>NZ_AP022870.1:790000-6325000 GCF_011764545.1 Phytohabitans flavus | reverse complement strand
GAGCTTGACTGTGAGACTGACGGGTCGAGCAGGGACGAAAGTCGGGACTAGTGATCCGGCACTTGCGTGTGGAAGCGGTGTCGCTCAACGGATAAAAGGTACCCCGGGGATAACAGGCTGATCTTCCCCAAGAGTCCATATCGACGGGATGGTTTGGCACCTCGATGTCGGCTCGTCGCATCCTGGGGCTGTAGCAGGTCCCAAGGGTTGGGCTGTTCGCCCATTAAAGCGGTACGCGAGCTGGGTTTAGAACGTCGTGAGACAGTTCGGTCCCTATCCGCCGTGCGCGTAGGATACTTGAGAAGGGCTGTCCCTAGTACGAGAGGACCGGGACGGACGAACCTCTGGTGTGCCAGTTGTCCCGCCAGGGGCACGGCTGGTTGGCTACGTTCGGAAGGGATAACCGCTGAAAGCATCTAAGCGGGAAGCCTGCTTCAAGATGAGGTATCCCACCCCTTGTGGGTTAAGGCCCCCAGTAGACGACTGGGTTGATAGGCCAGAGCTGTAAGCCTGGTAACAGGTTTAGGTGACTGGTACTAATAGGCCGAGGACTTGACTTACAAAGCTGCTACGCGTCCACTATGCGAATCTGAACCAACAACCAAACCCGTTTGTGGTGGTTGACATGGTTTATAGTGTTACGGCGGTCATGGCGGAGGGGAAACGCCCGGACACATTCCGAACCCGGAAGCTAAGCCTTCCAGCGCCGATGGTACTGCACTCGGGAGGGTGTGGGAGAGTAGGACACCGCCGGACTTCTTAACAATCGAGGCCGTCCCTTCGGGGACGGCCTCGATGTATTTCCGCGGCTAAATCGGCTGGAGATCAGCTCAACCGGGCTGGGAAGAGCGGCTACTAGTCGCGGGTCTGGATCGTGCCGCGGATCTCGCGCAGCAATGCGCCGCCTTCGTCCTGCGTGCGGCCGGGGAGCAGCGCGAGCACCACGCTCCCGTGGTCGGCCCAGCCGCAGACGGTCGTGTTGCCCTCGGGGGCCACGCTCTCGCCGCACTTCATCACGCCGCCCAGGTCGCCGGCGTCCACCTCGTGCAGGTTGTTGACCGCACCGGTGTCGTCGGAGAGCAGCTCGAAGAGCGTGTCGAGGTCCCTTTCCGGCGTCCAGATGAGCGTCGTGCCGCCGAAGAGCAGCACACTTCGATTGGCGTTCGCCGGGTCGTTGTAGACGGTGCCGATGCTCTCATCGAGCTCGATGCGGGCGCCGATCGCGGTGCGCAGGTAGTCAGAGGTCTCCAGAGCCTCCGCGGTCGAGTCGCGGCGCAGGCCAGCGACCTCCGCTGGGGTGTCGAGCGTGGCGTCCTTCTGCTGGACCACCCGCCACGCGGCGCTACCGGCGAAGCCCACGCCGACCAGACCCACCGTGAGCAGCGAACCGAGCACGATCATCCGGGTGCGACGGCGCCGTGGCGAGGTGGCCTCCGGCTCCTCCACGGGCTCGCCGGGTGGAGGCGTCACGTCGATCGGCTGCATTGCGCCACCGTAGCGTAGGGGCAGGTGACTCCGCCCGGAGCCGAGACACGGCGCCTCCGTAGACTTTACGGGTGACCGAAACACCGCAGACCCAGAGCTCCGCGACACCGACGTTGGCCGCCCAGTACCAGCCGGGCGAGGTAGAGCAGCGGCGGTACGAGGCGTGGGTACGTGCGGGTTACTTCAAGACGGACGCGACCAGCGATAAGCCGCCGTTCACGATCGTCATTCCCCCGCCGAATGTGACGGGCTCCCTGCACATGGGTCACGCCCTCGACCACACCATCCAGGACTGGCTCACCCGCCGTAGGCGCATGCAGGGGTACGAGGCGCTCTGGCTCCCCGGCATGGACCACGCCGGCATCGCCACGCAGAACGTGGTCGAGCGCCAGCTCGCCCGCGAGGGGCTGTCCCGTCACGACCTCGGCCGGGAAAAGTTCGTCGAGCGGGTCTGGCAGTGGAAGGGCGAGTCGGGCGGCACGATTCTCGGCCAGATGCGCCGGCTGGGTGACTCGGTCGACTGGGACCGCGAGCGGTTCACGATGGACGAGGGCCTCTCCCGGGCCGTGCTCACCATCTTCAAGCGGCTGTACAACGACGGCCTGATCTACCGCGCCGAGCGCATCATCAACTGGTGCCCGCGCTGCCTCACCGCGCTCTCCGACATCGAGGTCGAGCACAGCGACGACGAGGGCGAGCTCGTCTCGATCCGGTACAGCGACGAGATCGTGGTCGCCACCACCCGCGCGGAGACGATGCTCGGCGACACCGCGGTGGCGGTGCACCCGGACGACGAGCGCTACAAGCACCTGGTCGGCACCGAGGTGGAGCTGCCGCTGACCGGGCGGCGCATCCCCGTGGTGGCCGACGAGCACGTCGACCCGGCGTTCGGTACCGGCGCGGTGAAGGTGACGCCGGCGCACGACCCCAACGACTTCGAGATCGGCCAGCGGCACGACCTGCCCAGCCTCACGATCATGGACGAGCGCGGCGTGATCACCGCGCACGGGCCGTTCCAGGGGCTCGACCGCTTCGAGGCGCGGCCGGCGATCGTCGCGGCGCTGCGCGCGCAGGGCCTGATCGTCGCGGAGAAGCGGCCGTACGTGCACGCGGTCGGGCACTGCTCCCGCTGCAAGACCACGGTGGAGCCGCGGCTGTCGCTCCAGTGGTTCGTCAAGACCGAGCCGCTGGCCAAGGCGGCCGGCGACGCGGTGCGCGACGGGCGGGTCCGGATCGAGCCGGGCGACCTGGCCAAGCGCTACTTCGCCTGGGTCGACAACATGCACGACTGGTGCATCTCCCGCCAGCTGTGGTGGGGTCACCGCATCCCGGTCTGGTACGGGCCGGATGGCGAGATGCTCTGCGTCGGCCCGGACGACAAGGTGCCGACCGGCGAGGGCTGGCGCCAGGACGAGGACGTGCTGGACACCTGGTTCTCCAGCGCGCTGTGGCCGTTCTCGACGTTGGGCTGGCCGGAGCAGACGCCCGACCTGGCCAAGTTCTACCCGACCAGCGTGCTGGTGACCGGCTACGACATCCTCTTCTTCTGGGTCGCCCGGATGATGATGTTCGGGCTGTACGCGATGGACGGCAAGCAGCCGTTTGACGTGATCGCGCTGCACGGCATGGTCCGCGACGAGCACGGCAAGAAGATGTCGAAGTCGTTCGGCAACGTGGTCGACCCGCTGGACTGGATCGAGCGGTACGGCGCGGACGCCACCCGCTTCACGCTCGCCCGGGGCGCCAACCCCGGCGCCGATGTGCCGGTCAGCGAAGACTGGACCCAGGGCTCGCGCAACTTCTGCAACAAGGTGTGGAATGCGACCCGGTTCGCGCTCCTCAACGGCGCGCATCTCGACGGCGACCTGCCGAGCGACCTGAGCCCCGTCGACCGCTGGATCCTCTCCCGGCTCCAGCACGTGATCGGCGAGGTCGACGAGCTCGCTGAGTCGTACGAGCTGGCCAAGGTCTGCGACACGCTCTACCACTTCGCGTGGGACGACGTCTTCGACTGGTACGTGGAGCTGGCCAAGCCGGTGCTCGCCGGCGGTGGCCCGGCGGCCGAGCGCACAAAGCGGGTGCTCGGGCACGTGCTCGACCAGCTGCTGCGGCTGCTGCACCCGGTGATCCCGTTCGTGACCGACGAGCTGTGGACCGCGCTGACCGGCGGCGAGACGGTCGTGACGGCGGCCTGGCCGGTGGCCGTACCCGCGCTGGTGGACGACGCCGCGGAGGCCGAGCTGGCCACGCTCCAGCGCGTGGTCACGGAGATCCGGCGCTTCCGCTCCGACCAGGGGCTGAAGCCGGCGCAGCGGGTGGTGGCCCGGCTCGACGGCCTGGCCGCCGCGGGCATTGGCGGGCACGAGCCGCTGATCCGCTCGTTGGCGCGGCTTGACGAGGCCGGCGAGGACTTCACGGCCACCGCCCAGCTCGCGGTGACCGGCGAGGTCTCGGTCACGCTCGACACGCGCGGCGCGATCGACGTGGCCGCCGAGCGGGCCCGACTGGAGAAGGACCGGGCCGCCGCGCTCAAGGAGGCCGAGCAGACCCGCGCGAAGCTGGACAACCCGGCGTTCGTCGGCAAGGCACCCGAGCCGGTGGTCCAGAAGATCAAGGAACGCCTGGCCGCCGCCGAGGCAGACCTAGCCCGAATCGCCACCGCCCTGGAGGCGTTGCCGACCGCATGAGTACCGAACACACCGAGTTCGAGCAGGTCGAGGCGGAGCTCAATAGCCGGGGCTACACCCGGATGGTCTTCGACCTCGGCCGCATCAAGGAGCTCCTCGACCTGCTGGGCAGCCCGCAGCGGGCGTACCCGTCGATCCATCTGACCGGTACGAACGGCAAGACCTCGACGGCCCGGATGATCGACTCGTTGCTGCGGGCGCACGGGTTGCACACCGGGCGGTACACGAGCCCGCACCTGGAGACCGTGCGCGAGCGGATCAGCCTCGACGGCGAGCCGGTGAGCGAGCGGCGCTTCGTCGCGGCGTACCGCGAGGTGGCCCCGCTCGCCGCGCTCGTGGACGCGCAGGCCGACGAGCCGCTGACGTACTTCGACATGACGACGGCGCTGGCGTTCGCGACGTTCGCCGACGCGCCGGTCGACGTCGCGGTCGTCGAGGTGGGGCTGGGCGGCGCGGAAGACTCGACGAACGTGCTCGACGCGGGCATCGCGGTGATCACGCCGATCGGGCTCGACCACACCGAGTGGCTCGGCGACACGATCGAGGACATCGCGTACGCCAAGTCCGGGATCATCCACAAGGGAGCGACCGTGATCGCGGCGGCCCAGGAGGAGGACGCCGCGCGGCCGATCCTGGAGCGCACCGCCGAGGTCGGCGGCACGATCGCGCGCGAGGGCAGCGAGTTCGGCGTGCTCCGCCGTGCGGTCGCGGTCGGCGGCCAGGTCCTTTCGATCCAGGGCCTCGGCGGCGTGTACGAGGAGGTGTTCCTCCCGCTGCACGGTGCGCACCAGGCGCAGAACGCGGCGGTGGCGCTCGCGGTGGTGGAGGCGTTCCTCGGTGCCGGCGCGTCCCGCCAGCTCGACCCCGAGGTGGTGCGGGAGGGCTTCGCCGGCGCGTCGTCGCCGGGGCGGCTGGAGCGGGTACGCACCGCGCCGACGATCCTGCTCGACGGCGCGCACAACCCGCACGGCATGGCCGCGACGGTGGCCGCGCTACAGGAGGAGTTCGCGTTCAGCCGGCTTGTCGCGGTCGTCGCGGTGCTGGCCGACAAGGACGCGACCGGGCTGCTGGAGCTGCTGGAGCCGGTGGTCGACGCGGTGGTGGTCACCCGCAACACCTCGCCCCGGGCCATGCCCGCGGAGGAGTTGGCCGCGGTGGCGGAGGAGATCTTCGGCGAGGTGCGGGTCGAGGTGGCCGCCGGCATGCCCGACGCGATCGAGACCGCCGTGGCGCTCGCGGAGTCCGACGTGGAGGGCGAGCTGAGCGGCGTCGGCATCCTGATCACCGGTTCGGTGGCGACGGTGGCCGACGCGCGACGGCTGCTGAAGCGATGAGCGAGCAGCGCGGACCTGAGCCGCCGGCGGACGCTTCCGTCGGCGGTGAGCCGCAGCGCTCCGGTCTGCGCAACCCCGTGGCCGCCGCTCGTGGTCTCGGCGCCGGCACGCTGATCCTCGAGACGATCGTGCTGCTACTCGGCATCCAGCCGATTCGTACGCTCGGCGGCGACCTGAGCGGCGCCGCGATCGGCGTGATCGTCGGTGCGGCGGTCGCCTGCGTGCTGCTTGCCGGGCTGCTGCGCCGCGAGTGGGCCTGGTACGCCACAGCCGTACTCCAGGGCCTGCTCATGCTGGGCGGTTTCCTGCACTGGGCCCTGGCCGGCGCGGGGCTGATCTTCGGCCTGGTCTGGCTCTACGTGCTGAACGTCCGCCGCACGATCCTGGCCCCTCCGAAGCGCGAAGGGCCCCCGCCCGGCCAGGACGGCGCGGAAGCCTAGGCTCCGTCGTCGACCGCCTGCCGCGCGGTGGCCTCCTCCTCGCGGTTACGCCACTGGGTGATCGCGATGCCGTGCCCATCCGGGTCCTTGAAGGCGGCCGCCCACAGCTCCAGCTTCGCGCCCTTGTTGACCGGGCGAGGTGCGTACGTGAACTTGACGCCCTTCGCCTTCAGCTCCTCGTGCGTGGCGGTGATGTCGCCGACCTCGAGGTTGAGGTGGACGGTGCGCGGGCCGGCCGGCGAGAGGTCGTTGATGGCGCGGAGCACCAGGCGGGTCTCGCCCGAGGCGAGCACCGCGTTGCCGTCGCCACCGTCGATCTCGTAGAAGCCGAGCATGTCGCGGTAGAACTCGATCGACCGGGCCAGGTCGGTGACGAGCACCGTCACGCCGACGTTGTGGATCGAGCCGCCCCGGCCCGGGTTGGCGCTCGGGTACGTGGACAGCAGGTCGGCGAACTGGTCGTCGTCGGCGACCGGACCGGCGGTCGGCTCGTCCAGGGGCAGGTCCAGCGGGTCGGGCTCCATCGGATCGTCGAGGTCCGCGGTCGAGGGCGCCGGGTCGACGACCGCGGTGGCCGCGCCGTTGCCGTTGCCGTTGCCGTCGCGCTGAGCGCGCCGGGGGAGCGGGACCGTCCGCGATTCGCCGCTCGTGTGCGGCTCCACCACCGTGCCCTCCACAACGAACGGTCCGCCCGGAGTCGGCTGGTGGACCACGACAGGCTCCTCGCGGATACCGTCGTCCAGATCGTCAAGGTCGTCCAGGTCGTCAACGAGGTCGGTGGTGACCGGCTCGTCCGGGCCGCGGCGCGACCACGGCGGCTCATCCTCCTCGAAGAGGAGGTCGTCGGTCTCGGCGCCGTAGTCGCGCTCCGGCTCCATCACGGCCGCGGCCTCGGCGTGGGTCAGTGCCTCGTCCCACAGGATCCGCACGTGGCGCAGGTCGTCGACGGCCACCATGATCGGCAACGTGACGCCGGGGAGCGGCCACTTGGCGACCGGTACCCGCGACTCCCGCACCTTGATCGACGCGGCGGGCAGGCCGGGCGCGTCGATGACGATCTGGAGCTCGCACCGGCCGTATGTGGACGAGGCGGGCGGCTCGGTCGCTGTCATCACGTGCGCTGTACCCGCTACCCACGCGCGGGCGCCGCCACGGATCGTGTTGACCAGCACCATGCTGATCGCCAGCACCAGCACCGCCAGACCGACCGCCACGATCGCCCAGCTCTGCATGCCGGCGCCGAAGAGCATCACGAACACCGCGATCGTGCCCAGCACGGCGGCGACGAGCTTGCGGACCGGTGCGACCGGCCTCCGACGAGCGTCAGCCACAGTGGACCTCCCTCGGGTTACCCGCCAGGCTAGGCGGCGACGGCCAGTAATGGGAAGCCCGATAGTCTGGTGCCGTCCGTCCGTCCCTCGCCCTGGAGGAAGTGTGTCAACGAGCACCCCGGCCGAACGTACGTTGGTCCTGATCAAGCCGGATGCCCTCCGGCGGGGCCTGCTCGGGGAGATCCTCCGCCGGTTCGAGCGCAAGGGCCTGGCGATCGAGGCGCTGGTGCTGCGCGGCATGGACGCCGCGCTGGCCGACCAGCATTACGCCGAGCACGTCGACAAGGCGTTCTACCCGCCGCTGAAGGAGTTCATGACCAGCGGTTCGATGGTGGCCGCGGTCCTCTCCGGCGACCAGGCGATCGAGGTCGTGCGCACGCTGGTCGGCACGACCGACGGGCGTAAGGCCGCCGCCGGTACGATCCGCGGCGATCTCGCACTGTCCAACAGGGAAAACCTCGTGCACGCCTCCGACTCGCCGGACAGCGCCAAGCGCGAGATCGGGCTCTGGTTCCCCGATCTCGTCTAGCACCGCAAAGCCGTGCCACCTTCACCCGTACGGGTGAACGGTGGTCACCGGGGTGTTGCGCCATGGTCATGTCCGGCCATTAGGCAGGGCATATGGATAGACGAAGTGTGTTGCGCGGCGGGCTGGTCACCGGGGCCGGGCTCGCCGCCGTACCCCTGCTCGGATCTGGTGCTTCGGCCGCGTGGCGGCCGAGCGGACGGCCGGTGCTCACGCACGGTGTGCAGAGCGGCGAGGCGACCGCGGAGACCGCGGTCGTCTGGACCCGCGCGGACCGCGCGTCCCGGATGCTCGTCGAGGTCAGCCGCCGTCCCGATTTCCGCGGTGCCCGCGTCCTTCGCGGGCCGCTGCTCGGCCCGGACAGCGACTTCACCGGCAAGGTCCGCCTGCGCGGCCTTCCCGCCGGCGAGCGCCTGCACTACCGGGTACGGGCGGAGAGCCTCGACCGCCACGGCCTGAACAGCCAGCCGCTGGTGGGTTCGCTGCGGACCGCGCCCCGCAAGGGCGGCGTGCGGTTCGTGTGGACCGGTGACATCGCCGGCCAGGGCTGGGGCATCGCCCCCGACCTCGGCGGCATGAAGATCTTCCGGGCGATGCGGGCGGCCCGGCCGGACTTCTTCCTTTGCAGCGGCGACACCGTGTACGCGGATGGTCCGCTCGCGGAGACCGTGACGCTGCCGGACGGGCGGATCTGGCGCAACATCGTCACGCCGGAGAAGGCGAAGGTGGCCGAGACGCTCGCCGAGTACCGGGGCCAGTTCTCGTACAACTTGCTGGACGATCACCTGCGCGCGTTCGCCGCCGAGGTGCCTCAGGTGAACCAGTGGGACGACCACGAGGTGACCAACAACTGGTACCCGGGTGAGGTGCTGACGGACACCCGTTACACCGAGCGGCGGGTGGACGTGCTGGCCGGCCGGGCCCGCCAGGCGTTCCACGAGTGGCTGCCGACCGGCAGCGACCGGGTCTACCGCAAGCTGTCGTACGGGCCGCGGCTCGACCTGTTCGTGCTGGACATGCGCACGTTCAAGGACGTGAACGACGGCAACACGTACGCCGACCGCCGCCGCGGCCTGCTCGGCGCCGAGCAGCGCGCCTGGCTGATCCACGAGCTGAAGCGCTCCCGGGCGACCTGGAAGGTGATCGCCGCCGACCTGCCGCTCGGCCTGGTGGTGCCGGACGGGGCGACCGCCCAGGAGGGTGTCGCGCAGGGCGACGCCGGCGCGCCGAAGGGCCGCGAGCTTGAGATCGCCGAGGTCCTGAGCGCGGCGCACCGGGCCCGCGTGAAGGGGATCGTGTTCCTGACCGCGGACGTCCACTACACCGCCGCCCACCACTACGACCCGTCCCGGGCCGCGGTGGCGGACTTCACCCCGTTCTGGGAGTTCGTGTCGGGACCGGCGCACGCGGGCGCATTCGGGCCGAACGCGCTGGACGGCACGTTCGGGCCGGAGGCGGTGTTCGTACACGCGCCGCCGGTGGCCAACACCTCCCCAGCCGAGGGCTACCAGCACTTCGGCGAGGTCGTGATCGACGGCGAGACCGGCGCCTTCCGGGTGGACCTCCGGGATGCGGACGGGACCTCGCTGTATAACAAGACGCTGCTCCCGTAGCAGTCGGGTACGCTTGACGGTCGTAAGGCGTTGACCCGGCCATCACCGGTGAGCCTCCGGAAGAACGGGTTTCGGGTGACCGAGCCTCAGTAGAACCGGACGGGTCCGGCCCGTCACAGCCGGCCAACGAGCGGGCGATCCGATCCTGGGTCGCCAAGCGGGGTGGTACCGCGGGCTTCGGCTCGTCCTCGCAGTGGGCACATGAGCTTTGTGAGCTGCGAGGAGACCTACGGTGTACCCGAAAACCGACCCCAAGGCCGGCGTACCGGCGAGTCCCGACCTGCCCGCGGTCGAGCGTCGCGTGCTTGACCACTGGGCGGCCGACAAGACGTTCCAGACGTCTGTGGAC
Organism: Phytohabitans flavus; assembly: GCF_011764545.1. Taxonomy (GTDB): domain Bacteria; phylum Actinomycetota; class Actinomycetes; order Mycobacteriales; family Micromonosporaceae; genus Phytohabitans; species Phytohabitans flavus. The sequence continues at coordinate 6,315,235 of NZ_AP022870.1, read as the reverse complement.
TCCCGGGACGCCGGCCCCAACGGGTCCAACGAGTTCGTGTTCTACGACGGCCCGCCCTTCGCCAACGGGCTGCCGCACTACGGGCACCTCTTCACGGGATACGTGAAGGACGTCGTACCGCGGTACCAGACCATGCGCGGCCGCCGGGTCGAGCGGCGCTTCGGCTGGGACACCCACGGCCTGCCCGCCGAGGTGGAGGCGGAGAAGCAGCTCGGCATCTCCACGAAGGCGGAGATCCTCGACCTCGGCGTGGCCCGGTTCAACGACGTGTGCCGCACGTCCGTGCTGACGTACACGCAGGACTGGGAGCGGTACGTCACCCGCCAGGCGCGCTGGGTCGATTTCGCCAACGACTACAAGACGCTCGACCTGGACTACATGGAAAGCGTCATGTGGGCGTTCAAGACGCTGCATGAGAAGGGCCTTGTCTACGAGGGCTTCCGCGTGCTGGCGTACTGCTGGCGGTGCGAGACGCCGCTGTCCAACACCGAGACGCGGATGGACGACGTCTACCGTGACCGGCAGGACCCGTCGCTCACCGTGTGGTTCACATTGGAGACCGGGGAGAAGGTCGCGGTCTGGACCACCACGCCGTGGACGCTGCCTTCCAACCTGGCAATCGCGGTCGGCCCCGACATCGAGTACGCGGTGCTCGCCGACGACGCCGGGCAGCGGTACATCGTCGGTGCGGCGCGGCTCGCGGCGTACGAGAAGGAGCTCGGCGAGCTCACCCAGGTCGGTGTCGTACGCGGCGCCGAGCTGGTCGGGCGCCGGTACACGCCGCTGTTCGACTTCCTGGCCGACACGCCCAACGCCTTCCAGGTGCTGGGTGCCGACTTCGTGTCCACAGAGGACGGCACCGGGGTCGTGCACATGGCACCCGCGTTCGGCGAGGACGACCAGAACGCGTGCAACGCGGCCGGCATCCCGACCATCGTCACCGTCGACGAGCACACCCGGTTCACCGCGCTCGTCCCGCCGTACCAGGGGGAGCAGGTCTTCGACACCAACAAGCCGATCTCGCGCGAGCTGCGCGAGCGGGGCGTGGTGGTGCGGCAGGAGACCTACACCCACTCATACCCGCACTGCTGGCGCTGCGACACCCCGCTGGTGTACAAGGCGGTGTCGTCGTGGTTCGTGGCGGTGACCACGTTCCGCGACCGGATGGTCGAGCTCAACCAGCAGATCAACTGGACGCCGGCGCACGTGAAGGACGGCTCGTTCGGCAAATGGCTGGCCGGTGCCCGGGACTGGTCGATCTCCCGCAACCGTTTCTGGGGCTCGCCGATCCCGGTGTGGAAGTCGGACGACCCGGCGTACCCCCGGGTCGACGTCTACGGGTCGCTCGAGGCGCTGGAGGCCGACTTCGGCGTCAAGGTGACCGACCTGCACCGGCCCGTCATCGACGAGCTGGTGCGGCCGAACCCCGACGACCCGACCGGGCGCTCGATGATGCGGCGGGTGCCGGAGGTGCTCGACTGCTGGTTCGAGTCCGGCTCGATGCCATTCGCCCAGGTGCACTACCCGTTCGAAAACCGTGAGTGGTTCGAAGACCACTACCCGGGCGACTTCATCGTCGAGTACATCGGGCAGACGCGGGGCTGGTTCTACACCATGCACGTGCTGGCGACCGCGCTGTTCGACCGGCCGGCGTTCCGCAACTGCCTGAGCCACGGCATCCTGCTCGGCGAAGACGGCCGGAAGATGTCCAAGAGCCTGCGCAACTACCCGGACGTGTATGGCGTCTTCGACTCGCACGGCTCCGACGCGATGCGGTGGATGCTGATGTCGTCGCCGGTGCTGCGCGGCGGGGACATGCCGGTGACCGAGAGCGCGATCCGGGACGCCGTACGCCAGGTGCTGCTTCCACTGTGGAACGTCTGGTACTTCTTCTCGCTGTACGCCAACGCGTCGTCGTACTCCGCCACTCGCCGGACGGATAGTGACCATTTGCTCGACCGGTACGTCCTGGCGAAGACCGGCGAGCTGGTGTCCACAGTGCAGCGGCAGATGGACGAGTACGACATCTCCGGTGCGTGCGCGTCGGTCCGGTCGTACCTGGACGCGCTGACGAACTGGTACGTACGGCGGTCGCGGGACCGGTTCTGGAGCGGTGACAGCGACGCGTTCGACACGCTGTACACGGTGCTGGAGACGCTCAGCCAGGTGGTGGCGCCGCTGGCGCCGCTGACCGCGGAGGAGATCTGGCGCGGGCTGACCGGTGGGCGCTCGGTGCACCTGACCGACTGGCCGGACGCGGCGCAGTTCCCCGCCGACCACGACCTCGTCGCCGCGATGGACGCGGTGCGGGGCGTCAGCTCGGCGGCACTGTCGCTGCGCAAGGCGCGTGGGCTGCGGGTGCGGCTGCCGCTGCCCCAGCTGACCGTGGCGACGCCGGCCGCGGACGAGCTGCGCCCCTTCGGCGACCTTGTCGCGGACGAGGTCAACGTCAAGTCGGTGGACTTCACCGGCGACCTGTCGTCGTACTGCGAGCAGGTGCTGACCGTCGTACCCCGGGCGCTCGGCCCGCGCGTCGGCGGCGCGGTCCAGCAGGTGATCAGGGCGGTCAAGGCGGGGGAGTGGACACTGGTGGACGGCCGCCCGGTCGCCGCTGGCGTGGCTCTGCAAGACGGCGAGTACGAGCTGAAGCTCGTCGCGGCCGATGCCGAGCACTCGGCGCCGCTGCCCGGCGGTGAGGGCGTGGTCGTACTCGACACCACCGTCACGCCCGAGCTGGCGGCGGAGGGCCTGGCCCGCGACGTGATCCGCGTCGTACAGCAGGCCCGCCGCGACGCCCAGCTCGACGTGAGCGACCGGGTGACCGTCTCGCTCGGCGCCTCGCCCGAGGTGGTCGCCGCGGTGGAGACACACCGCGCCTTCGTGTCGGCCGAGGTGCTCGCCACCGATTTGCGCTTCGATCCGGCGGCGGCCGGCTTCGAGGGCGAGGTCGGCGACGGCGAGCGGGTCGTCGTCTCGGTCACGCCGGTGCGATGAACTTAGGACGTGGCGGTGCGCTTGCCCCAGGGGTTGGCGCGCCGCCACGTTCGCGTGTGGATGAGGCCGACGGCCAGCACACCCACGGCGGCGGCCGCGTATCCGGGGAAGGGGTGGTCGCCGACGTCGGCGAAGCTCCAGGCCACAGCCGCGATGATGAACGCGAACCAGCCGACCGCGACCGCGATCGCGGGTGAGTCGCGGAAGGGTGCCGGATGGTGGCCGTCGCCGGTGCTGCCCATGACGTAGTAGGGAAGGCCGTTGCCGGCGAAGAAGCCCGCGACGAAGGCCAGGCCGATGGTGAGCAACATGAGGGACCCCCGTGGGGCTAGAATCGGACTCGTGACTCCGGTTAAACGATACGGAGCGGCGACTCCGGATGTCAACGGTGCCGACTCGGCGCCGCGTGCTTCCGTGACCGCCGCGAGTGACAGGCCGCCGCGCGCTTCCGTGAGCGCCGCCGGCGATCGGCCGCTGCGGGCGGACGCCCGGCGCAACCGTGCCCGGGTGCTCGACGCGGCGGACGAGATCTTCGCGACCAAGGGCGTGGGCGCCTCGACCGAGGAGGTCGCCAAGCGGGCCGGCGTGGGCGTCGGCACGGTGTTCCGGCACTTCCCGACCAAGGAGGCGCTGCTGGAGGCGGTGCTGGTGGCGCGCTTCGGGCGGCTGGCCGAGGAGGCCCGCGGCCTGGTTGGCGCGGACGACGCCGGCGCGGCCTTCTTCGGCTTCCTCGCCGCGGTCGTGGACCAGAGCGCGTCGAAGAACGCGTTCGCCGGTGCGCTCGCGCAGGCGGGCGTCGACGTGGAGGCGGCGCTGGGCCGCGCGGGCGCTGAGCTCTGGGAGGCGCTGGGCGTCCTCCTGACCCGCGCCCAAGCGGCCGGCGCGGTCCGGCCGGACGCGCAGGTCGACCAGGTGGTGGCGGTACTGGTAGGCGCCTCTCGCGCGGCTGACTACGCCCCGTCGGCCGTCCCACTCATCCTGGACGGCCTCCGTCCCCGCTGACCCCGCTGTTGATCAGGGACTTCGTGCCCCGACACGCCGCACGCCATGCCCACCAACTCCCTGATCAACAGGCAAGGGGCTAGGGGGCGCAGTCGCCGCGGGCGCGTTCTTGGGTGACGATCTCGTGTACGTCTGGGATTTGGGCTAGTTGTTTCAGGGCTCTTGTCATCCGCACGTTGCCGTGTAGGCGTTCCCTTGCCTGGTGTAGGTAGGCCCAGTAGCCGCCGGTGAAGGGGCAGGCGTCGGCGCCCAGCCGCTGCTTCGGGTCGTACCGGCAGGCGCCGCAGAAGTCGCTCGTGCGGTTGATGTGGGTGCCGCTCACCGCATACGCCTCGGTGGTCACCGACCCGAGCTCGGCGTGGCGGGCCATGCCGACGACGTTGCCGATCATGGCCCACTCCTGGCCGTCGACGAACGCGCGCTGAAACCAGTCGACCATCTCGGTCGGCCGCCAGCCGCGCTGCACCCCGTAGTTGCCGAGCAGGGCCTGCCGCACGGCGTGGTGGGCCCAGCCGCTGTCGCGCACGGCGGCGAGCGCGTTGGAGAGGCAGCGCGCGTGCACCGACTCGGCGTCCAGCTTGGCGAACCACTCTGGGATCGAGCCCTGGCCTGGGCGCTGCGAGCCGGCCGGATAGCCGGCGTCGAGGTACCAGTACAGATGCCACAGGTAGTCGCGCCACCCGATCACCTGGCGGGCGAAGCGCTCCACACTGGACAGCGGCGCGTGGCCGGCCCGGTACTCCTCCTCGGCCTGCCGCACGGCCGGCAGCGGCTCGAGCAGTCCCAGGTTGAACGATGTGGACAGTCCACTGTGGGCGAGCCAGGGGTCGTCGGCGAGCATCTCGTCGGAGCGGCCGAAGTGCGGCAGCCGGTGCACGAGGAAGTGCTGCTGCCGGTCGAGCGCCTCGGCGCGGGTGACCGGAAACTGGCGCGGACCGTCGCGCCCGATGAACTCGACGCCCTCCGCGGCCCACCGGTCGAGGTCGTCGCGGACCTCGGCGTCGATGTCGTCCTCCACCGGCGTGGGCGGCGTCGGCAGCTCGCGCGGGCGCGTGGCGTCGGCGACCCGGACCTGCCAGCGACCGCCGGCCGGCTCGTCGCCGTCCATGAGCACGCGGTGGGCCTGCCGGGCGTGCTGGTAGAAGTCGTCGAGCCGGGCCGCGCCGCGCCGCCGGTCGGCCCAAGTGGCGAAGTCTTCCTGGCTTGTGACGAAGCCGCGCGCCGGGAGCACCGTCACCTTTTCCTGTGCGCGGACGAAGTCGCGGGCCCGCCGCGAGGTCGGATGGCACACCTCGACCACCTCGCCGTACTGCCGAAGCCCCTCGCGGTAGGTCTCCGTCTTGAGGTGCACGGCGTGATCGCCCAGCTCGGCGGCACGGTGGCGGATCGCGGAGAGGACCAGGTGTGCCTTCTGCCGGTGGAACGCGCGACGGCGGAAGACCGCCTTTGACTCGATCAACAGCACCGGTTGGTGCGCCGCGTCGAGGAAGTGCGGCCCCAGCTGGTCAGCGAAGAGCCATCGCCGCATGCCCAGATTCTGCCCTGGAATGCCTGGTCATGGCCATCCGTAACCCCGAATTATCACTGTCGGTTTACGGTCAATTACTAACCGCGACTTACGATAGTCCCCCTGAGTCGTTCCATCAGGGTGGCGCTGTCGTCGACGGAGCGGCGGGTGAAGACGCCGGTGGCGAGGCTCCCGTGGTCGGCCCACCCGCACACGGCAACCGTGGCCTGGCCCTCCTTGCCCACGCCGCAGCGCAGGTACTCACCGCGGGTGCCGGTGTCGATCGACTCCACCTGCCGCAGCCCGTACCGCTCGGTGAGCCGGGTGATCTCCTTTTCCAGGTCGGACTCGGGAGAGAAGCGGAAGCCGGTGGTGCCGAAGAGCATGACCCGCTTGCCGGCGCCGTCCGAATACACCCCGGCGAACGTGTCCTCGGCCAGCACGTGAGCCCCACGCAGGTCGGTCTTCAGCTGCGTGACCACGCGCTTGCTGGCCGCGTCGTCGCGGAGGCTCAGGTCGGAGATCTCGGCCGGCAGCGAGGCGGAGGCCGGGTACTGCTCCCACATCGGCTTGCCGAAGTACGCCGGGCACCCGCAGCAGCAGGCCAGCGTCAGGAAGAGGAACACCCACGGCCACTTGCGCCGGCGCCGGCGCACCGCGACCGGAACGTACCCCTGTGGAGGCTGCCACCCCGGCGGCGGTCCCTGGAGCGGCGGTGGCGGCGGGCCCTTGCGCGACTTCCGCTTCTTCGGCGGCTTGCGCACGTCGGGCAGCGGCTGCCCGACCTGCCGGGCCGGAAGGTGCGCGGGTGGTGGCGGAGGTGGTGGGGCGGCGCCGCCTGGCGGCGCGCCGGAGGAAGGGCGGGCGGCTGCGGGGGTGGTGCCGGTGGGAGCGCCAGCGGCGGCGCGTGCGGCACGTCAAGCAGGGTCCGCGGGTACGGCTGGTCGAGCGGGTCGGCGTCGGCCCAGGGGTCCACGGGCGCGCCGCTCTCGTACGCCCGGCGCTCCTCCTCGGACATCTGCATCGTCGGGTCGCGCGGTGGCGGCGACGGTGCCGGCCCGGGCACCTCGAGGTCGTGTGCGGTGGCCAGCCAGCGCTTGCGCTTCTTCTCCGAAGGCGGCGGAACGGCCGCGGAGCCGGACCAGCGCGGCGGCTCCTTGAGGGTGGGCTTGACGCCGCTCACGCCGTCGTCGTCGGCGGGCGGGGTCACGGCCGTCGGCTCGTCCTCCCGGTGCTCCGGTCGCGTGGGGTCGGGATCCGATCCCGGCATCTTCCCGTGCACTCCCTCCACAGCGGCTCGTGACTCCTCTGAGGCTAGTACCGCCGCACCAGCCCACCGGCGGGCGAGTCCACACGCGTACTCTGGCCAATTGGGTAACCCTATGGAGGATTCGTGAGCGTCCTGTCCGTCTTTCCGCAGCTGGAGCAGTTGCTGCCGCGCATCAGCAAGCCGATCCAGTACGTCGGCGGCGAGCTGGGCGCGGTCGTCAAAGACTGGGACTCGGCGGCCGTGCGTTGGGCGCTGATGTACCCGGACGCGTACGAGGTGGGTCTGCCCAACCAGGGCGTCCAGATCCTGTACGAGGTGCTCAACGAGCTGCCCGACGTGCTGGCCGAGCGCACCTACGCGGTCTGGCCCGACCTCGAGCGGCTGATGCGCGAGCACGGCGTGCCGCAGTTCACTGTCGACGCGCACCGGCCGGTGGGGGCGTTCGACCTGCTCGGCGTCTCGTTCGCGACAGAGCTCGGCTACACAAACCTGCTCACCGCGCTCGACCTGGCCGGCATCCCGCTCCTGGCGCGTGACCGCACGACGGCGCACCCGCTGGTCGTCGCGGGCGGGCACGCGGCGTTCAACCCGGAGCCGATCGCCGACTTCGTCGACGCGGCGGTGCTCGGTGACGGTGAGGAAGCGGTCCTGGAAATCACCGGGATCGTCCGGGCGTGGAAGGCCGAGGGCTGCCCCGGTGGCCGCGACGAGCTGCTGCTGCGCCTGGCCCGCACCGAGAGTGTGTACGTGCCGCGCTTTTACGACGTCGACTACCTGCCGGATGGCCGGATCCAGCGGGTGGTGCCCAATCAGGCAGGTGTGCCCTTCCGGGTGCACAAGCGTACGACGATGAACCTCGACGAGTGGCCGTACCCGAAGAAGCCGCTGGTCCCGCTCGCCGAGACGGTGCACGAGCGGTACGCGGTGGAGATCTTCCGGGGCTGCACGCGCGGCTGCCGCTTCTGCCAGGCCGGCATGATCACCCGCCCGGTGCGGGAGCGGTCGATCACGACGGTCGGGCAGATGGTCAAGGAAGGGCTGGAGTTTTCCGGCTTCTCCGAGGTGGGGCTGCTCTCGCTCTCCTCGGCCGACCACTCCGAGATCGGGGATATCTGCTCCGGCCTCGCCGGCCAGTACGAAGGCACCAACGTCTCGCTCTCACTCCCTCGACCCGGGTCGACGCGTTCAACATCACGCTGGCCCAGGAGCTGTCCCGCAACGGGCGGCGCACCGGGCTCACGTTCGCGCCTGAGGGCGGCTCGGAGCGGATCCGCAAGGTGATCAACAAAATGGTGTCGGAGGAGGACCTCATCCGCACCGTCGTCACCGCGTACAGCAACGGCTGGCGCCAGGTGAAGCTCTACTTCATGTGCGGCCTGCCCACCGAGACCGACGAGGACGTGCTCCAGATCGCCCGCCTCGCGCACGAGGTCATCCGGGCCGGACGGGCGGCCACGGGCTCCAAGGACATCCGCTGCACGGTGTCGATCGGCGGGTTCGTACCCAAGCCGCACACGCCGTTCCAGTGGGCTTCCATGTGCTCGCCGGAGGTTATCGACGGCCGGCTGCGAAAGCTGAAGGCCGAGATCAACTCCGAGCGGTCGCTCGGCCGGGCGATCGGTTTCCGCTACCACGACGGCGAGCCCTCACTTATCGAAGGGCTGCTCTCCCGCGGTGACCGCCGTGTCGGCGCGGTGATCCGCCGCGTCTGGGAAGAGGGTGGCCGCTTCGACGGGTGGAGCGAGCACTTCTCGTACCAGCGGTGGGTGGACGCCGCCGTGGCGGTCCTGCCGGCGTACGGCGTCGACCTCGACTGGTACACGACCCGCGAGCGGGAGCAGGCCGAGGTCCTGCCCTGGGACCACCTCGACTCCGGCCTCGACAAGGACTGGCTCTGGCAGGACTGGCAGGACTCGCGCTCGGAGTACGAGCAGGATGACTGCCGCTGGACCCCGTGCTTCGACTGTGGCGTCTGCCCGTCGATGGACACGGAGATCCAGATCGGCCCCACCGGGCGCAAGCTGCTGCCACTGACGCCGGTCGCCTCCGCGCGCTGACCCTGCGAGAGCAGCGCCGACCTGACAGGAGCTAGACGATCAGCAAGAAACCACAGCCGGAGGGGGCCAGGCGCCGGTCGTGCAGCGGATCCGGATCCGGTACGCCAAGCGTGGTCCGCTCCGGTTCACCTCGCATCGCGACTTCGCCCGCGCCTTCGAGCGGGCTGTACGCCGGGCCGGAGTGCCGATCGCCTTCTCGCAGGGCTTCACCCCGCACCCCAAGATTTCGTACGCCTCGGCGGCGCCGACCGGGGTGGCCAGCGAGGCGGAGTACCTGGAGATCGGCCTCCAGGCCACGGCCGACCCAGCGGTGGTCCGCGCGTCGCTCGACGAGGCCCTCTCACCCGGCCTGGATGTGCTGGACGCGGTCGAGGCGCGGGCCGGTACCAGCCTGCCCGACCGGATCGACGCCTCCTCGTGGCGGATCGAGCTTTCCGGCGTCGAGCCCGAGACGCTGGAGAAGGCGGTGGCCGCTTTCACAGCCGCCGAGGAGGTGCTCGTGGAGCGCCTCACGAAGCAGGGCCGGCGTACGTTCGACACGCGGAACGCAGTGGCCGCCATCTCTGTGATCTCTGAGTCCGCGGCACCTAGCGAGGTCACGGGCGTACCGTGTGCGATACTCGACCTAGTCGTACGGCAGGTCACCCCGTCCGTACGGCCCGATGACGTTCTTGCCGGCCTTCGCGTGGTGGCCGACCTGGAGCCGCCGGTGCCCGCTCGGGCGACCCGGCTGGCGCAGGGCACGCTGACCGCGCAGGGGGCGATCGTCGATCCGTTGGAGGCGGATCGCGACGGGATACCCATCGGTGAACGCTAGCCGGTCTCCGGCCAGCGCTCAGAAGGCAGACTTCGGTGGCCAGCCCTCCTGGGCGAGCCGCCGGAAACACTTTGCGGCGACCCTGCGTGGCAGCGCTCACCCGCGCCCGGGGCCGCCAGAACTGGAGAACGCCCATGCTCGACAACGAGCCAGAGGGCGGTGACCGGACCGGTTCCGAGCCGGCCGGCGATACCGCCGAAAGCATCATCCCCGTCAAGCGCGTCCGGACCCGGCGCAAGGTCGCCGAGCCGGCCGAGCCGTCCGAGGCGAGTGCGGAGGCTGCCGCACCGACCACGCCGACCCGGAGGCGACGCAAGGTCGTCCCGCCGGACGAATCGGGCACGACGCCGGAAATCGCCGCGGAAGCCGCGCCGGTCGTGGCGGAGCCTGCCCCCGTCAAGGTCACGCGTACCAGGCGAAAGAAGGCGGCCGCGGCTACCGAACCGTTGGCCGAGCCGGTCACCGAGGCGGTGGTGACCGAGCCGGCGACCGTCGAGGAGCCTGCCGACCAGCCCGTCACCGAGCCCGTCGAGGAGCCGCCGACGAGCCGGCGCCGCCGGGCCGCGCTGTCGGCCCCGACCGTGCTCTTCATGGCACCGGAGGCCGAGGAAGAACCGCCGGCCAGGGCCGCCCGTAAGGCACGCGCGGAAGTCGCCGTGGAGCCGGTGGTCGAGCCCGAGGCCGTCCCGGCGGCGGGCACCGAAGACGAAGAAGAGGCCGCCGAGACGGTCGAGCCCGCGCGCCGGCGGCGCCGCGGACGGCGTACCACCGAAATCGCGGAAGCGGAGCCGGAGGTCCTCCCGGAGATCACCGCGGTGGAGGCTGAAGAGGCCGAAGAGGACGAGGAAGACGAAGAGGACGAAGAGGACGAGGAAGGCCTCGGTCGCCGGCGGCGGCGCCGTGGCCGCCGCGGCCGGGGCCGCGGGCGGGGGACCGCCGAGGACGAGGCCGAAGAGGAAGAGGTCGCGGCCGAGGCGGCCGAAGAGGAAGAGGAAGACGAGGACGGCGAGCCGCTGACCCGCCGGCGCCGCCGCCGGCGGCGCAAGGGCGCCAGCGACGTCGAGGCCGGCGCCGACGACGGCGTGCCGACGGTCGTCAAGATCCGTGAGCCGCGGCGCGGCACCGACGAGGTGCAGGGCGTCTCCGGCTCGACCCGCCTCGAGGCCAAGCGCCAGCGCCGCCGCGACGGCCGCGAGCAGCGCCGCACCCGACCGCCGATCTTGAGTGAGTCGGAGTTCCTGGCCCGCCGCGAGGCGGTCGACCGGGTGATGGTCGTGCGCCAGCGCGGCGACCGCACGCAGATCGCGGTGCTGGAAGACGGCGTGCTTGTCGAGCACTACGTGACCCGCGCCTCTGCCGGCACCATGGCCGGCAACGTGTACCTCGGCAAGGTGCAGAACGTCCTGCCCAGCATGGAGGCGGCCTTCGTCGACGTGGGGCGCGGCCGCAACGCCGTGCTGTACGCCGGCGAGGTCAACTGGGACGCCACCGGCCTGGAGGGGCGCGCTCGCTCGATCGAGCAGGCCCTCAAGTCCGGCGACTCGGTGCTCGTGCAGGTCACCAAGGATCCGATCGGCCACAAGGGCGCGCGGCTCACCAGCCACATCGCCCTTTCCGGGCGGCACCTTGTGTACGTGCCGCACGGCAACGCCTCCGGCATCAGCCGCAAGCTTCCGGACAACGAGCGCAAGCGCCTGCGCGACGTGCTGAAGAAGCTCGTACCGGACGGCGCCGGCGTGATCGTGCGTACCGCCGCCGAGGGCGCCAGCGAGGACGAGCTGGCCCGCGACGTCAAGCGGCTCCAGGCGCAGTGGGAGGACATCCAGGCGCGGGCCGCCGAGGGTGGCGCCCCGGCGCTGCTCTACGAGGAGCCCGACCTCGTCATCCGGGTCGTCCGTGACCTGTTCAACGAAGACTTCCGCGAACTCGTGGTGCAGGGCGACGGCGCGTACGACATGGTCGAGTCGTACCTCCAGCACGTGTCGCCTGACCTGGTGGAGCGGCTGCGGCGGCACGCCGGCGCGGTCGACGTCTTCGCCGAGAAGAGGATCGACGAGCAGATCCTCAAGGGCCTGGACCGGAAGGTCTTCCTGCCCTCCGGCGGGCACCTGGTGATCGACCGCACCGAGGCGATGACGGTCATCGACGTCAACACCGGTAAGTACACCGGCGCGGGCGGCAACCTCGAGGAGACCGTCACCCGAAACAACCTCGAGGCCGCCGAGGAGATCGTGCGCCAGCTGCGGCTGCGCGACCTGGGCGGCATCGTGGTGATCGACTTCATCGACATGGTGCTGGAGTCCAACCGCGAACTCGTGCTGCGCCGCCTCACCGAGTGTCTGGGGCGCGACCGCACCAAGCACCAGGTCACCGAGATCACCTCACTCGGCCTCGTGCAGATGACCCGCAAGCGGATCGGCGCGGGGCTCCTGGAGGCGTTCAGCGAGACCTGCGAGGTCTGCAAGGGCCGTGGCGTGATCATCCACACCGAGCCGGTGCCGGCCAAGGGTACGGCCGGCGGGGCAGCCCCGGTCTCCTCGGCCGGAGCGGGCGACAAGGTCAAGGCCGTCGCGGCGGCGACGCGGACGGAGACCCCGGCCAACGGCTCGTCGGGTGTCATCAGCGGCCGGCGCCGGGGCCGCAAGGGCGCCGCGACCTCCGTCTCGGCTGAGCCGGTGGAGGCGGCGCCGGCCTTCGACGAGGACGAGACGATGGGGTACGACCTGTCGCGTTACGAGAACGCGATGGAGGACGACCCGGTCGTGGCGGACGCCGTCGAGCCGATGCGCCTGGCCAGCCCGGACGACCCGGACGGGATCGACGAGGACGAAGAGGGCGACGAGGCGGCAGCCGGGACGGCGGGCCGGCGGCGGACTCGGCGCGGTGGTGCTCGGCGGCGTACGCGCCCGTAGGCTCTGCCCCATGAATCGATCTCCTCTGCTGGTGGTCGTTGTCGCGCTTGTGCTCGCGGGGGCGGGGTGTTCGGCCGACCGGCCGGCCGCCTCGCCTTCCGCCTCGTCGGGCACGTCCGTGGCGCCCGATACGACCTCCGGTCCGGCCGGCCAACCCGGTACGGCTGACCCATCCGGTGCGGCTGTCCCACCGGGGACGGCGGAGACCGCGCCGGCTGGCGGCAACGCCAAGCAGGTGTGCGCGGACGCGGTGGCGGCTGGCGAGAAGGGCGTGGCCACGTTCCTGGCCGAGCTTGGCAACATGCTCGCCGCGACCGGGAAGGGCGACGGCAAGGCCGAGTACGAGGCCCGGCAGAAGGCCGAGGCCGCGCTCGCCACGTGGTCCCAGGCGATGAAGGACCAGGCGGCCAAGGCCACCGACGGGCGGCTGCGGACCGTGCTGACCGAGATCGGCAACGAGGTCGGCAAGATGCGCGCCGACCTCGACACCGTGGACAGCGCCAAGCTGGACCAGCTCCAGCAGCGTCTCGACACGTTGTGCGCGGCGTAACCGCCCACCGCCGATTTGGCGGGGTGCCGGGACGTGGCGTATTCTTTCCTGTGGCGCACGTTCGGTGCGCCAGGTTTTTGTGCCCGTAAACATCCGCTTAGCGACAGGGAGTCCGCGTCCGATGTACGCGATCGTCAAGACCGGCGGCAAGCAGTACAAGGTCGCCGAGGGCGACGTGATCGAGGTCGAGAAGCTCGTCGGCGAGCCCGGCGATGCGGTGACGCTCCCCGCAGTGCTCCTCGTCGACGGTGACGACCTGGTCACCGACGCGGCAAAGCTGGCGGAGGTCTCGGTCTCCGCCGAGATCGCCGCACACACCAAGGGCCCGAAGATCCGGATCCACAAGTTCAAGAACAAGACCGGTTACCACAAGCGCCAGGGGCACCGCCAGCCGCTGACCCAGGTCAAGGTGACCAGCATCTCCAGCGGGAAGTAGGAGCGAGGCGACATGGCTCACAAAAAGGGTGCTTCCAGCTCGCGCAACGGCCGCGACTCGGGGGCAAAGCGCCTGGGCGTGAAGCGGTTCGGCGGGCAGGTCGTCAGCGCGGGCGAGATCATCCTCCGCCAGCGTGGCACCAAGTTCCACCCGGGTGATCTGGTCGGCCGCGGTGGCGACGACACGCTCTTCGCGCTGGCGCCGGGTGCGGTCCAGTTCGGCACCAAGCGCGGGCGCAAGACCGTCAGCATCGTGCCGGCGCAGCAGTAACAGCGTTAGCTTCCGAAGCGGGCCGGGGGTTACCGGCCCGCTTCGCTGTGTTTTGAAAGGATGAGGACGTGGCGACGTTCGTCGACCGGGTCGTGCTGTACCTCCAGGCGGGTGACGGCGGGCACGGTTGCGTCTCCATCCACCGGGAGAAGTTCAAGCCGTTTGGTGGCCCGGACGGCGGCAATGGCGGGCACGGCGGCACCGTGTCGCTGGTCGTCGACCCGCAGGTGCACACGCTGCTCGACTTCCATTTCCGGCCGCACATCAAGGCGGAAAACGGCAAGGGCGGCCAGGGCTCCAACCGCGACGGGGCCAACGGTGGCGACCTGGTGCTGAAGGTGCCGGACGGCACGGTCATACAGACCACGGGTGGCGAGACGATCGCCGACCTGGTGGGCGCCGGCACCACGATCGAGATCGCGCGGGGTGGCCGGGGCGGCCGGGGCAACGCGGCGCTCGCCAGCTCCCGCCGCAAGGCGCCCGGCTTCGCCGAGCTCGGCGAGCCCGGCGACCGGCTCGACGTCGTGCTGGAGCTGAAGAGCGTGGCCGACGTGGGCCTGGTCGGCTTCCCGTCGGCGGGCAAGTCGTCGTTGATCTCCGTGCTCTCCGCGGCCAAGCCCAAGATCGCCGACTACCCGTTCACCACGCTGGTGCCGAACCTTGGCGTCGTGCGGATCGACGACAACACGTTCACCATCGCCGACGTGCCGGGGCTGATCCCGGGTGCGGCGACGGGCAAGGGGCTTGGGCTGGAGTTCCTGCGTCACATCGAGCGCTGCGCCGTACTCGTGCACGTGGTCGACGCCGCCACGCTCGAGCCTGGGCGGGACCCGCTCAGCGACATCGACGCGATCGAGGCGGAGCTTTCCGAGTACGGCGGGCTCGCCGACCGTCCCCGCCTGGTGGTGCTCAACAAGGTCGACGTGCCCGACGCCCGGGACCTGGCCGAGATCACCCGCCCCGACATCGAGGCGCGGGGGCTGGCGGTCTTCGAGGTGAGCACCGCGACCCGTGAGGGGCTCAAGGAGCTGACGTACGCGCTGGCCGACCTGGTGCGGCAGGCCCGCGAGCTGGCACCCGCGCCCGAGCCGACGCGCATCGTGATCCGCCCGCCGGCGGTGGACGACGCCGGGTTCACGATCACCGAGGAGGCTGGGGCGTACGTCGTACGCGGCCCCGGCCCGAGCGGTGGGTGCGGCAGACAAACTTCGACAACGACGAGGCGGTGGGCTTCCTCGCCGACCGGCTGGAGCGGCTCGGCGTCGAGGACGCATTGGCCAAGGCCGGTGCCGAGCCGGGCGATCTGGTGCGGATCGGCGCGCGGGAGTTCGACTGGCATCCGACCGCCGGGGAGTACGCGCAGGGCCCGCGAGGCACCGACGCCCGGCTGGAGGATGGCTCGAGCCGGGCCACCGCGGCCGAGCGGCTCGCCGCGCACCGGGCCCGGCAGCCGCAACGCGACGCGACCAGCGGAGCCGTCATCGAGTTCACCAAATCGACCTCGGAGTCGGACTCCACGGACGAATAGTGTCCGTATCTGGGCCACATGCACGAAACCTGTCGGAAATCGCGTCCGGCTACTTTGGACCGGTGTTGATAGAAGCCCGCCCTATCAGTGATGCCGAGTTGGGCACGCTGATTACGGCATTGCAGCGCGAGCTCCGTGAGGTCGGCGGCGGGCTGGAGTTCACCTATGAAGACGGCGCCCAGCACCTCGTGGGCGTGGTCGACGGGCGGGCCGTGGCCTGCGGCGCACTCCAGACGCTCGACGCGCAGAGCGGTGCTATCAAGCGGATGTACGTGCGACCCGCGTTCCGAGGCCGGGGCATCGCCCGCCAGATGCTGGCCGCCCTGGAGGAGATGGCCCTCGATGCGGGGTATGTGGTGCTCCGGCTGGACGCCGGTGTTTACCTGCCGGCCGCTTTGGCGCTGCTCCGTTCCGCGGGATATGGCCGGACACAGGCGAACGGTTTCGAAAAGCGCATTCTTGTCGCTGCCTGAGCACAGCCGGTATTCGCGGTATTCGTAAAGCGTCGCGCCGCTGGGAATATGAGGCGGTTTCGTTCCGCTCGCTGTCAGCCACCCACCGCGGCCGGTGCGGTGTCCCGCTCACGTCTGCTCAGCCGGCCGCGACCGCGGATGAAGAGGCAGGAGAGCGCCGCCGCCGCGAGGACCGCCAGCGGGAGGATCAGCGTCAGGCGCATCGCATGGGTGAAGCCCTCCCGGAATGCCCTCTCCGCCGCCGCCGCGATGATCTGCCGCGCCTGCTCCGGTAGCCCGGGCGGCAGCGGTACGCCGGTCTGCCCCGCACCCACGTGCAGGCTGCCGGTGTTGGCCTGGGTGAACTCGTTGACGAACTGCTGCCGGTACTGCTCGGGCAGCGTGCTGGCCTCCTCACGCGCGGCCCGCGGCAGCTCCGTCGCGAGCCGGGCCTGGAGCAGTGCGCCGACCGCCGCCGAACCCACCACGCCACCGAGCTGCCGGCTGGTGTTGATCAGGCCCGAGGCGGCGCCGGCCATGGGCGGCGCGATGTTCCGCATCGCGATCGTCTGTAGCGGCGCGAACGTCATGCCGAGGCCGGCGCCGGCGATCAGGAGGCCGGGCAGGAGGGTCCACTGACCGGCGTTGGCGCGGGCCAGCCACACCACCAGCGCCATGCCGGCGGACCAAAGGGTGAGCCCGGTGAACAGGATCCACTTGCCGCCCATCCGGTCGGCCGCACGCCCGGCGAACGGGGCGATGACCATGGCGAGCAGCGACAGCGGGGCCACCGCGATACCAGCCCGCAGCGCGCTCAGCCCGATCACCGACTGGAGGTAGATCACCAGGGGCAGGAAGAGCCCGAGCATGGCGAACGCGATCGCGCCGACCACCCAGTTCATCAGCGAGAAGTTGCGGTCCGAGAAGATCGAGAACGGGACGAGCGGCTCCTTCTTCCGGGTGACGTACTGGTGCACGAAGAAGAGCACCATCAGCAGTACGCCGGCGCCGATCAGCTCCGGGATCGTGATCGGGCCCCACACCTTGCCCCAGTGGTGCGGCTCGCCCTCGATCAGGCCGAACGTGATCAGGAAGAGCCCGGTCGAGGCGAGCAGCGTACCGGTCCAGTCGAGCCGGTGGCGGCGGTTGAGCTTGAGGTTGGGCATCACGATCGCGGCGAGCACGACGGTGACGATGCCGACCGGCACGTTGACGAAGAAGATCCACTCCCAGCCCCAGTCGGTGACCAGGTAGCCGCCGAGTGTGGGGCCGGTGACCGTGGCGACGCCGGCCACGCCACCCCAGACACCGAAGGCGGCGCCGCGCTTCTCCGGTGGGAAGATCACCGTGATCACCGAGAGCGTCTGCGGGGTGAGCAGCGCGCCGCCGACCCCTTGCACGACCCGGGCGGCCACCAGCTGGCCCGAGCTGTTGGCGAACCCGCACGCGGCCGAGGCCAGCGTGAACACCACCAGGCCGACGATGAACAGCTGCTTGGGGCCATACAGGTCGCCGAGGCGGCCGGCGGTGATCAGGAGAACGGCGTAGACCAGCACGTACGCGTTGACGATCCACAGGATCTGGTCAAGCGACGCATTGAGGGCGGCGCTCATGTCCGGGATCGCGATGTTCACGATCGTGGTGTCCAAAAGGATCATGAAGAAGCCGAGGCAGAGCGTCGCGAGTACCAGCCAGGGGCTGTGCCGCAGCTCAGTGCCTTGCTGCCCACCGCTCATGAGTACACACTCCCTCCTCCGCCATGATCTCTACCCGATCGGGGCGATCTCACGCGATCAGGCCCAGCGCCCTCCGCGCCCGGTGGACTGTTTCGGCCGTGACGTCCCGCGCCTGCTCCGCACCGTCGGCGAGCACTCTCCGTACGTACCCAGGATCGCGGGAAAGCTCGGCGAAGCGGGCCTGGACGGGACGGACGGTGCCGATCACCGCCTCGGCGACGGCGCGCTTGAGCGCGCCGTACGAGGCGAAACCGGACGCCAGAGCGGCGGGTGACCCGCCCGTGCAGCCGGCGATGATCTCCAGCAGGTTGGCCACCCCCGGCCTGGTCTCCGGCTCGTAGCTGACCGTGTCACCCGAATCGGTGACTGCCCGCATCACCTTCCGCTCGATCACCTCGGGCGGGTCGAGCAGGAAGAGCGTGCCGGGTGCGCCGCTGGTCTTGCTCATCTTGGCGGTGGGGTCGGACAGGTCCATGACCCGCGCCGCGACCTCGGGGTTCACCGCGCGTGGCACCACGAACGTCTGTCCATAGTGGGTGTTGAACCGGCTGGCAACGTCCCGCGCCAGCTCCACGTGCTGCCGCTGGTCCTCGCCGACCGGTACCTCCGCCGTGTCGTGCAGCAGGATGTCGGCGGCCATCAGCACCGGGTACGTGAGCAGGCTCAGCCGGCTGCCCCGGTTGGACGACCGCTCCTTGAACTGGATCATGCGGTGCGCCTCTCCATAGCGGGTCGCGCACTCCAGCAGAAAATGCAGCTCGGCGTGCTCGGGCACCTGGGACTGCACGTAGAAGAGGCTCCGCTCGGGGTCGACGCCCGCGGCGAGCAGCAGCTGCGCTACCTCGATGGTGAGCCGGCGCAGCTGCGCCGGTTCGTGAGGCACGGTCATCGCGTGCAGGTCGGCCACGAAGGCCACCGGCCGCGTCCGCCGCTGCGCGGCGACGACCGGCCTGATGGCGCCCAGCAGGTTGCCCAGCTGGAGGTGGCCGGTGGGCTTGAAACCGGTGAGGGTCGCGGTTGTCGTCATCTTTGGGCTCCCTTTGGGGTACGGGAGCCGCCCTGCTCCGGACATGCGAAACGGCCGCCCGGAGGGGCGGCCGTCGAGGTCTCGGGGTCTGCGTGAACGCGTGTTGGCCGCCCGTCAGGCGGTCCACCAGCCGAGATGCCGGAGCGTCGTACGCATGTGGCCACAGTAGCAGGGGGCCAGGTGCTGGCCCCTGTGTTGGCTCCTCCGGTGGGGCGTGGGGGTGGGCTTCACTGGGCCAGGTTCAAAGGGGCATGGCCGGCCCGCGGCGGGCCCGGACGGCGGTCGGGGCACGCGTCTCGGCTCGACCGGCCCCGCGCACTGGGCCGTGGTGGCCAGAGGTTCCGGAGGAGGGGGTCGTGGAGCTTCAGGAGTTCGTGCTGGTGGTGGCCGGTGTGCCGGGTAGGGCGGTCCTGCGGCCGTACGACGGGCTCGCCCCGACCCCGGGCCCGCGAGACGGCCTCGGCGCGGTGGTCGTGCGCCGGCAGGCGGCTGATCTCGCCGAGGCGGTCGCGGCGGCCGTGCGTGACGTCGAGTCGGCGGGGCTCCGTCCGCTAAGGGTCGCGGCCGGCGACTGGGTAACGCTCGCCGATGTCGCGGCCAGGATCGGGCGGTCCCGTGAGATCGTCCGCCTGTGGTCGGTCGGCCGGCAGGGGCCGGGTGGCTTCCCGCCACCGCTCAACCCCGGCTGCGACACGTCGTTCTACAGCTGGGTCGAGGTCGTGCAGTGGCTGCGCCGCCGGCTGGGCTATGACCTGCCCGAAGAGGAGCCGGTGCTCGTGGCGATGAACCTCGCGCTCCAGCTACGCCGGCTCGCGCCCCGGATCACCCGGATGGACGCGGTCCGCGAGCTGGTGGGGTAGGCGTCCGGTCACTCGATGTCAAACTCACCGTCCTGTGCGCCACCCACGAAGGCGTCCCACTCGTCCTTGGTGAAGACCAGCACGGGGCCGTCCGGTTCGCCGGAGTTGCGTAGGCCGATGAGGTCGTCGACGAAGGCGACCTCGACCGCGCTCTCCGAGTCGTCGTCCTTGGCCCGCTGCCACATCGCCCGGCTCAGGTCGAAGTCACCCTTGGGGTGCTGGGCCATCGCCAACTCCTTCTTTTCGGCCCTCGAGTGGCGAGGGCGGTTCGCGGGGGAAGGCTATACCGCACGTGATCGGGCAGGATGGGCGGATGCGTAGCCTCACCCGGGCCGAGGCGGCCGAGCGTGCCGAGCTGCTCACCGTCGAGTCGTATGACGTGGAGCTGGACGTGACCGGCGGTCCCGAGCGGTTCGGCTCCGCCGTCACGGTGCGCTTCCGCTCCGCCCGCGCCGGCGCCGAGACGTTCGCCGAGATCAAGCCGGCCGAGCTGCGGTCGGCCACGCTCAACGGCAGACCCCTCGACGTCTCCACGCTCATCGACAACCGCCTTCCGCTGACCGACCTCGCCGAGTTCAACGAGCTGGTGGTCGAGGCGGAGATGGCGTATTCCAACACCGGCGAAGGGCTGCACCGCTTCGTCGACCCGGCCGACGGCGAGACGTACCTGTACGCGATGTCCTTCCTGGACCACGCACAGCGCATCTTCGCCTGCTTCGACCAGCCCGACCTGAAGGCGCTGCTCACGCTTAGCGTGCGTGCGCCGGAGGGGTGGCTCGTCGCGGCCAACGGCGCGGACGAGGGTGACGGGCGGTTCGCGCCCACGCCGCCGCTGGCCACGTACTTCGTGTCGCTCGTCGCCGGTCCGTACCACGTGCGTCACGACGAGCACGACGGCATCCCGCTGCGCCTGCTCTGTCGGCGGTCGCTCGCCGCCCACCTGGACAAGGACGCCGACGAGCTCTTCGAGATCACGAAGGCGTGCTTCGACCGCTTCCACGAGCTCTTCGGCGTGCGCTACCCGTTCGGCAAGTACGACCAGGCGTTCGTGCCCGAGTTCAACGCGGGCGCGATGGAAAACCCCGGGCTGGTGACGTTCCGCGACGACTACATCTTCCGCTCGGCGGTGACCGAGGGCGACCGCGAGTGGCGGGCCGTGGTGATCGCGCACGAGATGGCGCACCAGTGGTTCGGCGACCTGGTGACCATGCGCTGGTGGGACGACCTCTGGCTGAACGAGTCGTTCGCGGAGTACCTGGGCGTGCGGGTGACCGCCGAGTCGACCCGCTTCGACCGCGCGTGGACCACCTTCGGGTTGCGGCGCAAGGCTTCCGGATACATCGCCGACCAGCGCCCCTCCACCCACCCTGTCGCGCCGGACGAGGTGGTCGACGCGGCGCACGGGCTGCTCAACTTCGACGGCATCTCGTACGCCAAGGGCGCCTCGGTGCTCCGCCAGCTTGTCGCCTCGCTCGGCGACGAGGCGTTCTTCGCCGGGCTGCGGGCGCACTTCGCGGCTCATCGGTTCGGCAACGCGACGCTCGCCGACCTGCTTGCAGTGCTCAGCGAGGCCAGCGGGCGTGACCTGCGCGGCTGGGCCGACCTGTGGCTGCGGCGAGCCGGCGTCGACACGCTGCGGACTGATGTGACCACAGTGGACAGACGGTACGAGAGCGTCCACATCGTCCAGACGGGTGCGCCCCGCCCGCACCGCATGGGAGTCGGTGTGTACGACGGGCCGGTGTTGCGCCGTCTCGTGCCGGTCGACGTCGAGGGGGAGCGCACCGAGGTGGCCGAGCTGGCCGGCGAGCCCATCGCCGACCTGCTACTGGTCAACTCCGGCGACCTGACCTTCGCCAAGGTGCGCCTGGACGCCGCCTCGGCCGCCGCCGCGCCGGGGATCCTGCCGGCGCTGGACGACTCGCTCGACCGCGCGGTGCTGTGGTCGACGACGGTCGACTCGGTGCGCGACGGCGAGAGCCCGCCCGCCGACCTGGTCGCGCTCGTGGTGACCGCGCTGCCGCTGGAGACCGAGCCCCTCATGGTCGAGGGGGTGCTGGGTATGACCGGCGACCTGCTCGACCGCTACCTCGACCCGGCGCGGCGGGAGATCGCGCTACAGCCGGTGGCGATGGCCTGTGACCGGCTGCTCGGCAGCGCGCCACCCGGCGGTTCGCTTCAGCTCGCGGCGGCGCGTGGGCTCATCGAGGCGAGCACCGACACGCGCCGCCTCGCCGGCTGGCTCAAGGGCCGGCACGTGCCCGAAGGGCTGCGGATCGACACCGACCTGCGCTGGGCGCTGTGCTACCGGCTGGTGGTGCTCGGCGCGGCCTACCCGGACCTGATCGAGGCGGAGCTGGCCAACGACCGGAGCGCGACAGGCGAGCAGTGGGCGGCCCGGTGCTGGGCCGCGCTACCCGACGCGTCGGCGAAGGAGCGGGCCTGGCGGGTCGTCATCGAGGACACGACGCTCTCCAACCGGCTTGTCGAGGCACACGCCGAGGGGTTCTGGCAGCCGGAGCAGGCCGACCTCACAGAGTCCTATGTGGATCGTTACTTCGCCGACATGCCGGCCGCCGCGCGACTGCGTACCCCCTGGGTCGCCGACCGGGTCGCGAAGAGCGCATTTCCCCGCTACGCCGTGGCGGCGTCCACCCGGGAGGCGGCCGCGACGCTGCTGGCCCGCGACGACCTGGAGCCGGGCCTGCGCCGGGTCGTGATCGACTTGGACGACGACCTGCGCCGGGCGCTCGCCGCCCGCGGATGATTCGCGGCGACCGGGCCCTTGTGGCTCGCGGCCGATCGGTAACGATCTACGATTCGGCCATGGCGGACGATACGCGGCGGATCGGCATCATGGGTGGCACATTCGACCCGATCCACCACGGCCACCTCGTGGCGGCGAGCGAGGTGGCCAACCGGTTCGCGCTCGACGAGGTGGTCTTCGTGCCCACCGGCGAGCCGTGGCAGAAGGGCGACGTCACGGTGAGCCCGGCCGAGGACCGGTACCTCATGACAGTGATCGCGACCGCCTCCAACCCGCAGTTTCACGTCAGCCGTGTCGACATCGACCGCGACGGCCCCACCTATACCGTGGACACCCTCCGTGACCTGCGCGCCGAGTACGGTCCGAAGGCCCAACTCTTCTTCATCACCGGCGCGGACGCGCTACAGAAGCTGCTGTCCTGGAAAGACACCGACCTGATGTTCGAGATGGCGCATTTCATCGGGGTGACCCGGCCCGGGTTCGCGCTCTCCGACGATCATCTGCCGGCCGACACGGTGAGCCTTGTGCAGGTCCCAGCGATGGCCATATCATCGACCGATTGCCGAGCGCGCGTCGCGATGGGCAAGCCAGTCTGGTATCTCGTCCCGGATGGTGTGGTGCAGTACATCGCCAAGAGGCGCCTTTACAGATGATTTGTCGCCTTTACCGTTGCCCGGCCGGTGAGCCGGTGTGAGAGGCTAGTCGAGTGAGTGCATCCGAGCGCGCCCGTGAGATGGCGCTGAGCGCCGCCCAGGCCGCCGCCGACAAAAAGGCGCAGGACATCGTCATCATCGACGTGGCCGATCAGATGGTCATCACGGACGCATTCGTGCTCGCCTCCGCGCCAAACGAGCGGCAGGTGCAGGCGATCGTCGACGCGATCGAGGAAGCCCTGGTAAACCTGCCGGAAAAGGCGAAGCCGGTGCGGCGCGAGGGCGAGCGTTCCGGTCGCTGGGTCCTGCTCGACTACGTCGACATCGTGGTGCACGTGCAGCACACCGAGGAGCGTGAGTTCTACGCCCTCGACCGGCTGTGGAAGGACTGCCCGACGATCCCGTTCGTGGATCGCGCGCTGGTAGAGGCGGAATGAGCCGCCTCATCGTCTGGCGCCACGGCAACACCGACTGGAATGCGAGTGACCGCGTCCAAGGCCAGACCGACACCGCCCTCAACGACCTCGGTCGGGAGCAGGCGGAGACGGCTGCCCCGCTGCTCGCCGGCTTCCACCCCGATGCGATCGTCGCCAGCGACCTGCGGCGCGCCGCCGACACCGCCGCCGCGCTGGCCGCGCTGACCGGGCTGCCGGTGCGCACCGATCCGCGGCTGCGCGAGCGTTCGTATGGGAAGTGGCAGGGCCTCACGATGGCCGAGGTGGCCGAGCGGTACCCGAGCGAGCACGCCCGCTGGCGGGCCGGCGAGCAGCCGGAGGGCTGCGACGTGGAGACCCTCGACGACCTCGGCAAACGGGTCGGCCAGGCGCTCCAGGACGCGGCCGACCAGACGCCCGGCGGCACGATCGTCGTGGCCACCCACGGCGGCGCGGCGAGGCAGGGCTGCGGCTTCCTGCTCGGCTGGTCGACCGAGGTGCTGCGCCGGGTGGGGCCGCTGCAAAACTGCCACTGGACCGACCTCGGCCACGATCCTGTGCGCGGGTGGTGGCTGCGGGCCCACAACGCGGGGCCGTCCGCGCATCGGCCCACTCCTTCTCCCGTGTGAGGAACCGCGTGCGGTTGGGTAACGTCGCATCTGGCATGGGTATTCGCCGCGCTCTTGTCGTCCTGGTGGCGGCTGCGCTGCTGGGCGGCTGTGCCGGCACCGATGACTCGTCAGGAGGTGACGCCGTGGCTCCGTCGTCGTCTTCCTCAGCCCCTTCTCCCTCAGCCTCGCCGTCGTTCCCGGAAGACCTGCCTACCCCCACGCCGTCCGGCAAGCCCTCAGGTGGTGGGTCGATCGAGGTGAGCGGCACGGTGGTTCAGGGCGTCGAGATGGGCTGCCGGCTGATCGACCAGTACCTGCTGATGGCCGGCCCCGGGATCAACAAGGAGGACCTGCGGATCGGCGCCCAGCTCACGGTCCGCGGGCAGGTGGAGCAGGGCATGATGACCACCTGCCAGCAAGGTACGCCGTTCGTGGTCACCGAGATCGTGTCGCGTTGACAGCCTGATCCGCTACCGTGCCCGCATGAGCGTGCGGAGCGAGCGTGCCGGCAGGTGGAGTGTCGGGCTCGGTGCGTTTGGTGCGGTGCCGTGAGCGTCGCGGTCGTCACCGATTCCACCGCATACCTTCCGGCCGGGCACGGCATCACCGTCGTCCCGCTCACCGTCGTGATCAACGGTGTCGAGGGCCGCGAGGGCCTGGACGCCACCTCTGCGGAGGTGGCCCGGGCGCTCAGCGCGCGGCGGGTCGCGGTGACGACCTCGCGGCCGTCGCCCGAGGTGTTCGTCTCCACGTACCGCCGCCTGCTCGACGCCGGCGCGACCGGCGTCGTGTCGGTCCACCTGTCCGCCGAGTTGTCCGGCACGTTCGAGTCCGCCACCCTCGCCGCGGCGCAGGTGGGGGAGCGCCTCGCGGTGGTCGACGCCCAATCCACGGGCATGGGCCTGGGCTTCCCGGCGCTCGCGGCCGCCGCAGCCGCCGCCGAGGGCGCTGACCTGGATGGGGTACGCGGAGCAGCCGCCGACGCCATCGACCGCACCACCACGCTGCTGTACGTGGACACGCTCGAGTTCCTCCGCCGTGGTGGCCGCATCGGCGCGGCGTCGGCACTGCTCGGCACCGCGCTGTCGGTCAAGCCGATCCTGCTCGTCTCCAAGGGCGCGATCGTGGTGCGCGACAAGGTCCGGACCCCCAGCCGCGGCGTGGCCCGCCTGGTCGAGCTCGCCGTGGAGACCACTGCCGAGTCCGATGTGGACATCGCGGTGCACCACCTGGGCGCCGCGGAGCGGGCTGCGGCGCTGGCCGGCGCGCTGGGCGAGCGGCTGGGAGAGCGCCTACACGAGCGGTACATAACCGAGGTGGGCGCGGTGGTCGCGGCCCACGTCGGCCCCGGCCTGTTCGGCGTCGTGGTGCACCGCCGCGCATAGCAGATCGGCGCTTGATCAGGGCGTTTTCCACAGGCGCCCGCGCCGTCCACAGCGGAGGCCGCCGCCGCCACGCGGGCCCGTGGCTCGCGCATAGCGTCGCGGCGTGCAGGGGGCATCAAGGGACGAGCAGAGCGCGGTGCGGCAACGCCTGCACCGCCTCAAGGCACGAGCGCAGGCGGGTCGGCAGGCCATCACACCGCCGGATCTCCCACCGCCGGCCATCCCGCCAGGTCGGGCGGCCGTTCCCCGGCCTACCATTCCGCTGCCGCGCGCGGCCGCCTCGTCGCGCGGGCCTGTGCTGGCCGATCATGAGCTGCCAGGCTCTTCGCCGGCGGTCTCGGGAGCTGGTGGCCATCCGGTGCCTGCTCTTCCACGGGCGGCGGTTGGCGGTCCGTGGGACGGTGGGCGGGCCGTGCCTGGCGGCCCGCCACCTCCGGCGCTGGCGGGCGGGTGGGACCGCGACCCGTTCACCGGCGACGGCGAGCAGGTCGGCGACGGTCGCATAGGCGGTCACCCGGAAGGGCGTGACGACGATCGGCCTAGCCGGGCCGGCGGCGGGTCGGCGTTCGATCCGGGCCGGCGGGGCGTGCGGTCACTGGCGGCCGTGGCCGCTGTCGTCGTGCTCATCGCCGCGGCGATCGCCTGGTATTCGCGGCCCCGGTCCGAGCCAGTGGCGGCCGAGCCCGTCCCGGCCGCGACCGGCGATGCCCCGCAGGATCGAGCGACGGCCGCCGCCAGTGGTGGTGGTGAGGTCGTGGTGGCGGTTGCCGGCAAGGTCCGCAAGCCCGGTCTCGTGCGGCTCCCCGAGGGTTCCCGCGTGGCCGACGCGCTGACCGCGGCCGGTGGCGTGCTCCCAGGCACCGACATCGCGTTGCTCAACCTCGCCCGCAAGGTGACCGACGGCGAGCTGATCCTCGTCGGCGTGACCGCGCCGCCCGGCGACCCGGCCGGTGGTGTGCCGCCGCCCGAGGGGGCGACCGGCGGTGGCGCCGCAGGCGGCAAGGTCAACCTCAACACCGCCACGCTCGCGCAGCTCGACTCGCTGCCCGGCGTCGGTCCGGTGCTCGCCCAGCGCATCCTCGACCACCGCGAGAAGAGTGGCCCATTTCGGACAGTGAGCGACCTCCGGCAGGTCGACGGCATCGGCGACGCGCGTTACGAGCAGCTAAAAGAGCTGGTGACGGTATGAGCACGCGGGAGCCGGCCGGTCCAGACACCGCACGGCTGCCCGACCTACGGCTGGCCGGTCTGGCGGTGGCGACCTGGCTGTCCGCGCTAGCCGCTCTCTATGTCCCGGTGCGCGGTGCCATCGTGGTCGCCGTGGTCGCCGCCCTGGCCGCTGGGGCGACGGTCCTGGTTATGCGGCGGCGAGCGGTGCCCTACGGCTGGGTGGTCGCCAGCGTGCTGCTCGGCGCGGTGTGCGGCGGCGCCGCGACCGCGGCCCGTGTGGCCACGCGAGACGCCGAGCCGATCGCCGCGCTGGTCCGCGACCATGCCCGCGTCGATGTCGAGCTTGTCGTGCGGGACGACCCGCGACCGGTTCGCTCGCTCGCCGGGCGCCCCCAGACGTACCTTGTCGCTGCCTACCTCCGCGGTGTGCGGCCGGCGGACGGGTCGATCGCGGTGCGGGCGCGGGTCCTGGTCCTCGCCAGCGATCCACAGTGGCGCGACCTCCTGCCGGGGCAGCGGTTGACGGCGACCGGGCGGTTGCTCCCGGCCGGCCGTGGTGACCTCAGCGCGGCGATGCTTTCGGCCACCGCTCCGCCCGTGCGGCACGGCGAGTCCTCCTGGGCGCAGCGGGCCGCCGGGACGCTCCGCGCAGGTCTCCAGCGCGCCTGCGAGCCGCTGCCCGACGCGCCCGGCGGCCTGCTGCCCGGCCTCGTGGTCGGGGACACCAGCCGGCTGGATCCGGCGGTCGACGACGACTTCCGCACCACCGGTATGACCCATTTGGTAGCTGTAAGTGGCGCCAACGTCGCGATCGTGATCGGCGCGGTACTGCTTGTCGCGCGCTGGGCACGCGCGGGTCCATGGCTCTCGGCGGCTCTCTGCGGCGTGGCGCTCGCCGGGTTCGTGATCCTCGCACGGCCGTCGCCCAGCGTGGTCCGGGCCGGGGCGATGGGCGCCATCGGGTTGATCGCCCTCGCCAGCGGGCGACCGCGCGCGGCCGTGCCGGCGTTGGCCGCGGCAGTGACCGTGCTCGTGGTGTGGGATCCCGAGCTGGCCGGTGACGCCGGGTTCGCGCTCTCGGTCCTGGCCACGAGCGGCCTTCTGCTGCTGGCGCCGCGCTGGCGGGACGGGCTGCGGCGGGCGGGCGTGCCGGCCGGGGCGGCGGAGGCACTTGCCGTTCCGGCGGCAGCGCAGTTCGCCTGCGGGCCGGTCGTCGCCGGGCTCTCCGGCACGGTGAGCCTCGTTGCCGTCCCCGCCAACCTGCTCGCCGTGCCCGCGATCGCGCCCGCCACGCTCCTCGGCGTCGGTGCGGCGATCGTTTCGCCGGTCTGGCCAGCTGGTGCCGCGTTCGCCGCGTGGCTGGGCGGGTGGCCGGCGTGGTGGCTGGTGATGGTCGCGCGGTACGGAGCGCGGGTGCCCTCCGGCGCCCTTCCGTGGCCCGGCGGGGTGGCCGGGGCGCTGCTGCTCGGCGTGCTCTCGGTGGCCTTCCTCGTCGCGGCCCGCCGCCGGGTCGTGCGCCGGCTCGCGGCGGTCGTCGCCGTGGCGGTGGTCATCGGCGCGCTTCCAGTACGGCTCGTGGCGTCGGGCTGGCCACCCGCGGGATGGTTCGTGGCGGTCTGTTCCGTGGGGCAGGGTGACACGGTGCTGGTGCCCGTCGGGCCGGGGCAGGCGGTGGTGATCGACGCGGGACCGGAGCCGGTGGCGGCCGACCGCTGCCTGCGGCGCCACGGTGTGCGGGCGGTACCACTGGTGGCGGTCACCCACTTCCACGCCGACCATGTGGGCGGGCTCGACGGTGTCCTCCGTGGACGGTCGGTCGGCGCGGTGGTGACCACGGCGTGGCCCGAGCCGGCGTACGGGCGGGATCTCGTGATGCGCTCCGCCGCGGCCAAGCGGGTGCCGGTCGAGGCGGTGACGGTGGGCTGGTCGCGCGTGGTGGGGGAGGTACGGGTCGAGGTGGTCGGGCCGCCGTACGAGATGCGTGGCACCCGCTCGGACCCCAACAACAACTCCCTTGTCGTGCGCGTCTCGGCCGGCGGGCTGAGCGTGCTGCTGGCCGGTGACGCCGAGAGTGAGGAGCAGCGCGCCCTGCTCGACAAGGTGGGTGCCACAGGTGTCCGCGCCGACGTCCTCAAGGTCGCGCATCATGGCTCCGCGTACCAAGATCCAGAGTTCCTCGACGCGGTGGATCCCGCGCTCGCACTCGTCTCGGTGGGAGTGGACAACGGATACGGCCATCCGAGCGAGTCGGTGCTCGGCCGCTTGGCGCGCGGCGGGGCGCGGGTGCTGCGCACCGATGTGGACGGTGACCTAGCCGCGGTGCGTACGGGTACCGGAGAGCTTGCCGTCGCGGTCCGAGGACGCGATCCACCGTGGTGATTTGTCCGCTTTGGCGGTGAGCGATGCGACGGCGACCCGATCGAGTGAGCGAACGCGATACGCCAACGATCAGCCGTGCCAGTATGGGCTGCGTGACTTCAGGAGCCACCGACTTGATCGTGCTCGTCTCTGGTGACGAGGAACTTCTGGTCACGCGGGCCGTGGCCCACGCCGTCGAGACAGCACGAGCGGCCGATCCCGGTGCCGACGTGCGGGAGTACGAGGGTGGCGCGCTGAGTCCTGGCGAGATCGCGGAGATGACGAGTCCCTCGCTCTTCGGCGGGCGCCGTGTGCTCGTGATCCGCAATGGCCAGGACGCCAAGAAGGACCTGACGGCGGCACTGCTGGCGTACGCGAAGCAGCCCGACCCCGACGTCACGCTGGTGGTCACGCACCCGGGCGCGGCCAAGGGCAAGGCGCTCGCCGACGGCCTGAAGTCGGCCGGCGCGACCGTGGTCCAGGCGATGAAGCTGAAGGGCAACCGCGAGCGGGTGGCGTTCGTGCGCGACGAGTTCCGGCGGCTGGGTGCCCGGTGCACCGATGACGCGGCGGAAGCACTGCTCGCCGCCGTCGGCAATGACCTGCGCGAGCTAGCGGCCGCCTGCTCGCAGCTCGTCGCCGACACCGACGGGCGGATCGGCGCCGACACCGTGGCCCGGTACTACCGGGGCCGCGCCGAGGTGAGCGGCTTCACGGTCGCCGACGCGGCGATGGTCGGTGACGTGCCGGGCGCGCTGGAGGCACTGCGGTGGGCGCTGCACGTCGGCGTCGACCCGGTGCCGATCGCGGACGCCATCGCCGACGGCGTGCGTACGGTGGCGAGGGTCGCGTCGGCTGGGCGCGGCAGCGCGTACCAGCTCGCGAGCAGCCTCGGCATGCCGGCCTGGAAGATCGAGCGCGCGCAGCGGCAGGGTCGCGGCTGGAGCCCGGAGGGCCTGGTCGACGCGATGCAGGCGGCCGCGGAGTGCAACGCCGAGGTCAAGGGCGGCTCCGACGACCGGGGGTACGCCTTGGAACGCGCCATCTTCGCGGTGGCCGCCGCGCGGCAGGGCGGCTCCGCCCGAGCCGGCTCCGGGGCGGCCTCACAAGGTGCGGCGGCCGGTGCCCCGACGGGTGCGGCCAGGCCGGGTGCGCGGCGAGGGAGTGGGAGTCGATGAGCAAGCAAAGTGCGACGCACGCGTCCGAGCCGGTGGCGGAGGTGCGATACCGACCGCTGTACGCCCGGGCGCTGGGCCTGCGCCACCTCCACCCAGGCGGCATGCTCTGCTTCGTCTACCTTGAGGGCTCGGTCGCCATCGGCCTGCTCTTGGCGCTGGCCGAGCTGGTGAGCTGGTGGGTGGTGTTGGTCCTGCCGGTGTCGGTCGCGCTGATGGTGAAGGTCAACGACCTGGTGGCCGGTGCGGTGGCACGTTCGACGGCGCGGATGCCCGAGCGCGAGCGGGAGCGGCTGCGGCGAGAGGTCATCGCGTTCATGCCGATGGCCGGGCACGCGTCGGTAACCACGCAGCGCAGGAAAGCCACCTCGGCGCAGCGAAAAGAGGCCGTTGCGGCACTGACCGCGCCGACCGTTCTGCTAGCAAGCCTGGCAAGCCCGGCAGAGCAGCACGAAGACTCGCCCGAGCGGCGCGACGCAAACGACGGCCAACAAGAAGACGCGGTCGAGCGGCGCAACGCGAGCGGCGGCCAGCCCGAAGACGCGGGCGAGCGGCGCGACGAGAGCAGTGGGCAGCGCGAAGACACGCCCGAGCTGCACGAGAAGGCAAGCGGCCAGCGCGAGGACACTCCCCAGCGCGAGGACACGCCCGCGCGCGAGGAGACGGCCGGCTTGACCGAGCCGACCGCGCAGCTCCCCGTCCTGACCAAGCCGGACCGGGACAGCGATCCCGCGACGGGGCGGAAGGACACGGCTGGGCGGTACGCGGCGGCGGGGCGCTACCTGGACGCGGCCTGGCGGCAGCACGCCTACGCGACGGCCCACCACACCGAGCAAGCCGATACCACGAGCCAGCGCGAGCGCCAGTCAGCCAGTCGCCGGTACGAGTAGCCGCCGGCCGGTCAATCTCGGGCAAAAGGGGCAAAGCAACGGGCACCGCTCATGGAGCGCTTCGGCTCCGGCGGTGCCCGCAGGTGGTGCGAGTGTCAGGCGGCCAGCGACTGGAGGCGCTTGGCGATCGCCGACTTGCGGTTGGCGGCCTGGTTTTTGTGGATCACGCCCTTGCTGACGGCCTGGTCCAGCTTGCGCGAGGCGTCACGCATGAGGGCGGCGGCGGTCTCGTTGTCGCCAGCCTCGCTCGCCTCGTTGAACTTCCGGATGGCGGTCTTCAGCGACGACTTGACCGACTTGTTACGCACCCGGCGCTTCTCGTTCTGCCGGTTGCGCTTGATCTGGGACTTGATGTTCGCCACGCGACAGCCTCGTCCTTGTCGTTCTTTGGGTTTCGGGTATCTGAGCGCACGCGACACCTATGCGTCACTATGCGCGACGCACCAGATTACCAGCCAGCCTCGCAGACCTCCAAAACGGGCAGCGGCCTCAGGCCCACCCACGCCGGGAAGCCAGCCAGGCCAGCGCCACCTCGCCGGTCCAGCGCTGGTGGCTCACGATGTGCGGCGAGGCACCCGTCGGCCCCGCCTCGGCGCGGGTCAGCATGTATCCGCCCAGTGCGGTCAGCGCCGCGTCAAGGCCCTCCGGCGGGGCGTCACGGGCCGTCGGGTGGGCGGCGAAGAGGGCGTCCGCGTCGAGGCCACTCGCGTATGCCGTGATCAGCAGTGACACCGTGTCCCACCAGGCCGGGCCGAAGCAGATCCAGGTCCAGTCGCACAGGTGGGCGGCACCGGCCGGGTCGATGAGGACATTGTCGAGGCGCAGGTCACAGTGGGTGGCGGCGGTGCTCACGACGTACCCGGGGAGCGCCGCCTCCAGCGCGACAAGCTCGTCCAGCTGCTTTTCCACCCACGGCGGTACCGGCGGCATGGCCTCACGCCCAGCGGCGATCTCCCGCCACCACGACAGGTCGGAACGGACGAGGTCGGCGAGCGCCGGGAGCCCGACCGCCACCAGCTCGGCCGGCGGCTCGCGCAACGCCTCAGCCGCCAGCGCCCACGCGCCCAGCGTGGCGTCCAGCTCGGCGGGCCGCCACGGTAGGTCGGGCATCCGGCCCTCGATCGCGTCGAGGCAGATCACGTAGTGGCCGGCCGCGGTCAGCGTCCACCTCGGGCGGGCGGCTGGGACGGCGGCCGGGAGCGCGGCGGTGACGGCCACCTCCCGCGCGTACCAGTCGGTGAGGTGCCGTTGCGTGCTCAGCGACGCCGCCTTGACGAAAGCCCGCTCCCCGTCGGCGGTGTCCAGCACCGCCGCGAAGCCGCGGGTGAAGCCGCCGCCGGCGGTGGTGGCCCAGGTCACCTGCGAGCCCAGCCGCGCGCTGATCGCCGTGCGCAGGTCGGCGGGCAGGTCGGCCCAGGAGGGGCGCACGGCGGTGGAGGCGTACGGGACCGCCGGCATCGGCATCCTCGGCATGCACCCATACTGCCCTGGTGTCACACCCGTCTGGCACAGTCGGGCCCGATGGACGCGAAAGAAGGCCCGACGAGATGAATACGAGCGAGTTCTGGGCGCTGATCGGCGACGCGGCGCGCGAGGGCGGCACACCGGACACGGCGGCGGAGCGGATCGCGGCGGCGCTGGCCAAGCGCGACGCGGACGAGATCGTCGGCTTCGAGCGGCACATGCGGCGGGTGCTCGACGCGTCGTACAAAGTGGATCTTTTCGGCGCCGCCTACCTGGTCAACGGCGGCTGTTCGGACGAGGGCTTCGACGCGTTCCGGGGCTGGCTGATGGCGCAGGGACGCGAGGCGTTCGCGCGGGCGGTCGGGCAGCCCGACTCGCTGGCCGAGCTGCCGGCGGTGAAGCGGGCCGCGGTCACCGGTGAGGAGCTGGGCTCGGAGCGGATGCTGGCCGTCGCCGCACAGGCCCACCGTGAGGCCACCGGGGAGGATCTGCCCGAGGAGCCCGCGGCAAAACGCCCCAACACGGACGATTTCTGGGACTTCGACGACGAAGACGAGGTCCGTCGCCGCTTCCCGCGCCTGGCGGCGCTCTTCAGCGAGGCGCCAGGCGAGTAGCGGAGGCGCCAGCCTGATAGCAGAGTCGGCAGCCGGATGCAGGGGCGCCAGCCGAGTACAAACGAAGACGCGGCGATCTTCAACCGGGCACCAGCGGGGTAACGAACAAAACGTGGGACCATAGAGAGCGGCCGGCCATTCGCCGGCCGTTCCCGCAGGTTGAACGAGAACGGACGACTGTGCCACCGATGAGCGCGAACAGCCCGGGCGCGACCGACCCCGGCCGCATCCGTAACTTCTGCATCATCGCCCACATCGACCACGGTAAGTCGACGCTGGCCGACCGGATGCTACAGCTCACTGGCGTGGTCGACCCGCGGCAGATGCGCGACCAGTACCTCGACCGCATGGACATCGAGCGCGAGCGTGGCATCACGATCAAGAGCCAGGCCGTGCGCATGCCGTGGACGGTGCGGGAGGGCGCCCTCAAGGGCGAGTCGGCCGTGCTCAACATGATCGACACGCCGGGGCACGTCGACTTCACGTATGAGGTGTCTCGCAGCCTGGCCGCCTGCGAGGGTGCCGTGCTGCTCGTTGACGCCGCACAGGGCATCGAGGCACAGACGCTGGCAAACCTGTACCTGGCGCTCGAAAACGACCTGCACGTCATCCCGGTGCTCAACAAGATCGACCTGCCGGCCGCCCAGCCGGACAAGTACGCCGAGGAGCTGGCCCACCTCATCGGCGGCAGCCCCGATGACTGCCTGCGCGTCTCCGGCAAGACGGGCGAGGGGTGCCGCACCTGCTGGACGAGATCGTGCGGCAGTTCACGCCGCCGACCGGCGAGGCCGAGGCGTCAGCCCGCGCGATGATCTTCGACTCGGTGTATGACGTGTACCGAGGCGTCGTCACCTATGTCCGTGTCATCGACGGGCGGATCGAGGCGCGCGACAAGATCAAGATGATGTCCACCGGCGCCGTACACGAGCTCCTGGAGCTCGGCGTGATCTCGCCCGAGATGCAGAAGGCGCAGGCACTGGGCGTCGGCGAGGTGGGCTACCTGATCACCGGCGTAAAGGATGTGCGCCAGTCCCGGGTCGGTGACACTGTCACGATCAACACGCGCCCGGCCACCGAGCCCCTCGGTGGGTACAAGGACCCGAAGCCGATGGTCTACTCCGGCCTGTACCCGATCGACGGCTCCGACTACCCGGACCTGCGCGACGCGCTCGACAAGCTCAAGCTCAACGACGCCGCGCTCAGCTACGAGCCGGAGACCAGCGCCGCGCTCGGCTTCGGCTTCCGCTGCGGCTTCCTCGGCCTGCTCCACCTGGAGATCATCCGGGAGCGGCTGGAGCGTGAGTTCGGCCTCGACCTGATCTCCACCGCGCCCAACGTGGTGTACCGCGTGATCATGGAAGACGCCACCGAGCACGTGGTGACCAACCCCAGCGAGTACCCGACCGGCAAGGTCGGCGAGGTGTACGAGCCGGTGGTGCGGGCGACCGTCCTCACGCCGAACGACTACGTCGGCGCGGTGATGGAGCTGTGCCAGGGGCGGCGCGGCGTGCTGCTCGGCATGGACTACCTCTCGGCCGACCGGGTCGAGCTGCGGTACACGCTCCCGCTCGCCGAGATCATCTTCGACTTCTTCGACCAGCTCAAGAGCCGTACGAAGGGGTACGCGAGCCTCGACTACGAGCCCAGCGGCGAGCAGCAGGCCGACCTGGTCAAGGTGGACATCCTGCTGCACGGTGAGGCCGTCGACGCGTTCAGTGCGATCGTCCACAAGGACAAGGCGTACAACTACGGCGTCACCATCGCCGCCAAGCTGCGCAGCCTGATCCCGCGGCAGCAGTTCGAGGTGCCGATCCAGGCCGCGATCGGCAACCGCGTGATCGCCCGCGAGACGATCCGGGCGATCCGCAAGGACGTTCTTGCCAAGTGCTACGGCGGTGACATCAGCCGTAAGCGCAAGCTGCTGGAAAAGCAGAAGGAAGGCAAGAAGCGGATGAAGATGGTGGGCCGCGTCGAGGTGCCCCAGGAGGCGTTCATCGCGGCACTGTCCACCTCGGACAGCAGTGGGGACGGCAAGGCCAAGAAGTGACGGTGGAGGCGCGGTTCTGCCCCCGCTGCGGCGCCAGACTCCAGGACAAGCCACCCACCACCTGCGTGGCATGCCGCTACGAGCTGTACGTCAACGCCCGCCCGACCGCCAACCTGGTCGTCCACGATGGACGCCGCTTCCTTGCCATCAAACGGGTGATGGAGCCGCGGGCGGGGCTCTGGGAGGTGCCCGGCGGCTTCTGTGACGGGTGGGAGGAGCCCGCGGTCGCCGCTGTGCGCGAGGCCCGCGAGGAGCTCGGCGTCCAGATCACCCTCGGCGACCTCATCGGTTTGTACATCGGGACGTACGAATACCAGGACGAGCGGCTGCCCGTGCTCGAGTGCTTCTACCTCGCCACGCTCGCCGACGGCGCGCAGTTGGCGCTCGACCCGCGCGAGTCCTCCGACCACACCTGGTTCGACCTCGATCGGCCGCCGCCGCTGGCGTTCGAGTCGATGGACCGGGCGATAGCTGAGGCAGCGCGGCGTTTAGGTCTCTGAAGCGGCGGGCACCTTTCCGGCGAACGCTTCTCCACCTCACCCGATGGCCACCCGACCGAGGTCGTCGAGGTTGGAAACGTTCAGCCAGGACGAACCCCCGAAGGAGGACGACCGTGACCGCAACCGGCATTATTTCCGCGCTCATCATCGGGCTGATCATCGGCGCGCTGGGGAGGCTGGTGGTTCCCGGCCGCCAGAACATCCCCATCTGGCTGACCATGGTCATCGGCGTCGCCGCGGCCCTGCTCGGCACCGTGATCGCGCGGGCGGCGGGTGTGGCTGACACATCTGGCTTCGACTGGACCGAGGCTCTCATCCAGGTCGTACTGGCCGCGATCGGCGTGGCCCTGGTGGTGGGCGTGACCGGACGACGCGGGGTCAGTCGCTACTGACCAACCTCGAATAACCGACGCGGATGGGGCCCCACGTGGGCCCCATCGCCGTGTCAGGGCGCGGCGTAGACCTCCGCCACCACCTGGCCGGCCTGGTCGGGCTGCGCGATCTGGGCCCAGGCGCCCTCTTTCGCCGTCCACTCCAGACCGGCGAACCGCACCTTCTTCACCCCGTGGTCGGTGGCGTGCGAGACCAGCCAGTGCGCGTACCGCCAGCCGGCCTGCGGGCTGGCCGCTGGCACGGTCAGGCCGGTGACCTGCGCGGACGCCTCCATGCTGCCCCAGTCGAGGCGCAGCCCGTTACCGAGTGCCTCCGTCGCCGCCGCGCCCCGCATCGGCGGCTCACCGTCCACCGTGCACGCCACCGCGCCGGTCGCGTTGCCCAGCAGCGCCTTGGTGAGCACCGTCGACTCGTCGGCCCACTTCTGGTACGCCTCCGGGTAGGCCGAGCGCTGCACCCGCTGGGCCGCGTCGGTGACCCGCATCTTCTCCCAGCCGCGCACCTTCTTGAGCGCGGCGTAGAACTTGTTCGCCGCGTACCGCGGGTCGCCGACCTGATCCGGCGTCCCCCAGCCCTGGCTGGGACGCTGCTGGAAGAGGCCGATCGAGTCGCGGTCGCCGCCGGCGAGGTTTTCCAGTTTGGACTCCTGTAGCGCGGTGGCCAGGGCCACCACGACGGCCCGCTCGGGCATCTGTCGCTGCATGCCGATCGCGGCGATCGTGGCCGCGTGCGCCATCTGCTCGGGGTTGAGGGTCACCTCGCCGTCGGCATGCACTGTGCAGGCCCGGCTGTATGGGCGGGGCAGGCCGAGGTCAGAGTGCCAGTCGTGCTTGCCGACGACCAGCCCGATGACGGCGACAAGCATCAGGCCGACGGCTGCCACTACCCCTGCCCGAATACGCACCGTCACCCCTCACTGAGTCGTCCGTCCAGGGTACGACGTGATCCTGCCGGCGACCGTACCCCTGGCCGGTTTGGCGCGGAAGGGGAGTTAACTGCCCGCCGACCCCTCGGGTACCCACGATGGGTAGGTTTTCTCCCGAAATGCCCGGACGCCCGCTCGCCCTTCCTCAGATTGGAAGTAGCCCACCGAGAGGGCGGAAAGCTCGGCGAGCTCTTCACGTACGGTAGCCGTCGCCCGGCGGTGCAGGATGTCTTTCGCAGCGGCGAGTGCCTGTGGGCCGCCGAGCACGAGCGCCCGGCAATAGGCGGCCACCGTTGCGTCCAGCGTCTCTGCGGTGGTGGCCTGGGTGACCAGCCCGATCCGCTCGGCGCGCCGCCCGTCGAACGTGTCCCCGGTCAAAAAAAGCTCGGCTGCCGCGCGCGGGGTGAGGCGGGGGATGACGGTGGCGGAGATGACCGCGGGTACCACGCCCAGCCGTACCTCGGTGAAGGCGAACGTGGCCTCCTCGGTACAGATCGCGAGGTCGGCGGCGGCCACCAGGCCGATGCCGCCGGCCCGCGCTGGCCCGCCCACGCGCGCCACCACCGGCTTGGGGCACTCCCAGATCGCCGCGAGCACGTCGCCGAGCATCGCCGCGGGGATCTGTCCGCTCGCCACCGCCTCGGCGGTCTCCTTGAGGTCGGCACCCGAGCTGAAGACCGGGCCGGTGTGGGAGATCACCACCACACGTACCGACTCGTCGCCCTCCGCCGCTTCCAGCGCCGCCAGCAGCTGGGTCATCAGCGGGGTGGAGAGCGCGTTCCGGTTGTGCGGGCTGTCCAGCGTGAGAGTCGCCACGCCCTGCCCGGTCTCGACGCGGACCAGCGACTCAACATCAGAACTCATGCGGGCAGACTAGAACCCATGCCCGGAGCACTCCCAGACGGCGAGGCCGTACCCCGCGACGGCAGCCTGCCACCTGGCACCAGCCTGGGCGGGCGGGGCTTCGGCGTATACGTCCACGTGCCCTTCTGCGCCAGCCGGTGCGGTTACTGCGACTTCAACACGTACACGGCGGCTGAGCTGGGCGGTGGGACGAGCGGCGAGGCGTACGTGGACGCGGTGCTCGCCGAGCTGGCCCTCGCGGAGCGGGCCGTGACGCCGGCGCGGGTGGACACGGTCTTCGTCGGCGGCGGTACCCCCACACTGCTCCACCCGGACGACCTCGCCCGGATCCTGGAGGCGATCGACCGCACGTGGGGGCTGGCCGCCGACGCCGAGGTCACCACCGAGGCCAACCCGGAGTCGGTGACGCCCGCCTCGCTCCAGCGGCTGCGCAAGGCCGGCTTCACCCGGGTCTCGCTGGGGATGCAGTCGATCGCGCCGGGCGTACTCAAGCTGCTGGAACGCCGGCACACCGCGGGCCGCGCGCCAGTCGCGGCGACCGAGGCGCGCGAGGCCGGTTTCGACCACGTGAACCTCGATCTGATCTACGGCACGCCGGGGGAGACCGCGGACGACTTCGCGGCATCGCTGGCGGCGGCCGTGGGGGCGGGTGTCGACCACGTCAGCGCGTACGCGCTCATCGTCGAGGACGGCACCCGGCTTGCCGCCCGGATGCGCCGCGGCGACCTGCCGTACCCCGATGACGACGTCGCCGCCGACCGCTACCTGGCCGCGGACGCCGCCCTCGGCGCGGCCGGCCTCTCCTGGTACGAGGTCTCCAACTGGGCGGCCGGACCGTCCGCACGCTGCCGGCACAACATTCTCTATTGGACCGGCGGCGACTGGTGGGGCCTCGGGCCAGGCGCGCACAGCCACGTCGGCGGCGTGCGCTGGTGGAACGTCAAGCACCCCTCGGCCTACGCCGCGCGGCTGGCCGCCGGCGAGTCGCCTGGGCACGCCCGCGAGGTGCTGTCGGCGGACGACCGGCACGTCGAGGACGTGATGCTGCGCCTGCGGCTCGCCTCCGGGCTGCCGCTCGCCGTGCTCGACGGTCCTGGCTGTGCGGCCGCCGCGAGGGCTGAGGCGGACGGCCTGCTGGAGATCCGGGACGGGCTCGCGGTGCTGACGCTGCGCGGCCGCCTCCTCGCCGACGCCGTGGTCCGCGACCTGCTCCCCTAGAAGATCTTTTCTTAGAGACAGATTCGAGCTACCGCGATGCCCGTCGTGGTCAAGACCGTCGCTCCCGCGGCCTCACCCGCCGCGGTTCACAACCATCCGTAGGCGGACCCCCGAGGACCCTGCGGTCCCCGGGGATCTTGCTCGTTACTTGATGATCGAGAAGGTCATCGGATAGGTGTACAGCTGGCCGTCGTTGGCCCGCACGCCGCCGATGATGCCGAAGACGATCGCGATGATCGTCGCGATCGGCGCGAGGACGAAGCCGATCACCACGCAGATCAGGATCCAGCAGATCACGGTGATGATCGACCAGAGCAGCTGGAAGTTGAGCGCCGCGATCGCGTGCGCGCGCACGGTCGGCGACTGGTTGCCCTTTGCCACGAGCGCGACGAGCGGGCCGATCCAGCCCAGCGTGCCGCCGCCGATGAACGCGCCGAGCGCGCCGCCGAAGTGGGCGACGAGGGCCCAGGTCTTCTCGTCGTTGGTGGCGTACCCCGCTGGCGCGGGCCGGCCGCGTAGTAGCCACCGGGTGGACCCTGCGGCGGGTAGCCGGGCGGTGGGTAGCCGGGCGGCGGGTACGAGCTGCCACCGGGGGGCGGGTAGCCAGCGCCTGGTGGCGGGTAGTCGGCACCCGGGTAGCCGGCCCCACTCACAGGCGGCGGTGGCGGTGCGTCACTCGGGGAGGGGCGTAACCGGGGAGGGTGCCTCGCCCGGCATCGAGTAGGACGCTGGGGGTGTCAGCGGAGAGGTCGGGTCGGATGGTGTCCCGCCCGGCTCGCTCTCTCCGGGAGGGCGAGGTGGTTCTGTCATGCAGGTCACGGTAGGGGCACAGATCAACCTACGCCACACAACACTCTTACGTACTGTCGGACATTGCACCCAAAGAGATCATCGCGGTGACTTGGGGGTGCGACGTAGACTGGCACTCGGTACAGTCGAGTGCCAGTCTTCTCATCTGGTGCGGCAGGGGGTGACAGTGAGTCTCGATGACCGCAAGCTCGACGTGCTCCGAGCGATCGTCGAGGACTACGTCGCAACCCAGGAGCCGGTCGGCAGCAAGGCTCTTGTCGAGCGACACCAGCTGGGCGTCTCGCCCGCGACCGTGCGCAACGACATGGCCGTCCTCGAGGAGGAGGGCTACATCCGGCAGCCGCACACAAGCGCGGGTCGCGTGCCGACCGACCGCGGCTACCGGCTCTTCGTCGACCGGCTTT
The DNA here is from genome assembly GCF_011764545.1 of Phytohabitans flavus. Lineage (GTDB taxonomy): Bacteria > Actinomycetota > Actinomycetes > Mycobacteriales > Micromonosporaceae > Phytohabitans > Phytohabitans flavus. The sequence goes on along the minus strand of NZ_AP022870.1, from coordinate 6,275,135 downwards.
CCCGGGTCAAGCCGCTGAGCCCGGCCGAGCGGCGGGCGATCGAGCGGTTCCTCGCCGGGGCGCTCGACCTCGACGATGTGGTGCATCGCACGGTGCGGCTGCTCGCCCAGCTCACCCGGCAGGTCGCCGTGGTGCAGTACCCGAGCCTGGCCCGCTCCTCCGTGCGGCACCTGGAGCTGGTGCCGATCTCCACGACCCGAGTGATGCTCGTCATGATCGCCGATACCGGCCGGGTCGAGCAGCGGCTTGTCGAGCTGCCCGCGCCGGTGCCGGTCGACGCCCTCACCGACCTGCGCCGCAGGGTCAACGAAAAGCTCGTGGGCCAGCGGCTGTCGGAGGCGCCGCCGCTGGTCCAGGCGCTGGTCGACGAGGTCCCGCCGGACGATCGCAACACGATGGTTGCGCTCGCCACAGTATTGCTTGAGACGCTTGTCGAGCGGCACGATGAGCGCATCGCACTAGCCGGCCGGGCCAACCTGACCCGTGGCGGTCTACTTGACTTCCAGGGCTCCCTCCGCCCGATCCTCGAGGCCCTCGAGGAGGAGGTCATCCTGCTGAAGCTCTTGGGTGAGGTCGACGCGGACACCCTCCGGGTCCGAATCGGCGATGAAAACGAGATCGACAACCTACGGTCCACCTCAGTTGTCAGCACGGGCTACGGTCCAGGCGCCACAATCGTGGGTGGTCTCGGTGTCCTCGGGCCGACGAGGATGGATTACCCCGGCACCATCGCTACGGTGCGCGCCGTGGCACGCTACGTAGGCGACCTGTTGGGAAACAATTAGCCCGGGACAGCGCGAGAACATGAGGACACGGAACGCAGTGGCCAAGGACTACTACGGGATTCTCGGTGTAAGCCGAGAGGCCTCCGACGACGAAATCAAGCGCGCCTACCGGAAGCTGGCTCGCCAGTACCACCCGGATGTCAATCCGGACCCGGAGGCGCACGAGAAGTTCAAGGACATCAACGCCGCGTACGAGGTGCTCTCGGACGACCAGAAGCGGCAGATCGTCGACCTCGGCGGCGACCCTCTCGCGCCGGGCGGCGGTGGGCCCCTGGCGGCCCCGGCGCGGGACCATTTGTTGGATTCCAGGACATTATGGACGCGTTCTTCGGCAGTGCTGCCGGAGCGCGCGGCCCGCGTTCGCGGACCCGGCCGGGTGCCGACGCGATCCTGCGGCTGGAGCTGGAGCTGACCGAGACCGCGTTCGGGGTCGAGGCACCGATCACGGTGGACACCGCCGTGCTCTGCACCACCTGCTCCGGCGCCGGCACCGCGGCCGGCACCCACCTCGCCACCTGTGAGGCGTGCGGCGGGCGCGGCGAGGTCCAGTCGGTGCAGCGCACCTTCCTCGGCCAGGTCGTCTCGTCCCGCCCGTGCACGGTCTGCCAGGGCTACGGCACGGTGATCCCGCACCCCTGCGCGAGCTGCGGCGGCGACGGCCGGGTGCGCACCCGCCGCTCGCTGACCGTCAAGATCCCGGCCGGGGTCGAAGACGGTATGCGCATCCGCCTTGCCCAGCAGGGCGAAGTCGGCCCCGGCGGCGGCACGGCCGGCGACCTCTACGTGGAGATCCACGAGCGGCCGCACGACGTGTATTCACGCAAGGGCGACGACCTGCACTGCCGGGTCACCGTCCCGATGACCGCCGCCGCGCTCGGCACCCGTCTGACGATCAAGACGCTGGACAGCGAGGAGCAGCTCGACGTCAAGCCCGGCACGCAGCCCGGCGCGACGCTCCGGCTGCGTGCCCGCGGCGTGCCCCACCTGCGTGGCACCGGTCGCGGCGACCTCTTCGTCCACCTCGACGTGCGCACGCCCACCAAGCTCGACCCGGACCAGGAGCGGATCCTGCGCGATTTCGCCAAGACCCGGGGCGAGGAGGTCGCCGAGCTCACCAAGCAGGGCGGCTTCTTCTCGCGGATGCGGGACGCGTTCAACGGCCACGCGTGAGTGCTCCGCTCTTCCTGGTCTCGGCGCTGCCGCAGCGGGAGGCCTTCACGCTCGACGGGCCGGAAGGGCACCACGCGGCCACCGTCCAACGGCTGCGGGTGGGTGAGGAGCTGCTGCTCGGAGACGGGCAGGGCGGCACGGCCACCGCGGTGGTCACGGCCGCCGGCCGCGGCACCCTCGATCTCCGGATCATCAGCAGGGGGTACGCGGCGGCGCCCGACCCCGCCTGGTGGTGATCCAGGGCATCGCCAAGGGTGAGCGGGGCGAGCTGGCCGTGCAGGCGATGACCGAGGCCGGCGTGGACGAGATCGTGCCCTGGGCGGCCGCCCGCTCGGTGGTCCAGTGGCGCGGCGAACGCGGCGACCGGGCCCGCGACAAGTGGGTCGCCACCGCCCGCGAGGCCGCGAAGCAGGCCCGCCGCCCGTGGCTGCCGCTGGTCGCGCCCGCCGCGTCGACCCGCGAGGCAGCCGCCCGCGCCACGCTTGTCCTCCACGAGGAGGCGAAGGACCGCCTGACCACGGTCGACCTTCCGGAGACGGGCGAGATCGCGCTTGTGGTGGGCCCGGAGGGCGGCATCGCACCGGAGGAGCTGGCCGTGTTCGAGTCCGCCGGCGCCCGTACGGTCCGGATGGGCGACCCGGTGCTCCGCACCTCGACCGCCGGAGTGGCCGCCCTGGCGGTGCTCTCCACCCGCCTTGGCCGCTGGTGACCGGCTAGATCGTCAGCTCGGTGCTGAGGCGGCGGTCGGCGACGCTGTGGGCGGCCTCGACGAGGTACGTGCCGGCCACCTTCTGCCAGCCACCCTCCCACACCGCGAAGGTGCGCTCCGGGAGCGGCACCCGTACCGTGACCGCCTCGCCGGGCTCCGCCACGGCCGAGGCGAAGCCGGCCAGCCAACGGCGCGGCCGCGCACTGTCCGGTGAGGACGGCCCGGCGTAGACCTGGACGACCTCCCGTCCGGGACGCGTGCCGCTGTTCCGGACCGTAACCACCGCTTCACCATCCTCGATGGACAGTGACTCGTACGCCCACTCGGTATAGCCAAGCCCGTGGCCGAACGGGAAGAGCGGGTCAGCCGGGTCCGCCCGGTACCCCAGGAAAACGCCCTCGTCGTACGCCAGCGCCCCGCCCGTGGGCGTGACCGGCAGCGCGTCCGAGTCCCGGCGGGGCCACGTCGTCGGCAGCCGACCGCCCGGCTCGGCCGCCCCGAGCAGCACGTCGGCGAGTGCGGCGCCCGCCTCCTGCCCCGGAAACCAGGTGAGCAGGATCGCGGCGACCTGGTCGGCCCAGGGCATCAGGACCGGCGAGCCCGCGTTGACCACGACGACCGTACGCGGGTTGGCGGCGGCCACCCGGGAGACAAGCTCGTCCTGGCGGCCGGGCAGCGCGAGCGTGGTGCGGTCGAACCCCTCCGACTCGACCTCCTCGGTCGTGCCCACGACCACCACGGCGACGTCCGCCTCGGCCGCGGCGCTCGCCGCCCCGTCCAGCAGCGCGTCCGGACCCGGGGAGGGCGGTGCGTGCCCGATCGCGAAGGACACGTAGCCCGGGTTGCCGCCCCGCTGGGTGAGCACCACCTCGACCGGCTCGCCCGCGGACAGCTCGACCGGAAACCGCCGCTCTTCGGCCCCGCGGAAGACATCCGACTCGTCCTGCTCGCGGTACACCGGACCCTCGAAGAGCGGTTGCCCGCCGGCGGTGAGCGTGAAGTCGCCGAAGCCCACGATCGCCAGCTCGTGCGCGCCGCTCGCCGTGGGGGTGAGCCGCGCGGAGAGCGAGAGCTCGGCGATCTCGTCCGGGGCTACGCCGGGCGGCGGGTCACCCATCCAGCGCGCGTACGCGGTCGGCAGCGGCGACCGGAAGAGCTCCCGTCCGCCGGCCGCGCGGAGTACCCCGGTGATGTCGCTCCATTGTGGACCTCTGGCGACCGGCACCCGGCGGCGCGGATCGGCGCCGACCGCGTAGGTGACGGTGGCGGCGTTGACGATCGCGGCGAACGCGGACGCCTCGCCCGGCACGGCCAGGGTCTGCTCGCCGGCGAGCGCCGCGGTCAGCCCGTCGAGCGGTGACACGACCCGGGCCGGCTGCACGAGCGCGCTCCCGCCACCCTGTACGCGGGCGTCTGCGGCGAGCGCACCGGAGACCGCGACCGTGCGTAGCCGTGCCGAGTCGAGCGGGAGCAGTCCGCCCTCGTTGCGGACGAGCACGAAGGAGCGGGCGGCGATCGTCCGCGCGACCGCCGCGCCGTCGAGTGTGGACGGACGGTCTGCCTCGGCCACCACGGGTGCCGCGCCGTCGAGGATGCCGACCCGGGCGGCGAGCCGCAGCACCCGGCGTACCTTGTCGTCGATCACCTCTTCCGGGACGGCGCCGGAGCGGACCGCGGCGACAAGCGCCTCACCCCAGGGGTCGCCGACCGCCGGCATGACCACGTCGAGCCCGCCGTTCGCCGCGGGCCCGGTGCTGCGAGCGGCCGTCCAGTCGGAGACGATGACGCCGTCGAAGCCCCACTCCCGCTTGAGTAGCCCGATCTGTAGCTCGGCGTGCTCGGTCATGGTGCTGCCGTTGACCCCGTTGTACGCGGCCATCACGCCCCAGGCGCCAGACCCGACGATCCGCTCGAACGGCGCCAGGTACAGCTCGCGCAGCGCCCGCTCGCCGACCCGTACGTCCACTGTGAACCTGTCGGTCTCCGAGTCGTTGGCCACGAAGTGCTTCACGGTGGTGCCGACGCCCTGGTCCTGCACGCCCGCCACGTACGCCGCGCCGATCTCGCCGGTCAGCAGCGGGTCCTCGGAGTAGCACTCGAAATGGCGGCCGCCCAGCGGGCTGCGGTGCAGGTTGACTGTCGGCGCGAGCAGCACGTGCACGCCCTTGCGGCGGGCCTCCTGCCCGAGCACGCGCCCAGCCGTACGGGCCAGGGCCGGATCCCAGGTCGCGGCGAGCGCGGTGGGGCTGGGCAGGGCGACGGACGGGTCGTCGGGGCGCCAGCCGATGCCGCGCAGCCCGATCGGGCCGTCGGACATCACCAGCGAGCGGAGGCCGATCTCGGGGATGGCGGGGAGGGTCCAGAAGTCCTGGCCGGAGAGAAGCTTGACCTTTGTCTCTAGGTCAAGGGCCGCCAGCGCATCCTCGATGACCGACATCGCCTGATCCTAAACGGGTTGGGGGCGTCCCGCACTGGGACGCCCCCGCAAGGGCGGTGGGGGTCAGCCGCCCGATCGGCCACCCGGATCGGTCCACCCACAAACAGCCGACCGGGGGCCTGTCAGGTCAGCCGCCCAGGCTCGTGGCCGCGGAGCGGATAGCGGAGGCGAAGGTGCTCACCTCGGTGTACACACCCGGGAAGTTGGGGCGGGCGCAGCCGTTGCCCCAGCTCGTGATCCCCACCTGGATCCACGCGTTGCTGGCGTCCCGGCGGAACATCGGGCCGCCCGAGTCGCCCTGGCAGGTGTCCACGCCGCCAGCGGTGTAGCCGGCGCAGATCTCCTCGCCCACGATGACGTCACCGCCGTACATAGAGTCGCAGGTCGAGTCGGCCACGAAGGGCACGGTCGCCTTCAGCAGGTACCGCTGCTGCGGCCCACCCTCGCGCGCGGCGCCCCAGCCGGCGATGGTGAACGTGCCGCTGTTGTACGCGGTCGTCGTCGCAATCGGCAGCGTGGCCAGGCTGGTCACCGGGGTGGCGAGCCGGATCAGGGCCCAGTCGTCACCGTTGCCGTTGTAACCGGGCGCCCGAAGGACGTAGTTCGAGCGCACCTGGATCCGGCTCGACGACTGGAGGTCGACGGCGCCCAGCGTCGCCGTGATGCTTGTGTTGGTGCCGGTGCCGTTTACGCAGTGCGCGGCGGTGAGCACCAGGCGCGGGCTGTAGAGCGCGCCGCCACAGCCCATCGACAGCCGGACCATGAACGGGAACTCGCCCTGCGCGGCCCGGGTGCCGCCCACGACGAACGGCGTGATGTCGGACGCGGCGGCCGGTGCCGTCGGTGCGGCGACCGTGAAGCTGCCCACGGCCAGTGCCGCGGCGACAGCCCCCACGACTTTGCGCCAGCGAACCATTGGATCCTCCCCACACGGATGGCGCACCTCGTGGGTGCGCACATGTCTCGGATGCCGGGAGCGTACGGAGCGCGATTTACGGATGGCAATGAGTCGATGGCATCCCAGCTACGTCATACCGTCGGGGTCGTGAGGTTCGTCTTGACCTCGTGCAGGTACGCGATGAACCGCTCGCGGTCGTCCTGGTCCAATGTGCGCAGTGCCTTTTCGGTGAGCGTGACGACCTCGCCGGCCATGAGGTCCTTCAGCTCGTGGCCCCGCTCGGTGAGGCGGAGGCGGACCAGTCGCGCGTCGGTGGGGTGCGGCTCGCGGCGCAGGATGCCGGCGGATTCCATCCGGGTCGCGGTACGGGTGACGGTGGGCACGGCAAGGCCCAGCCGCTTGGCCAGCTCGCCCGGGGTCAGGCCGTCTTCGGCCCAGAGCTCGTAGAGGATGAACTGCTGGCCGGCTCGCACACCGTGCCGCTGGTACGCCTCCTCGGACGCGGCACCGATCGCCCGCTTCGCGGCCCAGAACGCGACCTGGAAGTCACTGCCCACCCTTGCCCGTCCTCACGAAAGCCCTTGCCGCCAACTCATTAGCCGGCTAACGTATACTCATTGTCTGGCTAATGATACCTACGGAGGGAGAGGTCCGTGCGCACCCTCATCACCGGACCCACCGGACGGGTGGGCAGTCGCTACGTGCGTCGCCAGCTCGACCTGCACCGTCCGGTGCGGGTGCTGGTGCGGTCCGAGGCCCAGGTCGCCCCTTGGTGGAACGGTGGGGCCGAGGTCGTCATCGGTGACCTGCGCGACCCTGCGACGTCCCGGCAGGCGGTCGAGGGCGTCGACGCGGTGGTGCACATCGCGGCGGCGTTCCGCGGCGTGCCCGACGACGAGGCGTATGCGGTCAACCGCGACGCCACCGTCGCGCTCGCACGGGCCGCCCTCGACGCGGGTGTGGGCCGGTTCGTCTTCGTCAGCACCAGCCTCGTCTACGGCCCTGGCCGTGGCCGCCCGTCAAGCGAGGGGGACGAGCCGCACCCCGCGGGGGCATACCCGATGGGCAAGGCGGCCGCCGAGGTCGAGCTGCTGCGCCTGCACCGGGAGCGGGGACTGCCGGTACGGATCGCCCGGCTCGCTTTCGTGTACGGCGATGGCGACCCGCACCTGGCCGAGTCGCTGGCCTGGGCCCGCCGGTGGGCCTCGCACCAGCGGCTGCACCTCGTGCACCACGCCGACGTGGCGCAGGCCCTCGACCGCATCCTGTCGGCCGAGGGAGTCGACGGGCAGGTCTTCAACGTCGCCGACGACGCGCCGGTGACCGCGCTCGAGCTGCTCCGGGCCAACCAGGAAGAGCCGGACCCGGAGGCGGCCACCCGCTCGCTGGACGACCCGTGGGCGGGCATCGTCGATACCTGCCGCATCCGCACCGAGCTGGGCTACCGCCCGCTCTACCCGACCCTGTACACCGCCCAGGCGGCCGGCGCGCTCTAGCATCAGCGGGTGACCACGACTGACTGCCTCTTCTGCAAGATCGTCGCGGGAGACATCCCCGCCACGAAGGTGCACGAGACGGAGACCACGCTCGCGTTCCGGGACATCCACCCGAAGGCGGCCGTGCACGTGCTCGTGATCCCGAAGCAGCACTACGCCGACGTCGTCGCGCTCACCAAGGCGGACCCGGCGCTCGCCGGTGCGGTGCTGGCCGCGGCGTCCGAGGTCGCCGAGGCCGAAGGACTGCTCGACAACGGCTTCCGGATCATCTTCAACACCGGGCCGTACAGCGGCCAGGAGGTCTTCCACGTGCACGCGCACGTGCTCGGCGGTGAGCCGCTGGGCCCGATGATCGCAAGGTGAGTAGTCCGGTCGGGGAAGGGTCGCGGATGTCGAAGAAGCTGGCCAGGATGGCCCAGCAGGTGCAGGCCGAGGCCCGGGTGCCAGCGCTGTCCGCGGCGCTGCACCGGGCGGACCGGCCACTGTGGCAGGTCCAGGTCGGCGCGGCCGGTCCGGTGAGCCAGTTCCGGATCGGGTCGGTGACCAAGACGTTCACCGCTGTGCTCGTGCTCCAGGCCCGCGACGACGGCCTGCTCGACCTGGACGACCCGATCGGTCGCCACCTCGACCTGCCCGCGCACGGCGAGCTGCCGGTGCGGCGCCTGCTCTCGCACACCTCAGGCCTCCAGCGCGAGCCGTACGGCGACGTGTGGGACACCCTGCTCGCCCCGGACGCCGACCGGTTGCTCGCCGAGCTCGACCGGGCCGAGCGGGTGCTCCCGCCGGCCCGGCGCTACCACTACTCCAACCTCGGCATGTCGCTGCTCGGGCACGCGGTCGGCCGGCTGCGCGGCGGTACCTGGGCGGAGGTGCTGCAAGACCGGATCCTGCGCCCGCTCGGGCTCGGCGCCACGACGGTACAGCCCACCGATCACGGGGTGACCGGCTATCTCGTCGAGGCGTACAGCGACAACGCCAAGCCCGAGCCGCCGGCCGACTTCGCCGGTGTCGGCCCGGCCGGCCAGCTCTGGAGCACCGCCGCGGACATGGCGCGGTGGGCCGCGTTCCTCGCCGACCCGGCCGCGCTCGACCCGGGCGCCGACGTGCTCGCACCGTCCACCTTGGACGAGATGAGCTGGCCGCTGACCACCACCGACCAGGCACTGTGGAGCGTGGGGTTCGGGCTCGGCCTGATCCTGATCCCGCAAGGGGAGCGGATCGTCCACGTCGGACACGACGGTGCCATGCCCGGCTTCCTCGCCGGCGTGTACGGCCGGCGTCCCGCCCCCGCTGGGCTCGGCGACGGTACGCCACGCGCGATGGGGTGCGCCGTGCTCGGCTCGTCCGGCACCGCGATCGCCACTACCGAGCTGCCGCACAAGCTGCTTGCCGCCGCTGTGGAGGACGACCCGGCGGACGTCCCGCCGTGGACGCCCGGCGAGCCAGTGCCGGAGGCGTACCGCTCGGTGCTCGGCCGTTGGTGGGGCGAGGGCTTCGAGTACGTCTTCTTCTGGCGCGACGGCGCGCTCCGAGCCCGCGGCGCGGACGACGCGCCCGGCCGCCCACCGGCGGTCTTCGCGCCCCTGCCGGACCGCCCCGACGTGCTGCGCGGCGTACAGGGGCGCGAGACCGGCGAGCTGCTGCGCCTCACCCGGGACGCCGAGGGCACCGTGGTGCGGATGCACTGGGCGACCTACCGCTTCACCCGCGACCAGCAGACGTTCGCCGGCGACTGAATGGAACCCGCCGCCGACCTCACTGCCTTCGGGGTGGTGAGGAAGGGAGGCCACATGCCAGAACGGCTGAAGGCACTACTGGACGAGGCGGCCGCCGGGGTCGAGCCGAGGACCGCCGACCCGATTGGGCTGGTGGTCCGGCGCGGCCGGGCGGGGCGGGTACGGGCGGGAGCCGCGGGGGCGCTCGCGCTGGCCGTGCTGCTCACCGGGGGTTCGTCGGGGGCAGCGGCTCCTCGCCGACCCTGCGCAGGAGACGGGTACGGGGACAGGGGTCGTCGCTTCCCGCCCCGAACGGCCGCCGACGCCGGAGCACGTGGACGGCCGGATCGTCGCGGGGACGGTCAGTTTCCCGGTGCCGGAGGGCTGGCCGGTGCTCCAGACCGAGGGCGCGCCGTGCGGCCACCAGAAACGGACGGTCCTGATCGGCGAGGGCCCGAACCCGTACGGACCCAGCCCGTGGTGCACGACGGCGGACATCGAGGTGCACAGCCTCTTCGACTTCTACCCGTACCGCTACGACACCCATGACCAGAACGGGCCAGGCATGGTGACCGGGCTGCTCGCGTCCCCGACCCGGATGCTCACACTGCACGGTGGTGAGCCGGTCTGGCTCCGGGAGGATCCCGATGGCGCCCGCCTGATCGTGCTGCCGTGGTCCCGGGTCGCGGTGACAGTCCGGGGTGGCGTAGAGGTGTGGCAGCAGGTGCTGAACTCGATCACGACCGGTCGCTGGGAGCCGGCCGCGCTCACGCTGCCCCGCCAGGTCGAGGAAGTATCGATGATGGTCGCGGGCGAGGACAAGCAGTCACTGAGGCTGATCAGGGACCCGGCCCAGGTCCAGCGTGCGGTCGAGCTGCTGCGCGCCGGGACCGTGGTAGATGAGCCCGAGTTCTGCACCGGCGAAATGCAAATGACGAAAGGCCTCATCACGATCCAGCCGCGCGAACCGGCGCCGGCGGACCCCGTGGCGGGTCGGCGCCCGTCGACGCTCGTGGTCACGCTGGGGAGGGATTGCCACGAGGTGGTCTCCGAGGAAGGCGGACGGGTCCGCTTGGATGCGGAAGCCATCGCTGAGCTCGGCGACATCCTCGGAGTGCGGCTGTCGTGGTGACGGCCGCGAGCCGAGGGCCGGAGGGGTTCGCGGAGTTCGTCCGGGACCGGTACCCGGCGCTGGTACGGCACGGTGCGATCCTCACCGGCGACCCCGGGCACGGTGAGGATCTCGCCCAGGAGGCGCTGGTCAAGACGTACCGGGCGTGGCACAGGCTGCACCCGGACGGCAACCCGGAGGCGTACACGCGGCGGGTGATGGTGCGGGCGGCCTGGCGGGCCGGGCGGCGGCTGTGGCGGCGTGAGGTGCCGACCGAGGCGCCGCCCGAGCGGGCCGGGACCGACCCGTACGACGGTACGGACACCGCGCACATGGTGTTTCAGGCGCTGCGTTCGCTACCGGCGCAACAACGGGTGGTGCTTGTGTTGCGGTACTGGGGCGGGCGCTCCGAGCAGGAGATCGCGGCCGAGCTCGGCTGCTCGGTGGGCACGGTGAAAAGCCGCGTCAGCAGGGCGGTGGCCGCGCTTCGGCGCGTGGGCGGCCCACTCCTCGACGCCCTCGTCCCGACCGAGGTGCGGTAACGGTACGTTTGTCCGGTTTGAAAATCCCTGACCACCGTGCCGATCGGCCGGAAATGGGCGCGGTGGTCAGGGCGTTGAGCCGATACGATGGAGGTCGTTACGCACGTCGCGTCACGGGGCGCGGCACTGAGACCGAGAGCAGGTGGCGTTGGCCCAAGGGCCGATCTATGACAACGACATCCCCCTCCGGGCAGACCCGCGTGCAGACCAAGATCACGGTTCCTAACTCGCAGATCATGGTGAACCTGCTCGGCGCTGGGGATGAAATTCTCCGGCTCATCGAGCGTTCGCTTGCGAGTGACGTGCACGTGCGCGGCAATGAGATCACCGTGACCGGAGCGCCGGCCGACAATGCGCTGGCCGAGCGCCTCTTCACTGAGCTTCTTGAGCTGATCGAAAAGGGCGAGACACTGACCACCGATGCTGTGCGGCGCACCGTCGGCATGCTCGAGCAGGGCACGACCGAGCGGCCAGCCGAGGTTCTGACGCTCAACATCCTCTCCCGGCGCGGGCGGACCATCCGTCCCAAGACGCTGGGGCAGAAGCGCTACGTCGACGCGATCGACGGGCACACGATCGTCTTCGGGATCGGCCCGGCGGGTACCGGTAAGACGTACCTGGCGATGGCGAAGGCCGTCCAGGCGCTCCAGGCCAAGCAGGTCAACCGGATCATCCTGACCCGGCCGGCCGTCGAGGCGGGCGAGCGGCTCGGCTTCCTGCCCGGCACGCTGTACGAGAAGATCGACCCGTACCTGCGGCCGCTCTACGACGCGCTGCACGACATGCTCGACCCGGAGACGATCCCGCGGCTCATGCAGGCCGGCACGATCGAGGTCGCGCCGCTGGCGTACATGCGGGGTCGCACCCTCAACGACGCCTTCATCATCCTGGACGAGGCGCAGAACACCACGCCCGAGCAGATGAAGATGTTCCTGACCCGGCTCGGCTTCGGGTCCAAGATCGTGGTCACCGGCGATATCACGCAGGTCGACCTTCCCGGAGGCACCACGAGTGGCCTCAGGGTTGTGCGCGACATCCTCGAGGGTGTCGAAGACGTCCATTTTGCCCAGCTTGGCAGCGCCGACGTGGTGCGTCACAAGCTGGTCGGCGACATCGTCGACGCGTACGCGCGGTATGACGCCGAGCGCGAGGCGCAGAATGGGCAGGGTGTGCACGCCGTACCCGGCCGCACCGCCCGCGCCGGCCGGCGCCGCTAGTCCGTCACCTGGGGAAATGCACGTTGTCCATAGAGATCGCCAACGAATCCGGCGTCGACGTCGACACAGACGCCGTGATGGCGGTGGCCCGGCACGCGCTCGACGAGATGGGCGTCAACCCGCTCGCCGAGCTCTCGGTCCTGCTCGTCGACGTCGACTACATGACCGAGCTCAACCACCGTTGGATGGGCAGCGACGGCCCGACCGACGTGCTCGCGTTCCCGATGGACGAGGGGAGCGTCGACCACGGCCCGGGCGAAGCCGGCGCTGGTGAGCCAGCACTGCTCGGCGACATCGTGCTGTGTCCGGAGGTGGCGGCCAAGCAGGCGGCCACCGCCGGCCACTCCGCGGCCGACGAGCTGCACCTGCTGACCGTGCACGGCGCCTTGCACCTGCTCGGCTACGACCACGCTGAGCCGGAGGAGGAGCGCGAGATGTTCGCGCTCCAGGCCCGGCTGCTCTCCAGCTGGCGAGCCTCGCGAGTCACGTGAGCGAGCGCAGCGAGCGAACCATGAGGCTCAGCAGCTTGCGCGAGCGGCGTCTCCGAGCCTGCGAGGAGACGGCGTGAGCGCCTCCTTAGCGGCCACGGGGGCCGCCGCGGGCGGTGGGTTACCCGACCTGCAACTGCTGCTCTTCGCGGCCGGGCTTGTCGTCCTGGCCGGCATCGTGGCGATGACCGACGCCGCGCTCGCCGCCGTCTCGCCGGCACGCGCCGCCGAGCTGGCCCGCGAGGGGGTACGCGGTGCGCGCGCCCTCCAGATCGTCGCCTCGGACGTCGTCCGCCACCTCAACCTGCTCCTGCTGCTGCGGCTGCTCTGCGAGCTGACCGCCACGACGCTTGTCGCGCTGGTCACGGTCGACACGTTCAGCGCCGGGTGGACAGCCGCGCTGGTCACCGCCGGCGCGATGACGGTGGTCAGCTTTGTCGTGGTGGGGGTCGGCCCGCGCACGATCGGCCGCCAGCACGCGTACGAGGTGGGTCGCGCCGCCGCGCCGCTGGTGCGCTGGCTGGGCCGGGCGCTCGGCCCGCTCGCCTCGCTGCTGATCCTGATCGGTAACGCGGTCACGCCGGGCAAGGGGTTCCGGGAGGGGCCCTTCGCGAGCCAGATCGAGCTGCGCGAGCTTGTCGACCTGGCCGAGCAGCGTGGCGTGGTCGAGCACGGCGAGCGGCAGATGATCCACTCGGTCTTCGCGCTCGGCGACACCATCGCCCGCGAGGTGATGGTGCCGCGTACCGAGATGGTGTGGATCGAGTCGGTCAAGTCGCTGCGGCAGGCGCTCGCGCTCTTCATGCGGTCCGGCTTCTCCCGCATCCCGGTCATCGGCGAGAGCGTCGACGACGTGCTCGGCGTGCTCTACCTCAAGGACGTCGTGCGGCGCACCCAGAGCGGCGACCCGGGCGCCGACGGCACGCCAGTGGCCGAGCTGATGCGCGAGGCGCGGTTCGTGCCGGAGTCCAAGCCGGTCGACGACCTGCTCTCCGAGATGCAGGCGGCCCGCAGCCACCTGGTGATCGTCGTCGACGAGTACGGCGGTACCGGTGGCCTGGTCACGATCGAGGACATCCTCGAGGAGATCGTCGGCGAGATCACCGACGAGTATGACGTCGAGCGCCCGCCGGTCGAGCGGCTCGAGGACGGCGCGGTCCGGGTGACCGCCCGCCTCCCGGTCGAGGACCTTGGCGAGCTGTTCGGCGTCGAGCTGCCCGACGACGAGGTGGAGACCGTGGGTGGCCTGCTCGCGCAGGCGCTGGGCCGGGTACCGATCCCGGGAGCGGGGGCTACGGTGGGCGGGCTGCACATGGTCGCCGAGGGCACCACGGGCCGCCGCAACCGGATCGACTCCGTCCTGGTTCGCCGCGACACCGAGGGCGGCGACGTTTCCGCCGATACATCCGAGCACGAGAGGCAGACCGCCGATGCCTGAGCCGTCCACCATCCCGGGGCCCGCGGGCAGCTCGGCGGCCGTCGGCGCGCCCGCCGACCTGGACGCCGAAGACGCCAAGCTTGTACTGCTCGCCCGTGGTGCGCGGGCCCGGGTGACCGCGGTGGAGGGCGCGGCCGTGCGCGACCAGGACGGCCGTACGTACGCGGCGGCGAGCGTCTCGCTTCCCTCGCTCACGGTCACCGCACTCCAGCTGGCCGTGGCCTCGGCGGCGGCGGCCGGCGCGACCCGCCTGGAGGCCGCGGCGGTGGTGACCGAGGCGTCCACCCTGGACGGTGCCGGTTACTCCGCGGTCCGTGACCTGTCCGCCGACGCGCCGGTGCACGTGGCCGGCCCGGACGGCAAGCTCATCGGTACGGTCGTCGAGTGAGAGCTGGGTTCGCCTGTTTCGTCGGTCGGCCGAACGCCGGCAAGTCCACCCTGATGAACGCGATCGTCGGGCAGAAGATCGCCATCACCTCCAACAAGCCGCAGACCACCCGGCACGTGATCCGGGGCGTGCTGCACCGCGAGGACTCGCAGCTCGTGCTCGTGGACACGCCGGGGCTGCACCGCCCCCGTACCCTGCTCGGCGAGCGCCTCAACGACCTGGTCCGGCAGACCTGGAGCGAGGTCGACGTGATCGGCCTGTGCATCCCGGCCGACGAGCCGGTCGGGCGGGGTGACAGGTTCATCACCGGCGAGCTGGCCGAGCTGAAGGGCACGGTGCTCGCGGTGGTCACCAAGGCCGACCTGGTCGACAAGAAGCGGCTGGCCGAGCAGCTGCTCGCGGTCAGCGAGCTCGCCGACTTCGCCGAGGTGGTACCGGTGAGCGCGGTCTCCGGGTACCAGGTGGAGACGCTCGTCGACGTGATGACCAAGTACCTTCCCGAGTCGCCCCAGCTCTACCCGGACGACATGCTCACCGACGAGCCCGAGCAGGTGATGGTCGCCGAGCTGGTCCGCGAGGCGGCGCTGGAGGGCGTGCGCGACGAGCTGCCGCACTCGATCGCGGTGGTGGTCGAGGAGATGATCCGCGAGGGCGGGCTGACGAAGATCTACGCCGACATCTACATCGAGCGGACCAGCCAGAAGGCCATCGTGATCGGGGCCCGGGGAGCCGGCTGAAGGACGTGGGGACCCGGGCCCGCGCCGAGATCGAGACGCTGCTCGGTACGAAGGTCTACCTCGACCTGCACGTTCGCGTCGCGAAAGACTGGCAGCGCGACCCGAAACAGTTGCGCAAGCTGGGCTTCTGACTGCTTTGTGTGGTTCGTCACGCTGACGTTTCCGTTTGGCCGGATTGATCGGTTGGTGTGCGGGGTAGGGCGGTAGCTACCCCCGTCCCGCCACCCCGATTGGACCCATGCGAAACAGATACGTCGATCTGCTGCGCGCACTGGCCATCGTCCGAGTCGTCGTGTACCACACCACCCACTGGGCTTTTCTCACCATCGCCTTCCCGGCCATGTCGGTGATGTTCGCGCTCGCCGGTTCTCTCATGGCGGCCTCTTTGGACAGTCGGGGCGTGCGCGCGGTCGGGCGGCGGCTGCGCCGGCTGCTGCCCGCGCTGTGGGTGCTCGCCGCGTTCTTCGTACCGGCCATGGTGCTCACCGGGCTCACCGTGGATTGGCGGCTGCTGTACTGGGGGTTCCCGCTCTTCGACCCACCGGCCAACGCGTGGGGTGCACTGGCGCTCAGCGCGATCTGGTACCTGCGCGACTACCTGTGGTTCGTGCTGCTCTCACCGCTGGCGCTGCCGCTCTTCCGGCGCTTCCCGATCCCGACGCTCGCCGCGCCGTACGTGCTGCTCGTGCTCATCGAGTTCGGCGTCGTACCGGCGCACACCGTGCTCAAGGACGTGGGCCTGTACTTCGGCGCGTGGCTGCTGGGCTTCGCGCACCACGACGGGATGCTCCGCCGCTTGTCCTGGCGGCTGCTCGTGCCGTGCGTGGCGGTGCTCGCGGCAGCCGGCGCGGCGTGGTTCCTCACCCATCCGGGGCCGCGCGGCTACGACCTCAACGACATCCGGCTCGGCAACGCGCTCTGGTCCGCCGCCTTCATCGTCGCGCTGCTCGGCTTCGCCCCGGCGACCACCGCGTGGCTGGAACGGCGGGCCGGGCTGCTGCGGCTCGTCACGGTGCTCAACAGCCGCGCGCTCACCATCTACCTGTGGCACATGCCCATCGTCATCGGCGTGGCCGCGGTGCTCTCGCTCGGCCTGAGCGCGCGGCTGGCCGTGGTGACCCTGCTGGTGGCCGTGGCGGTTGCGCTCTTCGGCTGGGTGGAGGACGTCTCCGCGCGGCGCCGCCCGGTGTTGCTCCCTGGCGGTGGGCGGCGCCGCGCAACCGTGCCTCAGACCGACCGCAGCGTGATGTTGCCGCTGCCGGTTTCCAGGTCGAGCAGGTACGTCCCCGTCGGCGAGCTGGGCACGCCGAGTACCTTCTCGCCGGACCCCGTACGCGCGTCGATCCGGTAGGAGCCCGCCGGCACGGCGATGTCGACGTTGCCGCTGCCCGTGTGCGTACGCACCGCGCCGCTCTTGACCAGCGACAGCGTGACGTTGCCGGAGCCGGCGCGGGCGGTGTTCATCGCGCCGGACAGGCCGTGCGCTTCGATGTTGCCCGAGCCGGTGCGGGCGTCCAGGTCACCGGCGATGTCGGCGATTGTCATGTCGCCCGAACCGGCCTGCACCTTTACCGAGCCGGACGTGTCGGTGATGTCGACGTTGCCCGAGCCGGTCTTCAAGTCCACCGTGGACACACCGGCCAAGGAGAGGTCGCCGGAGCCGAGCTCGCCGCGGATCGCCACGCCCGTAGGGGCCACGATCTCGTAGTCGACGCTGCAGAAGTTTCCGCACTCGCTGTCGATCCGGAGCACTGTCCCATTGATGTGGTACGTCGTGTCCGGCTCGTTGCGGGAGTAGTGCACAACGCGGCGGATGTCGACCTGCTGGGTGTCGCTCGTGCTGATCGTCACGTTGCCCGAACCCGGCTCGATGACGATCTCCTTGACCGCCACCTTCTCGGTGTTGCTGTAGTCCAAGCGGGTCCGGGCGACGTCGTCGCAGCCGACCAGGGCGGCGACGGCGATCACGCCGACCGCCGCGAGCAGCTTTCGGGGATCCATGATGCTCACGCTACGGGTGGGGAACCCTGGGACACATCCGGAGCGGTCACCGAGACGACCCTGAGAACGGGGTAGGGGAGAATGGACCGGTGCCCGGATTTCGCCGCCCGCTGTACCGCGACGACGCGGTGGTGCTGCGCGTGCAGAAGCTGGGCGAGTCAGACCGGATCATCACGTTGCTGACCCGCCGGCACGGCCGGGTTCGGGCGGTGGCCCGTGGGGTACGCCGCACGACGTCCCGCTTCGGGGCGCGGCTGGAGCCGTTCGGGCACATCGATCTCCAGCTCGCCGAGGGCCTTCGCTGCACACGGTGAGCCAGGTCGAGGGCATCGAGCTGTATGGCAAGCGGTTCCTCGACGACTACCCGCGGTATACGGCCGCGAGCGCGATCGCGGAGACCGCCGAGCGGCTCACCCCCGTGGAGCTCGAGCCCTCGCTGCGGCTGTTCCTGCTCACGCTCGGCGCCCTGCGCGCGCTGGCCGAGGGGGCGCACGCGAGCACGCTGATCCTGGACGCGTACCTGCTGCGGAGCATGAGTGTCGCCGGGTGGGCGCCGGCCTTGGCCGAGTGTGCGGTGTGCGGCACGCCGGGGCGGCACGGCGCGTTCTCGGTACCCGCTGGGGGTTGTGTGTGCCCGGACTGCCGGCCGCCCGGGTCGGCGCATCCGGCGCCGGCCACGATCGACCTGATGTCCGCCCTCACATCGGGTGACTGGCGTGTGGCGGACAGCGCGGAGGTGGCCTGCCGCCGCGAGTGCAGCGGGCTCGTGGCGGCGCATTTGCAGTGGCACCTTGAGCGCGCGTTACGCTCGCTGCCGCTGGTTGAAAGAGGATAAGCGGGAGTCGCGAGGGCTACGGGCCGTAAGCACGGCGGCCGACGAGCGCCGAGCGTAGGAGGCACAGGACGTGGTTCGAACACTTCGCCGTCGGCAGCCGATCACGCCGGCGCCGCATCCGTCCGGTGCGCGCCCGCCCGCGCTGCCCCGAGAGAGCCTGCCGCGACACGTCGCGATCGTGATGGACGGCAACGGGCGCTGGGCGAAGGAGCGCGGCCTGCCCCGGACAAAGGGGCATGAGCAGGGCGAGCACTCCCTCTTCGACACGATCGAGGGCGCGATCGAGCTGGGGATCCCGTACCTGTCGGCGTACGCGTTCTCGACCGAGAACTGGCGGCGCTCGCCGGAGGAGATCCGGTTCCTGATGGGCTTCAACCGCGAGGTGATCCGCCGCCGCCGTGACCAGCTCGTCGACCTGGGCGTACGGGTGGTGTGGTCCGGGCGGGCCGGCCGGCTGTGGAAGAGCGTGATCTCCGAGCTGGCGACCGCCGAGGAGATGTCGCGCGGCAACTCGACGCTGACGCTCCAGTTCTGTGTCAACTACGGGGGCCAGGCGGAGATCGCCGACGCGGCCGCCGCGATCGCCCGCGACGTCGCCGCGGGCAAGGTCTCACCCGACAAGGTGAACGAGAAGATGATCGCGCGGTACCTCTACCACCCCGAGGTGCCGGAGGTCGACCTCTTCCTGCGCCCCTCCGGTGAGCAGCGCACGTCCAACTTCCTGCTGTGGCAGTCGGCGTACGCGGAGATGGTCTTCCTGGACACGCTCTGGCCCGACTTCGACCGGCGCCACCTCTGGTATGCCTGCGAGCTCTACGCCCAGCGTGACCGCCGCTTCGGCGGCGCGCTGCCCAACCCGGTGGCGCCTAGCTGAGCCGGCCCGCCGCGGTCAGCACCGCCAGGGCGTCGGCGGTCACCCACTCGTTGGCGCGCTGGGAGCCGCTGGCACCCCAGTCGAGCGGGTCGCCAGCCCTTGTCGCGTACACCTTTTCGGCCGGCCAGCCGCCGTCCGGGAGCCGCTTGGCAGCCAGCAGGTCGAGCGCGTCCGCGCACCGGGGGTCGCCGATCGTACCCACCTCGACCATGCCGACCAGCCCGCCGAGCACGTCGTAGTGCCAGTACAGCGGGTGGTGCAGCCGGGTGAAGTCGGGGTGGATCAGCGCGCCGGTCGAGCGTCGCCAGGCCAGCCTGCGGGCGAGGAAGACCTCGGCGGCCCGCTCGGCGGCTTTGGCCTCGTGCCGGGCCAGCCCGCGCATCGGCAGCAGCGTCTCCATGAACGACGAGCTCTGCGCGGTGGGGTTGCGGTCGCAGTTCCACCCGCCGTCCGGCCACTGCCACTTCACCAGGCGCTCGGCGAGCGTGCCCGCGTCGGCGTCGTCGAGGAGGCCGAGCGTGGTCAGGTAGCGGAGGGCGTTGCCCTGCTGGGAGGCGCAGCGTCGGTACCGCCCCTGCACCAGGGGCACCTCCACGTCCCGCAGCCAGCGACGGAGCACCTGGTCACGCAGCGGGTGCAGCGACTCGTCGCCGGGCGGGTACCCGAGGTCGGCGAGGGCGGCGAGCACCCAGTGGGCACCGCGCCACTTGGCGTACACCTGCTTGGGGTTGGTGATCCGCCCGTCCGCGTCGCGGGCCGAGAGCAGCTGGTGCACCCGGGGCGACTTGCGGATCTCCTCTCGCAGCCGGCGTACGGCCTTGCCGTCCGTGGGCTCGCCGAGCACCCGCGTGCGGACCCTCCACCTGATGGAGGGCTCCTCGGAACGCAGCAGGGCGTCGACGATGCTCACGACCTTCTATCGTGCTCCTCGGGGCGGGCGTGCGAGAAGAGAACGGGAGTGACCGGCCTGGCCGGTGGTTTCCCGGACGGCGGCTTCTCCGGCAGCGGCGGTGGCGGCGCCGGCGGTGGCGCGGCCGGCTGGTGCTCGCCGGTCAAAACCAGCAGTTGGTACGCCCGGTCGACCGGAATCCGCTCGGTGCTGATCGCGATCCGCAGCGGCACGGGCGCCGCCCGGGAAATGCGTCGACGGGCAGGTCCAGCACGCGCGGCTCGACCCCGCGCTCGGCCAGGTACGCGGCGGCCGAAGGCGGCAGGTCCTGCCAGGCCTTTGCGGTCTCGGCGGTGAAGCCGTGCGCGAGCCACTCCTCCGCCCGCTCGGCGACCCGGTCCGCTACGTGCCCGGGCACGACGTCTCGGCCACCGAGATCGTCGCTGAGCAATGCGCGCGCCATCGGGGAGAGCTCCGCCACCGGCACCCACCGGTCGCGTGCCCCACGACGACGAGCCGGCTGCTCAGGGCGGTCGGGGTTGGGCATAAGCCCATCCAAACATGATCGAAACCCGGACCCCGCGAGTGGGTGCCGCGTGGCGGGGGTTTGGCACACCGAGAACCCGCTGGCAGCGCGCATAGCGGGTGCGCCCGGCCCCACGCCGGGCGCACCCGCCCATCAGAAACGGGCTACTACTGCCCGCGGCTCGCCGGGTCCACGCGCGCCCAGCGGAGCAGGTCGGTCATCTTGAACGTGCCGGGTGTCGCGGCCGGCAGGGTGGGCGTCCAGTTGGGCTGGACGCGCAGGTAGCCGGCCGGGTCGAGCTGGAGCAGGCCGATGAAGACCTCGGCGATGATGCGGCCGCCGCACGGGCCGAGGGTCACACCGTTGGTCATGCGCTCGGCTTCGGCCAGGACGTAGTACCAGAGCGGGGTGTGGTTTTCCAGCGCGACGCCGTAGCCGGCTAGCTCCTGGAGGTGGAGCACCGGGTAGCCCATGCGC
The DNA here is from genome assembly GCF_011764545.1 of Phytohabitans flavus. Lineage (GTDB taxonomy): Bacteria > Actinomycetota > Actinomycetes > Mycobacteriales > Micromonosporaceae > Phytohabitans > Phytohabitans flavus. Next base: position 6,254,402 of record NZ_AP022870.1, on the reverse strand, counting down.
TGGGCGATCAGTTGGCCGGCCGGCACGCCCCAGGTCATGGTGCGCAGCAGGTTGCGTGTGGCCAGCGAGGTGGGTGGGTCTCCACTCGCGATGGCACCCAGCGGCAGGTTGAACAGCGGCGTGGAGATGCGGGTGTCGATCCGCTTGTTCGGGCGCACGTTGGTGGTTTGGGCGCCGCCGAAGTCGAAGAACGTCTGCCACCCTACGAAGCGCCGCCGGGCCCGCGCGCCGCCGCGCAGGTCGACCGGGTCCGCCTGGCCCTCGCCGGCCGGGTCGAAGATGAAGCCGAAGAACGCCGTGCCGTCCGGGTTTCCGGCGAGGTTGAGGCGGTACGAGGGGCGGATCATGCTGTGGCCGAAGCGGTACGCGATCTGGAACTCCACCGGGATGAAGGCCGGCGAGGGGTCCGGCCGGAACCAGCGGCGGCCGCCGCTGAGCACGGTGTTGACCATCGGTTGGCCCACGATGGTCGGGAGGAACTCCTTCAGGATGATCCAGTGGTAGTGCCAGGTGAGGATCCGGCGCGCCTGGGCGAACTGCTGGTTCGCCGGCACGCCCTGGCCGCGCAGCTGGTCGACGATCCGGTTGTGGGCCAGGATGAACGCGCTCTGGAAGCCGGAGATGATCGCGTTCTCGTCGTTGCGCGGGTCCGAGATGATCGCGGTGCCGTTCGACTGGCGCGGTACGTCCTCGAAAAGGCCGCCTGACTCGATGCGCAGCTTGGTCCGGTCCGGCTCGTAGAAGCTCGGGCTCGCGACCGGGCCGCCCCCGTAGACGGTGTCGAGGTCGAAGGAGGGGGTACGGCTGTTCGGCGACGACTCCGGCGTCGTGGGGATGCCCAGCGGCGAGGCCGTGTCGAAGGTCATGTCGTGGTCGAGGAACTGGCCGAAGAACGTCACGCCCGCGGTCATGTGGATGGTCGTGCCGTCCTGGGCGTCGCGGTTGTTGGGGCTGAGCTCGGGGTTGGTGATCAGCCGGACCGGCCCCTCGGCGAGGGGGTCCCGAGCGTCCATGATCCCGCCGGGACGCCCGATGTCCATGAGCGCCGCCCGCCGGCGGTCGTCCGCGGGGATGAAGGGGCCGAGGTCGGGGAACATCCGCCCGAAGCGGTCCGGTGGGGTCGCCGCGTACGCCGCGTGCGATCCGGCGAACGGGGGTGCCGCGCCGATCGCCACGGCACCGGCGGCGGCACCGCCGACGCGCGCGATGAACCCCCGCCGGCTGACGGAGGAAGTGGAGTCGGACCGGGGTCGACGTCGCGAAGGCATGCGCTGCCGCCTTTCCGGAGCGTTGTGGGAGCGGGCTTAATCGGCCAACTTGGATTCCGTCTAGAGTTTGGAACCGCTCCCACAAAGCGCACAGGCCCCAAGGGGGTTTTGGGCACGAGCCCGCGGCGCGATCAGCCGGGCGACGCGGTCAACGCACAGGCGTGATCAGCCGCCGAGCAGCGTGACGACCGCCTCGACGTCGCTCAGGTCGTCGAGGACCACGTGCGCGCCGGCCGCCGCGAGCGCCTCCGCCGAGGTACCGCCGGTGGCCACGGCAACCGCCGTGACCCCGTTGGCCAGCGCGGCGGTCACGTCGTGGGCCGTGTCGCCGACGACGATCACCTCCGCCGGGTCGAACACGCGGCTGTGCTTGGCGGCGGCCCGCTCGAGCGAGCGGCGGACCAGCGTCGCGCGCACGATGTCGTCGGTGCCGTAGCCGCCGATGTCGAAGTCCACGAGCCCGGCCAGGTCGAACGCGGCGAGCTTGTCCAGGGCGACCGGGCGGATGTTGCCGGTGACCAGCGTCTGCACCACGTGCGGGCGGATGCTCAGCGCGGTCAGGACCTCGCGGACACCGGGCAGGACGTATCCCCGGGTGGCCAGCAGCTCGCGGCGGGCGGCGAACTCGGCCGCGAAGACGGTGAAGAACGCGTCGAGGTGCGGCTCGCAGTCGTCGATGCCGTGCATCGCGAACGTCTCGGCGGCGATGTCCCGGTCGGTGCGACCGGCCGAGAACGCCATCTGCTGCCAGGCCACCCCGGTGACCGCGGTGAACGCGGGGGCGTACGCGAGCTGGGCGACGCCCCCGGCGGCTAGCAGTGTGTGGTCGACGTCCCACATGACCAGGCGCATCCCTCGATGGTGCCAGGATGCCCCGGCTTCCTCAGTGGTCGCCGCCACAGCAGGGCGTGGGGTTGGGAAACTCGAACGGCGCCAGCCGCCCACGCGGCCCCGGCGACGTCATCAGCGTGAGCGCGCCGTCCTTCCACTCTGGACGGATAAAGTCGCGCGTCAGGATCTCCCGCTCGGGCTCGGGATCGGGACCGCCGAGCACCTTGACCCGGGAGATCGCGCTCTTCGCCAGTACGTCGGCGACCGTCATGGTGCCGGTGAGGGCCTCGACGCCCGCGAAGAGGAACGCCCGGCCACCCCGCCGCCCGGCGTGGTCGGCGGCCGCCTCGGCCGCGGACCTCGACAGGTCGTCCGGCGTCACAGGTAGCTCGGTGTCGACCCCGTCCGGGAGCGCGAGGCTCACCACGACGTGGGGGTACGGCGTGCGCGCCAGATGCGTGCACGCCTCGACACCGGCCGGGAGGCCGAGCGTGGAAATCCAGTGCTCGGCCTCCCGGTTAGCCCCATGTCCGAGGCTGATACCGGCGTATCTCAACGGGGCAGAACCCAGATGGGGTTGCCGTAGAACCACAGGTCCAGCCACGGGTCGGCGTCGCCGACCACGTCCATCGCCGGGCCCACCGGGTCGACGCCCGGGCCCATGAGGCCGGCGGCGGTGCGCTTGCCGTCGGTGCCCCGCACGCGCACGTAGAACGGCTCGTCCACGCGGCCGAAGGAGTACCGGAAGGAGACCTTGCCGGTGCCCTTGTTGACCTCGAACGACTTGACCACCTTGGTGTTCGGGGCGGTGAAGCTGTCCCGGTCGGCCACCGGGCCGGTCACCGAGCCGGCGATGACGTCGACGCGGGCCAGCACCGGCACGAACTGCGCCCAGTTCGGCAGGTTCGCCAGGTCGATGTCGATGGTGAGGTCGACCCGGGTGCCGCGCTTGGGGCGGAGCACGCCACCGAGCGGGGTGCCGCCGTCCGGCCCGCCGTCGCCGGCCTCGCGGACGCGGACGTCCAGGCCGCTGATCAGGCCGCCGTGGTCCACCCAGACCCGGCCGGCGCGGATGCCGTTCATGACCGAGCGGTACCCGAAGGAGGTCGAGCCCACGTGCGTGCGGCTGTACTGGCCCGGCCAGAAGTCGCCGGCCTCGGTGAGGAGCGGGCCGTAGACCGGGTCGTTGTACCGGCCGTTGAGCTCGAAGTTGCTGTCCGGCCCGCGCTGCGCCGTGTCGAGGTAGTTGGTGTGCGAGTCGGAGTTGGCGCTGATCCACCACGCCTTGCCCTCGGCGAGGAGGCTGTCCCAGAGGCCGCCGACGGTGGAGGTCATCCAGTCGAAGCCGCCCCAGGTGCGGTAGCTCTCCAGCGGGTAGCCGGGGAACGAGGCCGACGAGGGGCTGCCCTCGTAGAAGCCGCGGCCGCCAGCGCCGCCGGCCGGGATGCCGGCCGCCTGGTGGCCGGGCGCACCCTCGAAGCCCACCGCCACGGTCGGGTCGGCGTCGCGCCAGGCCCGGATCTCGTGCGGCGAGTCGACGCCCCGGCGGGCCGGGTGGTTGGCGAGGAACAGCGCGCCGTCGACCCGGCGAGCGCGCACGGCCTCGCCCAGGAACTTGATGCCGGCGATGGCCAACGCCTCGTTCTCCGGCGTCGGGCCGCTGGCGCCCTTGACGGTGCCGTCGTACGCGTTCTCGAACTCCTTCAGCACCGCGACCTCGTTCGGCCCGGGGGCGACGAAGACGGTGGCGTGCTCGGCGGCCGGGATGTTCCACTCCAGGCCCTGGAAGACCAGCAGGTCCTTCAGCTCCTTGCGGGTGGCGACGATGTCCGGGTTTACCTTGTCTACGCCGATCTTGGCGTGGGCAACGCTGCCGTGGTCGGTGACGACCATCCAGTCCAGCCCGTACGCCCGCGCGTGCCGGGCCTGGTCGACCACCCGGTACATGGCGTCGGAGCTGTGCTGCGTGTGGATGTGGTGGTCACCGGCGAGCCAGAGGAAGCCGCCCTTCTCGTTGTGGTCGCCGCCGGGGCCGTGCCCGTGGTCCTCGGGGCCGTCGTGCGCGTGCGCCGCACCGGGCGTCGCGAGGACGCTCGCGGCGGCACCGGCGCCGAGCAGGCCGGCGCCACGCAGGAAGCCGCGCCGCGAGACATCCGAGGGCGACAGCTCGCTGTCCGGGATGGACAGGTCAAGAGCCTCGGGTACGTCGGCGGACTGCCCGCCGTGATCGTGATGGTGGTGGTGGCCGTGACCCATGCGATTACTCCTTGTGTGCGCGATAATCCAGGGCTCAATCTCGCCCTCATCAGCGAACGGGAGGTGGCCTCACGGCTTCGCACATGCGAACATGCGCAGCCCGGCATGGTTGGCAATCAGGTCGCGACACCGGCAAAAAGGACGGCCGCGGCCAGCGACAGCGCGCCAATTATGAGGGCCGCATCGGCGGTTTGGAAGCGCTGCGTACGCGCCTGGCTGCGCGAACCACCCCGGTCGAATCCACGCGCGTCCATCGCGACCGCCAGCCGTGTACCCCGCCGGATCGCGCCGACGAGAAGGCCGAACGCGGTCGAGACGAAGATCCGCGCGGCGGCGACGGGGTTTCGGCCGGCGTCCACGCCGCGGGCCCTGCGGGCGAGGCGGAGCAACTGCCACTCCTGGCCGAGCAGTGGCACGAGGCGGACGGCGGCGAGCGCGCCGATTGCGAACCGGTACGGCGCCCGCACGTTCTGTACAAGCGCGTCGGCGAGGTCGGTCGGGTCGGTGGAGGCGAAGACGAGTACGCCGGGCAGCGCGATCGCGACAACCCGCAGCGCCAGCCCGAGGGCGCCGCCGAGCACGCTCGTCGTGACCGCGACCGGACCCGCCTGGAACACGGTGTCTCCCGTGCGCTCGGCGGCGAAAAGCACCATCGTCACCGCGACACCCGCCGCGGCGACGAGCAGCGGCCAGGCGCGGCGGGCGAGCGCGCGGTAGCCGACACCGAAGAGCGGCGCCAGCGCGAGCTCGATCGCTATGGCCACCGCGGGCGGTACAGGGTCGAGCGTGGTGACAAGCGCGACCGTGAAGACAAGCGCCGCGGCCACTTTGGCGACCGGGTTACGCCGGGCAAGTACCGCCTTCACAGCCGGACCGTCCGGTCTGCCAATGCCTCGACGAAGGCGGGGTCGTGGGTAACCGTCACGATCCCGCGCCCCTCGTCGCGCAGACCGGCGAGCAGGTCGACAAGCTCGACCCAGGTGCGCCGGTCCTGACCGAAGGTCGGCTCGTCCAAGACGAGCAGCGCCGGGGCCGCCGCCAATGCCGTCGCCACGCTCAGCCTTCGCGCCTCGCCACCCGAGAGGGTGTACGGGTTGGCGCCAGCCAGCCGAGCCAACCGCAGCCGCTCCAGCAGCTCGTCCACTGTGGACCTGATCGCTTCGTCGGGCAGGCCGGTGCGGCGCGGGCCGAGCGCCAGCTCGTCGTACACAGTGGACGTCACGAACTGGTGCTCAGGGTCCTGGAAGACCGAGCCGATCCGGCGGGCCAGCGCCGGCGCCCGCCAGCGGTGTGGGGGAGTCGCGGCGTCGGGACCGGCGAGCGCGGGTGTGGCCGCGATCCGCCCACCGTCCGGCCGGAGCAGTCCGCCGAGCAGCAGCGCCAGCGTGGACTTCCCCGTGCCGTTAGGACCGAGGATGGCCAGGGACTCGCCAGCCCGTACCAGAAGATCGACGGCGGCCAACCGATCGCGGATGGTGGCCCGTTCGGCGGCGAGTAGCCCCTCTCCCGGCGGCGCGCAAGCGCGCCGCGGCTCCACCGGGTGCCCTGGCACCCACACCCCGTCGGCGGCCAGGCCGGCGCCGTGGGCGGCGAATACCTCGTCCGGCGGGCCGTCGGCCCGGATGCCGCCGCCGGGCTCCAGGACGACAACCCGGTCCACGAGGGGCAGTGCCTCGGCGACCCGGTGCTCGACAAGGACCACGGCGGTGCCGGGGTCGAGCGCCTCGCGGAGCGCGCCGCGGACCAGGTCGGCGCCGGCCGGGTCGAGGTTGGCGGTGGGCTCGTCCAGCAGCAGTACGTCGGGGCGGAGGGCGAGCGCGCCGGCCAGCGCGAGTCGCTGCTGCTCGCCGCCGGAGAGGGCAGCGGTCGAGCGGTCCCGGCCGTAGGGGAAGCCGACCCGGGCCAGTGCCTCGTCGACCCGCGGCCAGATCTCGGCCGGCGGTACGGCGTGGTTTTCCAGCCCGAACGCCACGTCGTCGCCGGCCCGGGCCATCACGATCTGCGTCTCCGGGTCCTGGAAGACGATGCCGACCCGCCCGTCGACCTCGACCGTGCCCTCCCGCACGCCCGAGTCGGCCGCGAGCAGCCCGGCGAATGCGGCCAGCAGCGTGCTCTTGCCGGCGCCGGAGGGCCCGAGCAGCAGTACCCGTTCACCCCGCTCGACGCGCAGGTCGAGCCCCCGGACCGCCCACGCTCGGCGGCCGGCGTGCCGCCACCCGAAGCCCTTGGCCCGGATCACACCAGCGCGCGGTCGCGGCCCGCGGGGAAGCGGTCGAGAACGCCGGTCTGGGCGAGCGCGCGGGTGAGCAGCCAGCCGCCGACGCCGGCGATGATCGCCGAGCTCAGCACCAGCAGGGCGGTGTACCCCCACTTCCAGGCCGCGCTCGTGTCGGGGTAGTAGTTGATCACGTCGAGTAGCGTGGCCGCGCCGCCGGCCAGCACACCGCCGACGATCGCGGTGGGCAGCCGCCAGCTCCGGTAGCCGGTCGCGGCGAACGCGAACTCGCCCGCGACGCCCTGGAACAGCCCGTAGAGCAGGGTGACCAGCCCCCACGGCGAGCCGAAGAACGTCGACACGGTGGCCGCCACGAACTCGGTGAAGATGCCCGCGCCCGGCTTGCGGATCACCAGCGGGCCGAGCACGGCCGGGACCAGCCAGATGCCGTAGATGAGCGCTCGCCCGGGCAGCGGGATCGCGCTTGCCGGACCGTCCCACAGCAGGCCCCAGGCCCAGAAGATGACGCCGAACGCGGCGCCGAGCACAGCCGCGACCACGACGTCCACTGTGCGCCAACGGTTGTTGTTCATGTGAAAACCTCCCAGTCCTCGCGAACCAGGAGAAGACGCACGCCAGATATCGACGAGCCTGAGAATCGACTCCCTGCGCTGGCATTACCCAGATCAGGTTCGAGGGTCTGCGGCCGCCTCGCGGCACCCGCACTCTCAGCGCTTTGCGCTCCCCTGTCGGTTGTTTCCAGTCACGTTAACACCGGTTACCCTGAGGCGGCCGCCGCCAGTGAAGGGGATTACCTGCTGTGACTGCCGCAGACCGCGCAACCGCGCAGCGTGCGCAGCTGGATGGCGACGAGATCGACTGGGCGCCACCGCCCCCTCCGGAAGAGCCGCGCGAGCCCCGCCGGCGCATCTTCGGCGACCGGGTCGGCTCGGTCGAGATCCTGGCGATCCTGCTCGTCCTGCTCGTGATCTTCCGGGGTCCGATCGCCGACGCCATCTCCGACCCGCGCCTCCAGACCTGGACCACCGTGTTCGTGTCGGTGATGGTGCAGGCGGTGCCGTTCCTCGTCTTCGGCGTCGTGCTCTCCGCCATCATCGCCGTGTACGTGCCGCAGTCCTTCTGGGCCCGCGCGCTGCCCCGCCACCCCGCCCTCGCCGTACCGGTGGCGAGCTGCGCCGGCGTGGTGCTGCCGGGCTGCGAGTGCGGAGCGGTCCCGATCGCCGGTTCGCTGATCCGCCGCGGTGTCACACCCGCCGCCGCGCTGGCCTTCCTGCTCGCCGCGCCGGCGATCAACCCGATCGTGCTGACCGCCACGGCGGTCGCGTTCCCCAACAACCCGGAGATGGTCGTCGCCCGCGGCGTGGCCAGCCTGATCGTCGCCATGATCATGGGCTGGCTCTGGCTGCGCCTCGGCAAGGCCGAGTGGATTCGGCTGCCGCACCGGCCCGACATCGACGGCATGCCGAAGGGGCGGGCGTTCTGGGCCTCGGTGCGGCACGACGTCGTGCACGCGGGCGGCTTCCTCGTGCTCGGCGCGATGGCCGCCGCGACCATCAACGTCGTCGTCCCCGAGCGTTGGCTCCAGACCCTCGCCGACAACCCGGTGCTCTCGGTGCTGGCGCTCGCCGTGCTCGCCGTGCTCCTGTCGATCTGCTCGGAGGCGGACGCGTTCGTGGCCGCCTCGCTCTCCCAGTTCTCGCTCACCTCGCGGCTCGTCTTCCTGGTCGTGGGCCCGATGGTCGACCTCAAGCTCATCTCGATGCAGGCCGGCGTCTTCGGCCGGCGGTTCGCGATCCGCTTCGCCCCGGCGACCTTCGCGATCTGCGTCCTCATCGGCGTCGGAGTAGCGGCGGTGGTCCTTTGAACAAGCAAGCGCAAGCCGTGGTCATGCTGCTGTTCGGCGGCGCGATCGTGCGGGCCAGCGTGACCGACATGTACCTGCGGTACGTGAAGGAATCGCTCCAGCCCTTCCTGATCGCCGCCGGCGTGGTGCTGATCGCCGCCGCGGTGATGACGCTCGTGCACGAGGTGCTGCGGCCCCGGCAGGCCGAGGGTCACGACGAGCACGCCGACCACGGCCACGACCACGGTGACGGCAAGCCACACCGCGAGCCGTGGGTGGGCTGGCTGCTGATCCTGCCGGTGCTGGGGCTGCTGCTCGTCGCCCCGCCCGCCCTCGGGTCGTACGCGGCTGGGCAGGCCGGTACCGCCCTCTCCAGCCAGCAGATCTCCGACTACCCGCCGCTCCCGCCCGGTGACCCCGTCAAGGTCAGCGTGCTCGACTACGCCTCCCGGGCCGTCTTCGACAAGGGCGAGTCGCTCGGCGACCGCACGGTGCAGCTGACCGGCTTCATCGCGGAGGGGCCCAACGGCGAGCCGATCCTCGCCCGGATCATCCTGAGCTGCTGCGCCGCCGACGGCCGCCCGATCAAGCTGGGCATGTCGGGCAACGCGCCCGCCGGGCTGCCTGACGACACGTGGGTCGAGGTGGTCGGCAAGTACACCGACCAGACCGTCACCGACCCGGTGAACGAGGAGACCATCCCGTACATCGAGGTCGAGACCTGGACCCAGATCGATCCGCCCAAGCAGCAGTATGAGTGAGCTGAGCGCGGACGGCTTCCTGCACGTCGTCACCGCCACGGTCGAGCGCGTCTCGGCGAGCCAGCGGGAGGGGTCCTGCGTGCCGCCGACCTGCTCGTCGCGGCGTTGCGGGCCGGCGGGGTGGTACAGGCGTTCGGCAGCGGCCACTCCGAGGCGTTCGCGATGGAGGTGGCGGGCCGGGCCGGCGGACTCGTGCCCACCAACCGCATCTCGCTGCGCGACCTGGTGCTCTTCGGCGGCGAGCCGGCGAGCGTGCTCGGGCCGATGCTGGAGCGCGACCCGTCGGTGGCGCACCGGCTCTACGCGCTGGCCCCGGTCCAGCCCGCCGACATCTTCGTCCTCGCTTCCAACTCAGGGGTCAACGGGTCCATCGTGGAGTTCGCGACGCTGGTCAAGGAGCGCGGGCACGGGCTGATCGCGGTCACCTCGCTGGCCCACTCGGCCGGCGTCGACTCGCGGCACCCGTCCGGCCGCAAGCTCTCCGAGATCGCCGACGTGGTGCTCGACAACGGCGCACCGTACGGCGACGCGACCCTCCCGCTGCCCGGCGGCGGCGCGGTCGGCGCGATCTCCTCGATAACCGCCGCGCTGCTCGCGGAGCAGGTGGTGGTCGAGGTGGTGCGGCGGATGGTCGAGGCGGGCGAGACACCACCGGTGTATCTCTCCGCCAACATCCCCGGCGGCGACGAGCACAACCACGAGCTGGAAGCCCGCTACAAGGGCCGCCTCCGCCGCGGCGCCTGACCCGGGCAGGTTTGATCTTGGGCTGATGCGGGCACTGTCGGCGGCGTGCCGGAGTCCGAGAAGGAACGTTACGAGCGCAACTACGCAGATCTGCTTCAAGAGCTTCGCGTCGCGCAGACCGGCGTGCAGATCCTGTTCGCCTTCCTGCTGACGCTCCCGTTCAGCTCGGGCTTCGACAGGGTGAACGGGTTCCAGCGGGACGTCTACGTCGTCGCCCTGCTCGCGTCGGCCGGCGCCGCCGCCACACTCATCGCGCCGGTGGCGTACCACCGCGTGCTCTTCCAGCGCGGTCGCAAGGCGGAACTCGTCCGCTCGGCGCACCGCTTGGCCTCCGGTGGGCTGGCCTTCATGTTTCTCGCGATGGCGAGCGCGGTACTGCTGATCACCGACTTCATCCTGGACCGCTGGATCGCCTGGGTATTGAGCGCCGTCACGGCCGTGTGGTTCGTGCTGCTGTGGCTCGTCCTCCCGATGCTGCGCCGGGGCGACCGCGACGAATCGGAAGATGTACCTACCGCTCGGTAATATCCAGGGGGTAGCGTGGCCACTGAGCAGTCCTCGTCAAAGGGGGTATGCCATGACCGCGAGCGTTTCGGAAAAGCAGGCCAGGCAGGTCGCCGAGGCCGCGCGCGAGTCCGAGTGGCGCAAGCCGAGCTTCGGCAAGGAGCTCTTCCTGGGGCGCTTCCGGCTCGACCTGATCGACCCTTGGCCGGCCGCGTCGCAGGAGTCCGTGGCGGACGCGGAGGCTTACCTGGCCAAGCTGGACGCGTACGTACGGTCCGAAGTAGACGGTGCGCGGATCGAGCGCGAGGCGCACATCCCGGACGATGTCTTCCACGGGCTGGCGGCGCTCGGCGTATTCGGCATGAAGATCGACAAGAAGTACGGCGGGCTCGGACTGTCCAATCTGTACTACTGCAAGGCGCTCACGCTCGCCGGCTCGGTCAACCCGTCGATCGGCGCCCTCCTCTCGGCGCACCAGTCGATCGGCGTGCCGCAGCCGCTCAAGCTCTTCGGCACCGACGAGCAGAAGCAGAAGTACCTGCCCCGGCTCGCCGGCGGCGAGGTCTCCGCGTTCCTGCTCACCGAGCCGGACGTCGGGTCCGACCCGGCCCGCCTCGGCACGACGGCCGAGCCGGTCGAGGGTGGTCAGCCGAGCGGGTCCAATGGGGACGGTCGGTCGGCCAGCACGAGGCGGTCGCCAAGAAGATCGCGTAACCAGCGCTGTTGATCAGGGAGTTGGTGGGCGTGTCGCGCGGCGTGTCCCACCACCAAGTCCCTGATCAACAGCGAGGGCTAGGCGCGTAGGCCTAGGGCTTTGAGCTCGAGTGCGGCTAGCGCGGTTACCGTGTCCTCGTCGCCGCGGCGCCAGGCTTGGGCGACGTCGGGGTCGATCTTTGTCAGTTTGCGCAGGGGTTGGGTGGCCAGCGCGCGCAACGCGAGCAGGTCGCGGCCGGCGGGGGCGTCACGGAGGCTGGCGGCGGCTCCGGCGCGGCGGATCCAGCGCAGCCGCAGCGGGAGCCACACGAAGACCACCAGCCCGAGCGGAAACACAAGCAGCCCGAGGGAAAGGGCGAGCGCGAGGTCGTTTACGACGTCCTGTTGCTGCTGTCCCGCGCCGGCCATGGAACGGGCGGCGTCGGCGGCACTTCGGAAAGGTGCGGCCAGCTCGTCGCCCACGCCGGGTAGGCGATTGATCTTGCCGCCCGCGTCGGACAGGCCGTCGGCGAGTCCCGTGCCGGCCCCCTCCAGCCGCTGGCCCGGCACGGCGAGCTTCTGCACCAGGTCGTGCACCCACATCGCGGCCCGGATGGCGGCGTACACCCAGGCGACGACGAGCAGATCTGTAACCAGTTGGCGGGCGGCGGCGGGACCGCGATCGGCGTAAATCTTCACATGGATCAGCGTCCCGCACGCCCTCCAAGATCACCCGGTGCGGGTAGCGCACTCCGGGCAGGTACCGAAGATCTCCAGGGTGTGGCTCACGCCGACGAATCCGTGCTGCGCCGCCACCCGGTCCGCCCAACTCTCCACCGCGGGGCCCTCGACCTCGACCGTACGCCCGCAGGAGCGGCAGACCAGGTGGTGGTGATGGCCCTCGCTGCACCGGCGGTAGAGGTGCTCGCCGCCCGGCGGCCGCATCACGTCGACCTCGCCCGAGTCGGCCAAGCCCTGGAGCGTGCGGTACACCGTGGTGAGGCCCACCCGCTCACCCCGCTCGCGCAACATCGCGTGCAACTCCTGCGCGCTGTGGAAGCCCTCCACCTCGCCCAGAAGCGAGCTGACGGCGCTGCGCTGGCGGGTGTTGCGGACCGCCGCCCCGGTCCCCTCGTCGATGGTCATCTGGCCTCCCGTGCGTGGCTGACGGCATCGGCCACGATGTGCGCGATGTGCTCGTCGACCAGCGTGTACGCGATCTCACGCCCGCGCCGGGCACCCCGCACCACACCGGCGCCACGTAGGACGCGCAGGTGCTGGGAGACGAGCGGTTGCGGGGCGCCGAGCTTGTCCACCAGCTCGTGCACACAGCGCTCGCCGCCGGCGAGCTCGGTGACGATCGCCACCCGGATAGGCGCGGACAGCGCGCGGAGCAGCTCGCCCGCACCCTCGTACGCCTCGTATCCGGCCGTCGTGGTCACCCCGCAACCGTAGTCCAAAACGGGGAACGGTCAGCGTTCGAGTACGACGTCCGGCGGTTCCACATCGGCGGTTTGGGGGAACGCCTGAACTCGGCGGCGGAGCAAGCGCCAGGTCGCGGCCCCGATAGCGATCGCGACGAACCCGCCGATCGCCAGCACCACGATCGTCGCGCCGGCCGCGGTGTTCGCCTCGCCGGCCAGCCACACGCCCGTACCGGCGGAGAGCACGCCGATCGCCATCGCGAGCGTCATCGTGCCGCGGAAACCTCGGGTGACCTGCTGGGCGGCCGCGACCGGTACCACCATCAGCGCGCTGACCAGCAGCAGCCCGACGGTACGCATCGCGATCGTGACGGTTACCGCCGCGGTGACCGCGATCAGCACGTTGAGCGTGCGGACGGGCAGGCCGGAGACCCGGGCGTACTCCTCGTCGTGGCAGATCGCGAAGAGCGCCGGCCGCAACAGCAGCATCGCGGCGAGCACCGCCGCTCCCAGTACGACGATCACGATCAGGTCGTCGCGGGACGTTGTGGTGAGCGAGCCGAAGAGGTACGCCATGAGGTTGGCGTTGCTGCGGTTGCTGGAGAGGCCGACGAGCATCACGCCGCCCGCGATACCGCCGTAGAAGAGCAGCGCCAGCGCCTGGTCACCGGAGGTGCGGCCGCGCTCGCGGAGCAGCTCGATCGCGACGGCGCCGATGATGGCGACGATCACCGCGGTGAGCACGGGGGAGCGGTCGAGCAGCAGGCCCACGCCGACGCCGGTGAGCGCCACGTGCCCGATGCCGTCGCCGATCAGGGACATCCGCCGCTGTACAAGGTAGATACCGAGCGCGGGCGCGGACAGCCCGATCACCAGCGCGCCGATCAGCGCCCGGATCATGAAGTCGTACTGGAACATGCTCACGACTGAAAGACTCCGTGCGGTGCTGGATGCTCGTGCGGGTGGACGTGGTCGTGGCCCGGCAGGGCATGATGCCCCGCTGGCGGAGGGCACGCACCGTCGTGCGCGATCTGTCCATCGTGTACGACCACCGCGCGCCCCACCAGCGGCTGTAGCGGCCCGAGCTCGTGCGCGACGAGCAGCGCCGTCCCGCCCGCGGCCACGAACCCGCGCAGCGCCTCCGCGAAGGCCTCCTGGCTCGCCGCGTCCACGCCGGCCGTGGGCTCGTCGAGTACCAGCAGCTCGGGCCCGCCGGCCAGCGCACGGGCGATCAGCGTGCGCTGCTGCTGCCCACCGGAGAGGGTGGACACTGGGTCGTTGGCCCGATCGGCGAGGCCCACGGCGTCGAGCGCGGCAGACACGGCGGCCCGGTCGGCGGCGCCGGGCAGGCGGAGCACTCCGCGGCGGGCCAGGCGGCCGGAGGCGACGACCTCGCGCACCGTGGCGGGGACGCCGCTGCCGGCGCCGACCCGCTGCGGCACGTACCCGATCCGGTGCCACTGCCGGAAGCGACGCTGCGGCGTGCCGAAGAGCGAGATCTCGCCCGACCGGAGCGGGATCAGCCCGAGGATCGCGCGGATCAGCGTGGACTTGCCCGAACCATTCGCGCCCAGGATGGCCACCACCTCCCCGGCCGCGACGCACAGGGAGACGTCGCGCAGGACGGGGCGGTCGCCGTACGCGACCACCCCGTGCGTGACGTCCACCACATTGCTGAGGGTCATGTGCAGCCCAACGCCGGCTTGAGCACGGCGAGATTCTTCCGCATCACCGAAAAGTAGTCGTCCGAGCTGCCCGGTTGCAGCCCCTCGATCGGGTCGAGCACGGCTGTCTTCGCCCCGACCTCGCCCGCGATGGTCTCGGCCACCTTGGGGCTCACCAGCGTCTCGAAGAAGATCGTGGTCGCCTTGTGCTCGCGCGCCTCGGTCGCCACCTCGGCCAGCCGCTGCGCCGAGGGCTCGTCCTCGGGGGTGAGGCCGGTGATGCCGATCTGCTCCAGGTCGTACCGGTCCGCCAGGTACCCGAACGCGGAGTGGCTGGTCACGATCTCCCGGCGCGCGCAGGTCTTCAGGCCGGCCGCGTACTCCTTGTCCAGCGTGTCCAGATCGGAGCGGAAGGTCGCCGCGCGGGCGGTGTAGTCGGCGGCGCGGTCCGGGTCGGCCTGGCCGAGCCGCTCGGCGACCTTCTCGCCGATGGTGGCCAGGCGGGTGGGGTCGAGCCAGACGTGCGGGTCCTTGCCGCCCGCCGCCTCCTCGTGCTCCTCCTCGGCGCCCGCCTCCTCGCCTTCGTGCTCGTGGCCGGCGGAGGCGTCCAGCAGGGGGACGGCCGTCGATACGTCGAACGTCCGGTCGCCGCCCTGCTGCTCCACCGCCTCGTCGACGGCCGGCTGGAAGCCCTTGAGGTAGACAACGACCTTGGCGTCGACGATCTGGGCCACCTGGTCGGCGTTGAGCTCCAGGTCGTGCGGCTCGGCGCCGGGCTTGGCGAGGTTGGTCACGTGCACCGCGTCGCCGCCGACCTTTTCGGCGACGAACTGGAGCGGGTAGAAGGCGGCTACGACGTTGAGCTTGCCCGGGGCGGCATTCGCGTCCGACGCGTCGTCACCGCAGGCGGTCAGCGCACCGACCGCCAGGGCGGCGGTGGCCGCGGCGAGTAGAGCCCGAGGGGTAGGGCGGGTTCGCATAGCCACTACTCTCCGCCGAGATGACAATGATTGTCAAAAGCGCATGGGTCTATAGGATCTTGAACAGAGCGGCGAGGAGCAGCAGACCCAGCATGATCACGCGGATCGTCCGGGTCTGCGGGGCCGCCACCGGCCACGTGCGGGTCATCAGATAGATCATCCCCCGGCCAGCGCGAGCAGCACCGCGCCGCCGATCACACCCGGCGCGAAAAGGCCGATGAGCACGACGACGAGCGCGCCGAGAAACGCGGCGGTCGGGTTGATCCGGGCAAGCCGGGCGTCACGCGTACCCTTCATGGGATTCCATGCTAAGGAGGCGCGCGTGCTGGTCATGAACCGGTTCGTGGTTGAAGAGGTCGCGGCCGGGTCGTTCACCGAGCGGGCCCACGCCGCACTCGCCGCCCTGGCGGCGCGACCCGGCTACCTGCGCGGGCGGCTCACCCGCTCGCTCGACGAGCCGTCGCACTGGTGCCTGGTCACCGAGTGGGAGTCGGTCGGCACGTACCGGCGGGCGTTGGGCGCCTTCGACGTCAAGGTCTACGCCACCCCGCTGCTCGCCGAGTCGCTCGACGAACCCTCCGCGTACGAGACACTGGCCGAGGCCGCGCCCAGTGGCGAGGTGGTCACGGCCGCGAGCGACCGTGCGGCCGACCCCGGTGCACCTTCCTCCCGGTGACAGATGTCCGCTTTCTCCCGGTGACACTGGCCGCGCGCGAGCGCCCACTACGCTTGCCGTCATGACGCTGGCAGCCGGGGCGCCCTCGCCCACCGACGCGCCACCGCCACCGCCCGGACCGGGCGTGACGCCGCCCTTCGCGGCTCCGCCCACCGAGGGGCGCACCGCCCGCGTGTGGCTGGGGCTGGGTGTCGCCGGTCTGGCCACGCTGCTGTGCTGCGGCGCCGGTGGTACCGCGCTGGTCGGGCTTGTCATCACCCAGGCGGAGTCGCTCAACGAGCAGGCCGACACGATCGTCGGCGACTACTTCGACGCGCTCGGCACGCAGCGGTACTCGGACGCGTACAAGCTGCTCTGCAACCGCCTCCAGCGCGACGAGTCGGAGGCCGAGTTCGCCGACCGGGTCTCGCGCGAGCCGCGGGTCACGTCGTACCAGGTCGGTGACGTCAACCTGACCGACCTGACGGTGCCGGCCGACGTGACGTACACGAGCGGTCAGCAGGCCCAGCTCGAGATCACGTTGGCCCAGGACCAGGGCACCGGCCAGTTCGAGGTGTGCGGGGTCGCGGGTAATCTGCTGGGGTTTGGGCCGCCGGTAACCGTACGGTGGCGGTAGACGTTGTTAGTCCCGTCCGAAGCAGTAGACCTTGTCCCCGCCGACCGCCAGCCGGCGCAGGAGGAAAATCACATGCCAGCCGACCGCATCGACGCCGTTGTCAGCCTCGCCAAGCGCCGGGGTTTCGTCTTCCCCTCCAGTGAGATCTACGGGGGCACCCGGTCGGCCTGGGACTATGGCCCGCTCGGCGTGGAGTTGAAGGAAAATGTCCGCCGCCAGTGGTGGCGCGCGATGGTCCAGCAGCGCGACGACATCGTGGGCCTCGACTCCGCGGTGATCCTGGCCAAGGACGTCTGGGCCGCCTCGGGCCACCTCGACGCGTTCGTCGATCCGCTGACCGAGTGCCTCTCCTGCCACAAGCGTTTCCGCGCCGACCACCTCGAAGAGGCGTTCGAGCACAAGCACGGCCGCCCGCCGGCCGGCCTGTCCGAGATCAACTGCCCTAACTGCGGCAACAAGGGCACCTTCACCGAGCCGCGCATGTTCAACGGTCTGATGAAGACCTACCTCGGCCCGGTGGAAAGCGAGGAGGGCCTGCACTACCTGCGGCCCGAGACCGCGCAGGGCATCTTCGTCAACTACCGCAACGTGGAGACCTCCGCGCGCAAGAAGCCGCCGTTCGGCATCGCGCAGGTCGGCAAGTCGTTCCGCAACGAGATCACCCCGGGCAACTTCATCTTCCGCACGCGCGAGTTCGAGCAGATGGAGATGGAGTACTTCGTCGAGCCGGGCACCGACGAGCAGTGGCACGAGTACTGGTTGCAGGAGCGCTGGAACTGGTACATCGACCTCGGCCTCTCGCCGGACAACCTGCGCCTCTACGAGCACGCGAAGGAGAAGCTGTCGCACTACTCGAAGCGGACGGTCGACATCGAGTACCGCTTCCAGTTCGGCGGCACGGAGTTCTCCGAGCTTGAGGGCATCGCCAACCGCACCGACTTCGACCTCACCACGCACAGCAAGCACTCCGGCGTCGACCTGTCCTACTTCGATCAGGAGAAGCAGGAGCGCTGGATGCCGTACGTGATCGAGCCCGCGGCCGGCCTCACCCGCGCGGTGCTCGCCTTCCTGCTGGAGGCGTACGACGAGGACGAGGCGCCCAACACCAAGGGCGGCGTCGACAAGCGCACGGTGATGCGGTTCGACCCGCGGCTGGCGCCGATCAAGGTGGCGGTACTGCCGCTGTCCCGCAACCCCGAGCTCTCGCCGAAGGCCCGCGAGCTGGCCGCCACGCTCCGCAAGCGGTGGATCGTGGAGTTCGACGACTCGCAGGCGATCGGCCGCCGGTACCGCCGGCAGGACGAGATCGGCACCCCGTTCTGCGTCACGGTCGACTTCGACACGTTGCAGGACAACGCTGTGACGATCCGCGACCGCGACACCATGCAGCAGGAGCGCGTGCCGCTGGACCAGGTCGAGCGCTACCTGATCGACCGCCTGCCCGGCTGCTGACCCGGTACGACTCGACGGCCCGTCCCCCCTGGGGGACGGGCCGTCGTGTTCGACCCGCAGACCCGCTTCCTTGATCCCCGGTCGGGCCGGCGTACGCGAGAGATCGTGGTATCCAACCGCCCCTCCAGGGGCAACTAAGTACCACGATCTGCCAGACGGCGGCCCGTCGTAGCGCCGATCAAGGCAAGACCGAGCCCCGTCCAACCACCGAGCTAGGTCCAGGTTGGGCCGGAGCGCGGACCTGGCCGCGAAGGTCGTGGTCGGCCGACGATGACCTGGGGTGAGCTTGCCCAACCGCGGAGGGTGAGGCCGCGGGAGCGACGGTCTGGACCACCGCGGACATCGCGGTAGCTCGACTTCCTTGATTTTGGATCTTTATCCGCGTCCAAGACGCCGACGCGACCCCGACTCGGAAAGATCTTTAGAAGGCGAAGCCGCCCGGCCGGTGGTTGCGGTCGGCGATCAGGCCGGCGAGCGTGGCCAGGGCGATCTCCGCCGGGGTCTTCGAGCCGATGTTGAGGCCGATCGGGCGGTGTACCCGGGCGATCGCCTCGTCGTCCACGCCGAGGCTCTTGAGCCCCTCGACGTGCGGGGCGGTGTGCCGCTTGCCGCCCATTACCCCGATCCACCTCGCCTTGCTGTCGAGCGCATCGCGCAGCATGACGGCCAGCTCGGGCCGGTTGTGGTCGGTGACGACGACGTCGGTGTGCTCGTCGAGCCCGGCCGTGGTCACGCTGGCCACCGTCTGGTCGCCGTGTGGCTTGGGCGTGCCGGCCAGCAGCCGCGGCTGGGGCTCCACCAGCACCGTGCGGTAGCCCAGGTCGGCGGCGAAGCGGATCAGATGCTCGGCGACGGGGGTCTCGAAGACGACGACGAGTGTGCGCGGTCCGTGATCAGGCGGGAGGTCGCCCTGCGCGGTGGCGCACGCCGGATCGGATGTGGTCACGAACTCAAACTACCCTGGTTGTCGTGGATGGGACGTTGACGTTGGGTCGGCACCGGATCGACCCGCCGGTGGTGCTGGCTCCGATGGCCGGCATCACCAACGTGGCGTTCCGCCAGGTCTGCCGGGAGTACGGCGCGGGCCTCTACGTCTGCGAGATGATCACGACGGTGGCCTTGCACCACCGCAATCCGAAGACGGAGCGGCTGATCCAGTTCGGCGCCAACGAGTACCCGCGGAGCATGCAGCTCTACGGCGTCGACCCGGACATCACCGCGAAGGCCGTGCGGCGGGTGGTGGACGAAGGGCTGGCCGACCACATCGACCTCAACTTCGGGTGCAGCGTCAAAAAGATCACCAGCAAGGGCGGCGGCTCGGCGATCCCGTGGAAGCGGCGGCTCTTCGGCTCAATCGTGCGCGCGGCGGTGGACAGCGCCGACGGGCTGCCGGTCACCGTCAAGATGCGCAAGGGCATCGACGACGATCACCTGACCTACGTCGAGGCCGGGCTGATCGCACAGGACGCCGGGGTCGCCTGGGTCGCCCTCCACGCGCGAACCGGCGCCCAGCGGTACTCCGGCGCGGCCGACTGGGAGGCGATCGCCACGCTCAAGCAGGCACTCGACGTGCCGGTGCTGGGCAACGGCGACATCTGGGAGGCCGACGACGCTATGCGCATGGTGGCCGAAACAGGCTGTGACGGGGTCGTCGTCGGCCGCGGCTGCCTGGGCCGCCCGTGGCTCTTCGCCGACCTCGCGGCCGGGTTCGCCGGCCGGTCCGAGCGCGTCCTGCCCAAGCTGGGCGAGGTCGCCAGGGTCATGCGCCGCCACGCCGAGCTGCTGGTCGAGTGGTGGGGCGTGGAGCGCGAGGCGGTCACCGACTTCCGCAAGCACGTCGCCTGGTACCTCAAGGGCTTTCCGGTCGGTGCCGAGCTACGCCGGTCGATGGCGATGGCCTCGTCGCTGGCCGAGCTCGACGACCTGCTGGGCAAGGTCGACGCCGAGGAGCCGTTCCCGACGGACATCCTGGGGCAGCCCCGCGGCCGCACCAACGCGCCGGCGCGGGTCGTGCTCCCGTACGGGTGGCTCGACGACCGCGACTCCGAAGCCGTCCCGGACGACGCTGAACACGACGACTCCGGCGGCTGAATAACGCGCGAATGTGCGCATGGGACCGTTCCCAAAAACGCGCACGAACGTCACACACCTGGCGGGTGTGCGTATCGTCACCGAACCCTCCCGAGACGTGGCGTATCTCGCTTAACCTTCGCCCACCATTGGGTACTAAACCCTCGTTCAACGGTGAACGCGGTGGCAGGAGGCTCAGGTGGCAGCGAACGACGTCTACGTATACGACTTCGCCGAAGGCAACAAGGACATGGCGGACCTCCTCGGCGGCAAGGGGGCCAACCTTTCCGAGATGACGAACCTCGGCCTACCCGTACCGCCAGGCTTCACCATCACCACAGAGGCCTGCCGGGCGTACCTGGCCACCGGCCGCGAGCCAGACGGGCTGCGCGAGGAGGTGGACGCCCACCTGAGAGCCCTGGAGGAGGCCCGGGGCAAGCGCCTCGGCGACGCGGCCGACCCGCTGCTGGTGTCGGTACGCTCGGGCGCCCGCTTCTCGATGCCGGGCATGATGGAGACCGTCCTCAACGTAGGGCTGAACGATGCGAGCGTGGCGGGGCTGGCCGCGCAGGCCGGTGGTGACGAGCGTTTCGCGTGGGACTCGTACCGGCGGCTGATCCAGATGTTCGGCAAGACCGTCTGTGATGTGCCCAGCGAGGAGTTCGAGCACGCCCTCGACGACGCCAAGCGTGCCCGGAACACGACGAACGACCTCGACCTGGACGCGGCCGACCTGCGGGCGCTGGTCGACACGTACAAGAAGCTTTTCGCCAAGCACACCGGGCGCGAGTTTCCCCAGGACGCCCGCGAGCAGATGGACCTCGCGATCCTCGCGGTCTTCCAGTCGTGGAACGCGGAGCGCGCCATCCTGTACCGCCGGCAGGAGCGTATCCCGGCCGACCTCGGTACCGCCGTCAACGTGGTGGCGATGGTCTTCGGCAACCTCGGCCCCGACTCGGGTACGGGCGTCGCTTTCACCCGCGACCCCGCTTCCGGGCACCAGGGCATCTACGGCGACTACCTCGCGAACGCGCAGGGCGAGGACGTGGTCGCCGGCATCCGCAACACGATCCCGCTACAGGAGCTGGAGCGGCTGGACAAGAGGTCGTACGACGAGCTGC
The DNA here is from genome assembly GCF_011764545.1 of Phytohabitans flavus. Lineage (GTDB taxonomy): Bacteria > Actinomycetota > Actinomycetes > Mycobacteriales > Micromonosporaceae > Phytohabitans > Phytohabitans flavus. Next base: position 6,233,263 of record NZ_AP022870.1, on the reverse strand, counting down.
TCGGCATCATGTCCAAACTGGAGAGTCACTACCTGGACCTGTGTGACATCGAGTTCACCATCGAGCAGGGCAAGCTGTGGATGCTGCAAACCCGGGTGGGCAAGCGCACCGCGGCGGCCGCGTTCATCATCGCCGGCCAGCTCGTCGACGAAGGGCTCATCGACCTGGACGAGGCGGTGATGCGGGTCAACGGTGAACAGCTGGGCCAGCTCATGTTCCCCCGCTTCGACCTCTCCGGCGACCCGAAGCCGCTGGCCAGGGGTGTCGGCGCCTCACCCGGCGCGGCAGTGGGCAAGGCGGTCTTCGGCGCACCCCGCGCGGCCGAGCTGGCCAGGGCGGGCGAGCAGGTCATCCTGGTACGCCGGGAGACCAACCCGGACGACCTCGCCGGCATGATCGCGGCGCAGGGCATCCTCACCTCGCGCGGCGGCAAGACGAGCCACGCGGCCGTCGTGGCTCGGGGGATGGGCAAGACGTGCGTCAGCGGCGCCGACGCGCTCGAGGTGGACACCCGCAACGGGAAGTTCACTGTGGACGGCACGGTGATTCGCGAGGGCGACGTCATCTCCATCGACGGCACCACCGGCAAGGTGTACGTCGGCGCGGTGCCCGTGCAACCGTCCGAAGTGGTCCGTTACTTCGAGGGCGACGTCGCCGGTGACCAGGAAGGCGCCGACCCGCTCGTGTCGGCCGTACACCGCATCATGTCGCACGCCGACTCGCTGCGGCAGCTGCGCGTGCGGACGAACGCCGACACCGGGCAGGACGCGGCGCGGGCGCGGCGCTTCGGGGCCGAGGGGATCGGCCTGTGCCGCACCGAGCACATGTTCCTGGGCGACCGGCGCGAGCTTGTCGAGCGGCTCATCCTCGCCCGCACCGACGGCGAGCGGCAGGACGCACTGGACGCGCTGCTTCCCTTGCAGCGGGCCGACTTCGTCGAGATCTTCGAGGCGATGGACGGGCTGCCGGTGACCGTGCGGCTGATCGACCCGCCGCTGCACGAGTTCCTGCCGCCGCTGGAGGAGCTGGCGGTCAGCGTCGCGGTCGCGCGTGAGCGGGGCGAGGACGCGGCGAAGGCCGAGGCGCTGCTCGCGGCCGTACGCCGCATGCACGAGCAGAACCCGATGCTGGGCCTGCGTGGCGTACGGCTAGGCCTGGTCATCCCGGGCCTGTTCGCCATGCAGGTGCGCGCCATCGCGGAGGCCGCCGCCGAGTGCGCGGGGCGCGGGGGCAACCCGCTGCCGGAGATCATGGTGCCGCTTGTCGGTGCGGTCCAGGAGCTGGAGACGGTACGCGCCGAGGCCGAGCGCATCGTCGCCGACGCCGGTGCCGGCGCCGTCTCGATCGGCACGATGATCGAGGTGCCGCGGGCCGCGCTGACCTCGGGCCAGATCGCCGAGGCGGCCGAGTTCTTCTCGTTCGGCACCAACGACCTGACCCAGATGGCCTGGGGCTTTTCCCGCGACGACGTCGAGGGCGCCTTCTTCTGGCGCTACATCGAGCTGGGCATCTTCGGCATCTCGCCGTTCGAGTCGCTCGACCGGGACGGCGTCGGGCGGCTGGTGCGCATCGCGGCGGACGAGGGGCGCGCGGCCCGGCCCGACCTGAAGCTGGGCGTCTGCGGCGAGCACGGCGGCGACCCCGAGTCGGTGCACTTCTTCCACGAGGTGGGGCTGGACTACGTCTCCTGCTCGCCTTTCCGGGTGCCGATCGCGCGGCTGGAGGCCGGTCGCGCGGCGGTCGAGACCGCGCCCTCGGCGGCAGCTGGGTAGGTGGTTCGCCGGCCGGGGAGGGCGTTCTCCCCGGCCGGCGATGCTCGGCCATCCCGGATTCGTGGATACCGGCGTCATCCGCGATGATGATCCTGGGCGTAACGTGGTCGTCACTTCGGCGCCGTCTGCCGATAAGACGCCGCTTGTCGACAACTGGGAAATCGGGAGGCGTACCAATGGGCAGCCGCTGGGAGAATCTGGTCGTCGATGCGCTTGATCCAGCGCGCCTCGCGCGCTGGTGGGCCGAGGCGCTCGGTTACCAGATCACCTATGAGCGGCCCGACGAGGTGGAGATTCGCCGCACACCCAACGAGCTCCCCGGTCTGATCTTCGTACCCGTGGCAGACGCCAAGTCCGGCAAGAACCGGCTGCACGTCGACCTCCGTCCGGCCGACCAGGAGGCCGAGATCGAGCGCCTGGTCAACATGGGTGCCCGCCATGTCGAGGTGGGCCAGGGCGGCAACGTCGGCTGGGTGGTGCTGGCCGACCCGAGGGCAATGAGTTCTGCGTCCTCAAGCAGCGCCAATAGAGCTTCTCGATCCGTCCCCTGCTGTCCCCGGGGGATAGAGTCAGGGCGTGATCGAGGCCGAGCGGTTCGTGCCCGAGCCCCGCAAGGACACGGGCCACGGGCGCAGCCCGTTCGAGCGGGATCGGGCGCGGGTGCTCCACTCCGCGGCGTTCCGCCGGCTGGCCACGAAGACCCAGGTGCACACCGCGGGCTCCGACGACTTCCTGCGTACCCGGCTCACCCACTCGCTCGAGGTTGCCCAGATCGCCCGGGAGATGGGCGCCCGGCTGGGGTGCGACCCGGACGTCGTCGACGTGGCCGGGCTCGCCCACGACCTGGGGCACCCGCCGTTCGGACACAATGGTGAGGACGCGCTCGACGCTGTCGCGCAGGAGTGCGGCGGGTTCGAGGGCAATGCTCAGACGCTGCGCGTACTCACGCGGCTGGAGGCCAAAGTCGACGGCGCCGGCCTCAACCTCACCCGGGCCTCGCTCGACGCGACCTGCAAATATCCTTGGCCGCGCCACCTTGGGAAGCGCAAGTTCGGCGTGTACCCGGACGACGCGGAGATCTTCGCCTGGGTGCGGGACGGCGTGGCAGGGGAGGCCCGGTGTTTGGAGGCCCAGGTCATGGACTGGGCCGACGACGTCGCCTACTCCGTGCACGACGTCGAGGACGGTGTTCACGGCGGCTACATCGCGCTGGGCCGGCTGCTCGTCGACATCGACGAGCGGGCCGCGCTCTGCGCGGACGTGGCGGCCACGTACTCCGGGGAGACCGCCGACGACCTGGCCGAGGTGCTCAACGGCCTCCTCGCCGACCCCGCGCTCGCCCCGCTCGCCGGATACGACGGCAGCTACCGCGCTCAGGCGGCGCTCAAGGGCGCGACGAGCGCGCAGATCGGCCGCTTCGTAGCCGCCGCCGTCGAGGCGACGCAGGCGGAGTCGGGGGACAGGCCGCTGCGGCGGTACGCCGCGGACCTCGTCGTGCCGCGCCTGATCCGGGCCCAGTGCGCGCTCCTCAAGGGAATGGCCCTGCGGTACGTGATGCGCCGCGCGGGCGCCGATCTGTGGTACCAGCGCCAGCGCGAGACCCTCACTGACCTGGTGCGGATGCTGGCCGCGCGGGCGCCGGACGGGCTCGACCCGATCTTCTTGCCGTGGTGGAAGGCCGCGACGGACGACGGCGGCCGGCTTAGAGTAGTCATCGACCAGGTGGCCTCCCTGACCGATCCCGCCGCCGTGGCCTGGCACCAGCGACTGAGCGGAGGCTGAGCTGCATGTATCTGATCATCGGCGCGTCCCTGGCCGGCGCGAAAGCGGCGCAAACGCTGCGCGAGGAGGGCTACACAGGGCGGCTTGTGATGGTCGGCGAGGAGACCGTCCGGCCGTACGAGCGGCCACCGCTCTCCAAGGGCTACCTCAGCGGCAAGGAGCCCCAGGAGAAGGCGTTCGTGCACGACGCGGGGTGGTATTCGGAGCACGACGTCGAGCTGATCCTCGGCCGGCGCGCCACCCACCTCGACACCGCCGCGCACACGGTCACGCTCGACGGGGTCGACGAGCTGCACTACGAGAAGCTGTTGCTGGCCACCGGTTCGCGGGTGCGCACGCTCGACCTGCCCGGTATGGACAACCACGGCATCCGGTACCTGCGCACGATGGACGAGGCCGAGGCGCTGCTCGCCAGCCTGCGCACCGGGGCAACGTGGTGGTGATCGGTGCCGGCTGGATCGGCCTGGAGGTCGCCGCCGCGGCCCGCGAGCACGGGTGCACGGTCTCCGTCGTGGAGGCGGCACCCCTCCCGCTGCACAACGTGCTCGGCAACGAGCTCGGGGCCGTCTTCCGGGACCTGCACGAGGCACACGGCGTGACGTTCCACTTCGAGGCGGCCGTGCGCGGGATCGGCGGCGCCGGCGGCCGGGTGTCCGATGTGGTCCTCGACGACAACACCGAGATCCCCGCCGACCTGGTGGTCATCGGCGTCGGCATCCGCCCGGCGACCGAGCTCGCCGAGACGGCCGGGCTGGCGGTCGACGACGGCGTGCTCACCGACGCGTCGCTGCGCACCGCGGACCCGGATGTGTACGCGTGCGGCGACGTGGCCCGCTTCCTGAGCCCGACGGTCGGCGAGCGGATCCGCGTCGAGCACTGGTCCAACGCGCTCAACGGCGGCCCGGCCGCGGCCCGCTCGATGCTCGGCCAGCCGGTCGCGTACGACCGCGTGCCGTACTTCTTCACCGATCAGTACGACCTCGGCATGGAGTACGCCGGCTGGGTCCCGCCGCGCGGCTACGACCGCGTCGTCTTCCGCGGCGATCCGTCTATAGTGGACGGCAAGGCCCCGGAGTTTCTGGCCTTCTGGACAAAGGGTGGCCGGGTGCTCGCCGGGATGAACGTCAACGTGTGGGACGTGCAGGACCAGATCCAGGCCCTCGTGCGTACGGGCTATGCGGGCGGCACCGTCGACCTCGACCGCCTCGCGGACCCGTCCGTGCCACTGGAGTCGCTGGTCGAGTGAGCGGGCGGGCCGGAGGTTACCACCGGCGCACCCACCCGATTCCCGCAGGTACCCGTACCGGACCCCTATCCGGCGTCGATTCTCTTGCGCCGCACCTGAGGCCGGCCGAAGCTTGGTACGACTTCGAGGGGAGCACGGGATGAGCAGCAACGCGTACGACAACGGCCTCTGGACCCGGCGGTACCACCCGGCGCCGGACAGCCCGGTCCGGCTTGTGTGCCTGCCGCACGCGGGCGGTTCCGCCTCCTTCTACTTCCCGGTGTCGCGCTCGCTCTCCCCGGCCGTCGACGTGCTCGCGGTCCAGTACCCGGGCCGGCAGGACCGCCGGCACGAGCCGCTGGTGCCGGACATCCAGACGCTCGCCCAGCTTGTCGCCGACGAGCTGTCCGGCTGGCTGGATCGCCCGCTCGCGTTCTTCGGGCACAGCATGGGCGCGAGCGTGGCGTTCGAGGTGGCCCGGATCCTGCGGCGCGACCGTGGCATCGAGCTGGCGCACCTCTTCGTGTCCGGGCGGCGGGCGCCGTCCCGTTTCCGGGACGAGCGGGTGCACCAGGAGAGCGACGAGGGCCTGATCGCGGAGATGCGCAAGCTGGCCGGTACGGCCGGCAGCATCCTCGGCGACGAGGAGATGCTCCGGATGATCATGCCGGCGATCCGCAACGACTACCGGGCGGCGGAGACGTACCGGTACGAGCCGGGCCCGCCGCTGGAGTGCCCGGTGACCTCGTTCGTCGGCGACGCCGATCCGAAGGTGACGCTGGACGAGGCCCGCGCGTGGGCCGAGCACACGACCGGCGACTTCGAGTTCGAGGCGTTTTCCGGTGGACACTTCTACCTCGCCGCGCACCAGGCCGCGATCCTCGACCGCATTAGGGGCGAGCTAGGGGTGGGAGTCGCCGCCGTCTGATCGATAGCGTGCCGGGCATGACAACGGTCGTACAGCCCATTGTGGACACCGACCCGCGCTCGCCCGCCGCCCGGCTGCACGCCTTGCTGGATCCACAGTCGATGGAGCCGTTCGGCCCGGATGACGGCACTGAGGTGCGCTCGGCGTGCGGCCTCGTCGACGGCAACCCCGTCCTCGCGTACTGCACCGACGCCACCCAGCGCGGCGGTGCGCTCGGCGCGACCGGGGCGCAACGCATCATCGACACGATCCAGGCCGCGGTCCGCCAGCGCTGTCCGGTCATCGGCATCTGGCACTCCGGCGGCGCCAAGCTCGCCGACGGCGTTGAGTCGATGGACGGCGTGGGGCGGATGTTCGCGGCGATGACGCACGCGTCGGGGCTCGTGCCGCAGATCAGTGTCGTGCTCGGCCCGGCCGCCGGTGCCGCCGCGTACGGCCCGGCGCTCACCGACATCGTGGTCATGTCCGAAGCCGGCCGGATGTTCGTGACCGGGCCGGACGTCGTGCGCAGCGTCACCGGCGAGAGCGTCGACATGGAATCGCTCGGCGGGCTGAGGGTGCACAGCCGCAACTCGGGTGTGGTGCACGTGCCGGCGAAGGACGACGCGGAGGCGTTCGCCCGGGCCCGCCAGCTCACCTCCCTGCTGACCGCCCAGGGGCGGGTCGAGATGTCGCTGCTGGACGGCGGCGTCGACCTCGGTTCGTTCCTGCCCCCGGAGAGCAAGCGCGCGTACGACGTGCGGCCGCTCGTACGCGGTCTTGTCGACGCCGAGCCGAACTTCGTGGAGCTTCAGCCCAAATGGGCCACGAACATGGTGGTGGGTTTCGGTCGTCTCGCCGGCCGGACGGTGGGTGTGCTCGCAAACAACCCGCTTCGCAAGGGCGGTTGTCTCGATTCGTTGAGTGCCGAAAAGGCTTCACGTTTCGTGCGTATGTGCAATTCGTTCGGCGTACCGATGGTGGTCATTGTCGACGTACCCGGTTATCTCCCCGGCGCGCGCCAGGAGTGGGAAGGCGTCATCCGCCGTGGTGCGAAACTTCTTCACGCCTTCGCCGAGGCTGTTGTGCCACGAGTCACGCTGGTGACGCGAAAGTCCTACGGTGGCGCTTACATTGCGATGAACTCGCGCTCACTAGGAGCGACTGCTGTCTTCGCATGGCCGCAAGCCGAGGTTGCGGTGATGGCAGCCGAGGCGGCAGCCGGTGTGCTCTACCGCAAGCGGCTCGCGGCCGCGCCCGAGGAGGAGCGGGCCCAGCTGCTGGCCGGCTTCGTGGCCGAAGTGGAGCGTGAGTCCGGGGGCGTGACCAGGGCGCTTTCCCTTGGTGTCGTGGACGAGGTCGTGGCGCCGGGGGACAGCCGCCGCCGCATCGCGCAGGTGCTCGCGGATGCCCCGGCGTCCCGTGGCCGGCGCGGCAACATCCCGCTCTGACCAGCCGATCTGGTGCCCCACCCGTCTCCGGGTGGGGCACTTGGCGTTTTAGTCCACTTTAGGCAGTCTCAAGAAGCGCTCAGTTCGGTTGCCCGTTACCTGCACGTGATCAAACGAACCTTGCTGTCATTGAATCCATAGCGTTTCATGTGTGAATGGTTGTCACGCACGACGCCATGAGGACGCTGATGCCGCAGCGTCGCGGGATTTGTATTCCTCGTGCGGCCGGTCGTGCACGTGCCTTGTGCCGTGTATCTGTAAGCGACCTTGCGGATTGATTCACCCCTTGGTGGTTCTGTTGAGCGCAAGCTTATGGGGGGTTTCATGCTTGTCGGACGAGATAGAGAGCTGGTAGAGCGGGACAGAGAGGCAGCCCAGCTGTCTACTTCGCTGTCGGAATGTTTAAGCGGGAAAGGCGCCGTGGTTACGGTCAGCGGGCCAGTCGGCTCCGGAAAGACCGCTCTGCTACGGGCCTTCGCCAGCTGTGCCGTGGAGTCGGGCTTCGTGCACTTGGGGGCCAAGGCATCCCGCACCGAGCGCGGCGCCGCGATGGGTGTCATGGGCCAGCTCTTCGGCGGGGCCCGCCTCTCCGACGAGGCGACCGACAAGGTGATGCGGCTGCTCGACGACGCGGCGCTGACCGCGATGCTGCGCGACGGCGACGACGACTCGGCGGAGCAGGTCGACGTGCAGGTGCGGCGGGGGCTGGCCGGCGTGCTGCTGGACCTGGCCGAGCGGACGCCGCTGTTGATCAGCGTCGACGACGTGCACTTCGCCGACACCGAGTCGATGCAGTGCCTGCTGTACCTCATCCGCCGGATCGAGACCGCCCGCGTGCTCGTCGTGATCACCGGTACCGCGGGCATCCGCCCGCCGTGGCCGCGGCTCGTCGCGGAGCTGCTCAGCCAGCCGAACTGTAGACAGATGCGGCTCAGCCTGCTCTCGACCGAAGGCGTGGCCTCCCTGCTCGCCGACCGGGTCGACCTCAGCGGCACGGAGCCCGAGTTCTGGCACAGGCTCAGCGGAGGGAGCCCGTTGCTGCTCAGCGCCCTTGTCGAGGACTACCAGACCGCGCACGGCGTGCCGTCCGGGCCGCCGTGCCCGGAGGGCGTGGCCGGCGAGGCGTTCACGCAGGCGGTGCAGACCTGCCTGTACCGGGGCGACGAGTCGATGCTGCCGGTCGCGCGGGCGCTCGCGGTGCTCGGTGAGCCGGCTTCGCCAGCGCTCCTGAGCGAGCTGCTCGGCGACGCCTGCCCCTCGGCGACGGTCGGGCTGGAGGCGGCTACAGAGGCCGGCATCGTGGAGGCCGGCCGGTTCCGACATCCGCGCTCCGCGGTCGCGGTGCTCGACGCGATGAGCACGCACGACCGCACGGAGCTGCACGACCGGGTCGCGCACGTGCTGTACCGGCACGGCGCCGCCGCCGTGGCCGTGGCCCGGCACGCGCTCGCCGCCCGGCGCACCGAGGCGCCCTGGTCGGTACCCGTGCTGCGGGAGGCCGCCGACCAGGCGATGGAGCAGGACGACACCGGCATGGCGCTGGAGTGCCTGCGGCTGGCCGAGCGCAGCCGGGTCGACGTCGTCGAGCGGGCCGGCATCCACGCCGCGCTGCTGCGGGCCAAGTGGCGCCTGGACCCGACGTCCGCCGAGCGGTACGCGCGCGAACTCGTCCCGGTCGCGCGGGCCGGGAGGCTCCGCCCTGACCTCACGATCATGCTCGTCAAGCACCTGATGTGGTTCGGCCGGCCGGCCGAGGCGATGGAGGTGCTCGACACGATCGCCGACCAGGACGGGCCGGACACGGCGCTCGCCGTCGCCTGCGTGCGGTCTCGCCTCGGCTTCTTCTACCCGGGTACCGCGAAGGACGGCGCCGCGACGGCCCCGTTGCCATGTGCCTCGACGCTCACCGGTGCCAAGGGCAAGCTGCGGGTCCGCACGGCCAAGCTTGTCGACGCGGTACACCGGGGCGGCATCACCGAGGAGGCGGTCGCCGACGCGCAGGCGATCCTCCAGCAGTACCGGCTCGACGACCACACCTGGGAGTCGATCATCATCTCGCTGGAGACGATGGTGCTGGCCGAGTGCCTGGACGAGGCAGCGGACTGGTGCGACGGGCTCCTACAGGAGGCGGCGGACCGGCGGGTGCCCACCTGGCGGGCGCTGCTGTCCGCGATGCGGGGCAGGATCAGCCTTCGCCAGGGCAACCTGCCCGAGGCCGAGCGGTACGCCCAGGCCGCGCTCTCGCTCATCCAGCCCAGGGGGCTCGGCGTCTTCATCGGCGGCCCGATCTCGGTGCTGCTGCTGGCCGCCACCCGCCGCGGCCAGTTCGACGAGGCGCTGCGCCTGCTCGCGATGCCGGTGCCGGACGCGATGTTCCAGACCCCGTTCGGCCTTTACTACCTGCGCGCCCGGGGCCGCTTCCACCTGGCCAGGGGCAGCCACAAGGCGGCGATCGAAGACTTCGAGGCGTGCCGCGAGCTGATGGAGCGGTGGGGGCTCGACGTGCCCGGCCTCGCGCCGTGGCGCACCGACCTCGCCGAGGCCCGCCGCGGGCTCGGCTTACAGGCCCGGCACCTGGCCGCCGAGCAGCTGGCCAAGCTCGGGCCGTACAACCGGCGCACGCGCGGCATCTCGCTGCGCGAGCTGGCCGCTGAAGCGGAGCTGAAACAGCGGGCGGCCCTGCTTCGCGAGGCCGTCGAGGAGTTGCAGGCCGGCGGCGACCAGCTGGAGCTTGTCGAGGCGATGGCGGAGCTGGGGGAGGCGCAGCACGCGCTCGGCGAGTACGCCAAGGCCCGCATCACCACCCGCCGCGCCCAGCAGCTCGCCACCCGGTACGAGCTGGAGGATCTGATCTCCGCCCGGCCGGCCCCTGGCGACAGCGAGCCGGAGTCGCCGGAAGATCCGGTGATCGAGGAGCTGAGCGACGCCGAGCGGCGTGTCGCCGCACTCGCCGCGCAGGGGCACACAAACCAGCAGATCGCCCGCAAGCTCTTCATCACGGTCAGCACCGTCGAGCAACATCTGACGAGGGTGTACCGGAAGCTGCGCATCAACCGCCGTTCGGACCTGCCCTTCAGCCTCGTGGCGGGGCTGCGCAACACCGCCTGAGACGCTGACCCGGGTGCGTTACTCGGCGACGCGGGTGCGCATCGTCCAGCGGTACACGTGGAGCATGCCCTCGTGCCCCGGCTTGGACTCGCCCGTCTGCTCGAAGTGCTCGTACGCGCTGCCGTGCCGCACTTTGATCTTGCTGTTGGTCGCTGTCGTGCGCTGCACCCGCAGCGACTCCGGCAGGTCCGTCGGTCCACCTTCGAGAGTCGCGTCAATCATGGCGTTGGCCAGGTCTTCGGTACTGTTCATCGCGGCAACCTTTCCGCGTCGCATCCGGCTGCTCTCGCATCGATGATGCGGCCCCGCCCGCACCCGCGGTACCCGTAAACCACCCCCTACCGGCGGCCGGCGCCGCGCGGCATCGTCTTAGGGGACGCCTTGGCGGCACGGCTACGATCGACGGGTGTCCGTACAGCCGAAGCTCCTGGCGATCAGCGACCTGCACGTGGCGTATGCGGAAAACCGCAAGATCGTGGAGGGATACCGCCCCGAGACCGACGACGACTGGCTGCTGGTCGCCGGCGACGTCGGCGAGATGGTGGAAGACATCGAGTGGGCCCTGCGGCTGCTGGCCGAGCGCTTCCGCAAGGTGGTGTGGGCGCCGGGCAACCACGAGCTGTGGACGCCAAAGGAGGACAGCGTCCAGCTGCGTGGCGAGGCGCGCTACCGCCACCTCGTCGAGCTGTGCCGCGGCCTCGGTGTGGTGACGCCGGAGGACCCGTACCCGATCTGGGAGGGCGAGGGCGGTCCGGTCACGGTCGTCCCCCTCTTCGTGTTGTACGACTACACGTTCCGGATGCCGCAGTTCGCCACCAAGGAGGCGTCCCTCGCCAACGCGTATGACGTGGGCGTGGTGTGCACCGACGAGTTCATGCTGCACCCCGACCCCTACCCGACCCGCGACGCGTGGTGCGCCGCACGGCTGGAGGTGACGCTGGGCCGGCTGGCCGAGCGCGAGCGCCCCGAGCTGCCGACCGTGTTCGTCAACCACTTCCCGCTGGTGCGCGCGGTCACCGACATCCTGCGCCACCCCGAGTTCGCCCAGTGGTGCGGCACCGTGCACACCGCGGACTGGCACGTCCGCTTCAACTCCGCGGCCGTCGTGTATGGACACTTGCACATCCCGCGGGTCAACTGGTTCGACGACGTGCGCTTCGAGGAGGTCTCGCTCGGCTACCCGCGCGAGTGGCGGGCGCGCGCCGCGCCGCCCCGCGGGCCGCGCCGGATCCTGCCCACTGTGGACGGTGCCCGTGTTGGCTGATCTGCTCCCGCCGGCCGTGGTGGCCGTCGAGGCGTACGACGACGCGGCACCTGTCGAGCTCTTCCCCGAGGAGCTGGCTGTCGTCGCGCGGGCCGTCGACAAGCGGCGGCGAGAGTTCACGACCGTGCGTGGCTGCGCTCGCCAGGCGTTGGCCCGCCTGGGCTACGGCCCGGCCCCGATCCTCCCGGGAGAGCGCGGCGCGCCACAGTGGCCGGCCGGCATCGTCGGCACGATGACCCATTGCGAGGGATACCGGGCCTGCGCACTGGCGCTCGACACTGACGTGCGCACGCTCGGCGTCGACGCCGAGCCCGACGCGCCGCTCCCCGAGGGCGTGCTCGAGGCCATCGCACTCACCGAAGAGTTGGCCATGCTCCGCGACCTCGACGCGCGAGCCCCGGGCGTGCACTGGGACCGGCTGCTCTTCAGCGCCAAGGAAGCCGTCTACAAGGCGTGGTTTCCGCTCACTGGCAAGTGGCTCGACTTCAGCGAAGCGCGGATCGCGATCGACCCCCGCGCGGGTGCCTTCGAGGCGACGCTGCTCGTGCCCGGCCCGGAGACGCCCGAGGGGCCGCTGGCCGGATTTTCCGGCCGGTGGCTGAGCCAGCGAGGGCTGCTGCTGGCGTCCATTGTGGTCACCGTGCCGTCGGCGACCGGTGCCGGGTCAGCCGTCGTCGCGGATGCTGTCGAGGGCGTCGCGGAGAGCGGCGATCAGGCGGCCTTGCGCGTCGTCGGGGAGTGACGCCGAGACCGGCAGGGCGAAGAGCTCCTCGGCGAGCTGGCCGGTGATCGGCAGGTCGCGGTCGCGTGCGCCGAAGACGTCCACCCGGGACACCGGAAAGGCCTCCAGCGCCTTCAACAGCCGCTCCCGGCGGGGTGGCGCACCGCGTACACGTGGAAGGTGTGCTCATTGCCCGGCGCGGTCTCGGGCAGCCCGAGGTCGGTGCCGGCGAGCCCTTCCGCGTAGCGCTCGGCGACGGCCCTGCGGGCGGCCAGAAGCCGGTCGACCCCGGCTAGCCGCCGCCGCAGCGCCGCGCCCTCTTCCTCGTCGAGCAACCGCTGGTAGCCGGGCGCGCGGATCGCCTGGTAGAGCTCCGGGCTGCCATGGTAGCGGAGCCCGATGAGGCGGTCGCCCACCTCGTCGCTGGCGGTGATCACCGCGCCGCCCTCGCCGTACCGGCCCAACAACCGCCCCGGGTACACCGAAAACGCAGCCGCGTCGCCCATCGTCCCGGCGAGCCGGCCGTGGTGCCGGGCCGACCACGCCTGCGCGCAGTCTTCGAGGATCGTGAGGCCGCGGGTGGTGGCCAGCTCGCGCAGCGCGGCCATGTCGACACACTGCCCGTACGCGTGTGGGGCGAGCAGGCACCGCGTCCGCCCGGTCAGCGCACTGGCCGCCCGGTCCACCGCCATGAGGTAGTCACCGGCGTGTACGTCGACGAATACAGGCGTGGCCCCGATCGCCTCGATGGCGTTGACCGCCTGGGCGGTGGCGGTGGCGGCCGTGAGGACCTCGTCATTCGCCCGCACACCGAGCGCGCGGAGGCCGAGCAGGATCGCCTCCGTGCCGCTGCCGGCACCGACGCAGTGGGGGACGCTGTGGTAATCGGCGAAAGCTGTCTCGAATGCGCGCATGCGGCCGCCGAACGGCTCGTTGAACCCTGGACGTGAGCTTCAGATTAATTGTCACCAATGTCAGGCGACAAGCCCCCGATCAGGGGGTGGACGAGCATTTTCCCAAGATTCACAGCCGTAGCATCGCCCGAGCCTCAAGTCGCGTCGAGCCGTTGGGAGAGCCGGCGATGCAGCGGAAGTTCAAAGACTTCGATATTACGGTGGCGACGAAGCGCGAAGACTTCCTGCGCTCGAAAGGCACAGGTCAGCGCAACCTCCTGCTGTCCCGAGCAGTGTGGGAATTCGCCGCCGATCTGGAGCATCTGGACAACATCCAGAAGGAGTTCGTCGATGGCTCGGACCGGCCGCTGATCCGGTCGGAATGGGAGGGCAGCGGCGCCGACTACAGCGACGGGCGCCAGTTGCTCATCCAGGGGCAGCAGGTGATGCAGGACTGGGAGCACCCGCTGATGCGGAAGCTCGCCTACAACGCGGCGGCGGCCGGCGGCGACCTGCTCGAGGTCGGCTTCGGCATGGGCATCTCGGCCTCGTACGTCCAGGAGGCGGGTGTGGCGTCGCACACGATCATCGAGATCAACCACGAGGTGGCGAAGCGGTTCGCGACCTGGCGGGGCAAGTGGCCGGAGCGGGACATCCGGCTGGAGTTGGGCGGCTGGCAGGACGTCATGGGTCGGCTCGGCCAGTTCGACGCGATCCTCTACGACACGTACCCGACCAACGAGCGGGAGTTCGTCGAGACGCTCGGTCCGAAGGCGCCCTTCCTCGCCGCCAACTTCGTCGAGCCGGCCGCCGCGCACCTGCGCCCCGGCGGCATCTTCTCGTACTACACCAACGAGATCGACTCGCTCAGCCGTTCGCACCAGCGGATCCTGCTGAGCCACTTCAGCTCGTTCAAGGTGGAGCTCGTGACCGGCCTTCAGCCGCCGCCGGACTGCAACTACTGGTGGGCCAGCACGATGGCGGCGGTCACCGCTTACAAGTAATCCGCGATCACCGCGCCAGGACTAGGGATTCTCCCTGCCCATGGACGGTGAGACTCGCCGTAGTCCGCCGACGCCCACGGGCCCGGCGGGCTCGGGAGGCGGTCCGGGAGGCAGATGCTGTGTGCCACGTCGAGATGGGTTGACGTGAGATGGACAACGAAGAGAAGCTCCGGGACTACCTCAAGCGCTCCACCGCCGACCTCCGGCGTACCCGGCAACGGCTACAGGAGATCGAGGCGGCAGAGCGGGAGCCCGTCGCGATCGTCGGGATGAGCTGCCGCTACCCAGGTGGCGTGGCCAGCCCGGAAGACCTGTGGCGGATGGTCGAGGGTGGACAGCACGGCATCACCGGCTTTCCCACCGATCGGGGGTGGGACCTCGAAAGCCTCGACACCTCCTCGACCACTGCCGGCGGCTTCCTGCACGGCGCGGCCGAGTTCGACGCGGACTTCTTCGGCATCTCACCGCGCGAGGCGCTCGCGATGGAGCCGCAGCAGCGGGTGCTGCTGGAGGCCACCTGGGAAGCGTTCGAGCGGGCCGGCATCTCGCCGCTGTCCGTCAAGGGCAGCCAGACCGGCATGTTCATCGGCGCGATGGGCCACGAGTACACGGTCGGCCCGGATGACGACGTCGAGGGTTTCCAACTCACGGGTAGCGCCAACAGCGTGCTCTCCGGCCGGCTGTCCTATGTGTTCGGTGTGGTGGGTCCCGCCGTCACCATCGACACAGCCTGCTCCTCGTCGCTCGTCGCGCTCCACCTCGCCACGCGCTCGCTGCGGGCCGGCGAGTGTGGGCTCGCGGTAGTCGGCGGCGTCACCATCATGTCCAGCCCGACGACGTTCGCCGAGATGGGCAAGCAGGGCGGGCTGGCCGGCGACGGCTTCTGCCGCTCCTTCGCCGACTCCGCGAACGGCACCGGTTGGGCCGAGGGCGTCGGCGTGCTCGTCCTGGAGCGCCTCTCCGACGCACAGCGCAACGGCCGCGAGATCCTCGCCGTCGTTCGGGGCTCGGCCGTCAACCAGGACGGTGCCTCGAACGGGCTGACCGCGCCGAACGGCCCCTCCCAGCAGTCCGTCATCGAACAGGCACTGGTGAACGCCCGGCTCTCCGCCAGCCAGATCGACGCGGTGGAGGCGCACGGCACCGGCACCACGCTCGGCGACCCGGTGGAGGCGCAGGCGCTGCTCGCCACGTACGGCCGCAATCGGGAGCGCCCGCTGCTGCTCGGCTCGGTCAAGTCGAACATCAGCCACACCCAGGCCGCCGCCGGCGTCGCAGGCGTCATCAAGATGGTGCACGCGATGCGGCACGGGATCGTGCCGAAGACGCTGCACGTCGATGCCCCGTCGTCCCACGTGGACTGGACCTCCGGGGCGGTCGAGCTCGTCACCGAAAACGTGCCGTGGCCGGAGACCGGCGAGCCCCGGCGGGCCGCCGTGTCGTCGTTCGGCATCAGCGGTACGAACGCGCACGCCATCATCGAGCAGGCTCCAGATGCTTCCAGCGCGCCGGCGCCCGTGCCGCTCGCCGGCCCCGTACCGCTGCTGGTGTCCGCACGCTCGCCCGGAGCGCTGCGCGCGTTCGCGGCCCGCGTCGCATCCACACTGGACGGCGCGGCACTGCCGGACGTCGCGCTGTCGCTAGCCACGAGCCGGTCCAGCTTCGAGCATCGCGCGGCGTTGGTCGCCGAGACGGTGGAGGACGCGCGGGCCGCGCTGTCGTCGCTCGCCGCCGGCGAGCCGGCCGCCGCTGCCATCACGGGTGCCATCCGGGTACGGCCGAAGCTGGCGATGCTTTTCTCTGGTCAGGGTTCGCAGCGCCTCGGTATGGGTCGTGCGCTCTACGAGCGGTATCCGGTGTTCACGTCCGCGCTCGACGAGGTGCTCGCGCAGCTGGACCCGGGCGTGCGGGACGTGATGTGGGGTACCGACGCCGACGAGCTGGACCAGACGGGGTGGGCGCAGCCGGCGCTGTTCGCGGTCGAGGTGGCGCTGTACAAGCTGGCGGCCTCTTTCGGCCTGCGCCCTGACCACGTCGCCGGCCACTCCATCGGTGAGATAGCGGCGGCGCACGTGGCCGGTGTGCTGTCCCTTTCGGACGCCTGCACGTTGGTTTCCGCGCGTGCCTCGCTGATGCAGGCGTTGCCGGCCGGTGGGGCGATGGTGGCGTTGCGGGCCGCTGAGTCCGAGGTGCTGCCGCTGCTGACAGAGGGCGTGTCGATCGCGGCGGTCAATGGGCCCTTGAACGTCGTGGTGGCGGGCGACGAGGCTGCGGTGTTGGCGGTGGCTTCTCGGTTTGAGAAGCGGACGCGGTTGCGGGTGTCGCATGCGTTCCATTCGCCGTTGATGGCGCCGATGCTGGACGACTTCCGCGCGGTGGTTACCTCGCTGTCGTTCGCGGAGCCTGTCATTCCTGTGGTGGCGGCTGGTGATGTGACGGATCCTGAGTACTGGGTCAGACACGTGCGCGACACCGTCCGCTTCGCCGACGCGGTGGCGACACTGGACGGTTCGGTCTTCCTGGAGATCGGCCCGGACGGCGTGCTGGCCGCGCTGGCCGGCGACGGGGTTCGGGTCATGCGCGAGGACCGGCCGGAGGAGACAACGCTGCTGGCCGCGCTCGGCCGGCTGTACGTGAATGGCATCGGCGTCGACTGGGCGCCGGCGTTCGAGGCCGTTGGCGCGCGTCGCGTGGACCTGCCGACGTACCCGTTCCAGCGGCAGCGCTTCTGGCCCTCCGGGCGGATGGCCGCCGGCGACCCGCGCTCGGCCGGGCTCGGCGCGGCCCACCACCCGCTCCTCGGTGCCGCCGTCTCCCTCGCCCACTCCGACGGGGCGCTGCTCACCGGCAGGATCTCCACGCATACCCACCCGTGGCTGGCCGACCACGCCGTACGCGGCCAGGTGCTCCTGCCCGGTACCGCGTTCCTGGAGCTCGCGATCCGGGCCGGCGACGAGGTCGGCTGCGACCGGGTCGAGGAGCTGACGCTCGCCACACCGCTGGTGCTCCCGGAGCAGGGCGGCGTACAGGTGCAGCTGTGGGTCGGCAGCCCCGACGACCACGGACAGCGGACCGTCGACATCTACTCCCGCCCGGATGGCGCCGACGACCAGCGGTGGGCGCTGCACGCCACCGGCGTACTCGGAAACGGCACGAGCCAACCGGCCGTCGCCAACGCCCAGTGGCCACCCGCCGGAGTGCAGCCTGTGCCGGTGGACGGCCTGTACGAGCGGCTGGCCGGCGACGGGTTCGCGTACGGCCCGACGTTCCGCGGGTTGCGCGCGGTCTGGCGTGGCGACAGTGGCGAGGTCTACGCCGAGGTGTCGCTTCCGGAGGCGGTGGACGCCGGCGCGTTCGGCGTGCACCCGGCGCTGCTGGACGCGGTCCTGCACGCGCTCGCCTTCGTCGACCTGGGCGCGGCGAGCCGGGGCGGGCTGCCGTTCGCGTGGGAGGGCGTGACCCTGCACGCGACCGGCGCTTCTGTGGTGCGGGTACGGCTCACCCGGCTCGGCGACGACGCCGTCTCGATCGCGGTTGTGGACCCGGCCGGCAGCCCGGTCGCCTCGGTCGACTCGCTTGTCGTCCGCGCCGCCGAGGCCGGCCGCACTGACGTCGTGCTGGACGCGCTCTTCCGTCCGGAGTGGACACCGGTCGCCCTTGCGGAGGCGTCGGCGGATGTCGAGCTGTACGAAGTCGTGTCGCCGCCCGGGTTGGACGTTCCCTCGGCGGTGCGTGAGCTGACCGCCCGGGTGCTGGGTCGGGTGCAGGGGTTCACTGGTTCGCGGCTGGTGTTCGTGACCCGTGCGGGTGATTTGGCCGCGTCGGCGGTGTGGGGTCTGGTGCGTTCGGCTGCGGTGGAGAATCCGGGCCGGTTTGCGCTGGTCGAGATCGATGCTGATCCGGCGTCGGTGGCTCTTCTTCCTGCGGCTGCCGGATCGGACGAGCCGGAGCTGGCGATCCGCGAGGGCAGGGCGTTCGCCACGCGCCTGGCCCGGCTGAGCGCGGGCGCGGTGGACGCGTCCGCATGGGGCCCGGACAGCACAGTCCTCATCACTGGTGGCAGTGGCGGTTTGGGCGCCGCGGTGGCCCGTCATCTCGTGGTATCGCATGGTGTGCGGCGGCTTGTGTTGGCGAGTCGGCGTGGTGGCGGTGCCGAGCTTGTCGCGGACCTGGACGTCGAGGTTTCCGTGGTCGCCTGTGACGTGTCCGATCGCGATGCGCTGGCCGAGTTGTTGCGGCAGTATCCGGTGACCGCCGTCGTGCATGCGGCCGGCGTTTTGGATGACGGTGTAATCGAGTCACTTACCCCGGAGCGGTTTGACACTGTGTTGCGGCCGAAGGTGGATGCCGCCTGGCATCTGCACGAGCTGACCCGCGACCTGGACGCCTTTGTGTTGTTCTCCTCCGCTGCCGGCGTTTTCGGCGGTGCCGGGCAGGCAAACTATGCGGCGGGCAACGCGTTCCTTGATGCTCTGGCCGCGCACCGGCGTGCGCAAGGGCTACCGGCCGTCTCGCTCGCCTGGGGACCGTGGACCGAAGGCATGGCCGTGGACGCCGAGCGGCTCGCCCGCGCCGGCACACCGCCGCTGACCGTCGAGCAGGGGCTCACGCTTTTCGACGCCGCGCTCACCGCGGGAGCGCCGTCGGTGGTGCCGATCCGGCTGGACCTGCCGGCCATCCGGGCGGCCGGCGAGGTACCGCCGCTCCTGCGTGGCCTGATCCGTACGCCCGTGCGACGCGGCACGGTCTCCGGCGCCGCCCGTGGCCTGGCGCAGCGCCTGGCCGGGCTGGACGAGACTGAGCGGCGGGGCACCGTGCTGGAGCTTGTGCGCGGCCAGGTCGCCGCCACGCTCGGGCACACCGGCGCTGACAAGATCGACCCGGCGAAGGCCTTCCAGGACCTGGGTTTCGACTCGCTCACCTCGGTCGAGCTGCGCAACCGCCTCGGTACCGTCATCGGGCTGCGGCTGCCGGCCACGCTCGTCTTCGACTACCCGACCGCGGGCGCCCTCGCCGGGTACCTGCTCGACGAACTGCTTGGCTCGGACACCGAGGCCGCCGCGCCGCTGCCCCGCCTCGTCGCCAACTCCGACGATCCGATCGTCATCGTCGGTATGGCCTGCCGCTACCCGGGCGGCGTCGCCTCGCCGGAAGACCTGTGGCGGCTCGTCAGCGACGGCGTCGACGCGATCAGCGGCTTCCCCGCCGACCGCGGCTGGGACCTCGATGCGCTGTACCACCCCGACCCGGACCACCCCGGCACCTCGTACACCCGGTCGGGCGGGTTCCTGCACGACGCCGGAAACTTCGACGCCGAGTTCTTCGGTATGAGCCCGCGCGAGGCCCTTGCCACGGACGCGCAGCAGCGGCTCCTGCTGGAAGTCTCGTGGGAGGCGGTCGAGCGGGCCGGTATCGACCCGGTCTCGTTGCGCGGCAGCCAGACCGGCGTATTCGCGGGCGTCATGTACAGCGACTACAGCCACCTGCTGGGCGGCGGTGACTTCGAGGGCTTCCAGGGCAACGGCAGCTCGCCGAGTGTCGTCTCCGGCCGGGTGTCGTACACGTTCGGCTTCGAGGGACCGGCCGTCACCGTCGACACAGCCTGTTCCTCCTCACTGGTGGCGATGCACCTTGCCGCCGGGGCCCTGCGCGGTGGTGAGTGCGACCTGGCGCTGGCCGGCGGCGTGACGGTGATGTCCACGCCGAACTCGTTCGTCGAGTTCTCCCGCCAGCGCGGCCTGTCCGCGGACGGCCGGTGCCGCGCCTTCGCCGACACCGCCGATGGGGTGGGCTGGTCCGAAGGCGTCGGCGTGGTCGTGCTGGAGCGACTGTCCGATGCCCGCCGCAACGGCCACCCGGTGTACGCGATCCTGCGCGCCTCCGCCGTCAACCAGGACGGCGCCTCGAACGGCCTCACCGCGCCCAATGGGCCGTCCCAGCAGCGGGTCATCCGGCAGGCTCTGGCCAGTGGCGGCCTGACCATGTCCGATGTGGACGTGGTCGAGGGTCACGGCACGGGCACCACGCTGGGCGACCCGATTGAAGCCCAGGCGCTGCTTGCCACGTACGGGCGGGACCGCGAGCGGCCGTTGCTGCTCGGCTCGGTGAAGTCGAACCTCGGTCACACCCAAGCCGCCGCCGGTGTGGCGGGTGTGATCAAGATGATCATGGCGATGCGGCAGGGTATCGCGCCGAAGACCCTCCACGTGGGCGCGCCGTCGTCGCATGTGGACTGGTCGGCTGGCGCGGTCGAGCTGCTGACCGAGCAGACAGCCTGGCCGGAGGTCGACCGGCCACGGCGGGCGGCGGTGTCGTCGTTCGGTATCAGCGGCACCAACGCACACGTGATCCTCGAGCAGCCCGCGCCGGTGCCGGCGGTCGAGCCGGCGGTACAGCCGTCGGTCGTGCCGTGGCTCGTCTCGGCCAAGTCCGAGGCTGCCCTCGACGGCCAGATCGCGCGGCTGCGCACGGTTGAGGCCATGGCCAGCCGCGTCGGGCTCGCCCTGACCGGCCGCTCAGCCTTCGAACATCGCGCCGTGCTCCTGGCCACCGCTGACGGCAGCATCGAGGTCGCCCGTGGTGTCGCCGAGGGTGGCAAGCTCGGCGTGCTCTTCTCCGGCCAGGGCTCGCAGCGCCTCAGCATGGGTCGCGACCTGTGCGCCCGCTATCCGGTCTTCGCCGCCGCGCTGGACGAGGTCCTGGCTCATCTCGACCCCGGCCTGCGCGACGTGATGTGGGGTTCGGACCCGGACCTGCTCAACCAGACGGGGTGGACGCAGCCAGCGCTTTTCGCCGTCGAAGTCGCCCTCTACCGGCTCGCCGAGTCGTTCGGGGTCAAGCCCGCCCACCTCGCCGGCCATTCGATCGGCGAGATCACGGCCGCCTACGTCGCGGGCGTGCTGTCGCTGGAGGACGCCGGCCGCCTCGTCACCGCCCGTGCCGGCCTCATGCAGGCCCTCCCGCCCGGTGGGGCGATGGTCGCGATCCAGGCCACCGAGGCCGAGGTCACGCCGCTGCTCACCGATGGCGTCTCCATCGCGGCCGTGAACGGTCCGGCCGCGGTCGTCATCGCCGGCGTCGAGGCCGAGGTGGAGGCGATAGCGGCCCGCTTCGCCAAAACGACCCGGCTGCGGGTGTCGCACGCGTTCCACTCGCCGCTGATGGATCCGATGCTGGACGACTTCCGGGCGGTGGTGCGGACGTTGACGTTCGCGCAGCCGCGGATCCCGGTCGCCGGTGCCGGTGATGTGACGGACCCTGAGTACTGGGTCAGGCACGTGCGGGACACCGTACGTTTCGCCGAGGCGGTAACCGCCATCGGTGACGCGACACTCCTGGAGATCGGGCCGGACGGCGTGCTCTCCGCGCTCACCGGCAACGCGATCCCCACCCTCCGGAAGGACCGGCCCGAGGAAGCCGCCTTCCTCACCGGGCTCGCCCGCCTGCACACCACCGGAATCACCGTCGACTGGGCGCCCGCCTTCGCCGGTACCGGAGCGACACCGGCCGAGCTGCCCACGTACGCGTTCGACCACCAGCGGTACTGGCCGGAGCCGCCCGAGTTCGCCTTCCCCGTCGACACGATGGACGCCGAGTTCTGGGCAGCCGTCGAGCGGGGCGACATCGACGCGCTGGCGTCCACGCTGGAGCTCGACGGCGACACAGTCGGCGCGATGGTGCCGGCGCTCGCCGCCTGGCGCGGCCGCCGCCTCGAGCGCTCCACGATCGACTCCTGGCGCTACCGCGAGTCCTGGGCGCCGCTCACCGAGGCCCCCCGGCAGGAGCCGGGCCGCCGCTGGCTCGCGATCCTCCCGGACGAGCCGGACGAGTACACGACCGCGGTCGCCGCGGCCCTCGGCGCCACCACGACCCGCCTCGCCGATCTCCAGACCGGAGACCACGACGGGCTCGTCTCACTGCTCGCGCTCGATGCGGGCGGCGACCCGAGCACGGCCGCGATCGCCGCCGCCGGGCTCGTGCGCCTCCTCGGCGAGGCCGGCATCGAGGCCCCACTGTGGACGCTCACGCATGGTGCGGTCTCGGTCGATGACGGCGATACGCCACCCACGGCTGGGCAGGCCGCTGTCTGGGGACTCGGCCGGGTCGCCGCGCTGGAGCTGCCCCGCCGCTGGGGTGGGCTCGTCGACCTCCCACCGTCGCTGGACGCGCCGCTGCTCCGCCGGCTCGCCGACGCGCTCGACCGGAGCGACGGCGAAGACCAGATCGCGGTCCGGGCCTCGGGCACATACGGCCGCCGCTTGGTCCCCGCTCCGGCCTCCCTCGACGCGCCCGCGCCATGGACGCCGTCGGGCACGGTGCTGGTCACCGGCGGTACCGGCGCGCTGGGGGTGCGGGTGGCCCGCTGGCTCGCCGCCAACGGCGCGGAACGGCTCGTGCTCGTCAGCCGCCGCGGTCCGGAGGCCGAGGGCTTGGCCGCGCTGCGGGAGGAGCTGAGCGGGGTCGAGCTGACCGTCGCCGCCGCTGACGCTGCCGATCCGGAGCAGATGCGTACCCTGCTGGCGAGCATCGGAGACGTGCAGGCCGTGGTGCACGCCGCCGGCGTCCTTGACGACGGCGTGCTCGACTCGCTCACTCCAGCCCGCTTCGCAGCCGTATTCCGCTCCAAAGTGGAGGCGGCGCTCGTACTCGATGAGCTGTTGCCGGACCTCGACGCGTTCGTCCTCTTCTCGTCGCTGGCCGGGACGGTCGGAAGCCCGGGCCAGGCCAACTACGCCGCGGCGAACGCGGCCCTGGACGCGATCGCCGCCCGCCGGCGCGCGGCGGGCCGGGCCGCCACCTCCGTCGCGTGGGGTGGCTGGGCCGGCGACGGCATGGCCGCCACGACAGGCGACGACTGGTCGGCGCGCATGGGCGTGGCCGCGATGGACCCGGACCGCGCGCTCGCCGCCCTCGCCCAAGCGGTCGCCGAGCCACAGCCGCGGGTTGTGGTCGCCGACCTCCGCCAGGACCGGCTGATCGGGGCACTCCTCGCGATCCGGCCGAGCCGCCTCCTCGCCGACCTGCCGGGTGCGGCAGGTGCCATCGCGGCCGCCGAGGCCGCCCGCCGGGAGGCCGCCTCCGCCGGTGCCGCGCTCCGCGATCGCCTTCGCGACCTCACCGAGGATGGCCGGGCGGCGGCGGTGCTGGACCTGGTCCGCCGCCAGGTAGCCGCCGTGCTCGGGCACGGCAGCCCCACCGCTGTCGGGGTCGACAAGGCGTTCCGGGACCTCGGCTTCGACTCGCTGTCCGCATTGGAGCTCCGCAACGCGCTCACCGGCCTGACCGGGCTGGAACTGCCGGCCGGCCTCATCTTCGATTTCCCCACGCCGCGGGCCCTCGCCACCCACCTCCTCGGCGAACTGGCCGGCGGCGCCGAGGCCGTGCTGGCCCCGGCCCGGGCGACGGGGGAGACCGACGAGCCGATCGCGATCGTCGGTATGGCCTGCCGCTTCCCCGGTGGCGTGCGCTCGCCAGAGGACCTCTGGCAGCTCTTGCTGGACGGGCGGGACGGCATCGACGCGTTCCCCACCGACCGCGGCTGGGACCTCGCGGGCCTCGCCGGTGGCGGGGGCCGTGGGCGCAGCGACACCCTCGAAGGTGGCTTCCTGGCCGACGTGGCCGGCTTCGACGCGGCGTTCTTCGGCATCTCCCCACGCGAGGCGGTGGCGATGGACCCACAGCAGCGGCTGCTGCTGGAGGTGTCCTGGGAGGCGGTGGAGCGTTCCGGCATCGCGCCGGCGCGACTGCGTGGCAGCCAGACCGGCGTCTTCATGGGCACCAACGGGCAGGACTACGCCAACCTCGTGGGCGCTGCGGGCGAGGAGGTCGGCGGGCACGCCGCCACCGGCCTCTCCGCTAGCGTCATCTCCGGCCGGGTGTCGTACACGTTCGGCTTCGAAGGCCCGGCGGTCACCGTGGACACCGCCTGCTCCTCGTCGCTCGTCGCGCTCCATCTCGCCGGGCAGGCGCTGCGGCAAGGAGAGTGCGACCTCGCGCTGGCCGGCGGCGTCACGGTGATGACGACGCCGAACAACTTCATCGAGTTCACCCACCAGGGCGGGATGGCCGCCGACGGGCGGTGCAAGGCGTTCTCCGACGCCGCCGACGGCACCGGCTGGTCCGAGGGCGTCGGCGTGCTCGTGGTAGAGCGGCTCTCCGACGCGCGCCGCAACGGCCACCCGATCCTCGCGGTCGTCCGCGGCTCGGCGGTCAACCAGGACGGTGCCTCCAACGGCCTCACCGCCCCGAACGGCCCGTCGCAGCAGCGGGTCATCCGGCAGGCACTCGCCAACGCCGGTCTCGCACTGTCTGATGTGGACGCTGTCGAGGCGCACGGCACCGGCACCGCACTCGGCGACCCGATCGAGGCACAGGCCCTCCTCGCCACCTACGGGCAGGATCGGGAGCACCCGCTCTTCCTCGGCTCCATCAAGTCGAACATCGGCCATACCCAGGCCGCGGCCGGTGTCGCCGGGGTCATCAAGATGGTGCAGGCGCTGCGGCACGGCGTGCTCCCTCGGACGCTGCACGTCGAGAAGCCCTCGTCGCATGTGGACTGGTCCGCCGGACGGGTGAGCCTGCTCGCCGCCAACACGCCCTGGCCAGACGTGGAGCGGGCGCGCCGGGCCGGCGTTTCCTCCTTCGGCGTCAGCGGTACCAACGCGCACATCGTGATCGAGCAAGGTCCCGCCGAGGTAGCGCCAATGCCCGCAGGGGACGAGCCGGACCGGGTGTTGCCGTGGATCGTGTCCGGCCGGACCGCCGCAGCCGCCCGTGAGCAGGCTGACACGCTCCGGGCTGCCGTCGCCGGCCTAGCGCCCGCGGACGTCGCGGCCTCGCTTGTGGACACCCGGTCGCTCTTCGAACACCGGGTCGTGCTGCTCGGCGAGGCACGGGTCGAGGGGTCGCCGACGTCGAGGGGCGCACGGTCTTCGTCTTCCCCGGGCAGGGCTCGCAGTGGGTCGGCATGGGCGCCCGCCTGCTCACCGAGTCGCCGGTATTCGCGGCCAGGGCGGCCGAGTGCGCGGCGGCGCTGAGCGCGTACGTCGACTGGTCACTGCTGGACGTGCTGCGTGGCGAGGCCGGCCCGGACCTGCTGGAGCGGGTCGACGTCGTGCAGCCGGCGTCGTTCGCGGTAATGGTGTCGCTGGCCGAGGTGTGGCGGGCGCACGGTGTGGTACCGGATGCGGTCGTCGGCCACTCCCAGGGCGAGATCGCCGCGGCCTGCGTCGCCGGCGCGCTGTCCCTTGCCGACGCGGCCCGGGTCGTGGCGTTGCGCAGCAAGGCGATCGCGGCCCGGCTGGCCGGACGCGGTGGGATGGTCTCGGTCGCGCTCCCCGCGGACGAGATGGCCCCGCGCCTGCCCGGCGACGGCCGCGTCTCGATCGCCGCCGTCAACGGTCCCCGGTCGGTGGTCGTCTCCGGCGACCCCGACGCGCTGGACGCCCTCTGCGGCGAGCTGTCCAGTGAGGACATCTGGCTGCGCCGCGTCGCCGTGGACTACGCGTCCCATTCCGCACAGGTCGAGGCGCTGCACGACGAGCTGCTGGCACAGCTAGCGCCCATCCGCCCGCAGGCGCCGACCGTGCCGTTCTACTCCACCGTTGTCGGCGGCTGGATCGACAAGCCGGCGTTGGACGCCGAGTACTGGTACCGCAACCTGCGCCAGACCGTCGGCTTCCAGCCGGCCATACAGGCACTGCTGGACGACGGCCACCGGGTTTTCGTCGAGGTCAGCTCGCACCCGGTGCTGACCGGCGGCGTGAGCGACACCGCCGATCTCGCGGACACGGCCGGCGAGGCCGTCGTGGTGACCGGCACGCTCCGCCGCGACGAGGGCGGCCTACACAGGTTCGCCGCCTCGCTCGCGGAGCTGTTCGTCCGCGGCGTACCCGTGAACTGGTCGCCGTTCCTGGCCGGCGGGCAGCGGGTCGACCTGCCCACGTACGCGTTCCAGCACGAGCGCTTCTGGATTGCGCCGCCCGAGGCGGAGCAGGCCGGTACCGCCGACCCGGTGGACGCCGCGTTCTGGGCCGCGGTCGAGCGGGAGGACGTGGCCGCGCTCACCGCGAGCCTGCGGCTGGACGAGCCGGCGCTCACCGCCGTATTGCCCGCGCTGTCGGCGTGGCGGCGGCAGCGGCGGGACCGGGCGGCGGTGGACGCGCTGCGGTACCGGGTCGCGTGGCAGTCGGTCGGCGCGCTGCCCCGGGCCACGCTCAACGGAACCTGGCTGCTGGTCACCGCCGAGGGCATCGCGGCCGACGATGTCACCGCCGCGCTCAGCGCGCACGGCGCCGAGGTACGCCCCCTGGTGCTGGACGACGAGTGCGTCGACCGCGCCGTGCTGGCGTCCCGCCTCGGCGAGGCCGGCGACGTCACCGGCATCGTCTCCCTGCTGGCCGCGGCGGAGGAGCCGAGCGAGCGGTACCCGGCGCTCTCCGCGGGGCTGGCGCTCACCGTCGCGCTCGTGCAGGCGCTCGGTGACGCCGGCATCGACGCTCCACTGTGGTGTCTGACCCGCGGCGCGGTGGCGACCGGCCCGGCCGACGCCACGGTACGCCCGGTGCAGGCACAGATCCTCGGCGTCGCCTGGACGGCCGCGCTGGAGCACCCCCGCCGGTACGGCGGCTCGATCGACCTGCCGGACATGCTGGACGAGCGGGCCGCCCAGAGGGTTGCCGCCCTGCTGAGCGGCGAGTCAGGCGAGGACCAGCTCGCCGTCCGGTCCCACGCCGTGCTGGCACGCCGAGTCGTACGGGCACCGTCGGCCGACACGCCAGCCCGGCCGTGGACACCGCGCGGTACCACGCTGGTCACGGGCGCGACCGGCACCATCGGCCCGGACCTGGCCCGCTGGCTGGCCCGCCGGGGCGCCGAGCACATCGTGCTCACAAGCCGCGCCGGGATGGCCGCACCGGGCATGGCGGACCTCGTAGCCGCGCTCGCCGACCTCGGCACCGAGGCCGAGGTCCGGTCCTGCGACGTCGCCGACCGCGAGGCCGTGGCGTCGCTGCTCGCCGAGCTCAAGGCGGCCGGCCGCACCGTGCGGACCGTCGTGCACGCCGCCGCCGTCATCCGGCTCGGCACGCTCGCCGAGATGAGCCTCGCCGAGTTCTCGCTTGTGGTACACGCCAAGGTGGCCGGCGCGGAAAACCTCGACGCGCTGCTGGACACCGACGAGCTGGACGCGTTCGTGCTCTACTCGTCCATCGCCGGCATGTGGGGCAGCGGCGAGCACGGCGCGTACGCGGCTGGCAACGCCTACCTCGGCGCGCTCGCCGCCAACCGCCGCGCCCGCGGCCGGCACGCGCTCTCCGTCCACTGGGGAAAGTGGCCGGAGAACACACGGCTCGACGAGCCCGACCCGTACGGCGTCATCCGCAGCGGCCTTGTGTACCTCGACCCAGACCTCGCCATGGCCGGTCTCGGGCAGGTGCTGGACGACGACGAGACCGCCGTCGCGGTCGCCGACATCGACTGGGACCGGTACCACCCGACGTTCAGCGCACGCCGCGACACCACGCTCTTCGCCGAGGTGCCCGAGGTCCGGCGGCTTGTCGAGGCGGCCGAGCGGGCCAGCCGCGAGGCGGTGGAAGGGGAGTTCGCCACCCGGCTGCGCACGCTCACACCGGGCGAGCGGGCCCGCGCGCTGGTCGACCTCGTCCGCGCCGAAGCGGCGACCGTGCTCGGCCACGCATCGGTCGACTCGCTTCCGGAGCGGCGCGCGTTCCGCGAGGTCGGGTTCGACTCCGTCACCGCTGTGGACCTGCGCAACCGCCTCGCCGCCGCCACCGGGCTCAAGCTGCCCACCACGATGGTCTTCGACTACCCCACCCCGATGGCGCTGGCGCAGTTCCTCGCCAGCCAGGTGACCGGCGACCCGGCGGGAACCCCGGTGGCACCAGCGGTCGCGGCGGGCGCGAGCGACGAGCCGATCGCGATCGTCGGCATGGCCTGCCGCTTCCCTGGCGGGGTCGGTTCGCCGGACGACCTGTGGCGCCTCGTCCGCGGCGGTGTGGACGCCATCTCCGAGTTTCCGCCCGACCGCGGCTGGGACGCGGAAGCCATCTACGACCCCGACCCGGACCACCCCGGCACCTCGTACACCGTGCGCGGCGGCTTCCTCGCCGGCGCCGGCGACTTCGACCCGGGCTTCTTCGGCATCTCGCCGCGCGAAGCACTCGCGATGGACCCGCAGCAGCGGCTGCTGCTGGAAACCGCTTGGGAGGCAATCGAACGCGCCGGCATCGACCCCGAGACGCTGCGCGGCAGCCAGACCGGCGCGTTCATCGGCGCCAGCTACCAGGGGTATGGCGAGGGCGCCGCCAACGAGGCGCACATGATGACGGGGACGGCATCCAGCGTGCTCT
Organism: Phytohabitans flavus; assembly: GCF_011764545.1. Taxonomy (GTDB): domain Bacteria; phylum Actinomycetota; class Actinomycetes; order Mycobacteriales; family Micromonosporaceae; genus Phytohabitans; species Phytohabitans flavus. Next base: position 6,204,767 of record NZ_AP022870.1, on the reverse strand, counting down.
CCGGGCGCGTGGCATACCTCTTCGGACTCGAAGGCCCGGCGGTCACATTGGACACCGCCTGCTCCTCGTCGCTCGTCGCGCTGCACCTGGCCTGCCAGTCGCTGCGCAACGGGGAGAGCACGCTCGCGCTCGCCGGCGGCGTCACCGTCATGGGCACGCCGGCTAGCTTCATCGGCTTCAGCCGCCAGCGCGCGCTGGCCGCGGACGGGCGGTGCAAGGCGTTCGGCGACGGCGCGGACGGCATGTCGCTCGCCGAGGGCGCCGGGATCCTGCTGGTCGAGCGGCTCTCCGACGCGCAGCGGCACGGCCACCCCGTACTCGCCGTCGTGCGGGGCAGCGCGGTCAACCAGGACGGCGCCTCGAACGGCCTCACGGCTCCGAATGGGCCGTCCCAGCAGCGGGTCATCCAGCAGGCGCTCGCCAACGCCCGGCTGACCGTGGCGGACGTGGACGCGGTCGAGGCGCACGGCACCGGTACCGCGCTCGGCGACCCGATCGAGGCGCAGGCGCTGCTCGCCACGTACGGCCAGCGGAGCGACCAGCCGCCGCTGCTGCTCGGCTCGGTCAAGTCGAACATCGGCCACACCCAGGCCGCCGCCGGCGCCGCCGGGGTCATCAAGATGGTGCAGGCGCTGCGGTACGGCGTACTACCGCGTACCCTGCACGCTGAATCGCCATCGTCCCATGTGGACTGGACGGCCGGCGCGGTGCACCTGCTGACCGGCGAGTCAGCCTGGCCCGAGGTCGACCGGCCGTGGCGGGCCGGGGTCTCCTCTTTCGGCATCAGCGGCACCAACGCGCACGTGATCCTGGAACAGGCACCCGCCGCCCAGCCCACGGACGAGGCCCCGAGCCGGACATCGCGCCGGTCCTGGTCTCCGGCCGTACCGCCGAGGCGCTGCGCGCGCAGGCGGAGCGGCTGCTGTCCCTGATGGACGAGGTGCCGCTGGCCGACCTGTCGTTCTCGCTCGCGACCGGGCGCACCGGCTTCGAACACCGGGCCGCGATCGTGGCCGCCGACCGGGCAGACCTGGCGCGCGGGCTGGCGGCGATCCGGGACGGCTTACCGGCCGCCGGACTGGTCCGGGCCACGCCGGCGAGCGACCGCCTCGCGATCCTCTTCACCGGCCAGGGTTCGCAGCGGCTCGGCATGGGCCGCGAACTGTACGAGCGGTATCCCGCCTTCGCGTCCGCGTTTGACGACGCACTGTCGCACCTGGACCCAGGTGTGCGGGACGTGATGTGGGGAGCCGACGCCGGCGTCCTTGACGACACCGGCTGGGCCCAGCCGGCCCTGTTCGCCGTCGAGGTGGCCCTCTACCGACTGGTCGAGTCCTGGGGCGTCACCCCCGACTACCTCGCCGGCCACTCGATCGGCGAGATCGCCGCCGCGCATGTCGCGGGCGTGCTGTCGCTGGCCGACGCGGGGACGCTGGTCTCGGCCCGCGCGTCGCTCATGCGGGCGCTACCGGCCGGCGGGGCGATGGTGGCGCTGCGGGCGGCGGAGTCCGACGTGCTGCCCCTGCTGACCGCGGGCGTCTCCATCGCTGCCGTCAACGGTCCGGACGCGGTCGTCATCGCCGGGGACGAGGCCGAGGTCGAGGCGGTCGCGGCGCACTTCGAGAAGTCCACTCGGCTCCGGGTGTCGCACGCGTTCCACTCGCCGCTGATGGAGCCGATGCTCGACGGCTTCCGGGCGGCCATCGCGGGCCTCACGTTCGAGGCGCCGCGCATTCCACTGGTCACGGCCGGGGACGTGACCGATCCTGAGTACTGGGTCAGGCACGTCCGCGAGGCGGTCCGTTTCGCCGACGGCGTCTCGTGGCTCGCCGGCCAGGGCATCACCACGTACCTGGAGCTCGGTCCCGACGGCGTGCTCTGCGGTATGGCCCGGGAGAGCCTGGACGACGGCGCGGCGCTCGTGCCCGCACTGCGGCGGGACCGGCCCGAGGTCGCCTCCCTCGTCACCGCCGTGGCCTCGCTGCACGTCAACGGCGCGCGGGTCGACTGGAGCGCGTACTTCGCCGGCAGCGGTGCCCGCCGCGCCGACCTGCCCACGTACCCGTTCCAGCACCAGCGCTTCTGGCCCGAGCCGGCGGTGGTTTCCGCCCGCTCGCTTGTGGACAGCTGGCGGTACCGCGCGGTCTGGAAGCCCGTACCGGATCGGTCTGGCGCCCCGGCGGGTACGTGGCTGGCGCTCACCTCGTCCACACCGCTGCCCGAGGGGCTCGACGCGGTTCCGGTGCAGGTGCTGGACGGGGATCGAGCCGCCCTCGCCGCCCGGCTGGCTGATGCCGGTACCTCGTTCGCGGGCGTGGTCTCGCTGCTGGACGACGTCTCGTCGACCCTGGTCGCCGTGCAGGCCCTCGGTGACGCGGGCATCGAGGCTCCACTGTGGTGCGTGACCCGGGGTGCGGTCGCGGTCCAGCCCGGCGAGGTGCCCGACCCGGACCAGGCCGCGATCTGGGGTCTCGGCCGGGTGGTCGCGCTTGAGCAGCCGGCCCGCTGGGGCGGCCTCGTCGACCTGCCGGCCGACCTCGACCCGGCCGCTGTTGTCCGCCTTCCCGCCGTGCTGGCCGCCTCGGACGGCGAGGACCAGGTGGCAGTCCGCGGTACCGGCACGTACGTACGCCGGCTCGCCCGCGCGACCGGAGGCTCTGCCACCCGCGACGTCGCACCGCGCGGCACCGTGCTCGTCACCGGCGGTACCGGCGGCCTCGGCAGCCAGGTCGCCCGCTGGCTGGCCGGCGCCGGCGCGGAGCACCTGCTGCTGACCAGCCGCCGTGGCCCGGACGCGCCGGGCGCCGCCGACCTGTACCGGGAGCTGACCGACCTCGGTGCCCGCGTGACGATCGCGGCCTGCGACGCCGCTGATCGGGATGCGCTCGCCGACGTGCTCGCCGCGGTACCGGCTGACGCGTCGCTCAGCGCGGTCTTCCACACGGCTGGTGTGGTCCAGGACGGCGTGGTCGACGCGCTGACTCCGGACGACGTCGCCGCCGTACTCCGGCCGAAGCTCGACGCCGCCCGCAACCTGCACGAGCTGACTGCCGACTCTGACCTCAGCACGTTCGTGCTCTTCTCCTCGATGGCCGGATTCGTCGGCGCGGCGGGACAGGGCAACTACGCCGCCGCCAATGCCGCCCTGGACGCGCTCGCCGAGCAGCGCCGGGCAGAGGGCCGGCCCGCGACGTCGATCGCGTGGGGGCCGTGGGCGGACGCCGGTATGGTCGCCGACGGCGCCGGCGTGGCCGACCGGGTGCGGCGCGGCGGGTACACACCGCTGCCGCCCGCGCGGGCGCTCGCCGCGCTGGGCCAGGCGCTCGCGTACGACGACACGGTCGTCGCGGTCGCCGACATCGACTGGGCACGGTTCACCACCGCGTTCGTCGCCGCCCGCTCCCGGCCGCTGCCGCTCATCGCCGACCTCGCCGAGGTACGCGAGCAGGTCTCCGCCGGCCCGGCCACCGACTCCGCGCTACGGCAGCACCTCGCCGGCTTGCCCGAGGCGGGCCGAGTGCGCGCCGTTCTTGAACTGTTGACCGCGCAGATCGCCGCCGTGCTCGGGTACGCCGACGCCACCGCCGTCGAGCCGGACCGGGCGTTCAAGGACCTCGGCTTCGACTCGCTGACCACATTGGAGCTGCGCAACGGCATCGCCGCCGCCACCGGCCTGACCTTGCCGGCCTCGCTCGTGTACGACTACCCGACCCCGCGGGCGCTCGCCGAGTTCCTCGTCGGAGAGCTGCTCGGCACGCTCGACGGCCCGGCCACACCCACGCTCGTGGCTCGCGACAGCGCTGACGATCCGATCGCGATCGTCGGTATCGGCTGCCGCTTCCCCGGCGGCGTCTTCTCGCCCGACGACCTGTGGCGGCTGCTCGCCGAGGGCGGGGATGGCATCTCCGGCTTCCCGGCCGACCGTGGCTGGGACCTCGACGCGCTCGGCGCCGGCGCCTCCATCACCCGCGAGGGCGGCTTCCTGGCCGGGGTCGCGGACTTCGACGCCGCCTTCTTCGGCATCTCGCCGCGCGAGGCGCTCGCCATGGACCCGCAGCAACGGCTGCTGCTGGAGACCACCTGGGAGGCGCTCGAACGGGCCGGCATCGACCCGACCGCGCTGCGCGGCAGCCAGACCGGCGTCTTCGTCGGTACTAACGGCCAGGACTACGTGGACGTGCTCCGGCGGGGTGCCGACGACGTGCAGGGGTACGCGGCCACCGGCAACACGGCAAGCGTGATGTCCGGGCGGCTCTCGTACACCCTCGGGCTGGAAGGGCCCGCGGTCACCGTCGACACCGCCTGCTCCTCCTCGCTCGTCGCGATGCACTGGGCGATTCGGGCACTGCGCGGAGGCGAGTGCGCGCTGGCGCTGGCCGGCGGCGTCTCGGTAATGTCCACACCGGACGCGTTTGTGGAGTTCAGCGCCCAGGGTGGGCTGGCCCCGGACGGCCGGTGCAAGGCGTTCGGCGACGCGGCCGACGGCACCAGTTGGTCCGAGGGCGTCGGCATGCTGGTGCTGGAGCGGCTCTCCGACGCGGTACGCAACGGGCACGAGGTCTTGGGCCTGCTGCGCGGCTCCGCGGTCAACCAGGACGGCGCCTCCAACGGTCTCACCGCGCCGAACGGGCCGGCTCAGCAGCGGGTCATCCGGCACGCGCTCGCCGACGCCGGCCTCGGCGCGAGCGACATCGACGCGGTCGAGGCACACGGCACCGGCACCACGCTCGGCGACCCGATCGAGGCGCACGCGCTGCTGGCTACGTTCGGCACCGACCGGGAGCGTCCACTCTGGCTCGGCTCCATCAAGTCAAACCTCGGCCACACTCAGGCCGCGGCGGGCGTCGCCGGCGTCATCAAGATGGTCCTCGCGATACGGCACGGCGTCCTGCCGAGGACGCTGCACGCCGAAACCCCGTCGTCGCATGTGGACTGGTCCACCGGGCCGGTGGCGCTGTTGCGCGAGCCGGTGCCGTGGCCGCAGAACGGCCATCCGCGCCGCGCGGGCGTATCCGCCTTCGGCGTCAGCGGTACCAACGCACACGTCGTTGTCGAAGCGCCCCCAGCCGCGGCGGCTCCCGAGGACCCGGCTCCCGAGCCGCCGGCCGTCGTGCCGTGGCCCGTCTCCGGCCGTACCAGCGAAGCCTTGGACGCGCAGGTCGAGCGGCTGACCGCGGCGGCTGATGGGCTGTCCCCGCTCGACGTCGGGTACACGCTCGCCACCGCCCGCTCCGCGTTCGCCCACCGTGCGGTCCTGCTCGCGAGCGACGGTGGCCTCTCCGAGGTGGCCCGGGGCGCCGCACCCCGTACGCTCGGGCGCCTCGCTTTCCTCTTCGCCGGCCAGGGCTCGCAGCGGCTGGGCATGGGTCGCGAGCTGTACGGCCGCTTCCCGGCGTTCGCCGCCGCCTTCGACGAGGTGCTGGAACACCTCGCCCCCGGCCTGCGGGACGTGATGTGGGGCGACGACGCCGAGCTGCTCAACCAGACCGGTCATGCCCAACCCGCCATCTTCGCCGTCGAGGTCGCCCTGTACCGGCTCGCCGAGTCGTTCGGCGTGACGCCGGACCATCTGGCCGGGCACTCGATCGGCGAGATCGCGGCCGCTCATGTGGCCGGCGTGCTGTCGCTGCCGGACGCCTGCCACCTCGTCTCCGCTCGCGCGTCGCTCATGCAGGCCCTGCCGGCCGGCGGGGCGATGGTCGCCATCCCGGCCACCGAGGACGAGGTGGCACCGCTGCTCTCCGGTCAGGTGTCGATCGCCGCGGTGAACGGGCCGGCGTCGGTCGTCATCGCGGGCGAGGAGAAGGCGGTCCGCCGGATCGCCCGCAAGTTCGCCAAGAGCACCAAGCTGCGGGTGTCGCACGCGTTCCACTCGCCGCTGATGGAGCCGATGCTGGACGGATTCCGCACGGCCATCCGCGACCTGACCTTCGCCCCGCCGCGCATACCGCTGGCGGTGGCCGGCGACGTGACCGACGCTGAGTACTGGGTCAGGCACGTGCGGGAAACGGTCCGCTTCGCCGACGCGGTAGCCAGCCTCGGCGACGCCACCCTCCTGGAGATCGGCCCCGATGGCGTGCTGTCCGGCCTCACCGGTACCGCGATCCCGATCCTGCGCAAGGACCGGGACGAGGAGGTGGCCCTGCTGACCGCGCTGGCGCGCCTGTACGTCGCGGGTGTCACCGTGGACTGGCAGCCGCTCTTCACCGGCGCTCGCCGGGTCGACCTGCCCACGTACGCGTTCCAGCGGGAGCGGTTCTGGCCGTCGGCGGCGCCCCAGCCGGGCGTTGTCGACCCGATGGACGCCGAGTTCTGGTCCGCGGTGGAACGGGAGGATGTCGACTCGCTTTCGTCCGCGCTAGAGGTGGACGGAGCCGCCCTCTCGACGGTCGTACCGGCACTCTCCTCGTGGCGCCGGCGCCGGCAGGAGCGCTCCATTGTAGACGGCTGGCGGTACGAGGTGGCCTGGGAGCCGGTCGCCCTACCCGACCGCAAGCAGACCGGCCCGTGGCTCGTGCTGGCCGCGCCAGGACAGGCCGAGGCGGCCTGGGTCGGTGAAGCGCTGGGCCCGGACACGGTCCGCGCCGACGTGTCCGGCCTGCCAGCACTGGAAGACCGCAGCTTCGCCGGCGTCGTATCGCTGCTGGCGATCGGCCCCGGCCTGCCACCGGAGGCCGCCTGGCCGGCCAACCTGCTCCCTGCCCTGGCCGGCATCGACGCTCCACTGTGGTGCCTCACCCGCGGTGCCGTGGCGGCCGGCGAGGGGGACCGGCTTCGGGAGGCGGGCCAGGCGCTTGTGTGGGGCCAGGGCCGGGTCGCCGCGCTGGAGCAGCCCGAGCGCTGGGGTGGCCTGATCGACCTCCCCGAGGCCCTGGACGACTCCGTGGCGGCAACGCTCGCCGGGGTCCTTGGCGGGGCCGAGGACCAGGTAGCGATCCGCCCGGCTGGCGCGCTCGCGCGGCGCCTTGTCCGCCCGGCGGCGGCCGGCTCCGGCCGCACGTGGAAGCCGACCGGTACGGTGCTCGTCGCCGGTGGCACAACTCCGATGGGCGCCCAGGTCGCCCGCTGGCTTGCCGGACAGGGCGCCGAGCACCTGCTGCTGACCGGCCGCGAGGGTGCCGTCGCGGATGACCTGCGCCGCGAGCTGACCGCAAGCGGCGTGAGCGTGACGATCGAAGCCTGCGACCTGGGCGACGGCAGCGCCCTGGCCGCGCTCCTCGACGCCGTACCGCCGAGCGCGCCGCTGACCGCCGTCGTGCTGGCCGGCGACGAACCTGACGACGTGCCCAACCAGGCCGCCGCCATCGCCGCCGTCATGGATCGGGTCGCCAACCTCGACGCCGTACTGGGCGCCCGCCCGCTCGACGCGTTCGTCCTCTTCGGATCGATCGCCGGGGTGTACGGTTTCCGCGGCCAGAGCGCGGAGGCCTCCGTGGACGCCGTGGTGGACGCGCTCGCCCGCCGCCGTCACGAGCGTGGCGCCACAGCGCTCTCCGTGTCGTGGGGCGCCTGGGCCGGCGTCGACGCCGGGCCGGAGACCGGCAAGGGCACACACGCCCAGCTCAACGGCCTCCCCGCGATGCACCCCGACTTGGCGATGGCCGCGCTCGGTGCCGCCGTCGCGGACGGGGCCACCACGGTCACGCTCGCCGACATCGTCTGGGAGCGGTTCGCGCCGGCCTTTACCGCGGGACGGCCGAGCCGGCTGCTGGCCTCGCTTCCCGAAGCGCGGGCGGCCATCGAGGCCGCCGGCCGCGACGAGCGGTCCGCCGCGGCAGATCTGCGCGCGAGGCTGCTGCGCCTGCCCGAGGGGGAGCGGCCCGAGGCGGTGCTGAGCCTGGTCCGGGAAAAGGTCGCCGCGGTACTCGGCCACGCCGGGCCGGACGCGATCGAGCCGGACTGGCCATTCAAGGACCTCGGCTTCGACTCGCTCACCGCGGTCGACCTGCGCGACCAGCTCGCGTCGGCCACGGGGCTCAGCCTGCCGGCGACGCTCGCGTTCGACTACCCGACGCCCGAGGCGCTGGCCGGGTACGTGCGCGGCGAGCTGCTCGGCACCGAGGCCGATGTCGCCGACGCCCCGCCGGTCGCGGTGTCCACAGCGGACGACCCGATCGTCATCGTGGGCATGAGCTGCCGCTACCCGGGTGGCGTCCAGTCGCCGGAGGACCTGTGGCGGCTCGTGATGGACGAGGTGGACGCGACCGGCGACCTCCCCGCCGACCGGGGCTGGGACCTCGGCACCCTCGGGTACCGGGGTGGCTTCCTGTACGACGTCGCCGACTTCGACCCTGACTTCTTCGCCATCTCGCCGCGCGAGGCGCTGGTGATGGATCCGCAGCAGCGGCTTGTGCTGGAGGCGACCTGGGAGGCGCTGGAACGGGCCGGCATCGACCCGGCCGGGCTGCGCGGTACGGATGTGGGCGTCTTCGTCGGCGGCGGCAGCGGCGACTACCGGCCGCCCGCCGAGCAGACCGGCCAGTGGCAGACCGCGCAGTCCGCGAGCCTGCTCTCCGGCCGGGTGGCCTACACGTTCGGGTTGCAGGGCCCACGGTCTCGGTGGACACGGCCTGCTCCTCGTCGCTCGTCGCGCTGCACCTGGCCGCCCAGTCGGTACGCAACGGCGAGTGTGCGATGGCCCTCGCCGGCGGCGTGACGGTGATGGCGACGCCGATGGTGTTCGTGGAGTTCGGCGAGATGGGCGCGCTGTCCTCGGACGGCCGGTGCAAGGCGTTCTCCGACTCGGCCGACGGCACCGGTTGGTCCGAGGGTGTCGGCATGCTCGTCGTCGAGCGGCTCTCCGACGCGCGGCGCCTCGGCCACACGGTGCTCGCCGTCGTGCGCGGCTCGGCCATCAACCAGGACGGTGCCTCGAACGGCCTGACCGCGCCGAGTGGCCCGGCGCAACAGCGGGTCATCCGGCGGGCGCTGGCCGCCGCCGGCCTGACACCCTCCGATGTGGACGCAGTCGAGGCACACGGTACGGGTACCACACTCGGCGACCCGATCGAGGCGCAGGCGCTGCTGGCCACGTACGGCCGGGACCGCGCGAGGCCGTTGCTGGTCGGCACCGTCAAGTCGAACATCGGGCACACCCAGGCCGCCGCCGGCGTCGCCGGGATCATCAAGATGGTGCACGCGCTCGATCACGGCGTACTGCCGAAGTCGCTGCACGTCGACACCCCGTCCTCGCATGTGGACTGGTCGTCCGGCGCGGTCTCGGTGCTGACGTCGCAGGCGGAGTGGCCCGAGGTCGACCGGCCGCGGCGGGCGGGCGTCTCGTCGTTCGGCGCCAGCGGCACCAACGCGCACGTGATCCTCGAACAGGCGCCGGCCCACGAAGCGCCGGCTCATGCGGAGCGTGAGCCGGGTGTGCTGCCGGTCGTGCTCTCCGCCCGTACCCCCACCGCGCTCCGCGACCAGGCGAGCCGGCTGCTGGCCCGGGTCCGCGAGGACAGTGGTGCGGCTCTCACCGACCTCGCGTTCTCCGCGGCGGTGGCACGGTCCGCGTTCGAGCACCGGGCGGCGGTGCTCGGCGCCGACCGCGAGGCGCTGCTCCGCGGACTGGCGGCGGTGGCTGCCGACGAGCGGGCACCGCACGTGTTGTGGGACAAGGCGGCCAGGCCGGGCAAGATGGCGTTTCTCTTCGCCGGCCAGGGCTCGCAGCGACTGGGGATGGGACGCGAGCTGTACGAGCGGTACCCCGCCTTCGCTAACGCGCTGGACGACGTCCTCGCCCACCTGGACCCCGAACTCCGGACGGTCATGTGGGGCGACGACGCCGACGCGCTGAACGAGACAGGCTGGGCACAGCCGGCGCTCTTCGCGATCGAGGTGGCCCTCTTCCGCCTCGCCGAGTCGTGGGGCCTTCGCCCGGACCTCCTGGCCGGTCACTCGATCGGCGAGATCGCCGCCGCCCACGTGGCCGGTGTGCTCTCCCTTGTGGACGCCGCTCGGTTGGTCTCGGCGCGGGCACGGCTCATGCAGGCGCTGCCGAGGGGCGGCGCGATGGTCGCCGTGCGGGCTACCGAGGCCGAGGTACTGCCGCTGCTGACCGACGACGTGTCGATCGCCGCGGTCAACGGCCCGCGGTCGGTGGTCGTCGCCGGCACGGAGGAGGCGGTGCTCGCGGTGACCGCCCACTTCGAGAAGTCGACCCGGCTGCGCGTCTCGCACGCGTTCCACTCGCCGCTGATGGACCCGATGCTCGACGACTTCGCCGCGGTGGCGAAGGGCTTGACCTACGCCGAGCCGCGCATCCCTGTGGTCGCGTCCGGCGAGGTCACCACACCGGACTACTGGGTGCGGCACGTGCGCGAGGCCGTGCGCTTCGCCGACGGGGTGCGCACGCTGGCCGAGCGCGGCGCGACGACGTTCGTCGAACTAGGGCCGGACGGGGTGCTGTCGGCGATGGCCGGCGAGTCGCTGCCCGACACGGCCGCCGTCGTACCCATCCTGCGCAAGGACCGTGGCGAGGAGGAGAGCCTCGTCACCGCCGTCGCCCGCCTGCACACTCACGGGGTACGCGTCGACTGGGCCGGCTTCTTCGCCGGTACCGGGGCTCGGGTGGTCGATCTGCCCACGTACGGCTTCCAGCGCCAGCGCTACTGGCCGGACGCAACTCCGCGTGCCGCACAGGTGGCTGAGTCGGGCGGCTCGGACGAGCGCTTCTGGGATGCGGTGGCGGGGCAGGACTTCACCGCGCTGGAGTCCATGCTGGACGTCGAGGGAGACGCGCTCGCCAAGGTACTGCCGGCGCTGCTGGACTGGCGCGGCCAGAAGCGCGACCAGGACGTCGTGGACAGCTGGCGACACCGCGTCACCTGGAAGCCGCTGAGCCGCCCGTCCTCCGCCACCGTCCCCGGCAAGTGGCTCGCGCTCGTGCCCGACGGCTCGGACAGCAGCTGGCTCGACGGCGTCCTGGACGCGGTCCGCCTGGAGGTCTCCACGCCCGATCGGGCCGCTGTGGCTGATCGCCTAAGCGGTCTCGAAGGACCGTTTGCGGGCGTCCTTCTCCTGCCGCCAACGGGCGGAGCGGCGGCCGGAGCGGCGCTCGCGGCCACCGCCGTCCAGGCACTCGGCGACGCGGGAATCGCCGCTCCACTGTGGTGCCTCACCCGGGGTGCTGTCTCGGTCGGCGGCACGGACCCGGTGCGCGACCCCGAGCAGGCCGGCATCTGGGGCCTGGGTGCGGTGGCGGCACTGGAGTACCCGGAACGGTGGGGCGGCCTGGTCGACCTGCCGGACACGATCGATGAGCGCGCCGCCACCGGCCTCGCCGCGGTCCTCGCCGGCCTCGACGGCGAGAGCCAGGTCGCCGTGCGGCCGTCCGCCATCTTCGGCCGGCGGCTCCTGCCGGCACCGGCGGCCGACCCTGCGCGGGTCTGGGAGCCGCGCGGCACCGTGCTCGTCACCGGCGGTACGGGCGCGCTCGGCGCACATGTCGCCCGGCGGCTCGCCCGCGAGGGCGCCGAGCACCTCGTGCTGGCGAGCCGGCGTGGCCTCGACGCGCCGGGCGCCGTGGAGCTGCGCGACGAACTGGCCGCGCTAGGGTCCCGGATCACGGTCGCGGCGTGCGACATCGCCGACCGGACCGCGCTGGCCGCACTCCTGACTGACCAGCCGGTCAACGCCGTCGTACACACCGCCGGCGTCCTCGACGACGGGGTCATCGACCGGCTCACGCCGGAGCGGTTCGCGGCGGTCTTCCGGTCGAAGGTGGAGGCCGCCCTGCTCCTCGACGAGCTCGTCCCCGACGCCGAGGCATTCGTGCTCTTCTCCTCCGCCTCGGCGGTGGTCGGCAACCCGGGCCAGGCCAACTACACGGCTGCCAACGCGGTGCTCGACGCGCTCGCCGAACGGCGCCGGGCCGACGGCCGCCAGGCGACGTCGATCGCCTGGGGCGCCTGGGGTGGTGGCGGCATGGCCGGCAGCGCCGAGGCGGAACAGGCCACCCGCCGCGCCGGCATCGCGACGATGGACCCGGACCTGGCCTGCACGGCCATGTGGCAGCTCGTCGCCGAAGGCGCGCCGACTACGCTCGTCGCCGCCGTGCCGTCCGGGCGTGGGATCGGCGGCGGCCGCCCCAGCCCGCTGCTGCGCGACCTCCCCGGCACCGCCGACCCAGGCGTGGTGGAGCGGCCGGCCGAGGGCGAGTTCCGCGAGCATCTGCTGTCGCTGCCGCGTGCCGGCCGGCTGGATGCGGTGCTCGACCTGGTGCGCGGCCGCTCCGCCGAGGTGCTTGGCCAGCCGGACCTGGACGCGGTCGGCGCCGACCGCCCCTTCCGCGACCTCGGCGTCGACTCTCTGGCCACTGTGGAGCTGCGTAACCAGCTCAACCTCGTCACCGGCCTGAGCCTCCCCGCCACGCTGGTCTTCGACCACCCGACGCCGGCCGCGCTCGCCGAGCACGTGCTCGGCGAGCTCCTGCCGGACCAGCAGGATGGCGCGGAGGCCGACGGTGAGGAAGCCAGGATCCGGACGCTGCTCGCCAGCGTGCCGCTCGCCCGGCTCCGCGAGGTGGGCGTACTGGAGACACTGCTACAGCTCGCCGGCCACGACGGCGCGTCGGCGCCCACTGTGGACGGCGACGCCGAGCTGATCGACTCGATGTCCGTGGACGACCTGGTGCGGGCGGCGCTCGACGGGGCGCCCGACCCGGCGCACGACTGACGGAGTTGAGCATGAATACCTCCAGCGAGAAGGTTGTCGAGGCGCTGCGGGCGGCCGTGAAGGAGAGCGAGCGGCTCCGCAGGCAAAACCGGCAGCTCGTGGCGGCCGCCACCGAGCCGATCGCGATCGTCGGCATGGCCTGCCGCTTCCCCGGCGAGGTCTACTCTCCAGAGGACCTGTGGGAGCTCGTGGCGAGCGGCCGCGACGCGATGTCCGGGTTCCCGACCGACCGGGGCTGGGACGTCGACGTGCTCAGCACGGGCGAGGTCGACGAGCGCGGCATGGCCGTGAGCCAGCAGGGCGGCTTCCTCAGCTGCGTCGCCGACTTCGACCCGGGCTTCTTCGGCATTTCGCCGCGAGAAGCGCTCACGATGGACCCGCAGCAGCGGCTGCTGCTGGAGACCGCGTGGGAGGCCTTGGAGCGGGCGGGGATCGACCCGACCGGGCTGCGCGGTAGCCGCACCGGCGTCTACGTCGGCACCAACGGTCAGGACTACGCGTACCTGATGATGCGCTCGCTCGACGATGCCACTGGCGACGTCGGTACCGGGATCGCGGCGAGCGCCACATCTGGGCGGCTGTCGTACACGCTCGGGCTGGAAGGGCCGGCGCTCACCGTCGACACCGCATGCTCCTCGTCACTCGTCGCGATGCACCTGGCCGTACACGCGTTGCGTACCGGCGAGTGCACGCTGGCGCTGGCCGGCGGCGTGAACATCATGGCGACGCCTGGGCCGCTGCTGGAATTCAGCCGGCAGGGCGGGCTGGCGCGGGACGGCCGCTGTAAGGCGTTCGCCGACGCGGCAGACGGTACCGGGTGGTCCGAGGGCGTCGGCCTGCTGCTCCTCGAACGGCTCTCCGACGCGCAGCGCAACGGGCACGAGGTGCTCGCCGTCGTGCGCGGCTCGGCGGTCAACCAGGACGGCGCTTCCAACGGCTTCACCGCACCGAACGGCCGCGCGCAGCAGCGGGTCATCCGCGACGCTCTGGCCTCCGCCGGCCTCGCACCGTCCGACGTGGATGTTGTCGAGGCACACGGTACGGGTACGCCGCTCGGCGACCCGATCGAAGCGCGCAGCATCCTCGCGACGTACGGGCGGGACCGGGAGCGGCCGCTGCTGCTCGGCTCGATCAAGTCGAACATCGGCCACACCCAGGCCGCGGCCGGCGTGGCCGGGGTCATCAAGATGGTGCAGGCGCTGCGACACGGCCTGGTGCCGAAGACGCTGCACGTCGACGCACCCTCGTCACACGTGGACTGGTCAGCCGGGTCCGTCTCGCTGCTGACCGCCGAGTCAGCCTGGCCGGACGTGGACCGGCCGTGGCGGGCGGGCGTCTCGTCGTTCGGCGTGAGCGGCACCAACGCGCACGTCATCGTCGAGCGGGCACCGGCAGCCGACGAGAAGCCACCGCCGACCGCGACAGGCGTGCTGCCCTTCCTGCTCTCCGGTCGGACCGCCGACGCGCTGCGGGACCAGGCAGCCGCGCTGTTGGCCCAGCTGGACCGAAAGCCGGAGGCGGCCGGGTCGGACCTGGCGCTCTCGCTGGCGACCACCCGCGCGCGCCTCACCCACCGGCTCGCGGTCGTCGCGCCGGACCGGAGTGCGCTGCGGGACGCCCTCAGTGCCTGGGTCGCCAGCGCTACCGGGCCGGGGGTCGTGACCGGTACCGCGCCGGGGCGCACGAAGCTCGGCGTGCTCTTCGCCGGCCAAGGCTCGCAGCGGCTGGGCATGGGCCGCGAGCTCTACGACAGGTTCCCGGCGTTCGCCGCCGCACTCGACGAGGCGCTGTCCCACCTGGACCCAGAGGTCCGCACGGTGATGTGGGGCGACGACGCGGACCTGCTGGCCCGTACCGGGTACGCACAGCCGGCCCTCTTCGCCGTCGAGGTAGCCCTGTTCCGGCTGGCGGAGTCGTTCGGCGTACGCCCGGATGTCGTGGGTGGACACTCCATCGGCGAGATCGCGGCGGCCCACGTGGCCGGCGTGCTGTCGCTCGCCGACGCCGGCGTACTCGTATCGGCACGCGCGGCGCTGATGCAGGCGCTCCCAACGGGCGGCGCGATGGTCGCAGTCCGCGCGTCCGAGGCCGAGGTGGCGCCGCTGCTCGGCGACGGCGTCTCGATAGCCGCCGTCAACGGGCCGTCCGCCGTCGTCATCGCCGGTGACGAGGAGGCCGTGGCGGCGGTCGCGGCCCGCTTCGCGAAGACCACGCGGCTGCGGGTGTCGCACGCGTTCCACTCCCCGCTGATGGACCCGATGCTGGACGCGTTCCGGATGGCCATCCGCGGCCTCAGCTTCGCCTCGCCGGAGATCCCGGTTGTCGCGGCCGGCGACGTGACCGACCCTGAGTACTGGGTCAGGCACGTGCGCGACACGGTCAGGTTCGCCGACGGGGTACGGACCATGGCCGCCGAGGGCGTCGGCGCTCTGCTCGAGCTTGGGCCGGACGGCGTGCTGACCGCACTGGCACAGGAGTGCCTCGCCGAGGTGGAGCGCCCGATCGCCGCCGTGCCCATGCTGCGCAAGGACCGTGGCGAGGAGGTGGCCGCGGTCGCCGCGCTCGCCGGGCTCTTCGTCACGGGCGCCACAGTGGACCTCGCGCCGCTCTTCGCCGGTACCGGGGCGCGCCGGGTGGACCTGCCCACGTACGCCTTCCAGCACGAGCGCTTCTGGCCAGCGGTGTCCGTGCGCGCGGGCGACGCCACCGGGCTGGGCCTGTCGGCGGCCGAGCACCCGATGCTAGGCGCCGCGATGACGGTCGCCGGCTCCGGCGAGCTGGTGATGACCGGCCTGCTCTCGCTCGCCACCCACCCGTGGCTGGCCGACCACGTCGTACACGGCACCGTCATCGTGCCCGGCGCCGGCGTGCTCGAACTCGCGATGCGCGCTGCGGACCAGGCCGGCTGCGACCGGGTTGACGAGCTGACGCAGGCGATGCCGCTGGCGCTCGACGAGCGGAGTGCGGTAGCGGTACAGGTGTGGGTCGGCGCGCCTGACGACACCGGCCGCCGCCCGGTCGGCGTCTTCTCCCGCCCGGCGGACGGTCCGGACGAGGCGTGGACGCAGCACGCGTACGGCTTTGTCGCCACCGGTGCGGTCCGGATATCCACCATGGACACCTCGGTGTGGCCGCCGGCCGGCACCGAGCCGGTCGACCTCGACGGGTTCTACGAGCGGTTCGCCGAGAGCGGGCTCGTGTACGGCCCGTCGTTCCGGTGTGTCCGTGCGGCGTGGCGGCGAGACGGCGAGGTCTTCGCCGAGGTGGCTCTCCCCGACGACGTGCGGGACGCCACCGCGTTCGGCGTCCACCCTGGACTGCTCGACTCCGCCCTCCACACCGGGATGCACCTCGACGCGGACGCCGCGCACGAGGGCCGGCTCCCGTTCGCGTGGAGCGGCGTATCGCTACACGCCTCGGGCGCCACCGCGCTGCGCGTACGGCTCGCCCGGGTCAGCGGCGACACCGTGTCGGTGACCGCCGTCGACGTCGAGGGAGCGCCGGTCATCGCGGTCGAGGCACTGGCGCTCCGCCCGGCCACCGCGGGACCTGTCGCGAACGGGCGGGAGGGCGACTCGCTCCTGGCACTCGACTGGGTCACCGAGCCGGTCGAGGGCTCCGCCGAGGGTGCCCACTGGGCGGCGGTGGCCAGCGCGCCGATCCCGTACCTCGCGGCGGTCAGCGCGCACACCGTATCGACGCTGGCCGACCTGGCGGAGGCGCCTGACCTGGCCGTGCTCCCGGTGAGCGGGAGCGAGGTGACCGGCCCGGAGGTGGTCCACGAGGCCGTCGCGTCCGTGCTCGCCACCGTGCAGGAGTGGCTCGCGGAGGAACGGTTCGCCGAGTCGTGCCTGGTGCTCGTGACCCGCGGCGCCGTGCCTGTAGACGGCGAGCCGGTGCGCGACCTGGCCGCAGGGGCGGTGTGGGGTCTCGTGCGGTCGGCGCAGAGCGAGAATCCCGGCCGTTTCTTCCTCGTGGACCTGGACGACGCCGACCCGTCGCCGGCCGTACTCGACGAGCTCGCCCTGCTTGCCGCGGCGGGTGAGACACAGGCGGTGGTCCGGGGCGGCGTTGCCCGCGTCGGCCGGCTCGCCCGCCTGTCGTCCGGGCACAGCCTTGTTCCGCCGGTCGGCGTCCCGTGGCGGCTGGACAGCACCCGCAAGGGCAGCCTGGACGGGCTGGCACTCACCCCGTGCCCGGAGGCGTCCCGCCCGTTGGCCGGGCGGCAGGTGCGCGTGCGCATCGGTGCGGCCGGGGTCAATTTCCGTGATGTGTTGAATGCGTTGGGGATGTACCCGGGTGAGGCGGGTTTGTTTGGTTCTGAGGCTGCTGGTGTGGTGGCTGAGGTGGGTCCGGAGGTGTCTGGGCTGCGGCCGGGTGACCGGGTGATGGGCATGTTGTTCGGGGGTTCGGTCCGCTTGGCGTGACCGACGAACAGCTGCTGACGAAGACACCCGACGGCTGGACGGACGAGACCGCCGCCTCCGTGCCGCTGGTCTTCCTGACCGCCTACTTCGCACTGAACGACCTCGCCGGCTTGCGTCCAGGCGAGAAGGTCCTCGTCCACGCCGGCGCGGGCGGCGTTGGGATGGCGGCGATCCAGGTCGCCCAGCACCTTGGCGCCGAGGTCTTCGCGACCGCGAGTGAGGGCAAGTGGGGCGTGCTTCGCTCGCTCGGCCTTGACGATGCGCACATCGCCTCGTCGCGCACGCTCGACTTTGCGTCCCGGTTCCCCACAGTGGACGTCGTCCTCAACGCCCTCGCCGGCGAGTTCGTGGACGCGTCGATGGGGCTGCTCGGCGACGGCGGGCGGTTTCTGGAGATGGGCAAGACCGACATCCGCGACCCCGCCAGCCTCCCCGGAATCGCTTATCACGCCTTCGATCTGGGTTGGGTGGACCCCGAGCGCATCCAGTCGATGCTCGTCGATCTCGTCGGGCTCTTCGGCCGGGACGTGTTGCGGCCGCTGCCGATCGCGAGCTGGGACGTGCGGCGGGCCCGCGAGGCGTTCCGCTTCATGAGCCTCGCCAAGCACGTCGGCAAGATCGTGCTCACCATGCCGCGGGTCATGGACGCCAACGGCACGGTGCTCATCACCGGCGGCACCGGCGGGCTCGGCGCGGAGCTGGCCCGCCATGTCGTGCGACAGGGCTCGCGCCACCTCGTGCTCGCCTCTCGGCGCGGCATCGAGGCGCCCGGCGCCGCCGCGCTCCGCGAGGAGCTTGCCGGCCTCGGCGCCGACGTGACCGTGGCCGCCTGCGACGTCTCCGACCGGGACAGCCTCGCCGCCGTACTAGCGGCGGTGCCGGCCGCGCACTCGCTCACCGCGGTCGTACACACCGCCGGCGTCCTCGACGACGGTGTGGTCGGCGCGCTTACGCCCGAGCGGCTCGCCGCCGTGCTCAAGCCCAAAGTGGACGCTGCCTGGCACCTGCACGAGCTGACCCGCGACCTGGACCTCGCCGGCTTCCTGCTCTACTCCTCGGTCTCCGGTGTCATGGGCAGCCCCGGCCAGGCGAACTACGCCGCCGGCAACGCGTTCCTCGACGCGCTCGCCTCCCACCGCCGAGGCCAGGGCCTGCCAGCGCACTCGCTCGCCTGGAGCGCGTGGGCCCAGGACACCGGCATGACCAGCAGCCTCACCGAGGCGGACATGGAGCGGATGGCCCGCTCCGGCATGCCGCCGCTGACCGTGCCGCAGGGCCTCGCGCTCTTCGACGCCGCGACCGGCGTGGACGAGGCGGTAGTCGTACCGGTCGGACTCCAGAGTGGACGGCCTGCGGCACCGGCCGGGATACCGCCGATCCTGCGCGGCCTGTTCCGCAGCGGGCGGCGGACCGCGGCGGGCGCGAGCCAGGCGGGCGCCGCGCTCGGCCGGCGGCTCGCGGAGATGAAGGAGACCGAGCGGGTACGGTTCGTCACCGACCTGGTCCGCGACGAGGCGGCCACGGTGCTCGGCCACGCGTCCGCCGACGGCATCGAGGCGGAGCGGGAGTTCCGGCAGCTCGGCGTCGACTCGCTCACCGCCGTCGAACTGCGCAACCGGCTCGCCGCCGCCACCGGCCTGCGGCTCAGCGCGACGCTCGTATTCGACTACCCGACGCCGGCGCTGCTCGCCGTGCACCTGCTGGAACAGCTTGTCGGCGCCGGCGAGGTCGTGACCGTCGCGCCGGACGCGGCCGCGCTCACCGACGACCCGATCGTGGTTGTCGGCATGAGCTGCCGGTACCCCGGCGGCGTCCGCGGCCCGGACGACCTGTGGCAGTTGCTCCTCGCCGGTGGCGACGCCATCTCCGCGTTCCCGACCGACCGTGGCTGGGACCTCGGCATGCTCGCGGGCGGTGGCAAGGGCGCGGTACGCGAGGGCGGCTTCCTCTACGACGCCACCGACTTCGACCCCGGCTTCTTCGGCATCTCCCCACGCGAGGCGCTGGCCATGGACCCGCAGCAGCGGGTGCTGCTGGAGGCGGCGTGGGAGGCGATGGAACACGCCGGCGTCGACGCCACCCGCCTGCGCGGCAGCCGCACCGGCGTGTTCATCGGCGCCAGCGGGCAGGACTACTCGAACCTGATGCTCCAGTCAGCCGAGGACATGGAGGGGCACGCGAGCACCGGCCTCGCCGGCGCGGTCATCTCCGGCCGGGTCTCGTACACGTTTGGCTTCGAAGGGCCGGCCCTCACCGTCGACACCGCCTGCTCTTCGTCGCTCGTGGCCGTACACCTGGCCGCCCAGGCGCTGCGCGGCGGCGAGTGCACCATGGCGCTCGCGGGCGGCGTCACGGTCATGTCCACCTCGATGAACTTCGCCGGCTTCGGCCGCCAGGGTGGGCTGACGCCGACCGGGCGGTGCAAGGCGTTCAGCGACGACGCGGACGGCACCGGCTGGTCCGAGGGCGTCGGCGTGCTCGTACTGGAGCGGCGATCCGACGCGCTCCGGCAGGGCCACGAGATCCTGGCGGTGCTGCGCGGCTCGGCGGTCAACCAGGACGGTGCCTCCAACGGCCTCTCCGCACCGAACGGCCCGTCGCAGCAGCGGGTCATCCGGCAGGCGCTCGCGAACGCTGGCCTCACGCCGTCCGACGTGGACGCGGTCGAGGCGCATGGTACCGGCACCCCGCTGGGCGACCCGATCGAGGCGCAGGCACTGCTCGCCACATACGGACAAGAGCGGGAGGGGCCGCTGCTGCTCGGCTCGATCAAGTCGAACATCGGTCACACCCAGGCCGCCGCCGGTGTCGCCGGCATGATCAAGATGATCCTGGCGATGCGGTACGGCGTGCTGCCGCAGACCCTGCACGTCTCCGCGCCGTCGTCGCATGTGGACTGGAGCGCGGGATCGATCGCGTTGGCCGTGGCCGCGACCGAGTGGCCCGCGGTGGAGCGGCCCCGCCGGGCGGGCGTTTCGTCGTTTGGCCTCAGCGGCACGAACGCGCACGTGATCCTGGAGGCTGCCGCCCCGAACCCGGTCCCCGCTCCCCCGATCAGCCCGCAGTGGTCCCGTGGCCGGTGTCGGCCAAGTCGGATGCGGCCCTCGATGCCCAGATCGAGCGGCTCCGCGACATCGACCTGCCGCGCGCGGACGTGGGGTTGTCGCTGGCCGGCCGGGCGCTGTTCGAGCACCGGGCGGTGCTGCTCGCCACCAAGGACGGTGCGACCGAGGTGGCCCGCGGCGCCGCACGGCCCGGCCCGCTCGCGATGGTTTTCTCCGGTCAGGGTTCGCAGCGGCTGGGTATGGGCCGTGACCTGTACTCCCGTTTCCCGGTCTTCGCGTCGGCGTTGGACGAGGTGCTGGCGCGGCTGGTTCCGGGTGTGCGGGATGTGATGTGGGGTTCGGATCCGGACCTGCTGGAGCGGACCGGTTGGGCGCAGCCGGCTTTGTTCGCTGTCGAGGTGGCGCTGTTCCGGTTGGTGTCGTCGTTCGGTATGCGTCCGGACCATGTTGCGGGTCATTCGATCGGTGAGATCGCGGCGGCGCATGTGGCGGGTGTGCTGTCGCTGCCGGATGCTTGCCGTCTCGTCACCGCGCGGGCATCGTTGATGCAGGCGCTGCCGGCCGGCGGGGCGATGGTGGCACTGCGGGCCGCCGAGTCCGAGGTCCTGCCTCTGCTGACCGAGGGTGTGTCGATCGCGGCGGTCAACGGGCCGTCGAACGTCGTCATCGCCGGCGACGAAGAAGCCGTACTCGCGGTGGCGGCCCGCTTCGAGCGGTCGACCCGGTTGCGGGTGTCGCACGCGTTCCACTCGCCGCTGATTGAGCCGATGCTGGACGACTTCCGTGCGGTCGTCGCCTCGCTCTCGTTCGCGGAGCCGCAGATACCGCTGGTGGCGAGCGGGGACGTGACGGACCCTGAGTACTGGGTCAGGCACGTACGGGACACCGTCCGCTTCGCCGACGCGGTCGCGACCCTGGACGGGTCCACCTTCCTCGAAATCGGGCCGGACGGGTCGCTTTCCGCGCTGACCGGCGGGATCCCGGCCCTGCGCAAGGACAGGTCCGAGGAGGAGGCTTTCCTCACCGCGCTAGGCCGGCTCCACGTGTCGGGTGCCGCCGTCGACTGGGCGCGGGCGTTCGACGGCGCCGACGCGCGGCGGGTGGACCTGCCGACGTATGCCTTCCAGCACCAGCGCTTCTGGCCGGAAACGGCCGGCATGGCGTTCGTAGCGGGGGAGGACCCGGTCGACGCCGCGTTCTGGCTCGCCGTCGAGCGGGAGGACGTCCAGTCGCTGAGCGGCGCGCTAGGGCTCGACGGGGAGACGCTCGCGGCGCTCGTGCCCGCGCTATCCGCCTGGCGGGCCCGGCGCCGCGTCGAGTCCAGCGTGGACTCCCTGTGCTACCGCGAGTGGTGGAAGCCGCTCACCGGTCTCTCCGGCTCGACGCTGACCGGCAGTTGGCTCGTCGTCGCACCCGCAGGCGACCCGCGGGCCGAGGCGGTGGTCGCGGCGATCGGACCGAGCGCGGTCGTCGTCCCGGCGGGCAGCGAGCTGTCGAGTAGTGGGACCCGGTTCCAGGGCGTCGTCTCGCTGCTGGGGCTCACCGCCACGGCCGACCTGCTCCGTAGCCTCGACGCCGCTGGCATCGACGCTCCGGTGTGGACGGTGACGAGCGGCGCCGTATCCACCGGGCGGGGAGACGCACCGGGCGACCCGGCGCAGGCCGCGCTCTGGGGCCTCGGCCGCGTCGCCGCGCTGGAGCAACCGGCCCGCTGGGGCGGCCTCGTCGACCTGCCTGCGGAGCTCGACCAGCGGGCGGCACAGCGGTTCGCGGCGGTGCTCGCCGGTTCCGGCGAGGATCAGGTGGCGATCCGGGCCACTGGAGCGTTCGGCCGCCGGTACGTGCCCGCGCCACCGGCAGAGCGGGGCGACGGCTGGACGCCGACCGGGACGGTACTCATCACTGGCGGCACGGGTGCGCTCGGCGCGCACGTCGCCCGCGATCTGGCTGAGCGGGGCGCGGCCCGGCTCGTACTGCTGAGCCGGCGGGGCACGCAGGCCCCTGGCGTGGCCGCGCTCGTGGAGGAGTTGTCCGCGCTCGGCTCGGACGTGACGGTCGAGGCGTGTGACG
Source organism: Phytohabitans flavus (assembly GCF_011764545.1). Taxonomy (GTDB): domain Bacteria; phylum Actinomycetota; class Actinomycetes; order Mycobacteriales; family Micromonosporaceae; genus Phytohabitans; species Phytohabitans flavus. The sequence goes on along the minus strand of NZ_AP022870.1, from coordinate 6,182,533 downwards.
CGGCCGACCGTGACGCCGTGGCCGCCGTACTGGCCGCGATCCCGGCTCACCAGCCGCTCAGCGCCGTGGTACACGCGGCCGGCGTACTCGACGACGGCATGCTGGACGGGCTGACCGCCGAGCGGTTCGCGGCCGTGTTCCGGTCCAAGGTGGACGCCGCGCTGGTCCTCGACGAGCTGACCCGCGACCTCGACCTGGCCGTCTTCGCACTCTTCTCCTCGACAGCGGGCGCCGTCGGCAACCCGGGCCAGGCAAACTACGCGGCCGCGAACGCCGCACTCGACGCGATCGCCCAGCGCCGTCGCGCCCTCGGCCTCGCGGCCACCTCCATCGCGTGGGGTGCCTGGGCCGGCGACGGCATGGCCGGCCAGGCCCATGTGGAGGACGCGCGGCGGCGCGGCGGCGGAGCCGCGCTCGACCCGGCGCTGGCCGTGTCCGCGCTGCGGCAGGTCGTCACCGACTCCGAGCCGACCGTCGTCATCGCGGACCTCCAGCAGCCGCAGATGCTCACCGCGCTGCTGAGCCTGCGCCCCAGCCCGCTGCTTTCCGACCTGCCGGCCGCCCGGCGCGCCATCGAGGCGGTCGAGGCTGCCCGGAGCGAGTCCGACACGGCCGCCTCCGAGCTGGTCCAGCAGCTGCGCGGGCTCGAGGCCGCCGAGCGGGTGGAAGCGTTGCTGGACCTCGTGCGCGGGTACGCCGCCGGTGTCCTCGGCCACGCAGGCAAGGAGGCGGTCAGCCCGGACAAGGCGTTCCGCGACCTCGGCATCGACTCGCTCACCGCGGTCGAGCTACGCAACCAGCTCACCGCCGTGACCGCGCTCGCGCTGCCCGCCGGGCTCGTCTTCGACTACCCGACCCCGCGCGCGCTCGCCGAATACCTGCTAGCCGCACTCCTCGGCGAGGGGCGGCTTGCCGAGCGCCCCGTCGCCGCCACGGTGCTTACCGACGAGCCGGTCGCCATCGTGGGCATGGCCTGCCGGTTCCCCGGCGGCATCGCCACACCCGAGGACCTTTGGCGGGTACTGGCCGAGGGACGCGACGTCATCGGCGACTTCCCGACCGACCGGGGCTGGGACCTCGGCGCGCTCGCCGGCGACGGCCCCGGCCACAGCGCCACCCAGCGCGGCGGCTTCCTCGACGGGGCGCCCGACTTCGACCCCGCATTCTTCGGCATCTCGCCGCGCGAGGCGCTGGCCATGGACCCGCAGCAGCGACTGCTGCTGGAGACGACCTGGGAGGCGTTCGAGAGCGCCTCGATCGACCCGGCCGCACTGCGCGGCAGCCAGACCGGCGTGTTCGTCGGCACCAACGGCCAGGACTATGCCCACCTGGTGCTGGCGTCCCATGAGGACACCGAGGGTCACGCTGGTACCGGGCTGGCGGCGAGCGTCATCTCCGGCCGGCTGTCGTACACGTTCGGCCTCGAAGGCCCGGCGGTCACAGTGGACACCGCCTGCTCCTCCTCCCTCGTCGCGCTGCACTGGGCCGCGCAGGCGCTGCGGGGCGGTGAGTGCTCTCTCGCCGTCGCCGGTGGCGCGACGGTCATGGCCACTCCGATGAGCTTCGCCGGCTTCACACGGCAGGGCGGGCTGGCACCGGACGGGCTCTGCAAGGCGTTCTCCGATGACGCGGACGGTACCGGCTGGTCCGAGGGCGTCGGCATGCTCGTGCTGGAGCGTCTGGCGGACGCCGAGCGCAACGGCCACCCGATCCTCGCGGTGGTACGGGGGAGCGCGGTCAACCAGGACGGCGCATCCAACGGCCTCACCGCCCGAACGGTCCGTCGCAGCAGCGCGTCATCCGCCAGGCCCTGGCGAGCGCCGGCCTGTCGCCCTCCGATGTGGACGCGGTGGACGCGCACGGTACGGGTACCACGCTCGGCGATCCCATCGAGGCCGAGGCGCTGCTCGCGGCGTACGGCGGGGAGCGGGCACACCCGCTGCTCGTCGGGTCGGTGAAGTCCAACCTCGGCCACACCCAGGCCGCAGCCGGTGTCGCGGGTGTCATCAAGATGGTGCAGGCGATGCGGTACGGCGTCCTCCCGCAGACCCTGCACGTCACCGCGCCCTCGTCCCATGTGGACTGGAGCACCGGCACCCTCGCGCTCGCGACGTCCCCGAGCGACTGGCCGGACCTGCCCCGGCCGCGGCGGGCGGGCGTGTCGTCGTTCGGGATCAGCGGTACCAACGCGCACGTGATTCTCGAGGCGCCGGCACCGCAGCCGCCCAACGCCTCTGTGGCGGAGCCGGCGCTGGTGCTGTGGCCCGTCTCGGCCCGGTCGGATGCGGCACTGGACGCCCAGGTGGCCCGCTTGCGGGACCTCGACCTTCCGCGCGCGGATGTGGCGGCATCGCTCGCCGGGCGGACGCTCTTCGAGCACCGGGCCGTACTCCTCGCCGCGTCGGGTGGCGTCACCGAGGTCGCACGAGGTGTCGCGGGTGAGCGTCCGCTCGCGATGCTCTTCTCCGGTCAGGGCTCGCAGCGGCTCGGCATGGGCCGTGGGCTGTACGACCGCTTCCCGGTGTTCGCGGACGCACTCGACGAGGTGCTCGCCCATCTGGATCCGGGCCTGCGCGACGCGATGTGGGGCTCGGACGCTGCCGTCCTCGACCGGACCGGGTCGGCGCAGCCGGCGCTCTTCGCGGTCGAGGTGGCCCTGTACCGCCTCGTGGCGTCCTTCGGCATACACCCCGACCACCTTGCGGGCCACTCGATCGGCGAGGTCGCGGCCGCCCATGTCGCGGGCGTGCTTTCGCTGGAGGACGCTTGCGGGCTGGTGTCCGCGCGGGCCTCGCTGATGCAGGCGCTGCCGGCCGGCGGGGCGATGGTGGCCCTGCGAGCGACCGAGGCTGACGTCCTGCCGCTGCTGACCGAAGGCGTTTCGATCGCCGCCGTCAACGGCCCCCAGGCGGTGGTGATAGCCGGCGACGAAGAAGCGGTGCTGGCGATCGCCGCCAGGTTCGAGAAGTCGACGCGGCTGCGGGTGTCGCACGCGTTCCACTCGCCGCTGATGGAGCCGATGCTGGCGCCGTTCCGCGCGGTGGCCGAAGGGCTGGCGTTCGCGGAGCCGCGCATCCCGCTGGTGGCGGGCGGAGACGTGACCGATCCTGAGTACTGGGTCAGGCACGTGCGCGACACCGTGCGCTTCGGTGACGCGGTGGCTTCCCTCGACGGGGCCACGTTCCTGGAGATCGGACCGGACGGGGTGCTGGCCGCGCTCGCCGGCGACGGGATCCCGAGCCTCCGCAAGGACCGGCCGGAGGAGGACGCGTTTCTCACCGCGCTGGGCCGGCTGCACGTCAACGGCGTTGCCGTGGACTGGGCGCCGGTCTTCGAGGGCACCGGCGCGCGGCGGGTGGCCTTGCCGACGTACCCGTTCCAGCGGCAGCGGTTCTGGCCGTCCGGCATGTCGCTCGCCGGTGACGCGTCCGGCTTTGGCCTGGCGCCGGCCGGGCACGCGCTGCTCGGTGCCGCCGTCGCCGTGGCCGGCTCGGACCAGGTCGTGCTTACCGGCCGGCTCTCGCTCGCGACCCACCCCTGGCTCTCCGGGCACCGTGGCAACGTCCTGCTGGAGCTTGCGATCCGGGCCGGTGACGAGGTCGGCTGCGACCGGGTCGAACGGCTGGTGGTAGACGAACCGCTCGTGCTGACCGAACGGGATGCGCTCGCCATCCAGGTGCGGATCGACCCGCCGGACGAGGCCGGACGCCGCGCGGTGGGCATCTTCTCCCGCTCGGCCGACGGGGTGGATCGGCCGTGGACTCGGCACGCGTCCGGCGAACTGTCCACAGGGGAGCGGGCACTCGACTTCGGCGCCGCACAGGGGGTGTACGCGGAAGTCTCCGCCGACGATGTGCGCGGCTTCGGCATCCACCCCGCCCTCCTCGACGCGGCCGTGGAGGCGTTTGACGGCGCCTTGGTCGCTGGCGAATGGCACGGCGCATCGCTGCACGCGGCCGAGGCGTCCTCGCTGCGCGTGCGGCTCTCGCCGGCCGGTACGGACGCGGTCTCGCTGGTGGCAGTGGACCCCGAGGGCGCGCCCGTGCTCTCGATCGAGTCGCTGGCGCTCCGCGCTCCCACGCTCGCGACCCGCACCGGCCGGGATCCGCTCTTCCAGCTGGAGTGGGTGCCGGCGCAACTCGAACCGGCGGACGAGGCGGACGTGACACTCGTTCCCGTCGATGGAGACGACGTACACGCGGTCACGGCGGCCGCGCTCCAGACACTCCAGGACGCGCTTGACGGGACGGCCCGGCTGGCGTTCGTGACGCGCGGTGCGGTCTCGGGCGACAGTTTGGCGGCTGCGGCGGTGTGGGGCCTTGTGCGTTCGGCGCAGGTCGAGCATCCGGGCCGTTTCCTGCTTGTCGATACGGACGGCGAGCCTGACCCGGCGAGCGTCGCGGCCCTCCTTATCGCGGGGGAAACTCAGGCTGTTGTCCGCGACGGTGAGGTCCTTGTCGGTCGGCTGGCTTTGCTGGACACCGAACCGAGCGCTCGTGGGTGGGACCCGGACCGTACGGTTCTGATCACCGGCGGCACGGGTGGCCTTGGTGCGGCTCTGGCTCGGCACCTGGTGTCGGTGCGGGGGATGCGGCGCCTGCTGCTGGTCAGCCGCCGTGGCCTGGACGCGCCCGGCGCGGCCGAGCTGCGTGACGAGTTGGCCGGGCTCGGTGCCGAGGTGATGGTCGCGGCGGCGGATGTGGCGGACCGGGACGCGTTGGCGGCGGTACTGGACGGCCACGATCTGACCGCGGTCGTGCATACGGCCGGCGTGCTCGATGACGGTGTGGTCGCCTCGCTTGACGCTGGTCGGCTGTCCACTGTGCTGCGTCCGAAGGCAGACGCGGCCTGGCTGCTGCACGAGCTGACCCGCAACTCAGAGCTGGCCGGATTCGTCCTATATGCCAGCGTCTCCGGCGTGATGGGCAGCCCTGGTCAGGCGAACTATGCGGCGGCGAACGCGTACCTGGACGCCCTAGCGACCCACAGGCGGGGGCTTGGGCTGCCGGCGGTGTCGATCGCGTGGGGTCCGTGGGCGCAGGACTCGGGCATGACCGCTGGGTTGAGCCGCGCTGACATCGAGCGGATGACCCGCTCCGGCATGCCCCCATTGACCACTGAAGAGGGTCTCGCGCTCTTCGACGCCGCCATCGGGGCGGACGCCGCGTCGGTGGTCGCCATCAGGCTGACCGGTGGGTCAGGACCAGCCCGAAGCGTCGAGCAGGTGCCGGCGCTCATGCGCGGGCTGGTACGTGCCGGGCGGCGGACCGCAGCCTCCGGTAGCGGCGGTGCCTTGGCGCAGAAGCTCACCGGGCTGAGCGAGGACGAACGGCACAAGCGGCTGACCGAGCTGGTGCGCGCGGAGGCCGCGACGGTGCTCGGGTTCGGTTCGGCGGACGGGGTGGCGGCGGATCGGGAGTTCCGGCAGCTGGGCTTCGACTCGCTGACCGCGGTCGAGCTGCGCAACCGGCTGAGCGCCGCCAGCGGCCTGACCCTGCCGGCGACGCTCACCTTCGACTACCCGACCCCGGTCGCCGTCGCGCGGCACCTCGCCGCCGAGCTGCTCGGCGGCACGGACCCGGAGGCCGAAGTCGCACCGATGGTGGTGACCGACGAGCCTGTCGCGATCGTCGGGATGGCCTGCCGTTTCCCCGGCGGTATCGCGACCCCGGAAGACCTGTGGCGGCTCCTCGCCGACGGCCGGGACGCGATCGGCACGTTCCCGACCGACCGTGGCTGGGATCTCGACGCGCTCGCAGGCGACGGCCCTGGGCGCAGTGCCACGCTCCAGGGCGGATTCCTGTACGACGCCGCCGACTTCGACCCGGCGTTCTTCGGCATCTCGCCTCGCGAGGCGGTCGCGATGGACCCGCAGCAGCGGCTGCTGCTGGAAACGTCGTGGGAGGCGATCGAGCGCACCGGCATCGACCCGCTCGCGCTGCGCGGCAGCCGCACCGGCGTCTTCGTCGGCACCAACGGGCAGGACTACGTCCACCTTGTGCTCGCGTCCAACGAGGACATGGAGGGGCACGCCGGTACCGGGCTGGCGGCCAGCGTCATCTCCGGACGGCTGTCGTACACCTTCGGGCTCGAAGGCCCCGCGATGACAGTCGACACCGCTTGCTCCTCTTCGCTCGTGGCTCTGCACCTCGCCGCTCAGGCGTTGCGCAGCGGCGAATGCTCGCTTGCCCTCGCCGGTGGCGCCACCGTGATGACGACGTCCGCGAGCTTCGCCGGCTTCACACGGCAGGGCGGGCTGGCGCCGGACGGGCGATGCAAGGCGTTCTCCGACGAGGCCGACGGCACCGCCTGGTCCGAGGGCGTGGGCATGCTCGTGCTGGAACGCCTCTCGGACGCGCAGCGCAACGGCCATCCGGTGCTCGCCGTGGTGCGCGGCTCCGCGATCAACCAGGACGGCGCTTCCAACGGCCTCACCGCGCCGAACGGGCCATCGCAGCAGCGAGTCATTCGCCAAGCCCTGGCCAGCGCCGGTCTGACATCCTCCGATGTAGACGCCGTCGACGCGCACGGTACCGGCACAACGCTTGGCGACCCGATCGAGGCGCAGGCGCTGCTGGCCACGTACGGGCGGGACCGCGAGACGCCGCTGCTGCTCGGCGCGGTGAAGTCGAACCTCGGCCACACCCAGGCCGCCGCTGGTGTGGCGGGCGTCATCAAGATGGTTCAGGCCATCCGCCACGGCGTAGTGCCGAAGACCTTGCACGTCGACTCGCCATCGTCCCATGTGGACTGGTCGACAGGTGCGGTCGAGCTGGTCACGGAGAGCACCGCGTGGCCAGAGGTGGCGCGGCCACGGAGGGCGGGCATCTCGTCGTTCGGCATCAGCGGCACCAACGCCCACGTCATCCTGGAGCAGGCACCGCTGCCCGATGTGATGTCGCCAGCACCCCAGCTGGCGGTCGTGCCGTGGCCGGTGTCCGCCAAGTCCGAGACTGCCCTGGACGCGCAGATAGAGCGGGTGCGCGGGCTCGACCTGCCACGCGCCGACGTCGGCCTGTCGCTGACGGCTCGCTCGGTGTTCGACCATCGCGCGGTCCTGCTGGCAACCCGGGACGGTGTCAGCGAGGTCGCGCGCGGCCAGGCCAAGCCCGGTCCGCTGGCCGTGCTCTTCTCCGGTCAGGGTTCGCAGCGTCTGGGTATGGGTCGTGACCTGTACGCCCGCTACCCGGTCTTCGCGGCGGGGCTGGATGAGGTGTTGGAGCATCTCGATCCCGGGTTGCGGGATGTGATGTGGGGTGAGGATGTCGAAGTCCTCAACCAGACGGGTTACGCGCAGCCTGCGTTGTTCGCGGTGGAGGTCGCCCTTTATCGTCTGGTCGAGTCGTTCGGCATCCGCCCCGACCATCTTGTCGGCCATTCCATCGGTGAGGTCACCGCCGCCCATATCGCCGGTGTTTTCGACCTGCCGGATGCGTGTCGGCTGGTCAGCGCGCGGGCCAGCCTGATGCAGCGGCTACCGGCTGGTGGGGCGATGGTCGCGGTCCAGGCCAGCGAGGACGACATCACGCCCTATCTGGTCGGACGGGTGTCGGTCGCTGCGGTGAACGGTCCTTCCGCCGTCGTCATCGCCGGGGATGTGGACGAGGTGGAGGCGGTGGCGGGGCGGTTTGAGCGGTCCACTCGGTTGCGGGTTTCGCATGCGTTCCATTCGCCGTTGATGGATCCGATGCTCGATGAGTTCCGGGCCGCCATCCAGGACGTCGCCTTCCGTCCGCCGCGGATTCCGGTCGTGACGGCTGGGGATGTGACCGATCCTGAGTACTGGGTCAGTCATGTGCGGGACACGGTGCGGTTCGCTGACGCGGTCGCTGCTCTCGACGGCGCCACGCTGTTGGAGATCGGGCCGGACGGGGTGTTGTCCGCGATGACCGGTACCGCGATTCCCATCCTGCGCAAGGACCGTGACGAGCAGATCGCGTTCCTGACCGCTTTGGCTCGGCTGTACACCGGCGGCACCGGCATCGACTGGCGACCGGTGTACAGCGCGGCACAGCATGTCGACCTACCCACGTATCCCTTCCAACACCAGCGCTACTGGCCGGCCGGCCTCGGCTTGGGGATCACCGACGCGTCCGGCCTCGGCCAGGCCTCGCTCGGCCATCCGCTGCTCGTCGCCGCTGTCGAGCTTGCCGGGGACGAGGACATCGTCTTCACCGGCCGGCTCTCGCTCGGCACCCACCCGTGGCTGGCCGACCACCGTCCCGGCGGCGTCGCGCTTGTTCCGTCTGCCGCGCTCGCCGAGATGGCGATCCGGGCCGGTGACGAGGTCGGCTGCGACCGGGTGGAGGACCTGACGCTTACCGAGCCGCTGGTGCTGGGCGAGCGGGAGGCGGTGACCGTACAGGTGCGGGTCGGTCCACCCGGCGACGACGGGCAGCGCGACCTGAGCATCCACTCACGCCCAGCCGACTCGCCGGACCGGGGGTGGACGAGCCACGCGTACGGCGTGCTGACAACAGCTGGGCGGGTGTCCACATTCGACGCCACCGCCTGGCCGCCCCTTGGGGCGGAGGCGCTCGACCTGGACGGCTTTTACGAGGGCGGCGAGCACGGCCCGGCGTTCCACGGATTGCGGGGTGCGTGGCGGGCCGGCGCTGAGCTGTTCGCCGAGATTGCCCTCCCGGACGAGGCGGGCGACCGGCGTGGCTTCGGCATCCACCCGGCGCTCCTCGACGCGGCGACGCACGCCATGACCGCCGACGGCCTGCTCCCGGCCGACTGGCGCGGCCTCACCCTGCACGCGTCCGAGGCGTCGACCCTGCGCGTACGGCTCGCGCCGGCAAGTGGGGGCGCCATGTCGCTGACTGCGGTCGACGCCGACGGCGTTCCGGTGCTCTCCGCGGAATCGCTAACGCTGCGGGCACCCGTCCTGCCGGAGCGCATCGAGCACCGCCCGCTCTTCAATGTGGAGTGGGTGCCGGCGCAGCTCGAACCGGCGGACCAGGTCGACGTGACCTTCGTACCGGTCGCTGGCGAAGACGTACACGCGGTTACGGCGGCCGCACTACAGGCACTCCAAGAGGCGCTGGCCGGGGCGTCCCGACTCGCCTTTGTCACCCAGGGCGCGGTCTCTGGCGACAATCTGGCGGCCGCGGCGGTGTGGGGCTTGGTGCGGTCCGCACAGGCCGAGCACCCGGGCCGTTTCCTGCTTGTCGACACGGATTCCGAACCAGACCCGGCGAGCGTCGCTGCCCTCATCGCGGCCGGCGAGACCCAGGTGGTCATCCGCGACGGCCAAACGCTTGTCGCCCGGCTCGCCCTGCTGGACATCGAACCGAGCGTTCACGAGTGGGACCCCGACCGCACGGTCCTCATCACGGGCGGCACCGGCGGCCTCGGTGCGGCCTTGGCCCGGCACCTGGTGACCGCGCGGGGGATGCGACGCCTCCTGCTGGTCAGCCGCCGGGGCCTGGATGCGCCCGGCGCGGCCGACCTGCGTGACGAGCTGGCTGCCCTCGGCGCGCACGTCGCGATCGAAGCCGCCGACGTCGCCGACCGGGACGCGCTCACCGCGGCCATCGCCGGTCATGACCTCACCGCGGTCGTGCATACGGCCGGTGTACTCGATGACGGTGTGGTCGCCTCGCTTGACGCCGGTCGGCTGTCTACTGTGCTGCGTCCGAAGGCGGATGCGGCGTGGCTGCTGCATGAGCTGACCCGTGACTCAGGGCTGGCTGGGTTCGTGCTCTACGCGAGCGTTTCCGGTGTGATGGGCAGTCCGGGTCAGGCGAACTATGCGGCGGCGAACGCGTACCTGGACGCCCTAGCGACCCACAGGCGGGGGCTTGGGTTGCCGGCGGTGTCGATCGCGTGGGGTCCGTGGGCGCAGGACTCGGGCATGACCGCTGGGTTGAGCCGCGCTGACATCGAGCGGATGACCCGCTCCGGCATGCCCCCATTGACCACTGAAGAGGGTCTCGCGCTCTTCGACGCCGCCATCGGGGCGGATGCCGCGTCGGTGGTCGCTATCAGGCTGACCGGTGGGTCAGGACCGGCCCAGAGCGTCGAGCAGGTACCGGCGCTTATGCGCGGGCTCGTGCGCACCGGGCGCCGGGCCGCCGCTTCCGGGGCCGGACGCGACGCACTTGCCCGACAATTGGCCGGTCTCGGCGAGGACGAGCGGCAGAAGGCGCTCACCGAGCTGGTCCGGATCGAAGTCGCTACCGTGCTCGGGTTCGGCTCGCCGGACGGGGTGGCGGCGGATCGGGAGTTCCGGCAGCTGGGCTTCGACTCGCTGACCGCGGTCGAGCTGCGCAACCGGCTGAGCGCCGCCAGCGGCCTGACCTTGCCGGCAACGCTCACCTTCGACTACCCGACCCCGGTCGCCGTCGCCAAGCACCTCGCCACTGAGATCGCCGGCGGGGACGCGCCAGCCGGCCCGTCGCTTCTCGCCGAGCTCGACCGCTTTGAGGCGGTAGCCGCGGCCAGCGAGGCCGACGACATCACGAGGGCCGGCGTGGCCGCCCGACTGCGACAGCTGCTGGCGCAATGGACCACGCCCACCGCCGAGGACACCGATGGCGGCGTGACGGAGCGAATCAACGCGGCGAGCACCGCCGAGGTCTTCGCCTTCATCGACAAAGAACTTGGCCGCTCGAAGGACCGCTGATCTGCGGTCGAGCCCTGGAGGAAGGTACAGCGGAGATGCCGGACGAAGAGAAGCTCGTCGAATACCTGAAGTGGGTCACCGCGGACCTCCACCAGACGCGGCAGCGGCTCGAAGAAGTCGAGGCGGGCCGGCAGGAGCCGATCGCCATCGTCGGCATGAGCTGCCGCTTCCCCGGCGGCGTCGACTCGCCGGACGCCTTGTGGGACATGGTGGTCGAGGGGCGGGACGGCATCTCCGGCTTCCCCGCCGACCGGGGCTGGGATATCGACACGCTCGTCGGTGACGGCCTCGGCCGCAGCGCGACCCTCCAAGGTGGATTCCTGTACGACGCCGCCGACTTCGATCCGGCGTTCTTCGGCATTTCACCCCGTGAGGCGGTCGCGATGGACCCGCAGCAGCGGCTGCTGCTGGAGGCGACCTGGGAGGCGATCGAGCGCACCGGCATCGACCCGCTCGCGCTGCGCAGCAGCCGCACCGGCGTCTTCGTCGGCACCAACGGCCAAGACTATGGCCACGTCCTCTACGCCACGCAGGAGGACGTCGAGGGCCACGCCGGTACCGGCCTCGCGGCAAGCGTCATCTCCGGACGCCTCTCGTACACGTTCGGGCTCGAAGGACCGGCGGTCACAGTGGACACCGCCTGCTCCTCCTCGCTCGTGTCGCTGCACCTGGCCGCCCAGGCGCTGCGCGGCGGCGAATGCACGCTCGCGCTGGCCGGCGGCGTCACGGTGATGACGACGTCGGCGAGCTTCGCCGGCTTTTCCCGTCAAGGTGGGCTCGCTCCGGACGGGCGGTGCAAGGCGTTCTCCGACGACGCGGACGGTACCGGCTGGTCCGAGGGCGTCGGCATGCTCGTGCTGGAGCGGCTTTCGGACGCGCAGCGCAACGGCCACCCCGTCCTCGCCGTCGTACGCGGATCCGCGGTCAACCAGGACGGCGCCTCCAACGGCCTCACCGCCCCCAACGGCCCGGCGCAGCAGCGGGTCATCCGGGCCGCCCTCGCCGGCGCCGGCCTCTCGCCGGCAGACGTCGACGTGGTCGAGGCGCACGGCACCGGTACCACGCTCGGCGATCCCATCGAGGCGCAGGCGCTGCTGGCCACGTACGGGCAGGGGCGGGAGCGCCCGCTGCTGCTCGGGGCGGTGAAGTCGAACCTCGGCCACACCCAGGCCGCCGCCGGTGTAGCGGGCGTCATCAAGATGGTCCAGGCCATGCGGCACGGCGTCGCGCCGAAGACGCTCCACGTCGGACGGCCGTCGTCGCATGTGGACTGGTCGGCCGGCGCGGTCGAGCTGCTGACCGAAAACACCGGATGGCCGGCCGCCGACCGGCCGCGCCGAGCCGGCGTCTCCTCGTTCGGCGTCAGCGGTACCAACGCCCACGTCATCATCGAACAGCCCGCTTCCCAAGAAGAGCCCGCGGAGGTCGCACCCCAGGTCACTGTCCCGTGGCCCGTCTCCGCCCGGTCCGCGGCGGCGCTGGACGCCCAGATCGAGCGGCTCCGCGCCCTCGACCTCCCCGCCGCCGGTATCGGCCTTTCCCTGACCAGTCGCTCAGTACTCGACCACCGCGCCGTCCTGCTCGCGGACGGCGACGGCATCGCGGAGATCGCCCGCGGTGTGGCCAAGAGCGGCCCGCTCGCGGTCGTCTTTTCCGGCCAGGGCTCGCAGCGCCTGGGCATGGGGCGTGAGCTGTACGACCGCTTCCCGGCCTTCGCAGCCGCGCTGGACGAGGTCCTGGCACACCTCGACCCCGGACTCAAAGACGTGATGTGGGGCGACGACGCCGACGCACTCAACCAGACCGGCTGGACCCAGCCCGCCCTGTTCGCCGTCGAAGTCGCCCTGTACCGGCTCGTCGAGTCGTTCGGCCTCAAGCCCGACCACTTCGCCGGCCATTCGATCGGCGAGATTGCCGCCGCCCACGTCGCCGGGGTCCTCTCCCTCGAAGACGCCGGCCGGCTCGTCACCGCGCGGGCCAGCCTCATGCAGCGGCTGCCGGCCGGCGGGGCGATGGTCGCCATCCGGGCCACCGAGGCCGATGTCGCACCGCTGCTCACCGAGCGGGTCTCCATCGCCGCCGTCAACGGACCCGACGCCGTCGTGGTCGCGGGCGACGAGGACGATGTCGCCGCCGTCGCCAAACACTTCGAGAAGACCACCCGGCTGCGGGTGTCGCACGCGTTCCACTCGCCGCTGATGGACCCGATGCTGGACGACTTCCGGGCGGTGGTCCGTACGCTGACGTTCGCCGAGCCGCGGATCCCGATCGCCGGCGCCGGTGACGTGACGGACCCTGAGTACTGGGTCAGGCACGTGCGGGACACCGTACGCTTCGCCGACGCGATCGCCGCGATCGGAGAAGCGACGATCCTGGAGGTAGGCCCGGACGGCGTCCTCTCCGCCCTCATCGGCGACGCGATCCCCAGCCTCCGCAAGGACCGGCCCGAGGAGGTGGCCTTCCTCACGGCGCTCGCCAGGCTGTACACCGCTGGCGCAGTCGTCGACTGGCGGCCGCTCTTCGCCGGAGCGCGCCGGGTCGAGTTGCCCACGTACCCGTTCCAGCGGGACCGGTACTGGCCCTCGGGCCTTGGCATGAGCCTGGTCGACGCGGGCGGGCTCGGGCTGGCGCCCGCCGGCCACCCGCTGCTCGGCGCGATGGTGACGATCGCCGGCTCGGACGAGGTCGTGCTGACCGGTCGCCTCTCGCTGGCGACACACCCGTGGCTGGCCGACCACGAGGTCGGCGGCGGCGTCCTCTTCCCGGGTACTGGCTTCCTGGAGCTCGCGATACGCGCCGGCGACCAGGTCGGCTGCGACAGGGTCGAGGAGCTGACTCTCGTCGTACCGCTTGTGCTGGCTGAACGGGACGCGGTCACCCTCCAGGTACGCGTCGGCGCACCGGACGAGACCGGTGGCCGCCCGGTGACCGTCCACTCGCGACCGGCTGACGGCTCGGAGCACCCGTGGATCCAGCACGCCACCGGTGTACTAGCCAGCGGCGCCACCGCGTTCGACGCGGGTTTCGACACCACGGTATGGCCGCCAGAGGGCGCCGAGCCGGCCGACATCGAGGGCATCTACCCGCGCCTCGCCACGCGGGGACTTGCCTACGGGCCGGTGTTCCAAGGGCTTCAAGGCGTTTGGCGGCGGGACGGCGAGGTGTACGCCGATGTGGCGCTCCCGGACCAGGTCAAGGACGCTGGCGCGTTCGGCATCCACCCAGCACTACTGGACGCCGCGCTGCACGCGATCGTGTTCGGTGACACCGGCAAGGGCATGCTGCCCTTCGAGTGGAGTGGCGCATCCCTGTACGCCAGCGGTGCCACCCGGCTGCGCGTGCGGCTCGCCCAGACCGGCACCGACGCAGTCTCCGTGACCGCTGTCGACGTGGCGGGCGCGCCGGTCGTCGCTGTCGACTCGCTCGCCCTGCGCGCACCCTCCGCGGTGCAGGCGGTCGCAGCCGCCGCTGGACGGTCCGAACAGGAATCACTCTTCCGTCTTCAGTGGATCCCAGCACCAACGGAGCCGGCCCCGGCCACGGGCGCGCGGTGGGCGGTCATCGGGGCCGACGAGATCGACCTCGCGCCCACGATGTACCGGGCCGGCGAGGCGATCGCCGCGTACGCCGACACACTGTCCGGCGCCATCGGAGAGCGAGGCGTCGTACCAGAGGTGTTTCTGATCCCGGTCCTCGGCGGTGACGGACCCGCGGCCGTGCACACGACGGCGGCCCGGGTCCTGGCCCTGTTGCAGGAGGCGCTTTCGGACGACCGGCTGGCCGGTCCGAGAATGCTCTTCATCACCCGCGGCGCGGTCGCGGGCGACGGCGAGTCGGTGGACGACCTGGCCGCCGCGGCCGCCTGGGGGCTGGTGCGCTCCGCGCAAGCGGAAAACCCGGGGCGCTTCCTGCTCGTCGACCTCGACGAGACGCTCGAGTCCCGCGCGGCGATGCCCGGCCTGCCCGGGATGCTCGACGCGGGCGAGCAGCAGGTGATCGTCCGGGCCGGCGCCGTGCGCGTGCCCCGCCTCGCCCCGGCGTCGTCCGGACCGTCGCTCGTGCCGCCCGCGGGAGTGCCGTGGCGACTCGACAGTGGACGGAGGGGCAGCCTCGACGGGCTCGGCCTCGTGCCGTGCCCCGCCGTCGCGGAACCGCTCGTGGGCCGGCAGGTGCGCGTGCGCATCGGTGCGGCCGGGTCAATTTCCGTGATGTGTTGAATGCGTTGGGGATGTACCCGGGTGAGGCGGGTTTGTTTGGGTCTGAGGCTGCTGGTGTGGTGGCTGAGGTGGGTCCGGAGGTGTCTGGGCTGCGGCCGGGTGACCGGGTGATGGGCATGTTGTTCGGGGGGTTCGGTCCGCTTGGTGTGACCGACGAGCGCTTCCTGGCCAAGACGCCGGACGGCTGGACGGACGAGACCGCCGCCTCGGTACCGCTGGTGTTCCTGACGGCGTACTACGCCTTCACCGACCTGGCTGGCCTCAAGGCGGGGGAGAAGGTCCTCGTACACGCTGGCGCGGGCGGCGTTGGCATGGCGGCGATCCAGGTCGCCCAGCACCTTGGCGCCGAGGTCTTCGCGACGGCGAGTGAGGGCAAGTGGGACGTGCTGCGCTCGCTCGGCCTTGACGGCGCGCACATCGCCTCGTCGCGCACGCTCGACTTCGCCGCGCGCTTCCCCAAGATGGACGTGGTGTTGAACGCGCTGGCCGGCGAGTTCGTCGACGCGTCGCTTAGCCTCCTGGAAAGTGGCGGCCGTTTCCTGGAGATGGGTAAGACCGACGTGCGCCGCCAGGACGACCTGCCGGACGTGACGTACCGGGCGTTCGACCTCATCGAGGCCGGGCCGGATCGGATGCGGTCGATGCTCGCGGACCTGCTCGACCTATTCGACCGGGACGCGTTGCGGCCGCTGCCGGTGACGAGCTGGGACGTGCGACGGGCCCGCGCGGCGTTCCGCTTCATGAGCCTGGCCAAGCACATCGGGAAGATCGTGCTGACCCTGCCGCGTGCCTTGGACCCGGACGGCACCGTACTCATCACCGGCGGTACCGGCGGGCTCGGCGCCGAACTCGCCCGGCACCTGGTTACCAAGCGGGGCGCGAAGCGCCTCCTGCTGCTCAGCCGCCGCGGCCTGGAAGCGCCCGGCGCGTTGACGTTGCGGGACGAGCTGATCGGGCTCGGCGCCACCGTCGATGTCGCGGCCTGCGACGTCTCCGACCGCGCGGCGCTGGCGGAGGCCTTGGCGGGGCAACGGCTCACCGCCGTCGTGCACACCGCGGGCGTGCTGGACGACGGGATCGTGGCCTCGCTCGACCAGGAGCGGCTGTCCACTGTGCTCCGCCCGAAGGTGGACGCGGCCTGGTACCTGCACGAGCTGACCCGCGAGTCAGATCTCGCCGCTTTCGTCCTCTACTCCTCGGTCTCCGGTCTGATGGGCAGTCCTGGGCAGGGCAACTACGCGGCCGGCAACACGTACCTGGACGCGCTGGCCGCACATCGCCGCGCCGCCGGGCTGCCGGCCGTATCGCTGGCGTGGGGCGCGTGGACGCAGGACGTCGGTATGACCGG
Source organism: Phytohabitans flavus (assembly GCF_011764545.1). Classification (GTDB taxonomy): domain Bacteria; phylum Actinomycetota; class Actinomycetes; order Mycobacteriales; family Micromonosporaceae; genus Phytohabitans; species Phytohabitans flavus. The sequence goes on along the minus strand of NZ_AP022870.1, from coordinate 6,166,338 downwards.
ACGCCTCGGCGACGCCGCCGTCGAGCGGATGGCCCGGTCCGGCATGCCGCCGCTCAGCGTCGAGCAAGGGCTGGCCCTCTTCGACGTGGCGACCACGGTGGACGACGCGTTCGTGGTGCCGATGCGACTCAACCCCGCCGACTTCCGGACGCACAACCAGATCCCGCAGATCCTCAGCGGTGTCGTGTCCGGCCCGCGGCGGGCGACGGCCGCGGCCGGACGCTCGGCGGTCACGCTCCGGGACCGCCTCCGCGGCCTCGGCGCCGCCGAGCAGGAGCAGCTGCTACAGGAGATCGTGGCCGGCTACGCGGCCGTCCTATTGGGACACGGCGACGCCAGCGGGATCGATCCCGAGCGCAACTTCCTGGAGCTCGGCCTCGACTCGCTTATCGCGGTGGAGCTGCGCAACCAGCTCAGCGACGCCGTCGGGCTGCGCCTGCCGTCGTCGGTCATCCTCGACAGCAAGACGCCGGCACAGCTCGCCAAGTGGCTGCACGCCGAGCTGGCCAGCCAGACGGACCTCAGCGCCGGCGGGGCCCGGGCCGCGGGCGGTACGGCTCCCGCAGCGGACGGGGGTGTGGACTCGCTCCAGCGCATCTTCTTCACCGCCGTCCACGCCGGCAGAGAGGTCGAGGCGATGCGGATGCTGACCGCGGTCGCGGCCACCCGGCCGAGCTTCGAGTCCACAGCCGAGCTCGAGGACCTGCCGACCGCCGTCACGCTCGCCGACGGGCCACGCGACCCCCGGCTCATTTGTGTCAGCGCGCCCGGCGCGACCGGCGGCGTGCACCTGTACGCCCGGATCGCCGCCCAGTTCCGTGGCAAGCGGCACGTCTCCGCGCTGCCGCTCGTCGGCTTCGCGCCGGGAGAAAGCCTTCCGGCGACCGGTGCGGCGGCGGCCCGAGTGGTCGCGGAGAGCATCCTGCACGCCAGCGACGGCGACCCGTTCATCGTGGTGGGTCACTCCACCGGTGGCACGCTCGCCTACTTCGCCGCCGGCGAGCTGGAGCACACCTGGGGCATCAAGCCGGACGCGGTCATCATGCTCGACACGCTGGCGCTGACGTTCAGCCAGGACGACTACGACAACGTCGGCCGGTTCTACCTCGCCGGCATCGACTCGCCGCTGGTCAACCTCAACAGTGCCCGGCTCTCCGCGATGGCCCACTGGTTCGTCCGGCTCAAGGACATCTCGGTACCGCCGACCACCGCGCCGAAGCTGATGATCCGCTCAGCCATCACCCCGGACGGCGAGGAGATCCCGTACACCGAGCCGTGGGTACCGGTCGACGACGTACGCAGCATCGAGGCGGACCACCTGTCGCTCGCCGCCGAGCACTCGGCCATCACCGCGGGCGTCATCGAGGAGTGGATCGCCGGCCTCGCCCGGTGACACGAAGAGAGGCCCCGGGGAAGCCCGGGGCCTCTTCGCACTCGGATCAGTTGGTGAGCGTGAGGGACTGTGACGGGCAGAGGTCGAGCGCCGCCCGCACATCCGGCAGGTCCGCCTCGCTGGGCTGCTCGTCAACCACGACGACGATGCCGTCCTCGTCCTGGTCGAAGACGTTCGGCGCCGTGATGACGCACTGCCCGGCCCCGATGCACCCGCGCGCGTTGGCTACCACCCGTACCATCGCTCCTCCTACCAGCGCACGGGCAGCGACTCGAGCCCGAACACCACACCGTCGTACTTGAACGGCAGCTCCTCCACCGGGATCGCCAGCTCCAGCTTAGGGATCCGCTCGAAGAGCGTCTTGTACGCGATGTCCAGCTCGGCCCGCACGAGATGCTGACCCAGGCACTGATGCACGCCATAGCCAAACGCGACGTGGTGCCGCGCCGAGCGGCTGGGGTCGAACTCGTCGGCCCGCTCGAAGATGGCCGAGTCATGGTTGGCGGCCGCGACGAGCGGCACGATGCCCTCGCCCGCCTTGATGAGCTGACCGCCGATCTCCACGTCCTCGACCGCCACGCGCAGGGCGACCATGTCCGCGACCGAGTAGTACCGCAGCAGCTCCTCGACGGCCCGCTCGTCGCCGATCCACTGTGGATTCAGGAGCAGCGTGATCATGCCGAGCGCCATGTTGTTGGCCGTCGTCTCCTGGCCGGCGATGAGAAGCAGCATGGCCGCGCCGGAGATCTCCTGAAGCGACATCGCCTCGGAGGCGAGCATCACGCTGATGAGGTCGTCGCCGGGACGCTTCTGCTTGACCAGGATCAGCCGGGACAGGTAGCGCAGGATCTCCCGCGTGGCCTGGTCGCGCTGGTCGTGCGTGGAGCTCATCGTGACCAGCAGGCGGATCCGGGCCTCGAAGAAGTCGCGGTCCACGTGCGGCACGCCGAGCAGCGCGGAGATGACCAGCGAGGGTACAGCCGCGGTGAAGTCGTGTACCAGGTCCGCCTCGTTGCCAGCGGCCAGTAGCCCGTCGATGCGGTGGTCGACGACCTCCTGGATGGACGGTCGCATCTCGCGAATGCGGCGGACGGTGAACTCGGGGATCAGTGCCTTGCGAAACCTGTCGTGGTCCGGCGGATCGAGGGCGACGAACCAGCCCGGCACCTGGTCCGGGTTGGGCACGCCGCCGGTGCGGCCCACGCTGGGGAAGCCCTCGTGCCGGGGGCTGGAGCTGATTTTCGGGTCGGTCAGCACCGCACGCACGTCGTCGTACTTGGTGACCAGCCAGACCTTCGCGCCGGTCGGCATGTGCGACCAGACGAGCCCTTCGCGGGACCGGAAATCGGCATACTGATTCGGCGGGTACGGCTGCCCGGGCCGCCGTAGCGGAAAGTCGACGAGTTGCGCCGTGTTGGACATTCCTTCACGATGGTGGATCCCGCGCGCCCGCGTCTCGCCCGCCGTGAAAGTCGAGAAGAAGCCCTAGTGTCGGCGACCTCGGGTTCTGAGGGATTCCCTGGTTGCCAATCGACAGACTTATCGCGTCGCGAGCGAGAGGTTTCCCCGATGGCGATGATCTGTGGTACCGACTGTGTCCGAACCCTTGCTGATGTCGAGCGTGACGCTGTGCGGATGGCCGAGGAGCTCCAGGCGCGCGGTGTGGGCCTGGGGGACCGGGTGCTTCTGAAGGCGGAGAACTCGGTCGGGTACGTGACCGCTCTCCTCGCGCTGATGCACGCGGGAGCTTCGATCCTGCTTGTCGACCACCGCGAGCGTCCCGAGACGACGGAGCGGCTCATCGACATCAGCCGGGTCATGCTCTGCGTGGTCGATGACGACGCGGTGCCGGAGACGCGGGTGCCCTGCGTCTCCATCTACGAGCTCCAGCTCGCCGCCACGGCAAACATCGAGTACGTCGACTACCTCGACATCGAGAAGTGGCGCACACTGCCCGACGGCCTGCTGATGTGCTCGTCCGGATCGACCGGCTCGCCCAAGGTGGTCGTCAAGAGCGGCGACTCCTTCCTGCGCAACCTGGAGCGCAACATCGACGCGGTGGGCCACGTGAGCACCGACGTGCTCGTGCCGCTGCTGCCGTTCCCGCACCAGTACGGGCTTTCGATGGTGCTCATCGCCTGGCTCGCCCGGTGCTCGCTCGTCGTCGCGCCGTACCGGCGACTCGACCACGCGCTGCGCCTGGCCGAGCTGAGCGGCGCCACGGTCTTCGACGCCACACCGGTCACGTACCGAAGCATGATGAACATCGTCGGCCGTCGCCCCGCCCTCGGCGCGGTGCTCCGCGGGGCGCGGATGCTCTGCGTCGGAGCGGCGCCGCTGGACGCCGGCCTCGTCGCCCGGTACGAGAAGGAGTTCGGCCACAAGCTGCTCGACAGCTACGGCAGCACCGAGATGGGCAACGTCGCCTTCGCCAACCTCGACAACACCGTCGCGTGTGGACGAGCGGTCAACGGGGTGGACTTGTCCATCCTGGACGACGACGGCAACGCGGTGGCGGCCGGCGAGATCGGCGAGATCATGGTGCGTACGCCGGATCTCATGGCCGGCTACCTCGACGACGAGGGCTCGCTTATCCCGGTGACCGGTGAGTGGTTTCCCAGCGGTGACTTCGGCTTCCTGGACGAGGGTGCCAACCTGTACGTGCTCGGGCGCAAGCGGGCCGTGCACCGTATGGGGTACACGCTGCACCCGGACATCATCGAGCGGAAGATCGGTGACGTCGGCGTCTCGGCGAAGATCGTCGCGCTGCCGGACGAGCGGATGGGCAGCATGCTCGTCGCCTTCGTCGAGGACGAGGAGCACCGGGGCGCCGCGTACTGGCGGGACCGGATCGCCGAGGCACTGCCCGCGTACGAGATGCCCAACCGCGTGCTCGTCATCGACCGCTTCCCGGTCAACCGCAACGGCAAGCCCGACAGCAAGCGGCTGGAGGAGCTGGCGGTGTCGGCGTGAGCAGCCCGCTCGAGCCCGGCGCGGGTACCGCCATCGTCTTCCCGGGCATGGGACCGTCCACCTTCGACGACCTGGGCCGTTTCCTGGTGCTGGACCGGTACGCGCGGGCTCGGGTGGCGCAGGCCGACGACGTGCTCGGCGAGTCGTTGCTGGCCGGCTTCCGGGCCGAGCGGGACGGCCTCGGGGTGCTCTCCCAGGTCGCGTTTCTGGTCTGCTCGCTCGCCCTCGCCGACCGCGCGGAAGCAGAGCTCGACCTGCGGCCCGACCTGGCCGCCGGGCCGTGCTTCGGGCAGCGGGCGCTCACGGCGTACGCGGGTGGGCTCGACCCGGCCGCCGCGATCCGGCTCACCGTCGAGCTGGCCCGGTGCGAGGAGGAGTACTTCGCCGCCGAGCCCGAGGAACTTGTGACCCAGTGCTTCGTCCGGGTGCCGGACGAGCCGTTCGCCGAGGCAATCGCCGCGTACGTCGACAGTGGAGAGTGGGTGGAGGTCTCCGGCCGGCTGGACCGCGGCGCGTACCTCGTCTCGCTCCGCGCCGGTCTCCTCGACGAGATGATCGAGACGGTACGGCGCCTGGAGGGCTACACCATGCAGACGCTGCGGCCGGCGGTGCACGCGCGCCGGTTCGGGCCGCTGCGTCGTAGCGCCGAGACGGTGCTTTCCCGGTACCCGCTCGCCGAACCGGCCCTGCCGCTCGTCGCCGATCAGGATGGCCGGCTGGTGCGTACGGCCGAGGAGCTGCGCACGATGCTGCTGGACACGTTCGACTGCGCGCTCGACTGGCCGGCGACCGTCGCCGCCCTGCACGGGCATGGTGTGCGCACCGTGTACGTGACCGGCCCCGACCTGATGTTCCACCGGCTGGACTGCACCACTTCGAGCTTCCGCGTGGTGCCGGTCACGCACAAGACCGTGTCCAAGCCGGGCGCACTCGCCGCCGCCGGCGCCCAGGCCCATTCCTAGGGGGTTCGATGCAGCAGATCGTCGACGCCGCGCTCGCCGACGACGCGACGGCGGCCGACTTCGGTGCGCTGCCGGTGCCGGAGAGCTTCCGCGGCGCGGTCGTGCTCAAGGACGAGGTCGACATGTTCGACGGCCTCGCCACGCGCGACAAAGACCCGCGCAAGTCGATGCACATCTACGACGTGCCGACGCCGGAGCCCGGCCCCGGCGAAGTGCTCATCGCGGTGATGGCCAGCTCCATCAACTACAACACCGTGTGGAGCGCCATCTTCGAGCCGATGGCGACGTTCCGCTTTTTGGAGCGGTACGCGCGGGTCGGCCCGTGGGCGGCCCGGCACGACCGGCCGTACCACGTGCTCGGCTCCGACCTGTCCGGCATCGTTCTGCGCACCGGCGCGGAGGTCCGCCGCTGGCGCCCGGGCGACCGGATCGTGGCGCATTGCCTGTCGGTGGAGCTCGCCGCGCCGGACGGCCACGACGACACGATGCTCGACCCCGAGCAGCGCATCTGGGGGTACGAGACAAACTACGGTGGCCTCGCCGAGATCGCCCTCGTCAAGGGCAACCAGCTGATGCCCAAGCCGGAGCACCTGACCTGGGAAGAGGCGGCCGCCTCGGGCCTGGTCAATTCGACGGCGTACCGGCAGCTCGTGTCGCAGAACGGCGCCGCGATGAAGCAGGGCGACGTGGTGTTGGTCTGGGGTGCCGCAGGTGGGCTCGGCTCGTACGCCACCCAGATCGCGCTCAACGGTGGCGCGATCCCGGTGTGCGTGGTCTCCAGCGAGAGCAAGGCCGCGCAGGTACGGGCCATGGGGGCGGAGCTGGTCATCAACCGCGCCGAGGAGGACTTCCGCTTCTGGCGCGACGAAATGACGCCCGATCCGGCCGAGTGGAAGCGGTTCGGCTCGCGGCTGCGGGAGCTGACCGGCGGCGAAGACCCCGACATCGTGCTGGAGCACCCGGGCGGGAGACGTTCGGTGCGAGCGTGTACGTGGCCCGGCGCGGCGGAACCGTCGTCACGTGCGCCTCGTCCACGGGGTACCGCCACGAGTACGACAACCGGTACCTCTGGATGGCACTCAAGCGCATTGTCGGCAGCCACTTCGCCAACTACCGCGAGGCGTGGGCGGCCAACCGCCTCATCGCCAAGGGCATGGTGCACCCGACGCTCTCCGCGGTGTCCCCATTGGAGGATGCCGGCGAGGCCGCACACCAGGTACACCGCAACCGGCACAGCGGCAAGGTCGGCGTGCTCTGCCTCGCCCCGCGCGAAGGCCTGGGCGTGACGGACCCGGAGATGCGAGCACGGCATCTGCCGGCCATCAACCGGTTTCGCGGGACTGGCCGATGACACTCGCACCGGTGGAAAACGCCGCGCGGACGGCCGCTGAGGAACTCGTCTACGGATACCTCAACCGGGCGGCACACCTGGACCAGCGGGGCCACGTCGACCGGACGGACGTCGACACCGCGATGCGGCTCGGCTGCCGCCTGCCCGCGGGCCCGTTCGAGACGCTCGACCGCATCGGCCTTGGCACGGCCGTCAAGGTGCTCGACGCGCTGCACGAGCGGACCGGCCACGTGGCACACGATCCGGCGGAGGCGCTGCGCCAGCACGCCGACGAAGGGCGGGACCACTACCCGGAAGCATCATCCGCACCGCGCACCGGCGTCGGCCCGGCCGAGGCCCGCCCGATCGAGCGGGTGGGCGTGCTCGGCTCGGGCACGATGGCCCGCGGCATCGCCGAGGTGAGCGCCGCCGCCGGCATCCCCACCACGCTTGTGGCGCGCAGCGCCGCCAAGGCGATCGCCGCCGCGGAGGCGATCGGTGGCTCACTGGCGAAGGCCGTGGCGCGGGGCAAGAACACCGAGCAGGGCCGGGCCGAGGCGCTCGGCCGGCTCGCGGTGGCCGACGATGTCGCCGCACTTTCCACTTGCGACCTCGTCGTCGAGGCGATCGTCGAGGACCTGCCCGCCAAGCGGGTCGCCTTCGCCACGCTGGGCCGGGTGGGCCGCCCCGGCGCGGTGCTCGCCACCACCACGTCCAGCCTCTCCGTCGTCGCCTGCGCGGAAGCCTCCGGCCGCCCGGCCGACGTGCTCGGACTGCACTTCTTCAACCCGGCTCCGGTCATGCGGCTCGTCGAGGTGGTACGGACACAGTGGACCAGCGGCGACGTGCTGGCGGCCGCGGAGGCGCTCTGCGCGCGGCTCGGCAGGACAGGTGTGCCCTGCGCCGACACCGCGGGCTTCATCGTCAACTACCTGCTCTTCCCATACCTCAACGAGGCGGTGAAGATGCTCGACCGCGGCGAGGTGGACGTGGCCGAGCTCGACGCCGCGGTAGAGGAGGAGTACGGGTACCCGATGGGGCCGTTCGCGCTCCTTGACGCGGTCGGTCTCGACGTTTCACTGGCCATCCAGCGCCGGCTGCACGAGGAGTACGGTGACCCGGATCTCGCGCCGGCCGCCTCGTTGGAGCGGCTCGTCGCCGCCGGGCACCTGGGCCGCAAGACCGGCAGCGGCTTCCGCGCCGGACCGACATGATGAACGGCTTCGGGATCGTCGGCACGGGCTCGTTCCTGCCCGACGATGTCGTGCCCAACGGGACCGTCGCCGAGCGGGCGGGCGTCACCGACGAGTGGATCGTCCGCAAGACCGGGATCCGCTCCCGCCGGTACGCCGCAGACTACGAAGCCACATCGGACCTCGCGGTGAAAGCGGCCGAGGCGGCACTGGCGGACGCGGGTGTGCCGGCCCGGCGGCTGCGCTGGATCGTCGTGGCGACGTCCACACCGGACCACCCACAGCCGGCCACCGCATGCCTGGTGCAGCACCGCATCGGCGCCGAGCGGGCCGCCGCCTTCGACCTCAACGCGGTCTGCACCGGTTTCGTCTTCGCCCTGGAAACGGCTACCCGCCTGCTGTCGGCCGGCTCGGGCGCGGGCTACGCCCTCGTCATCGGCGCCGACGTGTACTCCCGGCTCATCGACCCGACCGATCGGCGCACCGCCGTGCTCTTCGGTGACGGCGCTGGCGCGGTCGTCCTGGGCCCGGTGCGGCCCGGCCGAGGCGTGGTCGGCTCGCACCTGGCCACGCAGGGCGCGCACCACCGGATGATCCGGGTGGAGGCGGGGGCAGCCGCATCCCAGCTTCGGAGAAGACGCTCGCCGACGGGCTGCACTACTTCAAGATGGACGGCCGGGCGGTCCGCGAGTTTGTCTTCGCCGAGGTGCCGGAGACGCTACGCCGGCTGCTGGGGGAGCACGGTCTCCCGCCTGAGGCAGTCGACCACTTCGTGCCGCACCAGGCGAACGGCGTGATGCTCGGCGAGCTGCTGCCGAGGCTGAAGCTCACCAGCGCGCGTACCCACCTGACCGTGGCCGAGCACGCCAACACCGGCGCCGGCTCGATCCCGCTGACGCTCGACACCGCCCACCGCCACGGCGCCTTCGCCGACGGGGACCTGGTGCTGATGGCCGCCTTCGGTGGCGGAATGTCGACCGGCGCGACGCTTGTCCGTTGGGACGCCAATCGTTCGTAACGGACGCACGCCCCTCACAGTGGCAGGTCGACCGGAGCCAGCTCGTGGAAGAGGTCGCCAGGTCCGGGGTTGCGCGGATCGGTGCGGCCGCCCAGGTGGTTGAGCACACCCCAGACCGCGTTGAGCGCCGTGGTGACCGCGCCCTCGGCAAAGCCGGCCGTCCACGACACGTCGTCGCCGCAGAGGAAGAAGCCACGCTGTGGTGCCGGCCGCCCGTCCTGCATGAATTGGGTGAACAGTCGCCGCTGGTACCGGTAGTGGCCGGGCAGGTTCGCCTTGAACGCGCCCATGAAGTGCCGTTCCCGCTCCCAGGAGACGGTGATCGGCTTGCTGATCACGTGCCGGGCGATGTCGACTCCGGGGTAGATCCGTCCCAACCGTCGCAGAAGGACAGCCAGCCGCTGCTCGTCATCGAGCGTCAGGAACTTCAGTGAGTCGTCATTCCAGGTGTACGACAGGCACATCACGCCCGGCTTGTCCGGACCGCTGTCGAAGAGGTAGACGCCGCGCGGGAAGCGGTCGGTGAGCGTCATGCCCATCACCTCGTGACCGGTGCGCGGGTCGAGGTCACGCCAGAATGGACGGTCGGCAAGCACGAATACCTTGGAGGAACTCATGTAATGGGTGCGCTCGACCGCGGTCCACAGGTCCGTACTGAGTAGCTCGTCGGCACAGTCCACATGTACGAGCAGGGACCACACGTGCGGGGTGAAAATGACGGCGGGAAACGCGCGGATGCGCCCGCCACTGTCCTGCACGGTGATGAGTTCGCGGGAGCGCCGGATCCGCATCACGCCAGGGCCGGCCCCGCCGTCGTGCAGGCTCTCCAGCGTCGTCCCCGCCGGCCAGTGCGCCATCATGGGCGGACTGTGTCGCCAGAGGCCGAGTGGCAATTGCTGCGCGCCACCCACGATGCTGACGTGGTCGATGTCCGCCTGGGTGTAGACGACCCGGAGGATCTCGAGGATCGAGTTCGGGAAGTCGGTGTCCCAGCCGCCGGTGCCGAACCCAACTTGACCGAATATCTCGCGGTGGCGAAACGAGCTGAACGTCGACGAACTCGCCAGGAAGCCGTAGAACGACTGGTCGTCGAACTGAGTGACGAGTCGGTTCCAGATTGTCTTCACCCAGCCGACGTCGCGGCCGCGGATCGCGTCTTCCATCGCCGCCAGCTCCGCCTGGTCGCGCAGCGTCTTCTCCCAAGCGTCGGCGACCTCCTGGTAGACCGTCGGCAGGTCCTCCAGGGTTCGGGCGCGATGCACCACGCCCTCCAGGTTCACCACGGTGCTTGGCGTGCTGGGCGCGAGCGGGTTGGGAAACGGGATGGTCGGCAGTCCCAGCTCGTCGATGTAGTGGAAGAGCGCGGTGGCGGCCGGCGGAAAGCGCATCGCGCCGAGTTCCGCGACGTACTCCGGATCCTCCGGAAACGGCACCGAGCGCATGCGGCCGCCGAGTTCGCCGGCTTCGTACAGCACCGGGCGGAGCCCGAGCCGCATCAGCTCGTAGGCGGCCACGATGCCGGATACGCCGCCACCAACCACCGCGACGGGCGTGCCGTGCAGGTGCTCGGGCAGGTGGCCGAGGCCGGCCGGGTGTCGCAGCCAGTCGTCGTACGCGAACGGGAAGTCAGGAACGAACATGGGGCGCCTCTGCGGTCAGGTCCGAGTACAGCTCCGGGCGCCGGTCGGCCAGGTACGGCGTGGCCTCCCGTGCCTCGTCGAGGACTTCCCGCCGCACGTCCGCGAGCAGCAGGTCGGGGCCGATCGCCGGGGCCGTTCGCACCCGACCGTCCGGGCCGGCGACCCGGGTCAGCCCGCAGTACGCGTCGAGGCCGTCCGAGCCGACCCAGTTGACGTACGCGATGTAGAGCTGGCTTTCGAACGCCCGCGCGGGTACGAGCGTCTCCGCGACGAACTCCCATGGCCGCGCCAGCGCGGACGGCACAAGGAGAAGGTCGGTCCCGCGCAGCGCGTGCGCCCGTACCAACTCGGGGAACTCGACGTCGTAGCAGACCATTAGCCCGACCCTGAGGCCGCCGAGGTCGGCTTGGACCACGGCGTGGTCACCCGCCGCGAAGGCGGCGCGCTCGCCGGGGCCGAAGAGATGCCCCTTCCGGTACGTGGCCACGGTCTCGCCCCGCGCATCCACCAGCCGGACAGTGTTGTACGTCATGGCGCCGGACCGCTCCGGGAACCCGTACAGCAGCGCGACCCCCGCGCCGGCGGCGATAGCGGCGGCCCGCTCGGCGAGTGCGGCCGCACCTTCCGTCGTCCGCGCGACCTCGGCCGGCGTGGCATGGTAGCCGGTCAACGAGAGCTCGGGCGTGACCAGCAGGTCCGCGCCGGCGCGGCGGGCCCGCGCGGCGACCTCGGTCAGCCGCTCCAAGCGCCGCTCGCCGTCCTCGCGGCGCACGACGGCCTGCCAGCATGCCAGCCTCACGGGCGCTCCCTCGCGGCTGATCGGTCCACCCGACTGATCGTGCGGTGGGCGATGCCCGGAAATCCCCAGAAGTTGCTGGCCACCCCATTGGGAGGCCGGCCCTCTAGGGGAAATCACAGCCCGGCCGCTCATACAGTCCATCCGAAGCTCAGGCCGGCAATGGTTGGGGTGGATAGCGTTATGACGGGTGAAGCCGAAGCGTCGTACCCCACCGGTGCCGGTGCGGAGGCCGACGCGTCCGTCGACCCGCACGCCCTGCGCGTGGAGCTGGCGGCCGGAACGCGCACGGACGCCCTGCGCCGCCTTCTCGAGCTTGTCCGCTCGCAGGCCGCCGCGGCACTACAGATCGCACCGTCCGAACTGGATGACCCCCGGCGGAGCCTGGCCGACCTCGGCTTCGCCTCGCTTGCCGCGGTGGAGCTGCACCGCCGGCTCCAGACGCACACCGGCCTCACGCTCGCGGTGTCGCTCGGCTACGACCACCCCACGCCGCAGCGCCTCGCCGAGCACCTCGCCGCGCTACTCCTGGGCGGTACCGACACTGCCCCGGCACGCGTGGCCACCCGCGCCCGTGCGGAGGGCGACGACCCGGTCGTCATCGTCGGCATGGCCTGCCGGCTGCCCGGCGGCATCGCCTCCCCCGAGGACCTGTGGCGGTTTGTGCGCGGCGGCGGCGACGCCATCGGCCCATTCCCGACCGACCGCGGCTGGGACGTCGACGCCGCCTACGACCCTGACCCGGACCGGGCCGGCCACACGTACGTGCGGCACGGCGGCTTCCTCGACAGCGCGACCGCGTTCGACGCAGGCTTCTTCGGCATCTCGCCGCGCGAGGCGCTCGCGATGGACCCGCAGCAGCGGCAGCTGCTGGAGACCGCGTGGGAGGTCCTGGAGCGCGCGGGCATCGACCCGCTATCGGTCCGCGGCTCGACCACCGGCGTCTTCGTTGGCGCCGAAAACCAAGAGTACGGCCCCGGGCTGGAGCACGCGCGGGACGGCGCGGAAGCCCACCTCATCACCGGTACAGCGGGCAGCATCCTTTCCGGACGGATCGCGTACGAGCTGGGCCTGCACGGGCCTGCCATCACGGTCGACACCGCCTGCTCCGGCTCCCTCGTCGCCCTGCACCTGGCCGTGCAGTCGCTGCGGCGGGGCGAATGCGACCTCGCCATCGCTGGCGGCGTCGCGGTCATGGCCACCCCGGGCTCCTTCATGGCGTTCAGCCGGCAGCGTGGGCTCGCGGCCGACGGGCGGTGCAAGGCGTTCGGCGCGGCCGCGGACGGTACCGGCTGGAGCGAGGGCGTCGCGCTGCTGCTCGTCGAGCGCCTCTCCGACGCGCGGGCGCGCGGGCACCGGGTGCTCGCGGTGGTCCGTGGCACGGCGACCAACCAGGACGGTGCGAGTGCCGGACTGACCGCGCCGAGCGGGGTGGCCCAGCAACGGGTCATCCGGGAGGCCCTTGCCGACGCTGGTTTACAGGCCTCCGATGTGGACGCTGTGGAGGCGCACGGTACCGGCACCACGCTCGGCGACCCGATCGAGGTCGGCGCACTTCAGGCCACGTACGGGGCGGAGCGGCGGGACGGTGCCGCGCTGTGGCTCGGCTCGGTGAAATCCAACGTCGGGCACACCCAGGCCGCCGCCGGGGCCATCGGCGTCATCAAGATGGTCCAGGCGATGCGGTACGGCGCGCTGCCTCGCACACTGCACGCCGACCCGCCCAACCCGCACGTGGACTGGTCCGCCAGTGGGGTACAGCTACTGCACGACGCGCGGGAGTGGCCGCCAGCCGCCGAACCGAGGCGCTGTGCGGTCTCATCGTTCGGCTTCAGCGGGACCAACGCGCACGCGATCCTCGAGGAGCCGCCGCCAGCCGAGGAGCCGCCGGCCGAGCATGCCTCGGGTCCGGCGCCGCTGGTCCTCTCCGCCCGTACGCCTGACGCGCTCCGCGCCCAGGCCGAGCGGCTGCGTCCTGTGCTCACGTCCGGTGTGGACGCTCTCGACGTGGCCTACTCGGCGGCTACCGGCAGGGCCGCGCTGGAACACAGGGCGGTGGTCCTCGGGGCGCGACCGCCATCGCCGACGGGCTCGACAGGTTGGTCGCTGGCGGCTCGGGGCCCGGCCTGGTGACCGGGACGGTACAGCACGGCGGGCTCGCGTTCGTCTTCCCTGGGCAGGGCGCCCAGCGGGCCGGCATGGGACGCGGCCTCTATGCGCGCTACCCGGCCTTCGCCAAGGCGTTCGACGCCGCTTGCGCCGAGGTCGACCTCCACCTTGACCGGCCGCTCAGCTCCGTGGTCTTCGCCGAGCCCGGGTCACCCGAGGCGGCGCTGCTGGAGCAGACCGCGTACACCCAGCCCGCCCTGTTCGCCTTCCAGGTCGCGCTCTTCCGGCTGTTGGAGTCCTGGGGGCTCCGGCCCGACGTGGTGACCGGCCACTCCATCGGCGAGGTGGCCGCCGCCCACGTCGCTGGGCTGTGGTCGCTCGCGGACGCGGCCGCGTTCGCCGCGCACCGGGGCCGGCTGATGCAGGAGCTGCCGGCGGGTGGGGCGATGGTGGCGGTACAGGCAACCGAAGCCCAGATCCTGCCGCTGCTGACCGGAGACGTGTCGCTCGCGGCTGCCAACGCACCCGGCTCGGTCGTGCTCTCCGGTGCGGAGGCGGCCGTACTGGCGGTGGCATCCCGGTTCAAGAAGACCACCCGGCTCAAGGTTTCGCACGCGTTCCACTCGCCGCTGATGGAGCCGGCGCTGGACGGGCTGCGATGGGTCGCGGACGTGCTGTCGTACCGCACGCCCCGCCTGCCGCTCGTCTCGACGGTGACCGGCGCGCGGGTCTCGGCCGCGGAGCTGGGCACGCCGGAGTACTGGGTGCGCCAGGCCCGGGAGTCGGTGCGCTTCGCCGACGCGGTGAATGCCCTAGGCAAGGACGGCGTCACCTCGGTGCTGGAGCTCGGCGCGGACGCCGTGCTTTCCGCGATGGTGGCCGAAGGGCTGCCGGACGGCTTGGCACTGCCGGCCCTGCGTGCCGGACAGGACGAGGCCGAGGCGCTGACCGATGCGCTCGCCGCCCTGCATGTCCGCGGCTCCGGGCCGGACTGGACGGCATACTTCGCCGGTCGTGGCGCCCGCCGGGTGGACCTGCCCACGTATCCCTTCCGGCGCACGGCGTACTGGCTCCGCACCCCACCCGGCGCTGGCCCTTCCGCGCTGGCCCACCCGATCCTCAGTGGCGCGGTAGACGTGGCCGGTGCGGGTGGCGTCGTGTTCACCGGTACCGTCTCCCGTCTCGGCCAGCCGTGGCTAGCCGACCACCGCATCCTCGGCGCCACGCTGGTACCCGGCACGGCATTCCTCGAGCTGGCGATCCGAGCCGGCGAGGAGGTCGGCTGCGCACGCGTTGCCGAGCTGGTGCTTGAAGCACCACTCGTCCTGGCGGAGAGCGTGGACGTTTCGCTACAGGTGGTGGTGGACGGACCGGACACCACTGGCACCCGCGGCGTGACTATCCACTCGCGACGGCCCGGTGACGGCGAGTGGATCCGCCACGCCAGCGGTGCCCTCGCCACCGGCTCGCCGCCGCTCGCCCCGGACCTCTGCGACCCGCCGGGCGACGCGGTTCCGGTCGACCTGGACGGCGGCTACGACCGCCTGGCGGAGGCCGGATACGAGTACGGGCCCGCGTTCCGCTGCCTGACCGCCGCGTGGCGGCACGGCGACGACGTGTACGCCGAGATCCGGCTGCCCGACGCGGACCGTGCCGATGCCTTCGAGGTGCACCCGGCGCTGCTCGACGGTGCGCTCCACGCGTACGCCCTCGCCGGCGAGGCGGAGACGGCCGCTACGCTCCCGTTCTCCTGGACCAACGTGACGCTGCACGCGGCCGGCGCCACGGCGCTGCGAGTCCGCCTGGCCCGTACCGGCCCGGACTCACTACGGCTTGTCACGACTGACCTGAGTGGACAGCCGGTGCTGTCGGCCGACTCGCTCGTACAGCGTCCCGCGCCTGCCGGCCTTGCGGCGGGCGCGGCCGAGGACCACCTGTGGCGTGTGGAGTGGACGCCGGTACCACGCACCGAGCCGATACCCGAGGACGTCGTGATACTCGGGAGCCTCGACGGCGTAAACGCGCGGGTCGCTTCGGACCTGGGCGACGCCCTGCCCGCTGACGTGGTGCTCGCGCCACTCGCCGGCGACCTCACCACCTACCGTCCAGCGGCCGCGCACGACGAGACGGCCCGAGTGCTCGGCCTGCTCCAGGCGTGGCTTGCCGACGAACGGCCAGCCGGCGCGCGGCTGGTATTCGTGGGGCGGGGCGCGACCGATGGCACCGACGTCGCCGCGGCCGCCGCGTGGGGCCTGGTGCGGGCCGCCCAGGCGGAAAACCCCGGCGCGTTCGGCCTCGTTGACCTCGCTGAGCCCGCCGAGGGCGCAACGCTTCTCGCCGCACTCGCGACCGGAGAGCCGGAGGTCCGGATCGTCGCCGGCGAGGTACTCGCACCCCGACTGGCCCGGATCCGCGCGACCGATGACCCGGTCGAGTGGCGCGGCCCGGTGCTCGTGACTGGCGGCACCGGCGGGCTCGGCGCCGCCATCGCCCGCCATCTGGTGACCGCCCACGGTGTACGGGACCTCGTGCTCGCGAGCCGGCGCGGCCCGGACGCGAACGGCGCGGCCGAACTCGTCACCGAGCTTGCCGGGCTGGGCGCGCGCGCCGAGGTCGAGGCGTGCGACGTGACCGACCGTGACGCGCTTGCCGCCCTGCTGAGCCAGCACTCAGTCGGTGCGGTCGTGCACACCGCCGGCGTGCTGGACGACGGTGTGATCGCCTCTCTCACCCCAGAGCGGCTCGCCGCCGTGCTCCGGCCGAAGGTAGACGCCGCCTGGCACCTGCACGAGCTGACCCGCGATCGCGACCTGTCGGCGTTCGTGGTCTTTTCCTCGCTCGCCGGCACGTTCGGCGGCGCCGGGCAGGGCAACTACGCGGCGGGCAACGCGTTCCTCGACGGGCTCGCCGCACACCGGCGCAGGCTGGGTCTCCCGGCCGCGTCGCTGGCCTGGGGCCGTGGGACGCCGAGGTCGGCATGATGGCCGGGCTCGGTGCGGCGGACGTGGAGCGGATGGCTCGTGCCGGCCTGCCGCCGATCCCGGTCGCGCAGGGCCTCGCGCTCTTCGACGCCGCGCTGGCCACCGGCGAACCCGTAGTGATGCCCGCGCGGCTCGACCTCGCCGCCATCCGGGGAACGGGGGAGGTGCCGGCCGTACTGCGTGGGCTGGTCCGCCAACCGGCGCGCCGAGCCACCAGCCGGGAGGCGCAGGGACTGGCGCGGCAACTGTCCCTCGTGGACGAGGCGGAGCGGGCGGACGTACTCGTCGACCTCCTGCGCGGGCAGGTCGCCCAGGTGCTCGGCCACGCGGACGCGGCGGCGGTGGAGCCGGACCGCACCTTCAACGACCTCGGCTTCGACTCCCTGACCTCGGTCGAGCTGCGCAACCGCCTGCACGCGACCACCGGGCTGCGGCTGCCGGCCACGCTGGTCTTCGACTACCCGACCGTGCAGGCACTCGCCGCGTACCTCCTCGGCGAGCTGTCCGGTGTGGACGCCGCCGTGCGCGTACCGGCGAAGGTGCGGGCGAGCGCGGCCAACGACCCGGTCGTCGTGGTCGGGATGGCATGCCGCTTCCCCGGCGGAGTCACCTCGCCGGAGGACCTGTGGCGGCTGGTGAGCGACGGGATCGACGCGATCACCGAGTTCCCCACCGATCGGGGCTGGGACCTGGACACGCTCTACGACCCGAACCCCGACCATGCCGGCACCTCGTACACCCGGGAGGGCGGCTTCCTGCACGACGCGGCCAGCTTCGACCCCGGATTCTTCGGCATGAGCCCACGCGAGGCGACCGCGACAGACTCGCAGCAGCGGCTGCTGCTGGAGGTCTCGTGGGAGGCGATGGAGCGCGCCGGGATCGATCCGGTGGCCCTGCGTGGCAGCCAGACCGGGGTGTTCGCCGGTGTCATGTACAACGACTACCGGCTCCTCGGCAGCAAGGATCTCGAAGGGTTCCTCGGCAACGGCAGCGCGGCGAGCGTGGCGTCCGGCCGGGTGTCGTACACGTTCGGCTTCGAAGGCCCGGCGGTCACCGTCGACACCGCCTGCTCGTCGTCGCTCGTCGCCATGCACCTCGCCGTGCAGGCGCTCCGCGCGGGCGAGTGCGACATGGCGCTGGCCGGCGGGGTCACCGTGATGTCCACACCGGAGACGTTCATCGACTTTTCCCGGCAGCGTGGCCTGTCGGCGGACGGCCGGTGCAAGGCGTTCTCCGACGATGCCAACGGTGTTGGCTGGTCCGAGGGGATCGGCATGCTCGTGCTGGAGCGCGAGTCCGACGCACTCCGCAGCGGGCACCGGATCCTGGCGGTGCTCCGCGGCTCGGCCATCAACCAGGACGGCGCCTCCAACGGTCTCACCGCGCCAAATGGCCTCGCCCAGCAACGGGTCATCCTTCAGGCCCTGGCCAGCGGTGGGCTGTCCACAACGGACGTCGATGTGGTGGAGGCGCACGGTACCGGTACTTCACTCGGCGACCCGATAGAGGCGCAGGCGATCCTCGCCACGTACGGGCGGGACCGGGAGCGGCCGCTGCTGCTCGGCTCGGTCAAGTCGAACGTCGGCCACACTCAGGCCGCGGCCGGTGCCGCCGGTGTGATCAAGATGATCATGGCGATGCGGCACGGGGTCGCACCGAAGACCCTCTACGCCGAACGTCCGTCGTCGCATGTGGACTGGAGCACGGGCGACGTCCGGCTCATCACCGAGCCGACGGCGTGGCCGGAGAGCGGGCGGCTCCGCCGGGCGGGCGTCTCCTCGTTCGGCGTCAGCGGTACCAACGCCCACGTCATCATCGAGCAGGCGCCGCAGCGGGCCGAGGCGGTCGAACCAGCCACCGTTAAGCCGGCCGTCGCCGCCTGGCCGGTCTCCGCCAAGACACCGTCCGGGCTGGACGCGCAGCTGGAACGTCTCCGGTCGTTCGCCGCCACGACGGATTCCGCGGCGGTGGACGTAGGCCTCTCGCTGACCGGCCGCTCAAGCTTCGCGCACCGCGCGGTACTGCTGGCCGGTCCCGAAGGGCTCGCCGAGGTGGCCCGAGGCACCGTGCGCCCCGGCGGCCTCGCGGTCCTCTTCACCGGCCAGGGCTCGCAGCGACTCGGGATGGGGCGCGAACTGTACGGCCGGTTCCCGGTCTTCGCGCGGGCGCTGGACGAGGCGTTGGACCACCTGGACCCCGGCCTGCGGGACGTGATGTGGGGCGACGACCCCGACCTGCTCAACCGGACAGGCTGGGCGCAGCCGGCCATCTTCGCCGTCGAAGTAGCCCTCTTCCGGCTGGTGGAGTCGCTCGGCATCCGGCCCGGCCACGTCGCCGGCCACTCGATCGGCGAGGTCGCCGCCGCACACGTGTCCGGCGTCCTCTCGCTCGTGGACGCCGCCCGGCTCGTCACGGCTCGGGCCGCGCTGATGCACGCGCTGCCGGCCGGCGGCGCGATGGTGGCCGTGCAAGCCACCGAGGACGAGGTGCTGCCCCTGCTCACCGAAAGCGTGTCGATCGCGGCGGTGAACGGCCCTTCGTCGGTCGTCGTCGCCGGTGAGGAAGGCGCCGTCCTCGCGATCGCCGCCGGCTTCGCCAAGACCTCCCGGCTCCGGGTGTCGCACGCGTTCCACTCGCCGCTGATGGACCCGATGCTGGACGACTTTCGTGCGGTTGTACGCGAACTGTCCTTCGTCCCGCCCCGCATCCCGTTCGTGGCGAGCGGCGACGTGACGTTCCCTGAATATTGGGTGCGCCACGTGCGCGAAGCGGTCCGTTTCGCCGACGGGATCAGCGCGCTGCGCGGCGCCGGCGTCACCACCTATCTGGAGCTCGGCCCGGACGGCGTGCTCGCCGGGATGGCCGCCGAGTCGCTGCCCGACGACGCCACCGTCGTACCGGTCCTGCGCCGCGACCGACCTGAAGAGGCCAGCGCCGTCACCGCCCTCGCCAAGCTGCACGTGACCGGGGTACCGGTCGACTGGCCCGCCCTCTACGCGGGCACCGGCGCGCGGCGGGTCGACGTGCCGACGCACGCGTTCCTGCATGAGCGGTTCTGGCCGGAGGCCTCGGCCGGCCCGGTCGACGCGGCCGCACTCGGCCTGGCCCCCGCCGGCCACCCGCTGCTCGGCGGCGCGGTGGACCTCGCCGGCGGCGAAGGGATCGTGCTCACCGGACGTCTCTCCGCGCAGGCACACCCGTGGCTGCGCGACCACGCCGTGCTCGGCTCGGTGCTCGTGCCCGGTACCGCTCTGCTCGACCTCGCGGTCCGCGCGGCCGACGAGGCCGGCTGCGACCGGGTGGAGGAACTGACGCTCGCGGCGCCGCTGGTACTGCCCGACCAGGGCGCGGTACTTGTGCAGGTGCGGGTCGGCGCCGAGGAGCACGGCCGGCGCCCGGTCGGCATACACTCCCGTCCGGCCGACGCGCCGGGCGCCGCCTGGACCCAGCACGCCTCCGGCACGCTCGGCTCCGGCGCGACACAGTCCACATTCGACGCCGCCTCCTGGCCGCCCGCCGGGGCCGAGGCGGTGGACATCACCGGTTGCTACGAGACCTTCGCCGAGTCCGGCTCCCACTACGGTCCCGCGTTCCAGGGGCTGCGCGCGGTGTGGCGGCGCAGTGGCGAGGTCTTCGCCGAGATCGAGCTGCCCGATACGGCCGGGGAAGCCGGGGCGTACGGACTGCACCCCGCGCTTCTCGACGCCGCCCTGCACGCCGCCGGCGTGGTCGACCTCGGAGTGGCCGCCGGGGCGCTGCCGTTCGCCTGGGAGGGCGTCGCCCTCCACGCCTCGGGCGCCGCCGCGCTGCGGGTCCGGCTGACCTCGGCCGGGCAGAACGCGCTCGCGCTCGCCGTCGCGGACGCGGCCGGCGGCCCGGTGGCCACAGTGGACCGGCTGGCACTTCGGGTGATGCACGCCGAGGAGTTGCACCGCGCACCGGACGGCGCCGACTCGCTGTACCGGCTCGACTGGACCGCGCTGCCCGTCGAGCCGGCCGCCGAGCCACGCTGGGCGGTGCTTACCGGCTCCCCTGCCGACCTCGTCGATCCGGTACCGGACGTGGTGCTGTACCCGGTCGCCGGCGACCTCGACGTGTCTCCGACGTCCGTGCGGCGGCTGACCGCCGCCGCGCTCGGCACGGTTCAGGAGTGGCTGGATGGCGATCGGTACGGCGACGCGCGCCTCGCGGTGGTGACCCGCGGTGCGACCACCGGTGCCGACCCGGCCGCAGCGGCAGTGTGGGGACTTGTGCGCGCCGCGCAGGAGGAGCAGCCCGGCCGCCTGCTGCTTGTCGACGTGACCGACGGCGGCGGCTTGGAATCGGTGGCTGCCCTCGTCTCCGGCCTGCTCGCCGCCGGTGAGACGCAGGCCGTGGTCCGCGATGGCACCGTCCACGCCGGACGCCTGGTACGTGCTACATCGGGGCAGGCGCTCGTCCCGCCGGTCGACGGGCCGTGGCGGCTGGAGAGCGTACGCGCCGGCAGCCTCGACTCCCTTGCGCTCGTACCGTCACCGGAGTCCGCCCGCCCACTCGCCGCGCACGAGGTGCGCGTGGCGGTCGGCGCCGCCGGCCTGAACTTCCGCGATGTCCTCACCGCGCTCGGCATGTATCCCGGCGACGTGCGGGTCTTCGGCGCCGAGGCGGCCGGCACGGTCGTGGAGGCCGGCCCGGAGGTGACCGGCCTTCGGGTTGGCGACCGGGTCATGGGCCTTGTCGATGACGGCTTCGGCCCGCTGGCGATCACCGACGCTCGGCAGCTCGGCTTCGTACCGCCACAGTGGACGGACACGACGGCTGCCTCCGTACCGCTTGTCTTCCTGACCGCGTATTACGGCCTCGTGGACCTGGCTGGGTTGAAGCCAGGGGAGAGGTTGCTTGTCCACGCCGGTGCGGGTGGTGTGGGTATGGCGGCGATTCAGCTCGCGCAGCACCTGGGTGCGGAGGTCTTCGCAACGGCGAGTGAGGGCAAGTGGGACGCGTTGCGGTCGTTGGGGCTCGATGACGAGCACATCGCGTCGTCGCGTTCGCTGAAGTTCGCTACCCGCTTCCCGAAGGTCGATGTGGTGCTGAACTCGCTGGCCGGTGAGTTCGTGGACGCGTCGGTGGGGCTGCTCGGACCGGGCGGCCGGTTCCTGGAGATGGGCAAGACCGACATCCGCCGTGCCGAAGACCTGCCCGGTCTGGTGTACAGCCCGTTCGACCTGGCCGACGCCGGTCCCGTGCGGATCGGATCGATGCTCGCCGAGCTGCTGGAGCTGTTTGGCCGTGGTGTGTTGCGGCCGTTGCCGGTGACGTCGTGGGATGTGCGGCGGGCTGGTGAGGCGTTCCGGTTCATGAGTATGGCCAAGCATGTCGGCAAGATTGTGCTGACCATGCCTCGTGCCTGGGATCCGGACGGCGTCGTGCTCATCACCGGTGGGACTGGTGGTCTGGGTGGTGAGCTGGCGCGGCATCTGGTGGTACGGCGTGGGGTGCGGAAGCTGCTGCTGACCAGCCGCCGCGGTCTGGACGCGCCAGATGCGGCCGGATTGCGGGCCGAGCTGATCGGGCTCGGTGCGGATGTCGAGGTCGTCGCCTGTGATGTGGCCGATCGGGATGCACTAGCCGTCGTTTTGAATGGGCGTCGGTTGACCGCGGTCGTGCACACGGCGGGCCTGCTGGATGACGGCTTGCTTGAGTCGTTGACGCCGGAGCGGCTGTCCACTGTGTTGCGGCCGAAGGTGGATGCGGCATGGCATCTGCACGAGCTGACCCGTGACTCAGACCTCGCCGCCTTCGTCCTCTACTCGTCGTCCGCCGGCGTCATGGGGAGCGCCGGCCAGGCGAACTACGCCGCCGGCAACTCCTTCCTCGACGGCCTCGCCGCGCACCGCCGGGCCCTCGGCCTTCCCGCCATATCGCTGGCGTGGGGTGCTTGGGCGCAGGGCACCGGGATGACCAGCGGCCTAACCGACGCCGACATGGAAAGGATGGCGCGGGCCGGCCTGCCGCCGCTCAGCGTCGACGAGGGCTTGGCCATGTTCGACGCCGCGCTCGGCCTCGACGAGGCAAACGTCGTCCCGATGGCGCTCGACCTGTCCGCGCTCCGCGCGCTTCCCGAGGTGCCGTCGCTGCTCCGGGCGCTCGTGAAGACCGGCCGCCGGGCGGCCGCCAACGGCCACGCCGCGACAACTGTCTCGCTCGCCCAGCGGCTGTCAGGGCTGCGCAAGGCGGAACGCACCCGGACCGCGCTCGAGGTCGTACGCGGCGAGGCGGCAGCCGTGCTCGGGCACAGCGGGATCGAGGCGGTCGGCTCGGACATCGAGTTCCGGGCGCTCGGCTTCGACTCGCTCACCTCTGTCGAGCTGCGCAACCGGCTCAACGGGCTCTCCGGCCTACGACTGCCCACGACGCTCGTCTTCGACTACCCGACCCCGCACGCAGTCGCGGACTTCCTGCTGGCCAACCTCATGGTCGAGGAGGCGCCGGCGGCCTCCATCGCCGACGAGGTGGACCGGCTGGAGGCCGCGCTCCTGTCGTCCGGTGTGGACGGATGCGATCCGCAGGACCTCGCCGACCGCCTGGAGCGGATGGCCGCGAAGCTGCGGCAGTCAGTACCGGTGCCGGCCGGCAAGGCGTCCGAAGAGGACATCAGGTCGGCCTCTCTTGACGAGTTGCTCGACATCATCGATGACGAACTCACCCTCTCGTGAGGAGCCGCAGCATTCCCACCCCGCGTGACGAGGACGGACAAGTGCCCGAAGACCAGCAGGACAAAGTCGTCGAGTACCTGAGGCGGGTCACCGTCGACCTCAAGCGTGCCCGCCAGCGGGTGGACGAACTCGAGTCGCGCAACCGCGAGCCCATCGCGATCGCCGGTATGGCCTGCCGCTTCCCCGGCGGTGTGCGGACACCGGAGGACCTGTGGCGGCTCGTCGCCGAAGGGCGGGACGGCATCGGGGAGTTTCCCACCGACCGCGGCTTCGACCTCGACAGGCTCTTCGGCGCGGACGGCAAGTCCCGCTCGGCCACGCACGAGGGCGGCTTCGTCGACGATGTCGCCGGGTTCGACGCCAGCTTCTTCGGCCTCTCTCCGCGCGAGGCTCTCGCCATGGAGCCCCAGCAGCGGCTGCTGCTTGAGACCTCGTGGGAGGCCATCGAACGGGCCGGCATCGACGCTACCAGCCTGCGCGGCAGCCGGACCGGCGTGTTCGTCGGTGCCTGCGGTACGGGGTACGACTCGCTCCTCTCAGAGGAGTCCGAAGGGTTCGTCCTGACCGGCACCACGGGCAGCGTGATGTCCGGCCGGCTGGCCTACACGTTCGGCCTCGAAGGACCCGCGGTCACCATCGACACCGCCTGCTCCTCGTCCCTGGTCGCACTCCACCTTGCCGTCCAGGCGCTGCGGAACGACGAATGCTCGCTCGCCCTCGTCGGCGGTGCGATGGTCTTCGCCGACCTGCTCGTCTTCGTCGAGTTCTCCCGCCAGGGAGGGCTGGCGCCGGACGGCCGGTGCAAGGCGTTCGCCGAGGCCGCTGACGGCACGGGCTGGTCCGAGGGCGTCGGCGTACTCGTCGTGGAGCGGCTCTCCGACGCCCGGCGGCTCGGACACCCGGTACTCGCGGTGGTGCGCGGCTCGGCGGTCAACCAGGATGGCGCATCCAACGGTCTTTCCGCGCCCAACGGCCCGTCGCAGCAGCGGGTGATCCGGGCCGCGCTCGCCAATGCCAGCCTCTCACCGGCGGACGTCGACGCTGTCGAGGCGCACGGTACCGGTACCACGCTCGGCGACCCCATCGAGGCGCAGGCACTGCTCGCCACGTACGGGCAGGACCGGGAGCGTCCGCTTCTGCTCGGCTCCATCAAGTCGAACATCGGCCACGCCCAGGCCGCCGCCGGCGTAGCGGGCGTGATGAAGATGGTGCTCGCGCTGCGGCACGGTCTTGTACCCAAGACGCTGCACGTGGATGCGCCGTCGTCGCATGTGGACTGGACGGCGGGTGGCGTCGAGCTGCTGACCGAGCCGGCGCCATGGCCCGATGTCGACCGTCCATGGCGGGCGGGTGTCTCGTCGTTCGGCATCAGCGGCACGAACGCCCACGTGATCCTGGAGCAGGTTTCGGCCACCGATGCGGAGCCCGAGGCCGCACCCGTGCCAGCCGCCGTGCCGTGGATCGTCGCGGCGAAGGGCGATGCGGCCCTCGACGCACAGCTCACCCAGCTCCGGGCGCTTCCCGCCCCGGCGATTGTCGACATCGGACGGGCGCTCGCTACCGGCCGAGCCCAGCTGCCGTACCGGGCGGTACTGCTCGGCTGCGAGGAGGGTATGCCGGAGATCGCCCGTGGCGTCGCGGCTGAGCCGTCGCTCGGGATGCTCTTCTCCGGCGGCGGGGGACAGCGGCTCGACATGGGCCGTGAGCTGTACGAGCGCTTCCCGGTCTTCGCGCGTGCCTTCGACGAGGTGGTCGCCGGGCTCGACCCGCACCTTGCCCGGCCGCTGCGGGACGTGGTGTGGGGCACGAACCAGGACCTGCTCAACCAGATGGGGCTCGCGCTGCCCGCCCTGTTCGCACTCCAGGTTTCCCTGTACCGGCTGATGGAGTCGCTCGGCGTCCGGGCCGACTACCTCGGCGGGCACTCGAACGGCGAGGTAGTCGCCGCGCACCTGGCCGGCGTCTTCTCGCTGGCCGACGCGTGCCGGCTTGTCGCCGCCCGCTCCCGACTGATGCAGGCGCTCCCGCCGGGCGGAGCGATGGTGGCGGTGCAGGCGACCGAGGCGGAGGTCGCCCCGCTCCTGGTCGGTCGCGAGGCGTTCGCGTCGATCGCCGCGATCAACAGCCCGACATCGGTGGTGGTGGCCGGCGAAGAGTCCGCGGTGCTCGAGGTGACCGGCGGCTTCGCGGCCGACGGGCGCAAGACTTCTCGCCTCGCGATCACCCACGCCTCGCACTCTCCGCTCATGGAGCCGATGCTGGACGAGTTGCGCACCGTCCTTGACGGACTGTCCTATGCGGAGCCCGAGATCCCACTGGTCTCCAACCTCTCCGGCCGGCTCGCCACCCCCGGCGAGGTGTGCACGCCGGACTACTGGGTGCGGCACGTGCGAGGCGCGGTGCGCTTCGCCGACGGGATCGGTGCGCTCCGCGACGCGGGCGTCTCCGCGCTGCTGGAGATCGGGCCGAGCGGCGCGCTCTCCAGCATGGCTCAGGAGTGCCTCGGCGAGGACACGGCGACGGTGACGCCGGTGCTGCGCAAGGACCGGCCGGAGGAGGTCGCCGCGGTCACCGCGCTCGCCCGCCTGCACGTGGCCGGCGTACCGGTGGACTGGGCCGCGCTCTTCGCCGGCACCGGGACGCGACACGTCGACCTGCCCACGTACCCGTTCCAGCGCGAGCGTTTCTGGCCGGCGGGCGGCTCGGGCTCCGGCGACGTACGCGCCGCGGGGCTCGACGCCACCCGGCACCCGCTGCTCGGCGCGGCGGCCGAACTCGCAGACGGGTCCGGCGTGCTCTTCACCGGCCGGCTGTCGCTGCGCTCCCACCCCTGGCTCGCGGACCACGCGGTCGGCGGTGCGGTGTTGTTGCCCGGTACCGGCTTCGTCGAGGTCGCGATCCGCGCCGCGGACGAGGTCGGGTACGGCCGTGTCGATGGTCTGACCCTCGTCGCGCCGCTGGTGCTGCCCGAGCGGGGCGCTGTACAGGTGCAGGTGCGGGTCGGCCCGACGGAGAGCGGCCGGCGAGAGCTGGCCGTGTACGGCCGTGCCGAGGAGTCCGTCGACGCGCCGTGGACGCTGCACGCGACCGGCGCGCTCGCGCAGGAGCCCGGGGCCACGGACGGCTTCGACGTGTCGGTGTGGCCCCCGGCCGGTGCCGAGCCGGCTGACCTCAGTGGTTTCTACGAGCGGATGGCGGGCGGCGGCCTCGGGTACGGGCCGGTCTTCCAAGGGCTGCGCGGCGTATGGCGGCGCGGTGGCGAGGTCTTCGCGGAGGTGGCGCTCCCGGATGGGGCGCCCGATCCGCAGGCGTTCGGCGTGCACCCGGCGCTGCTCGACGCGGCGTTGCACGCGATCGCTTACGTGGACGGGACCGGCGACGGGCTGCTCCCGTTCGACTGGGCGGGCGTGGCCCTACACGCCTCGGGCGCCACGACCCTGCGCGTGCGGCTGGTCGCCACTGGCACCGACGCCGTGTCGCTGTCCGCTGTGGACGCGTCCGGCGCCGTCGTGCTGAGCGTCGAGTCGGTCGCGCTCCGGCCGCCCGCCGCTCATCGCAGTGGAACCGACTTGCTGTTCGCACTCACCTGGACACCTGTCCCGGCCGAGCTGCCGCCTCCGTTCCCGGATGACGGTCCTGTCGTGGTCGAGGCGATCGGCCAGGGCGAAGGGCCGGACGCCGTACACGCGCTGACCGCACGGGTACTCGGCCTCCTGCAAGCAGCCCTGGACGACGAACGGCGTTACGTCTTCGCGACCCGCGGAGCGGTGAGCGTGGGCGGCGAACCGGTACGCGACCTCGCCGGCGCCGCCGTGTGGGGCCTTGTGCGGTCGGCGCAGGTCGAGCAGCCCGGCCGGTTCGTCCTCGTCGACCTGGACGGCACCGACCTGCCCGCCCTTCCGCCCGGCGGCGACCAGGAGTACGCGGCGCGCGGCGGCACCCTATTCGTGCCCCGGCTCGCCCGGATGTCCGATGTGGAGCTGGTACCGCCCACCGGTACGCCGTGGCGGCTGGGCAGTACCCGGACCGGAAGCCTCGACGGCTTGGCGCTCGTGCCCGCCCTAGAAGCGTCTCGCCCCTGGCCGGACGCGAGGTACGGGTGGCGATCGGTGCCGCCGGGCTGAACTTCCGGGACGTCCTGACCGCGCTCGGCATGCGCCCGGGCGAGATGGGCGTGGCCGGTTCGGACGCCGCTGGCGTCGTGGTCGAGGTCGGACCGGAGGTGACCGGACTTCGTGCCGGCGACCGGGTTACGGGCATCGTGGGCGGCGGGTTCGGCCCGCTCGGCGTCGCCGACGAACGCTTCCTCGCACACATTCCTGACGGCTGGTCGGACGAGACCGCCGCCTCTGTTCCGGTCGCCTTCCTGACCGCGTACTACGGCCTCGTCGACCTGGCCGGGCTCCAAGCCGGGGAGAAGGTGCTGATCCACGCCGGCGCCGGTGGTGTCGGTATGGCGGCGATCCAGCTCGCCCAGCACCTTGGCGCGGAGGTCTTCGCGACGGCGGGCGAGGGCAAGTGGGACACGCTGCGGTCCTTCAGCCTGGACGACGAGCACATCGCGTCCTCTCGCTCCCTTGATTTCGCCTCCCGCTTCCCGAGAGTCGATGTGGTGCTGAACTCGCTGGCCGGTGAGTTCGTGGATGCCTCGGTGGGGCTGCTCGGACCGGGCGGCCGGTTCCTGGAGATGGGCAAGGCCGACATCCGCGAGGCCGGCGCCTTCCCCGATGTCTACTACCGGGCGTACGACCTAGAGGAGGCCGGCCCCGACCGCACCCACGAGATGCTGATCGCGCTGCTGGAGTTGTTTGGCCGTGGTGTGTTGCGGCCGTTGCCGGTGACGTCGTGGGATGTGCGGCGGGCTGGTGAGGCGTTCCGGTTCATGAGTATGGCCAAGCACGTCGGCAAGATTGTGCTGACCATGCCTCGTGCCTGGGATCCGGACGGCGTCGTGCTCATCACCGGTGGGACCGGTGGTCTGGGTGGCGAGCTGGCCCGGCATCTGGTGACGCGGCGCGGCGTGCGGAAGCTGCTGCTGACCAGCCGCCGCGGCCTGGAAGCGCCGGGTGCGGTGGCGCTGCGGGACGAGCTGGCCGGGCTCGGCGCGCAGGTGACGGTCGCGGCTTGTGATGCCGCGGACCGCGACGCGCTCGCCGCCGTTTTGAGCGGACATCGGTTGACCGCGGTGGTGCACACGGCCGGTGTACTCGATGACGGGCTGATCGGGTCGTTGACGCCGGAGCGGCTGTCCACTGTGCTGCGGCCGAAGGTGGATGCGGCATGGCATCTGCACGAGCTGACCCGTGCCTCAGACCTCGCCGCCTTCGTCCTCTACTCGTCCGTCTCCGGTGTGCTGGGCAGCCCGGGGCAGGGCAACTACGCGGCCGGCAACGCGTTCCTCGACGCGCTCGCCAGATGGCGGCGCGAGCAGGGGTTGCCGGCGCAGTCACTCGCCTGGGGCGCGTTCACCCAGGACGTCGGCATGACCGCGAACCTGACCGACGCCGACCGGGATCGCATCGCACGTTCCG
Organism: Phytohabitans flavus; assembly: GCF_011764545.1. GTDB lineage: Bacteria > Actinomycetota > Actinomycetes > Mycobacteriales > Micromonosporaceae > Phytohabitans > Phytohabitans flavus. The sequence goes on along the minus strand of NZ_AP022870.1, from coordinate 6,137,717 downwards.
GCATGCCGCTGCTCACCGTCGAGCAAGGGCTGGCGCTCTTCGACGCAGCGGTGTCGGTTGACGCAGCGGTGGCCGTACCGGTGCGGCTGGACCTTCGGTCGCTGCGCGACCGGGGCGCGGTGCCGGACCTGCTCCGTGGCCTGGTCCGGGCGCCGGTGCGCCGGGCGGCCACTACCGCTGGCGCGGGCGCGAAGACCTCGCTCGCCGAGACCCTGCGGGCGATGCCTGGCCCAGAGCGGGAACGCGCGATGGCCGACCTGCTGCGGGGCGAGGTGGCCGCGGTCCTCGGACACGCCAGCGGCGCCGCCATCGAGGTGGAACGCTCGTTCAAGGACCTCGGCTTCGACTCACTCACCGCCGTCGAGCTGCGCAACCGGCTCAACGCCGCGACCGGACTGCGCCTGAGCGCGACGCTCGTCTTCGACCACCCCACTATCCGGCACCTGACTGACCACTTGGTCAGCGACCTGCTGGGAGCGGAGGCGGCCGAAGCGGGTCCACTCACCGCCGTGGCCGCTGGCGACGACCCGATCGTCATCGTCGGCATGGGCTGCCGGTACCCCGGCGACGTGCGGTCTCCGGACGACCTTTGGCAGCTGGTCATCGAGGGGCGGGACGCGATCGGCGGCATCCCCGCCGACCGTGGCTGGGACCTCGCCGCCCTGCTCGGCCCGGACACACCGGTCACCGCGCTCGCCGGCGGGTTCGTCTCGGACGCGATGGACTTCGACCCGGACTTCTTCGGCATCTCGCCCCGCGAGGCGCTCGCCATGGACCCGCAGCAGCGGCTGCTGCTGGAGACCGCCTGGGAGGCCCTGGAACGGGCCGGCATCGCGCCTAGGTCGCTCGCCGGCTCGGACACCGGAGTCTTCTTCGGCGCGGGAAGCTCCGACTATGGCACCGCGCTGCAAGACGACGAGGAGTCACAGGGGTTCGTCCTCACCGGTACCGCGCTCAGCGTCATCTCCGGCCGTGTTTCGTACACGCTCGGTCTCGAAGGGCCGGCGCTCACTGTGGACACCGCCTGCTCCTCGTCGCTCGTGGCCCTGCACCTGGGCGCCCAGGCGCTGCGCACCGGCGAGTGCTCGCTGGCGCTCGTGGGCGGCGTGACAGTGATGGTGGATCCGCTCATCTACACCGAGTTCCGCCGCCAGGGTGGCTCTGCGGCGGACGGTCGATGCAAGGCGTTCGCCGACGCGGCCGACGGTACCGGCTGGTCCGAAGGTGCCGGGGTCCTCGTGCTGGAGCGCCTCTCCGACGCCCAGCGACACGGGCACCCCGTGCTCGCCCTGATCCGTGGGTCAGCCGTCAACCAGGACGGCGGCAGCAACGGACTCACCGCTCCGAACGGCCCTGCCCAGCGCCGCGTCATCCGCCAAGCCCTCGCCAACGCCGGCCTGGCACCGTCCGAGGTGGACGTTGTCGAGGGGCACGGTACCGGCACCGCACTCGGCGACCCGATCGAGGCGCAGGCACTGCTGGCTACGTACGGGCAGGACCGCGAGCGGCCACTGCTGCTCGGTGCGGTCAAGTCGAACATCGGTCACCTCCAAGCGGCCTCTGGGACCGTCGGCGTCATCAAGATGGTGGAGGCGCTCCGCCGCGGCATCGCGCCGAAGACGCTCCACATCGACGCGCCGTCCTCACACGTGGACTGGTCGGCCGGCGCGGTCTCGCTCCTGACGTCCACCCAGCCGTGGCCCGAGGTCGGGCGGGCACGGCGGGCGGCGGTTTCGTCGTTCGGCATCAGCGGCACGAACGCTCACGTCATCCTCGAAGAGCCGCCCGCGCCCGCTGAGCTGCCAGAGGAGGCGGCCGTAACGCCTGTCGTCGTCGCCTGGCCGGTGTCGGCTCGCTCGGGCGCCGCGCTGGACAGGCAGATCGAGCGGCTCAGCGGGCTCTCGAGGACTCCCCTGATTGACGCCGGCTACTCGCTCGCCACCGGCCGCTCGCTCTTCGGGCACCGTGCGGTCCTGTTCGCCGGCGCGGACGGCGTGGTCGAGGCGGCCCGGGGAATCGCCCGGGAGCGGACCCTGGCGATGCTCTTCACCGGCCAGGGCGCGCAGCGGCTCAGCATGGGGCGCGAGCTGTACGACAGGTTCCCCGCCTTCGCCGCCGCGTTCGACGAGGTGCTGTCCCATCTGGACCCTCGCCTTCGGGGCGTGATGTGGGGCGAAGACCTGACGTCGCTCGACCACACCGGGTGGGCGCAGCCCGCGCTCTTCGCGCTCGAAGTAGCGCTCTTCCGCCTCGTCGAGTCGTTTGGCATCCGGCCCGACCACCTGACCGGTCACTCGATCGGTGAGATCGCCGCTGCTCACGTGGCGGGCGTCCTTTCGCTCGCCGACGCCGCCACGCTTGTCTCCGCCCGGGCGTCCCTGATGGGCGCCCTCCCGCCAGGTGGCGCGATGGTGGCCGTACGTGCCACAGAAGACGAGGTCCGGCCACTGCTGACCGACGGCGTCGCGATCGCCGCGGTGAACGGGCCGGTGTCCCTCGTCATCGCTGGCGAGGAGGAGGCCGTGCTGGCCCTCGCTGGGCGGTGGCGGTCGAAGCGGCTGTCGGTGTCGCACGCGTTCCACTCGCCGTTGATGGACCCGATGCTCGACGATTTCCACGCTGTCGTGAAGGGACTGTCGTTCGCCCCGCCGCACATCTCTCTCGTGGCCGGCGGTGACGTGACGTCCCCTGACTACTGGGTGCGGCAGGTGCGCGAGCCGGTCCGCTTCGCTGACGCCGTCGCGACCCTGCGCGAACGCGGCGTGGACGCGATGCTTGAGCTCGGCCCGGACGGCGTGCTGTCCGCGATGGTCGGCGACGTGGTGCCGGGCGATGCGGTCGTCGTGCCGCTGCTTCGCGCCGGCACGGGCGAGGAGTCGGCCGCCACCACCGCCCTGGCCCGGCTGCACGTCGAAGGTGTGGACGTCGACTGGTCGGCTGTGTTTACGGGTACCGGAGCGCGCCGTATCGAGCTGCCCACGTACCCGTTCCAGCGCACCCGGTACTGGCCGGTCCAGCCCGCCACGGGTGACATGGCACTCTTCCGTCCACGGTGGAGGCCGCTCGACGTCGCGACAGACCTGGCGCCGGACACGGACACCGTCGTGCTGAACATCTCCCTGGATCAGGCCGGTGACTTGGCAGGGACCGCTCGGGCCGCGGTGCGGGCCGCGCTTGCCGCCATCCAGGCGTGGCTTGCCGAAGAAGGGCCTGCCGACTCGCACCTCGTCGTGCTGACCCGGAACGCGACGGCGACGGCGCCCGGCGAGACGGTCGACGGTGTCGCCGCGGCTGGCGTGTGGGGGCTGGTCCGCTCGGCACAGTCCGAGCACCCGGGCCGGATCACGCTCGTCGACCTGGACGGTACCGGCGAGTCCGAGGCGGCTCTTCCCGCCGCCGTGGCAGCCGCCCGAGCAGGGGCGATCCCCAGCTGGCCATCCGCGCAGGCGTCACGTCGGTGCTTCGGCTGTCTCCTGTGGACGACCAGCCGACACCGAGCACCATGTGGGAGGCGGCCCAGGAGGGCACCGTACTGATCACCGGTGGTACCGGCGCGCTCGGCGCGGCAGTCGCGCGGCATCTGGCCGCCCGCCACGGGATCCGGCACCTGCTGCTGGTCAGTCGGCGCGGTCCCGATGCTCCGGGCGCGGCCGAGCTGGTGGCGGAGCTGGCCGAGCTAGGCGCCGTTGCGGAGGTGGTGGCGTGTGACGCCGCCGATCGGGACGCGCTGTCCGGGCTCCTCAGCGGACGCCGGCTCAGCGCTGTAGTACACACGGCGGCCGTGCTCGACGACGGGATGCTGCGGTCGCTGTCCGCCGAGCGAGTCGACCGTGTGCTCCGGCCGAAGCTCGACGCCGCCGTACACCTGCACGAGCTGACCCGGGACGCGGACCTCGCCGCGTTCGTGCTCTTCTCCTCTGCCGCCGGCGTCACGGGCGCACCCGGCCAGGCCAACTACTGTGCCGCGAACGCGTTCCTCGACGCGCTCGCCCAGCACCGGCGGGCGCTCGGGCTCCCCGGTACCTCGCTCGCGTGGGGAATGTGGGAAGAGCGCTCCGGCCTCACCCGCGCCCTCACCGAGGGCGACGTCGCGCTGCTGCGCGGGCAGGGCATCGTGCCCATCTCCACCGAGGAGGGACTGCGGCTCCTCGACCGGGCGTCCGAAATGGACGAGCCGCTCCTGGTACCCGCACCGCTCGACCTCCGCGCCTTCGCCGGCCGCGAGGTGCCAGCCCTGCTGCGCGACCTCCCCGGCCTGCCCGCGGCGCCCACCGGCGACGGCGGCGCGGCACCTGCCGACCTCGCGGTGCGCCTGCGCGGCAGCGTGCCGGCCGAGCGCGAAGGACTGCTCCTGGATCTGGTGACCCGGCACGTCGCCGCCGTACTCGGCCACGACTCGGGCTACGCCGTCGACCGCGAGCGCGGCTTCGTCGACCTCGGCATGACCTCGCTTACCGCCGTCGAGCTGCGCAACCGCTTCGCCGCCGAAACCGGTGTGCGGCTGCCCGAGACGACCCTCTACGACTACCCCACCCCGCTCGCGCTTGCCCGGCACCTCGGCGCCGCCCTCGGCGCGGACAGCGAGGCCACGCCAGAAGGCGTCTTCGCCGAGCTGGAACGGCTGGAGGCCGCCATCTCCTCCGCCGAGTTCGACACGTCCGTCCGCGCCCGGTTGGCCAAACGGCTCGCCGCTGTGCAGTGGCGGCTGGAAGGCGGCACGACCGGTGACACAGGCACGACGGCGCTCACTCAGGCAACCGACGACGAGATGTTCGCCCTCATCGACCAGGAACTCGGAATCAACTAGGGAAGCGCGCCCATCCCGCGCGACTCAAGGCGAGGAACCATGACGAGCACCGAAGAGAAGCTCCGCGACTACCTCAAGCGGGTCACCAGCGACCTCCAGCTGACCCGCCAGCGCCTGAAGGCCGTCGAGAACAGGGACGGCGAGCCGATCGCCGTCATCGGCATGGCCTGCCACTACCCAGGCGGAGTCCGCTCGCCCGAGGACCTGTGGCGGCTTGTCGTGGAGGGCGTCGATGCCATCTCCGACCTGCCCAACGACCGCGGCTGGGACGTGGACGCCATCTACGACCCCGATCCCGACCGGCCCGGCACCACGTACACCCGGGAGGGTGGCTTCCTGGCTGGCGTGGCGGACTTCGACGCGGCGTTCTTCGGCATCTCGCCACGCGAGGCGCTCGCCATGGACCCGCAGCAGCGGCTACTGCTGGAGACCGCGTGGGAGGCGGTGGAGAGCGCCGGCGTCGATCCGTCCACGCTGCGCGGCACCGACACCGGCACGTTCGTCGGCGCCGGCAACTCCAGCTACGTCTCGCTCGTCGGCTCGGACGAGTCCGCGGAGGGGTACACGGTCACCGGCGCGGCGGCCAGCGTTATCTCCGGCCGTATCTCGTACCTGCTGGGCCTCGAAGGGCCGGCGGTCACAGTGGACACCGCCTGCTCGGCTTCACTCGTCGCGCTCCACCTCGCCGCCCAGTCGCTGCGTTCCGGCGAGTGCTCGCTCGCGTTCGCCGGTGGGGTCGCGGTGATGGCCACGCCGGCCGAGTTCGTGGAGTTCTCGCGGCAGCGCGGGCTGGCACCGGACGGGCGGTGCAAGCCGTTCGCCGACGCGGCCGACGGGGTCGGCTGGGGTGAAGGCGTCGGCGTGCTCCTGCTGGAGCGCCTGTCCGACGCCCAGCGCAACGGGCACCCGGTGCTCGCGCTGATCCGCGGCTCAGCCGTCAACCAGGATGGTGCTTCCAGCGGCCTCACCGCGCCCAGCGGGCCGTCCCAGCAGCGGGTCATCCGATCCGCGCTGGACAACGCCCGGCTCGCCGCCGACCAGGTGGACGTGGTCGAGGGTCACGGCACAGGCACCACGCTTGGCGACCCCATCGAGGCGCAGGCGCTGCTGGAGACGTACGGGCAGGGCCGCGAGCGTCCACTGTGGCTGGGCTCGGTGAAGTCGAACATCGGGCACACGCAGGCCGCCGCTGGTGTTGCCGGCGTCATCAAGATGATCCAGGCCATCCGGTACGGGCTGGTGCCGAAAACGCTGCACGTGGACGCACCCTCGACCCGGGTGGACTGGTCGACGGGCGCCATCGCACTCGCCGCCGAGGCGGTCGGCTGGCCGGATGTGGACCGCCCGCGGCGGGCCGGCGTTTCCTCGTTCGGCATCAGCGGCACGAACGCGCACGTGATCGTCGAGCAGCCACCCACGCCCGAGCTCGCCGAGCCGTCGCCCTCGCCGGCGCTCGTACCCTGGATCGTCTCGGCCAAGTCCGAACCAGCGCTGGACGCCCAGATCGAGCGGCTCGCCGGCTTCCCGTTGGCCGAGCGCCTGGACGTCGGTCACTCGCTCGCCGCCGGCCGGGCGCTCTTCCCGTACCGTGCCGTACTGCTCGCCTCCGCCGAGGGCGTTTCCGAGGCGGCGCGTGGCGAGGCGCGACCGGCGCCCGTGGCGATGCTCTTCTCCGGCCAAGGTTCGCAGCGGCTCGGCATGGGACGCGACCTGTACGACAGGTTCCCAGTGTTCGCGTCGGCTCTGGACGAGGTGCTGTCCCATCTGGACCCGGGCGTCCGGGATGCCATGTGGGGTACCGACGCCGGCGCACTGGACGAGACGGGCTGGGCGCAACCGGCCCTGTTCGCGGTCGAAGTGGCGCTCTTCCGGCTCGTGGCGTCGTTCGGCGTCACGCCGGACCACGTTGCGGGGCATTCGATCGGCGAGGTCGCTGCCGCCCATGCGGCGGGTGTTCTGTCGCTGGAGGATGCCTGCCGGCTTGTGTCGGCGCGGGCATCGCTGATGCAGGCCCTGCCGGCCGGCGGCGCGATGGTGGCGCTGCGGGCGGCCGAGGCCGACGTGCTGCCGGTGCTGACCGACGGCGTGTCCATCGCCGCCGTCAACGGGCCGACGTCCGTCGTGATCGCCGGCGAGGAGGAGGCGGTCCTGTCGATTGCCGCCGGGTTCGGCACGTCGACCCGGCTGCGGGTCTCGCACGCGTTCCACTCGCCGCTGATGGAGCCGATGCTGGCCCCGTTCCGGGCCGCCATCGAAAGGCTGACCTTCGCGACACCGCGGATCCCCGTGGTCGGTGCGGGAGACGTCACCGACCCTGAGTACTGGGTCAGGCACGTCCGCGACACCGTGCGCTTCTCCGACGCCGTCAGCAGCCTGGATGGCGCCACGTTCCTGGAAATCGGCCCGGACGGCGTCCTCACCGCGCTGGCCGGAACCGGCGTGCCCACCCTCCGCAAGGACCGGGACGAAGAGACGACGCTGCTCACCGCGCTGGCCCACCTGCACACCGCCGGTGCGAGCGTGGACTGGAGCCCGCTGCTCTCAGGCGGCCGGCGGGCGGACCTGCCGACCTATCCGTTCCAGCGGCAGCGCTTCTGGCCTGAGGCCGAGCCGGTGGGAGCCGAGCCGGCGGACGGGGAGTTCTGGAGCCTCGTCGACGGGACGCCGGACGACGTCGCCGCCACGCTGGACCTCGACGGCGACACCGTCGAGGCGATGCTGCCCGCGCTGCGCTCCTGGCGGAGCCGGCGCAGCCTTCGCTCCGAAGTGGACGAACGGCGGTACCGGGTCACCTGGACGCGGTTGCGTGAGCCGGCTCGGGCCACGCTGGGCGGGGCGTGGCTCGTGGCGGTGCCGGACGAGGACCGGGAGTGGGCGGACGCGGTCACCGCGGCGCTGGCCGGACAGGGCGCCGCGGTCGTGGGCCTGTCCGTCGATGGGACGACTGACCGGGCCTCCCTCGCCGGGCGGGTAACGGCGCTCGCGACCGAGCATGGCCCGTTCGCCGGCGTGGTCTCGCTGCTCGGTGTCGAGGAGGACGGCCCGCTCGCCGTCCTCGCGCTCGTGCAGGCGCTCGGCGATGCCGACCTAAGCGCTCCACTGTGGTGCGTGACGCGCGGTGCGGTTGCCACTGGACGGGGCGATCGGCTGATCCGGCCCGCGCACGCGGCGGTGTGGGGGTTGGGCCGCACGGTCGCGCTGGAGCAGCCGGCGCGCTGGGGTGGGCTTGTCGACTTGCCGGACACCGTCGACGACCGCGCCGCCCAACGGCTCGCCGCGGCCTTGGCCGGCCGACTCGGACACGAGGACCAGGTCGCGGTACGCCCGTCGGGTACGTTCGGCCGGCGCCTGGTCCGGGCCGCGGCGGGCAACCGTTCCGTCGCCACCTGGCGGGCGCGCGGCACCGTGCTTGTCACCGGCGGCACCGGCGGCCTCGGCATGCGGGTGGCCCGCTGGGCCGCCGCGAACGGCGCCGAGCACCTTATCCTCGCCAGCCGGCGCGGCTCGGCCGCCCCCGGCGTCGAGGAGCTGCGGCAGGAGCTGACCGAGGCAGGCACGCGCGTCACGATCGCGGCCTGCGACGTCGGCGACCGTGGTGCACTGGCGGCGCTCCTCAATGGACACGAAGTGACCGCTGTATTCCACGTTGCCGGGTACACCGAGGATGGCGACGGGGTCCTGGCGCTGGCGCCGGACGACCTGGCGGCGATGATGCGTACCAAGGCCGCCTCCGCCTGGCACCTCCACGAGCTGACACGTGACGCGGACCTGGACGCGTTCGTGCTCTTCTCCTCCGTCGCCGCGACCTGGGGCGGCGGCGGCCAGCCCGCCTACTCCGCCGCGAACGCCGTCCTGGACGCGATCGCCGAGCACCGGCGCGCGGAGGGCCTGTCCGGAACATCAGTGGCGTGGGGCACCTGGGGAGAGGTCGGCATGACCGCCGACCGTTCCGAAAGCGACGAGCAACTGCGCCGTCGCGGCGTCCTGCCGCTGCGGCCGGAGCTTGCCATTGCCGCCCTGCAGCGGGCGTTGGACGACGGCGAGGGTGTGCTGACCGTCGCGGAGATGGACTGGCACCGGTTCCTCCCGGTCTTCACCGCGACCCGCCCCAGTCCGCTGCTGTCCGAGCTTCCCGAGGCGCGGTCCCTGTCGGAGGGCGGGGCGCTCACCGGCACGCACGCCGACCGCCTCGTCCGGCTGTCCGGCGCCGAACGGGATCGGGCCCTGCTCGACCTGGTACGGGCAGAGGCAGCAGCGGTCCTCAAACACGAGAGCGCGGACGCGGTCCGTCCCGACCACGCGTTCCGCGAGCTGGGTTTCGACTCCCTAGCCGCGGTCGAGCTGCGCAACCGGCTGACCGCGGCGACCGGGCTGGAGCTACCGACCACACTTGTCTTCGACTACCCGACCCCCAGCGTCCTGTCCGGGCTTCTGGCCGCGCGGCTGTCCGGTGTGGAGAGCGCACCGGAAGCGGCGGCTGCCGTCGCGCCCGCCGCCGTCGCGGACCCCATCGTCATTGTGGGGATGAGCTGCCGCTACCCCGGCGGCGCCGACTCCGCCGAGGCACTGTGGCGGATGCTCGTCGAGGGGCGGGACGGAATCTCGCCGTTCCCCACCGACCGGGGCTGGGACCTCAATGGACTGCTCGGCGGGCGCAGCCACACGCGCTCGGGCGGGTTCCTCGCCGGTGCGGGCGGCTTCGACGCCGGGTTCTTCAAGATCTCGCCGCGCGAGGCAGTAGCGATGGACCCTCAGCAGCGGCTGCTGCTGGAGGTCTCCTGGGAGGCCGTGGAACGGGCTGGCATCGACCCGCTGTCGCTCAAGGGCAGCCCGACTGGTGTCTTCGTCGGCGCCTCAGCCCAGGGGTACGAGACGGCGATGGACGACGTGGCCGGTGACGCCGAGGGGTACGTCGTCACCGGCAGCGCCCCTTCGGTGACGTCCGGCCGGCTGTCGTACGTGATGGGGCTCGAAGGCCCGGCTGTCACGGTCGACACCGCGTGTTCCTCGTCGCTTGTGGCACTGCACCTGGCCGCGCAGGCCCTCCGGCAAGGGGAGTGCGACCTCGCACTGGTCGGCGGCGTGACGGTGATGGCCACGCCAGCGGCCTTCGTGGAGTTCAGCAAGCAGGGCGGGGTCGCCGCGGACGGCCGCTGCAAGGCGTTCTCCGACTCGGCCGACGGCACCGGCTGGGCCGAAGGTGTGGGCGTGCTCGTCGTCGAACGGCTCTCCGACGCGGTCCGGCGGGGGCACGAGGTGCTCGCCGTCGTGCGCAGCTCGGCGGTCAACCAGGACGGCGCTTCGAACGGCCTCACCGCCCCGAACGGCCCGTCGCAGCAGCGGGTGATCCGGCAGGCGCTCGCCAACGCCGGCCTCACCGCCTCCGATGTGGACATGCTGGAGGCGCACGGCACCGGCACCGCCCTGGGCGACCCGATCGAGGCGCAGGCGGTGCTCGCGACGTACGGCCAGGGTCGGGAGCACCCGCTGCTGCTCGGCTCGATCAAGTCGAACATCGGCCACACCCAGGCAGCGGCGGGCGTCGCCGGAGTCATCAAGGCCGTACAGGCGCTGCGCACCGGGGTGGCGCCGACAACGCTGCACGTCACCGCGCCCTCGTCCCATGTGGACTGGTCGGCCGGCTCCGTCGCCCTCCTCACGTCCACGGTGGAGTGGCCGGAGGTGGCGCGGCCACGGCGGGCCGCCGTGTCGTCGTTCGGGATCAGCGGCACGAACGCGCACGTGATCCTGGAGCAGGCGACCGCACCCGAGCCGATGGCCGAGCCCGCCGCCGCTCCCGACGTCGTGGCCTGGCCGGTCGCGGCGGCGTCAGAAGCCGCGCTCGACGGCCAGGTCGCGCAGATCGCCGGCCTCCCGCTGGCCGACCGGCTGCACGTCGGGCACTCGCTGGCGACCGGCCGAGCGGCCCTGGAACGTCGAGCGGTGCTGCTCGCCGCGGGCGACGGCGCGACGGAGGTGGCCCGCGGCATCGCCCGACCTGGCCCGGTCGCGATGCTCTTCTCCGGTCAGGGTTCGCAGCGGCTCGGTATGGGCCGGGAGCTGTACGACAGGTTCCCTGTGTTCGCGGCGGCTCTCGACGACGCGTTGGCCCACCTCGACCCGGGCCTGTGCGACGTGATGTGGGGATCAGACTCGTCCCTGCTGAACCAGACCGGCTGGGCCCAGCCCGCCCTCTTCGCTGTCGAGGTGGCCCTCTACCGGCTGGTCGAGTCGTGGGGCATCCGTGCCGACCACCTCGCTGGCCACTCGATCGGCGAAGTCGCGGCCGCACACGTCGCAGGCGTGCTCTCCCTCGAAGACGCGGCCACGCTGGTCTCCGCGCGGGCCCGGCTCATGCAGGCGCTGCCGGCTGGCGGCGCGATGGTGGCCGTGCAGGCTTCCGAGGTAGACGTGTTGCCACTGCTCACCGACGGCGTGTCCATAGCAGCGGTCAACTCACCCGGCTCGGTGGTGCTCGCTGGCGAGGAGCAGGCCGTCCTGGAACTGGCCGGTCGGTTCGAGCGGACCACCAGGCTGCGGGTGTCGCACGCGTTCCACTCGCACCTGATGGACCCGATGCTGGCCGGCTTCCGCGCGGTCGTCTCGTCGCTCTCCTTCGCCCCGCCGCGCATCCCACTCGCCGCCGGTGGCGATGTCACCGACCCTGAGTACTGGGTCAGGCACGTGCGGGAGACAGTGCGGTTCGCTGATGCGGTCGCCGCGCTGCGCGAGGCGGGCGCGTCCACCTTCCTCGAGGTGGGGCCGGACGGACCGCTCTCCGCGATGGCCCGCGAGCAGCTGCCGGAGAGCGCGACCGTCGCGCCGTTGCTGCGCAAGGACCGGCCGGAGGAGGTGGCGGCGCTCACCGCGGCCGCGCGCCTCCACGTGACGGGAATCGACGTCGACTGGACCGAGACGCTGGCTGGCCTTGGCGCCCGCCGGATCGACCTGCCCACGTACCCGTTCCAGCACGAGCGGTACTGGGCCGAGCCCACAACCCCGGCTGGGGTCGGCGCGGACCCGGTGGATGCCGAGTTCTGGGCCGCGGTCGAGCGGGCGGACCTGGAGTCGCTCGCCTCCACTCTGGACCTCGATGGCGAGACGGTCACCGCGATGGTGCCCGCGCTCTCGACCTGGCGGCGCCGCCGGCACACCGAGTCCACCCTGGACTCCTGGCGCTACCGCGAGTCGTGGTCGCCGCTCGCCGAGCCCGCGCCGCACGAGCTCACCGGTCGGTGGCTCGCGGTCGTCCCGGACGGGGCAGACGAGTGGGTGACCACCGTCGCCGCCGCGCTCGGTACGGCAACCGTAAGCGTGGGCGAGCTCGAAGGTGGCGAGTACGAAGGCGTGGTCTCGCTGCTCGCCCCCGCTGCCAGGGAGGAACCTCAGGCGGCCGCCGCCGCCACGGCCAACCTGGTCCGGGCTCTCGCTGAGACGGGCATCGAGGCTCCACTGTGGGTGGTCACCCGCGGCGCGGTCGCGGTGGACGACACCGACCCGCTGCCGAGGCCCGCGCAGGCCGCCGTATGGGGACTCGGTCGCGTTGCCGCGATGGAGCAGCCTCATCGCTGGGGCGGACTTGTCGACCTGCCCGAGACGCTGGACGAGCGGATGCTGCGCCGTACCGCTGGCCTCTTCGCCGAAAGTGAGGGCGAGGACCAGGTCGCCGTCCGCTCCGCTGGCGCGTACGGCCGCCGCCTCATCCCTGCGTCCGGGGACGCGCCCGCATGGACGCCCTCCGGCACCGTGCTCGTCACCGGTGGTACCGGCGCGCTCGGCCAGCGGGTGGCTCGCTGGCTCGCCGCGAACGGCGCCGAGCGGCTGCTGCTGGTCAGCCGGCGCGGCCCGGATGCGCGCGGCGCCGCAGAGCTGAACGAGGAGCTGACCGCCATTGGCGTCGACGTCACCATCGCCGCCTGCGATGCCGCCGACCGGGCAGCCGTCGCGGCGCTTCTGGACGGGCGCCGGTTGAGCGCCGTCGTACACACCGCCGGCACCCTGGACGACGGCGTGCTCGACTCCCTCACTCCGGACCGGTTCGACGGGGTGTTCCGCTCCAAGGTGGACGCCGCACTGGTGCTCGACGAGCTGGCGCCTGATGTCGACGCGTTCGTTCTCTTCTCCTCGACCGCGCACGCCATCGGCAACCCGGGACAGGCGAACTACGCGGCCGCCAACGCCGCTCTCGAAGCGATCGCCGCCCGCCGGTGGGCCGCCGGCCGCGCCGCCACGTCCATCGCCTGGGGCGCCTGGGCCGGCGACGGCATGGCAAGCCGCGACGGAGTGGTGGAGTGGACCCGCTCGGGTGTCGCCCCGATGGATCCGGATCTGGCGCTCACCGCGTTGGCCCGCGCCGCCGGGCAGCCCGCGCCGGCAGTCGTGGTGGCCGACATCCGCCGCCCGCACCTGCTGGAGGCCCTCAACGCCACGCGCCCGAGCCTGCTGCTGGCCGACCTGCCGGGCGCGGCCGCGGTCATCTCCGCCGCCCGTGAGGCATGGGCAACCGCCGGCACGGCCGGCGCCGCGCTGCGCGAGCGGCTGGGCGGCCTGCCCGAGGCTGAGCGGACGGCCGCGCTCCTCGACCTGGTACGCGAGCGGGCGGGCGCTGTGCTCGGGTACGGGGCCACGGCCTCGCTCGATGTGGACAAGGCGTTCCGGGACCTGGGCTTCGACTCACTCACCGCGGTCGAGCTGCGCAACCAGCTCGGCACCGTCACCGGGCTGGCCCTGCCCGCCGCGCTCGTCTTCGACTTCCCCACACCTCGCGCGCTCGCCACGCACCTGCTCGGCGAGCTGACCGGCGAGTCAGACGGCGCGGTTGTCGCGCGGGTCCGCACGGCGGGGGAGACCGACGAGCCGATCGCGATCGTCGGTATGGCGTGCCGGTTCCCCGGCGGCGTCCGATCCCCGGAGGATCTTTGGCGCCTCGTAGACGAGGGACGGGACGCCATCTCCGCCTTCCCGGCCGACCGCGGCTGGGACCCTGCCATCCAGAGCGACACGCACGAGGGCGGCTTCCTGGACGGGGTCGCCGACTTCGACGCGGCGTTCTTCGGTATCTCGCCGCGCGAGGCCGTCGCGATGGACCCGCAACAGCGGCTGCTGCTGGAGACCGCGTGGGAGGCGTTCGAGGCGGCCGGCTTCGACCCGGGCGCGTTTCGGGCCAGCCAGACCGGCGTCTTCGTCGGTACCAACGGCCAGGACTACGCAGGCCTCTTCGTCAACTCGAAGGAGAGCGAGAGCGGTCACGCGGCCACCGGGCTCGCGGCAAGCGTCATCGCCGGGCGGCTCGCGTACACGTTCGGCCTCGAAGGGCCGGCGATGACCGTCGACACCGCCTGCTCCTCCTCGCTTCTCGCGCTGCACCTCGCGGCCGAGTCGCTGCGGCGGGGCGAGTGCGACCTGGCCTTGGCCGGCGGCGTCACCGTGATGACGACCTCCGACGCGTTCGTGGAGCTGAGCCGGCAGGGCGCGCTGTCGCCGGACGGGCGGTGCAAGGCATTCGGTGAGGGCGCGGACGGCACCGGCTTCGCCGAGGGCGTCGGCCTGCTCCTGGTCGAGCGGCTCGCCGACGCCGAGCGAAACGGCCACCGGGTGCTCGCGCTGCTGCGCGGCTCGGCGGTCAACCAGGACGGCGCCTCCAACGGGCTCTCCGCTCCCAATGGCCGCGCGCAGCAGCGGGTGACCCGCCAGGCGCTCGCCAACGCCGGCCTCGATTCGTCCGACGTGGACGCGGTCGAGGCGCACGGCACCGGGACCAAGCTCGGCGACCCGATCGAGGCGCAGGCGCTGCTTGCCGCGTACGGTCAGGAGCGCGAGCGTCCACTGTGGCTCGGCTCGGTCAAGTCGAACATCGGCCACACGCAGGCCGCCGCGGGCGTGGCGAGCGTCATCAAGATGGTCGAGGCAATGCGACACGGCGTGCTGCCGAAGACGCTGCACGCGGAGACACCGACCCCGCATGTGGACTGGACAGCCGGCGCGGTGCAGCCGCTCACCGAGCGGATCGACTGGCCCGAGACCGGGCGGCCGCGGCGGGTGGGCGTCTCGTCGTTCGGCATCAGCGGCACCAACGTGCACGCGATTTTGGAGCAGGCACCGGCCCGCCCCGAGTCGCCGCTCGCCGCCGGACTCGAGCCGGCCATCACGCCGTACATGCTGTCTGGAAAGACCCCGGTGGCGCTGAGGGGCCAGGCGGCCGCACTCGCCGACCACCTGGACAGCCACCGCGACATGCGGCCGGCGGAGGTCGCGTACGCACTGGCGACCACCCGCGCCGCGTTCGACCACCGCGCCGTCGTGCTCGGCGCCGAAGCGGACCAGCTCCGGGAACGCCTCCGCGCCCTGGCGAACGGGGAACAGCCGGGAGGCGTCGCGACCGGAGTGGCCCGGACGACTGGCAAGGTGGCGTTCGTCTTCCCCGGGCAGGGCTCCCAGTGGGCCGGCATGGCCGTGGCGCTGCTGGACACCGCACCCGCCTTCGCTGAGCACGTCGCGCGCTGCGAACGTGCCCTGGCACCGCACCTCGACTGGAAGGTCACCGACGTACTGCGCGCCGCACCCGGCGCACCGTCGATCGACCAGGTCGGCGTAGTCCAGCCGGTGCTCTTCACCGTCATGGTCTCGCTCGCCGCGCTATGGCAGAGCTACGGCGTGCGGCCGGACGCGGTCGTCGGCACCAGCCAGGGCGAGATCGCCGCCGCGTACGTTGCCGGCGCGCTGTCCCTTGAGGACGCCGCGCTCGTCATCGCCAGGCGGAGCCGGGTGCTCGGCGCGGAGCTCGTCGACAAGGGCGCACTCGCCTCCCTCGCGCTGCCTGTCGAGGCGGCCCAGGAGCGGATCAGCCGGTGGAACGGACGGCTCAGCATCGGCGGCATCAACGCGCCCGCACTCGTGACCGTCGCCGGTGACCACGAGGCACTGGCCGAGCTGGGCGCCGAATGCGAGGCGGAGGGCATCCGCATGCGGGTCGTCGCCGCTTCGGTGTCGACACACTGTGCCGACGTCGACCCGATCCGGCCGCAGCTGCTCGACGTGCTCACCGGGCTCAGCCCACGGGACCCGGACGTACCGATCTTCTCCACCGTCACCGGCGAGCGGCTGGCCCCCGGCGAGCTGGTCGACGCCGAGTACTGGTACTCCAACACGCGCGAGCCGGTCCTCTTCGGACAGGCAACGGAACGGCTGCTGGCATACGGCTGCGACACGTTCCTGGAGATCAGCCCGCACCCGGTGCTCTCGCTCGCCATCGACGGCACCGCGGCTGCGGCCGGCGCCGAACCGGCCGTGCTCGGCTCGCTCCGCCGCGGCGAGGGTGGTCTGGAGCGCTTCCTCACATCCCTTGGTGAGGCCCACGCGCGTGGCGTACCCGTCGACTGGACCGCCGTGCTGCCCGCCACCCGCCCGGTGAGCCTGCCCACGTACGCGTTTCAGCGCGACCGGTACTGGCCGGTGCCGAGCCTCGTCGCCGGCGGCGGTAGTGGCGATCCGCTGGACAAGGAGTTCTGGGGCGCGGTCGAAAGCGAGGACGTCGATGGGCTCGCCGCCCGACTCGATCTGCCGGCCGACTCGCTCGCCGACGTCGTACCCGCGCTTCTCTCCTGGCGCAGGCAGCGCCGCGACGAGTCCACCGTGGAGTCCTGGCGCTACAGGGTCGCCTGGCGCCCCATCCCGGCACTGGGACCAGCCACGCTGACCGGCACCTGGCTGCTGGCCACAGCCCACGGCTTCCCCGCCGGCGACGTGGCCTCGGCGCTGGAGGCGGCTGGCGCACACGTACGCCACCTGGTGCTGGACGAGTCCTGCGTGGACCGCGCAGCCCTCGCGACCCAGCTTGGCGATGTCGGCCCGGTTGCCGGCATCGTCTCGGTCGCCGCCGCAGCCGAGGAGCCGTGCGAGGCGTACCCCGGCCTGGCGGTCGGCCTCGCCCTCAACCTGGCGCTCCTGCAAGCCCTCGGTGACGCCGGCATCGACGCACCACTGTGGCTGCTGACCCGTGGCGCGGTCGCCGCTGGGCCTGCCGACCGCGTGCCCAACCCGGTGCAGGCACAGGTGCTCGGCCTGGGCTGGAGTGCCGCACTGGAGCACCCGCACCGCTGGGGCGGCGTCGTCGATGTACCAGAAATCCTGGATGCCACCGGCGGACGGCGACTGGCCGCGGTCCTTGCCGGAGCTGGCGAGGACCAGGTCGCGCTCCGCGCCTCTGGCGCGCTTGCTCGGCGGGTCGTCCGCGCACCGTCCACTCCCAACTCCTCCCGGCCCTGGGCCCCGCGCGGCACCATCCTCGTCACCGGCGGCACCGGCACGATCGGGCCGGACCTGGTGCGGTGGCTGGCCGGGCAGGGCGCCGAGCACATCGTGCTGCCCACCCGCCGAGGGCTCGACGCCCCGGGCATGGCCGACCTCGCCACCGAGCTCGGCGCCACCGGCACCCGGGTCGACGTCATCGCCTGCGAGGTGGCCCATCGGGACGCGGTCGCCGCGCTGCTCGCCGGCCTGAAAGCCGACGGCCACACGATCCGAACCGCGATCCACGCCGCAGCGGTCATCGAGCTCGCCATGCTCGCGGAGACCAGCATGGCGGACTTCGAACGGGTCATCGCCGCCAAGGTGCGCGGCGCCCAGCACCTGGACGAGCTGTTGGACAGTGAGGAGCTCGACGCCTTCGTGCTCTACTCCTCGAACGCCGGCATGTGGGGCAGCGGCGAGCACGGCGCGTACGTCGCCGGCAACGCGTACCTCGGTGCGCTGGCGCACAGCCGCCGCGCCCGTGGCCTCGTCGCGACGTCCGTCCACTGGGGAAAGTGGCCGGACGACGTGGAGCGGTTCGGGCAGGAGGACCCGTTCGGCATCCGGCGAGGCGGCCTGGAGTACATAGACCCACAGCTCGCCCTCTCCGGGCTGAAGCGGACGCTCGACGACGACGAGACCGCGATCGCGCTGACGAACGTACGCTGGGACCGATACTTCCCGGTCTTCACCTCCGGGCGCGCCACCACGCTCTTCGACGAGGTACCCGAGGTGCGGGCGCTGTCCGAGGCCGACGAGCGGGCGACGGACGAGCGGGACGAGGGCGAGTTCGCCGCGCGGCTGCGCGGTCTGCTTCCGGCCGAACAAGAGCGGATGCTGCTCGCCCTGGTGCGCGGCGAGGCCGCCAAGGTGCTCGGGCACGCGTCGCCCGAGGCGCTGGGGGACCGGCGGGCGTTCCGCGAGGTGGGCTTCGACTCGGTCACCGCCGTCGACCTGCGCAACCGGCTCGCCACCGCGACCGGCCTGACGCTGCCGGCCACCATGGTCTTCGACCATCCCAATCCGGTGGCGCTGGCCGACTTCCTGCGCGGTCAGGTGCTCGGCACAGCCGGTGCCGCGGCCACACCGGTCGCCGCCGCCCACGTGGCGGACGACGAGCCGATCGCGATCGTCGGGATGGCCTGCCGCTACCCGGGCGGAGTCCGCTCCCCGGAGGACCTCTGGCGGCTCGTGCTCGACGGTGTGGACGCCATCACCAGCTGGCCCACCGACCGCGGCTGGGACGCCGCCGCCCTCTACGACGCCGACCGCGACCGGGAAGGTAAGACGTACTCGCTACATGGCGGATTCCTCGACGACGCCGCTGGGTTCGACCCCGGCTTCTTCGGCGTATCTCCGCGCGAGGCGCTCGCCATGGACCCACAACAGCGACTGCTGCTGGAGACCGCCTGGGAGGCCGTCGAGCGGGCCGGCATCGATCCAGCATCGCTGCGCGGCAGCCAGACCGGCGCGTTCATCGGTGCGACGTACCAGGACTACGCGGCTGGGGCGTCCACAGAGGAGGCATCCGAGACGCACATGGTCACCGGCTCGGCCTCCTGTGTGGTGTCCGGCCGGGTGTCGTACCTGCTGGGGTTGGAGGGCCCGGCGGTATCCCTGGACACCGGCTGCTCCTCCTCGCTCGTCGCACTGCACCTGGCCGCGCAGTCGCTGCGTACCGGGGAGAGCTCGCTGGCGCTCGCCGGCGGTGTGACGGTGATGCCCAACCCGACCGAGTTCGTGGCGTTCAGCCGGCTCGGCGCGCTGTCGACGGACGGGCGGTGCAAGGCGTTCGGCGAAGGCGCGGACGGCATGTCGCTGGCCGAGGGTGTGGGCGTCGTTCTGGTGGAGAAGCTTTCCGACGCGGTGCGGAACGGGCATCCGGTACTCGCGGTGCTGCGCGGCAGCGCGATGAACCAGGACGGTGCCTCCAACGGCCTCACCGCCCCGAACGGGCCCTCGCAGCAGCGGGTCATCCGGCAAGCGCTCGCCAACGCCGGCCTGGCGCCGTCCGATGTGGACGCTGTCGAAGCGCACGGCACCGGCACCGCGCTCGGTGACCCGATCGAGGCGCAGGCGCTTCTCGCGACGTACGGCCAGGACCGGGACCGGCCGCTGCTGCTCGGCTCGGTCAAGTCGAACATCGGCCACACCCAGATGGCCTCCGGCGTCGCGGGCATCATCAAGATGGTGATGGCGCTGCGGCACGGTCACCTCCCGCGGACGCTGCACGCGGACGAGCGCTCGTCCCACGTGGACTGGACGGCCGGCGCGATCGAACTGCTCACCGACCCGACTGAGTGGCCGGTCAACGGGCACCCGCGCCGTGCCGGTGTGTCGTCGTTCGGCATCAGCGGCACGAACGTCCACGCGATCCTGGAGGAAGCACCGGCGTCCGGGCCGCCGATCGAGGCGGACGGACCTGCCGGCCCCGTCCCGTGGCTGGTCTCCGGTCGCAGCGGCGACGCGCTGCGGGAGCAGGCGGCTCAGCTGCTGTCCTACCTGGAGGCAGGGGCGGACCCCGCGCACCTGGGCTGGTCGCTCGCGACGGCTAGGTCGACGTTCGAGCACCGGGCGGTCATCGTGGGCGAGAGCCTGGACGACGCCCGGGCCGGGCTGTCGGCGCTCGTCTCCGGCGCGGAGTCGGCGGGCCTGGTGACCGGTGCGGTGGTCGAGGGCGGCGGTCGGGGCGGCGTATTCGTCTTCCCCGGTCAGGGATCGCAGTGGTGGGGCATGGGCCGGGAGCTGATGGCCAGTTCCGACGTGTTCCGCGAGGCGGTGCACGAGTGCGCGGCGGCGCTCGCGCCCTACGTGGACTGGTCGGTGGCGGACGTCGTGGCCGGCACCGGGGACCCGGAGCTGATGGAGCGGGTCGACGTGGTGCAGCCAGCGCTGTTCACCATCATGGTCGCGCTGGCCGAGCTGTGGCGCTCGTACGGCGTCACGCCGGCCGCGGTCGTCGGGCACTCACAGGGCGAGATCGCCGCCGCGTACGTGGCCGGTGCGCTGTCGTTGGCCGATGCGGCCGCCGTGGTAGCGCTGCGCAGCCGGGCCCTCGTCGGCCTTTGTGGACACGGCGGGATGATGTCGGTCGCCGCGCCGGTCGAGCGGGTCACAGAGCTGGTCACACCGTGGGCCGGAGACCTGTCGGTGGCTGCGGTGAACGGTCCCGCGTCGGTCGTCGTCTCCGGTACCCCGGCGGCGCTCGACGCATTGGCGGCCGCCTGCGAGCAGGTGGAGGTACGGGCAAGGCGGGTCTCCGTGGACTACGCCTCGCACGGTCCGCAGGTGGAGTCGGTGCGGGACGAGCTGCTTCGGGTCCTCGCCGGCGTACGCCCCCAGCCGTCCCGGATTCCCTTCTACTCCACGGTGAGCGGCGGCCAGATCGATACGTCCGCTCTCGATGCTGAGTACTGGTACACGAACCTGCGGCAGACCGTGCGGATGGACGAGGCGACCCAGGCGTTGATGACCGATGGGCACCGCGTCTTCATCGAGGCCAGCCCGCACCCGGTACTCGTGCCAGGCCTGCCGGACGACGTGGCCGGCGTCGGCTCCCTGCGCCGCGACGACGGTGGCCGGACGCGTTTCCTCACCTCACTGGCCGAGGCGCACGTGCTCGGCGTACCCGTGGACTGGAGGGTGGCGTTCCCTGGCGCCGGATACCGCGTCCTGGACCTGCCCACGTACCCGTTCCAGCGACGGCGCTTCTGGATCTCCGGCGAGGTGGCATCGGGTGCGGCCGGCGAGACCGCGGTGGACGCGGAGTTTTGGGAGCTCGTGGCCGGCGGCGACCTGGAGTCGCTCGCGTCCGCGCTGGAGGTGGATGCCGACGCGGTGCGGGAGGTTGCCCCGGCGCTCTCCTCGTGGCGCGACCGTGGCCGGGCACGCTCCACCGTGGACTCCTGGCGCTATCGGGTGGAGTGGACCCGGCTGCCCGATCCACCCGTGGCCAACGGCCACCACACCGGCCCGTGGCTCGTCGTCGTACCCCCGGAGGCGGACCCGTGGGTGGAGGAGGTCGTGGCCGCCCTCGGGCCGGACACGGTACGGGCGGAGGCCGCGAAGCTCCCGACCGGAGAGACGTTCGCGGGCGTGGTCGCGCTGCTCGGCGCGACGGACGAAGCCGGCACCGACGGCGTGCCGGCCGGGCTCGCTGCCACAGTGGCGCTCCTCCAGGCGCTCGGCGCCAGCGGCATCACCGCTCCGCTCTGGTGCGTCACCCGAGGCGCGGTGTCGACCGGACCGCAGGACCCGGTGACCAGACCGCTCCAGGCCGCTGTATGGGGGCTTGGCCGGGTGGCCGCGCTCGAACACCCGGACCGCTGGGGCGGGCTCGTCGACCTGCCTGAGCGGTCAGACAGCCGGATCGCGGCGCGGCTACTCGGCGTGCTCCGCGGTGATAGCGGCGAGGACCAGGTGGCGGTGCGCGCTAGCGGCGTACACGGGCGGCGGTTGCGGCGTGCCTCCGCGCGGCCGGCGACGGTAGCGCGGCCCTGGCGTTCCGGCGGCACGGTGCTTGTCACCGGTGGTACCGGTGGCGTCGGCGGACAGGTGGCGCTCTGGGCAGCCCGGTCCGGTGCCGCGCACCTGCTGTTGACGAGCCGGCGCGGGCTCGCCGCGCCGGGTGCCGCACAGCTCGTATCCGAGCTGGAGAGTCTCGGGGCCCGGGTAACCGTCGCGTCCTGCGACGTCTCCGACCGCGACGCGGTCGCCGCGCTGCTCGCCGGCATCCCATCCGATGCACCGCTCACCGCGGTGATGCACGCGGCGGGCGCGGTCGACGGCGAGGGCCCGGTGGCCGCGCTCAGCGGTGACCAGCTAGGGCTCATGTTCGGCTCCAAGGGCGCTTCGGCGTGGCACCTTCACCAGCTCACGGCACATCTGGGTCTAAGTGATTTCGTCTTGTTCTCCTCCGGTGCCGGGGTGTGGGGTAGTGGTGGCCAGCCCGCGTACGCGGCGGCGAACGCCTACCTGGACGCGCTGGCCGAGTACCGCAGGAGTGAAGGTCTTGCGGCGACGTCGGTTGCCTGGGGTGCCTGGGGTGAGGCCGGACTCGCCGCCCGTTCGGAGGTGAACGAGCAGTTGCGGCGCCGAGGAGTGTTGCCGATGGAACCGCCGCTCGCACTGGCGGCGCTCCAGGGTGCGCTCGAGGACGGCACAGCCGTCCTGACGGTGACCAATATGGACTGGGAGCGCTTTGCGCCCACGTTCACCGCCAGCCGGCCCAGCCCGCTCCTGTCCGACCTCGCCGAGGTACGGCGGCTCGACGCCGCCGGCCACGAGGGCGAGCGGAATGACGGGGACGAGCCGGCGCTGAAGCGTCGCCTCGACACGATTCCGGCGAGCGAGCGGGGCCGCGAGGTCCTCGAGCTGGTACGCGCGGCCGCAGGCGCGGTCCTCGGCTACGAGGCCGGCGAGCCGATTCCGGCCGGCCGCGCCTTCCGGGACCTCGGCTTCGACTCGGTGTCCGCTGTGGAGCTGCGCAACCGGCTCAAGGCGGCCACCGGCCTGACGCTGCCCGGAGCGCTCGCCTTCGACTACCCGACGCCCACCGCGCTCGCCCAGAACCTGCTGGCCCGTCTCTACCCGGAGGACGTGTCCACCGTGGCGGCCGACGACCCGGACGCGGAGATCCGGCGGGTACTCGCCTCCATCCCGGTCAGCCGGCTCCGCAAGGCCGGGCTGCTGGACATGGTGCTCCAGCTCGCCAAGGAGGACGGCGAGGTGCCGGCACCGGCACCCACCACCGGTACCTCCATCGACGACATGGACGCGGAAAGCCTCCTACAGCTGGCGATCGACAACACGACGACCTGACGCGCGACCGGAGTGAGCCATATGACCACCTCCACAAACCAGTACGTCGAAGCGCTGCGGTCGTCACTGAAGGAGATCGAGCGCCTACGACAGCAGAACCAGCAACTGGTCGCGGCGGCGGCGGAACCCATCGCCATCGTGGGCATGGCGTGCCGGTTTCCGGGCGGGGTCACCTCGCCGGAGGAGCTGTGGCAGCTTGTCGACGAGGGGCGCGACGAGATCTCCGGGTTCCCGCAGGACCGCGGTTGGGACCTCGACGCGCTATCCGGTACGGGCGACGGCAGCAGCCTGACCGGCCAGGGCGGCTTCATCTACGACGCGGTCGAGTTCGACCCGGGCTTCTTCGGCATCTCGCCGCGCGAGGCGCTGGCGATGGACCCACAGCAGCGGCTGTTGCTGGAGGTCTCGTGGGAGGCGCTGGAGCGGGCCGGCATTCCCGCATCGTCGTTGCGCGGCAGCCAGAGCGGTGTCTTCATGGGCACCACCGGGCAGGACTACGCGGACGTGGCGCTCAACTCCGACGCCGACATCAACGCGTACTCCAGCACGAGCTTCGCGGCCAGCGTCATCTCCGGGCGGCTCTCGTACACGTACGGACTGGAAGGGCCAGCGGTTACTGTCGACACAGGATGCTCATCGTCGCTCGTGGCGCTGCACTGGGCGGTACAAGCGCTGCGCGGCGGCGAGTGCTCGCTCGCCCTGGCGGGCGGGGCAACTGTGATGTCGACCCCGTCGGCGTTCGTGTCCTTTACGTCGCAGGGCGGTGGGCTGGCGCCGGACGGGCGGTGCAAGCCGTTCTCCGAGTCGGCCGACGGCACCGGGTGGTCCGAGGGCACCGGGGTGCTGGTGCTGGAGCGCCTCTCCGACGCCCAGCGCAACGGCCACCGCATCCTCGCGGTCGTCCGCGGCTCGGCCATCAACCAGGACGGCGCTTCCAACGGCCTCACCGCCCCGAATGGCCCGTCGCAGCAGCGGGTCATCCGGGCCGCGCTCAGCAACGCGCGGTTGACCCCGGACCAGGTGGACGCTGTCGAGGCGCACGGCACTGGCACCACGCTAGGCGATCCGATCGAGGCGCAGGCACTGCTGGAGACGTACGGGCAGGGCCGGGAACGTCCGCTGTGGCTCGGCGCGGTCAAGTCGAACATCGGCCACGCCCAGGCTGCGGCCGGCGTCGCCGGTGTCATCAAGATGGTCATGGCAATGCGGCATGGTGTGCTGCCGAAGACCCTGCACGTGTCCGAACCATCGTCGCATGTGGACTGGTCGGCGGGCTCGGTCGCGCTGCTGACGTCGGCAATGGCGTGGCCGGAGACCGGGCGACCGCGGCGGGCGGGTGTCTCCGCGTTCGGCATCAGCGGCACGAACGCGCACGTGATCGTGGAGCAGGCACCGTCGCCCGCCGGCCCGCCGGAGGTGGTCTCGGCGCCGGCCGTCGCGCCGCTTCCCGTCTCCGCGGCGAGCGCGGCGGCGCTGGACGAGCAGATCGCTCGCGTGTCCGGACGGCTGGGCGAGGGCGCGGTCCACGTCGGATACTCGCTCGCGGCCGGGCGGTCGCCGCTCGAGTACCGGGCCGTCCTACTGGCGTCCGCCGCCGAGGGAATCACCGAGGCGGCCCGGGGCACCGCCGAGCCGGGCGAGCTGGCGGTGCTTTTCTCCGGTCAGGGTTCGCAGCGGCTGGGTATGGGTCGTGACCTGTACTCCCGTTTTCCGGTCTTCGCGTCGGCGCTGGACGAGGTGCTCGCGCAGCTGGATCTGGGCGTGCGGGATGTGATGTGGGGTTCGGATCCGGACCTGCTGGAGCGGACCGGTTGGGCGCAGCCGGCGCTGTTCGCGGTCGAGGTGGCGCTGTACCGGCTGGTGTCCTCGTTCGGCATCTCACCGGACTATCTGGCCGGGCACTCGGTCGGTGAGATCGCGGCGGCGCACGTGGCGGGTGTGCTGTCGCTTCCCGATGCGTGTGCGTTGGTTTCCGCGCGTGCTTCGCTGATGCAGGCGCTGCCGGCCGGTGGGGCGATGGTGGCGTTGCGGGCCGCTGAGTCCGAGGTGCTGCCGCTGCTGACCGAGGGTGTCTCGATTGCGGCGGTGAACGGCCCGTCCAATGTCGTCGTCGCGGGCGACGAGGGCGCGGTGTTGGCGGTGGCGTCGAGGTTTGAGAAGTCGACGCGGTTGCGGGTGTCGCATGCGTTCCATTCGCCGTTGATGGCGCCGATGCTGGATGACTTCCGCGCGGTGGTTACCTCGCTGTCGTTCGCGGAGCCTGTCATTCCTGTGGTGGCGGCTGGTGATGTGACGGATCCTGAGTACTGGGTCAGGCACGTGCGCGACACCGTCCGCTTCGCCGACGCTGTAGAGCGGCTGGGCGCGGCGACGCTCCTGGAGGTCGGACCCGACGGGGTCCTCTCCGCGATGACCGGCACTGCCATCCCCGTGCTCCGCAAGGACCGGCCGGAGGAGTTGGCGTTCCTGACCGCGCTCGCCCGGCTGCACACCACCGGTACGACGATCGACTGGAGCCCGGTCTTCGCCGGCACCGGCGCGCACTGGGTCGACCTGCCCACGTACGCCTTCGAACACGCTCGCTACTGGCCGTCCGGGTACGGCCGCGCCGGCGACGCCGCGGACCTCGGTCTGGAGTCGGTCGAGCACCCGCTGCTCGGTGCCGCCGTCGACCTGGCTGACGGCGAAGGGGCGGTCTTCACCAGCCGCCTGTCGTTGCGCACCCACCCGTGGCTCGCCGACCACGTCGTCATGGGGCGGACACTCGTCCCCGGCACGGCCTTCCTCGAGCTGGCGCTCCGCGCCGCCGACGGTGTCGGGTGCACGCGGGTCGAGGAGCTGACGCTCGCCGCGCCGCTCGTCCTGCCGGAGCGGGGCGCGGCGCACGTACAGGTGCGGGTGGGCGACGCGGACGAGAGCGGTCGCCGCCCGGTCGGGGTCTACTCCCGGCCCGAGGGAGCGCCGGATGCGCCGTGGACGCCGCACGCCACGGGTGCGGTGAGTACAGCACCGACTGAGGCGGCGCAGCTCGGCGAGGTGTGGCCCCGCCCGGTGCGGAACGCGTCGACCTCAGTGGACTCTACGAGGGACTCGCCGAGGCCGGCTGGGACTACGGTCCGGTCTTCCGCGGGCTGCGCGCGGGGTGGCGGCGCGACGGCGAGGTCTTCGCCGAGGCGGCCCTGCCCGAGGCGGTCGAGGGCGAGGCGAGGCGGTTCTTCCTCCATCCCGCGCTCCTGGACGCCGCACTGCACGCCGTGGCTTTCGCCGACCTCGGCTCGATCAGCCGCGGTGGTCTGCCGTTCTCCTGGGAGGGCGTCTCGCTGCACGCCTCCGGTGCCACGGCGGTCCGGATCCGGCTGTCACGCACCGCCGACGACGCGGTGTCCATCGTGGTCACCGATCCGGCCGGCGGGCCGGTGGCGTCAATCGAGTCGCTCGTGGTCCGGAAAATGCCGGCCGAGCAGCTGGGCGGCGGCGCGGTTGACCGCGACTCGCTGTTCCGCATCGATTGGGTACCGCTGAGCGCCCCTACCTCCACCACCGAAGCCGATTTCGTCCGTATCCAGGACGTCGACGACCTGGCGACCCTCGACGCGACAGGCGGCGTCGTCCTCGTCGACATGCGCCCGCCATCCGATGTGGACGTGCCCGCGGCTACTCGCGCGCTCACCGGCCGCGCCCTCGACCTGCTCCAGCGGTGGCTCGCGGACGAACGGTTCGCCGACGTCCGGCTCGTCTTCGTCACCCGCGGAGCCGCGGGTGGCGGCAACATCCCGGCCGCCGCGATGTGGGGTCTCGTGCGGTCGGCGCAGTCCGAGAGCCCGGACCGGTTCGGCCTGATCGACCTGGACGGTACGGCGGAGATCCCGCCGTGGGTGCTCGATGTGGACGAGCCCGAGGTCGCCATCCGCGACGGCGCGGTGCTCGCGCCCCGGCTCGCGCGGGCCGAGGCAGCGGGCGAGCCGACCGTGTGGGACCCCGAGGGCACCATTGTCGTGACCGGCGGCACCGGCGGGCTCGGTGCCGTCTTCGCCCGCCATCTCGCGACCACGCACGGGGTACGACGCCTGCTACTGCTCAGCCGCCGCGGCCCGGCAGCCAGCGGCGCGGCCGCGCTCGTCGAGGAGCTTGCCGCGCTCGGCGCCGAAGCGACCGTCGTCGCCTGCGATGTGGCGGACCGGGACGCGCTCGCCGCCGCCTTGGCCGGCCATCGCGTGCGGGGTGTCGTCCACACCGCCGGCGTGGTCGACGACGGTGTCATCGGCTCGCTCACACCGGAGCGGATCGACACGGTGCTGCGCCCGAAAGTGGACGCCGCGTGGCACTTGCACGAGCTGACCCGCGACACAGATCTGGAAGCGTTCGTGCTCTTCTCCTCTGCGTCGGGCACGTTCGGCAGCCCGGGGCAGGGCAACTACGCGGCCGGCAACGCGTTCCTCGACGCGCTTGCCCGCCACCGACACGCGACCGGTCTCCGCGCCACCTCCCTGGCATGGGGACCGTGGACCACCGAGATCGGCATGACCGGGGCGATGAACGCGTCCGATGTGGACCGTGTCAGCCGCTCCGGTACGCCACCGCTCGCCGTGGAACAGGGCGTAGCCCTCTTCGATGCCGGACTGGCCGCTGGCGAGCCGGCTCTGCTGCCGGTGCGGCTCGACCTGGGCGTCCTCCGCTCTCGCGGCGACGTACCATCGCTGCTGCGCGGCCTGATCCGGACGCCCGCGCGGCGTGGCGTCGCCGCGATGTCGGCGACGGCCGAGGGCCTCGCGCAGCGCCTCGCCGGGCTCGCGGTGGAGGAGCGGCGGGAGGTCGTGCTCGATCTGGTACGTGGGCAGGTCGCCCAGGTGCTCGGCCACGCGACGGCCGGGTCGGTCGATCCTGCGCGGGCGTTCCAGGCACTCGGCTTCGACTCGCTTACCGCCGTCGAACTGCGTAACCGGCTCGGCGCGGTGACCGGCCTGCGGCTGCCGGCCACGCTCATTTTCGACTACCCGAACGCGGCCACCCTCGCCGGCCACCTCGTCGATGAGCTCGTCGGTGCCGACGTCGTGGTCTCCACCCCGGTACGCGCGCTGCCCTCGCTCGCCGACGACCCGATCGTGGTGGTCGGCATGGCCTGCCGCTATCCGGGCGGGGTCCGCTCACCAGAGGACCTGTGGCGTCTCGTGCTCGACGGCACCGACGCCATCACCGGCTTCCCCACCAACCGTGGCTGGGACCTCGACTCGCTCTACGACCCCGACCCGGACCGGCCCGGCAAGACACACGTCACCAACGGTGGCTTCCTGCACGACGCAGGCTGGTTCGACGCCGATTTCTTCGGGATGAGCCCGCGCGAGGCGACCGCGACCGACTCGCAGCAGCGGCTGCTGCTGGAGGTGACGTGGGAGGCGGTGGAGCGGGCCGGCATCGACCCGACCTCTCTGCGCGGCAGCCAGACCGGCGTGTACGCGGGCGTGATGTACAGCGACTACATCACCCTCGTGGAGGGCGGCGACTACGAAGGCTTCCAAGGCAGTGGCAGCTCCGCGAGTGTCGCGTCCGG
Source organism: Phytohabitans flavus (assembly GCF_011764545.1). Taxonomy (GTDB): domain Bacteria; phylum Actinomycetota; class Actinomycetes; order Mycobacteriales; family Micromonosporaceae; genus Phytohabitans; species Phytohabitans flavus. The sequence continues at coordinate 6,109,254 of NZ_AP022870.1, read as the reverse complement.
GCGGGTCTCGTACACGTTCGGCTTCGAAGGGCCGGCGGTCACTGTCGACACCGCCTGCTCCTCCTCGCTTGTCGCGCTCCACCTGGCCGCACAGGCGCTGCGAGCGGGGGAATGCAGCCTCGCGGTGGCCGGTGGTGTAACGGTGATGTCGACGCCCGGGCCGTTCGTGGAGTTTTCCCGGCAGCGCGGGCTGGCGGCGGATGGGCGGTGCAAGTCCTTCGCCGACGCGGCCGATGGCGTGGCCTGGTCCGAGGGTATCGGCATGCTCGTGCTGGAGCGGCAGTCCGACGCGCTCCGCAACGGTCACCAGATCCTCGCGGTGCTACGCGGAAGCGCGATCAACCAGGACGGCGCCTCGAACGGGCTCACCGCGCCGAACGGCCCGTCGCAGCAACGGGTCATCCGCCAGGCACTCGCAAGTGGCGGCCTGTCCACGGTGGACGTCGACGTCGTCGAGGGGCACGGCACCGGTACGACGCTGGGCGACCCGATCGAGGCGCAGGCGCTCCTGGCCACGTACGGGCGCGACCGGGACGAGCCGCTGCTGCTCGGCTCGATCAAGTCCAACCTCGGCCACACCCAGGCGGCCGCCGGTGTCGCAGGCGTGATCAAGATGATCATGGCGATTCGGAACGGCGTGGTGCCGAAGACGCTGCACGTCGACGCCCCGTCGTCCCATGTGGACTGGGCAGCTGGATCCGTCACGCTCGTGCCGGACGCGGTGGCGTGGCCGGAGGTGGATCGGCCACGACGGGCGGCGGTCTCCTCCTTCGGCATCAGCGGCACCAACGCACACATCATCGTGGAGCAGGCAACCCCCGCACCGACCTCGACCGATCCGGCCGACTCGCCAGCGGTCGTACCGTGGCCGGTGTCGGCGCGATCCGCGGCCGCGCTCGATGCCCAGATCGGCAGGCTCCGCGCCTTGGAGTTGCCGCGCGCCGGCGTCGGCCTCGCGCTGACCGCCCGGTCAGTGTTCGAGCACCGGGCGGTGCTGGTGGCCACTGGCGACAGCGTGGTCGAGGCCGCCCGAGGCGTGGCCGGGGCCGGCCCGCTCGCGATGCTCTTCTCCGGTCAGGGTTCGCAGCGGCTGGGTATGGGCCGTGACCTGTACTCCCGTTTCCCGGTCTTCGCGTCGGCGCTGGACGAGGTGCTGGCGCAGCTGGATCCGGGCTTGCGGGACGTGATGTGGGGTTCGGATCCAGATCTGCTTAACCAGACCGGTTGGGCGCAGCCGGCTTTGTTCGCTGTCGAGGTGGCGCTGTACCGGTTGGTGTCGTCGTTCGGTATGCGTCCGGACCATGTTGCGGGTCATTCGATCGGTGAGATCGCGGCGGCGCATGTGGCGGGTGTGCTGTCGCTGGACGATGCCTGCCGTCTCGTTACCGCGCGGGCATCGTTGATGCAGGCGCTGCCGGCTGGCGGGGCGATGGTGGCACTGCGGGCCGCCGAGTCCGAGGTCCTGCCTCTGCTGGCCGAAGGTGTGTCGATCGCGGCGGTCAACGGACCGTCCAACGTCGTGGTCGCGGGTGAAGAGGACGCGGTATTGGCGGTGGCTTCTCGCTTCGAGAAGTCGACCCGGTTGCGGGTGTCGCACGCGTTCCACTCGCCACTGATGGAACCGATGCTGGACGACTTCCGGGCCGTAGTGTCATCGCTGTCGTTCGCGGAACCTCGAATCCCCGTGGTCGCCGCAGGGGACGTGACCGATCCTGAGTACTGGGTCAGGCACGTACGGGACACCGTCCGCTTCGCCGACGCGGTCGCGACCCTGGACGGGGCCACGTTCCTGGAGATCGGACCGGACGGCGTGCTCTCCGCGCTCATCGAGGGCTCGGTGCCGATCCTGCGCAAAGACCGGCCCGAGGACGCGGCCATCCTCGGCGCGCTCGCCCAGCTCTACGTATCCGGCGTCCGCATCGACTGGCCGGCGTACTTCACCGGCACCAGCGCGCATCGGGTCGACCTGCCCACGTACCCGTTCCAGCGCGAGTGGTTCTGGCCGTCCGGGCTGGTCGGGCTCGGCGACGCGGCCGCGCTCGGCCTCGCCCCGGCGGGACACCCGATGCTCGGCGGGACGGCGGAGCTGGCCGGCGGCGAAGGCGTCCTCTTCACCAGCCGGCTGTCGCTGCGCTCACACCCGTGGCTCGCCGACCACGCGGTGCTCGGCTCGGTGCTCGTACCCGGGACGGCCCTCCTTGAGCTCGCCGTCCGCGCGGGTGACGAGGTCGGGTGCGACCGGGTCGAGGAGCTGACGCTCGCCGCGCCGCTCGTGCTGCCCGAAGCGGGCGCGGTCCAGGTGCGGGTGCGCGTTGGCGCGCCCGACGAGGCCGGCCGCCGCCCGCTCTCCGTCCACTCCCGACGAGAGGGCGCGGAGGGTGCACCGTGGACCGCCCACGCCACCGGGTTCCTCGCCGGGGGCGCCCGCCCACCGGCGTTCGACACCGCTGCCTGGCCACCGGCCGGAGCATCGCCGATCCCCGTCGAGGGCCTCTACGAGCGGCTGGCCGACGAGGGATTCGCGTACGGGCCGGTGTTTCAGGGACTCCGGGCAGTGTGGCGGCAGGGCGACGAGGTCTTCGCCGAGGTCGCCCTCCCCGAGCAGGTGCAGGATGCCTCGGCGTACGGCGTGCACCCCGCCCTTCTGGATGCCGCGCTGCACGCGCTGGGTGTCGCCGACCTGGGGATGCCGGCCGGCGGCGTGCCGTTCGCCTGGGAGGGCGCGTCGCTCTATGCGGCAGGTGCTTCCGCCTTGCGGGTACGGCTGACCCGTACCGGTGGTGACTCGGTGGCGATCGCCGCAGCCGATCCGGCCGGCGGGCTCGTCGCGTCGGTCGAAGGGCTCGTGGTCCGGTCGGTCGCACCCGTCACTGAGCACGATGCGGTCACCGAGTCGCTCTTCCGTCCGGAGTGGACACCGGTGGCTCTTGCTGAGGCGCAGGTGGACGCCGAGCTGCACGAAGTAGTGTCGCCGGCCGGGCTGGATGTGCCGACCGCGGTGCGCGAGCTGACCAGCCGCGTACTGGCTCTGGTACAGGAATTCACTGGTTCGCGGCTGGTGTTCGTGACCCGTGCGGGTGATTTGGCCGCGTCGGCGGTGTGGGGTCTGGTGCGTACGGCGGCGGCGGAGAATCCGGGCCGGTTCGCGCTGGTCGAGATCGACGGCGATTCAGCGTCCGCGGCTCTTCTTCCTTCCGCTGCCGGATCGGACGAGCCGGAGCTGGCGATCCGCGAGGGGCAGGCGTTCGCTAAGCGGCTGTCGCGGGTCTCGGCCGGGCTGACCGGTGCACCCGTCTGGGGTCCGGACAGCACTGTGCTCATCACCGGTGGCACTGGCGGTTTGGGTGCGGTAGTTGCCCGGCATCTTGTGGTATCGCATGGTGTGCGGCGGCTTGTCTTGGCGAGTCGGCGTGGTGGCGGTGCCGAGCTTGTCGCGGACCTGGACGTCGAGGTTTCCGTGGTCGCGTGTGACGTGTCCGATCGCGATGCGCTGGCCGAGTTGTTGCGGCAGTATCCGGTGACCGCCGTCGTGCACGCGGCCGGCGTTTTGGACGATGGGGTAGTCGAGTCACTTACCCCGGAGCGGTTTGACAATGTGTTGCGGCCGAAGGTGGATGCCGCCTGGCATCTGCACGAGCTGACCCGCGACCTGGACGCCTTTGTGTTGTTCTCCTCCGCTGCCGGCGTTTTTGGTGGTGCCGGGCAGGCAAACTATGCGGCGGGTAACGCGTTCCTTGATGCTCTGGCCGCGCACCGGCGTGCGCAAGGGCTACCGGCCGTCTCCCTCGCCTGGGGACCATGGGCGGCAGAAGTCGGCATGTCGGCGGATGCGGAGCTGATGGAACGGGCGGGGATGCCGCCCATCTCGCCCGAGCAAGGCGTGTCGCTTCTCGACGCGGCGCTGACAACTGGCGAGCCCGTGGTGGCGCCGGTGCGGCTGGACCTGCCAGCGATCCGGGCGGCCGGCGAGGTACCGGCCATCCTGCGGGGCCTCATCCGCAACCCGGTCCGGCGGGCGCGGGCGTCGGAGGCTTCTCGTGGTCTGGCGCAGCGGCTGGCCGGGCTGGACGAGGGCGAGCGCGGCGAGGCGGTCCTGGACCTGGTGCGGGGACAGGTCGCCGCGGTCCTCGGGCATGCCGGCGCGGAGCGGATCGACCCGGCCAAGGCGTTCCAGGAGCTGGGCTTCGACTCGCTCACCTCGGTCGAGCTGCGCAACCGGCTCGGCGGCACGACCGGGCTGCGGTTGCCCGCCACGCTCGTCTTCGACTACCCGACGCCGTCCTCGCTCGCCACGTACCTGTTGGAGGAGCTGATCGGCGCGGAGGACGAGGGGCCGGCGGTGGCGCGCACCGCGCTCGCGCTGGCCGACGACCCGATCGTGATCGTCGGCATGGCGTGCCGCTACCCGGGCGGTGTCGCCTCTCCGGACGACCTGTGGCGGGTCGTCAGCGAGGGCGTCGACGCCATCACCGAGTTTCCGAACAACCGCGGCTGGGACCTCGACGGCCTGTACGCGGCGGATCCCGACCAGGTCGGCACCTCGTACACCCGGTCGGGCGGGTTCCTCCACGACGCGGGGGAGTTCGACGCCGAGTTCTTCGGCATGTCGCCGCGGGAGGCGCTCGCGACCGACTCGCAGCAGCGGCTGCTGCTGGAAGTCTCGTGGGAGGCGGTCGAGCGGGCCGGCATCGACCCGGTCTCGTTGCGGGGCAGCCAGACCGGCGTATTCGCCGGCGTCATGTACAACGACTACAGCGCGCTCCTCGACGGCGGCGAGCACGAGGGTTACCAGGGGCAGGGGAGCGCCGGCAGCATCGCGTCCGGGCGGGTGGCGTACACGCTGGGGTTGGAGGGGCCAGCGGTCACTGTGGACACCGCGTGCTCGTCGTCCCTCGTGGCGATGCACTGGGCGATGCAGGCATTGCGCAGCGGAGAGTGCACGCTGGCGCTGGCCGGTGGCGTAACGGTCATCTCGACACCGCACACGTTCGTGGAGTTCTCCCGGCAGCGCGGCCTGTCGCCGGACGGCCGGTGCCGTGCCTTCGCGGACGGCGCGGACGGGGTGGGCTGGTCCGAGGGCGTCGGCATGCTCGTGCTGGAGCGGCAGTCCGACGCACTCCGCAACGGGCACCAGATACTCGCCGTGGTCCGCGGCTCCGCGGTCAACCAGGACGGCGCCTCGAACGGCCTCACCGCCCCGAACGGACCCTCGCAGCAGCGAGTCATCCGCCAGGCACTCGCAAGCGGCGGACTGTCGACAGTGGATGTCGACGTCGTCGAGGGGCACGGTACCGGTACGACGCTCGGCGACCCGATCGAGGCGCAGGCATTGCTCGCCACGTACGGGCGCGACCGGCAAGAACCGCTGCTGCTCGGCTCGATCAAGTCCAACCTCGGCCACGCCCAGGCCGCAGCAGGCGTGGCCGGCGTCATCAAGATGGTCCAAGCGATGCGGTACGGCACGGTACCGAGGACGCTGCACGTCGACGCGCCGTCGTCGCATGTGGACTGGACCGAGGGCGCGGTGGAGTTGGTCACCGAGGCGCGGGCGTGGCCGGAGCTGAGCCGGCCCCGACGGGCGGGTGTCTCCTCGTTCGGTATCAGCGGCACCAACGCGCACGTGATCCTGGAACAGCCGGCCGCCACGCCGGCGCCGGATCAGGTCCACGAGCCGGCGGTTGTACCGTGGCCCGTGTCGGCCAAGTCTGAGGCCGCACTGGACGCGCAGATCGCGCGGCTGCGCTTGGTCGATGAGCCCGCTGCCGGTGTCGGGCTCGCCCTGACCGCCCGCTCAGTCTTCGACCACCGGGCGGTGCTCCTGGCGTCGGCAGACGGCGCACAGGAAGTCGCGCGAGGCACGGCGGCGTCCGGTCGTCTTGCGGTGCTCTTCTCTGGTCAGGGTTCGCAGCGGTTGGGTATGGGTCGCGAGCTGTATGCCCGGTTCCCGGTGTTCGCGCAGGCGTTGGACGAGGTCCTGACAGATCTCGATCCGGGTTTGCGGGATGTGATGTGGGGTTCGGATCCGGATCTGCTGAACCAGACCGGCCGGACTCAGCCCGCGCTGTTCGCAATCGAGGTAGCGCTGTACCGCCTCGTCGAGTCCTTCGGCGTCAGGCCGGACCACCTGGCGGGTCACTCGATCGGTGAGATCGCTGCGGCGCACGTCGCTGGTGTTCTCGAGTTGGCTGATGCCTGCCGTTTGGTGGGCGCCCGCGCTGCGCTTATGCAGCAGCTGCCGGCTGGTGGGGCGATGGTCGCTATCCGGGCCGCCGAGGCCGACGTGACCCCGCTGCTGACCGCGGGTGTTTCCATCGCCGCCGTCAACGGCCCCGAAGCCGTCGTCATTGCCGGTGTGGAAGACGAGGTGGAGGCGGTAGCGGCCCGGTTCGAGAAGGCGACAAGGCTGCGGGTCTCGCACGCGTTCCACTCCCCGCTGATGGACCCGATGCTGGACGACTTCCGGACCGCCATCCAGGACATCAGCTTCCATCCGCCGCGTATCCCGATCGCGAGCAGTGGGGACGTGACGGACCCTGAGTACTGGGTCAGGCATGTGCGAGAGACGGTCCGGTTCGCGGACGCGGTGGCTGGTCTGGGCGAGGCGACGCTCTTGGAGGTCGGCCCCGACGGGGTGCTGTCCGCGATGACGGGTACCGCAATCCCGGCTCTGCGCAAGGACCGGGACGAAGAGACCGCACTCCTGACCGCGCTGGCACGGCTGCACATCGGTGGCACCACCATCGACTGGCGGCCAGCGTTCACTGGAGCGAAGCCGGTCGAGCTGCCCACCTACCCGTTCCAGCGTGAGTGGTTCTGGCCGGCGGCCTCGCTCACCCGGCCGGGCGACGTGCGGGCGGCGGGCCTCGGCTCGGCCGACCACCCGCTGCTCGGCGCCGCCGTCGAACTCGCCGACGGCGACGGGCTCCTCTTCACCGGCCGGCTGTCGCTCGCCTCCCACCCGTGGCTCGCTGACCACGCCATCATGGGCTCGGTGCTGGTACCCGGTACCGCCTTCGTGGAGCTAGCGATCCGGGTCGGCGACGAGGTCGGCTGTGACCGGATCGAAGAGCTGACCATCGCCACGCCAATGGTGTTGCCCGAGGAGGGCGCGCTGCTGGTGCAGGTTCGGGCCGGCGTGGCGGACGAGGCGCAGCGGCGTACCGTCACCATCCACAGCCGACTCGACAGCGCCGACGACGCGCCCTGGACGGAGAACGCCTCTGGCGTCCTGGCACCCGGTGCCGTTGAGTCCACATTCGACGCAACGACCTGGCCGCCGGACGGCTCCCAGCCGCTCGACGTCGCGGGTTTCTACGACGAGCGGGCGACCGAGGGCTTCGCGTACGGGCCGGTATTCCAAGGGCTGCGCGCGGCATGGCAGCGGGACGGCGAGGTCTTCGCCGAAATCGCGCTGCCCGATGAGGTCAGCGACGCGGCGTCGTACGGCATGCACCCTGCGCTCCTCGACGCGAGCCTGCACGCCGCCGGCTTCGCGGGCCCGGCCGAGGAGCGGGCGGTGCCGTTCTCCTGGGCCGACGTTTCCCTGTATGCGGCCGGCGCTGCCTCGGTGCGCGTCCGGCTTACCCGCGACGGGTCAGGCGCGCTCGCAGTCGACCTCGCCGATGCCACCGGCGCGCCCGTCGCGGCAGTACGTTCCCTCGTCGTCCGGCCGCTCGTCGAGGGTGAGCAGGCGCCGCAACGGGATGCGCTCTTCGGCCTTGGCTGGACGCCCGTACCGGCCGGCACGCCCATCGACCTCGGCGGGCTGGCGATCCTCGGGCCGGACCCGCTCGGGATCAGCGAGGCACTGCCGGTCAAGGCGTACCCGGACCTCGTCACGATCGCCGAACCACCGGCCGCGGTGCTGCTCCCGATCGCCGCGGCGCCGGGCGCTGATCCCGCATCGGCTACGCACACGCTGACCGCGCGGGTGCTCGGACTCTTGCAAGAGTGGCTCGGCGACGAGCGGTTCGCCGGCTCGCGCCTGGCCATCGTCACTAGGGGCGCCACCGACGGCGACGACGTGGCCGCAGCCGCGGTGTGGGGCCTCGTACGATCGGCCCAGTCTGAGCATCCGGACCGGTTCGCCCTCATTGACATCGACGCCACCTCGGCGTCCGCGCTGCCGCAGGCGCTCGGGCTGGACGAGCCACACCTGGCCATCCGCGACGGCATCTTGCGTGCCGCGCGACTGGCGCGGCTAGGGGCCGAGTCGCCCACGATCGCCTGGCGTCCAGAAGGGACGGTGCTGATCACCGGCGGTACCGGCGGCCTCGGCGCGGTCATCGCCCGGCACCTGGTGACCACCCATGGGGTACGCCGCCTGGTGCTTGCCAGCCGTCGCGGCGGTGGCGCGGAGCTGCTGGCCGATCTGGACGCGGACATCACCGTCGTCGCCTGCGATGTGGCCGACCGCGAGGCGCTGGCCGCGCTGTTGGCACAGCATCCCGTGCACGCGGTCGTGCACGCGGCCGGCGTTCTCGACGACGGGGTCATCGGCTCGCTCACGCCGGAGCGCCTTTCCGCCGTGCTCCGGCCCAAAGTGGACGCCGCGTGGCACCTGCACGACCTGACCCGCGGCCTGGACCTGGACGCGTTCGTACTCTTCTCCTCGGCGGCCGGCGTCTTCGGCGGGGCGGGGCAGGCCAACTACGCCGCGGGCAACGCCTTCCTCGACGCGCTCGCCCAGCACCGCCGGTCCGAAGGGCTGCCGGCAGCCTCGCTCGCCTGGGGTCCGTGGACCCAGGGCATGGTGACCGACGCGGAACGGATGGCCCGCGCCGGAATGCCGCCACTCACCACGGAGCAGGGCGTCGCGCTCTTCGACGCCGCGCTCGCGGCCGACGAGCCGGCGGTGGTCCCGATCCGGCTCGACCTGGCGGCGATCCGCGCCTCCGGTGACGTGGCGCCGCTCCTGCGTGGACTGATCCGCTCGCGTTCCCGCCGCTCCGCGGTCGCCCGTTCCGACAAGGCCGCCGGGCTCGTCGCGCGGCTGGCTGGCCTCGGTGTGGCCGAACGCCGCGTCGAGCTGGTCGACCTTGTACGCGGACAGGTCGCCACCGTGCTCGGCCACGCCGGCGCCGAGCATGTGGACCCGGCCCGGGCGTTCCAGGACCTGGGCTTCGACTCGCTCACCGCCGTTGAGCTGCGCAACCGCCTCAACGCAGGCACAGGGCTACGGCTGCCCGCCACGGCCGTCTTCGACTACCCGACGGTCACGGCGCTGGCCGGGTACCTGCACGACGAGCTGTTCGATATGGACAGTGCCATCGCCGTGCCGACCGCTGCCCTGCCGAAGCTGGACGACGACCCGATCGTCATCGTCGGTATGGCGTGCCGCTACCCGGGCGGGGTCGCCTCGCCAGAAGACCTGTGGCGCCTCGTCAGCGACGGGGTCGACGCCATCACCGAGTTCCCCGACTACCGGGGTTGGGACCTCGACGCGCTCTACCACGCCGACCCTGACCACGCCGGCACCTCGTACACGCGGTCCGGTGGGTTCCTGCGCGAGGCGGCCGAGTTCGACCCGGCGTTCTTCGGTATGAGCCCGCGCGAGGCACTCACCACCGACTCCCAGCAGCGGCTCCTGCTGGAGGTGACCTGGGAAGCCGTGGAGCGGGCCGGCATCGACCCGGTGTCGCTGCGCGGCAGCCGGACCGGCGTGTACGCGGGCGTCATGTACAGCGACTACAGCGCGCTGCTCGACGGGGCGGAGCACGAGGGGTACCAGGGGCACGGCAGCTCGGGCAGCATCGCCTCGGGCCGAGTGTCGTACACGTTCGGGTTTGAGGGACCGGCGGTCACCGTCGACACCGCCTGCTCATCGTCCCTTGTCGCGCTGCACCTCGCGGCACAGGCACTCCGCAGCGGCGAGTGCTCTCTCGCGCTGGCCGGCGGTGTCGCGGTGATGTCGACGCCGGGCGCGTTTGTGGAGTTCTCCCGGCAGCGAGGGCTGTCGCCGGACGGGCGGTGCAAGGCGTTCAGCGACACGGCCGACGGCGTGGGCTGGTCCGAGGGCGTCGGCATGCTCTTGCTGGAACGCCTATCCGACGCACAGCGCAATGGCCACCAAGTCCTCGCGACAGTACGGGGCTCCGCGATCAACCAGGACGGCGCGTCGAACGGCTTGACCGCGCCGAACGGCCCGTCGCAGCAGCGGGTGATCCGGCAGGCCTTGGCCAGTGGCGGATTGTCCACAGCGGACGTCGATGTCGTCGAGGGTCATGGCACTGGTACGACGCTGGGTGACCCGATCGAGGCGCAGGCGCTGCTGGCTACGTATGGGCGGGATCGGGAGCGGCCGTTGCTGCTCGGTTCGGTGAAGTCGAACCTCGGTCACACCCAGGCAGCCGCTGGTGTGGCGGGCATAATCAAGATGATCATGGCGATGCGGCACGGTGTCGCGCCGAAGACCCTGCACGTCGATACGGCGTCGTCGCATGTGGACTGGTCGGCTGGCGCGGTCGAGCTGCTGACTGAGCAGACAGCCTGGCCTGAGGTGGACCGGCCGCGCCGGGCGGCGGTGTCGTCGTTCGGCATCAGCGGCACCAACGCACACGTCATCCTCGAGCACACGCCGGCGCCGGTGCAGCTCGAGGTGGCGCCCGAGGCAGGCGTCGTGCCCTGGACGGTCTCGGCGAAGTCCGCCGCCGCTCTGGACGCGCAGATCGAGCGGCTGCGGGCCGTGGATGCTCCCGCCGCAGGCATCGGCCTCACACTGAGCACCCGGTCAGTCTTCGAGCACCGGGCGGTGCTCCTGGCATCGGCTGACGGTGTGACCGAGGTGGCCAGGGGTGTGTCCAAGCCCGGATCCATCGCGTTGCTCTTCTCTGGTCAGGGTTCGCAGCGGTTGGGTATGGGCCGTGAGCTGTATGCCCGCTTCCCGGTGTTCGCGCAGGCGTTGGACGAGGTGTTGGTGCATCTCGATCCTGGTCTGCGGGATGTGATGTGGGGTTCGGATCCGGATCTGCTGAACCAGACCAGCTGGACCCAGCCCGCGCTGTTCGCGATCGAGGTCGCGCTGTACCGCCTCGTCGAGTCCTTCGGCGTCAAGCCGGACTACGTCGCTGGCCATTCGATCGGTGAGGTCGCTGCGGCGCACGTCGCCGGCGTCCTTGAGCTGGCAGAAGCCTGCCGCCTGGTGAGCGCCCGCGCCGCGCTTATGCAGCAGTTGCCGGCCGGCGGGGCAATGGTTGCTATCCGGGCCGCCGAGGCTGAGGTCACCCCGCTGCTGACCGCTGGTGTTTCCATCGCCGCCGTCAACGGCCCCGAAGCCGTTGTCGTCGCTGGTGTGGAAGACGAGGTGGAGGCGGTTGCGGCCCGGTTTGAGAAGTCGACCCGGCTGCGGGTCTCGCACGCGTTCCATTCGCCGTTGATGGACCCAATGCTGGACGACTTCCGGGCCGCGATCGAGAGCCTGACCTTCGAGCCGCCGCGTATCCCGATCGCGAGTAGCGGGGACGTGACGGACCCTGAGTACTGGGTCAGGCATGTACGAGAGACGGTCCGGTTCGCTGACGCGGTGGCTGGTCTGGGCGACGTCACACTGCTGGAGGTCGGGCCGGACGGGGTGCTGTCCGCGATGACGGGCACCGCAATCCCGGCCCTGCGCAAGGACCGGGACGAAGAGACCGCGCTCCTGACCGCCCTGGCCCGGGTACACATCACCGGGACGACCGTCGACTGGAAGCCAGCCCTCCCCGCGGCCAAGCGGGTCGACGTGCCTACGTACCCGTTCCAGCACGGCTGGTTCTGGCCGACGGCCATGGTCTACACCGGAGACGCGGCCGGGCTTGGCCAAGCGCCCGCAGGGCACCCGCTCCTCGGTGCCGCCGTAGAGCTCGCCGGTGGCGAGGAGGTCGTCTTCACCGGCCGTCTCGCGCTGGCCACCCACCCGTGGCTCGCCGACCATCGCGTCGGTGGGCTTGTGCTCTTCCCCGGCACCAGCCTTCTGGAGCTGGCGATCCGGGCCGGCGACGAAGTCGGCTGCGACCGCGTGGAAGAGCTGACGCTGGCCGCGCCGCTCGTGCTGCCCGAGCGCGGTGCGACCCAGGTACAGGTCCGGGTCGCCGCCCCAGACGCGGCCGGTCGCCGGCCGGTCACCATCCACTCGCGACCCTCGGGAGCCGAGGAGCCGTGGGTGGAGCACGCCAGCGGCCTCCTCGGGAACGGCGCACGGCCGGCCCGGTTCGATGTGGACACATGGCCACCCGCCGGTGCCGAGCCGGTCGACCTCACCGGTTGCTATGACGGCTTCGCCGAGGCCGGGTTCGGTTACGGCCCCGTGTTCCAGGGCCTGCGAGCGGCGTGGCGCCGGGGTGACGAGGTGCTCGCCGAGGTCGCCCTTCCCGAGCAGGCGCCAGGCGCGAACGCCTTCGGGATACACCCCGCGCTGCTCGACGCGGCCCTGCACGCCGCGATGGCGGCCGCTGGTTCCGGCGATGTGGCCGGATTGCCGTTCTCGTGGGAGGGTGCCTCGCTGCACGCCTCAGGCGCGACCTCGGTGCGGGTACGGCTGTCGCCGTCATCACGCGGTGCCGTGGCGATCGCCGTTGCCGCGCTCGACGGCACACCGGTGGCCACTGTAGAGGGCCTCGTCACCCGGCCGGTCACCGTCGAAAGGCCAGGAATCGAGCGGGAGGCGCTCTTCGCACTCGAGTGGGTCTCCGTCACCGAGCCGGACGATGCCGGTGAGCCGATCGCCGTCCTCGGACCGAACCCATTCGGTGTGGCGGCGCCCGGAGTGGACACACCGCCGGACAGCGGCACAGTCGTCGTCACCGTCGCCGGATCCACAGGTGCCGGCCCGACCGCCGAAGTGCGCGCGCAGACGACCCGAATCCTCGCCCTGCTCCAGCGCTGGCTCGCCGAAGAGCGGGAAGCGCATCTCGTGGTCCTGACGCGGGGTGCGGTCTCCGGCGACGACCTGGCCGCCGCCGCCGTGTGGGGGTTGGTCCGCTCGGCCCAGTCGGAAAACCCTGGCCGCTTCACCCTCGTCGACGCGGACGAGGCGTCCATCGGGCGGCTCCCGCGTGCGCTGGCGACCGGCGAACCGCAGCTGCTGCTCCGCGACGGCGAAACGCTCGCCGGCCGGCTCGGCCGCCTGGCGGCGCCCGAAGACCGCACCGAGTGGGACCCCGATGGCCTCGTGCTCATCACCGGCGGGACCGGCGGCCTCGGCGCCGTCGTGGCCAAGCATCTGGCCGGACAGGGGGTACGCCGCCTCTTGCTCGTCGGCCGGCGGGGCGCGAAGGCCGAGGGCGTATCCGCGTTGCGCGCCGAGCTTTCCACGCTGGGCGCCAAGGTGACCGTTGCCGCCTGCGATGTCGCCGACCGTGCCGCGCTCGCCAAGCTGCTGTCCCGCCACCGGGTGTCGGCGGTGGTGCACGCGGCCGGCGTCCTCGACGACGGTATCGTCGCCTCCCTCACCCCCGACCGCCTCGACACTGTGCTGCGGCCCAAGGTGGACGCCGCCTGGCACCTGCACGAGCTGGCTGGCGACCTCCAGGCGTTTGTGCTCTTCTCCTCGGCGGCCGGTGTCTTCGGCGGCGCGGGTCAGGCCAACTACGCGGCCGGAAACGCGTTCCTCGACGCCCTCGCCACGCGCCGGCGGGCCGCCGGGATGCCGGCGGTGTCACTGGCCTGGGGACCGTGGACGCAAGGTATGGCTTCCGACGCCGAGCGCATGTCCCGCTCCGGGATGCCACCCCTCACCGCCGAGGAAGGCTTGGCCCTCTTCGATGCCGCCATCGCCGCCGGGACCCCGGCCGTCGTCCCGGTCCGGCTGGACCTCGCCGCGCTGCGCCGCCTGGACGAGGTACCCCGCTGCTGCGCGGCCTGGTCCGCACCCGGGCACGGCGGGCGTCGGCGTCCACGTCGGCCGTCGCCGCCGACCTGGTACGGAACCTGGGCGGGCTGGACGAGGCGGGACGGCGGGACGCGCTGCTCGCCCTCGTACGGGAGCAGGCGGCACTCGTCCTCGGCCACGACAGCCAGTCCGATGTGGATGCCGAGCGGGCGTTCCGCGACCTCGGCTTCGACTCGCTCACCTCGGTCGAGCTGCGCAACCGGCTCAACGCGGCCACGGGGCTGAGGTTGCCCGCCACGCTCGCGTTCGACTATCCGACGCCGGCCGTACTCGCCGCGCACGTACACGATGAGCTGTTCGATGTGGACACTGTCCCCGCCGTGCCGGTACGAGCGCTGCCGCCGGTGAGCGACGACCCGATCGTGGTCGTGGGCATGGCCTGCCGCTACCCCGGAGGGGTCGCCTCGCCGGAGGACCTGTGGCGGCTGGTCGCCGGGGAGTGGACGCCATCACCCCGTTCCCGGCCGACCGGGGCTGGGACGTCGAGGCGCTGTATCACCCCGACCCTGACCACCCTGGCACCTCGTACACGCGCGAGGGCGGCTTCCTGCACGACGCTGGCGACTTCGACCCGGCGTTCTTCGGGATGAGCCCGCGCGAGGCGCTTGCCACGGACTCGCAGCAGCGGCTGCTGCTGGAGGTGACGTGGGAGGCGGTCGAGCGGGCCGGCATCGACCCCGCATCCCTGCGCGGCAGCCAGACGGGTGTCTTCGCCGGCGCGATGTACAACGACTACAGCGCCCTGCTCGGCGGCGGCGACTACGAGGGCCACCAGGGCAGCGGTACGTCGCTGAGCATCGCGTCCGGGCGGGTGGCGTACACGTTCGGGTTCGAGGGGCCGGCGGTAACCGTGGACACCGCCTGCTCCTCTTCCCTCGTCGCGATGCACTGGGCGATGCAGGCCCTCCGCAGTGGTGAATGCTCCCTCGCCGTAGCCGGCGGCGTAACGGTGATGTCGACGCCCGGCGCGTTCGTCGACTTCTCGCGTCAACGCGGGCTGGCAGCGGACGGGCGGTGCAAGGCGTTCGCCGACGCGGCCGACGGCGTGGCCTGGTCCGAGGGCGTCGGCATGCTCGTGCTGGAACGCCAGTCCGACGCCGTCCGCAACGGCCACGCGATCCTGGCGGTCGTACGGGGCAGCGCGGTCAACCAGGACGGCGCTTCGAACGGCCTGACCGCGCCGAACGGCCCTTCGCAGCAGCGGGTGATCCGCCAGGCCCTGGCAAGTGGCGGACTCTCCACGACGGACGTCGATGTCGTCGAGGGGCACGGCACCGGCACCACGCTGGGCGATCCGATCGAAGCCCAAGCGTTGCTGGCCACCTACGGCCGGGACCGGGAGCGGCCACTGCTGCTCGGTTCGGTCAAGTCAAACCTCGGCCACACCCAGGCAGCCGCTGGTGTGGCAGGCGTGATCAAGATGATCATGGCGATGCGGCAGGGCATCGCACCGAAGACCCTTCACGTCGATGCGCCGTCGTCGCATGTGGACTGGACGGAGGGCGCGGTCGAGCTGCTCGCTGAGTCCGTGGCGTGGCCAGACGTGGATCGGCCACGGCGGGCTGCGGTGTCGTCGTTCGGCATCAGCGGCACCAACGCACACGTGATCCTGGAGCAGCCCGAGCCGGTACCCACACCCGAGCCGGCGGTCCAACCGACGACGGTGCCCTGGCCGGTCGCGGCCAAGTCCGAGCCGGCGCTGGAGACGCTCATCGAGCGGGTGCGCACCCTGGACCTCCCGCCCGCCGACGTCGGACTGTCGCTGACCGCTCGCTCCGTCTTCGAGCACCGGGCGGTGCTCCTGTCGATGGCCGGCGGCGGCATCACTGAGGTGGCCAGGGGCGTGTCCAAGCCCGGATCCCTCGCCGTGCTCTTCTCCGGCCAGGGGTCGCAGCGGCTCGGCATGGGTCGTGATCTGTACGCCCGATTCCCGACGTTCAAGGCAACGCTGGATGAGGTCCTGACACATCTCGATCCGAGGTTGCGGGACGTGATGTGGGGTTCGGATCCGGATCTGCTCAACCAGACCGGCTGGACCCAGCCCGCGCTGTTCGCCGTCGAGGTCGCGCTCTACCGCCTCATCGAGTCCTTCGGCGTCAAGCCAAACCATCTCGCTGGCCACTCCATCGGTGAGATCGCAGCTGCTCACGTCGCCGGTGTCTTCAACGTGGCCGATGCCTGCCGTCTGGTGAGCGCCCGCGCGGGTCTGATGCAGCAGTTGCCGGCCGGTGGGGCGATGGTCGCCCTCCGAGCCACAGAGGCCGCCATCGCGCCGGTGCTGACCTCCGGTGTGTCCATCGCCGCTGTCAACGGACCCGAGGCCGTCGTCATCGCCGGTGTGGAGAGCGAGGTGGAGGCAGTAGCGGCGCGGTTCGAGAAGGCGACCCGGCTGCGGGTCTCGCACGCCTTCCACTCGCCGCTGATGGACCCGATGCTCGATGACTTCCGGACCGCGATCGAGAGCCTGACCTTCCACCCGCCGCGTATCCCGATCGCCAGTAGCGGGGACGTGGCTGACCCTGAGTATTGGGTCAGGCACGTGCGGCACACGGTTCGGTTCGCTGATGCGGTCGACAGCCTCGGCGAGGCGACACTGCTGGAAGTCGGGCCGGACGGGGTGCTGTCGGCCATGACGGGCACCGCAATCCCC
Organism: Phytohabitans flavus; assembly: GCF_011764545.1. Lineage (GTDB taxonomy): Bacteria > Actinomycetota > Actinomycetes > Mycobacteriales > Micromonosporaceae > Phytohabitans > Phytohabitans flavus. The sequence goes on along the minus strand of NZ_AP022870.1, from coordinate 6,092,737 downwards.
GCCCTGCGCAAGGACCGGGACGAAGAGACCGCACTCCTGACCGCCCTGGCACGGCTGCACACCAGCGGCACCACCATCGACTGGCGGCCGGCGTTCACCGGAGCGAAGCCGGTCGAGCTGCCCACCTACCCGTTCCAGCACGAGCGGTACTGGCCGGCCGCCCCCATGTACACCGGGGACGCGGCCGGGCTGGGCCAGGCACCGGCCGGGCACCCGCTGCTCGGTGCGGCGGTCGAGCTTGCCGGCGGGGACGACGTGGTGTTCACCGGGCGGCTGTCGCTGGCCACGCACCCGTGGCTCGCCGACCACCGCGTGGGCGGTGCGCTGCTCTTCCCCGGTACCGGATTCGTGGAGTTGGCGATCCGGGCCGGCGACCAGGTCGGCTGCGACCGGGTTGAGGAGCTGACGCTGGCCGCACCGCTCGTACTTCCCGAGTCGGGCGCCGTCCAGGTGCAGGTGCGGGTCGGCCCGCCCGACGAGGCCGGCCGCCGACCGATCGCGATACACTCGCGGTCCGGCGTGGACGAGCCGTGGCTGGAGCATGCCTCTGGCCAGCTGGCCGAGGGCGGTCCGGCGTCAGAGTTCGATGTGGACGCTTGGCCGCCGGTGGACGCCGCACCGGTCGACCTAGACGACTTCTACGCCGGCCGGGCGGCTGCGGGCCTCGACTACGGTCCAGCCTTCCAAGGGTTGCGGGCGGCGTGGCGGCGCGGCGACGAGGTCTTCGCCGAGGTCGCGCTTCCCGAGCAGGTACACGGCGCGAGTGCGTTCGGAATCCACCCCGCGCTGCTCGACGCGAGCCTGCACGCGGCCGCCTTCGCCGGTGCTGGCGAGGACGGGTCGGGTGGCCTGGCCGTGCCGTTCACCTGGTCGGACGTGCGCCTGTACGCCGCTGGTGCCGCGACCGTCCGGATGCGACTGTCCCGTGTGGGCAACGACGCGCTCCGCCTCGACGTGGCCGACACCTCTGGTGTGCCGGTCGCCTCCGTACGCTCGCTGGTGGTCCGGGCACTGCCGGAGGCCGAGGGGCCGGTGGAGCGGGACGCGCTGTACCGCCTGGAGTGGGTGCCGGTTGACACCCCGCCGAGCCGCTCGAAGGCGCGGCGATCGTGCCAGCCGAGGGGGCCGGCGCGGTGGTGGACGCCACCCACGCCCTGACGGCACGGGTGCTCGGGCAGCTCCAGGATTGGCTGGCCGACGAGCGGCCCGCCGGGTCCCGCCTCGCCATCGTCACTCGGGGCGCCACGACCGGCGATGACGTGGCGGCGGCAGCCGTGTGGGGTCTGGTGCGGTCCGCGCAGTCGGAGCACCCTGACCGGTTCGTCCTTGTGGATACCGATGGAACCGTCGAGGTGGAGCGGGCGCTCGCGACCGGCGAGCCGCAGATCCTCGTCCGCGACGGCACGATCCACGCCGCAAGGCTGAGCCGTGCCTCAGCGCCGGCCGACAGCTTCACCTGGGATCCGGATGGTCTTGTGCTGGTCACGGGCGGTACCGGCGGCTTGGGCGCGGACATCGCCCGGCATCTGGCCGGTGTCCGCGGTGTGCGGCGGCTGCTGCTGGTCAGCCGAAGTGGGCACGCGCCGGACCTGGCGGCTGAGCTGACCGAGGTCGGCGCGGAGGTGACGGTCGAGGCCTGCGACGTTGCCGAGCGTGTGCAGGTGGAGGCGCTGCTGGCCCGGTATCGGGTGAGTGCGGTGGTGCATGCGGCCGGTGTGCTCGATGACGGGGTGGTTACTCAGCTGACTCCGGAGCGGCTCGGCAAGGTGTTGCGGCCGAAGGTGGATGCGGCTTGGCACCTGCACGAGCTGACCGATGATTTGCAGGCGTTCGTGCTGTTCTCTTCGGCGGCTGGAACGTTTGGCGGGGCGGGGCAGGCAAACTACGCGGCCGGCAACGCGTTCCTCGACGCGCTCGCGGCAAAGCGCCGCGAGGAAGGCAAGCCGGCTATCTCGCTGGCGTGGGGACCGTGGGCACAGGGCATGGCTGCTGACAACGAGCGGATGGCTCGTTCCGGCATGCCACCGCTGAGCAGTGAGCAGGGGTTGGCGCTGTTCGACGCGGTGCTCGGCGCGGAAACGGCCAACCTCGTACCCGTACGGCTGGACCTGGCCACGCTGCGGAAGGCCGGTGAGGTGCCGGCGCTGCTGCGCGGGCTCATCCGCGTACCGGTCCGCCGGGGCCAAGCCTCGGACGCCACGCGCGGGCTTATCGCCCGCCTCGCCGGACTCGGGGAAGCCGAGCGCCGGACCGAGCTTGTCGAGCTGGTACGGGGGCAGGTCGCCGCCGTACTCGGGCACGCCACAGCCGCACAGGTCGACCCGGGGCGGGCGTTCCAGGAGCTGGGCTTCGACTCACTCACCGCCGTGGAGCTGCGTAACCGGCTCGGCGGCAGCACCGGACTGCGGCTGCCGGCGACGCTCGTCTTCGACTACCCGACCGTGACCGTGCTCGCCGGCTACCTGCACGACGAGCTGTTCGATGTGGACAGTGCGGTCGCCGTGCCCGCCACCGTACTGCCCAGCGTGGCCGACGACCCGATCGTCATCGTCGGCATGGCGTGCCGGTACCCGGGCGGGGTCGGCTCGCCCGAGGACCTGTGGCGGCTCGTCCGGGACGGTGCCGACGCGATCAGCGAGTTCCCAACCGACCGCGGCTGGGACCTGGAAGCCCTCTACAACCCGGACCCCGAGCACCTCGGCACCTCGTACACGCGCGAGGGCGGCTTCCTGCGCGACGCTGGCGACTTCGACCCGGCGTTCTTCGGGATGAGCCCGCGCGAGGCGCTCGCCACGGACTCGCAGCAGCGGCTGCTGCTGGAGGTGACGTGGGAGGCGGTCGAGCGGGCCGGCATCGACCCGGTGTCCCTGCGCGGAAGCCAGACCGGCGTGTACGCGGGCGTCATGTACAACGACTACGGCGCGCTCCTCGACGGCGGCGAGCACGAGGGACTTCAGGGCCAGGGCAGCTCGGGCAGCGTGGCATCCGGCCGAGTGTCGTACACGTTCGGCTTCGAAGGGCCGGCGGTCAGTGTGGACACCGCCTGCTCCTCGTCGCTTGTCGCACTGCACCTCGCCGCACAGGCGCTGCGGGCGGGGAGTGCACGCTCGCGGTGGCCGGTGGTGTGACGGTGATGTCGACTCCCACAGCCTTCGTGGAGTTCTCCCGGCAGCGGGGCCTGTCACCCGACGGGCGCAGCAAGGCGTACGCGGACGCGGCCGACGGCGTGGCCTGGTCCGAGGGCGTCGGCATGCTGGTGCTGGAACGCCTATCCGACGCACAGCGCAACGGCCACCAAGTCCTCGCGACAGTACGGGGCTCCGCCATCAACCAGGACGGCGCCTCCAACGGCCTCACCGCCCCGAACGGCCCTTCCCAGCAGCGGGTGATCCGGCAGGCCCTCGCCAGCGGCGGACTCTCCACAGCGGACGTCGACGTGGTCGAGGGTCATGGCACCGGCACGACGCTCGGCGACCCGATCGAGGCGCAGGCGCTCCTTGCGACCTATGGGCGGGACCGGGAGCGGCCGTTGCTGCTCGGCTCGGTCAAGTCGAACCTCGGTCACACCCAGGCAGCCGCTGGCGTGGCAGGCATAATCAAGATGATCATGGCGATGAGGCACGGTGTCGCGCCGAAGACGCTGCACGTGGACGTGCCGTCGTCGCATGTGGACTGGTCTGCTGGCGCGGTCGAGCTGCTGACTGAGCAGACAGCCTGGCCTGAGGTGGACCGGCCGCGCCGGGCGGCGGTGTCGTCGTTCGGTATCAGCGGCACCAACGCACACGTCATCCTCGAGCAGCCGGCGCAACCAGCCAGCGAAGCCGCCCCGCACCCGGCCATGGTGCCGTGGCCGGTGTCCGCCAAGTCCGAGGCCGCGCTGGCCGTGCAGATCGAGCGGCTGCGGGCCGTCGACGTCCCAGCGGCGGATGTCGGCTTGACGCTGAGCACGCGGTCAGTCTTCGACCACCGCGCGGTCCTGCTGGCGACCCGGGACGGTGTCAGCGAGGTCGCGCGCGGCCAGGCCAAGCCCGGTCCGCTGGCCGTGCTCTTCTCCGGTCAGGGTTCGCAGCGTCTGGGTATGGGTCGTGACCTGTACGCCCACTACCCGGTCTTCGCGGCGGCGCTCGATGAGGTGTTGGAGCATCTCGACCCGGGTTTGCGGGACGTGATGTGGGGTGAGGACGTCGAAGCGTTGAACCAGACTGGTTATACGCAGCCGGCGTTGTTCGCGGTGGAGGTCGCCCTTTACCGTCTGGCCGAGTCGTTCGGCATCAAGCCCGGCCACCTTGCCGGCCATTCCATCGGTGAGGTCACCGCCGCCCACATCGCTGGCGTTCTCGACCTGCCGGATGCCTGCCGGCTGGTCAGCGCGCGGGCCAGCCTGATGCAGCGGCTACCCGCTGGTGGGGCGATGGTCGCGGTCCAGGCCAGCGAAGACGACATCACGCCCTACCTGGTTGGGCGGGTGTCGATCGCCGCGGTGAATGGTCCTTCCGCTGTGGTGATCGCGGGGGATGTGGACGACGTGGAGGCGGTGGCGGGGCGGTTTGAGCGGTCCACTCGGTTGCGGGTTTCGCATGCGTTCCATTCGCCGTTGATGGATCCGATGCTCGATGAGTTCCGGGCCGCCATCCAAGACGTCACCTTCCGTCCGCCGCGGGTCCCGATCGCGACAGCCGGGGATGTGACCGATCCTGAGTACTGGGTCAGTCATGTGCGGGACACCGTGCGGTTCGCCGACGCAGTCGCTGCCCTCGACGGCGCCACGCTGCTGGAGATCGGGCCGGACGGGGTGCTGTCCGCGATGACCGGTACCGCGATCCCCATCCTGCGCAAGGACCGCGACGAACAAACGGCGTTCCTGACCGCCTTGGCTCGGCTGCACACCAGCGGCACCGCCATCGACTGGCGACCGGTGTACAGCGCGGCACAGCATGTCGACCTACCCACGTATCCCTTCCAACACCAGCGCTACTGGCCGGCCCCGGCGACCACCCGCACCGGGGACGTACGCGCCGCCGGGCTCGACGCCACCGACCACCCGCTGCTCGGCGCCGCCGTACAACTCGCCGACTCCGGCGGCATGCTCTTCACCAGCACGCTCTCGCTGCGTACGCACCCCTGGCTGGCCGACCACCGCGTCGGCGGGGCACTGCTCTTCCCTGGTACCGGCTTCGTGGAGCTCGCGATCCGGGCCGGCGACGAGGTCGGCTGCGGCCACGTCGAAGAGCTGACCCTGGCCGCGCCGCTGGTCCTGCCCGAACAGGGCACAGTGCGCCTCCAGGTCTCGGTGTCCGAGCCGGACGAGGAGGGTCGCCGCCGCATCGGCGTCTACTCGGCCGAGGCGGACGCCCCGTGGACCCAGCACGCGGCAGGCGTGCTCGTGGCCGGCGAGCGGGCCGCCACCTCCAGCGGCGAAGCCTGGCCGCCGGCCGGCGCCCAACCGGTCGACGTGGAGGGCTGCTACGACGCCTTCGCCGCCGCCGGCTTCGCGTACGGAGCTGCCTTCCAGGGCCTACGGGCGGCCTGGCGCCGGGGCGGCGAGACCTTCGCCGAGGTCGAGCTGCCAGACGGCGCCGGGAACGGCTTCGGCATCCACCCGGCCCTGCTCGACGCCGCCCTGCACGCCGCGATGCTGCCCAGCGAGGGCGGTACCGACGACGCCGGCGGCCTGCCCTTCTCCTGGACGGGCGTCACGCTGCACGCCTCGGGTGCCACATCGCTACGCGTACGCCTCGCGCGGTCCGACCAGAGTGGACTGTCCATCTCAGTCACCGACGCCGGTGGCGCACCTGTCGCCACGGTCGAGTCGCTCGTCACCAGGCCGGTGGCCACCGTCGCGAAGCCCATCGAGCAGGATGCCCTCTTCGCCCTCGACTGGGTGCCGGCCACGGCGGCCGGGGAGCACGCGGGATCCGTCGCCGTCCTCGGCACCGACCCGTTCGGACTCGCGGAGGCGATGGGTGCCACCGCCTACCCGGACCTCGCCGCCGTGACGGACCCACCCGCGACAATGCTCGTCACCGCGCAGGGCAGCGGGCAGCCGGTCGAAGCCACTCACGCCCTCACCGCCGACATGCTCGGGCTCATGCAGGCTTGGCTCGCCGACGAGCGGCTTGCCGGGTCCCGCCTCGTCGTCGTCACCCGTGGCGCTACGACCGGCGCCGACGCGGCGGCAGCCGCCGTGTGGGGCCTTGTGCGCTCGGCCCAGTCGGAGAATCCGGACCGCTTCGCCCTCGTCGACACCGACCAGGCCGACGTCACCCCGGCACTCCAGGCCGCCGAGCCGCAGGTCGTGCTCCGCGACGGCGAGGCGTACGTCGCGCGGCTGGGCAGGGCGGCAGCAGGCGACCCGTACACCTGGGATCCGGATGGTCTTGTGCTTGTCACGGGCGGTACCGGCGGCCTGGGTGCGGATGTGGCCCGGCACCTGGCCGGTGCCCGCGGTGTGCGGCGCCTGCTGCTGGTCAGCCGCAGCGGACACGCTCCCGACCTGGCCGCAGAGCTGGCCGGGCTCGGTGCCGAGGTGACCGTGGAAGCGTGCGACGTCGCCGAGCGTGTGCAGGTGGAGTCGCTGCTGGCCCGGCACCGGGTGAGTGCGGTCGTGCACGCCGCCGGGGTGCTCGACGACGGCGTGCTGACTCAGTTGACCCCGGAGCGGCTCGACAAGGTGTTGCGGCCGAAGGTGGATGCGGCCTGGCACCTGCACGAGTTGGCCGGTGATCTTCAAGCGTTCGTGCTGTTCTCTTCGGCGGCTGGGACGTTTGGCGGGGCGGGGCAGGCGAACTACGCCGCCGGCAACGCCTTCCTCGACGCCCTTGCCGCGCAAAGACGGGCGGACGGGAAGCCGGCTGTCTCGCTGGCGTGGGGACCGTGGGCGCAGGGCATGGCGGCCGACAACGAGCGGATGGCCAGGGCCGGCATGCCACCGCTCACCACTGAGCAGGGGTTGGCGCTGTTCGACACGGTGCTCGGCGCGGAAACGGCCAGCCTCGTACCCGTACGGCTGGACCTCGCGACAATCCGCCGGGCCGGAGACGTGCCGGCGCTGCTGCGCGGCCTCATCCGCGTACCGGCCCGCCGCGATCAGGTGGCGGACGGCGGGCACCGGCTCGCCCAGCGCCTCGCCGCCGTGAGCGAGGCGGAGCGCCGCGAGGTGCTGCTGGAGCTGGTGCTCGACCAGGTGGCGGCGGTGCTCGGGCACGCCGGGCGGGCGGACGTCGAGCCGGAGCGGCAGTTCCAGGACCTCGGGTTCGACTCGCTGACCGCCGTCGAGTTCCGCAACCGGATGAACGCGGTGACCGGCCTCCGCCTGCCCGCCACGCTGCTGTTCGACCAACCGACGCCGGCCGCGCTTGTCGAGTACCTGCACGGCGAGCTGGCACCGGACGCGGCGGCCGAGCTCAACGGGCTGCTGGCCGTGCTGGAGTCGCTGGAGAAGGCGCTCGCCGGCACCACAGTGGACGCAAAGGCGCACCAGCAGATCGAAGGCCGGCTCGAGGTACTCCGGGCCAGATGGGCCGACGCTCGGGGCGAGCAGGCGCCGCGCGCAGAGATTAACTTGGATGACGCCTCGGACGAGGAGATGTTCGCGCTCCTCGACGAGGAACTCAGCCAGCAGGGAGACTGATCGCGTGACCGAGACGCGTACCGTGCGACTCCGCCCGCCTCGCAACCCCGTCGAGCGCCGCGCCGTCACCTGGTGGGCCACTCGCGCGCTCGCCGTCACCGGCGCGGCGGCGTTGGTCCTCGCCGTACTGGCCCTGCTCATCGGCCCGCTCCGGCCGTGGCTGCTCACCGCGCTCGTGCTCGTCGTCATCGGCGGCGTGGCGTACGCGGTCGCGGTGCCCCGGATCCGGTACCAGGTGCACCGCTGGGAGGTCACGCTCGACGCGGTGTACGCGCGCCGGGGCTGGTTCTTCCAGCAGTGGCGGATCGCGCCGATGTCCCGCATCCAGACCGTCGACACCGTGCGCGGCCCGCTGGAGCAGCGCTTCCGCCTCGCCACCGTCACGGTCACCACCGCCTCCGCGCGGGGACCGGTGCGGATCGACGGGCTCGACCACAAGCGCGCCGAGGAGCTGGTACGCAAGCTCACCGCCGTGACCCAGGCAACCGACGGGGACGCGACATGAGCAGCGCGGAGTGGCAGCGGCTCGACGTCCGTACCCTCTGGCTCACCGCGCTCTATCTCCTCGGCCTCGTCATCGTCGCCGGAGTGCCCACCGCGCTCCTGCTCCTCCAAGGCGGCGTCGCCGCCTGGCTCGTGTCCCTTGTGGTCGGTGGCGGCGGAGTCGTGCTCATCGCGCACGGCGTGCTCGTCGACTGGGTCCGCTGGTGGTACACCGAGTACCGGATCACCGAGGAGCGGGTGGAACGGCGCTTTACGTTCGTCTTCCGCACGCACAAGTCGGTGCCGCGCGAGCGGGTGCGCAACGTCGACGTCAACGCCACCATCGTCCACCGGCTGCTCGGCCTGGCCAGCCTCCGGATCGGTACCGGCGAGCAGGACATGTTCGGCAAGGTCTCGATCACGTTCGACCCGCTCGGGCGGGAGGTGGCCCAGGCGCTGCGGGCCGACCTTCTCCACAAGGGACACGAAGGACCCGAGGTCGAGCTGGCCCGCTTCAACCTGGCCTGGATCCGGTACGCGCCCATCGCGGTCACCACGCCCGCCCTCGGCGCCGGCGCGTTCGGCCTCGTGATGCAGGTGAGCGACTGGTTCAACCTCCAGGTCGCGGTCGTCGACTTCGTCCGTGACCTCTTCCGGGAGCTGCCGCTGATCCCGCTGCTCGGGTCATCGTGGCGATCGGCCTCGTGCTCGGCGTGATCGGCTCGCTCGGCCTGTGGGTCGAGCTGTGGTGGGGCTTCCGCCTAACCCGTCAGTCAGGCAATCTCCTGGTGCGGCGGGGGCTGCTGACCCGCCGCTCGCTCACATTGGAGGAACGCCGGCTGCGCGGCATCGAGGTGGTCGAGCCGCTCGGCGCCCGGCTGGCCGACGGCGCCCGGCTGGACGCGGTGGCGAGCGGGTTCACGGTCAGCATCGACGAGCAGCGGAACGACCCGCGTACGCTGCTGCCGGTCGTACCCAAGGAGCTGGCGCACCGGGTGGCGGCTGAGATCCTGCGCGAGCCGATGACCCCGACCGAGGCGGCTATCCTCACCCCGCACCCGCCGGCCGCCCGCCGGCGCCGCCTCGTGTGGGCGGTCGGCGCCGCGGTGGGGGTTGCGCTGGTGCTCGCCGTGCTTGGGCTACTGCTTGTCGAAGCGCTGCTCCACCTGGCCTGGATCAGCGCGGTCGTGCTGATCCCAGCCGCCGTCTGGATGGGCCTCGATGCCTACCGCGCCCTCGGACACGGCATCGCCGGCGAATACCTCGTGGCGCGGCAGGGGAGCGTGCGGCGCAGCACCGTCGCTCTGCGCCGGGACGGCGTGATCGGCTGGGTGGTGACAAGCTCGCCGATGCAACGCCGTGCCGGCCTGGTCACGCTGACCGCCACCACCGCCGCCAACCACGGCGGCTACAAGATTCCGGACGCCGGCGAGGCTCAGGCGCTGACACTGGCCGACCGGGCGGTGCCGGATCTGATCTCCCCGTTCCTGGACGTGAAACAGGGAGTTGGCGCGGCGCCACGCCAAGCGGCCCGCCAGCCAACTCCCTGACCACGCTATGAGGCAACCCGGATAGGGGGTTACTTGATGAATTCTTGCGCTACCACCGGGGCCACATGCCCGCGGAGAGCACGCCCGTCGCGTAGGCCCGGGAGACAAGCGCCGCCCGGTTGGGCGCCTTGAGCTTCTTCATCATGGTCGCCACGTGGTATTCCACGCCCTGCCGGCTGAGGTAGAGCTTGGCGGCCAGGTTGACGGTGGACATGCCCATCGCCACGCCCTGAAGGATGCGGGCGTCGAGGTCGGTGAGCACCTTGTGGCGGGCCGAACGGGTAGCCGTGTCGGCCGCCGTCTCGTCCCACTGAAGCATGATCAGGATGCTCGACACCAGCGGCGAGCGGTCCCGGATGGACACCGCGGTCAGTTGTGCGGGCATGAGGCACTCCTCGGAGCGCAGCCCCAGTACCCGCTCGGTGATCCGCTCGTTCCGCCCCTCCATGAGGCGTATGAACTGGCGGCGGAGCGTGGCCTGGGTGCTCACCCGGAGAAAATCGAACAGGTCGCGCCCGACGATCTCCTTGGCTCCGCCGAGGTCCCGGCGGAACGGCTCGTTTGCCTCCTGGACCCGCAGCGCCAGGTCGACGGAGGCCATACAGATGCCGGACCGCTCGAAGAGCGACCGGTATGCGTCCGCGTGCCGGTGCGCCGGTGTGCCACCGGCCGGATAGCGGAGCTCCTGGTATGTGGGCTCGGCAAGTGCTTGGGTCACGATTCCTCCCCGCGAGATCCCACCGGGGGCATCGGTGGGGGTCCGTCTCGACTTACGAGAGCCATGATTGTCGGGCGCCGAGCCGGGGGACACCCGTATAGAACCCCTAAAGCCGGGGCCCGGCAGCGTCCCGGAAACACCCACACGCTTGATAAACAACGAAACAGGGCCCCGCGCACGCGCGAAGGCCCTGTCCCGGTGGGGAACTACGGATTGACGTTGATGGTGAACGTGGTAGTCGTATTCCGAATGTTCTGGAAATTGTTGCTGAACCGTAGGTTGTTGAACGTCACCGAGCCGCGTGCCGGCCCTTGCCCGGGCTCGGGCAGCTCGTTTGCCCAGATGCCGAAGCCGGACTTGGCGTCAAAGGCGTCACCGCTGCGCTGCGCCCCGAGATGGAGACGTTCGTGAAGACGGTGTCGGCGACCGGGAAGAGCGGCTGACCGCCCACGTAGCCGGTCTGGAACATGATGCCGTGGTATGTCGGGTCGACGATGTCCACGTTGCTGACCCGGATTCCCTGGAACACCTTGGAGGCGGAGAACACCCAGATGCCGGGGAAGGTCTGCGCACCCCAGAAGTGCCCACCAGACCGCACGATCGACAGCCCGTCGAACACGGTCGGCGGGCTGGCGCCGAAGCCGTCCATCGCGATGCCGAAGTCGAGCGAGCTGATGGTGATACCGGAGTACACCAGGGTGTCCGCCACATAGATGTTCCGGAACGTGTTACCCAACCCGCCGTAGACCGCGACACCGGCGGCACGCCAGGTCAGGATCGACGTGAGGTTTTCGAACACGTTGTCCCGCTGCGCCCCGCCGCCGCCGTCGGTGGCCGCGAAGAGCGCGAAGCTGTCGTCGCCGGACGCCCGGGACTCGTTGTTGCTGACCAGGTTGCCCGTGCTGCCGTTCGTCATGTTGATGGCGTCGGCGAAGCCGTTGCGGATCCGGTTGTTGCGGATGGTCATGTTGTCGGTGTTGAGACCCCAGTAGAGGCACATCTGGTGCTCGGCCCAGATGCCGTCGATGGTGATTCCGGAGACGTTCTGCAGGTCGAAGACCTTGCCGGGACCATCGTTGCGCTGGGTGTAGTTACCGAAGTACGAGAACCCGGTGAAGAGCGAGCCGTTCGCCGCGCTCTCCACGCGGAAGCCGACGTCGGTGTTCTCCTGGTTCTGTGGCGCGACGAACCGGGTGTACCAGTTGCCGGCGCCGACCACGCGGACGGGTTTGCCGTACACCTGGAACTTGCTCGACGTCTGGTAGTCGCCGGCGGGCAGGTAGACACCGATCAGGTTGCCGGTGGTGTCCATGCGCACCCGGTCGAGCGCGTTCTGCACGTCCTGGTGGGTGAAACCGGTTGGCGTGGTGTACCGCGCCGGGTCCGGGTTGCCCACCTGCGACACCTGCTCGGTGCTGACGAAGTCGATCGCGAACGTCCCGCTGTTCGCCGCGTCCTTCTGTAGCTTGATGCGGCTGCCGGCGGGCACGGTGGAGTTGAGGAAGATGTTCGCCTCGTCGTAGATGTGCCGCGGGCTGCCCGCGCTCGGCGAGTTGCCAGGGCCGGCCTCCGCGCCGTACAGCCACGCGTACTTCGAGGTCAGCGGGATCGCCTTGTGGAACACGTCGTTCACGTACACGTTGAGCGTGCTGCTGGTACCGCCACCGCCCGGCGCGTCCGGGATGGAGAAGCGGGTGACCAGCGTGTTGGTGTCGCCGCGCGTGGTGAACTGCACGAACGCGCCGTTCTGGTTGAGGGTGACGGCCCGGCGGCCGGAGGCCTCACCGGCGAGGTCACCGATCGTCCGGTTAGGACCGACGACGGCCGCGCCACCGCCGACCGTACCGTCCTCCGCCTCGAGCATGTCGAACGGCAGGTTCGCGCCGCGGCCCACGAAGAGCGGCCGCTCGCTGGTGTTGTTGGCCTGCTTGACCGGCAGCTCGTTGGCGTCGTTCGCGAGCACCACCCGGACCGTGTACCGGCCGTTGGCGGCGGTCCACGTGCCGAGGTTGATGATCGGCGTGGTGGCGCCGGCCGCGATCGCGCCGGTGTACGAGCCGGTAAGCGTCCGCACCACCGCGCCGGAGTCGTTGAGCACGGTCAGCGTGATGCCGTGCGCACCGGCCGCGGAGGCAATGTTGCCCTGGTTACGGATGGACGCGGTAAACGTGACCGTGTTGCCGTTGGACGGATTGTTCGGCGTCCAGCCCACGGCCGCGGCCACCAGGTCCGAACTGGACACCGCGGTGACCACAAGGGCCGTCGGGCTGGTGAACGAGTTGTTGGCGTCGCTTTGCTCGATGACGTCGTTGTCCTCGTCCACCTTGGCGGTCACCTGGTACGTGCCCGCGTCGCGCGGGCCGATGTTCGCCGAGACGGTGGCCGTGGCACCCGCCGCGAGCCCACCGACGGCGGCGGTGCCGACGAGCGTCGTACCAAGGTAGAAGTTGACGTCCGTGGCGCCGGAGGCCGCGTTGCCGCCGTTGCGCACGGTGGCGGAGAGGGTGATCGCGCTGGTCTCCACCGGTGCGGCCGGGCTGGACGTGATGCCGGTGACGGTCAGGTCCGGGTTCGGCGCCGGGGTGCCGATCACCTGGAACTCCGCGACCTGCCCGCCGGGTGCGCCCGAGTTGCTGGTGAAGCGCAGCTGCACGTCCGCGACGGTCGCTGTGACCGGGATCGTCACAGTGTTGCTGGTGCCCGGGTTGAACGAGTAGGTCTGCGCGGACACCAGGTTGCTGAAGCCGGACGCGCTCTGCTCCCGGCCGAGCACCTGGATCGTCTGCGTGCGGGAACCCCAGATCGAATCCGGGTTGAGCCGCACCACGATCGAGTTGACGCTGGCGTTCGCGCCGAGCTGTACGGTCAGCGTGCCGGGGAAGCCGTTGGACTCCCAGTAGGTGCCCACGTTGTCGTCGTTGGCGTTGGTGGCGACGAACGTGTGGATGTGGCCGGACTCGGTGATCGGCTTACCGACGGCGAGGTTGGTACCGCCGCCGGTGGGGGCGCCCGGCCGGGTCACGGTGTTGCTGTTCGCCGACTGGTTGCCGGCCGCGTCCCGAGCCCGCACGTAGTACGAGACCGTGGTGCCGTCCGGCTGGTTGTCGGTGAAGGTGGTGACGTTGCCGGCCACGCTCGTGCGGAGCTCGTTGTTGGCGTAGATGTCGTACGCGGTGACGCCGACGTTGTCGGTCGACGCGTTCCACGTGAGCCGGATCTGGCCGGTGCCCGGCTGGGTGTAGGCGACGTTGCCGGGCGTGCTCGGCGCCTGCGTGTCACCCGTCGCCGGTCCGTAGACCTCGAACTCGGAGATCTGCCCGGCCGGCCAGCCGGTGTTGGCGGTGATGTTTAGCCGCAGGTACCGGGTGGTGGTGGCGGTGAAGTTGATCGTCACGGTGTTGCCGCTGGCCGGGTTGAAGACGTACCCGGCGGAGGCGACCAGCTGGGTGAACGGGTTGCCGGTGGTGCTCGACTGCACGGTCAGCGTCTGCGTGCGGGTGCCCCAGCCAGTCGGCAGCTTGAGCACCAGCTGGTTGACGCTCATCGACGAGCCGAGGTCCACCTGGATCCACTGTGGAAACGCGTTGTTCGCGCTCTCCCAGTACGAGCCCTGGTTGGCGTCGTTGGCGTTGCCTCCGGGGTAGCCACCCTGGCTACTGCTCACCTGCATCGTCTTGCCGGCGGCGAGGTTGGGCCCGACCGCGGCGACGGCGAACACGTCCAGCGCGGAGAGCTGAGCGGCCGACCCCCGGTGTTGGCGGTGACGTTGATCCGCACATAGCGCGCGGTGGTGGCACCGAAGTTGATCGTGACAGTGTTGCCGCTGCCCGGCGCGAACGTGTACGCCGCCGAGGACACGATCGTGGCGAACGTGCTGCCGTTCGGGCTGCCCTGCACGGAGAGCGTCTGGGTGCGCTGGCTCCAGCTGGCCGGGAGCTTGAGCTGCACCTGGTCGATGTTCTGGCTGCTGCCGAGGTCGACCTGCGCCCACTGCGGGAATGCGCCGGAACCCTGCCAGTAGGTGGCCTGGTCGCCGTCGGTCAGGTTGGCGATGGGGAACGCGCCGTCGGTGGCGTTGGCCGCCGCGGTGCGGCCGGATGCGAGGTTGGGGCCGCCAGCGGCCTCGGCCGGGGTCGCGAGCGCGACGGGCGCTAGCAGGACGGCAGTGGTGAGCGCGAGCGCTCTTTTGAATCTTGATCTGGCTCGGCTGGTGGACATGGCGGTGCGGCACCTACTTCCGTGGGCGACAGAGGGCCATACCGGTGACGTCGCCACGCCCGGGCGCGTGGGGCGTACCGCCGTGCGATGTTTCGTGGCGATGACGATACAAATTCAGACTGATCAACGCAAGAAGCTGATCCATATCCGCAAGAACTCAACTAACGGTGACCTTGACGGGATGACCCTCGGCGGTGCCCCCGGCTGATACATTCACGAGCGTGACAACACCGGCGCTCCGCCGGCCGGCCGCGGCACTTCCCCTGCTGCTGGCTCTGTTTGTCACGCTCCTCGTCCCGCCGCCCGGCGCGCGCCCCGCACCGCCCCGGTCGACCGTAGCCGGCTCGGGCGTCGCCACGTCCGGGCAGTTCGCGGCCACGTCCGCTTGGCCGAGCGCCTTCGCCGTGGTCGCCGCGATCGGGTCGGCCGCCGCGGCGTCGCCCGCGCCAGGGGCCGTCGCGGTCGCCGCGGTCGAGACCCTCCCGCCGCCGGCCGCCGGCTGGTCCGTCCCGCGTCACTCCACGGTGGAGCGGGCGGCCGGCGCGCCGCTCCTCGCCTTCCGGGGTCGAGCTCCGCCTGCCTGACGGCACGCGTCGAGTCCACCCCTTCACCCGGCTCGCCCGCCTTCGCGCGGCCGGCCGGCTTTCCACCGAGAAGCGAGGAGTACATCGTGTCGCGCGCCGCTGTCGCGCGCGCCGCTCTCGCCCTGGTCGTCATCGTCGTGTCCGGATGGCTCATCGCCGTCCGGCCGGTGCGGCTCGGGCTGGATCTGCGCGGCGGCACCCAGATAGTGCTTGAAACGAAAGACGGCGAACTGGCAAAGGCCACCGCCGAGACCACGGACGAGGCGGTCGAGGTACTCCGCCGCCGCGTCGACGCGCTCGGCCTGTCCGAGCCCACGCTGGCCCGAGCCGGCGAACGTCGCATCATCGTCGAACTGCCCGGCGTCACCGACCCCGGCCAGGCGACCGAGGTGATCGGCCGTACCGCACAGCTGTCCTTCCGCCCGGTGCTCGGCGCCGCATCCACTGTGGATGGTGACGAGGTACTGGCGGACGAGCGGGGGCAACCGCTCCGGCTCGGGCCGGCCGCGCTGAGCGGCGACCAGGTGGCGGACGCGGCCGCCGCCCGCGGACAGGTCGGCGGCTGGGAGATACAGCTCGACTTCCGCGATGCCGGCAAGGGCGCCTGGGCCGAGCTGACCGGTACGGCCGCGTGTGCCCCACAGGGCGACCCGAC
This sequence comes from Phytohabitans flavus, assembly GCF_011764545.1. Taxonomy (GTDB): domain Bacteria; phylum Actinomycetota; class Actinomycetes; order Mycobacteriales; family Micromonosporaceae; genus Phytohabitans; species Phytohabitans flavus. The sequence continues at coordinate 6,076,899 of NZ_AP022870.1, read as the reverse complement.
CCGCCGGGTGGCCGTCGTACTGGACCAGCGGGTGCTCGTCTCGGCCGAGGTCGACGCCAGCACCCCGTGCGGGAGCGGCAACACCAGCGGCCGGGCGCGGATCACCGGTACGTTCACCGGCGACGAGGCGCGCGAGCTCGCCCTGCTGATCCGGGCCGGGGCGCTGCCGGTACCCGTGGAGGTCATCGAGCAGCGCACGGTCGGGCCGACGCTGGGGCAGGAGGCGATCGAGGCGTCGGCGCGGGCGGCGGTCGTCGGGGTGCTCGCCACCGCGCTGTTCGTCGTCGCGGCGTACCGGCTTGTCGGCTTCATGGCCGCGTTGGCCCTGGGCGCGTACGGGCTGATCTCGTACGCCGCCCTGCTGGCACTCGGGGCCACGCTGACGCTGCCCGGGCTCGCCGGCTTCGTACTGGCGATCGGCATGGCCATCGACGCCAACGTGCTCGTGTTCGAGCGGGCCCGCGAGGAGTATGCGACCGGCCGGCCCACAGCGCGCACCGCGCTGCGTACCGGATTCGCGCGGGCCTGGTCGGCGATCGCGGACGCCAACGTCACCACGCTGCTCGCGGCCGGGCTGCTGTTCTTCCTCGCCGCGGGCCCGGTGCGCGGCTTCGGCGTGACGCTGACCGTGGGTGTGGTGGTGTCGATGTTCACCGCACTGGTGCTGGCCCGCGCGCTCACGGAGGGCACGCTGGGCCTGCGGGGGCTGGCGCGGCGGCCGGCCTGGACCGGGCTGGCGCACACCGGGTGGGTACGCCGCACGCTGGCCCGCCGCGAGCCGGACATCATGGGTCACCGGCGCCGCTGGCTGGCGATCTCGGCGCTCGCCATCGCGGTGGCGGTGACCGGCATCGCGGTACGAGGGCTCAACCTCGGGGTCGAGTTCACCGGGGGCCGGCTGGTGACGTACTCGACGAGTGCCCCGCTCCGCCCGGAGGCCGCGCGGGCCGCGGTGGCCGACGCGGGACTGCCCGGGCGGTCGTCAATGCCCAAGGGCCTACCGGGGTAAGTGTCCGCGCGGGCTCGTTCGACGACGCGACCGAGGCCCGGGTGCGGCAGGAACTGGCAGAGGCCGGTGGGGGCGACGTGCGCCGGGACCGGGACGACCGGATCGGCCCGAGCCTCGGCGAGGAGCTGCGGCGCAAGGCGGTCGTGGCACTGGTCGTGGCGCTCGGCGCGCAGCTCGCGTACCTGGCCGTGCGCTTCCACTGGCGCTGGGGGCTGGCGACGGTCGCGGCGATGGGGCACGACGTGCTGCTGCTGCTCGGCCTCTTCGCCTGGCTGGGCCGCCCGGTCGACGGCGTCTTCCTGGCCGCGCTGCTGACCGTCATCGGGTACTCGGTCAACGACTCGGTGGTGGTCTTCGACCGGGTCCGCGAGCTGACCCGAGCAGGGCGCCGGAGTCGGGCGCGGGAGCCGTTCGCCACGCTCGCCAACCGGGCCTGCCTGCAAACCGTGCCGCGCACGGTGAGCACCGGGTTGGGCGCGGTCTTCGTGCTGGTGGCACTCGTCGCGCTGGGCGGCGAGTCGCTGTTCGACTTCGCGCTCGCGCTGCTCGTCGGGGTCGGCGTGGGGACGTACTCGTCGGTGTTCGTGGCCACGCCGCTGGCCGTCGAGTTGGAGAGGTAGAGCGTGCCGTCGCGGCGGGGCGGGCGCCCCGCCGCGACGGTGCTAGGGTCCCTGCCGTGACCGATGCTGACGTGCACCTCGTCGCCCAGCCGCGCATCGATACCGTCGTGACGGAGTTCCACACCGAGAGCCGGCGGCTGCGCAGCGACTTCGCAGGGATGGCCTGGATCGGCGACGAGCCGGACGGCGAGACCGGCATGATGGGCCCCGACTACCGCCGCCGCGCGGTCGACTCGCAGCTCTTCCTGCCCGACACCCACTGGTACGACGTCGACTCTCTCGACGACGTCGAGGTGCAGCTCGCGGTCGGGCTCGTGCAGGTGCCCAGCACCGACCGCGGCACGCAGGGCCTGGTCGGCGCGATCGCCGATCCCGAGGTCGACTTCTTCGAGCACCCGGCCGGGCTCGACGGGGTCGGGCTCTGCCTGAGCCTGCGCGGCGAGATCTGGTCGAACGTGGGCCTGTCGTACCGGATCACCGTGCTCTGCCGCCCCGAGGCGCTGGTGCGCAAGGGCGACACCCCCCAGTCCGACGACGAGGACGAGTCCTAGGGCCGGTTGCGGGGCGCGCCTACCGTGAGCTCATCGGATCGCTCCCGGAGGCGGGCATGCAGATCATCGAGCACAGCATCGTCGGTACCCGCTCTGCCGTGCTCCGCCTGAAGCGGCCCGGCACCGCGCTCGAGTTTCTTGTCTTCCCGATGATCCACGTGGCGAGCCCCGAGTTCTTCGCCGCGGTGGAGGAGCGACTGCGCCGCTGCGACCTGCTGGTGGTCGAGGGTATCCGTGGTCGCTCAGCACTGAGCAGCGCGCTCACGATGACCTACCGGGTCATCCCCGCCAACCGCCGCTCAGGGCTGGTCAAGCAGAACATCCCGTACCGGTCGCTGGGCGTGCCGGTGATCAATCCGGACACCACGGCCGAGGAGATCGACAAGTCCTGGTCGAGTGTTCCAATCCAACACCGGCTGGCCACGTACGCGGTTGTGCCGGTGGTCGCCGCGATGCAGTTCTTCGGCGGGCGGCAGTCGCTGCTGCGGCCGGAGGTCGAGGTCAACGACCTGCCCTCGCCGCACGAAGAGGAGTTCGCCGACGGCGACTTCGCCGAGCACATAGACCGCGTGACCCTGCACGAGCGGGACGCCCGGCTGCTCGACACGCTCACCGAGATCCACAGGACCCGCGCGGACGAGCGGATCGACGTGGCCGTGGTCTACGGCGCGGGCCATGTGCCCGCGATCGTGCGCGGGCTGCTGGACCGTCACGGCTACCGGGTGCGCACCGCCGAGTGGCTCACCGTCGTGGCCGGCTGAGCGGCCCGGACGTCGTCGATCGCGCCTAAGAGCAGGCCGCGCATCGTCTCGTCCGGGTCGGGGATGCACGCCTTGGCGATGCCCTGCACCGCGAACTCCACCGTGCGTGGCGCGCCATGCCGCTGGTACATCCTCCGTGAGACGGAGACGTCGTAAGTGAACTTGTGCGCCCAGCGTGCCGCCTGTGGCGCCCGTAGCAAGGCGCCGCGGCTGGACGGGCGGAGTGTGTCCGGCGGGCGGCCGTCGAGGCCGGCCAGCAGCCGGTTGCCGCTGAGCACCGAGACCGCCATCGCATTTTGCATCTCGGCGGAGACGACCGGCAGGGCGGTCTCCGCGGCGCGCAGCGCGATCAGCGCGTCCCAGCGGACGTCGTCGCTGGTCAGGCCGATTACCGACGGGATCAGCTCGGCGAGGCGCTGGCGATTTGTGTCACTTGTGTGGTCGTTGACCAGGCGGGCGAGCGAGGCGAGCAGCGGGTGTGTGCAGCCCGGGTGATCGCTCCACTTCTCCCCGGCGAGGTAGGACGCCATCTCCATGAAGCAGGCGCCCTTGCGCGGGTTGCGATGTCGGCCGCGAGACAGCACCGGCATCGAATCGGGTAGCTGGACATCGATCGTCATGGGCACCTCCAAGCGCCAGGTGCGGTTCAGACTCCTCTCAGTTTCCCCAGGTGCCGGCTCCAGTCACGGGCATTACCGTCCGGAGGGACCCTTCACCCCAAGGGGGCGAACCCATCGGGTCCAGGAGGAATCAGGCGAATAGCCTGCCGCCCGATAGAGCTCGTCGTCGTCGAGCCGGCCGGCGTGGATCTCCACCACTAGACTCTCCCCCGGCGTGGGCCGTGCCGCGTACGTGACGTGGATCTCACCAGCTAGGCCCTGGCGATGTCGAGGGCCAGTGCGCCGCTCCGACCCACCAGTGCGAGGCGCCCGACCGGGGCGCCGACACCACGAGGGGTGACGTCGTGAAGTACATGATGTTGATCTACCAGAACACCGCAGCGGCGGCGGGGATGTCCGAGGAGGAGATGGGCGTCCTACAGAACGAGGCCGGCGACATCTGGCAGGAGCTGGTCAAGACCGGCGAATGGGTGAGCGGTGCCGGGCTCGCCAGCCCGGCTCAGGCGAAGGCCATCCGGGTCCGGGACGGGGTCGCGGCGGTCACGGACGGGCCGTTCAGCGAGGCCAAGGAGCAGCTCGCCGGCCTATGCATCTTCGAGACCGAGTCGCTGGAACGGGCTGTCGAGATCGCCCAGCGCTGGCCGGACGCACGCTACTGGGGCGTCGAGCTCCGCGAGATCGTCGGCGGCGACGAAGACTGAGCGACAGCCTCCATCAGGGCGCCCCCGCGATTAGGGGGCGCCCTGATCGCTTTCCAAACCGAAACGATCTATTTCAAGACTTGAGCTACCGCGACGTCCGCGGTGGTCCAGACCGTCGCTCCCGCGGCCTCACCCTCCGCGGCTGCGGACGAGCGCCCGCTTCGCGGACGAGATGGCAGCAAAATCAGGGATTTTGCTGCCTAGACCGCGACGGGATCCAGCAAAATCAGGGATTTTGCTGGGATCTTCGAGCGTGCGGGGCCGCGCTTTCGAAGACGGCCGCCGCGCCGGGCGGGTGGGTTGTGGAGCGCGGAGGGTGAGGCCGCGGGAGCGACGGTCTGGACCACCGCGGACGTCGCGGTAGCTCAAATCTGTTTGGGTCTTGGAACAGGGCCCCTAACGACGCACGCCGTGTGCGACCGGGCGCGACGGGCCCGGTGTCTGATCCCCCAGGTTGATCGTCCCGGCGAACCTGGCCGCTCCCAACGACGGTCGGCCGCAGTACTGGGCCTGGGGAGGCAGAAAGCGGTTAGGGGAGACAGACGATGCCACAGGAGACGTCCGCAACGCGGCTGCGTGAGCTGGCGGCCGATGTGTTCGACGTACCAGCGGAAGAGATCACCGACGGCGCGGCCTTCTATGAGGATCTCGGCGTCGACTCACTGCAGAAGGTCGATTTCGTCGTACGGATGGAGCGGCAGCTCGGGCTGAAGCTCACCGACGACGAGGCGGCCGGCATGCGGGACCTCGGCGGAGCGATCGCCGTGCTGCGCAGCCGGGGACTGAGCGTTGGACCGTGACAGCGTCGCGGTGTCCGGCGTGGGCGCGGTCTCGCCCGCCGGACTTGGCGTGCACGCGTTGTGGCGTGCGATCGAAGACCGCCGGGTGCTCACCGGGCCGGTGACGCGGTACGACCTGTCCGGGTACCCGACCCAGCAGGCCGCCGAGGTGCCGCCCGGTGCGGTGGCGGCGCTCGACTCGCTGGTACCGCCACACGAGTCGCTCGCCGCCCGCTACCTGGCCGCCGCGACGCTCGAGGCGCTCGGCGACGCGGGCCTGCCGGCGCACCGGCGGCGCGGGCGGCTGGGGCTGTTCGTGGGCACGGTCATGGGCACCCGGCCACTGCTCGACCGGGCGATCGGGCGCGGGCCGCTCGGCGTTGCCGAACGGGCCTGGGCCCGCCCGGACGAACTGCTCGCCGCCGTTCGCAAAGTGGTCACAGTGGACGGTCCGGCCGTGCTCCTCGCGCCGGGCTGCTCGGCCGGCAACGAGGCGATAGCCGCGGGCGCCGCCGCGGTGGCCTCAGGCGAGGTCGACGTGGCGGTCTGCGGCGGGGCGGACGAGCTGTCGCTGGAGGTGTTCGCGTTCTTCACCTCTATGCGCGCGCTCGCCGCCGACGCGATCCGGCCGTTCGACGCGGGGCGCCGGGGCACGATGCCCGGCGAGGGTGCCGCGGTGCTCGTGCTGGAGCGGGCCGGGCGGGTCACCGCCCGTGGCCGTGCGCCGCTCGCCCACGTACTGGCCACCGCGTCCGCCGCCGACGCGCACAACCTGACCCAGCCACACCCGGACGGTGCCGGGCTGATCGCCACCATCCAGACCTGCCTCGACCGCGCCGGAGTCGAGCCGGACGACGTCGACTGGGTCTGCGCGCACGGCACCGGTACGCCGGCCAACGACGCGGTCGAGGCCCGAGCGGTCGCCAAGGCGCTGGGCGGCCGGCGGCGACCGGTGCTCTCCTCCGTGAAGGGACAGCTCGGCCACGCGGAGGGCGGCGCCGCCGCGCTGGAGGCGGTCATCGGGGTACGCGCACTCGCGCACGACCTCGTGCCCGGCAACGTCACGCTCGTCGACCCGGACCCGGAGTGTGCCGGCGTCGACCTTGTGGAGCCGGCCGGCCGGCGCGGGCCGGTGCGCCGCGTGCTGAGCCAGGCGTACGGCTTCGGCGGCGCGGTCTGCACCGTACTCCTGGGGAAGGGGACACCCGATGCCCGCTAGCGTCGCCGTTCGCGGCGCCGGCCTCCGACTGTCCGAAGTGGAGGACCTGGCGGCGCTCGCCCGCCGCCTCTCCGACGCACCGGCACCCGCGGCGGTGCGCCGGTTCGCCGCCCCGGACACCGTGCTGGCGCCGGTGGAGCGGGGCGTGTACGGGCCGGTCGAGCCCCGCCTGCCGGCCCGCGCCGGCTCCCGTGGGCTGCGCAGCGTACCGCACGAGTCGCTGCTCGCCCTCGCGTCCGCGGCGGATACGCCGACCCGCCCCGAGGCTCGGACGCCGGACGACACGACGGCCGTGGTGTGGGCCAGCTCCACGGCCGGGCTGCCGGAGTACGCCACGGTCTGCGCCGAGGCGTCTACATTGGACCCTGGCTTCGTCGCACCGGCGCTCGGCCCCGCGTCCGCGTACAACGGGCCGGCCGCCACCGTATCGATCCGGCTCGGCCTCGCCGGGCCCAACCTCACCCTCACTGGCGGCGCCACCGCGGGCATCTCGGCGATCGCGGAGGCCATGCGGCTCATCGCGACCGGTGACGCGAGCGCCGCGCTGGTCGGCGCCTCGGCGACCGTGACGCGGTGGAGCCTCACCGCCGCGCACGACCACCTCACGCCCGCCGAGGGTGCCGCCTGCCTCGCGCTGGAGCCCTCCGCCGGGCCAGGCATCCAGCTGCGCGAGTGCCAGCGCACCGACCTCGTACACGCGACCGCTCGCGTGATCCAGGCCGCCGCCCGGCCGGAGACCCGCCCGGACGGCCTCGTCATCTCCACATTGGACGCCGGACTCGTGGACGCGCTCGCGTCCGGCCAACCCTTCCCCGTCTGGCACGTTGAGCGGTCGCTCGGCGACCTCGGCGCGGCGGGTGGGTTTCTCGCGGTGGTTGGTGCCGCCGCGCTCTGCGCCGCCGCCACCAGCCCCACGAAAATCCTCGCCCTCGCGGTCGAGCCGTGCGGGAGCACGGCCAGCTTGGAGGTTTCGTCATCGTGAACAACAACATCGTCGAGCACCTGCTCTCCGCCGGTAAGCCCGACGCGACCGCGTACGTGGACGCCGGCGGGCAGGTCACGTACGCCGAGCTGGCCCGGGCGGTACACGCCTACGGGGCGCGGCTGGACGGCTCCGCGTTCCGGCCGGGGAGCCACGCGCTGATCGTCGCGGACGACTCGATCGCGACGGTCGTGGCGATCCTGGGCGTGTGGTGGGCCGGTGGCGTACCGGTACCGGTCAGCCCGATGCTCACCCCGGCCGAGATCGAGTTCATCGCGGCAGACTGCTCCGCCACGTACCTGCACGTGGACGAGCGGGCCGACACGCACCTGCCCGCCAAGGGCGCCCTCGACCTGCCCCGCGGCCGGGCCGACCGGATGGCACCGTACGACGGTGAGATCCCGGCGCCCGCGCACCAGGGCGACGGTGACGTGGTGCTGATCCAGTACACGTCCGGCAGCACCGGGCAGCCCAAGGGCGTACTGCACACCCGCGCCGGCATCGACAGCGTGCTGACCGGGTTCGGCCGGATCCTCGCGCTGTCGCCGGCCGACACAGTGCTCTCCACGGCCAAGCTCTCCTTCGGGTACGGCTTCGGCAACTCGCTGCTCTTCCCGCTCGCCGCCGGCGCCCGTACTGTGCTGAGCGCCGGCCCGCCGGACGTCTTCCGGGTCTCCGCCACGCTCGCCGCGCACCGCCCGACCGTGCTGTGCTCGGTGCCCCGGGTGTACGCGGCGCTGCTGGAGCGGATCCGCCACGGCGAGGCGCTCGCGCTCGGCTCGCTGCGGCTGGCCGTCTCGGCCGGCGAGCACCTGCCCGCCCCGATGTGCGGCGAGTTCGCCAAGGTGTGCAGCGCGCCGTTGGTGAACGGGCTCGGCGCGACCGAGGTGCTGCACATCGTGGTGGCCACGAACGGCAGCCGGCCCGGCTCGACCGGCATCCCGGTGCCCGGCGTGCGGATCACCGTACGCGACGAGCAGGGCCAGATCGTGCCGGACGGTGTCGAGGGGCGGCTGCACGTGGCCGGCGGCTCGGTCGCGGCCGGTTACCTCGACCGCGCCGACGCCACCGCCCGCACGTTCGCGGACGGCGGCGCGTACACCGGCGACATCGTGCGCCGCGCGGCGGACGGCGACCTGGAGTACATCTGCCGCCGCGACGACCTGATCAACGTGGGCGGGTTCAAGGTGTCGCCGTTCGAGGTGGAGGCCGCCGCCCGCGAGGTGGACGGTCTCTCCCAGGTGGCGGTCGTCGGCGCGCACGACAGCAACGGGCTGGAGCAGGCGGTCGCCTACCTGGTACCGGAGAACGGCGCGGACCGCTCGGCGCTGCGCACGGCCGCCCGGCAGGCATTCCGCGAGCGGCTGCCGGTCTTCAAGCGGCCGGCGGTCATCGAGGTCGTGGACCAGCTCCCGGTCACCTCGACCGGCAAGCTGGCCCGCTTCAAGCTGCGTACCGGCGAGGTCAATGTCACCATGCGGGTGCTGCGCGAAGGCCACGGCCGCACGCTGATCTGCCTGCCGTACGCGGGCGGCTCGGCCGGCTCCTACACGCGGCTGGCCAAGCACCTGCCCGAGTCATGGCGGGTGGTGGCCGGCGAGGCGAGCCTGCGCGGCCCGGTCACGGTGGCCGACGTCGCCGACGCGTGGTGGAAGGCGATCACGCCGTACCTCTCGTCCGGCACCGTCCTCTTCGGACACAGCCTGGGGGCGCTCGTCGCGGCCGAGATAGCGGGCCGCGCCGGTGCCGGGCTGGAGCCGGGGCACGTGGTGCTCTCCGCCCCGCCGCTGTCCGGCGCGGCGGCCAGGACCATCCGCGCGCAGGACGACGCGGAGCTTGTCGCCGAGCTGACCCGCAGCGGGCTGATGCCGCCGACCACGCTCACGGCCGACGAGGTTGGCCGGCTGCTGCTGCCCGCTTCCGGCGCGACCTGTCGCTCGTACCGGACGATTGGACGCCCTCGCTGGAGACCCCTGTGCACGTGCTGGTCGGTGCGGAGGACACCCTCTGCACGCTGCCCGGCGTCGCCGCCCGGCTCCGCCCGTCGATGGTCGCCAGCACGCACGTGGTGGACGGCGGTCACTACTTTGTGGTGACCAACGCGGTCCAAACCGCCACCGTGCTGGCCGGCCTCTACCCGTAGGCGGGGCGGGCAGAGGCCCCCGCCCGCCCGTCGTTGCCGCGGCGGGCGGGCGGGACCCGCCCGCGCCCCCTCCGCGCTTGGCGCGGCGGAAAGCCCGGCTTTGGGGACCGTGGGCGAGGGCCCGTGGCGTGGTCTCGCCCACGGCCGCCGCCGGCCGCTCCCGGTCGTAGCCCTGACGCAGCGACTGGCCCTTCGAACATCGCACCCCGCAAGCCGGAACACCTCCTGCGAACGGACGACCGGTTCTTAAGTTGAGCGCTCAGCCATTCAGGTAGGTGAGGACCGCGAGCACCCGGCGGTTGTCGTCGTCCGACGGGGGCAGGCCGAGCTTGGTGAAGATGTTGTTGATGTGCTTGCCGACGGCCTTGTCGGTGACGAAGAGGCGGCCCGCGATCGCGTTGTTGGAGCGGCCCTCCGCCATCAGGCCGAGCACCTCGCGCTCACGCGGAGTGAGCGCCTTCAGCGGCTCCTCGGCCGAGCGGCGGGCCAGGAGCTGGCCGACGACCTCGGGGTCGAGCGCGGTGCCGCCGGCCGCCACCCGCTTGACCGCGTCGACGAACTGGCTCACGTGCGAGACGCGGTCCTTCAGCAGGTAGCCGACGCCGCCGGTACGGTCGGAGAGCAGCTCCCGGGCGTACAGCTGCTCGACATGCTGAGACAGCACGAGCACCGGCAGGCCGGGCACCTGCTCCCGTGCGGCGATCGCGGCCTGTAGCCCCTCGTCGGTGAACGTGGGTGGCAGTCGCACGTCGACCACGGCCACGTCCGGGCGGTGCTTGAGGAGCGCCGGGAGGAGGGAAGGGCCGTTGTCGACGGCCTCGACGACTTCGAAGTCATACGCGTTGAGCAGCCGGATCAGCCCGTCCCGGAGGAGGGCAAGGTCTTCGGCGATGACAACTCGCACGGCAGCTCCATGATCACGACGGTGGGGCCGCCGGGCGGGCTGCTCACAGCGACCGTTCCATCGAATGCTGCCAGGCGCCGCTCCATCCCGCGGAGCCCGGTGCCCCTCGCCGGGTCGGCGCCGCCGACCCCGTCGTCACTGACCGTCATGACGAGGATGCGCCCGCTGTGCCGGACCAGCACCCAGGCCCGTGTGGCGTGGCTGTGCTTGACCACGTTTGCCAGGGCCTCGGCGATCGCGAAGTAGCCGGCCGACTCGACCGGAGCCTGTGGCCGCCCGTCGAGCTCGATGTCGACCTCCACCGGGAACGGCAGCGTAAGCGCGAGCGCGCGCACCGCGCCGTCGAGCCCACGCTCGGCCAGCACCGGCGGGTGGATGCCGCGGACCAGGTCGCGCAGCTCGGACAAGGCCCGATCGCTGGCGTCGCGGGCCTCGGCGAGCAGCTTCTGCGCGGCGGCCGGGTCGCGGGTGACAAGATCCTCGGCCAGGCCCAGGCTCATGCCCAGCGCGACAAGCCGGGCCTGGGCGCCGTCGTGCAGGTCGCGCTCGATGCGGCGCAGCTCGGCCGCCTGCGCGTCGACGGTCTCCGCCCGCGTACGCGTAAGGACCCGCACCCGCTGGTCGAGCGCCGCCTGGCGGGTGGGCCCGAGCAGCTGCTTGGTGGACCTGTCGTGCAGCCGCAGCAGCGCCGGCGCGGAGGCCACGCCGAGCGCGAGGATGAGCACGCCCTGGGGGATCGCGACGATGCCCTCGAACGGAAAGTCGATCGCCCAACCGAGCCCGTAGTGGTATCCGTCGATGAATCGCAGCAGGGCGGGCATGACCAGGGTGCCCTCGACCCCATACCCCACCAGCGCCGCTCCCAGGATGCCGAGCGCCAGCGTGAGCGGGGCGCAGAGCAGCCACAGGAAATCGCGCCAGGTGGCCGGGTCGCCGAGGATCCACAAGCAGCGCTGCCAGGCCCCGACCAGGCCGAACGACTCCATCGATGGTCGTGGCTTGTAGGGCGAAGGGATCTCCACGCCGGACCACTGTCCGGCCAGCCTGCGTCGCTCGTCGGCCAGGGCCCGGACCGCGACTGTCACCAGCGGCAGCAGCAGGATGCCGACCCCGAGGACCGGCAGCAACGAGAGCGAGACGATCCACAGGACGAGCAGGGTGAGACCGCTCACGAAGAAGGCCACGCCCAGCATGAAGCCCCGCACGCTCGCGGCCAGGCCCCGGCCTATCCAGGCGGTCAGCTCCTCGTTCACGCCACCCATTCTTGCCCGACCTGCCCGCCACTGCCGGTAGGGCTAGCCCCACCCCCCTCGGGGTGCTGTGACCAGTGTCCGGACGCGGCGCTGGCCGAAGGATCGAAGGCGTCGATTACCGAGGGAGGAAGCCAAGATGTCCTGGCACTGGATCACCAGACTGCCGTCTGGCAGGCGTACCAAGTTTTTGGCGCTCGCGCTGTGGCTCGTCATCGCGTCCGCGATCGGGCCGCTCGCCATCAAGCTCGCCGACGTGGTCACCGACGACGCGGTGGCCTGGCTGCCGCGTACCGCCGAGGCCACCCAGGCGTTCGAACGGGCGGAGGCGGCCTTCCCCGGCTCCGACCGGCTCGTCGCGGTCGCGGTCTACGCCCGGGACACCGGCCTCACCGACGCCGACCGGGCCAAGGCCGAGGCGGACCGGACCGCTTTCACCCGCTACGCCGAGGGCGGCCAGGTGCCGCCGGTCATCGTGAGCGAGGACGGCAAGGCGCTGCTGATCTCCTTTTCGCTCGCGGGCGACGAGGACCAGCAGGCCGAGTCGACGGGGGAGGTCCGGGACCAGCTGGCGAACGCGCCACCGGCCGGTCTGCTCACCGGGCTCACCGGCTCGGCCGGCGCCAACGACGACCTGTTGGACGCGTTCGGCGGCATGGACATCACGCTGGTACTTGTCACCGCCGGTGTGGTCGCGCTGCTGCTGCTGTTCACGTACCGCAGCCCGGTGCTGTGGCTCATACCGCTGATCTGCGTCGGCGTGGCCAGCCAGGTGGCGAGCGCCGTGGTGTACCTGCTGGCCAGGCACGCTGGGCTGACCGTCGACTTCCAGGGGCAGAGCGTGCTCACCGTGCTCGTCTTCGGCGTCGGCGTGGACTATGCACTGCTCCTGATCGCCCGGTACCGCGAGGAGCTGCGCCGGCACCGCGACCGGCACCAGGCGATGGCGGTCGCGCTGCGCCGCTCGTTCCCGGCGATCCTGGCCTCGGCCGCGACTGTCGCGATCGGCCTGCTCTGCCTGCTCGCCGCCGAGCTCAACTCCACCCGCAGCCTCGGCCCGGTGGGCGCGATCGGCATCGCCGCCGCGTTCCTGGTCATGACGCTGCTGCTGCCGGCCGTGCTTGTCCTCTTCGGACGGTGGCTGTTCTGGCCGTTCGTGCCCCGGTACAGCCCCCACGCGGTTGGGCACGACGTCGCGGAGGACCACCGCATGTGGGGCCGGGTCGCGGCGTTCGTCGGGCGTCGGCCGCGGGCCATCTGGATGGGTACCGCCGTCGCGCTGGCCGCACTCACGCTCGGCATCGGCAACCTGAGCATGGGGCTGCCGGCCAACGAGACGTTCACCAAGGAGGTCGGCTCGGTCATCGGGCAGCGGCTGATCACGCAGCACTTCGCGGAGGGCTCGGCCTCCCCGGCCGAGATCACCGCGCGAGCGGACGCGGCGGACGCGGTCGCCTCGGCGGTGCGGGGCGTCGAGGGCGTCGCGTCGGTACAGGAGCCGCAGCGCTCGCCCGACGGCCAGTGGGCGATGGTCCGGGCGGTGCTCGCCGCGGAGCCGGACAGCTCGGCCGCCAAGGACACAGTGGAGCGGATGCGGGATGTGGTCCACGCGGTCCCGGGAGCGGAGGCCCTGGTCGGCGGCGAGACGGCGATCCAGCTCGACACCGAGGTAGCCGCGCAACGCGACGAGCGGGTGGTCATCCCGCTGATCCTCGCGGCGGTGTTCCTGATCCTTGTGTTGCTGCTGCGGGCGCTGGTGGCCCCGGTGGTGCTGATCGCCAGCGTGGTCCTCTCGTACGCGGCCGCTATGGGCGCCGCCGCCTTCGTCCTGGACGCGATGGGCTACACCAAGCTCTTCTCCGGCCTGCCGCTACAGACGTTCCTGTTCCTCGTGGCGCTCGGCGTGGACTACACGATCTTCCTGATGACCCGGGCCCGGGAGGAGGTCGGCCAGCTTGGCCACAAGCGCGGGGTACTGCACGCGCTGACCGTCACCGGCGGCGTGATCACGAGTGCCGGACTTGTGCTGGCGGCGACGTTCGCGGCGCTGACCATCCTGCCGCTTGTGCCCTCGGTGCAGACCGGCGTCATCATCGCGGCCGGCGTGCTGCTCGACACGTTCGTGATCCGCAGCCTGCTGATCCCGGCGCTCGCGGTACACCTGGGCAAGAAGATCTGGTGGCCCAGCCGCCCGGTGCGCGAGGCCGCGGCCAAAGCACAGGCGCCGACGTTCCTCAGCCGGGTCTAGCCGGATCGAGGTTCCGCGTGATGCCCGAGGTCGCCCACGCGACCTCGGGCATCGGCCGTCCAGACCGGCATCCGCTGCAAAATTCGAAAAGAGATTTGAGCTACCGCGATGTGCGTCGTGGTCCGGACCGCTGCTCCCGCGGCCTCACCCTCCGCGGTTCACAACCAAACCCGCGAATGGCTTTCAGCGCGTGTCGGCGGGGGAGAGGCGGCCGGTCGGGCGGTAGCGCACGCACATCACCGTGCGGTCGCCGTCGGCCCAGGTCTCCGCGGTCGGGAGCACCGGGTACAGGGCGACGCCCGGGTCGCCGTCCGGCCAGCGGCGGGCTTGCGAGCGGCGGCAGCCGTCCCATGCGTACTCCCGCACGCGCGGCTCGTCCCAGGCGCCGTCGGGCACCTGGACGAAGCCGTACGACTGGTTCTGCGCACCCTCGACGCACGGGCGGTAGACCACGATCACGTCGGCGAAGGCGACGTCGTAGGCCGGGTCGTCGAAGCATTCGCCGGCCTCGATGTTGAGGATGCCGGGCGTCTCCGCGTCGAGGAACCCGTCGCTCTTGAGCACAGTGGACGGTCGGGACGCGCCAGTGACGAGCCCGCCAAGCAGCGCCGCGGAGAGCAGGATGCCCGCGGTCCGCAGGAAGGGGCGCACGCCGAGTGAAGTGACCATCGCGAACGGCATAGTAGAAGTCGATCTTCGAACCTGGCGTCACCGCCCGACGGCCTGCCGCCCCCGCCGGATGAACTCTGCCGGGATATCGGGTGAACCGGGCAAATAGGCCGACGTATTGGATCATGAGTTCACCGACCGGCCAGCCACCTGTCGCGGGGCCGTTGGCTGCCGCTGGCTCAATCCCCGTGAGCCACCGCTTGCCGGCGGTGGCCGCGTTCCTCTACCCCAAGGGGTGAGCCAGCATTGTCTGACCAGAGAAGCCCGTGGTCGACCGGACCGCGCCGCGCGTTGCTCGCCAGCATCGGTGCTGCCGCGCTGCTCGCGGGCGGCTTCGCCGCCGGCCCGGCCGCGTTCGGTGACGCTGCTCCGGGCAAGCACCCGGCCGCGGAGATCCACAAGCCGTCGCCGGTGCCGGACCGCATCATCCTCACGCCGACCGAGACGCCGGCGACCTCGCAGCGGGTCACCTGGCGTGCCGAGGCCACGGCCGAGTGGGCGCAGGCGGAGATCCTCGAGTCGCCCAAGGCCCTCGGCCAGGTGGCACCCCCGACCGGGGCGCTGACCAACGTCAAGGCCTTCGCCACGACGCCGGTCAACACCTCGCTCGGGTACGCCTCGACGTACCACAGCGTCGAGTTCACCAACCTGACGCCCAACACCCGCTACACGTACCGGGTCGGGGACGGCACCAACTGGAGCGAGTGGATCGACTTCACCACCGCGGCCAGCGACTTCCAGCCGTTCTCGTTCCTCTACTACGGCGACGCGCAGAACTACATCGACACCGCGGTGCCGCGCGTCTTCCGCCAGGCGTTCGCCGACCGCCCGCAGGCCAAGGCGATCGTGAACGCCGGTGACCTCATCGACTCCGCGAACAGCGAGGAGCAGTGGGGTCAGTGGTTCCAGGCCGGCAGCTTCATCGACGGCCAGATCAACAACATCTCGGTCACGGGCAACCACGAGTACAGCGGGAGCTCGCTCTCGTCGTTCTGGGCGCCGCAGTTCCCGTACCCGGCGAACGGCCCGGCCTGGGGTAGCAACCCCGCTGTCGACCGCACCGCGTACTTCGTCGACTACCAGGGCGTGCGCTTCATCGGGCTGAACAGCAACGTGCAGAGCATCCCGGACATGATGGCCGCGCAGACCGCGTGGCTGGAGAACGCGCTCAAGACCAACCCGAACAAGTGGACGGTCGTCACGTTCCACCACCCGGTGTACTCGACGGCCTCCGGGCGTAACAACCCGATCGTCCGGGCGCAGTGGGGCCCGCTGTTCGAGAAGTACGGCGTGGACCTGGTGCTCCAGGGCCACGACCACACGTACGGCCGGGGCAGCACGGCGGCCTCCCGCAAGTCGGTGACCGTGCACGACAGCACCGTGTACGCGGTCTCCGTCTCCGGCGGCAAGATGTACGACGTGAGCGACGCCAACTGGGTCGGCAACGGCGCCGACGTCATGAGCAAGAGCGAGGACACTCAGCTCTACCAGCTCATCGACGTCACCGAGGACACGATCCGGTACGAGGCCCGCTACGCCAACGGCCAGCACCACGACGGCGTGCTCATCCGCAAGAACAACGAGGGTGAGCGCACCGTCAACGAGATCCGCACCCCGCAGAACACCGTCGGGGAGCAGGCCGTGGTCAACAAGACCACCGTTGAGGCACAGGGCCGGGTCAAGGTCTCCGCGTACGGGTACGACCCGGGCGAGAAGGTGACCGTCTACCTGCGCAACACCAAGGCCGAGGAAGGCAAGAACGGCGTCTTCATCGGCTACAAGACCGCCGACGAGCTGGGCCGGCTGTCGTACACGTTCGAGCTGCCGCCGAGCGCCAAGAACGGCAGCACGCACGTGGTCTACCTGGACAGCGCCAACCAGCAGATCACCAGCCCGGTCATCACCGTAACGAAGTGACGCGCCGTGGGCCCGCCGTACTCCTGCGGCGGGCCCACCGTGTCCATCTTGGACGGAGGTACGGTGCGGCCAGCAATCATCGCCGCCGCGGTCGCGGCGGCGGTCCTGTTCCCCGCCACCCCCGCGGGGGCGCACCCATTCGGCCCGCCCTCGACCGCGCGGGTCAGCGCGGACGGCTCGCGGGTCGCCGTAGCGTGGCAAGCCGCCGAGGACGACTGGGTGGCCCTCGGCCGTCACGTCGGCGCGTTCGACACCGCCAGCCCGGACGTGACCGGCGCGGAGCTGCTCCGCCGCTCCCCGGCCGTACGCGACTACCTGCTCGACCGCATCGCGGTGAACCAAGGCGGCACCCGGTGCGCCGGTGACCTCGCCGACCTTGAAGACGTACTGGCGCAGGGGGCCAAGCTCACCTTCGACTGCCCCGCGCCGGTCGTCGATGTCGACCTCACGTTGACCGCGCTGACCGACGTCAACGACGCGTACCGCACGATGCTCCGGGCCGACACACCCGCGACGCCGGACCAGGCGCTCTTCACCGCCGCCGCGCCCACGCAGCACATCACGTTCACCGCGTCCGGCGACAGCGGCGTGCGCCGGTCGGTGGTCACGGTCGCGATCGGCACCGCGGCGGTACTCGTACTCGGGCTTCTCGTGATCGCCTTTCGGCGGCGCCGGTCGGGGGCGCGGGCATGAGCGCCTTCGACGACCGGCTTGTCGCCCTCTTCGACGGCCGCGCCGTCTTCTGGCTGGCGCTCGTCACCGCACTGGCGGTCGGCGCCGCCCACGCGGTCGCGCCCGGGCACGGCAAGAGCATCACCGCCGCGTACCTTGTCGGCACCCGGGGCCGCTACCGCGACGCACTGCGACTCGGCCTGATCGTGGCGCTGATGCACACGTTCTCGGTGCTCGTGTTGGCGCTGGTGTGGGTCGGCGCGTCCAGCGCGGCAAGCCTGGGCACGGAGACGATCACCGCGTGGATGCAGGTTGCCGCGGGCATCGTGGTGATCGGGGTCGGCGCCCATCTGCTGTGGCGCCACATCCGCAAGCGCGGCCATCACCACCATCATCACCACGACCACGACCACGCCGGCACCCACGACCATGGGCATGACCATCATGACCACGGCCACGACCATCACCACGAGGTACCCGACGACCCGTGGTCCCGCCGCGGGCTTGTGGCGCTGGGCCTTTCCGGCGGTTTGCTACCGTCGCCGTCCGCCTTCGTGGTGCTGGTGAGTGGCCTGCTCACCGGCCGTACCCTGGGGGCGGTGGTACTGGTGATCGCATTCGGGGCGGGCATGGCGGTCACTCTCACCGCCGTGGGCGTGCTCAGCCTCCGCGGCTGGGCCCTGCTGTCCGGCCGCGCCCGCAAGTGGTCGACCTCCTGGGTACCCGCGCTGGCCGGCGCCGGCGTCTGCCTGGGCGGCACCCTCTACCTGGCCGCGGCCGTCTCCGTCCTGGCCGCCTGACGAGGGCCTAGCCTTCCCGTAGCCCTCTACGGGCGGGTGAGAGGACGCTGGAGAATCAGGGGCTGGGCGTGGTAGTGGGGACCGTCGATAATGGGGCGATGACGGCCGACCCCGAACAGGTGCGCGTGTCCCACCGCGAGCGGCTGCGGGCGGCTCGGGCGCTGCGGGAGAGCGCTCGCGAGGGGCGGTTGTCGGACGTCACGTTCCTGCACCGGCTGCGTGCCGTTGCCGACGCCCGCCGGCGCCGTGACCTGGACGCGGCCGTGCGTGACCTGCCGCCGGCCGGGTGGTGGGCGCGGGCCGAGCTGGCGGTCCAGGGGTGGTGGGGGCGCACGTTCGGGCCCCGGCAGGCGGCTCAGCTCGACCTGCGGCTGCCGCCCGCGCCAGGGCGATACCTGATCGGCCGCGACTACGGCTGCGACCTGCGGCTCACCCACGACTCGGTGTCCCGCCGGCACGCCATGCTGACCTCGGTCGGCGGGCAGTGGATGGTCGTCGACCTCAACTCGACGAATGGCACCCGGGTCAACGGCTGGCGCCTACAGGTGCAGACCCCGCTCCGCCCCGGTGACGTCCTCGACCTGGGACTGCAACGCCTCCGCGTGATCGCGTAGCGACGTATCGCCACCGTACGGCGCGCAGAAGTTCATTCGGCCGTCCACAATCCACCCGCTCGGCGGTCGCCTCCAAGTAGCAGCGTCAGCCCCGTCCCGACTGACGTTTGTTAAGGAGGACACATTCCCATGACTGAACTTACTCCCGCGAGTGAACCAACTCCCATGAATGAGACCACCCGGCGCGCCCTGCTGGGTGGTGCCGCCGCCGTGGCCGGTGCCGCCGCGCTCGCCCCGCTGGACGCGCTGGCCGCGCGTGCCGCCGAGGCGCACGGCGGGAAGGGCCCGCGTCGCCCGTTCAGCCCCGACTACGGCCCGCTCTCCCCGGTCCGCGACCACACCACGGGCCTGCCGCTGCTGCTGCTCCCCAAGGGCTTCGAGTACATCAGCTACGGCTGGACCGGCGACCGGATGAGCGACGGGGTCCCTACGCCCTCGCTGCACGACGGCATGGCCGCGTTCAAGGTCAAGAAGGGTGACGGCCACCGCTGGCACCACCGCGACCGCGTCCACCTGGTGCGCAACCACGAGGTGGCCGGCTTCTCGGAGGGCAAGTTCACCGACCCGGCGTACGACCCGGACGCCGCCGGCGGTACGTCCAACGTCACGTTCGACCTGGACGAGGGGGAGTTCATCGAGAGCTACGGCAGCCTCTCCGGCACCGTCCGCAACTGCGCGGGCGGGCCCACGCCGTGGGGCACCTGGCTCACCTGTGAGGAGACCGGCGACGTCAACCCGACGACCGGCACCAAGCACGGGTACATCTTCGAGGTGCCGCACGCCGGCAAGGGCAGCGCGACGCCGCTGAAGGCGATGGGCCGCTTCGAGCACGAGGCGATCGCGGTCGACCCGGCCACCGGGTACGTGTACGAGACCGAGGACGCCGGCAACTCCGGACTGTTCCGGTTCCGTCCGCGGGTGCCGGGGCACCTGAGCAAGGGCGGCGTGCTGGAGATGCTGAAGATCGGTGACGCCACGGTCTCCACGCACGGCGCCGCGATGGGCACGGTCTACCGCAAGACGTCCTGGGTACGGGTCGAGGACCCGGACCCGGCCGACGGTGAGCCGAGCCCGACCGAGCAGGGCATCGCCAAGGGCGGCGCGACGTTCTCCCGGCTTGAGGGCGCCTGGTACGGCAACGGCGTCATCTACATCGTCTCCACCAGCGGCGGCCCGGCCGGCCTGGGGCAGGTGTTCGAGTTCAACCCGCGCAGCGGGCGGCTCCGCGTGCTCTTCGCCTCGCCCAACCAGGACGTGCTGAGCAACCCGGACAACATCGGTGTCAGCCCGCGCGGCGGCATCGTGCTGTGCGAGGACGGCAGCGGCGTGCAGTACATGCACGGGCTGACCACCGACGGCGAGATCTTCCCGTTCGCCGCCAACAACGTCATCATCCCGAACGGCGTGCAGGGCAAGCCGGCGATCGCGCCCGGCGACTACTCCACCCGGGAGTGGGCCGGCTCGACGTTCGAGCCGACGCGGGGACAGTGGCTCTTCGCGAACATCCAGAGCCCCGGCATCACGTTCGCCATCACGGGTCCCTGGCACCGCGGCTCGCTGTAGAACCGTAGAAACGAGACGGCCCCGGCGCGCACGCGCCGGGGCCATCCAATGTGGAACTTAACGCAGTCCGGGAACGTCGAGGACGATCAGCTCGGTGTCGTCCGCGCGGCCCGGGATGCGGCCGTCGTTGCCGGGGAAGTTGTTGTCGTTGGCCACGAGCACGCGGTCACCGCCGAGCGGCAGCACCGACTCGACCGACTGGAGCGGGAAGCTGAAGAGCTTGCCCACGCCGTACTCGTTGGGGCGGGCCGGGGTGGAGACGCCGTGCGGGTCGGCCACGCGCATCAGGTCGACCGCGGTGCGCCGGCCCAGGTAGCCGTCGGCGCCCACCTCGTCGAGGTCGGTGACCAGGAGGCGCTTGACCACCGAGCGCGGGCCCATCTCGTTGTCCCGCTCGATCAGCACCAGGCGGCGGCCGTCGAGCACGCCCGCGTCACCGACCACAAGGGACGGATCCGCGACCCGGAACCACCACGTGCGGCCGGTGTACCGGTTGGCGCGCACGTCGAACTCGTACACGATGCGGCGGCGCTGGTCGGCGTCGTCGGTCTTGGCGCCCTCCAGGATCGGGTACAGCCACTTGCCGTCCCGGCTGACCGCCATCGCCTCGAAGCCGCGGCTGGCCGGCACCGTCGGCGTCTCGCCCGGCGCCAGGTCCGGCGACTGCGGCGACTTCGCCCCGTCCGGCAGCGGGATCGGCGCCTGGAGCACCTTGCCGGTCTTGTCGGTGCGGACCAGGTACGGCCCGAACTCGTCACCGATCCACAGGTCACCCCGGTAGTCCCGGGCCAGCGACTCGATGTCGAAGTCGGCACCGGTCAGCAGGCGCTCCCGGGTCGTCTCGTTGGCGATCGGGAACGGCACCTTGTGGTTGGGGTCGCGGAAGCTGATGAAGCCCTCCACGTCCACCTCGTGCCGGTCGTAGCGAGGCTTCACGTAGTACGCCCGCAGCAGGAAGTCGGCCGAGTTGTTCTTCGCGCCGAAACCGTTGTCCGGCATGGCGAGCAGCCGGCGGCCGGACGTGTCACCCGCGCTCGCCGGGATGACCGCGGAGAAGCCGGGGATCGGCTGCCCCGGGAAGGGCGGCGTGATCCCGTTCACCGGGGTCGGCGCGAGCTGGGTGCCGGAGATCGGGCCCGGCTGGTACGCGGTAGCCGACAGGATCGCGCGGCTCTTCAGCTCCGGCTGGGGGCGCAGCTTCACCGACAGCGCGTACACGCGGGTGATCTGGGTGGCGCCGCCGTTGTCGTCCGAGAGCAGCCACAGCAGCCGGCGGCCACCGGGCAGCGCCTCGCCGAGCGCCATCGCCTCGATGTTGTCCAGCAGCGGGTTGGGCTGCGGCTGCTTGGCCACAGCGCCCGACGGCGGGCAGTCGGCGATGTCGACGAGCAACTCCTTGCCCACCCACGTGCGGCTGTCGGTCACCGTGGAGAGCGAGGCCACGCCGGTGACGTCGGGCGCGCCGGTCGCGTTGACCAGGTACACCCGCACGGTGTTGCCAACGCCCGCGGTGAAGCCCCGCTCCATCGCGAGCAGCTGGCCGTCGCCGAGCGCGACAAGCTCGACCAGGCCCAGGCTGGGGTCGGTCCGGTACGCCAGCTGGGCGACCGGCGTGTACGACTTGCCGCCGTTCCAGCTGCCGTACTCGATGATCCGCTGCAGCCCGCGGGCCTGGGCGTCGCGGCCGTCGCCGGAGAGCGGCCCCTCCATGCCGGCGTAGAGCGTGCGCCCGTCGGACGTGGCGGTGAGCGACTCGAAGGTCTGGTTGACGGCAGACTCGCCGGCCGGGGTGACCTGGAAGCGCGCCGGCACCGGCAGGCTGGCGATCTCGCGGCCGTCGGAGAGGCGGAACCGCCGGATCGACGGCTCCCGCTCCGAGCTGGCCAGGATCGTCTTGCCGCCACGCTCGGCGACAAGGCCCTCACCGTCGAAGTCACCGCCGTTGTACGGAGTGCCGTCTGGCCGGGTAAGCACGGTCATGCCGCGCACCTTGGCGGAGACGCCGCGCTTGTCGGTGTTCAGGTCCACGTCGTACACCCGGGCCGGCGTGGTGCCGATGTTGTCGACCAGCGCGAGGCCCCGCGACGAGCGGGTCAGCGCTAGGGCGGAAAGGCCGGACACCGGGGTGTCGGCGAACGTGGTCTTGTCGAGGGCGTCGGAAAAGCCGATAAGCGACGCGTCCGGGGCACAGGACGCGCCCGCGGAGGGGTGGTGCGCCTGAGCCCCGGACGCCGGTAGCGCCGGAAGTGTCGCGGCCGCGGCCACCGCCACGACGGCGGCCCGGACGCGTTTCGAGGAGGTCATCACGGGCTGATGCAAACCGCTGGGGGGCGCCGCGACGGAACACCCGACGAAACGCCGCATGAACTCTACTGAACCAGCCCGACCGCGCACTGAGGACTTATTGGTACCCGCGGATCTGCTTGAAGACCCCGGCCAGCGAACCGCTGCGGGCGTCGAATGAGCGACCACCGCTGATCTTGGATACCTCGGTCATCTCCCCGACGTTGCTTTCGCCGAATAGGAGCGTGAAGATCGGAATCGTCTTGATCTTGGCGGGCAGCTTGGCGTGGTACGTCTTGAACGCCGGCAGCTTCGGCCCGACCGTCCGCTCGCCGTCGGTGAGCAGCACGATCGAGGTGAACCGCTTGGGATCGGCCGCGTCGAGCTTCTTGGCCAGCTCCAGCGCTTGGGTGAGCGCGTCGTAGATGGCGGTGTCGCCCTTGGCCGCCAGCCCGCGCACGTAGCCGCTGATCTGGTTGGTGACCGGCTTCCGGTTTTCGACGGGCAGGTCGAACTGGCGCGGCGCGCTCGGGGTGGTGCTGAACGGCAGCATGATGACCTGCTCACGCCCGTTGAAGCGGGTCAACTCCCCGGAGAGCGAGTTGTCCGTACCGGAGAGGCCGAGCAGCGCGGTCTGTAGCCCCTTCATCCGGGCGCCCTTCATCGAGCCGGAGACGTCCAGCACGTAGATGGTGCGGGCCGGCTTGCGCATTGTGTCGCCGAAGCCCGTGACCAGCGCGGTGGCGTCGCCGTACCGGGCCGGGAACGGCAGCTCGACAAGGGCGCCGTCGGTGGGGCCGAAGGACTTGGTCAGCTCGATGCCGGGCACGGCCGGCCGCCGGAACGTGGTCTCCATGATCTTGCGCTGGGTGGAGGCGCGGCGCAGGAAGTCGGCGACCGCCGTGTAGTTGGTACGGGCCTGCTCGGATGCGCCGGACAGGAGAGTGAGCGGGTAGTCCGCCGTGACCACGCCGTCGGCCGGGTAGACCACGGTCAGCGGCTCCTTGAGCTCACCGCCGGCGTTCAGCGAGAGCAGCACCGACTCGTAGTTGACCAGGCCGTCGACGGGAGCGCCGCCGGACTGCCGCTGCACGTACGCGTCGGCCAGCCACCCGGACGAACCCGAGCTGAGCGACTGCCCCGCGAAGAAGGGCTGTAGCCGCGGCGTGAGGGTGGTGATCTCGGCGCTGGTCAGCGCGCGGCCGGTGCCGGCCAGGGCCGCGGCGACGCCGACCAACGCTGAGTAGCCGGAGTTCGAGGCAGCGGGGTTTGTCATGCCGTACGTGAACCGGCCCGAGCCGGCCGCCTCCGCGATCTCGCTCCACGTCGGACGGTGCTGGTCCCAGCCCAGCTCCTTCGCCTTGCTGGCGCGCAAGCCGAGCACCACGGGGGAGTTGGCCACCTTGGTACTGACGTCGATCCGGCCGGAGGCCTCTGGGTGCAGCTCGAGGTAGCGGTTGCTGGAGAACCAGATCGCGTCCTGCTCGCGTACGGCGGTGCCGGCCGCCACCTTCTCGATCCCGTCGAGGGTACCGATCTCGGTGAGTTTGACGGTCACGCCGGTGGCGGCCTTCACCTCGTCGAGGACCGGCGCGAGGTCCTGTAGCTCGCTGCCGGCGAGCACGCGCAGGGTGCCGGAGCCCTTCTTGAACGGCCCTTCCGAGGCCTGTGGGCTGGCAGTGGGGTTGGGGCTGCTGTCACAGGCGCTCGCCAGGAGCGCCAAACCGAGGGTGAGAGCCAGGAAACGTCGCACGGAAGTCCTTTTCGGGTTCACGGCCATTCGAGGTTCGTGGCCATCGTGTTCATTGCCTGAGGCGCTGGTCGAGCGTCGTGAGGAGGGAGTCGACGACCTCGGCCGGCGGCGCGGGGACGATGCCGGTGAGCTTCAGGGGCAGCGCGGGACCGGCGCCCGGCACGCGGGCAAGCACCGACGCGGCGGTGGCCTCGTCCGTGCGGAAGCCGTGCTCGGCGGCGAGCTGGAGCAACTGCGGATCCCTGACGAGCAGGTCGCCGACCTTGTCGCCGGCGCCGTCGAAGGCGACCACCGTGTGCGTGCTTGGCGTGGTGGGCGCCGTGTACATCAGCGTCGCGTTGCGGGGGAGGGTGCCCGCCAGCGCCGCCTCGACGAACTGGGACTCGTAGACCAACACGAGGGGTGTGTAGTTGAGGCCCTGGGTGAGGTACTTCTCGAACGGGTCCTCCGTGGACCGCTCCAGTCCGCCCTGGTCGGTGAAGAGCTTGACCACCTCGTCCAGGGCCTGGGCGCCGCCGCCCAGCTGGTGCAGGGCGAGCCAGGCGTACACGCCCGCCGAGTTGGAGTCGCCGGGGTGCGTGGTGGTGACCAGCACGTCGCGGCGGGCCGGGTAGGCCACGTTGCCCTTCAACTGGTCCCAGCGGACGTCCCGCTTGGCCAGGTCGAGGTATTTGCCGAGGTCGAGCACCCAGTGCCCTTCAGGCGCCCGGCGGGCCACCCCCTCGGCCACGAGCAGGTCGGTGATCTGCGTGAACGTGGCGACGGCGACCGGCGACCAGAAAGGCGAGTGTGTGCCGGTAGCCGGGCGGGCCTGCTTGACCCGCTCTGCCGCCTGCACACTGCTGGGGAAGGCAAAGTCATACCGGTCGAGCGGGACCGTTGTAGCCATTTCCCGCGAACCGCGCGAATCCACCTCCACCCGCATCCCGTGGCTGGCGAACGCGTCTTTCACCCGTTGGTCGGCGAAGAACGGCGCCTTCTCCGATCCCACGACCCCGCGGACCGTCTCCAGCCTGTCGACGCCCAGATACCAGCCGATACCGGCACCGAGGGCGGCCAGCACGACTACGGTCGGGACGATAATCCAAAGGCGCTTCACGGCCCGATGGTGGTAGGGGCGGGAAACCCCGACAGTTGACGGATGGTGAATTCCCAGTGAATGGATAATTGGGATCGCCGCGGTTGTGCCGGTCCATTTCCGCTCGCGATATTGGCGCAATGGATCTTACAGCCAACCGGCGTCAGGTACTGGCGGGCGCGGCCGCGGTGGTGGGTGCCTCCACCCTCGCGGCCGGCTCGGCGCACCCCGCGTCGGCGCATGGTTCAGACACGGCGACGCCCTTTCCCCTCGGCGTGGCCAGCGGCGATCCGCTGCCGGACTCGGTAATTCTGTGGACACGGCTGATCCGCGACCGGCGGTCGTCCCGCCCGGTCGAGGTGAGCTGGCAGGTGGCCAAGGACGACCGGTTCCGTCGCGTGGTGCGCTCCGGCAAGGAATGGGCGCGCCCGGAGCTCGCACACTCGGTGCACGTGGACGCGCGCGGGCTGGAGCCCGGGCGGGAATACTTCTACCGGTTCAAGGCCGAGGGGCAGCTCAGCCCGGTCGGCCGGACCAGGACCGCGCCGCACCGCCACGCGCGGCCGGACCACCTCCGCTTCGGCGTGGCCAGCTGCCAGGACCTCCAGAACGGGTACTGGCCGGCGTACTGGGGTCTCGCCGACGAGGACTTCGACGTGGTCTTCCACCTCGGCGACTACATCTACGAGTACGACCCGAACAGCCGCTTCGCGGACCGGCGGCACACCTCCCCCCAGACGCTCGGTCTGGACCAACTGCGCACATTGGACGATTACCGCAACCGGCACGCACAGTACAAGAGCGACCCGGCCCTGCGCGCCGCCCACGCCGCCGGCGCCTGGGTGGTGACCTGGGACGACCACGAGACCGAGAACAACTACGCGGACCTCGTCGACGAGCTCGACTCGGGCGCGGCACACCAGACCCCGGCGGAGTTCTCCCGGCAGCGGGCGGCCGCCTACCAGGCGTACTACGAGCACATGCCGATCCGGGCGCACCTGCGGCCCGGCCGTGACGGCATGCGCATCTACCGGCGCTTCGACTTCGGCCTGCTGGCCCGGGTCAACGTGCTGGACACCCGGCAGTACCGCACCGACCAGCCGGGCCCCGGCGACCTCGGCCCGGAGCCCTTCGGCGCCGGCAACACCAGCGGCACGCTGACCGGTGACGAGCAGGAGCGGTGGTTGGCGCACGGCCTCGTGCACTCGCCGGCCCGGTGGAACGTCATCGCGCAGCAGGTGATGATGAGCCGCACCCGCTTCCCCAACCCGACGGGCCAGCCGCCGCTCACGGTGGTCAACCTCGACCAGTGGGACGGGTACATGCCGCAGCGCCAGCGACTGCTTCAGCTGCTCGCCGACAAGCGGGTGGACAACCCGGTGGTCCTCGCCGGTGACATCCACTCCACGTGGATCAGCGACCTCAAGCTGAACTTCGACGACCCGGCCTCGCCGGTGGTCGCGGCCGAGTTCGTCGGTACGTCGATCAGCTCGGACTTCCCGGTTGCCTTCGACGCGCCGCTCAAGCAGGCGAACCCGCTGCTCAACCCGCACGTGCGCTACTTCGACGGGCTCAAGCGGGGCTACCTGCGCTGCGATGTGACCCGGGAGTCGTGGCGCACCGACGTACGGGTGGTCGACACGATCGACGTGCGCGAGGCACCCGTTTACACCTCGGCGTCCTTCGCGGTCGAGGCGGGCCGCCCAGGAGTTGTACCCGCCTGACGAGTTCTGGTGTGGCGGCATGCCGGTCGGGTATCCGGTCGGTATGACCGCCACACCGTCGGGCGCGGCTGGCGCCGTCCAGGCCTACCTCCGCGCGCAGCGGGACGTTATCGCGAACTACGAGTCGGGAGTGCGTGCCGGCGACGAGAACGCCGTGCACGACATGCGCGTGGCGATCCGGCGGGCGCGCAGCACCCTGCGGTCGTTCCGGGGATGTGGGACCGCGAGCGGGTGGACGCGCTGCGCGACGAGCTGAGGTGGCTCGCCGACCGGCTCGGGCCGGTGCGCGACGGCCAGGTGATGGTAGGCCGGCTCGCCGGCGCGGTCCGGTCCGAGCCGCGGCAGCTCGTCGTCGGACCGGTCGAGGCGCGCATCCAGCACTACGTTGGCCAGGACACCTCGGACGCGTTGGAGCGGATGCGCGGCGCTCTCGAAGACGACCAGTACGGCGGGCTGCTCGCCGAGCTTGACGCGCTCGGCAACGCCACCGCGGGGCGGGACGACGCGTGGGTGCTGGGGCGGGTCCGCAAGGCCGTACGCCGCGCCGACCGGATGCTCGACAGCGTGGACTCGCTGGACGAGCACGAGCGGGACGTCCAGCTGCACGAGGCGCGAAGAGCGTACAAGCGGGCCCGGTACGCGGCCGAGGCGATCGACGTCAAGCCGGCCCACCGGCTGGCTCAGCGGCTCAAGGCGGTGCAGGACGTGCTCGGCACCCACCAGGACACCGTGGTCACCCGGGCCGTGTTGCGCGACCTCAGCATGCGCGCGTACCGGGAGGGCGGCAACGCGTTCACCTACGGCCGGCTGCACGCCCGGCAGGAGGCCGCGGGGGAGGCCGTGCTGGGTGACCTGCCGGCCGCCACCCAGCGGGCCAGGAGCGGAAAGGTGCGCAGCTGGCTCGGGTGACCGTCCCGTTCACCTGTTGTGTGTCTGGCGCGCGGCGTCCATTGAGATGGCCTTAGCGCAGGCTGAATAGACCCGTCCGTGTGATTCGAGTCCGACCCACCCTCGCCGCGCTGTCCGCTGTCGCCGTCTCCGCCCTCGCCGCGGTCGCGTTCCCGGCGCCGGCATCGGCGGCGCCCCTCGGCACCGTGAAGCTCTCGCAAGCCAAGGGCACCGTCGACCAGACGCCGATCTTCGGTACCGCCTCCACCTCCAAGCCGTGCCCGGACGGGTTCGGCTCGGACGCCGCGGTCCGGATCGGGCCGCCCGGTGGGCCGTACCAGAACGTCGCCACCCCGTTGCGTGAAGGCGGGTACGACAAGAAGGCGGTCTCGGCCAAGCCAAACCGCTCGTTCAGCAGGGCGATCGGTGGCGCGCCGGCCAACGGCGAGTGGTGGGTCGTGGTGGAGTGCTGGAGCCTGACGCTGGGCCGGCACCCCGAGCTGTTCATCACCCCGCTCACGGTCACCGGGCGCGACTGGAAGATGGGCCAGCCGGCCGGCGGTGCTTCCCTCGACTCGCCGCCCTCGCCGCAGCCGACCGTGCCGATCGCCAACCCCTCCGGGTCCGCCGCCCCACCGGCGCCCCGCAGGCCACCGAGCCTGGCCCGGCCACGACCCCGCCCGCGGTCCCAGATCCGGAACTCGCGAGCAACAACCGATCCGGCTCCGCCTCGCCGCTGGCGAGCGCGCTGTGGGTCGGCGGCGTGGTGCTGGTGCTCGGGATCGTCGGCGCGATCGCCTTGCTGACCCGCCGGCGCCGGCCGAACTGACCGCTTCAGGGGCGCCGGACGAAGACGACCTACGGATACGTCTACATCAATGAAAGAAACCGTCGAAATGATGACGAAGCAGCTCACGGCCATGTTTTCGGCCGGTCACGCTATCCGAAAGGTGGATGCCTCCTTACCCGCTGTTCACCTCTTGCATGTCCGGCGTGAGTCTTCGCCTGCGCGCGAGGACATTGTGCCTGCCGAGGCTGATCTCACTGGTCGGGCACGTTGGGGTGAGCCTGACCAGCCATGCGTACGAAAAGTGCGCATTGCGGAAGGGATCATGGTGCAGCACTCACGGTTCGTGTTTCTGGCCGCGCCGATGCCCGAGTCGAAGGACGGTGACGGGGCCGACGGCATCCTCTGGATGCTGGTCTCGCCGAACAACCGCCCGCTGGGGCGCGGCACCACATACCACGAGACCTACAGCTCCTGCCGCCAGTCGGTGCTGGACCTCCAGGCCAACAGCGAGCGGGTCAAGTCGGTCGAGACGACGGTCGAGCTGACCGGCCAGTGGTCGTGGCGTATCGAGCTGGACGGTGAGCCGGTGGCCGTTTCGAGCCGCTCCTACCTTCGGGCCAGGGAGTGTGCGTACAACCTCGAGCGGTTCCTGGAGGCCGTTCCCAAGGCAGAGGTCGTCGCCGGTACCAGGACTGTCCGGCGAGGGCGGCGGCGGACCGGCGTCGAGGAGTCACCGACACGGCCCAACCGCGAACTTCGGAACGCGGGCTGATGACCGTAACGTCGGCTGATCCACCGTCCACGCACGTACCGTCCACACCGGAGGGACCACAGGACAGCGCGCGCCGGATCCGAGAGCGCCGACCGCCGTCGGACCAGCTCTTCCGCGGCGTCGCTCGCGCCGGTGGCACGGTCGTACTCCTGATCATGCTGCTGGTCGGGATCTTCCTGACCAGGGACGCACTACCGGCCTGGCGGGAGGCCGGACTCGGCTTCCTCACGACACAGGCGTGGGACCCGCAGGGTGGCGACTTCGGTATCGCGGGCGTCCTCGTCGGTACCCTGCTGATCGGCATGGTGGCAATCAGCGTCGCCGTACCGCTGGCGTTCGGGGCGTCGCTCTTCATCTCGGAGTACGCGCCGGCCCGGATCAAGCCCGTGCTCGTCAACCTGGTCGACCTGATGGCCGCGGTGCCGAGCGTGGTCTACGGCATCTGGGGCTGTTCCTCTTGCAGCCGAAGCTCCTCGTGGTCGGCGAGCAGGGCGAGGGCCTGCCCCGCTGGCTGGCGACCTACTTCGGCTGGATCCCGCTCTTCCGAGTGGACGACTACGATCCGCGCGACCCACTGGCGACGCCGACGTCGCTGACCGCGTCGACGTTCGTCGCCGGCTTGGTCGTGGCGATGATGGTGACGCCGATCATCGCGTCCATCATGCGCGAGGTCTTCTCGCAGGCACCGCTCGGTGAGCGCGAGGGCGCGTACGCGCTGGGCGCCACCAAGTGGGGGATGATCCGCTCGGTCGTACTGCCATTCGGCCGGGGCGGCATGATCGGCGGCACGATGCTCGGTCTCGGCCGGGCACTCGGCGAGACCATCGGCGTCTACCTCGTCATCTCCGTGGTCTTCGTGATCCAGCCGCACATCCTGCAGAACGGCGGCGGCTCGATCTCGGCACTTATCGCGTTGCGCTACGCGGAGGACCTCGGCGTCGGCTTCGCCGCGCTGATGGCCGCCGGCCTCGTGCTCTTCGGCGTCACGCTGATCGTCAATTTCGGTGCCGGAATCATCATCAACCGCAGCCGCTCGGGTGCGGCGAGCGAGGTGTAGTGATGACGACCCAGGTACAGGCCGTGGTTACCGCCGATCCGGCGTCCGGGCGGCACTCGGCGCCCGCGGAGACCACGCTGCCCCGCAATACACCAGAGCCCGACGCGCCGGAGGTACGGCGTACGACGAGCACCACCCGCCGCAGCGACGTACTCGCGCTCCTCGGCGCGGGAGCGGCCGCGATCAGCCTCGCCGCGGTGGTCTTCACCCAGCTCGCGCCGTTCGACGGGTTGCTCGGCTTCGTCGTCGTTTCCTTCGTGTTGTTTCTCGGCATCTACGCACTGCTGGTGTCGATCGACGAGTCCGGCCCGGCGGTGCGCGACCGGCTGGCGGCTGTGATGATCTACAGCCTCGCCTTCCTGATGCTGCTCGCCTTGGTCGTGGTGGTGTCCTTCACCTTCATCCGGGGCCGGGACGCGCTGTTCCACCTCAACTTCTACTACGAGGACATGCGCGCGGCCGGCCCGCTGCAGTCGCTCGACATCGGCGGTGTGCGGCACGGGATCATCGGCACGCTGGAACAGATCGGTATGGCCCTGGCGATCACGATGCCGCTGGGCATCGTCGGCGCGGTCTTCCTCAGCGAGCTGCCCGGTCCGTACAGCCGGTTTGTACGGACGATCGTGGAGGCGATGACCGCGCTGCCGTCCATTGTGGCCGGTCTTTTCGTGTACGGCACGGTCATTCTCACCCTCGGCGTGCCGCTGTCGGGTGTGGCCGGCTCGATCGCGCTTAGCGTGATGATGCTGCCGATCATCATCCGCGCCGCCGACGTGGTGATCCGGCTGGTGCCGGGCTCGCTGCGCGAAGCGTCGCTCGCCCTCGGCGCATCCCAGTGGCGCACGATCTGGCACGTCGTGCTGCCGACCGCCCGGTCCGGGATCACGACGGCGGTCATCCTCGGCACCGCGCGTGGCATCGGCGAGACATCACCGGTGCTCCTCACCGTCGGCGCCACCGCGGTCACCAACATCAACCCGACCGCCAACCCGCAGATGTCGCTGCCATTGCTGACGTTTCAGCTCGTACGCACGCCGTCCGACACCATGATCTCGCGTGGCTTCGGCGCCGCGGCCGTGCTGATGATGCTCGTCCTCTTCCTTTTCGTCCTGGCCCGCCTCATCGGCGGCCGGATCCCGGGACAGCTCACCCGCGGGCAGCGACGCCGCCGGGTGCGCGCGTCCTACCGCGACGCACGCCGGTACGCGGCCCGCGAACACGCCCGCCGGGCGTCGGCTGCGCAGACCTACAGCACCGGATCGACCGACAGTAGGGAACTGAGCATATGACCAGAAAGTGGACCGACGTGGCCCACCGCCTGGCCCGCGTCGTCGCCGCTACCGCGGCACTGATGTTGGTTTTTCTTGCCGGGCCACCCGCGCCGGGGGCGGCCGCACCCGCGCCAGCGCCGCGAAAGGTGCCGATCAACGGCGCGGGTTCGACCTGGAGCTCCAACGCGATCGAGAACTGGCGACGTAACGTCGCGCGCAGCATCACGGTCAACTACAACGCGAGCGGCTCGAC
The DNA here is from genome assembly GCF_011764545.1 of Phytohabitans flavus. GTDB lineage: Bacteria > Actinomycetota > Actinomycetes > Mycobacteriales > Micromonosporaceae > Phytohabitans > Phytohabitans flavus. Next base: position 6,045,008 of record NZ_AP022870.1, on the reverse strand, counting down.
GGACGGCCGTAACCGCTACAAGCAGGGCACCGTCGACTTCGGCGTGTCCGAAATCCCGTACGGGATGACGGACAGGTTCGCCGGCACCGACCCGCCTCCCACGCGCACGTACGCGTACATGCCGATCGTGGCCGGCGGTACCGCGTTCATGTACAACCTGCGGATCGGCGGGCGCCGGGTGACCAACCTGCGCCTTTCCGGCGAGGTTATCGCGAAGATCTTCACGGGCGCGATCAAGCGCTGGAACGACCCAGCGATCGTGGCCGACAACCCGGGGCTCAACTTGCCCGCGCGGTCGGTCGTGCCGGTGGTCCGCCAGGACGGCTCCGGCACCAGCGCGCAGTTCACGCTCTGGATGAGCAAGGAGCACGGGTCGATCTGGGACGCCTACTGCCGGAAGTTCAACAAGCCGTCGCCGTGCGGCCTCACCTCGCAGTACCCGTACCGGTCCAATGAAGGCTTCATCGGGCAGACCGGCTCGAACGGTGTGTCCGGCTACGTCTCGCAGAGCAACGCCGAGGGCTCGATCACCTACGTCGAGTACTCGTACGCCAAGAACGCGCGCTTCCCCGTGGCCAAGGTGCTGAACGAGGCCGGTTACTACACCGAGCCGACCGCGTCCAACGTGGCGGTCGCGCTCACCAAGGCCCAGATCAACGAAAACAAGAGCAGCCCGGCGTACCTGACGCAGATCCTCGACGGCGTGTACCGGTTCAACGACCCGCGGACGTACCCGCTGTCGTCGTACTCCTACATGATCATCCCGGTCGACCGACTCGACGTGACAAGCATGACCGTCGACAAGGGATACACGCTGGGCCTGTTCGCCTACTACTTCCTCTGCGAGGGGCAGCAGCAGGCCGAGGTCCTGGGCTACTCGCCGCTGCCGAAAAACCTCGTGGACGCCGGGATAAGCCAGGTGCACCGGATCCCCGGCGCGGAGGACCGAAACATCAACGTCGCCGGCTGCAACAACCCGACCTTCCGCGGCGGTCGGAACGTGCTGCTCCAAACCGCCCCCCGGCCGTCCGAGTGCGACCGGAAGGGGTCGAGGCAGAACCCGGCCGGGACCGCCGGTACCGAGCAGACCCCGGTCAAGACGTCGGCCCGGTGCGCGACCGGTGGCAACAACAACGGCAACAACAACGGTGACGGCGACGGGAACGGACCAAACGGCTCGGCCACGACCGGTCCGCCGACCAGCTCCGGGCCGATCGATCCGGACACCGGCTTGGCCGCCGGCAACGACGGCGGCGGCGCGGGCGACGGCGAGCAGGTCGTGGCCGAGCCGGTCTCCCTCGAGGGCGAGGGTGGCTGGCGCCTCCGGCACACGATCATGGTGATCGCCGGGTTGGTCTTCCTCGGGCTGATCCTCGGACCGCCGCTGCTCGCCAACGCGCTGCGGGGCCGTCGCGACGACGGGGGTCGGGTATGAACCGGCGGAGTATCGCCGGGTTCCTGGTGGCCATGATCGCCGCCGGCCTGCTCTTCGTCATCGAACCGGCCGCCGACCCGGCGCAGGGCGCGGCCGAAGGAGGTGGCGGCGGGGGCGGCGACGGCGGCTCGGCAGTGACCGTGCGCGGCACGAAGCAGGGCTTCGAAGACTTCAGCGGCCTCGCCGTCACCGTCTCCAAGACCAGAAACCTCACGAACGAAGCACTCATCGTGACCTGGACGGGCGCCAAGCCCACACCCGGCGTTCCACGCTGGGCACGGACTACCTCCAGTTGATGCAGTGCTGGGGCAATCCGGCGGCGATGGACTTCCGGGAGACCTGCGCGTTCGGTATGGATCTCGATAAACCGACGCTCATCGGCGCGGGTGGTACGGAGTCGAGCGCGGAGGCCGGCCGGCGATCGATCTTCAAGGGCGACGGCGTCGTCTACCCGGTCCGGGACCCGGACGAGACGCCCACGAAGACCGGGGTGCGGGAAGACGCCAGGATGGTGCCGTTCAAGTCGGTGACCGGCGAGAGCTCCCGGGACGGTAGCGCCGCCGAGCCGTTCGGCAAGGTTCCTGACCCCTCGCTCGGCACTCGTGACGAGCTTGACTACGACGTCATGACCAGGTACTTCTCCAAGGACTCCACCAACGAGTACCCGTACGCGTTGACGGCCGCCGACGGTACCGGCCGGGCGACCTTCGAAGTGCAGAACGATCGGCTCTCACCGAACCTGGGCTGCGGGGCGCAGTACCGGGCACCGGATGGTGTGCTGGGGCCGCGCCCCTGTTCCCTGGTGATCGTCCCGCGCGGATTCCACAACCCGTACAACGGCGATGACGTCGATGCCACTGAGAAAGCCGTGCACGGCTCGCCGTTCACGCCGGCGCTGTGGAAGCACCGGATCGTCGTGCCGCTGGACTTCGCACCTGTCGAGGGCGGCTGCTCACTCGACAAGGCAGAGCGGCGCACCGCCGGCACCGAGGCGGTGGCCGAGGCCGTGACGTCCTGGCAGCCCGTGCTGTGCGCCGGCAACGGCCCGATCTTCGGCTACTCCGCCATCAGTGACTTCGAGGCGGCGACGCAGGTCACCAGCCCGCTCGAGGGCGCACCCGGCTTGGTCTACAGCGGCGATCCGGTGGTCTCCAGTAACCCGCCGGTCGTACACGCCCCTGTGACGCTTGCCAGTACCGTGGTCGCGATCAACATCGACTACAACATCATCAACCCGCTAGACGTCAGTGGTCAGCCGCCACCGGAGGAGATCCAGCGACTGCACGGGCTGGCGTTGACCGACCTGAAGCTGACCCCGCGGCTACTGGCCAAGCTGCTCACCCAGAGCTATCCGCGCGACGGCATCCCTGGCGAGAACCCCGATCAAACCGCGGGTAACCCGAACAGCATCCGCTATGACCCGGAGTTCCTGACCCTCAACCCGGTATTTAAAGATTGGCCGAGGTCGGAGACGGCGACTCTGGCCGGTCTGATGGTCGCTGTCGGAAGCTCCACGGCCGCGCGCGAGGTTTGGCAGTGGATTCTGAGCGACCCGGAAGCGAAGGCGTGGATCCAGGGCAAGAAACCTGACGAGAACGGCATGTGGGTCAACCCGGCGTACAAGGATCTGTTCGCAAGCGCGCCGGAGACCTTCCCGAAGGCTGATCCCGACTGTTACAAGGAGAGGCGCTTCGTACCGATCCAGGGGGTCGATGTCGACTTTCTGCTTTGCGCGCTCGACCAGTGGCCCTACATGGGTTCGATGAGCGAGGCCGCGCTGCAGACGCTCCGCGCCCAGACGAAGGGAAAGGGAGTGCCGCTGCTCCCCCTCCTTCCCCCGGCCCAGGACCTCACGGAGTGCTGCCGCTTCTCCGACCTCCCGCGAAAGTCTGCTGGGTCTCGGTTCATCATGTCGGTCACTGATTCCGCGTCGGCGGCCAAGTACGGGCTTTTCACCGCTCAGCTCTGCAAGCCCAAGCGGGACGCGGCCGGCACGCTTCTCCCGCCGGATGACTGCCGGACCGCTACCAGGGAAGGGATGAGCGCCGCTGCCGCGACCGCTGTGGCGAGCCAGGTGGACGGCGTGAAGGTGGTGGACCCGGTGAAGGCGTGGGCGACGCCGGGGGCGTACCCGCTGACGAGCGTGACCTACGCGATCGCCGACACCAGTGAGGCGGCCGACGCCCGGCGGGAGTACGCCAAGCTGCTGCGGTACGCCGCCGGCTCGGGCCAGGATCCGGGTGAGGCGTGGGGGCAGTTGCCGCAGGGCTACGTCCCGCTGCCGGCCTCGTTCCGGGAGCAGACGATGATCGCGGCGAGCCAGCTGGAAAACTGGGTGAACCCAACGTCACCACCGGCGGACAACGGATCCGGGCCCAGTGAGACGCCGACGCCCAGCGGCGTGCCCAGCGAAGGTGCCACCCCGTCCCCGGTACCCCGGCACCCGGTGCCCCACCATCGGCGACCCCTGCGGCGCAATCGCAATCGACGCTGGGTAGTCCATTGGGGATCATCCGGTTCCTGCTGATTGCCGCGTTGATTATGGGACTGGTCGGTGGCATCGCTGGTCCGATCATGCAGCGATTCGCCATCCGATCGGGTAGAAAATGACCCTCCTCGCGCAAGGGCTAATTCGCCAGCCTCTGTTCATCCGGCCTAAGTGTTGGCGAGAGACACATGCGCGAAACGTTTGTCTGGCATCGGTTTCGGTGGCCAGTCCAGCGACGCGAGGATCGTTTCGGCTCGTCTGGCATGGAGGCGAGTCTTGAGTGTCTTGCCCGGAGGTCTGGGTTACGGCTCAACCTACGCGCCAGGCCTCTGAGTCCCGCAGAAAGGGAGCACATATGAAGGTCAAGACCATCGGCAGAGCGGCGGTGATCGGCGTCAGCGCCGTCGTCGCGCTTGCCGTGGCGGCCACCCCGGCCGTCGCGGACCCGGACCCGGCCACCGAGTTCCGCCAGCTGGCCGGTGTCGGCTCGGACACCACGCAGGACCTCGGCAACGGCCTCGGCGAGGCGCTCGGTGCCGGCGATATCGTCGCTTCGTGGGACGCCCGTCCGCCGGCGGGCGGGACCACCACCATCAAGACCAAGGCGACCGGCTGCTCGTTCTCGCGGCCGAACGGCTCCGGTGCGGGCCGCCAGGCGCTGCGCGCGTCCGAGGGCGAGGACCTTGACGGTGCCGGCCCGGGCACGCCCGGCCAGTACCCGGCCGTTACCGGCGTGAACGTTCAGGGCTGCGTCGACTTCGCTCGCTCGTCGAGCTACGGCGGCGGCAGCACCCCGTCGACCACCGGCGCCTACACCTACATCCCGCGGGTGTGGACGCGGTGACGCTGGCCGTGCACGAGCAGGGTGACCTGCCGTTCGCGTGGTCGTTCGCGCAGATCCAGCGCGTGTACAAGTGCTTCGACACCCGGGTCGCCGGCAACGCCGTCGTGCCGCGGATGATCCAGACCGGCTCGGGCACCTGGGACTTCTGGATCCAGCCGGCTCGTATGGCTATCACCGAGAACGAGATCAACGCTGGTGACTACCCCTGCATGGCGGTGGACCAGGACAACAACATCACCACCCCCGCCATCCCGGTGCACCCCCGGGTGCAGGAGCACGACGGCACCGTCCTGAACGGGAACCTGACCCACGTTGTTCCGTTCTCGGCCGGTCAGTACGTCGCGCAGACCAACCACGCGGTCATCGAGGCCGCCCTGCCGCCGGTGGTCGTGGCGGACCGGCGTGGCTTCGCCCACCCGGTTGCCATGAGCACCACCTCGGTTCCCAACACGGAGCCGGTCGTCAACGGCGTGCTGAACGTCAACTTCCCGGCTCCGTTCCGCCGGGACGTTTACAACGTCGTTCCCACGGCTGACCTGGGCAACGCGACCATCGCCAGCACGTTCGTCGGCATCAACTCGGCGGTGTGCAGCGACACGGTGACCGTCAACGGCCAGCCGCGGCGTGTCATCGAGCTGTTCGGTTTCGGCTACCGCGGCACGTTCTCCAGCCCTCTGGAGGCGAACTGCGGCTACACCGACCTCCGGTTCAACAGCTGATCACGTACCAAATCTGAGGTCCGGGCGGCCCACAAGGCCGCCCGGACATCACCAACCCGGAGGAAAGTGAGCGATGAGTAGGCAACGACGTCGCAGCTGGTTCGCGCTGGCATTGGCGACCCTTCTGTCCAGCGGTGTGTTGGCGACCGGCGTCGTCCTCGCGTTCGCCACTCCGGCGCAGGCGGCCTCGCTCGGCACCATCACGATCACACCAACCAACGGCACCATCGATGCCTCGCCGATGTTCGCCTCGGCGACGTCGGAGCGGGCGTGCCCGGCCACGTTCGGAGAGAACGCGGGTCTGCGGGTCGGCCCGGTGGGCGGTCCGTACCAGAACCTGGGCCGTCCGCTCGGTGGCGGCGGGTACGACCAGGCGCCGGTGACGATCGCGCCGAACCGGTCACTGAGCCAGGCTCTCGGTGCGCCGCCGACCGAGACCACCTACTTGATCATCATGGAGTGCTTCAGCCTGACCGCTGGCCGGCACGTGGACGAGTTCCAGCTCCCGATCCTGATCTGTGACGGCACGACGTGGACGACGGCCGCCAGCTGCGGCACGGCCGAACCGACCACCACGACCGTGACCGCCGAGCCGTCCGGCGCGGTGCCGGAAGGTACGCCGATCACCCTCACCGCCACAATCGACCCGCCGTCGGCCGCGGGTCCCGTCCAGTTCCGCCGGAAGCGCGCGGGCACCACGGTGGTGGAGAACATCGGCGACCCGGTGGCGGTCGGCGCGGATGGGAAGGCGACCCTGCCGAACGCCGAGGCCCATCTGCCCGTGATCGGCGCCAGCAGCACGACCTATCTGGTCAGTGCCGCCTTCACCCCCACCGACTCAAACGCATTTCTGGCATCGACCTCCGCGGACGTCGAGATCGTCCTGTTCCCGGGAGACGAGCGGCCGACGACGACCGCGCTGACCGTCACGCCGGAGAACCAGGCCCCGTCCGGGTCCGAAGTCGCTTTGTCCGCCTCGGTGATCTTCACGAGTACGGTAGAGAAGCCGACGGGCGGCACGATCGAGTTCCGGTACAAGCCCGACACCGCCGGCTCCGCCACGACGGTCATCGACACCGTTCCCCTGACCGACGGGACGGCGGAGGCGACGGTCTCGGGTCTCGCGGACGGTCTGTACACATTCGAGGCGGGGTTCACCCCGGCGGAGGGGGAAGAGGACACGGTCGGCACGTCCGTCGGAGTGAAGAGCGCATACCGGATCGGTGAGGCACCGGCCGGAGCCGTCGCGACGCAGACGGCTCTGGTGACGAACCCGGGGTCGCCGCAGGTGCAGGGCACGCCCGTGGCGCTGAGCGCCACGGTGACCCCGAGCACCGCCGCCGGCATCATGCGCTTCATGGACGGCTCCACCCAGATCGGCGCGGACGTGACTGTGAACAACGGCGCGGCTACCGTCGTCGCGAGCGCGCTCGCAGTCGGCACACACCAGCTGACCGCCGTCTTCACGCCCACCGACGCCACCGCGTTCCAACCCTCGACCTCCGCCGCGCGGACGTACGTGATTACCGCCACCGATGACGGAGATGGTGACGGGGATGGCGACGGCGACGGAGATGGTGATGGTGACGGGGACGGTGACGGAGATGGCGACGGCAACGGTGGTGGCAACCTGGCCAGCACCGGCGCCCCGCTGATCGCGATCGGCGCGTCTGGCCTCGCCCTGATCGGGGCTGGCGCGGGCACGATGCTCTTCACCCGCCGCCGGCGCCCGGAGCCCCAGCCGGTGAACTGGCCGGACGACAAGGAATGACCATCACGATGCACGAGCCGCCGGCCGCGAGTACGCCTCGCGAGCCGGCGGCTCCGGTCCCGCCGCCGCCCTCCGCGCCCGCGCCGCCGGCCGCGACGCCACCACCACGACGGCCTGATTCCCCGGTGATCGTGCTGGCGCTCCAGGTACCGGGCATCGCGTTGAGCATTCTCGCCGCGGTGACGCTGGGCTTCGTCGTCCACCTGACGGTGATTTCGCAGCTTCAGTATCAGCGCAACCAGCAGACGGCCTTTGCCGACTTCCGCGCCGAACTCGCCCGGGGTACCGCGCCGGTGGGGCAGACCCGGCTGGAGTTCACGGACGGCGCCGAGGAAGGCACCGAGCGCCTCGTCGAGCCGGGCTCGGCGGTCGCCGTGCTCGAGATCCCGGCGGTCGGCCTGCGGACCGTCGTCTTCGAAGGAACCCGCGGCGACGTGCTCCAGAAGGGTCCGGGGCACCGCCGGGACAGTGTGCTGCCCGGACAGGCCGGCACCGCCGTCGTGATGGGCCGGCGGGCGGCGTACGGAGGTCCGTTCCGCGACCTGGACCTGCTGCTGCCCGGTGACCGGATCACGGCGACGACCGGGCAGGGCACGCACGAGTACCGGGTACGCGGGCTGCGCTACCCCGGCGAGCCCGCGCCGCCGCCGCTGACCGAGGGCAAGGGGCGGATAACGCTAGTCACGGCGGACGGATCCCCGTTCGTCCCGCAGGATCTCGTGCGGGTCGACGCCGACCTGGTCAGCACGGTCCAGCCGACGCCGGCCCGCAAGTTCAACGCCGCGTCGCTCCCGCCCGCGGAGGCCGCGTTGGCCACTGACCAGGGCGCGTGGACGCCGCTTATGCTCTGGGCTCAGGCGTTGCTCCTCGCCACTCTGGCGATCACTTACCTGCGCGCCCGCTGGGGCGGTTGGCAGGCTTGGGTCGTCGGTGCACCCGTCCTGCTCGCCTTGGGGCTGGCCATCGCCGACCAGGCCGCGCGTCTCCTGCCCAACCTCCTCTAGCGACAGTCCAGAAAGGATAGTGCCGTGGCCAAGCTCGACGACTCGACCGTGATCGACCTCGGTCCGCCGGTCGCCGCGACCGCGCCCGTACCCCGGCCGAACGCGGACGGGCTGGCGAGCCTGGACGCGCGGTCGATTTCCGCCTGGTTCGGCGACCACAAGGTGCTCGACCGGGTGTCGCTGACCATGCCGGCTGGCAAGGTGACCGCGCTGATCGGCCCGTCGGGGTGTGGCAAGTCGACGTTCCTGCGGATCCTCAACCGGATGCACGAGCTCGTGCCGAGCGCGTCGCTGGCCGGCGAGGTGTTGCTGGACGGGCGTGACCTGTACTCCGCCGAGCGACGCATCACCGACGCCCGCCGCCAGGTAGGCATGGTGTTTCAGAAGCCCAACCCGTTTCCGGCGATGTCCATCTACGACAACGTCGTGGCCGGGCTGAAGCTCACCGGACTCAGGGTCTCCCGGAGCGACCGGGACGACCTGGTGGAGGAGACGCTGACGAAGGCGGGCCTCTGGAAAGAGGTCCGCGACCGGCTGCGCCAGCCGGGCGGGGCACTCTCCGGTGGGCAGCAGCAGCGACTCTGCATCGCCCGCTCGCTCGCCGTACGCCCGCGGGTGCTGCTCATGGACGAGCCATGCTCAGCCCTCGACCCCACGTCCACGCGGCGTATCGAGGAGACCATCGCGGAGCTGGTCCACGAGGTGACCATCGTCATCGTCACGCACAACATGCAGCAGGCCGCCCGGGTCTCGCACCTATGCGCGTTCTTCCTCGCCTCGCAGGGGACGCCTGGGGTGATCGTGGAGCACGGGGCGACGTCGGCGATGTTCGACCATCCGCAGGACCCTCGTACCTCCGACTACGTCAACGGCCGTTTCGGCTGAGTCGTCACCGTTCATTTTTGGTCTGTCCACAATGGTGACGACAGGTCCATTCAGGATGGTGATTTGAGCTACCGCGACGTCCGTCGTGGTCCGGACCGTTGCTCCCGCGGCCTCACCCTGCGCGGTTCACAACCCAAACACCGCCGGCCGGCACGGCCGGCGGTGCGGCTGCGGCCCGCCTGATCCGGCGGCCCCGCTCGACCAGCTACGGCGCCGAGGATCCGCGGGCCGGGCGGTGAGTACTCGACCCTTGCGAGGGTCCGCTGGGCCGCCTGTGGCTACGACACCGCCCCCGGCGACCACCTCCCGAGCCGGTCGTCCTTTCCAGCGGTCGGCGGCGCCTGGTGGGCAGCCGCGCGCGCCGCGCTCCAGCTCCATTGCGGTGACCGTCGAGTGTGGACAGAAGCGTTCGGCTACCCGCCGGAATCCGGGATTTTGCTTGGAAAACCCGGAGTTTGCCTTGCGCGCGTACACCTTCGTGCCGACGAGTTTTGGTGCCTCGACGCCAGCGCCAATTTCCTACACGATGTACCTGGCGATGAAGCATCGTCGGGCAAACTACTGCTTTCGGCCATTCCCGGCCGCCCGAATGGGTCTTGCTCTCCGCCTTTTACCTGATGAAGAGGCACCGAGAATTCGTCTTACGCACGTTCGGCGGAGAGATTGGCCTGTTTACCGGGTCATGGCTGCTGTAGAGCCTGAGGGCCGGCCGGGTCACCAAGGGTCCGGCCTGGGCATCATCCTCAGCGAGAGGAAGTGATTCATGAGCAAGCGCATGTTCGCTCGCGCGGGCGCGCTGCTTGGTGCGGCCGTGATGTCGGCAGGTGTTCTGGTGGCTGTCGCGTCGCCCGCGCAGGCGGCGTCGCTGGGCAGCATCACGGTCGCCCCGACGAGCGGCTCGAACGACGCCAGCCCGATGTTCACGTCGGCGACCTCGTCGAACCCGTGCCCGGCCACGTTCGGTGAGAACGCTGGTCTGCGGGTTGGCCCGGTCGGTGGTCCGTACCAGAACCTGGGCCGCCCGCTGGGCGGTGGCGGGTACGACCAGGCTCCGGTGTCGATCGTGCCGAACCGGTCGCTGGCCCAGGCGCTGGGCGTTACGACGGTCACGCCGGGTTCGTACCTGATCATCATCGAGTGCTTCAGCCTGACCGCTGGCCGGCACGTCGATGAGTTCCAGCTGCCGATCGTCGTCGAGGGCACCAACTGGCGCGTCGACACCGGCCCGGTTGTCGAGGACACCACCACCGACCTCGCCGTTTCGCCGGCCACGGTCGAGTCGGGTGAGGAGGTCACCCTGACCGCGACGGTGGCCCCGGCGACCGCCGCGGGCACCGTGCAGTTCAAGCGGGGCGCCGCCGGCACCGTGATCGGCACCGCGCCGGTCAACGCCGGTGTCGCGACGCTGACCACCACCTCGCTGCCGGTCGGGACCCACTCGATCACGGCCGCGTTCACGCCGGGCAACCCGGCGCTGTTCAAGCCCTCCACCTCCACCGCGAAGACCGTCACGGTCGAGCTCAGTGGTGAGGGCCCGGCGGCGGAGCAGGAAATCGTCGCGGACGTCATCCCCGGCGCCTTCTCCCTCACGGTTGCCGGTGACACCGCCCTGCTCGAGGGTGGCGTCGTCGGTGGCACCGCGACCGGCAACCTGCAGAAGGCCACGGTCACCGACCTGCGCGGTAGCAACGCGGGCTGGGACCTCACCGGCCAGCTGGAGGACTTCAACACCACCCCGGCGACGACCGCGATCCCGAACGCCAACCTGACCTGGGCGCCGAGCGCGACCAAGGTCAGCGGCTCCGGTGCGGTCAACGCGGGTGCCGGCGCTGACCTCGGCGACGCTCGCACCCTCTGCTCGGCCGTTACGGCGAGCAGCGCTGGTGTGTTCGACTGCGCTGGTGGTCTGACGCTGTCCGTGCCGGACACCGCCAACCCGGGTGCGTACGCCGCCACCCTGACCCTGACGCTGGCCTGATCCTCGCGGTCAAGCCCAGCCACGGGTTGACATAGGCGGAGGTGTCGTGGGCGATAGCCTGCGACACCTCCGCCGCATGCCTGTTTCCGGATGCACCGAGGAGCCCGAGCCATGAAACCCGACCGAACCGACCGACCCCGGCCCGCCACGCGCGCCGGGCTTCTGCTCGCACTGCTGGCCGTGCTCTTCGCGGCGTTTCCCTCTGCCCCCGCTGGCGCCGCCCCGGTCAAGGCACCCGGGGACGACTTCAAGTGGAGCGTCGTCCCGTCGAGCCCGAAGGGCCCAACCGTGCGCAGCCGGTTCGAGTACGGGCTGAAGCCGGGTGAGGAGGTGTCTGACTGGGTCGGGGTGAGCAACCTCGGCACGGAGCCGTTGAAGGTGAGTGTGTACGCGACGGACGCGTTCAACGCCCCGGACGGTGGGTTCGCGCTGCTGCCCGCGAGTGAGCAGCCGAAGGACGTGGGCGCGTGGATCACGCTGCCCCGCAAGGACTACACGGTTCCGGTGGGCAAGCGGGTGGACATCCCGTTCAAGGTGAAGATTCCCGCGAACGCCGAGCCGGGCGACCACATCGGGGCCTGATCGCCTCGGCCACCGGCAGCGCCACGAACGAGCAGGGCCAGCAGGTGAACGTCGAGCGCCGCGTCGCGGCCCGCGTCTACCTCCGCGTGGACGGGCCCTCTGTGCCGGCCGCGGAGATCACTAAGATCGACACGCAGTACGACAACCCGTTGATCCCGTTCGGCGGCGGCGACATGACCGTCACCTACCAGGTCGCGAACACGGGCAACGTGCGCTTCTCCGGCAAGGCGCGGATCGAGGTCCGAGGGCCGTTCGGCATCCGGCTCGGCAACAGCGAGGTAATCGACATTCCGGAGCTGCTGCCCGACTCCGAGATCCGGATCAGCAGGAAGGTCGAGGGTGTCTTCCCGGCTGGCTGGCTGAAGGCTCAGGTCACGGTCAACCCGCAGATCGACAACACCACGCTTTCGCTGACCCAGTCCCGCTCGATGTGGGCGGTACCGTGGCTCATCGTCGTGGTGCTGCTGCTCATCGTCGCGCTGCTCCTGTTCTGGCTCTTCCGGCGGTGGCGTTCCCGCCGGCAGCCGGCACTGCCCGACTTCGACGGCAGCGGCGAAGCGGTGACGGTGGAGGCCGGGTCGACGGCCCGAGGCGTGCTTCTGGTCGCGGTGGCACTCGTCCTGTTCGGGGCGCCGGCGGCCACGTCGATGGGCGCACCCGCGGGCCTCGAACCCACTTCGGGCGTGGACATCGCGGTGTCGATCGCACCGGCGACCACCAGCCCCACGGTCTCGCCCACCCCCACGGTCTCGCCGACCGTCTCACCGAGCGAGTCGCCCAGCCCGTCGCCGAGCCCGACCGACGGGAATGGCGGCGGTGGCGACGATCTGCCCCGTACCGGCCTCGCCATCGGCGCATTCGTAGCCGTCGGCGCGGCACTCGTCGGTGGCGGTGCCGGCCTGCGGGTCCTCGGCCGGCGACGGAACGGCGCGAACGCCCGGTGATCCATGCCGGTCAAAGCACAGCCGTCTGCCGTGTACCGAATGTTTAACTCCAGCATGTCCGGCGGAGAGATTGGCCTGCCTGCGGGGTCACAGCCGGTAGGAAGTCTGGTTGCCGGCCGGGTAGTGGAGCCCGGCCGGCTGCATCCTCAAAAGGGGAGTGATTCATGAGCGCGCGTTGGTCCGCCCGTGCGGCCGCGCTGCTGGCAGCGGTGACCGTGGCCGCCGGCGGTCTCGTGGCCGTCGCGTCGCCGGCCCAGGCCGCCCCGCTCGGCACCATCACGCTGTCGCAGAGCGGCGGCAGCGTGGCGGACCGGCCGATGTTCACCAGCGGCACGACGTCCGCACCGTGCCCGTCAGGGTTCGGCGTCAACGCGCAGCTCAGGATCGGGCCTGCCGGCAGCGACGCGTTTCAGAACCTCGCGCGGTCGCTGGACGCCGGCGGCTACGACACCGCTCCCGTGCTGGCGGCGCCGAACCGGTCGTTCGCCGACGCGCTGGGCGGCACCCCTCCCACCGACGGCGAGTGGTGGGTAGTGCTGGAGTGCTACCACCTGAACCTGGGGCGGCACCCGGACAGGTTCATCACCCCGGTGACCGTCACCGGCGGCAACTGGGCGCTTAAGAACGAGACCGCGGTGGCGACCACGACGAGCCTCGCGATCACCCCGGCCAGCCCGGTCGACCCGGGGACCGAGGTGACCCTCACCGCCGACGTCGAGCCAGACGCGGCGACGGGCACGGTGGAGTTTCGGCGGGAGACTGTCACCATCGGCTCCGCGCCGGTCACCGGTGCGGAGGCTACCGCCACGCTGACCACGACGTCGCTCCCGATCGGGACCTACTCGATCACCGCGACGTTCGTACCGACCGATTCGAGCGCCTTCCAGAGCTCCACGTCGGCCCCGCAGCCGTACACGATCGCGGGCGAGTCACCGGGTGGCTCGGTCCAGCAGGAGATCATCGCAGAGATCGCGCCAGGCCCCTTCACCCTGGCGCTCGCGAGCACGGCAGTGCTGTTGGCGGGTGGCACCGTCGGCGGTACCGCCAGCGGCGACCTGCCGCAGGCCGAGGTGACCGACCTGCGCGGCTCCAGCGCGGGTTGGGCCCTGACCGGCCAGCTTCCGGACTTCACCACCCAACTGGGGACGGCCTCGATCCCGGCCGCCAGCCTCAGCTGGGACCCGACGGCGGGCAGGGCACGCGGCCCGGGCGAGGTCGCCGCGGGTGAGGGCGCCGATCTCGGCAGCGCCCGCACCCTCTGTTCGGCCGCGGCGTCGAGCAGCACCGGAGTGTTCGAGTGCGGTGCCGCCCTCGCGCTGTCGATCCCGGCGTCCACCCAGCCGGGTGTGTACCTCGCCACCTTGACGCTCACGCTCGCCTGACCAAGGGCTCCCGGTCCGACCCGGCGAGCGGAGGCTGCGGCGGCGGCCGTGACGGGTGAGGCAGGATGTAGGTCATGGCTGGCCGCATCCGGGACGAGGACATCGCGCTGGTCCGTGAGCGGACGGCGATAGCCGACGTCATCTCCGAGCACGTCACGCTGAAGGCGGCGGGCGGCGGCAACCTCAAAGGGCTGTGCCCTTTTCATGACGAGAAGACCGCATCGTTCACCGTCGCACCCGGTCGCAATGTGTACTTCTGTCACGGGTGTGGGGCCGGCGGCGACGCGATCAAGTTCCTCATGGACATCGACCACCTCTCGTTCGTCGAGGCGGTCGAGCGGCTGGCCGGGCGGGCCGGCATCCAGCTGCGCTACATGGAGGCCGGGCCAGCGCCGGTGCGGCAGCAGCAGGGGCAGCGACAGCGCCTCGTCGCCGCGCACGTGGCCGCCGCCGAGTTCTACGCCGACCAGCTCGGCACCGGACCCGCGCACAAGGCCCGCGAGTTCCTCGCCGAGCGCGGCTTCGACCGGGCCACCGCCCAGCTGTATGGCTGCGGCTTCGCCCCGGACGCCTGGGACCACCTCACCAAGCACCTGCGGCAGAAGGGGTTCACGCCGCAGGAGCTGATCACCGCCGGGCTGGCCCGCGAGGCGCGCTCAGGCTCGCTCATCGACCGCTTCCGGGGCCGGCTGATGTGGCCGATCAAGGATCTTACCGGCGACGTGATCGGCTTCGGCGCACGCCGGCTTTTGGAGGGGGACGACGGCCCGAAGTACCTCAACACCCCCGAGACGCCCATCTACAAGAAGTCGCACGTGCTCTACGGCGTCGACCTAGCCAAGCGGGAGATCGCCAAGCAGGGCCGCGTGGTGATCGTCGAGGGGTACACCGATGTGATGGCCTGCCACCTCGCCGACGTGCCCACCGCCGTGGCGACCTGCGGCACCTCGTTCGGCAGCGACCACATCGGCGTGCTGCGGCGGCTGCTGATGGACACCGACGGCTTCACCGGCGAGATCATCTTCACGTTCGACGGCGACGCGGCCGGGCAGAAGGCGGCGCTGCGGGCGTTCGAGGAGGATCAGAAGTTTGTCGGCCGCACCTTCATCGCGGTCTCCCCGGACAGCATGGACCCGTGCGACCTGCGGCTGGCAAAGGGCGACCTCGCCGTGCGCGACCTGATCGCCCGCCGCGAGCCGCTCGTCGACTTCGCGCTGCGGCAGGTGCTCTTCCGCCACGACCTGGACACCGTCGAGGGCCGGGTGGACGCGATGCGCCGGGCCGCGCCGCTGGTCGCGAAGATCAAAGACCGGGAAAAGCGGCCGGAGTACGTCCGGAAGCTCGCCGGCGACCTCGGCATGGAGATCGAGCCGGTACAGCGCGCTGTGGCGGCCGCCGCGGGTCGCGCCGAGGCCGCGCCGGACCGCCCCGCTCCCGTCGAGTCCGCTGTGGACAGTCCACAGGCGATGGTGGAACGCGAGTGCCTCAAG
The DNA here is from genome assembly GCF_011764545.1 of Phytohabitans flavus. Lineage (GTDB taxonomy): Bacteria > Actinomycetota > Actinomycetes > Mycobacteriales > Micromonosporaceae > Phytohabitans > Phytohabitans flavus. The sequence continues at coordinate 6,029,486 of NZ_AP022870.1, read as the reverse complement.
CTGGCCCTGCAAATGCCGGCACTGGCCGGGCCGATGTTCGACGCGCTGGGCGCCGACGTCTACCGGCACCCGGTACACGTGGCGGTCCGCGAGGCCATCGCCACCGCAGGCGGTGCGGCCTCAGCGGCGGCCGGGGCCGTCTGGATCGAGGGGGTACGCGACGCGTCCGGCGACTTGGCCGCGAAGGCCCTCGTCGGCGAGCTCGCCGTCGAGCCGCTTCGCCTCGACTACGATCCCGACCCCCGCTACGTCTCGGTCGCGCTGGCCCGCCTCCAGCTCGGCTCGGTGGCCTCGCGGATCCGCGAGCTGAAGTCGAAGGTGCAGCGGGTCAACCCGGTGACGAGCAAGGACGAGTACCTCACCCTCGCCGGGGAACTCTTCTCGCTGGAGCAGCATGCGCGGGCGCTGCGCGAGCAGGCGGTGGGTGGCCTGTGAGGCGCGTGGAGAGAGTTTCGACGGCCCGGACCGCCCAGCGGCGGCCCGGCGGCGAGCCCCGCAGTCACGGACGAAGGTAGAGGCGCAGGTGGCACTGTTCAGGCGCAAGCCGAAGCTGCCGGCCGACCAGCGCCCGGCGCTGGAGCAGGACGAGCGCATCCTGGCGTGGTCTCCAGCGGCTGACGGCGTGGTGGTGGTAACCAACCGCGGCCTGTGGCTGCCCGGCCTCCACCGCCTCGGCTGGCACGAGATCCACAAGGCCGTCTGGTCCGGCCGCGACCTGGTGGTCACCCCGGCGTCTGTGGTCGACGAGCGCTCCGATTACAAGGTGGTCGCCGACCAGCCCATCCTCTCGATGCTCCTGCTCGACCCCGGCGATGTGCCCGACCAGATCCGTGCCCGCGTGACCCGCTCGGTCGCGTACACCGAACACCACCCGCTGCCCGACGGCGGCGGCGTCCGCGTTGTGGCGCGGCGGGTGAGCGGCGTCGACGGCCTGACCTGGACGGTCCGCTACGACCCCGGCACCCCGAAGGACGAGGCCACGGTCGACGAACTCGTCGCCGCGGCCCGCGCCGCAGCCACCCCGCCTGACACAGCGACACTTGGCTGTTGATCTTCGCGGTTAGCCTTGTTGATCATGTCTGTGAGCGTTGCTATGCGGAGGCTCTCAGGGGCTCGAGGGCGGCCAGGATGAGGTCGAGGCCGAAGATGAACTCCTCTGCCGGGTCGTAGCCGGCACCGACGAGCGCCGCGGCGGACTCGTTGAGGTAGGGGAACTCGTCAGGAGGAAGCTGGGGCAGGAAGACGTCCTCGGCCATGTCCGCGAACTCATCGGCGGTGTCGAACGGCAGGCTGGCTGCCTGCAGGGCGAATCCGTAGACGTAGCTGTCGAGCAACCAGTTGGCATGCGTCGCCATGACGATCGAGAAGCCGGCCCTCCGCAGGCAGGCGGTGACCGCTTCGCGGTGGCGGAGGTGCGCGGGCCCCGGCGATGTCCGCGACTCCATCAGGCCGATCGCCCACGGGTGGCGTGCGAGAACCTGCCGGGCGGATGCCGACCGCCGTCGCATCGCCGACTGCCAGTCGGCCTCTTCGGGCGGGAGCTCGATCTCCTCGAACACGACGTCGATCATGGCGTCCAGCAGCTCTTCCTTGTTCGCCACGTAGTGGTAGAGCGACATTGCGCCCGCGCCGAGCGCGCCGGCCAGCTGGCGCATGCTCAGCCCGTCGACCCCTTCGCGGTCGGCGAGCCGGATCGCCTCGACGACCACCCGTTGCTTGCTCAGTCCCGCGTCTGACGCGACCTGGCGTCGTTCCCTCACGGACACGGGCCTCCTCGCTCGTACGGCTTGACAATCGTACAGCGTACGTCGATAGTACGGTGTACGACGTACAGTGTACGAGCCTGGCATGGACCAGCTTAGGAAGCGGGAGAGGCCTCGAATGAGTGCGGTAGCGGCAACGACGGGTACCGCCCCGACCCGAGCGCTCCGAGAGCGGGTCGTAGGCGCGACGGCAATCGCGTTGACAGCGTCAGTGGCGATCCAGAACGCGGTGGTGGTCGGGGCCGGAGCGCCCGCCTACGGGGACCCGATCAAGGAGGTGCTCGCATTCCACGCGGAGAACCGGCTCGCGGTCGCGATCGCGGTCGGCCTGGAGGCGCTGAACCTGCCGCTGTTGCTCGGGTTCGTGACCGGTCTCCACGGGCTCGTCGGGCGCCGCGGGGGTGCGGGCGCGGACTGGTCGCGCCTCGCGGTCGCCGCGGGCGCGACACTCTCGGCGATCTTCGCGCTCTACGCAGTTCTGTGGGACGGAGTCGTGCTGTCCGCCGGCGAGCTCGCCGAGCCGAGCCCGGCGTTCGAGCTCGCCTGGCAGCTGCATGCGGCAGCGTTCGCGCTGGCACTGCCGGCGCTCGGCACCACCTTCATCGGCGCTGCGCTGGCGACGCATGCGAGCGGGCTGACACCGCGGTGGCAGCGTCTGCTCGCAGTGGCCGGGGAGGCCTGCTGCTCGCCGCCGGGGCGGCCAACCTCGCGATCGCGGACGGCTCGGCGTTCCTGTTCGTGGGGTTGCCCGGCTACGCCGCCTGGCTCGTGTGGCTACTCGCGACCGGCGTACGGCTGGTGCGCGCTCGAACAGCCGACCGTCCCGACAACACGTCGGCCTAGGACGAGGAGGAACGAAGGCCACTGTCACACCGGCTGTTCATGCCCGCAAGCAGCTCGCAGAGTCAACGCGGACCCGGCCGCCCTGCGCCCGGTTCTCGAAAGGGGGACCGGGGAAACTGTCGGATTCCCCGGGTGTGTGTGCCGGTGGTTAGCCGCTTCATGCACCGAAAGAGGGCCGGCCCCGAACGCGGTCACTCCAGCCGTCGGAGATTTTGCATCGTGTCAGTGCCGTAGTGGTTGTGGACCGCGGAGGGTGAGGCCGCGGGAGCAGCGGTCCGGACCACCGCGGACATCGCGGTAGCCCTCGTTTGTGTTATTGCCTTAGCTTTGCGATCTTTACTCAGCCGGGCCAGATGAGGTCGCGATCTTTTTCTTGTCAATGCGCCGCGAAGGCCTCAGGTCGGGTGGGGGGCGCTGTGGACGCTCTGGTCGTGGCAGATGTGGTCGCTGATCATGCGGGCGGCGCCCACTAGGCCGGCCTCGTCGCCCATCTCCGACAGGGCGATCGGCATGTCGCCGGTGGCCAGCGGCAGCGACTTGCGGTAGACGACCGAGCGGATCTCCGCCAGCAGGGCGTGGCCGATGCCCGCGACGCCGCCGCCGATCACGATCAGGCCCGGGTTGAAGAAGCTGACCAGGCCGGCGAGGACCTGGCCGACACGGCGGGCGCCGTCGCGGACAAGGTTCATCGCGAACGGGTCGCCGTCCGCCGCGGCGACCGAGACGTCGACCGGTGTGACCGTGCCGGCCTCGCGAAGGCGCTCGGCGAGGTGCGGGGAGCGGCCGGAGCGGGCGGCGGTCAGCGCGTCGCGGGTCAGGGCGGCGCCGCCGAAGAACGCCTCCAGGCAGCCTGTGTTGCCGCAGACGCAGACCGGGCCGTGCGGATCCACCGACGTGTGGCCGATGTCGCCGGCGCTGCCGGTGGCGCCGCGGTAGACCTCGCCGGCGGCGACTATGCCGCAGCCGATGCCAGCGCCGATCTTGACGAACAGGAAGTCCTCGAACGAGCGGGCGATCCCCGAGTGCATCTCGCCGAGCGCCATGATGTTGACGTCGTTGTCCACCAGCACCGGACAGCTCAGCTCGGCGGCGAGCGTCTCCCGTACCGGAAAGCGGTGCCAGCCGGGCATGAAGGGTGGCGACACCGGCATGCCTTCGCGGAAGCTCACCGGCCCCGGGATGCCCACGCCAGCGCCGGTGAACCGCGTCGTTCCGGTCTCCACGCGCAGCTTGTTGATCATCTCCAGCGCTTGGCCGATCACCGCGGTCGGGCCCTTGCGCAGGTCGGTGCGCTCGTTGACCCGGCCGAGCAGGCGCATCTCGCCGTCGGTGACGGCGAGGTCGAGCGTGCTGGCGCCGATGTCGATGCCGAGGTAGCGGGTGGCCGCGGCGATCCGGACCACAGACGAACGGCGGCCGCCCCGAGAGGCGGCCGGCCCGGCGGTGTCGACAAGACCTCGGTCGATGAGGCGGTCGATCTCCACCGCGAGCTTCGATCGGGACAGTCCCACCGCGTCGACGAGCTCGGCGCGGGAGCGGGGCCCGCCGTCGCGCAGGAGGCGGAGGACCGCCGCCTGGTGCCGATTGTCGGGCCACACTCCAACCATTCGGCCAAGATAGCGCAAAGTTTGGTCGATCCCGAGAGAACTTTCTACGGAGACATCAAAAGTCCCCGAAAAATGCTTGAGGACGTGTCGGAGGGCGGAGTTAGGGTGCCGATCGTGTCCAAAGTCCAACCACTCATCCAAGCGCGGGGGCTGGTCAAGCGGTTCGGCGACTTCACGGCCGTCGATGGTATCGACGTCGACGTGCAGCCGGGCGAGGCGTTCGGCTTCCTCGGTCCCAACGGCGCTGGCAAGAGCTCGACCATGCGCATGATCGGCTGTGTCTCCCCGCCCACCGGGGGCATCCTGCGGATCCTCGGCAAGGACCCGACCCGTGACGGCCCGGCCATCCGTGCCCGCCTCGGCGTCTGCCCCAGCTCGACAACCTCGACCCGGAGCTGACCGTCCGGGAAAACCTGACGACGTATGCCCGCTACTTCGGCATCCCGCGCCGCGTCGCCCGCGAGCGGGCCGCCGAGCTGCTCGACTTCGTGCAGCTCGCCGAGCGGGCGGGCAGCAAGGTCGAGCCGCTCTCCGGCGGCATGAAGCGGCGGCTCACGATCGCCCGCGCGCTGGTCAACGAGCCCGACATCGTGTTGCTCGACGAGCCCACCACCGGCCTTGACCCGCAGGCCCGCCACCTGGTGTGGGAGCGGCTCTTCCGGCTCAAGCAGCAGGGCGTGACGCTGGTGCTGACCACGCACTACATGGACGAAGCCGAGCAGCTGTGCGACCGGCTCGTGGTGATGGACGGCGGCCGCATCGTGGCCGAGGGTTCGCCCCGCGAGCTGATCGAGCGCCACTCCACCCGTGAGGTGGTCGAGCTCCGCTTCGTCGCCGAGTCGCAGGAAGACTTCGCGGGCAAGCTGACCGGCCTCGGCGAGCGGGTCGAGGTGCTGCCCGACCGCATCCTGCTGTACACAAGCGACGGTGACTCGGCGGTCGCCGACGTGCAGGCGCGCGGGCTCACACCGGCCAGCGTGCTCGTGCGCCGCAGCTCCCTGGAAGACGTCTTCCTCCACCTGACCGGCCGGACGCTGGTGGACTGACCCATGGCGGCGGTGTTCGAGTACTACCTCGTTGTCTACAAGCGGGTGTGGCGGGGCAGCGCGCTGTCCACGTTCGTGCTGCCGCTGCTCACCGTGCTCGGCTTCGGCCTTGGCGTGGGGGAGTACGTCCAGGGTGGCATCGGCGGTGTGCCGTACCTGGACTGGATCGTCCCCGGCCTGATCGCCTCGACCGTGATGCAGGTGGCCATCTTCGAGTCGACCTGGCCGGTGCTGAGCAGCTTCAACTGGGTGCGTACGTACGAGGGACAGGCCGCGACACCGGTCCGACTCGACGACATCCTTGGTGGCGGCCTGCTCTTCGCGGTCTTCCGGGCGTTGACCAGCGCCGTGGCGTTCCTGCTGGTGGCGGCCGTGTTCGGCACGCTGCACTCGTGGTGGGCGCTGGCCGTGCTGCCGATCTCGGTGCTGCTCTCGCTGGCGTTCGCGGCGCCCACGTTCGCGTACAGCTCTTCGGTCACCAGCGACAGCTACCTCGCGCTGCTGTTCCGGTTCGCGGTGATCCCGATGTCGCTGTTCGCCGGCGTGTTCTTCCCGGTCGAGTCGCTGCCGGTGGGGCTGCGCTGGCTGGCGTACGCGTCGCCGCTGTGGCACGGCGTCGACCTGACCCGCGCCGCCACGCTCGGCCTACCGGCGCAGTGGTCGATCGCGGGGCACGTGCTCTACCTGGCTCTGTGGGCGGGCGGCGGCTACGCGATCGCCCGCGTCCGGTTCAAGAAGCGGTTGGTGGTCTGATCATGGTCACGCTTGTGCTGCCCCGGCTGCTCAGCTTCGAGGGTGCCGGGCGCCGCTCGGCCTCGGTCACCGAGCGCAACGTCGCCGCGCTCAAGTCGGCGTACTGGGTCGTGTTGATCTCAGGCTTCTTCGAGCCGCTGCTCTACCTGCTGTCGATCGGCGTCGGCGTGGGCGGCCTGGTCGGCGACCTCACGCTGCCGAGCGGGCAGGTCGTCGAGTACGCCGCGTTCGTCGCGCCGGCAATGCTCGCCTCCTCCGCGATGTCCGGCGCATTGTCGGAAACGACATTCAACTTCTTCGGGAAGATGAAGTTCATGAAGCTGTACGACGGGGTGCTCGCCACTCCCGTGCAGCCCTTCGAGATCGCGCTCGGCGAGCTCGCCTGGGCGATGGTGCGCGGCTCGCTCTATTCGGCCGCGTTCCTCGTCGTCATGTTCGCCCTCGACCTCACCACGGGGCTCCGGGCACTGGCCGCGTTTCCGGCGGCGGTGCTGGTCGGCTTCGCGTTCGGCGCGCTGGGCATGGCGCTATCCACGTACATGCGCGGCTGGCAGGACTTTGATCTGATCGGTTCGGCGCAGTTCGCACTGTTTCTCTTCTCTGGCACTTTTGTCCCGGCCGAGTCCTATCCGTCCGTGCTGCGCTGGCTCATCGAGGTGACTCCGCTGTACCGCGCGGTCGACCTGCTCCGCGGCATCAGCACCGGTTCGCTCGGCGCCACCGGTTGGCTCGACCTGGCGTACCTGCTGGTGGTCACGGCCGTGGGCCTGATGATCGCTTCGCGCCGGATGGCGAAGTTGTTGTGCAAGTGATGGCCTAGAGAGCGCTTTCACAAACCCGAGGACAATCTTTCGTCCGTACAGTCAAAAGTTTGTTGCTTTGAGGACTATCTTTCGCCGAGCACGGCAGCTAGCGTCTGCTCTCAGACGTAACACGTGAGACACAAACGGTTCTCAGTCCCCTCATTCACGCAGGTCCGGCGCGTCTGCGGCCGCTGGGCTGGGTCGTCCGCGCCCGCTCAACGTCACACGTCATACACCTCTGCTCTCGTCGTCGACGGCGGTCCCGGCCGCCGAAGAAAGGTGGAGAAGGCACATGACCGAGCCACAGTCCAAGAAAGCGCTGACCCGCCGCCGCGTGCTTCAAGCCTCAGCCGGCGCTGCCGCCGCGATCGGTGCAGCCGGCCTGCCGGTGCTCCAGACCAACACGCCGGCCCTCGGTGACAAGAAGCTCACGGTGGAGCCGCTGATCCCGAGCCAGAACCGCGGCATCATCCTCTACAGCGTGCGCGACCGGATCACGGCGGCACCGGACGACAGCGGCGTTCCGTACGGCTTCGAGCGGGTCCTCGCCCGCATCGCCGAGATCGGATACAAGGAAGTCGAGTTCGCTGGCTACACGCAGCACACCTCGATCCTGGGCAGGCAGATCACGCCGGCCGAGATTCGCAAGATCCTCGATGACAACGGCCTGGTCGCCAACGGCACGCACGCCTCGATCAACGCGGCCACGTTCCAGCAGCAGCTGGACATCGCCGAGACGCTCGGCATGAAGAACATCGGCACGGGCTCCGACCCGACCAACAGCGCCTACCAGTCGGACTGGGACGCGGCCGCGGACCTCTGGAACGAGCTGGGCCGCCAGGCCAAGGAGCGCGGGCTCCGGCTGTACACGCACAACCACGACGTGGCGTACAGCTTCCTGCTCGACTCCGGCCCGCTGGACGCCAACGGCCGGCCCACCGCCTCGTCCGGCGTGCGGCGCCTGGAGTACTTCTTCGCCAAGACCGACCCGAAGTACGTGTTCTTCGAGTTCGACATCTACTGGGGGTACGTGGCCCGGTTCAAGCACCGGACCTACACGAACTCCCGCGGGCAGGTGAGGACGGACCTCTTCGACCCGATCCTGAACGTGGCGAACCGGACCAAGCGCTTCCCGCTGTTCCATGCCAAGGACGGCGACCGCGCGCCCGAGCAGGCGAACGGGCACGTGATGACGCCGCTGGGCGAGGGCGACATCAACTTCCAGCAGTTCTTCGAGGTGATCGGGGAGCCCGAGTTCCACCACGCCAACTGGGAGCAGGACACCGCCCCCGGTGGCGCGGCCAACCCCGGCCAGTCCCTCTCGTTCGCGGACATCAGCTACAAGAACATGTCCGACTTGACCATCTACCGGCAGTAACGGGGCGGTGATCAGGGCGTCGAACTTGGCGCCCTGATCACAACTTCTGCTGACTTAGAAAAAAGTTGTGTATCAGTACGAGTAAAGGTCTGGACATCGGGAGCGGAAGGCTCCTAGTGTGTCGGACACAACACACTGACATTGCGTCGATGTGAACCCCCTCGGAGGGAGGGTCCGTGCGTACGGCCGAACCTCTGCACCTGCGGCTTCTCCGCCTGTTGCGAGACCACGGCACGATCTCCCGTGCTGAGCTCGCCGACCGGCTCGAGATCCCGCGGCCCCGGCTGCTGGGCGAGCTGGACCGGTTGGTCGCGCTCGGATACGTGGCCGAGGCTGGCATGGCTGCCTCCCGCGGCGGCCGGCGGTCCACTCTGGTCGAGCTCAACCCGGGCCTGCGCTTCGCCGCGGTCGACCTGGGCGCCAGCTCGGTCGACGTCGAGGTGACCAACGGCCGGCTGGAGCCGATCGCGGCGTACAACGAGATCGCCGACATCCGCTCCGGCCCCAAGGTGATACTGCAGCGGGTCAACGAGCTGCTCGCCAAGGCCAAAGTGGACGGTGCGTACGAGAAGCTGGACGCGGTCGGCATCGGGGTGCCGGGACCGGTCAGCTTCCGCGACGGCGTGCCGGTCTCCCCTCCGATCATGCCGGGCTGGGACCGCTTCCCGGTGCGGGAGCTGCTCACCCGCGAGCACGGTTGCCCCGCCGTGGTGGACAACGACGTAAACATCATGGCGATCGGCGAGCGGCACGGCGGCGTGGCCCACTCGGTCGACGACTTCCTCTTCGTAAAGATCGGCACCGGCATCGGCTGCGGCATCTACCTCAGCGGCGACGTCTACCGGGGCACCGACGGGTGTGCCGGCGACATCGGCCACATCCAGGTCGACTCGCACGGTCCGATGTGTACTTGCGGCAACGTCGGGTGTCTGGAGGCGCTCTTCAGCGGCGCGGCGCTCGCCAAGGACGCCACGCTGGCCGCGCGTAACGGCACCTCGCCGGCGCTCACCGAGCGGCTGGCGGCCAACGGCACGGTGACCGCCCGCGACGTCGCCGAGGCCGCCAGCGAAGGCGACGTCACCTGCATCCGCCTCATCCGCGATGGGGCCGGCGGATCGGCGGTGTGCTGGCCGGCCTGGTCAGCTTCGCCAACCCGTCGATGATCGTGATCGGCGGCGGCCTCGCCCACCTGGGCCACATCCTCCTCGCCGAGATCCGCAGTGTTGTGTACCGCCGATCGCTCCCCCTGGCGACCGGCAACCTTCCCGTCGTCCTTTCCGAGCTGGGGCCCCGAGCCGGTGTGACCGGCGCCGGTGTGCTCGCCAGCGACGTGGCATTCGAGCAGGCATCATGACTGAGACCACTGAAGACCAGAGCGCCGAGGTCGTCCTCCGCCTCACCGATGTCGTCAAGACGTTCCCCGGCGTGCGCGCGCTCGACGGCGTGCAGCTTGAGGTGCGTGCCGGCGAAGTCCACTGCCTGCTGGGGCAGAATGGCGCCGGCAAGTCCACCCTCATCAAGGTGCTCGCCGGCGTGCACCGCCCGGACGAGGGCCAGATCGAGTGGCTCGGCCAGGATTTCGCCCCGGCCAACCCGCAGGCCGCGATGAAAGCCGGCATCGCCACCATCTACCAGGAGCTCGACCTCGTCGAGGACCTGTCGGTGAGCGAAAACGCGTTCCTCGGCCACGAGCCGCGGGCGTTCGGCTTCGTGCGGCGCGGCTTCATGGCCCGCCACACCCGCGAGATCCTGGGCAAGCTCGGGCACGCCGAAATCCCGCCGTCACGCCTGGTGCGCTCGCTGCCCGCGGCCGGCAAGCAGGTGGTCAGCATGGCCCGGGCGCTCTCCCACGACGCCCGTCTGATCATCATGGACGAGCCGAGCGCGGTGCTCGCCCACGACGAGGTGGCCAACCTCTTCCGGATCATCCGGGGCCTTACCGCACAGGGCATCGCGGTCATCTACATCTCGCACCGGCTCGAGGAGATCCGCGAGATCGGCGACCGGGTGACGGTGCTCAAGGACGGCCGCACCACGGCGGCCAACCTGCCGGCCCGCAGCACGCCGACCCGCGACTTGGTGAGCCGGATGACCGGCCGCACGATCGAGTACGTCTTCCCGGAGCCCGTACCCGCGGTCAGCGGCGCCGAGGAGCTGCTCCGGGTGGAGGGGCTTACCCGCTCCGGCGAGTTCGCCGACGTCTCCCTCACCGTCCACAGTGGTGAGATCGTGGGCATCGCCGGCCTAGTCGGTTCCGGCCGGTCCGAGCTGCTGGAGACCATCTTCGGCGCCCGCCGCTCCGAGGCGGGCACGGTGCGGATGGCCGGCAAGGTGCTCCGGCCGGGCAGCGTGAGCGCGGCCGTGCGTGCGGGGCTGGGCATGGCCCCCGAGGAGCGCAAGAGCCAGGCGTTGCTGCTCGGCGAGCCGATCTACCGCAACGTCACGCTCTCCACCTTCAGCGAGTACGCCCGGGCCGGTTTCACCAATGCCGGCCGCGAGATCGACGAGGCCAACCGCATCGCCGACCAGCTCGACCTGCGCCCGCGCGACGTGCGCCGGGCCGTGCGCACGCTCTCCGGCGGTAACCAGCAGAAGGTGGTCGTAGGCCGCTGGCTGCTCGGCGACACCCGGCTGCTGCTGCTCGACGAGCCCACACGGGGCGTCGACGTGGGCGCGCGGGCCGAGCTCTACCAGGTGATCCGGGACCTCGCCGCGCAGGGCGTCGGGGTGCTGCTGGTCTCCAGCGAGGTGCCCGAGGTGCTGGGTCTGGCCGACCGGGTGCTGGTTATGCGGGAAGGCCGAATGGTGCACGAGGCACCGGCCGGGCAGATCGACGAAGACACCGTGCTCGACCTCGTGATGGCGGGATCGTTGCAAGTTGAGGAGGTCACCATATGACAGCGCAGACCGCGCCTGCGCCGGTGAAGGAGCCAGAGCACTCGGCTCCGGAAAAGCGGAGCTGGTGGCGTGACGACGCGTCCGAGTCGATGCGCCGCAACCTCGGCCTCGTCGGCGTGCTGATCGCGCTGATCGTCGTCGGCATCATCACCAAGCCGGACCTCTACAGCGACGGCGCCTGGGTGCGTAGCAACATCTTCACCATCCTCGAGCTGGCGTCCGTCATCGGCGTGGTCACGGTCGGTATGACCTTCGTGATCATCGGCGGTGGCATCGACCTCTCGGTCGGCGCGATCATCGCGCTCGCCGGCGTGTGGAGCACCACGCTCGCCACCCAGGACCTCGGCCCCGGCGGCATGATCTTCTGCGCGCTCGCGGTCGGCATAGGGGTAGGCGTCGTCAACGGGATCCTCATCTCGTACGGGCGGCTTGTCGCCTTCATCGCGACGCTCGCCATGCTCGTGGCGGCCCGCGGCCTGGCGGCACAGCTCTCCGACAAGCAGACCCAGGTCTCCAACAGCGACTTCATCAACGGCCTCGCCGCCAACGACTTCCTCGGTGTGCCGGTGCTGGTCTACATCCTCGCCGCGGTCGTGGCCGCGGGCTGGGTCCTGCTCAATCGCACCACCTTCGGTCGGCGCACGGTCGCGGTCGGCGGCAACCCCGAGGCGGCCCGGCTGGCCGGCATCAACGTCAAGCGGCACACCCTGCTCCTCTACGCGCTGTCCGGCCTCTGCTGCGGCATCGCCGCCATCATGTTGACCTCGCAGGCCAACTCCGCCCAAGCGGCCATGGCAAACCTGTACGAACTCGACGCGATCGCCGCGGCGATCATCGGTGGCACGCTGCTCAGCGGCGGCCGCGGCACGATCATCGGCTCGCTCCTGGGCGTGCTGGTGTTCTCCACCATCACCAACCTGTTCGCGATCAACAACCTTTCCACCGAGGTCCAGAACATGGTCAAGGGCGGCATCATCGTCGCCGCGGTTCTGGTCCAGCAGGTTCAGTTCAAGTCGCTCAGCCAGTTCTTCGCTAAGAACAACAAGATCACCACCAGCTAGTACCCGTAATAAAACCCTTGGTGACCGTCCGATAACGGGACGGCCGCCGGATCCCTTGCACCCCTATACCGGAGGTCGTCATGAAACACGCGCCCGACCTGTCCCGCCGCCGGATGCTGCTGGGCGGGGCCGCGCTTGGCGCGGGAGCCCTGCTCACCGCATGCACCAGCAACGAGCCGGATGAGCCCAGCGGCGGCGGGGCACAGACGGTCGCCGCCGGCAGCAACGGGAACGCCGCACCTGGCGAGAAGGTGACCATCGGCTTCTCCGCCCCGGCGGCCGACCACGGCTGGATCGCCGCGATCACCAAGAACGCCAAGGCGCAGGCCGGCACGTACTCGGACGTCGAGTTCAAGACGGTCGAGGCCGGTGGCGACGCGGCCGCCCAGCGCGCCGCGCTCCAGACGCTCATCGCGCAGAAGCCCAGCATCATCGTGCTGCTGCCGCACGACGGCAAGGAGCTCAACGCCTTCGGTCTGGAGGCGATGGAGGCCGGTATCCCGGTGGTCAACCTGGACCGCGCCTTCCCCGACCCGCTCGCCTACCGCCTTCAGATCAAGGGCGACAACTACGGCATGGGCGTGTCCGCCGCGCACTACATCATCGAGCAGATGAAGGCGAAGAACGTCGCCAGCCCGGTCATCGGCGAGATCGCCGGCATGGACGAGCTGGAGCTGACCCAGGAGCGTTCGAAGGGCTTCACCGACACGCTGACCCAGGCCGGCTTCAAGGTGGCCAACCGGCGTGCCGCTCGGTTCACCGCCGACACGGGTCAGCAGGAGGCGGCCAGCCTGCTCCAGGCGCTGCCCAAGATGGACGCGCTGTGGAACCACGACGACGACCAGGGCATCGGTGTCCTGGCCGCCATCACCCAGGCCAACCGCAGCGAGTTCATCATGGTCGGCGGCGCCGGTTCGCTGAAGGCGATCCAGGACATCCAGGCCGACAAGAGCGTCCTCAAGGCAACGGTCACGTACAGCCCCTCGATGGCATCGTCGGCGATCTCGCTCGCCCGGCTCATCGCCCAGAACAAGGGCATGTCCGACCTGGTCGAGTTGCAGGTCCCGAAGGAGATCATCCTCGCCTCCGAGACCATCACCAAGGAGAACGCGAGCAACTACCTCAAGCTCGGGTTCTGACGTAACGGGGGAGACCCACCTTGTCCACCATGGAGAAAGAGCTGCGGGTCGGCATGGTCGGCTACGCGTTCATGGGCGCCGCGCACTCGCAAGCGTGGCGCACCGTGAACCGCGTGTACGACCTTCCGGCACGCGCCCGCATGTCCGTCATCTGCGGCCGTGACGAGTCGAAGGTGGCCGAGGCCGCCACGCGGCTCGGCTGGGAGGCGTACACGACCGACTGGCGTGAGCTGATCACCCGCGACGACGTCGACGTGATCGACGTGTGTACGCCGGGCGACAGCCACGCCGAGATCGCGATCGCTGCGCTAGAGGCGGGCAAGCACGTCCTGTGCGAGAAACCACTCGCCAACTCGGTCGAGGAGGCGCGGGCCATGGTCGCCGCGGCGGTCCAGGCCCAGACGGCCGGCGTTCGGTCCATGTGCGGGTTCAACTACCGCCGGGTACCGGCCGTGGCCCTCATGCGTCAGCTCATCGAAAGTGGACGGCTGGGCGTGGTTCGGCACGTCCGCGCGGCGTACCTGCAGGACTGGATCGTGGATCCGCAGTTTCCGCTGGTCTGGCGGTTGCAGCGGGACAAGGCGGGCTCCGGCGCCCTGGGTGACATCGGCGCGCACATCATCGATCTGACCCAGTTCGTGACCGGTCAGCAGATCACCGGCGTCAGCGGGCTCACCGAGACCTTCGTCAAGGAGCGCCCGCTGCCGTCGGCGGCCGCCGGCCTCGCCGCCTTGGCGGACGGCTCGGCGACCGGCCCGGTCACCGTGGACGACGCCGCGCTCTTCCTGGCCCGGCTGGACGGCGGGGCGGTGGGCACGTACGAGGCCACCCGCTTCGCCACCGGGCGCAAGAACGCCGTGCGCGTGGAGATCAACGGCTCGCTCGGCTCGGTCGCCTTCGACTTCGAGCGGATGAACGAGCTGGAGTTCTACGACGCCAGCGCGCCCGGCACCGAGCAGGGCTTCACCAGGATCCTGGTGACCGAGTCCGACCACCCGTACATGTCGGCCTGGTGGCCACCCGGCCACATCATCGGGTACGAGCACACGTTCACCCACGAGATGCGCGACTTCCTGGACGCGGTCGGCAGCGGAGCGGACCCCACGCCGTCGTTCGTCGACGCGCTCCAGGTGCAGCTCGTGATGGACGCCGTCACCCGCTCGGCGGAGCAGGGCTCGGCGTGGACCGAAGTGGCGCCGGCGCTCGCCGAAGTCGCCGCCTGACCCCATCCACTGTGGGCGTGGAGGCACGCGCCCACCTCGACACCTCGGGCCCGCCCGCGAGGGTCCGGAAGCGGTTGCGCCCCGCGTCCGGATGGTCGGGTACCGGGGCGGCCGTACGGCGCGGTTGAACCCAGACTCAGCCGCGCCGTACGACCAGCAACACCGCGCGCTCGCACGACCTTGGCGGGCATGGCACCGCGCCAGGGGTAGGGAACCCACGCCCACACCCCGGAGGTTTACATGGCTCCAACCGCTAGACGGTGGCTATCCATAGCCGCCGCTACCGCGCTGTCCATCCCGCTGGTTGCCGCCGGACCGGCCACCGCCGCCCCCGAGCCTGGCACCAGCGAGAGCCTGACCGCACAGGAGAATGGCCCCGCGACCCTCCGCTCTGCCGCCCGCGCCCCGAGTCGTACAAGGTACTCGTCTTCACCAAGACCGACGGCGCCCGCCGCGCGTCCATCCAGGACGGCGTACGCGTGATCCGCGCGCTCGGTGAGGACAATGGCTTCACCGTCACCGTCACCCAGGACGGCGGCGCGTTCACCGCGGTCAACCTGGCCGAGTACCGCGCGGTGGTCTTCCTCAACACCACCGGCAACGTGCTCAACCCGGCCCAGGAGGCCGCGTTCGAGGCCTACTTCCGGGCCGGTGGCGGCTACGTGGGCGTGCACGCCGCGGCCGAGACCGAGCAGGACTGGACGTTCTACCGCAACGTGCTCGGCACCGGTGTCTCCGGGGTGTCCGGAGTGGACGGCGCGACGGTGAAGGTCGCCGACCGGGCGCACCCGTCGACCGAGACGGTGCCGCGGGAGCTGTCGCTGAACGAGGAGTGGTACAACTACACCTCCAACGTCCGGGGCGCCTCGCACGTACTGGCCACTGTGGACGAGAAGAGCTACGCCGGCGGCACGATGGGCTTCGACCACCCGGTGGCGTGGTGCAAGGACTACCAGGGCGGCCGCTCGTGGTACACCGGGCTCGGCCACTCCATCGAGTCGTACCGCAACGGCAGCTTCAAGAAGCATCTGCTGGGCGGCATCCAGTGGTCGGCCGGCGTGGTCGAGGGCGACTGTGGCGCGACAGTGCTCGCCAACTACGAGAAGGTCACGCTCAACGACGAGCCGGGTGAGCCGATGTCGCTGTCGGTGCTCCCCGACGGCCGTGTACTGCACAACACCCGCGGCGGCGAGATCCGGCTGTACGACCCGGAGACCGGCGCCAGCCCGGTCATCACCAACGTCCCCGTGTACACGCACGACGAGGACGGCCTCCAGACGCTGACGATCGACCCCGACTTCGCCAACAACAAGTGGGTGTACGTCTACTACGCGCCGCGGCTCAACACGCCGGTGGACGACCCGGCCACGCCCGGCGTCAACGAGGGCGACGCGCCGGCGACCAGCAACGACCCCACGGTCTGGGACAAGTTCAAGGGTACAACCAGCTGTCCCGGTTCAAGTTCGTGGAAGAGCCGACGCCGCACCTCGACCTCGCCAGCGAGCAGCAGATCATCCGCGTGGACACCGACCGCGGCATCTGTTGCCACGTCGCCGGCAAGGTGAAGTTCGACGGCAAGGGCAACCTGTACCTGATCACGGGTGACGACACCAACGCCGGTGGCTCGGACGGCTACGTGCCGATCAACGAGTCGCCGACCCAGGGCCCCGGCTACGACGCCCAGCGCTCCTCGGCGAACACCAACGACCTGCGCGGCAAGGTGCTCCGCATCAAGGTGAAGCCGAACGGGACGTACACGGTCCCGAACGGCAACCTCTTCCCGGAGACCCAGGACTACGACAGCAAGACCCGTCCGGAGATCTTCCTGATGGGCCTGCGCAACCCGTTCCGCTTCGATGTGGACGCGAGCGGCCTGGTGTACGTCGGTGACTACTCGCCAGACTCGCGGGTCCCGAGCCCCACCCGCGGCCCGGAGGGCACCGGCCGGTGGTTCGCCACCAAGACGGCGGGCAACTACGGCTGGCCGTACTGCTACTCGCCGAGCCTGCCGTACATCGACTTCGACTTCGTGACCCGCACCTCGGGCCAGCCGTTCAACTGCGGTGCGCCGGTGAACAACTCGCCGCGCAACACCGGCCGGACCGTGCTCCCGGCGGTACAGCAGCCGCAGTTCTGGTACACCTACAACGCCCTGACCACGTGCCCGGGCGGGTACCTGTCCAACCCGCCGACCACGTGCGACTTCAAGTGGCCGGTGATCGGCACCGGCGGCGTCGGCCCGCACGGCGGCCCCATCTACAAGTACGACGCCGAGCTGGACTCGCAGACGAAGCTGCCGGAGTACTACAACAACGCGGTCTTCTTCGGTGAGTTCACCCGGGACAAGATGTTCGTGATGCAGACCGACGGCAAGGGCAACCTGACCGGCGTCGAGCAGTTCCTGCCCGGCTTCGTCTTCGACAACCTGATGGAGATGGAGATCGGTCCGGAAGGCAACATCTACTTCCTGGAGTACGGCGACGGCTTCTTCCGGGCCAACCCGGACGCGCAGCTCGCCATGATCAGGTACGTCAAGGGCACCCGGGCGCCGGTGGCCAAGCTGGCCGCCACCCCACGTCCGGCCAGGCCCCGCTTACCGTGGCGTTCAGCAGCGCGGGCACCTACGACCCGGACCCGGGCGAGTCCATCTCGTACGCCTGGGACTTCACCAGCGACGGCACGGTGGACTCCGCCGATCCGAACCCGTCGTTCACATACACGACCAACGGCGTCTTCAACGCGAAGCTGACCGTGACCGACTCCACCGGCAAGACCGCGGTGCTGACCCGCGAGATCGTCGTGGGCAACACCGCGCCGGCGGTGACGGTAACGGTGCCGACGTCCGGCACGTTCTTCAACTGGGGTGACACCGTTCCCTACACGGTGACGGTCACCGACCCCGAGGACGGCACCATCGATTGCAGCCGGGTGCGAGTGTCCTTCGTGCTCGGTCACGACACGCACGGCCACGAAATGACCACCACCACCGGGTGCTCGGGTACGCTGCCCACCCCGGCCGACGGCGCCGACCACGCGGGCGGCTACCTGTACGGCGGGATCAGCGCCTCGTACACCGACCTGGGCGGCAACGGCCAGCCGGCACTGACCACGGTCGGCCAGGCGGTCATCCAGGTCCGCCGGCAGCAGGCCGAGTTCGCCCAGGTGCAGCAGGGCGTGACGCTGGCCAACACCGGCGACACGGGCGGTGGCCAGCACGTGACCGGCATCGACCCCGGTGACCACATCGCGTTCGACCCGGTCAACCTGGGTGGCGTCGGCTCGGTCACCTTCCGCTACGCCAGCGGTGGCAACGCCACGGCCGGCACGCCGCGCGCGACGGTCGAGCTGCGGGTGGGTTCGCCCACCGGCGCGGTCGTAGCCACGGCCACGCTCAACGCGACCAGCGGTACCAACTCCTGGGCGAGCCAGAGCCTGCCGGTCAGCTACCCGGCCGGCACGCAGCGGCTCTACCTGGTGTTCGGTTCGGTGTCGGGCGGCCCGACCACCGGACTGGTCAACCTGAACTGGGTCGAGTTCTCCGGCGCCGCCGGAGCCTAGACGTGGGGGCGGGAACGGACGCCGACCGGTCTCGCCCACCACAGCCCCGTCCGCCTTGCCCGCCGGGCCGCGACAGCGTCGGTGCCGCCGACTCCGGCGCCGTCACGGTGGTGCCATCTCGGCAGGCGGGTGGACGGGGCCCAAAACAATCCCGGCGAGGTATCGATCGCTGGTATCTAATCGAAGGTGGGAGGTCACCATGGCGACAGGTATTTGGCTCGCTGGCGGGCGCGGTTCAGTCGCCGTGACCAGCATTGTCGGTGCGACCGCGATCAGGGCTGGACTGGCCGATACCACCGGTTGCGTTACGGAGCTGCCCCAGCTGCGCAGCCCAGCGTTCCCGGCCATCGGCGAGCTGGTCTTCGGCGGGCACGACCCGGCGTCGATTCCGCTGTGCAAGAAGGCCGAGGCGCTCGCCGTGGCCGGCGTGATACCGGCCCGGCTCGTCGCCGCGCTCACCGAGGAGCTGGCCACCGTCGAGCCCGAGATCCGGCCGGTACCGGCGGCCGCCACGCAGCTCGAGACCGCCGCGCTGATCGCGGAGGACATCTCGGCGTTCCGCTACCGGCACAGCCTCGAACGCGTGGTCGTCGTCAACGTCTCGTCCACCGAGCCGGCCCCGGCCGCCCACCCGGCGCACGCCGACGCGGACGCGCTGCGGCAGGCGCTGGGCGAGCCGGGCGCGGTGCTCCCGGCAAGCTCCCTGTACGCGTACGCGGCCTTTATTTCGGGCTGCTCGTACATCGATTTCACCCCCTCGACCGGAGCCCGGCTGCCCGCGCTCGACGCGCTCGCACACCGCCACGCCGTCCCGTACGCCGGGCACGACGGCAAGACCGGCGAGACGCTTGTCAAGTCGGTGCTGGCGCCGATGTTCGCGATGCGCAACCTGCGCGTGCGCACCTGGTCCGGCACCAACCTGCTGGGCGGCGGCGACGGTGCCAACCTCGCCGACCCCGGCGCCAACGCGGCCAAGGCGACCAGCAAGCAGCGCGTGCTGGGGGAGACACTCGGGTACGAGCCGCAGGGCAACACCCGCATCGAGTACGTGGACGACATCGGCGACTTCAAGACCGCCTGGGACCTCATCACGTTCAGCGGCTTCCTTGGCACCTCGATGCGGATGGAGTTCACCTGGCACGGGTGCGACTCGGCGCTCGCCGCTCCGCTCGTGCTGGACCTGGCCCGGCTGACCGCCGCCGCGCACAAGTCCGGCCGCAGCGGGCCGCTGACCGACCTCGCGTTCTTCTTCAAGGATCCGCTGGGCTCGGTGCCGCACTCGCTCGCCGAGCAGTGGGCCCTGCTCGCGTCGTTTGTCCGCGGGCTCGCCGATGCCTAGTCTGCGCTCGCTGGCCGAGCTGGTCCGGGCGCCCGCCGCGCTCTCCGTACCCGGCGATGTTGTCGCGGGCGGGGCCGCGGGTGGTGTGCTCGGGCCGCGCACGGCGGGCCTCGCCGCCGCGTCGGTGTGCCTCTACTGGTCCGGCATGGCGGCGAACGACTGGGCCGACCGCGACCTCGACGCGGTCGAGCGGCCCGAGCGTCCCATCCCGTCCGGCCGGATCACGCCGCCGGAGGCGCTGGGCGTCGCGGCCGGCCTGACCGCGGCAGGCATCGCGCTCGCCGCCCTCGCCGGTGGGCGCCGCGCGCTGGCCGTCGCGCTCCCGCTGGCCGGGGCGGTGTGGGCGTACGACCTGCGGGCCAAGAACACCCCCGCCGGCCCTGCCGTCATGGCCGCTTGCCGAGGCCTCGACGTGCTGCTCGGCGCCTCACCCGGCCGGGTCGTGCGGGCGGTGCCGGCGGCGCTGACGGTCGCCGCGCACACGTACACGGTCACCGCCCTGTCCCGCCGTGAGGTCTCCGGCGCCGACCGCGCGCTGCCCGCCGCGACGCTGGCCGGCACCGCCGCGGTGGCGCTCTCGGCCAGCCTCCCCGCGGCGCGGAACGGACGGGGCGCGGCAGCCGCGGTGCCCGGGGCGCTCGCCGCCTGGTACGCGGCCGGGTACGGCGCCGCGCAGGCCCGGGTCGCCGCCGACCCCTCCGCCGCGCGGGTGCGGGCCGCCGTGGGCGCCGGCATCACCGGCCTCCCGCCCCTGCAAGGCGCGCTCGCGGCCAGCGCCGGCGCACCGGCCACCGGCGTCGTGGTCGCGGCCTTCGCGCCGCTCGCCCGCCGCCTCGCCCGGATTGTGTCACCGACATGAGCCTTCGATTCGGGTACGGCACCAACGGTTTCGCCAACCATCGCCTCTCCGACGCGCTGGCGGTCATCGCCGACCTCGGGTACGAAGGCGTGGCGCTCACGCTCGACCACGATCACCTCGACCCCTTCGCGCCGGACCTGGCCCGCCGCACCGCGGACGTGGCGTCCACACTGGACCGCCTCGGCCTGTCGGTGGTCATCGAGACCGGCGCCCGCTACCTGCTCGACCCGTGGCACAAGCACGCGCCGACACTGCTGCACGACGATCCGGCCAAGCGCCTGGAGTTCCTGCGCCACGCGGTCCGGATCGGTGCCGACCTGGGCGCCGAGGCGGTCTCGTTCTGGTCCGGCATCACCCCGCCCGGCGTCGCCGACCCGTGGGACCGCCTCGTGCGGGGGTGCGCCGAGATCGTGGACGAGGCGGCGCGGGCGGGCGTGACGCTCGGCTTCGAGCCCGAGCCAGGCATGCTCGGCGACGACATCGCCGCCTGGCGCCGGCTGCACGCCGACCTCGGTGCCCCGCCCGGCTTCGGCATCACCCTCGACATCGGACACTGCCGGTGCCTGGAGCCGCTGCCCATACCGGACTGTGTCCGCGAGGTCGCCGGCCACCTGGTCAACGTGCAGATCGACGACATGCGCCGGGGCGTGCACGAGCACCTCGAGTTCGGCACCGGCGAGATCGACTTCCCGCCCGTGCTGGCCGCGCTCTCCGCCGCCGGCTACACCGGCCTGGTCGCCGTCGAGCTGCCCCGCCATTCGCACGCGGCCCCCACGGTGGCCGCCCAGTCCATCGAGTTCCTCCGCAAGGCCGAGCGGGATGGGGAGGCGGTATGACGACACTGGACGAGCTACGTGTGGCCGTACCCGCACAGGGGTGGCTCGGCGAGGCGCTGGAGCGCGTCGCGGCCGACCCGGGCGTGATCGGGCGGCTCTTCCCCGCGGCGGGACGCCGGGTGGGGCGCGAGGCGCTGGCCGACGTACCGGGCTGGAGTGCCGACGAGGCGGCGCGGGTGCAGCTGCTGGCGGCGGTGCCGGCGGAGCGCGTCGCCGACGAGGCGGAAGGGCTCTACCGGTACGGCGACGCGGCCGAGAAGCGAGCCGTCCTCAAAGGACTGCCGCTGCTGCCCATCGCGGACGAAGGCGTACCGCTGCTGCTGGACGCGATCCGCACCAACGACACCCGGCTGGTGGCCGCCGCGGTCGGCCCGTACGCGCGGCACCTCGATGACGCGGCCTGGCGGCAGGCGGTGCTCAAGTGCGTCTTCATGGGCCTTCCGCTCTCCAACGTGGACGGTCTTGACGAGCGGGCCGACGCCGAGCTCGCCACAATGCTCAGCGGCCTTGTCGAGGAGCGCCGGGCGGCCGGCCGTGACATGGCACCCGACGCGCTCGCCCTGCTCGACCGGTTGAAGGGAATCTGATGCGCATCTTCGACCCGCACATCCACATGACTTCGCGGACCACCGACGACTACGAGCGGATGGCGGCCGCCGGCATCACCGCCATCGTGGAGCCGGCCTTCTGGCTGGGACAGCCGCGCTCAAGCGTCGGCTCGTTCACCGACTACTTCGACTCGCTCGTGGGATGGGAGCCGTTTCGGGCCAGCCAGTTCGGAGTACGGCACCACGCCACCATCGCGCTGAACCCCAAAGAGGCCAACGACCCGCGCTGCCGCGAGGTGCTCGCCCTGCTCCCGCGCTACCTGGAGAAGGACGGCGTGGTCGCGGTCGGCGAGGTGGGGTACGACTCGATGACCCCCGAGGAGGACGAGGTCTTCGCCGCGCAGCTCGCCCTCGCGATCGAGCACGAGCTGCCCGCGCTGGTGCACACGCCGCACCGGGACAAAGCACGCGGCACCGAGCGGACCCTCGCGGTCGTCGCGGAGTCCGGGATCGATCCGGGGCGCGTCGTCGTCGACCACCTCAACGAGGTCACCGTCGGGCTGGTCCGCGACTCGGGCTGCTGGCTCGCCTTCTCCATCTACCCGGACACGAAGATGTCGCCGCCCCGGATGGTGAAGATCCTCCAGGAGTACGGGCTGGAGCGGATGCTCGTCAACTCGGCCGCCGACTGGGGCCGCTCGGACCCGCTGCTGACCCGGACCACGGCGGACGCGATGCTCGCCGCCGGCTTCAGCGAGGACGACGTCGACCTTGTGCTGTGGCGCAACCCCGTGGAGTTCTACGGCCAGTCCGGCCGCCTCGACCTGTCCGATGTGGAGGCTAAGGAGGCGACCTTCGCCGGCAACTCCATCCTGCGGGGAGGCAGCTGATGCACCTGAGCTACTGCACTAACGTGCATCCGGCCGAGGACTTCGACGGGATCGTGCGGCAGTTCGACACGTACGCCGTCGCGATCCGCCGCCACCTCGACGCGGATGTGCTCGGGCTGGGGTTGTGGCTGGCCGCCCCGCTCGCCGCCGAGCTGGCCGCCGACGCCGCGCTGCGCCAGCGACTGCGCCGCGAGCTGGACACGCGCGGGCTGGAAGTGGTGACGCTCAACGGCTTCCCGTACGAGGCGTTCCAGGCGCCGGTGGTGAAGCTCGGCGTCTACTACCCGGACTGGACCGACCAGCGCCGCCTCGACTACACGCTGGACCTGGCCCGGGTGCTCGTCGACCTGCTGCCTGACAGCGCGGCCCGCGGCTCCATCTCCACGCTCCCGCTGGCCTGGCGGGAGCCGTGGGACGCCGATCGCGCGGACGCCGCCGCCCGGATGCTGGACCAGCTCGCCGCCGGCCTCGCCGAGATCGCCGACCGGTCCGGCCGCCCGGTGCGGGTCGCGTTCGAGCCCGAGCCGGGCTGCATCGTGGAGACCACCGCGCAGGCCGCCGCCGCGCTGTCCGCCGTGGACACCGAGCGGCTCGGCGTCTGCCTCGACCTGGCCCACCTCGCCTGCGCCTGGGAGGAGCCGGCCGAGGCGCTGGCCCGCCTCCGGGCGGCCGGCCTGCCGGTGGTCAAGGTGCAGGTCTCCGCCGCGCTGGAGGCCACCGACCCGGTCGCCGCGCGCGAGGTACTGCGGGGGTACGTCGAGCCGCGCTTCCTGCACCAGACCCGCTCCGCGCACGGGGACGCCGCCGACGACCTGGACGAGGCGCTGGAGCGGGAGCTGAAGGGCCCGTGGCGGGTGCACTACCACGTACCGCTGCACGCCGAGCCGGCCGCACCGCTCACCTCCACCGTGCCGGTGCTCCGCGCCGCCATGCGCGAGCTGCTCGGGGGCCCTGAGCCACTGTGCGACCACTTCGACGTGGAGACTTACACCTGGGGCGTACTCCCGCGGGAGCAGCGCCCCCGTACGGACGCCGACGTGGCCGCGGGCATCGCGGCCGAGCTGGCTTTCGCCCGGACCTTGATGGACAAGCCCGGGCTCTGATGAGCGAGGAGGTATCAGCATGACGCCGCTGGTCGTCATCGACGTGGTGGGCCTGACACCCAGGCTGCTGGCACACATGCCACGGCTCAAAGCCGTGGCCGACGCCGGATTCCACGCCTCGCTCGGCACCGTGCTGCCAGCGGTCACGTGCACCGTGCAGTCCACGTTCCTGACCGGGGAGACGCCCGCCGGGCACGGCATCGTGGGCAACGGCTGGTACTTCCGTGACGTCGGCGACGTGCTGCTGTGGCGCCAGCACAACGCGCTCGTCGGCGGGGAGAAGCTGTGGCACGCGGCCCGTAAGGCGCAGCCCGGGTATACCGTGGCGAACGTCTGCTGGTGGTACGCGATGGGTGCGGACGTCAACTGGACGGTCACGCCGCGCCCCATCTACTACGCCGACGGGCGCAAGGAGCCGGACTGCTACACCGATCCGCCGGAGCTGCACGACGACCTGGTGGGTGCGCTGGGCAGCTTCCCGCTGTTCACGTACTGGGGCCCGGGCGCCGGCCTGCCCTCGTCGGCCTGGATCTGCAAGGCGGCCGAGAAGATCATGGCGGACCACAATCCGGACCTGACCCTCGTGTACGTGCCACACCTCGACTACGACCTCCAGCGCTTCGGCCCTTCCTCGACCCAGGCGGCCGCCGCCGCGACGGCCCTCGACGAGGTGCTCGGCCCGCTGCTCGACGCGGCCGCGGCACGGGAGGCCACTGTGGTGGCGCTCTCCGAGTACGGCATCACCGACGCCCGCCGCCCGGTCGACATCAACCGCATGCTGCGCGCCGAGGGTCTTCTGCGGGTGTACACACAGGACGGTATGGAGTACCTGGACCCGTGGACGTCGCGGGCCTTCGCGGTCGCCGACCACCAGATCGCCCACGTGTACGTGAAGGATCCGGCCGACATCCCGGCCGTCGCCAAGCTCTGCTCCACTCTGGACGGGGTCGCCGAGGTGCTGGACGAGGCGGGGAAGGCGGCGCACGGCCTCGACCACGAGCGCTCGGGCGAGCTGGTGCTCGTAGCCGAGTCAGATGCCTGGTTCACGTACTACTACTGGCTCGACGACGCCCACGCCCCCGACTTCGCGCGACTCGTCGAGATCCACCGCAAGCCTGGGTACGACCCGGCCGAGCTTTTGTTCGACCCGGCCGCGCCGGCTGCGGCCAAGCGGCGGGCGGCCAAGGCGCTGGCCCGCAAGAAGCTCGGCATGCGCTACATGATGAGCGTCGTCGGCTTGGACGCCGGGGCGAAGGCCGTGCGCGGGACCCACGGCCGCCTTCCGGCGCACCCCAACGACGCACCCGTGCTCATCTGCTCGGACCGCTCGGCCGCCCGCCCGCACCTCGCGGCGACGGAGGTCAAGCGCTTCCTGCTCGGCCTGGCAGGGCTGCGGTCATGAGCGGGCACGGCGAGCGACTTCCTGCGGCGAAGCGGGGACTGACGTGAGTGTCGAGGTCGTCCCCGAGTCGGAGCTGGACGGGTTGCGGAAGCGCTTCGACGCCGAGCTCGCGGCGTTCATCGACCGGCAGGACCCGGACTGGCCGGACGGCGCGCCCCGGGGCGTACTGGCGACGCTGCGGCGGTTCGTGCTCGCGGGCGGCAAGCGGCTGCGGCCGATGTTCTGCTACTGGGGCTGGCGCGGGGCCAGCGGCACGGACAGCCCGGAGGTGGTGGTGGCCGCCGCCGCGCTGGAGCTGTTCCACGCCTTCGCGCTGATCCACGACGACATCATGGACGGCAGCGACCGGCGCCGCGGCGAGCCTTCGGTGCACAAGGTCTTCGCCGAGCTGCACGCGAAGTCGATGTGGCGCGGCGACCCGGCATCGTTCGGCCGCAACACCGCCCTGCTCTGTGGCGACCTGTGCGCCGCGTGGGCCGACCAGATGTTCCACGAGTGTGGCCTGCCGCCCGAGCAGATCCACCACGGGTACGGCGTATTCGCCCACATGCGCACCGAGGTGATCGCCGGCCAGTACCTCGATCTCGTCTCCGGTGTCGGCGACGGCTCGGTGGCGAGCGCGCTCACGGTGATCCGGATGAAGGCAGCCCGGTACACCGTGACCCGGCCGCTCCAGATCGGCGCCGGCCTGGCCGGGGAGGGGCGGAGCTGCACACCGCGTACGCCGCGTTCGGCGACCCGCTCGGCGACGCGTTTCAGCTCCGCGACGATGTGCTGGGCGTCTTCGGCGATCCCGCGCTCACCGGCAAGTCCATCCTGGACGATCTGCGCGAGGGCAAGCCGACCGTCATGATGGCGCTGGCCCGCAGCGGCGCCGACCGGACACAGGCCGCCCGGCTGCGGGACCTCTTCGGCAACCCGGACCTCGACTCCGGCGGCGCCGAGGATCTGCGCGCGATCATCGTGGATACCGGTGCGCTGGAGCGGATCGAGCAGATGATCCGGGTACGGGCCGACGCTGCCGTTGCCGCCCTCGCCGAAGCCCCGATCCCCGCCGACGCCCGCGAGGCTCTGGTGGCACTTGCCGCATCGGCGATCAACAGGCAGCGCTGACACCGCCGTATGGCAGACTCTGAGCCGTCCGTACCGGGTGGTTCGGGAGGTGACCATGGCGCTACGAGCGGTAGCGGCGTGGCTGCGGGGCCAGCTCAATCCGGAGCTGGGCGCGGCGCGATCGGCCCGGATTGAGCCGGCATCCGGGGCCGAAGCGAGCGGAGCGAGCCAGCCAGCAGAGCTGTCATGAGCCGCCGTCCCGCGGTCGACACCGTGCGCCGAGCCGTGCGCAGCACCCGGGCGTGGGCTCGGTCGGTGGCCCCCGGCGCGCTGCCGGACTTCCTCGTGGTCGGCGCCCAGCGGTGCGGCACCACCTCGCTGCACCAGTACCTCGCCGAGCACCCGCAGGTGCGCGCAGCGGCCGGCAAGGAGATCCAGTTCTTCAGCATCCACTATGGACGCGGTGAGCGCTGGTACCGGGGTCACTTCCCGGCGCCCATGGCCGGGCGGCTGAGCTTCGAGGCGAGCCCGTACTACCTCTTCCACCCGCGCGCGGCCGAGCGGGCGGCGGCCACGCTGCCGTACGGGAGGTACATCGCGCTGCTGCGCGACCCGGTGGAGCGGGCCTACTCGCACTACCTACAGACCCGGTCGTCCGGTGTGGAGCCGCTCAATTTCGCCGAGGCGATTGCGGCCGAGCACGACCGGCTGGCGTGGGCCCTGCGCGCCGGCCCGGACAGCCGGGCCGCGCACACGGTGCTGCGACGGTACTCGTACACGGCGCGCGGGCGGTACGCCGAGCAGCTGGAGCGGTGGTTCCGGCACGTGCCACGCCAGCAGGTCATGGTCGTGCGCAGCGAGGACTTCTACGCCGACCCCGCGTCGACGTACGCGGAGCTGCTGGAGTTTCTCGACCTGGAGCCGTTTCTGCCGCCCCGGTTCGCCCAGCACACGCGGCGGGTGGAGCGGGGCGGGCCACCGGCGGAGGTGGCCCGGGCACTGCGCGACTACTTCGTGCCGTACAACGCGCGGCTCGCCGAGCTGCTGGGCTGGCGCGACCCCTGGCCCGCTTCCGGCGGGTCCGACTGACAGCGGGGCCCGGCGGGTCTCCGTGGGCCCGCCGACCGCCCACCAAGACCCGCCGGCAGTCCGCTAACGGTTGAGCAGATCGGCGCAGTCCGTCTCGTCCGGCAGCAGCGGGCGGATGATGACCGTCCACTTGCGACCACCGGAGGCCCACGGCGTCGCCGCGTTGGCCTTTTCCGCGGCGGCCAGCACCTTGGCGGTGTCGTCACCGGTGACCGTCACGCACCCGGTCTCCAGGCCCTTGCCGATCGACGTGCCGGGCAGTGCCGGCCCCGGCCAGGCGACCTCCGGCTGCTCCTTGATGCCCGGGGCTCCCTCGGGCGCGACGTACGGCGTGGCGACCGCGGCCAGCGCCACCGGCTTGTACTGCTGCTCCGATCCAGAGCTGACGCCGAGCGTGCCGTGCAGGTCGCGGACGGCCGCCTGGAGGTCGCGCAGCTTGGTGCGGGCCGCGACCTGGTCGGCGGTGAGGCCACTGCCGGTGCCGCCGGTCTCGTCCAGCGCATACACCTCCGTGGTCGCCGGGCCGTCCGCGGTGTCGACGGTGAAGCGGGTGGACGGCGCGTCGGCGATCGGCGGCTGTCCCAGGTCTTTGGCTGTGCCGACGCCGGCGTCCGTGGCCCGCGCGACGAGCTTGTCCAGGTCCGCGGCCGAGATCTGGATCACTTGAAGGTTGGGCAGCGCCGGACCCGGGTAGATCGTGAGCTGGGGACCCTGGACGATCGCCCGGCCGTCGCCGTAGATCGCCACGACCGGTAGCCGTGCGACTCCGTCACCGGGAGTGGTGAAGCCGCCGGTGTGGTCGATCCGCAACGCGATGGCGTCCGCCGGACGCTGGGCCGGCGCGTCGGCCGGTAACGTGCTGTCACCGCCCTCCTGGGCGCACGCGACCAGCAGGAATAGGGATGCGGCGGCCGCCGCGCGGAAGCCAGGTGCGATCGTCATCTCCATCTGACGGCACTTCGGCGTGTCCGGTTCCCGGCTGCGATAACGTGTATGGATGTCCGACGCCGCGCCCGCCCGCCGCGTGCGGGGTCGGCTGCGCGGACGTCTGGCCGCGGGCCTCGCGTTCCTGGCCGTGCTGGCCGTGCCCGGATCCGTCCACGCCGCGCCCCCGCCTGACGTGTCGACGCCGGTGGGCGTCTGTGTCGAGGTGGGACTGTCCACAGAGATCGATGCGGCGGCCGTGGTCGAGACCTCCGTGCCCGTGGCCGCCGAGCCGCGGGCCGCCCAGGCGCCGGTGCCCGCCGAGCGGGTCACCGCCGACAGCGCCGATCGGTCGGCGCAGGGCCAGCGCGCCCCGCCCCAGCTCGTGCGCTGACCCCGGCACAACCTCCTCCCGTACCCCTCCGATCCGTGGGTGAGGTGTTTCCCGTGAAGATCGATTTCCATGGCCTCCTGCTGGACATGCGCGGCGCCGCTTTGATCTGGCTGGCGCTCGTCACCGTGGGCGCTGTGCCGTTCGTGGCGATGGCCATCTCCGCCCGGCGCCGGTGGCGCCGGACCCGGCCTGAGCAGCGGGTCAGGGCGCGACGCGAGTCACTCGCCGCGCGACAGGCCGAGCTGCGGCGGTACGCGGAGGAGGTGGCCGTCGCGGCGAGCCGTGCGGCGGTGACGGCGGAGCGGCGGCGCGCCGCGTGGGCCGCGGTGTGCCGCACTCAACAGGCGGCGTGGCGGGCGTACGACGAGGCGGCTGAGGCGGCACTGCGCTCCATACAGGCGGAGGCCTTCGGCATTCCGGATCCACCATCCACAGTGGATGAGGTAGCGGTACGCCGCCGCTACCTGGAGCGTGCCGCCGCGGCCGCGTACCGCCGAGGAGACCTTGCGGCGGAAGAGTTCGGCGCCGTGCTCGCCGGGCGCGACGGCTGGGACCCGCGGCGCCACCCGTTCGAGCAGGACACCCGGTTGAGCGTGGCCCGCCGCGACCGCCTGCGCCGCGCGTGCGAGACACTGTCTGAAGTGGAGAGTTCGGCGTGGCAGGCGGCGGAGGTCGCGGTGGCCGCCAAGCGGAGCCTCGACACAGAGGCACTCTCGGCCGCACTCCGCGTACGCGAGGCGGCCAGCGCTCGCCGTACCCGCCCGGCCCGCCGTTCGGTGCGCGGCGTCCGCCCGATGCCCGCCTGGGAGGCGGACACCGCTCCCATCCCACGCGTCGTCCTCACCTGACTGGGGCACCGCCGGCTGGCGGTCTCTGGTTGGATCCGTCCATGGCTTTGCGGATGGACGGCGAATGGCACGTCGGTGACGGACCTGACGACCTCGACGCGTTCCTGGAGGAGATCGGCGCCGAGGGGTATGACGTGCACGAGATCCGGCACTCGGCCTGCGGGCAGTGCGGCGCCGGCGTGTTCGGCGTCTCCGGCGACCCGGTGGAGGGCACGATGCGCCGCACCTGTCGCCAGTGCGAGGCGGAGCACTTCGTGGCGGGCAGCGGCGAGTACTGGTCCGAGGACGACGTCCAGGTCATGGTCTGCGTCTGCGAGGAGGAGGGCTTCGACGTCGCGGTCGGCTATTCGCTGTACCCGAATGGCAAGGGCATCCGCTCGCTGGCCACGGCCGAGCGCTGCGTCGCCTGCGGAAAGATCGGCTCGTTCACGCGCTGGATGGTCCGCGGCGGCGAGATGGAGCTGCTCGACCTCGCCTGATCCGACTGCCCGCGGACGCACCGGCCCTCGCCATCCCCCGGCGGAGCGGGTTTCACCGAGCCTCGCACGGGTAGGCCGTCAGGAGACTGAAGTCTTTTGGAGGTGCGACTAATGGCGGAGAAGGTCCGCGAGCTCATGACGCCGCATCCGGTCACGCTGGCGCCCGACGCCTCGCTCGCCGCGGCGGCCAAGCAGATGCGCGCGAAGGACATCGGAGACGTGCTGGTAGTCGGCGGCGACGGGCGGTTGCGCGGCATCGTCACCGACCGGGACATCATCGTCCGTGTCCTGGCCGAGGAGCGGGACGTGAGCTCGACCACAATCGGTGAGATTTGCAGTCCGGACCTGGCGGTGATCGGCCCGGACGACGACTCCGACCAGGCCGTCCAGATGATGCGCCAGCGGGCGGTACGCCGCATTCCGGTCGTGGATCGCGGCGAGCTGGTCGGTGTGCTGTCCCTCGGCGACATGGCCATCGAGCGGGACCCGCGGTCAGCGCTGGCGGACATCAGCGTCGCTCACGAGAACATCTGAGGTGGCCGTGTCAGGTCTCATGCTGCGTAGTACCGCGTTCAACGACCACGATCTGATGCCCGACCGCATGTCCCGATCCGGGGACAACAGCTCGCCGCCGCTGGAGTGGTCCGCCGCGCCCGGTGGTACGGCGGAGCTCGTGCTGCTCTGCGAGGACGCGGACGCTGGGGAGGAGCCGTTCCTGCACTGGCTGGTCACCGGGATCGACCCGGAGGTCAGCGAGGTGGGCGAGGGCCTGGTCCCCGCGCACGGCACGGAGTGGACCAACGGGTTCGGCAGCACCGGTTGGGCTGGTCCGCAGCCGCCGATCGGGGACGAGCCGCACCGGTACTTCTTCCACGTGTACGCCGTCCGGGAGCCGCTGGACCTGCCGGACCGGCCGGGCGTCACCGACGTACGGCGGGCCATAGGGCGGAAGGAGCTGGCCTCTGGCACGCTGGTGGGCATGTTCGCCCGTTGACCGGCGTGGATGACTTCGTGACGTAGCCGGTCGCACACGGGTTTGGCCGCCCGGCGTACGGGTAGGCGCGGGGTTATGGCTGTTACTGGGACGAACCTCGAGGCTCGGCCGGACGTGGGCTGGATGACCGAGCTGGGCCAGCAGCTGCGGGTCGACGCCGTACGCGCCGCCGCGGCCGCCGGCTCGGGACATCCGACCTCGTCGATGTCGGCGGCGGACCTGATGTCGGTGCTGCTGACCCGCTACCTGCGGTACGACGTGGCACGGCCGGACGACCCGCACAACGACCACCTGCTGTTCTCCAAGGGGCATGCCTCGCCGCTGCTGTACGCGATGCTCCGCGCCACCGGCGCGATCGACTTCGACGAGCTGATGACGTACCGGCGGCTGGGCAGCCGGCTGGAAGGGCATCCGACGCCACGGCTGCCCTGGGTGGAAGTGGCCACCGGGTCGCTGGGGCAGGGCCTGCCGGTCGGCGTCGGGCTGGGTTTGACCGGCGCGCGGCTGGACCGCCTGCCGTACCACGTCTGGGTCCTGTGCGGTGACAGTGAGCTTGCCGAGGGCTCGATCTGGGAGGCGTTCGAGCAGGCGGGGACCGCGGGCCTGGACAACCTGACCGCGGTCGTCGATGTCAACCGGCTGGGCCAGCGCGGGCCGACCCGGCACGAGTGGGACCTGGACGCGTACTCGCGGCGGATCAGCGCCTTCGGATGGCGGGTCATCGAGGTGGACGGGCACGACATCGCGGACGTCGACCGGGCGTTCGCGCAGGCTCTCTCCACCACCGGCCGCCCGCAGGCGATCCTGGCCCGTACACGCAAGGGGCGTGGTGTCGCAGCGGTGGAGGATCAGGAGGGCTTTCACGGCAAGCCGGTGCCGGACGCGGAAGAGGCGGTGCGGGAGCTTGGCGGCGTGCGCGACCTGACGGTACAGGTGACGCAACCGGACCGTTCCGGTACGCCGAACCGGTTCCCCGATGGGAATCTGGACTTGCCCACCTATCAAGTGGGGGAGAAGGCCGCGACACGCACCGCGTTCGGGAAGGCGCTTGTCGCGCTCGGCGGCGCCCGGGGCGACGTCGTGGCGCTGGACGGCGAGGTGGCCGACTCGACACGCACCGAGTACTTCGCCGCGAAGTACCCGGAGCGGTTCTTCGAGTGCTACATCGCCGAGCAGCAGATGATTTCCGCGGCCACCGCGATGCAGGCCCGCGGCTGGGTGCCGTACGCGGCAACGTTCGCCGCGTTCATGACCCGCGCATTCGACTTCATCCGCATGGCCGCGGTCAGCCGAGCGAACCTGCGGCTGTGCGGCTCGCACGTCGGGGTGGCGATCGGGCAGGACGGGCCGTCGCAGATGGGTCTGGAAGACCTGGCGATGCTGCGGGCGGTGCACGGCAGCACCGTGCTGTGCCCCTGCGACGCCAACCAGACCGCCCAGCTGACGGTCGCGATGGCGGACCGGAAGGGGATCAGCTACATGCGTACCAACCGGGGCGACACCCCGGTGATCTACGCGCCCGGCGAACGGTTTCCGATCGGCGGCAGCCGCGTCCTGCGCGAGTCGACCGCCGACAAGGTGGCCATCGTGGCCGCCGGTGTGACCGTGCACCAGGCTCTGGCGGCCGCCGACCGTCTTGCCACCGAAGGCATCCAGGCCCGGGTTATCGACGCGTACTCGGTCAAGCCGATCGACGCTGACACGCTGCGCGCGGCGGCGCGGGACACCGGCCGCATCGTCACCGTGGAGGACCACTGGCCGGAGGGCGGCCTCGGCGACGCGGTGCTCGACGTGTGGGCTGACGGCACTGAGCCACCGCCGCGGGTACACAAGCTGGCGGTCCGGTCGATGCCCGCCTCGGCGAAGCCGGACGAGCAGCTGCGCGCGGCCGGCATCGACGCCGACGCCATCGTCGCCGCGGCCCGCGCGATGATCGGCGGTTGAGAACGCAGGCACGAGGCCCCGGTCGGGCAGCGCGTGATCGAGCGCTGTCCTGCCGGGAGCCTCGTCCTATGTGGTTCAGGGAAGCTGTTTGATCTTGTCGACGAACGCGGTGCGTTTGATGGCCATGCTGTGCTGGATCTCGCCCGTGGCGTCGACCAAGTTGTAGCCGAGGTAGCGGTAGGTCTGCGGGTCGAAGATGAGCTCGATCCGCGTGCCGCCCTCGGCGCGGGCCACCGCGACGCCGGTGCGGCCGGCCGCGTCCGTGACGCGTTCGAGGACCTGCACGCCGCCGATCCGCTGGGCCGCCTGAAGCGCTGCCGCCTGGGCAGCCGGGTTGCCGTAGCTTAGCGGGATCACCGTCTTCGTGAGCCGGTCGAACGCCCGCTGGTCGGGGGTATCCCCGGGAAGGCGGGCGTTTTCGGGGTCCTCGCGATAAAGGTAGGCCAGCATCCCCTCAGGATCGGTGGACAGCACCGGCGGCGTGCCCCCAATGTCGAGCGTGCCCTCGGTCGGTATCGGCGTCGGAGGCCGGTACTTGGGAGCGCCGAGATTGGCCCATTTGCCGTAGAAGGGGGGCAGCATCTTGAAGTACCCGTCGTTCCGGGCGGGATCAACCGGCCACCAGGTGTATTTCAGCTGCGGCCCTTCCAGGCGCCGTTGAGGCTCGCGGCCGGGCTCTAGGATGCGGCCGACCCGCATGAAGTCGACAGTCTCCATGAAGACGAACTTGTCGTCGCGGGCCGGTGCCGGCAGGGCCGCCGAGGTCTGTGCCGCCAACCGCAGGACGCTGGCCGCGTCGCTCGTCTCGCCGGCGTTCGGTGGCGGATCGTCGGCCCGGTGCAGGTTCGGCGCGAGCAGTACGGCGAACGCGACAACACCGGCGCCCACCGCGCCAAGTCGCCAGGCGAGTCTGGTCCTGACCGCCAGCCGTGGGCGGCGGCGCTCGCGTGCGGCGGTCAGCACCCGGCGGCGCAGGTCGGGCGGCGGCTGGATGTCGCCGGCCGCGGGTGGAGCCAAAGCCTCGCCGAGGTCGTGGAGCATTTTCATGGGTTCCTCCCGGTTCACAGATCGTTGCCGTCGGTGGAATCGGCGGTCGGATCAGTCCCGCCGAGGGCCGCTCGCACCCGTTGCCGGGCACGGTGCAGCCGGCTGCGTACCGTGCCGATAGGGATGTCCAGCGCGATGGCGGCTTCGTCGTAGCCCAGCTCGCCCCACGCGATGATCAGCAGCACCTCCCGGTCGCCGCGGGGGAGGCCGGCGAGCGCGGCGGCCAGCTGGGGTGCGACTCCGGCCGCGGCGACGCGGGCGGCCACCCGGTCCGCCGGGCTTGGGGTGGCCGCATCGGGTGCGGCCCGCGCCAGCGCCCGCAACCTTGCCTTTTCGGAACGGTGATGGCGGGCCAGCTTCTTGGTGAGGATGCCGAACAGCCACGGCCGCGCCTCCGGACGACCGGGATCGTAGGACCGCCTCGCCTCGAACGCGGCCAGGAACGTCTCGGCCACTACGTCTTCCGCGTTCTGCGGCCCGACCCGCTGGTAGGCATAGCGGTACAACTGAGCCGCGTAGCGGTCGTACAGCTCGGCAAACCGATCCGGATCCGCCAGAGACTCCCGGATCACGTTCGCGTCTGGCATGACGCCGGTCTCCTGTGCCGTCACTCGACCTCCCCCGCGATCTGACACTGTCACCTGTGTATTGCCACTGCGCGCCTACCCGGTTCGCGGACACGGTTGCGCCCCGCCCAGATGACTGGACGGGGCGGCCTTGGTGTTTGGAAGTCGGTCAGCGTGCCAGATTCACGGCCGGTACCGGCGCGGGCTGCTGTCCGGGCGCCGACGGCTGGCGCGCGGCGAGAACGAACGCCACCGCCATCACGAGTGCGGTGATCAGGCCGCTCGGGTTGCCCGTGCTGGCGAAGAAGATCGCGAAGATCGACGCGCCGACGAGCACCGTCAGCCACCAGGGCTGCGCGCGGGCGATCAGCAGGCCGATGGTGAGCACGATGCTGCCGCCGATCAGTCCGACCATGTACAGCAGGAAGAACGGTGCGAGGATCGAGCCGGTCTCGGTCGCGACGAGTTGCTTGGCCGCCGCCGTACGGTCGATGCCGGGCTGTGCCGCGCTCGGTGCGCCGGGTCGCCGAGGGCGGCTCCGCGCTCGACCCGCAGGTCGTCGCCGCGCTTCTCGCGCCGGGCAGCGGCGGTCACGCCCCGCTTGGCGCGCTGACCGAACGGGAGCAGGCGGTGCTGTCATTGGTGGCGCAGGGCCACTCGAACGCGGCGATCGCCACCCGACTGCGCATGGCGGAACGCACGGTGGAGTCGCACATGCGCAACATCTTCCACAAGCTGCGTATCCACGACTCGGGCGACACTCATCGACGAGTCTTGGCCGTACTGGCGTATCTGTCTCGCGCATAGGCGATGCGTTGGGTTGTGCAACGCGGAGGGTGAGGCCGCGGGAGCAGCGGTCCGGACCACCGCGGACATCGCGGTAGCCCAAATCTCCAATATGGAATAGAGGCGGGGGCAACGAGTGGTCCCGTCGCCCCCGCTGTTGGCCGAGCTGCTCCCGCGGCTGGCTGTGGCAGCGCTCGCGCTGTCCTCAGTAGTCGGGCCAGTACTCGCCCCAGATCTCGACGGCCGGGATCGGGTCCCAGGGATATGCGGTCGAGCGGCACTCGGCCGTGGAGAACCGGAAGTAGTCCATCTCCTCCGCGTAGCCGTGGACGGTGCGGCCGTCCGAGCAGACTGCCACCGCCCGGTGCAAGCCATGCATCCTCGTGCAATAGGTCTGCGAGGCGTAGGTGTAGCCCTGGTGCGAGTAGGTGTAGAGGTAGCAGCCGTCGGGCGGGGTAGTGGTGAAGTAGGGGTCGGCCTGGGCGGGCTTTGCGATGGCCAGGGCGCCGACCACCAGCACGGCGGTCAGGGCCGACAACAGTGTGCGTCTCACCGGTCTCCTCTCGGTGCCTGGAGCGGAGTGCCTTGGAAAGCGCTTTCCTAAGCCATTGTGGCAGCCGATCCATGAGCGTCAATGGTCTCGTTTCGCGCTCGGCGCTATATCAGGCCTCGCGCGCGATCACCCATCGTCCGTCGCCATCGACGTTCCGGCTTGCCGTATCCTCTATGCCGTGACAGCGCCCTTGCCGACCTTCACCGTCCCGGAGCTCGAGCAGCTCAGCGAGCTGTCAGTCGGCGATATGAGCGCCGACGACGCGGTCGACCTGGGGCTCGTCGCCGTCGCCCTCATCCGGGAGCGCGACGTCAACCTCGCCGTGGACGTCACGCTGCGCGGCCACTCGATGTTCCGCGCCAAGCTCAAGAACACCGGTCCCGACAACGACTTTTGGCTCGATGCGAAGGCCGCGACGGCGACCCGCTTCGGCGAGCCATCGCTACTGGTCAAGCTGCGCCATATCGAAGCCGGCACCCCGTTCGGAGGCCGCGCGGACATCGACCACTCCCGCTTCCGGGCCCACGGTGGCTCGATCCCGTTGCGCAACGGCGATGAGGTCGTGGGCACCATCACCGTCTCCGGTGAGCCCGACGTCATCGACCACGAGGTCGCCGCCGAAACTCTGCGCCGATACCTGCGCCCCCGGAGTGCCTGACCAACGGCGTCCGGCGCCCCGTGGTGGTCGCCCGCGGATGCTGTCGCAGGCCTTCGTGACGACCGCAAGCTGCCGGCTTAGCCGATATCTTCCCGCGCAAGTCGTTCTCTCATCCAGGGGAACGGATCTGTAAGAGGGCGACGCCGCTCTTGGCACCGGCGCCGTAGGTCGGCCAGGACTTCACCGGCTACATAGTGGCGGCCGCGCGCTTCACCGCGCGGCACGAGGATGCCGAGATCTACCATGCGGCCAAGATCCCTGCTGGCCGTCCGTTCCTCCGTGCTGGTCGCCTTGGCGTAGGTGGAGCGGCGAAGCCGGTAGCCAAGGACCGCGTCGTACAACTGAGCAGTAACGCGGTCGGGTAGCGCGCTGTCGGCAACCAGGTGGTCGAGTTCGTCCCAGATCGCGATTGCCTCCTCCAACCGGCGCGCGGTCGTCTGCGCCTGCATGTGATGCGCGCGGAGGTTGAAGGTCACCCACAGGTGCGCGTCGGGGCGTGGTTTCCAAATGCCTTGGCCGGTGATGGCTAGGACACGGTAGTAGTCCTCCGTGTTTTGTCCCAGCCACTCTTCGATGCTGGAGAATGCCGGTTCCGCGATCGCCTGCCGAGACAGTACAAGGGTTTGCAGCGCGCGGGACATGCGCCCGTTGCCGTCCCGGAACGGGTGGATCATGACCAGGTTTAGGTGGGCCATCGCTGCCTGCACGAGTGGGTCGTGCCCTACTCCGGTGCGGAGGCTCTCGGTCAGGGTCTCTACGAGCTGCGGCACATCGGCCGCATCCGGGCCCTCGTACACGTTTCGTCCGGTGCGCTCGTCCTGCACGTAGACCGTGCGGCTTCTGTACTGCCCAGGGCTCTTGTCGAGATCGTGTTGCAGCATCATGAAGTGCATGCCACGCAAAGCGGTGCTGTCGTAGGTGAAATGCGAGTCGTTGGCCATCTGGAGCACGTAGCCCAGCGCCTGTCGGTAACCGCGGATCTCTGCCCATGTTCGCTGATCAGCCGACAGCGGCTCCTCGTCGTCGAGCGCGGCGGCGGCGTCGTCTTCCTCAACCCAGTAACCCTCGATGCTGTTAGAGCCCCGGATCGCTCGGGCAAGCATCGTGCGCCGCAATCCACCGTTCCACCGCTTCGGTACACGAAGGGCCATCGCTAGATCTCGCCGCATATCGTGAATCTCGGACAGCACAACAAGATCCTCCGACGTCGGCGGCGGCGGAGTGTAGATGGACGAACGCTGTCCCGATGTCCTGGTCACCTAGACATCGTAGCCTGCTGGTGTCTCGATTATCGGGACATCGAGGCGTCCGGCTCGAACTCTTGTACCCGAATGATGACCCGCCAGCCTCATCGCTGCGGTGACCATCACACGGCGCCGCCCACTCGGACAGTCGGGGCGAAGGTGTGTGGTCAGCTAGCGCTGCTGGAACGTGAAGACGTCCGCGCGGCGGATCTGCGCGTCTTCGGGCGGCCCGCTGACGGCCGTCTGATAGGCGGCGAGGGATTGCAGCCGGTCGGTCGGTAGGTGCTGCCGGCCCGGATCACCCAGTAGGACGTGCGCGCCGCGGTCTACCGCGCGGGTCAGGAACGGCACGACCCGCCGCGCCAGCGACTCGTCGTACAGAGCGTCGCCGGCGAGGACAACGTCCGCCCCGTCGCCGTCGCCGTCCAAGAGATCGTCGGCCGCCGGGCTTATGACGACGCCGTTCTCCTGGGCGTTCGCGCTGATCGCGGCGATCGCATACGGATCGACATCGTTGGCTGTGACCGCTCGGGCGCCGGCCATCGCAGCGGCAATCGCCACGAGGCCGGACCCAGAGGCGATATCAAGCACCGTGCGCCCCGCGACGACGGCTGGATGGTCGAGGATGTACCGGGCAAGCGCCAGCCCACCCGGCCACGCGGATGCCCAGTAAGGCGCGGGTAGCGATCGGCCCGCGGTCGCCTCCAGCCGCGCCCACAGAATGATGGCATCCTCTGCCAAAAACAGGCGCACTTCCGGCACCAACGGCACGTGGATCAACTGGAGCTGGTCGATGCTTGGTGCGCGAGGTGCGCCCAGGAGGTCCAGCGTGCACTCTCCACATAGGAGTTGGCTTCGGAGCCCGCATGCGGGGCCCCAAGGTGCCGACGGTAGGTAGACCTACTACATCTCGTGCTCGACGAACCGAGCACGGCAACCCGAGCTGAGGCTCAGATCAGCCGGATGTTCGCCGCCTGCGGGCCCTTCTGACCCTGCTGGATGTCGAACTCCACGCGCTGGTTCTCCTCGAGGTTGCGGTAACCGTCCGCAACGATGGCGCTGTAGTGGGCGAACACATCAGGCCCGTTGCCGTCCTGCGTGATGAAGCCGAAGCCCTTGTCCGCGTTGAACCACTTCACCGTGCCAGTAGCCATGACTCTTCTCCTCGTCGAAGGCTGATGGAGCCCACACCGTGCGGGCGCCGCGTCGCCGCGTTGATCAATCCTCGTCCGGAGAATGTCCGGAAAAAACAAAGAACGCCTGGTGATCTCGTTGCCAAGCGTCGGCAAAGTCCGTGGAAGCCCAAAACTGCAACGGCGTAGACGGTACCACGTTGGGGGAGGCGCCGTGCCGCTACAGCGACTACGATGATCACGGCTACCGATTCAATGGCCCCCGCGCCGCCACGCCGCACTGAAACAGGAGACAATCACCACATGCACGTTCTCTTCCTGGGTGGCCCCTGGCACGGCGAGCGGCACGAGGTTGTACCGTCTCGGCGGGCGCGTGGGAGCGAGGGACTGCCCCAGCAGTACAGCGTCAGGGAGTCCCTCGACGACCGCCGCGCGGGCGGCGGCCTACCGGGCCTAGAAGATGCCGCTCCGGCAGGCGAACACGTCGTGTACACCCGCCGGTTCGCTCAGGCCGGCGGCGAGCGGAGGGCCGTCTACGTGGCACCCGACTACCGCGGACCGGCCCGCGCCTGACCGGCTCGTGCCGGCCGATGTCCGGATCATGAAGGTTGATCCGCCGTCGGCCGGGCCGCAGTCCCTCGAACGAGTTACGTCCCGCTCGGCGGTCACCCGGGCGTCTGCGGCGGCCTGTCGGTCCCTCTCGGTAGGGTGGGCCGCGCCATGGAGGAAAAGCGAGAAGCCCGTCCCACGTTCGGTCTCGATGTCTTCGGTCTCGATGATCGGATGCGGCTCTTCGGTTATGTGACAGCGGACAACCGGCTGGCATACCTGTGGTTGCTCCGCGCCTTCGATGCCGCCCGCGCCAACTACCACGTTCTGCTGCACACGTCGGATGTCGGGGTAGCGCTCGCTGGCCTGCACGGCACGCATGAGGAATGCCCGGATCCGGCCGACCTTGAGCTGCCTCGGCTGCTTGACGCGCTGGTGGAGTGGGGTGTGCTCGATCGCAGCCAGGACGGCACCCGTGCGACCACGCTGGCGGAGTACCGCAACCGGCATTCGGTGTACCAGTTCACCGAGGCCGGCTT
Organism: Phytohabitans flavus; assembly: GCF_011764545.1. GTDB lineage: Bacteria > Actinomycetota > Actinomycetes > Mycobacteriales > Micromonosporaceae > Phytohabitans > Phytohabitans flavus. The sequence continues at coordinate 5,989,637 of NZ_AP022870.1, read as the reverse complement.
CCGGGCGCACCGTGCGGTCGAGAGCGTGCTGTCCGCGACCATGGACGACACGACGCTGTCGCGCCTTGTCTTCGCCGACCTACTCGCTGACCTGGCGGCGCTCGCGTCGGCCAATGCGGAAGGCGACGCGGAGGAGGTCTACCGCAAGCTCAACCGGCTGGACCGAGCCCTCGCTGACATCGCCGAGCGGGCCGCGCGGTTTTACCACATGCTCGGCGACCTGAGCCGGACGAATGACAGCCGCCCGGAGACGTTCCTGGCGCACAAGGATGCCTTGCTGGCTCATCTGCGCGATTTCCACGACGAGCTCCAGCGTTACACGCCCCGGCTGCGCGAGGCAGTGCACGCGGTCGAGGACACCGGTCTGGAGCGGATGATCGAGGCGGCTGCCGAGGCCGATGAGCGGATCTTCCGCACGCCGTCGGAGCGCGTGGCGGACTGGCGGCGCCGCTGGGAGGGGCTACGGTCCTGGCTGGCACCGCCGGGCACTGACCAGATCAGCGAGGCCGACCGGCTGGCCGATGCCACGATCTCCGCGGTCGGCGACGTGCTGGCATTGCTGCGGCGGGTGACCGAGGCGCGCCGGGGTGGCGTCAGCCGAGAGTCGCAGCTGCGGCATCTGGCCACCTGGTTCACCGCGGTGGGCAGTCAGGACGCGGCGCATGCCCTGTTCGACGCCACCTTCGGCCTGGGCGGTCCACGTCATGTCAGCGTCACCCACAGCGATCCGGAGGCGATCCCGACCCGCCAATCCTGGTGGGAGGCGCCGGCGGTGGAGCTGTCCCGCACGCTGGTCGAGGCCGGGCGCGCGCCCGGGCAGGGCAATGGCCGTCCAGCACGGCTGGAGAGGTCTTCGGAGTCACGGGCCCGGCTGCGCCAGGCGCAGCTCGCGGAGGAGCGGCGGTCGGCGGAAGCGGCCGCCGGACTCGTCGACCTGGCGCTGGGCGAGAGGCCGCTCGACGAGGCGCAGACGACGGTGCTGCTCAGGCTGCTCGACATCGCGCTGGCGGCGCGGGTGTCCGGGCGTGAGGGGGCGGCGCTGGCCGCCGCCGCGTATGGCATCCGGTTCACCCTGACCCCGGCCGCCGGCCGGTTCACCGCGGTGCCCGCTGCGGGCGGCACGCTGTACCTCGACGGCTTCACCCTTTCGATCGACACCGCCGACCACACCGTCGCGCGCGAGCGGGAGCTCGTCGGGATATGAGTGAGGGCCGGTTTGCCAGGGACGTCTCCGAGCTTGAGCTCGGGGACTACCAGCGAGCCGTCCGGCTGGTCCTGCGGCATCCGTTGATCACGGCGAGCTGGCCCGACGACAAAGCCCTTTCGCGGGTACGCCGGTTCGGCGCCGCGCTCCGGCAAGACCTCGCCGACGCGTTCGGATACCGGCTGGAGCTCCATGGGTCGACGGCCCGGCTGGTCCGCGCCCTGGACCAGATCGACGCGAGCCAGCATGCGGTGTCCCGCACCGACCGGCCATTCGACCGCCAGAGGTATGCCTACCTGGCGCTGTGCCTGGCAGTGCTGGGTCGCGCCGGCGTGCAGATCGCGTTGAGCGAGCTGGCCGAGTGGGTCGCCGCCGACGCCGGCCGGATCACCGGACTGGGTCTGGACCCGGATCGGGGCGCTGACCGGCGCGCGTTCGTCGATGCGGTCGGCTGGCTGGAGGATCGAGGTGCGCTGCGGCTGGCCGACGGGTCCAGCGCGGCGTGGGCGAGTGACCCAGGAGCTGGCGAGGCACTCTACGACGTGGCGCGAGACGTGGTGTTCGCGCTCTTCCGGCCGAGCCGAGTGCTTCAGCATGTCGACACGGTGTCCGCGCTACTGACGCGATCGATCGCCAACAGCGGAAACGCCGAGCGGCGCGCCGCCGCGCAGGCTGCCCGCCGGGCCGTCGTGGAGCGGCCGGTGGTCTATTACGCCGACGTGGACGACACGACCGCCAACCACCTGCGCGGCTCGGCGCTCGCCGCCGACCTGCAACGCCTGACCGGGTTGCGGGTGGAGCGGCGCGCTGAGGGCGTGTTGCTCGTCGACACCGCCAACCTCTCCATCGAGAGGTTCCCCGGCACCGGCTCGGTGGCCCAGGCGGCGGTCCTGCTCGCGGCGGAGATGGCCGAACGCGCCGCCGACCCGGACGGCCGGCGGGTCAAGCGGATGACCCCGCCAGACCGGCGCGACCAGCAGCAGGCCATGATCGACGAGATCGACGCGGGGCTGCCAACCGCCACGCTGGTACCCATGGAAGAGACCGCACCCGCGATCATGGCGGAGCCGGGCGACGGCGAGGAAGACCCGGCCAAGCTGCCGTTCGTCACCGACAGCTACCTGCGCACCGCCGTCGAGGAGATCCTCCATCGGTACGCGTCCGCGTTCGGTGCGCAATGGCACGCGGACCCGGAGCGGCTGCGCACTGAGGCGGTCGGCTTGCTGGCCCGCTTCGGCGCGGTCACCGTCGTGCCGGGCGGTGTGCTGGTGCGTCCTCTGGTCGGGCGTTACCGCAACACCGTGGCGACGATCAAGAAACGGCCCACACAGCAGACCCTTCTGTAGCCGAGGAAACCATGTCCGAACGTCGCTTCGCGCCCACTCGTGCCGGCATCGTCAACCTCTGGGACTACCGCGACGAGGAGTTCCTTTTCGTCGATGGCTGGCTGGTGCTGCGCGGGCCGAACGGGTCTGGAAAGACCAAAGCGCTGGAGGTGCTGTTTCCGTTTCTGTTGGACGGGCGCATCGAGCCGCGCCGGCTCAACCCGTTCGCCAGCGAAGACCGCACGATGAAGTCCAACCTGCTCTACCGGGGCCAAGAGGTCGCGCATTCGTACGTCTGGATGGAGTTCGGCTGCGGCGACCAGTACGTCACGATCGGCATCGGCCTGCGGGCACACCGGCACGTCGACCGGGTCACGCGGTGGCACTTCGTCGCTGAGGGCCGCGTCGGCGTCGACTTCGCTCTGCTGGATGCGGACGACCGGCCGCTGAGCCGCCGCGACCTGATCGGGCGGCTCGGCGCCGACGCTGTGCGCGACTCGCCCGAGGAGTATCGGCACCTGGTCGACGCCCGGCTCTTCGGGCTCGGGCCGGCCCGCTACGAGCAGATGCTCGACCTCGTGCTGACGCTGCGCAAGCCCCAGCTCGCCAAGGATCTCAACCCGGTCGAGCTGTCCCGCACCCTTCAGCGCGGCCTTCGACCTGTCGACGACCACCTGCTGGTAGAGGCGGCCGCCTCGTTCGACGACATGGAGGCAGTGGCCCGGACCCTGGAGGGTCTGGTCGCCGCGGACGCGGCGACCGTCGCCTTCCTCTCGGTGTACTCGACCTATCTGCGAACGCATGCGCGAGCGGCGGCCGACGCCCTGAGCACACGGCGCACCACAGCGGACGACCGCCGCGCGGCGTCGGCGGCCGCGCGGGGCGGGCTGGCCGAAGCCACCGCGGCCGAGGAGACGGCTACCGGCCGGCTCCTCTCCATCGACGGCGAGCCGGGTCGGCTCCGCGCCCATCTGGACAGCCTGAAGAGCTCGGCGGCTTACCGGTCGCACGAGCAGCTCGCCGACCTCGAGCGGCATCTACACGATCTGTCCGCCGCCGCGGAGCGGTCCTCTGGCGCGGTACGTGTGGAGCGGGCGGCGGTCGCGCGGCGGCACGATGAGTGGGAGCGCGCGGCGGTGGCCGCCCGCGAGGCGGAGGCGGCGGTCCAGCGTCTCGCGGCCGACCTGCTGCTGGACGCAGAGGCCGCCGGTATCCCGTGGACCGGGGAGGATGCTCGAACGGACGGGTTGGCCGCGCGGATCAGTGCCCGGGTCAGCGCCCGGCGGGACGACGTGCGCGCGGTCCGCGAGCAGGCTGCCCGGCTGCTCCAGGCCGAGCGTGACCATGTGCGCGCGGCCCAGGAGTCGACCGCTGCCGCGGCGGCGGCCGAGGAAGCCGAGGTAGCCGAGCGGAGTGCCGAGGCTGCGGTCGGCGAGGCGCGGCGCCAGGTCGGTGCGGACACCGAGCGGTGGGAGCGGCTTCACGCGGACCTGCTAGCCGAGCTCGACCTGGCACACCTCATGCCGATGTTGCGCGCTGCCGTCGACCAAGCCGGTGAGGCCGGCGCGCAGACCCTCAAGGAGGCTTACGTCGAGGCGGTCGCGCCAGCCGTCACCACTCGGCGCGACGCGCTCGCCACGCTGCGGTCGCGCCGCTCGTCGCTGCGGGACCGGCGGGCGGAGGTGGCGGCGGAGCGCACACGAATTGCCGCCGAGCACGACGACGCCCCGCCAGCCACGCACACCCGGCCGTCGTCGCGCGATGGCCGGGCCGGAGCCCCGCTCTGGCGGTTGGTCCGGTTCGCCGACGCCGTGAGCGATACGGAGGCGGCCGGGATCGAGGCGGCGTTGCAGGCCGCAGGGCTGCTGGACGCCTGGGTGCACCCCGCCAAATCGGCCACCGCGACCGCTCTGGCCGGCGGCGAGCAGGACGGCTATCTGGTCGAGCTGCCGGCGGACCGCCGGCCCGCTGGGCGGACCCTCGCCGACGTGCTGCTGCCTGAAGAGCAGGACGAGGTCACGACCGACCGGATCCGCGAGGTGCTGGCATCGATCGCGCTGGCCGACAGTGTCACACCCGACGCCTCGGCATCGACGACGATCGGGAGATCCGGCCAGTACTCCCAGGACGTCACACTGGGCGCCTACCGCAAGGCGGCCCCGGAGTACATCGGCGCCACCGCGCGTGCGGCCCGCCGAGCGGCCCGGATCGCCGAGTGCGACCGGACGCTGTCCACACTCGACGACGAAATCGCCGAGGTGGAGCGGCAGCGAACGGCACTCGAAGACGCGCTGTCCGCGGTCGACGCCGCCGGTGGTGACCTGCCACCCGTGGCTCCCATCCATGCCGCGCTGCGCGCACTGGACCGGGCCGCCGCCATCTTCCGAACCCGCCAGGACGCCGCGGCCGCCGCCGCACATCGCCTCGACCAGGCACTCGCTGAGCAGGCGGCAGCCGGGGCGGCACTGCGGCGCACCACCGCTGACCGTTCGCTGCCGGCCGATCATGTCGACCAGGTCAGCGATGCCACGGCCCGCTTCGAGAAGCTGGGCGTACGTCTCGATGCGGCCGGGCCGGCGGCCGCCAAGGCGGTGGAGGCCAAGCGGGAGGCGAAGGGCCGCCACGAGGAGGCGCACGATCGGCTCGCCGAGGCGCAGACCGCACAGCACGAGGCGACCCTCCGGTACGAGGAGAAGAACGAGGCGTACCAAACGTTGCGCGCCACCATCGGGGCCGAGGCCGAGCAGGTCCTAGCCGACGTGGCGCGGGTCCAAGGCGAGATCACCGACGCCGAGGCGGCACTGGCCCGCGCACGGGAAGAGGTCACCGCGGCTCGCGAGCGCTGCTCCTCCGCCCGTACCCGCGTGGAGCTGAGCGAGCAGGCATTGACAGACGCCGTCCAGGAGGCACATCACGAGGCGCTGCGGCTGCGACCGTACTCGAATCCCGACCTGCTTGGCCTGCTGCGCTGCCCGACCGATCTGCGCTGGCCGGCACAGGCAGGGACAGCGGACGCGGCACTGGACGCACAGATCGTGGCGCTGCACGACGCGCTCCTCGCCGCCACCCGCGAGCTGAGCCCGACGGAGACGTCACTCAAGCAGAGCGCCACCCGGCTGACCTCGGCGCTTACCGAACTACAAGCGCAGCTCCCCGCATCCGGCCTCGACCACCGGCCGGAGTGGGAGGCCGACGACGGCGTGATCGTCGTCCGGGTCGCCGACGAGCAGGGGCTCAGCCCGGTCGCCCGTTTCGCCGACCGGATCAGCCGCGAACGTGCGGATCAGGAACAGCTCCTCACCGACGCCGAGCAGCGAATCTTGGAGGACGCACTGCTGGGCCAGCTCGCCCGGCAGATCCACCGCCGCACCATCGAGGCCCGCGACCTGGTCGAAGGCATGGACACCCAGATGCGGGCCCGCCGCATGTCGTCCGGGCTGACCGTCGGTGTCGGATGGCGGCTCTCCGACGACCTCGACGCGGAGCAGCGCGAGGTGTGCAAGCTGCTGGAACGCGATCCGGCGCGACTGGGGCCGGCCCAGCTCACCACGCTCCGGCGGCACTTCGCGGCCCGGATCAAGACCGCTCGCGCGACCGCGCCTGAGCAGCCGTACCGGGACCTGCTCGCCGACGTCCTCGACTACCGGCGGTGGCGGTTCTTCGCGTTCACGCTGCACCGTCCGGGCGGCGCCGCCGAGGCGCTCACTCGGGCCCGGCACAGCCAGCTCTCCGGCGGTGAGCAGTCGGTGTCGCTGCACCTGCCCCTCTTCGCGGCCGCAAACGCCCTTTTCGGCTCCGCCCGCCCGGACGCTCCCCGGCTGCTCGGGCTCGACGAGGCATTCGCCGGCGTCGACGACAACGGCCGGGGCGAGCTGATGGCACTGGCCAAGCAGTTCGACCTGGACCTGTTCATGACCGGTTACGACCTCTGGGCCGCGCACCCGGCGGTGAGTGGTGCCGCGCACTACGACCTGTCGCACTCGGCGGTGGAGCACACGGTCTCCACCATTCTGCTGGTCTGGGACGGCTCGGCGAATATCGCCGACTTCGACGGGACCCTCGCCCGCGCCCTCGGCTCGCCCGAGACACGCCGCGCGCCGGCCGCCGAGGTCGCCCTACCCCAACTGACCCTCGACGGCATCGACGAATGACCGAGCCGCTCGACGAACCCGGCTGGGCAAGGTTGCTCGCGGCGGCGCGACGCAGCCTCGAACGCAGCGGCGGCTCTCTCGATGGCAGCGTCTCGGTGACCTCCCCGACCGACGCGGAGCGGTTGGTGGTCATCGGGGTCACCGGCGCACACCGGTCAGCCGCTGCCCAGCGGTTGACCGTACCCCTGGCGGAGCTCGACGCCTTTCTTCGGGCCGCGCACGGCGCCGGCCTCGCCGAGGTCCTGGCAGCGGCAAAGCCTTTACGCGATCGGCCCGGCGAACTCAAGCGGGAGGCCGTCGCCCGCGACGCGATACTCGCCGCCGCCCGCGACGGGCGTCACGCCGCGGCCGGCTGGTACCAGGAATGGCTCGAGGGCGTGCGCCAGGACGGCACGCTAACCCGCGCGATCCGTGCTGGACTCCCGTTTTCCGACGTCATCAAGGTCCTGGACGCCCTGCCCGCGGCCGACGAACCGATGCCGGTCTTCGCCGAACGGATCCTGGACGACACGAAGGCCCTCACCGACGGGACGGTACGTGGCCTCGTCCTTCGCGCGCTCGCCGTCTGGCAGCGGGTGCCCACGCCGGCCAACACCGAACAGGAGCGAGCGCTCTGGGAGTCGGTCGGTGTCGTGCCGGACGACCTCGCCAGCCAGATCCTCGTGCTCAACCTGCCAGCCTCCGGCGGCCTGGTGGGTTCCTGGCTAGGCCAGGCGAGGGAGGTTGGCATCCCGATGCGCATCACGCTCCACCAGCTACGGCTCGCACCACTGCGACTGGACTGCGACGAGATTTTCGTCTGCGAGAATCCGGCGGTGCTTCGCGCCGCCGCCGCAAGGTTCGGCACGCATGCCCGGCCACTGGTCTGCACCGAGGGCGTGCCTTCGGCCGCCGCACACCAGCTCCTGCGGTACGCGGTGCACGCTCGGCTCAGGTGGCGCAACGATTTCGACTGGGCCGGCCTCCGCCTGACCGCCGCCGCGCTGAGCCGCTACCCACGCGCCGTTCCCTGGCGTATGACCTGCGAGGACTACTTACGCGCAGCCGGCTCCGGGCCGCCGCTGCTCGGCACACGGGCGGAAAGCCCGTGGGATCCGTCGCTGTCAGAAGAGTTGACCCGCGTCGGTCGGGCGGTGATGGAGGAACGACTGCTCGACGCCCTGCTGGCCGACCTCGCGCCCACGCAGGCGTAGGTCTGCTGACGCCCCTGAAGTCCCGGCCGCCGATGGAAGGCTTCTATCATGGGTGCGTAAGGCTCAGGTTATGCAGCGGTCGGCGTCGTCCACGCCGGTACCAGTCAATTCCCGGGGGCTTCGATGCCTGACAATACCGCGACGCCGCCGAACGGCGAGCCCGACGAGGCTTCGGACGATCGGTCTGCGCCCGATGAGGATGCCGCACCGGACGTTCCCGTCTTCGCCAACCGGGCGGAGCGGCGTGCCAAGGGCAAGGGCAAGTCGTCGGCACAGTCGCAGCCGACGGGCAAGGGCCAGTATCCGGGCGGTCGCGGTCCGGTCCAGGGCCAGCGTCAATGGAGCAACCGCCGCTCTGGCTGACGCCTAAGCTTTTGGAGTTGGGGTGGCCTCGGCGTCTTGTTGCGGATAAAGGTCCAAAATCAGGGAAGTCGGGCTACCGCGACGTCCGTTGTGGTCCGGACCGTCGCTCCCGCGGCCTCACCCTTCGCGGTTGGGCAAGCTCACCCCGCCCAGCAGGCGGCCCGGTTGTCACGGAAGGCGCGCCAGGCGGGAATTAGATGTGAGTATTCCTGGTGCAGCTCGTTGTTGAACCGGCGGAATGCCCCGCGTCCGTCGATCGCGCGGGCAAGTCTGCGGGCCGCCTGCTCGTCGCCGACCAAACGCGGTGACATCCGCCATGTCCTGCTACCAGACACGCGGGCGCAGCGGGTGGATCGCGACGAGATCCAGGTCATCGACGTCAACGGGCGTCTTGCCGTCGATGCCACCGTCGCGGGTCCAGAAATACGACCTCGCCGGTCTGCGGGTTCAATCAGATACCGATGCTCGTCGTAGGCGCTCTGGTCCGCAAGCGCGGTCGCGGTCTCGTCGAGATCAAACTTGTCGATCTCCAGCATCGGTCCACTCCAGGCAAGACGGGGTGCGCTTCAGGGTATCCAGCCCCGGCGGAGCCGCGAACCTGGGCTCCGCGATGCGGCCAGCTATGGCTACCTTCTCGGCTCGCAGCGTCAGAAGAGGGTGAGCTGTCCCGGTATCGGGCTGGGCCGGCGTGAAGGCGGTGGACGGACTGCTACGCGTACCCATGCCGGTGCGTCCGCGACCTCGTCCGGCGCGGAGCCACCGGTCAGTGCCCACAACGATGGGCCGAGCAGGATGCCCCGGCCGGCGAGTGTGCGTCGCATCCGGGAATACTCGAGCGGGAGCCGGATCCCTTCGAGATCGGGCAGTGGAAGGTCAGTGCGCATCTGCATCAAGCGGCGGTTGCGCTCCACCAGCTTGCGCGCGGCCGGTTCGGCCAACCGCTCGGTCGCTCGTGTGCCCACGGCTGCGGTCACCTCAGCCGCCTTCCCACCGTCCAGTGCCGCCCACGCCGCGTCGACCGTCCCGTACGCGGCGAGTAGGTCGGCGGCGGTCGCTGGCCCGAAGCCGGGCACCCCGGGAAGGTTGTCGGACGGATCGCCGCGTAGCGCGGCGAAGTCGCGGTACTGCCACGCCTCGACCCCGCACACGGCGGGCAGGGTGGCGGCCCTGACCAGCACTGCGGCGTCGCGGCCGCCGTTGCGGATCCGCAGCACCGAGGTGCTGGCGTCAAGCAGTGCGAAGGCATCGCGGTCGCTGGTGACCAGGACGGTACGCCAGCCGGTGTCCCGTGCCTTCGCCGCGCAACTGGCGAGAACGTCGTCGGCCTCGTAGCCGGCCGGGACGAAGACCGGCAGCCCAGCCGCGCGCAGCAGGTCCGGCGCGGCGGCCAGCTGCTCCTGCAGATCCGCGGGCTTGGCCGGCCGATGCGCTTTGTACCCGGCGTAGTCGTCCGCCCTCGTTGACGACACTGGACAGTCGAAGCCGACGAGCACGGCGTCCGGACGCAGCCGGGCCGCCGCATGGGCGACATGCGTGACAAGACCCTTGAGCGCCCACACCGCCCGACCCTCACCGTCGCGCAGCTCCCCTGTGGCTGCGGCATGGTACGCGCGGTGCAGCAGGCTGTTGCCGTCAATGGCGAGCAGCAGCGGCTCCGGGGGCTCACGCCACCAGCGTAAACGGCGGGTCGGCGCAGGATAGGGCTACGGCGCAGGTCCAATCGCGCGGGGTTTGCAGCAGCGAGAGCAGCCCTGGGAGCCGGGCGGAGGTTTCCAATATGCCCAGAAAGTTACGACCCGCTAGGGCTGTACCTGTCCTAGCGTGCCCGTACCGTGGCTGTCGTGAGCGACGAGATGAGCTCATTTCAGGTCAATAGACCGAACGACGACACCGGAGCCGTACTCGATGACCAACCGTTCCGCGGTGGTGCCGCGGCTGTCGTGGCCCGATGTATGGGGCCGGCGGCTCGACCGGCACGGGCTGTCCACTCCGGTACGCGGCCGCCCGGCCGATGCCGTTGCCGCCATGTGCGGCGCACACGCTCAACTGCTCTCCGCCGCTGAGCTGTCCATTGGGCTGCGTGTCGCCGGTGCCACTCACAACGATGTTCGAGACGCGTTGTGGAACGAACGCAGCCTGGTTAAAACGTTCGGCCCGCGCGGTACGGTGCACCTGCTACCCGCACACGAGCTGCCACTGTGGACCGGCGCGCTCGGCGCGCTGCCACCCGCTTCGACCAGCATGCACATCGACGCACGGCTGACCCCAGACCAGACCGATGAAGTCGTCGCGGCCATCGCGGGAGCACTGGCTGACGCGGAACTGACCATCGACGAACTCACAGCCGCAGTGGCCACCCGCACAGGTCCCTGGGCCGCAGACCCAGTGATGCCGGCATTCGGGGGCATGTGGCCGCGCTGGCGGCAGGCCATGCACCTTGCCGCACACCGCGGAGCCTTGTGTTTCGGCCCGAACCGTGGGCGGAAGGTAACCTACACCAGCCCGCAGCGGTGGCTGCCAGGATTCGAGCCTGCTCCGGCACCCGCCGCCCTCGCCGGCCTGGTCCGGCGCTACCTGCACGCTTACGGTCCGGCCACACCGCAGCAGTTCGCGCAATGGCTGTCCGCGCCTCGCCGCTGGGCGATCCAGTTGTTCGACTCTCTCGCGAGCGAACTGGAACAGGTCGAGGTCGATGGTCACCCCGCCTGGGTCCGCGCCGGCGACACCGCGCCGCCAACCACGCCACCACACGGAGTACAGCTACTGCCATACTTCGACGCCTACACCGTTGGCTGCCATCCGCGTGAGCGGCTCTTCCGGGGACCTGCCGCAGAACGCGCGCTCGCCGGCGGCCAGGCCGGCAACTTTCCGGTACTGCTCATCGACGGCACGGTCGCTGGCGTGTGGCACGGGCGCCGCTCGGGACGCAGGCTGAAGGTCACGGTCGAGCCCCTTACCCCGCTCACCGCCGCCGAGCGCCGGGATCTCGACGACCGCGTGGAACGTATCGGGGAGATCCTGGAGAGCAAACCCCAGTTGACCCTCGGCCCGGTGACCATAGGCGCCCATGCGTAACTACGCACCGTTCCGAGAAATGAGCTGTGGCGACCGACGACGGTAACGACGAGGGTTCCGGTTGGGGTTAGCTGAAGGGCGCTCTGATCATTGGTGCGCAAGGCGGAGGCTACCGTCCATGGTCGCGGCTCGGTCCGGACCCAGCGTCAATGGGGCAACCGCTGCACCGACTGACGGGCAGGCAGTGCTGCACGCCAGGCTGCACTCCACCTCAGTGATCACTCGGGCCAGCCGCACCCAGACGAATCGCGCGCAAGCGCGCTGATCAGGTCGACCAGAAGGATCAGATGACGCCCGTGGCAAGCCCCCGCTACTCGGCTCTCTGACCTGCGTCTACCCCCGCGTTCAGGGCGCGTCTGGTGGGCCGGGCACACCAGAATGCCGCCGGTCCTGACCGTCGCCGGCGATCCATTGCCGGTGCAGACGGCAAGGTCACGCGACGGACGGCGTAAGCGACGATCATCAAGTGGTTCGATCCGATCATCATTCGGCGACCCAAAGTTGGGACGTGGGATAACGACTGCGCGCCACTGGCGAAGTAGAACATTCCGTTCCACACTCTTGCCATGGAGCGCATCGGTGTGCGGGAGCTGAACCAGAACACAAGCCAAGTACTGGCCCGGGTCAGCGGCGGCGAGACCGTCGAGATCACGGACCGGGGCCACCCGATCGCCCGACTCGTCCCCGTGGGTGACGACAGGTCAGCGCTGGCCAAACTGGTAGCCGCTGGTCGGGCCGTCGCCCCTACCGGCGCCGGCCTCGTACCGCTGCCACCAAAACTCGGCGACGAGGGTGTGAATGTCGCCTCGGCGCTCGCCGAAATGCGCGACGAGGAGCGCTGGTGATCTATCTCGACTCCGCCGCCGTCGTCAAGTTGGTACGGCAAGAGGAATGCAGCCCCGACCTCGTCGCCTGGCTCAATACCCATGACGATGCGCCACTGGTCTCCTCGGCCCTCGTCGAAGTGGAGGTGCCCGGGGCACCGCGCCGATCAGCCCGCAAGCCCTGATCGGTGTGCCAGCGGCCGTGGGGCGGCTCTTCCGGCTAGAGATCGACAACACGATCCGCGCGACCGCTGCCGCGTTCGCCGAACCAACACTGCGCAGCCTCGACGCCATCCACGTCGCCACCGCCCAAGTCCTTACCAACGAATCCGGAACGACTCTTACCGCCTTCGCCACCTACGACCGACGACTGCTCGAAAGCGCCAAGGCCGCAGGCCTACCGACAGCCAGCCCTGGTCAGAACTGACCAGCTGTTCCCTCGACGGGCGGTCACGGCTCGATGACGAGGCCCCCACACGAGCGCGGTTGCCTCGCGCCTGCTGCACGTCTCGGTGGGCCTGACGCGGCAGAATGAGAACACCGTTCTGACGGTTGCCGGCGACCCGCTGCCAGTACAGGTGGCCAGGTCACGTTCGGGCGCGGTGGTGTCAGATGGACCCGCTGGTCCGCCTGGAAGGCACTCACCCGAATGCAACCGGAATGTAACTCCGCAGCTTGAAATGTACCCCCGGGGTTACATTTCGGCCGTACCGAGAACCTGGACGATCTGATACGCAAAGCCCTCCGCAGCCTGCGCGAATCAGGTCTCGTGCATCAAGACGGAGGCAAAGGCCGCCCCACCACCTACCGGCACACCACCACCAGCCGGTAAGCACCTGGGACCGTGCCTGTCCCGCGTTTCGGCAGCCCGTCTGCTACGCGTTTCGGGTGGGCCGGACGCAGCAGAATACGAAACCGGTTCTGGTCGTTGCCGGTGCAGCCGGCCAGGTCAGTGCCGAGGCGCGGGTGGGCGAGCGGCCGATGAGTCAGCGACGCTTCCTTGTGGGAAGCCATCACCTGCTTAATCGCCTTCTTGTTCCTACCATGCTGTGGTGATCTCGCCGCACCATTCGGGCCTGAGCCGCCGCTTCGACCGGCGCCGGTCCATACCGCCGCTGCTGAAGCCCGGGTGATGAGGCGCGTGGACTTCGCCTCGACCGTCGCCGGCATGCGCGCTAACGCGGCAACAGGCCGAGCGCGCGCTCGCCGCTTCCGCCATCGGCAACTGCCGTGGCGTGGCTGTCCGATTCCTGGCCAAGCCGACGTGGTTGACTCCTGCGCCGAGGCCCGCGTCCATGGTGTTTGAATAGTCGTTGTGGATGACAATCGTGTCGCCGACGAGTTGCGTGTAGCGCTACGGCAGCTTCTGTCCGGGCTGACTCGCCGATCATCCCGCGACGTTCCGAGCGAGGTGGCGTGAGCCGTGCCCGATAGCGCCGGATTTGTCGATGCTGCCGAGCCGTTCCGGCGCGAGCTGATCGCGCACTGCTACCGCATGCTCGGCTCGATCCAGGATGCGGAGGACCTGGTCCAAGAGACGTACCTGCGAGCCTGGCGATCCTACGAAGGCTTCGAGGGGCGGTCGTCGGTGCGCACCTGGCTTTACCAGATCGCCACTAACAGGTGCCTGACAGAGCTGGCTAAACAAAGCCGGCGAGTGCTGCCATCTGGCATTTCCGATCCTGAACAGGATCCTGACGCATACCTGGAAGCGGCCGGGACCGAGGTGAGCTGGCTGCAGCCCGTGCCGGATGCGATGGTGCTCTCGGATTCGGCTGATCCCGCGGCCATCGTCGCGGCCCGTGAGGGAGTGCGGTTGGCGCTCGTCGCCAGCTTGCAGCACCTTCCGCCGAGGCAGCGGGCGGTGCTGCTCCTGCGGGATGTGCTGGCGTTTCCCGCCACCGAGGTCGCGGTCATGCTCGGCACCACGACGGTGTCGGTCAAGAGTGCGCTCCAGCGCGCCCGGGCACGGCTGGAGGAACTGGCTCTGAACGACGGCCAGATCACCGAACCGACCGCGCCGCGCGCCCGCGAGCTTCTCGACCAGTACATCGCGGCGTTCGAGAATGCCGACGCAGCGGCGCTGGAGCGGCTCCTGGTGCAGGACGCCACGCTGGAGGCGACACCGCTGCGCACCTGGTTCGCCGGCCGCAACGTCTGCGTACCGTTCCTGCGCAACCACCTCCTGGGTTCGCCCGGTGACTGGCGGATGCTGGCCACCAGCGCCAACGGGCAGCCTGCTGCGGCGGCCTACACCCGCGACCAGCACGGGAAATATCAGTCATACGGAATTTGCGTGCTCACGGTCACGGATACAGGCATCCGCCGAATCTCCTCCTTCGGGGATCCGGGACTGGTGGCCTTGTTCGGGTTTGGGCCGCACGTGCCACAAGCACTGGACATGGCACAAGCACAGAGCACCTGATCGGCACCGCCCTGGTGCCCTGGCGGGTCAGGCGGGCACTGGAGCAAGCCCGGGAGACGGGTCCCCGGGCCTGCGGCGCGGGCAAGCTTCATGAGGTGCACGGCGTTCTGAGCGATTCCTTTGTCGGTCGCACCGGGTCTTCCCAGGTGTAGGTAGGCGACCCTCGACCACCCAAGCTAAGGAAGCCGATTGCGATGAGCAGCCCCTCCACCATGCGTGCCCTTCAGCAGACGTCCCTCAACGGTCCGCGGGACCTGCGCCTGATCACCGACGCACCGGTACCGACCCCGGGCCCGGGTGAGGTCCTGATCCGGGTCGCCGCCGCCGGTGTCAACTTCGTTGACCTTTCACAGGCCCGCGGCACATTCGCAGGTGGCCCGCAGCCCCCATACCTCGCAGGCATCGAGGGCGCCGGTGAAGTTACCGCCGTCGGCGCGGGGGTGACCGACCCGCAGCCCGGCACTCACGTCATCGGCGTCGGGATCAAAGGCGGCGCCTTCGCCGAGTACATGCTGCTGCCCGCGGCCGCCGCGATCCCCGTGCCGGCCGGCTGGGCTGATCAGCAGGCGCTGGGCATGGTCGTGAACTGGCCGACCGCGCTGGCCGCGCTCAAGCCGCTGGGCGGCGTCGCCAGTGGGCAGACCGTGCTGATCCACGCCGCGGCCGGCGGGACCGGCCAGGCCGCGGTGAGAATGGCCAAACACTACGGCGCCACGGTGATCGCTACGGCCTCACCAGGCAAGCACGAGGTGGTACGGGGACACGGCGCCGACCACGTCATCGACTCCCGCCGCGCCGACCTCGCCGCCGAGGTCCTGCGGCTGACCGACGGCGCGGGCGCCGACCTGGTACTGGAGTCGGCTGGCGGCGCCACCCTCGACGCCAGCCTGGCCGCGACCAAGCGGGTCACCGGCCGGGTCGTCGTCTACGGGCTGGCCGGCGGGCAAGCCACAATCACTAACTGGGAACTGGTCTACAAGCATCAGATTCACGTCATCGGCCTGAACATCGGCATCCTCATCCAGGCCGCACCGCACATCTTCGGCCAGCTCATGAGTGAGATGTTCAGCCTCCTTACGGCCGGGGTGCTCCGCCCTGGCCAGCCCACCACCTACCCGCTGGCCGACGGCCCCAAAGCACTTGCCGAACTGGAAGCGCGGGCCACCATCGGCAAACTGGCCCTGCAACCCTGACGAACCTCTGGCACCTCCGGCGACCGCATACGCCGGGTGGCGTCTTTTGTCCGGCATGCAGCGGCAATCGCAACGAGATGGACGGCAGACGCGTAGCAGGCGCGGGTGGGGCGGGTGGGGCGGGCGGGACTCGAACCCGCGACCGAGGGATTATGAGCACTTTCTCTCTTAGCGCTGTGCTGACCAGCAAAAACGCTCTACGCCAGTGACCCTACCTGCCGTAGTCCCTTGCTGTACCGCTTACCCGGTTGGTCGCTCTGGCAAGGTCGCGCCAGCCTCGCCGATGTACCAGCGGATGAAGTCGCGCAACGCGGCTGAGCGGTCGGTACCTTGCCTTGCGGTCGCTTTGCCGAAGCTCTCCCACAGCGCCGGCTCGATGCGGATGGGGCGCGTCGGCGTGCCGCGCGTGGGCGCCATCGGAATCTCCTTCATTTCGTAGCTACACCGGACACGCTACGGGCTTGCGGTGTAGCTACACAAGCGCCTAGGGTGTAGCTACACCCAGCACCAAAAGCGGCCCCCGGCGGTGTTGCGAGCACCAAGCCGAGGGCCTTGATCGGAAGGACTGATTCCGACCCATGAACACCGTACCGACGCCTGCCGGCGGCGAAAGCCGGCCAGCCCTGCCCGCCCTGCCTGCGTGCGGTAAGCCGGCGGTGGCCCACTTCGAGCTGTACGACAGCCCCGCGTACAAGAGCCTCGACGGCTCGGTGTACCTGTGCACCGGACACGCCCCGACCACCGTTGCGGCGTACGAGGTGTTCGTCGCCGCGACCGGCTTGACCCCGTTCCGGATGGCCAGGAGTGACGAGGCCAGCAAGCGCTGCGGCGACGGCTTCGACTTCCTCGCCATGCAGGCGCTCACCGCTCCCCGCCCCGGCGGCTGTCACGACTGCGGCGCCGACCTGGAGATGAAGCGCTGCAAGTTCCCGTACTGGTTCTGTCCGGCCTGCGGCGACCCGGGGCACGGGGACTGGGTACCCGAGCACGACTGCGTCACCGACGCGGACATCACCGATGCTGCTCTCCGCGTGCTCTTCCCGAAGGGCCGTCACCCGGTCATCGACGCCGCCGAGACCGCGGTGCGGGCGGCGGCCGAGATGCACGGCCCGACGATGACCCGCCAGGGCGTTAAGGCGGTGCTCGAGACCCTGCCCGACCTCGCGGCGCTGACCGACCGGGAGCGCGCCGGCCTGCTCGCCCGGTTCGGCGTCGAGAGCGTGTGCGCCACGTGCCACGGTGGGATCGAGTTCGTGGCCAAGCCGGCCACCGGCGGCCCGGCGTGGGGCTCGCCGTACTACCGGCACCTCGCCGCGAACACCGGTAGCCACATCGCACGGCCGGCGGTGACCCGATGACGGCCACGGCCGTGGGTATCGCCCACGTTCCTAGCGCACTCCGCCTGTCTTCCCTCGACACGGCCGAGATCCCCCGCATCGTCTTCCCCTGCCCGGATGGCGAGGCGGCCCACATCGCTGGCGTGCGCAAGACCGCCTCCGCGTGGGCGGCATCGTCCACGGCCGAGCTGGCGGCCGCGTGGGGCATCAGCGAGGAGGCTGCCGGAGTTGTCCGCCGGACCGCTGCCGACGCCCTCGCCGAGCTGGATGCCGAGGAGACGTGCCGCGAGGGTGAGCAGGTCGACCAGGAGTTCATGGATGGCGTAGAGGCCATCTTGAACGCGCCCGAGGGCACGGCGCGCGAGAAGCTGGCGCGCGCCCGCCGGTTCAACGCGGAGTTCGACTGGCGAGGCCACCGGTGAGCGCACCGAACGAGGGCACTGCCGTCACCGCGTCTACGTGGTGCCGGCAGTGCCGCACCAAGCAGCCCATCACCGGTACCCCGGTGGCCAGCCCGGGCGGCGTGCTGCGTGTACGTGGTCGCTGCCCGGCCTGCGCGACCCGCCTCCACACGATTGTCGGGAAGGAGACCGCGCGGTGACGGACACCAACTTGCCGCGGCCGCGTCGGCGGCGTGCGCGCAAGCCGGCCTGGAGCGTCTCGTCGTACGAGACGGACGACGGGCGGCGGTGGCACTCCAGCGAGATGAAGCTGCTCATGGGCCAGCAGCCGAACGCGCCGCACGACCCGGTCGACGTCGGGCTGAACATCGAGGGCTACGCCGACGAGCGGCCGGTGGCGATGCTGGAGGTCGGCAACAGCGAGGTCGAGTTCTGCGCGTGCGACCTGCGCAAGCTCGCCCGGTACGCGCTGGAGCTGGCCGACCTGATCGACCGACACGACCCGGATAGGGCACCGCGGTGAGCGCGGCAACGCCCGCCGAGCACCCCTCGTGGTGCCGGCGGGCCCACCCCGCCAACCAGCGTCACCTCGGCGTGCCGTTGGAGGTGCCCGGCACCCTCGACGGTGGCGAACCGGTCGTGCTCGTGGTCCAGGCTGAGGGCTTCGACGGGCAGGCGTACGGCGTCGTGACGGTCGGTGGCCTGCGGGTGGAGCTCGACGAGGCTGGACTGCGCCGGCACGCCGCTCATCTCCTGGTCGTCGCCGATCAGCTCGGCGGCGACGGGCGCTGGCATCCATCGTGGTGTCGCCGCGGCCACACCATCCACCAGGCACACGAATCCGTGCCGATCGTGCTGCCCGGCGCGGCGATGGTGGAGACGCTGCCGGGCGAAGTTCGACCGCTCCAGGTGTTCCTGTCGCAGGGCGGGGATCGGGCGGTCACGCTCGTGACGGTGGAGGCGTACGACGCTGCTGTCGTGGAGACGGAGCCGGCAGAGGTGCTGATCATGCCGCTCGATCTTGCTTCGGTGCTCGCCGGTACGGTGCTGCGGCTGGTTGACGACGCAGCGCGGGACCTGGCGTGATCTGGGGTGCCCAGCGACGACCGGCGCCACGGTGCGGCGTTGCTGGGCATGTGACGCGGTTCGGCAGCGCGTTGTCGGACCGCGTCGCCGGGGCAACGTTGCAACGATGGGGCGGGGAGGGACGCCGACCTGAACTGAGTAGTTACCGGCGTCGAAACACGTGACAAGAGCTGGACACGTGCGCGCTGCGCCAAGGGCTGCCATCAGGGAGAACGCCGCCACGTTGGTGGACACCTTGGCCGCGAACCGACACGCCCTTGGCACAGGTCGACATCGATGTGTGCGCGCGAGTTGGTGCCTATGCCACGGGAGGCCACCCGCATCTCGGCGGGTGGCCTCCCTCCTCACTCGTCTCCCCGCCGGGGGTTGCCCGGCCGCCCTGGGAGACCGACCGCCCTAGCGGGCGGGTAGCTGTCGGCGCGGTCCTCGCAGCGCTCACCTCGATGTCGAGCTGACGCCACAGCCGCATGACCTCGTCGGTCGCTCGCAAGGTGGCGGCTTGCGCCGCGGCGATCGCGCCCTGGTCGCCGCGCTCCTCGGCCCTGCCCTCCTCCTTGGCGGCGAGCATGGCGGCGGCCACGGCGTCGAGGAGCGGCACGCCGGTCCGCTGGATCCGCGGAGTGGTGGTCATGGGTGCGTCCAGGACAGGAAACGCCTCCACAGCTCGTGAGGCTGGGCGTGGGGCATGTCCGCGATCGCAAGGTCGAGCTGGCCGGCCATGTAGGTGCCGAGGCTGACGGGTGCGCCGGCGTACTCGGTGGCGAGCTGGACGCGCGCACCTGCGCAGGGCCAGGGGCGGCCGCACAAGGTGCAGCCCCACCCGGGTACGTCGCGCTGGTGCTGGCGCACGCCTTCCCACCTTCCGGCTGTTGGGTGGCGCGGCGGCCATCCACTTTGGAAGCGTGGTTGGGGGGCCCACAACAACCAACGGCCGCCGCGCCAGTGCGGGGGCCGGGCCGGCGCAGCGGCGGAGGTGCACACATGCAACCGGCCCGACGTCGCTGACCGTAGGTGAGTGGTTACAAGATCATGGGTACAGTTTGTACCCCTACCGGATCAGCCCCACCTTGACCGCCAGGTCATGAGCGTCACGACGCACCGGCGCCGGCCCGCTCAATAGCTCCATCGTGATCCGGCGCGCGTACCCGTTGTAGCGAATGGTTTCCGGCGCGGTGTCGTACGCCTCGCGCAACGTGGCCACAGTGGACTCGTGCTGCGCCTTGAGGTTGTGCGCGCGGGCCACCTCGATCAGGTGGCGGGCCCGTCGCGGCCGCGACGTGATCGAGGCCGGCGGGATCCTCCGCGCGTGGCGGAGCGCCTCGCCGCCCTTCTGGAGCTCCACATCGAGGCTGACCGCGTAGAACCCCACGACCGGGCCGCTAAACCACGTCCAGGGCTGCGCGTACCCCTCAGGCAAGCGCCGGGCGGCCTGCTCGGCGAGGTCGAGGTGCCGCCACGCGCGCCCATCCTCGCCAGCACGCGCGGCGGTGAACGCCGCGCCGGTTTGCAACGCGCCGTACAGTGCGAGCAGCTCGTGGCCGCCCTCGGCGAGCCGCGCCTCGACGAGCTGGAGCGCGTCGAGGTTGATGGCCGTCGCAGTGTCCCAGTCGCCCGCGTCCCGGTACGCCTCCATCGCGAACCACGTTGCGCCGGCGATGGCGCGCACGTCGCCGGACTCGTGAGCGGCGACCACGGCCCGGTCGGTGACCCTCCACAGGAGAGCGGCGTCGGGCTGGTAAGCAATGAACATTTGGCTGAGACCGAGGAGGTCGGCGAGCAGCGCCTGAGCGCGGCGGCGGTCGGCTCCGTCGTGGCCGTGAACGGCCCGTTGGGCGTCGCGGATGAGGTCGGGCAGGAGGCCGCCGAGGACGGTCCGGTGGTCCGGTGAGCCGTGCCTGGCGCGCCAGGCGACGGCCAGGCGCTCGCCGAGCTGGTCGAGCGCGGGCGGTGGCTCAGTGCCTGCGATCGGGTACCGGTTGATGGCGGCGGCGACCGCGGGGAGGGCGGCGTGCCGGGGCCCGGTGAGGGTCTCGGTCATCTGGCTGAGATTGCCGCCTGCGAGGTCGGCGACGTCGACGCGCAGGGCCTGGGCGAGGCGGTCGAGCATCGGCAAGCGCGGCGGGAGGAGCCGGCCGGTCTCGACGGCCTTGACCCACTCGGCGCTCTTGCCGACCAGGCCGCCGAGGACGGCGCGGGTCTTGCCGGAGCGTTCGCGGTACACCTTGAGCCGTTGGCCAAAGGTCAGTTCTGGCGTCGGTTCCATGCGGACCATCCCAGGTAGAGGACTGGGCGGCGGCGCGCCGGCCTCTACCCCGGCGGCCGCCAACCTCCACGGTAACCCTTGCTGGGCGGGGGTAGCGCGGGAGGTAGCGGCTACCGCTACCCGTAGCGGCAACGCTACGCAGGCCGCTACTGGGTTGGCCTGCGGGAAACGGCCGAATGTAGCGGGTAGCGGGCACCTCCGCCCGAGGGCCGGTTTCGGGCCTCAGGCATGGTTGAAGGCCTCCCGCAGCCGCTACGCGCTACGTGTTACGCGGGTCGGTGGGTGCCGATCCTCGGCCTGACGTGTGCACGGTGCACACGGTTGCAGCTGGCTCCTGGTAGAGGGCCGTGTGCACGGCTTCCGCACCGCTCGTGCACACGGTGCACACGGCCAAGAGGAGTAGGAGCAGCCGTACCGCCGCGGCGACTCCTACCCGCCCAGGGATTGACCGTCAGCAATCCCGTCCGGGGATCCGGCATGGTGCGGGCCATGACCAAGAACTGGCGCACATTGATGCGCCGCACCGTTGCCAGGTACCTCTCGCCGATCATCGCGGGTGCGCTCGCCATCGAGGCTGGCCACCACCCGGACCACCTGGAGCCGCACATCGAGCGGTCGCCGGTAGGTGTCCACCTGAACGCGCCGACCGGCCACGGCGGGATCCGGTAGGGAGAGGCCCGCTATCGATAGTCCGGGCGGGGTGCTATCGATAGCGGGCCGGATATCGTCTATGACCTGCGGGATTGCGGATAGCGGCGGCGGCCAGCCGTCTGCGATCGGGCGACCCTCTGCGCTACGCCACGCGCCACTCGACGGGCAGGCGGTTGTCCTGCGGGTGGTACTGGACGAACACCGGCCGCTGCCCCGGCGGCACGGGAAAGACGATCCACCCCTTCGCGCACCGGCCCGGCGCCAGCGCATGCTCCTCCCACGGATACTCCGGCGTCGGGAACCCCTCGTACCCGGTGCCGGACGGCTCGACCACACCACCGTCCGCGTACGCCAGCTTCCACGGGAACCTGCTAACACCCACATCCTGGGCGCGAGCACACACCTGAACCTGCGCGGCGCCCCACACCGCACCGGGCTGGTCGGGCTTGGGCACGCCCGTCGCGACGGGCTGCTTATAGGAGAGGACGGTGGCGTCCACTGTGGCGGCGTCGTCCGACGCCTTCTGCCCGAAGCGGTACGACGTTGGCGCTGGCGGAGATGACGGGCCCGGGGCCGGGGCGGTAGTGGGTGCGGGCGCCGGGGCTGATGTCGAGGGGCCGGCCGCGGCGGCGGCCGGCGTCGACCCGTCGTTGTCATCGGCGAGCAGTAGCACTGCGCCACCCGCGCCGCCGCCGGCCGATAGCACCGCGACCGCGACGACGAGGAGGACCAGCGGCGTCCGCGAGCGGCGAGGCTGGGCGGGCGGGACGTCACCTGGGGTGTACGACTGCTCGGTCATGGCCGCGAACCGTACGCCCCCGGTGTGCATGATCGCTGTCGGGTTGGCGTCAGCCGCCCCTCGCACGCAGGTCCAGGATCCGGGCCGTCTGGTCATCGAGGCGCAGCCGCGCGCCCTCCAACGACCTCCGGAATTCGTCGCCGATCAGGCTCGCCAGCCGCGCGTAGTCGATGCTGGCGGCGCCGGAACCGCCCGAGACGCCGGAACCCCCACTGACCGGAAGTCGCACCCCGCCGTTGCGGTCGGCCTGGTTGATGGCTTCGAGCTTGTCGACGCCGAGGGCACGGACGGCGCCGGCCCGCACCACGAACTCGCCGTTGCTGACGAGGGCCACGATGTCATCCGAGGTGCCCGAGCCGGGCCCGGTGATCAGGCCGCCCTCGGACCGCCCCGTCGCCTGGGTCGCCTGCTCGCGGCGGACTTCGACGTCGACGATCGCGCGGAGCCGGGCACTGGTGAAGATCTCGCGTGGGATCCCGGACAGCGTCCTCTTCCACGCACTCACACCGGCGTTGTCGCCGTTGAAGTCAGCCCGGGTGTTCCGGGTCGGGGGGATGCCGAGGATCGAGGTCACGTACGCCTCGGCCTTTTCCTTCGACCCGAGCATCTGCGTCGCCGACTTGACCAGCGCGGCACGTGACTGCTGGTAGGCCCTTTCGGCCGCCGCCTCCGCGCCAACCACGTCGCCGAGTGCGGCCTTCTCGTCATAGATGGCCTGCGCGTACTCCAGGCCGGCCTGAGCCTGATCCTTCAAGGCCTGGCGGTTGTTGCGGCCCTTCTCGGTGTTGGCGTCCATAGTGGAGCCGTTGCGCTTGGCGGCCTCGGTCGTCGCGTCGATCGCG
Source organism: Phytohabitans flavus (assembly GCF_011764545.1). Lineage (GTDB taxonomy): Bacteria > Actinomycetota > Actinomycetes > Mycobacteriales > Micromonosporaceae > Phytohabitans > Phytohabitans flavus. The sequence continues at coordinate 5,966,505 of NZ_AP022870.1, read as the reverse complement.
GCCTGCCAGTCGATCGTCGCCTGCTCCAAGGAGAGCTGATCGTTGATCAGCTTGTCCATTTCCTCGCGGAAGCTGCGGGTGGCGTCCGCCGCCAGGTTGAACGGCTCGGCTAGCTCCTTGGCTCCATATAGGAATCCTCGTAGCGATTCTGGGGCGTCGCCGAGGATGGTTCCGCTCACCTGTTGGATCTGGCTGAGTTCGTCCTGCGCCTTGCGAATACCGTCCAGGAACGCGCGGGTCGGACCGGACCCGAGATAGTCCATCTTGTCGATGGCGAACCCGATGTTCTGGACGATCAGGCCGGTGGTGTCCAGGATGGCCCGGAACTCGTCTTCGTTGCGGGCGGCGCTGTCGCCGATGCTCTCCATCAGGCTGGCGAAGTCTCCACCCAACTCGGGCAGTTCCTCACCGAAGATCTCCACCAGTGGCTCGGCTGCGTCCACAAGGGAGCGGAAGCCGGGCAGCGCGTTGCGGACGAACCCGACAGCGCCCTCCGTCAGCGGTTCAAGGTAGGTGCTGGACTTGGCGAACACCGCGTCGAGTTCGGGCCGGATGGTCTGAACCTCAAGCTTGACGCGCCCGATCTCTCGGAGCATGGCCGGGACAAAGGGCTGCGCAGATGCTTGTAGCTGCGAACCGATGTAGGCCTTCAGGTCGGCTATGCCGGCCGCGACTTGAGGGTTTCTGGTGGAGATCGCCGCACCGAGCGCGACCGCGCCTGTGGCGGCGCCGACGCCGATAGCGGTCGAGAGAGTCGCGGTGAGAGCCGGCGCTGCTGCGCCGATCGCGGCGAGTAGCGGCGGCGACAGCGGCGCCCGGGCCATGAGCGGCCCCACCCGCCCAACGAACCCAGCGGAGAAACCCTTCGCCGCATCGCCGCCGGCGTCCTCCATGATCTTCCGGACGTCGAGGATCTTGCGCAGCTCGCCCTTCTGCCTGCGCAGGTCTTTCCACAGGTCGCCGTCGCCGCCCGACTTCGCGAACGCACGCGCGAGCTCGACGAGTTCCTTCTTCGAGGCGTCGATCTGGGTGTCAAGGTCCTTGAGCTCGCCCTTGAAGTCGTCGACCTGCCTGCCCGCTTTAGCGGCGGAGTCGCCGGTGTCACGGAATGCCTTGCTACCGCCGCGGTCGTTGCCGATGACGTCGAACTCAACGCGCTCCTTCGCCACCGGTCACCTCCTCTGCGATCGCGTCGACGTCCATGCCGAGCGCCAATTCCGCCACGACAGCGCGCAGCCCGTCGCCGCACGTCCTCACGCCGAACGCCCGGATCAGCTCCAGCAGCCCGTAGAGGGCGCCGTGCGGGTCGGCGTTGAACTGCTCGGCCGCCTGGTCGTGGTCACCATCCAGGTGCGCGAGCACCGTCCGGTACGCCTGCCCCTGTCCGCGCAGCACCGTTGCCCTGTCCACAGTGGTCATCTCCTCGGAAGCCTCACCACTGCGGCCCGGGCGGCAGGCCGAGATCGGGACGGGCCAAATCGTCGAGGCGGGCCAGCTCGGCGTTCAGGCGCGCACGCGCCCGGTCGTAGGCCTCCCCGGCAAGGCGCCACGTTTCCTCCGCCTGGTACACCCCGACCAGCCGCGCCCGGTCGGCCGGAGCGAGGTGCCGACTGTGGGCCAGATCCGCGTCCGGGCCCGCGTTCGCCCGGGCGGCGCCGAGCGCCGCGGTCGCCTCGTCCCAATCGCGCTCGCACGCGGCGACCAGCCGTTCCGCCTCGGTCACCGCAGTGAACATGGTCCCGGTCGCCGGTGCGCCGATCGCGCGCGCGTCGAGGTCGGCCAGGTACTGCGCCCGCTCGGCCGGGCCCCACTGCTTGGTCATCCTGCTCTCCTCACCCTGCGGGCCTCGAGGAACCGCTCCAGATCGGCGAGGCGGTACCGCACCCGCCGCCCGATCCGCACCTGCGGAATCTGGCCGCTGGCGGCGAGCCTGCGCAGAGACCGAACCGATATCCCCAGCAGGCCCGCCGCCGTCGCCGCGTCCACAGTGGCCGCGGCACCAGGAGCAACCGTGGTTCCAGCATCGGCGCATCCGCACCAGCAGCCAAGTTTTGGCCGCTCCTGGCCGCTCAACAGCGCGTCGGCGAGCGCGACCAGCGCCGCAGGCGGCGGCACCCCGTCCGCGCGCAGCGTGCGCAGGTGCCGCCGCAAGGCGACCGCCAGGTGTGCGGCCAGCGCCGGAGTGAGGTGGACGGTCATCCGGGATCAGGGGCTTGCGCCCGGTCCCCGCAGGATGTCGCGTACCGCCCGGCCGGACAGCCGGCCCCGGTCCTGCACGACAGCGGCCAGGCGCTCCACCCGCTCGGCGCCGGCCGCGACGATCGCCTTCGCCTCCGCGTCCACCCACGACAGCCACGCCTGCCGCGGCCCGTCAGCGTCGGGGTACAGCGCCAGCGCGAGGCGGTGCAGCTGCTCCACGTCGGTCAGCCCGTCCGTGTCCACCGCCGCCGCCGCGAACCGCACCCGCTCCGCCTCGCCGACCGGGAAGGTGTCCGCTATCCGCGCGGCCAGCGGCTCCGGGGTACGCACGTGCGTACCCTGCGCCGGCCACCACAACAGCGCCTCGGCGGCGTCACCGGCGGCGGCCGTCAACGCCCTCGACTCGAAGGAGCGGCGTACCGCAGCCGGCCAGCAGGTCAACGGCCGCGACGGGTCGAGCCGATCCCACTCCCGGCCCCGCACCTGCGGCAGGCCGAAGTGCGCCGTACCGGCCCAGCGGCGGCCAGGCACGCACGAGATGCCCTTGGGTGTGCGGCCCAGCCTCCACGCGACGACCGCGTGGCCGCTCTCGTGTAGGGCAACCCGCTCCTGCTCGTCGCCGCTCACTCGCCCGCCCGCCGAGGACCCGCACCCGGGCGACCCGGCTTCAGCCCGGCATGCCAGCCCAGCCGAACCGCCACCCGGCACCAGATCAGGGCCGGCCGAAGAGCGCGTGCGCCGGCGTACCCGGCGGCGAACAGCAGCCACCCCAACACCGCGCCGGCCCCACGCAGCGACTTCGCCACCAGCCAGCCCACCGCGTACAGCGCCCACGCGAGCGCGCTCACCAGCAGCCGGCCAACCTCACGCCACTGGGCGCGCACGTCCGGGTCGTCGTCATCACCATCGGGGGATCTCCTCACCACTGCCGGGAGTAGTTGGAACGCAGCGGCTGCTGCGGTGGACGAGGTCGGCGGCCCAACGCCAGCGCACGACCCTGGCCGCGGTTGCAGCGCGCGTGCGCCAGCTTCCGAGGACCACGCGCGCCACCGAGCACCGTCGGCTCCAGGTGGTGCAGGTCCAGTTCCATGTCGAGGGTCATCGGGCGCCGGCAGATCGAGCACGGCAACTCGCCCGCCCGCCGCAACTCGCCGAGCAACCGCTCCCGCTCGCGCCGATGCGACCAGCCGTACCCGCCCGCCTCGCTCGCCTTGCTCACCACCCCCACCCCCAGGGGGGCGGCCTGCGGACCGAAGCACGACCACTGCGACCCTTCGCTTCCGTCGCGGATTTCTGTTCGTTCGTGACAGGTAACGTTCCGTGACCGTGACCGCATCTCCCATGGGAGCGGGGGGTATGAAGCGCGACGGAAGCGAGGGGTCGCGTTTGCGCTGCTCCCGCGTCTGACCGGCCCCCCTACCCCTGCCGGCGGGGCGTGACTGGTCAGGGTGTCACGGCCGTGACGCGTTACGCGTAACGCTGTCACGACGCATCGAGGTTCTCGTGCACGGGTCTCCCTGTTTTGGCCAGCTTCTCGGTGGTTGGGTCCGGTGGTAGGACGTGTGCGCGGATCAAGACGCCTGCTTTGCCGCCGATGCGGATGTGGATCCAGTTGTCGATGTCGCGGTGTAGGTCGAGGTCGCCTTGATCGAGGGCGTTGCTGGCTGCGGTGAGGTCGGCGTCGTCGAGGAGGTCGGCGAGCGCGTCGGCGATTACGGCGGTGAGGCGGGGCAGGACGTCGGCTGGTGGGGTGTAAGGAGTCATGGTTGGTGGCTCCATTGGGGTGCGGTTGGGTCGTGGTGGTGGCTGACTGCCGGGACTGCCGGGACTGCCGGGACTTCTCCGCCAACTGGCACATTGGCACCTGTGGCGTTGTGATCCGATTTGTCCATCGGACTCAAACTCCTTGGGGTCGGGAAGGTCCCGGCAGTCCCGGCAGTCCCGGCACTTTCGATTCGGTACTGCCTCGCCTCACGGCGGTCCTTACCAAGGCCGCGAACGGTAAGCGTCCCGGCCCATCGGCCGTCACGGTTCTTCAGCCACATGCCGAGCGAGCGCCCGATCCCCGCAACCCCGACGTGAGGCCGGCCCGCCTTCTCCGCGAGCTCGGCGGGCAGCGCGTCGAGCGGAATGCCACCGGGGCGGAGCAGGTCGCCGGTGTCGATGTCGGCGAGCAGGTCCTTGACGGTCCACACGCGATCGCCGAACGCTTGGTGTACTGCGGTGAGGAAGTCGGCCCATTCGTCATCGTCGGTGCCTACCTGCTGCCGGGCTGACTCGGCGTGGTCGAAGGTGCCGGGTACGCCGGCGTGGCTGAGGATGCCGTCGACGGCGCTGATCCAGCGGGCGTAGGAGTCGCCGCCGCGTGGCTTGCCGGGCCGGCCGGCGACGACCCAGCTACGGATGAGGGTGAGCAGCGCGTGGAGGAGCGGGCCACGCAGGACGCGTACCCATTCCTCAAGGTCGGTGATGGCGAAGTCGGTTCGGAGGTGCGGGTTGGGTACGCCGGGGTCGATGGTGACCCAGAGGGTGCGGCGTACGAGGTCGCCGCCGAGGCTGAGGTTGTTGCCGGTGATGACCCACAGGCGGTCGTTGTCGCGGCTGATCATGTCGGTGGTGCCAAGGGGTCGGTCGTCCCACCGGTCCGAGGTCAGCAGGCCGGAGAGGGTGGAGGAGCGCAGCACGCCGGAGACGTTGTCGATGTGGACGATCGGACCAGTGGTGACCGCGAGGATTGAGGTGACTTGCTTGCGCAGCTCGGCGTCGTCCTCGGGCATCTCGGCGCGGAACACGCCGCCGTGGATGAGTCGGAGGATAGTGGCGAGCTTGGTCTTGCCGGAGCCGGGCATGGGTGCGCCGATGGCGCCGAGCTTGTACGGGGGTGGCACCAGGCCGCGTAGGAGCGGTGTGAGGAGGAGGCCGTAGTAGTTGGCGCGGTCGTGGTCGGTGACCCATCGGAAGCCGGCCGTCATGGTGTCGAGCAGGTCGATGGCGGCTGCGAGGTGCGCCCGGGTTGGCTGATCGGGCACCTCGGGCACGGTGAGGCCGGCTTCGGGTAGGTGCAGGAGCTTGGTCGGGGGGTCGTAGCCGGGTGTGGCGAGGATGCTGCCGTCAGGGCGAAAGATCGGGGTGTGGATGACGCCGCGGAGCCGGCGGAGGTTGGGTGCCATGTCCGGTGCGGCGGCGACCATCCGCGCGGCGGCGGTGGGGAACAGCGCGGGCACCTTGACGTAGTCGTCGCCGCGCTTCACGAGCCGGTACACGTTGTGGGAGTGCTGCACCCGCGCGGCGATGCCATCGGGCCGGATTGGGCGTACCTGGGCGGGACCGTCGTTGCCGTCGTCCTGGTCAACGAGCGGCACGTATCCGTCTTCGCCCTCTCGCGGGGTGTGGACGATGTCGGGGCCGCGGGCGAACATGCCGGCGAGCAGCCCGGCGCCGATGCCGATGCGGAGCCATTCGGTCGCGACGGCCGGGTTGGACGCGTCCAGCTCGGGGCGGGTCTCGGCACTGTGTCCGAGGTGGCCGTTGCGCAGCTGCCACGCTTCGAGACACGCCATCGTGCAGTGCAGGCTTGGGACGTTCTTGCCGGGCACCATCCATGGGTCGTACGGGGTGCCGCATTCGTTGCAGCGCAAGGAAACCGGCATCAGCGTTTGCCTCCGCGCCACACGTCGGAGCCGGTCGCGGCGAGGACGAGGCTGAGGTCGCAGAGGTCGTTGTCGTCGTTCCGGATTGGGTCGGCGATGGTGCGGCCCTTGTCGTCGGTGTCCCAGTCGATGTTGCGGGCGACGGTGCAGAGCCACCAGTCGTACTGCCGCGGGCAGGCGCACCGCCGGTTTGGTGCCTGCTTGGTGGCCCGCGTGGTGGTCTGCTGGTGTTGTACGGTGGGCATCGGGTCGGGGTCCTCTCAGGACTTCACGCGATGCCCCGGGTGGCGGAAGCCCGGGGCATCGCCGTATCTGGTGTCAGGCGGTGGCTGGCGACGTCGTGTTGACGTTGCGGGCCTTTCGCCGGGCACGGCGGACCTGAGCGCTGCGGAGCGCCATCCGCGTGTAGAACGCTTTCTTGGCCGATGCGGCGCGGGCGGCGCGCTCGGCTGGGTCGAGTACGCCGTCGGGGTCGACCTCGCGTTCGAAGTGGTCGACGAACGCGGCGCGGGCGGCGGCGGTGGCGGCGGTGCGGTCCTCGGTGCCTGCCCACTTGGTGTGGGCGGCGAGGCGGGCGATCAGCGCACGGTCGGTGGCGGACTCTGCGGCCATGGCGGGCGGACCTTTCGGTTCAGCCCCGGCGTCCGTCGCGCGTGCGGCAGCACAGCGTAAAGTCGCGTGAGAGAGCTGGCGGTCGCAACGCCTTCTCTCTGAACCGTCCGAGGTCGCAACTCGGCCGGGGAAACTACATCCGTGTAGTGCCAAGCGGCACAAAGCTGAGAATGCCTTGTGTCGCTTGGTTTATCCAGGACGCTGACCGCGAGCGTTGTGCGACCGCCGTAGCGACTTCGCAAAAAATCGCCTGTGTTCGCCGGCATTCGCATACGTTCGCCGAGAATCAACCACCGAATTGCTCTACAAGGGGCTGAACTGGTTCCGTGAGCAGCGCAAATTTACGTACGTCGAAATGATGGCGTACGTGGATGTGTTATCTGCGTCACATCGGACCGCCATGGCTGCACTGTGCGAGTCGCTACAGCCGGTCGCCGCGAGCCGCGCGCTTGTGTGCTGCGCGAGCGCGCTCGTCAGCAGCCGAGGCCGCGTACCGGCCGACCATCTGCCGGCTCTTCCAGCCGGCGAGCCGCATGAGGTCGGTCTCCTGGCCGCCGGAGAGCAGCCAGTCGTTCGCGAACGAGTGGCGGAAGCGGTGCGGGTGCACGTCGGCCACGCCAGCCTCCTGGCCGCGGCGCTCCAGCATCTGCGCGAGGCCGCTGGGCGTCATGGCGCCGCGCCGACCGAGCCACAGCGCGTCTGTCTCCAAGGCCTTGGGGTGCTTGGCCCGCGCGCGCAGATACCGGCGCAGCGCATCAGCCGTCTTGGCACCGAACGGGACCGCGCGGGCCCGGCGGCCCTTGCCCATCACCCGGATCACGTCCTGGTCGAAGTCGACGTCCTCGACCTTTGGCATGGACACCTCGCCGAGCCGCGGCCCAGCCTCGATCAGCACGCGCAGGATCGCCGTGTCGCGCCGGTGCTCGAAGTCGGTGCCTTTCGCGGCGGCGAGCAGCCGGCCCAGCTCGTCCTCGGTGAAGACGGGTACGGGCTGCTCGGGCACGGCCGGCGGCGACATGCGCTCCATCGGCGAGCGCGTGATCTCGCCGTCGTCGAGAAGCCATTTCCAGAACTGCTGGAGCGACCGGTAGTGCTTCGCCGTGGTGGCCGCGCTGAGCCGGTCGACCATGTCCGCCAGGAACGCCTCGATGTGCTCGCGGGTGATCTGGTTGATGTCGGTGGGCATGCCCTGCGCGACGAGGAAGTCGGCGAGGTTTTGCCCGCACCGCAGGTACGAGGCGATGGTCTGGTCCGCCCGGTTCTTGGCCTTGAGGTGCCTCCGCCAATCAGGCAGCAGCGTCCGGAGATCGTTCAGTTGATCGAGTGAGGTGGTGGTCACGGCCTCCATGAAGTCGGACAGTACCTCACTGTGCGAGCGTTGTGCAGACCTGCGAATGCCGGATCTTGGACTGTTTTCCCTGGTTGTGGGGCGGGCGGGACTCGAACCCGCGACCGAGGGATTATGAGTCCCCTGCTCTAACCTGCTGAGCTACCGCCCCTGCTGGCGCCGGGATCGTATCCCGCAGCCGGTGCCAGCGGCCACTGACCCGCCGCGTGACAAGAGGGGGCCGGGATCCACAGGTACCGAACCGGACGAACGGCCACAGAGCAAGTGAGAGCTCCCCATTTGGACTCGAACCAAAAACCTGCCGGTTAACAGCCGGCTGCTCTGCCAATTGAGCTATGGGGATCGAGCTTGCCCGGATCGCTCCGGTGCCGCGCGACGGGACAAGACTACAGGACGGTGGGGGCCTCGGGCTACAGGGTTATCCAGGACACGCCAGGCCCAATTCAGGACATTCTGCCGCTCCGCGCCCAAGAGTGCATGAGTGCGAGGCAGGATGGGTAGGTACCGGTGTACAAGACCACTGGGAAGGAGCCGCTAATGCGCGGAAAGCTGTGGTTCATCGGCGGGTTGGCTGCGGGCTTCGTCCTGGGTGCCCGCGCCGGCCGAGAGAGGTACGAGGAGCTGGTCCGTAACGCCCGCAAGGTGTGGGACCACCCGACGGTGCAGGAGGCGGCCGGCGTCGCGCAGGCGCAGGCCAACCGCCTCTACGCGGAGGGCAAGGACCGCCTGGCCCACACCCGGGTCGGCGAGAAGCTCACCGGCGGCATGGACGACGCGCTGGCTGCGTCGACCACGTCAACCGGGTCCAGTAGCGGGCACCGTAACAACACCACCATTTGACACCCGTGACAGCAATGGGGCCTGGCCGTCGATCGGCTAGGCCCCGTTCCTTGTCTCGGGTGTGCGCTTTGCGCCGAGCCGGCAAGCCATCCAGCAGGCCGTCGTGAAGCGCCGGCCCGCAGGCCCGCCACGAGGCCTGCCCGCGCTCCGCCAGGCCGGCGGGGCCGCACGAAGCCTTGGCCCTGGGCTCCGCGCAGCCCGGAGGTGGCCGCGAAGCTCGGCCTCTGGCCGCCACCGGCCGCAGCGGACATGCCGCCCAAGGCGGCGGTAGGCCGCCACGAAGCCGATACCGACCAGGCCAAGGCCCGGCCAGCGCTCCGCGGCGGCCCGCCGGCCACCGAAACCTCAGCCCGCCGCACAAGCGCCGAGCTGCCCAACAAAGAACGCCGCGTCAGTCCTTGCTTGCGAAGGCCGCGTCGAACGCCGCCTCCGGCGCGTCGAATGCCAGCCGCCGCACGAACTGCAGCGCCTCGGGCGCGCCGATGAGGCGGTCCATGCCGGCGTCTTCCCACTCGACGGAGATCGGGCCTTCGTACCCGATCGCGTTGAGCGCCCTGAAGCAGTCCTCCCACGGCACGTCACCGTGGCCCGTGGAGACGAAGTCCCAGCCGCGGCGGAGGTCGGCCCAGGGCAGGTGGGAGGCGAGGCGGCCGCGGCGGCCGTCGCCGGTACGGACCTTCGCGTCCTTGCAGTCGACGTGGTAGATCCGGTCGGCGAAGTCGAGGATGAAGTTGACCGGATCGAGCTCCTGCCACACGAAGTGCGACGGGTCCCAGTTGAGCCCGAAGGCGGGGCGGTTGCCGATCGCCTCGAGCGTGCGCTTGGTGGTCCAGTAGTCGTACGCGATCTCGCTGGGGTGCACCTCGTGCGCGAAGCGGACGCCCACCTCGTCGAAGACGTCGAGGATGGGGTTGAAGCGGTTGGCGAAGTCTTCGTATCCCTTTTCGATCATCGACGGCGGCACCGGCGGGAACATGGCCAGCGTGTGCCAGATCGACGAGCCGGTGAACCCAACGACAGTACTGACTCCGAGCTTCGCGGCCGCCCGAGCCGTGTCCTTGATCTCCTCGGCCGCCCGCTGGCGGACACCTTCGGGCTCACCGTCGCCCCAGATGCGGGCCGGCAGGATGCCCTGGTGGCGCTCGTCGATGGGGTGGTCGCAGACCGCCTGGCCGACGAGGTGGTTGGAGATCGCGAAGACCTCGAGGTTGTACTTGGCGAGCGTCTCCCGCTTGCGCTCGACGTATCCGTCCTCGTTGACTGCCTTGTCGACCTCGAAGTGGTCGCCCCAGCAGGCGATCTCCAGTCCGTCGTAGCCCCACTCGGAGGCCAGCCGGCACATTTCCTCGAATGGCAGGTCGGCCCACTGGCCGGTGAACAGCGTGATCGGTCGGGCCATGTCCCTCTCCTGGTAAGAGCGGTGGACGGCGCGAGGTGACCGGTCCGGTGCAATGCAGCGGCGCCGCCCGGACGGCAGGTGGCAGGCAACTCCGGGCGGGTTGCGCCTCCCGCCCGGACGCACACCCACGCCCGGTCAACGCCAGCCCAACTCTAGGCCGCCACGCCACCGCACGAAAAGGGCCACCCTGCTCCCGCGCCGAAAGAGGATGCGCGAGAGGCCAGCGCCGACAAAAGTGAGGACGCGCGAGCCCGGCCCCACGCAAGCGCGGCGCGTCAACAGCCGCCGCGCCGGCGGACGGACGCGGATGTCACACTCCACACCCGCTACACCGTCCCAAGGGCATGAGAATCGCTGTCACCGGAGGCACCGGCACGCTCGGGCGGCACGTCGTCGACGAGCTGCGTTCGCGCGGGCACGAGGTACGCGTCCTGAGCCGCAAGTCACCCGACCACCCCGTCGACCTCACCACTGGCGAAGGGCTCGAGGCCGCGCTGACCGGCTGCGCCGTAGTGGTGGATGCCACAAACTCCAACAAGAACGCGGCTGCGGTACTCGTCGAAGGTTCGCGGCGACTGCTCGCGGCCGAGGCCGCCGCAGGGGTGGCCCACCACGTGTGCGTGTCGATCGTGGGGTGTGACCGGGTCCCGCTGAGCTACTTCCGGGTCAAGGCCGAGCAGGAAGGCGTCGTCGCGGACGGCCCGGTGCCGTGGACGACGGTGCGCATCACCCAGTTCCACGAACTCGTCGCCGCGACGCTCGCGCCGGCCGGGCGGTGGCGCCTGCTGCCGGTACCGCGGGCGCGGCTGCGGACGGTCGCGGTGGCCGACGCGGCGCGGGCCGTCGCCGACGTCGCGGAGGGGCGCCGCGCCAGGGGCGCGTCGAGGTCGCGGGCCCGGAGGTCGCGGACGCACGCCAGCTCGCGACCACCTGGAAAAGGATCACCGGCCACCGCGCGCTGCTGCTCCCCATGCCGCTTCCGGGCCGTCTGGGTCGGGCTTTGCGAGAGGGGTACTGGCGGCGGAGCGACCCGATGTTCAGGGGGTTACGCCGTTCGGGGCGTGGCTGGCGGGGCGGCCATGAGCGATGAGCAGGAGCTCGCGCTCGCGTTCGAGGTGCACCGGCCACGGCTGCTTCGGGTGGCCTACGCGACCCTGGGCTCGCTCGTCGAGGCGGAGGACTGCGTACAGGAGGCGTGGCTGCGCCTGCGCGGTGTAGCGGAGCCGGAGCGGATCCGCGACCTCGGCGCGTGGCTCACCACCACCGTGAGCCGGCTGGCGCTCGACGCGCTGGGGAGCGCGCGGGCGCGGCGCGAGCGGTACGTGGGTCCGTGGCTGCCCGAGCCGCTGGTGGAGGAGGCGCTCGACCCGGCCGACCGGGTCACGCTCGACGAGTCGGTCAGCATGGCACTGCTCGTGGTGCTCGAACGCCTCTCGCCCGCCGAGCGCACGGCGTTCCTGCTGCACGACGTGTTCGGGCTCACGTTCGTGGAGGTGGCCGGTGTGGTGGGGCGCACACCGGCCGCCGTGCGCCAGCTCGCCGCCCGGGCCCGCCGGCACGTGGCGGAGGGCCGGCCGCGCTTCCCACCCACGTACCAGGAGCAGCGGCGCCTGGTGGACGCATTCCTTGCCGCCTGCGCGCGCGGCGACCTGGACGGGCTCGTGCGGCTCCTCGACCCTGACGTGGTCTGGCACGGCGACGGCGGCGGCAAGGTGTCGGCGGTACTGCCAGTGGCGCACGGCGCGGTGGCGGTGGCCCGCGCGCTGATCGGCTTCACCCGGACCTGGCCGGGCGAGGTCGAAGTAGTGACGGTGAACGGCGCGCCGGGCATCGTCGCGCGGGACACCGGCGGGGTGCTGACGGTGGTGGCGTTCACAGTGGACGGTGGCCGTATCGTGGCGCTGGACGCGGTGCGAAACCCGGAAAAGCTGGCCAGTCTGCTGACATCCTCGCCGTCTTCCGCGGCGTCATCACAGTGACCCAGGTGTCCTCGGCACACGGCGAGGTCACCGTGGGATCCATGCCTGCAAGGAGGGGTCCCACACACCTGTCGCGGTTGCTGTTAGCACTGGATCGAAGATCTTCTCGGCGAGGTTCACAGCTGTGTCGTAGTCCGCGACAGGACCGGGCGCCTCCGCCGCGACGCGCGGATAGCGTGTGGCCCAGCCAACCGGGTCGGGCACGAGGAATCGGTCGGGAAGCTCAAGCGCACGTAGCGCTGCATTGGTGACGACAGCGACGCGCAGTGCCGTGGAGTCGACGGTCTGCGTGGTGGCGATGATCGCGATGTCGACGAGATCCTTGACCCGACTGCTGCTGGCGGGCTGTCCGCTCCGGGCATAGCTGCCGACGATGGCGCAGAGCTTGTCCGCGAGGTGATCGGCGACCGGGAAGACACGGTACCGGGGCCGGACGAGTCCTTCGATCTCCAATGGCGTCAGTGGCGCAACGATGTCCGGCGAGCCTGTCATGGCCGTGCCCACGACGACATCAATGTGGAACGTTGCGAACGGCGTCGGGCCGAGCCGTCCGTTGACATGGACGCGAGCGCCCTTGGCCTCCTCTTGGAGCGGCGCGACTCGTGTGACGTCGAAATCGAAGTGATCGCCCAGGTCAACCCGTAGCGCGACCAGCAGCGCGGAAAGGGCGTCATCGACATCGGCGTTCGTCGCGCTGAAGAACACATCGACGTCCTTGCTGTGCCGGGCGGTGGCAAGGCGAGCCAAGAGCGCTCCCGCGCCCTTGAGTACCCACCGGTCCGCCTCGGCGGAGCTGAACAGTCGCGCGAGGGCACGGTCGTAGGAGAACTGGCGCTGGAGTTCACCGACTGAGTAGCGCCGGTCCGTACGAGCGATCTGCGCGAAGCGGTCCTTGAGCGCCGTTCTGAACGCAGAAGGCGTGTCGTACCGGAACTTGGCCTCGGTCATGCCTGAGCCGCCTCACCGACAAGCACCCGGAGAAACTCGATTGGGTCCGAGTGACCGTAAGCGGCCGTGTGTGGCTCGATGACCGCTTGGACTGCCTCTCTTCGCAGGAGCCCTCGTTCGAGCCCATCCCGTACGACTTGAGCCACGGCGGACTCGTCTTCGCGATCGCTAAGGAGGTCCGCAATGATCGCCGGCACCGTGCTGACGGGCAGCCCATCCCAGACCTCCCGGCTTTCTGGGGCGATGCGCGAACGCACGCGCAGCTTGATGTCCTTCCGTCGCGGGCGCAGCCGGGTGGTGGCGTAGAACTCGTGCTCACGCGGAATCAGGTCGCCGAGCCCGCGTAGATGAGCCGCGCTGCGGTGGCTGATGACGACGTCCGGGGCGGCGATGCGTTCGTGCCAGAAGCTGGCACCGCCGAGCTGTAGCCACGCCGCGCGCAGCGGGTCGAGGTCGGGGTTTTCGGGGACGCCCGTGAGCCGGTAGACACGAGCGGCCTGATCGGCGACGGCAAGCGTTCCGTCGTCGATCAGCCGGTTCAGGTCCTGGCGTGAAACGCCGAGTCGCCTGGCCTGTCCGGCGGTAACCATGCCCCACTGCTCGCTTGCCACTGGACTCAGTACGGCCAGCGCAGAACCCCTGGACATGGAGCGATCGTAGCAATAATGCGACGAACGCTCCAATAAAGCGTCTGGTTGAGGTCAGGTCGGGAGGTGACGGAGCCAGGGGTGGTGGGGGTGGGCTGTGGCGAGCGACTCCCGCAGCCAGTCGCGCTCTTCCTGGTCGAGGATCGGGAGGAGGGTGTGGAAGTCCTGCTCGTCCTGGCGGCGGATCGGGTCGTCCGACACGGCCTTGAAGTAGAGGATCACCGGCGGGGTGGCCGTCGGCAGGCCCCAAGGTGAGGGGCGGATCGCGCGGTCTCGCGGTACGGCGAGGTACGGCGTCTGCCTGAGGATCCAGTCACCGGAACCCTCGGCGAGCAGAAACTCGAACTCGTACGCCGAGTGGGTCGCGTCCGGCAGGGTCGACAGGTTGCTGGTGCGCGTGGTGACGTGGATGTGCGCGGGCGGGTCGAGGCGCCGACCGTTCCATGGCTCTTTTGTGTCGTCGGGGACGTTGGGATCGTGAGCGATGAGCGCCCACCCCTCGAAGTGTTCGAAGATGGCCTTCTGGTCGTCGTGGAAGACGCCGATGTCGACGTCGGCGTGGTCGCGGCTCTGCCGACCGAGCCATGAGTCGGCGGCCCACCCTCCACAGAGGAACCACGGCGGACCGAATCCGTCGAGGAGGTCGCGCACATACGAGACGGGCTGAGACGGCGAATCGAACACCGGTTGACGGTGGCCTGCCGCCCGCCGGCGGCGCAATCGAATTTCGGGACAGCGACGAGCGGCGCCGGAACGTGTCCGGCACCGCTCTGGTCGATGGGTCAGCGGTCGGTGTACCGGCCGAGGTCGGCCTCGTTGGTCGGGTCCGGGCGGTCGATCGTCGCGGTGATCTTGCCGCTGCGGTTGACCAGGTGGAGCTTGTCCTTGGTCTGCACGACAAGGCTGTTGTCCGAGCGGAAGAAGATCTCGGTGATTCCCTTCACGCTGGCGGGGATCGGAACCCGCCGGCCGTTCGTGGTGTCCAGGACGATCTGGGCACCGGTGACCCGGGTGGGGTCGGTGTTGCCGATCGCGGTGGCGATGTACCGGCCGTCGTCGGAGACCGCCTGCACCGCGAACGGGCACTCGCGGGTTGCGCACTCCGGCTGCGGGGTCAGGCTGAACCGCCGGAGCACCGTGCCGTTCGCCCGCTCCACCACGATCGTGCTGCTGCCCTCGGCGTGGGCGCGGAACGAGCCGTTGGCGGACCAGGTGAGGTACTCCGGGAACTGGTCGAGGTCGGTCTCGGTGAACGTGCCGGTGGCGGCGTCGACGTAGCCGTACTTCTCGCCGACGGCGGTGTCGCCTTGTAGCTCGGTGATGCCGACCAGCAGGTGCTTGGAGTCCGGCGTCCAGACCGGCGCGACTCCGCCGCCCCACATGACGCTCTGGGCCACGAGCTTGCGGGAGCCGCCGGGTCGGACGATGAGCAGGTCGCCGGGGTACTCGCTGCGGTTGTCCATCGCTTGGACCAGCGCGACCATGGTCCCGTCGGGTGAGACGGTTATGGCCTGGTCGCCCCGCCACCAGCCGCCGAAGCTGGTGGTCTTGGTGACCCCGTTGGTCACCGTGACCATCTCGATCTCGCCGCCGACCCGCAGGTACACGAGGCGGCCCGGGACGTGGTCCGGCGGCGTTGCCGAAGACGCGGGCGGCGACGAGGTCGGGTTTGCCGGCGGCGACACGACCGGCGGGGCGGGCGGGGTGGACGGCGACGGCGTGGGTGGTGCGACCACCGAGGCCGACTCGCCGGGCTGCGGCGTCTCGTTGGCCTGCGGCAGCATCTGGACGCCGCCGATCGCGGCCGCTCCAGCCAGGGCCAGGGCCGCGACCGAGGTGACGGCGGCACGGCGGTACCCGAGGCGGCGCGCGGTGGTGTCCACCCGCTGCCGCAGCGTGGTGTAGTCGGTGTCGGTCATCTCGTCCGCCAGGGTGGCGAGTCGCTGGTTCAGGTCGTTCATCGGGTCACCCCTTCGGACAGTTCGATCTCGGGCATCAGTTCACGGAGCTTGCTGAGGGCGCGGGCGGTGTGGCTCTTCACCGTGCCCACGCGGCAGTTGAGGATGTCGGCGGTCTCCGCCTCGCTGTAGTCCTCGAAGTACCGCAGGATGACGACGGCCCGCTGGCGGGCCGGCAGGGCCTGGAGCGCCCGGCGCAACGCCAGCCGCTCGACCGCGTTGTGCGCGTGGTCGGCGTGGTCGCGGCGCTCGGGCAGCTCACCCGGCATGGTCTCGACCACGCGGCGCCGTCGCCACGTGCTCACCTGGAGGTGGTACATCACGCGGCGGGCGTACGCCTCCGGGTTGCCGCCGTCGGACAGCCGCCGCCAGGCCCGGAAGGTACGGGCCAACGCGTCCTGGACGAGGTCTTCGGCCAGGTGCTTGTCGCCGGTCATCAGGTACGCCGTGCGCAGCAGCGCGGGGGCGCGACCTCTGAAGAATGAGTCGAAGTCGTTGGTCATCTGCTCCACCACGGGCGATCGGGCGGTGGCGCCCGATCGGGCGGCCCGGTCATGGCTTGGGTCATGGAACAACTCCGGTCGGGATGGAACTTACGGCGATTTGCCTGCGCGCGGCGATGGACACACGTATAAACGTCGCTGCGTTCCGTGCCGGGTTACCGGGGCGCGCCCCCTTTCCGGTCGCCAACCTGACCCCGAGGCAGGACAACCTCGGCACCCGGCGGCGCGTTCAAGCGGTCGGCCGTGGCACCCTGGGACCCGTGTTGATCTACAAGATCTTGCTGCCGGCCGAGTGGGCCGAGTTCGAGGCCGCTGGGCGCTTCGACGGGTCGGCGTTCGACCACGAGTCCGGGTTCATCCACTGCTCCTCGCGCGAGCAGGTAGGCCCCACCGCGCTGCTGGTGTTTCCGGCCGAGCCCGCGCTGGTGATCGCCGCCATCGACGCGGACGCGCTGGGGAGAGCGTCCGCTGGGAGGCGGCCGGCGACGGCCGCGGCCTGTTTCCGCACGTGTACGGGTCGGTCCCGCGCGACGCCGTCACCGCCGTCTACGAGGTCGCCGGCGCGGCCGAGGTCGACAAGACCCTGCCCAG
The DNA here is from genome assembly GCF_011764545.1 of Phytohabitans flavus. Classification (GTDB taxonomy): domain Bacteria; phylum Actinomycetota; class Actinomycetes; order Mycobacteriales; family Micromonosporaceae; genus Phytohabitans; species Phytohabitans flavus. The sequence continues at coordinate 5,949,831 of NZ_AP022870.1, read as the reverse complement.
CGCCGGTTGATGCTCGCGCTACGGCTGCGGTAGTTGGCCCGCGCGGGCGTGGCCTGGCCTGCGCGAAACGCGAAATTGGTACGGCCCCGCGCATAGGCGTTCCGGCCGCTCGGTAACCTTCGGGCCGTGAGCGCGAGCCAGGTTGACCTAGTCAGCAGACTGGTCGCGCGGCAGTTTCCGCAGTGGGCGGACCTGCCCGTGCACGAGATCCCCACCGTCGGCACCGACCACCTGATCTATCGGCTCGGCGACGAGCTCGTGGTGCGCCTGCCCGCCCTGCCCCGGGCCGCGCCCATGATGGCCAGGGAACGGGAGTGGCTGCCCCGGCTGGCGCCGCGCCTGCCGCTGGACGTGCCGGTACCGCTGGGCGCGGGCGTGCCGGACGCCGAGTTTCCGTACCCGTGGTCGGTGTACCGCTGGCTCCACGGGGAGACCCTCGCCAACCGGCCCGACCTGGACCTGCGCGACGTCGCGGTGCGGCTGGGCCGGTTCGTCGCGGCGCTACAGCGGATCAACACCGCCGGCGCCCCGCGCTCGCCCCGCGCCGTGCCTGTCGCGCCCGGCGACGTCGAGGTGAACGAGTCCATCAAACGCCTGGCCGCCGTCGGTATCGTCGACCCCGAGCGGGCGACCGCGATCTGGGAGGACGCCCTCGCCGCGCCGCCCTGGGCGGGACCGCCGGTCTGGCTGCACGGCGACCTGATGCCGGCGAACCTCGTCGCCCGGCAGGGCCGCCTCGCCGCGGTCATCGACTTCGGCCTGGTCGGCACCGGTGACCCGGCCACCGACCTGCTGCCCGCCTGGGCGCTGCTGAGCGCCCGGACCCGGGACGTCTTCCGCACGGTCGTGGGCGTCGACGACGCGACCTGGCGGCGGGGTCGCGGCTGGGCGCTGCGGGCCGGGCTCGGCGCGGTGCGCACCTACAGGTACACGAACCCGGCTCTGGCCGCCGCCGGCCGGCACTCGCTCGCCGAGGTCCTAGCGTCTATCTAGCGGGCGGGTTACGACTTAACGCCGATGACCAGGCCGGAGGCCCAGGCCAGCGTCGTGGTGCGCAGCCCGGGCACCAGCGGCAGGCCGGCGACGAAGGCGTCCACCCGGTCGTGGTGCTCAGCCGGCCAGCCCGGGTGCGGCAGCAGGTCGTCGCCGATGTACAGGCCGCCGGGCTTGAGCAGCGCGACGACCTCGTCCATCCGGTGAAACTTGCCCGGGATACAGTCCACGAACGCGAGGTCGAAGGGCTCACCGTCGTACGTGGACAGCCACTCGTCGGCGTCCGCGGTGACGAATGTGACCCGTGGGTCGAGGCCGAGGTGCTTGACCGCCACCGCCTGCACGTCCGGGTCGACCTCCACAGTGGTCAGCCGCGCACCGGCCTCGGCGCCGTCGAGCAGCCAGGCGGCGCCCGCACCGGTGCCGGTGCCCAGCTCCAGCAGCCGCCCGCCGGGCTTGGACGCGGCGAGCGTGGCCAGCAGCGAGCCGGTGCGCGCCTCGCAGGACATCACGAACTCGCGCGCCTCGGCGTCGGCGAGGATGCCGGCCAGCGCGGCCGGCCGGCGGGTGGGGGAGTCATCCACGCCGGACACCGTACCCGGCGCGGCTGCGCTGGGTCAGCACGACGAAGGCGAGCACGACGAGCGCGGCGCCCACCGAGGCGGGGGTGACGCTCTCGCCGAGCAGCAGCGCGGACCAGAGCAGGGTGAGCACCGGCTGGGTGAGCTGGATCTGGCCGACCCGGGCGATACCGCCCGGGCCAGGCCCGCGTACCAGGCGAAGAAGCCAAGGAACATGGAGACCGCGGTGAGGTAGCCGAACGCGGCCCAGGCGTTGAGATCGGCGCGCGGCGGGTGGGCCCAGGCGGCGCCGAGCGTGACGAACACGGTGACCGGCAGCGAGAGCAGCAACGCCCAGCAGATCGTACGGGCGCCGCCCAGCTCCCGGGCCAGCGCGCCACCCTCGGCGTATCCGAGTCCACAGAGGACGACCGCGACGAGCAGGAACAGGTCGGCGGCGGTCAGCGCGCCCCGCACCGCGCCGCTTGCGACCAGGAACGCGAGTACCGCCAGCAGCCCACCGGCGCTGGCCGCCCAGAACAGCGGCGGCGGGCGCTCGCCGGCCCGCAGCACCGCGAACACGGCGGTCATCGCGGGCAGCACGGTGATGACGACCGCGCCGTGCGCGGACGTCTGCGTGGTCAGGGCGAGCGAGGTGAAGAGCGGGAAGCCGACGACGACGCCGAGTGCGACGACCGACAACCGCCGCCACTGGCTCCGCGTAGGCCGGGGCGCGCCGGTGAGCCGCAGGTACGCCCAGGCCAGCAGGCCCGCACCGACGGCCCGGCCGAAGGCGACGAACCACGGGTCGAGCTGCTGCACGGCGACCCGGGTGAACGGCAGCGACAGGCTGAACGCGAGCACGCCCAGCCCGCCGAGCGCGAGGCCGCTGGCGCGGTTGGCCGTTACCGTGGCGACGACAGTAGCGCTACTCTGAGCTTTCATGGAGTACGGTAACGCGGTCGATCGTGTTATCCAAGATCTGCGCCGCCTCGTGGCCGTCTCGGAGCCCGGCGAGCGGCTGCCCTCGGTGCGCGAGCTGACCGCCCGGCACCAGGCCTCGCCGGTGACCGTCGCCGAGGCGGTACGGCAGCTGGTGGCGCAAGGGCTTGTCGAGGCGCGGCCGGGAAAGGGCACCTACGTGGCCGCCCGGCCACAGGAGCGCCGCGTGCCCGACCTGTCGTGGCAGACCGTGGCGCTCGGCGCAGGCCGGCCGGGCGAGGAGGAGATGCAGGCGTTACTCGCGCTACCGCGGCCCGGGACGATTCCGCTCACCGGCGGCTACCTGGACGCGGACCTTCAGCCGGTCGCCGGGCTCGGCGCCGCGCTCGCCCGGGCCGCCCGGCAGCCCGCGGCCTGGCAGCGCGGGCCGGTCGAGGGGCGCGAGGACCTGCGCGCCTGGTTCGCCCGCGAGATTGGGGCTGGGCTGCGCGCCGACGACATGCTGATCTGCCCGGGGGGCCAGGCGGCACTCTCTTCCGCGCTGCGCGCCCTCGCCGCGCCCGGCGACACCCTGCTCGTCGAGTCGCCGACCTACCTGGGGGCGCTGGCCGCGGCGCGGGCTTCCGGGCTGCGAGTGGTGCCGGTGCCAGCCGACGCCGATGGGGTACTGCCGGACCAGCTCGCCGCCGCGTTCAGCCGCACCGGCGCGCGGCTCTTCTACTGCCAGCCGCTCTACGCCAACCCGACTGGAGCGACGCTTTCGACTCGGCGGCGAGTGGAGGTCGCCGAGGCGGTACGGGACGCCGGCGCCTTCCTGATCGAGGACGACTACGCCCGCGACCTCACCATCGACGGGGATGCGCCGCCACCGCTGGCCGCCGACGACCCCGACGGGCACGTGGTCTACGTCCGCTCGCTGACCAAGTCCGCCGCTCCCGGCCTGCGGGTCGCGGCGCTCGGCGCCCGCGGTCCGGCCGGCGCCCGGCTGCGCACGGCCCGGCTGCTCGACGACTTCTTCGTCGCCGGCCCGCTACAGCAGGCCACGCTGGACTTCGTCACCGCGCCGGCCTGGACGAGGCACCGCCGGGCCCTGCGCACCGCGCTGCGAGCCCGGCGCGAGGCGCTGCTGGCCGCACTGCGCCGCCACCTGCCGGACCTCGTCCCGTCCGCGGTACCGCGCGGCGGCCTGCACCTGTGGGCTCGCCTGCCGGACGGCACCGATGACGTCGCGCTGGCCGCCGCGGCTACCGCCGAAGGCGTCGTCGTCTTCCCCGGCCGGCCCTGGTATGCGGCCGAACCCCGGCGCCGCACCTGCGCCTGACCTACGCCGCGGCCCCACCCGACCTCATGGACGAGGCGGTCCGCCGCCTCGCCCACGCCCTAGACCCAGCCGTCAACCCTTGACACAGACGACCTGCTTGAGATGGGCGACCACCTCGACAAGGTCCTCCTGCCGCTCCATGACCTGCGCGATGTCCTTGTACGCCCCGGGATCTCGTCGACCACGCCAGCGTCCTTGCGGCACTCGACGCCGGCGGTCTGTGCCGCCAGGTCCTCGGTGCTGAACGTCTTCTTCGCCTTGGACCGCGACATCCGCCGCCCCGCGCCGTGCGACGCCGAGCAGTACGCGTCCGCGTTGCCGCGCCCGCGCACGATGTACGAACCGGTGCCCATCGAGCCCGGGATGATGCCCAGGTCGCCGGCGCCGGCCCGGATCGCGCCCTTGCGGGTCACCAGCACCTCCACGCCGCCGTAGGACTCCTCGGCCACGTAGTTGTGGTGGCAGCTGATCGGCTCCCCGTAGGTCACCTGGGGCAGCATCCGGCGTACGACGTCGCAAAGCACGGCCATCATGACGGCCCGGTTGCGGCGCGCGTACTCCTGCGCCCACCACAGGTCGCGCCGGTACGCCTCCATCTCCGGCGTGCCGGCCAGGAAGACGGCCAGGTCGCGGTCGGGCAGGTCGGTGTTGTGCGGCAGGCGGCGGGCGATGGCGATGTGCCGCTCGGCGAGCTCCTTGCCGATGTTGCGCGAGCCCGAGTGCAGCATGAGCCACACCTGTCCGTCGTCCGGGCCGCCCTGCTCGACGCAGACCTCGATGAAGTGGTTGCCCCGCCAAGCGTGCCCATCTGGTTGTGCGCTCGGCCCTCCAGCTTGGACACTCCATCGTGGAGGGTGCCGAACCCGCGCCAGAACGCGTCCCAGCCCGCCTGCTCCAGGCCGCGCACCCGCCGCGGGTCGACCTCGCGGTCGCGCTGGGCGAAGCCGACCGGGATCGCGTCCTCGATCGCGCGGCGCAGCGGGGCCAGGCTGTCCGGCAGGTCGGCTGCGGTCAGCGAGGTGCGCACCGCGGACATGCCGCAACCGATGTCGACGCCGACCGCGGCCGGCGAAACGGCCTGCCGCATGGCGATGACGGAGCCGACGGTCGCGCCCTTTCCAAAGTGGACGTCGGGCATGACGGCGACGCCCTCGACCCACGGCAGCTGACCGATATTGCGGAGCTGCTGTGCGGCATCGGGCTCGATGCCATACGGGTCGGTCCAGACCCGCACCGGTGCCTTGGTGCCCGCCAGCAGTTCGTATCCCATGGTGTTTTCGCCCCCTTCCGGCCGCTCCACGGTAGGGAGGTCAAGGGCTGCGCGGCAACGGTGTTTTCGCCGCCTCGGGCTCGCGTGCCGGTCCGCGCGGCGCCGGTTCATCGCGTTCGATGCGCAGCTCCCGCTCAAGTTCGGCGATGACCTCACGCAGGTCGTCCAGGCGCTGGCTGATGGCAATACGGTCGATTTCGTCCGGCACGCCGTCGCCGTCCTCGTCGGCCGCCATCCGCTCGGTCATCTCCAACCGCCGGGCCTCCTCCATCGAGTTGACGATGACCGCGATGAGGATGTTGAGCAGCAGGTTGACGGTGATGAGCACGTAGCTCACGTAGTAGACGAGTGTCCAGGGGGACAGCGCCATACCCTGCTCGATGAGGTCGGGCAGGTTTTCCAGCGACAGCAGGACGAAAAGGGTGAGCACAGCCCGCCCGATCGTGCCGTACTCGTCGGGGGCGTGCTCGGCGAAGATGAGCCAGCCGGCCATGCCATACACGTAGAGGGTGACCAGGGCCAGCGCCAGGAAGCCAGCCACTCCCGGGAGGCTGCGCAGCAGCGCCGCCACGATCGTGCGAAGGCCGGGGGAGAAGCGCACCAACCGCAACACGCGCGCGATGCGTACGAGGCGCAGGATCGGCGAGTCGCCGTGCAGGCCGGGGATGAACGCGGCGGCGATGACCACGAAGTCGAAGACGTTCCAGCCGTGCCGGAAGAAGTCCTGCGGCCGGCGCCCGTGTGCGAGGATCCGGATGACGATCTCGGTGACGAAGACGGCCCGGAAGAACCACTCCAGCACGTGCAGTGGCGGGCCGGCCATCCCGAGGTGCGGGTAGGTCTCGAGGCCCAGCACGATCGCGTTGGCGCCGATCAGGACCACGATGACGATGTCGAACGCGCGGGACCGGACGATGCGGTCACAGCGGTCGGCCAGGCGTAACTGCGACACGCTCAGCCGACCAGGTCGAGGGCCAACCGAGGGATCCGGGCCACGATGCTCAGGTGGCCGTCGGCCGGGCGCAGGTCCAGCTTGGCGCCGGGCACGAGGTCGGCCGTGTGTCGCGAGTGGACGGTGGGGATGACCGTGTCGGCCTCGCCGTGCAGCACGACCACCGGCACCCGGACCGCGCCGGGGTCGAACGTCCACGGGCGTGCCTGCACCGTGACGTCCTGCGCGTACCCGGAGACGCCCTGCCGGAAGCTCTCGCCGACCGTCTCCGCGAGGGACGCCGCCACCTCGATGTTGTCCATCAGCACGAGGTCGGCGTCCGCCCACGGGCCACTGCCGCCGGAGAAGCGGGCGCCGTCCGCGCCGTACCGCGTCTCGCACCAGCTCACCGCAGCGCCCTCGTCGCCGACCCGCATCAGCTCGGCCTCGCGCTTTTCGACACCCTCCCACGCGGGCGCCCACCCCATGTCGGTCACGCCGGCCACCACGCCGGCCGCGGCCACCCGGCCGGGCAGCAGGGCGGCGCTCACCAACGCGTACGGCCCGCCTGTGGAGTAGCCGACCACGGCGAACCGCGCCAGCCCCAGGTAGCCGGCGAGCGCGGCGACGTCGGCCGGCCAGTCTTCGAGGTCGCGGCCGGGGAGCGGCGTGGAGCGGCCGTACCCGGGGCGGTCGGGGGAGAAGACCCGCAGCCCCATCCGGGCGAGCTCGTTGTCCCACGGCACAAGGTCGAGCCGGCTCGTCGGCGCGCCGTGGAAGTAGAACACCGGAGCGCCGTCGGGGGCACCGAGGTCGGTGAATGCCAGGGTGCGCCCGTCCGGAAGAGTCATCGAGTCGTCACGCATCCGAGCCAGTATGGCCTTCTTAGGCGCGCCGCTCCAGCACCGTAATCGCCACCTCGCGGCGCAGGCTGAAACCGATGGCCTTGTAGAGCCGCAGGGCGGTCGTGTTGTCCGCGGAGGCGTGCAGAAACGGGGTCTCGCCGCGCGCCTTGATGCCGTCCGCCACAGCGCGCACGATGCGGGTGGCCAGGCCCTGCCCGCGGTACGCCGGATCGGTGCAGACCGCGCTGATCTCCGTCCAGCCGGGTGGGTGGAAGCGCTCGCCGCCCATCGCGACGAGCCGCCCTTCCCGCCGGATACCGAGGTACGTGCCGAGCTCGATGGTGCGCCTTCGGAACGGGCCGGGCTCGGTACGGTCGACGAGGTCGAGCATCTCGTCGACGTCGGCCGGCCCCAGCCGTACCGCCTCCGGGTCCGGGGCGGTGGTCAGTGCCGTGTCGACAAGCTGCACCCCGGCGAACACATCAAGGGGCTCCCACTCGTCCGACGGGCGTACGTCCGCGCCGACCGTGGCGACGACAGCGCCGGGTTCGGTGATCGTGGCGAGGTCGTCCAGGGCGTGCCCGCCCGCGCCGGGACGCAGCGCGGCGAACGGCGCGACGTCTGACGGGTAGCGAGCGGCGTCGCCCGCGAAGCGCCCGAGGTGGTGGTGCGCGCCAGCCAGGGCGGCCCACACCGGATCGTCCAGTACGTGTGTCACCCACAGATCATCGCGCGACCCGCCGGCAGTGGGCGCTATGGGGCAATTGCTATGCGGTGCGGGCCACACCGCACAGCTAGATTGCCGTGTATCAATGCCCCCATTCCTCCTGAGGAGTCCACAATGCTCAAACGCGCATTCCTGGGCCTGCTCGCGCTCTCCCTGTCGCTCGTCGGCGTCCAGGTGCTCGCCGCCGCGCCCGCTTCCGCGGCGCCGCGGGTCGTCTACTACGACGCCAGCCGGGCCGGTGAGTTCGCCACCAACTTCGCGCAGGCGGCCCAGATCTGGAACAGCAGCGTGACCAACGTACGGCTTCAGGCCGGCTCGCCGGCGACCGTCGTCATCTACGTCGACAACGGATGGCCGCGGGCGTACGTGACCGGGCTCGGCTCGGGCCGCATCTACATGGGCCGGCAGGCGGTCGACCAGGGGTACAACCGCACCCGCATCGCCACCCACGAGTGGGGCACATCCTCGGCCTGCCGGACAACCGTACCGGCCGCTGCTCGGACCTGATGTCGGGCAGCAGCGCGCCGGTCTCCTGCGCCAACGCCACGCCCAGCCCGGCCGAGGCGGCGCGGGTGAACTCCCTCTTCGCCGGCAGCGCCGCGCCGGTCGAGGCAAGGGCCTATGTCTGGCGCTGACGGCTGACCCCAGGATCTGAGCTACCGCGACGTCCGTCGTGGTCCAGACCGTCGCTCCCGCGGCCTCACCCTCCGCGCTTCACAACCCAACCCGACCAGCGTGGCCGGCGGCGGAGCCGCCGGCCACACACACTCAGCAGCTCTGGCTTAGGCCGTCGCCACCCAGGCGGCGGTGTCCGGTGGCAGCAGGCCGTCCTCGAGCGGGCCACTGGTCAGCACGACCGTTCCGGCCACGGGCAGTGCGACCGGGGCGTCGGAGACGTTGACCACGCAGGCGAACGTCTCGTTCCGCCCCCGGCTGAACACAAGCACCCGGTCTGGGCCCGGCAGCCACGCGATCGGGCCGTCACCAAGCTCCGGCTGGCTGCGCCGCTGCCGCAGCGCCCGCCGGTACAGCTCCAGCATCGAGTCCGGGTCGCCCGACTCGGCCTCCACAGTCCGGTCCTGCCAGGCGGCCGGCTGCGGGAGCCACGGCTCGGCGGTGGCACCGGGCGGGCTGAAGCCGAACGGCGAGGCGGTGCCGGACCACGGGATCGGCACGCGGCACCCGTCGCGGCCGAGGTTTTCCCCGTCCGTGCGGAAGAACATCGGGTCCTGCCGCACGCCGTCCGGGATGTCCTCGACCTCCTCCAGGCCGAGCTCCTCACCCTGGTACAGGTAGACCGAGCCGGGCAGCGCGAGGTTGAGCAGCAGCGCGGCGCGGGCCCTCCGCAGCCCGAGCGCGCGGTCGGTGGGTGCGCCCAGCTGCCGGTAGTCCAATGTAAACGACGTGTCGACCCGCCCGTACCTGGTGACGTGGCGGGGAACGTCGTGATTGGACAGTACCCACGTCGCGGCCGCACCGACCGGGGCGTGCACCGCCAGGGTCTCGTCGATGATGGCGCGCAGCGCGGTCGCGTCCCAGGGGCAGCCGAGGAAGGCGAAGTTGAACGCGGTGTGGATCTCGTCCTCGCGCATGTACGCCGCGAACCGCTCCGCGTCCGGCAGCCACACCTCGCCGATAAGTGCCCGCGGCTCCGGGTAGCTGTCGGTGATCGCCCGCCACGCCCGGTACACGTCGTGCACCTCGTCGCGGTCCTGGAACGGGTGCGGGAACGGCGGTTCGGCCGGGTCGAAGTCGACGAGCCCGCCGTCCTTCACCAGCAGCGCGGCCGAGTCGATCCGGATTCCGTCCGCGCCCCGGTCCAGCCAGAACCGCAGCACGTCCTCGAACTCCTCGCGCACCTTCGGGTTGTCCCAGTTGAGGTCCGGCTGCTCGGGGGCGAACAGGTGCAGGTACCACTCGCCGGGCGTGCCGTCCGGGTTGGTGGTGCGGGTCCAGGCCGGGCCGCCGAAGATGGACTGCCAGTCGTTGGGCGGCAGCTCGCCGGAGATACCGCGCCCGGGCGGAACCAGAACAGGTCGCGCGCGGTCGAACCCGGGCCGTTCTGAAGCGCTTCGACAAACCACGGGTGTTTGTCCGAACAGTGGTTTGGCACCACGTCCACGATGATCCGGATGCCCAGCGCGTGCGCCTCCCGGATCAGCTCCTCGGCCTCGGCGAGGGTGCCGAAGACCGGGTCGATCGCGCGGTAGTCGGCGACGTCGTAGCCGGCATCGGCCTGCGGTGAGGCGTACCAAGGGTTGAACCACACCGCGTCGACGCCGAGGGCGGCCAGGTGGTCGAGATGGGCGCGAACGCCACCCAGGTCGCCGATGCCGTCCCCGTTGCTGTCGGCGAAGCTGCGCGGATAGATCTGGTAGATGACGGCTGAGCGCCACCATTCCACCGTCGCCGACCGCACCTGCTCCGGCTCGACGGTCCCGATTTCGCCCACGGCTAACCTGCTTCCTTGTACGTCAATGTGTTTCGTGCGATGTGGCAATACGGCCGGACGGCCGCGGTCCCGCTTTATCCCTTCAAGCCGCCCGCCGTGAGGCCGGACATGATGCTCTTCTGGAAAATCAGGAAGAAGATGATGGTCGGAATCGCGGCGATGACCGCAGCCGCGACCACCACGTTCATGGGGGTGCCACCGGAAAACGCGTAGATGCCGACGCTGACGGTCCGGGTCTCCGGCGACGGCATCACGAGCTTCGGCCAGAGGAAGTCCTTCCACACCGCAGTCACCGCGAAGATGGAGACCACGCCGAGGATCGGCCGGGACATCGGCAGGATGATCGACCACAATGTACGGAGCGGCGTCGCACCGTCCATGACGGCCGCTGACATGATCTCTTCTGGGATCGAGTCAAAAAAGCGCTTCAGCAGGAAAATGTTGAACGCGTTCGCCACCGCGGGCAGCCACAGCGCGAGCGGCGAGTCGAGCAGGCTGATATGCAGGATCGGCAGGTCGATGACCGTCACGTACTGCGGGATGATGAGCACCATCGCCGGGATCATCAGCGTGGCCAGCATCAGGCCGAGGATCACGTTGCCGAACGCGGGGCGGAGCTTCGACAGCGCGTACGCGGCCGTGGTGTCCAGCACGAGCTGGAAGATGAGCGCGCCGGCCGCGTAGTAGAACGTGTTGAAGAGCAGCTTCGCCAGGTCGAGCTGGCTCCACGCGTCGGTGTAGTTGCTCAGCCGCGGATCCTGGGGCCACAGGGTCGGCGGGGTCTGCGCGATCTCCTGCCCGGACTTGAGCGCGCCGGTGACCATCCAGTACAGCGGGCCGATGAAGACCAGCGTGAAGATGACGATCACGAGCGTGAGCAGGGTCCAGTAGATGTACTTGCCCCGCCCGCGCCGCATCTGCGCCGAGGAGATAAGGGTCCGGGTACCCGAGTCCGCTGCCATGAGTGCTGTTCCCCTAGTCCTGTCGCGAGGTGAGGCGCACGTACACGAAGGAGAAGCCGGCCAGCACGATGAGCATGATCACGCCGAGCGCCGCAGCCCCGTTGAGGTCGTTCTGGAAGAAGCCGTGCTGGTAGATGAGGTACGCGACCGAGGTGGCCGAGTCCTGGGTACCGGCGCCGTTGGCGAGGATCAGCGGCTCGATGAAAAGCTGCATCGTGGCCACGATCTGGAGCATCGCCATCAGCGACAGGATCAGCTTCGTCTGCGGGATCGTCACGTTCCAGATGCGTCGCCAGATGCCGGCGCCGTCGATCTCCGCCGCCTCGTAGAGCTCCCCGGGAATGTTCTGTAAGGCAGCCAGATAAATGAGCACGGCGGCGCCCATGTTCATCCACGTCGACGCGATGACCATCGCAGGCATCGTCATCGTGGTGGACTGCATCCAGTCCGATGTGGGCAGATGGAAGAAATTGAGGATCGCATTGAAGAGGCCGGCGTCGCTCGGGTCGTACGCGTAGTACTTGAAAAGGAAGAGCGCGGACGCCGGTGGCAGCATCACCGGTAGGTACACCAGGATGCGCAGGTAGCCCTTGGCGTGGCGGAACTCGTTGAGCAGGATCGCCACGAAAAACGGCACGGCGTAGCCGAGGATCAGCGCCAGCGCGGTGAAGTAGAAGGTGTTCTTCCACGCGGTCCAGAAGCTCGGGTCGTTGATGATGCGCTCGTAGTTGTCCCAGCCGACCCAGGTGGTCTCGCCACGCCGCGTCCGCTGGAAGCTCATGATGATTCCGCGGACCATCGGGTACCAGGAGAAGACGGCGAAACACACCACGGCGCCGATGAGGAACGCGTACCCGGTCAGGTTGTTCTGGAGCTGGCGCCGGCGCCGGCTCTGCCGCCGGGCCGGCGGCTCGGGCCTGGGCCCGGACACCCCAGCGGGCTTGCCGTGGGCCGTGATTGTCGCCATGACGACTCCTGTGTGGACGGTCTGGGGTCAGGGAGCAGGTCGTGCGGGGGCCGGCGCACCGGCCCCCGCACGAGTGGTTCAGCTACCGGTTCCGCCCGTGGCGAGGACCTGGTTCGCCTTGTCCTCGGCCGTCTTCAACAGCTGGTCGATGTTGGCCTTCGAGTCGGTCAGGACCGCGGACATCGCCGCGTCCAGCACCGCGTAGATCGCCTGCGCGTTCGGTGGCTCCACCTTCACCGGCACCGGGTTGTTCTCGAAGGGCGCGAAGTCGTCGACGGTGACGTTGGCGTTCGCCTTGCGCTGCTCGAGCTCCTGGCCGTACGCCGCGCTGCCAATGGTGAACAGCTGCGGCTGGGGCAGGCCCACCGGGTTGTTCTGCGGCTTGGCCCGCACGTAGTCGAACTGGCCCTTGCCCGGGGTCAGCTTCTGGTAGGCGATCCACTTGAGACCGGCCTCGACCTGCTCCTTGCTCAGGCCCTTCTTGAAGAAGTAGCCCTCGCCGCCGCCGAGCGTCGCCTTGGCCGCGCCGTCCTGGCCGGGCATCGGGCCCATCGCCCAGTCCTGGTACTTGCCCTGGAACTGGGTGACGATCGCGGTGGTGGCGTCCGGCGCGCCGACGAACATGCCGACCTTGCCGGCGCCCGCGTTGGTGAGCAGGTCCGGCCACTGGAGCAGCTGCTTCTCACCCACGCTGTTGTCGGTGAACCGCATGTCCTTGAGGGTTTGCAGCACCTGCTTGCCCATGGGGTTGTTGAAGTCGGCCTTCTTGCCGTCCGCGGTCACCATCTGGCCGCCGAGCGAGTAGATCTCCGCGGTGAAGTGCCAGCCGCCCGTGTTGCCCGCGCTGTACTCGGAGTACCCGGCGATCCCGTTGCCGAGCGCTGCGATCTTCTTCGCGGCCTCACGAACCTCCGGCCAGGTCTTCGGCGGGTTCTTGACGTCGAGCCCGGCCTGCTGGAACAGGTTCTTGTTGTAGACCAGACCCATCGAGTAGTTCTTCGTCGGGACGCCGTATACCTTCCCGTCCTCGGTGAAGGTCGCCTTGGCACCCGCGTCGACACTTTCCCAGGTGGGGATGGTCGTCGAGTTGACGTACTCGGTGATGTCCATGACCTGGCCGGAGTCGAGCACCTGCTGCAGGTCCGTCATGTACCCGTAGAAGACGTCCGTGGTCGTGCCGCCCTGGAGGCGGGCGGTGAAGTCCGGCGGGTTGTTGCACTGCGTGCCGACCGAGACGCTCTTGATCTCGATGTTCGGGTTTTCCTTCTGGAATGTCTCGACATCCGCATTCCAGTTGGCCAGCAGCTCTTTCTGCGACGCGACCGGCTGGCAGTCGACCGTGATGGTGACCTTTCCGCCGGACGACGACGATCCGTCGTCGTCACTCTTTGTGGAACAGGCCGCGAGGCTAAGCCCCGCGAGACCGGCCGCGGCAGCTACGGCGACGACCTTTCGATACAGCGGTGCGGACATTGTCCTTCCCTTCGGGAACTCCGGTTGCGTCATCGGTGCCCTGCGGTGACGCGTCACCGCGGTGCGTCTGTAACTCGTCGTGTCGATCGATGGCTTGGCGCACCGGATTCGTGCACAAGCGCAAGTGGAGTCACCGTAGCTAACACGACATATTTCTGCAAGGTTTCGATTGAACTCTGCAAAGTTGAGACTCAACCGTGTTTGATCGTTGACGGACACGCGCATTCCGCGCCGAATAAGGCTTGCATGACGGTATGGGCGGTTGCCGCCGCTTCCACGGCTGCAACCGCCCTGAAATCTGACCTTTACCGCGGCAGTACGCGCGTCCAGATGTTGGTCGCGAACTCGCCGTGGGTCAGGCTGATCCGCTCCAGCTGTACGTTGTCGCCGCCCGGCCGCTCGAACAGCCGCGTACCGTCGCCGAGCAGCACCGGCGCGACGCAGACAAGTACCTCGTCGAGCAGGCCCGCGTCGAGGCAGGACCGCGCCGTCTCGGCGCCGAGGATATTGACGTACTTGTCTCCGGCGGCCTCTTTGGCGGCGGCCACCGCGCTCTCCAGGTCGTCCATGAACGTGATGCCGGGCGCGGGATCGGCCGGGATGCGGTGGGTGAGCACGAACGTCGGGCCGCTCCACGCGCCGCCGAACGCACCCTCGTGCTCGGTGCCCTTGTTGGGGTCGTCGCCCTCGAACGTCCGCCGGCCGACGAGCAGCGCGCCGATCCGGTCGACGATGTTGTCCATCTCGGGGTTGGGGCCGAAGTACGGCTTCATCCAGGACATGTCGCCGCCGTGTTCGGCGATGAAACCGTCCAGCGACATCGTCGCCGAGTAGAGCATCTTTGCCATGAGCTGCTTCTTTCCCGTCAGGTGTACAGGTCACCCGTTGAGACGTCCGCGACCGGCAAAGTCATCGGTAGCTCGAACGCGTGGAACAGCCCGAGGTCGTGGAAGGCGCTGAGCTCGGCGATCCGCTCGCCCGCCACGCGGATCACCCCGATCGCGAACGCCCGGTACGTGTCGTCGCCCGGCCCACACACGTACGCGCCCACGGCCGGCATGCCGTTGGCCGCCGTCGGCACCATGCGCAACCGGCCAACGTAGTACGGGCCTTCCGGGTCCCAGCTCTCCCTGAGCGTGCTCAGCACCGCGTCCCGGCCGGCGAACCACATCGGCCACGGCGGCATGATCGCGCGGATGTCCTCGGCGAGCAGGTCGGCCAGCGCGTCGAGATCGGCCCGCTCGACGGCCTCGACGTAGCGCCGGACGACGGCCAGCTCCTCCTCGGTCGGGCCGAGCGGACGGGTCCACTCCAGCCGGTGTTCCGGGAGGTGTTCGCGCAGTGTGGCTCGGGCCCGTTGCAGGGCGCTGTTCGTCGAGGCGACGCTGGCGTCCAGCGCCGACGCCGCCTCCTTGGCCGACCAGCCGAGCACGTCCCGCAGGATCAGCGCGGCCCGCTGCCGGGGCGGCAGGTGCTGGATCGCGGCCAGGAACGTGAGCTCCATCGTCTCCCGGGTGACCGCGACGGAGTCCGGCTCGGTCTGGGCCGGAGCCGCCGCGTCGGGAAAGGGCTGTAGCCACGGGATGTCAGCACGCGGCGGCAGGTCGGTGTGCGGGTGGGCGGCCGGCGCCAGGTCCTGCGGCAGTACCCGGCGAGCGCGGCCGCGCAGCGTGTCGAGGCATGCGTTCGTGGCGATCCGGTACAGCCAGGCGCGCAGCGAAGAGCGCCCGGCGAAGGCGTCCCGCCCTTTCCAGGCCCGCAGGAGCGTCTCCTGCACAAGGTCTTCCGCCTCGTCGTAGGAGCCGACCATCCGGTAGCAGTGCACGCGCAGCTCCCGCCGGTGCCGTTCCACCAACTCCACGAACTCGGACTCTTCCCCCATAACCGCGAACGTTACGCCGAGTTGCACAGCCAGCAGGACTGACGCTCACGGGCATGGTTGTATCGGGGCGTGGCTGGTGCAGACGTCAAACGGGTGGTCGAGGCGGTCTGGCGGATCGAGGCAGCACGCCTGATCGCCGGCCTGGCGCGGATGACACACGACGTCGGCCTCGCCGAGGAGCTGGCGCAGGATGCCCTGGTCGCCGCGCTGGAGCAGTGGCCTGAGTCGGGGGTACCGGATAATCCCGGCGCCTGGCTCATGGCCATCTCCAAGCGGCGCGCGATCGACCACTTCCGCCGGCGGGAGCGGTTCGACCGCAAGGTCGAGGAGCTCGGGCGCGACCTGGAGACCGAGCACACGCCGGACTTCGACGCGGCGGTCGAGGACATCGGCGACGACATGCTGCGCCTGGTCTTCACCGCCTGCCACCCGGTGCTGTCGATGGAGGCTCGGGTCGCGCTGACGCTGAAGGTGCTGGGCGGCCTGAGCACCGAGGAAATCGCGCGGGCGTACCTCGTCTCCGACTCCACCGTCGCCCAGCGGATCGTGCGGGCGAAGCGGACGCTGGCCGAAAAGCATGTGCCCTTCGAGGTACCGAGCGGGGCCGAGCTGCCGGCCCGGCTGGCCGCCGTGCTCGAAGTGATCTACCTCATCTTCAACGAGGGCTACACCGCGACCGCGGGTGACGACTGGATGCGGCCCGCGCTGTGCGAGGACGCGCTGCGCCTCGGCCGGATCGTCGCCGAGCTGGTGCCACGGGAGCCTGAGGTGCACGGTTTGGTGGCACTGATGGAGATCCAGCAGTCCCGCGCCGCTGCGCGGGTCGGCCCGTCGGGGGAGCCGGTGCTGCTGCTGGAGCAAAACCGCACCCGCTGGGATCAGCTGCTCATCCATCGTGGACTCGCCGCGTTGGACCGAGCCGTGAAGCTGGGCGGTGTGCGGGGCCCGTACGCACTCCAGGCCGCGATCGCCGCGGTGCATGCGCGCGCGGGTACCGCCGAAGAGACCGACTTTGTCCGGATGGCCGCGCTTTACGAGGAGCTGGCCATGGTCACACCGTCGCCGGTCGTCGAGCTCAACCGCGCGGTGGCGGTGGCCATGGCATACGGGCCGGCGGAAGGACTCAAGCTCGTCGACGAGCTGATGACAGAGCCGGCGCTCAAGGACTACCACCTGCTGCCGAGCGTGCGCGGTGACCTACTGGCCAAGCTGGGACGCAGCGAGGAGGCCGCCGCCGAGCTCACCCGGGCGGCCGATCTGACCCGAAACGCGCGGGAGCGTGAGCTGCTCCTGGAGCGTGTTCGCGCTTTGTTAACTCTCTGAACCAGGGCGACATCTGATTGTGTGAATCAGTACCATCGGCCCATGCCACGCCACCCGCAGGTCGCCGACCCTGACTCCACCGAGACGTTCGAGCCGACTCCGGAGGGCGGGCCGGGCGCCGAAAAGCCGAAGCGGCGCCGTCGCACCCGCCGCATCGTGCTGATCTGCCTGCTGGTGGTCGCGTTGCTGGCCGGCGGTGGCCTGCTCGCCGGCGGGCTCTACGTGCGCTCGGTGGAAGGCAGCATCGAGCGGGTGGACGCCTTCCAGGACGTGCCCGAGGAGAGCCGTCCGCAAAAGGTTGTCGCGGACGCGCAAAACATCCTGATCCTCGGCAGTGACTCGCGCGATCCGGAAAACACATCGGGCTCGCGCAGCGACACGATCATCCTGGCCCACCTGCCCAAGGGGCGGGGCAGCGCGCAGATGATTTCCATTCCGCGTGACCTGTGGGTGTCTGTGCCCAAGTCAAAGGACGGCCGCCACGGCGGGCGGGACGCGAAGATCAATGCCGCCTTCGCATGGGGTGGCATTCCGCTGATGGTGCAGACCGTGGAGAAGTACACGGGAGTGCGTATCGACCACGTGGCGATCATCGACTTCGGTGGTTTCCAGGAGATCGTCGATGCGCTCGGCGGTGTGGAGATCGACGTCGAGCAGAGCTTCACGTCGATCCACAAGCCACACCGCAAGTTCACCAAGGGGCCGCAGACGCTCGACGGGGCCGCGGCGCTCGACTACGCCCGCGAGCGGTACGCGTTCCGCGACGGCGACTTCGCTCGGATGCGCCACCAGCAGCAGCTCATCAAGGCGGTGCTGGACAAGGCGGCCTCCGGCGGGCTGTTGACCAACCCGGGCCGGCTCAACTCCTTCCTCCGGGCCACCGCCGACGCGGTGTCGGTCGACGAGACGATGAGTATCTTCGATACGGCGGCGGATCTGCGCCACCTGCGCAGCGGCAACCTGACGTTCCTCACCAGCCCGAATAAGGGGTCGGGGCAGGTCGGCTCGGAGAGCGTGGTGTTGGAGGATCCACAGAAGGCGAAGGCGCTCTTCGAGGCGGTACGCCGCGACGCTGTGCAGGATGTCCTCAATGCTGGGAAGTAGCGGATCGATGGCTTTGCGGAAGGAGAAATCAACAGCCGGCTGCGCGTATCCTGCCGGCGATCTCACAGCGGAGTAGCTTTGCGGCACAAATCGGGGGATAAATGTCTGGCTTCAGCCTCTCGGCAGTGGGTGAGGGCACCGTAGAACTGCCGGTGATCGACAAGAGATCCAGACCGGCGGAAGAAGCGCCGGGCGCCGAGGAAACCGACGGACTTGATGCCGCTCCCGTGCTCCCACGGCAGCGGACGTCCAGCGAGGAGATCACACCCGCGGCGGCGACATCCGCCAACGGGCAGCCGGGCGGTGCCGAGCACGCGGTGCCGGTCGTCATCCCGCCGCGGCCCGCGCCGACCGCCGTCCTGCCGTACGTCGGCTCCACCACCTCCAAGCGCACTCGGCCGCTGCGCGCCTGGATGATCACCGCGCCCGTCGACGCCGCGGCCATGCTCGCACCGCTGCTGATCACGACGCAGTACTGGAAGGGCACGGGCTTCCTCGCCGGTCTCACCGTCGTCATCTTCGCGGCCGGCGGGCTCTACAACGCGCGCCGGCACGTGAGCATCCTCGACGAGCTGCCCAGCCTCTGCGGGCGGCTGCTCGCGTCGGCGGCCATCGTCGCGATCATCTCCGCGCTCCGCCACGAGTCCGTCGAGTACGTGGCCGGCTTCATGCGCGCCGTGGCCGTCGCCGGCGGTCTGGTGATCGTGGGCCGGATTCTGACCAGATCGTTCACCACGCTGGCCCGCAAGCAGCGCTGGGTCGAGCACAACGCGATCATCATCGGTGCCGGTCCGGTCGCCGTCGAGCTGGCTCGGCTGCTGCGCCGCTACCCGCGCTACGGCCTGCGCTTCACCGGCCTGGTCGACACGGAGCCGTCCGCGGACGCCTCGGCGCTGCCGCTGCTGTGCACGCTCGACGAGCTCGACACGATGATTCCGACGGTCGAGGCCGACGTGCTGCTGCTGGCCGACACCACATCGCCGGAGCCGAGGCTGATGGAGGTGCTGCGCCGCCCGGCCTGTGCCGGCTGCGATCTCTGGGTGGTGCCCCGGCTCTGGGGCTCGCACGCGCAGGGGCGCATTTCCGACCACATTGGTGCGATCCCGGTCGTGCAGGCGCGGCACATGATGCTCTCCGGTCCGCGGCGGGTGGCCAAGCGTGCCTCGGACATTGTCTTCGCCGGACTCGCGCTCGCGGTGCTGAGCCCGGTCTTCCTGCTCTGCGCGATCGCCACGTTCTTCGACGGCGGGCGGGGCATCTTCTTCCGGCAGGAGCGGATCGGCCAGGGCGGCAAGCCGTTCCAGGTCATCAAGTTTCGCACCATGCGCCCCCTCGACGAGCACGAGTCGCAGACCAACTGGTCGATCGCGGGTGACCGGCGGATCGGCCCGATCGGCCGCTTCATGCGGCGTACGTCGCTGGACGAGCTGCCCCAGCTGTGGAACATCCTGCGCGGAGACATGACGGTGGTCGGGCCGCGGCCGGAGCGGCCGTACTTCGTGGAGAAGTTCTCCGCCGAGCACCCGGACTACGCGATGCGGCACCGCGTTCCGGTGGGCCTGACCGGCCTGGCCCAGGTCAGTGGCTTGCGCGGGGACACTCCGATCTCCGACCGAGCCCGCTTCGACAACTACTACATCGAAAACTGGTCGCTCTGGCTCGACATGAAGGTGCTGCTGCGCACAATTGCCGAGGTCTTCCGGGGCGGCGGCCGGTAGGCGTGCGTCCCGCGCGCTAGCCCACCGGGACGAAACGCATCGGTTCGCCCTGGTAGCCGTCGATGTACTTCGCCGGGTCGGCCTGTAGCACCGAGTCGAGCACGGTGCCGAAGACCTGCCTGAAGTCCACATTAGACTTGAGGTCGCCATTGTCGAGGTCGGCGAGGCTGGGCTGCTCGCCGTAGAAGCCACCGGCGACCCTGTGCCCGAGCACGAAGACTGGGCCGGCTGTGCCGTGGTCGGTGCCCTGGGAGGCGTTGGCCACGACCCGCCGGCCGAACTCGCTGTAGACCAGCACGGTGACCTGCCGGCCTGCCTCGGTCTGCCCCATCCGGTCCACAAAGGACGTGAGTGCGGCGTCGAGCTGGCCGAGCAGCATCTCGTGCCCGGCGATCTCCGCCGCGTGGGTGTCGAAACCGCCCAGGCTCACCGAGTAGACCCGGGTCGGCACGCCCGCCTCGACGCAGCGGGCCACGAGCGAGAGCTGCGTGGACAGCGCGCTCGCGCCGCCGGTGCCGGTGGCCGGTACCGCCGGCTCGCCGCCCTTGTCGTCGGCGTCGTCGGCGTGCTCCACCTCGCGCACCAGCCGCTCCACCTGGAGCAGGTCTGTGTACGACGTCGCGGCCTGGGCCTGCATGGCAGGCTCGCCGGGCTGCGGGCGCCCGAGCTCGGCCACCATCTTGGCGTCGATGCCCTCCGGCAATGTGAGCCCGCCGATGCTGACGCAGGCCCCGGCACGGGTCTCGCCGGCCAGGAGCACCGGCAGTACCGGCTCGAAGCTCACCGCCATCTCGGGCGAGGCCCGGGTGCCGTCCAGCCAGCGCCCCACCCAGCCGGTGTGTATGGGGGTGAGCGGCGACGCGGTCTGCCAGATGTCCATCGAGCGGAAGTGGCTAAGGTCGGGACGCGGGTAACCCACCCCGGACACGATCGCCAGGCGCTTTTCGTCCCACAGCCGCTTGAGGCCGGGCAGCTTCGGGTTGAGCCCCAGCGCGTCGTCGAGGTGCAGCACCTTCTCCTGCGGATACGCCAGCTCGGGGCGGAGCGAGTGGTAGGCCGGGTCGGCGTACGGGATGACGGTGTTGAGGCCGTCGTTGCCCCCGTACAGCGTGACGAGGACGAGCACCTGCCCCTGACTGCCGGCCACGGCCCTGTCGCCCTTTCGCAGCAGCTCGGCGATCCCGATCGCGGTCGTCCCGGCCATCAGCGCGCCAGCGCCCGCCACGCCGGAGGCGAGCAGGAAGCGGCGGCGGGTCAGTGCATCCATCTCAGGTCACCAGGTATTCCGGGCTCGCCATGGCGAGTATGAGCAGATGGCGCGGGTCCTTTACGCCGCGCAGGACCGCATAGGTGCGGTCGGTCCAGCCCTCGACGCAAAGGATGTACGCCACCTCGTCGGGAGTCAGCTTCTCCACCGCGGCAAGGGTCGCGAGGGTACCCGCCAAGGCGAGCCGCACCTGGGCCGCGGCCGAGGTGAGCCACGAGCCACCAGCCGTCCAGCCGCCGACGCTGGGTGGGACGAACGGCAGCTGGCCCAGGTCTCGCAGGCCCTTGAGGATCGTGGTGAGGGTCTCCGCCGGCAGGCCGCCCAGCCGCAGGCCGAGCTGGCGCATCCCGCCGACCAGCCACTCCACCGGCTGCTTGACCAGGCTGCCCGCGGTCGCGCCGAACGCCTCGTCCTCGAAGAGCACGCGCAGCATCGCCCGGGGCGCCGGGAACACCTCCGCCATCGCCTCCCGGGTGGGCTCCGGAATCGGCTGGCTGGACGACGCGTACCGGCGCCACATCCGGGCGGCGACGAACCGCGGGCACTCCTTGCGCCGCAGTAACAGGTCGACCAGGCGGGCCGTGTCGAGCGCGCCGGTCACGCCGAGGATGGTCTTGCTGCCGCTGTCGTGCTGCTCGGGCTGGAAGAAGCACGCCTCGGAGCCGAGGCTGACCCGCCATCCGGTAAGCGCCCGGCCAGCCTCCTTGACGTCCTTTTCCGTGTAGTTTCCGATGCCGAGCATGAAGAGCTCCATGAGCTCGCGCCCGAGGTTTTCGTTGGGCGACGCCTTGGTGTTGAGCTGGCCGTCCAACCAGTACACCAGCGCCGGGTCGACCGCCATCTTGTGACACATGTCCACGAAGTCGCGGGCGCCGCGCATCGTGCGGTGCTGCAAGAGCATGAGCTGCGGGCTGCGGACCTTGTCGACGGACGTGGCCCAGTGGCCGTGCCAGAAGAAGACCAACTTTTCCAGAGCCTGGTGGTCGGTGACGGTCATCCGGTCGAGCCACCACCGGGTGATCTCCTCGATCTGCCGGTCACGTATCCCGTTGGCCTCGATGCGTTGCTGGTTGGTGGGGGTTGGTAAATCCGCGAACGGATCCATGCCGAGCCGCGGCTCCGGCGCGCTTGTCGCGCCGATGTCCGGTAGGGACGGATCGAGTAACGCGGAGAGGGTGCCGGCGTAGCCCGTCTTGCGTGCCACGGCCAGCTCGGCCGCCGTCGGGCCGAAGCCGGCGCGGGCCAGCAGCAGCGCGACGTCGTCGGTCATGCTGGAAACATAGACGACTACCGGCGCAGCGGCACACCAGTCTGTGCGTCGTCGTTACGCCGGCCACGCAGGACGGCCAGCCCGAGCCCGATCCCGAAACCGGCAAAGGCACCGGCGAGGGCGTGCAGCGGCCACCGTACGGGCTCCGGTTTGCCGGGCACCGACGCGCCGCTCACCACCGAAATACCGACGTTGGCCGGCAGCTCGGCGGAGGGCTTGTTCCGGGCCGCGATGGTGCCGAGCTCGGCGGCGAGAGCGTTGACGATCGCCGCGGCCCGGGCCGCGCTTGTGTCCGTGACCGTGACGCGAATCTCGTGGCTGTTGACCGGCGACGAGGCGGTGATTTGTTCGCCGAGCTCCTCCGGCGTGGTGTCCAGGCCCAGCTTGCCGATCACCGGCTCGGTAACGCGCGGCGTGGCCACCGCGGTCGTGTACGTCTTCGCCAACCGCTGCATCAGCCGGCTCGTCTGCTGCGACGGGTGCTCCAGCGTCGGCGTGAAGGTGACCAGCAGCCGTGCCTCCGACGTGTAGACCGGCTCCCTGCTTTGGGCGAGGGCGCCGAGCCCGATACCGCCACATGCGACGAATACCGCGATAAGCAGCCAACTGCCGCGAATAGCGCGGATATAGACGGCGGATTGCATCGGGCTCCACGATGATCGGCGCGCTAGAGGTCGCGAAGAGAGTACATCCGCGACCGAACAGGGCGATACGAAAGCAGGGCGTGCTGGTAACCGCGACGAAACGGGATGACTTGCGGCGCCCACCTTTCATCGGGTAGGAAGGTCCCGCGACCGGAGGCGCTTGTAGTCGCGCCGGACAATGGTCGATATTCGCCGCGGGGGTGGGGGAGCCATGCCATCGCTCTACCGGCGGCTTGTCTCACCCGAGCGGGTCTACATGGCCGCCCTCGGCTTCACCGGATGCGCCGCGGTCGTCTCGGTGGCACTGCCCGCGGCCGAGCGCGGTGAGCTCGCCGCCAGCATGGCCAGCGCCACGCTCGGCGCGGCCATCGGCGGTCTCTCGGTCGACACGTTCCTGCTCTCCCGGCCCGCGGGCTGGATCGTCGCCCGCGGCCCGTGGTGGATGCTGGCCCTCCTGGCCGGCTGCCTGGCGCTCTCCTCGGTCGCCGCGGCCGGGCTGATCGCGCTCGCCGGGACCGGCAGCTACGCGGTCGGCATCGGCGCCGCGTGCGCGCTGACCGTGTTCAACGCGTTCGCGTCGCTCGCCCTGCGGGTCAAGCGCTTCATGTTCGTGTACGCGATGCGTGCCGCCGGTGGCGCGATCCTCATCCTGGCTTATCTCGCGCTGTACCGGGCCGGCCGCCTCGACGGCGCCGCATGGAGCGTGGCGTGGCTGTCCGTGCAGGTGCTCACCGGCGTGGTGATGTGCGCCGCGGTGCTCGGCCTGGCCTGGCGGTCCCGGCCACCGCGCCGAGGTAGCGTCACCGGGCCGGAGCTGCGCGCCGACGCGCTCGCCATGGGCAGGCTCCACATTGGAGTGTGCGCGCAGATGCTGACGTACCGCCTGGACCAGATCCTGATCGCCCGGTTCGCCGGTACCGGCCCGCTCGGCGTCTACGCGCTGGCCGTCGCGGCGCTGGAGTTCGCACAGGCCGGTGCCGTGGTGCGGGCACAGCGGATCCTCGTCGACCGGGAGGGTGACGACAGCACGCCGGACCGCACCGGTGTGATCGTCCGGGCCGCGCTGCCGGTGGCTCTGGCGGCCATCGCCGCGCTCGGCCTCGTGGGTCTCATCCGGTCGGAGTACTCCGACGGCTGGCTCTACGGCCTGCTGCTTCTACCCGGGGCCATGGCGGTGGCCGCCGGCAAGACCTGGAGCGCGCTGCTGCTCAAGCAGCGTGGCGAGGGGGCGACCACCGCCGTCGCCGTGACCGCCATGTGCGCCGCGATCGCGCTCTACTTCGTCCTCATCCCGGTGGCCGGCGCGTTCGGCGCGGCGGTGGCGTCCTCGGCCGCGTACGCGGTGTACGCGGTGCGCACTCGCCTCAGCCTGCGCCGGGCCCCGGTCCTCCTGGCCCAGGGGTGATCACGCGATGGATGTCTCGGTCGTCGTACTGACCTGGGAAGACTACGAGCGCACCAATGGCTGCGTCCGGTCGCTACCGGATGGCGTGGAGGCCATCGTCGTCGACAACGGCAGCGCCGAGGAGATCGGCGACAAGCTGCGCGCGATGTGCGCCGAGACCGGTGCGACGTACGTGCGCGCGGAGACCAACCTCGGCTACGCCAAGGGCATGAACCTCGGTGCGCGGCACGCCACCCGCTCGGTCGTCATCCTGTCCAACAACGACATCGTCGTGCACCCCGACGCGATCGCCCTTCTGGCCGCGCGCCTGCGCGATCCCGCGGTGGGCGCGGCCTTCCCCGGCGTGCGCGGGCCGGACGGCAGCGACCAGACCGCCGCCGGGCGCTTCCTCACGATCGGAGTCGGGGTCGCCCACGCCACCGGCCTGAGCCTGCTCTTCCGCGGGCTGCGGATCGTCGCCGCCCCGGAGCGGGCCGACTGGCTCTCCGGCCCGTTCGTGGCGATCCGCCGGGAAACCTTCGACGCGATCGGTGGCGTCGACGAGTCGTCGTTCTTCTACTCGGAGGACCTTCGGCTCTGCTGGGCGGTGCGGCAGCGCGGCCTGCGCTTGGCATACCTGCCGGAGGCCGTGGTCACGCACGAGGACGACGCGAGCGCCAAACGCCGTTGGACCGACGCGGAGATCTCCCGCCGGCAGACCCGCGAGTTCATCCGGGCCAGTCGCGAGCTCGCCGGCTGGCGCGGCCGGATCGCCTGCGGCGCCTACGTCCTGGGCGTGCTGGCCCGGGCCGCGGTGGGGCGCGGCGAGGTGCGCCGGGCGATCGCCCGCGGCGCGGTCGAGGGACTGCGCGCGCGATGAAGCTGATGTTCGTGTGTACCACCGGCGGCTCCGGGCGCCGGCAGCTCGGCGGTGCGGAGCGGTTTCTCGTCGAGATGCTGCCCGCGTTGGCCGCGCAGGGGGTGGACGTCGTCGCCTGCACGCCCGACGACGAGGTGGGCGCGGGGCTGCGCGCGGCCGGCGTGACCTGGATCGAGCTGGGCGCCCGCCGCCGCATCGACCTCGGGTACGTACGCGAGATCCGGCGCCTCGCCACCGAGCTGCGGCCGGACGTGGTCAGCGCGCACCTGCTCTCCGCCGCGATGCACGCCCGTGCGGCGCTCCGCGGCGACCTGCGCGGTATCGGCCTCGTCGTCGCGCTGCACAACAGTCTTTGGCAGTACCGCGACGCCGCACCGTCCATGCGGGCCAAGGCCGCGGTCCAGGCCAATATCACCCTGGACCTGACCATGCGCCGGGTCCGCCGGCACGTCACGGTCGCGGTTTCCGATTTCGAGGCCGAGGAGCTGCGCGAACGCGGTCGCGTCGGTGACGTGCGGGTGATCCCCAACCCGCTGCCGGAGAGCTGGCCAGTAGTGGACGGGTCCGCTGGCGAGCCGCCGCCGGGGCGGGTACGCGTGGGCTTCCTCGGCCGGCTGGAGCCGGAAAAGGGCGCCGACCTCATTCCCGGGATCGCGGCCGCACTGCCCGAGGCGGAGCTGCTGGTCGCCGGCGCCGGTTCGACACAGGTACCGCCGCTGCCGAACGTGCGGCTGCTGGGGAGGGTGGACGCCGCCACCTTCCTGCGTGAGCTGCACTGCCTGGTGGTGCCGTCCCGGGTGGAGTCGTTCGGCCGCAGCGCGCTGGAGGCGATGTCGCTCGGCGTGCCGGTGGTGCACTCCGCCGCGGGCGGCCTGGCCGACCTCACCCGGCGTGGCGACGGAATCCTGGCCTACCGGGCGGATCTCACGCCGGCGGCGTTCGCCGCGACGGTGGCGAAAGCGACGGACGGCAACGGCGGCACGGTCTCCGCGGCGCGCCGCGAGCTGGCCCATTGGTACGCGCAGGAGTACTCCTTTGGTCGATGTGTTGAGAAGTGGCTCGGGCTCTACCGGTCGGTCGCCCATGACAGCCACTGAGCGGCGGCTCTGGTCAGCCGCGATACCGGCGTGCGCCGGCGTGTTCCTCCTCCTGCTGACGCTGGACGCCGGCCTGGCCGTCACGTTCGCGATCGCCGCCGGTGCGGTCTTCGCCGCCCGCCAGCGGATGTGGGCGCTGGCGCTCTGCGCGGCCGGCTGGGTCGCGGCGTTCCTGGCCGTGCGCCTGCTAGCCGGGCCGTACGACTCCTGGGCCGGGCCGGCCGTCCTACCGGTCCTCGCGGTATACGTGGGCGCCTTCCTGATCGCCTGGGTCGGCGGACGCCGGATCGCCGAGCGGCTGGGCGCACCGGCCGCCGGGGCGCGGCCCACGCTCGCCTGGCCCTCCGAGACGCGGCTGCGGCTGTACCTGCTGGCCGTCCTCGCGGTGGCGGTGTTGTCCGCGGTGCTGCGCTTCCGCGGGATCATGCCGCCGCTCTTGGACGACAACCCGGACGCGGCCCGGCAGGTGCTGCGCGAGCGGTCCAACATCGTGGTCGGCCTGCTCTCCGAGGCGTGGACGCTCGGCATGTCCATCTCGCTGCTGCGCGCGCTCACCTCCCGCGGCGGCCGCCTCGCGCTTTACCTCGGCGCCACCGCGGTCTTCACCGTCGGCGCGGCCCTCGGCGCGAGCAAAAACTCGGTCCTCGTCGGCCTCGTCCCGGCGATCATCGCGGTGCTCTCCGTCCGCGGCGCGGTCGCCAGGCCGAAGCTCCTGACCGGCCGGGCGCCGATCGCGATCCTGCTCGCCGGTGTCGCCTTGGTCGGCGCGATGGTCTTCCTCGGCGGACAGCGCACGCTCGCCGGCACCGGCACTTTCGAGGACGAGTTCCGGTCCCGGTACGGCGACAACGCGATCACCTCCAGCGCCGGCTCGCTGGACCTGTCCCTGAGTTCGTCCGTCGAGACGTTCGGCCGGCTGTGGGCGCAGCGCGAGACGCAGCCGCCGGAGTACGGCGCGTACTCGCTGATGTTTCTCGGCTCGCGGGCCGAGCCGCTGGTCGGCAAGGTCGACCTGTACGCGATGACGTCCGAGCTCAGCCTCCCCTACTACATGAACACGGCCACGTTCGTGGCGATCCCGCTGCTCGACTACGGCCCGGTGGGCGCGGCGTTCTTCCTCGCCCTGCTGGGGCTGGCGGTCGGGCTGGCCGAGCGGCGACTGGAGTTCTCCACCGGCCCGGCCCAGCAGATCGCCCGCGGATTCGTCGTGTACTTCGCGGTGTTCGGCATCTACGAGCTGTATCCGTTCATCTATCCGACCTGGCTGGCCCTCGTACCCGGGCTCTGGGTGCTGCACCGGCTGGGGAGGGCGGCGACGTGACCGGCACGCTGGCTGTCGTCACGGTCCTCTACCGGTCCGCGCCGATGCTGGCCGAGACGCTGCCCACCTGGGTGCGTAGCGCGGCGGGACTGCCGGTGCGGTTCGTGTTCGCCGACAACTGGCCCGAGGACGGGTGCGAGAAGCTCATCGCCGGCTGCCTTGACGACGAGCGGTACACCTACCTGCCGGACCCGGCCAACCCGGGCTTCGCGGCCGGCTGCAATCGGGCCGTCGCGGCCGCCGGTACAAGCCACGTGCTGCTGCTCAACCCGGATGTGTGGCTGCGCGACGACTCGCTGACCCGGATCCGGGCGGCCGTCGAGGCGGCGCCCGGCGACCCGATCGCGGTCGGGCTCGCCATGCATGGCGGCGACTACACCGGCATCGACGTACACCCGATCTCGCTGTTCATCGACCGCTTGGCCGGTGCGCGGCGCGGCCCGCTTGGCCCGTCCGGCGGCGGCGCGGTCTTCCCGATCGAGGTCTTCCGCGAGTTCGGCGGCTTCCACGAGCACCTGTTCGCCTGGGGCGAGGACGCCGACCTGGCCTACCGGCTGTACGCGGCGGGCCGGCGTACCCGCCCGCTCGACCTCGCGCTGGAACACGCCGGCGGGCACAGCGTGGGTGGCGACGGCAAACTGCTCGGCTTCCGGGCGTACCTGCTGGCGCGCAACCGGATCCTGGTCGCCGCGCGCACGTTCTCCTGGCCGCTGGCGCTGCTCGCGGTGCCGTTCATCGCGCTCGCGCACTGCGCGCTCGCGGCCCGGCGGGCCCGGCAGGGGTTGCTGCGGCCGTTCCTGCGCGGCGTCGGCACCGGTCTGCGGGAGGCACCGGCCGCCCGCAGGCAGTGGCGCGGCCGCCGCTTCGGCCTCGGGTCGCTGGTCAGCTACCTACGAACGGGGAGGGCCGCATGAGCCGGCACCGGTGGAGCGTCGTGACCGTCACGTACAACTCGGCGGACACGCTGCGGCAGTGCTGGAGCGGCGCCAAGCCGTACGACTGGATCGTGGTCGACAACGACTCCACCGACGACTCCGTCGCGGTCGCCCGAGAGCTGGGCGCCCGCGTGGTGCGGCTGCCCGCCAACGTCGGCTTCAGCAAGGCCAACAACGCCGGTGTACGCGAGTCCGACGCCGACTACGTCCTATTCGCCAACCCGGACCTCGAGGTGGAGCCGGACGGGCTGGAGCGGCTCCAGGCACACCTCGACACGCACGGCGGGCTCGTCGCGCCGCAGCTGCTCGGCACCGATGGCGAGCCGCAGCCGAACGGGCGGGGCTTTCCGTACGCCACCGCGAAGCTCGGCAACCGCAAGGTGTGGCCGCTGTCCAACATGCACGCCGGCTACCGGGTGACCGCGACGCCGGGCACCGCCGTCTGGGTGGTCTGGGTGATGGGCGCCGCGGTCGCCGCCAAGCGGGACACCTTTGTGCGGATCGGCGGCTGGAACGAGCGCTTCTTCCTGTACTACGAGGACCACGAGCTCGGCCTGCGCGCCTGGCGGGAGGGGGAGCGGGTGGCCCTGCTCGGCGACGTCCGCTGGACCCATCACTGGGCTCGGGCCACCAACTCGCTGCGCTGGTCCCGGGCGCACTCGCTGGAGCTGCGGTCGGCACGTACCTTCTTCAGGATGTTTCCCGAGTTTGTCGCCGGCCTGCCCCGGCCACGCCGCCGGCACCGCGCGGCCGCCGCGCTGGTCGGCACGCCGGTGGGCGACCCGGCGCTGGCTACGCCCCCGGCCGGCGGGCAGGCATGACGACGAAGTCAGCTGACGGCTAGAAGAGCGCGCTGGTCCGTACCGAACGGGAGATCTTCCGGATGACGTCGGCCTGCTCGACCGGCGCCGTCATCCGGAACACGATCTGCCGGTTGACCGCCGAGTCGGGTGCGCTGCGCGAGTACGCCACGATGACAAGCCCGTAGCGCGCCTCGCCGTCGATGTCGTTGGCCTCGGCGTACGAGGACAGCCGGGAACCTCGCTTCCACCGCAGGCCCCATGCCTCCTCGGCCTTGCGCATCGCGAGCCGGCGCGCATCGTCGCAGGGATCCGGGCACTCGCGCACGACGAGCTCGCCGCCGATCTCCACACTGCCGCCCGGGGTGGGGCCGCAGTTGTACTTGACGAAGCCTTGCCCGCTCCCACTGAGCTGGCAGTCCCAATCACGCGGCACGAGGAACTTGAAGCCGACCCCGTCCGGGTTTACCTCACGCACCTTGTCCGGCGGGTCGATGAACCTCGGCCACTTCGTATCCCAGTTGCCGTCCTGGGGTGGCTCTATGCCCGGCCGCAGCGGCGTGGCAGTCGGCAGCGGCGCCTCGGTCGCGGCGTTGGTCCCCTCCGGCGTCGTAGGTGTGTCGCCGGAGGCCTGCCACGCGTAGACACCGCCACCGCCGGCGATCAGCACCAGCACCGCGACCGCGATGCCGATCCACAGGCCGCTGCGGGAGCGGCGGGGCTGGGGCGGGGCGACCGGTGCGTACGGGTCGTACGGCGCGGGCCCTTGCGGCGGCCGTGGCCCGTACGCCGGGGCGCCGTATACCGGCGAGAGCGGCTGGCTGAACGCCGGAGACATCGGCGTGCCGGACACCGGCCGGGGCGCGCCCGAGGTGGGGTGCGGTGCCCCGAGATCGGGTGCGGCGCCCCAGAGACGGGGTGTGGCGCGCCGGAGACCGGGTACGGCGCACCGGATGCCGGGTGCGGCGGTGCCGAGCTGATCGGTGGCACAGGCGCGGATTGGGGCTGTGGCGGGACCGGGGGAGCCGGCTGCGGCGCTGCCGTGCTCGGCCAGGGGGCGACCGGCGGCGGCGTCATGGGCGGCAGCTGGATGGCGTGGGTCGGCTGGTTACTCTCGTCCGCCTGCTCCACGGGAGCGGGTGCCGGCGCGGGCTGCGGCACGACCGGGGCCGGTGCGGGAGAGTGCTGGGCGGCGACCGGCTGCGCCGACTCCGTGGCCGGCGGGCCGGGCTGCACCGGCGGAAACACCGTGGTCGGCGGCGCCTCGGCTGGTGTGCTGGCCTCGATGACGTCCGGCGGCAGCGGCTGCTGCTGCGCCGCGGTGTCCGGCGCCTGGGGCGGCGTCGTCAGCTGGGTCGTCGGCTCGACCGGCGTGTAGTCCATCGGCCCGAGCCCGTCCGGCGGCACCGGCTGGAAGTCCATGCCCAGCGCCAGGAAGACCCGCTCGGCGCCGACGCCGTTCTCCGCCGCGTACGCCACCCAGGGGGAGCCCGACGCGAAGTCCGCATACAGGTACCCGGGCTCGCCGGCCTGCACCAGCGCGTTGGCCGCCTCCTGGAAGGCCTCCCGCCAGCGCTGGTCGGTCGCCACGTTGGGATCGAGCAGCGCCACCATCAGCGACCGGCCCTGCGGGTCGATGGCTGACCAGACACTGCCCACCTGACACGAGCCAACCGCCTCGATCAAGTGGTACGGATTGCCTGGCTGCATCCCCAAACCCTCCCCGCTGGTTCCGTATGCGGATCCTAGCGAGCGCAGGCACGTTCGCTAAGTCGGAGGTCAGCTCTCACGCTGGGCGGATAGATGGTCGGCGAGGCTTGTCGCGGGGCGACCGGTCAATTCGGCGACCGCGCCGGTGATGCCGTCCAGCTCACCCGCCGCGATTGCCGTGTACGTGCTCACCCACGCCTCCACCTGCCAGGCCGGCGCGCCGTACGCCGCCCGTGACGCGTACGCCTCGTTGAGCGACTCGTCCTGGTAGCGGACCGGGCGGCCGGTGACCTCGGTGATCGTGGCGGCCACCTCGCGCAGCGTCAGCGCGGCCGGGCCGGTGAGGTCGTACCGCGCGTTCGCGTGCTGCTCCGGCTCGCGCAGTACGGCTACCGCGGCGTCGGCGATGTCGTCCTGGGCGACCGCCGCGACCCGCCCGTCGGCGGCTGGCCCGCGCAGCACGCCGTCCTCGCCGACCATCAGCGGAAAGAAGTCGAGGTAGAGGTTGTCGCGCAGGATCGTGGCGTCCAACCCGCTCGCGGCGATGTGCTCCTCTGTGGCCCAGTGGTCGCGGGCGAGCGTGAAGGTGGCGTCCGGCGCGGCGCCGAAGAACGACGTGTACACAAGGTGCCTGACGCCGGCCGCGCCGGCCGCGTCGACGAACGTGCGGTGCGCCTCGACCCGCCCCAGCTCCTCCGCGCCGGACACCATGAAGAGCGTGGTCACGCCGTCCAGCGCGCGGCGGGCGGCATCCCCGTCGGCGTACTCGGCGCGGACCACCTCGGCGCCGGGCAGGCTCGGTGCCCGCTCCGGATCGCGGACCAGCAGCCGTTGGGGTACGCCGGCTGCCGACAGCCGCTCAGCGACGCGGCGGCCAAGGCGGCCGGTAGCGCCGGTGACGGCGAGGGCGGGTGTCACGGTTTCGTCCTCCCACGATCGACAACACGCCCGCGAAACGACCCCGGGCGGCGTCAAACCTGGCACGCTGTACCCTGCCGCGAAACCCCCGTCCCAGATACATACGGTTGCGTATCTCACGCATCCCATCACGCCGGAGCGCCCCAGTTGACCCCGCCGCCCCCTGCCGAACCGGCCAGACCTGGCGCTGAGCTGCGCCGGGTGGTCGCGGCGTCGCTGGTGGGTACCGCCCTGGAATGGTACGACTTCTTCATCTACGGACTTGCCGCGGCACTTGTCCTTGGTGACCTGTTCTTCCCGAACGCGTCGGATCCGGTGCGGGTGCTGGCGTCGTTCGCGACGTTCGGTGTGGCGTTCATCTTCCGGCCGCTGGGCGGGTTCTTTTTCGGCCGTCTCGGCGACCGGATCGGCCGCCGCTCCACGCTCGTCATGACCACGCTGCTGATGGGCTTCGCGACCGGGATCGTGGGGCTGCTGCCCACGTACGAGTCGGCCGGCGTGCTCGCCCCGATCCTGCTGGTCGCCGCCCGCATCTGCCAGGGCCTGGGCGCGGGCGCCGAGTTCGGCGGGGCGTCGACGCTGCTGGCCGAGCACGCCCCGCGCGGCCGGCGGGCGTACTACGCCTCGTTCGTGCAGACCGGCGTACAGCTTGGGCTGCTCACCGGCACAGTGGCGTTCCTGCTGGTACAGCTGCTCGGCGACGACGCGGTGCGGGAGTGGGCCTGGCGGCTGCCGTTCCTGGCCAGCTTCGTGCTCATCTTCGTCTCGCTGTACGTGCGGCTGCGGGTCGCGGAGTCGCCCGTCTTCCTGGCCATGGAGCGCGACCGCACGACCGTGCCCTCGCCGGTGCTGACCACGCTGCGGCGCTACCCACGTAGCTTCCTGGTGGGGGTCGGCGCGCACGTGTGCGACACCGCCGTCGTCTACGTGTACGGCACCTTCATGATCACGTACCTGGTCACGGAGGAGGAGCAGAGCCGCGCCGTCGCGCTGACCGGCGTGATCCTGTTCAGCCTTGTCGTGATCGCCCTCCAGCCGGTGTACGGCGCACTCGCCGACCGCATCGGCCGCCGCCCGCTCAACCTCTTCAGCGTCGTTTTCACCGCCCTCTTCGCGGTCCCGCTCTTCCTGCTGGTGGGCACCGGCCAGCCCGCGGTGATCTGGCTGGCGATGGTGACCGCGATGGCGCTCGGCTTCGCCCCGATGATCGCGGTGCAGCCGATCTTCTACGCCGAGCTCTTCGGCGCCGGCGTGCGCTACACAGGCTTCGCCGCCTCCCGCGAGGTCGGCGCGGTCGTATCCGGCTTCTCCCCGCTGGTGGCGGCCGCGCTACTGCGCGCCGGCGGCGGCGAGCCCTGGCTCGTCGCCGGCTGGATCATCCTGACCGCG
Organism: Phytohabitans flavus; assembly: GCF_011764545.1. Classification (GTDB taxonomy): domain Bacteria; phylum Actinomycetota; class Actinomycetes; order Mycobacteriales; family Micromonosporaceae; genus Phytohabitans; species Phytohabitans flavus. The sequence continues at coordinate 5,916,746 of NZ_AP022870.1, read as the reverse complement.
CTTGTCTCGCTTGTCGCGTTCCTGTTCTCGAAGGAGACCCGGGACATCGACATCGCCGCCCCGACGATCGCCCCACTACGGGCCGCCAGCCCGAAGCGCCCTCGCCCACCGACTCCGGCCGGCATACCGCACGAGGCCGGCGCCCGCTGAATAAAGATTTGAGCTACCGCGACGCCCGCGGTGGTCCGGACCGCTGCTCCCGCGGCCTCACCCTCCGCGGTCCACAATCAACCCCGCCAGGCCCGCGAGGATCGCCATGATCGTCCATTTAGGACCATTGGCATGCGCCTGCCATTGGCGGCGTCGCCGGGGCCGCGAGACTGGTCAGCCGGCGTGAGTCACCCGCCACAACGACGGCTGTCCCGATGGCGTCGCCGCTGCCCCAGGCGGTAGATACGGCCGCGGGTCGGCGTCTTTGCATGCGTACAGCCAGCCGTAGTCCGTGACGTCACCGGCGTGCTCCCAGTATTCGCGACCGTCGGCCCGCCTGAACATCACCGCGTCTCGATGCGAGAAATACGGAAGTACCGGACTCCAGTCGCAGCCGATCAATATGATTTTCGAGCCCGGGTCCGTATGCGCTGCGAGCACGCTCGCAGCCTCGGGCGGAGGCGGCTCGGTGCGCCACTCCTTGATGTCATTGCGTCCGAGCGGACTGATGGCGCTGTTGGCGAGCACGAACAACGTCGCGACTCCGGCCACGATGGCCTGGTGTGTCCTGTCCCGTGCGAGCCGGGCCACCCCGTCAAGCCCAAGCGCGGCGAGCATGGCGACAGCGGGGACGATGGCACACAGGTAGTAGCTGTGCCTGACGTACAGGTTGAAAAACAGCAATGGTGTGACGATCACTGCTCCGACCCACGCCAGCCCGCGGATGCGGTCGGCGAGCGTCAGGCCGAGGGCCACTGCCGCTAGACCGGCGAACAGCGTCAGGGCGTGTGGACCCACGATCTCGTCGGTGATGCGCTGCATGATGGTCGCGTAACTGGTGATGTCGAGACGTTGCTCAAGCGTGCCGAAGTTCCAGTCCCGCAGCGCGGAGCTGGTCAGGAAGGCAGTCGCTGGATTTCCGGCTTTGATGTGGTCCGCGTAAACCGTCCACACCGCCGCCAGCGCTAGTCCTGGTACGACCGCGGCCGCACCGCCCACCAGGACCCGCCGCCACGACTGCCGCAAACCCTGCTGGAAGATAACGGCGGCCCCCGAACCCGCCAGGAGCAGCATGAATGCGGGCATGGTCGTCACTTTCACCAGGAACGCCAGCGCACCGCTGACCGCCCCGGCTGCGAGCCACCACCACCGACCACCCGCGAACCAATGGTCCAAACCAAGCACCATCGCGAGGGCCAACGCCACGGTGGGAAACTCGATCAGCGAGGCCGCACCCCACAACATGGTGAACGGCGAGAACTCCAGCAGGACGACGGCGATGACCGCGACCCGCCGACCGTGCCATCGCAACGCGAGAGCGAAGAGCAGAAGCGCGGCCGCCTGGAAAGAGACGAGACCGACAAGCCGCATGGCGACATCAGCGGATAGGCCCAGGCGGACAAGCAATGCGGCGACTGCCTGCACCAGAGGAAACTCCATAGGCACATCCGAGCCTTCGCCGAATACGGTCAGCGGAGTATGGAGCAGGTCGATGCCGCGCTCGGCGTAGTTGCGTGCCACCAAGGCAGTCTGCGTCTGCCGGAAGGGGTGGGTTCCATTCAGTGAGTGGAACAACTGCGGGATTCGGATGACGGTGCCGACAGCGACCAGCAACCCTGACCATAACCAGGGTCTTCCAAGTATTCCGGCTGCCCGGGCCGTCGGCGGGGTGGGCTGGGCCTCGGCCGTGGGCGCCAGTGTGGTCACCCGCGGGAGGGTACAGGAGGCCCCGTCCGTTGGATCCTCAGGTCAGCGAGGCACGCATCGCGACCGGGGTGGACAGGTAGTCCAGGATGCCCTCGGGCGGGCACGGGCGGGCGAAGTGGTAGCCCTGTGCCAGCGGGCAGCCGAGCTCGCGGAGCAGCGCGGCCTGCCGTGGCGTCTCCACGCCCTCGGCCACCGTCGGCACGCCGAGGCTCGATCCCAGCCCGAGGATCGCGCCGACGAACCGCACGCCACGATCACCCGGCGAGTCCAGCGCCGCGGTGAACGTGTGGTCGATCTTCAGGATGTCGATGGGGAGCCGTTGCAGGTAGGCCAGCGACGAGTAGCCCGTGCCGAAGTCGTCCACGGCGATCCGCACGCCCTGCTCGCGGAGCGCGGTCAGCGTCTGCTGGGCCAGCTCGCCGGCCGCGTCCACAAGTACCGTCTCGGTGATCTCGATGATCAGCGCGGCGGGTGGGAGCGAGCGTTCGGCGAGCACGGTGAGTACGTCGGCCGCGAAGGTCGGCGAGGCAAGCTGCCGGGCCGAAACGTTGACGCTGACCGCGACGTCGTGCCGCGCGTACCAGAGGCTGGCCTGCGCGGTGGCGTCCCGCAGCACCTTCGACCCGACGTCGACGACCAGCCCGATCTCCTCGGCCACCGCGATGAACTTGCTGGGCGGCACGTCCCGGCCGTCCGCCGTGCGCCACCGCAGCAGGGCCTCCAGCGCGACCGGCTGGCCCGAGTGGAGGTCGACGATCGGCTGGTACAGCACGGTTAGCGCGTCGGCGGCGAGTGCGGCCCGCAGGCTCGCGGCCAGCTCGGCGTGGTGGAGGCGGGCCTCGCGCACGCGGGCTGAACTCGACGACCTGGTTCTTGCCGGCCTCCTTCGCCGCGTACAGCGCGAGGTCCGCGTCGCGCAGCGCCTCGGCGGGCTCGGTGCGCTCCGCGTCGAGGATCAGCAGGCCCCCGCTGGCGGCCAGCAGCACCTGCCGCCCGGCGAGCGGGTATGCGTCGCGGACCGTCTCGATGACCCGCCCGGCGAGGAGCCGGCAGCTTTCGGTGTCGGTGTCGGTCAGCAGCACCGCGAACTCGTCGCCGCCCAGCCGGGCCACGGTGTCGGCGCCGGCGGTAGCCACCCGCAGCCGCTGCCCGACCCGTACCAGCAGCTCGTCGCCCGCCGGGTGGCCGAGCGTGTCGTTGACGTCCTTGAAGCCGTCGAGGTCGATGAGCAGCAGCGCGCCTGGGCCCGGCCGGCGTTCACCAGCATCAGCTCCAGCCGCTCGGCCAGCAACGCGCGGTTGGCCAGCCCGGTCAGCGGGTCGTGCAGCGCGCGGTGGGCCAGCTCCTCCTGGAGGGCCTGCTGCTCGTTGAGCGCCTGCTGGAGTGCGGTCGCCTGCACCATGAGCGCGGCGGACTGTACGTTCATCGCCCCAGCGCGACGCACGGCTAGCCGGGCGAAGTTGCCCAGCCGTACGACGAGCAGCACCAGCAGCGCGCATGTGAACGCGGCCGCGCCGACAAGCGCGGGCACCGCCTCTTCCGGGAGCAGCCCCGAGGTGAGCAGGCCGACCACCGGTACGACCGGCGCGAGCAACGCCACGACGACGAACGTCACGAACCGGGCGCGGGGCAGCACGTCCTCGGTGCCGCCGTCCGGCCGGCGGTAGCCCTCGCCGTACGACGGGTGGAGCGCGGCCGCCGCGACGAGCACCCCGCAGAGCTGCCAGGCCGTGAAGACAAGCCCGCCGGGCTGGAACCCGTCCAGCGCGTGCGTGCCGACCCGGAGGATCGACGCGATGTCGGCTGCGAGTACCACACCGGCGCCGGCCGCGAGCAGCAGCATCGTCGGCGTACGCGAGGTGGGGTTGGCGACGATCCGCAGTGCCAGGGCGAGCAGCAGCAGGTCGAGCACGCCGAAGCAGACGACCACCCCGGTGTACTCGGCGTCCGGCGGGTTGGCGCTGATCCACGGCTCGATCAGGAACGCCCACGCCACGATCGCAAGGCCGGCCGCGACGATCGCGGCGTCGAGGAAGTTCTGGTCGGTGGGCTGGGCGCGGCGCACGCCGAGCAGCAGGATCAGGCCGAGCACGAAGAGCGCGGAGCGGGCGGCGAGCGCGATCGGCCACGCCTCGTCGGAGATCTCGTCGGCGGGCACGACGTGCAGGGCGGCGCTCGCCAGGCCGAGGCCACAGCTGGACAGGAGCACCCACCAGCCGGAGCGGTGCAGCGCCTCGCGGCTCGTCAGCGCGTACGTCGCGACGGCCACCGTGACAAGCTGCGTGACGATCCAGATCGGAGCGGCGACAGCGTGTGGCAAGGGCCAGGCCGCAAGGACCAGCGTGAGGCCGCCGGCCAGAACGATCAGCCACGCGCGGCGCGGCGCACCGATCACGATCTTCGTCCCATTTCCCTGGCTGAGTTGGAAACCCCCGGTGCGGCCAAACGGCTCGGCAGCGCCGTGAGTCTACTGCTCCTTCGCGTTCTGTACCGACGGACTAATCGGATATTTTCCCCCGCCGATCGCCGCTCTGGCGGTGCTGCACGCTGGCACTTTACGATTCTGTAAAAATCCCCTGGACTCCGATCGGCCGAGGTTCCCACGATGTCGAGAGCCCCGACGAAGCCAGCGGTCGGGATGGCGCAGGAGCAGATCCACCGGCACAACATCGGCACCCTGCTCCGCCACGTGCATCTCGGCGGCTCGGTCTCGCGTGCCACGCTGGCCGAGCGCATGGGGCTCAACCGCAGCACGATCATGGCGCTCACTTCCGAGCTGGGCGCGGCCGGTCTCGTGCGCGAGGCCCCGCCCACCGACACCCGCCGCGCGGGCCGCCCCTCCCTCTTGGTGCGCGCCCGGCCCGACTGGGCGTACGTGCTGGCCTTCGACGTCGCCGTGGACCGCCTTGTCGCCGCCCGGGTCGGGCTTGGCGGGGCGTTGCTCGACCGGCGCGAGGCGGTACGCCCCCGGGCCGGCGCCGACCTCGAACACGTGGTGGACGTGCTCGCCCAGTTCGGCCGCCAGCTGTACGAGGCGGCGCCGCCCGACTCGGTGTGCGTGGGGATCGGCGCCTCGTACTGCGGGATGATCCGTCCCGGCGACGGCATGGTGCGCTTCGGCCCGGACATGGGCTGGGTGGACCAGGCGTTCGGCGCCGAGCTGAGTCGCCGGTTAGGGCTCGGCATCCCGGTGCGGGTGGGCAACGAGGCGCACCTCGGCGCGCTCGCCGAGCAGCAGCGGGGTGCGGGGATCGGCTTCCAGAACCTGCTTTACCTGCACGGTGACGTCGGCGTCGGCGGCGGCATCATCGTCGGCGGCAAGCTGCTCGACGGCGACGGCGGGTATGGCTGCGAGCTGGGGCACATGGTGGTCAACCCGTACGGCGGGCGGCCCTGCGGGTGCGGCTCGCACGGCTGCCTGGAGGCGGAGGTGGGGGAGCGGGCGCTGCTCGACGCCGCCGGGCGGCCGGCCGACCTCTGGGGCCGCGACGCGCTGCGGGCGGTGGTGGACGACGCCGACCGTGGCGACGAGCTGGCCCGCGAGGCGCTGCGCCGGATCGGCGACTGGCTCGGCATCGGGGTCGCCAACCTCATCAATCTCTTCAACCCCGGCATGGTGATCTTCGGCGGCATGCTCCGCGACGTGTACCCGGGCGCGGCTCCCCAGGTGCGCCACCGCATCGCGACCAACGTGCTGCCGGTCGCCCGCGAGCGGGTCCGGCTGAGCACCTCGGCACTGGGCGATGACTCCACTTTGGTCGGTGCCGCCGAGCTTGGCTTCGCCGACCTCATGGCCGACCCGCTGGCCACGCTCGCCCGCACCACGGCGCACGCCTAGCGACGGCGAACCCCCGCCGGGCGAGCCCGACGGGGGTCCGATGTGTACGGTTCGTGGTTCCTACTCGACGACCGTGACGATCCGGCGGCGGCGCAACAGCACCACGGCCACCACGCCGGCGGCGACGAGCAGCGCGCCCACGCCAGCGACGAGACCGGCTCGGGCACCGGTCACCGGCAGGCCACCGCCGCCGCCACCGCTACCCGCGCCCATCGTGATCTCGGCCGTGTTGTTGGAGGTGTCTGGGTCCTGCACGCCGCCGTCGACCACGATCGAGCCGGCCGCGCTAGCGGTGTCCACGATCTCCACCTTGAACGGGAAGAGGAACTCCTCGCCCGCGTTGAGGCTGTCCGACGGCCAGCAGACGTAGACGAGGCCGATGGGCTTCCCCTCGTCCTCCCACTGGGCCTCGCCGTCGACGATCGGCGTACAGCGGTCGCTGACCGTAAGCGCCTTCACCCCGGCGGGGAGGGTCACCAGCGCGGACGCGGCCCACTCCTCGCCCGGCTTGAGCATGTTGTTCGGCCCGTCGTTGCGCAGGCCCACCTTGAGGTCGACCTCGTCACCCACAGCGCCGGGCACGGTACCGCCGATCGCCACGCTGTCGGCCGAGTTCTTGGGGATGTTGACGTTGAACTGGGTGAAGTTGTCGTAGTCGTTCAGGTCCGGGATCGGCCCGACCTCGGCGAGCCGCAGCTGCTGGCCGGCGGACCGCTTGCTGGCCGCCTTGGCGGCCAGCTCCTCGATCTGCTCCTCGCCCAAGGGCGCCACCCGCGCCGAGACCCACTGCTTGTCCGGACCCGCTGCCTTGTCCTTCACCGCGATCCGCAGCGGCGTCTCGTCGGCGATGGCGAAGACGTCGCCGGGGGCGACATCGCCGAGGACCCAGCAGTTCAGCTCCAGGAAGTCCGGGTTGTAGGTGCAGTTTTCGTACTGGTCCGGAAACTCGATTTCGAGACCGACGCTCAGGATCACCTCGACGCCGGCCGCGGCGACGGTGCCCACGTTGGCGGCCTGGATCGGCAGCTTGGCGGCCCGGCCGGGCTCGAGCGTCATGTCGTCGATCTGGTCCATCACGAGGTCGATGCCGGGCGACATGAGCTGCACGTAGCCCTCGGCCTGCTGGTCCTCAGGCATGTTGGCCGCCGAGGTGGTCACCTGGATCAGGCCCTGGTACTCCAGCACCTCAAGGTCGCCCGGCAGCGCGTCGATCGTGTAGACCTTCTTCGACTCGCCGGGAAGCTCGGCGAGCGTGCAGGTGGCCACCTTGCCAGCGACGGTGCAGCCCTGGTCGGCGCCGGGCAGGTCGAGCTTGAACGCCGCCGAGACCGTGGACGTGTCGATTTTGACGGTCACGTCGACGGCAGCGGTCGGCACGCTGTTTTCGACGGTGATCTTGATTGGTTTCGGCGTCGTCGCGTCCATCGCGACGTTGACCACGTACTCCATGGAGGGCTGGGCCCAGCCATACTCCACGGGCTCCTCGGCGCGGGCCGGTGCGGCGGCGGCGAGGGCGACCATGCTGGCGGCCGCGCAGGCCAAGCCGAGCCGGCCCAGGGGCGTCTTGTAGCGCATCGTGCCTTTCACCCAAAGGAAAGTCTCGTGAGAGAGCTGGATTCGTAAGGAGGTTTACGAAGGACAGCGCACCGTAGCTACTGGAACTGGTTGGTCGCAACCCCGTCAGCTGGGCTCTCCGCCGGGTGTGGGAGCGTCACTCTCCTCCGCCTTTCGCCGCTCGCGGCGCCGTTCCCACATGAGCACCGTGAGACCGGACGCGCCCAGCACCACCGCGAGCGCTACCTTGAAGCCGACCTTGCCCAGCGCAAGGTAGCCAGCGGTCTGGCTGAGCAACGACAGCCACCAGCGCGGATCGGCAAACCTCGGCCCGTCGCTCACCGGCGCCCAGCCGCGCAGCCAGAAGGCGAGCGCGATCAATGCCACCGCGGTGCCGCCTGCCAGCACGGCCGCCGTCGCCAGGACGGCGGTGCTTCGCACGCTTCGTCGCATCATGTGTTCGACGGTACGAACGGCCGAGGCGCGAATCGTCATGCCGGACACGGAGATCAGCCTGTATCTCCGGGTAGAGGCGTACTAATCCCGCGCACCGCCGCGTGGCCGTACAACGCCGATGTCGTACGCGAGGATGGTGGCCTGTACGCGGTCGCGGACGCCGAGCTTCGTCAGTAGCGCGTTGACATGTGTCTTGACCGTGCCGGTCGCCACGCCCAGCCGGTCGCCGATCTCCGCATTGGACAGTCCACTCGCGACAAGCGTGAGCACCTCGCGCTCGCGCGGCGTAAGGCCGGGCGGCGAGGCGCCCTCGGCCGGCGGGCTCACGACGCCACCGGCGAACGCAGCGATCAGGCGCCGGGTGACGGCCGGCGCGAGCATGCCGTCGCCGGCCGCGACAACCCGGATCGCGGCGAGCAGGTCGTCGGGGTGGGCGTCCTTGAGCAGAAAGCCGGAGGCGCCGGCGCGGAGCGCCTCGAAGACGTACGCGTCGAGGTCGAACGTGGTCAGCACCAGCACCCGCGGTGGGTCCGGCGAACCGGTGAGCAGTCGGGTGGCGGTCAGCCCGTCCATGCCCGGCATGCGGATGTCCATCACCACGACGTCCGGGCGGAGGGTGCCGGCGAGCTCGACCGCGGCCGCGCCGTCGGCGGCCATGCCCACCACGGACAGGTCGGTCTCGGCGTCCAGGATCGCGGCGAATCCGGCGCGCACCACCGGCTGGTCGTCGACCACGAGCACGCGGGTCAGGTCCGGGAGGGCAGCCATACGTCCATCGTCCCCGCTGGATCCACTGTCATCCGTCCGCCGATCGCCGCGACGCGGGCCCGCAGCCCTGCCGCGACGGGTCCGGCGGTCGCCGAGGGTACCCCGGTCACCGTGATGCGCAGGTCGGCGGGGCCGTAGCCGAGAGTCACCCGAGCCGGCCCGTCGTCGCCCGCGCCGAGGGCGGTCTCCACCACGCGGTACGCGGAAACGTCCACCGCCGGCGGCAGCTCGGGCGCCGGCGCGGGTGTGTGCAGCTCCACCCGACGCCCGGCCGCCCGCAGCTCGCGGCAGAGCGTGTCGATCGCGGCGGCGGTCGGCTGCGGCTCGCGCTCGGGGTCGACCCGCAGGTCGCCGAGGAGGTCGCGCATGGCGGCAAGCGCGGCCCGGGCCGACTCCAGCACCGCGTCCAGCCTGCCTTCCTCCGCGGCCTCGGTGACCCGCGCGGCCTGCCGGAGTACCGCGGCGCGCAGGCCGGCGGCGATGCGCTGCCGCTCGGCGTACGCGAGCTCGACCGCGCCCGCCGTGGAGGCCGCCACCGCCCGCCGCTCCCGGGACACCACGCCTTCGCGACGGATCCGGGCCAGGAACCCGGCCAGCCACACGGGTGTGGCGAGCATCAGGAACGGCACCGTGACCAGGGCGAGCGCCACGGCCACCACCGTGGGCATGACCGGCTGCCCCAGCAGCCACCCGTCGAGCGTGAGCGCCAGCAGCGTGCCCGCGCCCTGCACCCCGGCGGCCAGCAGCATCGAGAGCCAGGTGAGGTGGCGGGGACGGCCGTAGGCGGCGACCGCGTACACGGCGACGAGGTCGGCGCCGATGCCCGCGGCGAGCGCGACGAGCGCGGTCTCCGGCAGCAGGTGGAAGCCGGCCACCGCCGGCCAGAGCGCGGTGGTGGCCAGCACACCTCCGAGCACCGCCCAAGGCGCGCGCCGGCGCCACAGCAGCGGGAGGGCGTGCGCGGCCATCAGCATCGTGGCGAGTGCCGCGGCGGTCGTGTCCACTCTGGGCATCGTGGGGTCGGGGAGGACCATCAGCGATACCGGCAGCGTCGCGGCGGCGAGTGCGATCGCGATGTCGGCCAGGCGCGGGCCACGTACCCGGCGCAGCGAATTCTCCATTGTGGACGCGGCGGACTCCGGCAGGAGCGCGCGTACCCGCCACCCGCCGTCCGGCTCCGGGCCGGCCTCGAGCGTGCCACCGGCGGACGCGGCCCGCTCTCGCATGCCCTCCATGCCCCGCCCGGACCCCAGCCCGCTCGCGGCGGCAGGTGTGGTGGCGACGCCGTTGGTCACGAGTACCTCGAGCGAGCCGTCGCGCTGGCGGAGCGCGACCTCCACCGCGCCGCCCGGCGCATGGCGCAGCGCGTTTGTGAGCGCCTCGCGCACGATGCCGTACGCCGCCTCGCAGGCTGGGCCGGCCACTCCGTCGACACTCAGCCGGGTGGTGACCGGCTGGCCGAGCGCGACGAAGCCGGCGACAAGCTCTTCGATCCGGCGCCCCAGCTCGGATCCGCCGTCCAGCTCCACCCCGCGCATTACGGCGACCAACCGGTGCAGCGCCGACTGAGTCTCCCGTCCGGTGTGCGCGGCGAACTCCAGTGCCTCGGCGGCTAGCTCCGGGCGTTTGGCGGCGAGCCGCTGCGCGGCGGTCGCGGTGACCACAATGGACGTCAGGTGGTGCGCGCTCACGTCGTGCAGCTCGCGGGCCAGCCGCTGGCGCTCCTGCACCGACGCCTGCCGCCGGTCGGACTCGGCCCGCGCCAGGCGGTCGGCGGCGTCGCGCCGGGCCGCCCGCCACCGCCGCCGGCTCCGACCGAGGCCCGCCGCGAGCAGGTACACGACGACGCCGATCACCACGTTGCCGATGTACTCGCGCGGGTCCCGGTACAGGAAGATGCCGACGATCGCCTGCCAGACGATGAGCACGGCGGTGGCCGCGAACGTGACCCGGGCCGGGCGGCGCGCGCCCACCGAGTACAGCGTGATGACGTCGGCGAAGACGAGCACGACGAGTGACTCCGGCGGCGTGGCGATCAGCCCCAGGGTCAGCGCCGGAATGATCACGGCCAGCGCGCCGACCGGTGCCTTGCGGCGCCAGCCGAGCGCGATGGTGGCCAGCGCGGTGGCGGTCAGCGCCGCCGCCACCTCCACCCGGTCGACTGGGCGGTCGAGCAGCAAAGGGATGCCCGGCCACAGCGCCGCCTGGCCGGCGGCCAGCAGTGCGGGCAGCAGCCAGCTTCGCAGGACCCCCATGACGGTACGACGATAAGCGGCGGTGTCGACCGCGGGCATCCGACCAGGGACGTAGGACACCTATACCTAAGGAGGTATTCGCGCCCGTGGCAGCCGGCGGGCCGAGCCGCTGGCCACGGTCTCCTGGCCGGGCTCGGCCGCGCGCAGGTCGGCGTGCGCCCGGCGGCTGTTGCATGTGCGCCGGCTGTGATCACAGTTGTCGCGGTGATTGTGTCAGCCTCTGACAATTTCACACTATGGCATCGCTCACGGATGCTCATGCGCGGACCAGCGCCAAGGCTCCAAGCTGCTGCGATCAACTCAACTCACTCGCGTGGGCCGGCGATTCCAGTGGCGCGCACCGGTATCCTCGTGGGTAGTTTGCGTGCGTGGGGCCGTGGGTACATATGATGCCGACTGTCCAGGTTGGCCGCTTTTGTCACGGGAGACCGGAAAATTGCCGCCACCGGGGGCTGGCGGCTGGCGGGGCGGAGGAATACGCTCGGTCGCGGCCCGCGTACTGACGAGGCGCCTGGGTTCCGGGCGGGTGGAGGTGTTGCGTGAGCCTGTCGATCGTGACGTCGGTTTCCCCCGACAGTGTTGTGGAGATTGCTCCCCGCGGTGAGATCGATGTCGACACGGCGCACGAGGTGCGCGAGGCGGTGGCAGCGGTGCTGACAAAGGGCCGGCCAAGCCGTATCGAGCTCAACATGAGACTGGTTACTTTTATCGACTCGGTGGGCATCAGCGCGATGGTCGCCGGGTTCCAGATGGCCGAGGTGAGCGGTGTCAAGCTGCTGGTGACCGAGCCGAGCCGGTTCGTGCACCGCCAGCTCTGGGTCACCGGGCTGCTCGGCCTCTTCGGCGCCCCGGAGCCCTACTTCGCGGGCACCGCGCCCGCGACCGAGGTGCCCACTTCCGGCGTCTGACTGCGTCCCTCCCACCCTGCGCGTGAAGGGCCAATCGCGCAGGGTGCGAGACGCTCGTCGATGTCGTGTGACGCGCAACTTGCCCTTGTAATTGATCCAGCATGTGCGGAATAGTCCGATGACGTGACGCTGCTGCGGATGGGCACCGCCATCGTCGGGCGGTACATCGTCTTGCGGCCGATCGGGCGCGGGGGCGTGTCGGTCGTATACGAGGCAGTGGACGTGGTGTCGCCGCGCCCGCTCGCCGTAAAGGTGCTGTCGCCGGCGCTGGCCGGTGACGCCCGCGCGCAGGACAACGTCAGGCGTGAGGCGCTGATCACGCAGCGGTTGCGCCACCCGAGCGTCCCGCGGATCTACGAGTTTGGGTATGCGCGGCTGCCCGACGGCAATTTCGCGCCGTACCTGGCGATGGAGCTGCTCAACGGCGTCTCCCTGGCCGACCGGCTCGCCGACGGGCCGATGCCGTGGGAGGAGGCCGTGCGGGTCGCCGCCACGGTCGCCGACGTACTGGCGGTGGCGCACCGCCGGGGCGTCGTGCACCGCGACCTCACCGTCGAGAACATCATGCTGACCCGCGACGGCGTAAAGATCATCGACTTCGGGCTGGCGACCATTGTGGACCGCCCGCGAAACGACCGCCCGCGAGTGACCCGCACCACCGTGCCGCGCCGCCCGGTCGTGCCGGCGCACCCGGTGACCAGCGCGGCGCAGCCGGCCGACGACGTGTACGCGCTGGGCGTGCTCCTCTACCAGATGCTTACCGGCCGCTCGCCGTACCCGGGAAAGCTGGAGCTGCCGCACGTCCGCCACCTGGCGCCGACGCCCGTGCTCGCGATCGCCGGCCTGCCCCGGGAGGTCGCCGACATGTGCCGGTCCTGCATGAACAAGCGCCCCGCCGACCGGCCGAGCAGCCGGGACGTCTCGTTCGCGCTCTGGGGGATGCTTTCCACCCCGTCGCCCACCCGCGCTTAGGCCCTAATACGGCAGGTCGGTGTCCACTTCGGTCACCGCGCGCACAGGGGTGACCGTGGCGTACCCCTCGGCCAGCAGCGCCAGGTCCGTACCCTCCTCCAGCCGCGCGCCGGACTGCTCGATCGTGGTCCGCAGGTATCCGCGGCCGATCTCCGCCACCGCCATCTGCACCTGGCCGAAGCGGGCCAGCCGCGCCCGGCGTACCCCCTTGACGTGGTCGCGGGGTAGGTCCGGGACGTTGAGGTTGAGGACGGTGCCCGGCGGGAGGTCCTTGACCACGGGCAGCTGGTCCGCCGCGATGGCGGCGGCGGTCTCCCAGTGCCGCCGCTCGTCGGCGGCGCCCACCTGCGCCGCCGCCGCGCCGCCGCTCACCGACGACACCTCGTCGGCGGTGAGCACGTCGAGCGAGACCGCCAGCGCGCGAGAGCCGTTTTCCGCGGCGGTGAACGCGGCGCCGACAGTGCCCGAGTGCAGGACCGCGAGGCCCGCGTTGGCACCCCGGTTGATGCCGGAGAAGACCAGGTCGGGTGCTGGGCCGAAGGCGCCACGGGCGGCGATCAGCGCGATGAACGCGGGAGAGCCAGCCACCCCGTACGCCTCGACGCCGGCGAGTTCGTCGAACGTGTGGGTCACCACGACGATGCGGCCCTCCTCCTCGACGGCCGTCATCGCGGCGCTCATGCCGCTCGCCTCCTGGCTGGGTGCGACGACCACCACGTCCTGCCCCGCCCGGGCCAGCGCCCGCGCCAGGTAGCGGATGCCCGGCGCCTGGATCCCGTCGTCGTTCGTTACAAGTACCCTCATCGCTCCAGCCTCTTGAGCTGCGTCTGGATCTCCACCGCCGCGGCCGGCTGCTCGATAGTGACCGTGAGCTGCGGCGCCGGCGTCATGCCCCTATTTCCCCATCGGGGCCGCTGCTACCCGGGTGTGGCGGATGGGTGGGATATGGCTTGTCTGGCCGGTCTGGTCTTTCCGGGCGGTGCGGCCGGTCTTGTCAGTTTGGCGGGTGCGGCGGGTCCGGCCCCACGGCTTGTACGCCGAAATGGCGGTTAGCGCGGTCAACGCCACGAACGACACGCTGGGCGCGATCAGCAACTGGTCCCGGGTTTCCTGGGGGAGCGCGGCGCCGAGGTCGGTGGCCTCGCGCAGCCCCGGCCACAGGGCGAAGAGCACCAGCGCGGTCAGGATCGTGGTGACGGCCAGCTTGACCACGACCCACCAGTGGCGCAGCACACCCCACTTGGTGAGCAGGGCGCTGGCGAGGCCGACCAGCCACGAGACCACGCTGATCGGTACCAGCAGGACCGACCCGACAAGCCCGATCGCCGGGTACACGACCGCGGGATCGGCGCCGGTGCGCCCGGCGATGCTCAGGGTCAGCAGGACCATGTCCGCGCCGAGCCACCCCACCGACGAGACCACGTGCAGGGTGAGCAGGGCCTTGCGCCACGGCTGGGAAATCGTCATGCCAGCCATGCTCCCGGCATCAGCCGGCGCGGTCGTCGGTCCAGCGTCGACCCTTCAAGTACGCCCAACAGCGTACGAGCCTCAAAGTCCACTATGGACGACGGCCGGGTCACGGTTCGGGCACTGAATTGCGATATGGCGCAACGGGTCAGCGGACTCAGCGGTGGTGTGAAACCGTCGTCTGGATGTCCCATGTCTTCGTGGACGAGTCGGTACGCGGAGGCTACCTACTCGCCGCCACGACCGTGGCGCCCGTGCACCTCGCGGTGGTGCGGCGATGCCTGCGGGCACTGCTTATGCCCGGCGAGCGACGCGTTCACTTTCAGGCGGAGAGCGACCCACGGCGGCGAAAGATCGTCTCGGAGTTGACGTCGCTCCACGTCGAAACGGTTATCTACGTCGCCCGGGGCCGGGACGACCGCGCCCGTGCGGCGTGTCTCAGCCGCGCCGTCGAAGACTGCCGGCGGTTGGGTGCACAGCGCCTGGTGTTGGAGAGCCGCGGCCAGGCGCAGGACAGAAAGGATCGGCGGACGATCGCGCAGGTGCTTGCCGGCGGCCAGCACGGGCTTAAGGATCCCATGGCCTACCTGCATCTGCAGTGCTACGAGGAGCCGGCGCTGTGGATTCCGGACGCGGTGGCCTGGTGCTACGGCGCTGGCGGTCAGTGGCGGATGCGGGTCGGTCCGCTCATCAAAGAGATCGTGGATCTTCGGGCGACATAGTCCCGGACAGCGCAAAGCCCGGGCTCCCGTCGTCCGGCGGGTCCGACCCGGGCTCACTTTCGGCGGCTAGTGTCGCCGACCTCTTAAGTTTGCCCGCGACCGAGGCGGGGCGCAACCTTGGTCAGCCGGGTTGGGGGGTGCAGGAGCTGGGGGGTAGGCCCGTCACCGGGACGGGGGAGCGGCCCGTCGGCTGGGCCTTGCCGGCGAGTACCGCGGCCAGGCCCGTCATCGAGGACTGGCTCGACGAGTACGTCGCGAGCAGCACCGGTGAGTTGGACTTGGCCAGCAGGTACGGCGTGTCCATCGCCACCGTGACCGCCGCGCCCTCGCTGAGGTCGCCGGGTTCGTCGCCGTACCCGACCAGGTGGACCACCGTGCCGCCGCTCGTCACCACCTCGACGCCGGCGGCACGGAGGGCGTTGACCAGCAAGCCGCGCGTGGTTTCCCGGCCGCCCGCGGCGGTGACCTGGACCGGGCCGCGCAGTGCGGTACCGCAGGCGCCGCGGAGCTGGGTGACCGCGGCGGCGGCGAGCTTGTCCGCGGCCCGGCGGTGGGTGGCACTGCCCACAGTGGACATCGCCGGCGCGGGCTTGGCGGCCAGCTCGAACTTCAGCGTCAGCACCCGGGCGACCGCCTCGACAAGGCGAGCGCGAGCCAGGCCGCCGGAGCGCAGGCCGGACAGCAGCCCGTTGTACGCCTCCGGCAGCTTGTCCGGCATCAGCAGGATGTCGTTGCCGGCGTTGAGCGCGCGCACCGCGGCCTCGCCCGCGGGCCAGCGCTTGGCCGGGGCCATGTTCATGCCGTCGGTGATGACCACACCCTTGAAACCGAGCTGCCCGCGGAGCACGTCGGTGAGCACCTTGTGGGAGAACGTCGCCGGCGTGCCCGGGTCGATCGCCCGCACGTCGAGGTGGCCCGACATCACGAGCTTGGCGCCGGCGTCGATACCCGCCACGAACGGGGGCAGGTCGCCGCGGTCGAGGCCGCGCCGGTCCTGCGCGAGGCTGGGGAGGGTGCTGTGCGAGTCGCCGGAAGTGTGGCCGTGGCCCGGAAAGTGCTTGAGCGTGGCCGCGACCCCGCTCGCCTGAAGGCCGCGGACCGCGCCGGCCACCTGGGCGGAGACCTTTGTCGGGTCGGAGCCGAACGAGCGGGAGCCGATCACCGTGCTGTCCGCGGCGCCAAGCACGTCGGCCACCGGGGCGAAGTCGACGTTCAAGCCGAGCGCGGACAGCTCGTCGCCGGCCGCGCGCCAGGCGTCCTCGGTCAGTCGGGGGTCCTCGGCCGCGCCCGCGCCCATCGCGCTCGGCAGGGCGGTCACGCCGGTCTTGATCCGGGTGACCACGCCGTACTCCTGGTCGGTGCCGATGAGCAGCGGGGCGGAGCCGGCAGCGAGTTTTGCGCTGGCCGCCTGGAGTCCGGTGGTCAGCCCGCGTACCTGCTTGGGATTGTCCACATTGGTCGTGCCCTGGTTTTTCGAGGTGGGGTCGTCCGCGGAGAAGCCGACGAGGATCAGGCCGCCGAGCCGGTACTTGGCCACCATCTCGGCCGGGGTGTCGACGCCGGCCAGCTGCTGGTTGCCCGCCTTGTTGCCGGGCGTGACGTCGGTGGCCGAGGAGCCGTACGCGTACGGCATCAGCACCTGTCCCACGAGGTCCTCGTCGGAGAGCGTGCCGGCGAGGGCGGCGGCGCGCTCCGCGGGGCTCGCGTCGGCCCGAGGTGTGGCCGCCGGCGGCGGCTGTGTGGAGGCGGCCGTCGTCGGAGCGGCCGTGGGCGCGCTGGCGTCGCAGCCGGCGATGCCAGCCGCGGCGAGAAGCAGGGTCGCGAGCGCGCGAGTACCCAGACGCACGCTCGCTATCCCAGCAGTTCAGGCCGGTACGGGCAAATCGACCATGAGTGTGGGGGAGTCAGCCCACCCGGGTAAGCAACGTGACCGGGGCGCCATCGCCGGCATAGCGGTAGGGCTCGAGTTCGGCGTCCCAGGCGGTGCCGAGCGCCCGGTCGAGGGCGTGGGCGAGGGCCTCCGGCGCGCGGGCGGTCTCCATGATTGCGCGCAGCCGGTCCTCGCCAAGCTGGATGTCCCCGGCGGCGCCGATGGTGGCACGGAAGAGGCCGCGGCCGGGCACGTACATGAAGCGTTCTCCGTCGACGCCTTGGCTTGGCTCCTCGGTCACCTCGAAACGGATCATGGGCCACTGCCTGAGGGCAGCAGCCAGCTCCGCGCCGGTCCCCGTGCGTCCGGTCCAGCTGCACTCGGCCCGGCGGGCGCCGGATTCGACCGGCTGGCTGGTCCAGTGCAGTTTGACCGGCACGGTGAGGACGCGCGCGATCGCCCACTCGACATGCGCGCACACGGCGAGCGGGGTCGAGTGGACATATACGACGCCACGCGTTGGCACTCTGACCTCCCGGTGAGCGAGGTGCGTCTTCCCTACGACCTCGATCCCGGATGGCTGAAGAACATGATGACTGGTGTGACGGATGGTGCGCCAGAGAATCGGTAAAGTCGGCCGAGAATTCCCCTGGGCCGTAACGCATTTCCACTTGCGCTGTGACGGAGAGCGCTGGCCACGACAGGGGCGGAACGCCCGGGTCATCGGGTAAGGTTCTGTGGTCTGTTTTCCTTTGTCCTCCCTGCAAGGAGTGCCTCCGTGGCGAGCAACACCTCCAAGACCGCGCGCGCGTCCGTCCGCGCCGGCCAGGGCGCGGGTGGCGCCCTGAGCGTGCTCGGCGAGTACAAGTACCTGATCCCCCTCAACAAGGGCAAGCACGCCTACGTGCGTAACCTGACCACCGGCAAGACCATCCACCTGCGCACCGACTCCGAGGCCTTCATCGAGGAGGTCCGGGCGCTGGCGGGTGCTGGTCACGGTGCCAAGGTGCGCGCGGAGCTCGTCGCCCTCGCTGCCGCCGCGCCGAGCGACGGCTGGGACGCGACCGAGAAGCGGCTGGTCGAGGCCGGCGTCTTCGAGGCCTGAGCCCATCCTCTGACAAGAGGCCCCGCCCATAGTGGCGGGGCCTCTTGCTATACGCGGAGCGCCTTTTCGGGCATGATTGTTACCCGTGGGTACTTTGGGAGGCGCCCATGACAACAGTCGAGCAGGCCGAGATCCGGTTGTCGGACGGCCCCCGACTGCACATTCGCACCGCCGGCCAGCCCGGTGCGCCGGTCACCGTCGTGCTGCTGCACGGTTGGGTGCTCGACGGCCGTACCTGGCACCGCCAGGTGCCGTCGCTCGCCAAGGTGGCGCGGGTGGTCATGTACGACGCACGCGGCCACGGGCGCTCCGGCGGGCTCGACCGCCGTACGGCCACGCTCGACCAGCTCGGTGACGACCTCGCCGAGGTGCTGCGGGTTGTCGCGCCGACAGGGCCGGTCGTGCTCGCCGGCCACTCGCTCGGCGGCATGACGATCATGGAGTACGCCCACCGGCACCCCGCGGACTTCGCCGACCGGGTGGCCGGCCTCTTCTTGCTCAGCACCACCGCCGAGGGACACACCCATACGGTGTACGGGCTGCCGCCGCGCGTCGCCAACCTCGTCCGGGTCGCCGAGATGACCAGCGCGCAGGTGCTCGCCCGGCTGGGTGACTGGCGACCGCACCGGGTGTTCGCGCTGGCGCTGCGCCCGAGCCTGCGCTGGCTGCTCTTCGGGCATCCGTGCGACCCGGCGGACCTGCACCTCACCACGCAGGCGGTGGTCCGCGCCTCGCTCGGCTCGATCGGCGGGTTCCGCCCCTCGGTGGGGGCACAGGCCCGACTGGAGACGCTCGCCGCGCTGCCCAGCGTGCCGACCGCCGTACTCGTCGGCGAGCGGGACAAGCTCACCCCGCCGGCCTGCTCGCTGTCGATCACCAAGGCGCTGCCCGGAGCGGCGCTCACGATCTGCCCGGGCGCCGGCCACATGCTGATGTTGGAACGCCCCGACGTGGTCACAAGCGCCCTGATCGAGGTCGTGCGGGCGGTCCATGATCAGCACAGGGGAGCATGACGCCCGGCGGGCGCGTACCCTTGTCTGGCCTTGTCACATGCCAGGCGCCGCACTTCTCCTGGGAGCCCCGAAAACTTGACCGACGCCGCCACCACCCTTCAGCAGGAGATCGCCGCCGAGCAGCGCCACGTCGACCGGGTCTACGCCCGGCTGGCGGTGCTGCGGCAGGCCGCGGCCCGAGCGGAAAAGGAGGGCTACCGCCTCGCCCGCGTAGGTAACTTCGGCGCGCTGGTGGAGCGGGACGCGATGGTCTTCCACGCCGCGCGGCGGCGGCACGCGCTGGACGCCGAGCACGAGGGCCTTGTCTTCGGCCGCCTCGACCTGCGCGAGGGCCAGGTGCTGCACGTGGGACGGCTGGGTGTGCGCGGCGAAAACGCCGAGCCGCTGGTCGTCGACTGGCGGGCACCTGCCGCCGCGGCGTTCTACCAGGCCACGGCCGCCGACCCCCGGGGCGTGGTGCGCCGCCGCATGATCCAGTCGAGCGGCGAAAAGGTCACCAACATCGAGGACGACCTGCTCGACCCGGCCGCCGCGCCGGAGAGCATGCGGGTGGTCGGCGACGGCGCGCTGCTGGCCACGCTCGCCCGCGCCACCGGCCGGGGCATGCGCGACATCGTCGCCACTATCCAGCGGGAGCAGGACCAGGCGATCCGCTCGCCCGCCTCCAGCGTCACGATCGTCTCGGGCGGCCCGGGCACCGGCAAGACGGCCGTGGCGCTGCACCGCGCGGCCTACCTGCTGTACTCCGACCGCTCCCGGTTCGCCGGCGGCGGCATCCTGGTGGTCGGCCCGTCCTCGGTGTTCGTGGAGTACATCGCCTCGGTGCTCCCCTCGCTCGGTGAGGAGGCCGCCGCCCTCCACTCGCTCGGCTCGATCGTGGGAGGCGTGACGGCCACGCGCACCGACCCGACCGCGGTCGCCTCGGTCAAGGGCTCGCTGCGCATGCGCCGAGTCCTGGAGCGGGCGACCCACGACGCGGTACCGGGCGGACCCACCGAGCTGCGCCTGCTGTACCGGGGTGGCCTGCTACGCCTTGGCCGCCCCGAGCTCGACGCGATCCGCGCCCGCGCGCTGCCCCGCGGTGCCCGCCGCAACGAGGTGCGCCGGGCCGGCATCGACGGGCTCTTCGACGCGCTGTGGGCGCAGGCCCAGCGCCACAAGATCGGCGGGCTGCCGGCCCAGGTCGACTTCGAGGACGAGCTGGCCGAGCGCTCCGACTTCCGCGAGTTCCTCAAGGCGTGGTGGCCCCGGCTGGCGCCCCGGCACGTGCTGGCCTGGCTGGCCGATCCGAAGCGGCTCAACTCGTACGCCGGCGGGCTCCTCTCCACCGCGGAGATCGCGTTGCTCCGCGGCGCCTTCACCCCCGGCGACCCGACCGTCGCGGACGTGGCGCTCCTCGACGAGCTTGACGAGCTGCTCGGCCGCCCGCCGCAGCCGGCCAAGCGCCAGCGCGACCCGTTCCACGTGGTCGACGGCGTGCGCGAGGTGAGCACGTACGCGGATCGCCAGCGCGCGGCCCGCGCGGCGGCCGTGCAGCGGCCCGACGACTACCGCGAGTACGCGCACGTGGTGGTCGACGAGTCGCAGGACGTCTCGCCGATGCAGTGGCGGATGCTGGGCCGGCGCGGGCGCCTCGCCTCGTGGACCGTGGTCGGCGACCCGGCGCAGAGCGCCTGGACCGGCGACCCGGGCGAGCTGGCCCGGGCCCGCGACAAGGCGCTGGGTGGGCGGCGCCGGCACGAGTTCACGCTGACCACCAACTACCGCAACTCGGCGGAGATCTTCGAGGTGGCGGCGAGGGTGATCCGCGAGGTGTCGCCGGACATCGCGCTGCCGAGGGCGGTGCGCTCGACCGGGGTACCGCCGGAGGAGCTGACCGTGCCCGCCGCCGAGCTGCCGGCCGCGACCCGGGAGGCCGCGGAGCGCCTGCTAGCGGACGTGGAGGGGACGGTCGGCGTGATCACGTCCGTGCCCCGCCGCGACGAGGTCGCCGAGTGGGTGGCCGGCCTGCCCACCGATCGCCTCCAGGTCGTGACCAGCCTTCAGGCCAAGGGCATGGAGTACGACGGCGTGGTCCTCATCTCGCCGGACGAGATAAGGACCGACGCCGGCGCACGGACGCTCTACGTGGCCCTCTCCCGAGCCACCCAGCGCTTGACGACGCTAGGCCCTAGCGCTTGACCGAGTTGACGCTGTACGTGGTGTCCGGGGTGACCGTGACGCCGAAGCGGGCGTTCGGCAGGTAGAGCCGGTCGCCGAAGGCCGCCACGGTGGTGGGCACGTCGAAGTTGGGGTTGGTACGGGTGCCGGTGAGGCGCCCGCTCAGGCCGCGCTTGTCGAGCGTGAAGACGGCGACCTGGTTCAAGCGGTTCTGCACGACATACAGCGTGCGGCCGACGGTCAGCAGCCCGTCGCCGTTGGTCAGCGCGAAGCCGCCGAGGTCGACCGCCTTGGTCACGCCGGTGTCCGGGTCGACGCGGAAGAGGCTGGCGGTGTTCGACTGCACGACCAGCAGGCCGCGGCCGTCCGGCGTACGCGCGATGCCGTTGACGTTGAAGCCCGCGCCGTAGACGAGGTCGCCGGTGAGCGGGAGCCGGACCGGCTCGCCGCGCAGGCTCAGCGGCACCTTGTAGAGGAACGGCTGGTTGGAGTCGGTGAAGAACGCGCCCTTCGGGGTCAGGACGACGTCGTTCACGAACGTGGGAGCGGTCGCAAACGTCCACGACCTCAGGATGCGGCCGCTGTGCGTGTCGACCACGCGACCGTTGCCGGCGGCGCCACCGGCGACGAAGAGCCGCCCGTGGTCGTCGATCTTCAGGCCCACCGACGGGGTGCCGGGGCCTTCGGAGATGATCTCGCCCCGGCCGGTGACGAGGCTGGCACGGTAGATAGCGCCGGTGGCGAGGGAGCCGAAGTACGCGAATGGCGCCCGGCCGATCGCGATGCCCTCGGGCTGGAACGCGTTCGGCAGCGGGAAGGTGTCGGGGAAGCGCCGGTGGCGGGAGCCGTGGGCGCTGGCGGCGCCCGGGACGGTGAGTGTGGCCGCGGTGAGGGCCGCGGCGGCGGATGAGGTGATCAGGGCTCGTCTGGTCAGCACGATGGGTACTCCCTGTGATCGGTCCACATCAGAATCCACGCACATCTTTCCCCAACGGTTCGACCGAGACTCAGGAAACAACACCGATAACAGCGTTGACACTGATTGCCAATGCCATGTTTGCATACATAGCAATGTCAGCATATATTCTGGGCCATGGGAGCCGGGCACGATCACGGGGCGGCCGCCGCGCGTGGGGGAGAGCGCCACCGCGGGCGGCTGTGGGCCGCGTTCGGCCTGCTCGCGGTCTTCATGGTGGTCGAGGCCGTGGCCGCCCTGCTCACCGGCTCGCTCGCCCTGCTCTCCGACGCCGGCCACATGTTCACCGACGTGCTCGGCATCGGCATGGCGCTCGCGGCGATCTGGGCCGCGTCCGCCGCCGCTGGGCCGCCCGACGATCAGGTGGCCGCGACCCAGGCCGGCCGAGCGGCGACCCGAGCCGTGCGGGATCCGCAGCGCACCTTCGGGCTGTACCGGCTGGAGGTCCTCGCCGCCCTCGGCAACGCCATCCTGCTCTTCGGCGTGGCGATCTACGTGCTGGTCGAGGCCGCGCGCCGCTTCGGTCACCCGCCCGAGGTGCCCGCCGGCCCGATGCTGGTGGTCGCGATCGCCGGCCTGCTCGCCAACCTTGTCGCGTTCTGGCTGCTCCGCTCGGGTGCGCGGGAGAGCCTCAACGTGCGCGGCGCCTACCTGGAGGTGGTCGGCGACCTGCTCGGCTCGCTCGGCGTGATCGTGGCCGCGGTCGTGATCGGGCTGACCGGCTGGGCGTACGCGGACCCGATCGTCGCGGTCGCGGTCGGCCTGTTCATCCTGCCGCGCACCTGGGGGCTGGCCCGGGCGGCCGTGCGCATCCTGGTCCAGGCCGCGCCGGAGCACCTCGACGTGACCGCGGTACGGCAGCGACTCGCCGCCGTCCCTGGCGTGCGGGACGTGCATGACCTGCACGTGTGGACGCTGACCTCGGGCATGGAGGTGGCCTCGGCACACCTCGCGCTGGAGGAGTCCGCGCAGGTGGGGCCGGTGCTGGTGGCTGCCCGCGAGGCTCTGCACGAGGACTTCGACATCGGGCACGCGACCCTCCAGGTCGAGCCGAGAGCTGGCGACTGTCACCCCACCGGCTGGTGAAACCGCCTCTGAGCAGGGCGTATTTGATTCGTCACCATCGGTGCAACAGTGGGCACATCGATGAGAAAGCCGCTATTGTCAGCTCCGGCCAACGCCCGGCGGCGCCCTCCGGCGCCGGTGTTGGTCGCCGCCGAGTCGCCTTCGGGCGAGCCGGGGAACCACCGATCCACTGGGGTGAATCCGCGCCAGCGGTAGGGAGACTTCCGTCCCGAACCCGTCAGCTAACTCGGTAGGCGGCTGACTGGAAGGATGGTTGATGGCTCATGCCCGCAGCCGGGTCAGCCTCGTCGTGGTGCTGCTCACCGCGGCGTTCGCGCTGATCGGCTTACCCGCGGAGCCGGCGGCCGCCGCGCCCGTCGACGACGAGGGCGGTACCGCCACGCTGCGAAAGCAGCTCGACGTGGCCACCAGGGGGTTCCTCACTGCCCAGGAGACGTTGGGCAAGTCCAAGAAGCGCCAGCAGGAGCTGACCCAACAGCTGGCCCAGCTGGAGAAAGACCTGGTCGTCAAGACCGAGGTGATCGGCGAGGTGGCCAATGTGGCGTACCGCCGCGGCCGGATCGGCCCGGTCGCCGCGTTGCTCAACAGCTCCACCCCAGAGGGCTTCATCGATCGGGCGGCGGCGCTCGACGCGGTGGCGGCGACCGAGGACAAGAAGCTCCGCGACCTGCTCGACACCAAGGACGAGGCGGCCCGCGCCAAGCTGGCGATCGATAACGAGATCCGCGATCAGCAGAAGCAGGTGCAGGTCATGGCCGCCCGCAAGAAGCAGGCGGAGACCGCGCTGAAGGAGGCTGGCGGCGGCGAGGACGTCAGCGGCCCGCCGGTCGGCAGCGGCGCCACCGCGGTGGCCGCGCGGTTCACCGGCGGCTCCGGCTGCACGATTCGCCCCGACCCGACCTCGAAGCAGGGGTGCATCACGCCGCGCACGTCCCACGCGTACAAGCAGGCCGAGGCGGCGGACTTCGACATCTTCGTCTCCTGCTACCGCTCGGGCGGGGATGGGGAGCATCCGTTGGGTCAGGCCTGCGACTTCGGTGTCGACGCCGACGACGTCTTCGGCGGCACGGCCTCCGGCGCGGCCAAGACGTACGGCAACAACCTGGCTCGCTTCTTCGTCAACAACGCGAGCCGGCTGGGCGTGAAGTACGTGATCTGGTTCCGCCAGATCTGGCTGCCAAGCAGCGGCTGGAAGTCGTACAGCGGCTGTTGCGGGCCAAGCGAGTTACACACCAACCACGTACACCTGTCGCTCATCCCCTAAACGCGTTGACGGGCTCGATCATGGGTGGCACGGTTGCCCCATGGTCGAGCCAACACGCCACCCCGCTTGACGTTTCGCCAGCGCCGGCACCCGTAGCGTCACCTGGCGACTCTGCGCCCTGCGCGCCTGTACCGAGGGCGTGCTGCTCTATCCGGTCTACGCGCTGCTCTTCGCCGACTCCGGCCTCAGCACCGGACAGATCTCGTCCCTTTTCGTCATCTGGTCGATCGTCAGCTTCACGCTGGAGATCCCGTCCGGGGCGTTGGCGGACGCCTACTCGCGCCGCCGCCTCGTCGCCATCGCGGTCGTGCTCCGCGCCATCGGCTTCGCGCTCTGGACCTTCTTCCCCTCGTACCCGGCCTTCGCCGCCGGGTTCGTGTTGTGGGGCGCGTCGAGCGCGATGACCTCCGGCAGCGTGGAGGCGCTCGTCTACGACGAGCTCGCCGCCGCGGGCGCCACCGAGCGGTACGTGCGCACGGTCGGGCTGGCCCAGACCACCGCGCTTGTCGCGGAGCTGGCCGCGATGGCGCTGGCAACACCCGTGTTCCTGCTCGGCGGGTACACGCTCGTCGGCGTCGCGAGCATCGCGGTGACCCTCGCCGCCGTGCCGATCGCGCTCTCCTTCCCCGAGGCGCCGCGCGTCGAGGAGACCGCTGAGGGTGGCTACCTGAGGACGCTGCGGGCTGGGCTCGCCGAAGTGCGCGCCAACCGGACCGTGAGCCGGGCGGTCGTGCTCTACGCGCTGGTCACCGGCATGGGCGCGATCGACGAGTACGTGCCGATCCTCGCCCGGGACATGGGCGCCCCCACCGCGTTCGTACCACTGCTCTTCGTACTCCCGGTCGCGGCGATGGCGGTCGCGAGCGCGCTCGCCGAGCGGTGGGCGCACCTGTCCGCGGCACGGCTGGCGGCGGCCGTGGCGGTCGGCGGGGTGCTGCTCGCCGCAGGATCCAACGCGGGTCACCCAATCGGTATGGTCGCGGTCGCGCTCTGCTTCGCCGTCCTGGAGCTCTTCGACATCCTCACCGAGGCGCGGATTCAGGACGCGATCGCCGGTCCGGCGCGGGCGACGGTGCTGTCCGTGGCGGGGTTCGGGCAGGAGGTGGCGGCGCTCGCGGTGTTCGCCGGCTTCGGGCTCGGGTCGGCCGCCCTCCCGGTGCCGGTACTGCTGGCGCTTGTCGGGGTGCCGCTCGTCCTGTCAGGCGGGCTGACCCGTCGGTGGCTGCCGTCGGCGGGCAGTTCGTCCTGATACCGTGCGGGCGTGGTCGCCTCCGAGCCGGCACTCTCCGTGGTCGTCCCGATGTACAACGAGGAGTCCGTGCTGCCGCTGCTCGTGGCCCGGCTGCGCGGGGTGCTCGACGCGCTCGGTGAGCCCTACGAGGTGGTCGCCGTCGACGACGGGAGCACCGACCACACCGCCGTCGCGCTGCTCGCCGCGCGCCGGCAGTGGCCACAGCTGCGCGTGTTGCGGCTGCGCCGCAACAGCGGCCACCAGCCCGCGCTGATCGCCGGCCTGATGCGCGCCCGTGGGGCCCACGTCGTCAGCATCGACGCCGACCTGCAAGACCCGCCCGAGACCATCGTCGAGATGTTGCGGCTCGCGCGGGATCAAAATCTCGACATCGTGTACGGGGTACGCGCCGACCGCCGAGCGGACACTGCCTTCAAGCGGTGGACCGCCAGCGTCTACTACCGCATGATGCGCCGCATCGTCGGCAATCACGTGCCCGCCCACGCGGGCGACTTCCGCCTGCTCAGCCGCGCCGCGGTGGAGGCGCTGCGCGAGCTGCCCGAGCGCGCTCCCGTGCTGCGGCTCGTGGTGCCCTGGCTGGGCTTCCCGAGCGGCGAGGTGACGTTCGAGCGGGAGGAGCGGGCGGCCGGGCGCACCAAGTACCCGCTGTCCCGCATGATCGCGCTCGCCGCTGACAGCGTCACCAGCTTCTCCGCCGCGCCGCTGCGGGTGGCGACCTGGCTGGGGCTGGCCGGCGTGGCGGTGTGCGGGGTGCTTGTCGTGGTCGCCGTTGTCGCGTACTTCCTGGGCGCGACGGTCTCCGGCTGGCCCTCGCTCTACGTGGCGATCCTCTTCCTCGGCGCGGTGCAACTGCTCTGCCTCGGGCTACTAGGCGAGTACGTGGCCCGCATCTACACCGCTGTGCAGGCGCGACCGGCGTACTACATCGCCGAGGACAGCGACACCACGTCGCCAGCCTCCATGGTGGACAGTCTCAAGTGACCGCTACGGCGAGCCGCTCGGCGGCCATATCCGACGAGCCGGGACGGCCGTCTCGCGTACCAGAAATGGCGCGGCGCTTCACCCCGGCGGCGGTGGCCTTCGCGGTCGTTGCCGCCGCCCTGCTGGTGACCGGGACGCCGGTCCTGGATGTCCTGCGCTACGCCGCGTATGCGGCGCTCGCCGTGGTGCTGCCCGGCACGCTTGTCTACCGGGCCCTGCGCCGCACGCCGCACACGCTTGTCGAAGACCTCGCGATGGGCGCGGCGGTCGGGCTTGTGCTGGAGCTGGCGGCGTGGTTCGGCTTCGTGTCGGTGGGCGCCGAGCGGTGGCTGTGGGTGTGGCCGGCGGCGGTGATCGTGCCGTTCCTCGCGGTACCGGCGCTGCGGCGGCACTGGGTCGTGCGCGGCTACACGCCGGTGCCGGCCGGGTGGGCGTGGGCGGTGACCGGCGTGATCGCCGGCTTCACGGTGTACCTCTGGGACTCGTTCCTGCGCCGCAACCCGATCCTGCCCACCACCGAAGGGCAGGCGCAGTACATCGACCTGGCGTTCCAGATGTCGATCGCCGGCGCGGCCAAGCACCAGGCGCCGCTCGACGTACCGCAGGTGGCCGGCGAGCCGCTGCACTACCACTGGTTCGGCTTCGCGCACATGGGCGCCGCGTCGCTGGTCAGCGGCGTCGACCTGCCCACGGTCTTCCTGCGGCTCGCGGTGCCGGCGCTCTGCGCGCTCGCGGTCGTGCTCGTCGCGGTGGTCGGGTGGCGGGTCAGCCGCCGGCCGTACGTGGGCGTGGGCGCCGCGGTGCTGATGTTCACGATCGGCGAGTTCGGCTACGAAAACGGGATCCGGCAGCTCTTCGGCACGCAGGCGACGTTCATCGTGTGGGGCAGCCCGTCGATGACGTACAGCTGGGTGCTGCTCCTGCCCCTGATCGCCGTGTTCGTGTCGATCATCCGCGGCGAGGCCTCCCGGGGGACCTGGGTGCTCGCGGCGCTCCTCCTCGCGGCGTCCACCGGGGCGAAGGCGAGCTCGATCCCGGTGGCCGCGGCCGCGCTCGGGATCACCGCGCTCGTAATGTTCGTGAGCCGGCGGCGGCTGCCCTGGGCGGTGCTCGGCGCGCTGGGGCTGGCGGCGGTGGCGCAGGTGTTCGCGACCGCGATCCTGTTCGCGTTCGAGAGCCACGGCGTGACCGTGAAGGCGTTTTCGGGCCTCGAGCCGTACACCACCGGTGCGGTGTCGTGGGTCCTCGTGTTCGTGGCGTTCCTGCTCAACATGCAGCTCCGGCTCGCCGGCATCGTCGCACTGCTGTGGCAGCGGCGGCTGCGGCTGGAGCCGGAGCAGGTGTTCCTGCTCGGCGGGGCGGTCGTGGGGCCACTGCTCTACCTGGCCACCGCGCACCCCGGCAGCAGCAACCAGTACTTCGTGCGGGCCGCCTTCGCGTTCGGCGTGATCCTGTCGGCGTGGGGCTGGGCTGCCATCTGTTTCCCCGAGCGGGTCGCCGCGTCGCGCTCGCGCGACGCGGCGACCCGCGACGTGAGGGCTGCCGGTTCGCGCGCGTCGTGGCCGCTGATCGGGTTCGGGATCGGGTTCGGCGCGCTGCTGTGCGCGGTACAGCTGATCGCCGGGCCGGCCACTGTGGTCTGGGATCCGCCGTACGACCCGGTGCGGCCGCTGCTCTACTGGGCGTTCGGGCTGGCGCTTGTGTTCGCGTTCCTGGGGTTGCTGTGGCGGCGGCGGTTCTCCGCCTACCTGTTGACCGGCATCCTCGTGGCGGGCGCCCCGGGGCTGGTCATGGACGCGGCGGCCGCGCACCGCTACACCAACGGCGGCGCGTACGCGGTGACCGCCCTGCCCGCCTCCCGGATCGAGGCCGCCCGCTGGGTGCACGACCACAGCGACCCGGACGACGTGGTGGCCACCAATGCCCACTGTGTTCCCTCGGACCGGCCTGACGTTTGTGACGCGCGGACGTTCTGGCTGAGCGCGTACACCGAGCGGTCGGTGCTTGTGGAGGGCTGGGCGTTCGCGCCGCGCATGGTCGGCCTCCCATACGGCCCCTGGGAACCCTTCTGGGACCAGGAGCTGCTAGCGCTAAACGACGCAGCCTTCTACGAGCCCACCCCAGCCGCCCTCGACGCCCTGCGGGCACGCGGCGTGCGATGGCTCGTCGTAGACCGCGACATACAGCTCGAGTCCCCAGACCTGGCCACACTAGCCCCGCTGCGCTTCGAAAACTCCCGCATGGCGGTCTACTCCCTCAGGAGTTGATCAGGGAGTTGGTGGGCGTGTCGGTGGGCGTGTCGCCCCATGAGGTCCCTGATCAACATGCCCGTTTGTCGGACGTAGCCGATACCGTCTAGGCGTCATGGGTCGGGGCCGGGAGATTATCGGGCGGGATCATCCCGCGGGGGTGCTGCGCGCGGAGCTCGCGCGGGCAGCCGAGAGCCACGGTGGGCTCCTGCTGGTCACCGGCGAGGCCGGCATCGGCAAGACCACGCTGGTCACCGGTGCCGCCGACGAGGCCCGGGCGCGCG
This sequence comes from Phytohabitans flavus, assembly GCF_011764545.1. Taxonomy (GTDB): domain Bacteria; phylum Actinomycetota; class Actinomycetes; order Mycobacteriales; family Micromonosporaceae; genus Phytohabitans; species Phytohabitans flavus. Next base: position 5,887,709 of record NZ_AP022870.1, on the reverse strand, counting down.
GCGCGCTGGTGCTCGGCGGTGCCTGCTGGGATTCGGAGAGCGCACCCGGCTACTGGCCCTGGGTGCAGGTGGTTCGGGCGCTGCGCCGGGCGGCGGGCGAGCAGGAGTGGGCGGCGGCTGAGGAGGCCGGCGGCTCCGGCCTGTCGGTGCTGCTCGGCGACCACGCCGGTGGCGATCCGATGGAGGGCTTCGAGCTCTACGACGCGGTCACCACCGCGCTCGTCGCGGTCTCGCACCACCGGCCGGTCGTGGTGGTCCTCGACGACCTGCACTGGGCCGACACCGCCTCGCTGCGACTGCTTGAGTTCGTCGCCCAGCACACCTGGTTCGAGCGGCTGCTGATCATCGGGACGTATCGGGACGTCGAGGTCGACGCCGTCGACCACCCGCTGCGTCCGCTGATGACGCCGCTGGTCGCCAAGGCCACGACGGTCATGCTGACCGGCCTGGCGCGCGACGAGGTGGGCGCGCTCATCGCCCGTACGGTCGGGCACGAGCCAGAGGCCGCCCTTGTCACCGAGGTGCACCTGCGCACCGGCGGCAATCCGTTCTTCGTCGAGCAGACCGCCCGGCTGTGGCGCAGCGGGGGCGGGGTCAGCGCGATAGCCCCGGGGGTGCGCGATGCGGTACGCCGCCGCCTCTCCCTGCTGCCCGATGCGGTCACCCGGCTGCTCATCTCGGCGGCGGTGCTCGGCCACGAGTTCCACCGGCAGGTGCTCGCCGCCACGCTCTCCGTGCCGGTGCCCGAGGTCGACCGGCTGCTCGACCAGGCGATGGTGGCCCGGTTGGTGGTGGCGCTCGGCGAGGGGCGCTTCGCGTTCGCCCACGACCTGGTCCGCGAGACGTTGTACGACGCGCTGGACGACGCCGAGTGCCGGCGGCTGCACGCCACCGTCGTCCTGGTGCTCGACCGCGACCTGCTCGTCCCCGGCGACCTGGCCCGCCACGCCTGGCTGGCCGGCCGCGAGCTCGACCCCGGCCGCGCGGTCGACGTGCTGGTGGCGGCCGCCCGCGACGCGGACAGCCGCCTCGCGATGGAGGAGTGCCTCCTGCACCACCGCCGGGCGTATGAGCGCACCGCGACCCTGGGCCGGCGCCGGGTCACGGTCGGCATCGCCCTGGTCCGCGACCTGCGCCACAGCGCCGAGCCCGAGGAGGCGGCGCGGGTCCACGACGAGGTGATCGCGATCGCCCGGGAGATCGGCGACCCCGAGTTGCTGAGCCGCGTGACGCTCAGCGGCTACTGGTACGAGGAGCCGGACGTCACGGCGCTGCGACACGAGGTGTACCCCCTGGTGACCGGCGAGGAGTGGGAGGGCAGCGACGAAGGGCTCACCCGCGAGCTCACCCGCCACGGCGTCGACCTGGCCCGCGCTGGGGGCGACGACGAGGCCCTGCGGGTCGCGCTCTGGTCCCGCCACGACGCGATCTGGGGACCGGGCACCGCGGCCGAGCGGGTGGGCATCACCGCCGAGCTGATCCGGCTGGCCCGCCGCGAGGACGACAAGAGTGGGGCGTACTTCGCGGCGTCCTTCCGCTGGGTGGCGCTGCTGGAGCAGGGCGACCCGGCCTACCTCGACCAGTACGAGGAGTTCGTGGCGATCGCGAGCCGCGAGGGCAAGCCGCGCTCGACGCTCGCCTCCGCCATCGACCAGACGATCATCGCCACGGTCGGCGGCCGATTCCAGGACGCCGAGACCACGATCGAGCGGGCGATCACCCGCTTCAGCGAGCAGCACCAGCAGCACGACCACTTCGCGTTCATGATGGGGCACCTGCGCTGGGCGGTGTACCAGCTCCAGGGCCGGTACGAGGAGCTGCCCGCGCTGCACCAGATGCTCGACGAGCGTCCCCCACACGGCGCGCTGCTCGCCGCGATCTCGGCCGCGGCCACGGGCGACCCGGAGACCGCGTTACGGCTGCTGCCGGAGAGTGTGTCGCGCACGTACGCGGCGCTGTGGCTGCGCGCGCAAGCCCAGGTGGCCGCCGTCGCGGGCGACCCGGAGCTGTGCGCGCGGGCGCGGGCGGCTCTCATGCCGTACGACGGGCAGTGGCTTGTCTCGCTCTACGGCTGCGATGTCAGCGGCCCGGTCGAGCTGTGGCTCGGCGCGCTGGACGCGGCCGAGGGGCACTGGGACGACGCGGTCCGCCGGCTCGCCAGCGCCGCCGAGTCCGCCGACCGGCTCCGCGCCCGCCCGTGGGCGATCGAGGCGCGCACCCGGTTGGCTTCGGCCCTCCAGGCTCGCGGCGATCTCACGGCGGCCACGGCCTTGCGCCGGGAGATCGAGGTGGCGGCGGCCGAGATCGGGATGCGCCGGGCTGGGGTGCCCCTCGCGGACAGCGAGTTTCGCCTGGACGGCTCTGTCTGGGTGCTCGGCTTCGGCGGCCGCCAGGTGCACATGCCGGACGCGAAAGGGCTGCGCGACCTGCACCTGCTGCTCGGTGCGCCGGGACGCGACGTGCCCGCGGTCGAGCTGCTCAGCCCCGAGGGCGGCGCGCTCGTGGTCGCGGCCCGCCGGATGGGTGGCGACCCGGTGCTCGACGAGGAGGCGAAGTCCCGGTACAAGCAGCGACTCGTGTGGCTGGACGACGAGATCGACCGCGCCGCCTCGCGGGGTGACGACGCGCGTGCGGCCACCCTCGACCACGAGCGCAAGGCGCTGATCGACGAGCTGCGGGCCGCCGCCGGGCTGGGCGGCCGTACCCGCCGGCTCGGCGACGAGGCCGAGCGGGCGCGCAAGACGGTCACCGCCCGCATCCGCGACACGCTCCGCCGCCTGGACGAGAGCCACCCCGAGCTGGCCGCCCACCTGCGCGCCACGGTCTCGACGGGCGCCACATGCCGCTACGACCCGGAGCCCGGCGTCACCTGGCGGCTGTGACCCTCACTAGGGTTAGCCGCGTGGAGGCCACCGAGATCCGCAAGCTGGCCGCGCTCGAGGACACCCACTGGTGGTACCGGGAGCGCCGCGCGCTGCTGGACCGGGCGCTGCGCCGCCTGCCTTCTCCGGCCCGGGCCTCCGGTCCCTCTCCGGATCGCGCCTCGGGCGCGGCCGGGGCCGCTGGTGGGCCGGTGGCGGGCGGCATGGGCCGTCGCGCGCTCGACATCGGGGCCGCGGGCGGGGGAACACGCGGGTGCTCAAGCGGCGGGGCTGGTCGCCGATCGCGCTGGAGTACAGCACCGAGGGCGCCGAGGTGGCCGCCGAGCGCGGGCTCGACGTGATCCGGGCGGACGCCCGCGCGCTGCCGCTGCCCAACGCGAGCCTTGACCTCGTCGTCGCGTTCGACGTGCTGGAGCACATCGACGAGGACCACGCGGCGGCCGGGGAGATCCACCGCACGCTGCGCCCGGGTGGCAGCGCGCTGATCGCCGTCCCGTGCGACATGCGGCTGTGGTCGGCGCACGACGTGGCGGTCGGCCACGTGCGGCGGTACACGCGGGAGTCGCTGGCCGCCGTCGTGGCCAAGGCCGGGTTGGTCATCGACGAGCTGTGGAGCTGGAACGTGCTGCTCCGCCCGGTCGCCGCCTGGCGCCGCCGCAAGTCCACCGGCAGCGACCTCGACGAGCTGCCCGCCGTGGTCAACCTGGGGCTGACCGCGATCATCACCGCCGAGCGGTACCTGCCGGTCAAGTCCCTGCCCGGCGTCTCGCTGATGCTCCGCGCGCACCGTCCCGTCCGCTAGAGCGCCAGCACGTCGCCCGCGAAGCTCGCTAGATCGGATCTAGCGGGCTAGCGCCTGGCTTCTCGCGCCTATCTGGTGTGGAGCCGCTGCGCGTCGCTGTGATCATCGGGAGCACCCGGGAAGGCCGGGTCGGCGACCGGATCGGTCAGTGGTTCGTGTCGCGGGCGGCTGGGCGGGACGGGCTCGAGCTACGCGTGCTCGACCTCGTCGACTACGAGCTGCCGGCGCGCTACCCGAAGTCGCCGACACCACAGGTCACCGCGTTCGCCGCGGAGGTCGGGCGGGCCGAGGCGTTCGTCGTGGTGACGCCCGAGTACAACCGCAGCTTCCCAGCCTCCCTCAAGCAGGCGATCGACTACGCGTACGACGAGTGGCGGGCCAAGCCGGTCGGCTTCGTGTCGTACGGGTACCGGTCCGACGGCGTCTACGCCGTGGAGCAGCTCCGCCCGGTCTTCTGCGAGCTACACGCCGTCACCATGCGCGACGGCGTGCGGCTGGACCTGATGCACGACCGGCTCGACGAGGACGACCACGCGGTCGCGGCAATGCTCGACCAGCTCGTCTGGTGGGGTCTCGCCCTGCGGGAGGCCCGTGCCGCCCGACCGTATGTCTCTTAAGTGGATGGAGGAACCAACGTGAGTGCGCTCGCGATCGAGACCAGGGGACTGGTCAAGGCCTTTGGCAAGACCCGTGCGGTGGACGGCATCGACCTGGCCGTACCCGCCGGCACGGTGTACGGCGTGCTCGGCCCGAACGGTGCCGGCAAGACCACCGTGGTGCGGATGCTCGCCACCCTGTTGCGGCCGGACGGGGGTGATGCCCGGGTGTTCGGCCACGACGTGCTGCGCGAACCCGACGAAGTGCGCCAAAGGGTCAGCCTCACCGGCCAGTACGCGTCGGTCGACGAGGACCTGACCGGCCTGGAGAACTTGATCCTGCTGGCCCGGCTGGTCGGGTACGACAAGCGGGCCGCCCGGCGGCGGGCCGAGCAGCTGCTGGCGGCGTTCGGGCTGATCGATGCGGCCGGCAAGCAGGTGAAGCACTACTCCGGCGGTATGCGGCGGCGGCTCGACATCGGCGCCAGCATCCTCAACACGCCGAAGCTGCTCTTCCTGGACGAGCCCACCACCGGCCTCGACCCGCGCAGCCGCAACCAGGTGTGGGACATCGTGCGGGCCGTGGTCTCGTACGGAACCACGGTGTTGCTGACCACGCAGTACCTGGACGAGGCCGACCGCCTCGCCAGCCGGATCGCGGTGATCGACCAGGGCAAGGTGATCGCCGAGGGCACGCCGGGCGAGCTGAAGTCGTCGGTGGGCGCGGGCGCGGTGCACGTACGGCTGCGTGACCCGGGCCAGCGCACCGAGGCGGAGTGGGTGCTCTCCCGCTGCCTCGGCGGGCACGTGGTGCTGGAGGCGGACCCGGTGGCGCTGACCGCGCGGGTGTCCGGCAACGGCAATGGCGACACCGACCGGCGTACCGCCGAGCAGGCAGCCGCCGCGCTCACCGCGCTCGCCGAGGCGGGCATCACCGTGGACGACTTCTCTCTCGGCCAGCCCAGCCTGGACGAGGTGTTCCTGGCCCTGACCGACCGCACTGTGGAAGAGGAGACGAAGGCATGAGCACCGCGACGACGGTCGAGGCCCAGGAGGCCACCTACACGTTCTCGCCGGAAACACTCCAAGCGGTGCTCGCGCCGGGCGACGCACCGAGGCGGCCGAGCTGGCTGTCCGCGTCGTTCACGTTCGGCTGGCGGGCGATGCTGAAGATCAAGCACGTGCCCGAGCAGCTGTTCGACGTGACCGCCTTCCCGATCATGATGACGCTGATGTTCACGTACCTGTTCGGCGGCGCACTGGCCGGCTCGACCACCGAGTACCTCCAGTTCCTGCTCCCCGGCATCATGGTGATGAGCGTCGTCATGATCACGATGTACACGGGCGTGGCGGTCAACACCGACATCGTCAAGGGCGTCTTCGACAGGTTCCGCACGCTGCCGATCTGGCGACCGTCCACCATGGTCGGTTACCTGCTCGGCGACGCGTTCCGGTACACGGTGGCCTCGCTCGTGATCCTCGGCGTCGGCCTGATCCTCGGCTTCCGCCCGGAGGGCGGCGTGGTGGGCGTGGCCGCAGGCATCGGCGTGCTGGTCGCGTTCTCGTTCGCGTTCTCGTGGATCTGGACCATGTTCGGCCTGCTGCTGCGCAGCGAGAAGTCCGTGATGGGCGTGAGCATGATGGTGCTCTTCCCGCTGACCTTCCTCAGCAACGTCTTCGTCGACCCGAACACGATGCCCGGCTGGCTCCAGGCCTTCGTCGACATCAACCCGATCTCCCACCTGGTCGGCGCGGTGCGCGCGCTGATGGACGGCGGCTGGGACACGACCGACATGACCTGGGTGCTCGTCTCCGGCGTACTGATCACGGTGGTCTTCGGCGCCCTGACGATGCGCCTCTACAACCGCCGCTAACTTGGGCGTTGCCCGAGGCTGCGGGGAGTGCCGGGTTGGGCCGGGTCGCTGAGGGCCGGTCGGGGTTTGGGGAGATCTGTTGCTGCCGTAGCGGCCATAGCTTTCCCGGGAATGGTTTCCGGCGCCGAGTCTGTGCACTCCCGGCGGAAACTCTGGATCTAGTCGACTTTCTGCCGTCAGGGCGACAGGAAGTCGACTAGATCGCGGGCTTGGCCGCAGCGGCACGTCGGGTTGGGCGCTTTAGCTGGTTTGTCCGCATGCCAGTCGGAGCACGCCAACGATCGTGGTATTTAGCTGTCGCTATAACCACAGCTAAATACCACGATCTGCCGGACAGCGCGCCTGACAAGGATCGGTCGGCACGGCGTTCGGAAGCTGGGGGCATCGATGCGCCCAGCTCGAGAGGCCCGCGTAGCGCGTGCAGACTCGCCGGCTACCCCGGCTACCCCGGCTACCCCGGCTACCCCGGCGAGCCAGAGCGACCATCGGCCTCTATGAACCTTTCGGGATCACGGTCTGCGGTCTGGTGGGTGTGACCGCCGCCGGGAGTGCGCAAGGCTCGGCGCCGACACCTTGGGGAGATTCATGGTTGCTATGGAGCCTGTGTCTGAACTTGTTGGGGTGGGTTGTGTTAGGGGTGTCGGGCTCGTCGTCGGGTCATGGTGAGGATGGCGGCCCAGTGGGTCATGGTTTCGTGGTGGTCGGTGAGTCGTTCGTAGTCGCGGGCGCAGCGGCGTCGTCGGCTGGTCCAGGCGAAGGTGCGTTCGACGACCCATCGGCGGGGAAGGATTTGTAGGCCGCGGATGGTGGGGTCGCGTCGGACGATCTCGATGGTGATGTCCCATAGTTCTTTCGCGGTGGTGATCAGGGCGTCGACGTGGTAGCCCTTGTCAGCCCACAGGTGTGTGATGCCGTGTCGGTCGGCGTCGGCGAGCAGGGCTCGGGCGGCGTGTTGGTCTTGGACGTTGGCGGGGGTGACTACGACGCCTAGTAGGAGGCCGAGGGTGTCGACGGTGATGTGGCGTTTGCGGCCGTTGACGCGTTTGTAGGGGTCGAAGCCGCTGGTGGAGGTGGGGACGGTGGCTTCGGCTGTTTCGGCCACGGATTGGGAGTCGATGCAGCCGGCGGATGGTTGTGGGTTGCGGCCCAGGGCTTGGCGGAGGTTGGCGCGGAGTCGGTCGGTCAGCTCGATCGTGTTCAGGTTGTCTGACCAGCGGGCGAACAGGCCGTAGACGGTCCGCCAGGGTGGGAAGTCCGCGGGCAGGGCCCGCCATTTCACACCGTTGTCGACCAGGTAGAAGATCGCGTCCAGGACCGCACGCCGGTGATGGCGTTCGGGTCGGCCACCGGAGGGCAGTTGGCAGGCCGGGACCGGTAGCAGCGGCTCCAGGATCGCCCACTGGGCGTCGGTCATGTCGGTCGGATACCGGCGGGTGCGAGTGAGACAACCGCACTGGCACGACACCGCCGTGGCAGGCTTGGCCTCGGTGAGCTGGGCAGGGTTCAATGACATCGCGGGCTCTTGAGGGTGGGTAGGTGTAGGAACCGTCTACCTATCAAGAGCCCGTACCCATACCCCCACGCCACGCCGAACACCCCTAACACACCACCACCAAACCAGTTCAGACACAGGCTCTATGGCAGCAATAGATTTCCCCAAAGCCGGGCGCACCCCTGTCATCGCGGCCCGCGATACCGGGCGCAGTGCCCCCGCGATGGGTCGGAGCGGCAGATCGAAAACACGGCCGTGTGGCCGCTGGCCGTCGAATGGCGGCCAGCGAGGGTTAACGCGGCGCGAATCTGGCGATTCTGCGACAGGCACCACAGAGACAGGCTAGGTACCACGATCTGCTGAAGCGGCGTGCTGGCGAGCCGTCAGCAACTGATTCCGGGCCTTAAGCGACCGGATAGGCGGCAGAAGCATCCCCCGCGCAGCTCGCCGGCGTGGGTGTGTGACGCGGAGGGTGAGGCCGCGGGAGCAGCGGTCTGGACCACCGCGGGCGTCGCGGTAGCTCGGATCTCTCTCTGAAAGCATCTAGGGCGAGTCGCGTGGACTCGCCCTAGATCGACGCCTCGTGGCGTGGGGTTGTGCCTTTACAGCGGGATGTTGCCGTGGGCGCCGCGGGCCGCTGGCGCGGAGGCCAGCGCCTCGGCGATGCGGCGCCGGGTCTCGCTCGGCTTGATCACGTCGTCGACCACGCCGATCTCCAGTGCCCGGCTGACGCCGCCGGCCACCCGGGTCTGCTCCTCGACGAGCTGCGTGCGCAGCGCCTCGCGCTCCTCGATCGGTGCGGCGGCGAGCTTCTTGCGGTGCAGGATGTTGACCGCGGCGGAGGCGCCCATGACCGCGAGCTCCGCGTTCGGCCAGGCGAAGACCGCGGTCGCGCCCAGGGAGCGGGAGTTCATCGCGATGTACGCGCCGCCGTAGGCCTTGCGGGTCACCAGCGTCACCCTCGGCACCACCGCCTCGGCGAACGCGTGCAGAAGCTTGGCACCGCGCCGCACCACGCCGTCCCACTCCTGGCCGAGGCCGGGCAGGTAGCCGGGCACGTCGACCAGCACGATCAGCGGTACGCCCAGCGCGTCGCACATCCGCACGAAGCGGGCCGCCTTCTCCGCGCTGGCCGAGTCGAGGCAGCCGCCCAGGCGCAGCGGGTTGTTGGCGATGACCCCGACGGTACGACCGGCGAAGCGGCCCAGCGTCGTCACGATGTTGGGCGCCCAGCGCGCGTGCAGCTCCACCGACTCGCCGTCGAGAAGGGCCTTGACCACGGGCTTCACGTCGTACGCCCGGCTCGCCTCGGGCGGCATCGGGGCCGCCATGTCGTGGCCGTCGACGTCGCTGAGCGGTACGTCGGCGGGGCTGAGGCGGCCCTGGCGGCCCAGCAGGTGGGCCAGCTTGCGCGCCTCGGTCATCGCCGACTCGTCGTCCTTGGTGGTCACGTGCACCACGCCGGAACGCCGGCCGTGCGGCTCGGGGCCGCCGAGGCGCTCCATGTCGACCTGCTCGCCGGTGACCGAGCGGACCACCTCAGGGCCGGTGACGAAGATCCGGCCGGCGCCGGCCATCACCACGATGTCGGTGAGCGCCGGGCCGTACGCCGCGCCGCCCGCCGCCGGGCCGACAACTACCGAGATCTGCGGCACGCGCCCGGAGGCACGCACCATCGCGGCGAAGACCTGGCCGACCGCGTCGAGCGCGACCACGCCCTCGGCGAGCCGGGCGCCTCCGGAGTGCCAGAGGCCCAGCACGGGCACCCGCTCGCGGACGGCTTCGTCGATAGCGTCGACGACGTGACGGCAGCCCTCGGTGCCCATCGCGCCGCCCATCCTGGTGCCGTCGCTGGCGTACGCGATCGCGGGGGTGCCCTCGATCTCGCCCCGGGCCCAGAGGACACCGGAGTCGTCGCGCGGCATCATCAGCCGCAGCGACCCGGTGTCGAAGAGGGCACGCAGCCGCACCTCGGGGTCGCGATAGTCCACAGTGGACGCATCGGGGGTGACAGACGTGGTGGTCACGGCGTTTCCTCCCATTAGGGCCGGGTGAAGAGCAGCGCGACGTTGTGACCGCCGAAGCCGAACGAGTTGTTCAGCGCGACGGGGACGTCGACGTGCCGGGCCTTGTGCGCCGCCACGTCGAGCAGGCCGTCCTCAGGGTCGTCGAGGTTGATGGTCGGCGGGATGACCCCGTCGCGGATGGCGAGGATCGTGGCGATGGTCTCCACCGCGCCGGCCGCGCCCAGCAGGTGGCCGGTCATCGACTTGGTGGAGGTCAGCACCACATGGTCGCCGATCGCGGTGCGCAGGCCGGCCACCTCGACCATGTCGCCGGTCGGCGTGGAGGTGGCGTGCGCGTTGACATGTACGACATCCGTGCCCGCCAGGTCCGCCTCGGCGAGCGCCATGCGGACGGCCCGGACGAAGCCGGTGCCCTCCGGGTCGGGCTGCACGATGTCGAACCCGTCCGAGGTGATGCCGGTACCGGCGAGGCGCGCGTACACCCTGGCGCCGCGAGCCTTGGCATGGTCGGCCCGCTCCAGCACGACGACGCCGGCGCCCTCGCCGAGCACGAAGCCGTCGCGCCCCTTGTCCCACGGGCGGGAGGCCCGCTCGGGATCGTCGTTGCGGACCGACATGGCGCGCATGGAGGCGAACCCGGCGATCGGCAGCGCGTGTACGACAGCCTCGGAGCCGCCGGCCACCACCACGTCGGCGCGGCCGGCGCGGATGATTTCGACGCCCTGGGCGATCGCCTCGGCGCCGGTGGCGCAGGCGCTGGCGACCGAGTGCACCCCGGCCTTGGCGCCGAGCTCAAGGCCGACCCAGGCGGCCGGGCCGTTGGGCATCAGCATCGGCACGGTGTGCGGCGAAACCTTGCGCGGGCCGGAGGCCTCAAGGATGTCGTCCTGGGCGAGCAGCGTCATCGCACCGCCGATACCGGTGCCGACGCTGACGGCGAGCCGCTCGGTGTCCAGCCCGGAGTCGGCGAGTCCGGAGTCGGCCCACGCCTCGTGCGCGGCGATCAGCGCGACCGCCTCGGACCTGTCGAGCCGGCGCATCTTGACCCGCTCGATCTTCTCGGACGGGTCGACGGCGAGTTGCGCCGCGATCCGTACCGGGAGGGACTGCGCCCACTCCTGGGTGAGCGGACCCACCCCGGAGCGGCCAGCAAGCATTGCGTCCCAGGTGGACGCGACGTCCCCGCCCAACGGGGTGGTCGCGCCGAGCCCGGTGACGACGACGTCTGTGTGTGGCATGGTCAGGCGTTGCTCTCGATGTAGGAGACAGCGTCACCCACGGTCTTGAGGTTCTGGACCTCGTTGTCCGGGATCTTGACCCCGAACTTCTCCTCGGCCGCGACCACGACCTCGACCATCGAGAGCGAGTCCACGTCGAGCTCGTCAGTGAACGACTTCTCTTCGGCCACGTCGTCCGGGTTCACCCCGGCCACCTCTTCGAGGATCTCGGCGAGGCCGGCGATGATCTCGTCACGGGTCATGGGGATTGTTTCCTCTCGTGCAATGGGGATCGTCACGGACAGCGGATGACCTGTCCGGCGTAGGTGAGGCCGCCACCGAAGCCGAAGAGCAGGACCGGGGCGCCGGAAGGCACCTCGCGTCGCTCGATCAGCTTCGACAGGGCCAGCGGCACGCTTGCCGCCGACGTGTTGCCTGACTCGAGGATGTCCTTCGCGATCACCGCGTTGGGTATGCCGAGACGCTTGACGATACCGTCGATGATTCGGGCGTTCGCCTGATGTGGCACGAAGGCAGCGATTTCCTCCGTCGCGATGCCGGCCCGCTCGCAGGCCTGGAGCGCGAGCGGCGCGAGCATCGTGGTGGCCCAGCGGAAGACCGTCTGCCCCTCCTGCTGGATGTACGGCTGCCAGCCTTCGATCTTGAGTACGTCGGCCTTCTCCGGCGCCGAGCCCCACACGACCGGCCCGATGCCTGGCTCCTCACCGTCGGGTGTCGCCGTGACCACCGCCGCACCGGCCGCGTCGCCGAAGAGCACGCAGGTCGAACGGTCGCTCCAGTCCGTGATGTCGGAGAGCTTCTCGGAACCGATCACGATCGCGTTGCGCGCGGCGCCGGCCCGGATCGCGTGGTCGGCCGTGCTCAGCGCGTACGAGAAGCCGGAGCACGCGGTGTTGACGTCCATCGCCGCGGGCGCGGCGATGCCCAGCTTGTTGGCAACCCGGCTGGCCACGTTGGGGCAACGATCGATCGAGGAACAGGTGGCGACCACGACCATGTCGATGTCCGCGGCGGTGAGCCCGGAGGCGGCCAGCGCCTTGCCCGCGGCGGCGGTGGCCATGTCGGCGACCGTCTCGCCCTCCGCGATCCGGCGGGTTACGATGCCCACCCGGTCCCGGATCCACTCGTCGTTGGTGTCCACGATGGCGGCGAGGTCGTCATTGGTGACGAGGCGGGAGGGCTGGTAGTGGCCCATCGAAAGGATGCGGGAACCGGCCATTAGAGGTGTCCTCCGATGCGGGCGAGGGGCTGGCCCGGGGCGACCGGGTCGTCGTGGTGCGCGAGCCACTCCGTCAGCACGCCCCCGTCATGGGCCGCGACCTCGACCGCGCCCTGGCGGGTGGCGACGAGGCCGATCACCTGCCCGGCGGAGATGTCGTCACCCTCGGCGAGGCCGGCGGCTGGCTCGAAGGTGCCGGCGCTCGCCGATACCACGACCCGGAACTGGGGGGTCGGCTCGTGGTCCGGTGCGACACCGTGGCGGGCGATCAGGTCGCGCGCCTTGGGCAGGTCGTCCGGGGTGTTCAGGGTGACGATCTCGGGCACCCCGGTGTCGGCGAGCTCCCGCTTGATCAGCCCGGCGAGCGTGCCGGCCGGGGCAAGCTCGATCACCGCCGTCACGCCGAGGTCGGCGAGCGAACGCATGCACAGGTCCCAGCGCACCGGCGCGGTGACCTGGCGGACCAGCCGCTGGAGCAGCTCGCGGCCGTGGTTGACGGCGGCACCATCCAGGTTGGACAGCACGATCTTGCTCGGGTCGGTCGGAGTCATGCCGGCGGCCACCGCGGCGAGCGCCTTCTCGGCCGATGCCATGTACGGCGTGTGGAAGGCGCCGGCCACTTGCAGCGTCCGGACCCGGGCACCGCCAGGGCGGTCGGCGGCCAGCTTTTCCAGCTTGTCGACCGCGCCGGCGGCCACGATCTGGCCGGCGGCGTTGCGGTTGGCCGGGTACAGCCCGTACGCATCGATGGCGGCGATGACCTCGTCGGTGTCCCCGCCGAGCAGCGCAGCCATGCTGGTCGGCTCGAGCGCGCAGGCGGCGGCCATCTCGCGGCCGCGCACGCCGGCGAACGCGATCGCCGCCTCGGGAGGCAGCACCCCGCCCAGCGCGGCCGCGCCCAACTCGCCGACGCTGTGGCCGGCGACGACCGAGACGTCGTACAGGGGGAGCTGCTCGGCCGCGAGGAGAGCGGCGGCGACAAGCAGCGGCTGGGTACGCGCGGTGTCCCTGATCTGGTCGGCGTCGGCCTCGGTGCCTAGGTGCACGAGATCGACGCCCGCGAGAGCGGACCACCACCGCAGGCGCGCCTCGGCGCCGGGCAGCTCCAGCCATGGGGTCAGGAATCCGGGCTTCTGGGAGCCCTGTCCGGGCGACAGTACGGCGAGCACGACTACGACTTTCCTTGATACTCACGGGTCAGGTATTTGCTGCCATGCACCAAACCGCACTACAGACTTTGTGGAGAACCTACAAAGATCGCAGGTGGCGCCCTAGGGATCGTTCAGGTTGTGGCCTGCGTCACAGGTGCCTGCGGGTCGAGCCGTCCGATCGTGAGCGCCATCCGGAGCGCGAACGCGTCCCGTGGGGTCAGTGGCGACAGGCCGGTGACGTCGGCGACCCGGCGGAGCCGGTAACGCACGGTGTTTGGGTGGACGAATAGTGCCCTCGCGGCGCCCTCCAAAACCCCGCCCGCCCCGAAGAACGCGTCGAGGGTCTCCAACAGCTCGCCGCCGGCACGGATCAGGTCACCGTACACGTCCAGCCGCAGCCGCCGGCGCGCCTCGACGTCGCCGGCCAGCGCGCGCTCGGGCAGCAGGTCGTCGGCGAGCACGGGGCGCGGTGCGTCCGGCCACGCGGGCGCGGCGCGGAAGCCAGCCAGCGCCGCCCGCGCCGACTCGGTCGCCTCGTCGAGTGTGGTCACCGCCGGCCCGACCACGACCGGGCCAGCCCCAAACCCGGCCAGTAGCTTGGCGGTGGCGGACAGCGGGTCGCTCGCCCCGCCCAGCACCAGCACCAGCCGGTCGCCGTGCACGCCGCCGATGATCTCCACGCCGATCCGCCGCGCGGCCCGGTACACAGTGTGCAGTACCGCCGCCGCCTCACCGCCCGGCGAGCGACCCACCGCGACCGCCACCGGCGGCGCGTCCGCCCAGCCCAGTGCGGCCGCCCGGCTGGCCAGCACGTCCGAGGAGTCGCCGCGCAGCAGCGCGTCGACAAGCAGGGCCTGAAGCCGCGCGTCCCAGGCGCCGCGTGACTCCGCGGCCCGCGCGTAGACCCGCGCGGCCGAGAAGGCCACCTCGCGCGAGAACCGCAGCACAGCTTCGCGGAGGGCACCCTCTTCACCGGGTACGGCCAGGTGCGGCACCTGCTCCTCGGCGACGTCGATAGTGACCTTGACCAGCGCCACGGTCTGTTGCAGCGAGATCGAGCGGGCCAGTGCCGTGGGTGCCGCGTCGAAGATCTCGTCGGCCAGGTCCTGGCTGGGCCGCCGCCCCTCCCGGCGCAGCCACTCGACAAGGGACCGCACGCCCGCCTGGGCGACAAGCATGACCCAGGCCCGCTGGTCGGCCGGCAGCTCGCGGAACCACGGGAGCGTCTCGTCCATGCGGGCCACGCTCGCGGTCGCGAGGGAGCCGGCCGATCGCTCGATCCGCCGTACGGTCTCGCTAAGCGCGGTGCCGTCCTCACCCACGGTCCCAGCCTGTCATGCCGGCGTCCGTGCCACTATGGCCGGGATGATCGCCCGCCCTCCGCTGGTCGTGCCCGTCGCGGCGCTGGTCGCGTTTCTCGCGCTGATGACCCTGGTGGCGGCCGACTGGGGCCCGCTCAACCGGCTGGACGTTACGGCGAGTGAGGACCTGCGGGGGTACGGCACCGACCACCCACGGCAGATCGACGCGCTGCGGGTCGCCACCGACGTCGGCGCGACGATCCCCTTCGTGGCCGTGGGCGTGGTCGCGACCGTGGGCCTGCTGCTGCGCCGCCACCGCCGCGAGGCCTACCTGTGCGCGTGGGTCACCGTGCTGATCCCGGCGCTGTGGGGGCTCATGCACTGGGCCGTGCACCGTCCCCGCCCGCCGAACGGCTTCGTCTTCGTGGACAGCAATGGCTTTCCGAGCGGCCACACGTCACACGCCGCGTCGGCCGCGCTTGTCGCCGTGCTGCTGCTCTGGCCCCATCTGGCAAGGCGCGGGCGGGCGCTGGTGGTAGCGGGGGCGGCGGCGCTGGCCCTCTTCGTAGGCGCGACGCGGGTGCTGCTGCTGGCCCACTGGCCGACCGACGTCGTGGGCGGGTGGCTGCTCGCGCTGACGGTGGTCCCGCTGACCGCCCACGTGATCACCGCTCGCGGTGCGCACTACGGTCGCGAATAATTTGTCGTATCGCTAACCTGCTCATAGACCTTGCGGTCAAGCCAATGACACCAGAGCCGCGCACTATCAATAGAGAGCCGCTGGTTGTACCTACCTTCACCACGCCAAGCAGCAACCTCCACACGCTTTCCAGCCCGAGCGGCAACCTTTTCCAGGGCAGGTTTGAGGTCGGTGTCCGTCGACATAAGTACGCCGACATCATACTGATCCTCCCAGGCCAACTGGACGAAATCCGCTACAAGCGCTGCGTCGATACCTTTCTCTTGGGGCTTCTCGCCAGGTTGACAGCGGTGTGGCCATCCGCGTGGGTAGCGGAGTGGTCTGGCGATCACGGTTGCCCGTGGGTCGCGCGTCCACGCCTCGACTTGCCGTGCACAAGCTGCGTTCCCCGAGGATCCCGAGTTGCGTCGGGCCGGCCACGATAGATGTGGACGCCCGCCAACTCCCGGTCGAACGGGCTTGTCGCGACGATGTGCTCGCCAAGCAGAATTGGGCTGATCTGTCCGGCGATGCTCGGAGCATCGGCCTCAGGGTGGAAGCACTCGCGCGCGCCGCGATAGACATTTTGGTAGTCGATGAAGAGCATCATGCGATCTGTCACGGGATCGCTCCGCCAGCAACGAATAATCCCCGCCAATCCGGGCCGGAGCCAGGATGGCGGGGAACATTGAGTCCTTTATAGCGCGCGCACCGGCGGCTGTCAACTCGGGTGTCCCCAGGGAATGTCGGCATGCCGGGGAAGATTTCAGTTCACTCCGTTGGGGCTACTGGCCGATCATCCATCAAATCCCTTGATCGATAGAAGATTGAGGTCCTGGGCGAGAATCGCGGCCTGCACTCGGCTGCGAAGCGCCAGTTTGGTGAGAATGCGGCTCACGTGGGTCTTGGTGGTCGACTCGGCCAACTCCAGGCGTTCGGCGATCTCCAGGTTGGACAGGCCTTGCCCGAGGCAGGCGAGCACGTCCCGTTCGCGTGGCGTGAGCCCGTCCACGGCCGCTCGCAGGGCGGCTGGGGTGCCCGGTGCGGTGGCGGCGAACGCGGCGATCAGCCGGCGGGTCACGGCCGGTGCGATGATGCCGTCCCCTCGGGCCACGGTTTGCACCGCCTCGACCAGGCCGGCCGCGTCGGTGTCCTTGAGCAGGAAGCCGGCCGCCCCGGCGCGGAGGGCGCCGAAGACGTACTCGTCCAGGTCGAACGTGGTCAGCACCAGCACGTCGGCTAGGCCCTCGGCGACGATCTCGCGGGTGGCGGAGATGCCGTCCAGGCGGGGCATGCGCACGTCCAGTACGGCCACGTCCGGGTGGAGGCGGCGGCACAGCGTGAGCGCCTCGGCGCCGTCGGCGGCCTGGCCGACCACCTCCACGTCCGGTGCGCCATTGAGGATCATGGCGAGGCCTGCCCGTACCGCGTCCTGGTCGTCCGCGATCACCACTCGAATCGTCATGCCAGCTCTTCCATGGCCGTGGGGAGCTCCGCGTGGACTCGCCAGCGGGTGCCGTCGTGGCCCGCGTCGAAGCGGCCGTGCAGCAGCGCGGCCCGCTCGCGCATCCCGATCAGGCCAGCGCCGGCACCGGGTACCGCCGATGCGCCGTTGATGGGGTTTTCGACGGTGAGGGAGACGACCCCGCTGTCATAGGCGACCGCCACGTCCGCGCGGCCCGTCCCGTGTTTGAGCGCGTTGGTGAGCGACTCCTGCACGATCCGGTACCCCGCGAGGTCCACCCCCACCGGCAGCGCATACGGCTCGCCGGTCGTCTTCAGCTCGACGGCGAGCCCAGCGCCCCGCGCCTGCGCGATGAGCTGGTCGAGCTCGGCCAGCCGTACGCGGGTGGGTTCGTCGTCGCCCGCGCCCTCGCGGAGCAGCTCGATCATCTGACGCATCTCGGCCAGCCCCTGCACGCTGTTCTCGCGGATCACCTTGAGCGACTGCTCGACCGCCTCCGGGTCGCGTTCGCGTACAGACAGGGCCGCCGTCGCGTGGATGGCCGCCGCGCTGAGGTGGTTGGCGATCACGTCGTGCAGCTCCCGGGCCATCCGGGTGCGCTCGGCGGTTACCGCCTGCCGGCGGTCGAGCTCGACGAGGCGGGCGGTCTGCTCGGCGCGGGCCCGCTCGGCGGCGGCCTGGTCCCGGTACTGCCGCACGCTGATCGCGGTCACCACCGGCAGTACCAGGATCAGCACCGCGGGGATGGCGAGCTGCACGCCGCGCCACGAGCCGAAAAGGATCGGGCCGGCGATCGCGCTGGCGGCGCTTACGCCGATGCCGACCCGCAGCAGGATCCGCCACATCCGGGCCGAGCCGTAAAGGCAGGCGTCATAGATGACCTGCGAGTACACCAGCAGCGTGCCCAGCGAAGCGCCCAGCGCGAGGTCGGCGGCGAGCGCGGCCGTGCCGAGGGCGAGGCCGGTGCGGGTGGCGATGCGGCGCAGGGTGAGCGCGACGCAGACGAGCAGGAGCGGCGCTACGAAGAGCACGGTCGGCGGCCGCGTCGGCCACGGCTGGATGGTATGCGCCACGCCGAGCGCGAGCATGGCCAGGCCGCCGACGAGCGACAGGCCCGCCAGGGTCAGATCCCGTCGAAGCAGTGCCTGCTGGCGCGCCGTCGCTCGGCGCTCGTCCGCCGTCGTGGTCCGGGCCGTAGCCTCGCGAACCCCGCTCGTACTGGGCACACTCCGATCACATCACACGTTCCGCCACGCGGCCTCCGACCGGACGACGAGCTGACGGGGGTGCGGGGTCCGTCGAAGGATGTACACGGATTCCCTCACCGCCGCCGAGGCCCGGAGCCAACCTCGCGGCGAGGCTGAGACCATGATTCTGGCGATCATCGTCGCGTGCGAGATCGGGTTCTGGGTGATCCTGGGCGCCGGCCTCGTCGCGCGGTACCTGTTGCGGTGGCGCCGCGTCGGTGCCGTACTCCTGCTGTGTGTGCCCCTCGTGGACGTGGTGCTGCTGGGGGCGACGATGGTCGACCTGCGGCGCGGCGCGGAGGCCACCTCCACCCACGGCCTGGCCGCGGCGTACATCGGATTCTCCATCGCCTTCGGGCACTCAATGGTGCGGTGGGCGGACCAGCGGTTCGCCCACCGCTTCGCAGGCGGACCGCCGCCGTGGAAGCCGCCGAAGGGCGGATGGGAGCGTGCCCGGTACGAGTGGCGGGAGTGGTTCAAGGGGTTGGCCGGCTGGGTGGTCGCCTGCGGACTGCTGGTGGGGGGCATCCTCCTGGTCGGCGACCGGGACCGGACCGAACAGTTGGATGCGTGGATCGGGCGGCTCACCGTCGCGCTCGTCGTCTGGTTGATCGCCTTCCCACTGTGGGCCACGTTATTTCCAGCACGGGCCAAGGAGTGATGTAGTAGGCACCGGGGGTGCCTGGTGCAGGCGGTCGTCCGCCGGTGAGGAGATCGGAATATGACGCACGGGGAGGCCGAACACGGCAGCGTCGAGGGCGAGCAGCACTACCTGCTGGGTGAGCACGTCGTGCCCGGCAGGGTGTTGCGGTGGGTATGCGGCGCCGGTCCGCAGCCCGTGGAGGAGTCGGTGCCGCCGGCCGCTCCCGGTGCGACAGACGTTGCGTCTGGTGCCCCTGTAGAGGCGTCAGACGATCCGGTGGATGAGCCGCCACCCGACGAGGGGCGAACGCTCGTCCCCGAGCGGCGCGGCCCGGCGGTGTGCCGGTCCAGCCGTGCGGGATGGGCGGGCGCTCATCGGCACGGCGCCGTCCGACCGCAGGCCCGCGCGACCCGGCGGGAGCGTCCGCCGGACCGGTGGTGCTGACCTCGCCGCGATGCTTCGCTGTCGAGCCGCTGCCCGCGCGTGCTGCCGGGCCTAGTGGCGCGCTCGCTGCGCTCCCGCGCGTCCGCTCTAGGCCGCGCGTGCGCTGGCGGGCGCCAGCCCACGGGCGCTAGCGGGTGCGTCGTCGGACGAGCAGCGAGATGCCGGCCAGCCCCAGCGTGATGGCGAGGACCACCGCGCCGTTGAGCAGCAGCACCTCGCGCAGGTCGGCCAGCAGCTTGTCCAGGTCGCGGCCCGGGTTGAGCGTGTCCTGGTCGAAGACGCGCTCGCCGCCGCCGATACCGCCGTGCAGCGTCTCCGGCCGCTCCGGCAGCGGAACGCCGGCCGCCCGCAGGGTCTCGGACATGTTGAGCCGCCCGTAGAACCACGCGTTGGTCGTCTTGCGCTTGTCCGGCTGCTTTGCCGGGCGGAAGGCGCGGGGGCCGCCCGCCGCGAGCGGGTAGAGGTCGTAGGTCTGCTTCGGCTGCTCACCGATGTGGACGACCACAGTGAACTTGGGGCCGAGGTTGGCCGCCTTCGGCGAGCTGGTCTGCCCCTTGGCCGTGGCCAGCCAGTCGACCTGGCTAAGCACCGCCTCGAAGAGATCCGGGTTGGCCTTGGCGCGAACCGCGATGGCCGGATCCATCTCTTCGCTGTCGACGGTGACCATGTCGGGCCTGGGCGGAGCGGCCATGGCGGGCGACGGGACGAGCAGGGGAGCGGCGACGACGACCAACGCGGCACCGCTCATGAACCATCGGCGGCTCATCCTTGCGACCATGACCGACCTCCCCGCCCCGATGGATGGTCCCGCCCCGTGGTGTGGCCGGCGATCCGCTCAAACCAAAGACTCCGCCATGTCTTGCGCGGTTGCATGCGCAGCCTAGGTTTTTCGAACTATCTGCGATCGTCGCCAGCGTTACAACATGGCTATTCATTCGGCCGCCGAATCGTAACCGGCCGCCGCCGGTCGTGGGGCCTGGGCGCCACATTGTGGTGCGGCTGAAGAGTTGACCCGCCGCCACCCGCTGGTAGGTGGCCTCTGGGTACAAAGTGGCCACTCCCTCTCGCACCGCCTCTTTACACGATCGCTTCCTTGCCTTCGTCCCACCGCCACGCCGGCGTACCCAGCAAGTGCACGCCACCGATCCAGCGGTCGACGCCGTTGAGCACCGCGTGGTCCCGCTCGCCGCGAGCACCTGGATGCCGGCCTCGGTCAGCGTGACCGGGGTCTGCCGGTCCACGGGCCTGCCGGCGGCCACGAGCGGCACTCGCGCCGTGGCCAGCCCTTCGATCATCGCGAACGCCCAGGTGTCGCCAAGGTAGGGCCGGGTCTCCCGGCCGAGCCGCCGCCTTGGTACGCGGAAGCTCGCGCAACTGCTCCGCCCGCAGCTCGCCCAGCCCTCCGAACCGCGCGATCCCCGAACGCTCGCCGATCGAGATCAGCGTGACCCGCTCGGCGAACCCTTTCGCGATCCGCTCCTCGCCGCCGCCGGCCTCGTCCCCGGCCAGAAACCGCGCCCGGACCGCGGACGGCCGCGGACCTCACGATACCGCTCGCCCGGGGACCTGCGTGATCTACAGCGAGTTGGCGGGTCATCACCAACAGCGACTTCCGCGTACCGTCAGCCGCCATGCCCCCGATTCCCACACGCATAGGCGTGTACATCGACGGTTACAACCTCTACTACGGAGGCCGCGCGGTCTGTGGCCGTGGCACCCCCGGCTGGCGGTGGCTCGACCTGCGTGCGTTGGCCACGTCGCTGGTGACGGCACAGCGCGGCTGGCCAGGCGCCGCCATCGACCGAATCGTCTACTGCACAGCGCGGATCGATGGCGCGACGAACCCGAGCGGCAACGCCGACCAGGAGGTCTATCTCCGCGCGCTCGCGGAGACGAAGAGTGTCGACCTGATCGAGTACGGAAACTATGTGGCGAGGGTGAAGCATGCGCCGCTCGCGACGAGAGGACCGGGCGGTGTCCCCGTAGTGGTGAGGCCTGAGTGGCCGATAAAGGTGCAATACCCGACACCGATCATCGATGGCGAGGCCGCCTTTATGGTCTCGCTCCTACATCAGGAGGAGAAGGGCACGGACGTCAACGTCGCGTCGCACCTGTTGATGGACATTCTCGAGGGCCGAGTGGACGGTGTCGTGGTTATGTCCAACGACAGCGACCTGCGACTGCCGGTGCAGGTCGCCCGGCAGCGAGTCCCGGTCGGGCTCGTCAATCCGCGAAACACGCCCTTCGCCGGTGATCTGGCCGGCCTCCCATCGGAAGGGGTAGGCAACCACTGGTGGCGCAGGCTCCGCCAAGACGACTATTACCCGCACCAACTTCCGGATCCGGCTGGCGCCTTAACCAAACCGCTCGATTGGTAAACCGGATCGCCCAGCACCACGGCCCTCGTGTTATACTTTCCGCATAATTCACCCGGCTCCTCTGGGGCCGGGTTTTTCTTATCCTCGGTCAGATGAGGCGGGCGCGGGCGCCCTCGATGCGGGCCAGAGTGCGCTCCTTGCCGAGCACGACAAGCGACTCGAAGAGTGGCAGTCCCACGCTCCGGCCCGTGACCGCGACCCGTACCGGTGCCTGGGCCTTGCCCAGCTTCAGCCCGCGTGCGGCGCCCACCGCCTCCAGCGCCGCCTTCAGGGACTCGGCGTCCCAGGTCGGAAGGGCGTCGAAAGCGGCGGCGGCCGCGTCGAGGAGGTCGGCGGCGCCGTCCTTCATCGCCTTCTCCCAGGCGGCCTCGTCGATCTCCGGGGTGGGTACGAACAGGAAATCGACGTTCGGCACGATCTCGCTCAGCACCGTGATGCGGGTCTGAGCCAGGGGCGCGACTGCGGCGAAGGCGGCCGGGTCGAAGTCTTCCGGGCGCCACGGGGGTGGCGGGATGGTCTCGGTGCCACTCAGCCAGGGCTGGCAGGCGGCGGAGAAGGCGGCCGGGTCGAGGGCCCGGATGTACTCGCCGTTGAACGCGCGCAGCTTCTTCTCGTCGAAGAACGCCGGCGACGGGTTGACCTCGTCGAGCCGGAACTCGTCCTCGACCACCGACCAGGGCACGATCTCCCGGTTGCCGCTGGGCGCCCAGCCGAGCAGCATCAGGTAGTTGCGCATCGTGTCGGCGAGGTAGCCCTCGTCCCGGTACGCCTCCAGCGCCACCTTGTCGCGCCGCTTGGAGAGCTTCTGCCGCTTTTCGTTGACCACTACCGGTACATGCGCCCAGATCGGCGGCCGCACGCCCAGCGCGTCCCAGAGCAGCTGCTGCTTCGGCGTGTTGGGCAGGTGCTCCTCGGCGCGGATGACGTGCGTGATGCCCATGGTCATGTCGTCGACCACGTTGGCCAGCAGGAACACCGGCGAGCCGTCGCCGCGGGCGATGACGAAGTCCTCCAGCAGCTTGTTTTCCCAGGTGGGCTCGCCGCGGATGAGGTCGACCACGACGGTCAGGCCCTCGTCCGGAGTGCGGAAGCGCAGCGCCCGGCCGGGGCCAGGGGTCAGGCCGCGGTCGCGGCAGAAGCCGTCATATCCCTGGTACTGGGAGCCGGTGCGGGCCTGCACGTCCTCGCGGGTGCAGTCGCAGTAGTACGCGCGGCCGGCGGCGTAGAGCTTTTCCGCGGCGGCGCGGTGCTCACCCGCGTTGGCGGACTGGAAGTACGGTCCCTCGTACGTGCCGCGCTCGATGCCGATCCAGTCGAGCGCGTTGAGGATGCCCTCGGTCCACTCCGGGCGGTTGCGGGCGGCGTCGGTGTCCTCGATCCGCAGGACGAATACGCCGCCGTGCTGCTTCGCATAGATCCAGTTTTGCAGCGCCGAACGGGCACCGCCGACATGGAACATTCCGGTGGGAGACGGGGCGAAGCGCACGCGTACGGTCACGGCACCGAGCGTATCCGGACCACGAAGACGCTGCCGAGGAGGGTGACGGCGGCGGTGAGCGCGTACAGCGTGGGGTAGCCGCCGAGGTGTACCACGATCGGCGCGGACATGGCCGGGCCGAGCACCTGAGGTGCGGAGTTGGCGATATTGATCACGCCAAGGTCCTTGCCTCGGTCGGTGGCGCGCGGGAGTACCTGCGTGATCAGCGCGGCGTCGACCGCCAGGTAGACGCCGTAGCCGGCGCCGAGCAGCACCGCCGCCACGATCGCCGTCGACCACAGCGGCCAGACCGCGAGCAAGATCGCGGCCACCGCCATGATCACGCCGGACCAGATCACGAAGATCTTGCGCCGGCCGGAACGGTCGGAGAGCCGCCCAGCCACGACCGCGGTGGCCATCATGCCCGCCGTGTAGATCAGGATCAGCACGAGCAGGCCGCCCTCGGGGTCGGCGTACTCGACCCCATCTTGCAGGAAGTAGAGCAGGTAGAGCGTGCCCAGTGCGTTGCCGACCTGTACGAGGAACCGGGTGCCCCAGGCCCACGCGAAGTCCGGGTACCGGCGCGGGCTGATCCACATGCCCGAGAGCAGTGGCACCCGTGGGCGGTACGCGCGGGGCAGCGGGTCGTCCGGGGTGAGCAGCGCGAACGGGAGCGCGAGGATCAGCACGGCCGCCGCCACCGCGTAGTACCCCGCCTTGTTGTCGGTGAAGATCGCGGTGACCAGCACCGCGCCCACGACAAGGCCGAGCGACTGCGGGATGCCCACCCAGCCGGATACGCCGCCGCGCTGGGCCACAGGTACCCGGTCCGGGATGGCGGCGGTGAGCGTCGCGAGCGCGGCGTTGAAACAGACCTGTGCGGCCACCCAGCAGACCGCGACGCCGAGGATCGTGCGCTGGTGGCCGAGGACCGCCAGCGCCCCCGCGCCGAGGAGCGCGCTGGAGAGCGTCCAGACGTGGCGGCGGCCGTACTCCCGGGTGCCGATCCGCAGCGACGTACGGTCGGAGAGCGCGCCGGCCAGCGGGTTGGCGATGACCGCCGCGAGTGCGCCCAGCGCGGTCACCCAGCCGAACATCGCCTCCTTGTTGGCCGGGTCGATCAGCTCCACCTGGTTGGGGAGCAGCACCTGGATCGGCGTGAAGAACGCCATCCACACGCCGAGGTTGGCGCTGAAGATG
Source organism: Phytohabitans flavus (assembly GCF_011764545.1). Classification (GTDB taxonomy): domain Bacteria; phylum Actinomycetota; class Actinomycetes; order Mycobacteriales; family Micromonosporaceae; genus Phytohabitans; species Phytohabitans flavus. The sequence continues at coordinate 5,863,594 of NZ_AP022870.1, read as the reverse complement.
AGCGCGATCCAGCTCCGCCGTACCGGAACCGTCGGCTCGGCGAGCGCGGCAGGGACCTCGACCCCGGTCGTCATCGGGAGGCTCTGATGAGATCCCGGTACCAGGCATACGACGTCTTGGGCGTACGCACCTGCGTGTCGTAGTCGACGTGCACGAGGCCGAAGCGCTTCGTGTACCCCTCGGCCCACTCGAAGTTGTCCAGCAGCGACCAGACGAAGTAGCCGCGAACGTCCACACCGGACGCCATGGCCGACCGCATCGCTCCAATGTGGCCGTCCAGATAGGTCACCCGTTCCGGGTCGTCGATCCCGTCGTACGCGCAGCCGCTCTCGGTGACGTGGATGGGCGGGAGCGACTCGCCGTACTCCTCTTTGAGCGACACGAGCAGCTGCCGCAGCCCGTCCGGGACCACCGGCCAGCCGAACGCCGTCGTGGGGTAGCCCGAGATCGGCACGAGTTCGAACGGCAGCGGGCTGTCCGGAGTGGACGGTGCACGTACACCTGTGGGGTTGTAGTAGTTGACGCCCAGCGCGTCGAGCGGTGCCGCGATCGTGTCGAGGTCGCCGGCGTGTACCACCGACGGGTCCAGCCCAAGCTCCGGATAGCCGCGCCCGAGCAGGGATCGGTGAAGAGGCGGTTGTGCAGCGCGTGGTAGGCAGCAGCCGCCGCCACGTCTCCCTCGCCGATCGGCCAGATGGGGGTGTAGTTGTTGGCGATGGCGACCGCGGCGGCACCCTGGGCGCGCAGCGCCGTCACCGCGAGACCATGGCCCAGCAGTTGGTGGTGGGCCACCGGCAGCGCGTCGAAGAGGAGCGTCTGGCCGGGCGCGTGCTCGCCGGTGGCGTAGCCGAGCGTCATGTGGACGAACGGCTCGTTGAGCGTGATCCAGAGCCGCACCCGGTCGCCGAGCGCCGCCGCGACAAGCCCTGCGTACTCGGCGAAGCGGAAGGCTGTGTCGCGGCTCAGCCACCCACCTTTGTCCTGTAGCGCCTGCGGCAGATCCCAGTGGAAGAGCGTGACGACCGGGTCGATCCCCTTGCCCAGCAACGCGTCCACGAGGCGGTCGTAGAAGTCGAGCCCGGTCGCGTTGGCCGGACCGGTGCCGTCCGGCTGGATGCGTGGCCAGGCGACCGAGAAGCGGTACGCGTCGATGCCGAGCCCGGCCATCAGGTCGACGTCCTCCGCGTACCGGTGGAAGTGGTCGCACGCGACGTCGCCGGTGCTGCCGTCGGAGATCCGCCCCGGCTCGTGGCTGAATGTGTCCCAGATGGACAGCCCGCGCCCGCCCTCGCCGACGCCGCCCTCGATCTGATAAGCCGCCGTCGATACACCCCAGGTAAAGGCCACGCGCGGACCTCCTAGAACGCGAAAGATCCTCGCACTCTAGTCCGCGACGCTGACCCCGGGAAACCCCCTCACCAGGGCCGAACGGATCGACCTCGCCAGCGGTACGAAGGGGGTCACGGTCCCCTCGTCCCACACGCCGTCGATCCGGCCGTCGACCACAAGAGCCGGCGAGATCCACCCCTGCGGGCGGGAGACCTTGGCTCTGTTGTCGCCGGTGACCACCCGGTCGGCTTGGCGCATGCTCGCCACCGTGTACGGGTCGAAGGCGGGCAGCAGTAGCACCGATACCGGTCGCTCCTGCGCCACCTCGCCGACGAGCGCGGCCGGCATCGAGCCGCCCTCGACCGCGACGAGCTGGTCGCCAAGCCGCGCGAACGCCTTCTTCGCCAGTGCCGGCTTCAGGTCGAACCACCGGCTGAACTCCTCCGGCGTCGCCGGCCCGTACGTCCCGAGGTAGGCGAGCGTGAGTGTGTCGATCGCCGCGTCGCTGTCGACGTCGTCCCAGGAGTCGAGCCACTGGCGCGGCGCGACGAACGTGACGTTGCGCCCGCGCGGCGGCCCAAAGCAGAGCAGCCCGCGGAACGCGAGGGGCTTGAGCAGCATGCCGAACCCCTGGGTCAGCGGCTCGCGCAGGTCGTCGTGCCGCGTTGCCTTGATGATCGCGTCGGCCAACTCCTGACGGGTCATCGGCTCACCGCCGAGCACGTCGGGCACCGCTGCGATGACGTCGGCCATCTGCTCGGCGGTCACCCCCTGATAGCGCAGCCAGGAGGCGGTGCTCTCGCGGCTACGGGTGGACATCGCGGCCACCCAGGTGGGCAGGTCGTCGGCGGGCAGCAGGTGCAGCGTGCCCCGGGCCGCCCAGGTCTTCACAAGTCGCCGTTTCCCCCACAGCTCCTCGTCGACGCTCTCCGCGGTGGCGCCGCCGGTCACCCGCAGGTCGAGCGCGGTCACCGCCGAGGCGGCGAGCTGGGCGTGCAGACCGCCCAGCCGCCGGGCCACGGCGACCGCGTCCGCACCCCGGGTCGCGCCGAGGAACTGTCGCTCGATCCGCCAGCGAAGGATCTGGCCCCACGTCACCTTTATCATGATTTCTCCACGCGATTCCGGTGCCCGCGTACCTTGCTACGGTTGCCGCAGCGCTGCATCGAGCACCACCGCCGGTTGCCGGGCCGGGACGTGTCCAGGTAGATCAGGGCGCAGTTGTCCGCCGCACACATGCGGATCCGGCCGATCGCCGGCTCGGTGAACGTGTCGACGGCGTCCCGCGCGTACGCCACGGTGAGCTGGTGGGCGGTGACCGGCCGGCGCCACGTTGCGGTATTCGTGTGCGGGTCGATCATCGGCACCGGACCGTTACCGGCGGCGATTTCGTTGATCACGGCCAGGTCGGCAGGGTCAGGTCGCCTGCCCTCGGTGGCCCGCAGCGCGCTCACCCACAGCGCCTCGCGCAGCAGCTTGACCTCGGCGAGGTCGGCGGCGGTCGTGATCACCTCAGCCGGGTCGATGCCGCGTCCGGGCAGGTCGAGACGCCCGCGGGCGGCCCAGCGTGGGTAGTCAGCCGGCTCGTGCAGCAACTCGAACCGAGCCCGGAACCCCTCGCCACCGCTCGTACTGGACAGCTCCAGGCTGAGCGCACCCGCATCGAACGTGAAGACCTGCCCGTCCGGGTGGTGGAGCACCATGGTCACGTAACCACGATAAGGGGTTACCAGGACGCGCGCGACACCTCGCGATCCACGCGGGTCCGCCAGCCGGGGTCGTCGGCATCGGTACGCAGGGCGGTGAGCGCGGCGATCGCGCCGTCGACCAGGTCGGCCCAGTCCGGCGCGGCACCGGCCGCGCCCTTCTGCATCAGGAACGCCAGCCCGACCGAGTTGCTGATCGCCCAGCCGGCCCGTCGCGGCGCCCGCTGACCGGCGTCGCCACCCTGGTCGCTGACCAGCCGTACGTGGAACGGGTAGCCGACCTCGCCGCCGGGCTTGGTAACCGCGATGTGCGCGCTGGCCGGCTCGGCACCGAACACATCGCGCAGGAACGAAGGCTCCGGGGCCTCGACGACGACCTCGACGCCGTCGCCGTACTCCCCGGGGTCGCCGGTGGCGGCGACCCCGCGGATGAGTTCGACCACGACCGACGGATCCCGCCGGTCGAAGACCACCCATTCCATGCGGCTCACCCGATCAAGGATGGCCGCACGGAACAAGTAGGGATTGGTTAGCTGTCGCCGCCGGTCTCGCCGACCGGGGCGGCGTTGACGTCGTCGATCGCGTACTTCTTGGCCGCCTCGGCCGGCACCGCGGCCGGGATCTCGCCGCGGGCGGCGAGCTGGCGCAGCGTGGCCACCGCGACCGACTCCGCGTCGACGTGGAAGTGCCGGCGCAGCGCGTGCCGCGTGTCGGAGAGGCCGAAGCCGTCCGTGCCGAGCGAGGTGTAGTCGCCGGGCACCCAGCGGGCAATCAGGTCGGGCACCGCCCGCATCCAGTCGCTGACCGCGACCACCGGGCCGGGTGCCTCGGCCAGCTTCGCCTTGATGTACGGCATCCGTGCCGGGCTGCCCGGGTTCAGCAGGTTGTGCTCCTCGGCCCGTACGGCGTCGCGGCGCAGCTCGGTCCACGAGGTAACCGACCATACGTCGGCCGCCACGCCCCAGTCCTGGGCGAGCAGCTGCTGGGCCTTGAGCGCCCACTGCATGCCCGTACCGGAGGCGAGGATCTGCGCCTTCGGACCATCGACGCTGGGCGCCGGCGAGTACCGGTAGATGCCCCGCTTGACGCCCTCGACGTCGAGATCCTCCGGCTCGGCCGGCTGGAGGATCGGCTCGTTGTAGATGGTCAGGTAGTAGAAGATCGCCTCCGCCTGCTCGCCGTACATGCGGTGCAGGCCGTCCTCGACGATGTGCGCGATCTCGAACGCGAACGCCGGGTCGTACGCCACCACGGCCGGGTTTGTCGCCGCGATCAGGTGCGAGTGGCCGTCCTCGTGCTGGAGGCCCTCACCGTTGAGCGTGGTGCGCCCCGCCGTGGCGCCGAGCACGAAGCCGCGCGCCATCTGGTCGGCCGCCGCCCAGAACCCGTCGCCGGTGCGCTGGAAGCCGAACATCGAGTAGAAGATGTACAGCGGGATCATCGGCTCGCCGTGCGTCGCGTACGACGTGCCGGCGGCGGTGAACGACGCGACCGAACCGGCCTCGTTGATGCCCTCGTGCAGGATCTGCCCGGCCGTCGCCTCCTTGTACGACAGGAAGAGCTCACGGTCGACGGACGTGTACTTCTGCCCGTGCGGCGAGTAGATCTTCTGCGTCGGGAAGAGCGAGTCCATGCCGAACGTGCGCGCCTCGTCCGGGATGATCGGCACCCACCGCTTACCGAAGTCCTTGTCCTTCATCACGTCCTTGAGCAGGCGGACGAAGGCCATCGTGGTGGCCACCTTCTGCTTGCCCGAGCCGCGCTTGACGTCGGCGAACCGCTCCGGCCCGGGATCTGGAGTGGGATCGTGGTGGTGCGCCGGGTGGGCAGGAACCCGCCGAGCTGCTCGCGCCGCTCACGCAGGTACTGCATCTCGTCCGACTTCTCACCCGGGTGGTAGTACGGGGGCAGGTAGGGGTTGGACTCGAGCGCGGAGTCGGGGATGTCGAGGTAGAGGCGGTCGCGGAACGACTTGAGGTCGTCGAGCGTCAGCTTCTTCATCTGGTGGGTCGCGTTGCGCCCCTCGAAGTGCGAGCCGAGCGTCCAGCCCTTGATCGTCTTGGCGAGGATCACGGTCGGCTGGCCGGTGTGCTCGACCGCCGCCTTGTACGCCGCGTACAGCTTGCGGTAGTCGTGGCCGCCGCGCTTGAGGTTCCAGATCTCCTCGTCGCTCATGTGCTCGACCATCTTGCGGGTGCGCGGGTCGCGCCCGAAGAAGTGCTCGCGGACGAAGGCGCCGGACTCTGCCTTGTACGTCTGGTAGTCGCCGTCGGGCGTGGTGTTCATGAGGTTGACCAGGGCACCGTCGGTGTCGGCGGCGAGCAGCGGGTCCCACTCGCGGCCCCAGATCACCTTGATCACATTCCACCCGGCGCCGCGGAAGAACGCCTCCAGCTCCTGCATGATCTTGCCGTTACCTCGTACCGGCCCATCGAGGCGCTGGAGGTTGCAGTTGATCACGAAGGTGAGGTTGTCCAGCTCCTCGCGGGCGGCCAGCCCGATCGCGCCGAGCGACTCGACCTCGTCCATCTCACCGTCGCCGAGGAACGCCCATACGTGCTGGTCAGACGTGTCCTTGATGCCCCGGTGGTGCAGGTACCGGTTGAACCGGGCCTGGTAGATCGCGTTGAGCGGGCCGAGGCCCATCGACACGGTCGGGAACTCCCAGAAGTCCGGCATCAGCCGCGGGTGCGGGTAGCTCGGCAGGCCACCGCCCGGTCCGGCGTGCGAGAGCTCCTGGCGGAACCCGTCGAGCCGGTCCTCGCCCAGCCGCCCCTCGAGGAACGCCCGAGCGTACATGCCGGGGAGGCGTGACCCTGGAAGAAGATGTGGTCCCCGCCACCCGGGTGGCTCTTGCCGCGGAAGAAGTGGTTCATGCCCACCTCGTACAGCGAGGCGGCACTCGCGTACGTCGAGATGTGCCCGCCGACGCCGATCTCGGGTCGCTGGGCGCGGTGCACGAGCATCGCGGCGTTCCACCGGATGTATGCCGGATGCGCCGCTCGACGAACTCGTCGCCCGGGAACCAGGGCTCCTGCTCCGGTGGGATGGTGTTGATGTAGTCGGTGGTCGTCAGGGGTGGGACCCCGACCTGGCGCTCCCGGGCGCGTTCGAGCAGGCTCAGCATGACGTAGCGGGCGCGTTTGGCGCCGCGCTCGTCGATGACCGCGTCGAGCGACTCGATCCACTCGCGGGTCTCCTCGGGATCGATGTCGAGAAGCTGGCTCGGCAGGCCATCGCTGATCACCGGGCGCTTGCGTTCGGTAGCCACCAGCGCTCCCTCTGCTTTGTGTGATGGGTCTCTGTAGCCTTCTATCCTGCCTTGTGCTCCGGCCTCCGTCACGCCTGGTGGACCCCTACGCGACGCTCGACACATGTACCGGGGGGTAACAACCCGTCAACCTGGGAGGAAGGAAAAGCGGACCTGCCGGCTGGGGTTGTCGGCGTTCGTGTCGACGAGGCAGATCGACTGCCAGGTGCCCAGCGCGACCCGCCCGCCCACCACCGGCAGGGACGCGTAGGGGGCGACGAACGCGGGCACCACGTGGTCCCGTCCGTGCCCCTTGGCGCCGTGCCGGTGCCGCCAGCGGTCGTCCGTGGGGAGCACCGAGTCGAGGGCGGTTAGCAGGTCGTCGTCGGAGCCGGCGCCGGTCTCGATGATCGCCACGCCGGCGGTCGCGTGCGGCACGAAGACGTGCAGCAGCCCGTCCCCCTGTCCGTCCACGAAGGCGGCCGCCTCGCTCGTGATGTCGCGGACGGTGGCGCGCCCGCCGGTCTTCACGGTGATCACCTCTGTGTGCATGCCGCCAGTATGGTTTGACCCGTGCAGACATCGGTGCTCGACGCCCCAATCGTGGCGGTCACGGTCTATCCGGACCGGGCCCGGGTGACCCGCCGCGGCAAGCTGCAACTGCCCGCCGGCCTGAGTACGGTCCACATCGGACCCCTGCCGCTCGGGCTGCACCGCGACTCGGTCCGGGTCGGCGGCCACGGCCCGGCCACCGTGCTCGGTGTCGATGTGGTCATCCGCCACCAGGCCCGCACCGCCGACGAGACCGTCGCCGAGGTCGAGGAGGCCCGCCGGGCGGTCCTCGCCGAGCTGGCCGAGCTCGCCGACGCCGAGGCGGTCGAGGCGCAGCGGGCGGAGTTCCTCGCCACGCTCGCCCAGCGGGCCGGCTCGACGTACGCGCGGACCGTCGCGGCGGGCGAGTCCGACCCGGCGGCCGTGGCCGCGTTCGCCGACTCGATCGCCGATCAGCTCGGCGCCGGCAAGGCCCGCCAGCGCGACCTCGCCCGCCGGGCCGAGGAGGCCCGGGACCGCAAGGCCGCGCTCGACCGCCGGCTGAAGGAGCTTTCCGGCAAGCGGGGGCCGGACCAGCTGGCGGCCGCGGTCAGCCTCCAGGTCTCCGCCGCCGAGGGGGTCGAGCTGGAGCTGTCGTACGTGGTGGACGGCGCCGGCTGGGAGTCGACATATGACGTGCGCCTCGCCGACGACCGGCTGGCGGTCTCCTGGTTCGGGCTGGTGACCCAGCACACGGGGGAGGACTGGCCGGAGTGTGAGCTCGTGCTCTCGACCGCCCGCCCGGCGACCACCACGACCGTGCCCGACCTCGACCCGTGGTACCTCGACCGCATCCGCCCGCTGCCGGTCGCGCGGGCCGTGGCGGCCTCCCGGAGCAAGGAGATGCTGCGTGGCGCCGGCGCGCCGCTTCCGCCGCCCGCGGCCGCGCCCGGCGCGATGCCGCTCAGTTACGGGGCCGACGCCAGCGCGGACGCCGAGATGGCCATGCTGGAGGTGAGCACCGGTGTGGTCGAGCAGGGGGTCGCCGCGGCGACGTACCGTCCGGAGCACCCGGTCGCGGTCCCGGCCGACGGCACCGCCCACCGGGCCACGGTGGCCGTGCTCGACCTGGGCGCCGAGCTCGACTACGTGACCGCGCCGGCCCAGTCGCCCGACGCCTATTTGCGGGCCACCGCGGTGAACGCCTCGGCGCACACCCTGCTGCCCGGCCCGGCCTCGGTCTTCCACGACGCCGACTTCGTGGGCACCACCCGGCTGGAGACGTGGGCGCCGGGCGAGGAGGTGGAGCTGGCGCTCGGCCTCGACGACCGGATCCGGGTGGAGCGCAAGCTGACCCGGCGTACGGCGACGAAGGCGGCGCTCGGCTCGACCCGGCGGCGCGAGGTGGAGTACCGGACCACGGTCGCCAACCACACGCCGCGGCCGGCCAAGGTCACCGTGCTGGACCAGATCCCGGTCTCCCGGGACGAGGGGATCACGGTGCGGGCGTTCAAGGTCGATCCCAACCCGGTCGACCGCACCGAGCTGGGCGTGCTGAGCTGGAAGCTGGAGCTGGCCCCGGGCGAGACCAAGGAGGTCAACATGGGCCTGCGCGTGGAGCTCGCCCGGGGTGTGGAGATGTCCGGCTGGCGGGAGTGATCACCCAAGCGGGCGCAGGTACGTCTGGTGCAGGCCGGGCACCCGGTCCTCCACCGTGTACGAGGCGCGCGTGTGGACGGGCGCGCCGGGCGTGGTCACGTACGGCACGACCTTGAAGTCCGCGTCCAGCCGGTCTGCCCTGATCTTGGTGGAGACGTACCCGCGCTGGTTGTTGTAGAAGCGCAGGTGCGGGTTGATCGCCATGAACGGGTGAGTGGTGGGGTCGGAGTCGGCGCCGTCGCCGGTCGAGGTGATCGAGGAGCAGACCAGTTCGGCGCCGACCGTGCGGGAGGTCGGGTCGGCGTAGTCGAGCTTGAGGTCGCTGGCCCAGTGCGCGTGGACGTCGCCGGTGAGCACGATCGGGTTGCGCACGCCGGCGGCCAGCCACCCGCGGGTGATGCGGTCGCGCGAGGCCGCGTACCCGTCCCAGGCGTCCTGGCTGGTCACGGTCGCCGGGCCGGCGTTGTTGTCCCGCTGGGCGAAGAAGACCTGCTGGCCGAGGACATCCCAGCGGGCCGACGAGCGGCGGAACCCGTCCAGCAGCCACGCCTCCTGCTCCGCCCCGGTGATCGAGCGGGCCGGGTCGTACGCGGCCGGGCACTCCTTGTAGCCGTCCCCGCAGCCCTGGTCGCTGCGGTACTGGCGGGTGTCGAGCATGTGGAACGTGGCCAGCCGGCCCCAGTGGATCCGCCGGTACAGCTGCATGTCTATGCCGCGCGGGATCGAGGTGCGGCGCAGCGGCATGTTCTCCCAGTACGCCTGGAACGCCGCCGCGCGCCGGGCCAGGAAGTTCGGCTGGGTGTTCTCCGGCACCTCGTCGGCCCAGTTGTTGTCCACCTCGTGGTCGTCCCACACCACGAGCCACGGCGCCGCCGCGTGCGCGGCCTGGAGGTCGGCGTCCGCCTTGTACTGCGCGTGCCGCTGCCGGTAGTTGGCCAGCGTCTCGGTCTCCGGGCCCTCGTGGTCGCGCGGGTTGCCGCCCGGGATGTTGTACGTGTCCTTCGTGTACTCGTACTGGTAGTCGCCCAGGTGCAGCACCAGGTCGGGCTCCTCCTCGGCCAGCCGCCCGTACGCGGTGAAGTAGCCGTGCTCGTACTGGGAGCAGGAGACGAACGCCATGGCGAGCGCGCCACCCAGCGCCCACGGCGCCGGCGCGGTGCGGGTGCGGCCGACCGGCGAAACGTAGCGGTCGGCCTTGAAGCGGTAGAAGAACTCGCGGCCGGGCGGCAGCCCGTTCAGCTCGACGTGCACACTGTGCGCGGCCTGCGGGCGGGCCAGCGCGACGCCGCGGCGCACCACGTGCCGGAAGCGCTCGTCGGCGGCGAGCTCCCAGTGCACCGCGACCGGGCGGTTGGGCATGCCGCCGAGGCCATCCTCGGCCAGCGGCTGCGGAGCGAGGCGCGTCCAGAGCACGAAGCCGTCGTGGTCCGGGTCGCCGGAGGCGACACCTAGCGTGAACGGGTCTGTCCGAAGCGGCCCACCGGAGGCCGAGGCAGCGGTGCCGGGCAGCGTCGCGCCGGCGGCGCCGGCGGCGACACTGCCGATGATCAGAGTACGCCGGGATACGGGCATCGTTTCCTCCCCAGGGATCGACGAATACCGACATCCGCAGCCTTCCGACCAACCGTTCCGTCAATGGATCTTGATGTTGAACACGCTCGGAACAGGCGGTGTACTTAGCCGCCAGGCATGAGATCGACTGACACAGGGAAGTAGTCGGTCCATGCGTCGCTGGCTTTGGTTCAACGCACTCGCCCTGGTGACGTTTGGCGCGTTCCTGCTGTTTCTGGTGTTGCAGAGTGTGTTCGGGTGGCAGATGCGCAACGAGCAGCTGGTGCAGTTCGGCCGTGAGCCCGCCAGCTACTGGGTGTACCTCGGCAGTGGCCACTTCATCGAGGCCGTGTTCGAGAACTGGGAGTCCGAGTTCCTTCAGATGGGCTCGTACGTGCTGCTGACCGGGTACCTCGTCCAGCGCGGCTCGCCGGAGTCCAAGCCGCTGCACCAGACAGACCGTCCCGACGACTACCCGGAGGCGGCCGGTGCCAACTCACCCGCCTTTGCCAAGAAACGCGGGCTGGCGTACGTGTTCTACCGCAACAGCCTCTCCATCGTGCTGTTCGCGGGCTTCTTCCTGTCGTTCGCGCTCCACGTGCTCGGCGGCACGGCCGACTACAACGAGGTGCAGAAACTGGAGCATGGCGCGCCGCCGGTCAGCCCGGGGAAGTTCGTCACCACCAGCGACTTCTGGTTCCAGTCAATGCAGAACTGGCAGAGCGAGTTTCTCGCGGTCGGTGCGTTAATCGTGCTCAGCATCGTGCTGCGCCAACACGGCTCTCCCCAGTCGAAGCCGGTGGTCAGTTCAGACGCTCACACCGGCGAGTAGCGCCTTGGGGCGTAGCGCGCCCGCGATGGGTAACGGCTACCACGAGCATCGAAGCGGGTGACGGACGGTCCGGGTGGCCGGGGTGGGCCTGAGTCGGTAATGCTGTGCACCGTGACCACCCCTCAAGATCTGGACGAGCGTTTCCGGGAGGCGGTAGGCGGCCTGACCGAGTCCACGGGCCAGCAGGAGCCCGGGGCGCCGGTGCGCGAGGGCACGCTGCTCACCGGGACCGCCGCGCTCGACCTGTTCGACGCCCAGCTCACCAGCCGTCACCTCGACCTGGCCGGGCGCTGGCTGCGCAGCTTCGGCGAGGGGTTCTACACGATCGGCTCCTCAGGGCACGAAGGCAACGCCGCCGTCGCCGCCGCCGTGCGCGTCACCGATCCGGCCTTGCTGCACTACCGGTCCGGCGCGTTCTACTGCATGCGCGTGGCACAGGCCAGGCCGGTCGCCGAGGAGGAGAACGACGACGGCGCGGTCAGCGTCGCCGCCCGGGACGTGCTCCGCGGCATGGTGGCCTCGAGCCAGGAGCCGATTGCCGGTGGGCGGCACAAGGTCTTCGGCAACGCGGACCTGCACGTGATACCGACCACGTCCACAGTGGCCTCCCACCTGCCGCGCGCGGTGGGCGTCGCGTTCGCGATCGAGCGGCTGCGGCGGCTCAGTCCCGCGGCCCGGGCCATGCGCACCGCCCGCCCGCATCTGGACGCGCAGTCGCCGTGGCCGGCGGACGCGATCGCGGTGTGCTCCTTCGGTGACGCCTCGGTCAACCACGCCAGCGCGGCGGCCGCGTTCAACACCGCCGGCTGGTGCGACCACTCCGGGGTGCGCCTCCCCGTGCTCTTCGTGTGCGAGGACAACGGCCTGGGCATCAGCGTCCGCTCGCCCTCCGGCTGGGTGGCGGCCGCGCTGCGCGCGCGGCCGGGGATCAAATACTTCGCCGCGGACGGCTGTGACCTCGCGGCGGCCTTCGACGCGGCGACAGAGGCGGCAGCCTGGGTACGCCGGCACCGCCGCCCCGCCGTCCTCCACCTGACCACCGTGCGGCTCATGGGGCACGCGGGGGCGGACGCCGAGACCGCGTACCGCGCGTCGAGCGAGATCGCCGCCGACGTGGCGCGCGACCCGCTCGTGGCCACCGCGCGCCTGCTGGTGGCCGCCGGCCTGGCCCGGCCGGACGAGATCGTGTCGCGGTACGACGAGGTGGGCTGGCAGGTCCGCAAGGTCGCCGAGGAGGTGATCGCCGAGCCCAAGCTCGACGGCCCGGCCGACGTCGCCGCCCCGCTGGCGCCCCGCCGGCCGGTACGCGTGGCGAAGGCGATCGCCGAGGCCGCCTCGCGGGCGGAGGGACCGTCCGCCGCCGCCCGGGACGCCGGGTTCTCCGCGCGGCTGCCGGAGGAGGCTGGCCCGCTGACGCTCGCTCAGACGATCAATGCGGCGCTCGCCGACGGGATGGTCGCCAACCCGGGCATGGCGCTCTTCGGCGAGGACGTGGCGGTCAAGGGCGGGGTGTACGGGGTCACGAAGGGCCTGCGGGACCGCTTCGGTGCCTCCCGGGTCTTCGACACCCTGCTGGACGAGACGTCGATCCTCGGCCTCGGCTTGGGTGCGGGGCTGAGCGGCATGCTGCCGGTGCCGGAGATCCAGTACCTCGCGTACCTGCACAACGCCGAGGACCAGATCCGCGGCGAGGCCTCCACCATGCAGTTCTTCTCCCGCGGCGCGTACCGCAACCCGATGGTGGTGCGGGTCGCCGGGCTGGCGTACCAGGAAGGGTTCGGCGGGCACTTCCACAACGACAACTCGGTGGCTGTGCTCCGGGACATTCCCGGCATCGTGGTCGCGGTACCGGCCCGGCCCGACGACGCCGCGCCGATGCTCCGCACCTGCCTGGCAAGTGCGGCCGTTGACGGCAGCGTGTGCGTGTTCCTGGAGCCGATCGCTCTCTACCACACTCGCGATCTGTACGCCGAGGGTGATGGTGAGTGGCTGGCACCGTACCTGTCGCCGGACGCATGGGCGGCCGCTCACGTGCCGATCGGGCGGGCCCGCGTGTACGGCGTGGGCTCGGCCGAGGACATCACGATCATCACATTCGGCAACGGTGTACGCATGTCGCTGCGCGCCGCCGCCCGCTTGGCCAGCGAGGGCGTAGGCTCCCGCGTCGTGGACCTGCGCTGGCTGGCCCCGCTGCCCGTGGCGGACATCATCCGCGAGGCGTCCGCGACCGGTCGGGTCCTCATCGTCGACGAGACGCGCCGCTCCGGGGAGTCGGCGAGGGGGTTCTCGCCGCTCTTGTCGACGGGGGATTCGTAGGTGCGGCGCGGCGAATCGCGTCAGTTGACTCATTCATCCCGCTAGGTCCGGCCGCCCGTCATGTGCTCGTGACCGAAGATGCCATCACACAGGGTGCCCGAGGGCTTCTGGCACGGTAAATTGCCTTCCACTCGGTGCGCCACTTGCGCCCGGCGACGCACTTGTGTGGACTACGCGCTATCGGCGGTTGACGCCGGGAGTGTTGAGATGAGGAGGCACGCGACAGTGAGCGCGACCGCTGGTCAGGCCGCCGACGGCGTACGCAGCCTGGCGGACCGGTTCGGCATCGAGCCGGGGATGGTGGTCATGGAGATGGGGTACGACGACGACGTCGACGAGGATCTCCGCGACGCCCTTATTGACCGCTGCGGGGAGCTGGTCGACGAAGACACGGACGAGGTCGTGGACGCGGTGCTGGTCTGGTACCGCGACGGCGACGGTGACTTGTTCGACCTGCTCGTCCAGACCCTCACGCCGCTGGCCGACAGTGGCGTGGTGTGGCTGCTGACGCCCAAGGCTGGCCGGCCTGGGCACGTCGAGCCGAGCGAGATCAGCGAGGTGGCACCGACCGCCGGACTGCAGCAGACCTCGACGGTCAACGCGGGTAAGGATTGGAGTGCCGCACGGCTCGTCACGCCGCGCGCCGCTCGCAAGAAATAACCCACCCGCGCGGGACCGGCGGGACGCACTGATCGACCGCCGGCCCGTCGCCATGCGTTCACGAGAAGGGTCACCCCGATGCCGATCGCGGTGGGCGCGGAGGCGCCCGACTTCCTCCTGCGCGACCAGAACAACCAGGAGGTGCGACTCTCCGACTTTCGCGGCCAAAAGCGAGTGCTGCTCGTGTTCTACCCGCTGGCCTTCACCGGCACCTGCCAGGGCGAGCTGTGCGAGGTCGCGGAAAACCTCGACGTGTACGCGAATGCGGACGTCCAGGTGCTGACGGTCAGTGTCGACTCGGTCTACAGCCACAAAGTGTGGGCCGACCGAGAGGGGTATGATTTTCCCCTTTTAGCTGACTTCTGGCCCCACGGCGCCGTGGCCGAGGCGTACGGGGTCTTCAACGCGGACCGCGGCTACGCCAACCGGGGCACGTTCGTCATCGACAAGACCGGCATCGTGCGATTCGCGGAGATGAACATGCCGGGCGATGCCCGCGACCAGACCGGCTGGCGCAAAGCGCTGGCCGAGGCGGAGTCCTGACCGGACAACTTGCGCCGAGCGTGCGGTCCCGGCAAGGTAAGCTTGCCGCCGCCTGGCTTCACATTCGGCGTCGGGGCGCGTAGCTCAGCGGAAGAGCACTCGGCTTACAACCGAGGGGTCGCAGGTTCGAACCCTGCCGCGCCCACAAGCTTGCGGCGGACGCTGTCCGCGGGGGGCGCGGACCTCAGTCGCTTGTCATTCCTATTCCGGGGCCGAGCCCCGGAAACCCCACGCGGGGTTGGTCGCGGTCCGCGGTTCGCGCAATCTCCCCTCGTGGTCGGCCCTGCCGAACCCCCGCAGACCCTGCGGTGCGGTGGTTGCGGTCCGTCGTTCCGTCCCTGTCGGCCACTCGGTTGCCCCTTGCCGAACCCCGGAGACCCTGAGGTGCGGTGGTTGCGGTCCGTCGTTGGGGTCGTGGGCGGGGTTGCGGGTTAGTGGGGGCCGGTGGGGCCGGTGAAGTCGGGGCGTAGGGCGCGGCCTGCGGGGCTGTGGGGATCGGGTTCGCCCTTGGTCTTGTCGACCTCCCGCTGGACCTCCTCCTCGCCCTGCACCATGCCCACGTCGTTGCCGGTCTCGTCGTCGACCTGTCCGTCACCTGGAGACAACGCCATCGCTCGGGTCAGCTCAGACAAGGGCAGCTTCTCCTCGTCCCGCCAGACGCCATCGGTGTCTGTACCCATGCCGAACGGGCTACCCACCCACGCCGCTCACAAACGGCACCCACCAGAGCTCACCGCAGCGCGACGATCAGGTCGCGGCAGACCCTCTCGCACGAACGGCACGCCTCGGCACAGACCCGGCAGTGCTGGTGCCGATCGGCGTGCCTCGCGCACTCTTCCGCGCAGGCGCGGCAGGCGGTCGCGCAGGCTTCCAGCATCGAGCGGCTGATCGCGCCGTCCTCGGCCGTGTGGCGGGAGAGCATGCGGGCGGTGGCGAGGCAGATGTCGGCGCAGTTGAGGTTGAGCGCGATGCAGCGGGTCAGGTCCGCGACAAGGTCTTCAGCGAGGCACGCGTCGGCGCACGCGGTACAGGTCTCCGCGCACGCGTTCAACGAGTCGATCGCCGCGGCGAGGCGGGTGCGGTCCACGTCGGCCCGCCGCGGGTGGGTCTCCAGCATGGAGAGCGTGGTGGTCATGGCGGCGCGATTTCCCCGTGACGGCCGTCTCATGCCGCCGTGTCACGTCTTGCCCAGCCCAGGTCACCGTGGGCAGGCGGCGATGAGAGCAGCGGTCTCTGTCGCCGCCCTTGCCATCCCGATGCGCTGGAAGATTGCCCCTGCCTTCCGGAGCGTCTCGACCGCGTTCCGTGAGTCGCCCTGCCGCAAGGTGCATCGACCTACGCCCTGCAGGGCGTTCGCCTCGCCGACTGGATAGTGCACCTGCCGCGCGAGGTTCAGAGCGCGCCGGAAGTGGCCCATTGCCTCATACGGCTGGTCACCGATGAGCATCAGCTCGCCGAGGTTGTTGAGCGCCTCGGCTTGGCCGAGCTGGTCGGAGAGCTGCTCGAAGAGGGCAAGCGCCCGCTCGTGCTCCTTGGCCGCGCCGCCACGGTCACCCGCCAGCCGCCGTACGACGCCGAGCTGGTTGACCATGTCGGCCTCACCGTGCCGGTTGTGCAGGTCTCGATAGAGCCTGAGGGCCTCGGTCAGCCGCTGCTCGGCCTCGGGCAGGTTTCCGGTGGAGCGATGGACGATGCCGAGGTAGTTCAGGGCATTGGCTTGGCCGGGGCGGTAACCGAGATCGCGATGCACCGTAAGCGCTTCGGACAGCGCGATCTCGCTCCCCTCGTAGTCACCCACCTGACATAGAGCCGAGCCAAGGTAATTGAGTACACGGGAGAGCCCATAGCGATCTCCGATGTCCCGGTAGATGATCAGTGCACGTTCCTGCACTTCGATGGCTCTGGGATATTCGCCAGTGAGCTGCTGCGCCATGCCGATCTGGGTGAGGGCGTTGGCCATGCCCTGGGGGTCGTCAAGATCCTCGTACAGCGTAAGCGCGAATTCGAGGCTTTCGAGTGCCGCCGAATAATCTCCACTGAAGTAGTGCACGGCGCCCAGTTCGTTGAGCGCGTCGGCCTCGCCGCGTGCGTCGCCAAGGCTTCGGTAGAGGCTGAGTGCCTGGCGTAGCCCTCCCGCCGCGCCCATGGCATTTCCCGATCGCCACCGCACACCGCTCAACTGGACGAGGGCCTCGGCGAGGCCGGGTCGGTGGCCGATCTCTTCGCAGAGTTCGCGGGCCTGCGTGAGGGTGCGCTCGGCGGCCACGGAGTGGCCAGTCAACCGCTCCAGGACGCCGAGTTCGATCAGCGCCTCGGCCCGCGACGGCTGATCGCCTGTCTGTCCCGCGAGAGCGGCGACGCTCCGGTGAATCGACATGGCGTGGTCCCACGGACCGGCAAGGCGCAGGTACGGCGCCATCGTTGCCGCCAACGCGCCGAGTCGAGCCGCCTCGCTCGGCGTGCGCATACCGCTGGCGCAAGCGAACAGGTTGGCGCGTTCGGCCTCCATCCACGCCATCGCCTGTTTCCGCGTGTGAATCACCGGCGCACTATCCGATTTCGTGCCAGTCCCGGGCCCGTAAGGACGGCGCGAGCGGTCGACCTGGCGAGACAGGTGGCGGGCCGCCTCCGCAGCGGCGTCGTGATAGTACGAGCGCAACCGCTCGACGGCCAGCTCCCGGTCCGCGGCGGGATCCTCTTCGGCGAGCATTCCCGAGTACTCGCGAATGAGATCGTGCATCCGGTATCGACCGTGTGTGGGCTGGTCGAGGAGGTGGTCGTCATAGAGAGCTTCCAGGTGGGTATGCGCCGTAGCCGGCGCGATGTCGTCCAGAGCCGCGGCGGCGTACGGGTCCATGTCGGGGCCTGGGTGAAGCCCGAGCCGGCGGAAGAAACGCTGGCGATCGGGAGACAGGCGCTCGTAGGAGAGGCCGAAGGCAGCGGCGACCGCCATGTCCTCGGCCTGCATGCGCGCGAGGCGGTGCCTGGTCTCCGCGAGTTCCTCCGCGATGTCGGCGATGCGCCAATGGGGCTCCGGCCGCAACCTTGTCGCCACGAGACATATCGCGAGCGGAAGGTAGCCGCTGAGGTGCATCAGTTCGGCGACCGCGTCCGTTTCCTCGGGGCTCAGGTGACGATCGGCGACCGTGGCGAATAGGGCGGTCGCGTCGTCTGGGGACAGGGTGTCGAGGGCGAGGCTCACCGGCACCTGCTGAGCCGCGAGCGCGGCCAGCCTACGTCGGCTCGTGATGATGACGAGACAGCTCCCCGCGCCGGGAAGGAGAGGCTGGACCTGCGACCGGCTCTCGGCGTTGTCGAGTATGAGCAAAGCACTGCGGCCGGCCAGCCGCTTACGCCACAGCGAGGCCCGCTCGTCCTGGCTCGCCGGTATCTGCGCCGGCCGGACGCCATCTGCCGACAGCAGCGCGAAGAGGGCATCGTTCGGATGCAGCGGACGGCGTCCAGCCGTGTGTGCGTGTAGGTCGACGAAGAACTGACCGTCGGGAAAACGGCTTTGCAGCATGTGTCCCGCGTGGATCGCCAGCGTCGTCTTGCCCACGCCAGGCATGCCGTCGATCGCATACAACGGAAGCGTGCTGGGCCCGGGGTGCTGGAGCAGAGTGTGCACGAGCGCCTTCAGTTCGCGACCACGCCCGACGAACGCCGCTATGTCGCGCGGGAGCGTGTTGGCGGGCACAGCGACTGTAGGCGTCCACAGCCGTTCGTAGAAGTACTGGTTTCCCGCCGCCTGGTAAACGCGATCATTGCTGCGCGCCTGGATATTGAGATCCGTCGTCGTGGGCTCGTCGCGTTCCTTCGGTCGCGGTCCGTCCTTGGCCGTAGTCATCACGATCCTCACGTAGGGTGTTGCAATAACCACGGTACGCGAGATCGGTGGCTGTCGTTCACTTCTGCTATTGATCCGACGTGGCCGCGGGAGGATGCGCACCATGATTTTTTTCGGCTGTGGATCCCGTCGTGATCGAGACCGAAAATACGATCTTCGAGTTTGCCTGCGCGGAGGAGCGTTTCGTACTTGCAACGCTAATCCCTCAAAATGCGAAGCGGTCGGCCGGCGTTGGAACGTTGGCGGGCGACATGAAGGGCGACCATTGAGTGAAGGTGGGCGATTGCGCGAAGGTCGGCGTGGCCAAGCAAATGTGGCAATCATCCCGAGTGCAAATATCGAGCGCTAGCGCGCGACTTGCCGGCGTTCGGCCTGGCGCGATACGGACTCGGATAAGCGAACCTGCGATTCGAGTGAATTAGTAACCCGCTCGGGATGGCCGCTACCCGAAATGGCGCCGCACGCTGATGCGCGGACTACCTTAGCGGTGTCTTAAGTCGACCGCGTCCGGCGAACCTGTGTGCGAGCCATCGCTGAGCGTAGCGGTCTCTTGCAACCGACGAGTCCTCAGTGGACCCCGTTGAAACCCGTGGCTCCACTGCGGTAACTTCCATCGTCGGAGGCGGTTGGGTGCCCCCTGCGAGCATGTCGGCGGGGCTACGGGCAGTCATCTATGATCTTCTGCAACAGGGTAGTCGTATCGAGTTGGTGGGCGGATGACGGGCGTGTCCCTGGTCGCCCAGCCTGGACGCGAGGGAGCTTAGGTGGTCCGCCGAATTGGTGCTAGGGCAACGCTGGTCGCTGTGTTGGCTGCTTGCGCCGGAGTCGGCGTCGTGGCGCAGGACTGGTCGCTGACGGCATCGATTCTTGGCTATCCGCACTGGGAATGTCTGCTCTTCGGATCGGCCGGTGCGGAGTTTGGCGCGCAATTGCAGGCTGCATCTGGCCTTATCTCCAAGTATCCGCACTGGGAATCTATGCAGTCCGTTGCGTCAGCGCTGGCCGACGCGTTTATCGGCGCATTGTCGGCGGCGTCGCGATAGCGTCCGCTCTCCTGGTGGCCGACGCTCGGCCGTTCAGGGGTGCAGGCGTGCGGCGCGGGCGCGCAGGTAGCGCTGCTGCGGCAGGCTCGTCGTGCGGCCGGCCGCCAGCTCGTACGTCGCGTGCGCCGCCGCCCGCTCGCCGGCCATCTCCAGCAGGTGCGCGCGTACCGCGTGCAGCCGATGGTCGCGGGCGATCCGCTCGTCGGCCGCCAGCCGCTCGAGCAGGTCGAGGCCGGCAGGCGCGCCGCGCGCCATGGCCACCGCGACGGTGTGGTTGAGCGCGACCACAGGGTTGTCCGACATCTTCATCAGCACCTCGTACAGGGCCAGGATCTGCGGCCAGTCCGTGGCCTCCGCGCTCGGGGCCTCGTCGTGGACCGCGGCGATCGCGGCCTGGATCTGGTACGGCCCGGGCGCCCCCTTTGGCAGCGTGGCACTGATCAGCGCGACGCCCTCCGCGACGTTCGCCGCGTTCCACCGGGTCCGGTCCTGCTCCGCCATCGGGACCAGCTCGCCGTCCGGCCCGGTTCGCGCCGGCCGCCGCGCGTCGGTCAGCAGCATGAGTGCGAGGAGGCCGGCCACCTCGGGGTCGTCGGGCAGCAGCCGGTGCACCATGCGGGCCAGCCGGATCGCCTCGGTGGCGAGCTCGGCGCGCTGGAGGGCCGGGCCGGACGTTGTCGCGTACCCCTCATTGAAGATCAGATAGAGGACGTGGAG
Organism: Phytohabitans flavus; assembly: GCF_011764545.1. Classification (GTDB taxonomy): domain Bacteria; phylum Actinomycetota; class Actinomycetes; order Mycobacteriales; family Micromonosporaceae; genus Phytohabitans; species Phytohabitans flavus. The sequence continues at coordinate 5,843,610 of NZ_AP022870.1, read as the reverse complement.
GACGGCGGCCAGGCGGTCGGTGCGGTCCTCGGGTCTCGGCATCCCGAAGGGAATGCCGCTCTGCTGGATGCTCTGCTTCGCCCGGCTGATCCGCCGGGTCATCGTGCCCTCGGGCACCAGGAAGGCGCGCGCGATCTCCGCAGTGGTCAGGCCGCCCACCGCGCGCAGCGTCAGCGCGATCTGGCCGGCCGGCGTGAGCGCCGGGTGGCAGCACATGAACAGCAGGATCAACGTGTCGTCGGAGTCGGACGCGGGCCGGTCCGCGGCGGGCGCCAGCCACTGCTCGGGCAGTACCCGCTGGGCGACCGTGGCCTCGCGCCGCTGCCGGGCCTGCTCGGCGCGGAGTAGGTCGGTGAGGCGCCGCGCGGCGACGGTGACCAGCCAGCCGCGCGGGCTGTCCGGCACCCCCTCCTTCGGCCATTGGAGCGCCGCCGCGAGCAGCGCCTCCTGCACCGCGTCCTCGGCGGTGTCGAAGTGCCCGTACCGCCGCACGACCGCGCCGAGGACCTGCGGCGCGAGCGTGCGCAGCAGATCCTCGACCGCGGCCTCCGACACGGCGCGGCTCAGAGCTCCAACTCGTCGAAGCCGTCCACGATCGGGCGGATGTCGACGTACCACTCGTTGCGGGGCTGGGCGTGCTCCGGGTGCGGCGTTTGCGCCAGCTTGGCCGCGATCTCGGTGGCCCGGTCGAAGCTCTCGCACTCGACGATCGTGTAGCCGGCGAGCACCTCCTGCGTCTCCGCGTACGGCCCGTCGGTCACCACCGGCACGCCGTCCTGTACGCGCACGCGCCGCGCGAGCACGGGAGCGGTGAGGCCACGCGCGTCGACGAACTCGCCGGACTCCACGAGCTCCCCGTTCCACTTGCCCATGAACTCGTGCATGGCGCCGATCTCCTCCGGCGTCCAGGCCGGCGCGTCGCCCACCTGCTTGCCGGTGATCATGTCGTAGTCCTGCTGCGATCCCATCAGCATGATCATGTATTTCACGCCGCGCTCCTCTCCATCCGGCGCCCTTGCGGCGCCGTCACGGGAGACGTCGAAGCCGCCGCCCGGCACCGGACATCGCCACCCGCAGGCTACGAGACGAGAGGCGAAAGCGCCGACGGTCCAGCAGGCCCGGCCGCTGGACCCGGTACGAGGCGGACGCCCGACGCGGCCGTCAGGCAGCGTCGCGGTGCCGGCTTCAGGCGGCGTTGGCGAGCGATTCACCCGGGATGGCCATGGCCGGTCCGACCGGTAACGCCTCGCAGTCGGTCGCTGGCTCGGGCAGGCGCAGCAGCCGGTAGACCTGTTCGCGCAGCGATTGGGCGGCCCGGCCCGGGCGCGACGTGACCGCGGCCGCCACCGACTCGTACCGTGCTGGGTCGAATGCCTCGACCGCCTCCCGTAGGTACGCGATGAGCGGCCGTTCCGGGCGCACCACCGGCGCTGCCAGCGACAGCGCCATCGCGGGGGAGTCGGGTGCGCTTCCCGGCGGCAACCGGACCGCGCTGAGTACCGGCACGCCGGCGGCAGCCGCGTAGACGGTCGCCGCGCCGTAGTCGCCCAGGACGACGTCGGCCGCGCACACGAGTCCGCGCCAGGTGGCCGGATCGACGATTCGCAGTCCGGCCCGCCGCCGTCGCTCCAGCCAGGCGAGCAGCGGGCGGCTGAGGTGCCCGTACCAGGCACTCGGGTGTAGCCCCAGCACCACCGCGAACTCGTCCCTCGGCAGGGCGCCCAGCACGTCGAACAGCGCGGCCGGCGCTCGTCCCAGCAGAGAGTCGGGGCCGTGCGTCGAGGTGACCGCGACGAGGACTCGGCCGTCCGCCACGCCCAGAGCCCGCCGGTACGCGGCGCGGTGCGGGCGGCTCCGGACCAGGCGATCCAGGCACAGGTCGCCGGTCACGGCCGCGGTCGGCCTGGTCTGCGGCACGTGTACGAGATCCTGGTGCGGCACCGCCAGCGCGTCCGGTCGCCGGCTGTCGTGCCAGGCCGACCAGGGTGTGCTGAGGTCGCCCATCACGGCGGGTGTGATGGCCAGCCATGGGCCACGGTGACGCCGTGCGCCGCCGCACCCACCCGTGATGACGAGGTCGAAGTCCGCCCGCGCAGCCGAGGTGTCGGGTGCCGACGTGCAGACCACGTGGATCCGGTGGTCCGGCACCAGGAGATCGACGGCGTCGAGCACATGACTGGCGGTCGCCATGTGCGCGACCGCCAGGACTGTGCGCTGAGTCGCGCGGATAAGTGCCATGCCAAGACGATGCGGTGGCCAGCTGGACGAAATCCGGGCGCGAAGCCGGACACGATTCCGGACGCGGTCACCGAATGCGCAGGTGAACGAGGCGGAAAAATATGCGTGTCACACTTCGACGATGGACATCCGACTGCTCGGCGATGTCGAGATCGAGGCGGGCGGAGTCACGTACGCACTGGATCGCGCGGCCGAGCGCTGTGTGCTCGCCACGTTGGCATTCAACGCGGGACGTGTCGTGCCGCTGGGCACATTCATCGCGCATGTCTGGGGAGAGCATCCGCCGGCGAAGGCGGAGGAGACGGTCGCCACCTATGTACGCGCCGCGCGCCGGATGATCGAGCAAGCCGGTGGCGGCCGGGAATGGATAGTGAATCGGCGGCTCGACGGCTACCGGCTCGATGCCGACCCGGATCTTGTCGACCATCGGCGTTTCACCGATCTCGCCGCCACCGCCCGTGCGTTCGCGCGGAAGGGTGACGATTCGCGCGCGGTCGAGACGTTCGAGCGCGCTCTCCGGCTCTGGCGGGGCGAGGCCCTCGCCAACGTCACCGGCCAATGGGCCGAGCTTCGGCGCCACGGGCTGCGGCTGGAGCGACTCAAAGCCGCGTACGACATGCTGGATCTGCTGTTGCGCGCGGGCGCGTACGGCGAGGTGGTGATTCGAGCCGCCGAGCTGGTGGAGGAGGAGCCGACCGAGCGGGGCATGGCGCTCGCCGTCCGTGGGCTGGCCGGCAGCGGCCAGCGGGCGCTTATCCCGTCGTTCCTCGCGCGGGCGGCCGAGCAGATGTGGGAGGTGAGCGGAAGCCGGCCGAGCGCCGACCTCGTCGCGCTCGCGCGGCGGCTGGCCCGCGAGCCCGAGGGCCCTCCGGCGGCCGCACCGCCACCACCGGCAGAGGCGCGCGCCACTGTCGTGATGAACGCCCGCAACGCCACGAACATCTACCAGGCGGCCGGCGACCAGTACTTCTTCACCACCCCACCCCGGGTGCGACAGGCGCCTGACGCGCGCCGCGCGCGGACATCAAAAACCGCACGGACATCAAAAACACAGCCTTGCCCTCCGCCATCGATGTGTGTTCGTGTAGTTACAGGTGGTCACCGTCTGCGTGGGGAGGCGATGGTGGAGCTTGAGGGCCTGTTCACACCGGCGGCGGAGGAGCGGATCGGGATCGAGGTCGAGTGCGGCCTCGTCGACGATCGCCTCGGGCAGAGCGCACCCTATGACGGGCAGTGCGGCTCGCGGGCGTTGTTGGAGCGCGTCCGGCACGAGCTCGGCGCCGAGCCGATCAACGAAGCGGGCGCGCTGGTCGGCGTGGAGTTGGCCCACGGCGCGCAGGTGTCGCTGGAGCTGGGCGGCGCGATCGAGTACTCCTCGCCTCCGTTCCGGTCGCTCAGCGATCTTGTCGCGACCACCCGGCACGACCTGAGGGCGATCGCCTCGATCGCCGCGCGGTCCGGGCTCGCGTTGTTGCCGGGCGGGCTTGTGCCCTTCACGCCGAGGGAGCGGATCCCATGGGCGCCGAAGCCACGGATCGACATCATGCGCCGCTACTTCCAGGGGCTGGGGCCCGCTGCGGCGTACGCGGAGAACGTCATGGGTCTGACCCTCTCCACACAGACCACAGTGGACTATGTGTCGCCAGAGGACTTCCGGGAAAAGTTGGCACTACTGGTGAAGGCGGCACCTATCGCGGCGGCGCTCTTCGTCAACTCGCCGATCGAGGAGGGACGGCCGACCGGGGTGCTCTCCCGGCGGATGCAGATGTGGGGGTACGTGGATCCGAGCCGGTGCGGCGTCCTCGGTTTCGCGGTGCGGCCGGATCTGTCGTTCGCCGACGTGGTCGAGTGGGGGAGCGCGCTCCCAATGATTTACCGGCGGGTGGGCACCGGCTACGTGCCCGGGCCGGAGCGGCCGTTCCGGGAGCTTGTCGAGCACGGCTTCGGCGACGGCACCGCACCGGGGCTGGACGACTGGCGTGGCCACCTGTCGCAGGTGTGGCCACAGGTGCGGGCGCGGCACACGTTGGAGATGCGGGCGTTCGACGGGCCGCCGTGGGAGGCACTCGCGGCCGCACCGGCGTTCTGCGTGGGGTTGGCCTACCACGCACCGGCGCGGCGGGCGGCGCTCGCGTTGCTCGACGGCCTCACCGCCGCGGACCTGGCGCAGGCGTCGGAGTACGTGGCGGTCAAAGGGCTCGACGCGATGGTGGGTGACCGATCGGTGGGCGGCACCGCCGAGGCCCTGCTCGGTCTTGCCCGCCAAGGTTTGCGGGCGCGTGCCGTCGCCGGCTTGGAGCGGGCGGACGCGGAGCGTCTGCTCGACCCGCTCGACGAGGTGGTACGCACCGGAGTCACCTTCGCCGAGCGTGCGGTGTCGGACTGGACCGGCTCCCTGCGGGAGCGGCCCGCCGCACTCGTCGCGGCAGGCCGCGTGCCTTTCGCGTAGGACACCTCTACCAGTGCCGAGCCTTCAGGAGCAGGATCCCGGCGAATGCGAGTACCACAGCCGAAACCATCGCCGCGACCCAGCCGCCGATGAACGCGAGGATCGGCACCGTGGCCCATAGCAGGGCGCAGGCCGCGATCATGATCCTCAAGCGTTTGCGACCCCGCCGGGTCTCCGCGCCGTCGCCCATGCGGGCGACGAAGTCTGGATCTGTGGTACGAAGGTGTTGCGCCATCTCGTCGAGCCGGCGCCGCTCGTCGCTGCTGAGCATAACCGCGCACTTACCCAGGGCACGGTTCAGCCAAGCGTCGGACGAAGTGCCACTCTTAGCGGTGCCTTAAATCTCGTTGAGGTAGTCATCCGCCGCGGATAAACGAACGTGTAGCCCGGGAGATCGGTTTGCGCTGCTCCACGCCGGGAATCCCGCCGTCACGACAACCCGAGGCGATGCAGCGTGGGCTTAAGCCGGTACCCGAACGGGGGTCCTCGCCTTGAGCCAGCCCAGATCGTTAACTACCGTCCCGTATCACTGAGTAATCGGTCTTCTCCGGCCGGAAGGCATAGGCCGGGAGGGACAGCGAGAATCGGGACTGGTGCATGGTCGATCGGAGTGTGCCTCGCCACGCGCAGCACGCCGAGCCGGCGGTGCAGCAAAAGCCGCACTCGCACCACTACCGGCCGTACGTGCCGCCGCCACCACGGCATCGGGCCTCGGAGCACCCGACCCGCCAGCCACCGGAGCCGGAGCCGGCCGCGGAGCCTGAGAAGGCACCGACGGAGCGGCGCCGGCGCCGCGGTGCGGGGGTGGGGCGGCGCAAGGCGATCCTCGGCATCAGCGGGCTCGCCGCGCTCACCGGCGGTACCGCGTTCGCCGCCACGCCGAGCGGGCAGGACGTCGTCGACTGGGCGATGGGCCGCACCGACTACGACCCCGCGGCCGACCCGGCCAGTGACGGTAACCCAGGCCGGCCGGGCGGGCAGCAGCCGAGCACTGTGCGCACGTACACCGAGCAGAACGAGTCGTACATGGCGTCGGCGGCCGGCGACGCGTTGCGCGGCAACATCCCGGCCGGCGGGCGGCGCTTCTCCAGCCCCGCGATCGCCGCGCAGGCGACGAAGGTGACGGTGCCGACGGCGCTGGCGTTCGATCCGGTACGGCACCTTGCCAGCCGGCTCACCTTCGGTCCCACGCAGAAGGTGATGGCGGACGTCGCGCGGATCGGCATCGACGAGTGGATCACGCAGCAGCTCGACCCGGAGCGGATTCCGCTCACGCCGGCGGAGGCGAAGCTCGGCGACCTGACCACGCTGGGCATGAGCATCGCGGACCTGCGCGCGGCCCGGGAAGGCTTGGAGGCAAAGGGCATCCGGGCCGACGAGGAGATGGTGCAGGCCACGATCGCCCGCCAGATCTGGTCGGACCGCCAGCTCTTCGAGGTGATGGTCGACTTCTGGAACGACTTCCTGCACGTGCCCGCGTTCCACGAGGGCTCGCCGGTGCTGCGGTCGTCGTTCGACCGGGACGTGATCCGGCGGTACGCGCTCGACAACTACCCGGACATGCTCGTCGCCGCCAACCGCCACCCGGCGCTGCTGACCTACCTCGACCAGTCGGCGTCCACAAAGGACGAACTGACCGACAACCTGGCCCGGGAGAACCTCGAGCTGTACTCGGTCGGTGTCGACGGCGGTTACACCGAGCGGGACGTGCGACAGGCCGCGCTGCTCCAGACGGGGCGCGCGGTCCGGGACGACCAGTACGTGTACCGGGCCGACAAGCACTACATCGGCGCTGTGAAGATCATGGGCTTCAGCCACCCCAACATCACCGCCGAGGGTGGGGAGGAGGCCGGCGAGGAGTACTTCCGGTACCTGGCCAACCACCCGTCGACGGCCCGCCGCGTCGCCACCCGGCTGGCCATCCGGTTCGTCTCGGACACCCCGCCGCCGGCGCTCGTGGACCGGCTCGCGCGCAGCTTCACGGTCAACCGCGGCGCGGTGAAGCCGCTGCTGCTGGAGCTGCTCAGCTCCTCCGAGTTCTGGGCCGCCGTGGGGCAGAAGGTGCGCCGCCCGCTGGAGTACGTGGTGGCGACGTACCGCACGCTCGGCGTCTCGCCGCAGACGCCGGCCAGCTTCCGGGCCGCCAGCCCGGCCCACACGCCGTTCGCCGAGGGGATGCGGCAGTTGCAGGCGCGGCTCCAGGAGCTGGGCCACTACCCGGCCGGTGCGCCCGGCCCGACCGGCTACCCGGACGTCTTCGTCGCGTGGTCGTCGGCGAGCACGATGGTGGGCCTCTGGAACGAGGCCGCCGACGCGGTCGCCGGGAGCCGACCCATGTTCACGTACCAGCGGCCGGAGCAGCTTGTCGGTGCGAAGCCGCCGAAGACAGCCGGTGCCTACGTCGCCGCACTCGCGCAGCGGCTGATCCACCAGCCGCTGTCTCGCCGCGAGGTGGACGCGATCACCTCCGTTGCCGGCGTCGCGTTCGGCGCGGCGGTCGACGCGTCGCTCAACGGCGCCGCCGTGGCCGTGGCCCGCGTGATCCTCGCCTCCCCCCAACACCTGCTGAGGTGACCGCATGAGACACCCCGAGCTCAGCAGGCGCGCGTTCCTCACCGGAGCGGCGGCCACCGTCACGGCGGTCGCCACGAGCCAGATGCTCCCCGGGCGGGCGGCGTACGCGGCGTCGGCCAAGGGCACGTTCGTACACGTCTTCCTGCACGGCGGCCTCGACGGGCTGAGCGTGGTCGCGCCAACCGACGAGCGGGTGCTGGAGGACGTCCGCCCCAACCTGCTGATGACCGAGCGCACCGCGCTGGCGGTCGACCGTTCGTTCCGGCTCAGCAGCGCGTTCACGCCACTCGAGCGGTACCTGAAGGACGGCCAGCTCGGCTTCATACCGGGCGTCTCCGACCCGCGCCTGTCGCGCAGCCACTTCCAGGCGGTCGACATGTGCGACCTCGGCGGGCTGCCGCGCGAGGCTGGCGGGCGGGGCTGGCTGGACCGCCTCGTCGACCAGCTCGGTCCGGGTACCGCCTTCCGCGGCGTCGGTGTCGGCGGCACGCTCCCACGCTCGCTGGTCGGTACCAACGGCGCGCTGTCACTGAGCACTGTGGACGGTCTGGCACTGAACGGCGAGGCGCGCTTCAAGGACCCGACGCTCGCCGCGATCGGCGCGCTCTACAAGGACATCAACCACCCGGTGCAGGACGCGGTCGGCGCCACGCTGGGCGCGGTCCGCGCGGTGCAGGGCATGGCGTACGCGCCGGCCGACGGCGTCGAGTACGACGGAGTCGGGCTCGCGTTCCGCCAGGTCGCCCAGCTGATCAAGGGCGGCGCCAACGTACGGGTCGCCGCGATCGCGATGGGCGGCTGGGACACGCACGAAGACCAGGGCAGCCAGGACGGCGGGTACCTGCACGTGCGGCTGAGCGAGCTGGCGCGGGGGATGGCCGCGTTCTTCACCGACCTGGGGCCGGCGGCCGCCGACGTCACCGTGCTGGTGTCCAGCGAGTTCGGCCGCCGGGTGGCGGAGAGCGGTACGGGCAGCGAGCACGGCCACGGCGGACTGGTGATGTTGCTGTCCGGCCGCAAGCTGGGCAGCTCGCTGCTGGGCCGCTGGGACGGGCTGGGCAAGCTGGACAGCGGCGACGTTCCGGAGTTCAACAACCTCTTCGACGTGTACGGCTCGGTGACGCAAACCCAGTTCGGCCTCACCGACGCCCAGGTCGCCAAGGTCTTCCCGCAGCGCCGTTACGCGCCCATGAAACTCTTCAACGCCTAGGCCATCTGGCGGATCTATGGCGGCCGGGAATGCGGCCAAGATACGCCATGCCATCACCCATCCGGGGCTCGACCCAGGTCCGAATGAGTGACGAAACGGACCGCACCGCCCAACCGGCCCGGTCGCCGGCGAGGGAAGGGGAGGTACGACGTGGATGAGCTGCCCATCGGGCGCCGCGTCGCATACTGGCGCGGGCGCCGCAAGATGTCGCAGCAGGTCTTCGCCGACCGGCTGGGCAAGTCGAAGAGCTGGGTGGACAAGGTCGAGCGGGGCGTGCGCCGGCTCGACAAGTTCTCCGTCGTCTACGAGATAGCGGACGTCCTCCAGGTCGACGTACAGCTCCTGCTCGGTAAGGAGCCGGAGCGGCGGGCCGACAGCGTCAACTGCATCGACCAGGTCGAGGTGGAGGAGATCCGCGCCGCCCTGGAACGCTACGACCAGATCAGCGCTTTCTTCGTCGCCCCCGTGCAGGCGTTGCCGCTGGCCGAGATGCGTAAGGCGGTAAGCCACGCCTGGCTGACCTACCAGCACGCCAAGTACGGGGTACTGGCCCGCGCGCTACCCAAGCTGCTGCGCGACGGTCAGGCCGCCGACACGGCGTACGCGAACGGCGAGCAGTCCGCCGAGGCCGCCCACCTGCTGGGGCAGATCTACCAGATCGCCTCGTCCACGCTCCGCAAGGTGGGCGAGCACGAGCTGTGCTGGCTAGCCGCCGACCGCTCGATCGCGGTCTCCCAACGGTCCGGTGACCAGCTGCTCGCCGCCATCGCCAGCTACCGGGTCGGCAGCGCACTGCTCGCCCTTGGCCGCGCCCGCCCCGCGCTCGAAGTCAACGTCAACATCGCCAACCGGATCGCACCCGGCGAGGGCAACGACGCCTCCCCCGAGCGGCTCTCGGTGTACGGCATGTTGCTGCTCAACGGCGCGATGGCCGCGGCGCGGATCGGCGACACCGCGACCGTCCGCGACCTCTTCACCGCCGCCGAAGGCGCCGCCCGTGAGCTGGGTAGCGACCAGAACCACTTCTGGACCTCGTTCGGCCCCACGAACGTGCTGCTGCACCGCGCCGCCGCCGCGGTCGAGCTGGGCGAGGGGCGGGTCGCGGTCGACACCCACGAGCAGATCGACGGAGACGCGTTCGCGGCGCTGCTGCCCGAGCGGCGCGCGCACCACTTCATCGACATCGCCCGCGGGTACACCCAGATCGGCGACGTCGAGCGGGCCAGCGAGATGCTCCTGGAGGGCGACCGCCTCGCCCCCTCGGAGATCCGCTGCCGACCGATCGCACACGAGGTGCTTTCGGACGTGCTGCGCCGTACCAAGGGGGCGCCGCCGACCCCGGTCGCGGAGCTCGCCGAGCACATGGGGGTTGGGGTATGACAGCGTGAGCGAGCGGGGCACGAGGCCCCGGCCCGGGCCGGCGCTGAGCGTCCGGACAAAGGGTGACAGCGGGTGAACCGCGGCGTTCTCTATGTCATCGCGTGTGGGTCACCGGCCGCCGGGGACGTGGGGCAGCTGGTGACCCTTGCCCAGCGCGCGGGATGGGACGTGTGCGTGGTGGTCACGCCCGACGGCCGGAAGTTCGTCGACGTGCCCGCGCTCTCCGTGCTGACCGGCCACCCAGTCCGCACGCTCTACAAAAACCCAGGCGACCCGGACGTGCTGCCCTCCCCGGACGCCATCATCGTGGCGCCCGCGACCGTCAACACGGTCAACAAGTGGGCCTGCGGCATCGCCGACACGCTCGCGCTCGGGCTCGTGGTGGAGGGGCAGTGCAAGGGGCTGCCGATCGTCGCGATGCCGTACACCAACGAGGTGATGGGCGCGCATCCGGCGTTCCGGGAGAGCCTTGACCGGCTGCGCGGCTGGGGCATCACCGTGCTCTTCGGCGACGACTTCCCACTGCATCCGCCGGGCACGGGCGAGCAACACCGCGACACGTTCCCGTGGGGCCAGGCGCTGGAGGCCCTGCACAGCCGCGTCGACGCCGACTCACCCGGCACCCCCTGACCAGAACATAAATTCTAAGAGAGATTCGAGCTACCGCGGCGCCCGTTGTGGTCCAGACCGCTGCTCCCGCGGCCTCACCCTCCGCCGTTCACAACCAAACCCCACCCATCCCTGTGGGCATCAGAGCGAGCGGCGGACTGCCGCCCTGGTGGCCTCTGGAGCTGGGCGCACCGATGCGCCCGCCCCGACCGGCCTGGGACCGGCGACACTCTGCGCTGACCGGCTCGTGGACCAGGGCGGGCCGTGGTCGCCCCGGCGCGTCAGCCCGCGATCTAAGCCCGACTTCCGCGCTGCCCGCAACGCAGGGAGATTGAGCTACCGCGGTGTCCGTCGTGATCCATGCGCTGCTCCCGCGGCCTCACCCTCCGCGGTTCACAACCAAACCCGCGCCCGGCAATGGCCGGCGGTGAGGCTACGGCCCGGCGGCCGCCCGCGACGCGCACGCCTTCGGGGCCGCCCGCGACGCGGGCGGGCCTGGGAATCGGGCCTGGGCGGCCGCTTACCCAGCCAAGCCTGGTCCGTGTCCGTAAGTGGGCCGTTTCGGGGGCCACCGCCGGGTGGCGGCCCTCAGGGTGGTTGGGCTGGGCGCATCGGTGCGCCCAGCTCCGGAGGCGCGCCGGGGTGGCCCGCCCCCGGCGTGGCGCGGATGCCCGTAGGTGCGTTGTGGTTGTGAGACGCGGAGGGTGAGGCTGCGGGAGCGGCGGTCTGGACCACCGCGGACGTCGCGGTAGCTCAGGTCTGTCTCGGGAATCGCGACCGCGCCTCGTGGCAGATCGGCTAGGCGAAGCGGACGCGGACGCGGGCGCCGCCGAGGGCGGAGTCGTTGCTGGCGGTGGCGGTGCCGCCGTGCGCGCGGCCGCCTCGCGGACCACGCTCGTGGCGTCGGTGGGTGCCCGGTCCAGCTCCAGCGCACCGGCCCGGGACCGTGCGATGACCAGCAGGTCGGTGGCGAGCCGGCCGAGTCGGTCCGCCTCCACCAGCGCGGCGGTCAGGGCGCGCCGCGCGGCCCGCGGGTCCTCTTCCGCGACGCCGAGCTCAAGCTCCGCGCGTCGGGTCGTCCTCGACGACGAGCAGCCGCATGGCGGCCGGCGTGGCGTCGTCACCCCATCGGGTGCGCCCGGTCTGGAGGTTTTCCATCATGGGGACACGCTGGCCCACTCTGTGTGAGAGGACCATGAGAAGCGGCTGCCCGCGCTGGTAGCCTCGCCGCCGTGAGAGCACCCGACACGACTGTCGAACCCACCGTCGCCGACGTGGTGGCGATCCTCGACCGGCGGTACCCGCCGTCCTGGGCGGAGTCGTGGGACCGGGTTGGGCTGGTGCTCGGCGAGCCTGAAGCTCCCGTGCGCCGGGTGCTGTGTGTCGTCGACTGCGTGCCCGAAACTGTCGCGCAGGCGCGCGAGGTGGGCGCGGACCTGATCGTGGCGCACCACCCGCTGCTGCTGCGTGGGGTGTCGTCCGTTGCGCCGACGACGTACAAAGGACGGATCGTCCACCAGCTCATCAAGGCCGACATCGCCCTCTTCGTCGCGCACACCAACGCCGACGTCGCCAACCCGGGCGTCTCCGACGCGCTCGCCGCCCGGCTGGGCCTGCGCGACCTGCGGCCGCTTCGCCCGGTCGAGGGCGACGCCGCCGGCCGCGGCACCGGCCGCATCGGCCGCCTCCCGGAGCCCATGACGCTCGCCGAGCTCACCCACCACGCGGCCGTCACCCTTCCCACCACCGCTTGGGGGGTACGGGCAGCGGGGCGACCCGATCGCACGATTTCGACCGTGGCGGTGTGCGGCGGTGCGGGCGACCCGTTCCTCCCCGACGCGACCGCCGCGGGCGTCGACGCGTACCTCACCGCAGACCTGCGCCACCACCCGGTCAGCGAGCACATCGCCGGTGGCGGTCCGGCACTGCTCGACGCCGCGCACTGGGCGACCGAGCGTCCGTGGCTGGACGACCTCGCGGCCCATCTGCGCGCCGCCTGCGGTGTCGAGGCGGTCGTCTCCGACCTCGACACCGACCCGTGGACCGTGCACGACTCGTTGAAGGAGCCCCGCCCGTGAAGGCAGACCCGGAAGCACAGCGACGCCTGCTCGACCTCCAGGCGATCGACACCGCGCTGGCCCAGCTGGCCCACAAGCGCCGTACGCTGCCGGAGCTGGCCGAGCTGGAGACCCTTGCCCGGCAGCTCTCCGGGCTGGAGGACGGGCGCGTGCGGGCCCAGGTCGCCGTGGACGACATCGACCGCGACATCGCGCGCATCGAGCGCGACGTGGAGCAGGTGCGCGGACGCAAGGACAAGGACCAGGCGCGGCTCGACACCGGGCGCGGCCCGGCGCGCGAGCTGGAGGCGCTCCAGCACGAGCTCGTATCGCTGTCCCGGCGGCAGAGCGAGCTGGAGGACGCCGAGCTGGAGCTGATGGAGCAGCGGGAGACCGCGCAGGGCTCGCTCGACGAGCTGCTCGGCCAGCAGACCGCCGGCCGGGAGGCGCGCGAGGCGGCCGAGGTGCGGCGCGAGCAGGCGCTCGCCGAGATCGCCAAGGAGGAGGAGTTTCGTACCTCCGCGCGGCAGCCCCTCGTCGCGGACCTGCCCGCCGACCTGATCACGCTCTACGACCGGATTCGCGAGGTATCCGGCGGACTCGCCGCCGCGCTGCTCAAGGGCGGCCGCTGCGGCGGGTGCCGGCTGGAGCTGTCCGGCGGCGAGCGGGCCCGGATCAAGGCGGCGCCGCCGGATGAGGTGGTGCGCTGCGAGGAGTGCCGCCGCATCATGGTCCGCACGGCGGAGTCCGGCCTATGACGCCGTTGCGGGTCGTCGTCGAAGCGGACGGGGGAGCGCGGGGCAATCCCGGGCCGGCCGGCTACGGCGCGGTCGTGCGCGATGCCAACTCCGGTGAGGTGCTCGCCGAGCGCGGTGAAGCGCTGGGCATCGCGACCAACAACGTCGCCGAGTACTCAGGGCTGCTCGCCGGGCTGCGCGCCGCCGCCGACCTCGGCGCGGCCGAGGTCGAGGTGCGGATGGACTCCAAGCTTGTCGTGGAGCAGATGTCCGGCCGCTGGCAGATCAAAAACCCGGGCCTGCGCCCGCTGGCCGCCCAGGCGGCCACGCTCGTGCGCCGCTTCGACCTGGTCACCTTCGTGTGGATACCGCGCGAGCGGAACAAGCACGCCGACGCGCTCGCCAACAAAGCGATGGACGAGGCGGCCGGCGTCAGCAAGGCCGGGCGTGGCGGGGCCGAAGGGGCGGGGAAGGAGCGACGCGCGGCGCCTGCCGCCGGTGCCGTCCGGCCCTCCTGGGAGCCGCCAGTCGCGACCCCCACGCGCCTGCTGCTCGTCCGCCACGGCGCGACCGAGCTCACCGCACAGCGCCGCTACTCCGGCCGGGGTGACGTGCCGCTCTCCGACGTGGGGCTGGCGCAGGCGCGGGCGACCGCCGCGCGGGTGAAGGCACTCGCGCCCTCCGTCGCCGCCGTCGTCAGCTCCCCGCTGTCTCGGTGTACGGGTACCGCTGAGGTCATCGCCGCCACGCTGGGCGGTGGGGTGCCTGTGACAGTGGAGCCGGATCTCGTCGAGTGTGACTTCGGCGCGTGGGAGGGCAAGACCTTCACCGAGGTACGCGCCGAGTGGCCCGACGAGATGGACGCCTGGCTGGGGTCCACTGAGGAGGCACCGCCGGGCGGCGAGTCGTTCCGCGCGGTGGCGACCCGGGTCCGTCGCGTGGTGGCGACGCTGCACAAGACGTACCCGGAGAGCACGCTCGTCGTTGTCTCACACGTGTCACCGCTGAAGATCCTGCTGCGCGACGCGCTCGCCGCGGGCGACGCGTTCCTGCACCGGCTCTACCTCGACCCAGCCGGCCTGTCCATCGTGGACATGTGGGCGGACGGCGGCGTCGCGGTCCGGATGGTGAACGAGACCGCGCATCTCAGCTGAACGCCCGCCACAGCAGCACCAGGCCCACCACTGTGCCGGCGGTCACGATGACCGCCTTCAGCACCACGCTCGGCAGCCGGCGGGCGAGGTGCGCGCCGACGTACCCGCCGAGCAGCGTGGTCGGCGCGATGACCGCGACGCCCACCCACTCGACCGGGCCGAAGGCGGCGTACGCGACGACCGTGGCCGCGCCGATGACCGCCGAGAGCACGTTCTTGAGCGCGTTGATCCGGGCGAGCCGCTCATCGAGGAGCAGCGCCAGCCCGGCGACGAGCATCACACCGAGCGCGGCGCCGAAGTACCCGCCGTAAACCCCACCGGCGGCGGTCAACCCGTACAGCGCGGCCCTGTTACGGCGCGGTGGCATGTGACGCGGGTGACCCACGAGGCGCCGGAGGCGGTCCTGGAAGGCGAGCACGCCCGCCGCACCGAGCACGAGGAACGGCACCACGACCTCGAACGCGCGCTGCGGCGTGGCGAGCAGCAGCACGCAGCCCGCGAAGCCACCGACCACGGCGATGGGCACGAGTGCCCGTACGCGTTCGCGCGGCAGGTCGGCGCGGCTGCCCACCACGCTCCCGACGTAGCCCGGGCTGACCGCCAGCGAGTTCGTGACGTTGGCCGGCACGGGTGCGAGCCCAGCCGCGATGAGCGCGGGAAAGGTGATGAGCGAGCCGCCCCCGGCGATCGCGTTGACCGTTCCCGCGCCGAGCCCGGCTGCGGCGAGCAGTGCCATTCCTGGAAGATCCATCGCCGCCGAGGCTAGTACGATTGACAGCGCGACGGACGAGTCGGCCGGGCGGTCGCGTCAGCTTCGTGCCCAGCACGGAGCTGCCGAGGAACGTCCGGACTCCACAGGGCAGGGTGGTTGCTAACGGCAACCCGGGGTGACCCGCGGGACAGTGCCACAGAAAACAAACCGCCGTGCTTCGGCGCGGTAAGGGTGAAACGGTGGGGTAAGAGCCCACCAGCGTTCCGGGTGACCGGAGCGGCTCGGTAAACCCCACCTGGAGCAAGGCCAAGAAGAGTCGCCACTGAGAGGCGGCGGCTCGCGCAGGCGATTGAGGGCGGCCCGCCCGATGCCTGCGGGTAGGCCGCTGGAGCCTGCCGGCAACGGTAGGCGGAGATGGATGGCCGCCACCGGCGACACGTGTCGCCGGGACAGAATCCGGCGTACAGGCTGACTCGTCCGTCGCGCCTGACGCACTCGCGCCTCACCCGGGATGGGGGGCCACAGTGGAGACTGCGTACGCCACGCGGGCGTCCTGTGCAAGAATTTTTTTGGGACGCGGTCACGGTCGGTGCGGCGGGTAGGTCCTTGCGCTTACACGAATAAATCCCTTATCGAATAAGGCTTTCTCTCCGAAGCGTGCCGTGTGGCGAGCCGTGTACCGTTGTCAGCCGGGCTGGTCTATTGTGGAGGCGCATCCGATTTTTCTGCGGAAAAGGTGGCGCTTGTTCCGTTTGCGGTGCACAGTGATCCCATGACTAACAGCGGAAGTGGCGCAAGGTACTACTGGTGCGTGCGCCACCACCGCGTCGAGGACGAGTCCAACTCGTGCCCAGCTAAGTACACGCTCGGTCCGTACCCATCCGCAGAAGAAGCGGAGCATGCGCTCGAGCAGGTGCGTGAGCGCAATGAGAAGTGGGACGAGGAAGACGCCCGCTGGTCGGGGGAAGACAAGTAATCGGCGCGATCCGCTGCGCACGGCCGTCCAGCCGGGCGAGGATCGCAACGCAAGGAGGAGAAAGAGATGGCCGTAGCGAAGAAGGCCACCAGCAAAACGGCCGCGAAGCGCGCGGCTGCCAAGGACAGCACGGTGACGCCCGAGGCGACGCCCGCGACTGACGAGGTCAAGGTCACGGTGCCGGCGACCACGGCGACGCCGGCCGCGCGCAAGACCGTCACGAGCAAGGCGACGGCGAAGAAGGCTCCCGCCAAGAAGACCACTACCGCGGCGAAGAAGGCTCCCGCGGCGAAGACGACGACCGCGCGCAAGACGGCCGCCGCCAAGAAGACGACGACGGCTAAGAAGGCCACGGCCAAGAAGACCGCGCCGGCGACGAGAACCGCTGCGAAGAAGGCGCCCGCGAAGAAGGCTACCGCCACCAAGAGCACCACCGCGCGCAAGGCGGCGGCGAAGAAGACGGCGGCGGCGAAGACCTCTCCCGCCAAGTCCACGACCGCCAAGAAGACAGCCGCCGCGAAGTCGACGACCGCGCGTAAGACCACGGCGGCGAAGACCACCACCGCGCGCAAGACCGCCGCGAAGAAGACGACGACGGCAAAGGCGACTCCGGCCAAGAAGACAGCCGCCAAGAAGACGGCGGCCAAGAGCACCACTACGGCGGCCAAGAAGGCGCCCGCGCGTAAGACCACCGCGCGTAAGACGACTACTCGCACCACGCGTTAGTACGGGTGGGGTGTGACGGTCCGACGCCCAGCCATGCCGGGCGAGGATCGCAACGGTAAGAATGATCGCGTGGTTATCCGACGCGTCGTCGCACCCCGCATCGACTTCGGCGAGCTGCGCCGCGAGCTGGACCTCCCTGAGGTGTTCCCGCCCGCGGCGCAGCGCGAGGCCGACGAGGCGGCGTCCCGTACCGCCCTGCCATCCGCCGACCGCACCGACATCCCGTTCGTCACGATCGACCCGCCCACCTCACGCGACCTCGATCAGGCCATGTGGATCGGGCGCCGCGACGGCGGCTACCGGGTGCACTACGCGATCGCCGACGTCGCCACGTACGTGCGGCCCGGCGGGGAGCTCGACGCCGAGACCTGGCGCCGCGGGCAGACCGTCTACCTCCCGGACAGCAAGGTGCCGCTGCACCCCGTCGCGCTGAGCGAGGGCGCGGTGAGCCTCCTGCCCGACCAGGAGCGGGCCGCGGTCGTGTGGACCATCGACCTCGACTCTTCCGGCGACACCACGTCGGTACGGCTCGAACGGGCCCGCGTGCGCAGCCGGGCCAAGCTCAACTACGCGGGCGTGCAGGCCGACGCCGACGCTGGGCGGCTGCCCGAGCCGATCGCCGCGTTGCCCGAGCTCGGCAAGCTGCTCGCCGAGCGTGGCTTCGAGCGCGGCGCGATCAGCCTCCCGCTGCCCGAGCAGGACATCGAGCCGGACGGTACGGGGTGGCGGCTGGTGCTCCGCGCGCCGTACCCCGTCGAGGAGTACAACGCGCAGATCTCGCTGCTCACCGGCATGACCGCCGCGCGCGTGATGCTCGACGGCGGCATCGGCCTGCTGCGTACGATGCCCGCGCCGCGCGAGCAGGCGATCGCGAAGCTCCGCGCGGCCGCCGGTGCGCTCGGCGTGGAGTGGCCGGACGGCGCGCCGGTGGGGCGCGTGGTGGCCGGCGTCGACCCGGCCTCGCCGCCCGCCGCCGCGTTCCTCGACCACGCGGCCGAGCTGATGCGCGGCGCTGGGTACACAGCGTTCGACGGCAAGGTGCCGGACGACCCGGGCCACGGTGCGGTGGCGGCGCCGTACGCCCACGTGACCGCCCCGCTGCGGCGCCTGGCCGACCGGTACGCCACCGAGGTGTGCCTCGCGCTCTTCGCCGACGCGCCTCTGCCCGACTGGGCCGGCGCCGCACTGCCGAAGCTGCCGGAGGTGATGGCCAGCACCGACCGCGTCGCCGGCACCGCCGAGCGCGCCGCGGTCGACCTCACCGAGGCGGTGCTGCTCTCCGGCCGGGTCGGCGAGGAGTTCGACGCCGCGGTGCTCGACCTCGACGACCGCCCGAAGCGCGTGCCGGGCGGCATGATCGCGCTGGACGAGCCACCGGTGCGCGCCCGCTGCGAGGGCGACCTCCCGCTCGGCGAGCGCGTCCGGGTCCGCCTGGTGACGGCCGACCCGCAGCAGCGGCGCATCCTCTTCACCCGCGCGGGATGAACGACGACCTGGGCGCGGCGGTACACCTGCCGCGCCCGCCGGACCGCGTGGTCTCGCTTGTGCCGTCGCTGACCGAGGCGGTCGCGGTGACCACACCCGGCCTGCTCGCCGGCGCCACCGACTACTGCACCCACCCGCCCGGACTTGACGTCCCGAGGGTCGGCGGCTCCAAGTACCCGTCGGTGGAGCGCATCCTCGCGCTGGCGCCCGACCTTGTCGTCGCGAATGCGGAGGAGAACCGCCGCGAGGACGTCGAGGCGCTCCGCGGCGCCGGCGTGCCGGTGTGGGTGACGTACCCGCGCACGCTGGACGAGGCGTTCACGTCCCTGGCGCGGCTGCTGGCCGTTCTGGGTGATGGCGATCCGCCCTGGCTCGCCGAGGCCCGCGCGTCCTGGGCACCGCCGCCGCCAGCGGTACCGCGGCGGGCCGTCATCCCGGTCTGGCGCCGCCCGTGGGTGGTGATCGGCGGCGGTACCTTCGCCGGCGACGTGCTGCGCCGCTTGGGCGTGCACAACCTGTACGACGACGCGCCCGACCGCTATCCCCGCCCGCCGCTCGCCGAGATCGTCGCTCGCGCCCCCGACCTTGTCGTACTCCCCGACGAGCCGTACGCCTTCACGGCCGACGACGGCCCCGAGTCCTTCCCCGGCGTGCCGTGCGCCCTCGTCTCAGGCCGGCACCTGACCTGGTACGGCCCGTCGTTGGCGGAAGCCCGCGCGCTGTTGGAGTCCCAACTGCGCGCGGGCTTCGGCGGGGCCGAAAGTGGCTAGTGGTAGGCGTGCTCGGGGCCGGGGAAGTCGCCGCCCCGGACCTCGTCGGCGAAGCGCTTGGTGGCGTCGGTGAGGGCGCCGGCCAGGTCGGCGTAGCGCTTGACGAAGCGAGGAGTCTGGCCGGAGCGGAGCCCGGCCATGTCCTGCCAGACCATCACCTGGGCGTCGGTGTCCGGCCCGGCGCCGATACCGATCGTGGGGATGGCGAGGTCGTGGGTGATGTGCTTGCCGACCTCGCTGGTCACCATCTCCAGCACCACCGCGAACGCGCCCGCCTCCGCCACCGCGTGGGCATCGGCCACCACGTCTTCGGCGGCATCGCCACGGCCCTGGACGCGGTAGCCGCCGATCGCGTGCTCGCTCTGGGGCGTGAAGCCGATGTGCGCCATCACCGGGATGCCGGCGTTGGTGATCGCGGCGATCTGGTCGGCCACGCGACGGCCGCCTTCAAGCTTGACGGCGTGGGCGCCGCCCTCCTTCATGAACCGGACGGCGGTGCGCAGGGCCTGGGTCGGGCCCTCCTCGTACGAGCCGAACGGCATGTCGGCAACGACAAGCGTGCGCTTGGTCGCGCGCACCACCGCGCGGACCAGGGGGAGCAGGTCGTCGACCGTGATCGGGACGGTGGTCTCGTACCCGAACACGTTGTTGGCCGCGGAGTCGCCGACGAGGAGCACCGGGATGCCGGCCTCGTCGAAGATGGCAGCGGTGTACTGGTCGTAAGAGGTGAGCATCGGCCACCGCTCGCCGCGCTGCTTCGCGGCGATCAGGTCCCGCGTGCGTACCCGCCGGGTGGCTGGGCCGCCGTACAGGGTCGGCTCTGACATCGTCGTCTCCTCTCGCCTCGAGGCCGCGCTCGCGGTCCCCGGGTCACTAGGGAAACTGTCCCACCGCGTCTACCGGACACGTCAGGTCTTAGTGGAAGATTTCACACGCGTTACGCGAGCGCGGGCGGCGCCCCTTCGAGCAGGCGATCGAGCAGCACCGCCTCGTGCCCGATGTAACGCCGCTCACCATGCTCGTCGATCCCGAGCGCGAACAAGTGCACCGTCGCCGGCCCGTCGTCGCGCTCGACCCGCCAGTAGTGCCGGATCCCGGCACCGGCATATTCGGCCGGCTTCCGCATCCGGTCCTCACTCCGGGTGCTGGGCGAGACGACCTCGACCACGAGAAGCGCGTCCTCCGGCTCGATCCAGACGGTGCCCCCGGGGACAGGCCGGCGCAGCACCATCAGATCCGGATTGCGGCCAGACGACCGTCCTTTGATGCGAATACCGGGTGTCGGAAGCACGAGGCCTCTGGCGAAGCCATTTGTACGAAACCAAGTCACCAGGTCGGCGATGACGCTCATATGGTCAGCGTCGGCCGGGGCCATGATGAGGAGGTTACCGTCAATCAGTTCGTAGCGGTGTCCGTGCTCGTCCGCCGCGGCCAGCTCCGCCACGTCGTCGAGCGTGAGTTCGTAGACTGGCAGGTCGACACGCAGCCGCCTCTTCGGATGAACGGTCGTCACGACTCACCTCCTCCGGCCCGATGGCCTCGCGTCACAGCAGCTCGGGCGGCTTGCTCGCGAGCAGGTCCTCAAGCAGGACAGCCCGGTGACCGAGGTACGTCGGCTCGCCTCGCAGATCGTTACCCAGGCGGAATTGGTGGACCGTCGCCTCGGCGTTGTCGCCTCGCTCGATCCGCCAGAACTGCGTGATTCCAGCCCGAGCGTATTCGCCGGGCTTGGCCTCGCGATCGACGCGCTCTGACCCGGGGGAGACCACTTCGACCACCAAGGCGACGTCAGCGGGATCGGCCCAGACTGTGCGTCCGTCCCTGCGGCGCCGCAGAATGATCAGGTCTGGGACCCGTCCCGATGTGCGCTCGGTGATCTGGATGCCCGGCGTTGCGAGGACCTGGTGAGTCCCATAGCCGTTGGTAACAAACCAAACCGTCAGGCGGGTGATCGTCTCCGCGTGGTCGAAATCCGCCGGAGGCACGACGAGGAGGGTACCGTCAACGAGTTCGTAGCGGTGTCCGGACTCGTCGGCGGCGGCCAGCTCGGCCACGTCGTCAAGAGTGAGTGGACGCGGCGGTAGGTCCACCCGTAGGCGACGGCCAGAGTGCACTGCGGTCATGGCTCACCTCCTCGATCCATACCATGCTACCGGTCGGAGGGCTCGCGCCACCTGTTCGTGATGGGCAGGCGGCGGTCGCGGCCGAACGCCTTGATTGAGATCTTCGTGCCCGGCGCGGACTGGCGGCGCTTGTACTCGGAGATGTCGACCATACGCAGCACCTTGTCGATCACGGCCGGGTCGTGGCCCTCGGCGATCAGGTCGTCGCGGCCCTTGTCGCCGTCGATGTACCCCATCAGGATTACGTCCAGCTCGCTGTAGTCGGGCAGCGAGTCGGTGTCGAGCTGGCCCGGGCGCAGCTCGGCGCTCGGCGCCTTGCTGATCGCGTTTTCCGGGATGGGTGGCTCGGTGCCGCGCCGCTCGGCTTCCGCATCGCGCCACCGGGCCAGCGTCCACACCATCGTCTTCGGTACGTCCTTGAGCGGGTTGAAGCCGCCCACCGAGTCACCGTACAAAGTGGAGTATCCGACTGCCAGCTCGCTCTTGTTGCCCGTCGTGAGTACCAGGTGACCCTCCTGGTTGGACAGTGCCATGAGGATCACGCCGCGCACCCGCGCCTGCAGGTTTTCCACGGCGAGCCCGGACAGCGACATGTTGGCCAGGAAGGCGTCGACCATCGGCTGGATTGGCTCGATCCGGTAGTCGAGGCCGGTGCGCTTGGCGAGGTCGGCCGCGTCGTCGCGGGAGTGCTCGGACGAGTGCTGGCTGGGCATCGAGACGCCGACCACCCGATCCGGACCGAGCGCGTCGACCGCGATCGCCGCCACCACCGAGGAGTCGATGCCGCCGGAGAGGCCGAGCACGACCGAGCGGAAGCCGTTCTTGCGGACGTAGTCGCGCAGGCCGAGCACCAGCGCCTGCCACACCTCGGCCTCGTCGGTGACCCGCTCGGCGACGCCCCCCTCGACGGTGGTGGCGGGCGCCGGCGGTACCGCGTCGAGGACCACGCGCCGCACGCTCATCTCGCCGAGGGGACCCTCCGGCGCGTCCGGGTCGGCCGCCGGCAGGTCGATGTCGTGGATCAGCAGGTGCTCGGCGAACTGCGGCCCCGGGCCCGCAGCGTGCCGTCGGCGGCCACCACGATCGAGTCGCCGTCGAAGACAAGCTCGTCCTGGCCGCCGACCATGTTCACGTACGCCACGGCGGCACCGGCCTCCTGCGCCCGGCGGGCCACGAGCGGGAGGCGCACGTCGTCCTTCTCCAGCTCGTACGGCGAGCCGTTGATGTTGACGATCAGGCCGACCCGCGCGTCCCGGGCGATCGCGAACGGCCCGCCGGCCTGCCAGATGTCCTCGCAGACGGTGAGCGCGACGTCGACCCCGGCCATCCGCACGACGGTCAGGAAGTCGCCGGGCACGAAGTAGCGGTCCTCGTCGAACACCCCGTAGTTGGGCAGGTGGTGCTTGTAGTACCGGGCGGCGACCCGGCCGCCGTGCAGCAGCGCGAGCGCGTCCCGCGGCCCGCGGTTGGGCTCGGCCGCGGCGCTGATCCGGGCCGGTCCGTCCGTGTCCAGGTAGCCGACCACGACCGGCAGCTCACCGAGGCCGTCGGCGGCCAGGTCGGCGGCGAGCCGCTCCAGCGCCGCGACGGACGCGGCCACGAACGAGTCCCGGAAGACCAGGTCCTCCACCGGGTATCCGGTCAGCATCATCTCCGGGAACGCGACGAGCTGGGCACCCGAGTCGGCCGCGGCCCGGCTCCACTCGCGCACGATGCCAGCGTTGCCGGACAGGTCGCCGACGGTCGGGTTGACCTGGGCGAGGGCGAGACGCAGGGTCGGCATGGATCCATTCTCCCAGCTCCGGGCCGTACATGCGCTGTGAGGCCGCGCTCGTCTACGCTTTTGTCCCTTCCGCATGTTTGGTAACAACAGCCACGAACCAAGCAGGCTGCGCCAGGACCCGGTACGGCGGTCAGCGTCCTCTTCACGTAACGTCGGTGTAACGACGTGGCGGGAGACTGATCCGCCAGCTTTTGCGCAGCTAGAGCGTCACCACAGCGAGTGCTTTCTAGGGGTTGAAGTGGACCGTCAGCAGGAGTTCGTGCTCCGCACTCTGGAGGAGCGCGACATCAGGTTCGTCCGGTTGTGGTTCACCGATGTGCTGGGCACGCTCAAGAGCGTCTCGGTGGCGCCCGCGGAGCTGGAGGCGGCGTTCGACGAGGGCATCGGCTTCGATGGCTCGGCGATCGAGGGCTTCGCCCGCGTCTTCGAGTCCGACATGATCGCCATGCCCGACCCGACCACGTTCCAGGTCTTCCCGTTCGAGGGCGGGGTGAGCGGCGAGAGCGCGCGGATGTTCTGCGACATCCTGCTCCCCGACGGCAGCGGCTCCTGGGCCGACCCGCGGCACGTGCTGCGCCGCGCGCTCTCCAGGGCGGCGGAAAAGGGCTTCACCTTCTACACCCACCCCGAGATCGAGTTCTTCCTGCTGGAAAACGGCCCCTCCGACGGCTCGGTGCCCACCCCGGTCGACGCCGGCGGCTACTTCGACCACACCACCCACGCGATCGCCCGCGACTTCCGCCGGCAGGCGGTGCTCGCGCTGGAGCGGATCGGCATCTCGGTCGAGTTCAGCCACCACGAGGTCGCTCCCGGCCAGCAGGAGATCGACCTGCGGTACGCGGACGCGCTCACCACAGCCGACAACATCATGACGTTCCGGCACGTGGTCAAGGAGGTCGCGCTGTCGCACGGCGTGCGGGCCACGTTCATGCCGAAGCCGTTCACCGACCAGCCGGGTAGCGGCATGCACACCCACCTGTCGCTGTTCGAGGGCGAGCGCAACGCGTTCCACGACGCGAGCGACCCGATGAAGCTCTCCAAGGTGGCCAAGGCGTTCATCGCCGGCCTGCTGGTGCACGCCCGGGAGTACACGGCGGTCACCAACCAGTGGGTCAACTCGTACAAGCGGCTCTTCCCGCAGGCGCTGCCCGACCGGATCACCGAGTCCCCGGCCTACGTGTGCTGGGGCCACCTCAACCGCTCGGCGCTGGTGCGCGTCCCGGCCTATGGCAAGCCCAACTCGGCCCGCGTCGAGGTCCGCTCGCTCGACTCGGCCGCCAACCCGTACCTTGCGTTCGCGGTGATGCTCGGCGCCGGCCTCAAGGGCATCGAGGAGGGCTACGAGCTCCCGCCAGGCGCCGAGGACGACGTGTGGTCGCTCTCCAACGCCGAGCGTAAGGCCATGGGCTACGAGGCGCTCCCGGAAAACCTCTCCGAGGCGATCGACGTGATGTCCGGCTCCGAGCTGGTCGCCGAGGTGCTCGGCGAGCACGTCTTCGACTTCTTCCTGCGTAACAAGCGCGCGGAGTGGGAGCAGTATCGCCGCGAGGTCACCCCCTACGAGCGCCAGCGCTACCTGGGTGCCCTTTAGAAAGAGATTTTGAGCTACCGCGACGTCCGCGGTGGTCCGGACCGCTGCTCCCGCGGCCTCACCCTCCGCGCTTCACAACCCCGGGCGTAGAACGCCCTGCGGTTAAGCAGATCGTGGTACTTGGCTGTTGCCAGAGCGACAGCCAGGTACCACGATCTCCTTCCGCCTTCCGCCTTCCGCCTTCCGCCCGCGAGCCGCCGCGGCTACCGTGGCGGAACGCGGGCGGGCCTATGAAGCTGGCCCGGCTACTTCGTCGGGGTTGGCGCCGGGCTTTCCGGTGGGGATGACGGCTGGCCATCGCGCGGGCCGCGGCCGGGGTGCGGCTTGCCCTCGGGGCGTAGCTGCTCGCGCACCTTGCTCAGCGCGTCCGCCACCTTGTCCTCCGGGACGCCGAGCTCCTTGGCGAGCGCCGCCGCGAACTCCGCGTCGTGCGCGGCGCGGTCCTTGCCGTCGCCGGGTCGACCCGGGCCGTCGCCGTGGCCGTGGGAGCCGGCGGGCGGCCGGCCACCGCGGTCGTCGGCGTACGCGGCGACCGGTGCCGCGATGCCCACCGACAGCACGGCGGCCACGGCCAGCCCGGTGAGCGCGGCCTTCTTCGAAATTGGCCTACTCATGAGACCTCCAAAATCGCTTGGAACGGGGTACCCGACCGAGGCTGGAGGCGTCACCTGGGCTTTCACCCTGTGGGGCCTGTCCCGCGACTGAAAGTCCGCGTCCGGCTTGCGTGGATAGTGCGGTTTGGCGTGCTGCGTCACCAGCCCGCGCACAGGAGCGAGAACGTGGGCGAGCCGACACCCCCGTGCCGGCTCGCCACTGCCGATCTGATCGTCGCCGGCATGGGGTTCCCACTCACCTCTCAGCCTGCTCCGGAGGCGAACCGACCGGCCACGGACAAAGTGACTGTCACGTCACACCTGACGACACAGCCGGCGACACGGTCAGCACGCCGGCGTCCGCGTCCAGGGTGGCCGGGGTGCCGACCGGCACGGTGAGCTGGCCGGTGCCGTGGCCGATCGGCAGGCCGCCGAGCACCGGCACGCCCAGGCCGCCGAGGCGCTCGGCCAGCACCTCGGCCACCGGCACGTCCCAGCCGTCGGCGCAGTCGGTGAACTGTCCGACCGCCACGCCCGCCACCCCGTCGAGCGCCCCGGCGCGGCGGAGGTGGGTGAGCATGCGGTCCACTTTGTACGGTGCCTCGGACACGTCCTCGACGAGCAGGATCGCGCCGCGCAGATCAGGGAAGTCCGGAGTGCCCACAGTGGACACGAGGAGGCTGAGGTTGCCGCCGATCAGCGGGCCGTTGGCCGTACCTGGCACCACGACCGGCGCGGTCTCCTCGGTCTCCACCCGCTTGACCACGACCGGATCGGTGCCCATTAGCGCGGCGCGCAGCGACTCCGCGGAAACCGGCGGGGTCCGCTTGTCCAGCCACGCCACGCCCGGGCCGTGCACTGTGGCCAGTCGGGCGCACCGCCACAGCGCCAACTGGAGCGCGGTGATGTCGGAAAAGCCGGCCACCACCTTCGGGTCGCGCCGTACCGCGTCCATGTCGATCGCGTCTACTATCCGCTGCGCGCCGTACCCGCCGCGGGTGCACAGGACCCCGCGTACCTCCGGGTCGGCGAAGGCGGTGTTGAGGTCGGCGGCACGCAGCGCGTCGGCGCCCGCGAAGTAGCCCTGCCGCGCGTGCGCATTCGACCCCAGCACCGGCCGCAGGCCCCACCCGGTCAGCAGCTCGATGCCGCGGGCCACCCGCTCCGGCCTGGCGGGCCCGCTCGGCGAGACGAGCATCACGGTGTCGCCCGCACGCAGGGCGGTGGGAAGGACAACCTGCACGACACCGAGCCTACGGCCCCAGGGCCCGAAGCGAGCGGGGCGAGCCAGCCAGCAGAGTCCGGGATAGCCTCGGTACGTGAGCACGGCGCTGGTGATCGAAAACGACCCGACCGACGACGCGCGGCGACTGGGGAGTGGCTGACCGAGGCGGGGCTGGCCCTGTCAGTCGTGAAGCCCTACGCCGGCGACCCACTCCCGGCCGACCTCGAGGGGTTCGTGGCGCTGGTGGTGCTGGGCGGTGAGCAGTCCGCGTACCCGCCGCGCCCGGAGTGGTTCGACGGCGTGGAGGCGCTGCTGCGCAAGGCGACCCGCAATGGCGTACCCACGCTGGCGATCTGCCTCGGTGCGCAGCTGATGGCGACCGCGCACGGTGGCACGGTCGAGCGCAGCGCCTCCGGCCCGGAGATCGGGCCGGCGCTGGTCGGCCGCCGGGACGCCGCGGAGACCGACACGCTGTTCCGGTACGTACCACTGGCGCCCGACGTGCTCCAGTGGCATTTCGACGAGATCACCGAGCTGCCCGCGGGCGCGGTGCTGCTGGCCGCCTCGACGCGGTACCCGCACCAGGCGTTCCGGATGGGGGAGCGGGCCTGGGCGCTCCAGTTCCACATCGAGTGCGATACCCCGATGATCGGCGACTGGGCCGAGTCGCTGCCCGAGGGGTACGACGCGTATGAGGTGATCGCGGCCTGCGACGCGGTGATGGTCGACGTCGAAGAGGTCTGGCAGCCGTTCGCCGCGCGCTTCGCGGCGCTGGCGCTCGGCGAGCTGAGCGACATGCGCCGCCCGCTGCCGCTGCTGGGCCAGTAGATGACGAGGCCGACGAGCGCGCAGGCGCGGCTGGCCCGGTACGGGTTCGGGCTCACCGCCGACGTCGCCCGCGCCGCCGACATGCTGGGCCCCGGCGAGCTGGCGCTGTGGGACCCGGCCGCCCAGGAGCCCACCGACGAGTCGGCCGGCGAGCTGCTCACCGCGCTGTCCCGCGCCGCCGACCCGGACCTCGCGCTGCGGCAGCTGCACCGCCTTGTCGAGGCCGACCGCCGGCAGGAGGGGGCACTGCTGGTCACGATGGCGGCGGATGCCGGCCTGTGCCGCCGGCTCGTCGCGGTGCTCGGCGCCTCGTCCGCGCTGGGCGACCACCTCGTCGCCAACCCCAGCCACTGGAGCGCGCTGATCACGGGCAAGGACGGCGTCGCGCCGAATGGTGACGGCGGGCTGCACCTCGCCGCGCCGACCGTGCCCGCGCTGCGCACCGCGTACCGGCTGGCCCTGCTGCGGATCGCGGCGGCCGACCTGACTGGCGGGCGCGGCCTGGAGCAGAGTATGGCGGCGCTGTCGTGCCTGGCCGACGCGACGCTGGAGGCGGCCTACGCGATCGCGGTCGCCGAGCTGCCCGCCGGCACCGAGCCGCCGCGGCTCGCGGTCGTGGCGATGGGCAAATGCGGCGGGTACGAGCTCAACTACGTGTCCGATGTGGACGTCATCTTCGTGGCGGCGGCCGACGCCGACCTGGCCGCCGGTACCACGGTCGCGGCCCAGCTGATCGCGATCTGCGGCCAGGTGGCGTGGCAGGTCGACGCCGCGCTTCGGCCGGAGGGGAGCCGTGGCCCGCTGGTGCGTACGCTCGCCAGCCACCTGTCCTACTACCGGCGGTGGGCCCGCACGTGGGAGTTCCAGGCGCTGCTCAAGGCCCGCCCGGCGGCCGGCGACGCGGAGCTGGCCCAGGAGTGGATCGACCAGCTCGCCCCGCTGGTGTGGCACGCCGCCGAGCGCCCCGAGGCGGTCGAGGACGTGCGCGCCATGCGCCGGAAGATCATCGACAGCGTGCCGCCGCGCGAGCTGCCCCGCGAGATCAAGCGCGGGCCGGGCGGGCTGCGCGACATCGAGTTCGCGGTGCAGCTGCTCCAGCTCGTGCACGGTCGGGTGGACGAGACGCTGCGCGTGACCGGCACACTGCCCGCGCTCCGCGCGCTCGTGTCGGGCGGCTACGTCGGCCGCGCCGACGGCGAGGCGCTGCTGCGCGGCTACTGCTTCCTGCGTGCCGTCGAGCACCGCCTCCAGTTGCAGGCGTTGCGGCGTACGCACACGGTCCCGACCGACCCGGCCGCCGTCCGCTGGCTCGCGCACGCGCTCGGGTACAGCGCCGGTGGCGTCGCGCGCACGGAGGGAACGCCGATAGCCGCGGCCTTGCCGGGGCGCGAGGCGGTCGAGGCGTTCCGCGCCGAGTGGGTCTCGCACGCCGCCGAGGTACGCCGCCTGCACGTCAAGCTGCTCTACCGCCCGCTGCTGGAGGCGGTCGCCCGGGTGCCGGCCGAAGGGCTGCGCATGGTGCCCGATTCGGCCGCCAAGCGCCTGCGGGTGCTGGGCTTCGACCCGACGACCGCGCTGCGTCACATCGAGTCGCTGACCGGTGGCGTGTCCCGTACGGCGGCGATCCAGCGCACGCTGCTGCCGGTGCTGCTACAGGAGTTCGCCGACGCGCCGGAGCCGGACCGCGGCCTGCTCAGCTACCGCCAGGTCTCCGACAAGCTCGGCAGCACCCCCTGGTACCTGCGGCTGCTGCGCGACGAGGGCCCGGTGGCGCTGCGCCTGGCCCGGGTGCTGGTGCTGTCCCGGTACGCGGCGGACCTGCTCGCCCGCGACCCGGAGGCGCTGCGCCTGCTGGCCAACGACGCGGAGCTGGTGCCCCGCCCGCGCGAGGTGATCCGCGAGGGGTTCACCGCTGCCGCCGAGCGGCACGGCGATCCCCAGGAGGCGATCAGCGCCGTACGCGCGCTGCGCCGCCGCGAGCTCTTCCGGGTCGCCTGCGCCGACGTGCTCGCCCACGCCGGCACGCTCGCCCCCGCGCAGCCTGTCGACATCGCGTCCGTCGCGAGTGCACTGTCCCATGTGGCCGACGCGACGCTCGCCGCCGCGCTGCGGGCCGCGCGTGCCACCGTGCCGGAGATGTCGGGGCTGCGCTTCGCCATCATCGGCATGGGCCGGCTCGGCGGGTACGAGATGAGCTATCCCTCCGACGCCGACGTGCTCTTCGTGTACGACCCGCCGTCCGGCGTACCGGAGGGCGCCGCGAGTGCCGCCGCGCAGGCGATCGCCGAGGAGCTGCGTCGCCAGCTCGGGCGCCCGGCACCCGATCCGCCGCTCGGCGTCGACGCCGACCTGCGCCCGGAGGGGCGGCAAGGGCCGCTGGTACGCAGCCTGGCCGCGTACGCGCAGTACTACGCCCGATGGTCGAAGGTGTGGGAGGCCCAGGCGCTGCTCCGGGCCCGATGGGTGGCCGGCGACGAGGCGCTGGGGCGGGAGTTCGAGGCGCTCGCCGACACCGTGCGGTACCCCGATGGTGGCCTCACCCGCGAGCAGGTCACCGAGATCCGCCGGATCAAGGCACGGGTGGAGGTCGAGCGGCTGCCCCGCGGCGCCGACCCGGCGACCCACGCCAAGCTGGGCCGGGGCGGACTGGCCGATGTGGAGTGGGCCGTGCAGCTCGTGCAGCTTCGACACGCGTGGGCGAGACCGGAGCTGCGCTGCACCCATACTCTCGACGCGCTCGCCGCGGCCCGCGACGCCGGTCTGGTGCCCGCCGCCGACGCCGAGGCGATGGCGGCCGGCTGGACGCTCGCCGCCCGGGTGCGCAACGCGCTGACGCTTGTCCGTGGCCGTCCGACCGACCAGCTTCCCCGGCACGGCGTCGACCTGGCCGGCGTGGTGCGGCTGCTCGACGGCGGTGACCCGGGCGAGTTCCTCGACTACTACCTGCGCACGACGAGGAGGTCTCGCGCCGCGTACGAACGCGTCCTCGCCAGCTGACTCGCGTCGTCGGTAGCTTTGCCGCCAACCCGGTGGCATGCTATGCGTCGGGACAGCCCGGGAGGTGCGGGTGACTGGATCACCAGAGCAGGACCGGCACGTCGATGGCCCGACGGCCATCCGGATACTCATCGGTGCCCAGCTCCGCCAGTTGCGCGAGGAGCGGGGCCTGACCAGGGCCGAGGCCGGCGAGACGATCCGGGCTTCGGAGTCGAAGCTCAGCCGGATGGAGCTGGGCCGGGTCGGCTTCAAGCAGCGCGACGTCAAGGATTTGCTCACCCTTTACGGCGTGCGCGACGAGGCCGAGCGCGAGGCGCTGCTGGCGCGCGTCCGCGAGGCCAACGCACCCAGCTGGTGGCATCCGTACAGCGACGTGACACCCAACTGGTTCCAGCGCTACCTGGGCCTGGAGGCGACCGCGGCGCTGATCCGGACCTACGAGGTCGCGTTCGTGCCGGGCCTGTTGCAGACCGAAGAGTATGCGCGGGCGGTCATGAGTCTCAGCCACAGCCCCGGGCTGCGCGACGAGGTCGAGCGCCGGGTCAAGCTGCGGCTGGAGCGGCAGCAGGTGCTCACCCGGCCGGATCCGCCCCGGCTGTGGGCAGTGGTCGACGAGGCCGCGCTGCGCCGCCCGGTCGGCGGCCGGCGGGTGATGCGCGACCAGATCGAGGCGCTCATCTCCATTGTGGACAAGGCGCCGAATGTGAGCTTGCAGGTGGTCCCGCTCGCAGCCGGTGGCTACGCCGTGGCCGGCACGCCCTTCACGATTCTCCGCTTCCCGCAGGCGAGCCTGCCCGATGTCGTCTACATCGAGCAGTTGTCTGGCGCGCTTTACCTGGACAAGCGCGAAGACGTCGACTACTACTTCGACGCGGTAAACCGGCTATTCGTCGAGGCCGCGCCACTGCGCGATACCGTGCGGATTTTGGAGCGTATTCTCCACGACCTCGACCAGGCGCCGGAGTGATCGGATGTATATCCTTGGCGAGCGCGCCGGACCGATCCGCGGCACACCCGAAGGGCATCGCTCGTGACCGAGGAAATCGACCTCTCCGGTAAGGACGAGGGAGAAAAGCCCAAGATTGACAGCAGCGTTCCACAGACCGCTCGTGTGTGGAACTACTGGCTCGGCGGCAAGGACAACTACGCCGTCGACCGGGCCCTCGGCGACGAGATCACCAAGGCGTTCCCGATCATGTTGGACATCGCGCGCGCCGACCGCGCCGTGCTCAACCGCGCGGTGCGATACCTGGCCGGCGAGGCGGGCGTCCGGCAGTTCCTGGATGTCGGCACCGGGCTCCCCACCGCCAACAACACGCACGAGGTGGCCCAGTCGGTCGCCCCAGAGTCGCGCATCGTCTACGTCGACTACGACCCGCTCGTCCTCGTGCACGCCCGCGCGCTGCTCACCAGCGGCCCCGAGGGTGCGACCGACTACATCGACGCCGACATCCGCGACACCGAGACGATCCTGCGCGAGGCGGGCCGGACGCTCGACTTCAGCAAGCCGGTCGCGGTGATCCTCTCCGGGATCCTGGCCCACCTGCCCACAGTGGAGGAAGCCCGGGACGTGGTGCGGCGCATCATGGACGTGCTGCCCTCGGGCAGCTATCTGGTAGCTCTCGACGGCGCCAACACGAATCCCGAGCTCAACCAGGTCATGGAGATCTGGAACGAGACGGCAAACCCGCCGTACACGATGCGCAGTCCGCAGGAGATCAGGAGCTACTTCGACGGACTTGAGTTCGTCGAGCCCGGTCTCGTCGACGTCACCGTGTGGCGGCCGGACCCGAGCCCGTCCGGCCCACCGCCCACACTGGACAACCTGGTCGGCGTCGCCCGCAAGCCCTGATTCACGACGTGATGGTGTAGCGGCCGGGCCCGGGTACCCGGGCGAGCGTCCAGCCGCCGTCGCCGGCGAGGACGGCACCGCCGTCGATGGTGAGCCAGCGGCTGTGCCGCACCCGGACCAGCACGTCCCCGGCGGCCGGCGCGTCGAAGGTCAGCGCGGCGGCGTCGTTCGCGACAAGCGTGGCCGGGGCGGCGACGAGGGGCGTGGGGTCGGGCACCGCGTAGAGGCGCCAGTGCCCGCCCGACCACACCTGCGGCAGCAGCCGCGGCACCAGCGCGGCCTCCGCCCGGCCCACCCACGAAAGCTCGGCGTCCGGCACCGCGACGTACGTGACCGCGTTCTGCGCCAGCCAGGCCCGGTACGCCTCCGGCGTGAGCGCGACCCCGGTACCGGACGCGCCCGGCACGGTCTCGAAGAAGAGCGGGTTGCGCTCGATGTCGGCCTGCCGCAGCCAGCCCCTGGCCAGCGGAAACCCGTCCAGGTACGCGGCCTCCCAGTAGTCCCGGGTCGGCGGGACCTCCACCCGCCCGGCCGGCCGCCGGGCGCGCAGCTCGGCGAGCAGCGGCGCGAAGTACGCCGGGTCGCTGGTCGGGTTGCCGGCGTCGCGCAGGTCGGCCCAGGAGACCGGCGGCTGCCACACGTACACGGCGGCGAGCGTCACTAACAGCCCGGCTGCGGCGAGGCGGCTGCGGATGCGGCGCCGTACGCGTACCCGCGTGTGGATCCGAGGGGAGCGGATCCCGCGCGGCATCCGGGGCACCCGCGCGCAGCCGGCGAGCACCGGGAGCGCGAACATCGCCGCCAGCCGGGTCGCGTTCAGCCCGACCGGGGTGTGTACGAGCGCGGCGACCAGCACCCCGGCGGCCGAGAGCAGCGCGCCGGCCCGGACCGGGCGGTAGCCGACCAGCAACGCCACGACCAGGCTCGTGACGATCGCGTGGAGGGCATCGGTCCGGCTGATGTTCATCCAGCCGCCCACGCCGAAGAGCAGCGCGGTCACGCCGAGCGGGACCGCCGCGGCTACCGCGAGCACCGTGCCGTCCCGGCGCCGGCGGCCAGTCACCAGCGCGAGGCCGGCGACCCCCACGAAGATGCCGGCCACCGGGCTCGTGGCGGTGGCCAGCACGGCGAGGCCGGCCGCGGCGACGAGCCGGTAGCGGAAACCGGACACCAGTGCCACGAGCGCCGCCAGCCCGAACGCGACGCCCAGCGTGTACGTCACGCGCCCGGAGACGAGGCTGCCGGCGATGCACACCGCCCCGACCAGGCTGCCGAGCAGCGGCCGGGGCACGCCCTCGCGCACGAGCAGCGCGGCGAAGGCCACCGCCGCACCGACCAGGGCTAGCGCGCCGGTCACCCGCACGCCGAGCAGCGCCATCACCGGCTGCGAAACCAGGCTGTACCCGAACTGGTTAATCCCTCCGTACCAGCGGAGGTCTATCGGGGTGAGCCCGTGACCGGCGAAGAAGTCCGCGCGGGCGACCTGGGCGGATAGATCGGGGCCCAAAGTGGGTAAGGCGAGGAAGGCGGCGGCTAGTGCGGTCGCCAGGGCCGCGGTGGCAACCACCGTACGACCCTCGTGCACGGACACCTCCATCTCGGGCAGAGGGTAACCGGCAGCATGGAGAAGGTGAACAGGAGGATAGCCGTTGTTGTCGCCATGGTTCTGGTGACGGCCGGCTTCCTGAGCCTCACGATGATCCGCCACGGCTTCTTCGACCTGAAGGTCTACTACGGGTCGATCAACTACTGGGTGCACGACGGCGGCCAGATCTACGACTTTCTCAAGCCCAACAGCAAGTACGGCTACACGTACCCGCCCTTCGCCGCGCTCGCGATGCTGCCGATGGCGCTCTTCTCCTGGCCGGTCGCGATCGTGATCAGCTCCGCCGCGGTGGTAGTGACCACCGGACTGATCCTGTGGTGGCTGCTCGACCCGATCTCCCGGCGCGAGGGGTGGACCCGCTGGTTCGCGTTCGTGATCGCCGCCTGCCTGGTGGCCGCGTTCGAGCCGATGCGCGAGACGTTCAGCTTCGGGCAGGTCAACACGCTGCTGCTCTTCCTCGTCGCGGTAGACCTTTTGTGGCTCGTCGGGCGCGGGCACAAGGCGGCCGGCGTGGGTATCGGCCTGGCCACCGCGGTCAAGCTGACCCCGGGATCTTCATCCTGTACCTGCTGGTCACCCGCCGCTGGCGCGCGGCGATCACGGCGAGCGCGACGGCCGCTGGCGCGACGCTCCTGGCCGCGGCGCTGGCGCCGAACGCGTCCCGGCAGTTCTGGACCGAGATGCTCTGGAACACCGACCGGGTCGGCTCGCTCTCGTACGTCTCCAACCAGTCGCTTCAAGGCGTCATGGCCCGGCTCGACCCGGTGCACCCGAGCACGATCACGTGGCTGGTGCTGGTGCTCGCCACGCTCGCCATCTGGGTGTGGCGGGTGCGGTACGCCGACGTGCGCACCGGGCTCGCGCTCACCGGCGTGGTCGGGTGCCTGATCAGCCCGGTGACCTGGGTGCACCACCTCGTGTGGCTGCTCCCCGCGCTGATCCTGCTCGTCGACCGCGCGCTGGCGGCCCGCGACCGGCGTCTCCTCGCTTTCGCGGCGCTCGCGTACGTGATACTGACCAGCCGCTTTGTCTGGATGTGGGAGTACGGGTCGTCCGGCGTGAGCGGCTTTCTCGGCAGCAACATGTACGTCTGGGTCAGCCTCGCCCTGCTCCTCTTCCTACCGACACCGGAACGGACAGACGGGCCACCACTTACCGATTGGTCCTCGGAGGAAGCGGAGCGGCGGCGCATCGTGAGTGCATGAGCGGGAGTCGCGAGGCTACGGGCCTCGACCACGACGGCGGACGAGCGCCGAGCGACGGAGCGTGGCAGGCACAGAGCGATCCATTGCTGGATGGTGGCGGCGAGGGCGTGCTCGGCCAGGTGTACGAGGCCGCTGGGCCGTACCTCGACTCGCTCGCCGACCGCCCGGTCAGCGACCCGGCCACCGCGCCGCTGCTGCGCGACCTCTCCGGCGACCTCCCGGACAAGGGCGAGGGCGCGGCCGCCGCCGTGCGCCGGCTTCTCCGCGTGGGTACGGGGGCCGCCACGCACTCGGCGGGCCCGCGCTTCTTCCACTTCGTGATCGGCGGCGCGACCCCGGCCGCCCTCGCCGGCGACTGGACCGCCTCGCTCCTCGACCAGAACGCCGCCTTCCGCGTCTCCTCCACGCTCGCCACGGAGGTGGAGACGATCGCGCTGGGCTGGCTGCGTGAGCTGTTCGGGCTGCCCGAGGGGTACGGCGGCGCGCTCGTGGCCAGCGCCACGTTCGCCAACTTCACCAGCCTCGGCGCGGCCACCCACTGGTGGGGCGAGCGGCACGGCGCCGACGTCGCCGCCGACGGGCTGGCCGGGCTGCCGCGCATGCCGGTGCTCTCCAGCGGGTACGTGCACGCCAGCTCGCGCAAGGCCCTCCAGATGCTCGGCCACGGCCGCGAGAGTGTCGAGGTCTTCGCCCGGGACCCGATCGGCCGGATCGACCTGGCGGCGATGGAGCGGCGGCTGGCCGAGCTCGGTGGGCCCGCTGTGATCATCGCGAACGCCGGCGAGGTGAACGCGGGCGACTTCGACCCCGTGGCCGACCTGGCTGACCTCGCCGAGCGGTACGGCGCCTGGCTGCACGTGGACGGTGCGTTCGGGCTCTTCGCCGCGCTGTCGCCGCGTACCGCCGGGCTCGTAGCCGGCATCGAGCGGGCCGACTCGATCGCGTGCGACGGGCACAAGTGGCTCAACGTGCCGTACGAGAGCGGCTTCGCCTTCCTGCGCGACCCGACCCGCCTGGCGGTCGCCTTCGGCATGCAGAGTGCCGCCTACCTACCGGCGCCGGACGATCCGCGCGGTGGGTACGCGCTGCTCGGCCCCGAGTCGTCCCGCCGCGCGCGGTCGCTGCCGATCTGGGCCACGCTCGCCGCGTACGGGCGCTCGGGGTACCAGGCGATGGTGGAGCGCCACCTCGACCTCGCCCAGCACCTCGCCGCGCTTGTCGACGCGGCGCCCGAGCTGGAGCGCCTCGCGGACGTGCCGCTGTGCATCGTCTGCTTCCGGGTGCGCCCGCCGGGCGTACCGGAAGAAGAACTTGACGACCTCAACCGCAAGGTGGGCGCGGCACTGCTCGCGGACGGGCGGGTCTTCGCGGGGACCACTGTGTACGGTGGCCGCGTGGCCCTCCGCCCGGCGATCGTCAACTGGCGCACCACTGAGTCGGACATCAACGTGTTCGTGGAGATCGTCCGGTCGCTGATCCCCTGATCAGCACGGTCGTTGCCCCGACGTTTCCCCGCTGTTACCCAGCCGGACAGGCGCACTGAGTACGCACAGTGGATGAAGCGCAAACACATGGGGCCGCTCGCGGCCGGAGTGCTCGTCGCATCGATGCTGCCCAGCATGCCAGCATCGGCGCACGGCAATCCGTCGCACGGTGGCCCTGGCCCGTTCGGGCGCATCGCCACCATCCCGGCGTACCTCAACAGCGACATCACCGACGATGCCGCTGCCGAGATCGCCGCGGTCAGCTCCGACGGCCGTACGGTCATCTACACCGACAGCCCGGGGGAGCGTCTCGGCTTCATCGACATCACCGACTCCTCCCGCCCGAAGCCGTCGGGCGTGCTGGAGCTGGCCGGTGAGCCGACCTCGGTCGCCACGTTCGGCAAGTACGTCCTCGCCGCGGTCAACACCCGCGAGAGCTTCACCAACCCGTCCGGCCAGCTCGTCGTGGTGGACGCGAAGACCCGCGCGGTGGTCCGCACCCTGGACCTCGGCGGCCAGCCGGACTCGGTGGCGGTCGCGCCGAGCGGCAAGTACATCGCCATCGCCATCGAGAACGAGCGGGACGAGGACGTCGACGACGGCGCCATCCCGCAGCTTCCCGCCGGCTGGCTGTCTGTTGTGGACACTCGTACCTGGTCAGTGTCCAAGGTGGACCTCACCGGGCTGGCCGCGGTCGCTCCGGAGGACCCCGAGCCGGAGTACGTGAGCATCAACCGCGACGACGAAGCCGTGGTGAGCCTCCAGGAGAACAACCACCTCGCCGTCGTGCGGCTGCGCGACCGCAAGGTGGTCAAACACT
This sequence comes from Phytohabitans flavus, assembly GCF_011764545.1. GTDB lineage: Bacteria > Actinomycetota > Actinomycetes > Mycobacteriales > Micromonosporaceae > Phytohabitans > Phytohabitans flavus. The sequence goes on along the minus strand of NZ_AP022870.1, from coordinate 5,806,426 downwards.
TCTCCGCCGGCTCGGTCACGGTGTCCAACGTGGACACCAAGGACGACGACAACATCGTGCTGGACGGTACGGTGACCGCCAAGCGGGAGCCGGACGGCGTCGCGTGGCTGGACGACAACCTCTTCGCCACCGCCAACGAGGGCGACTACGAGGGTGGCTCGCGCGGCTTCAGCATCTTCGACAAGCGCACCGGCCGCCCCGTCTTCGACAGCGGCAACGCGCTCGACCGGCTCGCCGTCGCGCACGGGCTCTACCCGGACAACCGGTCGGACGCCAAGGGCGTGGAGCCGGAGAACGTCGCGGTGGGCACGTTCGGCGGCACGCCGTACCTGTTCGTCAACGCCGAGCGGGGCAACTTCGTCGCCGTGTACGACGTGCGCAAGCCGTGGGCGCCGCGCTTCGTGCAGCTGATGCCGGCGGTCAACGGGCCGGAGGGTGTGGTCACCGCGCCGTCCCGCGGGCTTGTCGTCGTCTCCAGCGAGGAGGACATGCCGGACGAGGGCATCCGCTCCTCGGTGCAGCTCTACAAGTTCGGCGCGAAGACCGACTTCCCGTCGATCGTCTCGACGAACGACATCGGGTGGGGCGCGCTCTCCGGTCTCTCTCCGGTGCCGGGCAAGCGTGACCGGCTCGTGTCGGTCACCGACAGCGTGTACGAGCCGACCCGCCTGCTGACCATCGACACCGGCGACAAGCCGGCGAAGATCACCAGCGCGTTGACCGTCACCAAGGACGGCGAGCCCGTCGGGTACGACGCGGAGGGGGTGGCCGCCCGCGCAGGTGGCGGCTACTGGCTCGGCGTCGAGGGCACCGGCCCCACCGGTAACCCCAACCTGCTGGTGCGCCTTCACTCCAACGGTGCCGTCGCCGAGGAGGTGCCGCTGCCGGCCGACGTGGCCGCCGCGATCACCAGCAACGGCATCGAGGGCGTCGCGGTCACCGGCAGCGGCTCGAAGGAGCAGGTCTGGGTCGCGATCCAGCGCGAGCTGACCGGCGACCAGAAGGGCCTGGTCCGGATCGGCCGCTACTCGGTGGCTTCCAAGACGTGGGCGTGGCTCGCGTACCCGCTGGATGCCGCTCCCGCTGGTGCGTGGGTGGGGCTTTCCGAGCTGGTCGTGGTCGACCACAACACGTTCGCGGTCATCGAGCGGGACAACCAGCGCGGCCCGGCCGCGAAGGTCAAGAAGGTCTACACCTTCGATGTCCCGGGTGCCTTCGGTACCGGCCTTCCGGTCGTGAAGAAGCGCCTCGCGATCGACCTGCTGCCGCTGCTTCAGGCCGGCAACGGCTGGACGCAGGACAAGGTCGAGGGCCTGACCATCGGGGGTGACGGTCGCACGTACGCGGTGACCGACAACGACGGTGTCGACGAGTCGACCGGCGAGACCGTGTTCATGCGCCTCGGCAAGCTCCTCTAGATCCACTGCGGTTGATCAGGGACTTTGTGCAGCGGCGCGCCGACCGACACGCCCACCAAGTCCCTGATCAACCCGCGGGCTAGGGGTTGACGACGATGGAGCCGGCGGCCTTGTCGTGCAGGCCGCGTCGCTGCGGGTCCATGATCAGGGCGGGCACGACAAGCGCGAGCAGCACGCCGCGCAGGAGCGCTCGGGGGATGCCGATGCGGCCGCCGTCCTTGAAGGAGACGCATTTGAGCCGGAGCACGGCCATGCCCGGCGTCTGGGCGAAGAGGCCGACGAAGAAGCCGTACTCCAATATGAGGACGACTACGGGTGGCCAGCCGTCGCGGAGTGGGTCGCCGAAGAAGTTGGAGATCAGGAGGCAGAGCAGCCAGTCGATCACGAGCGCCCCGAAGCGCTTGGCCAGGGTCGGAAGCTCCTGGTCGGCCCGCTCCGTCGTCACGGTCGCCCAGCCTACGGGACACCTCTCCGCATATCGCCGCCGACCAGGGGCGCTGGGTGTATGGTCCGTTCGGTGATCTGGTGACGGCCGAGTGGTGGACTTTGCCACACCGCGCGCCCTCTACCGCTGACGTAACACGGCGGAAACATTAGAGACACGCCTGGGCAACGGCACAGCCATACCGTCGCGACCAGCCAGACATCCAGGCGGCCGTGCCGCCTTTAAGCTCAGCGACGTTATAGCTCAGCGACGTGCCAGGAGGACGTGTTGTTCGCCAATTCCGAGGAACTCCTTCGGTACCTCAAAGACGAGGGCGTGAAATTCGTCGACGTGCGGTTCTGTGACCTGCCGGGTGTGATGCAGCACTTCAACGCCCCGGTCGAGTCAGTCGACGACAGTGTTTTCACCGACGGCCTTGCCTTTGACGGTTCGTCGATCCGCGGCTTCCAGCAGATCCACGAGTCGGACATGCTGCTGCTGCCGGATGTCGCAAGCGCCTACATCGACCCGTTCCGCGCGCAGAAGACTCTCGCGCTGAACTTCTTCATCCACGACCCGTTCACGCGCGAGGCCTACACGCGTGACCCGCGCAACGTCGCGAAGAAGGCGGAGGCCTACCTCGCCGCCAGCGGCATCGCGGACACCGCGTACTTCGGTCCCGAGGCGGAGTTCTACATCTTCGACTCGATCCGTCACGAGACGGCGGCCAACAAGGCGTACTACTACATCGACTCGATCGAAGGCGCGTGGAATAGCGGCGCCGAAGAAGAGGGCGGCAACAAGGGCTACAAGACCGCCTACAAGGGTGGCTACTTCCCGGTGCCGCCGGTCGACCACTACGCCGACCTGCGCGACGAGATCGTGGTCAACCTGATCGGCGCTGGCTTCACCGTCGAGCGTTCGCACCACGAGGTGGGCACCGCCGGCCAGGCCGAGATCAACTACCGGTTCTCGACCCTGCTGCACGCCGCCGACCAGCTCCAGCTCTTCAAGTACATCGTGAAGAACACCGCCTGGGCCGCCGGCAAGACCGCGACGTTCATGCCCAAGCCGCTCTTCGGCGACAACGGCTCCGGCATGCACACCCACCAGAGCCTCTGGCTCAACGGTGAGCCGCTGTTCTACGACGAGACCGGCTACGCGGGTCTGTCCGACATGGCCCGGTGGTACATCGGCGGTCTGCTGCACCACGCGCCGTCGCTGCTGGCGTTCACCAACCCGACGGTCAACTCGTACCGGCGCCTGGTGCCCGGCTTCGAGGCCCCGGTCAACCTGGTCTACTCGCAGCGCAACCGCTCCGCCTGCACCCGTATCCCGGTCACCGGCAGCAACGCCAAGGCCAAGCGGGTCGAGTTCCGGGTGCCGGACCCGTCCGCCAACGTGTACCTGGCGTTCTCGGCCATGCTGATGGCCGGCCTCGACGGCATCAAGACCAAGATCGAGCCGCCGGAGCCGATCGACAAGGACCTGTACGACCTGCCGCCGGAGGAGTGGGGCAGCGTCAAGCAGGTGCCCGGCTCGCTGCCCGAGGTGCTCAACTCGCTCGAGGCCGACCACGACTTCCTGCTCGAGGGCGGCGTCTTCACGCCTGACCTGATCGAGACCTGGATCTCGTACAAGCGGGAGAACGAGGTCGACCCGGTCCGCCTCCGCCCGACGCCGCACGAGTTCGAGATGTACTACAACGTCTGACCGAAAGTCCGGGTCGTGAAGGCCGGCACACCTTAGGGTGCGCCGGCCTTCACGTTTCTCGCCGCGGGCCACGCGGTTGATCAGGGACCTTGTGTAGAGGCGCGCCGGGCGACACGCCCACGAACTCCCTGATCAACAGGCCTGGGGCGCGCAGCGCGCGGGCTGGGGCCGCTAGGGTGATCTTTGTGGACCTGAGGGGACTGCTGGAGCAGCACCGGCTGGTCGCGATCGTCCGGGGCGGGACGCGGACGCGGCCACCCGGAGCGTCATCGCGCTTGTCGAGGCCGGCGTGCCGCTGGTCGAGGTCTCACTCACCACGATGGGTGCCGAGACCGTGATCGAGCGGGCGCGCGCCGAGCTCGGGCCGGAGGTGACGCTCGGCGCCGGCACGGTCTGTACAGCCGTCGACGCGATGCGGGCGGCCGAGGCGGGGGCTTCGTTCGTGGTGACTCCCGGCTACGGGCCCGGCGTGGAGGAGGCGACCCGGCTCGGGCTGCCGGCCCTGGTCGGCGCGCTCAGCCCGACCGAGGTGATCGCCGCTACCGGTGCGGCCGCCGCCGCGGTCAAGCTCTTCCCGGCGTCGGTGGGCGGCCCGACATACCTGAAGGCGCTCCGCGACCCCTTCCCGGACGTACCGTTCGTCCCGGTTGGTGGGGTCGACGCGGAGCTGGCCCGCGAATACCTGTCCGTCGGCGCGATCGCGGTCGGCGTCGGCTCGCCGCTGCTCGGTGACGCCCCGCACGGTGGCGACCTGGCCGGGCTGGCGGAGCGGGCCGCACGCTTCCTGGACGCGGTCGCGGTCGTGGTATGAACATGGGCGGTGTCGATGTCCTGACGCTTGGTGAGACGATGGCCGCCTTCCGGGCGGGTGGGCCGCTGCGCCTTGGCGGGCAGCTCTCCCTCTCGATCGCCGGCGCGGAGGCGAACGTCGCGATCGGGCTGGCCCGGCTCGGCCACGCCGTCCGCTGGGTGGGCGTGACAGGCGCCGACGAGCTTGGCGCGCTGGTGCTGCGTACGCTGCGGGCCGAGGGCGTGGACGTGTCCGCCTGCGGGGTCGCACCGGAAGCGCCGACCGGCCTGATCATCTTCGAGCCGCGGGTCGCCGACCTGACGCGGGTCAGCTACTACCGTTCTGGCTCGGCCGGCTCACGGCTGTCCGAGGCGGAGGCCGCGGCGGCGTTCGAGGGCGCGACGCCGCGGGTGCTGCACGTCACCGGCATCACGCCGGCCCTCGGCGACGGGCCGCGGGACGCGGTGACGCGCGCGGTCGCCCAGGCGAAGACGGTCGGGGCCACGGTGTGCCTGGACGTCAACCACCGGGCCCGGCTGTGGAGCGTCGAGCGCGCCGCGGCCACCCTCCGGCCGCTGCTGTCCAGCGTCGACATCGTGGTCGCCTCCGAGGACGAGCTTCCGGTGCTGGTCGACCCCGGTGCCGACCCGCTGACTACGCTCTTCGAGGCGGGCGTGAGCGAGGTAGTGATCAAGCGGGGCGGCGACGGCGCCTCGGCGCACCGGCCCCACCTGACCGTCGACCGCCCGGCCCGCCGAGTGCCGGTCGTGGACACCGTCGGCGCGGGCGACGCGTTCGTGGCTGGGTACCTGTCCGGCCTGCTCGACGACGCCGACGTGGCCGGGCGGCTGGACCGGGCGGTGGCGACCGGGGCGTTCGCGGTGGCCTCCCGGGGCGACTGGGAAGGCCTGCCCACCCGCGCCGAGCTCGGGCTGCTGGACGCGGTCCCCGGTACGACGCTCAGATAAGAGCGTTCGACCAGGTTGAGCGGCTAATCTGCTGTTTCGCAGGATGCGAACGAGCCGAACCTGACCCCGTCGTGGCGCGTGGCCTGCCAATAGGCACGCACGCTACGGACGGAGGCAAGACGTGAAGGTTAGACACGTACGGCTCCTGGCGATCGCCATCGCGACTGTCGTAGTTACCACCGTGGGCGGGAGCGCCGCACTCGCGGGCGGAGACGGCCCGCGGGGTGGCAACGCCATCCAGGAACGGCTTTCCGGGTACGAGGAAGATCCGCTCGTCCTCTCCACGACCGGCTCGGGCCAATTCCGCGCCCAGATCAACGAGCGGGCCCAGGAGATCACGTACCGGCTCAGCTACACCGCTCTCGAAGGCACCGTCACGCAGGCGCACATCCACTTTGGAGGCAAGGCGCAAAGTGGCGGTATCAGCGTATTCCTGTGCACGAACCTCGGTAACGGGCCGGCCGGTACCCAGGCCTGCCCACCCGCACCGGCGAACGTCACCGGCACCATCCGGCCGGGCGACGTGATCGGCCCGACAGGCCAGGGGATCACGGCCGGGCAGTTCACGGAACTTGTCGACGCGATCCGGGCCGGGGCCACGTACGTGAACGTCCACAGCACCCTCTACCCGGGCGGCGAGATCCGCGCCCAGCTGGACCACGACCACCACTGACAAACCGTTCTTGATCAGGGCGTGCCCCGGGTCGCGGCGGCGACTTCCAGGGGACGCCCTGATCACATTCCCGGCGCGAATCAGTACCGTAGGGCGATGAGCACGCCGGCCGACGAGGCGCGGTTAGCGGCCACTGGTGCCGCGGAGCGGCTCGGTGTAGAGGTGCTGGAGCTCTCCGAGGTGGACGAGCAGCGGGCGGCCGCCGAGCTGCTTCAGCGCGTCTGGGACGCCGACTCGCCCGACCAGCTTGTCAACGCCGGCTTCATGCGGGCGTTCTCCCACTCTGGCAACTACGTCGTCGGCGCGTACCGGGACGGCAAGCTGCTCGGCGCTGCCGTCGCCTTCCTCGGCGCCGGCCACCTGCACTCGCACGTGGCCGGGGTGGAGCCGGGGCGGCAGGGCTCCGGCCTCGGGTACGTCATGAAGCTGCACCAGCGGGCCTGGGCGCTCGACCGGGGCCTGCCCACGGTGTGCTGGACGTACGACCCGCTGGTCCGCCGCAACGCGTACTTCAACCTGTGCAAGCTCGGCGCCCGGATCACCGCCTACCTGCCGGACTTCTACGGGCAGATGGACCTCGGTACCAACGTCGGCGGCCCGAGCGACCGCATGTACGTGCGCTGGGACCTCACCTCGCCCGGTGCGACCGCCGCGGCCGGTGGCGAGCCCCAGGAGGTCGACCCGGCCGGTGGTGTCGTGGCGCTGGGGCGAGACGAGGACGGCGCCCCGGTGCCGGTCGCGGCGGCGAGCGGCCCTCGGCTGCTGGTGGCCGCGCCGCCCGACGTCGAGGCGCTGCGCCGCACCGACCCGCCGCTGGCCAAGCGCTGGCGGTACGCGCTGCGCGAGGCGGTCACCGCGGCGATGGAGCGCGGCTACACGGTCGCCGGCGTGACTCGTGACGGCTGGTACGTATTGGAGGACTCGTGAAGTTGACGGGCCTGGAGCTGCGGCGTGTCGCGATGCCGCTTGTGGCGCCGTTCCGGACCTCGTTCGGCACCGAGCACGAGCGGGACGTGCTGCTCGTGCGCGTGGTGACCGACGAGGCCGAGGGCTGGGGCGAGTGCGCGGCGATGTCCGAGCCGCGCTACTCCAGCGAGTACGTGGACGGCGCCGCCGAGGTGGTCCGCCGCTTCCTCGCGCCCGCCGTCGCCGCCCTGCCCAGCCCGGACCCGGTCGCGGTCGAGCCGCTGTTCGCCGAGATCAAGGGCCACCCGATGGCGAAGGCGGCGGTGCAGACCGCGCTGCTCGACGCGCAGCTCCGGGCGGCCGGGCTCTCCTTCGGCGGCTACCTCGGCGCGGTACGCGAGCGGGTACCGGCCGGCGTCTCCGTGGGGATCATGGACTCGATCCCCGCGCTGCTGGACGCGGTCGACGGCTACCTCGGCCAGGGCTACCTGCGGATCAAGCTCAAGATCGAGCCCGGCTGGGACGTCGAGCCGGTCCGCGCCGTGCGCGAGCGCTTCGGTGACGGCGTGCTGCTCCAGGTCGACGCCAACACCGCGTACACGCTGGCCGACGCCCGGCAGCTGGCCCGGCTCGACCCGTTCGACCTGCTGCTGATCGAGCAGCCGCTGCCTGAGGACGACGTACGTGGGCACGCCGCCCTCGCACGCCTGATCCGTACCCCGGTCTGCCTGGACGAGTCGATCACCTCGGCCCGCGCGGCGGCGGATGCGATCGCGTTGGGCGCCGCCGCGATCGTCAACGTCAAGCCCGGGCGGGTCGGCGGCTACCTGGAGGCCCGCCGGGTGCACGACGTCTGCGCCGCCCACGGCGTGCCGGTGTGGTGCGGCGGGATGCTGGAGACCGGCCTCGGGCGGGCGGCGAATGTCGCGCTCGCCGCGCTGCCCAACTTCACGCTGCCCGGCGACACGTCCGCCTCGGACCGGTACTTCGCGCGCGACATCACCGCGCCGTTCGTGCTGGAGGAGGGGCACGTACGCGTGCCGACCGGCCCCGGCCTGGGTGTGGTGCCCGATCCGGACGCGCTGCGCGAGCACACCACCGCCACCGAGTGGCTGAAGATCGCTCCCTAGCGGCCGCGCATCTGGCGGGAGGCACCCCTCGGCGGGCGCATGTTCTTGGGGATCGCGCCCTTGGGCAGGTTGGGGCGGGCGGACAGCGCGGTGAGGCGCTTGTCGAGCGCGTTGACATCCTTGCCGCTGAGGTTGCGGGGCAGGCGCATGAGCGTGGTCCGCAGCTTGCGGATCGACAGCTCCTCCTCGCCGGTGCCGACGATGTAGTCGTACATCGGGGCGTTGCCGATCACCTTGGCCAGCCGCCGCTTCTCCTGCCCGAGCAGGCTGCGCACGCGCTGCGGGTTGCCCTCCGCCAGCAGGATCACGCCCGGCCGGCCGAGCACCAGGTGGACCATGTCCATCTGCGTGGTCGAGCTCACGGCGGTGGTCACTCGCCAGTCGCCGCGCATGTTCTCCACAAGCTGGGCGGCCGCGCCCACCTGGCCCTCCGCCGCGTTCATCATCGCGGCGTTGGACCGCAGGTTGAGCACGATGAGCACGGCGAGCAGCGTGAGCAGGATGCCCACGGGCAGCCACAGCCAGCCCCAGGTGATCACTGCCACCGCGGTGAGCGCAAGCGGGATGAGCACCGCGCCGGCGACCAGCGGTGCGAACCACTTGTCGCGTTTGGCGGTGAACGAGAAAACCATCCCGATCTGCTTCAGCCGCTGGCCGAATGAGACCTTCTCCTCGGGCTTTGCCATGTCAGGAAGTCTAAAGGGCCGCGCGCGGTAAGTACCTTACGGCCCCGCACTGCCGCCGCAGCCCCGGCTAAGGACCCCGCTCATCCGCAACATGGGGAATCGCACCCATGCGGCGGCCCTGCCTTCGCGCGGAGAGTAACTGTCATGACGAATCCCGACGCGCACTCCGCACTGACCCTTCACCGTCACCGTTCGGCCGAGCTGTTCGCCGAAGCCGACCGGGTACGCCTGGCCCGCGCCGTCGTGCGCGGCGGCGGACCTGAGCCGCACTGGTGGTCCCGTTCCGGGCGGCGCCAGCACGGGGCCGCGACGCGCGCTCCGGCGCCCTCGTGAGACCCGCCGTGAATCCGGCCCGCCACGGGGGCGGGCCGGATTCGGCCACCCGCTTAATCACTGATGGATGTCGGAAGGGCGTGTCATGCTCGATCTCGTGACCGCCCGAGCCACAAGTTCCGTCCTGGTTGGTCGTGACGCCGATCTTTCGGCGTTGCGCGACGCGCTCAAGCGCGCCCGCGGCGACGAGCCGACGACCGTGCTGCTCGGCGGCGAGGCGGGGATCGGCAAGACCCGGCTCGTCGAGGAGTTCCGGCGGTTTGCACTCGGCGACGGCGTCCGCGTCCTCACCGGACAGTGCCTGGAGCTCGGCGAGGAGGGCCTGCCGTTCGCGCCGTTCGTGGCGGCGCTGCGTGACCTGCACCGGCGCGACGGCTCGGCCGCGTTCGACGGGCACGAGCACGAGTTCGCCCGGCTGCTGCCCGAGCTGGGCCCGGCAGGTCCCGAAGGTCTCGTCGACGCCAACCGGGGATACCTCTTCGAGCTTGTCGCCGGCCTCTTCGGGCGGCTGGCCCGGGAGCGCCCGCTGGTCCTTGTCATCGAGGACCTGCACTGGGCCGATCGCTCCACACGCGACCTCATCGCGTTCCTGATCCGCTCGGCGCGCACCGCCCAGGCGTTGCTGATCTGTACGTTCCGCTCGGACGAGCTGCACCGGGGCCACCCGCTGCGGCCCTTCCTGGCCGAGCTCGACCGCGCCCGCGGCGTCGAGCGCGTCGACCTCGACCGGCTCGACCGCGACGGCACGATGGAGATCCTCGCCGACCTGCTCGGCGCCGAGCCCCGTCCGGCCCTGGTCGACAACGTCTACAACCGCTCGCAGGGCAACCCGTTCTTCGTCGAGGAGCTGGCCGCATCGAGCGACCCCGACGGTTGCAGCGACCTGCCCGACACGCTGCGGGACCTCCTGCTGGCCCGCATCGACCGGCTGCCCGACGCGGCGCAGCGGGTGCTGCGGCTGGCCGCGGCCGGGGGCACCCGGATCGGCCACGACCTGCTCGTCGAGGTCGCCGAGGTGCCCGACCACTCCCTCGAAGACGCGCTGCGCACCGCGGTCGCCGCCCAGCTGCTGGTCGCCGGCACCGACGGGGGTTATGAGTTCCGGCACGCGCTGGTCCGCGAGGCCGTGCACGAGGACTCGCTGCCCGGGGAGCGGGCCCGCCTGCACGCCCGGTACGCGGCGGCCATCGAGGTCCGGCCCCAGCTCGTCGGCGCCGACCGCGCACCGGCCGAGATCGCCCACCACTGGTACCAGGCACACGACCACCCCCGCGCGCTCACCTCGGCGTGGGCGGCGGCGACGGCGGCCGGTAAGCGGTACGCGTACGCGGAGAAGAGCCGGCTGCTCGAGCGGGTGCTGGAGCTGTGGGAGCAGGTGCCCGACGCCGCCGACCGGCTCGCCATGGACCACCTCGCACTGCTGGAGGAGACGCTGCTGGCGGCGTCCACGGCCGGCGACTACCCCCGCGCGATGAGCCTCACCCGCGCCGCGCTCGCCGAGATCGACAGGGACGCCGAGCCGCTGCGCGCCGCGCGCATGCTGGAGCGCCGCGGCCGGCTGATGCGCGTGCTCGGCAAGAGCGACGGCGCGACCGAGCTCCGCAGTGCCTATGAGCTGGTCCGCGACGTGCCCAACGGAGCCGAGCGGGTCCAGATCCTGGCCAATGTCGCCACCCACCTGGGCAAGGTCGGCCTGGCGGAAGGGAATCGGATCGCCCGCGAGGCCCTGGCCGACGCCGAGGCGCTCGGCGAGCCGGCGGCCCAGGTCGCGGCGACACTCGCCTTCGGCCGGGTGTGCACGCACGAGATCTCGGCCGCGGCCGGGCTTGTCGAGCTGCGCAAGGCCGAAGAGGTGGCCCGCCGCACCAGCGATGTGCCGCAGTTGGTCCACGCGCTGGTCAACATCTCCGATGTGCTCTTCGAGATCGGGCAGTACGCGGAGTCCGCGCGCAGCGCCGCCGACGGCACGGTCGAGGCCAAGCGGGTGGGCATCAGCCGTTCGACCGGGGCGTTCCTGCTCTCCAACCACGCCGAGGCGCTCTTCGCGCTGGGCCGGTGGGACGAGGCCGACGCGCTCTGCGCCGAGACCGCGCGCATCGACCCGCCCGGCACGCTCGGCCTGCACTGGCTACAGATCCGGGCCCACCTCCGCCTGGCCCGCGCCCACCCCGGCGCCGACGAGCTTCTGGCCCGGGCGGTGAGCTTCCTCGGCCGGCCCTACCTGGAGCTCCAGCTCGCCATCCCGCTGCACGAGCTGCGCGTCGAGTCCGCCCTCCGGCGTGGCGACCTGGCCGGCGCGGTCGAGGCGGCGGGGATCGCGGTCGGGGTGCCGCGCTTGGACGAGTTCCCGCGGCACAGCTGGCCGCTGATGGCCGCCGCCGCCCGTGCCGCCGTCCTGGGCGGCGACGCGGTGCTGGCCGAGCGGGTCCGCACGGCGATGGCCGCACTGACCGCGGACCAGCCGGCGCAGCGGGCCAGTGCCGCGGAGACCCGCGCGGTCCTCGCCACCGGCCCCGACGCGCTGCCCGCTTGGCGGGAGGCGGTGGCGGCCTGGCGGACGGACGGCCAGCCGTACCCGCTGGCCCGCACCCTGCTGGGCCTGGCCGAAGCCGCCGCGGCCGCGGGCGATCGCGGCTTGGTCGGCGAGGCCGTCGAGGAGGCGTGCTGCATCGCCGACGACCTGCACGCCGCCCCGCTGCGCGAGGAGCTGGACACCCTCGCCCGCCGCGTCGGGGTGCGGGTGTCGAGCCACTCGGCGCCCGACGAGCCGGAGCTGCTGACGGTGCGCGAGCAGGAGGTGCTGCGCTTGGTGGCCGAAGGGCTGAGCAACCGGCGGATCGCCGAGCAGCTCTTCATCTCGCCGAAGACGGCCAGCGTCCACGTCTCCCGCATCATCGCCAAGCTCGCGGTGGCAAACCGGGTCGAGGCCGCCGCGGTCGCCCACCGCCTGGGGCTACTGGCGGAGCGCCAGTAGCCCCACGATCCATATAGGACGGTATCGGCGCCTAGGCGCCAAGTGACTCCGCGGCCAGAGCCGTGCCCTCGACGCGCGCCCGCACCTTGGCGAAGGCGGTCTCCCGCGAGGTGGACGTGTCGTCGCCGAACGGCGCGAAGCCGCAGTCGTCGCAGGTGCCCAGCCGGTCCGGGGCGATGTGCTCGGCCGCCCGGAGCACCCGGTCGCGCACCTGGGTGGGCGTCTCCACCACCGGGTCGATCGGGTCGGTGACGCCGACGAAGACCCGCTGGTCCGGCCGGAGGTGGGTGGCGATCGTGGCGAGCACCCGATCGGGGTCTGCCTCGCTGGCGAGCTGCACGTAGAAGACGCCGGCGTTTACCGCGAACAAATGAGGCAGCAGCGCGGTGTAGTCGATGTCGAGGCTGTGCGTGGAGTCCTGGTCACCGCCGGGACACGTGTGTACGCCGATGCGCGCCCGCTCGCTGTCCGTGAAGCGGGCGAGCACCCGGTTGTTCAGCTCGACCAGCGACCGCAGCACGCCGCCCGACGGGTCGAGCTTGAGGGAGAAGCGCCCCTCGGTGAAGTCGATCTGGACCGTGTGCGCGCCGCCGTCCAGAGCGCCGCGGATGTCCGCCTCCACCTCGTCCACAAGGTCGTCGAGGAACTCCTCGCGGCTGTACCCCGGGATGGGGTCCTGCGGGTAGAGGAGGCTCAGCGCGGACGGCGAGATGACCGCCTGCTTGACCGGGACGGTGGCGTACCGGCGCGCGGCGGCGAGGTACTCGCCGGAGCGGGCCCCGTAACGGAACGGGCCCTTCGCGAGCCGAGGCAGCTGCCGGGTGTGGCCGTCGGCGAACGGGATGACGGCGCCGTCCGGCGCCAGGTTGTCGAGTCCGGCGAGGGGGTACGTCAAGAAGGAGGGCTTGGTCTGCTCGCCATCGGTGACCACCGGCGAACCGAGCGACTCCAGCGTCGCGATCGTGTCGCGCAGGGCGTCGTCGTACAGGCTGTCGAGGGCTTCGCTGTCGATCCGTCCGGCGGCGTGGTCGGCGATGCCGGCGAGGAGGGCGGGGGACCTTGGGATGCTTCCGATCGGCTCGGTCGGGAGACTCATGGCGAGAAATCTAGTGTCCTCGATGAGCCTTCCTCAACACGCTTCGTCCGAAAGTGGTATCTCAGCGTGACAGTGCGCCTCAGGCGTTGCGCGCGTCCAGGGCCTGCTGGTAGAGGCGACCAGCGCGGTACGACGAGCGGACCAGCGGGCCGCTCATCACGCCGGCGAAGCCGATCTGCTCGGCTTCCTCCATCAGCTCCACGAACTCCTCCGGCTTGACCCAGCGCTCCACGGGGTGGTGGCGCGGCGTGGGTCGCAGGTACTGCGTAATGGTCACCAGCTCGCAGCCGGCCTCGTGGAGGTCGCGCAGAGCCTGGGAGATCTCGTGGCGCTCCTCGCCCAGCCCGAGGATCAGGTTGGACTTTGTCACCAGGCCGGCCGCGCGGGCCTGGGTGAGCACGTCGAGCGAGCGCTCGTAGCGGAACGCGGGGCGGATGCGCTTGAAGATGCGCGGCACCGTCTCGACATTGTGGGCGAGCACCTCGGGCCGGGCGTCGAAGACCTCGCCGAGCTGGGCGGGGTCGCCGTTGAAGTCGGGGATCAGCAGCTCGACACCGCAGCCGGGCTGGAGCTTGTGGATCTGGCGGACCGTCTCCGCGTACAGCCAGGCACCGCCGTCCGGCAGGTCGTCGCGGGCGACGCCGGTGACCGTCGCATACCGCAGGCCCATCGTGGCGACCGACTCGCCGACGCGGCGGGGCTCGTCAGCGTCGAACTCGGCCGGCTTGCCCGTGTCGATCTGGCAGAAGTCGCATCGCCGCGTGCACTGGTCGCCGCCGATCAGGAAGGTGGCCTCGCGATCTTCCCAACACTCGTAGATGTTGGGGCAGCCGGCCTCCTGGCAAACGGTGTGCAAGCCCTCGCGCTGGACCAGGCCACGTAGCTCGGTGTACTCCGGGCCCATCTTGGCCTTGACCTTGATCCACGGCGGCTTGCGCTCGATCGGCGTCTCGGCGTTGCGCGCCTCGATGCGCAGCAGGCGCCGTCCCTCTGGAGCGATGGTCACAGATCCGAGACTACGCTCGCTGTGGTCACGCATGAACACTAGGCGACGAGCCTCACGCTGCGCTTTATGTGATACCCACCACCGGTTTGTCCTGCTAGCGTGTCGTGAGCGGCGACGACGGAACCAAGTACCGCCCCGAAATCCGCCGGCCGAGAGAGCCACCCGCAGCTGTGACGGTGGCCCGGCGCCGGGGCGCGAAGACACTCCAGAGCCGCATTTCGAATGAGGCCCCTTCGGGGGTGAAGGCGCGGTGGCACCGCGAGTTTCCCCACTCGCCCGCGCCCAGTCGGGGATCGCGTTGCGCGATGACCAGGAGGTGCCCATGCAACGCATCCTTTCCACCCAACTGCCTGCCCACATTGGCGAAACCGTGCGACTCGCCGGGTGGGTACACCGCCGCCGGCTGCTGAAGTCGGTGGCGTTTCTGATCGTGCGGGACCGCGCCGGGCTCAGCCAGGTCGTGGTCACCGACCCCGGTGTCCGTGCCCAGATCGAGGCCGTCGGCGAGGAGACCGCCGTCGAGCTCACCGGCGAGGCCGTCGCGAACGCTGCCGCGCCCGCCGGGGTCGAGGTGGTCGAGCCTCTGGTACGGGTACTCGGAGCGACCGCCGAGCCACCACCGTTCGACCTCTTCCGGCCGGAGCTGGGGGCAACCCTGCCCACTCAGCTCGACCACGCGTCACTCTCGCTACGCCACGCCACACGTGCGTCCGCGCTGCGTGTCTCCGCGGCGGCCGTGGCCGGCTTCCGGTCCACACTGGACGGTCTGGGTTTCGTGGAGGTGCACACGCCGAAAATCGTGGCCAGCTCCACCGAGAGCGGGGCGAACGTATTCGCGATCGACTACTTTGGACGGCCCGCCTTCCTGGCCCAGTCGCCCCAGTTCTACAAGCAGGTCATGGTGGGCGTCTTCGAGCGTGTGTACGAGGTGGGGCCGGTCTTCCGTGCCGAGCCGCACGAGACCGGGCGGCACCTGGCTCAGTACACGTCGCTCGACGCCGAGCTGGGATTCGTCGAGGACCACCGCGACGTCATGGCGGTACTCGCCGAGGTGATCCGCGGCATGGTGGCGGCGACCGGGCTGCCGGCGGCGCTGCCCGCCGAGTTTCCCGCGCTGCATTTCACCGAGGCGCTGAAGATCGCCGGCGCGCCCCCGGACGAGCCGGACTCGGTTTCCAGCCCTGTTCGTCGCGTCGCGGGCACGCGACGCGACGAACAGGGCCCAGTAGATTTAGCGCCTGCGCACGAGCGGGCGGTCGGGGAGTGGGCGCTTGCCGAGCACGGGTCGGACGTCGTGTTCGTCACCGGGTACCCGGCGGCCAAGCGCCCCTTCTACACGCACCCAGACCCGACCCGTCCCGGGTACACGAACGGGTTCGACCTGCTTTTCCGGGGTGTGGAGCTGGTGACTGGCGGGCAGCGGCTGCACCGGTACGAGGACTACGTGGCGGCGCTTGCCGCGCGGGGCGAGCCACTCGCGCCGTACGAGTCCTATGTGGAGGCATTTCGGCACGGGATGCCGCCGCACGGCGGGTTTGCCATCGGGCTGGAGCGGTTTGTGGCCCGGCTCACCGGCGCCGCCAACGTACGCGAGGTGACAGCCTTTC
Organism: Phytohabitans flavus; assembly: GCF_011764545.1. GTDB lineage: Bacteria > Actinomycetota > Actinomycetes > Mycobacteriales > Micromonosporaceae > Phytohabitans > Phytohabitans flavus. Next base: position 5,790,702 of record NZ_AP022870.1, on the reverse strand, counting down.
CGCGTGACCGCCACCGGCTGACCCCGTAGCGAGCGGTCAGTAACGCGAGGCCGGCCGGCCTGGGTGAGCACCTGGGCCGGCTCGCCTACTCCGCGAGCAGTGTGCCCAGGTGGCGCTCGGCCACCGGGAGCACGTCGGCCACCGTGATCTGCCGGCCGAGCTCCGCGCTCAGCGAGCTGACACCCGCGTCGCGGATGCCGCACGGGACGATGCGGTCGAAGACCGCCAGGTCGCAGTCGCAGTTGAGCGCGAAGCCGTGCTGCGTCACGCCCTGCGACACCCGGATGCCGATCGCGCCAATCTTGCGGTCCGGCCCGCGGTCGTCGGCCGGCACCCAGGCCCCACTGCGTCCCTCGATCCGCGTCGTGGCCAGGCCGAACTCGGCGCAGACGTCGATGAGCAGCTGCTCCGTGCGCCGCACGTAGGCCACCACGTCGATCGGGTCGGGCAGCTTGAGGATCGGGTAACCGACCAGCTGCCCCGGGCCGTGCCAGGTGATCTTGCCGCCGCGGTCGACGTCGATGACGGGCGTGCCGTCCATCGGGCGGTCGAGCGGCTCGGTCCGCTTGCCGGCCGTGTAGACACTCGGGTGCTCGAGCAGGAGCACGGTGCCCGGCTCCGCACCGGCGACCACGGCCTCGTGCAGCCGCCGCTGCTCATCCCACGCCGCCAGGTAGTCGATGCGGCCGAGCTTCCGGTGCCGCAGCTCGGTGAGTGCGCTAGTCACCCATTCAGCGTAGACCCAGGTGGGGGGCCGATCGCTGCGTGTCTCTGCTCACGTCTGTGGGGAGTCACACCCGCCACAGCCACACGTCGTCGACCCGCTGCGGTGGGCCGAGCAGCTCGGTCGTCGCGCGCAGCAGGGCCTCCGGGTGGGCCGGGAACTTCGCCCCGTGTACCCGGTCGGCCAGCACCACGGCCTCCGCGCCCCAGTAGCGCAGGTCCTCGCGCGCCGCCGCCCGGTCCGCGTCCGTGATCGGGGGTACGACACCCGTGCGCGCCACCTCGAAGAGCAGGTCGGCCGACGGGCGCGGGACCGGGCCGATCCGTCCCTTGCCGTCCGGGCCGCCGGGGCCGAGGAAGAAGCCGGCCGGGATACGGAACTCGCCCTGCCCGTGCGCCAGCGCGTACGTCTGCCAGCGCTGCCCGTCCGGCAGCACGTCGGAGGTGGGCGGTACCGGGGCGAGGACGCCGCCATCCTGGACGTACTCGCGCCAGGTGCCGGACGTGATGAACCGGGGGACCGGCTCGTACTCCGAGGTGTGCAGCGGTACCGGCACGAGCGGCAGCAGCGCGACCGCGAAGGCGCCCAGCCAGGCCGGCGCCGGACGCGGACCGAGGGCGGCCAGCCCGTACGCGAGCACCAGCCCGATCAGCGGCATCACCACGAGCGCCAGCCGGGCCGGGAGGGCGGCGTTGAAGACCGGCAGGCCGCCCAGCGCCGCGTACGGCAGCGGGACCCCGGTCAGCCGCTCGTCGACCTTGAGCTCCGGCCCCAGCGACAGTACGAAGAACACCCCGGCGGTGACCGCCAGCGCGCGCAGCACCGCCCGCCGGCCCGCATCTGTGTTTGACTGCGCTCGCTCCGCTCGCGCTGGGCCCCGAGGCCGGCTCGGTCCGGCCTCGTCGCTGCGCTCCTCGGACCGGACCTCGCCAGCCTCGGGGCCGTGCGCCGCCACAGCAGCACGAAGCAGACGACCACGAGCGCGAGCAGCGGCAGGCCGAAGAACGAGTTCTCCTCGGTCGGGTTTGGTGCCAAGCCCGTGCCGAAGCCGGCGATCCCAGCCAGCGACCGCTCCGGGAACGCGGCGAACGCGGCCAGGTCCTCGTTGTGCACCTTCGGGTCGAAGCCCGTGCCGTGGAACCGCTGCGGGCCGAAGAAGTGCAGCCACAGCGGGTACGAGAGGAGCAACACAGCCGCCCCGGCGGTGACCGCCAGCCCGCGTACGAACGTCGGCAGGGCCGCCCGCGCCTCGGCCCGCCGCGAGAACGCCCACACGCCGAGGAACACCCCGCAGGCCAGCGCGGTGAAGAAGAGCCCCTCGGCCGCGATCGAGAACGCGACCGCCACCAGCACGCCGAGGATCAGCCCGTTGCGCCGCCACCGGCCCGGCTCGCGGAGCGCGAACACCCGCCACACCACCAGCGGCACGAGCCACCCGGCGGTCCAGTTGAGGTGGGCGTTGGCGTGCGAGACCATGCCCGGCGCGAAGCCGCAGAAGAGCCCGCCCACCGCCGCGGCGAGCACCGGCAGGCGGAACGCGCGGGAGAGCAGCAGGTACCACGCGAACGCGGTCGCGGCCAGGTTGAGCGTGAGGATCACCACGAACGACCACTGCGGCCCGGCCAGCAGCGTGAGCGGGGCGAAGAGCACCGCGTACACGGTGATCGAGGTGTTGACCGCGAGGTTCACCCCGTCGGGGACGTTCATCAGGTGGGTGAAGAGCGGGTTTTCCGCGTGGGTGAGCGCATGCGCGCCGAACGCCAGGAGCCACTCGAAGAGCGCCTGGTCGCTGGAGTTGACCTTGATGGTGCGGTGGTTGGGGTCGGCCCAGAGGCCGGCGGTGACCAGCACGGCGAGCCCGAGCGAGAGCGCCGCGACCACCAGGTCCGGCCGGCGGCGCGAGGTGCCCGGCGGGTCGGTGGGTGCGGCCACAGGCTCGGTCAGCGTCACGGCCCGTCACCCTACCAACGAACCTTTTTCAACCTGAACTGCGCGGCGCCCGCGCGTCAGGACAGACCGTGACGGGAGGTGGAAAAAGGTTCGGTAGCCGACACGCCCGATAATGCTTGCGCCGCTATTGGAAATGACATCCAATACAAGCAACGTAAAGACGGCCCAAGGAGTCCCGTACCGTGAAAATCGCCCTTGTCGGGAAAGGCGGCAGTGGCAAGACCACGCTGGCCGCCCTCTTCGCCCGCCATCTGGCCGCCGGCGGCGCGCCGCTGCTCGCCATCGACGCGGACATCAACCAGCACCTGGCCGCCGCGCTCGGCGCCAGCGAGGACGAGGCGGTGCTGCTGCCCGCGCTCGGCGACCACCTTGCCGGCATCAAGGAGTACCTGCGGGGGAGCAACCCGCGGATCTCCTCGGCCGCGGCCATGGTCAAGACCACGCCGCCCGGGCGAGGCTCGCGGCTGCTGTCGATCACCGGTGCCAACCCGATCTACGACGCGCTGGTACGCGAGGTCGGCGGCATCCGGCTCGCGGTGACCGGGCCGTTCGCGACCGAGGACCTGGGCGTGGCCTGCTACCACTCCAAGGTCGGCGCGGTCGAGCTGCTGCTCAACCACATTGTCGACGGCCCGGGGGAGTACGCCGTCGTGGACATGACCGCCGGCGCCGACTCGTTCGCGTCCGGTCTCTTCACCCGTTTCGACGCCACGTTCATCGTCTGTGAGCCGACGCTGCGCAGCGTGGGTGTCTACCGGCAGTACGTCGGCTACGCGCGGGACTTCGGCGTGCGGGTGTACGTGGTGGGCAACAAGGTCGACGACGAGTCCGATGTGGACTTCCTCCGTGCGCACGTCGGCGACGACCTGCTGACCTGGGTGGGGCGCTCGGCGTACGTGAAGGCGGCCGAGCGGGGCCGGCCCCAGCCGCTCTCCACACTGGAGATTGCCAATCGTGATGCCCTGGACGCGATGCGTGAAGCCGTCGCTGTTTGTCCGAAGGACTGGGCCACCTACACCCGCCAGGCGGTGGAGTTTCACCTGCGCAACGCGACCGCTTGGGCCAACGACAAGGTGGGCGAGGACCTCGCCGGCCAGGTCGACCCGGAGTTCGTGCTTGGGCCACAGACGCTGGTCCGCTGAGTCACCCAGACAGTAGGCGGCGCTGGCGTCCGCGAAGCGGCCGGCAGCGCCCCAGAAGAGTTAAGGAGAGAGAATGTCCCTCGACGTACCCGCCGCCCTGCTGGAGCGCGCGGAACGGGGCCAGGTCGACGACGCCGAGTTCGTCGCCTGCGTGCGCGAGTCGCTGCCGTACGCCTGGGCGGTCGTTTCCGACGTCGCCGCCCGCTCGGCCACGACACCCGGCGAGTTCGCCGACCACGCCGTCCCGCCACCGAGCGAGAAGGAGCGCGGCGAGCTGCTGCGGGCGCTCGCCAGCGACGCGATCCGGGGCGGGCTGGAGCGGCATTTCGGCGTGAAGCTGGCGTTCCAGAACTGCCACCGGGTGGCCGCGTTCAAGCTGTCCGCGGTCGGCGGCGAGCCGTACCAGGACTTCATCTCGCCGGTGGCCCAGATCCGCAACCAGTCTCCCGAACTGCGTGATTGCTGATCTGTTCCTGTTTCGGCGCATGCCGCCGCGGCGACCGTGGACCACACGGTCGCCGCGGCGGTCCCGCCGCTGCTCAGCGGTCGTAGAGCGCGTCTTCCAACGCCTCGCGCACGCCGGGCCGCCGGAACGTGAAGCCGGCGTCCAGCAGTACGCCCGGCCGGGCGCGCACGCTCGCGAGGGTATCGGGAGCCATCTCGCCCAGCAGGACGCGTAGCGCGAAGGTGGGGATCGGCATGATCACCGGCCGGTGCAGGGCGGCGCCCAACTGCTTGGTGAACTCGGAGTTCCGCACCGGCTGCGGGGCGACCACGTTGACCGGGCCGGCGATGTCGTGCCGCTCCAGCAGGAACGACACGGCCAGCAGCCAGTCGACCATCGAGATCCACGGCATCCACTGCCGGCCGCTGCCCAGCTTCCCGCCGATACCCAGGCGGAAGGGAAGCATCTGCGGCTTGAGGTAGCCGCCGTCGCGGTGCAGGGGTGTGCCGCTGCGCAGCCGCACCACCCGTACCCCGGCGTCCTCGGCCGGCATTGTGGCCGCCTCCCACACCTTGCAGAGGTCGGCGAGGAACCCGGTGCCCGGCGGGGCCTGCTCGTCGACCGTGGTGTCGCCGGTGTCGCCGTACAGGTTGATGCCGCCGATGTTGAGAAGCGCGCCCGGCCGCCCGTCGGCGGGGAGCGCGGCCAGCGTGCGGGCGAGCGTGCCGGTGGTGTCGACGCGGCTGGAGATCAACACCTGCTTGTACCGGTCGGTCCAGCGGTGGTCACCGATGTTGGCGCCGGAGAGGTTTACCACCGCGTCGTGCGGGGCCAGCGCGGCCGGGTCGAGGGTGCCGGCCTTCGGGTCCCACGGGATTTCGCCCGGCCCCGCGTCCGTCCTCCGCACGAGCCGGCTGATCTGGTGCCCGTTCTCCGTCAACCACTGGGCCAACCGCCGCCCGAGAAAGCCTGAAGCGCCCGAGATGACAACCCGCATGTGACCCATCCTCCCCCGTACGCGTTGATCAGGGACTTTGTCGGTGTTTCTCTCCACGAACTCCCTGATCAACGCCTTAAGGAGCGGGTCACGGCTCGCTCTACGTCGCGGCGCTCAGCCGGCGGGAGCGGGGCGCGGGCCGACTCGCGCAGGCGGATCGCCTCGGTCAGGTGGGACCAGGTTTCTCGGCGATCGCCGGTCAGGGCGGCCGCACCGGCAAGTCCCTCGTGGGCCAGCGCCTCGGCGCGCGGGTCGCCGATCTCGCGGGCGGCGGCGAGCCCGCGTTCGTGCAGCGACCGGGCCAGCCCGGCGTCGCCCCGCTCCTCGGCGACGAAGCCGAGCTCGGCCAGCACCAGCGTCACACCGTAGAACGGCCGCCCGTAGTCGGCGGCCAGCCGCTCGTGCCAGGCCAGGATCGTGCGCAGGTGTGCCTCGGCGCCGTCGAGGTCGCCGGTACGGCGGGCAAGCTGGGCCAGCCCCATGCGCGCGAACTCCTCGGCGAACCGGTTGGACTGCTGCGCCGCCAGCCGCATCGCCCGCTCGTGGAACTCCCGGGCCCGGTCGTGGTCGCCGGTCAACAGCGCGAGCCGGCCGAGGCTGGCGAGGCGGTACGTCACGTCCGTCCACAGTCGAAGATCCTCGGCCGCGCGCAGCCCGTCCCGATGCAGCCGGCCCGCGGTCGCGTAGTCGCCGGCGATCTCGGCCAGGTAGGCGAGCTGGTCACCGGCGTACAGGCGGCCCCAGCGGTCGCCGAGCTCGGTGAAGAGGGCGAGGCTCCGCTCGCCGTCCCGGACGCCTTCGGCCACGTCGCCGCGGAAGCTGGCCCGCTTCGTACGGCTGGCCAGCGCGGCCGCCTCGCCCCAGCGGTCGCCGGTTGTGCGGAACTCCGCGAGCGCCCGCTCGACAAGCTCGTCGGCGGCCGGCACGTCGCCGAAGTGCAGGTGGGCGTGGGCGAGGAACCACCGGGCCCGGGCGTCGCCGCCCTCGGGCAGGTCGCGGTCCAGGCCCCCGTCGCCCGCGATGATCGCGAACCCGGTCTCCCAGGCGGACGCCCGCGCCGCGTCGCCGCCGGTACCCGGGACGGCAAGCGCACGGGCGGTCGAGCGCTGCCCCTCACGGTGGCGGCCGCGCAGGTACCAGTACCAGGCCAGCGCGTTGACCAGGCGCAGCGCGAGCGTGCGGTCCCCGCGCTCGACAGCACCGTCGAGCGCGGCCCGCAGGTTGGGTGCCTCCAGGTCGAGGCGCTCCAGCCAAATGCGCTGCCCACGGCCGTACAGGCGGGGCTCGGCCCACTCGGCCAGATCCGCGTAGTAGGCGTCCCGCCGTACGAGGGGTGCCTGGTCGCCGCCGAGGCGTTCCAGGCCGTACGCGGCCACGGTCTCCAGCAGCCGGTACCGGACGTCGCCGGCGGTACTCCGCTCGGCGACGACCATCGAGCGCTCTACGAGCTGTGCAAGCACTTCGGGCACGTCGGGCCCAGCGCAGATCGCCTCGGCCGCCTCCACCGTGGCGCCGCCGGGCTGCACCGCCAGGCCGACAAGGGCGGCCCGCTGTGGCTCGTCAAGTAGCTCCCAGCTCCAGTCGATCATCGCGCGAAGCGTACGCTGCCGGTCCGGCACGCCCCGCCCGGCGGCAGCGAGGAGGCGGAAGCGGTCGTCGAGCCGCCCGGCCAGCACGCGTACGCCCAGCGCCGGCACCCGGGTCGCGGCCAGCTCCAGCGCGAGGGGCAGCCCGTCGAGCCGCGCGCAGATCGCGGCCACGGCCGGGTCGTCGGGGTCGATCGTGGTGCCGGCCGCGGCTGCCCGCGCGGCGAAGAGCTGGGCCGCCGAGGGCGGGTCGAGCGGCGCGACCCGGAAGAGCGTCTCGCCCGGTACGGCCAGCGACTCGCGGCTGGTGGCCAGCACGCGCAGCCCGGGCGCGGCGCCCAGCAGGTGTGCGGAGCCGGCGGCGCAGCTCCTCGTACCCGGCCAGCGCCTCGCCGGCCCTCCCACCGCGGTACAGCGCCCGCAGGTGGGCCGCGCGGAGCCGCTCGCGCAGCGGGTGGGCGGCCACCAGCTCGCCAAGCTCGTCGGCGAGCACGCTGTGCTCGCCCAGCGCCAGGCGGGCCTCGGCCAGGTCCTCCACGGCGGTGAGCCGCTGCTCGTCCAGGCGGGTGGCGGCGCCCTGAGCGAAGGCCCAGTCGCGCAGGTCGGCGTACGCGGGGCCGCGCCACAGCGCCAGCGCGTCCGCCAGCAGCGCGACCCGTTCGCGCGGGTCGCCGGCCACCCGGGCCCGCCCGGCCAGCTCGATGAACCCGGCCTCGTCCAGCTCGCCGTCGGCCAGCCGCAGCGCGTACCCGGCCGGTGTCAGCAAGATGCGATCTTCCGTAGGCCCCGCGCGTCGCGGTTGTCCCTGGCTGTCTAGGCGATACCGAGGTCGGCCTCGAAGTGGCCGGCCTCCAGCCGCTCCTTCACGGCCGACAGGAAGCGGGCCGCGTCGGCGCCGTCGACGATCCGGTGGTCGTACGACAGCGCGAGGTAGCACATCGAGCGGGGCGTGATGACCTCGCCGAGCTCGGGGTCGTCGACCACGACCGCCCGCTTGACCACCGCGCCGGTGCCGAGGATCGCGGACTGCGGCTTCGGCACGATCGGGGTGTCGAAGAGCGCGCCACGGCTGCCGGTGTTGGTGATCGTGAAGGTGGCGCCGGAGATCTCGTCCGGGCTGATCTTGTTGGTGCGGGTGCGCTCGGCCAGGTCGGCGATGCGCCGGGCCAGGCCGGCCAGGTTGAGGTCGCTCGCGTCGCGGACCACCGGCACCAGCAGGCCGCGCTCGGTGTCGACCGCGATGCCCAGGTGCTCACCGTCCGGGTAGGTGACGGTGCCGGCGTCGAGGTCGATGGAGGCGTTGACGATCGGGTAGCGCCGGAGCGCCTCGACCGCGGCCACCGCGAAGAACGGCAGGAACGAGAGCTTCACGCCGTGCTGCTGCTGGAACGTGCCCTTGGCCTGCTGGCGCAGCCGGGCGACCTTCGTGACGTCCACCTCGACCACGGTGGTGAGCTGCGCCGACGACTGAAGCGACTCGTACATCCGCTTGGCGATCGAGACGCGGATGCGGGTCAGCTTCTCGGTGTGGCCGCGCAGTGGGCTCGGCTCGCTGATCGCGGCCGCCACAGCCGGCTGGTCCGCGGCCGGGGCCGGTGTGGGGGCTGGCGCCGCTGCTGCGGCCGCGGCCGCCTTGGCCTTCTCCGCCGCCTCCAGCACGTCCTGCTTGCGGATGCGGCCGCCGACGCCGGTGCCGTTGAGCGAGCCGAGGTCGACGTTGTGCTCGCTGGCGAGCTTGCGAACCAGCGGCGTCACGTACGCGGTGTCGCCGCCGTTGGCCTGCGCGGTACGGGCTCCGGCGCCGGCCGGCTGCGGCTGGGCGGGGGCCGGAGCGGGCTGGGCCGCCTGGGCGGGGGCCGGCGCCGGCTGGGACGGCTGCGGAGCGGGCTCGGGGGCGCGCTGCGGCTGCGGCGGCACGGGCGTGCTCTCCGCCTTGACCGCCTCGACGGTCGGGGCGGGGGCGGACTCGGCCGCGTGACCCTCGACGGGCGTACCAGCGGAGCCGATCACGGCAAGCTCGGCGCCGACGTCAGCGGTCTCGTCCTGCTGCACCCGGATCTCAAGCAGCGTGCCGGCGGCCGGCGACGGGATCTCGGTGTCCACCTTGTCGGTAGAGACCTCGAGCAGCGGCTCGTCGAGGTCGACGTTTTCGCCGACCTGCTTGAGCCAGCGGGTCACGGTGCCCTCGGTGACGCTCTCGCCCAGCGCCGGCATCTTCACGACCGTGGTGCCGCCGCTCTCGCCCGGCTGGCCACCCTGCTCGGACGCCTCGCCCTGGCCGCTCGGCTGCTGCTGCGGGGCGGCGGCCTGCGCGGGCGCCGGCTCCGGCTGCCGCGGCGCGGGCTCCTCCCGCACCGGGGTCTGCTGCACGGGGCCTGCGCGACCGGCTGCTGCTCCTGCTGCTGGGGCGCCGGCTCTGGCTGCGCCTCCTGGGCGGCCGGCTGCGCCTCCTGCGGTGCCTGGCCCGCGCCCTCGTCCTCGCCGGAGATGACGGCCAGCTCGGCACCGACCTCGGCGGTCTCGTCCTCCTGCACGACGATCCGGGTCAGCACGCCGGCGGCGGGCGACGGGATCTCGGTGTCGACCTTGTCCGTGGAGACCTCGAGCAGTGGCTCGTCGACCTCGACGCGGTCGCCCTCATGCTTAAGCCAGCGAGTGACGGTGCCCTCGGTGACGCTCTCCCCCAGGCGGGGCATAGGGACGGATACCGGCATCTTTCCAGACTCCTTCAAGGCTCCGCGGGAAAACTCTGATCAGGCGTGTGCGTGCAGGGGCTTGCCCGCGAGCGCGAGGTGGGCCTCGCCGAGCGCCTCGTTCTGCGTCGGGTGTGCGTGCACGAGCTGGGCGACCTCGGCCGGGTAAGCCTCCCAGTTGTAGATGAGCTGTGCCTCGCCGACCAGCTCACCGACCCGGGCGCCGACCATGTGCACGCCGACCACCGGGCCGTCCGCCACCCGGACCAGCTTGATGAAGCCCTGGGTGCGCAGGATCTGGCTCTTGCCGTTACCACCGAGGTTGTAGTTGTACGCCTGCACCTTGTCGGCGCCGTACTTCTCCTTGGCCTTCGCCTCGGTCAGGCCCATCGAGGCGACCTCGGGGTCCGAGTACGTGACACGCGGGATGCCGGCCTCGTCGATCGGCGCCGGGTGCTGGCCCGCGATCTCCTCGGCCACGAAGATGCCCTGCTGGAAGCCGCGGTGCGCGAGCTGGAGGCCGGGCACGATGTCGCCGACCGCGTAGACGTTGGGGACGCTGGTGCGCAGCCGCTCGTCGGTGAGGACGAAGCCGCGGTCCATCTTGACGCCCTGCTCCTCGTAGCCGAGGCCGGCCGTCGTCGGGCCGCGGCCAACCGCCACCAGCAGCAGCTCGGCGTCGATCGTCTCGCCGCCGGCGATCGTGACGCGCACCCCGCCGTCGGTCTGCTCGACCTTCTCGAAGGGCTTGCCGGTCTTGAATCCGATACCACGCTTGCGGAATGCCCGCTCGACCGCCTTCGAAGCGTCCTCGTCCTCGGCGGCGAGCAGCCGGGGGAGCGCCTCGACGATCGTGACCTCGCTGCCGAGCGAGCGCCACGCGCTGGCGAACTCGACGCCGATCACGCCGCCGCCCAGCACGACCGCGGAGGTCGGGACGCGGTCGAGGTTGAGCGCGTGCTCGCTGGAGATGACCCGGGTGCCGTCCAGCTCCAGGCCGGGAAGCGTGCGCGAATACGAACCGGTGGCCAGCACGACGTTGCGACCCGTGTAACGGGTGCCGTCGACCTCCACCGTGTCCGGCGCGACGAGCCGGCCGGCGCCCTCGACATACGTGATCTTGGCGGCCTTGATCAGACCCTGCAAGCCCTTGTAGAGCTTGGCGACGACCCCGTCCTTGTACGCATTCACCCCCGCCATGTCGACGCCGATCAGCTCGGCCTTGATGCCGAATGCGTCGGATTCGCGGGTCTGGTCGGCGACCTCACCCGCGTGGAGCAGGGCCTTGGTCGGGATGCAGCCGCGGTGCAGGCAGGTACCGCCGAGCTTGTCCTTTTCGATTAGAACGACCGAAAGGTCGAGTTGCGCGGCTCTTAGGGCCGTGGCGTAACCGCCGCTGCCGCCTCCGAGAATCACTACGTCGAAGGTCTCGCCGCTCATATTTCAACTCCCAGTCGCATCGTTGCTACGCGGGCCTACGCTGTGGTGCGATCCTCGCCTGACGGGAGGTCAGGCGCAGCTGTGAATCCCCGGCCATCTTGTCACTTGCCGGTACATAGCGCGCCACCGAGGTGCCCAACGACACGTCTCCGGGCCTTACTTGCGTTCCGGGGGCGGTTCCGTACACCCTCGTCGCGGCGCACGTCGGGCCGGACGTCATTGGCCCCCGGGACGTACGCTTGCCGCATTCGTCGATGAGGACGTGGAAGGAGAGAGCCGGTGGCCTGGTTTCGTCGGCGCAAGGATTCGGGCGGCGCGCCGGGTCAGCGCGGGGCGAATCGTGCCGATCTAGAGCACCTTGAGGAGTTCGTCCGGTCGCGTCGTGGCGTCGAGGCTTTCATCGAGCCGCGCACCACGGTGACCGAGACGACCGTGCTCCTCATCGCCCATGACGGCGAGTGGACCCGGCGGCGCATCGACAGCCCCGAGGGTGCCCGGCGGTTCGCCCACCGCCTGGCGATCCCGATCTACGACGTGGCGCTGGTCGGATACCCGCAGCGCATGCGCGACTTCAACGAGCGCCGCAAGCGCGCCGCCGGCGCCTAGAGGATCAATTCCAGGACAGAGATCTGAGCTACCGCGACGTCCGCGGTGGTCCGGACCGCTGCTCCCGCGGCCTCGCCCTTCGCGGTTCACAAGCCAAACCCCGGCCGGCTACGCGGCCGGGGGTGAGCGGCTCGTTCAGCCAGCCGAGGCGATGTCGTCGATCAGCGCGAGCAGCGTGCGCACCGGTACGCCCGTGCCGCCCTTGGCCAGGTAGCCGGTCGGCTCGCCCGAGTTGTAGCTCGGGCCGGCGATGTCGATGTGCGCCCACGGCACGTCGTCAGTCACGAACTCGCGCAGGAACACGCCGCCCTGGAGCATGTGCCCGGCCCGGTCCATGGCCGCGTTGACCTGGGAGATGTCGGCGACGTCGGAGTCCATGCCCTTGCGTACGTCCTCCGGCAGCGGCATCGGCCACGCGGGCTCGCCCACCTGCTCGCCGGCCGCCTTCACCCGGTCGCAGAGCTCGGGAGTGCCCATCACGCCGGCCATCCGCTTGCCCAGCGCCACCACCTGGCCGCCGGTCAGCGTCGACGTCTCGAAGAGGTAGTCACACCCGTCCTCGCAGGCCCGGGCAATCGCGTCGCCGAGGATCATGCGGCCCTCGGCGTCGGTGTTGAGCACCTCGACCCGCTTGCCGTTGCGCATCGTCACCACGTCGCCGGGCCGGTAGGCGGTCGCCGAGGCCATGTTCTCCGCGATCGGCACGTACGCCGTGACGGCCACCGACGGCCGCAGCGCGGCGACCGCGAGCATCGCGGCGGTGACCGCGGCGGCGCCGGCCATGTCGGACTTCATCTCCCACATGCCCTGCGCCGGCTTGATCGAGAAGCCGCCCGTGTCGAAGGTGATCCCCTTGCCGACCAGGGCCACGCGCTTGTCGAACTCAGGCGGCGTGTACGACAGCCGCACCAGTCGAGGCGGCGCCGAGGAGCCCAGCCCGACGGCGAGGATGCCGCCGTACCCGCCCTCGCGCAGCGCGTCCTCGTCGAGCACCTCGACCTCGAGCCCGGCCTCGCGACCGGCGGCCGCGACCGCGTCGGCGAACGCGGGCGGGCGCAGCTCGTTCGGCGGGGTGTTGACCCAGTCGCGGGTCTGCGCGACCGCCTGTGCCACCACCGCCGCGCGGGTGACCTCGGCCTCGGCGGTCGCCTCCGCCGCGTCCGGCACGTGTACGACCACCGCGCCGACCGGTGCCCGGCGGCCCGGCTGCGGCTTCGTCTTGTACCCGGCGAAGCGGTATGCGCCCAGCAGCGCGCCCTCGGCGACGGCGCGCACCGCAGCGGGTGCGTCTTCGTCGTCCGGGAGCGGCAGGCTCAGCGCGACCGTGCCCGCGCCGGCGAGCGCGCGGATCGACGCGCCGCTCGCCCGCCGCAGCGTCTCCGGCGGCGGTGCGGCACCGGTGGGCTCCGGGCCGAGGCCGACGGCGGCCACGACCGGCGCGGTGATCGTGCCGAGCGTGGCCAGCTTGGTCACCTCGCCAGGCGCGCCGGTGGCGCCGAGCAGCGCGAGCGTGCCGGTGAGCCGCCCGTCGAAGGCCGCGACGATGCTTTCCGCGCCGCTGGCCAGCAGAAGGCTGCCGCCGTCCCCGTCGGCCACGTCTCCGTTCAAACTGTGCACGCCGATGACGATGGCATCGACGGCAAGCTCTGCTGGATCGGTGTCGACCAGGCTCAGGGTCGGGATCGGGGAGGTCACTCGGCGGCTCCGGCGGGTCTCGCGCTGGCTGGTGTCCCGCCGATGCTAACCACACAGTGAACCTTGGGTAAGTTCCCACCCATGACTCAACCGCTACGGTGTTCGCCGTTGCACGAGCGGCACGTCGCGCTCGGCGCCAAGTTCGCCGCGTTCAGTGGCTGGGAGATGCCCCTGGAGTACGCGGGGGAGGCGTGCTGCGGGAGCACACGGCGGTGCGCGAGGCGGTCGGCGTTTTCGACGTCTCCCACCTTGGCAAGGCACGGGTGACCGGGCCGGGCGCGGCCGACTTCGTCAACTCCTGCCTCACCAACGACCTCGGGCGGATCGGGCCGGGCCGGGCGCAGTACACGCTCTGCTGCGACGAGGCCACCGGCGGGACGATCGACGACATCATCGCGTACCTGCACGCCGACGACCACGTCTTCCTCATCCCGAACGCGGCCAACACCGCCGAGGTCGTGCGCCGTCTCCAGGCGGCGGCACCGCCCTCGGTCACGGTCACCAACGAGCACGAGGGGTACGCGGTGCTCGCCGTGCAGGGCCCGCGCTCGGCTGAGGCGGTCGCCGCGCTCGGGCTGCCCGCCGACCACGGCTACATGAGCTTCGCGACCGTCGACGACCTGGTGGTGTGCCGTACGGGGTATACCGGCGAGCACGGGTACGAGCTGGTCGTGCCGGCCGCGCGGGCGGTCGAGGTGTGGGACCGGCTCTTCGCCGCCGGGGCGGAGCTGGGGCTCCGGCCGTGCGGGCTCGGTGCCCGGGACACGCTGCGTACCGAGATGGGGTACGCGCTGCACGGCCAGGACCTCAGCCCGGAGATCACGCCGCTACAGGGCAGGGTGGGGTGGGCGGTGGGCTGGGACAAGCCGGCGTTCTGGGGGCGCGAAGCGCTGCTCGCCGAGAAGGCGGCCGGCCCGCGGCGTACCCTGCGCGGGCTTGAGGCGCTCGACCGCGGCATCCCGCGCCCGCACATGCGGGTGCTCGTCGGCGACGACGAGGTCGGCGAGGTGACCAGCGGTACGTTCTCACCGACCCGCAAGCTCGGCGTCGGGCTCGCGCTCCTCGACACCGCCGCCGGACTGGCCGACGGCGCCGAGGTGGAGGTCGACGTGCGCGGCCGCCGGTCACGGATGCGGGTGGTCAAGCCGCCTTTCGTGAAGCCGCAGGTGCGCGCCTAGCGGACCGGATCGCCGAAGAGGGTGGCGCAGACGCGCGTGTAGTACGTCCCCGGCGAACCCTGGTAGTGCTCAGGCGGCGCGACGGTCAGGAACGAGTCGGCGTCCGGGTTGGGGCTCGGGTCGAGCGTGAGCGACAGCTCAGCGGCGCGGTCGGAGCCCTTTTCCGGCGGCGCGCCATACGCCACCGCGATGTCGTGGCCGGTCACCGTCACCGTGGCCGGAAACGGCAGGAACGCCGGCTCGCCGGGCGGCTCCAGCGCGTCGCTCCACGTGCGCAGCAGCCGCCGCGCCACGCCGGTGAGCGTCGCGCCCCAGCCGCGGGTCAGCTGCGGCGGCACGTCGTGCGTCTGTAGCTCCAGCAGGCCGAACCGGCCCAGGCCCTTGGTCGTGAACCACATGCCCTCGCCCGGCATGTCACCCGGCGAGTACGGAATCAGGATCCAGTCGGTGAGCCGCACCCGCCCCTCGGCGTCGGGCAGCGAGCGCAGCGCCGCGTCGACCGTGAGCACCTGCGTCTGGAACGCGTCGATCAGGTCGGCGCCCAGTGCCCCGGCGAGCCCGGCGGCGACCGCGCGAGCACTCCACTCGTGCGCGGGCGGCCAGCCGGGCCGGAAGCCGGCGCTAACGGTGATCACGTGCCGCGCCTCCGCCACCCGCCCCACCTGACCCTCGTCCGCGCCGAACGCGGACAGCAGGTCGAGCGGTAGCGGCAGCAGGTCGTCGACCTCGCGCACCTCGATCGTCATGAGCGGCCCGGCGAGCATCTGCTTGGCCAGGTCGCGGGCCGGCCCGGACACCACGCGATCGACTGCCCTGGCGCCCAGGTCGGCAAGCGCCGCGGGCTCGTCGGGCGGGGTCGCGACGGGCACCAGATAGGTGGCCGACACCGCTTCGGGAACGGGCAGGATCAGCGCGTCGTCGGGCTCTCCCACGCCCAAGAACGTTACCCGCTACCCGTCCCGCCGTCCGTCCCGCGCCACGCTCAGTCCAGCACCAAACCCACGTACGTGAGCGTGGTGGTCACCTCGATAGCGGCGCCGAGGACGTCCCCGGTGATACCGCCCACACGGCGTACCACGTGGCGGGTGAGCACGAGCGCGACGGCGAGGGCCGCGACGGCGGCGACCGGACCCTGCCACGGGCGGCCGGGCACCGCGGCGGCGGCCACGACCACGACGGCGGCCGTGCCGACGGCGAGCGGGATCGGCCCTACCGTGCCGGCGACGAGCGCGCCCAGCCCCTCTGGGCGGGCCGCCGGGACACCGCGCCGGCAGGCCCAAGTGGCGGCGAGGCGGCCGACGGCCGTGGCGGTGACCACCGAGGCGAGCGTGGCGTGCCAGGGGCGGTCGGGGAGCGCGGCCAGCGCGGCGGCCTGCACGAGGAGCGCGAGCACGAGGGTGGCCACGCCGAACGGGCCGACGTCCGGCTTCTTCATGATGTCGAGCGCGGCCGGGCCGGAGCGGTACGAGCCGAGCGCGTCCGCCGTGTCGGCCAGCCCGTCCAGGTGCAGGCCGCGCGTGAGCAGCGCACCCAGCGCGACCGTGACCGCGCCGGCGACCAGCGGCGGCGCGCCGGCCGCCGCCAGCACGAGGAGCGCGCCGGCCAGCACCGCGCCGAGGGCCGCGCCCACACCGGCGGCGAGCGACATCGCCGCGCCGGCCGCGGCCCGGTCGATCCGCCCCGCCCGCACGGGCAGGACGGTGAACGTCGTGACGGCCAGCCGGACCCCCGCCCACCACACGGTCAGGAGGCGGCCACCTCGGGCTCAGGTGCCGCCGGGTGCGCGGGCAGCGAGACGCCCAGGCTCACCGCGGCCCGCAGCAGCGGGAGCGCGGCCAGCGACGTGGCACCCTCGCCCAGGTCGAGGCGGAGGTCGAGCAGCGGCTTGAGGCCGAGCACGTCGGCGGCGAGCTTGACCGCGGGGTTGCCGCCGTGGTCGGGCAGCAGGCACCAGTGGCGCGCCTGGCCGGCCAGGTCGCGGCTCGCGATCGCGGCGGCCACGCCGACCGGGCCGTCGAGCAGCACCGGCGTGCGGCGGGCGGTCGCGCCGAGCAGGACGCCCGCGGCGATCGCGATGTCGCCGCCGCCGAGCTCGGCGAGGATGTCCTTGGCGCCGCGCGGGCTCTCCCGGGTGCGGTGCATCGCGTCCCGTACCGCCGCGCAGCGGGCCATCCAGGACGCGTCGTCGATCCGCCCGCCCGGCGTGACGACCCGGGCCAGCACGGTGGACGGCTCGGCGCCGGCACCAGCCGCGAGCACGGCCGCCGCCGCGGCCTCGGTACCGCTGCCACAGGCCGCCAGCACGATCATCTCGACCCCGGAGTCGACGGCCTCCTCGGCGAGCCGCCAGCCGTACCGCAGCGCCGACTCCACCTCGTCCGCGGTGAGCGCCGGACCGTACTCGATCGGCGCCGCGAGCGGCGCCCGCACGACCTGGAGGCTCGCGCCGGCCTCCGCGGCGAGGCGCGCCAGCGCGCCCTCGCCGGCCCGCGCCGCCTCGGCCCGCCGGGTCGACTCACCCGCCGTCGTTCCCGCCGCCGCGCCGCCGGTGTGGTCACCATGCAGCAGGAGTACGCGCACCGACGCCCACGGCACGGGTACGGCGACTCCCTGGGTGCCCGCCGCGAACGACACCACGTCGGCCAGCGCGCCGAGCCCGGCACCGGCGAAGTCGAGCGTGGCGAGCCGGTCGGTGGCCTGCGGACCGGCGTACTCGTCCGGCATCGGCAGGTCCATGCCCGGCTGGATCACCAGTCCGGTAGCGATCATGGGGAGCGTCATCGTGGGCGCGGTGAGCGCGTCGGCCGGGGCCGGTGCCTCGGTCGGCAGCGGCGCCTCGCTCGGTGCCGGCGTAGAGCCGTTGACCGGCACGGCGGCGGCTACCGGCGTGATCACCTCGGGCAGCGGGATCGGCCGCGCGTTGGCGGCGTCGAGCTTGAGCCAGCTCGGCTGTCCGGCCACGACAAGCGCGACCGCGTCGCTCACCTCGGCGACCGCCCGGTTTGCCGCGCCGAGCGCGTCCGCGAACGCCCGCCCCACCTTCGTGGTCGGTACGAGCGAGAGCCCCACCTCGGAGCTGACCACGACAAGCCGGGCGCGGCAGCCCCGTACCGCGTCGGCGAGCGCGTCGGGCCGGCCGCCCTCCGGCAGCCGCCCGGTCACCCAGCCGCCGAGGTCGTCGACGAGCAGGGTCTCCTCCGGCTCGGCCGCGGCGATCAGCTCGACGAGCTGGGCCGGGTCGGGCCCGACCTCCTCGGTGACCCACGAACCAGGCCGCCGCTCGCGGTGCGCCTCGATGCGTGCGGTCCACTCCGGGTCGTCGTCATTGGACGTACCGGTCGCCACATAACGGACAACGGGCGCCTTGCCCACCAGCGACTCGGCGAACTCCGACTTGCCTGATCGGATGCCACCGAGAACCAGTGCGGTACGCCATCCCTCAACGGACATGGTCGTACCTTAGATCGGCTGCCTGAACCCTGTCGGTGGGGCACTAGGCTGGCGGGGGTTCGTGGGGTTTCGTCGAAAACGGGAGGGCCCGAGAGATGCCGTGGAGCTGGCGGTACGAAGGCACGGACGGGCGGGCGGTGGTCGGGCCGGCCGAGCAGTTCGGCAGCCAGGCCGACGCCGAGTCCTGGATCGGCCAGACCTGGCGCGAGTTGGCCACCGCCGGCGTGACCTCGGTGATCCTGACCGAGGACGAGCGCGTCGAGTACAAGATGAGCCTGCTGCCGAGCGCGGAATGACCGCGAGTCGCAGAGGGGCTGTCGTGTCGGGTATCCCGCGGGAGGCCTTTCGGCCGAGCGTGGTGTTCCTGTGCCTTGTCGCTCTGTTCTTGACCAGCGGCTGGATGACCTGGATCGAGTTCGGCAACGTCCGCCTCGACGTCTTCCTCTTCGTGGTCTCGGGTTGGCTTGTCTCGCTCTGCCTGCACGAGTACGCGCACGCGGTCGTCGCCTTCATGGCCGGCGACCGCAACGTGGCGCACCGCGGCTACCTGACGCTCAACCCGCTCAAGTACAGCCACCCGCTGCTCTCGATCGTGCTGCCCGTGGTGGTCGTACTGCTCGGCGGCATCGGCCTGCCGGGCGGCGCGGTGTGGATCGACCGGCACGAGATACCCGGACGGCTGCGGCACACGCTCGTCAGCTTCGCCGGCCCGGCGACGAATGTGGTTTTCGCGCTGCTGCTGGTGATCCCGTTCGCGGTCGGCGTCGACGCCTTCGCGCATCACGACTTCTGGGCGGCGGTCGCGCTGCTCTGCTTCCTCCAGCTCACCGCCAGCGTGCTCAACCTGCTGCCGGTGCCGGGCCTCGACGGCGGCAACATCATCCAGCCGTGGCTCTCGCCGCAGTGGAAGCGGGGCTACGACATCCTCGCGCCGTACGGCTTCATCCTGCTCTTCGCCCTGCTGTGGAACCCGCGCATCTCCGGCTGGTTCTTCGGCGGGGTAAACGCGGTAGGCAACGTTTTCGGCCTCCCCGAGTGGCTCAGGGACGACGGCTTCGCATTGATCCGCTTCTGGTCGTAAAGCGAGGCTCCAGAGACTTCGCCGCTTCCGGCTGGACCCAGCAAAATCCCTGATTTTGCTGGGTCCCGTTGCTGCTGAGGCAGCAAAATCAGGGATTTTGTCGGGATCTTGGTACGTGCTGGGGTTGATCGCCGCGCAGCGGCGTGGGCTTGTCTGCGGGCGGGGTGGGTGGGCGGTGGTGCGCCCCGGTCCGGAGCCCTACCGGGCCGCAGGCCCGCCGCCGGGTGCCCCAGAAGGGGGTGTGGTTGTGTGCCGCGGAGGGTGAGGCCGCGGGAGCAGCGGTCCGGACCACCGCGAGCGTCGCGGTAGCTCGAATCTCCGTCGTGGGCTGGATCCAGAAGAGAACGTGGACGCCCCAGTGACCCCCTGCTCTAAAGGTTCTGGGGCAAGGACGACCCGCCGTCCTTGCCCCAGAACCTCTCGTGGTCGCGCACCGCACCGGCTGTTGCGGCTGAGCGCCGTTCAGGGGCGGCGGGCGACCTGTGCGGTCTTGCCCGGGTCGCGCTCGACGATGGGGTTGACCACCTCGTCGATCGCCTTCAGCACGTCGGCGTCCAGCTTCACGCCGGCCGCCTTCGCGTTGTCGTGCACCTGTTCGGGGCGGGTGGCGCCGACGATCGCGGAGGAGACGTTCGGGTTTTGCAGCACCCAGGCGATCGCGAGCTGCGCCATCGTGAGGCCGGTGCCCTCGGCGATCGGCTTGAGCCGCTGCACGGTGGTGAGCACCTCGTCGCTCATGAACCGCGCGATGAAGCCCGCACCCGACTTGTCGTCCGTGGCCCGCGACCCGGCCGGCGGCGGCTGGCCCGGCAGGTACTTGCCGGTGAGCACGCCCTGCGCGATCGGCGACCACACGATCTGGCCGACGCCGAGCTCCTCGCACATCGGCACGACCTCGGACTCGATGACCCGCCAGAGGATCGAGTACTGCGGCTGGCTCGACACCAGGTGGATCTTCAGCTCACGGGCCAGCGCGTGCCCAGCGCGGATCTGCTCCGCGTTCCACTCCGATACGCCGATGTAGTGCGCCTTGCCCGAGTGCACGACGTCGGCGAACGCCTCCATCGTCTCCTCGAGCGGCGTGGCCACGTCGAACCGGTGCGCCTGGTAGAGGTCGACGTAGTCGGTCTGGAGCCGGCGCAGCGAGCCGTTGATCGACTCCATGATGTGCTTGCGGGAGAGGCCGCGGTCGTTCGGCCCCGGGCCGGTGGGCCAGAAGACCTTCGTGAAGATCTCGAGACCCTCGCGGCGCTCGCCCTTGAGCGCGCGGCCGAGGACGGCCTCGGCGCGGGTGCCTGCGTACGTGTCGGCGGTATCGAAGGTGGTGATGCCCACGTCGAGGGCGGCCCGCACGCACGCGACCGCCGCATCTTCCTCGACCTGTGAGCCGTGGGTGACCCAGTTGCCGTACGAGATCTCGCTGACGAGCATCCCGGAGCGGCCAAGGTGACGGAACTCCATGGTCAGACCCTATCTACAGGACTGGCTTGGTATCCGCGAGGAGTCGATCAATCTCGTCCATCACGTCGCCGCGGCTGGGGTGCACGGGGGCGATCAGCGGCTCGCCGCGGCGGTCGAGGGCGCCCCACTGGCCGTTGCCGTTGCCGACCAGGAACGCCACGGGATGGATGACCACCGCTGGGTGTACCGGTGGCACGATCAGCCGGCCGGCCTTGTCCACCACGCCCTTGCGGCCACCACCGTCCACGATGGCCAGACCCTCGTCGGTGAAGCCGTCCACGTACCGGCCGTCCGTGAGCGCGGTCGCGAACCCGGAGAAGCGGGTCGGCAGCACGACCTTGCCGGTCTTGTCCACCGCGCCCCAGCCACCCTTGCGCACCGCCGCGATGCCCCGCCGGAACGGGCGTACGTCGTCGAAGCCCTCGGAGATGACGATGCGGCCGCTCTTGTCGATCGCGATCCAGCCGCCGGCGCCGTCGCGGGACACCCAGGCCAGCCCGTCCGAGAACGAGCCGACCCCGAAGTAGCCGGCCGAGGCGGTGATGAGCTGCTGCCCCTGCTCGTCGATCAGCTCCCAGGTCTGCGCCTCCGGGCGGCGTACCCAGGCCACCTGGTCGCGGAAGGGCTGCACGTCCGCGTACTCCGGCGGCACGACGAACTCGCCCTCCGCGTTCGCGTACCCCCAGCGCTGCACCCGGTCGTGGAACGTCGGGGCCGGCGGCCGGTGGATCTGGAGGATCTCGTCCTTGGTACGGGGGTACGGCCCCCACCCGTTCTCCGCCACCTTGGCGAAGACCGCGTCGAGAGCGAGCTCGGTACGCGCGATGAGGTCCGGGTCCTCGACCTTGCGCAGCTCCAGAGCGCGTTCGAAGTGGTTGCACGCCTCCATGTACCGGCCCTGGTCGTAGCTGGACCGCCCAGCGTGCTCGTGCATCGTGGCGCGCAGCCGGTCGGGCAGCTCGGAGGAGTTGGCCTCCTCGAAGAGCCGGTCCGCCTCGGCGAAGTCACCCCGCCACTGAAGTACGTGCGCCAGCCGCGCCTGCGCGATCGCGATCCGGCGCAGCTCGCCGGTGGCTTCCGCGTGGGCCAGCGCCAGCTTGCCGTCCGACAGCGCCTTGCCCAGGTCGCCGAGGATGCGGGAGACCACGGCGCGGAGGCTGAGCAGGCGCGCCCGCGCGCGGTTGTCCGTGGCCGGCTCCAGCTTCTCGGTCAGCCGGTCGCGGATCTCCCGTAGCTCCTCCGGGTTTTCCACAAGCTCGCGCAGCGTCTCGTGGTGGAAGCGCCACTCGTACGACGCGAGCACCTGCTCCGGATCCGGCGCGTTGTCAGCGGCCTCGCCCGCCTCGTCGTCGGCATCGCCACCCGGCTGCGGCCCACCGGCGCCCGCCTTGTCGCCGGCGTCGCCCTTCGCGGCACCGTCGCGCGGCACGACGGGCACGAGCGGCGCGAGCATGGTGGGCGCCCGCAACGCGGTGGCCGTACCCGCGGCGGGACCGGCGGGGGCGGGGAGGACCGTGTCCGGGCTCGCTTCCGCGATCGGCCCGTCCACCGTGTCCGAAGGATCGGCATCCGAGTCGTCGCCGCCGGCCGCCGCTCCTGGGTCGCCGCTTTCCTGCTCGGCCTCCGGCCCGTCAGGCGCCGGCGGCCCGGTTGCGCCGCTGTGGTCGGCCGGCTCGTCCCAGGCGTCCGCCGCGCCGGTCTCGTCACGGCGCAGGGACGCGGCATTCTCGCCTGGCACGTCGACCCGCGCCTCCGCATCGGTGTAGGCCTCGCCGTTCGACTCGGCGGCGTCCGTCCACGCCTCCGCCGTGCCGGGCCCGTCTTCGGTCGTTCCGCTCAGGCCCGGCATACCGGCGGCGCCTCCCGCGTCCGGCCACTGGCCGGCGTCCGGCCCGGCGTCCGTCGGTCCGTTCCCGCCCGGTCCCTGGTCGGCCTTGCCCGCGTCGGGCCAGGCGCCGGCGTCCGTCGGTCCGCTTTCGCCCGGTCGCTGGTCGGCCTTGCTCGCGTCGGGCCAGGTGCCGGCGTCCGATCCGGTTTCGGTCGGTCCGCTCCCACCCGGTCGTTGGTCGAGCCTGCCCGTGCCGGGCCACTGGCCGGTGTCGGGCCCGCCACCGGGTGGGGCGGACACCGGACTGGCCAGCGCGGCTGCCGGCGAGACCGGGACGCCGGACACCGGTGCCGGCGACACGGGCTGGGCGGGGGAGACCAGAGGTGCCGGGGCGACTTCGGAGCGATCCATCGACACCTTTCCGGTGTCCTCCGGCGGCGCAGGCGGCGCCGAGGGCTTGGGAGGCGTGAACCAGCCAGCCTCGTCGGCCGGCACCGGGTCATGGCGCCGGGC
Organism: Phytohabitans flavus; assembly: GCF_011764545.1. GTDB lineage: Bacteria > Actinomycetota > Actinomycetes > Mycobacteriales > Micromonosporaceae > Phytohabitans > Phytohabitans flavus. Next base: position 5,767,913 of record NZ_AP022870.1, on the reverse strand, counting down.
CGCGGGCTGGCCGGCATCCGCCGGAGGCCACTCGCGGTCTGTGGGTGGGCGGTCGCTTTCGGCTGGTGGCGTGCCGCGATCGGCGGGTGGCCACTCGCGGTCTGCGGGCGTCGTGCCGCTGTCGGGCTGTGGCCTGCCGCGGTCGACCGGTGGCCACTCGCGGTCGGGCGGGGACCAGCGTGGACCGTGGCCGCTTCACGCTCGCTCGGCGGCTGGCCGCCGCGTTCGGCGGTCGATCGGTCCCGGTCGGCGGGCTGCTGGCCATCGCGGTCGGCGGTCGATCGGTCCCGGTTGGCGGGCTGCTGGCCATCGCGGTCGGCGTGCGAGCGATCCCGGTCCGAGGGCTGCTGGCTACCGCGGTCGGTGGGCGGCCAGTCCAGCTCCGAGGGCGGCTGGCTGCCGCGTTCGGCGGTGGGTCGGTCCCGGTCTGACGGTGGCTGGCTGCCGCGTTCGGCGGTGGGTCCGTCCTGGTCCGAGGGTGGCTGGGCACCGCGGTCGGTGGGTGGGCGGTCACGCTCGGCCGGCGGACGGTCGCCGGAGGTCGGTGGCGGCACCCAGCGCATCGGGCCGGCCGGCTCCGGGAACGGGGCGACCGCGGGCCGCGAGGACTCGATGAGTGGCGGTTCGGCACGCCTGGCCGGCTCGGCGAGGCGTGGCGCCTGCGGGGCCGCCGCGGGTGGGACCCGACCAGCAGCCGTCCCCTGCCCCTGACCCGGCACCTGGCCGCGACCCGACCCCGGACCCTGGGCGTTGCCCGGCGGCTGGGCGTGGCCCGGCTGCGCTCGGCCGGTGGCCGGCTGTGCGTGACCCTGCTCGCGTGCGGCGGGCTGCTCATACCCACCCGGCTGGTCGTAGCCACCTGGCTGCTCGTGCCTGCCGGGCTGCTCGTGCCTGCCGGGCTGGTCGTACGCGGCTGGCTGCTCGTACCCGCCTGGCTGCGCGCGGCCCGGCTGCCCGCGACCCGGAACCGGCGGTTGCGCGCGACCGGGCGCTGCCGCGCGGCCCGCCGCCGCAGCGGTGTCCCAGCCGGAACGGCCGCCGGCACCCTCAGAGCCGGCACCCTCGAAGCCGCCAGCACCTTCAAAGCCAGGTGCACGGCGGCTTTCGCCTGCCGCCCGCGCCTCGTCCCGGTGTCCGGCTCGGCGGTCGCCACCGGCACCTGGACCGACCCAGCGATCGCCGCCAGCCTCCGCAGTGGACCGACCGTCTGGTGGCCCGCTCACCGGCCGGCCGCCAGCCGGCTCAGCACCCCAGCCCTCGCGCGCGGCCGGCTGCCGGCGGTCACCGCCCCGGCGCTCGTCCGGCCCGCGTCCACCCGCTCCGGCACCGGGGTCATCCCAGCGCTCGGCCGGTCCGCGCCCGCCCGGTCCGGCGTCAGGATCGCCCCATGTCACGTCGGCGCCGCCGCGTCCGCCGCGCGCGGCTGCCGCGTCCGACCAACGCTCGTCTGCCCGACCGCGTCCGCCAGAGCCGGCGCCCGGCTCGGACCGGCGCTCGTCTGGCCGGCCGCGTCCGCCAGAGCCAGCGGCAGGACCGCCCCGTGCCATGTCGCCGCCGCCGCGTCCGCTGGGCGCCGCACCCGCGTCCGACCAGCGCTCGGCCGGTCCGCGCCCGCCCGACCCGGCGCCGGGTTCACCCCATGTCCCGTCGGCGCCGCCGCGTCCACCAGGCGTGGCGCCCGCGTCCGACCAACGCTCGTTTGGCCGACCACGTCCGCCAGAGCCAGCGCCTGGCTCGGGCCGCCGCTCGTCTGGCCGGCCGCGTCCGCCAGAGCCAGCGCCCGCCTCGGACCGGCGGTCGTCTGGCCGGCCGCGCCCGCCGGGGCCAGCGCCCGGGTCGGACCAGCGCTCGTCTACCCGGCCGCGTGCCCCGGGGCCAGCGCCGGTGTCGGACCAGCGGTCGTCCGGCGTAGAGGGCCCAGCGGCGGCTGGTCGTCTGTCGCTGGGCGCGTCCGGCCACCGTTCGTCCCGGCCGCCGCGCCCGCCAGGACCGCCGCCTTGGGTGCCGGGGCCTGACGCACCGCCGCGGATACCCGGACCAGGTGCGACGCCGCGGCCGCCTCCCGTGCCAGGACCGGCGGTGGCTCCACCCGGAACCGGGGCGCTACCGCGGCCGCCGCGGCCGGGGGACACGGGACGGGGGTCCTGGCCCCAGCCATCCTCGGCCCAGCCGTCACGACCGGTACCGCCGCGACCCTCCGCCGCCCAGCGCTCGTCCGGGGCTCTCCGGGGCCGCGACCGGGCGCGCCGCCGTCCGAGCCGGGCCAGCGCTCGTCACCGCGCTGGCCGCCCGCGGGTCGGCGTTCCTCGTGGCGGCCAGGGCCGTACCGCGGATCCTGCTCAGGACCACCACGGCCGCGCTGCCCGTCACGAGGGTCGACGGGCGCCGCGGGGCCGGGGTCGCCGGGCTGGCTACGGCCGCGTGCGGCGGCGGGGCGCCGGCCCGGTGCGGGCGGTGGTGACCAGCGGATACCGCCGCCGCTCGGTGGGGGCACCGGAAGACCGCGGTCCTCGGCGGCCGAGACCGGCTTGGCCGCCGGCAGGTCGGCGGGGCGGGCGCTCGCCGGGTACACACCCGTGCCGGATCGAGGCGGCACGGAAGCGGAACCGCGGCCCGAGGCAGTCGGGCGGCGCGGGGCGAGGTCGTCGATCTCCTCCGGCGGCAGCTGGTCGCGGCCCGTGTCTCCGGGATACCGCAGGCTGGGGTGGAGAGCCTCCCACTCGTCGGTCCGCTCGTGGATCCACGTGGGCTCGTCTGGCCCGCGCCGGTATCCGAGGAAGTCGTCGCTCATGTCACCCCCGCGGGAGGTGAAGGCCAAGTTTGGCGGTCACGCTAGGCCGCGAGCCCCTGATGGCTTCGCTCACGGCCGATCTCACCTCGTCGGAAAATGTATCGCTTTGCCCCCGCACACACCGGGTAGAGTCGCCCGGCTCGGGTGCTGGCGGTCGTGAAAGAGGGTATCGGCGTGGATTCGGTCAACGCCACTGGCCGCCGGGGGGTACATCAAAACGTTGTCGTGTCCTTTCGGACATTTGCCGCCATAACGGGATCGGGTTTCCGGCGCTACGCCACCTATCGTCAGGCCACCTTCGCTGGCGCGTTCACCAACACGGTCTTCGGCTTCCTCCGCTGCTATGTGTTGCTCGCCGTCGCGGACGCGACGGCCCAAGGGCTGGCCGGTGGTTACGACCGCGCGCAACTGGCCACCTTCGTCTGGGTCGGGCAGGGTCTGCTTGCCGTGGTACTCCTCTGGGGCTGGACCGAGCTCGCCGACCGCATCCGTACCGGCGACGTGGCCGGTGACCTGCTGCGCCCGGTCAACCCTGTGCTCAGCTACCTGGCGACCGACATTGGACGGGCCGGTCACGCCACGCTCACCCGGTTCATCCCGCCGGTGGTGACCGGCCTGATCTTCTTCGACATGTACCTGCCCCGGCGGTGGGTCACCGCCCCGCTCTTCGTGGTCTCGATCGTCCTGGCGGTGCTGGCCTGCTTCGCCTGCCGGTACCTGGTCAACGCCTCCGCCTACTGGCTGCACGACGTACGCGGGCCGATGATCGCCTGGACCCTCGGCTCCGGTGTGCTCGCCGGCCTGTACTTCCCGCTGCGCTTCCTGCCGGACTGGGCCACGCTGGCGCTGTGGGTGGGCACACCGTTCCCGAGCCTGCTACAGACGCCGCTCGACGTGGTCGTGGAGCGGGACCCGCCGGTCGTCCAGGCGGGTCTTGTCGCGCTGCAAGCGGTCTGGGTGGTGCTGCTGCTCGCCGCGTGCGACCGGGTGCAGCGGCGCGCCGAGCGGAAGCTGGTGATCCAGGGTGGTTGACCTGCGGCCGTACGCGGCGCTCTTCCGTGGCCAGGCCCGCTCGCTCACGTCGTACCGCGCGTCGTTCGCGCTGGAGCTGAGCACCAACGTCTTCGCCACGGTCATGGACGTGTTGACCGTGCTCGTACTCTTCCGGATCAGCCGTACGCTCGGCAGCTTCACGTTCCACGAGGCGCTGCTGATGGTGGGGCTCTCCTCGTGCGCGTTCGCCACCGCGGACCTGGCCGTCGGCAACATCGAGCGGATCAAGTTGTACGTGCGCACCGGGCTGCTCGACGCGGTCCTCATCCGCCCGCTCGGCGCCCTGCCCCAGTTGCTGCTCATGGACCTGCCGCTGCGGAAGCTGTCGCGGTGTGTCTTCGGTACCGGCGTGCTCGTCGTCGCGGCGGTAACGGCCGGCATCGACTGGACGCCCGGGCGGGTGCTGCTCGTGGTGATCGCCCCGCTGGCCGGCGCGGTGTTCTTCTCCGCCATCTTCGTGGTGAGCGCCACGGTGTCGTTCTGGTGGGTGGAGACCGGGGAGATCGGCAGCGCGTTCACGTACGGCGGGCGCGACTTCACGTCGTACCCGATAACTGTCTACGGTGGATGGTTCCGCCGCCTCTTCGCGTACGGCATGGGCTTCGCCTTTGTCGCCTACTACCCGGCGCTGGCGATCCTCGGCCGCGCCGACCCGCTGGGGCTGCCCGGCTGGGTGGGCTACGCCGCGCCGTCGGTGGCGGTGGTCGCGGCGGTGACCGCTGGCGCCGTGTGGCGGGTCGGCATCAGGCACTACCGGAGTACGGGGTCATGACGGTGGTCATCGCGGCGCACGGGTTGCGCAAGGAGTTCACGGTACGGGTCAAGGCTGGGCGGCTGCGGCGGGAGAAACGGGTGGTCGCCGCGGTCGACGGCGTGGACCTGCGGGTGGAGCGCGGCGAGATGCTCGGCTACATCGGGCCGAACGGCGCGGGCAAGTCCACCACGCTCAAGATGCTGACCGGCATCCTCACCCCGTCGGCGGGCGAGGCGCGGGTGTGTGGGCTGGTCCCGGTCCCACAGCGCACCCGGCTGGCGCGGCGGATCGGCGTGGTCTTCGGGCAGCGATCGCAGCTGTGGTGGGACCTTCCGCTGCGTGACTCGTTCGACCTGCTCCGCCACATCTACCGGGTGCCCGCCGCGGAGCACGCCGTCCGGCTAGCCCGCTGCCGCGGGCTGCTCGACCTCGACGAGTTCATGGATACGCCGGTGCGCCAGCTGTCGCTGGGGCAGCGGATGCGTGGCGAGCTGACCGCCGCGCTGCTGCACGGCCCCGAGGTGCTCTTCCTGGACGAGCCGACGATCGGGCTCGACGTGGTGAGCAAGCAGGCGGTCCGCTCGTTCCTCGCCGAGCTGGGCGCGAGCGGCGACGTCACGCTCGTACTCACCACGCACGACCTGGCCGACATCGAGCGGCTCTGCCAGCGGCTCGTCGTGATCGACCACGGCCGGGTAGTACACGACGGGAGCATCGAGGCGCTCCACGCCCGGTACGGCTCGCGCCGCCGGGTCGTGGTCGACCTGGACGAGCCGGTCGGCGAGCCGCCGGAGGGTGCGGTGGTCGAGTCGGACGGACGGCGGCTCGTGTTCACAGTGGACGGTCCGGTGGCGCCGGTGATCGCGCGGCTGGCCGCCCTCCCCGCGCTCCGCGACCTGACCATCGTGGAGCCCGACATCGAGGACGTGGTGACCCGCCTCTACCTCAGTCCGGATGCTCCATGACGAGCACCACGAGGGTGTCGGGCTCCAGCGCCTCGTACACGTGCTCCACATCGCCGGGAAACGCGGCGTAGTCACCCGGGCGGAGTTCGATCGGCTCGCTGGCCGGGCCCGTGCGCACCCGTCCGCGCGCCACGATCATGTGCTCGACGCTGCCCGGGATGTGCGCCTGCGCGTTCCGGAGCGCGCCCGGGTCCAGCTCCACCAGGTAGATGTCCCGCCGCGCGTGCCGGGAGCCGACGGAGAGCAGGATGCCGGTGAAGTCGGCCTGCTCCGACCGGATCCCGGGCGCCTCGCCGGCGCGGATGACCCGGACCGGCGGGGTGGGCGGCTCGACCAGCCGGCTGAACGGCACGCCCAGCGCCACCCCGAGCGACCAGAGCGTCTCCACGCTGGGGTTGCCGGTGCCCGCTTCCAGCTGGGAGAGCGTCGACTTGGCGATCCCGGCGCGGCGGGCCAGCTCGGTGAGGGAGATGCCGACCCGCTCCCGCTCGCGGCGCAGCGCGGCGGCGATCGTGGCGAGCGGCGGTGCTGTTCGGTCCATCGTCCGATCCGTTCGACTTGACGAACACGGGCTACGTGTTCACTATTTTGTACTATGCGTACGGCAGAGCGAACGACTGACCGTTCACTGGTTCGGGACGTGGCCGCGATCGGCCTCGCGGTGTTCGCGGTCGGCATGTCGTTCGGCGCGATCGCGGTGGCCTCCGGGCTGCCGGCCTGGGCAGCCATCGCGATGTCCCTGGTGGTCTTCGCCGGCGGTGCCCAGTTTATGGCGGTGGGGCTGGTCGCGGCCGGCAACCCGTTCGCCGCGGTCTTCGCCGGCCTGCTGCTGAACGCCCGCCACCTGCCCTTCGGCCTGGCCATCGCGGACGCGGTGGGCACCGGCTGGCGCCGCCGGCTGGTCGGCAGCCACATCCTCGTCGACGAGTCGGTCGCGTTCACGATGGCCCAGCCCGATCCGGCGACCCGGAGCCGGGCGTACTGGATGACCGGCGCGACGCTCTTCGTCTCCTGGAACATCGGCGGGGTGCTCGGCGTGCTGCTGGGCGAGGCGGTCGGCGACACGGACGCGTTGGGGCTGGACGCGGCGTTCCCGGCCGGGTTGATCGCGCTGCTGCTGCCTTCGTTGCGGGACAAGGAGACGCGGAACGTGGCGCTGGCCGGCGCGGCGGTCGCCGTGGTCGCGACGCCCCTGCTGCCGGCCGGCCTGCCGGTGCTGCTCGCCCTGAGCGGCCTGCTGCTGATGCGGAGGAAAGCCTGATGCTCATCGCGGTGATCGTGGCGCTGGCGGTCGGTACGTACGGTTTCCGCCTGGCCGGCGTGGTGCTGCACGACCGGCTCGACCTGCCCGCGCCGCTGCGGCGGATGCTGCCGCTCGCGGCCGCGGCGCTGCTGGCCGCGCTGGCCGGCACGGCGACGCTGACCGACTCCGGCGGGTTCGCCGGCATCTCACGCCCGCTGGGGGTCGCGGTAGGCGCGCTGCTGGCCTGGCGCAAGGCCCCCTTCGTGGTCGTCGTCCTCGCGGCGGCGACGACCGCCGCACTGCTCCGCCTAGCCGGCGTCCCCTAACCCCACCCCCTCGCCGTTGATCAGGGACTTGGTGGGCTTGTCCTGCGGCGCGTCGCTCCACCAAGTCCCTGATCAACGGGGAAGGGGGCGCGGGTCCCGGAAGTTGCGGGACATCTGTCGGGCGCCGCCGGGACTAGTTGCGGGCGAGTCTCCAATGGACGGTTCTCACCGATCGGGAGGAGCGCGCGATGACAAGTCCGAAGCAGGCTAGCGGGGGACCAATCTTCGTGGTCGGTACCAACAACGCGATGGTTCACGTCTATCGGGATGTGCAGAGCCTTCTGGACGCCCGGGAGATCAAGCCGGACCAGCTCAAGTCGGTCGAGTTCTTCGACGTGCAGGGCCGCAAGATTGTGCCGGTGCTCAGCGACACGGGGGCGCTGACCGGTTTCAAGGACTCGGGCAACCCGCCGGACACGGCGGGCGTCCAGCAGCGGCTCTACACCACCCGGGCCAACCTGGCCAGCAGCGTCGACGCCCGCATCGCCAAGCACCAGCCAAAGGTGACCAGGGACGAGGCGTTGAGCAACCTCGCGGTCCTGGAGGGTCGGAGCCTGCCAGATTGCTACGTCCTACTCGAACCGATCTTCTCCCACTCGTACGCTAACGCCGGACGCCAGCCGCGGCACGACGGCAGCTGGTGGCACAACTTCTGGGCGCACTGACCGTAAGGGGCCTGTCTGGCAGCGCCCGCGTGCGGTGGTGATCGGCGTTCGGTTGGAGGCGTGATGGGTGGCATTCCCGGCGCGCGACGAAAGCCCCGGCGGGCTGCCGCCGTGGCCGCCGGGATGGCAGTCGTGCTGCTTGTGCTCATTGGACAGTTGCTCGACGACCGTGCGATCGGGCTGCGGGCGCTGGTGCTGACGGCGGGCCTGGCGGTGTTCGCACCGCTGGGCGCGCTGGTCCTCGCCGGCGTCCCGCGGCACCCGGTTGGTCGGCTCATGTTCGCGGCAGGCGCCGTCGCCTGCGCGTCACTTGTGGCGGCGAGCTGGGCGGGCTGGCTGCCGTTCGCGTGGTTCAGCCAGTGGTCCGGCTGGCCGCCGCTGGGGCTTCTCGTGCTCGCCCTGCTGTACTTCCCGGACGGCCGGCTGCCCTCGCCGCGCTGGCGGGTGTTGGCGATCGGGATCGCGGGTGCCACGGCCGTCGTGGCGGTGGCGCTCGCGGTGGCCGCGCTCGACCACCCGCGCGACCTGGTCACCAGTGCGGGCACCACGCTCACCGGCCGGGCGCAGGTGCTCGACCAGGTGGCGAAGGTGGCGGTGCTCGCGGTGGGCGCCGGCCTGGTCGGCGTCGTGGCCTCGCTGGTCGTGCGGTGGCGCCGGTCCGTCGGTGAGACCCGCCAGCAGCTGGCCTGCCTGTTGCCCGCCGCCGTGCTCTTCCCGGTCGCGCTCGTGTTGGAGGGCTTCGGCCTGGCCGGGTCGTGGGCGCTGGCCGCGGCCGTCGTGCCGCTGGCGATGACCGTGGCCGTGCTGCGCTACCGGCTGTACGACCTCGACCGCGTGATCAACCGTTCGGTCGTGTGGCTGGTGATGAGCCTGCTGCTGATCGGCGGGTTCGTGGCGATCGTGGCGATCCTGCGCGACCTGGTCATGCACGGCAGTACATCGAACGCCTCGCTGGTCGCGACCGGCATGATCGCGGTTACCTTCGAGCCGGTCCGCCGGCGGGTGCAGCGCATCGTCGACCGCCTGCTGTATGGCCAGCGCGACGACCCGTACAAGGTGATCATCGACCTCGCCGACCTGCACGGGAAGACCACCGACCCGGACGCGATGCTGCCGCTGCTCAGCAGTGCGATCGCGGGTTCGCTCCGGGTCCCGTACGTGGCGGTGCGGGTGGCCACGCCGGACGGGCCGCGGCTGGTCGCCGAGCACGGGCGCACCGGTACGTACCTGGAGGAGTTCGACATGGTCGCGCGCGGCGAGACGCTCGGCCAGCTGCTTGTCGCGACCCGGGGCGTGGGCGACAGGTTCAGCCAGCGGGAGCGGCGACTGCTCGGCGACGTGGCGCAGTACTTCGCGGCGGTGACCGAGGCCACCCGGCTCATCCGTGACCTTCAGGATTCCCGCGAGCGGCTGATCACCGCACGCGAGGAGGAGCGCAAGCGGCTGCGTCGCGACCTGCACGACGGCGTGGGGCCCGCGCTGACCGGTATCGGTATGCAGGTGCGGGCGGCCCGGAAGGCGGCGAGCGAGCCGGACCGGGTGAGCCGGATCCTCGAGGACATGAATTCCGACCTCCAGACGTGCCGATCCGAGGTGCGGCAGCTGCTGGACCACCTGCACCGCCCGGCCGAGCTGGACCGGGGGCTGGAGGCCGCGCTGCGCGCCCAGTGCCAGCGCTTCCACAGCGCCTCGCTCAGCGTGGACCTGCACGTGGCCGCGCATCTCGACGGCCTGCCGGCGGCGATCGAGGTGGCGGCGTACCGCATCGTCAGCGAGGCCCTGACCAATGTCGTAAAGCATGCCAAAGCGGAGAGCTGTCGCATCACCATCGACGCCGACCGTGCGCTGAGCATCGACGTGATCGACGACGGCATCGGTATCATGTCCGGCGGCAACGGGAACATCGGTGTGGGCCTGGAGTCCATGCGGGAGCGGGCCGCTGAGCTGGGCGGTGAGTGCGTGGTCACACCCGGCGACGCGCGCGGCACGGCTGTCCGGGTGCAGCTCCCGATCCCGATTGGGCGACGCGCCCGGAGAGATGCCGATTCTCCCGTTTGAGGGTACGCATTCCGGCTTTCCCGGCGATAACATGCGGACGGCCACTGCCGTCCTTGCCGCCGAGGTGAAACGTGCTGCCGCGTTGCCGGGTGCTGATCGTCGACGACCACCCTGTCGTGCGGCGCGGGCTCCGGGCGATGCTCGAACACGAGGACTGGGTGGGCAGCGTGGCCGAAGCGTCCACTGTGGAGGAGGCCGTCCGCGAGGCGGTCAGCCACCAGGCTCAGGTCGTCGCCATGGATATCAACCTGCCGGACGGCGACGGTATCGAGGCGACCCGGCGCATCGTGACCCTCTGCCCGGGCGTCCGGGTGCTGATCGTCACGCTCTACGACGACAAGGACAAGGTGGCGCGGGCGCTGAAGGCGGGTGCCAGGGGATACGTGCTCAAGGACACCGAGCCCGACACGATCGTCGACGCGCTCCGCACCGTGGCCGACGGTGGCGTGGTGCTCGGCCCGAAGGTGGGGCCTGAGGTGCTGACCACGCTTCAGGGCACCCCCACCCAGCTGCCGCCGCCGTTCGACAAGCTGACCCCGCAGGAGCGCAAGATCCTCGCCGGCCTGGTCCGCGGCGCCACCAACGCGGAGATCGGCCGCGGCCTGCGTCTCAATGAAAAGACCGTGCGCAACTACCTCACCGGGGTCTTCGAAAAGCTGGGCGTGGACAGCCGCGTCCAAGCCGCCCTCCGAGCCCGCGACGCCGGCATCGAAGGCTAGGCCTCCCCACGGGGGAGGCACTACCGCCACTTCTGATACGACGACTTATTGGCGCCGTCCGGCCACGGGCTTCGGGACATGGGTACCTTCGATTCGGGACAGCTCCGGGCCAATCATGATTGCCATGACGTGGTCCCGTGGCGACCGCTCCCCGGCTTTCCGCCTCTCGCCGGCCGATGCGCCGGCCGGCCGGGATGAGCGGCGCTGGGTCAGCGTTCTCTTCGTGGATCTGGTCGGCTTCACCCGCCGCGCCGACCGCCTCGATCCGGAGGACGTGCGCGCCCTCCAGCGGGAGTACTTCAGCCGCGTCACCCGCGCCATCCGTCGCTGGCGGGGCGTGGTGGAGAAGTACATCGGCGACGCGGTGCTCGCCGTCTTCGGCGCGCCCGACTCCGATGAGTACGACGCGTTCCGGGCGGTGCTCGCCGGTCTGCACGTGCAGCGCGAGCTCGCCGGTCTCACCTGGCCCGACGGCACGGCGCTGCGGGCCCGGGTCGGGGTGGCCACCGGCGAGGTCGTCGTCGACCTCGCCGCCGTGCGCGACGGGGGACAGGCACTGGTCTGCGGCGACGTCGTCAACACCGCGGCCCGGGTGCAGACCCACGCGGCGCCGGGCACGGTCGTGGTCACCGCCGCGACGCGGGGCGCCACCGGGCCGTGGGTGCACTACGCGCCGCTTCCCGCGATCACCCCGGCAGGCAAGCCCGCGCCCGTCGACGTGTGGCGGGCCCTCGCCCCGGTATCGCCGGCCGCGCCCGACCGTTCCGTCCCACTCGTCGGCCGCGACGCCGATTTGTCCACTGTGGTCGATCGGGTGGCGCGGGCCTTCGGCGAGCGGGTGCCCGCGCTCGTCTGGGTGACCGGCCCCGCCGGGGTCGGCAAGTCCCGGCTGGCCCGCGAGGCGCTCGCGACGGCCGGCGCGCGGTGGTGGGTGGGCTACGGCACGCCATGCGGCGGCCGGTATTCGCCGCTGGCCGACCTGGTCCGCCGCCAGGCCAGACTGGCGGAGTCGAGCGGCCCGGCCGCCGTGCGCAGCCGCCTCCGCGCGTGGGCCGGCGACCTTGTGGCGTCCGGCGAGCTGGCGTCCGTCCTGGACGGACTCTCCCGGCTGGTTGCTCCCACAGCGTCCGCGCTGCCCGCAACCGCGGCGTCCGTGGGGCGTGACCCGGCCGTCGAGGCGGCGTTGCTGGCGGTCTTCCGGGGTGGCGCGGCCCGCGCCCCGCTGGCGCTGCTCCTCGACGACATGCACCTGGCCGACCCGGCGACCCGGGCGTTCGTGGCCGAGCTTCCCGGACGGCTCGGCCCCTGCCACTTGCCGTCGTGGCCACAGACCGCGCCCCTTCGGCGGCGCCGGCTGTCGTGCTCGGGCCGCTGGGGCAGGCCGACACCGAACAACTGCTGCGGCACCTCCTCGACCGGTCTCGCTCGCCCCGGCACCTGGCCGGGCGCCTCGTCCCGCTGTGCGGCGGCATTCCCGGCTACGCCGCTGAGTACGCGCGCGCGGTCGCCGTGGACGGCTGGCCGGAGCAGGGTGAGCCGCCGCTGCCCCGCGCGTGCGCGGTATCGCCTCCGCCCGCCTAGGCCGGCTGGACGAGCGGGACGCCGCGGTGCTCGGAGCCGCCGCGACCCTCGACGACCCGATTTCCGCGGAGGCGGTCGCGGCACTGCTGGACGGGGAGCCGGTCGCGGTGCGGGCGGCGTTCGCCCGGCTTGGCGACCTGCTGGTGCCGCGGCCCGGTGCTGGGTACGCGTTCGCCGACCCGGCCGTTCGCCAGGTCGTCTACGCGCGCCTGCCCCGCGCGGTGCGGGCCGGGCACCACTGGCGGGCCGCGCTCCGGCCTGGCCAGCCGGCGGCTCGGACCCGGCACTGGGTGGCCGCCTCCGCGCTCGCCCAGGCACTGGCCGCCAACACCTGGCGCTTCTCCACGGTCGCGGGTTGGCCGGGAGTTACCCAAGCATCGGGCGGCCGGCCCGCAGCGCCCGCAGCGGGAGCGGAGCGCGCGGCTGGCCGCCCGAGCAGACGGCTGGCGCGGACCGCGCCAGGGCCGGCTGCGCGATCCTCGCCGGGCTGTGCCGAGCCCAGAGGGCGAGCCCCGCTACTCCATCTCGAACGGGCCGACGTTTGTCTCCACCCAGTCGACGAGCGGGCGCAGGCGCCGCCAGTCGGCGCGTACGAGGTCGAAGGAGGCGCGCCCCTCCAGCTCCGGACCCGCGGCATGGCGGCGTCCGGCGGTCAGGGCCTCGTGCCGCATCAGCTCAAGGCGCGGGTGGTCGGGCGGGCAGCCGCGCGGCCGCGTCTTCACCCGGTCGCCGGCGGGCTCGAAGCCCTGGCGGGTCAGCGTCCGCACGATCTTCTCCAGCTCGACGCCGGTGCCGGGCGCGTCAACAGCGGCCCGAAAGCGTGCCGTCTGGTCGCGCGTGTGCGCGTAAAACCCGGCCGCCGTAAACAGGCCCTCGGCGTCGACGTGCAGGTAGTAGCCGACGCCGCTGGCCACCTCGAAGAACGCCCCCTGATGGGTCTTGTAGGGCGACTTGTCCTTGGAGAAGCGCACGTCCCGGTGCGGGCGGAAGACCTTTGGCTCGGCCCGCACCACGGGCGCCAGCTCCGCCGCCAGCGCGTCCATCGGACCGCGCACGCAGGTGTCGTACACCTCTTTGTGCGCGGTCCAGTACGTCTTCGAGTTGTCCGCCTCGAGCCCCTCGTAGAACGCGAAGGCCTCGGCTGGAAAGCCGGCGAACGCCACGGTCTAGACCGCGTCGCCGATCTGCACCTTGGGCTTCGGCGTGCGCATCCGGCGGAAGGTGATCGAGCGGGTGATCGCGTAGAGGTACAGCGAGCCCATCCGCTGGGTCGTCTTCGGGAAGCGCTCCCTGACCAGGCGCTTGACCTTGCGCGAGATCAGCACGGAGTCGACCACCACGCCGAGCGCCAAGGCCGCCCACAGCAGGTTGGAGACCAGGCGCACGGCAGGCGGCATCGCGGCTGACGAGCCGATCAGCACGATCAGCGCGCCGCCGAAGAACCACGTGCCCACCGTGCGCCGTGAGTCGACAATATTGCGCACCAACAGCCGCTCCGGGCCGCGGTCGCGGGCGAGCAGGTAACGCTCGTCACCGGCCCGCATGCCGGCCGCGGCCTCGGCCCGGTCCTCCCGCTGCTTTTCGCGCATCCGCCGATACGCCTCGCGGCGGTTGGCCGGGGCCGGCTCGGCCGCGCGGCGGCGGTTGGAGCTGACGCGCTTGGGGGTCTCGACGCCGAGCTCTTTCTTGCTCGGCGTATACCCCCTCGGGCGCGAGGGCTCGGTCTCCTCGCCGGACGAGATCACCTCGTCCGGCGACTCGTCCTCGACGACGTCGGCGGGCTTGCGGCGGAACAGTGACGGCACGCTCACGAGGGTACCGGGATCAGGCGCGCTCGGCGTGCGCGCCCAGGGCGGCCAGCTTCGCTTCGAAGTCTTCGTAGCCCCGGTTGATCAGGTCGACGCCGTACACCCGGGAGGTGCCCTCGGCCGCCAGCGCCGCGATCAGGTGGCTGAAGCCGGCCCGCAGGTCGGGGATGACCAGGTCGGCGGCGTGCAGCTTGCTCGGCCCGGCGATCACCGCGGAGTGCTTGAAGTCGCGCCGGCCGAAGCGGCACGGGGTGCCCCCCAGGCAGTCGCGGTACACCTGGATCGTGGCGCCCATCGAGTTGAGCGCCTCGGTGTAGCCGAGCCGCTGCTCGTACACGGTCTCGTGCACGATCGACAGCCCGCGCGCCTGGGTGAGCGCGACGACCAGCGGCTGCTGCCAGTCGGTCATGAAGCCGGGGTGCACGTCGGTCTCCAGTGCCACGGCCTGGAGCTCGCCGCCCGGGTGCCAGAAGCGGATCTTGCCCTCCGTGCCGGCGCTGCCCTCGCGCGGCGGGCGCATGTCGGTGACCTCGTACGCCCCGCCGACCGAGCGGAAGACGTTGAGGAAGGTCATCATGTCGACCTGCTCGGCGCCGTACACCTCGATGTCGCCGCCGGTGGCCAGCGCCGCCGCGGCCCAGCTGGCCGCCTCGATGCGGTCCGGGATCGGGCGGTGGGTGTACCCGCCGAGGCGGGGCACGCCCTGGATTTCGATGACCCGGTCGGTGTGCACTTTGATGATCGCGCCCATCTTCTGGAGGACGCAGATGAGGTCGATGATCTCCGGCTCGACGGCCGCATTGCGCAGCTCGGTCACACCCTCGGCCAGGACCGCGGTCAGCAGCACCTGCTCGGTGGCGCCCACGCTCGGGAACGGCAGCTCCAGCTTGGTGCCGTGCAGCCCGGTCGGCGCGGTGAGGTGCATGCCCTCGGGCGCCTTGTCCACGACCGCGCCGAACTGGCGCAGCGCCTGGATGTGGAAGTCGATCGGCCGCGGCCCGATGTGGCAGCCGCCGAGGTCCGGGATGAACGCGTGGCCCAGGCGGTGCAGCAGCGGCCCGCAGAAGAGGATCGGGATGCGGCTCGAACCGGCGTGCACGTTGATCTCGTCGGTCGTGGCGCTCTCCACGTTGGCCGGGTCGAGGACCAACTCGCCGTCCTCGGCACCGTCGCTGACCCGGACGCCGTGCAGCTCCAGCAGGCCTCGCACGACCTCGACGTCGCGGATGCGCGGCACGTCGTACAGCCGGCTCGGCGCGTCGCCCAGCAGTGCCGCCACCATCGCCTTGGAGACGAGGTTCTTGGCACCGCGGACTCGGATCCGCCCATGCAGCGGAGTGCCGCCGTGCACGGTCAGGACGTCATTGACGGTCAACGCACAACCTCCACCAGATGGCCCCTAGTGCGGCACTCTGCCCCCGATTGCCGCGCCAGGAGCATAGCGCTCCGTGACCTATCGGGCGGGGTGCACACCGCATGAGGTGGCACGAAACGGGGAGACCGTAAGCGTCGAGCTACACAGCGTTACGGCAGGGCGAGCATCTGGTCAAGCGCGACACGCGCGTTGCGTGCCGTGTCGGCGTCCACCGTGATCTGGTTGACCAGCCGCCCGGCGGCCAGCTCCTCCAGCGCCCACACGAGGTGCGGCAGGTCGATGCGGTTCATGGTGGAGCAGTAGCAGACATTCCGGTCCAGGAACATGATCTGCTTGTCCGGGTGGGCGTTGGCGAGACGCCGTACCAGATTGAGCTCCGTCCCCACCGCCCACGCCGAGCCGGCCGGCGCGGCGTCGATGGCCTTGATGATGTACTCGGTCGAGCCGACGTAGTCGGCGGCCGTGACCACCTCGTGGCGGCACTCGGGGTGGACCAGCACGTTGACGCCCGGCACCCGCTCGCGGACCTCTTCCACGCACTCGAGCGTGAAGCGCCCGTGCACCGAGCAGTGTCCCCGCCACAGGATCATCTTGGCGTCGCGCAGCTGCTCCGGCGTGAGGCCGCCATTGGGCTTGTGCGGGTTGTAGAGGACGCAGTCGTCGAGGTCGAAGCCCATCTCGAGGACCGCGGTATTGCGCCCCAGGTGCTGGTCGGGGAGGAAGAGAACCTTCTCACCCCGCTCGAACGCCCAGGTCAGCGCCCGCTTCGCGTTGGACGAGGTGCAGACCACACCCTTGTTGCGGCCGACGAAGCCCTTGATGTCGGCCGAGGAGTTCATGTACGTGACCGGGATCGTCGACTCCGCGATCCCGAGGTCCTCCAGCAGCTCCCACGCGGTCTCCACCTGGGGGAGCGCGGCCATGTCGGCCATCGAGCAGCCGGCGCCGAGGTCGGGGAGCACCACCTTCTGCGTGTCGGAGGTGAGGATGTCGGCGCTCTCGGCCATGAAGTGCACGCCGCAGAAGACGATGAACTCCGCCTCCGGCCGGGCCGCCGCCTCGCGCGCGAGCTTGAAGGAGTCGCCGGTCACGTCGGCGAACTGGATCACCTCGTCGCGCTGGTAGTGGTGTCCCAGTACGAACAGGCGGTCGCCGAGCGCGGCCTTTGCCCGCTGGGCACGCTCGACAAGCGTGGGGTCGCTCGGCGAGGGCAGCTCGCCGGGACACTCCACACCCTTCTCGGCGGATGGGTCACTGCCCCGGCCCAGCAGCAACAGGGCGGCACCGGTGCTCGACGGCTCGATCCACGTGGAAGTCACGTCCTTAATCATGCGCCCGAGCGCGGGCCCGACGCTGTGTCCTGCCACACTGCGGAATCATGCGTGTACTCATCTGCCCGGACAAGTTCGCCGGTACCCTGTCCGCGACCGAGGTGGCCGCCGCGGTCGCCGAGGGCTGGCGCGAGGCCGCCCCAGCCGACGAGATGGTGGCGCGGCCGCTGTCGGACGGCGGTCCCGGCTTCGTCGATGTCCTCGCCGAGGCCCTGCCCGGCCGCGTGGTGCCGGTGGAGACGGTCGACCCGCTGGGCCGCCCGGCGGCCGGATCGGTGCTGGTGGTGGGCGACACCGCGTACGTGGAGAGCGCGCAGGCGTGCGGCCTGCACCTTGTCGACCCCGCCGAGCGCGATGTCCGGCGGGCTACCTCGTACGGCCTGGGGACTCTGATCGCGCACGCGGTCGAGAACGGCGCCCGCACCGTCGTGGTCGGGCTGGGCGGTTCCGCGACGAACGACGGCGGCGCCGGCATGCTCGCCGCGCTGGGCGCGCCGCCGGTGGACGAATCCGGGTACGCGCTGCCGTACGGCGGTGCGGCGCTTGTCGCGGTCGCTGGGCTGGGCGACACGCCGAGGCTGCGCGACGTGGAGCTGGTCGCCGCGACGGATGTGGACAACCCGCTGACCGGGCTGCACGGAGCCTCGAACGTGTACGGCCCGCAGAAGGGCGCGACCCGCGAGGACATCATGCTGCTCGACTCCGCCCTGGAACGGTGGGCTGGGGTGCTCGAGGCACTCCCCACCTGCCCGTCCGCCGTGGCGAACGTGCCGGGCGCCGGTGCCGCGGGCGGCCTGGGCGCCGCGATCCTGGCGCTGGGCGGCCGGTGCGAGTCGGGTATCGCGCTGGTCAACCGCCTGATCGGCCTGGACGCCGCGTTCGACGCCGCCGACGTGGTGATCACGGGCGAGGGCTCGTTCGACTTCCAGTCGCTGCGCGGCAAGGTGGTGGCCGGCGTGGCCGGTACCGCCCGCGATCGCGGCCTGCCGTGCCTGGTGGTGGCCGGTCAGGTGAGTGCCGGCCGCCGCGAGGCCGCCGCCGCCGGCGTGACCGAGTCGTGGTCGCTGACCGAGCACTTCGGCAGCAAAGAAGAGGCAATGGCCCGCCCGGCCGACGGCCTGCGCGAGATCGCCACCCGCCTGGCCCGCCAGTGGAGCCGCTGAGGGCGCCGGCGGCGAACCGCCACCGGCGCCCAGGGAAACGCGGTCAGGCGCGCGACCGGCGGACGCCGAGCAGCGCGACCACCAGGCCGAACACGGCGGCGCCGGTGACGAACCAGATCGCGGGGTAGTACGAGTCCGGTACCGCGCCGGGGGTCGGGTGGGCGGTGGCGATCATCGCGCTGACCCCGGCCAGCACGATCGCGCCCCCGATCTGGAACGACGCCTGCACCAGACCGGACGCCAGTCCCTGCTCGTCATCTCCGACACCGGCGGTCGCCTGGATGTTGAGCGCGGGATAGGCGAACGCGAAACCGAGGCCCAGCAGCAGCATCGTGGGCAGGATCACAGCCAGGTACCGCGGCTCGCCCTCGATGCGCAGGAACAGCAGGTACCCGGTGATGAACGACGCCAGGCCGGCCACCACGAGCGGTCCGGTGCCGAAGCGGTTTATCAGCCGGGCCGTTCGTGGCCCTCCGAACGCCACGATCAACCCGCCGGGCAGGAACGCCAGCGCCATCGTCAACGGTGACCAGCCCAGCACCACCTGGGCGTACTGGGTGCCGAGGAACTGGAAGCCGAAGTACGAGCCGGTCACGGTCAGCGCGGCGAGGTTGGCGCCGACCAGCCGGCGGTTGCGCAGGATGCCCAGTCGCACAAGCGGGTGGGCGACCCGCCGTTCGATCGCCACGAACGCGGCCAGTAGCGCCACGACCAGCGCATACGAGCCGAGCGTGCGGGCCGAGAGCCAGCCGGCCGCCGGCGCTTCCACGACGGCGTACACGAGCAGGAGCAGCGCGCCGGTGACCGTCGCCGCGCCGGCGATGTCATACCCCCGCTTTTGAATGTTCTCCTGCACGTCCGACGGGATGAGCCGGATCCCGGCGACGAGCACGGCGAGCGCGATCGGCACCGGCAGGAGGAAGGTCCACCGCCAGCCCACCTCGGTCATCAGCCCGCCGAAGATCAGGCCCATTGAAAAGCCGCTCGCACCGCAGGCGGTGAAGAAGCTCAGCGCCCGGTTGCGGGCGGGACCTTCATGAAAGGTGGTCGTGATGATCGAGAGTCCGGCGGGCGCGGTGAAGGCGGCCGCGACGCCCTTGACGAAGCGGGTGCCGACGAGGAGCGCGGGGTCGTTCACGAGGCCGCCGAGGAGCGAGGCGACCGCGAAGATCGCGATCGACCAGAGGAATACCCGGCGGCGGCCGAGGAGGTCGGCGGTGCGGCCGCCGAGGAGCAGGAGTCCGCCGTAGCCGAGCACGTAGCCGCTGACCACCCACTGGAGGGTGGAGTTCGAGAGGCCGAGGTCGGCCTGGATGGACGGGAGGGCCACGCCGACCATCGAGACGTCGAGGCCGTCGAGGAAGAGCGCGCCGCAGAGCACGAGGAGCGTCCCCAGAGCCGGGGAGTCCAGCGCATCTGCTGCGCCGGTAGCTCGGCGGCCGCCGAATCGGGGACAGGGGTCGTTGCGGTAGAAGCCATGGGCCGGAAACTACGTGCGCGTGCATCTAATGCACAAGCAAATTATGTGGTAGCACACATCTGATAAAGTTTCGGCGTGTCCGAGGAACCCGGCGTCGTCGAGACGTGGCGCGCGCTCGCACAGCGCTACCACGACGCCTCCTGTGCGCTGGAGCGCGAGCTTCAGGAGCGGCACGGGCTGGGCATGAGCGAGTTCGAGGTGATCGACCGGTTGGCCGGCGCGGCAGAGGCCAAGCTCCGCATGCAGGAGCTCGGCGAGCAGGTCCATCTCAGCCAGAGTGCGCTTTCCCGGGCAGTCGCCCGGCTCGAGCGCGACGGTCTGGTCTGCCGGGCCCTGTGCGAGCAGGACCGGCGAGGGGTCTTCGTCGCGCTGACCGAGGCGGGCCGGCACCGGCAGGAGGCCGCCCGACCCACGCAGCGTGCCGTCCTCAGCGAGGTTCTGGGTGACCCTGATCTCAGGGGTGAAACTCACCTAGACTCAAAGGGCAGCCCATTGGGAATCGCCGGCCAGCGGGCTAGCGTTGCCTGATAAGTACGAACTATCCGCACCGGCACAGGGAGACATCCAAGTGACCACTCCGACGCAGGCCGAGTCGACCGAGGCCAAGGCCCCGACCACCGTTGTCCTCAGCGACGTCGCGGCGCAGAAGGTCAAGGCCCTGATCGAGCAGGAAGGCCGCGACGACCTGCGGCTGCGGGTCGCTGTGCAGCCGGGCGGCTGTTCGGGCCTGCGCTACCAGCTCTTCTTCGACGAGCGTTCGCTCGACGGTGACGTGATCAGCGACTTCGGCGGTGTCGAGGTCGTTGTCGACCGGATGAGCGCGCCTTACCTGTCCGGCGCGACCATCGACTTCGCCGACCGGATCGACGCCCAGGGCTTCACGATCGACAACCCCAACGCGCAGGGCTCCTGCGCGTGCGGCGACTCGTTCCACTAGGTCACCGTCCGACCCTCACGTTGCGTTTACGGGGCCACCGGTTCGCCGGTGGCCCCGTTGCGTGTCGGCGCAATGTCCGGCGGCCTACCACCGAGCAATCGGACGACTAACTGCACGGATACGGGTGTGGGTACGCTGTCCGCGCACTGCACGACCCCGTACCCGATCGTGAGGGCGCTATGAAGATCGCCGTTACCGGCTCGATCGCCACCGACCACCTGATGCACTTCCCCGGCCGGTTCGCCGAACAGCTCATCGCTGACCAGTTGCACAAGATCTCGCTGTCGTTCCTGGTCGACGACCTGGTCGTGCGTCGTGGTGGCATCGCTGCCAACATCGCGTTCGGCATGGCCCAGCTCGGCCTCCACCCGGTGCTGCTTGGAGCCGTCGGTGCCGACTTCGCCGACTATCGCTCGTGGTTGGAGCGGCACGGCGTCGACTGCGAGTCGGTCCACGTCAGTGAGGTGGCTCACACCGCCCGCTTCGTCTGCACGACCGACAACGACCTGTGCCAGATCGCGTCGTTCTACGCCGGCGCGATGAGCGAGGCCCGCAACATCGAGCTCGCCCCGGTCGCCGACCGCGTGGGCGGCCTCGACCTCGTGCTGGTCAGCCCGAACGACCCGGACGCGATGATGCGCCACTCGCAGGAGTGCCGGGAGCGCGGCTACCCGTTCGTCGCGGACGTCTCGCAGCAGATGGCCCGGATGGACGGCAGCGACCTGACCAAGCTGATCGACGGCGCCGCCTACCTGCTCACCAACGACTACGAGAAGTCGCTGCTGGAAAACAAGACCGGCCTCTCCAGCGAGCAGATGCTCGACATGGTCGGCATCCGGGTCACCACGCTCGGCAAGGACGGCGCCGAGATCACCGGCCGCGACATCGAGCGCATCCACGTGCCGGTCGTGCCGGACGTGCGCACCGAGGACCCGACCGGCGTCGGCGACGGGTTCCGCGCCGGCTTCTTCTCCGCCCGCTCGTGGGGCCTGGGCCTGGAGCGCTCCGCCCAGGTCGGCTCGCTGGTCGCCGCGCTGGTGCTGGAGACCGTCGGCCCCCAGGAGTACGAGATCAAGCCGGACGCGTTCCTCAAGCGCCTCGCGGTGGCGTACGGCGACGAGGCGGCCGAGGAGGTCCGCCCGCACCTGCCCTGAGCGTGATCGCTAGTGGGCGCGGCGCACGTCGAAGGCGGGTGAGCCGTCGACGGTCGTCGCGCCCAGGTACTCCTGGCCGCGCATCCGGCACCAGGCCGGTATGTCGTTGGCCGCGGCCGGGTCGTCGGCGAGGACGCGTACCACCGCGCCCACCTCGACCTCGGGCAGGCGGCGGGCCAGCGCGATCACCGGGAGCGGGCACCGCTGGCCCAGGCAGTCGAGCACGTGCTCCGTCACAGCCCGACCACTCCGGCCTCGGCGCGCAGGTCGGCCACGATGCCGGGCAGCTCAGCCAGGAAGCGGTCCACCTCGGCCTCCGTCGTCTGGCGGTGCAGCGAGACCCGTACGTTTCCGTGCGACAGGACTCCCATCGCCTCCAGGACGTGACTCGGGCGCAGCGTGGACGACGTGCACGACGAGCCCGACGAGACCGCGAACCCGTGCCGGTCCAGCGCGTGCAGCAGCGCCTCACCGTCCACGTACAGGCAGGAGAACGTGACCAGGTGCGGCAGCCGCGCCTCCGGGTCACCCACCACCTCGACATCTGGCACGGTCGCGGCCACCACGGCCCGGATGCGGTCGACCAGCGGCGCCAGGCGTGCCGCCTCGGCTTCCTGCTCGGCGGTCACGGCGCGCAGGGCCGCCGCGGCCGCGACGATCGCGGGCAGGTCGCGGCCCGTGTCCCGGCCGCCATCATCCGGGTACGGCGAGACCCACCGCGTCCCCTTGCGCACGACAAGAAGCCCCACGCCCGCCGGGCCGCCCCACTTGCGGGCGCTCGCGGTGAGCAGCGACCACCCATCGGGTACGGGTACGTGCCCCACCGACTGGGAGGCGTCCACATAGAGGGGTACCCGTGGGCCGCGCACGCCTCGGCGGCCTCGGCCACCGGCTGGATCGTGCCCACCTCGTGGCTGGCGCTGATCAGCGCGGCGAGGGCGATGCCGCCCGGCTCACCGCCGCGCGCCAGGCGTCGAGGTCGAGCCGGCCGAGCCGGTCCACGGGCACGCTCACCGCGTCCTCGCCGGCCTCGTACAGCACGGAGGAGTGCTCGATCGCCGAGTGCACAAGGGTCGGACCCACCCTCGCTCGCCCGCGCCGGGTGCCCTCGATGGCCAACCGCGCCGCGGCTGTACCACTTGGGGTGAAGGCGATCTCGTCCGGCCGTACCCGCAGAATCTCGGCGGTCGCGGCCCGCGCCGCGTCGAGGAGCTGGCGTGCCCGGCGGGCCCGCGTGTAGAGCTTTCCCGGGTCGGCCCAGCCGTCGTCGAGGGCGGCGAGCAGCGCCTGGCGTGCGACCGGGTGGAGGGGCGCGCCCGCGGCAGCGTCGAAGAAGGCCTGCACGGAAGCCACGCTACCCACCCCCACGACGTGTAGTAGATGCATGGTCGAGTAATGTGCCGGGTGCTCGCTAAGGCACTGCTAGGGAGGCAGGACCAGGTGATCGCAAGGGGTGCGCACGGCCGGACGGGTCGGGCTGGCCGGCTTGCCGGGCTCGGCGCCGGCGCTCTGGCACTGGTGTTCCTGCTCGGCGGCTGTGACGTCGGTTCGACGTTCGCTGGCTTCGGCTGGCCGGAGGGTGGCGTCACGCCGCAGGCCAACCGCATGTATGACCTGTGGATTGGCTCGGTCATCGCCGCTCTCGCCGTCGGTGTCCTGGTGTGGGGCCTGATCTTCTGGTGCGTGATCCGCTACCGCAAGCGGGGCGACGAGCTGCCGGTGCAGACGCGCTACAACATGCCGATGGAGTTCCTCTACACGATCGCTCCGATCCTGGTCGTGTGCGTGCTCTTCTACTACACCGCGGTCGTGCAGACGAACGTCGACGAGACCAAGGCCGAGCCGAAGGTCACCGTCGAGGTTGTCGCGTTCAAGTGGAACTGGCAGTTCAACTACCGCGACGGCGAGGGTGAGCACGCCAACACTGTGGCTTCCACGCTCGGCTCGAGCGACGTGATCCCGGTGCTGGTGCTCCCCACCGGAGAGCGCATCCGCTTCGAGGAGACCAGCAAGGACGTCATCCACTCCTTCTGGGTGCCCGAGCTGCTCTTCAAGCGCGACGTCTTCCCCGGCAACGTCCGCAACGTCTTCGAGGTCGAGAGCATCGACCAAGAGGGTGCGTATGTCGGGCGGTGCGCGGAGCTGTGCGGCACGTACCACTCGATGATGAACTTCGAGCTGCGCGCGGTGTCGCCGGACAAGTACCAGCGGTTCCTCCAGGCCAAGCGGGACGGCGCCACGACGCAGGAGGCGCTCCAGTCGATTGGCGAGGAGCCGTTGGCGACGAAGACCGAGCCGTTCGACACCAAGCGCACCGCGTCGAATTTCAACCCGTCCGGCGGAGAATGAGGACTGCGCGATGAAGACCGAGTACAAGATCTTCGGCATCGTGTCGGTGTTCCTGTTCATCGCCTGCGCGGTGTACGCGTGGTGGACCTGGTACGACATGAACCTCGACTGGGTTGGCACGATCGCGCTGCTGCTCTCCGGCCTGCTCACCACGATGTGCGGCGGCTTCTTCTGGTTCGTCTCCCGCCGCATCGACCCGCGCCCGGAGGACCGGCCGGACGCCGAGATCTCCGAGGGCGCGGGCGAGATCGGCTTCTTCAGCCCGGGCAGCTACTGGCCGTTCGGCCTGGCGCTCGCCGCGACCGTGGCTGGGCTGGGGCTTGTGTTCTGGATGGTCTGGCTGATCGCGGCCGGCCTCATCGCGGTGACCGCCGCGACATGCGGCCTGCTGTTCGAGTACTACACGGGCACCCGCCGCACCGCCGAGCACTAAAGATCTCTAGAGATCTCGATCCAAGACAGGGCTTTGAGCTACCGCGACGTCCGTCGTGGTCCGGACCGCTGCTCCCGCGGCCTCACCCATCGCGGTGCACGACCTCCCGAAAGATCTAGAGATCTTTCGGGGCCGGGGGCCGGAGGCCCTCGACCCACGCTGACGGGTCGCAACCCCAGACAAGAGACGCCGATCAAGCCGATGGCTTCGGATTCCCCTTGATCGCCGCAAGCGGCGCCGCGTCGCGCTTCGTCCGTGTCGAAAAATTACCCCTCCAGGGGCAATTTTTCGACACGGACGACCAGAGCGCCTACCGATCAAGGCCCTGCCCCTCCGGCAGAGCCAGCCATGCACGACCATCGCCTTGCTCGGCGCGGCCGGTTCTGCGTATCGAGTGCGCCGGGTGGACCGCGGCCTCAACCCCGGCCGTGCCGGCCGGGGCTGGGTTGTGAACGGCGGAGGGTGAGGCTGCGGGAGCAGCGGTCCGGACCACCGCGGACATCGCGGTAGCTCAAGTCGATTTCTTTGGCTGCCGTGGTCGGCGACCAAGCGCTCGGTCGACACGCAGGAGACGAGGCAGCGTTCTTTCGCGTCGGACTCGCGGCTACCCGAGCCGCCGCCGTCGTGGGTCAGGCGAGGGACTGGGCTAGCTCTACCCAGCGGTCGAGGGCCTTGGCGGCGGCGCCTGTGTCGATGCTCTCGGCGGCGCGGGACAGGGCGCCCCGCATCGCCTCCAGCGGGTCGCCCGGCAGGCCGGCGTGGGCGGCCAGCGCGGCGGCGGCGTTGACCAGCACTGCGTCGCGGACCGGGCCGGTCTCGCCGGCCAGCAGGCGTCGGGTGACGTCGGCGTTGAACGTGGCGTCACCGCCCCGCAGGTCGCCGGGCGCGGAGCGGGCGATGCCCAGGTCGGCCGCGTCCAGGACCATCTCCGTGACCGTACCGCCGCGAACCGCCCACACCCGCGTGGGCGCGGCCGTGCTGAACTCGTCCAGGCCGTCCTCGCCCCGCATGACCAGCACCGAGTCGCCGCGCTGGGCGAACACCTGGGCCATCACGGGGGCCATGCGGGTGTCGAAGCAGCCCACGGCGCCGGCACGCGGGCGGGCCGGGTTGGTGAGCGGGCCCATGAAGTTGAAGATCGTGGGGACGCCCAGCTCGCGCCGCGGCACCGAGGTGTGGCGCATCCCGGGGTGGTACCGCGCGGCGAAGCAGAAGGCGATCCCGACCTCGGTCACGCACCGCACCACCTGCTCCGGGCCCAGGTCGAGTGGAATGCCGAGGAACTCCAGCAGGTCGGCGGCGCCGCATGCGGAGGAGGCGGCGCGGTTGCCGTGCTTCACCACACGCACCCCGGCGCCGGCGACCACCATCGCGGTCATCGTGGAGATGTTCACCGTGTGAGCGCGGTCGCCACCGGTGCCGACGACGTCGACGGCGTCGGCCCGTACCTCCTCGGGCAGGTCGACCACCGCGGCGTTGGCCAGCGCGGTCTCCACCAGGCCATTCAGCTCGGCCGGGGTCTCGCCCTTGGCACGTAGCGCCGTGGCGAAGCCGGCGACCTGCACCGGCGTCGCCGAACCGCTCATGATCTCGCCCATCGCCCAGGCGGTGTCGGCGGTCGACAGCTCCTCGGCGCGCAGCAGCGCGGAGATCAGGTTGGGCCAGGTCCGCTCGCCCACGGAGGCCTCCAGGTTAGGTCCCTCGCCCCACCTGACGGCAGGGCGCAGTGAACGTCAGGCGGCGGCGTGCGAACGCAGCAGCCCGGCGACGGTCTGCCCGGTGGTCACCGGGTCCAGCGGGTGCAGCAGGGTCGCGTCGACCTCCGCATACGCCGCGAGCCAGCGATCGGCTGCCCGAGCGATCACGACGCAGGTCGGCGGCGCGTCCTCGCGATCGTCCTTGATCTGGCGGGCGATGCCGATGCCGCCGCCGGGGGTGGCCTCGCCGTCCAGCACCATCAGGTCGATCTCGTAGTCGTCGACCAGGCGCACGCACTCCGCGTAGTCGCTGGCCTCGACGAACTCCACCGACAGATCGGCCGCCGGCCGCGGCCCGATCGCGAGCCGCATGCGGTCGCGCACCTGAGGGTCGTCGCTGTAGAGCAGGACGGTGTACGTACGGTCGGTCATCGCGCTCCCACACTTCTTACCCGCGCTGGTCCTCGTCTGGCCGGCCCGCCTGACGAGGACCAGTGCCAACGAGACGATGTAGCTGCGGCCTGATCGTACCCGCCGTCAGGCGGCGCCCTCGGCCGCGGTACGGGCAGCCGCGGCGGCCGCCGCGGCCTCCTGACGGTCCAGCTCGCGGTCGATGCGCCGCGCCTCCCGCTCGGACTGCTTGAACCACTGGAGCAGCAGCACGCCGATCATCGTGACCGATACGAACTCGCCACCGGCCCACAGGATGCCGCCGGCGACCTTCTGGTCGCTCCACGGGTCGACCCAGGAGAGGCCGAGCGACGGGTACCAGTCACCGCCGAGCAGCGTGGTGCTCTGCATGATGGTCAGCCCCAGCACCGTGTGGAACGGCACAGACAGCACCATGAGCAGCGCCCGGCCCGGGTACGGCCACCGGCCCGGCAGCGGGTCGAGGCCGAGCAGCGGCCAGAAGAACAGACAGCCGGTGAGGATGAAGTGCGCGTGTACCACTTCGTGGGCGAACCAGTTCTCCAGCGTCAGCCGGTACAGGCCGGTGAAGTAGAGCACGAACGGGTTGGCCACGAAGAGCGCGTACGCCACCAGCGGGAACGACATGACGCGGGCGAACCGGCTGTGCACCACCGCCAGCAGCCGCTTGCGGGGCGCACCGCGCAGCACGCGCAGCGCGAGGGTGATCGGGGCGCCGAGGGCGAGGAAGATCGGCGCGACCATCGAGAGCACCATGTGCTGCACCATGTGCACGGACACCAGCGTCGTGTCGTACGCGTGCAGCCCGCTCACCGTCACCGCGGCGATCGAGCCGAGCCCGGCACCGATGAACAGCAGCGTGCGGGACAGCGGCCACTGGTCGCCGCGGGCCCGCAGGCGGTGCACGCCGTACAGGTACAGACCGGCCGCCACCACCAGCACCACCGCGATCCAGCTGTCGACGCTGGCCTCGGTGAAGACGGACGAAACGGTGAAGGGGACCACCCTTCGAGGCTAGGCCACGCAGGTCGGCGGGGTGCCACCGACCCACGACACGCCGTCGTAGGTGACCCCGACGCAACGTCGTACTACGAGGTGGCGATAATGACCGCGTGACAGCGGCCTCAGCAATTGACAAGAGCCGGATCCACTCGCTGACGCGCCCCAACATGGTCAGCGTCGGGACCATCGTGTGGCTCTCCAGCGAGCTCATGTTCTTCGCGGCGCTCTTCGCGATGTACTTCTCGATCCGCGCGGCTGCCCCGAGCAGTGGGAGAAGCACACCGAGATCCTCAACCTGCCGTACGCGACGACGTTCACGCTGATCCTTGTCGCGTCGTCGGTGACCTGCCAGTTCGGCGTCTTCGCCGCGGAGCGGGGCGACGTGCATTCGCTACGCCGCTGGTTCACCCTCACGTTCGTGCTGGGCCTCATCTTCGTGCTGGGCCAGGCCAACGAGTACCGCACGCTCGTGCACGAGGGCGTGAAGATCAACGAGGACGGCTACGGGTCGATGTTCTACCTGACCACCGGCTTCCACGGCCTGCACGTGAGCGGTGGCCTTGTGGCGTTCCTCATCTTCATGGCCCGCACCACGATGGGCCGGTTCACGCCGGCGCAGGCCACCTCGGCGATCGTCGTCTCGTACTACTGGCACTTCGTCGACGTCGTCTGGATCGCGCTGTTCTCGATGATCTACCTCTTGCAGTGAACAGGTCGTCACGTCCCGCCCGCTTGGTTCGTCCCATAGTTATGAAGGACATCTGGCATGACTTCTGACACCCCCGGCGGCCTGATGGCGCGGCTGCGCCGCAGGCGGTCACAACCGCGCGGCCGGGTGCGGCGGCGCCTGGGCACGGTGGTGCGCCTCACCCTCGCGCTGACGCTCGCCGGCGGTGTGTACGCCGTCTTCGCCCCTGGCCTGTCGGCCGACGACACGCCGCAGTTGTCGACCGCGGCCGAAGAGGGCAAGGCGCTCTTCGACCAGAGCTGCATCAGCTGCCACGGTCGCAACGCGCAGGGCGTGCCGGACCGCGGGCCGAGCCTGATCGGCGTGGGCGCGGCGGCGGTCGAGTTCCAGGTCAGCACCGGCCGCATGCCGATGGCGCGGCAAGAGGCGCAGGCGCCGCGCAAGCCCGCGATGTTCGATGACGACCAGACCCGCCAGCTGGCCCAGTACATCCAGGAGCTCGGCGGCGGCCCGCAGGTCCCCGAGGGCGGCCTGCGCGCGCCGCAGGGCGACGAGGAGACGATCGCCCGCGGCGGCAACCTCTTCCGGATCAACTGCTCGTCGTGCCACGCCTTCGGCGGTGGCGGCGGCGCCCTGTCGTCCGGCAAGTACGCGCCGTCGCTCAGCGAGGCCACCGACAAACAGCTCTACGCCGCCATGCTGACCGGCCCGCAGAACATGCCGGTCTTCGGTGACAACCAGCTCACGCCGGACCAGAAGAAGGAGATCATCTCCTACGTTCAGGAGTCCCTCAAGCAGGACAGGGACCCGGGCGGTTGGGGCCTTGGCCGCTTCGGTCCGGTGACCGAGGGTCTCGCGATCTTCCTGGTCGGCATCGTCCTGCTGGTGTTCACGGCCCTCTGGATTGCGGGGAAGTCATGACCACGGATACACACGGCCACGACGTCGACCGGGACGAGGTCGACATCGACGACCCGCGGCTGTCGCGGTTCGAGATCGTCCGCGAGGGCGCGCGGCGGGACGGCATCGAGATCGTTCACTACGAGGACCCGTTCCCGATACCGGGCACCAAGGCCGAGCGCCGGACGGTCCGCACGGTGGCGCTGCTCTTCCTGATCACCGGTGTGGCGGCGACCGCCTTCATGCTCATCTACATCTTGTGGCCGTGGCGGTACGAGCTGGGCGCCAACAGCAGCAAGCTCTACACGCCGCTGCTCGGGCTCACCCTCGGCATCGCGCTGTTCGGCATCGGCTTCGGCATCCTGAGCTGGGGCAAGAAGCTCATGCCGCGAGAGATCGCGATCCAGGACCGCCACGACGGCCCGTCCGACCGGCAAGAGCGCAAGCTGACCGGCGAGACGCTGGCGTACATGGTGGACGATCTGGGCATCAAGCGCCGCAAGTGGCTCGGCCTGGCCGCACTGGCCGGCCTCGCGCCGGTCGGCCTGGTGGCCGCCGCCCCGCTCATCGGTGGCCTGATCAAGGACCCGACCAAGGAGCGCATCCTCTTCCGTACGGGCTGGGACCCGGCCGAAAACGGGGGCAAGCTGGTGCGCCTCACCCGCGAGGACGGCACGCCGATCCGCCCCGAGGACGTGAGCGTGGGCGGCCAGATGACGGTCTTCCCGGGTATCCCGGACGGCGCGACCAACGAGCACGCCGACTCTCCCACGCTCCTGATCCACCTGCGGACGAAGGACGCGGAGAAGACCCGCGCCGACGCCAAGCCGATCAACGTGGGCGCCCAGTGGGGAAACTTCGTGGCATTCTCGAAGATCTGCACCCACGCGGGCTGCCCGGCCAGCCTCTACGAGCAGCAGACCAACCGGCTGCTCTGCCCGTGCCACCAGTCGCAGTTCCTGATTACCGACAACGCCCGACCGATCTTCGGTCCCGCCACGCGTAGCCTGCCCCAGCTGCCCATCACGGTGGACGAGGAAGGTTTCTTCGTGGCCACGGCCGACTACAAGGTGGCTGTTGGGCCAGCATTTTGGGAGCGGCCATGAAGCGCCGAAAGGTAGACGTCAACGCGGTACCTGGCAAGGTGGCCGGCGGGCTGGACGAGCGGTTCCAGGCGGCCACGCCGCTGCGCAGCATCCTCAACAAGGTCTTCCCGGACCACTGGTCGTTCCTGCTCGGCGAGATTGCGCTCTTCTCGTTCATCGTGCTGATCCTGACCGGTACGTTCCTGACGTTCTTCTACACCCCGTCGCTCACGACGGTGACGTACGACGGCAGCTACGCGCCGCTGCGCGGCGTGCACATGTCCGAGGCATACGCGTCCAGCCTCAACCTGTCGTTCGACGTGCGCGGCGGCCTGATCATGCGCCAGATGCACCACTGGGCGGCGCTGACCTTCGTGGCCGCGATCGTGGTGCACATGTTCCGGATCTTCTTCACCGGGGCGTTCCGGAAGCCGCGCGAGACCAACTGGATCATCGGACTCACGCTCTTCTGGCTGGGCTTCCTGAACGGCTTCACCGGGTACTCGCTGCCGGACGACGCGCTCTCCGGCACCGGCCTGCGGATCGCCTCGGCGATCATGCTGTCGATCCCGGTGATCGGCTCGTGGGTCACTACGTCGATCTTCAACGGCGAGTTCCCCGGCCACGTCATCATGAGCCGGTTCTACATCGCGCACGTGTTCCTCATCCCGCTCGCGCTGCTCGCGCTGATCAGCGTCCATCTGGGCCTTGTCTTCAAGCAGAAGCACACCCAGTGGCCGGGCCCGGGGCGCACCGAGCACAACGTGGTCGGCGAGCGCTTCGTGCCGCGGTACACGATCAAGCAGGGCGGCTTCTTCATGATCGTCTTCGGCGTCATCGCGCTGATGGGCGGTCTCTTCCAGATCAACCCGATCTGGCTCTTCGGCCCGTACGAGGCGTACACGGTCTCGGCGGCCAGCCAGCCCGACTGGTACGTCATGTTCCTCGACGGCTCGACGCGGCTCTTCCCGGCATGGGAGCTACGTTTCGACCTATGGGGCTGGGGTGAGGGCTATACCGTCCCACCGATCTTCTGGCCGACGGTGGTGCTGCCTGGGCTCTTGACGGTCCTGCCGATGGCCTATCCGTTCATCGAGGCCAGGCTGACCAAGGACTACCGTTCGCACAACCTGCTCCAGCGCCCGCGCGACGTGCCCGCGCGCACCTCGCTCGGCGCGATGGCGATCGCGTTCTGGCTGGTCCTGACGCTCTCCGGTGGCAACGACGTCATCGCCGACAAGTTCCACATCAGCCTGAACGCGATGACCTGGGCCGGCCGCATAGGCCTGCTGCTGGCGCCGCCACTGGCGTACTACATCACGTACCGGATCTGCCTCGGCCTCCAGCAGCACGACCGCGAGGTGCTGGCACACGGCGTGGAGACGGGCATCATCCGCCGGCTCCCGGATGGGCGCTTCATCGAGGTGCACCAGCCGCTCGCGCCGGTCGACGACGAGGGACACGGCCACCTGGAGTACGCGGGCTGGGTCGTCCCGAAGAAGATGAACCGGCTTGGCGCGCTCGCCCCGGCGATCCGCGGCTTCTTCTTCCCGATCGAAAAGCCGGCCGAGGCCCCGGTCTCGCCCGGCCACCCGCCGGTCGAGCCGAAGTCGAAGCGCGAGGAGATCACCAAGTAAGGGTCACCAAGCGGTACGAGGCCGCGGTCCGCATCAGCGGGCCGCGGCCTCTTCCGTCTCACCCTCCGCATTTCCGGGCCGGCTCGGTGTGAGGCCCACCGCCAACGCGGCCGTCACCGTCGTGCACACCGGCGTACCTGACTGGGCCCGGTACACCCGGCGGGCCGACATCCTCGTCGCGGCCGCCGGTGTGCCCGGCATCGTCCAGCCCGAGCACGTGCGGCCGGGTGCGGTGGTCATCGGGGCGGGAGTGCGGTACGCCGGGCGCCGCCTCCTGCCGGACGTCGACGAGGCCTGTACCGAGGTCGCCGGCGCCATCACGCCCCGGGTCGGCGGCGTCGGCCCCACGACGGTCGCGATGCTCTTCCGCAACGCGGTCCGCGCGGCCGAACGCGCCTCGGGGATCAGGCCTTAGACCACTGCGCGACCCGCGCGGCGATACCGTCCGCGGACCGGACCCAGGTGAAGTGGTCGGCGCCGGCGATCGTGAGGCGCTCGCGGGTGACCGGGGCGGACTCCAGCTTGGCGCACAGGTGGTCGACCGTCTCGTGCGGCGTGTACTGGTCGTGGTCGACGCTGATGGCCAGCACCGGCGTGCGTACACCGTGCAGCGCCGCCTCTACGTCCAGGCCGTCGAGGTGGGGGAAGCGGCCGGTCCGTGCCGTGTACGCCCAGTCGCGGATCACGCCCCTCGCCTGCCGGCCGCCGAAGCCCCACCCCGGCCAGACCCGCAGCAGCGTGCCGGTGGCGCCGATCACCTGGGTCATCGCCAGCACGGCGTGGCGGCGGCCCGGGTACGTGCGCCAGTAGGGGAGGCCGACCGCCACCAGCACTACGCCGTCCAAGTCGGAGTCGCCGGAGCTCAGCGCCAGGTGCAGCAGGGCCGCCTGGCCGCCCAGCGAGTGGCCGAGCACAAGCCTGCGGCGGCCGTCC
This sequence comes from Phytohabitans flavus, assembly GCF_011764545.1. Taxonomy (GTDB): domain Bacteria; phylum Actinomycetota; class Actinomycetes; order Mycobacteriales; family Micromonosporaceae; genus Phytohabitans; species Phytohabitans flavus. The sequence goes on along the minus strand of NZ_AP022870.1, from coordinate 5,735,357 downwards.
AGCCTCGGCTTCAGCGCTTCCTGCACCGCGCCGATGTCGGCGGCCAGGTCCGCGTACCCATACCGGGAGGAGCGGCTGGGTGGCGGCGTGCTGGCACCGGTGCCGCGCAGGTCGGCCACGACGACGGCCAGCCCGGCCCTTCGGAGTGACGCGGCCAGCGGCCGGTAGTAGCGGCCGCGCACACCCATGGCCGGCCAGACCACGACAACCGGAGCGTTTTCGACGCCATCGGGCTCCGGATAGATCTGGAGGCCGAGGCGGTCGGAGCCGCGGTCGAGGTGCTCCTGGAGGTATTCCTCCTCAGTCGGCATCGTCGAGGCCGATTGCGAACGCGCCCTCCAGGTCGTGCTTCGAGTAGGCGCGGAACGCGATGTGGGTATCGGTGTCGATCACGCCGGGTGTCTTGTTGATGGACCCGGCGATCACCTCGGCGATCTGCTCGTACTCCCGCACGCGCACGATCGCTATGAGGTCGACGTGGCCGGCGACCGAGTAGACCTCGCTGACGTTGGGCAGGTTGGCCAGGGTCTCGGCCACCTCGGGGATCGAGTCGGTGGCGCAGTCGATCAGGACGATCGCGGTGATCACGCGCTTACCCTATCGGCATCGGTGGCCGGCTCGTCATCCCTCCGGCGCCCTGCTCGTCGAGCCAACGGGCGTGCGCCTCCCAGGCCGACTGCTTCGTGGTGCCGAGGGCGGCACCGATCTGCGACCAGGAGGCGCCGGCCGACCGCGCCGAACGCACGCCGAGCTGGCGCCCGTAGCCCGCCTTGCGCGCGATCAGCTCGCCAAGCGCGAGCATCTCCAGCGCCTCCTCTTTCGACAGGGGCGGTGCCGCGGGCGGCTCACCCTCCTCGTTCGGCGAGGCCAGCGCGTCGCGGGTACGGAGAGTGTCGTAGCGGGCCACGGCGGTATGCAGGGTGTGCTGGCGCTCCAGCTCGTCCGGCGTCGACATGCACCCCACTATGTCGTCAAGGCACCCTGACGTCAAGTCGCCCTGACGAGGTTTGTTTTTAAGGCGAGGGGTATCGGAGCGGGCATGCATCGCCCCACCGCCCTGCTCTCGCGCATCGTTCCCTTCAACCAGACGTCCCGCCTCCTCGCCGCGGTCGACCGGTCCGCCGAAGGGCACAAGAGACCGGACGACCCCCGACAGCCGTCACCACCGAGCTGATCGCGCTGGGTCTGAACCTGACCGGTGCGGGCGTCGCGGTCGCGGGCGGCGTGACCAGGATGGCGCGGCTGCCCGCTGCCGTACCGGCACTCATCTCGGCCGCCGTGAACGTGCCGCAGTTGCGCTCGGCGGTCCGTTCCAGGCTCGGGCCCACGTGGTCGGAACCTGTCGTGGCGGCCGGCGAGGCGGCGCTCGGCGCGCTGGCCGGACAGCCGGTGGGGCTGATGGTCGATGCCGTGCATCGCGTGCAGCGGCTCACGGAGGCGCGGGCCCGGGCGGCGGCGTGGGCCCGGCGGGCGGGCGATCTGTTCGCCGACGACGCGCCCGTGCTGGACGAGGACGAGGAGGAGCAGGAAGAGAGCCACGACCGGCCCCGCCCGTTGGCCGAGGGGCCGGTCGAGCGGTACGCCTCGCGCGCGGCCACCATCGGCCTTGGTGCTACGGCCGGCGCACTGCTCGCCGCCTCGCCCCAGCTTTCCGTGGCCGCCCTCGCCGCCACCACGCCGAAGCCCGCGCGGCTGGCGAAGGAGTCGTTCGGCGCCCGCCTCGGCCGGTGCGTCTCCGAGCACGGCGTCGTGGTGCAGGACCGGGAGGCGCTGCGGCGGCTCGACCGGGTGAACACCGTCGTGGTCGAGGCCGGCGTACTCGTCACCGGCCGGTGGATGATCGACGAGGTGGTGCCGAACGGTGTCGAGCCGGACCTCGACGACGCGGACCTGCACGCCCGCGCGCTCGAACTCCTCGACCCGGCCGACCCTCCCAGGAGCGGCAGCGGCACGGCTGGCGCATCGCACCGGGTGAGCGCGGCGAGCGGTACACGGTGACGCTCTTCCACCACGACCGCGCGGTGGCCGACGTGCGGCTCGTCACCGAGCTGGACCCGTACGCCGAGGCGATGGTCTCCGCGGCCGCCGGTGTCGGTGATGTCTACGTCGCCGGCATCTCCAGCCGCCTCGACCGCCGGCTCAAGGTGACCGGCGCCCTCCCAGGCGGCGTACACCTGACCGCCTCCCTCCGCCAGCTGGAGCGGGACGGCAAGGGTGTCGTCCTGGTCGCCGGCCATGGCCGGAGCGCACACGCCGCCGCCGACGTCGGTATCGCGGTGATCGGCCGGGGCCCGGTGACCCCGGCCCGCCGCGGCCTCGGCCACCTGGTCTGCGGACCGAGTCTCGCCGACGTGGTACAGCTGCTGAGCGCGGTCCCCGCCGCCCGCCAAGCCGCCGCATCGGGTGCGCGCATCGCCGTCTACGAGAGCGTCGCCGCGACAGTGCTCGGGCTCGCCGGCCCCATGGGCGCCCGCAACGCCCTGATCGCCTCGAACGTGGCCGCGCTGGGTGGCATCGCCCTCGGCGTGTGGCACGCCGACCCGGTGGTACGCATGCGGCCGCCGCGCCCGGTGGATCGCAACCCCTGGCACGCGATACCTGTGCGCGAGGTACTCGCCCGGCTCCGCTCGTCGCCCCGAGGGCTGGGCAAGAAGGAGGCGGCCGAGCGGCAGCCGGACCGGGCCGAGGTCGAGCCCGATACGCCAGGCCTCGGCCGCGCCGTCGCGGAGGAGCTTGCCAACCCACTGACGCCAGCCCTCGCGGCTGGCGCCGGCCTCTCCGCCGCTGTCGGGTCCACATTGGACGCCGCGCTGATCGCCGGCGTGGTGCTCATAAACTCGATCGTCGGTGGGGTCCAGCGGCTCGGCGCCGACCGCGCGGTACGGCAGCTGGCCCGCCACGCATCCGTGCCGGTACCGCTGCTGCGGGACGGCGAGCGGGTCACGGTGCCGATCGAGGAAGTGGTACCGGGTGACGTGGTCGAGCTGCGGGCCGGGGACGCGGTGCCGGCCGACTGCCGGATCGTCGAGGCGGTCGGGCTGGAGATGGACGAGGCCAACCTGACCGGCGAGTCGCTGCCGGTGACGAAGACGGCCCAGCCGAGCGCCGCGCGCGTACCGGCCGACCGGGTGAGCATGGTCTACGAAGGAACGGCCGTCGCGGCCGGTCACGGCCTCGCCATCGTCGTGGCGGCCGGGCCGGACACGGAGGCTCGCAGGGCGGAGAGCCTTGCCCATCCGCCGAGGCCGGGTGCGGTACAAGACCGGCTGGGCCAGCTGACCCGCCAGGCCCTGCCGCTGTCGGTCGGTGCCGGCATACTGCTGCTGCTGGCCAACCTGCTGCGCGGGCAGCCGATGAGCCAGGCGTTGTCACCGGCGATCTCGCTCGCGGTGGCGGCCGTGCCGGAAGGGCTGCCGTCCGTGGCCACCGTCGCCCAGCTGGCCGCCGCGCGGCGGCTGTCTCGTCGCGGCGTACTCGTGCGCAACCCCGGCACGCTGGAGTCGCTCGGCCGAGTGCAGACGCTCTGCTTCGACAAGACCGGCACCCTCACCGAGGGGCGGCTACAACTGCGCGTGGTCACCGACGGCGCCGACGAGGGCGACCCGGACGCGCTGCCGCAGGGCCTGCGCGGGGTGCTGGCGGCGGCGCTGCGAGCCACGCCGGCGCACCGTACCGGCAAGCGCCTGCCGCACCCCACCGACCGCGCGGTGGCCGGTGGCGGCCAGGAGTCCGGCGTGACCGTCCACGACGGACTGTCCGGTTGGGACCGGCAGCAGGAGCTGCCCTTCGAGCCACGGCGGGGACTGCACGCGGTCACGGGTACCACCGGGAACGGGCAGGTGGTCAGCGTCAAGGGCGCACCGGAGATCGTCGTGGGCCGGTGCACGTCCCGGTTGGTGGGCGGCACCGTCGAGCCGCTGGACGACGAGGCGCGGCAGGAGCTGACCCAGGCGGCCGGCCGGCTGGCTCGGCGCGGCTACCGGGTGCTCGCGGTCGCCGAGAACTCGGTGCCGGACGACTACACATTGGACGAAGAGCGCCTCGGAGAGCTGCGGTTCCTGGGCTTCGTCGGTATTGCGGACCGGGTGCGCCCGGCCGCGGCCGAGGCGGTGGCGAAGCTGCTGCGTGCGGGCGTCCGGGTCGTCATGGTGACGGGCGACCACCCGAGCACCGCCGAGTCGGTCGCGGACGAGCTCGGCCTCCTGAACGGCGGCCGGGTGCTCAGCGGCGAAGACATCGACGGGATGGACGACGACGAGCTGACCGAGATCCTGCCGCACGTCACGGTGTTCGCCCGTACGGCGCCGGCGCAGAAGGTCCGCCTCGTACGCCTCCTGCGCCGTGCCGGCCAGATCGTCGCGGTCACCGGCGACGGCGCCAACGACGCGCCGGCCATCCGCGCCGCGAACGTGGGCGTCGCCCTCGGCTCGCGCGCCACACCGGCCGCCCGCGACGCGGCTGACGTGGTGGTGACGGACGACCGGATCGAGACCGTCGTGGACGCGGTCGTTGAGGGGCGCATCCTCTGGTCGTCGGTCCGGGACGCGCTGGCCCTGCTGCTCGGCGGCAACCTTGGCGAGGTCGGCTTCACGGTGGGTGCCGGCATCCTCGGCGGCCCGGGGCTCAACACCCGGCAGCTGCTGCTGGTCAACATGCTGACGGACGTCGTACCGGCGCTGGCGCTGGCCGCCCGGCCGCCAGCTGGGGCGACGGCCGAAGCACTGCTGGCCGAGGGCCCGGACGCCTCGCTCGGACCCGCACTCAACCGGGACATCCGGCAGCGCGCGGTGATCACGGCGGCGGCGACGGCCGTGGCCTGGACGCTCGCCCGGTTTACCGGCCCGCTCATGAACACGTCCACTGTGGCGCTTGTCGCCATGGTCGGTGCCCAGCTCGGCCAGACCATCGTGGCCGGCCGCCTCGACAAGGTCGTGGCCACCGCCTGCGTGGCCTCGCTGTTGCTGCTGGCCGCCGCCGTACAGATTCCTGGCCTGAGCCAGCTCCTGGGCTCGTCGCCGCTCGGCCCGGGCGGCTGGGGCATCGCGCTGGGCACCACCGTCGCCGCCGCGGTCATAGCCTGGTGGCTGTCATCCCGCCCCAAGCCGGCCGGTCCTCCCGCTGGCACCGGTGACGGCCCCCCGCCGGCCTCGGACGACGGTCCTGCGCCCGCGGCGGAGGAGGGGGCGCAGCCCGTTTCGGAGGAAAGGCCGCAGCCCGCTTCGGACGAACGGGTGCCGGCTGCCTCGGGCGGCAGGCCTCCCGCCGGCCGACCGCCCCTCCGCGCGGTCGCTTAGTCCCCCAGTTGATCAGGGACTTGATGGAGCGACACACCAGCCGACACGCCCACCAACTCCCTGATCAACTGGGGACTGTCAGGGTGCGGCCCACGCGGATTGCGTCTACTAGGTGCTCGTCCGGGGCTACGTAGCCGCCTGGCCAGACGACCGCTCGGGTCAGTGCGCCCTCCACGACCGCGCCGGCGCCGACCACCGCGGGACCGACCGGACCGGTTACCGTTGCGTCCTCGGCGATCAGGGTGCCGCCGCCGGCGGCGTGCAGGTTTGCCGCGAGGTAGTCGCGGGGCGTGCCGGTGTCCAGGAACGTGCCGGTGAACGTCAGGACCTCGAGCGCGCCCTCGGCCTCGGCCGGCCGCCACACCGTGCGTACGAGCTCGGCGGGCTCGGGCGTGAGGTCGCGTACGTACCGCCAGGGGAGCAGCGAGAAGCCGGCGAAGCGGTGGCCGGCGAAGCCGTACGGCTGGCCGGGCGCGGGCTGCCCGAAGAGGCGCACCGTCTCGCCGTCCCAGCCGTCCAGCAGCACCCCGGGATCCGCCCCGGGACCGGCGAGGTAGGCGTCGGCGTTACCCACCAGCGCGCCCCGGCCGTCGATCCAGGTCCGGAGCTTGCCCACCCCGCCGCTCGTACCCAATGGGTGCTCTTCGGGTGAGACGTGCGCCCGCCCTCCGGCGTGGGCGACCACCTGGTCACCGAGGTAGCTGGCGTTGACCGCGACCGTGGCCGGATCGGCGAAGCCGAGCCGGGCGACGCGGGCGAGCGCGTGGTCGAGGAGCGGGACGTTGCCGACCGGGCAGAGCGCCTTGGGCACGTGGGCGGTGAGCGGGCGCAGCCGCTGGCCCTCGCCGGCGGCCAGGATCACCGCGCAGACGTCACTCACGGCTTCAGCGCTGCCCACGGGCCGGGCTGGTCGGTGAGCGGGCCGATGCCGTAGTAGGCGAGCAGCTTGGCCGTGGCCCGGGTCAGCTTGGGCAGGTCGTCGAGGCGGTGCCAGGCGGCCTCGTAGACCTCGGCGCCGTCCACCTCGAGGGTCGTCGTGGACGCCGGCACGGAGGCCTCGAAGACGACGTCGACCCAACCCCGCGCGTGGACGATGGCGTTGGGCACCGCAGGGCGAAGCTCTTCCGGCCGCAGCCTGATGCCGGACTCCTCGGCAAGCTCGCGGGCCGCGCCCACGATCGGCGCCTCGCGCCGCTCCAGCAGGCCGGCCGGCAGGCTCCACCCGCGACCGGGCGGCTGGCGGAGCAGCAGCAGCCGCTCGCCGTCAGCATCAGAGTCGCGGACCAGGCAGACGGCTCCCACCACGTACTTGGGGACGGCCCGCCGCACGATCCACCGGCGCATGCCGACGGGCAGCCGGTAGAACACTCCGTAGGTAGCGGCGCGTATGGCTTTCACTTTGCCAGGCTAGCCGGGTGTCTACTCGCGCCGATCGACAAGGGCGATCAGCTGGTCGACGACGTCGTCGGGGGAGATCGTCCGGTCGACCACCGCGACGAGCATCGTCTCCAGGTCGGGGTAGCCGAGGTCGTCGGCGAGCGTGCGCAGCGGCATCTCGCTGGCGAGGCCGCGGTTGTGCTTGCGTAGCGCCAGCCCGATCGTCGCCCGGCCCAGCCGCACCTTGTCGGTGATGCTGATGCCCGGCTCCTCGTGGTCGGCGAACCACCGGTTGATCTGCATCTGCGCGTGCGGCGACTTGACGAAGTCGAGCCACTCGCGCTGCGGCCCGTGCGCGGCCTCGGTGAAGATCTCCACCACGTCGCCGTCCTGTAGCTCGGAGGCGAGCGGGGCGAGACGACCGTTGATCTTCGAGGCGAGGCAGTGGTCGCCGGTCTCGGCGGACAGCTCGTAGGCCAGGTCGACCGGGGTGGCGCCGGCCGGCAGCAGCACCTGCCGCCCGTCGGCGAAGACGAGGATCTGCGCTTCGGAGAGGTCACACCGCAGCGAGTGGAGGAACTGGGCCGCGTCGGCCGCCTCCTGCTCCCAGTCGAGCACCCGCCGCAGCCAGGCCAGCTCGTCGAGGCGCACCGACTCGTTGTGGTCCGACGGGCGCTTGTACCGGTAGTTGGCGGCTACCCCGTACTCCGCGGCGCGGTGCATCGACTCCGTGCGGATCAGCACCTCGACCGTGCGCTCGTCCGGCCCGATGACGGTGGTGTGCAGCGAGCGGTACAGGTTGTTCTTGGGGGAGGCGATGAAGTCCTTGAACCGGCCCGGCACCGGCCGCCACTGACCGTGGATCGCGCCGAGGGCCGCGTAACAGTCACCCTCCGGTCCGTCGACCACGACCGCGATGCGGGGCAGGTCGAACGGGACGCGGTGACTGCCGGCCACGGTGTCTTTCCAGATCGAGTAGTAGTGCCGTGGGCGGGGCGCGACGTTTGCCGTGACCTTGCCGCGCTTGAGCGTGACGCGGGCGTCGGAGACGACCGTGTCGAGGTAGCCCGCCCAGTCGGGGCGGTTGCGCACGTGGTGGTCGATCCGCTCGAACTCCTCCGGGTGGAGGTGCATCAGCACGATGTCGTCGAGCTCGCGCTTGAGCGCCTGGATGCCGAGCCGGTCGCAGAGCGGGACCAGCACCTCCTGCGTGGCCCGCGCGATGCGGGCGCGGGAGGCGGGGAGCGGGCGTCGAGCGTACGCATGTTGTGCACGCGGTCGGCGAGCTTGATGATCAGGACCCGCACGTCCTTGCCGGCCGCGACGATCATCTTGCGGATGGTCTCGGCCTCGGCCGCCTTGCCGTAGAACGACTTGTCGAACTTGGTCACGCCGTCGACCAGGTGGGCCACCTCGGGGCCGAAGTCGCCGTCGAGCGCCTGCAACGTATACGTCGTGTCCTCGACGGTGTCGTGCAGCAGGGCGGCGACCAGCGTGATGGTGTCCATGCCCAGCTCGGCGCAGATCTGCGCGACGGCGAGCGGGTGGGTGATGTAGGGCTCGCCGCTCTTGCGGAACTGCCCCCGGTGCATGTTTTCCGCGATCGCGTAGCCGCGCCGCAGCACGCCGGCGTCGGCATACGGGTGGATGGTGCGGTGGGTCCTGGCCAGCACCGTCACCGGGTCGTCGTCGGAGGACGAACTCCACGACAGGTAGGAACGCAACCGAGTCGCGAGGGGAAGGTCGGATGTCTGTGTCGGCAGGGCACGTCCGATTGCGGCGCCGTGGCCGGCGTCGACGTCCACCGAGACACCTCCCTCACGCGGTCATGCCGTAAACCGGGCGTTGGCTCCCAGGAATGCACTTGCCTAACAGCCTAAGTGAGTCTCGGTAGTACGAATGGTTACTTACTCATGAGCTTTCGGTCGAGTCTTTACCGGAAGCCGCCTTTTCGGCGCGAATGAGAAGATCACGAAGGCGCGCTGCCCCTCGGACGGGTGACGCCCAACCAGCGGACATTTGCACCAGACGGGTGTCCGGCCGCTCCAGCCAGGACAGAATCCGCTCGCTCTCCTCAGTGGACGCGGTGGGCTCGACCACGGTCTCGGCGGTGAGCCGGAGCATGTCGATCGTGGACCGTGGGTGCACCCGCGGGGTGACACGCCGGCCGCGGCGAGCCGCCCGTGCCGCACTATCGCCAGCTCCCACCCACCGGTCGACCTGTGGCGGCGGGCCGCGACGAGCTCGGCGATGCCGGTCACCCCGGAGAGGCGCTGCATGCGCACGGTCGCCCTGAGCAGGGCCGCCATGCGGGTACGGACCACGGCCGCCTCCTCGTACCGCTGAGCTTCGGAAAGCTTGCGGATACGCGCCAGCAGCGGGTCGACGAGCGGCCCGGGGTCGCCCGTGATCGCGTCCCGGAATGGCATGGCGGCCCGCTCCAGGTACTCCGCTGTGGAGATCCGGTGCTCGCACGGCGCGGGGCACTTGCCCAACTCGGCCAGCGCGCAGGCGGCCGTCTTGGTGCGCGTCGAGAGGCGCAGCGTGCACTGCCGCAGCGGCACCGCGTCGTGCACCCCGGCCGCGGCAAGCTCGGCCGAGCGCCGCGAGCTGAATGGTCCGAGGTACGCCGCCTCCGGCTCGGCCACCGCGCGGACCAGGGACAGGCGGGGGTAGGCCTCCGCGGTGAGCTTCAGCCAGACGACCCGCTCGGGGTACTTGGACCGCCGGTTGTACGGCGGGGCGTGCGCGGCGATCAGGCGCAGCTCGCGGACCTCAGCCTCCAGCGAGTGGGCGCACTCGACCGGCTCCACCGTCTCGGCCGCGGCCAGCATCTCGGAGATCCGGGCCCGCTTCTCGCCAGCGGTGAAGTAGCTGCGCACCCGGGTCGCGATGTCGCCGGACGTGCCGACGTAGAGGGGGCGGCCGTCGCCGGCCCGAAAGATATACACCCCCGGGACGTGCGGCAGTCCCTCGGCCAGGTGACGCTTGCGCCGCTGAGTGGGGGTGACCGCCTTGGCGAACTCGATCGCGTCGCCCACCGTGTGCACCCGGAAGCTGCCCAACCGGCCGATCAGCGCGTGCAGCACCTCCACCGTGGCCTGCGCGTCGTCGAGCGCCCGGTGGGTGGGCTGGCGGACGGTGTGGAAGTGGGCGGCCAGCGTGCCGAGCCGGTGGTTGGGCACCTCGTCGCGGGTCATCGCCCGCCTGGCCAGCGCGACCGTGTCGAGCACCTTGGGGTTGGGCCAGCGGTAGCCGTGCTTGGCGCAGGCCGCCTTGAGGAAGCCCACGTCATACGACGCGTTGTGCGCGACAAGCACGGCATCCCGCATGAACTCCAGGAAGCTGGGCAGCACCCGCTCGATCGGCGGCGCCTCGAAGGTCATCGCCTGGGTGATGCCGGTCAGCACGGTGATGAACGGCGGGATCGGCACCCCCGGGTTGACCAGCGTGGCGAGCACGCCCAGCTCCTCGCCACCGCGCACCTTGACGGCGCCGATCTCGGTGATGCCGCCACCGTCCGGCGCCCCGCCGGTGGTCTCCAGGTCGACGACGACGAACGTGGTCTCGCGCAGGGAGAGGGCGGCGGGATCGTCGAGCAGGGTGTCGAGCGTGCCCTGCACGTAGTCCACATTCGTCACGCGCGGCACGGTAGAACACAGGTACGACATCCGAGTGGTACCCGGAAAAGATCGCCTGCGTGACCGGGCGGGGATGGCGCTGGTGGTGGGACACTTGTGGGATGTCCGTACCGGTTCCGCCCGACGACCGCCCCGCAGGTGGCGCGGCTCATGGGGGGTCGGAGCCCGTTTCGGGTGATATGCCCACTAGTGACCCGGTTGTAGAAGTGCCGGAGCCGGAGCCGGTGCTGCCCGAGCCGGTCCGCCAGCGGGTGATCGCGCTGACCGCGGCGGCCCTGCCCACCCTCCCGAACGACGAGGTGCCGGTAGCGCTGCGCCGGGTGGCGAAGTTCGCGCCCAACCGCCGCGCCCGCCACGGCGGCCCCATGATCGCCACGCAGCTGGCCGGCGACCCGCTCTTCCGCCAGCGGATCACGAGCCGGGTGCTCGACGAGGCCGGCGAGCTGGGCGCCGCCGTGCTCGAGGGGGTCTGCCCGGCCGCCGCCGACCCGGTCGAGGTGGCCGCGCTCTCCTACCTGGCCCGCCCCTACAACTGGCGTGACCTGGTCTCCGCCGCTGGCGAGGCGGTCCGTGCCGAGGCCGACAGCGCGGCCGTCGCCGAGCTGCTCCGCGACGCCGAGCATCGCGCCACCCGTGCCGAGCACGACCGCGCGGTCGCGAAGGTCGAGGCCGAGAAGCTCCGCGACGAGCTGGCCCGCGTCCGCGAGGAGCTGGGCCAGATCCGCGAGGAGGCGCGGCAGACCACCCGCGCGCTACGCGAGACGCAGGCGCGCGAGCGCAAGGCCACCGAGATGCTGGCCACCGAGCGGGGCCGCGCTACGCGGACCACCGCCGACCACGACGCCGAACTCCGGCGGGTACGCGCGAAGCTCGCCGAGGCCGAAGCCATCGCCGGCAACGCGCGGGCCACCGCCAAGGAGGCGCGTGCCGTCGACGACGCGCGGCTGTGGCTGCTGCTGGAGACGATCGGCCAGGCCGCGGTGGGGCTGCGCCGCGAGCTGGCGCTGGACCCGGCCGAGCGGCGACCGGCCGACTTCGTGGCCGACACGTTCGCGGACCGGCCCGGCGAGGTCTCCAGCACCCGCGCGCTGGACGCCGACGACCCCGCCCGTCTCGACCAGCTGCTCGCCCTGCCTCGGGCCCATCTGGTGGTCGACGGTTACAACGTGACAAAGCGCGGCTTCGGTGAGATGTCGCTGGAGCAGCAGCGCAAACGCCTGATCACCGGCCTCGGCGGCATCGCGGCACAGACCGGCGACGAGGTGACGGTCGTTTTCGACGGCGCCGAGCGGGTGCATGGGCTGCCGCCCGCGCCGCGCAACGTACGGGTGCTCTTCTCTCGCAAGGGCGAGACGGCCGACGAGCTGATCCGCCGCCTGGTCCGCGCCGAGCCCTCGGGCCGGCCCGTCGTCGTGGTCTCCTCCGACCGCGAGGTGGCCGACGGGGTGCGCCGCCACGGTGCGTATCCGCTGGGTGCCGACGCCCTCCTACGCCGCCTGTCCCGCGTGTAATCAGTTTTGTCGTACCCCTCGCATAGCGTCGATGTCACGGACGGTGCCAGACGGCCCACCCTGAGGAGGGGACCCATGCTCATCGACTGCGACACCTGCGCGGTTCGGGGAGCCGCGTGCGGCGGGTGCATGTTGAGCGCCCTGCTCGACACTCCCGCTGAGCGCGCCGACCTCACCGGCGACGAGCGCCGCGCGATCGAGACCTTCGCCCGCGCCGGCTTCGACGTCGAGGTCATCTCCGAGCCGGCCCGCCCCCGGCTGCGCCTCATGCCCGGCGGACGCCGGCGGCGCCACGTGGCTTAACCACTACTATCGGCTCGCATGACCCCTAGGCTCTGGGCGGCCGTCGCGCTCGGCGGGCTCGTCGTGGCGCTGCTGGTCGCGGCCGTGCTGTTGGTGCCGTGGCACCGCCCGCCCGCCCCCGCGCCGATCAGCTCGACGCCCTCCGCGACCTGCCGCAGGAGCAGGTGCGAAAGGGTCGCGAGTTTCACTCGGCACTGCGCCCGGGGTCATATGGGGCGATGCTGCTCGGGCTCGCGGTCACGCTCGCGCTGGGGCTCACACCGCTGGGCAGCCGCCTTGTCGAGCTGGTGGGGCGCCCATTCGGTGACAACTGGGTGGCGCGCGCGGTGCTCGGCGGCCTCGCGGTAGTCCTCGTCGCCGAGATCATCACGCTCCCGCTCGCCGCCTGGCGTCACACGATCGTGGTTCGCTACGGCCTCTCCACCCAGACCTGGGCCGGCTGGGCCGTCGACGTCCTGAAGTCGTACGCGGTGAGCGCGATCATCGCCGCGATCGCCCTGCTCGGCTTCTACACGATCACGCGGCTGGCGCCGCGCTGGTGGTGGGCGTTCGGCGCCGCGGGGGCGGCCGCGCTCGTCGTGCTGCTCTCGTTCATCCTTCCGGTACTCGTGGAGCCGGTCTTCAACAAGTTCACCCCCATGGAGCAAGGGCCGCTGCGCACCGAGCTGATGAGCCTGGCCCAGCGCGACGGTGTCCCGGTCAAGGACGTGCTGGTGGCCGACGCCTCGCGCCGCACCCGAGCGGTCAACGCGTACGTGTCGGGCCTCGGCCCCACCCGCCGGATCGTCGTCTACGACACGCTGCTGCGCGAGGCGCCGCCGGAGGAGGTGACGAGCGTTGTGGCGCACGAGCTGGGGCACGCCAAGGACCGGGACGTCTTCACCGGTAGCCTGCTCGGCGCGCTCGGTGCCGCCGCCGCGGTCGTGGCGCTCTACCTGCTCGGCGGCTGGGGTGGCTGCTGCGCACGGCCGGCGTCGACTCGATAGGCGAGCCCCGTGCGCTCGCGCTGATGCTCGCGGTGGTGAGCCTCGCGGGCATCGTCGCCGCGCCGGCGCAGAGTCTCGTCTCCCGCCGGGTCGAGGCCCGGGCCGACGCGCACGCGCTGGAGCTGACCGGCGACCCGGGCACGTTCGAGTCGATGCAGCGCCGGCTCTCCACGGTAAACCTCGGTGACCCCGACCCGCCCCGCTGGGAGTACCTGTACTCCGCCTCCCACCCGTCCACAGTGGAGCGGATGGCGGCGGCGCGGGCATATGCGCGCGGCGAGCGATGACCACGCTCCTGGTCACCAACGATTTCCCGCCCCGCCCCGGCGGCATCCAGTCGTTCGTGCACGGCCTGGCCGTCCGGCAGCCGCCCGGCTCGCTCGTCGTGTACGCCTCGACCTGGGAGGGCGCCGCGAAGTTCGACGCCGAGCAGCCGTTCGAGGTGGTCCGCGAGGCGACCTCGATGCTGCTGCCCACCCGCCGCGCGGCCCGGCGCTCGGCGGAGATCGCGCGGGCGTTTGGCTGTGACACCGTCTGGTTCGGCGCCGCGGCGCCGCTTGGCCTGCTCGCGCCGGGGCTGTGGCGGCGCACCGGCATCTCGCGCGCGGTCGCGCAGACCCATGGTCACGAGATCGGCTGGGCCGCGCTGCCCGGCCCGCGTGGCCTGCTGCGGCGCATCGCGCGGGGCGTCGACGTGGTGACCTACCTGGGCGAGTACACCCGCGTGCGGCTCGACAAGGCGCTGCACGGCCTGACCGACCTGCGGCGGCTGGCGCCCGGCGTCGACGTGGACGCGTACCACCCGGAGGTCGACGGCACCCAGATCCGGCGCCGCCACGGCCTCGGCGACCGCCCTGTCGTCGTGTGCGTGTCCCGCCTTGTCGCCCGCAAGGGCCAGGATGCCCTGATCCGTGCCCTGCCCGCGATCCGCCGCCGGGTGCCCGACGCGGCGCTGCTCGTGGTCGGTGGCGGTCCGTACCGGTCCACACTGGAAGGGCTCGCCGCCGGCATGGAGGGCGTCGTCTTCACCGGTTCGGTACCGGCCGGGGAGCTTCCCGCCCACTACGCGGCCGGCGACGTGTTCGCGATGCCCTGCCGCACCCGCAAGCGCGGCCTGGACGTGGAGGGCCTGGGCATCGTCTATCTGGAGGCGTCCGCGTCCGGCCTGCCGGTGGTGGCCGGCGACTCGGGTGGCGCGCCGGACGCGGTCCGTGAGGGCGAGACTGGATACGTGGTCGGCGGCCGCGACCTGGACGCCATCGCCGACCGCGTCGCGACCCTGCTGTCCGACCGCGACCTCGCCGGCCAGATGGGCGCGGCGGGCCGGGCGTGGGTCGAGCGCGAGTGGCGCTGGGACACCCAGGCCGCCCGCATGGTCGACCTGCTGCACGAACACGAATAGCGGACCGGCCGCGCGGGCTGAGGCCCGCGCGGCCGGCTTGCGGTTTTCGGATCGGTCAGCTGAACGGCGGACGGCACAGGACGTTGCCGCAGTCCACCACGCGCAGCGCGGCCTCGGACTCGCGCCAGTAGCCGACCATCGGCCGGCCGTCAGGTGCGACCACGACGCTCGGGCGCAGCGACCCGAGCGAGGGGCTCGTCTCGACGGTCGACCTCGTCGCGGCCGTGCAGGCGAGGTTCTCGCACCGGGCCACCCGCAGCGACGGACCCGTCCCGTGGGCGTACGCGACGACCGGGAAGCCGTCCGCGCCGATCGTGATCGACGGTGTGCCGCCGACCGTGCCGGTGGTGTCGAGCACGCTGTTGGTCGTCGCGGTGCACAGCACGTTCACGCAGTGCGAGACGACAACCTTGCGGTCCGGGTCGTTGCGCTCGTGCGTGATGATCGCGAGACCGTCACGGCCGACGGTGATCGACGGCTCGCTACCGGCCGTCCCCGAGGCGTCCACAGTTACCTTGGTCGATACGGCGCAGTCGCCGTCCCGGCAGAGGGCCACCTTCAGATCGCCGTACGGCGCGCCGTCGGTGTACGCCACCAGGGCCTGGCCGGTCGGCAGCATGGTGATCGCCGTGCCGCTCCGCTCGTCCGCGTCGACGGCGTCCACCACGGACTCCCGCGAGTTCGCGCACGCGTGGTCCAGGCAGTGGCGCACCTTGACCTTGGCCGGCTGCCCGAGGGACGGCCCATCCAGGTAGGAGATCAGCGGGAAGCCGTCCGGGCCGATGGCGATCGCGATGCCACCCTGCACGTTGGACGGGCGGTCGACGAACCGCGTGCCGCCGCTGGTGCAGGTCACGGTCGAGCACCTGGCCACCTTGAGGTCGTACGCGGTGGTGGTGCCGCCGAAGCTGGCCCGGTGGCTGGCGTAGGCGATGACCGGCAGGCCGTCGCTGCCGATGGCGATCGCCGGCTCGTACCCGGTCTCCCCGAGCGTGTCGAACGGGGTCGTGGTCACCTCGGCGCAGGCTTCGTCGCGGCAGTACGACACCCGCAGGTGCCGCTTGTCGCTGCTTCCGTGAGCGTGGGTCGCGAAGATCGCCCGACCGTCCCGGCCGACCACCCCCGCCGGGTCGGTCCCGTGGATGGCGCCCTGCTGCGGTAGCGGGCCTGGCAGGTCGACCGTGTGAAAGCCGCCCGGTCCGGCCGGCGGTACGGGCAGCCGGGGCAGCGCACTCGTGCACTGCTCGTTGGAGAACTCGTCACCGGTGCGGCCGAACACGATACTCGTCGTGATCGCGTAGCACTGCCGGCTCCCGGCCGGGATCGTGTCCGCCGCGGCGTAAACCGAGCCGGTCCCGGCCTTGCTCGTGGAGGTCACCGACGTGACGAAGGTGAACGGCCCACCGGCCGCGTTCCGGCGGAACACCCAGAACTCGTCCTCGTCGGGTGACTGGTCGGTCCAGGAGAGCTGCACCGAGGTACCCGTAACCTGCGGCGGCGCGAGGACGGCGGCCGGCACCTGTGGCGGGCTCGGCGCGGCCGAGGCCGGCGTGCCGAGCATCGCAGCCGAAGCCGCTGCCACGGCTACCAGCGTCGATATCGTGCGTCTAGCGTGTTGAGACATGCCATCGAATCTGCGGGCCGGGCGTGTGACGGCCCGTGTGACGGCACTGTCGGAACTACAACAGAGCGTCTACATGGGTCGGCGGCATCGGCGACCCGAAGTGCCAGCCCTGCGCGGCGTCACAGCCGATGGCGCGCAGCCGGTCCGCCTGTGCCGCCGTCTCCACGCCCTCGGCCGTCACCGTGAGATTGAGCGTGTGCGCCAATGACACGAGCGTCGCGAGGATGCGCTCGTCGGTCAGGCTGGCCGGCTCGGCCGCGGGTGCCCGCAGTCCCTCCACAAAGGACCCAGCCACCTTCAGCTCGCAGACCGGCAGCGTACGCAGGTACGACAGGTTGGAGTAGCCGGTGCCGAAGTCGTCGATCGCGATCCGGACACCGAGGTCGGCCAGCGAGCGGAGGATGTCGACGGACTCGTCCGCGCCGTTCATCATCGCGCTCTCGGTGATCTCCAGCTGAAGCCGGCCGGGCGGGAGGTCGTGCTCCCGCAGCAGGCTGGTGACCTCATTGACCAGCCCGGGGCCGCGCACCTGCCGGACCGCGAGGTTGACGCTCACGAACGGCGCCTTCGGGCTCAGGTCGATCCAGTGGCGGGCCTGCCGGCACGCCTCGGCGAGCACCCAGCTGCCCAGCCGCACGATGAGCCCGGTCTCCTCGGCCAGCCCGATGAACTTGTCCGGTCCCAGCACTCCCAGCTTCGGGTGGCGCCACCGCACGAGCGCCTCAACGCCCAACAGGCGGCCGTCGCAGAGGGAGACGAGTGGCTGGTAGTCGAGGCAGAACTCGCCCCGTTCGAGCGCGGCGGGCATCGCCGACGACAGCGCGTACCGGGTTACCTCGCGCTCGTTGCGCTCGGGGTCGAACAGCTCCCACCGGCTCTTGCCGGAGCTCTTGGCCCAGTGCAGCGTGATGTCGGCGGCCCGCATCACCTCGCTCGGCGTGGTACCGGCGACCGGGCGCTCGACGATGCCGATGCTGGCCGAGACGTGCAGCTCCTGTCCGTCCACGATGGACGGCTCGCTGATCGCGGCCAGCGCGGCGTCGGCCACCTTGAGCACGTCGTCGGTACAGGTGGTGTCCTCGACCAGGATGACGAACTCGTCGCCGCCCATCCGGGCCACCAGGTGCTCCCCGACGCCACGGCGCAGCTTGGCGGCCACCGACGTCAGCAGCAGGTCGCCCGCGTGGTGGCCGAGCGTGTCGTTGACCATCTTGAAGCCGTCGAGGTCTACGAAGCAGACGCCGAGGCGGCGGCCCGAAGCGCCGTCGCGGTCGAAGACCGCCTCGAGCCGCTCGGTGAAGAGGGCGCGGTTGGGCAGGTCGGTGAGCGGGTCGTGGGTGGCCTGGTGGCGAAAGCGTGCCTCGCTCTCGCGCAGCGCCTGCTCGGCGTGCTCGCGGGCGACCATGGCGGCGCGGCGGATCGACTCCTGCTCGTCGAGCGTGCGGTCGCGCAGCGCCCGGGTGTACCCGATCGCGACACAGCCGAGCAGCCGCGCCATCCGGTCGCGCAGGTTGTCGCCGGCGAGGCCGAGGTCGCGCAGGAGGTGTAGCTCGATGACCTCGATCGTGCGGCCCAGGCCCTCCGCCGAGGCGATGTGCGCGCCGACGAGCGCGGCGCCGATCTGGTAGCCGCGGCGGAGGCTGAACGGCTCGGCGTAGAGCGCCTCGACAAGGCGGATCGTCAGCCCTTCCAGGAACTCCTCGAGCTGGGCCGGCGTCACCGGCAGGTAGCTCGTGCCGGTCACCGCCTTCGCCCAGGCCCGCGCGAAGATCGCGAGGCCAGGACTCTGCGGGTGCCGGCCGCCGCCGGCGTCGGGTACCGCGGGCGCGGTTGTCTCGTACCCGGGCGTGGCCAGCGGGTACGGCATCGCGTCCGGGTCGGGGATCACCCGAGCCGACCCACGCCGCCGATGTAGATGGCCCGCTCGGCCTCCTCGAAGGCGTGTGAGCTGTCCGGCCGCCACTCGGGCACCCACACGACGCCCGGCTCGACGAGCGCGAAGCCGTCGAAGAGGTGGGCGATCTCGTCACGCCCCCGGTTGTGCAGCGGGCGGTCGGTGCGCTGGTAGACAGCGTTCGCCTGGTCCCACTCGGCCGAGGTGCGCCCCTCGCCGGAGGCCTGGGAAAGCGCCAGGTAGCTGCCCGGCGCGAGGGCGGACCGGAGGCGGGCGACGATCTCCGTGGGCCGGTCCTCGTCCCGGACGTAGTGGAGCACCGCCACGATCATGAGGGCGACCGGCTGCCCGAAGTCGATCAGCTTGAGCACCTCGGGGTGGTCGAGGATCCGGTCCGGGTCGCGGATGTCCGCCTGGATCGCTACCGCCAGGTCGTTGCCGGCGAGGATCTCGCGGCTGTGCCCGACCGCCACCGGGTCGATGTCGACGTACGCCACCGTGGACTCGGGCGCTATCGCCTGGGCGATCTCGTGCACATTGCCCACGGTGGGGATGCCGGAGCCGATGTCGAGGAACTGCCGGACGCCCGCCTCCACCAGGAAGTGCACGGACCGCCGCAGGAACGCCCGATTGGCCTGGGCGATCAGCGGCGTCTCGGGTATCGCCGCGAGCATGGCCTGGGCGGCCTCGCGGTCGACCGCGAAGTTGTGTGACCCACCGAGGAAGTAGTCGTACATGCGGGCTGCGCTGGGCCGATCGATGTCGATCGTCTCCGGTGCCCAGTCCGGACGTCGCATACCGTCCCCTCTGTCCTGTCCGGGGGGCAATAGGCCCGCTTGGGTGGTCGCCGCCATTCTGCCCGTAAGAGTGTGCCGCCTTCCAGAGCGCCCGTCATACCCCGCCCGTACGGGCAGACTACGCCCGAACGGGTCGGTGTGAGGTTGATCGAGGAGGGCACGCGGGCACCCAGCTGCGCGGCCGGGCCGTCCGGTGGGTCTACACGGACGTGGCCTTCCTGGCGGTACGGCGGCTCACCGGGCGGCCGCTGGCCGCCCGGTCCACGCGCTAGCGCTGGACTAGAACTTCGGTGCGTCCGGGGCCTCGAGCAGGCCCAGCCGCAGCGCGGTCATCAGGGCCTGGGCGCGGTTGGCGGCGCCGAGCTTCTCGTACAGCTTCGAGATGTGGGTCTTCGCTGTCGACTCGCTGACGAACAGCTGCTTGGCGATGCCGGCCACGCTCATGCCGTCGGCGAGCAGGCGGAGCACCTGGCCCTCGCGGGGCGACAGCTGCGGGCCGGACGGGGCGAGCCGGCGCTTCATCGCCTCGGCCAGGTCGGCCGCGGTGAACGCGCTGGGGGAGGAGGCCGCGTGGCGGGCGGCCGCCACCACCTCGTCGGCCGGGGCGGTCTTCGGCACGAACGCGCTGGCGCCCGCCTCCAGGGCACCGAAGAGCTGGTCGTCACCCGCGTACATGGTCAGGACGACGATGCCCATGGTCGCGGAGGACTTGCGCAGCGCGCGGGTGGCCTCCAGGCCGCTCCCGTCGGGCAGGCGCAGGTCCATGATCACGACGTCCGGCTGTAGCGCGCCGGCCTGGCGGACCCCCTCGGCAGCCGTGGCCGCCTCACCCACGACCTCGAACTGGCGGTCCCGCTCGAACGCGTGCCGAAGACCCTTGCGGATCAGGTCGTGGTCATCGACGAGGAGGACCTTGGTACGGGTGGTCGGTGGCGTGGGGCTGGTGGTCATGCTGGGCTAACTCCCCTTCAGGTGCATTTACGCTATCGCGCACGCTATCGCGCCGGGGCGAGCTTCCCAGCACTACAGCGACAGTTGTACCGCTTGGATGGCGTGGCCTGATCTCTAGCCGGCCACGGATACGTTCCGCCCTCTCGGCCATGATCGCAAGACCGTACCTCCCGTCCGGCCGCTGGTCAGCGATGCCCTGACCGTCATCCGACACTTCGATTTGGGCGTACGGAGGATCGACAGCACATGTGACCCAGAGGTTCGACGCGCCCGCGTGCTTGCGCGCGTTGGTGATCGCCTCCTGGGCGATGCGGAGGAGCTCGGCCTCGGTGGCGGCCGGCAGCCGGGCCGTGGACTCGTCGAGTGTGTAGTGCACGCGGAGCCCGGCGGAGCCGCCGACCTGCCGCGCGTACTCCGAGATCGCGGCCGCCAGGCCACCGTGCCGATCGACCTCGCTGCGCAGCTCGAAGAGGCTGAGACGCAGCTCAGTGATGACGCGAGTGACCTCAGCGCGGAGCGAGCGAAGCTCCTCGCCGCTCTCCTTGGCCTCGTCCGGCAGGAGCGCGAGGGCGTTGTCGATGCCGTAGCCGACCATCACCAACTCCTGCGCCACGCCGTCGTGGATCTCCCGCGCGAGGCGCTGGCGCTCCTCGTTCGTGGCGAGCGAACGGACCTCGTCGAAGAGGAGCGCGGCCTCCAGCCGGAGCGCCGCGGGGCGCGTCACGGCCGTCACTCTATCTACGACCGAAGAGGTGTACGCGTTGGTGACATCCGCCTCGAGAGTCACTAATCCGACAGTACGGACGCCAGCCACAAGAGGTACCACTAGGGCCGAAACGTCACCTTTGCGATGCGACCGCGCCTGCGACCGGTGCGCGGTCTGCGGCTGCTGGCTCGCCCACGCGTCGGCGATCGCGGAGTCGGCGTCGAGGGTGGTCTCCCAGTCGACCCGGTCGACGCCGGTCTGGGCCAGCACGACAAGCCGGCCGCCGCCGCTCGCGGTAAGCACCGCCGCCCGGTCGGCCCGGGTGATCGTGCGCAGCTCGTCGAGCAGGTGCTCGGCGATGCCGCCCGGGTCGAGCGTGGCGCCGGGCAGCTGGCGGGCGACGCTGCGCAGCTGGGTGAGCAGGCGGGTGGCCTCGGCGTACGGCTGCGGCGGCCGGCTCTCCCCGCGCGCCTGAAGCACGCGTTGGAGCGTGCCGGCCGCGGTGATGCCCACGGCGGCGAGGATCAGCCACTGCGCCGAGGCCAGCAGGTAGCCGCCGTCGGTGATCAGGCGCTCGTCGTTGACCTCGGTCACCGCGCCGCCGAAGGTCAGCGTGGCCGCGGCGACGCCGAGCAGCGCGAGCGCCTCGCGGGTGTGCCGGTACAGGGTGGCCACGGTGAGCGGGACCGCCAGGTACGGCAGCATCGCCTCGGCGCCCAGCCCGGAGCCGAGCGTCCCCTGGATCTGCGCCTCGGCCGCGACCTTGCCGGCCGCCAGCCCCACGATGATCACCTCGGCGAAGCGGCCGAGCGGCCCGAGCAGCACGTGCCGTGGCGCCAGGACGGCCGGTATCCCCGCGACCGCCAGCAGCCCGATCCACCGCAGCTGCTCCACCTCGTGCGTGGTGATCAGCGTGAGCACCGCGACAAGGGCGAGCACGACCAGCCGGGCGGCCACGGCCAGCGGGTGTGGCCGGGGCGGCCCGTGCGGGCGGGTGCGCGGTCGGGCCGCGACCGGTGACGGGAGCAACTCAGCCTCCGTATATCGCGGCGATCTCGTCGGCGTACGTCTTCTGCACCACGCCGCGCTTGACCTTCAGCGACGGGGTCAGCTCGCCGGTGGCCTCGGTGAAGTCATGGGGCAGGATACGGAACACCTTGATGGCCTCGGCGTGCGACACCGCTTTGTTGGCGTCGTCCACCGCCTTCTGGACCTCGGCGCGCAGCTTTTCGTCCTCGCGGTGGTCGGCGATCGTGTCGGTCTCCGGGTAGCCCGCCGAGGCGAGCCACTTCGGCCAGGCCTCCTCGTCGATCGTGACCAGCGCGGCGATGAACGGCTTCTGGTCCCCGACCACGACCGTCTGGCTCACCAGCGGGTGCGCCCGGAGGCGGTCTTCGAGCACCGCGGGCGCGACGTTCTTGCCGGCCGCGGTCACGATCAGCTCCTTCTTGCGGCCGGTGATCGAGAGGTACCCGTCGTCGTCGAGCGCGCCCAGGTCGCCGCTGCGGAACCACCCGTCGTCGAGCACCTCGGCGGTGGACTCCTCGTTGTTCCAGTACCGCCCGAAGACGATGTCACCCTTGATCAGGATTTCGCCGTCGTCGGCGATCCGGACGGTCACGCCGGGCAGCGGGCGGCCGACCGTACCGATGCGGATCGCGTTCTCCAGGTTGACGGCGACCGCTGGCGAGGTCTCGGTGAGCCCGTACCCCTCGTAAACCGTGACCCCGATGCCGCGGAAGAAGTGCGCGAGCCGCGCGCCCAGCGGCGCCCCTCCGGAGATCGCGTCGTTGCACTGCCCGCCGAGGGCGGCGCGGAGCTTGCTGTACACAAGGCGGTCGAAGAGCGCGTGCTGGAGCTTGACGCCGACGCTCGGCCCGCCGGGCTTGTCCAACCCCTCGCTGTACGCGATCGCGACCGCCTCGGCCCGGTCGAAGATCTTGCCCTTGCCGTCGCCGTGCGCCCGCTGCTTGGCCGTGTTGTAGACCTTCTCGAAGACCCGCGGCACCGAGAGCACGAACGTCGGCCGGAACACCTGAAGGTCCGCCACGAGGTTCTTCGTGTCCGCGGTGTGCCCCATCCGGGCCCGCGCGGTGACCACGCCGACCTGGATCAGCCGGGCGAACGAGTGCGCCAGCGGCAGGAAGAGCAGGGTGGACGCCTCCTGCCGGAAGAGGTGGTGCAGCCCCGGGATGGCGTTCTTGATGTCGGCGTAGATGTTGCGGTGGGTGAGCACGCAGCCCTTGGGGCGACCCGTGGTGCCACTGGTGTAGATGATGGTGGCGAGGTCGTCAGCACCCACCGCGGCGCGGCGGCGGTCGATCTCGACCGGGTCGACGCTCGCGCCCCGCCCGGTCAGCGCCTCCAGGTCGTCGGTCTCGATCTGCCACACCTGCTCCAGGGCGGGCGCCAACTCGCGGACCCCGGCGACGGCGAGCGCGTGGGTGTTGGTCTCCACGAAGCAGGCGGTGGCGCCGGAGTCGGAGAGGATCCAGGCGACCTGCTCGGCGCTGGAGGTCTCGTAGATCGGCACGGTCACGCCGCCAACCGACCAGATCGCGTAGTCGATGAGGGTCCACTCGTAGCGCGTCTTGCTCATCAGGGCCACCCGGTCGCCCGGCTCGATCCCCGCCGCGACAAGCCCGCGGGCCAGCGCCACGACCTCGTCCCGGAACTGCGCGCAGGTGACGTCGGTCCACCCGCCGCCGGACGTACGCCGGGAGAACTGGACCGTGTCCGGGGCGGCCTCGGCGTTGTCCCAGACAGGGTCGGTCAGATTGGCGGCGGGGCCGATGGTCACCACCGGCGGTACGGCGAACTCGCGCACGGCACTCCTCACGGAAAACTATCCGCAACCTACCCGGGAGCAGGCCCACTCCGCTCACCAAGACCCGCGTGGCGAAGGGGTAGCCTGCGCTGCATGGCGGACTCCTCCACCCAGTCGATTGTCGTCGCCGTGCCGCCCGAGCGGGTCGCGGCCGTGATCTGCGACTTCGCCAGCTACCCCGAGTGGACCGACGCGATGAAGCGGGTCGAGGTCGTCGAAGAGTACGAGGACGGCTACGCCAGCCAGGTGCGCTTCACGCTCGATGCCGGTGTGATCGCCGACGAGTACACCTTGGTATACGAGTACGCCGAGGACATTTCCCGGATCGAGTGGCACCTTGTCGCGCCGTCAAAGATGCAAAAGGTGCAGAGCGGGTCGTACGACATCCTCGACAACGGTGATGGCACGACCACCGTCACTTACACCTTGGAAGTGGAGTTGTCGGTGGGCATGCTGGGAATGTTCCGCCGCAAGGCGGAGAAGATGATCATGGACGCGGCCCTGAAGCAGCTCAAGCGCCGGGCCGAGGGGGAGTCAGCATGAACCCGACCGATCCCGCCTCCGCCCGCGAGGAGGCCGAGCGGCTGGTGGCCACCGTGCTGGCCACGATGTCGTCGGGCGCCCTCTTCGGCGTCGGCGCGGCGAATGGGCCGATCGCGACAGGTTCCGCCGAGTGCTGCGTGTGCCCCCTGTGCCGCGTGATCGCCGCGATGCGCGAGCCCACCCCGCAGTTCGCCGAGCGGGTGGCGACCGGCGCCGGCGACTTCGCGGCCGGGGTGGCGAGCCTGCTGCGGTCGCTCTCCACGCCGCCTCCTTCCGCTCCCGAACCCACGACGCCGGATTCCGGTTCGCGGGACGATGGGGAGGACGTGTGGCGCGCGGCGACACGGGCCAGTCATGCTCCAGGCCCGGAGTAGGGGCGCTTTCTTTTCCTAGAGGGGAAATCCACGTGACGCTGACCATCGGTGTGGACGTCGGCGGCACGAAGGTGGCCGCCGGCGTCGTGGACGAGGCCGGTGCGGTGCTGGCGCAGACCCGCCGTGACACCCCCGCCGACGACGTGGCCAAGACCCGCGACGTGATCATCGAGGCAGTCGCGGAGCTGGCCCGGGGGCGTGAGATCGAGGCGGTCGGCATCGGCGCCGCCGGCTGGATCGACGCCACCCGCTCGACCGTGCTCTTCGCCCCCAACATCGCCTGGCGCGACGAGCCGCTCCGCGACTACGTCACGGCCGCCACCGGCCTGCCGGTCATCGTCGAGAACGACGGCAACGCGGCCGCCTGGGCGGAGTTCCGCTTCGGCGCGGCGCGGCATGCCGAGGACTCCATGGTCATGTACACGATCGGCACCGGCGTCGGCGGCGCGATCGTGCTCGGTGGTGAGCTCGTCCGCGGTACCCACGGCGTCGCGGCCGAGTTGGGCCACATGCTGGCCGTGCCGGATGGCCACCTGTGCGGGTGCGGGCGGCACGGCTGCCTGGAGCAGTACGCGAGCGGCAACGCGCTGGTCCGCTTCGCCCGTGCCGGCGCCCGCCAGGATCCGAGCAGCGCGGCCGCCCTCCTCGACCTGGCCGACGGCGACGCCGAGGCGATCACCGGGCCGATGGTCACGGCGGCGGCGATGGAGGGCGATCCGGTGTCGCGGCAGGCGTTCGCGCAGATCGGCCACTGGCTCGGCGTCGCGCTCGCCGACATGGTGCAGATCCTCGACCCGCAGATGCTCGTCGTGGGTGGCGGTGTCGTGGAGGCGGGCGAGCTTTTGCTCGGCCCCACCCGACGGTCCTTTATGGACTCTCTGGCGCAGCGCGTCCGCGTTCCGGTGGCCGAGATCAAGGCCGCCGAGATGGGAAACGCGGCCGGCGTGGTCGGTGCGGGAGATCTCGCTCGCCGCCGTTAGGGTCGTACCCGTGGATCTGCGGGTGTTGACGTACAACGTGCACGGCCAGAAGGACGACCGGGACGCGCTCGCCGCGGTGGTCAAGGACGTCGCGCCGGACGTGCTCATCGTGCAGGAGGGGCCGCGCCGCTTCCGCTGGCAGAGCAAGACCGCCGCGCTGGCCCGGTCGTTCGACATGCTTGTCGCGGCGGGCGGGCTGCCCGCGCTGGGCAATGTGGTGCTGACCAACCTTCGGGTACGGGTGCACGACGCCTGGTCCATCCGCCTGCCGCACACGGCTGGGCGGCACATGCGGGGCGCGGCGTTCGCGGAGTGCTCGGTGGGCCCGGTGCGCTTCGTGGTCGCCGGCTCGCACCTGTCGACCCACGCGGACGAGCGCCCGGCACAGGCCGAGGCGCTGCGGGCCGAGCTGTCCAAAGTGGACCACCCGGTGCTGCTCGGCGCGGACTTCAACGAGTCGTCCTCCGGCGAGGCGTGGCGCATCCTCCAGGAGGGGATGACGGACGCGGCTGCCGCTGCCGGCGGGGCGGAGCGGCCCACCTTCTCCTGCGCAAACCCGCGCGAACGCATCGACGCGCTTTTCGTGGATCCGCGCGTGACGGTGCTCGGGTACGACGTCGTCGACACGCCCGAGGCGCTCCGCGCGAGCGACCACTTCCCCGTGGTGGCACATCTCGACCTCACGTGAATCCCTTGGGGGGAGCTGTGTTCATGGCTACCCACCACGACACTCGCCATAGAAGCATTCACATGTATCTATGGAGTGTGTCGTGTCACCCTCGATCCGTACCGTCCTGACCCCAGCCCCCACCTCCGGACCGCCCCTCTCGCCGCGCGCATACGTCACCTTCTACCGCGACCCGGCGTCCCGCCTGGCGCTGCTCGTGACCGCGATCACGATGTGCTACGCCGGCGGCATCGCGATGTTCTGGTTCCACGCCATCTACCTCGACGAGGGTGGCCCCGCGATCAGCTGGGTCGTGCACTGGCTGCTCGACTCGTCCTTCGCGTTCGTGGCGCTCACACCGGCGCTGGCGCTCATCATGCCGTTCGCGGTGTGGGTCGCGCGGTCGGTCGCACCCGCCTCCAACCACCTGATCCCGTGGCTGTACGCCGCGGTGGCGGGCACGGCGTTCGCGCTGGCGACCACACCCGGCCCGCTGGCACACGACCTGGTCGTCGGCCGCGGCACGTGGGTGGCCGACCAGGTCACCCAGGCCATGGGCGACCCATCGGCCCCCTTGCCACCGACCGCCGACTACCCGCCGCTGGCCGCGATGGCACAACAACTCGGGGCCGGCGTGCCCCTGTACGTCGCTCTCATGGCCCTGACAGTCATCCTCCTCCGCACCCTCCTCCGCCCACACGAACGCTGAAACACTCTCCCCGGGGGTGGACAAAGGGGGCGGACAGTCGAGAGGATTTCGCAGCCGCCATTTCAAGGAGAAGACTCGGGTGACCACCTCCACCGACCACGACAGCGCGACCCTGTGGCGGGATGGGCGCCCGGTTTACGACCGGGGCGAGACCGTCTGTGTTGTCGGCGCCGGGCCGAGCGGCCTCGTCGCCATCAAAAACCTCAGGGAGCACGGCTTCGGCGTCGACTGCTACGAGCGGGAGACGGGCGTCGGCGGGGGGTGGAATTGGCGCCATGACCGCAGCCCGGTCTACGGGAGCGCCCATCTGATCTCGTCCAAGCCGTTCACGCAGTACCCCGACTTCCCGATGCCGGACGACTGGCCGGACTACCCGCACCACAGCCAGGTGCTGTCGTACCTCGAGCGCTACGCGGACCACTTCGACCTGCGGCCGCACATCTGGTTCGGCACCGAGGTGGTCAAAGTGGAGCCCGCCGACGGGCTGCGGTGGGACGTGACCACACGCAGCACGGGTGGGTATGGCGCGGAGCGCACCCATCGGTACGCGGCGGTGGTGGTCGCCAATGGTCACAACTGGTCGCCCAACCTCCCGGCGTACGAGGGGCTCGACGACTTCAAGGGCCGGGTCGTCCACTCGTCGGCGTACAAGGATCCGGCCGAGCTGCGCGGCAAGCGGGTGCTCGTGGTCGGCGGCGGCAATACCGGGTGCGACATCGCGGTGGAGGCGGCCCAGCACGCATCCCGCTGCTGGCACTCGACGCGGCGCGGCTACTGGTACGCGCCGAAGTACCTGCTCGGCCGCCCCGCCGACCAGGTCAACGACGCGATCCTGCGACTGCGCCTCCCGCTGCGCACGCGGCAGTGGCTGCTCCAGCGCATGCTCCGGCTGGCGGTGGGTGACCTGGGGCGCTTCGGCCTGCGGCGGCCGGACCACAAGGTCTTCGAGACCCACCCGATCGTCAACAGCCAGCTGATCTACCACGTGGGACACGGCGGGATCGCCCCGGTGCCCGACATCGTCCGCTTCCGGCAGTACAGCGTGGAGCTCAACGACGGCACCGAGGTCGAGCCCGACGTGGTGGTCGCGGCGACGGGGTACCGGCCGCGCTTCGAGTTCCTGGCGCCGGAGGCGCTGGCCGCCACGACGGAGGGGCGGCCGAGGCTGCACCTGCACGCGTTCTCGCGGCGGCACCCCACGCTGGCCGTGGCCGGGCTGGTCGAGTCCGACTCGGGCATCCTCCCGCTCGTGCACTGGCAGACGGTGGCGATCGCGCGTTGGTTGCGGCTCCGCGAGGCGGCGCCGCAGCGGGCCGGCGAGTTCTGGGCCGGCACGGTGGCCAAGGAGACCGACCGCCCGTGGACCGGCGCGAAGGTCAAGGACACGCCGCGGCACTGGTTCGAGGTGAGCCACGTGGACTACCTGCGGGCGCTACAAAAGATGATCGACGGTCTGGCGGGAGTCCGAGCATGAAGATCATCCGCTTCGACGACTGGGCCGATCCGGTGCCGCCGGTGCGGCGCGAGGTCCTGAGCGCCACGCCAGAGCTCGACGAGGGCAAGCCGCCGGTGCTGTTCGTGCCGGGCTTCGGGCACGGCGCGTGGGCGTTCGCCGAGTTCTGGCTGGAGCACGCCGCCGGCCGAGGCTTCCCGGCGCACGCGGTCAGCCTTCGCGGCCACGGCGGCAGCGGCGACACACCCGGGGCATCCCTTCGGGCGTACGCGCACGATGTCGTGCAGGCGGCGGCGAGCCTGCCCCGCCAGGCCGTGCTGGTCGGGCATGGCGCCGGGGCCCTGGTGGTGGAGCGGGCGCTGGCCCGCTACCCCGCACGCGCCGGGGTGCTGGCGGCGCCGGTGCTGGGCGGTTGGCCGACGTTCGGCGCGGCGCTGCGGAGAAACCCCGGAGGCACGCTGCCGGCGGTCTTCGGGGGCCGGCTGCGACTCAGCCGCCGCCAGCTCTTCAGCCGGGAGGTACCGGACGCGGTGGCCCGTGGGTACACGGGCCGCCTCGGCCGCGCATCGGCCCGCGCGCAGTGGCAGCTGCTCCTGCACCGGGCGCCCGAGCCCGCGGTCGGCGATCCGCCGGTGCTGGTGGTGGGCAGCCCCGACGACCGCGTGGTGCCGGCCTCGGCGCTGACCCGCGCCGCCCGGCGCTATGGCGGCGCGCCACTGCTCTTCCCCGGCATGGGCCACGACCTGATGCTCGACGCCCGGTGGCGGGAGCCGATCGACGCGATCCTCGACTGGCTCGAAAAAGGCGGCTCCTGACCAATCGGCCAGGAGCACCTAAGCGATCTATGTGAAACCGCGGAGGGTGAGGCCGCGGGAGCAGCGGTCTGGACCACCGCGGACATCGCGGCAGCTCAGAATCTCGGTTTTGGAATAGAGCGTCTAGTCCGCCCGCAGCCGCGCGGCGAGCGAGCCGGTGTGGTCCAGCGCCGAGAGGTAGGAGCGGGCCCACGCCTGGATGTCGTGGCCGCGCAGGTGCTCGCGCATCGCGCCCATCCGGGCGCTGACGTCGCCGGGCGCCGCCTCCTTGGCGTGCATGAGCGTCAGCTTCAGGCCGTCGAGATCGTGCGGGTTGACCAGGTATGCCTGGGTGAGCTCGGCAGCCGCCCCGGCAAACTCGCTGAGCACCAGCGCGCCGGTGTTGTCGACGCGAGCCGCCACGTACTCCTTGGCGACGAGGTTCATCCCGTCGCGCAGCGGGGTGACGACCATGACGTCGGCGGCCCGGTAGAGCGCGGCCAGCTCGGCCCGGCCGAACGGCTGGTTGAGGTAGTGGATCGCCGGCTCGCCGACCCGCCCGAACTCGCCGTTGATCCGGCCGACCTCGCGCTCTACCCGGTCGCGGAGCACCCGGTACTGCCCGACCCGCTCGCGGCTCGGCACCGCCACCTGCACCATCACGGTGTCGCTCATCTTGACGTGGCCGTCGGCGAGCAGCTCGCTGTACGCCTTCAGCCGGTGCTCGATGCCCTTGATGTAGTCCAGGCGGTCGACGCTGAGGATCATGTGCTGCGGCTCGCCGAGGTCGGCCCGGAACTGCTGCGCGCGGGCGACCACGTCGGGACGCCGGGCGAGCTGCTCCATCTCGGCCATGTCGATCGAGACGGGGAACGCCCCGATGCGCACCACCCGATCCTCGACCGCGATCCGGCGGTCGGTGGCCGGCACGTTGAGCACCTTGGCACAGAGCTGGGCGAAGTTGTGCGCGGCCTGGGCCCGCTGGAAGCCGACAAGGTCGGCGCCGAGCATGCCGAGCAGCAGCTCGGCCCGGCGGGGGAGCTGCATGAACAGCTCCGGCGGCGGGAAGGGCACGTGCAGGAAGAACCCGATCAGCAGGTCCGGGCGGAGCTCGCGGAGCATGCCCGGCACCAGCTGGAGGTGGTAGTCCTGCACCCACACCACCGCGCCGGGCTCGGCGATCTCCGCGGTCGCCTCGGCGAAGCGCTGGTTGACCCGCTGGTACGACTCCCACCAGCGGCGGTGGTAGACGGGCTGCTCGACCGCGTCGTGGTAAAGCGGCCAAAGGGTGGCGTTGGCGAAGCCTTCGTAATGGTCGCGCACGTCATCGGCGCTGAGGGCCACCGTGTGCAGGCGCACCCCGTCGACCTCGGGGAGGCTCGGCGCCGGGCCGGTGCCACCGGCCCAGCCCACCCATGTCGCGGGCGTGTGGTGAAGGATCGGGTGCAGGGCACTGACCAGGCCGCCTGGACTGCGTCGCCACTCACAGGCGCCATCAGGCGCGACCGTGTCGTCGACGGGCAGGCGGTTGGCCACCACCACGAGGGAAGTCTGCCGCATTCGGCACCTCGTTTCAGCGGGGCGACGATCGAGGGACCCATCGAATACCGCGCGTCATGGTCTGGGGAATTGGCGTGATAGGAGTATTCCTACTGACGCCAAGTTACACAAGCGTTACGTAACGGAGACAGCGGTAGATGAATTTCTCTGCGTGAGGTCTTGCGTGATGCGAGCTTTCAGACCACGGCCCCGTCGTCGGGGTCGTCGTCCTCCTCGTCGCCAGAGCGCAGCCGCCAGATCAATGTGACGAAACCGCCGAGAATCGCGGTGAACCCGAGCAGCGTGGTGATGCCTCGATCGGCCGGCAGCAGCTCGGGAAAGAGGAAGAGCACGAAGCCGCCGATGATCGCGACGATCCCGAGCACCGCGTACTTCGAGATGCGGGGGAGGGGCGGCGGCGGGGGCGGCGTATACCCCTCGTCGTCGTCATCGTCGGGCAGGTCGGCGCCGAACGTGTCCAGACCGTCCAGAAGGGACGGCTCCTCGTGGCGGCTGCCGAGCGTCACCCCGCTCACCCGGGTGGCGTCGGTAAGCGGCTCGCTCGGGTCGCTCTTGGTGCTCGGCGGGGCCTCCTCTGCGGACGGCCACGGGGGTGTGCGATCGGCCACGTCGTTGTGGAAGCCGGCGACGATGCGCTGCCACTCCGCCTCGACATCGACGTTTACGTCGGGCTGCTCGGGCTGCGGTGGCGCCTCGGCCAGCTTGGCGAGGTGGTCGCGGGCGACCGCGAGGTGGGCTCGATCCACGTACAGCCGGTCGGTGGGTCTTGGCGGGATCGTCGTCGTGCGGGTCACAGGGTTGAGGTCGGCGGAGGGCTGGAGATAGGCGGCGATGCCACCAGCGGCCAGCACGTCGAGGAGGTGCTCGCCGACCCGTGGGTCGACGTCGCCGGCCACGGCGTACTCGGAGGCGTCGAGCCCGTTGTCCCGCCGCCCCCGCCGGGCACCACCCGCTGACACCGCACACACTCCTCGCTGGCGCTCGTGGCGCCGGGTCGGCTCAGGCTCAGGCTTCGGGCCCCACGCGGGTGTGCGGGCCGTGCACTGAATCGTGACACGGCGAGGACTGGTTCGGGGAGTGCGTTGTGGCGCGGCGTACCCGCTTCGTAGGCTCATGTCGACGGTTCCGTGCGCGGAGCCCTGCGGGAAGGACGCCTGTGCTGTACTGGTTGCTCAAGTACATCCTGCTGGGGCCATGGCTCAGGTTGATCTGGCGGCCGCAGGTCGAGGGTCGCGACAACGTGCCCGAAAGCGGGGCGGCGATCATCGCCAGCAACCATTTGTCCTTCTCTGACTCGATCTTCATGCCGCTGATGGTCAAGCGGAAAGTCACCTTTGTCGCCAAAGCCGAGTATTTCACTGGCAAGGGGATCAAGGGCTGGCTGGTGAAGATGTTCTTCGTCGGCACCGGCACGATCCCGGTCGACCGTTCCGGCGGCCGGGCCGCCCAGGCCGCACTTGACACCCAGCTGCGCGTGCTGCGCGAGGGCAACCTGGCCGGCATCTACCCGGAGGGCACCCGCTCGCCGGACGGCCGCCTGTATCGCGGCAAGACCGGCGTGGCGCGCCTCGCGCTGGAGAGCGGCGCCCCGGTCATCCCGGTGGTGATGCTGAACGCCGACGAGATCCAGCCGCCCGGCAAGATCATCCCCAAGATCCAGCGCGTGAAGATCCGCTTCGGCCGCCCGCTCGACTTCGGACGGTACGCGGGGATGGCCGGCGACCGCTTCGTGGAGCGCGCCATCACCGACGAGATCATGTATGAGCTGATGGAGCTGTCCGGCCGCGAGTACGTCGACATCTACGCGCAGAAGGTCAAGACCCAGCAGTCGAAGACCGCGCCCACCCCCACGGACACCGGCGCCGAGCCGCCACCCGCCCCGGTCGCCGTCTGACGTCATCCGGTCGGGGTGATTACGAAGTCCCGCGCGCTCCGGAGCAGCGCAGCCTGAGTCAGGACGCGAGGATCGGCGTGTAGTTGGTGCCCGGGGAAGCGCCGTGAGCCAGGCGCAGCAGTCCCGGCGCCTGGTTGCGGTGGGCGAAGGCGCGTACCTCCTGGAGCGGCTGGGCCGCCGCCGCGTG
Source organism: Phytohabitans flavus (assembly GCF_011764545.1). Taxonomy (GTDB): domain Bacteria; phylum Actinomycetota; class Actinomycetes; order Mycobacteriales; family Micromonosporaceae; genus Phytohabitans; species Phytohabitans flavus. The sequence continues at coordinate 5,702,883 of NZ_AP022870.1, read as the reverse complement.
GTCGCCGGTCCGGCGCAGCTCGCCCGCCGCGAGCGCCAGCGCCAGCACCCGGTCGGTCGCGTCCGGGATGCCGGCGTAGATCTCCGCCGCCGCGAGGAAGCCCACGCCTGGCCGGGCCGGGGTCGACACCGTGTGCAGCGCGGCTTCCGCCCACGGCGTCCGGTGCGGTACCTCGCCGAGCGCCGACCGCAGTAGCGCCGCCGCGTCCGGGCCGGTCAGCGCCGCGGCGTGCGCGGCCGCGGCCACCCACTCGCCGCTGGCCAGGGCGGGCACCGGCCGCCACGCCGCCACAAGCTCGTCCAGCAGGGCGGCCGCCTCGGTCCGGTATCCGGCCAGGGCGCGGCAGAGGGCGCCGAGCCCCAGCGCGGTCCAGTACGGCCGGTGGAAGCCGCTGCCCCGCGCCGAGTCCAGCGCCTCGTACACGTCGTCGGCCTGCTGCTCGCCGCGGAGGATGCGCAGGACCGAGCGGACGCCGCGTACCTGCATGTCCCAGCGTCCGGTGGGGGTGTGCAGGAAGGCGTCGGCGGCGGTGATCAGCGCGGGGAAGTCGCCGGCGAAGTACGCCCGCATCGCGTCGCCCGAGTACCCGGTCACGAGCACACCCGGGTCGGAGCCACCGCCGAGCAGCGTGTCGGAGCCGACCCAGTCGCCCTCCTCGCGTACCGCCCAGGCGAGGTTCTGCACGGCGCGGGGGAGGGCGAGCAGCCGGCGATCGCGGCAGAAGGTCGTGACCTCGTGCAGCTCGTCCAGCCCGGCCCGCTCGCCGGCCTGGTAGCGGGCGGCGGCCACGGTGATGCGGGCGTTGGCCGCCACCTCGACGGCGCCGAGCCGCTCGGCCATCTCGGCCGCCGCGGCGGCTGCCTGGATGGCCGGCTCGCGCTCGTAGTTGAGCATGTGGAGGCGGCCCAGCTCGGCGTACGCGTCGGCCTTCTGCGCGCTGTCCGGCAGCGCGTCGAACAGCTCCACCGCGCGGTCGAGGCTGGCGAGCGCGGCCGAGCGGTCGGCGCGTACCCACGCGGCCTGGCCGAGCAGCGTCCAGGCCCGGGCCGCCCCGGCGTGGTCGCCGGCGCCGAAGAGGCGCTGGGCCAGCGACGTCAGGGACGCGACATCGAGTGAGCCCAGCCGGTGGAACGAGATCTCCGCCGCCAGCAGCTCCAAGTCGAGACCGGGAATGCCGGGCAGCGCGAGGGCCCGCTCGGCGTGCGCGGCCGCGGCGTCCAGCGCGTGCAGGGCGTACGCGCGCCGGGCCGCGCGGTGCAGGGCCTCGCGGGCGGCCACCGCGTGGCGTTCGGCCCGCACGCCCAGGCGCCCGGCCATGTCGTGGGCGGCCCACCGGTGGTGGGCCAGGACCTCCGCGAGATCCGTGTCCCGGGTACTCGACAGGGCGTCCAGCCAGTCGGCGGTGCGCTCGTGCCGGGCGACCCGCTCGGTATGGGGGAGGCGGCGGTAGCAGACGTCGCGGACGAGCACGTGGCGGAAGCGGTACTCGGCCTGGCCGGCGATCGTGGACTGGGTCCGCTCGTGTACGAAGTCGCGCTGTTCGAGCCGGCGCAGGCAGCGCTCGACCCACTCGACCGGGCGGCTGAGCGCGGCGGCGACCGCGCCGGGCCAGAACGAGGCGCCGACCACCGAGGCCGCCAGCAGCACCTGGCGGTCGTCGCGGTCGAGCAGGTCGATCCGGTTGGCGATCACGCCGTGGACGCTGTCGGGCATGGGCAGCTCGCGCTCGGCGTCCAGTGACCACCCGCGCCCGGACTGGCGCAGTGCGCCCTGCTCGATGAGCATCCGCACGAACTCGTGGGCGTAGAGCGGGTTGCCGTCGGCGACCTCGACGAGCGGGCCGAGCATGTCGGCGGACACCGGCCCGCGGCCGAACAAGTGGCTGTAGATGGTGGCGATGCCGGCGTCCGGCAGCGGCGGCAGCGTGATCGCCAGCGAGCTCGTACCAGCCCAGCCGGGCGCCTGGTCGAGCAGCTCGGGGCGGGCGGTGCAGAGCAGCATCAGCGGTACGTCACGGGCGGAGGCGGCCAGCAGCTCCAGGAAGCGGAGCATCGTCTCGCCGGCCCAGTGCAGGTCTTCGAAGACAAGCACGGTGGGGCGGCGGGCGGCGAGCGCGACGAGGAAGCGCCGCCAGGCCGACTCGGCCTCCTCGGCCGGCATGCGGCTGCCATCCAGCCCGACGAGCGGGCGGAGGGCGTCGAGCAGCCGTCCCGCCTCGGCCTGCGGCACCAGCCCAGCCACCGTTTCCTCCAACCGGCGAGCGGCGGCCGGCGCGGTATCGGTGTCGAGGATGCCGGTCTCCGCCTTGACGATGTCGGCCAGCGCGGCGAACGCCACGTCATCCCCGAACGGCGGGCAGTTGCCCACGTGCCAGGTGACAGCCGGGGCCGCTTCCTCCGGGGAGGCAGAAAGGGCGAGTGCGTGCAGCTCGCGTACCAGCCGGGATTTTCCGATGCCCGCGTGGCCGAAGAGGGTGACCAGCTGCGGCGCGCGATCCTGGAGCGCGCGGTGCAGCGCGTTGTCGAGCAGCCGCAGCTCGTGCTCGCGGCCGATCACCGGGGTCGCGTCGGGGGCACGGTCGGCGCGCGCCACCCGCAGCGGCGCCTCCGCCAGCCATACCTCGGTCGGCGACGAGCGGCCGCGCAGCGTCACCGCCGGCCGGGCCGCATACCGCACCTGGTTACGGGTCAGCGCGTACGTCGTGCCGCAGACAAGCACCCCGCCGGGCGGCGCGACCGCCTGCATCCGGGAGGCGGTGTTGACCACGTCGCCGGCCACGATCGCCTGCCCGCCGTCGCGTGCGGCGGAGACGTCGACGAGCGCCTCGCCGGTAGCCACGCCCACCCGGAAGCGCAGGTCGCCGGCGAACCCGGTGAGCACCCGCTGGAGCTCCAGCCCGGCCCGCACGCACCGGAGCGGGTCGCTCTCGGTGGCCACCGGTGCGCCGAAGAGGGCCATCACCGCGTCGCCGATGTACTTTTCGACCACCCCGCCGTACTGACCGACGACCCGCCGAGCGGCCGAGAAGAAGCCGGTCTGCATGCCACGGACTAGCTCGGGGTCGCTGCTCTCCACGTACGGCGTGAAGTCGATGAGGTCGACGAACAGCACGCTGATCCGCCGCCGGTCCTCCTGTGGCGTGGCGGCCTGGACCGGGCCGACCGCCGCCCCGCACGCCGTGCAGTACGCCGCGCCGGCCGTAAGCTGCCGGCCGCACCGCGCGCACGCTGGGCTGAGCTCTGCGCCGCACCCTGCGCAGAAGCGGTCAGCGGCGGCGGCTGGTCGGGCGCACCGAGGGCATGGGGCGGAGATGCCGTCCTCCAAGGAAGGTAGGGCCCTTCTCTGGGATGGGCGTTTGGGCCCTTACCAAACTGAGTATCGCCGTGCCCCGCCACCCTCGGAAGCGGGCAGTTGGTCGAATCACCCTGTTAGCGGTCGGCCATGCCCGCCCGGCGCCGAAGGGCCGCCACGTCGGTGACCACAATCCGGCGTCCTTCGGTGCGCAGCCAGCCGCGACTGGCGAAGGAGCCGATGGCCTGGTTGACGCTTTGGCGGGAACCGCCGGCCATTTCGGCGAGCTGGCTCTGGTTCAGCTCGATGGTGATCATCGGGGCCTGGCTCTCACCGGCGAGCCGCACGAGCGTCTTGGCGACCCGGCCGGGCAGGTCGAGGAAGACGTGGTCGGCATTTTGCTCGGTGAGGCGGCGGATCAGGGAGCCGAGGGAGCGCATCACGGCGTCCAGGATGCGTGGGTTGTTGTGCACCAGCTCCATGAATGCCGGGCGGGACAGAGCGAGGGCTGTGCAGTCCTCGATGGCTTCGGCGGAGGCGGATCGGGTGGATGCGTCCAAGAGGGACACTTCGCCGATGACGTCAGGCGGCCGTACGACGGACAGGACGGCGCGCTCGCCGGTGGGCGAGGTGCGGAAGACGGCGACGGCGCCGCGTTTGAGGACGATGAGTGAGTCGCCGGGGTCACTCTCGACGAACAAGAGCTGACCTTTGCGGTAGGTGCGCGGCACGGCCGCGTTGATGACACGCTGTCGCGCCTCGAGCTCGAGACCGGCGAACATCTCGACACCCGTCAGTGCGTCGCCAGGATCCGGCAGGCGACCTTCCACGGTCCAACCCCTCCCCGGTAAGGACCACATTCCCGTTTCGCCCTAAATCAGGGCAGAAACAGGTCGAACACACAACAATCACCGCCACTGGCGGGCCTGTCAACACCAGATGATGTACCGCGTGTCGCGTGCTGTACACCCCAGCGATCACATCGGTGACAGTCAGAGTCTCAGCATACGTGCAGGCTAGAGGACAGATCCGTCGCAGGTGGGGACTTACGGGGCCACGGCGGGTCCGGCGGCGGGGATGAGGAGCCGATCGGGTAAAGCGAGGGGGCCTGCTTTTACCCGATCGGCTCGTCGCATTAGAACTCGATCGAGGTAGGGGGCATGATGGCCCCGATGGTCTACCGCTATTTCTACGACTGTGAGTTCATCGAGGACGGCCAGGTGGTCGACCTCGTCTCGATCGGTGTCGTCGACGAGTACGGCCGGGAGTTCTACGCGATCTCGACCGAGTTCGACGACACCAAGGCGGTGCCCTGGGTCCGCCGCAACGTACTCGACCGGCTTCCCTCGCCAGGCGACCCCGCGTGGCGCTCGCGCGAGCGGATCCGGGACGACCTCTATCAGTTCTTGATCGAGCCGATCAAGGGACGGCCACACGAGCGCATGGAGTTGTGGGCGTGGTACGCGGCGTACGACCACGTCGCGCTCGCCCAGCTCTGGGGCCGATGCCGGCGCTGCCCCGGGAGATTCCGCGCTTCACGAAGGATCTCCGCCAGCGCTGGGACGACCGCAGCCGGCCCGCGCTGCCGGACGCCGAGGCCGACCGCCACGACGCCCTCGTGGACGCCCGTCACAACCTCGCGCGCTGGCGGGCGATGGGCTGAACCCGGCCACCCTGAGTTCAGAATGGGCGACTACAGTCAGCATTGACGGCTTCGCCCCGGGCCCGGCAACGACGCCGACGGGCTTTCTCTGCGCTTGGCGCTACGCCAGGCAGGCATCGCACAATCCAGGAGGACTGAGAGATCATGCGTATCGGCGTGCTCACCGGCGGCGGTGACTGCCCAGGTCTGAACGCGGTGATCCGGGCAGTGGTTCGTAAGGGCGTGGCCACCTACGGCCATGAGTTCGTGGGCTTCCGGGACGGTTGGCGGGGTCCCCTGGAGGCCTGACCAAGCCGCTCGGTATCGCGGAGGTGCGCGGCATTCTCCCACGTGGCGGCACCATTCTGGGCTCCTCCCGCACCAACCCGTTCAAGATCGACGGCGGCGTGGAGAAGATCAAGGAAAACCTGGCCAGCCTCGGCGTCGACGCGCTCGTCGCCATCGGCGGCGAGGACACGCTCGGCGTCGCCACCCGGCTCGACGAGCTGGGCGTCAAGGTCGTCGGCGTGCCGAAGACCATCGACAACGACCTCAACGCGACCGACTATACGTTCGGCTTCGACACCGCGGTCAACATCGCGATGGAGGCGATCGACCGCCTGCACACCACTGCGGAGAGTCACCACCGCACGCTTGTCGTCGAGGTCATGGGCCGCCACGCCGGCTGGATCGCCCTGCACGCCGGTCTCGCCGGCGGTGCCAACGTGATCCTGCTGCCCGAGCGGCAGTTCGACGTCGACCAGGTCGCCACCTACGTCGAGAAGCGCTTCCAGCACCAGTACGCCCCGATCGTGGTCGTCGCCGAGGGCGCCCAGCCGCTCGACGGCCAGATGGTGCTGCACAACCAGGAGCTGGACTCGTTCGGTCACGTGCGCCTTGGTGGCATCGGCCAGTGGCTGGCCGAGCAGTTGGAGGCCAAGACCGGCAAGGAGGCCCGCACGGTCGTGCTCGGCCACATCCAGCGCGGCGGCACGCCCAGCGCGTTCGACCGGGTGCTTTCCACCCGTTTCGGCCTTCAGGCGATCGACGCGGTGCACGAGGGCGACTTCGGCAAGATGATGGCCCTGCGCGGTACCGACATCGTCCGGGTGCCGCTCAAGGACGGCACCGGCGAGCTCAAGACGGTTCCGCTCGAGCGGTACACCGAGGCCGAGGTCTTCTTCGGCAGCTGATACCCCAGCGCAACGCGGCGCGCCGGCCTCGATGGCGGCGCGCCGTTGTGTGGGCGTGGAGGAGGATGGGACTCATGGCACCCGGAGTGCATACAGTCGCCGTGATCGGCGCGGGCAAGATCGGTGAGCTGATGCTCTCCGGCCTCCTGCGCGCCGGCTGGCCGGCCGCCAAGCTGATGGCGACCACCCGCCGCCCCGCCCGGGCCGAGGAGCTCGCCCAGCGGTACGGCGTGCGTATGGTCGACAACCTCACCGCCGTCGCCGAGGCCGAGGTGCTGGCGGTCGCGGTGAAGCCGCAGGACGCTGGCGCACTGCTGGACGACATCGGCGCGAAGGTCCCGGCCGACAAGCTGGTGATAACACTCTGTGCCGGCCTGCCGACCAGCTTCTTCGGCCGGCGGCTCCCCGAGGGCACCCCGGTCGTGCGGGTCATGACCAACACGCCCGCCCTTGTCGACGAGGCGATGACCGCGATCTCGGCCGGTCCGCACGCGACGGCGGCCCACCTGGCGCTCGCGGAGGAGATGTTCAAGCCGCTGGGCTCCACGCTCCGCGTCCCCGAGTCGCAGCAGGACGCGGTCACGGCGCTCTCCGGTTCCGGCCCGGCGTACTTCTACCTCCTCGTCGAGGCCATGATCGACGCGGGAATTCTGCTGGGATTGCCCCGCCAGGTCGCGCACGAGCTGATCGTCCAGACCGCGATCGGTTCGGCGATCATGCTCCGCGACTCCGGCGAGCACCCCGTCAAGCTACGTGAAGCAGTGACCTCGCCGGCGGGGACGACGATCTCCGCGATCCGCGAGCTGGAAAACCACGGCGTGCGGGCGGCACTGCTGGCGGCGCTGGAGGCCGCCCGCGACCGAGCCCGCGAGCTCGCCCAGCAGAGCGGCTAGGACGAAGATCAGGAGCGCGCGCCACTCTCGGGTGCTCCTGATTCACTCACGCGTTCATCCCTTCCGGGTCGAACATCACGCTCCTAATGTTCATGACAGGGAGTAGTGGTGCTAGTACTCAGGGAGGTACGGCCATGCGACGTCTCGCGGTGATCCTCGGTGGTGTGGCGGCGGCGCTCTGGGTCTCCTCGCCGGCGTCCGCCTTCGCCCACGACAAGGTGCGCGACCCGGCCCTGCACGCCGTCGCGTTCTTGAGTGGGCTCGGACTGACTGCGGCATCTCTGCTGTACGTGCGCCGGATCGCGCCTTCCCCCGCGCCGGCGCACGCACCCCGTTAGGCACGCTCCACCCGGAGCGTGGGCGCCCGTCTCCCCCGCAGCGGCGGGCGCCAGTGACGTGAAGTGCACAACTCAATAGAGGCCTGGGGCAGCGCCCCGCTCAGGACCCGCTGTCGGTCGCGCACGCGGCCGGCGGCGGCCAGAGGTCCAAGTCCTTCCGGCCCGCCGACCGTCGGCAGGACATGCATCCGGACCCGGAGCGCGCGCCCCACCCGACGGCGGGCCGGTCATCGGTTCGGTGGGCAGATGTGCTCGCCGGGCGTGAGGGCGGTGACCGCCCGCCGTCGTACACTCCGTCATATCATGACAAATCGGGCAGGTCCCTGAGTCAAAAATGAATGCCCCATACTGTCGGACGTGTTCACTCTGGCCCAGGCCCGCCACCTGCTCGCCACGCTGCGCCCCCGCATCGACGAGCTGATCGTGCTCCGTGCCGACCTCGCCGAGTTGCAGGCCGACCTGGCCGACGGCGGCAGCAGCCCGCGCGGCGGCCTGCCCGAGGTCAAGGCGCTCGAGGCCCGCATCTACGGCATCCTCGACGAGCTCGGCGAGCACGACATCCAGGTCAAGGGGTATGCGCCGGTGCTGCTCGACTTCGCCGGCGAGCGGGAGGGCCGGCCGGTGCTGTGGTGCTGGCTGGAGGGTGACCGCGACATCGGCTGGTACCACCGCCTGGAGTGCGGCTTCGCCGGCCGCCGCAAGCTAAACGCCTAGCCCCCGCCCGCCCGACGTGTTGATCAGGGAGTTGGTGGGCGTGTCGCTCGGCGCGTCGCCCCACCAACTCCCTGATCAACCGCTAGTCCGCCGCTGACCGCGGGATTAGCTCGCGCGGTTGGGTTATTGCGAAGACCACGATGTTGTCGCGGTACGAGTTGCGTACCCGGTCGAAGACGCCGCCGCAGGTGACCAGCCGCAGCTCGGGGCCGGGCGTCGGGCCGTACACGGCGGCGGTGGGGAACTTGTCCTTCGGATGCCTGGTCACGCCCGTCACCGTGAAGGTGACGGTGTCCTTGCCCCGCCGCACCTCGATCTTGTCGCCGACCTTCAGTTCGTGCAGCCGGTAGAAGACCGCCGGGCCGGCCTTGGAGTCGACGTGGCCAGCGAGCACGGCCGGTCCCACGTCACCGGGCGACGGCCCGCCGCCAAACCAGCCGGCCTTGTCGTACACCGTCGGCGCCTCGAGCTTGCCGGCCTTGTCCAGCCCCAGCTTGACCAGCGCCGAGTCGACGCCGATGCGGGGCACGCGGACCCGGGTGGGCGGCCCCTGGAGCTGGTGTTCGGGAGCGGTGGTGATCGCGACCGGCGCGGGCGACGGCACCGGCTCCTCCCACGCGGGCGCGGCCGCCATCCCGCGCGGGATGGTAGCCGCGCCGACGATCGCCGCCGCGAGCCCGATCGCGCCCGCGGTGACCAGGAGGTATCCGGCGGGTCCTTGCGGCGCTGCGGCGGGCCCAGACGACGACCGGTGGCGCCGGACGCCGCCTGGACCTCGCCTCGCACCCACAAGACCCGCCGGACACCTCCTGATGAACGCGCGCACTAGAGCTTGGGTCCGGACCCTTCGCGGGCGAGGACGGTGCGCCGCCGCAGGACGACCAGGCCGGCCGCCGCGGAAGCGGCCACCAGCACGCCCACCAGGCCCGTGACCATCATCGGGTACGGCACTGGGCCGCCAGCCGAGCCGCCGGCGCCGGTGTCGACACCCCCGGCCGGGACCACGGCACCGCCCTTGGCGTCCTCGCGCAGCTCGGTGGTGAGGCCGCCGGACTTGGCGTCGAGCACGATCAGCGAGTAGACGCCGCCCTCGGCCATCGTGCACTTGGCGACCGTGGGGTCCCCGCCGGTGGGCTGGAGGCGTACCTGCCAGTCGCCCGGTGCCACCTCGCGGTAGTCAGTGGTGGTCGCGAACTGCACGCCATTGGCGATCGTGGTCCCCGAGGCGCTGCCGATATCGAGCACCGGCGCGCGTACCGACGCCTGCACGACCCGTACCTTCGACTTGCCCTCGGCTGGCGCGGAGATGTCGTCTTCGAGGATCCGCAGGCCAAGGTCGGCGTAGCGGCCCACGCCCGCCACCGTGTACGCCTCACCGGTCGTCACGGTCACGTCGGTGGTGAGCACCGGCGGCGTCGAGGCGGCGGCCCCCTTCTGGCGCATCGACACCGCGTAACGCCCCGCCGGCAGCGGCAGGTATGCCGACATCACGCCGTATCCGACCGCCTTGAACACCTGCGTGTCGGCCGGCCCGGACAGGTCGTCGAGGTACACGTCCACCTCGGGCGTGTCCGGTGATAGATGCGCCAGCCGGACGTAGCCCACGCTCGCCGCGCCCGCCGGTGCGGCGGCGACGAGGCAGGCCCCGGTGCCGAGCAGCAGGGCACCGGTGAGAGCCGCTGTGCGCTGGAGCGAACGGAGTACAGAAGTCACTGTCCCTCCCCAAATTGGTGACTTCAGCGCCGGCGTAGCCCCCTCGTCGGCGCGACTCGTGGGAAACGATTCGCGACCGTCTAACAGATGGCAAGAGCGGCTTCTGTCAGCAATTTGTCAACCGGGAGCGCGAAACCAGTCACCCGGGGCGGAATGCGACAACAGGTCAGCGGCGGTCCAGCTTCACCGTCCCGATGCCCTCCGCCGCGTCCACGTCGTACCGCGCCTTCGCCTGCCCCCAACCCCTCGGCGTGAACGTCGTGTCCGGCGCGACCTTGGACCGGTTGAGGCGATCGAGCGTGACGTTGGTGGCACCCTTGGTGAGCTTCACCCGCGCGGGTACGCCCTCCGGCGCGTGCATCAGCAGCTCGTCGAGTCCGCCGCGGAGCTTGATCGGCACGGTACCGGCCGGCTTGGGCAGGGTCAGCTCCAGCCGCGTCGCCCCGCCCGCCATCTCCAGCCCGGACAGCTGCCCCGCGCCGAAGTCCACTGTCTGCGTGGTAGCGCCGGCGGTGAACACAAGCCCCCAGGTCACCCGGGAGTTGAGCCGTATCTCGACCGCGCTGGCCGCCTCGCCACGGTTCGACACAAGCGTCACCGTCGTACGTTCGCCGCGGATCGTCGCCCGGGGGATCGCGTCGTCGGTGTCCGGGGTCGTCACCTGGAAGAGGTCGTCACCGAGGTCCGCGCCGCTCACCGTGACGTTCGCCGCGCCGCTGGCGAGTTCGAGCTGGGCCTTGGTACGGCCGCCGACCGGCGCCGCGATCGTGTGCGATCCCGGGGTGCCGCGGTCGAAGATGAGCCCGTAGACGCTGCCGGCGGCGACCAGCGCCGATACGACGACCACCGCGGTCAGGGCGATCGCGAGCACCATCAGCTTCTTGCGCCGGCGCTTCGGCCCGCGCCCGCCGTCACGCCCGCTTGGCCGTCCCCCCGTCGGCGGGCCGCTCGGCCGGGGCCCGCGCCGCCGCTTCGCCGGCGGCTCGTCGAGGTCGTCGTCGGGCGTGATGTCCAGGGGAGCGGGCCACGCCTCGGGGACCGGGTTTTCACCCGGCTCGGCGTCCGTCCAGCCGCCGTTCGGCGCCGCCGCCGGCCCAGCGGGGACAGGGCTTGCCACCCAGTCGGGGCGCGCCTTCCGCTCGGCGCCGCCGCCCCGGCCGAAGCGGCGCTCGTCCTGCTCCGTCCCGCCGTTCCAGCCGTTGCGCCGGTCGTCCTGCTCGGGGCTCCGGTCCCAGCCCTCCCGGCGCTCGTCCTGCACCGGTCCGCGTTCCCAGTCGATCGCTTGCTCGCGGCCGAGGTCGCGGCGGTCGTTTTGCTCCGGTCCGCGCTCCCAGCCGTCGCGGCGATCCGCTTGCTCAGGGGTGCGATCCCAGCCGTCTCGTGGATCGGGCTGTTCCGGGCCTGTGGCGTTCCAGCGCGGCTGGTCCGATGGCGGTGCGGCATCCCAGTCCGCCCTGGCAGCCGCCTCGCGTGGTGGATCCCAGTCTGCCTCCAGAGCCGAGGTCCACTCGCCGCGCGGGGCCGGCTCGCTCCACTCCGCCCGGTCCGCGTCGCCGCTTTGCGGGCCGCCAGAGGGCGCGCCGCTTTGCGGGCCGTCCGAGGGCGGCACGAACCAGTCCTCGCGGGCCGCCTCCTCTCGCGTCGCCCGGCCCGCCTGTGCGGTCGGGGGTGGCGTCCGGAGCGGCGGGGCGGCGGTCCACCTCTCGTCGTCACGCGGCTCCTCCGGGGCACCGGCCCAGGCCGGGTGCGGGCCGGTGTTGCGGGGCGCCTCGTCCGGTACCGCCGTCCACTCCCGGTCCGGGCCGGCGTCGCGGGGCTTGGTGTCGCGGGACTCCGCCCACTCCTGGCGGGTCGCCTGGCCGCGGAGCTTGGTGAGCCAGTCTTCGCTGGCCCGCGGCGGCCAGTCCTCAGCGCGCGGGGTCACGTCGCGGGGTGGGTCTTCACGCGGGGGCTTCTCCTCGGTCGCCTTGGGCGCCTTCTCACGCCGCCACCACTTCTCGCGGGGCGGCTTCTGGGGCTTCGGCGCCTTCTCACGCCGCGACTTCTTCGGTGGTGGCTCGCCGTCGGAGAGCGTCAGCTCGATCACGGACTCCACCGGAACGTAGGGCTCGGTACCCCGGTTGGGGTCGTCCTCGTCCAGCCACGACAGCATCCGTTCGCCTGGCTGGGCCGTCATGGGCCGTCCCTCCCCTCGACTGGAGCGCCCGCCCGAGCCGCCGCATGGGTTGGCGCCGTCCGGGCCGATCGCTCATCTCTACGTACGTACGAGAGGCGCCAGCGGTTGAGCCCCTGCACGGATCGAGAAATTCGCATCTTGACGACCTCACGCGCGTGTGAGTAACGTCGCATCAACCTTTTGGAAAGTTTCCTAACAATAAGGGAGACGTCGGATGAGGAGATCCCTACGGCGTGCGCTGTGGGCCAGCACGGTGGTCGCTGTGGCAGTCGCCGCGATCCCCGTCGCGTCGGCCTTTGGCGCGGGGAGCGTCACCACACAGTTCACGGCCACCTCCGACTGGGGGACCGGCCACGAGGTCCGGGTCACGGTAGCCAACGGCTCGGACGCCTCGGTCGCCACCTGGCGGATCGAGTTCGACCTGCCTGCGGGCACCACCATCAGTAGCTTCTGGGACGCGGACGTCACCCGGACCAACAACCACTACGTAGCCACGAAGAAGAGCTGGGCCGGCGCCATCCCGCCCGGCGGCTCGCAGACCTGGGGCTACGTCGGCACCGGCGCCTTCCGCGCCCCGCTCAACTGCACCATCAACGGCGCATCCTGCGGCGGCGGCACCACCCCCACGACCGCCCCGCCCACCACACGGCCGCCGACCACGGCGCCCCGACCACCGCACCCCCGACGACGGCCCCGCCCACCACGGCGCCGCCGACCACGGGTCCGCCGCCGCCCGCCGGGCGCAAGCTCGTCGGCTACTTCGCCCAGTGGGGCGTCTACCAGCGGCAGTACTTCGTGAAGAACATCCACACCAGCGGGTCGGCCTCGAAGCTGACCCACATCCTGTACGCGTTCGGCAACGTGACGAACGGCCAGTGCACGATCGGCGACTCGTACGCCGACTACGACATGGCCTACACGGCGGCGAACAGCATCGACGGCGTCGCGGACACCTGGGACGCCGGTGCGCTGCGGGGCAGCTTCGGCCAGCTGCGCAAGCTCAAGCGGATGTACCCGAACATCAAGGTGATCTGGTCGTTCGGCGGCTGGACCTGGTCCGGCGGCTTCGGCCAGGCGGCGCAAAACCCGACCGCGTTCGCCAACTCCTGCTACAACCTGGTCGAGGACCCGCGCTGGGCGGACGTCTTCGACGGCATCGACATCGACTGGGAGTATCCGAACGCCTGCGGCCTCAGCTGTGACACGAGCGGGCCCAACTCGTACAAGAACCTGATTTCGGCGCTGCGTACCCGCTTCGGCTCCAGCGCGCTGGTGACCTCGGCGATCACGGCCGACGGCAGCAACGGCGGCAAGATCGACGCGGCCGACTACGCCGGTGCGGTGGGCAGCCTGGACTGGCTGATGCCGATGACGTACGACTACTTCGGCGCGTTCGCCCCGCAGGGCCCCACGGCTCCGCACTCGCCGCTCACGTCGTACTCGGGCATCCCCACCCAGGGCTTCAACTCCGACGCGGCGATCCAGAAGCTGAAGAGCAAGGGCGTGCCGGCCAGCAAGCTGCTCCTCGGTGTCGGCTTCTACGGCCGTGGCTGGACCGGTGTGACGCAGAGCGCTCCGGGCGGTACGGCGACAGGTGCGGCACCCGGCACGTACGAGGCGGGCATCGAGGACTACAAGGTGCTCAAGACCCGCTGCCCGGCCAACGGCACCGTCGGCGGCACGGCGTACGCGTACTGCGGCAACCAGTGGTGGAGCTACGACACCCCGGCCACCATCGGCGGCAAGATGAACTACGCCCGTACCCAGGGCCTCGGCGGCGCCTTCTTCTGGGAGCTCTCCGGTGACACCACCAACGGCGAGCTGATCGGATCGATGCGCACCGGCCTCGGCTAGACCTCCTCGCAAGTCCCACACAGAGGCGGGGAGCCAGGTAACTGGCTCCCCGCCTCGCTTTGCGCTGTTGATCAGGGAGTTGGTGGCGGGACGCGCCGCGCGACCAGCGGGAAATAGAGTGCGCGCCATGCGCGTTCACCGCTAGCGTGATCGTCATGTTCGCCCCGGCTGGCTTCGTGCGGCCCGCAGGCATAGGCCTGCCGGTCGTGGCCGCCGCGTGTGCGTCGCCGGTCCGTCTGGATACCTGACCCTCCACCCGTTCCCGCGGGCATGCCGTCCACACAGGACGGACAGTGACTCGCACGCGGACGCCGGGTGGGGGGTGCCCCGCCTTCTCCCAGCCGATCTTCCTTCCCGAAACAGGGGTCTATCCACCATGGCCAAGAGCCAGTTCGTGCGGACCAAACCGCACCTCAACATCGGCACGATGGGGCACGTCGACCACGGCAAGACCACGCTGACGGCCGCCATCACCAAGGTCCTCGCCCAGCGGGACCCGTCCGTCAACCAGTTCGTGTCGTTCGACGGCATCGACCGGGCGCCGGAGGAGGTCGCACGCGGCATCACCATCAACATCGCGCACGTCGAGTACGAGACGGCCACGCGGCACTACGCGCATGTGGACATGCCCGGCCACGCCGACTACGTGAAGAACATGATCACGGGGGCGGCGCAGGTCGACGCCGCGATCCTCGTCGTCTCGGCACAGGACGGCGCGATGCCGCAGACCCGCGAGCACGTGCTGCTCGCCCGGCGGGTCGGCGTGCCGTACCTGGTGGTGGCGATGAACAAGGCCGACGCTGTCGAGGACGAGGAGCTGCTCGACCTGGTCGAGCTGGAAGTGCGTGAGCTGCTGTCCGAGTACGGGTTCCCCGGCGACGAGGTACCCGTGGTGCGGGTCTCCGCCCTTCGCGCGCTGGAGGGTGACCCGCGCTGGACACAGTCCATCGTGGACCTGCTCGACGCGGTCGACCGGTACGTGCCGGTACCGCCCCGGGTGCTGGACGAGCCGTTCCTGATGCCCATCGAGAACGTGCTCACCATCTCCGGCCGCGGCACCGTCGTCACCGGCGCCGTGGAGCGCGGCGCGCTGCGCGCCGGCGAGCAGGTGGAGGTGGTCGGCTTCGTACCGACGACGTCCACTGTGGCCACCGGGCTGGAGACGTTCGGCAAGTCGCTGGAGCGGGCCGAGGCGGGCGACAACGCGGCGGTACTGCTGCGTGGCGTGAAGCGTGACCAGGTGCGGCGCGGCCAGGTGGTCGCGGCGCCCGGCTCGATCGACACGCACACGCGCTTCCGGGCGCGGCTGTACGCGATGACGACCGCCGAGGGCGGCCGGCACACGCCGTTCTTCGGCAACTATCGGCCGCAGTTCTACTTCCGGACCACGGACGTGCCGGGCTCGGTCGACCTGGGCGAGATCAGCATGGTCATGCCCGGTGACACCGTCGACCTGACGGTCACGCTGGGCGCGCCGGTGGCGATGGAGGTCGGGCTCGGCTTCGCGGTGCGCGAGGGCGGCCGGACGGTGGCCGCCGGCTCGGTCACCGAACTGCTCGACTAGCTAGGAGAGCCTAGGGCCTGTCGCCAGGGGCAGGCCCTAGACCAGCTGGGCCGGCTCCAGCCCCACCTCGCGGGCCGCGGTCAGCCGGATCCACTCGCTGAGCTGGCGGCGGCTGATCACCCGGTCGTGGACCGTGACCTGCACCGCGAGCCCGTCGATGAGCGCGAGGATCCGCCACGCGGCGCCGGCCGGCTCCTCGCACTTGAACATCCCCGCGTCGACACCCTCCGAGATCACTTCGGTGAGGGCCTCTTTCCACCGCAGATCCAGCCGCCGGGAAACCTTTTCCAGCTCCGGCGTGCGCAGCGACTCCGACCAGCCGTCGATCCACATCGCCCACGACTTGGAACGGCCCTGCGGCACGTACAGCCGGAGGATCTTCTTCAGCTTTTCCAGCGGTGTCGCGGTGGACTGGACGACCGCGTCGAGGCGGTCCAGATCCTGCTGGGCCGCGTACGCGAAGGCTCGCGCGAGTAGATTTTCTTTTGTGGCGAAATGGTAGAAGACCAGCGCTTGGCTCACGCCCGCTGCGGTGGCCACGTCGGAGGTGCGAGTGTTTGCCAGGCCGCGCTCCACGATCACCTCGCAGGCGGTGCTGAGTAGCGCATCCAGGCGGACTTCTGCCGTACGTCGCGTCACAGAGCACACAGTAACTCATGAATGCCTGAGCAATTCCGCAGCTATTAGCCGGTGCCATTCCGGAATGAAATCGAATTCGCGCCCGCCCTGGTCGCCGGTTGGAGGAGGGGGCACCCGCCGATCATCCGAGCCAATCCGATCAAGATCGGCACTTGTCGTTACACGCTGGCACGATCGGTTCGCGCGAGGTAGCTGTGCAGGGGATGTCGCTAAGGGCCCGAATGGGCCGATCGTAGGCGTGGTTGCCCGCGGGGGTGACTTTGCTTGGCCGGCGGACGGAGTGTGCGGCTATGGGCGGCTTTGCGCGGGAGCCGGCTCATGCCGCCGCCCGGCTGCCCGCCGTTCGCCGCCCCGCGCACCGCGCGCCGGAGGAGGCCGCGCACCGCGCACAGCAGGGCGACACCCCGCCACCGCCGGTCGCGCGGGTCGCCGGGCACCAGTCCGGGCCCGGGCCGCTGCGCTCGATCGGCGTGCGCATTCTCCTGCCCGTGCTGCTGGCGACCGGCGGCCTGGTGACGCTCGGCGTGATCCAGACCCGCGACGCGCTGACCGAGTCCGCCCGTGCGGGCGACGCGCGGATCCTGGCGCGTACCGCCAGTGCGGGCATCGCGGTCGCGCACCAGGCCGAGCTGGAGCACGCCGAGACCATCGCCCTGCGGCTGCGCGGCGGCGTGGCGGGCAAGCAGCTCCTGGAGGCGCAGCGGGCCCGCACCGACGCGGCCCGCGCGCGGTACAAGGAGGCGGCGCTCGAGGCCCGCCGGGTCTCCCCGGCGCTGGGCGCGAAGCTCGACGCGGCCGACGCCGTGCTCGACGTCCTGCCCAGCGTGCGGGCGATCGCGGTCAGCGCGCCGGACGGGTCGCCCGAGGTCTTCGACGCGTACAACGCGGTGACCCACGCGATGATCGGCGTCGCCGACGCGGTGCCCAGCCAGCTGAGCGAGCCGCGGCTGCTGGAGAGCGCCCGCGCCGTCGTACTCGTCACCGAGCTCGAGCACCTCGCCGCCGAGCAGCTCGACTTCCTGCGCCGGGTCTTCACGCGGGAGCGGCTGGAGCCGGGCGAGCTGGTGCAGCTTGCCGCCTGGGAGGGCGCCGAGCACCAGCAGCTGGAGGTGATCGAGCGGCTGCCCGGCGCGACCGAGGAGCGCTTCGCGACGCTGGTGACCGGCGACGACGTGATCCGGGCCCGCGACATGCGCGACAAGGTCCTCGCCACCGGCGGCGCACCCGCCTCGCTCCAGGTCGACCCCGACGTCTGGTACGCGGCGCAGAGCGGGCTGCTGCGCCGGCTGCGGCTGATGCAGTCGGAGCTCTCCACGCAGATGGAGCGCGACGCGTACGACGTACAGGTCGCCGCGCACACCCGCACGCTGGTGACCGCGGGGCTGACCAGCGTGCTCGTCCTCCTGGCGCTGACCGTCGCGATCATCCAAGCGGTGCATACGAGCCGCCGCCTGCGCCGCATGCGGGCCGCCGCGCTCACGGTCGCGCACAACGAGCTGCCCGACGCCGTCGCCCGCGTCTCGGCCGCGCCCGACGAGCCAGCCGTGCGCGGCACGCTGCACGACTCCGGTACCCGCGTCGAGGCCATGCTCCCGCCCGGCGCCGACGAGATCGGCGAGTTGGCCGCCGCGTTCGCGCGGGTGCACCAGCAGGCGCTGCGGCTCGCCGCCGAGCAGGCGTTGCAGCGGATGGAAACCACGGCGACGTTCTCCGCGCTGTCCCGGCGCGGCCAGACGCTGGTGCAGCGGCAGCTTCACCTGATCGGCGAGTTTGCCCGGCAGGAGGGCGACAAGGCCAGCCAGGCCCGGCTCTTCGCCCTCGACCACCTGGCCGGCCGGATGCGGCGCAACGAGGAAAACCTGCTGGTGCTCGCCGGCGGCGACCCGGGTCGTCGGTTCACCCAGCCGGTGCCGATGCGCGAGGTGATCGAGCTAGCGGCGGCGGAGATCGAGGAGCCGGGGCGGGTCGACGCCGTGGCGACACCGCTGCTGGCGGTCGCCGCGCACGTCGTCGGCGACGTCGTGCACCTGCTGGCCGAGCTGCTGGAAAACGCGGCAAGCTTTTCGCCGCCCACCACGACCGTGCGAGTCGCCGCCCGGCAGGCCGTCGACCACGTGGCGCTCACCGTCTTCGACGAGGGCATCGGGCTCACTTCGGACCGGCTCGCCGAGGCCAACCAGCGCATCGCCCGCCCGTCCGCCCTCACCAGCACGCTGGTCGGCACGATGGGCCTGCTCGTGGTGGGGCGGCTGGCCGCGCGGCACGGCATCGAGGTGCGCCTTACGAGCGTGGCGGGCGGCGGCACGGCGGCCACCGTGATACTTCCGGAGCGCATCCTCGCGCCGCTCCCGCCGCCGACCCGGTTCTATCGTGGACAGTTGCTCGGGCCCGTGCCCGAGCCAACCCCGTCCGCCGCGCCGCCGCGCGCCCTCCTGACGAGGGTCGAGGAGCCGGTGTCGCCGGCCATGGTGCCCGCCTCGATCGACGGGCTGACCCCCTCCGGGCTGCCGAGGCGGGCGCCCGCCACGGCGTTGCCCTCAGCGGCTCTCGCCGGGCGGCGGCCCGCCGCGACGCCAGCCCGCGGTGACACGCCCGACCCGGACGAGGTCCGCGCCCGACTGTCCAGTTTGGCCAGTGGCATCGCCGCCGGCCGCCACAGCACCTCGACAACAGCCAGCCCGCAGCCGCCCCGGGAGGACACACATGAACCACGCGACGGACTCCCTACCGGCGGGCCCCGTCGACTACGGTGACCTCAGCTGGCTGCTGACGTCGTTCGCGCGCAAGGTGCCGTCCATTGTGTACTCGTTGGCGGTCTCCGTCGACGGCCTCGCGCTGGCCGCCTCCGAGCGGCTCGAGCCCAACCAGGCCGACCAGCTCGCCGCGATCACCAGCGGGCTGGCCAGCCTCTCGGTCGGCGCGGCGAAGTGTTTGCAGACCGGCCAGATCCGCCAGTCCGTGCTGGACATGGACGGTGGCGTGCTGCTCATCATGTCGGTGGCCGACCGGGCGTACCTTGCCGTGCTCGCCGAGTCCGGCGCCGACCTGGGCCAGGTGGGATACGAGACGGCCGTGCTCGCCCGGCGCGTGGCCACCGCGCTGGACCCCGGCGCCCGCCCGTCGTGAAACGCAGGACCGCGCTAGCGCTCCTCGCGGTGGTGGGGCTGGCCGCCGGCTGCGCCCCGGAGCCGCCCAGCGACCTGCGCGACGGTCACCTCGTGCTCGGCACCGGCAACACGACCGGCGTCTTCTACCAGGTCGGCGGCGCGTACGCGGACGTGATCACCACCCACCTGTCCGGCTACGAGGCGATCGTGGCGCCCACCGCCGGCTCGGCCGACAACCTGCTCCGCCTCGGCCGGGGCGACGTCGACATCGCGCTGACCTTCGGCGACGTAGCCGCGGACGCGGTGCGCGGGCGTGGCACCTTCGCCGACGGCGCCCGGCCGCTGCGCGCGCTCGCGGTGGTGTACAACGGCTACACCCACTTTGTGGTGCGCGCCGACGCCGGCATCAAGACACCCGCCGACCTGCGGGGCAAGCGGGTCTCCACGGGTACGGTCAACTCCGGCACCGAGTTCCTCGCGCTGCGGTTGATCCGGGCCGCCGGCCTCGACCCCGACCGCGACATCAAGCGCTCCAGCCTCTCCCTGGCCGCGACGACCCGCGGGCTGGCCGACGGCACGCTGGATGCCACGTTCTGGTCCGGTGGCCTGCCGACCGTGGGCATCACCGAGCTGATGGGTACCGCCAAGGAGAAGGTGCGCTTCCTGCCCCTCGACGGGCTCCAGCCAGAGCTCGACCGGCTCTACCCGGCGACGTACGGCGCCGGCAGCATTCCAGCGGCGACGTACGGGCTGTCCGGTGACATCCCCACCGTGACGGTCGGCAACCTCGTGGTCGTGGACGCGGACATGCCCGAGCAGCTCGCCCACGACCTGACCGCGCTGATCTTCAAGTACCGGCAGGAGCTTGTCGAGGGCCACCCCGAGTGGGGCTCGATCGAGCGGGAGAGCGCCGGCCGCACCGGGGTCGTACAGTTGCATCCCGGCGCCCGGCGCTTCTACCAGGAGGGTTGACGCGCGGGCTTGCGTTCGAGCGTTCTCGAAGTCGTACCGTTCCAGCCATGGCAACGGGACAGCACAAAATCGGCTCCGGGTTCGGCTACCGGAGCACCGCCGCCGAGGTCCTGAGCGGCATCGACCTGTCCGGCAAGCTCGCGATCGTCACCGGTGGCTACTCGGGCCTGGGCCTCGCGACCACCCGCGCGCTGGCCGCCGCCGGCACGCACGTGGTGGTGCCCGCCCGGCGCCCGGCCGCTGCCGCGGAGGCACTGGCCGGCGTCGAGGGCGTCGAGGTCGACGATATGGACCTGGGCGACCTGGGGAGCGTGCGCGGCTTCGCCGAGCGCTTCCTCGAATCCGGCCGCACCGTCCACTTTGTCGTCAACAGCGCCGCCGTCATGGCGTGCCCGGAGACCCGCGTGGGGCCGGGCTGGGAGGCCCAGTTCGCTACCAACCACATTGGACACTTTGCGCTCGTGAACCGCCTGTGGCCCGCCGTCTCCCGGGACGGGAGCGCCCGCGTCGTCTCCGTCTCGTCCGGCGGTCACCGCATCTCGCCGATCCGCTGGGCGGACATCCACTTCACGTCCGGGTACGACAAGTGGTCCGCGTACGGCCAGGCGAAGACCGCCAACATCCTCTTCGCGCTGCACCTCGACACGCTCGGGCGGGACGCCGGGGTGCGAGCGTTCTCGGTACACCCCGGCAGCATCCTGACCCCGTTGCAGCGCCACCTGGCACGGTCCGAGATGGTCGCCGCCGGCTGGACCGACGAGGAGGGCAACGGGATCGACCCGTCGTTCAAGACCCCGGAGCAGGGCGCGGCGACCCAGGTGTGGGCAGCCACCTCGCCCCAGCTCGCCGGCCTGGGCGGCGTCTACTGCGAGGACTGCGACGTCGCCGACGTCGTACCCGCCGACGCCGACGGTCCCGGCGTCCGCCCGCACGCCGTCGACCCGGACCAGGCCGCCCGCCTCTGGACGTACACGGCCGACCTCACCGGCGTCTCACTCTCCAGCTAGAGATCTGTCCACAGTGGCCAGCGGGGTCATCGGGTCCGTCACAATGGCGGCTGCGGGCTCATTTGCCTGATGAAGATTTGAGCTACCGCGACGTCCGCTGTGGTCCAGACCGCTGCTCCCGCGGCCTCACCCTCCGCGATACACAAGCCAACCCCGGCCGGCACGGCCGGCGGCGAGGCCGCGGCCCACCCGGCGCTCGCAACGCCCAGGGCCGGCGCATCTTGATCGCTGCGTGCGCTGGTCGTCCGTGGCGAGAAGTTTCCCCTCCAAGGGCAATTTTTCGACACGGACGCAGCGCGATACGGCACTGCTGCGCCGATCACGGAAATTCGCCGCCACCGGCCGAGGCGGGCGGCGGGGTTGTGAAGCGCGGAGGGTGAGGCCGCGGGAGCAGCGGTCTGGACCACGGCGGACATCGCGGTAGCTCAATCTCTGTCGTGGATGGATCTGGGGCGTCACGCTGGCTCGTCGAGGGCGCTGAGGTCGAGGGTGCGCAGGCGCTCGGGGTCGGCGAGTACGTCGATTGCCATGATGCGGCCTGCCGCGACCGTGAACGCCATGACGAACTGCGCCTGGCCGCGCATCGCGATCACCGCGCCCGGTGTTCCGTTGATCAGTGCCCGGCGCACGAACGGTGAGAGGCGTCCGGACGTGAATGCCTGGCCGCCGACCGCCTGGGCGCCGCGCAGCGTGAACGTCATGCCGGGCCGTGCGTGGCCGCCGTCGGAGCGGAGGACGACGTCCGGGTCCAGCAGGGCGACCAGCGCCTCGAAGTCGCCGGCGCGGGAGGCGGCGAAGAAGGCGTCGACCACCTCCCGCTGCCGCTGGACGTCCGGGTCGGGTGCCGGCGCCTGCCCCCGCACCCGTCGCCGCGCCCGGCTGGCGAGCTGCCGCGCGGCCTCCGGCGAGCGCTCGACCATCGGCGCGATCTCCTCGAACGGCACCGCGAACATGTCGTGCAGCACGAACGCCAGCCGCTCGGCCGGGGTCAGCGTCTCCAGCACCACCAGCAACGCCAGCCCCACGGAGTCGGCGAGCACCGCCTGGGCCTCCGGGTCGACGCCCGACTCGGGGCTCACGATCGGGTCGGGGACGTGTACGTCGAGCGGCGCCTCCCGGCGGGTCTGGCGGGAGCGGAGCATGTTGAGGCAGACGCGGGCGACGACCGTGGTCAGCCAGGCGCCGAGGTTGTCCACCTCGCTGGTGTCCGAGCGGCGCAGCCGCAGCCAGGCGTCCTGGAGCGCGTCGTCGGCCTCGCTGACCGAGCCGAGCATCCGGTACGCCACCGCGCGCAGCCGGCCCCGGTGCTCCTCGAACCGCTCCGTCAGCCAGTCCCCGTATCCCACCCCTGTCACGTTTCCTCCTCGCTCCGGGTCACAGCGAGTAGACCCAACAAACCCAACCGATGTGACCGGGAGTTCGACATGACCACACCCATCCTGCTCACCGGCGGTACCGGCACGCTCGGCCGCCAGATGCTCCCGCTGCTGCGCGCGGCCGGCCAGAAGGTCCGGGTGCTCAGCCGGGGGCGCGGGAGGACGCCGACGGCGTGGAGTACGTCACCGGCGACCTCGCCACCGGGGAAGGCATCGACGCCGCCGTCACCGGCGTCGAGACCGTCGTGCACTGCGCCGGCAGCGCCAAGGGCGACGACGTCAAGGCCCGCCACCTGGTGCGGGCCGCGTCGGGGGAGGGCGTCCAGCATCTCGTGTACATCTCCGTGGTCGGCGCCGACCGCGTCCCGGTGACCAGCCGGGCCGACCGCGTGATGTTCGGGTACTACGCCGCCAAGCGCGCCGGCGAGGTCGCGGTCGCCGAGTCGGGGATCCCCTGGACCACGCTGCGCGCCACGCAGTTTCACGACCTGGTGCTGCTGACCGCCCGCCAGCTGGCCAAGCTGCCCGTGCTGCCCGTGCCGGCCGGTACCCGCGTACAGCCCGTCGACTCCGGCGAGGTGGCGGCCCGGATGGTCGAGCTCGCCCTCGGCGCGCCCGCCGGCCTCGTGCCCGACCTGGGCGGACCCCGGGTATACGGCATGGACGAGCTGATCCGCGACTACCTGCGCGCGACCGGCAAGCGCCGCCCGCTCCTACCGATGCGCATGCCCGGCGCCGCCGCGGCCGCCATGCGTGCCGGCGCCAACCTGGCCACCGAGGGTACGACCGGCGGCCGCAGCTGGGAGGAGTTCCTTTCCGTAGCCTTGAGGGCGTGATCTGGCCGGAGGGGCAGGCTCTGCCGAGGTTCGACAGTCCGACAGTCCTGGACGTCGTCGACCTCAGACAGGCGACACCGGCCGACGTGCTGCTGGCCACGACCGCGCAGGGCGTGGTCAACCGGAGCCGCCCGCGGATCTGGCTGGTGCGCGACGCCGACGAGGGCAGCCACACCTGGCTCGACACGCTCGCGCTCCCGACCGACCCGGTCGCCGGGGTGGATGCCCTCGTCGACCGGTACCGGGAGGAGATCGCCGGCGCGGTCCTGGCCGACCCCGCCGTGCCCGCCACCGTCAACGTGGCTACCACGATCGCGGGCTTGGAGGGCGCCGTCGTGGCCGATCCGGACGCGGCCGAGCGGCTGGGACTGCCGGTGGTCGCGGACCTTCGCGGTCGGTTCGCGGGCGGCCGTGAGGCGTACCGCTGGGCGGTCGATCGGTTGTGGCCACTCGCCACCCGCCGCATGCTCGTCGGGCTCGACCCCGACGGCCCGGGTTTTCTGCGGGACTACGCGGTCGCCAACCGTGCGTTCGTGGTCTGGGCTCACCCCGGCGCCCGGCGGGACCGCGCGCTGCTGAAGCGGCTGCTGTCGGACATGCCGGCGAACGCGGCGTACGTGGGATGGTGGCCGAGCGGCGTCTCCGGCGAGAGCCGCGGCACCGAGCTTGCCTCCCGGCACGCGGTGTACGTGGTGCCCGCCGACTTCTCGCACAACCTGACCGTGCTCGGCGGCGTGCCAGCCTCCCTGGCGCCGCCGCCGGCTCTGGCCCCGCCGCCGCTGGAGGAGTGCACGTACGTCACGTTCACGATGACCGACGGCGACAATCTCCAGTACTGCCAGCACGCCATGCGGCGCCTGTGGGACATGCCCGAGCGCGGCCGGGTCCCGCTCAACTGGACGGTGAGCCCGCTGCTGCGCGACGCCGCACCCGCGATCCTGGCCTACTACCAGCGCACCGCGACGCCGAACGACCTGCTCGTGGCCGGGCCCTCCGGTGCGGGGTACGCGTACCCGAGGGTGTGGCCGGACCGCGACCTGGGCGCCTTCACGAGGCAGACCGGCGAGTACACGCGCGACCTCGGCGACCCGGTGGTGGTCAACGTGTTCAACCGCGCCCGCCGCATCGACCGCGACCTGACGTCACGCCAGGTGGAGGCGTACGCCAGGGACGTACAGCCGGTCGGGCTCCTCCAGCACTGGACCTTCCGGCACCGGGTCAGGATGGTGGCCGGCCTCCCAGTCGCGACCGGCCAGCTCGTATCCACAGTGGACGAATGTCGCCGCCTGCTCGCCCGCGCCGCCGCTCGGCCGAGCCGCGGCCCAAGGTTCGTGTCGGTGGGCGTGCTCGCCTGGTCACTGACCCCGGCCGACATCGCCATGGTGGCCGCGGAGCTGGACGACCGGTACCGCGTTGTCCGCGCCGACGAGTTCTTACACCTGGTACGCCGGTCGCACGGCGCCTGAGCCGACGAGGGTCGTCCGCTGCCCGGCGGCCTTCCGCCAGGTGTCGAGGCTCGCGTCCAGTGTGGAGGCCATTCCTTGCTACACCTGACGAGCGGGCTGACTTGATCATTGACAGGTCAAGTCGGCGGCATCCAGGATGATCCAACCCACCGTCCATGGCGCCCCCTCCTCGCGGGGGCGCGACCCCCGAGCGGCCATCCACAGTGGATGGTCGGCACTCGCCTGTCCGCACACTTTCAAGGGTTCAGTGGCGCAGCAGACGAAAGGTACCAAAATGTCTCCTTCATCTCTGCCCAGATGGCGAAGGGGTGCTTTCGCGGCGACTGCCGCGACGGCCGCCTTCCTCCTCCTTGCCGGTCCGGCCACCGCCGTGCCCGCCATCGCCCCGGCCGACCCCGGCGGGGCCCCCGCAGTCCTCGAACGGTTCGCCGGCGAGGAAGCGAGCGTCGTCGAGGTGACCGTGGCCGACCGGGACGAGCTGGACAAGCTCGTTGCCACCGGCGTCGACCTGGACCACCACGTCTCCCAGACGGACGCGGGCATCGTGGTCCACGCCGTCATCACCCCCAACGAGGTCGATGGCCTGAAGGCGCTTGGCTACCGGGTCGGCCCGACGCTCTTCGACCCGGCCGACAGTGAGGGCCGGATTGCCGAGCGCGAGGCGACGATCGCCGAGCACAAGGCCGAAAACCAGGCGTTCACCGCGACCATCGCGACGAACGCGGCCGTTTCCGACGTCAAGATCGTGCGGGCCGACTACTACACCTCGGGTACCAACCAGGTCCTCTCCGTCGAGGCGAAATGGGCCCAGGGCCAGACCTCGACCAGCACGCTGACCGTGTCCCGGGACAGCGGCCCCGGCACCCCGATGGGCTCCGGCGGCACCCAGTCCATCTCCCGCTTCGTCGACGCCGGCGTGTACCTGTACCACCGCGGCGCCTCCAACGTGACCAGCCGGCCCGACAAGATCCAGATCACCAGCCCGACCGGTGACGTCGCGGTCGCGCAGGTCAAGGAGTGGCTGCCGACCGACGGGGAGGCCCCCGAGGGTCCTGGCTACCAGAAGGACTTCGTCACCAGCTACCTGACGCCGACCGAGCTGTACGACCGGATCAAGCGGCTGGCCGCCGAGTACCCGCAGCTGGCCGAGATCGTCGAGCTGCCGTACAAGACGAACGGCTACCGGCGCAAGGCCCAGGTCGTGCTCGGCTCCGCCAACGCCAGCCGGGTCGCGGTGGACTCGCTCGCCTGGGGCCACCAGGGCGGCAACGACATCACCGTCGAGCTGGCCAACCCCGGCGCCGCCAACCAGCCGCTCAACGCCACGCTGACCGGCAAGGCCATCCGGGTGAGCCTGGCCACGGACGCCGCCGGCGCGGTCACCAGCACCGCCGCCCAGGTCGCCGCGGTCATCAACGGCGCGGCGGGCAGCCTTGTCAAGGCGTACACGTACCGGGGCAGCGTCGGCGACGGCGTGGTCACCCCGGTCGCGGTAACGCCGCTGACCGACAACCTGAAGGCGCCGGCCTCCGTCTCCCGCGACCCGCACCCGGTGTACGCGATCCGGATCGGCAAGTACCGCGACGGCTCCCGCACCGGCGTCCTCGCCTACGCCCAGGAGCACGCCCGCGAGTGGGTGCCCCCGCTGGTCACGATCGAGACCGCCGAGCGGCTGCTGCGCAACCAGAAGCACGACCCCAAGACGCAGGAACTGCTGCGCAACCTCGACATCTGGATCGTCCCGTCGATCAACCCCGACGGCGGGCACTACTCCTTCTACGACTTCAACTCCCAGCGCCGCAACATGACCAACCACTGCGCCGAGGGTGGTTCGACGGACGCGCTGGCCCGCAACTCGTGGGGCGTGGACAACAACCGCAACTACACCGAGTACAGCCTCTTCGACGGCTACTCGGGCGCCTCGTCCAGCTGCACCAGCGACACGTACGCCGGCCCGAGCGAGCTCTCCGAGCCGGAGGACAAGAACGTCGACTGGCTGGCCAGCCGCACCAACATCAAGTTCTCGATGAACCTCCACTCCTCCGGCAACTACTTCATGTGGTCGCCGGGCGCGTACTCCCTGCCCAACCGCATCAGCGCGCCGCGGCCGACCCTGGCCGAGGAGTCGTTCTTCTGGGGCGCCTCCTCGCGGATCCTGACCGAAATCAAGCGCCACCGGAACATGGCGGTCACCCCCGCGCGCACCGGCCCGATCGCCGACGTGCTCTACTCGGCGGCCGGCAACTCCGGTGACATGCTCTGGTACAAGTACGGCATCTACGCCTGGAACTTCGAGGTCGGTACCTCCTTCCAGCCGACCTGGGACGAGGCGCACGCGGAGACGATGGAGTTCTCCAACGGCCTCGTCGAGCTCCTGCGCGTCGCACGTGACTACGACAAGGACAAGAAGCGCCCGACGAGCACGCTCGTCACCGCGCCCAGCGCCACCGAGGGCATGGTCGACGTCAAGTTCGACGTGAGCGAGCCGGCCGCCGTGTTCTACACGCTGGACGGCAGCAAGCCGACCTACTCCTCGACCCTGTACGCCTCCGCGGGTGTCCGCGAGGCGGGCGAGACGCTCACGGTGCCGTACGGCGCGAAGGTCTTCTGGTTCTCGGTCGACGCGGCCGGCAACATCGAAAACAACTACCGCCCGGACACTGACGCCAAGAACTGGAACCGCGCCTTCGCCACCATCTCCGACAGCTGATCCGACAGTTCGACACGACCGCGGCCGGGGCACCTGGTGCCCCGGCCGCACTGTGCACATTGGCTCCAGAGAGCTGTCGGAGTCTTCTCTACCGACAAACTTCGAAATAGATATTGAGCTACCGCGATGCCCGTTGTGGTCCGGACCGCTGCTCCCGCGGCCTCACCCTTCGCGTTTCACAACCAAACCCGCCACCGGCATCGCGCAGCCCGACGCCGCGCCGAACCGCAGGCTACGGCGGGGCTGTTGCTGCGCTTTGTCCGATGCCAGATGGCCGGAAGCCATCTGGGCAGATCGTGGTACCTA
Source organism: Phytohabitans flavus (assembly GCF_011764545.1). Classification (GTDB taxonomy): domain Bacteria; phylum Actinomycetota; class Actinomycetes; order Mycobacteriales; family Micromonosporaceae; genus Phytohabitans; species Phytohabitans flavus. The sequence goes on along the minus strand of NZ_AP022870.1, from coordinate 5,675,086 downwards.
CCGGCCCCCGTGGGGGCATCTGCGTACCATGATCTGTTCATCAAGGCGCATACATCCGGCCGTACCATGCGGGCGGGATGGGCTTGTCGCCGCGGAGGGTGAGGCCGCGGGAGCAGCGGCCTTGGCCCCGGCGGACATCGCGGTAGCCCAGATCTGCCTTGGAATTGACCCTCTGTATCAAATTAGGCCGAGCGGCATGCGGTCCGGACCACCGCGGGCGTCGCGGTCGCTGAAATCTCTGTCGTGGAGCGTCTGCGCGCGGAGGACGCCCGCGCAGACGCGATGATCCCAACCCCAAACACCTCAGTCGGTCAGGTTGGCGAGGGTGATGGTCAGTTGGCGGTCGAGTTCGGCCCGTGCCGCTTCCCGCCCAGGCAGGCCTTCGCAGGCCATTTGAAGCATGCGTATCGTGTCGGCGATGACGTCGCTGACCTGGGGGTGGCGGGCGGCGTAGACGTGTAGCTGGGCGAACGCGTGCCGGACGTAGGTGGCGTGGTCGGGGTCGCGGAGGGTGAGCAGGATCCGGCCGCGGTCGTCCTCGACCGATCGGGCGGGCAGGCTGGCCAGCAGCAGGGGACGCATCAGCGAGCCGAGCCGCGCGACGGCCTCGACGGCGGTGGTGGCGTCGTTGTCGTCCGACAGTGCGCGCAAGGCGATGTCGTTGAGCTGGCGTATCCCGAAGTCGATGTCCTGTTGCATGCTGCGGGAGGTGGCGACGATCATGCTTCGTGCCGCCAGCCGGCCGATCCGCTCGCGCTGGTCTGGCGGTGGCGGCGGCCAGAGCGTCAACAGGGGCGTGTCCAAGGTCAGGTAGGCACCCACCCTTGTCTCCACCCGGACGACGGTGTGCGCGGGCACGGTGGCCAGGAGGCTGCGCGTGCTGATCTGCTGGACCCAGCCGTTGATCCTTGCCGGGACGACGAAGGACGGGCCGAGCGTGTCGGGGTCGGGCGGGCTCACAGGCTTGCCCCGGCGCTCGCCGATGTGCGGGCCGTAGGGCAGCTCGGCGATGAGCCGCAGCGTCTCTTCCAGCACCCGGTGCATGATGTCGCCGACGTACTGCTGGAGGATGATCCGGTCGAGGTAGACCACGATCACGATCACCGAGGCGACGGTGAGCAGCAGCGCGAAGAGCACCGTGTAGGGCGGTGCGATTTCCTCATGGGTGTTGACCCGGGCCAGCGCGAGCACGCAGAACGCGAACGTGGCCAGCAGCAGGCCGATGAGGACATGGCTGAAGCGATCCCGCCAGAAACGGCGCAGCACCCGAGGCGAGAACTGGCCGCTGGCCAGCTGGAGCGAGACCACCAGCAGGGAGAAGACCACACCGGCCGTGGTGATCGTCGCCCCGGCGATCGTACTGAGCAGCAACACGGCGACATCGGGCGCGAACGCGAGCCGCTGCGGCAACAGGCGGGTGAGGCGGCCGTCCAGCCAGTCGAGGGCGAAGCCGATCACCAGGACCCCGATCAGCATGACCGCGGGCACGAACAGCAGGCTCTGCCGCAGGCGATCCGACACGGCTCGCCACCAGAGCCGCGCCACCCCCCGGTACCGCTGCGGTTTTCCGATCGAATCGGACATATCATGACTGTAGGATTTTGTCGGCCTCCTGAACCGATCAAGCCGGCCCGTCCCGCTGGGAATCCTGGAAGCCCGCATGTCGAGTCCGATATGCGGCTTAAATGTAGGGGTGAACGGGGCTGAGTCGCTGCTGCGGACGCTGGTCGACGGTGGGGTGGAGGTTCTCTTCACGAACCCCGGTACCACCGAGATGCACATGGTCGGAGCGCTGGACTCGGTTCCAGAGCTGCGCGGCGTGCTCGCCCTCTTCGAGGGCGTGGCCACCGGCGCCGCTGACGGTTACGCCCGCATCGCGGGCAAGCCCGCCGCGACGTTGCTGCACCTGGGGCCGGGGCTCGCGTACGGCCTGACCAACCTGCACAACAGCCGGCGCGCCAACTCACCGGTGGTGAGCATCGTCGGCGACCACGCGACCTACCACAACACATTCGACCCGCCGCTGAACTCGGACATCGAGGCCCTGAGCGGCTGGCTGCGCGGCCCGATACGCCGTCCCGAGAACGCCTCCGGCGCCGGCACCGACGCCGCGGCGACGCTCACGGCGGCGCTGGAAGCACCCGGGCAGATCGCCACCATGATCGTGCCGTCGGATGTCGCCTGGTCCGATGGCGGCGTGATCGGCGTACCGGTGATGCCTCGGCCGGCGCCGATCGTGACGCAGGAGGTCATCGGGCGGATCGCCGACATCATTCGCAGCGGCGACCCGACCGCCCTCGTCATCGGCGGACCGGCGGTACAGGAAGCGGGTCTGTCCGCCGCGAGCCGCATCGCCGCCGCGAGTGGGGTGCGGGTACTACAGGAGCTCTACTCCAACCGGGTCGAACGCGGGGCGGGCCTGCCCGCCTTTCCCCGGCTGGGTTTCTACCCGGAGCAGGTGGTCGCGCAGCTGGACGGGGTACGGCACGTCATCGTCGCGGGCACCAAAGCGCCGGTCGCCTTCTTCGCCTACCCCGGCCAGCCGAGCTACCTGGTACCCGAGGGCGCCCAGACGCACATGCTGGCCGAGGTCGGCCAGGACGCCGTCGCCGCGCTCGTCCAACTCGCCGACCTGGTCGCCGGCGGCACGGCCGCCCAGGTCACCGAGCCCCGTCGACCGCAGCTGCCCACGGGGCCACTCACGCTTCAGAACTGGGCCGACGTCGTGGCGGCGCTGCTACCCGAACGAGCGATCATCATCGACGAGACCATCAGCTCCGGTACCACCCTGGCGGACGCCACCGCGGGCGCTCCCCGGCACGACGTGCTGATGCAGACCGGTGGCGCGATGGGTGACGGCCTGCCCCTCGCCGTCGGCGCCGCCGTTGCCGCGCCCGACCGGCCGGTGGTGGCCCTGGAGGCCGACGGCTGCGCCATGTACACCGGTACCGCGCTCTGGACCCAGGCCCGCGAGCAGCTGAACGTCACCACCGTGATCCTCAACAACCACTCGTACGCGATCCTGCGCCAGGAGTGGGGACACTTCGACAACCGTCGCGGCGTCACCACTCCCGACACCAAGCAGCTGCTCGACCTGAGCAACCCGGCGATCGACTTCGTACGGCTGGCAGAGGCGTACGGGGTACCCGCCAGCCGCGCCACCACCGGTGAAGAGTTCGCCGAGCAGTTCTCCCAGGCGCTGGCCGAGCCGGGCCCGCACCTCATCGACGCCACGATCCCGGCCGCCGCCTGATCCTCAGGGCATCACCCCGGCTGCCGGTCGAGGCGGTCGCGTACATCCTCGGCGTCGGGGTGGTCGATGCGGGTGAGGATGTCCAGCGCCTCCTGCCAGGCGAGCCGGGCGGCGTCGGGGTCGCCCGCGTCGAAATGGGTGTCGCCGAAGTCGGCCAGGGTGATCGCCTCGTTGTACGCGTCGGCCAGCTCGCGGTACAAGCCGAGCGAGTACTCGTAGCAGGTGATGGCCTGCTGGTACTCGCCGAGCTGGCGGTGGGCCTGGCCGAGGCTGTCCCAGGTCGCCGCCTGGCCGTTCAGGTCGTCCAGCTCCTGGCAGAGCGCGAGCGCCTTCTCGCAGTGGGCGATCGCCTGGTGGTGGTCGCCGAGCAGGCTGTGAAACCAGCCGAGATCGTTGAGGAACCGAGCCTCGTATGCCCGATGGCCCGAGGCCTGTACGAGGCTGAGCGCGCGGTTCACCTCGCGGAGAGCCTCGGGGAGGCGGTTTCGCCGTTCCATGATCCATGACATGGTCTCCAGCGCGACGGCGGCGCCGACGGGGTCGCCGATGTGCCCGAACAGGTCCAGAGCCCGCTTGAGCAACGGGTGGGCATCGTCGAACTGGCCCGACCTGGCGTGCCCCATACCGAGGTTGAACAGGGCGTGGGCCTGACCGGTACGGTGCCCGAGCCGCCGCGCGGCGGCCAGGGCGGTGCTGTGTGCGCGCGTGTGGTCGTGCCAGGAGCCACGGCGCAGCAGGAACGTGGTCAGCGTCGAGGCCAGCTGCCACGGATGCTGCTCGAAGCCCGCGTCGGCGGCGAGGTCGACCGTGGCCAGGAGCGACGCGTGCTCGGCGGTGAACCAGGACAGGGCCTCGTCGTGGCCGCCGTGCCGCTGGACGATGACGCTCGGCTGGACCTGCGCCGGCTCGATCGGGACATGGAGCGGGTCCAGCAGCTGCGAGGCGCCGTGGGCCGAGTGCAGGTAGTGGTCGAGGAGCCGATGAACAGCCAGCCGCCGGGTCTCGTGGTCGTCGAGCCGGCTCGCCTGTTCGGCCGCATACGCGCGGAGCAGGTCGTGAAAGGTGTACCGGTTCGCCGCGTGCTCGGCGAGCAGGTGCGCGTCGGTCAGCTCGGTCAGCAGCGGGCGTACCCGTGACAGGGGGAGGCCGGCCAGGCTGGCCGCGGCCTCGGCGGTGATGTCCGGCCCGCGATGCAGGCCCAGCAGGCGGAACATGTGTGCCGCGTCCGGGCTCAGCGCGCCGTACGACCACGAGAACACCGCGCGCAGGTCGGTGGCGGGGTCGTCGCGGTCGAAGGGATCGAGCGCACCGGCGTCGCGCAGCTCGGCGGCGAGCCCGGACAGCGGGAGGTGGGGCGGGTCGCGGCGCGGGCGGCGGCGAGCGCCAGGGCGAGGGGCAGCCGCGCGCAGCGTTCGATTATTTCGTCGATCGCCTCCGGCTCCGCCGCCACCCGATGCCCGCCGATCCGGGCGGCCAGCAGGTACCGCGCCTGAGGCCAGGTCAGCAGGTCCAGCGTCAGCGGGTGCGCGCCCTCGGTCGCGACAAGCGCGGTGAGCTGCCGCCGGCTTGTCGCGACCACGACACATCCGCCTGAACCGGGCAGCAGCGGCCGGATCTGGGCGACGTCGCGGGCGTTGTCCAGGACCACCAGAAGTCGCTTGCCGGCCAGCAGGCTGCGGTAGAGGCTCGCCTGTTCGTCCACAGTGGCCGGGATCCGCTGGGCCGGCACCCCGAGTGCGTCCAAAAAGGAGCGCAGCACCGCCAACGGGTCGAGGGTCGAGCCGCCCTCGTCGAACCCGCGCAGGTTGACGTAAAGCTGGCCGTCCGGAAACCGCTCGGCGACCCGGTGGGCCCAATGCAGAGCGAGCGCGGTCTTGCCGATCCCGGCGGTACCGGACACCGCCGAGATGAGCACCGCCGCGGGACGAGCCGGGTCGGACTCGGCCAGGATGGCGTCCAGGCGGGCTAGCTCCGCCTCGCGACCGACGAACGTCCGGACCGCGAGCGGGAGCTGCGACGGCACGGTCGCCGTCGACGCGGCCGGCGTCACGGTCACCGACTGCCCCGGCGGGTCCAGAGACGGGGCGTGCCGCAGGATGTCGGTTTGGAGATCCTGTAGTGCCGAGCTGGGCTCGATCCCGAGGTCCTCGCGCAGCGCCCGTCGCAACCCCTGGTACGCGTCCAGCGCCTCGGCCTGCCGCCCGGACCTGTAGAGGGCGAGCATCAAGTGCCCGTGCATGTTTTCGTGGTAGGGCTGCTCGGACGTGAGCCGTCGCAGCTCCGGTACCAGCTCGGTGTGCTCGCCGAGCGCCAGGCGGGCTTCGATCAGCGCGTGCCTGGCCTCCACCTCGAGCAGGGTTAGCCGCCGCGACTGCTCCTCCATCCACGGCAGGCCGGTGACGTCCATCAGCGCCGGACCGCGCCACAACGCCAAGGCGGCCCGGAGCCGTGTGGTGTTCGCCGCGGAGTCCTCCGACTGCCTCGCCTGCCGGATGAGGCGCTCGGCCACCGCGGCGTCGGTCGCTTCGGCGCCGATCTCCAGGGCGTAGCCGGGTGGGCGCGCCACGATCGCGTCCCGCACGCCGAACACGCGGCGTAGGTACGACATGTGCCGCTGCAACGTGTTCAGCGCCGTCGCCGGCGGGTGCTCGTCCCAGATGGCGTGCACCAGCCGGTCGACGCTGACGATCGTGCCCGCGTGCAGTGCCAGGATGGCCAGCACCCCCTTGCGGCGCAGCCCGGAGACCGGCCGCGCGACGCCATCCACGGTCACATCAACAGGCCCTAAAAGCCTCACCTGCACGAAACCCCCAAAAGCCGATTCCGGTACGGCGGTCAGATGAACTACGTGACGCGTCCGGGATCGAGCTTCGTTGTCAGGAGTTTCGTCCCCCGCTGTCTGATCCGCCCCCAGCGGCCGGAATCGGCGTCGCCTCCCAGAGCCCGGTCAGGGCGGCGTCCCGGCGCAGGATGCTCCGGTGGAGCTCGTCGAGTTCCACGCCCGGATCGGTGCCCAACTGGTCGACGAGCCGCTGCCGCGCCTGGGCGAAGGAGTCCAGCGCCGCCCCGATGTGGCCGGTGCGGTAGAGCGCCAGCATGAGGCGGGAGATCACGCCCTCGTTCAGCGGGTCGTCGGCGGCGAGTTCGGCGAGCTCCGACACCACGTCGTCGTGCCCGCCCAGCCGCATCCGGGCGTCGCAGTACGCCAGCCGCGCGGCTATCCGTTCGCGTTCGAGGCCGAACCGGATCTGCTCGACCCACGGGCCGTCGGTGCCGGTGAGCGCCGGTCCGCGCCACAGGTCGAGCGCCTCGTTCAGCAGGGACACCTGCGCCGCGAAGTCGCCGGTGCCGCCGCAGCGGCGGGCCCGGGCGGTCAGTGCGCGGAACCGGTGCAGGTCGATGCTTGCCGGGTCGGCGTCCAGCAGGTAGCCGCCGGAACGCCGGTGCAGGTGCACGCCCGCAGCGCTGCCGCCCGCCTCGGCAAGTGCCCGGCGCAGGCGGGCGACGTGACCGTACAGGACACTGCGGGCCGATGGCGGCGGCGCGGGTCCCCAGATCCGGTCGATGAGCCTCCCCGCGGGTACCACCCTGCCCACATCGACCAAGAGGAGCGCCAGTACACATCTCTGTTTCGCGTAGCCCAGGTCAATGGGCTGTCCGTCCACCCGGGCTTCCACCGATCCGAGCAGACGAAACTCCAATTTGTTCATTTATCCCCCCAGTACCGGCATCCGCCGGTCATCGGAGCGTGCAGGCCCCCGCTGAAGCAGCGCTGAAACGTGCTGGCCCGCCGACCGCAAGATTTCCGAAGGATCGCTACCAAGCTGGCCACCACACGGCGTGGTCAGGCTCGGTGGCATGGACAGCACCGAACGGCCCGGGAGTGCGGCGGACGCCCACCTCCTGGTCGACCTGGTACACGCGGTGCTGGCCCGGCACGAGCGTCCGGGATGGACGGTCGAACCGGCTCCGGAGTGGTGCCGGGTGCGGCCACCGTCCACCGTGGCACGCCCGCACGGCTGGAAGCTGCACGTCGCGGCGACGCCACTGTCCGCGCCGCTGGTGCTTGCCCGCTCGGCCGAATTGCTGGTGGGCCACGGATGCGCGTTCAAGTTCGGTACCGACATCGCCCGCGTGGCCGCGCTCGTCGACGGCCGGTACGACCGTGCCGCGGCGGGGAAGTTCATCACCTGCTACCCGCGCGACGACGCGCAGTTCCGGGCGGTGGCGGCAGACCTGCACCGCGCGACGGACGGGCTGCCCGGCCCGCGGATCCTGTCCGACCGGCAGTTCGAGCCCGGAAGCCTCGTGCATTTCCGCTACGGCGAGTTCGTCGCGGTACGGGTGTTCACCGACGACGGCACCTTCCGGACCCGGATGGCCGGCCCGGACGGCACGCAGATCGAGGACGAGCGGCGGCCGTGGTTCTCGCCGCCGGACTGGGCGGGCTCGCCGTTTCCCGGCCCGGCGGTGGCGGCTGCCGCCGCGCCGGAGTCAGTGCTGCTGGGCGGGCGGTTCCGCGTGCGTGGCGCCATCCGGCACGCGAACAAGGGCGGCGTGTACCGGGCACTGGACGAACGGGACGGCGCGCGGGTCGTGGTCAAGCAGGCGCGCGCCCATGTCGGTTCCACTTTGGACGGTTCGGACGTGCGGGACCTCCTGCGTACCGAGGCCCGCATGCTGGATTTGCTAACCCCGCTCGGCGTCGCGCCGGCCGTGGTCGCGCTCTTCACCGAGCAGGACGATCTCTTCCTGGCCGAGGAGGAGCTGCCGGGCACGCCGCTGAGCGGATGGATCCGCGACCTGGCCGACGGCGGTACGCCCGCGCCGCCCGATGCGATGGCGATGGCCGGCCGGCTCGTAGACCTTGTGTCCATAGTGCACAGTGCCGGGCTCGTGATCCGCGACTTCAAGCCCGGCAACGTGATGGTCGGTACAGCCGGAGCGGTCAAGCTTATCGACGCCGAGTTCGTGGCCGCGGCCGGCGAGCAGTGCCGAGCGGCCGGTACGCCCGGCTTCCTCGCACCCGAGGTGTGGGCGGCCGGCCGGCAGGGACGCCGCTTGACCGCGGCCCCGCAGGCCGATCTCTACAGCCTCGGCGTGACGCTCTTCTGCGCTCTCACGGCGCTGCCGGCCGCCTGGGTGTCCGGTCAGCCCGCGGCGCCGCCGAGCGATGCCGACCTGGAGCAGGTGCTGGCCCGGATCGCCGCCGACCACCCGGTGCTCGACGCTTTCATCCCACTCATCGCCGGCCTCGCCGCGGCGGAGCCGGAGCACCGCTGGTCACTGCCGCGCGCCCAGGAGTACCTCGAAGGCATGGACTCCCGCGCGCCGCGGGCGGGATCGGGTACGACGGCGCCGGGGCTCGGGTGACACCAGGGGAGTTGGATCGGCTGCTCGCGGACGGTCTCGCCGACCTGTGCGCCGGCATGACGCCGGACGTCCCCGTACTGTGGCGCCGGCGCAGCGAGGCGGGCGACAGCGACGACTGCGCCGCCTGGTACGGAGCCGCTGGAGTGCTGGCGACCCTGGCGCGTGCGGCCCGCGTCGTCGACGAGCCGGCGGAACTTCGCGACACGGTGAAACATGCGGTGGCGTGGATCGACGAGCGGCTGTACGCCGCACCCCGGCTGCTGCCCGGCCTCTGCTTCGGCCGTGCCGGTACGGCCTGGGCACTGCACGACGCGGCCAGCCTGCTTGGCGACGAGCTCACCACCGCCCGTGCGGTCGCGCTCGCCCGGCGGCTGCCGCTGCGCGGGCCGAGCCCGGACGTCACGCACGGCCTCGCCGGCGCCGGCCTCGCGCACCTGCACCTGTGGCAGGCCAGCGGCGACCCCATCCTGCTGCGCCGGGCCCGGGTGTATGCCGAGGAAGTGGTCGCCGCCGCCCGGCGCGACGGCCCGGACTGGTACTGGCCGACCTCGCCGCGGGCCGACTCCGTGCTCGCCGGGATCGACGTGTACGGCTTCGCGCACGGCGTGGCCGGCGTGGGCGCGTTCCTGCTGGCGGTGGCGCGGGCGGACCCGGACGGGCGGTTTCTCGCGGCGGCGGCCGGCGCGGGGGACACCCTCGCCAGGGCGGCCCGCTTCGACGGTACGGCGGCCCGCTGGCCCGCCGGCGCCGGCGGCACCCACGCGCGGGTACCGGCGAGCTCGATCGGCCACTGGTGCGGCGGTTCGGCGGGCATCGGCATCTTCCTGGCCCGACTCTGGTCCGCGACCGGCGAGCGGCGCTTCGCGGATCTCGCCGAGGGGGCCGCCGTCGCGGTGCGCCAGGACATGTGGGGTGCCTCGCTGAGCGCATGTTGCGGCCTGGCCGGCGACGGGCAGTTTCTGCTGGACCTGGCCGAGCTCACGGGGGAGCAGCGGTACCGCGTCCAGGCCGAGGAGATCGCGGCCGTCATCCACGCCCAGCGCCACGTGGTGGACGGGGTGGAGCTTGTCCGCGCGCCGGACACCGGGTTCGACTACGGACACGGCTCGGCCGGCGTCCTGGACTTCCTCCTCAGGCTGCGGCACGGCGGTGCCAACCCATGGCTGCCGGCGTGGCCGTCCGTTCCATCCGACCGATCTCTCAGTCCACAAGCAACCAACGATGGGAGTACCGATGTCTGACATCGCCGCACTGGAGATGCTGCCCGAGGAGACGACGGAGGATCACGCGCTCAAGCCGAGGGACTGCGGCCCGCTGTCCTGCCTCATCACCGGGACCTGCAACGACCAGCTCACCTACAACACGGCCCCGACCTGCGCGTGGTGACCTGCTCGGCGGTGGCCACTCCTGAGTGGCCACCGCCGGCCACCACCGGGCCGCTGAGCGGCGGTCAGCAGGCGTACGGGGTGTCCCATCCGCCGCCGACGATGTAGATGATGTCCAACGAGGTGGTTGAGGTGAGGTCGGAGCACTCATCGGTACCCACTCCGCCGTCGACGTCGTTCGTGCCGTTCCCGCCGATCAGGTAGTCATCGCCCCGATTTCCGAGCAGCGTGTCGTCGCCGTCGATCCCGGCCAACAGATCGCCATCCTCGTTACCGTGCAACGTGTCGGCACAGTCGTCGCCGAATAGCGAGTCCACGCCATCTCCGCCGTAGATCGTGTCGCTGCCGCCGCCACCGTGGATTTCGTCGTTGCCGCCAAGGCCGCGAATCACATCGGCCCTGGGCGTTCCGAAAAGTATGTCGTCGCCCGGTCCGCCTTCGATGACGTCCCCCACGATGTCGCACTGGACGATTGCCGCCTGCGCCGGCCCGCCTACGGGCGCCAGCAGCGCCGCCGCCACGGTGACAGCGGCCACGACCATTGCTCGTGCCTTCATGATCGGTCCCTTCCTGCTGCTCCAGCCGCCAGACAGCGACCCGTGCCGCAGCGTCCCACCGGCACGTCATCACGGCGTCAGCATGGCGGGCGGGCGAGGCCGCGAGGCCCCGCCCGCTCGTTTCGCCAAGAGAGTTAGCGGTTGCGGATCCGGTCGCGGATCCAGGAGCCGGCCGGCTTGAGGCGGCTCGTGCCGGCGTACGGGCCGTTCGGGCAGGTGCCGGTCGTGAAGACGGCGCCGCTCCGGGAGTCGTCGGAGAAGTTCCAGTTGACCCAGCTGATCTGCTTGGTGGCCATCAGGTTCAGGTACTGCTGGGCACGGTTGAAGTCATTGGCCCCGTCGCCGCTGGAGGTCTGGGTGCCGAACTCGGTCACGAACATCGGGATGCGGTCGGCCGCGCGCGACAGCGTGTCCAGATAGGACTGTCCGTGCGAGGCGGCGTAGAAGTGGAACGTGTACATGATGTTCGTGGCGTTGACCTGGTTGTTGACGACCTCGTTCTCGTTCGCACCCTCGGAAACGCCGAGTGACGACCAGGCCCGCGTGCCGACAAGCACCACGCCGTCCGGGTCCTGGGCGCGGATCACCGGGACGATCTGCTCGGCGTACGACTTGATGCTCGACCAGCTCACGCCGCTCGGCTCGTTGGCGACCTCGTAGATGATGTTGGGCTTGCCGGCGTGCCGCTGGGCGATCTCGGTGAAGAAGGTGCGGGCGCGCGACAGGTTGTAGTTGGGGTCGCCCGGGTCGAGCATGTGCCAGTCCACGATGACGTACATGCCGCGGGCGCTGACCTGCTCGATGTAGCTGTGCACCCGGTCGGTGAAGAGGCGCGGGTTGGTCTCGTAGCCGCCCTCCTGCACGTACATGCTGATCCGCACCACGTCGGCCCGCCAGTCGGTGGCCAGCGCGTCGAAGGCCGCGTTGTTGTAGCAGTTCGGGAACCACTGGATGCCGTGGGTGCTCATCCCGCGCAGCTGCACCGGGCGACCCTGCTGGTTGCAGAGCTTGGTGCCGCACACCCTGAGCTGGCCGTTGTTCGCCACCGGCGTCCCGGAGCCAGGGGGAGGCGACGTCGGCGGCGGTGAGGAAGGCGGGGGTGACGACGGCGGGGGCGTAGAAGGCCCTGGCCCACCGCCACACGCCGAGCCGTTGATCGTGCAGCCGGCCGGAACGCCCGAGCCGTTGCCGATGAAGCCGAACGTGGTGCTCGCCCCGGCGGCAAGCGTGCCGTTGTACTCCCGGTTGCGGAACGAGTGCCGGCCGCCCGAACTGGTCAGCAGCGCGTCCCAGTAGCTGCCGACGCTCGTGCCGGCCGGCAGGTCGAAGGCGACCGTCCATCCCGTGAGCGTGGCGCCGGTGCCGTTCGTGATGGTCATCTTGCCTTCGTAGCCGGATCCCCAGTCCTGCACCTTGCTGAACGTAGCCGTCACGGCGGCGGCCTGCGCCGGACCGGCCAACACGATGCCGGCGGCGCCCACGGCCAAAGCCGCCAGCGTGGCCAACAGGATTCGCACCCTCGCCATAGTCTCCTCCATCGATATGAGGGGTGTCGATGAAGAACGGTAAGTAAGGTTGACTAACTATGTCAAGAACCTGTAATAATCGGGCTGCGGTGGCAGCCTCTCAGCCTGCGGCGATGACCTCGATCTCGACGAGCCAGTCCTCGGCGAGGGTCTGCGTGACGATCGCGGTGGTCGGCACCGCGCGGCCGAGGGCGGCGACGCGGGCCTTGGCGTTCTCCTCCGCGTAGTCGACGTCGCGCAGGTAGCTCGTCACCCGTACCACGTTGTCCAGCGTCATGCCCGCGGCCGCGAGGACCGCGCGGACGTTGTCCCAGACGAGCCTCAGCTGCTCCTCCAGTGAGGCACCGGCCGCGCCGGCCGAATCCAGGCCCATCGTGCCGGCGACGAAGACGAGGCGCTGCGGGTTGCGGATCTCCACACCGTGCGCGTAGTCGTCGGTCGCCGGGTAGATCCCGCCGGCCGGGCGCAGCAGCCGCACCTCGGTGAGCGCCTCGGTCCCTGCCCGCTGCGGGGCACGGCCGCCGCCCGATGGCACGGCGTCCAATCGGGCGATGTCGAAAGTGGACAGTGCGATCGCGCCCACGCTCGTGAACGCCGTCGCCAGCGCGATGAGTGCCGCCAGCGTGAGGTCTTCGCGGTTCGGTCGCAGGCCGCCCAGGATCCACGGCAGCGCGACAATCGCGACCACGCCGACGGTACCGGCAATCTCGTTGAGCAGCAGCGTGCGCGATTGGGTGACCAGCGTGGCCCGCACCTTGAGGGCGGTCTCCACATTGGCCACCACGAGCACCGCGCTCAGCACCACGAAGAGCGCCCGCGCCCACGGCAGCTCCAGCGCGACCAGCGCGAGCGAGAGCAGCAGGGCCATCGCGAAGAGGAGCATGACAATCCGGGTACCCGAGCGCATGTACCGCCACAGCTCGGCTCGGCCCTCCCGAGCCGGCCCGCGCATGCCACCCTCCACGAAGAACAGCACGCCCACCAAGAAGAGACCGATCACCGTCGCGGCGACGCCGGCGATACCGAGAAGCAGTTCGTCAGTCACAGGTCGCACGGCCGCGATCTTATAGCCGGTACCGGCCCATGCCTGATCTTTATTTGGGCCGGCGAAAACCCGGCTGCCGAGGGTCGGACGCCCGGCTACGGTGACCCGGATGCTCATCCGACGCGAAACCCCCGAGGACGCCGCCGCGGTCCGGGCCGTCCACACCGCGGCCTTCGCCGATCCCGCTGCTCCCGATCGGGTACCCGTGGAAGCCGGCCTGGTCGACGCGCTGCGTGCGAGCGACGCCTGGCTGCCCGCGCTGTCGCTGGTCTGTGCCGGCGCGGACGGCGAGGTCGTCGGGCACGTGGTCTGCACCCGCGCCCGCATCGCGGGCGAGCCGGTGGCGCTCGGCCTCGGCCCGCTCGGTGTAGCGCCCGCCTGGCAGCGGCGGGGCGTCGGCTCCGCGCTGATGCACGCCGTGCTCGGCGCCGCCGACGCGCTGGACGAGCCGGTCGTGGTGCTCCTGGGTCACACCTGGTACTACCCGCGCTTCGGCTTCCAGCTGGCCAGCGAGCTCGGTATCACGCCGCCGGTGGAGGAGTGGGGAGCGCACTTCCAGGCGCGGCCGTTGAGCGCGTACCGCCCGGAGTTGCGCGGCCCGTTCGCGTACGCCGCACCCTTCGACGACATCTGACTACCTGCCGGGCGTGCGCGGTGCCCATCGGCGGCGTCTGGCGCATGGATCGGGCCGTCATGGGTAGGCCGTAGGCATGACGATGATGCAGGAGACCGGCCAGATTACCGGCACGAAGGACAAGGACTACAACATCATCGGGTTCACCGAGGCGTGCCTGCGCAATGCGCTGCGCCTGGAGGTGTACATCCAGGATGCCGAGCGCGATGGCGACAGCCAGCTCGCCGACTTCTTCCGGCGCGCGCAGGGCGAGAGCCGGAAGGGTGCCGAGCAGGGCAAGCAGCTGCTCCGCTCGCGACTGGGCTGAGACCAGCCATGCCCACGCGGGGCGGGCCCGCCGGCCCATGCCGCCGGCGGGCCAGTGCTCGCTGCTTGGATTTCTGACAACCGCTGGCAGGCTTGGGGCCGTGGATGGAGCCGACCCGCAACGCTGGTCCGCGGTCGCCGAAGGCTGGGCGCGGTACTGGGGTGCCTACCCTGAGCCCGCCTGGCGCGCGATCCTCGACCTGAGCGGTGCCAGACCCGGCACGCGGCTGCTCGACGTCGGGTGCGGCGCTGGAGACCTCCTCGCGTACGCCGCCGCCCGTGGCCTCACCACCGCCGGTATCGACCCGGCCCCCGCCATGGTCGAGCTGGCCCGCGCAAGACTCCCCGCCGCCGACGTCCGCCTGGGCGACGCCGAAGGCCTGCCGTGGCCGGACGGCCATTTCGACATTGCGGTGTCGGTCAACGCGCTGCACTTCGCCGAGGACACCCTGGACGCGCTTGCCGAGATGGTCCGCGTCACAACACTGGCGGGCCATGTGGCAGTCGCAAACTGGGCGGAAGCCGCCCAGAACGACCTGAACGCGATCGAGGAGGCGGTGGCCCGCGCCGACGGGGAGGAACCCCAGCCCGACGGCGAGCTACGTCACCCCGGCGGCCTGGAACGCCTGCTCGGCGAGGGTGGGCTACAGGTGGTCGCGGCGGGCCTGGTGGAGCTGCCGTGGCACGCCGCCGACGACGACACGCTGGTCCGCGGCGTACTACTGGGCGAGGACGAGGAGACGGTCGCCGCAAAAGCGCCCGTGGTGCTGGCCGCCGCGAGGCGGTACCGTACCGAGGACGGTCGATACTGCCTGGTAAACGCCTTTCGGTACGCGCTGGGCACACGTCCGTCCTGATCACGAGACCCGCTGGCGCCAGTCGGTAGCGGGTGGGCGGCCGCGGTCACCCGCGACGCGCCGAGGCGGAACCGAGTTGGCAGTTGCTTCGGGACTCGGCTAAAGTTCTCATCCGTCGCCCGGAAAACATTCTGGCTGGCAGTGCGGACGTAGCGCAGTTGGTAGCGCATCACCTTGCCAAGGTGAGGGTCGCGGGTTCGAGTCCCGTCGTCCGCTCGGAGTGAGGCCGCGACAACACGTCGGGGGTCACCTCGGTGGAGTGGCCGAGAGGCGAGGCAACGGCCTGCAAAGCCGTGTACACGGGTTCAAATCCCGTCTCCACCTCGCACCACATACGGGCGATTGGCGCAGTGGGAGCGCGCTTCCTTGACACGGAAGAGGTCACTGGTTCAAACCCAGTATCGCCCACCACATAAAAGCGCAGGTCAAGGCCGGTTTCCTCAGAACGAGGAGCCGGCCTTTCTTCGTGGGAGACCCCCGCTGGGAGAAACTTGGGAGACGATCTTGCGTCTCGCCTCATGGCGCGTCCTCCCGCAATAGGCGGTCAAGGACCGCGACCGGCGACCCGGGGCTGAGGCCGCGCCGTTTTCCCAGCGCGGCTGACCACAGCTCCGTCAGTCCGTCGAGGAGTCGTTCGGTCATGGCTGGCGTGATGTGCGCGTACCGTGCCTGAACCGCGCCGTCCTCATGGCCCATCTGCGCGTCCATCAAGGTGGCAGGCGTGCCCAGCTCGACCATGAGCGTCTTGTACGTGTGACGCAGCCCGTGCGGTGTCAGGCGAGGTGCGACCGGCAGCCAGCAGGCATCAGCCCGCCCAGTCGCGTTGCGGCCCCGGACCGGGACGCCGGGCCACGGCTCGGCCAGCACCGGCACCGGTCGCGCCTTGCGGGGTGCCTTGTCCGGATACCAGCCGCTCGCCGCTGGCTGAAACAGCCAGGTCGCGAAGCCGTTCCGGTGCCAATGCGGCGCAAGCGTGCCGGTCACGGCGCCCCGGACGTAGCCGAGGTCCGCGATCGCCGCCTGCACCCGATCGCGGGTCGGCTCGGCCACCGTGGATCGCTGGTTCAGGACGCCGGAAACGGTGCCTACCGACACGCCAGCACGGCGAGCGACGTCAGCCAGCTTCGGGCCGACCTGGCGCGCCGCGTCGTTGATCGTCAGTTCCCGCTCCGGAGGGCTCGGCTCCGACGGGAGCCGTCTAGCGTCGCCGACCTGTGCAAACAGTCGTGCTATCGGGAGTCGGCCACCCGAGGTTCGGCACATATTTCGGCACGGCTCGCTGGCATTTGCCGAGCACGCTGCGGTGAGTCCTGACTCCCACACTCCCAGTACGGTCTATGTGCGACGGCGGCTCGCTGCCATTTCTTGACCTCAGGTAGCCGGCGGGCAGACACCCGTAGCCACCTGCCATTGCCCGTTGTCGGCCGGCTGATCTGGCGCATATCTGGCACATCTGCCGACGTTCGGCAGGGACCGTCGGGTCTGGGTCAGGTGGCGGCGGTCCCTCGTGTTTCCGCGTCAACTTGGGCCCCGCCAGTAGGCGAGATTGTCGCGGGTGGTCAGCGTGTGGGGGTGGTCCGGGCCGAGCACCCGCAGCTGGTCGGCGAGCACCTCCTCGAACGCCTGGACGGCGCCGGCCGCGTCCCCCGCTTTCCCCGCCAGTAGGCGAGGCTGTTGCGGGTGGTCAGCGTGTCGGGGTGGTCCGGGCCGAGCACCCGCAGCCGGTCGGCGAGCACCTCATCTAACGCCTCGGCAGCGCCGGCCGCGTCCCCCGCCTCCCCCGCCAGGCAGCAATGTTGTGGCGGGTGCGTAGCGTGTCTGGATGGTCCGAGCCGAGCACCCGCAGCCGGCCGGCGAGCACCTCCTCGAATGCCTGGACGGCGCCGGCCGCGTCCCCCGCCTCCGCTCGCCAGCCGGCAATGTTGTGGCGGGTGCGTAGCGTGTCTGGATGGTCCGAGCCGAGCACCCGCAGCCGGTCGGCGAGCATCTCCTCGAACGCCTCGGCAGCGCCGGCCGCGTCGCCCGCCTCCCCCCGCCAGTAGGCGAGGTTGCTGCGGGTGGTCAGCGTGTCGGGGTGGTCCGGGCTGACAAGCCGCAGCTGGTCGGCGAGCACCTCCTCGAATGCCTGGACAGCGCCGGCCGCGTCCCCCGCTTTCCCCCGCCAGTAGGCGAGGTTGTGGCGGATGCGTAGCGTGTCGGGGTGGTCCGGGCCGAGGATCTGCGCTGCGTCGGCGGCCAATTGCTGGTAGTGGTTGCGGGCGGCGACGACCTGGCCGATCTCACCCTGGCTATCGCCCGCGCGGTAAAGCAGGACGTGGGCGTCTAGCTCGCCTTGACAGCTGTGCCACAGGTGGTCGCCGACGGCGACCGTCAGGGCGGTGGTATTGGTGCGTAGGAGCCGGCCGAGTCGGGCGGTGAGGCTGTCGTGTTCGATGTCCGGCCACAGCTCCATGATCGCGTCGGCGGCGGCGTGGGCAAAGGCTTGCCGCTGGTCGTCGGGGGTGGCTTCGGTGACGACGCGTTGGACCAGGGCGTGTACCCGGACCAGGGTGATGCCGGTGTCGGGGTCGCGGGTGGCGTCGGCGAGGCCGAGCCGGTACAACGCGCGGGTGGCGTCGGCGGCGGCGTCGGCGTCGACGTCTGGGCCGAGCGTGTGCCGGTAGTAGTCGAGGGCGGCAGTGGTGGTGAATAGGTCGGTTGGGATGCCGTTGGCGTCCAGCAGTGCGGCCAGCCGCAGGATCTGGCCGGCGAGGTGGTCGGTGGCGGCGTCTGCCTGGATGATAGATAGTGCCCAGGTTTCGGTGACTGTCTGCTGTTGTTCGTCGGGCAGGGTGTCGGGGTGTAGCCGGTCGAGGCGGCGGCGGTGCAGTCGGGTTCGATAGGCGGCGCAGGTCAGGTCCCGGTCCAGGATGTAGGCGGCGGCCTGCGCCAACGCAATCGGCAGATACCCCAGGTCGCCGGCCAGTTCGTCGGCCTCATCGAGGCGGTTGTTGGTGTCGCCGAGTTGCCCGATCAGGTAGGCGTGTGCCTCGGCGGTGGTGAACACCCCCACGTCGATCAGCCGCCGGCCGGCCAGTAGGGCGGTGTCTCGGCGGCGGGTGGTGGCCACGGTGCGGCCGGTGGCGGTGTCCGGCGGCCACAACCCGGTCAGGTCGGTGGGGTGGGTGATGTCGTCCAGCACGACCAGCCACCGCCGTCCGGTGGCGGCGAGCCAGGCGCGGAGCCGGTCGGCGGCGTGCTGCGGGTCCTGGTCCTCGACACCGGTCAGGTCGGCGGCGGCACGCGAGTAGGTGTCCAGGATGGTCGTGCGGCTGCTGGCGGTGACCCACACCAACAGATCGAGTTGCCCGGTCTGCCACAGCTGGGTGGCCAGGTTCGCGGCCAACTGGGTCTTCCCGACCCCACCCATACCGGCTAGCACCTGACACACCACCGTCGTACCCCCACCGCCGACCGCGGTGGCCAGCAGCCCATCGGCGGGGCGTGGCTGGCGGCCGTGTGCCAGACGCGGCACCGCCCCCACCTGGTGTGGGAAGGAAACGACCGGCCGGCCGGCACCGCCGACGTTGACCGGTGCGTTGAAGATGCCGGCAGGACCGGTCACCTGGCCGAAATCCGCCCCTCCGTGAGGGGGTCCGGCAGCCGAGGCCGCTAGCCGGCTGCCGGCGACGCCGGGGGGAGCGCCCCTGCCCCTGGCCCCTGGGTGCGCTGGTCGATTGTGACCGGCGCATAGAACTGACCGGCCGCGCCGTGGACCGTGCCGATGTGAAACATGGCCGCCGTCTTCGGATCAGCCAGGGCGATCAGCTCGCGGGCGGCAGCCAGGATCTGCTCATCCTCGGCCGCGCCGCTCTGGCGTAGGTCGTCGCCGATCCGGGTCTGCCACACTCCTGGCTCAGTCTCCTGCGCCTCCAACGCCTCCCGAGCCTGCTCCCTCCCGCCGAATCGGCGTTTGAGCAGCTGTTTGAGCAGCCCGTAGGTGTCGGTGATCGCCTGGGTCGCGGTCCCGGCCACCCCGGCGCTGGCGCCGGCCGCCAACGCCGCCACGATCAGTTCCACTCCCATCCCGATACCCTTTCCGACCACTATGTTGATCACCGTCCAGGTTGGACGCACCACGCAGGGTAGCAGCGTCATCGCGGCTGCACCCCGCTACAACAGCCGGGGCAGTCACCCATCCGGGGTACGGTGCTGCAGGCCGCCGCTGGTCAGGCAGCAGGGCCACGCTTGAGCGTCGTGTTGTTGACAAAGGGGAAAGGTGAGGCTTCCCGTCGCGCGGGCTTGCCCAGCCGGTCTGATTGCCTCCGGCGCGCGGCGGGGAGCTTCCCAGAGCACCCGCCGGAGGCATAGGGTTTTCGCCCTGCCGTAGGCCGCCTCCGGCAGGGCCGCCGGAGGCCATGCTCGTTCCGGCTAAATGGCGCCAGGCGCCTGATGGAAGCCGGGGCGTGCGTCGACCGGCCGTGCCCCCACGTACCGAAGCCCCGACCGTTCCGGAATCCCGGAGCGCTCGGGGCTTCGTGTATCTGGCGCTGGTCGCGCGTGCCGCTGTCGGTCCGCGCCGTCGCCGGAGGCGTTAGGCGCGGCCGACCGACCGAGCGGATTACGCGTGCGGGCCGCTTGCGGCCCGCCTTGAAGACGTATAGAGAATCCTTATGCACCGATAGCGGCCCCAGTGGGGCCCCGGATGACAAGCATTCTGGAGGCTGCTCCTGCCCAGCGTCCTTGTCGGGCTTCTTTGTCGGGCTTCTTGCCGGTGAGAATTTTTCTGTACGTCTTCAAGGCGGCCCTACGGGCCGCTTCCGCGCACCTCTGCCGGCCGGTCGCGCCTTGCCGCTTCGCTCCCGGCGCGAGCCGGCAGCAGCTACGAGGGGCTCAGGCGCTCACGCCTGTACCCCGGCCCAACTGCAGGCCGGGAACATAGGCTGGTACACGCAGTAGGGGAGTCAGCCGTCGGACGGGCGGTCACCATCAACCGGGGCGCGAGCGGCTTCGGCGGTGCACCCATCGCTTACCCTCAGGACGTGCTGGCTTCCGTTCCCGAAGTCGATGTTGCCAAAGATTGGCTCGACTACATCAACCTGGTGGTCGGTACGGGAGGGCTCGTAGTTGCCGTCGTAGCGCTTCTCCTGGCGCGACGGGCGCAGAGGTCGGCACACACGGCCATCACCGATGAACGCCGCAGAGTCTTCGAGCTGGAGATTCTGCGTGAGCCGGCAAAGGACCTCGACGATATCGAGAAGGTGTCCGACATGTACCGGCGGCCCAGCAGATCGTTGGCACGGTACCGGCTTCGGCTTGACCTTTTGGCCGCTTCGCTTCCGTTTTGGGAGCATGCCATGGGACTGACCGCGCCGATAGATGCCATCGAAGTCGTCGGCTTGGGCGAGGATTACCGCCAGGCAACCAAACGCCGCAACCAGGCAACTCGCGAGCGTGCAGCCCTTGTTGGGGAGCATCAACGTGCCCAAGCCGAGGTGCTGTTCCCCGCCTCCGAGTCGCAGGATCCCGCCAGGGTCCAACGGATCGCCCTTGAGCAGCAGATAGAAGCGCTGCGTGCGACAGAGAACGATGCACGTGAGGATGCGCGGCGGATCGTTAACGAGGCCGTCCAGCGATTTGCTGAGAAGCTTGCGTATGACGTTAGGCAGGCAGTGCTCACCCGAGTCGAGGCTCGTAGGCATCCGCGCCTGTCGTGGTGGTACCGGGTTTAGCTCGCAGGGGTCAACGCCTCCGGCGGGTAGGGCCTCCGGCCCTACGCCCCAGGGCCGGCCTCCGGCGGCCAGGGCTGCCCGCCCTGGACCCGGGCTGCTCCGGGATGCCCAGCCGCACCGCTCGCCCGCCGCACACCACAGGCAGCCAGACTGCGCCCGCCTGGTCCAGGTCGTTCGTCCGGTGGGCCGCTCCACCTGGACCAGGCGGGCGCGGCCCGGCAGGGCGAAGCCTGCGCGACGGGAAGCCCCAGCCGACCACCAACACCCAGCCGCTAGCGGGTGGGGAGAAATCTGGAAGACGATCTTGTGGCGAACCGCTCTCCTGGCCATCGCCAGACCAATAGCTACCAACAGCGTGACCAGGCTGTATAGCCATCGGTGCACGTGGCGGATCGAACTTGACATTATTGAAACGGAAGAGGTCACTGGTTCAAACCCAGTATCGCCCACTCGAACGCGGGGTAGACGCGCCCCGAAGCGCGGAGGCAGACGCGGGTTCGACGCCGTCCAGGCGCACCGTTTGCCTTCCTAACCCCCCCGTGTCCGGGCGAGGACCGCGTTGCAGCCTCAGGCCATGTACGGGTCTTTGATCACAGGGGCGGCGCGGCGACGGCCCGCCGCGTTGGGGGCGGGGCGGGCCGTCTGGTGCGGGGACTACATGCCGGCGCGGGCCGACTGGAGGCCGGGAAGGGCGTTCTGGGCTACCCAGCGGCTGGTGTTGCGGGTGGCGTCCTTGCTGACCTGGGCGCGGTCGATCGCGGGGCCACGCAGCCTGCCGAGGTAGTACAACTCGGTCTGGCTGGCGCGGTCGCCGTTGTACGCGACGCAGGTGTTGGTGATCTCGACGGTGACCAGGCGGCCCATCGAGTCGTACTCCCTGATTGTCGAGTCGCCGCATGTGGGGGCGAGCTTGGTGACGACCGACTGGTAGCCGGCGATCAGCCCGTCCAGCAGCGCGGTGGTGGAGAGGCCGTACTTGGCGAAGCCGACCATGGCGATCGAGTAGATGACGCCCATCAGCTTGCCGATGGTGTCTGCGGCGGGGAGGCTCTGGACGGCGTTGAAGTACGACTTGGAGAGGGCCGCGCAGTCGACCGCCCCGTTGACGAACGGGCCCAGCAGGCTGCCGGGCATGCTGTCGATCTGGGCGATCTTCGTTACGGCGGCCTCCGTGCAGGCCTCCACATCGGCGGCGGCGATCGTGTCGATGTGGTTGAGGATCTCCTGCTTGGAGCTCTCCACCGCGGCGATGATCTGCTGGGTAGCCTGTGCGAGGCCGCCACCGCCCCCACCGGTGTTGAGGCTCTGTACCACCGATACCACGACGGCGGCCCAGTCCAGCCACGCCGCCTTCGCGGGCCGCGCCGTGCCGCTGACCGTGATGACGACGGCGGCGACGGCGGCGACCAGGCCGGTGGCGAGTCTGTGTCTCATGTGCACACTCCTCCGGGGACTATGGCAGGGTGACGCCCTCGCGGACCAGCACTTCCAGTGCCCGCTTGGCGAGCTCCCGCGCGGTGCCGGCCATCAGAAAGTCGTGGACGAACGCCGCGTCGATCCGCCCTGAAAGCGGCGCTCCACCGTCCACTGTGTACGTGTTGGTGGTCGCCATGTACACCGCCCGTACCGTCCGGCCGTCGTACTCGCAGACGTACGAGATCACGCCGGCGTTCGGCATGCCGGTGTACTCACAGGAGGGTGTCATCGCCTGGATGAGCTGCTCCAGGCCCTGCCGGAAGTAGCGCCGCGGCCCTGGCGCGATGTTCGTGCCCTCGTCCGCGTCGACCGTGACATACGCTGTGTTGAGCTCGGTGAACAGCGCGATCATCGCGCGGCCCACCGTGTCCAGCGCGGCGTCGTTGCCGCTGACCGTGGCGATGTGCGCCTTCGCCGCGAACGCCGCGTCGTGCATGCTGTTGATGGCAGCGCCGGCCAGCCACGGCACCCGCAGCAGCTCGACCTTTGTCAGCGCGGCTTCGGCCTTGCCCTTCAGCTCGTTGGTCACCTGACTGTCCAGGCGGTCGAGCAGGTCCACCTTGGACCCGTCGACCGCGCCGACGATCTCCTGGATCAGCGCGGCCGCCTCGGTCGGGGTGAGGCCGTCCCGCCCCTTGTCGAAGGCGCTCATGAGCAGGCTGATGTACGGCCAGTAGTTCGCGTTGTCCGCCGCCTTCACCGGTGTCGCGGTCCCGAACAGCAGCAGGGACAGGGACAGCGCCGCGGCGGCGAGGCCACGCAGCGTCCTCCTCATCATCACGCCGCGCGCAGCGTCGGGAGGGCGTTGACGGCGATCGCGTAGGACGTGTTCCGCCCGGCCTGCAGAGCGGCCTCGTCGAATGCGGCGTCGGTGACCGGCTGCTGCGGATAGTACGAGATCACCGTCGCGTTGCCGAGGTCTCCGTTGTACGCGTCGCACCACACGATCCAGTACATGGGTTCGCCTGGGCGCGGGGGGATGTCGTTGCCTGGATACGCGTTCCCCATGCCGCAGTTCGACGGCCTCATCTTGACCTGGACCGCCTGGTAGCCGCGGATGAGGTTGTCGAGCAGCGTCCTGGTGGAGAGGTTGTACTTGGCGAAGCCGAGCATCGCGATCGAGTAGATGACGCCCATCAGCTTGCCGATGTTGTCCGCCGCCCAGGGATCCTGCACGGCGTTGAAGTAGGAACTGGAGAGGGCCGCGCAGTCGACCGCCCCGTTCACGAACGGCCCGAGCAGGCTGCCCGGCATGCTGTCGATCTGCGCCACCTTGGTGACGGCGGCCTGGGTGCAGGCCTCCACATCGGCCGCGGCGATCGCGTCGATGTGGTTGAGGATCTCCTGCTTGGAGCTCTCCACGGCGGATATGATCTGCTGCTTGGCCGCTTCGAGCTGCGGGTCCCAACCGCTGCCGCCCCTCGACGCGAGCGTCACCACCGCGCTGATGACGGCGCTGAACCAGCCGGTGATCGCCGCCTGCGCCGGTCTCGCCGGCGCCACCGCGCCCACCGTGAGCGCCATACTGACCGCGGCGGTCGCGCTCACCATTCTCAGTCTCTTGCGCACTGGACCTCCCTCTTCGACTCCTGATCGTCGAGTCGGATCAATGCAAACAACGCCTGACCTGCGCGAGCGCCGCCGTGACCTTCCCGTAACCAATGTTGCGCGATAGCGCACTGTCCAATAAGGACGGTGTGCGGGGCGGCGGGACGCGCGTGACCAACGGCGGACGGGTGAGGCCGCGCGGGAGCGACGGCACCGGTCGGGGAGGACGGCGAACTGCTGTGACGGTCACGGATGGGCGCGGCCGCGTACGAGCGGCAGGAAGACCTCGTCGATGATCTCGACGAGTACCTCGTCGGGGACCGAGGGGAAGCCGCGCATCGCGTACTCGGCTCGTAGCAGCATTATCGGCGTGGTCGCGACGCGCGGATGGACGGCCGTCGGGGGTGCCTCGCCGCGTGCTACGGCGCGTTCGAGCATGGTCAGCCAGGCACGGTCCATAGTGTCCGCGCCGGACCGTTCACGTATGAGGTCGAGCAGCGTGGGGTCGTCCGCGGCGGCGGCCAGCAGGTCGCGTAGGACGGTTCCGTGCGGCGAGGACCACGTCTGGTTCGCCTGCCGCAGCATCTCGAGCGCGTCGCCCCGCAGGGTGCCCGTGTCGGGGTTCGGCATCACGGCGTCGGAGAGGTGGCGGTACGCCGCGATGCCCAGCGCCGCCCGATGCGGCCACCGGCGGTAGATGGCGTTCTTGTTGGTCCCGGCCCGGGCGGCGACCCGGTCCATGGTCATCTCCGCGTAGCCGGACTCGCGCAGCTCCTCCGCCGCCGCGTGCAGGATCGCCTGTTCCAGTTCCTCGCCCCGGCGCCTCGTGCTCATGTCTTGCAGGGTACTGGACGTACCCTATAGGGTACGCGACGTACCTTACGAGCGAGGAGAACTCCCGATGCGCGTCTTCGGCATGAACTACGACACCGGCTTCGTGAGCGCTGGTTCCACGACCCACGAGCCGTTCGACCCCGACGCCGTGCGGCGCGACCTGCGCATCATCCGTGAGGAGTTGCACTGCGACGCGGTGCGCATCACCGGCGGTGTCCAGGACCGGCTGGAGCTGGCCGCGCGATTCGCCGCCGAGGCTGGGCTCGAGGTGTGGTACTGCCCGTTCACCAATGGCCTCGACCGCGATGGGCTCATGGCGTTCGTGCTCGACGGCGCCGAGCGGGCCGAGCGGCTGCGGCGCAGCGGGGCCTCGGTCGTGTACCTCACGGGCTCCGAGATCTCCATCTTCACCGACGGCTTCCTGCCCGGCCGTGACCTGGCCGAGCGCATGGCCCTGCTCACCGATCCGATGCGGATGCGGGAGGCGGTCCCGGCCGCGCGCGCCGCGGTGCGCGACTTCCTCGCTGAGGTGGTCCCCGCAGTGCGGGAGCGGTTCGGCGGCCCCGTCGGCTACGCCTCGATCCCGCTGGAGGACGTCGACTGGGCAATGTTCGACATCATCGCCAGCGACGCCGGCTACCGCGACGCGACAAACGCCACGGCGTTCCCGCAAACCCTGGCGGCGGCCGTGGGGCAGGGCAAGCCGTACGCCGCGACCGAGTTCGGCTGCTGCACGTTCCGCGGCGCGGCCGACGTCGCGGGAGGGGCGGAGCCTGTGACGTACGACGAGCACGGCCGCGCCGCGAAGCTCACCGCGGAGCTGGAGCGTGACGAGGAGGGCCAGGCCCGCTACGTCCTGGACCTGCTGCGCGACTACGAGGCCGGCGGGGTGGAGGCGGCGTTCGTATACACGTTCGCGAACCGGCACCTACCGACCACCGGCGACCCGGAACACGACTACGACCTGGCCGCGCGCGGAATCGTGCGGGTGCTCCCGGACGGCTCGTGGACACCGAAGGCCGCGTTCCACGCCCTGGCCGAATACGGCCGCACGCGCACTCAGACCCTCGCGAAGTAGTCGCGCGACTTCGGCCCCGCCCTCGGCGCCCACCGGCAGGGATCTCTTAAAGGACGACACGACCCGCGGGTCCCGCCGGATGTTGCGCAGCCCGATTCAGACGACGGTGACCTGCACAGGGCCGAGTTAGCTGGGCGGCTCGGCGAACCAGCCGGAGGATGGACGGGGCGGGGCTGGCGGCTGTTGGGGTTCGGTCGCCAGGTGTGGTGGCCAGAGAATGTGGCTGCGCGCGCCCGCGGCGCAGATGGCGCCGCCGTCGATGTTCGTGCGGGACTCGGGCATTCCGAAGCGCGGCCAGGCCAGGACGAAGGACACCGTTCCCTCGGAGGGCGGTAGCGGCGTCACCCAGTAGGTCAGGTCCACGCTGCGTTCGCCGCCGCCTCCGCCTTGCTGGACTAGGGCGAGCTGTGTTGCGTCTACCGCGCTCGGGGCGCGCATTCGGGTGTCGTGCAGTGTGGAGGCTCGGTGGCCGTCGGGGTACTCGATGCCGAGCAGCAGGCGGTCCTCCAGCGGGATGTCGATGCCTGGTGGGTGTGGGAGCCGATGAGCGTGAACAGCCCACGGTGGGTGAGTGCTGGTGGTACCTGGCGCAGCCGGACGGCCAGCGTGAACCGAAAGCCGGTCGAGAACGCCTCGACCTGAGTGATCCCGACCGCCGCGTCTTCGCTGCGTCCGAGCAGGATGGCAAGGCCGACGCTGGCCGGAAACTCGTTGTCTGGTGGGGACATCCGCCGGTGCCACTGCTCCATCTGCTCGGGGGTTGGCGGCTCGTCAGCCGTTTCGCCCCAGTCACTGACCCACATGGTGCGATCCTCGCGCGTGAGACAGCTCAGGCACCAGCCTTGAGTCCGGCCGATCCGGTATCTGATACCCGCCAGCAGGATTCGATAGTCCGCGGCCCGCTCCTATGCTGGACAGGGAGGGTTTTGGGGGATCGTGGACAGGCTGTTGGACGGGCGATACCGGTTTCTGACCGAGATCGCCCGGGGGCGATCGGTGCCGTGTGGCGGGCGGAGGACCTGGCCACCGGCGATGTCGTGGCGGTCAAAATCCTGCACACGACGGCGGCTGAGCAGCCGGACCTGGTCGACGCGTTCCTCGCCGAGGCGGAGATCCTCGCCGAGCTGGACCACCCGTCGGTGATCCGGTCACGAAACTTCGTTCCGCAGGACACGCAGCATGCCCTGGTGATGGATCTGGTCGACGGGGAAGACCTGCGTCGGCGGGTACGCCGGGACGGGCCGCTGGCGCCGGCGGCCGCTGTGGACATCGTGGCCCAGGTGGCTGGCGCGCTCGCCTACTTGCATCGGCAGGGCGTCGTGCATGGCGACGTCAAGCCGGCCAACCTGCTCTTTTCGGCTGGCGAGGGTCTCGTGCGACTGGCCGACTTCGGTACCGCCCGGCGCATCGCGGCCGCCGTGGCCGTTGACGACCCAGCTGGCGCCGAGGGAGAAGCCGCAGTCGTCCAGGCCACCCCGAGTACGTCGCCCCTGAGGTGGTCGCCGGAGAGCTGCCCACCCCGGCGGCCGACGTGTACGCCCTCGGCATCGTCCTCTTCGAACTGCTTTGCGGGCGCAGCCCGTACCGGGGCGGAAGCCTCTTCGACGTGCTCGCCCGGCACGAGAGCTGCTTCCCGGTGCCACCGCCGGGCCTGCCGTCGCTGCTCTGGCCGTTGATCGAGGGCTGCATGGCCCTGGATCCTGCGGACCGGCCGACCGCGACGGCGGTCGGCAAGCGGCTGGCCGATGTCGAGTCGGGTCTCGCCGACCTTCCGGCGCTGGCGTCACTCGATCCGGACGAACTGACCTGGTGGCTCCGCTCGCCCGGTCCGGCGTCCGGGGTCGCCTCGGTGGACCGGCAGGTGACCTGGGTTCCCGTACATGCCGCCCCGGTCTCGCCGGCCGGGGGTACACCGGCCTGATGGTGGCCATCCCGACCGGTGAGGCCGAGCGGAACCCCGCCATGGCCGCCCACCTCGAGGCGCTGCGCGCCGCCGAGGGCCACCCGACGGGTCTGTCGTCGGTGGTCGGCGCCTGGCCGGTGTCGGCGCTGCGGGGAGCGCGGTCCGCACGCGCGGCGCGCCTCGCCTCACGCTACAGCGCCCGTTCGGCCCCGCCGGCCCGTCAGGTGCCGCCACAGGCTTCCTCGCTCATGCCACACGGTGGCTCGACCGAGTGGCCGAGCTTGCCGACATCCGGAAAACCGTCATCCCCCTCGGGCGGATCGTCCGGCGGGTCGCGCCGGCGGCGCTGAAGCCACCGATCCGGCGGCTCAGCGCACGAGGGTGTCCATGATGCGGAGTATCCCCGGCCCGATCACGACGATGAAGAGTGCCGGGAAGAGGCAGAAGATCAGCGGGAACAGCACCTTGACCGGCACCTTGCGCGCCTGCTCCTCGGCCCGCTGACGCCGGCGCACGCGCATCTCGTTCGCCTGCTCGCGAAGCACGCTGGATATCGGCACTCCGAGCTCGGTGGCCTGCACCACGGCGATGGCCACCGTACGCAGCTCGCGGACGGTCGTCCGATCGGCCAGCGCCCGCAGCGCCTCGGAGCGCTGCTTGCCCATCTGCATCTCGTGCAGGGCACGGGAGATCTCGCGCGACAGCGGGCCGCGGGTGCCGGTAGCGACGTGCGCGAGTGCGGCGTCGAAATTGAGCCCGGCCTCGACGGAGAGGGTGAGCATGTCGAGGGCGTCCGGTAGCAGATCGCGCACCTTCTGCTGGCGGCGCTGACCGAGGTCGAACACCACGACGTACGGCAACAGCAAACCGATCAGCGCCCCGGCAAGGACCCCGACGACCGCGCCAGGTACCAGCCCGACGACGCCCATCGCGCCGAGCACAAGCCCCGCGAGCCCACCTAGGAAGCCGAGCGTGACGAAGCCGAGCCCCTGCATTTCGAAGATGCGCTCGGGCGACCATCCGGCCGGGTTGCCGGCGAGGTCGAGTCCTTTGTGCATCCAGGCCGCCGCGCTCTTCGGTGTCAGCCTGCGCCCAAGCCCGGTCAGCGCGCGGACCACCGGCCGCAGGGCGCGGTCACCGAGGAGCGGGGCGCCGGCCTGCGCGCCCGGCGCGTAGACCCGGTCGATGTCGACCAGCGCCTGCGCCACACCGGGACGTCTGGAGGCGCCAAACGCCACCGTGAGG
This sequence comes from Phytohabitans flavus, assembly GCF_011764545.1. Lineage (GTDB taxonomy): Bacteria > Actinomycetota > Actinomycetes > Mycobacteriales > Micromonosporaceae > Phytohabitans > Phytohabitans flavus. The sequence continues at coordinate 5,646,355 of NZ_AP022870.1, read as the reverse complement.
GACGCGACAGCCAGCGCGAGGAAGAAGGCGCCGAGCCCGGCGGCGAGGAGTGGATCCACGTCAGACCTCCACCTTCACCACACGGGAGAGCCAGAACCCGCCCAGGCACACCAGCGTCGCCCCGACCATCAGCATGAGGACGCCGCGCGGGTCGTGGATCAGCGGGCTGACATACTCCTGGCGGAACGTGAACATGAAGGCCGCGGCGAGGATTGGCAGGGACACGAGGATCCATGCGGACATCCGCCCCTCGGCGGACAGCGCCCGGACGTGCCCGCGCAACCGCTCCCGTTCGCGGATGGTCTCAACCGTGGTGCTCAGTACCTCCGCCAGGCTGCCGCCCACCTCACGCTGCACCCGGATGGCCATGACCGCCCAGGAGAGGTCGGGGTTGTCCACCCGTACCGCCAGCCGGTCCAGCGCATCGTCCAGCGACATGCCGAGCCGGGTCTCGGCCACCGCCCGGCGGAACTCGGTGGTCATCGGTTCGCCCGCTTCCCGCACCATCGCGTCGATGGCCTGCGGCAGCGAGAAGCCCGCGCGCAGGGAGCCGATTACCATCTGGAGCGCCTCGGGCAACTGACTGGCGAACCGCTCGGACTTCAGCCGGGCCCGCCTGCGGTGATAGGTCGCGGTGATCGCCCAGCCGAAGAAGAGCCCGAACGGCAGCCCGACCGGGCCGAACGCGAGCGTGAGCAGCACGGTCAGGCCGACCGCGACGGCGATCCGGAGCAGCACCCACTCATGCGGTCGCAATGTCATTCCGGCTCGGTCGAGTTGGCGCGCGAACCGCTCCTCCAGACCGCCGGACCGCATCATCCGCTCGGTGGCCGCCAATGCGCCGCGGGTGAGCGGGCCCCCTGGCGAGGACGCCGCGGCCACCTGGGTCCGGACCTGCTCGATGCGGTACCGCTCGATCTGCTGAAGCCGGCGGCGCTTCTGAGTGAGCCGCAGCGTGGGGGCGATGATCAGGACAGCGACGAGCAGCAATGCCAGGAAGACCGTGCCGGCCATGGCGAGGTAGAGCGCGGACTCCGGAACGTTCACTAGTCGGTCCTCGCCGGCATCTCGAACAGCTCTGGCGACAGCGCGACGCCCTGGTCGGTGAGCGATTCGAGGAAGGCCGGCCGCGTGCCCGTCGCGATCAGCTCACCCTGGAAGCGCCCGTACCGGTCGGTGCCGGACTTGTAGTCGAACAGGTAGAGGTCCCGCAGTTCGACCACGTCGCCCGTCATGCCGACCACCTCGGTGATCTGGGTGATCCTCCGGGTGCCGTCCCGGAGCCGGGTGAGGTGGACGATCAGGTCGATCGCGGACGCGACCTGCTCGCGGATGGCCCGCACGGGCAGATCCATCCCGGACATCAGCACCATGGTCTCGAGCCGGGAGAGCGAGTCCCGGGGCGAGTTGGCGTGGATGGTGGTCAGCGAGCCGTCGTGGCCGGTGTTCATGGCCTGGAGCATGTCCAGTGCTGCGCCATCGCGTACCTCACCGATGACGATGCGGTCCGGGCGCATTCGCAGGGCGTTGCGGACGAGGTCGCGGATGGTCACCTCGCCACGACCCTCGACGTTGGGCGGCCGGTACTCCATGCGTACAACGTGGTCCTGCCCGAGCCGCAACTCCGCCGCGTCCTCGATGGTGATGATGCGCTCGTGGACCGGCAGCATCTGGGAGAGCACGTTGAGCATCGTCGTCTTGCCCGTGCCGGTGCCGCCGCTGACGAGCACGTCGAGGCGCCCCTGCACACACGCGGCGAGCACCGTCGCGACCTGCTGGTTGAGGGTGCCGAAGGCCACCAGGTCATCGATCTTGTATGGGTTGGCGGCGAACTTGCGGATCGTCAGCGCGGCGCCGTCCAAACTGACGGGCGGGATCACCGCGTTGATGCGGCTGCCATCGGGCAGCCGGGCGTCGACCATCGGGCTGGCCTCGTCGATCCGCCGGCCCACCCGGGACACGATTTTGTCGATGACCCGGCGGAGGTGCGCCTCGTCCAGGAACGCGGCCTCGACCGACTGGATGCGACCAAACCGCTCGACGTAGATGCGGTCCCAGGCGTTCACCATGACCTCGGTGACGTCCGCGTCGCGGAGCAGCGGCTCGATCGGCCCGTGCCCGACGATCTCGTCGAGAATCTGCCGGAATGCCTGGCCGCGGTCCGCGGCCGTCAGCTGCTCCTCTTTGGCCAGCAGGCCCGGCAGTACCTCGCGTACCCGGCGCTCGAGCTCCTCCTCGTCGTTGCCGCTCTCGTACATCTGCGGGCCGAGCTGTTCGAGCAGCGCGTCGTGGGCTCGGCGCCGCACGTCGGCCAGCGGATCGTACGCGTGGCGGGCGTTGCGCCGCCCGAAACCCGATGGCACCGACGTCGGCGGGGCCGCGCTGGTGGTCGGGAACGCGGTCGTCGGCACCGCCGTGACCGGGATGGCCGTGACCGGATAGGGCGAGTCTTCCTTGAGCGCCAGCAACTCGGCCGCGGAGTAGCCGGTCCCGGCCCGCGGGATCTCGTCCGGGGCGTGGTAGCCCGCGCGACCGTTTCCTCCGTTGCCTTCAGCCACCGCCAGTTACCGCCTTCCCCGACGAGACAGCATTGCCTTAAGGCCGCGGGGCGTCGTGAGATCGGCGCCGATCCGCTGCGTCGCCAATTCCCGGATCGCCTCGCTTACCGGGTGGGTCGGCTGCTCCAGCACGATGGGCATCCCCGGTTGATGCCGATCGCCACGTCGCGACTGGCCGGGATCTGCGCCGTGATCGGCATCCGCAGGACCCGCTCGATGTCGGCCGGCGTGAGCCCGAGCCGCGGGTCCGCCCGGTTGATCACAACGAGGGCGTTTTCCTTTCGATAGTCGAGGACGTCGAAAGTGTCCAGCAGGATGCGCAGGTTCTTCATCGCGGTGACCGACGGCGCGGCGACGAGGATGTACCGGTGGGACGAGTCCAGGGCGGCCAGCACGTGGTCGTTGAAGACCGCCGGCCCGTCCACCACCACGTAGTCGTACATCGACCGGGCCAGGTAGAGGATTTCGGTGACCAGGTCCCGGCTGATCTGCGCCGCCACCGTCGGGAGGACCGGCGCGAGCAACACGTCCACCCCTGGGCAGTAGTTGGTCACCATGGTCCGCAGGCCGGTCTCGTCGATCCGGTCCGCGACCGGGACCGCGTCGGCGATGGTGCGCTCGGGGGCGAGCTGAAGCATGATCGCGACATCGCCCAGAGTCAGGTCGAGGTCGATCAGGCAGACCCGCTTCTCACCCGCTGCCAGCGCTATCGCGAGGTTGGTGGCGAGCATCGTCTTCCCCGAGCCGCCCTTGGCGGCGTAGACGGTGACCACCTTGCCATCGACGAAGTCCGACGCCTCGGCGGTCCCGGCCCGGCCGTTGGCCCCGCCCTGCAACCGCCGGGACAGGTCCTGGGAGCGGGCGCAGGCGGCAAGGATGCTGGGTGGGTCGTTGACGTTGGCGACCTCGCGCACACCCGACCGGATGGCCTCGGCGAGCACGTCGACCTCGAGATGGTGCCTCAGTAACACCACGCCGAGCGTCGGACGGGCGAGTCGCTGCCGGGCCGCCAGGCTCACCGCCTCGATGACCGGGGTGTTTGGTCCGAAAAGTACGAGCTGCTCCTGAGGATCCTCCTCCAGGATCGCCTCGAGCTCCGCGAGCTGGCCGGCCGTACGTACGTCGCCGCCGATCAGCATCGCGAAGTACTGCGCGGCCTGGCGTGAGGGCTCGTAGAGAATGGTCATGTCAGCCTCCCCAGCAGCGGGTGGTGCGGTAGCTCAGCCGAGGACATTGCTGCTGTCCACGCCCGCGCCGGGGGCGACTTTGGAGCTGTCGCTCAGCAGCGCGAGGTAGAGGGCGTCGGCCTCGGCGGCATTGATGAGCTTTGCGGCCTGCCGGGTGTCCACGGCCACGGTGACCATTACCGTCTTCTTGCGCTCGGTCCCGTCCTCCGTCGTCGTCTCGTCCAGGGGCGTCGTCGTGGTCTGGCCGCCATCGCCGTACTCACCGATCGCGATGACCTCCACCTTCGGCAGCAGTACGGCGGTGCCGGTGACGCCGTCACCGCCCGACGCGCTGCCGAGAGACTTGGTCTTCCCCTCGATGACCCGGTAGCTGACAAATACCGCGACCTGCGAGCCCGGCCGCACATAGCCGGCGACCTGCTCGGCAACGGTAGCCTCGACGCTGACCGCCATCAGTCCCTCCGGGATCGCGAGACCGCCCGAGGTGCGAGTTGACTCGCTGAACATACGGCGTAGCACGAGCTGTCCCGGTTGCAGGTCCGAGGTGACCACCAGCTTGTCCACGTCGGTCGGGAGTTCGGCGAAGGTCTCGCCGTCCGGCAACGAACCGGCCGGCATCCGTACCGGCTCGACAAGTCCGCTGCTGCGGATGCTCTCGCCGGTGGTGCCCGCCGGTATGCGCTGCTTGGCGACGAGCACGGTCACCGCGCTCGTGGCGGCGACCGCCCGGTCGTCCGCGCGCCGCACGTAGAGGAGGACGGCGGTCGTGCCGATCGCCGCGAACAGGAGTGCGACGAACGCGGCGAGGATGCGACGAGTCATGCGACGGCTGTCCTTTGCGAGCTATCCGATGGTCTTGACGACGACCGCGCCGTAGTGGTCGTCAGTAGGGACGGTATCGGCGCTAAAGATCTTGGTGGTGAAGTAGCCATAGAGGCACATGGTGGCGGGGTCGCGGGCACAGAGCCTTCTTCTGCTCAGGTCGGATCGCCGGTTGCGCGGGTCCGGACCCTTTTCCCAGAAGTCCTCGTGATAACGCCAGCCCGTAGGGACGAACATCGCGATACCCTCGGTCGTGACGTTCCCGGAGTGTCCGCTGCTGTAGATCGCCACCGCGACTGGTCGCGGATTACGGACGATTTCCTCCAACGCGCGGGCGCAGCCTCCCGTGATATCCCGGCCGTGAGCCGCGGCTCCCTCGTCCGTGTCGACTTTCAGCGGATGGGGACACGTGTCTCCGCTGGAATCGTGTTTGATCCACACGAACCCGCTCGGCGCCCCTCCGCATGACCTGTCTCCCATGCTGACACGCAGCGTGATCTCGTTCACTCCGCGGGCGTGGTCACCGCCCACGGGCGGCGGTTGGAAGACTCGCACTCCGCGGCGCATGGTCGCCTCGTCGAACTGCGTCTTGCAGATCGCCAAACCCAGTTCGGCCTCGGCCGTGTGGACAGGGCCCCAGGTCACCCGCGAGCAGGCGGCGACCGTGGCGCCGTCGGTGTCGGTGACCGCGCCACCGAAGATCGGCGGCAGGGCTGTGCCACCCTCCACCTCGGTCGTCGTGCGCACCTCGATGAACGGCGTCGGCTTCGCTGGCCGCACGCCGAAGCATTTCGTCAGGTTGTCGGGCTGCCCGGAAGGGCAGTCCTCGATCGGGCCCGACAGGCCGCTCATCCGCGGCACGTACCCGCAGACCGTGGCGTTGGCGAGCCCGTCCTTCGCGTTGTCGGCAGCGTAGTCGTCGGCCACTGCGCTCATCTGGCCGTCGGTGCACCTGTCGGGCCGGGTGACACACGCCCTGGCCACCGCGACCGATGCCGCATCCGCGCCACCCTGTAGCTCCGCGCGCTCCACGTAGATCCGCCCGACGTCGACCACGAGCGCGCCCATGCCGAGCAGCACGCCGCCCGCGAGTAGTACCGCGACGAGTGCGGCGACCGTGCCGCGGTCGCCGCGCCGGCCGCCCAGGCGACCGAGCACGCCGCTCAGCTCCGGCACGGCATCACCCCAATGGACGTCAGGTCGAACGAATCGGAGGCGAAGTCGGCCATGAGGGCGAACGGCGTGACGAACTCGAACTCGTAGGTCACCCGGACGCGGGCGTTCGGGTTGTTGGCGCAACTGTCCAGGACGACGGCTCGCTCGGTGCCGAGATCTTCCGTGATCTCTTCAGTGTCGTGGCCGAGGGAGACCGCTCGTGCGGCCTCCCTCGCGGCCTCGGTAACCCTGATCTGTGCGTTGAGCATGCGTCCGAAATCGATGATGCCGAAAGCGATCAGCAGGACCAGCGGCAGCACGAGCGCCGCCTCGACCGCGGTCGCACCCCGGTCGCGCGGTCGACGGCGTCTCGCCTGCGACATGCTCCCCCCTCAGCGAACGTGCTGTCGTTCAGCAGTCCCCGCCGCCCTCGGTCATGGAGTTACAGGCACCGTCGAAGAGGGCGGTGATCCTGTCGCCGAACGCGAAGACGGCGAGGGCGACGGCCGCGGCCACTGCGGCGACGATCATCGCGTACTCCGCCGCGGTAGCCCCGCGGTCGCGAGACGCGAACAGTGCCTTGGCCTTGCAGTAGAGCGAGAGCATAAGCGTGGGCATGGACGGCTGCACCCCCTGGTCGCCGCCGCTGGGGCGGCACCGCGTCAAGTCGAAGCGGCCCGATACGGCCGCCGTGGTGAGCCTGCACAAGCGACGGCCGCGGCACTAGTCAGGCAACCGGCCTGCCCAGGGCCTTCGATCGGATGAATCACCGTCGACCGATGCGCCAGCCGAATCGGATCACTCCGTCGATTTGGGACGACGTGGCTCAGGCAAATGGTGCCTACCCAACAAACCGGGTCCGAGCCCGACGGACGGATGGATTCTGTCGGATGATCGACATTGCGCTCAGGGCAGTGCGCGTGCTGCCGCCACCACCGCGAGCAGTGCCCCGGCCAGCAGCGCCGGACCGAGCGGCATGTCCGTCTTCCGGCCGGCCCGCCGCGACACCAACAGCGCGAGCGCGACCGGACCGTTGATGAGGTGCGGCAGCACGAGCCCGAGCACGGCGGCCGGCCAGCCGAGCCAGCCGAGCATCAGCCCGAGCAGTCCCGCGAGCTTGACGTCGCCGAGGCCGAGATTCGCACCCGGGAGCAGGGCGAGCACCAGGTAGGCGCCGGCCGAGACAAGCGCGGCCAGCGCCGCCCGCCCGAGCGCTGGGGCTGCTCCGTCCACAAAGGCCAGAGCGGTGAGCCAGCACCCGCCGACCACGAAGGCGGCCAGGACCAGCGGATCCGGCAGTCGCAAGCAGGCCAGATCGATGAACGCGAGCACTAGTCCGAGTCCGGCCACGAAGAGGTACGCCGGCAGCGCGGGCACTGCTCCCAGCGCCCAGGTGAGCGTGCCGAACGACACCGCACCCACGAGCGCCGTCAGCACCGGTGACGGGCCTAGTCGGGTGCGGCAGCCCGGGCAGCGGGCTTCGGGGCGTACCCATCCGGCAAGACCGGCAGGAAACGGCCGCGCGCAATGCGCGCAGGCCGACCGCGACGGCGATCCGTATTCCACCGACAGGCGGTAGGCGACCCGTGGCGTCAGCGCACCGACGAGCGCGCCCAGGACGGCACAGGAGATGACCAGCACGACCGCCATGCTAGAGAGCCCCTAGCGGCGGGTCAGCCTGGACGCGATCGCTCAGAACTTCGTCTTTGCCGATTGGTCCGGGATCCGCGACTGCCGGCAATGCGGGCCCACTGTGATCTGTGAGTGGGCCGACCCGGAGGGCCTTGATGGCAGCGCGCTTGACCGCAGCCGAGTCCGCGCACACGACGCGGATGACGACGATGAGCGGAAGGAATACCACCAGCGAGAACGGCCCGATCACCCCGACGCCCCAGTCGGTGGGGAACGCGGCGGAATCTGGGACATCCTCATCGTGAAGGGGAGGGCCGGAGGACGTGTCGATCATTACCACGAAGTAGGCCACATAGCAGTAAATGGACGCCGTGATCGCCCAGACAACCCGCCATCCCTGAGCTGCACCGCCCGGCCGCAGAAACAGACCGGCACCGAGGATCGGCACCATCACCACGAGGGCGACGACCGTCGGCCCGGCCGCCGCAAGCAATTCAGACGTCCAGAACCAGTCGCGCTTCGCCGTCCCTGGCCCCGTGGTAACCCAGACCGCCGCCAGTGGCGTTGTCAGAGCCGCGGCGATGTTCACCATCGTGGCTATCAGCAGCACTGTCCGCTCGTGGCGTCGTGGAAAGGCCAGCACACCCCCGACCACCAACAGCAGGAACACCACGATGAGAGCGAGGTTGAGGCCGTCGGCATTAGTCTCTGCCAATGGGGGACTGACATCGGCGCCCCCGCTGGCGATATGCCGTGCCCAGATCTCCGCGGCCCAGCCGCGACGTGTGTCCGCGTCCCGGCGCAGCACCTGCCCGAGGAGCACCGCCCAAACGGACGCGGCCCCGACCGAGGCCGCCAGCCCCGCGGCGCACGCCGTCCGGCGGACGCGGCGCGGCACAGGCAACGCTGCGACCGCAAAGGCTAGACAGGCAACGGCCGCACACCACGCGAATGGGCTCCCGCCGAAGCCCGCCAGGTCCACCGCGGACGCGTGAAAGCCACCGACATCGGTGCGCTCCGACCACCATGGCGCCTCGACGGACCACCGAAGCATCAACGCGGTGATCGCGACTGAGATCAGGACGCCGATGCGCACGCGGCGAAGCGCGGCAAGAGCCATACCGAACTTTATCGAAGGACGACGCGATCGGCGAACTCGCTGTTGAACGAACCCGCCTTGTTCGACCGGGTATTGACCTCCACGGTTAACCACCTCAGGCGGTTCCGAGCTGGTCACACGCCGTACGGGCCGTCACCAACCGCAGGGCCCGAGCCAGAACGCCAGCACGGCGGTGCCCCGCCGGCCGTGGTGGTCGGCGGGGCGCCGTTTCGTGTGGCTGGATTAGGGCCTGTTTCAAGAGGATTGTCGAGGCGAGCCGGGATCCAGGCGGCGATCCGGCAAGTCGGGCGCAAGGTCGCATACCGGTGTTGTATGCGGCCTTACGCCCGACGCCGCCGGTCGTCGTCTGGGCCCGGCGCAGCCCGGCAAGGATTTTGAAACAGGCCCTGGGCGACGAAGCTAGGCGAGCGCGCCCAGCCATGCCTGCCACGCCTCGTTTTCGGCCGACCGGTCGCGGTCGTCAAAGTAGTGCGCGGTCGCGAACATCTGGTCCTTGTAGCCGTGGATCAGCATGTACATCGCGTCCTCGGTGCGCATACCGACGAAGCTCGGCGAGCCGGCGAACTCCACGACGCCGTCGACCGGCTCGACACCGGGCACGGTGAGCCGGGCCGGCTGCCCGTCCGCGGCATCGGTGCCGGCACCGATGGCCGCGGTCATCGCCGCCCACGAGTCCTTGGTGGTCGGCCCGGGCAGGAATGTCGACCGCGTCGCCGTGCGCGGCGCGAAGTGCGCGAGGTAAACCCCGAGCTTCGCCAGGTAGGCGTGGTCGCCGACCGACAGCGCGTTGTATTCCGCTTCCCAGTCCTCGCCGAGCAAGCCACTGTGCACGAACCGCACCACGGCACCGCCACCGTCGCGCGCCTCGATCAGCCACTCGAACGCCGCGAACGTGCCGTCCGGGTTCTTCTCTTCCTGCGTCGCAAACCGGTGCCCCGGCTCCCACACCGTGATGGCCGAGGTCGCCGTGTTGCCGAACATCTCAAAGGTGCTGGTCTTGTTGTCACCGTCGATCTCGGTGCGCCCCATAAGCCAGGAGTCGACCCCCGGCCCCGACGCGATGGCGTCCCAGACCTGGTCGGGCGTGGCGTCCACGGTGATCTCGCCGCGGACCTCGAATGGATGTGTCATGACTTCTGCCCCTCTGCTGGCGGGTCGGCATCTTCGGTGATGCCCGGGTGCACCGCGACGACAACGCGATGCGTGCGCCCCGTTTCCGAGTGATATTTGCTAATAATTCCGGCGAGCGCGTCGGTCAGCTCGCCGATGAACGCGGCGCGGTCGGCCGGCTTGGCGAACCGCACCTCGGCATCGAGCCCGAACGTGGCCAGCGGCTTGTCGGCCCGCGCCGCGCCGTTGATGAGTGCGCCGGTCTCCCGGACCAGCCGTGCGGCGAGCGCGAGCAGCCACCGCGCCGACAGCCGGTCGGGCGACCGCGCCGGATCGGGAGCGACCGCGGCGAGCGCTGTCGGCGAAATCACGTAGGCCGCAGCCGACGCCCGCACCACGCGCTCGGTCATGCTGCCCTTGCGCCGCTCCTCCACCAACTCCACGAGACCGTGCTGCTCCAGCGTCTTCACGTGGTAGTTGACCTTTTGCCGAGCTAGCCCGAGGCGCATCGCCAGCGTGGTCGCGGTGTGTGGCTCCGCAAGCTCCGCGAGCATGCGAGCCCGAACGGGATCGAGCGCGACCTCCGCGGCGGCGGCGTCCTCGATCACTGCGACGTCCTGCATACGTTCACGTTTTCACCGACAAGTCCTCTCGTCAAGAAGAAAAATATTGTCGGTGATTTGAGCTACCGCGACGTCCGCGGTGGTCCAGACCGCTGCTCCCGCGGCCTCACCCTCCGCGATACACAATCCAAACCCGCGTAAGGCGCTGGCCGCCCTCGGCCCGGGGAAGCCGAGGACGGCCAGCCATCTAACCGTTATGCCGTGAGCTGCCGCGGGGCCGCTGCCTGCTTGAGCTTCTCCACCCGGTCGACCTTTTCCCACGGAAACTCGTCCGACTGCCGGCCGAAGTGCCCATACGCGGCGGTCCGCCGGTATATCGGGCGGAGCAGGTCGAGATCGGCGACGATCGCCGCCGGCCGCAGGTCGAACACCTCGGCGACCGCCGCGGCCAGGCGCCGCCCGGCAGGAGCACCCTCCACTGCTTGACAGCGTGTAGTAGAGGTGGCCGAGGCTGGCACCAACCTCCACCTCGATCGCATTGCGGGCGGGGTCGTAGCGGATGCCCTTCATCTCGGACATGTCGACGATCGTCTTCACCTCGCGGTTGTCGACGAACCCCTCGTAGCAGTGCCCGCCTCCGATCGAGAAGGGCTGCTCAATGACCGCGCCGACCAGGGTGGCCACCGTCACCAGCAGGAACTTGTCGGCATCGGTGAGCGTGAAGCCGTGTCGCGGGGTCATGAACAGCACGAGTACCGGCCACAACCCCCAGACCGAGAAGCCGACGTGCTCGGTGACGATGGTGAGGATGAGGTTGCGCCGTGCGACGCGCCATCACGTGCTTTCGGGATTCACAATCCGTAACCGTCGTTGGCGGAAGCCGTGTGATCCCGGCCTGACCCGGGCTACCGTGTGGGCATGGGCCGGCACCAGCGACGACGCGCCGCCGTGCGGGCGCCGGTCGGCTCGCACGTCGTCGAGCTCACGCTCGATTCCGCCCGTCCGGGCGCCCACATGCTGTACGTCGACGGCGTACCTCAGTCCTATGTGGACATGTCGGACCCGACATACCTGCATTTCGACTACGTACGCCGGATGGCCTCGGTCGTCGACGCGGCGGCGCCCAAGCGTGAGCCGCTACGCGCGCTGCATCTGGGCGGCGGCGGCTTCACGCTGCCGCGCTATCTGGCCGCGACCCGCCCCGGCTCGACCCAGGTCGTTGTGGAGCGCGACGTGGCCCTGCTCGACCTGGTCCGGCGGGAGCTGCCGCTGCCCCGAGGGGATCTGCGGGTCCAGGTGGCCGATGCCCGGGAGGCGATCGAGGCCGAGCCGGCCGCCAGCTACGATCTTGTGCTCGCCGACGTCTACCAGGCTGCCCAGATGCCGGCGCACGTCGCCAGCGTCGAGTTCGCGGCGCAGGTCGCGCGGGTGCTGCGGCCCGACGGGCTCTACACCGTCAACCTGACCGACCTGCCCCCGCTGGGCTACTCGCGGGTGCAGGCGGCGACGCTTGGCGCCGTGTTGCCAGACGTCTGCCTCATCGCCGGACGGGCGATGCTGAGCGGCCGGCGGTACGGCAACATCGTGCTGGCCGCCGCGCGGAGACCCGGCCGGCTGCCGGTGGCCCGACTGACCACCCGCGCGCTGCGTGACCCGGTCGCCGGAGTCGTGCTGCACAGCGCGGCCCTGGACCGCTTCGTCGCCGGTGCCCAGCCACTGCACGATCCGCACCCGAACGACGTCAGCGCCGGCGCCGACCTGGCTTGACAGGTGGATCTCGGGCGAAACCAACAATGGATTATTCGAACCGTGACGGGTCGCCGGCCCCGATCCGTAGGATCTGCGGTTCGTCTTGGGACAGGTCGACCACCGTGGTGGGCTCGGTCCCGCAGTCGCCGGAGTCGATCACGGCGTCGATCTGGTGATCGAGTCGCTGCTTGATCTGCTGGCCGCTCGTCATCGGCTCGGGCTCTCCGGGCAGCAGCAAGGTGCTAGACAGCAGCGGTTCGCCGAGTTCGGCCAGCAGTGCCTGTGCGACGCGGTGATCGGGGATACGCACGCCGACGGCGCGCTTACGCGGATGCATCAGCCGCCGAGGCACCTCCCGGGTCGCCGGCAGCACGAACGTGTAGGGGCCGGGCGTGGCAGCCTTGATCAGCCGGTACACCGAGTTGCTGATCTTGACTAGTTGACCGAGTTGGGCGAAGTCCCGGCACACGAGGGTGAAGTGGTGGCCGGGGTCGAGCTTTCGGATGTCGCGAATGCTCTCCAGGCTGTCGCTGTTGCCCATCTGGCAGCCGAGCGCGAAACACGAGTCCGTCGGATATGCGATCAGTCCACCCGCGCGCACCACGTCGGCGATCTGTCGGATCGAACGCGGCTGCGGGTTGTCCGGATGCACTTCAAGGTAGATCGCCACCGACCGAGCGTAGTTACGGCCGCCCAACCCCGCCAGGCTTTACGTAGGGCGCTCCAACGGGAATGTCGTGAGCCCGCGGCGCACCGCGGTGCTTCATTTGCGGCCCGTTGGGACGCGGGCCTTCGAAGCGTGCCTCTCGTTGGGCGGCGATGGCCGGAACTGACTCGAACGCCTTCGAACAGCCAATGTATTGAGGGATCATCGCGACGACTGGGACTCTCGGGAGGCGAGCGGTGGGCATCGGCTCGCCGCCTTTCCCGAATGGAGATTGGATGAAGCGCACTCTCGCTCGGTTGGTCGCCGGGGCCGCGATCGCGGCCACCATTGTCGGCGTGTCAGCCGTCCCCGCCCAGGCCGGATCCACTGTGACGGCGGGGAGCTGCAGGATGGGGACGCTGCCGGTGCCGGCGGACACGTTCAGCAGCGAAGCTGTGGCGGTGGACCCGTCGGGTCGGTACGTGCTGGGGTCGGCGATCGTGCGGCAGGCTACGGACAGCTTCCCGTTGCTGTTGTGGGACCGTCAGCGGCTCGTCGAGGTGAAGCCGCCGTTGCCGCGCTCGGTCTTGGTCGACGTAAACAGCGCTGGCGTTGTCATCGGCAATGCTCGAGATGAAGATGGCTTCCTGAGGCACCCGTGGCGTTACCACGCTGGCAAGGCGACGCTGCTGCCGCTGATCGACGAGGCGGACCAGGTGACGGTGGAGGGGATCAACTCCCGCGGCGACATCGTCGGCATCGGCCGTACCCCGGCCAATACGACGTACGGGTTGCTGTGGCCGGCGTCGCGGCCGGGGACTGTACGGGTGCTGGACACGCCGGCGGACCTGGTCGACCTCGCCGGTATCACCGACGACGGCACGGTCGTCGGGGTCTCCGGCTTCTCCGAGCCGACCTCGTGGCTGCGTACTCCGGGCGGCGTGGTGCGGACCCTGGCCGGCCCTGACAACGCCACGGGGGCGTTGGCCAGCGCGGTTGGTGGGCATTGGGCGGTCGGTCAGATCTTCCAGGGCGGCGTCCTTGTCGGGCTTCGTTGGGACCTGCGCACTGGTCGAGTTAAGGTGCTCGACCCGGGGCTGGAGTCCGCTCCGACCGATGTCAACGCCAGCGGGGTGGTCCTGGCTGGTACGACGTTGCAGCGTGGCGGCACGGTGGTGACGCTGCCGGCGCCGAGCCCGGGTGACGGCGTTGGTGGCGCCGCAATCGCCGACAACGGCACCGTGGTTGGCTTCCACAACAACCTGCTTACGGACGAAATCCGCGCCGTGCGCTGGACCGGCTGCTAAAGCACCGCGTGCGGTGGGCCTGGAGTCGCCAGACCCACCGCACTACCCTGGTGGCGTGGCCGCATTCGAAATGGCTTCGCTACTGCTGATCACCGTGGTCATCGGCGGCAGCACGGCCATAATCGTCCTGGCCGGGGTTGTCCTGGCACGCAGCCGGCGCGCCAGCACTGTCAGGTTGTTCGGTCGCGTGTTGCACCATCCTCGGCTTTGGGCGACGGTTGCCGTCTCCGCCGGCGCCGCAGGTCTCCTGTCTGAGGCGCGGGAGCACATGCCCAGCGGCTGGCAAGAGCCAAGCATGAACGTTCTCGGTGTGCTCCAGGTGGCGTTCTCCAGCCTGTTCTTCATCCACCTCTACCTCCAGTCGCGGGCCAACCGCGCCGCGAAGGCGCGATCAGCAGCCCCCGCCGGCGGTCAGCAGGGCGCTCAGGGTAACGGCGTCGGCGCGTAGGCGGTCCGGGTCGTCGTCGGCGACGAACTCCAAAGAGGCGTAGCGGTCGCCTGGTGCGCCGGATGCTGTCGCCAGATAGCGGGACCACTCCGTGCGGTGTTTGTGCAGGGGAGGCGGGTGCGGTCCGGCGTCCAGGCGAAGACGTGCAGGTTGGCCAGCATCGGCAGTACCGCGCGGAGGTCGCCCTCGTTGGCTTTGGCGTCCCGCTCCTGATGAGGCTGCCACGTCGCGCGGATCGGGGCGTCGCGCAGTGCGCCAAAAAGCTCCAGTGTGGACTCTCGCGTGTCGGTGAGCGTATTGCGGTGGCACTCCAGCGACACCGTCACGCCCGCCGCCTCGGCTAGGTCGGCCACCCGCAGCGCGTCGTCCACCACCGCGCGGCGGTAGTCCGCAGGTGCCTCGGCGCTGCCGACGCGGCCAGCCCACACACGGATCGTCGGGGCGCCCAGCCACACCGCAGTGCGTACCACTGTGGACGCATCGAGCAGGTCCGGGTGGGCCAGGCGGTAGTACGAGCCGTAGGCGGAGACGGTCAGGCCGGCGTCAGCGGTCAGTGCGGCCGCCCGCGCCGCCGCCTCCGTGTCGCCGTGCGGGACGTGGATGTCGCCGCCCCACTCGATGGCGGCCAGGTCGGCCTCACGGGCCACCCGGACCACATCGGACGGTGCGAGGTGGCGGAAGGTGACCGAGACCAGGCCGGGACGGATTGTCACAGCCGGGCCAGGGCGGCACGCCCGCGGTCGATGGTCCGCGCGAGCTGGGCCACGTGTTCGTCCGACGGGTCGACAAGCGGCGGCCGTACCGAGCCCATCGCCAGGCCGCTGAGCCGCGCGCCGGCCTTGACCAGCGATACCGCGTAGCCGGGCACGGCGTCGCGCAGCGCCACGAACGGCAGGTAGAACTCGGCCAGCAGCGTACGGATCGTCTGCGCGTCATCGGCCTGGACAGCGCGGTGGAACGCCGTGGCGATGTCCGGCACGAAGCAGAGCACCGCCGACGAGTAGCTGTCCACCCCGATCGCCCGGTACGCCTGCACGGACAGCTCCGCGGTCGGCAGGCCGTTGAGGAAGCCGAAGCTGGCGGCGCGCGGGTGGCCGCTGGCGCGTACCGCGGTCACCAGCCGCAGCATCGCGTCCACGTCGCCGCGGCCGTCCTTGATGCCCACGACCGTGGGGATGTCCAGCAGCGCTACCGCGGCGGCGGGGTCGAGTATCGCGTTCGCCCGCTGGTACACGGTGATGGGCAGGCGCGTCGCGGAGGCCACGTAGCGGACGTGGCGGACGAGGCCGGCGGGCGTCGACGAGACCAGGTACGGCGGGAGCAGCAGCAGTCCGACGGCGCCCGCCTCCGCGGCGAGCTGGGCGAAGTCGCGGGCGGCCTGCGGGCCCCCGCCGCAGCCGGAGTAGACCGGGACGCGGCCGGCCGCGACGCGGACGGCGGTGGCCACCACGTCCCGGTACTCGTCCTGGTGCAGCGCGGTGAACTCGCCGGTGCCGCACGCCACGTAGAGCGCCGCCGGGCCGGCCGCCACCTGCTGCCCGACGTGTTCGGCGAAGACGTCCAGGTCGACCTTGTCGTCCGGCGTGAACGGGGTCAGCGGAAACGAGAGCAGCATCGGGATCCAATCTGTAGAGACCGGCTCAGCCCTTGACGGCGCCGGACGTGAGGCCCTTCATGAACTGCCGCTGCATCGCCAGGAACGCGATGACCGACGGCAGCAGGGCGAGCAGCGCGGCCGCGAGCAGCACACCCACGCCGACCTGGTCGTCGGAGCGGAGCGTGCGCAGTGCCAGCGGCAGCGTGAACTGGCTGGCATCCTGGGCGACCAGCAGCGGCAGCATGTACTGGTCCCAGATCATCGTGAAGCCGAAGATGCCGATCACGCCCAGCGCCGGCCGGCAGAGCGGGAGCACGACCGACCAGAAGACGCGTAGCTCGCCGGCGCCGTCCATGCGGGCGGCTTCCTCCAGCTCGACCGGCACTTCCTTCATGAACTCGGTCATCACCAGGATCGAGAAGGCCCACGCGGCGACCGGCACGATCATGCCGAGCAGGGAGCCGATGAGGCTGACGTGGATGACGGGTACGTCGGCCAGCACCAGCGAGAGCGGGATGGCCAGGATCTCCTCGGGCAGCATCATCGTGGAGAGGATGAGCAGGAAGACAAGCCGCATGCCGGGAAACTTCTTGCGGGCCAACGCGTACGCGGCCGAGACGCTCACCGCGATCTGGAGCAGCAGCCCGCCACCGACCACGATGAACGAGTTGAGCAGGTACCGCAGCACGTCCCGCTCGAACGCCGCCCGGAAGTTGTCCAATGTGAACTCGCTCGGCACCAGCGAGAGCCGGCTCGGGTCGGGCACCCGGCTGAACGCCCCCACCAGCAGCGCCAGCAGCGGGCCGGCGAAGACGAAGACCAGCAGCGTGTACAGGGCCACGCGGACGACCCGCGCGACCGGGCCGCGCATCGCGGTGAAGCCGAGGGCCGAGTCGAACCTGTTCATCGGGCCTCCCGGCGCCGGGCGAATTGGACCGCGAGCGTGAGCACCACCGTGGCGAGCAGCAGCACCATCGAGCCGGCCGCAGCGATGCCGAGTTCGTTGCGTTCCAGGCCGAGCTTGTAGATGAGCGTCATGAGCACCTCGGTCGAGCCGTTCGGCCCGCCGTTGGTGAGCAGGAAGATCTCGGTGAAGACCCGCAGCCCGCGGATCGCCGCGAGCGTGAAGAGGATCGCGAAGACCGGACGCAGCGCCGGGATCGCGATGTGCCAGAGGCGCCGCCAGGGCCGGCGCCGTCCGCCGCGGCCGCCTCGTAGAGGGTGCGGTCCACGCCGGCCAGGCCGGCAATGAAGATCATCATGTCGTACGGCGCGCCGCGCCAGATGCCCACCGCCATGACCGACCAGAGCGACGTGTCCTCGGAGTTGAGAAACTGGGACGGTCCGAGCCCTACCCAACCGAGGATGCTGTTGAGCGCGCCGTCCGAGCCGGGGTAGTAGAGGATCCGCCACAGCTCGGCGACCACCGCCATCGCCGCGACGGTCGGCAGGAACATCGCGGTGCGTACGAACCACAGGTGGCGTGCGGTCCCCTCGACGAGCAACGCGAGCGCCAGCCCCAGCACGATCGAGCCGCCGGTCTGCCCCACGGCCAGCACGATCGTGTGCCAGATCGCGGACAG
Organism: Phytohabitans flavus; assembly: GCF_011764545.1. GTDB lineage: Bacteria > Actinomycetota > Actinomycetes > Mycobacteriales > Micromonosporaceae > Phytohabitans > Phytohabitans flavus. Next base: position 5,628,878 of record NZ_AP022870.1, on the reverse strand, counting down.
GAACGCCTCGTCGGTAACCACCTCGCGGTAGTTGTCCATGCCGACCCAGCGGTCGCCGAGGTACGGCCGCACCTCGTGGAAGCTCATCTCGACCGCGCGGACCATAGGGACGAACTTGAAAACCGTGAAGAGCAGCAGCGCCGGCAGCAGGAAGAGCCAGGCGATCGCGTAGCCCTGGAGCCGCGCGGGGAGCCGGCGGCGCCAGGCGGCGGGTGCCGGCGGCCGGGGCTCGTGCCGCCGTACCGCCGGCTCCCGCAGCGTGGTCGTCATGACGCGGCGACCCCCTGCTTGCTGAGCTCTTCGCCGAACGTTTCGTCGAGCTTGGTGAGCTCGGCCTGGATATCGGACGCGCAGTTCGCCACGATCGCGTTGAGCGTCTCGGCCGAGGCCTGGCGGAACGGCGTCCACTCAGGAACATTCGGCGTGTACCGCCCGGTGTCCTTGTAGATCTTGTCGAAGACCTGCCAGCGGGTGTCCTTACGCACGCTCGCGAGGTCCACTGTGGAGTTCACCGGGAGGCGGACGATGCTGCCGTCGGTGTCGCCGGCCATGCCGATCGTCTGGCCCTGACCGGAGATGGCGAACTCGGCGAACTTCTTCTGCCCCGCCTCGTTCTTCGAGCCGGCCATCAGGTACACGTTTTCGCCCTCGGCCAGCGCCGCCGCCTTGCCACCCGGGCCGGCCGGCGCGGGTACCACCTCGTACTTGTCCTTGCCGAGGTTCTTGTCGAAGCGGCCCATGTTGTACGGCCCGGTGAAATAGATGCCGGCCTTGCCGGTCTCGAAGACCGGGTGTGCCTGCGTGGTCTCCATCGTCACCGCGCCGGGCGCCACGCTCTTGTCCACGCAGAACTGCTTCTTGAACCAGTCGACCGCGGCCACCGACTGCGGGCTGGCGATCGCCGGCGCGAACTTGCCGCCCGACTCATTGAAGTAGTCACCGCCGGCCGACCACAGGAAGCTCGTGAAGTACCAGGAGGTGTAGCCGCGCTTGGTCGAGCCGGGCACCGCGTACCCGAAGGTGTCCGCCTTGCCGTTGCCGTCCGGGTCCTTGGTGGTGAACGCGGTGGCGAGCGCGTCGAGGTCGGCCCAGCTCGTGGGCGTAGGGAGGCCGACCTTCTGCCGCCAGTCGGAGCGGATGAAGAGGGCGAACGACTGGGCGGAGAACGGCACCGCGTACGTCTTGCCGTCCGCCCCCTTCGCCGCCTCCCACGCGGCCGGGGTGAGCTGGTCGCCACCCGCGACGCCGGCCTTGTCTACCTCACGTACGAGGCCCTGCTTGACGAGCGTGCCGAGCTGGGCGGTGTCGTTGATGACGAGGTCCGGCAGCTGCTTCTGCGCGGCGGCCTGCTGGAGCTTGGTCTCGAAGTCGTCGAAGAGGGCGGTGACGGTGGTGGGTACGCCGGTCGCGCTCGTGAACGCGGCGGCCAGATCCTTCGCGGTCTTCTCGGTGGGGGAGCCGGGTGGCTTGCGGATCCAGATCTGGAGCGGTGCCTTCGCGTCCTGCTCCGCCCCGGTGTCGCTGCCACCGCAGGCCACAAGGCCCATCGAAGCGGCGGTAAGGATCGCGACGAGCCGGGCGGCGCCTCGTGTGTGGGCCACGACGCTGCCTCCTAACTATCTATATTGGACGGATAACATCAGGGTCAGTAGCGGGCGCCCAGCGGGACGTCGCACCACTGGCCGCCGACCCGGGTCATCACCGGATCGCCCGCGAAGTCCGGCTCGCCGTGCTCGGCGACGAGCTGCTCCGCGTACACCTCTGCGTCGTCCTTGGGGTGGTAACCGATCGCCTCGCCCTCGGACAGCGACCACCAGCGGCGGGTGTTGCGGCTGATCCCCAGACGAGCCGGTAGCCGGGGCTCTCTACGCGGAGCGCCGCCTCGACGAGCCGCGCGCCGTCGTCGGGGAGAGCCACATCGCCAGCCCGCGCGGCCCGGGCGGGGTGGGAAACCAGAGCCCGATCCGCAGGCAGATCACGTCCATGCCGAACCGGTCGGCGTAGAGCTGGCCGGCGGCCTCGGCGGCGACCTTGCTCCAGCCGTACAGCGTGTCGGGGCGGCCGGGCACGTCCGCGGGCAGCCCGTCGTCCGGGACGCCGTGGTTGGTGTGGAAGCCGGCCGCGTGGTTGGAGGACGCGAGGATCACCCGGCTCACGCCGTTCCGGCGGGCGGCCTCGAGCACGCAGTACGTGCCGTAGGCGTTGAGCCGCAACACCTCCTCGGCGTCCGACTCGCGCGCCTGCCCTCCAAGGTGGACGATCGCGTCTACATCGGCCGTAGCGGCCACCATCGCGTCGAGGTCGTCGATCGAGGAGACAAGCACCTCCTCGTCGCCGGCGTCCTCCACCGGGGCTGGCCCACGCACGTCCAGCAGCCGCAGCACGCGGCCGGGGCGGGCCAGCCGCGGGCGTAGGAGCGTGGCGACCTTGCCAGCGCCACCAGTGATCAGGATGCGGTCGTGCGCCATCGTCCCTCCAATGAACGGCTGCGCCAGACGGGCGGCCGGGGTGTTGGCCGCGTCACAGGTGCCACAGCATAGCCGCTATCCGCGTGGAGGGACAGCTTCCATATATGTAGACGCATGTGCCACATATGTAGAGGGCGTGCCACGTTGTAGATGGCTATTGACGGGCTGATTTCAGAACAGTTAACTCTCCTGGCAGAAGATATCGACCGCTTTGGAGGTCGTGGTGCCCCGTTCCACCAGATACGCGCTCGCCGCGCTCGTCGTGGCGGTACCCGTCGCCGTCTTCGCGATATCGGCGACGCCGACCGCCGCCGCCCCGCTGACCCTGGACCTGTCCGCCGCCAACCGCCGCGCCCCGATCACCGGGCTGTACGACTGGCGCCGGGCCGGCTACCGCGGCGGCGCCGCGCTGCCCGGCTCGAACGACATCAACCCCAGCGCCACCTGCCAGATCACGACCGCGGAGCTGGCCAGCCAGTACTCGGTACGGCCCGGCGACGGTGTCGACGACACCGCAGGGCTCCAAGCCGCGATCGACGCGATCCGTACCGGCTGCTCGCCCTCTGCCGGCTACACGCGGCTCAGCCTCATCACACTCCCGGCCGGCGTGCTGAACGTCAGCCAGGAAATCCACGTCGACGCCGACTACCTGGTCATCCGCGGCACCGGCGCGGACCCGGCCACCGGCACCCGCATCGTGTACCGGCCGGACGCGAACACCCGCTACGACGCCCTCACCCCGGACGGCTCCGACTGGGACGAGGACGGCATGGTCCACGGCCAGGGCAAGGGCGGCTGGCTCTGGCCCGGGCGCGGCCTCTTCCGCGTGCAGTCGCGCGGCGTGCACTCCAGCTACGCCAGCGACTACGCGTCGGCGCCGGCCAACCGCAAGGACATCTTCGAGGGCACGGTGAACGTGCACTGGAAGGCCGGCGTGGCGCTGCGCGGCAAACCCGGCGACACCGCGTACGCGGCCCGGACCGGAGACACGGTCGTCCACCTGGCCAGCAACGCGTCCATGACCAACCTCACCGCCGGAGCGCTGGTCAACATCCGGGCCGCGAACTCGACGAACTTCTACGCCCAGCAGCAGGCGCTCCCGACCGAGTGGCCGCTCCAGAACCTCCACATGCGACAGCAGATCTTCACGATCAGCGCCGTCGACTCCGCGAACCGTACGATCACAGTGGACAAGCCGCTGGAGTACGACGTTCCGGTCAACTCCACATCGGACGGCTCGGCGGCGATCGACGGCACGGTGTACCAGTCGAAGGCCGCGCCCCTCGTCGACCCAGTGCTCGGCGTGGGCTTCGAGAGCCTGTACATCACACAGGACATGCCTGGGCTGGACCGGGCCGACGCCACGCACAACTACGGCAACCTCGACCCGGCCGCCCAGATGCACGGCATCGTCTTCAAGTGGGCGGCCAACTCGTGGGTGCGCGGGATCCGTGCCGAGATGACCGGCTCACACCCGATCGTCACCGAAGAGGCGAAGAACCTCCAGATCGTCGACAACCACCTCGACGGCTCGTGGAACAAGGGCAAGGGCGGCAACGGGTACTTCCGCGGCTCGCGGGTCTGGGACTCGCTCTACGCCAGCAACGTCTCCCGCAACCTGCGCCACTTCACCTTCCAGTGGTCGGCGTCGGGCAACGTGGTCATCGGCAACGACTTCGACTCCGACCTCAACCTGCACGGCGGTTGGGAGCGCAACAACCTCTTCGAGCTGAACACCGTGACCGTGCCGTACGCGCACCGCTCCGGCAACTGCACCGCCCACTGTGGTGAGGAGGGCGGCGGCGGGCCGGACGACTCGAACTGGTACCCGATCTGGTGGGGCGCCGGCAAGAAGGCGGTCAAGTGGTCCGGCTCCTCCGGCCCGCGCAACGTCTTCTTCAACAACGCGATGAGCAAGCAGCTCGGCTCGGACACCGCGCCCTACACGGCGTACTACCCGGACCGCACGCGCGTTTACCAGTTCGGCTGGAACGGCAGAACCTTCCAGCACCTCGACATCGGCGGTACCCCGATCGCCGACTGGGCGCACAACGAGCAGCGCGACTACACCGGTGGGCACGGCGTGGACGCGACCCGTACCGACCCCGGCCCGTCGCTCTTCCTGATCTCCGTTGGTGGCAGCACGCCGGCGCCCACGACGACCGGACCCCCGCCGCCCACGACGACCGCGCCGCCGCCGTCCACGCCGCCGCCGACGACACCACCGCCGTCCACGCCGCCGCCCGCGGGCGGGCTGACCGCCGCGTTCGCCCAGACCAACACCTGGAGCAGCGGGTACGGCGCGGAGTACGTGCTCACCAACCGGGGAGTACCGCGGTCACGAGCTGGGTCGTCGAGTTCGACCTGCCCGCCGGCTCGCGGGTGAGCAGCTCGTGGAGCTCGGTGCGTACCCAGACCGGGCAGCACTACCGCTTCACCAACGCCACCTACAACGGCGACATCGCCCCCGGTGCGTCCGAGGCCTTCGGCTTCAACGTCGCCGGTACCGGTACCCCCGTCAACTGCACCGTCAACGGAAGGCCCTGCTGATGCGCCGTACCCGGATAGCCGCCGCGATCGCCGCCCTCGCGCTCGGCGGCCTGACCACGACGGTCGTCGCGCTCGCCACGCCCGCCTCCGCCGCCGGGCCCGACCTGACCGCCGCCTTCGCCCAGACCTCCACCTGGAGCAGCGGGTACGGCGCGGACTACGTCATCACCAACCGGGGCGACGCGGCCAGCACCGGCTGGGCGGTGGAGTTCGACCTGCCGGCCGGCTCGCGGGTGAGCAGCTCGTGGAGCTCGGTGCGTACCCAGACCGGGCAGCACTACCGCTTCACCAACGCGACCTGGAACGGCGACATCGCACCGGGCGGCTCCGAGGCCTTCGGCTTCAACGTTGCCGGCCTCGGTACCCCGTTGAACTGCACCATCGACGGCCGTCCGTGTGGCGGCGGGCCCGCGCCCACGACGGCGCCGCCCACCACCGCCCCGCCGACGACCGCGCCGCCCACCACGGCCCCGCCCACCACGGCCCCGCCCACGACAGGCCCGCCGACCGGCCCGGTGGTGGACGTGTCGAGCGCGGCCCAGCTCCAGTCCGCGCTCGCGGCCGCCCAGCCCGGCCAGACCATCCGGCTGGCGGCTGGCACGTACCGGGGCGCGTTCCTGACCCAGCGGGCCGGCACCGCTTCGTCCCGGATCACGCTGACCGGGCCGCGGAGCGCGATCCTGATCAATGACGGGCCGTCCGGCACCGCGCCCTCCTGCCCGGCACCGACCGCCGGCTGGGACTCCGGGTACGGGCTGTGGCTCTTCAACGCGCCGTACTGGAACCTGACCGGCTTCACGGTTGCCGAGTCGAAGAAGGGTGTGGTGCTGGACAACTCGCACCACGTCACGATCGACGGCCTGTACGTGCACCACGTCGAGGACGAGGCCGTGCACTTCCGGCGCTCCTCGGCCGACGGCGTCATCCGCAACTCGCGGATCACCGACACCGGCCTGGTACAGCCCGGCTTCGGCGAGGGGGTGTACATCGGCTCGTCCCAGTCCAACTTCGGCTGTCACGGCAACTCCGGCGGCGTGGACCGCTCGGACCGGATCCAGGTGCTCAACAACGAGATCGGGCCCAACGTGGCCGCCGAGCACATCGACGTCAAGGAGGGGACCGAGGACGGGATCGTGCGCGGCAACCGGTTCAACGGGCAGGGCATCACCGGCCAGAACTCCGGCGACTCGTGGGTCGACGCCAAGGGCAACGACTACCTCTTCGAGGGCAACGTCGGCACGTTCAGCTCGCCGGGGGTCTTCGCGAACGGGTACGAGACGCACAACCTGCTGGACGGGTACGGCTGCGGCAACGTGTGGCGGAACAACACCTCCAACCTCGGCGGTGTCGGGCGGTACGCGATCAACGTGACCTCCACGTCCCGGTGCCCCGGCCACCTGAACGTCGTGTACTCCAGCAACACGGTGACCAACGCCGTCACCGGGCTGACCAACATCGCGGTCACGCCCGGCTGACCTGAGAGCGCGCGGTGGGTGCCCCGGCCGGCGCCCGCCGCGTTCCACCGAGCCCGCGCCACACCACCTGTGTGGCGCGGGCTCATTTGTGCGCTGGTTGGTTCTCTCTTCACAGCGCTCCCGGCACAGTCCCGGCGCACCGGCCACGGGATGAGCTAGAGTTCCCAAAAGATGTTCTGTTGACACCAACATTACGGCGGTGTTCCAATGGCAACACCCACGCGGCGGGTGGGGAAGTAGCTCCTACCCTCCTCGCCAACCTCCCTAGGGAGTCGCTCGATGAAGATTCGAACCATCGCAGCCGGCGTTTCCGCCGTACTGCTCGCCGCCACCATGGCCGCGTGCTCCGACAGCGGCGATGACTCCGGTGGCGGGTCTGGTGTCACCCTGACCTACTGGGCCAGTAACCAGGGCGCCAGCCTCGACAACGACAAGGCGATCTTGACGCCTGAGCTGGAGAAATTCACCCAGCAGACGGGCATCAAGGTCAAGCTCGAGGTCGTCCCCTGGTCCGACCTCACCAACAACACGCTCTCGGCCGCGGTCAGCGGCCAAGGCCCCGATGTGCTCAACATCGGCAATACGAACGCGGTGACCTTCCAGTCCACCGGCGCCTTCTATCCCTTCGACGACGCGGCGCTGGAGAAGATCGGCGGCAAGGACCACTTCGTCAGCTCCGCCTTCGCCACCGCGGGCGCGACCGGGCAGCCGCCCACCTCGATCCCGCTGTACAGCCAGGTCTACGCGCTGTACTACAACAAGAAGCTCTTCGCCGACGCCGGCCTCCAGCCCCCAAGACCTGGGAGGAGCTGGTCTCGGCCGCGCAGAAGCTGACCAACCCGGCGCAGAAGAAGTGGGGCATCGTGATCCCCGGCGCCACGGTCAACTCGAGCATGCACTTCTCGTTCATCTTCAGCGAGCAGAACGGTGGCTCGGCGTTCGACACGTCCGGCAAGCCCTCGTTCACGTCGCAGGGGATGATCGACGGGGTTCGGCAGTACGTCGACCTGCTCAGCAAGTACAAGGTGGTCAACCCCAGCGCCGCGCAGTACAGCGAGACCGCGCAGGCGGCCGCTGAGTTCGCGCGGGGCGACGCGGCCATGTACATGGCGCAGACCTCGGCCATCAACGTGATGTCGAAGAACGGCATGCAGCCCGACCAGTACGGCATCGTGCCGATCCCGGCACCGGCGGGCAAGCAGCCGATCGGCAGCTTTGTGGCCGGGTCCAACATCTCCATCTTCAAGAACACCAAGCACCTCGACGAGGCGCTCCAGTTCGTGAAGTTCATGACCAGCGCCGAGGAACAGCAGATCCTGAACAAGGCGTACACGTCGCTTCCCGCGGTCACCGGCGTACCCGCCGCGTTCACGGACGACAAGGAGAAGCTGGACGCCTTCACCACGATCCTCGCCGACCAGTCCAAGCCGCTGCCGCTGATCTCCGGCATCCAGGCCTTCCAGGCCAACGTCGGCGGCGCGGTCGTCGGCCTGATCGGGAAGGCGGCCACCGGCGCGACGATCTCCGATGGTGACATCCGGAGTGCGCTGGAGCAGGCCCAGCAGAAGATGGCCACGACGAAGTGAGCCGGCGATGGCCATGACGCAAACCGGACGGCCCACCCAGACGATGGGTGGGCCGCGCCCGGCCGTTTCCGCGGCGAAGCCCCGCCGGAAGTGGTTTACCTGGCGCAAGAGCACGCCGTACCTGCTGATCCTGCCGGCCGTGCTGCTGGAGCTGCTGATCCACGTGATCCCGATGATCGTCGGGATCTGGATGAGCTTCATCGAGCTGACCCAGTTCTTCATCACGAACTGGGGCGAGGCGCCCTTCAGCGGCCTGGGCAACTACGAGATCGCGCTGGACTTCTCCGGTCCGCTGGGCTGGCAGCTGCTCCGCTCGTTCGGGCTGACGCTCGCGTTCACGCTGCTGACCGTGGGCATCTCGTTCGGCTTCGGCATGTCGGCGGCGCTCGCGCTCCAGCGCTTCGGGCGCGGGCGCGGCCTGATCCGGACGCTCTTCCTGATCCCGTACGCGCTGCCCGCGTACGCCGGCATCATCACCTGGAAGTTCGTCCTCCAGCGGGACAACGGCCTGCTCAACGAGCTGCTGATGAACCTGCACCTCACCGGCGACCGGCCGTTCTGGCTGATCGGCAGCAACGCGTTCGTGTCGGTGGTCGTGGTCTCGATCTGGCAGCAGTGGCCGTTCGCCTTCCTTATGATCATGGCGGGCATGCAGGTCATCCCGGACGACGTCTACGAGGCGTCGGCGATCGACGGGGCCAACACCTGGCAGCAGGTACGGCACATCACGCTCGGCATGATGCGGCCGATCAACGCGGTGCTCGTGCTGCTGCTCTTCCTCTGGACGTTCCGGGAGTTCAACACCCCGTTCGTCCTCTTCGGACCGACCCCGCCCGAGTCGGCCAACCTGCTTACCGCGCACATCTACAACAGCTCGTTCATCACCTGGAACTTCGGCCTCGGCTCGGCCATGTCGGTCCTGCTGATGCTCTTCCTGATCCTGGTGGCCGGGCTGTGGGCGCTGTGGAACCGGAGGGTGAACCGCGATGCGTGAGCAGCTTTCGTTCCGGATCTTCCGCTGGGTGGTGCTGATCCCGCTCGGCCTGTTCACGCTGATGCCGCTGTACGTGATGGTCACCTCGGCGCTCAAGCCGCTGCCCGACGTGCAGGGCCCCTTCGAGTGGTGGCCCTCCAACCTGACGCTGCGGCCGTTCGTCGACATCTGGACGACGGTGCCGCTCGCCGAGTACTTCGTGAACAGCCTCATCGTCACGATCTCGGCGACGGTCTTCAGCGTGATCATCGCGATCTTCGCGTCGTACGCGATCTCCCGGTACCGCTTCCGCGGGCGGGGCGCGTTCTCCGGCGTGGTGCTGTCGACGCAGATGTTCCCGGGCGTGCTCTTCCTGCTGCCGCTCTTCCTCGTCTTCGTCAACATCGACAAGGCGCTGGGCGACACGTTCCTGTACCAGACCCGGCTCGGCCTGATCGTCACCTACCTGACCTTCACGCTGCCGTTCTCGATCTGGATGCTGGCCAGCTACTTCGACGGCATCCCTCGCGACCTGGACGAGTCGGCGCAGGTGGACGGCGCCTCGGCGATCGGCGCGCTCTTCCGGATCATCCTGCCGAGCGCGCGGCCCGGCATCGTCGCGGTGGCGGTGTACTCGTTCATGACCGCGTGGGGCGAGATCCTCTTCGCCTCGCAGCTCACCAACAGCGAGTCCCGCACGCTCTCGATCGGCCTCCAGAACTACTCCACCGAGGTCAACGTCTACTGGAACCAGGTGATGGCCGCTTCCCTCGTGGTGAGCGTGCCGATCGTCGTCGGCTTCCTCATCCTCCAGCGCTACCTCGTCGCCGGCCTCACGGCGGGCGCGGTGAAGTCGTAGGAGCGGGAATGCCACTGGACGTGCTCTGTGTCGGCGCCGTCACCGTCGACACGATCGCCGTGGTCGATCGGGCTCCGGGCCCGGACGGCCGGGTCGTCGCCACGCCATTCACGGTGGCGGGCGGGGGCCCGGCGGCGACCGCGGCGGTCACCTTGGCCCGGCTGGGCGTGCCCGTTGGTTTCTGCGGCGTTGTGGGCGACGACGCGGAAGGCGCGCTCAGCCGGGCCCTCCTTGAGAAGGCCGGCGTGGACACGACCTGGCTGGTCACCCGCCCGGGCGTACGCACTACGCAGAGCATGATCGTCGTGTCCCGGGAGCAGGGCACGCGGATGATCGTCACCACCCCGTCCCCACCGCCTCCGCCGGTCCCCGCCGGCGTGGCGAGGTGGCTGCATCTGGACCAGACGGGGTACCCGGCAGCCCGGGAACACACCGGCGCGAAGATCAGCCTCGACGGCGGCAACCCCGTCTCCGGCCTCGACGTGACCGGCCTCGACCTGTACGCCCCCGCGGTGGGTGGGCTCGCCGACGCGTTTCCGGCCGCCACCCTCGCCGAGAGCATGCGCGCGGCCGCGGCCGCCGGCGCCCGGGAGGTGGTGGCCACCGCCGGTGCCGAGGGGAGCTACGTGCTCGTCGACGGCGAGGTGCACCACGTACCGCCGATCACCGTGGAGTCGCCGGTGTCCACGATGGGCGCCGGCGACGTCTTCCACGGCGCCCTGCTCGCCGGGCTGGTACAAGGGCGTTCGCTGGTGGACGCGGCCCGGCGGGCGAATGCGGTGGCGGCCCTGTCCTGCCGCGCCCTCGACGGCCGTACCGGCATCCCGGACGCCGACGAGACCGAGCGCTTTCTGTCCACGGTGGACCCCGGCGTAAGCGTATGAACGGAGTGCAATGTCCAGCTATCAAGTCACGGCGGATCCCGCGACGGGTGAGCTTCTCGACCCGTTGAGGACGGCCGAGGGTGGCTTCGCCATGCTCGCGCTCGACCAGCGGGAGTCGCTGCGCCGGATGTTTCCGCAGGTAGACGGCAAGGAGGTGGGCGACGATGCGCTGCGCCGCTTCAAGACGACGGCGGCGCGGGTGCTGTCCCCGTTCGCGTCGGCGGTGCTCCTCGACCGCCCGTACGCGGTAACCGACAGCCGCCCCGAGACACTCAGCCCGGCCTGCGGCTTCATCCTGGCCGCCGACGACCTGGTGCAGCCGCCCGGCGAGGCGGTCGTGGACACCGGGCTGGACACCGAGGTAACCCCGGAGTTCGTCAAGCAGGTCGGCGCGAACGCGGTGAAGCTGCTGGTGCTGTGGCGCCCGGACGGCCGCGAGCAGGAGCGGGCCGAGCTGGTCCGCGCGTTCGTGGCGGTGGCCCGCGAGGCCGGCGTCGCCAGCCTTGTCGAGGCGATCGCCCGGCCGGCCGGCAGCGACGTGTGGGAGAACCAGGCGGACCGGCACGCGGCGATCCTCGACGCGGCCCGGGAGATCGCCCCGCTGGGCGGCCTGATCTACAAGGCCGAGGTGCCCGGCTACGCTCCCGGCGACGTCTCCCGGGTACGGGAGCACGCCGAGCTGATGACGGACATCGTGCCGGTGCCCTGGGTAGTGCTGTCGAACGGCGTGGCCCAGCCCGACTTCGCCGATGCGCTGCGCGCGGCGTGCCTCGGCGGGGCCAGCGGATTCCTCGCCGGGCGGGCGATCTGGGCCGACACGGTCGCCGACCCGGATACCGATCAAGCGCTGGCCACTCGGTCGGTTGAGCGCCTGCGCGCCCTGAGCGCGATCGTGGCGGAGGCGCGGGGATCGTAGTGTCACGGGTGAATGACAGCGGAACTGGGGAGTGCGGGCGATGAGCACAGTGGAAGAGAGCTTCCGGTACACCTCCGCGCCGGAGCGGCGGGAGCGACTCGTGCAGTTCATCGCGGAACACGGCTATTGCACCATCACCGAGCTGTCGAAGGCGTTCGACGTATCCGAGATGACCATCCGCCGCGACGTACTGCGCCTTGTCGAGCAGGGCAAGGTGCGTGGGTTCCGGGGCGGGGTCGGCTCGCTGTCCCGGCAGGAGATGGAGGGGAGCGACTACCGGCTGCGCGACATGAAGATGGCCGACGCCAAGCAGGCCATCGCGCTCCGGGCGATCGAGCTGGTCAACCCCGGCTCGGTCATCGCGATCGACGCCGGCACGACCGGACACCAGGTCGCCGAGCTGCTCCCGCCCGACCGCGCGCTGACCGTGGTGACCCACTCGTTCCCGGTCGTCTCCAGCCTGATCGGCAACCCCGGTACCGAGGTGATGTGCCTGGGCGGGCTGCTGCACGCCGAGTCGCTCTCCTTCGACGGTCCGGCCACGCTCGCCGCCATCTCCAGCCTCCAGGTGGAGACGCTTTTCCTGGCCGCGAGCGGGGTCGGCGACCGGGGCGCGTTCTGCGGCAACGGGTTCGACGCGATAACCAAGCGGGCACTCATCGAGGTCGCCGACCGGGTGGTACTGCTCGCCGATTCGTCCAAGTTCGTCACGTCGGCGATGGTGAAGATCTGCGGGTGGTCGGCCATCGACACGATCATCATCGACGACGGACTCAGTGAGGAGCACCAGCGCATGCTCGAAGGGCAGGACGTCGAGGTGATCGCGGTGTCCACGAAGGAGACACCCTCGGTGGCGGCGGCATCGTGACGGCACGGCACCGGATCGCGGTCATCGCCGGCGACGGCATCGGGCAGGAGGTCGTACCGGCGGCCGTGGAGTGCCTCGACGCGGTGGGCGCGCGGCACGGAATCGCGTTCGACTGGCACCACCTCGACTGGGGCTCGGACCACTACCGGGCCCACGGCCGGATGATGCCGGTGGACGGGCTGGACACGCTGGCTGGGTACGACGCGATCTTCCTGGGCGCGGTGGGCGTACCGGACATCCCCGACGTCGAGACGCTGTGGGGGCTGCTGATCCCGATCCGCCGCGCGTTCGCCCAGTACGTCAACCTCCGCCCGGTCCGCACCCTGCCGGGCGTACCGTCACCGCTCGCCGGCCGGGAGATCGACCTGGTGATCGTCCGGGAGAACAACGAGGGCGAGTACTCGGAGATCGGCGGCCGCATCTACCAGGGCTCGGCGGACGAGATCGCGATCCAGGAGTCGGTCTTCACCCGCCGCGGGGTCGAGCGGGTGGCCCGTTTCGCGGCTGGGCTGGCGGCCGGCCGGCGCGGGCTGCTCACCTCGGCCACCAAGAGCAACGGCATCGTGCACACGATGCCGTTCTGGGACGAGGTGGTGCGCGGCGTGCTGGCCGACTATCCCGGGGTCACCGGCCGGCAGGAGCTCGTCGACGCGCTCGCCGCCAGCCTCGTGCTGCACCCCGAGCGGTACGACGTGATCGTCGCCTCCAACCTCTTCGGCGACATCCTCTCCGACCTGGCCGGGGCGGTGGCCGGCTCGATCGGCTGCGCGCCCAGCGGCAACCTCAACCCCGAGGGCAAGCACCCGTCGATGTTCGAGCCGGTGCACGGTTCCGCGCCGGACATCGCCGGCAAGGGCATCGCCAACCCGATCGGTCAGATCTGGAGCGGCGCGCTGATGCTCGACACGCTGGGTCACGCCGAGGCCGCCGCCGAGCTGGTGACCGCCTTCGAGGCCGCACTCGAGTCCGGCGTGCGTACCCGGGACATCGGCGGCACCGCGACCACGGCGGAGGTGGCCGCCGCGGTCCGGGCCAATCTCACCTGAGCGGGCGGAAGGCGGAGCGTAGCTCCTCGGAGAAGATCCCCGGCTCCTCCCAGGCGGCGAAGTGGCCGCCGCGGTCCACCTCGTTGTAATAGATGAGCTGGGGAAATGCCCGCTCGGTCCAGCTGCGCGGGGCCCGGTAGATCTCGCCGGGGAAGACCGTCACGCCGACCGGGAGCTGGATGTCGGCGGTCCGCTGGGCCGCGGCGCTGAAGTTGTTGTTGTTGTTTTCCCAGTAGAGCTGGGCGGCCGAGACGGCGCTGTTCGTGAGCCAGTACAGCGAGATGTCGTCGAGCATCTCGTCCTTGGTGAGCGAGCGCTCGGGGTCACCGCCGCTGAAGGTCCACTGGGCGAACCTGTCGTACATGAAGGCGGCGAGGCCGGCGGGCGAGTCGGTCAGCCCGTACCCCAGGGTCTGCGGCCGGGTCTGCATCATCACGCCGTACGCGCCATTTTTGGCGAAGAAGGTGCTCATCGCCTCGTACGCGGCCCGCTCGTCGGGGGTCAGCTCGGGCGGCGCGGGCAGGCCGCTGTTGATGGGGCTGACGAGTTCGGCCGGGATCGTCGGCGGCATGTTGACGTGGATGCCGAGCAGTCCGGGCGGCGCCTGGCGGGCCATGGAGTCCGCGATCACCGAGCCCCAGTCGCCGCCCTGCGCCACGTACCGGTCGTAGCCGAGCCGCCCCATCAGCTCGTCCCACGCCTGCGCGATGCGGTCGGGATCCCAGCCCGGGCTGCTCGGCTTGGCCGAGAACCCGTAGCCGGGCATCGAGGGGATCACGACGTCGAACGCGTCCTCGGCTCGCCCGCCGTACATCGTCGGGTCGGTGAGCGGGCCGATGACCTTCAGCAGCTCCAGGATCGAGCCGGGCCAGCCGTGGGTGAGGATCAGCGGCATGGCGTCCCGCTCGGGCGAGCGTATGTGGATGAAGTGGATGTCGAGATCGTCGAGCACGGTCATGAACTGCGGCAGCTCGTTCAGCCGTGACTCGATGTTCCGCCAGTCGTACCCCGTTCCCCAGTAGCGCACGAGGTCCTGGATCTTCTGGAGTTGCACGCCCTGCGACTGGTCGGAGACCGTCTCCGGGCCGGGCCACCGCGTCGCCGCCGCGCGCTGGCGCATGTCGGCGACGTCGGCCTCGGGGATCGCGACCTGGAACGGGCGTATCTCAGCTGTGCTGCTCGACATACCGCCAAGTCTTCGCGCGCCTGACCGGGCGGTGCCTCACTATTCCTGGGTGAAAGCGGTGTCGAAGCGGGCGTGCGGCGGCTCCCACAGCAGCGAGCGCACGAAGGCCAGCGCCCGCGGCGCGCCGTCGAGGCGGCTCATCCGGGCATCCTCCCACTCGATGGAGATGGGGCCGTCGTAGCCGATCGCGGCCAGCGCGCGGAACGCGTCCTCGAACGGGACGTCGCCCTGACCGGCCGAGACGAAGTCCCAGCCGCGCCGGGGCTGCCCCACGGCAGGTGCGAGCCGAGCCGGCCGACCCGGCCGTCCTTGGCGCGGATGCGGGTGTCCTTGCAATCCACGTGGTAGATGCGGTCGGCGAAGTCGACGATGAAGTTGGCCGGGTCGATGTCCTGCCACATCATGTGACTCGGGTCCCAGTTGATACCGAACGCCGAGCGCCGGTCGATCGCCTCCAGCGTGCGGGCCGTGGTCCAGTAGTCGTACGCGATCTCACTGGGGTGTACCTCCAGCGCGAACCGCACGCCCTCGCTGTCGAAGACGTCCATGATCGGGTTCCACCGGCGGGCGAAGTCGGCGTAGCCGTCGTCGATGACCTCTTCCGGCACCGGCGGGTACATCGCCACGTACCGCCAGATCTTCGAGCCGGTGAAGCCGGTGACCACGCCGGCGCCGAGCTTGCGGGCCAGGATCGCGGTCTTCTTGACCTGCTCGGCCGCGCGGGCGCGTACCCCCTCGGGGTCGCCGTCGCCCCAGGTGCGCGAGCCGGCGATGTTCTGGTGGCGGAAATCCAGCGGGTCGTCGCAGACGAGCTGGCCCTGTGCGTGGTTGGAGAGCGTCCAGACGCGCAGGCCGTACCGGTCGAGGATCTCCTTGCGGCCGCGCAGGTACTCCTCGTCCTCCAGCGCCCGGTCGACGTCGAGGTGCTGCGACTTGCAGGCGATCTCCAGGCCGTCGAAGCCCCAGCCGGCCGCGAGCTTGCACACCTCCTCGAACGGGAGGTCGGCCCACTGTGCGGTGAAAAGCGTTACCGGGTGCTTCACGACTGCTCCACCGGCGTGGCGTGCACTCGGGCGATCGCGTCGCCGAGGATCCGGGGGAGATCGCCCTCCGGGATGGTGAACGAGGTCTCGTCGTCGATCGCCAGCGGGGCGCCGAAGACCACCACGCCGGCACCGATCCGCGGGCAGCCGACCGCCTGGTCGATGGAGAGGCCACCGACGGCCTGCACGGGCACGGTGGTCGCGGCGACGATGCCGGGCAGGTCGGTGAGCGGGGAGAGCTTGAGCTCGCGGTGCATGTTGCGGTGGTCGTGGCCGATGTGGTGCAGGACCATGCCGACGCCCAGCTCCTCCAGCCGCCGCGCCTCGGCGACCCGGTCCGGTGCGGCCATGTCGTCGCCCATCACCAGCAGGCCGTACGCCTCGCCGGCCTCGCACACCCGCTGCACCGTGGCGTCGTGCGCGCGCCCCATCACCACGACGGCGTCCGCGCCGGCCTCGGCGTACATGGCTGCCTCGCCGTAGCCGCCGTCCATGACCTTCAGGTCCGCGACGAGCGGGTGGTTGGGGTACTCCTTGCGCAGCGCCCGCACCGCCCGCGTGCCCTCGGCCAGCACCAGCGGGGTGCCGATCTCCAGCCAGTCGGCGCCCGCCTCGACCGCGATCGCGGCCATCCGCAGCGCGTCGTCGAGCGTCTTGAGGTCGAGCGAGACCTGCACGATCCCGTGGGTGAGGTCGGAGCGCTTGAGGCCCCGAATGGATGTACTCATTGATTCGCCTCCAGAGCGCGCACCCGGACCGCCGTCGAGCCGCCGAACCAGCGGTCCCGCGCCGCGCGCAGGAACGCAGCGGAGGCTGCCAGCTCGTCCAGGCCGTTGACGCCGTCCTCGATGCTGATCCAGCCGTCATACCCGGCGTCGACCATGATGGTGAAGATCTTGTCGTAGTCGTTGAGCCCTTGCCCGATCACGCCGTGCTTGAGGGCGGGGGAGTAGCCGATGGTGCCGTCCGCCTGCCGCAGGTCGTCGAGCGTGGTGCCCGGCTCGAGGTAGCGGTCGGAGGCCTGCATCGTCACCACGCGGTCGATGACCGTGCGCAGGAACTCGGCCGGGTCGGCGCCGGCGACGATCGCGTTGGACGGGTCGTACTGCACGCCGAAGTGCACGCGGTCCGGGATCCGGTCGACAAGCGCCCGGAAGACGTCAGGCGCCTGGGCGAACTCCGGATATGTCCACGTGCTCGCCTTGTAGTGGTTCTCTATCGCCAGCATGATGCCGAGCTCGGCGGCGAGCGGGAGCAGCGAGGTGATCGCCTCGGCCGCCCAGTCGAGGCCCTGCTCGACGGCGACCTCGGGATGTGCCTGCCCGCTCAACACCCGGCAGGTGGCGCCGGCGCCGCCGAGCCGCGCGGTCGCCCGCATGAACTCCGCCTGCCGCTCCACCTCGCGGGCCCGCTCGTCCTTGTCCGGGTGGGTGAAGTCAGGCGAAGCGCACATCATCGGCATCTCGAAGCCGGCTGCGGTGATCGCCTCGCCGACCCGGTCGAGGTAGGCTTCGCCGCTCTCCCACAGGAAACCTGTGTGCAGCTCCAGCCCGTCCACACCGAGGGTGCGGGCCTCCTCGATCCAGGTGAAAACCGGCTTTGTGCGGCTGACCACCATCTCGTGCAGGTCGCCCTTTGGGAAGGCCGCGATCCTCATGACTTGAGACCCTAGCACCAAAAGATGGTGGCAAGCGTACAGACTTTGAGTCGCTTCTGAACTATTGTTGGGCCAAGTCGAGCATTCTGGAAGGCTGAGCCCATGAAGGCGTTGGTGAAGTACGCGGCCGCCGACGGTGCGCTGGAGGTGCGGGACCTGCCCGAGCCGGTCGCCGGTCCGGGGACCGTGCTGGTGCGGGTGCACACGGTGGGTGTGTGCGGATCCGACATACACATGTGGCACAACACGCAGAGCAAGAGCTCGGTGGGCGTGCTTCCGGTGACGTTGGGCCACGAGTCAGCCGGCGTGATCGCGTCGGTCGGCGAGGGCGTGACCGGCTGGGCGGTGGGCGACCGCGTCGTGTGCGAGACCGCCGCCTCGATCTGCGGTGTCTGCGCGCTGTGCCGCTCCGGCCGGTACAACCTCTGCCCCTGGCGCGAGGGGTATGGGCTGAAGCGCGACGGCGCGATGGCGGAGTACATGGTGGCCGAGCCGCGCGTGCTGCACCGCATCCCGGAGGCTGTGAGCTTCGACGCGGCCGCGATGACCGAGCCGTACGCGGTGGCGTACAACGCGGTGGTCGAGCGCGCCGAAATCAACCCCGGCGACCTCGTCGTGATCCAGGGCGCGGGCGCGATCGGCATCCTCGCGCTGGAGATCGCCATCCTGCGCGGCGCCGGTACCACTGTCGTGCTCGGCACCGCCATCGACGCGGAGCGGCTCGACAAGGCCAAGGCGCTCGGCGCGGACCACGTACTCGACATCACCCGCGAGGACCCGTTGGCGCTTGTCACCTCGCTGCACGACGGGCTCGGCGCCGACCTCGTCGTGGACGCGACCGGGGTCAGCGTGGCGATGGAGCAGGGCATGCGGATGGTCCGGCCGGGCGGCGCGATCGCCAAGGTCGGCTGGGGGCCACAGCCGCTCGGCTTCACGATCGACCCGCTGGTGAAGAAGGCCGTCACGCTCTACGGCTGCTACTCGCACACCTGGAGCACCTGGGAGAACGTGCTGCGCCTCTTCGCTGACGGCCGCCTCCACCCGGACCGGGTGCTCGGCGGCGTGTACCCGATCGAGCAGTGGGAAGAGGCGTTCTCCGCGATGCAGCGCGGCCAGCACGTCAAGTCCGCTCTGCGGATGCCGTGGGCGCTCGCCGCCGGGGAGGGTAAGTGAGCGCGCCGATCCGGCTCGGAATCGTCGGCCTCGGGGCGGTCGCCCAGGCGGTGCACCTGCCACTGCTCGTGAAGCGACCCGACCTCTTCACGATCGCGTCGATCTGCGACCTCTCGCCCGAGGTGACCGAGGTGCTCGGCGATCGGTTCGGGGTGCCCGGGTCGCAGCGGTTCCACGTACTGGATGAAATGCTGGACCACGGTGGCCTGGACGCGCTGATGGTGCTGGCGCGGGGGTCGCACACCGCGCAGGTTCTGGCGGGTTTTGAGCGGCGGCTGCCGGTCTTCTGCGAGAAGCCGCTGGCCTACACCACCGCGGAGGTCGACCGGATCATCGCGGCGGTGCCCGACCTCGGGGTGCCGGCGATCCTGCTCGGGTACATGAAGCAGTACGACCCCGCGGTGATCGAGGCGGCCCGGATCCTCGCCGACATCGACGACATTCGCAGCATCGAGGCGTCGGTGCTGCACCCGACGGGCCCCTCCCAGCTCGCGCTGGCCCGCGTCGTGGGGCCGAGCGCGCCGATCGCCAACCCGGCCGGCGACGCCGAGGACCGGGAGCTGTGGCAGGCGGCGGTGGGGAGGCGGACGAGGGCACCTGGCGCGCGTACCGAGGTGCGCTGGTCAGCAGCCTCGCGCACGACCTCTCGATCATGCGCAGCTTCGGCGCTCCGCCGGCGACCATCGACTACGCCGACATCTGGCGCCAGTCCGCCCGCCACACGGTCCGGGATGTGGGGCGTGACCGCAAGTCGTTCGGCGAGCACCCGCCCTCGATCTCGGCGGTGGGCACGCTGGCCGGCGGCGGCCGCTTCAGCCTGGCCTGGCACTACCTGCCCGACTTCCCCGCGTACCGGGAGACGGTGCGCGTGGTGCACGGCGCCGGCGCGGTCGAGCTTGTATTCCCGTCGCCCTACCTGCTGCACGCGCCCACCGAGTTGACCGTGACTACTCTGGACGGCGACGCCGAGCGGCGGGTGGTCCGCCGGAGCGCGACAGAGGCGTTCGAGACGCAGTTGGAGGCGTTCCACGCGATGGTCCGTGAGGGCACCGAGCCCCGGTCCGGCCTGCCGGCCGGCCGGGCGGACATCCTGGACTGCCAGCGCATCCTCGCGGCCTTCGCCGGCCGCACCGGCGCCGTCATGGGCGGCGAGGTCGGCAAGCTCGTAGGGGAGTTGACCAGGTGAGCGATCTGATCCGCGCGGCCATCGTCGGGTACGGGCTGGCCGGGCGCGTCTTCCACGCGCCCCTGATCAGCGCCGATCCGGCGTACGAGCTGGCCGGTATCGTGACCGCCAACCCCGAGCGTTCGGCCGCCGCCGCGGGGCTCTACCCGTCCGCGCGCATCCTGTCCTCTGTGGACGAGCTGCTCGCCGCCGACGACTTCGACCTCGTCGTGGTCGGGGCACCGACACCGGACCACGCGACCATCGCGACCCAGACCTTGGAGCGCGGGCTCGCCACCGTCGTCGACAAGCCTTTGGCGGTACGCGGCGCGGAGGCTCTGGCCCTCGTCGAGCTGGCCGAGCGTCGAGGTGTCCCGCTCACGGTTTTCCAGAACCGGCGGTGGGACGGCGACTTCCTCACGGTTCGCAAGCTTGTCGAGGCGGGCGCGTTCGGCGACGTGTGGCGGTTCGAGTCGCGCTTCGAGTGGAGCAGCACCCGCCCTCGTCCACAGTGGAAGCAGGAGACGTCCGGTGTGGACGGCGGCGGTGTGGCGTACGACCTGGGCGCGCACCTGATCGACCAGGCCGTACAGCTCTTCGGGCTGGTCGAGTCGTACTACGGCGAGCTCGACCGCCACCGCCCCGGCGCGGTCAACGACGACGACAGCTTCATCGCGCTCACCCACGCATCGGGTGTGCGGTCACACCTGGCGATGAGCAGCATGGTGGCGCAGCGCGGGTTCCGCTACCGGGTGCTGGGCTCCGATGCGGCCTTCACGAAGTGGGGCCTGGACCCGCAGGAGCCGCAGCTAGCGTCCGGCATGTCGCCGCTCGACGAGGGCTTCGGCGTGGAGCCGGCCGAGGCGTGGGGCAAGCTGGGCCGCGACACGGACGCCGAGCCGGTGCCGACCGAGCGGGGCGGCTACCGCGAGTTCTACGCCCGCCTGGCCACCGCACTGCGCGGCTCCGGCCCGCTGCCGGTAGACCCGCGCGACGCCCTGGTGGCAATCAACATCATCGAGTCACTACACGCCCGATAAGAACGAGATCCGAGCTACCGCGACGTCCGCGGTGGTCCGGACCGCTGCTCCCGCAGCCTCACCCTCCGCGCTTCACAACCCACCGCCGGCATCGGGCTGGTCAAGGTTGATGAGTTGTGCTGTCTTGCTCGGGGTTGCAGATAACCCTTCTTTGCCTCCGGCAGGGCTCGCCACCTGTTTCGGGCTTGTTTGCGGCGACGTGCAACCGCAGGGTCTGTTCGGCTCGTTCTAGTCGGACAGCGGTGTGGGAGGGCACGGATGCGGGCCGAGGAACGGCAGGAGTACGTCGAGTACGTCAGCGGGCGGTTGGCGACGTTGCGTCAGGTGGCGTATCTGCTCTGCGGTGACGAGCACCGCGCCGACGACCTGGTGCAGCAGACGATTACCAAGCTCTACGTGCGGTGGCGCCAGGTCAGCCACGTCGAGCATCTGGACCAGTATGTGCGGCGCATGCTCGTGCGTACGTTCCTGGACGAACGGCGCCGGCCGTGGTCCCGGGTGGGACTGCTGGCAGCGCTACCAGAGCGGCCGTCGCCTGCTGACCATCGCGTGGAGGACGCGATGGTGCTGCGCGCGGCGTTGGCGCAGGTGCCCCGCCGCCAGCAGGCGGTACTAGTGCTGCGTTACCTCTGCGACATGTCCATCGAGGACGTCGCGGAGGCGCTCAGCTGCTCGGCCGGGACGGTGAAGAGCCAAGCCAACCGAGGACTGGCCACGCTGCGCCGGCTGCTCGATGCCGAAGCGGTGAGCGCGTTGCGGGAGGGGAACTGAGGATGGACAGGGACAGGTATGCCGCTGAGCTGCTCCAGCCGCTGGTGCGGGAGCCGGCCGGGCCGTCACAGGTGGACATCGCCCAGGCCATCGCTGACGGTGAGCGCCGTCGTCGGACCGTGCGGCTGGTCAGCGCCGGTGGCGCGGCCGCGGTGACAGTCCTGGCACTCGTCGCGGTCTGGACGATCGCCCGCCCGGCGCAGGAGGCCGCCCCGTTCGGCGGGGTGACGCCGCCATTACCCGATCCGGCCGCCGAGGCGACAGGCACACCCTCCGCCGCTGCCACCGTGCCTGCTCCGCCGGCCAGCTGCACCGTCCGGCGCCTGCCGATGCCCGCCGGTCATCCGGCCAAGAGCATCGTCACCGGCGGCGACCCCACCGGCCGGTACATCGTGGGGCGCTCGTACCCCAAGGGCGGTCGCTCCGACCGAATCCTCATCTGGGACCGCGGCAAGGTCAGCACTGCGACCATGACCGGCGCCGACCCGCAGCTAAGCGACGTCACCTCGACCGGCGTGGCCGTCGGGTCTAGCTTCGTGAACAGCGAGGACCTTGTCACCGCGGCCTGGGTCTACCGCAACGGCAAGATCACCCGGATGCCCGGCGAAGACGCGGAAGCCCGCGCGATCAACGAGCGAGAGGTCGTCGTCGGCTCGGTGAACGGCCGCCCCGCGATGTGGCGATCCCCTACCAGCCAACCCACCATGCTCGCCACCCCAGACGGTAGCGGGTGGCAGGGCTGGGCCGCCGCCGTCGACGAGGACGGCACGATCGTCGGCCGGCTCAGCCGCGGCAATTCGTGGGACCAGGCCTACCTGTGGCGGCCAGACGGCACGTTGGAAGCGCTGCCCAAACCGACGATGAACGGCAAGCCCGCCACGACGTACACCGCCGACGCGATCCGGAACGGATGGGTGGCCGGCTGGTCTGCCCTCGACGAGGGCGCCACACGCCACCTCGCCGCGCCACGATGGCATTTGCCCACCGGCGAGCTGGACATGATCGACCGTTCCGTAATCGTGAACGCGGTCAACCGAAACGGCTGGGTGGTCGCAGAGACCGACGAGGCAAGCCTCGTGGCCGGCGACCGCTACGTCCGCCTGCCCGGCCTCCACGATGCCGTGTCCCTCCGCGCCGTGATCCCCTACACGATCAGCGATGACGGCGCCACCGCCGCCGGCCAGGCTTCCCTGACCGGAGACGGCGGCGACCCCGTCGCCGTCGTCTGGAACTGCCGCTGAGTCCAGCCACCACCGCGGACGTCGCGGTAGCTCAAGTCTCTGAAGATTTCAGAGGGTGCGGGCGTATGGGTCGTAGTCCTCGGGGATCGGGTCGGCCTTCGGGGCGCGGCTCTGGACCGCGACCGGGCCGCCGCGCTCGATCGACTCGGCGATCGAGGCCATGGTGTCGAGGACGTGGTACGCGAGCTCGCCCGAGGCCCGGTGCGGCACCCCGGCCTTGACCGAGCGGGCGATGTCGAGCGTGCCCAGCCCGCGCCCGGCGACCGGACCGGTGGCCGGCACGACCATGGGCTTGTCGTCGCTCTTGCGCCGGATCAGCAGGTCGCCGTCGAAGTGGTTGGGGTCCGGGATGGTCAGCGTGCCCTCGGTGCCGACGATCTCCACGTGCCCCACGCGGCGGTGCGGTGAGTCCCAGCTCAGCACGCTTGTCGACGCGCCGCCCTCGACGAACTCGGCGAGGAACGTCACGTGCGTCGGCACGGCCGCGGTGATCTCCTGGCCGGCTTTGGGGCCGACCTGGAGCACCCGCTTCGGCCGCGACGTGCGACCCAGGCCCACCACCGAGCGGAACGAGCCGAGCGACTGGGTGAGCGCGGTCAGGTAGTACGGCCCCATGTCCCAGAGCGGGCCGGCGCCGCGCGACAGCAGCACCTCGAGGTTGGGGTGGTCGTCCACCGGCCCCGGCACCTCGAAGAGCGTGAGCCCGGTCAGCGGCTGCCCGATGTCGCCCCGGTCGATGATCCGCCGCGCGGTCTGGAGGCCAGCGCCGAGGAACGTATCCGGCGCGCAGCCGATCCGCCGCCCGGTCTGCGCCGCGGTCTCCAGCAGCTGGCGGCCGCTCTCCCGGTCGAGCGAGAACGGCTTCTCCGACCACACGTGCTTGCCCGCGCGCATGGCCGCGAGCGAGACCTCGGCGTGCGCGACCGGGTTGGTCAGGTTGACGATGATGTCGAGATCGGGGTGCTCGATGGCGCGCTCGGGTGGGCCCCACTCGGCCACGCCGTACGCCTTGGCCTGCTCGGCCGCCCGGTCCTCGAAGAGGTCGGCGACGACGCGCACTTCGAGGTCGGGGAAGTTGGTGAGGTTGTCGAGGTACTGCCCGCTGATCCGTCCGGCGCCGATGACGCCGACGCCAACAGGTCCGCTCATGCCGTTGCCGCCGTTCGGGTGCGGAGGTATTCGAAGCTCGCCGCGATCCCTTCGAAAATATCCCCGGCGTACTCGTCGAACTCGACCGCGCCCGCCTCGACCTGCGGCGTGGCCGCGATGATCGCCTCGATCGGCAGCTTGCCCTTGCCGGCCGGCTGCTGCTCAAGGTTGTTTCGGCTGATCGGGCCGTCCTTGAGGTGCAGGAAGCGCACCCGGTCACCGAGCCGGTCGAGCAGCGCGAGCACGTCCTCGCCGCCGACCGCGACCCAGTACGCGTCGATCTCCATAACGACCTCGGGGCGCAGGCCGTCGACCAGGACCTCCAGCGCGGTACGCCCGTCGAACCGCTGCTCCAGCTCCCACCAGTGGTTGTGGTAGCCCACCCGGAGTCCGTGCTCGGCCGCCGCGACCGCCGCGGTGTTGAGCCCCTCGATGATCGTCTCGACGTCCTCGCGGGAGGTCCAGTGCTCCTCCGGGATGTACGTGTCGATGACCGCGGTGGCGCCCAGCTCGCGGGCGCCCGCGAACACCGCCTGGGGGTCCGGCACCTCCCGTCCGGGAAGGGTGACAAGGGGCGACGTGTAGGTCGGCACGCCGAGCCCGTTGTCGCGCACCGCCTGGGCCAGCTCCGGCCCGCGCGAGTAGAGCTTGTGCGAGGCCTCGACCTGCTGGTAGCCGATTTCGGCCACGCGGGCGAGTGTGCCCGGGAGATCATCGTCGAGAGCGTGACGGACGCTGTAGAGCTGGAGGGAGAGAGATTGCAGGACCATGTTCGGAGGCTAACAGATATATGTGCTGGTAGCACCATGTCATGTTACGAACCGAGCACCTCGGCTAGCTGAGCGTTGCGCGTACCAGGTCGCCTGGCTCGGCGCCGGCCCGGGCGACCACCTCGCCGGCCGGGTTGACGATGCTGGACCGGCCCGCCGTCGTGTCGAAGCCGCCCCCGGTCGGGCCGGCGAAGCTGGCCACCACCACCCACACCCCGTGCGTGGTGGCCGTGCGGTGGGCACGCTCCGCCAGCACGTCCGGGCGGTCCTCGGCGACGCCGGCCACGTACGCGTCGATGCCCAGCGCGGCCGTATCCGCCGCGTGCCGAGGCACGCCCGTGTCCTTGCAGATCGCCAGCCCCAGGCGCCAGCCGTCGACCTCGATCACGGCTGGCTTGTCACCGGGCCTGAAGTGGGCCGGCTCCTGGCCGCCGAGGTTGACCTTGCGATAGGCCACCGAGACGCCGCGACCGCCCACGGCCAGCATGGCGATGTGCGGGCCGTCGACCGGCGCCCCTACCAGCGCCAAGGCCCCGGACGAAGCGCACGCCTCGACAAGCGGGGCGAGCCGCGGGTCGTCGATGTCCACAGTGGAGGCTTCAAGCTCGTACCCGGTGAGGGACAGCTCGGGAAAGACCACCACGCGCGTGCCCGCGGCCCGGACCACGGCGGCGTGCGTGGCCACGTTGGCGGCGAGGTCGTGCGAGACGATGTGCGGCTGTGCGGCGGCGACGGTAAGCGGCTCACGCATACCCGCGAATCTAGGGCCTGTTTCAAAAGGATTGTCGAGGCGAGCCGGGATCCAGGCGGCGATCCGGCAAGTCGGGCGCAAGGTCGCATACCGGTGTTGTATGCGGCCTTACGCCCGGCGCCGCCGGTCGTCGTCTGGGCCCGGCGCAGCCCGGCAAGGATTTTGAAACAGGCCCTAGCTACAGCATCGCGGCGAGCGCGGGGTTGTCGATGCCGGAGGCGAGCAGGCGGGCGGCGCCGAGGGCGGAGGCGTCGCCGAGGCGGTACCTGTGCAGGTGCGCCCGGACCACCAGCTCGCGCAGCTCGCACCGCGCGGCCAGCGACGCCAGCGAGCCGACCAGCGCCTCGGCCCACTCGCGGTCGCCGTGCTCGATGGCAGTGGTCGCGGCGCCGTCCAGCACGTACCCGTGTACCCACTGGTAGCGGTCCGGCATCCCCGAGCAGCGCCGCCGCGCCTCGCCCAGCCACCGTTCGGCGCCGGCGCGGTCGCCCCGCATGGCATGCAGCCGGCCGATGCCGCGCGCGGCCATGCCCTCCCAGCACGGGTCCTCGACCTGGAGTGCGAGCGTCCAGGCCCGTTCCAGGGTGTCGGCGGCGGTATCAGTGTCGCCGGCGGACAGCTCGAGCTCCGCGCGCAGGGTCTGCGGCCAAGGCAGGAACGCCATCCACCGCTGCTCCTGGACCAGCGCCAGCGACATGTCGAGCGCCGCGGTGGCCTGGCTGCGCTCGCCGCGGAGCAGGTGGGCGCGGGCCAGGATGGACAGCGACCACGCCTGCTGCCGCGCGTCGCCGCCGCTCGCCGCCCGCTCCACCGACTCGTCGAGAGCGGCCAAGGCGGTGGGGTAGTCGGCGCCGTCCGAGGCGTTCATCCCCCGTACGCCGAGGATCGCGGCCAGCTCGGCGTCGGTCTCCGCCAGCGCGACGGCCTTGGCCAGCCACGCCTCGGCTGTACCCCGCCGGCCGGCCTGCACCTCGACGAAGCCGAGCAGCCGGTGCGCGGTGACCGCCGTGGCCCGGTCACCGGCCCGGCCGGCCAGATGGATCGCCTCCTCCAGGACAACTGCCCCCTCGTTGTCCCGCCCCCGTACCGCGTGTACAAGGGCACCCCCGAGCGCACAGAGCGCCCGCCCTTGTACCGCGCCGTCGCCGGCCCGCGATGCCTCCGTGACCGCGCGGCGCAGGCACTGGAGCCCCGCGTCGACGGCACCGGCGGCGATCGCGGCCCGGCCGGCCTCCATCTGGCTGAGTGCGGCGGCCCGCCCGCTGAGCGGGGTCACCATCGCCGACTCGGGCCCCACGTTGGCGGCCTCGCGAAGCGCCGCCGACGCCTCGTGTCCCAGCTCGCGCCGCAGCAGGTCCTCCCCGACCGCGATCTGCCGCAGCGCCGCCGCCCGGTCGCCGGCCACCGCGAGGCTGCGTACCAGCAGCTCGTGATTGCCCTCTTCGAGCGGGTTGCGGGCGACGGCGCGGGCCGCATACCCGACCGCCTCGCTCGCCGCCCCGCTCGCCAGCAGCGCGACCGCCGTCTGCCGCAGCCGTGCCTCCAGCGTCGCCGACACCCGGTGCCGCGCCACGAGCAGCCACGACTCGAACTCCAGGCAGGCCGGCAGGCTCACCCCTTCGAGCAGCTCGCCGTCGAGGGCGAGCAGCGGAGCCGGGTCGCCGTCCGGATCCGCCAGCCCGTGTACGTCCACCGCGATCCCGTCCCCCACGGCGGTGGTCACCGGGTCACCGACGAACGTGACCGTGCCCCCAGCACCCGGCGCAGCTCGGCGAGTGTCCAGCGCAGCGCACCCAGCGGGTCGTCGGCGTCGGCGAAGAGCAGCTCGGCCACGTGCCGCCGGCTGGGCGGCCGCTCGGCGAGCAGCAGGTAGCTCAGGAGGGCCCACGCCTTCCGGCCACGTGGCGAGCGCGTGGGCTGGCCGTCCAGCTCGATGGCTGGCGGTCCGAGCAACCTGACTGTGTACACGGCCGGATTATCCGCGCACCACGCCGACGGACTCGAGGTAATCGGCGGGCGCCGCTACCGTGCCATCGCTGGCCCGGTTGAAGCGGACCGCCACCTCGGCGAGGTCGATCGCGAAGCGCTCCCGGTCCTCGTCCGACAGCGTTCCGGCCAGCCGCGTGATCGGGCCGTAGAACTGCCGGAACCACTCCGAGAAGTGCGCGGGGGAGTGGTACCGGAAGGTGTACGTCCGGCCGGTGAGCGCGGTCCACTCCACCCGGTCGCCGAAGAGGCTGGCCAGGTGCTCGCTGGTACCCCACAGCGTGGGCGGGCGGACGCCGGCCGGCGGCGGTGCCCACTTCCCGACGGTCTTGAAGAGGTCGCCGATCATGCCGGTCGGCGTCCAGCAGGCCAGCGCGATCCTGCCGCCTGGCTTGGTGACCCGGACCAGCTCGTCGGCCGCCCGCTGGTGGTTTGGCGCGAACATCACGCCGACCGTGCTCACCACCAGGTCGAACGCCTGGTCCGGCACCGGCAGCGCCTCGGCGTCACCCTCCTGGAACGTCACGTCCAGGTGCTCGGCCGCCGCCCGGTCCCGCCCCTGCTCCAGCAGGTTGGTCGCGTAGTCGACGCCGGTCGCCTCGGCGAAGCGGCGGGCGGCGGCCATCGCCGCGTTCCCCTGGCCGCAGGCGACGTCCAGCACCGTCTGGCCGGCCCGGACGTCGGCCGCCTCCACCAGCAGCTCGGCGATGATCTGTAGGGTGTTGCCGACCCGCGGATAGTCACCGGTCTCCCAACCGGCCCGTTGGTTCTTCTTGATCGTCTCGAAGTCGATTGTGCCCGTCACGGTCCCCTCCTTGCGTGATCTCTCGACCCCAGGAGACCGTGGCACCGTGTGAGGATGCGTGTGACGCGACTTACGGGTATCCGACAGCCCGCGCCGGCGCCTCCACCGTGACCACGCGTCCGGAGCGCGAACCGTCCTGCGCCGGCGGCCACGGCGCGGTGGTGACAAAGAGCGTGGTGCCTTCCGGCCCGCCGAGGACGCAGGCGAAGGCGCCCTGGTCGAAGCCCACCGTCTGGAGCACCTCGCCGCCTTCGCGCACCCGTACGCAGCGCTGGCCGGGCACGTCCGCATACCAGACCGCACCGTCCGCGTCGAGGCAGATGCCGTCCGGGAAGCCATCCGGCAGGTCGGCCCAGACCCGCCGGTTGGCGAGCCCGCCGTCGGGCAGGATGTCGAACGCGGTGAGCCGGTTGCCGTACGACTCGGCGACGATCAGCGTGCCGTTGTCCGGCGTTACGGCCAGCCCGTTCGGAAACTCGAAGTCGCCGGCCACCTCCCGTACGACCCCGTCCGGTGTGACAAGCGCGAGGGTCCCCGGCGCCGGCTCTCCCTCGCCGAAGTCGAAGCCGATGTTGCCGATGTACGCGTTGCCGCGCCCGTCGACGACCATGTCGCTCCACGGGAACCGGGACAGCGGCGACAGGTCGGCGTGGGTCACCATCGACCCGTCCGGCTCCTGGCGCAGCAGCTTGCCGTCCTGCGACGAGACGACGAGGAAGCGCCCGTCGGGGAGCCAGCCGAGCCCCATTGGCATTCCCGGTACTGTCGCGACGATCTCGCTCTTGCCGTCGAGGTCCGCGCGAACCACCTCGCTGGCTCCCATGTCGGACAGCCACAGCCGCCCGTCGTGCCAGCGCGGCGACTCACCCATCGCGAGTCCGGTGAGCAGGGTGTTCATGTCGTCCTCCAGGTGTATTGGGATGTGCTCTCACCTGGGACGTAGAAGCTGGCCCACCGTTTTCGACCTCGCCGCCTCAGCGCGCGACGTGGAAATGCGGCAGGCGGGATCGCCGCCTCAGCGTGCGACGTGGAAGGGCGGCAGGCGGGTGTGCCAGGGGACCGTCTCCTCGAGCTGGGCGGCGACGCGGATGAGCAGGTCCTCCCGGCCGTATCCGGCCACGAGCTGCACACCGATCGGCAGGCCCTCCCGGCTCTGGCCGATCGGCAGGCTGATCGCCGGGTGGCCGGAGATGTTGAAGGCGGCGGTGAACGGGCCGTACTCGAAGATGCGCCGCAGCCACGAGCGCGCCGTGTGGTCCGGGTCGTCGTAGTCGAGCGTGCCATGCGGTGCCGGAAGCTGCCCGAGCGTCGGCGTGAGCAGCAGGTCGTACCGGTTGAGGAAGAGGCCGACCGGGCGGGTGACCCGGTGCTGGGCGTCGACCGCGGCCAGCAGGTCCAGCGCGGTCGCCGCCTCGGTCTCGGCCAGCACCCGCCGGGACAACGCCTCCATCAGCGCGGGATCGGGGCGGCGGGGTGCGCGCAGCATGGCGCCGCCGGTGCCGTACAGGCCGAGCATCGCGGCCTCGACCACCGCCTCCGCGTCGATGGCCGGGCTCGCCTCGGTGACCTCGTGGCCGAGCAGCTCCAGCACCTTGCCGGCGGTCTCGGCGACGCCCGCGACCTGCGGGTCCACGGGTACGCCGGACCAGGCGGCCGTGGTCATCGCGACCCGCAGGCGGCCCGGGGCGGCACCGACCTCCTCGGCGTACGGGCCGGCCGGCGGCGGCGCGAAGTATTTGTCGGCGACCGCCGGTGCGCTTACCGCGTCGAGCAGGTGGGCGGCGTCCCGCACGGTACGGGCCAGTCCGAATTCCACGATCAGCCCGAAGCCGACCTCGCCGGCGGCCGGGCCGGAGGGGTACGGCCGCGGCTGGGCTTGAGTCCGACAAGGCCGCAGCAGGCGGCCGGGATCCGGATCGAGCCGCCGCCGTCGTTGCCGTGGGCCAGCGGCACCGCCCCGGCCGCCACCAGCGCGGCCGACCCGCCGCTCGACCCGCCGGCGCCGCGTGCGAGATCCCAGGGGTTTCGGGTGGCGCCGTGCAGCCGTGACTCGGTGGCGTAGCTGAGTCCCAGCTCAGGCGCGGTGGTCTGGCCGAGCGTGACAAGCCCGGCGGCGCGGAAGCGGGTCATCAGGTCGTGGTCGACCATCGCGGTGGCGCCGCGGATGCTCCGGCTGCCCAGCGTGAACGGCACACCCCGGGCGAACGGCCCACTGTCCTTGACGAGGAACGGCACGCCGGCGAGCGGGCCGTCCGCGTCATGCTCCAGCGCTGGCGTGAAGAGCGGGAGGGTCAGTGCGTTGAGCTCGGCGTTGGCGACCTCCAGGGCTTCGCGGGCCACCTCCTCGACCTCGGCGGCGGTCACCTCGCCGGACCGGATCAGGTCGCGCAGGCCGACCGCGTCGAGGCTCGCGTACTCCCACAGGTTCACCTGGAGTACGCGGCGACGAGCTTGTCCATGGCCGCGTCGAAGCGGGGGTCGACCCGGCGGCGGGCCGGGTCCTCGTCGTGCCAGGCCACGATCTCGCGGGCGCCCTGATGGAACGGGATCGTCGCCACGAAGCCCGGCACCAGCGCGCGGAGCTTGGCATTGTCGAAGACCATCGAGTGCGACTTGTCGCCGAGCAGGCCCGCGCCCCACTCCGGGTCCTCCGCCGCGATGGCGTCGGAGGGCACGTGCACGATCCGCGGCTGCACGCCGGCCGCCGAGGCCAGCTCATGGGCGATCTGGTCCCACGTCAGGACGTCGTCCGAGGTGATGTGCACCGCCTCGCCGATCGCCCGAGGGTGGCCGAGCAGCGGCACGAACCCGCGCGCGAAGTCCTCGTGATGGGTGAGCGTCCACAGCGAGGTGCCGTCGCCGTGCACGACGATCGGCTTGCCCTGCCGCATCCGCTCGACGACCGTCCACCCGCCGTCGAACGGGATGAGCGTGCGGTCGTACGTGTGCGAGGGGCGCACGATCGTGGCCGGGAATCCGGTGTCCCGGTACGCGGCGACCAGCAGGTCTTCGCACGCGATCTTGTCGCGGGAGTACTGCCAGAACGGGTTGCGCAGCGGCGTCGACTCCACGACCGGCAGCCGGGCCGGCGGGGTCTGGTAGGCGGAGGCCGAGCTGATGAAGACGTACTGCTTCGTGCGGCCGGCGAACGCGGTCAGGTCGGTCCTGATGTGCTCGGGCGTGAACGCCACCCAGTTGACCACCGCGTCGAAGTCGAGGTCACCCAGCGCGGCGGCCATCGAGTCGGGGTCGCGCACGTCCGCGCGGAGCAGCGTCGCCTCCGGCGGCAGCGGGCGGTGGATCGTGGTCCCGCGATTGAGGATGTACAGGTCGATGCCGCTCGCGACGGCGAGGCGAGACGAGGCGGAGCTGATGATGCCGCTACCGCCGATGAAGAGCACCCGGAGATCACCCACGCCGCCACCTTAACGCCGATCCCCGGTGTGAGTCCGAGGAAATATCATGTTCTGGATCTTGGTCGCGATCCGTCCAATGTAGAGAGGAACCCGAATGGGTGTCACCCGCAAGGATGCGTTGCGAATTCTCGGCGGCACCGGTGTGGCCGCGGCTGCCGCCGCATTGACCCCTGGCTCGGCGGCGTCAGCGTCGGGCGAAGAAGCGAGCGGCGTCATCCGCCGCGACGTCTGCGTGATCGGCGGTGGCGCGAGCGGCACGTACGCCGCGGTCCGCCTCCGCGACC
This sequence comes from Phytohabitans flavus, assembly GCF_011764545.1. Classification (GTDB taxonomy): domain Bacteria; phylum Actinomycetota; class Actinomycetes; order Mycobacteriales; family Micromonosporaceae; genus Phytohabitans; species Phytohabitans flavus. The sequence continues at coordinate 5,596,816 of NZ_AP022870.1, read as the reverse complement.
TCGGCCACAGCGTGGCGGTGGTGGAGCGGGCCGGGCGGCTCGGCGGGCACACCGAGACGTACCACGACCCGGTGACCGGCGGCACCACTGACATCGGCGTGCTCATCTATCACGACATGCCGCTGGTCCGGGACTTCTTCGGCCGCTTCGGGGTGCCGCTGGTCCGGTACACCGGTCAGGGCGGTACGACGAACCACTACGTCGACTTCCGTACCGGCCAGGTCGTGCCCGGTTACGCGCCGCCGCCGCCCGCCGCGCTGCCCGCGTACATCGCGCTGCTACAGCAGTATCCGTACCTCGACCAGGGCTTCGAGCTGCCCGATCCGGTACCGGCCGAGCTGTTGCTGCCGTTCGGTGAGTTCGCGGTCCAGCACGGGCTGGAGTCGATCGTCCAGCTGCTCAACGGGTACGCGCAGGGTCTCGGCGACATCCTCCGGATCCCGGCGATCTACGTGCTCAAGAACGTCAGCCTCAGCGTCATGAACAGCGTGCTCACCGGCTCGCTGCTCATCACCCAGCGGCGTAACAACAGCGAGCTGTACGAGCAGGCCACCACGTTCCTCGGCGGGGACGCGCTGCTCAACGCGAGCGTGACAAATGTGCACCGGGGCCCGCGCGGCATCCAGGTGCGGGTGGACACACCGACCGGCCCGCGCGTGATCCGCTGCCGCAAGCTGCTCGTCACCGCACCGCCGTTGCTGTCCACTTTCGACGGTTTCGACCTGGACGCCACCGAGCGGGCCATCTTCGGTCGCTTCCGCCACCACCGGTACTGGACGGCCGTGGCCCGTCTTTCCGGGATGCCCACTGGCGTCTCGCTGGTCAACGTCGGTGCGGACACCCCGTACAACCTCGCGCCGCTGCCTGGCTGGTACGGCCTCACCGTGACCGGCGTGCCCAACCTGTGGGGCGTCAAGTACGGCAGCGAGGGCCCGATGAGCAACCAGGCGGTGCGGGCCGCGATCGTCGCGGACATCCGGCGGCTGCGCACGGCCGGCTCGTACCCGGTCGAGCTGGACCGACTGGAGATTTTCAAGGCGCACAACCCGTTCGAGCTGGTGGTCCGCCCCGGTGACATCGCGGGTGGCTTCTACCGGCGGCTGTACGGGCTACAGGGGCGAAACCGCACGTTCTACACCGGTGCCGCGTTCCACACGCATGACTCGTCGCTGTTGTGGCGGTTTACGGAGGAGCTGCTGCCCAGCATCACCGCCTGATCTGCTGTCCGCGGCTCGACCTGGGCCCGCTCGATCACGAGCGGGCCCTTGTCCTTGTCAGGCGGTGCGGCACGTGCGCCGTACGCCGCTGCGCTGGGGAAACAGCTTTGTCAGAGGGCTCGGGTAGGTTCGGATCAACGAGGCCAATGGGGGTGCACGAGCGTGGTGGACGTCGAGCTGCGCCTGGAGGAGTTCCGCATCGAGCTCAATGGCTACTGCTACCGGATGCTCGGCTCGGCGTTCGAGGCCGAGGACGCGGTGCAGGAGACGATGGTGCGCGCCTGGAAGGCGTTTGACAAGTTCGAGGGGCGCGCGGCCCTCCGGTCCTGGCTGTATCGCATCGCCACCAACGTCTGCCTCGACATGCTCGGCAGTGCCCAGCGCCGGGCCCGGCCGATGGAGCTCGGCCCGTCCGCCAAGGCCCGCGAGGTCACCGAGGTCGTGCCGCTCCCCGAGCAGGTCTGGGTCGGGCCGGTGCCGGACAGCCGCGTGGTGCCCGACCGCAGCGACCCGGCCGAGGTGGCTGTGGCCCGCGACTCGATCCGCCTGGCGTTCGTCGCCGCGCTCCAGCACCTGCCGCCCAAGCAGCGCGCTGTGCTGATCCTGCGCGAGGTGCTCGCCTGGTCCGCGCAGGAGACCGCCGAGCTGCTCGGCCTCACCGTCGCCTCGGTCAACAGCGCGCTCCAGCGGGCCCGGGCGACGATCGCGTCGGCCGACCTGACCGGCGACCGACTTGAGCCGCTCGACAAGGACCAGAGCGACCTGCTTTCCCGCTACGTGCAGGCGTTCGAGGCGTATGACATGGCATCCCTCGCCGCGCTGCTGCACGAGGACGCCACGGTCTCGATGCCGCCGATCGCGCTCTGGTTTCGCGGCCACGACGAGATAAGACAGTGGATGCTCGGCCCCGGCGCCCACTGCCGCGGCTCGCGCCTCGTCCCGACCGTGGCCAACGGGCTGCCCGCCTTTGGTCAGTACCGGCCGAGCGGCCCGGACGGCCGGCACGAGCCGTGGGCGCTTATCGTCCTGGAGACCTCAGGTAACAAGATCACCGGGATCAACTCGTTCCTCGACGTGGAGCGCGTCTTCCCGCTCTTCCGCCTCCCGTCCCACCCCGACGAGGCCGCCTGAGCCCGCGACGTCGCCAGCGTCCTCGGGCGGCGGGTCGGGCAGCAGCGGCAGCACCTCGCTCAGGCCGGTGAGCACGAGCAGGCCGCGCAGCCGAGGATGCGCGCCGTAGAGGTGGATGCCGCACCCCAGCCGCCGCGCCATCAGCTGTAGCCGGGCCAGTACGTCGATCGTGCTCGCGTCCGGGCTGGTGATCTCCCGCACGTCGCAGATCACCACGTCCGCCGGGGAGTCCCGCACGATCGCGGCGAGATGCTCGGAGAGCGCCGGTACGTCCGCGCGGCAGGCTGACGGGCCCACCACGAACACGGGCGCGTTCATGCCAGGCCTCCAGTCGCCGGACGGCTATACAGATGAGACCGTCCGGCGCGCGGAAAGTCATCGCGATGGGTCATATCACCCCGGACGTTCACCCGGCCGCCCGCGTAGCGACCCGCTTACCGCCGTACCGTTGCGGACGTGGAGGAGACCGCCATCGCACCACCGCGGCCGGCCACCAAGGTTTGGCTGGCCGCCGAGTTCCTGGCCCTGTTCTTCGGCGTCGTGGGTGTGTACGCGCTGTTCGGCAGCCCGGGCAGCCCGATCCCGTTCCTGCTTGTCGGCGGCGTCGCCGCGTACGTCTACCTGCGCCGCCAGGCCGGGTTCGAACGGCGCGACCTGACCCGGGCGGCCGCGGTACCGGCGGCGCTGCCCGCGATCCTCGCTGGCTGGGCGTTGGCCGCGGTCGTGGGCATCGTGGTGCTGGCGGTGGCCCGGCCGGAGCAGCTCTTCGACCTACCCCGCGAGGAGCCGCTGATCTGGGCCTTCGTGGCCGTCTTCTACCCGCTCCTCTCGGTGTACCCGCAGGAGCTGATCTACCGTGCGTTCCTGCTGCACCGGTACGCGCCGCTGCTGGGCACGGGCGCCTGGGCGGCGGCCGCGAGCGCCACCGCGTTCGGCTTCGCCCACGTGATCTTCGGGAACGTGCTGTCGGTGCTGCTCACGCTCGCCGGCGGCTGGCTCTTCGCCCGGCGGTACCAGAAGACCCGCTCGCTGCTGGCGGTCTCGGTCGAGCACGCGCTGTACGGCGTCCTGGCCTTCACGATCGGCTTCGGCGACCTCTTCTACCACGGCGCCCGTTAGCCAGTGATCGCCGCCGTCGGGTGGACAGTCCAAATCTAGCTATATAGAGTTAGCCTATGACGCGTTCCCGGCGCCCGTCGGCGCAGACGGTCGCGGTGCTGCTGGCGCTCGCGGAGGAGCCGTCCGCCTGGCGCTACGGCTACGAGCTGTGCCAGCAGGTGGGGCTCAAGGCCGGCTCGATGTACCCGATCCTCATCCGCCTCGCCGACCGTGGCCTGCTGGAGACCACCTGGGAGACCACCCCAGCGGCCGGCCGGCCACCCCGTCACCTCTACCGACTGACCGGGCCCGGCCTGGAGCTCGCCACCGAGCTGGCCGCCGAAGCCGCCGCCGCGCCGGAGCCCCGCGTCCAGTCCCGCAGCCTCCGCCTCCGCCCCGAGGGCGCCTGACCTTCGGCGTCCAGCTCATTGGGTCTGTCCACAATGGTGGAGCAAATCAATCCACGAGCAGATTCGAGCTACCGCGATGTCCGCGGTGGTCCAGACCGTTGCTCCCGCGGCCTCACCCTCCGCGGTTCACGATCAACCCTCCCGGCCGGCTTGGCCGGCGGTGCGGCCGTGGCCCACTCGGTGGGCGATGCATCGAGCTGGCGAATCTTTGACCGCCTGTTTCCCTTGATCGGTGGGTGCTCCGCTTGTCCGTGGCGAAGAATTGCCCCTGGCGGGGTAATTTTTCGCCACGATCGCAGCGCGACACTCTGCTGCTTGCATCGATCAAGGAAATCGACGCCCATCGGCCTTGATCGGCGTCTTGGCGTGGAGGTTCGGTCCCGTCAACGCGAATCCGGGGCCTCCAGCCCTCGACCGACCCCGACCTCGAAAGCTCTGCCCGGATTCTGCGCGAACGATCATCAGGGCCCTCGACAGCGAGGGTGACTCGTCGGGCTTTGGGAAGACTTATTGCTGCCAGGGCAACCATAGGTCTTCACAAAGGGGCCTTTTCGGGGGCCGATCGCCTCGCCGCCCCCAGCGACACCGGTCGCTAGGTCTCAAGGCACGCGGTCAGGGCGACCAACTCCGGAGCCCGCGGGCCGGTGGCCTGCTCGGATGACCACGGGCAGGGGGCGGGTTGTGAAGCGCGGAGGGTGAGGCCGCGGGAGCAGCGGTCTGGACCACCGCGGACATCGCGGTAGCCCAAATCTCTTTCTAGGTCGCCGGGCGGCAGGCTCTGAGCTGGGCAATGACGCCACGATGACGGCCGGGTGCGACGCTGCCCGCGGTCGCCCTTCCGGCGATCGGCAGCTCAGAGGGGGAGCGTCATGGGAGTACGGGCGAAGGCGGCCTTGTGGGTGGTCGCCGGCCTGGTCGCGGCGGCTACGGCCTCGGCGGTCGGCACACCCGCGTCGGCGGTGGACGTCTGTGACATCAACTTTGGTCTCTACATTGAGGGTACTGAAGGGGCCGACTACCTGGTCGGCACCAGCGGACCGGACTTCATTCGTGCCTACGGCGGCGACGACGTCGTCGATGGGGGCGGGGGTAACGACACGATCATCGGTGGCCCGGGCAACGACCTGCTGATCGGCGGGCCCTGCCACGACATTCTCAAAGGCAACGAAGGCCACGACCAGATCGCCGGCCTGGACGGTAACGACGACCTCCACGGCAACCTCGGTGACGACGTCATGCTGGGTGGCCCGGGCAACGACACGATCGACGGCGGGCAGGGCTCCAACGAGTGCTCAAACGACCCGTCGACCGACGCCTACTACATCATTTACATGATCAACTGGCTGGCGACCGATCCATGCTGATCGCGGCGGCCTCGCGCGTCCTCCCCGGCGCGCGAGGCCGCAGTATCGCGGCGGTGGGCACCGGCGCGTCAATCGACCGCATCGCGCCCGCCCACCGCTCGAACGCCCGCTGCGCCTCGCCGTGCCGCCCCGCCACCCGCAACGCCTCGACGAGCCCGCGGTGCGCCGGCTCGTCGTACGGGTCGGCCACCAGCAGCCGTACCAGCGTGGTCGCCGCCTGGTCGAGGTCACCGGCTTGGCGGCACAGCTCGGCCAGCTCGCGCAGGGCGCGCAGCCATACCGCCCGCGCCTCCTCGCGCAGCCCGTCGGCCCACCCCTCGTACGGCTCGTCGTCGAACGCGTCACCTCGGTACGCCGCGTCCACCTCGGCGAGGATCTCCCGGGCCCGCTCGGCGTGCCCCTCGCGGGCCAGGCGCAACCCGTGCGCGGCGTCGCGCAGCAGATCCTCCGCGTCCAGCGCCACCCGCCCGATGTCGAAGCAAACCCCGGCGGGATCGGCGCGCAGGTAGTGGTCCGCCGGCCGCTGCCGGCTGGGATCCAGCACATTCCGAACGGCCGACAGGAGTACGGAGAGCCGGTGCGCGGTCCGCGACGGCTCGTCGTCCGGCCACAGCAGCTCACACAGCTCGCCCCGGGGCACCGGCCGGCCGCGGCGGGCGATGAGAATCTTCAGCAACGTGCGCGCCTGCCGCGAACGCCACGCCGGCAGCGGTACGGGCTGCCCGCCCACGACCACCTCGAAGCGCCCCAGCACGCTTACCCGTACCGGTGCCGCCTCGGCCGGCAGCAACGGCGCACCCTCCACGGCCGGGACACCGAGGGCCACGAGGCGTTTCGCCGCCTCCCGCGCCGCCCACCGCTGCGGCCCGTCCGCGCCCGGCAGCCTGCCCAGGAGTACGCGCACGCGGTCGGCGGCCGGCTCCGCACCGGCCCGGCGCCAGATCGCCTCCGCCTCGGCGAGCGCCGCGCGTGCCTGTCCCGCCTCGCCACTGACGGCGGCGGCGAGTTCGAGCGCCTCGGCGAGCACGTCCGCCTGCCGGCACGCCCGCGCCGCCGCGACCGCCCGTCCCGCGCTCTGCTCGGCCGCGGCGGTGTCGCCACCCGTGAGCGAGACCCAGCCGTGCGCGAGGTGCGCCTGGGCGGCGAACCCCGGCCCCGAGCGCGCCCCGTTGTCCGCGGCGCTCGTGGCCTCCCCGGCGGCGGCGCGGGCGGCGTCCGGCTCGCCGCAGTCCACGAGCAGCCGGGCCAGCCCGACAAGCGCCGGCACCAGGATCTGGAGCTCCATGTACGCGCGGGACAGCTCGGCCGCCTGCTCGAACGCGATCCGTGCCTGCTGCCGCCGCCCGAGGAGGCGGTTGACCTCGCCGATCCCGTACAGCCCCGGTGCGGTGCGGGACAGACCGGCGCGGTGCGAGACCTGGATGGACCGTTCGAAGTGGAGGGTCGCCTCGTCGTACCGCCCCAGCCGGGTCAGCGCCTCGCCCGCATTGTGCAGCGCCGTCACCAGGACCCCCGGCGGCCCGCCCACCTCGGCCGCGCGTACCGCCTGGACCGCCACGCGCAGCGCCTGCGGGTAGCGGGCGTCGCGCAGGAGGCAGTCCGCCTGGTTGGCCAGCACCCGGGCCTGGCGCACCACGTCACCGGCGCGCTCGGCGGCGGCGAGCGCGCGGGCCAGGTGCTCGTCGCGGCGTACGCCCACGGCCATGTGCGCGGCCGCCAGGTGCGCCGCCGCCCACGCCTGGTCGTCACCGGCCACCGCGGCCGCGGCGAGTGCCTCCGTGGCGGTGGTGGCCGCCCGCTCGGTCTCGCCGAGCACCACGAGCACGGTCGCCCGGCAGGCCAGCACCTGCACGTCGTCAGCGCTCGTCCCGCTTGGTCCGCCGGTCACGCGGTCGAGCAGGTCGAGGGCGCCTCGGTAGTCGCCGCGCATATAGTGCAGCATCGCCGCCCGCCAGGCCAGGGCGGCAGGCCAGCATCCGGCCCGATCCGCCTCCGCCAGCAGCGGCGTGAACGCCCTGGTCGCGCCGGCCACGTCCCCGGCCATCCGCAGCGCGTCGGCGCGCACCAGGCGCAGCCGAGCAGACCGGCGGCCAGCGGGAAGTGTGTCCACAAGCCGCGCGACGTCGGGTCCGCCGCCCGCGGCAAGCATCTCGTCGCCGTGCGCCTCGACCAGCGTGGCGACCGGTCCGTCCTCTCCCGCTGCCGCGAGGGCGCACGCGGCGGCCAGCGGGTGACCGTTGTCCCGGTACCACTCCGCGGCCTCGATCCTCAGCCGGCGACCGTCGTCGCCGCCCAGTCGCCGCGCTGCCGGGCTCTGATGCGCGACCACCGCGCGGAGCACCGGTACGACCCGCAGCGTGCCGCCGCCGAGGCTCCGCTCCGGGACGAGCAGGCCGGTGGCGGCCAGCCACCGCAGCGTCTCGACAGTCTCCTCCGGACCATCCTCAGTGGACGATCCCAGTGCGGCGCACAGCGGCTCCGACAGCGGGCCCAGGTCGATGACCGTGCCGAGCAGCCGCATGGCGGACGCCGGCAGGTCGGCGAGCACCTGTTCGCGTACCCACGACGCGCCCGCCGTGCCCGGCTCAGAAAGCGCCGCCAGCAGGTCGTGCCGCCCCGCGCCCTGCCGGTCGAGCGCTGTGCCGGCCAGGTGCACGAGGGCCGGCCAGCCGGCCGTGAGCTCATACGCCAGGTAGGCCAGGTCGGCGTCGCCCACCCCGTGCTCGTCGCGGAGCGTGCGGAGCACCTGGTCCGGGGTGAGTGCGAGGTCGGCGGGGCCGCGCTCGGCGACCGGGCCGGGGAATGCGGCCAGCGCCTCCGGCGTCAGCGGGCGACGCGCGGCCAGCGAGACCCGCACGTCGGCGGCCAGGCCGGCCACCCAGTGCGCCAACCGCACCTGGTCCGGCCCGCTGAGACGGCACACGTCGTCCACGCCGATGTCGAGAGTGGACGGATCCGAAAACGGGGGGACGATGGCGCACGCGCTCTCCAGCGCCGTCGTCTTGCCGTATCCGGCGGCGGCGACGAGAAGGAGACAGCCCGCGGGTGCCACGCAAACACTATCGATCGCTACGCGCCGGTTACCCTCGGCCTGTCGTGTAGCCGACGCGACGTATTTCGGCCGCTCCCCGGGCCTCGCGGCCCGGGGAGCGCGTGCCTCTCACGGGCAGGCCACCAGGACCTCGGCGCTGCACGTGGTGTCGAAGGCCAGCCCGCCGTCCGCGAAGTCGGGGTCGGCGCCGCCGACGAGGTCGTCGACACCCGGGCCGCCGTAGAGGTCGTCCATGCCGTCGCCGCCGAAGACGTCGTCGTCGCCGTAGCCGCCCTGCACCAGGTCACGACCCTGGTTGCCCTGGAGTACGTCGTCGCCTTCGTTGCCCTGCACGGTGTCCGGGCCCTCGTTGCCCTGGGCGAAGTCGTTGCCCTCGTCGCCGGAGACGTCGTCGCCGCACAGGTTGCCGGAGAGCGTGTCCATGCCGCCCCGCCGCTGATCGTGTCGCTTCCGTCGCCGCCGAGGATCTGGTCGTCCCCGTCCCCGCCGACCAGGACGTCGTCGCCGCCGTTGCCGATGAGCAGGTCGTCGCCGCCCAGCCCGAAGAACGTGTCGTTGCCCGGTCCACCGACCATCACGTCCGAGCCCGCCCCGCCGAACAGGGTGACTCCCACCCAGCTCGGCGCGCACGGGTCCGGATCCTCGGCCCGCGCGGGCGCACCGAGGCTCAGCGACACCAGGATCGCCGCGGACACCACCGCGGCCGCGTGACGCAGTCTCATGATCTTTCCTCCTCGCCATCCGCCCGCCGCCGCGGCAGGCAGACCGAGGCTCGCAACCGCCCCTCAGGGCCCGGTCAGCACGGCGTCATCGTCGCTCCCGCTCCGAACCGGGGCCGCTTCCTTCGGGGCTCCGGCTCCGGGATCGCCTAGGTCCGTGCGCGAGTTGCGGTCGGCATAGCGGACCCCCGCGGAGAACGCCTGGTAGTGGCTGATCACCGCGACCGTCAGCGTCTCGCACTGCTCGGCCGTGATGATGACGCCGAGACGTTCGCATTCTGCGGCTACCGCATGAGCGGCGGCGGCGACCGCGGCCCGGACAGCATCGGAGTCGAACGGGATCGTCATGCGGCCACCCCTTCACGACCGGTCGACGTTGGTCGTTGCGTGCCGAGGTCGTTGATTTCCTGCTGGATCAGACCGATCGAGTGGGTCGGGTTGAGCGCGGCCTCCTTCAGTTTGTCGAAGGCGACGCTGTACTGCTCGGCCGCATCGGCCTCGATTGCGGCGCGGCCGGTCAGCTGGTCCAGCAGCGCCACCGGCGGGTACGGCGGGTGCATCCGGCAGAGGGTAAATCCGCCGTCGATGCCGTGGTGCAGGGTGGCGTTGGTGGGCAGGACGAGGACGTTGACGTGTGGCCGCTCGACCGCGCGGACCAGGTGTTCCCACTGCGCCAGAGTCACGGCAGGCCCCGCCGCGCGACGGGAAAGCGCCGCTTCCTCCAGGATTACCGTCAGCCGGATCGGTGGGCGGTCGTCCAACACCTGCTGCCGGTCTATCAGCTCGCGGACCTTTGCCTCGACCTTCATCATCGGCATCTGCGGGTCGCGGAACCGGATCAGGGTCTCGGCGTAGTCCCTGGCCTGAAGCAGCGGCGGCGGCAGGACCGGGGCGTACACGCACAGTTCCTCTGCCTTGGACTGGATCCACCACTGGTCGATGATCGGCTGCTCGTTAGCCCCCGCCGTGACTGCGTCCTTGACCCCTGCCACCTCCCACGCGCACACCCGCCATGCGTTACGCGCCAAGGCGACCAGCTCCTCGCGCTGGCGTTCCTCAAACACCCCGTATACGTCCAGTAGCGCGATCACATGGTCGACGCGGAACGGCCACTCCGCCCGCTCGTACCGCGCCAGGGTGGAGAACTCCACCCCGAGGTAGGCAGCGATGTACTTCAACGTCTGCCCACGCTCCTCACGCAGGCCCCGCATCCGCTCACCCAGATACCGTGCGCGGACCGAGTACATGAACTGCTCTCGTTTGGTTGGCACCGCCGAACCTCCTTGTTGCAGCCGGGCATCAGGCGGCCCGGCGCGTCGGACCATCACCGAGCACGTCAGCGCGAGATGCACGAGTGCGGTGGCAATTCGTGCAGGCGAGCGGATAGCCACAGACGGGGCACCAACGATTTGACCGCTTGAACACCAACAGACCCCCGAGAAAGCCCACCACCAACGCAACCGCGGCCATCACGACCTGGACCACACCAATCACCTCCCGCGCTGAGCGCTTAGGAGAGGACGCTAGGTACGGCGCCGAGCGCAGCTCAATGGATGTGCGCGAGTTTGCGATTGCTCAGTTGTCAAGTGCGCGAATGGCCGCCGTTATCAAAGTGCGGGCGGCTGCGCCGTAGACGGCGAGGTCTGCGAGCTGCGCGAACGCGTCGGCATACATGGCGATCTCGCGGGGTTGTGTCACCGTCAGATGGCCCGAGACCAACTCCACGTTGACCTGTTCGTCGTCGTAGAGAAAGAAGCCTTCCAACGGCCAGAGCGCGGAGCGGTCCACGTCGAGTGGGACGATGCCCAGGCTCACGGAGGGCAACGCCGCCATCGCGAGCAGGTGGCCGAGCTGGCCCGCCATCGTGTCGGTATCGCCGATGCGGTAGCGCAGCGTGCCTTCCTCCAAAACCACGGCGAAGCGATGGCCTCCCTCGTGAATGACATGCTGCTTGTCGACGCGGACCCGTACTGACGCCTCGACGTCATCGGGGAGGCCGCGGCGAACCCGGATCGCATGAAGTAGCGCCCGGATGTACGCGGGTGTCTGCAATGGGCCAGGGATCAGCCACGATGAGTAGATGCGGAACCGGCGGGTCCTCTCCCACAGTGGCACGACCGATTCCTGCGCGACCCGTAGTCCTGTGCGCTCCATCCGCTGCCACTGCACGAACATGCCTTCGGCAGCACGTAGCGTGGCGATCAGGTCGGCCGCCTGGTCTTCGGTCCCGCTGTGCTCACACCATGCGGTGATGTCATCGGCGGATGGAGCTTGCCGGGCGTGTTCGATCCGGCTGACCTTCGAGGAGTGCCAACCTGCCAGCCGGCCGAGGTCACGTCCGGTCAGTCCCGCCTCTGTGCGGATCTCGCGTAGTCGGGTGCCGAGCGCTTCGAGCACCTGTTGTGCGCTGGAAGACGGAGATGCCACTGATCGAGTATGGCCGCTTGCCGTCACGTGGGGTGGTAGTCCGCGTGCGGGATGGCCCGTTCCCACACCGCTTCGAACGCCGAGGCGCAGAGTTTGACGGCCGAGGGGTCGGTGGAGTGCTCCACGCCGAGCCATCCGCCGTTGCCGTCGACGTGATTGAAGAGAAGTAGGTCGTCGTCGAAGAGCCAGAAGTCGTTGCCAGGCAACGCGATGTCGGATGCTCTCCGGCGCGGGAGCCAGCGGATCTCTTCGCCCGACGCGATGTTCAGACCATCGGTTACGTCGTACTCGTAACGGATGTACTCGCTGATCGGCTCCGAGACGACTCGGGCGCGCTTGATCTGGACCCCGCGTGCCGTAGTCGCCGACACCACGTCGAACCACTCACGCCAGCGCTCGGCCGGGTCGATCGCCTGGCCCGCCTGCCAGTCGATGAACACCGGATCATCGAGTGCGTAGCTGTCCCGTATCTCCAGGTGTAGGGCGCTTCGCTGGCACGCCGCGAGCAGTTCCTCGATCGTGCCGTTGAAGTCAGCCACCGTTGACCTCCGAAAAGAACTGGGTCATGCGTCGCGGGATCCGGACCACCGTCTCATGATCGGGGATGTCCATCTGGGCCAGCAGCTCGGGATCCGTGACCTTCCAGCCTTGGACGACGTATGTGTCGTCGCTCTCGTCGTAGTACAGCGTTGGTGATCCGCCGCTCGGTGAGCCAGGGTCCTTCCCCAGGAACCGGAGTGCCATGATGACCTTCCTTCCGCAGTTGTCAGGCGTCTCCGAGTTTGTGGGGCGCCTAGCAAGCGACTCAAGGCTTGTGCGCGAGTTTGCGTCAAACCCGTTCGCGGTCGAGCTGCCACGCAGCGGACAATGCCGCCATGATTCCTGACAGTGGTTTGGTCGTGCCGTTCCCCGATGTCGAGTACGCCGTTGGTGCCCACCGACATAGGCACGACCCCCGGGCTGCCATCGGCGTGCCCGCGCACGTGACGATCCACTTTCCGTGGATACCGGCCGCGACGGTCGATGACGCCGCGTTGACGAAGGTGCGAGATCTGGCCGCGAGCGTCGAGCCGTTCGAGGTGACGTTCAACGAGCTGCACTGGTTCGGCGAGACGGTGCTCTACCTGGCACCCGAGCCCGAGCACCAGCTGCGCGATCTGTCGGACCGGAGCGCGGCACTCTGGCCGGAGGCGCCGAGGTACGGCGGCGCGTTCGATGACGTCGTGCCGCACCTGACGATCGGCCAAGCCGATCAGGCGGAGCTGCGTCCAGTCGAGGCCGCGCTTGCCCGCGAGCTGCCGCTCAAGGCAAAGGCCGACGAGGTGTATTGGTTCGCTCTTAATAAGGAAGGTCGTTGGGAGCGGAGGGCTGCCTTCCCGCTCGGCGGATGATGCGGTTTCTGTCTGGATCTTCGACGCCGCAAGAAGCCGCACCTTCGGCCGTGCTGGCCTGTGGGGTTGTGGAGCGCGGAGGGTGAGGCCGCGGGAGCAGCGGTCCGGACCACCGCGGACATCGCGGTAGCTCATGTCTTGATCGTGAAATTGGTCCGCGGAGGTGGTCCTCTCGGCGGGGTGCCGTTCGTCGTATGGCAAACGACGGAGTCCTAAGGCAAGGACGAGGGAGGACGCATGCGGTACATGATGCTGGTGACCGCCGACGAGTCGGTGGAGCTTGGTGAGGAGGCCGGCAACGCGGTCACCGAGGCGGCGATCAAGTGGGTCGCGGAGATGGACGGGCGTGGGGTGCGCGTCCAGGGCAACCGTCTCCGGGCGACCAGCGACGCGACCACCGTGCGGGTACGTGACGGGGAAGTGCTGCTGCTCGACGGGCCGTTCGCGGAGACCAAGGAGCAGATCGCGGGCTACGACATCATCGAGTGCGCCGACCTCGACGAGGCCATCGAGGTGGCGTCCAAGCACCCGGTGGCGAAGTACGGCGCCATCGAGGTTCGGCCCTTCTGGGATTGATGGCCGCTGGGGTGGCGGCTGAGGTCGCCGCGGCGTTCCGCCGGGAGTGGGGGAGCGTCGTGGCGACTCTCATCCGGATGACAGGTGACTGGGATCTGGCCGAGGAGTGCGCGCAGGAGGCGTTCGCGGCGGCGCTGGAGCGGTGGCCGCGCGACGGTGTCCCGCGTCGTCCCGGCGCGTGGCTCACGACCACGGCGCGTAACCGGGCGCTGGACCGGCTGCGGCGGATGGCGAACGAGGCGGCCAAGCTTCAGGAGGTGGCGATGCTGGCCTACCCCGACGAGCCCACCGGCTTTCCCGACGAACGGCTCCGCCTGATCTTCACGTGCTGCCACCCGGCGCTGCCGATGGAGGCGCGGGTTGCCCTCACGCTGCGTACGCTCGCCGGCCTCACGACAGGGGAGATCGGTCGCGCGTTCCTCGTGCCGGAGGCGACGATGGCCAAGCGGCTGGTGCGGGCCAAGCAAAAGATCCGCAACGCCGGCATCCCGTACCGCGTGCCGCCCGACCACCTCCTGCCCGAGCGGGTGCCGTCGGTGCTGGCCGTGCTCTACCTGCTTTTCAACGAGGGGTACGCGGCCAGCGGGGGCGCCGATCTCGTCCGTTCCGCCCTTTGCGCGGAGGCGATCCGGCTGGCTCGGTGGCTTGTCGGCATGATGCCGGACGAGCCGGAGGCGGTGGGGCTGCTCGCGCTGATGCTGCTGCACGACGCCCGCCGCGCCACCCGGGTCGACGCCGCCGGGGACCTGGTGACGCTCGCGGACCAGGACCGTTCGCGGTGGGATCGGGCGCTCGTGGACGAGGGCGTGGCGCTGCTCGAGTCGGCACTGCGCAGGGGCCAGCCCGGGCCGTACCAGATCCAGGCCGCGGTCGCCGCCTGCCACGCGACCGCCCGCACCGCCGAGGAAACCGACTGGACCGAGATCGCGGGTCTCTACGGCCTGCTGCGCCAGTACCTGCCGTCGCCGGTCGTGGAGCTCAACCGGGCGGTCGCGGTGGCCGAGGCGGACGGGCCGGCGGCCGGGTTGGCGCTGGTGGAGGCGGTGGCCGAGTCGCTGCGCGGGTACCACCTGCTGCCCGCGACCCGGGCCGACCTGCTGCGTCGCCTCGGCCGGGAGAGCGAGGCCGAGGCGGCCTACGTGGAGGCGCTGTCGCTGGCCCCGACCGAAGCGGAGCGCCGCTATCTCGCCGGACGGCTCAGGCAGGTCGGCGGTAGCCGTACGTCTCGTGCCGCTTCGTGAAACCCAGCGACTCGCATCCGCACGGCGCAAGACTAGGTCGTCAGTCACTCGAAGACGGAGTAGCGGCGGTTGGGGTCTTCGCGGTGGCGGATCCGGATGCGGCGGATGACGACCAGGATGTCGATCACGGCGACCACCGCGAGCGCGGCCGCGATGGCCGCCAGCACGGGCTGGTCGGCGAGCGCGAGCAGCACCGCGAACGCGACCATGATCACGAGGCCGATCGAGGCGAGGATGAGCCGCGTGTTGAGCGCGCTGTACGGCCGTCCGATCGTCCCCCGCCGGCCAGGGGGCTGCCCGGGTTGTGTGGTCATGTCCATTCGCATACCCAATCTCGGCAGCCCCACACTTGATAAATGATGGTGCACGGCCGCCACCTGCGAATACGTAGAAGATCGGCGCGAGGGATTGACAGCGGTAAGGTGCTAACCGAGAATCTTGAGGGACTGCAGCGGCGCTGTCAAATGCGATTTGAGTTTGGCCTGCGCTGTCCATTTCTCGTCGCCTGAAACCTTCTCCGAAGGGCGGGGACGCCGTGCCTGGTGGCCTATTGCGCTTGCCTTATCCCGCGCTGTTGCCGACGACAAGAGCCCAGGTCGCGGACGTGACACGCGATCTGGCGTACTCTGGAGTAATTGAAGCGCTCTTCGATCCTGGTCTATGGGATGGAGAGTGGTCGGACATTGTGGCGACCGAAGATGACGACGTCGAGCACGTGGAGCATGACCGTTATTTCCAGGTCACCCGGGTGAAACAAAGGTCAGCCTTCGTGTTTGTGCGGGGTTTGCTTCAAGCACATTCTTGGGCACACGAAAACGGCCTGGCCATGGGCGTTACGATTCTGGACCCGGTGGAGTGGCAGGAGATGTTCGCCGGGCTCGACGCGCTCCTGCGGTACGCGGCGGGCGACCGTCTCAAGGAGGGCGTGCCGGTCGTCCTGCGCCGCGCGCCGCGGCACACCCCGGCCGGCTACGACCCGGAGCGGCGGTGGCTCGTCGGCCACCAGCTCTTCTTCGCGCTGCTCCAAGGCGTGATCGTCGGCCTCAACTGCTACCTGGAGGCGAGCGCGGCCGGCGGCGACCCGGACGACGACGAGGCAGCTGCCGACGCGGACGCGGCGGTACGGGTGGCGGCCGCGTTCATGCGCAGCTCCGCGGCGGCTATCAAGTTCGCCGCCGACTTCGGCCCGGTCGACTACGAGGCGCGCATCCGGCCGGCGATGAGCCCACCCAGCGTGCGCGAAGGCTTCAGCGGGCTACAGACCCGCGACCACGCCCACCTGATCCGCCTCTTCGCGCGGCTGCGGGCGACCGCGGCGGCACACGGGGAAGGGCCGGCGGGCGAGGCGTTCGAGCAGTTCGTCGAGGCGACCGTCACGGCGTACGAGGCGCACAAGTTCATCTGCGCCCGCTTCGGCGGCGAGGTGCTGCCCAGCCTCCGGATGGCGGCCGCCTCCCGGGGCCGCTCCACCCAGGCCGGGCTCACCGCGCTCCGGCAGCTGATGCGAGCGCGCCTATTCGCACTGACCCCCGAGGGCACAGCGGCCCGCGCGGCCGTGCCGGCGTCGTATCTCGGGGCCACCCCGGCAGTCTCTACGGAACGGAGCGAGGGCTGATGACAGCCACACAGGTCGGCATCGTCGGTGCGGGACCCGCCGGGATGCTCGTCGCCACGCTGCTGCGCCGGGCCGGGGTCGACTGCGTCGTGGTCGAGCACCGCGACCGGGCGTACGTGGAGCAGCGTTCCCGCGGCGGCACCGTCGAGCACCGCGTGGTCGACCTGCTGCGCCGCCACGACCTGGCCGGCGGGCTGCTCGCCACCGGCCAGGTGGAAAACAAGATCGAGTTCCGGATGGGCGGGCGCCGTTACCCGCTGCGGTACGACCCGATCGCGCAGGGGCGCAGCCACTACATCTACCCGCAGCAGTTCCTTGTGCGCGACCTTGTCGACGCGTACCTGAGCGACGGCGGCGACCTCCGCTTCGAGACCCCGGCACGGGTGATCACCGGTATCGAGGGCGACCGCCCCCGGATCGAGGTGGAAAGCCCCTCCGGTGGCTCCGACGTGATCGAGTGCGAGGTCGTGGTCGGCGCCGACGGAGAGTACGGCGTCGCCCGCCGCACCGTGCCAGCCGGCGCGCTACAGACCTACGAGCACCAGTACGAGTACGCGTGGCTGGCCGTGCTCGCCCATGCGCCGCCCTCCAGCGACTGCGTCATCAACTCCATCCACGAGTCCGGCTCCTGCGTGCACGTGCGCCGTACCCCCGAGGTGAGCCGCTTCTACCTCCAGTGCGCGCGCGACGACAGCACCGAAGACTGGCCGGAGGAGCGGATCTGGAAGGAGATCCGGCTGCGGCTGGCGCTCGACGAGCCGTGGGCCCTCCACGAAGGACCGATCCTCTCCACCGGCATGGTGCGCATGCGCAGCCTGGTCTGCGCGCCGATGCGGCACGGCTCGCTCTTCCTGGCCGGGGACGCGGCGCACGTCCTACCGCCGGTGGGTGGCAAGGGCTTCAACGTGGCGCTGGCCGACGCCGAGGAGCTCGCGCTTGGGCTGATGGACCGCTTCATCCGGCACGACCACGATCGGCTGGACGCCTACTCGGCGACGCGGCTGGCCCGGATCTGGCGGATCCAGGAGTTTGTGCACTGGATGATGGACCTGGTCAACACGCCGGGGTTGGGCACGCCGACCGCGCCGTTCCTGCACCGGGTGCAGATGGCCCGGCTGGAGCGGATCATCGCCTCCCCGTCGTACGGCGCGGCCTTCCTCGAGGACTACATCGGCTACTGGTGAAGCACGTTCGTCGCGCGCCACTCATCCCCTGTGGCGAGCACGACCTCGTCGCCAGCGGCCACCGTGCGGGGTGTCGCAAGTGGACTGTACGACTCCGTGGTCCACACCGACTGGCCGCCGCAGAGCAGCTCCTGCGTCCAGATCACCCCGCTCAACCGCCCAGGTGTGGCGATCGTCAGCCGCACCTCGGGCGGAAATCCGGTGAACGCCGGCCCGGTGTAGTCGAACGTCGCGAAGTCGTGGCTCCCGGTCAGCACCCGCACGTCCGCGCGAGGGAAGCGGAGCGCACCCATCGTCGTGGGGGAGCGCCACTGTGGACGCACCGCGCTCTCCGGCCGGCTCGCCGACCGCGCCACGCCCTGCTTGGTCGCGTCGACAAGCGGCTGGAAGTCCAGCCCATACGCCCCGCGGAGGATGCCGGCCGCGTCGTCGAGGTCGGCGAGCTCGGTGGGCAGGTCCCAGTCGAGGCGGTCGCACCCCACGGCCCGGTAGCGCACCGCCTCTGGCAGCACCGTGCAGTCGGCGGCGCAGAAGCGGTCGCGTACCTCGTACACCACCCGGGCGCGATCCTCGTCGACCAGCGGGTTGTTGACGTGGATGAACGCGAGCAGCAGGTCGAAGGGGCGGGTCAGGTCGACGCCGGACAACTCCAGCCGGGACAGGTCGCCCTCGACCACCGTCATCCGGTCGGTGAGCCCGTTGTGCGCGGCCAGCGTGCGGGCCATCTCCACGTGGTGGCGGTCGACCGCGACGGCCTCACCGGCGCCGGCGGCCAAGGCCACAAAGGACAGCAGACCGCTCCCGGTGCCGGCGTCGAGCACCCGCGCGCCCGGCCGCACCGCGGCCGCGACGGCCCGCTGCACGCTGTGCCCGCGGTCGAGGCTGAGCAGCAGTCGCATGTGGAGGTCGACGGTGAACGGGATGTCGCCCGGCTTGGCCACAGATCCTCCATGATGGACGGTCAGGCGGGATCGCAGGGGTCGGCGCCGGTCAATGCTAGCCTAGGGCCGGTGCGCGTGCTCTTCGCGGTGTCTCCGGGGATCGGCCACCTCTTCCCGACCGTCCCGCTGGCCTGGGCGCTGCGCGCGACGGGCCACGAGGTGCTGGTGGCGACGGCGGCAGAGGGCGTGGCGGCGGCGGTGCGGGCCGGGCTGCCGGTCGTGGATACCGCGCCGGCCACCGCGATCGCGGCCATCTTCGGCACCGCCACCGGCCCTCCCGACGAGCGGGCCCGCCGGATGAGCGAGCGCGGCCAGCGGATCGCCGAGGCCGGCCACGAGGTGCATGAGCTGCTGCTACGCACGTTCGGCGAGATCTCCGCCGTGACGGCCGCGACGACCGCCGCCGTGGCCCGGCGCTGGCGGCCCGACCTCGTGGTGCACTCCCGGCTTCAGGGCGCGGGGCTCGCGGTGGCGAGTGCGCTCGGTGTGCCCGCCGTCGAGCACGGCTTCAACTTCCAGAGCGAGCACGACCTCGCCGCCCGCTTCCTGCCCCACCTCGCGGAGGCGTACCAGCGGGTGGGCACCCCACTCACCCTCCCAGCCCACCGGCCGGTCATCCACGTCGCGCCGCCGGAGATGATGCTGGGCCCGTCCGGCGCGGCCTTGTCGATGCGGTACGTGCCGTACAACGCCGGCGGCGAGCTGCCGGAGTGGCTGTGGCAGCCGCCGGAGCGCCCGCGCGTGCTCATCACGCTCGGCACCGTCGTGCCGCGCCTACAGGGCGTCGGCGGCCTGTCCCGGATGCTGGCCGCCGCGCCCGACGTGGACGCCGACTTCGTGCTGGCGCTGGGCGGCGACTCCGACCTGGCCCCGCTCGGCCCGCTGCCGCCCAACGTCCGCCCGGTCGGCTGGGTCCCGCTCCACCACCTGCTGACCGGCGCCGCCGCGGTGGTCCACCACGGCGGCTCCGGCACGACAATGGCCGCCCTGGCCGCCGGCGTCCCGCAGCTCGTCCTCCCGCACGGCGCCGACCAGTTCATCAACGCGGGGCAGGTCGCCGCGCTGGGCCTGGGCGTCTGGTGCCCACCGTCCGAGGTGGACGCCGCGACGGTCGCCAAGCTCCTGGCCGACGACGCGATCGCGCGGTCCGCGCTAGCCGCGGCCACGCGCATGGCCAAACTCCCCGCACCCGCCGACCTCGTATCCCCCTGACGCGCCTCAGTCACCCGTCCTAGGCAAACCGTGTCAGCCGAGCAAATCGTCGCGGACGCGGAGGGCGCGCACCTTGACCCCAGAAGCTCTCCAGATCCATTTCAGAGATTTGGGCTACCGCGACGTTCGTTGTGGTCCGGACCGTCGCTCCCGCGGCCTCGCCCTCCGCGGTTCACACCCCAACCCCAGCCGGTCCGGCCGGTGGCGGGGGTAGGGGCCGGCCGCCCGGCCCTTGATCAGGGCGCGGCGCACGGTTGCGGATGCGTCCGTGGCGAGAAATTGCCCCTCCAGAGGCAATTTCTCGACACGGACGGCAAGGCCGCTCGTCGATCGAGGGGCGACCGCCGTCGCCGAGGCCGCCCCGACCCGCCGGGGGCGGGCCTGTGGTCGTGATCGATCCAGCGGGTGGCGGCTATCGCGTGCGTGCGGGCCCGTCCGGAGCCAACTCGCGCGGCGCCCAGGGGCTGGGCGCATCAGTGCGCCCAGCTTGAGAGCCCCGCGCAAACAACGCCTAGGCCCACCGCGCTCGGCGCTGTTTGGTCGTGTGAACGCGGAGGGTGAGGCCGCGGGAGCAGCGGTCTGGACTACCGCGGACATCGCGGTAGCCCAATCTCTAATAGAACCCCTAGGTCGACAGCACGCGGGCGTGCAGGTCGGTGACCACCTTGCGGGCCGACTCGAAGGCGCCGGCCTGCCAGGCGATGTAGTAGCTGAGGTGGTCGCCGGCGAAGTAGACGTTGCCGTCCGGCTCCAGCAGCCGTCCATAGTGGCCGGTGGTGCGGGAGGGCCAGGAAACCCAGCCGCCCTCGCTGTACCTCGTGCGCCGCCACGCCACCGAGAAGGCCGTCTCCAGCTCGGTGCGGTACTTCTCGCCGTGGATCTTCACGCCCTGCTCGATGGCCCGCGCCTGCCGCTGGGCGGGCGTGAGCGACGCGTACAGGTCCGCGCTGCCACCGAAGTTGTAGTAGCCGACGACGATCCCCTTGGCGCCGTGGTAGCCGTACGACGGGTACCAGATCGTGCCGAGGTCGAGGTTTGTGTTGGTGATTCCGGAGTAGATCTTGTCGTCCTCCTCCCACCACCGCCGGCCGTACTGGAGTCCGATCTTGCCGGTGCTATTCGGCTGCGCGTACCCGAGCGCGTCCTTGACCGCCTGGGTCAGGTTGGACGGGATCTTCACGAGCACCTGCGGCGGGATCGTGCACACACAGAAGTCCGCCGACGCGAGGCTGGTCCGCCCGCCCGGTCCGGTGTAGACGACCTCGACGCCCGAGCCCTTGTTGGTGATCGAGCGCACCTCCGCCCCGTACGTGATGTGGTGGCCGCCGACCGCCTCCTCCAGCGCGTACGCGATCCGGTCCATGCCACCCACCGGCTGGAACATCAGCATCGCCTGGTCCCAGCCGAACTCGAACGAGAGGTACTGCCCCACGCCGCTGGCGAGCACATCGGACAGTGCGTGCGGGGGCAGGTTCGGCGTGCCCGCCTCGAAGCCGGCACCCGGGTCCACGAGATACCCCCGCCGCGTGCTGCCGCTGTACTTCCAGCCGTCCGCCCGGCCGCCGATCGAGCCGAAGTTGCGCAGGAAGGCGAGCAGCCGTTCCTTGTCGTCGGGCGTGAGCTGCCCGTCCAGCGCGCCCTGGTCGGTGGCCTTGGCGAGCAGTTCGGAGACGTACCCGTAGACGTCGGCCTTGGCGGTTCGGTGCCGGATCGGGGTACCGGAGAGCGCGCCCACGCCCTCGTTGTAGTAGTAGCCGTCCGCGTTCTGGTTGCCGAACATCTCGATCGGCACGCCGAGCTCGCGGCAGTAGTCCAGCGTGACCATGTGCTGGGCGATGCGGGCCGGCCCCGCGTTGAGGTACTGCCCCTTGGCGTAGCCGGCGCGCTGGGTGTGGCCGTCGAGGTCGGTCTCGACGGTGCCTCCGCGCACCGTCCAGTTGCGACCGCCGGGCCGCTTGCGCGCCTCCAGGACGCGTACCTTGTAGCCGGCCTTGCGCAGCTCGTACGCCGTCGCCAGGCCCGCGATGCCGGCGCCGAGGATAAGCACCGACTTGTGCGAGCGGCCGCTCAGCGTGAAGTCCGACTCGCGCGGCGCGCGGAACGGCGGCGCCGCCTGCGCGGCCGGCGCCAGGCCGAGCGCCCCCATCGTGCTGTAGAGGACGCCCGCTCCGCCGGTCACTCCGACCGCTTGGAGGAACTGCCGGCGGGTTTGTGGTGTCGCCACCATGTCTCCTCTCGACCGGAGGCCCTTACATCGAAGGACCTCAAGATCAGAGAGGAAACATTCGCAACGATCTGTTTCAATCGCGTTAGTGCGCGGTAACGAGTGCCTGCCTTGTCCGATCCTGTCGGGGGTCAGGACCGAACAAGGACGTCAGCGGCGTTGTGGTGCGCGATCGAGAAGCGGGTCCACGTCCGCGCGGGGAACCATGTACGACGCGGTCAGCGTGTCGACGCCGGTGCCGCGGGCACTGCTCGGCCGGTAGGTCACCGTCGCGGCCCTGGGGGAGACCGTCTCGACGACGCCGGCACGCCAGTCGCCGCCACGGTAGACCCACACACGGTCTGACGGACTGTAACTGTCCGTAGGCGCCACGGCCTTAGGGTCGCGCTGGGTTGGGTCGAAAGTTGGGGCTGCCATGCTCTACTCCCAGCAGGTGGTTTTGGCTTCGTGATGGCTGTGGGGACAGAGGGGGTGCCCCGCGGGCCGCCATTGGCCCGCGTTTCCGTCACAAAACGTGAACGACCTTGCACTAGTAGCACAGAGTTATCATGCTAGCTGGCCCTTGCAGACGCAAGGGCTGATGCACGTGCAGATGATCTGATCCAACCCTGGCGTCCGTGCCCCAAGCCCGTACGCAGGCCCATGAGAAAGACGTCGATGAGCCAGATTGTCAACGGCACGCCCGCCGGCCAGCTGCCGGTGGTCGCGTGGCAGAAGAGCCGCCGCAGCAACCCCAGCGGAAACTGCGTCGAGGTGGCCGAACTGCCCGGCGGAGCGGGGATCGCCGTCCGCAACTCGCGAGACCCTGAGGGGCCCGCACTGATCTACACCACGGAAGAGATAGCCGCGTTCATCCTGGGCGCCCGAGACGGGGACTTTGACCACCTCCTGAGCTGAGGGAGGGCAAAGCCCGACGGTAGGGGGTGGTCGGTGCCACCGGCCAGCCCCTTTGCGTCCCCTGCGCCAATGATGAACGAAACGGGGATCCTCCTCGTCATACGGTCATGGCATGCTTACCCCCGGCAGCGATGAAGCAGGGAGGGCAGCGTGACGACAGGGCCGGAGGCCAGCGTTGGCGGGCCGACAGTTCTGCGGATGCTGCTTGGTTCACAGCTGCGCAAGCTTCGCGAGGCCAATGGCGTGACCCGCGAAGCCGCCGGATGGGAGATCCGGGCATCCGAGTCCAAGATCAGTCGGATGGAGCTCGGCCGGGTCGGGTTCAAGGAGCGGGATGTGGCCGATCTCCTGACGTTGTATGGGGTCAATGACAAGTCCGAGCGCGAGGCGCTCCTGTCGTTGGCGCGGCAGGCCAATACACAGGGGTGGTGGCAGCGCTTCAGCGACGTGCTCCCGTCCTGGTTCCAGGCCTACCTCGGGCTCGAGACCAGCGCCGGCATGATCCGTACGTATGAGGTGCAGTTCGTCCCCGGCCTGCTCCAGAGCCGGGAGTATGCGCGGGCGGTCGTGATGATCGGCCACGGTGCCGCGGGGCTCGACGAGATCGACCGCCGTGTCGACGTGCGCATGGCCCGCCAGCAGCTGCTCACCCGCCCGGGCGCCCCGCACCTGTGGGCGGTGCTCGACGAGGCCGTGCTGCGCCGCCCGATCGGTGGGCGCACCGTGATGCGCACCCAGATCGCCGCGCTGATCGACGCCACCAAGCTGTCCAATGTGACCATCCAGGTTGTCCCGTTCAGCGCGGGCGGGCACGCGGCGGCGGGCGGCGCCTTCACGATCCTCCGCTTCCCCGACGCCGAGCTGCCCGACGTGATCTACACCGAGCAGCTCACGAGCGCGCTCTACCTGGACAAGCGCGACGACGTCGACCAGTATGCGGCGGCGATGGAGCGCCTCTGCGTCGAGGCCGCGCCGCCCGACCGCACGCTCGCGCTGCTGGAGCGCGTCCTCCACGAGTACGACAGCGAGCCGTAGACACTCTCTAAAGAGATTTGAGCTACCGCGACGTCCGTCGTGGTCCAGACCGCTGCTCCCGCGGCCTCACCCTCCGCGCTTGGCAAAGCCCACCCCATTTCGGCCTACGGCCGGTCTGGGGCGGTTAGGGCGGCATGGGCGCCCTAACCGCTCCCAGACGGGGCCTGGCCCTCAGGGCATGGGGACCAGCTCCATGCAGGAGATCGCGGGCATCGGGAGGTCGAAGGCGAGCGCCGTCGTACCGTTTCGGGCCTCCAGCACGCGCGACGGCTCCACCTCCGCGAGCCGGTCCGCCTCGCGCAGCGCTGCCCATTGCCGCTCGTCCGGCCAGTCGCGGCCCTCGCTGATCGTGCGCCAGAGCGCCGCGATGTTCGAATGCGTGGCATCCACCCGCCAATGTGTCAGCCGGTACGCGGCCGAGGGCAGGCCGGTCACGTCCACGGTGACCGCCCGGTCCAGCTCGGGGTCGCCATCGGCCTTGGCGTGATCGAGCGTCGCGTTCCACAGCAGGACCGTGACCGTGCCGTCGCCTGACCGCGCCGCCCACGCCTCGACAAGCCCGGCCGCGCCGTCGCCGGAGAGCGCGACCGGCAGCTCGGTGTCGCCGAGCCGCTGGGCGAGCGTGAGCGCCCAGTACTTCGGCTTGGCCAGGTTGCCGACCGTCAGCAGCCCGAAGCCGCCGTGCGTCAGCCGTGGCGGCCGCCCCAGCTCCTCGAAGTGGTCCGAGGCGACCCACGGCGCGAGCGCGTCGACCCGCCGCGACGTCGAGCGCATGCCCCGGAGCAGGAACGCCGCCGCGAACACAGTGTCGTTGACCTCGCTGCCGTGCGTGGCGGTCACGCCCCACTCCGTCCACAGCAGAGGGCGGTCGCCGGCGAGCGGGCGCAGGTCGAGCGGCGGGCTGCCGTACGTGTGGGTGGAGACGAAGTCCACAGGGGACGTCCGGGCCAGCTGGTCGTCGATCCACCCGACGGCGGCCGAGGCGGGGCCGCCGACGCGCAGCCCCGGGTCGACGGCCTTCACCGCGCGGGCGGTCTCGTCGTACAGCCGCCAGAACTCCTCGGGCGTGCCGGACCAGAAGACCGACAGGTTCGCCTCGTTCCACACCTCGAACCACCAGTTGTCGCGTATCTCGTCCAGCCCGTACCGCTCGACGAGGTGGGCGGTCAGCTCCCGCACGAGCCACGACCACTGCTCCCAGTCCCGGGGCGGCGAGATGATCCCCTCGTACGCGAACACGGTGCGCGAAGGGTCGCTGGCCAGGTCACGGGGCATGAACGAGAGCTCCACGACCGGCCGCATGCCCAGCTCCAGGACGGTGTCGTAGACCCGGTCGACGCCACTGAAGTCCAGCCGCGGCCGACCGTCGACCACCTTGTACACGCCGAGGTCGTCGCAGAGGATCGCGTGCGCCCGTACCTGCTGGACGCCCAACTCGTCGCGGACCCGGCGCAGCGCCTCGGTCAGCTCGGCACCGATCGGCCGGCCGCCGGTCGTGTCCTCGCACAGCAGGTGGCTCAGGTGCTCGGAGCCGACCATCGCCCGCCACGGCCGGTGCAGCGGACCGGCGTCGACGTCGGCGGCCACGTGCACCGCCACCTCGGCCAGGCCGTCGGCAGCGCCGGCGCTGGCGGCCGCCACCGCGGGCACGCTGAGCGGGCCCATCGAGGTCACCGTGCTGAGCGGCGCGACCGCGTACCAGTACTGGCGGAACGGCTCGCCGGTCGTGTCCGCGTACGGCCCGTGCGGCACCGCGAGCACGTCTCCACCGCCGTGGTCGACCGGCTCGTACGGGCCGGACGAGGCGGTGGCGCGGTGCACGGCGTACCCGATCGCGCCCGGCACCGGCTCCCAGCTGAGCGTCACGTGGCCGCGGCCACCGGTCGCGACGAGCCCATTCGGCGCCGGCAGGTCGGCCGGCACGATCTGACCCGGGGCCCGGTCCTGCGCACCGCCGGACCCCATGAGCCGCGCCCAGCCCGCACGGGCCTGCTCCTCGACCGAAGTCACCAGGCCGCCTCCTGACGCGCCGGAACGTTGAATGTCTCCATCGCCATCAGCGGCCGCAACGCCCGCTCGATCTGGGGCGTCACGAACGCCCGGCGGACCGAGTCGTGACCCAGCTCGTTGCCGAGGGCGCCCAAGATCATGGACTGGTCGAGCGCCAGGTACCGCTTGGCCACCGTGCCGCTGCGCACCGCGATCGCGTCGTAGAAGCCGCCCGGCCCGTACGCGTCGAGGTTGGCGCGCATCTTCGCAAGGTTGTCCACGACCGCGCGCTTGGCGTACGGGAGGGCGAGGAATGCCGCGTGCGGCGTCACCACACCGTCCCCATAGGTCGGTGCCGGACCGCCCGCGCGGCAGTCACCGAAACCGGCGTCGTAGTTGGACGCCTCCACGTCGGACGGGTAGCCGCCCGGGTCCATGCCCATCGCGTCCACGCCCCACGCCTTGTACCCGCCGAAGGGGTCGGAGGCGGGGGAGAAGCCCCAGTAGCCGTACTTCGCGTCGCGCAGGCCGTGCTCGATCTGCCCAGCCACCGTCGCCGGGTGGTTGCGGCCCCAGCTGCGCGGGCCCCACTTCGCCTCGGGCACGAACAGGTCCGGCATCAGCGCCTCGAACATGTCGCCGCCCCAGCTCGGCACGAACTGGATGCCCCGGTACGTGAACGCGCCCTCGAAGACCGGCACGCCGAGGTGGGTCGTGTGGAAGCCGACCGCTTTCTGCTCCAGCCACGACCAGTCACAGGTGTCCGGGAACGTCCGCTGGGTCGCGAAGTAGTGTGCGGGCGGGATCTGCCCGAACGCGATGCCGAGGTAGCTGGCGATCCGCGGCTCGGTCACCGCGATGTCGTAGTGGTTGCAGGTGTACCAGACGTCCGGCCCGCGGTCGCGGTAGTTGTCGACGACCGAGCAGCCGGGCGGCTGGGTGTCCCAGAACCCGCCGCGCAGCAGCCCGGCCGGGATGTCCGGCCCGCGCGCGGCCGGGTTGTAGTAGAAGCCGAAGTCCATCGGGGTCAGCAGAGCGGCGGCCTGCGCCCGGTGCTCGGGGAACGTGTTGCGCACGACCAGCAGCGCGGCCGCCAGCCAGCCGTTGTCCACGCTGGACAGGAACGGCGTGACCACGTTGCCATCCTCCGGCCAGGTGTGCAGCACCGCGCCGGTGTGCGGGTCGTACCAGTTGTAGAACATGCCGGAGTCGTCGTGCCGGTCCAGGTCGGACAGGCCATCGAGCGCGGCACCGACCACCTTGGACGCCTCGCGGCGGGAGATGGTGCCGATGTCTCGGGCGGCCACGGCCGACCACATGAGACCGCCGATGTTCGTCGGTGACGTGTACGCCGAGCGGCTGGCCGGCGCCAGGTCGCCACCGATGTTGTCGGCGGGCAGTCCGGTGGCCGGGTCGACCATGGCGACCATCGACCGCCAGGTGTCGCGGGCATACGTGCGCAGGGGTCTTCGGACGCGGAGGCGGGGGCGGCGGGCAGGAGCAGGACCGCGGCGGAGGCCGCGGCGAGGAGACGTCGCATGGAAACCCTCACTTGAGTCCGGTCGTCGCGATGCCCCGCAGGAAGTGGCGCTGAAGCAGGACGAACACGATGACCACGGGCAACAGGACGGCGACCGCACCGGCGAGCACGAGCCCGTACTCGATGCGGTTCTGGCCCACGCTGTACAGCGCGAGCGCGACGGGGAGCGTGTACTTGTCCTCGGTGGTAGCCACGACGAGCGGCCACAGGAAGTTGTTCCAGGAGGCGAGGAACGTGAGGATGGTGAGCGTGGCCAGCGCCGGGCCGCACAGTGGCAGCACGATCCGCGCGAAGATGCGCAGCTCGCCGGCACCGTCCACTCTGGCCGCCTCGATGAGCTCGTCCGGGATGGACAGCAGGTACTGCCGCATCAGGAAGACACCGAAGGGTGTGGCCAGGAAGGGCAGGATCAGACCGCCGTACGAGTTGACCAGCCCGAGGTTGCTGACCAACACGAACTGCGGCACGAACGTCACCATGCTCGGCACCATCAGCGTGCCGAGCACGACGAGGAAGAGCGCCCGCCGGCCGGGGAAGCGCAGCTTGGCGAGCGCGTACCCGAGCAGCGAGCAGAAGGCGAGATTGCCCAGGGTGGTCAGCACCGCGACGATCGCCGAGTTGGCGAACGCCTGTGGGAAGTCCAGCCTGGACAGCAGCTCGCGGTAGTTGTCGAGGGTGAAGACCTCCGGCCACCACGTGGCCGGGATGCGGCGGATCTCCGCCTCCGGCTTCATCGACGACAGTACGGCCCACAGGAACGGGCCGACGACAACGAGCAGCCCGGCGCCGAGGACCGTGTACAGCCCGACGCGCGCGACGAGATCCCTGCGGCGCATGTCAGTCCCTCGATCCGAGGAGGCGGAACTGGAGTACGGACAGGCCGACGATCGCGGCGAAGAGCACGTAGCTGACCGCCGCCGCGTAGCCGTAGTTGCCGAAGCCGAACTGGTTGTAGATGTGGTACGAGACGGACAGCGTGGAGTCGAGCGGTCCGCCCCGGGTCATCACCAGCGGCTCCTCGAAGAGCTGGAGGTAGCCGATGCTGGTGACCACGCCGCCGAAGAGGAGCGTGGGGCGCAGCATCGGCACCGTGATGTACCGGAACTGGGCCCACCGGCCGGCACCGTCCAACCTGGACGACTCGTACAGCTCTGCCGGGATCGCCTGGAGCCCGGCCAGGAAAATCACCATCAGGAAGCCGAAGTTGCGCCAGACCGCCATCACGATGATCGACGGCAGCGCCAGGTTGGGGTCGCCGAGCCAATTCGGCCCCGTCACACCGACCGCCCGCAGCGCGTTGTTGATTAGCCCGGCCTCGGGGTCGAGCAGGAAACGCCACACCACGGCCAGCGCCACGATGCTCGTCACCACCGGGAGGTAGAAGCCGACCCGGAAGAGCGTGCGGAACTTCACCAGCCCCGAGTTGAGCGCGCTCGCCGCGGCCAGCCCGGCCGCGATCGTCAGCGGAACGCCGACGACCACGAAGATCGCGGTGTTCAGCGCCGCCCGGCGAAACTGCGTGTCGTCCAACAGCCGGGCGTAGTTGTCCAAGCCGACGAACTCCACCGCGAGGGGTGTCCGCAGGTCGGTCGAGCGCAGGTCGGTCAGGCTCATCACCAGCGACGCCACCACGGGCAGCGCCATGAAGAGCAGGAAAAGGACCGTGAACGGGGTGGCGAAGGCCCAGCCGGCGAGGCCCTGCCGGAGCCGGTACGGCGGGCGGGCACCGGCCGTGGCGTTCGCCTCGGCCGGTGCCTTGGCTGGTGCTGTCGCCGTGGCCATGTCAGACGCCGGTGCCGATGCCGGTGGCTCGCTGCTGCATCGTCTTCGCGGCCCCGGCCGGGTCCGCGTTCGACTTGGCGACCTTCTCGACCTCGCCGTCGATCACCGCGGCCACCTGCTCCCAGGTGGGTATCGCCGGCGGCGACTTGGCGTCCTTGAGCTGCTCGCCGAACGTGGCCAGGAACGGGTCACCGGAGAGCGTCGAGTCGTTCCACGCGCCCTGTACCGCCGGCAGGTCGGAGACCGCCTGGTACCACTTGATCTGCACCTCGGGCCGGCTCAGCCAGGAGACGAACTTCCAGGCCCCGTCCCGGTTTTTGCCGTCCTTGAAGACGGCCAGGTTGCTGCCGCCCACGAACGACGTCGCGGACTGCTTGCGCGGCATGGGTGCCACCGCGAACTTGTCCTTGAACCCGGCGCCGCCCTGCTCGGTCAGCAGACCGACGTGCCACGGGCCGGAGATGAACGCGCCCAGCGTGCCGTTGATGAAGCTCTGCTCCAGCGCGCCCTGAAGCGACAGGTCGGTCGGCGGCGAGAGCTTGTCCTTGAAGAAGGACTGGTAGTACGCGAGCGCCTCAGTCACCTGTGGACTGTCCAGAGTGAACGCGTCGCCGTCGGTGAGGTTGCCCCCGTTGGACCAGGCGAACGGCATGAAGCTCTGCCAGCTTCCGGTGCCGCCGGGCTGAAGGTTCATGCCCCACTTCGCGCCGCCCTTGTCCCGCATGGCGGTGGCGAACGACTTCAGCTCGTCCCACGTCGTCGGCGCGGTCACGCCGGCCTTCGCGGCGAGGTCCTTGCGGTAGTAGATGAGCCGGGTCTCGACGTACCACGGCACGCCATACGAGGTGTCGTCGACGACGGTGGTGTCCCAGGCACCCGGGAAGAACGCGCCCTTCTCGATGCTGCCGTCCGGTGTCGGGTCGAGCGCGCCGGTCTTGGCGAACTCCCCCATCCACGTCGTACCGAGCATCGACACGTCCGGGGTCTGCTTACCGGCGATCGCGCTGGCGATCTTCTGGTGGGCGGCGTCCCACGGCACCGCCGTCACGTTGACCTTCGCGTCCGGGTTTTCCGCCATGAAGTCCTGGGCGAACGCGCCGAGCTTTTCACCCTCGGTCCCCATCGCCCATACCGTGATCTCGCCGCTTGCCTTGCCCTCGGAAACCGGCTGCGCGGCGTCTTCGCCGCCGCCTGAGTCGCGGCCGCAGGCGCCGAGCACCAAGGCCGCGACGAGCACCGCGGCGGTGCCCAACCGCCGATGCGTTGTCATCTTGTCTACCTCCCAGGGGGATGGGTGCCACAGCTCCGGCGGACCGTGAGCTGCGTGGGGAGGACCTGGCTGCGCACCGCGGCCCGCGGGCGCGACCGGTCCGAGCCGCCTTCGGTGATGCGGTCGTGCAGCCAGTGCGCCGCGGTGGCGCCCAGCTCCCGCATCGGTTGACGGACGGTGGTCAGCCCGGCGAACCGGGCCGCCATCACGTCGTCCCAGCCGGTGACCGCGAGGTCGTCCGGCACGGTCAGGCCGGCGTCGGTCGCCGCCGTGTGCACGCCGAGGGCCACCTCGTCGTTGGCGCACACCACGACCTGTGGACGGGTGCGCCGCCGCAGCAGCGCCCCGGCCGCCGCACGGCCGGCCTCGATGTCGAAAGCGCAGCGCACGGGCGCCGGCACGGCAACGCCCACGGCGCGCAGCCCGGCGGCGAACCCCGCATACCGCCCGGCGACGTCAGGGGAGTCGTCCGGGTCGCCGACGAAGGCGAACCGCCGGTGGCCGTGTGCCACCAGGTGCTCGGCCAGCTCGCGCGCGCTGCGCTCGTTGTCGGTGCGGATGGTGTCCACAGAGGAGACGGGGTCGCGGGCGACCAGCACGAGCGGGGGACCGCTCGCGGCGATGCGCTCCACGACGTCGTCGCCGACGGTACGGCCCATGACGACCATGCCGTCGACCCGGCTGGCGAGCTCCAGCACCTGCGTCGCCGCGTCCCGCCGGCCGTGCGTGGCCAGGATCAGCACGCTCCGGCCGAGGTCGGCGGCGACCTCCTCGTAGCCGAGGACCACCTCGGCGTAATACGGCCCGACGAGGTCCGGGAACACGATCCCGTTGGCCGCGTGCTGGCCCTCGGCCAGCGAACGGCCCAACCGGCTCGGCCTGAAACCGAGCTCCTCGACGGCGGCGAGCACCCGTGCCCGCGTCTCAGGCGTGACGAGATCCGGGTCGCGCATCGTCCGCGACACCGTCGCGATCGACACACCGGCCCTCTGAGCGACCTCGTAGATGGTCACTCCAGTGCGCCGCTTTGAAAGCGCTTTCATCGCCACGATGGCAGTCTATACCCGAGTGGTGCTTGTGCTAAACCTCAGCCGAGAAGACTGATTCGATCCAGTCTTGGCGAGAAGCCGTCCGGGTTGCTGAAGGTCAGGTTGTTCCGCCCGCCGACCAGCTGGATCGTGAACGTCCGCGAGGCAACCACGTCGAAGCCGCCGCTCGACGGGAACTCCAGCCGTAGATGCGTCTCGGTGTTGACGGACAGGATCGCGGAACGGTCCTCGCCGCTCACGTACTCGACGGTCAGCGCGTACCGGTTGGTCGTCGGCACGTCCACCTCGGTGAACGAGATAAGTCCAGGCGCCTCGCCCGGCCCGCTACCGATGTTCTGCACGATCCGGCCGCCCGAGGCCCGGCGGAGCGAGAGCACCTCTGCGCCGCCGACGAGCGCGGCGTCCTCCGCCTCGTACGCGCGGGTGAACGGCCCCTCCGGCGGCGCGGCCTTCGCGCGGGACGGGGTGGGCGTGGGCTTGGCGGCGGCCGGGATGTCAGCCGGCCCGATCCCCTGGTCGGCGCTGGGGGCCGGCACCTTGGGCGGGGGCGCCGGCAGCGCGAGCCCCCGCCCGCCGTCCGGCTCGCCGCCGTCCGGCGAGAGCATGGCCACCGCTACGATCGCCAGTGCCAGGACCGCGATCCCGGCCGCCCCGACCCGGACCCGCTGCCGGCGCGGCCCGGGCGCGATCATCTCGCTGAGGCGGCGCCGTCCCTGGTAGACATAGCGCCCGACGCCCAGGGCGAGGCCGGCACCGGTGCTTTCGGCAGCGGCCCGGCGCCGGGGCGGAGGCACGGGTGCGGACACCGGCGCGTCCAGGTCGACCGCCGGCGCCTCGTACGGCGCCGGTCGTGCCTCGCGCGGCTCCGGCTCGTCGTCGTCCGGCGCGGCGTGCGCGCCCCTCGCCGGCACGGCCGGTGGTGGCGGCAAGGCGATCCTCTCCGGCGCTGCCGGCAATGCCAGCGGCTCCGGCGCCGCAGGCAGTGCCAGCACACGCCGGCCCGCGCTACGCGGTGGTGGCAGCCACCCGCCGACCCGCAGCCGGTCGATAGGCTGGCGTTCGCGATCCGCAGTCATCGCACCTCGCTTGGTCCCCTCCGGTCCAATACGGTGCTGCTGGATTATCGGATGAACACGCGTCAGGTATAAATTCCGGGCGGCGGGTCCCAACCCGACAGGACGTTAGCGCCGATCTCGATGTGCTTCCAGTCCACCGGGTCGTGCAGGGCCAGCGTCCGGGCGTCCCGCCAGTACCTGTCGAACCCGGTGCCGGTGCGCGTCGAGCTGGTCCCCATCAGGGCGAACGCGTCGGTCGTCGCGGCCAGCGCGGCCTTCGTGGCGGCCGTCTTCGCGGCGAAGATCGGCACGGCGAGCTCGGTGCGGCTCAACTCGCCCCGCTCGAACGCGTCCAGCAAGTCACCGGTCGCCATCGTCAGCGCGTACGCCGCCGCGAGCCCCGCGGTCAGCTCGCCGGCGAGCCGCTTCACGACGGGGTCCTCGGCTGCACTGTCCACACCGGCGGGCGGCCACGGGCGGGCCCGTGACGCCACGAACGGCACCGCCGCGCTCAGCGCGCCGATCCCGATTCCCACGAGTACGGCGGCGAAGCCGGCCTGGTAGCGAAGCGAATTCTGCGGGAGCGGGGCGCGGCCGGGCACGCTCGCCCGCAGCGCCGGGTCGGTGCGCACCTGGCGGAACGTCACCGTCCCCGAATCGGTCGCGCGCTGGCCGAGCATGTCCCAGTCGCGGTGGACGGTGACTCCCTCGGCGTCGGGCGGTGTCAGGTTGAGTTGGAGGCCGAGGAAGAAGTTTTCCGCCGCGCCCTCGGCCGCCGGGTTGAACGCCCACACGGCGATCAGGTCCGCCTCGGCCGCGCCGGTCGTGTAGATCTTCTCGCCGTCCACAGTGAACCCGCCGTCGGGCTTGGGTGTCACGACGGTGCGCCACGGGTCGTCCACCTTGTGCCCGGACTCGGCGACGGCCAGCCCGAGGATCGCGCCGTCCCGGATCCTTCCGGAAAGCGTGGGGCGCAGCTCGTCCGGGCAGTAGACGAAGATCTCGCGGGTCAGCTCGTCGTGCACCTTGAATATCTGCGCGACGGACGAGTCGGCGGCCGCGATCCGCACCTGCGCCTCGAGGGAGACGCGGTGGGACGCGCCGAGGCCGCCCCACTCCGCGGGCAGTCCACTCTGGAGGATGCCGCTGCGCTTGAGTGCCGCAACCGAGGCGGTGGGGTAGCGGCCCGTGGCATCGGCCTGCGCCGCAGCGGGCGCGATGTCAGCGTCGAGTACATCTTGGAGGGTGGCCAGCGCGGCCAGCTCGTCGGCGCGGAAGCGGGCCGCAGACGGTGCGGGGATCGCCGCGCCGAGCAAGGTGCGGGGCGTCGTGGCAGTCACGCCGCCCAACCCTACCGGTGCCGGGCCCGCCCCGTGTTACCCGACTTATCGATGCCTTTTCGATAACTGTAACCCCCAAGGGTTTTGCGTTTATTTGAATCTATTGACTTCGAAATTTGACGGGATCAGTCTTCCGAACCAGGCACGCGGTTTCATCCGGGGCGCCAAATCGCACGCCTTCGTTGTTTATAGAACCGCTTGCATGGGAGGTACGATGCGGAAAAGACCCTGCCTTCGTGCGCCAATTCTCGTCGGGATCGTCATCCTCACAACGGTCGCTGGTCCGTCCGTGCCCGCGTTCGCCGCGGCGGATGTGTCCACGTTGGCCGTTCCGTTCACGGTGCAGAGCCTGGACGGGTCCGGTAACAACGCGGCCAATCCCACGTGGGGCCAGGCCAACCAGCCGTACTCGCGGGTCGCGGCGGCCCGTTACGCGGACGGGCGGAGCCGGCCGGTGAGTGGGCCGAACTCTCGTTACATCAGCAACCGGGTATTCAACGACGTGTCCCAGAATGTCTTCTCCGAGCGCCAGGTGACGGCGTGGGGGTGGACCTGGGGACAGTTGCTGGATCACACGTTCGGCCTCCGGCTGGGTCGGGCACCGGGTGATCCAGCGGGGGAGACGGCCAACATCCCATTCAATGCGAATGATCCCCTGGAGGAGTTCGAGAACACGCTCGGATTCATTCCGTTCGCCCGCTCCGATCCGGCCCCCGGGACCGGAGCGACGAGCGCCCGCCAGCAGGTGAACACCAACCCGTCGTACATCAACGGGTTCGCCATCTACGGCGGCACCAACGCGCGCCTGGACTGGCTGCGGGAAGGCACGGTCGACGGCAACCCGGCCAACAACAACGCCCGCCTGCTACTCCAGAACAGCTACCTGCCACGGGCGAACGCGCGGGGCAACGCCTCGACCGCGCCGGCGATGGAGATCGACGGCATCCTGCGGGCCAACCCGGCCAGCGCGATGGTCGCCGGTGACGTACGGGCCAACGAGAACCTGTTCCTGACCGCGACGCACACCCTCATGGCGCGCGAGCACAACCGGATCGTGGGCCTGCTGCCCGCGTCGCTGTCCGAAGAGGACAAGTTCCAGATCGCCCGCCGGGTCGTGATGGCCGAGCAGCAGTACATCACCTACAGCGAGTGGCTACCGGCGATGGGCATCAGCCTGCCCGCGTACCGGGGCTACAACGCGAACATCAACACCGCGCTCTCGAACGAGTTCGCCACCGTCGGGTACCGGGTGCACAGCCAGATCCACGGCGAGATGGAGATCGCCGCTGATGCCGACCGGTACACGCCCGCCCAGCTTGCCGCGTTCCAAGCACAGGGCATCGAGATCGTCCAGGACGGCGACGAGGTCGAGCTGGTCGTCCCGCTCAACCGCGCCTTCTTCAACCCCAACCTGGTGCCCTCGGTCGGGCTCGGGCCCGTGCTCCAGGCGATCGGCGGCGAGCCGCAGTACAAGAACGAGGAAATGATCGACAACCAGCTGCGCAGCGTGCTCTTCCAGATCCCGGTCTCCGGCAACCCGGAGTGCCTGGACGGTGAAGGGCTGCCCGAGTGCTTCGACGCGGTGCTCGACCTCGGCGCGATCGACGTCGAGCGGGGCCGGGACCACGGCATGCCGACGTACAACCAGATGCGCCAGGCGTACGGGCTGCCGACCCGCACGTCGTTCACCCAGATCACCGGCGAGTCCAGCGCGGCGTTCCCGCCGGGGACCGGGCTGGACAACCCGGCCAGCCTGAACTTCCCGCGGCTGTTCGACGTCTTCAACGCCGAGGTCGACCAGGCCGACGAGGACGCCGTGGAAGGTACCCCGGTGCGGTTCAACCGGGCCAGCCCGCTCGCCGCCCGCCTCCAGGGCGTGTACGGCAACGTCAACAACGTCGACGCGTTCGTCGGCGCGCTGGCCGAGCCGCACGTGCCGGGTACCGAGTTCGGCGAGCTCCAGCGGGCCATCTGGACCCGCGAGTTCCAGCGGCTGCGCGACGGCGACCGCTTCTTCTACGCCAACGACCCAGCCCTCCAGTACATCCAGAACACCTACGGCATCGACTACCGCCGTAACCTCGGCGACCTGATCGCGCTCAACAGCGACGTTCCCCGCGCCGAACTGCCCCGCAACGTGTTCTTCGCCGAAGGCAACGTGCCACCGGCCAGCTGCCGGGTCACGTACCGGGTGGAGAGCCAGTGGACCACCGGGTTCCAGATCAACATGTCCATCACCAACACGGGCTCCACGCCGATCCCGGACGCCTGGACGCTGCGCTTCGTCTTCCCCAACGGGCAGCAGATCACCCAGCTCTGGAACGGAGTCGTCACTCAGGACGGGGCCCGCGTGCCGGTCACGAACGCCACCTGGAACGGCACGCTGAACCCCGGCCAGACCCTCGACGGCGTCGGGTTCAACGCCACCTGGAGCGGTACCAACAACCGACCTACCGCGTTCTCGCTCAACACCACGGCCTGCACGGTCGGGTGATGACGCCGGCCGGGGCCAATGGCCCCGGCCGGCTCCGCGCGTCCGGGCTGTGGCAGGCGGTCCGGACGCAGGGCCGGGTCTCACCGGTGCGGGCTTCGCCTGCCGCGCTCGATGGCGCGGATCAGCGCCCGGCTGACCTGACCGAATTCCTGCTCGTTACCGGTCTCGAAAAGCAATGTGGGCCGACTCCGGTAGTCGGCCCACATCTGGAAGCTCGCCGGCCACCGCTGGCCGGCGAACATCATGCCTCCCAAGGCGGCCGCCGCGGTGAGCGCGGCGATGGCCCAGGCCGCTGGCGTGCTGAACACGAACGCCACCGGCGCCACGACGACAAGCTCGGCGACGCCGATTAGGAGGGCTGCGCGAACGGGGGACGACATCGGCCCACGGGCTCGCTCGAAGTGGTCCAGCTCGGCGATCTGAAACCGCCTGCCGCCCACGACCAGCCACTGGTCGGTGACGGCGACGCCGCGCTGGTTGTAGAAGGTGGTGGAACCGGGCGACCGGCCCGGACGGCTGAGGTGGTCGATGCTCATCGCGGCCTCCTTCGCTACCCCTCACTATCGGTGGCTAGGAGGCTTATGGCAATAGCGCAATCTGCCAGGTGGCAGATTGCGCCCTGGCTGGACCTACAAGCTGTCCATTGCGCGGTATATGCGCTGTTCTGAGATGGGGTACGCGGTGCCGAGAGCCTGCGCGAACAGGTTGATACGCAGCTCCTCGATCATCCAGCGGATCTCGTGGAGCGCGTCGCTCGGCGGCAACTCCTGCCGCAGTTGCGCGTACTCCCGCTGGATCTCCTCGACCACCCGGGTCTGCTGGAGGTCACGCTGCGGGTTCTGCGGCAGCCGGTCCAACCGGCGCTCGATCGCGGTGAGGTAGCGGCCCAGGTCGGACAGGCGCCGCCGGCCGGTCGCGGTGATGAAGCCGCGGAAGACAAGCGAGGAGAGCTGGGCCCGGGCGTCCGCGAGCGAGGGCATGAGGTCGAGGCGCATTCCGGGCCCCCGCGGTTAGGGGAGTAAGACAGCGTTTTGAGGCGCTGCTCCACCTGGTACGCGGCGGCGAGCACCCGCCGCACCTGGGCGACCACCGCGACGAGCCCGTCCACGTACCCGGTGCGGACCGCGTCACGCAGCTTCCCGAAGCCGTCCTCGTCCCACGCCGGGCCGCCCGCATCCGCCATCAGCTGGTCGACGACCGCACCCGCGGCATCCTCCAGCAGGTCGGCCACGCTTCGGTGCGGGTTGCGGCTGAGCGCCAGCTTGTCCTCATTGGACAGCCGGCCCTGCATGACCTTCGCGGGCGTGGCGAGGCTGAGGAGCAGCAGCTTGCGGCTGCCCTGCCACATCGCGTACCGCTGCTCGGCCTCCGTCTCGAAGACGCCGACGCCGACCGCCTCGCCCTCGTCGACGAGCGCGGGGTACGCCGTCACCGCGTACCCGGCGCGCTCCTGCTGGACCGTGCGGGGCAGCGCGCCGAGATCCCACGTGCGCAGGCCGTGCCGGGTGATGCCGGGTGCCGCGGCGGTGACCGTCTCGCGGACGGTGGCCCGGAGTCGGTCCTGGAGCGCCGCCAGGTCCTTGCCCTCGGCGAGGGTGGCACCGGCGTCGTCCTCCACCCGGAACGTCATGCGCAGGTGGTCCGGCACCTTCGACAGGTCCCAGGCGTCGCGTGGCACGGGTGTACCGGTCATCCGGCGCAGCTCCCGCTCCAGCGCGTCGAGCAGCGAGCCGTCCGGCGACATCCGGTCCAGCGCGGCGCGGGCGTAGTCGGGCACCGGTACGAAGTTGCGCCGCACCGGCTTGGGCAGCGACCGGATCAGCGCCACCACGACTTCCTCGCGCAGTCCAGGCACCTGGCGGTCGAAGCCTTCCGGACGTACCCGGGAGAGCAGCGGCAGTGGAATGTGGACGGTCACGCCGTCGGCACCGGTCCCCGGTTCGAACTGGTAGGTGAGCCTCAGCGCCAGCTCGCCCTGCCGCCACTCGTCCGGGTAGTCGGTCGCCCGCACGTTGCCGGCCCGCTCGTTGATGAGCATGGCCTTCTCGAACGTGAGCAGGTCGGGCTGCGTTTGGCGGGTCTTCTTCCACCAGCTGTCGAAGTGCCGCGCCGAGACCACGTCGGCGGGGAGCCGCTGGTCGTAGAAGGCGAAAAGCGTCTCGTCGTCGACCAGGATGTCCCGCCGCCGGGCCCGGTGCTCAAGCTCCTCCACCTCGGCGAGCAGGTCCCGGTTGTCCTGGAAGAACGCGTGGTGCGTCTCCCAGTCACCCTCTACAAGCGCGTGCCGGATGAACAGCTCGCGGGCCAGCGGCGGGTCGATCCGGCCGAAGTTCACCTTGCGGCCGGTGACCAGCGGTACGCCGTAGAGCGTGACCCGCTCGACCGCCATCACCGCGCCCTGCTTCTTCTCCCAGTGCGGCTCGCTGTAACTGCGCTTGACCAGGTGGCCGGCGAGCTTCTCCACCCACTCCGGCTCCACCTTGGCCACGATGCGCGCCCACAGCCGGGACGTCTCCACAAGCTCGGCGGCCATCACCCACTGCGGCTGCTTCTTGAAGAGCGCGGAGCCGGGGAAGATGCCGAACTTGGCGCCGCGCGCGCCAAGGTACTCGTGCCGCTGGGTGTTCTTCAGACCGACGTGGGAGAGTAGTCCACTGAGGAGCGACAGGTGGATCCGCTGCCCGTCGGCGGGAGGTGCCTTGGGCGGCTTGACCACCTGGCGCAGCTGCCCGTACAGGTCTTGCCACTCGCGTACCCGAAGGTAGTTGAGGAACTCGTTGCGGCACATCCGCCGGAACTGGTTCGACGACAGGGCCTTCTGCTGCTCCTCCACGTACTTCCACAGGTTGAGGTACGCGAGGAAGTCCGACTCCTTGTCGACGAAGCGGGCGTGTTTTTCGTCGGCGGCCTGCTGGTTGTCGGCCGGCCGCTCGCGCGGGTCCTGTATGGACAGTGCGGCGGCGATGACGAGCACCTCGTGTACGCAAGCGTTGCGCTCGGCCTCCAGCACCATCCGCCCCAGCCGCGGGTCGACCGGCAGCTGGGCGAGGCGGCGGCCGAGCTTGGTAAGCCGCTCTCCGTCGAGCGCGCCGAGCTCGTGGAGCAGGTCGACGCCGTCCTTGATGTTGCGCCGGTCCGGCGGCTCCACGAACGGGAACGCGGCCATGTCACCGAGCCCCAGCGCGCGCATCTGGAGGATGACCGAGGCGAGGTTGGTGCGCAGGATCTCCGGATCGGTGAACTCCGGCCGGGACACGAAGTCGTCCTCGGAGTAGAGCCTGATGCAGATGCCGTCGGAGGTACGGCCGGAGCGGCCCTTGCGCTGGTTGGCCGAGGCCTGCGAGATCGGCTCGATCGGCAGGCGCTGCACCTTGAGCCGGTGGCTGTACCGGGAGATGCGCGCGGTCCCGGGGTCCACCACGTACTTGATGCCGGGCACGGTCAGCGAGGTCTCCGCCACGTTGGTGGCGAGCACGACGCGGCGCCCGGTGTGCGCCTGGAACACCCGGTGCTGCTCCGCGGTGGACAGGCGGGCGTAGAGCGGCAGGATCTCGGTGTGCCGCAGGTCGCGCTTGCGCAGGGCGTCGGTGGCGTCCCGGATCTCCCGCTCGCCGGAGAGGAAGACGAGGATGTCGCCCGGCCCCTCGGCGGACAGCTCGTCGACCGCGTCGAGGATCGCCTGCGTCTGGTCCTGCTCCTCGTCGTCCTCGCCGATCGGCCGGTAGCGCACCTCCACGGGGTACGTGCGGCCGGAGACCTCGACGATAGGGGCGCCGTCGAAGTGCTGGGAGAACCGCTCCGGGTCGATCGTGGCCGAGGTGATGATGACCTTCAGGTCGGGGCGGCGGGGGAGGAGCCGCTTGAGGTACCCGAGGATGAAGTCGATGTTGAGGCTGCGCTCGTGCGCCTCGTCGATGATCAGCGTGTCGTACTGCCGCAGCATCCGGTCGTGCTGGATCTCCGCCAGCAGGATGCCGTCGGTCATCAGCTTGACCAGCGTGCCGTCGCTCACCTTGTCGGTGAAGCGCACCTTGTACCCGACGGTGGAGCCCAGCGGCGTGCCCAGCTCCTCGGCGATCCGGTCGGCGACGGTCCGCGCCGCGATCCGCCGAGGCTGGGTGTGGCCGATCAACCCCTCGACGCCACGCCCCAGCTCAAGGCAGATCTTGGGCAGCTGGGTGGTCTTGCCGGAGCCGGTCTCGCCGGCCACGATCACGACCTGGTGGTCGCGGATGGCCGCGAGGATGTCGTCTCTCTTCTGGCTGACCGGTAGCGCCTCGGGGTAAGTGATCTCCGGCACGCTCTCCCGGCGAGCGGCCAGTCGCAACTCCCGATCCATGTCCCCACAAGCTTATCCCGCCTGGCCAGCGCATTTTCGGTACCGCTGGCGCGAGCCTCTGACAAGGTGGCCTCTTAGAGACATGTCGCGTTTGCGAAGCGCGCAAGCTAGTGACCTCGGGGGCGGCGTGGTTGCAGACTTCCTGCTGGCGCCCCAAAAGGAGCAGCGGCCCTGTGCCGAAGGCAAAGCGGGTGGTCCTCGCGGTTACCGCCGCGGGGACTTTCCTAAGCCCGCCCCCGCCGCCCCCCTCTCGCAGCTGATCAGGGACTTGGTGGGCGTGTCCGCCGGTGCGCCACCTCACAAACTCCCTGATCAACTCCTCTTTTGTTTGGGCTCCAGCCCAACATCACGCGGTTGTAACGTTTTAGGACCGGCATTGACGTCGATGTAACGCGACCATAACCTGGGCCAGGCAAGCGCTTACCTGTGGCGCACCTCACTTGGGCCTCGGAGGTTCTCACATGGGCGTTATGAAACGGTTCACGACCGTTCTCGCCGCCGCCTCGCTCGTCTTCGCCGGTGCGGCCTGCGGCGGGGACGGCGAGGCGGAGTCGGGGCCGGTCACGCTGCGCTACTCGTGGTGGGGCAACGCCGACCGCGCCGCCCTGGTGCAGAAGGCGATCGACCTGTTCCAGACGAAGAACCCCAACATCAAGGTCACCCCGAGCTTCCAGGAGTTCGAGGCGTACTGGCAGAAGATGGCCACCGATACGGCCGGCGGCAACGCGCCGGACGTGCTCCAGATGGACTTCGCCTACCTGCGGGAGTACGCCGACCGTGGCGCGCTCTACGACCTCAAGAAGCAGGAGGGCCAAAACCTCGACACCGGTGACCTGCTCGAAGGGCTCAAGGGTGCCGGCGAGGTCGACGACGGGCTCTACGCCGTGCCGGTCGCCGGCAACACGTGGGGCTACGTCTACAGCCCGGCGGCGTACGCCACGGCGGGCGTGCCGGAGCCGAAGCTCGGCTGGACGTGGACCGACTACCGCTCCGCGATGGAGAAGATCACAAAGAGCACCGGCGGCAAGGTGTACGGCGGTGGCAACTACATCGGCACGTACTACAACCTCGAGGTGCAGCTCCGCCAAGAGGGCAAGCTGCTCTACACCGAGGACGGCAAGCTGGGCTTCGACAAGCCGCGGCTGGCCAAGTTCTTCGAGGAGGGCAAGCAGCTCGCCGACGCCAAGATCGTGCTGCCGGTCGAGAAGGGCGTGCAGATCAAGCCGAAGTTCGCGCTCGAGCTCGACCTGATCGCCGGCGACCTGGGCTGGGACAACTTCATG
This sequence comes from Phytohabitans flavus, assembly GCF_011764545.1. Taxonomy (GTDB): domain Bacteria; phylum Actinomycetota; class Actinomycetes; order Mycobacteriales; family Micromonosporaceae; genus Phytohabitans; species Phytohabitans flavus. The sequence goes on along the minus strand of NZ_AP022870.1, from coordinate 5,554,941 downwards.
ACCCGGTACGCGGCCGCGACCAAGACCGAGCTCAAGCTCGGCCCGGTGCCCAGTGACAACCCGGCGCAGCTCGGGCAGTACCTCAAGCCCTCGATGCTGATGAGCGTCTCGGCGAAGTCGGACCACCCGGAGCAGAGCGCGAAGCTCATCGACTTCTTCATCAACGACCCCGAGGCGGGCCAGATCCTCGGCGCAAACCGAGGCATACCAGCCACCAACGCCCAGCGTGCGGCGGTCAAGCTGGAGGGCCCGTTCGCGGCGGTGGCGGCGTACGAGGAGAGCATCAAGGGACAGCTGGAGAAGGCGCCACCCGCTCCGCCAAAGGGCGCCGGCACGATCGAGCAGTCGTTCATCCGGATCTCGGAGGAGCTTCAGTACGGCCGGATCAGCGTGGACCAGGCGGTGGACCAGTTCTTCACCGAGGCGAATGAGACGCTCGAATCCTGATGGCGACTGTCGCGCCAACGCGCCAGGCGGAAGCCTCGGGACAACCGGCGGGCCCGCGCACACGGGCCCGCCGGTCGGGCGACGGGGTGGCGGGGTACCTCTTCCTCTCCCCGTGGATCCTCGGGGTCCTGCTGCTGACGATCGGCCCGATGCTCACGTCCCTGTACCTCTCCTTCACCGACTACAACCTCTTCACCGCGCCTGAGTGGGTCGGCCTCGACAACTACAAGCGGATGTTCGAGGACGCGCGGTGGCTGAAGTCGGTACAGGTGACCGCCATCTACGTCGCGGTCGCGGTGCCGGTGAAGCTGGCCGCCGCGCTGGCCGTCGCGGTACTGCTCAACAACAAGCGCAAGGGCCAGGGCTTCTACCGGGCGGCGTTCTACGGGCCGTCGCTGATCGGGGCGAGCGTAAGCCTCGCCATCGTGTGGAAGGCGCTGTTTACCGACGACGCGGTGGTCGACCGGATGCTGCGGGTCGTGGGCATCAACACCGGTGGGTGGGCCGGCAACCCGGACTTCTCGCTGATGATGCTGGTGCTGCTGGGCGCGTGGCAGCTTGGCGCGCCAATGGTGATCTTCCTGGCCGGACTCAAGCAGGTGCCTGTCGAGCTGCACGAGGCGGCGCATGTGGACGGTGCCGGGCGGTGGCTGCGCTTCCGCGCCATCACGCTGCCGATGATCTCGCCGGTGGTCTTCTTCAACCTGCTGCTGGAGACCATCAACGCGTTCCAGGTCTTCACGTCGGCCTACATCGTGGGCGGTCCCAACGGCTCGCCCGCCGGTACCACGCTCTTCTACACCATCTACCTCTACGACCGGGGCTTCTCCGACTTCCGCATGGGCTACGCCTCGGCCATGGCGTGGATGCTGCTGCTCGGCGTCGGCCTCATCACGCTGTTCCTCTTCCGCACCGCGCGCGGATGGGTCTACTACTCCGGGGACCGCCGATGAAACTGTCCACTGTGGCGTGGCACGCCGGCGTCATCGCGGTACTGGCGATCGTGCTGTACCCCATCGTGTGGGTGGTGGCCGCGACCTTCAAGCCGTCCGAGGACATCATCGGCGGCCTCAGCCTGCTCCCGACCGAGCCGACGACCGTCAACTACGAGCGGGCGGTCGAGGGCATCGCGGGCATCAGCATCGCCCGCTTCTTCTGGAACTCGACCGTCCTCGCCGTACTGTCCGTTGTGGGCACTGTCGCCTCGTCGGCGCTCGCCGGTTACGCCTTCGCGCGGCTGCGCTTTCGGGGGCGAGGCGCCATGTTCGCCCTGATGATCTCCACGCTCCTGCTCCCCTTCCACGTGCTGATCATCCCGCAGTACGCGGTCTTCCAGCGGCTCGACCTCATCGACACGTACGTGCCGCTGCTGCTCGGCAAGTTTCTCGCGGTCGAGGCGTTCTTCGTCTTCCTGATGGTGCAGTTCATGCGGACCATCCCGCACGAGCTCGACGAGTCGGCGAAGATTGACGGCGCCGGGCACTGGGGCATCTTCTGGCACATCATCCTGCCGCTCGCCCGACCGGCGCTGATCACGACCTCGATCTTCACGTTCATCTGGAGCTGGAACGACTTCTTCGGCCCGCTCATCTACCTCAGCACCCCGGACAAGTACCCGCTGCCACTCGCCCTCCAGCTCTTCGTCGACGAGGCGTCCGGCTCCGACTTCGGGGCGCTGATGGCGATGTCGATGCTGGCGCTCGTGCCGGTCGTCCTCTTCTTCCTGTTCTTCCAACGCTTCCTCGTCGAGGGAGTTTCCACATCGGGGCTGAAGGGATGAGGCGCTTCGTCCTCTTCGGAGAGTGCCTGCTCGCCGGCCTCCTCACCGCGCTGCTCGCACTCCCGCTCGTCACGCTGCTGCCCGCGCTGGCGGCCGGCTGCGCGCACATCCGGGCACATGTGGAGGGTGAGACGACGGCGGTACGTGCCTACTTCGCCCGCTTCCGCGCCGCGTTCCCGGGCAGCGTCAAGCTTTCACTCGGCGTGGCCGCGGCGTTCGCGGTGGTCACTGTGGACGGTCTGCTCCTGCGCGCCGCGGTGCCCGGCGGCGCCTACGTCGCCGCGTTCTGCGGCATAGCCGCGACGGCCCTGTCGGTGGTCCTGCTCCGCGCGGCGGCCACCTGGTCGCCCGGTCGCTCCTGGTCCGATTTGGTACGGCAGGCCACCGTCCGCGCCGCCACGGGCGATCCTTCGGGGTCCCTGCTCCTGGTGCTGGCGCTCGCCCTGCTCGTGCTCATCACCTGGCAGCTGTTGCCGCTGGCGGTACCAACGCTGGGTTGTGTCCTGATGGCCGCCGTCGCGGTCGAACGCCGCGCGCTAGTCCTCGCCGACCGCTAAGGTCTCCAGGATCTGCTGGCCGAACTTGGCCAGCTTGGCCTCGCCGACCCCGCTGACCGTGCTCAGTGCGGCGAGGGTCCTGGGCGACTCGGCGGCGATCTGCCGGAGCGTCGCGTCGTGGAAGACGACATAGGCCGGCACGCCCTGCTCCTTCGCGGTCGCGGCGCGCCATGCGCGCAGCCGCTCGAAGACCGGCGCGGCCTCGGGCGACAGCTGGACCGGGGCCGCGGCACCGCTGCGCGCCTTGGCGGCCTTGGCGGTGGCGACCCGCTCGGGCTCGCGGCGGAGCTTGACCTTGCGCTGCTTGCTCAGTACCCCTTGCTGCCCTCGGTGAGCGCGAGCGTGCCGTACTCACCTTCGACCGCGAGCAGCCCCTGGGCCAGGAGCTGGCGCACCACCGCCCGCCACTCGCTCTCGCTCAGCTCGGTGCCGATGCCGAAGACGGTGAGCTGGTCGTGGCGGTGCTGCGTGACCTTGTCGGTCTTCTTGCCGAGCAGGATGTCGATCGACTGGGTGGCGCCGAAGTGCTGGCCCCGCTCGCGGTGCAGCCGCAGCACGGTGGAAAGCAGCTTCTGCGCGGCGACCGTGCCGTCCCACGACTCCGGCGGCGCGAGGCATGTGTCGCAGTTGCCACACGGGCTGCCCTCCTGCCCGAAATACGCGAGCAGCTGCACCCGCCGGCACTCGACGGTCTCGCACAGGGCCAGCATCGCGTCGAGATGGGCGGCGAGGTTGCGCCGGTGGGCCAGGTCGCCCTCTGAGCCGTCGATCAGCTTGCGGAGCTGCACGACGTCCTGCAACCCATACGCCAGCCAGGCGGTCGAGGGGAGGCCGTCGCGCCCGGCGCGGCCGGTCTCCTGGTAATACCCCTCCACCGACTTGGGCAGGTCGAGGTGGGCGACGAAGCGCACGTCGGGCTTGTCGATGCCCATGCCGAACGCGATCGTGGCGACCATGACCAGCCCGTCTTCGCGCAGGAAGCGAGACTGGTTGGTGGCGCGGGTGCGCGCGTCGAGCCCGGCGTGGTACGGCAGGGCGGTGACGCCGTTCGCGACAAGGAACTCGGCGATCTTCTCCACCGAAGCGCGGGACAGGCAGTACACGATGCCGGCGTCGCCCGCGTGCTCGGTGCGCAGCAGGTGGAGCAACTGCTTGCGCGGCTCGTTCTTGGGAACGATCCGGTACTGGATGTTGGGCCGGTCGAAGCTCGCCACGAAGTGGCGTGCACCCTCGAGCTGGAGCCGCTTGGCGATCTCCGCGTGTGTGGCCGTGGTGGCGGTGGCGGTGAGCGCGATGCGCGGCACATCCGGCCAGCGCTCGTGCAGCATCGACAGCGCGAGGTAGTCGGGGCGGAAGTCGTGGCCCCACTGCGACACGCAGTGCGCCTCGTCGATCGCGAAGAGCGCAATGTTTCCGCGGTCGAGCAGCCGCTGCACGCCGGGCGTGCCGAGCGCCTCGGGGGCCAGGTAGAGCAGGTCGAGGTCGCCCGCGAGGAAGGTCGCCTCGACCGCCCGGCGGGTGTCGAAGTCGAGCGTCGAGTTGAGGAAGTCGGCCCGCACCCCGAGCGCCCGCAGCGCGTCGACCTGGTCCTGCATGAGCGCGATCAGCGGGGAGACCACCACCGCGGTGCCCTCGCGGACCAGGGCGGGGATCTGGTAGCAGAGCGACTTGCCGCCGCCGGTGGGCATGAGGACGAGCGCGTCGCCGCCCCCGACCACATGCTCGATGATCTCGCGCTGGTCACCCCGGAACGCGTCGTATCCGAAGACCCGGCGGAGGACGCGGAGCGCCTCGGTCTCAAGATCTACTGCGGGAGCCACCCGCTGATTCTACGAGCGTCGGCCCGCCGGGGTCCGCCCGAACTCGCGGTCGCACTGTGGACAGGCGCGGCGTATCGACGGTCATTCTGAAATCCACCAGGGCCGAAGGGGTGATTGACACTCACCGCCCGTAACACGAAGCTCACGCGTGAACGACCTTCAAAATAGAGGAGGCGCGATGAGGACAGCACGGTTGGCGACAGCCTGCGTGCTCACTCTGGTGGGTGCGTTGACACCCGCTATACCGGCGGGAGCTCAGGCGCCGTCGAGACCCGGCGGCGGCCAGGACAAGCTGGAGGTGTACGTCGGCACGCTTACGCCACAACAGCTCGAGACCACCCGGTCCGCCGGTGTGGACCTCGAAGAGGCGTCGACTGCCACGGACAAGTCCGGCAACACTGCCGTCGAGCTGGTGTTGAGCGGATTCCAAGCGGCGAAGCTCGCGACCAAGGGCGTGAAGCTGTCGCCGAAGAAAGTGGAGGGCAAGACCGCCTCGCAGGCGCTGCGCGAGCAGTCGGCGGAAGGATGGTCCGCTTTCCGGTCATACAGCGAGAAGGGCGGCATCCGGGACGAGTTCACGGCGACTGCGGCCCGGTACCCCAAGATCGCGAAGCTGGTGACGGTCGGTAAGACGATCAACGGGCAGCCGATCCTCGCGGTCAAGGTCACGAAGAATGCCAAGAACCTCGAGGACGGCAAGCGCCCCGCGACGCTCTACATGGGTGCGCAGCACGCCCGTGAGTGGATCACGCCGGAGATGGTCCGCCGGCTGATGCACCACATGCTCGACTCGTACGGCACGGACGCCGAGATCACCAAGCTCGTCGACAACACCGAGCTGTGGTTCCTCCCGGTGGCCAACCCGGACGGGTACGACTTCACGTTCACCGGGGACAACCGCCTGTGGCGTAAGAACCTGCGCGACAACGACGGCGACGGCCAGATCACCACGCTCGACGGCGTCGACCTCAACCGCAACTTCGGGTACAAGTGGGGCTACGACAACGAGGGCTCCTCGACCGACCTCGCGAGCGACACGTTCCGCGGCACCGGGCCCAACTCGGAGCCGGAGACGCAGGCGCTCGACAAGTTCTTCCGCAGGGTCGGCTTCGAGTTCCTCATCAACTACCACTCCGCCGCCGAGCTGCTGCTCTACGGCGCCGGGTGGCAGCAGTCCACACCCACCCCGGACGACGAGATCTACAAGGCCATGGCCGGCGACGACGCCAACCCGGCGATCCCCGGCTACGACCCGGACATCTCGGCCGAGCTCTACATCACCAACGGTGACACTGACAGCCACGCGACCGAAAAGTACGGCACGCTGGGCTTCACGCCGGAGATGTCGACCTGCACCACCGTGTCCGCCTCGGTGCCGGACGACGCGTGGGAGCCGGAAGACTGCATCAGCGACTTCATCTTCCCGGACGACGAAAACCTGATCGCCGCCGAGGTCGCGAAGAACATCCCGTTCGCGCTCGCGGTGGGCAAGTCGGCGCTGGACCCCGACGAGCCGGTCTCGGTCGTCGGCCGCAGCACCCCGGACTTCGTGATCGACTCGTTCGACGTGTCGTTCGGCCGCAACCAGCCGGTCGCCACGATCGCCCGCCGGGCGCTCAAGGACGTCCACATGCACTACACGATCAACGGCGCCCGTCCGAAGACCGTGGACGTCAAGGAGTGGAAGGGTGGCGAGAAGTACGGCGGCACCCACGACGACTACTACGCCGAGCTGCGCGGCAAGGTGACCGGGGCGAAGCCGGGTGACCGGGTCGAGGTGTGGTTCACCGGCCGCAAGCCGAAGGTCGGCGTCGTGGCCAGCGACCACTTCACGTACACGGTCAACAGCGACATCGGCGGTCAGGTCCTCGTGCTCGCGGAAGAGGACGTGACCGGTCTCAGCCCGGCACAGCAGGGCACCTCGGCCAAGTACGCCGACGAGCACGTCGCGGCGATCAACAAGGCCGGGTACACGACCGACGTCTACGACTTCGACACCCAGGGCCGCAAGGCGCCCCACCACCTCGGCGTGCTCTCGCACTACAAGGCGGTGGTCTGGGAGACCGGCGACGACGTGATCCAGCGGTCGGTGGGGCAGGTGCCCGGTACGACCACGAAGGCCGCGCTCGACACCGAGCTGGCCGTTCGTGACTACCTGAACGAGGGTGGCAAGGCACTCGTCGGCGGGCAGAACGCGCTGTTCGCCCAGGGTGCGAACGGTGCGTACTTCTACAACCCCGCCGCGCCGCCCGAGTGCACCAACCCCGACGACGTGACCTGCCTGCCGCTGCTGAACGACTTCCCGCAGTACTGGCTGGGCGCGCACACATACGTCAGCGGCGGTGGCACGGCAGCGGACGGCTCGCACTACCCGGTCGACGGCAGCGGGCCGCTGGCCGGCTGGAACGGCACGCTCAACGCCGAGGGCTCGGCGGACAACCAGGCGCACACCGCCTCGTTCCTGCCGACGTCCAGCTTCCTGCCGGCGGCGCAGTTCCCGCAGTTCACGAGCGAGATCGCGGGCAGCTGGGACCGGCCGGGCGCGGCACCGTTCGACCCGTTGACCGGCGCGTTCTACGTCTACAGTGGCCAGTCGGACCAGTCGTACAAGCGGCTGACCCGTACGGTCGACCTGACCGGCGCGTCAAGCGGCGAGCTGCGGTTCTGGAGCTCGTACGACACCGAGGCGGCGTGGGACTTCCTCTTCGTCGAGGCGCACGAGGTGGGCACCGACGCGTGGACCACACTGCCGGACGCCAACGGGCACACCGGTACCGAGACCGGCGAGAGCTGCGCAGCGGGCTGGGTGCCGCAGCTGCACCCGTTCCTCGCCCACTACCAGGGCGCGGACTGCTCGCCCACCGGCACGACCGGTTCGTGGAACGCGGCCTCCGGCCCGTCCGGCGGCTGGGTGGAATGGTCGGTCGACCTGTCCGCGTACGCGGGCAAGCAGGTCGAGCTCTCCATCTCGTACGTGTCCGACTGGGCCACCCAGGGCCTCGGCGTCTTCCTCGACGACGTGCGCGTTTTCGCGAACGGCGCGCCGGCGGCGGAGACCTCGTTCGAGACCGACCTGGGCGGCTGGACGGTGGCCGGCCCCGCGCCGGGCTCCGACCCGAACAGCGGCGACTGGTCGCGCACGCAGACGGCGTTCGAGGAGGGCGGCATCGTCGTCACCCCGGACACCGTCTACACCGGTTTCGGCCTGGAGGGCCTCGCACCGGCGGCCCGCGACGATCTGATGCAGAAGTCGCTCGACCACCTGCTGGGCTAACTCCACAGTAGAAAGAAGAGGGGCCCGCCCCCGCGGGCCCCTCTTCGCTGTCCTAGATCTAGGCGATTTCCTGTCGCCAGGGCGACTGAAGGTCGATTCGGTCCGGAGTGGACTGTCGCGATGCGACTGCCCGGCGGCGAAGCGGACGAGTTCGAGTGGGTGCTCTTCGAGCAGAGCAACGTCCTCACGGCGGCACAGGCCGCCCGCCTGCTGACCCCTTCGAAGGTCCGGCATCTGCTGGCCAGGGGCCGGTGGCGACGATGGTGCCGGGGCGTTCTCGTGAGCCATCCGGGCGAACTCAACCGCCAGCAGCAGCTGTGGGTCGCGGTGCTGTCGGTGGGCGGGGACGCTGTGCTGGGCGGGCTGACCGCGGCCGCCGAGGCGGGGCTGCGCGGCTTTCGCGCCGAACCCATCGACCTGCTCGTCCCTGGGACCCGCACCAGCGCCCTCGCCCGGCGAGGGCTCCTGCCCGGCATGCCCGGCGTGCGGGTGCACCGCACCGCTGTGCTTCCTGCCGAACACGTCCAGGCCGCCCGCCCGACGCGGACAACGACGCCGCGCGCGCTCGTGGATGCGGCCGCATGGGCGCGGACCGACGACGAGGCCCGAGCGATCATCGCGGCCGGTTGCCAGCAGCGCCTGGCAACGCCGGCGGAGATCATCGCGGTCACCGACCGGATGCCCAGGGCACGGCGGCGTGCGGTCGTCATCGAAACTGCGCGCTACGCCGAGGGCGGCGCGACCGCCCTGTCGGAGATCGACTTCCTGCGGCTCTGCCGGCGTCACTGCCTACCCGCACCCGACCTGCAGGAACAGCGCACGGACGCGAACGGCCGCACGCGTTTCTTGGACGCGTACTGGCGGGAGTGGCGGCTGCACGTCGAGGTCGACGGCGCCCACCACATGGAGGTCCGGCACTGGGAAGAGGACATGGTTCGACAGAACGACATCTGGATCGAGGGCGACCGGATCCTGCGTTTCTCCGCCGGCCAGGTACGCCGCCACCCGGCGGAGGTGGCCGCCCAACTGTCGGCGCTCACGTAATTCCCCACCTGTAGCGGTCTGACGCTCACGTAATTCCCCACCCGCTCGCTCACCTAATTCCCCAGGTGAGGCGCCTGGGCGCCTAGGGCTCCCAGTGGGGTGGTCCTCGCGATCTTGAAGAGTTCTCCCTTGTCCGGGTGACGGGTGAGGGAGCTGATGGCGAGGAGAACGTTCGACGTGGTCGATGTGACCGAGATCTTCATCCACTGGTACGCGGGCCGGTCGATCAGCGAGGTGGGCACGTCGCTGGGTGTGGATCGTAAGACGATCCGCAAGTACCTGGCCCCGGCGGTCGCGGCTGGGTTCGTGCCGGGTGGGCCGGCGATGAGTCAGCAGGACTGGGCGGCGCTGGTGACGCGGTGGTTCCCTCAGTTGGCCGATACCCGGTTGCGGCAGGTGACCTGGCCGCAGATCGCTAAGCATCACGAGTACATCACTGCCCAGCTGAAGTTGGGGGTGACGCAGGCGACGATCCACCAGCGGCTGCGGGACGAGCACGGCCTGACCGCGTCGGTGGCGTCGTTGAAGCGGTATGTGGCGGCGAACCTGCCGGAACAGGTGCGCCGGGACCGGGTCGTGGTGCTGCGCGATGAGACGGACTTCCCGCCGGGTGAGGAGGCCCAGATCGACTACGGGCATCTGGGCCATTGGGTAGATTCGGCGACCGGCAAGCGGCGTCGAGTGTGGGCGTTCGCCATGGTCCTTGCGTGTTCGCGGCACATGTTCGTGCGGCCGGTCCTGACCATGGATCAGCGGGCCTGGACCGAGGCACACATCGAGGCGTTCGCGTTCTTCGGTGGCACGCCGCGGCGGCTGGTGCCGGACAACCTGCGCACCGGGGTGGACAAGCCTGACCTCTACGACCCGAAGATCAACCGCTCCTATGCTGAACTGGCCGCCCACTACGGGGTGCTAGTCGACCCGGCCCGACGCGGCAAGCCGCGGGACAAGGCCCGCATCGAGCGGCCGATGCCGTATATCCGGGACAGTTTCTGGCGCGGTCGCCAGTTCGCGTCGCTGGAGGCGATGCAGGCCGCTGCGACCCAGTGGTGCGCCGAGGTCGCCGGCCGCAGGTCCTGCCGGCCGCTGGGCGGTGCGGCGCCGGCGTCCGTGTTCGCGGCTGTCGAAGCAGAAGTGCTGCAACCGTTGCCTGGCAAGGCGTTCGCGTTGGCGACGTGGTCGACGGCGGTGGTGGGACCGGACATCCACGCCAAGGTCGGTAAGACGATCTACTCGGTGCCGTGGCGGTTCATCGGCCAGCGTGTCGACGCCCGCGAGACACCGCTGGTGGTCCAGATCTTCCACAAGGGACAACTGATCGCCACGCACGGCCGCAAGCCACAAGGCAAGCAGACCGACTTCGGGCACTATCCGCCCGAGAAGATCGCGTTCCGGATGCGGACGCCGACCTGGTGCCGCACCCGCTCCGCCGAGATCGGCCCCGCCTGCGCTCAGGTCATCGCCGGGCTTCTGGAGGTCAACGCTCTGTTCCGGCTCCGCGCCGCGCAGGGCGTGCTCGGACTGGCCGACAAGCACGGCACCGCCCGTCTCGAGGCCGCCTGCACCAAGGCGATCGCGGCTGGCGACCCGTCCTACCGCACGGTCAAAGGCATCCTGGTCGCCGGCGCCGAGACCGACCCGCCACCACCGTCCGCTGGTGACGGCGGCGCCGCAGCGCACCTGCACGGCCCTTCGCAGCTGTTCGCGAACGTCATCCCCCTGCCCACCCCGAACGTCACGCTCGACATGGACACGGTCATCGCGGACGACGACCGCGGCGACGCTGGTGACGACGAGCAGCCCAGCGCCGCAGCGGGAGTGCTGGCATGACCGACCAGACCACCACGGCGACGGCGCCGCAGCCGGCCTACCCGCTGCCCCAGCCCGGCGGAGCAGATCCCCGGTTCACCTACGGCCTGCTGCACGACGTCGCCGAAGTGTTGCAGCGCAACGGTTTTCCCCGCCCGGCCGGCACCGACTGGGCCGACCTGATGGCCGCCCTGCACCACTTCCTCTACCAGCCCAAGGAGACCTCGTGACCATCGTCGACACCGCGCTGCACGACAGCCTGCGCGCGTTGAAGCTCTCCGGCATGCTGCACACCCTCAACGCCCGCCTGGCCCAAGCCCAAGCCGGCGAGCTCGGCCACCTGGAGTTCCTGCAGGTGCTCTGCCACGACGAGATCACCCGCCGGGAAACCATGGGCATGCAACGCCGGCTGCGCCGCGCCCGCTTCGACCAGACCACCACCCTGGAGGAGTTCGACTTTCACACCAGCCCGAAACTGCCCGCCGCGCAGATCCGCGACCTGGCCGCGCTGCGCTGGCTGCAGGCCGGCGAGTCGGTCATCCTGCACGGCCCGGTCGGCGTCGGCAAAACCCATATAGCGCAAGCCCTCGGGCACCTCGCCATCCGCCGCGGCGCCGACGTCCGCTTCACCAAAACCAGCCGCGCCCTAGCCGACCTCGCCGGCGGCCACGCCGACCGCACCTGGCCCCGCCGCCTCGCCGAGCTCGCCCGTCCCGCGTTGCTGATCCTGGACGACTTCGCCATGCGCGAACTGACTGCCCAACAGGCCGACGACCTCTACGAACTCATCTCCGAACGCGCCCAGGCCGGCCGGTCCTTGATCGCCACCTCGAACCGGTCACCGGCCGACTGGTATCCGCTGTTCCCCAACCCCGTCGTCGCCGAATCGCTGCTGGACCGGCTCATCAACACCAGCCACCAGGTCTTCATGAACGGACCCAGCTACCGCCCCAACAAACGACCCGGCCGAGCCGGCTCGACAACACCGACCGGCACCAAGTAGAACATCAACCGAGGGCCACACCCTGGGGAATTACGTGAGCCCAGACCCGGGGAATTCCGTGAGCGACGACACCCAACTCCGCCGCGCGTTGGCGGCAGCGGGTTGGACACCCGAGCAGTAGATCTAGTCGACTTTCTGTTGCCCCAGCGACAGAAAGTCGACTAGATCTACTCGGCTTGGCCCCAGCGACACCCCCGGTGGGCGCTTTAGTGGGGTTTGTCCCCGTGTCGGAGGCCTCAGAGTGGGTGGTGCCGGCCTACGGCGGCCGGAGAGATCTGGTTTTCCTTGATCGGCCGTAGCGGCGGGCGGGTTTGGGTTGTGTGCCGCGGAGGGTGAGGCCGCGGGAGCAGCGGTCTGGACCACGGCGGACAGAGATGATGTTTGTGAGCACCTCCCGTCCGGGGTCTGACCCGACGGCGGACTGACCTTGGGGTCTTGGAAGATGATCTGTCGGCCCTGGTCGGGAGGTGCTCGTGCACTCACTGGACGTGGCGTTGTGACTTCATAGGAGCCTGGCTAGAGGCCCCGTCTCTGTCTTGTCCGCGTTGCCCGGCTGGTGCGTGCCGCCCTGCCCCCAGTCACGAACGACAGGACGACGATGCCCTCTATTACACCCGACACCGCCGCGATCGAGGTCGTCGGTGGCGTGGACACCCATCTCGACACGCACACCGTCGCGGTGATCGACCTGGTCGGACGGGTGGTCGGCACTGAGCAGTTCCCGGCCACCACAGCCGGCTACACGGCCCTGCTGGCCTGGATGCGCGGACACGGACGACTGGCCCGCGTGGGGGTGGAGGGCACCGGCGCCTACGGCGCCGGCCTGACCCGCCAACTACGCAACGCCGGCGTCGAGGTGATCGAGGTCGACCGCCCGGACCGCAAGACCCGCCGCTCGCAAGGCAAGTCCGACCCGATCGACGCCGTCCAAGCCGCCAAGACCGCCCTGGCCGGCCACCGCACCGGAACCCCCAAACAACGCGACGGCCGCGTCGAAGCCCTCCGCAACCTACGCGTGGCCCGGCGCAGCGCGGTCGAACAACGCGCCGACACCCAACGCCAGATCAAAACCCTGATCGTCACCGCCCCCGACGAACTACGCGCCCGACTGCGTGGCCTGAACGTCAAGCAGTTGATCGCGACCTGCGCCACCCTGCGGCCCGACCGGGCCGACGCCGCCACGCCGGCCACTGCCGTCAAGCTCGCCCTACGCTGCCTGGCCCGCCGTCACCAGCAACTGTCCGCCGAGATCACCGACCTCGACGAACTACTTGAACCCCTCGTGGCCGCCATCAACCCCGACCTGCTCGCTGTCCACGGCGTCGGCCCCGACGTCGCCGGCCAACTACTGGTCACCGCCGGCGAAAACCACGACCGACTCACCTCCGAAGCCGCGTTCGCCATGCTCTGCGGCGCCGCCCCATCCCCGCCAGCTCCGGCAAAACCAGCCGCCACCGCCTCAACCGCGGCGGTGACCGACAAGCCAACGCCGCCCTCTACCGCGTCGTACTCACCCGCCTACGCTGGGACCCCCGCACCCGCGCCTACGCCGAACGACGCACCAAGCAAGGCCTGTCCAAGAAAGAAATCATCCGATGCCTCAAGCGATACGTCGCCCGCGAGCTCTACCAACACATCACAACAAACGATCTTGAACTAGCCGCTTGACATCCATAGGAGCATCATCATCGCGGTAGCTGACCGGAAACCTACCGGCACCTAGGACGCGTTTAACCACCCAACCGGCAGTCGGGGCGAAAGAACGATATTGGGCACCGACACGAGGAAGAGGGATACCCGCAGTCAGAGTGCCTCTCGTTGTGAAGGTGGCGCACCTCCTCTCCTCACCGATTGTGGCGATCCCAGCGCATACGCACCACCCGGGGACGCAACCCGTCCGCGACCGCAAGCCGCCCCCAGGTTTCACGCCCGGCGTGATCAACCTCGGTTGTGAAGACTCAAATCTCCATGATGGAGGGATCCGTAAGAAGGACGCAGGGTGGCGCCGATGCGGCGCGTCCCGAAGGCGGCCTTCACGCGGAAGCGACTGAGACGATGTGGATGGCGGCGGCGCCTAGGTCGTCGGATTCGGCTAGGTCGACTTCGGCGGTGATGGCCCAGTCGTGGTGGCCGGCCGGGTCGTCGATGATCTGGCGGACGGTCCAGCGGTCGCGGCCCTGGTCGATCATCAGCAGGGAGGGGCCGCGGGCGTCCGGGCCGGTGCCGATGTCGGTGTGCTCGGCGAAGTATGGCTCCAGCGCCGCCTCCCACTCCTCGGCGTCCCAGCCCGCCTCGGCGTCGAGCGCGCCCAACTCGTCCCAGCGGCGCAGGGCGGCCAGCTCGACTCGGCGGAACAGGGCGTTGCGGACCAGGACCCGGAAGGCGCGGGCGTTGCGGGTGACGGCGGGCGGGCGTTCGTCGACCGGGATCTCAGCGGCCGGGCCGTCGGTGCCGCCACGGAGGCGTTCCCACTCGTCGAGGAGGCTGGAGTCGACCTGGCGGACCAGCTCGCCGAGCCACTCGACAAGGTCGATCAGCTCCTCGGTCTTGGCCTCGTCGGGCACGGTCTGGCGCAGCGCCTTGTACGCGTCCGCGAGGTAGCGCAGCACCAGCCCTTCCGAGCGGGAGAGGCCGTAGAAGGCCACGTACTCGGTGAAGGTCATGGCCCGCTCGTACATGTCGCGGGCCACCGACTTCGGCGACAGCTGGTAGTCGGCGACCCAGGGGTGGCCCTTCCGGTACGCCTCGTAGCCCACGTCCAGCAGGTCGGCCAGCGGCTTGGGGTGGGTCACATCTTCGAGCAGCTCGAGCCGCGCCTCGTACTCGATCCCCTCGGCCTTCATCGCGGCCACCGCCTCGCCGCGGGCCTTGAACTGCTGCGCCGAGAGCACCTGCCGTGGATCGTCCAAGATGGACTCGACGACCGAGAGCACATCCAGCGGGTACGAGACGGACTCGCGGTCGAGCAGCTCGATGGCGGCCAGCGCGAAGGGGGACAGCGGCTGGTTGAGCGCGAAGTCGAACTTCAGGTCGACGGCCAGGCTGATCGGCGCGCGGGTCACCACGCCGGCGGCGAGCAGTGCGCGGTACATGGCGATCGCGCGGCGGATGTGGCGGCGCTGTGTGGGGCGGTCGTCGTGGTTGTCCGTGAGCAGATGGCGCATCGCGGTGAACGCGTCGCCGGGGCGGCCGATGACGTTGAGCAGCATCGAGTGGCTGACCCCGAAGCTCGACGTGAGCGGCTCCGGCTCGGCCTCGACAAGCCGGTCGAAAGTCGGCTTGCCCCACCCGATCGAGCCCTCCGGCGGCTTCTTGCGCACCACCTTGCGGCGCTTCTTCGGGTCGTCGCCGGCCTTGGCGAGCGCCTTCTCGTTTTCGATGACGTGCTCGGGGCCTGCACGACGACGTTGCCCACGGTGTCGAAGCCGGCCCGACCGGCGCGGCCCGCGATCTGGTGGAACTCGCGGGCCTTGAGCAGGCGAGTCTTCGTCCCGTCGTACTTGCTCAGCGCGGTGAAGAGCACCGTCCTGATCGGAACGTTGATGCCCACGCCGAGCGTGTCGGTACCGCAGATCACCTTGAGCAGGCCGGCTTGGGCGAGCGTCTCCACAAGGCGCCGGTAGCGGGGGAGCATGCCGGCGTGGTGCACGCCGACGCCGTGCCGCACGAGCCGGGACAGTGTCTTGCCGAAGCCGGCGGTGAAGCGGAAGTTACCGATGGCAGCGGCGATGGCGTCTTTCTCCGCGCGGGTGGCGAGATTGACGCTCATCAGCGCCTGTGCGCGCTCCAGCGCGGCCGCCTGGGTGAAGTGGACGATGTAGACCGGTGCCTGTTGGGTGTTGAGCAGCTCTTCGATGGTCTCGTGCAGGGGCGTCGTCACATACGAGAAGAAGAGCGGGACCGGCCGAGCGGCCGAGCGGACGACGGCGGTGGTCCGGCCCGTGCGCCGGGTCAGGTCCTTCTCGAAGAAGGAGACGTCGCCGAGCGTCGCGGACATCAGCACGAACTGGGCCTTCGACAGCTCCAGCAGCGGCACCTGCCACGCCCAGCCCCGGTCGGGCTCGGAGTAGAAGTGGAACTCGTCCATCACGACGACGCCGACGTCCGCCTCGGCACCCTCGCGCAGCGCGATATTGGCGAGGATCTCGGCGGTACAGCAGATGATCGGGGCATCTTCGTTGACGCTGGCGTCGCCGGTGAGCATGCCGACGTTGTCCGCGCCGAAGGCCTCGCAGAGCGCGAAGAACTTCTCCGACACCAGCGCCTTGATCGGCGCGGTGTAGAAGGTGGTGCGGCCGGTGGCGAGCGCGCTGAAGTGCGCCCCGAGCGCCACAAGGCTCTTGCCGGAGCCGGTGGGGGTGCTCAGGATCACGTTGGCGCCCGACACGATCTCGATCAGCGCCTCTTCCTGGTGGGGGTAGAGGGCGAGCCCCTGGTCGGCGGCCCAGGTGGCGAACGCGTCGAAGGTGGCGTCGGGGCCCTGGGCATCGCGGGGGATGAGGTCAGTGAGCGTCATGGCTGTTCAAGGATGCCAGGTTTTACAGCCACCCGCGCTCTCGCGCCTGCCAACCGAGCTGGAGTCGGGAGCGGGAGTGCGTCAGCTCCATCAGGTGCTGTACCCGGCGGACCACCGTGCGCCGGCTCACACCCAGCCGAGCCGCGGCCGCCTCGTCGGTGAGCCCGGCCACCAGCAGCGACAGCAGCTGCCGGTCGGCGGCGGTGAAGCCGGCATCGGCGGTCGGCTGGTCGTCGTCGCCGAGCGCGAGCGGCGTGGCGACCGCCCAGATGGTCTCAAACAGGGCGATAAGTGCGTCCAACAACCCGGACGGGTGCACCAGCAGGGCGGCGTCGTGGGCAGCTGTGGCGTACGCGAGCGGCAGCAGCGCCAACTCCCGGTCGGCGATCGCCAGCTTGGTCGGCAGCGTCTCGACGAGCCGTGCCTGCTCACCAGCCCGCAAATGGGTGGCGGCGGCCGCGGCCATGTCCGGGTCGGCGAGGGCGTTCGCGTCGTACACCGCCCGGTAGCTGACACCGGCGGCCTCGCGGTCGAGCTGGGTGCGGTTGACCCCGGTGCCCTTGGCGTACGGCGGCGCGGTCAGCACCCGCATCTCCTTGCGCGCCGTACGCTGCACCCGGTCGAACGCGCGCCCCACCGCCGCCCGCCCGGAGACGATCTCGATCAGCTCCTCGGTGCTCCGGTCGGCCACCAGGTGCTCGGCCTCGTCAGCGAGCAGGAGCGCGGCCTCGCGGGTACGCTCCAGCTCCTCCATGCGGCGCCGCACCAGCTGCTCCACGGCCAGGTCGGGCGGCACCGGCACGACCCGCTCCTGTGGCGGCGGGGTGCGGTGTACGAGACCCTTGCGCTGGAGGCCGGCGACCGCGCGACGGGTGCCCGCCGCGGTGAGGCCGATCCGGTCGGCGAGCTGGGGGAGTGGGGCGCTGCCCTGGCGCACCAGCGACAGGTACGTGGACTCCTCCGCGGCGCTCAGCCCGGCGGCCTGGAGCACGGTGCACATCCCTCGTTGACGCATCTGCGACATGGCGCAGCTGCGCTGACCGTAGATCCTTTACCGCCCCGGTGACAAGTGTGAGAGTGATCCCGGCCGCAACCCGGACCGGCAGGGGCCGAGCCCCCTCTGGCGTACGCCACCCTCGGCCCCAGCCCCGGCCGCCCGGCGCGGACTGTCCACACTGGCCGTTCATCGTCGGTGTTCCTGTAGATAAGCCATACCGGCAGCGGCTATGCTGTTTGATAAATCTGTGCTCGTCGATGGAGACTGTGCTCCTCGCCAGGGGCGGCCCATGGGCAGTGGAAGTGCGCCGGGACCCAGCCGCATCGCGGTGTTTTCCGGTGATCGGCTCCGCCGCGACGCGCTGGCGGCCTACCTCGGCACGCTGCCGGACTTCACCCTCGTGGGGCAGGTCACCGGTGACGCCGAGCTGATCCCGCTCGTCGAGTCGCAGCGGCCGGACGTCGTGCTCGTCGATGGCGGGCCGGGTCCGGGCGAGCGCGTGCCGGCGCTCCGCGCGCTCCGTGAGCGGCTCCCGGGCGTCGCGGTGGTGCTGGCGTACGAGCGGCTGTCGACCGCCGAGTTGGCCGCCCTCCGGGACGCCGGCCTGGCCGCGCTCGTGCCGTACACGCATGGCCTCGGCGGCCTCCTCGCCGTGCTCCGCGCACTCCCGGCCGGGGCCTGGCAGACCGCGAACGGCGCCGCGCTCACTGCCCGCCAGCGCGAGATCCTCCTGCTGCTGCGCTCCGGACACAACATCGGCGAGGTCGCGGAGCTGCTCGGCATCAGCGCGGGCACGGTCGAAAACCACCGGCGCCGGGTGTACGCGAAGCTGGGCACGCCGCCGCCCGCTCGGCCCGCACCGCCGCCCGCCGACCAGGCCGAGGAGCCGTCACCGGTGGGACGTCCGGTGCTCGCGGTGGCTGTGGGCAACCCGGGACTGGTGGTGGACCGGGTGGTCACCACGCTGATCGCGCACCGGCTGGCGGTGGTACGCGAGCAGGGTCCCGAGGCGGTCGCCCAGGTGCACTGGCTCCGCTCGCATCGGGGCCCCGTGGTACGGGTACTCGTCAACCCCACGGTGGCTCAGTGGCAGGCGGGCGCGGCGCTCGGCTGGACCGCGGTGATGGTGCACGACGACCCGGTCGACCGGCAGGCTATGGCGGAGGCGGTGGCGTACGGGGTGCTCGGCCTGGTGCCGTCGAGCGAGGTCGAGCACCAGCTTGTGCCGGTGCTCAACCTGGTGGCGGCCGGCTATCTCGTGCTCGATCCGGCGTCGAGCGGCCTTCTCACCGATGCGTTAGACGGGCGCGTGGAATCCACTTAGGACTGTCTACTGTGGTGCACGTTAGCGGCGGCGGAAGCCCAGGTCGAAGATCTCCCGGCCGGCCTCGACGCCGCGCTGCTCGAATTTCGTGACCGGGCGGGCGGCCAGGCGTGGCGCGTACCCCTCGTGCTCGTTGACCAGGTCCGGGTCGGCGCTCAGGGTCTCCAGCATGACCTCGGCGTACTCGGCCCAGTCGGTCGCGCACCGCAGCCGGCCGCCGGGGGCGAGCCGGGAGCGCAGCAGCGCCACGTGGTCGGGCTGGAAGAGCCGGCGCTTGTGGTGGCGTGCCTTGGGCCACGGGTCAGGGAAGAAGGCGTGCACCGCGTCGAGGCTCGCCGGCGCGAGCATGTGCCGCAGCAGCATGATCGCGTCGCCGAGGCCGACCCGCACGTTGGTCAGCCCGCGCTCCTCGACCACGGCGAGCAGGCTGGCCACGCCGGGGGTGTGCACGTCGACGGCGAGGTAGTCGCGGGCGGGGTCAGCGGCGGCCATCTCGATCGTCGCCTCGCCCATGCCGGAGCCGATCTCCAGCACCACCGGCGCCTGCCGCCCGAAGAGCGCGTCGAGGTCGAGCCGGGTGGTCGGCGTCTCGGGGATGGCGACCCCCCAGCGTGGCCAGAGCCGGGTGAGCGCGTCCGCGTGGCGCCCATTCATCCGGCCGCGGCGGGGATGAAAGGTGCGCACACGTGCGAGGTGGGTGCCTGTCGACATAACTCGCCAAGGATACGGCGGCGCCGGTCGCGCCCCCTCGACCGGCGCCGCCAAACTGCCTGTGTCAGGCGACCGCGGTCCACATCGTGGCGAAAGCGGCGGCCTCGCCGGTCAGCCAGCGCTCGACTTCCTCGGGCTTCGTCGCCGGGTCGGGCCGGTGGATCTTTCCGCGGCGCACGTCTACGACGACGGGCGTGGCGTGCGGCAGCACCTGAGGCATGTGGCGGGACATCAGGTGGAGCGTGGCCAGGAGCGCCTCGTCGGCCGGCGGGTCGGGGTCGAAGTGCAGGCGGACCGCCTCGGCCCGGCCGTCGTCGTAGCGCACGCCGAGGTGCGGGTTGACCTTGATGGAGAGGCCGCCGAGCACGCCGAGCGCGTCGCGCGTCTGTGCCACGCCGACGGCCGCCGGATCGCCGAGTGTGCCCAGGTAGGCGAGGGCGCCGGGGGTGAGCACCTCGTACAGCGGGCGCCAGCGTGGTCGGACCAGGTCGACGGCGGCGGTGAGGTGGGCTCCGCCGGTGCGGAACTGTATGTCCGCCTTGAGCGCCTTGACCAGCGTGCCGTGCGGGTTGAAGCCGGAGCCGGACTCGCGCTGCCGGCGCAGGCCGGAGACGAAGGTGGCCTTGCGGGGGCCGGTGCGACCGACATAACGGGTGAAAGCGAGCAGGGTGGCGTAAGGGGGAGGGGCGCCGGTCACAGCAGTCTCCTAACCTAAAGTGACGAGCCGTGTTCGTACACACATTCTAATGCGACGGTACGACAAACTTAGTTCCTGAACCGGTTGAGCTGGCAAGCATCTACATGTTTCAATGCCGTCCATGTGGAGAAGGTCCCTGCTCGCCGGCCTACTGGCCGTCGTCGCGTTCATCGCCGCCCAGCAGGTGATGACTGCCCCGGAGGCCAGTGCGGCCGCCCCGGTGCGGGTCATGCCGCTCGGCGACTCGATCACCGGCTCGCCCGGCTGCTGGCGTGCCACCCTCTGGAACCGGCTGCGGAGCAGCGGCCTCACCGACGTCGACTTCGTCGGCACGCTCCCGCCGCAGGGCTGCGGCGTGGCGTACGACGGCGACAACGAGGGTCACGGCGGCTTCCTGGCCACCAACGTCGCCGACCAGAACCAGCTGGTGGGCTGGCTCGCCGCCACCCGCCCGGACATCGTGATGATGCACTTCGGCACCAACGACGTGTGGAGCAACCGGTCGCCCGACGTCATCCTGGCCGCGTTCTCGAAGCTTGTCGACCAGATGCGGGCCAGCAACCCGAACATGCGGATCCTGGTCGCGAAGATCATCCCGATGGGTACGAGCCAGTGCCCGGAGTGCGGGCAGCGGGTGGTGACGTTCAACAACGCGATCCCCGGCTGGGCCGCGGGCAAGACCACGAGCCAGTCGCCGATCACGGTGGTCGACCACTGGACCGGCTTCAACACCGCGACCGACACGTACGACGGCGTGCACCCCAACGCGGCCGGCGACCAGAAGATGTCGGACCGGTGGTACCCGGCGCTCGCCGCGGCGCTCGGTGGCGTGACCCCGACGACCGGGCCGCCCACGACCGCCCCGCCGACCACCGCCCCGCCGACCACTGCCCCACCGACCACGGCACCGCCCACGACCGCGCCGCCGACCACCGCGCCGCCGCGCGACGGGTGCGTCGCGACGTACCGGGCCGTCGGACAGTGGCCGGGCGGCTTCCAGGGCGAGGTCACCGTGCGGAACACGGGTACCGCGACCACGCGGGGCTGGACCGTGCGGCTGACCTTCGCGAACGGTCAGCAGGTCAACCAGATGTGGGGCGGCTCGTACACGCAGAGTGGGTCCACTGTGACCGTCACCAACGCCGGCTACAACGGCGCGATCGGCCCGAACAGCTCCGCCACCTTCGGCTTCATCGCCAGCTGGACCGGCAGCAACACCGCACCGACCCTCACCTGCACCGCTTCGTAGGAACCGGCGGCGCCGTGTCCACCCCAGGGCCCCACCCACGAGAAGGCGACTTGAAGGACGCCTCGATCACGGGGAGAATCCGACCATGGGAGGACGCGGCGCCATCGCAGCGGCCGCCGCCGTGCTGGCTGTGGTCCTGACCACCGCGGTGCCCGCCCGGGCCGCGGCGACGTATGTCGAGCTCAATCCGGCGACCGTCCAGGCTGGATACCTGGTCGGCATCCGCGCGAGCTGCGACGACAACACCAAGCCGGCCACTGTGGAGTCGGACGCGTTCGGCGAGGTCAAGGTGTACCCGCAGTTCGACGTCCTGACCGCGGCCGTGACAGTGCCCGCCGACAAGGACCCCCGCCGCTACGACGTGCGCCTGAGCTGCGACGGTGGCCAGGCGGCCTCGGCCCGGCTCAACGTGCTGGAGGGCGGGCGGCCCAGCGAGGGGCCGGCCACCGGGTTCGGCGGCATGGCCGACGACGGTTCGGGCGGCCTGCTGGTCGGCGGGGGCATGGTCGCGATCGTCGTCGGGGCGCTGCTCGGCGTGTACACGCTGCGCCGGCGCCGCGCCGAGACGACCTGACCGATGGCCGCCCCGCGGTTCACCGGCCCGATCGCCATCGTGGTGGCGCTCGCCGGGGTGCTCGCGGTCGGCGCCGGGCTGACCGAGGACACCGGACTCTGGGACGCCCTGTCCCGCGAGTCGACGCCGCCGCCACGCGAGTTTCCGGTGCTCGAATCGAGCCGGCCGATCCGCATCGAGATCCCCTCGATCGGCGTGCGAGCGCCGGTACACGGGGTCGGCCTCGCCGACGACGGCTCGATCTCGGTCCCCTCGGTGCACCGGCACAACGAGGCGGGCTGGTACGACCGTGGCCCGACCCCGGGCGAATTCGGCCCTGCGCTGATTGTCGGGCACGCGGACACCAAGGACGGCCCGTCCATCTTCTTCTCGCTGCCCAAGCTCCAGCCCGGCGCCAAGGTCGAGATCACCCGACGGGACCGTTCCATCGCGATCTTCGAGGTCAACTCCGTCGAGCGCTTCGGCAAGTCCAAACTGCCCGCCGACCGGGTCTACGGCGACTACACCCGCCCAAGCCTCCGCCTGATCACCTGCGGCGGCCAATGGGTCGGCGGGAGTACCGGGTACCAGGACAACATCGTCGCATTTGCATCGCTCGTGGCGACGAAGAACGCATGATAGATTGACGGCGATCGCTGTATTGCTGGCCGGCTGGGCACCGGCCCATCAGCTAGGAGATCGCTGTGCGTACCCGAATCGTCATTGCCCTTGCCACCGTCCTGGCGACCGCCGGCGGTGCCGGGCTGGCCGCGGCGGCCACCGCGCCCGCCGCGCCTCCGATCACCACCTTCGCCAACGGCAACTTCGACTGGTCCCGCCCGCAGACCGCGGCGAGCGGGCTGACCGTGCCATGGGGCCTCGCCTTCCTGCCTGACGGCAGCGCGCTGGTCAGCGAGCGCAACAGTGGCCGTGTGCTGCGCATCCCACCGGGCGGCGGGCAGGCACAGCAGGTGGCCACGATCAGCGGCGTCTCGGCGACCGGCGAGGCCGGCCTGCTGGGGCTCGCGGTTTCCCCGACATACGCGCAGGACGCATTCGTGTACGCGTATTTCACGTCGGCCTCGGACAACCGGATCGTCCGGTTCACGCTCGCCAACCCGCAGACCCAGACGCCGATCCTGACCGGGCTGGCTCGGGCCAGCATCCACGACGGCGGCCGGATCGCGTTCGGGCCGGACGGCATGCTCTACGCGGGCGTCGGTGACGCCGGCAACACGGCGAACGCGCAGAACCCGCAGAGCCGCAACGGCAAGATCCTGCGGATGCGGCCGGACGGCAGCACACCGCCGGACAACCCGACCGCCGGCTCGCTTGTCTACAGCCTCGGCCACCGCAACGTGCAGGGGCTGGCCTGGGACTCGTCCGGTCGGCTCTACGCCGCCGAGTTCGGGCAGAACACCTGGGACGAGGTCAACAACGTCGTGCCGGGCGGCAACTACGGCTGGCCGACGGTCGAGGGGCGGGCCGGTGACCCGCGCTTCCGCGACCCGATCGTGCAGTGGACCACCGCCGAGGCGTCGCCAAGCGGCGCGGCCGTGGACGGCAACACGCTGCTTGTCGCCGCGCTCCGCGGTACCCGGCTGTGGAAGGTCCCGCTGAATGGCAGCGGTGGCACCTCGGGCAACCCGACCGCCGAGCTCCAGGGGCAGTACGGGCGGCTGCGCACCGTCGCGGTCGGCCCGGACGGCTGGCTCTGGGTCGCGACAAGCAACCGTGATGGCCGGGGCACGCCCGCGGCGAACGACGACCGGGTGCTGCGCTTCCCGCCGGTGGGTACCGTAACCACCCCGCCCACCACGCCACCCACGACGCCGCCGACCACCCCGCCCACCACTCCACCGACCACGCCGCCGGTGACCGGCAGCTGCACGGTGGCGTACCAGCTGAACCAGTGGAGCAACGGCTTCACCGCGAACATGACGATCACCAACCGCGCCGCGGCGATCAACGGCTGGACGCTGACCTGGAGCTTCGGCGGCAACCAGCAGGTCACCAACGCCTGGAACGCGACCGTGACCCAGAGCGGTACCGGTGTGACCGCGCGGAACGTCGGCTGGAACGGCGCGATCCCGACCAACGGCAGCCAGACGTTTGGCTTCCAGGCCAGCTACAGCGGTACGAACAACCGCCCGGCCGAGTTCCGCCTGAACGGGACGGTGTGTACGAACGCCTAGGGCAGAACGGCGGGGAGATCCTCAGTCCCAGGGAAACATGACCGGCTCGTCCCGCACGCCCAGCGAGAAGTCCGGGGCACGGCAGATCTGGATTGGTAGAAGTACGCCGCCGTCCAGACCCGTGCCCCCGCCTCGACGAGTCTGTCCCGAGCGTCCAGGAGACTCTGCCCCGTCTCCAGTACGTCTTCGACGAGCAGGATCCGATGGTCGTTGCCGACCGGATGCGGAAAGCTGTAGAACTCGCGCCGCGTGCGACTGTCGTCGATGTACCTGATGCCGATGCTTGCCAGTCGCGCGACGTCCAGCCGCGCGGAGAGCAGCCGCGCTGGGACGAAGCCTCCGCGCGCGATCGCCACGATAAAATTCAGCTGGCAGTCGCCTTTTGTTACTTGTGTCGCGAGGTCATCCGCGAGCAGGCAGGCCTGTTCCCATGAGATCAACATACCCGTTGGCTCTCGTTTGTTGGATCGTCCGGCCGATCGACGACAGATTGATATTGGGCAGAGATTGATATTGAACAGAGTACCGAAAGCAAGATGTCAAAGCGAAGGGTCAGCCCCGGCCCGCCAGCCCGCGCTCGACTGTCCACTATAGAGGATGCGTGGTTGTCGTGGTCCAGCCGTGCCCACGCGTCGAGGCACAGCCGCCTTTCTGAGCAACGATCGGTGGCGCCTCTGGGCACGATCGACAGCGCTGGTGTCGACCCGCTGTCAGGCATTCGTCACTGATCTGACAATTGCCGCAGGCCGCTTGGGAATGGCCGTCCGTTGCCTCGCGCCGCTATCCTGAAACAACACCTGTCGATAATTGTGGCGTTTATTCGCTGGTTCATAAATCGGGCGTGCCTATGCCGACTTCGGGCACGGTCGTCAGGCAGCGAAAGCGATCGGCGCCGCACTGCCGGTGCTGGAGAAAGCCGCCGACCGGTGGTGGCAAGCCATCGACGCGGCCACACGCTAGCCATGACCGCGCGGCCGGAGGTGCCGCCGCCCGGAGGGCGTGCGGGTGGGGATCCGCCCTGCTAGTGATCGTCGGGCCAGGCAGACTGTCGGGGTGACTACCACGCTGGCGATCGACTGTGGCGGCGGCGGCATCAAGGCCTCCGTGCTGGACGAGGCGGGCACCATGCGCGCCCAGCCGGTCCGGGTGCCCACGCCGTACCCGCTACCGCCGTCCCTGTTCGTACAGACCCTCAGCGACCTGGCCGGCAAGCTTCCCACCGCCGACCGGGCCACCGTGGGGATGCCGGGCATGATCCGGCACGGCGTGGTCGTGGCGACACCGCACTACGTGACGCGGAACGGGCCCCGTACCAAGGTCGACGCCGACCTGGTCGGGCAGTGGGCGGGATTCGACGCCCGCACGGCCCTCACCGACGCCTTCGGCCTGCCGACCCTCGTCCTCAACGACGCCGAGGTGCACGGCGCTGGGGTCGTCGCCGGCACCGGGCTTGAGCTGGTGTTCACGCTCGGCACCGGGCTCGGGTGCGCCCTCTTCGACGGCGGCATCCTCGCGCCGCACCTGGAGTTCTCCCAGGCGCCGGTGCGGTGGGGGATGAGCTACGACACGTACATCGGCGAGCACGAGCGGCGCCGCCTGGGGGACGGCTTCTGGTCGCGGCGGATCCGGGCGATCGTCGACGGCCTGCGGCCGGTCTTCATGTGGGACCGCCTATATATAGGTGGCGGCAACGCCCGCCGGATCCGGCCGGAGCAGCTCACACGCATGGGCGACGACGTGGTGGTCGTGCCGAACAGCGCCGGCATCATCGGCGGCGTCCGGGCCTGGTCACTGACCCGCCCCTGAGCGCCGCCAGGCCGGGCCGCGGGCAGGGGCCCGCGCGACGGACCGGCCAGGACGGGTAGGGCGGCCGGCTTACTGGCTCGGCCCGGAGTCTCCGGACTTGCCCTGCTCAGCGAGGAAGCGCTCCAGCTCGGCACCCAACTCCTCGGCCGTGGGCAGCGGGCCGCTGTCGGCGAGCAGGTTGGCGCCGCGCTGGCGGCCACGGGTGAACGCGTCGTACTGCTCTTCCAGCGCCCGCACCAGCTCGGCGGCCTCGGCGGTCTGCGCGATCTGCTGGTCGATGTCGGCGCGCACGGACTCGGCGGCCTGGCGCAGGCCCTCGGTCGGCAGCAGCAGACCGGTTGACTTGGAGACCGAGGTCAGCAGCTGCTCCGCGGCCGGTGGGTACTCCGCCTGGGCGAGGTAGTGCGGCACGTGGGCGGCGAAGCCCATCGCGTCGTGGCTCTTTTCCCCGAGGCGGAACTCCAGCAGGTGGCCGGCGCTGCCCGGCACCTGGACCCGCTGGAGCCACGGCTCGTAGCCGGCGACAAGCTCGCGCCGGGTGCCGTGGGCGGTGATCCCGGTCGGGCGGGTGTGCGGGACGGCCATCGGGATCGCGTTGAGTCCGGCGGTCAGGCGCACGCCGAGGCGCTCGACCACCTCGATCAGCGCGGCCACGAGCCGCTCCCATTGCAGGTCGGGCTCAGGGCCGGTGAGCAGCAGGAACGGGGTACCGGCGTCGTCGTGCAGCAGGTGCAGCTCAAGCTTGGGCGCCTCGTACGACTCCCAGTGGTCCTCGACGAAGATCATCGGAGGGCGGCGGGAGCGGTAGTCGAGCAGCTGGTCGATGTCGAACGTGGCCACCGGCCGCGAACCGAGCGTCTCCAGCAGGTGCTCCCGGGCCAGGCGCACGGCGTTGCCCGCGTCGACGAAGCCGCTCAGCGCCTGCACCAGCACCGGTCGACCCAGGTCGGGCAGGTCGTCGGCCAGCTCGTACAGGCCATGCGGATCGAGCACCGGTCCTCCTCGGGACGAATTCCTTACCCGTAATTAAACCCCCGCGACCCAGGCGTCGATTCCCGCCATGAGCCGCCGCTGTATCTCCGGCGGCGCCGCCGAAGCCTCCACCGACTGCCGCGCCAGCGTGGCCAGCTCCGTATCGGTGCAGGTCAGCTCCTGCCTGGCGATCTCGTACTGCCGGTGCAGGCCGCCCGGAAACAGCAGCGGATCGTCGCTGCCGAGGGCCACCCGGACACCAGCGTCGAGCAGGCTACGCAGGTCAAGGGCGGTGAAGTCGGCGATGACGCCGAGCGGCGGGTATGACGTGGGGCACACCTCCAGCGCCACACCCTTCGCGGCGAGCAGGTCGAGGGTGCCCGGGTCGGCGCTCGCGGTGATGCCGTGCCCGATCCGGTGCGCGCCGAGCAGGTTGACGCAGTCCCGGACGTGCCAGGCCGGCTCGTAGAAGCCAGCGTGCGGCACGGCCAGCAGCCCCGCGTCCGCCGCGATCCGGAACGCCGGCGCGAAGTCGGCCACCCGCCCGCGCCGCTCGTCGTTGGACAGTCCGAATCCGACCACACCGGCGCCGGCGTACCGGGCGGCCAGGCGTGCCACCTCCTGCGCCACCTCGGGCGGGCGGGCCCAGCTCGCGGCCAGGACGACGCCGGTCATGCCGTCCCGCGCGCCGGCCAGCACCGCCTCGACCACCGGCTCCAGGCCACCGAGCCGGTCGGCGTAGGAGGTGGGGTCGACCTGGATTTCCAGCCACCCCGCGCCGTCGGCCGCGTCGTCCGCGGCGGCCTCGGCCACCACACGGGCGATGTCCTCGGCGGTACGCAGCGCGGCGCGCGCCGCGTCGTAGCGGGTCTGGAAAGCGGCCCACCCGTGCGTCATACCGGGGACGAGCGGTGGCGGCACGGGTACGCCGTACCGGTCGGCGAGCTCGGCCAGCGTCGCGGGGCGCATCGAGCCGGTCAGGTGGAGGTGGAGGTTGGCCTTCGGCAGGTGGCGGAGGTCACGCACAGGCTCGACGCTAGTCGCGCGGTGGCAAACTACGACACGTCCACATCCGACTACGGGGCGTTGGATCCGTTCCTCCGTACGGTTCCCGGGAAGTCGAGGGGGACTCAGCCGAACGTACGAGGTCGAGGCATGTCGGTTTCTGATCATTCAAGGCGGAGGATATCTGCCCTCATGTCAGGACTCTCTGGGCATACCCGACTTGCCGGTCTGGCGAGGTTATCGCCTCATGGCGCTTCCGTGACGCTCGGTGACGGGTTTGCTTCGCCAACAAAGTGGCGGGCGTCACAAAATCACTCTATGTAATCGCGAGGGGTGCTGTCTAACCTCGCCTGATGCGTGACGACGACACTAAGACCCCCCAGTCCGCCGCCGCAGCCAGCAGTAGCCGTTCGGCTGATGGCGGGTCCCCCGTACGGCATCGAGCGCCCGGCAACACTCACGTTCCGTCATGGCTACGGACGTTGCCCTCGGTAGTCGGAGAGCGTGCGAAGCGGTGGTCGGTCGATGCGCCCGCCTGGCTTCGCGCCCGCGACTGGGCGCAGATCCGAGAGCAGCTGAACACACGTAAGGTCCGGCTCGGCGTGGCCACCGGCGTCATCGGTGTCCTCGGCTTCGCCGCCCTCGCGGAGACCGGCGCCGCCACCGGCCCGGCGACCGTGGTCTCCCCGGTGGTGGCCGCGCACGCCGAGGCGCAGCGGGCCCAGGAGGCGGAGGACGTGGTGTCCCGTGCCGAGCGGCCCGAGCCCGCACCCCCTCAGGTCGCGGCCCCCCAGGCGGCCGACAACGGCCAGAAGCAGTCCACGAACGACGCTCCCCCCGCGCAGCCGCCGGCGGCCCAGCAGCCCCCCGCCGCCCCGAAGGAGGAGGCACCGAAGGCAGCGCCGGCCCAGCTCACGCCAGTCGCCGGCCTCTCGCAGGTACAGACCGAGAACGCGGCCGCGATCATCCGGGCCGGCGCCAAGAACGGCGTGCCCCAGCGCGGCATGGTCATCGCGGTGGCCACCGCGATGCAGGAGAGCACCCTGCTCAACCGGGCCAGCGAGGTGCTGCCCGAGTCCAAGCTGTACCCGCACCAGGGCACCGGCTGGGACCACGACTCGGTCGGCCTCTTCCAGCAGCGCACCAGCTCCGGCTGGGGTCCGGTGGCGGACCTGATGAAGCCGGAGTACGCGGCGACGAAGTTCTACCAGGGTCTGCTCCAGGTGCCCGGCTGGGACCAGATGCCGCTGACGTACGCCGCGCAGGCGGTGCAGGTCTCGGCGTTCCCCGAGGCGTACGCGCCGCACGAGCCCGTCGCGACCGCGGTGGTGCAGCAGCTCCTTCAACAGGGCGTAACCAACGGCTGAGCGCCGGTGGGCGAGGGGTGGTTCCTTCCGGGCACTATGGAGTGACCCCCCTCGCCCCCGGAGGCATCCGTGACTGAACCTCAGCCGCCAGCGGCGGCGCCAGAGGACCCCACCGCGGAAGACGGGCCCGCCGAGCCGCCAGCCGGCTTGTGGGACCGGATGAAGAGCGACCCGCAGTACGCGCCGGAGCACCTCGCCCTCGAGGCCGTCCGGCGCCTCGGCCCAGAGGCGAGACGCTGGGCCGAGCTGTCCCGGGCTCAGCAGCCCGGCATACACCCCGACGAGCTGGCGCGCCGTGCCACGCGCCGGTTCGTCAACTTCGCCCGCCTCTCCGGCGCGGTCTCCGGCGCCGCCGGCCTGCCCGGTGCGGTCGTCGACGTGGGCGTGCTCGCCTGGACCCAGGCCCGGATGGTGCTGCACGTCGCCGCGGCGTACGGGATCGACCCGACGCACAGCGACCGGGCGACCGACCTGCTCGTCCTACAGAAGGTGCACAAGGTCGCCGAGACCGCCCGGCTGGCGCTGGGCGTGGCCGCGGGTCGGGAGCGGGCCGGCGCCCTCTTCGGGCAGCCGGCAGCGGCCGGTCGTACGTTTCTGCGGCTGGGCGTGAAGCTGGCCCAGATGGCCGGCGTCGGCGCGGCGAAGCGCATGGTCGCCAAGGTGGTGCCCGGCGCCGGCATCGTCTTCGGCAGCTGGGCCAACTCGGCGGCGACCAAGGACCTGTCCCAGCGGACCCAGGCGCTCTACCGGCAGCCGCGGCTGCCTAGACAGCGAAGCGGCGAGGGAATGTGACCTCGGCGAGCGTCTCCTGACCTTCCGAGCTGGGGTGAAACCAGTCCCGGCGGTTGATCTGGAACGTGTGGAACTGGACACGGTGGGCGGCGCCGCCGTCGTAGAGGCACTGCCGGCCGTACGCCTTGCAGGCCGCCGCGAGCTGGGCGTTGTACTCGTTGACCCGCTCGGCCACGGCGGCCCGGCGTTCGACGTCCGGCCGGGCCTCGGACGACGGGTTGGCCAGCAGCGGCGGGCAGGTGCCGTTGCGCGCCCACGCCCGCACCGCCTGGTTCTCCCGGTGCGCGATCACCCAGAGGCGGTTGAGGTCGGGGATGCTCACCACGAGCACGCGCGCCTTGGGTAGCCCACCCTTGAGGATGTCCAGCGACGTGTCGAGCTCTCGCCGGAAGTCCTCGACCGGCGTCATCTCCTCGACACTGCTGCGGCAGACGTCGTTGGCCCCGATCAGGATCGTCACGTACTCGACGTTCGCGTCGACCGCCTTCTGGGCCTGTCCGGGCAGGTCGGCAACCCGGGCGCCTGGCTCGGCGAAGTTGTGCGCGTTGTCCTTGATCGCCCTGTTCCGTGCGAGCAACCGGCGGTAGTGGCTGTCGACAAGGCCGCTGTCGCCGGTCGACCAGGACTGCCGCTTGCACCGGGTGAACGTGATACAGGCGCCGTGAGCGGTGGTGATCGAGTCGCCGAGGGCGGCCATCGACGATGGGAGGCTGCTGTTGATGGGGCCGGGTGTCCGGTCCGCCCGGCCGCCCGCGCTGCCCTCTTCGCACGCCAGCGCCAGGATCGCGGCCAGGGCGAACAGGGCGGTCGTCCAGCGTCGGCGCATCGTGGCTTCCCGATGTCTCGGTGGCGGACAGCAACGGCATGACTACTGTAACGAATTGTCTGCGGACGGTGCCGCCCGCTTCCGCAGTCGACGCCCGCGCGGTGGCCACTACCTGCGGGGGCCGCATAAGCTTCTGCGCATGGATGGGCTGGGCGAGATCATCGCGCTGGTGGGGATCTCGGTGATCGGCACGGCGTTTGCCCGCAAGCTGGGGCTTCTGGCGCCGATCGTGCTCGTGATCGCCGGGCTCGGCTTGTCGTTCCTGCCGTTCGCGCCCGAGGTGCACCTCGAGCCGGAGATGGTGCTGATCGGCATCCTGCCGCCGCTGCTGTACGTGGCGGCCATCGAGATGTCGGTGCCGGCCTTCCGGTTCAATCTGCGGCCGATCCTGCTGCTCGCGATCGGGCTGGTCATCTTCACCGCGTTCGCCGTGGGTACCGTGCTGCACCTGCTGCTGCCCGCGGTGCCGTACGCGCTCTGCGTGGCACTCGGCGCGGTGGTCGCGCCGCCCGACGCGGTCGCCGCCACGGCGGTGGCCCGGCGGATCGGGCTGCCCCGCCGGCTGGTCACGATCCTCGAAGGCGAGAGCCTGGTGAACGACGCCACGGCGCTCGTGCTGCTGCGGGTGTCGGTGTCCGCCGCGACCGGTGCGGCGGTCGGCTTCATGGACGTGACCGTCGACGTGGCGCTCGCGGCCGGCGGTGGCATCTTGATCGGCGGGGCCGCCGCGCTGGTGATCGCGTACCTGCACAGGCGGATCAAGGAGCCGCTTGTCGACACCGCGCTGTCACTGCTCACGCCGTTCGTCATCGTGCTGCCAGCCGAGGCCGTGCACGCCTCGGGGGTCGTGGCGGTGGTGGTCGCCGGGCTCTACATCGGCCACCGGATGCCCACCCTCATGTCGGCGGCCTCCCGGCTGCAAACCGACGGGTTCTGGCGGATCGCCCGGTTCCTGCTCGAGGGTATGGTCTTCCTGCTGGTGGGCCTACAGCTCCGCGAGATCGTGCGCGACCTGGACACACCGTGGACCGAGGTCGTCTGGGTCACCGCGGCGGTCGTGCTCACGCTGCTCGTGGCGCGGTTCGCCTGGGTCTTCCCGGCCACGTACGCGGCCCGGCTCGTGCCCAAGATGCGCCAGCGGGACCCGTCGCCCACGCTCAGTATGCCGACAGTGATCAGTTGGGCCGGGATGCGCGGCGTGGTGACGCTGGCCGCCGCGCTCGCCCTGCCGGAGACCAGCGAGGTGGCGTACCCTCGGGAGCTTTTCGTCTGGCTCGCGTTCGCGGTGATCGTGGTGACGCTGGTGCTACAGGGCGCGACCCTGCCCTGGGTCGCGCGGCGCCTGCGAGTGCCGCCGGACGACCCGACGCAGGACACGCTCGTCGAGGCGGCGACCCAGAACGCGGCCAGCCGAGCCGCCCGCGACCGGCTGGAGGCGCTCGCCGACGGCGCGCCGGCCGCGACTGTCGAGCGGCTGCGCGAGGTCGCCGAGCACCGGGTCAACAAGGCGTGGGAGCGGCTGGGCGGCGCGACGGAGACACCGTCCCAAGCGTATGGTCGGCTCCGCCGCGAGATGATCGACGCCGAGCGCGAGGTGTTCCGGAATGCCCGCGACGAGGGACGCATTCCCGAGGAGGTGCTCCGCCGGGCCCAGCGCGATCTGGACTTGGAGGAGTCGTTGCTGCTGCGAACGACGGAGGACTAAGGATGGCCTGTACTCATCTCGCTGAGGCCGGCACGGTGGAGCCGCAGACCACGGAGGGCTGCCAGGACTGCCTGGCCGCCGGCCACCGCGACTGGGTGCACCTGCGGCTCTGCCTCACCTGTGGGCGGGTCGGCTGCTGCGACTCGTCGCCGGCCAAGCACGCGAGCGCCCACTTCCGCGAGGTCGGACACCCGGTGATCAAGTCCTTCCAGCCGGGCGAGGAATGGCGCTGGTGCTTCGTCGACGAGAAGCTCGGCTGAGCGGACCGGACGATCCGGTGGCCGGGCCTTGGGCCCGGCCACCGGCACTCACGGCACCAGGGGCCGGACCTCCTGGGCCACGAAGCGCATGAAGCCCTCCGGGTCTGGGTCGTCCGGGGTGGGCTGAAGCACCACAGTGGTGGCACCCGCCTCGACCCAGGCGGCGATTCCCTCGGCGATCTGCTCCGCGCTGCCCGTCACGCTCCGCTGCGCGATCGAGTCATACCCCACTTCACCCGCTCGGCCTCCAGCCGCTCGGCCGCGTCCGGGCCAATGGCCGCGTGCACGCTGACCACGATCTGGTGCGGGTCGTCGGCGCCCTCTGCACGGCGGGCGCGCCCCTCGTCGACGAGCGCCCTAGCCCGCCGTACCTCATCGGGCGGGGTGCCTCCGCTGAGCAGCGTGCCGTCCCCGAGCTCGCCGGCCAGGCGCAGTGACCGGGGACCGACGGCCCCGACGAAGAGCGGAGGACGGGCCGGCGGCGGCCAGTCGAGCGCGACGCCGTCGAGCGACACGTACCGCCCCTTGGTCGTGACCCGCTCGCCGGCCAGCAGCGCGCGCAGCGCCGTACCGTACTCGCGGAGAAGGGTGACCGGCGACTCGGCCCGCACGCCGACCTGGCCCATCCAGTCCTGGACGCCGTGGCCGATGCCCACCAAGGCCCGGCCAGGGAAGAGGCGGTCGAGGGTGGCCACCTCCATCGCGGCCACCGCGACGTTGCGCAGCGGCACCGGGAGCAGCCCAATGCCGACCCGGAGCCGCTCGGTCCAGGCGAGCGCGGCGGACATGCTCGCCACCCCGCCTTCCAGGAAGCAGTCCTCCCACAGCCAGAGCTCCTCAAGGCCGGCCTCGTCGGCGGCCTGGGCGACGGCGCGCAGCCGCTCAGGCGGGAGGTACGGCAGGTACACGGCGCCAAGAGTCGTCATGCCGCGATCCTGCCTCACGCCTCTGACAGGGCCGCGATGAGTTCCCGCTCGCGGCCCGGGCTCAGGCCAGCCTCGCGGTGACGGTCGAGACCCCGCTCCCGTTCCCAGGCCAGGGTGTCGGCGAGCATCTGCTCGCGCGGGCGGTGCCGCAGCCCGGCGCTGACCGCGGCGGCGCCCTTCCGGTCCATAAAGGACCCCCAGCCGGGCGCGCTCACCCACATGGCAAGCGACTCCTCGCCCATGAACTCAGGCACCTCCCGCGACCGCAGCCACGCCGGGTCGGCGCTGACCACCGGGCCGTCGTGCCCGCCGACCTTGCGGGACAGCGCGATCCACTCGCCGAGCGGCACCAACGGGCCGACCGCGTCGTACGTGCCGGTCGTCCCCGCCGCTGCGGCGTCGAGCAGCCACGCGGTCAGGTCACGTACGTCGACCACCTGCGTGGCCTGGTCGGGCACGTCGGGTACCAGCAGCGGCGCCGCGCGATCCCGGGCGGCCCGGGCCACCCAGTACCCGGTGCGGTCGGTGTGGTCGCCCGGCCCACCGATAAGTCCTGAGCGGGCGATCAGCAGCCGGTCGCCGGCCGCCGCGACGCAGGCCCGCTCGCAGGCCACCTTCGCCTCGCCGTAGAGCGCCCGGTCCACGGTGTCCAGGTCGGTCGGTGGGAGCAGCTGGCCCGACTCGTCGTCGCCGGGCGTGCCGTGGTCGGCGTAGACGTTGCCAGTGGAGACGTACGTCCAGTGCCGGGCTCTCGGGGCGAGTGCGTCGAGCGCCCCGCGCACGAAGCCGGGCTGCCAGGACACGTCGAGGACCGCGTCCCAGTCCTGCCCGCGGACCTCGTCATACGCCTCCGGCGTGCTCCGGTCGGCGACGACAAGCGTCGCGCCCCGGCCACCTCGCCGCTCTCACCGCGGGCCAGGCAGGTCACCGCGTGGCCGCGGGACAGCGCCTCCCGCGCGAGCTCGCGACCCAACCATGCCGTGCCACCCAGAACCAAGATCTCCATTGGACCAGACAACCAGCCGGGTACCCGGCGGCCCAGCCCTGTTCACCCAGAGCGCAAGCGCTGGACCAGCACCTGACCAGGCCATTCGCTCACAGCGAACGTATCGGTGGCGGTGAAGCCCTGCCCCTCGTAGTACCGGACCAGCTTCCGGTCGCCGCCGGCGTAGCAGTCCACCCGCAGCAGGTGCGCGCCGCGCTCGCGGGCCATCTCCCGGGCGTGGTCGAGCAGCCGTGCACCGACGCCGCGACCGGCGAAGGCCCGGCCGGTGACAAGGAGGTTGACGTACAGCTCGGGCTCAGTTGCCGGCGGTACGTAGTGCATCGCCGCACCGACTCCCAATGCGCCGGCGACCTGCCCGTCGAGGTGGGCCAGGTGCAGCCGGCCGGCTTCGGCCCACTCGGTGATCTGGGCGACCGCCCGAGGGTTTGCCGAGCGCGGCTGGGTGCCCCACTGGCCGGTGCGGCCGATGCTCACCAGCCAGGCCGTCGCGTCGTCGAGCAGCCCGAGAACTGTGTCGATGTCGCCGGGCCCGCCGGGGGTGATGCGCATGGGTGCCTTTCTACAGCCTCGCGATGAGTAGCGCCGAGACGAGAAGGGAGAACCAGTGCAGGGCCTGGTCGGCGACGTACATGCCGCAGACCGGGGACGTCTGCTCGGCGAAGACCGGGGAGCGGGTATACCGCAGCAACTGGCGTACCGGCGTGCGGCGGTCGAGGATCGCGTGGCTGACGACCGAGAAGGCGAAGCCCGCGACGACGCCGGGCAGCGACAGCGGCAGCTCCAGCGTGAACGCGGTACCGGCGAGCACCGCGCCGGCGGTGAGGTGGTAACTCAGCAGATGTCCAACCATCGCCCGGACTCCGGCGCTTCCGCTGGCGGCTTTGTTGTCGGCCTGCTTGTCGGTCTGCGCGACGTGGTCGCCGAGCTGGTGCCCGATCAGTAACGCGAGAAGGGCCACCCCGAAGGTGGCCTGGATGGTCAGTTGCTCGGCGCTCATCATGGCATCCTGCGCGACGGCTCAGATTAGATCAGCGTGGTACCTGACAGTTCTGAGGATTGTGGCGAAGGTTTCACGGGCCTCGGCCGGGATGAGCCGAGGTCTCAAGCGCCGTGACAAGCTGCTCGACTGGCTACGGTGACGGCTACACGATCTCTTCGGGTCGCGGCTTGCGCACCACGTCCCGATACTTCGGATGGCTGGCGCCGTAGAGCGCGAAGTTGAGCTTGGCCTCGCTCAGCGTGAGATCGCCGTTTGGCCCGCCCACCGCGACGAACGCCCCCGGATCCGCCTGCGCGGGGTCGGTCCAGAAACAGACCGGGCATGTCACGCACCCGGTCCGGTAACCACAGCATGGACAGCGGCTTACGACCGATGCCTGACCCTTACCACCCACGCGCTCTACCCTTTCACGCCGCCCGCCCCCGGCGTAACCCGGGGACGGGTGGCTATATGGGCGATCTTTCAGCTACACGTGGCGCCGTTCAGGGCGAACAAGCCAGGTGACGGATTGGGTCCGCTGGTCGAGGCATTGAAGCCGAACGTCTTCGAAGCGCCCGGTTCGATGCGGCGGTTGTGCGATTGGTTCCGAGCCGTGACCGTGGCACCGGACTGGGTGGTGTCGGCCAGCCAGGACTGGGTGACCTTCTGTCCACCTAGGAATGCCCAGCGCAGAGACCACCCGTCGATCGCGGAAGTACCGGTGTTCGTGATGGTGGCTTGCGCGGTGAAGCCGCCGGTCCAGGTGCCGTGCACGACGTAGCTCACCTGGCAGCGAGTCGCCGGCGCCGGACCGGCCGCACCTTGGTCGGCCAGGAACGAGGCGACCCAGGCCAGGGCCGAGTTCCAGTTGATGGCCACCTCGTTCGTCGCGTACGACTCGATGTGGTCGACGTAGCAGAACATCGGCTGGCACCCGTCGAGGAGCTGCTTGGCGAACGGGTCGTCCAGGCTGGCGTTCGCCCCGCCCGCGATCGAGCCGGCCGGCGGGTGTGGCAGCGAGGCGTCCGCCTGGTTGGCGAAGATGCGGCTGTGCTGGTTTTGCGACGCCTTCTCGCCCCACCCGGTCACGTACGACTGGTTGAGCGCGTTGCGGCCCAGGATGTAGTCCACGCCCTGGATCGCGCCGTCCCGGTACTTGGCCGTGCCCGAGATGTCGAACGCGGTGGCCAGCACCACCATGTTGTTGAGGATGTTGCTGTTGGCGCCCCAGAAGTAGGCGCCCCGGTGGCCCGGCATCGGCAGGCCGTACGCCTGGCCGGCCTGGGTGGTGAGGTACGCGTCGGCGGCGGAAAGCACCGAGGCGCGCAGCCGGTCCCGCTCGGCGGCCGGCAGTCCACTCGGGACAGTGGCCAGGTCGAGCCGGCCGAGCGCGGCGGTGCTGCCCCAGCCGAAGCCGGTCGAGCCGAAGACGTCCGCGCTCGTGTGGTGCGGTGAGGCGGTCAGGTCCGTCAAGTACGGCGCCTCGCCGGTGGTCAGGTACAGCTCGGCGGCCGCCCAGTAGAACTCGTCGGTCACATCGTTGTCGCTGTATGTGCCGCCGCCGTTGCCGTCCTGCGGGTTGGCGTACACGGCCGGGTTGGCCTTGGCCGCCGCGTAGGCCGTCTTCGCCGCGGTGAGCGCCTTCGCCGCGAACGCCGCGTCGTACGGCGCGAAGAGGCGAGCGCCCTGCGCGGCGGTGGCGGCGAGGTTGAGCGTGGCGGCCGTGGACGGCGGGTGCAGCTCGCGCGGCTGCGGGTCGTCCTCCGGGGCCATCGGGATGCCGGTCCAGTTGGCGTCGTGCATCTTGTGGTGCGCCATCCCGGCGCGCGGCTTGCCGGCCGGCACCTGCATGCGGATGAGGAAGTCCAGCTCCCACCGGGCCTCGTCGAGCACGTCCGGCACGCCGTTGCCCCGCTCCGGCACGCGGAGGGTACCGTCGGCCAGCCCCGCGCCGCCGCCGGCCGTCGGTGCCGTCTTGGTCCGCTCGAACGAGCTGAGCAGCTGGGCCGTGGCGATGCCGCCGTTGACGACGTACTTGCCGTGGTCGCCCGCGTCGTACCAGCCGCCGCGCACGTCGAGCCGATAGTCACAGACGCCGGGCTGGCAGGGTACGTCCGTGTCGCCCTTGTTGGGGGCCACGCCGAGGTGGCCGGCGGGGCGGGCGTACTGCTCGCCGATCAGCCCACCGTCGATCGCGATGCCGCTGCGCTGGGCGTAGAAGAACTGGAGGGAGTCCGAGCGGAGCTGCTTGAAGACGTCGCCCGCGATGTCGAACGGATGGCTCGTCTCGCCGTCGGCGGTCAGCGTGTACCCCGTTCCAACCGTCTTGAAGGAGCCGAAGTCGACGGTGTGGACGTTCTGCCCGGACGCCTGGTCGGTGCCCCGCGGCGCGGTCTGGCCGCTGGCCACCACGGTGCCGCCGCCGTTCTTGAGCTGCCAGGGCAGCGCCTCGGTGGCGGTGGTGACGACCGTCGCGCCCTTGGGGCCGGACGGAAGGTAGCCGGCCTGGTTGACCCGGACGCGGGGGCCGGTCTCCGGCACGTACGGCGGCTCCTCCTCGCCGCCGAGCAGGGAGACGTTGTCGAGGCAGAGGGTGTACGCGGTCGGGTTGGCGCCGACCTGGAACGCGACCTGCGCCTGGTCGGTGTCGACCGGCGAGGTGAAGGTGAACTCGAGGTGCTGGGTCTCGCCGGTCACGGTCACGTCCCGGCTCAAATACGCGGTGAACGGGTCGACGCCGAGCTGTACGGCCGCGCGGACTGTGGCGCCCGGTGCGGCCGAGGCGTCGAACGAGAACGTGTACGCGGAGCCGGCGACAAGTGGCACGCCGTTTTGCCCGACGCCCGCGTCCCACGGGTTGGCGAGGCCACCGGGCACCTCGGAGCAGAGCCGGCCGTCGAGCACGGCCGTTGACGTGGTGCCGTACGAGTACCAGCCGGCCGTACCGTCGTTGAAGTCACCGTTCTCGACCTGCTCCGGCCCGCCGCCGCCCGCGGAGCCTTCGCTGGTGAGCGAGACGTCGTCGAGGCAGAAGGTGAAGGGATTGGCCGAGCCGCCGAGCTGGAACGTGAACGCGCCGTTCGTGGAGTCGATGTTGCCGTCGAACTCGTACGTGAAGGTCTGCGGTGTGGTCGTGAGCACGACCTCGCGGGACAGTGCCGTGGTGAACGGCGTCTCGTTGAGCTGGACGTTCGCGCGGACCGGCCCCGACGCGGTGGCCGAGGCGGTGAAGGTCAGCCGGTACGCGTCGCCGTCGACGAGCGGGATGTCGTTGTGGCCGATGCTGGCGTCCCAAGGGTTCGCAGTGCCGCCCGGCACCTCGGCGCAGAGGCGGCCGTCGACGGCGGCGATCGGGGTGTTGGGGGTGTTCCACCAAGGGGCGGTCGTGCCGTCGAAGGTGCCGTTGTCTATGTGCTCGACCTCCTCGGCGTGGGCCGTCCCGGTGAGTGCGGTGGCGGCCAGGAAGGCGGCGGCGAGGGCCGCGAGGATGGCGGTGGGGCGTCGGGTCACGGGCGGATCCCTTCCGGATGTGGGAGCGCTCCCAATCGCCATCGATGTTGCCAGCGCGTTTCGCTGATGTCAATCGATGTCTCGGGATGTCGCCGCCGTCCCCGAGCATCCCGTAGAACAAAAAGGAATTTAACCCCATAACGGGCGGGACCGGTGATCTACTAGAGACATCCAAACGTCGCCCTGGCAGGCTCCCTGCCATGACCCTGAAGCTGCGCTACGCGGCGGTGAGCGATACCGGTCTGGTTCGGCCCGCGAACCAGGACTCGGTGCACGCCGGACCACACCTGCTCGCCGTCGCCGACGGCATGGGTGGTATGGCCGCCGGTGACCTCGCCAGCCGCATCGTCATCGAGTCCGTGGCGCCGCTGGACCGGGAGATTCCCGACGATGGGTTGATCGAGGCGCTGCGCGAGGCGCTCGCCACGGCCAACGGTCGCATCCGCGAGGCGGTGGCCGAAGACCCGAGCCGCGACGGCATGGGCACCACCCTCACGACCGTGCTTTTCACCGGTACCGCCCTGGCGCTCGGGCACGTCGGCGACTCCCGCGCGTACCTGCTCCGCGATGGGCAGCTACAGCAGATGACCAGGGACGACACGTTCGTGCAGATGCTCGTGGACGAGGGTGTGATCACTCCCGAGCAGGCCAGCCACCACCCGCGGCGGGCGGTGGTCACGCAGGCGCTCCAGGGCGGCGACGCCACCCCCGCGTACACGTTCATGCGGCCGACCGTGGGCGACCGGTGGCTGCTGTGCAGCGACGGCCTGTCCAATGTGGTCAGCGCGGAGACGATGCAGGAGGTGCTCAGCGGGTACCCGGATCCGGGTGACTGCGCCGCGCGGCTGGTGGACCTGGCGCTGCGGGCCGGCGGGCCGGACAACATCACGGTCGTGATCGCGGACATGGTCGCCGAAGGCTGAGCCGATCGACGGGCGCGTAGCCGGTGGTGCGGTGACGGGATAACGTTCCGTCCATGCATCCCGGGTCGCCACACCAGCCCCCGCCGCAGCAGCCCGCACAGCCCAACAACCAGGTTGGCGCTGCCCTGCCGGTCCTCGTCGGCGGGCTCGTGGTGCTGCTGATCATCGGCATCATCGCCGCCGCGATGATCATTTCCTCCGGGCTGGAGAACGACGATCCCGTGCCGGTGGCCGCCTCCCCGACCGCGTCCCAGTCGTCTCCGGCGCCCTCGGCCTCCTCGGCCGCGCCGCAGGAGTCCCCGTCGCCGGAGCCGTCCACTTCGGAGGATCCGCGGCACGACTCGTGCCTGATCGGCACCTGGCGGGAGACCTCGCACGAGACCGACACGACGATCGACGGGGTCCGGGTACGGCTGCGCAGCTCGGGCGCGGTCCAGCACTTCCGGGCCGACGGCACGCTCCAGGTCCGGTACGGCGACCGCGGCATCAACGCGCGGGCCAAGGTCAACAACCGCACCTACGAGGTCATCACGACCGGCCGGATGGACTACAACTGGCAGACCGGCGGCGGCCAGATCCTGTACAGCAACGCGAGGGCGACGGGCACGGTGATCTGGCGGCAGAGCGGCCGGGAGACCGGTCGCACGCAGCTGAGCGGCAGCGTGGACCCGGAGCGGTACACGTGCGACGGCAACTCGCTGCTCCAGATCGGCCCGACCTGGACCATCGAGCTTCAGCGGATCAACTCCGCGCCGCAGTAACGAAAGGGCTCAGCGGTCGAAGCGGCAGCAGGCGATGACCGCGGCCGACTCGCCGGGCAGGTCGGCGGCGTCGTGGACGAGCACAAGGCCCGGCTCGGTCGCGGCCAGCACCGAACGCGCGGTGCCGTGCAGGTTGATGCGCTGGGTCGTGCGGCGCAGGTTGGCGACCACCACACAGCTACCGCGGCGGATGGCGAGGAAGCTGCCGCCGTGCCAGACCTCGCTGCGACGGAGCACCGGCGAGGCGAGGTCGGGCTGGCTCTTGCGCAGCACGATCAGCCGCCGGTGCAGGTCGAGCATGTCGCGGTGCTCGGCCTTGTCGAGCTCGGACCAGTCCAGCGCGCCGGGCGTCGACACCCCGTCGGGCCCGAAGGGCATCCGCGCGGCCCACTCCTCGCCCATCTGGAGCACCGGCGTCGAGGGCGCGGTGAGCAGCAGCGTCGCCCCGATCCGGAGCAGGCCGGGGGAGAGGGCGGCGGTGGGGCGGTCGGTGGTGAGCACCGTGGCGAAGCCGGCGCGCAGGATGCCGAACAGCTGCTCGAGCGAGCCGAACTCGGCGCGGTGGTCACGGTCGAGCGCCGGGATGCCGGCCGCGCCGCCCGGTGAGGGTGCGAGCAGCTCGGCCAGGTCGGCGCCGGGGCCGGGGATGAACCGGGCACCGGCGAGCCCCGAGCCGGCGATCAGCGCCAGCGGGCGCCCCAGGCCGATCGAGAGGGCGGAGACCGCGGCGGAGAGCTCGTCGAGCAGCAGCAGCGCGTCGCGGTCGATCAGCGTGTGCGCGGCGTCGAGCCGGACCCCGTCGGCGTGGTAGTCACGCAGCCACATCAGCACGTTGTCGGTGATGAAGCTGCGCATGCCAGCGCCGTGCGGTCCGTCGAGCGCGAGCGTGTGGCCCCACGTGTTGGCCACCTCGGCCAGGTACGGCCCGATGCGGTGCGCGCCGGCGCCCGGCTGGAGGTGGTCGTACGCCAGGTTGAGCACCACCGCGATACCGCGCTCGTGGCAGGCGTCGACGAAGCGCTTCAACCCGTCCGGACCGCCATACGACGGGTGCGGCGTGTACCAGCACGCGCTGTGGTGGGCCGAGCCGCGCTCGACGTTGACCGGGTGCAGCTCGACGGCGTCGACGCCCAGGTCGGCGAGGTGGTCGAGGCGGGCGATCGCGGCGTCGAAGGTGCCGTCCGGCGTGAAACCGCCCACCCGGACCGAATAGATGACGCCGCCGGACAGGTCACGCCCGGTCCACTCGTCGTCGGTCCACGGGAAGGCGGCGTGGTCGTAGGTGCGGCTGGGACCGTGCACCCCATACGGCTGCCAGCGCGAACGCGGGTCCGGCAGCGGCTCGTCGGAGTCGTCCAGCAGGTACATGTAGTCGGTGCCGTGCGCGGCACAGTCGACGTCGGTGCGCCACCACCCGCCGGCGTCGAGCGCCATGCGATGGTCGATCCCGT
The DNA here is from genome assembly GCF_011764545.1 of Phytohabitans flavus. Lineage (GTDB taxonomy): Bacteria > Actinomycetota > Actinomycetes > Mycobacteriales > Micromonosporaceae > Phytohabitans > Phytohabitans flavus. The sequence goes on along the minus strand of NZ_AP022870.1, from coordinate 5,512,676 downwards.
CGATGCGCACGCGAAGCCGGGAGGCCTCCGGCGCCCACACACTAAAACGCGTCATCTGGCAGCCACCACCAAAAGAGCAACTGGATAGGCGGACAGCACTTCCGATATCAGCACCCGCCGGGCCTGCCACGTGCGTCCCGTCAACGTGTCGGTCCAGCGCCCCGGAGCCAACGCAAGCTTAGTGCCGCCCCAGCCCCCACGACATGCCAACTTAGCTGGCAATCTGGTGGCTACGGCCACAACGCTACCCCGGTCGAACGCCACCGCGTGCTCGGCCGCCGGACCCTCCACCGCCACCGGTGAATAGCCGGTGAACGGGTGGTCGCGCCGCGCCCGCAGGACCCGGCTCGTCACGAGCAGCTTCGCCGCCCCGGTCTCGTCTACCGGCGGGAGCCACCCGGTGTCGAGGCGGGCGAGCAGGTCACGCCGGGCGCCGAAGTCGACGGGCCGGCGGTTGTCCGGGTCGACCAGCGAGTTGTCCCACAGCTCCGTGCCCTGGTACGTGTCCGGTATGCCCGGCATCGCGAGCTGTACGAGCTTCTGGCCGAGCGAGTTCGACCAGCCGTACGGCGTGATGGTCTTGACGAAGGCGGCGATGTCCGCGCGTAGCGCCTCGTCGTCGTAGGCCCGGTCGACCGCCGCGTGCATCGCCGCCTCGAAGTCGCGGTCCGGGTCGCCCCAGCTCGTCGAGACGCCCGCCTCGCGCGCCGCCTTCTCCAGGTACGCGTGCAGCCGCTCCCGCTCGATCGGCCAGGCGCCGGCCACGGTCTGCCAAAGCAGAAGGGCAGTATTTGGATCTTGGAGTGGCGCGGCCGCCGTCCACCGGCGCAGCGTCGCCGCCCATTCCGCCGGCATCTCCGTCAGAACGGCGAGCCGCGCCCGCACGTCCTCGGACCGCTTCGTGTCGTGCGTGGACAGCGTCGTCATCGTGTGCGGGCAGTCCCGCTCGCGCACCGTGGCCGCGCGGTGGAACGCCGCCGGTGTCACGCCGAAGCGGCCGGGATTGCCGCCCACCTCGTTGAGCGCGACGAAGCGGGTGTACCGGTAGAAGGCGGTGTCCTCGACACCCTTTGCCATCACCGCGCCCGTGTACTGCTGGAAGCGGATCGCCAGCTCGTCCTCCGGGTCGCCGAGCCGGGCGGTGAGCGCGTCCAGTTCGTCGGCGAGGTCGGGGCGGCGCAGGCCGGCCTCGACCCGTGCGGCCGCGAGATGGCGGGCGCCGCCGGGCAGGTACGAGCGGTACACCTCGAAGCCGGCGGCGAGCTCGGCGAGCACGTCCGCGGCGCGCGGGATCTCCGGCGCGAGCCGGGCCAGCCGGTCCCGCTCGGCGGCCAGCAGCGTGGTGGCGGCTTCCATCTTGGCCTTGTACGCGATGTCCGGCCACCTCGCGCTCCCGGCGAGGCGGCTGAACGTCTCCTCGCCCTCCGGGTCGGCGAAGAGCCCGCACACCTCGCCCAGCGCGTCGTACCCGGTCGTGCCGTCCACCGGCCAGGAGCGGGGCAGCCGTTCGCCCGGCTCCAAGATCTTCTCCACCAGCAGCCACGCGGACGGCGCCGCCGCGCGCAGCCGGGCCAGGTAGGCGCCGGGGTCGCGGAGCCCGTCGGGGTGGTCCACCCGGATGCCGTCGGCGTCCCAGCGCAGGATCTCCGCGTGCGTCGCGCCGAACACGTCCGGGTCCTCGACGCGCAGGCCGGCCAGCGTGGACACCGCGAAGAACCGCCGGTAGCTCGGGCCCTCCCGCCACGAGACGAGCCGGTAGTGCTGCCGGTCGTGCACCTCGCGCGGCTCGCCCCCGCCGGTGCCGTCCGCGATCGGGAAGCGCTGCTCCTGGTACACCAGCTCGTCGCCGACCACCTTGAGGTCGTCCAGCGCCGCGCGATCGTCGGCGAGTACGGGCAGCCGGATCCGGCCCTGCGCCCAGTCGACGTCGAACCACGGTGCGTACGGAGAGCCCTGTCCCCGGCGCAGCACGTCCCACCAGGCCGGGTTGGCCGAGGGCACCGCGACCCCGGCGTGGTTGGGCACGATGTCCACGACGAGGCCGAGGCCGGCCCCGCGCAGGGCCGCGCGCAGCCGGTCGAGCGCCGCCGCCCCGCCCAGCTCCGGGTTGACCCGCGAGTGGTCCACGACGTCGTACCCGTGTGCGGAGCCGGGCGTGGCGGCGAGCAGCGGCGCGCTGTACAGGGCGCCCACGCCGAGCGCGGCGAGGTAGTCCACCAGCTCGGCGGTCTTGAGCAGGTCGAAGTCCGGCCGCACCTGGATGCGGTACGTGGGGTGCGGCCCGCTCATCAGACTGCCCGGTCCAGGACCAGCAGGGATCTCTCCGGCACCGTCACCTTCGCGTCCGCGCCGAGCATCACCGGGCTCAACGGTCCGGCCTCGGACGTGTCGATGACCGTCTGCCACTTCTCGCCGTACTCCGCCGGCGGCAGCACGAACTCGATCGGCTCGTGGTGGCCGTTGAAGCAGAGCAGGAACGAGTCGTCCGACTGGCGCTCGCCGTACCGGCCGCGCTCGCGGATCCCCTCGCCGTTGACGAAGACCGCCAGCGCGCCGACGTCGCTGTCCCAGTCGGTGGCCTGCATCTGGCGCCCGTCCGGCGTGAACCACTCCATGTCCGCGACGGGGGTGGACGCGCTGCGCGACTTGACCAGGTCGCCGGTGAAGAAGCGCCGGCGGCGGAACACCTTGTGGCGGGCCCGGAAGGCGGTCAGCCCGCGTACGAAGTCGAGCAGCCGCTCGTCCACGTTCTCCCAGTCGACCCAGGACAGTTCGTTGTCCTGGCAGTACACGTTGTTGTTGCCACGCTGCGTGCGGCCCAGCTCGTCGCCGTGGCTGATCATCGGTACGCCCTGCGAGAGCAGCAGCGTGGCGAGGAAGTTGCGGCGCTGCCGGGCCCGCAGCGCGAGCACGTCGGCGTCGTCGGTGGGGCCTTCCACCCCGGAGTTCCACGAGCGGTTGTAGCTCTCGCCGTCGCGGTTCTCCTCGCCGTTCGCCTCGTTGTGCTTGTCGTTGTACGACACGAGGTCGGTCAGCGTGAAGCCGTCGTGGCAGGTGACGAAGTTGATGCTGTGGAAGGGGCGCCGCCCGTCGTCCTGGTAGAGGTCCGCCGACCCGCTGATCCGGCTGGCGAACTCGGCGAGCACCGGCTGCGAGCGCCAGAAGTCGCGGGTGGTGTCGCGGAACTTGCCGTTCCACTCCGTCCACAGGGGAGGGAAGTTGCCGACCTGGTAGCCGCCCGGCCCGATGTCCCACGGCTCGGCGATGAGCTTGACCTGACTGACCACCGGGTCCTGCTGCACCACCTCGAAGAACGTGGAGAGCCGGTCGACCTCGTAGAACTCCCGTGCCAGCGCGGCGGCCAGGTCGAAGCGGAAGCCGTCGACGTGCATCTCCTGCACCCAGTACCGCAGCGAGTCCATGATGAGCTGGAGCGTCTGCGGGCCGCGCATGTTGAGGCTGTTGCCGCACCCGGTGTAGTCCATGTACTGCTGCGGGGCGTTGTCGACGAGCCGGTAGTACGCGCCGTTGTCGATGCCCTTGAAGGCGAGCGTTGGGCCGAGGTGGTTGCCCTCGGCGGTGTGGTTGTAGACCACGTCGAGGATGACCTCGATGCCGGCGGCGTGCAGCGCCCGCACCATGCCCCGAAACTCCTGCACCTGCTGTCCCAGGTGCCCCATCGCCGAGTACCCGTGGTAGGGCGCGAAGTAGCCGATCGTGTTGTAGCCCCAGTAATTGCGCATCCCGCGCTCGTCGAGGCGGTGGTCGTGGATGAACTGGTGCACCGGCATCAGCTCGATCGCGGTCACGCCCAGCCGAGTGAGGTGGTCGATCATCGCGGGGTGGGCGATGCCGGCGTAGGTACCGCGCAGCTGCTCCGGGATGCCCGGGTGCCGCCAGGTGAGCCCCTTGACGTGCGCCTCGTAGATGAGCGTGTCGTGGTACGGCCGGCGCGGCGGGCGGTCGTTGCCCCAGTCGAAGTACGGGTTGACCACGACCGCCTTCGACATGAACGCCGCCGAGTCCACTTCGGACATGCGCTCCGGGTGCTCCAGGTCGTACCCGTAGAGCGCCGGGTCCCACCGCACATCGCCGTCGACGGCCTTCGCGTACGGGTCGAGGAGCAGCTTGTTCGGGTTGCAGCGGACCCCGCGGCCCGGGTCGTACGGCCCGTGCACCCGGAAGCCGTAGCGCTGGCCCGGCTCGACGCCAGGCAGGAAGGCGTGCCAGACGAACGCGTCGACCTCGTGCAGCTCGATCCGCTGCTCGGTGCCGTCCGCGTCGAAGAGGCAGAGCTCGACCGCCTCCGCCACCTCGGAGTAGAGAGCGAAATTCGTGCCTACACCGTCATAAGTCGCGCCTAAGGGGTATCGGCGCCCAGGCCAGACCAACATGACCTCACAGTACGTCCTGACCTGGACTTTTGATCGGCATAGGCACGTGATTCGATTGACGGTTTGAACCGGTTGACCCTGGTTACCCGAGGATCACGCCGTCATGCCGCGATCGCCATACCGAGCCGAAGAAGGCGGCGATGTCGGCGGCCAGCAGCTCCGGAGCCTCGGCGGCCGCGAAGTGGCCACCCCGGGGCATAGGCGTCCAGCGGCGGACGGCGAAGAGGCGTTCCATCCACTCGCGCGGCATGTCGCCCTCGTCGGCGAAGTGCTTGTTGAACTTGGCGAAGCCCGTCGGCACGTCCACGAAGTCGTCCGGCCCGAGCGGCTCCCGGAACCACCGGTTGTCGTAGTAGTCGCGCATCGAGGACGTGATCGTGCCGGTGATCCAGTAGAGCGTGACGGTGGTGAGGAGGACGTCGCGGTCGATGGTGCAGGCCGGGTCGGACCAGGCACGCCACTTCTCGAGGATCCAGGCGGCCAGGCCGGCGGGGGAGTCGGCGAGGCCGTACCCGAGGGTCTGCGGCTTGGTCGACTGGATCTCCTGGTAGCCCCGCTCGGTCAGCCCCCACCGCGTGAAGCCCTCGCGGTACGCGCGCTCCGCCTCGCTGAGCGGGCGCGAGCCGGGCCCGGTGTAGGGCGGGATCTCCGGCGTGCTGAAGTGCAGGCCGATGAGCGGGGCGGGGTCGTCGAGCCCCATGTACGTGGCGACCCCCGCGCCGAAGTCGCTGCCGCCCGCGGCGTACCGCTCGTACCCCAGCTCGCGCATCAGGCGGTGCCACAGGCCGGCGACGTACCGGTACGTGACACCGGTGCGCGGCGGGCGCGCCGAGAAGCCGTAGCCGGGCAGGGACGGGAGCACCAGGTCGAACGCCGGCCCGTCGATGCCGTGCGCGGCCGGGTCGGTGAGCAGCGGTACAAGCGGGAGCAGCTCGGCGAACGTGCTCGGCCAGCCGTTCGTGAGGACGAGCGGGATGCCACCGCCACCCGTGGCACGGGCGTGGACGAAGTGGACTCGCGTCCCGTCGAGGGTGGTACGGAAGTGCGCGAAGCGGTTGAGCTCCCGCTCCTGGGCCTGCCAGTCGTACCCGTCCGCCCAGTAAGTGAGCAGGTCACGCAGGTACGTCTCGTCGGTGCCCTGTGCCCACGGCTCGCCCGGTGCGGGGTCGGGCCACCGGGTGTTGCGGACGCGGTCGCGCAGGTCGGTGAGAACGGCTTCCGCTACGTCGATCTCGAACTTCTCCACGGGCAATAGAGTAGGGCGATGACCGTCGCCGGGCTGCTGCTCGCGGCGGGGGCCGGCCGCCGGTACGGCATGCCGAAGGCCCTCGTCCGGATGGGCGGGCGGCTGCTCGTGGAGCGGGCCGCGGAGACGCTGCGCGCGGGCGGGTGCGAGCCGGTCGTGGTGGTGCTGGGTGCGGCCGCCGATCGGGTGCGCGCCGAGGCGAGCCTGGGCGACGCGATCGTGGTGGAAAACCCGGAGTGGCCGACCGGCATGGGTTCGTCACTCGGAAGCGGCCTCCGGGCAACCCTGGAGCTCGGCGTGCAGGCGGCGCTCGTACTCCTGGTTGATCTTCCTGGAGTGACCCCAGCGGCGGTGCGCCGGGTCGCGGCGCTGGCCTCGCCCGACGCGCTGGTGATGGCGGGTTATGGGCCCCGCAGGGGGCATCCGGTCCTGCTCGGACGCGAGCATTGGGCGGGCGTCGCGGCGGTCGCGATCGGTGACGTGGGTGCGCGCCCATACCTGTCCGCGCACAGTGCGGCCGTGCGGGTCGTCCCGTGCGAGGACGTGGCAGATGATCGTGATGTGGACACGCCGGAGGAGCACACTGGATCTCATGCGTGACGTCCTCGACGACCTGCTGCGCTGGTGGCAGGCGGGCCAGCCAGTGGGGATGGCGACGGTGGTGGCGACGTGGAAGAGCGCGCCCCGGCAGCCAGGCGCGACGATGCTTGTCGGCCCGGATGGCACGGCGGTCGGCAGCGTCTCCGGCGGGTGCGTCGAGGGCGCGGTCTACGACCTTGCCCAGGAGGCCATCGCCGACGGGGTGCCGCGCCTCCAGCGGTACGGGGTGAGCGACGACGACGCCTTCTCCGTGGGTCTCACCTGCGGCGGCACGATCGAGCTCTTCGTGGAGCGGGTCGACCGGGAGAGCTTCCCCTGGCTGGCGGAGGTGGCCGAGTCGATCGACAAGGGCGAGCCTGTCGCGGTGCTCACCTGCGTCGACGGGCCGCCCGAGCGGCTGGGGCGCCACCTGGTGATCGGGCCGGGCGAGCGGCAGGGCACGCTCGGCTCCGCGCGGCTCGACGACGCGGCCACCGACGACGGGCGCGGGCTGCTCGCCGCCGGACGCAACGGCGTGCTCCACTATGGACCTGACGGGCAGCGCCGAGGCAGTGGGCTGAGCGTGCTGGTGCGGGCGTACGCGCCACGACCGCGCATGATCGTCTTCGGCGCGATCGACTTTGCGGCGGCGGTGGCCCGGATCGGTGGGTTCCTCGGCTACCGGGTGACGGTGTGTGACGCGCGGCCGGTGTTCGCCACGGCCAAGCGCTTCCCCGAGGCCGACGAGGTGATCGTCGACTGGCCGCATCGCTACCTGACGGCTGAGGCCGAGGGCGGGCGGATCGACGAGCGCACGGTGGTGTGCGTGCTGACCCACGACCCGAAGTTCGACGTGCCGGTGCTACAGGTCGCGCTGGACATGCCGCTCGCGTACGTCGGCGCGATGGGCTCCCGCCGCACTCACGACGACCGCCTGGCCCGGCTGCGCGAGGCGGGCGTGCGCGACGACGCGTTGGCCAATCTGGCCTCGCCGATCGGGCTCGACCTCGGCGCGCGTACGCCGGAGGAGACCGCGGTCAGCATCGCCGCCGAGATCATCGCGAGCCGATGGGGTGGCCGCGGGGTCCGACTTTCCGAGACAACCGGCCGGATCCACCGGTAGCTCTCGAATACGCGCCGGGCCTCGGCTCTTTGCAATCATGCATTTGTGCTGGTCGTGGGAGGGCACTGCTGTCGGCTAAGGTCCGGCCTGATATCGGTACCTTTCCGGAAACCGTTGACTCCCTTTCGGGTTCGGTGTGATACTCGCTATTCACCGGCGTCGATCGGCGCCGGTGCCGCAGGCCCTCCTCGATGGGAGAGTGGCGTGGCGGCTTCGGCGGTCGCCACGCCACGCCTGCCTGCCCGGGACCAAGCGGCTCAGCGGGACAGGCGGAGGGCGAGGAAGAAGTCGACGCGGTCTTCGAAGCGACCCAGGTCCCGGCCGGTCAGCGCCTCCACCCGGCTGATCCGGTAGCGCAGCGTGTTGACGTGTACGTGCAGGCGCTCCGCGCACCGGCTCCACGATCCGCCGCACTCCAGAAACTCGGCCAGCGTGCGCACAAGGTCGGCGTCGTGGGCTTTGTCGTACGCGACAAGCGGCCCCAGCAGCCGATCCCGAAACGCGTCGCGGGCGTCGGCCGGCACCCGGGCCAGCAGCAGCTGGTGTGAGGCCAGCTCGGTCGAGCAGACCACCGCCGTGCGGCCGCTCGCCGACCGGTGTGCGTGCCTGGCCTCCGCGACCGCGCCGGGCAGCGTGGCCAGGCCGACCGCGGGCGCGCTCACGCCGATCGCCAGCCGCCCGCTGCCGAGGCCGGGGGTGAGCGCCTCGACCGCGGACCGGAGCGCGGCCGGCACGTCCACCTCGGGCGCCACCGTCACGATGCCAAGGACGGCCTGGTCGGCGAGCTGGGTGACGGCCGCGTGCGGGCAGACCGCGCGCAGCGCCTCCTCCAGTACCGCCACGGTCAGGTCGGGCGGCGTGCGCAGCCCGGTCAGGCCGGCCACCACCGCCACGAACGTCGCCTCCGGCTCCAGCCCGCACGACAGCACCCCGGCCCGCAGGTCGGCCGCGCCCGCGCCGGTCGCCAGCTGGCGACCGAGACCATCGGCGAGGCGGCGCTCCACGCGCACCACCTCGTCGAGCTGGGCGCGCTCCAGCGCGACAAGGCTGACCAGCTCCTCGGCGCCGTCGGGCAGCCCCGACGGTGCCGCCGCCTCCGCCGAGAACGCCACGAACCACGACGCCAGCCGGTGCTCCGGCCGCCCGGGCACGCCGGTCAGCGTGTAACCACCGGCCGTCGCCGGCAGCCGCGTGGCCCCGAGGAACGCGCGGGCGAGCTCACCGCCGGGCGGCGCGGCGTCCGAGCCGGCGATGGGCCGACCGGTCGGCGAGTACACCCAGCAGGCCAGGCCGAGGTCGGCGGCGACAGGTGACAGCAGGTCGGCCAGCCGGGCACCCGCGGCCATCGCCGCCACAAGTCCTCTTTGCCGCCCGAGTACGGTGGCGAGTCCGCTCGCCCGCTGCGCCCACAGTGACGGGTTGACCGCGTCGACGATCTCGCGGAACGACACCTCGACCGGCACCTCGAAGAGCGGGATGCGATGGCGGGCGCACGCCTCGACAAGGTCGGGCGGGACGGTGCCGAAGACCGCGTCGCCCGCGCCGATCGCGGTGACCTTCGCGGCGGCGCAGGCGGCCACGAACGCCTCGGAGTCTTCCGGCCCGCGCCGCCACACCATGCCGGTCAGCACGATCTCGCCGCCGGCCAGGTAGCGGCGGGGTCGGGGAGGTCGGTGACGTACAGGCGGGTGACCGGCCGCTCGCGCCCCTCCGCGCCCGTGAGCAGGGCAAGCTTCAGCCGAGGCTGGTCGAGCACCTCGCGCAGCAGCATCGCTCGCATCTCCCAAGGGGCCGCTTGTAGGAACCTACGAAAACACTACGGCGCGTATGTTGCGGTTTCGGTGTCAGAGCCGGTTCATGGCCGGTTGTCGGACTGGTCTACTGGCCGAATGAGCGAGGGTCTCGTCGATTTCAATGCGCTCCCGCTCGCCGAGGCCGAGCGGGAGCTGCTCGCGTGCTGTGCCGCACCCGCCTGGGCGAAGGCGGTTGCGGGCGGTCGCCCGTACCCGGACCGGATGGCGCTGAAGGCGGCGGGCGACGCTGCCGCACGAGGGCTGACCTGGGCGGACGTCCTGCTTGCCCTGTCCGCCCACCCGCGGATCGGGGAGCGGCCGGCGGGCGACGGGCGGGAGGCGGCCTGGTCGCGGCGGGAGCAGGCCGGGGCGGACGACCCGTCGGTCGCGTCGGCGCTGGTCGAGGCCAACCGGGAGTACGAGGAGCGGTTCGGGTACGTGTTTCTGATCTTCGCGACCGGCAAGAGCGCGCCGGAGATGCTCGCGGCGGCGCGGGCGCGGCTGGCGCACGACGAGGAGGCCGAGCGCCCCGTCGTGCGGGAGGAGCTGCGCAAGATCGCCCTGCTGCGGCTGGAGAGAATAGTGCCATGAGTCTATCTACACACGTGCTCGACAACGCGACCGGAGAGCCCGCGCGGGGGTGCCGGTACGGCTGGAGCGGTGGGCCGGCGACGGCTGGCGGACCTTCGCCGCAGGTCACACCGACATTGACGGCCGCCTGCGGGACTGGGTCCCCGCCGAGATGTGGGGCCCGGGCGGGTACCGCCTTGTCTTCGACACCGCCGCCCACAGTGGACCGGACGCGTTCTTCCCGGAGGTCGTGGTCGCGTTCCGGGTCACCGATCCGACCCGGCACTACCACGTACCGCTGCTGTTGAGCCCGTACGGCTACACGACCTACCGGGGGAGCTGACGCAAATGGGGATCGTGCTGGGGCCCAACCGGTACGGCAAGGCGGAGACCCGAGTCGTCCGAGTAGTGCGCGACGGTGAGCGGCACGAGCTGCGCGACCTCAACGTGAGCGTCGCGCTCTCCGGCGACCTCGATGCCACTCACCTGTCCGGTGACAACGCCGGCGTGCTCCCCACCGATACCCAGAAGAACACGGTGTACGCGTTCGCCAAGGAGTACGGCGTCGACCAGCCGGAAGACTTCGGTCTGCGGCTGGCCCGCCACTTCGTCGCGACGCAGCCGACCATCCACGGTGCCCGCGTCCACATCGAACAGTACGGGTGGCGCCGCCTCGGCCCGCACTCGTTCCAGCGCGACGGCGCCGAGACGCGCACCGCGACCGTCACTGTGGACGGTGCCGGCGAGTGGGTGGTGGCCGGCCTCGCCGACCTGGTGCTGCTGAACTCGACCGACTCGGAGTTCTGGGGGTATGTGAAGGACCCGTACACGACGCTGCCGGAGACCAAGGAGCGCGTGCTGGCGACCGCGGTGTCGGCCCGATGGCGCTACTCGGACGCGACCGACTGGGCCGCCTCGTACGAGGCGGCGCGGGCGGCGCTCGTGGCGGCGTTCGTCGAGACGTACAGCTTCTCGCTCCAGCAGACGCTCTACGCGATGGGCCGGCGGGTGCTGGAGGAGCGCCCCGAGGTGGCCGAGGTGCGGCTGGCGCTGCCCAACAAGCACCACCTGCTGGTCGACCTGTCACCGTTCGAGCTGGACAACCCCAACGAGGTGTTCGTGGCGGCGGACCGTCCGTACGGGCTGATCGAAGGCGCGGTCCTGCGCTCGGACGCACCCTCGTACGACGGGGCGTTCTGATGGACTTCCTCCAACCGTCCACATGGGATGAGGCGCTGGCCGCGAAGGCCGCGCACCCCGACGCCGTGCCGATCGCGGGCGGTACCGACGTGATGGTGGAGCTCAACTTCGACCGCCGCCGCCCGCCCGCGCTCCTCGACCTCTCCCGCGTCGCACCGCTCACGGAGTGGGGCACGGACGGCGACATGCTGCGGGTGGGTGCCGGTGTGCCGTACCGGCGGATCATCGAAGAGCTCGGCGGCCGGCTGCCCGGACTGGCGATGGCGGCCCGCACGGTCGGCTCGCCGCAGATCCGCAACCGGGGCACGGTGGGCGGCAACCTCGGCTCGGCCTCACCCGCCGGCGACGCCCATCCGCCACTGCTGGCCGCCCGCGCCGAGGTCGAGCTGGCATCGGTACGCGGCGTGCGGCGTGTGCCGGTCGAGTCGTTCTTCACCGGCCCGAAGCGGAGCGTGCTGGCGCCGGACGAGCTGATCGCGGCGTTCCGGGTGCGTACCGCCCGGGCCGGCGAGCAGTTCGCCAAGATCGGCACGCGCAACGCGATGGTGATCGCGGTGTGCTCGTTCGCGCTGGCCTTGGACCCGGTCCGGCGGACGGTCGGCACCGGCATCGGCTCGGCGGCGCCGACCCCCGTACGCGCGACGGCGGCCGAAGCGTTCCTGGTCGCGGAGCTGGACTGGGACTCGCGCGGCGCGGTGCCGCCCGGCGTGGCCGCCGAGTTCGGGCGCCTTGTGGCGGCGGCCGCGGCCCCGATCGACGACGTACGCGGCACCGCGGCCTACCGGCGGCACGCGCTGTCGGTGCTCGCCCGCCGCGCGCTCGTTTGGGCCTGGGAGGGACTGCGATGAGAGTGAACTGCACGGTCAACGGCGAGAAGCGCCAGGCCGACGACGTGTGGCCGGGCGAGAGCCTGCTGTATGTGCTCCGCGAGCGGCTCGGCCTGCCCGGCTCGAAGAACGCCTGCGAGCAGGGTGAGTGCGGCTCGTGCACGGTGTACCTCGACGGCACGCCGGTCTGTTCGTGCCTCGTCGCCGCTGGCCAGGCCGAGGGGCGGGACGTGGTGACGGTGGAAGGGCTGGAGTTCGGGCGGGTGCAGGAGGCGTTCCTCTCGACCGGCGCGGTCCAGTGTGGATTCTGCACGCCGGGACTCGTGGTGGCGGTGCACGACCTGCTGGCGCGCAACGAGAGACCCAGTGACCCGGACATCCGCGAAGCCTTGGCGGGCAACCTGTGCCGGTGTACGGGGTACGAGAAGATCCTCGATGCCGTGCGGCTGGCGGCCCGATGATCGTCATCGAGGGGTGCGCGGTCGCGACGGTGGACGTCGACGGCACCGAGTACACCAGCGGGCACGTCGCCGTCGAGGGGGACCGCATCGTCGCGGTCGGCGCCGGGCGCTACCCCGGGGAGGGGGAGCGGGTCGACGGCACCGGCTGCCTCGCCACTCCCGGGCTTGTCAACACCCACCACCACCTGTACCAGTGGGCCACGCGCGGCCTCGCCCAGCAGGAAAACCTCTTCGGCTGGCTGACCGAGCTGTACCCGATCTGGGCCCGCCTCGACGACGAGGTGGTGGCCGCGACGACCGCGGCCGGGCTCGGGTGGCTGGCGCTGTCCGGGTGCACGACAAGCACCGACCACCACTACGTTTACCCCTCCGGCGTGGGCGACCTCATGGCGGCGCAGGTGGCCGCGGCGGGTGAGATCGGGCTGCGCTTCCACCCGTGCCGCGGCTCGATGGACCTCGGCCGCTCCTCGGGCGGGCTGCCGCCGGACGAGGTCGTGGAGGACACCGAGGCCGCGCTCGTCGCCACCGAGGAGGCGATCGACCGCTTTCACGACCCGTTGCCGGGCGCGATGGTACGGATCGCGGTGGCGCCCTGCTCGCCGTTCTCGGTCACCGGAAAGCTGATGAGCGAGGCAGCCGCGCTGGCCCGCCGCCGGGGCGTACGGCTGCACACCCACCTCGCGGAGACGGCGGAAGAGGACGAGTACTGCCGGGAGAAGTTCGGCTGCACCCCGGTCGAGTACGCGGAGCGGCTCGGCTGGCTCGGCGACGACGTGTGGCTGGCGCACGCGGTACACCTCGACGCGGGCGCGGTGGCGAAGTTCGGCGCCACGGGTACCGGGGTCGCGCACTGCCCCAGCTCCAACGCTCGGCTGGGCGCGGGGGTGGCGCCCGTACCGGACCTGCTGGCCGCCGGCGCCCCGGTCGGCCTCGGCGTCGACGGCGCGGCGTCGCAGGAGGGCGGGCAGCTGGGGGCTGAGCTGCGCATGGCGCTGTACGCGGCGCGGCTGCGCGGCGGCCCCGAGGCGCTCACCGCCCGGCAGGCCCTGTCGCTCGGCACGATGGGCGGGGCGCGGTGCCTGGGGCGGGCCGGTGAGCTGGGCTCGCTGGAGCCTGGCAAGCTCGCCGACGTGGCGCTGTGGCGGATCGACGACCTCGGCCACGCCGGCATCGACGATCCGGTGGCCGCGCTGGTGTTCGGCCCGCCGGCCACTGTGGAGCTGTTGCTGGTTGGCGGGCGGCCGGTGGTGGAGCGGGGCGAGCTGCGCACCGCCGACGCGAGGGACCTGGCCCGCCGTAGCATCCGCGCACACGAAAGGCTCGTGAGATGACCACTGTGGACCAGGCGGTGCGGGACGGGATCGGCACCAGCCCGCGCCGCCCGGACGGGACGCTGAAGGTGAAGGGGGAGTTCGCGTTCTCCTCCGACCTCTGGCACGAGGACATGTTGTGGGGTGCGACGCTGCGCAGCCCGTACCCCCGTGCCAGGATCCGCGGCATCGACCTGACCGCGGCGCTCGCGCTGCCGGGGGTCTATGCCGTCCTGACGCACGAGGACGTGCGGGGCGCCAAGCGGTACGGCCTGGAGATCGCCGACCAGCCCGTGCTCGCGATGGGTGAGGTGCGCTACCAGGGTGAGCCGGTCGCGATCGTGGCGGCCGACCACCCGGAGACCGCGCGCCGGGCGGCCGGCCACATCGCGGTCGACTACTTCGAGCTGCCACCGGTCACCGACCCGGAAGAGGGCGAGCTGCTGCGCCGCGTACCGGTGCGCACCGGCGACCCACACGCGACGGCCGACGTGGTGGTCACCGGCGAGTACGAGGTCGGCATGCAGGACCAGGCGTTCCTCGGCCCGGAGTCGGGGCTCGCGGTGCCGGCCGAGGACGGCGGCGTCGAACTGTACGTCGCGACGCAGTGGCTGCACGTCGACCAGAAACAGGTCGCGGCCTGCCTCGGGCTGCCCGCCGAGAAGGTGCGGCTCAGCCTGTCCGGGGTGGGTGGCGCGTTCGGTGCCCGCGAGGACCTCTCGATGCAGGTGCACGCCAGCATGCTTGCGCTGCACACGCGGCGCCCGGTCAAGATGGTGTACGGCCGCGAGGAGTCGTTCTACGGCCACGTGCACCGGCATCCGGCCAAGCTGCGGTACGAGCACGGCGCCACGAGCGGGGGCGACCTTGTGTACGTGCGGGCGCGGATCGTGCTCGACGGCGGCGCCTACGCCTCAAGCTCCACAGCGGTGGCGGCCAACGCGGCCACGCTGGGCATCGGCCCCTACGAGGTGCCCAATGTGGACATGGAAGCGAGCGTGTACTACACGAACAACCCGCCGTGCGGCGCGATGCGGGGGTTCGGGGCGGTGCAGGCCTGCTTCGCGTACGAGTCGCAGATGGACAAGCTGGCCGCCGCGCTCGGCATGAGCCCGGTCGAGGTGCGCATCCGCAACGCGATGACGGCCGGCTCGCGGATGCCCACCGGCCAGGTCGTGGAGGGCCCGGCACCGGTCGCCTCGCTGCTCGCTCGGGTCCGCGCCCGCCCCGCGCCACCACCGTCCACCCTGGACCTGCGTGAGCTGCCCGGCGGTGTTGCCAACACTACCCACGGTGAAGGCGTGGTGCGCGGCGTCGGGTACGCGATCGGCATCAAGAACGTCGCCTTCTCCGAGGGCTTCGACGACTACTCCACGGCCCGCGTGCGCCTGGAGCTGATCGGCGGCGAGCCGGCGGTACTTGTCCACACCGCGGCCGCCGAGGTGGGGCAGGGCGTGGTGACGGTGCAGGCGCAGATCGCCCGTACCGAGCTCGGCGTCGAGCGGGTGACGGTCGCTACCGCGGACACCACCGTGGGGAGCGCCGGCTCCTCGTCCGCCTCCCGCCAGACGTACATGACCGGCGGCGCGGTGCGGGCCGCCTGCCAGGCAGTACGGGCCACGCTGCTGGCTCGCGTGGGCGGCGCCGGCATCGTGGGCGGCAAGGTGGTCAACGCCGCCGGCCTGGTGGTCGCCGACCTGGCCGAGGCGATCGGCGACGAGCCGATCGAGGAGACGGTGGAGTGGCGGCACCGCCCGACGTACCCGATCGACCCGGAGACCGGGCAGGGCAACGCGCACGTGCAGTACGCCTTCGCGGCCCACCGGGCCACCGTGGACGTCGACGTCGAGCTGGGCTTGGTCAAGGTGGTGGAGATCGCCACCGCGCAGGACGTGGGCAAGGCGGTCAACCCGCTCGCCGTCGAAGGCCAGATCCAGGGGGTACGGCACAGGGGCTGGGGCTGGCACTGATGGAGGAGATCCAGGTCGTGAACGGGGTGGTCCGCAACCCGTCCTTCACCGACTACCTGATCCCCACGATCCTCGACATACCCCCGATGACCGTGGACGTGCTGGAGCTGGCCGACCCCCACGCCCCGTACGGCCTGCGCGGCGTGGGCGAACCCCCGACGATCTCGTCCACCCCCGCGATCGTCTCCGCCGTACGAGCCGCTACCGGCAAAGCCCTCCGCCGCGTCCCCATCCGCCCCGAACACATCACCACCTGACACGGCCAGCGGGTCAGGCGACGACGTAGCTGTGATCGTCGAACTCGGCGGTGACCTTCAGATGGCCACCCAGTGCCTCCACGTATGCACGCAGCACTGAGACAGATACGACATCGAGCCGGCCGCGTTCGACGTCGGACACGCGCGGCCCGGACACACCCATTGTCTCGGCGACCTCGCGCTGTGTAAGTGAGCGGTTGCGTCGGACCTCGGCCAGTCGCCAGGCGTGGATCTCGTCGTCGATACGTCGCTGGCCGGCCGCTCGCTCGGCGTCTGAGCGCACGGGATGGCCCGCCGCGCGCCGGGTCTGCTCGGCGCGCCGCTTGGCATCGTCCCAATTGACGGTCATCGGTATTCCCTCGTTTCGAGCTCGGCCAGGTGTGCGTCGTAGCGGTCGTCTGCCAGCGGGATGGCGGTGTCGTACCACCCCTGCCAGTTGCCTGACTTGTCCCCGGCGACGAGCAGAAGCGCGCGGCGCACCGGGTCGAAGGCGAACAAGATCCGAACTTCGCTGGCGCCGGTCGAACCCGGCCGCAGTTCCTTCATATTGTGGTGCCGGGAGCTCTTGATCCGGTCGACGAGTGGACGGCCGAGTGTTGGCCCGTCGGCCGCGAGCCGGTCGACGGCGTCTTCGACCAGGTCAGCGGACTTCGGGTCATTCTTGGTCAGGTCATCGAACCACTCGGCGACGTCGTCAACCAGGAGGATCTGCCAGCCCTGCACGCGACCTAGCTTAACGCAGGGGTTAAGTTGGTGCCAGAGCGACTAGGGGCTCAAAGGAGGGTCGGTCGTGTACCAGCGGTTTCGGACCGCAGCGCCCGGTTAGCGCCCCCTTATGCGTCCCTTAAGACACGCAGGACTTCCAAACTCGGTTCAACCAAGTTCGCCCCCGGTACGTACACGTGGGACGGAGACGTCTGTGCGAGGCGAGGGAGCCCCCGATGCAGTGAGCACGATCGAACCGGGTGAAGGGCAAGTCACTAGGTTGCGGAAGGTCGGTAAGTCTTGCTGAAGCGGAAGTACGAAGAGCGCTCCGTGGAACGCGACGAGGACACAGGGACGGTGGAGACGACAAGTAGCACGACCGGCGCAAAGCGGAAGCTTCCGCGGCTCCCGCTGCTCGGTGGTGTCGTCTTCCTCGCCCTGGCGATGTGGGCCGCGAGCACCACGTTCGGAGGCGCGCTGGCCTCCGTCTACGTGTTCGCGTTCCTCAACTTCTTCGCCGGCGTGGTCACGCTGGTCTCGCTCTCGCTCACGGTCATGTGTGGCCTGGTCGCCACGGACCGCTTCTTCCTGAAGATCGGTCATCGGGTCTTCTTCCAGGGCCTGCACCGCGCGACGGCGATCATCGCGATGGTCTTCCTCGGGCTGCATATCGCGATGAAGGTGCTGTCCGGGTCGGCGACGCTGATCGACCCGGTCGTGCCGTTCACCAACACGCTCAACCCGGTCTACATCGGGCTCGGCACGGTCGCCAGCTACCTGATGGTCACCACCTTCTGGACTGGCCTGATCCGGGCGCGCTTCGCCGGCAGCGGCAAGCCGTGGATGTGGCGCACGCTGCACGCCAGCTCGTACGTCGCCTGGCCGGCCGCGCTCGGCCACGGGCTCAACGCCGGCCGGCCGGCCGCCACCTGGGTGGTGCTGAGCTACGCCGCCTGCCTGGTCGGTGTGCTGATCGCGCTGCTGGTCCGGGTGTACGTCAGCCTCGGTCGCCGGACCACCGGCAAGACCGGGCCGTCCGCGGTCGGCGTCAACGTGGAGACCGCGATCATCCCGCGGGTCACCGACGGCGGGTTCCGCCCTGAGGGGCTGATGACCTCGACCCGCGAGCAGCGCGCCATCCGCGACGAGGAGCTGGAAAACACCGCCACCCGGATGATGACCACCGCCCGCCCGCCCGCGAGCGGGAAGAGAGCGAGCGGCAGGAAACCCGCGTCGGGTACGCGATGCCGGTTGCGACGGCCGAGCCGCGCGGCCCCCGCGAAGAGGAGCGGACGCCGGACGAGCTCGTATCGCCGGGCGAGCGGCGTGCGTCCCGTTCGGAGCGTCCGGAGCGCTCGGATGCCCGGCGCTCGCGGCTGGAGCAGATGGACGAGCGGGCTGAGGAGCGCCGCGTCCTGGAGCGGGCCCCGGCCCGCCGCGATGAGCGGGCCGACGTGGGCGAGCGACTCGACGACCTGCGCCAGCAGGAGCGCCGCGCGTCCCGTTCCGGATCCCGCACCGAGGACAAGCGCAGCGCGACCCAGTGGCGCAAGCGGTCGAAGGGCGGAAAGAAGGACGAGGCCCAGGCCACCGAGCGCGAGTGGTACGAGAGCCTGCGCGGCAACGAGCCGGTCTCCGACTACGGCCCGGCGCCCTCCTCACCGGCACCGCGCGAGGAGCGGGCACCGCGTCAGGAGCGGGTATCGCGTCAGGAGCGCGTGCCGCGCGAGGAGCGGGCGCCACGCGAGGAGCGGGTGCCACGGCAGGAGCGCGAGCGGTACGCCCGTGGCGAGCAGAGCGGTGGCCGGCGCCGGGCCGAGACCCGCGATGAGCGGTGGACCTCGCCCGCCGACGAGCGGTACGCGGACATCGACCCGGTATCGGCGCCGGTCGGTCGTTACGACCAGAGCCGGGAGCCCGTCTCCGGCCCGGCCCCGCGTTACGACCAGAGCCGGGAGCCGGTCTCCGGCCCGGCCCCGCGTTACGACCAGAGCCGCGAGCCGGTCTCGGGTCCGGCGCCGCGCTACGACCAGAGCCGCTACGACGAGCCCCGGTACGAGGATGAGGCGCCCCGGCGGGCCGCGCTCCGCCTGGTGACCGGCGAGGACAAGCCCGGCCGTTCGCGCCGCTCGCGCTCGTCGCGCGGCCAGGAGGAGCCGCGGCAAAGCCGGCGGGACGACGGCCGGCACAGCCTCGGCGAGGACGACGAGGGCCCGATCCGGTACGCGGCCGAGCCGGAGTACGAGCGCGAGCGTCCCGGCCCGTACCCGCCGGTGGTGGACCCGGTGCCCGCGGGCCGGTCACGCAGTGGCCGCCGTGCCGCGGGTGGCGAGGACATGGACAACGGTGCCTACTGGACCCGACCTAGGGAGGGTAGCGGGCGGTGAGTGGTGGAGGGATGGTTCCGGCCGTTGGTCGTGCCGGCCCGGCCCGGCTGACTGCGGGCTTTGAACAGTTCGGGCGGCTGGATCTCTGGGATCACCAGCAGGTCCACGGTGACCTGCGCCCACTGTCGAGCGCGGAGCTGATCTCCCTCGCCGAACAGATCAAGCTCACCGGGCGAGGCGGAGCGGCGTTCCCGTTCGCACGCAAGGTCCGCGCGGTCATCGACTCGGCGATGCGGCAGGAGAAGCCGATCGTGGTGGTCGTGAACGCCACCGAGGGCGAGCCGGCCGCGTGGAAGGACAAGGTGCTGCTCGCCCGCGCGCCGCACCTGATCCTCGACGGTGCCTCGCTCGCCGCGTGGGCGCTCGAAGCGGAGGAGATCGTGATCGGCGTGGAGAAGGACCACGTCGGCCACGAGTCGCTGCGGCAGGCGCTCGCCGAGCGGCGGATGCCGGCGCCGACCCGCATCGTCGGCGTGCCGCACAGGTTCATCTCGGGTGAGGGTGGCGCGCTTGTCCGCGGTATCAACGGCGAGGCGCATATCCCGCCCGGCCGCAAGATCCGGTCCAGCGACTCCGGCGTCGACGGGCTGCCCACGCTGCTGTCCAACGCGGAGACGTACGCCCAGCTCGCGTTCGCGGCGAGCCTCGGGCCGTACGACTACGCCGCGGTCGGTACCGCCAAGGAGCCGGGCACCGTCCTGCTCACCATCACCGCCAACGGCAAGCCGAGCGTGGTGGAGGCGCCGACCGGCGTACCGCTGAAGGAGGTCCTGCGCATGTGCGGGACCAACCCCGGGCAGGGGCTGCTCCTCGGCGGGTACCACGGAAAGTGGATAACCGCGGAGGCCGCCTCGCGGGCGGAGATCTCCCGGGAGAGCCTCACCGAGGTCGGCGGCACGCTCGGCGCGGGCATCATGATCCCGCTGCCCGAGGACACCTGCCCACTCGGCGAGGTGGAGCGGGTCATGCACTACATGGCGGCCGAGTCCGCCGGCCAGTGCGGGCCTTGCCGCCTCGGCCTGCCCGACCTCGCGCGTACCGTCTCCAAGCTGGTCCAGGGCGGCGGCGGCCAGGCCGCCGTGCGCGCGGCGGCCGGCGTGGTGAAGGGGCGCGGCGCGTGCAGCCACCCGGACGGCACGTCGCGCTTCGCGCTCTCCGCGCTGGAGGTCTTCGCCGAGGACATCGCCACCCACGCGTACAGCGAAGGCTGCGGCCGGCCGGTCAAGGGCGTGCTCCCGCTGTCGAGCTCGCCGGAGACCGAGGGTACGACCGGCGGCGTGGGCAAGCTCGTCGTCGACTGGACCCGGTGCGACGGGCATGGGCTCTGCGCCCACCTGGTGCCCGAGCTGATCCGGCTGGACGGCAACGGGTACCCCGCGATCGCCGACACCCCGTCCCGGCCTGGCTGGAGGCGGATGCCCGGCGCGCTGTGGACATGTGCCCGGGCCTCGCGCTCCGGCTCACCGGCATCACGCCAGGTGGCAAGCGCGGCAAGACGAAGGAACCCAAGCGCAGGCCGTCAAAACCGCTCCGCTAGGGGTTAACGTTCTTGAGTGACCGAGATACTCAGTGACGAGGCCCGGGAGTTCGTCGCCGACCTGCATCGGCGGTTTGTGTCCCGCCGCGACGAGCTGATCGCCCGCCGTGCCGAGCGGCGCGCGGAGGTGGCCCGTACCGGGCGGCTCGACTTCCTCCCGGAGACCGCCGAGATCCGCCTCACCGAGTGGCACGTCCCACCCGCCCCGGCCGACCTCACCGACCGGCGCGTCGAGATTACCGGACCGACCGAGCGGAAGATGGCCATCAACGCGCTCAACTCCGGGGCGAAGGTGTGGCTGGCCGACCTGGAGGACGCCAACACCCCGCACTGGTCCAACGTGGTCGGTGGCCAGCAAAACCTCTACGACGCCGTACGCCGGACCATCTCCCTGGACACCGGGGACAAGCACTACGAGCTGGGTGGCGGGCCATACCCGACGATCGTCATGCGCCCGCGCGGGTGGCACCTCGACGAGCGGCACCTGCCCGTCGACGGGCGACCGGCGGTGGCCGCGCTCGTCGACTTCGGACTGTACTTCTTCCACAACGCGCGCGAGCTTGTCGAGCGGGGCAGCGGGCCGTACTTCTACCTGCCCAAGATAGAAAGTCACCTCGAAGCTCGACTGTGGAATGACGTCTTCACGTACGCCCAGGAGGTGCTCGGCATCCCGCAGGGCACGATCCGGGCCACGGTGCTCATCGAGACGATCCCGGCCGCGTTCGAGATGGACGAGATCCTGTGGGAGCTGCGCCCGCACGCGGCCGGGCTCAACGCCGGCCGGTGGGACTACCTCTTCAGCATCATCAAGTACTTCCGGGACGCCGGCCCCGCGTTCGTCCTGCCCGACCGGGCCTCGGTGACGATGACCGCGCCGTTCATGCGGGCGTACACCGAGCTGCTCGTCGCCACCTGCCACCGGCGCGGCGCCTTCGCGATGGGCGGCATGGCGGCCTTCATCCCGAGCCGGCGCGACCCGGCGGTAAACGAGGTGGCGCTCGGCAAGGTGCGCGAGGACAAGGAGCGCGAGGCGGGCGACGGTTTCGACGGCTCGTGGGTGGCCCACCCCGACCTGGTGACGGTGTGCCGCGAGGTCTTCGACGCCGCGCTCGGCGACAAACCCAACCAGGTCGACCGGCTGCGGCCGGACGTCGTGGTCACCGCGGACAGGCTGCTCGACATCGCGGCCACTCCGGGCGCGGTGACCGAGGCGGGGCTGCGCGGCAACGTTTCGGTCGCCCTCCAGTACATCGAGGCGTGGCTGCACGGGAACGGCGCGGTCGCGATCAACAACCTGATGGAGGACGCGGCCACCGCGGAGATCTCGCGGTCGCAGATCTGGCAATGGGCCCACCAGGGGGTACGGCTGGAGGACGGCACCCCCATCACCGCCGAGCTGGTACGGCGGATCGGCGACGAGGAGCTGGCTCGCCTCGGGGACGTTGAGCGGTACAAAGTGGCCCGCGACCTCTTCGAGCGGGTCGCGCTGGCCGACGACTTCGCCGACTTCCTGACCGTGCCGGCCTATGAGCTGATCGAGGTGTAGATGCACCCTGACTCCTTTTTGGACTCCGTCTTCGCCGAGCTGGACGGCCTGCTCGGCGGGGTCGACGCGGCGCTGGCCGAGCGTTACCCGGGTGACGCGGAGGGGCGGCAGCCGGTCCACACGGTGTACGTGCCCGCCGACCGGATGCACCCCGGGCTGCTGGACGAGTGGGGCACCGCGGCGCGGGAGGCGTTGAAGGCACACCCGCCACTGCCGTTCGGCGAGGAGCTGCGCGAGCGGGTGCTGTCCAAACTGGAGCGGGAGCCGATCGAAGACCTGCGGATCGACTTCGAAGACGGGTATGGGATCCGCGACGACGCCACCGAGGACGCCGACGCGGTGGCCGCCGCCGCGGCGCTGCGGGACGGGCCAGTGCCGCCGTTCGTGGGGCTGCGGGTCAAGAGCCTGGAGGCGGCCACCCGTCGGCGCGCGGCCCGCACGCTGGCGGTCTTCCTTTTCTGGTACGGCGGCCTGCCACCCGGCTTCGTCGTGACGCTGCCCAAGGTGAGCGCGGCGGAGCAGGTCGCCGCGATGGTGGTCCTGTGTGGACGGCTTGAGGAGGCGTACGGGCTGGCGGCCGGCGCGCTCCGCTTCGAGGCGCAGGTCGAGACGCCACCCGCGGTGCTCGGCGCGGATGGCCGGGCGACGGTAGCGCAGCTCGTCGGTGCTGCGGCGGGACGGCTCACCGGGCTGCACTACGGCACGTACGACTACAGCGCCAGCCTCGGCATCGCCGCCGTCCAGCAGAGCATGGAGCACCCGGCCGCCGACCACGCCAAGGCGGTCATGCAGGTGGCGGTCGCCGGCACAGGTGTACGCCTCTCCGACGGCTCGACGAACGTACTCCCGGTCGGCGACACCTCAGCGGTGCAAGAGGCATGGGCGTTGCACTCCCGGCTTGTGCGCCGCTCGCTGGAGCGCGGCTTCTACCAGGGCTGGGACCTGCACCCGGCGCAGCTGCCCACCCGCTTCGCGGCGACGTACGGGTTCTTCCGCGACGGTGCCCCGGCAGCCAGGGCGCGCCTGGCCGCCTACCGGGAGCGGCGCGCCGGGGGCATCCTCGACGAGCCGGCGACCGCGCGGGCGCTCGAAGGCTTCCTGGCGCGCGGTGTCCACTGTGGCGCGCTCGACCCATCGGAGGCTTCGTGACGTTCGATCTCGTTGTCCGCTCGCGTCGGGCGGTGCTGCCGGAAGGGGAGCGGCCGGCTGCGGTCTGTATTTCGGACGGTCGCATAGCCGCGATCGAGCCGTACGAGGCAGTCGAGGGTATCGACCTCGGCGACGTGGCACTGCTGCCCGGGCTCGTCGACACCCACGTACACGTCAACGAGCCGGGCCGCACCGAGTGGGAGGGCTTCGCCACCGCCACCCGCGCCGCGGCGGCGGGCGGTGTGACGACCATCGTGGACATGCCGCTCAACTCGCTGCCGCCGACCGTCGACGCCGGCGCGCTGGCGGTCAAGCGGGCCGCGGCGGAGGGCCAGTGCCATGTGGACACCGGCTTCTGGGGCGGCGCGATCCCCGGCAACGCGGGCGAGCTGCCGGCGCTGTACGAGGCCGGCGTCTTCGGCTTCAAGGCGTTCCTCGTCGACTCGGGCGTGCCGGAGTTTCCGCCGCTCTCGCCCGCGCAGCTGAAGGAGGCGCTGTCCGCTGTGGACGCGCTCTTCGTCATCCACGCCGAGGACCCGGCCGCCATCGCCCCGGCGGCCGCCTCGCCGCACTACGCCGACTTCGTCGCGTCCCGCCCACCGAGCGCGGAGACCGGCGCGGTCGGTACCGTCGTGGCGGCGGCCCGCGAGACCGGACGGCGGCTGCACGTGCTGCACCTGTCCGCGGCTTCGGCCCTGCCCTCCACCGTGGACGTCCCCAATGTGACGGTCGAGACGTGCCCGCACTACCTCACGTTGAGCGCCGAGGAGGTGCCGGACGGGGCGACCGAGTTCAAGTGCTGCCCGCCGATCCGGGACGCGGCCAACCGCGACGCGCTCTGGCAAGGGCTGGCGAGCGGCGCCATCGACTGTGTCGTCTCCGACCACTCGCCTTGTACCCCTGAGCTGAAGCGCGCTGACACCGGCGACTTCGCGGCCGCCTGGGGTGGTATCGCGTCGCTCCAGCTTGGCCTGCCCGTGGTCTGGACCCAGGCCGCCGCCCGCGGCTTCGGCCTGGCCGACGTGGTGCGCTGGATGGCCGCGCGCCCGGCCGAGATCGCCGGCCTGACCCGCAAGGGGCGGATCGCCGTGGGGTACGACGCCGACCTTGTCGCCTTTGAGCCGGACGCCGCCTTCGTGGTGGACGCGGAACGGTTGCGGCACCGCCACCCGGTGACGCCGTACCACGGCCGCGCATTGCTGGGAAAGGTCCAAACCACCTGGCTGCGCGGCTCCGTTGTGGACGGTGTGAGCCCGCGTGGCCGTCTGTTGACCCGAGGTGCGGCGTGAGCTGGCGGCTGCTGCCCGACCTCGCGGCCCGATCGCTGGGCGGCGGTGTCCCGTACGTCTCGGACGAGCTCTTCGCGGCCGGCGACAACCTGGTGACCGACGCGCCGCCGAGCTTCGAGGCGCGCACCTTCGGGCCGAAGGGCCAGGTCTACGACGGCTGGGAGACCCGCCGGCGCCGCGAGCCAGGGGTTGACCAGGCCATCGTGCGGCTCGGCGCGCCGGGCATCGTGCGCGGCGTCGTGGTGGACACGGCGTTCTTCACCGGCAACTACCCGCCGTACGCCTCGATCGAGGGTGTGGCGGTGGACGGCTACCCGAGCCCGGCCGAGCTGGCGTCCGCGGCCTGGAGCCCGCTCGTGCCGAAGTCGCCGCTCGCCGGGGACACGCGCAACGAGTTCGAAGTGGACGATCCACACCGCTGGACGCACGTACGCCTCAGCATCTACCCGGACGGCGGCGTGGCCCGCCTACGCGTACACGGCGAGGTCGTGCCTGACCCCACCCTGCTCCCGCCGTGCTGGACCTGGCCGCGATGGAGCACGGTGGCCAGGTTGTCGGGTGCAGCAACATGTTCTACGGCCCGCCCCACCGCCTGATCGCGCCCGGCCTGGCCCGCGTGATGGGTGAGGGTTGGGAGACCGCCCGCCGCCGCGACGACGGCAACGACTGGGTGCTGGTCAAGCTGGCCGCGCCGGGTGTCGTACACATCGCCGAGCTGGACACGAGCCACTTCAAGGGCAACGCCCCCGGCGCCGCGAGCCTGCGCGGCGTGGACGCCCGGAGCGCGGACGTGGACGACCCCGCGAGCTGGTTCGACATCTTGCCCCGCACCCGCCTCCAGCCCGACACCCGCCACCGCTTCCCGATCCCACCGGCGCCACAGGCCGCCACCCACGTGCGACTGGACGTCTTCCCGGATGGCGGGATGGCCCGGCTCCGCCTCTACGGCGAGCTGACCGAAGACGCCCGGGTCACGCTGTCCGCCCGCTGGCAAGCCACGACCCGCGCAGTTCAGGAGAGTGACGACGAGTGAGGATTGTGGACGCCCGGGTGATCGTGAGCTGCCCCGGTCGCAACTTCGTCACGTTGAAGCTGGTCACCGACGAGGGCGTGACGGGCGTCGGGGACGGGACCCTCAACGGGCGTGAGCTGGCCGTCGCGAGCTACCTGAGCGAGCACGTCGTCCCGCTGCTGATCGGGCGGGACGCGGCGCGCATCGAGGACACCTGGCAGTACCTCTACAAGGGCGCCTACTGGCGGCGCGGGCCGGTCACGATGAGCGCGATCGCCGCGGTCGACACCGCTTTGTGGGACATCAAGGGCAAGGTGGCCGGCCTTCCCGTCTATCAGCTGCTGGGTGGGCGGTCGCGCGAGGGCGTCACGGTGTACGGGCACGCCAGCGCGGACACAGTGGACGGTGTGCTGGCGCGGGTGGCCGACTTCGTAGGTCGGGGCTACAAGGCGGTACGCGTGCAGGCCGGCATCCCTGGGCTGTCCGATGTGTACGGCGTGCACACCGGCCCGGGACGGTACGAGCCGGCGAACGCGGCCGTCCCCACCGAGGCGGTCTGGTCCACCGAGCGCTACCTCGACCACGTGCCCACGGTGTTCGCGCGGGTGCGGGAGGAGTTCGGGCCGTACCTCAAGCTCCTGCACGACGTACACCACAGGCTCACGCCGATCGAGGCGGCGCGGCTGGGCAAGAGCCTGGAGCCGTACGCGCTGACCTGGATGGAGGATCCGGTCCCGGCCGAGCTTCAGGAAGGGTTCCGGCTGATCCGGCGGCACACCACGACGCCGATCGCGGTGGGCGAGGTTTTCAACAGCATCTGGGACTGCCAGCAGCTGGTGAGCGAGCAGCTCGTCGACTACGTGCGGGCGACCGTGGTACACGCGGGCGGCATAAGCCACCTGCGGCGCATCTTCGACTACGCGGCGCTCTACCACGTGCGCAGCGGCTCGCACGGCGCCACCGACCTGTCGCCGGTCTGCCTCGCGGCGGCGCTGCACCTCGACATCAGCATCCCCAACTTCGGGCTCCAGGAGTACATGCCGCACGGGGATGTGACCGACGAGGTCTTCCCGCACACGTACCGCTTCGAGGACGGCTACCTGCACCCATCCGAGGAGCCGGGGCTCGGCGTGGACATCGACGAGGACCTGGCGGCGCGGTACCCGTACAAGCCGGCGGCCCTGCCTGTGAACCGCCTCGAGGACGGCACCCTGCACAGCTGGTGATGTCAAGTATGCTTGACATCATGTCCTTCGAGGAGAAGCGGTCGTGGATCTACGCGGCGATCGCGGTTGTCGTGCCGGCGGTCTACGCGGCCGTGATGCTGTCCCGGCTCGCCGACACGAGCGCCGCCGACGTGGCATACATCCGTCCGCTGATCACCGCGATCGTCGCCGCCATGGTGCTCAACATCCTGGCCAACATCGTCGCCGGCATGTTCTCCCGCCGCGAGGACGTCGACAAGAAGGACGAGCGCGACCGAGAGATCCACCGCCGCGGCGAGTGGGTCGGCTTCCATGTCATGAGCATCGGCGCGCTGGCGCCGCTGGTGCTGGCGATGACCGAGGCCGCCTACTTCTGGATCGCCAGCTCGCTCTACTTCGCGTTCTGCCTGGCCGCGCTCGGCTCCGCGGTGTCGAAGATCGTGGCGTACCGGCGGGGCTTCTGACATGGTCAAGCCCACCCGCGTCACCAACTCGATCCGCGCCCTGCGCTTCGCCGCCGGGGAGATGACCCAAGCCGACCTGGCCGACCGGATCGGCGTGACCCGCCAAACGGTGATCGCGATCGAGCAAGGCCGCTACTCACCGTCACTGGAGATGGCCTTCCGCATAGCGAGAGTCTTCAAAGTCCCACTAGACGACGTCTTCCAATACCCAGACGAGACCGACTAAGAGACGCGGCCTCACCCGCCGCGATTCACAACCCCCGCCGCCGGCCTTGCGGCAGGCAGCCGCAGCGACCGCAGAGACCACTCGGCCAGGCTCCAGCCTTTGTGAACGCTTACCGCTGCCCCAGCAACGGGAAACGTTCACAAACCCCAAGAAGGCGAGGTCGTGTGCGGCGGGCCACGACGCCGCAGGCTAATCCGAGCGTTCAAGATCCGGAAAGCCCGGATCAGTGGGCAATATCCGGGACATTGACCACTGGGGGTCGGGGACCGCGGAGGGTGAGGCCGCGGGAGCAGCGGTCTGGACCACCGCGGGCATCGCGGTAGCTCAAATCTGTCTTGGAATAGGTCGTTTGCTTTGCGTCAATCCCCGGCGCCGAAGGCATGACCGATGGCCTCCCCTGAAAGGTGGGCGAGGCCATCGCATCGTGTTAGCGGGCTGCGATGAAGGCGCGGCCTACGGCTGTGGGTGTGGTGCCGCTGCTGAAGAGGCCGCTCTGGTCCTTGTCCGTCGCGGGCAGGCCGAACCAGGCGTACCGCTGCACGAAGGAGAGGCCGCCGAGCATCTTGGCCGACGCGGTCATGAACGCGGCCTGCTGAGCCTGGGTCGGAAAGCGGCCGCCGCTGGAGAAGTCGATGAGCGCGAACTCGGTCAGCCAGATCGGCTTCTTGTACCGGTCGTACACCGCCTGGAGGTAGCGGCGGAGCTGGTCGACCGCGTTCTGGGTGACGAAGTCACCGCCGTACCAGTGCAAGGCTATGAAGTCGACCCGGTAGCCGCGGGACTTGGCGCCGGACATGAAGCGGTCGAGCCAGCTGCCCGGGTCGTTACCGCCGAACGCTACCGCCGGGCTGCTCAGCTTGCTACCCGTCGCCTGGAGCCGGGGCCAATGTTCGAGCGCCTGCTCCACGGTCATCTTGGCCTGGCCGTCCAGGTCCGGCTCGTTGAAGGTGAGCAGGTAAGGCCCGGCCGCCTTCGCCGCCGCCAGCGCGGAGTCGTTCATGTCCTTCGTACCCCAGATCATCGGTACGAACTGCGCGCCCTTCGGCGTGGTGACGCCCTCGTGTCGCGGGTTCCAGGTGTAGTACCAACTCGCCTTTGAGTTGGCGAGCGCCTGGCTGACGCCGTTGAAGTTCCAGACCGCGACGCCCTTCTTGGGCGACGTGGCGGCCGGTGGAGGGGCGGGCGCCTTGGTGGTGGGACGGGCCTTGGGGG
This sequence comes from Phytohabitans flavus, assembly GCF_011764545.1. Lineage (GTDB taxonomy): Bacteria > Actinomycetota > Actinomycetes > Mycobacteriales > Micromonosporaceae > Phytohabitans > Phytohabitans flavus. The sequence continues at coordinate 5,484,214 of NZ_AP022870.1, read as the reverse complement.
TCGCGGTGGGCGAGGCCGGCGGCGTGGTGGTCGGCGCTGGCGGAGTCGGCGTCGCGGAAGGGGTGCTGGCGGGTGTGACAAGCACCGGCAGGGGATTCGCGGCCGGCTCGGGCTCGGGGGAACGATTGAGCTTCACCCCGATCAGGGTCGCCGTCACCAGCACGACGACGGTGGCCGCCGCGGTGATCGGTATGGCGAAGCCGCTCGAACCCGCGGCCGCCGCCGCCTTCGCCGCCATGCCTGCCTTGGCCGTCGCCGCCCCCGCCTTGGCCACCACCACGGTCTGGGCGGTGGGCCCGGCGATCTTGCCGGCGAGCGCCGCCGGCACCGGCAGCATGGAGATGCCGGCGAGCAGGCGGTCGATCGGGACCAGGTCACCGGAGGTACGGGCGCACACGCCGCACTCGCGCACGTGCCGGGCGAGCCGCTTGCGCCAGAGCGAGTCGGGCTTGCCGTTCCACGTGGCGGCGACCGCGCGGAGGGCCGCGCAGCCGGGCCGGGCGCGGAGCGCGCGCACGACGGTGCGGGCGGTCTGGATCTGCTCCTTCATGCGGTGGATCCGCACGCCCGCGTGGTTGGGGGAGAGGCCGAGCGCGCCGGCGAGGTCGGAGCGCTCCAGCTCGCCTGCCTCCTCCAGCCACCAGAGCGCGATCAGCTCCTGGTCGTCGGCGTCCAGCCAGCGGGTCGCCTCGGCCACCTCGCGCCGCTGGTCGGTCAGGCCGAGCCGGGCGATGGTGAGGTCGGCGAAGTCGGGGCCGGGGTCGGGCACTTCCTGTATCGCCTCGACGGCCATCGCCCGCGTCGGGGCGGTACGCCGGTGCAGGTCCCAGTCGCGCACCTGGCGGATCGTGATCGCCACCAGCCAGGGGCGGTAGGCGCTCGGGTCGCGCAGGTCGGGCAGGTAACGCACCACCCGTACCAGCGTCTCCTGGACCACGTCGTCGACGTCCGCGTGGCCGCGGAGCGCGCGCCCGACGATGTTGTAGACCAGCGGGAGCGAGGCCGCGACAAGCGCGTCGAGCGCGTGCGCACCGCCCTGCTGCGCCGCGTTGACCAACGCGGCGTCCGGTGTGGCCCGACCGGGACGGGACATCCGCCTGCCTCCCTCTTCACAGCATCGACCGTTTGTAAATGGAGACCGGCGGTGCAGCCACCGCATTACAGAAACTCAGGGCGATTCTTGTACGACGGCGCGTGGTGTGCGCCCCGCTGCGGACCGTGAGTGAGCAACGGCAGCGTGCGATGCGCGACCACTGTCGAGAGGACCACCACACTTGTGGAACGGCGGATACCGGCCGAGCGGTTGAGTTCGAGCAGGATTTGTTGGAGATCGTCGTTGGAGCGGGCGGCGAGCCGGCAGAGCACGTCGCCCGTGCCGGTCGTCGCGTACGCCTCCAGCACCCCCGGGAGCGCCACGAGGTGCTCGGTAACCTCGTCCAGCCGCCCCTGCGCGATCTCCAGCGTCACGTACGCCTGCACCGGATAGCCGGCCGCGGCGAGGTCGACCTGCGGCCCGTACCCCGTTACGACGCCCGAGGTGCGCAGCCGCTCCATCCGAGCGCTGACGGTGGCGCGGGCGACCCCGGCGAGGCGGGACAGCTCCAGCACGCCGATCCGCGGGTGCTCGGTCAGCAGCCGCAGCAGGGCCACGTCGAGTGCGTCAAGATCCATCTAGTCAATCCGCCTAGCTCTTTGCGAGAATCCCTGTGCCAATTGCTCAACATGACTAGCTCACGGTACGCCAGTTGCATAGCGCCTGAGGAAGCGTTCAGATGGTGGGCATGACCGTCGAACACGTCCTGACCGATGACGAGCGGCTCGCGGATCTGAGCCTCGAGCAGCTCAAGCAACTCGTGGGGCTGGTGGAGTACGACGAGCAGGCCGACCCGTTCCCGGTGATCGGCTGGGACGCGATCGTGTGGGTGGTCGGCAACGCGACCCAGGCCGCCCGCTTCTACCAGCTTGCCTTCGGGATGGAGCTGGTCGCCTACTCCGGCCCCGAGACGGGCAACCGCGACCACTGCGCGTACGTGCTGCGCAGCGGCGCCGTGCGGTTCGTGCTCGCCGGCGCGGTCGACCCGCAGAGCCCGCTCGTGGCGCTGCACGACCGGCACGGCGACGGGGTGAGCGACATCGCGCTCGAGGTGCCCGACGTGGACGCCTGCGTGGCGCACGCACGGGCGCAGGGCGCGCGGATCCTCGAAGAGCCGCACGAGCTGACCGACGAGCACGGCACGGTGCGGCTGGCGGCGATCGCGGCGTACGGCGACACCCGCCACACGCTCGTCGACCGTTCCCGCTACCACGGCCCCTACCTGCCCGGGTACGTCGCCCGCGCCTCCACGCTCCCCAAGCGCCCTCGCCTCTTCCAGGCGCTCGACCACGTGGTCGGCAACGTCGAGCTGGGCCACATGGACGAGTGGGTCGCCTTCTACAACCGGGTCATGGGCTTTACGAACATGGCCGAGTTCATCGGCGACGACATCGCCACGGACTACTCGGCGCTGATGTCCAAAGTGGTCGCCAACGGCAACCACCGGGTGAAGTTCCCGCTCAACGAGCCGGCCGTGGGCAAACGGAAGAGCCAGATCGACGAGTTCCTGGAGTTCTACCGCGGGCCTGGCGCGCAGCACCTCGCGCTCGCCACCAACGACATCCTGTCCACGGTGGACAGGCTGCGGGCGGCCGGTGTGGAGTTCCTCGACACGCCGGACTCCTATTACGAGGACCCCGAGCTGCGCGCCCGCATCGGCAATGTGCGGGTACCGGTCGAGGAGCTACAGAAGCGGAAGATCCTGGTCGACCGGGACGAGGACGGCTACCTGCTGCAAATCTTCACGAAGCCGATCGGGGACCGGCCCACGGTGTTCTTCGAGTTCATCGAGCGGCATGGGTCGCTCGGCTTCGGCAAGGGCAACTTCAAGGCGCTCTTCGAAGCCATCGAACGCGAGCAGCAGCGGCGGGGCAACCTCTAGTGTCTGTCCTGTGAGCCTCGTGACCTGGGTGCCCGGTGTCGATGCCGGGCACCCGTATGGTGTGCACAACCTGCCGTACGGCGCGGTATCCACAGGGGACGGCGCATCGCGGCTGGTGGTGCGGATCGGCGACGTGGCGCTCGACCTGGCCAGGGCCTGCGAGCGGCTGCTGCCTGAGCTGGCGCCGCTGGTGTCCGAGCCGGTGCTCAACCCGCTGCTGGCCGAGCCGGCCACGACCTGGCGCCGGCTCCGGGTGGCGCTGCGCTCCTGGCTCACTGACGAATCAGTCAGGCCCGTCGTCGAGCCGCTGCTGGCGCCGATCGGCCGGACGCACCTGCCGTTCAGCCTCGGTGACTACGTCGACTTCTACGCCTCCGAGCACCACGCCTCGGCGATCGGCCGCATCTTCCGCCCCAACTCGCCGCCGCTGCCGGAAAACTGGAAGCACCTGCCGATCGGGTACCACGGGCGGTCCGGCACGGTGGTCGTCTCGGGTACCCCGATCGCCCGCCCGCACGGGCAGCGCCGGGTCGGCGACGGCGTCGAGGTGGGCCCGAGCCTGCGGCTGGACATCGAGGCCGAGGTGGGCTTCGTGCTCGGCGCCGGTACCCGCCTCGGTGAGCCGGTGGCCCTCGCGGACGCGGCCGAGCACGTCTTCGGCGTCTGTCTTGTCAACGACTGGTCCGCGCGCGACCTCCAGGCATGGGAGTACGTGCCGCTCGGCCCGTTCCTCGGCAAGTCCTTCGCCACGTCGGTCTCGCCGTGGGTGGTACCGCTGGACGCCTTCCACAATGCCCGGACGCCGCCCCCGCCGCGCAACGTACCGCTCGCGTCCTATCTGGACGATGCGGCGCTGCCACCCTGGGGGCTCGACATCGCGCTGGAGGTCGAGCTCAACGGCACGGTGGTGTCCCGCCCGCCCTTCCCGGCGATGTACTGGACCGCCGCGCAGATGCTCGCCCACATGACCGTCAACGGCGCCTCGATCCGCCCCGGCGACCTCTTCGCCTCGGGTACGGTCAGCGGCCCGGAGCCGGACCAGGCGGGATCGCTGATGGAGCTGAGCCACGCCGGCGTGACTAGCTCGTTTCTGGAGGACGGCGACGAAGTCGTGATCCGGGGAGGGTGCCCGCCGCCCCAGGCCGCCCGGAGCTAGCCCTCGGCGAGGTCACCGGGGTAGTGGTGGCCGAGCCCCGACTCCAGTAGGTCGTAGGCGCGATCGGCCGCCGCCACCGCCTCTGGGTGGACCTCTTCGGCCGGCTGACCGTCGATCAGGCGTTGCCAGTTGTCCCGGGCCAGGATGCGCTGGGCCGCGACGATGGCGCCGGCCGCCACCCGCGCGGTGAGGCCACCGCCGAGCGCCTCGGCCAGCGCGACCTCGTCCGCCTCGGCGAAGCTGGCCACCCGGGCCGCGAGGCTTGGCGTCGAGAAGACCATCCGGTGGTACGCGAGCACGCGCTCGTGGTCGTTGAGGCCGGTCACCGGGTCGCGCCGGTCGAGGCCGTCGAGGAAGTGCCGGCGCAGCGCGGCGAGCGGGCTCTCGCCGGGCCGCCGCTCCCGCACCACGCGGGCCGCCTCGCCCTGATGGTCCGCGATGCGGTGCAGGACCAGGTCTTCCTTCGTCGGAAAGTACTTGAACAGGGTCGGCTTGGAGACCTCGGCCGCGTCCGCCACGTCCGCCACGGACACGGCGTCGTAGCCGCGGTCCAGGAACAGCGCGATCGCGGCCGCGGAGATCGTGTCGTGGGTGCGCTGCTTCTTGCGCTCGCGGAGGCCGGCCATGCCAGCGATACTACACTCGGATAAATTCTTTACTGAGTTAAGCTAGTGGCATGACGTTGGAAGAGGAGCGGGCGCACCTCGCGGCCTCCCGGGCCGCGCTGGCCCGCATGCTCGACCTCGCGCGGCACCGCGTCGCCACCGGAGAGCAGGTCGCCGGTGACCGGTACACCGCGGAGATGCTCGGCCGGATGCTCAAGAGCTACGCCAAGGAGCTTGCCGAGGAGCCGGACGGGCCGCTCTACTTCGGGCGCCTGCGGTTCGGCACGGGCCCGGCCGCCGGTGACCACAGTGGACAGTGTTACTACATCGGCCGCCGGCACATCACCGACGAGGCGGGCGAGCCGATGGTCATCGACTGGCGGGCGCCGGTCTCCCGCACCTTCTACCGGGCCAGCGCCCGCGATCCGATGGGCGTCGCGGTGCGCCGGCGGTACGGGTGGCAGGGCGGCACCCTGACCGGCTTCGAGGACGAGGACCTGGGTGCCGGTCAGCTTGTCGCGAGCCGGCCTGTCGCGAGTCGCCTTCTCGCGAGTCGCCTTGTCGCCGAGGAGATCGAGCGGCCGCGCGTCGGGCCGATGCGGGACATCGTCGCCACGATCCAGCCCGACCAGGACGACCTGGTCCGCGCCGACCTGGACGAGTCGGTGTGCGTACAGGGCGCGCCCGGCACCGGCAAGACTGCGGTCGGGCTGCACCGCGCGGCGTACCTGCTCTACTCCCACCGCCGCCGGCTCAAGCGGGACGGCGTGCTCGTCATCGGCCCCAACCCCGCGTTCCTGCGGTACATCTCGGCCGTCCTCCCGGCCCTCGGCGAGGTCGACATCGCGCAGCGCACGCTCGACCAGGTGCTCGCCCGCCGCCGGGTCACCGGTACCGACAGCGACGCGGCGGCGGCCGTGAAGCACGACGCGCGGATGGCTTCGGTGCTCAGCCGCGCCTTGTACGCCCGGCTCGGCGAGCCCTCCGGCCCACTCACGGTCGCCGAGAACTCGGCCCGGTGGCGGATCCCGGAAGCGGCGCTGGGCCGACTCATCGGGCAGGTCTGGCAGGAGTCGCTGCCGTACGGCATCGGCCGCGAACGCCTCCGCTCCCGCGTGGTCGGGCTCCTCCAGCGCCAGGCCGAGGCGCGCGGGTATGCCCCGGGCGCCGCCTGGATCCAGCGGATGGGCCGCTCCCGCCCGGTACGCGACTTCCTCGACCAGGTGTGGCCCGCGGTGCGCCCGGCGGACGTGGTGGCCGAGCTGCTCCGCGACCCGTCCGCGGCCGCCGACGGGATCCTGACGCCGGCGGAGCAGGAGGCGATCGTCCGGCGCCGGGCGCGGTGGTCGGCCGCGGACCTTGTGCTGGTCGACGAGGTCGCCGGGCTGATCGACCACCCCGAGTCGTACGGGCACATCATCGTCGACGAGGCGCAGGACCTGTCCCCGATGGAGTGCCGCGCGCTGGCCAGGCGCAGCGTGCACGGCTCGCTGACCGTGCTCGGCGACCTCGCCCAGGGCACCACACCGTGGGCGGCGACGAGCTGGTACGAGCAGCTGACCCACCTCGGCAAGCCAAAGGCGCGGGTGGTGGCGCTGACCGCCGGCTTCCGGGTGCCGGCTGCCGTGCTGGCGCTGGCCAACCGGCTGCTCGCCACACTCGACGTGGACGTGCCGCCGACCCGTGCGGTCCGCGGCGAGGGGTCGCTACACGTCCGCCGTGCAGACGACCTGGCGGCGGCGACGGCCGAGGCGGTGCGCGAGGCACTAGGGCACGAGGGCTCGATCGGCGTCATCACACGCGAGCCCTTCGCACTGACCGCCGACCGCGTGACGGTGCTGCACCCGGCGATGGCGAAGGGCCTAGAGTTCGACCACGTCGTGCTCGTCGAGCCCGCCGACCTCCCGCCACGCCTGCTCTACGTAGCCCTGACGAGGGCAGTCTCTCGCCTCGACATCGTCCACCACCGCCCGCTGCCGCCAGCGATCGCCTAGGCAAATTTCAACACAAAAGATTTGAGCTACCGCGATGTCCGCGGTGGTCCGGACCCAATGCCACTCACCTTAGTTTGATCTTGGTGGTGGGTGGGTTGGTGTGGCGGGTGCCGGTGTCGTGGGGTTGTTTGACTCGGTAGCTGTTGTGGCGCATGCGTTTGACGACGCGGGGGTAGCTGCGGTGGCGGTGTTGGTTGAGGTGTCGGTGGTGGGTGATGTCGGCGCCGATGGCGGCGATGAGGTGGTGGCGGTGGTCAGGGGGAAAATGCCGTCGGGTCTTGGACCCGACGGCGCAGGATACGCACGGTGCGGTGGAATTTGACCTGGTCGGGATCGATGTCGGCTTCGGTGGCGGCCTGGCAGATCAGGGCGCTGATCGCGTAGTGGGTCAGCAGGTAGCCGTAGATTTCTTGGGTCACCATGGCCGGGCTTTTCGAGCGTAGGACCCGTCCGGGGCCGCGCAGGTGGGTTTTGAGTTGGCCGTTGCTGGTTTCGTGGTCCCACCGTTGGTGGTATGCCTCGGCCAGCACGGCGGCCGGGGCGTCGGCCGGGTCCAGGATGCTGGTGAGCAGGCTGATCGGTTCGTCGTTGTCCGCGCGGTCGGTGACCTGATAGGACACGACCCGGGCGATGCGGGCGCGGTGCGGGTCGATGTCGGCCCGGGTGGCCGGGTCACGGGCCAGCGCGAGGATCCGGTCACGTTCGCTTGGACGCGTCCGGGAGGCATACACCACGGTCAGATACGAGCCGTCGGGCAGATCTTGCACGACGGGTAGGGCGATCGCGCCGCCAGCGCCACCGGCCCGCCACAACACGTCCGCGCCGGTATCGGTAGCCGCACACCAGTCGCGCCAGCCGTAGAAGTTACGATCGGCCAACAGCAGCATGCCCGGCTCCAGCAACGGATACAACCCACGGGCCAGGCTCTGCTCCCCCTGCCCTTTACCCACGACCGGCCCGATCACCGCACCGATCGGCGCCCGCGAACCGGTCTCGACCAACGTGACCAACCTGGCCTTGGGAAACGCCGAACGTCTCGTAGCCCCGCCGGCATAGCCGAAGAACTCCGCGTTGGCCGGACTATCCGGCACATCAAGCTCACTTCCATCGACCGACACCAACCGCCGCCCAGCCAGCCACGCACCCCGGGTCAACACCCCACACACCGGCCGAGCCACCCGCTCGAACACCTCCCGCACCGGCTCGGCCCCCAACCGCTGCCGGGCCTGCGTAATCCCCGCCGAACCCGGCATCGACCAACTCGCATCCCAACACCCCCACGCCATCAACGGCTCAGCCAGCCGCGCGAGCACCCCCTCATAGTCATCCTCAGCGAACAACGCCAACGCCATCGCGAAGTACACCATCACATGCGCCGGCAACTTCCCATCCGACCGCTTCGACTCCCGGCCATACACCGCCACCGCCGCATCGACCACATCCCGCGGCACCGACCCGGCCAACACCCCCACCGAGACCCAGTCCGTCAACCGCCCACCAGCCCCAAACACAACCAGCGATCATCACCCACACCAACACCACCAACCCACACCGACACACCCACCCACCAAGATCAAACTAAGGTGAGTGGCATTGGGTCCGGACCGCTGCTCCCGCTGCCTCACCCTCCGCGGTCCACAACCCAACCCAGCTGGCGCGGCCGTGGATACCCTTCCCGACCCCGTCGATCGCCCGGCACAACCGGTTCGCGCTTGATTGGGACGGATGCTGGGCACTCCACGCGCCTCCCATGCCGGTCCGTCCCGAACGGCTCATCGCTCAGGTATTGGGCACCAGCCGCAATGAGATCGCCGCCAGAATCAAGATCGACATCCCGCCGCACCTCGGCTTCGAGGTCCAGGTCTGTCGAGATCTAGGGGGAGCTAGCGCGTCATACCAACCCTAACTCCCCTAGATCTCACGCGGCGGCATCACTGGTCAAGATCCTGACAAAATCCCTGATTTTGTTGCTTCCAAGGCCGCCTGTCACAGCAAAATCAGGGATTTTGCTGCCAACCCGGCCGGAAGGCCGGCGGCAGGTGATCGAGATCGCGTGGACCGGGCCGATGCGTGGCGGAGCGTTGCCTGCCAGCCCATGGGGGATGGGCTTGTCGCCGCGGAAGGCGAGGCGGCGGGACACAACCCAAGCAGCGGCCAAGCGCCGGGGCCCGCCCATCGTTGGCGCGCTCACCTCTTGCCGCTGGTCCGTCTGCGGCCTGGCCCGGATGTCGCCCGCCGGTGGCGTGCGGGTCGGGTTGGTTGTGAAGCGCGGAGGGTGAGGCCGCGGGAGCAGCGGTCCGGACCCCGACGGACATCGCGGCAGCCCAGATCTGCCTTGGAATCCAGATCTGCCTTGGAATATAGCCTCTAGATCAAACTAGGCTCAGTGGCAATGAATCCAGACCACGACAGAGGTGGCGGTAGCTCAAAAATCTTTGGTCTGGAAAGGATTGTCTATGCGCGCATGCGGTCGATGCTGCGCATCTTGTTCATCGCGTCCAGGGCGGCCACCTTGTACGACTCGGCCAGCGTCGGGTAGTTGAAGACCGTGTCGACCAGATAGTCGATCGTGCCCTTGCAGCCCATCACGGCCTGTCCGATGTGGATGATCTCGGTGGCCCCGGTGCCGAAGACGTGCACGCCGAGCAGCGTGCGGTCGTCGGGGGAGACGAGCAGCTTGAGCATGCCGTACGAGTCGCCGATGATCTGGCCGCGGGCCAGCTCGCGGTAGCGGGACACGCCGGTCTCGAAGGGCACCCGGTTTTCGGTCAGCTCGTCCTCGGTGCGGCCGACGAAGCTGATCTCGGGGATCGTGTAGATGCCGATCGGCTGGAGCTGGTGCATCGCGCGCACCGGCTCGTCGCAGGCGTGGTGGGCGGCCAGGCGGCCCTGCTCCATCGATGTCGACGCGAGCGCCGGGAAGCCGATCACGTCGCCGACCGCGTAGATGTGCGGCACCTCGGTGCGGAAGTTTTCGTCCACCTTGATCCGGCCGCGGTTGTCCGCGGTCAGCCCGGCCGCCTCGAGGTTGAGCTGGTCGGCCATGCCCTGGCGGCCCGCCGAGTACATGAGCACGTCGGCGGCGATCCGCTTGCCGCTCTCCAGAACCGCGAGCGCGCCGTTGGCGTGGTGCTCGACCGAGGCGACCGTCTCGCTGAAGCGGAACGTCACCGCGAGGTCGCGCAGGTGGTACTTGAGCGCCTCGATGATCTCCAGGTCGCAGAACTCCAGCATCCGGTCGCGCCGCTCCACAACGGTCACCTTGGAGCCCAGCGCGGCGAACATCGACGCGTACTCGATGCCGATCACGCCCGCGCCGACCACGACCAGCGACTGGGGGACGTGCTCCAGGTTGAGGATGCCGTCGGAGTCGATAATCGTGCGGTCGTCGAACTGCACCGACGCCGGGCGCGCCGGGCGGGTGCCGGCGGCCACCACGATCTTCTCCGCGGTCGCCGTGGACTCGCGGCCGGTGTCGTCGACGATGCGCAGCGTGTGCGGGTCGGCGAAGGTGCCGGTGCCGGTCAGGAGGCGGATGCGGTTGCGGGCGAGCTGGCTGCGGATGACGTCGATTTCCCGCCCGATCACGTGCTGCGTGCGCGCGGTGAGGTCGTCGACGGTGATGTCGTCCTTGAGTCGGTAGCTCTGCCCGTACATCTCCCGCTGGTTGAGCCCCGTCAGGTAGAGCACGGCCTCACGCAGCGTCTTCGACGGGATGGTGCCGGTGTTGATGCACACCCCGCCCATCATGTGACGTCGCTCGATCACGGCGACCCGGCGGCCGAGCTTGGCGGCGGCGATCGCGGCCTTCTGCCCGCCGGGGCCGGAGCCCAGCACGAGCACGTCGAAGTCATACACGCGGACCATTCTCGCAGGCCCTGGTTACCGAAGCCTTACGAAGAAACGGTCATGGTCGTCGTACGGTTGGGCGATGAGGTTTGGTCCCGCCGCGCTCGGGGGCGCCCTGACACCGCCGTGGTGGGTGCGTCCCCGCTGTACCGGGACGGGCGCTTCCACAACACGGTGGCGGCCACCGTGCTCCCGCCGGGCGCGGCGCGGACGGCCGCGCGCAGGTTGCTCTTCGGCAAGGAGGTGCGCCGGCCCACCGGACCGGTCCCGCTGGTCAGGGCCGGTGCGGCGCCCGCCGAGGGCCTGCATCTCACCTGGTACGGGCATGCCAGCTCGCTCGTCGAGCTGGACGGGCGGCGGGTGCTCTTCGATCCGGTGTGGAGCAAGCGGGCCTCGCCGTTCCAGTTCGCCGGGCCGCGCCGGCTGCACCCGCCGCCGGTACCGCTCGGCGCGCTGCCGCAGGTGGACGCGATCGTCATCTCGCACGACCACTACGACCACCTCGACCTGCACACCGTCCGTGAGCTGGTCCGCACGCAGGAGGCGCCATTCCTGGTACCGCTCGGGGTGGGCGCACACCTCGACCGCTGGCGGGTGCCTCGGCAGCGGATCGTCGAGCTCGACTGGGACGACGGCATCGACCTCGCCGGCCTGCGGCTCACCGCGACCGCCGCGCGGCACTTCTCCGGCCGGGGCATCGCCCGCGACCGTACGCTGTGGGGCTCGTGGGTGGTCGAGGTCGCTGGGCGGAAGGTCTTCTACACCGGTGACTCCGGCTACTTCGAGGGGTACGCGGCGATCGGCGAGCAGTACGGCCCGTTCGAGGCCAGCCTCATCCAGATCGGCGCGTACAGCGTGGCCTGGCCGGACATCCACATGACGCCGGAGGACGCGGTCAAGGCGCACGTCGACCTGCGCGCCGGGCTGCTGCTGCCGGTGCACTGGGCGACGTTCGTGCTCTCGTACCACGGGTGGAGCGAGCCGGTCGAGCGGCTGTGGCGGGAGGCGAAGGCGTTCGACGTGCGGGTGGCCATCCCGCGGCCGGGCGAGCGGGTCGACGTGGGCGCGCCGCCGGTGGTCGACGCCTGGTGGCAGCCGTTAAGTGGCTGATCATGCGGTTTCTCGTATAGATCATCAAGCCACGCAACGTCGGGGCAACGTGACTGAAACGAGTGGCCCTGACGATCTCCCGCATGCCGAAGAGATCGTTTTCGCGCCTCGGCGCCCTACTGCTCCCCGTCGTATCGGCCGCGGTCACCGCGGCTCTGGTCGTCTCCGCGCTGGGCCAGCCGTCGGCGGCCCCCGCTCCTGAAACTGACTCCACGTCCGTCAAGGTCGACGGCGTCGAAACCCTGACGAATATCGAAAGCGTCGCGTACACCCAGGCCGTCGCCTTGGCGAAGACCAAGAAGCCCAAGGTGACCGTCATCGGCACCGGCGGCACCATCTCCGGGGTCGCGACCTCGCGCAGCAGCTTCCAGGACTACCGCTCCGGCCAGATCGCCATCGGTGACATGGTCGGCTACCTCCAGCCGGAGATCGGCGCGGTCGCCGACGTCGCCACCGTGCAGTTCGGCAACAAGGGCTCCGGCGGGTACACGATCCCCGAGTTCCACGCGCTGACCCTGGCCGTGGAGAAGGCGCTCAAGTCCTCCGACGGCGTGGTGGTGACCACGGGTACCGACACGATGGAGGAGTTCGCGTACTGGCTGGACCTCTCGGTGCGCAGCCAGAAGCCGGTGGTGCTCACCGGTGCGATGCGCCCGTGGGCCGCGGTCGCACCGGACGGCCCGAAGGTGATCGGCGCGGACGGCCCGGCCAACCTCTACAACGCGATCGTGCTGGCCGCCAGCCAGGCCACGTACTGCTACGGCACGGTCCTGATGCTCGGCGACGAGTTCCACGCCGCCCGTGACGTGACGAAGACGAGCTCGTACCGGATGGACACTTTCCAGACCCGCGAGTTCGGCGTGCTCGGCTGGATCGACGGCCCGAACATCAAGGTCGGCCGCGCCCCGGCCCGGATCCAGGAGTGCGACGACAAGAGCAAGTGGTACACGCCGTTCAACCTCACCAAGGTCGGCCCCGAGGCGCTGCCCCGGGTCGAGGTGGTGACCGGCTACCAGCAGGCCGGCGGCGAGGCGATCACGGCGTTCGCGGACGCGGGCGTCAAGGGCATCGTCACGGCCGGTACCGGTGCCGGCGGCCTCTCGTCCGCGCAGAGCGCTGCCCGCACCGCGGCGGCGGCCAAGGGCGTGGTCTTCGTGAGCACGACGCGTACCGGCTCCGGCTCGGTGTACGGCGGCAGCACGACCCAGCCCATCATCGCCGGTGACGACCTGCTGCCGCAGAAGGCACGGCTGCTGCTGATGCTCAGCCTGGCGTTCTCGGGCGGCGACGTCGAGAAGGTCCGCAAGTGGGTGACCGAGGAGGGCAACCCGGAGTTCGACCTGTCCTAATAGGTGACCTCCTCCTCTACGGTGGTGTGATGGCCTCCTCAAGCGAGCTGCGCCGGCGATTCGCCGATGCGCTGTGGCGCGAGGGGGCCATCACGCGTCCCGAGGTGGCGGAGGCGTTCGCGACGGTGCCGAGGGAGGCGTTCGTAACGGACGGCTTCCACGGCCGGGACGGTACGTGGGTCGCCCCGGACGCCGGCAACTTCCTGGACGCCGTGTACACCAACGACGTCCTCGTCACCAAGGTCGTGGACGGCCGCGCGACAAGCTCGTCCAGCCAGCCGTCGCTGATGGCCGCGATGATCGAGGCGCTCGACCTCACGCCGGGCACGCGGGTGCTGGAGGTGGGCGCGGGTACGGGGTACAACGCCGCGCTCATGGCCACCACCGGCGCGCGAGTGACCACAGTGGACGTACAGCCGGACGTGGTCGAGCGGGCCGCCGCCGCCCTGTCCCGCGTTTCCGCCACTGTGGATCTTCAGCTCGGCGACGGGTACGCGGGCTGGCCGGCCGGCGCCCCGTACGACCGGGTGATCGTGACCGTCGGCGTCGCCGGCACCTCGCCCCTGTGGCTCGACCAGCTCGCGCCCGGCGGCTTCGTGCTCGCGCCGATCCGCCACGCCGGCCACCACCCGGTGCTCCGCATCGCGCCCGGTCCGGACGGCACGGTGCACGCCGTGGGCGTCTGCCCGGCTGGCTTTATGTCCGCAGCCGGCCCGCTCTCCGCTGTGTACCCGGGCGCGCACCCGCTCGGCGGCGCCCCCTTGCCCCCGCCGGCGGTGAGCCACCCGACCCGCTTCGACCCGCCGCTGGACGTCTTCCGCTACCACGACATGTGGTTCGCGCTGGGTGCGTGGGACGCCCGCACCTCGTACGCCCAGACGCCCGACAGCGCCGGAAACGGCGGCTGCGCGCTGCTCGACGAGACCTCCGGCGGCGGCGCCACGATCTGGCCGGACGGCGCGGTCGACGGCAGCGGCCCGCACGCGCAGATGTACGCCGAGCGCGCGAGCGGCCTTGTCGACCGCTGGGTGGCGAGCGGTCGACCCGCGGTACCCGCCTGGCGCACGCCGATGACTCTGGACGGCGAGCCGGCCAACCCGATCTGGGTACCCGACGACTGGCGCCTGGCTCCCTGACCCGCGGGGTGGTGTTTCCTTCCGGCGCAGTGGGTATGAGGGGACCGCGTTCGTCGGCGGCACGAAACCGTGATTACCCAGGTACGGGTGCCGCCATAACGTCAATGTGACCCGAGCGAGACCCCCAGGAGGCCACAGTGACCACCGAGTCCATCACCACCGACCAGGCCAAGGCGCCTGTCGATACCGGCCGCGGCCTGCTGCTGACCATGCTGCTGATGGTCCTGCTCGGCGTCGCCGGTATGTACCTCGTGTCCCTGTGACGCTTCAGGCGAGGAACCCCTAAGAAACGGGCGGTTCCTCGCCACCCGAGTGCGGGACCCGCTTCGCGGGGATGACCCCCAGCCGGCCCGCCTGGTAGTCCTCGAACGCCCGCACAAGCTCCTCGCGGGTGTTCATCACGAACGGGCCGTAGTGGGCCACCGGCTCGCGGATCGGCTCACCGCCCATGATGTACAGGTCCAGTGCCGGGGTGTGCGCGTCCTGCCGCTCGTCGGCGGTCACCCGCAGCGCCTCGCCCGGCCCGTGCACCGCCAACTGTCCCGTGTGGACCGGGCGGCCCTCGGTACCGACCTTGCCACGGCCACCCAGCACGTACACAAGTGCGTTGTAGTCGCTGCGCCACGGCAGGTCGAGCGCGGCGCCCGGCTGGAGCGTGACGTGCGCGATCGTGATCGGGGTGTGCGTGGTGCCCGGTCCCTGGTGGCCGTCGACCTCGCCGGCGATGACCCTGATCAGCGCGCCGCCGTCGGGCGTGGTGAGCAGGCTCGCCTCGCGGCCGCGGATGTCCTGGTACCGGGGCGGGCTCATCTTCTTCGCGCGGGGCAGGTTGACCCAGAGCTGGAGGCCGTGGAAGAGGCCACCGCTCACCACCAGGTGCTCCGGCGGCGCCTCGATGTGCAGGATCCCGCTGCCCGCGGTCATCCACTGGGTGTCGCCGTTGGTGATCGTGCCACCGCCGCCGTTGGAGTCCTGGTGGTCGAAGATGCCGTCGATGATGTACGTGACGGTCTCGAAGCCGCGGTGCGGGTGCCACGGCGTGCCCTTCGGCTCGCCTGGCGCGTAGTCGACCTCGCCCATCTGGTCGAGGTGGATGAACGGGTCGAGCTCGGTCAGCGGCACGCCGGCGAAGGCGCGGCGCACCGGGAAGCCCTCGCCCTCGAAGCCACTGGGCGCGGTGATGAGGCGACGGACCGCGCGGTACTCGGTCGTGGCCGCATCCAGCTTGGGCAGTCGGGGCAGGACGAGTACGTCGTCGACGGTGATGGCGGGCATTTCGGTCTCCTTACTGAGCGACCCGCTCGGCGCGCAGGCGCTCGCCGAGCCGGGTGAAGACGCGGGTCAGGACGGCGATCTCGGCCTCGTCGAGGTCGTCCATGAAATTGGCGCGCACCGAGCGAAGGTGGTGCGGCGCGGCCTCGCGCAGCGCGCGCAGGCCCTCGGCCGTCAGCACGGCCTCGCTGCCCCGGCGGTCATCCGGGCAGCTCTCGCGGGCCACCAGCCCGCGCTTTTCCATCGAGCCGATCTGGTACGTCAAGCGGCTGGGCGAGAACACCAGCCGGCTGGCCAGCTCACCCATCCGCAGGCGCTGGCCCGGCGCCTCGGAAAGCAGCACCAGGACGTGGTAGTCGTTGAAGGTCAGCCCGCTGTCGGCGCGCAGATCCTCTTCAAGCTGGGTCATCAGCCGCTGGCTGGACTCGATATACGCCCGCCAGCCAACCATCTCCGTGGGGGTGAGCGGCTCGGCCATGCCCCCACGGTAGCTCTATTTCAGATTTGAACCAACTACCAGGAGCGGTCGACCTCGGTCGAGCCCGTCAGGCGGAGCTTGCGCTGGGCGCGCTGGTAGAACGTCGTGTGCCCGAGGCGCACCACCTTCGCCGCGCCGGGCACCGCGGACACCTCGACGGTGTCGCCGGGGCAGAGACGGCCGACGACCGCCCCGTCCGACTCGACCTCCAAGTCGCCGCTGGCCGGCAGCACCCGCAGCGCCACCTTTTCGCTCTCCGACAGCACGAGCGCCCTGTTGTACGCCGAGTGCGGCGCGACCGGCGTCACCACAAGCCCCTGGGCGAGCGGCGAGACGATCGGGCCGCCGGCCGAGAAGCTGTACGCCGTCGAGCCGGTCGGCGTCGCCACGATCAGCGCGTCGGCCACGTAGTGGATGAACGGGTGCCCCTCGACGAACAGCTCGATCGCGGCCATCGGCCCACCCGGGCGGCGCACCAGCGCGACCTCGTTGAAGGCCAGCACCTCCTGCTCGTGGAACCGGGACCGCACCGCGGACCGGGCCTCGACCGTAAACCGCTTGTCGTCGATCGCGGACAGCGCCTCGGGGAGCTGCGGCACGTCGATCTCGGCGAGGAATCCGAGGCGCCCCAGGTTGACGCCGAGCACCGGCGCGCGGCCGCCGGAAGCGAGGCGCATCGAGCGCAGCATCGTGCCGTCACCGCCGAGGCTCACGATGAGGTCGGAATGCTCGGCGAGCTTTTCCGCCGCGACCGCCGTGGCACCCTCGGTCCGCGCCACCTCCTCCGGCAGCCCGAGGAGCGTAGCCTGATGCCCGCGCACCCAGGCACCGATGGTCGACATGGCCGCACGGCTGTCACGCTGTGGATGCAGCACCAGCCCGACCGTGTGGATCATCGGGGTGTCCGGAACGTCACGGAGAAACGGTATCAGCGGCGGCCGCCAGGCTGGGCTTGCCGGCGTTCGCGCGGCCCCGGGGCCGTAGGGGCAAAGTAGTGCCTCATCCGCCGTGAATACGTTGGATGGGCGGTTAGGGTTCGAGAGCGTGGAAATTCTGGATCTGGCGGATTGGCGCGAGCAGGTCGCGCGCATGTACCTCTCCGGGCTCGACCTGGGCGAATTCCGCGTCGCCCGCGACCGGTTGTTCGCCGAACACACACAGTCACCGATCCCGCCGGGCGAGCGGGCCACGTTCGCCGGCCTCCGGTACTTCCCGGAGAACCCGACGGCGGTGGTCGAGGCGCCCCTCGAAGCGGCGGAGGGCACGCTGGAGATCGACACCGGCGGCCCGGACGGCGTCATGCGGTACCGGCGGGTGGCCCGCGCGATCACGCCGTGGGGCCCGCTGACGCTCTTCTGGATCGAGGCGTATGGGGGTGGCATCTTCCTGCCGTTCCGCGACGGCACGTACGGGTCGATGACGTACGGGGCTGGGCGTTACCTGGCGGACACGGTGAAGGGGACGTTCGGGCGGGGAGTGGTGCTGCTGCCCGGCGACCGGGTGCGGCTCGACTTCAACTACGCGTACAACCCCAGCTGCGCTTATGACGACCGGTGGGCTTGTCCGCTCGCTCCGGACGAGAACCGGCTCACCGCCCCCATCGAGGCCGGCGAGCTGACTTATCACTGATGGCTGGCTCCGCGTTGGTGAGGCCCGGGTGACCTTTGCTACGGCAGTTCGAGGAATTCGCGCAATGCTGCTTCGACGGCGTTCATGGTCGTGTACGAGACGAAGCCGTGGTTGTCGCGCAGCGCCGTCCGGTCCAGGATCTGCACGACACTGTGAATTCTGACGTACGCGCCGGTGAGCGGGTCGTCGGCATCGAGACGGACGACCAGGTGGTTGGGGTGCGGTACGTCGCGAACGACGGTCAGGGACCAGATAGCGAGTTCTTCGACGCTGTTGTACTCGTCGTTGCTGACCACCAGGACGCGATGCTGACTACCGCCGCGTAGGAGAGTCCAGACCTGCCCGCGCCTTACCACTGGGCGTCGCGTAGGGCGATGTCGTTGCTGTGTTCGATCATCGCCTGGTCGTCCTCGGCCTGCTGTGCCGACCGGCGGCGCATGTACTCTCCGTAGGCTTGAGCTGCCGCCCGCTGCCGCTCGCGGCGTGCCTGCGGCAGGACGCGCCGCACGGCATCGACGATGGCGGCGGACGCGTTGCCCTGGCTTTGTAGGTAGGCGGCGACGTCGTCGGGCACGCTGATGCTGAGCTTGACGGTCATACTTTTATGCTACCGCTCGACCCGCCGAGGCGGGGTGCCGTGCGAGGGCCCCCGCCATCGCCCGACGCGACAAGCGTGCCAAGGGTGACCGAACCAGCTGGTCGGAGGCCCGTCGCCAGCGTCTGGCCTCGCCGACGCTGTGGGCAGTCATTCAACATTTGTGATGCGTACAACCCCAGCTGCGCGTACGACGACCGGTGGGCTTGTCCGCTCGCTCCGGAGGAGAGCCGGCTCACCGCTCCCATCGAGGCCGGCGAGCTGGCCTACCACTGATGTCCAGATATGGCCAGACCCGGCGGGTCGGGGCCGGAAAGCTCTCTCCTGCGAGAACGACCATCAATCAGGAGGAGAAATTCCGTGCTGGCAAAGGTGTTTCCCATCAAGCTCAAGGACGGCATGCAGGCGAAGGCGGAGGCGGTGGTGCGGGAGTTCGCGCCGAAGGGGCCGGCGGTCGAGGAGGGGACCCTCTCCTTCCGGGTGTACCGCGACTCGACGCAGCCGGACTATCTGCTTTTCGTCGAGCACTTCGCGGACCAGGCGGCGTACGACGCGCACACCTCGTCGGCTGCCTACCGCGAGCTGATCGCGGGGGAGTTCGCGGGGCTTATCGTCGAGTTCGTGGAGATCGACCACGAGCTGCTGGTCGCGCACTGAGCATGGCGCCATGACGACGTACTCCGCCGTGGTCACGACCGGCATCTACTGCCGGCCGGGCTGCGGTGCGCGGCCGCGCGCGGAGAACGTCCGCACGTTCGAGCTGGCCGCCGCCGCGGAGGCGGCCGGCTTTCGCGCGTGCTTGCGCTGCCGCCCCTACCGCATCGCCGGTGAGCTGCCCTGGGACGCGCCCGAGCTGGTCTGCCGCGCGGTGCAGCTCATCATCGGCGGGGCGCTCGACGAGGGCACCGAGGCGGATCTCGGGCGGCGGCTCGGCATGTCCAGCCGGCACCTGCGGCGCCTGTTCCACGAGCACCTCGGCGTGACGCCCGACCAGTTCGCCCGTTCGCGGCGGGCGCACTTCGCGCGGCGGATGCTGGACGACACCGACCTGACGGTGGCGGACGTGGCGTTCGCGTCGGGGTTCGGGAGCCTGCGGCAGTTCAACCGCACCATGCGCGAGGTCTTCCGGGCCACGCCCCAGGCCCTGCGTGAGCGGCGGCGGCGCGCGGACCGGCTGACCGCCGACGGTGGGCTGGGGCTGCGGCTGCCGGTAGAGCCGCCGTACGACTGGGACGCGACGCTCGCGTTCCTCGCCGGCGGGGCGATCCCGGGCGTCGAGGCCGTCGACGGCGGCACCTACCGCCGCACCATCACGCTCGACGGCGGGCCGGGCCTGCTCGAGATCTGGCGGGGCGGCCACGACCACCTGCTGCTCCGCGCCCACCTGCCCTACTGGGAGGGGCTTATCCACGTCGTCGAACGCGTGCGGCGCATGCTCGGCCTCGATGTCGACTTCGCCGCCACCGGCCACCTGGCCGGCGACCCGATCGTCGGGCCGCTGCTCAAGGAGCGGCCGGGGCTGCGGGTGCCCGGCGCGTGGGGACCCTTCGAGGCGGGCGTCGCGGCGATCGCCCGCCAGCACCACGACACCGCCGGGGCGCGCGAGCTGCTCGGCCGGCTGGCGCGGGACCACGGGCCGGTGGTGCCCGGCCTCGACGGTGGCCTGGACCGCGTGTTTCCCGCCGCCGAGGTCGTCGCGTCGGCCGCCGGTGTGCCCGACCCGGTCCGCCGCTTCGCCGCGGCGGTCGGCGCCGGCGAGATCCGCCTGGACGGCACCGACGACCTGGCCGGCCTCGTCGCGTCGCTGACCGCCATCCCGGGTATCGGCGACGCGGCCGCCCACCACCTCGCGATGCGGCTTGGGGAGCGGGACGCGTTTCCGGCTGGCGACCCGGCGCTGGTGGCGGCCCTGGGCCCGGACGCGGTGGCGGTCGCGCAGGCGTGGCGGCCCTGGCGCGCGCTCGCCGCCACCCACCTGCTCGCCGACGAGTTGCCCCGGCCGCTCTGACCCGCTGAACGCGAACAGCGGGCGCGCTAGTCGCGGGTTGCCTGGGTGAGGCTGGAGAAGTTGACGCTGATTCGGGCGCCAGCGGGCGTCGCCTGCTTCGGCACCGCGTGGCGCCAGTCGCGCTGGCAGCGGCCGCCCATAACGATGAGGTCGCCGCTCGCGGGTGTGAGCCTGACGCTGCGGCCGCCCTGCCGCGGCTCTGGCCTCCACGCTATCGGGGAACGTCAGAGATTTCTCGCAGCTCACGTCATGATGCCGGTTTGAATCGGCCCTGACTGTGTTTTGCCTCATCGGTTGAAGCTGTTGCGGGGGAAGTCGGATATGGCACGGAGCAGAGTGTTACGCAGGCCAGGGCATGGGCCCTTGGTGTGTGGTACGGCGGCCTTAGCGCTCGCCGTGGTCGCCGGCGGCGGTGGGGCAAGTCTCGTCACGGAGGTCGCCGATGCGTCGAGTCACCGGGAGGCGCCACTGATCGCGGGGATCCGACGGTCGACAACACCGATGTGTACGCGTTCGTCAGCCCGGACAAGCAGGACACGGTCACGTTGATCGCGAACTGGTTGCCTTTTCAGGAGCCGAATGGCGGGCCAAACTTCTACTTCTTCCAGACGAACGCGAACTATGACATCAACATCGACAACAATGGTGACGCCGTTGCGGACATCACGTACCGGTGGGTGTTCACCAACGACGACCAGCGGGACGGGAAAACATTCCTCTACAACAACGGGGTGGTCAATAACCTGACCGACCCGACGCTGCTGTTCAAGCAGCGGTACACCCTGACCGCGATCAGCGGTAAGAGCGAGCGGGTGCTGGTCGAGGACGGGATCGTGGCCCGTCAAACGTGGGCCCGGCCTCAATACCGAACTATGGGCGCCTGCGTACCCAGGCGATCACACCCGTCGAGGGCGGCGGGGTGACGTACGTGGGCCAGGCCGAGGATCCGTTCTTCCTGGACCTGCGGGTCTTTGATCTGATCTACGGCGCCAACCTCTCGGAGCGTGGTCAGGACACCCTTGCCGGCTACAACGTGCAGTCCATCGCCTTGCAGGTGCCCAAATCGGCGCTGGCGCTGAACGGGGACGAGACGAAGAACCCGGTGATCGGGATCTGGAGCGCGACGTCCAAGGCGAGCATGAACGTCAAGGATGCGGAGGCCAGTGGTGCGCAGGTCCAGGTGTCCCGTCTGGGCAACCCGTTGGTAAACGAGCTGGTGCCGGCGGCAAACCAAAAGGATGCCTTCAACGCCAGTACGCCGGCCGACGACGCCAAGAACCAGGCGCTGGTGGACCGGGTGCTGAATCCGGAGCTGCCGCAGGTGATCCAGACGCTCTACAACATCCCGGCTCCGGCGACCCCGCGCAACGACCTGGTGGAGATCTTCCTGACCGGCATCGCGAAGGACGCGCCGACGCTGGACGGCTCGACGCCGCCGATCCAGGCCGATCTGAACTCGCAGATCCTCAACGGCGATGTCGACCCGAAGAACTTCGTGCCGGCGGAGGAGCTGCGGCTCAACATGAGCGTGCCGGTGACCACCAACCCGAACCGTCTCGGCGTACTGGCCGGTGACAACCAGGGCTTCCCGAACGGGCGCCGGCTCGCCGACGACGTGCTCGACATCGAGTTGCAGGCGTTCGAGGGCGCGGCCCAGACCGGTGCCCTGGTGCCGGCGCTGGCCGCGGGCGACAAGGTCAACACGAACAACGTGCCGTTCGGGAAGACGTTCCCGTACCTCGCGCTGCCGAGCAATGTCGCGGTGAACCAGATCGACGTCGGCATGCCGTCCGGCGGCGTCCCCGGCGGTGCCGGCGGCACGGCCCCACGGCGACCGGTTGGGTACGGCTCGCCAGCGGGCTTGGCGCCATCGCGTTCCTCGGTGCCGGGCTAGTCCTCGCCCGGCGTCGCCGGCGGACCGGTCTGAGCACCACGGCGGTCAGCGGTAAGTGAACCTCGCGGGTGCGGCGCGACGAGCTGGTCGCGCCGCACCCCGGGCCGGAAGGAGACGGCGATGAATCGCATCGGCTGGCGGCTGGCGTCCGCCGTGGCGTTCGTGACCGCCGGAATGGCACTCGCCATCGTCTACACGGGCGCACCAGCATCCCCACCGGCGCCGCGCGTCGCGCCACCGGTGTACGCCGCCGCCTCAGGTAAGCCGAAGGTCGTGGGGCTGCCGGCGGAAAACGCACCGCCCGCCGAGCTCACCATCGCGTCGATCGGCGTCCGGACGCCCCTGGTGGATCTCAACCGCAACCCGGACGGGACTCTCACCGTCCCGTCGGACTATCAGGTCGCCGGCTGGTACGCCAATGGCCCGACCCCGGCGAAGGTGGCGGCCCACCGTCGGTCATCGCCGGACACGTCGACTCGGAAGACGGCCCTGCCGTCTTCTACCGGCTGAGAGAGCTGAAGCCGGGCAGTGCCATCGAGGTCCGGGGTATCGACAACGTGGTCCGCCGCTTCACCGTCTACCGCGTCGCCGAGTACGCGAAGACCGCCTTCCCGGCCAACGAGGTCTACGCCCCGAAAGAGCGGGCCGAGCTGCGGTTGATCACCTGCACCGGTGACTTCGACCGTCGAGCGGGCAGCTACCGCGGCAACCTCGTCGCCTACGCCATGCTCTCGAAAGATGGATCATGAAGAGTCGGGTCGCCCGGCGAGTCGCCGCCTTCGCCCGGGGATGGACGCGTGTGCCGGTCGTGTTGGTGTTAGCCGGCCTCGTGCTGGTGGCCGGCACACCACTCGTCTGGGACCGGCGCGACGATTCCGGATCTGAACGGGCCAAGCCCGGGCCGGCCGTACCCATCGGCCCGCAAGCGGGTGGGCGGGCGTTCGAATCGGCGATCGAAGCCGCGCAGCAGCGGCTCAAAGAGGTGCCCAGGGACTGGTCGACCTGGGCGCAGCTCGGGGCTGCCTACGTCCAGCAGGGACGGATCACCGCCGACCCGTCCTACTACCCGAAGGCCGATGGCTCGCTGAAGCGGTCACTCGAGCTGGAGAGCACCACGAACTGGCAGGCCATGGTCGGCATGGCCGCCTTGGCCAACGCCCGCCACGATTTCAAGGCCGCGCTCGACTGGGGTCGGCGGGCCGAACGCGTCAACCCGTCTGCCGGGAGCGTCCACGGTGTGCTGGTCGACGCCCTGACCCAACTCGGCGAGTACGAGCAGGCGCGTAACTCGTTGCAGCGGATGCTGGACCTCGAACCCGGGGTGTCGTCGTTCACCCGCGCCTCGTACGACTTCGAACAGCGCGGTCAGGTGGCCAAGGCCCGCGACGCTTTGCAACGCGCACTCACCGACGCAGTCTCCCCGGCCGACATCGCCTTCTGTCGCTACTACCTCGGCGAACTCGCCTTCAACAACGGCGACCCGGCCGAAGCGCTCAGCCAGTACGAGCAAGGGATCGCGACCGACCCGGAGTACCGCCTGCTGCACGCCGGCCGTGCCAAGGCACAGGCCGCCCTCGGCCAGACGGCCGAGGCTCTCGACGGATACGACCGCGTCACGCGGGTGTTGCCGCTACCCGAGATCCTTGCCGAGTACGGCGACGCGCTGACCGCGGCCGGGCAGCCGGACAAGGCGAAAGAGCAGTACGAGCTCGTCGACGCGGCGCGGGAACTCCTCACCGGCAACGGTGCCGTCGACCACCTCACCACGGCGACCTTCCTCGCCGACCACGGTCAGCCCGCCGAGGCGCTCACCCATGCACAGGCCGAGTGGGAGGCCCGCCGCAGCGTGCTCGCCGCCGACGCGCTGGCCTGGGCGCTGCATCGCAACGGCCGCGACACCGAGGCGCTGGAGTACGCGACGACGGCCACCAGCCTCGGCTGGCGCAACGCGACGTTCTACTACCACCGCGGGGTGATCCACGAGACGCTCGGCCACCGCGCCCAGGCCCGCCGGGATCTGAGCACCGCACTGGCGATCAACCCGCACTTCGACGTCCTCCAGGCGCCGATCGCGCGTATCGTCCTGGACGCGCTCGGCGGCCCGGCATGAGCTGGCCGCGACGCTGCGCACTCGTCGCGCTCGCCGCCGTGGCGGTCGTCGTCGCCCCGATCTCGCCGGCCAGCGCGCACCCGTTGGGCAACTTCACCGTCAACCACTACCACGGCCTGCGCCTGCACCCGGACCGCATCGACGACACCGCCGTCCTGGACGACGCCGAGATACCCACCCTCCAGCGTCGTGCCACGCTCGACGGAGATGGCGACGGCACGGTCAGCCCCGCCGAGCGGGCCCACCACGCCATCACCACCTGCCAGCAGTTCGCGGACAACCTGCGGATCGACATCGGTGGAAAAGCGTTCCCATGGCAGGTCACCAGCGCTGACTTCACCTACCGACCCGGCGCGGCGAACCTCCAAACCGGTAGAACCGAATGCCAGCTCACCGCCGTCGCCGACCTGCGCCGGCCGGCGACCGTAACCCTGCGGGACAGCTACCAACCGAACCGGATCGGCTGGCACGAGATCACCGCCACCGGCCACGGAGTAGGGATCAAGGATCCCCGGTCCCCGCGACGAGTATCAGCGACGAACTCCGCACCTACCCCAACGATCTGCTCGCCTCGCCCCTGAATCAACGAACAGTCGAACTCCGCACCGCCCCAGGCAACACCGGCACGGACGGCGTGGCCCAAGCATCAGTTTCGATGGCAGGGCCGTTGAGCCGCGCGGTGGGCACATTGGGGGACCGGCTCAACAACATCGTCGGATCGGACCATCTCACCCCACTGGCCGGGCTGCTCGGCATCCTGCTCGCCCTCCTGCTCGGCGCCGCCCACGCCGCCCTACCCGGGCACGGTAAGTCGGTCATGGCCGCCTACATCGCCGGCCGCCAGGGCAACTACCGCGACGCGATCACCGTCGGCGTCACCGTCACCGCCACGCACACCAGCGGCGTACTCGTAGTCGGACTGCTCCTCACCACCGTCACCAGCCTCGCCGGGGAAACACTCCTGGGCTGGCTCGGGCTCACCAGCGGGCTGCTCATCGCCGCCATCGGAATCGGACTGCTCACCTCCGCACTCACGGCACAGCGAAGGCGCCGGCGGGCGCCCGATCCCCTGCCGTGCGGGGATCACGCCCACGCGAATCCGCAGTTGGTCGCCGTCGCAGCCGCACCGGTAAACCAGCACCAGCATCAACACGACCACGCACATCGGGTCGGTCACCCGCACCCGCATCCGCACCGCAAGGCGGGCCGCCGAGGGCTGATCGGTATCGGCGTCGCGGGCGGCCTCGTACCCAGCCCCTCCGCCCTGATCGTCCTGCTCGGCGCGATCGCGCTGGGTCGTACCTGGTTCGGGGTCCTGCTCGTCATTGCCTACGGCCTGGGCATGGCCACCGCCCTCACCGCCGCCGGACTTCTCCTGGTTCACCTGCACGGACGCCTCGCCCACCGGGTCGACGCCGTTTCCGGGAGGGTCGCGGCCGCTACCCCGTTGGCCACCGCGACCCTGGTCCTTGTCGTCGGCCTTGTCCTGGCCGCCCAGACGCTCGGACCGCTACTCCGCCTCGGCACCTAGTGCCGCTAATCGCAGCCGGTCCCGACCCCCGGGTCAGCTGGCGCCGCTGGCCTGCCAGTTGAGGCGGGTGAGCAGCTGGCGGGCGGCCTCGGCGTGCTCGGCGTCGACCGTCACCGCGTACTGCGCGGCCTGGAGTGAGCTGCGCGAGGTGAAGTCGCGGCGACCGCCGGTCATCGCGTGCGCGATCGCGCCGAAGACCGCGCCCCACACCGCGCCGATCAGCACGCCGGCGAGGATCACGCCGAGCCAGTTGGACTCGCTGAAGAGGCCGAACAGCAGGCCGATGAAGAGCCCGAACCAGGCGCCGGTGGCCACGCCGGCCAGGGCGGCGCGGCCCACGGTCATACGGCCCAGCACGTTTTCCACCAGGCGCAGGTCGGTGCCGACGATGGCCGTGCGCTCGACCGGAAACTCGTGGTCCGACAGGTAGTCGACCGCCCGCTGGGCCGAGGGGTAGTCGGAGTAGCTCACCATGCTTACCGTGGGTCGCGCGGGCGTGTCCGCACCGCCGACCGGTGGCCCTGTCCAAGATGTGGCCATGAGAGCCTCCTCGTGCCGCATTCGCCATCAGCGTGCCACCCGGCGTCAGCTTCCCGCTACAGGATCAGACAAACGAGCCGGGTTACGCTGAGTCGTGCCTCCAATCATGGCCATCGCGCACCGCGCCGGAAACGACCCGATCGGTCTGCGGACCGCCCTCGACGCCGGAGTTGATCTTGTAGAGGCCGACATCCACCTGTTCAAGGGCGCGATCGAGGTGCGCCACATGAAGACGTTGGGCCCGGACTGGCTCTGGGACACGTGGATCCTCAAGCGGCGGCGCGACATCGTCCTCCCAGAGCTGCACGAGGTCCTCACCGCCGCGAATGGTGACTCTCGGTTGATGCTCGACCTGAAGGGTCCGGCCGCGGCGCTCGCGCCGAGGGTCGCGTCGCTGTTGCGCGAGGCGGCCCCGGACGCGCCGATCACGGTGTGCACGAAGCAGTGGAAGATGCTCGACTCGTTCGAGGACCCGGTGCGGCGGGTGTACTCGTCCAGCAACCGGTTCACGCTGGGGCGGTTGCGCGCGCGGGTGCGGCGGCAGCCGGCGTACGGGGTATCGATCCGCCGCGAGCTGCTCACCCCGGCGATCGTCGCCGAGCTGCGCGAGTCGGTCGAGGTCGTGATGGTCTGGCCGGTGGACACGCCGGAAGCGCTCGCGCACGCCCGCCGCCTCGGCGTGACGGCGGTGATCAGCAAGAACCTGGACCTGCTCCGCGAAGTGATGGCAGGGTGAGGTATGGCAGCTGACGAGGAGCGGGACGGCGTCGCACTGACCAACCTGGACCAGCAGCTGTTCGAGGGGCCGGCGCCACCAAGCGGCAGCTCGTCGACTATCTCGACGCGATGCGCGACCGCATCATCCCGATGCTGCACGACCGGCCGCTCTCGGTGATCAGGATCCTGCGCGGGCAGGACGCGTTCATGCAGAAGAACGTCCCCAAGTACACGCCTGACTGGGTCCGGACCGTGACTCGCTGGGCGGACGCGTCCAAGCGCGAGGTGCACTACGCGCTCTGCAACGATCGCCGCACGCTCCTGTGGTTCGGCAACCAGCGGGCGATCGAGTACCACCCGGCGCTCATGCGCGCCGAGCGGTGGGACGCGGTCACCGACCTCATCCTCGACCTCGACCCGCCGGAGGGTGACGCGTTCGACCAGGTTGTGGCCGCCGCCCACCTGGTGCGGCAGGCGCTCGCGGACACCGGGCTCGAGGGCGCCGTGAAGACGAGCGGTTCGAAGGGCGTGCACATCTTCGTACCGGTCGACGAGTCCGTGAACATCATGGATGTCGCCGCCGCCACCCGCGCGCTCGCGGCCCGCGCCGAGCGGATCGACCCGGAGGTCGCGACGACCGCGTTCATCAAGGAGGACCGGGCCGGCAAGGTCTTCCTCGACTCCACAAGGGCCGGTGGCGCGACGGTCGTGGCGGCGTACAGCCCGCGGCTGCGTCCCGGCCTGCCGGTGTCGTTCCCGGTCGCCTGGGAGGATCTCGACCGGGTCAAGCCCGCCGACTTCAATATCCACACCGCCGTCGGGCTGCTCGGCGACGCCGACCCGTGGGCCGAGCGGATGCCCGCGCCGCAACGGCTTCCCGACGATCTCGTCGAGGAGGGCCACGCGATCCCCATCGCCCGCGTGCAGGCGATGCACGAGGGCAAGCGCCGGGCCCGCGCCCGTCGCGAGGGGGTTTGAGGGGTACCGCCGGGGGAAGCCCCGTGGGCATGCGAGCTGTGACCTGGCAGGGCCGGCGGGACGTGAGTGTGGACAACGTCCCCGACCCGAAGATCCAGGAACCCACCGACGCGATCGTCCGGATCACGTCGGCCGGGATCTGCGGCTCGGACCTGCACCTGTACGAGGTGCTGGGGCCTTTCATGAGCGAGGGGGACATCCTCGGGCACGAGTCGATGGGGATCGTGGAGGAGGCTGGGCCGGAGGTACGCACGGTCGCGCCCGGGGACCGCGTGGTGGTCCCGCTCCAGATCTGCTGCGGGTACTGCCACATGTGCCGCGAGGGCTTGCAGAGCCAGTGCGAGACCACGCAGGTGCGGGAGCACGGGATGGGCGCCGCGCGCTTCGGCTACACGAGGCTGTACGGCGGGGTGCCCGGCGGCCAGGCGGAGTACCTGCGCGTGCCGCAGTCCCAGTACATGCCGATCAAGGTGCCGCAGGGCATGCCGGACGACCGTTTCGTGTACCTGTCGGATGTGCTGCCGACGGCGTGGCAGGGAGTCGAGTACGCGGGCATCCCGGACGGCGGCAGCCTCGTCGTGCTCGGCCTCGGCCCGATCGGCGACATGGCCGCCCGCATCGCCACCTTCCGCGGCGCCGGCCGGGTGATCGGCGTCGACCTCGTGCCCGCACGCTTGGAACGCGCCCGCGACCGTGGCATCGAGGTGATCGACCTGCGCGAGACCGACGACCTGGTCGGCGAGATCCGGGACCGTACCGGCGGCCGCGGTCCCGACGCCGTCATCGACGCGGTCGGCATGGAGACCCACGGCTCCACGGGTGCCAGGCTCGTACAGCAGGTGGCCGGCCTGCTCCCCGACATGCTGGCGGCCAAGGCGATGGAACGCGCCGGCGTGGACGGCCTGACCGCCCTGTACTCCGCGATCGACATCGTGCGCCGCGGCGGCACTGTCTCGCTGATCGGCTCGTACGGTGGCATGGCCGACCCGCTGCCGATCCTCACGCTCTTCGACAAGCAGGTACAGGTACGGATGGGCCAGGCGAACGTCAAGCGGTGGGTGGACGACCTCGTGCCGCTGCTCGCCCGGGACGACGACCCGCTCGGCGTGGATACCTTCGCTACCCACCACATGCCGCTGGCCGAGGCCGCCCGCGCGTACGACATGTTCCAGAAGAAGCGGGACGGCGCCGTGAAGATCCTTCTCCAGCCGTAGCCCGCGCAGCGGGAGCGGTCAGACCTTGCTGAACGCCTTGTCGAACCGCTCGCGCAGGTCGCGCATCTGGTCTTCGTCGAGGAGCTCCTGGAGCGCCGCCTCCTGGTACGGCGGCGGGATGATCTCGCGGACCCGGTCCTGGAAGCCCTCGCCACCCTCGGCGACCTTGACCACCGGTGGCTCGGTGAGCTGTACCGACATCGGGCCGGAGAGCTTCTGGGCGAAGTCCCACGCCCGGCCCGGCTCGACGACCGCGCACAGGTGGTACCCGTACACGATGCGGACCTCGGCCACCGTCTTCGCGCCGGCCGGCTCGAAGCCGAGCGTCTTCGCCGCACACAGCACCTGGCCCTTGACCTCGCCGATGCTGCCGTGGCCGTGCTGGTGGTGATCTGTCGGCGTGGCCTGCTCCATGATCGCGACGATCCGGTCGGAGAGCTGGTTTTCCAGGGTCGGCGGGCGGGACGGGCCACCGGAGCCGGCGACCCGCAGCAGCACCGCCAGCACGGCGGCGGCGACCACCACCACCGCGACGGCGATCCACCGGGCCCGGTTGCGGCGGCGCGGGGGCGGCGCGAGGGGATCCGTGGCGGTGGTCAGGTCGGCGGTCATGTCGGCACCGTCCTATCTGGAGGAAACCGGCTTATCTAGAGGAAAGGGGGCAATCTAGGGGGACCTGGAGGGTGGCCCCGCGCCACACCCGCGCGGGGCCACCCATCAGGAGGGGTGGTACGTCAGGTGCAGGCCGTGCCGTTCAAGGTGATTCCGGTCGGTGTGCCCAGGGTGCCGGTGCCCTGGAAGCCGGTGCTGACCGTGCCACCGCTCGGGATGCTGCCGTTCCAGCCGGCGTTGGTGACGGTGATCTGGGTGCCGGACTGGCTCCAGGTGCCGTTCCAGCCGTTGGTGAGGCGCACGCCCGAGCCCACCGTGAACCGCAGCGTCCAGCTCGTCACCGCCGCGCCGCGGTTGGTGATCCGCACGTCGGTGGTGAAGCCACCGGTCCACTGGTTGGGCACGAAGACCACGCCACACGTGCCGGGCGGCGCCGTGGTGGGCGGTGGCCCCGTGGTCGGCCCGGTCGTCGGGGGCGTGGTGGGCGGGGTCGTCGGGGGAGTCGTGGGCGGGGTCGTGGGTGGCCGGGTGGTCGGCGGCGTGGTGACCGGTCCGGCGGCGATCGCCAGGTCGTACGCCCGCTGCGGGACGAACTGACCCGCGCCGGCGATGCAGCCGTCCGCCTCGCCCGGCAGCTTGACCCAGAGGAACGCGTCGACCGCGGCGTCACCGGTGCTGTTGGTGCTGGGGATGCCGATCGCGCGCCCCGGCGGGTCGCACCACTCCGAGCCGGCCGGCCCGTTGCCGTTGCGGCTCGTGTCGAGGACCATCTTGAGGCTGCTCCGGCCGGTGGCCGCGATGACGGCCTTGCCGTACGAGATGAGCTCCGAGTTGGCCCGGTAGTTGGAGACATTGAGCGAGATGCCGTCCGCGCTGTTGGCGATGTCGGCGGCGACCAGGCGGCGTGCCATCTCGCTGGCCGAGAGCCAGGCCGAGTGCGCCGCGTCGAAGTAGACCCGGGCCTGCGACGAGCCGGCCTTGAGGCGCTTGCCCGCGTACGCCATCGAGGCGGACGTCTCCGCCTGCTGGGCGGCGCTCTGGCAGTCGCTCATGAGGGCGAGCACATCGGGCTCGAGGACGATGTACGCCGGGCGGTTGGCGAGCCCGGCCGCGACCTCGTCCACCCACGCGCGGTACGCCTGGTGGCTTGGCGCGCCGCCGGAGCTCGCGCCGCCGCAGTCGCGGTTGGGCACGTTGTAGACAACGAGAATCGGGATCTTGCCGGCCGCGGCGGCGGCACCGACGAAGGTGTTCACCTGCCCGCGTACAGCCGAGGTGTTGGTGGTGGTGAACCAGCGAGCCTGGGGCACGCTCGCGATCCGGTCGCGGATCACGGCGGCCTTCGAGTCGTTGGGGTTGGCGGCGACCCAGCGGGCCGCGTTGGTCTCCGGATCCACATAGAACACGGAATCGGCGGCCGACGCGGCTTGGGGCTGCAGCAGCCCGACACCGACCACCGTCGCCGTGGCTAGCGCTGCGGCGGCGGCCGCGCCGATGGCGGAGAGCGCGGATCTCCTGCGCATGCGGGACTCCTTCCCGGCATAGAGCTTCCTCGTTGGAAGCGCTCCCATGGACATCGATTACCGTACGGGTATGTTGCGCGGATGTGAAGACCCCGCGTCGAACCGGCTTCCCGCGTTTCGAAAAAATCGACGAAGGTCGATGACGCCTGCTAGGCTAGCGGCGCAGGAGGGCCTTCTCGGGCAGGCCGGCGGCCTCTAGGCGGCGGGCCACGCCGTGCGTGGGGCGGTGCACGACCACCGAGACGGACCTGTCGCTCGCGACCTGGCAGCCGGCGACCACGGCACCCACGCCGAGCGGGTCGACCCAGCCGGCGTGGCGTAGGTCGACGACAAGGCGGCCCGCGCGGACCCGGAGCAGGGCGTGCAGGAGCGCACGCCGGAGCTGCACAGTGGCAGCCTCGCTGACATGGCCGCGCACCTGCACGACCATAGTGCCGTTGCTCGCCACGCGAGTGCGGACCAAGGCTCCGACCACGCCGTGCCCTCCCAACGCGGGGTATCGCCTAGTGGACACGGTAGTGCGGTGGGATTTCACGTGCACATCGGCAAACGGTCACCGTACGGCAACGATCACACCAATCCCGAAACTGTCGTACCTGTGGAGCAGGATCGGACGGCCGAGGAAAACCCCCATGAAGGAGCGCATCATGATCGGTCGCCTGTCCTCAGTGGTGCTCGACTGCCCCGATCCGCACGTGCTGGCTGGCTTCTACTCCGAGCTGCTCGGTATGCCGATCACCAGCGACGACCGCGACTGGGTCGACATCAGCGACGGCGTGACCACGCTGAGCTTCCAGGAGGCGCCCGACCACGTCCCGCCGCGCTGGCCCGACCCGGCGTTCCCGCAGCAGTTCCACCTCGACATCACGGTCGACGACATCGACGAGGCGGAGCCCAAGGCGCTGGCGCTGGGCGCGCGCCCGCTGCCGACGCCGGAGGGAAAGGTCACCTTCCGGGTCTACGCGGATCCCGCCGGCCACCCGTTCTGCCTCTGCTGGTAATCCCGCACGACCAGGGATTCAGGACTAGGGATTAGGGGGTTGCGCCCGATATGAGCGGCACGCATATAGTCGCGGCGTGACGGCTGATCGCACCGGGACGCACGAGGCGGTCGACGCGTCGCTCCCGCGGCAGCGCGACGCCGGCGTGATGGGGTATGTCGCCGAGCTTCAGCAGTTCGACGACAGCATGACCGCGCAGGACCACGCGGCGGAGCCGCCGACGCCATCGCACCCGGATCGAGGCCACGGAGGGCACGGATCGCCGGCGACCGGGGCGCCGTTCCGCGTATCGAAAAAGCAAGGGCGACCACCGTGGAGCCGCACGGAAGTGGGTCTTGCGGTCGCGTTCGTGCTGGTGGCCGCGGTGGCCATCGTCGGCGGAGCTTATGCCGTTCTGATGGCCAGCCGGCCGCCCACCGGAGCGGTGCGGCTGCCGCTGCCGCCGGTGGAGACGGCGGGGGAGCAGGGCCCGACGGTGTCCGCCGAGCCCACACAGAGCGCGCCCGGGGCAGCGGGGCCGAGCGCCGAGCCAACGCCGGACGCGGCACCGAGCGGCGGCGCCGATCCGTCCACTGGAGACGGCGCGGCGGCGGTCAGCAGCGCGCCGCCCACGCCCGAGGCGTCCAGCGCGCCGCCCGTGCCGGCCGACCTTGTCGCGCGCTACTCCCGCGAGGCGAATACCGGCCTGCTCGGGCTCACCGGCTACCGCGGCCAGGTCACCATCGCCAACCAGGGCAAGGGCGCGGCCGACGGCTGGACCGTGACGCTCAGCCTCCCCACTGGACAGAAAGTGGACAGTGTGACGGGGGCGGACGCGCGGCAGGAGGGCGAGCTGGTGACGTTCACGCCGCTGCCCGGCAATCGCGAGCTTGTGGCCGGCGGGTCGGTCGCGTTCACGTTCGAGGTGCCGGGACTGCTGGCCGGCGAGCCCACCGGATGCGCGATCAACGGCCGTAGCTGTAGTAGTTAGCTTCTTGTTCACCCCGCGCACGCGCCAAGGCTGCTCCGCTTCGCGACGATCACGCCCGTGATAACCAGGAGAATCGCGCTCGCGGCCCTGGCCGCGGGCCTGACCGTCACGGCGCTGCCCGGCGCGGCTGTGGCGCACCCGAAGCACAAACCGGAGTTCGACGTCCAGGCCCACCGCGGTGGGCTCGGTCTGCGGGTGGAGAACACGCTCGCTTCCTTCGGCAACGCTCTCCAGCTCGGCGTCACCACGCTGGAGCTGGACGTGCAGATCACCGAGGACGGCCAGGCGGTGGTCACCCACGACCGTCGCGTGACCGGTACGAAGTGCACGGACACCGCCCCGGCCACCCCGGGCGACTCCGAGTACCCGTACGTGGGCAAGTACGTCAACACGCTCACCCTCGCCCAGGTTCGCACCCTCGACTGTGGCAGCAAGACGCTGGCCGACAAGCCTGGCCAGCTCGCCGTGCCGGGCGCGCGGATGCCGCTGCTGAGCGAGGTGTTCGCGCTGGTCAAGCGGTACCGCGCGGACGGTGTGAAGCTCAACATCGAGACCAAGGTGGAGGCCGGGGCGCCGACCGAGACGGCGCCGCGGGAGCAGTTCGTCCAGGTGACCGCGCGGGAGATCCGCAACGCTGGGCTGCTGCGCCAGGTCACGATCCAGAGCTTCGACTGGGGCGCGCTGATGCGCATGCGCCAGGTCGAGCCGCGCCTCCCCGTGGTGGCGCTCACGAACATCGATTTCCTCCAGACCGGTCAGCCGGGCGCTTCGCCGTGGCTGGGCGGCATCGACATCGACAACTTCGGTGGCGACCCGATCAAGGCGATCAAGAGCTTCGGGGCGTACGCCTTCTCGCCGGTGCACGGCACGCCGCAGAACGGCTCGGTGGTCGACCCCGGCTACAAGCCGTACGTGACCAAGGAGATGGTCCGCCACGCCCACCGCAACGGCATCAAGGTCATCCCGTGGACCATCGATGACCTGCCGACGATGGCCAAGCTCATCGACGACGGTGTGGACGGCATCATCACCGACTACCCCGACCGGCTTCGCGGGCTGATCGCGCAGCGCGGGTACCAGCTTCCGCGCGGGTACACGTCGCCGTTCGACATCCAGGGCCACCGGGGTGCGCGCGCGGTGCGGCCGGAGAACACGCTCCCCGCGTTCGAGTACGCGCTCGCCAACCGCGCTGTCTCGACGCTGGAGCTGGACACCGGTGTCACGCAGGACGGGCAGCTCGTGGTCATCCACGACCGTACGATCAACGGCTCGCATTGCGAGGACACGGCGCCGGCGTTCGCGGGTGACCCGGAGTACCCGTACGTGGGCAAGCGGGTGCACGACCTGACCCTGCGGCAGATCAAGACGATCGACTGCGGGTCGAAGACGCTGGCCGAGTTCCCGCAGCAGGTGGCGGCGCCGGGTGCCCGGATCCCCACGCTGGGCGAGGTGTTCGCGCTCGTCAAGGCCTCCGGCCGGCACGACATCCGGATGAACATCGAGACCAAGATCAGCCCGACCGCGAACGACACCGCGCCGTACGACGTCTTCACGAAGCTCCTGGTGAAGGCGATCCAGAAGGCGGACTTCGAGGACCGGGTGACGATCCAGTCGTTCGACTGGCGCACGATCCTGCTGTCCCGCAAGCTCGACCGGCGGATCGAGACGGTGGCGCTGGTCTGGCAGTACGGCCCGGCCGAGTGCTCGACGCTCGCCGACGAGTGCTCGCTCCAGGCGGTGTACGGCAACTCGAAGGTGAAGAGCCCGTGGACCGGTGGGCTTGACTGGTGGAAGTACCGCGACCTGGGCAAGCTTGTCCGCGCCGCGGGTGCCGCCACCGTCTCGTCCAACTGGCAGGTGCACGACCCGGCTCAGGTCGCGGCGCAGAACCCGGACTGGTACCTGCGCACCGACCCGACCTACTTCCACGGCCCGACCGTGCCGGTGCTCCAGGACCGGTACGACCTCAAGGTGGTGCCTTACACGGTCAACGACCCGGCGGTCATTCAGCGCGTGATCGACCTGGGCGTGGACGGGATCATCTCCGACGACCCCGACACGCTCATCTCGGTCGCGATCCGCAACGGCCTCCGCTGACGTTCCCGCTCCCAGGAAGCCCGCCCTTCGGGGCGGGCTTCCGCTTTTCCCAGCCCTTGGCGGCACAGCAGGTCGACATTCGCCAGATCTGCGCATCGCGCGCACCAGGTGCTCCCGCGGCCTCACCGCCGGCCATGCCGGCGGGGTTGTGAAGCGCGGAGGGTGAGGCTGCGGGAGCGGCGGTCTGGACCACCGCGGACGTCGCGGTAGCTCAGTCTTTGTTGTGGATGGATACGCGCGGCGCGGGTCAGTACGACGGGCAGATGTACTTGCGCGTGGCGGCCAGGATGCGCTTGGACTTGGCCTCGCCGAAGCCGTCCGGGTGGTTGGGCGACGTGAAGCGCTGGAGCGTGGCGTCGACCAGCTTCTTCTCGTCGCCGGGCGTGCTCTTTACCGCGGAGCACAGGTCGCGGCCGCGGTCGACGGCCTTCTCTTCCTTGTTGTGCACGATGTCGCGGTCGATTTTGATCAGCGCGTCCACGTAGTCCAGTGCGGTCGCCTGGTCCGGCTCGGGCGCGATGCCGGCGATGGCCTCCCGGCCCGGCGCCGGCGTGCTGGGCGGCTGGGAGAACGACGGGGCCGGGTCGGGGGAGTCCTTGCCGCAGGCGCCGACGCCGAGCGCTAGCACGAGCGCGGCCATCCCCATGAACACCCGGCGGGCCATTCGGATCTCCTGTCTACAACGCACGTTTTAGGACGACCCGTCCCAGGCCGCTCCGCGGGCGAGGGTATCGGTTGGCGGCGGGCGGCGACTGTCGTTTACCCGTCATTCGGTGTAGGCCGGCCGCTTCGGCCGAGGCCGCCTCAGCAGAAGGGCCGAGGCGAAGGGCCAGCCTGGGAGCGCGCGAAGAGCGGTCAGCTGCGGCGTGGCGCGGGTATGGGGGCGTGGGCCAGGTAGCAGACGGCGAGCAGCCGGGTCAGCACCCAGTCGGGACGGGCCGACCAGTCGATCCGGCCCGCGGGCAGGCGCCACCCGTGCTCGGCGGCCGCGTCGCGGACGCCCTCCGCGTAGCCCGCCAGGTGTACCGGCGTGAGCGGCCGCAGGTCGCCCAGGAGGCTGTCGCGGATCGCCGCGGCGTGCTGGTCGAGCGTGGCGAGCAGGCCGGGGTGGCGGGCGGCGGCCTCGAGGCCGGCCGCACCGAACGCCGACATCATTCCGTTGATCTCGGAACGTGCCGAACGCGTGGCGGCGCGTGAGGTAAAGCCGCTGAACAGCCCAGTCATGGGGATCGACGCTAGCGGGGGCGTGGCCTGGCCAGCCTCCGCCGGTCGGTTGAATCTTGGGCTGGTCCGCTCGGGTTGAGACGGACCTCACGCAGCGTGACTACTCTGCGGCGGGACGCCGTCGCATCGAGTCATCCGCCATGATGACCGTCGCTACCGTCAGGGCGACCACGATGCTGAACAGCCACGAGGCGTCCGGCAGTACCTTCGCGGCGACGGGCGCCTGGCACGCGACAAGCATGAAGCCGAGCCAGGCGAGCTTGCGCTGGCGTGCGGTCAGGAAGCCGATGGCTTGGGGGAACGGCGCATCCGGACAGTTTTGCGCGATCTGCCCGCATCGCCCGTCGGTCGTTCGGCCGATGTTGCCGTGTGCGTCCGGTTTGGACGTCTGGGCGTCGGCGGAGCGCAAGGTACCGCTGATAGATACATCGACCATGACCAACGTGCCGCTCGATCGCCGTACTCTACTGCGTGCCGCCGGCCTCACCACCGGCGCGACGCTCGCCACCATCGCCGCCGCCGGCCCAGCCGGATCCCCCGCCGCGGCCGCGTCGTCCGCTTTCCGGCACGGGGTCGCGTCCGGCGATCCGCTGCCCGGCGGCATCCTGCTGTGGACCCGGGTGACGCCCACGGAAGACGCGCAGCCCGGCTCGGGCGCCGGCCCCGAGGTCCAGGTGACCTGGCAGGTCGCGGCGGACCCGGACTTCACCAGCATCACCCGAGAAGGCTCGCTCACCACCGGACCGCAGCGCGACCACACGGTCAAGGTGGACATCGACGGCCTCGCGGCGGGTACGACGTACTGGTACCGCTTCGGCTACGCCGGCGGCTGGTCGCCGGTGGGTCGCACGATGACCGCTCCGGCGCCGGACGCGGCCATCGACCGGGTACGCATGGGCGTCGTCTCCTGCTCCAACTGGGAGGCCGGCTACTTCGCGGCGTACCGGCACCTGGCCGCTCGCGGCGACCTCAACCTGGTGCTGCACCTGGGCGACTACCTGTACGAGTACGGGACCGGCGAGTTCGACGCGGGCGGAAGCGTCGTGCGGCAGGTGCGGCCGGCGCACGAGGTGCTGACGCTGGCCGACTACCGGATCAGGCACGCGCTCTACAAGACCGACCCGGACCTCCAGGCGCTGCACGCCACCGTGCCCTGGGTGATCACCTGGGACGACCACGAGGTGGCCAACGACCAGTGGGCGGGCGGCGCGGAAAACCACACGCCGGCCACCGAGGGTGCGTTCGCCGCGCGGTTGGCGGCGGCCCGCCAGGCGTACGCGGAATGGATGCCCGTCCGGCTCGGAGCCAGCGGCTCGATCTACCGCCGGGTGCGGTTCGGGCGCCTCGCCGAGCTGTCCATGTTGGACCTTCGCACCTACCGCTCGCTCCAGGCCTCCGGCACGGCCGTGGACGACCCGGCCCGCACGATCACCGGTGACGACCAGATGAGCTGGCTCAAGCAGGGCCTCGTGTCGTCGCAGGCGAAGTGGAAGCTTGTCGGCAACCCGGTGATGATCTCGCGGCTGGACGTCGGCACGCTCCCGGCCTGGCTGCTCGGTCCGCTCGGCAAGCTGCTCGGCATCCCGGCGAACGGGTTCGCGGTCAACACCGACCAGTGGGACGGCTACAACGCCGACCGCGACGAGCTTGTCAACCACCTGCGGGCGACAGGTACCAAGGACGTGGTCTTCCTCACCGGCGACATCCACACCTCCTGGGCAAACGAGCTCGTCACCCGCACCACCGGATCCGGCAACCCGGCCGCGGCGGAGTTCGTGGTGCCCTCGGTGACCAGCGACAACATCAACGACTTCCTGGGTACAAGCCCGGGCGGCGCGCTCAGCGTCCTCGCCGCCAGCATCGTGCGCGCGGCCAACCCGCACGTGAAGTGGACCGAGCTCGACGGCCACGGGTTCGGGGTGTTCGACGTGACCACGCAGCGCTGCCGGATGGACTGGTACCACCTGGCCGATCGCACCCGCGCCAACACGACCGCGCGCTGGGTGGCCGGCTGGTCGGTGGGCACGGGATCGTCCAAGATCCGCCGGGAGTCGGCACCGGCATAAGATCGGTCTTCGTGACTCGTACCCGCGGGGCATGCTGCTCCTGGCCTACTTCGCGTTCATCAGCCTCGGACTGCCCGACGGCCTGCTCGGTGTGGGCTGGCCGTCGGTCAGCGAGGAGTTCGGCGTACCGCGCGAGACGGTGGGCGTGCTGCTCACGGTCGGCACTGTGGGCTACCTGACGTCGAGCGTTGCGGCGGGGTTCACGATCGCACGGCTGGGCGTGGGGCGGCTGCTCGCCGGCAGTACCGCGCTCTGCTCGATCAGCCTCGCCGCGTACGCGGTCTCCCCGGCGCTCGGCGTGATGGTCGCGTTCGCGCTGGTGCTCGGCCTCGGCGGCGGCGCGATCGACTCGGGCCTCAACGCCTACGCGGCGGCGGCCTTCGGCCCCCGCCACATGAACTGGCTGCACGCGTTCTTCGGCCTCGGCGTCGCCATCGGCCCCTTGATCATGACCACCGCGCTCTCCGCGGGCCTGTCCTGGCGATGGGGGTACGGGGTGGTCGCCGCCGCCCAGGTAGTGCTCGCGACCGCGTTCGTGGTGACGGTGAACCGCTGGGCCGTACACCGGCCGGCGCACGCTGACGCCCCCGCGCCGGCCCCGGTGCCGATCCGCGCCACGCTCGTGATCCCGGCGGTGTGGCTGGGCGCGTCGGCCTTCGCCGTGTACGTCGCGGTCGAGGTGGCGGCCGGCCTGTGGGCGTTCACGCTGCTGACCGAGGGGCGCGGGTTCAGCGACGCGGTGGCCGGCATCTGCGTCTCGGGGTACTGGGCCTGCCTCTTCCTCGGCCGGGTCGTGCAGGGCGTGGTCGCCGAGCGGGTGGGCAGCGGCCAGGTGCTGTGGGCAAGTCTCGCCGGTATGGCAGGCGGCGCGGTACTCGTCGCGCTGCCCGCACCGGGCTGGGTGGCGGCGCTCGGCCTGGGCATCATCGGCTTCTCGGCCGCGCCGGTCTTCCCGCTGATGACGCTGATGACCGCGAGCCGGGTGGGCGAGGCGCACGCGGACCGGACGATCGGCGTACAGCTCGGCGGCTCGGCCCTCGGCGGCGCGCTCCTGCCCGGCTTGGTCGGCATCCTGCTCAGCCGCATCGACGTGGAGGCACTCGGCCCGTCCCTGGTCGTGATGAGCCTGGTGCTCATGCTCCTCTACGCGGCGTCGTCCCGCCGCCGGGTTGGCGACGAGACGACGACGAAAGCTGTTGCTACCGCTCAGACCTGACCGCGCCAGGCGCCGGTCTCCTGGCGGCGGGCCTCGATGAACTCCTTGAACCGCTTGAGGTCGGCCTTCACCCGGTGGGTTACGGCGCCGGACTTGTCGGCAGTCTGCTCCACCACGCCGTGCGGCTCGAACTCCATCTGTGCCGTCACCCGGCTGTGGTTGTCGTCCAGCCGGTGGAAGGTGACGACGCCGGCCTGGTGGGTGCCCTCGGTCGATTTCCAGGCCACCCGCTCGTCGGGGATCTGCTCGGTGATCCGGGCGTCGAACTCGCGTTTGACGCCGGCGATCTCGGTCTTCCAGTGGGTCATGGTGTCCGACAGCTGCCGGACCTCCTGGACACCTTGCATGAAGTGGGGGAATTCTTCGAACTGGGTCCATTGGTTGTAGGCGGTCCGTACGGGGACCGCCACGTCCACAGATTCGGTCACACCACCCATTTGGGGGCCTCCTACCAGCGCTTCTACCAGCGCGTCGTCTCGTTCGCGTGCCCGAGTACGGCCCACACCTCCGACACCGTCCGGAACGTCCGGTCCGCCGGGAGGCGGTCCAGCGCGTCGAGCATGTTGTCCGGTGCCTGGTTCTTGCGGGCCGAACGCAGCAGGGCCGCGCGGTCGGCGGGCAGCACGGACAGGTCGAGGTACTTGCCCAACTCGCTGCGCTGGTCCACCTCCTCGTTCGTCATGCCCTGCGGGGCCCCGGACCGGCGATCTCCCGCCGGCACCTGAGCGGCGTCGGGCTGGTCTTCGCCGGACGGTTCCGGCTCGCGCCATTCCTCGACCCGCGATCCGGCCACGCTGCCCTGGACGGTGCCCTCGACTTCGCGGGCCATCTCCTCGTCCAAGCGCGGGCCGTGCTTGCTGCTGCCCCGATCCATGCGGTTGGTCCTACCCGGGCTTTTCGGAGGCAAACCCCTTCTCGGGCATGGCGACCTTGCGGGCTTCCGCGTTGATCTCGACGCCCTTCTCCGGCATCGCGACCTTGCGGGCCTCCGCGTTGATCTCGACGCCGAGCAGGACCGCGCAGTTCGACAGGTACAGCCAGACCAGGAACGCGATCACTCCACCGAGCGTGCCGTAGGTGCCCTGGTAGGAGCTGAAGTTGGCGACGTAGAGCCCGAAGCCGAACGACGCGACCGCCCACACCACGAGCGTCGCCGCGCCGCCGATCGTGATCCACCGGAAGCGCGGCTGCTCGACGTCCGGCGCGATCCAGAACAGCAGCCCGAGCAGGAGCATCACCACGAGCACGAGTACCGGCCACTTCAGGATCGACCAGATCATGCGTGCGGTGTCGCCGACACCCAACGCGTTGCCGATCGCGGTGGTGACGGGGCCGCTGACGATCAGCATGAGTGCGAACATCGCGAGCAGCACCAGCGCGGCGGCGGTGATGAGCAGCTGGAGCGGGCGGAGCTTGTAGAACTTGCGGCTCTCCCTGACGTCGTAGATCGCGTTCGAGGCCCGGGTGAACGCGCCGATGTAGCCGGAGGCGGACCAGAGCGCGCCGATGAGGCCAAAGCTCAGCAGCACGCTCGCCGAACCCCCACTGGTCACCTCGCGGATCTGGGCGATGACGCTCTGGTTGTTGACGACCGAGCCGGCGCCCAGGCTAGAGGCGATCTCGACGATGGTGTCGACGGTGCGCTCGCCCTCGGAGACCAGCCCCACGAGCGCAACGATCACGATCATCGCGGGAAAGAGGGAGAGCACGCCGTAGTACGTCAGCGCGGCCGCCCAGTCAGTGCAGTTGTCGTCCATGAACTCGCGGACGGCGCGGACGGCCACGCCCCGCCAGGTCGAGAAGGACGCCCGGGACGCTCTCCGGGCAGTGGTGCCGGCGGATGCCGCGGTTGACGCCATGACCGCCTCTACCCACCCCGTGACGTGCACAAACGTTTGCGCCTCCGGGCGGAGGGTAGGGGATGGGGTGGAGCATTCACACGAGTACCGAGGAGGTGGCCATGCCTGGACGTGAGGACATGCCCAGCACCATCCGACGCTCGAACGAGAAGGCGCAGGACACCTGGGCGAAGACGCACGACTCGGCCGTGGAGACGTACGGCGAGGGGGAGCGGTCGCACCGCACCGCGTTCGCCGCGCTGAAGCATTCGTTCGAGAAGGTCGGCGACCACTGGGAGCCGAAGGGTCGTAAGGGCCCGAGCGACGAGCAGTCCGAGCGCTCCTACCGCGAAACCCCGGTCCCGACCGCGGGTGGCGTCGACGCGAACGCGTCCAAGGAGCACCTCGTGGAGGTGGCCGGCAAGCTCGACATCCCCGGCCGAACCGACATGAACAAGGCAGAGCTGGTCAAGGCCATTGAGAAGGCAAACAATCGCCGCACGGCGAAGGCCCGCGAGCGGTAGCTTGCTGGAGTGACAACTGCCGAGGTCGCCGACGCCGTCGTCATCGGCGCGGGGCAAAACGGCCTCGTCGCCGCCAACCTGCTGGCAGACGCCGGGTGGGACGTGGTCGTACTCGAGGCCGCGGCCGCACCCGGCGGCGCCGTCAGGTCCGCCGAGGTCACCGCGCCCGGCTACCTCAGCGACCTGTACAGCGCGTTCTACCCGCTGGGGTACGCCTCGCCGGTGATGCACGCGCTCGACCTCGGCGACCATGGGCTCACCTGGCGGCACGCGCCGGACGTGCTGGCGCACGTGCTCCCGGACGGGCGCGCGGCCCGGCTCAACCGGCAGCTGGAGACCACCTCGGCCTCGGTCGAGGAGTTCGCCGCCGGTGACGGGGAGCGCTGGCAACACGCGTACGCCGAGTGGGCCAATGTCTCCGCACCAATGCTGGAGACGCTCTTCACGCCGTTTCCACCGGTGCGCGGCGGCGCTGGGCTGCTCGCCCGGCTCCGGCTGTACGGCGCCCTGCGCCTGGCCCGCCGGATCGTCGTGCCCGCCCGCAAGCTCGGTCAGGAGATCTTCCGCGGCGAGGGCGCCCAGCTGCTGATGGCCGGGTGCGCGCTGCACACGGACCTGTCCGTCGACGACGCCGGCAGCGGCGTGTTCGGGTGGCTCCTGGCGATGCTGGGCCAGGAGTACGGCTGGCCGGTCCCTGAGGGCGGGGCTCAGAAGATCACCGACGCGCTCGTTTCCCGGCTGTGGGTCAGTGGCGGGCACATCGAGTACGGCGCCCGCGCCGAGCGCGTACTGACCGCGCGCGGACGTGCCATGGGCGTGTCCACGGCGGACGGTCAGCTGTGGCGGGCCCGGCGGGCGGTGCTCGCCGACGTGCCCGCGCCCGCGCTGTACCTCGACCTCGTCGGCGCGGCGCACCTGCCGTCCCGGCTTGTCGAGGACCTGGACCATTTCCGGTGGGACGGCTCGACGGTCAAAGTCGACTGGGCGCTCTCCGCGCCGATGCCGTGGAAGGACCCGGCCACGGGCGGCGCGGGTACCGTCCACCTCGGCGCCGACCTCGACGGGCTGGCCCGGTACGCGGCCGAGCTCGCCGTCGGCGAGGTGCCCCGCGACCCGTTCCTCCTGGTCGGGCAGATGACGACCGCCGACCCGTCCCGTTCGCCGGCGGGCACGGAGTCGCTGTGGTGCTACACCCACCTGCCGTTCCGCCACGAGTGGCACGCGGAGGAGGTGCTGGCACACGTGGCGCGGATGGAGAGCGTGCTGGAGGAGTACGCGCCGGGCTTCGGCCGGCTCGTGGTCGGGCGGCACGTGGCCGGCCCGGGTGACCTGGAGCAGGAGAATCCGAGCCTGGTCGGCGGCGCGCTGGGCGGCGGCACCTCGGCGGCGTACCAGCAGCTCTTCCTGCGGCCGATCCCCGGACTGGGCCGGGCGGACACGCCCGTCGACCGGCTCTACCTGGCCAGCTCGTCGGCGCACCCAGGCGGCGGCGTGCACGGCGGCCCCGGTGCGAACGCGGCCCGCGCGGCACTGGCCCGCAATCGCTTCCTGACCGGCGACGCGTACCACGCGGTGATCGCGGGTGCGTACCGCGCGCTTTACTGACCCCTAGCGGAAGAGCTTGTCGGCCGTCGTGGGCCGGCCCAGCAGCCAGCCCTGGCCCAGGTCACAACCGAGCTCGTACAGCCGTGTGCGCTGCCGCTCCGACTCGATGCCCTCAGCGGTGACGGTGAGCCGCAACGTGTGTCCAAGGTGGATCAGGGAGGCGAGCACGGCCTCGTCGGTACGGCAGGTGACGCCGTCGCCGTCGAGGCCGGCGACGAACGAGCCGGCCAGCTTGATCGCGTGCACCGGCAGCCGGCGCAGGTAGGACAGTCCACAGTAGCCGGTGCCGAAGTCGTCGAGCGCGACCCGCACGGCCATGCCGGCGAGCGCGCGTACGTTGTCGATGGCGTCGCCCTCGGCGGTCATCGCCGCGTGCTCGGTGATCTCCAGCTGGAGCCGGTGCGGTGGCAGGCCGACCTGGTCGAGCACGACGGCGACCTCGGCCGCGAGGCCCGGATGGCAGAGCTGCTGAGCGGACAGGTTGACGCTCACGAAGGGCGGCTCAGCGCCGTCGCCGTGCCAGCGCACAGCCTGGCGGCAGGCCATCTCCAGCAGGTGCATGCCGAGCGGCAGGATGAAGCCCGAGTCCTCGGCGAGCGCGATGAATCGGTCGGGCGCGAGCTGCCCAAGCTCCGGATGGTCCCACCGAGCCAGGCTCTCCACGCCCACCACCCCGCCGGTGGTGAGGTCGACCATCGGCTGGTACGCCAGCCCGAACTCGCCCCGGGCCAGCGCGGCCGGCATCTCGGCGGACAGCCGGTACCGGTCCACCGCGTTCGCGTTGCGCGCCTCGTCGAAGAACCGCCACCGGTCGCGACCGTCCACCTTGGCCCATTGCAGCGCCATCGCGGCGGCGCGCAGCGCGTCGGCCGGATCGCCGTCGTCCACGGCCCGCTCCACGACGCCCGCGCTGGCGGACATCGGCAACTCGTGACCGTCCACTTCGAACGGCGTAC
Source organism: Phytohabitans flavus (assembly GCF_011764545.1). Lineage (GTDB taxonomy): Bacteria > Actinomycetota > Actinomycetes > Mycobacteriales > Micromonosporaceae > Phytohabitans > Phytohabitans flavus. The sequence goes on along the minus strand of NZ_AP022870.1, from coordinate 5,439,442 downwards.
GCAGCGCCGCCAACGCGCGGTCGGCCGCCTTGATGGCGTCTTCCGGCTCGGCCGTACCGCGGATCAGCAGCGCGAACACGGCACCGCCCAGATGACAGGCGACGCCGTCGGGCAGCTCGGCGAGCCGCTGGGCGGCCGCGGCGAGGACGCGGTCGCCGGCCGCGTAGCCCAGGCTGTTGTTGACCGCGCCGAAACGGTCGAGGCCGATCAGGCAGACCCCGAAGCGGGCCGGCCCGGCGGGTCGGTGCGCAGCTCGCCGAGCCAATGGGTGAGCTGGGCCCGGTTGGGCAGGCCGGTGCGCGAGTCGTGCAGGGCGGCGTGGCGCAGCCGCTCCTCGCTGCGGCGCAGGGCCAGCTCCGTCTCCGAGCGCGCGGCGATGTCGGCCCGGCGAACCGCCTCCTGCCGGTCGAGCGTGTGGTCGTGCAGCGCCGTGGCATACCCCATCGACAGCGCCTCGACAAGCGCGGTGAGCCGGTCGCGGCTGACCACATCGGACAGCTCCAGTGTGGAGAGAAGGCGGGTGGAGAGCTCGGTGATGGTGCGCCCGAGCGCCTCCGGCGCGATCTCCTCGGTGCTGGCCAGGTCGACGCCGACCTGGTAGCCCACCGCCGGGTCGAACCGGTCGGCGCCCAGCGCCGCGACGATCCGCCGGGTCAGGTCGAGGAAGAACGCGTCCCGCTCGGCGCTGGGCAGGAGCACATAGCTGGCGTCGTGGACCGACCGGCTCCACACGCGCGCGAACCGCTCGGCCGGTGTCATGGCTTGCGTCCCACACCCCCGTAGTTGAGTGCGGATAGGCCGCTCGGCTCGTCGTCCGGCGACTCGGGGCGCCACTCGTGCGTCCAGACCAGGCCCGGCTCGACCAGCTCGAACCCGTCGAAGAACCGCAGGATCTCGGCATGCGTGCGCATCGCCAGCGGGGTGGGCGTGCGCTCGATGGCCTTGGCCGCCTCGCGGTACTCGTCCGGGTGGCTCTCGTGGGTGCCGTGCCCGATCACCAGGTAGCTCCCCGGGGCCAGCCGCTCCTTGAGCACTTCGAGTGCGCCGTACGGGTCGCGGTCGTCGCGTACCGCGTGCAGCACGGCGACAAGCAGCAGCGCGACCGGCTCGTCGAAGTCGAGCAGCTTGGCCACCGACGGGTCGTCGAGGATCGCGCGCGGCTGGGACAGGTCCTCACGGATGGCCGTGGCCCGCGGGTTGTCGGCCAGGATCTGCCGGCTGTGCGCGACCGCGATCGGGTCGATGTCCACGTAGGCCACGCGCGCCTCGGAGTCCACCTTTTGGGCGATCTCGTGCACGTTACCCACCGTGGGGATGCCCGAGCCGATGTCGAGGAACTGGCGGATGCCCTGGTCCAGCACGTACCGCGTGGCGCGGTGCAGGAATGCCCGATTGATCCTCGCCTGGACCTTGACATCGGGGAAGACGGAGATCAGCTGGCGGGCCAGCGCCCGGTCGGCCGCGAAGTTGTGCGACCCACCGAGCAGGTAGTCATACGCTCGGGCCACGGTCGCGGTGTTTTGGTCGACCTCGGCGGGTGCCCAGTCCGGTTGGTCCGTCATCGCGCTCCTTTGGTGGGTGGGACCCCAAGTATCCTGTGTTCCGCCCCACGGCTCAATTCCGCGATCGATTCATTCGCATCGGCGCCCGTAGGGGCAAGGGTTCCGGGCCGGGTCAGGGTCGAAGCCGGATCCGATTAGGTGCGACACGCCGGGACGATCGACACATGCTTGTCAGACTGTCCACTCTGGGCATCGCCACCGCGACCCTGCTCGCCGCCGCCGGGTGCGGCGTGCTCGACGAGAAGTCCAGCACCGCCGAGACCTACGACGTCTCCGGCGAGATCAAGAACATCGACGTGAAGGGCCAGGCCGGCCTCATCGAGGTCGTCGCCGGCGCCGGCGGGGTCCGGGTGACCGAGCGCCGGGACTACAGCGGTACCGCGCCCAGGACCAGCCACCGCACCGAGGGCGGCACGCTCTACCTCGTCGACGAGGGCTGCGAGGCGCAGCTCAGGATCCGGAAGACCTGCGAGACCAACTACCGGATCGAGGTGCCCGCGGGTATCGCGGTGAAGATCGACGCGGACGCGGCGCCGGTAACGATCACCGGCATCACCGGCCCGATCGACGTCAGCACGGACGTCGGCGCGGTCAACGGCACCGGCCTGGCCGGCACGACACGCATCCGTACGAACGTGGGCGACGTCAATCTCCGGTACGGCGCGGCGCCGGCGAGCCTCGACGTCAGCAACGACGTGGGCAGCACGACCGTCTACCTGCCGACCGACGAGGAGTACCACTTCGAGGTGCGCATGGACCTTGGCGACTCCACGATCGACCTGCCCAACCGCCCCGACGCCGACAACCGGGTCAAGCTGACCGCCGACGTCGGCAACGTCACGGTGCGCGCCGCCTAGAGCGCCGGTCGAAGGTTAAAGCCGGATTTGAGGGGTATCGCCCGCGGTATGCGGGTGCTCGGTATCAACGCGATCTTTCATGATCCGGCGGCGGCCCTCGTGGTGGATGGGAGGATCGTGGCGGCCGCCGAGGAGGAGCGGTTCAGCCGCCGCAAGCACGGCAAACGTCCGGTCGCCTTCAGTGCCTGGGAGCTGCCCGAACTGGCCGCCGCGTGGTGCCTTTCGGCGGCCGGACTGGAGCCGGGTGACCTGGACGCGGTCGCCTACTCGTACGACCCGGCGCTCTGCGGCGACGACCTCGGCGAGAGCGACCCCTGGGAGTGGCTGCGGGTGGAGTACGCCCTGCGGGCGCCCCAGTTCCTGGCCACCGCCCTGCCCGGGCTGGACCCGGGTGCGGTCCGGTTCGTACCCCACCACGTCGCGCACGCCGCCTCGGCCGGGCTCGCGATGCCGTACCGCGAGGACGCCGCCGTGCTCGTGCTGGACGGGCGGGGCGAGTCCGCCAGCCACCTCGCCGGCGTGTACCGGGACGGCTACCTCACCCCGCTGTACGCCCAGCGGCTGCCGCACTCGCTCGGCCTGCTCTACGAGGACCTGACCCGCCACCTGGGATTCCAGCACTCCAGCGACGAGTACAAGGTGATGGCGCTCGCGTCGTACGGCGCGGCGCGGCACCTGCCCCTCCTGCGCGAGCTAGTGCGGGCGAACGGCGACGGCGGTTTCACCGTCGAGCCGATCGCGTGGCACACGCTCGCCAAGCCCCGGGCGGCCGGCGAGGAGATCACGGGGGAACACGCGGACCTGGCCGCCAGCGTGCAGACGCGGCTGGAGGAGGTACTGCTCGACCTGGCCCGGTGGACGTACGAGGCGGCCGGCGGGCCGCGGGTGCTGGCGATGGCCGGCGGTACCGCGCTCAACTGCGTCGCCAACGCCCGGATCGCCGCCGAGGGCCCGTTCGACCACGTGTGGGTGCAGCCGGCCGCGGGGGATGCCGGTACCGCGCTCGGTGCCGCGCTGCACCTGGCACGCGCGAGCGGCCCGCGCCCGGAGCCCATGCCGGGCGTCGCGCTGGGGCGCGGGTGGAGCGACGACGAGATCGAGGCCGAGCTGCGCCGCGCCGCGCTGCCGTTCAGCCGGCCCGACTCCATCGCCGCCGAGGCCGCGCGGGTACTGGCCGGCAACGGCATCGTGGCGTGGTTTCAGGGGCGCGCTGAGTACGGCCCCCGGGCGCTCGGCCACCGCTCGCTGCTCGCCCACCCGGGCGATCCGGACACGACCCGCCGGATGAACGACGTGAAGGGGCGTGAGCAGTTTCGCCCGATCGCGCCGATGGTGCGCGCCGAGCGTGCGGCCGAGGTCTTCGAGGGCGTGCTGCCGAGCCCGTACATGCTGTTCGTCCACACGGTACGGCCGCGGTGGCGGGACCGGATCCCGGCGGTGGTGCACGTGGACGGTACGGCGCGGGTGCAGACAGTGGACAGTGCCGACGAGCCGCTGGTGGCGCGGATGCTGGCCGAGTTCGACCGGCTGACCGGGCTGCCCGTCGTCGTCAACACCTCGCTCAACACCGCCGGGCGGCCGATGGTGGACACGCCGCGCGAGGCGATGGAGCTGTTCGGCTCGGCGCCGGTCGACCTGCTCGCGATCGGCCCGTACGCGGTACACCGCGCGGAGTCGTTCCGTTGATTTCCATCGTGGTGCCGACCGTCGGGCGGCCCAGCCTCGCCACGCTCCTGGAGCGCCTCGCGCCGTCCACAAGCGACGGCGCGGAGATCCTGGTGGTCGACGACCGCCCCGATCGGGTGGGCGAGCTGAGCCTCCCGGCCGGCCTCGACGCGTACCCGAAACTGCTTGCCGGGCGCGGCCTCGGGCCGGCGGCGGCGCGCAACACGGGCTGGCGGGCCGCCCGCTTCCCATGGGTGGCGTTTCTGGACGACGACGTGGAGCCCGACCCGGACTGGCTTACGCGCCTCCGCGCCGACCTGGACGTGCCCGAGCGGGTGGGCGGCGTGCAGGGCCGGGTGCGGGTGCCGCTGCCCACGGACCGCCGGCCCACGGATTGGGAGCGCTCCACGGCAGGCCTGGAACGGTCCCCATGGGTCACGGCGGACATGGCGTACCGGCGGGCCGCGCTCGCCGAGGCGGGCGGGTTCGACGAGCGGTTCCCGCGCGCGTACCGGGAGGACGCCGAGCTCGCCTACCGGGTGCGGCGCGCGGGCTGGGACCTCGTGCGCGGGTTGCGCCGGGTCACCCATCCGGTGCGATCCGAGGGGCCGTGGGTGTGCCTGCGGGCGCAGCGCGGCAACGCCGACGACGCGCTGCTGTGGCACATGTACGGGCCGCGGTGGCGGGCGCTCGTGGAAGCGCTGCCCGGACGGCGGCCGTGGCACGTGGTGGTCACCGCGGCGCTCGCTGTGGCGGTCGCTGTGCCACGCCTTCGGCTCGTCGCGGCGGCGCTCTGGCTCGGCGGTACGGCCGAGTTCGCGGCCGCCCGTGTCGGGCCCGGCCCGAGGACCGTCCGAGAGGTGGGCACGACGCTTCTGACCAGCGTTTTCATCCCTCCACTGGCGACCGCGCAGTGGCTGCGCGGCTGGTGGAAATGGCGGGGCGCTCGCCCGCTCGGGGGCGGGTTGAGGTGATGTTTACTGCTCCTCTTGCCGGGAACCAGCGTCAGGTGCGAAGCCATCTGTTCGACGCGGTGCTCTTCGACCGCGACGGCACGCTCGTCGAGGACGTGCCGTACAACGGGGATCCAGCACTCGTGCGCCCGATGTTCGGCGCGCGGGCGGCCCTGGATCGGCTTCGCGCGGCCGGCTTCAAGCTCGGCGTGGTGACCAATCAGTCAGCCGTGGGTCGCGGTCTCCTGACCGCTGAGGATGTGGCGAAGGTAAACGCGCGGGTGGAGGAGTTGCTCGGGCCGTTCGACACGTGGCAGGTGTGCCCGCACGGGGAGCGTGACGGGTGCCGCTGTCGCAAGCCACAGCCTGGCCTGATCATCGATGCCGCCGCGGCGCTGGGGACCACACCCCAGCGCTGCGTGGTCGTTGGCGACATCGGCCGCGACATGGCGGCCGCCGGTGCCGCCGGTGCGGCCGGCATCCTGGTGCCCACGGCGGTCACCCGACCCGAGGAGGTTGCCGCCGCGCCCACTGTGGCCGGCGACCTGGATGCGGCGGTACACCAGATCCTGCGCCGCGCCCGCCTCGTGCCGGCGGGTACGGCCCGCCCGCGCCGCGGCACCGTGCTCGTAGCCCGCCCCGACTCGGCCGGCGACGTCCTGCTCACCGGGCCGGCGATCCGCGCCATCGCGGCCGGCGCCGAACGCGTTGTCCTGCTCTGCGGGCCGCGCGGCCGCCGCGCCGCCGAGCTGCTGCCCGGCGTCGACGAGCTGATCGAGTGGCGGCTGCCCTGGATCGACCCCAGCCCCGAGCCCCTGGCCCGGTCCGAAGTGGACTCCATGGTGGACCGGATCGTCGCGATGGCGCCGGACGAGGCCGTGCTGTTCACCTCGTTCCACCAGTCGGCCCTCCCACTGGCCCTGGTGCTGCGGATGGCCGGTGTGCGCCGGATCGCCGCGATCAGCGACGATTACCCGGGCTCCCTTCTGGACGTACGGCACCGCGTGCCGCTCGGCATCCCCGAGCCTGAGCGGGCTCTGTCGCTCGCCGCCGCGGCCGGCTTCCCACTGCCTCCCGAGGACGTACCCGAGCTGCGGCTGCGCGGCGTCGAGGACGCACCCGACCTCGCGCCCGGGTACGTCGTCGTGCACCCCGGCGCCTCGGTGCCGGCCCGCGCCTGCCCGCCCGAGCAGTACGCCGCGATCGTCGCCGCGCTCACCGACGCCGGGCACCGGGTCGTGGTCACCGGCGGGCCGGACGAGGTACCGCTCAGCGCCCGGATCGCCGGCGCCTCCGCGCTCGACCTCGGCGGCCGGACCTCGCTCGGCGCGCTGGCCGCGGTCATCGCGCGGGCGGCGTGCCTGGTGGTAGCCAACACCGGGCCGGCGCACCTGGCCGCCGCGGTCGGTACGCCGGTGGTGAGCCTCTTCGCGCCGACCGTCCCGTTCGGACAGTGGGGGCCGTACCGGGTCCCGTGGGTGCGGCTCGGCGACGCGACCGCGCCCTGCCGCAACACCCGCGCGGCGGTCTGCCCCGTTGCCGGCCACCCGTGCCTGTCCACAGTGGACCCGCTCGCGGTCGTGGAGGCGGTACGCCGGGTCGGTGCGCCATGAACATCCTGCTCTGGCACGTGCACGGGTCGTGGACGACCGCGTTCGTGCACGGGAAGCACCGCTACCTGGTGCCGGTGACCCCGGACCGTGGACCGTACGGCCTCGGCCGCGCCCGCACCTACGCCTGGCCGGACACCGCCGAGGAAGTCCCGCTGGAGCGCCTGGCGGAAGCGGACGTGGACGTCGTCGTGCTCCAGCGCCCCGAGGAGCTGGCCCTGGTGGACCGCTGGCTGGGCTGGCGGCCGCCCCTTGTCTTCGTGGAACACAACACGCCGAAGGGAGACGTACCCAACTCCCGCCACCCGATGGCCGACCGGGACGACGTCCTGGTCGTGCACGTGACGCACTTCAACGACCTCTTCTGGGACACCGGCGGCACCCCTACCGCCGTCATCGAGCACGGCATCGTGCCGCCGACCGCCCGCTACTCCGGCGACCTGCCGCGCCTGGCCATCGCCACGAACGATCCGGTGCGCCGCGGCCGGGTCACCGGCACGGACCTGTTCCCCCGGTTCGCCGCCGTGGCACCCCTCGACGTCTACGGCATGGGCGTGCAGGACCTGAATGCGCTGTCCGATGTGGACGCGTACGAGGACCTGCCGCAGCCGCGGATGCACGCCGAACTCGCCCGGCGCCGCGCCTACCTGCACCTGTGCCGGTGGACGTCGCTCGGGCTGAGCCTCGTGGAGGCGATGGCGATGGGGATGCCCGTCCTCGCGCTCGCCACCACCGAGGCGGTACGAGCCGTACCACCCGACGCTGGCGTGCTCTCCACGCGCGTGGAGACGCTCGTCGAGGCGGCGCGGTGGCTGCTGGAGGAGCCTGAGGAAGCGCTCCGGCTGGGCGCCCGCGCCCGGTTGGCGGCCAACGAACGTTACGGCCTCGACCGGTTCCTGGCCGACTGGGACAGGTTGTTGGAGACAGTCTGTGGTCCTGGGGGATGAGGAGGTTCGCATGCGTATCGCGATGATCTCGGAACACGCCAGCCCGCTGGCCGCGCTCGGGGAGTCGACGCCGGCGGGCAGAACACCCACGTCGCCGAGCTGGCCATCGCGCTGGCCGCCGAGGGGCACGACGTGCGCGTGTACACGCGCCGGGACTCCGCTGACCAGCCGGTCCTCGTGCCGATGCAGGACGGTGTCACGGTCGCGCACGTGCCGGCCGGGCCGGCCGAGCCGCTGCCCAAGGACGAGCTGCTGCCGTACATGAAGGACTTCAGCCGTTGGCTCGTCGACCAGTGGCGCGACGACTGGGTACCGAGCGTGGCGCACGCGCACTTCTGGATGAGCGGGCTGGCCGCGGTCACCGCGGGCCGTCAGACGGGCGTGCCGGTGGTGCAGACGTACCACGCGCTCGGGACGGTCAAGAAGCGGCACCAGGGCGCGGCCGACACAAGCCCACCGCGCCGGATCGGATACGAACGGGCGCTGGGACGTGCTGTCGACAAGGTCGTCGCGCAGTGCCAGGACGAGGTGCGCGAGCTTGTCCGGATGGGCGTGCCGCGGACCCGAATGGCGCTTATCCCGTCCGGAGTGGACAGCGAGCGGTTCACCCCGAGGGCCCGGCGGAGCCGCGTGACCCCGACCGGCCGAGGATCCTGACCGTGGGCCGGTTCGTGGAGCGCAAAGGCTACGCCGACCTCATCCGGGCGCTGAAGATCGTGCCCGGGGCTGAATGTGTCGTCGTGGGTGGGCCGCCGGGCGCCAACATCGAGACCGACGCGTTCGCCAGTAGCCTGCGCCGCCTCGCCGAGTCCACAAAGGTCGCCGACCGCGTACGGCTCGTGGGCGCCGTGCCGGCCCAGGAGATGCCCCGCTGGTACCGCTCGGCGGACATCCTGGCCGCCGCACCCTGGTACGAGCCGTTCGGGCTCACACCGCTGGAGGCGATGGCTTGCGGTGTACCGGTGGTCGCCTCCTCCGTGGGCGGCCTCGCCGACACGGTGGTGGACGGGCTCACCGGCGACCTCGTGGCGCCGCGTGACCCCCGCTTGCTCGGCATGGCGCTGCGCCGCGTGCTCGGCGACCCGGTGCGGCGCTTCGCGTATGCCACCGCGGCGCTGGACCGCGCTCGGCAGTGCTACTCGTGGAAGCGGGCGGCCGAGCAGCTCAGCGCGGTCTACGCGACGGTCAGCGGCCTGCGCAGCCCGACCGGGGCGGTGGCGTGATGGGGGACAGCCAGGCGTCGGTGCTGGACAGTCACCTGGCGGGCCTGGCGTCGGCGCTCGTGCCGTACCGCGAGGCCGCCCACAAGCTCTCCCGCTGGGGCGCCGACCTGGCCCGGCTGCTGACCGGCGGCGGGCGGCTGCTCACGGCCGGAAACGGTGGCAGTGCCGCCGAGGCCCAGCACCTCACCGCCGAGCTGGTGGGCAAGCTGCGCGACGACCGGCCACCGCTGTCGGCGATCGCGCTCACCGCCGAGACGTCGTCGCTCACGGCGGTCAGCAACGACTTCGGGTACGCGGATGTGTTCGCCCGCCAGGTGCGCGCGCACGGCCGGGAGGGCGACGTCCTGTTGTTGCTCTCGACCAGCGGGCGGAGCACCAACCTGCTCACGGCCGCGGAGGCCGGGATCGAGCGGGGGCTGCACGTGCTCGGGCTCACGGGCCCCACGCCCAACCCGCTCGCCGAGCTCTGCTCCGACGTGCTCGCGGTCCCGTCGCCCGACGCACAGGTCGTACAGGAGCTGCACCTCGTTTCGGTACACGTGCTCTGCGAGTACGTCGATCTCGCGCTGCCGTCACTCCCCACGCCCGCGCGGCGCGCCATACCGGTGGGAGGGCTTTTATGATCGTCATAGTCGGTGACACGCTGTTGGACCGGGATGTCGACGGCTCGGTCGCCCGGGTCAGCCCGGACGCGCCGGTGCCGGTGCTGGCCGAGGAGTCCACATCGGACCGGCCCGGTGGTGCTGGCCTTGCCGCACTGCTGGCCGCCAGAAGGGGCGAGTACGTCGCACTTGTCACCGGCCTCGCCGACGACACCGGCGGGGCCCGGCTGAGCACGCAGCTCGCCGAGGCCGGCGTGCGGATCTACCCCATGCGCATGAGCGGCACCACCCCGGAGAAGGTCCGGCTCCGCTCGCGCGGCCAGGTGCTACTGCGGCTGGACCGCGGCGATTCCGAGATGGACGGTGACCCGACCGAGGCCGCGCTGATGGCCATCGCCGAGGCGGACGCGATCCTGGTCAGCGACTACGGGCGCGGTGTGGCCAGGCAGCCGGCGCTGCGGGCCGCGCTCGCCCAGGCGACCGCACCCGTGGTGTGGGACCCGCACCCGCGCGGGCCGGCACCCGTGCGCGGGGTACGGCTGGCCACCCCCAACGAGGCCGAGGTCCGCCACCTGACCGGTGACGCCGGCGGCAACCGGGTCGCCACCGCCGCCCGGGGTGGCCAGGAGCTACGCAGCCGGTGGCGCACCGGTGCCGTCGCGGTCACGATGGGCGGCGACGGCGCGCTGCTCTGCCACGGCCCGACGCCCCTGGTCGTACCGACTCCGGGGCGGGTCGACGGAGACACGTGCGGTGCCGGCGACCGGTTCGCCGCCACGGCCGCGCTCGCCCTGGCCGGCGGTGCGCTGGTCTCCGAGGCGGTACAGGCCGCCGTGCGGGAGGCGACCGCGTACGTGGCGAGCGGGGGAGTACGTGCCGCGCTAGCCCCGGAGGAGCTGCCGCTGGGCGCGGCGGGCGTCGGCCGGGAGGCGGCGGGCGAGCTCATCGCGCGGGTACGGGCCCGGGGCGGCCGGGTGGTCGCGACAGGTGGCTGCTTCGACCTGCTGCACGCCGGGCACATCGCCACGCTGGAGGCGGCTCGCCGGCTGGGCGACTGCCTCGTGGTGTGCCTCAACTCCGACAGCAGCGTCACCGGACTCAAGGGACCGGAGCGGCCGGTCGTACGGCAGGATGACCGTGCCCGACTGCTCGCCGCACTGTCCGCTGTGGACGCCGTCGTGGTGTTCGACGAGTCCACACCGGACGCTGTCCTCTCGTGGCTCCGCCCCGACGTGTGGGTCAAGGGCGGCGACTACGGTAGCGACGGGGGGCTGTTGCCGGAAGCCGACCTCGTGCAGAGGTGGGGTGGCGAATGCGTGATCGTGCCGTACCTGGACGGTCGCTCGACGACGCGGATGATCGCGGCGGCCCGGCATCTGGAGGGAGTCTGATGAAGGTCGTGCTGGTCAGCGGCGGGTCGAGCGGGCTTGGTGCCTCGGTGGTGACAGCCGCGGCGAAAGAGGGTTGGCGGCCGATCATCCTGGACAGACAGGCGCCGGTGTCCCCTGTGGACGGAGCGACCTGGGTGGAGTGTGACCTGGCCGACACCGCGGCCGCCGAGGACGCCACGCGGCGCGCTGCGAACGAGGCGGGGCAGCTGGACGCGGTGGTGACCGCGGCCGGTGTGGACGTGCCGGGCCGGCTGGCCGACGTACCGGCCGAGGTGTGGGAGCGGACAATCACCATCGACCTGCTCGCCACCGCGGCGGTCATCCGGGCCGCGCTGCCGTCGCTCGAGCGGGCGCACGGCGCGGTCGTCACGGTCGCCTCCACGCTCGGCGTCAAGGCGGTCAGCGACGCGACCGCGTACTGCGCGGCCAAGTTCGGCGTCGTGGGCTTCACCCGCGCGCTCGCCGCCGAGCTGGCCGGCTCCGTGGGGGTGACGCTGCTGGTGCCGGGTGGGATGCGGACGCCGTTCTTCGACGGGCGGGACGAGCAGTACAAGCCGGGCCCCGACGCGCAGCTCAACGACCCGGCCAACGCGGCCGCCGCCGTCATGTTCGCGCTCAACCAGCCGCCCGGCTCCTCGGTGCGCGAGATCGTTGTCTGCGCCGAGAAGGAGTCGTCGTACCCATGATCCTTGTGTTGCGGGCGCTGGGGATCGGCGACCTGGTCACCGTCGTGCCGGCGCTGCGCGCGCTGCGCCGGGCGTTTCCGGAGCAGACGCTCGCGCTGGCCGCCCCGGCCTGGCTGAGCCCGATGGTCGAGCTGGTCGGTGGCGTCGACGCGCTGGTGCCGTGCGACGGCGTGGAGTCCCGTACGCTGCCGAAAGCCTCGTGGGCGGTCAACCTGCACGGCAAGGGACCGAGGTCGCACCGGCTGCTGCGCCGCTCCGGCCCCGCCACCCTGGTCGCGTTCGCCTGCCCCGAGGTGGAGCACGTGGACGGTCCGGAGTGGACCGACGACGAGCACGAGGTGCGCCGCTGGTGCCGGCTGCTGGAGTGGTACGGCGTACCCACCGACCCGACGGACCTCGCGCTGCTCCCGCCGCCCACACCGCCGCGCGAGGGGATCGCGGTCGTCCACCCGGGCGCGAAGGCCGCCGACCGGCGGTGGCCGCCGCAGCGGTTCGCGGCCGTGGTCCGGGGCCTGGCCGCTCGCGGGTATGAAGTGGTGGTCACCGGGTCGCCGGCGGAACGGCCGGTCGCCGAGTGCGTGGCCGGGCTCGCCGACCTGCCGGGGGAAGCCGTCCTGGCCGGGGATACCGACCCCGCCGAGCTGGCTGGACTTGTCGCCGGGGCGCGGCTCGTGGTGAGCGGCGACACCGGCGTCGGGCACCTGGCGACCGCGTATCGGATACCGTCGGTCGTCCTCTTCGGGCCGGTGACTCCGGAGCTGTGGGGTCCACCGCCGGAGCGGACCCAACACCGCGCACTGTGGCGCGGTCCGACCGTCGCGTCGATCGGTGTCGAGGAGGTGCTCGCCGCCGTGGACGAGGTGACGTGTGCGGCTGCGGCGTAGCGACCTGGCCGCACCTGGGTACGGGCGGCGGCGGCGCGGGCGTGGTGTTTCCTTTGTGGACGACCAGGGCGGGAAGGTCTCCGATCAAGAGACCATCCAGCGGCTCCGTGCGCTGGTCATCCCGCCCGCCTGGAAGAGCGTCTGGATCTCACCGGACCCGCATGGCCACATCCAGGCTACGGGCATCGACGCGGCCGGACGCAAGCAGTACCTCTACCATCCACAGTGGAGAGCCGATCGTGACGCGGAGAAGCACGAGCACGTACTCGACGTAGCCGCCCGGCTACCCGCGCTACGCCGCCAGATCAACGCCGACCTGGGCGGGCGCGGGCTGCGGCGGGAGCGGGTGCTGGCGGCGATCGCCGCGCTCCTGGACTCGGGTGCGTTCCGGGTCGGCGGCGACGAGTACGCGGGCGGCGACGACCCGACGTACGGTGTGGCGACACTCCGCCCCGAGCACGTACGCGGCCGCAACGGGGTGCTGGTGCTGGAGTTTCCGGCCAAGGGCGGCGTCGAGCAGGCGTGCGAGGTGACCGACAAGCGGGTGTGCGAGGTGCTGCGTGCGTTGCGCCGCCGGCGGAAGGGCAGCGACCGGCTGTTCGGGTACTGGAAAGAGCGCGGCTGGCACGACGTGCGCAGCGACGAGGTCAACGAGTACCTGCGCGCGGCGAGCGGCGCCGACATGACCGCGAAGGACCTGCGTACCTGGCATGCGACGCTGCTGGCCGCCGCGAAGCTGGCGGCCGAGGGCCCGCAGGGCTCGGCGACCCGGCGCAAGCGCGCGGTCGCCGCGGTGATGCGCGAGGTGGCCGAGCTGCTGGGCAACACACCCGCGGTGGCCCGGGCCTCGTACGTGGACCCGCGGGTGGTCGACCGCTACAACGACGGCCGGGTGGCGACCGCCGCCACGGAACGCGCCGTCCGCGACCTCCTCACCTAGACATAGGCAGCGACGTTTGTCGCTGCATTCCCAGCCTACGTCGAGGTGGCATGAAGCGGTTTAAGAGGTACGCCCTGGACCATATCGGTCGTGACTTCGACCTCGTCTGGAGGCGTCGCGGCCGTTGCCGCACCGCCGCTCGCGACAGCTCGTCACCTGTCTCTCGGTGCCCGCGTGTGGCGTGGCCGTCCAGAGGACCCAGGGTGGGTGCGTCCCGCGCTTCTGGCTCTTCTGGTGGCGACCGCCGTGCTGTACGTGTGGGGCCTCGGCGCGTCGGGCTGGGCCAACGCCTACTACTCGGGCGCCGCGCAGGCAGGTTCGCAGAGCTGGAAGGCATGGTTCTTCGGCTCGTTCGACGCGGCCAGTGGGATCACGGTCGACAAGCCGCCAGCGTCGCTCTGGGTGATGGCGATGTCGGTCCGGATCTTCGGGCTGAGCTCGTGGAGCATCCTGGTGCCGCAGGCGCTGCTCGGCGTGGCGTCCGTCGCCCTGCTGTACGCGACGGTGCGCCGCTGGTCGGGAGCGCTTGCCGGGCTGCTCGCCGGGGCGGTCCTGGCCATTACCCCGGTGGCTGTGCTGATGTTCCGGTTCAACAATCCGGACGCTCTGCTGGTGCTGCTGATGGTTGCCGGCGCCTATGCCACCGTCCGGGCGATCGAGACGGCGAGTACCAGATGGCTTGTCCTGGTCGGCGTGCTGGTCGGCTTGGGTTTCCTCACCAAGATGTTGCAGGCCCTGCTTGTCGTGCCGGCCTTCGCGCTTGTGTACCTCCTCGCCGCACCCGTCTCCGTGGTCCGGCGGATCGTCCAGCTGTTGTGGGCCGGCCTGGCGATGGTGGTGTCCGCCGGGTGGTGGGTCGCGATCGTGGAGCTGGTGCCGGCACGGCACCGCCCCTACGTCGGCGGCTCGGAGGGCAACAGCGTGTGGGAGCTGATCTGGGGCTACAACGGGCTCGGCCGCATCTTCGGTAACACGGGCGGGCCCGGCGGCCCTGGTGGCGGCGGTGGCCCCGAGGGTGGTGGCTTCCCCGGAGGTGGGTTCGGCGGCACCGGCGCCCTCCGGCTCTTCGACGCGCAGAATGGCGGTCAGATCGCCTGGCTGCTGCCGGCGGCGCTGATGCTCCTGGTCGCCGCGCTGGTGCTGGGGTGGCGAGCGCCCCGGACCGACCGGACGCGCGCCAGCCTCGTCCTGTGGGGTGGCTGGCTGCTGGTCACCGGCCTGGTCTTCAGCTTCATGGAGGGCATCTACCACGAGTACTACGCGGTCGCGCTCGCACCGGCTGTCGCTGCCGTCGTGGCGGTGGGCGCCTCGGCGCTCTGGCAGCGGCGGGACAACCTCGTGGCGCTCGCGGTGCTTGCCCTCACCGTGGCGGCTACCGCCGCGTGGGCCTGGCGCCTGCTGGGGCGTACCCCGGACTGGCTGCCTTGGCTGCGGTGGGTGGCGCTGGCACTAGGCCTGGCCGCCACGGTCGCGCTACTCGCCGGCAGACTCTCCCGGCGGGTGTTCACCCCGGCCGCGGTGGCCGCGGTCACCGTCGCCCTTGTCGCGCCGTTCGCGTACGCGCTGGACACCGCCGCCACCGCGCACCGCGGGTCGATACCCACCGCCGGTCCCGCCGTGGAGTTCGCCGGCGGTCCGGGCGGCGGCTTCCCCGGCAGCGTGCCCCGGGCGAACGGCTCGCTGCCGGGCTTCCCCGGCGGTTCACCGCCGGACCTGCCGGGTGGTGCCTTCCCCGGCGGCGGGCAAGGCGGTCCAGCGGGTGGCGGCCAGCCGCCGGGCGGGTTCCCCGGCAGAGGCGGGGGAGATGACGCGCCGTCCGTCGACTCCGCGCTGGCCGTGACGCTGACGCGGGACGCCGACACCTACACCTGGGTGGCGGCCACGCTGCGCGCCAGCAGTGCCGCCGGCTACCAGCTCGCCACGCGGCGGCCGGTCCTTGCCATCGGCGGCTTCGGCGCCGACCCGTGGCCGACCCTCGAGCAGTTTCAGCAGTACGTCGCGAGCGGGAAGATCCACTACTTCGTCGGCGGCGCGGGCGGCATGGGCGGGCCGGGCTTTGGCGACAGTACCGGCCAGCAGATCACGCAGTGGGTCGAGGCCAACTTCACCGCCACGACCGTCGGCAACGTGACCCTCTACGACCTCACCGCCAAGTGACCGCAGGAGAGGCAGCCTTCCACCCCATGACGACCACGACGCTTTCCGACGCTGCCGGCGGTGGCGCCACATTCCGGCCGGTCCCGGTCCTCGACGTGGTGATCCCGGTCTACAACGAGGAGATCGATCTGGAGCCTTGCGTGCGCAGGCTGCACGCATACCTCACCGGGAGCCTCCCGTACCCCTTTCGCATCACGATCGCGGACAACGCCAGCACCGACAAGACGCCGTATGTGGCAGCCGCCCTGAGCCAGCAGCTGCCCGGGGTGCGGGCCGTTCGGCTGGAGCAGAAGGGCCGGGGGCGCGCGCTGGCGGCGGTGTGGTCCACATCGGACGCGCCCGTCCTCGCCTACATGGACGTCGACCTCTCCACCGACCTGGCCGCGCTGCTGCCCCTGGTGGCCCCGCTGATCTCCGGCCACTCGGACCTGGCGATCGGCAGCCGCCTGTCGCGCGGCGCGAGGGTGGTGCGCGGCCCGAAGCGGGAGATCATCTCGCGCTGCTACAACGTGCTGCTGCGCGGTGCGCTCGCGGCCCGGTTCTCCGATGCGCAGTGCGGGTTCAAGGCGATCCGCAAGGACGTGGCCGAGCGCATCCTGCCGCTGGTGCAGGACACCGCCTGGTTCTTCGACACCGAGCTGCTCGTGCTGGCCGAGCGGGCTGGGCTGCGCATCCACGAGGTCCCGGTGGACTGGGTCGACGACCCGGACAGCCGCGTCGACATCGTGGCCACCGCCATCGCGGACCTCAGGGGCATCTGGCGGCTCGGCCGAGGGCTGGCCACCGGCGCGCTGCCGATCGGCGATCTGCGCCGGCAGCTCGGCCGGGACGCCACACCCGCCGCTGGCGTACCCGTCGGGCTTGCCGGGCAGCTGGTCCGGTTCGCCGGGGTCGGTCTGGCGAGCACGCTCGCGTACATCGTGATCTTCGCGCTGCTCCGCACGGTCACCGGCGCGCAGGCGGCCAACCTGCTGGCCCTGCTCGTCACAGCGGTAGGCAACACGGCCGCCAACCGTCGGCTCACCTTCGGCATCGCCGGGCGGCGGGGTGCGGTCCGGCACCAGGCTCAGGGCCTCTCGGTGTTCGTCCTGGGCCTCGCGCTGACCAGCGGCTCGCTCGCGGCGCTCACGGCGGTGGCGCCGCAGGCCGGCCGATTCGTCGAGCTGACCGTGGTGATTCTCGCCAACCTCGCCGCGACCGTGCTGCGCTTCCTGTTAATGCGCACCTGGGTCTTCGGCTCCCACCGCGCCCGGTAGCGAGGTCGGACATGGCTTCCTCAGCTGGCACACAGCCACCCCCTAACCGCCGCAAAGCTCCGCGGGCCAGGCTCAGGGGCATGCCTACCGCGCATGCCACCGCCGCTGTCGCCCTTACCGCGGCCGACCCCGTGGTCATGCTCGCCCTTCCCCATCTGGTGCTCGCCGGCCGGATCGGTGGTCCAGTAGGCCGCGAGCGGATGGCCGCGCGCCACGTCCTTCTCGCGTGGCGGGCCCGCCGCCTGGTGGCCGGCCAGGTCGCCGCCGCGCGGGCGGCGCTGGCGCGCGAGCTGCCCCGCGTCGCATTGGCCGCCGGTCGTCCGATCCGGGTCAGCCCGGTCCTCGCCGACCTCGTCGCCGCCGCGATCGAGGCCGCCCGCCTGACCGATGGCGCGGTCGACCCGGTGATCGGCACCGCCGTGCACCGCTCCCGATACGCTGCCGCACACCCGTGGCTCCCGGCGTGTGGCTCCGCGGTCGGTGTGCTCGACCATCCGCCGCACGACTGGCGCGACGTTCACCTCGACGGCTCGTTGCTCACCGTGCCGCCACGAGTCCTGCTCGACCTCAATGCCACAAGCCCCGCCCGCGTCGCCGACCGCTGTGCCACGTCGGTCGCCTCCCGTTATGAAGTGGGCGCCTCGATCGCGATCGGTGGTGACGTCGCCACAGCCGGCCCGGCCCCGCCCGGAGGCTGGCCCCTGCACCTTTTGAGCCCCGCCGGTGACGCGGTACGAGGCGGGTGGCCGCCGCGGCTTGGCGCAGGCAGGGCGCTGGGCACCTCCGGCGCACCGCTGATCGAGCCACGGACCGGCTGGCCCGCCGAGCGCGTCCGCACTGTGGTGACGGTGGAGGCACGCAGCTGCTTGGTCGCGAGCACGTTCGCGACGGCGACGGCCATCCGCACCGACCTCACGCTCCCGCCCGACGCAGACTTCAGGCCCTAGCCCAACCCCCAGGGCCCGGGACGCATCGACCTCGGACCGCTGTCAGACCAGGTGTCTGTCTTGGATGGACCTGTGCCCAACCGCCGGGCTAGGTCAAGGTTGGCCCGAAGCGCGGACCCGCAGTGAAGGTCGTGGACGCCGACCGCGGCCTCGGGGGTGAGCTTGCCAACCGTGAAGGGTGAGGCGGCGGGAGCGACGGTCTGGACCACGACGGACGTCGCGGTAGCTCAATTCTTTCGGTTTTGGACCTTTCTTCGCTGCAGGTCGCCGAGACCACCCTGACCCCAGATGCTCTCTAGACATCGCCACCTGTGGGTGAGCCGGCGTCGGGTCGGCGGGCGCCTGTCCCGGAAAGCCGGCGAATCCGCCCGTGGGTTGACTGGTGCGGGCTACGGTCAAGCCAGTCAGGCCTGCACCGCCCTCGGCGCCGCCTGGCGCGGGCGGCGGGCCGCCCGAAAGGGGGTCGCGGATGGAAGCCGCAGGTGAGGTGTCGCCGTCGCCCGCACCGGAACAGGTGACGGTGCTGGCCCAGTTCATCGCCAAACCCGATCGAGTCGACGACGTCTGTGACACGCTGCTTCAGCTGGTCGAGCCGTCCCGCGCGGATCCGGGCAACATCAGCTATGACCTCCACCGGCTGAAGAACAATCCCGCGGCGATCTACCTCATGGCCAACTGGGCTGACTGGGCGGCATACGACGGGCACATGGCTACCGGGCACGTGCGTACGCAGATCAACGAGCAGGCGATGCCCGACCTGGTGGCCGCGCCCATGCAGTCCTTCGCGCGACCACTGTCCACTCCCGACACGAGGCAGGATCGCCCCCGCCCGAAGGCGAGCGCACCGGCGCAGGTGACCCTCTTTCCGTTCTTCACCATCAAGCCCGGCGAAGTCGAGGCGGTGCGTCAGGCCCACCTGGCCATGGTGGAACCGACCCGGGGCGAGCCCGGCTGCCTCGACTACGACCTGTACCAGTCGCGTGAAGACCCCTCGCTGATGTTCTTCTACGAGAACTGGACCGACCAGGACGCGCTCACCCGCCACATGAACACGGCGAACTTCTACCGGCACCTGCGCGGCGAGGTCGACGCCCGGCTTGTCGCCCCGTGGACCACGCACACCATGACGATGGTCAGTCAGCCCGCGCGGTAGCCTTCGTCACCCGCAAGCCGCGCTAGGCGGTCAGGCGGGGTGGTGGTGGGCCGGTGGAGTCGCGCACGACGAGGCGGCACGGCTGGCGGATGACGCCGGAGGAGGGCTGCCCGTCGAGGGCCGCGAAGAGGTGGTGTACGGCCGTCTCCCCGAGCTGCTGGAGGTTGAGGTCCACTGTGGTCAGCGGTGGCTGGCAGTCGGCGGCGAACTCGTGCCAGTTGTCATACCCCACAATGGACACGTCGTCCGGGATGTGGCGGCCGAGCTCGCGGACGGTGTTGGCGACGCCCGTGGCGATCTGGTCGTTGCCGCAGAAGATGGCGTCTATGCCGGCGTGGGCGGTGAGCAGCGTACGGGCGGCGTGGCGGCCCCAGCGCTGCGACCACTCACCGTAAAGCGGGTCGCCGCCGACGAGTGTGAGGCCGGCGTCGGTCAGTACCTTTCGGACGGTGGCCGCGCGGTCGCGGGCGGCGCGATAGGTTTCCGGGCCGGTGATGTGCGCGATGTGCCGGCGGCCAAGCGACACAAGGTGTTCGGTGGCGAGGCGGGCGCCGTGCTCGTCGTCGGCGAGGACGGAGAGGTCTTTGGGGTGGTCGGACTCGCCGTACACGTACACGACAGGCACGGGGATCTGCCGGGTGAGCGAGGGGCGCAGGTCGTTGGAGTCGCCGAGCACGACGAAGCCGTCGACCTGGCGGGCGAGCAGCGTGCGGATGTAGTGCTGCCGCCGGATCGCGTCGCCGCGCGCGTCGCAGAGCAGCACGGACATCTGTCCACTTGCGAGCGCGTCCTCGACGCCGAGCAGGATCGGGATGGAAAACCGGCCGGCGAGCTCGTCGGTCAGCAGGCCGATGGTGCGGGTACGGCCGGTGAGGAGGCCGCGGGCCAGCACGTTGGGCTGGAAGGCGAGCTCGTCGGCCGCCTGGAGGACTCGGCGGCGGGTCTCCGGAGCCACCTCGTCGCGCGCGTTGAGCGCCTTCGACGCGGTGGCTACCGACACGCCGGCGCGGCGGGCCACGTCGGTCAGCGTGACGGGTCGAGAACGCTGCCTGGCCACCGAAATCCTTTCGCGAGGCGTTTCGGTGGGAGGGTACACCAAGACACCCTTGACAGCGTCACAGCGACATCGTTAGATTGCCGAAAAGGTTTTCGGGCCACCGGGCGGCCAAGAATTTTCGATACGTCAGAGGGTGGCTCATGTCCGGTAGCAGCCAAGTTCACGTTCACATAGATGGCGCTGTCTGGAATGTGCCATGCGGGGCAAACCGGGGCCCGGCTTCGATGCGTGTCTGGCTCCCGGTCGAATCACCGGCTCGGTAAAGGAGGGAGGGCACCACACCCCACGGTCCCCGGCTGGTGGCTCCGACCTGCGCCCGGCTAGTCGGGCCACCAGCCGGCTACCTCCTCAGCCCCTGACGGTGGAAGCTCGCGCGGCCCGCCGCCGCGCGGTCAGCTTGCGGGCCTTGGCCTGCGCACCACAGTCGGCCATGGCACACCACCGGCGTGAACCGTTGCGGCTCTGGTCGAGGAAGAGCCAGCCGCAGCCGCCCTCGCTGACCGGACACTCCTTGACGTGCCCCGGATCCACCGAGCGCAGCAGCTCCACCGCCGCGAACGCGAGCCGGTCGGGCACCACGAACGCCGGATCGGTGCCGACCACAACGTCCGCCGGCTGATGGGCAGCGGCGACCAATGTGGAGCGTGCCGTGGCGGCCGCCCAGCGGAGCGTCAAATGCTCCAGCGCCGCCGCGGTCGCCCCGGGCTTGGGTGTCGGGTCCGCGAGGCGGGCGGCCACAATCCCGTACACCGACTCCCGCACGTCGAGTGTCGCGTGCAGTGCCTGGCCGGCGGACCCGGACCTGGCCCGCCAGGCCGCGCCGATGGCGCGGACCTCGCCCGCGCCCACCAGGCCGACCCGCTGTGACCAGGCGAGCAGTGCGGTGGGTGAGGTGAGGTGCTCCCGGCCGCCCCGACGCCGTGGGGTCACGGTGTTGACCAGGTCGAGCACCGGGTGCCCGCCGACGATCCGCAAATCCGGCTTGCGCTCCACCGACACCCCTGGGAGGCTACCACCGTAGTCAGCTTTAGTGGAGACATCGTGACGGTTTCGAAACGGCGTGCGAATGGCGCCCTGGCGGCGCTATCTGTGGCCGCGTTCACGTTCGTGACGACCGAGGTGCTGCCGATCGGCCTGCTCACGGTGATGGCCGAGGACCTCGGCCGCTCCGACTCGCAGATCGGGCTGCTGGTCACCGGCTATGCGGCGGTGGTGGTGCTCGCCTCCATCCCGCTCACCCGCCTGACCGGGCACATCCCGCGGCGCCAGCTGCTGACCGTGACGCTGGCCGTCTTCGTCGCCGGGGTGCTTGTCACCGCCGTCGCCGCCAACTACTGGGTGCTGCTCGCCGCCCGCCTCGCGGTCGCGCTCACTCAGGCGCTCTTCTGGTCGGTGGTCGGTTCGACCGCCACCGGCCTCTTCCCGCCCGAGGTGCGCGGTCGCGCGATCGCCCGCTTCGCTGTCGGCGCCTCGCTCTCCCCGGTGATCGGCGTTCCGATCGGCACGTGGATCGGGCAGCAGGCGGGCTGGCGGGTGGCGTTCCTGGTGATGGCGGCCGTCGGGCTGGCGACATGCGTGGCGGTGGCCGCGCTGGTCCCCACGTTCGCGCCCGCCGACGGCGGCGCCGCGCGCGGCACCGCACCGGATGCCCGCCGCTACGCGATCCTCGTCGTGGCCTGCGCGATCGGCGTGGCGGGATCCCTGACGGCGTATACCTACGTGACGCCCTTCCTCCTTGACGTCAGCGGCTTCACACCGGCCGCGTTGGGCCCGCTGCTGCTGGTCTGCGGAGTGGCGGGCGTGGCCGGCACGCTGATGGTCGGCCCGTTCCTCGACCGCAGCCCGTGGGGCGCGCTTGTCGTGCCACTCACCGTGAGCGTCGTCGCGCTGCTCGCGCTCTACACGCTCGGCGGGACAAAGGCCGCGGCGGTGACGGCGTCGGCGCTCACCCTCATGGCCTACGCGGCCTTCGCGGCCGCGGTGCAAAACCGCACACTCCAGGTCGCGCCTGGCAGCACCGACCTCGCGGGGGCAGGCAGCGGCACCGCGTTCAATCTGGGCATCGCGGCCGGCTCACTCTTGGGCGGTGGTTTGATCCAAACCGAGGGGGTACGAAGTGTCGCGCTCGCCGGTGCCGGGCTCGCGGCTGCCGCTCTCGCCCTGCTGCTGGCCGAGCCACGCTTGACGCGCTCCGCGCGGTCAGGCCCCGGCGCTGGCGCCCTCGCTCGCGAGCCGGTCGTCGAGCTCGGCCCGCGTGGCTAGAAACCAGCTCTGCCTGCGGCGGTTGCTCTCCCAGACGAAGTCACGCAGCGCGTTGCTGGCCGAGGTCCGCTCGGACAGGTCGCCGATGATGGCCACCCGCAGGCGGTAGTTGGCCAGCTTCTGGAGAAACTCGCCGGCAAGGCCATTGCTGAGCGTGAAGAACTCGGGGTCGAACCGCTCGACCGGGATGGCGATGAAGTCTGCCTGGTGCTCGTAGGTGGCGGCGATGAGATCGAGGGCATCATCGCCGCTCCGCAGAGCCGGACCCGCGCCGGGGACGGTGAGCACGCGCACGCCGTGGACCTCTTCGACCATGCGCCGATCGTACGGCGTGAAGGTACGAACGCCACTGTGCCTCTCGTACCACCCGAAGGCTCCCCTCTCACCGGAAGAGGTCATCCACCGGGCGGCGGTGGGCCACTGAGCCTCAGCTTTGGAGATCCTCGTTGGCCCGGAGCATCGCGCGCAGGCGGCGCCCCTTTGCCGTAAGCGTCCAACCGTGTGCGTCGGCCTTCTCCACCACACCTTCGGCCGCGAGGCGATCGAGCACCTGGCGGACCTGGTCGGGGCGGTACCCGGAGACGGCCGCGAGCGTGGTGGCGGTCGGCGGCGAATCGGTGCCAAGCGGGAACGACTCCAGTAGCGCGTGCTCGACCGAGGGGAGCACGGCTGGCGGGATCGCCGTCCTTGCCCGTGCCGAGGTCCGCAGGCGTCCGGGCGCGCCGTCGACCGAGGAGAGCAGGTCGCGCTCGAAGTCGTCCAGCAGGCGCAGCACGGCGCGGTTGAGATACACGCGGTTGCGCCGGCCCAGGCTGACCTGGGCCACGACGCCGATGCCCTCCAGCCGCTCGATGACCTCGGTCGCGGCCGTGGTGGAGGCGCCGAGCGCATCGCGCAACGAGGTGACGGTGAAGACCGGCGTGATGGTGGTCTGCTCGCATGCGTGCCAAAGGTGCGAGTCAGGCCTTGCCTCCGTCTCCAGCCGCCAGCGACTGATCATCGTGGCGAGATGCTCCTCGAACTGCCCGGCGCCCTCGATCGCCAAGCGGGATGCCGATGCGAAGGTGCCGCACCACTGGTCGACCGCACCCTCCCTGAAGTCGACAAGCCCCTGGATGTAGTGGTCGCCGTACGCCGCGAGGACCAGGCTCACCGGCACCAACATGCGGGAGGCGAGGCCACGCCGGGCGAGCACGGTGTGGATCAGGCAGCGTCCCACCCGACCGTTGCCGTCGAGGAACGGATGGATCGTCTCGAACTGTGCGTGCGCGATCGCGGCCTGCGCCAGCGTGGGCAGGTCGTCCCGGTTGACGAACGACACCAGGTCGGCCATGAGCGGCTCGACGTGCTCGGGCGGTGGTGGGACGAAGACGGCGTCGCGGGGGCTGTCGCTCCGCCCACCGATCCAGTTCTGCTGTGTACGAAACGCGCCGGCGAAACGGCCCGTGGCGCGGTCTTCCCGCATGAGCAACTCATGCATGCTCTTGATGCCGTCGACCGTCAGCTCGTGTCCGCCGGCGCCGAGCTGGATGGCTTGTCGCATCGCGTCGATGTTGGCAAGCACCTGGCGGGCGGTCTCGCCGGCGTGCTCCGGCGCGAAGGCGGCCTCGGCGAGGCGGCGCTGGCTGCACTCCAGACCCTCGATCCGGCTGGATGCCACCGACTCGCTTCGCAGCAGCAGGCGCGCCAGGGTCTCCATCGCGACGAGGCGCTGCCCGTGATCGGCCACCGCGATCGCAGCCTCGGCCTCCGCGATATCGGCTGCGGTAGCCGCGCTGAAGCTCAACTCGTTTGGATCGATGAGACCGGTGGTTATCAATACAGGTGGGCAACCATGCGCTTGGCTGGCTCCGATCGGCGGATCTTTAGTGCCTGCCGAGCACTCGGCAGCATGCCCTGTGGGGAATCTAGGTCGGCAGCAGGTTGAGGTTGGGGACGTGGCGAGGGCGTACGGTCGAGAAGTGGCGGATGTCGAGAGTGGCGATATCCGCGCAGCCGTAGCGCTCGGCGATGGCTACCACAGAGGCGTCGACGGCTCCAAGCGGGAAGTCCGCGTACGCCTTTACCAGCTCGACCATCCGACGAAGATCAGGTTGCGTTAGCCCGACGAGCTGCAACTCACCGTCGGCGACGGCGGCTAAGAAGGCCGCCTCACCATGCGCCCCGACCCGGCTCTCCAAGAGGTAGCAAACTTCGGTCAGAACCGGACCGGGCACGAGAAGCGGGCCAGGATGTTTCTCCAGAAGGTCGACACAGCGGGTGTGATCGGCGTCTTTACGGTTCAGCGCCGCGACGAGGGGCCCTGTGTCGCAGATAATCACGCGGCCCGTCGCCTCAGCTCCTCGCGCAGGATCTCCTCGGACCGAGCAGCGAGGTCGGGCTCTGCATCCATGATCCCAACGAAAGACAAGCGACGTGGCCGATCATCGTCGCTGTCAGGGGACACCCGCGGGGCACCTTCCAGCAGGTGAATGACCACTGCCCGAAGGGCGCGAACGCGCTCGACCGGGAGCTGGTCAACCAGCCGGTGCAGCTCCTCGTACTCGTTGCCGAAGGCGGCGGTCATACCGGTCATCTTATCGCCTGCCTGCGGACACGTGTTGCCTGCGTTACCAGCCGCGGGCGCGCCACTCCGGGAGTGACCCGCGTTCGGTGCCTAGCGTTGAGTCCTTGCCGTGGCCGGGATAGAACCAGGTCTCGTCCGGCAGGCGGTCGAAGAGCTTGCGCTCGACGTCGTCGATCAGCGAGGTGAAGTTTTCCTTGTTGCCCTCGTGTTGCCGACGCCGCCCGGAAAGAGCGAGTCGCCGGTGAACAAGTGGGGGATGCCCGCCGGGTCGTTGTAGAGCAGGGCGATCGACCCGGGCGTGTGGCCGACCAGGTGGATGACCTCCAGCGGGCAGGCGCCCACGGTGATGACGTCTCCACCGTGGACGGTGTCGGACTTGACGGGGAGCTCGCCCGCGTCGGCCGCGTGGGCTACCGACCTGGCGCCGGTCGCCGCTACCACTTCCTCCAGTGCCACCCAGTGGTCCATGTGCCGGTGGGTGGTGACCACAGTGGACAATCGCCCGATGCTGGCAAGCTGGAGCAGGCGTGGGGCCTCGTTGGCGGCGTCGATAAGCAGGAGCGAGCCGGTCGCCGTGCAGCGCAGCACGTACGCGTTGTTGTCCATCGGGCCCACCGACACCTTCGTGATGGTGAGTGCGTCAAGCTCGCGGACGTCGGGTGGGCCGCCGGGGGTTACGTCTCCGCTGTAGGGCATGGCGGTCCTCACATCCAGTCGGGCGGTGTGGGCAGCGGGCCTTCGGGCGTGGCGTTGAGGTCCACACCGGACGATCGACCGGCCAGCCAGGCGGCCAGCTCGAACGCGGGGCCGGCGACCACCGGTGTATCAGTGTCGGTCTCGCCGATCGTGAGGTCGTGCTCAAGCTCGGTGGGGCGGAGCACGAGCGGGGTGATGCCGGTCGCGGCGTTCAGGTCGCTCACCACCTCGCGCAGGAGGTGCTGGCTGAACGCGTCGGGCCAGTCGTTCGGGTGGTACCCGGCGTTGAGGTCCACGTGGTGCACCTCGACCTCGCGCAGCCTGCCCCAGACGCAGGTGGCCGCCGGGGTCTTGCGACCGCCGGTGCGTTCGATAATGGCGCCCCAGGCGTCGGTGGGCATCGCCGCGGCCGCCTCGGCGAGTCGGGCGGACGCCGCGCGCAGGTCCTCCAGCTGCTCGGCCAGCGGGCGGGCGGCGCCTTCCTGGATGCCGGCCTCGCGGGCCTCGGCGTTCGCGTACCCGGGGGTGCGCTCTCCGGTGCGTGCCCAGGTGAGCAGGTTGCGGTACGAGTCGGCATTGCGCGCCAGGTGGGTGAGCACGTGGCCGCGGGTCCAGCTGGGCAGCAGGGACGGGCCGGCGAGGGCGGCGTCGTCCAAGGCCTCCGCTGTGCGAATCAGGCGCTCGGTGGCGCGGTCGAGCTCGGGCAGCAGTACGAGCGGGTCAGCCGTCACACTCCTGACCCTACAGAAATGGCTTTCGCCGCACGGGCTTTGACCTTACGGTCTGGGACAGACGCGTCATTAACGGCCCGAGGAGGAGGTGGGGAGTTATGACTGTCCCCGCCTCACGCTGCGCGGATTTCTAAGCCAGCCTCATTCTTTCTTCCTCACAAAGGGTTATACCGATGACGTTCAATCTTGCGTCTCTTGGGTGGGACGCCAGCTACACGCTGCCCGACGACGAGTGCGAGCCCGGCCGGGTGGTGCGGGTCGATCGTGGGGTCTGCACGGTGCTGTGCGCCGGCGGCACCGTACGGGCCAGCCTCGCCGGTGCCATCCTGGTGGCGGCAGCCGCCGACCCGGTAAGCCTGCCCTGCGCGGGCGACTGGGTGTCCGTACGGACCTGGCCCGACGACCGGGTCACGGTCGAGGCGGTGCTGCCTCGGCGTACGGCGATCGTGCGCCGTACCTCGGACAAGGACTCGGTGGGCCAGGTGCTCGCCGCCAACGTCGACGCGGCCGCCGTGGTCGAGCCGATGCACCCGGAGACCGAGGTGGGCCGCATCGAACGGCTGCTGGCGCTCGCCTGGGAGTCCGGCGCGCAACCCGTGGTCGTACTGACGAAATGTGACCTCGTGCCACAGCCGGACGCGGTCGTCGCGGAGATCGCGCAGGTCGCGCCCGGTGTGGATGTCTTCGCGGTCAGCGCGGAGCGCGGGGACGGGCTGGCGGCGCTCGCGCCGTTCGTGGCGCCGGGGCGCACGCTGGCGCTGCTCGGGCCGTCCGGCGCGGGCAAGTCGACGCTGGTCAACGCGCTCGCCGGGGCGGTCGTGATGGGCACGCAGGCGATCCGGCGGGTGGACGGCAAGGGGCGGCACACGACCACCTACCGGGCGTTGATTCCGATTCCGGACGGCGGTGCGGTACTGGACACGCCGGGCATCCGGGCGGTCGGCCTCCTGGACGCGGAGGAGGGGTTGGACCGGGCCTTCGCCGACGTCGCCGACCTGGCCGCGACCTGCCGGTTCGGGGACTGCCGGCACGACGGCGAGCCGGGCTGCGCGGTACGCGCGGCGTTGGAGGCCGGGGACCTGACACCGCGGCGGTACGAGAGCTGGCAGCGGCTGCAGCGCGAGATCGCGTACGAGACGCGGCGCAAGGACGCGCGGCTGCAGGCCGAACAGCGGGCGATGTGGAAGCGGATCCACAAGGAGGTACGCGGTCGCAACCGCCCTTGATTGTGGTCTTGAGCTGCGGGAATGCGGCGGCGCGGCAAAGTGTCATACCGGGGGTCTAGAGTCGTTGCGGCAGTCTGGACGTTATCCCCGGGGGCAAGAGTGGCGGATCGTTTGATCATTCGTGGCGCGCGCGAGCACAACCTGCGCGACGTCAGCCTCGACCTGCCTCGCGACGCCATGATCGTCTTCACCGGGCTCTCCGGCTCGGGCAAGTCCAGCCTCGCGTTCGACACGATCTTCGCCGAGGGCCAGCGGAGGTACGTGGAGTCGCTGTCGTCGTATGCGCGGCAGTTCCTCGGGCAGATGGACAAGCCCGACGTCGACTTCATCGAGGGCCTCAGCCCAGCCGTCTCGATCGACCAGAAGTCGACGTCCCGCAACCCGCGCTCCACGGTCGGCACGATCACCGAGGTCTACGACTACCTGCGGCTCCTCTTCGCCCGGGTGGGTGAGCCGCACTGCCCCAAGTGCGGCCGGCCGATCTCCCGACAGACGCCGCAGCAGATCGTCGACCGGGTGCTCGCGATGGACGAGGGCACCCGCTTCCAGGTGCTCGCGCCGGTGGTGCGGGGGCGCAAGGGTGAGTATGTCGACCTGTTCGCCGAGCTCCAGGCGAAAGGGTATGCGCGGGTCCGCATCGACGGGGTGGTCTACCCGCTGACCGAGCCGCCCAAGCTGAAGAAGCAGGAGAAGCACACGATCGAGGTGGTCGTCGACCGCCTCACCGTCAAGGCCAGCGCCAAGCAGCGGCTCACCGACTCGGTGGAGACCGCGCTGCGGCTCGCGGCCGGCGTGGTGCTGCTCGACTTCGTCGACCTGCCGGAGGATGACGAGCACCGCGAGCGGACGTTCTCGGAGCACCTCGCGTGTCCCTATGACGATCTGTCGTTCGAGGCGATGGAGCCGCGCTCCTTCTCCTTCAACTCGCCCTACGGCGCCTGCCCCGACTGCACCGGCCTCGGCACCAAGAAGGAGGTCGACCCCGAGCTCGTCGTGCCCGACCCGGAGCGCACGCTGCGGGAGGGCGCGATCCAGCCCTGGGCCGGCGGCACCACCCTGGAGTACTTCATACGGCTGCTCGAGGCACTCGGCGACCAGGAGCACTTCGACATCGACACGCCGTGGCGGGCGCTGCCCTCGCGGGCGCAGAAGACGATCCTGCACGGCGCGGAAGACCAGGTGCACGTCCGCTACCGGAATAAGTACGGGCGGGAGCGCTCCTACTACACCGGCTTCGAGGGCGTGGTGCAGTGGATCGAGCGGCGGCACTCCGACACCGAGTCCGACTGGTCGCGGGACAAGTACGAGGGGTACATGCGGGACGTGCCCTGCCCCACCTGCGGCGGCGCGCGGCTCAAGCCCGAGGTGCTGGCGGTCACGATCGACGGCCGGAGCATCGCCGAGGTGTGTGGCCTGTCGGTGGGGGAGTGCGCCGACCTGCTGGGCGCGATGACGCTCAACGACCGGCAGAAGATGATCGCCGAGCGGGTGCTCAAGGAGATCAACGCTCGGCTGCGCTTCCTTGTCGACGTGGGGCTCGACTACCTGTCGCTCGACCGGCCCGCGGGCACGCTGTCCGGCGGTGAGGCACAGCGGATCCGGCTCGCCACGCAGATCGGCTCGGGGCTTGTCGGCGTGCTGTATGTGCTGGACGAGCCGTCGATCGGCCTCCACCAGCGCGACAACCACCGGCTGATCGAGACACTGGTCCGCCTTAAGAACCTCGGCAACACGCTGATCGTCGTCGAGCACGACGAGGACACCATCCGTACCGCCGACTGGGTGGTCGACATCGGCCCGGGCGCGGGCGAGCACGGTGGCCGCATCGTGCACAGCGGCTCGGTCGATGGGCTGCTGAAAAACAAGGAGTCGCTGACCGGCGCCTACCTCTCCGGCCGCCGGCAGATCCCCAC
Source organism: Phytohabitans flavus (assembly GCF_011764545.1). GTDB lineage: Bacteria > Actinomycetota > Actinomycetes > Mycobacteriales > Micromonosporaceae > Phytohabitans > Phytohabitans flavus. Next base: position 5,410,158 of record NZ_AP022870.1, on the reverse strand, counting down.
GCCGGGTGTGCGGCGGATGCAGATCCCCGGGCGCGAGCTTGTGGTGCAGGGCGCGCGCGAGCACAACCTGAAAAACCTTACGGTGTCCTTCCCGCTGGGGCAGTTCGTCGCGGTCACCGGGGTCTCGGGCTCGGGCAAGTCGACGCTTGTCAACGACATCCTGTACGCGGTGCTGGCCAACCAGATCAACGGCGCCCGGATGGTGCCGGGGCGACACACGCGGGTCACCGGCATCGACGAGGTCGACAAGGTAGTGGGCGTCGACCAGTCGCCCATCGGCCGTACCCCGCGGTCAAACCCGGCTACGTACACGGGGGTGTTCGACCACGTCCGGAAGCTCTTCGCGGAGACGACCGAGGCCAAGGTCCGGGGGTATGGGCCGGGCCGGTTCTCGTTCAACGTGAAGGGCGGCCGCTGCGAAAACTGCGCGGGCGACGGCACCATCAAGATCGAGATGAACTTCCTGCCGGACGTGTATGTCCCGTGTGAGGTGTGCAAGGGCGCGCGGTACAACCGGGAGACGCTCGAGGTGCACTACAAGGGGCGCACGATCTCCGAGGTGCTGGAGATGCCGATCGAGGAGGCGTCCACCTTCTTCGAGGCGATCCCGGCGATCCACCGCCACCTCAAGACGCTCGTCGACGTCGGCTTGGGGTATGTGCGCCTGGGGCAGCCGGCACCCACCCTCTCCGGTGGCGAGGCGCAGCGCGTGAAGCTCGCGTCCGAGCTGCAGAAGCGCTCGACCGGCAGGACGGTGTATGTGCTGGACGAGCCGACCACCGGCCTCCACTTCGAAGACATCCGCAAGCTGCTGCGGGTGCTGGAGAGCCTGGTCGACAAGGGCAATACGGTCATCGTGATCGAGCACAACCTCGACCTCATCAAGACCGCCGACTGGCTGATCGAGATGGGACCCGACGGCGGTCACAAGGGCGGCACGGTGGTGGCCACCGGCACGCCCGAGGAGATCGCCGAGGTGGCGGAGAGCGCGACCGGCTACTTCCTGCGGCACGTGCTGGGGCTGGAGGGCGAGGCGGCCGGGGCCGCGGCGGCGACCTCCCGAGCGGCGATCGCCAATGGAAACGGGCGGGCGGGCTCCGGCACGGCCGCCAAGCGCGCGGCACCCGCCAAGCGTGGCGCGGAGGCGCCGGCTGCTCCCGCGAGCAAGGGTGCGAAGGCGACCAAGGCCACCAAGGCGACGAGCTCGGCACGCACGGCGAAGGCCGCCCCGCCAAGGAGACGGCGAAGGCCGCCCCGGCCAAGGCACCGCGCGCCACGGCCAAGTCGCGCGGCTGACGTAGCGTCACGTAGAGTTACCGCGCCGTTTCGATCATCGCTGCGCTTAAGTGCCAATCTGCGGCGGCGCCCTTGTATCGAAGGGCGTGGCTTCCTTCGCGGCGGATGTTGAGCTTTTGACCAGTGGTGTCCACCCACTCTGAACAGCCGCAACGTGGGTACGCGCGGCCTGCGGAGGGGACGCCATCGGCCCACGGGTGAACCGGATGCGCTGCCGCTTCGTGTGTACAGACGTGGCCGTGGTCGCCCCGACCGTGGCTGGCCGAGACAGAAAAGGTGAGGCATGAGCGAGGAACAGGCGGTGACGCACTCGGGGGTGACCACCCGACGGGCGCTACTGGCGGGCGCGGGAGCCATCGGCACGACCGCGGTGCTGGTCGCGTGCGGCACGGACCCCGACGAGGACTCCTCTTCCTCCGGCGGCACCCAGTCGAACGGCGGGACCGACCCCTCCGCGGGCGCCGGTGACACGGGCAACGGCTCGGGCGGCGGCGCGCTGATCAAGACCAGCGAGGTGCCGGTCGGGGGCGGGACGATCATCGCGGCGTCCAGTGTCGTGGTGACCCAGCCGACCGCGGGTGAGTTCAAGTGCTTCGATTCGCAATGTACCCACCAGGGGTGCCCGGTGACGGGCGTCGAGGGCGGGACGATCAACTGCAGCTGCCACGGCAGTAAGTTTTCGATCACGGATGGCTCGGTGAAGGGTGGTCCGGCCACCAAGCCGCTGAGCGAGAAGCAGGTCAAGGTCGACGGGGACAGCATCACGCTCGCCTGACACGGCGCCGGCCGGCCCGCGCCTCCCGTTATTGACAGAGGCGCGGGCTAGGCTTTCGGAGTGGCAGACCCCTCTACTTACCGTCCGGCGCCGGGCACGATCCCGGACGCCCCGGGGGTCTACCGTTTTCGCGACGCGAGTGGTCGGGTCGTCTACGTCGGCAAGGCGAAGAGCCTCCGCAGCCGGCTGAATTCGTACTTTGGCGACCTGTGGCACCTGCACCAGCGCACCCAGCAGATGGTCACCACGGCGGCGGCCGTCGACTGGGTCACGGTGGGGAGCGAGGTCGAGGCGCTCCAGCTGGAGTATTCCTGGATCAAGGAGTACGACCCGCGCTTCAACGTGAAGTACCGCGACGACAAGTCGTACCCCTATCTTGCCGTCACGCTCGACGAGGAGTACCCCCGACTTCAGGTCATGCGGGGTGCCAAGCGCAAGGGCGTGCGCTACTTCGGGCCGTATTCGCATGCCTGGGCGATCCGCGAGACGCTCGACCTTCTCTTGCGCGTCTTCCCGGCGCGGACCTGTTCTTCCGGGGTTTTCAAGCGGGCCGGCCAGATCGGCCGCCCCTGCCTGCTCGGCGACATCGGCAAGTGCTCGGCGCCCTGTGTGGGACGGGTGAGCGCGGACGAGCACCGGGCGACCGTCGAGGAGTTCTGCGACTTCATGGCCGGCCGCACCGAGATGATGGTCAAGCGGCTGGAGCGGGAGATGATGGCCGCGTCGGAGCGGCTGGAGTTCGAGCTCGCCGCCCGCCTGCGGGACGACGTGGTGGCGCTGCGGCGCGCGCTGGAGAAGCAGGCCGTGGTGTTCGGCGACGGGACGGACGCGGACGTGGTGGCGTTCGCCGAGGACCCGCTGGAGGCCGCGGTCCAGGTCTTCCACGTGCGCGGCGGGCGGGTGCGCGGCCAGCGCGGCTGGGTGGTCGAGAAGACCGAGGACCTGACCACCGGCGACCTCGTGCACCACTTCTGTAGCCAGGTCTATGGCGGTGAGCAGGGCGAGGGCGACGTCCCCCGCGAGCTGCTCGTGCCCGCACTCCCGCCGGACGAGGACGCGCTCGCCGACTGGCTGAGCCAGCACCGCGGGAGCCGGGTGCACCTGCGGGTGCCGCAGCGGGGCGACAAGAAGGCGCTGCTGGAGACCGTCGCGCGCAACGCCGCCGAGGCGCTTACCCGCCACAAGCTGCGGCGCTCGGGCGACCTCACCATGCGCAGCAAGGCGCTGGAGGAGATCGCCGAGGCGCTGGGGATGGAGACCGCGCCGCTGCGCGTCGAGTGCTACGACGTCTCGCAGATCCAGGGCACGGACGTGGTGGCCAGCATGGTGGTCTTCGAGGACGGGCTGCCGCGCAAGAGCGAATATCGACGTTTCGCGGTGCGCGGCGCGACCGACGACCTGTCGGCCTTGTCGGAGGTGCTGCGGCGGAGATTCGCACGGTACCTGGAGGCGCGTGCGTCGGTCGGCGAGCTCGACGCCGAGGAGGCGGAGGACCCGGAGCGGCCGGGCATCGACCCGACGACGGGGCGGCCGCGCAAGTTCGCGTATCCGCCGCAGCTTGTCGTCGTCGACGGCGGCCAGCCCCAGGTGAATGCCGCTGCCGCCGTCCTGGCCGACCTGGGCATCGACGACGTGGCACTGTGCGGCCTGGCGAAGCGGCTGGAGGAGGTGTGGCTGCCCGCCGACAACTTCCCGGTCATCATGCCGCGCGCCTCCGAGGGCTTGTATATGTTGCAGCGCCTGCGCGACGAGGCTCACCGGTTCGCGATCGCGTTCCACCGGGAGCGCCGATCAAAGCGGATGACAGTGTCCAGTTTGGACGCGATCCCCGGTCTGGGCGAGGTACGCCGCAAGGCACTGCTGCGCCACTTCGGCTCCCTGAAGCGGCTTGGCGGGGCGAGCGCCGAAGAGATCGCCGAGGTGCCCGGCATCGGCCGCCGCACGGCGGAGGCCATCGTAGAGGCGCTCGGCGGCTCCGATTCCCCAGATCCCGGCCCCGCTACGGCCACCGTCGCGGGTTCGACGGCCGCTGTCGGCTCGGCCCCGGACGGGCAGGCGGGCGGGTCTGGCCCTCCGGAGTAGAGATACAGGACGGGACTCGACCGGCTTTCGCAGCGGCGTATTCGTCGCGCTAAGCCCCTCGACCCGCATGCACACTTCCAGGACATAGATCGATCTGAGCTACCGCGATGTCCGCGGTGGTCCAGCCCCAACGCCACTTGATCATGAAGTCAGGCCCATCCTGGGCTGCCCTACTCGAGCAGGGAAATCGACGCCGCGCCCAGGGAATCGGCGGACCCGGCGCTCGGCGCGGCCTCAGAGCATGCCCAGCTCTGAGCCTTGATCAAATTGGGCCGAGTGGGCATTGGTTCCGGACCGCCGCTCCACCACCGGCCTCGCGGCCGAGTCGCGCGGGCAGATCCGGAAGAATGCTGGATCTAGTCGACTTTCTGCCGTCAGGACGACAAAAAGTCGACTAGATCTCTCGGGCTTGGCGACAACGGCACCCGGCCAGGGTGCTTTGGGTGATTTAGCCGCATGTCGAGGGCTTCATGATGCGGCCAGCTTGGATCAGCGTGCGGGATGGGCGGGCCGTAGCCGCTGCGCCGGCGGATGCTGGCCGAGGGGGCCTTCGGGTTGTGAACAGCGGAGGGTGAGGCCGCGGGAGCAGCGGTCCGGACCACCGTGGACATCGCGGTAGCTCAAAATCTCCATCCGGCGTCGATCTGCGGCCACCAATCTGGACGGATCTGGTCTCCAGAGCAAGATCGCGGGGCACCACGGGTCGGGACGCGGGGAGGGCGGCCGCCCTTAGAGCATCTAGGCGTTTCTTCTCTCATTTCCGAGGCGCCGGGGATGGGGCGGAGGCCCCAGGATCTCCCAGCGCGGCCCGATTGGTGCTGGCCTGGAACAAAGAGTGCCAAGGTGCGGAAGGTGACGATCGGGTGGGCAGTGCCGGCCATGCCGGCGGGGCAGACGGCGGCCGGAGCGCCTAGGATTCTCTGGTGCACGACGATTCCAGCGCGCCGCCCGAAGACGATACCGACCTGGTGGTGGTGACCGGCGTCTCTGGCGGCGGCCGCAGCACCGTGGCCCGGGCCCTGGAAAACGTCGGCTTCTACGTGGTCGACAACCTGCCCCAGGCGCTCATGCTCGACATGGCTGAGCTGGCGCAGAAAGCGGGCGGCGCGGCCCAGCACACCGCGATGGTGCTCGACGTGCGCAGCCGTGCGTTCTCGACGGACCTGGTGGGAGCGATCAAGGCGCTCAAGGACCGCGGCTTCCACCCGCGGGTGGTCTTCGTCGACGCGGATGACGAGGTGCTGATCCGGCGCTTCGAGAGCGTGCGGCGGTCGCACCCGCTCCAGGGTGACGGGCGGCTCGCGGACGGCATCGCGGCCGAGCGCAAGCTGCTCGAAGAGGCGCGTGACCACGCCGATGTGATCATCGACACCAGCCACCTCAACGTCAACCAGCTGCGGCGCCGGGTGGAGGAGCTCTTCGGCGGCGAGGACGCGCGGCGGCTGCGGGTGACGGTGCTCTCGTTCGGCTTCAAGTACGGGCTGCCCCAGGACGCCGACTTCGTGCTGGACGCGCGCTTCCTGCCCAACCCGTACTGGGTGCCCGAGCTGCGCGAGCACAACGGCCAGGAGGAAGGCGTCAGCAGCTACGTGCTGGGGCAGCCGGGCGCCGGTGAGTTCGTCGGTACGTACGCAAACCTGATCGGGACCACCGCGCCCGGCTTCGAGCGCGAGGGCAAGCGCTATCTCACCGTGGCCGTCGGCTGTACGGGTGGGAAGCACCGCAGCGTCGCGATCGCCGAGGAGCTGGCCGACCGGTTGCGACAGGCACGCATCTCGGCTCACGCCCAGCACCGGGACCTGGGGCGCGAGTGAGCGAGCTCGACTCGGCAGTTGGCGCCAGCGGCGCCAAGCGGCCTCAGCGGGTTGTCGCGTTCGGCGGGGGCCACGGGCTCGCCGCCTCTCTTCGGGCTTTGCGCCACTGCCAGGCCGAACTCGACCTGGACATCACCGCGATCGTGACCGTAGGTGACGACGGCGGCTCCAGCGGGCGGCTGCGGGCGGAGCGCGGGGCGCTGCCCCGGGCGACCTGCGGCAGGCGCTGGCCGCGCTCGCCGCGCCCGACTCGGTGGCCACGGCCGACCTCTTCCAGCACCGCTTCCGCCCGCCGGGGCCGCTGACCGGGCACACCGTGGGCAACCTCGTGCTGCTCGGCCTGATGGAGCTGCTCGGCGACCCGGTGGCCGCCCTCGACAACGCCGCCAGGATGGTGGGCGCGGCAGGGCGGGTGCTGCCCATGTCGTGCGAGCCGCTCGGCATCGAGGCCGAGGTGCAGGGCGCCGACCCGGCGGTACCCGATGATGTGCTGACGGTCCGCGGACAGCACGCGGTCGCGGTGACCCGGGGTCGCGTCCTGTCGGTGCGGTTGACGCCGGCGCGCGCGGCGGCGTGCGACGAGGCGGTCGCCGCCATCGCCGAGGCCGACTGGTTGATCTTCGGGCCGGGCAGCTGGTACACGAGCGTGATCCCGCACCTGCTCATGCCCGGCTTGGCCGCCGCGATCGTCGCCAGCCCCGCCCGCCGCCTGGTGACCCTCAACCTCGCGGAGGAGAAGGAGACCCTCGGGCTGTCGGTGGCCGGCCACCTGGCGGCCCTGCGCTGGTACCTGCCCGAACTGAAAATCGACACGGTCATCGCGGACGAGAAGGCCGTAGGCGACCCCGAACCCGTGCGGCATGCGGCAGAATCGCTGGGTGCACGGCTCACTCTCGCCCCAGTGGCGATGTCTGACGGCAGCGCTCGACACGATCCGGCGGCGCTTGGCGCCGCACTGGTGCCTGTCTTGGGCGCCGGTCGTTAGTCACAACTGAAGCACCCGCAACTGTCCAGGAGATGACTACGAGATGGCTATGACGGCGGCGGTCAAGGACGAGCTGAGCCGGGTCGACGTGCCGAAGCCTTGCTGCCGCCGATCGGAGATGGCCGCGCTGCTCCGTTTCGCGGGCGGCCTGCACATCGCCTCCGGCCGGGTCGTGGTGGAGGCCGAGCTGGACACCGGCGCGGTCGCCCGGCGCCTGCGGCGGGACGTGGCAGAGGTGTACGGGTATGCGAGCGAGGTGCACATTCTGGCCTCGGGCGGGCTGCGCAAGGGCAGCCACTACATCGTCCGGATAGCCAGGGAGGGCGAGGCGCTGGCCCGCCAGACGGGCCTGCTCGACGTGCGCGGACGCCCGGTCCGCGGCCTCCCGCCGCACGTGGTCTCGGCCGGCGTGTGCTGCGCGGTCTCCGCGTGGCGGGGGGCGTTCATGGCACACGGCTCGCTGACCGAGCCCGGCCGCTCGTGCGCCCTGGAGATCACCAGCCCCGGGCCGGAGTCGGCGCTCGCGCTGGTCGGCGCCGCGCGGCGGATCGGGGTCAGCGCCAAGCAGCGCGAGGTCCGTGGCGTCGACCGGGTCGTGGTCAAGGACGGCGACGCGATCGCCGCGCTGCTCACCCGCATCGGCGCGCACTCCAGCGTGCTCGCGTGGGAGGAGCGGCGGGTACGCCGGGAGGTGCGCGCCACCGCCAACCGCCTGGCCAACTTCGACGACGCCAACCTGCGGCGCAGCGCCCGGGCCGCGGTGGCCGCCGCGGCGAGGGTGACCCGCGCGCTGGAAATCCTGGCCGACGACGCGCCAAACCACCTCACCAGCGCTGGCCACCTCCGCTTGGAGCACCGCCAGGCCAGCCTGGAGGAGCTGGGCGCGCTCGCCGACCCGCCCCTGACAAAGGACGCGATCGCGGGACGAATCCGTCGCCTCCTCGCATTGGCCGACAAGCGCGCGAGAGACCTCGGAATTCCGGATACTGAGGCGGCCGTCACACCCGAAATGCTCGTCGGGTAACCACAAGAGCCGAAAAGCGGGTAACCAATCGCTGGGTGTGACGACACCCGGCGGAACGTGTCCGCACGCAGGCGGACAGGTCAGGATGACGGCCCCGAGCCGGTCACCCCGGGCCAAATCCGAAACACCTACTCAGCTACTGTCAGAGAGCTACGGCGACGAGGCCGATAAGAGACAAAATCACAAAAAACGAGGAGATGGACCGTGACCATCCGCGTTGGGATTAACGGCTTCGGCCGGATCGGCCGCAACTTCTTCCGGGCGGTGCTGGCGTCCGATGCCGACATCGAGCTTGTCGGCGCCAACGACCTCACCGACAACGCGACGCTCGCCCACCTGCTGAAGTACGACAGCATCCTGGGCCGCCTGCCGTTCGAGGTCAAGGCCACCGGCGACGAGATCACCGTCAACGGCAAGACGTTCAAGGCGCTCGCCGAGCGCGACCCGGCCAAGCTGCCGTGGGGCGACCTCGGTGCCGACGTCGTGATCGAGTCGACCGGCTTCTTCACCGACGCGACCAAGGCCAAGGCCCACGTCGAGGCCGGCGCCAAGAAGGTCATCATCTCCGCCCCGGCGAAGAACGAAGACGTGACCATCGTCATGGGCGTCAACCACGACCAGTACGACCCGGCCCAGCACACGGTCATCTCGAACGCGTCCTGCACCACCAACTGTCTCGCTCCGATGGCCAAGGTGCTGCACGACGAGCTCACGATCGAGCGCGGTCTGATGACCACCATCCACGCGTACACGCAGGACCAGAACCTCCAGGACGGCCCGCACAAGGACCTCCGCCGGGCCCGCGCCGCCGCGCTCAACATCGTGCCGACCTCGACCGGCGCCGCCAAGGCGATCGGCCTGGTGCTGCCGGACCTCAAGGGCAAGCTCGACGGGTTTGCGCTGCGCGTGCCGATCCCGACCGGCTCGGCCACCGACCTGACCTTCACCGCCGGCCGCGAGACCTCGGTCGACGAGGTCAACGGCCTGCTCAAGGCGGCCGCCGAGGGCCCGCTCAAGGGCATCCTCACCTACACCGAGGACGCCATCGTCTCGTCGGACATCGTCACCGACCCGGCCTCGTGCATCTTCGACTCGGGCCTCACCAAGGTGATCGGCAACCAGGTCAAGGTCGTCGGTTGGTACGACAACGAGTGGGGCTACTCCAACCGGCTCGTGGACCTCGTCAAGCTGGTGGGTTCCTCGCTCTGATGAAGACGCTGGACGACCTCCTCGCCGAGGGAGTCGAGGGTCGGCGCGTGTTCGTGCGCGCCGACCTCAACGTCCCTCTGGATGGCACGACGATCACGGACGACGGCCGCATCCGCGCGGTGCTGCCGACGGTGCGCGCGCTCAGCGACGCGGGCGCCCGGGTCGTCGTCGCCTCCCACCTGGGCCGCCCCAAGGGCGCGCCCGACCCCAAGTACTCGCTCGAGCCGGTCGCCCAGCGTCTGGGTGAGCTGCTCGACCGGCCCATCGCGTTCGCCACCGACACGGTCGGCGAGTCGGCGAAGTCGGTGACCGCGAGCCTGGCCTCCGGCGACGTGGCGCTGCTGGAAAACCTGCGCTTCAACGCCGGCGAGACGAGCAAGGACACGGCCGAGCGGGGCGCGTTCGCGGACGAGCTGGCCGCGCTCGCCGAGGCGTATGTCGACGACGCGTTCGGCGCCGTCCACCGCAAGCACGCCAGTGTGTATGACGTGCCGGCCCGCCTGCCGCACTTCGCCGGTGGGCTGGTGCTGCGCGAGGTCGAGGTGCTCAGCAAGCTGACTGGGCAGACCGAGCGGCCGTACGTTGTGGTCCTCGGCGGTTCGAAGGTCTCCGACAAGCTCGCGGTGATCGAGGCGCTGCTGCCCAAGGTCGACAAGCTGCTCGTCGGCGGCGGCATGTGCTTCACGTTCCTCAAGGCCCAGGGCCACGAGGTCGGCAAGTCGCTGCTCGAAGAGGACATGGTCGACACCTGCCGTGACCTGCTCGACCGCGCCGCCGGCCGGATCGTCCTGCCGGTCGACGTGGTGGCGGCGACGGCGTTCGCGGCCGACGCCGAGCACGAGGTGGTCGAGGCGGGCGCGATCCCGGCCGACCGGCTCGGCCTCGACATCGGCCCGGCCAGCGTCGCGCTCTTCACCGAGGCGCTCGCCTCGGCCAGGACCGTGTTCTGGAATGGTCCGATGGGCGTCTTCGAGCTCGCGCCGTTCGCGGCCGGGACCCGGGGCGTGGCCGAGGCGATCACCAAGGTCGACGGCTTCACCGTGGTGGGTGGCGGCGACTCGGCCGCTGCTGTGCGCACGCTCGGCCTCGACGAGGCGGCGTTCGGGCACATCTCGACCGGCGGGGGCGCCTCGCTGGAGTACCTGGAGGGCAAGACCCTCCCCGGTGTCGCCGCGTTGGAGCAGTGATGGCAGGGAAGGCGCAGCCCGCGCGCCGGCCGCTGATGGCCGGCAACTGGAAGATGAACCTCAACCACCTCGAGGCCAACCTGCTCGTCCAGAAGCTCGCCGCGAGCCTCAACGAGCAGCAGCTGAGCGACGTCGAGGTGGTGGTGCTCCCGCCGTTCACCGACATCCGCACGGTGCAGACGCTTGTCGACGGCGACAAGCTCCTGCTCGGGTACGGCGCGCAGGACCTCTCACCGCACCCGAAGGGCGCCTACACCGGCGACATCTCCGGGACGATGCTGGCCAAGCTCGGCTGCCAGTACGTGGTCGTGGGGCACTCGGAGCGCAGGCAGTACCACAACGAGGACGACGCGCTGGTCAACATCAAGGTGAAGGCCGCGTTCACGCACGAGCTCGCGCCCATCATGTGCATCGGTGAAGGGCTGGAGATCCGCGAGGCGGGCGAGCACGTGCCGTTCGTGATCGCTCAGCTCGACGCGGGTCTGGCCGGCCTCACTCCCGCGCAGGTGGAGAAGGTCGTGGTGGCGTACGAGCCGGTGTGGGCGATCGGCACCGGCAAGACCGCCACGCCGCAGGACGCGCAGGAGGTCTGCGGGGCCATCCGGCAGCGGATCGCCGAGAAGTTCGGCGAGTCCACGGCCGAGGTCGTGCGCGTGCTGTACGGCGGCTCGGTCAAGGCGGCCAATGTCGCCAGCATCATGGCGCAGCCCGACGTGGACGGCGCCCTGGTCGGTGGGGCGAGCATCGACGCCGAGGAGTTCGTGCAGATCTGCCGCTTCCCGGAGCACATCGCCCGCTGAGTTTTGTTATTGCCAGCGCCGCGAGAGCGGCGCTGGCGACGGCTCATCCCAGGCCGGCCAGCTTGGCGCGGACCTCGTCCGCCTCGGGTTGGTCAAGCTCCTCCAGCAGTACGAGGGCCTGCCGCCACGCGCGGCGGGCCCGTTCGCGTTCACCGGCCGCGCGGTACGCGTCGCCGAGGTGGGTGAGCGTGCCGGCCTCGTGTGACCGGTCACCCGCCGTCCGAAACATCGCCAGCGCCCGCTCGAAGCTCGCTACCGCCTCGGGCGGCCTGCCCAGGTGGTGGTACGCGTACCCGATGCTGTCCAGCGTCGCCGCCACGCCGGGCCGGTCGTTGATTTCCCGGAGCAGCTCGAGCGCCTGCTCGCAGTGCTCCAGCGCCTCCACGTACTCGCCGTTGCGCGCGTGGTACCAGCCGACGTTGTTGAGCGCGTTCGCCTCGCCGACCCGGTGACCGGCGGCGCGGAAGAGGTCGAGCGCCTTGCGCGCGTGGTAGAGCGCGTCCCGCTGGTGGCCCTGGGTGCCGCACATGTAGGCGAGGTTGCGGTGGGTGTTGGCCAGGCCCAGCAGATCGCCGACCTCGCCGAAGATGTCGAGTGCCCGCCAGTAGTGCACGTGCGCGTCGATGTACCGGCCCACCCGCGCGTACGCCCGGGCCAGCCTTCGGTAGGCGTCGGCCACGTCCCCTCGGCGGCCGAGGCGGCGGGTGGCCTGGAGCGCGAGGTCCTGCACACCAACCCAGTCGTGCCAGTGCCCCTGCCGCTCGAGGTACGTGGTGACCGCCCAGGCCAGCTGCCAGGTGTGGGTGTCACAGCCGGCCGTGGCGGTCCGCTCGATGACGGCCAGCAGCGTGGCGTGCTCGGCGGTGAACCAGGCCAGCGCCTGCCGCTGGTCGCCCACCTCGTCGAGCGTCAATCCGGGCTGGGCCGGCGTGCGGGCGATCTTGTCGCGGTGCGGGTTGAGCTGGGCGTCCGCCGCGTACGCGGTGTGCAGGTAGTGGTCAAGCAGGCGGTGCAGCGCCGCGTGCCGTTCCGCCGGCGGGTTGGTCTCCGCGGCGAGTTCGGCGGCGTACGCGCGGAGCAGGTCGTGGAACGCGTACCGCCCGGGCGCGTGCTCGGCCAGCAGCCGGGCCCGGCCCAGCTCGGCCAGGAGCGGCGGCACCTCGGTGGCCGGTACGCCGGCGAGGCTGGCCGCGGCGGGCACGGCCAGGTCGGCGCCGGGGTGCAGGCCGAGCAGCCGGAAGAGGCGGCTGGCGGGCTCGCTCAGCGACCGGTACGACCAGGAGAAGACCGCCCGCAGGTCGGTGGCCGGGTCGGCGCCGGAGAACGCGTCCAGCCCGCCGCGCGCTTTCCGTAGCTCGTCGGCGAGCGCGGCGAGGGAGATGGGCCGCGTCGCGGCCCGCGCGGCCACGATCACCAGGGCCAGGGGGAGGCCGGCGCAGGCCCGCGTGATCTCGGCCAGCGCCTCCGGCTCGGCGGCCACACGGTCCGCGCCAAGGCGGCGCGCGAGGAGCTGCGCGGCGTCGTCGGGGTCCAGCAGATCAAGCGGTACGGGGTACGCGCCCTCGGCGGCGACGAGGCCGGCGAGCTGGTCGCGGCTGGTCACGATCACCAGGCAGCCGGGGGAGCCAGGCAGCAGCGGGCGTACGTGGTCGGCGTCGCGCGCGTTGTCGAGCACCACAAGCATGCGGCGGCCGGCGAGGAGGCTGCGGTAGAGCGCGGTCTGAGCGTCCAGCCCCACCGGCATCCGCTGTGCCGGCACGTGCAGGGCTTCGAGGAAGCCGCGTACCGCCTCGCCCGCCGGCACCGGTCCGGCCGGGTCGAATCCCCGCAGGTTGACGTAGAGCTGGCCGTCGGGGAAGCGGTGGGCGGCCCGGTGCGCCCAGTGCACGGCTAGTGCGGTCTTGCCCACCCCGGCGCTGCCGTCGATCGTCGCGATCACCACGGCGGTGCCATGCCCGGAGCGCTCGCGGGCGAGCAGCGCGTCGAGCCGTTCCAGCTGGGTGGCCCGTCCGGTGAAGCTCGGTACCGCCGCCGGGAGCTGGCGCGGCCGCGGGTCCGCACGCCGGACGACCTGCTCCTGCCGGAGGATGCGCAGGTGGGTGTCGCCCAGCTCGGCGGAGGGCTCGACGCCCAGCTCGTCGCCGAGGCGGCGGCTGACCTCGGCGAAGAGCGACAGGGCGGCGGCCCGCTCGCCGGAGCCGGCCAGCGCGACCATGAGCTTGGCGGTCAGGCCCTCGTGCAGCGGCTCGTCGGGCGCCAGCTCCTGGAGCCGGGCCACGGTGGCCTCGTGGAGTCCGAGGTCGGCGGCCAGGTCCGCGTACGCCAGGGCGGCCCGCAGCCGCTGCCGGCCCACGGCCACGGCGGCCGGGTGGGAGCGCAGGCGGGGGCTCGCGTTGCCCAGCACCGGGCCGCGCCAGCAGCGCAGCGCGTGGTCGAGCAGGTCGACCGCGGTGGACGGGTCGGGTGTACCGGTGCCCAGCTCGACAAGGTCCTGGAACTGCGCCAGGTCGAGCTGCGCGGCGTCCAGGTCGATCGCGTACCCGTCGCCGGCCAGCCGGATGACGTCGCCGGGGGAGCGCGGCTCGCGGTCGGGGTCGAGGCGCCCGCGCAGCCGCCCCACGTACGTCTGGACCATGCTCAGGCAGGTCTTCGGCGGCTGATCACCCCAGAGCACGTCGACGATCTCGTCGCGGCTGACCACCCGCCCCGGCTGGATCGCGAGCAGCGCGAGGAGATCACGTTGGGGTGCAGGACCGAGGTCGACCTCCGCCGGACCGGTACGCACCGAGAGCGGTCCCAGCACCTCCACCCGCAGCCGCCGGTCGGTGCGGGTCACGGGCCGAGGGCCGGGCAGCGCGGCGAGCAGCCGGTCACGGTCGGACGGCGCCAGCGCCAGCGCCTGCGCGAGCCGGCGCAACGAGGGAGCGCGTGGGCTGTCGACCCGTTCGCGCTCGATGTCCCGAATCGTCCGGACGCTTACCGCCGCGCCGGTCGCGAGTTCCTGCTGGGAGAGGCCGGCCGCCAGACGGTACCGGCGTAGCAGGGAACCCACCGTGGCCTCGGCGTTCTGGGGCGCCATATCCGACTTGTTCCTCACAGGGGTCCTGGCCGGTACTCGCGCCATCCTGCCGCTTCCTGCCGGCCGCGCAAAACGTTTTTCGGCCTGAGGACGTTTGCGCTGGTCAGCGAGGTGGGGGCGCCCGCCCAACCGGTTGTTGCGCGTTGTGTCAACGGCGGGCGGTGATTCATATCGTCATGCTGGCCGGTCGGGGCCGGTTCGCACCGGATATGGGGGCGGTACGGGCCGGCCCTGCCGGATCCGCTTCCGCTATCCTTGGTGAGCCTACGGTGTCCACCGTCGATACAGCCCGCCAGCGGGTTTGGCACGACGACGGGCTTTGCGTCGAGAGGACTGACCGCCACCATGCCGATCGCGTTCGCGTACACGTTGATCGTGTTGCTTGTCATCACCAGCTTCCTGCTGATGCTGCTGATCCTGCTGCACCGCGGCAAGGGCGGTGGTCTGTCGAGCATGTTCGGTGGCGGTGTGAGCACCAGCCTCGCCGGTTCGTCGGTGGCGGAGAAAAACCTGGACCGCTACACCATTCTGGTGGGTATCGTCTGGTTTGCCTGCATTGTCGGCCTGGGCCTTTGGCTCAAACTCGCGATGAACTCTTAGGGCCCTCTGCACCGTACGTAGTCATAGACTCTGCGCGGTCTGATGTACCCAGTGGTTCCCAAGTGACGACAGTTCGGCCCTTCGCGCCGCCAGGCGGTGCTCCGGGCCGGATGAACGTCAATCGCGACGTCGAACCCTCACTCGACGACAGGAGCGAAGAGCCGTGCCACATGGCAGCGCCATCCGCGGCACTCGCGTCGGATCGGGCCCTGTCCGGCCCACCGAGCGGTGCGACCCCGCCCCCGCAGGCCCGTGACGTACTGGTGCGCCAAGGGCCACTCGATCGAAGTCCTGCTGGCGGCCGAGGTCGCGCCGCCGGCCACGTGGGACTGCCCCCGCTGCGGCCAGCCGGGGGCTTGGACCAGCTCAACCCGCCCGGCCCGGCGCGCGCCGAGCCCTACAAGTCCCACTTGGCGTATGTGAAGGAGCGGCGCAGCGACGCTGACGGCGAGGCGTTGCTCGCCGAGGCGCTGGCGGCCCTTCGTCGCCGCCGCGGCGAGTTCTGACCGCCGCGAAGGCCACAGTTTTCCGCTCGCGATAAGCCGAAGGCCGCCTCCACCGAGTGTTACCGGTGAAGGCGGCCGACTGACCGCGTTATCGGAGACTGCGGAGCTTCGGCGCGACCTCGGCCGCCGCGGCGCGGTCCAGGAGCCACAGCGTGCGCTCCACGCCATGCACCCCCGACGCCGGCACCTGCACCGGGCCACCGCCGGCCATGGCCATGCCCACGGCGCTGGACTTTTCCGGGCCGGCGGCCATCAGCCAGACCTCTTCGGCGGTGTTGATCGTCGGGAGGGTGAGCGTGATGCGGACCGGTGGGGGCTTGGGCGAGCCGCGTACGGCGCTGACCGGGCGGGTCTCATACGCGCTCGGGTGCTCCGGGAAGATCGACGCCACGTGCCCGTCTTCGCCCACGCCGAGGATCAGCACGTCGAAGTGGGGGAGCTGGGCGGTGCCGGGCTTGGCGGCGGCGGCGAGCATCTGGGCGTACCGGGCGGCGGCAGCCTCCGGGTCGTCGCCGTCCGGGCCGTCCGAGGGTGGCATCGGGTGCACCCGGGCCGGGTCGAGCGGAAGCGCGTCGAGCAGGGCCTCGCGGGCGAGGACCTCATTGCGCTCCGGGTCGCCGGAGGGGACGAAGCGCTCGTCGCCCCACCACAGGTCGACGCGCGACCAGTCGACGGCGTCGCGGGCGGGCATGCCGGCGACGGCCTCGTAGACCGTCGCCGCCATCCGACCGCCGGTCAGCACGACGCTGGCGAAGCCGCGGGCGGCCTGGGCGTCGATGAGCTTGACGACAAGCCTCGCCGCGGCGGCCTGGGCGAGCACCTTCGCGTCCGAGTGGACGATGACGCTTGTCTCACCCATCAATGGACTCACTCTCGGTAGCTGCGGCCGGGGCCGAGGGCACGCTCTCGCTGGTGGGAGCCGCGGCCGAGACGGCGGCCGGCGCGGGAGCGGGGACGGACGTAACCTCCTGGCGGGGGCCAACACCGGGTCCTTCCAGATGTGCACCCGCTTGTGCGCCCGACCTTCCAGACCAGACACACCGGCGTACGCGCCCAACGCGTCACCGTAGATCTGGTCGGCGTCCAGGCGGCGCAGCTCCTCCGCGAGCTCCTCACCGGTGGGGCGGCGGACCAGCGGCAGGTTGCGCACCGCGTGGCCGGTACGGGAGAACGTGGCCATGCTGTCCTCGCGGGTCAGCGACAGCACGTCGCCGGTGGAGCAGTGGAGCGTGACCGAGCGCATGCGCGGGAAGTCCTCGGTCGCCTCCAGCTTGGGCTGGATCCCCAGGCGGGCGGTGAGCCAGCCGCTCATCAGCGCAGCCGTCGGGTCGGAGGCGGGCGCCACGATCGTCGCCCCGGTGACCTGCGCGTCGATCGTGTCGAAGGCACCGGCCAGCAGCGTGCGCCACGGGGTGATGCGGGTCCACGCCAGGTCGGTGTCGCCCGGCGCGTAGTCGCTGGCCCGCTGCCGCAGCGCCGCGATCCGGTCGTCGGCCTGCCCGGTGTCGGTGATCCGGCGGTCGGCCACGACACCGAGGAAGTCGTTGGCGATCAGCTCCGGCGGCTCGCCGTGCCACCAGGTGACCACCGGCACGTCCGGTACGAGCAGCGGCATCACCACCGACTCGGCGTGCAGCGCGAGCCGGCCATACATGCGCATGACCACCGCCTCGCACGGGCCGAGCCGGCCACCGACCACGATCTCCGCGTCGAGGCGGTTGATCGGCCGCTCGAAGTCGGAGCGGACCACCATCAGCAGGCGGCACGGGTGCTGGGACGTGGCGATCGTGGCGGCCGCCTCGGCCTCGCGCACCCGCTTCTCGTCGACCACGACGATGAGCGACAGCGCCATGCCGCTGGCGACGCCGCCGGCGCTGCGCCGCTCAGCGGCGAGAGCCTTGACGACCTCGTTTCCTGTGGTGTCCCACAAGCCGATCATGCACGCCTCCAGTGACGGCCCTCGTGGGCCAGCATCTCGTCGGACGCCCGCGGCCCCACTCGCCAGAGCGGTACGGCTCCGGCTTGTGGCCCTGCCAGGCTTCCTCCAGCGGGTCGATGACCTGCCAGCTCTGCTCGACCTCGGCGGCGTCCGGGAAGAGGGTGCGGTCACCGATCAACACGTCGAGGACCAGCCGCTCGTACGCCTCGGGGCTCTGCTCGGTGAACGCCTCGCCGTACTGGAAGTCCATCGCGATGTCGCGCAGCTCCATCGTGGTGCCGGGCACCTTCGAGCCGAACTTGAGCACCACGCCCTCGTCCGGCTGCACCCGGATCACCAGCTGGTTGTGCCCGAGCGCCTCGACGTCGGTCGGGTAGAACGGCAGGTGCGGCGCCATCTTGAACAGCACCGCCACCTCGGTCACCCGCCGCGGCAGCCGCTTGCCGGCCCGAATGTAGAAGGGGACACCGGCCCAGCGCCTGTTTTGGATGCCGAGGCGGACCGCCACGTACGTCTCCGTGTTGGAGTCCTGCGGCACGCCATCCTCGTCCAGGTACGCCTTGGCCCGCTCGCCGCCGACCCAGCCCTGGAGGTACTGGCCCCGGACCGTACCTTCGTGGATGTCCTTGGGCAGGCTGATCGCGCGCAGCACCTTGAGCTTCTCGGCGCGGATCTCGGAGGCGTCGAAGCTCGTCGGCTCCTCCATCGCGACCAGGGCGAGCAGCTGGAGCAGGTGGTTCTGAAGCACGTCGCGGGCGGTACCGGTGGCGTCGTAGAAGCCCGCGCGGGTGCCGATGCCCACGTCCTCGGCCATCGTGATCTGCACCGAGTCGACGTACTTGGAATTCCACACCGGCTCGAACAGGGAGTTGGCGAAGCGCAGCGCCATGATGTTCTGCACTGTCTCCTTGCCCAGGTAGTGGTCGATGCGGAACACGTCCTGGCCGGTGAACACGTCGTCGACAAGCTCGTTCAGCGCCTTGGCCGAGGAGAGATCGGTGCCGAAGGGCTTCTCCACGACCACGCGCCGCCAGCCGCCGCACTTTTCGTTGTCGGCCATGCCGGTGCGGGCGAGCTGCTTGAGCACGGTCGGGAAGGCGGATGGCGGGATGGAGAAGTAGAAGGCCGCGTTGCCGCCGATGCCGTGCGTGTCGCGCAGCTCGTCGAGCGTGCGGTCGAGCGTGTCGAACGCCGCGTCGTCGTCGAACGCGCCACCGACGAACTTCAGATTGCCGGACAGCCGCGCCCACACCTCCTCGCGCCACGGGGTGCGCGCGTGTGCTTTCGCCGCCTCATACGCCATCTGCTCGAACGTGCCGTGGTCCCAGTCGCGGCGGGCGAACCCGAGCACCACGAAACCGGGCGGCAGGAGGCCACGGTTGGCCAGGTCGTAGACGGCCGGTAGAAGCTTCTTGCGAGCCAGGTCGCCGGTCACTCCGAAGATCACCAGAGCGCAGGGCTCGGGGATCCGCGGCAGCCGCCGGTCCTGGGGATCGCGCAACGCATTACCCACGGGACTATCCTTTCAGTTCCCTAGGGACCGGGCAGCGTCCAGCAGCTGAACGATGCCCGACGCCCGGTCCGTCAGGTGCAGGCGTACCACGGGGCGGCCCCGGCGCACCAGCGCCTGCCGGTCACCGGCCGCTTGGGCGGCCTGGAGCTGGCCGAACGTGAATGGACGGCCGGGCACCGCCAGGTCGGTGGCGACCGCGCCGGTGATCTGGAGGAACGCGCCGAGGGGTGGCCCGTCCTTGTGGTAGAGCGACGTGGAGTGCAAGAAGCGCGGGCCCCACCCGAAGGTCACCGGGCGGCGGGCGATCGCGGCGAGGATCGGCCGCAGCTCCGCGGCGTCGGCGTCGGCGTGCCGGTCGAGGTAGGCCATCACCGCGAGGTAACCATTCGGGCGCGCCTCCAGCAGGACGGCGCTGAGCGTGCCGGCGAGCGTAGAAGTGGCCGCGCCGTACACCGCGATGGCGCCATCTACAAAGGACGGCTCCTCGGCGGGCGGGCCGGCGGCGAGGATCGCCGCCATGTTCTCCTTGGATTCGCTCTTGCTGGGCATGCCGAGTGGGTCGATCCCGATCACCCGGCCGGCCAGCGCTGTGGCGAACTCCCAGGTCAGAAACTGGGCGCCGAGCGGGCCGTTGACCGCGACGTCGGGGCGTACGCCGCCGCCGGGCACCGCGCCGGCCGGCAGCGAGCCGCCGAGCGTCACGGTGAGCACGTCGGCGCCGTCGACCGGTGCGTCCGGCGACTCGAGCACGACCGGCAGCATGCCGGTGCCCTCCTTGCCTGTGGACTCGGCGAGCAGCTGCTCGGCCCACTCGTCCAGGCCGACGATGCCGGTACCGTCCGGTACCAGCGCGATCTTGTCCTTGCCCGTGGTCGTCGCCGCGCCGAGCGCGGCCCCCAGCGCGAGCGCGGGGTTGTCGCCGCCGGCGGAGAGCGCGGGCAGCAGCTCCTCGGCCTGGTCGAGCAGCTCGGCCACGTCGACCCCGGCCAGCGCCGCGGGCACGAGGCCGAACGCGGTCAGCGCCGCGTACCGCCCGCCCACCTCGGGGTCGGCGAGCACCACGGTGGCGCCCATGTCACGGGCGACATCTTCCAGCGGCGAGCCGGGGTCGGTCACGATCACGAAGTGCCGCCCGGCCTCGGCCGGGGTCAGCCCGGCGTCGAGGAACGCGCCCAGGTACGCCCGGCGCACGCTGTCGGTCTCGATGGTGGTACCCGACTTGCTGGACACGACGACGACAGTGCGGTGGAGGCGGTCGGCGATGGCACGCGCGATCTGGCCCGGATCGGTCGTGTCGAGCACGGTCAGCGGCCGGCCGAGCGTGCGCGCGATCACCTCGGCGGCGAACGACGAGCCGCCCATGCCGGCGAGCACCACGCGGTCGAGGTCGGCCAGCTCCTCCTTCAGCTCGGCGAGCAGCGGGAGCAGCTCCCAGCTGCGCCGATGGGTGTCGATCCAGCCCAGCCGGATCTTGGCCTCGGCCTCCGCGTCGGGACCCCAGAGCGTCGGGTCCTTCCGCACGAGGAGCCCCGGGATCCCGTCTCTGACGAGGGCCGCCCGGGCCGCGGAGCCAATGGCATCCGCGCCCCAGACGGCAAGTCCCGCGGCCGCCTCAACTTCACGCATTGGTGGCATTTGACAGCTGGTTCTCCACGGTCTGCAGAAGCTCCACCCAGCTCGCCTCGAACTTCTCGACGCCCTCGCGCTCCAGCGTCTCGACCACGTCGTCGTACTCGACGCCGAGCCCGGCGAGGTCGTCGAGCACCTTGCGGGCGTCGTCGTAGTAGCCGGTCACCGTGTCACCACGGGTCTCGCCGTGGTCGGCGTACGCGTGGATGGTCGGCTCGGGCATCGTGTTGACCACGCCCGGGGCGATCATCTCCTCGACGTAGATGACGTCGCGGAAGGCCGGGTTCTTGGTCGAAGTGGACGCCCACAGTGGACGCTGCGGGTGCGCGCCCGAGTCGGCGAGCGCCTGCCACCGGGCGGAGCTGAAGACCTTGGTGTACCGCTCGTAGGCCAGGCGGGCGTTGGCGATCGCCGCTTTGCCCTTGAGCGCCTTGGCCTCCTCGCTGCCGATCTTGTCGAGGCGCTTGTCGACCTCGGTGTCCACACGCGACACGAAGAACGACGCCACCGAACCGATCTTGGTGAGGTCGTGACCGTTGAGCT
This sequence comes from Phytohabitans flavus, assembly GCF_011764545.1. Classification (GTDB taxonomy): domain Bacteria; phylum Actinomycetota; class Actinomycetes; order Mycobacteriales; family Micromonosporaceae; genus Phytohabitans; species Phytohabitans flavus. The sequence goes on along the minus strand of NZ_AP022870.1, from coordinate 5,389,177 downwards.
TCGCCTGCTCCAGGCCGGCCAGGAACGCCTCCATGACCTCGCCGTACCGCTCCAGCGAGAAGATCAGCGTGACGTTGACGCTGATGCCCTGCGCGAGGGTCGCGGTGATCGCCGGCAGGCCCGCCCGGGTCGCCGGGATCTTGATGAACAGGTTGGGGCGGTCGACAAGCCACCACAGCGACTTGGCCTCCGCGATCGTCTTCTCGGTCTCGTGCGCCAGGCGCGGGTCGACCTCGATCGACACCCGCCCGTCGACACCCGCCGACGCGTCGTACGCCGGCTTCATCACGTCGGTCGCCCACCGCACGTCGTACGTGGTCAGCAGGCGTACCGCCTCTTCGACGGAGACGCCGCGCAGGGCCAGGTCGCGCAGCTGCCAGTCGTACGAGGCGGCGTCGCTGAGCGCCTTCGCGAAGATCGTCGGGTTGGTGGTCACACCCACCACGTGCTTCTCGCGGCGCAGCTGGTCGAGTCCACCGGACTCCAGCCGCGGGCGGGACAGGTCGTCGAGCCACACCGCCACACCGGCGGCCGACAGCTCACCAAGCCGGTCAGTCATGAGTACCAATCTCCCTCAGTTACCCGTTGTGGACCCAGTGATGTCGCCGACCCTCGCCAGCGACGCGTGCGCGGCAGCCACCACACGGTCGGCGGTGAAGCCGAACTGCTCGAACAGCACCTTGTACGGCGCGCTCGCTCCGTAGTGCTCGATGCTCACGGCCTCGCCGCAGTCACCGATCAGGTCGCGCCAGGACATCGCGATCGCGGCCTCGACGCTCACCCGCGCCCGCACGCCGCGCGGGATGACCAACTCGCGGTAGGCCTCGTCCTGCTCGCGGTACCACTCCTGGCAAGGCATCGAGACGACGCGGGTGGGGGTGCCCTCGGCCTCCAGCCGCTCGCGGGCGGTCAGCGCGAGCTGCACCTCCGAGCCGCTGGCGATGATGATCACCTTGGGCTGGCCGTTGGCCGCGTCGGCGAGCGTGTACCCGCCCTTGGCCACGCCCTCGGCGCTCGCCACCTCGCTCCGGTCCAGGACCGGCAGCGCCTGCCGGGTGAGCGCCAGCGCGGTCGGGCGGTCCTTGTGCTCCAGCGCGAGGCGCCACGCGACCGAGGTCTCGTTGGCGTCGGCCGGGCGCACCACGTCGAGGCCGGGGATCGCGCGCAGCGCGGAGAGGTGCTCGATCGGCTGGTGCGTCGGGCCGTCCTCGCCGAGGCCGATCGAGTCGTGCGTCCAGACGTAGATCGCCGGCAGCTTCATCAGCGCGGCCAGCCGGACCGCCGGGCGCATGTAATCGCTGAAGACAAGGAACGTGCCGCCGTACGGCCGGGTGCCGCCGTGCAGCAGGATGCCGTTGAGGATCGCGCCCATCGCGTGCTCGCGGATGCCGAAGTGCAGCGTGCGGCCGTAGAGGTTGCCGGGGAACTCCTTGGTCGCGTGCTCCGGCGGGACGAAGGACGGCTCGCCCTTCATCGTCGTGTTGTTGCTCTCCGCGAGGTCGGCCGAGCCGCCCACAGCTCGGGGAGCACCGGCGCGAGCGCCGAGAGGACCTTGCCAGAGGCGGCCCGGGTCGCGACCCCCTTGGAGTCCGCCGGAAACTCCGGCAGCGCCTCGGTCCAGCCAGCCGGCAGCGAACGGGTGGCGAGCCGGTCGAAGAGCGCCTTGCGCTCGGGGTTGGCGGCGGCCCAGGCGTCGAACGCCTTCTGCCAGTCGGCGCGCGCGGACCGACCGCGGTCGACCACCTCGCGGGCGTGGGCGAGCACCTTCTCGTCCACGGCGAACGACCCCTCCGGGTCGAAGCCGAGCAGCTTCTTGGTCGCGCCGACCTCCTCGGCACCGAGGGCCGAGCCGTGCGCCTTGCCGGTGTTCTGCTTGGTCGGCGCGGGCCACGCGATGATCGTGCGGAGCGCGATGAACGAGGGGCGCTCGGTCTCCGCCTTCGCCGCCTCGAACGCGGCGTACAGCGCCTCGACGTCCTCGTGGTACTCACCCTCGTCGGCGTGGTGGCCGCCCCGCCAGTCGACGGTCTGCACGTGCCAGCCGTACGCCTCGTACCGCTTGGCGATGTCCTCGCTCTTCGCGATCCGGGTGTCGTCTTCGATCGAGATCTCGTTGTCGTCCCACAGCAGGATGAGGTTGCCCAGCTTCTGGTGCCCGGCGAGCGCGCTCGCCTCGTGGCTGATGCCCTCTTCGAGGTCGCCGTCCGAGGCGAAGGACCAGATGTAGTGGTCGAACGGGGACTGGCCGGGCTCGGCGTCCGGGTCGAACAGACCCCGCTCGCGCCGCGCCGCGAAAGCCATCCCGACCGCGTTGCCGACGCCCTGCCCGAGCGGCCCGGTGGTGGTCTCGACACCCACCGTGTGCCCGTGCTCGGGGTGACCCGGCGTGGCGGAGCCCCACTGCCGCAGCGACTTGAGGTCGTCGAGGCTCAGCCCGTAGCCGGACAGGTACAGCTGGACGTAGAGGGTGAGGCTGGAATGTCCCATCGACAGGACGAACCGGTCCCGGCCAGGCCACTGTGGATCGGTCGGGTCGTGCCGGAGGAGCTTGTTGAAGAGCAGGTAGGCCGCCGGCGCCAGGCTCATCGCCGTGCCGGGGTGGCCGTTGCCGGCCTTCTCCACCGCGTCCATGGCCAGGATGCGGGCAGTATCGACCGCTTTACGGTCGAGGTCAGACCAGGGCAATGAAGCTTCGTTCGCGGTCACGTTGTGTGCTCCTCGGCAATGCGGCAACCCTCTTGCGATGACCCTATCTACCCGTGCTAAACGTGCGCCGGGTGACCGGCCGACGTGTGGGACAACAAGCTGTGACCGGCGGCACGCTCCGCTCTTCTACGTGGGGTCGTAGTAGGTCGCGTTCTGCCAGCGCGTACCCTGACGCTCGGCGCGTTGACCTTGCCGGATCGCCGCGTCGCGAGCCGACCGCCTCAGCCGCGCGCCACAGCGCCGACGCCCGGAAGGTGACCCATCACGTGAGTACGATCACCGAGCGCCCACACCCGCCGGCCGCCGCCCGGCCGCTGGTGCCGGTCGCCCCGCGCGACCTGGTACCGCCCCGGCAGCGCCTGCGCGGGGGCGACGTGCTCGCCGTGATCAAGGCGTATGTGGCGCTGACCAAGCCGCGCATCGTCGAGCTGCTGCTCGTCACCACCGTGCCGGCGATGATGCTCGCGGCCGGTGGCATCCCGTCGCTGTGGCTCGTGGCCGTGGTGCTGGTCGGCGGCTCGCTCGCGGCCGGCGCGGCGAACGCGCTCAACTGCTACATCGACCGCGACATCGACCAGGTCATGAAGCGCACGTCCCGGCGCCCGCTGCCGGCGCACCGGGTCTCGCCGCGCAGCGCGCTGGCGTTCGGCCTCGTGCTCGGTGTGGTGTCGGTGTCGCTGATGGCCGCGTTCACCAACTGGCTGGCCACCGGGCTCACGCTCGCCGCGATCTTCTACTACGACGTGATCTACACGCTCTGGCTCAAGCGGAGCACCCCGGCGAACACGTTCTGGGGTGGCGTCTGCGGCGCCGCGCCGGTGCTGATCGGCTGGGCCGCGGTGACTGGTGGACTCTCCGTAACCGCGTGGGCTCTCTTCGCCGTCGTGTTCTTCTGGCAGATGCCGCACTTCTACGCGCTGGCGATCCGGTTCAAGGCCGACTACGCCCGCGCCGGCATCCCGATGCTGCCGGTGGTCGCCTCGCAGCGCCGGGTCAACGTGGAGATACTGCTCTTCTCCTGGCTGACCGTGGCCGCGTCGCTCGCCGCATGGCCGCTCGGCCGCGCGATCGGCCTCAGCCCCATCTACGGGCTGACCGCGCTGGTCACCGGCGTGCTGCTGCTCCGCGAGGCGTACGCGCTCGTGGGCCGGGCCAAGCGTGGGGAGCAGATGCGCCCCATGCGGCTGTTCCACTGGACCATCACGTACCTGACGATTCTCTTCGTCGCGGTCGCCGTCGACGCCCTCGTCTGACGTTCCGCCGAGGGCACAAGCCCAAGAACAATGTCGCGGAGCGTGGACAGCACGAGCGTCCGTTTCGACCGTGAAACGCCGGAATAGTCGCGTGCCCGATTCCAGGCCGGAATAGTGTCGCTTTTGTCCAGACCAATTGGGCTGATTTAATGCCATAAATCGGGCAAAACCTCAGGGATACGCAGGTTAAACGTCGGGTAATTGGCATCACAAAAAAACATGAGGGGGGCGTTGACGCCGCGCAACTCTGCTTACGCTCGGTCGCATGGCAGATGGTTCCGATACCAACATGACCGCTGGCCCGACAGCCACGGCGCAGGCCTCCAACGGCCTCGTCGCGGGCATCCGGGCATTTGCCGCCGGCCACGGCGGCGCGAAGGCGGTCATCGAGTACGTCGGCAAGCGGGGTGCCCGCATCGTCCTCGTTGGTGGGGACGGTGAGTGGGCGGACCAGTTCGCCGACGCCACCGACGTGGCGCGCCAGGCGTGCGCCAAGGCAGGCGTCGAGGTGGAAAACGAGTGGGAGCGCGATCTCATGGACCAGATGCGCCCGAGCAACGACCTGTGGAGGTCGATGGGCCGGCGATCGCTCGCTCGTTGACAGTTGTGTTGAACGAAAATTCTGTCCAAGCGACCCGGGAGCGATCCCGGGTCGCTCTCGTTACCTGCGACCAGATCCCCGAGCTGGACACCGACGACAAGCTCGTCGTACCGGCGCTGCGCGAGCGCGGCATCGAGGCAGTGCCCGTCGTGTGGGACGCACCAACCGTCGACTGGGATTCGTTCGCCCTCGCGGTGATCCGCTCGCCGTGGGACTACGTGGCCCGGCGCGAGGAGTTCATCGCGTGGGCCGCCAACGTGCCCCGCCTGGCCAACCCGGCCGACGTCGTCGCCTGGAACACCGACAAGCGCTACCTGCGCGAGCTCGCCGCCGCCGGCGTGCCCGTCGTGCCCACCATCTGGGTCGAGCCGGGCGAGGTGTGGGAGCCGCCGCCGGGCGGTGAGTTCGTGGTCAAGCAGGCCGTCGGCGCGGGCAGCCTCGACACCGGGCGGTACGACCTCGACCGGGCCGAGCACCGCGAGCTCGCCGTCGCGCACGTGGCGCGGCTGGGGCTGGCCGGGCGGCTGGTGATGGTGCAGCCGTACCTGGCGGCCATCGACACGTACGGCGAGACCGCGCTGCTCTTCTTTCCGGCCGAGGGAGATCTCGCGTTCAGCCACGCGATCCGCAAGGGCGCGATGCTGACCGGGCCGGACGAGGCCGTCGAAGGGCTGTACAAAGAGGAGACGATCCGGCCCCGCACGCCGCTCGACGCCGAGATTGAGATCGCACGGAAGGCGCTCGCGGCCGTACCGGGTGGCGCCGACCGCCTGCTGTACGCCCGGGTCGACCTGATACCCGGCCCGGACGACCTGCCGGTACTCGTCGAGCTGGAGCTCACCGAGCCGTCGCTCTTCCTGGGCACGGCCGGCGGAGCGCCGGAACGCTTCGCCGAGGCCATCGTCAAGCGCCTCTCGTGAACCCGCCGTCTCCCGAGCCGCCGCTACTACGTAACATAGTTGTCGTGTTGCGCCGCCTAGCCCTGGCTTCCGTCGTCGCCAACGTCGCGATCGTGGTGACGGGCGGCGCCGTGCGGCTTACCGACTCCGGCCTGGGCTGCCCGACGTGGCCGCGCTGCACCGACGAGTCGTATACGGCGACCGCCGCGATGGGCATCCACGGCGTCATCGAGTTCGGCAACCGGCTGCTGACCTTCGCGGTCGCGGCGGTGGCCGTCGCCGGCGTGCTGGCCGCCTGGCGGCACCGAGGCCGCCTGCGGTGGCTCTCGATCGCGGTCTTCCTGGGCATCCCCGCGCAGGGCGTGATCGGCGGCATCACGGTCCTGACCGACCTCAACCCGTGGGTCGTCGGCCTGCACTTCCTCGCGTCGATCGCGGTGATCGCCCTGGCGTATGCCTTCTGGCGAGCCACCGGCCCACCACCGGCCGCCGTCTTTTCGCCACCGCCGCCCCTGCGGCTGCTGGGCTGGGTGCTCGCCGTGGCCAGCGCGGCTGTCCTCGTCGTGGGTACGTGGGTCACCGGCAGCGGCCCGCACTCGGGTGACCACGGCGCCGCCCGCAACGGGCTCGACCCGGAGACCATCTCCCAGGTCCACGCCGACCTCGTGTTCCTGCTGATCGGCCTGACGTTGGCCGCCTGGCTGGCCCTGCGCGCGATGGGCCTGCGGGTGGCGGCACGCGCGGCGGCGGTGCTGCTCGTGGTCGAGCTGGGCCAGGGGCTGATCGGCTTCGTCCAGTACTTCACCGACCTGCCGGTGTTGCTTGTCGGCGCCCACATGCTCGGCGCCTGCCTGGTCTGGCTGGCTACCCTCGCGGTCGTCTGGGCACTGCGGCCCACCGCACCACCCGCCGACCCGCCCGCGTCGGCGGCCGAGGCAGCCGTGCCGGACGCCTCAGAGCGGGCGGAAGTCCAGGTAGCGGCCGGTTAGCTCGGTCGCCTCCGGGTCGGCGTAGAGCCAGACGCGGATGCGCTTCGGGACCGACGGGCTGGTCTGGCAGGGAAACGTGGCGCCCTCGACCATCCGGGCCGCGTCCAGTGGCCCGACCGAGGTGCGGTGCTCGCCGTGCCGGGAGTCCTGCCCGTCCACCTCTATCTCCAGGCGGCAGGTCAGGACCTGCGCGGCCTCGTTGGCGTCACCGGGGCGCAGGTCGCTGAGGGTGGCCATGCCGCGGCGGACATCCTCGCGCCACCGGCGCTCCACCGTAAGGTGCTCGCCGATCGCCACCACGACACCGCCGAAGATCGCGACAACCAGCCCGAGCGACACACCGAGCAGGGCCAGCCAGTGCGGCTGGTCGGGAGGGTCGAAGGTGATCGCCAAGACCAGGCCGACGACAAACCAGGCCAGGCTCCCCACGGCCAGGAAGACGCCGGCTACCCGCAGCAGTCGCGGTCCATCGATGTCGGGCACGGCGCCGAGGGTACGGGCCGGCCGCCAGCAGCCCAGCCGGTGGGCGGCACCGGCTCCGACGTAGGATCGCTGCCGGCGCAGAGCGGGTGACGGCCCCGCACGATCGGGCGAAAACAGGTCACCCCGGTGGGGTGGATCACTCAAACCCGGGTTTGCGGGCGGTACGCGAAATACGTAACGTGGGCGTTGTGAAAAACGCGGCGGCGCTCCCTGAGCAGCCGGCCGCGGTCGACGGGCGCACCCGTGACCGCGTCGCCCGGCTGCTGCTGGCGCACGGCTCCGCCACCGCCGCCGAGCTCGGCGCCGAGCTGGGGCTCGGCTCCGCCGCGATCCGCAAGCATCTCGACGCCATGGTGGCCGACGGCGTCGTGGTCTCGCGTGAGCGCCCGGTCCAGGGCCAGCGGGGCCGTGGGCGGCCCGCCCGAGTGTTCGTGCTGACCGACGCCGGCAAGCAGGACTGCGGCACCCACTTCTACGACGGCATCGCCACCGCCGCACTGCGTTGGATCTCCCGTAACGCCGGGGCGGCCGCGGTGGCGGAGTTCGCCGCCGAGCAGGTCTCCGGGCTGGAGGCGCGCTGCCAGGCCGCGCTGGAGGGGCCGGTGACGACCCGCTCGCGCGGTCGGAGGCGCTCGCCGCGGCCCTGACCGCCGAGGGCTACGCTGCCAACGCGTCGACGATCGCGTCCGGCGGCCAGCTCTGCCAGCACCACTGCCCGGTGGCGCACGTGGCCGCCGAGTTCCCCCAGCTGTGCGAGGCCGAGACCGCGGTGATCTCCCGCCTGATCGGCAGCCACGTGCAGCGCCTAGCCACCATCGCGCACGGGGATGGGGTGTGCACCACGCACATCCCGGCCCAACCAACCACGGTGAGGACCGAATAGATGACCGAGCAGATGACCCAAGCGGAGCAGCTTGCCGTCCTCGGCAACTACGAGTACGGCTGGGCCGACTCAGACGTCGCCGGTTCCGCCGCCCAGCGGGTCTCAACGAGGCGGTCGTCCGCGACATCTCGGCGAAGAAGAACGAGCCGGAGTGGATGCTCGACCTGCGGCTCAAGGGCCTGCGGCTGTTCGGCCGCAAGCCGATGCCCGCCTGGGGTGCCGACCTCACCGGCATCGACTTCGACAACATCAAGTACTTCGTGCGTTCGACCGAGAAGCAGGCCGCGACCTGGGACGACCTGCCCGCCGACATCAAGAACACGTACGACAAGCTGGGCATCCCCGAGGCGGAGAAGCAGCGCCTCGTGGCCGGTGTCGCCGCGCAGTACGAGTCCGAGGTGGTCTACCACAAGATCCGCGAGGACCTTGAGGAGCAGGGCGTCGTCTTCCTCGACACCGACACCGCGCTCAAGGAGCACGAGGACCTCTTCAAGGAGTACTTCGGCACGGTGATCCCGGTCGGCGACAACAAGTTCGCCGCGCTGAACACCTCTGTGTGGTCCGGTGGCTCGTTCATCTACGTGCCGAAGGGCGTGCAGGTGGAGATCCCGCTCCAGGCCTACTTCCGGATCAACACGGAAAACATGGGCCAGTTCGAGCGGACGCTGATCATCGTCGACGAGGGTGCGTATGTGCACTACGTCGAGGGCTGCACCGCGCCGATCTACTCCTCCGACTCGCTGCACAGCGCGGTCGTCGAGATCGTGGTCAAGAAGAACGCGCGCTGCCGGTACACGACGATCCAGAACTGGTCGAACAACGTCTACAACCTGGTCACCAAGCGCGCGGTGGCGCACGAGGGCGCGACCATGGAGTGGATCGACGGCAACATCGGCTCCAAGGTCACGATGAAGTACCCCGCCGTGTACATGACCGGCGACCACGCCAAGGGCGAGGTGCTCTCGGTCGCGATGGCCGGCGAGGGTCAGCACCAGGACGCCGGCGCCAAGATGGTGCACGCGGCGCCCAACACTTCCTCCACCATCATCAGCAAGTCGATCGCGCGGGGCGGCGGCCGCACCTCGTACCGGGGCCTGGTCCAGGTGCTCGAGGGCTCGCACCACAGCAAGAGCACGGTGAAGTGCGACGCGCTGCTCGTCGACACGATCTCGCGGTCCGACACGTACCCGTACGTGGACATCCGCGAGGACGACGTCGCGATGGGCCACGAGGCGACCGTCTCCAAGGTCAGCGAGGACCAGCTCTTCTACCTGATGAGCCGGGGCCTGAGCGAGGACGAGGCGATGGCGATGATCGTGCGCGGCTTCATCGAGCCGATCGCCAAGGAGCTCCCGATGGAGTACGCGCTGGAGCTCAACCGCCTCATCGAACTTCAGATGGAAGGAGCCGTCGGTTAAATGACCGACACCCTCGCCGCACCGCCTCCCAAGACGAAGTCCCAGGCGCTGCGGTCGTATGATGTCGCCGACTTTCCCAATCTCACCGGTCTCGAGGAGGAGTGGCGCTTCACGCCACTCAAGCGCCTCCGCGGCCTGACCGGCGAGCTGGTCGGTGGTTCCGCTCCCACCATCGGGTACCGCGAGCTGCCGGCCGGCGTCGCAGTGTCCGCCCTGGACAAGAGTGACCCTCGGGTGGGCAGCGTGCTCACGCCGTTCGACCGGATCAGCGCCTTGGCGTATGGCCGCAGCGCGGCAGCGTCGCTGATCTCGGTGGAGCCCGAGACGGTGCTGGAGCAGGCGGCGGTGCTCACGCTGGCCGGCACCGGCGCGGAGACGCCGAGCTTCGGGCACACGTTCCTGGAGGTCGGGCGGTTCGCCGAGGCCACGATCGTGCTGGAGCAGACCGGTTCGGTCACGCTCGCCGACAACGTCGAGGTCGCGGTCGCCGACGGCGCCAAGCTCACGCTCGTCACGCTCGCCGACTGGGCGGCCGACGCGGTGCAGGCGCAGCACATCCGCTTCCGGCTGGGCCGCGACGCGCGCGTCACGCACATCCAGGTGACGCTCGGCGGCGACCTGGTGCGGCAGTTCACCAGCGTCGAGTACACCGGGCGGGGCGGCGAGGCCGAGCTCTACGGGCTGTACTTCGCGACTGAGCTGCCGGCGGATCCCGCAAGCGGGCTCCCGCGGGCCAGCACCTCGAGCACCGCCAGCTTGTCGATCACAGCGTGCCCGACTGCCGCAGCTACGTGGGGTACCGAGGGGCGCTCCAGGGCGAGGGCGCGCACACCGTGTGGGTCGGCGACGTGCTGATCCAGGTCCAGGCGACCGGCACCGATACGTACGAGATCAATCGCAACCTCGTCCTCACCGACGGCGCGCGGGCCGACTCCGTACCCAATCTGGAGATCGAGACCGGCGAGGTCGCCGGCGCCGGCCACGCGAGCGCGACCGGCCGCTTCGATGACGAGCAGCTCTTTTACCTGATGGCCCGGGTATCCCGGAGGGCGAGGCGCGCAAGCTCGTCGTGCGCGGCTTCTTCGCGGAGCTGATCAACAAGATCCCGGTCGAGGAGCTGCGCGAGCGGCTCGGCGCGTCGATCGAGGACCGGTTGGCGAAGGCGGGCGCATGATCCGGGTCTGCTCCGCGGACGACATCCCCAAGGGCACCGTCCTGAGCGCCGACGTCGACGGCACCGAGATCGCCGTGGTGCACGCGGAGGACGACAACTTCTACGCGGTACACGACGTGTGCTCGCACGCCGAGGTGCCGCTGTCGGAGGGCGAGGTCGACGGCTGCACGCTCGAGTGCTGGCTGCACGGCTCCCGCTTCGACCTGCGTACCGGCGAGCCCACCGGCCTGCCGGCCACCGAGCCCGTACCGGTCTTCCCCGTCGAGGTCCGCGACGGCGACGTCTACATTTCGCTCACGCCTAGCAATGGAGTACAGCCGTCATGAGCACCTTGGAGATCCGCGACCTACAGGTGTCGGTCAAGCTGCCCGAGGGTGAGCTCAAGCCGATCCTCGCCGGGGTCAACCTGACCGTGCGGGCGGGCGAGACGCACGCGATCATGGGGCCGAATGGCTCGGGCAAGTCCACGCTGGCGTACTCGATCGCCGGCCACCCCAAGTACGAGGTCACCAACGGCTCGGTCACGCTCGACGGCGCCGACGTACTGTCCATGACCGTCGACGAGCGGGCCCGCGCCGGGCTCTTCCTCGCGATGCAGTACCCGGTGGAGGTCCCGGGCGTCTCGGTGGCCAACTTCCTGCGCACCGCCAAGACCGCGGTCGACGGCGAGGCGCCGAAGCTGCGCACCTGGGCCGGCGAGCTGCGCGGCGCGATGGAGCGGCTCCAGATGGACCCGGCGTTCGCCCAGCGCAACGTCAACGAGGGCTTCTCCGGCGGTGAGAAGAAGCGCCACGAGATCGTCCAGCTGGAGCTGCTCAAGCCGAAGGTGGCGGTGCTCGACGAGACCGACTCCGGCCTCGACATCGACGCGCTGCGCGTGGTGAGCGAGGGCGTCAACCGGGTCCGCGCCACCGGCGAGACCGGCTTGCTGCTGATCACCCACTACACCCGCATCCTCCGGTACATCCAGCCCGACTTCGTCCACGTCTTCGTGGCCGGGCGGATCGTCGAGGAGGGCGGCCCGGAGCTCGCCGAAAAGCTCGAAGCCGAAGGCTATGAGCGTTACCTGGCAGGGGCCGGACCGGCCACCGCCTGAGGGGTTAACCGATGACGACGATCACGATCCCGGAGGGCATGCCGCAGTACGGCGACGTGCCGCGCTTCGACGTGGAGAAGGTGCGTGCCGACTTCCCGATCCTGGGTCGGGAGGTCAACGGCCACCCGATGGTGTACCTGGACAGCGGCAACACGTCGCAGAAGCCGCGCCAGGTAATCGACGCGATGCGGGAGCACTTCGAGCGGCACAACGGCAACGTGGCCCGCTCGGTGCACCAGGTGGGCACCGAGGCGACGGAGGCGTACGAGGGGGCCCGCGACAAGGTCGCCCGCTTCGTCAACGCCGCCCGCCCCGAGGAGATCGTCTTCGTCAAGAACGCCACCGAGGCGATCAACCTGGTGGCGTACGCGATCTCGAACTCGCCGGCCGGTTCGCGCCTCGCGCTCGGCCCCGGCGACGAGATCGTCATCACCGAGATGGAGCACCACTCCAACATCGTTCCGTGGCAGCTGCTCTGCGAGCGCACCGGCGCGACGCTGCGGTGGTTCCGGGTGACCGACGCCGGCCGCCTCGACCTGGAAAACCTCGACGAGCTGGTCAACGAGCGCACCAAGCTCGTGTCGTACGCGCTGGTCTCCAACGTGCTCGGCACCATCAACCCCACCTCGGCCATCACCACCCGGGCGCACGAGGTCGGCGCGCTGGTACTGCTCGACGCGTCCCAGGCCGCGCCGCACATCCCGGTCGACGTGGCCGACCTCGACGCCGACTTCCTGGCGTTCACCGGGCACAAGATGTGCGGGCCGACCGGCATCGGCGTGCTGTGGGGGCGGTACGAGCTGCTGGAGCAGATGCCGCCCGTGCTCGGCGGTGGTTCGATGATCGAGACGGTCTCGATGGAGAGGTCGACGTTCGCCGCGCCGCCGGCCCGGTTCGAGGCGGGTACCCCGCCGATCGCCGAGGCCGTGGGGCTGGGTGCCGCTGTCGACTACCTCACCGGCATCGGTATGGAGGCCATCCGCTGGCACGAGAAGGAGCTGGCGGCGTACGCCCTGGACGCCCTCACCACCGTGCCCGGCCTGCGCATCTTCGGCCCCACGACGCCGGTGGGCCGGGGCGGCACGATTTCGTTCGCGCTCGACGGGATTCATCCCCACGACGTCGGGCAGATCCTCGACTCATTCGGCGTTGAGGTGAGGGTTGGCCACCACTGCGCCCGCCCGCTCTGCGTGCGGTACGGGGTGCCGGCGATGACCCGGGCATCGTTCTACCTCTACACGACCCCTGGCGAGGTCGACGCGCTCGTGCGCGGCCTCGATCAGGTGCGGAAGGTTTTCGGCTGATGGAGTTCGAGCAGTTGTACCAGGAGATCATCCTGGACCACTACAAGCACCCGCACGGCCGCGGCCTGCGGGAGCCTTTCTCGGGCGAGGCGCACCACGTCAACCCCACCTGCGGGACGAAGTCACCATCCGGGTGAAGGCCGAGGGTGATGTGCTCTCCGACATCTCGTACGACGGCATGGGCTGCTCGATCAGCCAGGCCTCGGCGAGCGTGCTGCACGAGCTGCTGCGCGGCCAGGATGCCGGGCACGCGTTCGAAATCATGGACGGCTTCGTCGAGCTGATGGGCGGCCGTGGCCAGGTCACGCCCGACGAGGAGCTTCTGGGGGATGGCATCGCCTTCGCCGGCGTCGCCCGCTACCCGGCCCGCGTGAAGTGTGCGTTGTTACCGTGGATGGCGTTCAAGGACGCGGCGGTGCGCGCCGGTGTGGCGGGGGCTTCCCCGTCCGGTTCGGAGGTTAAGGCATGAGCGACGTGACAAGCAGCGCGGTCGCCGACGTCGAAGAAGCGATGAAGGACGTCGTCGACCCCGAGCTGGGGATCAACGTGGTCGACCTCGGTTTGGTGTATGGCATCCACATCGACGACGAAAACGTCGCCACCCTCGACATGACCCTGACGTCCGCGGCCTGCCCGCTGACCGACGTGATCGAGGACCAGACCCGCTCCGCGCTGACCGGTGGCCCGGGCGGCGGCCTCGTCAAGGACTTCCGCATCAACTGGGTCTGGCTCCCGCCGTGGGGCCCGGACAAGATCACGGACGAGGGCCGGGACCAGCTGAGGGCGCTCGGCTTCAACGTCTGAGCGGTCGTCCGCCCGCCATTCAGGACGGTTCCAGCCGGGTAACCGTCAGTGAATGGACATTTGCTTGCGCTGGATCGTGCGGGTGTGATGGTGTGCGTGCCACAAGCACCACCACATCGGCCCCTCCGGAGTCCGTCATGAATAGTGCACTGACGTCCCCCTCGCCGTCAGCGGCCGCCGGTCCCGTTCGCGCCTGACGCCATGGCGTTTGACGCGGCTCGGTACGACCGGGACGTGATTACAGCCCTGCGGGGCGCGCACGGGCGACTTCCGGCCGGTGACCTCTGGGCCCGATACGCCATGGAGCCCGGTCTCGGCTCGGCCCAGATCGCCGCGCATCTGTCCACTGTGCGCGCGTACTGGCGCCGCCGTGCGAGCGGGCCGGACAGCCGGGCGCAGGTCTGCCGGCTCCTGCTCGCCGCCGACGAGCAGCTTCAGCGCACAGCCGGTGAGGCGATGCACGATCCGGCCTGGTGGCGGGAGCAGGCACGCCCTGGCACCGCCGCGGGCCGGCCCGAGGCACCACCGACTCACCGGCCGGGGCCACCTACGCCGCGCAAGGCACCGACAAGCCCGCCAATCGAGGCACAGCCGTTGGCGGAGCGGTGGCGTGCCGAGGCACGGGACATCGTCCGAGCCCAGCTGGACCGCCGGATCGCGACGAGGGCCCCAGCGCCGGCACGCGGTCGTACCGTACGTCCCCGGCGGGCACCCGAGGCTGAACCGTCCACGCCGGACACTGCCGTACCCACCGGCGTCGTCGAGCTGGCGATCGGCCTCGTGTCGGCCAGCGGACGGCATTGCCGGGTCCGGTGCTCATGGCTGACCGTGACCGGCGGCGAGGTGCGGGTGCGGTGGTCGACCGAGTCGCCGCCGTGGAGCAGCGGCACCGTGGTCGGCGCGGATGAGATCGAGAGATTCGGGTCCGAGCTGTCCGGCGTCGCGGGCCTCGCCGGTGGACGGTCCACGCTGGAGGCGGAGCTGCCGGCTGGCTACCACGTCTACGTGCCGTTCCTGATAGTGGACGGGCGGGCGACGGTCGGGCGTCTCGTAGGGCATGGCGTCGCCGAGCCGGTCCGCCAGCTCGAGGTCGAGTGGCTCGGCGACCGGGCCTTCCTGACCTGGGTCTGGCCGGAGGACGCCACGCTCGCCGAGGTGGAGTGGACATCGGCGGACGGCATCGCGGCGAGCCACCGGATCAGCCGCACCGAGTACACGGAGGACTACGGCCTGCGGCTGCCGGTGGATCGCGCCGGCGGTGTGGCGCGGGTTTCGGCGATCAGCCTCGTGGCGGGTGCAGAGGTGATCTCGCCGGTCCGCGCGGTGGCGCTCGATCCCCGCCCGGCTCGGATCGGCTACACGGTCGCCCGGTCCAGCCCCGGTGGCGTCCCCGCCACTTCACGGTCTCGATCGAGTCCGACGTGGACTGTCCAGCTCTCGACCTCGTCGTTGTGGCGGCGGGCCGCGACCGGCCCGAGACGGCGGAAGACGGGTCCGTGGTCGGCTCGTTCACCGCGCTGGCGCTCACCGCTGGCGAGCCGCGGGTGATCGAGGTGGTGATACCGCAGGAGGTGCATCGCCAGCGCCCGTACTGGCTGCGATGCTTTGTCACGACGGACCTTCCGCACACATTGACCGACCCTCCGGTCGAGACGATGAAGGTGACCTGATGCATACTCCGGGCTGCCCGTTCTGCTACAAGCGCGTGAGAAGTTCCGAGCTCGCTTTCCAATGCCTGGGCAAGGGCGGCCGGAACGGAGATAGATGCAAGCCCGAGCACGACGCGGTCCGGGCCCACGCGACCGGGTTCTCGGAGCCGATGCTTCCGGTGTTCCCGCCGCCGCGCGGGCAGCAGCTTTACCACCAGCGCAAGGCCGAGTGCCCCGACTGCGGGGGCGAGACGGGTGTGCGCGCCTGCCCGCACTGCCACACCCCGCTCTCGGCGAATTTCGGCGGTAACAGCCGGCTGATCGCGATGGTCGGCGCCAAGGGCACGGGCAAGACGGTCTACCTGACCGTGCTGGCGCGCGAGCTCAACGCGGGGCTGCGCCGGCGGTTCGAGGCCGACGTGCGCATGAGCGGTGACAGTCAGGCCGGCTCCCAGTCGCCAAGGCAGTGGCTCGACCAGAACGTCGAGCGACTCTTCACCGAGCGGCAGCTCTTCCCCACCACACCGCCAGCGGAGAACGGACACCGTCTACCGCTGGTCTTCCAGTGGCGTAGGGAGCACCCCAGGTTCGCCCGCAAGCCTACGTACCGGACGAGCTTCCTGTCGTTCTACGACACGGCCGGTGAGACGTTGAGCAGCCAGCCCAGTACCCACGACCTGGAGTACATCGGGGCCGCGGACGCGCTCATCGTGCTGCTCGACCCGTTCATGCTGCCTGCCGCGCGGGACCGCCTCAACCTGCCCGGGTCGGCGATCATGTCCCAGGAGTCGACCGTGGACGTTGTGCACCGCGTGACGGAAAATCTGCGGTCCGCCCACGGCATCCCGGGCGGCGGGCGGATCAAGATCCCGGTGGCTGTGGTGCTCGCCAAGATGGACGCGTTCTTCAGCGCGCTCGGCAGCGACCACCCGCTGCGCCAGCCGCCGGAGGCGACGCCGTACTACGACGAGCGGCTCGGCCAGGATACGCACAAGCGGGTTGGCGAGCTGCTCAGCAACTGGCGTGGCGACGACATCGACATCCACCTGAAGTACAGCTACGAGGACTTTCGCTACTTCTTCGTCTCCGCCCTCGGCGCCCCGCCGAACTACGACACCGCCACTCTTGAGGACGAGCACGGTGTCCAGCCCTTCCGGGTCGACGAGCCACTTGTCTGGCTGCTGGCCAAGTTCGGCGTCGTGCCGACGAAGGACCCCCGGTGACAGGCCAGTTCGAGACCCTCATCTACACCGACTGCCGGCCCGGACAAGGGCTTCAGGGCACCGCCGGCTTCCAGTTCCAGGCACGGTCGCCCGGCGTCGACGGCGAGTCCATGGACATCGTCCGCAAGAGCCTGCTCTACGAGCCGCCCGGCCGCTGGATGCGGGAGCGCCGCCCGGTCGAGGACTACCCGCCCTCCCTCGCCCACATCCACAAAGGAGTGTTCGCCACCTCGGCCGGCGTCTACCTCGGCAAGGAGACCAACGGCAGCCGGGAGGGAAACCAGCTCACCCATTCGATCGTCACCCGCGAGCCGGCCGCGTACGGGCTGGTCCGCCCGGCACAGATGTTCCAGGCACCGTTCTGGCGTACCCAGCCGGCGGAGAGCACCACCTGCCCGACCCTTGATGCCGGGTGGGAGCCGGGCCCGTTCGACGCGGTGCGGGCGCAGGAGTTCGTACGGTCCCAGGACAAGGGCGCCGACCTGCTCCGCGCGCTGCTGTCCGCGCTCCAGCGGCTGGCATCGGGCAAGGCGAAGGCGCGGCGGATACTCTTCGTGGCCCGCGATCCCGTCCTCGTGCTCCGCTGGCTCACCGCTGCGACGCTGCTGATGCCGCAGCGGTCCGCGCTCAGGGTCGGCTTCAAAATCTTTACCGCGAACCCGGCCTACGCCGACCAGCAGGTGCTCGCCGTGCACCCGGACTGGGGCGTCTCCGAGGCGGCGGTCGACAACGATCACGGGTACACGGTGTTCGATCTCGTGCGGCACGTCTGGAGCGAGGTGGACTCCACCGCGCCCGCGCGCCGCTGGGTGGCCCTCTTCCTCGCCGAAGACCCGTACGACGTGGTCGACGCCGTGGAGGTCACGGCGGCGACCCGGCTGCCCGACGAGGCGGCGGCGACGGTGGCGGTGACCGCGGTGCTGCGGCGCAAGCCGACCCGCGCGGGCGCGCAGGTCGTCGCCTCGTGGCTGCGCGACGGGCCGCAGTCGCTCGTCGGCGTGTACGGCGGACCGATGCTCGACCTCTTCGTGGAGACCGCGGCCGACTGGCCGCCGGCGACGCTCTTCGTGCTCGACGAGGCGACCCGCCGCGGCGGGTTCACCGAGCAGGCGGCGCGGGTACGGCTCTCGCTGCTCGCCGCGGAGCTGGAGTTGGCGCGCACCACCGGCGGGGTGGGGTCTGGCAGGATCCCGCCGCCGCTTGCCGGCGGCTGGGGGCGCCGGAGGCGAAGGAGGCCGCCGACAAGATCGCCGAGGCCCTGCGGTCGGCCCGCGCGGCGGAGTTCGAGGCGGTACTGCGCGTGGCCGGGCGCTTCGGGTTGCCCGTACCGGTGGCCGCCGTGGAGCCGGCCGTCCGGCGCTTCGTGGCGGACTGGGCCGAGCACCCCGAGCGTGGCTACCGGTCGGAGCTCTGGCCCTGCCGGGCGGAGATCGAAGGGCTGCTCCGGGGCGAGCTCGAACGCCGGCTGGCCGCCGACCCGGAGCGTGTGCACGAGCTGGGCGACACCTGGTGGCAGGTGCTGCTGCGCCATCCGATGCGGGTCGAAAACAGCCTTGACGCGGCCGCCGTCTCGGCCGCGATGCGGCATCTGGCGGTGCCATACCGGCTCGAGCTCGTCCGCGAGTGCCTGGAGTCGGCGATGCGCGCCCCTGACGTCGCCGCCGCGCTGCACCGTGCTGCGGCTGGGCTCTGGCTGAGCACGCCGCCCACGTTGCCGGAGGCGGAGGTGCTGGCCGAGCTGGCCCCGCCCGGTCTGGCGCTGGACAGCATGGTGTTCGCCTCGTTGGGCCGCCGGCTGCTGGACGGGATGCGCCCCGGCGACGAGGACATGGCGGTCGCGCGGCTGCTCACCGGGCGCCGGCTGTGGGTGCCCGAGACGAACATGGAGCACATGCTTGTCGGCGGGCTGGGTCTCGACTGGGTGTTGAACGAGCTCGCCCGGCAGAATCCTGACTACGTGGAAATCACGCTGACCATGCCCCGGATCGGCATGGATGCCATCGCGGCGCGCGCGGAGCCGACCATCGAGCGGTTGCTGGAGACCAGCGTGGCCGCCGCCGCGTATGCGGTGCTGAGCGCCGCACCGATACTGACCGGCCGGTTCGCGCAGCAGCTCTATCCGAAGTTGCGGAAGAACCCGCAGATTCCGCACGTCGTCATCGCGTTCGTGCTGATCCATCCACGCCAGATCGGCCCCGACATGGCGAAGGAGGTGGACGATCGGTCCCGGGAGGAGCTGCGCGCCGTGGTCACCACCTGGGTGGCGCGCTGTTCGGACGGGCGCCTGGAGGAGGCGAAGGCCCAGGTCGACCTGCTGGGTCCACAGTGGATGGCCCTGTGGCGGGAACTGGTCCGCAACACCCGGCGGGCGCGCGGCTGGCGGCGCCTGGTCCCGAGGCCCCTGCGCTGATGCAAGGGGCCCTATTCGCGCTCGCCTTCATCGCGTTCTGCGTCCTCTACCTCTTCCTGACGTTCCTCATCGCGATCCCCTACACCGGATGGGCGTTCGTCTTCGGCCTCGCCGCCGGACTGTTGCTGGTCACATTTCATGCCTGGTTGGTGCTGGCCAGCCACGCGTCCTCGCCGCTGCAACGACCGGCGGACGGGTATCTCGGCCCCCGTCCCGGCCAGTCCCGCCGCGACCTGCACGACTTCGCCTGGCCGCAGTACTTCGTCCACCAGGTGTGGCTGGACCTGTTCGCCATCATGAACCGCGCCAACGGGGACACCCTCTGGCTGTGGCGCGCGGCATGGCGGCGGATACCGCCACTGCGGCTGCCGCACCAGCTCGTCTACCGGTCTCGCGACGGCGGTGCAGACCATGTGGACCGGCCGCTTGTCGCGCTCCTCGGCCTGCCGGTGCTCGCCATTCCCGGCGGTTTTCTGGTCGGGCTGACGCTAGGTGGGTTGTTCGCCCTGGTCCTGCTGCTGGCCGGCGGCGCGTTCGTCACAGCGTTCGCCTGGGCGCTGGGCTGGCTGGCGATCGCCGTCCAGCGGGCCGCGGAGCGGTGGTGGCGGTGGGCGAAGCGCAGCACCCCCTGTTGCGCCCACTGCTTCTTCCCCGCCGAGCTGCCCGTGTACCAATGCCCGAACGAGCACGACGCCACGCTGCCCAGGCAGTCCGACCGGCACCGCGACCTGCGGCCGGGCCGGTTGGGCGTCGTGTACCGGCGCTGCGGCTGTGACACGCGGCTGCCCGCGAGCCGGATCCGCGCCGGCCGTACCCTCAGGGCGCGCTGTCCCAAGTGCGACGCTCCGCTGCCGGACGGCGCGGGTTGGGCCACCGAGCTGCGGATCGGCGTGTTCGGTGCCGCCGGCGCGGGCAAGACACGACTCGTCGAGGCCGCGGTGCGCGACCTCACGATGTCGAAGGGCGGCGCGACGGTCGACCATGTGACCGGAAACGGCGGCACCCCGGGAGTCGGCTCGGCCCGCGCGACAACGCTCCGGATCAAACGCTGGCGGCGGCCCACGCTCGTGCACATCTTCGACGCGCCGGGCGCCGCCCTCGTCGATCCGGCGCGGAACAGCCGCTATCACTACTTCGACGTGGCCGCTGGCCTGCTCTTCGTCCTCGACGCGTGCTCGATCACGCAGGTACGCGCACAGCATGCGACCGCGCCCGGACATCTGACCACGGGAGACCGGATCGCGAGCCACGACCCGGAGGACTCGTACCAGGCGCTGGTGACCGCGCTTCAGCGGCGTGGTGTAGAAACAGGCGGTCAGCGCCTGGCGTTCGTGCTGACCAAGGGCGACCTTGTGGCGATGCTCCCGGCCGGCCAGGACCTGGAGCCAAACTCCCGGTCGATACGGGACTGGCTGCGGGCCCAGGGGCTCGACAACCTGGTGCTCTCCGCCGAGCGGGACTTCCGCACGGTCCGGTACTTCCTCGGCCGGGCCGCCACGACCGACGAGAGCGAGGTGGCGGCGCCGCTACGCTGGCTGCTCGCCCGGGAAGGCGTCGCGCTGTGAGCGAGCCGGACGACGACGCCGGCTCGGAGCCGCTGCCGCCGGCGTACCTAGCGGCCCGGCTTCTTGTGCTCGTGGTCTTCGTCGGCCTGGCCACCGCGGTGGTGGCACTCGCCGTCGCCACGGGCGCCGCCGCCGACCTCTTCGACGGGCTGCGAAGCGTGGACCAGTGGGCGGAAGACGTCTGGCCCTTCTGAAAAGCTTTGGATGCAGGGCGATCGGGGTCCGTCTACAGTGGTGGGTGCGGGCTTGTCGCCTGGTGAAAGATTTGGGCTACCGCGACGTCCGTCGTGGTCCGGACCGTCGCTCCCGCGGCCTCACCCTCCGCGGTACACGACCAAACCCCGGGCCGGCAGTGAGGCCTAGGCCCACCTGGCGCGCGATGCATAGAGCTGGCAAATCTGACCGCTTGTTTCCCTTGGTCGGTGGGTGCTCTGCTTGTCCGTGGCGAAGAATCGCCCCTGGAAGGGTAACTTCTCGCCACGGACGCGACGCGACACCGTGCTGCTTGCGTCGATCAAGGAAATCCGCGGCCACGGCATCGATCGGCCGCCTAGGAATCGAGCTACCGCGATGTCCGTGGTGGTCCGGACCGTCGCTTCCGCGGCCTCGCCCTTCGCGGTGGGGCAAGCTCACCCCAGGTCGGCCGACCACGACCTTCGCTGCCGGGTCCGCGCTCCAAGCCCAACCTTTGACCTAGCTCGGCGGTTGGGCGGGGGCCATCCACAGCAGAGGCACGCCCAAGGGCGCTCGGTTTGCCTTGATCGACGCTACGGCGGCCCGCTGTCTGGCAGATCGTGGTACTTAGTTGCCCCTGGAGAGCCTGTCGCAGAATCGCCAGATTCGCTTGAAATGAGGGTCTCGTTGACCCTCGCCGGCCGCCGTTCGGCGGCCAGCGGCGGACACAGCCGTGTTTTTCTCGACACACGCTGTAGTTGGGCAATTTTGCGACAGGCTCTGGAGAGGCAGTTGGATACCACGATCTCTCGTATGCGCCAGCCCGAGTCGGGTTGGGCTTGAAGCGCGGACCTGGCAGCGCGGGTCGGGGATTTCGGCGAGCGCCAGCGAGCCGCCGACCTGCGCGGTGCCCGCGGGAGCATACGGTCTGCGACTGGCGCGGACCGGGGAATTATATTCATCTCGACCGTCAAAGAGCTCTAGCCGGTCGCCGTGCCGCCGGACTCCTCGGTCTCTGTGGCGTGCTGGATGAGCAGCTCGCCGTCGCGGTGGAGGCGGGCGGCGCGTTGCGTGTCGCCGAGGGCGGCCCACATGCGTCCCAGCTCGATCTTGTAGGCACCCAATCGGCGCTGCGCCGCGAGGTCCAGCGGGTTTTCCGTCACCACGGACTGGTAGATGTCGGTCGCGGCGGCCAGGTCGTTCACCGCGTCGTGGCGGCGTCCCAGGTCGTCGAGCTGCGCGGCCTGGTGGGTCAGCGCGATGGCGAGCACCTCCCGATATTCGGCCGGCGAGCGGGCCGCGAGCACGCGGTAGGCGGTCACGGCGTCGTCGAGCGCGTCGAGTGCCTCGTCGGCACGGTCGAGATCGCTGAGATGCGTCGCCCGCGCGTGGTAGGCGGCGGCCATACCGGCGAGGGACTGGTCCGTGGACGCGCGCTCGTAGATGCCGATCGCTTCGGCGATCCGGTCCAGCGCCGCCTGGTGCGAGCCCTGGTCACCGAGGTCCGTCGCCTGGCGCTGGAGGGCCGCGGCCAGCTCGAAGCCGTCCGGGTCCCCCCTACGCCGGAGCAGGTCGACGGCCTCCGTGCTGGCCTCCAGCGCGGGCCGGTGCTGGCCAAGGCCGCGATACAGCGACGAGAGCTCGGTGAGGGCGGACGCGAGCGACCCGAGGTGGCGCTCCGGCTCGTCCTCCGCGAGCAGCCGGTACTGCGCGGCGGCCGCCGCCGTCGAGGTGAGCGCCTCCTCCGGGCGGCCGGTCTCGTCGAGGAGGCGGCCGTGCAGCGACAGGGCCGCGGCGAACCGCTCCCGCAACCCGCTGTCGTTCGCCGCGCCGAGCCTCTCGTACCCGTCGACCGCGGCCGCCACGGCGGCGAGCGCGTGCACCGGCCGGCCCTCCCGGTCCAGCAGGTCAGCCTGTGTGAACAGCGCCGCGTTCAGCCCTTCGAACACCTCCGTCGCGTCGGCCGGGGCCGCCTCCGCCAGCGCGCGGCGCAGGTCGACCTCCTCGCTGACCGTGTCGAGCGCGGCGCTGTACTGGTCCTCGGCAACCTGGCTCGCGACGAGGTGGCGCAGCGCCTCGGCCAGCGCGGGACGGTACTCACGCCGATCGGCGGCCAGCCGGCGGTAGCCGTTGACGAGCTGCCCTGCCACGGCTGGGCCCTGCCCGGCGAAAAGGCCCGACTGGTCGCGGATGCGGTCGGCGATGAACCGGGCCGTGTCGACCGGGGTCTGCGGCCTGATCAGGGCGGCGCGGATCTCGTCGGTCAGCGCGTCCGGCACCCCGGACGGCGTCGCCGCCATCGTGTCCAGCAGCAGCGTGATGAGCTGTTGCGTGTGGAGCGCCGCCGTCCAGAGTGGCGCCGCGAGGTCCGGGTGCCGGGCGCAGGCGCGGACCAGGAGCGGGAGGGCGCGGCGGGCCTGGTCGGTCGTCACGTGCGGCAGGATGGCGCTGACCATGGTCGGGTTGACCGCGACGGCGTTCACCACGATCCGTTCGCGGAGCGCGACGGGAGCCAGCCTGCCCCAGTAGCGGTTGGACCCGCCGGGGTACTGCTCGCGCAGCCAGCCGGACAGCCGCCGGGCGATACCGCCGTCACGCCCGTCGAGGTGCATCAGGCGGCGGATAACGTTGTGCGCCTCCTCGGCGGCTTTCGCCCCGTAGAGGGCGGCTACCGCCACGGCCTCGTCCAGGACCGCCGGCGATGTGTAGGAGATCTGTGCCGCGACGGCGGTCCGCTCCCAGTACCGGCGCTCGCGACCAAAGAGCGATCCCAGCACCGCCGCCTCGATCCTCCTGGCGCCGCTGCCGGGGAGCGGCGGACCAGCAGCGCCAGAGCCATCATCTGGAGGTCCAGCGGCTGGCCGAAGCGGGGCTCGACGAGGCCGGGTGGCGTGATGGCGGCGGCGACCGCTCCCCAGCCACCCGGCCCCGGACCCTCCACTGTGTCCGCCATCGCGTCCAGGGCGGCGGCGAGGTCCTGTGCCGCCCCGTGAACGCCTCCCGCCGGCTCGCCGGGTTGGACGCGAGAGGGCCCAGCTCCTGTACGTTGGCGCCGCGCAGCCATCCGTGCCGGTCGCGCTGCTGCGCGTCCCGCCACCACACGCCGGTCGACCGGCTGACGAGCATCAGGCGCTGCGGTCCCGCCCCGGCCGGCGGGCGCGCCAGCAGGGCGGCGACCGCGTCCGGGTGGGCGTCGGCCCGGTCCAGGACGAGCAGCGTGGCGCGCCCCGACTGCGGCGGCCAGCCGGCGGCGGGGTCGGCGTCACCCTCGACGAAGTGGGTTACCCATCCGGCGGCGCCCATCCGGGCGGCCAGCTCCAGAGCGAGCCGGGTCTTGCCGGTACCGGCGCCGCCCGCGAGCAGCAGGCTCGGCGTTTCCCCGGCGCACCATGCCTCGAGGGTTAGCAGCTCCCGCTCGCGCCCGGTGAAGCGGACGGTACGAGCAGCCGGGCTGAGCAGGTCGGCGACCTGTGGTGGGTGGTCGGGCCGCGGCGCCTCGGTCTTCCCCTGCCGACCGTTGGAGGACGTCCCGCCGGTCGCCGGCGTGAGCTGTGTGGGCGGCCGGTGCGCCCGTACCGCCCGCAGCAGCCGTTGCTTGCCGTGCGGCGAGATGGTCGCGAACGGCTGGCTCTCCGGATCCAGCCGCTGCCCTCCGGGACCGGGCGTCAGCGCCGTGAAGTGCTCGGCCGCGACGTCGATCCGCGCCTCGACGCTCGCCGACACCCGCTCCAGGAGGCGGCCGATCTGGATCGTCTCGGTACGGGTGAGCGTGTCGAGCAGGAGGTCCTCCACGCCGTCCACGAACGCGTACCGCCCCGCTCGTGCGTCGACCGCGTAGAGCAGACCGCTGAGGAGCACCTCGGCCAGGTGGGCCCGCTCCACAGGCGAGAACATCGCGCGGTGGACGTGCTGGATCACTGGCAGGCTCGGCGAGGTCATGGCGATGTACCCGGCGAGCCGGAACGCCTCCGGTGAGGCCGCGGCCCGGAAGTGACGTACCCGCTGCGCCGCCGTCGCCGACGACCGTGCCGCCGTACGGCCGCTGCTCGCGGTCCGGCTGCCGACGTACGTGACCGCCGCGGGTGCCACCGCGCCACCGACCACCCGTGCCCACCGCCGCAGCCAGGGCGCGGAGATCTCCAGCACCGGTACGGGCACCATGCTCTCGTCCGGGGTTTCCTGGCCGCCGTACGGCTCCAGCCGCAGCTGGGTGTTGGGCGAGCCGGGGCGTGCGGCGCGCAGCTCGCCCGCGACGGTGCGCATGCTGGTGCGGAACCACAGGCGTTCCGGCAGCGGCTGGAGGAGCGCGACCGGGCCGTGCCGCGCCCACAGGTCCAGCACGGCGGTAGCTCCGCCCCGGTGCCACATCGGATGTACACCGTCGCTGAGCACGAAGATGGCCCGCCGTCCCGTGGCGTCGACAAGCTCGCGCGGGTTGTGCGGTACCCCGCGCGCGCTGGACAGTACGGCTCTCCAGCCCTGGTCGGCGGCGTCGAGGTACCACCGGGAGACGTTGCGGAAGATGCCGGACTCCGCGAGTGCGTCGCCGACCCCTTGGGCGAGCCGCCGCCAGATCGCCATGGAGTCGGTCACGTCGACGACGACCGCCGCGTCCAGCCACCGTTCGAGCGGCGGGACCCGGCTGGGCGCCCACGTTGTCACAGGCCAGCCCTGGTCGGCGATGTTCCGCGCGGTCCGCTCCTCGTCGAGGAGGGTCGGGGGCCCGACCGCCACCCGGCGCTTCAGCGGTCGCAGCGCTCGCTGTAGGCCGAGCCGGTCGGGCAGCGCGGCGGCCTCGGGTACCGGGATCTCGCGCGACTCCACCTCGCCGGTTGGTTCGTCCGGCGGGCTGAACAGTCCGGTGCGCGCCGGCTCGGGCGGCGGCGGAGGTGGGACCCGCGGAAGGGGTGTGGCCGGCCGCCGTGTGGGCGGTGGCGATGGTGCCGGCTCGGGCGGCGGCGATGCGGGCGGGGGAGCGGCGGCTCGGCGTGGCGGCGCCTCGGCGAGGTGGCACGCCAGCCAGAGCGTTTCCGCGAGGTCGCTCGCCGACGGCTCAGCGCCGAGCTGAGATATCAGGTCGGCGAGGCGCTCAACTGTCATCGGGTCGTCGCGTGAGGGGTTCCATCATCTTTCCGGCGAGCTTGCGCCTGTTGATGGGACCCATCCGAGCCGCATGGTTCGTCAGGTAGATGGCATTGAGGAGCTGGTCGGTCGCGACGGCGTCCCGGCTCAGAAACTGGTCGATCAGGTCTGCGCTGCGCTGCGCCAGGTCGTCGCCCAGGTGCGCGTTGACGATCTCGGTGAGCTTGTGACCGTCCGGCTGCTCGAGGCGCACCGGCACGCAGCGGCGCAGGAACGCGGGCGGAAACTCGCGCTCGTCGTTGCTGGTCATGACGACGACCGGAAAGTCCCGGCAGCGGATCTCACCTTTGTGGACGACGACCCGCTCACTGCTGTCCGCCGTCATGACCCGTGCGTCGGCGTACCGGTCGGCCTGGCGGACGAGCTCCGGGATCTCGAAGGCGCCCTCCTCGAAGACCGTGAGCAGGTCGTTCGGCAGGTCGAGGTCGCTCTTGTCCATCTCGTCGATCAGGAGCACCCGGGGCCGGGCGCCGGGCAGCAGAGCCGTGCCGAGCGGCCCGAGCCGGACGTACTGGCCGACCTCCTCGTCGTCGCCGCTCGCCCCGCGGCTGGCCGCGTGCAGCCGGGCCATCGGGTCGTACTGGTAGAGGCCGTCCTGCCGGGTCGTCCGGCTGGTGATATTCCACCGCAGGACCTTGCCCAGCTTCAGCTCGTGCGCGATCGCCGTGGCCAGGGTGGACTTGCCGGTGCCGGGCTGGCCGGTGACCAGGAGCGGCCGGCGTAGGTAGAGCGCGGCGTTGACCAGGTCGATCGTCTCCGGGTCGGCCCGGTAGCTGTCGCCGATGGCCGCTTCCATGGCGTTGCCGGGCACGTGTGGGGCGACCGGCGCGGCTTCGCGGTCGAACTTGCGCCACGGCGGCGGCGGGGGCAGCTGGCGGTCCAGCCCGTCGTGCGGCGTGCGGCTGCCCTGGTAGATCCACCATCCGGGGACGTCGGACACGGTCTCTCCTCAGCTCGCGAAGCCGAGTTGGTAGGGTAACTTGCGGCGCGGGTCGTCCAACAGCACCGAGATCTTCGCGCCACAGTGCGTGTCCGGGTCGTCGGCCTCTTCCGCTTGGCCACGCAGCTCGTGCGCCCAGCCCGGCAGCCGCTCCGCGCGTATGTCCCGCAGGCTCTCGACGATGTCGCGCCGGAACATCCGGCCAGGACACAGCGCTTCCCCGGGCTGGTCGCCGAGGTCGGCCCCGCACGCCGCCACGTCCGGGCCGCACGAGCGTCGCGGCCACAGCACGGCCGGGACCCCGGCGGCCACGGCCGACTCGATCCGGTCCTGCTGGGCCCAGTGACCGGCCAGACCCAGCGCGAGCGGGCGCTCGCGGCCGCGCAGCCAGGCGTGGAAGCCGCGCGGGGGAGCGAGCTGGGCCGCGCAATCCTTCCAGCTCATCAGGGCGGCGAGGTCCTTGGCGTGGTCGCGCAGGTCGTGGGCCCGGCGCTCCAGCTCGCGGGCGTCCTCCCGGTCGAACCAGTCGAGGTCACGGACGACGACCGGCCAGGTGACACCGAGCAGCACCTCCTCCCCGTGGTACACCGTCCACTCGTCCACCGGCCAGGACAGCCACCGGCGCGGCAGCACGAACTCGACCACGACGTCCTTGTGCACGATCGGCACCTGCTCGACAGCGTCGGGCAGCGAGGTGGTGACGAGGTCACGGACCTGCGGTGTCGGCACGCGCTCGTCGATGATCGGCTCGCTGAACTCGGCGTCCGGCCCGGTCACCGTCCACATCGTGACGTGGCACGCCTCTTCCTCCGCGGCACCGCCCGCGGTCGGCGCGATCCGGACGATCACGGACGCCGACGCGGCCTCGGACCCCCTTTTCGGTGGGGTCGGACCGCCGAGGGTGTACTGCTTGATCCAGTCCATCGCGTCGTGCTCCACGGCCGGCCGGAGGAACGCGACCTGCAACAACAGGGTGGCCAGCAGCTGCTTGACCCGCTCGTCCTGAAAATTGGTCTCCGTGGCGAGCCACTCCGCCACCTCGAGCACGGTACTGAGCCGGGGCGGGTCCGGGGCGAACGTGGAATCCTGGGCGCCCAGCACTGTCGGCAGCAGCCAGCCCGGCACCCGCAGGTCGACTGTGGACAGGATCGACCGCAGGTCCTGGTACGCCGCTGGGCCGAACGGTCCCAGCTCGATGCGCTCGGCGAGCTGCGGCCAATGCTCGCAGATCTTCTCGATCGGCAGCATCGCCCCTTGGCGGTGCTGATCCGCCGCGGTCACGATGCCCACCACCTCGTCGGTGGCCTCCCGGACGACGGCCCCACCGCTGAAGCCGGGAGTGAGGTCCTTGGAGGTGCTGTCCCAGGGCTTGAGCTGCCGGGTCTCCGGGCCGAGGCCGCCGGGCACGAGCCGCAGCATCGCCGTGGTGCCTTCGGAGTAGTAACCGTCCGGGAAGCCGCGCGCGTAGAACGACTCCTGACTCCGGGTGGCGATCGTCGTGAACGGAGCGAACCGGGCCGGCGTGATCGCCTGCGCGGTCTCCAACTGGAGTATCGCGAAGTCGCCCGAGCCCGTTGTCTCCGGCTGCCACGGGCCTCGGTGGACCACGGTCGCGGGCACGTCCGCGATGGCGGCGCTCGGAAACGACACGAGCACCGCCGCGTCGGGGGGCTCGACGACGTGCGCGCAGGTCAGCACGTGCCGCTCGTCGATCAGCAGGCCGGAGCCACCGCCCTCGACCGAGTCAGGCACGTCCACCCGGGCGTGCCAGCGTGGCTCACCCATCAGCCCGGCGGCTGGGTCTGCGCCGGCTGCCTGTTCCAGGTCAGCTTCACCGTCAGGTGGCCCTCCGTCGCGGTCTTCGCCAGCACCGCGCCGACCTCGTAGTTGAAGCGGACACCGAACTCCAGCTCCACGCTGTCCGGGGCGAGCGCGCCATCGCGGAAGACGGCGAGCGCGCGGTCAGCGGCGTTGTGGATCTTGCCGAGAGCCTCCTCGAACGTCTTCTTCGCCTCCGCGATCCCCGTCTTCCTGGAGACCGCCTGGAAGCCGGGCTCGTCGTACGCGACCTCCACGACGATGCCCTCGCCGCGCTCCGACTCGACTCGCAGCAGGCCGCTGGCCACCAATGTCTCCCCTCGCCGCCAACCGGTCGTCCGAGCATCCACCGTGGAACCGCTGGACACTATCGGCTAGCCGACTGATGACACGAGGGCCTAGAACACCGTGCGTGCGAATTTAGATCGTTACATCTACATTCTTGTCTCGGCTGGTTTTTCTCTGGGAGATTGCTGGGTAGCGCTGCCAGTGACGGCTGACGATCTCGGCTGCTCGCTACGCGGCGGCGGCAGCAGAGAAGGGGACCTCCGTGACCCGAAGACGTCGTCAGTCTCTCGCAGCTCTTTCCGTCGGCGTGCTGGTCGTTTCGGCCGGCCTCGTCGCGCTCCACTTCGCCGGTGCGCCGGCTGCACCCGCAGCCGCGACGGGTGAGGCGGAGGCGCCGACCGCGCTTGCCATGCATCTCGAACGGCGCCGCCAGGCGATGCCGGGCAACAGCGGTATGGCACTCGAAGGGCCCGGCTCGGCCGCGGCGGCCGAGTACCTTAAGCGTGCCTACCCCGACTCGGCCATCGCGGTGGGCGAGATCGACGGAGCCAAGCGCGCGTTCACCACCTCGCACAACCGTGGCTTCCCGCGCGGCAAGGCCAAGAAGGGCACGTGGCAGCCGGTCGGGCCGAGCCACGCCCTGTACCCGGACACGCCGCTGCGCGACTCCTTCAACTACGTGCCCAACGAGTACGTGGCGGGTGGGCGCACCACCTCGATCGCGGTGAGCGACAAGTGCCGGCCGGGCGACTGCCGGGCGTACATCACGCCCGCCGGGGGCGGTGTCTGGCGCACCGACGACATCCTGCGCAAGCAGCCGAGCTGGGCGTACCTGGCCGGACCGCTCGACATCAACACCGCGGGTGCCGTGACGATCGACAAGAACGACCCGAGCCGCAACACGATCTGGCTGGGCACCGGTGAGGCCAACATCTGCGCCTCCGGCTGCGGTGCGGGCGTCGGCCTGTACAAGTCGACCAACGGCGGGCGCTCCTGGATCGGGCCGCTGGGCAAGGCTGAGCTGGGCGGCAAGGGCATCGGCGAGATCGTGGTCAAGCCGGGCGACCCCCGCACGCTGTACATCGCCACGACCACCGCGCTCACCGGCATGTCGAGTGTCTGCTGCACCGGCATCACCCGGCCCACGCCCGGCGCGGCGAAGTGGGGGCTCTACAAGACGACCGACGGCGGCCGCACCTTCACGCTCGTGCACAACGGCTCGGTGAACGTGGCCGACTGCACCGGCAGCGCGACCGAGTTCGCCAACGGCACGATCTGCTCGCCGCGCGGTGTGCGCAACGTCGAGCTCGACCCCGCCAACTCCAACATCGTGTACGCCTCCTCGTTCGCGCGGGGGGTCTGGCGCTCCAACGACGCGGGCGCGACCTGGACGCAGATCAAGGAGTCGATCAACCCGGCGATCATCCAGAGCCGCCCGGCGATGGACGTCACCCGGCTGCCCAACGGCAAGACCCGCATGTACATCTACGAGGGCAACACCGGCACGCCGTACTCGCGGCTGTTCCGCAGCGACGACGTCGCCACCGGGGCGCCCACCTTCACCGACCTGACCAGCGCCAACGTGGCCGACCCGGGCTTCGCCTGGTACAACCTCTGCGGTGCGCAGTGCTGGTACGACGTGTTCGTCCACACGCCCGACGGCCACCCCGACATCGTGTACGCGGGTGGGTCGTACTCGTACGGCGAGACGATCGCGAACAAGCGGGCGGTGGTGCTCTCCACCGACGCTGGCCTCACCGGTACCGACATGACCTTCGACGGCACCGACGAGCTGCACCCGAACGGACTGCACCCCGACCAGCACGACATCGTCACCAACCCGCGCAACCCGTTCCAGTTCTTCGAGACCAACGACGGCGGCGTGATGCGCTCCAGCGGCACGTTCGTCGACCGCTCGGCCTGGTGCGACAACCCGCGGCGGGCGCTGAACACGGCGGCCCAGCTGGAGCGGTGCCGGCAGATGCTGTCCCGGATCCCGGCCAAGCTGGACGGGATCAACGCTGGACTGTCCACATTGCAGTTTATGAGCCTGTCGGTGAGCCCGCACGACCACGAGCTGCTACAGGGCGGCACGCAGGACAACGGCACCTGGGAGAACTACGGCAACCGCCAGCTGTGGCTCAACACCATCATCGGCGACGGCGGGCAGTCCGGCTTCGACGTCACCGACAAGAAGTTCCGCTTCCACACGTACAACGACACGACACCCGAAGTGAACTTCAACAACGGTGCCACGGCGGACTGGATCTACACGGCCGATCCGCTGGCCGGGCAGGCGAACTCGCAGTTCTACTCACCGGTCATCAGCGACCCGAAGGTGAGCGGCACGATGTTCGCCGGTACGGGACGCACGGCGTACCGGACCAAGACGTTCGGGCTCGGCGACCGCACGCTCGCGGAGGCCAACCGGATCTGCAACACCTGGACCGGTACCTTCGAGGCGACCTGCGGCGACTGGGCGGAGCTGGGGCCCAACCGGCTCGTCGACCCGTTCTGGGGTGACCGGGCCGGCGGCGCGGTCGCGGCGATCGAGCGCACGACGCTCAACACGTCGAGCGCCTGGGCCGCCACGACGGCCGGACGGGTGTTCGTGACGTCCAACGTGGACGCCGAGCCGGCGTCGGCCGTGACCTGGACCCGGATCGACGACGACGCGCCGGCGCCCGGCCGGTTCGTCAGCAGCATCTACGTCGACCCGAAGAACGGCAACCACGCCTGGATCTCGTACAGCGGCTACAACGTCAACACCGCGGCGACGCCGGGGCACGTCTTCGAGGTCACGTTCGACCCGGTGGCGGGCACGTCCACGTGGGTCGACCGGTCGTACGACTTCGGCGACATCCCGGTCACCGACCTGGTGCGCGACGACGTCAGCGGCGACCTCTACGCGTCCACCGACTTCGGCGTGCTGCGCAACGCGGCCGGCACGGCGACCTGGACGAAGGCGGCGCCGGGCATGCCGAACGTCGAGGTGGCCGGCCTGACCGTCCTGCCGGGCAAACGGATCCTGTACGCGGCCACCCACGGCCTGTCCGCGTGGCGGCTCAACCTTGGCTGACCCAAAGGGATGAGAGTCCGCACCGTCGGGGCGGTAGCCGTCGTCGCGGTGTTCCTGCCGCCACTGCTCATGCTGGTGGCCGGGTCACTCCGCGAGCCGGGGCTGCCGCCCCGCCGGGTCCGCAGCTCGTCCCCGACCCGCTCTCCACCGAGGGGTACAGCCGAGCGGTCGATCTCGGTGGTCTCCTGCGCGCCGGCCTCAACTCCACGATCGTGGCCGCGATCGCGGTACCGGCCAGCGTGCTCGTCGCGTCGCTGGCCGGGTTCGCCATGACCCAACTGCCGCGGCGGGTCACCACCGCGGTCGTGGTCGCCTCGCTCGCCGCGCTGGCGGCGCCGGCCACCGCGCTGCTGGTGCCGCGCTTCGCGCTGTTTCGGACGCTCGGCCTGACCGACACGCTCGCCCCACTCATCGCGCCGGCGCTACTGGCCACGTCGCCGCTCTACCCGCTCGTGTTCTACCTGGCGTTCCGGGCGCTCCCCGCCGACCTCTACGACGCCTGCCGCTTGGAGGACCTCTCGCCGCTGCGCACCTGGTGGCGGGTGGCGATGCCGCTGGTGCGGCCGGTGACGGCGGCGGTCGGGGCGCTGACGTTCGTGCTCACCTGGTCCAACTTCCTCGACCCGCTCGTGTACCTCTACGACCGCGAGCTCTTCACGCTGCCGCTGGCCCTCCGCTCACTGTCCACGCTGGACCCGACCAACTTTCCGGTCTTTCTGGCCGGTGCGGTGCTGACCACGATCCCGCCGCTCGTGGTCTTCGCACTCGCGCAGCGGCACGCCCTCCGCCACCTCCGCGTCCACCAGTATCGGGAGACCTGATGCGCAAGCTGACCGCGATACTCGCCACGGCCATCCTCCTCACCGGGTGTGGTGGCGCCGAGACCGCGGACACCCCGCCGACCGTGCGCCTGCTGGTCTTCGGCGCACCGGAGGAGCTGGAGTCGTACCGCACGCTCGTCGACGAGTACGTCAAGGTGTCGTCCGGCGCCCGGGTACAGCTTGTCGAGGCGAGCGACCGGGAGGACCTCATCACCCGGCTCTCCACCTCGATCGCTGGTGGGTCGCCGCCGGACCTGTTCCTCATGAACTACCGCTTCTACGGCCAGTTCGCGGCCAAGAACGCCGTCGAGCCACTGGACGACCGGCTCGCGAAGTCCACAGTGGTCAAGCTCGCCGACCTGTATCCGCAGGCGGTCGAGGCGTTCCGGTGGCAGGGGCGCCAGCTCTGCCTGCCGCAAAACGTCTCCAGCCTTGTCGTGTACTACAACCGCACGCTCTTCCAGAAGTTCGGCGTCGCCGAGCCCAAGGCCGGCTGGACCTGGAACGACCTGATCACCACCGCCACGGCGATGACCCGCAACGCGAGCGGGACGATCGTGCGCGGCACGGAGTCGGAGGGCGGCAGCGCGCGGGTCGCCGTGTACGGTCTCGGCGTCGAGCCCACGCTTATCCGCGTCGCCCCGCTCGTGTGGTCCGCTGGCGGGCAGATCGTCGACGACGAGCGCAAGCCGACCCGGTTCACGTTCGAGGCGGGTCCGGCGAGGGACGCGCTGCGCGACTTCGTGGCGCTGCGCCTGGCGTACGGCGTGGTGCCGACCGACGAGGAGGTCGAGGCGGAAAACGACGAGAGCCGGTTCAGCAACGGGCGGCTGGCGATGCTGCTGTCGTCGCGTCGGGTCACCACCACCTTCCGGACAGTGAAGGACTTCGAGTGGGACGTCGCGCCGATGCCCCTGTACGGCAAGCAGCCTGCCGGCATCCTGCACTCGGACGCGTACTGCATCACGAGCGGGTCCAAGGCCAAGGACGCGGCCTGGCGCTTCCTGGAGTTCGCTATCGGGGCGGAGGGGCAGCGGATCCTCGCCTCCACCGGGCGGACCGTGCCGTCGAACATCGAGGTCTCGAAGTCGCCGGCGTTCCTCGACCCGACCCAGCCACCGCGGAACGCGCAGGTCTTCCTCGACGCGGTGCCGACGATCCGGCGGGTGCCGACCATCTCCACCTGGCCGGAGATCGAGGACGCCACCGGCGGCATCCTGGAAAACGCCCTCTACCGGGGTGACAAGCTGGACGACGTGATCCGCCAGCTCGACGAGCAGACCCGCCCCATCTTCGCCCGCGGCGTGTCCCCGTGACGCTGGCGCTGGAGGGAGTCCGGGTCGCGCACGGCGCGCACGAGGTGCTGCACGGCGTCGACCTCACCGTCGCCCGCGACGAGCTGCTTGTGGTGCTCGGCCCGTCCGGCGCCGGCAAGTCCACACTGCTGCGTGCGGTCGCCGGGCTCACACCCGTCTCGGCCGGCCGGGTGGCGATCGGCGAGCGGGATGTCACCCGGCTGCGGCCCGGCCAGCGCAACGTGGCAATGGTTTTCCAGTCGTACGCGCTCTTCCCGCACCTGACCGCCGCCGAGAACATCGCTTTCGGCCTCATCGTGCGGGACGTGCCGAAGGCGGCGGCGGCCGAGCGGGCCCGACAGGCGGCGGCCAGTGTCGGCTGTGGACACCTGCTGGACCGGCGCCCCGGGCAGCTCTCCGGCGGCGAGCGGCAGCGGGTGGCGCTGGCCCGCGCGCTGGTCCGCGAGCCGGACGTCTTCCTGCTCGACGAGCCGCTGTCCAATCTCGACGCCGAGCTGCGGGTGGAGATGCGCGCCGAGCTGAAGGCCCTGCACGCCCGGGTCGGCGGCGCCACGCTGCACGTCACCCACGACCAGGTCGAGGCGCTGGTGCTCGGCGACCGGATCGCGGTGTTGCGGGACGGCCGGATCGAACAGATCGGCACGCCGGACGAGATCTGGAGCACGCCGGCGACGACGTTCGTGGCCCGTTTCGTCGGCTCGCCGCCGATGAACCTGCTCCCCGCCGACGGGCCGCTGCCCGGCCTCGCCCCACCCGGCAGGCTCATCGGCATCCGCCCCGGTGCGCTCCGGCTGGGCTCCGAGGGCGCCGTCGCGTCGGTGGAGCGGGTCGAAGTCGTCGGCGAGGATGCCCACGTCTACTTGCGACTGGGCGAGCACTCAGCCGTAGCCCGGATCCCCTCGGCGGAGCGGCCGGCCACCGGCTCCGAAACGCACGTCATGGCCAGGGACGCTGACGTGCACGTATTCGACCCCACCACCGGAAAGCGTGTATGAGCCGCCGGCAGCTCGGCTTCATGCTCGCCCCGTACGTCGTGGGGCTGGTCGGGCTCGTCCTGCTGCCCGCCGCCGCGACGCTGGTGCTCGCGTTCGCCGACTACGACCTCGTCCAGCCACCACAGTGGACCGGTACGGCGAACTTCACCGAGCTGGCCGGCGACGGCATCTTCCGTACCGCGCTGCTCAACTCGCTCGTGTTCGCGGCGGTGGCCGTACCCCTGCGGCTGCTCGTCGCCCTGGGCCTGGCCCTGCTGCTGCACCGGCGGGCCCCCGGGGTCGGCACCGCGCGGACCGTGGCCGCCCTGCCCACCGCGGTGCCGGAGGTCGCGTACGGCCTGCTGTGGCTCTGGCTCTTCAATCCCCTCTACGGTCCCGTCAACCAGCTGCTGCGGGTCGGCGGCGAAAACGGCCTGACCGCGCTCGGCCGTACGCCGCCGCAGTGGCTGACCGACCCGACCGACGCCCGCGCCGCGATCATCATCATGAGCCTCTTCACGGTCGGCGAGTCGTTCCTGGTGTTGCTCGCCGCGCGGCTGGTACTGCCGCCCGAGGTGTACGAGCTCGCGTCCATAGAGGACGCCACACCGTGGGACGTCTTCCGCCGCGTCACGCTGCCGCTCATCGCGCCGGTGCTCGGGCTGCTGCTGGTGCGGGATACCATCCTGAGCTTCCAGGTGTCGTTCGTGCCGGCGTTGGTGGTGACCGACGGCGGCCCGCCGCCCTACGCGACCACGTACCTGTCGCTGTTCGTCTACCGCAACGCGTTCGAATACCTGCGCTACGGCTATGCCTCGGCGGCCACCGTGGTGATGCTGCTCGTGACCGTCGCGGCAGTCATCCTCCAGTGGCGGCTGCTGCGCCGGTGGCAACACCTCCGGGCGCGAGGCTGATCGCCTGGCCGTGCCGGTCACGGTGCGCGACGAATATTCGTTGGCCGCCCACCGGCGGATGGCCCAGACTGGCAGCGTGATCGAGCCGAAAACCTCCCGCGTCCCTGTCGCTGCCGCCCTCGCCGGCACGCGACAGCAGCGCGGCGGGCTGCCGGCCGCGATCGCTCACCCACCGTCATGACGGGCGCGTTCGTCGACGGCGTGATCGCGGGGTACGGCGTGGCCATACCGGTCGGCGCCATCGCGATTCTGATCATGGGACTGGCGGCCCGCACGTCGTTCCGCGTCGGTGCGGCCGCGGCCCTGGGCGTGGCCACCGCCGACGGGCTCTACGCCATCGCCGCCGTGGTCGGGGGTGCGGCCCTGGCCGGCGTGATCGAGCCAGCCGCGACGCCCCTACGCTGGACGGCCGTGGCGGTGCTGCTCGGGCTGGCCGCGCGTACCGCGTACACGGCGGTCCGGCACCACCGCGACCCGGCCCGCGCGGCGCGCTCCGATGCCGGGCTCGCCTCACCGCCACGGGCGTACGCGGGGCTGCTGGGGCTCACGCTCCTCAACCCGATGACGATCGTCTACTTCGGAGCGCTCGTGCTCGGCCGGCAGGCGTCGGACAGCCTGAGCGCCGGGGGAGAGGCGCTCTTCGTGGCGGGCGCGTTCCTGGCGTCGGCGAGCTGGCAACTCGTCATCGCGGGCGGCGGCACGCTCGTAGGGCGGCTGCTCACCGGGCCGCGTGGCCGGCTGGCAACCGCCCTCGTGTCGAGCGCGC
The DNA here is from genome assembly GCF_011764545.1 of Phytohabitans flavus. Taxonomy (GTDB): domain Bacteria; phylum Actinomycetota; class Actinomycetes; order Mycobacteriales; family Micromonosporaceae; genus Phytohabitans; species Phytohabitans flavus. The sequence goes on along the minus strand of NZ_AP022870.1, from coordinate 5,352,488 downwards.
TGATCGTCGCCCTGGCGGCGAACACCGCCTCAGGGTCTATCTGATGGGAACGACACCACCTGCTGGTACGTGGGCCGGTTCTGCCACGCGATGATGGGCGAGGTGATGCCGCCGAGCGGGGAGTGCACGATCGCGTCGGCGCACCACTGGTCCCCAGCGGCACAGTGCTCGTCACCCGGGTACACAGTGGACGCCGGCTGGGCGGCCGCCGCGCGCAGCGTGTCGAGCGGCACCGTGCGGCAGGCGGCCAGGTCGCCGTTGCCGCAGTACGCCCGGCCGAGCCCACCCTGTACCGGCTCGCCGAGCACCCGCCGGATGTCCTTGTCCACGTAGCCCCACCAGCCGTACTGGAAGGCGGAGCCCTTGTGCGGCTGGGCCTCGTTCGCCGACGAGGGAAGGCTGGACACGTCACCCGCCTGGTGGCCGGACGGCGACTCGTTGATCTGCATGGCGTTGACCAGCGCCTGGTACAGGTCGGCGCCGAGGCCGGGCTTGAACTGCCCGTTCACCAGCAGCGGCCACCACGCGTCGAAGACCCGGATCGCGGCCGCGTGCTGGTACGCCTTCGACCCGGCCGAGGTCTCCTTGCGGTTGGCGCCCGCCTGCTGCCACGCCTTGAGCTGGCTCACGGCGGTGGCGAGCCCGGCGTCGGTGACCGGCTGGCTCTCGACGACCCGAAGCAGGTCGTCGAGCACCTCTTTGCCGCGCAGGTCCACGGTCGCCGCGTTCTCGACGAGGCGTACCACGCCGGCCCGGTCGAGCTTCTGCCCCGAGGCGAGTGCGGCCTTCACCGGCACGTCCAGCAACTCGCCGCGGTGCACCGAGCCGAAGCTGAAGTTGCCGTCCGCTGCCCCGAAGTCGCGGGCCTGCTTGTTGTTCCAGGAGATGTAGTAGTCCTGGTCGACGGATTGCGGGTGGGCCGAGGCCGGGGCGAAGCCGGTCCACTCGTACTGCGCGGCCATCGGCAGGTTTGGGTTGGAGCCCGCCGCGCGGACGGGGTTGCGCCCCGAGTTGAAGTACGCCGACTGGGTCGAGTTGACGTAGAACCAGTTGAACGCGTACTCCACGTTGGACGCTGCGGTGGTGAAGTCACCGGCGCTGCCCATCACCGCCGGGTCGTTGAACATCTGGAAGCCGATCGCCGAGTGCGCCTCTCGGCCGTACGTGGAGCGGCGCTGGGTGAACGCGTACGGCTGGCCGCCCACGGTGCCCCGCCAGGCGACCAGGCCGAGCGCGGTGCGCCAGGCGACGATGCGGTACGAGCCGGCGGGCGTGCTGTCGGCGACGGTGGGGTGCCAGGAGTTGACGTGCGACAGCTCCTCCATCGCCGTGCACTGCCCACCGTGGAGGTACCGGTTGGTGGCGAGCGTCGGCGCCGAGCCGTCGGTGGTGCACAGCGGCAGCGCGTACGTGTCGGTGATGTCCTGGACGGACGACGTGGCGCTCCACGCGTAGTCCTGGCCGCGCCCGAGCAGCACGTAGAGGCTGACCCCGGCGAACGCGACGCCGCGGGCGCTGATCCCGGGCCCTTGCAGCTCCTGCATCAGCAGCAGCTGCGGGGAGAAGTAGCCGGTCTGCGGCCCGAACACCGCCACCGGGTGGCCCGACGTGGTGTGCCGGCCGGATACGACGACGGCGTTGGACATGCCCCGGTGGGCCGAGCCGATGGCCAGCTCGGCGAGGGCGACGGCGCCGTCGGTCGCGGATCCGGTCTGGTCCCTGACCACCGGCTCAGGGCGGACCGAGCCGGCGTCCGGCATCACCACGCTGGGCGCGTCGTCCGGTGCCGAGCCGTACGGGAAGCTCTGCCCATCGTGGAGGGTCAGCACGGTCTCCGGGTCGTTCTGCGAGCGAAACGCCCGCCACACCGCGTCGCCCTCGGTCGGGCCGTACTTGGCGCGTGCGGCGATGCGGACCAGTGCGGACTGCATCTCGCTGCCGCCGCCACCACCGAAGAGCCCTCCGACGACGCCGGCGATCGCGATGAGGTCGGTCATCGTGAACGGCTCCGGCCCGCCCGCGTTGGTGATCGCGTCGAGGTGGCCGGTGAGCACGTACTCGCCGGGGCAGTAGCGCCCGGCCATGCACGCCGCGATGTACCCGTTGATGCCCGCGATGTACGCCTCGACGTCCGCGTACAGCTGGTCACCCCGCGGCCCCTGCTGGCGCAGCGCGGCGACCTGCGCCTGGAGGTCCGCCTCGGTGTACGGCGAGCTGCGCCAGACGCTCTGCTCCAGCGCGCGGTTGCCGGGCGCGCCGCCGGCGAACGGGGTGAGCGTGCCCCGGCCGACGTGCCGCAGCAGATCCATGGTGAAGAGGCGGTCCTCGGCGCCGGCGTACCCCGCCCCGAACATCGTGCCGGAGCGCGTGGTGCCGGTGATGTGCGGCGTGCCGGTGGCCCGGTCCCGCACGACGGTCACGTCGGAGCGCGGCTGGTACGTGCGTTCGGCCTGCCCGGCGGGTACGCCGAACGAGGCGTCGTTGAAGTAGCTGTTGATCTGGTCGTCGGTGAGCCCGGCGTAGTTGTAGACCAGGTTCGCGTACTCGTCGAGCTGGTCCGCCGAGTGCGCCGGGCGGGTGCCGAGCGCCTGGTGGGCGAGGATCTCGACGAGCGTGGCGTTGCCGTTCTGGCCGGGCGGGAGGATGTCGGAGCACTGCTCCAGGCAGTAGTCGGTGGGGGCCGCCTGCGCCGCGGCGGCCTGAGCGCTGGTGGGCGGCGTGGGGACGATGAGGGTGGTCGTCGCGGTGAGCAGCGCCGCGGCGAGGGCCGGGAGAGTGGCGGGTCTGCGCATGGCGATCCTCATGACTGTTAATATGTGAGGAACATTCGTGTACCGGATGGTAACTTCTCCGGCCCCGCCGTGCCTAGAGGTTCTTCAATGCCTCGCGGGTCGACAGGGGAGCCAGCCGGTGCCCCGCCACGTACGCGCGGACCGCCACCGAGTCCGTCTTGCCGTACTCCCGCAGCGCCCACCCGATCGCCTTGCGCACGAAGAAGTCGGGGTGCCCGGCCTGCCGCGTGCAGTACCGGAAGAGCCGCGCCGCGTCCGTCCGCTCCTTGTACCGCAGCTGGTGCAGGATCGCCGTGCGGACCAGCCACAGGTCCTCGCCGGCCACCCACTCGTCCATCGTGGACACCAGGGCCGGGTGGGCGGAGACGAGCGGCCCCACCAGGTGCGCCGCCAGCGCGTCCACAGTGTCCCACCACGGCTTGGTCACGACGAGGAAGCGCGCCGTCTCCAGGAAGCCGGCCGAGCAGACCCGCGCGTACCGGCGCAGCAGGTCGCAGGCGAAGTACTGGTACTCCCGCTCGGGCAGCGCCCAGCACCCCTCGGCCACGTCCCGCAGGTCGTCCTCGGTGGGCCGGGGCAGCCCGTCCAGCACCTCCCGCGCGAGCCTCCGCTGTACCGGCGACTGGATGCCGAGGAATGGAAACTTGTCCCGCATGTACGCCGCCATCGCGGGACTCCGCTCCGGGTCGCGCGCACCGCCGTACACCCGGGCCAGGCGGCCCAGGACCTCGGTGGCGAGCGGTGTCATAGGCTGATCATGCCGTACCGTCGGCCCATGGGCAGTCGACCGGCCGTGGGTGGCGGGCGCTGGGTCGAGGTCGATCCCGAGCGCCTGGCGCGGTGGGTCGAGGGCTTCGCGGACCGGCACGGCCAGCCGGACGCCACCATCACCGGGTACGGCATCTCGCTGCACGCCCCCGACGGCGCCTCGGCCGAGCTCCACGCACCGCCCGGCGTGACCGGCTACGCCGACCTGCCCGCGTTTCTGGCCGCTGCGCTGGAGCCGCGCCGGCTGGGGCTGCTGCTTGCCCGCAAGGGCGCGGTGGCGCTCGGCATCGCGCTCGGCGACCGGCTGGAGGCGTCCAAGGTGGACACCTCGTACGTGCAGAGCCGCACCGCCGCGGGCGGCTGGTCCCAGCAGCGCTTCGCCCGCCGCCGGGAAAACCAGGCCAAGGCAGCGGCCGGCGACGCGTCCGATTTGGCGGTACGGGTACTGCTGCCGGAGGCGGCGTCGCTGGCCACCCTGGTCTGCGGCGGCGACCGCCGTACCGTCGACACGATCCTGGCCGACCGGAGGCTCGCCCCGCTCGCCGCGATCCGCGCCGAACGCCACCTCCAGGTCCCCGACCCGCGCCACGCCGTGCTGGTGGACGCCGCCCGTGCCGCCCGTGCGGTCGCCATCCACCTCCCACCCGAGGCTTAGCGTCAGAGCGCGTTGCCGAACGTGTCGCAGGACTTCGGGTCCCCGGTCTCGTGCCCCCGGCCGAACCACTCCTGCCGCTGCGCCGACGTACCGTGCGTGAACTGCGACTCGTCGATCCGGCCGCCGGACTTCTTCTGGAGCGTGTCGTCGCCGATCGCGGCCGCGGTGTCCAGACCCTCCTGGATGTCCTGCTGGCTGATGCTCTTGAAGATCTTCTGGCCGCTCGCGTCGGTCGTACCCGTCGCGTTCCTCGCCCACGCCCCGCGTAGCAGTCCGCCTGGAGCTCCAGCAGCACCGAGAGCTGGTTGGCGCTGCCGGGGTCGCGCTGCTGCTGGCGGCGCATCTGGGCCTCGGTGCCGACCAGGTCCTGCACGTGGTGTCCGTACTCGTGGGCCAGCACGTACGGCTGCGCGAACTCGCCCGGCGCGCCGAGCTGGTCGGCGAGCTGCTCGTAGAAGGTCAGGTCGATGTACACGTGGTCGTCCGCCGGGCAGTAGAACGGCCCCACGCCCGAGTTGGCCGCGCCGCACCCGGTGCTTACCGCCTGGCTGAAGATCACCGTGTCGGCCTGCTCGTACGGCTTCCCGAACCGCTGGGGGAGTGCCGCCTGCCAGTACGCCTGGATCGAGTTGACGTAGAGCGTGTTGCGGCAGTCGAGCTGGTCGAGCGCGTTCTCGGCCGCGCACTTCTGTTCGAGTGCGGTGTTGTCGCCCTGCTCCTCGCCCCCGCCGGTGATCTGGTTGAGGCCCACCCCGCCGCCGGCCAATGCCACCAGAAGTGCCACGACGAGGCCGATCCACCCACCCTTGCCGCTGGGCAGCGGGAGGCCGCCGAGGCCGCCTCCGCCGCCCGATCCGCGCCGGTCCTCGACCTGGCTCGTATCGATACGGGCACCTTCGTTCAGCTCCACGGCGGCACCGTACCCAGTGATCTTGATCCTTACTCGGTTGGGACCCAACGCGGCGCCGGGTAGAATCGTCGGCGTGCTGCTCTGCGAAGGCTGAGCTTCTCCGCGCCGACCGGGTCGATGACCGGCCGGCGCTTTAGCGCGTCCATGAGTCAGCCTTCGACCACGAGAGTGAGTTTCCACCATGATCACCGCCAGCGGCCTGGAACTCCGCGCCGGCTCCCGGATCCTGCTGTCCGAGGCCACGCTCCGCGTGCAGCCGGGCGACCGGATCGGCCTCGTCGGCCGTAACGGCGCCGGCAAGACCACCACCCTCAAGGTGCTGGCCGGCGAGGGCATGCCGTACACGGGGAACGTCGACCGGCGCAGCGCCGTCGGCTACCTGCCGCAGGACCCGCGCACCGGCGACCTCGGGGTCACCGCCCGGGACCGCGTGCTCTCCGCCCGCGGGCTGGACACCCTCCTCGCCGAGATGAAGGCGATGGAGGGCAAGCTCGCCGACGACGAGCGCGCGCTGCGCAAGTACGGCGCGCTCGAGGACCAGTTCGCCTCCCTGGGTGGGTATGCGGCCGAGGCCGAGGCCGCCCGCATCTGTGCCAACCTCGGGCTGCCCGACCGCGTGCTCGCCCAGACGATCGGCACCCTCTCCGGCGGCCAGCGGCGGCGCATCGAGCTGGCCCGCATCCTCTTCCGCGACGCGGGTGAGGACGGCGCCGGCATCCTGCTGCTCGACGAGCCGACCAACCACCTCGACGCCGACTCGATCGCGTGGCTGCGTGGGTACATGGCCGCGCACAAGGGCGGGCTCGTGGTGATCAGCCACGACGTGTCCCTGCTCGACGCGGTGGTCAACAAGGTCTGGTACCTGGACGCCAACCGCTCGGTCGTCGACATCTACAACGTGGGCTGGAAGAAGTACCTGGAGCAGCGCGAGACCGACGAGCGGCGGCGCAAGCGAGAGCGGGCCAACGCCGAGAAGAAGGCCGGCGCGCTCATGGCCCAGGCGGACAAGATGCGGGCCAAGGCCACCAAGACGGTCGCCGCGCAGAATATGGCCCGCCGCGCCGAGAAGCTCCTCACCGGCCTGGAGGAGGAGCGGGTCTCGGACAAGGTCGCCAAGGTGCGCTTCCCGACCCCGGCACCCTGCGGGCGTACGCCGCTGACCGCGAAGGGGCTCTCCAAGTCGTACGGCTCGCTGGAGATCTTCACGGACGTCGACGTGGCCGTCGACCGCGGCTCCCGGGTGGCGATCCTCGGCCTCAACGGCGCCGGCAAGACCACGCTGCTGCGCATGCTCGGCGGGCTGCTCCAGCCGGACACCGGCGAGGTGGTCGCGGGGCACGGGCTGCGGATCGGGTACTACGCGCAGGAGCACGAGACCCTCGACGTGGAGCGCAGCGTCCTGGACCACATGCGCAGCGCCGCGCTGGAGCAGTCCGACACCGACCTCCGCAAGATCCTCGGCGCGTTCCTCTTCTCCGGCGACGACGTGGACAAGCCGGCCGGCGTGCTCTCCGGCGGCGAGAAGACCCGGCTGGCGCTGGCCACGCTGGTCTGCTCGGGTGCCAACGTGCTGCTGCTCGACGAGCCGACCAACAACCTCGACCCGGTCAGCCGCGAGCAGGTACTCGACGCGATCGCCCGCTACCCCGGCGCGATCGTGCTGGTCACCCACGACCCGGGCGCGGTACAAGCGCTCAAGCCCGACCGCGCGATCCTGCTGCCCGACGGCGACGAGGACGCCTGGAGCGACGACCTGCTGGAATTGGTCGAGCTCGCGTAGATCCGGCGCAAAAAGAGAGATTTGAGCTACCGCGACGTCCGCGGTGGTCCGGACCGCTGCTCCCGCGGCCTCACCCTCCGCGCCCGGTTGCGGTTACCCCTTCTTGCTGCCATAGCAGCCATAGGTCTCCCCAAAAGGGCATTCGGGGCGGCGAGTCGCAGCGTAGGCCACCTCGACGCGGCGAGCGCGACCGAAATGCCCGCCTTTCGCGGCGGCGAAAGCAGATCGTGGTACGGAACTGCCGTGATAGAGCCTGTTGCAAAATTGCCCGACTACAGCGTGTGCGTAGAAAAACACGGCTGTGTCCGCCGCTGGCCGCCGAACGGCGGCCAGTGAGGGTCAACGCGACCCTCACTTCATGCGAATCTGGCGATTTTGCGACAGCCTCGATAGGGGCAGCTGCGTACCATGATCTGTTGGACGGCTTGCTCTGGCCGTGCGGTCAACGGACAAATCGTCAGAGATGCGCTTTGGCGGCTGGTGGACCGCTGCTCATTGCCGCCTCACCCTCCCTCGCCGGTCGCCGGTCGCCGGTCGCCGGCCCACGCAGAGCGTCCCGGCCCGCCGAGGTCTGGGCGCATTGGTGCGCCCAGCTTGAGAGGTCCGCGTAGGGCGCGCGGGTCCGCCCGCGGAGGTTGGCGCCGTGTGGTTGTGTAAACGCGGAGGGTGAGGCTGCGGGAGCGGCGGTCTGGACCACCGCGGACGTCGCGGTAGCTCTGATATTTCTCTTTGGATTGGTCGTCTAGCTGGCGGGCACGAGTATGGCGCGGATCACGATGGAGGTCGCGGCGCCCGCGCCGACCAGCAGGAGTGGGCCGGGTACGGGCGGGCCGGCCTGGCGTGCCGGGGCGGTGGCGGCGACCGTCAGCCATGGGAAGAATGTCAGCCAGGCGTGTTCCACCCCGCCCCGGGCCAGCCCTGCGAGCACGGTGGACAGTATGGCCGCACCTGACCCGATCAGGTAGGGCCACCCGGGTGTGTTGCGCATCTTTCGCAGGCTGGCGACCAGCGCGGGCCCGGCGGCCAGGAGCAGGACCAGCAGGCTGATCACGCCCCACCAGATCACCGGCCGCTCGCGTTGCGCGGCGAGTAGGCCGTCGACCCAGCGGAAGCCGAGCAGTTGCGCCACGCCGACCGGTACTAGGGCGCCGAGGCCGGTGAAGAAGTTCAGCGCGGCCCGCCGCCGCGCAAAATAAAGACAAACCAGAGAAAAGCCCATCCATGGTACGGCGAACGAGAACATCGCCGCCACGCCCAGCAGCAGCCCGGCCGTGACCGCCCCGAGCCCCGCCTTCGGTCCGGTGCGCCGGTGGTCGCTGGCCCAGGCACCCGCGGTCACCATGGCCGCGACCAGGACCGCGACAAGGGCGTCGAGGCTGGCGGCCATCCAGATGGCGTACGGGGCGAGTGCCACAACGGGTAGGTAGCGCCGGGCCTCCAGGTCGCCGCACCCGTTGCGTACCGCCGCCAGGACCAGGGGCACCACGAGGGCGCCGACGGCGGTCAGCAGCAGCCCCACGGCGAGCGGGTCGGTGACCCCGGCGCGGTGGATCCACCGCAGGACCAGGGCCGGGCCGGGTGGCTCACCGGGGTGGTTCGCCGGTCCGTACAAGCCGCGCTCACCGTTGACAACGGCCAATGCAAAGGTCCACATTAGCCCCGCTAGATAGCCGGTGAGCAGCACAATTGGCCACGGAGCGCGGTCCCACCACCCGCGCGCGGCCACTGTGAGTACCGTCGCCGCCACCGCGGGCGCGACCAAGGACGCCGGTCCGACGTTAGACCGGTAGGTCCCTAGGAAAGGCGCGGCATCGGTACCGAGTGGGGAGGCGAACCGTACGGCCAGCCAGGTGAACGCGAGTCCGGTGGCGGCTAGAGCCAGCCACACGAACAGGTCCCAGCGCGTCACCCGCGCTTCGCTTGTCACGGCCCACCACGGTATCGGGTAGGCGACAAGGTGTGCGTGTCGCTTGGCGAAGGGTTGATATCTAGCGCATGATCGTTCGAGGCGGTCTAATAGACAGGACCGCAAAGAAACCGCACAGTCTGGGACGTGAGGAATCAACATGGCAGCCACCGGCACAGCCACCAGCACTGAGAAGGGTCGCCGGATCGTCGGGGCCGAGCGGCAGACGCTCGCTAAAGACCTGGTCAAGCGGTATACGTCCGGCGAGAGCATTCGTGCTCTGGCGGCCTCGACCGGCCGTTCGTACGGGTTCGTACACCGGGTGCTGACGGAGTCGGGCGTGCAACTCCGCCAGCGCGGCGGCGCGCGTCGCCGCAAGAAGGCGTGACTCCCTTTCGCCTGTTCGGCACCCTGCCGCTGTCGGAATCCCCCCGATGACCGCCGACAGTGGTGTTCGGCTGGAATGCGCCGGGCCGGTCGCGACCGTGACGTTGTGCCGGCCCGACGTGCTCAACGCGCAAACGCCAGCGATGTGGACGGCGTTGTGCCAGTTCTCCCGCGACCTGCCCGGTGATGTGCGGGTCGTAATCGTGAGGGCCGAGGGACGGGCCTTCTCCGCGGGGTTGGACCTTTCGCTAGTGACGAGTGATGGGACGAATTCTTTCACGGAGATGGCCCGCCTCACTCCAGCGGAAAGCATGGATCGCATTCACGCTTTTCAAATGGGATTCACGTGGTTCAGGCGCCCTGACATCCTTAGCATCGCGGCCGTCCAGGGTCATGCGATCGGCGCCGGATTCCAGCTCGCGTTGGCGTGTGATCTGCGCGTACTCGCTGACGACGCACAACTGTCCATGGCCGAGGTGACGCTCGGCCTCGTACCCGATCTCGGCGGTACCAAACGGCTGCTGGAACTCGTCGGGTACGGACGCGCACTTGAAATCTGCGTCACCGGGCGCCGCATGAGCGCCGCGGAGGCCGAGCGGATCGGCATCGCCAATTGCGTAGTGCCCCGCGCCGATCTCGACGTGGCGGCGCGCGACCTCGCCGCCGCCCTCCTGACCGCCCCGCGGGACGCGGTAGTGGAGGTCAAGGCGCTGCTGGCGGCCGCCGCCGACCGCACGTACGAGGAGCAGGACCTTGCCGAGCGGGAGGCGCAGGTGCGCCGCTTCCGCGATCTCGCCGGAGTTGGCGAGTAAGGGGCCGTCCGGGAACACTCCGCTTACGTGACGGGTTCTGTCATACCGGGGACGGAGACTTGTCCCAGGCTGAGGCGGAGGTGACGCGTGTCGTATGGCATGGGCGGTTGGGAGACCTTGCGGGCGCTGCGTGCCCGTGACAAGGTGGCCGGCCACCGGCTCGCCAGCGGCACGGCGAGGCGCATCACGTCGTTCGCCCGGCCCTACCGCCGGGACATCGTCGTATTCCTGATCACCGTCGTGATCTCCGCGGGCATCGGCGTGGCCACCCCGGTCCTCGCCGGCGACGTGGTCAACACGATCACCCGTGGCGGTGGCGACGCCGGCAGCACGGTGGTGCGGCTGGCCCTCTTCATCGCCGGCCTCGCGGTGTTCGACGCGCTGCTCTCGCTCGCCCAGCGGTGGTACTCGGCACGCATCGGCGAGGGCATCATCCTCGACCTGCGTACGAAGGTGTACGACCACGTGCAGCGGATGCCGCTCCAGTTCTTCACCCGTACGCAGACCGGCGCCCTGGTCAGCCGCCTCAACAACGACGTGATGGGCGCCCAGCGGGCGTTCACGTCCACACTCTCCGGCGTCGTGAGCAACGTGATCCAGCTCGTGCTCACGGCCGCCGTCATGTTCACGCTGTCGTGGCAGATCACCGCGATCTCGCTGGTCATGCTGCCGGTGTTCATCATCCCAGCGCGCCGGGTGGGCAAGCGGCTCGCCGAGATCACCAAGGAGAGCTACGACCTCGACGCGAAGATGAACGCCACGATGACCGAGCGCTTCGGCGTGGCGGGCGCGCTGCTGGTCAAGCTCTTCGGGCAGCCGGACACCGAGGCAAAGCGGTTCGGCGAGCGGGCCGAGCGGGTGCGCGACATCGGCATCCAGTCCGCGATGTACTCGCGCACGTTCTTCGTCGCGATGCTGCTCGTCGCCTCGCTCGCCCAGGCCCTCACGTATGGGCTGGGCGGCTGGCTCGCCGTCAGCGGCGCGGTCAGCGCCGGTACCGTCGTGACGCTCGCGCTGCTGCTCACCCGGCTGTACGGGCCGCTGACCGCACTGTCCAACGTGCGGGTCGACGTGATGAGCGCGCTCGTCTCGTTCGAGCGGGTCTTCGAGGTCCTCGATCTGGAGCCGTCGATCGCGGAAAAGCCGGACGCGGTCACCATCCCGGCCGGCGCGGGTCAGGTGGAGTTCCGCGACGTGCGGTTCCGCTACCCGTCCGCCGCCGAGGTCTCGCTCGCCTCGCTGGAGGACGTGGTGACCCTCGACCGCACGACCTCCGAGCCGGTGCTGCGCGGCCTGTCGTTCGCCGTCGAGCCGGGGCAGATGGTCGCGCTTGTCGGCCCCTCCGGCGCCGGCAAGAGCACGACGTCGATGCTGGTCTCCCGCGTGTATGACGTGACCGACGGCCAGGTGCTCGTCGGCGGCGTCGACGTCCGCGACGCCACGCTCGCGTCGCTGCGCGACACCATCGGCGTGGTCACCCAGGACTCGCACCTCTTCCACGAGACCATCTCGGAAAACCTGCGGTACGCCAAGCCGGACGCCACCGACGACGAGCTGTGGACCGCGCTGCGCGGCGCCCAGGTCGAGGATTTGGTCCGTTCGCTGCCGGACGGCCTAGAGACGATGGTCGGCGAGCGTGGCTACCGCTTCTCCGGCGGTGAGAAGCAGCGCATCGCGATCGCCCGCCTCCTGCTCAAGGCGCCGTCGATCGTCATCCTCGACGAGGCCACCGCCCACCTGGACTCCGAGTCCGAGGCGGCCGTGCAGCGGGCCCTGTCGGTCGCCCTGTCCGGCCGCACCGCGCTGGTGATCGCCCACCGCCTCTCCACGGTCCGCGACGCCGACCAGATCCTGGTGCTGGACGAGGGCAAGATCGTGGAGCGCGGCCGCCACGACGAGCTTGTAGCGGTCGGCGGGCTGTATGCGGAGCTGTACCGCACGCAGTTCGCGGTGGCCGACTCGCCGATGCCGTACGTCGAGACCGACCACGCCGAGCCGGTCACCGTCCCACCCCGCGACTACGCCACCGACTCCTGAGGCATAGCGGCATGGCGCAGCAGGGCGAACTCCGCGGCCAGCGCGTTCGGCGTGTAGTGGGCGTTGAGGCCGCTCGGGTTGGGCAGCACCCAGATCCGGGTCGGGCCGATCGTCTCGGGCTGCACGCCGAACGTCGCCTTCGGACGCCGGTACGCGGTCCGGTACGCGGTCACGCCCACCACGGCCAGCCACACCGGCTGGTATTGCCGCACCTTGGCGGTCAGCAGCTCGGCGCCGGCGATCAGCTCCGGTGTGCTCAGCTCCTCGGCGCGGGCGGTGGCGCGGTCGGCGACATTGGTGATGCCCAGTCCGTACCCGAGCAGCTCCTCCTGCTCGTCCGGGCGCAGCTGCCGGGGTGTGAAGCCGGAGCGGTGCAGCGCGGGCCAGAAGCGGTTGCCCGGGCGGGCGAAGTGGCGGCCGGTGGCGGCGGAGTACAGGCCGGGGTTGATGCCGCTGAACAGCACAGCCAGCCCAGGCGCGATCACGTCCGGGAGCGTCCGGTCGATCGCGGCGGCAAGCTGCTCCTTCGTAGGCTTCACAGCGAGCGTACGGCCCCGCCGTCGACCGGGATCGATATGCCCGTCACGTAGCTCGCGGCCGGTGAGAGCAGGAATGCGGCCACCCGCCCGAACTCGGCGGCCTCGCCCAGCCGGCCCATCGGGATCGCCGCCTCGGCCTCCAGCCGGGCGCGCTCCGGGTCGCCGGTCGCCTCGAAGAGCTCCCGGTTGCGGTCGGTGAGGATGCGGCCGGGCAGGAGGCTGAAGACGCGGATGCCGCGCGGCGCGTACTCGTCCGACATGTCCTTGGCCACGCCGGCCAGGCCGGGGCGCAGGCCGTTGGAGAGGCCGAGACCGGCGATCGGGCTGCGTACCGACGTGGAGAGGACCAGCCCGATCGCGCCGTCCCGCCCGATCGCCTCGGCCGCTATGCGGGCCAATCGCACCGTGCCCAGGAACACCGTCTCGAACGACTTCCGCCACTGCGCGTCCTCCAGTGCGGCGGCGCTGCCCCGCGGCGGCCCGCCCACCGAGATCAGCGCCCCGTCGATCCGCCCGAACCGCTCCCGCGCCGCCGTCACCAACCGTTCGGCGGCCAGGGGGTCACCGAGGTCGGCCGCCACGCCCATCGCCTGGTCCGGCACGCCCAGCCGCTCGACCGCCGCTGTCACGGCCTCAACAGACCGCGCCGAGATCACAACGCAAGCCCCATCGGCAACCAAACACTCAGCGGTGGCGTAGCCAAGCCCCCGCGAAGCCCCGCTAAGCACATAGACACGCCCGTTAAGCCCCAGATCCACGAGGTCGATCCTGCCATCTGTTTTGTGCGGGGGTTGATCAGGGAGTTGGTGGGGCGACGCGCCGGCCGACACGCCCACGAACTCCCTGATCAACTTTCAGGGGCGGGGGCGGAGGCGGCGGAGGAGGCGGGTCCAAGGGGTGGACTGGTGGGCGGCTAGCTCTTCTGCGGCGAGGTCGGTTAGGGGGAGCGAGCGGGCTAGGGCTAGGCCGTCTTGGAAGGAGCCTCGGGTTGGGCGGGCTTCGGCCCACTCGGCGAAGACCGTTGGCCACCGCTCGCCGAACGAGGCGGCGAGCATCGGCCAGTGCCGGGCCACCTCGCTGGAACGCTTGCGCAGCAACGCCCGCCGGGCCGTGTCGATCAGGCGCGGGTCGAAGCCGTCCGGGATCGGTGCGCCGGCGACGAGCGCGGCGACAAGGGCGGCCTGGCGCTCGGCGAGTGAGTCCTCGGGGCGGGTCACGTCACCACCGGGTAGCCGGAGGCGGTCGCGATCGCGTCGAGCTCCGTGCGGAGGGTGTCGGCGGGCGGGTAGTGGCCGTCGCGTTCGAGCAGCAGGGCCGGGGGGCGGTGCCGGGCGCAGAGCTCGGTGACGAGGTCGAGCACCTCTTGCGGTACCGCGTGCGTGTGGGTGTCGTGGTAGATGCCGTCGTGCTCGGCGCCGCCGGCCACGTGTACGTACGCGACGCGGTCGAGCGGCAGCCGGTCGAGCAGGTCGGTGGGCTCGGCGCCCCGGTTGCGGGCGTTGGCGTACACGTTGGCGATGTCGAGCAGCAGCAGCGCGCCGGTGCGGTCGAGGATCTCGCTGAGGAACGCCGCCTCGTCCAGCTCGTCGTCGGGCCAGTCGAAGATGGCGGCGATCGGTTCGAGGGCGATCGGCACCGGCAGCTCGGCCTGGGTACGGGCCACGTTGGCGACCACGGCGTCGACCGCCTCGCGGCTGCGGGGGAGGGGGAGCAGGTGACCGGCTTCGAGGCCGCCCGCGCGGACGAACGCGATGTGCTCGCTCACCAGCGGCGCGTCAAGCTGCCGCGCGGCGGCGGCCAGATGAGCGACGCGGGCGGGGTCGACGGGCTCGGCACCGCCCAGCGAGAGCCGTACGCCGTGCGGGATGACCGCGGTGCCAGCCTCGCGCAGGGTGGCGAGCGGAGCCGGCACGGGCCCGGAGGCCGGCACCGACTCGGCGATCACCTCGGTGAAGCGGAGGCCGGGCAGCGCGGCCACGAACCCGGCGATCTCCGGCCGCCACCCGATCCCGACGCCGTACGAGCCGGCCTCGCCGGTAGAGCCGGTCATCCGCCGCAACCTCCTCCGCCGCCGCAACCGCCGCCACCGCTGCAACTGCCGCCGCCGCTGCCCCCGCCCGAAGCGAGGTAGCGCTGAACCTCGGCTTCCTTGGCGAAGGCGGCATCCGCCTGCCAAAGGGTCGTCGAACCGTACAGGCCGACGCTCAGAGCGAGCCCAGCCGCCCCGTAAGTGGCCCAGGCCGGTGTCATCGAGGGAGAGAGGTACGCGTGCTGGCGGCGCATTTCGCCGAGCGTCCGCCCGCCCGCGCGGGTAACGGGACGGATCGAGCCGATGAAGAACAACGCGAGGAAGGCCATGACAATGACCAGGGCGGCCAGGATACCCACCGGCTTGCCGTTCGCGGCGCCCGCGATCATCCGCACCCCACCGAGGCCAGCCAGCGCCAGCATCAGGAAAGGCACCGCCCGCGCGGCCTTCCGCGTGTGCCGGTCCCTGGCGAGGCCGCGCCGCTCCAGGTCGTCGCGGAGCTCGGCGAGCGCCGTACGCACCCACTGGTCGTTTACCACGTCGCGGGCGCGGACGTGCTGGCTGGCGGCGTGGTACACGGCCTGGTCCAGCGGGGTGACGTTGGGCGGCATCGGGCCGGACGCGACGAGCGTACGGCCGGGGAGGGCGGCGATCGCGTTGGTAGCCCGGAGGCCGGCGAGGGAGGAGTAGACGGCGAGCTTGTCGCCGCCGTTGAGGTATGCGGCCTGCTGGGGGCCGAGCCGGTCGACGGGGGTGTGGCGGCCGGAGAAGAGCACGATCCGGTGGATCAATGCGGCGATCAACAGTACGGCGGCGGCGCCGGCGAAGCTTGCCGCGAAGGTCGACCCGGGAATCCCCCAGGTGTCACCCGCCGCGGCGAGAACCGTCTCCATGCGCCCCAGTGTGGAGCAGGCTGTCACGCCTTCCGTACGGCCTCTTCGACAACGTCGAGTACCCTTCCGAGGTCGCCCGGTGGCCGTCCGGTGGCGAGGTGGAGGACCAGCCCGTCGTACGCCAGCTCGAGAAACTGGGTCAGCAGGTCGAGCGGTACGTCCTCGCGGAGCACGCCCGCGTCGCGCTGGCGCCGGAGGCGCTCGTGGGTGGCGTCGGTGATGGCCTGCGAGCGCTGCGCCCACCGCTTCGCGAACGCCGGGTCGGTGCGCAGCCGCCGCGACACCTCCAGCTGGCTACCCAGCCACCCGGCCGTCTCGGTCGAGTCGGCGCGGGCGAGCAGGTCGCGCATCACCTGCACGAGGCCGTTGCGCGCGACGGTTTCCACCATCGCGGCGGCGTCGTCCTCGGCCACCGCGAGGAAGAGCGACTCCTTGTCCCGGAAGTGGTGGAAGATCGCGCCGCGCGAGAGGCCGGTCTCTTCCTCCAAGCGGCGGACCGTGGCACCCTCGTACCCGTGCCGAGCGAAACAGGCGCGGGCGGCGGCGAGGATCTCCTGCCGCCGCGCGTCGAGCTGGTCCTGGCTCACTCTGGGCACGTGACCGATCGTGGCACGGTGACCGGCGGAGCTGCAATCCGTACGTACGGCTTGGTGACATGCGCCCCCTGACCGTGGCCGCGGTCCAGGCCGAGGCGACCCCCGGCGACGTGGCGGGCAACGCGGCACGCGCCGCCCGCTGGGCACGGATCGCCGCCGACCAGGGGGCCACTGTCGTCGTACAACCTGAGCTTTTCCTGCCGGCTTATGACCCGCCGGCGCTGCGGGCGAGCCCGGCCACGACGGACGTGGCGGCCGATGACGGCGGGTGGGTGGCCGACGCGCGCCTCGACCCCCTCCGCGCGGCCGCCGCCGAACGCGTGGCGACCCTCGATGTGGCCGAGGTCGAGCGGGTCCGCGGGGCGCACCAGATGCTCGCCGAACACCGTGCGGATCTCGGGACCGATCGTTGCTTGCTGAGCGGTTAGTCAGTTACATGGCTTGTTTACGAAACGGGGCTGTTCCAGGGTGTGTCCAATCACATAGGGTGCGCGAGTGCCCCTCCTGCTCCTCGATCTCGACAACACCCTGCTCGATCGGGCTGGGACGTTTCGCGCGTGGGCAGAGGACTTTCTGGCGGAGGTCGGCGCCCCGCCGGAAGACCTCCAGTGGCTGCTCTCCATCGACGCCGACGGTTTGACCAACCGCTGGGACGTCGCCGACGCGATCCGCGACCGGTACCGGTTGCGCATCTCCTCCATCGACCTCGTCGACGAGCTCACCGAGGGCTTGATGGAGCGGCTCACGCTCGACCCGCTGGTCGCCTGCGCGCTGCGGATAGCCGATGATTCGGGCTGGGTGCCGGTCGTGGTGACAAACGGGACGACCCGGCAGCAGGACATCAAGATCCGGCGCACCGGCCTCGACCGCTACGTGGCCGACTGGGTCATCTCGGAGGACGCCGGCGTCAGCAAGCCCAACCCACGCATCTTCGCGATGGCGGCGCAACGCGTCCGCATGCGCCTCCAGGGCGCCTGGGTGGTCGGCGACAGCCCGGAAGCCGACATCGGCGGCGCGGCCGCGATGGGCCTGCCGAGCGTGTGGCTGCACCGTGGCCGCAGCTGGATGGAAGAGCGCTTCCGCCCGACCCGCACAGCCGAGGGCATCATCCCCGCGGTGGCCACGGTATTGGCCGCGGCCGGCGTCGCCCGGTACGCGTAGCGCGTGCGGGCCGGCGCCCTCGCCGCGGCCCCGCCTACTGGAGATAACCCTCCACTTCGGACTTGGGACGGGCCTGCGTGCCCTCCGGGTCCTGGCCCGCCTCGCGTGCGGCCCGGCGCTGGCGCAGCAGGTCCCAGCACTGGTCCAGCGACTCCTCGACCTCGCGCAGCCGGGTGCGCTCGTCGTCGGACGAGATCTGGCCCTGCTGCACCTGCGAGCGGAGCTTGTGCTCCTCTTCGACCAGCTTGTGTATCTCGGACAGGATCGTCGTGTCTTCCATGACCATGAGCCTACGAGAGTCCACCGCCCGGCGGCGCCGCCCTTCGCCGCCGCGCCGGGGCTCAGCTTCGCTCGGGCTCGGCGGTGGCGTCTGTGTCCGGTTCGCCGGACTTGGGGGACTCGGACGCGCCGTTCGGGTGCGGCTCGGCGGCCGTGACCTCGGGCTCGTCCGCGCCGTTCGCGCTGGCGGGCGTGGCGAGGATCGCGGTCGGCGGGCGCCACGCCGAGTCGGGCCCAACCGTGACCGCGGGTACGGCCGGGAGCGTGATCGACACCTTGGCGTGCCCGCGGTGCGCGACCACGGCCGCCCGGTGGTACTCCTCGATCTCGCGGAGCAGCTCCTCACGCTGGTACACGGTGCCGTCGACCAGCGGGCCCTGCCGCCGCTCCAGCACCGCCACCACGTCCTCGCCGGTGAGCGTCTTGTTCGTCTCCAGCGCGTGGGCGAGCGTCAGGATCTCGCGCCGGTTGGCCTTGAGGAGGTCGGCGACGCGGTCCAGGTACGCGCCGAGGTTGTCCTCGATCCGGTCGGCCAGCGCGCGGCGGGCGACGTCCTCGGGGTCCTCGCGATGCCCCTGACCCCGACCGCCGGGAGTACCGGTGCCGATCTGGGCCGAGGTGGCATACGACGAGACCGTCGAGCCCATCCCCCAGAAGCCCTCCATCTGCGTGGCGACCGCGGTGGCCTGCTCCAGGTCACTGGAGACGCCGGACGAGCTGTCGCCCTCGAAGAACAGCCGCTCACCGGCGAGCGAGGCGAGGGAGACGTAGATGTCCGCCTCGTACTCCGTGCGCCACCTGGTGAACTGGTCCTCCGGCTTGATGCTCGCGACCATGCCGAGGTACTCCGCGCCCTTCTCGATCGTCGCGACGTCGATCTCCATGTGGTACCGCGTGCGGTAGGCGGCGACCGCGTGGCACGCCTCGTGCACCGCGACCGCGTGCCGCTCCCGCTCGATGTACTCGACGTCCTCCGGCGGTCCGAGCTGCTTGAGGCGCTTGGCCTGCATCACGTCGCGCCACTCGATGACCTCGCGGTTGTCCCGGATCGCGATGATCAGCGCCTCGTTCACCAGGTCCTTGATCGTGGCGCCGGTGGCGTACGGGGTGATGACCGCGAGCTTGTCGATCTCGTCCTCGGTCAGCTCGTGCCGCACCTTGTCGAGGTAGCCCTGATAGGTGCGCACCCGCCCGGCCTTGCTCGGGTAGCCGACCTTGTAGATCCGGTCGATGCGGCCCGGTCGCAACAGCGCCTCGTCGAGCGCCTCCGGCAGGTTGCTCGCCATCACCGTGAGGATGCGGTACTTCGGTGGCGGCTTGGGGCGCATGCCGAGCAGTCGCCGTACGTACCGGTTGACGATGCCGCGCGGCTTCTTCAGGCCGGACAGCTCGCTGAGCAGCGCCTGGAGCGTGCCCATGTCCCCGCCGCCGCCCATCCCCATGTTGCCCATCACGACAAGGTTGCGGCCGGCGCGCGGATCGTCCGGAGCGGGCCTCGCCGCGGCCATCGCGTTGCGGGTGAGCAGCCACTTGGAGTCGTCGGAGAGGTACGAGAAGCCGTGGCACGCGTCCTCGAACGGCGCCGGCCGCGTACCGCGCGGGAAGCCCGGCCCGCCCTGGGCGAGCGCCCCGCGACGGCCCAGCGAGTCGGCCTCGTCGAAGAAGACGATCACGCCGCCGTACCGGAGGGCGAGCTTGCGCAGCTTGCGGAAGAGCGACTTGACCTTGAGGATGCCGACACCCATGAACATGTTCGTGAAGGCGCCCGGGTCGACGAAGACGTACGGCCGCCCCGTCTCACCCGCCATCGCCTCAGCCATGAGCGTGTTGTGTGTGACGACGAAGTGCTCCGTCACGTAAAGGTGGTCCTCGGCCGCCACGCGCAGGCAACGCGCTTCTTCGCGACCGTCGGGCCGGATGTCGACGATCCGGCGCTGCGGCAGGTACGTGCTGCGGGGGCGGTAGCGGTCGAGCTTGCGGGGAAGGCTCACCGGCGTTATGTCGGGCGGAAGCGCCATCCGCACGACCGTGATCGGGCGGCCCCGCCGGACCTCCTCGCCATAGCGGTAGCGAGTTTCACGTGACGTCAAAGTGCAGGTGCCACCGACCGACTGGACCAGGTGGCGGACCGCTTGGGCCAGTGCCGGTGACGTCGTGTGGTATTCGACGACGCCGCGCTTGTCGATGGCGCCGTCGGTGTCCATCAGCCCACGGAGCAGCTCCAGCCGATCCTCGACGCAGGTCCACAAGTAGTCGTCGGGTACGAACTTCTCGTGCGAGTAGCGGCCGAACAGGCCGAGCTCCTTGAGGATCGTGCGGGTCGTCCCGCCGACGATGCTGTAGTCGTAGCGTCCCTTGCGCACCAACCTGTCCCCGTCGGGGAGCATCACCTCGACCTGCTCGACGACGAGCGGGTCCGCCGTGGATATGCCGATGTGGTGGCGGAAAGTGCCGTCGCCCAGGAGCGCGCCGAGCAGGTACGGCGCCAGGGGCAGCTCGCGCTCCTCGAACTCCACGGGCCGGACCATCGGGATCCGGTAGCGGGCGTGCCCGTCGGCCTCGGTGAGCCGCCCGATCAGGTCGGACACCGGGAGTACGTGTTTGCCGCCGTAGCGTGTGTGCACTTCCCAGAGGTGGTCCTCGGTCACCCGCACCGACGTCCCGTCGCTGAAGGACACCCGGTAGAGGTCGCGGACACCGAGCAGATGGACCTGCTCGATTCGCGTGGGCCGGCCGTCGGAGCCGATCACGTGGTCGCCCGGTAGCAGGGAGCCCATCTGTCGCGGGCCGGTGGGCGTCATGATCTGTGCCGAGACCGGCTCGCCCTTTCCAGTGCCGGGTGGGCCCCACAGCAGGATGCCGCCCGGCACATAGCCGCCCTTGGCCTCGATCGCGTCCGGCTTTTCCAGGAAGAGCAGGTTTTCCCGGATCCGGTCGAGCACGTGGTCCTGGCCCCAGACGTCGGTGAACCGGGTCTTGATGTCGTCCGGGTAGTACGTCTCGATGCCGCCCCGGGACAGGAACCAGAAGAGTGCCACGAACTGGAGGATCAGCACGAACATGAGCAGGACGATCTGCATGATCAACGGCAGAAACTGCCAGATGATCGCCGGGGCCTGGAAGAGCGCCAGGAATGGCGAGGTGTCCAGCGCGGCGCCCGCGACCAGCGCGAACACGACGATCCAGAACGCCCACTTGAACGCCCTCGCGATGCGGAAGCGGGTCCAGTCGCTGAGCCGCCGGTGGGTGAGCCGCTCGATGCCGCCGAAGAAGCGGTACGTCCAGAAGTGGTGGTAGCCGGACCACCGTTCGCTGATCAGGAAGTGGATCTGCCGCAGCACCTCGAGCCCGATGAGCACGAAGATCCAGAGCGAGTCACGCGCCTGGATGCGCGCCGCGTCGGGGAACGGCAGCAGCGGGTTGTCGGCCATCGCGGCCCAGACGAGTACCAGCCACAGCAGCGCGAGCAGGATGACGAACTTGACCCGGTCCCAGAGGGGCAGCTTCGGGCGGGTCGGGCGGAAGTCGTCGCGCGGCCCTTCGTCCGGTGGGCGGAGGCCCTCCACGGGAGCGGTGTCCTGGGTCATGGTCAGCTCCTCACCGTGAAGGATGTGGCGATGCCATCGAGTTCGTCGGCGCGCTCGGTGTAGCACTTGGCAGCGCAGCGGATGAGGAGCATGTAGAGGAGGCTCGCGTCGTCGTTGACGAGCGCGGTCAGGTCGAACGTGGTCGATCGCTCAAGAAATTGGTAGTTGTAGACGACCCGGACGCCGTGCAGCCCCTTCTCTGGCACGATCACGTCGTCGCGGAGCAGTTCGAACCCGGGGAAGAGGGCGTTGGCCTGGGCCGCTGCCTCACGCCGGTCCTCGGTCACCGGCAGGAGGAGGTCGCGCAGCACGTCGAGCGAGATCGAGGAGCTGACCTCGGGCAGGAGCCGCTCGACCTTGGCCCACACGGCCGGCTCGGCGAAGGGCATCGGGGCGGCGACGTGGGAGACGGACGGTTCGTCGGCGGCGTCGTACGCGACGGTCCACATCAGCCGCTCGCGGAGCTGGGCGGTGGCCGAGTCGGGGTCGACGCCGACCGCGAACTCGTCGAGCGCCTCCTGGTCGACCTTTCCCCACGAGCTCGGCACCTTGAAGTAGGTCTGCTGCTCGGAGTTCTTGACGTACTCGTACTCGGGGGCGCCGCAGGCGCCGGCCACCAGAGCGATAGGGACGACGAGGAAAATTAACCGTTTCGCCAGCATTGCGCCCCCGTCGGTAGGGCCAGTGTGCTGGTCAGTATGGATCGTTACTGTTACGAGACATAGCGTTCGATGGGATCTATTTGCCGCCGCAAAGGACTAGCCTCCGAACGCCGCCTGGTGCGTGAAAGTAGAGGGCCCGACCGCCGTCGCGGTCGGGCCCTTCAGCGTGCGTCATCGCAGGTCAGCTGGCCAGCATCTTCCGCAGTACGTACTGGAGGATGCCGCCGTGCCGGTAGTAGTCGGCCTCGCCGGGAGTGTCGATCCGCACCACGGCGTCGAACTCCACGCCCGCGTCGGTGCTCACCTTGACCGTGCGCGGCGTGGTGCCCTCGTTGAGCTGCTCCACCCCGGTGATCGTGAAGGTCTCGGTGCCCTCGAGCCCCAGCGTCTCGGCGGTCTCCCCGGTCGGGAACTGGAGCGGGAGCACGCCCATGCCGATGAGGTTAGAACGGTGGATGCGCTCGTACGACTCGGCGATCACCGCCCGCACGCCGAGCAGCATCGTGCCCTTGGCCGCCCAGTCGCGGGACGAGCCCGAGCCGTACTCCTTGCCGGCCAGGATCACCAGCGGGAGGCCAGCCTCCTGGTACGCCACCGAGGCGTCGTAGATCGTGGTCTGCTCGCCGGTGAGGTGGTTGACCGTGAAGCCGCCCTCGACGCCCGGCACGAGCTGGTTGCGCAGCCGGATGTTGGCGAACGTGCCCCGGATCATCACCTCGTGGTTGCCCCGGCGCGAGCCGTACGAGTTGAACTCGTGCCGCGCCACACCCCGCTCGGCCAGGTACTTTCCGGCGGGGGAGTCCGGCTTGATCGAGCCGGCCGGGGAGATGTGGTCGGTGGTCACCGAGTCGCCGAGGCGGGCCAGCACGCGCGCGCCGGCGATGTCGGTCACCGGCTCCGGCTCCGGCGCCATGCCCTCGAAGTACGGGGGCTTGCGCACGTACGTCGACTCGCCCTCCCACGAGAACGTGTCACCGGTCGGCGTGGGCAGCGACTGCCACCGCTCGTCGCCGGTGAAGACGTCCGCGTAGTCCCGGGTGAACATCTCGCTCGCGATCGCCTTGCCGATCACGTCCTCGATCTCGGCGGGGCTGGGCCAGATGTCGTTGAGGTACACCGGCTGCCCGTCCGACCCGTTGCCGAGCGGCTCGTTGGCGAGGTCGATGTCCATCGTGCCGGCCAGCGCGTACGCGACCACGAGCGGCGGCGACGCGAGGTAGTTCATCTTCACGTCGGGGTTGATGCGCCCCTCGAAGTTGCGGTTGCCGGAGAGCACCGACACCACGCTGAGGTCGGCCTCGTTGACCGCCGCCGATACCGCCTCGGGTAGCGGGCCGGAGTTGCCGATGCAGGTGGTGCAGCCGTAGCCGACCAGGTGGAAGCCGAGCTTCTCCAGGTACGGCGTGAGCCCGGCCCGCTCGTAGTAGTCCATGACCACTTTGGACCCCGGCGCGAGCGTGGTCTTCACCCACGGCTTGCGGGACAGTCCCTTGTCGACCGCGTTGCGGGCGAGCAGCGCGGCGCCGAGCATCACCTGCGGGTTGGAGGTGTTGGTGCACGAGGTGATCGCGGCGATCACCACCGCGCCGTGGTCGAGCTCGAACTCCGTGCCGTCGTCACCGGTCACCCGCACCGGGTTGGAGGCGCGCCCGTTGCTGCTGGCGGCGGCCGACACGACCGGGTCGCCGGCGACCGGGACGCCCGGCTCGCGCGGCTGGTCGTTGGGGTCGTCGGCGTGGCCGGGCGCGGGCGGGTCGCTCGCCGGGAAGGACTCCTCGGACGCCTCGTCGGCCGGGCCACTCTCCTGCACGTAGCTCTGCAAGGCGCTGCGGAACAGCGTCTTCGCGCTGCCCAGCGGCACCCGGTCCTGCGGGCGCTTGGGGCCGGCGAGCGACGGCTCGATCGTGGAGAGGTCGAGCTCCAGCCGTTCGGAGTAGTCGGGTTCGACGTCCGAGTCGTGCCACATGCCCTGGCGCTTGGCGTACGCCTCGACGAGCGCGACCTGCTGCGCCGTGCGCCCGGTCAGCTGTAGGTACCGGATCGTCTCGTCGTCGATCGGGAAGATCGCCACGGTCGAGCCGTACTCCGGGGACATGTTGCCGATCGTGGCCCGGTTGGCGAGCGGCACGGCGGCCACGCCCGGCCCGTAGAACTCCACGAACTTGCCGACCACGCCGTGCTTGCGCAGCATCTCGGTGATCGTGAGGACCAGGTCGGTCGCGGTGGTACCGGCCGGCGCCTCGCCGTGCAGCTTGAAGCCGACCACGCGGGGGATCAGCATGCTGACCGGCTGGCCGAGCATCGCCGCCTCGGCCTCGATGCCACCGACGCCCCAGCCGAGCACGCCGAGACCGTTGACCATCGTCGTGTGCGAGTCGGTGCCGACGACCGTGTCCGGGTACGCCTGGCCACCGCGCTCCATCACGGTACGCGCGAGGTATTCGATATTGACCTGGTGGACGATGCCGGTGCCCGGCGGGACCACCTTGAACTCGTTGAACGCCGTCTGGCCCCACCGCAGGAACTGGTAGCGCTCGCGGTTGCGCTCGTACTCCAGCTCGACGTTGCGTGCGAACGCGTCCTGGCGCCCGAACAGGTCCGCGATCACCGAGTGGTCGATGACCAGCTCGGCCGGCGCCAGCGGGTTGACCTTGGTGGCGTCGCCGCCGAGGTCGCGCACGGCCTCGCGCATGGTGGCGAGGTCGACGACGCACGGCACACCGGTGAAGTCCTGCATCAACACCCGGCTGGGCGTGAACTGGATCTCCACGCTCGGCTCGGCGGCGGGATCCCAGCTCCCGAGGGCCCGGATGTGCTCGGCGGTGATGTTGGCGCCGTCCTCGGTGCGGAGCAGGTTTTCGAGCAGGATCTTCAGGCTGTACGGCAGGCGTTCGTGCCCGTCCACCTTGTCGACCGCGAAGATCTCGTAGCTCGCGTCACCGACGTCGAGCTGGCTCTTGGCACCGAAACTGTCGAGACTCGCCACGTCGTGCTCCTTCCTGCCCAGTCGTCCACTGTCAGTCTTTCGCACGGGGGTGCCCAACGCTGCGATTAGGCAACCCTTAGAAACCGTACGTCCGTCTTGTTGGCGTGGCCCAGCCTACCCTGCCCGTGGCAGGTGTCACCCCGGGGGTACGAGAGATATTGAGCTACCGCGACGTCCGCGGTGGTCCGGACCGCTGCGCGGGGTCCCCGGGGAAACGTGGAGCGCAGCGGAGCGTTTTCTTGGGGTGCTTTCCCGCGGCGTCGCCCTCCGCGGTCCACGACCGACCGTCGCCGGGCCTTCGGTCAGGCGGCGGTCCAGGGGGCGTTGGCGCCGCAGAGGACCAGGCACGGGTGGTCGCCGGGGACCTCGCCGGCCAGCCAGGCGGCGAAGGGGGCGGCGGCCGCGGGCTCGACCGCCAGCCGGAACTCGTCCCACAGGCGGTCGCGGGCGGCCAGGATCCGCTTGTCCTCGACAAGCGCGAGGTGCAGGTTGGCGTCGCGGAGGATGGCGTGCGGGATGCGGCCGAGCCGGGTGGCGCCGAGCGCGGACGCGGCGATCGAGTCGACCGGGCTGTCGACGGGTTCGCCGGCGGCGATCGCGGCGTGCAGGCAGGCGCAGTTTTCCGGCTCCACACCGACGATCGTCGTGCCGGGCGCGGAGGCCAGGGCGATGCCGGAGATCAGGCCGCCGCCGCCGACCGCTACCCCCACCGTGTCGCACTCCGGGGCCTGCGTGGCGATCTCCAGGGCGATCGTCCCCTGGCCGGCCACCACCTCCGGGTCGTCGTACGCCGGCAGGTAGCGCAGGCCCTGCGTTTCCGCGAACGCCCTGGCGGCCGCCTCGGCCTCGGCGTACCGGCTGCCGTGGCGCACCACCTCGGCACCGGTGGCGGCGATGCGCGCGGCCTTGTCCGGCGGCACGGTCTCCGGCACGTAGATCGTGGCGCGGGTGCCGAGCCGAGCCGCGGCCGTCGCTACGCCGATACCGTGGTTTCCACCCGACGCGGTGACGACGGCACCGCCAAGCCCGCCGCCGAGTAGGGCGTTGAGCGCGCCGCGGACCTTGAACGAGCCCGTGAGCTGTAGGTGCTCCAGCTTGAACGTCACCGGCCGGCCGTCCACCACGGTGGGGTACACGGGAGTGCGTCGTACGTACGGCGCGATCCGTCCGGCAGCCGCCGCCACATCGCCGGCGACAGGCAGCACCAACTCGACCATCGAACCCTCCTGGAACACGCCGCCTCGGCGAGGACCGAGCCGGAAAGAAGCACCGCTACCAGCCAAGCACGAGATCACCGCGAAAGCGGAGCGGTTCTCCCGACAGGCTCGCCAACGGTACGCCCGGCAGGGTGAGCCGCCGGCCATGGTCGAATCGGTCTGCGAACATCGCAGTGGCGTGTTCCGGCGAGGGGAGGACGGCACCGGTGCGGTCCCGGGCGAGCGCGGCCACACCCCCGCCGGGTGGTGGCCCGGACCGGTTTGTCGTGCACTACAAGCGCCCCGCCGGCGGGTACGACGACTGGGGCCTCTACACCTGGGGGGACGTCGACCCGGCGTGGCAGACGCGGTGGCCGGCTGGGCAGCCATTCGTGCGCGAGGACGCGTACGGGCGGTTCGCCTGGGTCAAGCTCAGGCCGGGCGCGAAGTATGTCGGCTTCCTCGTGGTCAGCTCCGCCGGTGTGAAGGACGTCGAGGCCGATCGCTTCGTCGACGTGACAAGTCACAGCGAGGTGTGGGTGCGGCAGGGGGACCCGAGGGTTTCCAGCCAGGACGGGTCGCCGGTCGAGGGTGGCGTGGCGCTCGTCCAGTACTGGCGGACGCACGGGGACTGTGACCTGTCCAAGGCGCGGGGACACTGGATCGACAGGGGCGGCGCCGCCTGGGAGATCCCGTCGACGGACGGAAAGCGGTACGCGCTCGCGGTCGCGCCGGCCGGTGGGCTGTCCATCGTGGACGATGAGCTGGCTGGGGAGTACACCACGATCCCGCTGACCGCCGAGCGTGTCGGGCTCACCGAGAAGCAGCGCGAGCGGTTTCCGCACCTGCGGCGGTACGCGTTGCTCGGACTCTCCAAGAAGGACCGTTCGCGGGTCGTCGAGGCCCTGCGCGGGCAGGTCGTGGTGACCGAGCGGGACCACGCGGGCAAGCTGCTCGCGGCCACCGGCGTGCAGCTCCCCGGCGTGCTCGACGACGTCTACGCCGGCAGGGCGACAAAGGCGGTGCTCGGCCCGACCGTCAAAGGCGACCGGGCCACGCTCGCTGTGTGGGCGCCGACCGCTCGCTCGGTGACGCTGGAGCTGTACGACACACCATCGGGCACCCCGAGCGTCACGCCGATGCACCGCGACGACAGGTCCGGGGTCTGGTCGGCGACCGGCCCGTGGGAGGGGAAGTACTACAAGTACCGGGTCGAGGTCTGGCAGCCGGCCGTCCAGCGGGTGGTCACCGCCTCGGTCACCGACCCGTACTCGGTCGCGCTCGCGGCTGACTCGACGCACAGCCTCGTGGCCGACCTGACTGATTCGGCACTCAGCCCGCCCGGCTGGGGCCGGCTGCGCAAGCCGCCGGCGGTACCCGCTACCCGTACCCAGATCACCGAGCTCTCGGTCCGCGACTTCTCGATCGCCGACGCGTCGGTGCCGGCCGAGCAGCGCGGCACCTACGCGGCGTTCACCGGCGGGGGAGTGGGCGCGACACACCTGAGGATGCTCGCGGAGGCCGGGGTGACGCATGTGCACCTGCTGCCCGCGTTCGACTTCGCCACGATCCCCGAGCGCCGCGCCGACCAGGCGACACCCCCGTGCGACCTGGCCGCCCTGCCGCCAGACTCGGACAAGCAGCAGGCGTGCGTAGCCGGGGTCGCCGACCGGGACGGCTACAACTGGGGCTACGACCCGCTGCACTACACGGTCCCCGAGGGTGGGTACGCGGTCGACCCGCACGGGACAGCGCGGACGCGCGAGTTCCGGGAAATGGTGGCCGCGCTCAACGGCAGCGGGCTGCGCGTGGTGATGGACGTTGTCTACAACCACACCATGGCGTCCGGTGTGGACGATCGCTCGGTGCTCGACCAGATCGTGCCCGGCTACTACCACCGACTCCTGCTGGACGGCGCCGTCGCCAACTCCACCTGTTGCAGCAACACCGCGCCCGAGCACGCGATGATGGGCAAGCTGGTGGTCGACTCGGTCGTCACCTGGGCCCGGAAGTACAAAGTGGACGGTTTCCGCTTCGACCTGATGGGCCACCACCCGCGCGGCAACATCCTCGCGGTGCGCGCGGCGCTCGACCGCCTCACGCTCCGGCGCGACGGTGTCGACGGCAAGGCGATCCTGCTGTACGGCGAGGGGTGGGACTTCGGCGAGGTGGCCGGGGGAGCGCGGTTCACGCAGGCGACCCAGGCCAACATGGCCGGCACCGGGATCGCCACGTTCAACGACAGACTGCGGGACGCCGTGCGCGGCGGTGGGCCGTTCGACGCCAACCCGCGGCAGCAGGGCTTCGCCTCCGGGCTGTACACCGACCCGAACGGCGACCCGATCAACGGCTCGGCCGACGAGCAGCGCCGCCGGCTGCTGCACCAGCACGACCTGATCAAGGTGGGGCTGAGCGGCAACCTGGCCGGCTACCGCTTCCCGGACACGTCGGGGAGGTTCGTCTCCGGTGCGGAGGTCGACTACAACGGCTCGCCG
Organism: Phytohabitans flavus; assembly: GCF_011764545.1. Lineage (GTDB taxonomy): Bacteria > Actinomycetota > Actinomycetes > Mycobacteriales > Micromonosporaceae > Phytohabitans > Phytohabitans flavus. Next base: position 5,324,018 of record NZ_AP022870.1, on the reverse strand, counting down.
GCCGGGTACACGAAGGCGCCCGGCGAGGCGGTCACGTACGTCGACGCGCACGACAACGAGATCTTGTACGACGCGCTGGCGTACAAGCTGCCGCAGGCGACCAGCCCGACCGACCGGGCTCGCATGCAGGTGCTCGCGCTCGCCACGGTCGTCCTCGGGCAGGGCATCGGCTTCGTCACCGCGGGCTCGGAGCGGCTGCGCTCGAAGTCGCTGGACCGCAACTCGTACAACTCGGGGGACTGGTTCAACCACATCCGGTGGGACAGCGCGGACGGCAACGGGTTCGGCGCCGGGCTCCCGCCAGCCGCGGACAACCAGGACAAGTGGGAGTACGCCCGGCCGCTGCTCGCCGACCCGGCGCTGGTAGCGGACCGCGCGGCGATGGAGCTGGCGCAGGCGCGGTACGCCGAGCTGCTCCGCATCCGCGCCTCGTCGCCGCTGTTCTCGCTGGGTACCGCCGCCGAGGTGCAGAAGAACCTGGCGTTTCCGCTATCCGGCCCGCTGGAGGTACCCGGCGTGATCACGATGCAGCTCGGCGCCGGCGCGGTGACCGTCGTCTTCAACGCCACGAAGGCCACGGTCACCCAGCCGGTCCCGGGCATGCCCGGCGTGGACGTGTCCCTGCACCCGATCTTGCGCCGATCCGCCGACCCGTTGCTCCGCACGGCGACGTTCGACTCCGCGACTGGCACATTCACAGTGCCCCCGCGCAGCGTCGCCGTCTTCGTGCGCCGCTAGCCGATCTTCCTCCGCGGACCTTCCACAATGGAGATTTGAGCTACCGCGACGCCCGTCGTGCTCCAGACCGTCGCTCCCGCGGCCTTACCCTCCGCGATTCACAACCCAACCCGGCCTCGCGGCCGCGCCCACTGCGCCGCCGGCGCAGGACCAGGCCTGGATTGCTCGCCGACCGCATTTGCTCTGTCCGAATAGGAGCACCGCGCCGTGCCCCCGATTTGAAGCCTGCGGCACGCGGACAAAACCGGCCAAGCGCCCTACAGGAGGTGTCGCAGTGGTCAAGCCCGAGAGATCTAGAGACTTTCCGGAGTCGGGGAAGTTGGTGGCGTCCACAATGGTGGTCGCAGGATCGAGATCGAGCTGCGGAGAGAGGGGCGTGGCCTTGATCGTTGGATGCTCTGCTTTTGTCCGTGGCGAAAATTGCCCCTCCGGGGAAATTTTTCGCCACAATCGCAAGGTGGTGGGGTCGCTCTGCGTCGCTAGGGTTTGCGGTTACCCCGTTTCTTGCCTCCGGCGGGGATCTCCGGCCTCCGGGATGGCACCACAAGGGTGGGTGCAGGGTGCGCGACTGGCGTCGCTGCTGGTGGTGATCTCGCCAGTGATCGTTCGCCCGATACCTACACGCCACGCCGACCGTGGCGCGGATTCTGGGCGAACGATCACGGCGAGGATGGCTCGTCGGGCTTTGGGAAGACTTGTTGCTGCCAGGGCAACCACAAGTCTTCACAAAGCCACATCGATGACCCCGACTCCGGGTCTGCCCGCGCCGCCGGTCGCAAGGCCGGCAGTGGTTGTGAAGCGCGGAGGGTGAGGCTGCGGGAGCAGCGGTCCGGACCACCGCGGACATCGCGGTAGCCCAATGTCTGTCGTGGAATTTTCGGATCTTAGGCGGGCAGGCGGGGGCCGGCCTCGCGCTGGGCGGCGAGCCAGGCTTCGACCTCGTCGGAGCTCCTCGGGAGGCCGTTGGAGAGGACGATCGCGCCCTCCTGGGTGATCAGCACGTCGTCCTCGATCCGGATGCCGATGCCGCGCAGCTCGGCCGGGACCAGTTCGTCCTCGGGCTGGAAGTAGAGGCCGGGCTCGACGGTCAGCACGTACCCCTCGTCCAGCTGGCCCTCCCGGTACTTCTCCTTGCGGGCCCGCGCGCAGTCGTGGACGTCCGTGCCGAGCATGTGCCCGAAGCCGTGCAGCGTCCACCGGCGGTACAGCGTCGACTCCTTGTCCATGGCCTCGTCGACGCTCACCGGCAGGATGCCCAGCGCGTGCAGGCCCTCGGCGAGCACCCGCATGCACGCCTGGTGTACGTCCTTGAAGTTGACGCCCGGCTTGATCGAGTCGATGCCGGCCTGCTGCGACTCGTACACGATGTCGTAGACCTGCCGCTGTAGCGGGGTGAACGTGCCGGAGATCGGCACCGTGCGGGTCACGTCCGCGGTATAGAGGTGGTGCCCCTCCACGCCCATGTCCATCAGCAGCAGCTCGCCGGGAAGGGTGGCGCCGTGGTTGTGCGTCCAGTGCAGGATCGTGCCGTGCGCGCCGGCGCCGACGATCGAGCTGTAGCCGACACCGTTGCCGTCGTGCCGGGCGCGCAGCGCGAAGACCCCCTCGATCAGCCGCTCGGAGACGGCCCGGTCGGCGGGGAGGACGCGGGCGACGTCCTCGAAGCCGCGTACCGTCGCCTCGATCGCCGCCCGCAGCTGGGCGAGCTCCCACTCGTCCTTGACCAGCTTGAGCTCGGCGATCACCTGGGCCACCTCGCCGTCGCGGGTGCCGGGCTCGTCGGTGTCGTACGGCTGGACGCCCGCGTCGACCACGTGGTCGACACCGCGCAGCACCCGGGTCCGCCCGGGCGGCAGGTCGGCCAGCGCGCTCGTGAGCTCGGACTTGGCTGCGGTCTGGATGCCCAGCTCGGTGGCCTTCTCGCCGAGCGTCTGGCGGCGCCCGACCCACAGCTCGCCCTGGCGGCTGCGGAAGAACTCGTCGCTGTCGCGGGACGCGCGGGTCTCGGTGTAGAGGACCCCTTCCCCGCCCGGGTGCAGCACGAGCACGCTGCCGGGGTCGTAGTCGCCGGTCAGCCACGCGAAGTCGCTGCCGGGCCGGAATGGGTGGTTGGTGTCGTTCGCCCGTACCCGCTCGTGGCCGGTAGGGACGACGATGATCTCGCCGGGGAAGGCCGAGGAGAGGGCGGCGCGGCGCCGGGCGTGGTGGCCCGCCTGCGGCCGCTCGGGTACCGGCATGGGGTCGTTCCGCCAGCCGGTACGCATGAACTCCAGGAGCTTCTCCGGGTAGTCGGGGTCGTGTGACTCAGTTTTGGGCTTCTCGCTCATATCTGACCCTCCCGTATTCCCGGATTTCCAGCGTCAGACGTTACCCGGTGCCAGAATGGCGCATATGTGCGGAATTCTGGCCTTCTTCTCTACTCGGGGCGATGCGGGCGCGCATCGGGATGCGATCGCGGGCGCGCTCGAGTGCCTGCACCATCGCGGGCCGGACGAGACGGGCATTGAGATGGTTTCCGCGCGGCGTGAGCCTGGCGCGGAAGGGGCAGCGGTGGTCTCCGCTGATGCCATTTTCGCGCACAAGCGGCTGTCGATCATCGACGTGGCGTCGAGCCACGAGCCGCTTTCGTACGCCGACGGCCGCTACGTGTTGACCTTCAACGGCGAGATCTACAACTACCTGGAGCTGCGCGAGGAGCTGGCCCGAGAGCACGGCGCGGCCTTCGCGACCCTGGGCGACGCCGAGGCCGTGGTGGCCGGCTACCACTACTGGGGTGAGCAGGTGCTGACCCGGCTGCGCGGCATGTTCGCGTTTGTGATCTGGGACCGCGAGAAGCGGCAGGCGTTCGGCGCCCGCGACTACTTCGGCATCAAGCCGATGTACTACATGGAGACTCCCGCCGGCCTGTACCTGGCCTCGGAAAAGAAGGCGCTGCTGGAGTTGGCCGACACGCTCCCGGTCGACGCGGCCAGCCTCTCCCATTACCTGACGCTTCAGTACGTGCCCGAGCCGCGCACCCTCCACGAGGGGATCCAGCGCATCGGCTCCGGCGAGCTGCTCCGTTGGACGCCCGGCGGCAAGGTCGAGGTCGAGCGTTGGTTCCGGCCGGTCTTCCGTCCGGCGCCGGTCGACGACGAGCAGAAGGTCTTCGACCGGATCCGCGAGACGCTGCGCGACAGCGTGCGGGTGCACATGCGGGCCGACGTGCCGGTCGGCGCGTTCCTGTCCAGCGGTATCGACTCGACCGCGATCGTGGCGCTGGCCCGCGAGTTCAACCCGAACATCCTGACCTTCACGGTCGGTTTCGACGTCGACGGGTACTCGGAGGTCGGCGTGGCCCAGGACTCGGCCCGCCACCTCGGCGTCACCACGATCCCGACGATGCTCGGCCCGCAGGACATGATGGACACGCTCCCCAAGATCGTGTGGCACCTCGACGACCCGGTCGCCGACCCGTCGCTGGTACCGCTCTACTTCGTGGCGAAGAAGGCCGCCGAGCACGTCACGGTGGTGCTCTCGGGCGAGGGCTCGGACGAGTTCTTCGGCGGGTACACGATCTACCGCGAGCCGCTCTCACTCCACACGCTCCAGCGGCTGCCCGACCCGATGCAGCGCGGCCTGCGCGCGGTGTCCCGCGTGATGCCGCGCGGGGTCAAGGGCAAGAGCTTCCTGGAACGCGGTACGACGCGGATCGAGGACCGGTACTACGGCAACGCGCGCATGTTCGCCGAGGCGGAGAAGCGCGAGCTGATGAGGCGCAACGACGGCTCGGTGCGGTACACGGACGTCACCGCCCCGATCTACGCCGAGTGCGTCGAACTCGACGACGTAACCAAGATGCAGTACGTCGACCTGCACACCTGGCTGCGCGGCGACATCCTGGTCAAGGCCGACCGGATCTCCATGGCGCACTCGCTGGAGGTGCGCGTGCCGTTCCTGGACAAGGAGGTCTTCGAGGTCGCGTCCACGCTGCCGGTCGAGCTCAAGCTGCCACCACGTTCCAACGCGACGAAGTACGCGCTGCGCCGCGCCCTGGACGGCGTGGTGCCACCACCCATCGTGAACCGGCGCAAGCTGGGCTTCCCCACGCCGACCCGGGTGTGGCTGCGCGGCGAGATGTACGAGTGGGCCCGGAACATTCTGGCCACCTCTGGGGCGGGGGAGCTGCTGGATCTCGGGTACGCGCAGAAGCTGCTGGAGGAACACCGCCGCGGCGAGGCCGACCACTCCCGCAAGGTCTGGACTGTGCTTGTCTTCTGCATCTGGTACGGCGTCTTCGTCGACCGTTCGATCGACCCGGGCATCGAGCGCAACCCGTCGGCCCTGCTAGCCAAGCCAGCAATCGGCTCGATGGCGCGGTAGCGCCAACGAGACGTTCCGTATCGACCTGGTCACCGGTAGAGTACGGAGGGCAGCCACGGCCAACCTGTTACAGCGCGCCGACAGCTGAGTTGCCGGCGACGGGAGAAGCCGCGTGGCGTCGAGAGCGTCCCACTCCTCCAGCGCAAATTCGGTCCAGCCCTGGGACGCCTTCGACACTGGCTGGTATCTGACCCACAACTACGGGACGCTGCGCGACGACGACCAGGAGATCATCCATCGAACGGGCGATCACTTCGCGGCGACCTGCGGCGGCGCTGGCCGGGGTATCGACGTCGGCACCGGAGCAAACCTCTACCCGGCGCTGACCATGCTGCCGTACTGCGAGGAGTTGACACTTTCGGATCGAGCCAGCTCCAACGTGGATTGGCTGCGCCGCGAGGTGATGGATTACTCGGCCCTCTGGGACAGGTACTGGGCTGAGCTGGCCGGCAAGGGCCGGTACAGCCCGGTGGTCGATCCGCGGGCCGCGCTGGCCCGGGTCGCTACCGTGCGGCAGGGCGACATCTTCCGGCTTCCCGCCGCCCGGTGGGACATCGGCACGATGTTCTTCGTCGCGGAGTCTCTGTCCAGCGAGCGAGCCGAGTTCGAGCTGGCCGTCGCCAAGTTCGTCTGCTGCCTCGTGCCCGGTGCACCGTTCGCCGCGGCCTTCATGGCGCACTCCCACGGATACCTTGTCGGCGACCGGACGTTTCCGGCGGTGGCGATCGGTGTCGATGACGTCGCGCGATCCCTTGAGGGCATCGCCCATAATGTGCACATCACAAAGATCGCGACCACGGCGCCACTCCGGCAGGGATACGACGGCATGATCCTGGTGCTCGGCCATGCCGGTGCCACGGCGCCAGGAGGGGAGGGGCGCCGATGAAGATCCAGCCCCGGCAGCAGCTCCTCGACATCTGGCAGGCGACCGTCCGAGCGTCCTTCCAGGACGGCAAGTGGAGCTGGGGTGGTCGAAACCGGACCAACTCCATCAGTGACGCCGAGCAACTGCTCTCCATCCTCCTGCCGGCGACCGAGATTTCGTTCTTCCAGCTCGAGCAGCCGAACGAGACGGCCGACGACGTGCTGGCCGCGCTGCGCGGGCTCGGTGACGCGGTCGAGGTGCCACAGGTGCTCGTCCGGGTCATCACCGACTACATGGAGCGGTACACCGACGCGTCGGGTACGCCGACCTTCGCCGGCGACACATATTTCCGCTGCGCCGAAAACGACGGGGATCCAACCGCCGCGCAGGCTTCGATCGACGTCGTCGATTCGTTCGCCATGTCCGTGACGCTGTCGCTGGCGACGATGAGCTTCGTGCGCGGATTCCGGAGGGAGGTCCGCCGCGAGAGCCTGCGCTCGGAGATCGACCGTCTTGAGGCGATGGCGAGCAAGCGGCTCAGCGCCGCCCTGGTCGGGTTGCTGCGCAGTTTCACGATCAGCGTGATGGACGCTGACTCCGCCGAGGGGCAGCAGCTGATCCGCACCACCAACCAGCAGGGCCTGCCTGTCCGGCAGGTGATCGAGGAGCTCCGTGTGGCGTTGCGCCAGGTGCGCGCCGCCCTGCGCGAGATCACGATCGGATTCGAGATGGACACGAGCGAGTTGCTCGACAACCCCAACCGGCTCTTCGAGTGCGGCTGGTCGTGGGGATCGTCAAGGACGCACCAATCGTCAGGACCAACGAGGACGTGGGCGAGCAGCCCGGGGGAGTCGCCCAGGCCGCGCCATACCTCTACTTCTCCGTGGTGGCGCTGGACGCGATCGAAGGACTCTTCTCCGAGCGCACCCGGCTCTTGGCGCTGCTCAACGAGGAGCAGCAGCGGCTCGCGAGGGCGCTTCAACTGCGCTGGGACCTCACGCAGACGTACTGGTCGACGATCGCCAGTTTCGGGGGTGGGCGGTGGCCGGTCGAAGACATTCCATGGCGCACCACGGACGGCTTGGAGTCCGACTACTTCAGCCTGCTGGTGACCGCGGTAACCGCGCAGGACCTGGCCAACCGAAGGGCAACGGACAGCGATCTGGCCCGCGTGGGCGACCTCCTCGCCGAGTTGGCCAACCGGGCGCGGATCACCAGACGGCCGTATGCGGATGACGACGCCCTGACCATGCACTACCCCGGCGTCGAGCTGCACCTCGTCGGCAGCGAGGAGTTGGGCCCGGCACGCCTGGCCTGGCTTGCCGCGGACTTCTCGCCGCTGCTGATGAAGCGGACGCTCCGCATCGCCGAGATGATGCACGACCCGGAGCGGCGCGGCCAGCTTCTGCGCTTTGTGGACACGATCTGGGACCACCTGTCGCGGCGCCGGCTCAGGGACGGTGCGGCCCGCGACCTGTGGGATCAGCCCGCTGGCGTCTATGGACAGCTGCCGGTGCAGGACGAGGCGGCCTCCTGGTACTACACCGAGCGGGTGGTGGAAAGCCTGACCGCCGCGGCTCGGCTGGTGAGCCGGCCGCCGCTGAAAAGCGAGCGCGCCAGCGGGATCGCCGACGACCTGCTCACCGAGGCGGAGCACCTGTACGACCAGGAACTGCTCAGCGGGTCCGGTGAGGCCGGTCCGGCGATGCGGCGTGTGCTGCATACGATGCGTTTGTCACTGGAGCGGGCCAGGTCCATCCGGACCACCCGGCCCGCCACGGCGGTCGCTTTGATCAGCGAGGTGTTGCGCGATCTGGACGGGCTCGCCGCCGCCCGGCGCGACGCCCAGACCCCGTAGCGGGGCTCGGAATGCTCATATTCGCGACCTCTGACAAGGGTGGCACCGGCCGTTCCGTCACGAGCTGCAACATCGGTTACCGACGGTCGCTACTGGGTAGTGACACCTGCTACCTCGACTTCGACTTCGGGTCACCGACCGCAGGCACCATCTTCAACGTCCCCGATGTCGGCCGCGGCACGACCAGAGGGGGCCTGCACTCATATCTGCTGGGTAAGGTGTCCGACCCGCACCCGGTGGACATCTGGACCGAGTCCGACCGGGCGAGCCTGCGTGCGCGGCCACCTGGTGCGGGCCGGCTCGTACTGTTCCCAGGCGACGCTGGCGGAAGCGAGTTCGCCGCCGACAGCGACCGAGTACGCCGCTGCGTCCGGCTGTTCCTCCGGCTGGACGAGGAGTTCGACGTGACCTTGGTGGACCTCAGCGCCGGGCGCTCGTACGCCACCGAGATCGTGCTGGCGGCGACGGCCACGCCGGAGTTGCGCCGGGTCGTCTCCCGGTGGCTGGTCTTCCACCGGTGGACCCGGCAGCACATCATCGCGGCGGCCGGCCTGGTGTACGGAGAACGCGGCATCCTCGACGCCGGTCCGGCGTATGGCCACGACCGGGAGCGGCTCGCCGACTCCATCCGGTTCGTGCGAACGGCAGTGGTCGACCCCAACTCGCCAGAGCTCGACGGGCTGCGCGCCGCGCAGGTGGCGTGGCTGCGGGACTGTAACCGGGACCTCCAGGAGCTCGCGACGGCGTGGCGCGTCGGACGGACGCTGTTGATGGGCTCGGTGCCGCTGGACCCGGTCCTGCAGTGGCGTGAGCAGTTGATCTCAGACAACGACGTATTCGCGCGGCAGATCGCGAACAGGGAGACCGTCGAAGCGTTCGAGACGCTCGCCAAGAAGGTTACCGACGACGCGGCATGGGAGGGGCTGTGACCTCCACCGAGACCGCGGTATTCCTGGAGGCGTCGGCGGACGGCAGCGTCGACGCGGTGCCACTGTCCCACCTGTCGATCGAGCTTGGCCACCTCTACGCGGAGGACCTGCGGCAGGGCGCGGACGGCTTGCGCCGGCATCTGGCCCAGGCCGCGCCGTGGGCCCGCGCGGCGGCCGCGGCGTGCGGCGAAGAGGTCAGCCCGGCCACCGCGCGGATCAGCACGTGCTTTCTGGTCGATGACTACTTCACCCAACCCGCACCGCCGAGCGAACTGTTGCCGCAACTCGTCGATGCCGCCCGCGACCTCGGTCTCCGGGTCGACTACCTGGTCCGCGAGTCGGCGTGTGCCGACCTCGCCCGGATCGTGGAGGCTCTCGTCGTCACCGAGCCGAGCCCGGGGACGAACGGTTCACGCCCGCCGGCCTCCGAGATCGGCTGGCTGTGCAACGGGCAGCGCTCGCCCGCGCCACACGCGTTGGAGGCGATGTCCCGGCCCGGTGGCTGGCAGCCGCCGAAAGAGAACGCGGCCAACCAGCACTCGATCTTCGTGGACGTGGAGTTGTGGGACGAGAGGGGCGGGCGGCGTACGTGGTCGTGCGCATTCCTCGCGGCCGTGTGGCAGCTCGCTCGCCTGGGTCTGATCCGCGACGCCGGTCGCAACCCGCTGCCTCCCGAGCGCGTCGACGGCGACTATCCGGAACGCTGGGCGGCCCTGCCGCCGATCGTCAAGCTCACCGCCGACGCGCGGCCTTTCTCCGCGCATCACACGTTTTCGGTGCTCGCCGGTCGCTTCCTGCCGATCGAGCACGCGGTCCGCACGATCCTCTCCCAGGTTGCGATTCAGGAGGGGGTGCTGAGCCAGGCCACCGAGAGGGCGACCGCCGAAGGCCTGGAGCTGCCCGCCATGCCGCTCGACCGGATCCGGTACGCGTTCGTGTAGAAGCTCGCGTCACCCAGGTTCGGCCCAGCCGTGGGCGGCTGCGAGGCGGCGTACCGCCGCGATCAGCGCCGTGGTCGAGGCAACGGCGGCCTGCGACTGTTCCACCTGCTCGTCGATGCCGGCGACGATGGCGTAGTGGCTGCCTGAGAAGTATCGGGACAGCGGGCGGAGGTCGTCGGCGGTCAGCAGGGCCTCCATGGCGCGAACCAGCTCGTCATCCAGCTCACCGGGGTCCCAGTAACTGACCGAAGCGGCCGTGAGTAGGCGCCCGATCTCCTTTGTGTCCTCCGTGGAGATCCAGCCGAGCTGCTGGCGCACCATGTGCGGCTGGACATGCTCCCGCATGAACCTCCACCGCGTCGCCGCGTCGTGCAGCAGGCGTTGGGCCCGCTCCTGGGAGACCAGCGTGCGCGACCAGAGCTCGTGGACTTCTCGCCATTCGCCGACCGCGGCGGCGAGGAGGGGTTGGCTGCGGTTGTCCTGCGCCGCGGGAAGCAGTTCGTCGTCGAGCTTCCGCAGCCGGTCGGCCAGCTGGTCCAGGTCGGTGGCATCCGGGGCCAGGCCGGTGATGTCGTGCAGGATGTCCCGGACCGTCGCCTTGGCGAGCAGCGCCACGCCGCGCTGGTCACGCTTCTGCGTCTCGTTGGCCGCGAACCCTTGGAAGACCACCAGCGCCAGCGGCACGCTGAACAGCGCGCCCGTCACGGTCGAGGCGACGTTGGTCAGGAAGGGCATGCTTTCCCACCAGCCGGCGAAGTCGCCGATCGCGCCGAGGACGGTCGCCGCGCCGCCGGCGCCCCACATCGCGACGCAGGCGATCCGGAGCGACGGGCTGGCGTTGGACCAGGACCGGCGCAGCCACGAGCCGCCGGCCTCAAGGGCGCCCTCGTCAGGCGGAGGCCCGCTCATCGCCGTGCCAGCCCGGGATCGTCGTCAGGCAGGTCCAGCGACGGGATCGCCCCGGCGTCCATCTGGTCACGTACCCGCTGGACGCAGGCAAGCCACTGCCGGCTGAGCCCGGACCGCTGCTCCAACAGCTGCCAAAGCGGCAGGAACTGCTCCGGGATCCGGGCCGCGGGCATCCACAGGTGCAGTAGGTGGTCGACTGCGGGCCGCAGCCGATGGACGACGCGACGGCGAGCGTTTACGCCGATCCCGCTGCGCTCCAGGAGCCTCAGCAGTGTCGTGAGTAGCCAGTCGTGCCGTGCGAGATCCTCGCAGAGGCGTACCGCGTCGTGCATCTCGTCCTCTGGGACTTCGAGGTAGGCAGTCCGGAGGGTGCTGTTGACGACGGTGAACCGGATGGTCCGGCTGGGCGCTGCCACGGCGCTCCAGCGGAATTCGGTGCGGGCAATGCGGAACGGCGGGCGGCGGTCGACGTCCGGCCGGCTCTGCACCGCGTCCATCAGTCGCGCGGACACGCTGGCGAGGTCGAGGCGCGCCGCGTCCCGACCGTCAGCGAGGAAGCCGGTGGCGAGGTCCTCCGTGCCCATCTTGCCGATGAGTTCCACCCGGCCCGGGCGGGAGAGGTAGTGCGCCCACTGCATCCGGCGGGTGTGCCGGCTGGGGCCCAGCACGGCGTACGAGGAGCCTTGCAGGACGTGGCCGCCGGTCAGGGTGGCGCGCGAGGCGATCGTGCCGACGCCGCGGACCTGACCGCCGGCGGCGCCGGCCAAGGTGCAGTCCACGCCGGTGAGCACCTCCGGCGACTCGGCGTACGAGATCGGCCGCTCGGATATGCGCACGCGCCCGCCGGGGGCGAGCCGGAGTATCTCGGCCGATATCGCGGTGCTCACCGCCCCGGCGTTCTGGAGTAGACCGGTGTGCACCTCGCCCAGGATCAGCGCTGCTGGTTGGGCCGCCCCAGCACCGCCATGCCGGCCGGACCGGGGCCGGGACCTGCCCGTGGGCGGAGCCACAGGAGCCAAGGGAGCCTCCACACCGAAACGGACCGCTCGCGCGGGCGGCCCATCTGGTTCCTCGATCTGACTCCATGATGGCGGTGGATGGCAACCGGTTGGAGGTGTGGGGGAAACGGACCGTTACGGCACCGCGATCCGTAGCTACGGGTGGTCGCGCGCGAACCGGGCCCGGTGCCGAATACGGCGCCGGGCCCGGACGGTGATGCGGTGGTTATGCGACCGAGCAGCTGAGTGTCGGTGTCGTGCTCGGCCCGTTCGCGACGAAGCCGAACGTCGTCGACGCGCCCGCGTTCAGCGCGCCGTTGTGACCGGCGTTCCGCACTGTCAGGTTCGGTGCCGTGCCCGACTGCGTACCGTTCCAGAGGCTGTTGACGCTCTGGCCCGACGCGAGCGTCAGGCCGACGGACCAGCCGGGGATGTTGGCCGTGCCGCTGTTGCGGACGGTGACCTCACCCTGGAAGCCGCCGTTCCACGAGCCGACCGAGCGGTACGTCGCCGTGCAGGCGCCGGTGCCCGGGCCAGGGCCGGGGTTCGACGTGGTCGGGTTGGGGCCCGGGTTGCTGGTGGTCGGGTTCGGGCCGGGCGTCTGGGTGCCCTGGCCGGGGCCGACGCCGGTGACCTGGCCGTTGCCGCCGTCGAAGACGACGTCGGAGCAGCCGAAGAAGTTTTCGGCGCTGTCCGAGCGGACCCAACGCGAGTAGATGATGTGGCGGCCGCTCTTACCCGACGGCAGGTTGCCGGAGAAGTAGTAGTGGCCGTCGTTGGTGCCCACCGCACCGCGCTGGGGCGGGTTGGTGACCGTCAGGAACGGCGTGGACTCCAGGTCGCTCCAGGCCAGCGCCCGCGTCGGGCTCCAGTTGTTGTTGGTCACGTAGAAGTAGAACGTGCCCGGGTGGTGCGCCCAGTTGCTGTACCGGAACTCCATGTTCGCGCCGGCCGTCAGGTGGGTGAGCGGCCAGTCGTTGCGAGCCAGGTTGTACGCCGAGAACGTGCTGTTTCCGCCGCCGCACAGCTGACCGTCCGGCACGAAACCGGTCGTGCGGCCGGCCGCGTCGGAGCGCAGGACGCTGAACCAGTTGTACAGCGGGTTGGCGCCACCCTGGGCGACCGCGGCCTGGCAGGCCGGGTTGTTGGGGATGATCTGGCCCGTGGACGAGAGGCCGTCTTTCCAGCACAGGAAAGTACGGCTGCCGGGCACCATCGCGGCGCCGTGCGCCTGGGCCGCGCCGGGCGTGATCACCGTGACGATGCCCGCGGCCACCACAGCGACGGCGGCGGCAGCCGCAGCCCTGCGTAGAAGTTTCACCTTAGGGTCTCCCTTTCAGTACGAGGCCCGGTGCCGCGTGGTGGCGCGCACCGGATTCGGGGAGATGCGGACGGAAAATAAGCGCGCGGCAGCTCGGCTCGGCGCACCCGTCCCATCTCGGACGCACGCGCGCCTCTCACATGGCCCTAAGCCCGGCAGCCAGCACGGCGCGTGTCAGCCCTGCGCCGTCTGGCATCGACATTGCATCATGAATCGATATCCGCGGCAATAGCCGCTCGTCTATGCCGCCCGCCGTCTTGTGCGAGCCCGAGACAGGAGCTTTGAGCTACCGCGACGTCCGCGGTGGTCCGGACCGCTGCTCCCGCGGCCTCACCCTCCGCGTCACAAAAGCGCTGTCAGGCGCCGGGGTGGGCCGCCGCGGCGGCGCGGACCAGCTCGGCGACCGTTGCCAGGTCGACGTCGGTCAGCCGCTTGATGCGCACGCAGCTGCGCCCGATGTCCGCCTTGGGCAGGCGGTCGCGGTAGGTCTCGGCGAGATACCTGTCGCCGTCCGAGGCGCTGACGTACAGCGAGATGTACGCCCGGCGACCGGCCAGCCCGACCACGAACCAGTCGCCCTCACGACCACTGTCGTACCGGTAGTGGTAGGTGCCGTAGCCGACCATGCCCGACTCCATGTGCGGCTCGAGCTCGGGCGCCTCGCGGCGGATCAGCTCATGCAGCATCCGTACCTCGCCCCGGCGCGGCTCCGGCAACGCGGCGATGTACTCGTCGGGTGTCTTGACCTCGGCGTCCATGGCACTCGCGCCCATTCTGTCAGACCCAGGTGCGACTCTGCGTGCCATGACGAGGTCACACGACGCGGTGATGGCGTATTGGGCGGCGGCCGAGGCGCGCGACTGGCCGGGCTTCGCCGCGTTGCTCGCCGACGACGTGGTCTACGAGCTGCCACAGACACGGGAGCGGATCCTCGGCAAGGAGCGTTACGTCCAGTTCAATGTGGAATATCCCGGTGACTGGCACCTCGCCGTGGAGATGGCGGTCGGCGAGGAGCGGCACGCGGCGACCTGGGCCCGCTTCGTCCTGGATGGCGAGGAGCAGCAGGCGCTGACGTTTTTCGAGTTCGACGACGCCGGCCTGATCACAAAGGTCACCGACTTCTGGCCGGAGCCCTACGAGCCGCCGGCCGGGCGGGAGCACCTCGTCGAGCGCTACTGACCCGAGCTGCTGGTCCGCCCGGACAGCTCGGCGTAGCCGCGGCGTACGGCCACGCGGGCGGCGTCGGGGCCGAAAGGGGCCTTGGCGGCGACCGCGGCCACCGAGGCGCCGTCGAGGTGTCCGTCGCGGATCAGCCAGTCCAGCGCGGCCAGCTCCTCGTGCTGCCCCTTCACGAAGTTGGGGCCGACCGGGGCGCCGTGCCCGGGTACCACCACGGTCTGGGGCGTGGTGAGGCGCAGCAGCTCGGCCACCGCCTCGGGCCATTCGAGGGGGTAGGCGTCGCCGAAGGACGGCGGTGAGCCCTCCTCCACAAGGTCGCCGGCCACGATCACGTCGGCGTCGGGCACCTGCACGATCAGGTCGCCGGCGGTGTGGCCGCGACCGAGGTAACGCAGCACGACCAAGCGGCCGGCGAGGTCCACGGTGGACTCCAGGTGCACGGCGCGGTTGGGGGCGAGGATGGGCGCCTGGGCAAGCTCACCGGCCAGGTCGGGGGCGAGCCGCAGCGCCTCCTCGTATGCCTCCCGCCGCACCGCCTCGGGCTGGGCGCGCAGTAGCGACACCGTCTCCTCGTGCGCCCAGATGTCGCAGGGCGGGTCGCCGGCCAGCGCCGCGTTGCCGAAGGTGTGGTCGAAGTGGTGGTGGGTGTTGACCAGCGCCCACGGCATGCGGGTCAGCCGGCGGGCGGCGGCCGTGAGCTCGGCTGCCTGCGCGGGCGTGGCAAGGGTGTCGACCACCAGGGCCACGCCGTTGCCCAGGATGAGGGTGGCGTTGACATCGAGCACCGGGTACCGGAGAACGAACACGTTGTCGCCGACCTCGGCGAACTCAACTGCCACAGCTCCGCCCTCCGCTCCGCGCCGTCGGCCCCCGCACGGTAGCGCTCAGCTCACTGACCAAATGCCTTTTCCACAAACTTCTGCCGGTCGATTAGCACCCGCTCGATCCGTCCTTCGGCGACGGTGGCCGAGCCGTCGGTCACCGTCACCTCGAAGAGCAGGCGGCGGCCGTTGACCTTGGCCAGCCGGGCCTGCGCCACGACCGTGCGGCCGACCGGCGTCGGGGCCTTGTGGTCCAGCTCGACCCGCGCGCCGACCGTGCTCATGCCGGCCGGCATGAGCTGCGCCGTCGCGACCACCGTGGCCGCCTCCGCGAGCGCGAGCACCCGCGGTGTGCCGAGGACCGGTACGTCACCCGAGCCGAGCGCCTGCGCGGTGTCGGAGTCGGTGACGGTCAGCTCCACCTGGGCGGTCAACCCCGGCGTGAACGCGGGATCCGGCTGCTGTTCCATGCCGCATAGCGTAGGCGCTTCCGAACCAGGCAGACCACGTATGGGCGTACCTAGCGCACTCACCGGCCATCTGACGTACTCCTGTCATTAACCTGAGGCCGATGGTCGCGAGGATGTCTCCCGCGCCCGCGGACTCCCCGCCTCCAGTGCGCGGCCAGCGGCGCAAAGTGATCGCCATGGGCGTGTGGGCGCTGCTCTTCGTGGGCGGTTGGTTCCTCGTCGGCCTGCCCACAGACCCGCTGTACGCCTTCGGCTGGCTCTGGACCGCCACCATCGCCTGGCGGATCGGGCAGCCGTGGCGCACCCACCTGGGCTTCGTCCGCGACTGGCTGCCGGTCGTGCTGCTGCTCGCCGGGTACAGCCTGTCGCGCGGCTTCGCCGACAACGGCGCCACCCCGCACGCGCGGGAGCTTGTCGCGGCCGACCGGTGGATGTTCGGCTGGGCGCTCGGCGGCGAGGTACCCACGGTGTGGCTTCAGCGGCACCTGTACCACCCCGAGCACCTGTACTGGTACGACGTGGTGGCTAGCTGGGTGTACTTCTCCCACTTCGTCGTCGCGCTGGCCGTGGCGGTGGTGCTGTGGCTGATCGCGCGGGCGCGGTGGGTGGCGTTCATGCGGCGGTGGTTGTTCCTCACGATCGCCGGGCTCGTCACGTACTTCCTGTACCCGGCCGCACCGCCGTGGTGGGCCGCCCACTACGGGCTGATCGAGGACGTCGACCGCATCTCCAACCGCGGCTGGACGGCGGTCGGCATGCACGGCGCCGGCAACCTGCTCAACCTCGGCCAGCTGGGCGTCAACCCGGTGGCCGCGATGCCGTCGCTGCACACCGCGTTCGCGCTCTTCGTGGTGCTCTTCTTCCTGGGCTCGGTACGCCGGCGCTGGTGGCCGCTGCTGCTCGCGTACCCGGTCGCCATGACCTTCACCCTTGTGTACTCCGGCGAGCACTACGTGATCGACGTGCTGGTCGGCTGGGTGTACGTGGGTGCGACATTCATGGTGGTAGGGCTGGCCGAGACCTTGTGGACCAAGTGGCGCGCGGTTACGGCTCAGCCAGCACCGAGCGAGCCGCCCGCGAGCGTTCCGCCAGGGTCGCCGCCAACTCCCAGGCCTCCCTGACGTCCCGGTCGCGGGCCGCGGCGCTCGGGCCGCCAGCCGTGTCCGCGTACACGGTGGCCAGGCCGAGCCGGCGCTGGAGCGGCCCCCGGACGACCCGCACACTCTGGATCCGCGCGTACGGCACGACCAGCACCTGCCGGGTCACCAGCCCTTCCCGGTGCGCGACAACCTGGTCGGTCAGCGCGGCGCCGAGCACCCGCCAGGCGAGGGGGTGCAGCCACCGGGCCCGCCGCGAGGGCGGGGTGAACGGGATCGCGTCCAGCGCCACCCCGGGCAGCGCCTCGCCGAGCACGAGCCGCGCGGTCTCCGGATCGCCGACCGGCAGCAGCCGCGCGCCGCCGGAGTCGTCGCCCGCGTTGGGCGCCGCGACGCCGGCCACGTGTGGCCGCAGCCGCAGCCACCGCTTGCGCCGCCACAGCAGCGGCCAGGTCGCGGTCACCGCCTGTAGCCGGTCGAGCGGCACGGTCTGGCTGCGCGTCTCGAGCAGGCCGCCGCGTACCCGCAGCGATTCGTCCTGACTGGCCAGCCGGAAGTTCCAGTCGGCGAGGATCCGGCGCACGGGCTGGAGCAGCACGCCGGCCATCGCGGTCAGCGTGCTCGCGATGCCGATGAACGACCAGGTCGCCTCGGACGCGAACTGGACCACCACGAACGCGATACCGAACGGCATGAGCAGCGTCTGCGGCGTGAGCAGCTGGCTGATCAGCAGGTCGCGGTTGGCCACCGCGTGGATCGGCCGCTCCAGGTGCGCGACGGGCGCCGGCTCGCCGTCGGCCACCTCGGCGGCCGGGACGGTCGCGGTCGCCTTGCCGGCCAGGACCAGCAGCCGCTCGCGTAGGGTGCGGGCCTCGTCGACGGTCAGGAATGCGAGCGGCGCCTCCGTCTTGCCCCCGCCGACGACCTCCAGCCGCAGCTCGGCCAGGCCGGTGAGCTGGGCCAGCAGCGGCCGTACCACCTCGACGGCCTGGATCCGCTCCAGCGGGATCGCCCGGGTGCGGCGGAAGACAAGCCCTTCGTGTATCCGCAGCTCCCGGCCGACGACCTGGTAGCCGGTGAAGTACCAGCTGATCAGGGCGAGGATCACCTGGCCGATGAGCGCGGCGACGACCATCGCGGCGAACCAGCCCAGCCCGACCCGCCCGAGCGTCTGCCAGGAGAGCGCCGCGATGATCACCACCAGCGCGCGGGCACCTTTGAGCAGCGGCGTAAGGGGATGCAGCCGCCGCCTAGGCTCGGCAGTGGCGACGGAGATACTCACAGTCCCTCCGCGCGGTCCTCGCCGAGGGCGGTCAGGCGGTCACGCAGCCGGGAGGCCTCGTCCGGTGGCAGGCCGGGGATCTTCGCGTCGGAGGCCGCCGCGGCGGTGTGCAGCTGGACGGTGGCCAGCCCGAACGACCGCTCCAGCGGGCCGGCGGTGACATCGACGAACTGCATTCGCGCGTACGGGACGATCGACAGCCGGCGCACGAGCAGACCGTGGCGTACGAGCAGGTCGTTGTCGCGCTCGGCATACCCCCAGGCCTTGACCGCCCGGAAGATGACCGTGACCCGCCAGGCGGTCATGACCGCGGCGGCGGCCAGGGCCAGCCCGAAGATCCAGTGGCCGGTCAGGGCCCAGAGGATGGCCAGGCCGGCGAACACGAAGATCATGAAGGACGCGAGGCCGATCAGCTCGACCCAGATCAGATCACGCGAGACCGGGCGCCACTCGACCGTCTCCGGCCACGGCTCCAGCGCGCTGGTGGGGGATGTGCTGAGCCCAATGGTTCGCTCGCTGCGCTCGCTCACGCCTCCAGGCTACGGTCAACCTCGCGAAGGAACCCACGCGCCGCGAGGAAGTCGCTAAGGTGCTCGCGGTGGGCTTCGCAGGCGAGCCAGACTTTGCGCCGCTCCGGCTCGTGGAGCTTGGGATTATTCCACCGGAGGGCCCAGACGGCCTGCTCCTGGCACCCACGCGCGGAACACTTCCGGGAGCTTGCGAGCGGAAGCGACGAACTCTGCATTTCGAGAAGCTTACGAGCGCGTTGAGGAGATAGAGCGCCGGGCGGCCACGGGGGAAGCCGCCCGGCGACGGCTGAATCGTACACATCAAAAACCCCCTCATGTCTACCCGTTGGTCGTGCCTGTTTGGCCTCTGTCCGTACGCGGTAGCGGCGGCCAGACTTTCGGTCGCCTGGACCAGCCACGACGCGTTGGGTCGACCGGATTTCCGGCGCTGCGACCCCGGCTGGTTAGCTGGGCGTGTAAGGCTAGGTGCGGCAGCACCTCGCCGCCGCATTGCCGATGACGCCGCACCGCAGTGGAGGACCGGTGGCCAACGCGCCCACGCCCGAGCGCCCCGACGCACCCCTCTCGTCCGCCGAGAGCAGCACGCCCGCACAGGACGCGACGCTGCTCGAACGAGCGTTGTTCGAGGTCAAGCGGGTGATCGTGGGCCAGGACCGGATGGTCGAGCGGATGTTCGTCGCGCTACTGGCGCGCGGCCACTGCTTGCTGGAGGGCGTGCCCGGGGTGGCGAAGACGCTTGCCGTGGAGACGCTGGCCAAGGTCACCGGCGGTACGTTCTCGCGGGTGCAGTTCACGCCCGACCTCGTGCCGGCCGACATCATCGGCACCCGGATCTACCGGCAGTCGAGCGAAAAGTTCGACATCGAGCTCGGCCCGGTTTTCGTCAACTTCCTGCTCGCCGATGAGATCAACCGCGCGCCGGCCAAGGTGCAGTCGGCGCTGCTGGAGGTCATGTCCGAGCAGCAGGTCTCGATCGGCGGCGAGACCCACGAGGTGCCGCACCCGTTCCTGGTCATGGCCACGCAGAACCCGATCGAGCAGGAGGGTGTGTACCCGCTGCCCGAGGCCCAGCGCGACCGCTTCCTCATGAAGATCATCGTTGGTTACCCGACGGACGCCGAGGAGCGCGAGATCGTGTACCGGATGGGTGTGAGCGCGCCCGAGCCGTCAGCGATCTTCACGCCGTCCGAGCTGATCGGGCTCCAGCGCAAGGCCGACCAGGTGTTCGTGCACAACGCGCTGGTCGACTACGCCGTGCGGCTGGTGCTCGCCACCCGCACCCCGACCGAGCACGGCATCCCGGACATCGCCCCGCTGATTCAGTACGGCGCCAGCCCGCGCGCCTCCCTCGGCATCGTGCGCGCCACCCGCGCGCTCGCGCTGATGCGCGGCCGTGACTACGCGCTGCCGCAGGATGTGCAGGACGTGGCGCCGGACATCCTCCGCCACCGCCTGGTGCTCAGCTACGACGCGCTCGCCGACGACGTGCCGGCCGACCACATCGTGGCCCGGGTGATGGCCACCGTGCCGCTGCCCACCGTCGCGCCGCGACAGAGCGCCACCCCCGGCCCCGCACCCGCGTCTGCCCCGCCCCTCGCGCCGCCGCCCGGAGCGCCGCAGCCGGCCGGTGCGTGGCCCAACCTGCCATGAGCCCTCCGCTGGACGGGCAGACGACGGCACGGGCGGACGCCGTACTTTCGCGGCTGCAACTGTTGGTCACGCGCAAGCTCGACGGGCTGCTGCAAGGCGACTACGTAGGGCTGCTGCCGGGGCCGGGCACCGAGGCGGGGAGTCCCGGGAGTACCGGCCGGGTGACGACGTGCGCCGCATGGACTGGCCGGTCACCGCGCGCACCACGTACCCGCACGTGCGGCAGACGGTGGCCGACCGCGAGCTGGAGACCTGGATGGCGGTCGACCTGTCGGCCAGCCTCGACTTCGGTACCGCCCAGCACCTCAAGTCCGAGCTGGTGATCGCGGCGGCGACGGCGCTGTCGCACCTCACCGTGCGGGGCGGCAACCGGATCGGCGCGGTGGTGGGCACCGCCTCCCACGTGCAGCGGATGCCGGCCCGCCCCGGGCGCAAGGAGGCGCAGGGGCTGCTGCGCGCGATCGCCCGTACCCAGATCAGGCCCGGACGCTCCGACCTGGGCGCCCTGGTCGACATGCTCAACCGCCCACCGCGCCGCCGGGGTGTGGCTGTGGTGATTTCCGACTTCCTCGCGCCGGTCGAGCAGTGGGCCCGACCCGTGCGCAAGCTCGGGGTGCGCCACGACGTACTGGCGATCGAGGTGGTCGACCCCCGCGAGCTGGAGCTGCCGGACGTCGGCGTGCTCACGCTCGTCGACCCCGAGACCGGCGCGCTGCACGAGGTGCAGACCGCCGACCCCAAGCTGCGGCGCCGGTACGCCGAGGCAGCCGGCATGCAGCGCGCGGCCATCGCCCAGGCCCTGCGCGCGGCGAATGCCGCCCACCTGCGCCTGCGTACCGACTCCGACTGGCTGCTGGACATGGTCCGCTTCGTCGCCGCCCAGCGGCACGCACGCACCCGAGGGACGACGCGATGATCCGTTTTCTCGAGCCGTGGTGGCTGCTCGCGCTGCTGCCGGTGATCGCGATCGCGGCCGTGTACGTGTGGCGGCAGTTCCGCCGCAAGCAGTACGCGGTCCGCTTCGCCAACCTCGACCTGCTGCGCACCCTCGCGCCGAAGGGCCTGGGGTGGCGCCGCCACGTCGCGGCCGGCACGTTTCTGCTCGCGCTTGTGGCGCTGGCCACCGCGATGGCCCGCCCTTCGATCGACCGCGAGGAGCCACTGGAACGCGCCACCATCATGCTGGCGATCGACGTGTCGCTGTCGATGGAGGCGGACGACGTGGCGCCGAGCCGCATCGAGGCGGCGCAGGAGGCGGCGAAGCAGTTCGTGACCGAGCTGCCCCCGTCGTACAACCTCGGGCTTGTGTCGTTCGCCAAGTCGGCGAACGTGCTCGTGCCACCGAGCAAGGACCGGCTCGCGGTCCAGCAGGCCATCGACGGCCTCACACTGGCCGAGGCCACGGCGACCGGCGAGGCGGTCTTCACCTGCCTGGAGGCGGTACGGTCGGTGCCCGCCGACGGCGCGCAGGGCATCCCGCCGGCCCGCATCGTGCTGCTCTCCGACGGCTACCGCACGTCGGGCCGCTCGGTCGAGGAGGCCGGGTCGGCCGCCGCCGCCGCGAACGTGCCGGTCTCCACGATCGCCTTCGGCACCGACGCGGGCGTGGTCGACATCGGCGGCCAGCTCCAGCCGGTACCTGTCGACCGGCTCGCGCTGGCCGAACTCGCGGAGACCACGCAGGGCTTCTTCTACGAGGCGGCGTCGGTGAGCGAGCTCAAGCAGGTGTACGAGGACATGGGCAGCTCGATCGGCCACCGCGTCGAGCCGCGCGAGGTGACGCAGTGGTACGCGGGGATCGCGCTGCTGTTCGCCTTGGCCGCGGGCGGCATGAGCCTCCTCTGGACCAGCCGCCTCCCCTAAGCGCCGCTTGTGGTGCGGCGCTTGCGCGGCGGGCCGCTTGGGTTGCGGCGCTTCGCGCATCGAACAGGCTTCGTCTATCGGGGCGGTTTTTCGCCACGGACGCTCGCGTCCGGTTGCCAGCCGGCCGCGCGCAGCGCGGCGCGGAGGTCGGCGAGCACCTCGTCCGGGCGCTGGCGGAGCGCCCAGCCGGGAAGCGCAACAAACGCTGGCCGGCGATGGCGATCTCGTTGTGCTGGCGCATGTCCGCGTACCAGGCCCTGACCTCCATGTGCTGTCCACCGTCGATCTCGACTTGTACGCCCCAACTGTCGAAGTACACGTCCCGGTAACGTCGGCGGCCGGACCGATCGGTGCGGCTGACCTGGCGGGACGGCTCGGGCAGGCCGGCGCTGCGGCACAGCCGGGCGAAGTCGATCTCGAAGATGGACTCCGCGCCACCGGCCGCGTCCGCGATCGCCCCGACGATGACCGGGCGCCGATGTACGCGTGGCAGCCTGGCCAGCGCCGGCTCGACGTCTGCGAGCCCCACCAGGCGTTGCTGGAAGCAGGCGGCGATGATGGTGACGGCCTCGCGGTCGGTCGGTGCCCACTGCGCCGCATCGATCATCGAGCGAGCCGGCATCGTGCAGGGTGGATTGCCCGCCGGGTGCTGATCCTCGACCGGCAGGTGCCGCGTGCGATGCACCACGACGCCGGGCGGGGGATCGGTGTCGCGCCGGTGCGCGCCGACGAGCACGTGCATCGGCCAGGCGGCGAATCCCCGCAGCCCCTGCACGGCGAGCGCTGACAACCCGGCAACCGGAGCGATCCGGCCTCGGCCCACGGCGAGGGCGGCGATCCACCGGCGCTGGTGCTCGGTGACCGGTCCGGCGTGATGTTATGTACACGGCGTGGTGTGCGTGGCGCCAGCGCCCGGTGGCCAGTCGATGCCGGATCGCCTTGTCGGACAAGTAGCGCAGCGCCTGGCGCCGGCTGATGACGCCGTCTTGGCGGAAGAGCAGGAATTCGAGATCGCCCGCTGAGTCGGGGCTGAACCCACGGATCTCATCGAGTCTCTGGAATGCCACCACGGCACCAGTGTGCGGCCCGCGTCTGACAGTTCAGGCTGGCGCGGGCGACCCGGAGCACGAGTGGCCTCAATGGACAGTCAGAGGGCTCGGGGTGCAGTGCTCAGACGAGCACGAAGAGGACGAGCACCCAGACGGCGGCGAGAGTGAAGCCCAGCGGGGCAGCGTAACGGTTCATGGCGGTTCTCCGTTGGCGGTACGCGCGACGGTGCGCCCAGGGCCGCTTACCCGGGGCGCGAAAGGAAGAGGAGAGACCGGTCAGCTCAGCTGACGCGTGGACCCGGTATGACTAGGGGGATCGCTATCTCGCACAGCGATCACCTCCAGAGGTCGTCCGGGCTCAGAACCGTCCGCCATCCTACACCCCTGGAGCCCGCCGTACCCACTTGGCCGATCGGTCGGCCTGTGGTGTCCGCCCGGCGGCCGGGGTCGGGAAAGTGGCGCACGCGGCGGCCAGAGCGTAGTCCACTGTGGACGTCGGCCGACGGCGTCGACCAGGCCAGAAGGGTCTGTCGCGGGCCGTCGCCAGCGCGTCGGACCAGGGTCTGCACTTGCCTTACAACCCAGGTGCTACGCGCGGGCGGTGAGCGACCCAGGTGCTACTCGCCGGCCGCGACCAGACCTGTCTCGTACGCCAGCACGACCGCCTGTGCCCGGTCGCGCAGGTTGAGCTTGGCGAGGATCCGCCCGACGTGAGTCTTCACGGTCTGCTCGGCGACCACGAGATCGTCCGCGATCTCCGAGTTGGACAGTCCGCGGGCGATCAGCCGCAGCACCTCGGTCTCGCGGGGGGTGAGCGTGGACAGCGCGGTCGGGCGCGGCCTGTTGCGGCTGGGGCGGGCGGCGAACTCGGCGATCAGCCGCCGCGTCACCGAGGGCGCGAGCAGCGCCTCGCCGCTGGCCACGACGCGCACCGCGTGCACCAGGTCGGCCGCGGGCGCGTCCTTGAGCAGGAAGCCGGAGGCACCGGCGCGCAGCGCCTCGTAGACGTAGTCGTCCAGGTCGAACGTGGTCAGGATGAGCACCCGCGGTCGCTCGCTGCCCGCCGGGCGGTCGCCCACCAGCCGGCGGGTCGCCTCCAGGCCGTCGAGCACGGGCATGCGCACGTCCATGAGCACAACGTCGGGGTCGAGCCGGCGGGCGGCGGTGACCGCGTCGGCGCCGTTGGCCGCGTCGCCGACCACCACGAGGTCGGGCTGGGCGGCCAGCAGCGCCCCGAAACCCTGCCGCACCATCGCCTGGTCGTCGGCGATGAGCACGCGGATCACCCGGTACCCCCGGGGTCTGGATCCGCGGGTGGTGCGTAGGGCAGCCGGGCCGCCACCGCGAAGCCTCCGTCCGGGGTCGGGCCGGCCAGCAGGTCG
Organism: Phytohabitans flavus; assembly: GCF_011764545.1. Taxonomy (GTDB): domain Bacteria; phylum Actinomycetota; class Actinomycetes; order Mycobacteriales; family Micromonosporaceae; genus Phytohabitans; species Phytohabitans flavus. The sequence goes on along the minus strand of NZ_AP022870.1, from coordinate 5,299,774 downwards.
CCGCCGAGCAGCGTCGCCCGCTCGCGCATGCCGGCGATCCCGTGCCCGTCGCCGGGTGCCGGCTCCGGAGCGGAGCGCGGCGGGCCATTGTGGACGCGCAGGCTCAGGTCCGCGGTCCACGGGCGGATCTCGACCCGCACGGCCGCGCCGGGCGCGTGCCGGCTCGCGTTGGCGAGGGCTTCCTGCACGATTCGGTACGCGGCCAGCCCGACCGCCTCCGATGGTGCCTCGCCCTCGGCCACGTCGAGCGTGGCGGTCACGCCGGCCCGCTGCGCTGCGGCCACGAGCTCGGGGATGTCGGCCAGCCCGGGCTGCGGCGCGGTCAACGGCTCGGCGCCCTCGCTGCGCAGCACGCCGAGCAGCCGCCGCATGTCGGTGAGCGCCTCTCGGGCCGCCCCGGCGATGGCGGTGAACTCGGCCCGGGCCGGGGTGGGCAGGTCGGGGAGGCGGTACGGCGCCGTCTCCGCCTGTACCGCGATCATGGACATGTGGTGCGCGACCACGTCATGCATCTCCCGCGCGATCCGGGTGCGTTCCTCCAGCACGGTACGCCGTGCCTTCTCCAACTCGCTCACCTCGGACTGCTCGGCGAGCCGATCACTGAGCGTGCTGCGGCTGCGGGTGATCCGCCCGATGACGTCGGCGACGAGCACCACGGCGAAGAAGAGCAGCGAGATGCCCACGACGGCGTGTGGCGGTACGAAGAGCCAGACCGTGCTCAGGCTGAACAGGCCCATCCACAGCAGCACCGGGCGGTCCACCCGGGAGCCGACCACGAGCAGGACCAGCAGGATGATCACGACGTGCGCGGGGCTCCACGGCCAAATCTGGTCCGGATCGCGGTTGAACGTGCCGAGGAGGGCGCTCACGAACATGAGTCGCCACGCCCACAGCGGCCGGGGGAGCAGAAACGGCACCGGCAGGACGGTGAGGATCGCGATCGCCCAGCCGCTGAGCGGTGGCAGCCCGCGGCCGTCGATCAGGTACTGCGCGGTGGCGATCGCGATGCCGACCAGCGCGAACGCGGCCACCGTGGGCACGATCGCGTTGATGCGCGACCACGGCAGGCGCATGGTGATCCGCGGGTAGTCCGGCCCGGCGAAGAGGCGCCGCAGCCCAGCCCAGACCTCGCGGGAGATTGAACCCACGCCACGGAGATTACGTTGTGTGATCGATCGCGTCGTGCCGCCGTGGTGTGATCCCTGGCGTCATACCCCGGTAGTGTCTGGTCGGTCGGCGAGCGCCAAACCGGCGTGCGACGAGGAGCGGAGGAGCTACGATGGCCCGCACCGTGCTGGTGACCGGGGGCAACCGGGGGATCGGCCTGGCGATCGCGCAGGCGTTCGCGAAGCAGGGAGACCGGGTGGCCGTCACCCACCGCGGCAGCGGTGTGCCGGGCGAGCTCTTCGGCGTGGAGTGCGACATCACGGACACGGCGGCCGTCGACGCGGCGTTCGGGACGATCGAGGCCGAGCTCGGGCCGGTCGAGGTGCTGGTCGCCAACGCCGGCATCACCGACGACACGCTGCTGCTGCGGATGTCCGAAGAGCAGTTCACGCGGGTGGTGGACACCAACCTCACCGGGTCGTACCGGCTCGCCAAGCGGGCGGCCAGCAAGATGCTGCGGGCCAAGTGGGGTCGGATGATCTTCATTTCCTCGGTGGTCGGGCTCTACGGCTCGCCCGGCCAGGTCAACTACGCGGCGAGCAAGGCCGGCCTGGTGGGTGTCGCCCGCTCGATCACCCGGGAGTTGGGCAGCCGTAACATCACGGCGAATGTGGTGGCTCCCGGCTACGTCGACACCGACATGACCGCCGTGCTGCCCGAGGACCGTAAGGCGGAGTACAAGAAGCTCATCCCGGCCGGCCGCTTCGCCGCCCCCGACGAGGTGGCGGGCGCGGTGACCTGGCTGGCGAGCGACGCCGCGGGGTACATCTCGGGCGCGGTCATTCCGGTCGACGGCGGCTTGGGCATGGGTCACTGAGGCATCGCCGACCGAAGGAAGGGTGCGTACGTGTCAGGACTGCTCGCCGGCAAGCGACTGCTCATCACCGGCGTCATCACCGATCAGTCGATCGCGTTCTCGACCGCGAAGCTGGCCCAGGAGCAGGGCGCCACGGTCGTGCTGACCGGCTTCGGCCGGATGTCGCTGGTCGAGCGGATCGCCAAGCGGCTGCCCGAGCCGGTGCCGGTCATCGAGCTCGACGTACAGAACGACGAGCAGCTCGCCGGGCTGGCCGACAAGGTGCGCGAGCACGTCGACGGGCTCGACGGGGTGGTGCACTCGATCGCGTTCGCGCCGCAGAGCTGCCTCGGCGGCGGCTATCTCGACGCGCCCTGGGAGGACGTGAGCAAGGCGCTGCACGTCTCCACGTACTCCTACAAGTCGCTCGCGATGGCCGCGCTGCCGCTCATGGGCCGGGGTGGCTCGGTGGTCGGGCTGACCTTCGACGCCAAATTCGCCTGGCCGGTGTACGACTGGATGGGCGTCGCCAAGGCCGGCCTCGAGTCCGCCTCCCGCTACCTCGCGCTGCACCTGGGCAAGCAGGGCATCCGCAGCAACCTCGTCTCGGCCGGCCCGCTGCGCACGATGGCGGCCAAGTCGATTCCGGGCTTCGAGCAGTTCGAGGACGAGTGGGTACGCAAGGCGCCGCTCGGCTGGGACCTCAACGACCAGGAGGCCGCGGCCAAGGCGATCCTCGCGCTGCTCTCCGACTGGTTCCCGGCCACCACCGGCGAGGTCGTGCACGTGGACGGCGGGTTCCACGCGATCGGAGCGTGAGTCCGTGAGCGAGGCGTATGACGCGCTGCTTCTGGTCTCGTTCGGCGGGCCCGAGCATCCCGACGACGTGCTGCCCTTCCTGGCAAACGTCACCCGAGGGCGCGGCGTGCCCCCCGAGCGGCTGGCCGAGGTGGCGGAGCACTACCAGCACTTCGGCGGGGTGTCCCCGATCAACCAGCAGTGTCGCGACCTGCTGCGGGAGATCGAGCGGGGCACCGACCTCCCGGTGTACTGGGGCAACCGCAACTGGCACCCGATGCTCGCCGACACCGTGGCGCAGATGCGCGACGACGGGATCAAGCGGGCGCTCGCGTTCGTCACCAGCGCGTACGGCGGGTACTCCGCGTGCCGCCAGTACCTGGAGGACATCGCGGCCGCCCGCGCGGCGGTGGGTCCGAGCGCGCCGGTGATCGAGAAGCTGCGGCACTTCCACGACCACCCCGGCTTCGTCGAGCCGCACGCCGACGCGGTCCGGGCCGCGCGGGCCACCCTCCCGCCCGGCGGCAACGTGCGGGTGGTGTTCACCGCTCACTCGATACCCACGTCGATGGCCGCGACCGCGGGCCCGGACGGCGGCCGTTACGAGGCCCAGCTCGACGAGACCGCCGCCCTTGTCTCCGCCGCCGGCGCGCCCGACCTGCCGTGGGACCTGGTGTGGCAGAGCCGCAGCGGCCCGCCGCACGTGCCGTGGCTCGAACCCGACGTGAACGACCACCTCGCCGCGCTCGCCGCGGACGGGGTGACGGGGGTGGTGGTGAGCCCGATCGGGTTCGTCTCCGACCACCTCGAAGTGATCTGGGACCTCGACAACGAGGCGGCCAGCACCGCCAAGCGCCTCGGCCTGGACTACGTGCGGGCCGCCACGCCCGGCACCGACCCGCGCTTCGTGGCGATGGTCCACGATCTCGTGCGGGAACGTGTTAACGCGGCGGATAGTGCCCGGAGATCTCGGCTAGGTACCCTTCCGCTCTGGGACACGTGTTCCTTGGGCTGCTGTCCGCCACCGCGCAGGGGGGCTCCGTGACGACCGACCGAAAGCCGATCGAGTCCTGGCTCACCGATATGGACGGTGTGCTCGTACACGAGGGGCAGCCCATTCCCGGCGCGCCCGAGTTCATCAGCCGGCTGCGCTCGTCGGGCAAGCCGTTCCTGGTGCTGACCAACAACTCGATCTACACGCCGCGCGACCTCCAGGCACGGCTGACCCGGATGGGCTTCGACGTCCCGGAGCACTCGATCTGGACGGCCGCGCTGGCCACCGCGCAGTTCCTGGTCGACCAGCGCCCGGGCGGTACGGCGTACGCGATCGGGGAGGCCGGCCTCACCACCGCGCTGCACGCCGTCGGGTATGTCCTGAGCGACTTCGCACCGGACTACGTGGTGCTCGGCGAGACCCGTACGTACAGCTTCGAAGCGATCACCAAGGCGGTCCGGCTGATCAACGACGGCGCCCGCTTCATCTGTACCAACCCCGACCCGACCGGCCCGTCCGTGGAGGGCGCGCTGCCGGCCGCCGGCTCGGTGGCCGCGATGATCTCCAAGGCGACCGGCGTCGATCCGTACTTCGTGGGCAAGCCCAACCCGATGATGATGCGGTCCGCGCTCAACACCATCGATGGGCACTCGGAGAGCACCGCGATGATCGGCGACCGCATGGACACCGACATCCTCTGCGGCTTGGAGGCGGGGCTGGAGACGATCCTCGTGATGAGCGGCATCAGCACCCGCGCCGAGACCGAGCGCTACCCGTACCGCCCGTCCCGCATCGTGGACTCAGTCGCCGACCTGATCGACGAGATCTGATGTGTTCGGTTGACGGTGACGTCGTCGGTGGCCTAGCATCAAAATGCCTGGTGCAGTAGCACCTAGGAAGTGAACCCGGTAGCCCTCCGGACGGTGGGCGGGCCGGGTTTCGCGCTTTCAGAGACTCCTCATACTTTTCGTACGTCCGAGACGATCTCGCTGATGCGCGCCCGCCAATGGCCACCCTTGGCCCATGACCACGCGATCGCGTCGGGAATCGCGAGGAGGCTCTCCTCGTAGGCCCGCATATGTGCGTACCGCAGCGCGTTGCCGTCGCCGGTTGAACGTAGCTGGGCGAAGATGAGCGCCTTGTCGCTCTTGAGTGCGCCATCCTCGGTTTCCAGAATCAGGCGCTCCACGTCGAGCTTGGTGAGGTCCGTGACGAGCCGGGCGAGGCATGCGTCTCGAGCGGGTTTGTTGCTCGCGTACCGGTGTCCATCGTAGACGATCGCCTCGACGCCGAGCGCGGCGACGGCGTCGAGGATCTGTTTTCTGCGCCCGTTACTTTCCTTCTGGAAATGAAGCCGTCGCTGTCCAGGCATGATCAGGCCCTTGATCGATTGGCGCGCCGGCGCCAAATTCTTCGGCGCGAGAAGCGCGGCGACCATGATGTAGCCGCGCTCCTTAGCCTCGTCTGCGAACGCGTGTAAGCGCACTCGTCTGTCCGCCTCGTATGCCAAACCTCATGGAACTCATGATTGGTAGCACATGCGAGACGGCCGCGTTGGCCCGGAAATCCGTGAAGATGCCTAATCGATGCTTGTGTTTCGTCGATCAAGGAATTCTTTGCCGATCGTCGACAAAATGTACGGGCCGCTATTTGTCCTTGATCGCAGAAGGAACGCTTTCGCTCAGGGGGCGAGGGGGGCGTTGCAGGCGGCGACGAGTGCGCGGCGACAGGCTGTCGTGAGTGGACGGAGCGCCGCATCGCGCTCCTGCGCCTCGTATCCGTTGACCGCGCCGCCCGGTGCGGCGTGCTCGGCCAATGCCAGCACGCGATCCAGCACGCTGGCGCGGGCGAATAGGCGGCGGGCCCGCGGGTCGAAGCCCGGCGGAAGGTCAATGCCCGCGTCGGGGCGGCGCAGCGCGGCCAGCGCGCCGGCCAGCTCGGGTCGCCACTGGGCGACGTCGAGGCGGGTGAGGCGGGCGGTGGCCTCGGCGAGCGCGGTAGAGAGGTCGGACTCGGCCTCGGCGGTGCCCGGCTCGGCGCCCGCGGCGGACTGTGACGGCGCGGGCAGCGGGTAGACCCGCCACAGCACGGTCTCGAACGTCACGCCAGACCCGGACGTGTGGCTGCGCACCTCGGGAATAAAGCCGAGCTCGCCGGCGACCACCGCCTCGCCAGTGACGATCGCCGCGCCCGCGAACGGCCCGGGGCCGGGCAGCCCGCGTGGGTCGCCGGGGGCCGGCAGCACCAGCCGGATCTCGTCGGGGCGCAGCTTGGAGAGCGTGGGCAGCGCGTCGCGCAGCGGCACATCGGTCCAGGTGCCGGGCGCGTCCGCGACAAGGTGCTCCTCGTCGCCAGCGATCTCGTCGGCGACCTCGTCATACGGCACCAGCCCGGCGCGCCACGCGCGGACCCAGGCCACGAACCGGCTGGACCGGCGCGCCGCGAGGGTCGCCGCACCTGCTGCGGGGGACATGCGGCAAGAGTACGTGCTGGACCCTGCCCTGTCTCGGGTGCGGCGCGTCTGCGTGGGATGCCCCACGCGCGGGGCTAGCGTCACAAACATGTATGGCGAGGACGTACTCGCGGGAAACTGGCGCCGCCGCAAGGTGGTGCCCGAGGTCGACGCGGAGGTCGACCTGGTCGTGGAGGACGCCGACTCCGGCTTTTGCGGCGCTGTCGTGGGTTTCGAGTACGGCGCGGTGGTGCTGGAGGATCGGCACGGTAAGCGCCGCAACTTTCCGCTGGAGCCGGCCGCGTTCCTACTCGACGGGCAGACTGTGACGCTGCGCAAACCCGTCAAGAACGCCGCGCCGGCCGGGCGCCGCCGCACCGCGTCGGGTTCGATCGCGGTCGACGGGGTACGCGCGCGGGTCGCCAAGGCGAGCCGGATCTGGGTCGAGGGCGTGCACGACGCCGCGATGGTGGAACGGATCTGGGGTGACGACCTGCGCATCGAGGGTGTGGTCGTGGAGCCGCTGGACGGGATCGACGAGCTCGCCGGGGCGGTACGCGACTTCGGCCCATCCGCGACGCGGCGGCTCGGCGTGCTCGTGGACCACCTCGTGCCCGGCTCGAAGGAGAGCCGGATCGTGGCCGCCGTGACGTCCCCGTACGTGCTGGTGACCGGCCACCCGTACGTGGACATCTGGCAGGCGGTGAAACCGCGGCGGCTGGGCATCGAGGCGTGGCCGGTGGTACCGCCGGGCCGGCCGTGGAAGGAGGGCGTGTGCGCCGCCCTCGGCGTGGCCGACCCGGTGGACATGTGGCGGCACATCCTGTCCAAAGTGGACAGCTTCCACGATGTGGAAACTCCACTCATCAACGCGATGGAACGCCTGATCGACTTCGTGACCGTCGACTCAGCGTAGGACGATCGATTCGCCCTCCACGCTGATCGACCGGGCGGGGAGCGGGCTCGGGGCGGGGCCGTCGATCACCGAGCCGTCGGTGATGGAGAAGCGGCTCACGTGGCAGGCACAGATGATCTCGGCACCGTCCATCTGGGAGACAAGGCAGCCCTGGTGCGTGCACTGTGCGCTGAACGCCCTGAATTCGCCGGCCGTCGGCTGGGTGACCACCACCTGCTGGCCCGGGAAGATCGCGCCGCTGCCGACCGGGATGTCGGCGGTGCGGGCGACCGCGTTCGCGGGCAAGGCCCCGCCACTCGCGGAGCCGGACGGTGCCGCACCGGTCGGGGGCGCGGCGGTGGTCGTCGAGGTGGACGGGGCCGGCTCGTCGCCGCCACCGCAGGCGGCCAGCAGTCCGGCCGCGCCCACGCCCACCGCGCCGGCGGCGAGTACGTTGCGTCGGGCCATCGTCGTTGGTTGAGCGTTCACCTTTTCCATGGACGCCAGCATGTCGGGCATGCCTGGACGAGTCCTGTGGCGTGCCTGTGGATCCGCTGAATCAGCCAAGCTGACCCGCGTCCCGCGTGAAAACGAACGTGGCGATGTCCAGCGCGGCGACCGCGCCGGCGGCGTCCCGCCGTACCACGAGCGTCTCGCCGTCGTTGGCGCCCGAGCGGCACCGCCAGCGATCCGTGCCCTCGGCGGTGAACCGCCACGGGTCCCGCCCGGCGCGGGCCAGCACCAGCTCGCCGCCGACCCACGTGGCGTCGTGCGGCAGCCCCATCCACCACCACCGGCCGCACAGCTCGACCACCTCGGGCGGAGGCGGCACGCCCGGCCGCCACGGCGGGGGCGGTACTGGCTCGCGGTCGAGCACCTCGAGGAGCGCGGCGAAGCCGAGCTGGCCCAGCGGGAAGCCGTACGCGTTCGCGTACCCCACGATGCCGGTGCGGGACGGGCGGTGGACGGCGATGACGGAGACGTACCCCGGCATGGAGCCCCCATGGCCGACAAGGACGCGCTCGCCGCGGCGATAGAGCTCGAGTCCCAGGCCGTGGCCTCCGCTCCAGGTCTCGGGGTCGCTGATGGCGACCGGAACGCACATCTCGGCGAGGGTCTGCGGGGCGAGCACCTCCGGCACCGGCTCGGCCAGGAACGCGACCCACCGGGCCAGGTCGGCGACCGTCGACCACAGCTGCCCCGCGGGCGCCATCGCGCCGGTGTCGGTGCGCGGCTCCTCGTGCACCGTGCCGTGCAGTGGGTGCACGACGTACCCCGGTGCGAACGGCTCCTGCGGGTGGTACGTGGTGCGCAGCATCGACAGCGGCGCCAGGATCTGGTCGGTCAGCAGGTCGATCCACGGCTTGCCGGTGATCCGCTCCAGGACGGCGCCGAGCAGGCCGTACGCGAGGTTGGAGTAGTGGTACGTCCGGTGTGGAGGGTGGGCCAGCTTCTCCGGCGTGAGGCCGGCCAGCAGAGTATCCACGCCGGTGCCCTCGGTCCGCTCCCACCACCCGGCGCTGTCCGGCTCGCGCTGGAGGCCGGAGGCGTGCCCGAGCAGCTGCCGCAGTGTCACGCTGCCCACCGGCGTGCCGGGCAGGTGGCGGTCGAGCGGGTCGTCGAGGGCGAGCCGCCCCTCGTCGCGCAGCCGCATCACCAGGGTCGCGGTCATGGTCTTGGAGATCGACCCGATCCGGTACTGGGTGCCCGGGTCCGGCGCCGGGTGGTCGCCGGCGCCCGTCATGTACTCCAGCCCGCCGTCCCGTACCACGCCGAGCACCACCGAGGGCGCCCGTCCGGTGGCCTGCGTCTGGGCGGCGAGCACATCGAGCTGGCGGGTCGTTTCCGGTAGCAGCGACACGTTTCGTACCTCCCGATGGTGGTTCAACGGCACGGGAGCCCCGACGTTACCGTTCGGCGACTCGCCGGACGTGCGGTGACGTGCCACGATCAAAGGGTGGATGCAGTTCTCTGGATCGTTCTGGGCGTGTTGCTCGGAGTCGCCGAGATGTTTACGTTCACGTTCGTTTTGACCATGCTCTCGGCGGGCGCGTTCGCCGCCGCGATAGCCGCCGCCCTCGGCGCGGGAGTGCCGGTGCAGGCCGCGGTCTTCGTGATCGTCTCCACCCTCTCGCTCGTCGCCGTGCGGCCGGTGATCCGCAGACACCGGCTGGCCCGGCTGGAGGCGGACGAGACGCCGATGGGCGTGGAGGCCATCTCCGGGTCCACGGGCCTGGTCCTGGAGAAGGTCGACATGGACCACGGGCTGGTCAAGATCGACGGAGAGCTGTGGACCGCTCGGTCGTACGACGCGACGCAGGTGCTGGAGCCCGGCGAGCGAGTGCGGGTCATAGAGGTCAAAGGCGCTACCGCCATGGTCTGGCGGGATTTCTGATCCGGTAGGTAGAGATGGTCCGGGAGTTGGGATAAATGGAAGTAGTTATAGGCATCATCGTCGCATTTGTTGTGCTATTTGTGGTGATCACACTGATCCGCGCGGTGCGGATCGTGCCTCAGCAGCGCAACTTCGTGGTCGAGCGACTTGGGCGCTACCAGCGCACGCTCCGTCCGGGGCTGAATGTGCTGGTGCCGTTCATCGACTCGGTCCGCACCAAGGTCGACCTTCGCGAGCAGGTGGTGAGCTTCCCGCCCCAGCCGGTGATCACCTCCGACAACCTCGTGGTCTCGATCGACACGGTGCTGTACTTCAAGGTCGTCGACCCGGTGCGCGCCACGTACGAGATCGCTAACTTCCTCCAGGCGATCGAGCAGCTCACGGTCACCACGCTGCGTAACGTGATCGGCTCGCTCGACCTGGAGAAGGCGCTCACCAGCCGCGAGGAGATCAACCGGCACCTGTCCGGCGTACTCGACGAGACCACCGGCCGCTGGGGCATCAAGGTGACCCGCGTCGAGATCAAGGCGATCGAGCCGCCGCCGAGCATCCGCGACTCGATGGAGAAGCAGATGCGTGCCGAGCGGGACCGCCGCGCCGCGATCCTCAACGCCGAGGGTCACAAGCAGGCGCAGATCCTCACCGCCGAGGGCGAGAAGCAGGCCGCGGTGCTGCGTGCCGACGGTGACCGGCAGGCCCGCATCCTCCAGGCCGAGGGCCAGGCGAAGGCGATCCGCACGGTCTTCGACGCGATCCACACCTCCAACCCGAGCCAAAAGGTGCTGGCGTACCAGTACCTTCAGGCGCTGCCGCAGATCGCCAACGGGACGGCCAACAAGGTGTGGATCGTGCCGGCCGAGCTGACCAAGGCGCTGGAGGGCCTCGGCGGCGCGCTGGGCGGCCTGGCCGGGACGGCCGGCGACGCGCCCACCGCGCAGGTCGACGCGGGCGCCGTCGAGCGCGAGGCCGCGGAGGCCGCCCAGGCCGCGGCGGCCGCGGCGCACGAGGTGCAGCAGTCGGTACAGGAGGCGGAGCAGCAGGTGTCCGGCGACGGCGGCCCGCGCGGCCTGCCGGCGCCCGCGCCGGTGGCGCCATCCGACCTGCTCGACTCGACACCTTCAGCGGAACGGGAACGCGCCTGACCCGGCGTGGCGACTTGCCTTTGGGTCGTCTGATTCGTCGGAAACATCCGCTTGGCGCCCCGGCGACTGCCATGCTCTAAGCCAGCATGGTGGTTGCCGGGGCGCCGGCGCTCCGGCCGCGGGGGTAGGCAATGACGAACGCCGCGAGACACAGACGCCCGGCGGGCTCTAGCGTCCGGTCGACACCGGTGAGGGTGGTCGCCCGAACCGAGGCGGGGGTCGCCGTCGTCGCGGAACGTTCGTCGATCGCATCGGTCACCAACGCCACGTGGGCCTGGTCGATGCGGCGTTTCGCCCGCGGACTGATGTGGACCCTCCCCGGCTACGCCGTGGTGTACGGCGCGGTCACGCTCGGCCGGTGGGATGGCGGCGCGCCGTTGCCCTACCTGGAAAACGGCCGCATCCTCCACCTCGTCGGCTGGGTGGTCGCCGTGTGGCTGGGCCTCCTGGCGCTTGTCGCGATGGCCAGCCTCCTGGCCGCGGCGCGCAGCCGCCGCGCGGCCACGATGGGGCTGATGGTCGGCCTGACCGGCGCGGTGCTGTGGCTCCCGTTCGCCGCGCTACCCCGCGACACCCCCGTGTACGGCCTCGACGCGCACACCCTCTCGCTGGCCGGCGCCGCCGTCTACTCCGCCGGCTGGCTGCTGGCCGGGTGGTCGGTGATGTACAGCGGCTTGTTCAACAAGTCGGACGGCCTGCTGTTGATGGTCGCCGGCCCGATGGTGGGTGTCGCCGGCCTGCTGGTCGGTCCACTTCAGACGGTGGGCGCCATCTTCATCCTCGCCGCCGGCATCGGCATGTCCTGGACGGCGGGCCGCATCGTGCCCAGCGTCCACGCCACCCCCAAGGTCCGCGCCGCGGCCGCGGCCGCCGGCGCCCAGGCGGTGGCCGCCCAAGTCGCCACCACCGGCAGCGTCAACTAGAAGATCATTCCAAGGCCAAAGACTTGAGCTACCGCGATGTCCGCGGTGGTCCAGACCGCTGCTCCCGCGGCCTCACCCTCCGCGCCTCACAACCAAGCGGAAGAATGCGGTGCGTGGAGCTGATCACCGACCCCGACGACGAGCGGATCGCGGACTACCGGGCGTTGACCGACGTGGAGTTGCGGACGCGCTGGGAGCCGCCGCACGGGCTGTTCATCGCCGAAGGGGAGTTGGTGCTGCGGCGGGCCGTGCGGGCTGGCTACCGGGCGCGGTCGTACCTGCTGGACGAGAAGCGCCTCGACCAGTTCGCCGACCTGGCCGAAGGTGGCGCGCCGGTCTACGCGGCCAGCCAGTCGGTCCTGGAGAAGGCGACCGGCTTCCACGTGCACCGCGGGGTGCTCGCATCGTTCCACAGGAAGGAGCTGCCGGGCGCGGACGAGGTGCTGAGGAGCGCGCGCCGGGTGGCGATCCTCGAGGACGTCAACAACCACACCAACCTCGGGGCGGTCTTCCGCGGTGCGGCGGCGCTCGGGATCGACGGGGTGCTCCTCTCGCCCTCGTGCGCGGACCCGCTCTACCGGCGGAGCGTACGGGTGAGCATGGGCGAGGTGTTCGCGGTGCCGTACGCGACGCTGGCCCCTGGCCGGCGGCCCTGGAGGAGGTCAAGGGCGCCGGGTTCACGGTGCTCGCGATGACCCTGGCCGCCGACGCGGTCCCGATCCAGAAGCTGACCTCGGCCGAGCGGGCCCGGCCCGCGCTGCTGCTCGGTGCGGAGGGTCCGGGGCTCTCGCGCAGGGCCGTCGACGGCAGCGACAAGCGGGTGGTCATCCCGATGCGGCGCGGGGTCGACTCGCTCAACGTGGCCGCGGCGGCCGCAGTCGCGTTCTGGGAGCTGGGTCGGGAAGACTGACCTTGTGTTTCCTACCGTCCGTGAGGTCATCGGCCTCGACCCCGTACGCCACGGCGAGCCGCGCGTGGTGGCGGGCGAGGCTGGGCTGGACCGGCCGGTGCGGTGGGTACACGCGGCCGAGGTGCCCGACATCGCCAGCCTCCTGAACGGCGGCGAGCTCGTGCTCACCACCGGCATCGGGCTGCCGGCCGACGATGCCGGGGTCCGGGCGTTCATCGCGGACCTCGCCGACGTGGGCGTCGCGGGGCTCGTCGTGGAGCTGGGCCGCCGGTACACGAGCAGCGTGCCGAGGGTGATGGTCGCGGCCGCCCAGCGGCGCGGGATGCCGCTGGTGGAGCTGCGCCGGGCGACGCCGTTCGTGCGGATCACCGAGGCGGTGCACGCGCTGATCGTGGACGCCCAGCTGACCGAGCTGCGCGCGACCGAGGAGATCCACCAGCGGTTCACCGAGCTGTCGGTCGAGGGTGCCGAGCCGGCCGACGTGGTGCACCAGGCCGCCGCGCTCGCCGGGTGCCCGGTCGTGCTGGAAAACCTCGCCCGCCAGGTCCTCGCGTACGACACCGCGGGCGACAGCGCCGCGCTGCTGCTGGACGGGTGGGAGCAGCACTCGCGGCGGATCCAGCCGGCGGGGCGCACCGCGTACGACGCCGACGCGGGCTGGCTCGTCACCACCGTCGGTGCGCGCGGCCAGGACTGGGGACGGCTGCTGGCCCGGTGGGCGGGGGAGGGGGCGCCGCCGACCCGCCTCTCCATCCTGCTCGAACGCGCGGCCTCCACGCTCGCCCTCGGCCGCCTCATGCGGCGCGACGCCGAAGGGCTGGAGCACCAGATCCACCGCACGCTGCTCACCGCGCTGCTCGACCACACCCGCCCGGTCGACGAGGTGGCGCTGCGGGCGCGGGCCTTGGGGGTACCGCTGGATCGCCGCCACCTCCTCGGCGTCGTCGTGCGGCACCGGGGGAGGAGCCCGCGCTCGACGCCGCGCGCCTGCGCGACCTGGCCGAAGCGGTCAGCCACGCGCTGCGCGAGGCCGCGGTCGCCGGCCTGGCGGGTCCGCTCGACGACCACGCTGTGGGCGCGCTTGTCGCACTGCCCCGGCCGCGGACGACGAGAGGTCACTGTCCGCGTTCGCCGCCGCCTTGCATCGGGTACGGGGTGAGGCCGCCCCGCCGTCGTCGTGGCGGCCGGCTCACGGGTGGACTCGCTGCGCGACGCGCGCCGCTCCCTGCTGGAAGCGCGGCAGGTGGCCGACGCGGCGCGGCACGGGCGGCGGGACCGGACGGTGTTCCGGCTGCCGCACGTGGGGCTCGCCGGCCTGCTGCACCTGCTGCGCGACGAGCCCCGGCTACAGACCTTTGTGGAGCGTGAGCTGGGCGGGCTACTGGCGTACGACGCGCGGCACCCCAAGGAGCGCCTGCTCGGCACGCTCCGGGCGTACCTGGACAGCGGCCGCAACAAGTCGGCGGCGGCCGCCGCGGCGCACCTGTCGAGGCCGGCGCTCTACGAGCGGCTGTCCCGCATAGAGCGGATCCTCGACGCCGACCTGGACGCGGTCGACACCTGCATGTCCCTGCACGTGGCGCTGCTCGCCCTGGACGCGATCCGCGACTAGCGAGAGAGATTGGAGTAAGGGCAGCCTCGGCAACGAGTCCTGGATAAAGATCCAAACCAAGGAAACCGAGCTACCGCGATGCCCGTTGTGGTCCGGACCGTCGCTCCCGCGGCCTCACCCTTCGCGGTCGGCAAGCTCACCCCCTCAGGCCGCGATCGGCCACCCCGCTCGACGGGCGACTCGTCGGACTGGGTGAAGACCTGTTGCTGCCGGGGCAGCTGAGTACCACGATCGCTGGCGCGATCTCTCGCGCCGATCAAGGCGATGGTCGATCCTGCCGGAGGGGGTGCGGCCTTGATCGATGGGTGCTCTGGTCGTCCGTGGCGAAGAATTTCCCCTGGGCGGGCAATTTCTCGCCACGGACGCAACGCGACACGGCGCTGCTGCGCCGATCAAGGGAAGTCGGGGCCGTAGGCCGTGTTTCCGCGTGGGGTTCGATCACGTCAAGGCGGGTCTGGGGCCGCAGGCCCCAGACCCGACCTCGAAAGCTCTCTATCTAGGTTTCAGATCTAGCGATCGGCGTCGCTGGGGCGGCGAGGCGAACCTGGGCGCAGCCGTGCGCCCAGCTCGACAGCTGGTGAAAGCGGAACCCCCGGGGGGTTGGGCTTGGACCGCGGACCCGGCAGCGCAGACATCCCATGTGGATTTGTTGTCAAGCGGCAGTGTCAAGATCTTTTCTGTGGTGTGCCCAGGCGATGTCTTCGCTGTATGGCTTGCCTGTTTTGAGGCATCCGTGGAGGATGCCGACGAGACGGTTGCCGAGCTGGCGGAGCGCGGCGCGGTGGCCGACGCCTTTGGCCCGGAGTTGGTCGTAGTAGGTGCGGGCGCCTGGTGAGTTGTTCAGTGCGGTGAAGGCCTGCTGGCCGAGGGCGTCGACCAGCCTGTCGTTGTGGACGTAGCGGGCCAGCACAACCTTCTTCTTGCCGGACTGGCGGGTGATCGGACTGGTCCCGGCGTAGTTCTTGCGTGCTCTTGCGTCGGCGTAACGCTGTTTGTCGTCGCCGAACTCGGCGAGCACCCGGGCGCCGAGCACGACGCCAAGGCCGGGCTGGCTAAGGTAGACCTCAGCGTCCGGGTGCTCGGAAAAATGGGCCTCGATCTCCTTACCCATGGTCTTGATCTCGGCGTTGAGGGTGCCCAGGATCGCCACGTGCGCGCGCACGGTCGCGGCGAAGGCGGTAGCCACTACTGGGGGCTGGCCCAGATGCTCGGCCCGCAACGCGGCCGCGATGGCCTCGGCCTTGGCTGCCCTGCCGTGGCGGCGTGCGCGCTTGAGCGCTTCGTTGATCCGTTCGGTGCTCAGCGCGGCGGCTGCGGTCGGTTCCGGCGCGGCGCCCAGCAGCTCAAGGGCCTCCGGGGCGGTGAGATCGTCGAAGGCGACCAGCGCGGCCGGGAAGAACTCACGCAGCGCGTGACGCAGCCGCAGCATCTGCCGGGTACGGTCCCAAATCAGCGTCTTATGCACACGGGACAGGACCTTGACCGCCTCGGCCTGGGCGCTGTCCCCGGCGACCGGGCGCAGCTGGTGGCGGTCGGTGCGCACCATGTCGGCCAAGGCATGTGCGTCACCGGTGTCGCTCTTGGCACCCGACACACCACGACGCTCACGGTACCGGGCCACCTGCAGCGGATTGATCGCATAAACCTGGTAGCCGGCCGCGATCAGCGCCTGCACCCACGGGCCGCGGTCGGTCTCGATACCGACCACCACCGTCGCCTCGTCGTCCTCACCCAGGTGCTCGCCGATCATCGCGTGCAGCCGCCCGATACCCGCCACACCCTCAGGCAGCTTCGCCCGGCCCAACACCCGGCCCGTCTCGTCTTGCAACTCGACGTCGTGGTGATCCTCCGCCCAGTCATCTCCGACGAACAGCAAACTCGACTCCAATCCATAGCGGACAGATCTGCTCCGGCGAGCCTGCGGAGAACTACCAGCGACCTAATAAACGAGTGCTCACGCCACAGTCAGCGAGGCACGACATCCCATCAGCGGTCCTGTCTCCCGACCACCAACGGGGGCACGATCTGCGCTGAGGACTCAACGTCCTGGTCAGGGAAGTGCTCACCCGCCGGCGGCTACCGGAGCCGAGTATGACTGCCGCCCTACCCGGTTGCTCTTATTAGGTCGGGGATCTCGGCGAGCGCCAGCGAGCCGCCGACCTGCGCGGTGCCCGCGGGAGCATACGGTCAGCGACTAACGCGGACCGGGGCAAATATCCATCCCAGAAAATTGAATGTGACCCCGACCCGGAAAGATGCCTAGACCAGGTCGGCGAAGGCGGGCGGGACGTAGTTGGTGCCGCCGGGCACGAAGACGTCGGAGGTCTTGGCCGCTGCCCAGGCGGTATCGGGGACCGCGGCGGCCAGCTCCGAGACCACCCGGGCGTCCGCCCACTCGGCCCTGTCGCGCAGCAGGCTCAGTGCGACCACGGACTCCTCGACCTCACCCACGCACTCGAACGGCTTGTGCCCGTCCAGCCCCAGCAGCTCCTTGTACCCCGGGATCTGGGTCTCGTCGGCGAGCAGGTCGGCGCCGAAGATGGCGACAAGCCGGGCGCGCGGCATGAACGGGGCCATCGCCAGGAAGACGAAGCGGCACTTCGGGCAGTGGCCGCACCAGCGGGCGCTCGCGTCGCGCAGCTTGAACGCGGCGTTGCAGCTGGTCACCACCTCGTCGTAGTGGGTGTGCTCGGCGAACAGCCGGGCGATGTGCAGCTCGGACAGCGGCCGCAGCAGCGAGAAGTACGCGTCCGCGAGCCCGGCCTGCGCGGCCAACGCCTCGCGCAGCAGCCCCTCCGCCTCGACGCCCTTGGACCACTGGTGGTTGATCTCCTGGCCGTGCCAGACAAGGTTGGGGTCGGAGGCGGAGCGCTCGTTCGACATCACCACCGGGCCGAGCCCGTGCAGTACGGCGGTGGCGACGGCGATCAGCGAGTTGATCGCGGTGACCGGGATGTGGCCGTTGAGCGCGCCGGCCGCGTTCAGGTCGAAGAGCTTCGGGTCGATCTTGCGGTGGGCGGCCAGCGGGGTCAGCCCCGACGCGGCGAACACCGACTGGATCACCCAGTTGGGGTTGACCGCGAAGGGCACCGGGTCGAGCCCGCCGCGGCGCAGCGCCTCCAGCGTGACGATCGAGTCCTTGCCGCCGCCGACCGGGCTGAGCGGGCGACGGCCGGCCACGGAGACCGGGGTCGCGGGCGGGGCGGCGGGTGCGGAGACCGACAGCGAGAGCACGTGCGGGAGGTCGTTGCGGTACGCGTACTCCGCCATGCCCTTGGTGTAGACGGCGTCGAGCAGGGCCGCGGCGGCCGGGCTCAGCGGCGTGCTGGTCGTGATCTCCGGCGGCGCGCCGACCTTGAAGTAGCTCACGCCGGCCACGAGGTGCAGCAGCTCCAGCACGCGCCCGAAGGCGGCCGGCGGCTCCCCGTCGATGGCCGGAAATGTCACCGTCTCGGTGAAGTCGAGGCCGTCCAGCGTGTAAGGCAGCTGCGCCACGCCGGTCGCCGGGTCGAACGTGAGCGCGGGAAAGGACAGTCGCCGAAAACTTGTGTCGAGCACACGCAATACTAGGCCCACACGGACCACCGGTTGAGGAGGAGAGCACGTGCGCCTGGCTGACCTGCGCGGCCGTTCCGTCGCGGTCTGGGGCTCGGGACGCGAGGGGGTGGCCGCCGCCGCCGCGATCGCGGACCACGCTCCGGCCCGCCTCGTCGCCGTCGACGACACGGTCAACTTCCTCTCGCTCGACTGGTCGGAGAGCAGGGCGAAGGACGTACCGCTGGTCACCGGCGACGACTGTCACGACGCGCTGATGGCGGCCGAGGTGATCGTGCGCTCGCCGGGCGTGCCGCAGACCCACCCTTGGATCGTCGAGGCGCGCGCGCGGGAGATCACGGTCACCGGCGGTAGCGCGCTGTGGATGGCCGACCACGCCGCCGCGACCGTGGGCGTGACCGGCAGCAAGGGCAAGAGCACCACGGCGAGCCTGATCAGCCACCTGCTCAGCGCCACCGGGCGCCCCAACGTCCTCGGCGGCAACATCGGCGTGCCGCTGCTCGACCTGCCGGACACCGACCAGTACGTGCTGGAGCTCTCCAGCTACCAGTGCAGCGACCTCACCGACTCGCCGCGCGTGGCGGTGGTGACCGCGCTCTTCCCGGAGCACCTCGACGCGCACGGTGGGCAGGAGGAGTACTACCGGGACAAGCTCAACATCCTCGCGCACAACCCGGAGACCGTGGTGGTCAACGGGCTGGACGAGCGGCTCGCCGCCGAGATCGGCAACCTGCCGGCGGTGCGGGCCGGGCTGCCGGACTCGTACCACGTGCGGGACGAGATCGTGTACCGGGCGGAGACGCGGCTCTTCGACCGGGACGTGCTGCCGCTGGTCGGGCGGCACAACGAGCGCAACCTGTGCGTGGCGCTCGCGGTGCTGGAGGCGCTGGGCATCGACACCGTGGCGTCTGCGGACACGCTCGCCGCGACGGCCAAGACCTTCTCCGCGCTGCCGCACCGGCTCACCGAGATCGAGGACCCGTCCGGGCTGACGTTCGTCGACGACACGCTCGCGACAAGCCCGTACGCCTCGATGCACGCGATCGACGCGTACGAGGGACGGCCGCTCACGGTCATCGTCGGCGGTACCGACCGGGGGCTCGACTACAGCCCGCTGCGCGAGCACCTGAAGGGCCGCGAGCTGACCGTGATCGGCATCCCGGACAGCGGCCAGCGGATCGTGGACGCGCTGGAGGGGCTGCCCGGCGTGCGTACCGAGGTGGCCGACGACCTGATCGACGCGGTGCGACTGGCCCGTACGGTCACGCCGACCGATGGGGCGGTACTACTGTCGCCGGCGGCACCGAGCTACGGGCGCTTCCGCAACTTCGAGCACCGCTCCGAGGTCTTCGTCCAGGCGATCCGGGACACCGCCAAGGCCTGACTGCCTCTAGCCGCCGAGCGCGCCGACGAGGAGCCGCATCGAGCGGATCGCGGACCGGATCTCTTGCAGGTACCGGCCGGGTGTGAGCGTCGGCTCGGGGAGCGCGAGGTCGTCGGCGAGCCGGGGGTCGACGCCGATCGTGTCGATCGCACAGCCGTACGGCAGGCCGAGCGTGCGCACCGCGTCGCAGTGCTGGAAGGGCACGTAGATCGGCGCGGTCACCACCAGCAGCCGGTCGCCCTGCGCGAGCGCCGCCCGCCTGGCCCAGAAGCGCTGGGTGTCGGCGGTGTGCGCGCGGCGTACCCCCGGCTTGGACGACGGCGCGGCCAGCACCGCCACCCGCGGCGCCCCGGTGGGCGCGTAGGTCCGCACGGACCAGGAGCCGTCCGGCGCGTCGTCGGTCTCGACCGGGTCCGCCACCCCGAACGCCCGCCGCACGGCCAGGTCGAGCACGTCTACCTCGCTGTGGCAGCCGTTCACCAGTGGGAGGGCCCGCTCGGCCGGGGAGAGCGGGCGGTAGCTGCCCAGCACGCCAACCCCGTCGGCGAACGTGCCGCGGTGCAGCAGGTGCGCGGCGTACGCGGTGCGCCGCAGGCAGGCGTGCGCCAGCCCGCCGAGCACCAACACGTGCTTGTAGTCGCGGCGCGGCGGCGGCTTGGCGCTGACCATGCCGAGGGCCTCGGCCGACGTCAGGACCAGCGCGGCCACGTCGGGTTCGAAGTCGGGCTCGACCGCGTCCGGGCGCTCGCCACCGTTTCGAAAGTCCCAGTTCGTCGCGGAGAACGCGTCGAGCCACCCCAGCAGGGAAGGGCTGTCACCGCCGGGCCACTGGCCGCCGAACGCGGCGACGAGGTCGCGAAGCGGCGCGGAAGTGATCCAGCGAGCCACGCCGTCGAGCACGGCGGCTGGCTCGCCGGACGGGAGCGGGACCGGCTGCACGTGCACGGACGGATCTTAACGGGGTTGGCCATTACATTCTGTTGGTTGCCTCGCGGGCCGCGCCGTTGGAAAGTGCGGTATGACCGATGACCTGCTTGCCCGCCACCAGGCGGTGCTCCCTAAATGGATGCCGCTCTACTACGCGGAGCCGATCGAGATCGTGTCCGGCTCCGGGTCCCGGGTTACCGACGCGAACGGCCGTACCTATCTCGACTTCTTCGGCGGCGTGCTCACCACCATGATCGGGTACGACGTGCCGGAGGTGCGCGAGGCGGTCGAGCGGCAGCTGCGCACGGGCGTGGCGCACACCTCGACGCTGTACCTGATCCGCCAGCAGGTCGAGCTCGCCGAGAAGATCGCCCGCCTCTCCGGTATCGAGGACGCGCGGGTCTTCTTCACGAACTCGGGTACCGAGGCGAACGAGGCCGCCCTGCTCGTCGCCACCAACCTGCGCCGCTCCAACCAGATCCTGGCGGTGCGCAACAGCTACCACGGCCGGTCGTACGCGGCGATGGGCATCACCGGGCACCGCAGCTGGTCGGCGAGCAGCCTCAACCCACTCCAGGTGGCCTGGCTGCACTCCGGTGACCGGCTGCGCGGCCTGCTCGCCAAGCTCGACGAGGCCGACCACATCGAGGCGGCGGTCGAGGACCTGCGCGAGGTGCTCGCCACCCAGACCGCAGGCGACGTGGCCTGCCTGATCGCCGAGCCGATCCAGGGCGTGGGCGGGTTCGTGCACGCACCGGACGGGCTCTTCGCGGCGCTGAAGAAGGTGCTCGACGAGTACGGCATCCTGCTCATCTCGGACGAGGTGCAGACCGGCTGGGGGCGCACGGGCGAGCACTTCTGGGGGTACCAGGCGCACGGCGTCACCCCGGACCTGCTCACGTTCGCCAAGGGCATCGGGAACGGGTTCGCGCTGGCCGGCGTGGTCGGCCGGGCCGAGGTGATGAACGCGGTGCAGGCGATCTCGTTCTCCACGTTCGGCGGCAACCCGATCTCCACGGCGGCCGGCAACGCGGTGCTCGACTACGTGCTCGACCACAACCTTCAGGAGAACGCCCAACGGGTCGGCGCCATCCTGTTGGAAGGGCTGCGCGCGGCGGCCGCCGACCACCCGATCGTGGCCGATGTGCGGGGCAAGGGCTTGATGCTGGCGATCGAGTTCGTACGACCGGGCACGCTGGAGCCGGACGCGGCGGTGGCCGGGCGGGTCTTCGAGCTGGCCAGGGAGGGCGGGCTGCTCGTGGGCAAGGGCGGCCTGTACGGCAACGTGCTGCGCATGGGTCCGCCGCTCACGCTGAGCGCGGACGAGGCGCGCGAAGGGCTGGCCATCCTGGTGGACGCGATCGGGCGTGCAGGGGCGTAAACCGGTAACGGTTGGCGGCCAGGGCTTGCTGTCACCCGGGTCTTGTCGTAAGAATCCTTCAGAGCGCTAACAGCGACTGAAGGGAAGTGACGCGGCCCATGAACAGTACAAGGCGTGACATCCTCCGTCGCGGGGTCGTCGCCGGCGTCATGGCGACCCCTGCGGCCGGCCTGCTGTCGAGCTGTGCGATGGGCGGTGGCGACGACTCAGGCGACGACACCGCGAGCCGGGGCGAGAAGACCGCCGAAAACCCCTTCGGCGTCAAGGCGGACGCGCCGCTGGACGTGGTCATCTTCAACGGTGGGTACGGCGAGGAGTACGCCAAGGCCCACGAGGCCATGTACAGCGAGAAGTACCCGAACGCGAAGATCACGCACTCGGCCACCCAGGAGATCAGCAAGACCCTCCAGCCGCGCTTCGTCGACGGCAGCCCGCCGGACGTGGTCAACAACTCCGGCGCGGGCCAGATCGACCCGGGCGGCCTCGTGTCGCAGGGCGCGCTCGCCGACCTGGGTGAGCTGCTCGACGCGCCGAGCCTCGACATCCCCGGCAAGAAGGTGCGCGACACGCTGCTGCCCGGCGTTGTCGACGTGGGCAGCTACGACGGCAAGTTCCTCGTGCTCAACATCAGCTACACCGCCTACGGCATCTGGTACTCGACGAAACTTTTCGCCGACCGAGGCTGGGCGTACCCCAAGACCTGGGACGACCACATCGCGCTCTGCCGCACCATCAAGGCCGCCGGGATCGCGCCGTGGACCTACGCGGGCAAGCATCCCCGCTACATGAGCTGGCCGGTCATCTCCACGGCCATCAAGCTCGGCGGGCTGGACGTCGCGAAGAACATCGACAACCTGGAGCCGAACGCCTGGAAGTCGGACGCGATGAAGACCTCCGCCGACGCGTGGCACCAGATCGTCAAGGACCAGTTCATCCTGCCCGGTACGCCCGGCCTCGACCACGTGCAGTCGCAGACCGAGTGGTGCCGTGGCAAGGCGGCGCTGATCTCCTGCGGCTCCTGGATCGAAAACGAGCAGAAGGCGGTCACCCCGGCCGGTTTCGACATGGCGATCGCGCCCACGCCCAGCCTCGGCGCGAGCGACAAGCTGCCGTTCGAGGCGATCCGGGGCACGGCGGGTGAGCCGTTCATCGTGCCGGCCAAGGCGAAGAACGTGGCCGGTGGCCTGGAGTACTTCCGCACCGTGCTGTCGATGCGCGGCGCCAAGGACTTCACCCAGAAGGTCTCCGCGCTCAGCGCGGTGTCCGGCGCGGCCGACGGCGTGGCGCTGCCGCCCGGCCTCACCAGCGTGGTCAAGGCGCTTGACGCCTCCGGGACGAGCGGCTTCAACTGGGTCTACAACAACTACTACCGCAAGCTCGAGCGCGAGCTTGTCGACGCGGCGTGCGGGGAGTTCTTCAGCGGCCGCATCGGCCCGACCGAGTTCCTCGACCTGTGCCAGAAGGGTGCCGACATGATCGCCCAGGACAGCTCGCTCAAGAAGTACAAGCGGGCCTGAGAGGGCAGGGCGGCGCATGCGGCACGGGAAGTATCCGCTGATCATCACGTTCCTGGTGCCGCCCCTGCTCCTGTACGGCGTCTTCGTGGTCTCGCCGTACCTCCAGGCCTTCCAGATCTCCACCACTGACTGGCTCGGCTACTCCGCGGACGCCAACTTTGTGGGGCTGGACAACTTCGTGCGGTTGTGGCGCGACGACTACGTCTGGAACGCCGTCAAGAACAACGCCATCCTGCTCGCCCTGCTGCCGGTGCTGACGATCGCGCTCGGCCTGTTCTTCGCGACCATGCTGAACATGGGCGGGCGCGGGGGACGGGCCGGCGTCACCGGCGTGCGGGGGACCGCGGCCTACCGCCTTGTGTACTTCTTTCCCCAGGTCCTCTCCGTCGTGATCATCGCGGTCGTGTGGCAGCAGGTGTACCACCCGAACGCGGGGCTCATCAACGCCGCGCTGAAGCCGCTCGGCATCGACGGGCCGAGCTGGCTGGGCGACCCGCGTACCGCCTTCTGGTGCGTGCTGGCCGTGATGGTCTGGGCCAACGTCGGTTTCTACGTGGTGCTCTTCGGCGCGGCGATGCAGGCGATACCGCGCGACATCTACGAGGCGGTACTGCTCGACGGCGCCTCACGCCTTGTCACGCTCCGCCGCATCACGATCCCGTTGCTGTGGGACACCGTGCAGGTCGCCTGGATCTATCTGGCCATCGCCGCCCTCGACGGCTTCATCCTGGTGCAGCTGATGACAAACGGCGGCCCTAACTTCTCCTCCGACGTGATCGGGCTGCGCATGTACAACACCGCGTTCGCCAGTGAGACCAAATTCGGGTACGCCTCGGCGATCGGCGTGGTGATGTTCTTCCTCACCCTGTCGGTGGCCGTACTGGCGCTGCGCGCGTCCCGCCGCGAGCGGATCGAGTTCTCATGACTCTGCTCGCCACGGAGACCAAGGAGGCGAAGTCCGCGCCGCGCGCCGACCGCCCGCTGCGCCGCGAGTGGGGCGTGGCCAACGTCTTCTCCCACGGCTTCCTTTTGCTGTGGGCGCTGCTCACCACGCTGCCGCTGCTGTGGGTGGTACTCAGCTCGTTCAAAAGCGACGACGAGATCCTCACCGACCCGTTCGGCCTGCCCGGGGCGCTGCGCTTCGAAAACTGGGAACGCGCGTGGACCGAGGCGCACATCGGCCGGTACTTCCTCAACAGCCTCGTCGTCGTCTCCGGCTCGCTCACCCTCACGATGCTCTTCGGCGCCACCGCCGCATACGTTTTCGCCCGCTACGACTTCCGCTTCAAACAGGTCTTCTACTACCTGTTCGTGGGCGGCATGATGTTTCCCGTCTTCCTCGCGCTGGTGCCGCTCTTCTTCGTGGTGCGAAACGCGGGCCTCTTCAACACCTGGCGCGGCCTCATCCTTGTGTACGCGGCCTACTCGCTGCCGTTCACCGTCTTCTTCCTGACCGCGTTCTTCCGCACGCTCCCGCAGACGGTCGCCGAGGCCGCGCTGATCGACGGCTGCGGCCATTTCCGGCTCTTCTTCCGGGTGATGCTGCCGATGGCGAGGCCCGGCCTGATCAGCGTGGGCATCTTCAACTTCCTCGCCCAGTGGAACCAGTTCATCCTGCCCCAGGTGCTGATGCCCAACGACGAATCCCGGTACGTGCTGGCCCAGGGACTGTCCGCGCTCGCCGTGAGCCAGGGCTACCAGGGCGATTTCAGCGGCCTATTCGCCGGCCTGACGATCGCGATGCTCCCGGTGCTCGCCGTCTACATGCTCTTCCAGCGCCAGATCCAGTCCGGCCTGACCGCCGGCCAACTGAAATAACCGCGACCGCTACGGGAACAGCCGTGCGTGTAGGGCGGCGGCCTCCACCGGAGTGAGCAGCGGCCGGGCCGCGAGCCACGCGGCGGCCGCCGCGCCGTCCGAAGCGCGGGGCGGGGGGCGTCCGGCCAGCGCGTGCCCAGCTCGCGCTCCACGGCGGGCGCGAGCGGCGTCTCACCGACCAGAAGGCCGCCCGCCAGCACGATCGGGCTGGTGTCCCCGGGCTCTCGGATACGCCCGACGCTCTCGGTCAGTAGCCGTGCTGCCTCGGCCAGCAGCGCCGACGCGGTGGGGTCGCCCTCGGCCTGGGCGGCGATCACCAGCGGCGCCAGCCTGGCCAGCTCGACCGGTGGGCGCCGGGTCACGCGCTGCACGAGCACGTCGACCTGGTCGCGCGCGGAGAGCGCGCCAAGATCCGTACGCCCCGAGCCCGATGGCGCGTCCGCCGAAGAATCCATCAGCGTGGCCACCACGGAACGGGACAAGCGGCCGAGCGGGCGGCCGGCGTCCATCGCGGCGAGCGTGGCGCGTACGGCCTCGCGGCCCAGCCAGAAGCCGGAGCCCGCGTCGCCCAGCAGCCAGCCGTGCCCGTCGGAGACCCGGTCCAGCGCGAAGCCGCGCACGGTGACCGCGACAGCGCCGGTACCGGCGATCAGGACCGAGCCGTCCGGGCTGGCGGTGCCGGACGCGTACGCCACGAGCGCGTCGCCGATCAGGTCGTAGGGGCACCGCAGCCCCGCCTCGGCCCAGGTGCGGTCGAACGCGGCGCGGCTCTCCGGGTCGGCCAGCAGGCGGGCCACGCCGGCGATGCCGATCGTTCCGGCACGTACCCGCGCGGGGTCTGTCGCCGCCAGTGCCTCGGAGAGTGCCTTTCCGAGCTCGGCCGCGGCGGCCTCGGCGCCGTGGGAAGTGGGGTTGCCGCCGCCGGCGGTGCCGGTGCCGACCCGGTCGCCCGCGAGGGAGGCGACCAGCACGCGGGTCGATGTGCCGCCGATATCCAGCCCGATCACGAGTGCGTCCGACACCCGCTCATCGTGGTGCCCTATGGGCCTCTATAGCGCTCCCAGACGGTAACAGTTTGAAAACTTCGCCCAACACCTTGACAAGGTACCCCTCTTAGTAAGAACTTTTACCACTATCAGTTAACACTCCTTTCCAAAGGCGCCCCGGAGGTGGCTGGCGAATGGACTCCCAGGTGGCAGTGGACGGCGTGCTGCTGGCCGTTCGTGCCAAGCTGCCGGAGTTCACCGGCGCGCTGCGTCGAGTCGCTGATCAAGTGCTGACCGACCCGGCCGGGGCGGCGCGGGCCACGATCGTCGAGCTGGCCGAGCGGAGTGGCACCTCGCCGGCGACGGTCACCCGGTTCTGCCGGGCGCTCGGCTTCGAGGGCTACGCCGAGCTACGCCTCGGCATCGCCGCGGAGACCGGGCGGGCCCGAGCCGCCGGCTGGACCGTGGACATCGGCCGCGAGATCGAGCCGGGCGACCCGCTCGAAAAGGTGCTCGAGCAGATCATGGCCGCCGACACGCGCGCGATGCACGACACCGCCGCGCTGCTCGACCTCGCCGAGGTGGCGCGCGCCGCGGATGCGATCGCCGGCGCCGCCCGGGTCAACATCTTCGGTGCCAGCGGCAGCGCCCTGGTCGGCGAGGAGATGCAGTTCAGCCTGCACCGCATCGGCGTGGCCGCGTGGGCCTGGACCGATGTACACAATGGACTCGCCAGCGCCGCCCTGCTGCGCGCCGGCGACGTGGCGCTCGGCATCTCCCACAGTGGACAGACGCGGGAGACCATCGAGATGCTCGCCGAGGCGGGCAGCCATGGGGCCACGACCGTCGCGCTGACCAGCTTCCCCCGCTCGCCGCTGGCCGAGATCGCCGACGTCGTGCTGCTCACCGCCACCCAGGCCACGACATTCCGGCCGGACGCGCTCTCCGCCCGCCACCCGCAGCTCGTCGTGCTCGACCTGCTCTACATCGCCGTCGCGCAGCGGACCCATGACCGTGCACACGCCGCCTTCCAGCGCACCGCCCAAGCCGTGGACGGCCACAAGGCGGGCAAGGAGGCGGCGAGATGAGCCCCACAAACACCCAACCGAGGAGACGCATCATGTCCGTACCCCCTGACAGTACGTCTGATCTCACCCGCCGCACGCTGCTGCGGCGGGCGGCGGCCGCCGGTCTGCTCGCGACACCGGCCGCCGGTCTGCTCAGTGCCTGTGTCGGCGGCGGCGAAGACGAGCCGACCGACCAGGCGGAGGGCGAGAAGAGCGCCACCAACCCGCTCGGCGTGGACGGCAAGGCCCCGCTCGAGATCTACATCTTCAACGGCGGCCTCGGCACCAAGTACGCCACCGACGTGCACGTCCCGTCGTACAAGAAGGCTTTCCCCGACGCCGAGGTGAAGTTCAACCAGGCGGAGGAGATGGCGACCGTCCTCCAGCCGCGGTTCACGAGCAACGAGCCGCCGGACATGGTCAACAACGCCGGCTCGAAGCTGATGGACCAGGGTGCCCTTGTGCAGGCGGGCCAGGTGCAGGACCTGACCGAGCTGTTCAACGCGCCGTCGCTGGACATCCCGGGGAAGACCGTCAAGGACACGCTCGTGCCGGGCACGATCGAGCAGGGCTCCTTCAACGGCAAGCCGTACACGCTCAACTACGCCTTCACCACCTTCGGGCTCTGGTACTCGGACAAGCTCTTCCAGACCAACGGCTGGACCCCGCCGAAGACCTGGAGCGACTTCACCGCGCTGCTCGACAAGGCCAAGGCGGCCGGCAAGACGGGGTATGCCTACGCCGGCGCGAACGCCGCGTACTACCAGTACCTGGTGATCCTCACGACCGCCGCCAAGATCGGTGGCGCGGACGTCCTCAAGAACATCGACAACCTCGAGGACGGTGCCTGGACGGCCGAGCCGGTCAAGCAGGCCGCCCAGCTGTGGGGCGAGATCGGCGCCAAGTACATGGACAAGGCGCACCTCGGCCTCCAGCACACCGAGGTCCAGCTCCAGCAGAACCAGGACAAGGTCGTCTTCTACCCCTCCGGCTCCTGGCTGGAGAACGAGCAGACCAAGGACACCCCGGCCGGCTTCAACTACGCGGTGGTCCCGGTCCCCAGCGCGACCGCCTCGGACAAGCTCCCGCAGACCGCGATCTACGCGGCCGCCGGTGAGATGTACTTCGTCGCGGCCAAGGGCAAGAACCCGCGCGGCGGCATGGAGTACCTGCGCCACATGCTCTCCAAGGAGGGCGCGAAGGGCTTCACCCAGCTGACCAAGGTGCTCACGGTCGTGCAGGGCGCCACCGAGGGCCTCACCATCTCGCCCGGCCTCACCAGCAGCGAGACCATGCTCAAGGCGGCCGGCAGCGACTACTTCGCCTACCGCTGGGACACCTGGTACAAGAAGATGGACGACGAGTGCCGCGCGGCCACCAACGAGCTGATGTTCAACGGTGGTGACGCCAACAAGTTCGTGACCCGCATGCAGAAGGTCGCGGACGAGGTGAAGAAGGACCCGTCCATCGAGAAGTTCAAGCGGTAGTCGTGATGCGGCACGGCAGGTACCC
The DNA here is from genome assembly GCF_011764545.1 of Phytohabitans flavus. GTDB lineage: Bacteria > Actinomycetota > Actinomycetes > Mycobacteriales > Micromonosporaceae > Phytohabitans > Phytohabitans flavus. The sequence goes on along the minus strand of NZ_AP022870.1, from coordinate 5,271,543 downwards.
GTTCATCGTCGGCTTTTTGATCGTGCCGGTCACGATCTACGTGACCTTCGTGATCGCGCCGTATCTCCAGGCCTTCTACCTGGCGATGACCAACTGGCGCGGTGTCTCGGCTAACCCGAAGTTCATCGGGCTGGACAACTTCCAACGGTTGCTTCAGGACGACATCTTCTGGAAGGCGATACGGCACCACGGTGTGCTGCTGCTTGTCCTGCCGCTCGTGGCCATCGCGATAGCCCTCGTGTTCGCGTTCCTCCTGAACGTGGGCGGGGGCTCTCGCGGCGGCACGCTGCGCGGGGTCTGGGGGTCGAACTTCTACCGGATCGTCTTCTTCTTCCCCCAGGTCCTCGCCGTCGTGATCATCGGTGTGATCTTCCGGCGGGTGTACGCGCCGGACGAGAGCGGCCTGCTCAACGGGCTCCTCGGCGTCTTCGGGATCGACCCCATACCGATCATGGCGGACCGGAACATCGCGCTCTTCGCGATCATCGCGGTACTCGTGTGGCAGGCGGTCGGCTTCTACGTGGTGCTCTTCTCCGCCGGCATGGCCTCGGTGCCGAAGGACATCTACGAGGCCGCGGTGCTCGACGGCGCCGGCCGGGCCAGCATGTTCTTCAGGGTCACGCTGCCGCTGCTGCGGGACACGCTCCAGGTCGCCTGGGTCTACCTGGGCATCGCGGCGTTCGACGCGTTCGCCATCGTGCAGGTGCTTTCGATCGAGCAGGGCGGTCCGGACGGCGCCACCACGGTGCTCGGCATGGAGATCTACCGCAACGCGTTCAGCTACTCCCAGATGGGCTATGCCTCGGCCATGGGTGTGGCGCTCTTCTTCGTGACCATCACGTTCGCGGCGCTGACCCTGCGGGTCAGCCGGCGCGAGACGATCGAGCTCTAGGGGTACCGGCAATGGCACGCATCGACACCCCGGCACCCCCGCGAGGGGACGCGCCGGCCCGCCGCCCGGGCGGCCCAGCACAGGACCAGCGTCGCGAGATCGGCCTGCTCAACGGCCTCGCGCACATCTCGCTCGCGATCTGGGCGATCATCATCCTCGCCCCGCTGCTCTGGATGTTCCTCGCGTCCTTCAAGACCAATACCGAGATGTACCTGGGCAACCCGTTCAGCCTGCCGTCGAGTTTCAGCCTCGACAGCTACGTCCGGGCGTGGAACGAGGCGCACGTCGGCCGCTACTTCCTCAACAGCCTCTTCGTGGTGGGGCTGGCCACCGCGGGCACGATGCTCTTCGGCTCGATGGCGGCGTACGTGCTGGCCCGGTACAAGTTCATCGGCAACCGGGTCATCTACTACCTCTTCGTCTCCGGCCTCGCGTTCCCGGTGTTCCTGGCCCTGGTGCCGCTCTTCCTCATCGTCAACAACATGGGGCTGCTCAACACGTACACCGGCCTGATCCTGGTCTACATCGCCTACTCGCTGCCGTTCACCGTGTTCTTCCTGACCGCGTTCTTCAAGACGCTGCCGAACTCGGTGGCCGAGGCGGCGGTGATGGACGGTGCGTCGCACACGCGGCTGTTCTTCCAGGTCATGATGCCGATGGCCCGGCCGGCCCTGGTGAGCATCACGATTTTCAACATCATGGGCCAGTGGAACCAGTACCTGCTGCCCGTGGCGCTCATGCAGGGCGAAAACGCGCAGGAGCACTGGGTGCTCACCCAGGGCATAGCAAACATTTCGGTGCAAGCCGGCTACGAGGCCGACTGGGCCGCCATGTTCGCCGCAGTCGTCCTCTCCATCCTCCCCATGATCGTCGTGTACGCCTTCTTCCAGCGCCAAATCCAGGCGGGCCTGACAGCCGGCGCCGTCAAATAGCTGTTGATCAGGGACTTGGTGGGCGTTTCTGTCGGCGTGTCAGCTCACAAAGTCCCTGATCAACTGTCATACCACGGTGGCAGACTGACCGCGTGGAGGTCGATGGGCGGCGGGTTTGGGGGTCTACCGCCACCAGCTACCCGCCGCTGCTTCGGGCGGGGGTGCGGGTCGAGCGCTGCCACGACGTCGAGCTGACCGAGGCGCTGCTGCTCGGCTACGCGGGGCGGTGGGGCGAGCCGCGCTCGCTCGCCGCGGCGTGGGCCCGACTGACCGGCGCGCTGGTGCCGCCCGACCCGCCGCCGCGTGCCGCCACCCCGCCCGGCGACGGTCAGGGCTCCCTCTTCGACGCCGCGCCGCCGCCCGAGGACGACCCGGACATCCTCGCCCGCGTTTACGAGGACCAGAGCGCCCGGATCGCGCGCACCGAGCACCCCGGCCGCTTCCGCCTGCTAGTGGCCGCCGAGTCGGCTGGCGCGCTCATCGCCGCCGAGATGGGCGCGGCCGGGCTGCCGTGGCGCGCGGACATCCACGACAAGCTGCTGTACGAGCTGCTCGGCGAGCCCTCGCCGGTGGGCGGGCCGCCCCGCCGGCTGGCCGAGCTCTCCGCGCGGATCGCGGCCGCGCTCGGCGTGCGGCAGCTGCACCCGGAGTCGCCCCAGGAGCTGCTGCGCGCGTTCGCCCGGTCCGGTGTGCACCTGCCCAATACGCGCGCCTGGTCGCTGCGGGGCGTCGACCACCCGGCCGTGCCGCTGCTGCTGGAGCACAAGGAGCTTTACCGCATCTGGACCGCGCACGGCTGGGCCTGGCGCGACGCGTGGGTCCACGATGGGCGCTTCCGCCCGGAGTACGTGCCGGCCGGCGTGGTCTCCGGCCGCTGGGCCACCCGCGGCGGCGGGGCCCTTCAGATCCCCAAGGTGGTCCGCCGGGCCGTCGTCGCCGACCCCGGCTGGAAGCTCGTGGTGGCCGACGCCGGCCAGCTCGAGCCGCGCGTGCTCGCCGCGGTCTCCGGCGACGAGCGCCTGGCCGCCGCGGCCGCCTCCGGCGATCTGTATGCCGCGCTGGCCGCCGACGCGTTCGCCGGTGACCGGGCCCGGGCCAAGGTCGCGCTGCTCGGCGCTATGTATGGGCAGACCGGCGGCGCCGCCGTCCCCGCCCTCGCCACCCTCAAGCGCAACTACCCGACCGCTTTCGAGTATGTCGAGGCCGCCGCCCGTACCGGTGAGGGTGGCGGCCTGGTCCGCTCCTGGCTCGGCCGCACGTGCCCGCCCCGGTCCGTGTCGGTAAACCAGGAGGAGCTCGGCCCGACCGAGGGCGAAGGTGCCCGGGCGCGGGCCCGCGGCCGCTTCACCCGTAACTTCGTCATCCAGGGCACCGCCGCCGAGTGGGCGCTCACTCTGCTCGCCACGCTCCGCGGCCACCTGGTCGGCACCGGCGCCGACCTGGTTTTCTTTCAGCACGACGAAGTGCTGGTGCACGCGCCGCGGGAGCAGGCTGCCGAGGTCAGCGAGGCGGTGCGGGCCGCCGCTGCCCGCGCCGGACAGCTCCTTTTCGGAGCCACCACGGTCCGCTTCCCTCTCGACGTGTCCGTCGTTGATTGTTACGCCGACGCCAAATGAGCCGCCTGGATCTTTTGCGGATGGGATTCAGCGCTCAGACTTGACGCGGCACACCTGGGGGGGTGTTCGCGATGACGACCGCGGCCATGGTCATCGCCGCCGGCGGGGGCGCCGGATCGGTGGCGGGCCTGAGGCACTGCTGCAACACGACGGCACACCGCTCGTCGACCGGGCGATCGAGACCGTGCGCGATGCCGGCTGCGAGCCGGTGTTCGTCGTGCTCGGCGCGGCCGCCGACGAGGTACAGGCCGCGGCCGAGCTCAAGGGCGCCAGCGTGCTGGTGGACAAGACCTGGGGGAGAGGTATAGGCAGCTCACTGCGCGTCGGGCTGAGCGCCCTGACCGACACGGACGCCGACGCGGTCGTCGTGGTCCCGGTGGACATGCCGGGCGTGACGGCCCACGCGGTGCGCCGGGTGGCCGCCCTGCCGTACTCCGACGTCCTGGTCTGCGCCACCTACGAGGGCCGGCGCAGCTACCCGATGCTCTTCGGCCGCAAGCACTGGCCCGGCATCTCCACGGTCGCGCACGCCGACGCCGGCGCCCGGCCGTACCTGCTGGCCCACAAGCACGAGGTGGTCGACGTGGCCTGCGACCGCATCGCCGACGGCGCCCGGCTGGAGAGCCCCGAGGCGGTGGCGGCCTTCAAGCTCACGATCCCCACTCAACGCACCCGCCGATAGCCGGCGCGGGTCAGGGGCGGTGGGACAGGTAGGCGGCGCCGCGGGGGAGAGGCGGTAGCCGACCTCCAGGCTTTCGGTCAGGCCGAGTGCCTTCAGCTTGCGTACGTCGGCCTTGAACGAGGGGAGGTCGCGGCCCAGCGCCTCCGCCAGGTCGGCCGCGCGCACGCCGGGATGGTCGGCGATCGCGCGCAGGACGGCGGCGGTCCATGGGCCTCGGGTGCTCGCGTGGTCCAGGCGGCCCAGGCGCAGGTCGATCGCGGCCACCCCGCCGTCGTCCAGGCGGTCGTCGGCGGCCAGCGCCGCGCGCGGGTCGGGGCCGGCGACGCGGCGGAAGTGGAGCAGGTACAGGTGGCCGTCGGCGGGGCCGCCGAGGTGGGCGAGCAGCTCGGCCACGCTCTCGAAGCCGGCGGCGCGGGCATCGTCGGCGGTGAGCTCCTCCGGGTGTACCGGATCGGCCGCCGTCACCTCCACGAGGCCGGCGCCCGTCCGGTATGTCCGGCCTGTTACGACCTGGGGCGGCGCCACCTGCGCAGAGCGGCCGTGATGCTACCGTCCGCGATGCCGTCCCGCAGCCGCCGCTCAAACAGCATTACCGAAGCGTTCCATAAAATTCGCCCAGCAGACCGCGCGCAGCCAGTCGTCGCCCAAATCGAGTCGCTCCAAGCCGGCGAGCTGGTCGGCGTACTCGTAGGGGATGTTGGGGAAATCGCTGCCCAGCAGCACCTTGCCGGCCAGGCCCAGCTCGCGCAGGCGAGAGCGTAACGCCGGCGGAAACGGCATGAACTGGTCGAAAAACGGCGTGAACGCCATCGTCGTGTCCACCGCGACCCGCTCGTACGACTCGGCCAGCGCCAGGAACGCCTCATAGTCCGGCGCGCCGAGGTGCGCCACGATCGCGGGGAGCCGGGGATGCCGGGCGAGCAACGCGCCGAACGGCGAAGGTCCGGTGTACCCGGCCGCGACCGGCGCGTGCCCAGCGTGGACCACCACCGGCACCTCGGCCTCCGCCAGCAGCCCCCACACCGGTGTCAGCGCGGCGTCGAGCGGGTCGAAGCCACCCACCTGGAGGTGCACCTTGAAGATCCGGGCACCGGCGTCGAGTGCGGCGGTCACGTACTCCGTCACGCCCGGCTCGGGGTAGAACGTCGCCGACGGGAGGCAGCCGGGCGTGTCGCGCGCGAAGGCGAGCGTCCAGTCGTTGAGGTCGGCGGCCATGTCGGGGCGATGCGCGTACGCCAGCGCGGTGAAGGCCCGCACACCCAGCTTCGCCAGGTGGGCGACCCGCTCCGCGTCCGTCCAGCGGTACCGAATCGGCCACTCCACGCCCACCAGCGGGCCGGCCGCGTCGAAGTGCGCCCATACCCGGCGAAGCATGCGCGGCGGCAGGAAGTGCACGTGCACATCGGCCAAGCCGGGCAGGTCGAGCGCACCCCAGAAGCTCGGGACCGCGTCGTCACCGGCAACACTCACACTTCGATATTGAAGCGGCGAAGCACCGACGGCGCCAGCAGTCCCCACGCGGACAGCAGCGAGACCACCATGAACGCGCCGCGGAACAGGTAGACCTCCACCGCGCTGCCGGCGCGAATGGCAAGGGCGTCGGGCAGGCCGATCATCCGCCACATGCGGCGGCCGGTGGGGATGGGCCACAGGATGGGTACGCCGGCGCGGGTGACAAGGTCGCCCAACAGATGGACCAGGCAACCGACGCCGACGGCGAGGCCGAGCATCGGGTACCCGCGGTCGCCGGGAAGCTGGAGCGCGGTGAACCACGCCGCCGCGGCGGAGATGAGCGTGATGAGCAGCCAGCCGGCGCGCTTGGCCCACTCGTCGAAGAGGCCGCGGAGCGCGAGGCCGATCATGACGAAGAGGATTCCGACGACGGCCCATTTGCCGTACGCGGTGCAGAGCGCCGTCGTACCCCACCCCACCAGCGCCGTGAACGGGAGCGTGTGGGTGAGCGTGCGGTGGCCGTTCTCCCGGTCGGGGTCCTTGCTGAGCTTGGTGATGTGGTAGACGACCAGCGACAGCTTCTCGATCACCTCGGCCAGGAAGAGCGACGCCACGCCGAAGGTGCGTGCCACCGTCGCGCCGCCCTTGTTGCGGGTGACCTTGCCGGAGAGGTCGAGGTCGGGAAAGAGCGCGCCGCCGGCACAGACCGCGGTGCCGACGGCTATGGTGAGCGGCGTCTGCTCGTATCCGGCGAAATGGTCAAGTGCCCAGGAACCGCCCAGCCAGACGGCTGCGCCGGACAATGCGTGAGACGGCCCCATCATGCGCGGGACTGTCCCAGAGCGACAGTCCACATTCAACGACCGCCACGGTGGCGCTCACCACGCCACCGTGTTCCGCTCATCTGCTGCGGTGTGTGTGCTGCCGGGTGGCGCCCACCGGCGCGGGAGGCGCCACCCGACCGCGGCGGTCACCACCCGTCGCGGTACCCCCTACCGCACGAGCCGCTCCCGCGGTACTCGGCCTCCACCCGCCAGTCGCCCCGGTCACGCCAGTCGCGACCCCTCGGGCCGCGCCAGTCGCCGTACTGCCGGTACCCGCCGTGGCGGTGCCACGACGCGTGCTTGGCCAGCCCGAGGAAGAGGAAGGCCAGCGGGATGATCGGCCAGAAGAACGCCACCCCGGAGAGCACCCACAGCCCCACCAGGATGGCTCCGACCACGACCACGCCGCTGAAGTGCCGCCGCAGCGCCCAGCGCGCCATCGTCCTCGCCTCGGGTGTATCGGCCAGCGCACGCCGCCCACCGTCGGGCAGGTCGGTGACGAGCCCGCGCAGCTCGTCCCGGTACGTCGCCGCGTACGCCTTGGCCAGCCGCTCCTCGCCCTCGGCCAGGTCCAGCCGCCCCTCACTCATCGCGGCGCGGAGGATCGTCGCCATCTGTTCCCGTTCGACGTCCGAGGCTCGTACACGCCCGGCGCCGGCTTCCGTTGCTGTCATGTAAACGAGGGTCCCGGAACGGCGGGCTCGCCGCGTCGGGCCGGTGGAGACATCGTCCGGCCACCGATAGGAGCAGGAGGGGCTCCGCGCGTACCACCCGTGGAGTAGCGGAGGGGGAGGCGGACGGGTCCCGGATACTCCCGATGGGGTACGAGCGATAGCCGCGGCGGGGCGATGCCGAGGCAGGGTCGCGTGGCCTACCTTCAGACCGTGAGCAAGGACTGGCGCCCCCGCCCGCCCGGCCACCCGCCTTGGGAGCCGGGCGCTGGTTCGCGTGCGCGGTGGGAGCGCCGGTGGGAGCGTCGGTGGGATCCCAACCGCAAGCGCCACGCGGGCGGTCTCGCGTTCGTCAGCGCGGTGGCCCAGGTGCTCGCCGCGCGCACCGCGCACATCGACCCCGACGCCCTCGGATATGCCATCCTGCTTGCCGGGCCGATCGCGCTCGCCTGGCGATACAAGTTTCCCGTTGCGGCCCTGGCCGTCACGATCGCCAGCGCCGTGGGCTTCGTGGCGTGGGTCGAGCAGCCGCGCGGGCCGTTCTACCTGGCCGCGATCTTCGCCGTCTTCGCCTCGATCGAGGTGGGCAAGCGTGCGCCCACGTGGGCGCTTGTCGCAGCCGGCTATGTCGCCTACACGGTCGTCACTCGTCCGGATTGGGGCCGGGCGGCGGTCATCGCGGCCAGCGTCTTCGTCGCGCTGCTGCTGGCCGAGGCGAATCGGGCGCGCCGGCAGCAGTTCGCCGAGGTCGCCAAATACCGTGCCGAGCAGGCCAGGGCCCGGGCCGAGCAGGAAAAGCGCCAGGCCAGCGAGGAGCGGCTGCGGATCGCCCGCGAGCTGCACGACGTGCTGGGCCACCACCTGTCCCTGATCAACGTGCAGGCCGGGGTGGGGCTGCACCTGATGGACACGCGACCGGAGCAGGCCAGGGAGGCGCTGACCGCGATCAAGTCGGCGAGCGCCGAGGCGCTACGCGAGGTGCGTTCGGTGCTCGGCGTGCTCCGCCCGGAGGAGGAGGCCGCCCCGCGGGCGCCCGCGCCAAGCCTGGCCCGGCTCGACGACCTGACCGCCGACGCCGGCCTGCCCGTGCGCACGGTCGTGGAGGGCGAGCCGCGCGACCTGCCGGCCGAGGTCGACCGGGCGGCCTACCGGATCGTGCAGGAGGCCCTCACCAACGTCCGCCGCCACGCCGGTGCGGGCGCCGCCGCGGTGGTCACCATCGGATACGGCGACGAGGCGGTCACCGTGCGCGTGGCGGACAACGGCGTGGGCGGTCCGGCCTCGCCCGAGGCGGGCAACGGCATCGCGGGCATGCGCGCACGGGCCGCCGCGCTGGGTGGCACCCTGGCGGCCGGCCCGGCGGACGGTGGCGGCTTCACCGTGGCGGCCACCCTGCCGCTGGGCAACGGTGACGGCCGGCGCGGGCGAGATGGGCGCGCGGACAAGGGCCGGGACGGCCGCGCGGACAAAGGCCCGGACGGGCGCGTGGACAACGGCCGGGACGGGCGCGTGGACAACGGCCGGGACGGGCGTGCGGACAAGGGCCCGGACGGGCGTGCGGACAAGGGCCTGGACGGGCGTGCGGACAAAGGCTCGGATGGGCGTGCGGACGAGGGGGATGGATGATCAGGGTGCTGCTGGCGGACGACCAGGGGCTGGTGCGAGCCGGGTTCCGGGCGCTGCTCGACGCCGAGCCGGACATCGAGGTGGTCGCCGAGGCGGCCGACGGCATCGAGGCCGTCCGCCTCGCCGGGCAGACCAAGCCCGACGTGGTGTTGATGGACATCCGCATGCCTGGCGTCGACGGCCTGGAGGCCACCCGCCGGATCGCCGCCGACCCGGCGCTCGCGGCGACGCGGATCGTCATCCTGACCACGTTCGAGCTTGACGAGTACCTGTTCGAGGCGCTGCGGGTCGGCGCCTCCGGCTTCCTGGTCAAGGACACCGAGCCGGTCGAGTTGCTGCGCGGCGTGCGCGCGGTGGCGGCCGGCGACGCGCTGCTGTCGCCCGGCGTGACGCGGCGGCTTATCGCCGAGTTCGCTGGCCGGGGCGGCGTCCAGCCGGCCGTGCCCGAGCCGTCGTTGGAGCAGCTCACCGATCGGGAGCGCGAGGTGATGGCCTTGGTCGGCGCGGGACTGTCCAATGAGGAGATCGCCGCCCGCCTGGTGGTCAGCCCGGCCACCGCCAAGACCCACGTGAGCCGCGCGATGGTCAAGCTCGGCGCCCGCGACCGCGCCCAGCTTGTCGTATATGCGTACGAGGCCGGCCTGGTCCGCCCCGGCTGGCTCGGCTGAGCCCGAGCCCGCTGGCGCTCACGTCACCCAAGGCGAAGCGCTCGCGGGGCGCGGCTCGCGCGGGGCCAGGCTCGCGCCCGGCGGCGGCGCGGCGGCCGGCCAAGAGGCGGACGCGCCGCCCGGGCGGGGGCTCACTTCGCCGGCGCGAAGCTTGCGTTGATCATGTTGAGGTAGGCGAGGTTGCCGGCCCAGTCGAGCTCGCGGGTGACCCACAGGATCGTGTATGTCCGCTTTTCTGACGTGCGGAAGAGCTCCTGCCGCGCGTGCAGCCGCTCGCCCTTGGCGCTCAGCCAGGTGCAGTCCCAGTCGGCGCCGCCCTTGAAGTAGCGGTTGGGCAGGATCGCGACCTTCCGGTACTCGCTGAGCGCGCCGCCGGCCACCACCTTGCGCTCCTCGGACTTCCAGTGCTCGACCGGGTCGCCCTTGAGGCCCGGCGCGGTGTCGACGGCGAGCAGTCGCGGGCTGCCCGGCTCGCGGAAGCAGACCACGTCGCCGTCCCGGTAGTACGTCCACGACGACGGCACGGCCACCGTGAAGCCGCTCGGGTCGGCGTGCCAGGAGAAGCCGTCCGCGAGCGCGAACCGCGGGCTTGCCGGCGGGGCCGGGCGCTTGGGCGCGGCACCGGTGGGCGGCGAAGCGCACGGCATGCCCGTGCCCGCTCCGGCGCCGCTGGCCGGCGGGGAGGCGCTGGGCGAGGTGGCCGGGGCGCCGACGACGACAGGGGTACCCCCGTCGCCGTCGCCACTGAGCGCGACCACCGCGCCGGCCGCACCGACCGCGGCGAGCAGCCCCGCGGCGGCCGCGATGACGAGCCGGCGCCGTCTGCCGCCGGATCCCTCGGCCGGAAACTCGGGCCGCGCGTTCTCCGGCGAGCGGCGGGGCGGGGGAGCAGGCGGGAGCGCGGCCGCACGGCGGGCGGCGGGAGCGCGGCGCGACGCAGCAGCCGCTCGGCCTCCTCGCCGTTGAGCCGGTGCTTCGGGTCCTTGCGCAGCAGCCCATTCAGCACCGGGCGCAGCGCACCGGCGCGGGGGCCGGGTCGGGCGGCGCGGTGGCGAGCGCGGTGAGGGTGGCCATGGTGGTCGAGCGGGCGTACGGCGAGTGCCCCTCCACCGCCGCGAAGAGCGTCGCGCCCAGCGACCACAGGTCGGTCTCGACGGTCGAGATGCCGTCCTTGGCCCGCTCCGGCGCCACGTACTGCGGTGAGCCCATGATGAGCCCGGCGCGCGTCATCGCGCCGTCCCCGCCGTCGAACGTGGCCAGCCCGAAGTCGGTCAGCACCACCCGCCCGTCATCGGCGATCAGCACGTTGTGCGGCTTGACGTCGCGGTGCAGGACGCCGGCGACGTGGGCGGCGCGCAGCGCGTACAGCACGGAGAGGCCGATCTGCGCCACCCGCTCGACGGGCAGCGGGCCGTCCTGCTGGACGACCTCCTGAAGCGAGCGGGACGGCACGTACTCCATCACGATCCACGGCCGGCCCTCGGTGTAGACCACGTCGTAGATCTGCACGGCGTTGGGGTGGTTGAGCTGTGCGGCGGCGCGCGCCTCACGGATGGTGGTCTCGCGGAGCAGCTGGCGCTCCTCGGCGGTCATCCAGTCGGGTGGCACGACCTCTTTGACCGCCACCTCGCGGCGGAGCATCTCGTCGCGGGCCAGCCAGACCCGGCCCATGCCGCCGCTGCCGACCGGCTTCACCAGGCTGTACCGCTCGGCGATGAGCACTTGCCACACGGACAAGGTTCCCCATCCCAATGAGCCTTTTTCCACCTCGACTCGCGGTCGGCGGTGGTGCTGACCAGGAGGTTGAAAAGGCTCAGTCCCCGAGCCACACGATAATCAGACGTGGCGAGTGCCGCATTACGGCGAGATAACAAAGCGGTGGGCGAACCACACCGTCGCGTATGCGCCGACGTGGACCTCGGCGGAGTACGGGTGGCCGTGCGACCCGGTCGCCGACGCGTCCACGCCGCCGTAGTTGCCGACCCCGGCGCCGCCGTAGCAGGGCGCGTCGGTGTTGAGGATCTCCACCCACCGGCCACCGTCCGGCAGGCCGATGCGGTAGTCGATGCGGGGTACGCCGGAGAAGTTCGCCACGCAGGCGACCATCGAGCCGTCGTCGCCGACCCGCACGAACGACACCGTGTTCTGCTGCCAGTCGTCCCACCCGATCCACCGGAAGCCCGCCGGCGCGGTGTCCTGGGACCACAGCGCGGGGTGTTCGCGGTAGGCCCGGTTCAGGTCGCGCAGCAGGTCGCGGACGCCGGCGGAAGTGGGGAGGAGGGACCAGTCGAGGCCGGCCTGCTCGCTCCACTCGCGCTCGTCGGCCAGCTCACAGCCCATGAAGAGCAGCTGCTTGCCCGGAAACGCCCACATGTACCCGAGGAAGCCGCGCAGCCCGGCCAGCTTCTGCCAGCGGTCGCCGGGCATCTTGCCGATGAGCGAGCCCTTGCCGTGTACCACCTCGTCGTGGCTGATCGGCAGCAGGAACTGCTCGTCGAATGCGTACATCGTCGGCCAGGTCAGCTGGTCGTGGTGGAAGGACCGGTAGAGCGGGTCGCGGGAGACGTACTCCAGCGTGTCGTGCATCCAGCCCATGTTCCACTTCAGGCCGAAGCCGAGGCCGCCCCAGTCGACCGGCCGCGACACGCCGGGCCACGCCGTCGACTCCTCCGCGATCATGACGACGCCGGGGTGCAGCCGGTACACGGTCTCGTTCAGCGAGCGGAGGAGCGAGATGGCTTCCAGGTGCTCGTTGCCGCCGTACGCGTTCGGCGCCCACTGGCCGGGCTGGCGGGAGTAGTCGAGGTACAGCATCGAGGCGACCGCGTCCACGCGCAGCCCGTCGATGTGAAACTCCTCGAGCCAGTACAGCGCGTTGGCGATGAGGAAGTTGCGCACCTCGGTACGGCCGTAGTTGAAGATCAGGCTGCCCCAGTCGGGGTGCTCGCCGGCCCACGGGTGCTCGTAGAGCGCGGTGCCGTCAAACCGGGCGAGCGCCCATTCGTCCTTGGGAAAGTGGGCCGGCACCCAGTCGAGCAGCACGCCGATGCCGGCCTGGTGCAGCCTGTCCACCAGGTAGCGGAAGTCGTCCGGCGCCCCGAAGCGGGACGTGGGCGCGTAGTAGCCGGTGACCTGGTAACCCCACGACGGGCCGTACGGGTGCTCGGCGACCGGCATCAGCTCCACGTGCGTGAAGCCCAGATCGACCACATAGGACACAAGCTGGTCGGCCAGGTCGCGATAGGACAGTCCGGGGCGCCACGAGCCCAGGTGCACCTCGTACACGGACATGGGCTTGGCGTGGTGGCCCGCTGTGCGGGTGGACATCCAAGCGGTGTCGCCCCACTCGTACACGGACTCGTACACCACCGAGGCGGTGCGCGGCGGGCACTCGGTGTGCGTAGCCATGGGGTCGGCGCGCTCGGTCCACCGGCCGTCCGCGCCGTGGACGCGGTACTTGTACCGCTGTCCCGCCTCGACGCCCGGCACGAAGCCGGCGCGGATGCCGCTTTCGCCCACAGGCTCCAGCACGATCCCGTCGTCCGGTCCCCAGCCGGTGAAGTCGCCGATGACCCGGACCTCGCGGGCATTCGGCGCCCACACCGCGAAGCGGCAGCCCTCCGGCTGTAGCCGTGCGCCGAGCATCTCCCACAGGCGCTCGTGCCGGCCCTCGCCGAAAAGGTGCAGGTCGAGCTCGCCGACCAGCGGCGCTTCGGTGCCGGGGAGCAGGACCGGGGTCACGAAAGGACGCCGTCCAGGGCCAGCAGGTTGCCCTCGGGCACGACGATCTTCGCGCGTCCTTCCTCCAGCAGCATCTCCGCCTGGCGGGTGTTGAACGTGGAGCTTTCCCGGCGGGCGGTCGCGTACGCGGCGGCGGTGCGGGCAGCGATCGTCGACCAGCCGTAGCGCTCGGCCACCATCGTGCGGGCCCGCTGCGCCACCGAGCGGGCGAACGTCTGGTCGCCGAGCAGCGTGCCCACCGCGCCGGCGAGCGCGTCCGGGTCGCTGTGCGGGAACGTCACGCCGGTCACGCCGGGCTCCACGATCTCGGCGAGGCCGCCGGTGGCGGAGACGGCGAGCGGGGCGCCGGCCGCGGCGGCTTCGAGCGCCACCATGCCGAACGGCTCGTACAGGCTGGGCACCACGGTCGCGTCGGTGGCGGCGAGCATGGCGGGAAGCTGAGTCTCGTTCATGAAACCGGGGAAGCTGACCGTCTCCACCAGGTCGAGCTTCTGCGCGGCCTGGACCAGCTCGCCCTTGTACGGCCCGTCGCCGGCGATGACCACGCGCAGGCCGGGGTGCCGCTCGCGGAGCTGGGGGATCGCGTGTACGAGGTGCTGCGCGCCCTTCTCGTACACCAGGCGGCCGGCGAACCCGACCAGCGGGCCCTCGCCTGCGAACTGCGACCTGGCCGCGGCGACCGCGCCGGGCTGGGCCCGCCAGACCCGGTCGTCGACGCCGTTGGGGATGACCTCGACCCGGGGTGCGGGAAGCTCCAGGAGGCGGGTCACCTCCCACTTCATGTACTCCGAGCAGACAAGTACGCGGCACGCCTCGCGCCCCAGCCACCACTCCACGGAGTGGATGCACTTGTTCATATCGTCGGGGAGCCAGCCCTGGTGACGGCCGGCCTCGGTGGCGTGGATGGTGGCGACGAGTGGGAGGTCGAGGTGCTCCTTGAGCGTGACCGCGGTGTGCGTCACGAGCCAGTCGTGGGCGTGGACGACGTCGTACTGACCGGACTGGGCGGCGCGCAGGGCGGCGCGGGTCAGCGTGTGGTTGAACGCCATGGTCCAGGCGAGCAGGGAGGGCGTGGACAAGGGGAAGAGCGGTGGGTCCTCCGGTGCGCGGACGATGCGCACGCCATCCGCGTACTCCTCCAGCGGCGCACCGGGCGCGTGCCGGGTGACGACGGTGACCTCGTGGCCCGCCGCGGCCAGCGAGGTGGAGAGGTGGTGCACGTGCCGGCCGAGACCCCCGACCACCACTGGTGGGTACTCCCAGGAAAGCATCAGGACCCGCTGTCGCGGTGAGGTCCTGATGTCGATTACGTCGCCGCCCGCCGAGGTCATGAAGGTCCGCCCCCCTGGATTTACATTGCCCCCTTGCCCATGCGCGTACAGGCACCCCGCCAGATGCCTTCACGTCGTTGGGTTCGGACCAATCGTGCCGGTCACGAGAAAACCAGTGAAGACACCACCGTTGCGTGTATGTAACGCGCACCGATCAAAACCGTCGAGCGCGCAGCGCTTCCGCTACGGACCAACCCTGGAAGGGGCAGCCGGTCGCAGCGTGTGGCGCATACCCGTCGGCGGTTTCGCTTACGGATGCTAGGCCAAACTCGGGCAAATGAGACTCGATACCGGTGAACAAATCGCTAATTCGCCAACCGGCCTTCCGCGTCGCATCCGCGTAGGGCCCTATTGTCCACGGCCACACTGTCCCTTGGTGGTAGGCCCCGTCGCGTTGGGCCGGCGCGCCGCGATGATTTCCGATGAAGCCCGGCGAGTCGGGGGCGAGGCTGCGCGGGCCCAGCGGGGTCATGAGCGCGGCACCGATCGCGCGGAGCGCCGCCTCGTCCGGGTCCAGGGGTGCGTGCGGGAGCGACCACGCGAGCAACTGGTTGGAGCGCAGTGACATGTCGTTGCCGGCCGGCCCGTCGAGGACGTCGTAGAGCCAGCCGGTCGGGGCGGGGTACCGCGCCCGGAACGCGTCCCGCGCGCGGGCGTGCACCTGCGGCGCGGCGCCCGGGTCCTGGCCCACGCGCGCGGCCAGGTACACGATCGCCGCGAGCCCGTTGACCCAGAGGGCGTTCACCTCGACCGGCTTGCCGGCGCGCGGGGTCACCGGTACCCCGTACACCCGGGCGTCCATCCAGGTCAGTGCCTCGCCCGGTGTGCCTTGCGTGACAAGCCCGTCGGCCGGGTCGACGCGGATGCCGTACCGGGTACCGGCCAGGTGCGCGTCGACCACCCCGCGCAGTGCGGGCAGCAGCTCGGCGGCGAGGTCGGTGTCCTCGGTGACCGACACGTGCCGGTCGACCGCGTGCAGGAACCACATCGTGGCGTCGCAGGTGTTGTACTCGACGCTGCCGGTGTCCGCGGTGTTGGCGAGCATGCCCTGCGAGAGCGTCCCCGCGTAGGCCCGGAGCAGCTCGCGCCCCTCCTCCGCCCGCCCGGTGGCGAGGAAGAGCCCCTCGTACGACGTCATGGTGTCCCGCGACCACGCGCCGAACCACGGGTAGCCCGCAACGACGTCCGGCCCGGCGGCCGTGCGCACCACGAACGCGTCGGCCGCGAGGGCCAGCGTCGCGTCGACCGAGTCGGCGGGTGTGGCGGCCGCGATGACCTTCCAGTGCCGCTCCCGAGCGGCGGCCACGACCTCGGTGGCCGGGGCGGGGCGGTCGTCCAGGTCGCCGGCCCAGGCGAGCACTTCGAGCGTGTCGCCCGGCGTGTCGAGCGAGCCGCCGAAGCGCCCCGCGAACCAGATGTCCTCCTCGGACGAGAGCCCGCGCGCCGCTTCCTCGCGATGGTGGACGCCGCGCCACCACTGGCCGGTCGGCGCCCAGCCGGGGCCGGCCATCCGGTACGCCTGCTCGACGACCGCGCCGTCCGCGGTGGGGAGCACGCGCGGGGCGGGCCGTCCGCGTACCGCTCGGCGTGCCCGTCCCGCCACGTGCAGAGCGCCTCCAGTGCCAGCCGGACTGGGCCGCCGGAGATCAGCCGGTGCACCACCGCGACCGCCGGCCGGCCGTGGACCATGGCGATCTCCCGCTCGATAACGACGTCGCCGATCCGGTACCGCCAGCGGGGAGCCCGTCGGCGAGGTCGAAGCGCTCGATCAGGTGATGCCCCTTCGGCTCGACCGCCCCGGAGGCCCACTCGTGTGTGGCGAGCCGCACTTGGGCGCCGGACGGCAGGGTCACGACGGGATCGAGCGACACGAGTCCTACATGCCGGGACGCCGGCGTATCCCCGGAGACCGCGAGAAGGGCATGGTACCGGCGGGTGCGCAGGCCGGCGACGGTTCCCATGGCATAACCCCCGACCCCGTCGGTGAGCAGCCACTCTCGGGTGGCACCCGTCGCCAGATCACCGCAGACCTGCGGCCCGAACCCGATGCCGATCATTAGGCTCCCTTACCAAGATGGGACGACGGTGACGGCACCCGTAACACGTCACCGGGACAATGGTTCAGTGCGGTTCAGACGACGGAAGGCGAAGGTGGCGGAAGCGGTGACGCCTGCGGGCGACGCGGAGCATACGCGGCTGGCTCAGGCGAACGCGGGAGAACAGCCGTGGCGAGCCTGGGGCCCGTACCTCTCGGAGCGGGCCTGGGGCACAGTGCGGGAGGACTACTCGGAGCACGGCACGGCCTGGGACTACTTTCCCCATGACGACGCCCGTTCCCGGACATACCGGTGGAACGAGGACGGTATGGCCGGCATCTGCGACGACCGCCAGACGTTCAGCTTCGCCCTCGCCCTGTGGAATGGCCAGGACCCGATCCTCAAGGAGCGGATGTTCGGGCTCGGCGGCGACGGGGGCAACCACGGCGAGGACGTCAAGGAGTACTGGTGGTACGAAGACTCCACCCCGACCCACTCCTGGATGCGCTGGCGTTACCACTACCCGCAGTCCGCCTTCCCGTACGACGACCTGGTCGCCGTCAACGCCGCCCGGGCCGTGACGAGACCGAGTACGAGCTTGTCGACACCGGCGTCTTCGACGACGACCGCTACTGGGCGGTGACCGTCGACTACGCCAAGGCCTCGCCGACCGACATGTGCATCGTGGTCAACGTGGCAAACCGCGGCCCGGACACCGCGACGCTGGACGTCTTGCCCACGCTGTGGTTCCGCAACACCTGGTCGTGGGGGCTGCCCGGCCGCGACCAGAAGCCTGTGCTGCACGGCGGCGACGGGCGGCTCGTCGGCGAGCACTGGGTGCTCGGCCAGATCGTGTTGCAGGGCGAGGGCGACCCGACCGTGCTGTGCTGCGACAACGAGACGAATACGCAGCGGCTGTGGGGCCTGCCCGGCCGCAGTGAGTACCCGAAGGACGGCATCAACGACCACGTGGTCGACGGTGCGGACACGGTCAACCCGGATATGACAGGTACAAAGGGGGCGCTGCACTACCGCCTGACCGTACCGGCGGGCGGGGAGATGTGGATCCGGCTGCGCCTCACGCTCACCTCGCCGCCGCCCGGCGACGAGGCGGCACCCCTGCTCGACCTGGGCCGAGACTTCGACAAGGTGATCGCCGCGCGCCGGACCGAGGCCGACGCGTACTTCACCCAGCTCACCCCGAAGGGCGCCTCCCGTGAGGAGGCGGCGGTGCTTCGCAAGGCCATCGCGGGCTGATGTGGGGCAAGCAGTTCTACCATTTCGACGTCGAGCAGTGGATCAACGGCGACCCGGCCAGCCTGCCGCCGCCACCGGGCCGCAAGCACGGGCGCAACAGCGCCTGGTGGCACATGAACAGCTTCGACGTGATCTCCATGCCCGACCCCTGGGAGTACCCGTGGTACGCGGCCTGGGATCTGGCCTTCCACTGCGTCTCGCTGGCCCGGGTCGACCCGGAGTTCGCCAAGCAGCAGGTGCTGTTGCTGCTGCGTGAGTGGTACATGCACCCCAACGGGCAGATCCCGGCGTACGAGTGGGCGTTCGGCGACGTCAACCCGCCCGTGCACGCGTGGGCAGCGCTGCGCGTCTTCGAGATCGACGGCGGCCGCGACTACGATTTCCTCGCCCGGGTGATGCACAAGCTCCTGCTCAACTTCACCTGGTGGGTCAACCGCAAGGACATCAACGGCAACAACGTCTTCGAGGGCGGCTTCCTCGGGCTGGACAACGTCGGCCCGTTCGACCGCTCGGCCGCGCTGCCGGTCGCCGGGGTGCTGGAGCAGTCCGACGGCACCGGCTGGATGGCCATGTACGCGCTCAACCTGCTCGACATGGCCGTGCGGCTGGCCGAGCACGACCGGGCGTACGAGGACGTGGCCACCAAGTTCTTCGAGCACTTCGCCTACATCGCGGCGGCCGCGTACCACCAGGGGCTCTGGGACGACGAGGACTCCTTTTTCTACGACCAGCTCCGCCTGCCCGACGGCAGTACCGTGCCGCTCAAGGTGCGCTCGGTGGTCGGCCTGCTTCCGCTCGCCGCCACCACCACGCTCAGCTCACGTACGCTCGGCCGGCTGCCAGAGCTCGCCGCGCGGCTGCGGTGGTTCCTGACCAACAAGCCGGCGTACGCGGACGTGCTCGGCGCCCGGCGGCTGGCCGGCGACGGGCTCAAGCGCCGCCTGCTGTCGATGGTCGGCCCCGACCAGATCGTGCGCATCCTGGCCCGCATGCTCGACGAGGAGGAGTTCCTCTCGCAGTACGGGCTCCGTACGCTCTCCCGCCGCCACCTGGACAAACCATTCTCGGTGGAGCTGGGCGGGCAGGAGTTCACGGTCGGCTACGAGCCCGCCGAGTCGACAAGCGGCCTATTCGGCGGCAACTCGAACTGGCGCGGCCCGATCTGGATGCCGACCAACTACCTGTTGATCTCCGCACTGCGCGACTACGCCGCGTTCTTCGGCGACGACCTGGTGATCGAGCACCCGACGCGCTCGGGGAAGAAACAGACGCTCACCGAGGTCGCCGACGACCTCTCCGACCGACTGATCTCACTCTTCGTGCCCGACGCCTGGGGCCGCCGCCCGATGTACGGCGCGTGCGAGCTCTTCCAGACCCACCCCGACTGGAAGGACCTGATCGTCTTCCCCGAGTACTTCCACGGCGACAACGGCGCCGGCCTCGGCGCATGGCACCAGACCGGCTGGACCGCACTCGTCGCCGACCTGATCCTCACCACCCGCCGCTAGCCCATGCGGCGGATCCACCCCGGATCTACCCGAAAGGTCTATTTCAAGCCAAAGATTTGAGCTACCGCGACGTCCGCAGTGGTCCAGACCGCTGCTCCCGCGGCCTCACCCTCCGCGCTTCACACCCACGACCCCGGCCCGCACGGCCCGCGGCGAGACCAGGCCGGGGTTGGTCGCACGGCCGCATTTGCTCTGTCCGTCCCAGCGGCCGGCAATGACGGTGTCAAGAACCGAAACCCTCTAGCCGCGGCGGACCCGCTGTGTCGCAGCGTCTTGCCGCGATGTCCTATATGCCTATCGCGGCTTTGAATCCCTCCCACACGGCGTTGCCGGCGGCACCGACAAACAGGTCACCGGCGATCCGAGAAATGGTCAGTGCGGCGAGCCGTAACGCTGAGGCAGGTTGCTCCTCGGTCAAGGACACCTGCAGAATGGCCAGGGACTCATCCAACTCGGCCGCCTCCTCAGCGGAGAGAACGAGCCCGGCGCGCTGCTGCTGGACCAGGTCGAGGATGGCCTTGACCGCGTCCCGGGCGGCTCCGTCGTTATGGATGTGTACGACCTGCTTCGCCTGGTCGCCGACCGCGAACGCTGACCCGGTGACCTGATCGTGGAAGTTGACGATATAGCTGTGGCCACTGGGCGAGGGCTCAGGGGGCAAGGCGTCCTCCAACAGTTCCGTTCCGGACAGGCGAGCGTGAGCCAGGAGCCAGATTCGGCCAGCGGGCGTCAGCGAAAGTTGGATGTGGGGATCGGCGATCGTCCACCGGGCTTGACCACTGGCGGTGACCGTCCTGGCCGCCACCCCGCGCGGCAAGTACTCGGCGCCGACCCCGAGAAGATGCATCGGCATGAGCCAGCTGTTGACAGTATGGCTAACGCCAGCCTGGATTGCGACTTGGCCCAGCTGCCTTCGAGTGTTGAGATCCTGTTCCCTGGCCGGCCGGATGCGATCGAAAAGTAAGTCCGAGCCGAGCGGTGAGATCATGATCTTGGCCATCCCCTGACTTCGGCCAGGGGAGTCACCAAGGCGTAGCAGGTTCCAGGCAAATCCTGCCGCTATCGCCCCGGTGAAGCACTGCTCGTCATCTATCTGCGCTTTGACCTCGGGGCCACTGCCTCGATCGTGGGCCGCACGGCGACGGTGTCGTCGACGTCCCACAACGCCGAAAGCGTGGCCTGCAGTGCCGTGCCTACATCGCCAAGGTCATCGGTTTGAGGAAGCTTCTGCCGACGTACCTTGATTCGAACCGCCGGGTCGACAGCGACAGAACTGCCGTTGGAGCAGCCGAGGTGGAACGGCGCGCCGGCGGCGCCGAAGTTCCGAAATACCGCCGCCACGACCACACGCCGTCCCATTGGATCCGCTAACGTCCTGCCCCTTCGGGGGAGAGGATTACGTCGCCAGATCGGATGTCAGCCGGCAAAAGGCTGCGAAAGCCGTGATCGTCCGCATCATAGCGACGTAGGTGTCGACGTACTACTTGAGCGTGCTCTAGCCGAAGCGCCGAGAGGTCAAATCGGGCAAACCGGAGCCCGTCAAGAGCGCTTTGGGCCGCCTTTCCGATCAGGGCGTCAGACGCAAGTCCGTCAAGAGCGCTTTGGGCCGCCTTTCCGACCGGGATGTCGAATCCGTTGAAGCAGCTCAGACCGAGCAATGCCAGGTCGGCGGGAGCGACCCGGTCGGCGAGGTTGGCCCAACGCAGCATGGCCCAAATTCTGACCTAGAAGCGCAAGCGGCGGGATGCCGCAGACTGCGAAGCCCCGGACAGCGTCACCCTGGCCCGTGCCAGCCGGTCATCGTGAGCTGGCCGACAGCCGCCAGCGCTCGAGCCTCCACGCAAGGACGTCGATCAAGGCCTGTGGGCCCAGACTTCCTTGATCGACGCTAGTGGCGCCGTGTCGCGCCGCGTCCGTGGCGAAAAGTTACCCCGCCAGGGGCAATTTCTCGCCACGGACGACCGTAGCGCTACCGATCAAGGCTGCGCCCTCTTTGGACTGTGCCGGTCGTCCGCGACCGTCTCTCCGATCGGCGCGATGGGGTCGGAGCGCGAAGCGATTAAGGGGACAAGCGGCCAAGGTCCGCCAGCGTTGTGTTATCGCGCGCCCGAGGTGGGCCGCGGGCTCGCCGCCGGCGGTGCTGGTCCGGTGTCTGGGGCGTGGGCCGTCGCGGCCTTGCCATGCGGGGCCGGGGTTTGGCTGTGTGTCGCGGAGGGTGAGGCCGCGGGAGCAGCGGTCCGGACCACCGCGGACGTCGCGGTAGCTCACTCCTGGGGTTGTGTGGTCAGGCCGATGGCCTCGTGGTGTCGCCATATCGCCGTAATCCGGGCGGGGATCTTGTCGTATCGATGGGCGTCGTCCTATGCTCAGCTCGGAAAGCGCTTTCCCCTGGGCTTGGCTTCGACCGGGCCGGACCTCGCCGCTCGGGCGCGCTTCGTGTGTCGCGCGCCTTGGCCGTTCGTCGAAGCGATCGGTGACTGGGCAGCCGGACGGCCCCACGACCGTGCGGTGGTCGCGACATCGAGCATTCGATGCGAGAAGTGAGGCGAGGATGAGACGAGCAGTCGCGCTGCGGCTCTGTGCGGCGCTGGGCACGACGGCCCTGGTGGCGGCGACCGGGGTGGTCCTGTCGATACCCGAGGCGTCGGCGGCTGTCGGTGGCGTCACCGGCTACGCGACGCAGAACGGCGGGACCACCGGCGGTGCGGGCGGGCAGACCGTGCGGGCCACGACCGGCACCGCGATCCACGCGGCCCTGTGCGGCCGGGCCAGCAGCAGCACCCCGATCGTCATCGAGGTCCAGGGGACGATCAACCACGGCAACACCACGAAGGTGTCGGGCGACAGCTGCAACACGGCCGCCGACAAGATCGAGCTCAAGGAGATCAGCAACGTCACGATCGTCGGGGTCGGGGGCGGGGCCGTCTTCGACCAGTTGGGCATCCACATCCGGGACGCCAGCAACATCATCATCCAGAACGTGACCGTCCGGAACGTCAAGAAGTCGGGCTCGCCCATCTCCAACGGCGGCGACGCCATCGGCATGGAGAGCACCGTCCGCAACGTCTGGGTCGACCACGTCACGCTCGAGGCGTCGGGCGGTGAGTCGGAGGGCTTCGACGGCCTCTTCGACATGAAGGACAACACCCAGTACGTGACGCTGTCCTACAGCATCCTGCGCAACTCCGGCCGCGGCGGCCTCATCGGGTCGAGCGAGAGCGACCGCTCGAACGGGTTTGTCACGTTCCACCACAACCTGTACGAGAACATCGACTCACGCACGCCCCTGCTGCGTGGCGGCATTGCCCACATCTACAACAACCACTACGTGAGCCTGCACGAGTCCGGCATCAACTCCCGCGCCGGTGCCCGCGCCAAGGTGGACAACAACTACTTCCGCAACTCCAAGGACGTCCTCGGCACCTTCTACACGAGCGAGGCCGGCTTCTGGCAGGTCAGCGGCAACATCCTCGACAACGTGACCTGGTCCAGCCCGGGCAGCGACACCAACCCGGCCGGCCCCAACCCGCAGTCCAACACCACGGTCAGCATCCCGTACGCGTACAGCCTCGACGGGGCGAGCTGCGTGCCGAACGTCGTGAGCCAGACGGCCGGCGCCAACAAGGGCCTTCAGGTGTCGAACGGCAACTGCTCGCCGCAGACGCCGCCGACCACCGCCGCGCCGAGCCCGACCACGCCGCGCCCCACGACGCCGGCGCCCACGACCCCGGCACCGACCCAGCCCAGCGGTACCAACCTCAGCCTCGGGGCCGGCGCCGACGGCTCCAGCAAGGCCAGCGGTACGAGCTACGGCAACGTGCTGGATGGAAGCATGACCACGTACTGGTCGCCGGCCGGCTCGACGGGTTCCATCTCGATCAAGTGGGGCTCGGCCACCTCGGTCTCCAGGATCAACATCCGGGAGGCGTCCGGTGCCACCGGCGCGATCGGATCGTGGCGGGTGGTCAACGCCGACACCGGAGCGGTCCTGGCCTCGGGCAGTGGGGCAGGCGTGATCACGTTCGCCCGGACCGCACTGCGCAAGATCACCTTTGAGATCACCAGCTCGTCCGCGACCCCCAGGGTCGCCGAGTACGAGACCTACGCGAGCTAGCGCCGCCGACGGGGGCTGTCGAAATGTGGCAGCCCCCTACGCGAAGTCGACGCGCATCACGACGCGGCGGGGCGTCGGGTGGCTGACCTCCTTGAAGCCGGCTTCCTCGAAGACCTGGCGGGCGCCCACGTACAGCTCGCCCCAGGTGACCACCTTGCCGGGGTCGACGATCATGGGGTACGCCTCGAGCGCCCGCGCCCCTCGCCCCCGCGCGAAGTCGACCGTCGCGCGGGCCAGCGGATAGGTCAGGCCCTGCCCCCGGTAGCCCGGGCGGACCGCGAAACACGTCACCGACCACACGTCCGGGTCGTCCTTGTCCTCGGCCCGCCCGGTCCACGGCACCCGCAGGCTGCGCAGCTTCGGGTACGCCACGCGCGGCTCGACCGCCACCCACCCGGCCGGCTCGCCGTCCACATACGCCACGAGGCCGCTGGTGGAGTCGGCGCTGGGGGTGCCGCAGGCGGCCTGCGCGCGGAAGGCGGCGGTCCGCTCCTCCTGGGTGGAGTCGCGCCAGAGCCAGCCGGGCACCTTGAACCACTGGCAGTGGCACCGGCCGGCATACGACGTGCCGAGGATTGAGGTGAGGTCCTCCCACGACGCCTCGTTGGCGGGAACGATCCGGATCATGCCCGCCATGCTAGGTTGCATTCCGGTCATTTTGCTTCCGGAATGTGGTGACGCCGTGAAACCCGACGCGAGTCCCACCGCTCGGGCGCTGCTCGCCCTGGAGCTGGTGCAGGGCAGCCCGGGCATCACCGCCGAGCGGATCGCCGGCAAGCTCGGCGTATCGGAGCGGGCCGCCCGGCGGTACGTCGAGATCCTCCGCGAGGCCGGCATCCCGATCGAGTCCGAGCGCGGGCCGCGTGGCGGCTACCGGATCGGCCGAGGGCTGCGGCTGCCCCCGCTGCTGTTCAGCGGTACCGAGGCACTCGGTCTTGTCATGGCCGTGCTGGACGGTCACCACGACGCCGGCGACCCCACCGACTCGGTCGGCAGCGCGCTCGGCAAGCTCGTGCGGGCGCTCCCGGAGCCGGTGGCCGCCCAGGCCGAGGCGGTCCGTCGCAGCGCCGCGCCCGCCCCCGACCGGGCCGCCGCCCGTCCCGACCCGCGGACCACCATCGCGCTGGTGCAGGCCCGCGCGGAGGGACGGCGGGTGCGGTTCGGGTACCGTTCCGAGGCCGGTCCGGAGCGGATCTTCGAGGTCGACCCCTGGGGCGTCGTGGTCCGCCACGGCCGCTGGTACCTGCTCTGCTGGTCGCACACCTCGAGTGCCCGCCGCGCGTACCGGATCGACCGGATTCGCGACGTCACGGCCCTGGACGCGACCTTCAGCCCGCCCGCCGACCTCGACCCGGTCGCCACGCTGGAGGAGCACCTGGCGGTCGGCTGGGAGTACCAGACCGAGGTGCTCGTCGAGGCGCCCGCAGACGAGCTGTCCCGCTGGCTCCCGCGCGCCCTCGGCCGCGTCGAGCCGGTCGACAGCGGCACCTGCCGGCTGGTCGGCACGACAAGCAGCCCGATCTGGTACGCGGAGCAGCTCGCCGCAGTCCCCCGCATATCCCGTGTCGTGGGTGGACCGGAGCTGCGTCGAGCCGTACGCGCACTGGGGGAGCGGCTTGTCGCGGCGGCTTTGGCAGGATAGCCACGTGGATCTCGTGATTGTGCTGCGCTACCGCAAGGCGGTGACGTACGGCCTGCATGTGCTGCTCGGCGCGCTGGAGGAGCACGACACGCCAACGCGGTACGACGTGCGCTTCGCCACCACGCCCGAGGCGACCGCCGAGGAGATCGAGGCGGCGCTGGCCCGGGCGCCGCGGGTGCTTGTGCTGTGGTCGTTCTACTCGCCGGACGCCGAGGCGCTCGCCGCCGAGCTGGCCACCATCCGCTCCAAAGTGGACTCGCCGCGCGTGCGGCACGTCGCCGGCGGGGTACACGCCACCGCCGAGCCGGTGCAGACGCTCGACGCCGGGTGGGACGTGGCCGCGGTCGGCGAGGGGGAGACCACGCTGCTCGCGCTCGTCGACGCGGGCGGCGACCCGACCGGCGTGCCCGGCCTGGTCTACCGCGACGCCACCGGCGCGGTCGTGAAGACGGGGCGGCCGGCGCGGCTGCCGCTCGACACGTTCCGCGGCTTCTCGCTGCGGTGGCAGCGCTTCAACGCACTGGAAATCACCCGCGGCTGCCTGTACTCGTGTCGCTTCTGCCAGACCCCCTTCATGTTCTCCGCCCGCTTCCGCCACCGCAGCGTCCACAATGTCCGGTGGCACGTCGACCAGATGCGTGCGAAGGGGCTGCGCGACGTCAGGTTCATCACGCCGACCGCGCTGTCCTACGGCACGGACGGCGAAGAGCCCAACCTCGCCGCCGTCGAGGAGCTGCTCGCCACGTGCAAGGAGGGGATCGGCCCGGCGGGGCGAGTGTTCTTCGGCTCGTTCCCCAGCGAGATCCGCCCGGAGCACGTGAGCCGCGAGGCGCTGCGGCTGGTCCGCAAGTACTGCGCCAACACGAACATCATCGTCGGCGCCCAGTCCGGCTCCGACCGCATCCTCGACGCGGCCAAGCGCGGCCACGGCGTCGAGGAGGTCAAGCGCGCGGCGCGGCTGGGCATCGCCGAGGGCTTCACCATCAACGTGGACATGATCTTCGGCATGCCCGGCGAGGATCCGTCCGATGTGGAAGCCTCGCTGTCGCTCGCCCGCGAGCTCGCCGACCTGGGCGCCCGCATCCACGCCCACACGTTCATGCCCCTGCCCGGCACCCCCTGGCGCGACGCCCCACCCGGCGAGGTCGACCCGGCGACGATCAGCGCCGTGGACCGCCTATCCCAGCGCGGCTCGCTGTACGGCCATTGGCGTAAGCAACAGGACCACGCTAGCCGCCTGGCGACCGCCGCCCGCCAGTACCCCCGCCCGGGCCGCAGCCGCACCCTCCCGATCCTCGCCGATCCCCCAGGCGACCTTTAGATCTTTAGACCTTTGAGCTACCGCGATGTCCGCGGTGGTCCGGACCGCTGCTCCCGCGGCCTCACCCTCCGCGGTTCACAATCAGACCCCGGCAATGCCGTCGGGGGTGAGGCCGTCGCCCACTAGCGCGTGCGGAAGGGGACGCGGCCTTGATCGGCCCTTTACGCGCAGGTGCCGATCCCGCCAACGCGAATCTGGGGCCTAGGGCTCCGACCGACCAAACCCCGAAGCTCCCTAGGGCCTGAGCTGACGATCACCAGGACTTGCCGCGAGGGCAGGGCTCGTCGGCCTTTTGTGAACGTTTTCCGCTGCCATAGCAACGGTTGGTGTTCACAAAGGCGCGGCGCCTGGATCTAGAGATCTTTCGGTGTCGTGGGTCGCTCTGTGGGGCTCGGGGTTGCGGTTACCCCTTTCTTTTGCCTCCGGCGGGGATCTCCGCCGACGGGACGGCACTGCGGGTGGGGTGTGCGCCTGGTGTCGCGCGGCGGTGGTGGTCTCGGTGATGGCCCGTCGAGGTTTGGGAAGACTTATTGCTGCCAGGGCAACCACGAGTCTTCACAAAGCCGCATCTCGCGACGCGGCGGCGGACATCGCGGCGGCTCAAATCCCGACGCGACGCAGATCCCGCAGAGAGACTGCGGACAGACTCAATGACCCCGACTCCGAAAGCTTTATAGAGGCTTTCTGGAGTCGGGGTAGGTGGGTCCGTCCACAATGGCCATCGCAGGATCGAGATTTGAGCTGCGCAGAGAAAGGGGGTGTGGCCTTGATCGGTGGGTGCCCTGGTTGTCCGTGGTGAAAAATCGCCCCTCCAGGGGCAATTTCTCGCCACAATCGCAGCGTGACACCGTGCTGCTTACGTCGATCCAAGGAAATCTGCGGCTATCGGCCTTGATCGGCGTCTTCGCGTAAAGGTTCGACCCCGTCAATGCGAATCTTGGGGCCTCCGGGCCAGCTCCTCGGCCGTCGTGGCGGCGGTGTCCGGGTCGGCGAAGTCCACAGTGGGCATCAGGTCGCGCAGCGGCTCGTCGGCGCGGACCGTACCGGCGCGGATCAGGTCGGCCAGCAGCATCCCGGTCAGCGGCTTGCCGATCGACCCGATCTCGAACGGCGTGTCCCCACCGACCGCCCCGCCGGCCCCGTCGTCGCCCAGGCCGGCGACGCGCACCGAGTCGCTCGTCACGTACGCGACTGCCAGCCCGCGGTACCCCGTCGTGTCGCTGGCCAGCGCCCGCACCCGCGAGCCGAGCTGAGCGTCCCCTGTGGACTCGTCGCCGAGCTCGGCCGGCCGCGGCCCGGCCAGCCAGCCCAGCGCGGCCGCGAGCACGGACACCCCGACGCCCCAGCGGTCCCACCTCATCGGGTTGCCGCCGTGAGCGTCACCAGCAGCGGCACCACTCGCTCGGCCGGCACGATGTACTGCCCGCGGCCGTTCGCCCGCAGCCACCCGGCGCTCACGAGCTGGCGCAGGTGGTGGTACAGCTGGCCGCTGGTGCCCAGACCCTCCACTTCGGACAGCTCCGACGCGCCGTGGCGGCCGCCAAGCACCTCGCGGAGCAGCAGCAGCCGCACCGGGTGGGCGAGTGCGGAGAGCGCGGTGGCCGCCGCCGACCAGTCCTCGGCCATCAGGTCGGCGGTCATCACGCCGTACTGCCACTCGTACCGCTCGCCCTCCGCCGGCTCCACGGCCCCGGTGTAGAGGACGGCGCCGGCGCCGCCGGGCAGTCGCCGCTTGAGTCCCTCCAAAGCCCAAAAGACATCCTTGGTACCGGCGGCGGGCTCGCCGACCTCCGGCGATGACCGGTCCAGCAGGGCGGCGAGCGCGGTCATCTGCTCTTCAAGCGCACGGACGCGTTCCTCGATGCTCGTCATGCACCGAGTATTACGCAACTACGTACTTACGACAATGCTGAACGTGTCACATCCGGTCGGGAGTGCCGATGCCGAGCAGGGTGAGCCCACGTCCCAGCACGCGCGCGGTCAGGTCGCAGAGCGCGAGCCGGCTCTCCCGCACAGAGCCCTCGGCACGCAGCACAGGGCAGCGCTCGTAGAACGCGGTGAACACGGTGGCCAGCCGGAAGAGGTACCCGGCCAGCCGGTGGAACTCCAGCGACTCGCCCACCTCGGCGACCACGCCGGTAAAGCCGAGCAGCTCGATGGCGAGCGCCCGCTCCGGCGGCGCGGTGACCGGGATCGCGGCCAGGTCGTGCGGCGGGGTGACGCCACCCCTACGGAAAATCGACAGGATGCGGGCACGCGCGTACTGGAGGTACGGCCCGGTGTCGCCCTCGAACGAGATCATGCGATCCCAGTCGAAGACGTAGTCGCGGGTGCGGTCGTTGGAGAGGTCGGCGTACTTGAGCGCGCCGATCCCGACATCCCTGGCCACCGCCGCGCTGGTCTCCGGGTCGAGGTCGGGACTCTTCTCGGCGATCAAGGCTGCGGCGCGGGCTATCGCCTCGTCGAGGAGCGCGCCGAGCTTGACCGTGTCACCCGCGCGGCTGCGGAAGAGCTTGCCGTCCGGGCCGAGGATCGAGCCGAAGCCGACGTGCTCGGCGCGGGCCGGCGGCGTGAGCCACCCGGCCTCCCGGGCGACCTCGAAGACCATCGCGAAGTGCTGGCTCTGCGGCAGGCCCACGACGTAGAGCAGGCGGGTGGCGCCCAGCTCGGCAGTGCGGAAGCGGATCGCCGCGAGGTCGGTGGCCGGGTAGCCGAAGCCGCCGTCCGACTTGCGCACGATCAGCGGCAGCGGCTCGCCACCCCGGCCGGTGAAGCCCGCCGGGTACACCACCTGGGCGCCCTCGCTCACCCGCAGCAGCCCCAGCCGGTCAAGCTCGGCCACGACCGGCGCGAGCATGTCGTTGTAGAAGCTCTCGCCGCGGAAGTCGCCGTCGGTGAGGCGCACGCCGAGCAGGTCGTACAAGACGAGGAAGTGCCGCTCCGACTCGTCGACGAGCAGCCGCCACATGTGCCGGGTACCCGGATCGCCGCTCTGGAGGGCGACCACCCGGCTGCGCGACCGCTCGCGGAAGGTCTCGTCGGTGTCGAACTTGGCGCGGGCCGCCTGGTAGAACGCGTTGAGGTCGCCGAGCGACAGCTCCCCGGCCGCGCCGCTCTCGCCCTCGTCGGCAAGGTGCTCAATCAGCATCCCGAACGGCGTGCCCCAGTCGCCGAGGTGGTTGGCGCGGAGCACGCGGTGGCCGAGCCAGTCGAGCACCCGTACCGCCGCGTCGCCGATCACCGTCGAGCGGAGGTGGCCGACGTGCATCTCCTTGGCCACGTTCGGCGCGGAGTAGTCGACGAGCACCGTCTCCGGCGCCTCGACACGTGGCACGCCGAGCCGCTCGTCCCGGCTCATCGCGCCGAGCAGCGGCCCGAGCGCGTCGTCGGCGAGCGTCAGGTTGATGAACCCCGGCCCCGAGACCTCCGCCGTGGCCACCAGCCCGTCCAGGCGAGCGCTGCCGAGCACGTCGGCGGCGATCTCGCGAGGCGGGCGGCCGAGCCGCTTGGCCAGGGCGAGCGCGGCGTCCGCCTGGAAGTCCGCGTGCTGCGACCGCCGCAGGCTCGGATCCACCCGCGCGCCGGCGACCGCTTCGAAGGCGGGCGCGAGCCGGTCGTGGAGCAGAGCTTCAAGGGTCGCCATGCCGGCAAATGTAGGCGCCGCACGGGCAGCGGTCGCCCGATTTACGCGACTTGGCGGGCTCGGGCGCTCGACCTGCCGCTGGCCGAGCGGTAGCCGCCCATCCCGTGCGGTGATCGGAGCCCCATCGGGGTTCTGTGCCAGGCGCCGCCGGCCGTGAGGCCGGCGGCGGGGTTGTGAACCGCGGAGGGTGAGGCCGCGGGAGCAGCGGTCCGGACCACCGCGGACGTCGCGGTAGCTCAATGTCTATTGTGGATAGCTCCAAAGAGTAGTGCCTATTAGAGTTCCGGGGCGCGGCCGATGGTGGAGTACAGGAGGTGGCCGCGGATCACCAGGCCGGAGCGGGGGTCGCGGACAAGCCACTCCAGGTGGTCGAGCTCGCCGCTCGTCAGGCCCGCGTCCAGCAGGCGCTGGCGGAAGAGGCTCAGGTTGACCGTCACGAGCAGCGCGCCTGGGCTGCCGGCCGGCCATACCGGGGAGTGGATCGCGGTGTCCACCTCGCGCAGGCCGGCGGCGACCATCTGGCCGTGGATGCGGGCGGCCCAGGTCGGGTCGTTGTCGAGGATGTCGAGCAGGATGCGTTGGTAGCGCTCGAAGAGCGCGGTGTCGGACGGGGTGGGTGCGTCTACGAGGATGTGTTCGGGGCGGACGTACCAGTCCTCGACCACCAGGCTGCCGCCCGGGCGGAGCGCGGCGGCGAGCTTGCGCAGCACCTGCTCGCGCTCGGGCAGGTGGATGAGGAGCAGGCGGGTGTGGATCAGGTCGTACGGCGGGTCGGGCACCGGCTCGGCCACGATGTCGTGGGCGAGCACACGGATCCTCTCCTCCTCGTTCAGGTGTCCGGGCTTGAGGTCGGTCGCGATCACCGAGGCGCCTTGGCCGGCCAGCCAGCGCGCGATGCTGCCGGCGCCGGCGCCCACTTCAAGGCAGCGAAAAGTGCTGGGCGGAGCGGTCGCTCCGGCCAGAGTGTCTACAGCGGACAGTCGGGTGCGGGTGAAGTCGTCGAGCATCGCGGACAGGGACATGTGCTGCTGGATTGCCACGTCGACGTCGTTGTCGTAGGCGTAGCTGTCCGGCATCGGACCTCCTGGGAGGGTGAGGCGACCCGGGCCTCCAGGTTGCCGACCAAGGGGCAGAGCCGCCTCACCGAACGTTCAACCTAGGGTTCTTAGGACCCAGAGTCAATTGGATACCACGAATACTTGAGACCCCAGGGCGGGCATGATCAAATGTCATACGCCGACCAAGGGGAGTGCCAGCACATGCCCGCCGTGCCCGTATATCGCAAGATCATTAACGACATCCGTGAACGGATAGAGTCCGGTGAACTCAAGGCGGGCGACAAGCTGCCCTCGATCGCGGAGCTGATGCAGGCGTACGAGTGCAGCGACACCCCGGTCAAAGCGGCGCTCGGCCGCCTACAGGACGCCGGGGTGCTCGAGGGCCACCAGGGTCGTGGCGTCTATGTAATGGGAAAGCCCACTAAGGATCCATCGTCGGCAATTTCTTCCTCCCCGGGCCACCAGTAGACTCACGCGCGAAGCAACCGTACCCGGCACCCGGAAAGTGGTGCATCCACCCCAAATGTTCGATGTTGTCGTGGTCGGCGCGGGCGTCATCGGACTGACTTCCGCGATCCGCCTTCGTGAGGCTGGCGCGCAGGTGGCGTTGGTCGCTGCCGACCCGCCCGCCGAGACCGTTTCCGCTGTGGCCGCCGCCGTCTGGTACCCCACCCGCACCGACCCGGATCCGCGGGTGCTGGCCTGGGCTGGGCAGACCTACGACGAGCTGGCCCGCCAGGCGGCCGCCGGCGCGCCCGGGGTGGTGATGCGCCGCACTCGCATGCTCGTCCAGCCGTCCGACGACCCGTGGTGGGCGCCGGCCGTACCAAATTTTGAAGACCACGGCCGTGAGTGGCGCTTCACCGTGCCCACCGTGGAGATGGGCCCCTACCTGGAGTGGCTCGTGGCGCGGCTGGCCGGCGGCGGCGTGGCGCTGGAGCGCCGGCGCCTGCG
This sequence comes from Phytohabitans flavus, assembly GCF_011764545.1. Lineage (GTDB taxonomy): Bacteria > Actinomycetota > Actinomycetes > Mycobacteriales > Micromonosporaceae > Phytohabitans > Phytohabitans flavus. The sequence goes on along the minus strand of NZ_AP022870.1, from coordinate 5,239,575 downwards.
CGACCTGGCGGAGGCCGCGGAGCTGGCGCCCGTCGTGGTCAACGCTACCGGCCTCGCGGCCGGTGAGCTCTGCGCGGACGCCGCCGTGGTACCGGCCCGCGGGCGGGTCGTGCTGGTCGCCAATCCGGGCATCGAGACGTCGGTACGGCAGGAGCACCACCCGGCCGGCATGGTCTACGTGCATCCCCGCTCGCGGGACGTGGTGCTGGGCGGCACCTACGAGCTGGGGGAGTGGGACACGGCGCCGGATCCGCGGGTCGCGGCGGGGATCGTCGCCCGCTGCACCGAGCTTGTGCCGGAGCTCGCCGGCGCGCCGGTGCTGGGCGAGCTGGCCGGGCTGCGGCCGGTACGGCGGGGCGGCGCTCGGGTAGGCACCGACCCCGATCGGCTGCCCAGCGGTGCCCGAGTGATCCATAACTATGGGCACGGGGGTGCCGGAGTAACGCTTTCCTGGGGATGCGCGGCCAGCGTTCTCGTAGACTTCGGCGCGTGACCTCGGTCCAGATCACGGAGAGCCACACTCTCCGCCGGGACGCCCGGCGCAACCGGGCGTTGATTATCGAGGCGGCGCGCGAGGTGTTCGCGATCGCCGGCTTCAGTGCGCCGCTCGACGCGGTGGCCCGGCGCGCGGGCGTCGGGCGCGGCACGCTCTACCGCCACTTCCCGGACCGCTACGCGCTGGCGGTCGCCATCTTCGAAGACAACGTGCGCGACATCGAGCGGCTTGCGGCGGCTCACGACGGCCGCGCGGACGCGTTCGACGCGCTGCTGCGGGCGTTGCTCGACCACCAGGTGCGCAGCCACGGCCTGCACCAGGCGCTGGCCAAGGGCACGGAGGCGCCGGAGTTGCAGGCGCTGGCCGAGCGGATCGTGCGGGCCTTCGCCGAGCCGGTCCGGCGCGCGCAGGAGGACGGCGCCCTCCGCTCCGACCTGGTCAAGGAGGACCTGCTCGACATCATGCGCATGGTGGCGTCGGTGATCGAGGGGGTCGACGACATCGAGCGCCGGCGGGCCAGCGCCGACCGCGCGATCGACCTGCTCCGCAACGGCCTGCGCGGCTGACGCCCTAGAGGGCGGAGACCCGCACCGTGTACGACGGCTCGTCCGCGTGCTCCTCCCGGTACGAGAGCTGGCGGATCTGGCGGTCGTCGACGTAGAGCGCCACGTCGACGAGCACGCCGAGGTGGGCCAGGCTGCCGCGCGCCGACCGCCGCTTGTCCTGGAGGACGTCGCCGATCCCGCCCAGGAAGTTGGTGGCGTCGCCGCTGTGCGAGCCGGGCGGGCGGCGCAGCACCACGTCGAGCGCGACCGGGTCGGCCAGCGCGGTCCAGCCGGTGCGCTGTGCGGCCGCGCAGGCCGCCTCCAGCAGCGTGCGCACCCGGCCGGCCTGGCGGTGGCCGGCGGCGAAGATGGACAGTGCTTCGTTTTTCAGTGGCGGAAGCCCGTGGACGTCGAACGCGATCGCCGACGCCTGCGCAAGGGTCTCTCCCACGATCCTGCCCTCCGGATCGTCTAATGAGGACGACAAGTGCGGTGAATCGGCGTCAGCGGCGACCCGCGCTCTGACCGTACCGACGCGGTTCGTCTGCCGGACAGGGTCCGTTCGTGCACTTTTAGCGATCGAGATCTCAGCCGCCGCCCTGAGATCGCGAGTCCTCAGCAGTCGAAGCCGTGCTCCTGGAGCAGCTGGCGGACGGTCGCCGGGTTCGGGCTGTCGCCGCCCCAGCCGTTTACGTCCTGGCCGTTGACCTCGTCGATGTGCCAGTCGCCACCCTTGAGCGAGCCGTTCTTATTGGCCGGGTGCTCCAGCTCGACGGTGCAGGTGGCGTCGTCGCCGTCGGTGTTGGCGGGCCAGTCGACGTCGTACGCGACGAGCGCCTTCTTGCTGCCTGAGCCCTCCTCGTCGCGGGTGACGGAGACGTGGTCGAAGCCGGCGCCGGTGAGCTTTTCCTGGAACTTGGCCTGCCCGTTCCGGCTCCCGCACCCGGCGACGGAGATGGCCACGAGCGCGACCACGGCGACCACCGTGGACCTGATGCCGATCGTCATGGCCGGCATGGTAGCGAGGGCTGTCTCGTGGTGATCCTCTCGTGTCACCCGACGGGGCGGACGACCGCCGCGTCGCGGTGGGTGCGGATCTGCCGGTCGTACCCGCCGACGACGAGCACCGAGCCGTCCGGCAGCGCGGTCGCCGTGGGGAAGGACCGCCAGACCTGCCGGGTACCGGGCACGGGCCGGAAGCGGGCCGATCGCCCGTCGTAGGACTCGACCTGGTCGCCGCAGGCCACCAGCAGCCCGGCACGGGTGGCGACCGCGGCGCCCGCGCACTTGTACCGCTCCGCGCCCATCGCCGGCCCCGGCGTGAACCGGTTGGTAGCCGGGTCGAACACCTCGGTCGAGGCCAGCAGCCGGGTGTCGTCGGTGGTGCCGCCCGTCACCATGACGCGGCCGTCAGGCAGCATGGCCAGGGCGTGCTTGTACCGCGGTGTGCCCATCGGCCCGACCGGCTGCCAGCGGCCCGTGCCGGGCAGGTACACGAGCGCGGTCGCCAGCCCCCGCTGTGGCGCCTCCTCACCGCCGGTGACCAGGACCCTGCCGTCCGGCAACGCGACCGCCGCCGCACCGAGGCGCGGTCCGGGCATCGCCGGCCCGGCCGTGAAGGCGCCGGTCGCGGGGTCGAAGATCTCCACGCTCGCCGTGTACGCCCGCAGACCGACCCACCCACCGGCGACCAGGACCCGCCCGTCCGGCAGCCGCGCGGCGACATGCCCACCGCGCCCGGTGCCCAGGCTGCCGCCCGGTCCGAACTCGACGGTGCGCGGATCGAAGATCTCCGCCTCCGCCAGGGGCGGCCGCCCCTCACCGGTGAAGCCGCCGACGAACAGCACCCGGCCGTCGGCCAGGGTGGTCGCTGTGTGCGCGTCGCGGGGATGCCGCATCGCCGGCCCGGCCGCGAACCCATGCCCGGGCAGGTAGATCTCGGTGTGGGGCGCGGCGTCGGCGGTGCCGCACCCGTCGTTCGCGCAGCCGCCGGCCAGCAGGACACGGCCGTCGGCGAGCAACGTGGCCGTGTGCGCCGCCCGCGCCCGGAGCGGCTGCGTGGAGAACTCCGGCGCCGGTGGCCGCGGCGCGGCGCTGGTACATCCGGCAAGCACGACCACGACGAACGCCGCGCCAACACCAGATCTCATCGCTGCGCCCTCCGCGTCTCGGCTGTACCGAGATGGAGCCCTGGCGGGCAATGTGAGTTCCCGCTCTCAGTGGCCTCACAGCCGGGGTTGTGAATACTTTCGGCCGTGCTCGATGGGTCACGGGGGCCGGTTGGTGGCGGCGGTGGCCGTCGTGGGTTGGTTGGGCGGCGAGTGCGGCCAGCGCCTTGTATGGCTGCGCGCTGTTGATAGCGGCGATCGCGGGGCATCAGGAGTTCGTCGGCTTGGCGTATGCCGCTTGGCCGGCGGCTGCCGTCTTGCTCGTGGGAGCCGCCGCCGCAGCCACCACCATCGTCGCGCCACCGCGGGGGCGAATCCTGCTGGCCGTATCCGCAGCCTTGTGGACGATGGCCGCGCTGTCGCTGATCAGCAGTTGCTGGGTGCTGCTCAGCATCATCGAGCTGGCTCTGACAGGCACGGTACGCGATCGCGACGGCAACAGTGATTGGCTGGCGTTCGGCGAACGGTTGGCCTTGGCCGTCGTCGGCGCGTTGTTTCTCGCGACCGCGCTGTCGTGGCAGCGTCGAGGGGCGGGGGTGTGCGCCCGCTGCGGCAGTGCCCACTCGGCACGATCGTCGGCTCGGTGGTACCCCACACCGAGTGCCGCGCCGCCACGGGTTCGGCGGATCGCCTATGCCGGCTGCGGCGTCTTCGGGCCGTACCTTTTCCTGCACGCTCTGGGCGCGGCAGGTGTCGCCGGGATCGAACCGAATGGCTTCCGGCCGACGTGGCAGGCGGTCGCGGGCGGCGTCATCGGGATCGGGCTAGCCGTCTTTCTCTTGCTCGGGCTCGTCCAGACATGGGGGATGGTCTTTCCACGTTGGACGCTCTGGCTGTCAGGCCGCCGGGTGCCTCGCTTCTTGCCGCTGGCTCCGGTATGGCTCATCGCACCAACGCTGGCCCTCTACGGCACCGGGAGCCTGGTCTACGCCTTCTTCACGGAGTACGGGGTGCTGAGCCTGGGCGGAGCGGCTTCGGTCGCATTCGCCGGGTACGGCTGGGCCCTCGCCATCGCCGCGGTCTCCTACCAGGTCCGAACCAGGCCGTCCTGCGTACGTCTCGCTGATCCTGCTCCGACGGCGTAGCTGGTTGCGTCCTTGGCGGATCATTGAACGGTGACGAGCCCTGCCATGCTGCCCTCGCTGGCCGCTCCACCGCTTTTCATGGCTCTGGCCCCTGCCCGCAGCATCCTGATCGCTGGCGCGGGCGGCGGGTTCGATGTCTATGCCGGTCTGCCGCTGGCTCTCGCGCTGTGGCAGAACGGGGCGCAGGTACACCTGGCCAACCTGTCCTTCTCCGAACTCGAACTGACCGACCGCGACATATGGGCGGCCGAGAATGTCGCGGCGGTGACGCCCGACTCCGCCAGCCCCGACTGGTACTTCCCCGAGCGGACACTCGCCCGGTGGTTGGCCGCTCAGCAGCTACCGTCGACGGTGTACGCCTTTCCCCCGCTCGGCGTCCAACCGTTGCGGGACGCCTATCGGCACCTCATCCAAACACTGGATATCGACGCGGTGGTGCTCGTCGACGGCGGCACCGACATCCTGCTGCGCGGTGACGAAGCCGCCCTCGGCACGCCCGTGGAGGACATCACCAGCCTCGCCGCCGTGGCAGGCCTGGACGTGGCGGTGAAGCTGGTGACCTGTCTCGGCTTCGGCATTGACGCCTATCACGGCGTCAACCACGTCCAGGTGCTGGAGAACATCGCCGCGCTCGACCGCGACGGCGGCTACCTGGGCGCGCTGTCCATACCCGGCCACAGCCGGGAAGCGGCGCTGTACCGCGACGCCGTCGCCGACGCCCAGGCCGCCACCCCGGAGCGGCCCAGCATCGTCAACGGCCAGATCGCCGCCGCCACCCGCGGCGCATTCGGGATATCCAGTTCACCCGGCGCACCACCGGCAGCGCGCTGTTCGTCAACCCGCTGATGGCCATCTACTTCACCGTCGATCTGGACAAGCTCGCCGCCCAATGCCTGTACCTCGGCCGCATCGAGAACACCTACGGCCGGCGCCAGGTGATCGGGCGCATCGAGGCCTTCCGCAACGAGATCTCCACCACCCGCATTCCCCGCGCCTATCCCCACTGATCGAGATCTGAGCTACCGCGATGTCCCTGCTCACCGTATGGACCGCAGAGCACCTGCGGGCCCTGGGCGATCTGGGCTACGAGGGCGAGGCCGGCACCATCACCGTGGCGTTCAAGAAGCCCAAGGGCGGGCAACTCACCGACATGCCCAGCAGACCTACGACAAGGTCCACAACGGGATCCGGGCCATCGGCGAACGCGGCAATTCGCTGCTCAAGACCACGTTCAAAGCCCTCCGCAACGTCAGCCTCTGTCCCCGACGAATCGGCGACATTGTCGCAGCCGCACTCGTCCTTCTCCACATCGAACACGGCCGAACCACCTGATCACCCAACGACACCAGCCGTTACGCGGGAAGGCTCATTGACTCCTACCCGGGTCACAGCGAAACGGCCAGTAACTTAGAGTATGTGACAAAGTGACTTAAGGTAAGAGTGTAATGCATCAATTCAGGCCCAGGAAACGCCCGAGGAGCGTCGTAAGGAGCCCTAGCGGAACCGACAGGATGAGGGCCGTCCAAAATGCCGCGTTAAATCCAGTGTCTCCGCGATCCCTTTGAGGTGCGGCCATATGACCGCCGCTGGGACGGCTCCGAGAACTCGCGCTGTTTCGACGCTTCTGATAGTCGTGCGTAAGGGCAGCCATGGACGCGACGATGAAGCCGCCGCCAATGAAGCCTCGCGTGTAGTAATGATTGGGCAGTCCCGAGAGGTCTGAGAAGTCGTGGTTATACACGCCGACTATGGCTGACCCTATCCAACATGCTCCGATGAACCACAGCAGGAGACTGAATCGCTGCCACCCTGACATGCGCGGATTATAGCACCGCCATACAGATCCGTAGATGACAGGCTCGCGATCAAGATCAACCACATCACGATGCCGCCAACGCCGGCCGTACATTGACCGGGCCCGGGTCCCGTACAGCAGCCAACGTAGCGCCAGCACAGCCCGCCGGAAGCAGGTCAGCGCCCTGCACGCCCTGCCCGTACGCCTCTCGCACGCCTTTCGGTGCGGGTGCCGCGCCGCGCACGTTCGGCATGCAGCAGTCCGGACAGGTAGAACACGGTCTGGTCGCGTACGGGCAGCGTGGCGGTATAGGTGATACTCATCAGCGGCGCGGAACTCCGGGGACGTGGTCTGTGAGAGGAACACTTTCGTACCGGCGTTCCGCGCCTTCATAGCTCATCCCCGCCTACCAGGGCGATTCGCGTACACCTTGGGCATCCCGGACAACCGCGCCCGGTAATCAGAGCCTTACCCGGAAAGGCTCACTGTCCCTATAGCGACAGCTGGGTACCACGATCGCTGGCCTACTTCGCCCCCGACGCGCTGATCAAGGGAACCACTGTGGACAAGCCCAAGACCGACGCCGAAGGCTCTATAGAGAGCTTCCGGGGTCGGAAGTCTGGGGCCAAGGCGCCAGATCTGCGTTGACGGATCGAGCCTTCACGCAAAGGCGCCGATCGCTGCGGCTTTTCCGTGATCGGCGCAGGCAGCGCTGTGTCGCGCTGTGATCGTGGCGAGAAATTGCCCCTCCAGGGGAAAAGAATCGCCACGGACAACCAGAGCATCTACCGATCAAGGCCACCCCATCTGATTATGCCGGCCACCCACCCACGACCATCGCCCTTATCGGCGATTGGATCGGAGGCCGCAGCGATCATGGGAGACGAGCGGTCAAAGATTTCGCGAGGTCCGTGCGGCGCGCGCTGTCGGTCACGTTCACGTTGGCGCCGGCCCCGTTCGAGGAAGCCTTTCGATGGTAACCGGCGCCCGAACCGGGGCAGCGTCGTACATCGACAGGTGATTGTGGATGGGGGCTACCATCGCGGGCTGGAGTGTCCACATTAGCCACGAGCCGTGGGACGCCGATGACCGATCCGACCGGCCTGGAGTTGTTCGTTCTCTACAGCCCGGAGGGGTCGCGCAGGGTCTGCACCAGTGACGAGGCCGGCCGCGCCCTTCTCGCTTGGACCTCGTTGCTGCGCTGGCTCCGCGGCGACCGCCCCGACGAGCTGCCCGAGTCGGAGGTCGTCGGGCACGTCGCCCGCACCAGCGCCCTCCGGATCCCGCGCCACCCCGAGTACGACATCGGGTTGTGGGTCCGGCAGGCGCGTGGCCTCGACCGTGTGCCGGGCAGCGGTGACATCGATGGCCGTACGCTCGCCGACGTCGTCGGCCACCTGCTGGCCAGCATCGACCTGCGGCGGGCGGACCGGCAGCGGTGCCGGCTCAGTCCGGCCGTGATCGAGGCGCTGTACGGGCGGCAGCGTTCCTTCCAGCGCAACCGCCACGCGGTCGTCCGGCACCTGCTGGACGGTCCGGTATCGATCGAGCGTTGGACCGGTCCGCGGCTTGAGCTAGCCCTCGCCAGCAAGTTCGTGGCGCGGCGGATCCTGTCCACGGAGGCCGCCGTCAACCTCGTACATCTCGAAATCACGACGGCCGCCCGTTCCGTTCAGGTGATGCGCGAAACCGCGGACGTCAATTGAGGAGCTTCGCGAGCTGGGCCATCTCGGTGGGTGGGTCGACTACCGGCTGGATGAGGAGCTCGTCGATGCCAGCCTGCTCCAGGGTGTTGATCCGGGCGAGGATGTCGTCGCGGGTGCCTACCAGGGTCAGCATGTTCATCAGCGAGGGCACCACCAGGTCTCGGTCCTGCGGTGCGATGCGGCCGAGATAGTTGGGGTAGAGCTTGGTGTGCCGGTCCGGCGCGGTGGCGGTGGTGCCGCGCCGGTCGAGGAGGCGCCGCACCGCCTCGCGTTCCGCAGGGCCGAGCTGAGCGGCGAAAGCACGCTTGTCGGCGGCGAAGGTCAGCAGCGACAGCACCAAGTGGCCGGTCGTGTCCCGGGCCGCGTCGCCGTCGGGATCCTCGTCCTCGTCGAGTATGTGCAGCGCGGTGACCAGGTAGGAGTTCGTGCGGGAGCCGGGGACGCCTTGCGCCGCTTGGCGGCGAGCTTCGTGCAGGGCGTGCCAGGCGGCGGGGTCTAGCAGGCCGAAGGAGATGAGCCCAGTGCCGCGGCGGCCGGCGACGGCGGCGGCCTTCGGTCCGAGCAGCGCGGCCACGACGAACTCGATCGGGTCGGCGGTGTTCACATGCGCTCTGTCGTGCAGGAACCGGATGTCGCGGACCCGGTCACCTTCGCGGTACTCGGTCGAGCGCCCGGCGCACAGGTCCTGACGCGCGGTGGTGAAGCTTTCCAGCGCGGCCGCCGTGGTGGGCCGCATACCAAGCGTGCGTCGGGCGCTGTTTCCGGTGCCGACCCCGCAGATGATCCGGCCCGGTGCCAGAGCGTTGAGGCTGGCGATCCCGCTCGCGGCGGCCGGCGCCGAACGCAGCGCCGGTGACATCACGCCGATGCCGAGCTTGACGCGGCTGGTGGCCTTCGCGCAGAGGCTCAAGGCGACGAAGGGGTCGCCGTGGACCATCGGGGTGTCGTTGACCCATACGCTGTCCAGGCCCAACTCCTCGGCCCGCACGGCGAGATCCTCCACACCGGGGGTTGCGGTAAGCACGACGCCGGCACGCATCAAAACCCCCAAGCCTTGAGGACCGATCGTCCATAAGCTTACGGACCATGGAGCCACCCGAGACGATCGATGCCGGAGCGGTGGTGCTCAGGCGCTGGCAGCCGCAATGGGTTGACGAGGCGACGACCGCCATCCGCGAGTCACTGCCGGAGCTCAAGCCGTTCCTCGCCTGGGCGCGAGACGAGCACGACGCCGACGCCACTCGCGCGTTCATCGAGAAGTCGGCGGAGAGCTGGGCCGACGGCACGGAGTTCACCTACGCCATGTTCGACACGACCGGCGATCTGGTGGGCGCCATCGGCATGATGACGCGGATGGGTCCGGGCGTTATCGAGATCGGCTACTGGATCCGCACGTCCTACGCCGGCCGCGGCTACATGACCGCCGCGGTCGGCGCGCTGACCCGGGTGGCCCGGACACTGCCCGGGATCGACCGGGTGGCCATCCGCCACGACGCCGCCAACGCGGCGTCCGGCGCGGTCGCCGCGAAGGCAGGCTTTGTCGAGGTCGAGCGCGTCACCCGCGACCCGGAAGCTCCCAGTCAGACCGACACGGAGATCATCCGCGAGTACCGGGCCTGAGCCGGGGCGGCGGGTCAGGCCGGCGGCCGGCTTGTGTACACCGTCGGGTCGCCCTGGACGATCCACACCTCCGGGCTGTTGATCGGCAGGAACGAGCGGTCGCCGCCCGGCTCTCGCGTGTCTGGTACGGAGTCGCCGGCGGGCAGATGCATGATGAAGTTGACCGGCTGGGTGTCCTGGGCGAGCGGGATCTCGTACTCGGCCCAGCCGCCCTCGATCCGGGTCCACGGCCACGGGTTGTCCCAGGCCACCTGGGCGAGCACCGCCGGGTCGACCGCGTCGCCCCACATGTGCAGGCCCCAGCCCGTGTCCTGGTCGCCGTAGTCGCCGGCCGGGCGGAGGTAGTGCAGCGTGGCGACCGTCGCTTGTGGACCGGCGGAGCGTACCCGGCGGACCTGGCTGGTGGCGGTCGTGCCGTTGGGCTCGCGGACCGTGGCGCGGTACTCGATCGGGGTGTCCGCCGCGACGTCGGCCGGCAGCTGGTCGAAGACCGTGTAGACCGGTGAGGTCGTGTCGCTGCCGATCGGGGTCCAGGCGCCGCCGCCGATACGGCGTTCGAACGCGACGGTGTGCGTGGCCCGTTCCGGATCGACGACCGCGCGGACCTCGACGCTCCCGCGGACCCGGCTGCCCTCGGTCGGGGTCTCGATCGACACCAGCGGGGCCGGCACCGCAGCGGTGCGCGCCGCGCTCGTGGCGGTGTGGTCGCGGTTGTCGAGGACCACGGCCTTGTACCGCACCGGTGTGCCCGCGCGCAGGTCGCTCACGTCGTCGAACACCTGGTACGGCGGGTTGTCGTCGACGCCGACCGGGCGCCACTGGCCGTTGCCGGTCTGCGCGTAGAAGGCGACCTCGTAGAAGGACGAGCCAGCCACGTCCGCGGTGACGTGCATCCGGCCGCGGGCGCCGTCCGCCGGGGCGGCACCGGTGATCGTGACCTTCGGCGCGGCCTTGGAGCCGGGGACGCGGCCGTCCATCGCGTAGACCACCGCGGACAGCGCCGGCACGGTCAGGGTGAGCGCACCGTCCGCTGTGGACTTGATGTGGGCGGGACCGTTGCCGTACAGCCGCTGGAAGCCGCGACCGGCCGCGTACGTCGGGATGGCCGCGGTCTGGGCCTGCTCGCTGTTGTTCAGCGCGACGAGGTACTCGCGCTGGTCGCGCCGGTCCAGCCGGGAGAACGCGTACACGCCCGGGCCATCGGCGGCGTAGCGGTGCACCTGGGCACCGTCGCGCAGCGCCGGGTGCGCGCGGGTCAGCGCGGCGAGGGACGAGATGCTCTGGTACAGCGGGTGGCCCGCCACGAAGTTGTCCTGCGCGTGGGTCGCCGCCGTGCCGAGCAGGTCGTCGTCGAGGTAGTCCGCCACCTGGCTGGCGAACATCGTCTGCCGCGCGTTCTGGTCGCCGCCCGCGCCGGTGAAGCCCTGCTCGTCGCCGTAGTAGATCACCGGGTTGCCGCGGCTGAAGTACATCAGCTCGTGCGCGAGCCGGTCGCGGGCCAGTAGCTCGGTGTCGCCCGCGCCCGGGTTGTCGGTGGTCACGAAGTGGCCGATGCGGCCCATGTCGTGGTTACCGAGGAAGGTCGGCAGCTGGTACACGTTGGAGTCCGCGTCGGTGTACCAGTCGTCGCCGGCGAAGAACGTCGCGAGCTGGCCGGCCGCCTGCCCGCGCGAGGCGAAGCCGCGGGCCGCGTCCTGGAACGGGAAGTCGAGCACCGCCTGCATCTTGTCGGCGGTGGTGAAGTGCGACGTGAAGCTCTTGGTGGTGTCGAAGACCTCGCCGAACATGAAGAACTCGCGCTTGCCGTGGCGGTGCGCGTAGTCGAGCACCTCGGGGCCGAACTTCTGCCAGAACTCGTCGTTGACGTGCTTCATCGTGTCGATGCGGAAGCCGTCCACCCCGAAGTCGCGGATCCACGTCTTGTAGATGTCGGTCATGCCGGCGACCACGCGCGGGTGCTCGGTGAAGAGGTCGTCGAGGCCGAAGAAGTCGCCGTAGTAGGAGTTCTCACCGACGAACGTCGTGTCGCCACGGTTGTGGTACAGCGTCACGTCGTTGAGCCACGCCGGCACCTTGAGGTTTTGCTCGGCGGGGTCGAGCACCGGCGTGTACGGGAACGAGGTCGCGGGGCTGAGCGCCGGGAAGGAGGCCTTGCCGGCGTAGTCGCGGTCGTCGAAGGGCGCGCCGGCGGCCGTGCGGTAGGGGACCGCGTCCTTGGACACGTAGCCGCGGCGGGCGCTGCCCTCGTACCCGATCACGTCCGCCGTGTGGTTGGTGATGATGTCGAAGTAGACCTTCATGCCGCGCCCGTGCGCGGCGTCGATCAGCGCGCGCAGGTCCTGGTTGGTGCCCAGGTGCGGGTCGATCTGGGTGAAGTCGGTGATCCAGTACCCGTGGTAGCCGGCGGAGGGACCGTCCTCGAGCTGCACGGCCTTGTTCTTGAAGCTCGGCGTCAGCCAGATCGACGTCGTGCCCAGCCCGCGGATGTAGTCGATCCGGGACAGCAAGCCCTTGAGGTCGCCGCCGTTGTAGAAGCCCTTCTTCGTCGGGTCGAAGCCCGACACCAGCGGGTCCGCGCCGAGTCCACCCTGGTCGTTGCCGGTGTCACCGTTGGCGAACCGGTCGGCCATGACGAAGTAGAACGACTCGTCGGTGACCGGCGAGCGCAGCGAGTGCTGCCCCGCCAGCCCACCGCCATGACGGTCGCCCGCAGCGGCGGGCGTGGCCAACCCGACCGCGGCGAGGAGGGCGGCGAAGACCGCGAGGACACGACGGACTGGCATGCTGGCCCCCCACAATCGACATTGACTGTCGGCATCGACTGCGGTGGACGTTACGCGTTCGAAACGAAGATTCAACCGTCCGGCGGGGCATTTCTGGATTTCGAGCTACCGCGATGCCCGTCGTGGTCCGGACCGTCGCTCCCGCGGCCTCACCCTCCGCGTTTGGTCGCGCCCAAAGGCCGCCTATGCGGCGGCCACGGCGTGAGCAGCCTCAGGTGACGCGCGCGGCCCAGATCGGGGCCAGCTCTTCTGTGGTGGCGCCGAGGTCGCCCTGCAGGTCGCCGACCATCGCCGAGGTGTCGTCGTCCCAGTAGATCACCGGGTACTGCTGCTCGTACATGTAGTCGATGCGCTGCCCGGACTCGGGGCGCTCGCCCGTGTACGACTGCGGGCGGCCCTGGTATCCCACCTTGCGGTGCTGGCGAGAGGCGTCGCGCTGGGAGATGTCGGTGAGCGCGCGAAACTGCACATTCCACGACCCGTCGGACCCAGTGCACTGCACGTACTCCGTCACGGTGCCGCCGTAGATGCCCGGTCCCATCCGGTTGCAGTTGGTGACCTCGTTGAGCCACGGCCGGGCGAACGCCGCCAGCTCCGCCGACTCGAACACCCCGTGGTTGGTCTGGCCGATTGCGTTCAGCGGAAAGGACTCCCGGTCGGTGAGGAAGTAGACGGCCGCGCCGCCGGCGAGGACAAGCGCGGTGCCGGCGGCGGCGATGGCGACGGCCAGGCGCCGTCGCCGCTTGCGGGGTGGCGCCGGCCTCTCCGGCGGGTTCGATACCTGGGGTGGCGCGGCGTGTGGCTGGATCGGTGGTGGGGGTACGAAAGCGGCTGCCGCCGCCGTCACCGCGCCCTGGGCGACCACGAGCTCTGGCTGCTCGATCACCGTGGGCGCGATGCCGAGCCGGCGGTGCAGCTGGGTGGCGACCTGGGGCATGCGCGTCGAGCCGCCGACGAGGAACAGGCCGGCCGCCGCACCCGGCGACACACCGGCGCGCTCCAGCGTCGACACGGTGAGGTTGACCGTCCGCTCGATCAGCGGGCGCGCCGCGAGCTCGAACTCCTCCCGCGTCACCACCTCGACCCCGTAGAAAGGCACGTGCACGCCGGCCGCGCTGTTGCGGGACAGCTGCTCCTTGGCCGCGCGCGCCTCGTCCCACAGGGTGGTGCGCTCGCGGAGGTCGGTCGCGGTCGTCGGGTCGGTCAGCCGCCGCCAGGTCTCCGGATCCTGGTCGCGGAAGCGGTCGCGCAGCCGGTCGACGATCAGCTCGTCGAACTCCGCGCCGCCGAGGTCGTCGAAGCCGTCGCAGGCCAGCACCGACCATCCGGTCTCGCCCTCGCGCCGCACGACGGCGACGTCGAAGGTCCCCGCGCCGAGGTCGTACACGACGACCGCGGCCCCGGGCGGGACGCGTACACCGTGGACGGTCGTGAAATAGACCGCGGCCGCGACCGGCTCGGGGATCAGGACCGGGGCGTCGATCCCGGCCCGCGCCGCGGCGCCGGTCAGCACCGCCCGCCGGCGCGGCCCCCAGGCCGCCGGGTGGGTCAGCACCACCTCGGCCACCGGCCGGCCGGCGACCCGCGCGGCCTCACCGGCACACCGGTGCAGCACGGCCGCGATCACGTCGGGTACGCCGATCTCGGCCCCGCCGAGCAGGATCGTGCCCTCGTCGACGCGCCGCTTCGGGTACGGCTCGAAACCGGCCGGGTCGGCCCGCGCACCACGCTGCGCGTCCCGCCCCACGAGTAGGCGCCGCTGGCTGTCCACCAGCACGGCGGACGGCAGCAGCGGCGAGGCATCGAAGAGCAGCGGCTGCCCGCCGCCGTCCCGCCACTGGCAGACCGCGACCGTGTGCGATGTACCGAAGTCGATCCCGAGTCGAGGCAGCCCGTTCACGGCACCCGACGATAGCGACCAATGGCCAGCCGTGCCGCCCGCCCCGGTCCCGGCGAGAGATCTTTCCTGGTCAGGACCATTGGATCCGTCCACAGTGGTGGTCGCAGAACTTTCAACAAAAAGATGAAGATTTGAGCTACCGCGGCGTCCGCGGTGGTCCGGACCCAATGCCGCTCAACTTAGGTCGATCATGAAGTCAGACCCATCCTTGCCGCCCTGACGCGCCCAAGGACCCGGCCGTACCTGGCACGCCGCGCGGCCTTCGGAGAATGCCTAGGTCATCGCCTTGACCAAATTAGCTGAGCGGCAGGGTCAAGGCCGCCGCTCCCGCGGCCTCGCCCTCCGCGGTTCCACAACCCAAACCCCTCGGCTGACATCGCCGGCGGTGAGGCCGCGACCCCCACACATGCGTCGCACCGATCAGAGCCGGCGGTCGAATCGTGAACGCTCGACCGGCGCCGCACCCGGACACTATCCGGCAGATCGTGGTATTTAGCTGCGTCTATAGCGACAGCTAAATACCACGATCGCTGGCGTGCTCCGACTGGCATGCGGACAAACCAGCCAAAGCGTCCAACCCGACGTGCCGCTGTGGCCAAGCCCGCGAGATCTAGTCGACTTCCTGTCGTCCTGACGGCAGAAAGTCGACTAGATCCAGCGTTTCCGTCGGGAGTGCGCAGACTCCACTCCGGGGAAAGCGATGGTCGCTGCGGCAGCAACAGATTTCCCCAAAGCCCGACCAGCCCTCAACGACCGACCCAACCCCGGCACTCCGCGCAGCCTCGCAGAATGCCCAGGTCGTCGCCTTGATCAAACTAGGCTGAGTGCCATTGGGTCCGGACCGCTGCTCCCGCGGCCTCACCCTCCGCGGTTGGCCAGCTCACCCCAGGTCGTGGTCGCCAACCGCGATCCTCGCTGCCGGTCCGCGTTCCGGCCTAACCTTTAACCTGGCTCGGCGGTTGGGCGGGGGTCCACCCACGGCAGACACGCGCCCAAAGGGCGCTGGGTTTGCCTTGATCGGCGCTACGACGGGCCGCCGGCTGGCAGATCGTGGTACTTAGTTGCCCCTGGAGAGGCTGTCGCAAAATCGCCAGATTCGCATGAAGTGAGGGTCGCGTTGACCCTCACTGGCCGCCGTTCGGCGGCCAGCGGCGGACACAGCCGTGTTTTTCTACGCACACGCTGTAGTCGGGCAATTTTGCAACAGGCTCTGGAGCTTGTTCTTTAACCTGTGCGCTGTTTGCGGGCGGTGATGGTTAGGTCGCGTTTGACGGTTTTGCCGACGTCGTGGCGGGTTGCCGGCCGTCGGTTGTGTGAGCCGGGTGGGCGTCCGGGGCCGGCGGTGGCGGGTTTCGGTGCGCCGGCTGGCTGGGCGCTGGTGGCGCGGATGTTCCGAAATCCTCGGCGGACGCGGGCTGGGGTGAGTCGGCCGGGTGGTGCGGGTCGTTCCCAGGGGCGGCGTAGGTCCGCGGCCAGCGGCCGGGCGAGTCGGAGTTGGGTGTGCGCGGCGATGATCAGCCAGGTCCAGCGGTCCGCTGCCTGGGGTGTGCGTAGTTTCGGGCGGGTCCAGCCGAGGGTTTGTTTGAACAGGCGGAAGGTGTGTTCGAGGTCGAAGCGGCGTAGGAACGACTGCCACCAGCGGTCGATGTCTGCGGCGGTGGCGCCGTTGGCGGAGCACCACAACCAGAGTGGTTTGGGGTCGCGGTCGCCGGGCAGGTGGTCTACCTGCAGCCGGATGAGGGTGCCCTCAATGACTGGCAGGTCCTGCTTGTGGTCGATCCAGCAGGTGCGGCGGGTTAGCCGTGGGTGCAGCCGGTCCCAGCTGGCCGCCCGGGCGGTGCCGTACCGGCTGGTGTCGGTGGTCGTCTGGTGCTGCGGGGTGGGCCAGGTGTGTGGGGTGTCCAGGCGGAACTCGGGCCCGTGCTTGGGTGGCCGACCGACTGCGGCTGGTGCCCAGGCGGGTTTGGGTAGGCGAAGCACCCGGTCGGCGCGGATGCGGCCGAGCAACTGGACGGGTAGGTCGGCCAGCACGTAGGCGAGGCGTGCGGTGTCGTAGCCGGTATCGGCGACGATCAGGATCTGCGGGTCACCGTGGCGCCAGTGCCCGGCGGCGATGAGCCGGTTCACGACGTCGCGGAGCTGGTCGGCGGTGACCGCGGTGGCGTCGTCGGTCGGCCCGAGTCGTTGCGCGTCCAGGATCGCGGTCCATGAGGTGCGGCCGGATTCCAGCGCGGCTACGAACGAGTACGGCCAGCCCGGGATCATCTGCGCCTGGCCTTTGGCCCGGCCGTAGACGTGGCAGAACAGCCGGTCCGGCGAGGTCACCGCTTCCGGGCGCAGCCAGTTACTGACATCGACGGCCAACACGATCCGGCCATCGGCGGTGCGCGGCAGCGGCAGACCAGCCAGCGTCACCCGCAGCCGGGCGATGTCGATATCGCCCCAGTTCAGGCCGTCATACAGCGCGCCGTGACCGCGTCGGTGCTCGGCGGTCAACGACAACTCGACCAAGCTGGTCACCGGCCCGTCGGCGCACAACACCGCGTCGGTCAGCTCGAACAACGCGTCCGTCCGCGCCCGCAGGCACTGGTAGTAGTCCCGCCGGAACCCGGCCAGCCACGCCGCCGGCGCCAACGCCGTGGCGGGCGTGTCGGATAACACCAGACCACCGAGGTAGTCCACAATCGTGGCCACGGCCACCATCCGCTCTTTCGTGTCCTGCCAGGGAACCGAAAGATCATCGGACGGTGGCCGTCCCACGTCGAGCACCGACACGCCGCAATCCACAAAGGACAGGACTAGCCATCGACGGCGCCGGAGGTTAAAGAACAAGCTGGAGGGGCAGTTGGATACCACGATCTCTCGCGGACGCCGGTGCGGCCACTCTAGGGAAGCAGAGCGAATGCGCCTGCGCACCCACCTCTTTGCTCCTCGTCCGACGGCGATCCCGGGTCGGGTCGGGGTTGGGCTTGGACCGCGGACGTGGCAGCGGAGGTCGGGGATTTCGGGGAGCGCTAGCGAGCCGCCGGCCTGCGCGGGGCCCGCGGGAGCATGCGGTCTGTGACTGGCGCGGACCGGGGCAAATCTTAAGAAATTGAATGTGCCCCCGACCCTGAAAAGATCTAGTTGGCGGTGGCCAGGCTGCGGCGGCCTGGGTACGGGATCAGGTTGTCGGGCTCCAGCACGGTCGACGTGCCGTACCTGTCGTCGCTGGTCGAAAGCGAATGGCTCGACTCGCCGTGCAGGTACCGGCCGTAGGCGAGCATGCCCTCCACCAGCAGCCGCACGTCCTGCTGTGGGCGCACCACGAAGCGCAGGAACTGGCTGGTCATGCCGAGCTTGTTGCCGCACTCGCGGACGAAGAGGCCGTGCCGGGTGAGTAGGTAGTCGCGCAGGTCCACGCCGCTCCAGCCGGGCGGGAGCTTGACCAGCAGGAAGTTGCCCTGCGAGGGGAAGACGGTCAGGCCGGGGACGCGGGACAGCTCGTCGGCCATCTGGTACCTGTCGCGGGCGAGCAGGCGCAGGCTCTCCCGGTACTCGGTCTCGTAGTCCTGGATCATGTGGACGACCGTCTCGGCGAGTGAGTTGAGGTTCCACTTCGGGAGGGTCTTTGCGATCTTGCTGGCGATCTGCGGGTTGGCCACCAGGTAGCCGAAGCGGATGCCGTGCAGGCCGAAGTTCTTGCCGAGGCTCTTGAGCACCACCACGTTCGGGCGGATCGCGGCGTCCGGGGCGATCGACGGCTGGCGCTCGGCCTCGACGAAGTCGATGAACGACTCGTCGACCACCACCAGGTCGAGGTCGGTGAGCGCGTCGACGAAGCGCAGCACCTCGCGGCGGGGCAGGAAGCCGCCGTCCGGGTTGTTGGGGTTGCAGATCACCGCCACGCGGGAGCCGCGGCTGCGGATGAACGCGACGTACTCCTCCAGGTCGAGCGCGTACCCGTCGGCCTCCTGCAAGGGGAACATGTCGACCCGCTTGCCGGTCTCCAGCGGCTGGTCGGTCCAGCGGCCGAACGTCGGGATCGGGATCGCGATGCTCTCTTTGATCATCAGGTGGTCGAGCCACGTGATCAGCTCGGTGGAGCCGTTGGCCATCGCGACCGTCTTCTGATGCAGGCCGAGCACGCCGCACAACTTGTTGGTGATCTCGGCGGAGTCGCTCGGGTAGTACTTGAGGATCGACTCCAGGTTCTGCGCGAGTGCGGCGAACATGTCCGGCGTGGGGAAGTACGGGTTGCACGGGATGCAGAAGTCGACGATCGGTGTGCCATCGCCCATGCTGCGGCTGAGCGCGAAGACCGACGGGCTGTGCGCCCCGGTGCGCAGCAGACCAAGGTCGACGTTTCCGTGTCGCACGGTGCCTCCAACTGTGGGGTGTCGTGGGGCGGTACGAAGCGCCCGGAGACGAAGTTCGATCCCACAGAAAGGCTTAAGGCGAAACTAATTACTCTCCGAGGTTGGCACGACCCCGGTGACGGCGGCGCGGGGACCGCTGCTGAGGGTGCCGAGAGCGGCCCCGAAGACGGCGAACGGCAGCGCGATCAGCGGGACAGCGGCGAGCATCCACCCGATGGCTTCCTGTAGCTGCGTGCCGGTGGCACCGTAGATGCCATCTCCGTCGATGGGGTGCACGCCGGCGCGCCAGTAGCGGAACGCCTCGACGAGGTATACGGCGAAGCCCAGCAGGCAGGCGGTCACCACCGTCCACACCGCCGACTGGAGTCCGGCCCAGAAGGAGCGGTCGGCCACCGTGACGAAGAACGCGGTCAGGAACAGGGCGGTGACCGGGACGGCGATGACGTACATGCCGAGGCTCTGGCCGGCGGCGATGTCGTTGAGCTGTGCGTTCAGCGCGAGGCCGCCGGCGATCGCCACCCCGACGCCGAGGCCGGCACGACGCGCACGGCGGCTCGTGGTCAGCGCCCGCGGCGGGACGAGCGAGAGCCACAAGCCGATTGCGAGCCCGACCGCCAGCATGATCGCGTTCGGGTAGTCCAGCACCACCGACGCGTCGGTGCGCAGGTAGTAGCCGGTGAGCGCGACGGACGCGGCCACGCCGGCCAGCCCGACGACCGCGATGGACAGGCCCGCCGCCGGCCGGCGCGGCCGCCGCGCGCGGGACGCGGCCACCGTGGCCAGGAGGCCGACTAGCCCGGCGAACGTCACCGCGAAGACCCGCAGCTCGGGCAGCGCGCGACCGGCGGCCAGCCAGCTGCCGGCCACCACCGCGACGGCCAGCGCCGCGACCGCGGCCACCAGCGCCCGGTGCCCGCGCGGCGGGAACACCGCGGTGCGGGCGCAGCCGGCCGCGAACCGCCACCGCTCCCGGCGGCGCCGCACCTGCGCCAGCTCGGCGGTCATCGCCGCACCCCAGTCGCGGCGGTCGGCCGGCAGCGTCGCGACCGCGGCGGCCAGCAGGCGCGCCGGACCGTCCATCCCGGACAGTCGATCACCGACCCGCCACCGCCAGGCGATCCAGACCAGCGCGGCGGCCAGCGCGGGCAGCGACGCCGCGATGGCGCCGCTCACCGTGTACGCCAAGAGGTCCTCGTCCGGCCCTCGCGGGCTGGACGAGCGCAACAGCAGCATGTATGCCACATCGACGGCGGCGAACACCAGCGCCGCACCGGACCACATGCCTCGGGACCCGCTCATGCGGTAACTCTATATAGGAAGAGTTAGCTCGGCAAGAGGCTACTCCGAGAGCGCGAAGGCGAGCGCCGCCGTCGCGGTGAAGTCGATCGCCGGCTCCGAGCTCGGCCAGGCCCGTACGTCGTCGAGGTAGCGCGCGTCCGGCCGGTCGTACGCGGCGAACCGGTTGATCCCGTCTGCCGGGCACGCGTTCGCGCCGTCCGGGATGCCGATGAACTCGAAGTTCTCCGCGCCGTTCGGCCCGTTGACCACCGCGCCGCGGGGGAGTCCGGCCAGGTTGGCGACCTGGTGCTGCGGGCACTGCGGGTACGTCGTACCGGCGCCGATCATCAACGAGGTGCCCCACGCGTTGGCGCCGAGCGCGAAGTTGCGCTGCCGGGTGCCGAACGCGTCGTACTCCCGCGAGCCGGTGAGGTCGCGGTAGAGGTGGGCCGTGGCCGCGTACCCGAAGCTGCGGGTCGCCGCGTCGAACTGGGTGACGTCGACCGCGTGGCCGAAGGGGTGGTCGGCCGCTGCCGCGACCCCGCTGTCCAGCTGCCGCCGCAGGTCCGCGACGAGCTCGCCGGCGAGGGCGTCGCCGCGCAGCAGCGGCACCAGGTCGGCGTGGGCGAGCGCGCTCGTGTCGTACAGGTTGAGCGTGTCCCACGGCTGCGTGTCCAGGTAGGCGCGGGCCCACCCGGCCGCCTCGCGGACCCACCGGCCGGCGCGCGGGTCGCCGAGCGCGCGGGCGGCGAGCGCGAGCTGGGTGGCGCCGAGCTCCATGTCGTCCTGCCAGGAGTCCTCCGGGTAGTACGCGTGCGGGAACGCGGTGACAAGCTCGCCGACGTCGGTGGTGCGGGCCTGGCCGTACAGGGAAGCGCCCTCGGCCAGCCACCGCCGCGCGGCCGCCTTGTCGCCCCGCTCGGCGGCCAGCTGGGCAGCGAGGGCGAACGCGGCCGACACCCGCCCGGCGAGGTTGGGGCTCACCTTCTCCCCGGCCGGCGCGGCGGGGAAGACCGGGCGGTACTTGATGAACTGGTACTCGTCGCCCGGGCTCTGCTTGTTGGCTCGCTCCGCTCGCTTCGGCCCCGGCTGCCGGCTCAATCCGGGCTGGTCGCTCCGCGCCCAGCCCCGGGTTGAGCCAGCCCCGGGGCCAATCTCCAGCGCGTCGTCGGCCTCGGGCAGCCGCCACACGTCGTGGTCGCCGAGGAAGCCGAACTCCTCGCTGCCCGTGCCGATGCCGACCTGCACGTACAGCGTGCGCCCGTCCCACATCTTGTCCAGCCAGCGCAGCCCGAAGGCGGTCTCGCCGCGGAGCGTCCGGGGCCCGCCGGTCTCCCGCTGCACGTACAGCAGCTGGGTCAGCGCGTACGCCGAGGCGTGCGTGAACTTCACGAAGTCACCGGCGTCGAACCAGCCGCCCTCGACGTCGACCGGGCCAGCGCCGGCCCGCGGCTGAAGCGGCGCCGCCGGCACGTCGCCGCCGTCGCCGGTGAAGACCGGTGGCTCGTACACGGTGGCCCGCCGGTCGGTCAGGTGCGACGGCTTGCGGTCCAGCTCGCCGGGGATCACGTCGGCGCCGTCCCGCTGCACCTGGAAGAAGTTGACCGTGTCGGCGAGCAGCGGGGCGAAGAGCCGCTTCGGACTGTCCACCCGGAACACCGGCGATTCGGCCCGTACGCCACCGGAGACGCGCAGCCGGTACACCCCTGGGGTGCGGACCGCGGTCAGGTCGATCGGGTGCACCGCGCCGTACGCCGCGCTCCACGCGCCCGCGCTGGCTTCGATCCGTCCGCTGTGGACGGTGCGCCCGCGCTGGTCCAGCACAGCGAAGCGGGCGTCGCCGGCGGGTGCGGCGGTCATCAGGTAGGCCCGCTTGGCCTCGCCCGTCGCATACCCGACCTGGTCGACCCGGATGTGGCCGGTGGCGCCCGCGGGGGCCGGCCCGGCGGTGACCGCCGCCGGGCCGGTGACGAGTGTGCCCGCGAGGAGCGCGATGGCGAGCAGAGATCGGCGCATGGCTACTCCCGGCGGTGGAGAAGGTAAGTTAGATTACCTGTCTAATGGACGGAAGGTACCTCCGTCAATGCTTGCAGCAGATCCGCCAGCACCGCGAGCCCGTCCTGGCTCAGTACCGACTCGGGTGGAACTGCACGCCCGCGAACGCCGCCCCCCGCATCGCGTGCACCGCGCCGTCCGCCGGGTCGCGGGCCAGCTCGATCGGCCCGTACGGCGTGGTCAGCGCGCCGACCGGCGACAGCGCGGTGAACGTGGAGTAGAAGCCCACCCGCCGCGTCCGGCCGAAGAGGTCCACCTCGCGCTGGAGCCCCTGGTACGGCGCGTCCCGCCGGTGCAGGTCAAGCCCGAGCAGCCCGCACAGCAGCTGGTGGCCGAGGCAGACCGCGAGCAGTGGCCGCCCGCTGCGCAGCCGCGCGGTGATCACCGCCCGCATCGCGCGCATCTTGACGTCGTCGGGGAGGTCGGGTCGCCCGGACCCGGGCCGGCCACGACGAGGTCGAACTCCTCCAGCGAGCCGGGGTCGGTCCACGGCCGCCGCGTGACGTCGTGCCCCAGCCACCGCATCTGGTGCGCCAGCATGCCGGTGAACGTGTCTTCGGCGTCCACGATCAGCGCCCGCCGAGCCGTCGCCGGGATCGCCACCGGGCCCCGCTCGTCCAGCCAGAAGCGGGCCAGCCGCTCGTTGCGTGCGGTCAGCGCGGCCCGCACGTCCGGGTCGGCCGACAGCTGTACCCCCGACTCGCCGGAGGGACGCGGTGCCGCCGCCGGCCGCAGACCCAGCGCCGCGAGCACACCCGCCGCCTTGGTGTGCGTCTCGGCGACCTCGCCCTCGGCAGTCGAGTGGCGTACCAGCGTGGCGCCCACCGGCACCCGCAGCACCCCGTCGGGGGTGATCTCCGCGGTGCGGATGAGGATCGGCGCGTCCAGCGTCTGCCGGCCGTCGGCGTCGTGGCCGAGCAGCGCGAGCACGCCCGCGTAGTACCGCCGCCCCCGCCCCTCGTGGCGGGCGATCACCCGGAACGCGTTCTCGATCGGGCTGCCGGTGACCGTCGGCGCGAACATCGTCTCGCGCAGCACCTCCCGCACATCCCGCGAGCCCCGCCCGGCCAGCAGGTACTCGGTGTGGGTGAGATGCGCCATCTCCTTCAGGTACGGGCCGACGACCTGGCCACCGTGGTCGGCGACGGTGGCCATCATCTTGAGCTCCTCGTCGAGCACCATGTACAGCTCGTCGATCTCCTTGGGGTCGGCCAGGAACTCCAGCAGCGCCTCCCGCTCGGCGGGACCGTCCGGGTGGCGGAATGTGCCGCTGATCGGGTTCATCATCACCAGGCCGTCCTCGACGCTGACGTGCCGCTCGGGGTGGCGCCGACAAGCGTGCGGGTACCGGTGTGCACGAGGAACGTCCAGTAAGCCCCGCGCTCTGCGACAAGCAGCCGCCGGAACGCGGCGAGCGCGGCCCGCAGCGGCTCGTCGACCGTGGCGGTGAACGTGCGGTGGATGACGAAGTTGGCCCCCTCGCCATGGCCGATCTCGTCCCGCAGTACGGCGCCGACCGTCGCCGCGTACTCCTCGTCGGAGATGTCGAAACCGCCGTCCCTGGCCACCTCGGGCGTGTCCGGCAGCAGGGCCAGCGCGGCGGCGAGCGGCACCTCACCGTACGAGCGGATGGCCAGGCACTCCAGGGGCGTGCCGTCGTCGACGCAGGCGAAACCGCGTTCGGTGATCTGCCGGTACGGCACCAGCGCGAGCGTGGCCGGGCCCTGGTGCCCGGCCGGCAAAGGGATGTCGGCGAGCCGGTCGACGCTGGTCAGGTCGCCGGTGAAGATCTCGATATGCGCCGCGCCCTCGCGACGCAGCAGCGCGAAAGGGCGTGGTTGAGCCGGGTCGAGCAGGGTCAGAAGATCCATCCGTACATTCCTCCGGTCCGGGGGCCGCCTCGGGCGGACAACCGGTGCGTCGGAATGCTCGAGCTTTCTGACATCACGCCGTGGCCGCCTTATGTGGCGGCCGCGTGGGTATCAGCTACGCGCGGGTGGTCGGGCCGCCGGGTTGGCGGCGCCACCAGGAATTCAGGCGCGCGGACATGTGCGGGAGTTTACACGTCGGGGTTTCGGTAGATACAGATACGGTGGCGGCGATGAGCATTCTCGCGCTTGACCTCGGCACGTCGTCGGTACGCGGACTCGTGCTGGACGACGCGGCGGTCCCGGTGGCCGGGGCACTGGCCCGCCGGTCTGTGGAGGTGGCGGTCGACGACAGCGGCGCGGCCACGCTCGACGCGACGGCGTACCTGACCGCGCTGATCGACTGCGTGGACGAGCTGGCCGCGGCCGGGCACCTCGACGGCGTGCGGCTGGTGGCCGTGTCCTCCCTGTGGCACTCGGTGGTACCGCTCGACAAGTCCGGCGTACCGCTCGGGCCGCTGGTCACCTGGCTCGACACCCGCCCCACGCCGCCGCCGGGCGTCACCGGGCCAGCCGACCCGGACGCGTTCCACCAGCGCACCGGCGCGTGGTGGCACCGCTTCTACTGGACGGTCAAGCTGCCCTGGCTGCGGGCGAGCGCCGGGCCAGGGCTGTTCCTGTTCACCGGGCTGCCCGAGTACGTGCTCGGCGCGCTGCTCACCGAGGCGCCGATGTCGGTGTCCCAGGCCTCCGGCACCGGCATGCTCGACCTGGCCGCGCTCGACTGGGACGACGAAGCGCTGGCCATCGCCGGCGTCACCCGGGCCGAGGTGCCGCCGCTGGCGCCGGCCGGCTGGCTGGGGCGACTGCGCCCTGAGTACGCCCGCCGCTGGCCCGCCCTCGCGGTCGTGCCCTGGACGCCACCGGTCGGCGACGGCGCCGCGTCCAACGTGGGCACCGGCTGCTTCGAGCCGAGCCACGCCGCGGTCACGGTCGGCACGTCGGCCGCGGTCCGCCTGGTACAGCCGGTGCCGCCGGGCGCGCCGCTGCCCCCGCTGCCCGCCTTGGTGTGGCGTTACCGGGTGGACCACGAGCGGATCGTGACCGGCGCGGCGTACTCAGCCGGCGGCAACCTCTTCGCCTGGGCCAAGAAGACGCTCCAACTGCCCCTCGGCGAGGCGCTGGAGCAGGCGCTGGCCCCGATCGCACCGGGGAAGACCGAGGTGCGGGCCGATCCGCGGCTCGGCGGCGACCGTCCACCCGGTACCGCGCCCTCCGGTGCTGGCGCGCTGTCCGGGCTGTCCTTCTCGACCACGCCGGCCGAGATCTTCGCCGGGCTGATGGACGGTGTGTGCGAAATGGTCGCGCGTGACCTGGCCACTCTGGAGTCCACTGTGGACGGCGCCACCGAGGTCGTGCTGGGCGGCGGCGCGATGGCGGCCCAACCGTGGTGGCGCCGCGCGTTCCAGGTAGCCCTGGCGCCGCGGACGGTACGCCATGTGGACAACCCGGAGGTGGGCGCCGTGGGGGCCGCGCTGCTCGCCGCCGGCCTGATCCCGGCGGCTCCGGCGGGTCGCTGACCCGGACGCCATCGTCCGGATGGAGGAGCCCCCCTCGGCGGTACCGGCAAGATCCGGTCAGCCGCTGTATCGTTCGTGAACTTGTCGCTGGTCGTGGCGTTGACACGGCTCCCGTGCCTGATTGGATGGACTCCGCTCCTCGGCAGGCCGGGTACGAGGTAAGGGGGAGGCGTGGTCGCTGCTGCCCCGGAGCCGTCGGACCGGACGGTTCCGCGACACCGCAGGCGGCTCGATGTCCGGGTTATCCCACATCGGCGGCGTTCGCGGTTGCGGGTCCGGGATTGGCGAATGCGCACCAAGCTCGCGATGGTGCTCGTCATCCCTTCGGTGGCATTTATGGTGGTCGCCGGCGTGCAGACCGGCGCGCTGGTCGGCCAGGCCACGGTGCTCGACGAGTTCGCCGACCAGGTGGCGCTCGGCCAGCAGGTCACCACGCTCGTCCACGACCTACAGAGCGAGCGCGACCGTACCGCCGGCAACCTTGCCGCGCTGCAAGCCAAGAAGACGAGCGCCAACGAGGTCACCGCGGACATCCGGCAGTACTACGTGTCGGTGGACCGCTCCGCCGCCGACTTCCGCGAGGCGGCCGATTCGCTCGCCGGGGTGACGCCGCTTGGCAGATCGCCTTGAAGCGGGCCCGCGACGCGGTCGACGACCTGTCCACGCTCCGCGGCGCGGCGGCCAGCGGCGCGGTTGGCGCGGACACCGTGATCGGCAACTACAGCCGCACGATCGACACGCTCCTCACCCTGCTGGCCCAGCCCACGCCCGGTGTCGAGCGGCCCGAGCTCACCGAGATGGTGCTGCGGTACGTCGAGCTGGCCCGGATCAAGGAGATCGGCTCCCGACTGCGCGCCCGCCTGTTCGCGGCCGGCAGCGCCGGCGCGTACGGCCCCACCGACCAGGTCGAGCTGACCGACCTGCGGGCACAGCAGCTCACCGCGCTCGCCGACTTCCGGGTCGCGGCCACCACCGAGCAGGTCCTGCGGTACGAGCAGGCCGCGGCCGACCCCAAGTTCGGCGCCGCGGTCGCGATGGAGCAGACCACGATCGCCACGGGTAGCGGCGACGCGAAGGTGCTCGAGCCGTTCCGCTGGTGGTCGCTGAGCCAGGACCGGCACGACCTGCTCCGCCAGGTCGAGTCCGGTGTGCTCGCCGACGCGGTGAAGGTGGCCGGTGACCGCAGTGCCGACCAGCTGCGGCGGACGCTGCTGGTCGCCGGCTCGGTGCTCGCCGTACTCCTGATCGCCCTGGTCATCTCGGTCCTGATCGGTCGGTCCGTGGCCAGTTCCCTGCGCGAGCTGCGCCGCCACGCGCTGCACGTCGCCCAGGACGAGCTGCCCGACGCGATCGAACGGCTGCGCGGGGTCGGCCACGGTGTACCCAAGATCGAAGTCCCACCCTCGGCAGTGCGCTCGATGGACGAGGTGGGCGAGGTGGCCGAGGCGTTCGTCGCCGTACACCGCAGCGCGGTCGAGCTCGCCGTCGAGCAGGCGGTCATGCGGCGCAACGTCAACGCGATGTTCGTCAACCTGGCCCGCCGCAGCCAGGTGCTCGTCGAGCGGCAGCTCGAGCTCCTCGACGAGCTGGAGCGCGAGGAGGGCGACCCGGACCAGCTCGCCAACCTCTTCAAGCTCGACCACCTCGCCGCCCGCATGCGCCGGAACGACGAGAGCCTGCTGGTCCTCGCCGGTACCGAGTCCAGCCGCCGGTGGAACGAGCCGGTCGCGCTCTCCACCGTGGCCATGGCCGCCGCCGCCGAGATCGAGCAGTACCCGCGGGTACGGCACGAGGCCGTCGACAACCTGTACGTGATCGGCCACGCCGTCGCCGACGTCGTCCACCTGCTCGCCGAGCTGCTGGAGAACGCGACGAACTTCTCCGCGCCGTTCACCCAGGTGAGGATGACCACCCGCTCGGCCAGCGGCCGTACCGCCTCGGTGGAAATCGTCGACGAGGGCCTCGGCATGAGCGAGACGGCGGTGGAGGAGGCAAACGCGCTGCTCGCCGAGCCGCCCGCCGCCGACGTCGCCGCCTCCGAGCGGATGGGCCTTTTCGTGGTCAGCCACCTGGCCGCGCGGCACTCGATCCGGGTGCGGCTCGTCGCCGCCGAGCGCGGCATCGTCGCCACGGTCTGGCTGCCCCCGAGCCTGCTCGCGCCGGCCCCGCCCGCTCGCGCGCTGCCCGAGCCGGCCGCCCGCCCGGCGCTCGCCGCGGTTGCCGCCGTACCCGACTCGGTCGCCCGCGAGCTGCGCCTGGCCGCCGCGCCGGCGAGCCCGGCACCGGTACGGGTACACGCACCCGCGCTCCCGGCCCTGCCGGCCGCCGAGCTGCGCGCCGTGACCCGCGTCCGGCACGCGCCGACCCGCGCCGAGGACGTGCTCAAGTCCGTCGGCGCCACCGCGACCGAGACCGGCAGCACGTGGTGGTCGCGCCAAGGCGGTGGCCGCTCGGGCGGGCTCAACGGCGCACCCGCCACCCCGCCGGCCACCACCGGTCCCGGCGGCCCGACCCCGCCGTCCGTACCCGTCATCGGGGGCACGATGGCCAACGGCCTGCCGCTGCGCGTACCGATGGCGCAGCTTCCGCCCGTCGGCGACGAGCCGCGGCCGGCGTCGGTACCGACCTCGCGGGTGGAGCCGGACCCCGAGGCCGTGGGCAACATGCTTTCCCAGTACTACAGCGGTGTCCGCCGGGCCGAAGCGGAGGACAGCGACGACGTGATGCGAACGATCGAGCAGGAGGCGAAACAACCGTGAGTGAGCTCAGTCAAGATGCCCGTGATCTGAGCTGGCTGGTCAGCGCGTTCGCCGAACGCACGCCTGGCGTGGCTCATGCGATTGTCGTCTCCTCCGACGGCCTTCTCATCGCGGTCTCCGACCATCTGCCCCGCGACCACGCCGACAAGCTGGCCGCCGTGACCTCGGGTCTGATGAGCATCACCACCGGCGCGGCACAGATGTTCGACAACGACGTGGTCAAGCAGACCGTGGTGGAGCTGGGCCGGGGCTACTTCCTGGTGATGGCGGTCCGGGACGGCTCGATCCTGGCCACCCTCGCCGCGGGTGACGCCGACATCGGGGTGGTGGGCTACGAGATGGCGCGGCTGGCCAAACAGGCCGGTGAGATGCTGACGCCGGCACTGCGCGCGGAGCTTCAGCAGGCGCTGCCCCGGTAGCGCACGGATCGCGTCTCGTGCCGCGGCATGGGCCTCTACGCTCGGATAAAGCTCTGAGCAAGGGGATGGTGTCGTGGCGCGTCGTTTGTTCACGTCCGAGTCGGTCACGGAGGGCCACCCGGACAAGATCGCTGACCAGATCAGTGACGGGGTCCTGGATGCCCTGCTCGCCCAGGACCCACGGAGCCGGGTCGCGGTGGAGACGTTGATCACGACCGGTCAGGTCCATGTCGCCGGTGAGGTCACCACGCAGGCGTACGCGGACATCCCCACGATCGTGCGCGAGACGATCCTGGGGATCGGGTACGACTCGTCGAAGAAGGGCTTCGACGGCGCTTCCTGCGGCGTGAGCATCAGCATCGGCTCGCAGTCGCCGGACATCGCGCAGGGCGTGGACAACGCGTTCGAGCTGCGCGCCGAGGGCTCGGAGAGCGCGCTGGACGCGCAGGGTGCCGGTGACCAGGGCATGATGTTCGGCTTCGCCTGCTCGGAGACGCCGGAGCTGATGCCGCTGCCGATCGCGCTGGCCCACCGCCTCGCGCGCCGGCTGTCGGCGGTGCGCAAGGACGGCACGATCCCGTACCTGCGGCCGGACGGCAAGACCCAGGTGACGATCGAGTACGACGGGCTGCGCCCGGTGCGCCTGGACACGGTGGTCGTCTCGAGCCAGCACGCGCCGGACATCTCGCTGGAGTCGCTGCTGACACCGGACGTGCGCGACCAGGTGATCGCCCCGGAGCTGGAGGGCCTGGGCCTGGAGACCGAGGGCTACCGGCTGCTGGTCAACCCGACCGGCCGCTTCGAGATCGGTGGCCCGATGGGCGACGCGGGACTGACCGGCCGGAAGATCATCGTCGACACGTACGGCGGGTACGCGCGGCACGGCGGCGGCGCGTTCTCGGGCAAGGATCCGTCCAAGGTTGACCGTTCCGCCGCGTACGCGATGCGGTGGGTCGCGAAGAACGTCGTGGCGGCGGGCCTTGCCGAGCGGGTCGAGGCCCAGGTGGCGTACGCGATCGGCAAGGCCCACCCGGTGAGCCTCTTCGTGGAGACGTTCGGCACGGAGGCGGTGCCGGTGGAGCGCATCGAGAAGGCCATCCACGAGGTCTTCGACCTGCGCCCGGCCGCGATCATCCGCGATCTGCACCTGTTGCGCCCGATCTACCGGCAGACCGCGGCTTACGGCCACTTCGGCCGCGAGGTGCCCGACCTGACCTGGGAGAACACGGACCGCGCCGACGACCTCAAGGCCGCGGTAACCGCCTGAGCCTCGCCTGCGCCGGCGCGGTCGCTATCCGCGCGGGGTCAGCCGGTGATCAGTAGCAGCAGGCCGCCGGCCAGGGCGAGGGCGGAGAGTGCGGCGAGGGCGGCGGCCCGGCGGCGGACGTCGCCACCGACGAGGCGCATCGCGAGGGCCAGGGGACCGATCGGTGTCATGCGGGTTCCTTTCGTCGAGGTGAACGTGATGAGCACCGCGGCGCCGGCCATTCCCAAGGCCAGCCGCAGCGGCGACAACTCAAGCTCGGCCGCCCCGCGCACGTCGGCCTCCCACTGCTCCCGGTAGCGGTCGCGCCGCGTGCGGTCGGGCAGAAGTGCGGCGGCGCACCGCACGACGAGGAGCGCGATCCTCATCGGGCCTCCCGCGGCGAACCGGTAGGCCGCCACGTCGCCTTGGCGGCCGCGGCACGGGCCAGGACGCGCCGGGCTTCGGCGGCCCCCTCGGCGGTCAGCAGGTACATCCGCCGCCGCGGCCCGCGCCGGTCGCTGTCGTCCTCCCAGTGCGAGGCGACCCAGCCGGCCCGCTCAAGCCGCTCCAGCAGGGGATACACACTGCCGGACGGCCGCCCGGTCAGCTTGATGATCTCCAACCCCCAGCGCGGCCCGTCGCCGTCCAGCAGCACCCCGAGCACGTCGACGGTCGCCTTACCGATCCTCCCGAGCGCTTCCACGCCCTTAGCCTACCTATGTAGTTTAAGCGTCGTCCAGCAACGCCCGGATCCATGTGGACGATCAGATCCAAGAGGCAGACCCGAGCTACCGCGATGCCCGTCGTGGTCCAGACCGTTGCTCCCGCGGCCTCACCCTTCGCGGTTGGCAAGCTCACCCCGGGCCGCGGTCGGCCGACCACGACCTTTCGCCGCCGGCTCCGCGCTACAAGCCCAACCTGGGCGCGGCCGCGCCCAGGTTGGGAATTCGCGGAAATGAGTAACCCCAGGGGTTGGGCTTGGACCGCGGACCCGGCAGCGGAGGTCGGGGATCTCGGCGAGCGCTAGCGAGCCGCCGACCTGCGCGGTGCCCGCGGGAGCATACGGTCCGCAACTGAAGCGGACCGGGGAACCGAGCCTTTGGGTGCATTTTCCGTTGCCCTGGCAACGGTAAACGTTCACAAATCCCGGCGAGCCCGCGGGCATCCCGGCCGATCAAGGAAGTGTTCGTGGTCGTCGCCGTGTCTGCCGGTTGTCACAGGCCCAGATCAGCTGTTGCGGAGCAACGGGTCGAGTGCCAGCGTGAGGTCGAAGCGGGCCTCCTGCGCGACCGAGCCCTCGTTGAAGTCGTTGATCTGCTCCAGCAGGTCGGCCGCTGCGTCGCGGAGCTCCTCGGGGTCGTCGTCCTCCAGGCTTTCCCGCATGTCGTCTACGCCGTCGCGCAGGTCGTCGGCGGCGTCTTCGTCGATGCGGCCGTCAGCGATCGCGCGTTCCAGCGTCTCGTCGACCTGCGCGACAAGGTCGGCCGGGGATGGTGTGGGCGGGGCGGTGGTGCGCGGCGGCGTGGTGCGGGCCGGGGCGCCGCCGGGTGGGCCACCGGCGGCGCCGCCGGAGTTGTCCGACGGTGCGAACGAGGCGAGTGCGGCCACGGTCAGTCCGCCGGCCAGCAGCAGTGCCGTCATGATCATGAGGATGGGGTGCAGGCCGCGGCGCTGCCCCTCGACCCGCGCGCCTGGTCTGCTCCGCGGCGCGGGCGGTAGCGGGCGGCCCACTGCCGTGCGCGGCCCAACCGAAGGCGCCGCCGACGCGACGCCCCGCGTATAGCGGGTGGCCGGGCGGCGGGCATCGCCCGCGCGGGCGTCGGCCGGGGCGACCGAGGGGGCGGCCGCATCCAGGGCGTCGGCCACCTCCTGTGCGCGTGGGCGGCGGTCGGGGGCGTGGGAGAGGCAGGCCAGCACCAACGCGGCCACGGCGGACGGCAGGCCGGGCACCGAGGGCGGGGCCACCGACGACGGACGCCGGTGTGCCTCCTCCGCCTCTTCCCAGGTCGCCACCGGCAGCGGCGGCCGGCCGGTGAGTGCCTCGTAGAGGAGCGCGCCCAGCGCGTACACGTCGGCGGCTGGGTCGGGCGGGCCGGCGTCGAGCCGCTCGGGTGCCGCGTACGCCGGGGTGCCGATCAGCCAACCGCCGTCGCCCTCGGGCCGGGAGCCGGCCAGCGTGGCAATGCCGAAGTCGAGCACCTTGGCGCCGGTCGGGGTGAGCATCACGTTGCCGGGCTTGACGTCGCGGTGCACCACGCCCCCCGGTGCGCCGCGGCCAGGCCGCTGGCCACCTGCGCGGCGGTGCGGACCGCCTCGGGCCAGGGGAGAGGGCCGGACGTCAGACGGTCGGCGAGGTTGCGGCCGTCGAGCAGCTCCATCACGAGGTACGGAACGACCGTGCCGTCGTCGAGCCGTTGCTCTCCGTAGTCGTAGACCTGGGTGATGTGCGGGTGCGTGAGCTTTGCCGTCGCCCTTGCCTCGCGCCAGGTCGCCGCGAACAGATCAGGCTCGTCGTCCAGCGTGGCGGTCAGTGCCTTGACCGCGACCGGGCGGTCGAGCACCTGGTCAACGGCGAGCCAGACCTCGGACATCCCACCGACGCCGATCTGTTCGACGATGGCGTACCGGTCGTGCAGGAGCAGCCCCGGGGCGAACGTCATGGCGACCAGTTTGGTCGATCCTCAGAGCAACGCCAACTGTGCCTCGATACGTTCGGCGAGCCATGTCTCGAACGTGACCCGCTCCGCGTCGTACCAGCCGCGGGTCGCGCCCTCGATCGCCATGATCACGTAGAGGTACGTGCGGTAGAGGTCGAGCCGCCGCAGCACGCCCCCGCTCAGCTCGACCCCGGCCAGCAGCTCCGGCTCCGGCTCGCGCAGCAGCGCCAGCGAGACGAGCTCGGCGATCGGGTCGCCCCAGAAGGCCCGCTCGCCGTCGATCAGCCCGGTGACCCGCCAACCGTCCGGCCCTCGCTCGACGAAGACGTTGCCGTCCCACAGGTCAAAGTGGACCAACGCCGGCCGGGTCACCTCGTCCAGCACGTCAGCGTGCCGCCGCATCAGCGCGCCGATCCGCTCCGGTGGCGCGGGCAGGGGCTTGTCGAGGCGGGCGGCATCGGCCATCAGGTCCTCGACCATCGCGCCGAACGCGCCCCGCCAGCTCGACTGCCAGCTACGACTGCCGCGCAGCGGGTACCCGTACCGGCTGCCGGTGATCGTGTGCAGGCGGGCGGTGATCCCGGCGATCTGGCCGCGCAGCGCGGCGACCTCGGGCGGTGCCATACTGTCCACAATGGAGCGCGCGTGCCACGAGGCGGGCCAGCTCGTCCTCGCTGACCCGCCGCTTCGTGAGACTGTCCCGCATTCAAACAGTGTTGTCGGCGATAACCCGCTTGTACCAGAGGGCACTGCGCTTGAGGATGCGTCGCTGGGTGGCGTAGTCGACGTACACCAGGCCCCACCGCTCCTCGTAGCCCTGGTCCCACTCGAAATTGTCCAAAAGGGACCACACGTGGTAGCTCTCCAGCGGCACCCCGTCGGCGATCGCCCGGTGCGCGGCGGCGAAGTGGTCGCGCAGGAACGCGACCCGCTCCACGTCGTTGATGTCGTCCTCGGGCCGAGCACGTCGGGGCAGGGCAGCCCGTTTTCGGTGACGGTGAGCGGCAGCGGGCCGTAGTCGCGGGTGACCCGGGTCAGGATGTCGTACATGCCGTCGGGGTAGATCTGCTGCCAGAACGCCTCCGACGTCGCGTGCCGCTGCTCGGTGCTGCCTTCGCCGGTCACGTAGTAGGGCGTGTAGTACTGCACGGCGAGCAGGTCGACCGGCGCGGAGATGATGGCCAGGTCACCGTCCCGGATCGAGCGGGCCAGCGGGCTGTCCGGCCCCTGGTCGGCGAGCACGTCCGCGGGGTAGTGGCCGCGCAGTGCCGAGTCGAGGTAGAGGCGGTTTTCGTACCCGTCGTAGAGGCGGGTGGCGGCGGCCGCCGCGGCCGTGTCGTCGGCGGGGTAGCAGGGGTGCAGGTTGAAGGCCGGGCCGATCCGCGCCGAGCTGCCGGTGGCGCGCAGCGCCTGCACCGCGAGGCCGTGGCCGAGCTGGAGGTGGTGGGCGACCTGGTAGGCGAGCGGCTCGTCGCGCTTGCCGGGCGCGTGGTGGCCCGTGATGTACCCGTTCTGCACGACGGTCTTGGGCTCGTTGATGGTGATCCACACCGGCACCACGTCACCGAGGGCGGCGTAGACGTGCTCGGCGTACTCGGCGAACCGGTAGGCGGTGTCGCGCGACTCCCAGCCGCCCCGGTCCTGTAGCGCCTGCGGGGTGTCCCAGTGGTAAAGCGTGGCCAGCGGCTCGATGTTTCGCTCCAGCAGCCCGTCGACGAGGCGGCGGTAGAAGTCGAGGCCGCGCTGGTTGGGCGCGCCCGTGCCGTCGGCCTGGACGCGCGACCAGGAGATGGAGAACCGGTACGAGTGCAGGCCCAGCTCCCTCATCAGGTCGAGGTCCTCGGCGTACCGGTGGTAGTGGTCGATCGCGACGTCGCCGGTGTCGCCGTTCTTGGTGCGACCCGGCGTGTGGCTGAACGTGTCCCACACCGACTCACCACGGCCGTCGTCCTTGGCCGCCCCTTCGATCTGGTACGCCGACGTCGCGGCCCCCCACCCGAAGCCATCCGGAAACGCCAGGCCGAGCGGAGTGTCGGCCGCTGGGTCCCGGGACAGATCGTCGGGCTCGACGCCGTTGAGCAGGGCCGATCTGGCCGAGTCAGCGGTCGGGGTAGCGCCAGCGGTGGTCCTGGTCGGTACGGACATGTTCGGGTCTCCTCGGTGGTGGCCCATCCCCTTGGTCTGGGAGCGCTCCCAAGGCTAACCCGGATCGCGGCGGATGGAAATGGGGTGATCGGGTGGCGATCTGGCCGAAGGTTCGTCCATATCGCCGCGGCCAGGGCCTGCCCGCCCGCTCAGGTCCGGGTGGGCCGCCTCGACCAGGTCCGCGCGCGGACCGTCGTCGGATGCATGCGGCGCGTGGCAGCCGCTCGCGGCGCATCGGTGCCGAGCGTGCCGGGCGGAGGCGGGGCTGGGGGGTGGGTGGAGTTCAGGACCTCCGTGCGCGCCAAAGCGCGCCGGTCGACCGGTCGGGCGCATCTCGCCTGTCCCGACGACCGATTACCCCAGTTGGGCGGTGGGGTTTATCGTCAATGAGAGTGGGTGTGGGGACGGGGAGGGCAACCCCCGTCCCCACCATCAGTTACACACGCGCGCGAGGATCTTCCCTCCTCGCTCGCATGTCGCGCGGGAGCCGGGCCACGCGAGTGGCTCTGGTTCCACCTCCTCTCGACCGGGGGTGAGACGCTGGCGGCGGAGTCCGGGCTGGCCCGCCGCCAGCTCTGCGGCTGAGCGGTTGTGGGACCGCCGATGGTGCCGGCGGTGTCCCTGTAGTGTTGTCCCCCGCTTACTTGCATCGACATCAATGGAAGCGCTCCCATCGACGTTGGCTGAACTGTAGTACCCGTTACGGCTTTGTGAAAGACCCAAAACAAGATCGAAACACCTAGCCAATGACGGCGAAACCCCGCAGTGCCGCTAGATCGGCAGGTCAGGGCCTGTTTGACCACAAGGGAGCGAAGACGAAAACGCCCCCACTTGCTGCGGGAGCGCTCCCATGCAAGACTGTCGAAGCGTCGCGTGAGGGAGCCGACACCGCGCGCCGCGGGCCGCCGAGGGCATCCGACTCAGGAAACCGGCGCCTGGTTGTTAACGGATCACCCCGGTCCGGGACGGGACGCCCCACGTCACCACAGGCGCCTTCCGCCCTGCGCGCCCGCTCTCACACGATCGCGTAGAAGGCGCCACCCGAGCTCGCTCGGCTTGGTCCGCGAGGAGACACTCCACAATGAAGCTCACCGCAAGAAAACGCCGGTTGGCGATGGTCGCCACGGGCGCATTGGTCGCGGGAGGGATGGTGGGCGTGCCGGCCGGCATGGCCTACGCCGCGACCGCCTGCGACGTGGTCTATACGACCAACGACTGGAACACCGGGTTCACCGCCAGCGTCACCATCCGCAATATCGGTGACCCGCTGACGAGCTGGAACCTCGGGTTCGCCTTCCCCGGCAACCAGCGCGTCACCCAGGGCTGGTCGGCGAACTGGACGCAGTCCGGCGCCAACGTCACCGCCACCAACATGCCCTGGAACGGCAACCTGGCCACCGGCGCCTCGGTCTCGATCGGCTTCAACGGCTCGTACTCGGGCACCAACGCGAAGCCGACCGCCTTCACGATCAACGGCACCGCCTGCAACGGCGCGGCCAACCAGGCGCCCACCGTCTCGCTCACCAGCCCCGCCGCCGGCGCCACGTTCAACGCGCCGGCCAACGTCACGGTGAGTGCCAACGCCAGCGACGTCGACGGCTCGATCAGCAAGGTCGAGTTCTACCGCAACGGCCTCCTCGTCAACGAGGACACCACCGCGCCGTACAGCTACCAGATGACCGGCCTGCCCGCCGGCTCGTACACGGTGCAGGCCAGGGCGTACGACAACGCCACCCCGGCGCTGACCGCCACGGCCGAGCGCGCCTTCACGGTCACCGGTACCGGCCAGGCGAGCATCGTCACCCCGGCCACGCTCAGCGTCGCCGAAGGCAGCAGCTCGCAGCTGAACGTACGGCTCAGCGCCGCGCCGACCGGCAGCGTACCGGTCACCCTGGCCAAGACCGGCGACGCGGACGTCACGCTCGGCGCTACAAGCGTGACGCTCACCTCGGCCAACTGGAGCGCCGGCGTCAACGTGCCGGTGAACGCGGCCCAGGACGCGGACGCCACCAACGACACCGCCACGATCACGGCGAGCGCGACGAACTACACCTCGTCCCAGACCGCGGTGACCGTGACGGACGACGAGAACACCACGCCGCCGGGCCAGTACGGCGCGGAGTTCCTCGAGCTGTACAACAAGATCAAGGCTCCGGCGAACGGGTACTTCAGCGCCGAGGGCGTCCCGTACCACTCGGTGGAGACGCTGCTCGTCGAGGCGCCCGACCACGGTCACGAGACCACGTCCGAGGCGTTCAGCTACTGGCTCTTCCTCGAGGCGATGTACGGCCGCTCCACTGGCAACTGGACGCCGTTCAACAACGCCTGGGGCGTCATGGAGCGGTACATCATCCCGACCGAGACGCAGGGCGGCTACAACCCGAACGACCCGGCCGACTACGCGCCCGAGGCGAACCGTCCCGACCTGTACCCGCAGCAGGGCGGCAAGCTGGACTCCACGATCAGCGTGGGTCAGGACCCGCTGTACAACGAGCTGACCCAGACGTACGGCAACAACCGCATGTACCAGATGCACTGGCTGCTCGACGTCGACAACGTGTACGGCTACGGCCGGTGCGGCGACCGCACCACGCGGCCGGCGTACATCAACACCTACCAGCGCGGCCCGCAGGAGGGCGTCTTCGAGACCGTCCCGCACCCGTCGTGCGAGACGTTCAACTTCGGGCGCCAGGGCAACGGCGGGTACCTGCCGATCTTCATCGGTGACTCGTCGTACACGCAGCAGTGGCGCTACACCAGCGCCCCCGACGCCGACGCGCGCGCTGTGCAGGCCGCGTACTGGGCGCTCAAGTGGGCCAAGGAGCAGGGCAACCAGGCCAGCATCTCGGCCACCATCACCAAGGCCGCCCAGATGGGTGACTACCTGCGGTACTCGATGTACGACAAGTACTTCAAGAACCCCGGCTGCGCCTCGCCGACCTGCACCGCGGGCACCGGCAAGAGCAGCGCGGCGTACCTGCTCTCCTGGTACTCCGCGTGGGGTGGCCCGCAGGGCAGCAGCTCCTGGGCCTGGCGGATCGGCTCCAGCCACAACCACGGCGGCTACCAGAACCCCTTCGCGGCCTGGGCGCTGTCCACCACCCCCGAGCTGATCCCGCGGTCCGCGTCCGCGCAGACCGACTGGGCGACCAGCCTCACCCGGCAGATCCAGTTCTACACCTGGCTCCAGTCCGCTGAGGGTGCCATCGCCGGTGGCGCGACAAACAGCTGGAACGGCGACTACAGCGCCCGCCCGGCCGGCCGCCCGACGTTCTACGGCATGGTCTACGACGACAAGCCCGTTTACCACGACCCGCCGTCGAACCAGTGGTTCGGCTTCCAGGCGTGGAGCATGGAGCGCGTCGCGGAGTACTACTACGAGACCGGCAACGCGCAGGCGAAGGCGCTGCTGGACAAGTGGGTCACCTGGGCCATCGCCAACACGACGGTCAGCGGTACCACGTACCAGGTCCCGTCGACGCTGAGCTGGACCGGCCAGCCCGGCGGCAACTGGACGAGCGGCACCACCTCGGTCAACAACAGCGGCCTGCACGTGTCCGTCGTGGACCACACGCAGGACGTCGGCGTGACCGGCGCGTACGCCCGGACGCTGATCTACTACGGCGCCAAGGCCAACCACGCGCAGGCCCGTACCACGGCCAAGGCCCTGCTCGACGCCCTGCTCGCCCGCAAGGACACGCGCGGCGTCTCGGTGCCGGAGACCCGGGCCGACTACAACCGGTTCGACGACACGTACAACAGCTCGACCGGCCAGGGCCTCTACGTCCCGCCGGGCTACACAGGCACCATGCCCAACGGCGACCAGATCAACTCCAACAGCA
Organism: Phytohabitans flavus; assembly: GCF_011764545.1. Classification (GTDB taxonomy): domain Bacteria; phylum Actinomycetota; class Actinomycetes; order Mycobacteriales; family Micromonosporaceae; genus Phytohabitans; species Phytohabitans flavus. The sequence goes on along the minus strand of NZ_AP022870.1, from coordinate 5,201,270 downwards.
GCTTCATCAGCATCCGGTCGTTCCTGCGCAACGACCCGGAGTGGCCGAAGGTGCAGGCGTACCTGAACGGTGGTGCGGCACCGACGTTCACCTACCACCGCTTCTGGGCGCAGGTCGACGTCGCCATGGCACTGCACGACTACGACCGGCTGATCGGGGCCTGACCCGACAGCATTCCCGGCCCGGGTAGGGGTTCTCTCCTTCCCCCTACCCGGGTCACCAAAGCGGCTCGATCCCCACAATCGAGCCGGAAATACGGCCTGAATCCCCACGGTCAGGCCAAGCGGCGGCCTGATTCCCACGGTCAGGCCAGCCAAGTGGTGGGCCGGCCGGACTGGCCAACGCAGCGGTCCGGTCGGCCCACCACCCCACAAAGACTTCCGGGCGGGTGGCACAAGTTGCCACTCGCCCGGCTCCATTGTGGATGGTTACCGGGGGATCAGCGCTTGAAGCAGTGCCACGAGAAGGCGTCGCGACCGTTGGAGAACTGCGCGAACGCCACGCTTCCGTACTTGCTCCGGCAGGCGGCCTGCATGTCGATGAGCTCGCTCCGCTGGCTCCCCTGCCGTTTGCACTCCCAGTTGTTCTCCGCCGGGCCCGTCCAGTTGCGCAGCCGCGCATCTGCATCCCGGTGAAGGCTCCGGCAGCGGTCGCGCAGCATCTGCCACAACCCCATCGCGCCGCCCTCCGGGCCCAGCGCGACAGGTGCCTTGGGCGCCGCGGCGGGCGGCGGCGCCGTCGTGCGCGGGGCAGGAGGCGCCGTCGTGGTCGTGCGGGTCGCGGGCCGAGGCTGGGTGCCGGCTTCGGCCGGCGTGCGGGAGGGCGAGGGCGTCGCGGTGGGCGCGGCGCTGGTCGGCGGTCCAGCAGCCTCTTCTTGTACGGGCGACGGCGTGCTGCCCGCCGTAGGCGCGACTCTCGGCGGGGCGGCGAACGGGTCGCCGGAGATCCAGTTTGTCCCCACCCCGGTGACGAACGGCACCGAGCAGATCAGCACCAGCGCGCCCAGCCCGACCGCGGCCGCCACCCAGCCATACTCCCGGCCGAGCCGCCTGACCACGGCGATGGGCGTGCTCCTGTCAAACACGCTTAACGGCCCTCCCGTCCGCCGCCGTGGCATGTCTATGGAGTCTTCGGCTGGTCACTCTAGCCACTCTGGCCACCTCGCGGGATGCCCGACAGGGCAGGTCCGGGTCCGTTTGTCGGGCAACCGACAACTGATCAGTCACTCAGAAGGCCGCCCCCCACGAACGCCAGAAGCGGGGTAACCTAGTGCTTGGAGAGGCCGCTTCCCCCGTGGCGGCCTCTCCCACTATTTTCCCCGGCGTGCCGGCTGTGCCCGTCTGCCATGCCCGGCGCGGATCCCGCCGGTAGAGTCGCGCGTTGTGTCCCGACTGCCCTCGCTGACCGGACTGCGCTTCGCGGCAGCGTTCGGGGTCTTCGGGCTCCACGCGTATTCGCTCGTCCCGCTCGCCGACCCCGCTGTCCGCCGCGCCGCCCAGTTCCTCTTCGACGCCGGCGATCTGGGCGTCTCGTTCTTCTTCGTGCTGTCGGGCTTCGTGCTGGCCTGGTCCGCTCGCCCCGACCGCGGGCCGCTGCGCTTCTGGCAGGGCAGGGTGGCCCGCATCTACCCGGCGTACCTCGTCGCGCTGGCCCTCGCGGTCGGCTCGCTGTACGTGACCGACCGCATACCGCCGATCTTCTGGGAGCCGCTGGGCGCCAGCGCGGTACTGCTGCACGGCTGGTACACGCAGGAGTTCGTCTACCTGGGCATCAACCCCGTGGGCTGGTCGCTGGCCTGCGAGATGTTCTTCTACCTCTGCTTCCCACTGCTGCACGCAGCGCTGCGCCGCCTCCAGCCCGCCGCCCTGTACCCGATCGGCTTGGTCCTGATCGCCCTGACCTGGTCGATGCCGTGGATCGCCGGCGCGACGGTGGTGGTGCCCGAGCACCAGCGCTGGTTCGTGTACGTCTTCCCGGTCACCCGCATGACCGAGTTCGCCCTCGGCATCGTGCTCGCCCGGCTTGTGCTGCTGAACGCGTGGCGCGGCCCCGGCCTGCGCGTGGCCACCGCCATCTTCGTGGCCAACTACCTGGCCGTCGGCTTGGCGCCCGCCGTGACGCGGGACACCGCCGCGATCATCGTCGGCACCGCCCTGCTCATCCCGGCCGCCGCGCTGGCCGACCTGCGCGGCGACCGGTCACCCTGGCGCCACCCGGTGGTGGTGCACCTCGGCGAGGTCTCGTACGCCTTCTTCCTGGTCCACCTCACGGTCATCGTCACGGCCGTGGAGCTGCTGGAACTGCGCGGGCCGTGGTCGCTGTGGCCCGCGCTGGGCATCGTCGCCGCGCTGCTGCTCGTGTCGTACGGCGCGGCCTACGCCCTGCACCGGTGGGTAGAGGTCCCCGGCATGCGCCTGCTCAACCGCCCCATCCCGCGGGCGGCGCGCCTGCGCCAGTCCGCCGCTCCTATCCCTTGAGGGTCGGGAGCACCGTCTCCGCGACCTCGTCCAGCACGGCCTCGTCGCCGGCGTACCAGCTGTCCGCCCGCGGCCAGTGCGACAGCACGTCCGTGAATCCGTACTCGGCGGCCCGGCCGAGCGCTTCCGCGTAGTAGGCGGCGCTGGACAGCGAGAACCGCGGGGCGGCGTCGAGCGAGAGGTAGCGGTCCACTGTGGACAGCTCGCGCCCCGCCGCCGCCAGTACCTCCGCGAAGCGGGACATGGATTCGCGGGCCGCGCGCCACCAGGCGTCGAGCGAGTCCATGCGTCCGACCGTGGTGACCCAGCCGGCCCCGTACCGTGCGGCCAGCCGCATCGACCTCGGGCCCAGCCCAGCCACGACAAGCGGTACCCGGGGTGACTGGAAAGAGCCGGGCGTACCGCGGGCGTCGACCGCCGTGTAGTACCGGCCGCGATAGGTGACCGCCTCGTCGCGCAGCAGCGGATCGAGGATCTCCAGGAACTCCGTGAACCTGTCCACCCGCGCCCGTGGCGGCAACGCCTCGCCGCCGAGCACGGCGTTGTCGAAGCCGGCCACGCCGCCCGCCCCCACGCCGAGCGTCAGGCGGCCGCCGGAGATGTCGTCCAGCGCGGTCACCTCGCGGGCGAAGTGCACCGGGTGCCGGAAGTTGGGCGAGGCCACCATCGTGCCGAGCCGGATGTGCGAGGTCACCCCGGCCGCGGCGGCCAGCGTGGGGACGGCGTCGAACCAGGGTCCGTCGACGAGGTCGCGCCAGCCGATGTGGTCGTACGTCCAGGCGTGCGCGAAGCCGTACTGCTCGGCACGCCGCCACCGGCCGGCCGCCGTCGCCCACCGTTGGTCAGCCAGGATCACGATGCCGGCGCGCAGGGCGGTAGTCATGGTCGACACTCTGCTACAGGGCGGCGGGCGCGCGTCAGCCGAGGGTGCCGGCCCCTTCCGGTACCTGGTTGGCGCCGGTGATGACCTTGTCGATGAAGCCGTAGAGCCGGGCCTCGTCGGCGGTGAACCACCTGTCGCGGTCGGCGTCCTCGACGATCTGCTCGTACGTCTGGCCGGTGTGGTGCGCGATCATTTCGAGCAGCGACTTCTTCGTGAACACCATCTGCTCGGCCTGGATCGCGATGTCGGCCGCGGTGCCGCCCATACCGCCGGAGGGCTGGTGCATGATGATGCGTGCGTGCGGCAGCGCGTACCGCTTGCCGGGCGTGCCCGCGCAGAGCAGAAACTGGCCCATCGAGCCGGCGAGGCCCATGGCCACAGTGGACACGTCATTGTCGATGAACTGCATCGTGTCGTAGATGGCCATGCCGGCGTACACCGAGCCGCCGGGCGAGTTGATCCACAGGTTGATGTCGCTCTTGGGGTCCTCGGCGGCCAGGAGCAGCAGCTGCGCGCAGATGCGATTGGCCACCGCGTCGTTGACCTCGCTGCCGAGGAAGATGATGCGCTCCTTGAGCAGCCGGTTGTAGATGGCGTCGTCGAGGGATTGATCACTCATGCGACCAACCGTAGGTCCACAAAAGCGCCACGGGATCGGGCTTTCGCTGTCAGCGCAGGTCTTCTGCCGTTGGCAGAATGCCGGCGTCGCGCACCAGCAGCGCGGCCTGTACCCGGTTGGCGCAGTCGAGCTTGGTGAGCAGCCGGCTCACGTACGTCTTGACGCTCGCCTCACTCATGCCGAGCTGGCGACCGATGTCCGCGTTGGACCGCCCCTGCGCGACAAGGTGGGCCACATCCGCCTCGCGTGGGGCGAGCGCGGCCAGCCGGGTGGCGGCCTCCCGCTGGCGAGCGGCCTCGGCGGGCGCGACAAGGCCGAGGACGAGGCGGGTGACGGCGGGGGAGAGGTACGCCTCGCCGCCGTGCGCGGCCCGGACCGCGCGGATCAGCTCGTCGGGCGCGCAGTTCTTGAGGACGAACCCGGAGGCGCCGCCCTGGATCGCGCGCAGCACGTTGGGTTCGGCGCCGTACGAGGTGAGCACCACCGTGCGTACCTCCGGGGCGCGCCGGCGCAGCTCCTCGGCCGCCGCGAGCCCGTCGAGCAGCGGCATGCGGATGTCCAGCAGCGCGACGTCGGGACGGTGGCGGACCGCCTCCTCGACCGCCGCGCGCCCGTTGCCCGCCTCGGCCACCACCTCGATGTCGCCGGCCGAGTCGAGGACCGTGCGGATACCGGCGGCGATGAGCGGCTCGTCGTCGGCCACGAGTACCCGGATGGGTGTTGTCACGCCACACCCAGCATCATCGTCGCCGGCAGCACCAGGAAGAGCAGTACCGCCGCGGCGGCGCCGACGAGCACCGGCTTGCGGGCGGTCAGCGGCGGAGGCGGGTCGACGGGGAGCGTGGCGCTGAGCCGGAAGGTGCCGTTCGCCGAGTCGTGGCGGAGGCGGCCGCCGGCGAGCCGTACCCGCTCGGTCAGCCCTTGCAGCCCGCGGCCCGCACCCGCCGCGGCGGCCGGCCCCGACGAGGCGGGGTTAATGAGCGTGACCCGCAGCGCCCGCCGCTCCCAGGCCAGCTCGACGGTGACCGGGCGGGAGGGGGCGTGCTTGGCGGCGTTGGTGAGGCCCTCCTCGACCACCCGGTAGGCGGCCTCGCGGGCGGCCACGGGCAGCGACCGGCTGGTGCCCCGCTCGCTCAGCTCCACCGGAACGCCAGCCGTCCGGAACTCGGCCACCAGCGCCCCCACCGTCGCCGGGTCGGGGGCGTCGCGGAGGGCGCCGACCACCCCGTACACCTCGTCCATCGCCTCCCGCGCGGCGATGGCGAGCCGCCGGACGGCCTCGGCTCGCGACGGCGGCAGGTCCGAAACCTCCAGCGCGGCCGCCTGGATCGAGACGAGGCTGAGCCGGCGGCCGACCGAGTCGTGCATGTCCCGCGCGATCCGCAGCCGCTCGGCGAGGCGGGCCTGGTCGGCGAGCGCGGCCGTGAGCCGCTCCTGCTGGGCGAGGTAGCCGCCGATCAGCAGCGGCAGCACCACGAAGATCAGGTGCGCCAGCGCGATCTGGTGAATGCCACGCGGATCCGGCCGGCTCACGGCGAGGATCAGCGCGAGGCCGCCGCCCGCGACCCCGACGGCGGCAAGGGCGTCCCGGCGGCCACCGATGGCCCGCCCGGCGCGGAAGGCGGTCCAGAGCATCAGCAGGTACGCCAGGCCGGTGCCCGCGCTCAGCGCGAGCGCCGCGGCCAGGCCGGCAAGTGGCATCCGGTACGCGAGGAGCGCGGCCGCCGCGAACAGCACGCCCACCCAGGCCAGACCGGGACGGCCGCTGGCCAGGATCGCGATGTCCGCAGCGACGGCGCCGGCGGCGATGAGGTGACGGCCCACGCCCGAAGGGTACGTGCGTCAACCTTCGTCGGCGCCACCCCGCGACTTTCGCCGACTGCCCGCGCTCAGCACCGCCCCTAGCGTTCTTGCCGTGCTTGAAGTGCGGGACCTGGAAAAGCGGTACGGGCGGACGGTCGCGGTCGACCGGCTGTCGTTCACGGTACGGCCGGGGATGGTGACGGGCTTTCTCGGCCCGAACGGCGCCGGCAAGTCCACGACGATGCGGATGATGCTCGACCTCGACCATCCGACGGGCGGGCAGGTGCGGATCGACGGCGTTCGCTACCGCGACCTCCGCCGGCCGTTGACGAAGGTGGGCGCGCTGCTGGAGGCGAAGTCCACGCACGCCGGCCGCCGGGCGTACGACCACCTGCTGTGGCTCGCCCAGACGAACGGGATACCGGCGTCCCGGGTCTCGTCGGTCCTGGAGCTGGTCGGGTTGGGCGGCGTGGGCCGGCGGCGGGCGAAGGCGCTGTCGCTCGGCATGGCCCAGCGGCTCGGCATCGCGGCGGCGCTGCTCGGCGACCCGCCGGTACTGCTGCTCGACGAGCCGGTCAACGGCCTGGACCCCGAGGGCGTGCACTGGATCCGGGGGCTGCTGCGCGGGCTGGCGGCGGAGGGCCGGACGGTCTTCGTCTCCAGCCATCTGATGAGCGAGATGTCGCTTACCGCCGACCACCTGGTGGTGATCGATCGCGGTCGCCTGCTGGCGGACGTCTCCCTCGCTGACTTCGTGGCGTCGCACGGCTCGCTGGAGGCCGGCTTCCTCTCCTTGACCGCTGGTGGAGGTGCGCGGTGATCTCTTTCGCTTCCGCGGAGCTGACGAAGTTGCGTACGGTGCGCTCGACGCCGTGGACGCTCGCGGCGTTCGTGGTGGTGAGCGCCGGTCTGGCGTTCCTGCTGGAGCTGACCCTGCGCAACGCCCAGCGCATGGAGGGGTACGACCCGCTGATGGCCGCGTTCCTGCCGCTGACGCTCGGGCAGATGGCGCTGGTCGTGTTCGGAGCGATGGCGGTCACCAGCGAGTACTCCTCCGGCACCATCCGCGCCTCGCTCGCCGCGGTCCCGGACCGCCGCCGCTTCTTCCTCGCCAAGGTGGCCGCCGTCGCGGCGGTGGCGGCCGGCGTGTCGCTGGTGACCGTGCCGGTCACGGTCGTGGCGGCGCGGATGCGGCTTTCCTCGGCGGAGGTCCTGGAAGCGTGCGCCGGCGCCTGGATCTACCTGACGCTGATGTGCGTGTTCACGGTCGGGGTGGCGACGATGGTGCGGCACACCGCGCTGGTGCTGGGCGGGCTGCTGCCGGTGCTCTTTCTCGGCTCGCAGGGGCTCGGCAACGTCCCGGCGATCCGCAAGGTAACCCAGTTTCTGCCGGACCAGACCGGCTGGGTCGTCATGCACCTGGCCGGCCCCCAGGACGACCCGCGCTGGGCCCGCGACTACAGCGCGTGGGGCGGGCTGGGACTCCTGGCACTGTGGACGGTCGCCGCGCTGCTCGGCGGGTACCTGGTGCTGCGCCGCCGCGACGCCTAGCCGGCAGCAGAGTTGAGCGTTATCGCCGTCCCATGTTGAGTACCTGTGCTCAACAAACGACGGCCGGCCACGGCGAGTATCGAGAGCATGACCGCTCCAGTTCCGCGCAAGACCACCACAGCGTTCTTCGTGCAGGCGGCGCTCTCGTTCGGCGTCTCACTCTTCGCGGCGTGCGTCGCGATCGTCTATCTGCCCGTCGACATCTGGATCCGCTCGTTCCTCGCGTTGGCCTTGCTCTACGTCGTGACGTCCTCGTTCACACTGGCCAAGTGCATCCGTGACCACCAGGAGACCACCGAGGTGGTCACCCGCGTCGACCAGGCCCGCCTGGACAAGCTGCTCGTCGAGCACGACCCGTACAAGCTCCACCCGGCTGCCTAACTTTGGCTGCGGAACTCCCGCAGCCGGCGGTAGGCCTCGAAGCCGTCCGGGACCCACTCCCACTCGGTCAGGCGCCGGTGCAGCTCGTCTTCGGGGAGGAAGGCATACCAGTCGACCTCCTCCGGCTGCGGCCGCACCGGCCCGTCGACCCGTACCTCGTAGACCGCCGACCACCAGGTGTGCGCCGGTGTCTCGTAGAGGAACTTGAAGAGCGGGGTAGGCGCGGCCAGTCCGTCGACGCCCAGCTCCTCGGCCGCCTCGCGCTGGGCGGCCGCGTCGTATGTCTCGCCCGCGCCGAGGACCCCGCCGACGAACATGTCGTACAGCGACGGGAAGACGAGCTTCCGGGCGGTCCGGCGATGCACGAAGATCTGCCCGTCCGGGTCGCGGGCCAGCACGAAGGTAGCCCGGTGGCGCAGCCGGTTCGCGTACACCTCCCGCCTCGGCGCCTGCCCGACCACCACGTCGTGCTCGTCCACCACGTCCAGGATCTCGTCCGCGGAAAGCGGCTGCTCGTCGACCACGATCCAGATTTTAGGGTTGTGAACCGCGGAGGGTGAGGCCGCGGGAGCGACGGTCCGGACCACCGCGGACGTCGCGGTAGCTCAAATCTTTGTGTTCTGGCGGGCCTCGGAGATCTCGTCAGACGGCGCGGGCGTGACCGGGTGGCGCAGGCCCGGGTGGTCCGGGGGCAGCGAGCGGCGGATCACCCACCAGCTCACCGCGAGGCAGGCGGCGATCAGCGGCCAGGTCAGCGCGGCCCGGGCCACGCCCAGCGCGGCGACCTGGTCGGCGGCGTAGAGCGGGAGGAAGACGGCGAGGCGGATCGCGTACTGGAGGACCCAGATCCAGCTTGCCCGGCCGTAGGCGCGCAGCAGGTCCGGGTCGCGCCGCCACCTCGTGCGCTGCCGCAGCACCACGCCGACGATCACGCCGAGCAGGGGCCAGCGCAGAGCGATGCTGAGCGCCCAGACGAGGGCGCTGGCGGCGTTCGAGACGAGCTGGAGCAGGAAGAAGTCGGCGGCGCGGCCGGTGCGGACCGCGATCAGCGCGGCCACGCAGACGGCCAGCAGCCCGACGAACGCGGCACCGGGCCGGGCGCCACGGGACATCCGCCACACCGCCACGGCGGCGCCGGCGACGAGCGCGGCGACCACGCCGCCCCACAGCGACTGGCCGGTCGCGAGCCAACCAGCGACGAACGCGAGCGGCGGTACCGTCGCGTCCACCGCCCCGCGCCTGCCTCCCAGCAGGTCAGCGAGCGACTCGTCCCTCATGTTAGGGAAGCCTAACTTAGTGGGATCTCTCCGTCACGCACCCCCATCTCGCGGGCGTCTTGACCCTGACACCGTGTGGGCTGCCAGCATTTCGAATCTGAGCTACCGCGACGTCCGCGGTGGTCCAGACCGTCGCTCCCGCGGCCTCACCCTCCGCGCTTCACACCCTTTCCCTCCGGCGGGATTCGGGCGGCGCAGGCCACCCACGCGGCCAGCGCGACCGAAATGCCCGCCTTTCGCGGCGGCGAAAGCAGATCATGGTACGGAACTGCCGTGATAGGGACAGTTGCATACCACGATCTGTTGAGAGGGCCGGCTCGGACCCTGCGGTCAACGGACAAATGGCCAGAAAGCGCCGCTCTGGCGGCAGGCGGACCCGGGATGGGAGGGCACAACCACACTGCGCCAAGCTCGGCGGACCTGGTGCGCTCTGCGCGGACCTCTCAAGCTGGGCGCACGGACGCGCCCAGCCCGGTGCGCCGGGCGAGTCGGCTCCGGCCGGCCGTGCGAGCGCGCGGCCGGCCGCCTGCCGGGCTGATCACGGCTCGCGACGCGATCAGGGGTTCGCCTCGCCGCGGACGGACCCGACAGGGCGTGTGGCGCCCTGATCAGAACCTGGGTCTGCGCCTAACGCCGCTCGACCCCGCAGGCCGGCCAGGCCGGGATCGTGTAGCGCGGAGGGTGAGGCCGCGGGAGCAGCGGTCTGGACCACCGCGGACGTCGCGGTAGCTCAAAGCGTTAAAGGTCAGCGGCGTTTGTGCCAGCGGAGCGGGCCGGGGTGCAGTGACCACAGCAGGCGGCGCCACCAGGAGCGGCGGGCGCGGAGGTCCGTCGCGTAGGCCACCGCCTGCGCGCTGGCCTGCCGCGCCTGGGCCTCGTCGGTCGCGAAGGGGGCGAAGGTCGCGTGGTTGACCAGCTCGGCCAGCTCGTCGATCGGGGGCGCGGCCGGCCGGAGTCCGCTGCCGGGCCGCCCCTCCGCCGCCGCGTGCGCGTGCGCCGCGACCTCGGTGGCGTCCAGGTGCGGGCCGGCGGGGCGGCCGGCGAGCCGTAGCGCGTCGCTGACCTCCAGCCACGCGCCCGCCACCCGCTCGGCCGGCGGCCCCACCTCCAGGCGCCGGCGGCGCAGCCCGCGCCGCATGGTCAGGATCACCGCGGCACTGCCGCCGATCAGCAGTACCAGCAGCGTGCTCAGCCCGCCGGCCACGATCGCGGCGGTGGGTCGGCCGCTGGCGCCTTCCTGCCCGGCGACCGGGGCGGCGGAGGCGCTGGCGGCGGCGGACGCGGTGGGCGCCTCGGAGGGTGGCTCGCTCGGCGGCTCGGTGGGCGGCTTGAAGTCTTCCTCGACCGGCCGCGGGTCGGTTTCCGGCTTGGGCATCGGGTCGAACGCCACCCAGCCCACGCCCTCGAAGAGCACCTCCGGCCAGGCCAGCGCGTCGGCGCCGCGCACGGGCCCGCTGCCGTTCGCGGACTGGAAGCCGACCACCACCCGGGTCGGCAGGCCCATCAGGCGACCCAGCAGCGCGTACGACGCGGCGAACTGCTCCGACGTGCCCTCCTGCCCGCCGCCGCCCCGCGGTCCGAAGAGGAAGAAGCCCAGGTTGGGGAAGGCGTGGCCGCTCGGCGCGTCGGCGACGAGCCGGTAGTGGGTGGCCAGGAACTCCTCGATCGCCACCGCCCGCTGGTACGGCGCGCCGTTTTCGTCGGCGATCTGGTCGGCGAGGCGCTGGATCTGCTCCGGCACCCCGTCGCCGACCCGCAGCACGCGGGCCACGGCCGGGCCGGAGGGTACGCCGGCGGCGGAGAGCAGTCCGAGGTCGGGCCGCTCGCGGGTGGACGTGACCGTGTACCGCAGGCCGGATTGCAGGCCCTCGGGCCGGATGAGCGTGCCGCTGCCCGGGTCGTACGCGACGCGCGCCCCGTCGATCGCCGTCGGGGTGGCCGCGGTGGGCAGTAGCCGCCCGGTCAGGTCCTCGATGGTGACCTGCTGCCGCAGGGTGTCCACTGTGGAGCCGGGGATGACGGCGGGGGAGGGCAGCACCCGGCCGGCGGTGCGGTAGGTGGCGCCGACCCGCCAGGTGATGCCGTCGTAGTCGTTGAGCACCGCCAGCCGCAGCCGTACCGGCCCGCCCGGCTCCGAGCTCACGTCGAGCAGGTGCTGGTCGGGGTTGAGCGCCCAGCCGGAGATGCGGATCAGCGGGTTTTCGTCGAGGCTGTCCACCTGCGGCGGCTGCACGTATTTGCGCGGGTCGACCGGTCTTGTGCTCACCTGGCCGGCGACGAAGGGTCCGACCACCGCGGCCAGTACCACGATCGCGGCCAGCCCAGCGGCGGCGCCGGCCGCCACCCGTACCCGCATCGCCGCCCGGACCGGCGCGGCGATCTCGCCTGCCGCCGGCGACGGCGGGCGACCGGTCACCGCCAGCCCGGCCGCGGCGGCGGCCGCGAACGCCAGCGTCGGCAGCACGGCGGCCTCGGCGTTGGGACCCACGACGTAGAGGGCGCCGGCGTAGAGCGCGGCCGGCGGCAGGTAGCCGGCCAGCACGCGCCCGGCCCGCACCGCGACCTCGGTGGCGGCCAGCCCGGCCAGCCATGCGCCGACCACTGGCACCAGCACCGTGTCGGGTGTGGGCTCGACCGGGATCATGGCGGTGAGCAGGCGGGGGATGCCGTTGCGCGCGGCGTCGGTGACGATCTCGGCGAGCCCGCCGGGCAGCTCGGCGCGCTGGGCCGCCAGCCGCAGCGCGACCGCCGTGTAGATCGCCATCGCGACCACCGACACCGGCGCGACAAGCCACGACGGCATGCGGCGGGCGGCGGCGCTGACACCCACTGAGCCGATCGCCGCGCCCACGACGAGCTGGGGGAGCAGCGGACCCGCGTAGATCCGCGCGAGCGCCGCGCCGCTCAACCCAATCAAGATCATGAGCACGATGGGTACGGGTGCGGCCTTTGCCAGTCGAGTGATCACCAGCGCTCGACGCCCTCCCACTCGGCGGCGAACTCGGGGCCGTCCTTGGCGTCCAGCACCACCATGCCGTCGACGGCGGCCGGCGTCGGGTCGGTCGAGCCGAACATGCCGACCACCACCGCCGGGTACGACCCGCGCAGCGCGCCCACCAGCCCCAACTCGGCGCCGCCGCCCGGACCGGTGAGGAAGACGAGCGTGTCGCCGAGGCGCTGCTGGCGCAGGCGGGTGGTGGCGGCGAGCAGGTCGCCGTCGCGGTGCAGGTGCGCCTCGGCCAGCCGGTCGAGGAAGTCGCCGGTGCCCCCACCCCCGGAGACGAGCTGGAGGGTGACCGGTATGTCCTCCCGCACGGCGGCGGCCACCACCGAGGCGGCCGCCTCGCACGCCGACTCGAACGTCTCGTCGACGCTCTCCCGAGGGTGCGCCGAGACGCGGTCGTCGAGCAGCACGACGAGCTGGGGAGCGAGGTGTCGAGATCCTCGCGCACCATCAGCTCGCCGACCTTGGCGCTGGTACGCCAGTGCACGCGGCGCAGCTCGTCGCCGACCACGTACTCCCGGAGCGAGTCGAACGTGATCGTGCCGTGCGGCACCCGGTCGAGCCGGCCGTCGAGGCTACGGGCCACGCCGGCGGGTACGGCATTGAGGTGGTGGATGCGCGGGTGCACCCACACGTTGGCGGTATCGCCGTGCGAGCGGGCCAGCGAGACAAGCCCGAGCGCGTCGCGTCGGGTGACGCGCAGTGGCCCGACCGCGATGACGCCGCGGCGGTGGGTCGGCACCGGGTAGCTGACTGTGGTGTCGTGGCCGGGGCGCAGCCGCAGCAACGGTACGGCCACCGGCCTGGCGCCGCAGCGGTCCTCGGCGATGAGGCTGGCCGAGGCGAGGCGGCCGGTGTTGCGGACGGTGAGCGTCATCGTGGCCGGCTCGCCGCGGGCCACCCGGTCCGGGTCGGCGACCCGCTTGACGGACAGCCCGGGGCGCCACGCCGCGTGCGCGAACGCGTAGCCGGTCGCGATCGCCGCCGCGCTGCCCAGCAACGTCAGCTCCGGGTAGCCGAACCAGAAGCCGGCGGCGAGCAGCACGGCCGCGCTGGCGAGCAGCCCGGCGCCGCGGGGGTGAGGCGCATCGGGTATCCCTAGCCCGAGTGGCGCCCGGCCGGCGTCCCGTACTGTCCGGGGCTGCCCTGGTAGGCCGTGCCGTTCTGGTGGGGCGGGCCTTGCGGGCCGTTGGGGAGCGGGACCGGGACCTGCTCCATGGCGTCGTTGAGCACGTCGGCGGCGGTGACCCCGCGCAGCTGGGCGTCGGAGGTGAGCAGCACGCGGTGCGCGAAGACCGGCCCCAGCAGCGTCTTCATGTCTTCGGGCAGCACGAAGCCACGCCCCTCGATCAGCGCGTACGCGCACGCCGCGCGGGTCAGCGCGATCACGCCACGTGGGCTCACCCCGACCCGCACCTGCGGGTGGTTGCGGGTGGCGGTGGCGAGCCGGACCGCGTACGCGTACAGCGGGTCGGCGATGTGTACCCGCTGCGCCATCGCGACCATCTGGCCGATCGTGTTGGTGTCCGCGATCGCCTCAAGGGCCTCCGGCGAGCGCATCGTCGCGCCGCGGAGCACCTCGATCTCCACCGCCTCACTCGGGTAGCCGACCGAGAGCTTGACCAGGAAGCGGTCGAGCTGCGCCTCGGGCAGCCGGTACGTGCCGTCCATCTCGACCGGGTTTTGCGTGGCCACCACAAGGAACGGGCGGGGCACCGGGTGCCGCACACCGTCGACCGTGACGGTGCGCTCCTCCATGACCTCCAGCAGCGCTGACTGGGTCTTGGGGAGGCCCGGTTGATCTCGTCGGCGATCACCACGTTGGCGAAGACGGGCCCGGGGTGGAACTCGAACCCCCGGGTCGCCTGGTTGAAGATCGTCACGCCGGACACGTCGGCGGGCAGCAGGTCGGGCGTGAACTGGATACGCCGCCACTGCCCGTGGATCGTGGCCGCCATCGCCCGCGCGAGCGTGGTCTTGCCGACGCCGGGCACGTCCTCCAGCAGCACGTGCCCCTGGGCGAACAGCGCGGTCAGCGCCAGCCGCACCACCTGCGGCTTGCCGAGCACGACCGCGCCGATGTTGTCGGCAAGCCGCGCGGCCAGCTGGGCGAAGCCCTGGACGTGCTGCGGCGTGAGCCCTTCGGGTGGGCTCGCTGTCTGCGGATGGTTGACGGTCGCGGTCATCAGCAGGCCGGCAGCGGTCCGGTGGTGTTCCTGTCGACGCCATCCACGTTGAACCAGGCGAACGACATGTACTTTTCCCCGCCGCCCCACTTGATGCGGATCCACACGTTGGTGCGGTCGTTCGGGCTGGTGCCCATCTTGCCCGGGTTGTAGACGTAGTCGTTGATGCCCTCACCCGTGGTGTGGCAGACCGCCTCGATCTGCCCGCCGTTGGTGCCCCGGCCGACTTGACCGGAGCCCATGTTGGTGCCATTGAACACGCCCATAGCGTTGTCCGGGTTGTTGCACCAGACGTGCTGCCCCTGGTCGGAGCTGGCGGTGTTGTTGACGCATACAGATGTGCCGAAGACCGCCGGCGTGGCGCGGTTGCCAGTAGCGGTGGTGCTGCCGGCGGCGTTGGTCACGGTGACCGTGAAGTTGTAGGCCGTGCCTGGCGTCAACCCGCCGACCGTGATCGCGTCGCAGCCGCCGCCCTGCACCTTGCCGCCGACGTCGAGGCTGCACGTCGCGTTGCCGCCGCCGTCGTTGATCGTGAAGTTGACCGTCACCGACGTGACCGTGGCGGAGCTGCCGGTAACGGTGACCGACGGCTTGTCCACAGTACGGCCGGTCGCGGTCGCCTCCGGGCCCTCGCCGGCCTCGTTGACCGCGCGCACCTTGACCGTGACGTTGGCGCCCTCGCCGAGGCCGCCGATCTCGGTGCTGGTGCCGGTGACCTCGGTGCGGTTGCCGCCTGCCTCCACGATGTACTTGGTGATCGTGCGGCCGTTTTCCGCCGGGGCGGACCACACGGCGTTGAGCGTGCCTGCCTTGCCCTGCACCGTGGTCACGTCGAGCGCCGGCGGCCGGTCCGGCACCGTGAACGGCACCACGCTGTTGCTGACCGGCGACTCCTTCGACGCGCCGCCGCGCTCGTTGACCGAGACGACCTGGAACGCGTACTGGTTGCCATACTCCAGCTCGCCGGCCGGCACCACGAGCTCGGTCGAGGTCGACTCGCCAGCCGGTGCGGCGGCGCCCGCGGCGACGGCCGTCACCGTGTACTTGCGGATGGCCAGGCCCTGCCCGTTGGCGGCCGGCCACTTCACGACGACCGTGCCGTCCGGCTTGGCCTCGGCGGTCACGCTGTCCGGCGGGTCGGGCACCTCGGACGTCGGCACGACCGGGTTGCTCTCCTTTTCCGGCCCGGCGCCCTTGGCGTTGACCGCGCGGACCGTAAACCGGTACTCCTGACCGTTGACCAGGCCGGTGATCCGCACCGAGCGCTGGCTGGCCCCCACCTCGATGGTCTTGCCGTCACCCTCCACCACGTACTTGGTGATGTCGGCGCCATTGGGGTTGGCCGAGCGCCAGCCGACCGTCACCTCGGTGTTGCCGCCGGTCGCGATGACGTCGCGCGGCGCGCCCGGCTTGCCCACCGGCGGGTCCTTCTTCACCGGCGGCGGCGGGGGAGGCGGCGGCGGGTCACCGCCGAGCACGTCGTTCGCGTACTTGTCGACGGTGTGCACCTCGTGCTTGTCGTCGACCACCGTGGCGTTCTGCGAATTCGGCGCGTTGATGAACAGGTAGTTTTCCCGGACCTCGAGCTCCAGCGGCCCGTTTGCGTCCTTGACCTCGATCTTGTTGACGAGCTGGCCGTTTTCGTCGAACACGTAGACCGTGCCGGTCGAGGCGTCCGCGGCGTAGAAACGCCCGGCCCAGGCCACCGCCGGCTCCAGCTTGGCGCCCTCGCCGGGCACCTGGAAGTCCTGCACCTTGTCGGGGCCGACGACCCACACGTGACGCGCGTCGGGCACGGTCACCGGCACCCGCGGCCCGTTTGTGCGCGGCGGCAGCGAGCCCAGCCCGTCCATCGTCAGCGGGGTGGCCTGCTTGTCCTCGCCCTTGACCGTGGTCAGCGTCTTGGTGGTGCGGTTGAGGACCGCGACGCCCTCGTCCAACGTGGAGATCGTGAGGTCGTGGCTGGGGTCGGCGACGTCGACCGTGCGCACGATCGCCGGGCTCTGACCGCTGCCGCCGGCGCCGCCGGACGCGGCCGGCGCGTCGGGCAGGGGCGCCGCGGTCACCGCGGACACCGTGCCCTCGCTGGGCACGGCCACCCACAGGCTGCCGCCGCCGTCGAACGCGCCGCCGGTGATGCCCGGCGGGTAGTGCACCGCCTCGCCGATCGGCTGAAGCGAGCGCGGGTCGAGCTGGCGCACGATGCCCTGCACCGCGTCGACCACGAACGCCTTGTCGTCCTGCAACGCCACGCTCACGCCCACACCGGCCACCGTCTTCGTGGTCGCGGTGACCTGGAGCGTGGCGAGGTCGAGGGAGCTGACCTGGCCGGTGTTGAGGTCGCGCAGGATCAGGAAACGGTCGGTCTGCGACACCTGCATGCGGTGGCCCTGGCCACGCGGGATCTGTAGTCGCGTGTCGACCCGGCCGGTCACACCGTTGACCCGGGCCATCTCGCTGCGCAGTGAGCTCCACAGCCATGAGCTGGCGTCGTAGCTGGCCACCGCGTGGTCCGCGGCGCCGAGGCCCAGGACCGTCAAGCCCATCGCGGCCACCAAACCAAGCACGGTGGCGATCGTTACGATGCCGCCGCGCTTGAGCTTCTTTGTCTTCACCGGAGTCGCGTCCGCGACCTCCGGTATGCCGCTGCCTGTGGTGACCACAGTCGGCCGCCCTCCCCACCCCGTGAACGCGGGCCGGCGTCCTCCCGCGCTGCTTGTCGTATGTGTTCCTCCCCAAATGCCGCCCGCCATCATAGGGCGTGCGCTGGGTAGGCGGGTACCCGCTGTGGATACGCTCCGCCAAGCCTGTGGATAACCCTAGTGACAGTCGTGTCGGCGCAGGTCGCTTCAGTTGCGCGCGATCTTGACGACTGTGGATTAACCCGGAGTCGGGGTGTTGCGCTCCGTACACACCTGACCGGAGGCGGCGTACTCCTCGGTGCTGTAGACAGCGAGAACCGTGAAACAGTAGCCCAGGCGCGGGTTCAAGCCGTTGATCGTCGCGCTCGTTTCACCTGGGCTGATTGTCGCCATCGCTCTGTGCTGCCGGCCCGCCTGCGCGCCCGACACGATGAACGGCACCGTGCCCTCCGTCGGGTCCTTCCAGGTGACCGTGATCGCCGTACCGTCCACTCGCAACTTCAGGTCGGTCGGCGGGTCACCGGCCAGCCGCGGTCCCTGCGAAGCCGACGGCGGTGGCGTGTCGCCGTCCCCGCCCGCGAACACCACCTGGATCGCCACGAACCCCGCGGCCACAACGGCGGCGGCGGCCGCGATGACCGCGGCCACCGTCGCGCCACGCACCTTCCGCGGGCGGCTTACGTGGTACGTGGGTTCGGAGTCGCCGCCATACGCCTGCACAGGCGGTGGCGGGTTGTATGCGGGTGCCGGCGGTGGCTGGATCGGCGGTGCTTGGTTGTAAGCGGGCGGTGGCGGTGGCTGGACCGGCGGTGGCTGGACCTGTGGCGTGCTTGGTATCGCGAACGCGGCCGACGACGGGAACTGCATCGGCGGTGGTGCCGGTGGCTCCTCGGAGGGGATGGTCAGCTCGGCCGAGGGCTGGGCGTCACCCAGGTACTCACGCGCCGCCCGCACCGTCCAGTGGTCATCGCCGAAAACGGCGGGAGCAAGCGTGGCCACCCGCCCGAACGCCCGCCGCGCCTCGTGCCGGTTGCCCAGCTCCTCCGCCACACCGCCGAGGTCGAAGGAGATCGACAGCATCAGCGGGTGCCCGTCGCCGAGGTGCAGCTGACCCGCCGCGTACGCCTCCTCCAGCACCCGCCGCGCCGCCATCGAGTCGCCCGCCTCCCGGTGCAGGCCGGCAAGGACCTGCCCGGTCGCGATCACATCCGGGTTGTCCTCACCGAGCGCGACCTTGGCGCCCTCCAGGGTCTGGTCGAGCATTACCCGGGCACCGGCGAGGTCGCCGGCGTCACGCAGCGCACGGGCATTCTGCTGCGCGGTAGCGAGCGGAGACGGCTGGGACACGCCCGTCATGCTGCCTGGCAGTGCCGCCTTCGCGCCACCCGGGTCCTACAGCGCCGCCGTGACGTCCAGCTCGATCAACTGACCGGTGAAGCCAAGCTGAGCAACGCCGAGCAACGTGCTGGCGGTGGTAAATGCGGGCGCCAGCGGTGAGGCCTGGAACCGCCCCCACACCCGCGACAGCACCGGCTGGTCACTACTGACCACGTAGATCACCGTCCGCACGACCCGCTCCGGCCCAGCACCGACCGCCGCGAGCGCCGCCATGGTGTTCGCCGCCACCTGGTCCACCTGCGCGTCGAAGTCCCCGAGCCCCACGATCATCCCGTCCGAGCCGAGCGGACACTGCCCCGCCAGGTACGCAGTCCGCCCCGCCTCCGCGACGGTGACGTGGTGATAACCAGGCGTAACGTGCAACCCGTCCGGATTGATGCGGCTGATCGGCATGGGCCCAGTGTGATCCGGCACGAGCCGGGCCGCCGCCGGTTTTCCGCCCCCGCGCGCCCACCGTGCACACCCCCGCCAGAGCCGTGTACAGTGATCCCCCGTGCGGCCCTCGGGCGGCGATAGGACGGTGCGCCCGTTCTGACGCCACAGGTAGGGTTGGACGTGCAAGTCCGGGTGGCGGAATGGCAGACGCGCTAGCTTGAGGTGCTAGTGCCCGTATAGGGCGTGGGGGTTCAAGTCCCCCCTCGGACACGTTAATTCCACACGGAACGCGACGCGTTCTCATGTTTTGCTGGTCCCCGGCCCATCTGGCCGGGGATTCTTGCTGTCGTCTGCGGGAAGTTTGTGGCCGGTGTGAGTGGGATCGTTTCGGTGTCGTTCTCAAGGGCCCAGGTGTGGTGGTCGCAGATGATGATCATGTTGGTGGCTCGCAGATAGGCGGCGACCGCGTCCGGCTTGGCTCGCTACCCAATGTGACGAGGTCGTGCCGTTCGTCGTCGCCCGGTGGTGCCCTGATCACATTCGCGGTTCGCGTGGGGGAGGGGCCGACCTGGTGCGTAGCCGCCGGCGTGTGCCATGGGCGCGCTGCGGACTGGGCGGGTAGGCCGCCCGTCGGCGGGGGCGTAGATGTTGATCCCGTGGGGGCGTTGATGTCCAGGTCCACGCGTTGATGGGTCGTTCTGATCCGTATGCATCTGTGTATCCGGCAGTCGATGGTCGGGCCGCCAGGACGCTGCGCCGGTCGCCGGCCTTTGAGGGAGTTCTTCGGACATCTCGTTTGTATCGCGGCGTCGTACGGTCTCGAATGAGTCAGTGGGTGTCCTGGGCGCTGGTGTCCACATGAGAACATGTGGTCGTGTCCCGTCGCCGAAACGGCCTGTATAAGACTGCATTCCCGATTGCTGTAGGGTAACTGTGATGACGTCGTTTAACGTCGTGCTCGTCGTGCCCTTGACCGCTGAGCTGGCGGCCGAGGGGCCGTCTGACCCGGACTACGAGTCGGTTGTCATGGAATTGTGCAGTCGCCTTGCTGAGACCGATTGCGTGTTCAGAATGGCTGGCTTCGGCCAAGAACAGTGGCCGGTGGATATCCGGTACGACTTGTCTACCCTAATTGAACAACTTCCGGACTTGCTGAATGGCTTGCGATCCAATGGTTCGGTGGAAGTGGATTTGTACGGGCAGGGCGTAGAGCGCACGCTAAGTTTTGTAGTTAATGGTGATCGCGTGACGGCCGCCTGCGCTTCCCGTACCGGTTGGATGCCCAATCCGGATGTGGAGGAAATCGATCTTGCTGAGCTGTTGGCGATGATTGAATCCGTAGCCTTTGAGTTTGCCAAATTTATGCGGATGGTCTGGCCGCAGTGCGCAAAGACTGCCCCCTTCGTGGATTGGGTTTCTGTTCGGTAGCAGGATGTCGCGCCCGATCCGAAGCGTGATGGCTTGTGTGCGTCGTGCGCTGACGGTTGTAGTGGGCGGCCTGGGTTGCCGTCAGCGTTGCCGTCGCGCACGAGCCATTGATCGTGATTCTTCGATTAATCTGCGGCGGCCTCGGGGCTGGATCTAGCTGGGATCCCGTGGGACCGATCTGGCAATGGGGTGCTTGGTGCTGGCGGCGGCGCGGCTTCTGCGAAAGCGTCGATGCGTGGGCGCGTGCGCGCGGGCCGGAACAGCTTAGCGCGTGCGCGTGCGTCCGGCGTAGGCGGGCGCTCTTGATTGCGTGAAGCAATTTTGGACCAGCGCCACCCGCGGGATGCAAGGCTTTGTTGCTGCGGCGATCTGTGTTGCTGGTTGGCTTGTGGATGCGGTCCGTGATGTCAGCGGAGGAGATCAAAGCCGTATACGGTGCGGGCTCCGGCGCAGAAGATTGTTGTGCTGTCCGGGCTCCATCGGATCTGATCGATTGTGGCTTCTGTTCTGATGGTGCTGACGAATGTTCCGTCAGTGGGAGACCAGATTCGGAGCGACTGATCTGCGCTGCCGCTCGCGAGCCAGAGGCCGTCCGGTGCTACCGCCAGTGCGTGCAGCGATTCGGTGTGGCCTGTCAGGGTGTGGAGCGAAGGACGACAGGCAGGTCCGCGGAGCGTTCTTCGAGTTGTACCTCCATGAGCGCCTGCTCCGGATCGGCTACACGGTGACGTGCCATCCAGTGCTGGAGGGGACAAGTCGCCGGCCTGACTTCCTAGCCGAGAGGGACGGACGGTCGATCTACATTGAGGCGCGCTCGGCATCCGCCACCGACGTCGCCGTCGGCGCGGCGGCGCCTGAGCTCGGTGGGTGCGTCGGCAGGTTCGTTGGAGGTTGTTGGTGGTGTCGCGGTCCGCGTAGCGTGGCCGGGCAGGTTCGGACGCACATCTGCCGGTGGCTGTGGAGGTGACGCGGCTGCGGGGTACTACCGGACTGTGGGCGGTGAGCGCGGTTCATCGTCCAGATTGGACGATGGACGGCGGCGGGGCAGTCGTGCACTGAGCTGCCACGGGAAATGGCCGCCGAGTCATTGGCCCGGCGGCCCTTGCTGCCACTCGTGCTATCGATGGTGAGAGGGCGTTTGCTCAGGTAGGGTTCTGCATTAGGTTAGCGAGAGCGTGCCGGCGAGGCACAGCTCCCGTTGGGCATCGATTTGTGTCGATCCTCGGACACAATTTCCCGGCATACCTGCGTGATTTGACGCAGTGGTGTTCAAGGGCATTTGAATACCAGTCGGCCAGCATCGCTGCTGGCTCTCGGTGGTGGTCGCGGTGACCTCCACGATTATTTCCCCGGTCGTCCCGGCCAAGCACGCTGCGGTCGTGCGGCTGTGTCAGCGCGTGATCGGCGGGCGTTGCCACTGTCCCAGTCGCCGGCCCGTGAGCCTGGCTCATTGATCTGCGGGATGGCGTCGATCGATCGCGACGGCCGGATCGCCGATGTCGCGGTGATCGGGGCTATGGGCTGGCGGCGTGGTACCCGCCTGGACGTGCGCCTCGGTGAGGGCCTGATCCTGGTCACAGCCGACGAGCGGGCTGTGTTCCGCGTCACGGACCCTGGTCGGGTGCGGCTGCCGGCGTCGGTGCGGCATTGGTGTGGGCTGATCGGCGGGTCTCGTGTCCTGTTGGTTGCCTATCCCGAGGTGGGGTTGCTGGTGGTCCAGCCACTGTCGTCTCTGGCGCAGATGATCACGCAGTTCCACGCTGTTGCGGTCCGGGGTGATGCGGCATGACCGCGCCACCGAGCACGCGACCCGGTCCCGCGGAGGTCGAGGCGGCGCTGGTGCTGCTGTCCCGGCTCGGTATCTCGCCCGCTGACTTACAGCAGGCCGCTCCGACGCGGCCGGCTCCGACGTTCGCCGCGTATGTGCCGGTGGTCTCGGCCGCCGTCAGTGCCGGCACCCGGCGGGTTTACAGCTCGTATTGGAATCGGATCGTCGAGCATTGGGGTGAGCGGCGGCTGGACGAGCCGACTCCGTCGGAGGTTGAGCAGTTGACTGAGCGGGTCAAGGCCAATGTGGTCAAACGCCGTAACGCGCGGGGCGGTCGTCTGGCGGCGGAGCATCTGATCGCGGCGATGCGCTGCTTGTACCGGCATGCGATCAAGGACGGTTTGATCGGCGAGGGCTGCAACCCGGCGGTCAAGGTTGCCAAGCCGCGGCGGCTGCCCAGCACTCGCCGGGCCGTGACTGATACGCGGTTGGCGGAGATCAACAAGGTCGCTGCGACGACCGGCGATGACCCTGGGCTGGACGCCATCATCCTGCGGCTGCATACCGAGACCGCTTGCCGGCGTGGCGGCGCCTTGGCCCTGCGTTTTGAGACCTCGATCCGGACCAGTGTCTGGTGCTGTTGCGGGAGAAAGGCGAGACGGTGCGCTCGCAGCCGGTGTCGCCGACGCTGATGCGGGGCCTGCTACGGCTTGTCGAGGACCGCGACCCGCCCCGGCTGGGACGCCGGTACTGCGTTACCGCGACGGGCGGCCGATCACTTACCGGCGTTACGACCATCTCTGGGCGCGGATCCGTCGGCATCTGCCCTGGGTCGCGACGCAGCAGATCAGTACACATTGGTTGCGGCATACGACGTTGACGTGGGTGGAGCGTGCCTTCGGATACGCGGTGGCTCGTGCCTTCGCCGGTCACACCGACGGCGGTGCCAACGTTGGCACGACGACCACGTATGTACGTGCGACGTTGCAGGAAGTGGCAGCGGCGGTGGCTGCCCTCACCGGCGAACCACACCCGCTCGCGTAGGTCGAGCCCCCGACGGCCGCGTAAGCGCTCGACGCTTGCGCGGCCGTCGGTAGGGTCGACTGGGACCTGGCGTATGCCGGTTCGTGTCGACGTCTTCCGGGTCGATGCTGGCGTCAGCAGGTCTCGTGGTCCAGCATGGACTCCGCGCAGTCGGAGGCCAGGCCGGTGGCGCGAGATGCATGCCGGCAGACGGCATGACTCGGACGACAAAGTGAATAAAATCCAGCCCACGCGCCCGTAAAGTCCCAGGTCAACAAGTGTGCTCCCCGCGCACGCGGGGATGGTCCGAGTGCCGCGAAAACCGTTGTCGGCGCGGTATCGTGCTCCCCGCGCACGCGGGGATGGTCCGGCGCCGGCGGCGATGAGGCCGAGCGGCAGCCAGTGCTCCCCGCGCACGCGGGGATGGTCCCGCGCGGTCGATCAGATAAACGAAGCTGCGCTTGTGCTCCCCGCGCACGCGGGGATGGTCCCTCCACGCTCGGAAAAGCCCTAAAGTGGATGGCGTGCTCCCCGCGCACGCGGGGATGGTCCCGCCGTGCCGCCACCGCCCGAAGACGACACCGCCGTGCTCCCCGCGCACGCGGGGATGGTCCTCCGGATGGATGCGACGGTGCCGACACAATCCCGTGCTCCCCGCGCACGTGGGTATGGTCCGTCGCACACCACGAGGTGGCTCTCGCTCGGCAAGTGCTCCCCGCACACGCGGGGATGGTCACTGCCCAGCCATCGACCCGCTCTGCGGTCGTTCGTGAAATGGGCCGTCGACCACGACTACATGCCTGCTGAGCTGGACGTCCCGGCCAGCATCAGCCGGGAACAACGCGCGATGCTGGACGACGAGGGACGCCTCGCCCTGGCCCAGCGCCTCCTGCGCGACCAACTCGACGATCCACCCGCACGCCTCGCGGCCGTCCTCGTCCTACTGTTCGGCCAACGCATCACTCGCCTGGCTGCCCTCGACGTCAACGCCGTCACCGTGACCGACAGCCGGACCACCCTGACTCTGGCTGTCACCCCTATCCGGCTCCGCGAACCCCTCGCCTGACTCGCCCGCGAGGTTGCCGGCCACTCCCGCAGGACCGGCTCACGCTGGCTGTTCCCCAGCAGCCAAGGCAACCGGCCGCTATCCGGGGAACGTCTCCGCGACCGAGCCGCCAAGCTCGGACTGACGAACGCACTCCATGCCCGCAATGGCGCGCTCGCGGCCCTCGCCGCCCAACTACCACCAGCACTGCTCGCCGACCAGATCGGCTTGTCGGTCGGTGCCGCCACGTACGCCCGCCGGCGTCGGCGACCGCTGCCTCTAGGTGGCCTGCCGAGCGAGCTGAACGGCCTTTGGTGTAAACGATATGAGGTCGGCCCGCACATTCAACTCCGCTGCATCGGCAAGGGATGTAAGCACTGGGTGAGACCGCTTCAGAAGCTCACCGTCCGGCCCCTTGACCGCGTGGCTCACCGAGCTTCACGGGCCGTCAGAGTCGCCGTTGTTCCCGACCAGCACGGGAATAACGGCGACCCGGGCGGCGGGCGCAATGCTTTGTCACCCGACACATCGTGATCGCGGTCCAGACGCTGCCCGGACCGAGCCTGGGCGGAAAGAACGGCACCCCGCACACACGGCGACACACCCGCCCGATGAGCTCTCGAACGCCGGGATCGACACCGCCAGCATCGCGTTCTGGCTCGGCCACGCCACCATCCATACGACCCAGTCCCATCGTCACGCTGACCTGGAACTGAAACGCCGGACCGCGAAGGACCTCGACCGCTACCAGCGTGTCAGGCAGGCTAAGCGGCGTTGATGCCGTTGGCAGCCGGAGCGTCGAACCGCTTGTTGCGTTCTATCCGACCTTGAGGGCCAGCTTCCCGACATAGTGATCGTTGAGGGTGCGATGCGCATCCTTGACTCGCTTGAACGGGAAGGTCCGGGCGACGTGGACCTCAAAGGAGCTCGCCTCGATGATCGCGTTCAGCCGATCGGTGCCGGCACGGCTTATATCCCCGTCGTAGTAGGACACCGGCGGGCCCGGCGGGGTCACAGGCACGGGCATGACACCGTTCGGCCAAGCGATCCGTCCCGACTTCTTGACCGCGCGAAGAGATCGTTCGGCAGTCTCGCCGCCCGCGGTGACCAGAGCCGCATCGAGCCCGCCAGGTGCGAACTCGAGTGCCGCCGCCAACACATCCTCCTTTCGACCGTTGACGACGTCGTCGGCGCCCAACCGCCGGGCCAGGGCGACACCATCGTCACCAGAGGCCACGGCCAACACTCGGAGGCCGCTGTACCGCGCCAGCTGCACGGCCATGTGCCCGACGCCTCCGCTGGCTCCGAAGACCATGAGCGTTTCGTCCGGCCGCAGACCGAGCAGATCGAGGCCGCTCAGTGCGGTCAGGGCATCCCAAGGCATCGCGCCGGCCTGTTCGGTCGGCAGCCGGTCGGGCACATGAGCCACGAACTCCGCCTCAACGACACCGTACTCAGCGTAAAAGCCGCCACGCTTCACCGGCATCGTCGAAGCGTAGACACGATCACCCACATCGAACCGAGTGACATCGCGTCCGACCGCGGCCACCGTGCCCGCCGCGTCCCAGCCAAGAACATAGGGGAAGGTCGACGCGACGCCGAAAACGCCGTCGTAGCCCCCTCCCGCTCGAACGCGTCCCAGGACGCGACCCCTGCGAACTCCACCCGGATGAGAACGTCGTCGTCGCCGACCTCCGGGAGCGGTACCCGGCGCGACGAGAGTTCGTCGACGCCGCCGAACCGGTCAAGGGCGACCGCGTTCATCTGCGGCACCACGATCGCGCCGCCCGCTGCGCGCTCGACTCGGCTATCCATCGGCCCTCCTTATTGCTTGAGTGAATCAAGGATATTGGATCACAGCTATTTGAGCGAATCAAGTAACTGTTCTAGGCTAGGAGCCATGGCACTGCCGAACGGACCCGTAACCACCTCGTCCGAAGCCGAGGCCGTCCTGTTCGACCTGGTCGACGTATACGACCGCGCCTACGAGGCAGCCGCAGCCGAGCTGTCGCTCAGCCCCGCGCAGGCATGTGTACTCGGGCGACTCGATGAGCGACGCGGCATGGGCGCCCTGGCAGAGGAGCTCGGCTGTGATGCCTCCAACATCACCCAGATCGTCGCGCGTCTCGAAGCGCTCGGCCTCGTAACCCGCGAACCGAATCCGCAGGACCGCCGCGCACGACTCCTCACGCGAACCCCCGAGGAGACGAGATCAACCACCGGTTCGCAACAGCCTTCACCTTCGCCCGCACGGCGGTCGGACGACTCTCACCCAACGAACAGGACCAGTTGACGGCACTGCTGCGCAAAGCACTGGGCTGACACGCACCCGTGGTGGCTAACCTCCTGCTCAACGCCGTGCGGTACACCCCGGAGGACGGCACGGTGTGGGTCAGCGGTGGCAGCGGCACCGACGGCGCCTGGCTGGCCGTCGCCGACACCTGCGGGGGATCCCCGAGGCCGACCTGCCGCGGGTGTTCGACATCGCGTTCCGTGGCGAACGCGCCCGGACCCCGCGCGGCATCGACGGCGCGGTCGGCGGCCTCGGGCTGGCGATCGTGCGTGGACTCGTCGAAGCGCACGGCGGCCGCGTCGACGCGCACAACATCCCCAACGGCTGCCGCTTCGTCGTCCACCTCCCCGCCGCTTCCTGAGGTGACGGCGCCCGACCTGGTCTGTTTGCTTCGAGGACGCCGCCGCTACCGATCCCCGGGTGGTCGGCTCAGACGAAGGCGAAGTAGCGCAGCCACAGATACGGCACGGTCAACGCGACGGTGACGACAGTGACGACGAGGCCGTACTTGGTGAACTGCCAGAAGGTGATGGGTTTGCCGGCGCGTTCGGCCAGGCCGAGCACGACCACGTTGGCGGAGGCGCCGACGGCGGTGGCGTTGCCGCCGAGGTCGGCGCCGAGGGCCAGGGCCCACCAGAGGACCTGCGACTGGCTGGTGTTGCCGTTGCTGTTGACCATCTCGGCGACCACGGGGCTCATCGTGGCGACGTAGGGGATGTTGTCGACGACGGCAGACAGCAGCGCCGATCCCCACAGCAGCACCATCGTGGCGAGGAACAGCCGGCCCTCGGTGGCGTCGGTGGCGGCGCGGGAGATTTCGTCGATGACTCCGGTGTTTACCAGGGCGCCGACCATCACGAAGAGGCCGGCGAAAAAGACCAGCGTGGGCCACTCCACGTCTTTGGCGACCTCGCCGGCGTCCAGCCGGGACAGGGTCAGGAGTATCAGCCCGCCGACGATGGCCACCACCGAGGGCTCAAGGTGAAGGACGGTGTGCAGGACGAACGCGGCGGTCACGGCGGCGAGTACGACCATGCTGACCACGAGCAGCCGGGCGTCGCGGATCGCGTCACGTTCGCGCAGAGTGGCGATCTGGGCGGCCCGTTCCGGGTCGTACTTGAACGCGGACCGGAACAGGATCCGGCACAGCCCGATGAAGACCACCACCAGGAGCGCGACGATCGGGGCGAGGTGGAGGAGGAAGTCGTTGTAGGACAGGCCGGCGCGGCTGGCGATGATGATGTTCGGCGGGTCACCGACCAATGTGGAGGTTCCGCCGATGTTCGAGGCGAGCACTTCGGCGATCAGGAACGGTGCCACGGGTACGTCGAGGCGTTCGCAGACCAGGAAGGTGACCGGCGCTATCAGCAGTACGGTGGTGACGTTGTCCAGGAACGCGGACGCGACCGCGGTGACCAGGACGAGCAGGACCATGACGCGGAAGGGGCGGCCGTTGGCGCGTTTGGTGGCCCAGATCGCGAGGTACTCGAACGCGCCGGTGCGTTTGAGCACCGCGACGATGAGCATCATCCCGATGAGCAGGAAAATGACGTTCCAGTCGATGCCGGCTTCTTCGGAGAAGAACGCGTGCTCGGCGTCCGTCGCACCGATGACGAGCATGATCGCCGCACCGCCGAGAGCGGCGGCGACCCGGTGGATCTTCTCGGTGGCGATCAGGACGTAGGCGACGGCGAAGACTGCTATGGCGGCCCAGGCGGTGACGCTCACGTGCCGAGCATCCGGTCCAGCAGGGCGTCCAGGGTGATCGCGCCCAGAAGCGTCCTGTCCTTGTTGGCGACGGCGACCAGAGGGCTGCGGCTGGCCGCCATGGTCGCGGCGATCTCCAGGACGGTGGCGTCCGGGTCCACGACCGGCAGCTCGCGGCGCTCCCGGGGAAGCAGCTCGGCCACCGTGCGGTCACCCACGTTACGGATGAACAGGTCGGCGGCGGCCTCGTCGATCACCCGGGCCAGCGTGGGGTCGTCCTGGCAGTAGGACGGGATCGCCATCCGCAGTACCTGCGTGCCCGGCAGGATCGTGGTCGGGCGTCCAGCGTCGTCGACCACGATCAGTCCGGGCAGGTTCTGCCCGGCCAGGAGCCGTGCGGCATCCATCGCCGGCGTATCCATGCCCACTGTCGGAAACGGCGCGGCCAGATCTTGTGCCCGCAAGGCGTGTGCCTCCTGTCCAGGTCACGGCAACAACGACGCCGACCAGACTTCCCGGCACACCTGACGGTCACCCTACCGTCCCGGGTGCGGTAACAGCAGCCTTGAAGCGTGGTGCAGGCGGCCGGCTGTGGTTGGGTGCGCTCTTCGTTGGACAGCCGAGGGGACCCTAGATGAGGGCTACGAGGATCAGCACGGCCAGTATCGCCAATGCCAGACCTCTGATCACGCTCAGGCCGATCATGGCCGAGCGGTCCTCGGCGCAGTGGCGGGCTGACCACGCATCACGAACGATCTTGCGCCGGTCCGATTCAACGCTCACGACGACAAGGTGCGCCCACCGCCGGGTGGTGGGCAACGATCCTGACGAAAGCCTGACGGGCATCCGCCGTAGGGATTTCGTCAAGAGGCTGGCCGCCCGGGGCTGGCTCAGCGGCGCAGGTCCCGCTGGTTTAGGCGCCATACGCCGGCCGCGACCGCCACAGTCGCGCAGCTGGCGAGGACCGCGATGTCGCCGCCGTTGACGCCGTTGATGAGCGGTTGGTGGTCGATGTAGTAGTGGTACGGGGTCAGGTAGCGCAGCCACTCCGCGCCGATCTGGGGTGCCAGGCCGTGCAGTGCGTAGGCGAGCACACCGAGGCCCGCCGTGCTGCCGAAGACAGCGCCGCGTGAGCGGCCGAAGGCGGCGCCGATGCCGGTGGCCACCGCGCCGAACAGCAGGCCGAGCAGGGCGACGTTGAGCGTCTGGGCGGCGAAGCCGCTGACGGCGATGCTGTCCAGGTCGGCACTGTTGCGCACGGCGAGCATGGCGGCGAAGACCGCGGCCGCGATCAGGATCGCGCCGGCGGCGAGGGCGGCGTAGCGGTGCAGCAGCAGGCGGGTACGGCTTATCGGGTGCGCCAGGAGCAGGTCGAGGTATCCGGACTCTTCGTCGGTGGAGATCGTCCGGGCACCGGTCGCAGCGCCGTAGAACGTGACCAGCAGCGGGACGAGGAGCCCGAACACCGCACCGCGCAGATACCCGGCGGCGGTCGAGGTGTCCTCGAACCCGAACCCACGCATCGCCTCGGGCACGTTGGCCATCGAGTCGGCGGAGACCTGTGGGTAGAAGCTCGCGTACACGAGTGCCAGCAGCCCGGCCGCCACGGCCCAGACCAGCAGGGACCGCCGGTTGTCCCACAACGTCCGCGTGAACACCGATCCGTTGAAGGCACCGCCTAGGCTGCCGCCGGCCACCCGGCCGGGAGCGGTGGTCGCGGGTGAGGGAGTCGAAGTCGTCATCGTCATCCCGTTCGTCAGCGGTCGGCAGCGGCGGTGTCGCCGCCGCCGGTGTAGAAGGTGTGGAACAGGTCCTCGAGGTCCTGGGTTTCCGTGCGCAGGCTCGTGACGGTGTGTCGGGCGGCCGCCTTGACCACCGAGTCCGGGCTGCTGTCGAGCCGGAACGACATCGTGGAGCCGTCCACCGCCAGGTCGGTGACGCCCGGCAGCGCGGCGAACTCGGCGGCGGGCGCCGGGCCGGCGAAGCCGATGGCGACCCGCAGGAACGAGCGGTCGCGCAGGTCAGCGACCGTGTCGAGGGCGACGAGCCGCCCGTCGCGGACTATCGCGACCCGGTCGGCGACCGCCTCGACCTCGCTCATGATGTGGCTGGACATGAACACCGTCCGCCCCGCCCGCTTCGCCTCCCCGACAAGGTCGAGGAACGTCTGCTGGACGAGCGGGTCGAGCCCGGAGGTGGGCTCGTCCAGGATCAGCAGCTCTGGATCGTGCATGAACGCTTGAACCAGGCCGACCTTCTGCCGGTTGCCCTTCGACAAGCTCTTGATCCGCGCCCGCAGGTCCAGGTCGAAACGGTCGGCCAGCTCGCGGATCCGGTCAGCCGGCACGCCGCCGCGCAGCGCGGCCAGGAACGCCAGGCACTCTCCAGCACGTTGCCGGCCGTCGACGGCGAAGTCGCCGGGCAGGTAACCGACTCGCCGGTGCACCTCGATCGCGTCGCGCCGGGCCGCGCGCCCGAGTACACGCACGGTGCCGGAAGTGGGACGGATCAGGTCCAGCAGCAGCCGGATCGTCGTCGTCTTTCCCGCACCGTTCGGGCCGAGGAAGCCGAACACCTCCCCGACCCGCACGGTCATGGACAAGCCAGCCAGGCCCCGCCGGGCCCCATACATCTTGGTGAGATCGATGAGCTCGATCGCCGCAGCCATACCTTCAAGCTATCAGTATGTTCAGAGATTTCTGAAGACTCGGAGGCGTTAGGATATCGTCAAGATCTCGGAAGGCAGGGGTGGAGTTGCCGGATACGTCCGACGCGGCCGAGCGGATGGCGTTGACACTGACCCAGGGCGGGTTGCAGAGAGCGACGGCCCGGGTCCTGGCGGCATTCCTGTTCGCCGAGACCGGCAGCCTCACCGCCCCGCAGATCGCCGAGCGGCTCGCGATCAGCTCAGGGTCCGTATCCAGCGCGATCAAGATGCTCTCCACCGTCGGGCTGATCGAGCCGGTGCCGGCACCGGGCAGCCGCCGCGAGCACTACCGGTTGCGCGACGGCGCGTGGGCCACCCTGATGTCCACGCAGAACGGCATGGTCCAAGCCATGTTCGAAGCCGCAGAACGGGGCATCGAAGCCGCCGGACCGGACAGCCCCGCCGCCGGACGCCTCACCGAGATGCGCGACTTCTACGCCTTCATGTTCCGCGAACTGCCCGCCCTCATCGACCGCTGGCACGCCGAACGACCCAGGGATAGGACGTGGTCACCAGCGCGGGGTTCGTGCGCTGGTGTGCCGACCAGCTCGCCGCGTTCGGCCCGGTTCTGCACTGGCTGGTTAGGCATACGAGGCAGGGCTTCGGTGCGGCACCAGGTCAGGTGTCGGGGGTGCGGAGGTGGGCGGCGCGCAGGGTGAGGTAGCGCTGTTCCGGTTCGCTCGCGGTCATCCGCGCCGCCTTCAGGTACGCGGTCCGGGCGGCGGCCGGTTCGCCTGCGCGTTCCAGCAGGTGGCCGCGGACGGCCTCCAGCCGGTGGGTGTGTGCCATCCGCTCGTCGGCGTCGAGCGTGCCGGCGAGGGCCAGCCCCGCGCGCGGCCCGTGCACCATCGCTACCGCGACCGCGCGGCTGAGCGTGACAAGCGGTCCGGGCGTCACCTGCGCCAGCACGTCGTAGAGGGCGAGGATCTGCGGCCAGTCGGTCTGCTCGGCGCTCGGCGCCTCGTCGTGGACGGCGGCGATGGCGGCCTGGAGCTGGTACGGCCCGACTGGCCCGCCGCCCAGCGTGGCGGCAAGCAGCGCCACCCCCTCCCGGATCGCGGCACCGTCCCACTTCGAACGGTCCTGGTCGTCGAGGGGTACGAGCGCGCCGTCGGCACCGGTGCGGGCGGCCCGGCGCGCGTCGGTGAGCAGCATCAGCGCGAGCAGGCCGGCCACCTCGCCCTCACCGGGCAGGAGCCGGTGCAGCAGCCGGGCGAGCCGGATCGCCTCGGCGGTCAGGTCGGTACGGTGCAGGCCGGGGCCGGAGCTGGCGGTGTACCCCTCGTTGAAGACCAGGTACAGCACGTGCAGCACCACGCCGAGGCGGGCGCTGTGCTCCACCGCCGGCGGCATTGTGAACCGGGCCCCGGCCTCGCGGATCTGCCGTTTGGCCCGGGTGATCCGCTTGGCCATCGTCCCTTCCGGCACCAGGAACGCGGCCGCGATCTCCACGGTGGTGAGCCCGCCGACCGCGCGCAGGGTCAGCGCGAGCTGCGAGGGCGGCGAGAGCGCGGGGTGGCAGCACAGGAACAGCAGCGTAAGGGTGTCGTCGGCGTCCCCCTGGGCGTGTGATTGGAGGGCGGGGTCGGTGGCGACCACGACCTCCCGCTCGCGGCGGGCGCTGTCCGCCCGCCAGTGGTCCACGAGTGTTCTTGTCGCGACCGTCAGCAGCCAGGCGCGCGGCTGCTCGGGCACGCCCTCTGCCGGCCACTGCTGGGCGGCCGCGAGCAGCGCCTCCTGGATCGCGTCCTCGCACGCGTCGAACTGGCCGTATCGCCGCACCAGCGTGCCGAGGACCCGCGGCGCGAGGTCGCGCAGCAGGTCCTCGATGCCATCCCCGCCGATCACCCTTCCATGATCCGCCGGACCTCCATCGGGTACTCGGTGTAGGCCACCACCCGCGACGCGATCTCCAGGGCCCGCTCCTCGCTCACATCAAGGATCCAGTACCCGGCCAGCGACTCCTTGATCTCCGCGAACGGCCCGTCGGTCGGCA
Source organism: Phytohabitans flavus (assembly GCF_011764545.1). GTDB lineage: Bacteria > Actinomycetota > Actinomycetes > Mycobacteriales > Micromonosporaceae > Phytohabitans > Phytohabitans flavus. The sequence continues at coordinate 5,168,707 of NZ_AP022870.1, read as the reverse complement.
CCGGCGCCCCACTCTGAAAGCGGACGGTCGTGGCCCGTTCCGGGTCCATCAGCTTGTGCGAGGCCACTATCTCGCCGGTGTCTTTGAGCTCGGCGTCCATCGTCATCATCAGCTCGTGCAGGCCCTTGACCCACTCTGGCGATCGGCCCTCCAGTGAGGCACCCAACCCACCAAACATCATGATCATGTACTTCATCGGATCTCCCTGGCTCCGGCGCCCTAAGGCGGGCGCGTGCCCCTGGTCGGAGCCGCCACCTTCATTCTGGACATCCCTCGACAATTTTTCTTCGAGGTTGGCCAGCACGACCGGGAGGAACGGCTTTCACGCAGGGGCGACCTCGTCCTCCATCGCCGGGTCCAGTGCGGCAAGGCTCGGTTGCTGATCTGTTGGGCCACGCCGGTTCCGGCCGGCTGCCCTCGGGCGCGAGCACTGTCGAGATCACGCTGGTCGGTCCAGGCCATGTGAGAGGCCGCCGAACGCGGCGGCCTACCGTGCGGGCCTGGTCCTCATCGCCGCCATCTGGCTCTCATGATCGATAGACACACCCCAGGGGCCGACCGGGCTCGCTGTGCCTGCGGCATGCATGATCAGGTCTGCGGCCCGTTGTCCAACGCTAGGTCGTACAGGCCTGGCTGAACCCTGCCCGAGGCCTGGTCGAGCACTTGCCCGGCCTGCCGCATCACTGTGTCCTCGGCCGGGTGCGGGGGCTCTCCCCGTACATGACCTTGGTGATCAAGGTGAAGGCACCCGGCTGCATCCGCGGGAGTTGCAGCAGGTGATCCTTGCCGACGAGGTGCGGCCGGCCCGGTCACCGGCGCGGCCGCCCTTGACGGTGCCAGCTCAGCTTCCCGCGGATGTCCTGGGGTTCACCGGCCGCGTGCGGTTGTTGGCGTCCGGATCCTCGATCCGGTTGTAGATGTAGACGTTGCCGTCGGTCCCGGTGGCGAAGACGAAGATGTAGTAGAACGTGTGCCAGTAGAACCCGACCGTCTGCGGTGGGCTCGTCCACGTCCCGCCGAGGCCCTACCAGCCGGTCAGGTGTCGCTGCCCGGCGCGGTCTGCCGGGTGATGTAGAGCGCGTTGTTGGAACCGAGCCCGAACAAATTCAGCCGATCCCATCGGTCCTTTGCCTCGGACCCTCTACTGTGGATGCAACAGCTGTTGACCAGGCGCCAGCCGGACCAGGAAGCGCCCGTCCTGGTGCTGGGCGACCAGGCGCGTCCGGTCGCCGCCACCCGCCGGGGCGGCCATCTGCTGCTCCCGGAACGAGGGTGGGGCGGCGGGGCAGGCCGGACACGTCGAAGGTGATTTCCGGCTCAGCCGTGTGGTGGACCTTCTGTCCGCAGCGTGGCGGACCGGCCCGCGCCTCGGTGCTGACGACTGGGGAGCCGGTTCACTCGTAGCCTCGCAGCATGTTGGTTGGCGAGTGGACTGTCCACGTGCGACACCGTTTCGGGTCGGCCCCCGGCCTGGACGGCATGCTGATCGGCGCGTGACCAGGCAATACTTGGCAGCCGAAAATGGTTGTCAGCCCGGCCAGTCAAAAAGGTGACGGAAACTCACGTCCGTCAGGTGCTAGCTTCTTGATCTCGATCTTGCGGGTTGACTGTGGACGGTCAGCTCGCCGAACCCTGGGTAGCAACTGGTTGGAGGTCCTGGCATGCCCAAGTTTCGGCCCTTCGACCCAGCTCTACACACGCGGCCGATCGAGCTTCTCTACGACGCCGACGAGTACTTTCCGGATCTGCTCGAGTCGATGAAAGGGCTGACCGCCCCCAAACTGTTCATCGCCGGCTGGTACATCTCGACCGGCATCGAACTGCGCAAGGGGCACCGCCTGGAGGACCTCATCGTCGAGGCGCTCAAGCAGCCGGAGTCCAGCTGCCACATCCTGTGGAACTCCAATGTGACCGGTCCCGCACCCCGCCTGTACGGGCAGGTGGAGGCGTTTTGGAAGCGGGTGGCGGCGCGCATCGGCGGTGAGACTGTGGCAGCACAGCGTCTCAAAATCATCATCGCCGTCAACCTTGAGTACGACCCCGGCTACTTCCTTCGGACGGCGAGCGGCGCCGGCCGCCTGATCCCCTTGGGCAGGCCGGACACCATCATCCCGCCGTCCCTGATGGACCGGATGCAGCGGTTCTGGGAGCGGCAGTTCACCTCGCCACCGCCCGGCGGCTACCGCAACCTCACGCAGTTCACGATGGGCTCGCACCATCAGAAGACGTTCATCGTGGCTGGCAAGCGCAACGGCGGGCAGACGCTGACCGGGTACTGCGGGATGGACCTGGCTGGGAGCGTGGCCGGCGGCGGCACGATGTGGCATGACGGCTGCCTGCGGGTCCGCAGCGACATGGCGCTCGGCCTGGTGGACAACTTCGTCGAGCGGTGGAACTTCGAGGTCGACCAACTGGCGAAGGTCGTCTCGTTCGGTGTATCCACATCGGACACGCTCGATGCGGACGACGTGTTCGTAAAGGAGAACCATCCGCAGGCGGCCGCCATCACCACCCGGCGCACGCTGCCGTACCGGGTGGAGGTGCAGGGGGCCACGTGGATCCCGATCCACATGGCTGCCCGCCACTGGCAGGCCGAGATCAAGACCAGCTACCTCGACCTGCTCGGCGACGCCGAACAGTGGCTTTACATCGAGAACCAGTACTTCCGCCATCCCGGGTTCGCCGAGGCTTTGGTCGAACAACTTTCGGACGAGGCGCAACTGCGGGTCACGATCGTGCTGCCGTCGTACTCGGAGGAGATCGGCACCCGGTCCGACCTGCCGGCGCTGCGCGACACCTACGCCGCGACCACCGACCCGGCGAAGCGGACCGCGATGCTGGACCAGGCGCGGCGCCTCGGCCTCAGCATCGACCCGTTCAACAAGGTGACGCTGCTCATGCAGAACAGGTGCCTGGCCGAGCTGGTGAAACACCCCCGGGTCCGGATCTGGATGCCGCGCCGCCGGGGCAAGCGGTCCGCCCGGCCGTACATCCACACGAAGCTGATGCTCGTCGACGACGAGGCGCTGTTCATCGGCTCGGCCAACATCAACGGGCGGTCGCTGGACGGATACGCCGACTCCGAGATCAACCTGCTGCTCACCGACGTCGCGGAGATCGCCCGCATCAAGGGGCGGATCAAGTGGCAGAACGAGCCGGAGGACGAGTCGGCGGCGAACTACCGGCGGTGGAGCGTCGCCGACCCTCGGCCCACCTACTACGCCCGCTACAACCTGGTCCGCTACACCGTCGCGCACTGGGAGATGGACCGCGCGTTCAGCACGTTCCCGATGGGCAGGGCGGCGATCCTGGACTACTGGGACGCGTTCACCAAGAAGACGTCGAAGCGGGTGGACACCTGGACGCCGGACACCAGCCGCGCCGAGCTCGAAACCTACCTGGACGGGCTGGACGAGATGCCGGGCTTCGACCTGGAGACGTTCGACTGGGGTGACTTTTTCGTCGAGCACACCACCCACCTTCTGTAGCGGACGGGGACACGACGATGAATGGCACCGACACTGTACGGCTGCTCACGCTCGAGCTGGCCCGGCTGCTCGACCCGGTCGGCCGGGCGCTGGCCACGCCGGCCGGCCTGGACGGGTTTCTGCGGACCTTCGGGTACCGGCTCGACGACGCCGAGTTGGCGCAGGTGTTCGCCGGGCTCGGCGCGACGCGCGACGTCCTGGCCGAGCTCGCCGACCTGGTGAGCGACCTGACCGCACTTCCCGAGAGCAGCGAGGACGACCTCGCGGCGGTCGTGGCGAAGGTACCCGCCGCGACCGCCGCCGTCCGCGACCTGCCGGCCGCCCTTGCCGTGCTGGCCGACCGGCTTACGCCCACGTTCACCGCCGAGGTGTTCGACCAGCTCGTCGCGACGTACCTGGTCAACCACCATGGCGCGATCCACGGCCTGAGTGTCCTCATCGGACTTGTCGACTACCGGCACGTGCCGGCCGGCGGCGGCGACCCGGACGCGCGGGACATCGACTACCGGCGGGCGGAGGTGCGGTGGGACCGGCTGGCCGGCATGCTCGGCGACCCGGTGGGCCCGCTGCGCGACGGGTACGGGTGGGCGACGGCTGCTTTCGGCGCCAACCTGCTACTGGTGCGTGCCCAGTCGGTGGCCCTCGCGGCCGGCGTGCCTGCGGACGTGACCGATGTGGACAGTGCTGTGCTGCCGGTACTGTGGCCGGCGGGTGCGCCGACCGACCCGCCGATGGCGCTGCGCGTACCCGTGTGGTGGGACAACGACACCGACGACCCGGCGGTCGACGCGTGGGCCGAGGCTGGCCTGATCCTGGCCCAGGCCGGCCCGACCGCGCTGGCCGCCGCGGACAGTGGCCTGGCCCTGCAGCCCTACGCCGAGGGCGGCGTCGCGGCAACCGTCCCCCTGTCCGACCGTGTCGACCTGGAGGTCGTCGGCGTCGCGCAGCTCGCCGGTGGCCCGGTGTTCTTGGTGCGTCCCGGCTCGTTCGCGCTCACCGGGACCGGCCCGGTACCCGGCGAGGACACCAGGGTGGGGCTGCGCCTGCGACGCAAGCCGGGCCCGGACGAGGACGCCGTCACGCTCGTCTCGGCCGGCCTCGTGTCGGTGACCGCGTCGAGCGTGTTCCTGGAGCTGATCGGCACGCCGGACGGGGTCGAGGTGGCCGCCGGCATCGAGGGCGGCTCGCTGGCGGTGGGTGGGGCGGGCGGTGACGGCTTCCTCGCCGAGATACTCCCGCCCGAGGGCTGGCGGGTCCCCTTCGACCTGGCGCTGAGCTGGTCCTCCGAGACCGGGCTGCACGTGCGGGGCGGGGCCGGGCTGGACGCCACGATGCCGGTCGGCGCGACGCCGGGCCCGGTCACCTTCAAGTCCGTCCACTTCGGACTCGTCCCGGACGGCGGAGCGATCCATGCCTCGGTCAGCGCCTCCGTGGCGGTGACGCTCGGCCCGTTCTCGGTCTCTGTGGACCGCATGGGCGCGCGCCTGGACCTGGACTTCCCACCCGAGGGTGGCAACCTGGGCCCGGCCCGGCTCGCGCTCGGCCCGCAGCCGCCGGAAGGTATCGGCCTCGCCATCGACCTACCCGCGGTCCGCGGCGGCGGCTTCCTGTCGCTCGACCCGGTAGCCGGCCGGTACTCGGGCGTGTTCGAGCTGACCATCGTGGAGACCGTCGCGGTCAAGGCGATCGGCATCATCAACACCAAGCGCCCCGACGGCGGTCCAGGCTTCGCGCTGCTGCTGGTCATCACCGCCGCCGGGTTCACACCCATCCCGCTGGGCATGGGCTTCACCCTTACCGGGATCGGCGGCCTCGTCGCGCTCAACCGCACGATCGACGCCGACGCGATCCGCGCCGGGCTGAGCGGCGGTGTGCTGGACTCGCTGCTGTTCGCCGACGACCCGGTGCGGAACGCGGATCGGATCGTCGACACCCTCGACCGGTTCTTTCCACAGGCGCCCGACCGGCTGCTGGTCGGCCCGCTCGCGGAGATCTCCTGGGGCAGCCCACCGATCGTGAAGATCCGGTTGGCGCTGCTGCTGGAACTGCCGCAGCCGATCCGGGCGGTCCTGCTCGCCGCGATCTCCGTAGTCCTGCCCGACGCCCACAAGCCCGTCGTCGAGCTGTACGTCGACGCGATCGGCAGCCTCGACCTGACCCGCCGCGAACTGGCCCTCGACGCCGCCCTGCACCACTCGCGGCTGGCCTCGTTCGCCCTGTCCGGCGAGATGGCAGTACGCCTCAACTTCGGCGACGAGCCCACGTTCCTGGTCTCGATCGGCGGCTTCCACCCCCGGTTCGAGCCGCCGGCCGGACTGCGCCGCCTGGAACGGCTCACGATCAGCCTCTCTGGCAGCGACAACCCGCGGATCCGCTTCGAGAGCTACCTCGCGTTGACCGCCAACACCATCCAGATGGGGGCGCGGGTGAGCCTGCGCGCCGAGGCGGGCGGGTTCGGCCTCGACGGCGGCGGTGCCTTCGACGCGCTGATGCGGTGGGCGCCGTTCGGCGTCGACCTGAGCTTCCTGGCCTGGGTACGGGTATTCGGGCCGACAGGGACGCTGGTGGCCGCGCGGCTCGCGGTGGACGTGACCGGCCCGCAGCCGTGGCGGGTCGCCGGGGTGCTGACCGTGCAGGTGCTGTGGTTCAGCGTCGACGTCAGCGTCAACCTCACGGTCGGTACACCCGGCCCACCCCCGCGCTGGAACGGGTGGACGTGGCCGGCCTGGTGTGGCAGGAGATCTGCCGCCCGGCGAGCTGGTCCGCCGCGTTGCCGCCCCGGGTGCCGGCGGGCGTGACGCTCGCCGCGCACGACGACCTCGTGGTGCACCCGCTGGCCGTGGTCTCCGTACGGCAGAAGGTGGTGCCGCTGGCCACGGCGGTCAGCCGGGTCGGCGCACTGCTGCCCAAGGGCGGCACGAAGCGCTACCACGTCGACGTCGAGACCGGCCCCGGCGTGGCGGTGGAGCCGCTGACCGCGCACTTCGCGCCGGCGCAGTTCACGGAGCTGAGCGCGGACCAGAAGCTCAGCGCGCCGAGCTTCGCGTCACTGCCAGCCGGGGTTTCGCTGGCTCCGGCGACCGCGGTCGAGGCGCCGTTCGACCGGGCGGTACGTAGCGACGTGGTGATGGAGACGCTGAACATCGTGGATCTTGAAACGGGGGTACGCGCGTGAGTGGGGTGGTCAGGACCTTCCTGCCCTGGTATCGCGCCGGCTTCGCCGCGGCGCTCACCGAGCGGCCGGTCGCGGGTGCGGCGCGGGCGGCGGTGCCGGCGACGGTACGGCTGCGCGGGGAGCCGGCACTGGGGAGCCTGGAGGTGCCGGTATCGGTCGCCGGGCCCGGCGATGTGATCGGCCTGGACGCGCGGGAGGTGCTGCGGACCGAGCCGTTCGACGGCTGCCCCGACTTCGAGCCGTCTTACTTCCCGTACGTGGAGCTGGCGAGCCCGGACCTGCCGTGGCGGTTCACCCCGTTCCCGCCGCAGGGGCAGGCGCTGCCCGATCCGGAGCACCCGGGCACGCCCCGGCAGCAGCGGCGGCTGCAGCCCTGGCTGGCGCTCGTGGTCGTGCCCGCCAGCCGCGCGACCCTGCGGGCCGCCGCCGGGGACGGGCTGCCCGTGCTGCGGTGCCCGGCCGCGGAACTGCCCACCCCGGAGCAGCTGTGGGCCTGGGCGCACGTGCAGGTGACCCACGATCCGGCCGAACCCGTCGAGGCGGCGGCCGGCGACCCGGCGCGTACCCTGTCCCGGCTGGTCTGCCCGCGCCGGCTCGAGGCCGGCGTGCGGTACCTGGCCTGCCTGACGCCTACCTTCGCCGCCGGCCGGGTCGCCGGCGTCGGCGGCGACGCGGGCGCGGACCCGCTCGCGCCGGCCTGGGGCGGCACCGGCTCGGTCGAGCTGCCGGTGTACTACTCCTGGAGCTTCCAGACCGGCGCCGAAGGCAGCTTCGAGGCGCTGGTCCGCCGGCTGCGGCCGCGGCCGGCGCCGGCCTCGCTGGCCGGGCGGGAGATCGGTGTCGGCGCGCCGGGCTGGGGCGCGGCCGCGGACGACCCCGACGCGACCACGCTCATGCAGGGGGCGCTACGCCCGATCGGGACGGCCGAGCCGCCGGCCGGCGACGGCGGGCTCGCCGGCTCGCTGCGGACGGCGGTCAGCCGGTCCGGGTCCGGCGTCGAGCTGCGCCCGCCGCTCTACGGTCAGGACTACCAGGGCGGGATCGCAGCGCTGGCACCGGACAGCGCGGGCTGGCTCACCGAGCTCAACACCGACCCGCGCCGGCGTACCGCCGCCGGGCTGGCCTCCTGGGCGGTCGCGGTGCACCAGGAGGAGCTGGCCGACCGGGCCTGGCGGCAGCTACGCGACGCCGGCCTCGGCGCGCCCGGCCGGGCCGACCCGGAGCTGGCCGACCTGGTCACCGGCGCGGTCGCCGGGCGGCACGGCGGCGGAGCCGCGCTCACCCGCGCCGAACTCGCGGGCGTGGCGGCTTCCGCCCGGGCGGCGGCCGCGGCGGCGCCGGAGCGGCTGTTCGCGCCCCGGTTCGACGAGCCGGCGTACACGCTGCTGCGGGCCGTGGCCGAGGAGTGGCTGCTGCCAGCCGCCGGCGACCTGCCCGACGACACCGTCCTACTTGTACGGACGAACACCGCGTTCGTGGAGAGCTTCCTGGTCGGCCTCAACCACGCCCTGGCCCGGGAGCTGGTCTGGCGCCGGTTTCCGCTCGACCAGACCGCCACGTTCTTCAGCCGGTTCTGGGCCGGCGGGTCGGACCTCACCGCGGTACCGCCGATCGCGAGCTGGGACGCCGATGACGAGCTGGGCGGCCACGGCTCCGGCGCGGACCACCTGGTTCTGCTGGTGAAGGGCGCGCTGCTACGGCGGTTCCCCACCGCGGCCCTGTACCTGTCACGCGCCCGGGGCGACGGCGGCGAGGAGCGGCTGATGCCGTACCTGTCGGGCGCTATCGGCACCGGCAGCACGTTCCTCGGCTTCGCCCTCACCCCGGAACAGGCGGCCATCCCCGGCCAGGCATGGCACGTCGTAGTGGAGGAGGCGGCGGCGCACGCCCGCTTCGGCTGCGACGACCCGCCACCGGAGGGGCCCGCCCCGCTGCACCACTGGAGCGACCTCGATTGGTCCCACCCGCACCTGGCCGGCCAGCTGCACATGCCGGTGCCCGGGCCGCTCGCCGGCCTGGCCCGGACGCTCGCGCCGGGTGCGGCGAGCGCCGTCTGGGCGCTGGACTCCGCGAACGTCGCGGTCATCGTCCAGCAGCCCGCCTTCCGGGTACGCCTGCCCATCGCGCTGTGGCTCGAACCGCAGCTCTCGTCGACCGCACAGGATTGAGGGATCGCGTGTTCGCATACCTACGTGCCATGATCGACCAGCGGATGGCGGCCGCGCAGCAGAGCCTCAACCAGGCCATCGCCACGCGGGACGGGCTGCGGGCCGAGGTCACCCGGCTCGCCGCCCTCGTCCCGCCGCTGGAGAGCGCGCACAGCCAGGCCATCTCCGGCGCGGTGTCGGCCACCGTCGCCCTCAACGCCGCTCAGCAGGTGCTGGGCCAGCGGACCGCCGAGCGGGACGCGACGATACCGCCACGCGACGCGGCGTACGAGGCGGTGGTCGAGCACGGCGGCAACGAACCGCCGCGGGAGACGCAAACCGGCAAGCCGAACCCAGCCTGGGCCCGATGGAAGAACCAGATGGACGACCTGCAGGCCGTCCTCGCGGCGAAGCAGGCGGTCCTCGACGCGGCCAACACCGCGCTCAACAACGCCCGGGCCGCCCGGGATACCGCCGCGGGCAACCTCAACGCCGCCAACGCCGCGGTACAGCAGGCCAAATCGCGGGTGGACGAGGCGAAGGCCAACGTGGTCACCGCGCAGCAGCGCGCCGACGCCTCGGAGGGTGGGATCACTGCCGCGCGCCTGGTCGTCGAGGGGATCATGGCGGAATACGCGGCCCTGGACGCCCGCGCCGCCCGCCTGGTGGCCGAGCCGCTGGATACGGCGGTCCTGCGCCCCGCGGCCGAGGCGGAGCTCGCCGACCTGCTCGCCACCCGCCGGCGCCGGTTCAACCTGCGCGTCCAGTTGGGCGCGCACCTGACGACCAAGGGCACGCTGCTGGCCGCGCAGGACTTGGCGGTCGACGAGGTCGAGCTGATCCGCCGGGAGATGGCGGAGTGGCAGTACGCGGCGGGCTGGCCGGCGACCGCCGCCATCCGCGCCGTCCTGGAGACCGTCGTGACCGAGTCGCGGCAGCAGCGCACGCGACCGGTGAGCGAACGCACCGACAACCTCGACAACGCCCGCAACCATCTGACCAACCAGCTGGCCGCCCTGCGAGCCGTGCTGGTCCAGGCCACGGCTGTGCGCGACACCCGCCAGGCGATCCTCAACGGGCTGGCCCAGCAGATCGCCGAACACCAGGAGGTCGGCGTCTGATGCGCCCCCAGGACTACGAGGGCGGCCCCTCTCAAGCCGAGATCGAAGCTTTCCAGCGCGCGCTCGCGGAGTGGGAGGCCCGCCGCGACGACCTCGCCACCCAGCACGCCGCCGCGTCGGCCAACCTCGTCGCGGCCCAGTCCCAGGTCGCGACGCTCGCCGAGTGGGTACGCCGCTTGGAGGTAGTGGTCAACGGCGTCGCACCTCGGGCGCAGGCGTACAGCTCGGTGCGGTACAGCATGGACGCCACGTCCGCCCAGATCGACGAGGCGACCGGGCTGCTGGCCGACTACACCGAGTCCCGCGCGACCGCGGCCGCCCGGCTCATCGGCGGTCACCGCTCCGCGACCCCGCTGGTACTGCTGCCGCTGCGGCTGGAGACGAAGTGGGCCGGCGGCACCCTGCACGTGCGCATCTACCCCGACGCGCTCTCGGTCGACGCGCACGACCCGACCCTGACCGCCGACGAGAGCACCTGGGGCGCGCACTACTGGGCCGTACGCGCCGGCACGCTGACCGCGGACGCCGACCAGACATGGGAGCAGCTGGTAGGCCGCTTCGGCCCGCAGCGCGCCGCGTGGATCGTCCAGGCCGCCAAGCCCGGACGGCCCTCCCCGGGGCGCGGACCAACCCCTGGCCGGCTCCGCCCCGGGCCAAGCTGCTGCCGGACCGGTTCGCGGTCATCGCCCTGTCCGGGCGGGAGCCGGTCAACCTCGCCCCCGCCGGCGGGCCGGCGCGATACGTCATATGGACCGAGAACGTCACCGGCGCTCCCGAGTGCGGCGGCTTCGACCCGTCGGCGCCCGGGTCGGCATGGCTTGGCGACCTCAACGCCGCCCGCGCCGCCGGCCTGGCGGTCAGCCTCGCGGTGCCGCCCGGCGCCCCGCCGATCGAGCAGCTCGTCGTCGTGGGTGTCCGGACCGGCGACGCCGCCGGGCCGCTCGCCGAGCTGCTGCGCGGCCAGGCGTTCAGTGCCGGGGTCGAGGTGCTGGCCGACGGCACACCGACGAACAACAGCGGCGGCGTGCGGGCCGCCTTCAGCCCGGAACGGCAGCGGCAGATCGCGGGGGTACTGCGTGACGCGGCCGCCGTGGAGCCGCCGGCGCCGGCGGCCGGTACCGGTGGCGCGCAGGTCGCCGGCCTGCTCGGCCTGCCCGCTGCCGCGCTCGCCGCGCTGTCTGGCGGGGCGGCGCCGCGCGCGGGTGGCGTGGACGCGGCCCGGCTGCTCGCCGGACTGGCCCTCTCGGGCACCGCCACCGGGGGCGCCCGCGCGGCGACCCAGACCGCCTGGCGGCTGTTGCACCCGGGTGGCCCGGCGCCGGCGCTGCGGGTCGGCCGCCAGCCGTACGGCGTGCTGCCGGCGACCGCGCCGTCCCGGTGGGTGGCACGTACCGGCGAGAACGGGGCCGGCGTCGCGGCGTGGATGCGCGCCTGGGGAGCCGCCGTGGGCCCGGTTACCGCCACCGACCCCGCCGCGCCGCCGGCACCGCGCGGCGGCACCGGCGACCCGCGCCAGATCACCGGCACCGACCTCACACCGCTCCTGGAAGCCGCTTCCCCGGTACGGTGGGCGGCCGCCGGCGCCGGGTACACCGGGCTCGACGGCCTCGTCGGCACCGCCGACGGCCCGCACTCGGCGGCGGTCTACCTACCCCTGGTGGCCGGCACGGCGCAGGCGGCCCTGACCGGGATCGGCGGGCAGCTGCCGGACACCCTGCTCGCGAAGGTCGCTGTGGCGGCCAAGCGTGCCGCGGCGGCGTCCGAGCTGTCCAGTGTGGACAACGCCCTGCGGCTGCTCGCCGGGGCGACCCGCGATGACCTCGCCCGGCTTTTCGGTGAGTTCCTCGACGCGGCCGCGCACCGGTTCGACGCCTGGGCCACCGGTGCCGCCACCGAGCGGCTGCTCGCCCAGCGCCAGCAGCCGTCCACCCCGGTCGTCGTCGGCGCGTACGGGTGGCTCACCGACGTGGCGCCCCGGACCGCGCCGCGCAGCACCGGCCACGTGCACGCGCCCTCACTCGGGCACGCGGCCACCGCGGCGGTGCTCCGCTCGGCGTACCTCGCCCAGCGGGCCGCCCAGTCCACCACGCGGTCGATGGCCGTCGACCTCTCCTCCAGCCGGGTACGGGCCGCGCAGTGGGTGCTCGACGCGGTCCGCGCCGGCCAGCCGCTGGCCGCGGTGTTCGGGTACCTGTTCGAACGGGACCTCGCCGACGCCGGCCTCCAGGCCTACCTGGGCGCGTTCCGCAAGCTGACCCGGTTCCGCGCCGGTACCGCGCTGGAGCAGTGGGAGGAGGCGCGCCGTGCCCGGCAGGCCGACCTGCGCGCGGCGCAGGCCCGGCTGGCCGAGCTCCAGCAGTCCGCGGCGGCCCTCGCGACCACCGTGACGGAGAGACAGGAGCAGGTCCGGGTCGCCGGCGAGCGGTCCGCCCGGGCCGAGGCCGCGGCCGCACCGTACGCCGGCATGCCCGCCGAGGCGTCCACACTGGACACCGCTATCCCGCGGCTGCAGGGCGAGCTCGCAGCGATCGACGCGCGGCGCCCGGCCGCCCGGCGGTCCTACTACACAATCCAGGTCCCCTGAGGGAGGCGGCGTCGATGCGCAGCTACAACACGTACGTGGTCGAGCCCGAGGGAACCGACGCGCTACTGGCCTGGACCCAGGAGCGGGCGGCCAAGGCGGCCGAACTGCGCGCGGCACAGGACCGGCGGGCACACCTCACCGGCGTGCTCAGCCGCGACCCCGCCGCCGCGGCGCTCGCGGAGCGGACCGAGGCGGCCCGGGCGCTCGCCCAGGCACAGGCGGCCGCCACGACCGCGCAGCAGGCCGCCGACGGCGCGGCTACGGCCGCCGCCCGGTACGCCGCCAACGAGGTGGTCGCCGCGCAGGCGGCACTCGACGGCGCCACCCGGGCGCTGAGCGACGCGCTCGGCGAGCTGCTGGCCGACGCTTCCACCTCGACGATGCTGACCGCCACTGTGGACGGTCTGGCCCTGCGCGAGCGGTACCTCACCGCCACGTCCGCCGCTACCCCGGTCTGGGACCACACGACGGTGCCGTTCCCGGCCACGCCCGGCGACATCCTGGACCCCGAGCTGGCGCTGCCGGTCGTGTCCACAGAGGAGTTCGGCCGCTTGCGGAGCGTCCTGGACCGGCTGGAGGAACGGGTCGATGCGGTCGCTGACCTCGTCGCCGCCGAGGGCGTGCACCAGCTCGTGCAGGGCAACGCGGTACGGGCCGGCGCCTCGCTCGCAGTCGCCGCCGAGGGCCGGGTGCCCGACGAGTTCGAGGTGATCCGCACGCCTCGGCCGGGCCACGACGCCGTCCACCGAGTACTGTCCATATGGGATCCGGCGCGGACACCGACCTGGACCGCGTTCCCCGGGCTCGCCGCCCAGCTCGACCCGCTGACCGCCGCCTGGGCCAGCCGGCTGCTGCCCGACCCGGAGACGGTGAGGGTGCGGCTGCGCCTGGTGGATGCCGACGGGGCCGACGTCGCCGAGCCGCTGACCACCTACGTCGCCGCGCTCGACCTCGACCCGCTGGACTGGGTACGCGCCGCCGCCAGCAGCGCCGAGCTGCACACCCGCCTCGACCGGCTGGCCCGCGCCCACTGGGCGGCGGCCGGGCCGGTACCAGCCGGCCGGCTCGTCGTCCAAGACCCGCCGCCGGGCCCGGAGCCCACGCTCAGCGACCTGCTCGTCGCCGCCACCGCACTCGGGCGGCTGATCGCGGCGTCCCGGGCGCTGGCCGCCGACGACCTGAGACACCCGGCCAGCGCCACCGCGGAACCACCCGCGCCGGACGCGGTCGGCGCGCTCGTCGACCGGGTACTCGCCGCCGAAACCTGGGTGGCCGACCTGGTCACCAGCCTGGACCAGCCGGCCCGGGAGGCGCGGCTGCTCACCGCGCGGCTGCTGGAGGCGGCGGCGCTCGGCGTCCCAGAGGCGCTGCCGCCCACCGACCCGGCCAGCGCCCGCGACATGCCCCTGCTCCGGGAGCTCGCCGCCGCGGCGGCGGCCGGGCTGCGACCACGGCTCGCCGCGATCCCGTTCCAGAACGACCCGGCCGACCCCGCCGGCACCCTGGCCCGCGCCCGGGCCCGGGCCGAGGAGCTGTGCGGACAGCGGATCCCGGTACTCGTCCCGATCGCCGCGCCGGCCGGCGGGCTCCGCGACGACCTGGGCCAATGGCCGTCGCGGCTGCAGGGAGCCGCGCCCGCCGCGGTGCGGGCGTGGCTGGCCGACCACGCGTTGGTACGCCCCGCGGTCCGCGCCCTGCTGACCGTCCACGACCTGGCCGAGACGCTGGGCACCGGAGAGGAGCTCGACCCCCGCGTCGCTCAGCTCCCGCACGCCGACCCGGGCATCTGGATCGGCGGCGCGGCGACACCGAGCGTCGGCGCGGTCGGCTTCGTGGTCCAGTCCGGATACGGCACGCAGCTGCCCAATCGGGTCGCCGGGCTGATGGTGGACAGCTGGAACCAGGCGGTGCCGGCCGCCGCGCACGACAGCGCGGTCGCCTTCCACTACGACCAGCCGGACGCATCGCCCCCGCAGGCCATCCTGGTCGCCGTCCATCCCGACCCGCAAGCTCCGACGTGGGACCTCGACACGCTCGTGGAGGTACTCACATCCACCTTGGCCATGGCCCGGGACCGCGCCACGCCGGCGGAACGCCGGCCGGGCATCGAGATCGTCGTCGGCGGCACCCCGTGAGGCGCCCCGGGAAGGGACAACAGCCGTGCGCTTGACCCCCGAATCCGTCGCGGTGACGCCGGACGACCAGCGCGACTCGCTCGCCGCCCCGGCCCGCGATCCACTGTGGATGCTCGCCCGGCAGTGGCAGACCCGCGAGTTCGTGGCCGACGACGCCGGCACCCCCGTCCAGGTCACCATCGCCCACGAGACCGCGTCGCTGCGACCCGCCGGCGGCCAGGCCCCGCTCGCCGCGGTGGAGCCCGCGGTGGAGCCGGAACCCCTGCCGACCGTCGAGGAACTCGGCTACCTGCCGCTGGCCGAACTCGGTGTCGACTTTGGACGACGCCTGCGCGACGAGGCCGTAACGGCCGCCCGGACCGTGCTCAACGACGCGTTCCCATTCGAGCCCGCCGACGCCGGTCCGAAGCTGAGCCTGTACCTGCGGCGGATCCCCGACCCCCGCCAGCTCTACCGGTTCCTGCTCCCTCACCTCGGCGCCGCCGGAGACACGGGCAGCCTCCCCGCCATCGCCGGGCTCGACGTTGGACTGCGGCCCGGCGTCGAGCGGGCCTGCCGGGCTTGGCTGCGCTGGCTGCGGACCCGGGTGCGCCCCGCGGCCGGCGCGGGCGCACCGGCGGCGTGGGACGGCCAGCGGCTGGAGTACCGCTTCCGGCTCTCCGCCCCGCTGTCACGCGGCCCGGTGGAGCTGGTCGCCGACGAGTACCACGGCGGTGGCGTCGACTGGTACACCTTCGACAGCGGCCCCGCGCCCACCGGGACCCTCACAGGCGGCACGCCGGTGACGGTCCGGCCTGCCCCGGTCAGCTACCCGGGCATGCCCCGGCCCCGGTTCTGGGAACTGGAGGACGGCGACGTCAACCTCGACGCGTTGCGCGCCACCGACCCGGCCGGTGCCGCCCTGGCCTCCTTCGCCCAGCTGTACAGCAACGACTGGTTCATGGTCCCGCTCAGCGTCGCCCCGGGCTGACCGCGGTGACCACGCTGCGGGTGGTGGACACGTTCGGCACGGTGACCGATGTTCCGGCAGCCGCCGTCGCCGACGGAGGCGCCGGCCCGTGGCGGCTGTGGGAACTGACCGGCAGCGGCGCCGGGCTGCGGCTGCTCGTGCCACCGAACCCGCGACCGCTGGAGGGCGAGGCGATCGAGGACACGCTCGTCGTCCGCGACGAACTCGCCAACCTCGCCTGGGTGGTAGAGCTGGCGACCGTAGACCGGGACGGCGAGCACGTCGACCGCTACCAGCGCTACCTGCGACTGCGCCCGCCCGGAGAACCGGCCTTCGACCCCACCCGCGTCGACCGGGTCGACTACCGGCTCGGCACCCCGCTGCCCGACTACTGGTACCCACTGGTCAGCACCACCGGGCCCGACGACCGCGCACTACTGGCCCGGGCGACCGCACCGGAGGGTGCCACCGGCGTCAGCGACGCCGGTGTACGCGGCACGCTGGTGCCGCAAACCGCCCAGATCGCCGACGAGGAGGTACCCCGCGAGGCCACCCGGCTGGTAAGACGCCACCGCCTGCTAGCCACCGCCACCGGCGTCACGGTCTGGCAGGCCAGGACGAAGGCGCCCGGCAGCGGCGAGGCCTCCTCCGGCCTGCGCTTCGACATCCTGCGCTGACGCCTCAGTAATCCGCTCGGCATCGGACACCGCGTTCGCCGTCCGGCGGACTCCTCCATGATCCGGCAGTTGTCCGTCCTGGCGGGTCGCGTTCTTCGCGTAGAACTCGCCGAGCTGGGGGTGTGTGCCAGGTCGCGTTGGAGTTTGGTCGCGGCGTGCGGCGAGCTGTGTCGCCTGGAGGGTGAGGGTTTGCAGGCGTTCGCGGCTTAGTTGTGTGGGGATGCGGGGCCGGCCTCAGAACAGGCCGACCCCGGCGGGGCTGGTCAGCGGACGACGTCGTAGACCAGCTTCTGTACTCCGTTGGCGTAGGACTCGCTCTCGGTGAGCTTGAGGTTCTGCTTGTCCTTGTCGGTGTCGCTGAACAGGCGCTTGCCCGCGCCGAGCAGGACCGGGTAGACCAGCAGGTGGTAGCGGTCGATCAGGCGAGCGTCGGACAGGTCGCGGTTCAGGGTGGCGCTGGCGTGGATGATGATCGGCCCGCCCTCGGTCTGCTTGAGCGCGGCGACGTCGTCAAGCGAACGGAGGATACTGATCTCGCCCCAGTTGGACACCAGGTCCTTCTCCTGCAGCGTGGTCGACACGACGTACTTCGGCATCGCGTTGTAGCCAGGGAACTCGCTCATACCCGGCCATACCGGCGAGAACAGCTCGTAGGAGACTCGGCCCATCAACACAGCTGCGGCCTCATCCTGCTCGCGGCCCTTGATCCCGTATACGGCCTCGTCGAACTCGATGTCCTTAAACGTCCAGCCCGTGTTGCGGTAGCCGGGCTCTTCGCCGGCCCCCTCGATGACGCCGTCGAGTGAGACGAACGCGGTGGCGATCAGGGTACGCATGGTTACTCCATATGTTGGTTCTGAGGTGCTGTCGTCATTCCCGACGGACGGGAGCGGCCGAATTCGACACGTCGCGCCGAAAAGTTCTGACGCGCCGATCTGCCCTGCGCAACACAACATGGACCAGCCCGGAGGCGGCGCGAGAGCCGCCACGCGAGCGCATTCGGCCGCCTTGGCCGAGGTCAGCGGCCAGTCAGTTCACGGGCTTGGCGCACCGTCGCCGCATCTACCATGGTTCCGTCTGTGTCGCGGAACGCGCCGTTGCCGGTGGCCTGCTGCCGTTCGAAGCGGTCGAGCAGTGCGTGGGCGTCGGCGAGCCGAGCCGGGTCGACGCTGAAAATCTCGTTGGCGACGGCGACCTGGGTCGGGTGTATGCAGGCGCGGCTGCGGAACCCGAGGTCGCGGAGGTGGCGGCTGGAGGCGGCGAAGCTGTCCGGGTCGGTGATCCGGGTGGAGACCGGGGCGACGCATTCCAGGCGGTGCGCGGCTGCGTGCGCGATCGTCAGTCCGCGTGCCCAGTCGAGCAGGTGGTCGCCGGTGTCGGGCGGCATGCCGAGGTCGGCCCGGAGGTCGACCTCGCCGAGTTGGAGGCATCGCACGGCCGGGTGGGCTGCTAGTTCCGCGATCGCGACGAGGCCGGTGGCGCTTTCGACGAGGAGGCCGAGGGCGGCGCCGGACTCGGCCGCGATGGCGGCGATCGCGTCGAGGTCGGCGCCGACGGTGGCTTTGGGTAGCCAGATTCCGTCGACGTTCCCGGTGGCGAGAACGGTGGCGGCGTCGTCTCGTCCGCGGGCTCCCTCGTTGACTCGTACCCAGAGCTCGAAGCTGGCGTGCGGTGGGCGGGTGGCGGCGAAGTCGGCGGCGGCCGACCTGGCGGTGTCTTTGTTGGCCGGGGCGACCGCGTCTTCGAGGTCGAGGATCAGCGCGTCGGCTGACGACCGTGCTGCGCTGCGCAGGAAGCGCGGCTGGTCGGCGGGGACGTAGAGGTGGGAACGGGGGTTCACCGGGACATCATCGCACACGAAAATGCAGATGATGCATTATCTGAGTACGTCATGTAACTTGCTCTCATGTTTGAAGCTGACAGCGTCACGATCACCGTGCTCGTCGAGAACCAGGTCGACATGCTTCTGCCAGAGCAGGCGAGCCCGGCCGGTGCGGATGACCACTGTGTCAGCCGCTACGGCCTGATCGAGCACTTCGATCCCAAGCGGGTGCCGCCGCAGGCGGAGAACGGCATCAGTTTCCTGGTCGAGGCCGTGCGCGGCCGGCACACCACCCGGGTGCTTTTCGATGCCGGCCTCACCGGCACGGTCTTGGCGCACAACATGAAGGTGCTCGGCGTCGATCCCGCCAGCGTCGACCATGTCGTCATCAGCCACGGACATCCCGACCATTTCGGTGGCATCCACACCTTCTTGTCCCTCGCGGAGCGGCGCATCCCGGTGGCTACCCACGAGGACGCGCAGCTGCCGCGGTACGCGGTGATGGGGGACGGGCGCACCTCGCCGGTCTACAACGCGGCGTTCGGCTTCGCCGAGGTCGAGAAGTCCGGTGGGGTACCGGTGCTGACGAAAGACTCGCTCGACCTCGGCTGGGGTGTGCACACCACCGGCGAGATCCCCCGCACCGTCGGCTTCGAGGCTGGCGCCGCGCCCGCGTTCAAACCTGGTGATCCTGGGCTCTACCAGGTCTCCTCGCAGGGACGGCTGCGTCGAGATGAGGTGATGGACGAGATGGGTCTCGTCATCGACGTCCGTGGCGCCGGTCTGGTGATCCTGACCGGCTGTGCGCACGCCGGCGTCATCAACACGATCGCGCGGGCCCGTGCGGT
Source organism: Phytohabitans flavus (assembly GCF_011764545.1). Lineage (GTDB taxonomy): Bacteria > Actinomycetota > Actinomycetes > Mycobacteriales > Micromonosporaceae > Phytohabitans > Phytohabitans flavus. Next base: position 5,149,761 of record NZ_AP022870.1, on the reverse strand, counting down.
CTGCGGCGACAAGCCGGTCCGCGCCGTGATGGGCGGGTTCCATCTGGGCTTCCCGACCACGCCCACCGAGAACGTGGCACTGACCGCCCAAGCGCTGCGCGAGATGGAGGTCGCCACGGTGATGCCGATGCACTGCAGTGGCCTGCGCACCCACACGACGCTGTCGACCGAGCTGTCCGACAACTATGTGCAGCCGGCGGTCGGTACCGTGCTCCGCTTCGGTGCCCGATGAGCACGCGGGGTGACCTCACCGGCGTTCGGGTGGTCGCGGTCGAGCAGGCGGTCGCGGCGCCGTTGTGCTCGCGACACCTGGGCGACCTCGGCGCCGATGTGATCAAGGTCGAGCGGCCTGGCGGGGGAGATTTCGCCCGCGGCTACGACGAGGCCGTGCACGGCGAGGCGACCCATTTCGTCTGGCTCAACCGGGGAAAACGCAGTGTCGTGCTCGACCTCAAGGACGAAGCCGGCCGGCAGGCGTTGCGCGGCTTGTTGGCCCAGGCCGACGTGCTTGTGTGCAACCTCGCGCCAGGCGCGATGGAGCGGATCGTGCCCGACGCAGAGCTTTCCGCGCTCAACCCGCGGCTGATCCGCTGCTACCTCTCGGGATACGGCGACACCGGCCCCTATGCCGACCGCAAGGCCTACGATGCGCTGGTGCAGGGAGAGGCCGGCACGATCAGCGCTACCGGGACCCCGGAAGCGCCGGCCAAACCGGGTGTCTCGCTGGCCGACCTCGCCGGCGGGACCTACGCGTTGGCGGCGATCCTCGCCGCGCTCTACGCCCGGGAGCAGACCGGCGTCGGCAAGCGGCTGGACATCGCGCTGTTCGACGTACTGCTGGAATGGATGAGCCCGCTGCTGCTCGCCGAGCTTCACGGCGGATCCGCGCCACCGCCGGCGGGGCTGCGACACGCGAGTATCGCCCCTACGGCCCGTACCGCACCGCGGACGGCCAGGACGTGCTGATCGCCGTACAAAACGAGGGCCAGTGGCAACGACTGTGCCGCGTCGTCCTCGACGATCCTGCGCTGCTGGACGATCCCGCGTTCGCCTCCAACACCGCGCGGGTAAGCCATCGCGAGCTGACTGAGCGCACCGTTCAGGAACGGCTCGGCGTACTGTCCACTGAGGAGGTCATCGCCAGGCTGGCGAAGGCCGACGTACCATACGCGCGGCTCAACCAGATCGGTGAGGTGCTGAGGCATCCACAGGCGCAGGCGACCGGCCGCTGGTCGGAGGCGACACTGCCCTCCGGCCGCTCGGTGCGGGTGGTGACCTCACCGCTGCACCGGGTGCCGGAGCCGCCGGGCGGTCGGCGGGTGCCGGCGTTGGGGAGCACACCGGCGAAGTCCTCGAAGAACTGACGCGGGCGGCCGGGCTGATCGAAAACCCAGCGGCGTTGCCGGCTCAGTCGTTGTCGACGTCGAACGGGTCAGCGATTCGCTGACCCGTCAGGTGCCGGGCCAGCGCGAGGAAGCTGCGCCCCAGGTGCCACTCGGTAGCCTTGGCCAGCGCGGCGCCGTCGCCGAGGCGCGCGGCGGCGAGCATCGATCGGTGCTCGTTGGAGGTCTCCTCCGCCCGGTCGTCGACCACCTGCAGTACATCCCAGGGAAACTTCTGCCAGAGCTGCTCGATCTCGTTGGTGAGACCCTCGTTGCCGCAGTTGGCGTAGAACAGGAAGTGGAACCGGTAGTTGGTCGCGTTGAGCCGGGCCCGGTCGCCTTCGGCCGCGGCCTGCTCCATCTCCTCGGCGAGGCGTTCGGCCAGGTCGATGTCACGTGGGGAGAGTCGCCGAGCGGCCCGCTGCATCGCGTAGGGCTCCAACAGCCTGCGCATCAGATAGACGGTCTTGACCTGCTCGAAGTCGGCGTCGGCGACCCGCACGCCCTTGTGCGGTTCGCCGACCAGCACACCCTCGGCCTCGAGCAGCCGTAGCGCCTCACGTACCGGGGTGATGCTGGTGTCGAACATCGCGGCCAGCACATCCTGCTGGATGCGGCTGCCCCGGGGCAGCTCGCCCTCGCTGATCATCCGGCGCAGCTCCGCGGCGATGCGGTCGCGCTTCGTCGGAGCCTTGCCCTGCCGGGACGGCGTGGCCTGGCGTGGCGTGGTGGCCTGGCTTGGCGTGGCGGCGCGGCGGGCCGGCGTCATGGGCGGTCCTCGATCGGTCAGCGCGTAGGTATCACGTGGCGGGCTAGGTTAGTTTCGCATCGATTGTGGACCTGTCGGCAACTGAGGCATGAAACGCGACGATCGCCTCCGCAAAGGCCTGCGGCTCGTCGAGATAGGCCACGTGACCGGCGTTCGGTACGGCGGACGCCGTACCGCCGAGCATCGTGGCCAGACCCGTGGCCGCGGATTCGCTCACCCGGTCGTCGTGCGCGCCGCGCAGGACGAGCGTGGGGACCCGGTGACTGCCGCCGGCTGATGGGGCGGCGCGGTCCCAGTACAGGGTCGTTTCCAGCGTGGCGAGGAGGGTCTGCGGGCTCGTCGCGGCCATCGGGTCGCGCAGCAGGCGGCGGCGGTCGTCGTCGGTCGTGCGCAGCGTCCGCGCGACGTACTCGGCAGCGAACGAGTCCGCGTCGACCGCGGCCAACCGGGCCCGGGTCTGTCGTAGCCGTTGCTCCGCCTCGGCGCCGGTGACCGGCGGGAAGCCGGCAAGCGTCAGGGAACGCACCGGGGCCGCGCGGGGCCCGGCCACGCTCCGGGTGTAGGCATGCGCGATCGCCGCGCCGAGGCCGGCGCCGACAAGGTCGACGCCGGCCACTGTGGATCCGGTTGCGGCAGCGCTGATCGCGACGTCGACGGCGGCGGTCGCAACCCCCAGGCTGAACGGCTCGGCGCGGCGACTGCCGTGGCCGGGCAGGTCGACGGCGATCACCGGCCGGCCCGCCCCGGCAGCCAGGAGCGCTGCCGCCGGGCCCCAGGTGCGCGCGTCGCCGCCCCAGGTGTGCAGCAGGACGAGCGGGGTCTGTTCAAGCATCAGAGGCACTCCATACCAGGATCATGCATTTTCCAGTTTCTCAAACATGACTATTGCGTGTCGGGCATAGTATCGCCAGAATCCCCGTATGACCACGACGAAGTTGGCCCGAGCTGGAGCCGCTGTGGAGCTCGACGGGCTGACGATGCGGTTCGGTGAGCGGACGGTTTCCCGCGACATCCACCTCACGCTCGACCCGGGCCGGGTGCTCGCCATCGTCGGCCCGTCCGGCTGTGGCAAGACCACGCTGCTGCGAGCGGTCGCTGGCCTGATCCAGCCGGCCGTAGGCACAGTGCGCATCGACGGCCAGGCAGTCACCCGCACACCCGAGGGCGTCGCCATGGTCTTCCAGCACTTCGGTCTGTTCCCGTGGAAGACGGTGGAGGCCAACGTCGCCTACGCGCTGCGGGTCAGCGGCGTGCCGAAGAAGGCCGCCCTGGAACGGGCCCGGGAGCTCATCAGGCTCGTCGGGCTCGTCGGCTTCGAAAAGTCGTACCCCCATCAGCTCTCCGGCGGCATGCAGCAGCGCACGGGCCTGGCCCGCGCACTCGCGGTGCGGCCCCGCCTGCTACTGATGGACGAGCCGTTCGGCGCGCTCGATGCCCAGACCCGCGAGGTGCTCCAGTTCGAGATGCTGCGCATCTGGCAGGACCATCCGGTGACGATGCTGTTCGTCACCCACTCGATCGACGAGGCCGTGCTCTTCGGCGACCAGATCGCCGTGCTCAACGGCCGCCCAAGCGGGATCGCCGAGCTGATCGACGTCTCGCTCCCTCAGCCTCGCGACCGGTCCGTCCTGGCCACGGCGGAGTTCCTGGCCATCCGGGAACGGGTCTGGAACCTGATTATGACCGGCCAGCGGGACTAGCACCGCTGGTACCGGCGACGTCTCCTCTTCCCCCCTTTCCGCGCGCTAGGCACCCTATGACAACCCCGCGCGCCGGCACTTCGAAGGAGCACCCACGCATGAAGCTTCAGCGGCGCCTGGCCACCATGGCCGGGCTCGCCTCACTCCTCGCGCTCACCACCGCCGTCGCCGCCTGTGGCGAGGGCTCGACGTCCGGCTCCGCCGGCGGCCCCACCGCCGGCGGTGTGGAGAAGCTGACGATCGGCGTGCCCGGCATCCCGCCGATCTACCTCAACACGGTGATGTACGTGGCCAAGGAGCAGGGATACTTCTCCGACCGCCAGCTCGACGTCACGCTGCGGCCGCTCACCACCGGAGCCGACGTCGGCCGGGCCGTGCAGAGCGGTGAGATCCAGGGCGGCATCATCGGTACCCCCGGCGCGGTGGCGCTACGGGCCACCGGCGGCTCGATCGTGTCGGTGATGGGCTTTCCCAAGCCGAGCTACCTGCTCGCGAGCACCGACCCGAGCGTGACGACCTGTGCGTCGGTCAAGGGCAAGACCGTCGCCGTGGACGCTGTCGGCGCACCCAAGGCGCTCGGCCTGGCGTCGATGATCGCGAGCTGCGGGCTCGGGAAGAACGACGTCAGCACCATCAACGTGGGCGGCCCGCCAACCGTCGACGCGCTCGTCGCCGACCAGGTCAAGCTCGCCGTCCTGCACCCGGACGAGCTTGCGACGGTCCGCTCCAAGCTCGCCGCGGGCACGCAGGTGCACGAGATCATGACACTGGCCGGCGTCGACCCGCTCGTGCACTACACGATGCTGGTCATCCGCTCGGACATGCTGAAGGCCGACCGCGGCACCTACGTCAACCTCGTCGCCGCCCTCCGCCAGGCGATCGCATTCATGTTCGATCCCGCCAACGCCAAGCGGGTCGCCGACATCGCCGCCAGTATCACGAAGGAGCCGGCCGGCGTGACCCAGCTCGCCCTGCCGCAGTTCCTCCAACTCGGCGTCTGGCCCAAGGACGGCGACGGTCTGGACCGGGCCGCCGTCCAGCACACTATCGACGCGGCGGTCGCGGCCGGCAACGTGCCCAAGGCCAAGGCGCCGACGTTCGACGACATGGTCGACCCGTCGGTCTTCGCCGACTCGACCGGCAAGTGATGCACGCGTCTCGGCCGGGCAAACGCCTCCTGGCGGCCGTTGTCTCGGCGGTGGGCCTCCTGTTCGGGCTCGGCGTCTGGCAGATCGTCGGTCAGCGTGACCCCGTCCTGTTCGCCACGCCGGGCCGGTCGGCCGAGGCGCTGCTCGTCCTCACTGAGGAAGGCTCCCTGCCGAGCGCGCTGCTCGCCTCCGGGACGCTACTGGTGATCGGCCTGATCCTCGCGATCGTCGCGGGGGTCGGGTTCGGTCTGCTGCTCTCCCGGGCGAAGCTGCTGCGCACCAGCACCGACTGGCTGATCTTCGCCGCACAGTCGGTACCGATCGTCGCGCTCGCCCCGATCATCCTGTCCGCGTTCGGGTTCGGGCTGCCCGCGAAGTCGTTGGTGGTCTTCCTGACCGCGGTCTTCCCGATCGTCGTGAACACGGCCGAAGGAGCGCACCGCGTGCCGACCACCCTGCTTGAGGTGGCGCGGACCTACCGCAGCAGCGAATGGCACCTGTGGAAGGACCTGCTGCTGCCACATACGGTTCCCTACGCGATGACTGGCATCCGGCAGGGCATCGCGATGGCCTTCGTCGGCACTCTGGCCGCCGAATTCTTCCTCAACGCCAGCGGCGTGGGTGGCCTGCTGCTCGCCGCCAGTACCAACTTCGACAGCGCCACCGTCCTCGGGCTCACCCTGCTCGTCTCGGTGCTCGCCGTGGGCCTGATGAGCCTTGGCCGCGCGGTCGAACGCTACTTCGCGCGCTGGCGGGCGGTGGAGGAGTGAGCGTGGTCTCGGCTCCCACCCGCAGGCCACGGAACCTCGCCGGCTGGGTTGGCAAGCTCATCGTTGCCGCACTCGTCGTCGCGGTGTGGGAGGCGTCGGTCCGCCTCTGGCTGCCTGACTACCTTCCGACCCCGTCCGGTGTGGTCCGCGCAGCCTGGCCGACGCTGATCTCGGCCGACTTCGGCAAAGCGTTCGGCGACACCATCAGCGGCGTCGCCGCCGGGCTGCTCATCGGCTGCCTCGCCGGTACCGCCCTCGGCCTCGCGACCGGCCGGCTCCCGTGGCTGCGCTATCTCACGTCGCCGTACCTCAGCGGGCTCTACGCCATGCCGATGCTCGCGATCGTGCCGATGGCGACGATCTGGCTCGGCTACTCCAGCCAGACGCGGCTCGCCGTGATCGCGCTGTCCGCGTTCCTGCCGTGCGCGGTCAGCACCGGCGACGGTGCCCGCAACGTACCGTCCCAACTTCGTGAAACCGCCAAGGTACTCCGGCTGTCCCGGGTACGGTTCGTGCTCGACGTGCTGCTGCCCTCGACGCTGCCGTTCGTCGTCGCCGGCGTCCAGGTCGCCGTCGGCCGGGCACTCGTGGGTGCCGTCGCCGTGGAGTTCCTGGCGAGCCTGCCCGGCCTCGGCACGTTCATCCTGACCAACGCACGGTCGTTCGAACAGAACACGGCCTTCGTCGCCGTCTTTGTGCTTGCGGTACTGGGCATCGCGGCGCGTGCCGGCACCGAAACCGCGCTGCACCGGCTCATGCCATGGCACCTGCACGTCAATCGCTGAGGAAGGAAACCCGGTGGAGACTGCTCGCACGTCGCGTCCCGAGACGTTCCGGACGGAGATCGCGGACGGAATGCGCATCGAATGGGACGTCCCGATCGTCATGGACGACGGGATCGTGCTGCGGGCCGACGTCTTCCGTCCGATTGACAACGCACCAGTACCGGTCATCCTGACCTACGGCCCGTACGCAAAGGGCCTACCGTTCCAGGTCGGCTACCCCAGCGCCTGGGAGGCGATGTGCCGCGACCATCCCGACGCAGTCACCAACAGCACAAACAAATATCAGAACTGGGAAGTCGTCGACCCGGAGAAATGGGTGCCGCACGGGTACGCATGCGTGCGCGTCGACTCGCGCGGCACCGGCCGCTCACCCGGCTACATCGACCTGTTCTCCGCCAGGGAAACCCGCGACTATTACGACTGCATCGAATGGGCCGGCGCCCAGCCGTGGAGCAACGGCCGGGTCGGGCTCAACGGCATCTCCTACTACGCGATGAACCAGTGGCACGTAGCGTCGCTGAACCCGCCACATCTAGCCGCGATCTGCCCGTGGGAGGGCGCTGCCGACTTCTACCGTGACGGCGCACGCCAGGGCGGAATCCGCTCCACGTTTTGGGACAACTGGTACGACATGCAGGTCAAGACCGTGCAGTACGGCATCGGCGAGACCGGCGGCCGCAACCCCAACACCGGTCAGCTGATCTGCGGCGACGAGCAGCTGACGGCACAGGAACTCGCCGCCAACCGGTCCGACTTCGGCGCCGACCTACGCGCGCACCGGTTCGCCGACGAGTTCCATGCGATCCGGTCGGCACAGTGGGACCGCATCACCATCCCCGTGCTCAGCTGCGGCAACTGGGGCGGTCAAGGACTGCACCTGCGCGGCAATGTCGAGGCGTTCGTACGTGCTGCCTCGACGCGCAAGTGGCTGGAGATGCACGGGCACGCGCATTGGCCGCTGTTCTACACCGATTACGGCGTCGACCTACAGATGCGCTTTTTCGACCGGTACCTGAAGGGAGCCAACAACGGCTGGGAGGACCGACCGGCGGTACAGCTGCAGATCCGGCACGTCGACGCGACCTTCGAGCCACGGGGCGAGGATGCCTGGCCGCCGCCTGCGACGGAGTGGACCCGGCGGTACCTTTCCTCTTCGCTGGCGTTGTCCGAATCGGTGCCGGTCACCGGTTCGGTCTCCTACCCGGCCCTCGGCGACGGGGTTGAATTCACCACACCGCCACTCGACGCCGACGTCGAGGTGACCGGTCCGCTCGCCGCCAAGCTCTTCGTCTCCTCCAGCACGACAGACGCCGATCTGTTCCTGGTCGTCCGCGTCTACTCGCCGTCCGGCTCGGAGATCGTCTTCCAAGGTGCTCTCGACCCGCACACACCGGTCGCGCAGGGATGGCTGCGTGCGTCCCATCGCCGGCTCGACCCGGCGCTGTCACAGCCCTACCGTCCCTACCATCCGCACGACACCACCGAGCCCCTCGAGCCCGGCGAGGTGTACGAGCTCGACATCGAGATCTTGCCCACCTGCCTAGTCATCCCCGCCGGCTACCGGATCGCGCTGCAGGTGCGTGGCAGCGACTACGTCTATCCCGGCCCGAGCGCACGGCTGTCCAACTTGAAGAACGACCTGACCGGCTGCGGACCCTTCCTGCACAACGACGACGTCGACCGCCCAGCCGGCGTGTTCGACGGCGTGACGACCGTCCACATCGGCGAGCAATACCCATCTCACCTAGTTTTGCCGGTCATCCCAGACGCGAGACGCGGCTTACGCATGGCCTAGACAGGCTAGGAACGGTGCACGGCCTCCCTATGGCGGAAGTCAGTCCCACCAGAAGGACCAGATCGTCGCGTCGATCAGCCGCTTGGCGTAGTCGACGAGGTTGGTTGTGCTGCTCTGCCAGATGTTGTCCGGGCAGAACGCGAAGTGCTCCGCCGCGACGCGGATGGCCTCCGCGTCGCTGGTTGGGGGTGCCGCAACGCTCAGGTACAGCTCGGCGAAGCCTACGCCGACGAGGCGGACGCCGAAGCGGTCCTCCCAGGAGCTCAGGACAGCCGACAGGTGGGCGGCGTCGCCGATGTAATTGACAGCGCCCTGCCAACCCACGACCGCGATGGCATCGCTGGAACGAGTAGCGGCGACCAAACCCAACCGCAGACCCGCCTTACCGGCGAGCAGTTCGGTCACGCAGCGCTCCGCAAGCTCTCCCGGATCATGCCGAAGAGGCAGCGGCATCGCCAAACCGGGCCAGCGCTGCTCATACGGGGCGGTGACGGCGCGACGTTCAGCCGGGGAAAGCCTGTCAGCATCGTCGATGCTGGTGTAGTCCGCCCACCAGCCGGCCAGCAACGCTTCCGGATCACCATCGGCAGCGCTGGACACGTCCCGAGGCCCCAGCTCACCGTCATCCCACGGACGGCGGGAGTCACCGCGCAGGCTGTCCAACAGCAACGGCCACAACCCCGTTCGCTCGTGCGCGGTGTGCAGCACCGCCCACAGCTCGCGGCCAGCTGGGCCGTCGCTGACCCACAGGGCCGGATCCTCGTCCTCACCCTCGTCACCGTGCACCAGACGGCCAGAGGGAAGCGCCACGCGCGTAACACCGGCGCGCGCCCCGGCGCTGCCGAGGAGAATCGCTAACCCACGGGACAGCTGCGAAGACGACCACGACACCGACGCAGCATAGACACCAGGTCAGTCGGCGAGGTTTCCGCCTTCGCCCGTACGACAGCCTGCTCGCCCCGTGGTGGCCGATCGCGCTGCGCGGGCTGCCTGTGGTGAGGCAGCGGTCTGCGCTGGGACCGAGGTCGACCTACACGCAGGCCAGATCACGCAGGAACGCCAGAGCGCCGCATGCTGGCATGCGGCGCTCGGACAGCGCTCAGAGCTTCTTGTCAGGATCGAGTCAGAGACCGCGAACGTTCTCCGCCTGAGGACCCTTCTGACCCTGGGTCACCTCGTACTCCACCTTCTGGCCTTCCGCAAGCTCACGGTATCCACTACTGGCGATGGCCGAGTAGTGGACGAAGACGTCTGCGCCGCCGTCGTCCTGCTGGATAAAGCCGAAGCCCTTTTCAGAGTTGAACCACTTGACAGTACCGCTAGCCACACTTTCCTCCTGATAGCGGAAACCACTCTCTCGCCAATCGTCGGCGATGAACCTCCGCCCCGACGAACCATACCTGCTTCCGGCGCGAGCCTTGTTGCCCGTGTCGAGGGCGGCCTGGGCGGCCGCCTCGGACGCGGTTGGAGCTGGGCATCCAGTTGGCTGTCGCAGGCGGCGACGCGGAAGGTGCCGTCTTGTCACTGCGCGCTGGCGGATGAGTAGCGCGGCCAGAGGAGGAGGCCGGCCTCGGTCGGCGGGCCTCCTCCTTCAATCAGCTGGACGAGCTTATGGCGAAGGTTGAGCTACTCGCATACCTCGACTCGGATGAACGGTGCGTGGTACGGGTAGTTGGCGGCGCCGTCGACGAGCGTGTTGCCGTCGAAGACGATCGTCGCCGTCGCGGTCGCCGAGCGCTGCTTCAGCCACGCCCCCGGCCCGGAGTCCTCGGTCACGATCGGCCCGGTCGCGGTCCAACGGGCGTTGATCGAAACCGTGTGCAGCCCGCCTCTGTTGTCTCGCACGTTTGCGTACGTGCCGCTGGCACTCACGTACTCGAGGTCCGGGTCGAACTGCGTCGTCGGCAGCTGCGTCCGTGTCGCCCCGCCGACGCCCCAGCTGAAGGTGCCGTCGGGGCATTGGCCCACGAACGCGACCCCGATGGGCGGATTGGGGTCAGGCGTCGTGCCCTCCTCAAAGGAGTTGACCGACTCCACGATCAGGCGGCCGGCGGAGGCGGTGGAGCCATTTGGGCACTGGAACGGGGTCGACCAGCGGGCGGCGGCGACTTGCTCTGTGGTGGCAACCGAGGCGGATGCGACGGACGGTACGGCGAGCACCGTCAGGGCGGCGAGCAGGGGGACGAGATACCTGTACGGCCCCGAAGGCCGGTAGATGGATCGGCTTCGCGGCAACCGCAGACCACGCATGACGACTCCATTTCTGTGGTTTCGACCAGATGGACTTCAGCCCGTCTGCTGACTCGTGCCACGCAAGGGGCTTCGATTAGGTTCACCCGGGCGGACAGGGCATCGAGATCTACCGTCCGCCAATATTTGCGACTCGCGATGAATGCGACGATTCGGCTCACCTTCGTTGGGCGGCGACCATGCGTCTGGGAACGGCCATGAAACGCGGTCGGATCCGGGCCGACCAACAAAAAGTGGCTCAGCGGCACCCGCATCCGCGGTTTCTGCGCTGGACGCGATCGCCGCCTGCCTGACCGCCGGCATTGCCAACGTCGCGGCGACGTGCCTACCACTGCGAGCAGTGAGCTCCACCGTGGAGGGTGCCATCGACCTGCTCGAACTCCTCGTGCAGGTGGATGTCGGCCAGCCGCTCGGACGACGCGACCGGCCCCGCAGCGATCGCCGCGCGACTCCCGGTCGATGCCCTGATCGAGGAGGCGGCGGTAGGTCACGTGTGTGACCAGGCTTGCTGCCCGCGCGTTGATCTGTTCGAGTTCCAGTGGCGGGACGCCGTCGAAGATCCGCGTGGCGGTGCCGAATGTGAGTGGCGCGATGTGCAGGCGCAGCTCGTCGATGAGGCCAGCGGCAAGGTATTGGTTGATGGTGGTCGCGCCGCCCATGATTGCGACGTCGCCGTCGCGGGCGGCTTCGGTTGTCGCCCCACCAGCCGTTCCACTGGCGGTCCCAGTCGCCGCGCACGGGCCCGAACCTGTTGCGGCCCATGATGAATGCTGACCTACGGTCAGCTACGCGGTGCAGGGCGCGTTGTTCAGGGTGAAAGTCGTGGGCGGTGGCTGACTTGCCGTGGATGCGCCGTACATTCCGAACCAGGTACTGCCGCTGGGCGGGATGAGCTGGTTCCAGCCCACGTGCGTTACCGTCACGGCGGCGCCGCTCTGGTCGTGCGTACCGTTCCACAACTTCGTTATCCGCTGGTCGCCAGGGAAGGTGAAGCGGACCGCCCACCCGTGGACCGGTGCGGTGCCGTCGTTGTGGACGGTCACCCTGGCCAGGAATCCGGTGGCCCACTGCGACTGCGTGGTGTACGTGACCCGGCAGGTACTGGGCGGAGTCGTGCTCGGCGACGACGAAGACGAGCTGATTGGCGTCCCGATCGTGCACTGCACCCCGGTCGGCGTCGGGGCGGCGCAGGTGTTCAGCACTGCCGGGGGTCCGATGCCGGCCGCGGCGGGCATCGTAACGAGGGCCGTGCCGGTCACCATCGCGGGAATTGCTACGACGGCCAGCAGAGCCGGCCAAACACGACGTTGCTGCCGCGAGCGTCCACCCATGTCCCGAGGATCCGACGTGCATCGACAATCGTCAAGATAAACAATTGTCGAAATGTGGAATGCAGAGTGATCCATTCGAGGGATCCCGCGTTAAGCGACCTCGCGTCGCTGATCGGCCTTGCCGCTGAGATGGCCTGAACCCGCCTGCCATCGGCATCGACTTTTCTCCGGGTTGGCCGTCCCCCGCAACCTGAGCAAAAGATCAGGTGGACTCTTCTGCCGCGATCCGCTCGCTACAGGGAGTGATGGGGCTGCGTTGCTCGCCGGCAAGGTGCTGCTGGTATCGGCGGCCTGGCCTTCGGCGACACCAGCGCGCCGCACGCTCCTCGGCCTCGCGACCGGCACCTCGGCCGACTTCTGTACCGACCGGAATAGAAGTCGTAGGCCCGAGGTTGTGCACGTCAGCGATGGCCACCACAGCGAGAACCTGGACGGGCGTCGCACGCCATCACCACCCGAGTACGCAACCCCAACCCGGGGAGCAGGGAGACATCATGTCTGAGTCTGAAGTGCGCGAGGTCTTCGAGCGCTACATCGACGCGCTCAACGCTCATGACTTCGACCGCATGACCGAGTTCGTTCACGACGAACTCATCGAGAACGGCAAGCCGGTCACGCGGGACGACATCATCGCGGAGCTGAAGGCGCACGGCGATGCGGTCCCGGACTTCACCTGGCGGGTCCAGGACGTCGCCATCGATGGTGACCGCGTGGCAGCCCGCCTCTTCAACAAGGGCACGCACACCAAGCAGTGGCTCGGCGTGCCCCCCACCGGCGCCACCTTGGAGTTTGCCGAGTACTCCTTCCACAAGGTCCGCGACGGGCGCTTCTACGAGATGAACTACCTGATCGACGCCCAGGCAGTGCAGCGACAGCTCGGCAGCTGACGCATCGTTCGCGTTCGACTTCCCGAGCCACCCACAGCATCGGCTCGGGAAGTCGAACGCCGAGGCACAGCCAGAACCCACACCACTCACCCAGAGATCGGCAGGACGTCCCTACGGGCGCGCACAGAACAAGTTGCCCTCCGGGTTGGCCATCATCACCCAACCCGTGCCATGCGGCTTGCGGTGATGCTCGAACTCGCTCTCGCACCAAGCCCCTTCAGCCGCCATGCACTTCGCCCCGCCCACATCCGCTCATGCCGCCGATCGCGCACCGCGTGGTGGCCGGTCCGGTCGTAGCATCGATTGGAGGACGCAGCCGGGGAGCCAATTGATCTCGACGACGTGCTCGTGGTCATCGCGCACCCGTTCGGTGACCCGGAGGTTCCGCTGGCGGATTGGATCGCCACCGGCCCAGGTCCCGGTCGCTTCGTCCGGCCGGTGCGGGCGCGCTCGCGGTCGACTGGGCAACGGTTGCCGTTGTCGGTGATTTCGCTGCGGTATCGCAACGACGGGGAGTCCCGGCGCGCCATCGCCGATGGCCGGCTCGATGATCCCTGGCCGGACGCCGCCGGCTGAGCCGACAGCTACCGTGATCCATGGTCTGCCGAGGTCGCCGCAGCTCGAAACCGCGCGTACCTCCCGCCCGGCCGGTGATGGATCATGTGGTCATGGCAGACGTCGTCGAGATTCACATTCCGCTGGTGCCGGCTCCGAATCTTGTACCTGGCGCCTATCCGTTCCCTTGGATCGATAGGGTCGATGACTTCCTGGTCGAGTTGGAGGATGCAGGCGAGGCCGAGGTGTACGACGATGGCGAAGAGTGCGGCGACGTCTACATTTTCTTTATCTCCGGAGCGAGCGAGGCCGGTCTACTGGACGCCGCCTCTCGAGTCGCGACTCTCGGCGGCGTGCCGGCTGGCGCCTTCGCTATGGTCACCACCGACGAAGCGCCAGACTTCGGAATGGGACGACGGGTGGACCTGCCGGTGTCCTGATACTCAGCCCGTCCCGCACCCGCTGCTTTGTACGCAGGAGACGCTCAGGGCGTGCGAGATCACGTATCCGGATCTGGCGCTGATCGTCTCCGGGCTGAACGCTCGGTATGGGGCCAGGTTGCTCGTGAGCGGGCCGGCGGGTCCGTGCGGTGTTGACGCCGGTGGTCGTCTACCTGGGGTTTATCGGCAGGTCCAGATGGCCGGGCGCACGGTCGGGCCCTTGTAGAGGTAGCCGACGACGACCGTGGCCGTGTTGTTCATGGCGACCGCGTTTGCGGTGAGGCCGGCGGTCGTGGGCAGGGTCACGGGTTTGCCGCCGGCGGGGTGGAGCTGAATGGCACTGAGGGCGTCGCCTTTGGCGTTGACGTCCGGGTTGGAGATGCCGGAGATCGCGCCGGGCCGGTGATGTCGTATACCGGATGGTCGCCGAGAACGGCGCCTTGGCCGGTGCGAAGGTCCCAGCGGATGACCTTGTACGGGAGTTTGCGGGCTGCGGTGCCGCCCGGCTGGGCTTCCCGCTGGGCCCTCAGGCCACCGTAGCCCGTCGCCCAGTATCCGCTGACCGCGGTCTGCTGGATCCAGTCGACGCCGGGCGGGGTCTGTAGCTGCGCGACAGTGCCCTTGCCGGTGTTGACGCGGCCGGCCTCGTCGGTAAGCAGCCAGGCCGAGGCGCCCTCGTTGTTGAACTCGGCGCGGACCTTGGCCGCCTCGTCAGGGGTGAGGATCTGCGGCCGGTAGTGGTTGCCGGCCCGCCACACCACCAGGTCGGGCGTGCCGACGTCGGGGGTGTCGGCCTGGCCGAACACGTCACCGGCGGCGTTGACGGCCAGGCCCATGTTGTCGACCGGGTGGCCTGGAGGGGGCGGCAGCTGAGTGACCTTGCCGTCCCGGTAAACCCACGATCTCCATGCGCCGTTCGCGTACACGATGCCCATGACCAGGCCGCCGGCGTTCACCGCGGCTGGTTGGACGTTCTCGCCCTGCACCGGGACGATCTCCGGTCGCCCGTCGGTCCACAGGATCGCCGCGGGCGAGCTGTAGTCGCGCCAGGTGCGGGCGATGACGTAGCGGCCGGACGGGTCGACGCCGACTGGTTCGACTCGCTGCACACCCTTCTCGGCCAGGCCTGGCGGCAATGCGACCTTTTGGAGACGGCACTGTGTGATCGGCGCGGCCGCCCTCGGTGACGCGGCCGGCGGCGTGCCGTTGGGTGCCGTGCCGCGCGTGTTCGCCACTGCCACCGGCGTGGCGACCGCCACCGCTGCCACCATCACGCCGGCCAGCGCGTAGCGCTCGATATTCCGCCGCCGGATGCGTCGCCGCGCGACCTGCGCGAGGTCGGCGGCGCTGCGGGTAGGCGGCGGAGCCGGCACGCCGGCCAGCAGGTCACGCACATTCTCGTCCATCAGCTGCTCCTCAACGAATCTGGTGAGCCGATCAGGTTTCGGAGGTTGGCCAGCGCCTTGGTGGTCTGGCTCTTGACAGTCCCCGTCGAACATCCCAGGACCGCCGCCGTGTCCTCGACCGACAGGTCGCTGAAGTACCGCAGGACCAACACCGTCCGCTGCCCCTTGGGCAACTGTTCGAGCGCTCGCAACACGTTGTCGCGCTCCTCGACACCGTGGCCGTCGCCGCCGGTCGGCCGGTCGGGGAGCCGGTTGAGTAGCAACACCCGCGACCACGCGTGCCGCCGCACCCGCAGGAACGACCGGAACAGCATGCGGTGCACGTACGCATCCATGTTTTCGGCCTCGCGCACCTTGCCCCAATGCGCATACATCGCGATCGCGGTCATCTGCACGACGTCGTCGGCCCGGTCGCCATCACCGCACAGCAGGTAGGCAGTGCGGTGCAGCCACGGCAGCCGCGCCGAGAGGTACTCGACGTAGGCACGGTCGTCCTCGCTCCTCATGACACCTCCGCCCTACCGAGCCACCGCGCATCGGCCCAGGTTGCCTTCCTCGCGCAAAACCTCAGCCGGCGACGTCCTCGCCTACCTGCCCACCGGAGACCGCGCCCTCGTCCTCGTGAACGGGCTGGGCGGCACTACCGCGATCGAGCTGTACAACGTCTTCAGCCAGGCCGAGGCCGCGCACGCCAGCCTCACCCGGTACGACTAGGCCGCGGGTGACGGCGACTTCGGTGACAACCTGCGCGACGGGCTGCGCGGAGCGTACTCGCGTATCCCCTTCACATGCGACCTCGCCACCGAGGTCGAGGCCGCCGCCACCTACTTTCCTGGACGAGGTCGGCGGCACCAGCGGCCCGCTACTGGGGCTGCTGTTCCAACGGCTCGCGGCCGCCATCGCCGCATCTGAGTCCGATGTGGACGGCGGTATCCTGCGTGGCCTGAGCGAGGGGACGGCGGCGAACCAGCGTGTCGGTGAGGCGCGCGTCGGCGACCGTACACTTGTCGACTGCCTCGCCCCGACGCTGGACGGGGCTGCGCACGGCCGCGGGCCCGGTCGACTGGCCCGCGACCGCGGCCGCCGCGCTGGCACACGCCCAGGCCACCGCCGAACTCATCCCGCTGAGGGCCGGGCCAGCTACGTCGGCGAGCGGGCGGTGGGCAACCCGGACGCTGGCGCGATGGGCGTGGCGCTGCTCTTCTGGGCGCTCGCGCTCTACCGCGACCCGACCAGCCGGCACCGGCTCACCCCGCCGGCAGGCATCTGACCGATCGGGCCTACGGCCGGCTGCGGCTGACGCATGTCGGCATCAGGTCGCGGCGGTGGAGGCAAGGTGTTGGACTTTGTCGTGGCTTTCGGTGCCGCGCGTGGCCGTGTAGACGATGAGGACGTGCGGCTGGAGGGGATCGATCAGGCTCTGGCAGTTGAGCGCGATGGTGCCGAGCTCGGGATGTACGAAGCGTTTGGGATGTTCGAGGGCCACGCCAACTTCGTGTTCGTGCCACAGAGTTGCGAACTCGTGACTGCTGCTCAGGAGCAGATCTACCAGACGGGCGGCCTTGGACCCGGGGCCGCGTAGCGTCGCGATCTTGCGGGCCTCCCAGACAAACACCCGGCAAATGCCTTCGTGGTCTTCTGGCTCGTACAGCGCTCGGGTAGCAGGTTCAATGAACCATCGGTAGCCGACGCTTCGGGCAAATCCTGCGTACCGCCTCTTGTTGCCGGCAAGGGCAAGGCTGAGGTCGTTCTGCAGCAGGGTTTCGCCGAGCTCTGTGACGATCTCGGCAGGCTTCCCGGCGAGCTGGTCAAAGACGCGCAGCAGGCCGGTGCTGATGTGTTCGTTGGTCGCGTCCCTGCTGGGCGGGTTGTGGCCGGCGAGGTGGAACAAGTGCTCGCGTTCATCGAGGGAGAGGTGCAGGCCTTGGGCGATCGAGGCGATTACGTGTTCCGACGGGTGAGGGCCCCGTGCCTGCTCTAACCGACCGTAGTAGTCAGTGGATATGTGGCAGAGCGCGGCGATCTCTTCGCGGCGCAACCCGGTGGTTCTGCGGCGTTGTCCGCGGGGAAGATTGAGATCCTCTGGTTGCAGAGACTCGCGACGGTGACGCAGGAAGGCGGCGAGTCCGGCGCGATCGATCATCCCTTCCCCCTTCAGAGCCCGGCTCGGTTCAGTTGTACCGCTCGTCGCTGCGGCCAACCACGGATTCCGGATCCCCCTCTAACGTCAGCGGGCGAAGCGTCGAAGGGCCATGGATCGCCGAGTCATCGGGCGCCGGCGGCCAGGGGCAGACGGCCGCTCCCGGCATGAGGGGGATCGACGATCCCAGGATCCGCCCGGCCGGGCGAGGTAGAAAGAAAGTCATGATCGACAGAGTCGGGCTCGCCGGTTTCCTGCGACACCGCCGGGCGTCGCTGCAACCCGAGATGGTCGGCCTGCCGCGCGGGCACCGCCGCCGTACCAGTGGACTGCGCCGCGAGGAGGTCGCCTCCATCTGCAACATCTCGGTTGACTACTACAGCCGGCTGGAACGTGGGCGCGGACCGTTCCCCTCCGAAAAGCTGATCGACTCCATCGCCGACGGCTTGCATCTCTCCCTTGACGAGCGCGACCATCTTCTTCGCCTCGCTGGGCACAACCCGCCGAACCGCGGCTGCACCGGCAACCACATCAGCCCGGGCCTGCTGCGCATTTTCGACGGGATGATCGAAAGTCCCGTTGAGATCGTCACCGAGACCGGCGAGACGCTCCGCCAGAGCCCCCTCGCCCGCGCGCTCAACGGCGACCTCACCGGGTTCGTCGGACCAGACCGCGCCGTGGGATACCGCTGGTTTACCGACCCGACTTCCCGCAGCCGCTACCATCCCGGCGACCACGACCGAATTTCCCGTGTCTTCGCCGCCAAAGCGCGCTCGGTCGCCGCGTTACGCGGACCTGGCTCAAGGGCGGCCTGCCTCGTCGAGCGGTTGCGACGGGAGAGCCCGGAGTTCGCTGACCTCTGGAGCGAGCAGCAGGTCGGCGTCGAGTTCGACAAGGGCAACCGCATCATGCACCCCGAACTCGGGGTGATCACGGTCGCTTGCCATGTGTTGATCGACCCCGAACAGTCGCACTACTTCGTCGTGTACACCGCGGAGCCGTACACCGAGAGTGATGCGAAGCTGAAGCGCCTGGCCGAAGTGATCAAAGGTCCGCGAAGGTTGGCCGAGGCGCCCGCGCCCCAAACGACATAGCGCACAGGCGGATCGACAATCCGTGGTTGCCCGTTGGGGACGGCGGTAGAAAGGCTACATGAGTCGTCGAGCTGGCCGGCCGGATTCTTCGGCACGCAACGAATCGCAGCGACCTGAGGGCGTTGGCCTTCCTCGTCGCCAACCGCAAGCAGGCTTGTCCACTTCGGGCGGAGCGACCATGAAGCACACCATTGTCATGACCGGAGCCAGCCGCGGCATCGGGAATATCGCCGCCGTACGAATGCTGCGCGATACCGAGGACATGCACCTGGTCGTCACCACCAGGAACCGAGGCGACGACCTCGTCGCCCAACTGGTGCGCGACAGCGGCAACCGGCAGGTGAGCTGGGTCGACGCCGAGCTGTCGTCGTTGTCGTCGATCCGGTCGGCCGCCGCGGAGATCGCACACCGTCTCGACAGCGGCCTGCTTCCCCGCTGACCGGCTTCGTTGGTAACGCAGGCCTGCAACTGGCCAGCGGCAACCGAGCCACCGAAGACGGCATCGAGACCACCTTCGCGGTGAACGTGCTCGCCAACCACCTCTTCGTGCGGCTGCTCACCGACCACTTCGCCAAGCCGGCCCGGATCGTCATCACCACGTCTGACACACACTTCGGCGATCTCCGGCACAACATGGGCATGGTTCCGGCGCCGCAGTGGACGTCGCCGCGAGCCCTGATGACTCCTGGGACCACGAAGACGACCGACACTCTCACCGCCGGCCGGACCGCCTACTCCACCAGCAAACTTGCCGTGATCCACCAGGTGCACGAGTTCGCTCGCCAACTGCCGGCCGAAGTGGAGATCTACTCCTGGAACCCGGGATTCGTCCCCGGCACCGGTCTGGTCCGTGATGCCAGTGCCGTTCAGCGTTTCGCGATGAAGTGGGTCATGCCGCTGATGACTCTCACTCCGCTGTCAGTCAGCGCCAAGACCGCGGGTACGTACCTTGCTCGCCTGATGGTGCGCGGCCATTCCGCAGACAGCGGCGCCTACATCAGTTTGGGTACGGCGGAAAGGTCGTCTCAAGAGTCCTACAACCCCGATCGGGAACGGGAACTCTGGCGGGAGTGCGAGAAGGTCTGCGACCTTTCCTGAGCAACGAACGCGTTGCCGCTCGAGCGTTCGCCTTGAACCCCGTCGAGTTTTTCCGCCCGGCTTACGAGCAGGACGCTCAGCAGGGAAACGAACCACATGGTGAAGATCGCGACCAGCGTCATGCTGTGATAGATGTCGAGGGTGTGCCACTGCTGCCCTACTGGATCGGTGGCAATAGCGTCGCCCTGGGTCACGGAGCGAAGTGTCCACGGCAGGCTGGTCGTGAAGTACGCCACGATCACCTGATACCAGTGGTTCCGGTTGGCAGTTCGCGTCTCAAGTTCTTCGAGCCTTACCGCGGAATCGCGCTTTGCCACGTAGACCGCGAAGAGTTGGAAGATGGTGTAGACGCACAGGAACCATCCCATGAAATTAAGGAAGGGCACGCCGAAATAGCCGCCTCCGTCCTCCCAGATCCAGGAGCCCATGACAGTGGAGGTGATCGGATCCATGATCAGATCCCACATCACCATCACGAAACTGGCGATCAGCGGCAGAAAGAAGATGTCACGGCCACGAGGCCTCGCGCCGAAGATGCCGAGCAGGATGTGGGCGATCGACCACGCGAAGTATCCCGAGGCGAAGTAGGAGGGTGCGATCAGCGCGGGCACGAGGAACAGCTTGGGGCCGAGGACGTCGGTGTAGTAGTAGTCGCCGAAGGGGAACCCCGTCAGCACGCTGAGATTCTCGTAGGAGTTGCTGACGACGAAGGCGATCACGGCGAACGCTATGAAAGCCGTGACGCTGTAGCGGCGCAGTGCGTGCATCGTCGTGATGACGACAAGCAGAACGACGCTCAGGGCGGGTATCGGGTGGTCGAGAAGCGTTGTTCCCAGCGCCACCAGAAAATACGCGGCTATGATCCACCACAAAATCGTGGTCCGGCGGTCTCGCATCGATAAACTCCTACTCGGAGAGGCGCGACGGGGCTACAGCAGCTTGTCGAGAGTGATGGGAACGTCGTGGATCCGCTTCCCCGTGGCGTTGTAGATGGCGTTGCCGATCGCGGCGGCCGAGCCGACGTTGCCGATCTCTCCGCATCCGCGGGCGCCGAGGCCGTTGACGACCGGGTCGGGCCGATCGATGAAATGGACGTCGATCTCGGGCACGTCGGCGTTGACCGGAACCATGTAGTCGGCCAGGTTGCTGCCTGCCAGCCGACCGGTGTCCCGTTCGAGGGGGTTGTCCTCCAGCAGCGCGTAGCCGATGCCGAAGATGACGCCACCGGTGATCTGGCTTCGGGCGGCCTGGGCGTTGACGACGCGGCCGATGTCCACAACGGTGGTGAAGCGGGTGACGCGAGGTTCGCCGGCTGCGGCGAGGCCACCACCCAGAACGGCTCGCCGCGACGCGGTTGCCCAGTTAGGGGCAGCGTCCTCATGCGGACTCATCACGTTCTCCCGAGGGCTCGCGGTCGATTCGGCTCAGCTGCCGACTCACTCTGTTCGCTGAACCGGATGTTTGCCAGGGCCTGCCAATCCGAGGTTGGGGTGTACTTCGCGGTGCCGGGGCGAAGGGGGGATCGCTGGGCCGTGGCTGATCGCCCGTGCCGGTAGTAGACATATGGCAACGCGCCGAAGGGCCGAAGTCACGATATCGGCGCTGTCATCCAGGAAAGAGAGAACGATGACTGACTACGTCGCGATCGTCAAGGAATACAACACCTTCATCGAGTCCACGATGCTCGATGAACCTGCGTTCCATGCGGGACTGTCCACCTACGTCACCAACCAATCGGTTCTCGTCGAGCCAGACAGCATCTTCGGTCGCCTCGAAGGATTCGAAGGGTGGAGCCAGTGGCGCACCGCTGCGGCTGACATGGCGGGGCGCAGCGGGGTCCGGTTCACGACCAGCGGATCGCGTTGTTTCCAGGACGGCAACACGGTGCTGCACTACTACGAGGTCGAATTCTCTGCCCGCGAGGGCCACCCCGACGGCTGGCGGACTTCGATCATCGAACGCTACGACTTCGTAGGAGAAAAAATCGGCCAACTAGCTGCCTATTACGCCGATACAACAGCCTTCGTCAACTTCTTCTCCTAAGGGGCGAGGCCCCTGGGCGCACAGTCCCGGCAGAGATCGCCGCCTCGCGGGCGAGGCCCTCGGCCATGCTACGCATCGTCTCTGCCATGGTGCGCCGCATGATGAGATGCAGATCGGTCGCGACGTCGTAGGAGCCGTGCCAGGTGACCAACGTTCCGCCACCCGGCTCTTCGGTGAGCAGGATCTCCGCCCGGTAGTTCGTGAGGACCGGGTTGCTGACGCCCTCGTAGGTGAACGCCTCCGGCGGACGCAGATCGACGATGCGCTCGCTGGTGACCACACTGCCTGTGCGGAACGCGCGTACGGCGCCGACCGTGTCGAGACCGTTCGGCGACGACTGCTCGGTCACGAGCGCGTCAACGGTCCCCCACCGGGGCCAGCTGTGCGCGTCGACGAGAAGTGACCACAGCCGCGAGGGCGGGGCGACCGATGTCGCCGTCACGCGGTAGGAATCCCTCACCGTCGCCTGCCGAGGATCGTATTCCGGTCCGTTGCGTGCCACTGGTCGCTCCTGGGGTCGGGTCGGCGATCGACAGCGGCTGCGATCGGTTGCGGCCGCTGATCCCAGGATGCAGCCACCGTTACCGTCAAACCAGGGTCGGCCGATCCGATGCTCCAGCGCGACGCATAGGTCGTCTGGGCCCTGAGGCCGGCTATCCGCCGCCGGCGCGGAGGAGTTCGCTCAGCCGGCGCCGGCGGCGCAGCGCCGACTCGATCGGCACCACCACGGTGACCGCCGCCAGGAGCGTGAGGGCGAGCAGGCCGGCGCCCCACCACGCCACCATCACCGCCGGGTCGGTGGGCGACCCGATGAGCAGGCGGAGCGCCAGCGGGCCGAACGTCAGGTGGGCGAGCAGGACCCCCAGCAGCGGCCCGGCGATCGCGGCGACCGCCACCGGCGGCAGCAGTTCGCCCGCGGCGACCCATCGGGCTTCGCGCAGCCGCAGGCCGAGGGTCCGCAACCGGCTCAGGGTCAGCCACCGTTCCGGGGCACCGGCGGCCGCGCCCAGCGTGAGCCCCAGCAGCCCGAGGGCGGCCAGGGCGGCGGCCGACATCCACGCCAGTCGCAGCAGGCCGGCCGTCAGCGGAGCCGTGCGGCGCTCGTGCAGCACGTCCGCACGTACCACGGCGGTCGCGCCCTCGGCGTGAGCGGCGACGGCCTGAGCGGCGCCGGGTCCGGTGACCCAGACGGTGTTCGGGACGGCCGGCACGCCGGCGGCGGTGAGGGCCGAAGCGTCCACGATGACCACGTCCGCGGTGTCGCCAACGGCGGGTGCCGTCCCGACGGCCGTCAGCCGCAGGGCCGGTTCGTCATCGCCGCGTGGCAGCTGCAGCCGCATCCCGGGCAGCAGGCTCCGGTCACCCGATCGCACCAGCGCCGGCACGTCGTCCTGGCCGGTCGGCGCGAGCCGCGCAAGCTCCGGTGCGTCCGGCACTGGGATGGAGGCCAGCAGCCGCTGGAACGCCGCCGCGTCCACGATCACCAGGCGCGGGGTGACGAGGGTCGACTCGGTGGTGACCCGCGCGTTGTCGGTCACCTGCGCGGCGACCGCCTGCCGGACTCCGGGTGTCGCGGCGATGCTGCGCCCGACCGCGTTCATGTCGATACCCGCGGCGGGATTGGCATCGAGACGGGCGTCGGCGCCGACGGTGCGCCAGGCCCCGTCCGCGAGTCCTCGCCTGGCCGTGGCGTCGAAGGTGAGGGCGTACGTGGCCAGCGCGACGGAGGCGACCATCACCAGCAGCGGCAGCGCGTGGGTGGAGGTCGCCGCGGCCCGCGCGGTGCCGAGTGCCGCCAGCGGGCGCCGTGAGCGCAGGGCCCGCCGCAGCGCGAACGTGGTAGCGGCGGGTAGCAGCCGCAGCAGGACGAGCGCGCCGGCGAGGATGCCGAGGGCGGGCGCGCCCGAGGGGAGCGCCGCGCCGCTGTCCTGTGTGGACCAGGCGCCGGTCGCGCCGCCGGGCGTGGCCGGGAGGATTCCGCGCTGGTGTAGGGCGACCAGCGCGGCGACCGCGGTGACCACGATCGCGGCCTCCAGCGCGGCGCGGCGCAGCTGGGCGGTCTGGCGGAGCCAGCGGCGCGCGGTCCGGTTGGCCGGGGCACGCACGTCGCGGGTCGACCGGGCGGCCAGGAGCGTGCCTAAGCCTGGTCCCGCGGCGATGGCGGCGAGGGCGACCGGGATCGTCCACCACAAGGAGACGCCGGGGGTGGCCATGCGGGCCAGCGCGAGCCCGGCCGCGGCGGCCGCCACCGTGACGGCCGCGGACTCGATGAGCAGCTCGGCGGCGAGGTCGGGCAGTCCGGCCCCGCGCTGCCGGGCGGCGGTCAGCGCCTGGGCACGGCGGCGGGCCAGCAGGTCCGCGGCCAGCAGCAGGATCAGCACGGCGCCGGCCAGGACGCCGATCAGCAGCACGGACGCCTGCGCGGACGCCGCGTTGATCCGGGTCTGGACATCGCGGAGTACCAGGTCGAGCTGCGTCTCCCACTTCAGTGTCGTGTCGCCGACGTTGGAGGAGCCGGAGGTCGCCTTGAGGGTGACGAGGGCCGCCGCGATCGCCTCGGAGGTGTCCGAGCCGAGCGCGTCCGGGTCGGGGGTGAAGCGTACGGCGCGATCGAGCTCGTCCTGGTCGAAGGCGAGCCGCGCGTCGGGCAGCGAGTCCGGGGAGAGCAGGCCGCCGAGCCGGGTGGTGCCCACGCCGTCCGCGCCGGCCGCCGGTTGCAGCAGCCAGGGGCGAGCCGCCAGGTGGGGTCGTTGCTGTCCGTCGCCCGGAAGATGCCGCTGACGACGACGTTCTTGACCCGCCGGTACTGGTCGGCGAGCGGGATGCGGTCACCGGGGCCGAGGTCGAGGGCGGCGGCGTCCGCTTCGGAGAGTCCGACCTGCACCGGCCAGGGCGGCCCGTCGTAGGGGGCGGTGACGCTGGCGTCGTCGGATGGCACGGCGGGCGCCGGTGGGCCGCCCGCGATCCAGGAGACCTGCGTGTCGCTGTAGGCCCCGCGCTCGTCGAGGAGGTACGCGAGCTGGAAGGTACGCAGCAGGCTGCCATCGGTGACCTTGAGGGTGGGGCTGGTGACCATGGCGACCGGCGGGCCGAGCACGGCGCGCAGCCCCGGGTCGAGCGCCCCCACGGCCTGGTCGCGGAAGTCCTCGATGTCGGCGGCGAGGTGGGGAGTGCGGGCCCGGCCGCCGCCGGGCGCGTCGTCGTACGGCCAGCGGGCGTGGGCCGTGACGTCGGCGTTCCGGCCGGCGGTACGGGCCGCGTCCTGTACCGCGTCGTCGGCCGCGGCCCGCAGCAGCGGTGGGGCGGCGCCGGCGAGCAGCGTGACGACCACCACGACGGCGGCGACCAGTGCCAGCGGGCCGGCATCGGCGCGGCCCCGGCCGCGGACGCTGGGCCAGTGGATCGCGGGCAGGCGTGGTACGCCGAGACGGATCATGACGTCACCCGCAGGTGCGCCGCGTCGGCGCGGTTGGCCTGCGCCACCACCACGACGGTGGCGGCGAGCACGCACCCGGCCAGCAGCACGGCCAGCAGTGCGGCCTCGGCGGCCCACGGCCAGGTGGATACGACCGCCGGGACCGGCGCGGCGCCGGTGTCGGAGCGGACCATCAGGGGCGCCACGAGGTGGGTGGCGAGGGCGCCGACGACCGCACCGGCCATCAGCAGCGGGAGCAGGATCCCAGCGTGCTGGCCGAGCAGGACGGCGCGGATCTCCCGGCGGTACATCCCGAGGCCCCGCAACCGTGCTACCTCGACGGCGCGGACCCGCAGGTCGAAGGTCACGTGGAGGACGACGCCGGCGAAGAGCAGCAGTGTCGCGGCGGGGACGAGCAGCCGCAGCGCGGCCGGCAGCCCAGCGCTTGGCGGGCTGCCGGCGAGGCGGGCGGCCTCTGCGGCGCGGGTGCTGACGGCACCGAGGTACAGGTCCGCGGCGCGTGCCGCCGCGTCGGCACGGGCCGGCTTCCCGACCCACCAGGCGTCCATCGGGAACTCGAGATTCCCGGTGACGGCGAGCGCGCGGGACAGGGTGTCCACGTCGGCCAGGATCGCGGCCGCGCCCGGGGCGCCCGGCACGGTGGGCAGGATCTCGGCGACCTCGATCGTGACGGGCGTCGTGCCGATGGAGAGGCTGAGCTCGGATCCTTTGTGGACATTGAGCTCGTCGGCGAAGCGGGTGGAGACGGCGACGGGCACCGGTCCGGGGTCGGGGAAGGCGCTCGCGACGAGCGTGCGGGCGGCGACCTCAGGGCCGGTGAGCTGCACCGTCGCCGTCATCGTCAGCCGGGTGCCGGCGGAGGTGCCGGTGACGGCGACGGCGGGACGGGCGATCTGTCCGGGTTCGGGTGGTGCCGAGGTGGCGGTCCAGGGGGACGCGGGCGCGGCGCCGGGCACGGTGAGCGTGACGGCGATGTCGCCGCCGGCGGCGCCGGGCAGGCCGGCGACCGGCAGGACGACGGCGACCAGCCGCAGGCCGTCGACGGGCGCGCAGTCCGGCAGCCGGTACGTCCTGCCGTCAAGGGGGATCGTCTCCCCGTTGCAGGCGGTGCGCAGGCCGGTGGCGTCCTGCAGCAGCAGCCTGGGTGTCACGGCCAGCGGCGTACCGCCGGTCGCCGTACCGGTGATCGCGAGCGGCGCACCGGCCGGCACGGGGACGCCCGCCGCCGGGGCCGGTGGTGCGAGGGCGGCGCCGACATCGGCCCAGGTGCGGTCGCCGTCCAGCCGGCCGCGTAGCAGGGCTCCGGCGCGGGTGGTGTCGACCGCGACCAGCCGCGGCGGTTCGCCCGCGCTGCCGATCCACTGCCCGACGGCGATGCCGCGGTCGACGGCCGGGCTCGCGGTGCCCCCGGTCGCCGCGGTGACAGCCGCACCGTCCGCGGCGCGGGGCGCCGCGGCCAGGGTGAGGGTGAGATCGGTGCCGACCGACAGGTCGGCCTGGTCGCGCTGCGAGCGTTCCCAGGTGGCGTTGAGGGCGATCCCGAACGTGCCCGCCGCGCAGGCCAGGCCGATCAGCAGGCCGGCGGCCATTGCGTGGGAGCGGCGGGCGGCTTCGATCGCGGCCAGCGGAAACGCCAGCCCGCGGGCCTTGCGGGCCAGCCGGTCGACGCCGCGCAGCGCGTGCGGGGCCACCCGCAGCGCCAGCGCGGCACCGGCGGTGAGCACCAGCGCGGGGGCGAGCACGCGGACCGCGTCGGCGCGGGCGCCGGAGCCGGTGGGCTGGGCGTCCATCTGCCACCAGCCGATGGCGGCGAGCGCCACGAGCAGCAGGTCGGCACCGGACCGGGCCAGCAGTTCGCGGCGGTGGTGGCGTTCGCCGCCGTCGGGTGCGCGCCGGATCGCGAGGACGACGAGCACCGCGGCGAGCGCCACCGCACCGGCGGCGACCGCGAGCACCTGCGCGCCGTTGACGCCCGGACCGACGGCGAGCCCGGCCCCGGACAGCGGCGGCAGGTGGGTCAGGCCAGCGTGCGACGCGGACGACGCGGGTATCGCGATGGCCCCGGCGAGCACGGCGAGCGCACTACCCTCGACGGTCGCGGCGGCGGCGAACTGGCCGCGGCCGACGCCCAGGGCGGACAGCAGGGTGCTCTCCGCCGTCCGCACGCCGGCGGTGAGCCGCCCGGCCAGCGCGAGGGCGGTCGCGGCCAGGACACAGCCGAGGACGGCGACGGCGAGGACCGCGGCGGCCGTGACCTGCTGCTGCTGGCGGGCGTGGTCCAGGGTCAGCGGGAGCCGGGACTCGACGCGCTGGATCCGTACCCGGTCGGCGAGGGCCCGTTCCAGCCGGCGGTCGGCGTCGGCCACGTTTCGGGTGACGGCGTCCAGGTCGCGGCGCTCGGGGTGGGACAGGTCGGGACGGGCGGTGACCTCCAGCCGGCCGAGGACCGAGTCGCTGGCGTACAGGTCGGCGAGGTCGACGAGGAACGGCCCGTACGCGTGGACCGTGCTCCGGCCGTCCTGGTACGCGAGGTCGTAGCCGGCGCCGGCGAGCGGGTCGCGGTCCCAGCCGGTACCCGGAAGCGGGCGCGCGACGCCGACGACGGTGACGTCCAAGGCCCGGCCTGGCTCGAGGGAGCGCTCTTCGCCGAGGTGGACCCGGCTGCCGGGGGAGAGTTTGAGCATCCGCGCGGTGGACTCGAGCACGACGGCCTCCGGCGCCGCCGCGGGGTCGGTCGTGGCCCGCGGCCACCGTCCGGCGGCCAGCAGGGCGCGGGCCGGCAGGTCGTCCAAGCCGGACAGGTACGTCTCGGCCGGCATCCCGCCCACCTCGGGGCCGATCGGCAGCGAGCGCATCACGGACGACGCGCGCGTGGTGGTCGTGGTGGGAAAGGGCGCGAGCGCCGAGGTAAGCACGTCGCGCGTGTCGGCTGCCACCGACCGCCCGTCGGAGCTGCGGACGGCGACGGTGTACGCGGTGGCCTTGACGTCGTCGGCGTCGGCGCGGGCGGCGACGACCTCCAGCGCCTGTGTTGCGGTGCGGGTGACGAGGAGGGCGCAGGTGCCCAGCAGCGTGGCGCCGATCGTGACGATCGCGAGGAGGGCGGCGAGCAGCGGCCACTGCGCGCGAGTGCGGCGGGCGAGCAACCTCAGCACGGGGCACACCGAGCGGCGGTCAAGGGTCGACCTGCCCGTCGTGCATCCGCATCACCCGGTCGGCCAGCGCCATCATCACCGGGTCGTGCGTGGAGACCAGCACCGTCACGCCCTCGGACTCCACCACCCCGCGCAGCAGCGCCATCACCGACAGGCCGGTCTCTGCGTCCAATTGCCCCGTCGGCTCGTCGGCTATCACCAGCCGTGGCGAGGCCGCCAGCGCTCGGGCGATCGCCACCCGCTGCTGCTGGCCGCCGGACAGCTCGGCCGGGCGCTGCTCGCCGTGGTCGGCCAGGCCGACCAGCTCGAGCAACAGCTCCACCCGCCGCTCGCGCTCCGCGGTCGGCATGCGGGCCAGCCGGAGGGGAACGCCGACGTTCTCGGCGGCGGTCATCACCGGGATCAACCCGAACGTCTGGAACACGTAGGCGACCTTCGCACGCCGCAACTGGGACAGGCCGTCGTCGTCGAGCCCCGTGACCTCGGCGCCGTCGACGACGACTGTGCCGGCATCCGGGTGATCCAGCCCGCCGACGATGTTGAGCAGCGTCGTCTTGCCCGAGCCGGACCGGCCGACCAGCGCGACCATGGTGCCGGCGGTGACGTCGAAGGACACATCCCGAAGGGCGTGGACCGCAGTCGGTCCGGAGCCGAAACTCCGGTGGACGCCGCGCACGGTGACAAGCGGCCCGCCGGCCAGGTCGCCGCTCACGCGTCGCCGCCGACGTCCGGGCGGATCTCGACCCGGTCGGCCTCCAACGCGAGCCGGACCCGCCTGGTCAGCGCCAGCGCTTCGCGGTAGTCGCGCGGCACCTGGACCCGCCCGGCCCGGTCCATCACGGCGTACTCCTCCGCGATCACGTGCGTGCCGCCGTCGGCGCCGGTGGCGGTGCGGCGCAGCACCTCGCTGCTGGTACGGCCGTCCCGGATCGCCACCGTCCGTTCCACCTGGCCGCTCACCTCTGGGTCATGGGTCACAACGACGACGGTGACGCCGAACTGCCGGTTGACGTGCCGCAGTGCCTGGAAGACCTCGGCGGAGGTGGCCGCGTCCAGCTCGCCGGTGGGCTCGTCGGCGAACAGGACCCGCGGCTGGTTGGCGAGCGCCACCGCGATGGCGACCCGCATCTGCTCGCCGCCGGACAGCTGGGCCGGCCGCCGGTCGCCGCAGTCCGCGACGCCGAGCGCGTCCAGCAGCTCGGCGGCGCGCGCGCGGCGGTCCCGGGCCGGTGTGCGGGCCGCCGTCATCGGCAGGTCGACCATCTGGCGCGCGGTCAGGTAGGGCACGAGGTTGCTCGCCGTCTGCTGCCGGACGAACCCGACGGTGTGCCGCCGGTAGTGCACGCGGTCGGCCCGGGACATCGCTAGCAGGTTCCACCGGTCGACGCGCGCCCGGCCGGCGGTGGGGGCGTCGATCCCGGCGAGGATGGACAGTAACGTCGACTTGCCCGAACCGGAGGCGCCAACGACGGCGATCATCTCGCCGCGGTCGACGACCAGGTCGAGACCTTGCAGCGCCTGCACCTCGACCGATCCGGTCTGGTAGATCCGGACCAGGCTCTCGCAGGCGATCAAGGTGTCCGGGCCCAACTCCGGTGTCCGCTGGGGCGGCACGGACAGCAGCGGCTTGGACATCCCCCTCCTCCGGCCGACAAGCGCCAGCGTCGGGTCAGATCCTTACCGCCACGATCGGGGACGTCAATGCCGGGGCACGCGCCGGGATATGCGTCAGGCGTCCGCTCGCCGACGGCCCGGCGCTACGCAAACCTGTGTAGCGGCGGGCCGCCGTCGCGTTACTCGCGCTGGTCCCGTACGGGACCGGCGGTGGGTCAGCTGACCGTGAAGCCCGGGTACGAGTACCCGTAGGAGCTGGTCGTCACGCCGTTCGCGGTGGTGCCGGCGTAGGACGCGGTGCCGCTGTTGGGGGTGACGGTGACGGTGCCACCGGCCGCCCTGGTGATGACGCCGGCGTGGACGGCGGCGGTGCAGATCGACGAGCTGTCGGCGTAGGTGCCGGTGCCCGTGACCGCGTAGAAGGAGCCGCCGGCCGGGCAGATGAACGTGAAGCTCCCGGCCCTGCCGCGCAACTCGGCGGCGGTGCGGTTCCAGCCGATCCCGCCGGGGGCGGTGGTGCCGCCGGCGAACGTGTATCCGGGGTACGAGTATCCGTACGAGTTCGTCGTGGCGCCGTTGCGGGTCGTTCCGATGTAGAACGCCGTGCCGGCGGTCGGGGTGATCGTGACCGGGCCGCCGGCGGCGACGGTGATGACGCCGGCGTGGACGGCGGCGGTGCAGATCGACGAGTCGTCGCTGTAGGTGAAGGTGCCGGTGGTGGCGTAGAAGGAGCCGCCGGCCGGGCAGATGAACGTGAAGGGCCCGGTGCGGCTGCGGAACTCGGACGCGCCGCGGTTCCAGCCGATCGCGCCGGGAGCGGTGGTGCCGCCGGCGACGGTGAATCCGGGGGCGGAGTAGCCGTACGAGTTGGTGGTCACGCCGTTGCGGGTCGTGCCGTAGTAGAACGCGGTGCCGGCGTCCGGCGTGATGGTCACCGGGCCGCCGGTGGCGATCGTGATGACGCCGGCGTGGGCCGCGGCGGTGCAGATCGACGAACCGTCGGTGTAGGTGAAGGTGCCGGTGGTGGCGTAGGAGGACCCGCCGGCCGGGCAGATGAACGTGAACGTCCCGCCCCTGCCGCGGAACTCGGACGCGCCGCGGTTCCAGCCGATCCCGCCCGGGTCGGTGGTGCCGCCGAGGATCGTGAATCCTGGGTACGAGTAGCCGTACGAGTTGGTGGTCACGCCGTTGCGGGTCGTGCCGTAGTAGAAGGCGGTGCCGGTCGTGGGGGTGATCGTGACCTGCCCGCCGGAGGCGGCGGTGATGACGCCGGCGTGGGCTGCGGCGGTGCAGATCGACGAGCTGTCGGTGTAGGTGAAGGTGCCGTCGGTGGCGTAGTAGGAGCCGCCGGCCGGGCAGATGAACGTGAACGTCCCGCCCCTGCCGCGGAACTCGGACGCGCCGCGGTTCCAGCCGATCCCGCCCGGGTCGGTGGTGCCGTCGACGATCGTGAATCCTGGGTACGAGTAGCCGTACGAGCTGGTGGTCACGCCGTTGCGGGTCGTGCCGTAGTAGAACGCGGTGCCGGCGTTCGGGGTGATCGTGACGAAGCCGCCGGTGGCGACGGTGATGACGCCGGCGTGGGCCGCCGCGCTGCAGATCGACGAGCTGTCGGTGTAGGTGAACGTGCCGGTGGTGGCGTAGACGGAGCCAGCCGCCGGGCAGATGACGGTGACGTCGCCGGTCATGCCGCGGTACGCGGAAGCGTTCGTGCCCCAGGTGACGATGTCGATCGCGTGCGCCGGGGTGCTGGCGGCGACGAGGGCGGTCGGGGTGAGGACGAGGATGGTGACGATCAACTTCCAGATCCGCGGGAATTTGCGCATGGGTCCCCCTGGTGGTGGATGTCGGACGCGAGCGTTGCGGAGCGTAGGAGGAGTTCGAGCACGCCGGAGTACAGGATGGGCATCCTGACTGGCGGCATGCGTGAGTTGACGCGATCGGCCAGCAAGCGCGCCATTGACCCTTCACGCGGTCCCCAGCCGGGGCACCGGCGCCGCTTTCGTCCGAGCCACGGTCCCGCCTGACCTCGAACTCGCCAAGATTGCGTTCCGAAACGTGGGCAGTGGGAGGCGAAAGATGGGTACGCGCTGCCGATTTCCGTGACGGCCGAGGGGCGTTGGCTGGTCCTGAGAAAAGGGGGCCGGAGTGCGCCCGCCGGACGGCACGGACAGGAGCCTGAACGATGCAGCCACCTGGCATTGGTCCGAGGGACCGCGACGCCTCGACCGGCGACGGTGGGGGCGCGCCAGTGCCACCGGATGGGCAGGCGCCGGTCGCGGACGTGGTCGTCGTGCACCGGGCACTGGAGGCGATCGGCATTGAGTTCGACGAGGCCGAGCGGGACGCCGCCGAGGTCGGACCGTCGACCCGGGCGGCGCTGATCCGGGTACAGCTGCTGCTGGGTCTGCCACCGACCGGCGAGCCGGACCGGACCACGGTAGAGCTGGCCTCGGCGGCGGTGGAGCGGCTCCGCGACCGGCCCAAGGCCGCGGCCCCAGGACCGGGGGAGTCGCTGGTCGAGGGGACGGTCTACGACGCCGACGGGTTTCCCCTGGCCGGGGTCACCGTGGTGGCGCGCCGACGCACCTTACGGGACGCCGTCGAACTGGCTCGGAGCGGCACCGACGCCGACGGCCGCTACTCGATCGTCTATCCGACGCCGGTCGACCCGAGCGCACCCAAGGCCGGAACGAGCGGCGTGGACCTGCAACTCGACGTGGTCGATGCCACGGGTGCGCTGGTGTTCCGCTCGCCGGTGCGGCACAATGTGCCGCCGCTGCTGGAGGAGACGCTGGCGCTGGGCGGAGCCGACCGGGTGGGCCCAGCCGAGCACGCACGCGTGAGCGAGGCCGTGGCGCGGCTGCTCGGGACGCTGCGTCCTGAGGAGATCGTCGAGAGCGGCGAGCACCGCGACCTCACCTACCTGGCCGAGGCCACCGGCACCGACAAGGCGCACGTCGCGTTCCACTCGATCGCGGCGCGGCTCGCCGGCCGGACCGGCTTGCCCGGCGACCTGTTCTACGCCTTGTTCCGGCAGGGCGTGCCGGCCGACGCCGAGACTTCGGCGCTGGCCGACACCACCGCCGGGGTGGACCTGACGGTCAACGGCGACCGCCTGCTGTCGGCGGTCTTCGCCGCCGATCCCGAAGTGCGCCTACAGGCCGTCGACGCCGCGGTGGCCGCCGGCGTGGTGTCGCCGGGCTACGCCAAGCGCGCCAAGGACGACCTGGCCAACCTCCACGCCCAGGCCAAGCACGCCGCACTCGCGGCGCCGGTCGGCACCTACAAGACGCCGGTCGGCCAGGTGCTGGACGCCGCGGGTGTGCCGACCGCCAAGCAGGAGCGGTTCGTGGCCGACCTGCGCGCCTCGCGCACTCCCGGTCCGGCGTTCTGGGAGGAACTGGCGAAGCAACCCGGCTACACGGTGCCGGAGGTGGAGACGTTGCGCTTCACCATGACCGTCGCGCAGGTGGGTCGGGGACATCTCCCGCTGCTCAAGCGGTTGCTTGCTGCCCGCCAGGCGGGCACGCGGACGCACACCCGCGACCTGGCCCGGTTGAGCGCCACCCAGTGGCGGGTGGTGCTCACCGACACCAGCGAAGGGCCACCGATCGGCGTGCCCCCGAACTTCACCGCCGCCAACGGGGAAACCGCCCTGGACGCGTACGCCCAGTTGCTCGAACGTGGCTTCGAGCGGCACCACCCGACCGCCGCGTTTTCGGCCCGGCTGGCCGACGACCAGGCGAGCCCGGTGCCGGCCAAGGCTGCCGTCACCGTGTTCCTGGACGGCCAGCCGGCGTTCGACCTGCGCCGGACCGACGTCGACCGCTACCTCAAGGACAACCCGGCAGCCGCCAAACCGGCCGACCGCCCCGCCCTGCGTGAGTCCTTGCTGCTGAGCCAGCGGATGGCCAAGGTGGCCGGCCGGTACGCCGTCGCCCGCCCGCTGCTGGCCGACAAGCTGCACTCGGCCCAGCACGTGTACGCCATGGGCCGCTCGGCGTTTCTGCGCAAGTACGCCAGCCACGCGGACGTCGGCCCGGTGCAGGCGGCCCGGGTCTTCGCGCGGGCCGAGCAGAGCTACGCCACGGCGCTGTCCCTGGCGATGAACCTCAACGTCGAGCTGGCCGGGGCCAATCCGGCCGCCCTGGGCCCGACGCCGGGCGAGACCGTCCACAGTGGCGTGTCAAACCTGGCCGACTTCCCCAACCTCCAGAGCCTGTTCGGGTCGCTGGACCGGAGCACCAGCCCGCACTGCCGCTCGGTGCTCAGCCCGGCCGCCTACTTCACCGACCTGCTGCACTTCCTGTCCCAGCGCCACGTGGGCGGCGTCGATTTCAAGAACCTCCTGCTGTACCGCCGTCCTGACCTCGCGCAGATCGAGCTGAGCTGCGCCAACAGCACCACGCTGATGCCGCAGCTGGACCTGGTCAACGAGATCCTTGAAGACGCCGTCGCGCCGCCGGCCAACCCCGCCGCCGCCGCGCGGCAACGGCAGACCACGTTGACCGCCGAGGAGTTGGGCGCGCAACCGGAGTACACCAACAACGCCGCCTACGCGAAGCTGGCGTCCGCGGTGTTCCCGTGGCGGCTGCCGTTCGATCTGCCACTGGCTGAGTCCCGCGCCTATCTGGGGATGCTCGACACCAGCCGGGTGCAGCTGCTGCACACGTTCCGGCCACCGGCCCAGCCCGGCTCGGCCGCGTCGGTCGCGCTCGCCGTCGAGGGCCTGGGCATGTCCGCGCTGGAGGCCGACATCGTCACGGCAGGCCCGTCAGTGGCCGCCCGCAAGTCCTGGGAGTACTGGGGACTGGCCGAGACCGGGAACACCGTGCCCGACCCTGTCGACCCGAGCATCACCGTCACCGGCACCTGGATCGACGTGCTGAGCCGCGTCCGGATCATGCTCAACCGCGCGGACCTGACGTACGTCGAGCTGGCCCGGGTGCTCAACACGACGTTCGTCAACCCGACTGGCACGGTGGTGCTCACCGAGAATCCGGACGCCCCGTACGACCTGGCAACGATGCGGCTGACCGGGCTGACCGCCAACGTCCTGGACCGCATTCACCGGTTCGTCCGGCTGTGGCGGCGGCTCGGGTGGGACGTCTACGACCTCGACGCCGCCGTGGCGCTGTTGCAGGCCGCCAAGCCGGAAGGCTTGGGGCGGCTCAACACCGAGCTGCTCCGCCAGCTGTGGGCCGTGCACAAGGCCGCCCGCCGGTTCGCCGTCCCGGTGCGTTCGGCGCTGGCGTTGTTCGGCCGGCTGGACACCCGCGACGTGCCTCCGCTGCCCGGCGAGGACCGGCCACGCCGCAGCCTGTACACCGACCTGTTCGCCAACCTGGCCGTGCTCAACCCGCCAGACCCCGCCTTCGCGCTGAACGCCGCCCGCACCGAGATCGCCGCCGCCGGCCAGCAGCTGGCCGACCACCGCCCGGCACTGGTGGCCGCCCTGGAGTTCGGCGACGACGACGTGCTGCTGGCGATCGGGCAGCTCACCGACGGCAAGCTGAACCTGGCCAACCTGACCCTGTTGTACCGGGCCGCGGTCCTCGCCCGCGGGTTGGACCTGCCGGTGCGTGATCTGCTGGCCGTGCGCGGGTTGGTCGAATCGGCCGATCCGTTCCCGGCTACCGCGCCCGAGGCCGTGGACCGCTTCTGTGCCGAGGTCGATCGGATCCGCGCCAGCCGGTTCTCGGTCGCCGAGCTGGACTTCCTGTTCCGTCACCGGGTCGACCAGGCGAGCGGGTTGCTGCCCGACGACGTTGTCGTGGGCACGCTTCTGCGCTCGGTGCGCGACCGGCTGGCGACCGTCTACGCCGAGCACGCCCCGGCCCCCGACCCGACCGGCGGCCTGGTCCGCCGGCGGCTGGCCGGTCGCCTGGCCGCCACCGATGTCGACGCGGTGATGGCGGTGCTGTCCGGGAACTCCACCCTCACCGTCGAGGACCAGAGGACGCTCGTCGGGGCCAAGCTCGGCGCGTACGGCGACGTGCCGTCCGCGCAGGCGGCCCTGGTCGGGTCGGCCGCGTTGCCGGCCGGCGGTCCACGTCACGGGTTCGTGCTGGCCCGGCTGTCCGACCACGACCGGCGCACTCTGGGCACGGCGGCGGTGACCCAGGAGCTCGCCGACGCGCTCGGCATCCCCACCTCCGTGGTGGCGGAGCTGGTGTCGGACTGGATGCGGTCGTTCGTGAACAAGGCGCAGCCGATGGTCGACGACTTCCTCAAGCTCCCCGGCATCGCCCGGGACCCGGCCCGCAGGGACACCCCGGTGGGGCGGGACGAGCCCGCGTTCGGCCCGTACTTCGGCGTGTATCTGCGGCTGGCCAAGGCCGCCCGGGTGCTGGCCGGCTTCGGGCTGTCGGCGGGAGAGACGTCGTGGCTGCGCTCGTTCGGCGTGCCGGCCGGCTGGCTGGACCCGACCGCCCTGCCCGTCACCCCGACCGCTCCGGAAGGTCGCTACGCCGGGTGGGCCAGGTTGGCGGACGCGGTGGCGGTGCGCCCGGCGATCGGGGCGGGCGGCGCACCCTTCACGGCGCTGATGGACCTGGCGCGTACCGGCGCGAGCAAAGCCGAGTACACCCAGGCCCTGATCGATCGGACCGGCTGGCCGGCGCAGAGCCTGCGCGCCCTGATGGGGGATCCGGCCAACGCGGGCGACCGGGGGCTACTCGACCTCGCCTACCCGGAGGACCACCGGACCGAGACTGCGCTGGCCCGGCTGGTGCCCGCGTTCGCGTTGCTGGACCGCCTCGGCGTCGACGCCAACGTGAGCGGTTGGATCGGTGCGACCGTGACGCCGGCGCAGGCTCAGGCGATCCGGCAGAGCGTCAAGGCGCGGTACTCCGCGAGCCAGTGGCCGACCGTGGCCAGGCCAGTCCGTGACGTGCTCCGCGAACAGCAGCGGGACGCCATGGTCGCCCACCTGCTGGCCCATCCTCCGGCGGGGTGGGGCGCTGGCACGACGCCAACGACGTCTACGCCCGCTACCTCATCGACGTCGAGGTGGCCGCCTGCCGGTCCACCTCACGCATCGTGCAGGCCACCGCCGCGGCGCAGCTGTTCGTCCAGCGGTGCCTGCTCAACCTCGAACCGGGACTCGTGGTCGACGCCGAGGCCGACGGCGACTGGCGGCAGTGGGAGTGGATGAGCCGCTACCGGGTGTGGGAGGCAAACCGCAAGGTGTTCCTCCACCCGGAGAACTGGCTGGAACCCGGCCTGCGCAAGGAGAAGTCGCCGTTCTACGCCGAGCTGGAACAGGACTTGTTCCAGGGTGACATCACCCGCGACAGCGCCGAGGACGCGTTCCGGGGGTACCTGGACAAGCTCAACGCCGTCGCGCGCCTGGACGTCGTCGGCCTCTACCACGAGAGCGGCTCGCCGACCCGGCTGCACGTGGTGGCCCGCAAGCCGGGGAATCCGGCCACCTACTACCACCGCATGTGGCTCGACGCGTCCCGCTGGACCGCCTGGACCAAGATCGACGTCGACGTCACCGGCGGCCACATCCTGCCCGTCGTCTGGCGCGGCCGGCTGCACCTCTTCTGGGCGACCGTCGCGACCAAGGCCGACGCCATCCAGCCGGCCACGCCGATGCAGCCCAGCAACGCGCCGCCACCGGCGACGAGCAAGCACACCGAGGTCACACTCTGGTGGAGTGAGTTCAAGGGCGACAAGTGGCTGCCACCGGAGGCGGCGTCGCAGCCGATGGTGCTGGCACAGTATCCGTCGTCCGGGCCGCGAATACGGCTGAGCCTGCGTTCCGCGCAGCAAAACGGTGCGCTGCACATCAACGTGTTCACCGACTACGGGTACAGCGCCAACTTCGACCACATCGGCCGGTTCGTGTTGGGCGGGCCGAACCATCCGGTCGAGGTCCTGTCCTTCATCTACTTCAACCAAGGTTCGACCAGCGACGAGGCGCTCGGGATGGGCGAGCTGCCGGGCAGCCAGTACCTGGGGAAACTCGTGCGGCCGGCCAACAGCACCTTTCAGCGCCAGGCGCTGGTGCCGGTGACCACCTCCGCCTCGGGTATCCGGCCGCAGGTCAGCGTGATGAACATCGTCAACTACGACCAGCATGGCGTGCTTCAGAACATACAGATGATGCAGAAGGCGGATCGGTACCGGCTCGTCGTGCCGCACCAGCTGACGCAAGCCGACTTCGGCCTGCCGTTCTTCCACGCCGACGCCAACCGGCAGTACTTCGTCATCCCGAAGTTCTTCGCGATGATCGACTACTGGTACAGCGCGCCGACCTCACCGTTCACCTCGTCCGGCGCCATCGCCTACGACTACGTGCTGTACGTCTTCTCGCCGTTCTACCACGCCTACGTGCCGCTGTTCCTGCGGCAGCTCAGCGAAGGCGGGCTCGACGCGCTGTTCGACCGCAAGCTCCAGCGCGACCCCGCCGCCGTGGCCGGCACGACCGGGTTCAACTTCATCCAGCACTACACGCCGAACCGGGCCGTGCCCCGTATCCGCAGGAGGGTGTCGACTTCCACCCTGACGCCGGCTACGCCATCTACAACTGGGAGCTGTTCTTCCACGCCCCGTACGCCATCGGCCAGGCGCTGTCCCGCAACCAGCGTTTCGCCGAGGCGAAGCGGTGGTTCGAGTACATCTTCAACCCCACCAGCGCCACCAACGAGCCGGCGCCGCGCCGGTACTGGGTAACGGCGCCGTTCAACGCGATGACCGGCGCCGACTACGCGGCCCAGACCATCGAGGAGCTGATGCGGCTGGTGCACGAGGGCAACCCGGCCGCCGAGAAGCAGGTGGCGGTGTGGCGGGCCAACCCGTTTGACCCGCACGCCATCGCCACCCTCCGGCCGGTGGCCTACCAGAAGGCGACGGTCCTGGCCTACATCGACAACCTCATCGCCTGGGGCGATCAGCTGTTCCGCCAGGACACCCTCGAATCGGTCAACGAGGCGACCCAGCTCTACGTGCTGGCCGCCGAACTGCTCGGACCGAGGCCGCAGACGGTGCCGCGCCGCGACGCCGAACCGGCCCGCACCTACGCCGAGATCGAAGGCGGCCTCGACGACTTCAGCAACGCGGTCGTCGCCGCGGAGAACCTGATCGCGCCGCCGGTGGCGACCAGCGTGACGGTGCCCGCGGGCGCGCCGCCGCTGCCGGTGTTCCGGGGAGGGTACTTCGCGATCCCGCAGAACGAGGAGCTACCGCGCTACTGGGACCTGGTCGCCGACCGGCTGTTCAAGGTGCGGCACTGCCTCAACATCCAGGGCCTGGAGCGGCAGCTCGCGCTGTTCGCGCCGCAGCTGGACCCGGGCCAGCTGGTCCAGGCCGCCGCCGCGGGCCTCGACCTGGGCAGCGTGGCGACCGACAGCGGTGCGGCCCTGCCGCCGTACCGGTACCGGGTGCTCCTGCATGAGGCGATCGAGCTGGCGGAGCTGGTGCGCGGGCTCGGCGCCGAGTTGCTGGGCTACCTCGAACGCCGCGACGCCGACGGCCTCGAACGGCTCCGGGCCACCGGCGAGGCCACCGTTGCGCGCCAGGTCCGAGGCGTACAGCAGCGCGTCATCGACGAGGCCGACCAGCAACTGGCCGTCCTCGCCAGCAACCGCGAGGTGGTCGTGGCACGGCAGGAGTACTACGCCGGGCTCAAGGACGACCTGATGAACGACTGGGAGACGGTCGCGATGGCGCTCAACGTGGGCACGCTCATCGCCCAGGGCGCCTCGATCGTCCTCGACGCGGTGTCCGGCGGGGCGCACCTCATCCCCAGCGTGCAGTTCGGCGCGGTCGGGATCGCCTCGCCCATGGCGACGGTCATCTTCGGCGGCGAGAACGCCGGGCGGGCCACGGCCGCGTTCGCGACGGCGGCCCGAGGCGCGGCGGCGCTGCTCCAGACCGGCGCGGCGATGAGCGCGACCATGGGCCAGTACCACAGGCGTAAGGACGAGTGGCGCTTCCTGCACGACCAGGCCGGCAAGGAGCTCGACCACCTCGCCACCCAGCAGGCCGCCGCAGAGGTCCGCCGGGACATCGCACTGAGGCACCAGGCCAACCACGAGACCGTGGTGGCCAACGCCGAGCACGTGGAGGAGTACCTGCGGTCCAGGTACACCAACGCGGAACTGTTCGAGTGGCTGCTGGCGCAGACCAGTGCCACGTACTTCCAGGCGTACCAGCTCGCTTACACCGTGGCCAAGCGGGCCGAGCGCGGGATGCGCCACGAGCTCGGCCTGCCCGACTCGTCGTTCGTCCAGTTCGGCTACTGGGACAGCCTGCGCAAGGGCCTGCTCGCCGGTGACCGGCTCCTCTACGACCTGCGCCGGATGGAGGCGGCCTACCTCACCGACAACGTCCGGGAGCTCGAACTCACCAAGCACGTCTCGCTGCTCAACCTCGACCCGTACGCGCTGATGCAGTTGCGCACGACCGGCTCCTGCACCATCACGCTGCCGGAGCTGCTCTTCGACCTGGAGAACCCGGGCCACTACCACCGGCGCCTGAGGAACGTGTCGGTGAGCATCCCGTGTGTGGTCGGTCCGTACGGGTCGGTGCCGGCGACGCTCACG
The DNA here is from genome assembly GCF_011764545.1 of Phytohabitans flavus. Classification (GTDB taxonomy): domain Bacteria; phylum Actinomycetota; class Actinomycetes; order Mycobacteriales; family Micromonosporaceae; genus Phytohabitans; species Phytohabitans flavus. The sequence goes on along the minus strand of NZ_AP022870.1, from coordinate 5,109,407 downwards.
CTACTGGCCAACCAGACCCGCGTGTCCACCGATGTGTCGCCGCAGTACAGCCGGGTCGACGCCAACGACGTGCGCTTCGTCGACGACCTGGGCGGCGTCCAGGCCATCGTCACCAGCAGCGGCCAGAACGACAGCGGCCTCTTCGACGCCCGCATGGACGACGAGCGGTACCTGCCGTTCGAAGGCGCCGGTGCGGTGAGCACCTGGAAGTTGCGGCTGAACCCGGTGTACGCGCCGTTCGACTACCGCACCATCACCGACGTCGTCCTGCACCTGCGCTACACCGCCCGCGACGGCGGGGCCACGCTGGCCGAGCCGGCCCGGCAGGCCGTGCGGACGCACCTGAACACGGTCGCGCTGGCCGAGAACCGCGCCGGCCTCTACCGGCTGATCAGCGCGCGGCACCAGCACAGCGCGGCATGGCAGCAGTTCCTGCATCCGGTCGGCGGGCAGGACCAGGTGCTTGCACTACCCACCCCGCCGGACGACTTCGCGCTCTTCACCAGGGGCATGGATATCAAGGTGACCGGCCTGGACGTTCTGGCCAAGCTCGCCCAGCCGGGCAACTACGAACTTGTACTGACCCGACCCGGCGCCGCGCCGCAGACGCTGACCCTGCTCGCCGACCAGACCCTCAACGGCATCCACCACCTGAACACGGCGCTGAGCCCGGCCTCACCGCTCGGGCGGTCACCGGCGACCGAGCCGTATCCGATGTGGACGGTGAAACTGCGCCGCGCCGGCACCGCCGACTTCCGCTCGCTCGACGAGAGCGACATCGACGACCTGGTCCTGATCCTGCGATACGAGGTGACCCCGTGATCGGCGCGGCGGACGTGGACCGCGTGGTGCAGCGCGTCGTCGCCGGCTGCGATCCCGACCGCATCGACGTCTTCGGCTCGTACGCGAAGGGCACCGCCCACGCCGGCAGCGACCTGGACCTGCTGGTGATTGGTCCCAGCGAGGACCCACCGTGGCTGCGTGGCCGGGACCTGCACGGCGCGTTGCGGATGGTCGGCGTGCGGCTGGACCTGCTCTTCGTGACCCCGCAGGAACTCGCGAGCGGCCTGGCCCAGTCCACCTCGTTCCTGGGGCGGATCCTGGCCTCGGCCCGGACCGTCTACCGGCGTCCCGGAGGTGCGGCGTGAACGCCGATCGAGATGCCACGGCCGCACCGACCGGCGCCGGTGGCGCCCCGCCCGGGTGGTCCGCACCGGCCGTCGCCCTGCCCAAGGGCGGCGGTGCGATCCGGGGGATCGGCGAGAGGTTCCAGGTCAACCCGGCGAGGGGCACCGGTGCGATGACCGTGCCGGTGGCCGTGAGCCCCGGCCGCGCCGGCTTCGGGCCAAGCCTGGCCCTGTCCTACGACTCCGGGCACGGCAACGGCACGTACGGCCTCGGCTGGGCGCTGTCAATGCCCGCCGTCAGCCGCCGCACCGATCGTGGCGTGCCACGCTACGACGACACCGACGTGTTCACCCTCGGCGGCGAGGACCTGATCCCCGAGCTCGACCCCGACGACGACTGGCGGCCGGTCGTCATGGAAGAACCCGGGCACCTGGTGACCCGCTACCGTCCACGGGTGGACGCGGCGTTCGCGCGCATCGAACGCTGGGTCGACAAGGTGGACGGCACCACTCACTGGCGCACCACCGGCGGCGACAACGTGACCACCGTCTACGGCGCCACCGCCGCCGCCCGGATCGCCGATCCGGCGGATCCCCGGCGGGTGCTCACCTGGCTTGTCTGCTCGACGTTCGACGATCGCGGCAACGTGGTGGTCTTCGACCACAAGCCCGAGGACCGGGCCGGTGTGGACACCGGCCACACCGCTGAGCGGCACCGCACGCCCGCCGGGACGGCGGCCAACCGGTACCTCAAACGCATCCGCTACGGCAACCGCGTCTCCCGCCTCGTCGATCCGGACCTGACGGATCCACTGTGGATGTTCGAGGTGGTCCTCGACTACGGCGACCACGACCCCGACCTGCCGACCCCGGCGGAGGACCGTCCCTGGGCCAGCCGCCCCGACCCGTTCTCCAGCTACCGCGCCGGCTTCGAGCTGCGCACCTACCGGCTGTGCCGGCGGGTCCTGATGTTCCACCACTTCCCGGGCGAGGCGGAGGTAGGCGCCGGTTGCCTGGTCGCCTCGACCGACCTGACCTACGCGCCCGATCCCACCGCGACCCTGCTCACCGCCATCACCCACAGCCGCTACCGGCGTACCGGCACCGGCTACCGCAAACGCTCGCTGCCGCCGGCGGAGTTCGGCTACCAGCCGGCCGACCCGCACGACGCGGTGGCCGACCTCGACGCGGACGGCGGGGGTCTGCCCGCCGGCCTGCCCGGTCCGGGCGTCCACTTCGTCGACCTCGACGGAGAGGCATTGGCCGGGGCCCTCACCGCACAGGCCGGCACCTGGTACTACCAGCGCAACCTCGGCGACGGCCGGCTCGCCGCCGCCGAGCCCGTCGCCACCGTTCCCGCCCGCCGGGCACTGGGCGCCGGGCAGGTGCTGCTCGACCTCGACGGTGACGGCTCGCTCGACGTCGTTGACTTCGGCGGCCCGACGCCCGGGTTCCACGAGCGCACCGACGACGGGCAGTGGGCCCCGTTCACGCCCTTCGCCGAGCTGCCCACTGTGGACTTCGACGACCCGAACGCGCGGCTGGTCGATCTCGACGGTGACGGCCGCGCCGACCTGCTGCTGACCGAGGACGAGGCGCTGACCTGGTTTCCGTCGGAGGGGAGCGCGGCTTCGGCCCGCCCCGCCGGATGCCCACCGCGCCCGACGATGACCGGGGCCCCGGCTGGTGTTCGCCGACGGCACCGACACCGTGCACCTGGCCGACATGTCCGGCGACGGCCTGACCGACCTTGTCCGCGTGCGCGATGGCGAGGTCTGCTACTGGCCGAACCTCGGCCACGGTCGGTTCGGCCCCAAAGTGACCATGGCGGCGCCGCCGCGCTTCGACCGCCCGGACGCCTTCGACCCGGCGCACCTGCGGCTGGCCGACTTCGACGGCACCGGCCCGACCGACCTGTGTTACCTGGCCGGCGACGGGCCCCGGATCTGGCGGAACCAGGCCGGGAACGGCTTCACCGCACCCACCCGCCTGACCAGCGTGCCGCCGGTGGACGGGCAGACCACCGTGACGGTGACCGACCTGCTCGGCACCGGCACCGCCTGCCTGGTCTGGTCTTCGACGGCGCCGGGCGACGCCGCGCGGCCGGTCCGCTACGTGGACCTGACCGGTGGCGCCAAGCCCTACCTGCTCAACACCACCCGCAACAACCTCGGCGCCGAGACCCGCCTGACGTACGCGCCGTCCACCAGGTTCTTCCTGGCCGACCGGGCGGCGGGGCGGCCGTGGGCTACCCGGTTGCCGTTCCCCGTACACGTGGTGGAGCGTGTCGAGGTCGTCGACCACGTCAGCCGAAGCCGGTTCGTCAGCCGGTACGCCTACCACCACGGCCACTTCGACGGCTACGAGCGCGAGTTCCGCGGCTTCGGGATGGTGGAACAGTTCGACACCGAAGCGTTCGACGCTGAACAGGTGCACAGCGCGCCGCCGGTGCTCACGCGCACCTGGTACCACACCGGGGCGTACCTCGGTCACCATCGAATCGCGATGCGGTTCGCCGACGAGTACCACCGCGAACCCGGCACCCGCGTGACCGACCTCGCCGACACCGTCCTGCCGGCGAATCTGACCGCCGACGAGGAGCGCGAGGCGTGCCGTGCCCTGGCCGGCACCGTGCTGCGGCGGGAGGTCTACGCCCTCGACGGCACCGACCGGCAGGCACGGCCGTACACGGTGTCCGAGCAGCGCTACGCGGTCCGGCTGCGGCAACCGAGGCGGGGCACCGCGCACGCCGGGTTCGCCGTCCACCCGTGCGAATCCGTGCAGGAGCACCATGAGCGCACCCGCTACCAGGTGGCCGGGGCCCAGGTCGCGGACCCGAGGATCAGCCACACCGCGGTCCTGGACGTCGACGACTTCGGCAACGTGCTCCGCTCGGTCGCCGTCGCCTACGGCCGGGCGCACCCCGACCCGGCCCTGCCCGCCGCGGTCCGCGCCGAGCAGGGGCGCGTCCGGATCACCATGTCCGAACAGCGGTACACCAACGCCGTCACGGCGGGAGCCGCGTACCGGACGCCGGTGGTGGCCGAGACGCGTGCCTACGAGATCCTGGGCGTCACGGCATCCCCGGCCGCACTGTTCACTGTGGACGGCATCGGCGCGTTCGCCGACGCCGCCGGCGACGGCGCCCACGACGTCCCCGCCGAAGACCTCGACGCCGACCCGACCGGCGCGCCGCACCGGCGGCTGCTCAGCCACACCCGCGTCCGCTACCGGCGTGACGACCTCAATGGGCCGCTGCCACTGGGCGTCGTCGAGTCGTTGGCCCTCCCGTACACCAGCCAACAGCTGGCCCTGACCGCAGGCATGGTCGCGGCCGTCCACGGTGCCCAGGTGACCGACCAGATGCTCACCGGCGCCGGCTACGTCCACGACGCCGACCCGCACTGGTGGATCCCGTCCGGGCAGGTGAGTTTCACCGCCGAGCCGGCCGCGCCGGCAGAGGAGCACGAGCAGGCGCGGCGGCACTTCTTCCAGCCCCGCCGGTTCACCGACGCTTTCGGGCACCCCACCACCGTCGCCTACGACGCACACGACCTGTTCCCAGTGGAGATCCAGGATCCGCTGGGCAACCGCACGACGGCCGGCCACGACTACCGGGTCCTACAACCACGGCTGGTCACCGACGCCAACCGCAACCGGGTCGCGGCGGCCTTCGACACCCTGGGCATGGTGGTCGGCACCGCCGTCCTGGGCAAGCCCGGGCAGGAGCCCGGCGACAGCCTGGACGGCTTCACCGCCGACCTGACCGACGCCGAGATCGCCGCGGACCTGGCCGACCCGCTCGGCACCGCGCAGGCGTTGCTCGGCGCGGCCACCACCCGGGTGGTCTACGACATCTTCGCGTACTGGCGAAGCCGTGACACCGACACGCCCCAGGGACCGGTGGCGCACGCCATGGCCCGCGAGGTCCACGTCGGGGACCTGGCTCCGGGGCAGTCCAGCCGGATCCAGCACGAGCTGGTGTACAGCGACGGCCTGGGCCGGCCGATGCAGAACAAGGCCCGCGTCGCGGCCGGCCCGCTCACCCCGGACGGACCCGCCGTCCCGGTCCGGTGGACCGGCACCGGATGGACCATCCGCGACAACAAGGGGCAGCCGGTCCGCGGCTACGAGCCGTTCTTCACCGCTACGCACAGGCTGGAGTTCGCCCGGACCGCCGGCGTGAGCAGCGTCGCCTGCCGCGATCCGCTCGGACGGGTCGTCGCCACCCTCGCTCCCGACCACACCTGGGTCAAGGCGACCTTCGACCCGTGGCGGCAGGAGTCCTGGGACAGCAACGACACCGTCCTGCTCGATCCCGCCACCGACACCGACGTGGCCGGCTTCACCGGCCGCCTGGACCCCGACGAGTACCTGCCGACGTGGTACGACCGCCGCGCGGGCGGGGCGCTCGGACCGCTCGAACAGGCCGCCGCCGCCAAGGCCGCGAGCCACGCCGCGACCCCGGCCGTCACCCACCTCGACAGCCTGGGCCGGCCGGTCGCCACCATCGCACACAACCGCACCGCCGACGGTGTCGACGAACGCCTCACGAGCCTGGTCGAGCCCGACATCGCGGGCCGGACGCGGCGGGTGACCGACCCGCTCGGGCGGCTGGTCGCCCGTTACGACCACGACCTGCTCGGCCGGCGACTGGCCCACGACCTCATGGACGCCGGCCGGCTCCGGATCGTCCTCGACATCGCCGGCCAGCCCTGCCATACCTTCGACAGCCGGGGCCAGCAGCACGGCGTCGACTACGACGCGCTGCGCCGCCCACCACGACGGTGCTCAGCACAGACGGTGGACTCCCGGTCACCGTCGGCCGGGTGGTCTACGGCGAGGCCCTGCCCGACGCCGAGGCCCGCAACCTGCGGGGCGCGGTCCACCAGATCTTCGACGGCGCCGGCGTCCACACTGTCGAGCGCCGCGACGTCAAAGGCAACATGCTCACCGCGAGCCGCCGCTTCGCCGTTGATCACCGTGGCACCCCGGACTGGTCCGGCCCGGTCGCGCTGGAGGCCGAAACCTTCACCACCAGCTCCCGCTACGACGCGCTCGGCCGGGCGACGCAGGCGGTCGCGCCGCACGACGCCGGCGGGCCGGATCCCCGGACCGACGTCGTCCAGCCCCGATACGACGACGGCGGACTGCTGGACCGGATCGACGTATGGTCCCGCCGGCCGCTGCCAGCGCCGGAGGGCCTGCTCACGCCCGACACCGCCGACCTGCACGCCGTCACCGGTGTCGAGGTCGACGCCAAGGGGCAGCGCCGGCGAGTGGAGCACGGCAACGGGGTGCGCACCAGCTACGAGTACGACCCGGACACCTTCCGGTTGCGCCGCCAGCTCACCACCCGGGGCGCGACAGCGTTGCAGGACCTGCGCTACACCTACGACCCGGCGGGCAACGTCACGTCGATCCGCGACGAGGCGCAGCAGACCGTCTTCTTCGGCAACCAGGTCGTCGAGCCGTCGGCCGGGTACACGTACGACGCGCTGTACCGGCTCGTCGAGGCCACCGGGCGCGAACACCTGGCCGGCGCACCCGCACCCACAGGCCCCACCGACGCGCCCCGCGTCGGGCTGGCCCACCCTGGCGACGGGACCGCGATGGCCCGCTACACCGAGCGCTACGCCTACGACGAGGTCGGCAACGTCGTCGAGCTGGTGCACCAGTCGACGCGCGCGGGTGCCGGCTGGACCCGGCGGTTCTCCTACGACGGCCCCGGCAACCGGCTCACCGGCGCGCGGGTCGGCGACGGTCCGGCCGAGTCGTACGGCTACGACGCGCACGGCAACATGACGGGCATGCCGCACCTGTCGGTGCTGACCTGGGACCACGCCGACCGGTTGCGGTCGACTGCCCGGCAGGTCGTCGTCGACGGCACACCGGAGACCACCTGGTACCAGTACAGCGACGGGGGTGAGCGCCTGCGCAAGTCCACCGACCGCTCCGGCACCGCGGCCGCGCCGGCCACTCGCGCCGCCGATCGCCGCTACCTCGGCGGCTTCGAGATCCACCGGGAGTACGCCATCGACGGCGTCACCGTGGCGCTGGAACGCCAGACTCTGCACGTGGCCGACGGGACCGGCACCGTGGCCATGATCGAGACCCGCACGGCCGGCACTGACCCCGGCGCCGCGCAGGTGACCCGGTTCCAGTACACCAACCGGCTCGGCTCGGCCGTCCTGGAGCTCGACGCCCAGGCGCAGGTCGTTTCCTACGAGGAGTACCACCCGTACGGCAGCACCGCGTACCAGGCGGTGCGGGCCCAGACCGAGGCGCCGAAGCGGTACCGGTACACCGGCAAGGAACGCGACGGCGAGACCGGGCTGTACTACCACGGCGCTCGGTACTACGCGCCGTGGCTGGCCCGGTGGACGGCCCCCGATCCGGCTGGCCTGGTCGACGGGCCGAACCTGTACGCCTATGCCCGGGGCAACCCCGTCGGGCTCAGCGACCCGACCGGCCACCAGGCGGTGGACCCGCGCGCCGGCTCGCACACTCCGGCGCCGGCCGCTGGTGTCCGGCCGCCTCCGCCGCCGGTGCCCGGCTCGACCGAGGCCGCGTACCTGGAAGGGTTGCAGGTGGGCCGCGCGTTCGGGCAGGGCTTCCGCGACATCCGGTCCGGGTTCGAGCTGCTGACCGAGCATCTCGGGATGGAGGAGGCCAAGCGCCTGGGTGCCTTGGACAAGTTCTGGGCGGCCGTCGGCGGGTTGCCCGGCCCGCCGAAGCTCGACACGGAGGAGCGGACCGCCGCCGCCTATCGCGGGTACACCGAGGGCATCGCCCAGGGTGACGCGCAGGCCGGTGCGGAAGCCCTGCTGACCTCGGTCGGCTTCGCCGCGATGCTGGCGATCGCCACCGAGGGGCCAGCCGGCTGCATGGAGCCGGCGCGGCCCGCCTCCGGCCACGGATCCAGCTGGCCGGTACCGCCGAAACCACCTGGCTTCGCGCGAGGGTGGGCGACCTGGAGATGGCGTTCCCGCCGAACCCGGACGGTCCCCGGACCCTCTCGCAGGCAGTCGAACTGGCGCGCAAGCACGGCATCCACATCGGTGACGACCTGATGATCAAGGTTGGTGAGGTGCCGAAGGGCACCTTCGCCCGGTACGGTCCCCTCGGCGACTTCCCGAAGCCCCGGGTTACCTGGGATGACGTCATGGAGCCGATCCGCCCGCCAGCACCCGGGTACAAGGCCAGCTACTGGACCGAGCATCCGGTCGTCGATCCCGACGAGGACCGCAGGCTGCTCCGGGTGGCCATCCTTCCGCAGGTCCTGGAGTCGGACGCGGCGATCCTGTCGACGTTCGCGCACGAGATGCACGAGATCAATTTCCTGCGGACCGCACTCAGCGACGGCAAGTCCATGTCGGCCACCGCGTACAAGCGGCTCATCGACCCGCATCAAGGGGCAGCCTGCACGTCGAGGCGTGGCGGGTGTCGATCGACCTGCTCCGGAGGCTGGGCCTGCTCAAGTGATCGGACCCGGCCGAACCGCCGGACCCAAGAGGGCGGGCGACCAGCACCGGCAGTTGAGCGGAAGTTTGGTGCCGGCCGGTCCTTTCGAGCTACCGGCCTGGCGCAGGGTTGGTTAGCCCGGGACGGCGTGCGTTCGTCCGTGGGGAGCCACCTTGGGGGAGGTCGGTGTGCGGGACGTGCTGTTGGAGCGGGCGGGGGCGCTCGCGGTGCTGTTGGAGGCGGTGAGTGAGGCCGTCGCGGGGCGGGGTCGGGTGGTGTTGGTCCGCGGCGAGGCGGGGATGGGAAAGTCGAGCCTGCTGCGGGTGTTTCGGGAAGGTCTGCCGGCCGGGTTGCGGGTGCTGTACGGCGCGTGCGAGGACCTGGTTACGGCCAGGCCGTACGGGCCGCTGCGGGACGCGGTGACCGGCACCGGCGGGCCCTTGGACCTGGCCCTGGCGGCAGGTGGCGGCGATGGTGTGTTCGAGGCGGCGGTCGCGGAGCTACGCGGTCCGCGACCGACGGTGCTGATGGTCGAGGACCTGCATTGGGCTGACGACGCGACGCTGGACGTGCTCGGTCATCTGGCGCGGCGGGTGGGGGACCTACCCGCGGTCGTGGTGGTCGCCGTTCGCGACGGCGGCGCTCCAGCCGGGCATCGGCTGGAGCGCTGGCTCGGCGCTGGGACGGTTCGGCAGGTGCTGCTGCGGCCGTTGTCGGTGACGGCGGTGGGTGAGCTGGCCGCGGGCACCGGTTGGCGTGCGGCGTCCTTGCACGACCTCACCGCGGGCAACCCGTTCTTCGTCACCGAGGCGCTCGCCGTCGCGCCGGGGCAGGTGCCGGCCACGGTCGCCGAGGCCGTACTCGCCCGTGTGCGGCGGCTTGATCCGGCCTGCCAGGCGGCGCTGGCCCAGCTCGCGGTCGTGCCGGGCTGGGTCGATTTCGCGCTGCTGGAGCAGCTGCTGGATGGCGACCATCTGGACGTGCTCGTGGCCGCGGAGGAGCAGGGCATGTTGCGGGTACGGGCGGACGGTGTGGGTTTCCGGCACGAGTTGGCTCGGCAGGCGATCGAGGCCAGTCTGCCCGCGCTTCGCCGCCGGATGCTGCACCGGGCGGTGATCGCGGCGCTGCGGCGCCAGGATCGGCCGGATCCAACGCGCTTGGTGCACCACGCCGCGCGCGGCGGCGACGCCGGCACGGTGCTGGAGTACGCCCCAGGGGCGGGACGGGAGGCGGCCGCGGCCGGATCGCACCGGCAGGCCCTGGCGCACTTCGAGGCGGCTGCCGCGCACGCCGACCGGCTGCCGCCAGAGCAGAGCGCCGCCGTTCTCGACGGGTACGCGTGGGAGCTGCACAACGCGCACCGGTTCGGCGCCGCGGTGGCGGTCGGCGAGCGGGCGGTGGCCGGGTACGCGGGCTTGGGCGACGCGGTGGCGCACGGCCAGGCCCTGGTCCGGCTGTCCCGGCTCTACTACCTCGTGGGCCACACCGGCCAAGCGGAGCGGACCGCCCGGGCTTCGGTCGACACACTGGAGCAGGCCGGATCGGCGGCGGCGACGGCGTTCGCGGTGACGAACCATGGGGCGATCCTGGCGCTGGTCGGCGATCCGGGTGCCGACCGCACGCTGTCGCGGGCATCCGAGCTGGCCGAGCGTGCGGGGCGGGTGGATCTGGTCGAGCTCTGCCTCAACTATCAGAGCCTGGCCGGGCCCGGCCTCGACCCGGACGGTCGCATCGGTCTACTGCGCCGGAGCCTCGACCTCGCGCTCGCCCACGGGCATTACGAGCACGCCGCGCGCGGTTACACCAACCTGGGCGAGCTGCTGTACCGGTACGGCCGCCTCGAGGAGCTGGAGCGCTGCCTGGCCGACGGGTTGGCGTTCACCCGGGACCGGGGGTTCTGGTCGCACTCCTACAACTTGGAGGTCCACGCCTGCCTGCTGCGGATGCGTCGCGGCGACTGGGCCGGTGCGGAGGCGGGGCTGGCCGCGCTGATCGAGCGGGATGAGGACCCGGGCATGCTACGCCTCTACGCCGAGCCGCAGTATGCCCGGCTGCTGGCCCGGCGCGGCGCGCCCGAGGCCGGACCACTGCTGGAGGCGGCGTGGCGGCACGCACTTGCCCAGCGATCCCTGATCGGGCTGGCTTACGCGGGTACCGGCCTGATGGAGTGGGCCTGGCTGTGTGGGCGGACCGACGTCGCCGCGGCGGTGCTCGACGGGTGGCGGCCGCACTCTGACCGTCCCGGCGCGGAGCCGGTCGACGCCGAGCTGCGGCGCTACGCACGGCGTGCCGGTCTGCTGGCGCCCGGGGAGCCAGACATATCCAATGTGGATGATGGTCCGTACGAGCGTGCGTTGACGTTGGCCGACTCTGGCGCGCTCCAGGCCGCGGTCGAAGCGGTGCGGATGCTGGACGAGCTGGGCGCCATCGCTGCGGCCCGCCTGGTCCGGCGCGGGCTGCGCCGCCGGGGCGTGCGGACGGTGCCACGCGGGCCGCTGGCCGCCACGCGGGCACACCCGGCCGGGCTGACCCGCCGGCAGGCTGGTGTGCTTTCACTACTCGCCGAGGGTTTGACCAACGCCGAGATCGCCACAAAGCTGGTGCTGTCGGTGCGCACCGTCGACCGGCATGTCGCGTCCATCTTGGACAAGCTTGGTGTGTCCTCGCGGCGGGAAGCGGCCGCCATGGCCAGATCGCCCGCGAACGCTGCCGCCTGGTGATCTCGCACGGCGGCGCCTGCACCATGCTCGGCGCGTTCGCCCACGGCCTGCCGCAGCTGATCCTGCCGCAAGCCGCCGCGGAGGTCGAAGCCATGCCCGGCGCCGACGAGGTGATGGCCACGCTGACTGGGCCCGGCACCACGCTGTGACGTTTGGTCTGTCGGATAGCGGCCGGCTTGCTCGCACGTGAGGCCTTGATCGGCGTACGTTGCCCGCGTGGTCGAGTCCGCGGCGGTCTGTACGTTCGGTGAGCTGCTGTTGCGCCATCGGGTGGCGGCGGGTCTGAGCCAGGCCGTGGTCGCCCGCCGGTCCGGGCTCAGCGAGCGGGCCTTGCGTGACCTCGAGCGGGGGTGACGAAGAGCCCACGCCGGCATACTGTCGCGGCGCTAGCCGAGATCCTCGGATTGGCCGGGGTCGAGCTTGTCGCGTTCACCGCGGCGGCGCAGGGGCGTGCGGTGGCGCTGTCGGCGCCGCTGACCAGCGCTCATCAGGCCGCGTCCGGTGACCTTGTCGGCCGTGAGCGGCACCTCGGGGCGCTTGCCGATCTTGTTCTTGGTGGGCGGCATCGGATCGTCACAGTTGTCGGCACCGCCGGTGTGGGCAAGACCCGGCTTGTCGCGGAGCTGATCAGCACGTTCCTCTCGGGGGCGCCACTGTCGATATACACCCTCGAGCTGGCCACGGTGACCGAGCCAGCCCTGCTCGGCGAGCTGATCGCGGAGGTGGTGGGGGCGGGCGGGCGGTCGAAGCTGGCCGCGCAGGACCGTGTCGCGGCCGAGCTTCGCGACCGGCGGGTGCTGCTCGTCCTCGACTGTGTCGAGCGCGTCGTGGCCGCCGCGCCTTTGGTTGCGGCGCTGGTACGCCGTTGCTCCGGCCTGACTGTGCTGGCCACCAGCCAGCGCCCGTGGCGGGTCAGCGGCGAACGGGAGCTGCACCTGCCGCCGCTGCCCGCCGTCGCCGCCGCCGAGCTGTTCGTACGCCGGGCGGCCGCCGCCAATCCGGGGTGGCGGGTGGGCGGCGTGGACAACGAGGTGGTGGCAGAGATCTGCCACCGTCTGGAGGGACTGCCACTCGCGATCGAGCTGGCCGCGGCGCGGATGCGGGTGTTGAGCGTGCGCGAGCTGGCCAGCCGGCTCGACCGGCGCCTCCACGTCCTGTCGGGCGGCCCGGTCGACCTGCCCGATCGGCACCGGTCGCTGCGCGGCGCCATCGAGTCGAGCCTCGATCTGGTCACGCCCGGCACACGGACGGTGTTCGGGTGGCTTGGCGCGTTTCCGGGCGGCGCGCGCCTGGCCGATCTCGAAACCGTGGCGGCCGCACTGAACGTCGACGTTGACGGTTGCCTGCCCGCCGTCGAGGAGTTAGTGCAGACAAGCCTGGTCAGGGTGGCCGACGAAGCCGGTTGGTACCGGTACACGCTGCCCGACGCGGTGCGTGAGCTCGCGGTCGAGGATCTGGCCGCCGCGGCCCAGGGCGGCGACGTGCGGCGGGCGGCCGCGGCCCGTTACCTTGCCCTCGTCGTGGCGTGGTGCGATGATCCGGCGCCCGGGCGGGCGCTGTCGGGGGCGGACGCCGACAACCTCCGCGCCGCTGTCGAGATCGCCGTCCGCGACCATCCGGCGCTGCTGACTCCGGCGGTCATGGACGCGTTGTACCGCCACTATGACCTGACGGGACGGTACAGCGAGGGCCAGGCCGCGTTCAGCTGGTCTGGCATGGGCGGGGCCGGACTCGTCCGCGCCGGCCGGTTGGCCCTGTTGCGGTGCGACACCGAGGCAGCAAGGCAGCTCGGCGACCAGGCCGTGGCGCAGCTGGCGCCAGATGACCACATCGGACTTGCCGAGGCGCGGCTCTTGCTCGGTTGGGTTGGGCTGGAGGTTCGTGACTGGCGGGGCGCCCGATCCCACCTGCGTGCCGCGCTGGTGCAGGCGCGCCGGGCCGGCGACCTGGTCTTGTTGGGCCGAGTGCTCAACAACCTGGGGGTGTGCTCGGCCTTCGACGGCCGGTTGCGCGACGCCGAGCGGCAGACGGCCGCCGCCCTGGTCGCGAAGCGTCGCGGCGGTGCCGGGCCGATCGAGCTCGCCCGTACTCTGAACAACCTGGCGGAGAACGCCCGCGACGCTGGCTCGTTCGGCGACGCGGCGCGGCGGGCCGAGGAGGCGACCACGCTGTTCGCGGCCGCCGGGCACCATCGGGGCGCGGCGACCGCCGCCAGCACCGGCGCGCTGATCTGGCTGGCGCACGGCGACACGGGCGCGGCGCTGGCCGCGATCGACCGCGCCACTCTGCTACTCGGCGACACCGGTGAGGACCTGAGCACGGTGACCGTGGTCGACCTGCGGCGCACCCTCGTGTGGCACGCGGCCGGGCGGGCCGGCGAGGCGGCAGAGCTGCTGCGGCGGACGCTGCCGCACGCGATGCGCCACGAACGCCGGACGCAGGAGGAGGCGGCGCTGATGCTGGCACAGCACGCGGCGCTCGTCGCGGCAGGCGACCCTGTGCTTGCCGCGACCATGGTCGGTGCGGCGGGGGAGCTGCTGCTGTTGGCCAACCGCGGCATTCCGCCTGCCGAGCAGAAGGCGATCGACGTGGTCACGCGGATCGGTGTGGCGGCGCTAGGCAAGGACGCATTCGCTCAGGCGTCCGCGGCGGGCGCCGTGGCAGGGCCGCAGACCTTGGCGGCGTTGTGCGGGCGGCTCGCCACCGCCACACCGACTAACCGCCAGCTCACCGGATGACGTATCGGCGGTGTGATCAGCTGAGGATCTTGTGCAGAAAGGCGGCGAGGTTGGTCGTGGTTCGCTCGATCCTCGCCGAGAGGGTGAGCGTCTCATCGAGGTGCCGTCCGGCCTTCTTCTGCCCGCGCAGGTAGAGAGAGCAGGCCAGGTCGGTGCAGGCGTAGATGCCGACGGAGTTGCCGAGTCGCCCGTTCGGGCCGGCCTTGCGTGCGGTCATCAGCGAGACGCCGTTTCCGGTGTGCGTCGTGAGGCATATCGAGCACATGCTGCGCCGGATGTGCCCCTGCTGGGTCGCCACTCGCAGCGCCACGCCGACGAGCCCCGGGTCGGACTCGGCGACAAGGTAGGCGCGCTGCGTCGCGGAAGGATCCTGCCATCCGAGGAAGTCCAAGTCGTGCCATGGTCGCTCATCGAGATCCTTGGGTATCGGCAGGCGTCGCGCCTCGCCCTTGGTGCAGTTGACGAAGCTCCCCCGGATCGCGAGCTCGGTCATCGGTCTCATAGGTAGTAGCCTAATAGCTCTAGGCAACTGGTTAATCCGATCAGGTATGGAGCGTCCCGCATGGCACGTGTAGGGCTGACCGCCGAACGCCTGACTCTGGCCGCGGCGGAGTTGGCCGACGAGGTGGGTCTGGAGAAGGTCACCGTCTCGGCGCTCGCCCGCCGCTTCGGCGTCAAGGACGCCAGCCTGTACGCCCACATCAAGAACGCACGGGACCTACGCGTCAGGCTCGCCGCCCTGGCCCTGGATCAGCTCGCCGATCGTGCCGCCGCCGCGCTGGCCGGCCGCGCGGGCAAGGACGCCCTCGTAGCCTTCGCCAACACCTACCGCGACTACGCCAAGCAACACCCGGGCCGGTACGCCGCGATGCAGATCGACCTCGACCCGGAGACGGCGGCCGCGACCGCGGCCCGCCGCCACGCTGAGATGACCCGAGCGATCCTGCGCGGCTACAAGTTGGCCGAGCCCGCGCAGACCGATGCGGTACGCATGCTGCACAGCACCCTCCACGGCTACGTGAGCCTGGAAAAGGCCGGCGGGTTTCGTCACCACCCACGCCCCGTGGACGCCTCCTGGTTGAGAACCCTGGACGCCCTCGATGCCATCCTCCGCAACTGGCCAACCGACACCTGATGCCCGGACCGCGCCAGCCGTTGTGGATGGCGGCGCTGAGCAAGGCTTGGGCGGTGGCCTTGACGGTGGCGGTGGCTTCTTCGCGGGTGTCGCCAGCGATGTCGACGAGCCAGATCAGCGTTTCGATGCCGGTGGCGGACCGGATGGCGATCGCGAGCCGGGTGATGTCTACGTACGGGTGGCTTTCTTCGAGTGGTGTCAGGGCTTCGGTGATCCAGCCGATGGCGCGGCCTTGGCGCAGCACGGGTTGGTCGGCGGCCGGTTCCAGGGACAGGCGTAGCGAGGTCCGCAGTTGGGTTTCCCACGTGAGGTTGTAGCGGGTGAACGCGGTCATCAAGGCGTCGAGACGGGCTCTCGGCTCGGTGGGCGCGTCTGCCGACGGCAGGCTTGATCTCGCCACGCCGGAGCGCGGCGAGTTTCTCAGCCATCTGCTCGGCCGTGTACGTCGCGGGCGGCGGATCATCGGTGGCCGTGGAGGACCACGTGGGCGGGCGGGTCGGCGCCGAACACGACATCGCCGTGGAATGTGGCCCGGCCTTCCGGCCCGCCCAGCGTAAACGACGCCTGGCCGAACCGGCTGCCGTCGAACCGGGTAGTGCCGTGGAACTGGGCGCCGGTGAGCTCGACGAACCGAGCCTCGCAGCCGCTGAGGTCCAGGTCGACGAGCGTGGCGCCGCTGAGCCAGAGGTTCATGCCTGGCCACTGGCCCGGGCCTGGCCGAAGCCGCCGCGCGATGAGCTGCTGCGCCTGCTGCCGTAGGCTCAGCAGCGCGACCTGCTCGGTAGTGCGGCCGTTCGCGCGCAGGTCGAACGGGATTGGGATCCGCAGAAACGCGCAGAGCGTGGCCAGGACCCGCTGCCGCAGCTCGGGCCGGTCGTCGCCGAGCTGGTCCAGGATCCCCAGGCCGGCCGCGCGGACGGCGGGATCGGGGACGGCGAGCTGCCCGGTGTACGGCGCGACCGAGGTGTCCGGGACAAGGTCACCGCCATCGGCCGGCCGCACCGTCCAGCCCAGCGGCCACACCGACTCGCCGTCTTCGTTGCCGCTGGCCCAGTGCGCGCGGGTGAGGTCGACGGCGGGCTGGTCGAGGTGGACGCGTCCGGCGAACCGCGCCCCGGCGAACGTCGCCGCCGCACCGAACCGGGCGTAGTAGAACCAGGCCGGCCCCGCGAAGCGGGCATCTACAAAGGACACGTCGGCGGCGAACCGCGCCCCGTCGCCGCCCTCTTCCCAGTCCTGGTAGTCCTCGATGAGCACCGCGACCGGCCACTCTGGATCGTCCTCGTTGAGCTCGTCCCACGGCGCCGGATCGATCTCCTCGACCGTGTCCCACGCCTCGTCGTCGTCCCACCACGTCTCGGTGCCCCGACCGAACCACGCCATGCCGCTGAACGACGCGCCAGTGAAGTCCGCCCGCGCGCGGAACCGGGCACGGCCGAAGACGGCGTGGCCGCCGAACCCCGTACCGGCGAAGGAGGCGTCCCCGTGGAAGACCGCTCGCTGGAAAAGGGCATCGTCGTCGAACGTGGCGCCGTCGAAGATGGCGGTGCCAACGAACCGGGCGTCGGCGAAACCGGCGCCGTCGAGCCGGCAACCGCGGAAATCGACATCGACAAGCGTCGCACCCGACAGGTCAACGCTGACGCCCTCCCACTCGCCGCCAGTCGTGCGCAGCCGGTCGGTCAGCAAACGCAACACCACGCGACGCTCCCCGGCCGCGTCGGCGGGCGGTGTGCGCAGCCACGCGCACAGCGTGTCCGCGACTGGTTGACGCAGCTCCGGATCGGCCGCGGCCAGCGCGATCAACGCCTCCGCAGCCGCACTCCGCGTGCCCGCCTTAGCCGTCGCGAACCGGTCCGCTGCCGCCTGGTACAGCGTCGAGGTCTCATCCACCCGCCAGAGCCTATTAGGCGGGCGGCGCCGTGGCGCCTGCTATGCGCCAGGGATCGTGGGTAGACCCGGGTCGTACTCAGCGTAGTGCTGAGGGCACACCCACAGAAAGTCGCCCGACTCGGCCATGACCCGCCGCAGCGACCCGTACGCGCGCGCCGGATCTTGCTCACGTAGGAACTGCCGCAGCGCGCGCAGTGCCTGCCCCTCGGCGAGCGTGAGCTTGGTTGACACCTCAGGCGTCTCGATTTCCCAGCCACTGCTCAAAACGTCAGAAGGGAGCCGGTCGATGATCGCTTCCATCAGCTGTAGCTCCCGCTCGCTCTCCTTGAACCGCTCCTCCGAGAGCACGAGACCGGCCACTCGGGAGGCGATCGGAAACGCAAGGCGCAACGCCTTCAACACCAGGTTGGCGTACGGGGCGATCTCCACCAGCCACCGCTGCGGCTTGCGCACCTCGTAGACGGCCTCGGGCACGGCATGCCACCTGCCGGGGTGCTCGCACCACAGCGTCACCCGGTGGTGGCGACGGCGCAGCACACCCGTCGACACGTCGGTCAGCGTGAACAGCCGCGGGCAGTCGTCGACCTCGACCGCGATCGCCTTCAGCATCAGGCGGACGGCGTTGGCGATGTCGGCCGCGTAACGGCGCAGCTCGTCGACGCCTTGCCCCACCTCACGTATCTCGCCGCTGAGCCGGTCGAGGTCGGACTTGAGCGGATGGCTTGGCAGTGCGAAGCCGGTCAGCAAGTACCAGATGTCGTACGTGATGACGCAGCCTTCGCAGGTGCGTGTGGCGTGCCCGTGCTCGCGCAGCCGCAATAGGCCTTTCAGCGAGAACCTCTCCGGGCACACCTTGCCGCCGACCGAGCTCGTCGGACACGGAATGTACAGCCGGTAGGTCATGCCGGGCCACCGGTGCGTCAGCAGGTCTTCGACGCTATCCCGGATCACGTTGAAGAACAGGTCCGGCGAGGGCGCGCGCACCTGCACGACGAGCTGCCGGTCGGTGACCAGCTCCACCAGCGCCTCGGAGTCGTACGCCGGCACCTGGTGCCGCAGAAACAATCCCGAGCGCCAGTGCCGTCCGACGGAAGCCCGGTGGTGCCGCACCGTCAGCCACGCCATCAGCCCCAACGCCGGCTCGCTGGTCTCGCACACCAGGGTCAACGCCCGCTGCCCAGGCTGCACCGGGGTGCGCAGGTCCCACTCGAGCTCCGGTCGCTCGAACGGCACGAGTTGGGCGACCAGGCTGCGGTGCCCAGGGGCTTCCAGCCGGTACGAGATGTCGAACTTCTCCATCAGGCGCAGAAAGTACGGGTGGAACTCCCTGGTGTACGCGGGCCAGTCCGGCCGCTTGCGCCAGATCTCCCGCAGCCGTCCGTGGTCGAGGACCCCTTGCGCGTCTACGGTGGCCTCGTCCTCGATGACGTATCCGATGGCTTTCGTCAGCCACTCGGGGTTGAGCACCACGAGTTCGCGGAGGCCGTCGTCGTCGCCGTAGTAGATGATCTGGCCGAGGTCGTGCAGCAGGCCGGCCAGCGTCGCGGCCTCCTCCTCGGTCATCTGATGCCGCAGGCACACCTCGACGAATTTCTCGTACGGGATCTGCAGCTGCTTACCCGCGTGCGCCAGTATCTCGTCGCGGGCCGTGATCCATCGGCTGCTGAGCAGTTGTCCCATGTGCGGAAGGTTCGCCGCCTGCTCGGCGACCGCCGTACGCAACGTGGCGACGCCGCTGCCGCTGGCGTTGTCGACGCTGAACCGCCCGTGGAGTATTTCGCCGAAGAGCTGCGCCAGGTGGGGGTAGTCGAGTTCGGGCCGCCGCTCGTCGCAGTGCGTGGCGACGACGAGCACCCGGGCCTCCGTGTCGACCCGGATCTTGATCCGGCGCAGCCACCCCTCGACGTCGTTTTGCTCCTGCCCCTCGCGCGGCTTCCACACGACCAGGTAGAGCGCGCGCCGGCTGAAGAAGAACGGGTGGGTGGCCCGGTATACCTCCTGGCCGCCGAAATCCCACGTGTGCAGCGTCATCGGTGTCCCGGCGCGCGGGTGGGTGGCGACCAGCGACCGGACCTCGATGCCATGAGTGGTAGGCCGGTTGGCCACGAAAGGGGCGTCGTCGAGCGCCGCGGCCAGCGACGTCTTGCCGACGTTGCCCTCACCGATGAGGATCATCTTGGCCTCGTACTGGGCGGTGGCCGTCTCCAGGCTCTCCAGGTAGGTTGCGACCGCGTCGGTGCTCCGTGCGAGCAGCTCGGGCAGCGGCTCCTGGAGCGGGTTGCCCCGCAGGTTGACCCGCATTCCGCGGCGCAGGGTGTGCGCCAGTCCGGCCGGCAGTGTGGTGATGAGGTTGCCCCGCAGGTCGAACTCACGGAGGTTGGCCAGCTGGCCCACCTCGGTTGGTAGGTGGGTCAGGCGGTTGGAACCGAGGTTGAGGCGGAGCAGGTTGGTCAGCCGGCCGAGTTCGGGCGGCACCGACGCGATCTGGTTGCCGGTCAGATCGAGGATCTGGAGGTTGCCCAGCCGGCCGAGTTCGCGCGGCAAGGTGAGGATCTCGTTGTAGCTCAGGTCGAGGCGGGAAAGGACCGTGAGATGCTCGATCTCGCGCGGTACCTCGGTGAGCTGGTTGTCGCTCAGCAGCAGGTCCTGCAGCTTTCCGAGCCGCCACAGCTCTGCGGGCAGGCTGGTGATGCGGTTGTCGCCGAGGGCGAGCATCGTGAGGTCGGCGAGTTCATCGATCTCGGGCGGGATCTGCCGGAGGCGGTTGCCTTGGACGACCAGCTTCCGGAGTGTCTTGAGTTCGGCGATCCGGGGTGGCAACGCGGTCAGGCGATTGTCGTACAGGATCAGCTCGGTGAGATTCGGCAGCTCGAATATCTCGTCCGGCAGTGTCGTCAGGTTTTTGCGGGTTAGGTCGAGCCGGCCAGTGGCGACCGCAGTGGACATCTGCTCAGGAGTCAGATGCACCCTCTCCAGGTTCGCCATGCAGCCTCTTTCGACACGTGTGTGGCCCAACGGTCCTATTCGGACTCAGGCTGTCTGCACCCGTTGCCCCGGGCAAGCAAGTGTCGGCGACCGGACAAGCACTCCACATAAGCAGGCCAGTCGACTTTCTGGCTGTAGTGTGCCCGGAGGTTCGGACACGGACATGGGAGATCTTGTGGGTCACTCGTCGATGTCGTTCGAGATGGCGTGCCGGATCCTCGGCGCGACTGACGACGGCTGGAGTTCCCGGCTCAACCGACTCTTGGGTGTCGCCGTGCTGGCGAGTGGTGGGATTGACGTCGTCACTCCTGCGGCGGCGGTTGGTGCCGCATGGGGTTGGATCGATCAGAAGAACGAGCTTGTCGGTCACATCAACATAGCCGTGCGGAAGGTACGGGACCGAGGCCTTGGGTGTACGGGCCGGGAGCGGCACGAGCTGATCGCGGCCGCCCACACAGCCGGACCTCCTGCGCGAGTTCCCGCAGCTCATCAACCTCTACGGCCGAGGATTACCCGATACCCGTGCATTCGCCGAAGTCTTCGCTGCGATGCGCGTCGGCGTGACCGTCTGGCCCGGGTCGACTGGAGATGTGTTCAGGGACGCGCTTCGCCACGTGGTGACTCATCAGCGAGGGGGAGGCGAGCCCTCCTCCGACGCGGTCCGGGAGATGTTCGACGCGGTCCGGGACATGTCAGCGCTGCCCGAGGAAATGCTGCGGCTTGCCATTCTGTGCCAACGCGCCACCGCCGAACTGTTCGCACGTGATCACCAAGGCAGCTCTCCTGCTTCGTCCTGGAAGGTGCCCGTCGGTCCGGTCGGGTCCAGGGTCGCCAGGCGCACGACGTGTCGGGCGCTTTCTTCTGCGGGTCGTCCGATTCCGAAGGGGGCGGTCATGTCGGTGGCGGTGGTGCCCGGCTCGAGGGCGTTGAACTTGATGCCCGGGTGGGACTTGGCGTACTGCACCGTCAGCATGGTGGCCGCGGACTTGGACGCCGAGTACAGCGCGAGCGGCAATCCGAACTCCGGCCGCTCGGGATTGTTCACCGCCCAGAACGACCCGGCGCTGCTCGAGATGGTGACGACGTTAGGATTCGATGACTTGCGAAGCAGGGGGAGTGCCGCCTCCGTGACGCGTACGATTCCCACCGCGTTCGTGTCGAAGGATCGCAGGGCGGCGGGGCCGTCGAGCCCGGTCTCCAGAATGCCCGCGTTGTGCACCAGGACGTCGAGTCGGCCCTCGGCCGCGTCGATTGTCGCCAGTGCGCTGCTCACGGATGCGTCGTCGGTCACGTCGAGCTGGACGAATCGCGCTCCGAGCGCTGCTGCGGCGTACTCGCCTCGCTTGAGATCACGTGCGCCGATGTAGACATCGTGCCCTAGCTCCAGAAGCTGTTTGGCGGTCTCGAAGCCGATGCCTTTGTTGGCTCCGGTGATCAGGGTGACAGTCATTTCTATCCTTTCGAAATGCATGGCCGATCAGGCCGTTTCACCAGCCCGGCGCGAGCTGGTTGCGGGACGTCACGCCAGGGCGGCGCGCTTCGCTCGTCGCAGGTTGTGAATGAGCTCCTCGCGGCTCTGCCCGTGCACATGGTGGTGCCACATAGGCGTGCCAGGAGCACTTCGCCAGGATTCGCTCAGGGGGCTGTTGTCGACGGTGTCGAATCCGAACTGGTCGTACAACCTGGTGACGAGATCGACGGCTTCGGGGTAGTCGCTCGAAACCGCAAGCGCCAGCCGGTCGGGTGCGCCAGCGGGTCGGGCCAGCCTGAACAGGCTGGGAGCCTGGATGTGCGTGAATGCCTTGGCGATTTTCGACGTAGGAAGCTGTTCCTGACGCAGTTCGTGAACCGTCTTCTGGCCGGAGTCGATCACCGGGAAGTTGCCGTCGCGCCAGATCATGTAGTTGTTCGTGTCTAGCACGATCTTGCCGGCAAGCGCCTCGACGGGCAGGTCGTGGGTGGGCTTGTAACGGTAGGCGACGACCGCGAAGTCTCCCGCCGCTGCCGCCTCCGCCGGCCGCGCGGCGCGTGCCCGCGGGCCCAGCTCCTCGACAAGACCTTTCAGGGTCTCGGGCCCTCGCGAGTTGGCAATCACGATCTCGTACCCATTTGCTATTGCCGCGCGAGCGATCTGGCTTCCGACCTCGCCGGCCCCGATGATCCCGATGGTTGTCATGCGTGCGTCTTTCTACGGATCGTGATGGCGGCGATTCGGTTCAGGTACTGGCCTGCCGCACCGCTTGTTGTGCCTCGTGGATGACGGGTAGGTCCGCGGAAGCCAGGAGAGTCAGCTTCTCGGCGTTGCTGGACCCGGCGTCCGGGTGATACACGACGAGCATCAGGCCTTCCGCACCGCCGATGCTCAGCCGTTCACGGTTGAGGATGAGCTCCCCGACCTGCGGGTGATTGAACCGGATCGGCGTCCCGCGCTGTCCGCGTACTTCATGGCGTGCCCACAGCTGGCGGAATCGCGCGCTCGCCAACGAGAGCTCTCCGGTGAGTTCGATGAAGCGGGGATCGTCGATGTCAGTGCCCACGGCCTGCCGCAGGCTCGCGATGAAGCACTCCGTGATGTCTTCCCAATCCGGGTAGTGAGCCTGCTCGGCAGGGTTCAGGAACAGATCTCTGAGCTGATTCCCTCCTTCGGCAAGGCCTGGAGAGAGAGCTCGGGCGAGGCTGTTCGAGGCCAGGATGTCGAAGTACCGACCCTCGACGAAAGCGGGCTGAACGAGGGAGTGCAGGAGCTTGAGCGCACCCGGCGGGACGGTCTCCTTGCGCTGTCGGCGCCGGCGCTTTCGGGGAACGTCCGCGACCAGCGTCAGCAGGTAGGCCAGGTGCTCGTCGTCGAGCCGCAGTACGCGTGCGATGGACTCGAGCACCTGCACTGACGGGTTGCGATCGCGGCCCCGCTCCAAGCGCAGGTAGTAGTCCGCGCTGATGCCGGCAAGCATGGCGACCTCCTCGCGCCGCAAGCCCGGCACGCGTCGCACGCCCACGTCGGGGATGCCGGCCTGCTGCGGTGTCACCAGCGCCCGCCGAGCACTCAGAAACGCGCCAAGGTCGCTCGATTTCTCGCTCACAAATTCATCGTATGGCGGTGCAAGGCGACGAGAGGGGGTCCTGTCGCACCCCTGGCTCCCGAGGGCTCTGGGGCCGCAGAACAGCCGCGCCTAGCGTCCTAACGGCCTGCTTGGGGCCACCACATCTCCCCCGAACGCCGGCGCGGTCGCCGTCAGGTGGGCGGCCAGTTTTGCAGGGCGGCGTCGGCGACGCGGTGGAGTTCGTCGCTACCGGCTCCGCCGGCGGCCTGGACAGCGATCCCGTTCCCCATTGCCATGACGTACCGGGCGAGCAGTCCCGCATCAGCGTCTGGCGGGAGATCTCCCTCGTCCTGGGCCCGTTGGAACCTGTCGCGAAGGCGGGAGTATGCGTCGTTGCGCCACTGCGTTGCGGCGTCACGAGCGGGTCGCCCTGAAGTGCTGGCGGCTAGGGCGCCTTGGACTTGGAGGCAGCCGGCGGGCCGGCCGGGTTGGGTCGTGGTCCGGACCGAGCCGTGCAGGAAGGCGGAGGCCACCTCCCGTGCCGTGGGCTCCTCGAGCGCTTGGGCACCGTACGCGGCGGGGCCCTGGGAGTAGCGCTCCAGTGCTGCCTTGAACAGGGCCTCCTTGTCGCCGAAGGCCGCGTACATGCTCGTGCGGCTGATGCCCATGGCGTCGGTCAGATCGGTCAGGCTGGCGCCGTCGTAGCCCCGTTCCCAGAAGACCAGGAGGGCGCGGTCGAGGGCCTCATCGGCGTCGAAGCCCCTGGGGCGGCCCATCTTCGCCTGCCGGGTGCTGTCCATGGGTAGAAGCGTACTCCTTTTGGACCGATCGGTTCAGATGTGCTAACGTGATTTCCGTACCGATCGGATCGGAAGTCTGTGGGGCCACCGCCATGGCACAGCTCGAAGGGCCAGTCGCCGTCATGACTGGTCGCGCCAGTCCCGTCATCGGTGTGGACGAGCTGAACGTCACCTACGGCGACTTCCATGCCGTCAAGGATCTGTCGTTCCACGTCGAGCGGGGGAGCTCTACGCACTGCTCGGTACGAACGGTGCGGGGAAGACCTCGACCCTGGAAGTGATCGAGGGACACCGAAGGGGGTCGTCGGGCACGGTGCGGATCTTCGGCAAGAGCCCGACGGACCGGCGCGCGGTGCGGCCCAGGATGGGGATCATGCTTCAGGAGAGCGGCTTCTCGCCCGATCTGACCGTTTCAGAGTCTGTTCGGCTGATCGGCCGACTTACTCAGCGTTCCGACACGGTCGAGCGGGTACTCGGCATCGTCGACCTCACCGGCAAGGCCGACACAAGGGTGTCGCAGCTTTCCGGCGGCGAGAAGCGGCGACTCGACTTCGCCACCGCCGTGTACGGACGACCCGAGCTGATCTTCCTGGACGAGCCCACCACGGGGCTGGACATCCAGTCCCGCGACGCCCTCTGGGATGCCGTGGAACAGCTGCGCGCGGACGGTTCCACCGTCGTGTTGACAACCCACTACCTGGAAGAGGCGCAGCAGCGCGCCGACCGTATCGGACTGATGCACCGTGGCACCCTCCGCCGCGAAGGAACGGTGTCGGAGCTGACCCGAACGCTGCCTGCGTCCATCACGTTCTCACTTCCTCCCAACGCTCCGGAACCGCCGGTGCGATCGGCCCGGATGCCCGACCGCGCGTACCTGATCGAGACCTTCGACCTTCAGGCGGACCTCAAGAAGCTGCTCGATTGGGCGGATTTCCACGCGGTCGAGCTGGTCGGGCTGTCCGCCGCGCCGACCCGGCTGGATGACGTATTTCGCGCCCTCGACGCCGATCCGACGCTCGCCTGAAGACTGGATACGTGGAGCCGTCATGCTTTCCATCGCGTACAGCGAACTGATTTCGATCCTTCGCAACCGGGCCGTGCTGGTCACCAACCTCATCATGCCCGTAGCGGCGAGCGCCTTCTTTATCTATTTCCGCGACGTGTTCGAAAGGATCGGCAGTCTCGGCTACATCGCAGCCGTGATCGTCTCCACCATTGGCGCATTCAGCCTCTACACCACAGCGGTGACAACCCTTGCCGCTCGCCGTCAGAACCTGTTCCTCAAGCGACTGCGCTCGACCGCGGCCCGCGATCCGGCGATCCTGTCCGGCCTGGTACTCCCGGTCAGCGTGATCGCCCTGGTCCAGGTGGTGTTGATCCTCGGGGTGTTCGCCGCCGTGAGCGGCCGGCCTGCCAACATCCCGCTCCTGGCGGTGGCGGTCGCCGCGACGTTCGTGATGCTGCTTGCCCTGGGCATCGCCACCGCCGGCTTTACCCGCTCTCCCGAGCACGCACAGGTCACCACGCTGCCCCTCAGCCTGAGCACCATCACTGTGGCCAGCTGGGTTGGCATCACCGGCACCGAGAGCCTGACCCTGCTCAAGCGGCTGCTGCCCGGAGGCTCAGCCACCGAGCTGGTCGTCAACACCTGGAACGGCGGTGTACCCGTCACCGAAGCGCTGGTCCTGCTGGCCCCGACACTCGGATGGGTCGTCGTGGCGACCGCGCTCGCCGCGAAGCTGTTTCGCTGGGAGCCACGGCAGTGACCCTCTCGGCAAGGGGCGATCTGCTCATCAGGTTCGTGAGATCTCTCCGATACTGGGTGCCGCTGCTCGCGCTGACGGCGATCGCGTTCGTGCTCGCCTGGCTTAACCGGAGTCCGTGGTGGGGCTTGGTGCTTCTTGCCGCGTTGCTTGTGGTGCTCGGCGTGACCGCGCGCTGGTGGCTTCGGGGGCGCGTCCTGCTTCAGGTAGGGGCATGGTTGCTTGCCGGAGCAGTCGTGTGCGCCACGGCCGTCTTCGCCTACCCACCGCCGCAGAACCGCATCGCGGGAGGCGCCGATCCCCAGCCTTCGGCGCTCGTCCAGACCCAGGAGGGACCCGTCCGAGGCGTCCAGAACGACGATCGCACTGTCGAAATCTTCGCGGGTATCCCGTACGCCCGGCCTCCGGTGGGAGAGCTGCGGTGGCGCCCGCCCCAGCCGCTCGAACCGCGCACGGAGCTCTTCACCGCCGATCGGTTCTCCGACGTTCCGATTCAGGGCACGTCCACGTTCTTCACGCGAGCGCTCTCGCAGGTCGTCGACATTCCGTTGGAGGGCACGTTCCTCAACCCGTATCCGGTCAGCGAGGACAGCCTCTCCCTCAACATCTGGCGTAGCACGAAGCCCGCATCGGCGGAGCTTCCCGTGCTCGTCTACATCCCCGGTGGGGGCTTTGCGACCGGCTCCGGCGCCCTGCCGATCTACGACGGCGAGGCACTCGCCTCCAGCGGCGAGGTGGTCACTGTCACCCTCAACTACCGGCTGGGCGTGTTCGGCTTCCTCTCCCACCCCGAACTCGCCGCGGAGTCCAAGGATGATGCTTCGGGCAACTACGGAATCCTGGATCAGATCGCGGCGCTGGAATGGATCCGTCAGAACATCGCTGCATTCGGCGGCTCCCCTGACCGGGTGACGATCGCGGGCGAGTCGGCCGGCGGCGAGAGCGTCTGCATCCTGGGCGCGACGCCGCTTGCCGAAGGCCTCGTGGACGGCATCATCGCCGGAAGTGGGGCGTGCATGGGTACCACCGGAAACACCGACCGGGGCGACCAGACCGACACCAGGGAGGCGGCCGAGGAGACGGGCCGGCGCCTGAGCGAGGAGTTGGACGGCGCCACCGTGGCGCAGATGCGCGCGATGCCCGTCGAGCGCATCCTGGATGCGGCGGGATCGCTCGACGCTCACTGGCGCCCCTCCGTCGACGGCCACATGCTGGATCGGTCGCCGGCGCAGATCTACGCCTCTGGCGACCAGCTGGACGTGCCGACCCTTGTCGGCAGCAACGGGGACGAGGCTTCGCTCGCTCTGGCCAGCCCACCGGACACCGATGTGCACGAGTATCAGGCGTCGGCGCGCGAGACGTACGGCGAGGACGCGGAAGGCTTCCTCCGTCTGTACCCCGGGCAGACGCGGGAGCAGGTGCTCGAGTCCCGCCTGCGGGCCGACACGGACAAGATCATGACCCGGGCCATGTACCGCTGGGCCCGCCTACAGACACAGACCGGCGAACGGTCCGCCTACCTTTACCACTTCACGCGTACCCCACCGGAAGACGGCCTCGAGAAGTTCGGCGCCTACCACGGTGCGGAAGTGATGTACGCCTACGACAACCTCGGCAAGGACGGCGACGCCGAGTACGAGGAAGTCGACTACAGGCTGCGCGATCAGATGAGCACCTACTGGGTCAACTTCGTCCGCACCGGCGACCCGAACGCACCCGGGCTGCCAGTCTGGCCCACCGTGGAGCAGGCACCGGAATACGTCATGGGGTTCGGCGACGACACCGCGGTGGCACCTCGCCCACGACCCGCGGCCATCGATTTCTGGATGGACTACGGCGGACCGATCCCTTAGCCCGCGGGGCGCGATCACAGGACCGCACCTGGCGTCGTATTGGAACGCGCGGCGCCCCGCCGCCACCCTGGTCTTCGCCAGCCGATGGGCAAAGTCCGCGCGATCTGACCAGATCCGTTCCAGAGAAAGGAATCAGTAGGATGAAGACCACTTCGCTCGGCGGTCTCGAGGTCTCCCGCATCGGCCTCGGGGCGATGGGAATGTCGGCTTACTACACCGGTGCCGGCCGGGTCGACGCCGAGTCGATCCGTACGATCCACCGCGCCCTGGACCTCGGGGTTACACACATCGATACCGCTGAAGTGTACGGCCCATACACCAACGAGGAGTTGGTGGGTCGGGCCGTCAAGGGACGTCGGGACCGAGCCGTACTGGCCACCAAGTTCGGCTTTGTCTCCCACACCGGCCGTCCGGGTCTGGACAGCACCCCGGCCAACGTCCGTCTGGCCGTGGACGGGTCGCTGCGGCGCCTGGGCACCGACTACATCGATCTGTACTACCAGCACCGGGTGGACCCGGGCACGCCCATCGAGGAGACGGTGGGGGCGCTGGCCGCGCTGGTGGCCGAGGGCAAGGTGCGCCACATAGGTCTGTCAGAGGCGGGCCCGGCGACGATCCGCCGGGCTCACGCCGTTCATCCGGTGGCTGCGGTCCAGACCGAGTACTCCCTTTGGACCCGCGACCCCGAGGCCGAGGTCCTGCCCGTACTACGCGAACTGGGGATTGGCTTCGTGCCATATTCCCCGCTCGGCCACGGCTTCCTCACCGGGAACATCCGCTCCCTGGAAGGCCTGGACGCCGACGACTGGCGTCGCACCAACCCGCGCTTCACCGGCGGCAATCTCGAACGCAACCTGCGCATCGTCGACGAGGTCCGGGCCGTCGCCGCCGAGGTCAAGGCCACGCCCGCACAGGTCGCCCTGGCCTGGCTACTCACCCAGGGAAGCGACATCGCCCCCATCCCAGGCACCAAGCGGGTCGACCGGGTGGAGGAGAACACCGCCGTCGACGGCATCAGGCTCACAACCGACCAGGTCGCCCGCCTGAACGACCTGCCTCCAGCTTCCGGTGAGCGCCACGACGAAAGCAGCATGGCCGCCATCGACCGCTGACGGGGACGGGGAAGAAGAACGTGACCCGCTCGTCGGCGCCCGGTCGTGTCGATAACAGTGCGTGTGTCGTCGACGGATCTCGGTAGGGTCCTTGGCGTGGACGCGAATGACATCACGCCGCAGCTGTTCCCCAATCGTTTCGCGGACGCGGTCGGACCCAGTGCGGGCGGTCCGGCCCGTGACCATTGCCGCTGCGTCGGCCATTCGGTCGC
The DNA here is from genome assembly GCF_011764545.1 of Phytohabitans flavus. Classification (GTDB taxonomy): domain Bacteria; phylum Actinomycetota; class Actinomycetes; order Mycobacteriales; family Micromonosporaceae; genus Phytohabitans; species Phytohabitans flavus. The sequence goes on along the minus strand of NZ_AP022870.1, from coordinate 5,080,564 downwards.
GACCCGGCCGACCACCGTTGTATTCCACGCGGACCGTCAGGATACCGAGGCGGACGGCTGGCGGCATCTGCTGGCGCTGATCGACGAGGCACGGTGAGCACCCGCGTCCTCTACGGCAACTTCAAGTTCCGGCCGCCGTTTCCGCAGCTGCGGGCGCTGACCCGTACGGCAGAGGCAGACCTCGCCGCGCTCGACGCGGGCGTGTGGGCTGCGACGCGGTACGGACCTGCAGCGTCTGCGACGGCCCGGTCGACGGTGAGCTACACCAAGTCTGGATCTCCGGAAGCGTCGCCACCGACGTGCTGCCGTTCCTGGTGAACGCATGTTCCGCGGCCTGCGTGGCAGCACTGCCGCCGCCGCACCCCGGCTACCACCCGAGGCCGCATACCGGCGGCCCGGACATCGCTCAGCCAGCCGCCAGGTATTGAGGCGGTGACAACGAGCGCCGGAGGGTACGCCGTAACCGTGAAGGAGTACTCGATGTCTGAAAAGCCTCTGATGATCAGCGAAGTGTCCGTGGCAGGCCCGGGGGCCGGCCCGTACGGTGTTACCACCGGCCCGGATGAAGCGCTGTGGCTTACCCTGGTGCACAGTGGACAGATCGCCCGCCTTATGCCAGGCGGCGAAACCACCACCTACATGCTGAACTCGGCGGCGTGCGGACCCTCGGTCATCGCGTCCGGTCCCGACGGGGCGCTGTGGTTCACCCGTAACCGGGACCACCGGATCGGTCGGATCACGACGGACGGCACCAGCACGTCGTTCGCCACGCCCACGCCGGACAGCGGACCGTTCGGCATCGTAGCGGGGCCTGACGGTGCTTTGTGGTTCACCGAGATGAATACCGACGCCATCGGCCGGATCACCGGCAGCGGCGCTATCACTGAGTTTCCGCTGCCGGTCAAGGGCGCCTTTCCGTCAATGATCACCGTGGGCCCGGACCAAGCATTGTGGTTTACCTTGAACCAGGCCAACGCCATCGGCCGGATCGGCCTCGACGGCACCGTCACCATCCACGACCTGCTCACCGCCGGCGCCGGTCCGGTCGGCATCACGGCTGGCGCCGACCACGCCCTCTGGTTCGTAGAGATCGTCGCCGGACAGATCGGCCGGATCACGCCGGACGGCAAAATCCAGGAGTTCCCGCTGCCCGACCGCACGGCCAAACCTCACGCGATCGTCGCCGACCCCGCAGGCGGCTGCTGGTTCACCGAGTGGGCCGCCAACCGCATCGGACACATCAGCCCCGGCGGCACCTTCCGCCACTACGACCTACCAACCCCGGGCTCCGAACCCCACGGAATCACCATCACCCCGACGGCACCGTCTGGTCGGCCCTAGAAACCGGAGCAATCGCCCGCCTCGTACCCTGACTGGCGGCGTTCTCCGGTCCCTGCTCGACACTCGCCCACTGGATACACGACGCATCCGCTCATGCCGCGATCCGGTACCGCGAGCGCCGGCTTTGATCGCCTCACCCGTGGTGGGCACTCGGTACGGTCGCATCGTGTAGACGCTCGATGACGGAGGTCACCGTGGGGGATTTCAGCGCTTGCTTCCCGGCGGCACTGCGGTCGGAGGTTGCTGTGGTGGCGGCAGCCGTCCCCACGTCGGGGCTGGCGCCGGCCGCGCCGTTTGTCGTCCGCGTGGACGAGGAACTTGTGTCGATCCCGTACCGCATCTACAACGCCGAGCTTTCGCACGATTGAGGCAGCGCCTGTCACCGGCACAGCGCACCGTTATGGCGTGCCTGTACACCAGGCACCACGACGGCTACGTCCGGCAGCGCCACCTTGAGGCGATTGTCGGGAAGGCGAAGACTTGGGTAGCGCCCTTCGTCGTGCAACTGCTGGGCGAGTATGTCGTTCAGATCATCCTGGCGATCCGGCACGGCCTCGCAGACGTCGATGTTTCCGGTACAGCGATACGTCGCGCCTACGGGCGGTTCGCTGCGGCCAACCCTGCCTTCGTGGGCCTGACGTATCAACGCGCGGCCAGCTACTGGAACTGCTACTACAGGAGTCTGTTCGTCGACCGGCGCAGCTATCCCAGCTTCTCGATCCTGGATTCGATCAGCGCCGCCGGGGCCGATCACACTCGGGGTACCGCACAACCGCTCCGGATTACCGGCCTGCCATACCGTGTGATCTCGCTTGACTCATGACCAGTCCTGATAGGACGAAAGGGCCGGCCCCTTGTGGGGTCGGCCCTTGTCGTTTGGTGTGGATTGTCAGGAGGTGGAGTAGCCGCGGGTGGCGATCCAGTCGGCGAGGTTGTCGACGCTGATGCGGTAGGAGGCCTGGTCCGGGTTCGCGGAGTCGGCGATGGTGACGGTCTTGCCGTTGTCGTGGTAGCCGACGACGCTGATGTAGTGGCCGCCTTCGTAGGAGTGGCTGACGCCGTCGGTGTCGGTGGTGGTGCCGGCGATGTTGGCGACCACGGCGCGGCCTTCGTCGACGGTGCGGACGACGTCGGTGCGTAGCTTGTCGGTCTGCTTGTCGTCGGCGTTGTTGTCGCGGATCTCTACCGACTTGTAGGCGTCGGTCTTGCCGGTTTCCTTGTTCAGGACCGGGGTGATGTCGTTGATGCTGTTGGTGCCGGCCTCGGTGGTGCCCATCTCCTTGGCCATGGTGTTGACGTCGATGTTCTTGCCCTGCACGGAGAGGGCGTTGCGGGTGGCGGCGGGGCCGCAGTAGTAGAAGTTCGGCTGGGCTTCGTAGCGTACGTTCAGTTCCCGTTCGCTGGTCGGCTTGCGGTCGGTCTGCACCTGCGCGGCCTGCGTGGTCTGTTCGGTGGGAGCGGCGTGGGCGGCGACGGCGGGGCCGGCGATGCCGCCGGCGGTGGCGGCGATGCCGGTAGCGGTGAGGGCGATCTTGCGCATGATGTCGGTACGCATGGTGAGTTCACGCCTTCCGTTGGGGGATACACGGCACGCACGCGCCCGGGGACGCGGATGCCATGCGAAAAAGGGGGAAAGTCTTCGGGGGATCGTCGGCGGCCCTGGGGGCCTGCTCAGACGTGCGGAGATCTACAACGATCCGCGGTGGCGGGTGATTCCCGCGGCCCGGGGGCCTGCTCAGACGTGCGGGGGGTGTAACCGTCCGCGGTGGCGGGTGATTCCCGCCGGGCGGGGGCCCGTCGGATGGCGGGCCGGGCGACGGGCCAGGCGCGCAACCCGGGCTGGTGGCGGCCGGGGTTCCGGCGTGCGGCCATGTACAACCGGCCGGCGACCGGATCCATTCCCGGGCCGGGGGTGCGGGCCGCGGCATCGGGTGATGGCGACCCGCATGTCCCGTATGTGAGGTCTGTGATGGCAATGTTCGGGAACCCGAGCGGGTCTTCCGGGGCCCACGGGCGTCGCCTGCCGCCGGCCTGGGCCCGACGGGTCGCTCAGGCGGGTCCACGGACCCGCCTGTCACCGCCCCGAGGGCGATGCGACGCCCGACGGGGCCTCGGGAACTCTCTGCGGTGCTCCCTCCGACCCCGCGATATGTCCCAAAAATGTGGCAATGTCCGCAAAGGTGCCCGATAGGGAACAATCTTTTACTAGAGGGATGTGCCAGCTTGTAGGGAGCAAATCGGTGCTTCCCGCGCACGCGGTGATGGTCCCAGGCGGTCGCTGTGACCCGCCGCCCACGGTCGTCGAGCTGGTCCAGTGCTCCGCGGGTCCTGGCGCCGATTCCTGTCCTCCCTACTCAGTTCAGCGCATGGCGAGTCCTGGCAGCGTCCGACAGGGACGTTTAGTTCGGTCCTTTGTGGATCGAGTGGCACGTAGCGCCCGCCCGAAGGGTGGTTGGGTAAGCGCGACCATCAGCTGTCATCGGAGGGGTATTCGTGGTTGAGGCCTGGCTGTGGCAGAGATAGCGTCGCGACGATCATCTGTCCTGGCCCGCTTTCGTTCTGCTGTCGCAGCTTGGCGATCCGCTCGTGCAGGTACTGGATTGGCTTGGGCGGTCCTGGGGACGGTACCGTGCCGCCTCGTGAACGCTTGCCTACGACGGTTCGTCGAGCTCATCGAGGTCGACCTGGCAGCCGCCGGCTTTATCCGGCGCGGGCCGGTCTTCCGGCTCTTCGACCCCGAGGGCAACGGCATCGCCCTCGACATCCAGCGCACCACCGCGCTGAGGGGTGAGGTCGAGTTCTTCGTCAACGTCGGGGTGCTGCTCGCCTCACACCTGCGGTACTACTTCGGAGAGAAAGATCCGCACCGTGACGCAATGCCGCACCATAGCGTCTGGCGCCATCGCTTGGTCGCGACCGACGACACCGTGGAGCTGTCCGATCACAGGTTCTCGCTGTCCGCGGAAGCCGACGCGGAACGCGCCGCAACCATCGTGCGGACCTGGCTGGCAAAGAACCTGCCCCGCATGAAGAGTTGGCTGGGCGACTTCGACGCGATGTTCGCCGCTATTGAGGAGGATCGCGAACGGTCCAGCCGGGCCCGCGCCGAGCAACTCGCCTCCGGGCAGTGGAAGGCCGGCCGCTGGCCGGACGGGCATTGGAGCGCTGGCGTCATCCGCGCCTACGCGCACGCTGAACGCGGTGACGTGGACGCGGTCACGGCCGAAACCGCGGGCTGGCACGACAGCGGCCCCGACTCGCTGGCCGCCGACGCCCTCGCAGTCGCCAACCAGCGCCTCACCGAACGGCAGGGATAATCGTGGGCTACTCCGGTTTTGTCATCATCGCGCGCACCGGCGACACGCGGTTGGACGAGCTGGCATGCGTCGACGACCTGTTCGTGGCCGTGACAGATAATGTCCGCGCCAGCGGCTGGCGGATCGGGTTTCTCGGCCCGGTCGACGACACCTCGCCTGACGACCTGGCCACCGCCCTCGCGCTGGAGACGGCGGTACCGGCCATCGCGCTGTCGGTCTTCGATAGCGACTGCGCCTTCGCCACGGCGGCCGATCCCTCCGGCGGCGCCGTCGAGTTCTACCTCAACGAGGAGATCGTCCAGGCCCTCGACGAAGACAGATTCGAGCCACTCAACGGCGAGGCCGCCGCCGGACTGCTGGCATGGGCCGAAAAGGCCGGCCTCGTCGCTAGCCCCGATCGACTCATGGCCGCACTCGAGGAGAGCCCCGGTCCGTTCGGCGAAGGAATCCTCGAATTCACCGAGGCCCTCGGCATCGCGGAACTCCGCGACTAGCTCCGAGGCGCGCGCCTCGTCTGCTGGGACGTTGAGCGTGTCGATCGGGAACATGCACGCCGGGGCCTGCGGAACCTTTCAAACGCGGCATGGGTACCGTCACCCTTACCACGGCGACGTACGACGGCATCCTTTAGGTCACCGACGCGGACGCTTCCGCCGCACCCTGGTCAGCGGGATCGGACACGTCAAGGCGTACGGCTGCGGCCTGCTAACCCTCCCGCACCTATCTGATGGGCTCCATCTTTTCTACTAGGACGAAGATGAAGATTTGGTGGGAGTTCAGGTGTGACCTGAACCACCGATGGGCAGTAATGGCAGAGGAAGCGGAGGGTGAGCCTCCTGAGGAAGAGGCCACCTGCCCTGTCGATGGCGCCCTAGCTGTAACAGCTACGCCACAGCGACCAGCCGATCGGGTGTCCGTAAGTATCGTTCCGGCCGCTCGTGTAACGGATCCCGTAAGGAAATTAGTTGGCCACGAGTCCGAGTACTATCTTGAAATTTCGTCTCCTGACTCGAGCCGTATGAAGCGAAGCGCGATGACATTAAGTTGGGATGAGGCGATTAGAAAGGCGAGCCTATTCGAGCAGGCGCCCTGGGACCTGGCGGCAGCTCGGTGGGCGCGGGCTGGATTGGATCGATCGCAAAATCCGCTGATGGAGTAGGCGCCGGTCCTGTGGCAGGTCGCCGAGGAGGGGTACCTGTTCCGGAACGTGGCGAAGGCCGACTCCGCTCTCGGCGCACCAGCCCGCCAGGCCGGGGACGGTTGCTTTCGCCGACCGGACCGCCAGCCTGGCGGGCCTTGGCCTGGCGGCGGACGCTCGCCGCGATCCGTCAGGCGTGTTGCCTGGGCCTATGACCCGGTCAGGTGGGTTTGTTGCGTTGGTAGTGGCGTGCCACGCGGACGCGGTTGCCGCAGCGGGCTGCTGAGCACCAGCGTCGGCGTGGGTGGGCGGGCAGGAACAGCATCACGCAGTCGCCGGCCTCGCATTGGCGGACCTTGCCGACGGCCGAGTCGGCGAGCAGTTCGGCAGCGGCCTCGGCGAGCCAGGCCGCCAGCCGCGCTCCGCGGGGCCGGTCCGGCTGTGGGTGGCGGTTACCACGTCACCGCTCCAAGTCAGCTCGGTGATGGCGGGTGCGGTGCGCTGGGCCTGGTTGAGGGCCGCCAGGTCACCCGCTGGCGGCTGGGTGCCGTGGCGGGCGTGATCGAGGACGCGGGCCGTGCGGTGGCGGATGTCTCGTACAGCGGCCAGTTCGGCGTCGGTGAGTTCGACGGCGGCGAACTCCCGTGCCTGCGCGAACCGGTCGGCTTCCAACCTTAGCCAGGCGCGCAGGTCTTCTGGGGTGGTCAGCAGGTCAACGCCGGTCGGGCGCGTGTTGACCAGGTCGAGCGCGAGCGGCTCCCCGGTCAGCGGTACGAGATCACTCACGCCACTAACGCTACATCGCGGGCTTGACACGTTAGATCGACGGTCGCTATACCTAATGCATCGCCGCTACTGAGAGGCATTAGTGATGTCGATTCCCCCGATCGCGTCCACCACCCACCGCCACCTGGACGTCGACGGCGTCCGGGTCTTCTACCGCGAGTCGCACCCCGACCGTGCCAACGCACCCGTGCTGCTGCTGATGCACGGCTTCCCGTCCGGCTCGCATCAGTTCCGCCGCCTCATCGACGTCCTCGGCGCCCGATACCGGCTGATCGCCCCGACTATCCCGGCTTCGGCCACACCCATGCGCCCGCCGGCTTCACCTACTCCTTCGACCGGCTCGCCGACGTCACCGAAGGCTTCGTCCAACGGCTCGGCCTCGACCGGTTCGTGATGTACATCTTTGATTTCGGCGCCCCGGTCGGCTTCCGGCTCGCCGAGCGGCACCCCGAGTGGATCGCGGGCCTGGTCGTGCAGAACGGCAACGCCTACACCGAAGGTCTGTCAGACGGTGCCCGCGCCTTCATCGCCCTGCGCCCCGAGACACCCGGCGCCGAACAGACCATCCGCGACCTGCTGACCCCGACCGGCGTTCGCGCACAGTACGAGACCGGCGTCGCCGACCCTCTACTGATCGCGCCCGACGGCTGGGCACTCGACCAATACTTCCTCGGACTGCCCGGCCGCGAGGAAGCCCAGCTGGCGCTGGCGTTCGACTACCACTCCAACGTCGAGCGTTACGACCTCTGGCACGCCTGGCTACGCGAGCACACCCCGCCCACTCTCATCACCTGGGGAAGCAACGATCCGTTCTTCCCCGCGCCCGGCGCCCACGCCTACCTACGCGATATACCCAACGCTGAACTGCACCTGTTCGACACCGGCCACTTCGCCCTCGAAACCCACCTACCGCAGATCGCCCCGCTCATCGCCGACTTCCTCGACCGCACGTGGAACCAACAGGACAGCGCCGTACAGCAGCCGGGGCAGTCTGCTTCAGGCCCGGACCGGACCGGCTAGCGTGACGTTTGCGCCCACGGGCCGACACCGCCGATGCGTTCGACGGAGTAGCGCACGATGTAGCCAGGGCCTTTCGGCGCCGGGAACTCGGTCTCAGGAGACATGTAGACCTTCGTCAAGCGGTTGAGTAGGTCCCATGCGTCGTTGCTCGGCTGGACGACGGCCCTTGCCCGCAGCACGGCGTACTCGTTCAGGAAGACGGTGCGTTCCCGAGGTGCGTCGAAGGACAATACAACCCGCGGGTCCCGCTGGATGTTGCGCAGCTTCGCGTGCCGCGACATGTGCCCACTGACGAGGTCGTCGCCGTCCAGCCCGATCCAGACGACGGTCACCTGAGGGCTTCCGTCAGCGTTGATGGTGCTCAGGTGAGCCATAGGACCGGACTCGATTAAATCTCTGAGCTCACGGGGCAGACCGCTCATGGCGTGATGGCCTCTGTCACGAGATCACCGTAGCAACCATCCGGCCCGCCCAATCCTGCACTTGGGCCGAAGTTCGCAAGATTCGAGCCAACCCGCAGGCCGAACCGAGGGCGTCTGGCTCGGGTGTCAAGAGACCGGCAAAGGGTATGGCCCGTTCCAGGTAAAGGAACGGGCCGTAGCCGTGCGTAAGGGTGGACAGGACGTCGGTGGCGACGGTCAGATGGTGAAGCCGCCGTCGACGTTGACTGTCGCCCCGGTGATGTAACGCCCGTCCGGGCTGGCGAGGAACGCCACTGCGGCGGCCACGTCGGCTGGCGCCGCGTAGTGGCCGAGGGCGGTGAACCCGTTGATGGTGTCGGCATTTGGGCCGTCGGCAGGATTCAAGTCGGTGTCGGTAGGCCCGGGGTTTACCAGGTTCACGGTGATGGCCCTGCCGCCGAGTTCGCGTCCGAGCGCCTTGGTCAGGCCGATCAGGGCGGTCTTGCTCGTCGCGTACAGGGAGAAGCCTGGGAAGACAGACCGCTCGGCCACGTTGCTGCCGATGTTGATGATCCGCCCACCGGCGGACATGTGGCGGACCGCGGCTTGCGACGCGACGAACGGTGCCCGGATGTTGACCGCGACGGTCTGTTCGAAGTCTTCCAGGCCCAGTTGCTCCAGCGGTCCGAGCAGGAACGCGCCGGCGTTGTTGACCAGGACGTCCAATCGGCCAAGCTCACCGACGACCCGGTCCACCGCGTCAACAACCGCCGCCGGATCGGAACTGTCCGCCTGCACGGCGATCGCCCGCCGTCCCGCGGCCTTGATCTGGTCCACCACTTCGTCGGCGCGTTGTTGATTCTGCTGGAAGGTCAGCGCCACATCGGCGCCTTCCTCGGCCAGGCGCAGCGCCACGGCAGCGCCGATGCCACGACCACCACCGGTCACCAGGGCTACCTTGCCGTCAAGTGTCTTGTTCATGACGGCAAGCCTGGTCGACAAAGAGGCCAGCCGTCTGGCGGTGATCGGACGCCGCGTTCGCGTCACCGGAACCAGCCTCCCCACTCACGGTTGGTGATGTGGTCGAGCGCGGTAGGGGTGCGTGTTGGCGCTCCACATAGGACGAGAATCGCGGGTATGGCGGCAGTCGACCAGGAATGGCAGCCGTATGCAGGAGCTTCGTTGTCGGCGTGTTTCGGGTCTGGTGCGGCTGGGGCTGGCCAGATCGCATGTGTCGTCCGGCCAAGCTGCGTCACTACCGCCCGCCGTGGTCTGGCCGGACGGCACTTACGGTGCGCGGCCGCCCGCTTCTACGGTCGCCCTCATCCGACCTCGTCTTCTGTGGAAGGGCACACCCATGCGGAACTTCGGACGCCTCGGCGTCCTACTATCGCTTGTTCTCGTGACGCCGCTGGTCACCACCGGCGCCGCGGCCGCCCGGGACGGTTGCGCCGCCGGCCGTCTCAGGGTCCCCGGCGCGCAGCATCTGGAGGCGATCTGCCTGCCGGACCTGACAACGGCAGGCACCGTGCCGGGCGGGCATACCGACCCCACTGACTGGGCCGGTCTGGAGGCGCCCGGCACGGTCACCCCAACTGGCGTGCCGGGAATCCAGCTCGACGGGTACTTTTCCGACACGTCAGCCACCAACCCGACACACGGTTGGCGCCACGACAGCCAGTTCGTGATCCGGCTGCCTGAGCGGTGGAACGGAGGGCTCGTGGTCACCGCCCCGCCGAGCACCCGCGAGCAATACGCCAACGACCGGGTCATCGGCGACTACGTGCTATCGCAAGGGTTCGCGTACGCGGCCACCGACAAGGGAAACACCGGACCATTGATCTTCCAGGACGGTCGCCGGCCGGGCGACGCCGTCCTGGAATGGCATTACCGCTTCACCCAGCTGACCAAGGCCGCCAAGCGGGTCGCCGCCCAGCGCTACGGGCGCGCGCCGAGCCACACCTACGCCGCCGGGCTGTCCATCGCGGGCTACCTGGTGCGATGGCAGTTGGAGCACCATCCCGAGCTGTACAGCGGCGGGGTCGACTGGAACGGCGTGCTGCTGACCGAGCAGGCACCGAACCTGCTCACCACCGTGCCGCCGGCCCTGCGCGCCTACCCCAGGTACCTCAAGGGTGAGGTGGGCGCCCACGAGGCGATGCTCGCCGCCGGATACCCGGCCGGTTCCGAGCCGTTGTGGCAATGGCATTACCAGAACCAGTGGGACGTGCTGCAACGCATCCTGCGTGAGGAGCTCGATCCCGACTACGACGGCGCGACCCAGGCCGGCACACCTTTCTGCCCGGAAGGCACCGGTGCGGGCTGCGACACCGACTACGACTACGCCACCCGTCCCCGCGCAGTACACCGGACCGTCGAGCGGGTGTCCCTGACCGGGCGGATCGGCCGGCCGCTGGTCACCCTCCACGGCACGCTCGACGTGGTCATTCCGATCAGCCGCGGCTCAGACATGTACGCCGGCATGGTCACTCGGTCCGGCCGCGGCAGCCTCCACCGCTACTACCGCGTCGAGGGCGGCACCCACACCGATGGGCTGGTCGCGCTCCAGCCGACCCTGGTCCGGCCGATGCTGCCCTGCTTCCACGCGGCGTTCGATGCGGTCGTGCGCTGGACGCGCCACGGCACACCCCCGCCGCAGGGCGGACGGTGCTGACCACACCACGGCTACCCGAGCTGTGAATACCCTCAGCCGTACACAGCCTCCACACAGGAACGCACATCCATGATCCCTGTAGTCATGCGGTTGCGAGTCTGCAAGCGCGGGGTTCGGGGAGTCTGCGATGACGGTAGGACGGGTAGCTGGTTACGCGGCATTCGGTGCGGCGCTCATCTACGTACTGCTGAAAGTCGCCTGGATCGCCGGCAGTTCCTTCGGCATCACGGACATGAGCGGCCTGTCGCGGACTGACTGGGTGGCCAACAACCTCAGTACCGCCGGCCTCGGCATCGTAGGGGCGGTCGTCGCGTTGGCTACCGTCCGGCCTTGGGGGAAACGCATTCCCCTCTGGCTGATCGCCGTACCGATGTGGGTAGGCGCCGGGCTACTCGCTCCGTTCATCATCCTCATGCCGGCGGCCGCGATCTTCGAGGCCGCCGGTTGGTGGTCGCCTCCGGCCACGGCACCAGACGGGTCCGAACCGACGCTCGCGCCGTGGACCTTCGCCATCGTCTACGGCAGCTTCATCGTATTGGGTGCTGGACTCACCATCGCCTTCCCGGCGTACGCGTGGTCCCGGTTGCGCACCGCGGTGCGGGGGACCGTGGGACAAATTCCGCCGGGCGCGACCCACCCGGCCCAGGTTCCGCTGGCGTGGACAGCGGCGGTACTGGCCATCGGCCTGGCAGTCGTACGGTTGTCTTGGGCGGCCGGTGTCACCGCCGGGCTGCGACCTGGAGAGCGTGACATCTGGCTCCGCCTTGGCGACATCGTGACAGCGGCACAGGTCTCGTGCGCCGCCGTAGGAATACTCGTGCTCGTACACCGATGGGGCAAGGACCGACCGTTCGCGCTACCCCTGATCGCAACATGGCTCGGCGCCGGCGGCATGGTCGGCACCGGCTTCCTCAGTATGCCTACCATCCTGGCGGGCGACCGCTGGGCACCCACCGGCCAAACCTTCACCAGCCACGCAACCAGCACCTTCCTCACCTGCCTGGCCGGCGCGGCAATCAGCACGGTGACCCTCTTCCTCCTCGTCGAACGCGCAGCCGCCATACACCAGCGCCTCGTGGGTGCGCACTGATTGGGCAGCGGCCAGCCGCGCTCCAGCAGCAGAAGGCCGCGCCGGGTGGGACGACTGGCAGAAGGTCCTGGCGGGCCGGAAGAGGAGGCATCCGTCGTGGCCGATCCAGATGGTCACAGGTTGCCCGGGCTAGACTGCCGGATCTAGCACGTGGCGATGCCAGCGGGGGCGGCGATGAGTACCGAGGATCGGATCGAACGGGCCAGAGAGGCCTATGCGCGGGCAGTGTTCGGCGGCGATACCGGCGGGTTGGTCGAGGCTGAACAGGGTTTGGACGCGGTCGACGCGGATGTGGCGTTGGCGCGTGGGCTTATTCTGCATGCGCGGTTTCAGAGTGCGTCGGCCGATGCCGGTTCGTTGCCCGATGAGGATCCCGCTGAGCTGCTGTTGTTTGAGCGGGCGCTTGAGTTGTACCGGGCATTGGGGGACACGCGCGGCGAGGCCGAGGCGTTGTTCTGGATCGGTTGCCTGCACCAGTTCATTCGGCGTGACAACGAGACCGCGGTTCCGTATCTCGAGCGGTCTTGCCGGCTGGCGGCGCAGACCGGCGACAAGCCGACCTGGTCCGAGGCGCTGCGGCACTTGGGCATCGCGGCGCATGCGGCTGGCCGGCTGGACGAGGCGCGTGAGCGGCTGGAGGAGTCGTCCCGGCTGCGCCGGGAGGTCGGGGCCTTGCCGGGCGTGGCCTCCAACATGATCGGGCTGGCCTACATCGCCGCCGCCCAGGACCGCCGCGCGGACGCGTTCGCAACACTCGACGAGGCGGATGCCATCGCACGCGCGCATGGTGCTCACGCCATCGTGCGGCACATCGAGCAGGCGAGAACGCAGATGTGAGCGTGCGGCCACGGCAGACGTTCCGCCAGCCCGTTCGCGGGTGCCGCGATTCGCCAAGCGCTACCGCGCCCACAGTCTGGGTCGCGCGCTCTCCTGACACCCGTGGGTCACGGCCGCCAGGGGCTCAGCCGCGGCCGCCAGCCGGGCACCGCGCGGCGGTAGGCGAGATAGTCCTCACCGAACTGGGCGCGCAGCACGGGCTCCTCGTGGAAACGGACGAACGTGTAGAACGCCGCGCCGGTCACGAGCGCGTCCAGCAGCAGCACGGGCTGGAGGAGCAGCAGGGCCTGGCCGAGGATGCAGGCCAGCACGGCGAGGTACATCGGATTACGCACATACCTGTAAACGCCCCCGATGACCAGCCGCGTGGGCGGGGCGACAGGAGCCGGAGTGCCCAGCCCTTCGACCACGAACCGCGCGAACGCCGTTACCAGAAACCCGACCCCAGCGGCCAAGAGCACGACACCGACCGCGCGCAGCGGCCAGGAACCGGGCTGCGACTCCCAGCGCGTGAGCAGCCACGGGATGAGCCCAGCCACTGTGCCCGGCGCGATAACGAAGAAGACAGCACTGCCAAGGACCGCCTGCGGCTTCCGCACGCCAACATCATCGCGGATCCCCTGACCATGCGATAGCCCCGGTGAGTGCCGCCGACCGCGTGTTGCTCGCGGCCAGGTCCGGCACGATCCGCCAGACGCCGAGCTGGACTGCCCCAGTCCCACTACGCACGGAGACATCGACATCCTGACCCTCCACCGTGACCAACAGATTGTCCATCGCCTCTGCGCGGATGGGACGTCCGGGCGGCCGATCCGCCCGGACGCCTCCGCCCGTGGCTGGCCGCCGAAACCCTGCCCGCCACGGTGACCATCAGCCATACGCCCCACCGGCGCAGCGCGCCCACCTGGCTCGCGATGGAGCCGCCGCGCAGGTGGTCGGTGCGTGCCAGCCAGGTCACCAGGGCGGCGCCGGCGAACAGGTCAGGCAGGTGGGGGAGGCAGGGTCTGCCAGGTACTGCCGTTGTCGGGGGAGACCGCGACGATCGAGCCGAGCGGGGCGCTGTTCTCGCGGTGTTCAGTGCCGGCGGAGGCGACCAGCCAGGTCCCGCTGCTGTAGAGGTAGGCGGTTCTGGGCCCGATGTTCCGCAGGGGATCGAGCTCTGTCGTGCCCGCCGCGAGCCGGAACGCGGTGCCATCGCGTCCCTCGGTCAGCACAAGCGTGCCGTCCACCGTCACCACGCCGGCCACGCTCCGCGCGGAGCCGGGACGCCGGGCCACCTCGGCCCAGGTGAAGCCGCGGTCCGTCGAGCGAAGGACGGCGGCGCCGACGGAGGCGTACACCGTCTGGCCGTCCAAGGTGGCCACCCAGTCGACCGGCTCGGCGCCGCTGCCCACCGGGACCTCTACCCAGCTGCGGCCGTCATCCCGGGTGACCATCGCGCAGGGCCGGTCGGAGCAGGCCAGCCAGAAGCTGCCGTCCCCCGCCGCGGTGATCTGGCCGCCGCCATCCCGCGCGGGCGGGAAGCCGCCGGCGGGAGGGGAGAGGAAGACCGCTTGCTCACGGGCGTCCACCACACCCATCCGATCGCTGGGCTCCTCTGGTCGAGGGCTGTCCGCCTCTCGCCAGGTGATGGCGTTGTCCGCGCTGGTCCAGAACCGCTGGTCCGGGCCGGCGACAGCGAGCTCGTCGCGCTGCATCCAGAGGCTGAGCGCGCGACCGGACCGGTCCCGGTGCGGGCCCGCGATGCCCGGCTCGGTCGGGAGGTAGCGAGGGTGCCAGGCTTGGCCGCCGTCGGTGGTGACGAGCAGTTGGGCCTTGCAGTCCTTGGCCTTGCCGGTGGTGGTGCAGCGTTGCTGTAGCACGTACCCGATCTCGTCCTGGAAGATCGCGCGCATCAGCTCGTTGCTGTAGACCGGCGTCGCCGCGGCCGCCGGGATGTGGTCGCGCAGAGCCATCGGCCCGACCAGCGCGGCCGTCGCGATCACCACCGCTACGCCCGCCAAGGCCCCGATTCGTCGGATGCGCCGTCGGCGGCGCACGCGTGCCACTCGGGCCAGCGTCACATCGGTGGGTTCCGTCACCTTCGCCTCCATGATCCGGAGCTCCTCGCGTAGTAGCTGCTCAACGCGTTCCACGAGTGACCTCCACAGGTTCCATTTCCGACAGCCGCTCGCGGAGGCTGCGCAGCCCCCTGTGGCGCAGAGAACGGATGGTCCCTGGCCGCCGGGCGAGTAGCGCGGCGATGTCGTCGTCCGACATGTCGTCGAGGTAGCCGAGTACGATCACGGCCCGCTGTAGCCGGGGCAGGCTGGCCAGCCCGCGCCGCAGCGTGTCGCGCGTGTCGACCTCCGCGAAGGCGTCACCTGCCGCGGCCGCCTCCTCGTACCCGTAGACCAGGGGCTGGCGCCGCAGGGTCCGCCAGCGGCTCACGAAGGTACGAAACATAACCGCCCGGGCGTACCCCATGGGATTGCCTTCGGCGTGGACCCGTCGCCATGCGTCGGCCAGCTTGACCAGCGTGTCCTGTACCAGGTCCTCGCTCGCGTGCACGTCGCCGGTCAGCACGTAGGCGTACCGCTGGAGGGCGGGCAGGCAATGGCCCGCGAACTCCTCGAAGGTCGGCACCCGCATCGCACTCCCTCGTCGACAGCCGTCGACATGCATACGCCAACCCGGTGCCGGCTGTTGCATCGACCGCGAGAATTTGGCAAAGACGCGACCGCCCTGCGCGCGAGTTGCGAAGGCCGTGTGCCCTGCGGTGGTGCCGGCCAGCGGGCACTGGCCTGGCACCACCTTTGGGGTCGGGTCAGCCGAGCCGGTCGGTGTGATCGGCGTCGAGGATCTGGACGTATGAGTTCAGCGTGGGGGACGCGGTGAGGACGGAGATCTCGTAGCCGAGTAGCTCCCCGGTGCGCTCGTCGAAGATCAGCACGCCTTCGTACTGGTTGCTGTCGGTCCTGTCCTGGGGTGGGTATGCCCGTACGGTGATTGCCACACCGCGGCGTCCGATCCGGTCGGTTACCTGGCCGCGCCACCGGAATCCGGGTACCCCGGCCAGGATTGTGAGCACCTGAGCGCGGACCCGACGGGGGACCACATAGCTGCGGTAGAGCTCCATGGTCCATTTGGCGGTGTCGAGCGGGCCGTATTCGGCCCGGAGCAGGCGGGCGAGCTGAGTCGGGTCGGTCGGCGGCTGGGTCCAGTCGGCCGGTTGTGGCGGGGTGTTCGGGTCCGGCTGGCGGGCTGGCACGTCCTGGAGGTCTTCGTTGGGAATCGTGGGGCCTTGCCCTCGGGCGATCCGCGCCTGCCAGTACTGGCGGGACGCCTCGTCGGGGTACTCCGCGCCTACCGTCTTGCGTCGAACCCGGCCGCTGCCGTCCGAGGCGGTCCAGGCCTCCTCTTCCTCCACCAACCCCAGGGTGTGGCCCTCGTCGGTGAGCATCCCGGACGACCAGGATTTCCCGTGCCGGTACGCATACCGGCCGGACCGCGTGTCGTGCGGGGCGTCGGTGATGCTCGCGGCCAACGCCCGCAACCGGTCGGCCGCCGGGGGCGGGTCCCTGTCGTCCCGGAACCCCATCGGGACGACCACGGTCCCGGCCAGAGCCCAAGCCGGCGTGTTGCCCGCAGTCCGGGAGCCGGTGGACCGCTGAGCCAGCGCATAGGCCGCGACGCCAGCGGCCACGGTGGCGGCCCCGGCCAGCACAAGCTTGCGGCGGCCCAGCCCGGGCGGCGCCGTGAACCGGTGCGTGCGTGTTGCCAGGGCCTCGGTCTCGGCGATGAGCTGCGCACTGGTCATGCGAGGTGCGGGCAGGGGTGCCAGCCGGCCGGGATCGGCGCGGCCGAACAGTTCACGGATCTGCTGCTCAGTACTGGACATCGTGGGCTCCGTTCGTCTGCCCGGCCACCGGCCGGGCCGGGGCGGGGGTAGCGGTCAGCGGGCGCGGGGTGGACATGACCGCGGCCAGCCGCCGCCGTGCCCGGTGCAGCCGTACCTTCGCGGCGGTGTGGCTGCATCCGAGCACGGTGGCTGCCTCGCCGGCGGTGAGCTGTTCCCACCCGATCAGGCGGAGGATCTCCTGGTCGATGTCGGATAGCTGGACAAGGGCCGCGGTCAGGTCGGCCAACGCCGCCACCGACTCCGGGTGGTCGGCCTGCGCCGGTCGCAGCAGGTCGGTAAACGGTTGGGTCAGGGGAGCCCGGCCCTGTGCCCGGCGGTGGTTGGCGAGCAGGCGCCGGGCCACCCCGTACAGCCAGGGAAGACTGTTGTCCGGAACCTGATCGCGCCGCCGCCAGGCAACGACGAACACCTCCTGGGCGAGATCGGCGGCGGCGTCCACTTCGGCCAGCCGCCGTACGCCGTACCTGACGATGTCCAGGTAGTGGCCGTTGTACAGCTCGTCGAACCAGAACCTGTCACGCTCATTCATCTGTTTGCCAACAGCGACTCAACGCTGCCTCCTCATCACATGGTCAACCGATCAACCATGCTTATGTCCGAGGAAGCCGCAGCGTTACGCCAGCGCCTGCCGACCAGGACGGCCCCGTCGTTGGCTGGCGAACAACCAGGGCCAGGCACCCTCCGAACGCCAGAGCGTCTGGCTGACCCTACGAGCTGGTCTGGTTCAGATTCACCTGCGGCCGAGACCAGGTTCGGCTAGATCTGGATTCTGGGCCGCCCACCATCGTGCGTCGCTCCTGGCGACAGGAAAGGTACCGGTGACGAATCGGCGACGAACGGCCAGGAACACACCTGCCCACCGACCAACCGAACCATCTGGCATCCTCATTTGCTGCGGACAGCGTTTTGATGTGCTTACTGCTCACCGGACGCCGAGGAGCGTCCGTCCCTTCGGCCTCCGCGTGCGCCGGTCCGCGGCGTGGCCGGCCGTGATGGGGATCGTCGCTTCTTCCTGGGCCGCGCTCCTCAACGGTGCCGAAGGGCGCACGCCTGGCAAACGTCGATCTTCGGTGGCCGGGCCAGCGCCCACGCGTCATGCGACTGCAACACCGCTTTCGTGTCAGTTGGCAGGCACTCAGGCGCTGGCCCTTCAACCCTGACCGCGTGCGCCACTATCCGATGCCCATCCGGCTCGATGAAGGCGATGTTGCTGTAGTCGTTGGCTGGCGGCCTGCCGTCGACCGTGATGGCACGAATGGGATTGATGATTTCGTACCAGGTCACAAGATCAGGCTGGTCAATCACCCGCGCGGCGGTCTCAGGGTCGAACTTGGAAGTGTTAAGCACGAGCGCAGGGTGGTGGGCGTGCTCGACGTCAGCCCCGGGCCGGTACAGCTCAACCACCAACCATGCGATGCCGGGTGCCGCCTCCCGAGCGGCATCGGCCTCCGCTCCGTGCAGGCAACACAATACCGGCACCTGCCCTGGCGCCGGCGCTACGCGATCGAGCGGTACGTACCGCGGATCAAGCTCCCGCAAAGCCTCCGCGACGGCAATGACCGTAGCCCCGTAGAGTATGACGCCCCGCCGCTCATCACTCACTCCACCATTCTGAACCCCAGCCTTGTCAGAGCGGCGGCACAGGCGACACCCGCCTGCCGTAGCAGCCGTCTGGGTGCTCGCCGCGGTCCGTACGGGCATCGAGCGATATCTGCGCTGGTTGCAGGGCGTCCGCCGCGATTTCCGACCTCGACTCTGACCCACGCGGGCAGTCGCCGATCGCCGGGCTCATGATGTCGGCGTGATTCCCAGCCTGGGGCGTGCGCGCTCTGACGCCGCCCAGGGCAGTGCGGCGAGGCATAGTCATGTAACTTCCAGCCTCATGTCCTCCCTCAAGATTCGCCTGGCGGCTGGCGCGGCCGCACTGATCGTCGCCGCGTCCGTTGGCGCTTCGATACCTTCGCCCGCGCTGGCCGCGGGACCGCAGCTGGAGATGTCCTACGACGCCATCGGCGACGTCGACAACAGCGGTCGGCTCGTCGGGGCCTACGCCTACAACCGGGGCGACGAGCCGGCCAGTGACGTGACGATGACGTTCGACGCCAGCGGCTTGCGCGACGTCGCCATCAGCGTGCCCGACTGGATCGACTACTGCCAGCTCGACGGCCAGATCGTCACGTGCGAACTTTCAGGTCTGGCCGCGGAGCACACCGAGTGGTCGCACGTGTTCGAGCTGAAGAGCAAGCAACAGTCCAAGCCGGGCCCCGCCGGGACGCTCAAGGGCACGATACGCGCGTTCGGCCCCGACGGCACCGAGTACACCGGCGGCGGTGACCTCGAAGTCACGATCGTCGAGAGCGGCCCCGATCTGGTCGCGTCCACTGCGGACATCAACACTGCGAACGAGCCCGTCGGCGGCGGCGACGTGCGTCCGATAGCGGCCGCCATCTACAACGACGGCGATACACCGACTGGCGACTGGTACGTCCAGATCTGGGTGCCCACGGGCGCCGGCATCGTCGAGCAGTACTCGGACTGCGAGTACCGGGACTGGTGGCCGGGCGAGCACCCTGACGGTTACGTGTACGGCCCCAATGTGGTCACCTGCCCGGCACCTGCGGACCTGGACCCGCTCGGTGTTGGCGAAGGACTCATCTTTGTCGATGAGACTGGCGAGTCGCTTTTCCACGTCGCGTTCGGCAAGAACCTGCGCGGCCCCGAGGAGACTGGCGGAAGCGTTCAGGTCGGCCTTGTCGACGACCTCGAGTCCGAGCGGGCGCCGAAGAAGCTGACCCGCAAGGGGACGTCCGGCAAGGCGTTCGCGGACGCGGTCGCCGAACTGAAGCCCACCACCCGGGCCGCCAGCCGGCGTGAAGGCAACACCGACAACAACTGGGCCAACTTCGCCATCTGGACCAAGGCGAACACGCACGACTTCGCTGTCACCGCGGAGCCGGTCAGCGGCAGCATCGGCGACATCGTCGAGATCCCGTACACGGTGATTAACAACGGCCCGTCCGACGGCGCCGCCGGCTGGACGTTCAAGGCACCGACGGGCACCGTGCTGGTCAGTGACGATGAATACGACGGGCCGTGGTGCAACTTCAGCGACGAGAGCGGCCACCCGGTCAAGGAACTGCCCGAGGTCAGCTGCAGCACCGAGGGTGAGTTCCCGGCCAAGGCCTCCGGCTACCAGGGCGTCAAGGAGAAGATGAAGCTCCGGATCATCTCCACGCCGGGTGACGACGGCACCCTGCGGGTCCGGCCGCACCCGGAGAACGCCGAATCCAACCCGGCCAACGACGAGGTCAAGCTGGTCGTCACGGTCGGCGGCAGCGGGGGTGGCCTGCCGGTCACCGGGGCCAACGCGGCGCTCATCGGCGGAATCGGCGGTGGTGTCGTGGCGATCGGCGCAGCACTGTTCTTCGTCGCCAGGCGACGCCGGATACTCCTCGTCAGCGAGTAACACCGGCTCCCACGCAAGGGGGCACCGCCGGACTCGGCGGTGCCCCCTTGCGCATACATCTCGGGGCTCGGCAGGCCGGCAGGCGCTGTGCCGACCTCGGGCTTAACGAGAGGGCCCTCGACACCGACCACTTCCTGCCCGTGACGGTCAGGCTTTGTCCCAGCGCTCGGAGTCCGCTCCCCACCCGGACGGCGCTGCCTGGCGTGCGTCGTCTGGGCTCACTGTGTGGAGGTCGGCCGCTCGGACCTTCACGACGGGGACATCGAACGCGAACTCCACGTTCGACCCGTCCGCGAAGGAGACCGTCACGTGGGTGTCGGGGCCTGCTGGGTGGTTGTCCATCCATTGCACGTGGACGACCTCAGCCGTCAGGGATCCGTCCGGACGCACCAACGCGAATCCCTCAAGGTCGCCCTGGGCGACATCCGGATGGAGCCGTCTGCGCTGCTGCGCAAGCTGCTGCTCTCGCCAGCGCCGTCGTGCGTCGGTGTTCGCCACGGAGTGCATTCTTCAAGGGCCACGCAAGCCGCGTTCGGTCACGGAGCCGTATGGCGTCCATGTGTAGCCGTGGCAGGCCGTCGTGGGTTGCTGGCGGTGGGGTGGGGCACAGTGGCGGCGGTGATGATTTGTCTGCCGCCTGTACTAGCGTGCGCACCATGGCGATTCCCGACCGCGTCCCCATCGCGCACGAGCCTGGCTACCGTACCGACACGATTGGCAGCTTTGACCACGGGCAGTTTTTCGGCTCAGTCACGGCGACCTTGCAGGACGGGGCGGGCAGCAAGCCGGATTGGTACCGCTACAAGCGCTGGTACGCGGTGCTGCATCAATTCGACGTAGACGGTGGTCATACAGGGTCGCAGACCTGGTTCGCCGGCACGAGCGAGGACGAGGACACCTCCATCAGGCGTGCGCAGGAGTGCCTCGCCGGCTGGCTTGAGGCGTTGCCAGGGCGAGCCTTCGGCGACATCGCTATCAAGCTGTTCCAGGTGAATGTCGATGGACACGTCTTCGGGCTCGTCGACGAGTCGGAGCTCTACGACGGGCAGGACCACGCTGAGTTCCTCCCCGACGATCTCGGGTTCGATCCACCATGGGACGGCTGCTACGACACCTGAGGCCTACCGCCAGCAACAGCGTGAGAAACGCCGCTCTGGAAGGCAGCCGGCTGCCCTGGCCAACGGCACGTCGACGGAGCCTCTACAAACCCAGGTACGGCGCACAGCCCTGTAGCGCGCCGGGCAGGGGCGGCTGGAGGGTCCCCGGGAGTGCATCCGCCAACATCGATGAATTGGTCAGTGGGCTACGCCGACTCAGCCGCCTCGCCAAAGCCTCGCAGGCGTGCGAAGTGACGCTGGTCCGCGAGGAGATGACCGACGATGATCACGCCTGCTACGGGCCAGTCCACCACCTCGAAGGCGGCGAGGACGCCGATGCCGGCATAAAATGCGATCTTCTCTGGCGGCGGAACCGCCACATCGCCTACCCCCGGTACCCGGACATGCCGCATGTCTTCGGCCTTCACCCTTGCCCGGCTCTTCGACGACCCGGAACTGGCGGGCCTGGACCCGTTCGCGCTGAAAACGCGGGACATAGCGCACCCTCCGTCAGCTGTCTCTGTGCGGTTTCCCCTGGATGGTGGGGACTATGCCTTCCGACCGAGCATCCACCTCGTCGGCGGGGCCGGGATCGGTCGGCGCCGGCGTCAGCCCTAGGCCGCCGCGTGCGCGGTGGGATCGGTCGTCAGTGCGGGTGGCGCGGTTCGTGGCTGGTCGCGCTGGTCTTGGCTGTGAGGGTGACGTCGGCGGCGGTGGTGATGGGGCCGGTCGGGCGACGACGCCTTGGCCTGTGCAACGAAGATGTGCGTGTGTGTCATGAGCATCACCTGTTCCATAACCCGCCGCCGGCGGCGTCAGCTGATGTGCGGGCGGCGCTGGATCGAGGCGATCTCGCCGGTGCCTTGGACGCCACGTAAGGCCTGACTACCGCGGCCCGCCAGCATCCGAATCTGCCGAAAAGTAGTCACGAGGTGTCCGCGCCCCTGCCAGCGGAAGACCGGCAGCGCAGCGGCGATGCCGTGCAGCCAGCTGCTGCGCGGCGGCGACCGCGTGGCGATCACGGGCTGAGCATGGGCAGTCTCAGGGCCAGGCGGCGTCCATGTCGTACCCCGGATGGAAGATGTCGCCACTGTAGGCCGAAGCGAGGTGTGGCGTGGCGTTGCGGGTGGATCTGACGTTCGACTGTGTGCGAGCTGATGCGCTGGCGGAGTTCTGGAAGGTGGCGCTGGGTTATGAGGACGAGCCGCCGCCGGCGCCGTTTGTGACGCGGGCGGAGTGGGCGGCCTCGTTCGGTGATCTGGATGAGGACGAGGGAGGCGGAGCGTGGTTGCAGGATCCTTCGGGGGTTGGGCCGCGGTTGGTGTTTTTGGAGGTGCCGGAGCCGAAGGTGGCGAAGAACCGGCTGCACATCGACGTGCGGGTTGGCAGGTCGGCTGATCCGTGGTCGCGGATCTCCGCGAAGGTCGACGAGTTGGTCGCGGCGGGCGGTCGGGTGCTGGCGACGTTTGAGGGTCATCACGTGGTGATGGCTGATCCGGAAGGTAACGAGTTCTGCGTGGCAGCCTGACGGACGGTCCGACCCATGTTGGCTGTCGGCTGGACGCATAGGCTAAGCGGCGTGGACATCAGGCAGTTTGATGTGTTGGCCAAGTCCCTGCGTGAGGTCCACGACGAAGACCTCAGGTCGGTCAACGACCGCGAGTTTCCCGACCGAACCTTCATCGCCGTCGCCCCGGTCGGCACCGGGGATCATTGGGGCTTTCCGGTCACAGACGGTCGTTGTCACGACGAGGTCTGGTTCCACTTCCACGACGCCGGCGCACCTGAGCTAGACGCCGCTGACTTCCTTGAGTTCGTCGCGCATCGCGGGCTCAGTGCCTAGCCATGGGTTCCCGGGCCCGCGCCAGGGTGGCGCCTGGTCGCCGCCGAGTACCACATCGTCTCAAGTGGGTGTGCTCTCGGTCGGTTGGTGGTCCGGGCGCCACGCACTATTCAACCTTGATTAATTTCCATGCCTTTACATGCGTTAAGACGGCCTCCGTTGGGAGGCCGTTTTGCCTCGCACGGGGCGAGGTTGCCATAGCCAGAAACGGGGTTGTGCTATGCGCGTAAGCCCAATGTACCGGCGGGTGGGCGCCGCCGTGACCGTGATCACGATGTGCGGCGGCTTGCTTGCTCTGCCGTCCGCACCTGCCCAGGCTGATCCGACCGAAGTGCGCCAGCTCGCCGGTGTCGGTTCGTTCACCACGCAGGACGTGATGAACTCGTTGGCCTCGACGATCACGCTGAACGGGCAGAAGCCGCTCGCGTCATACGACACGAGCGGATCAAGCACCATCACCACAAAGAACAGTGCTACCTGCACGATGGCCCGCCCGGCCACGGACATGGCCGGCGAGCAGGCGCTGAGTAACTCCCGGCAGCTCGGCAACGGTTGCCTGGACTTCGCGCGGCTGTCCGCCGAACCGATTCACACGCCGGTCGGTCCGAGCCCGGACCTCGCGTATCTGCCGTTCGCGCGGGACGCGATGAGCTTCCTGGTATCGAGCAGCATGTCGCGGCGCCTCTCCACCGCCGATCTCAGGGCCATCTACACCTGCCAGCGGCCCGAGTTCCATCCCTATCTGCCCGCCACGGGCTCGCAGCTGCGCACCGACTGGCTGCGGACGATTGGGCTGTACAGCTACGACAAAGCCCAATACCCATGCGTTAAGGACACCCTCCCGGGCAACGCGCCGCTGCGCGACAACTTGGGCGTGGTGGTCGGGCTGTTCGACAGCCAGGGCATCGTCCCGTTCTCCATGGCGCAGTACATCGCGCAGAGCCTCGGCAGGGTGAACTCCACCGTCACGGCGAGCATGGGCCTCGGCGTGATCACGGACCAGTCCAGCGGGGCCGCGCCGTTGGTCGCCAACACTACCGATTATCCCAGCGGCCTCAGCTACATCGGATTCGGCAACAACGCGCCCAAGGACCTCACACCCACGCGGCTGCGCGCCATCTACACCTGTGTGGACAGCCTTGTCACCAACGGGTCGCTGACGCCTCGCATGCCCGGCCCGGGCACAATACGCACCGCCTTCCTGGCTCAGCTCGGGATCTCCGAAGCCGACGTCGACCGCGGTGCATACCCGTGCCTTGGCCAGTGGGACAGGAACTCGCAGCTCCCGGTCAACTCGATCGCGCCCTACCCGATCGCGGATTACATCGGCGAGCTGGTCGGCCTGCAACGCGACATTCACAAGTCGGCGTCGCTCGGCCGGATCGGCAACTACAACCCATACAAGATCAACGCCAGCTACGGGGCCATGCTGGTGCACAACGTCTACAACGCGATCCCGGTGTCCAAGACGACCCAGAGCCCGTGGAAGGAAGTTTTCGTCGGCCCGTCGTCACTGATTTGCGCGCAGACACCGACAATCCAGTGGTACGGGTTCCTTCCCATGGATGGCGGCTGCGGTGTCGGTACGCCGGAAACGACCCTCCAACCGCAGGCCGGAGGCATGGGGCCGGACACGGTCATCCGACCGATGGCCTCCGGCGAGTCGGTGACGATTCAGCATGGCAAATGCAGGATCACAGGCTGGTACACCAATGCCTCACGGTACGTCGCGGTCCAGGGGATCGTCCTGGCCGGCCAGCGGTGCTGGATCCGCGTTTCCCTGTCCGGCATCAACTACGAGCATCGGATCCCGTGGGCGTTTGATATGCAGTACTGGTACTACGCCTCCTGGCTGCCGATACCTACACCCGATGGGTCGCACGACTACCGGTTCTTCTGGCCCTCTCTCCAGGGTGGTACCTACACGCTGAAGACCGGCAACATGGTGGATTACGCGATCTTCCAAGTCACCGACCTTGACGTCCAACCCTACGGCTACACCGCTGGTGCGAGTTGGGGTCCGGGTAACCCCGGTATGGCACCCGCCAACTGGTGCGACCGGTGGAACGCCCCCGGCGCCCCACCCGGATGCACCGGCACCTGAGACCCGAACGCCAGGCGCCCGTGGCTCGCCACGGGCGCCCGGCCCGCGTGAGATCAGCGCCGTGACTACCTCGATGCCGGCGCAGAAGTCTGGGACTGCCCGCGACGCGACAGCGGTACGCCGTGTCGTTCGGTCCAGGTCTTCAGGAGCCATTCCGCCGGGCCGTAGTTGAACCGGGCCAGCCACATCGCGCTGGCGGCCACCTGGACTGCGAAGATCCCGAGGGCGACGAGCAGCACCGCCGGCGGCCCGACGTCGCCTGCCAGCCGCAGCCCCACACCCGTGAAGATCACCACGCAGAGTATGGACTGGCCGAGATAGTTGGACAGCGACATCCGCCCGGCAGGTGCCAGTGCCAGCGCCAAGCGGCGACCCGAGGTGGTGTGGAAGTAGCGCAGCGCCGTCGCCGCATACGCCGCGGCGAGCAGCGGCGCGGTGAGGATGCCGACGAGAAGCCCGGTGAAGTTTGCCGTACCGCCGCCGGTGGCGAACACGACGCCTCCGGCCAGCCCGGCCGGAAAACCGATCCACTGTATCCGTCGCAGCACACGGTCATGCCGAACGACGTCGGCCAGTGCCCGCCCGCGCCCGGCCGCCAGCCCGACCAGGAAGGCCGAGAGCGCGAGCGGTCCTTGCACCGCCAGCGAGCCGAGCATCGCCGGTAGGGAGCGCAGGTGCTCGGCCACCACCGAGACGAGACCGCCCCGAAGCGCTTCGGTGGAGCGTTCACCGGCAGCCAGCGCGGCCGACGGGTCGGGTACGAGCTCCGCCCCGGTGGTGGCGGCGAGCGCCATGGCGAAGGCCACCACGCCGACCAACGCGGCGGCGGTGGCCAGCGCGGTGTGCGGGCGGACCTGTCGCATGGCGAGGAGGATCAGGCCCAGCAACGCGTACGTCGTCAGGATGTCTCCCTGGAACAGCAGGACGGCGTGCGCCAGCCCGATCGCGAACAGGCCGGCGAGGCGGCGCCGGAATCGGGGGGCGAAGGGCACGCCGCGACGTGCCGCGGAGTCGATCTGGAGCGTGAAGCTGTAGCCGAACAGGAAGGAGAAGAGCAGGTACGCCTTCATCGTGAGCGTGGCCTCGACGAGCCAAGTCACGGCGTGATCGAGCCACGAGCTGTGGTCGGGATCGGTGACGAGGTGGAACGGGTACCCAGAGGCGAAGTAGGCGATGTTGACCAGAAGGATGCCGAGCAGAGCCATCCCGCGTAGCGCATCGACATCGACGATCCGGTCTGGTGGTGGCTCCGGAGCAGCACTGCGGGAGCCGGGTGACTGGATGCGGAACAGGCGCACGGAGACCCCTCGAAGACGGACGGACGCGACGCCTTCGATGCTGTTCGCGGCAGCCCCCGAGGAACGAGTACTTTCGTCACGGCATCCGTAGTGACGAAACAAGCGGGGGCGTCATGTCTCTCCGGTGTGCCGAGTGTGGCGCGGCGTTGCCGATCCGGTCTCGCGGCAGACCTCGGCGTTACTGCTCACGGCGCTGCCAGGCGCGCGCCTACCGCCGCCGGCGCGATCTCGGCCACACCGCGCCGCCCTACCCGGCGACCGTTGGCCGCGAGCAGGCGAGCGCCATAACCCGTGACCGGCTGGTACACCTCGCCGTCGAACTGGCCGACGCGAACGGGATCGACAGGGTGTCCGTACGTGCCGTGGCGCACCATGCCGGACTCAGCACGGACCAGGTCTATCGGTCGATACGCAGCCGTGACCGCCTGCTCGCGGCGATGGTCGAGCACGTACTCACCGACAGCCACCGACGCCGCGCGCCACAGCCGGAGCCGGCCCACCCACGCGACGCCCTGGAACGCCTCGCCCGCGACGAATGGGCTCTCTACCGCCGGTACCCTTGGTTGCTCCCGGTCCTGGCGACGACACGACCGCCCATCGTCCCGGCGGTGATGGCCTTGGTCGACCGGACGGTGGCGGTCTTACTCCGCGTCGGCTACACGCCGGAGGACGCCTTCGCCGCGTATCTCACGCTGAGCGGATACGTCCAGGGACTGGCGCTGCTGCACGTCGCTGAGCGTGCCGAACAGCACGCCGGCGCCGCGACCTGGGACACCTGGCGATCGACCACCCACGCCCGACTCGCTCGCACCCGCCACGCGCACGATCGCGCCTGGCTCGTGGTCGTCGACTCGCAGGGCGGCGACGCCAACGCCGCGGTGGACCGCTGGTTCGACTTCGGTCTTGCCCGCCTGCTGGACGGCCTGATCCCGCCCACCGACGGCCAGACGGATCAGCGTCCGGGGTCCTCATAGGCGCCGACGATCCGGCCGCGGCTGGCGCCTATGGAGATTGGGCGGCGGACGCAGATCGCGCCCGCCGCGCGGTCGCGTAGTCCTCAGTGGACCAGCGTGACCCGGCCGGTATCCAGATCGAAGCGGGCGCCGACGACCGCGAGCGTGCCGGCCGCCACCCGCTCGGCGATGATGTGGCTGGTGGTCAGCAACTGCTGCACCTGCGCGCGGACGTTGGCCTGTACGCCGTTTTCCACCCGGTCGCCCTCGCTCTCCAGCAGCGGCTCGATGATCGGGGTCAGGGCGTCCACGATCGCGCCGATGTGGCCGGGCGCGGCCCCGCCGCTCTCCAGCGCCTCGATCGTGGCCGTGATGGCGCCGCACCGCTCATGGCCCAGCACCATGAGCAGCGGCGGCGCGAACTCCTCCACCGCGAACTCGACGCTCCCCAACAGCAGGTCGTCGACGATGTTGCCGGCGACACGGTTGTCGAAGATGTCGCCGAGCCCCTGGTCGAAAAGCAGCTCCGGGGGTACGCGCGAGTCGGCGCAGCCGAGCGTGATGGCGAACGGGTGCTGCCCTGCCGCCACCTCTTGCAGGCGCCGCAGCGTCTGGTTCGGATGGATCGCGTGACCGCTCCTGAACCGGCGGTTGCCGGCCAGCAGGCGGTCGAGGGCCTTCTGCGGGGTGTCCGGCGCCGGCTCCGCTGGATGGGCGGCATGGGCCGGTCCGGCGAGGCCGGCGGCACCAACGGCCACGCCGGTGGCGGCGGCGAGCAGGGAACGGCGTGGTAGGCGCGTCCGTTGCACGTGATCTCCTCATGATCCAGGACAGGGTCAGTCCACCTGGGGATGCTGCTACTCGCGCTCAGGAAGCGAAAGGCGTCGCTGGTGCGATGTGCGACACAGATTCGCTAGTCTCCGCGGCCTCTGGCGTGGCCTCGCCATTTCGGGCAGGTGATCGGCCCAGGTTCGCAGCGGATGTCGACGTCGACGGGTACAAGCTCGGCGGGCACGGCGAACGCCGCTATGTAGAAAGAGGGTTCCACACAGAGCCGTTCCCCTTCGGTGGTGAACATCGGGTACATCAGCGGTGCCTGGATGATCAGCTCAACGCTGTCTTCGTAACAGCCGACCAGCTTCGCGTACACGAACAGGCGTAGGCCGCTCTGCTGATAGGCCAGGACAGCCTGGCGCACCTCGTCCTCGACTGAGTCCTGTGCGATCTGAAACCTGGCAAGCTGCGTCGATGTAGTGACCTCACCGATGAACGAGTTCTCCGGCCATGGGCCTATCCCGCCGAAGTAGATCAGCTTCGGCTCGCGGACCGGAACGGCTGAGCTTGACGGAGGCGGCGGTGCGGAGGGCACAGCAGCCGTTGAGGGGGCCGGTGATGGGGGCAAGGGTGACGGGACTGTGGGTGAGGCCGCACTGCAGCCCGCCGCGACGAGGAGCGAGCTGGCAACGGCCGTGAGTCGCTTCCGCATGCCATCCAGCATCGCAGATGCGTTGGGCGTTGGGTGGGCGGCGAGGAACCTCCGATCGGTTGTGGGGCGTTAGCCGTTCACACCGATCGGAGGTCCTCTTGGTACCAGGCGTGCTTACCAACCAGAGGTTAGCCGCGGATGTGGAAAATGTGGATTCCTGCTTCGTCGCTGTTGGTGGAGGTGCGGGTCAGTGCGGTGGGTGCCGTGTCCAGGAAGGATCCTGGCGTTCGTGATCCGGTGACTTCGTGGAAGGTGCCTGGCTGGCCGGTGCCGTTTGCGTAGCCGACCGCGGCTGAGGTGCCGCCGAGGCCGTTGCTGCCGCCGCTGGCGTCGCCGGTCTCCCAGAGCAGCTGGCGGTAGCGCAGGACGATGTCGAAGGCACCGTCGGCGACGTCGCTGCGGTCGACCAGGTAGAGCTGGAAGGAGTTGAGCTTGTCGTCGTGGCTGGCGAAGTAGCCGACTTGGTGGAAGTCGACGCAGAAGGCTTGACGGCCGTCGACGTTGCCCAGCCCGTACCGTACTGGTTGGGACGCGGCACCGCGGGTGTCCACATCGGCCCACCAGGCAGCGATGATCGCGTTCCCGCCGGAGGCGAACGGGGACGGCGTGTATGCCGATTGTGGCCCGTTGAAGGTGACGTTGCCGTTGTTGTTGACCCAGACGTTGCTGAAGCGCTGTCCGAGGAAGTCCACAGTGAACGGCAGTGCGATCGGTGGGCTGGAGCCGTCGTCGTTTGGCGCCACCTCGGTGGCCTGGCAGGTGAGGCCGAGCTGGTCGCCGTCGACCTGTAGCTCGTAGGCGCCGGTGAAGCCGCCGGAGTCGAATACCCGCAGCTGGTACCGGCCGGACTCGCGTAGCTGGGTCGCCTCCATGGTGCCGCAGCCGGTGCCGCGGGTTCGCCCGATCGGTTCCCCGCTGGGATTGATCAGAGTGATGGAGAAGGTGCCCACGCCGGGGCACGGGCCTGGGGTGGTGATCCGGACGTTGGATCCGGCCGCTAGGTCGATCTCGTACACGTCGGCCGCGAATGCCCGGTCGAGTGAGCCGGTGGCGCGTTGACCGAGTCCGATGAGGACGGTGTCTTCGACGGGCGCGCCGAGAGCGCCGGCTGGGACGGTGGTACGTGTCAGCTGTGCGACTACGGCGGCGTTGTCCGCGAAGCCGTTGTCGCCGGTGAGCGCGACGTCAAGGATGCACTGGTCCAGTCCGGCACCGGGAGTCAGGCCCCGGTCCCGGCAGATTTGCTCGGCCGCGGCACGAAGATCTGCTGGCAGCGCTGCCACTGACGCCGGGTCCGGCGGCACGACGGGAAGCCCGCGGTCGGGTGGCAGGGGCGTCCGGAAGAACGATGCGTCACCGGTCGCGTGCCAGCTCGCGCCGAAGACGCCGTAGAAGCGTTCGGCGTCGTAGACGTCCTCGACAAGCGTGCCGTCGCGTGCCGTCGTGTCGTTGGCGGGGTCGCGGTCGGCGTTACCGAGGATGCCGTGTACCCGGCCCCAGCGGCTCGCCGACAGCGTGACGAATACGTTGTCGCCGGTCCAGCGGCCGGCGGCCAGTTGCGTGCCGTCCGGCCAGCGCACCACGGCACCACGGACATTGTCGTAGGTGAGCACCGCGCCGCCGGGCAGCTCGGTGGGTCCACCGAGTGCGAGCGGCTGCCCATCCAGGGTGGCGACCAGGGGTCGCGCAACTGCGCGGTCGGACTGTCGCCGAACGCGATGATGGATGTACCGACCCGGGCGGCGACTCCATGGTTGATCGAGATGGTCGGGGTCAGCCCTGGCCGGCGGACGTAGCGTGCCTGTACCGCGAAGTTGTCGGTGGTGGACTCGACGAGGGTGTAGTCCCCGGCGGCCTGGAAGTCCACGGAGCCGCCGTCGAAGGTGATCAGGTGCGGGTCGCCCCAGGAACCGCCTGCCCCAGGCGTTCGCGGTCCGGTGTCCGGCACGGGCGTGCCGTCCGGCGGGCCCTCAGGGATGCCGCCCGGTGGCAGCGGTGGTTGCTCGTCGCTGTCGCAGGCGTCGCCGGCCCCGTCGCCGTCGCCGTCGGCCTGGTCCGCGTTCGCCACTGTCGGGCAGTTGTCCAATGTGTACGTCGCACCGGTCCATGGCTGCGCGTCGGGCACGCCGTCGTCGTCGCGGTCGTTGTCGTACAGGTTCGTGATATCCCGGCGGTCCGGCTGGAGGGTGGGTTCGGCGACGAACAGCACCTTCCTGGCGTAGTGTCCGCCGCTTGCCTTCCTGGTGGCTTCCAGGCGACTGAGCGGGATCGTCGCGTGCGTTTCGATGCCCGCACCGGCGTCGCCCTCGCAGAGGTCGATCGCGTCGAGCACGGTCAGCGTCAGGCTTGCCTCAAGTTCGACGCTGGTGATCACGCCGCGGTCGCTGGCCTCGGGCAGCAGCTTCAGCGGTCCGGAGAAGTTGCGAAGGTCCTCGAACCGGGTCGTGCCGATGGTGACGTGCCCCATGCCACCGGCGATGTTCCCGGAACGTTGAACGGGTCGCTGAAGTTGATGTCGACGTCGTGCCCGATCGGATTCGCCGAGTCCGGAAACTGCTCCAGCTGTAGCGCGGTCGGCGTCTGCGGTGCGGACAGTGCCGGCCGCTCAGTGCCGAGCGCGATGACCACCTGGTCGACCACGGTACGCGCCGCGTTGCGAGTGAACGGCGACTCGGCGAACTGCTTCATCGCCTGCGCGTCGCTGACGGTCTCCCGGCTGGTCGAGTCGGGGCCACCGTCCAGGTACATCGACCACAGTCGGCGTGAAGACGCGCCCATGAACTGGTCGAGGAACGGCAGCAGGACCTTGCGAAGGTACGACACCGCCGAGTCCGCCTCGCTGGCCGACGCGAACGGCGTGCAGTAGGCGTCCATGCCGCCCCACATGTTCCACGGTCCCGGCGCGATCCGCAGCTCCAGGCCGTCGAGCTCGGTGAGGCTGAGTACAAGTTTCCCGCCGACCGTCTTGGTCTTGATGGTCGTGGAGGTCAGCGTGTCCGGATTCAACCCGGTCACCTGGGCGTCGTCGGCGCGGAGCCCGAGCACGCGCGGATCCAGCGTCACCGTGATCGGGCGGGAGAAATGCAGTCCGTCGGGGGAGAGGTCGACGATGGGCGCGCCGAAGCCGTCCTTGCCGCCGGTGAAGGCGAGTTGGGTGAGGTGAAGGTCTACGTTGCGCCGGAGCGCGCCACGCGGGATCTGCACCCGCCAGCCCGGCCCGCTGAAGTCGCCGCCGTTAGGACCGACCCGCACGGGCGCCGCCAGCCGTTGCAGCAGCAGGTCAGGCGCGACGGCCTCGCCACCGTCCACCGTGGACACCGTGAGGCCACCCAGGTAGCCGCGCAGCCGGCCGCCGATCGCGATTCGCCCCTCCGGGACTCCGGTCAGCGTGTAGCGCCCGTCGGCGTCGGTGACCGCGCTGCGCTTTCCGTAGGCCACCGTCGCCCCGCCCACCGGCGTGTTCGCGACCGCGTCGAGCACCCGACCTGTGACCCGCCCGGTCGCCTGCGACAGGTGCTGGCGCACCTTCACCTCGGTGGAGACCCGCCGGGTGCCGCTCCAGGCGCTGACCTTCAGCGTGTTGCGCACGCCTGGGCGTAGTACCACCTCGGTGCTGAACGCGCCGCTTTCGTCCGCGAACGTCGTCACCGGAACGACCCCGCCCGCGATCGTCACGGTTGCTTGCCGGGCTGCCTTGCCGGTGACCGCCACGCTGCCGCGATCGGTCTGGGCCGGGCATGAACGACCAGCTTGCTCGGATGATGGCGGGGGTGCGCCTGCGCGCTGGTGACCGCCGCCGTTGGCACGATGATCAGCGCGGTGGTGACGATGGCGCATGTCCGGAGAAGGATTTCGCGCCATTTCGGCGCTCTTGCGTGCCGGCCGGATCGGAATCTCGCCACTGGCTATTCCCTTCTGGCAGTTGTGGCCATGAAGGTGTCACCCGTAATGAGATCGTGACAATGGTCGCGTCGAGCCGAAGTAGTCGACCGGACAGATTCCAACAATTGGCGGGTGCGAGTCGCACCGCCACCCAAGTTCCGTCTCCCGGACACCGATCGGTTCACTAAGGACGGAGAACTCCTTAGTGATTCCGCACAACCGGGCGACAGTCACGCCAGGGCGTCCGTGCCGGGCCCGGCGATCGGGCAGGCCGACCAGTGACTGCGCGCCCTTCGGCCATCCGCGACGTGGTCGCGTCCAAGCTAACCTGCCCGGCAGGGGCGAGCTGCCGTGGCTGCCCGCAAGCTTCTGATAGAACTCCCGGCCACCGGCAACCGCTACGCTTCAGGCAACCCGGCCACGTCGATTCAGTCGGTCCATCTGGAGAGACACATTCAAATGATCTTGGCGAACAAAGTGAAGAAACACGAGGTAGTTGATCTCTAGGGTCGCAGGTCAGGAAGTCTGCTCCCGCGCACGCGGGGGTGATCCCGTGTGAGCGTGGCCGAGGACATCGATCCCGCCCTGCTCCCGCGCATGCGGGGGTGATCCGACTTCCAGGTCTTTCGGGTCGAGGTCGCCGGTCTGCTCCCGGCGCATGCGGGGTGATCCCACCGAGACTGCGGCGGCGGGTGTTGGGCAGCCCTGCTCCCGCGCACGCGGGGGTGATCCCCCCGGCTGCGACACCAGGTTCTACTTCTGGACCTGCTCCCTGCGTACGTGGGGGTGATCGGGGTACGACCGGCCGGGCGGCGATCAGTGGTTTGATTGACCCCGGTCCGTGCGGGGCTGGGGCCGAGTATCCAGTCGGTCACCTGGGCCGTGCGGAATGCGGTCTCGCCGGTGCTTGGGCAGCGGCCCTGGCCGTTCAGCTCGTCCACGATGGACTGTACGAGTGGCTGCTGCACGTGCTGCGGGTCGGGTACGGGGATGCGCTGTTCCTGGCCGCCGGTCACCAGCGTGATCGGCTCGTCCATTTTGGACGTGGAGTAGCGCAGCCGCCCGGTGGAGCCGGTCACCTCGGTGACGTCGGCCGCCGAGTCGGCGGCGTAGCACCACTGGCCGGTGCCGAGTACCCCGCCGGGCAGCCGGTAGGTGGCGGTGACCAGGTCTGGGGTTGGGTATGCGCCGGCCTGGTTGACCGCCGTGCCGTGTACGTCGGAGAGCTCGCCGAAAAGGAAGTCTATGAGGTCGAGGGCGTGGCAGGCGCCTTCGAAGAAGTGGCCGCGGCCGTACGCGGGGTCGACCCGCCAGGGCAAGGGCTCGCCGGCCGGCAGTGCGGGCAGTGGTGCGCGCAGCGTGGTGCGTACGACCCGGGGCGTGCCGATCGCGCCCGACTCAAGCAGCTCCTTGACCCGGACGAAGCGGGGCAGAGCCCGCCGGTAGTAGGCGACCCAGAGCGGTACACCGGCTGCGGCGAAAGCGGAGCGCATGAGTGAGCATTCGGTGGCGTCCATCGCCATCGGCTTCTCCACGTATGTGGGTTTGCCGGCGGCGGCGCAGCGCAGCGCGTACTCCAGGTGGGTGTCGGTTCGGGTGGCGATGTAGACGGCGTCGATGTCGCGGGCCTTGATGATGTCGTCGGCGTCCGTGTGCCAGCGGGCTACGCCGTGCCGGCGGGCGAAGTCGGCGGCCTTGGCGGCGTCGCGGCGCATCACGGCGACGAGTTGGGAGTCGCGGGCCTTGTAGAAGGCGGGCCCGCTCTTGACCTCCGTCACGTCGCCGCAGCCGATGATGCCCCAGCGGATCGTCGCCATGTCAGCCCCTGATCTTCGCGCGCGGGTCCAGGTATGCGTACGTGAGGTCGACGATCAGGTTGACCGCGATCACCATGAGCGCGACCACGAACACGCACGCCTCGATGAGCGGCAGGTCGCGCCGTTCGATCGCGCCGATGAAGAGGGTACCGATGCCGGGCCAGGCGAAGATCGTCTCGATCACCACCGCGCCGTTGAGGAACGTGGCTATCTCGTCGCCGCTGACCGTGATGATGGGGATGGCCGAGTTCTTCAGCGCGTGCTTGCGCACGATCTGCTTTTCGGTCAGGCCCTTGGCGCGCAGCGTCTGGATGTATGGCTTCTGCATCTCCTCGACCAGCGCCGAGCGGGCGATCTGCGCGATCCGGCCGATCGGGCGGAAGGCGAGGGTCAGGGCCGGCAGGATGAGGTACTCCAGGCCGCCGAAGCCGGACGTCGGCAACAGTCCGAACTGGACGCTGAAGACGAGGATCAGCATGAGGCCGAGCCAGAAGTCGGCCACCGACACACCCGCTAGCGACACCGTGGTGAGGAGGCGGTCGGTGAGGGAGCCAGGTTTGATGGCCGAGCGGGTGCCGAGCAGCAGCGCCACCGGGATCGCGAACGCGAGCGACACGATGGTGAGGGTGAGCGTGGCCGGTACCCGTTGCAGCGCGAGGCCGAGCGCGGGTACGCCCTGCCACAGCGAGTCGCCGAAGTCACCGACGAACCAGCCGCTCATGGTGTGCCAGAAGCGTTCCAGGAACGGCTCGTCCAGCCCGAGCTTGGCCCGTAGGTCGAGGTAGACCTGGATGGGCGCGTCGGCCGGCAGCATCAGCCGGGCGGGGTCGCCGATCTGGTCGACGACCAGGAACACCACGATCAGCACACCAATCATCACGATGGCCGAGTGGAAGGTCCGGCGCAGCGCGTACCGCAGCATCGCGTACCCCTTTAGTAGTTGCTGGTGGGCGGTGCGGACGCGGCGCTGCCGGTCTGGCGTTTCGCGGCGGCCAGGTTGCTCCGGACCGCGCCGGTGAGCAGCGGTACGTCCGAGGCGATGGTGATCATGTCGAAGCCCTGGGCGGTGTACCCGGCGGCGATCTCGCCGTTGGCGCACTGGATGCCGGCGGCGATCCCGTTGTCCTTGCAAGCGGCCCGGATCTCGTCGATGACGCGGACGAACTCGGCGTCCGGGGGAGTGTGGTTGGGCAGCAGGCCCATGGCGAGCGCGAGGTCGCTCGGTCCGATGTAGAGCGCGTGCACGCCCGGCGTGGCGGCGATTTCGCGTACGTTCTTGATGCCGTCCGCCGTCTCGATCATGAGGATGCAGGCTTGGTCGGCGAGCGCCTCGGGGTCCGTGGTGCCGAGCACCTCACGTGCCCGCACCGGCCCGTACGAGCGGTCCCCGTGCGGCGGGAAGCGCAGCGCCCGGGCGGCCCGCTCGGCCTCGGCGGCGTTGTTGACCATCGGTACGACCACGCCTCGGGCTCCGGCGTCGGCGACCTGCATGATGCGGTTTGGCTCGTTCCAGTTGACCCGGGCGATCGGCACCGACCCGCCGGCTTCGATGGCCTGCATCATCGGCACGCCGGTGCTGTGCTCGATGAGGCCGTGCTGGTAGTCGACACAGACGTAGTCCACGCCCTGCCGGGCGATGAACTCGGCCGGCACCGAGCCGGGCATCGTGCACCACACACCGTACGTGGTGCGGCCGGCCTGCCAGCTCGAGATCAGCGGGTTGGTGCTCATTTTTCCTCCGTCGTCGCCAGGGGCCGGGGCGGACCGTGGTGGCCCGCCCCGGCGCGGAAACCTCAGCTGACCTTCATCTCCTTGACCAGCAGGAAGCCGTCCAGGCGCGGCTTCCAGTCGATCCCGGTGGCCAGTCCGAAGTAGAAGTTCGGCTGTCCAACCGGGACGGTGATGTACCGGTCGTAGACGTACTTCGCGATGTTCTGAAGGGCGGTGTCCCGCTCGCCACCGGCGAGCTGGTTGGCCGCGGCCGTCAGCTTCTCCAGCTCCGGGTCGCAGTACGCCGACGTGGCGCCCTTGCAGGCGTAGTAGCCCTCGATGCTGGACGAGTAGTCCATCAGCTCGTTGCCGTGCTGCTGGAGCCCGATCAGGCCACGGTCCGGCGTGATCGCCTGGTACCCGGCGGTCCACGCCTGCTCGAACTTGGCCGTCTCGCGCATCTCGCTCTTCACGTTGGTCAGCCCGATATCGGTGAGCGCCTGGGCGACGAGCTGGATGCTCTCGTCGGCCCGCAGGATGAAGCCCTCCCGGGCGGCGACCGTGAGCGGCGCGTCCACCGGTACCCCGTCCGCCTTCGCCTCGGCGATCAGCTGCTTCGCCTTGGCCTGGTCGTACGGGTACGGCTGGAGGCTCTTGTTGAAGCCGAGCGCGGACGGCCCGACGATCTGCGCGGCGAGCTCGCCGCCGCCCATGATGTTGTTGATGATCTGCGACTTGTCGAACGAGAGCGCGATCGCCTCCCGCACCCGCGGGTCCTTCAATGCCGGGTTGGGGGTGTCGAGCCGCAGGATGACGGTCTCCACACCGACACCCTTCTCGCACTTGGGCGCCTCGCCGCACTGCGACTCGGTCAGCCAGCGCACGAACTGCGCCTCGCCGGT
This sequence comes from Phytohabitans flavus, assembly GCF_011764545.1. Lineage (GTDB taxonomy): Bacteria > Actinomycetota > Actinomycetes > Mycobacteriales > Micromonosporaceae > Phytohabitans > Phytohabitans flavus. The sequence continues at coordinate 5,043,501 of NZ_AP022870.1, read as the reverse complement.
CTTCACCATCGAGGCCCGCACCTCGGTCTCCGGGCGGAAGAGGTACGTGACGTCCTTGACCTTGTCGTTGCTGCCGTGCGCCGCGGCTGTGTCCTTGCGGCCCCACCACTGGTCATTCGCGGTGAGCTGGATGTCGCGGCCCCGGTTCCACGCGGCGAACTTGTACGGCCCCGTCCCGACCGGGTGGGTCTCCCACTCGTTCGGCTTCTCCTTCAGGGCCTTCATCGACGGGATCGTCACGAAGTACAGCCGGGTCGGCAGGATCGGGTCGGGGGCCTCCGTGGTGACGTCCAATGTGTACTCGTCCACGACCGTCGCGGTCAGCTCCGGCCCGAGGAAGGTGCGCATCGGGAAGGCGTTGTCCTTGCTGAGCACCCAGTTCAACCCGTACGCCGCGGCCTCGGCGTTGAACGGCGAACCGTCGTGGAAGGTGACACCCTGGCGTAGGGTAAACCGCCACGTCTTCGGATCCGCCTGCTGCTTCCACTCGGTGGCCAGCTCGCCGACCAGCTCGTTGGTCTGGGGGTCGCGGTTGAGCAGCGCCTCCTCTATGTTTCGCAGGACCGGGTGCCCATCGTTGGAGTACGCGTTCCAGCTGGCGAGCGAGCGCGGCTCCTCGGACAGCCCAATCGTGATCTTCGTGAGGCCGCCACCGTTGCCGCTGCCGCCCTCGTCGTCGCTGGTCATGCCGCAGCCGCTGAGGACAACGGCGAGGACCAGCGCGGGGGAGACGAGCATCGCGCGGCGGGTCCGGCGGCGCGGCGGGGAAACTCTATCTGTCTGTGCCATCGACATGGTTCGCTCTTTCGGATCGATGCGTGACGTCTGTGTCAGCGTGTCGCGCGGTCCCTGCGTCGCGACTCTCGATCACCGCGTGGGGTGTCGGGACGGTGGTGCGGTTGTTGGGTTCCGGACTGGAGCACGCCCGGAGGGTGGGGAACGGGCCGGCGCGGACTGACTCATCAGACAGCTCCCTCAGCGCGGAGGGCAGCCATCTCGTCTGAGGTGTAGCCGGCCAGCTCGAGGATCTCGGCGGTGTGCTGGCCGTGGGTGGGCGGCGCGGTGCGCACCGTCGCCGGCGTGCCCGTGAGGGTGAACGCGGGGGCGATGAGCTTCAGCGGCCCGATAGGGCTGTCCACCGTGACCACCATCCGGTTGTGCGTGACCTGCGGGTCGGCGAACGTCTGCGCGAACGTCTGCACCGGCGCGGCGAACAGGTCCTCCGCCTCCATCAGCGGCAGCCACTCCGCCGTGGTGCGCTGGCTGAGCGCGTCCTCGATCAGCTGCTCGAACTCGACCCGGTTGCGGTCCCGCTTCCAGTAGTCGTCGAAGCGGGGATCCTTGGACAGGTCGGGGATCCCGAGGATCCGGCACAGCTGCGGCACCTGGCGCCCGCTGGAGAGCGCGATGTAGCCGTCCTTGGTGGCGTAGAAGCCGTACGGCGGCGGGATGTACGGGTGGGCGTGCATCACGGTGCCGCGTACCGGCTCGCCGACGGCCGTGTTGAGGAAGTGCACCGCCTGCTCGGACTGGGCGGCGATCGCGCTGTTGAGCAGGCTCACGTGCACGTGCTGCCCCTCGCCGGTGTTGAGCCGGTGGTAGAGCGCCGCGAGCACCGCGAAGCCGCCGTTCATCCCGCCCATCACGTCGGTGATGGACATGCCCACCGGAGTAGGACGCCCGGCACCCGACACGTTGATCGCGCCGAAGCCGCCGACCGCTTGGGCGAGCACATCCTGGCCGGGCTTGTGGGCGTACGGGCCGTCAGGGCCGTAGCCGGACGCGGAGGCGTACACGATGGACGGTGTGATGGCCGCGCAGTCCGCGTAGCCGAAGCCGAGCCGCTCCATCACGCCGGGGCGGAAGTTTTCGTAGACCACGTCGCTCACTGCCACCAGCCGCCGGATGACCTCCTTGCCGGACGGGTGCTTCAGGTCGACCGTGATGCTCTTCTTGTTGCGGTTGGCGGACAGGAAACCGGCCGGGTAGAAGGTCGAGTCCTCCGGGTCGGAGCCGTACCGGCCGTTGGCGCCGTACCGCTCGTCGGGCCGGCCGTCGGGGGTGAGCGCGCGTACCCGCTCCACCTTGATGACCTCCGCGCCGAGGTCACCCAGCATCTGGGAGCCGTACGGCCCCTGCATCCGCTCGGTGAAGTCCAGCACTCGGATCCCGGCGAGTACCTGATCGGTCACGGCTTGCCCCTCTTGTCGGTGTACTTGCGGGTGGATTCCAGGTAGAGCGGGTCGCCGTGGCAGGCGTCCCCGGCGAGGGTCTGGAACGCGGCCACCAGGCCGTAGTCGGGCTCCGGCCGCGGGTCGAGCGCCACCTTGGCCAGGCGCACCGCGGTCGGGTTGCGGCCGGCCAGCTCCGCGGCGAGCGCGTGCGCCCGAGCGGCGAGCTCCGCGGCCGGTACCACCTCGGTCACCAGGCCGCGCCGCTCGGCGTCCACGGCGGACACGTTGCGGCCGGTGAGGATCCAGTCCTTGGCCACGCCGAGTCCGACCACGGCGGGCAGCCGCTGGAGGCCGCCGGAGCCGGGCACGCTCCCCAGGGCGACCTCGCGCATCGAGAAGACCGCGTCGTCGGCGGCGATCCGGATGTCGCAGGCGAGCGCCAGCTCGACCCCACCACCCACGCACCAGCCGTGGATGGCTGCCACGACCGGCTTGCCGAGCCCGGCGACCCGGTTCTTCGTGGTGAAGTCGAGCCGGACGTAGTCCCGGGCCGCGGCGCCGGTGATGTCGCCGATCTCGCGCAGGTCCGAGCCGGAGCAGAACGACCTGCCTGAGCCGCGGATCAGCACCGCACCGACGTCGTCGCGGGCCTCCAGCTCGTCGCACGCCTGGTGCAGGGCCCGGTGATCCTCCGAGCGCATCGCGTTGAGCACCTCGGGCCGGTTGAGCAGGATCGTCGCCACCCGGTCCGCGACCGTGATTCGCAAACCACTCATGGCCTTGCCGCCTTGGCCACCGCCGGTGTCGGGACCTCTGCCGGGGGACCGGCCTTCGCCGCGCGGCGCAGGGCCGCGCCGCGCTCCTGCTTCTCCCGCTGGCGGATCGGATCGGGTATGGGCACGGCCTCGATCAGCTCCTTCGTGTACTCGCTGCGTGGCGCCCCGTAGATCTGGTCGCGGTCGCCGATCTCCTGGATCCGCCCGTCCCGCATCACCGCGATCCGGTCGCAGAGGTGCCGCACGGTGGCCAGGTCGTGTGCGATGTAGACGATCGACAGGCCGAGCTCCTGTTGCAGGTCCTTGAAGAGGTTGAGGATCTGCGCCTGGATGGAGACGTCCAGCGAGGCGACCGGCTCGTCGCAGATGAGCAGCCGAGGATCGAGCGCGAGGGCGCGGGCGATGCCGATGCGCTGGCGCTCGCCGCCGGAGAAGTTCGCCGGCCGCCGGGTCAGGTGATCCGGGCGCAGGCCGACCAGCTCCAGCAGCTCGCGTACCCGGGCCCGGCGGGCGGCCGCGCCGGAGCGCACGTGATGGATCACCATGCCCTCGGCGATGATGTCCTCCACCTTCATCCGGGGGTCCAATGAGGAGTACGGGTCCTGGAAGACCATCTGCATGCCACGCCGTACCCGGCGCATCCTGGGCCCGCGCAGGGCGAGCAGGTCTTCGCCGGCGAAGCGGACGGTGCCCCGGGTCGGCTCGATCAGTCGCATCACGCAGCGGGCGGTCGTCGACTTGCCCGAACCTGACTCGCCGACCAGGCCGAGCACCTCGCCGGGCAGCACGCTGAACGACACGTCGTCGACCGCGACGAGGGTCTCCTTGCGCCGGCCGAAGCCGCCGCCGATCGGAAACTCCTTCGTGAGGCCGGTGACCTCGAGGATGGGCTCTGTCATCGCAGCACCCCGGGCTGTTCGGCCAGCCACTGCGCGCGGTGGCAGGCGGACGGATGGGAGCCGTTGGGCGGGGTCAGCAGGGTTGGCACCCGCGCGGCGCAGACGTCGATGGCGTACCGGCAGCGGGGGTGGAACGGGCAGCCCGACGGCGGGTGGGCCGGCGACGGCGGCTGTCCGCCGATGGTGGTCAGCCGCCGCGGCACCTCGCCGTCGATGCGTGGCAGCGACTCCAGCAGGCCGAGCGTGTACGGGTTGATGGAGCCGTAGAAGAGCTCGTCGGTGACGCACTGCTCCATCGCCCGGCCGGCGTACATCACCACGACCCGCTCCGCGAACCCGGAGAGGACGCCGAGGTCGTGGGTGATGAACAGCACCGAGAGGCCACGCTCCTCGGCCAGCTCCAGCAGCAGGTCGAGCACCTGTGCCTGGACCCGTACGTCGAGGGCGGTTGTCGGCTCGTCGGCGATGACGAGCCGCGGCTCGGCGACGAGGGCCATGGCGATCATGACGCGCTGGCGCATGCCGCCGGAGAACTGGTGCGGGTAGTCCCGGGCCCGCTCTTTGGCGTTCTTCACGCCGACCCGGCCGAGCAGGTCGATCGAGCGGCGCATCGCCTCGGCCTTGCGGACCCCGCGGATGCGCAGGGTCTCGCTGATCTGGTCGCCGATCGACCGGACCGGGTCCAATGCCGACAGTGGGTCCTGGAAGATGTACCCGATCTCCTTGCCGCGGACCTGCCGCATCCGTTCCTGCGGTACCGCCAGGAGGTTTTCGCCGGCGAAGCGGATCTCGCCGGTGACCTCCGCGGCCGGCACGAGACCGAGCACGGCCTGAGCGGTGACCGACTTGCCGGAGCCGGACTCACCGACGATGCCGACCCGCTCGCGGTGCCCGACGGTGAGGTTGACCCCGTTGAGGGCACGGACCAGCCCGCCGCCGGTGCGGAACGACAGTGTCAGGTCCCGGATATCCAGCAGCGGTCCGGCATCCATGTCGTCTCGACCCGTCATGCCTTCCTCCCTCCAGGTCCTAGATGACGCCGCGGTCGCGCAGCGCCGCGATCTGCTCGGTGGTGTATCCCGCGCCGGTGAGGATCTGCTCGGTGTGCTGCCCGTGGCTGGGCGGCGCGGTGCGGATCGTCGCGGGCGTACGGGTGAGCGTGAAACCGGGCGAGACAAGCCGCAGCGGCCCGATCGGGCTGTCCACAGTGGTCACCATCCGGCCGTGCGTCACCTGTGGATCGGTGAACGCCTGGGTGAAGCCGTGCACCGGCGCCGCGAACAGCTCCTCGGCCGCCATGAGCGGCAGCCACTCGGCCGTGGTACGCCGCCGGAGCGCGTCTTCCACGATCCGCTCGAACTGCTCCCGGTTGCGCTCCCGCGCGCGCTGGCTGTCGAACCGCGGGTCCTTCGACAGGTCGGGCAGCCCGATCACCCGGCAGAGCTGGGGGACCTGGTGCCCGCAGGACAGCGCGATGTGGCCGTCCGAGGTGGCGTAGAAGCCGTACGGCGGCGGGATGTACGGGTGGCCCTGCGTGGGCGTGTCGCGTACCGGCTCGCCCGCGTCACCGTTGAGGTACTGGACGGCCGGCTCGGACTGGGCGGCGATCGCGCTGTTGAGCAGGCTCACCTGCACGTGCTGCCCCTCGCCGGTATTGAGCCGATGGTAGAGCGCGGCGAGGACGGCGATGCCACCGTTCATCCCACCCATGACGTCGGTGACCGACATGCCCACCGGGGTCGGCCGCCCGCCGGTGGCGTTGACGGCGCCGAACCCGCCCAGCGCCTGGGCGAGCACGTCCTGGCCGGGCTTGCGGGCGTACGGGCCGTCGGGACCGTAGCCGGAGGCGGAACAGTACACGATGGACGGATTGAGGGCGGCGCAGTCGGCGTAGCCGAGGCCGAGCCGGTCCATCACGCCGGGGCGGAAGTTCTCGTACACGACGTCGCTGCCGGCCACCAGGCGGTGGGCCACGTCGACGCCCTCGGGGGCCTTGAGGTTGAGCGTGATGCTCTTCTTGTTGCGGTTGGCCGACAGGAACATGGCCGTGTAGAGGGTGGGCTGGGTACCGGGCGCGGGATAGCGGTCGTCCGGCCGGCCGTCGGGGGTGAGAGTGCTGACCCGCTCCACCTTGATGACCTCCGCGCCGAGGTCGCCGAGCATCTGGGTGCCGTACGGCCCCTGGATCCGCTCGGTGAAGTCGAGCACCCGGATGCCGGTCAGCACCCCGAGCGCGGTCGTCGTCGTATCCACTGTGCTCACTCCGCCGCGATGTCCTGGATGGACACGAACCGCACCTCGGTCATCGCCTTCACGGCGGCGGCCGGGCCTTCGCGGGTGTTTCCCGAGTCGCCGACCCCGCCGTACGGCTGCTGGTCGACCCGCACGGTGGGGACGTCGTTGACAAGTACGCCACCGAAGTCGAGCTCGCGGACGGCACGCAGGGCGGTGTTGATGTCCCGGGTGAAGATGCCGGCCTGGAGCCCGTACGGCGTCTCGTTGGCGATCGCGACCGCCTCGTCGAACGTGTCGTACGGGACAAGCGCGAGCACCGGTCCGAAGACCTCGCGGGTGCGCAGCTTGGTGCCGGGGCCGGCTGGTCCACGACGGTGGGGCGGATACAGCCGTCCACGAGCCGGCCACCGGCCGCGATACCCGCCCCGCCGGACCGGGCCTCGTCGACCCAGCTGAGTACCCGCTCGGTCGCGGCCGGGTTGATCAGGGGGCCGACGTCGGTCCGCTCGTCCATCGGGTCGCCGACCACGAGGCGGTCGGCCGCGGCGGCGAGCAGGTCGCGTAGGTCCGCGTGCACGCGGCGGTGCACGAGCACCCGCTGCACGGAGATGCATGCCTGTCCGGCCGTGGAGTACGCAGCCTTGGTGATCCGCGCGGCGCAGGCGGCCAGCGGCGCGTCCGGCTCGACGATCACCGGCGCGTTCGAGCCCAGCTCCAGCGCGACCTTCTTGCGCGGCGCGGCGGCGGCGATACTCCAGCCGACAGCGGGGCTCCCGGTGAACGCCACCATCGCCGGCACCGGGTGCGTGACCAGCGCGGCACCGGCCTCGCTGCCGGTGTCGGTGAGCACCGTGACCCAGTCCTCCGGCAGGCCGGCCTCGACCATCAGCGCGACAAGCCGCAACGCCGTCAGCGGGGTCTGCGGCGCCGGCTTGAGGACCACCGGGCAGCCGGCCGCCACCGCCGGCGCGACCTTGTGGGCGACGGTGTTGAGCGGGAAGTTGAACGGGGTGATGGCGGCGACCACGCCGATCGGCAGCCGCAGCGCCAGGCCCAGCTTGCCGACGCCGCCCGGGTGCGCCGCCATCGGCACGAGGTCCCCGGCGAGGGTCCGGGCCTCGGCGGCGGCGAAGCGGAGCGTCTCGGCGGCTCGGGCCACCTCCACCCGGGCATCCTTGATCACCTTGCCGGTCTCCGCGGTGATCAGCCGGGCCAGCTCCTCGGCCCGCTCGCCGAGCAGGACGGCGGTGCGGTCGAGCACGAGCGCGCGGGCGTGCTGCGGGAAGTCTTCGCGGCCCAGGGCGGCGGCGGCCGCCTTGCACGCGTCGTCCGCATCGGACGGACCATGCGACGGCACCTCGCCGACGATCTCCCCGCTGTACGGGCTTCGGATCTGGATCATGCGGGTGCCTTTCCGATGTTCGGTCCGTCGGTCAGCGCGCTCGCGGGCGCGCCGTCGGCCACCCGGGCCGGGGCTCGATGACCCCGCTGCCGAGGCTGTCCCGGCTGGTGTCGGAGGAGCGGGCGCGCAGCCAGGTCGCGATGAGGTTGATGCTGAGTGTGGTCAGCAGGATCGCCAGGCCCGGGAAGGTGACCAGCCACCACGCGGAGGTCAGGTACTCCCGGCCCTGGGCGAGCATCAGGCCCCACGACGACTGCGGCGGCTGGATGCCGAGGCCGAGGAAGCTGAGTGACGCCTCAGTCAGCAGCATCACGGCCATCTCGAGCGTGGCCAGTACCAGCACCGGCGCGAGCAGGTTCGGCACCATGTGACGGAAGATCGTGCGCAGGTGACTGGCGCCCAGCGACTGGGCCGCCTCGATGAAGAGCTCGCCGCGCAGGGAGAGCATGAGGCCGCGGGTGACCCGGGCGTACACCATCCAGCGGGTGATGGCGAGCACGAGCACCACGTTGAGGATGCTCGGGCCGAGGACGTAGAGCACCAGCAGCGCGATCAGCAGCGACGGCACGCTCATCTGTAGGTCGACGAGGCGCATGATGAGGTCGTCGACCCAGCCGCGGAAGTAGCCGGCGACCAGCCCGAGCAGGAAGCCGAACGTGCCGGACACCAGCACGCTGAGCAGACCGATGCCGAGCGAGATGCGGGCGCCCTGGAGCAGCCGTACGAGCAGGTCGCGGCCGAGCGGGTCGGTGCCGAGCAGATGCGGGATCGGCCCGTCGCTCGCGGTCATCGGCGGCTGGTTGCGCATCGCCACGTTGGGCGTGTACGGGTCGAACGGGCTCCAGATGAGCGAGCCGACGGCCGCGATGACCAGCACCACGAGGAAGCCGGCCGCGATAGCGACCAACTTGTTGCGCCACAGGGTTCGCACGGCGTACCTCCTGACAGGGCACTCAGACGATGGCGGCGCCGCCGTCGACGAAGAGGGTGGCGCCGGTGACGAACGACGACGCCGGGGAGAGCAGGAAGGTGATCGCCTCGGCCTGCTCCTCGGGCTGGGCCAGGCGGCGCAGCGGGATGCCGGGCCGGAACTGGGCGAGCGATCCTTCGATCTTGTCGCGGAGCACCTGCGGCCCCTCGTCGGTGATCGCCTTGCGGATCATCGGGGTCTCGGTCACGCCCGGCGCCACCGCGTTGACCCGGATGTCGTGTGTGGACAGTTCGAGCGCCAGCACCCGGGTCAGGTGGAGCACGGCGGCCTTGCTGGCGCAGTACGCCGACTGCGCCCATCGCGCGGAGACACCGGTCACCGAGGCGATCGTGACGATCGAGCCGGGCGTGCCGTCGGCCACCATCACCCTGGCCGCCGCCCGTACCGCCACGAACGTCCCGGTCACGTTGACCCGCTGGGTGCGCTCGAAGACCTCCAGGTCGAGGTCGAGCGCGAGCGCGGCGGTCTGCCGTACGCCGGCCGCGGTGACCAGCCCGTCGAGGCGGCCGAAGCGCTCCCGCACGGTGGCGAACGCGGCGGCCATCGACTTCTCGTCGGTGGTGTCCGCGGCGACGCCGATGGCCGTCCCGCCGTCCGTGGACAGGTCAGCGGCCGCGTCCCGTACCAAATCGTCGTCGAGGTCGAGCACGGCGACGCCGGCGCCTTGGCCGACCAGTTGGCGTGCCGTCGCCAGGCCCATGCCACCGGCTCCGCCGGTGATGGCCACGACCTTGCCGGAAAGGCTCATCGTCCGCTCCCTGTCTCGAGCGGGCGGGACGCGAGCGCATCCCGCACCGCGGCGGTGACCTGGGCGGTGGTCGCGGTGCCGCCGAGGTCCGGGGTACGCGTACCGCCGGCGAGCACGTCCTCCATCGCGTCCACCACCTCGGCCGCGGCCGCGGAGTGCCCGAGGTGGTCGAGCATCAGCGCGCCGGACCAGATCTGGCCGAGCGGGTTGGCGATGCCCTGTCCGGCGATGTCGGGTGCCGAGCCGTGCACCGGTTCGAACATCGAAGGGTGTCGCCGCTCGGGGTTGAGGTTGGCCGACGGCGCGATGCCGATGCTGCCGACGATCGCGGCGCCGAGGTCGGTGAGGATGTCGCCGAAGAGGTTGGACGCGACCACCACGTCGAACCGGCGCGGGTCGAGCACGAAGAGGCCGACGAGCGCGTCGATGTGGTACTCGCGCGTCTTCACGTCGGGGTAGTCGCCGCCGATCTCCCGGAACAGCTCGTCCCAGAACGGCATCGTGTGGATGATGCCGTTGGACTTGGTGGCCGAGGCGAGGTCGCCGCGGCGGGTGCGGGCCAGGTTGTAGGCGTAGCGCATCACCTGCTCCACGCCGGCCCGGGTGAAGACCGCTTCCTGCACGGCCATCTCCCGTGAAGTGCCGCGGTAGAGGCGTCCGCCGATCTCCGAGTACTCGCCCTCGTTGTTCTCCCGGACGACCACGAAGTCCAGGTCGCCCGGCTCGATCCCCCGAAGTGGACTCTCGATGCCGCGCAGCAGCCGGACCGGACGGAGGTTGACGTACTGGGCGAATGCGCGGCGCATCGGGATCAGCAGGCCCCACAGCGACACGTGGTCCGGGACGCCCGGGTAGCCCACCGCGCCGAGGAAGATGGCGTCGAAGGCGGCCACCTGGTCGAGGCCGTCGGCGGGCATCATCCGGCCGGTGCGGGTGTAGTACTCGCAGCTCCAGTCGAACTCCGTCCACTCCAGACGGAAGCCGTGCCGCTCACCGGCGAGGGCGAGCACGTCCTGGGCGGCCGGTACGACCTCCCGGCCGATGCCGTCGCCGGGGATCGTGGCGATGCGGTGTGCGGTCATGCGCTCGGTCCAAACACGACGGTCGCGGTACCTTTCGTCGTCACCTGCCGCTCGGGGTCTTCGGTCCACAGCTCCAGCTCCACCGAGTCGGCGGCAGTGGCGGTGACCCGGCCGTGGCAGGTGATGGGTTGGGCGGGGAAGTCGTTGCGGCGGTACTGCACGGAGAAGCGGCGCACCCACGCGTCCGGTCCGCACCACTCGGTCACCAGCTGGCCGAGGAACGCGGCCTTCAGCAGTCCGTGCACGATTACGCCGGGGAAGCCGCGCTCCCGCGCGTGGGCGTGGTCGTAGTGGATGCGGGCGTAGTCGTTGGCCGCGCCGGCGTACCGGACCAGCTGCTCGGTCGTCACCACCTTCACCAGAGCAGGGAGGCGGTCACCGACCTCGACGTCTCTCATGCCTTGACCCTCCGCTTCAGGTCGTACGCCATGACGTGGCCCATCCGGGTCCGCGCGACGAGGTCACCGGCGGCGTCGAGGAGGTCGTTGGTGCGTACCCGGAACAGCAGCCGCCCCGACCCGCCGTCCCGCTCGTACACCTCTGTGTAGCTGGTGACGACCGTGATGACGTCGCCGGCACGGATCGGCCGCTCGTACTCCACCTCGTTGAAGGCGTTGCCACCACCGGTCTTCGCGAACGGGATCTCGTCCAGGACCTCGGCGTCGAGGAGCATGTCCCGCCGCTCCACCGGGTCGAGGGCGGCGAAGAACGTGAGCGGCGCGACGGTGTCCGGGCCAGGGTCGCCGACCGCCGCGCGGAAGCGGGCGATGTCGCCGGCGGTCACCTCGTACGTGAAGCGGCCGGCCTCCTGGCCCAGCCGGACCGCTGCCTTCAGGCGCTCGGTGGCAAGCGTCTCCTCGTCCGTGCTGGCGGGTCTGAGGTGGACGGTCGCCGTACCGGTCACGGTCTTGTCCCCGTCCGCGCCGGCTACCCAGACGTCGCACTCCACCACGTCGTGGCCGGTCGCGGCGGTGACCGCGGTGACCGTGCCGCCGAAGGTGAGTGCGGCGCCGACCAGGTCCGGCCGGCGGTAGCGGCAGTCCAGGCGGGCGAGCGTGCCGCGACCGTCCAACCAGGACTCCAACATCGTGGCGAGCAGGGCCGCCTTCCACGGGCCGTTGACCACAGGGCCGGCCATGCCACGGGCGGCCGCCGCCTCCGGGTCGAAGTGGATCGGCGTGTAGTCGTCGATCGCGGCGGACCAGCGGACGACATGCTCCAATGTGGCCGCGTCGACGGTCAGTGTCGGGATGGCCTCGCTCACCCTCATGACACCCGCTCCTCGTAGCTGACGCTTGTACCGCGGGCGACACCGACCTGGTGGCCGTCCTGATTCCAGGCGAGGACCTCGATGACGGTGAGCACCATGGGCCGGCCGTCCGCGGTGGTGCGCGGGGTGATCGCCGCGATCCGGGCGACGAGCGTCAGGGTGTCGCCGACCCGGACCGGCCGTACCACCTGCCACTGCGAGCCGCCGTCGATGGTGCGGGACAGTGGTCGCGGGCGCGGCAGGCCGAGCGCCTCGGCGGCCACGAGCGGGTCGGGGCAGAAGAACGTGGGGGGTACCACCGACCCGACCGCAGGGACGACGGTCGGGTCGGTGCTCCCCGCACCCCCTCCGGCGGCCGTGGCCAGCCGGAAGCGGTGCACGTCGGACGCCAGCACGGGCCGGGTGCGCGGCGCGCTCACCGTGCCGACCAGCGCGCGCAGCTCGCGGCGCAGGGCGGCCGGCTCGGTGGCTCGTACGGGCGCGGCGGCCATGGCTCAGGCCGCCTCGATGCCGGCGGCCTTGAGCGCCGCGGCCACCTCTTGGGCGACGAGGTCGTCCATCGGCATGAGTGGCGGGCGCACGGTCGCGTGGCGCAGCACGCCCCGGTGCACCAGGCCGAGCTTCATGACCGGGGTCGACTCGATGTGCGAGCGCCGGTGATAGACCACTTTGGTCAGTGGCGCCATCCGGTCGTACGCCTCCTTGGCGGCGGCGTAGTCCTTGCGCCGCGCCTTTTCCAGCAGGTCGACCATCAGGTCCGGCACCAGCGCGCCGTACCCGACCAGGGCGCCGTCGGCCTCCCACATGGTGTGCAGCAGGAATTCGTCCTGGCAGGTCAGCACCGGCACGTCGGGGAAGCGCTGGCGGATCACCGGAAGCTCGGTGTCCCACCGGATCATGCTGCGTGCGCCGTCCTTGATGGCCACGACGCCGTCAAGCTCCAGAATGGACAGGATGGTGTCCAGGTCGTACGTCGCGTGCGTGGCGTCCGGGAAGTTGAACAGGATCATCGGCAGGCCGGAGGCGGCGCGCACTGCCTCGTACCGCTCGCGCGGCGCGCCCTCCTGGTAGCCGAAGCGCAGCCAGCTTCCGGCGGGGAAGACCAGCACCGCGTCCGCGCCGGCCTCGGCCGCGTCCGCCGCCTCGCCCGCCACCACGCGGCTGCCGTCCCCGCCGACGCCGGCGATCACGGCGAGGCGGTCGCCGACGGTCTCCTTGGTCAGCCGGATCACCTCGATCCGCTCCTCGCGGGTCAGCGAGGTCCCCTCACCGGCGTGGCCGTTGACCACGAGCCCGGTCACCCCGGGAATCGATTCCATCCATTGTGTATACGAAACAAGCGCGTCGCGGTCGAGATCACCGTCGGTCGTGAAGGGAGTGATGGTCGCGGGAAGGACGCCTCGGAACGTGCTTGCAGCCATGAAGAAGCCCCTCTGAGCTGTGAGGATTCGCGTGCTGACGCTCGGCCGGTGAGCCCGGTCGGCTGGTGGGGGATGGACCGCGGAGCGGCGCTTGTCGTAAGGCTGAACGTAGGCGTTGGTATCGTTTTCCACAAGGCTACGAGGTCATTTCGTGACCGTCGGCTGAGGTCTCGTTGGCTGTTACGGTCGAAACACCCGCGTAACCGCGATTCTTTTGTCCCGATTCACGCGCCGCTGCTAGCCGCCTGCCAGCGCGGTGCGGCGTCCGGCCGCGGGTGGCGTGGCCTGAAGACCTGCTTGAGAAGCCGGATCAGAGCTACCGCGACGTCCGCTGTGGTCGAGACCGTCGCTCCCGCGGCCTCACCCTCCGCTGTTCACACCCGCCGCCGCGCCCAGTGCCTCCGCTAGTGCGGGCCCGAGCGCTCGAAGATCCCGACAAAATCCCCGATTTTGCTGTCACCTCTCGCCCGGGGAGCGGGCGCGTCGCCCGGGGAGCGGGCGCACCGCCCCGGGGAGCGGCCCCACGTCTTCTGGCATCCGTGGGAACAGATCGTGGTATCGAACGGTCCCTATAGCGGCAGCTCAATACCACGATCTGCGAAGCCTGCCGGGCGGGAGGCCGGGTGGTCGTGAAGCGCGGAGGGTGAGGCCGCGGGAGCAGCGGTCCGGACCACCGCGGACATCGCGGTAGCTCTCGAAATTCGCATTTCTATTCAGGACGGCGTCCGGAGCGCCATCCGTTTCTGAGTGATCGGGTCAGCTGACCGGGAGCTCCGCGTCCGCCGGCGTTACGAGGGCCGTGGTGGAGGCGCGGCGGCGCAGCTCGGTCGGCAGGACCACGGTGCGCGGGAAGCGGCTCACCCCGGTCAGCCGGTCCAGCAGCAGCGCGGCCGCCGTGTGCGCCATCTCCTCGGTGTTGCGGGCCAGCGCGGTGATCGGAGGGTGGTGCAGGGCCGCGATCGGGATGTCGTCAAGGCAGGCCAGGGCGAGGTCGCGGCCCACGCGCAGGTTGCGCCGCTGTAGCTCGCGCAGCACCCCGACCAGCATCGGGTTTGGGCCGACCACGATCGCGGTCGGCGGGTCCCCGTCGTCGAGCAGCTCGGCTGCCAGGCGCTGGCCGGACTCCGGGGTGGCACGGGCGTCGCGGATGAAGGCCGACGCGACCGGTATGTCCCGCTCGTCCAAGGCGTCGACGAAACCGCGCGTGCGCTCGCGCCCCGGGTACGTGGTGCCGCGCAGGCCGGTCAGCAGCGCGATCCGCCGGTGACCCCCGTCGAGCAGATGGCGGGTCAGCTCGCGGGTGCCCCGGTGGTGGTCGCTGAGCACGGCGCTGGCCGCGTCGGCGGTCTCGATCTGCCGGTCGAGCAGCACGACCGGGATGGGCAGGTCGCGCAGTGCCTGTCGCAGCTCGGCCCGGGTCTCGTCGACGACCATCACGACCAGCCCGTCGGTGCGGCGCTGGCGTAACAGGTGGACACTCTCGACGTCGCGGTCCGGGTCGCCGTGCGAGTTGGCCAGGAGCACCGTGTAGCCCTTGTCGCGCAGCTTCACATCGAGCGCGTCGACCATCTCGGCCAGCAGTGGGTTGATGATGTCGCTGACGATGACCCCGACGGTGTGGCTGGAGCCGCGGCGCAGGCCGGCTGCCATGAGGTCCGGCTTGTACCCGATCTCGTCCACCGCCGCGAGCACCTTCGCCCGCAGCGCCTCGCTGACGTTGGGGTGACCGCTGAGGACCCGTGTGACGGAGGCCGGCGCAACGCCCGCGCGCCGGGCCACCTCCTTGATCGTGGTCATGCCGGTGGCCGTCTTCCGTAGTGCCGGTCACTGTCTGTGCGGCGGATGCTGAGGAGTATAGGTCGGGCCCGGCCGCCGGGCCGCCCACTCACGCCGCCTCCTCGCTTCGCGAAGAGACGCCAGGTGGCCCACTCACGTCGCGTGCCTCCCCGCCCGACCGCCGCTCGCGCGGCCGTCGCCACCGGCGTTGGCCCTGGCCAGCGCCCGTCCGGCGAGCCGACCCGAGGTCATCGCCCAGGCGATGTGGTGACCGTGGCCGAGCAGCAGCATCCCGCCCTGTCCGACGCCGCCGACCGCGTACAGGCCGGGGATTGGCACATCCGAGGTGTCGAGCACGCGCAGCTCGTCGTCCACCGCGAGGCCGCCCTCGGTGACAGTGAGCATGCTGTGCACAGGGCCCATCGCGACGAGCGGGGTGCCGAGCGCCCCTTGGCGTACCGACTCGGCGAGCGCGGCCGGGTCGACGCCGATGCGCTCGGCCAGCTCCGTCGCCGTGTCCGCCTGGAACACAAGGTCGGGCCGCCCGCGGCGGTAGTCGTCGAAGTACGCGAACGCGATGCCGGGCGCGGTGGAGATGGCGTTGGGCGGGCGGTTGAACGCCGCCGCGATCCCCGCATCGAACACGATGTACCCCCGACCACCGTCCTGACTGGACAATGGTGCCACGGACTCCTTCTCGTCGCAGAAGCGCTCGCCGGCGTTGTTCACCAGGATGGCGCCGTGCGCGAAAAGCGTCGCGGCGGGCGAGGTGTGCGTGATGAGCAGCGACTTGACGAAGGGGCGCAGCGCCGACGCGGGCAGCCGCTGCACCAGGAACGCCTCCGCCTTGCACAGCCAGCGCCAGGTGGGCAGGCGGCTGACCAGCCCGGGGCGCTGTGGCGGTGCGAAGCGCAGCTGGGGCCCGAACGTCACGTCCATCCGCCGCCAGGCCGCGCCCACTTCGGCCGCCAGCCGGTGGCCGTCACCGTTGGCGTACGGGTTGATCGGGTGGGCCGCTGCCGCGGCGGGGGAGAGGTGCTCGTGGCGCATCTTCGGGTTGCCGCTGAAGTCGCCGCTGGCCAGTACGACGCCGTGCCGCGCCTCGACGGTGACATCGCCGGTCGGGGTACGCAGCACGGCGCCGGTCACCGCGCCCGAGGCATCGCGGACCAACTCGGCGACCTCGGTGGAGAGCAGCACCTCGACCTTGTGGCGGCGGGCGGCGTCGGCGAGGCGGGCGATGTACGCGCGGGAGCTGGGCACCACGTTGTGCATGCGGGAGACCCGGTGCGGCGCTTCCGGGTACGGGCCGACCAGGGCCACGCCCAGCGACTCCAGCCAGGCGACGGTGGCCGCCGACTCGCGGGCCAGCAACTCGCGGAGGGCGGGCGCGTCGCCAGTGAGCAGGGCCGGCTTGAACGCGACCATGTCTTCGACGAAGTCGGGTACCGAGTCCTGGACGCCGGCGCGGGCCTGGAGGCGGGTGCCGGCGGCGGTGATCGAGCCGACCGAGAGCGCGGTGGAGCCGCCGAGGCGGGGCTGCTTCTCGGCCAGCAGCACGCGGGCACCGTGCTGGGCGGCACTGACCGCGGCGGCGAGCCCGGAGCCGCCACCGCCGATCACGAGGACGTCAGTGGCGCGCGTGGGGGCGGCCATGGGCGGCTCCTTCCTGGTCGCAGGTCTTGGAATCGTTATCACCATACGTCTCAGTCGCGTTGTGGAATAGGTCGCTAGCCGCTTCAACGCGAATGAGACCCGTGTTACGCTCCGGCAACACCCGTGAGATCGTTTCCAACAGACCCTTGACGGGAGTTTCCCCCGCATGCGCATCGTCGACATCCGCGAGCTGACGGTCCCCATCGAGGCGGACATGTCGAACGCCTTCATCAACTTCTCCAAAATGGACGTCAGCGTGCTCGCGCTGATCACCGACGAGGTGCGCGACGGCCGGCGGGTCGTCGGGTACGGCTTCAACTCCAACGGCCGCTACGCCCAGGCCGGCCTGCTCCGCACCCGGGTCATCCCACGGGTGCTGGAGGCCGCACCGGACGCGCTGGTCGACCCCGCGACCGGGCATCTCGACCCGGACCGCATCTGGGCGGCCGCCATGCGCGACGAGAAGCCGGGCGGTCACGGCGACCGCGCCGTCGCGATCGGCATCCTCGACATGGCCGCCTGGGACTTAGCCGCCAAGCTCGCAGGCCTCCCGCTGCACCGCCTGCTCGCCGGCCTCGAGATCCCTGGTCGCCCGCCTGCCGCGCCAGCGGAGAAGGTATGGGTGTACGCCGCCGGCGGCTACTACTACCCGGACCGTGGGATCGACGCGCTCCAGGACGAGATGCGCGGCTACCTCGACCTCGGCTACCGCACCGTGAAGATGAAGATCGGCGGCGCCCCGCTCGCCGACGACCTGCGGCGGATCGAGGCGGTGCTGGCGATCCTGCCCGACGGGTGCACACTCGCGGTCGACGCCAACGGCCGCTTCACGCAGGACGAGGCGATCGCGTACGGCGACGCGCTCAAGGCCTACCCCCTGCACTGGTACGAGGAGCCGACCGACCCGCTGGACTACGCCGCGCTGGCCGAGCTCGCCGCCCGGTACCCCGGCCCGCTGGCAACGGGCGAAAACCTCATGTCGTTTCCGGACGCCCGCAACCTCGTCCGGTACGGCGGGCTCCGCGCCGACCGCGACGTGCTCCAGATGGACCCGGCGCTCAGCTACGGGTTCACCGAGTTCCGCCGCACGCTCGCCACCCTGTACGACGCCGGGTGGAGCCCGACCCGCTGCGTCCCGCACGGCGGCCACCAGTTCAACCTCGCCATCGCCGCCGCGATGCCGCTCGGCGGCTGCGAGTCGTACCCCGGGATCTTCGCGCCCTTCGGCGGCTTCGCCGACGGCTACGCGATCGAGGACGGACACGTGCGGCTGCCCGAGGAGCCCGGCATCGGGCTGGAGCTCAAAGCGTCCCTGGGCAAGGTGCTGCACGAGCTAGCGGCCTGACGGGGGTGCCGGCCGGACGCCGATACCAGCCGCTGCCCGCCACGCTGCTCGCGGCGGCGGTCGTCCTCACGATCGCCGGCCTGGCCTGGCGACCGGCGACGCTCGGCGCGGGCGCGCTCACCTGGGTGGCCGGTGCGCTGCTGCTGGGCCGGCTGGGTCGGCGATACCGCGCCGTCGTGCTCGCGCTCCTGGCGGCCGGCACGGCCGGCGTCGTGGTCGGGCTCCTGTTCGGGGTACGGCCGGACTGGCGGCTCGCCCTGGCCGGCAACCAGCCACTGATCAGCATGCTGGCGGCGGTCACCTTCGTCCGGCTGGTCGCCCCACGCGGTGGCCCGGACCACGCCGCGCCCACCGGCCGCGCCGCCGTCTGGCAAACCACCGCCGCGGTACACGCCTTCGGCTCCGTCATCAACGTGACCGCGCTCGACATCGTGGCCCGCCGCGTGTTCCGCGCGCTCCCGCTGGCCCGCCCCGAGCTGATGGTGCTCTCCCGCGGCTACTCGGCCGGCGCCTTCTGGTCACCGTTCTGGGGCGCGTCGGCGGCGGTGCTCACCTACGCGCCGGCCGCCCGCCTCCCGGTCCTCATGCTCATCGGCGCCGGCCTGGCCGCCACCGGGCTGGCGATCAGCGGGCTTCAGATCACGCGCGCGTTCGGGCCGGACGTGGAGAAGTTTCGGGGCTTCCCGGTCACCCGCGACGCGCTACGGCTGCCGGTCGCGCTGATGGCCGCCGTGCTCGGCCTGCACCTGCTGCTCCCGGGCGTACCGGTCACCGGGATCATCATGTGCTGCGCGCCCGCCATCACGATCGCCATCCTGCTGCGCCGCCATCCCCGCCGTACCGCGGCCCGGCTCGCCGGACACACCCGGCGATCCTTGCCGGCGATGAGCGGCGAACTCGCGATGTTTCTCTCCGCCGGCCTGCTGACCGCCGGTTTCAAGGCGGTGGTCGAGGTGACCGGGCTGGGCCCACCGATCACCCAGTTCGGGGTCCTGACCGCGTGGCTCCTGATGCTGCTCATGGTGGCGCTCTCCGCGGTGGGCGTACACCCGGTGATCACCATCGCGGTCGCGGCCAGCGCACTCGCGCCACTGCACCCCGACCCCACACTCTTCGCCATGGCCGGCCTTGTCGCCTGGGGCGTACAGGCGGCCGGCGGCCCACTCTCCGGGCTCAACGTGGTGCTTCAGGCCCGATTCGGTGTCGATACGTTCACCATCGCGCGATGGAACTTCACGTACGTCCTGGCCATCATCGCGCTGGCGTACCCCGCGCTGTGGGCCTGCGCCCAGATCGCCTAGGCCGTCCCGCGCGAGTTAGATCGGGCATAGAGGGTAATCGGCCGCCGTGGCGTGGTTGGTGACCGGAGGGGCTGGATACATCGGCGGTGCCGTCGTGCGGGGTCTACTCGACGCCCGCCACCGGGTGGTGGTGCTCGACGACCTGTCCACCGGCGACGCCGCCGCGCTGCCGGCAGAGGTGCCGCTGGTGCGCGCGTCGGTGACCGATCCCGCCGCGGTCCGCTGGGCGCTGATCACGCACGCGGTCACCGGGGTGGTCCACCTCGCCGGGCGGAAGTCGGTCGCGGAGTCGGTGGCGCGTCCGCTGGCGTACTACCGGCAGAACGTCGCCGGCACGCTGACGCTGGTGGAGGCGATGGCCGAGGCCGGGGTACGCCGGATCGTGCTCTCCTCCAGCGCCGCGGTCTACGGGGCGCAGGAAGCCGAGACGATCAAAGAGGAGGCGGTACCGCGGCCGATGAACCCCTACGGCGCGACAAAGCTGGCCAGCGAGTGGGTCGTCGGCGACGCGGCCCGGGCGGGCAGCCTGAGCTGCGTCATTCTGCGCTACTTCAACGTCGCCGGGGCCTGGGCCGGTGCCGCAGACAGGCCCGCCGATGCCCGCCGGCGTACGGGCACCGGCCTGGTACCGCTGGTCGTCGAGGCGG
Source organism: Phytohabitans flavus (assembly GCF_011764545.1). Lineage (GTDB taxonomy): Bacteria > Actinomycetota > Actinomycetes > Mycobacteriales > Micromonosporaceae > Phytohabitans > Phytohabitans flavus. Next base: position 5,023,778 of record NZ_AP022870.1, on the reverse strand, counting down.
TCGCCCGCGGCGAGTCCCCGACCGTGTTCGGCCACGACTACCCGACCCCGGACGGCTCCTGCGTCCGGGACTACGTACACGTGCGCGATGTGGCCTCGGCACACGTCGCCGCGGTGGAGGCGCTGGTGGGTGGGGGCGGCGACGCCGTCTACAACGTGGGGTCCGGCGTGGGCTACTCGGTCGGGGAGGTGCTGGACACGATCCGGCGGAGTACCGGAATCAATTTTGTGGAGCTGCACGGCGGACGGCGCCCGGGCGACCCCCGAAGGTGATCGGATCGATCGAGAAGATCCGGCGCGAGCTCGGCTGGCGACCCCGGTACGGGCTGTCCGAGATGATCCACGACGAGTGCGAGATGCGTGGCGTCGCGGCCCAGCGAAGCGCGGCGCGCAACCCACCGATCGGCGCTGCGGCCAGCGCGGCCCGCATGCCACCGACCGGCGCGGCGGCCGGCGCGGCGCGCAAGCGACCGATCGGCGCGGCGGAGCGCGGCGAAGCGCGGCGGCCACCGCTCGAAGGGGCGGAAAACGGTGAGCGGGACCCCCGGATCGTGGTCTTCTCCGCGGGGGTCGGCGCCGGGCACACAGGTGCCACCCAGGAGCTGACGCGCCGCCTCCAGGAGCAGGGCTTCCAGGTGGACTGCTGGGATCTCGTCGAGGTCTTCCCGTGGCGATCGGGGCGGCTGCTCCTGCGTCTCTACCACGGCTTGCTGAGCAGTGTGCCGTGGACTTACGACGTTTTGTTCACCACCGGCGAGCGCTTCCCCGGCGCCGCGTCGGTTACGCGGTCGATGCTGCGCCCGCTGCGGCGGCAGTTCCTGCGACTTGTGCCGCCGGACACCCGGGCGGTCGTGTCCACCTTCCCGATCGCGAGCCAGATCCTCGGGCCGCTGCGCGCCCGCGGACACCTGGAGGCGCCGTTGATCACTTACCTCACCGATTTCGGCGTGTACCCGAGCTGGGTGTCACCGGGAGTGGACATCCACTGTGCGGTGCACGAGACGACCCGGGCACAGGCCCACCGGTACGGCGCCACGGACGTACGGGTAGCCGGGCGGCTTGTCTCGAAGCGGTTCCAGCCGGCCTCGGCCGAGGCGAAGCAGCAGGCGCGGGTACGGTTCGGGCTGCCCGCCGAGGGGCGGCTCGCGCTGCTCGTGGCCGGATCGTGGGGTGTGGGCGACGTGATAGCGGCGGCGGAGGACATCGACCGTACCGGGGTGGCGATCCCGGTCGTCGTCTGCGCCCGCAATACCGCGATGTACCGGCGCCTGAAGCGGCGGCAGCTCGGCCACCCGCTCGGCTGGGTGGAGGACATGGCCTCGCTCATGCACGCCGTGGACGTCCTGGTCGAAAACGCCGGCGGCCTGACCGCGCTCGAAGGCTTGGCCTGCGGCCTGCCGGTCGCCACGTACCGCCCGATCCCTGGGCACGGCAGGGTGAACGCCGCGACGATGGCGGAGGCGGGCGTGGTGGCGTGGGTACGCCGGCGCGAGGCGCTCGGACCAATTCTCCTGGAGCTCATCGAGGGCGCGCGCGGCGAGCGGCAGCGGGAGGCCGGACTGGCCCTCTTCGAGGCGGACCCGGCGACCCTGATCGCCGAGGCTGCCAAGAGGGGCCTGGCCAGCCGTGAGCGTTGAGCCCAAGCGGTCCTCGTCGCCCGACTCCGCCCAGTGATCGGCGTATCTGGCCGCATCGGCGCGGCCAGGTTAGCCGCCGCTGCGGGGCTCGCGGCGGTGGCGCACTGCGCGCCGGCACTCACCGCACTGACCCGGCTGCGGATCAGCCTCTTCCCGCGCCTGGCCGGGCTCGGCGATCCCGATCATGTGGCGCTCACCTTCGACGACGGGCCCCACCCGGCCTCGACACCACACTTCCTCGAGGCGCTCGGCACCCGCGGCGTACGCGCGACGTTCTTCCTGCTCGGCTCGATGCTGGAGCGCAGACCCGAACTCGGCCGGGACCTGGTGGCCGCCGGCCACGAGGTGGCGGTGCACGGGTGGGCACACCGCAACCTGCTGCTGGAGCGGCCGGCCGCGACATACTACGAGCTGGCCAGGGCGCAGACGCTGATCGCCGAGACGACCGGCACCCGGCCGCGCTTTTTCCGCCCGCCGCACGGCATCCTCAGTCTGCCGGCGCTGCTGGCCGCCCGGAAGCTGGAGCTGACGCCGGTGCTGTGGACTCGCTGGGGCAAGGAGTGGACCCGGTCGGCCACGCCCGGCTCGGTCTGCGACACGCTGACCGTTGGGCTCACCGGCGGCGCCACCGTACTGCTACACGACTCCGGCTGTACCTTCGTCTCCGGCTCCTGGCGGTTTGGCCTGGCCGCCCTGCCCCGGCTGCTTGACCACTGCGCCGAGCGCGGGCTACAGGTCGGGCCGCTGGGCGAACACTGGCGCGGAGTCGCGTCGTGCAGCTGATAGCGGCCCTGTTCGCGTTGGGCTCGGCCATATGCACTGGGTTAAGCTCCGCGCTCCAGCAACGGGCGGCGAAACGGGAGCGACACCGGCGGGCCCCCGATCCCCGCCTGCTGATCACGCTTCTGCACCGCCCGTTGTGGCTCTTCGGCTGGATGCCCGACCTCGCTGGCACCGCACTTCAGGCGCTGGCGCTGCGCTTCGGCCCGCTCGCGCTGGTGCAGCCGCTGCTCGCCAGTGGCCTGTTCTTCGCGATCCCGATCGAGTCGGCGATGTCCCGGACCCGGCCGCATTCGCGTGACCTGATCGCGGCCGCGCTCGGGCTCGCCGGGCTGGCGACTTTTCTCGCCACCGCCCAGCCGGGAGCGGGCGTCACCGACCCGTCCGCCGGGGCCTGGCTCAGCGTCGGGGCGGTGGTCGGCGCCGTGATCACCATCTGCCTGATCGTCTCCACCCGTACCACCGGCGCCGCGCGAGGCGGCGTGCTCGGCGTCGCCACCGGCTTGTTCTACGCGATGCTCGCGTCCCTGCTGAAACCGATCACCACGATGCTCAGCGAAAAACCCATCTCGGTACTGACCAGCTGGCACGTCTACGCCCTGGCCCCGGTCGCGATCGGCGCCCTGGCGCTCACCGCTAACGCCTTCCAGAGCGGGCGACTGGCCGCCCCACTAACCGCGCTGACGCTTGTCGACCCGGCCGCCAGCGTGCTGATCGGGGTACTCGCCTTCGAGGAGAGGCTCGCTCTCGGCTGGGTGCGCATCATCATCGAGGTGGCCGCTGTGGCCGTCATGGTGACCGGGATCTGGCTCGCCAGCACCCGCCGCCATTTGGTGGCCGCCGCTGGACATTAGATCTCCCTGGCGGCACTCACGTGATCAAGGAGTGCGTGATCGCGTTCGCTGCCCGGCCGCCCTCGCGGTCTGGCCGGCGGCTACTCTGTGCCGGTTCTGTGGCGAGTGCGGGCGGTGTGAACAGGAGTGACGCGTGCGCAGTGTTGGGGCAGTGCGGATCGCGTTCGGATTGGCCCTCGCGCTTAGCGTGGCCGCCGGCTGCGGGGGACCGGCCGAGGTGGTGAAGGACCCAGTGGCGGGCGTGAGCTCTGCGCCGTCTGCCAGTCCGTCGCCGACGATCAGCGCCGCGCAGGCTCTTACGGCGGCCGCCCGCAAGCTCAACGAGCAGACGTTGGGCATCGGGGTCACGACGGGGGGCGACCTGGTCGTCCACGGGGATGTTGATCCAGTAGCCGGCAAGGCGCGCATGATCGTGTCCGTGCTCAGCAGCCGGCCTATCGTCGGCATGGAGTTGGTCCTTACCGATGGCGTGATGTACGCGAAGGTCGCCCAGATGCCCGGGGTTCCGTACGGCTGGATGCGCCTGGACGGCAAGGCCTTGTCCGGTACCCACCTTGATGTCTTGCCGGAAAAGGATCCCGCGGGCGCCAGCCAGCTCCTTGCTGGCTTGGTCTCGGCTGAGCGGGACGGCTCCGGTGGTTTTCGCGGCACGCTCGATCTGACCAACGTGCCGACCGCGGCCGCCTACCGGCTGAAAGGGCTGGGCGACAGGGCGAAAGCGGTGCCGTTCACCGCCCGGGTCAACGACCGGGGCCAGCTCACCCTGCTGGACATCGACTTGGAGGCCGTCGTCCCGGGCGCCCGCAACATCAAGGCGCAATACACCGACTTTGGCCAGCCGATCAGCGTCACCCCGCCGCCGGCCGCGGAAACCATCGACGCCCCCGCCGACGTCGTCGCTCGCCTCAAAGCCTGATCACGACAGCATGGCCTCGGCGTCATGTCGCGGTTGGGTGCTCGGTTTGTCCTGATCGACGCTACAGCGGACGCCGTCTAGCAGATCGTGGTATCGAACTGCCTCTCCACGGGCGGTTCGATACCACGATCTCTCGCGTACACCGACCCGACCGCGTCGATCGAGGAGGTGTACGCGGCCCGTTCGACAGGTCGCGCTACTGGGGGTTTGGGCTTGGACCGCGGACCTGGCAGCGGAGGTCGGGGAACTCGGCGAGCGCCAGCGAGCCGCCGACCTGCGCGGTGCCCGCGGGAGCATACGGTCTGCAAGTGACGGGGACCGGGGAAGAATCCATCTCAAAGGAAGTCGAATGTGATCCCGACCCTGAAAGGTCTCTAGTCCGAGTGGAGCCTGACGAGCCCCTGGCGCGGGCCAGTTGCTCAGGAGTCCGGGTCCGCCTCGGTCCGGCTGCTGTCGTGCTGGGGTGGGGCGGGCTGGCGTCGCGGGAGGCGGACGGTGTGACCGTAGAAGGTTCGGATCTCGGCGAGCACTCTTTCGAAGTCGTCGAGGTCGATGGGTTTGGTGACGTAGGCGTTCGCGTGCGCGGTGTAGCTGTCGTCGATGTCGCTGGGTGTGGCGGAGGTGGTGAATACCACGACCGGGATGGCTTTGAGGTCGTCCTCGGATTTGATCACCGCCAGCACCTGCCGGCCGTCCATCCGGGGCATGTTCAGATCCAGCAGGATCAGGTCTGGTCGAGGCGCGTCGGCGTATCTGTCCTCCCGACGCAGGAACGCCAGCGCTTCGGTCCCGTCTTCGACGTGGTCCAAGCTGACCGGGGCCAGGTGGTCGGCGAAGGCACTCTCCACGAGGGCGAGGTCGCCCGGGTCGTCTTCCACAACCAGTACCCGCAACGGTGCCGTCTGGCCATCTGTCAAGGATAAGCAACCTTCTATGCGTAGCGACGCCCGAGTGGGTAGTCAAGGCCCGAACGGCGTGCTGGCGGGCCGCGGTGAGCGTACGCCGCGCGGCGGTCGCCCGCACGACCTGCCCGCACGACTCGCTCCGAGGATCGAACCAAGGTGCGAACTCGTCGCGGGACTTCTACGCTGGCGCTGATGGATCGTGATGACCCCTGCACACAGTGTGGTGGCCTGGTCGGCAGCGAACGGACCAGTGCCCATCCGAGCGGTGTCATCGTCGAGTACGGGCGCTGTTCGTGTTGCGGCGCTCTGTATCGACGGGTGACCGAGTTCGGAGAATATGACCTTTCCTCGCGACCGTGGGTGAAGATGACGCCGCCACCGTCGCCGACATCGTTGCCGTTTCGGCGGCGCAGACACCGCTTCGCCGGACCCCCACGACGGCAGCCTGGGACGGTTCGCCCTCGCCGCTGACGGCCGACCGCCGGGGCAGGTACCTGCCATCGCCGCCTTCGGCGTCTTCTCCGGCATGGGTTGCGACCCCTTGATGAAGGCCCCGCCGCCGCCAGCATCCAGGTTCGCAACCGGGTTGGGTGCCCTCACTCCACCACGTCGAGGCGGCGTAGCAACTTGCCCATGATGCGGCGTAGGTCGGCCACGTCGGTGTCGGTGAGCCGGTCGTCGAAGAGCGCTGGCCGGACCGCCAGTATGAGTCGGTAGCTACGGCGGACGGCGGCGACACCGTCGGGTGTCAGCGCGGCGTAGGTCAGCCGGCGGTTCTGCTCGTCGGTCTCGCGGGAGACCCAGCCACGCTCGACCAGCCGGTCGACGAGGCGGGTCGCGCCGCCGCGGGTCATCAGCATCCGGTCGGCGAGGGCGGACATGATCAGCCGCCGGTCCGGGGTGTTGGCGAGAAACCAGAGCACGTCGTGCTCGGCCGCGGTCACCCCGGCCTCGGCCTCCAGGCGGCTGCTCAGCGCCTGGCGCAGCAGCCCGCAGGCCTGGTGGAGCTCGAGCCAGGCCAGCTCCCGGGCGCCTCCCACCTTCACCCGACCGAGACTAGCAGGCTTGATCAGGATACAGTTGCGGAGATAACCGTTAACGAGTTAACTGTTGCTCGGTCAACCCTCAATCTTGGAGGCATTGATGAGCTTCACCATCGGAAGTGGTACTCGAGGCGCCCGCCAGCCCCGCGGCAAACTGCTGGTGTGGTTCAACAAGCTCGTCATCAACCGGATCCGCCGCAGCGGCGGCAAGGTCATGGGCATGAACGCGTTGGTCCTGACCACGGTTGGCGCCAAGAGCGGGATTGAACGGCGGACCCCGGTCGGCTGGTTTCCGGGCGGCGACGGCCGCTGGCTGATCGTCGCCTCCGCGGCCGGAGCGCCGAAGAACCCGGCATGGTATCACAACCTCGCCGCGCATCCCGACCGGGCGCAGGTCGAGGTGGGCGGGCGCACGGTCGCGGTGGTCGCCGAGCAGCTCAACGGTGCCGAACGCGAGGAGGCGTGGCGGCAGATCACCGCCGCCGCGCCGCGCTTCGCCGAGTACCAGGACAAGACCGACCGAGAACTACCGATCATCCGCCTGACTCCCCGACCGGATTCCGCGTCCGGCACCTGACGGCCACCGGCCCGGCGGGCGTCAGTGCAGGTGGGTCCGAAACCAGGTCGCCGCCTCGGCGACCACCCGGCCGACATGCTGGGGTTGGTCGTAGAGGTCGTTGTGCCCGACATTCTCCAGCAGCACCAGCCGGCGCGGTCCGGTGAGTCGGTCGTAGATCGCTTGGTGGTCCTCAGGCAACGTCGAGCGGTCCAGGGCGCCCACGGCCAGCAGCCCGGCCCGGGGACCGACGAGGTCGACGGGGTGCCGCACGTCGTGCACGAGGATGGTACGCAGGGACAGCGTGGACGCCCTGTTCTGCCAGCGGGCCGCCGCGCCGCGGGCCGTGCCGTAGTACTCGGTCGCGATGTCGCTGTTGAACAGTACGGGCTGGGTGTCGGGCACGTCGGAAGTGCGCACGATCGGGATGTACTCCATCTTCCCGGTCCGGTGGTAGCGCTCCAGCGCGGCGGTCTGCTCGGCGAGGGCGGCCGCGTAGGCGTCCGGTCCGCCGAACAGTTGGCGGATTCGCTGCGGGTCGTGCAGGCCGGCCGCGATCGCGACGAACGCGCCCACCCGCGGGTCGACCGCGGTGAGCTTCATCGCGAGCCCGCCGCCGATCGAGACGCCCAGCGCGCCGATCCGGCCCGAGTCCACAATGGCCTTCTGCCCGATGAGGTAGCTGACCGCGGCCTGTAGGTCGGTCAGGCGGTCCTCGTTGTCCTCGTGCTGGCGAGGCTCGCCGCCGCTCTCGCCGAAGCGCCGTTGGTCGAACACCAGCGTGACGAAGCCCGCGGCGGCGAGCCCGTGCGCGTAGCCGGTCTGGACAGACTGTTCCTTGACCGATGTCATCGCGTTGGAGAGGAGCACGGCGGGGCGTGGCACCCGCCGGCCGGTGGGGATGCGCAGGTGGCCGACGAGCCGTACGCCGTCCGGTGCCGTGAACGTGACGCGCCTGAGCGTGACACCGTCCTTAGTGGAGGGCGCGGCTTGCGCTGGTGTGCCGGTGGCGAGCAGCGGCGTGGCCGCCAGTGCGCCGCCCATCGCCAGTACCCGCCTGCGGTCGAATGTGTCATCCATGCCGGCAGAGTTTAGGAATGCCCCACCTCATGGGTATTGCACGATATTGCGGTCAGCCGACCAGCCGGCGGACCAGCTTCCGGTGCGGGCCGCGGCCGGCCCACGAGTCGCGAAACTGGCGTGGTGTCATGCCGTACGTCCGGGCGAACGTGCGCGCGAAGTGCGCCTGGTCGTGAAAGCCGGTAAGCACGCCCGCCTCGGCCAGGGGCGTGCCCTGGCGGATGAGTTCGCAGCCGCGGTCGAGTCGCAGCCGCAGATGCAGCGCGTGCGGTGGTAGGCCGAAGTGGGCGGCGCAGGCCCGGGAGACGCCAAAGCGGCTGGTGCCGGCCACCTCCGCGAGCGCGGCCAGCGTGATGTTGCGGTCCAGGTGGGCGGCGAGGTGGTCGCGGGCCGTCTCGGCGATCGCCGCGGCCCGGTCGGTGGCCAGCGGTGTCCCGACGCCGGCCTGTTTGGCCAGCGCGGCGACCAGGTCGACGAGGCCCGCCTCGCAGGCCAGCGGCGGTGCCTGCGCCTCGAACAGGCCGAACAGCTCGACGAAGCGGGCGGCCAGGGCGGTGTCAGGCAGCACCGGCGGGTCGAAACGCAGCCGGGCCGGTTCGGTCACCTCGGCTACCAGGTCCGCGGGCAGGCACATCACCCGCCACCGACCGGCCGGGTCGTCCGGCCTGCCGACATGCGCCGCACCAGGGTGGTGGACGACAAGACGACCCGGCGGAACGCGGTACGTGGCGCCACGCCGCTCGACCGTGCCGCCGTGCCCCTCCAGCAGCACCAGCTTGAAGTCGTCGTGCACGGCGTCGCGATATGCCTGGGCGGGACCGGTCAGGAGAACGACGTCGGTGAGGAAGTCGGGGCTCCACGGGCCACCTTCCCCGGGCGATGGTGAGGCAGCGACCACGACGGCCGAACCTACCGCTGCCAACCGAAGGCCCGCCGAAAGGGGATGGCCCGTGCCTGGTGCGGCACGGGCCATCCATTCGTGGTTGGTGTTCACTTGCGCAGCAGGCGGTCTCCGGGGTTGCAGAACTGGCCGGTGAAGAACGTGCTGCCCGGTACGCATCGCCACATGCTGGGGTTCGTCCAGCTCGGCGCGAGACGGACCTGGGTGGCTTGTTCGAGGGCGTAGCCGCCGGCGAGCAGCTTCGCCTCGCTGTACGCGGTGCCCACCAGCGTGACGCCGATCGGGTTGCGGCCGGCCGATCCGGTGCCGTATCCCGCCGGGATGGTCAACGCCGGGTAGCCGGCACGGTCCGCGACGTTGATCAACGCGTTGCTCGTCGGGACGAGCACAGCGTCGAAGTCGTCCGACGGGTCGGCGGGCGTGCCGTTGTTGAGGACCGTGTCGATGACGGCCTGGCTGGCCGTCTTGCCGGCGGCGAGATCCGCGGTGTAGGTGGCCAGCGTGGCCGGGTCGGTCAGGTCGACGGCCTGGTTGGCGACCAGCTGGGTCTGCTGGTACTTCAGTCCCTCGACGGGGTGCGCGTCGTTGTAGGCGATGATTTCCTGAAGCGACTCCGGGGCCTTGCTGCCCTTGGCGAAACGACCGCCGAGGTACGCGTCAAGGTCCCGCTTGAACTCTGTCTGCACGATGCTCGGCGTGGCCGGCGCGGGCCCGATGGTGACCGGGACCGTTGTCGCACCGGCGGCCTGGAGCGCCGAAACCATTGCCGGGTACGGGCCGGTGGTGCTGGAGATTACGGCGATCCGCTTGCCCACCAAGGCGTTCGGGGTGAGCCCCGCGGTGTAGTCGGCGACCGGTGGCGCAGTGCTCGCCGGGTCGGACCTGTCCTTGCCGACCAGCACGTTGAGTGTCATCCCGGCGTCATAGACCGACCGGGTCAGCGGGCCGGGGAGTCTTGCGACTTCGCCACCGGCAGCACACCGGTCCGGCTGACCAGACCCACCGTCGGCTTCAGACCGACGACGCCGGCCGCGTCCGCCGGAGCCAGCAACTGTGCCGTATCCGTGGACGTCTCCATGCCGATGGTCAGCGCCGCCAGGCCGGATGCCGTCGCCGCCGCCGAGCCGCCGGAGGAGCCGGCCGGGGTCTTGTCAGTGTCCGAGGGCAGCAGCACCTGCCCGCCGAGCGACGAGTACCCCTTGGGCATGTTGCTGGAGAAGACCCCGTTCAGTTCGCTGACGTTGGTCTTGCCCAGGATGAGCGCGCCCGCCGCCTCGAGCTTGGCCACCACCGTCGAGTCCTTCGCCGGCTTCAGGTCCTGCAGCGCGATGGAGCCACCCGTGGTGGCCATCGACGCCGTGTCGAACGAGTCGTCGAGGAGCACCGGCAGGCCGAGCAGCGGTCCTGGTGCCTTTGGCTTCTTGCCGTGCTTCTTGTCGTCGCGGTACTTCTTGAGGACCTTGTCGGCCTCCTTGGCCTCCTTCAACACGTCCCAGTTGAGGTCCCGGACCGCCTGGGTGGCGGGCCCTTCCGCGTTGGTCAGGCCGATGCGGTAGAGGTAGGCCCTCGTCAGGTCGACCGCCGAGATCTTGCCGTCGAGCAGCTTCGTCCGGAGGCTGGCCGCGGTCTCGGTCTCGAGCGAGAACGCCAGCGGCGCCGGGCGGCCGCCGAGCATCCGCATGACCTGGTCGTAGGTCGGGTTGCAGTCACCGCGCTTGGCGAACGGCTGCGCCGGGACCGTCTGCGCGCACCGGTACATGCTGGGGTTCACCATGCCCGGGGTCTGGCGCAGCTTCGTCGCCTGCTCGATGACGTACGCGACGCCCAGGATGTCGCGTTCGTCGTAGGCGCCGCCGTGCACGTTCACGTTCACCGTGCGACGCGTCGTCGAGTTGTACCCCATCGGGACGGTGATCTGCGGGTACCCGGCGCGGGCACCGTTGGACACGCTGCCGAGGATGGCGATGAAGTCGTCGGTGGAGTCGTCCGGCGTGTCGTTGGTCATCATCCGGTCGATGCCCTGGTGCGAGAGTTGCTTGCCGACAACCAGATTGTTCCGGTACTGGACGGAGGCTGCCGAGTCCGGGTTGATGTCCTGCGCGAGGGCGGACTGGTGCGTGCCGTTGCCGAACTTCAGCGCCTGGTGCTCCTCGCTCTGGTTGACGGCGACTTCCTCGGCGAGGCTGTTGATCGGGGCCTGCGGGCCGAGGTGCTGGTAGTAGTGGTCGATGTCGCGGTGCGCCTCCCAGCTCAACACGCTGCCCGGCACGCCGGGTGGGCTGATGACCGGGCGCTCGACCATGATCGCGCCGGCCTGTACCAGCGCGTCGTAGGCGATCTTCAGTGGGGTGCCCTCGGTCAGCGTGCCGTTGTAGCCGATCCGCTTGCCCCGCACGAAGTTGGCATCGAGCGCGGACAGGTAGTTGGGCAGTTCGTGCGGCACCGGCGGGATGATGTCGGTGTCGTTCACGCCCGGTCCCCAGATCCCGGCGTAGTACGCCTCGTTCTCCGGGTCGTACCCCGACATCGTCTGAAGCAGCAGCGCGGCGTCGCTTACCGTGCCGACCATCGGACCGGCGGTGTCCTGGGAGGCCGAGATCGGTGCGATGCCGTATCCGGGTACCAGGCCCACCGTCGGCCGCAGGCCCACGATGCCCTGGGTGGAGGACGGCGAGATGATCGAGCCGGAGGTCTCCGTGCCGACGACGAGGGTGGCCAGTGAGGCGGCGGCCGCGGCACCGCTGCCGGACGACGAGCCGCTCGGGTTCTGATCGGCGTCGACGGCGTTGACCACCTGGCCGGTGAGGTTGGCGAAGCCCGAGGGCTGGCTGCCGAAGAAGTTGGCGTACTCGGACAGGCCGAGCTTGCCGAGGATGACGACGCCGTTCGCCCGCAGCTTCTTGACCAGGCCGGCATCCTCGGCCGGGTACGAGTTGCGCAGTGAGAAGTTGCCCGCCGAGGTGTACATGCCCTTGACGTCGATGAGGTCCTTCATCAACACCGGTAGGCCCATCGCCGGGCTGAGCTTGATTCCCTTGGCCCGCAGCTTGTCGTAGTACGCCGCCTCGGCGAGCGCGTTCTTGTTGAGCTGGGTAACGGCGTTGAGACCGGGCCCGCTCTTGTTCAGCGCGTTGATCCGATCCAGGTACATCTTCGTGAGTTCGACCGAGGTCAACTTACCGGCGTCCATCATGGCCTGTAGTTGCAGCCCGGTGACGCGTTCGAGGTCGATCACCGGCGGTTTGTGTCGCGGCGTCGCCGCGGCGGGGCTGCTCGCCGTCGCGGCGGTCATCGTGACCGCCATGGCCAGGCTTAGCAAGGCCGTCGCGGCACGAGGTGGTCTGTGCACGGAGGCTCCTTCGTCCAGTTTGGACATAGGTGCGCCGGACCGGTCGTTCGGCCCGGCGCTAGGTGTGGGTCGGGGTCAGGCCTCGTCGGGGTCGAATGTGTTGGAGACGGGGTGCTTCGCGTTCTCCGCCAGGGTGTGCTGGCGCAGTGCGCTGCCGCCGCCGAAGCTCGTGGCACCGGCGGCGCTGAGGGCCGCGGTGGCGCGTGCCGTCGCGGTGGTCGTGGCGGCGAGTGTTGGCAGGGTGGGGTCCGGTGGGCGCCGGAGGTGGAAGTCGGTGACCGCCTGATAGGCCGCGACGACCGACAGCAGCCGCTGCTCGCCGAACGGCGCCCCACCGAGCACCACGCCACGGGGAACCGTGAGCCCGGTCGTGTTGTCCGTGCCGAATCCGATGGGCATCGAGATGGTCGGCAGGCCGGGCCGGTTGAAGTTGCCGGCGTTGACGAAGGTGACGTCGCACTGCGCGAAGAGCTGCTCGACGATCCGCTTGAGCAGGATCAGGTTGGCCTGCTGGAGCTTGAGCAGCCCGGGACCGGAGCGCAGCACGAAGGGCAGGAAGCCGTCCAGCCGCGGACCGAACAGCCGCACGTCCTGCTTGAGCCACGGCATGAAGTAGTGGGCACCCGAGGCGTGTTGGGTCTCGGCGAGGTCACCGACCAGCAGGTTCCACTCGTCGGGCATCGTCACGTCGACGACGCGGTAACCGATGTCGGCGAGTACGCCGAGCATCGTCCTGCGCAGCGCGACCTGTTGGGCGTCGCTCACGGTCAGGAAGTCGGGCGGCACTCCGACGGTGGTGCGGTAGCGCGGCACCACCTTGCGGCCGCGGGTCACCGGCGTGGCGGCGGTGACGAAGTCGGGCACCGGAGGCAGGCCGCGGGTGCGGGGATCGTTCCGGTCAGGTCCGGCGAGCGCCTGAAGGATGATCGCGCAGTCCTTGGCGTCGCGTGCCATCGGGCCGGTGCGGTCGACGGTGTAGGTCAGCGGGATGACGCCGTACAGCGAGGTACGGCCGAAGGTCGGCGCCATGCCGGTGAGGTTTTCCGCGACGCTGGGCCCCGTGATCGACCCACCGGTCTGCGTCCCGATCCCGCCGGTCGCCAGCCGTGCCGCGACTGCCGTTCCAGTGCCCGAGGAGGAGCCCGCGGGGTTGTAACGGATGTCGTCCGGCGTCCAGGCGTTGCGGTTGGTCGGGATGTTGGTCCCCGGGATCACGCCCCGGCCCGAGGCAAGCGCACCCATCTGGGCCTTGCCGAGCATGATGGCGTCCTCGTCGCGCAGCCGGGCGATGCAGGTCGCGTCGTAGTCAGGGACAAAGCCGAGGAAGATCGGGCTGTTCGCCGTCGTCGGCATGTCGTGGGTGTAGTAGTTGTCCTTCGGCGCGAAGGAGATGCCGTGGAGCGGGTGCGGCTTGCCACGCTTGCGGCCCAGCGCCCGCGCCTCGGCGAGCAGCTCGGAGCGGCTCTTGAGGTGGTTGAAGGCGAGGTAGATGTCCTCGTACTTGTCGATCCGGTCCAGATAGGCCTCGGTCAGCGTCACCGGCGAGAGCCGTCCGGTCCGGATCAGTTCGGCGGCCTCGGCGATGGTGAGCTCGGTCAGGTCACCGCGGGCGTCGGGGCGCACGTTCCTGGCGTAGGCGAAGGGGTGCGCACCCAGCGGCACGGGCGCCGCGGACGCGGCTTCCGGCAGCCAGGCCGCGGCCGTGGTGCCGGCCGCGATGGCCGCCGTACGCGCGAGGAACCACCTGCGATCGATGGTTTTGTCTTGGGGAACCTCGTCGAGATTCGCATCGGTGTCGACGACCGGGACGGTGTCTGTCATCGGATCACCTCGTCCACTCGAGGAACGGCGTCGGATACAGGGTTGTCGCGTCGGCCTGGCCGTCCACCTCGTAGGCGGCCAGGATCGGCTCCTTGGCGAGGATGTTGATCGAGGCCTCGATGATGCGGGCCTGGTCCATCGGAGCGGCTGGGTCGTTCACGGGAAGCACAGAGATGTCGATGTCGAGCAGAGCGAAGGTCGATCGGGCGATGGCCTCCAGCTCCGCGCGTGTCGGGGGTGTCACTGCCATGTTTCACCTCCTGAAGCAGACAGACGCGGGGCCAGGACCGCGACAATGCAGTCCGACCACCGCGTCGGTCCAGATCGAGGAACATGATCTTGCTGGGGTCGCGTTTCCAGCGATCGACCGGAACGATTACGGCCACGTAACCGGGCCGGTGGCACTGTCACCGGCACGTGGCAGCCCGCGCGCCTCTTCCGAAACATTCTCGGTACATCTTGACGTGCGTCACTGTTATCGTTCACAGTCCATGTGGTGGTGCGTTCAGCTAGCGCCCCGGTTGGCTACCCGTCGCCGTACAGCTCTGCATAAGCCTGCCCGGATCGTCGCGGTCAGGCCTGTTAGCGCTAACAGATAGCAGTGTCGATGCGACGCGCTTCGTGTCGGCGGTACGAGATGATCGAAAGGAGAGGTGCGATGCCGGTTGGGTCTGCGCGCACCGCGCGGTGGCGTCGTGGGTGGCGGTCGGGGTTGGCCGCCGCTGTTGCCGCGACGGTCGTGGGCGGCGCGCTCGTCACGGTGGCCGCGACGTCGGCTTCGGCGGCCACTGTGGACACCACCGCCTGGTATGTGCTGGTGAATAGGAACAGTGGCAAGGCGTTGGACGTGTACAACCTGGCCACCAACGACGGCGCGCGGATCACACAATGGGCGCGTAGCGACGGTGCGTGGCAGCAGTGGCAGTTCGTCGACTCCGGGGGCGGATACTACCGGCTCAAGTCCCGCCATTCGGGCAAGGTGCTGGACGTCTACAACTGGTCGACAGCTGACGGTGCCGCGATCGTGCAGTGGGCCGACGGTAACGCCGCCAACCAGCAGTTCCGGCTCGCCGACTCGGACGGCGGCTACGTGCGGCTGATCAACCGGAACAGCAACAAGGCGGTCGAGGTGCAGGGTGCCGCGACCAACGACGGTGCGAACATCGTGCAGTACGCGGACTGGGGCGGCAGCAACCAGCAGTGGCAGCTGGTCCGCCTCGGTGGGACGACGCCGACGAATCCGACGACGCCGCCGCCCGGCACGTGCGCTCTTCCAACGAGCTACCGCTGGACATCGACGGGCCCGCTGGCCAACCCGAGGTCGGGATGGGTCTCGCTCAAGGACTTCACCTACGCCCCCTACAACGGCAGGCATCTCGTCTATGCGACGACGCACGACACGGGAACGAGGTGGGGGTCGATGAACTTCGGCCTCTTCACCAACTGGTCCGACATGGCCTCGGCCAGCCAGAACGCGATGTCTTCCGCCACCGTTGCGCCTACGCTCCTCTACTTCGCCCCAAGGAACATCTGGGTGCTTGCCTATCAGTGGGGTGGCACCTCCTTCTCCTACCGGACGTCGAGCGATCCCACCAACGCGAACGGATGGTCATCGCAGCAGGTGCTCTTCTCCGGAAGCATCGCCGGCTCCAGTACGGGACCCATCGACCAGGCACTCATCGGTGACAGCACGAACATGTATCTGTTCTTCGCCGGGGACAACGGCAGGATCTACCGGGCCAGTATGCCCATCGGAAACTTCCCCGGCAGCTTTGGCACGACATCGACGGTGATCATGAGTGACACGACGAACAACCTGTTCGAAGCGGTCCAGGTCTACAAGGTCCAGGGCCGAAACCAATACCTCATGCTCGTCGAGGCGATCGGCGCGCAGGGTCGCTACTTCCGCTCGTTCACAGCCACCAGTCTGGGCGGCTCGTGGACACCACAAGCCGCGACCGAGAGCAACCCCTTTGCCGGCAAGGCAAACAGCGGCGCCACCTGGACCAACGACATCAGCCACGGCGAGCTGATTCGCGGCAACGCCGATCAAACCATGACCATCGATCCCTGCAACCTTCAGTTGCTCTACCAGGGACGTGCCCCCAATTCCGGCGGCGACTACGGCCTCCTGCCTTACCGACCGGGTCTGCTGACACTGCAACGCTAGCCGCGGGGATCAGTCGACCGGTGCGCCGTAGCCGACGAGGAGCTCCCGGGCCTGGCGGCGGTGCTCGACCACGGCCGTGGCGTGCGGGTCGGCGAGCGCGGCGAGCGCGAGGTGGGCCTGCGCCCGCTCGTACGGCAGACTGGCGCGGGTGGCCGCCGCGAGGGCGTCGTCGTGGAGCGGCCGCGCCTCGTCCGGGCGACCGGCGAGCCGGAGCGCGGCGCCGAGCCGGTTGGCCGCGTACGCGGTGGTGAAGAGGTCGCCGAGGGTCCGCATCATCGATACCGCCGTGCGGACCTGGTCGAGGGCGGCGGCGCTGTCGCCGCCCATGGCCAACGCCAGGCACAGGTCGGCACGATTCTCCACCTCGGCGATCGGGTTGCGGGTCTCCTGCCGCAGCCGGAGCGCGCGGGTGAGCAGCAGGATGGCGACCCGCGGGTGACCGAGGGCCAGCCGATTCAGCGCCATGTGGTGGATGCCCCTGCCGAGGTAGAGCCTGGAGTGGCCGCGCGCCCAGGCCACCGCGACGCGTGCCTCGGCGATCCCGGCGCGCGGGTCGCCGAGCAGGCGGTAGACGTGCCCGAGGTCGAGCCGGGCGGACATCTCGGAGTCGCGGTCGCCGATCGCCACGGCGGCCGCGATCGCGGTCCGCGCGGACTCGACCGCGTCGGCGAGCGGACCGGTGTTGCGGTACAGCGACGTGAGGTTGGCATGGACCCGCATCTGCGCCCAGGTGTCGCCCAGCGCACGGTGCCTACGCAGGGCGAGCTTGAGGTACCGGAGGCTCTCCGCCCGGTCGCCGAGGACGAGCAGCGTGCCGGCGAGCAGCCGTTGCGTGGTCGCGATCATGTGCTGGTCACCGGCCTGCCGCGCGGCCTCGAGGGTGCGCAGCTGGAGCCGTTTGGCGCTGTAGTGGCGGCCCTGCCGGAAGTGGTACCCGAACAGCGCCTCACCGAGCCGGCCCGCGTCGCGGCGCAGTGCGGGCAACTGGCACGCCTGCTCGATCGCCGCTGCCATGCTTGGCGAGTTGTCGTCGAGCCAGCCGAGGCCCTCCGCGTGGTCGCGGAACGGCCGCGCCGTCACGGCCGGCCCTTGGTCGTGGTCCCGCGGGTACCAGGTGGTGATCGTGCTCTCCACCCAGCGGACGGTCGCGACGAAGTAGCTCAGCAGCCGCCCGGTGGCGGCGACGGCCTCGTCCGGCGACAGCAGCGACCGGGCGAAGTCGCGGACGAGGTCGTGCATGCGGTAGCGGCCTGGGGTCTCGGCCCACAACAGATGCGATTCGACGAGGTCGTCGAGCACCGCCTGGGCCCGATCGACCGGCAGGTCTGCTATGGCAGCGGCGGTCCACAGCTCGAACCCGCCGCTGGGGTGGGCGCCCAGCAGCCGCAGCATCCGCCGCGTGGGGTCGGCGAGCTGCCGGTAGGAGATGGTGAATGTCGCCGCCACGGTCTGCCCCTCGGCCGCGACGTCGATGGTCGCCGGTACCTCGCCGCGCAGCCGTTCGACCAGCGCCCGGACCGTCCACAGCGGACGGCTGGCGAGGTACTGCCCGACCAGCCGGATCGCCAGTGGCAGGCTGCCGCAGAGCGCGCTGACCACCGCCGCCTCCGCGACTTCGCGATCGATCCGGTCCCCGACGATCTGCCGTAACAGGTCGGTCGCGTCGTCGACGTCGAGCGGCATCAGTGAGAGCGTCGGCGCGCCGGCCAGCAGGCCGAGTCGGGTGCGGCTCGTGACCAGGGTCAGCGCCGCGGCGTCGACGGGCAGCAGCGGCTCGATCTGTGCGGTGCTCGCGGCGTTGTCAAGGACCAGCAACATCCGCCGCCGCGCGGTCTCCGCACGCCAGAGAGCCAGCCGGTCGTCCGGGTCGTCGGGTATGCGGCCCCGCTCGACGCCGAGCTGGCGCAACAGGACGGCCGCGGCGTCGATCGTCGAGAGTGGAGCGGCCCCGTGCCCCTGGAGGTCGAGGAAGAGGTGGGCGTCGGGGAAACGATCCCCGACGCCGTGCGCGACCGAGACCGCCAGCGCCGTCTTGCCGACCCCGGCCATCCCGTCGACCACCGCGAGAAACGGCTGGTCGGTGTGGACCGCCTCGTCGATACGCCGGCGCAGCCACCGCTCCTCGTCGCCGCGGCCGACATAGCCGACCGGTCGCCGCGGCAGGTGCCGCGCGCTCACCTCCGCGGGCCCTTCGGCGGCCGCTGGGCCGCCGGACCCGCCGTCGACCGCCGTCGCGCCACCCCGGAGCAACGCCCGCACGAAGCCGTCACGCTCCTCATCGGACAGTCGAAACGCGTCGGCCAGCAGGCGGATGGTCACCGCCCTCGGCACCCGGATCCCGCCCGACTCCAGTGCCTGGATGGTCCGCACACTCACGCCGGTCGCCGCCGCCAGCTCCTCCTGCGACATGCCTATCCGTCTACGATGGACCCGTACCACGTGCGCCGACATGGCCCGCCCCCAGGCTCGTCCCACCCCACTGGCCACGCTGCCTTCGACGGCGCGCCAACGAGGCTACACGTCGGCCATCGGCGTCGGGCCGCGGATAAAGCTCCAAAATCAAGGAGATTGAGCTACCGCGACGTCCGCTGTGGTCCAGACCGTCGCTCCCGCGGCCTCACCCTTCGCGGTTGGCAAAGCTCACCCGGGTCGCGGTCGGCCGACCGCGACATTCGCTGCCGGGTCCGCGCTCCGGTCCAACCTGGACCCAGCTCGCCGGTTGGGCGGGGGCCGTCCAAAGGTAGACCTGCGCCCGAAGGGCGCTCGGTTTGCCTTGATCGGCGCTACGACGGACGCCGCCGTCTGGCAGATCATGGTACTTAGTTGCCTCTGGAGGGGCGGTTGGATACCACGATCTCTCGCGGGGTCGGGGTTGGGCTTGGACCGCGGACGTGGCAGCGGAGGTCGGGGGTTTCGGGGAGCGCTAGCGAGCCGCCGGCCTGCGCGGTGCCCGCGGGAGCATACGGTCAGCGACTGACGCGGACCGGGGAAATATCCATCTCAAGAAAAATTGAACGGCCCGCGCGGAGGGGGGCTCAGTCGCCGATCGCGTCCTTCATGCGCTCCTCGGTCCAATATTCAGACGGGTCCGTGGCGCCGGGGCTCGGGTTGTGTGTCTCGACGACCGGGCCGGGCGTGGGGCGCGCCGCCTCAGCGTCGCGCATCGCGATGATCACGGCGACCGCGGCCACGGCCAGCACCGCGGCGCCGGCCACGCCGAGCAGTACGCGGTATGACATGCGGTGTGACATGTCGCCTCCCTGGGTCGGGTGGGTCGCATACCAGTCTGCCTGGTGTGCCGCGCGGCACACCAGGCAGACCGTCATTTCACCAGGTGTCGTTCGCGTACGTGTTGTAAAGCGTCCCCACCACCGCGGCGGAGAAGTACGGCGAGCCATTCGTGTTCGTGCCGCTGGAGTAACTCATCACTCCGTGCACGTCACCACGCCTGTTGGTGTTGTCGTAGCTGTAGTACCAGGGACCGCCGCTGGAACCGCCGCCGAAGCCGCAGTCCATCTCGATCCGGTTGCTGCCCGCGTCTCGCGACGTGCCGGAGCAGACCCACTGGATCTCGCCGCTGTCCCTGTTGCTCGGGTAGCCGAAGATGTCGTAGTGGTACGCGCGGCCACCGCCGGTGAGCAGCCCGTTGGCGCCCACCGCGTCGACGATCGACCGGCTGCCGTAGACGAGCGCGACCGCCACGTCGTACTGCCGCTCGCGCGTGCTGATCCAGCCGCTCGGCACCGCGAGCGTGGACCAGTCCCAGGTGCCGTACGGCTGTGCGCCGTTGCGGTACGACGGCACGAACATCCAGTTTGCGGTGTGCCAGTTTCGGCCCGGCCCGTCGTGCACGCAGTGCGCGGCGGTGAAGACCATGTTGCGCGCCGGGCTGTTCACCACGCTCGCCGAGCAGTAGTGGCCGAGACCGTCCGTGGAGCTGGTGTAGAAGATCTTCCCCACGGTGATCGACTCGTTCAGCTGAGTGCCGAAGCCGCTGCCGCCCTTCGGCGCCACCGACTCGGCGAAGCGCCGCACCTGCTCCGGCGCGGGGCTCTGGGTGACCGGGCCGGCGGTCTTCTCCACCTCGTCGGCCGGCGTGGCCGCCGCCATCCGCTCGGCCGTCCAGTACGCCGCGGCCTGCGAGCCGGATCCGGCCTTGCGCTCGATCGACGCGACACTGGCCGGTGCGGCCGTGCCCGGCGTGGTGTCGGTGTCGGCCTGCGCCGGCGTGCCGGCGAGGACCGCCGGCAGGATCAGGGCCGACAGGGCCAGGAGTCGTATTGACGTTCGCATGAAATCCTTCCCAGTGTTTCGATTCCCGGATCGAAAACTGGAGCGCCCCCGTGGTTCATCGCGACACCGGAAACGTATCGATATGCGAAGACGGCTGTCAATGAATCAAGGACGTCAATTCCTGCTGTGTCGGGTTTGCGATCGACCGCCGGTGCCTGCGATGTCGCTGTTACACTGCGGCTGTCGGCGTCCTTAGTGGCGATCATAATGACCGTCATGATTCAATTGGATATCGAACTTGATCGCCGAAACCGTCTTCCGGGGTAGCGTGAGTGGCGATCTATAGCCTTTAAGGGCGTTGCTGCCGATCCCGGCCGAGTAGCCGGTGCGCACGAACTCGCGTCCGCCGCCGTCGCGCTGTTGATCGTGTGCGGACGCCCAGCCACCGCGGTCTGATCAAACCCCCGCTTCTCGTGAGAGCGCTCCCGCGCCTATCGTGGGGTGGGTGTCGCCGTTGGCTCGGCGGCGCAGGAGGCGTGGTTGGCATGAGCGGCTCGAGACCGACGATCGAGGATGTGGCGCGCGTCGCGGGTGTATCCCGCGCTACCGCCTCGCGGGTTATCAACGATGCGCCCGGAGCGTCTGACCTGCTCCGGCGACGCGTTACTCAGGCCATCGCGGATCTGGGCTACCGCCCCAACGAGACCGCGCGGGCGCTGGCCTCTGGCCGCCAGCGCACCGTCGACCTGATCGCGGTCATCGACAATCCGGACCTCGCCCTCGGCGCGCACCCGTATTACAGCCGAGTCCTCGCCGGGGTGGTGACCGCCCTGGAAACCGTGAACGTCCAGCTGCGCATCCAGGTGGTCGCCGAGGAGGACGCGGCAGGCAGGATCGACACGATCGCGGCGGACCTCACCGTCGGTGCGATCCTGGCCAACGCCACCCCGGACCTCGCCACCCAACTCCAGCACCGCAGCCGCAAAGTGGTGTCCCTCGTGCCCACGGCGCCGTCCGTGCCCGTGGTCGAGGCTGACAACGCCGGCGGCGCCTATGCCGCTGTGCGACACCTGCACAGCCTTGGGCGGCGGCGGATCGCCGCTATCCATGGCCCGGACCTCAACACCTGCTCCATCGCCCGGCGCTCCGGATACCGGCGTGCCATCAACGCGTTCAAGCTCCGTGACATCGGCACCGCGGGCGGCTTCACCCGCGAAGGCGGCCACGCCGCGGCGCTGCGACTACTCGACGAGCACCCCGACATCGACGCCATGTTCGTCGCCTGCGACCTGATGGCGGCCGGCGCGATACAGGCGATCACCGCCACCGGCCGGCGGGTACCGGAGGATGTGTCCGTCATTGGCTTCGACGACAACGTCGTCGCGATCTGCACCAACCCGCCGCTGACCACGATGCGGCTGCCCACCGAGGAGATGGCCACCGCCGCTACGCGAATGCTGCTCACCGGCACCGTCACGCCCGGACATCGGGAGCGGTTCACGGTCGAGCTCGTCGAGCGTGACAGCACCAGCGAAGTGGGGTAGCCGGTTACGGCGCGGGTCCGATGAGGACGGTCGTAGGATTCCTGAGTGGACCCGATGTCGACGTTTGTGACCGATTGGGCGCGGCTGTCCGTCAGCCACTGCCAATACGAGGTGACCGCTGTGCCGGGCGCGTCCGGCGTGGGGATCTACGCCCTCGGCGACGACCTGCTGCACGTCAACGGGCCGAATGAGTTCACCGGTTTTTGCGGCATACACACTGGCTGGATCGAGGCACGCGTCCGTGTCCTGCCCGGGCCTCCGGCGGATGTCGACGCCGGCTGGGACGCGATCAGTGAGGCGACGCTCTGGTGTCCCAGCGGCCTGCTGTCGGTGATCGGCCTGATGGGCGGCACGGCGGAGGCTCTCACCGACGTCGCCGTCCCGCCCGGGCTGATTCGGGTGCGGGTGCACGCGCGTCACCGCCTGCACGAGACGGTACGCACCGACGACGACCCGCCCGAGCAGCATGAGCTGCATGTCTGGGCGGTGTCGGAGGAGACGCCTTGGCGCACTGTGTTGGACGACCCGGGGGACGCGACTGGGAGCAGAAGCCGGCGAAGGCCGCCGAGTGGGCGATGCTGTCACTTGTACCGCGGCCGTCCGGCCGTCCGGCCATGCTGTCGCCGCTGCCACTTGACCCGTACGAGGACGACGCCGGCCTGTCCCGGGTGGCGGTGGTCCGCCACCGGCCCGCGCCGGTCGAGGTCCCGGTGGGAGTGCTGCCCGCCGGCGACCTGGAGGTCCGGCTGGAGCGGGTCGACGGCGAGACTCTGAGGTGGTCGTGGGCCACCGCCGACGAGCCGATCTTCCCTCATCCGCTGGCCACGCTGCCGGACGACGAGCCGAGTACGGTACGGCTGACGTCCGGCCCCGACGGCTTCACGCTGCGGCACGAGGGAGTGCTGGGCCGGCACGCCTTCGCCCTGGGCCTGATCTGGGACCAGCTGCTCGACACCGCCGGGCCGTATCCGTGGGTGGAGACGTTGCGTCGGCAGGCCGCCGAGGCGACCGCGCAGGCCGAGAAGACACGCCGCCTGCGGGCCGAGCGCGAGGCCGAGCGGTGGGGAGGTCCACCGCCGTCGGATCGTGTCCGTGGGCTCCTGAGCCAGGCACAGTCCCTGGCCCGGATGGACCGCCCGATCCTCGACCGCATCGACGCGCTGCCCGCCGCCCGGCAGCGCGAGGCAGCCTGCTGGGCGGCCCGCCGCGCGATGCGTGTGGCCGGGCTTGAGGGGATCGGGTGGATTGCCGAGGTGCTCGCCGCCGCCGAGGCCGACCACCCATTGCCGCCATCCTTCACCGAGCAGGGCGGCGCCCCCGCGTTCCACCGGCTTCTGTCCGATCCCGAGGTGCCGCACACCACCGTCCCGCTGCGCATAGACTCAAAAACCTTCGGCATACACAGCGTCACCGAGATGCTCCAGCAGGCCGCCGCGTTCCCCGCCCTGCTAGCCCTGGCGAATGACGATCCGCTGGCCGCCGCGATCGACGCCGTCTACAACGCGGCAATCGCCCACGGCGACGACCGCGACCGCTTCTTCACCGACGCCCACACTGCCCTGCGCTGAGCCTTCAACGCGAGCAGCCCGCCCGGACCTTCATTTCCACATCGACGCCATCGTCGGCGACGACGACCTCGTCGCCGTTGTCGGTGCGGCCGGCCGCGCAGCACAAGCCCCTAGCTCGCCCCGCCAACTGGTCTGGCTGGTGCGCGTCAAGGACGGCCGCATGGCCGAGATGTGGACCTACCACGAAAGTCGGGCCTAGAGACCTTCTGGCCTCGGGGTCATCGGCTCCGTCCACAATGGCGGCTGCGGATTCATTGCCTAGTGAAGATGTGAGCCGCGGGAGCGACGGTCCGGACCACCGCGGACATCGCGGTAGCCACCCAATCTCTCTGGTTTAGATCCCTATCCGCGACATACAGTCCGCTCCAGCGCGACGCGCCACACAGATTGGATCATTGCCTGGCCTTTAAGTAATGTGGGGCTATGTCGAGCCCTGAGGCATCCACTTTGGGGGCTTTCGGTCACGCCGCCAGCCCCTGAACATCTGAGTTCCTAGCCCTCCCTGCCCGTCGCTTCCGCGCGGGCCGGTCTGTTGGGTGCGCCCTGGGGTCTGGCCGTGGTGACGAGACGTCTTCTGTTCGTTCTCTCGCCTCGGAGTCCTGGATGCCTCTCGCGCTCTACTTGCTTGCCCTGGCGGTCTTCGCCATGGGCACCTCGGAATTCATGCTTGCCGGCCTCGTGCCGGAAATCGCCGCCAGCCTCGACGTCTCGGTCGGGGCCGCCGGCCTGCTGACCTCGGCCTTCGCGGTCGGTATGGTCGTCGGCGCACCCGGCCTGGCCGCCCTTGCTCGCCGGTGGCCAGCACGGACCGCACTTCTCGCGTGCGTACTCATCTTCGCTGTCTGTCACGTTGTCGGCGCGATCACCCCGACCTTCTCCGTCCTATTCGCCACTCGTGTCGTGGCTGCTTTGGCCAACGCCGGCTTCCTGGCGGTTGCGCTCAGCGCAGCGACCAGGGTCGTGGCCGCGGATCAGAAGGGCCGGGCTCTGGCGGTCCTGCTGTCGGGTACGACGGTGGCCACCGTCGCCGGTGTGCCGGCTGGGGCGCTGCTCGGCACAGCGCTGGGCTGGCGGGCGACCTTTTGGGCGATCGCGCTGCTTTGCGTTCCCGCCGCTTTCGGTATCGCTAAAGGAATTCCCGATCGATCCGTCAATGCATCGTCCGGCCTGATCGCTGGCCCGTCTCTGCGATCAGAGCTGGCCCAGCTCACCTCGCCCAGGCTGGTCCTGGCCATGCTGCTTGCCGCGCTGGTCAATGCCGGCACGTTCGCCACCTTCACCTTCCTGGCACCGATCGTGACCGTTACCGCCGGTCTGGGCGAGCTGTGGGTCTCGCTGGCCCTGGTGCTTTTCGGCGTCGGATCCTTCATCGGCGTCACGGTCGCGGGACGCCTCTCCGACCAGCGTCCCGGCCTCACCATCGCCGCGGGAGGAGCCTTGCTGCTGCTGGGCTGGGTCGCGCTGGCGATCCTCGCTGCTCATCCCGTGGCGCTGCTCGGCCTTGTCTTCACGCAGGGCGCCCTGGCCTTCGCCGTGGGAAGCACCTTGATCGCACGCGTGCTCTACGAGTCCGCGGGTGCCCCGACCATGGGTGGTTCGTACGCGACCGCGGCACTCAACGTCGGAGCCGCCGCCGGCCCGGCCCTCGCGGCGGCGGCCCTCGCCGTCGCGGCCGGCGAGCTGGGGCCGGTGTGGGTCACGGTCGCGCTGACCGGGACCGCCTTGCTCATGGCGCTACCGCTGCTCCAGGCGATCGCACCACGGCCCCCCGAGCCCGCCAAGTGACTGGGCTGCGTCATCGCGCAACTTCGGACACGAATCGGCTACGGGTCGTATTCGTCTGGTCGGCGATTGGTTGCATGACTGCGCATCCCTCTCGCTGATCGTCATACGTCGATCACATGATGCTAGGAGGTGGGCAGTGACATCACGTAGAGCCGTGTCACCAGGACGGCGTATGCGGTTACTCGCCGCGGTTGTGGTCATCGGCGGGCTACTCGTCAGCGCACAACCCGCGCTGGCCGGGACGCCGGCCGCCGGTGACGGCGCCGCGGCCCTACCAGCCGCGCGGGGCGAAGGTTGGCAGCCCGAAATCCAGACACCCGACCCGGTGACCCTTCCCCGCACCACCAAAGAGATCACGCCGTTCGCGACACCGCTGAGCCCTACTCAGCCCAAGGCGCTGTCGGGTGCCACGAAGGGTCCCGGCGCCACGCTCAAGGCGGACGGCGCGGCCCGCGCGGCGATCCGCAGGGCCGACATGCCAACCTTGCGGGGCGCGTCGCCGCAGGCCGGGCCCGACGACCCGCCAACCGGGCTGTACTGCACCGAAGCGATCACGCGGAGCACCTCCGTCAGCGGCACCCCCAATCAGACCAACTACGCGGCGAGTGTCTCCTACCTGGCGGAGTTCGGCTGCAACTTCTGGCTCGACGCGGCCTACATCGCCACCGGCGTGATCGACCGCGGTCGCTTCGACGGCCAGTTGCTCTATACCTCGGCGCCCCGCTCGTACGGGCAGACCTACTACGGCGCGAGCTCGGGCGGCGTCGGCATCCCCGCTGAGCTCTTCGACGGCGGCCGCAACGTGGAGATCGCCTTCGAGCTGTACCTGTTGGCTCCGATCGGGGTCTACTGGGGCGGCTGCTTCCCCATTCCAGGGTTGCGCTACCTGCTGTGCGAGGGTCTCGGCACGGACCTGCTGCACATCGTGGTGGGCACCGGGCCGTTCGGGACCGGGCTTCAGCCCCCGGTGATCCGGCATGTCGCACTGGGTGACTCGTACTCCTCAGGCACCGGCGCGCCACCGTACTCCGACGCGTTGTGCCGGCGGTCGCCCGCGACCTTCTCCAACCTCATCACGGGGACACTCCTGCCGGGACTGCCGGTGGACCGGCCCACCCTGGCGGCGTGTCATGGCGCGAAGACCATCGACCTGTACGCGAGCCAGCACCCCGGCGTGCCACCCCAGCTGGACGCGATACAGCCGCACACCCGGCTCGTCACGCTGACCATCGGCGGCAACGACCTCGGCTTCGCGGCCAAGCTCACCGGCTGCTATCTGGGCGCCGACTGCTCCGGAGGGGGACCGTTGGTCACCCCACAAGAGCTTTCCCAGGTACAGGTCCAGCTCACGGCCCTGTACCGGCAGATCAGGGCGGAGATGCACCCCAGCGGCAAACTCATGGTGCTGAGCTACCCGGCCGTCGTGCCCAACCCCGACGACTCCGCGGACCCGCCGCCGGCCCAGGACCGTTGCCCGGACCTGGGCAGCAACCTCATCGAAAGCGAACGGAGAGCGATCTACGCCGCGACCGTCCAGACCGACCGGATGATCCGGGACGCCGTCGTGGCCACGGGCGACTCCCGTGTCGTTTACGTCAACGGGCTGGAGCTCTTCCGCGGCCACCGGCTCTGTAGCGCCAGCGGTGTATGGGCTAACGGCCTCACCTCACCGCTGGC
The DNA here is from genome assembly GCF_011764545.1 of Phytohabitans flavus. Classification (GTDB taxonomy): domain Bacteria; phylum Actinomycetota; class Actinomycetes; order Mycobacteriales; family Micromonosporaceae; genus Phytohabitans; species Phytohabitans flavus. The sequence goes on along the minus strand of NZ_AP022870.1, from coordinate 4,996,960 downwards.
CGACTCGTTCCACCCCAACGCCCCGGGGTACCAAGCGATGGCGACCCGGGTGGCCCAAGTCCTCCCCCCACTCTGACCGCCTCGCCCTAGCCGTCGGGCGCCCTGGTCCGCCACGGGCGCCCGGCCCGCTTGCTCGTCCTGAAGATCCGTGCCGCAGGCGGGTGCCTGAGCCTTATTCTTGCGCCGTGCCCGTATGGGATGGTAAGCGTCGCCTTAGCCGCCGTCGCCGCGGCCAGCTTGTCGCCGTGGCGCTGGTCGCCGGCGTCGCGCTCGTTGCCTCCGGCGCCGCCTGGCTGGTCTTTCCGCGCTCGGCGCCGCCGGCGCTCCCCGACGACAGGGGGCGGTCGAATGGGTTGGTCCGACACCGACACCGGCGACGAGCGCGCCAGCCCGCGACCGGACACTCACCGTCCTCGGCGCCGGTGACCTGCTCGTCCACCCACCGGTATGGCAACAGGCGCAGCGCGACTCCACCACCGATGGATTCGACTTCTTCCCGATGTTCCAGCAGGTGAGCCAAACCATTTCCGGCGCCGACCTGGCGCTCTGCCACCTGGAAACGCCGCTCGCCGGTCCCGCCGGGCCGTTCGAGGGGTTCCCGACCTTCAGCACGCCTCCCCAGGTGCTACAGGGTGTGAAGCAGGCCGGATACGACGGCTGCTCCACGGCCTCCAACCACTCGATCGACAAGGGCGAGGCGGGCGTGGTCCGGACGATCGAGGCGTTCGAAGCGGCGAAGCTCGGCCACACCGGCACCTCCCGCAGCGCTGAGCAGGCGAACACCCCGCTGCTGTACACGGTCCAGGGTGTCAAGGTGGCCCATCTGGCGTACACCTCGCACTTCAACGGGCTGAGCCGACCGCCGGGCAAGGAATGGCTGGCCAACAAGATCGAACCGGCCAGGGTCATCGACATGGCGAAGCGGGCGCGTGCCGCCGGTGCCGAGATCGTCGTGCTCAGCCTGCACTGGGGCACCGAGTACCAACACGAGCCCGACGCCGATCAGCAGAGCTTGGCCCGGACGCTGATCGCCTCCCCGGACATCGATCTGATCCTTGGGCACCACGCGCACGTCGTGCAACCGATCGAGCAGATCGGCGGCAAGTGGGTGGTCTACGGGATGGGCAACGAACTCGCCCGGCATGAAAAGCCCATCAACGGCAACCGCGAAGGGATCATGGCCCGCGCCACCTTCACCGAGCAGGCCCCGAAGCGGTGGAAGGTGACGAAGATTGAGGCGATCCCTACCTGGGTCGACCTAGAACCGGATATCCGCTTGGTCGAGCTTTCCCGCGCACTCGCCGACCCCAAGATTCCGCAGAGCCGGCGGAAAACCTATCAAGCGGCGATGGACCGGATCCGCGGATACCTGTTCAGCCGGGGCGGCCAGCAGGCCGGCCTGGTCCTCTGATCGCCTTTCTTGAGATGGATATTTGCCCCGGTCCGCGTCAGTGGCGGACCGTATGCTCCCGCGGGCACCGCTGCGGTCGGCGGCTCGCTGGCGCTCGCCGAGATCCCCGACCTCCGCTGCCGGGTCCGCGGTCCAAGCCCACCCTGGGCGCGCCTGCCGGGCCCGGTCATGCGGCGGCTGGTTGACAGCGCGCGGGGCCGGTGCTGGAGGTGTTGCTGCCCAAGGGCCAGAAGCCAGGCCGACCACCGAAATGTGAGCAGGATCCCGGACCTACTGGGGTCCTCATTGTGACGGCCATTTCGCACCGACGCTCCCACATTCGAAACCTCGCAAGATTGCCAAATCGAATATCCCTAGATCGACGAATATAACTGGTGGTCTTGGAGTTGATGCGAAACAATTAGCGAGTGTCCAGGGAGGCGTTAGAGCAGCTGCGCGAGGTAGCCAGTAAATGCGCTACCGCGTCGGTCTGGACATTGAGTGATGACGAGCTTGTCGATTCCCTGGACAGCATCCACCAAGCGTTGCAAACGCTTACCGCAGCGCAGTTGCATCTGCTTCGGGAGATCGACGGTCGCGGCCTGCCGATCGCGCAGCACGCCTCCAGCACGGCGGTGTGGTTGCGGGAGCGTCACCGGATCAGCATCCACGCCGCGAAACGGCTGGCCGACCTGGCGAGAGCGGTTGACGAGCGGGCCGCCCTCGACACCGCCCTGGTCGCGGGTGTGGTCAACGCTGAGCAGGCCGCCGTTATCGCCGCCGCGGTCCGGGATCTTCCCGCCGACCTCGGCGCCGATCTGGTGGATGAGGCGGAGGCGGTGCTGATCGGTCAGGCCGAGCAGTTCGAGCCCACCATCTTGCGCAAGGCCGGCGGGCGGATCCTCGCCCACGTCGCTCCCGAGATCGCCGACGCCCGTGATGCCGCCGCGTTGCAGCGGCAGGAGGCCCGGGCGTGGCAGACGCGGGCGTTCCAGCTCACCCGTCTCGGCGACGGACGCGTCCGGGTCACCGGCTGGCTGGACGAGGCCGGCGCGGCGACCGTCAACGCCGCCCTCGACCCGCTGTGCGCGCCCCGCCACGACAACGACGAACCACGCACCCCCGGACAGCGCCGAGCTGACGCGTTGGTAGAGGTGTGCGACCTGGCCACCCGGACCGAGCGGTTGCCGGACAACGGTGGGCAGCGGCCACACGTGATGGTCACCGTTCCGTTCGAACTGCTAGAGCAGCAGTTCGGCATCGGCGTGTTGGACACCGGTGGGCGGCTCAGCCCCACCCAGGTCCGCCAGCTGGCCTGCGACGCACAGATCATTCCGGCGGTGCTCGACGGCGACGGGCAAGTCCTGGACCTAGGCCGCACCCGGCGGCTCATCACCGGGTCGCTACGGCGGGCGCTGGAGCTACGCGACCGGGGATGCGCCTTCCCCGGCTGTGACCGACCGCCGCGCTGGTGCGACGGGCACCACATCCGCTCGTGGGCCGACGGCGGACCTACCAGCTTGCACAACAGCGTGCTGTTGTGCGGCTACCACCACCGCATCATCCACCGTGGACACTGGACCGTCCGGCTCCGCGCCGAGGACGGCAGGCCGGAGTTCATCCCACCCGCCTACGTCGACCCGCGACAAGATCCCCGCCGCAATCTCTACCACCACCGGACCTGATGGTCACGGTGCTGGGTTGATGCGTGGTGAAGGCGATGGACGCCCTCGTGGACGGTGCTTGGGTAGTGGCGTGGACGATCGGGGTTCGGCCATGGGGCGACCAGGTGGTCGCCTTGGCGGGGCGATGAGTTTGGTCGGTTGTGCACAGCGGTGGGTGAGGCCGCGGGAGCAGCGGTCTGGACCACAGCGGACATCGCGGTAGCTCCCATTCTGGGTCAGTAAGTCTGACTTTCGCCGCTCGGCGCGTCGGATGGGGTGGTCTTCGCGGGCTTGTCGAGGCGCAGGATCGTTTCCTCGATCTCCTTGTTTCGCCCGTTGGCAAATGAGATCGCGGTGCCTACGGTCGCGAATCCTGCCCTCCGCAGCACCTTGAGCGATCTGGCATTGTCGCTCGCGGCGCGGGCGAACAGGGGCCGCACGTGAACCGATTCCAGGAGCAGGGCGAGCGCTTGGCTGGCGATGCCCTGTCCCCAGAAGGACCTGTCGATCCAGTACGTGACCTCGGTATCGCCGTCAACGACGAAGCTGGCGATGCTGCCGGCGAGCCGTCCGTCGACGGTGACCGCGCGGGTGGTCACGTCGGGCGACGTCCGGATCTTCGCCATGTGGGCATCGAATGCGGGGCGATCATCGGGATTTTCGGCCGTGAAGGCAGCCATCCGGACCGACTCGGGATCGCGCATCTGCTCGAACAAGGCATCGAGGTCGGAGTCATCGACCGGCCGTAACGCCACCTCAGCCACAACTACCCTCCAACCCTCGGTCCAGCGACGATCAGCGGGGCGAAGATAGCAGCATCTGTGGAGCGCGAAGACTCACTTGCCGGCTGTCGCGTCAGCGAAGGCCTGCGCGGTGAGGTCGGTGACCTCGACGACCTTCGCGCCCTTGGGCGGGGCGAAGGCTGCCGGGTCGACCTGGTCGGAGTAGGAGACCATCTCGATCGCCGTCTTCTCGCCGCCGTGTGTCTCGCCGCTGAACGAGGAGAGTAGCCCGGTGTCGGTCACGCAGACGGAGAACGACTTCATGTCGCCGGACTGGGCGCCGGCCTGTGGGTCCTCGATGCCGTCGACGTCGGCGCAGAGCGAATTCTGGCCGGCGATCTCGCGCTCGCTGGTGCTGACGTCGGTGCCGGGCACGATCGCGGCGGCCGCGACGAGGCCGAGCGCGAGCTCCGGGGTGAGGAAGCCAGCGCCGCCGACCGCCGCGACGAGGTTGGCGTCGTCGGGTCCGGCCACGGCCGCGGTGTTGGGGGCCTGCTGGCACTCGCCCTTGTCACACATGATCATCGCCTTGGGGGTGAAGATCAGCCGGCTGTCGGTGCTGAGGACCGCTGAGTTCGGCGGCTGCTGTACGAAGGTGACGCTCGCGTCGTTGGTCTTGTACTCGGCGGTGTAGGTCAGCTCGGCCGACTTGCCGAGTCGGTCGGAGAACTCGCCGAGGGTTTGGGCGGTGTCGACGGCGTTCTGTACGAAACCGCAGCCGAGGGTGAAGCCGCCGAGCACGACGGCGGCGGCGACGGTGGCGACACGAGCGGTGGTGGGGCGGTGCTTCGTCATGCCGACGATCATGGAGCCGGGCGCGCGGGGGATGCTCGTGCCGGCGTGATCACGGCACGAAGCCGGGAGACTGACTCGGGCTAGGGTGCAGTGAGCTTCGCCTAGACGCCGCACCGAGGCTGTGGCCAAAAGGACCAAAAGGCACTCTCTGTTCACAACGGTGACGGGGGTCACGCCCTCTCGGAGGATGCCCGTAGCACGCGCGACCCCATGACGCGCGGCTTCGGACAGGAGCGACCGCGGTGATGACGACAGCTTCGCGTGCCCGGCTGCGGGCCGGCGCGCTCGGATTGGCCAGTTTACTTCCGTTGATGCTCGGTGCGGCCGCTTGTGCCGAGGGCGGCAATGATGTGGGTGCCTCGGCGGAGCAGGTGGATTACCCGACCAGCACGATCCGCATCATGGCGCCGGCCGCGCCCGGCGGGGGCTGGGATCTGACCGCCCGTACGTTGCAGAAGGCGCTGAAGGACGGCGGTGTCACCACAGAGTCCGTGGAGGTGGACAACGTCACGGGCGCGGCGGGGACGGTCGGGCTGGCGCAGCTTGTGAGCAAGCACAACGCCGATCCGCACCGGCTGATGATCACCGGGCTGGTAATGGTCGGCGGGGTGGTGACCAACAAGTCGGCGGTCAACCTGACCCAGACCACGCCGATCGCCACGCTCACCGCCGAGGCGGAGGTCATCGTGGTGCCGAAGGCTTCCAAGTACCAGACGCTCGCGGACCTGGTGAACGACTTCAAGGCGAACCCGACCGCCATCAAGTGGGGTGGGGGTTCGGCCGGCGGTACGGACCAGATCCTCGTCGGGCTCTTGGCCAAGGCGGCGGGAGTGGATCCGAAGCAGGCCAAGTACATCCCCTACTCCGGCGGTGGCGAGACGAAGGCTGCTCTGCTCTCCGGTGACCTCGGGGTGGGCGTGTCCAGCGTGAGCGAGTTCAAGGAGCTGGTGAAGTCGGGCCAGTTGCGCGCGCTCGCGGTCTCGGGTGCGTCCGGTGTGGACGCGGGTGCCGGTACGCCGGCGCCGACCATCAAGGAGGCCGGCTTCGAGGTCGAGCTGATGAACTGGCGGGGGATCGTCGCGCCGCCGGGGCTGAGCGGGGCGCAGCGGGACGCGGTCGTGTCCATGGTGGACAAGCTGCACTCGTCGCCCGCGTGGAAGGACGCGCTGACCCAGCAGGGCTGGGACGACTTCTACAAGAGCGGCGACGAGGCGAAGTCCTTCCTCGACGCGGAGAACACCCGGATCACCGGGGTGCTCACCGAGATCGGGCTCGCCGGCTCATGAGCACCGTCGCCGACGAGCGTCCACAGGGGACGGTGCCCGGCACCGTCCCCTTGGGGCGGGCGCTCGGGCCGCGAATCGCCGCGGTCGTCGTACTGCTCGCCGGGGCGGGCCTTCTGGTGCGGGCGATCGGGGATGCCGCCCAGCACGGCGTCACAGTGGACGGCCCGTGGCTCGCCCCGCTCATCGTCACCTCCGGCTGGGTGGTACTCGGTGCGACGTACCTCATCCAGAGCTGGACCGCCAAGGCGGCGGCGGGGGAGCGCGGAGAGCGCGCGCCGCGGGCGTCCTGGTTCGTGCCGGCGGCACTGATGGCCGCGTTGGTCGGGTACGCGCTGGTGCTCGAGTACACAGTGGTCGGTTACGTGCCGGCGACCGCGGTCTTCTTCGTGGCCGCCGCGCGGCTGCTCGGGGACCGCCCGTGGCGCGAGGTGATCCTGCGGGACGCGGTGGTGGCGCTGGCGCTTTCGCTGGTCATCTACGTGGCGTTCACCCGGTTTCTGGACATCCAGCTGCCGGCGGGGGTGCTGCCGCTGTGAACGTGCTGCTCGACGGCTTCGCGGCCGTGCTCACCCCGGAGAACCTGCTTTTCGCGATCATCGGGGTCACCGTCGGCACGCTTGTGGGCGTGCTGCCCGGCATCGGGCCGGCGCTGACGATCGCGCTGCTGCTGCCGCTGACGTTCAACCTGGACTCGCCGACCGGGGCGCTGATCATGTTCGCGGGCATCTACGCCGGCGCCATGTACGGCGGCTCCACCACCTCGATCCTGCTCAACACGCCCGGCGAGTCCGCGTCGGTGGCGACCTCCATCGAGGGGTACCAGATGGCCCGCCGAGGCCGGGCGCGGGCGGCGCTCGCGACGGCGGCGATCGGGTCCTTTGTGGCCGGTACCATCTCGACGGTCCTGCTGAGCCTGCTCGCGGCGCCGATGGCGCGCTTCGCGGTGATGTTCCGTGCGGCGGACTACTTCGCGCTGGCCGTGCTGGCGATGGTCGCGGTGACCGCGCTTGTCGGTCGCTCGATGGTCCGCGGGTTGCTCTCGCTCACGCTCGGCCTCTTCCTCGGGCTGGTCGGCATCGACTCACTGACCGGTCAGGCGAGGTTCACGTTCGGGTCGGTCAACCTGCTCGACGGCGTCAACATCGTGGTGGTCATCGTCGGCCTCTTCGCGATCGGCGAGACGCTCTATCTGGCGAGCCGGCCGCACGACGTACCGTCCACAGTGGCACCACTCGAGCCGGCCCGTGGCTTCGCCTGGCTCACCCGCGACGACTGGCGCCGCTCCTGGCGCCCGTGGCTGCGCGGCACCGCGCTGGGCTTCCCGTTCGGCGCGCTTCCGTCGGGCGGGGCGGAGCTGCCCACGTTCCTGTCGTACACATACGAAGCCAAGCGGTCCAAGCATCGCGACGAGTTCGGCAGCGGTGCTATCGAGGGCGTGGCTGGTCCGGAGGCGGCGAACAACGCGTCCTTCTCCGGCGTGCTGGTGCCGCTGCTCACGCTCGGCATCCCCACGTCCGCGACCGCGGCGGTGATGCTGGCGGCGTTCCAGATCTTCAATGTGCAGCCCGGACCCGACCTCTTCGACGAGGGGGCACGTTGGTGTGGGCGCTGATCGCCTCGCTGTACCTGGGCAACGTGCTGCTGCTCCTGCTCAACCTGCCGCTGATCCGGCTGTGGGTCAAGGTGCTCCAGATCCCGCGCCCGGTGCTGTACTCGGCGATTCTCGTGTTCGCGACGCTTGGCGTGTACGCGGTGTCGGGCAGCGTGTTCCAGGTGCTGCTCGCGTACGCGATCGGGGTGATCGGCTTCTTCATGCGCCGGTACGACTTCCCGATCGCCCCGGTGATCCTCGGGCTGATTCTGGGGCCGATGATGGAGGAACAGTTCCGGCGGGCACTGAGCCTTGCGAATGGTGATTTTGGCGTCTTCGTGAGCCGGCCGCTGACGGTGGTGCTGCTCAGCCTCGCGGTGCTGGCGCTCGTGGTGCCGTACGTCCCGCGGCTGCTGGCCAGAGGCAAGGCGGACCGGGTGCCGGCGAAGGTCGCGCTCGGCGAGGACGACTGACCGCGCCGGCCGTCACGGCGCGGCGAGCCACTGGTATCGGCGCTCCGGGCGGCCGGTGCCGCCGTACCGCAACCGGACCTCGGCCTTGCCCGCGGCCACGAAGTACTCCAGGTAGCGGCGCGTGCCCACCCGGGACAACCCGGCCCGCTCGGCGCACTCGGCGGCGGACAGGTCGGCGGCGCAGTCGCGCAGCACCCGCTCGACCAGCGCGGCCGTCGGCGGCGTGAGTCCTTTGGGAAGGCTGACCTGGGCCGGGCGCAACGCACCGAAGAGCCGGTCGATGTCGTGCTGCGCAACCTCGCCGCTGGCCGCGAGGTGGCGGTGGGCAGCGGTGTACCGCTCGAGGTGCTCGCGCAGCGTCTCGAACGTGAACGGCTTGATCAGGTAGTGCACGACACCGCCGCGCAGCGCGGTGCGGACCGTGTCGACGTCGCGGGCCGCGGTCACGGCCATCACGTCGGCTTCGCTCGGACCGTCGCGGAGGCCGCGGAGGACGTCCAGGCCCGACATGTCGGGCAGGTAGATGTCGAGCAGGACCAGATCGGGGCGCAGCCTGGAGACCTCGGTGAGCGCCTCGGCACCGGTGTGCGCGCTGCCGACCACGTGGAAACCCGGCACCCGGGAGACGAAACCGGCATGCACCTTCGCCACCATGAAGTCGTCGTCGACGACCAGCACCCGGACGCCGCCGTCCCCGCTCACCGCGCGACCGCCCGCGTCGTGGCCCGAGGAAGGCGGGCGGTGAACGTCGACCCGGCCACGGCGACCGAGCCGCCGCGCCGCGTGCAGACCAGCTGGATCAGGGCGAGCCCGAGGCCTTGGTGCGCCGCCTTGGTCGTGTACCCCTGCGCGAAGACCCCGCGGGCCAGCTCCGGCTCGATCCCCGGCCCGGAGTCGCGGACCACGACCAGCACCTCCTCACCTTCCGTGGTCACCTCCACCTCGACCCATGCCGGTGCCGTGCCGGTGCCGACCGCGTCGTACGCGTTGTCGAGAAGGTTGCCGACCACCGTGACGAGGTCGGCGGAGAGCGCCTCGTCGATCTCGGGGAGTGCCGACCGCGCCGACACGGTGAACCGGATGCCCTGCTCGGCGGCGAGGCTCGCCTTCGCGATCAGCAGGGCGGCGAGCGCCGGATCAGGTACCCGCGAGGTGACGTCGCTGGTCAGCTCGGCCAGTGCCCGGCTTGCCCGGTTGATGTACCGGGTGACCTCGTCGAACTCGCCCAGCTCGATCAGCCCCGCGATCGTGTGCAGCCGGTTGGTGAACTCGTGTGCCTGCGCCCGCAGCGTGTCTGTGGTGTGCCGGCTGAGGTCGAGCTCATGCTGGAGCGCGGTGAGCTCGGTGCGATCGCGCAGCGTGGTCACCGAGCCGACCTCCCGGCCACGGACCATCACCGGCATCCGGTTGAGCACCAGCACCCGCCCCGCGCGCAGGCCGATCTGGTCGGCGCCGGCGGCCTTTCCGGTCAGCACGTCGAGCAGCCGGGGCTCCAGCTTGAGCGCGTGCAGCGACCGGCCGACCGCGTCCTCGGGCAGGTCCAGCAGGCGGATCGCCTCGTCGTTGACGAGCGTGACCCGATCGGCGGCGTCGCTACCCAGCACACCCTCGCGAATGCCGTGCAGCATCGCCTCGCGCTGCTCGACCAGGCCGGTGATCTCGCGTGGCTCCAGCCCCAGCGTCTGCCGCTTGACCCAGCGGGCCAGCAGCCACGACCCGAGCACCCCGAGCGCGGCACCGAGCAGCAGGTAGGTGAGCAGGTCGGTGGCGGCGTCGGCGAGCTGCTCGGGCCACGTGGGGTACTCAAGGCCCACGACGACCAAACCGACCAGCTCGCGCCTCTCGTCGAGTACCGGCACGTGGGCGACCAGCGCGTCACCGACCACGCCGACCCAGGACTTGCCGGACCGGACCGTGCTCGCGCCCAACGGCACCGGGCCGCTGCGGTCGAGGCCGGTGAGCAGCGTCCCGGTCGCGTCGGCGATCAGCACGAACGAGGCGCCCGAGACGCTGCGGGCCGTTTCCGCCTCGGTCGAGAGGCGTTCGAAGTTGACCGCCGGCTCAGCCAGCTCCTGCCGTACCGTCGCGTTTGCCGCCACCGTCTCGGCGACGGACCGCAACTGTCGCCCCTCGCCGGACCGGAAGCGGGCGTCTGCCTGTGCCACCGAGACGGCCGCGACCGCGCCGACCACCAGCAGCACGATGCCGAGCTGGAGCAGCAGGAACTGCCGGGCGAGCGAGAGCCGCCACGGCCGCCGGAACAGGCTGGTGCGAAACATGGTGGAAATAGCAAACTGCCTAAAGGGCACGAGGGCAAGGGGGTACCAGATGCGGCGCCGCACGCTGCTGGCCGCTGGCGCCGCACTGGCGGTGGGCGGCTGTGGCAGCCGGCGGTCCGGCCCCACTGACCTGCGGATCATGGTGCCCAACGCGCCCGGCAGCGGTTACGACCTCACCGCCCGCACTGTCGCGCAGGCGCTGGACGCGGCTGGGCTCGTCCGCGATCCGGAAGTGTTCAACCTGCCCGGCGCGAGCGGCACGGTCGGCCTGCAGCGGCTGGTGTACGAGCGGGGCAACGGCGACCTGCTGATGCTCATGGGCCTCGGCGTGGTCGGCGCGCAGTTGACCGAGCGGGCGCGGGCGACGCTCGGCCAGACAACGCCGGTGGCCCGGCTCATCGAGGAGCCCGCGCTCGTGGTGGTGCCGCGGCCCGCACCGTACCGCTCCTTCGCCGACCTCGTCGCCGCCTGGCGGGCCGACCCGGGCGCGATGGTCGCCGGCGGCGGCTCCAGCCCAGCCGGCCCGGACCACCTGGCGCTCATGCTGACCGCGAAAGGCGTCGGCATCGCGCCGTCGCGGGTCCGGTACGCCAGCTTCGACGGCGGCGGCGACCTGCTCGCGGCGGTCTTCCGGGGCGAGGTGGCGTTCGGCGTCTCCGGGCTGGGCGAGACCGCCGACCAGGTGCGCTCGGGGCAGCTGCGGGTGCTGGCGGTGACAAGCCCGGCGCGGGTACCAGGAGTGGCGGCGCCCACCCTCCGCGAGGCGGGCGCCGACGTGGTCTTCACCAACTGGCGCGGGCTCGTCGCCCCGCCCGGCCTGGCGGCGCCGGCCCGCGACACGCTGCGGGGCACGGTCGAGCGCCTACACGGCTCGCGCCCGTGGCAAGACTGCCTTTCCCGCAACGGCTGGGCCGACGCCTACCTCGTCGGCGACGCCTTTGGCGAATTCGTGGAGGCCGAGACCGCCCGGATAACCGCCGTTCTCAGCGACCTCGGCCTACCCCACGCCGGCTAGAGATCTTCAGGGTCGGGGTCAAATTCTCTTGAGACGGGCTATTTGCCCCGGTCCGCGTCAGTCGCTGACCGTATGCTCCCGCGGGCACCGCGCAGGCCGGCGGCTCGCTGGCGCTCGCCGAGTTCCCCGACCTCCGCTGCCAGGTCCGCGGTCCAAGCCCAAACCCCCGCCCAAGCGCCGAGCCAGGTCAGGCCGGGCTTGAAGCGCGGACCCGGCAGCGGGGGTCGCGGTCGGCCGACCGCGACCCCCGGGGTGAGCTTGCCAACCGCGGAGGGTGAGGCCGCGGGAGCGACGGTCCGGACCACGACAAACGTCGCGGTAGCTCAATCCCTTTGGTTTTGGATCTTTATCCGCGACATGACGCCAAGGCCAACCAACTAGTGGATGCTGACTGCCTTCGACTCGACGGTCGCGGGCTCGTACCCCTTGAGCTGACCGGTCACCCGTACGGTGATCGTCTTGCCCTTGTAGTTGCCGGTGAGGTGGAACTGCTCGGCGGTCGCCCCCTCGATCGGCTTCCCGTCGCTGAGCCACTGGTACGAGAACTCGGGATCGGGGCTCCAGGTGCCCTCCTCCACCGTCAGCTTCGCACCCGGCTTGATGCCGTTCTTGTGCGTCGACACGATGAGCGGCACGGCGGTCTTGAACCTCTTGATCGCCGGCATGCCGACGAACGCCAGCTTGAAGCCCATGTCCGAGCTACCCGACGAGGTCTGGTGCACCTCGACGGCGAGCACGTTGGTGCCGGCCACCAGCGTGTTGGTGGGCAGGTCGAAGGTGTGCACGAGGCGCTCGTCGCCGGCGTCGGCGGCCAGCGTCGTATGGGTGAGCGGACCTGTCGGGATGTTGTCGCGCCACACCTCGACGCCGTTGAGGTAGACCACCGCGCCGTCGTCGCGCACGAGTTGCAGCTGGAGGTCGGTCAGCGCCGCCGGGTCGGCGATCTGGAAGCTCTGCCGGAAGTAGGTGGTGATGTACTTGTTGCCGGAACTCGGGCCGAACGACACCGGGGGCTGCACGACGTCGCTGTCGCCGTAGCCGAGCACCAGGCCGGCCGTGATGGTCTGCTGCTTCCACGCCGAGTCGTCGAAGTTGGAAGCGGCGAACCCGGGGTCTGGTTGGAGCCGTCGTCGAGGATCCGCCACGTCGACTCGAACGGCACGATGGTCACCGGCTCGGGCGGCAGCGGCTCCTCCGACGCGTACAGCGCCAGCTTGAACCCGAGGTCCGAGCTGCCCGGGTCGGTCTGGTGCAGCTCGACAGCGAGCACGTTGGTACCGGCGACGAGGGTGTTGGCCACGCGCTTGACGAACTCGGTCCGTTCGTCGGGCGTGTTCACCGGGGCCAGGGTGGTGTGGGTCAGCGGACCGTCGCCCACGTTGTCGCGCCAGACCTCGACGCCGTTGAGGTAGATGGCCGCACCGTCATCGCGCACCAGCGTGAGGATGAGGTGGCCGAACTTGTTCGGGTCGGCGACCTCGAAGCTCTGCCGGAAGTACGTGGTGATGTGCTTGTTGTCGGCGTCCGGGCCGTACGACAGCGGGGGCTGCACGACGTCGCCGTCGCCGTAGCCGAGCACCAGGCCGGCCACGACCGCCTGCTGCTTCCACGCCGAGTCGTCGAAGTTGGAAGCCGCGAACCCGGGGGTCTGGTTGGAGCCGTCGTCGAGGATCCGCCACGTCGACTCGAACGGCACCACCACGACCGGCACACCGGGCGGAGGCGGCGCGGTGGGGCCGTCGGTGCCCCGGAACGGCCCGATGATCTCGTAGGTCACGCCGTCGCCACCGCCGCCGGCGTTGCCCACGCGGCCGCGCTGCGAGCTGAAGTAGAGCCGGGTGCCGTCGGGGCTGAACGCCGGGCCGGCGATCTCGCTGCCGCCGCCGAGGGGAGTGGCCAGGCGCAGGAACGGAGTCACCTCACGTATCCCGGATTCGTCGTCACGCTCGCCGATGAACACGAGTTCGAGGTTGCCGGCGTCCTCGGCGGCGAACAGGTCACCGCTCACCGGGTGGACGGTGATGTTGTCGGGGTCCTGGAGGGCTCCGGTGCCACCGAGATACACCAGCTCGAGGGTCTGGGTGACCCCGTCGAACGCCCACACGCGAGCGTCGCCCGTGGTGCAGAAGTAGACGGTCTGGCCGTGGATCCAGCAACCCTCACCCCGGTCGAAGGACGAGCTGTCGGCGCCCCGGTAGCCCTCCGTCAGGTCGGTCACCGGCACCCACGTCACCGGCGCCGGGCCGTTGACCGCGGCGTCGAGGTCAGCCGACAGCGCCTCGAGCACGCCGCCAGCCTCGAAGTTGGGACGAACGCCGCTCCACTCGTTGGGGGTGAAGCGGTAGAAGCGGCTGTCTCCGTCGTCCTCGGTGGTGTAAATCCACTTTCCGACCGAGTCGACAGCGGCCGCCTCGTGGACGCGCTGGCCGAGGGCGTCAAGACGGATGCCCGGGCGGGCACCCAGCGGCTCGCAATCCCAGACGTAGCCGCCGTCCCGCTCCTCGCACGACAGCCAGGTACCCCACGTCGAGCGGCCGCCAGCGCAGTTTCCGCTGGTGTCGCTGAGAATCCGGCGGGCCCCGATGATCGCCCCGTCGGCCGCGAAGGTGATCGACCCGGCGCCGCCGTCGCCGACCTCGCTGTTGGAGCAGTACGTCCACGAACCGTCGGCATGGGCGAAGACCGCGCCGCCGTCGGGCGCGGGATGCCAGGGGTACGACGTGCCCTGGACGACCTGACCCGCGACGCCGACGATGCGGCTGGCGAAGCCAGCGGGCAGGTAGAGGCCATTGGCATCAGGAACAGGCAGCAATGGGCCATATGGGCCGGGACCCGGCACTGCGGGAGCGGCGAGGGCCTGCTTCATGAAGTCGGGACCGAATACCCCGACGCCCACCGACGCCACCGCGACAGATTTAATGAACATTCGACGTTCCATTCGCAGACCGTAAATCACGCTCTGTGAACCCTTCATGATCGACTAGCAAACGATCATGCCCCCGCTGTGAACATTCAGGCGAGACTTAGTGTGTCCTTCCTACAGCTGGGCTGCCGTGCGGACGAGCCCTGCGACGGCCCGCGAGCGGGTGTGCGGGGGCCAGGCGAGCACCGTGGTGACGTGCGGTGCGTCGGTCAGGGGGATGGCGGCGTGCGCACTCCAGGGCCGGCCTCCGCGGGCGGCCGCGGCCACTGCGATCCGGCTCGCCACACTGCCCGACGGCGGCCCGACCGGCTCATTCTTCAACGACGACGGCGTCATCCCGTGGTAACTCCGCCGGCCCTTCGACGAACCGATGGTCGGTCTCAGTGATTGAGACTATTTGAGCGCGCAATGAACCTGGTCGGCGACCCCGGCGTAGGACCGGTATGGGGGACCGTGTCAGGTGATTCTCGAGACGAATGATCATGCGGGGCATGGGTGGGCCGAGTCGTTGTCGGCGTGCGGTCGTCGTGCATTGGAGGACGACGGCGACCTGGCAAACGCGCGTCGCTGGTTCGACGCGGCCTTTGTGGAGGCAGAGCAGAGCGGTGACGTCGCGGTCATGGCGGGTGCTGTCCTCGGGAGCGGCGGATTGTGGGTGCACGAGCACCGCACGGCCGTCGCCGCTGGACTCTTCGAGGCCCGCCTGGCCCAGGTGAGCGCGCTGGTCGCCAGCGCGGGCCTCGACCCGGACAAGTGGGGCGACCTCGCGTTGCGGCTGCGTGTACGGGCGGCGGGCGAGGCCGACTACCGGGCGGGGCGATCGGCGACGATCCTGGCATTGCTGGACGAGGTGCGGGCCTCGCCGGACCTCGACGCCCGAGTCGAGGCGCTGAGCATCGCGCACCACTGCCTGCTCGGCCCCGAGCACGCACACGCACGTCTCTGCCTGGCCGAGGAGTTGGTTGGCGAGGCGGCCCGCACAGGTCGACGCGGTCCGACGGTGATGGGCCTGCTCTGGCAGGTCGTCGACAAGTTGCTGGCCGGCGACCGGTACGCCGGCCGTCGGCTGGCCGAGCTGCGGGCGCTACTCGTCAAGGGGCCGCACCTGGCCGCCGACTTCGTGGTCAGCGCCGTGGAGGTCATGCTCGCCATCCGGGCCGGCCGCCTGGAGGAGGCGGAGCAACTGGCCCAGCACTGCTACGAGCTGGGCACCAAGGCCGGTGACGCGGACGCACCGGCCTGGTACGTGGCCCAGCTCGTGACGATCCGCTGGTACCAGGGCCGCCTGCCGGAGCTGCTGCCGACGATCAGGGCGACGGTCAGCGCGCCAACGCTGAGCGCGGTCGACAACTCTCTGCTCGGCGCCGTCGCGGTCGCCTCCGCGCTGGACGGTGACCGCCGCACGGCGGAGAACGCGCTGGCGTCACTGCGCGGGTCCGGCCTCGACCGGCTGCCCCGTTCCTCCAGCTGGCTGGTCACGATGTACGGCATCGCGGAGGCGGCGTACCTGCTGGACAACCGCCATGCGGCCGCCCGCGTCCACGGCCTGCTGGCGCCCTACGCCCACCTGCCGATGATGGCCAGCCTCGGCGTGGCCTGCTTCGGCTCCACCGAGCACGCGCTCGGCGTCGCCGCGCTGACCATGGGCGACCCCGACCGCGCGATTGGGCATCTGCGCGAGGCGGTACACCACAACCTCGCGCTCGGACACTGGCCCGCGGTGCGGCTCTCTCGCCTCCGCTTCGCCGAGGCCCTCGACCGCCGTGGTGGCCCCGACGACGCCGCGTCCGCCGCGGCACAGCGCGCCGCCGCCGGCGAGCTGGCACCGGTAGTGGAGTCGAGTGCCGCCGTGCGGTCGGTGGTGTGCGTACGGGAGGGACGCAGGTGGCGGGTCGAGCTGGGGACCCGATCGGTGATCGTCGACCACATGGTGGGCATGCTGCACTTGGCTGTGCTCACCGCCAACCCCAGCGTCGAGATCCCGTCGATCGAGCTGGTGGCGGGCGTGGAAGCGCTTAGTCGCGCGGTCGCCGCCGACGCTGGATCTGCCCAAGCGCTGCTCGACCAGACCGCCGTGCGCAACTATCGGCAACGGGTGGCCGACCTCGCGGAGGCCATCGACGTGGCCGGGCACCGCGGAGACGCGGCCGGCGTCGCCGTCCTGGAGCGGGAGCGGGACTGGATACTCGCGCAGCTTGGTGCCAGCACCGGGCTGGCCGGGCGGCGCCGATCCTTCGCGAACGACGAGGAGCGGGCCCGTCTCGCCGTCGGCCGGGCCATCCGGCGCGCGGTGGCTCAGATCGAACGCGTCGCCCCGGTGATCGGCGCACACCTGCGCGCGAGCATCCACAGTGGAATCCGATGCTCGTACCAGCCCGCCGGCCCGACCGGGTAGGTAGGCGCAAGAGCTACACGGCCAACGACAACCAACATCCGCACAATGATCAGGTCTTGTCCCAGAAGCCGCACTTGTGGTCGGCCGCGAACGGTGTGGGTGCGATCTCGCCGGCGGCCAGACCGAGCGCGGAGACCGATTCACGATGGGTCGGCGCCCAGCGCGGTTGGCGGGGAGTGTTTGGGGTGCCGTGGTGTGCGAAGGTCGTCCAGTAGTCGACCATCGCGCGGCTCAGTCGCTGTTGGTTTGGCGTCATGTCCTCGTAGTCGGGGAATTGGCTTAGCGGGATCGAGGTCTTCCACAGGAAGGGCAGGTCCCAGCCGTGGTACGCGCCGAATGGCGGGATGCCGTCCAAGAGTTCGTACGCGTAGACGGGTGCGTGCCGGCTCGCGACGCGGGCGGTCGTGAGGGTGGGACAGCTGCCGATCCCGCCGCCCCAGTCGGTGAGCACTGTGGACAGTGCGAGCGCGGGGCTGGCGAAGTCCTCGACCGGGTACATGCGGAGCACGTCCTGGGCGCGGTCGGCGAACGTGGCACGGATCTGGGCGGCATAGCCTTCCGCCGTCAGATCGTCGTGCCGGCTGAGCACAAACCCGGCCATCTCGTCGTGCGTGCTGCCGATCAGCAGGGGTACGCCGATCGCGGAACCCCGCCGGATCGCGTCGATCGGCTGCCGGGGCAGGTAGCGGGTGCCGGCGACCGGTCCCCACGGGTCGTCGCGGCGCTCCGCGGTGACCGGCCGACCCGGGTCGGTCAGGACGCGGACCAGCTGTGCCGTCGCGGTCTGCCGCAGGCAGGAGGTGATGCTCGCGGCGCCGGCACAGCCGACATCCTGAATCGCCTGGGCACCCTTTCGTTCGGCGTCCGCCTTTTCCATGACCGGGTTGGCGCAGGCGCCACTCTGGACGATCACGCGCTGAAACAACCCGCGCGAGGCAGGTGCGGCCAGGTGGGTACAGACGGCGCGTGCGCCCGCCGACTGGCCCGCCAAGGTCACCTTATGTGGGTCACCACCGAACGCGGCGGCGTTGCGACGTACCCAGCGCAGCGCCTCGGCCTGGTCGAGCAGGCCGTAACCGCCCGAAACGGTGCCCTCGGCGTCGAGCTTTGCCGAGGCGAGGAAGCCGAGCGCGCCGATCCGGTAGTTGACGGCGACCACGATGACGTCACCGTCGCTGGCGAGGCGGGCACCGTCGTATTGCGAGCCCGCGCCGGAGGTGAAGCCGCCCCGTGCAGCCACACCATCACCGGCAGGCGACCGGGCCGGCTCGGCCTTGTCGGCACGACGACATCAACGTAGAGGCAGTCCTCGTCACCCATGACGACCTCGTTGAACTGCTCGTCGCGACCTAACTGCGGGCAGATCGGAGCTGGGGTGATCGCGTCCCGGACACCGGCCCACGGTCGCGGCGGCCGGGGCGCGGTCCAACGTCGGTCACCGACGGGTGGGGCGGCGTACGGGATGCCGGAGAAGCGGATGACATCGGCGCCGGCCTCGCCGCGGATCGCGCCCGAATCGACCCGCACCACGGTTGGCAGCACACCTCGGTCGAGGCCGCCTTCGGTAGCCGCCCCAGCCGCCGGCACGGCCGACACCACAGCCAGGGCGGCCACGGCAGCCACGGTCGCCACGGTCGCCACGGCCGCCACGAAGAAAGATCGAAATGACCTCAATGGACTCATGCGCGCAGCATCATCGGTAGCGGCCCTGGCCGAATCGGCCCACGAACGGCTTCTCGTATACGCAAACGGACGTACCAGATGGCGGTCGAGATAGCCTTTGGAGTTGGGGTGACCTCCGCGACAGGACGCCGAGGCCACCCTGAGTCCAGGAGCTGTCTATTTCATGCAGAATGCGGACTCGGGTGGGGACTTCGGGTCGTAAGCGAGCGGACTCATGATGCCGTAGCAGCCTGGGGATCGTCGGGCTTGGTGTCGATTACGATGTGCGCCTCGCCGTGTGCGTCGACAGGAGCGGTGAACGAGGTGCGGTAGTGACCTGTGGTGGCGTTGTACAGGTGGAGAAGTGTCGGGCTGTTTGGCGGGAAGCCGCCTAGGTAAAGGTTGACGTCATCACCTGTGGCGACGGCTACGGGCGGTGCGGCGAGCAGGAGGCGTGGCGAACTCGCGCGTCGCAGGGTGAACTCGTGGGATGCGCTATTCGACACCTGCTCGGCCCTGACCGAGTAGAGCCCGAGTGGGTTGATCGGAAGGACGCGAACCTCCGTCCAGAAGTAACTATCCGTAGACTGCAGCACCACCGTGGTCTCGTGGCGTGCAGGGTCGGTGATAGTCACTGTCAGCGGCTGTGACTCTTTGAAGCCATAAAAGCAGAGTATTGGTTCTGACGGAATCTCCGCGCTTTTGTCACCAGTGATGTGTGGCGGCCCGAACTCGCCGGTACAGGGATCTTCGCTACCGCCGCCCAGGAAGAACTCCACCTGCTCGGCGACGCCGTCCGGGACCGGGTCCTGCCGCTTGAGCAGGTCTTCTGGCTCCTCGGCGCTTGTCGATGTGGTGGCCGGCGCTGTATTGCCGCTGCTGGTGGTCGGCCCGCCCGTCCTCGCGCTCGCGCTGGTCCGGTCGGCGGTAGACGGGTGCGGCAGCGGCTCCGGCGTGTCACTTGTGGGTAGCTGACCTGCCGTCGGTATCTGCGAAGGTATTTCGGCGGGCGTACCGGGGACGCTGGCAAGGTGCTGCGGCACCACACCGTGCTGGGGTTGGTCGGAAGATCTGGATGCCAACGCGACGGCGGTCGCCGCGGCCACGGCGAGCACGCTTGCGAGGACGGCGAGGTAGCGGCCTCGGTGGGCCAGGAGCCTGTGCATGGCGTTGGTCATCGCCGTTTGGCTACCGAGGCGAGAGTGCTGCTGGTGGCGGAGATTCGTGCGTCGACGTCCGTCAGCTCCGGAGCGTCCATCGCCTGGTAGACCGATCGGAGGTTGCGGAGGTAGATCAGCTCGCGCTCCAGGTTTCTCGGTCGCACGACGTCGATCCGGTCCAGAAGGGCCAGTGCTTCTTCATACGCCGCTGCGGCGGTCTGGTAGCCGCCGTATCGGGCCGCATCGGATTGGCCCGCCGTGAGGTATGCGGTCAGCGCCTGACCGGCCTTGGCCTCCGCTGCCAGCCGCAGGGAGTGCCGCGCCTCGCCGCCGGCCAGTCCGCCGGTGGCGTGCAGACGGAGTACCTCGCGGAACTCGGCGTCGGCGTCGGCCCAATGGTCGCCCAGCTTGGCGATGGTCAGGCACTGATATGCCAGTCCGAGGCCAAGGTGGGCCTGCATCCGCAGGAACGCTTGGGAGCCGTCGTCGCCGTCATCGCCGGCGAGCGCGGCCCGGTAGTGGTCGGCGGCCAGCTCGAGCGGTCCGGGCTGGGCCTGGCCGGCCTGGCAGCGGACGGCAGCCCGGGTCGCTTCGGCCAAGCCGATCCGCGCGCGGGTGTACGAGGGGTTTTGCGACAGGGCCAGCCGGTAGTAGTCGACGGCCTGGTCGAGCCGCGCCTTGTCGCCACGTCCGACGGTGTTGCCGAGCAGGAGGTAAAGCACGTCATGCCGAACTCTGTGGTGGCCCGGGACCTCGTCTACCAGGTCAAACTCGGCCTCGGCCGTCAGGAACCTGCCCTCGGCGCCGGTGAAGTCGTCCAACGCGTAGTCGCCCAGGCCGCGAACGAACGCCACGACGGCTTTCAGGTAGTGGACGGCCGTTTCGGTCAGCTCTTCGTTGATCTCGAGGTTTCGCTCGAGCACGTCGACCGGCTCGGTGACGCTAATGGTGTGCAGGCCAACGAACTCCGGTGCGTCGCCGAACGTCCGGTCGGTGAGGAACAGCTCGATCTCGACGGTCAGCATGCCATCGATGGACTGCAAGCGCCCGGTTACGACGACGTCGGCACCGTGGTCACGCGCCACCCTGTGCAACGACTCGTTGCGATTCGAACCGCGCTCAGGCTCGATGACCTCGACCTGGTCCGGTCCGCGTAGCTGGATCGCCGATACCTCGTCCGCCCAGGCATTCAGCTCCCTGAACAGGACGGTCTGCAGGCGGCTTGGCACCTGCGACGCCGGCGTCGGTCCGGACCATGTGAACGGCGCCAGCACGATGTTGTAGAGGCCGGTCATATGAGGCCGGGCTGCCGGCGCGTTCGCGCCGACGAGGCCCATGATGAGCACTACCACAGCCGCGGCCGTCATCGCGCGCAACGGCAGCGCCCGCCGTCTGACCAGCCCCTCCGAGTGAGGACTTCGCGCAACGCCGACGACCTCGGCGGGCTCCGGTGCGTCGACGGCCGTGGTCGGCGGGGAGCTTGCCGCGGGTGGTGCCGACCCTTGACCCCCCTCCTGCTGGCGATGCGCCTGCTCCACGGCGTTTGTCTCCGCCCACAGATGGCGCCACACCGGCAGGACCTCGTCGATCTCCGGACCGCGCTGCGCGTACAGCAGGCATCCCGTCACGTACGCACGAGTCGTCTCCCACGTCGGGAAGCGGCGACCGCCCGCGGCCTCCGAGAGAGTCCCCGTCCCGCAGTGCGACAGCCTGCTGAGCAGTCGGTACGCCGGATCGTGGCAGTCCTTGCGCAGCGCACGGAGGCGCTGCGCGAACGTCCGTCGATGTGAAGGCAGCGCGGGATCGATTAGTCCCTCTTTGCGCCCCCGCCGCGGGGCACCAGAAGTGCCGCCCACGCGTTAGTCACCGCCCCCGCTTGCTTTCCGTAGATGCCAATCGATCTCAGTCTAACGATGATCGTTTCCCGGACCGATCCGCTCTGCGGTCAGATCTTGGTCCTCGCGGCGCGACAGGGGTAGGCGCGCGAGCGTCGCGCCACGGCGCGAATTGTTCGGCGTACGGCCGCGAACAATGCTCTGACCAGCGGTGGAGCCGTTCTTTGTTCGCTGTCCGCCATTGTGCGTACCGGCCAACTCCCCGGCGGGCTAGTAGTTGTCATGCCCCGATCTCGGACCCTAGGAGTTTGTCGTGGTGAGACTGGGTCGCCTCAAGGCGATGTCGTGGACGATCGCGGTCCTGCTTGTGCCGGGCGTGGGAGTCACGCCGCTGCCGGCGGCAGGCGTCGGTGCCGCGGGCAGTGGGTCGCCCGAGCCGGTATCGGCGCGACCGGAGCCGCGCGAGCCGCTGGCCGCTGCCCGCGAGCACGCCTCCGAGGTGGCCCGGGCGACCGGGCAAAAGGTGCCGATAGAGGAGATGACCACCGAGAACGCGAAAGTGTGGGCATTGCCGAACGGCAGGTTCGAGAGTGTGATCGCCTCGGGACCGGTGCGCTTCAAGCGGGATGGCCGGTGGACCGAGGTCGACCTGACGCTCCACGCCCGTCCTGACGGGACCGTCGCACCCGCGGCACATCTCAACGACCTGACGCTCGCGGGGCGGCGGGAGGGCGGGGAGTCCGATCTCGCTTCCATCAAAGCGGGCGGTACGCGACGCGCGATGCGCTGGAGTGACGGGTTGCCCGAGCCGGTACTCGACGGCAAGCGAGCCATCTACCGCGATGTCCTGCCAGGCATCGACCTCGTCGTCGAGGCGCAGATGACCGGATACGAGCAGTTCACGGTGATCAAGAATCGGGCGGCGCTCGCCCACTACGACCGCGCGCAGGCGGCGCTGAAGCTCGGCGACGCGGCATCCAAGCCCGACGGGCATGGGGCTTGGTGCACAACGCCGGCTCGACGCCGGCGCCGCTGATGTGGGACGCCGCGAAGGACGCGACCGGCGGCCCGAAGAACGTCCACAAGGTTGGGCTGTCGCGTGTGGACGGGCGCTTCGGATTGGCGGCGGAGAAGGCGTGGCTGCACGATCCCGCGCGGCGGTTTCCGATCACCGTCGACCCGTCCGACCAGTCGCAGGTCGCCTACGGAGGACAGGACACGTGGGTGAGATCCGGCACCACCACAAGGTATTGGACCTCGCCGGAGCTTGAGAGTGGCACCCAGGACGGCGGCGGCACCAAGCGCATCGCGTACGTCAACTTCACCGCGCAGGGGATGAGCGGGGCGACGATCCATTACGCCAACGTCAAGCTGTGGGGCACCTACGCCGCGAGTTGCGACGCCTACAACATGCTGCTCTTCCCGGCCAGCGGGAACATCTTCGACTCCACCTACTGGGACAACCGGCCCGACTTGATGGATGCCTACGGCAACGGCATCGGTAAGAACGGCAATGGCGACGCCGGCGCGTACGCGTTCACGGCGGCCGGGCACAGTCTGCGGCCGTCCAATGGCGTCTGCACCGGGCAATGGCTCGACCACGAAGCGGCCGGGGTGTTCCAGGTAGCGGCGAACAAGGGCTATGGGGCGTTCGCCGTGGCCTTCACTCCGTACTGGGACAACACGAACGCCTACTACCGCCGCTTCAAGGCCTACGACTCCGGGACGCATCCGCATGCGATCGTCTCGTGGAGCTTCCCGCCGGGATTCGTGAACAAGTCCACTACGCCCACCACGTCATGCACGACGGGCACGGGACGTCCCGCGATCGGCACGGCGCAACCGACGCTGTCGGCGAGATACTCCCAGAGCGATGGCCACAACGTCGACGTCCACTTCGAGTACGGCGAGGTCGGCAGCAGTGCCACCACCGTCCGGTACGTGACCGTCGGTGCGGACACGACCGCCAACTATCAAATTCCGCCGGGTGAACTTGTCGACGGGAAGTCCTACCGGTGGCAGACAATCGCCAAGTCGGCCGCCGGAGTCTGGTCCACCGGGTCGGGCTGGTGCGAGTTCACGGTCGACATTTGGTCTCCTCCAGCGCCCGGCTGCCCGGGAGTGGTGACGGAGAAGGCCGACTTCAACGGTGATGGCTATGTCGACAAGGCCATCGGCGACCCGTTGAAGGCGTCCGCGGGCTATGGGAATCCGGCGCGGTGACGGTCGTCGACGGAAGGACCGGTACGCAGACGACTCTTGACCAGAGTCTGCCAGAGGTACCGGACACCGCTGAGGCCAGTGACCGTTTCGGCTCGTCCATCGCCGTCGTGGACGTCAACCGGGACGGCTGCGCCGACCTGGCGATCGGTACGCCGTACGAGGATCTGACGGCACCCGACGCGGGCCAGGTGGACATTCTCTATGGGACGCCGGCCGGGCTCGGCAAGGGCCGGCGGCGGAGACCTTCGTCCAGGGTGTGAACCGTGTCCCCGGCGCTCAGGGCGCCTACGACTGGTTTGGCTTCGCGTTGGTCGCCGGACAGACCAGCGGCGGCGAGCCGTTCATCGTCGTCGGCGCTCCGGGCGACGACGTGGGCGGGGTCATTGACGCGGGCACAGCCACGTACATACGGGGCGAACACCGGATCGCGATGGAGCAGTCCATTGTGTCCGGTCAGAGCAACGAGACGGACGATCGGTTCGGTACGGCCGTCGCGGCTACGGGCAACCAGCTCGCGATCTCGATGCCCGGCGAGTCGGGCTCGGCGGCCACGCAGTTCGCCGGACGTGTCTGCACGTTCCGCCATACGATCACCAACAACAGGCTCGAGCTGCTGATGTGCATCTCACAAAGCGATTTCGGCGTGAACGGGTTCGAGGCGGGCGACGAGTTCGGCAAGTCGATCTCGATGGCTCCCTATCGGACGATCGCCGGCGGCCCGATCGACTCCATCCTGCTCGTCGGCGCCCCAGGGGAGGACGACGCCGGCTTCGACGACACCGGCGTAGTCCACTTCTACAAGGTCACGGGCTCGGCGGTGAGCCTGCTCTCCACCAACTGGAAGGCGGGTCGCCAGACCGGCGATCGCTTCGGCGAGAAGACACTTGTCGTCAACCTCGATCCGACCACCGTGGTCACCGACGCGAAGCTCGTCGCCGCGGTCGGCGCGCCGGGCACGGACGCCGGTGGAAACCTCTTGGACAGCGGCGAGGTGAGGGTGTTTCCCGCCGGCCGGACCGGGACGTTGACATACGACGTGGCGGTGAGACCCGGCACGGCGGCCGCACGGACGCTGATCGGCGTCGCCGTCGGGGGTAACGGCACGCACCTGTTCGCGCCGTCCGTGTACCAGGGAATGAAGTCGCTATACGCGATCAGGTGGACCGATCTGGTCGCCGGCTCCGCGGCTGTCGACGCCGCCGCCACGGTCGTGGCCCCCACCGGTTCCATCGCTTTCGGCGCACAGGCGGGATGAGAACGATGAGACGAACCATTGTCGGTGTCACGCTGCTGGTGCTGACCGCCGTGGCCGTGCTGCCCTCCACCGAGCTGCGCGGCAGGCCGGACGTGGTGGCGAAGCCGGAAGGTGCGACCGGACACTCGGCGACTGTCAAGGTGACCGAGCAGGAGGCCACGGTCGCGGCGAGGAAATCCGGGCGGCAGGTCGAGGTCGCGGCGGCTCGTAGCGAACGCGCCACCACGTATGCCAACCCGGACGGCACCTACACCCGCGAGGAGCACCAGCAACCGATCAGGGTGTACCGGGGCGGGAAGTGGCTGCCGGTCGACGCCGGCATCGTGAAGACCGGCACAGGGCGGCTGACGCCCAAGGCGACCACGATGCCGGTGACATTCTCCAACGGCGGCGACTCACCACTCGCGACAATGGCCCGATCGGGTCGCAGCCTCAGCCTGACCTGGCCGCGACCGTTGCCGGCACCCGTCGTCGAGGGATCGCGGGCGACGTATCGCGACGTCCTTCCCGACGTCGACCTCGTCGTGAACTCGGATGTCGAAAGCTTCTCGCACGTCCTGGTCGTCAAGAGCGCCGAGGCGGCGAAGCAGCCCGCCCTGCGGGAGATAGCCCTCGGTGTGCGCACCGAACGCCTGCGCCTTCAGGTGAAGGGCGGCCGGCTTGTGGCGACCGACGCCGGATCCGGCGGCACGATGTTCGTCGCGCCGAAGCCGGCTATGTGGGACTCAGGCGTTGGCGCCAACCCGGGGGAGACCCTGGACCCAGCTCGATACGCACCGGAGACCGCCAAGCACGGCCCGGTCGGCATCCGGCTTGTAGGCAACCGGCTCATTCTCAGCCCGGACCCCATGATGCTGGCCGACCCGGCGTTGCGCTATCCCATCTACATCGATCCACAGTGGAGTAGCGACTACAACTCCAACCGGACGGTGGTCGACTCGGGATATCCGAACAACGAGTACTGGGACTGGGCAGGTCGAGGCAACGCGACTGACCAGCGTGTGGGCAAGTGCCCCAGGGACACCAGCGCCTGCGATTCCTCGGACGTCACGCGGATCTTCTTCATCGTCCCGACAAGCGCCTACCTGGGCTCGGACAAGCAGATCCTTCAGGCGAACTTCAACGTGACCCTGAAGGCGGTCGAGAACCCCACGAACGCCTATGGCACGCAACTGTGGCGTACCGGCGGGGTCGACGGCGGCACGAACTGGGGCAATCAGCCGGGGGAACGGGCTGGGCCGGCGGCACCTACCTCGGCACCACGAACTCGACGGGTACCCAGAGCTGCGGGCAGATCCAGCGGAACCTCTCCATGGACGCCACGCAGGCGCTCCGCGAGGCGAACGCCAACGGCTGGACCGCGACGACGTTCGGCATGAAGTCCGACACGGAAGGCTCCTACCGGGCCATGCGCCGTTTCTGCAACGACGCCTTCATCTCGGTGCGGTACAACAAGAGGCCGGCGCCTGCCACGAACCTCGCGTCCGACCCGGGCGCCGGCTGCGTGACCGGGTCGTCGCGCCCCTACGTGCCGAAGCTCCCCGTGCTCAAGGCGACCGCGTCGGATCCGGACACCACGGCGGAGCCGTTGAGCGTCCAGTTCACGGTGACCTGGACCCCGCCGGGCGGCAGCCCGCAGACACACGTCGGTGAGACCACGGTCAAGAGTGGTGGCGGATACGAATACAACCTCGCCAACGCCGGCATCACCATCCCGGAAAACGTCACCGTCGCGTGGCGGACCGACGTGTCCGACTGGGACAACGGCAACCGCCTGAGTTGGAGTGGTAGTAGCGGCCCGTGCGAGTTCGTCCTCGACGCCACCAAGCCGCTCGGCCCCGACGTAGACTCGCCGCAGTACCTTCCGGCTGACGCCGCCGACACGACACCGGCCTGCCAGGCGGAGTCTTCGTGGCACGACGGTGTCGGCTCCTACGGTTCGTTCACCTTCGACTCGGCTTCGACGGATGTGACGGCGTACAAGTACCAGTTCACCGGCGCCTCCGGCACGTCGCCACTGACGACATCGCCGACCACCGGCGGCGGGCCGGTCACTATCCAATGGAAACCGTCCGCCTACGGCCCACACACGCTGACCGTGTACTCCGTCGACGGCGCCCTTCAGGAAAGCGCCGGTGCGTCGTGCACGTTCGGCGTGACCCAGGGCCGTGGCCCGGTCGTCGAGTACGCGCTGACCGACCAGGCGGGCTCGGCGAGCGCCGTGAACCTCAGCGACGCCGCGAACCGCGCGACGCGCGGCTCGGGCGTGACGTTCGGCGCCGAGGGTCCCGACGGCGTCCTCGGCGGTGCGGCCGCCTTCGACGGCGGCGGCCAGGCCTACCTGACCTCGGCGAAGGTGAACACGGTGAACACGGCCAAGGGCTTCACCGTCAGCGCCTGGGTGAACGCGACAAGCAACACTCGGTACCAGACGGTCCTTTCCCAGGACGGAGTCGGTGAGCCAGGCTTCAGCCTGGGTATCAACGGCGGCGCCAAGAAGTGGTCCTTCCACATGCCCACGTCCGATGTAGAGGCGAACGTCGGCACTTGGCAGGTGATGAGCACCTCGGAGGTCGTCCTAGGCAAGTGGACACATCTCGTCGCGGGGTTCGACCCCATCACGGATCAGATCTGGCTGCAGGTAGACAGGGGCGCGGTGGTGACCGCGGCGAACAGGTCGAACTGGGGCTCGCACGGCAACCTCCACATCGGCCGCCGCACCGCCAAGACGGGCTACACCTGGAATTTCCAAGGATCGATCGCCTCGGCGCGCGTCTTCGACAGGTGGGCGTCGGCCGACGACGCGGGATACATCCGCCGGGTCGGCCGGACCGCGTACTGGCCGCTGGACGAGGTCACGGCGGGTGTGACGAAGGGCTACGCGGCGGACGGGACCACCGTCGAGCCGGCCAAGGCGCTCACCGTCAACGGCGACGCGACTCTCCGCCAGCCCGTGGAGACGTGCGACGAGGAACTCAACTGCGTCATCGATCCGAGCGACCTGATGGGCGGCGGCAACCCGTACGTCGACCTGGACGGCAGCGGCGACTTCCTCAGCTCGCCGGCACACCTCGTCGGCCTCAGGGGCAGCTTCACCGTCGCCATCCGGGCCCGGCTGGCCGCCTACTGTGACGCCGGGGAGCAGGCGGTGCTGTCCCAACCGGGCACCAACCGCAGCAGGTTCACCCTCAGCTGCGTAAACCACCAGTGGAAGGTGTTCTTCGCCAGCGGCGACGACACAGGCACCGGCGGAGTCACCTTGCTGGCCGGCGCGGCGTCGGCGCTTCCCGAGTCCGAGTCCGGTATCGGGCAGCACCTCGCGCTGAGCTACGACTACGACCAGCAGACCGCCACCTTGTACGTCAACGGTCAGGTCGCGGCCACCGGCACAGCTACCGGCATCCCCGCCTGGAACGGCACGCTCGACCGTGGTCTGCAGGTGGGGCGTACCCAGACGAGCGAAACCACCTACGGCGCCTACTTCTCCGGGGACATGGACGAGATTCGCGTCTACTCCGGTGTCCTGAGCCAGACCGAGATCCAGCTGATCGCCAGCACCACGGTGGTCAAAGACAAGTGACGCATCCGGCCAAATGGCACCCGCGTCGGGTGTCCCCCACGTGTCAGTCCCTCGTACCGGGGTGGTTTCCTATGTCGTTACGGCCACTGCTCAGCTCGTTCGTCGTCGTCCTGATCGCCATCACCGGCCTGGGGCACGTCCCAGCACACGCGGCGGACCGAAACGGCCCCGCCGCCGCCGCGGCAAGGCCCGCCGCCAAGGGGGCCACGGCGGTACCCGACCGGCCGAAGCCCGACCCGTCCGCGGCGCGCCGGCTGACCCGGCCGGACACCGTCAGCTGGCCCCCGGCCTCGACCAGCGACAGGGCCGGTCTGCGCGTGCGCACCTTCGACCGGGCGCACTCCCGGCGTGCGGGCCTCGACGCCCCCGTCTTCCGGGTCGAGTCCGGCAGCGGTCGCATCACGCTCAGCTATGCGGCGTTCACGCATTCCCGGGGCGGAGCATGGGGCGACCGGCTGCACCTGGTGAAACTGCCAGCGTGCGCCGCCGTGACACCCGAACGGGCCGAGTGCCAGACTACCGCGCCCATCGATTCCGCGAACGACCCACGCGCGCGAACCCTCTCGGCTGACGTCGCCGCGGGGACGGTTCTCACGATGAGCGCCGGCGACGCGTCGGCGCAGGGCGACTACAAAGCATCCAAGCTGTCGCCGTCGTCGTCCTGGTCGACCTCGCTCGCGTCCGGCGCGTTCACCTGGAACTATCCGATCCGGACACCCGGGACACCGGGAGGCCTGAACCCACAGGTCGCCCTGAGTTACTCCTCCCAGACTGTCGACGGCCGCAACAGCGCGACCAACAACCAAGGCTCCTGGATCGGCGAGGGGTTCACCTACGAGCCGGGGTACATCGAACGCCGGTACAAGCCGTGTGCGGACGACGGACAACAGAACTCCGCCGAGCAGTGCTGGGCTTTCCCCAACGCCACGATCGTCCTCTCCGGACACTCGGGCGAGCTCGTGCGGGTCGACGACAATACATGGCGGCTCGGCAAGGACTCCGGCGCGCTGGTCCAGCGGCTGACCGGGGCCACCAACGGCGACGACGACGGCGAGCACTGGAAGCTGACGACCACCGACGGCATGCGGTACTACTTCGGCCTCAACCGGCTTCCCGGCTTCGGCGCGCAGGACGAGGAGACCGACTCGACCTGGACCAAGCCCGTGTACGGCGACGACCCGGATGAGCCCTGCCACAAGGCGAGCGGCTTCGCCGACTCCCACTGCGATCAGGCCTGGCGATGGAACCTCGACCACGTCGTCGACCGGCACGGAAACGTCATCTCGTACTTCTACGAGAAGGAGTTCAACCACTACGCGCGTGGCGGCCGGACCGATGTCGACGGCTCGCGGTACGTACGCGGCGGTTACCTGACCAGAATCGACTACGGGCAGCGGGAGAACGAGGTCTACAGCACGCCCGCGCCGGCCAGGGTTCTGTTCACGACCGCGGAGCGGTGCATCCCGGCCGGGGCCGTCGACTGCGATGTCGAGGACCTGAACGACACCACGGCGAGCGCGTGGCCGGACGTCCCCTCCGACCTGCTTTGCGCCCCAGGTACGAAGTGCAAGGCGACGCAGACGTCGACGTCGTTCTTCACACGTAGACGGCTCACCGGAATCAGCACCGAGATCCGCGAGGGTCCACACTGGACGCCGGTCGAGTCGTGGACGCTGCGGCACGCCTTCTACGCGGGCGACGACAACTCCCGTACGTTGTGGCTCAAGCAGATCGACCACACAGGTCACCGCGGCGGCACGGCTTCGATGCCGACGGTGGAGCTCGACGGGATCCAGCTGGCCAACCGCGTGGACTCCGCGGCCGACGGTATCGCCCCGCTGGTGCGCTACCGCTTGGCGACGGTGAAGACCGACACCGGTGGGCAGATCAGCGTCGTCTACGCCCCAACCGACTGCTCGGCCAGCTCCCTGCCGACTCCGGGCAGCAACACCAAACGGTGTTACCCGGTGCGCTGGAATCCCTTTGGCGGTGGGGAGCAGCACAGGGTCACTGACTGGTTCCACAAGTACGTGGTGCGCAGCGTCGTCGAGGACGACCTCGTGGGCGGGCAGCCGGACATGGTGTCCACCTACGACTACGTCGGTGATGCGGGGTGGCGCAAGAACGAGCCCGACGGGATCACGAAGGAGGCCGACCTAACGTGGTCCGACTGGCGCGGCTACGCCCAAGTCGACGTCCGGACCGGCGATGGCCAAGTCATGCCCGGCCGGACCGAGCACCACCTGCTGCGCGGCATGAGCCGAGGGGCACGTGCGGACGGGACCGCACCCGCGGTCAGCGTTCTGGACTCCACCGGCGTCGCCCACGACGACCACGACGACTTCGCCGGGCACGAGCTGGAGGCGATCGTCTACGACGGCGCGAGTGTCGTGTCGAAGACCGTCAACCGGCCGTGGCGGTCCGTCACGCATACCAGGAATGAGGGCTGGGCGCTCCGCGAGGCGGCGTTCGTCCGAACCGACCAGGTGCGCAGCCTGACAGCGCTGGCCGGTGGACGATGGCGTGAGGCGCGCGTCGACACCACGTTCGACCCGGTCTGGGGCCGTGCCTTGGTGGTGGACGACCTCGGCGACGTCGCGCCCGGGAAGAACGACGACGACAAGTGCACCCGCATGTCCTACGTCGACAATCCGGCCAAGCGCCTGTACAACCTGATCGCCCGGACCAGGGTATTCGCTGTCGGCTGCGGTGTGGCCAACCCGGACCCGGAAACGCACCTCCTGGCGGACACGCGCTCGAGCTACGACCGCAAGCCGCACGGTGAGGTCCCGGAGGTTGGAGACCTCACCAAGACCGAGTCGATCGGCGACGTGGACGGAACGACGGTCACCTACGCGCCTACCAACGAGATCACGGCGCTCGACCGCTACGGCCGGACGACGGAGGCCAAGGACGCCTTCGGGCGAGTGTCGACGACCGAGTACACGGAGACCGACGGGCTCACCACGAAGGTCAAGACGACGAACGCGCTGGACCACTCGGCGTACTCCATCATGGACCCCGCGTTCGGCCTCGCCACGCGGATCGTCGACGCGAACGACCTGACGACCGAGATGGCCTTCGACCCGCTCGGCCGGATGACCGCGGTCTGGCTGGCCGATCGCAGTCGAGCGCTCGGTGCCAGTCCGTCGAAGAAGTTCGCATACAACGTCCGCCGCGACAGGACGAGCGTCGTCACCACCGAGGTACTCGCCAACGACGGCAGCTACAAAGCGAGCCACGAGATCTACGACGGCTTGCTGCGGCTGCGGCAGACCCAGGCGCCCGGCGCGGGTGGCTGGCTGGTGACCGACACCTACTACACCGGCACAGGTGCCGTGGCGAAGACGAACCATCCGTACCTCGCGACGGGTACCGGCGGCGACCAACCCATCGTGGTGCCCGAAGGCTCGGTGAATGGCCAGAGTGCCTACGCCTACGACGGAGCCGGACGAGTCGTCGCCGAGACCGTGGCGACCGCCGGGACGGCGAAGTGGTCGACCACGACCTCCTACGCCGGCGACCGGGTCACCGTGACACCACCGGACGGCGGGGTTCCGGAGACGACAGTCACCGACGCCCGTGGAAACGCGGTCGAGCTGCACCAGCATGACCTCGTCACGAGGTACGCGTACAACCGTGCGGGCCTGGTGGAAACGGTCACCGACCCGGCCGGCAACGTGTGGCGTTACGAATACAACCGGCGGATGCTGAAGTCGAAGGTGGAGGATCCGGACGCGGGCACGTCCACGTTCACCTACAACGAGGACGACCGGGTCGCGAGCGTGACGGATGGCCGCGGCGTCAAGCTGTCCCACAAGTACGACGCGCTCGGCCGGATGATCGAGACGTGGCAAGGTGACGTGGGCACCGGGACCAAGCTCACCGCCTCGAAGTACGACACCAAGGCCAAAGGACAGCTGCACTACACCGCCCGGTACACCGCCAACGGCAACTACATCGTCAGCTACGAGGCGCGGGACAAGCTCTACCGCCCGTTGACCACGCGGTACTGGATTCCCGGCGGCGACGTCGGTCCCGAGCTCGGCAAGAACTACGACTTCACCACCGCGTACAACACCGACGGGACGGTCCAGTCCGTCGGGATGCCCGCCGCCGGTGGGCTCGCGGCGGAAGTGCTGGTACCGACGTACGACGGCCTCGGCCGACCGACCGCGGTCACCGGAGAGACGGCATACGTCACCGCGGCCGCCTACAGCGACGTCAACGAGCTGTTGCAGGCCGAGCTGCACACCGGAGGTACAGCCAAGAAGGCCTGGCTGAGCTGGGAGTTCGAGCGCGGCAGCGGACGGCTCCTGCGATCGAAGGTCGACCGTGAAGGCAAAGACGTCCCGGACATGGACGCGCGCTACTCGTACGACGAGGCCGGTAACGTGCTGTCCATTTCGGACACCCCGGCCGGCGGCGAACGTGACGTCCAGTGCTTCGAGTACGACCCGTTTCGGCGGATGACCGAGGCATGGGCCACCGCGGACACCTGCCAGGCAAACCCGCGGACGGTCGGTGGACCGGCGCCATACCGCCACTCCTGGACCTTCGACGACATCGGCAACCGTCAGGTTGAGACGATCCACGGAAGCCCCGACAGGGTGCGGACATACCGCTACGAGAGCAACCAGCCGCACACCCTGCGGCGGATCGACCAGACCGGCCCGGCCCGATCCGACGTGTACACCTACGACCCGGCCGGCAACACGCTGACCCGCCCGGACCCCGCCGCAGGCACCCAGGAGCTGGTGTGGGACGCGGAGGGCAGGCTGGCCAGCTCGAAGCCCGCGGGCCGTCCGGAGACGACCTATGTCTACGACGGGCTCGGCGGCCGGATCGCTCGCAAGGAGCCCGGTGCCATCACGCTCTACATCGACGGCATGGAGCTGCGGCTCAACACGTCCACCCGAGCCGTGACGGCCACTCGCTACTACTCGTTCGGCGGGCTGCCGATCGCCATCCGCACCAACGCGGGCGTCTTCTACCAGGCCGGCGACCACCACGGGACGAACTCCATCACGATCGACGCCAACTCGGGCACGCTCACGCGGCGCCGGACCACGCCCTACGGCGCCGTCCGCGGTGCACCGCCCACGTCCTGGCCGGACCAGAAGGGCTTTGTCGGCGGGACGCAGGACGCCACGGGACTGACCCATCTCGGGGCCCGGCAATACGACACATCGATCGGCCGGTTCATCAGCGTCGACCCGTTGATCGACGTGACGGACCCGCAGCAGATGCACGGGTACACGTACGCCAACGCCAACCCGGTCTCGATAACGGACAAGAACGGCCTGCGTCCGGTTCCGGACGACGGCTACGAGCGCACGCCAGGCGGCAAGAAGCGGAACCCGTTCTGCAACGACGAGGACGAGCGACGGGCCACCCAAAGCGAGGATCCGGGCCGGCTGCAACGCCTCCGCGAGTTCCGTAAGAAGCAGATTCTCGATGGCGAGTTCCCCAACCTGCTGCTCGCGCTTCAAGACCTGGCGGACGATCTTGTGGATGCCGCCGGAGGCATGCAAAGGACTCGTGGCTGGGCAAGGCTCTTCAAGGAGGTCGTCGAAGGAATCACGGAGGACCAGATCGTCAACACGCTCATCGACAACTGCCTGTCCCGCATCGACGAGACGCGTGGCAACGACGGCGCGCCCCTGGGGAATGGCGAGAAGGCGGCGTTCAAGGACCACGAGTTCGAGATCGCGTTCCTTCTCGCTTGGGAAGGCAGCGAAGTCGTCTCGAAGGACGACAGCTTTACGGCAGGCGGCGCGGCCAACGAGCGGGTGTTTGATGCGTGGGTCGATGGCGTGCGGTCGGAGTTCAAGACGCCCGACAAGAACAACTATTCGTCGAGTAAGACCGCCTTCTCCGGGGCGATAGGCCAAAACGCCGCCAGGGTCTACGTCCACTCCAAGAACATCTCGAAGGAAAACATGGAGGAAGGGCGTTGGAGGGCAGTGAGCTCCAGCCGGGGCGGACCCACATACACCCAGTACCGCGTGGTTGGGTGGGACACCGACAGGACCAACGAGTGGAACACGAAGCTGACCGCGGCCAACGAACCTGTCGCCTGCGTGAGGTGGAGCCCTCTTTGTATCCTAGGGCTTCAATGACGACCTACGTAAACCTCATGCTGGGCACGCTCGACGGACGATACCCGCCAGGAAGCATCAATCGGCTCGTCGCCGACCTGAACAAGGGTGTCCCACTCCGCGCCGAGATCCTCTTTCCCGACGGGCGGACCGTGTGCGAGCTCGTCGGCCGAGGGTTCATCATCCATCTCGTCGTGCAAGAGGGAGACGTCGAGCCGTGGGCCTCGCACGCGCTCACCGGCCACATCGAGCGGGTGGACCCGGAGCTGGACACTCTCGCCCTGGCCGGCAAGCTCTACGAGGCTCTGGTCGAGGCCGGCCGGTACCGGGCCCTGATCGAGCATAGGGACACGGTGCTGCGATCGACGCACTTCCCCACGGGTCCCTGATGAAGGGCAGCCCACCTTGAACCCGGGTGGGGTCGTGCGACATGGTGTGGCGGTTCCGTTTCCGCACTGCTGGTGATGGTGGGTGTCATGCGTAAGTTGCTGGTCATCGGTGTCGGCGTCGGCGACCCGGACTTCGTCACGATCCAGGCCGTCGACGCGCTCAACGCCGTCGACGTGTTCTTCCTGCTCGACAAGGGCCCAGCCGCCGACGACCTCACCCACGCACGGCAGGCGATCTGCGAGAGGTTCATCACCCACGACCGGTACCGGACCGTCACCGTCACCGACCCGCCCCGCGACCGCGCCGCGGCCGACTACCCCGACGCGGTACGCCGGTGGCGCGACGAACGCGCCGAGCGCCTGGAGCGGGTCATCGACGCAGAGCTGGACGAGGACGGCGTCGGCGGGTTCCTGGTCTGGGGCGACCCCTCGCTGTACGACGGCACCATCCGGGTCATCGAGACGATGCTCAAGCGCGGGGCGCTGACGCTGGAGTACGAGGTGATCGCTGGCATCAGCAGCATCCAGGCACTAGCCGCCCGGCACCGGATCGCGATCAACCGGGTCGCCGGTCCGGTGCACGTCACCACCGGCCGCCGCATCAAGGAGGCGCTGCCGGACAACGCCGACGACATCGTGGTCATGCTCGACGCCGACCTCGCCTGCGCCGCGTACCGGGACGAGGACATCGACATCTACTGGGGCGCGTACCTCGGCACCGAAGACGAGGTCCTGGTCGCCGGCAAGCTCGGCGACGTCGTCGACCAGATCGCCCAGACGCGCGCCGAGCTGCGCGAGCGCAAGGGCTGGATCATGGATACCTATCTGTTGCGCCGCATTGGTTAGCGAAACGGGCCGTCGCCGAGGAGGCCAGAGCGGTCCGGTAGCCCGATTGCCACCCGGAACCTGGCGAACTCGACCGCGAGCGCCGCTGGCGGGAAGTGAGCGTTGAGCCCACTGGGATTGGGTAAAATCCACACGCGGGCACCGCCTACCGTCATCGATTGCGGGCCGATCTGCGCCTGCTTGGCGTCGAACGCGAGACGGTATCCGCTCACTCCCAGCATCGCCAGCCAGCCCGGCCGCAGAGCCCGCATCCTTTCCGCCAGATCCCGGCCGCCGTCCACCAACTCCTGCCGCGACAGCTGTGCGGCACGTGCGGTGGGCCTGCGCACGATGCTCGTGATACCCAGCCCTAACGGCAGTAGGTCCCGCTCCTGCTCCGCGCGCATCAGCCGCGGCGTGAACCCGGCGCGGTACAACGCCGGCCACAACCTGTTGCCCGGCGTCGCGAAACTGTGCCCCAGCGCCACTGACGCAAGCCCGGGGTTGATCCCGACAAACACCGCCGTCAACCCCTCGGCGACCACATCGTCGAGTCCCGCACCGTTCACGCTGTGGTGTGTTTCTGGAAGGCGGCCCGGTAGGTGTGGGGGCTGGTACCGACGATTCGTTTGAAGCGGTCACGGAAGGCGGTGGGTGAGCCGAATCCGGTCTGGGTGGCGATGCGGTCGACCGGGTGGTCGGTGGCTTCGAGCAGGTACTGGGCCTGGCGGATGCGGTTGCGCAGCAGCCATTGCAGTGGGGTGGTGCCGGTTTGCTCGCGGAAGCGGCGGTTGAGTGTGCGGGTGCTCATGCCGGCCTGGGTGGCGATGTCGTCGAGGGTGAGGTCCTTGGCGGCGTTGTCCTGCATCCAGCGCAGCACGGGTTCGAGGAGGGAGCCTCGCGGGGTGGGCGGTTGGTCGTGCACGATGAACTGGGCCTGCCCGCCCTCGCGTTCCAGGGGCATGACGGACAGCCGGGCGGCGTCGGCGGCCACGGCGGAGCCGTGGTCGCGGCGGATCAGGTGCAGGCACAGGTCCAGACCCGCCGCCGCCCCGGCGGAGGTGAGTAGTTGGCCGTTGTCGACGTAGAGGACGTCGGGGTCGACCTTGACGGCGGGGTGCCGCTCGGCGAGCAGGTTGGCGGCGAGCCAGTGGGTGGTCGCGGGTAGCCCGTCGAGCAGGCCGGTGGCGGCGAGGATGAACGCGCCGGCGCAGATCGAGGCGATCCGGGTACCCGCGGCGGCGGCCTGCCGCAGGGTGTCGAGGACCTCGCCGGGGATCGGTGCGGTGGGGTCGGCACAGCCGGGGAGGATGATCGTGTCCGCGTCGGTGAGGGCGTCCAGGCCCCAGGGCGGCTGGAGCGTGAACGCACCGGCATCGACGGTCGGCGCCGGACCGCAGACGCGGACGCGGTAGGCGGGGCGGCCGTCGGGCAGCCGGGTGCGGCTGAACACCTCGATGGGGGTGGACAGGTCGAACGGGATGACCTGGTCCAGGGCGAGCACGGCCACGGTGTGCATGGCGACAACCTACGCCGCCTTCTTGTTACGGCCAACGCTCCCAACCGGCCCTAAGGTGCCGTCTTCACTGGTCGGGGTGCGTTGGCGAGAACTCGTTGGTGCCTGGCAATCCTGCCACTTCCAGTGACTGTGTGCGGTGCGTAGCGTCGGCGCCGATGACGAAGTTTCTGCTCTCGATCCATGTGCTTGCCGCCATCATCGCGATCGGGCCGGTGACCGTAGCCGCCAGCATGTTCCCCGCCGCGGCGCGCCGGGCCCTGGCCGAGTCCGGCACCGACCGGGATCTGGCCGTGCTCCGTTCACTGCACCGGATCTGCCGGGTCTACACGGCGGTCGGGATCGTGGTACCGGTATTCGGGCTCGCCACCGCCAGCAGCCTCGGCGTGCTGGGCGACGCATGGCTGATCATCTCGATCGCGTTGACCACGGCCGCCGCGGGCGTGCTCGTGCTGCTGATCCTCCCGGGCCAGGCACGCACCCTCGCCTCGCTGCCACCCGCATCGACCGCCGACCGGCGAGGACCAGCGCGGCTAGCCATGTACACCGGCATGTTCAACATGCTGTGGGCGGTGGTCACCGTACTGATGATCGTCCGCCCCGGCTCGACCACAGGGGTATGAGGCGCGTGAACCCACTGCTGGCGCTGCGCATCGCGGCCGGCGCGGAACTCGCGACGCTGGCCGTACTGCTGACCAGCCACGGCAAAATCCAAGAGGGGATTCGAAATTCATGAACCACGATGCTGCTAAGCAAGTGACCGTGGTAGTGCCGCAGGAAGTCGCCGGTATCCGGATCCCGCGGACGAAACTCGCGGAAGAAGCTCTGGCTTTCGCCCGCGAGACCATGTCGGACGTGCTGTTCAACCACGTGTTGCGGACGTACTTGTTCGGTGCGACGCAGCTTCGGCAGGCCGGCACCGACTACGACGAGGAAGTCGCCTTCCTGGCATGCCTGCTGCACGACCTCGGCCTGCTGCGGCAGTATTGGACGCCGGAGGGACAGTTCGAGGTGGACGGCGCCGACGCGGCGCGCAGTTTCCTGGCCACCCAAGGGCTGGAAGCGGAGAAAATCGATACCGTCTGGGACGCCATCGCACTTCACACGACCTTCGGCATCGCGCTCCGCAAGCAGCCGGAGATTTCAATCGTATGCCTCGGATCGGCACTCGACTTTTCCGGCGTAGGCTTCGACAAGATGCCGGACGGCACGGTTGACGCCATCATTTCGGCATTCCCTCGCCTGGGATTCAAGAAGGACGCTCTCGAAACCATGGTCGACATCTGCGCCAACAAGCCGGCAGGAGTGATAATGCACTACTTCGCCGAAGTGGGACGCAGTCGTGTGCCGGGGTTCAGGCTTCCCACGGTTGAAGAGATCCTGTTTTCCGCACCATTCGACGAGTAGGGGTTGGGTTGTGTGACGCGGAGGGTGAGGCCGCGGGAGCAGCGGTCTGGACCTCCGCGGACATCGCGGTAGCTCGCATCTGTTTGGTGGGTTGTATTGCTCGGAGATCGGGGGACGCACCGACCTTGACGGGCTCAGTCGGCGGCGAGTGTGGCGTGGACGGAGGAGACGGCGCTCCCGCCCTCGCCGACGGCGGTGGCTACCCGTTTCGTCGAGCCTGAGCGGAGGTCGCCTACCGCGAAGAGCCGGGGGGCGCTGGTCTGGAACGGCAGCGGTGTGCCGTGCGTGCCGGCGGGTAGCCGGCTGTCGGTGAGGACGAAGCCGTCGCTGTCCTTGGCCACGCCGGCGAGCCAGCTGGACACGGGGTCGGCGCCGATGAAGCAGAACAGGGCCCGGCAGTCCAGCCGGTCGTGTCGCTCACCGGACTTCTCGACGACGATCGAGGTGAGGGTGTCGGCGCCGGCCAGCTCGCGGAGTGCGGTACCGGTGTGCACCTGGATCCGGGAGTGCGCGCGGATCCGGTCGGTCAGGTACGACGACATCCGGGCCCCGAGGTCGGCGCCGCGGATGATCAGGTCCACCGTCGCACCGCGGGCGGCCAGGGACAGGGCTGCCTGCCCGGCCGAGTTGGCGCCCCCGATGACCGTGACGGGCTGATCCTCGTATCCCCGGACGTCCAGATCGGTCGCCGCGTACCGGATGCACCCGCTCTTCTCGAAGGTCGACCACTGCGGGATGTCGGGGCGCCGGTAGTGCGCCCCGGTCGCGGCGATCACCGCGCGGCTCTCGATCCGCGCGCCGTCCTCCAGCAGGACCGCCGGCCGCCGGTCGTCGGAGAGGTCGAGGCCGGCCACCGCGCAGGGGGAGTAGATCCGCACGCCGAACTTGAGCGCCTGCACCATCGCCAGCCGGGTCAGGTGTTCACCGCTGACCCCGTGCGGGAAGCCGAGGTAGTTTTCGATCCGGGCGCTCTTGGCCGCCTGGCCGCCGAGCCCGGTGCGGTCCAACAGCACCGTGTCGAGGCCTTCGGACGCCCCGTACACGGCGGCGGCCAGACCCGCCGGGCCGGCCCCCACCACGACGAGATCGGGGTGCCTCCGTCGCCCCGGTAGGTGAGGCCGAGCGCCTCGGCGACGGCTCGGGGCGTCGCCCGCCGCAGCAGCGAGCCGTTGACCATCGCCGCCGGAAGCTCGTCGTCGCGGAGCCCGGCCACCCCGACCAGCGAGCGCCCCGATTCCGAGGCGGCGTCGAGCCAGGTGTGCGGCAGCAGCAGCTGGGTCACATAGGTGCGCAGCGCCAGCGTCTCGGCGGCGTCGGGGCGGCCGACCAGCTCCAGGGCGTTGCCGGCGGCGGCTTGGATGACCTCGCGCCGCTCCCGGAACGCCGCGATGAGGATGTCGGCGATGTCGACCTGCTCGGCGAGGGCCCGCCGCAGCATCGCCGCGCCGATCCGGACGACCGTCCCGCCGGTCACCACTCGGGCGGTCAGGTACACGTGCTGGCCGGTCAGCAGGTTGAGCTCGCCGATGAAGTCGCCGGGGCCGCCCTCGTAGATCAGGCGCTCCGGCTCGATCGCGGTCGCATCCCGGACGATGTCCACGCTCGCGGTCTGGAGCAGGAAGAAGTCGTAGGAGTGGTCACCGGACGTGAACAGGTCCCGGCCCGCGACGGCGCGCTCCACGTCGCCGTAGTCGGCGAGCCGGCGGAACTGCTCGTCGTCCAGGACCGGGCCCCTGGGAGCCGGACCGTTCTCCACCCTTACTCCTCCTCGAGCCCTGCCGGCGGCGGCCACGCGCCTTGAGCCGTGGCCGCCGCCTGAAGGCTAGCCGGCGGTCTCGCGGGCCGCCTGCTCGATGAACGCGACGGTCGTGCCGGGCTCCGAGACGAAGACCATGTGCGAGGCGCCCTCGACAACCTGGACCGTGGCGTTCGCCCGCTTCGCCATGAACTCCTGCAACGCCGGCGGGATGATCTTGTCGGCGCCGCTGATCAGGTTGTAGCTGGGGATCGTATGCCAGGCCTGCTCGCCGGCCGCGGGCTCGCCGAACGCGGTGGCGGTCGCCGGCCGCTGGGCGATCGCGTAGAGCGCGGCCTCCTGCGCCGGCACGTCACCCGCGAACCGCTCGTGGAACACCCTCGGGTCGATGTACAGGTCGACCTGCCCGCCCGGCAGCGGCACGGGCCTGAGGGACTCGTTGACCGTGCTGCCCGGGAAGCGGTCGACCAGCTCGCCGACGGCCTCGCCGGTGTCCGGCACGAAGGCCGCGAGGTACACCAGCGCCTTCACGTTCGCGTTGCCGGTGGCGGCCCCGGAGATGACGGCGCCGCCGTACGAGTGACCGACCAGCACGATCGGCCCCTCGATGGTGGCCAGCAGTGCCTTGACCTGCGCCGCGTCCGAGTTGACCCCGCGCAGCGGGTTCGGCGCCGCGACCACCGGGTAGCCGTCGGCGAGCAGCCGCTGGTTGATCTCGTTGAAGCCGCTGCTGTCGGCGAACGCGCCGTGCACGACCACGATCGTCGGGTTCTTCACCGGATTTCCACCTTTCTCACTTTCACCTGTACCTCGCGCCTCGGCGGACCGGCCGCGACGTGATCGACCTCAAACTAGGAGGCCGTTGTTGACAGGTACTGGAGAAAGAGTGGATGGCACCCGGCCCGAGCCCCTGCGCGACCGGATGAAGGGTCTGGGCAGGTGCTCGGGCCGGATTGTAGGAGCTTGCGCGGGGCTCAGCGCAGGCGCGGGTCGTTGCCGGCCCGCGTGTCCACGCGGAGCCGCATGGCGTCGGCGATCGCGCCCCACGAGACGTACGAGAAGTTCGTGGCGTCGCGGTCGTCGTCGACGTCGGGCCCGGTCTCGGGCTCGTCGTGGGTGACCAGCAGGCCGCGGCGGTAGTCGCCGACGGGACGGTTCGTCACGGCGAGACCGTCCGAACCGTTGATGTCGTCGGCGCCCCGGACCCCGGCGACCCGGAAGCTGCCCAGCGGCCGGTTGTGGCCCTGCCGGTCGTAAACCGCGAACGTGTCGTCACCCTGGCTCGACACGATGACGTACCCGGTGGCGTCGGGGCCGTAGTAGATGTCCACGCCCTCGGCGTCGGCGGTGAGCCGGGTGCCGCCGAAGCCCTTGGCCGCCGGGTCGATCGGCAGGCACTCCTCGGACTCGGGGTCGTAGACGTCGTGGATGCCGAAGTCGGTCACCTTGTCGACGAGCTTGGGCGTGCCCGAGCCGAGCGGCAGCGGGATCCGCCACAGGCCGACGTCCTCCTGCGCGGCGTAGAGCACGCCGGACCGCTGGTCCACCGTGACGCCCTCGAACTGCGGCAGGACGCCTGGCTCCTCGCACGGGAACCAGGTCGAGCCGTCCGGCAGCGGGAAGTGGCTCGGCATGGTCGTCTTCCGGATGTTCGTGTAGCCGAGCTTGCCCTGGATCTCCACGATCCGTGCGGTCGCGATCGCCGTCGTACCCTCCTGGGTCACGACCGCGTACGTCTCGCCCCGCCTCGGCTGCCAGACCGCGAGGCCGTACGCGGACTGCTCCTCGTCGACGGCCTCCCGATCCGGGTTGAACAGGAACGTCTGTTCGGGCGCGGTGACCTCGGTCAGCGGCTGTCCCGCGGCGGACCCGGCGGGGTCGATCACGAAGAACCGGAGCTGGTCGTTGTACCGGTCGGAGACGACGGCGACGTCGACCGTACGGCCGGCGAGCCGCACGTCGTAGGCGATGTCGACGTTGTTGTAGCGGCCCGGCACCCCGTCCGCGCGCGGCGCCGCGGTGGCCGGCAGCGACTGGAGCTCACGCGACTTCAGGTCGTAGACGCGCAGGCCGCCCTCCTTCGCGGTGACCATGACGATCGAACGGCGAGAGTCCTTCGGATGTACCCAGATGGCCGGGTCGT
Source organism: Phytohabitans flavus (assembly GCF_011764545.1). Lineage (GTDB taxonomy): Bacteria > Actinomycetota > Actinomycetes > Mycobacteriales > Micromonosporaceae > Phytohabitans > Phytohabitans flavus. Next base: position 4,954,515 of record NZ_AP022870.1, on the reverse strand, counting down.
CACCGGATGAGTTATTGCCAGCCTCGTCGTCGTAGAGGACGGGCGTTTCGTTGTCTGTCGTCACGACCGCCGGGGACGCGGAATGGGCGGCGGGGTGCGCCGCGGCGGGAGCCACGGCGAGTAGGGATGCGGCCACGGCAGCTACCGACAAGGCCGACTTCAAAGGGCGTATCACGAGCTGAGCCTGCCTACGTAGCCTGCCGGGAAGTTGACCGACACGTTGCCGTGAATCGAACTCCGGGCTCCACCCGACGTCAAAAGCGCCGGTCAGGATCCCGACACTCGGTATCACGCTGTTACCGCTTCAGCTCCTCGGGCCATCCCACGTGTTCGGTCCACGAGGAGGACCTTTTATGTCCACGGACGGCTTGCTGCCCAGCTATGACAGGCTTTTCGGCGATTTGGATCTCCGTCCGGCGGACGAGACACGATCGGTTTACTCCCCAGCGGCGTACCTCGCGGATCTGCTGAAGCTCGCCGCCGACTCGGCGGACGGGAGCGAGGCCGGCGACGGGCTGGCCGCGCGAAGACCAGACCTGGCCGAGGTACCGCTGGACGCGGAGCACAGCTACACCGAGCTGCCGTACCTGGACATCGTCAACGAGGTGCTCGCCAAGCAGCTCACCGTTCCCGCGGGTACCGACGTGTGGACGCACCTCGCCACGCTGCCGTTCCCGTTCGTCGCACCGTTCTCGCTGGGGCACGAGCGGGTCCGGCAGTACCTGCGCCACCTCGGCGTGGACCCGGTCGAGCTGTACCGGCGCTTCACCCCCGGCCCCGACCCGGATGTCATCGCCCGCGAGTCCCTGGGGCTGACGCCCGGCGACGTGGAGATGGTCACCACCGTGCTCGGCGACGGCACCGAGCTGCGCGGCTGCTACAACCTCGACGACACCGGCGACGCGTGGGACAAGCTCGCCGGCGTGGACGCGTTCCGCCATGCCGCCGGCCTCACCCCGGCGGAGGTGGACGAGCTGCTCGCCGTCCCTTCGTCCACGGGGACGGCGCCGTCGTATCGCTGAGCGCCGACGGGCAGCGGCTGGTGATCGGCGCCGGTACCCTGCCGATCGCGATCGCCTGGTACGAGCGGGTGAACAGGTTCGTGCGGCTGGCCCGCCGTACCGGTATGTCCTTTGTGGACCTCGGTCTCGTGGTGCGGCTCTGCTGCGCCGGGCGGATCGACGCCGCGGCGCTGCGGCACCTCGCCGTGGTCAAGCACCTGTGCGGGTCCCTGGAGCTGCCGGTCGGCGCGGTGGTACGCCTTGTCGCCCCGGCCGAGGAGCTGGCCGAGCTCGCCGGCACCGGTGACCTCCTCGCCCCGGCGAACGCGGAGTACCGCCGCACGCTGGCGACCGCCCTCGGTCTCGCCGAGCGGGACCTCGTCGCCACGGTCGTCCGGTACCGCGACCGCCGGATCGAGACGGTGTTTCCCAACTCCGGTACGGGCCTGGCGGAGCTGTCCCTGCTGCACCGGATCGCCCGCCTCGCCACCGTCCTCGGCCTCCCGGTCACCGACCTCTTCACCGTGCTCGACGCGCTCGCCACCGACCCTTCGATCCAGCGCTTCACCAGCTTTCCGATCCTGATCGGCACCGGCGGTACCCAGGGCCTCGACGTGGACCGGGTGCTCGCCGGCGGTGACCCGGGCCCCGGCCTGTGGCTCGTGCAGACGCTCGTGGCCGTCGTGCGCTGGATGGGAACGACCGGGCTGGCCGCCGCCGACCTCGCCGGTGTCCTGCGCGCCGGCGGGCCGGCGGACGAGGAGGCCGACCTGGCCCTGCTGGAGCGGCTGGGCGAGGCGTTCGGGGAGATCGAGCCGACCGCCGAGGCGTTCTGGTCGGAGCGGTTCGGCGAGCGGGCCGCGCAGGTGATCCACGACGTCGCCGCCGGGGCGGCGGCCGTGGAGTCGGGTACGGCCGGCCGGCTGCTGCGGGTAGCGGCGGACCGGGTGGCGCGGACCGCGCACGAGGCCCTCGCCGAGCTCGGTACGGTCGCCGGCAACGACTTCCTCGGCCTCGGGCTCGGCGACCGCCTCGTCGCCAAGCTGTACGCCAACCTCATGCTCGCCGGCTACGTGGCGCCGGGCGGCACGGTCGTGCCCGAGCGGGTCCCCGAGGAGGCCGACGAGCTGCGGCTGCGCGGCGACTTCCGCGCCCACCGGGATCCGCTGTTCGCGCTGGTCGCCGGCCTCTGCGCGGCCTCCGACAACCCGTCCTGCTACCTGTCCGACCTCGCCGCGCTCACCGACCTCGACGACGCCGGGCGGACCGAGCTGTACGACAACCTCGTGTTCAACGGCTACCTCGCCACCTCCGGCGAGGTCATCGCACCGGACTTCTTCGCCGACCCGGCCAACGCCGCCGCGTTCGCGGTCGACGCGGACATCCCCGACCTCGCCACCGTCGCGGCCGACGTGCACGCGCTGCTGGTGGAGCGGCTGCTGCGGTTCGCCGCCGACCGGCCGGCGCTCGGTCCGGAGACCTTCGCGACGCTCCCTGTCGGCGAGCAGCAGCGGGCCGGCATCGTCGACAGCCTGACCTTCAACGGTCACCTGGACGCCGACGGCCGGTACACCGACCCGGGGGTCGTGGTCACCATGACCGTGGCGGAGCTGCGCCTGTCCGCGGAGTTCCACCCGTACCGCCACCGGGTCCTGGACGCCATGCGGGCCGAGGTCGTCGCCGCCCGCGACGCGGCGTACGCGCTGGTCCCGGAGGATCTCACCGACCTGGCCGACGCGGCGGTCGCACGGCGCGTGGCCGAGCTGCTCGCCAAGGGCCACCTGCGCGACGGCCGGCTCACCGACGAGACCGCCGCGCTGCTCGCCGACCCGGCGGCGACGCTACCGCTGCCCGGGTTCACCGAGCCGGAGAGCGCCACGATCGCCTACCAGCTCCGGGTAGTGCTGGACGACGCCCGCCCGTACCAGCTGGATCGCGCCGCGCTCGCCGAGCTCAAGTTCAGCGACGACGAGGCCCGGCGCCTGGCGAGGCAGCTCGTCGAGGCCGGCTACCTCACCGAGACGCTGACCGTCCCGGCCGACCGGGTGGAGTACTTCGGGTACGCCCCGAACGCGGTGGACTTCCGGCTGCCCGGGCTCGCCGACTACAGCGCGGACATCTTCTTCCTGCTGCACGCCGTGGCGACCGAGGTCGCCGCCGGTACCGCCGAGATCGCCGCCGGGCTCGCACGGCTCGCGGACGAGCAGCGCGCGCTCCTGCTCGCCACGCTGGAGGAGGCGCTCGGCGTGCCGGCCGCCACCGCTGCCGCCATCTGCGACGCGGTCGTCGGCGTCCGAGCCGTCGAGCTGCTGGTGGAGCCGGTACTCGACGCCCCCTCGACCGCCGCCGCGGACCCGGACCTGCGCCGGGCGCTGCGCCGCATGCGTGGGTTCGCGCGCTTCGCCGCCGCGGTCGCGCTGGGGCCAGACGAGGTGGCCGCCGCGTTCCTGGACCAGGACCTGGCCGGCAAGTTTTCCGAGCCGCTCGCGCTGCCGGCCGGCATCGACCGGATCGACGCGCTGCTGGAGAGCGCCGACGGCAACGTGTACGTGTTCCACGGCGCCGACGTGTGGGTGTACTCCGCCGCGTCCCGCCAGCTCGTCGACGCGCAGCCGAGGTCGCTCACCACTTTCGCCGCGCTGTCCAGTGTGGACGCCGCGTTCACGGACGCGGCGGGCGCCGAGTGGCTCGTCGGCCGGGACGGCGAGGGCGCGCAGCACACCTTTGTGCGGGAGGCCGGGCACCCGCGGTGGCTTCGGCGCGCGCACGAGTGGGGTGCGGTGGCGAACGCCTTCGCCGACGCGACGCGGATCGACGCCGCCTTCGTCGACGAGGGTGGCCGGGTCTACCTCTTCCACCGCGACCAGTACGTGCGCTACAGCGGCGCCGACTACGCCACCGTGGACGAGGGGTACCCGCGGCGGATCGCCGAGTGGTGGGAGACCGAGGGGCGCACCGCACCGCTGCCGGCCCGGTTCCGCCAGTCGCTGGACGCCGCCTTCCACGGCCGGGACGACACGACCTACCTCTTCGCCGGGGACAGCTTCTTCGCGGTACGGGACGGCGCGGTCGCCGAGCCGATCGCGGGCGCCTGGGGCCGGATCGCCAACGCGCTCGCCGAGACGGGGCGGGTCGACGCCACCTATGTGGACGGCTCCGCACTGTACGTCTTCTCCGGCAACCAGGTCACCCGCTACACCGGCCTCGTCGAAAGCGAGGGCCTTGTCGCCGACGAGGGGTACCCGCGGCGGATCGAGGCGCAGCTCGGGACGTGCCGGCCGAGTTCGAGGGTGGTGTGGAGGCCGCCTTCGCCGACGCGTCGCGCGCGGTGCACCTGTTCAAGGACGGCCGTACCGTGACCCTGCGGGACGGCACGATCAGCGCCGAGATGACCGCGCGGCGGTGGGGCCGGCTGCGGGCGGCGCTGCCCGGCGGCAAGGTCGACGCCGCGCTGGTCGGGCAGGACGGGCGCACCTACCTCTTCAGCGATGACCTCTACGTGCGGTACTCCGGTGCCGACTACTCCATCGTGGACGCCGGGTACCCGCGCCGGATCGCCGGCGACTGGGGCGGGCTGCGGCGGGTGGACGCCGCGTTCGTCGCCGACGGGGCGACCCACCTCTTCGGCGCGGCCGGGGCGCTCTTCGACGTCGCCGCCGGCCCGGACACCGAGGAGCTGGACGCCGGCCGGCTGTCGTGGCGGCTGCGCCAGCTGCTACAGACGCACGGCATCGCGACCGCCGCGGACGTGGCCGTCACCGGCGCCGCTCCGGAGTGGACGGTGACCGCCGAGGGCGGGATCCGCCTCGTGCTGCGCCGCGACGGCGGGCGGCTGGAGGTGAGCTGCGACCCGGCCACCGAGGTCGACTTCCACGTGCGGTACTCCACGAAGGACTATGCCGCCGCCGACCCGGGCTACCCCCGGCCGCTGACCGACAACTGGTGGAACCTGCCCGAGGAGCTGGCCGGTCCGGACGGGAAGTTCGCCAGCATCGACGCCGTCCTCACCGCCCGGGACGGGCGCACCTACCTCTTCAACGGCGGCAACTTCATCGTGTACGACAGCAAGCGCCGCTGGTGGTCCGAGCCGAAGACACTGGCCGGGCACTGGGACAGCGTCCCGTTTACGGGCGTGGACGCGGCGTTCGTCGGGGTGGACGGCCGGACGTACATGTTCTTCCGCGAGCAGTACGCGCGCTACTCCACGGCCGACTACAACCGGGTCGACGACAGGTACCCGGCGTCGATCACCCCCTTCTGGGGGAACGTGGTCAACAACATCGCCCGTACCGGGCGGGTCGACGCGGCGCTCGTGGCCGGCGAGCACACCTACCTCTTCTCCGGCGACCAGTTCGTCCGCTACACCGGCTCCGACTACTCCACTGTGGATATCGGCTACCCGCGGAAGCTAACCGCGCTCGCCGAGGAGCCGAGGCTGCGTAACCTGCGCACGCCCGTGGAGAGCGTCACGGCCGCGTTCGCCGACCGTGGCTCGGTGTACCTGTTCAGCGGCGACCGCTGCCACGCCGTCTCCAGCACCGCCCACCGCCGGTACGACGAGCGCGCGGTCGACAACGTGCGGTGCGCGCTCGTCGAGGACGGGATGGTGTACCTCGACCATTCCTACGGCTGGTACCGGTACGGCGCACTGGAGGGTGACGCGTCCAACCCGGAACAGGCCCGGCCCCGGCTGGTGCGGTCGCTGCCGCAGGAGTGGCAGGAGGGGAGCGACGCGATCCTGCGCGGCACCGACGGCAACACGTACCTCTTCCAGGGCAGCACCTGCGTCGACGTCGACCTCGGCCGGGCGTACCCGCTCGCCGAGGAGTGGGGCCGCCCGCGCAACGCGATCTACCACGACAACGCCGTGGACGCCGCGTTCGTCGGTGTGGACGGTCGCACGTACGTGTTCCGCGACGACCAGTTCGTCGTCTACACCGGCGACGCATACTCCGGCGCCGAGGCCGACGGCGGGCCGAGGGTGATCGCCGAGCACTGGGGCGGGCTGCGCCGGGTCGCGCTGGCGTACGTGCGCGGCGGCGTCACCTACCTGTTCGAGCCGGCGGAGGCGGACGGCACGGCGCGCTACGTCGCGTACTCCGGCACCGGCTACGACCGCCCCGACGAGGGATACCCGCGCACCGCCGACGCGTCGTTCTGGGAGCTGCCGGACGAGCACCGCCCGGCCGGCTTCACCATGCCGACCGCGGTGCTCGCCAGCGGCAACAGCACGCTCGTGGTGACCGGCGGGACGTACCTGGCGTACAACGAGGAGTCCGACGCCTGGTCGTACCCCCGGCCGCTGGAGCGGATCTGGCGCGGCATCGGCCCGGTCACCGGGCTGGTCACCGCGTTCACCGGACGGGACGGCGCCACGTACTTCTTCTTCGCCAACGGCGAGTTCCTGCGCCACGACGGCCGATCCTCGGGCGGGCGGCTGCGGATCGACGCGCACTGGGCCCGTACCCGCAACAACTTCCTGACCGACGACTCGGACGTCGTGAACGCGGCGCTGGTCCACCGCGGCGTCACGTACCTGTTCTCCGGCGACCAGTATGTGCGTTACAGCGGCCCGGACTACCGGTACGTGGACCCGGGCTACCCGAAGCCGATCGTCGGCAACATCCGCACGGAGAAAGCATTCGCCGCGCTGCCCGCCGGGGTGGAGGACGACCTCGCGGAGCGGTACGCGAACGGCAGCGGGTCGATGGTCGACGCCGCCGTCTCCGACCGGCGCACGGTCTACCTTTTCGTCGGGCGCACCTGCCACGCGATCTCGGACGAGGTGTACGCCAGCCACGCGGTGGGGGAGCTGCTCGGGAAGGTCCGCAACAACGTCGCCGACCTCGGGCGGGTGGACGCGGCGCTGGTCGCCGGGGAGTACACGTACCTGTTCTCCGGCGACCAGTACGTGCGCTACACCGGCACCGACTACCGCCGCGCCGACGACGCGTACCCGAAGACGATCGCCGCCGGGCTCTCGGCCGAGCTGGAGCTCCAGGCGCTGCCGGAGGAGTTCCACGAGCGCATCGACGCCGCGTTCCGGGAGGGGGACGCGACGTACCTGTTCGCCGGCAAGCACTACGTGCGGATCGCCGACCGTGCGGTGCACGTCGCGGAGCTCCGTGGCGTGTGGGGCTTGGTGCACAACGAGTTCCACACTGGACGGAGCGGGTTGGACGCCGCGTTCATGTCCGGCACCGGTGAGCTGTACGCGTTCGCCGGCGGGCAGTACGCCCGGTACGCCAAGGGCCGGCTCGGTACCGTCGAGGACGGCTACCCTCGGCGGATCCGGGACGACTGGGGCGACCTGCCGCAGGACTACGAGCGGGGCGTCGAAGGGGCGTTCCGGCTCGGCGACCGCACCTACCTCACCCTCGGCGAGGAGTACGTGCGGTACTCCGGCGAGCGGTTCGACGCGATCGACCGCACCTACCCGCAGCCGTTCCGGTACCGCTGGTCCGACGCGGCCGACTACCGCCTGAGCGACCTGCACACCATCGCCCGGTTCGCCGCGCTCGCCCGAAACCACCGTGACGCCGACGGCGGCCTCGCCGCGTTCGTGCTCCCCGGGCGGCCCGCGCTCGCCGACCCGTACGCGTACCTGGCCGAGCTGTTCGGCTGGGACGCCGCCGAGGTCACCTGGTGCCGGCGCAACGCCCGAATCCTCACCGGATTGGCGGCCGGCGGGCCGGACGGCGCCGACGGCGACCGGCTGGAGCTGGAGTTCCTGCTGGAGATGGTCGGCCTCTTCGAGCTCGCCGGCCGGCTCGGCACCGGCCCGTCCCGGGTGCACGGCGGTGTCTGGACGCCGCTGCACGGCGACGAGCCCGACCCGCACCACGCCGCCGACGCCCTCTACGACCTGATCGAACGCGGCACCGAGGTGGAGCGATGGCCGGGGCTGGCCCGCGAGCTGCACGACGAGCTGAACCTGCGCAAGCGGGACGTGCTCCTCGCCACCGTCCTCGCCGGCGGCGGCACCAGCCGCGACCTGTTCGCCCGGCTCCTCGTCGACGTCGACATGGGCGCGCGCGGCAACACCTCCCGGGTCCGCGAGGCGATCGCGGCGGTGCAGCTCTACCTCCACCGGTACCTGCTGAACCTGGAGCTGGCCGGCGGCGACGAGCAGACGCGGCAGCGGGTCAAGCAGTGGTGGCAGTGGATGCGCAACTACCGGGTCTGGGAGGCGAACCGCAAGGTCTTCCTTTACCCGGAGAACTACCTGCGGCCGGAGCTGCGCGCCGCCAAGACGCCCGCGTTCGCCGCGCTGGAGGGCGACCTGCTACAGGGCGAGATCACCGCTGAGGCCGTGGAGCGCGCGTACAAGCGCTACCTCGACGAGTACACCGAGGTGTCGCGGCTGACCATCGCCGGCGGTTACGTGTACACAAAGGACCAGCTGGCGGACGGACCCCGCCGGCTTGTGCTCTTCGGCCGCACCAGGACCGACCCGCGCCGGTACTACTTCCGGCGGGCCGAGTTCGCGGACCGCCAGAAGCTGTCCGGCTTGTGGGAGCCGTGGCAGCCGGTCGACGTGCGGATCGACGCTGACCACGTGCACCCGGTGCACGCGTTCGGCCGCGTCTTCGTCTTCTGGGTGGTGTCCGAGAAGGTCCCGGCCGAGGACCAGGCCGGCACGACGGTCGTCGCGCAGAGCGGCGAGGGCGGCCGGCAGACCGTCTCCGGGCAGGGGCCGACCGAGCGGGTACGGATCTTCTACTCCTTCCAGAACCTCACGAAGGAGTGGGCGCCCGCCCAGACGCTCGGCACCGGCGCCTCCGAGGAAGGCACGGTCTCGGACATCACGCTGCGCGTCGCGCCGCGGATGAAGGACACCGGCCAGATGTCCATTGTGGTCTCCTGCTCGTACTCCGTCACCGAGCCGGACGCCACCGAGTCCCGGCGCACCGCCGCGCTGTTCGAGCTGAATCCGGAGTTGTACAGCGAGAACCTGCCCGCCGCCGACGCCGCCACCACTCCGGCGCAGAAGGAGCTGCTGGCCGCCGCGACCGACCTCGACGCCAAGAACGCGCTGGCCGCCACCACCGAGCGCGTCGCGCAGATCTTCGTGGATCCGGTCGACCCGTCCTCGGTGGTGCGCTTCGACGCACCGGCCGGTACCGACTTCTGGTTCAGCGTGGACCACAAGGGCGGCAGCTTCCTGTGCCGCCCGGCGCGGGTGACCGGCACCGAGGTGACCCGGCTCCCGCGCGGCACCGGCAACCCGGACCGGCTCCCGGACTGGCCGAGGGTGCACGCGGCGTTCGAGCTGGGGGACGGCGCCCGGTACTTCTTCCACAACGACGAGCCTCGGCCGTCGTTCTCACGGTCCGCGCCGGAAGGCTGGCCGAGCACCCCGCCGGCGGCGACGGCTTCCACGTGGGGTCGGGTCAAAGCACTGCTGCCCGCGGCGGGCGACGTGACCGGGGTCTTCGTCCGGGGGCAGTACACCTACGTGATATGCGGTGAGTGGTACGTGCGGTTCACCGGCACGCCGTTCGGCGAGGTCGACCCGGGCTACCCGATGCCGGTCGCGACGAACCAGGACTACCTGCCACCGTGGACAAGGATCGACGTGGCCTTCGCCGCGGGTGGCAGAGAGTACTTCTTCGCCACCGCGGGCGCCGGCCGGTACGCCAACTCCAACGCCCTCGCCGGGGACGCCACACTCACCGCCTTCTGGGGCACGGAGGGCCCGCCGCAGGGGTTCGGCACGATCGAGGCCGCCGTGGTGGACGACACCGCGATCTACCTCCGGTCGGGTACGCAGTACCTCCGATTCCGGCACTCCACCGATATGCCGTTCGAGTCCTTCACAGGCCCGCTGCCGGTGCTGAACAACGGGCACGACCTCCCGACGGACTTCACGATCGGCGCCGGGATGCTGCACGGCAGGACCATGTACTGGTTCGACAACAACCGCCGCGAGTACCACGCGGATCCGAGGAGGGGCCGCCGGGTCACCCGTCCGACGTACCTCGCCAGCGCCCTCGCCGAGACCGGTCGGGTCGACGCCGCCTGGCTGGCTGGCAACCGCCTCTACCTGACCACCGGTACGCAGTATGTGCGGTACACCATCGGCGAGCAGGCCGGCTGGACTCCCTCCTTTGTGGACGAGGGGTACCCGAAAGAGCTGCCGTGGGCGGTGCAGAGCGCGTTCCGCCGGGACAACGACGTCTACCTGTTCAGCGGCGACACGTACGTGCGGATCGACGCCGACCAGGAGCCGTCCGAGCTGCCCGAACCGATGCCGGTCGCCGAGGCCTGGGGTGGCCTGCCACAGGAGGAGGCGCCGTACTTCGACGCCGCGCTGGACAGCGAGTCCGGCCTGTACATGTTCGTGGGCGAGCACTACATCGTGTTCCCGAAGACCGTGCAGGTTCGCCAGCCGTACGAGGTGGCCGGGCTGCCGTTCGAGATCATCCGGCTGACCGCCGGCACCGCCTCGACGCTGAGCCAGAAGCTGCTCACCGGCGGCGTACCGGCGCTGCTCGACCTGGCGACCCAGGAGACCGACGAGGTGGCGGTCACCACCGAAGAGGCCGCCACGGGCGCGATCCGGGTCAAGCCCGACCTCGTCGACGAGACCCGCCTGCCGACCGGCTCGCACCTGGACTTCCGGAGCGCGAACGGCCTGTACTACTGGGAAATCTTCTTCCACGCGCCGTTCCTGATCGCCCAGGCGCTGAACGGCGCCCAGCGCTTCGAGGACGCCAAGCGCTGGTACGAGTACGTCTTCGACCCCACCAACCCCGACTCGTACTGGCGGTTCCTGCCGTTCCTCGTCGTCGACCTGGACGCGCTGGCCGAGGCCGTCACCGGCGACCTGGCCGAGGTGACGGACGCCGGGCTGGACGCTGGCGACGTGACGGACGCGTTGAGGCCGGTCCTCACCGCTCTGCGCACCCTGGCGCCGGCCGTCGCCCAGAACCGGGACCCGGCTACCGAGGAGGAGCGGGAGGCCCTGCTCGACGCCATCTCGCCGGACGCGCACGCGGACATCGCGGCCAAGGTCGAGGCCCTCGCCGCCGGGACCGGCCTGACCGCCGTCCAGGGCGCCGCGGTGGCGCAGCTGCGCGAGCACACGCTGATGGCGGCCGACCTCGCCCGGGTGTTCGACGCACTCGGCGACCGGGAGAACCTGCTCAAGGCGTACCGGGAGGACCCCTTCGACCCGCACGCGATCGCCGACCTGCGCCCCGTGGCGTACCGGCGGGCGGTCGTCATGCGGTACATCGACAACCTGCTGGACTGGGGTGACCTGCTGTTCCGGCAGTACACGCCGGAGAGCGTGGACGAGGCGCGGATGCTCTACGTGCTCGCCTACGACCTGCTCGGCGAGCGGGGCAACCGGCTCGGCACCAGGATGTTGCCGGCCACCACCTCGTTCTCCTCGTTGGACGACGCCGATCTGATCGGGTACTTCACGAGCGGCGGGACGCTGGCGACCGGCACCGTGCACGCCGGGGTGGCCAGCACGTACTTCCACATCCCCGGCAACGACGCCTACGACGAGTACCGGGCGCGGGTCGAGGACCGGCTGGTCAAGATCCGGCAGTCACTCAACATCATGGGGATCAGCCAGCCGCTGCCGCTCTTCGCCCCGCCGATCGACCCGGCCGCGCTGGTCAGCCAGGTCGCCGCGGGCGGCGGGCTGGACGGGGTCGGTGTGGCCCTGCCGGTACCGGTGCCGCACCAGCGTTTCGCGGTCGCGCTCCGCCGCGCCCAGGAGCTCACCGACAAGCTCCGCCAGCTCGGCGAGACCCTGCTAAGCGCGCTGGAACGCGGCAGCGCGGAGGAGCTCGGCCTGCTCCAGCGGCGGCAGGAGCAGGAGATCCTCGCGATGACCCGGGCGGTGAAGGAGGCCCAGGTACGCGTCGCCGAGGAGACCGTCGCCGAGCTGACCGCCAGCCTCGACGCGGCGCAGGAGCGGAAGAAGCACTACGAGGCGCTGATCTCGACCGGCATGAGCGAGCGGGAACACGCCCAGATCGGTTTGATGGCCACCGCCGCGACGGTGCACTACGTGGCGAGCGTGCTGAAGGTGGCGGCCGGCTTCGCGTACGCGGTCCCCGAGGCCAAGTTCGGGCCGTTCATCATCGGCGTCGAGTCGGGCGGCCGGGAGCTCGGTGCCTCGATCGACAAGGCGGCGGAGACCGCGGAGTCGCTCGGCGAGGCGTTCAGCATGACCGGCGAGGCACTCGGCGTACAGGCACAGCACGACCGGATGGTCGAGGACTGGGAGCTACAGGTCGCTGAGGCCCAGGCCGACGGGCTCCAGCTGGAGCACCGGATCGCCGGCGCCAACCAGCAGCTGGCCATCGCCCGCGCCGAGGCCGGCCTGCTCGAACGGGAGATCGCGCACGGCGAGTCGGTGGCCGCGTTCCTGCGGGACAAGTTCACCAACGTCGAGCTCTACTCCTGGATGTCCGGCGAGCTGGCCGGGCTGTACTTCCAGGCGTACAACCTGGCGCACGAGGCGGCCCGCGCGGCCGAGCGGGCGTTCCAGTTCGAGCAGGGTGTCGAGGGCGAGGCGGCCACGTTCATCCGGCCGGCCTACTGGCAGAGCCGCCGCGGCGGCCTGCTCGCCGGCGACGCGCTCGCACTCGACCTGGAGCGGCTCGCCAAGGCGCAGGTTGACGGTGGTGGGCGCGGCCTGGAGATCACCCGGCAGGTGTCGCTGCGCGAGCTGGACCCGCTGGCGCTGCTGCGCCTGCGCGACTCCGGCAGCTGCGAGTTCGCGCTGACCGAGGCACTGTTCGACGGGGACTTCCCGGGGCACTACCGCCGCCAGATCCGGACCGTCACCGTCACGTTCCAGGACGGCGAGGGCGAGCCGCTGGCGGTACCCGCCACGCTCACCCAGCTCGGCCACAAGACTGTGCTGGCGCCCGATCCGCAGGCCGTGCGGTACCTGCTCGACCCGCAGGGCACGCCGCCGGCCGCGGTCCGCAGTGACTGGCGGGTCAGTCAGCAGATCGCGCTTTCCGAGCCGGACTACGGCCGGGAGAACAACGGCCTGTTCGAGCTCCGCTTCGACGACGAGCGGTACCTGCCCTTCGAGGGCACCGGTGCGGTCTCCCGCTGGCGCCTGGAGCGCGGTGGCCGGGCGGTACGCGACCTCTTCGACGTCGTGGTCACCGTGAAGTACTCCGCCGAGCAGGGCGGCCCGGTCTTCGCCAACGCGGTGCGGGGCCTGCTCAAGCCGTACCCGGCGGCCCGCTTCTTCGACCTGGCGCGCGACTTCCCGGACGAGTGGAGCGAGTTCGTCTCCGGCGAGGAGGGCCGGCTGGTGCTGCCGTTCACCCCGGAGATGTTCCCGGACCTGGCCGGCCCCCAGATCGGCGGCATCTACCCAACGTACGAGCTGGAGAACGGCTCGGCGACGCGGCTCGTGCTGGGCGGCGACCCCGCGCAGACGCTGACCGAGGGCAAGCTGCTGCCGACCCCGGGCCTAGCGGTCCACACGACCGGAGCGGCGACGTGGACATTCACAGTGGACGGTCCTAAGGAGAACCTGCTCAACGCAGGCCTCGTGCTGACCTACCAGGCCCGCGTCCACTAAGCGAGGAGCGCAGCGATGACCGGGAATAAGAGACTGCTCCCCTCGAAGACCAAGAAGGACGGCGACAAACGGCCCAAGACACAGGTCCAAGCCGAGCCGTACACACAGGAGCAGCTGGAAAAGACCAAGCGGGAGGCTGACGAGGGCATGGTCTTTGGCGGCGACGATGCTCACATGGTGGACTTCATCTTCGGCGTCGACGACCGCCCGCCCACGAAGCCCGAGAGCTATGCGGCGGAGATGGTCGATGGCCAGTTCGCCGCCGCGCTGAAGGGTTTCAACGCACTGCTGCTCACGGAGCCGGTGGAAAGCCTGCCGATGGTCAGGGAATGGATGGAGGCGGCCTTCAACAATCCGGCCGTGGCGAAGTACGCCGGGACGGAGCCAGACCTCTTCGCCCGCATCATCTGGGCGTACGGCACTCTCCGGGCCAACGACGACGCGCACGAGGCACGAGACGCGCTGCTGGAAAAGTACCTGTCCAACCTGTCGCCCGAGCGCGCCACCCGCGTCCGCGTCGCCCTGATCGAGGAGTACTGGAACGAGCCCCATGTGTTCGGGCTGTCCCTGCGCAAGTGGATCGCGGAGGACCGCGCCGTGTTCGATTCCGCGGTGCGTCCTGGGCTCTCCGCCCGGATGCTGAACATGCTGTGGAACGCCGGCGACTCGGAGACGATGTGCGCGCTGATCGCCGCCGGTATCGACACCTCAACACCCTCGTACGTCGACATCGAGGACGCCCCGGACGTGGAAGGCTTCTACAACGGGTATGTCGAGCCGATCGAGCATCTGCTCGGCCTGTACCTGCACCTCGTCCACGTCATGCACCCGAGCGGCGAGGATGCGCTGACGGTTGACGATGTCGACGACGGAATTCAGGAGCAGCTGGTCTGGCTCGGTAAGAAGTCCCCCGGCACCGACGAGGACGAGGACGATGTCCTCCTCCACGATGGACGGCAGAAGGTCTCCAGGGCCGCCGAGGTGCTGAAGGCCCTCAGCGACCGTGGCAACGCCAAAGTCCTGATCAGCTACGAAGCGGTGCTGAACTCCTCGCTGTACAAGGCGTGCGAGGACACGGGCGGGACCATCTGGGGGTTCGAGCACGTGCGGATGCCGTTCGTGTACGCGGCGCACAACACCGCCAAGGGCAAGCACCCCGTGCGCATGTGGGAGATGTGGGCCGTCATCAACGCCACTCTCCAGGAGAAGACGTATCTGAAGCTACTGATGGACCCCGACACCATGATCGAGAAACTCATCGACACAGGCAAGGCGGCGATCGAAAAGATCCTGGCTGAGGAACCGCTCGAGTACGCCGGCGTGCGCGAGGAGGGCGACAAGGAAGACTTCGTGAAAGCGTTCGAGGAACAGTGCCGGGCGTACCTACTTGTCCTCGCCGGCCGTGCCCCGGCCGCGAAATGGGCCACCGCGACGATCCGGGGCATGTACGAGCCGAAATACCTGGGCACACTCGGCTGCATAGCCGGCCTCTGGTGGGCGCACCGGGAGAACGTACCCGTCTACTACTGCCTGGACGGCCTGGAGGACAAGGAAATCATCAACTTCAAGACCAACAAGACCGACTCGGTGAACGCGTTCCTCGCGAACCCGAAAAACAGCAAGCACTACGTCGAGGTGATCACACTCGGCGAGATCCGGGAGATCCTGCTCAACTGGACTGACCTCAAGAAGGTCGTCAAGTTTTGCCGGAAGGGTGAGTTCCTGCCCGAAGCCGATGTAGTCAAGCTGATCGAGGATATGAAGACGCAGGACGACGCCGCGGCGGAGCGACTGTCTCCGCTCCGGCAGCAGGTCATCGACGAGGCGAACAAGTCCATGGTCGGCGGCAGCGGCAACCTTCCGGACCTGAACGGGCCGTTGTTCGCGGACCTGACCGACGACATGTTCCACAGGGTCGTCGCGCAGCTCCTACTGCTGAACATGGCCACGCTCTCCAGGGACGGCGGGGTGCTGCGGGACTTTCTCCAGACCAAGGGCGCGGAGGTCCTCTACGAAGCCGGCATCCTGCCGGGCTGGTTCGGCCCGGCGTTCAGGATGATGGTCGATACGGAGGAGCCCACGTCGAGGAAGATGGCCGCTCACAAAATCATCAAGGCGCTGGGCACGACCAAGACCCCCTCGCCTCTCAAGGACGTGCTGTTGATCATCCTTAAGCGGTACACCGCCGTGGCCTAGGAGGCACCATCTTGTCCAGATCGAGGTCCGCCAGCCAGTCCACGCCGACGTCCCGGATGAAGAAGCCCCGTTCGACCGTCCGCCGCCAGTCGGTCGGCAGCACACCCACGAATACAGGCCCGCGGCCGCCTGCGAACAACGCTCCGCCGGCCGTCGCTGCCACCACAGTGGACGGTGATTCGAACGGCGACGTCGTTGTGGTCGAGGACGCAGCCTCCAGCACGCCGCCGGTCGAAAAGAACAGGCGGGAGGAGGACGCCGATCCCGTAGACGTCACCGGGCTGACCATCGCCGTCGCGCAGCCGTCGGTGCCCTTGTCCTTCAAGGCACACGTCGAGGCCATCGAGAAGGGCGACCTCGACGCGGCGGAAAACGCCTTCACGAAGCTCTACGACCAAATGGGCACCCTCCCCGACGACGAGTGGAGCGCGGCCGTGCGGGGGTGGATCGAAGGGCTCCTCACCACGCCGGGCGCGTTCGTCAACACCGACCGCCACGACATGTTCTTCGTCGAACTCGTCCGCAATGCCCGGACCCTGATCCTGAGCACGAGGTTCGGCGCGAAGGCCGGCTTCACCGACGCCTGGTTGACGGAGGCGCTGAGCCACATCGGCGGGCTCACCGCGACATCCCTCGCCCAGTTCCTGCTCGAGCGGGACTGGAACAATCCGGCGATCCTTGAAAAGCCGGTCCGCGACTGGATCTGCAAGCACATCGACATTTATTCGGTCAACCAGGCCGAGGACGGTCTCGCCTGCCGCCTCCTCAACCTTCTTTGGAACACCGGGGACTACCAGGCGATCTGTGACTTTATATCGATGGGGATCGACACAGCCCAGCCCGCCTACTACGGGATGGAGAACCCGCGGCTCGTCTTCGACGGCATGCACAGCGGGCGCGTGCAGCCGCTGGAGCACGTGCTCGGCAAGTACCTGCGCCTGGCGAGCCTGCGTTCGCTGGCCCCGAACCCGGACGACCCGGGCCTCGAGGTCGAGTTGACGTCGTACGGCGGGATGTCGGTCGGTGGCGGTGGGCTCACTCCGGATCAGAAACGCCAGCGGGGCGCGGAAAAGGTGGCCGGCGCGAAGCTGATCTTCGAGGCGCTCGGCCGGCGGCCGAAGGACAAGGTCACGATTCTTACGACCTACGGCGACGTGGAGGAGAGCGACCTCATCACGGCGTTCAAGGAGAAGGCCGGCACGATCTGGGGCTTCGAGCACGTACGGCTGCCGTACGTGCAGGCGGCGCACGCCACCCTCGACAAGGACCAGCCCTTGCGGATGTGGGAGCTGTGGGAGACCGTCCAGCTGGCGATCGGAAAAGGCTGGTACACACAGCTGCTGGCGAATCCCACCAAGACGATCCCGCTCCTTGTCGAAGCGGGGGTCAAGGCGACCGCGGAGATGTACCAGAAACGGCCGGTGGACTATCTCTATTGGACACTGCCGCAGTTCGAGGCGGCGTTCAGGGTGCAGTGCGAATCGTTCCTGAAGTCCCTCGCCGAGCAGCAGCCGCGGGCCAAGTACGACACCAAGGGGCTGCGGGGGACGGACTTCAACGCGTACATGGGGGCGCTCGGCTGTGTGGCCGGGCTCTGGTGGGCACAGAAGGTGGGGGCGCCGGTCTACTACTGCCTCGACGGCGTCAAAGACGACGACGTCGTCAACTACAAGACGCTCAAGACCGCCGCCATCAACACGTTCCTCGGCGGCAGAGGCAAGGAGTACGTCGACGGGATCACGATCTTCGAGATCCGCGAAATCCTCCGGACCTGGCCCGCCTTGAAGGACACGGTCAAGTTCACGAGGAAGGGCAAGTTCATCCCGGACACAGAGATCGAAGCCTTGAAGGCGAAGATGGACGCGGCCTACAAGCCGGCGTGGGAAGACCGCAAACCGCCCAAGGACCTGTCCAAGTTCCAGCAGATCGTCAACGATGTCGCCCCGGAGCTCCTGACCAGCCTCAAGCCCTACGACGTCATGAGGGTCGCGAACGAGATATCCATGCTGGAGCTGGCCGCGACCGCCGAGAGTGGCAAGGTGATGGTCGACTTCCTCGAGAGCAAAGGCTGCAAGGTCCTGTACAGCAACAACCTCCTCCCTCAGGGCCTCGGCACGCGCTTCCGGGAGATCGTCGAGGCGGGGAGCGCCGACAAGAAGAAGGAGCTGGCCGCTGCCCTCCTCGAGGCGATCGCGAACGAGACCGGCGCCGACGAGATGCGCATCCGGCCCACTCTCCGCGGTGCGCTGATACACGCGATCAAGCGCCAATCCGCGTAGTCGACCAGCAGGATCGGGAGGAACTCAGCGGGGAACGGTCGTCCGGTGCCGGAGCTCGTCCACGCCGTCCCCGGTGCACCCGGCCAGACCGGCCGCCGTCCGACCGGCAACGACGAGCAGCAACGCGCCGATCGGTCCCCGCACCTCCATCCCGTCGCCGCGGGCCCAGTCCACGTCGGTGGCGGTGAGCCGGAAGCCGCGCAACCGCCGCTTGGCCCCGAACGGAAAGCCCATCACCCAGACCCGCTCCGCGGCGGTGCGCGTGGGCTGAAGCGGCATCGGGTGCGAGCGCCCCAGGGGAATGGCGATGTCCTGGCCGTGGGTGAGGGTGTCCAGCAGGGCGTCCCGCGGGTTCATCCCGATCCCCAGCCGGCGCGACCCGGCGATCGCACGCAGATCCGCGACGATCCGCTCTGGCGGGGCGGCGGCTCGGCGTCGCGCGGTGGCGTCGGTCATCCGGTTGAAGTTGCCCAGGGCTCGGATCACGTCGCCCAATGGGTTCAGCGGGCCGATGTTGTTCTGCATGGTCAGATGGGCCGCCACCTCGCGCACCCGCCATCCCGTGCACAGGGAGGGGCGTTCCCATTCCTCGGGCGTCAGATCCTCCAGCAGGCCGATGACGGCGTACCGCTCCCGCTCGACCGCCCGCCACACCTCTTCGCGATCCATCCGGGTCCGATCCGCAAATTGGAAATAGTGAAGTCTCGCGCGACGACCATTTTTCAGTCGGGCGACCGCGCCCGCCAAGGTCCCGACCAACACACCGCACACACGAAGAAGACTCCATGTTAGGTTGACCTAACTGCCGATCGGAGGGGTCGATGAGCTTGCTCACCGCGCGCTTGGCTGACTTGGCCGGTGGTGCGCTGCTGGATACTGCCCGGGTCACCGAGGTCAGTCGCCTGTCGCCGGAGTTCGTGCGGGTGGAGCTCTCGGCCGACGCGTTCCGGAAGGCGGTGTGGGTGCCGGGGGCGAAGCTTCAGCTCCGGCCGCAGCGCGGGACGCTGCGTATGCGCACCTACACGCCGGTGGGGTGGGACATCGGACGGGGCGTGACGGAGTTGGTCGCCTTCACGCACGGCGACGGTCCGGCGGCGGAGTGGTTTCGGCGGGTGGAGGTCGGCGACGACTGTGCGATCTTCGGGCCGCGCCGTTCGATCGACCTGCGCGACGCTACAGGTCCCGTGGTCTTCGTCGGTGACGAGTCCAGCGTGGCCCTCGCCTGCGCGCTGCGCGCGGTGACTGAGGACGTGTCACACGTCTTCGAGGCGGACGATCCTGCCGGGCTGGCCGAGGTGCTGGCCGGTCTGGGGATCGCTGGCCAGGTGGCGGTGGTCTCGAAGGCCGCGGATCGTGCTGAGCTGTTGCGTCAGGCGCGCGACGCCGCGGGCTCTGGGCCGTGCAGCCTCGTCGTCACCGGCGACGCGGCGACCGTCCACGCGGTGCGGCGCGCCAGCCGGGGGTGGCCGCGGGTGCCCCGGCAGGTCAAGGGGAAGGCCTATTGGGCTGAGGGCCGCGTCGGCCTCGACTAACGCCTCGTAGCAGCAGCGGGCTGGTGAGGATGAACAATCCCGCGACCGTGAGGGCCGTGCGTGGGCTGGTGGCTTCGGCGAGGATTCCGCCGAGCGCGCTGAGGATGGCGATCGCGACGCTGCTGCTGATCGACCAGGCCGACAGGGTACGGGCGATGCGGTCTTTGGGGTGTGTTCCAGCCGGTAGGTGGCGAGCACAGGGTTGTACAGGCTCATGCTGATGATGATCGCGAGTTCGGCCGCGATCACCGTGGCGAGGCCGGCGACCCCGGGCTGGACGAAGGCGAGGCCGATCAGCCAGATCACGCGTAGCGTGCCGGCGGTACGCAGGACGCGGTGTTGGCCGTAGCGGGCGACGACACGGCGGGCCAGGCGTGCGCCGACGAGCCCGCCGACGCAGGGGCGGCAAAGGCGAGGCCGTACTGCCAGGGGCGAAGCCGAGCTCGCCGAGCAGCAGTACGGCCAGCAGCGGCTCGCTAGCCATGATCAGTCCGCTGACGAGCAGCTGGTTGAGGTAGAGCGCCCGCAGGCCGGGATGGGTCAGGAGGTGCCGCCAGCCGTCGAGCAGCTCGCCGGCCCGGACCCGGTGCTTGCCGGTGCGCTGAGGGCGTTCTTCCCGGCCGCGTATCGCCGTGATGCCCAGCGCGGAGAGCAGGTAGCTCAGCGCGTCGGCCACGATGGTGGCGACCGGCCCGAAGAGCCCGACCGCAGCCCCGCCCAGCGGCGGCCCGACCGCGATGGAGCTCCACGTCGTGGACTCGAAGCGCGCGTTGGCCACGAGCAGGTCGTCCGGCCGGACGAGGGCCTTGAGGTAGGCGCCGCTGGCGGCGTTGAACGCGATCTTGGTGGCGGCGACAACCGCCGAGACGACCAGCAACTGCACGAAACCGAGGCGGCCGGCGGCGTACGCGATGGGGATCGTCGTCAAGACCGCGAACCGGGCCAGGTCCATCGCGATCATCACCGGCCGCTTGCGGTGAAACTCCACCCACGGCCCGAGTGGCAAGGCGATCAGCGCGCCCACCGCCGGGCCCACCGCGGCCAGTGCGGACACCTGAGCGGGGCTGGCATCCAACACCAGCACGGCGATCAGCGGGAACGCGCCGAAGCCCAGCCCGGAGCCGTAGGCGCTCACCGCGTACGCCGCCCACAACCATCTGAACTGCCGGCCCACTGCGCTCTCCCGAGACAACTCGCTGTTGATCGCGGCGATCAAAGCAAGGGCAGAGAGAACGGATCAAACAACCGAAACGGCGGCGAGCCACAACCGATCGTTGTGTGCGTAAGGTCTGGTCCGTGGATCTCGACGCCGTGCGCACCTTCGTCGCCGCCGCGGATGCCGGCCAGTTCCAGGACGCCGCGGCCGCGCTGTCGATCACCCAGCAGGCCGTGTCCAAGCGCATCGCCGCGCTGGAGAAGGATCTGGAGGTACGGCTGTTCACCCGCACGGCACGTGGCTCCCAGCTCACGGTCGACGGCCAGGCATTCCTGCCCCACGCCCGTGAGCTGCTCCGCGTGGCGGCGCGCGCCGACGCCTCCGTGCGCCCGGGTCGCCGCGCGCTCCGCGTCGACGTCCACAGTCGACGGATCGCGCCGGCGGTGCTGCTCCAGGACTTCCACCGTGAGTATCCGCGGATCGAGCTGGATGTCGTGACCCTCGATGCCGACGTCCACGCCGCGACCGCCGCGGTCGAGGCGGGGACGGTCGACGCCACCTTCCACGCCGTCACCGTCCCCGCGCGCCAGCTGGCGGGCGCGATCAGGACCGCCCGCGTGATCGACGAGCACCACGAGATCCTCGTCGGGCCACGCCATGCGCTCGCCAACGCCCGCGCTGTCACGCCCGCGCAACTCGCCGCGCATCGCATCTGGATGCCCGGCGTGGCCGCCGGTACCGAGTGGGCCAGCTACTACGACGAGCTGGCCGCCGCTTTCGGTCTCACCATCGACGTGGTCGGGCCGGTCTTCGGAAACGAGGCACTGCTGGCCGAGATCGCCGACTCCGCGGAGCTGGCGACCTTGGCCGGCGAACGCACGCGATACCTGTGGCCGGACAGCTACGACCTCCGGCGCATACCGGTGCGCGACCCGGCACCGGTCTACCCGATGTCACTGATCTGGCGCGACGACAACCCGCATCCCGCACTCGGCAAGCTTCGCGACTACCTCAGCTCCAGGCGGGTGGACACCCCGACGAGAAGGTATGGCTGCCGAAGTGGGCACAGAGTTCAGCCCGCTGAGGTCGCGGTGAAGAGGCCGACGGGCGGCGGTTTGCGACTCTGGGCCTATGGGTCGTGGCGACAACGCGGATCTGGTGGTTGTGTGGAGGTTTCTCGACGAGGCCGCGCAGCGGGTTGCCGACCTCGGCGAGGGGCAGGACCATGACGCGATCCAGTCCGCGCGGATCCGGATCGACGACTCGATCCGGGCGGCCATCCGTGCCGCGGGTGGGTTCCCGCGGTGGGTCCGCCCCTGGCTCGACGCGCTGCTGCTCGCCGTGGTCGTGTGGGTCACGGCCACCCTCTGCGGCCTTGTCGGCCTGCCCTCCGGGTGGACGATCGCGGTGACCGTGCTGGTCGCGCTCGTGTCGTTGTTGCCGCTGTTCAGACTGGCCGACGCGCTGCGGGACCTGGTCAACCGGCGCGGGCTCGGTCCGCCCGTACCCCGCGCGGCGTCGCCGCCGACCAGCACGGTGCCAGGCGAGCAGCTCCTGCACGTTCTGGTGGCCGCGCGGTCGGCCCTGGCCGTGGTGATGCGCCGCCGCATCGCGGCGCACCCGTGGGGGTCCGCGGCCCGGACCGCCGCCGGCTTCGACTTGCTGTGCCAGCGCGACACCCGGCTGCACTTCGCGAGCCTCGCCGACCGGTGTGTCTGCCAGGCAATCGTCTCGGTCGAGCGCTGGCTCAGGACCGCGGAGCGCGACCGGTGACCACCATCGCCGCGCGGCTTTACGCGACCGCGGAGCTGGCGACCCGCGCCGCCGTGTACTGCCAGCACGCGGACTTGACGGGCACCGTGCACGACCACACCATCTGCCGCCTGGAGAGCGCCGCCGATTGGCTCAAAGGGGCTGCGAATCAGCTCCTACCGCCGGCGAATGCTTCGCGCCGGCAGCTGACCGAGGGCTACCTGATGTTCGGGGGATGATCGTCGCCTGCGTGGGGATCCTGCTGGCCGTGCCGCACCCGGCCGAACCGTGGGTGCTGGCGCTGACCTTCGGCGGCACGATGATTCTGGGCCGGCTGGCGCGCGACGCGGTCTCCTCCGCCCTGGACCGGCGCAAGGCCCGCGCCTACGCCGCCAGCCACCCCGCCGAAACCGGCGACATCGAGGACACGTTCGCCGAGCTGCGGTCCCGGATTGAGGCCATCGCCGCCGAGCTGGAACCAATGCGCTACGACTCCCACCTCCGCGCCAGGCAGGAGATCGAGCGGGCGCTGGCCTGGCTCGACTAAGCGGCCTTTGAGTGAGACCGGGTCGGCGTCGGTATCCCCGCGGCAACCGAGAAACTGGAAAGCTGAATCCGTGGCTGAGTCGCTCGCAAACATGGACTACGTCGAGCTCATGCGATCGGCAAGCGCCGACGGCGTCTTCCGCGGCTTCTAAGAAATTGAGCTACCGCGATGTCCGTCGTGGTCCGGACCGTCGCTCCCGCGGCCTCACCCTCCGCTGTTTCACAACCCGACCCCGCCTGCGGGCATCGGGGGGCCGGCCCCGGCGGGCTCTGGAGTTGGGCGCACCGATGCGCCCGCCATGGCCGACTGGGGGACGGGGCACCCCGCCGGTGGTCCGGCACTGTCCATTCACCCGGCCCGTGACCAGACTCGGCCGCTGCCGTGGTCGCCCGGGCGCGTCAGCGCCCACGATCCAGGCCCGATTTTCGCCGTCCGCGTCGCGGGCTTCCCGGGGAGTTCTGGATCTATAGGGCTTATGGGGTGGAGGTCTCGGCAGATCGCGCAACGTCTGTGCGTCTTTTCTCGCCACGGGCGACCTGACCACCAACTGATCAAGGTCTCGTCCGTCGTGGGTCTGCGGCTGGGCGCGGCCACGCGCCCAGCTCGACAGCTCGCGGAGATGAGGAACCCGGGGGTGCGCTTGGAGCGCGGACCCGGCAGCGGAGGCCGGGGATCTCGGTGAGCGCCAGCGAGCCGCCGGCCTGCGCGGTGCCCGCGGGGGCATAGCGAACCCGGTTTGTCCATGATCAGTCCATCGTGGACGGAGTCCGGGATCGGGCGGCGCGTCACTTGATGATGCTGGCTCGCTGGCTCTCGGTTCGGACACTGTGGAGCTTCGCCGCCGGTGCGACGCCCATAAATACCTAGGTCGCGGCGGGGCGCCGGCGCCCGTACCGCTGCCTGGGCTTTATGGGGTTGATCTTGGGTTTTGACCCTTTGTTCCGGACAACCAGTTGGACGGCGGAAACAATCTCGCAACCTATTGACAGCCCGCTGAGTGACGACGCAGCATATTGTCCACCGTTCAGTATGTTGAACGGCTCGGAACGAACGGTCTGTGAGGCGATATGAGCCGCTACTGGCGTAAGACATGTCTGGGGTTGGTCGCGGTGCTGGCCGTCGGGTCGGTCGCCGCCTGCCAGTCCGGTGACGACGGCGGAGGTACCGATACGGCCGCCTCGGGTCCACCGAACATCGCCATGAGCAACTCCTACGACGGCAACTTCTACCGGCAGACGATGGTCAAGGCGTGGGACCTCGCGGTCGCCGACGCCACCAAGCAGCAACTCGTCGGCAAGAACACCGTGGTCAACGCCGACAACACCGCGAACACGCAGATCTCCCAGATCCAGAGCATGCTGGTGCAGGACTGGAACGCGATCGTCATCAACGCGGCCTCCGCGACCGCGCTCAACGGCGTCATCCAGAAGGCGTGTGACCAGGGCATCAAGGTCGTCGTCTACGACTCGGTGACCACCTCGCCCTGCGCCTACCAGGTCGCGTTCGACTACGTCGCGCTCGGCAAGCAGGAAGCCGAGTGGGTGGCCAAGAAGCTGAACGGCAAGGGCAACATCCTCGAGATCCGGGGCATCGCGGGCACCTCGGTCGACGACGACATCCACAAGGGCATTCAGGAGGCGTTCGCCGCCTACCCGGACATCAAGATCGTCGGCGAAGTGCACGGAAACTGGACCAAGTCGGTCGCGCAGCAGGCCGTCGCCGGCATCCTGCCCAGCCTCCCGCAGGTCGACGCCGTCGTGACACAGGGCGGTGACGGCACCGGCGCCGCGCTCGCCTTCCAGGCCGCCAACCGCAAGCTGCCCGTGATCATTATGGGCAACCGCGGCGACGAGCTGCGGTTCTGGCAGGAGCAGTCGGCCAGCGGCTACGAGACGATCTCGTCCTCGTCGGCGCCCGGCATCTCGTCGATCGCGTTCTGGATCGCCTACCTGCTCACCCAAGGCACCGAGATGCCCAAGTCGATCCCCGGGCCGCTGATCAGCATCCTGACGCTCGACGACGCGAAGAAGTGGATCGAGGCCACGCCGCCCGAGGGGGTCGCGACCCCGGTCTACAACCTCGACTACGCGAAGAAGCTCGTCGAGGCGGCCAACAACAAGACGGCCGTGCCGGACTCACCGCTGCCGGGAGACCCGGGCTACATCGGGGTCTACAGCTAGCTCCCTAGCTCCCCAGCCGAGGATTTCCCGCCGATGTTGCCGCTGACGGAGGAGCAGTCCGACATGCCCGCGACCGCCGAACAGGTCATCTCGATCGACCATGTCGCCAAGACGTACGGAGAGACGCGTGCCCTGGTGGACACGACGTTCGCCGCCGCCAGCGGTGAGGTCATCGGCCTGATCGGGCACAACGGCGCCGGCAAGTCCACGCTCATGCGGATCATCGCGGGGATCACCGATCCCGACGAGGGCGCGCTCGTGATCGCCGGGGAGCCGATCGCCGGCGGTCGCGGGCTCTCTCCGCGGCGGGCGACCGAGCTGGGCATCCGGGTGGTCCACCAGGAGCTGTCGCTCTGCGCCAACCTGCGGGTCTACGAGAACCTGGTGATCCGCTACCCGGGCGGCGCGGGCCGCGCTGGCGGCGGGACTGCCGGGCTCTGATGACGGCGGCGCTGGACCGGGTGTTTCCCGGGCATGGGATCGCGGTCAACGCGCAGGTGGGCGACCTCAGCCTGGGGCAACGGCAGATGGTCGAGATCGCGGTCGCGGTCGCGGACGTCGGTACACCGATGCGCCTGCTGATGCTCGACGAGCCGACCTCGGCCCTCGACGCGGTCACGGCCGCACAGCTCTTCGACTATCTGCGTGACGCGGCCGGGACGGGCCTGACCTGCCTGCTGGTGTCCCACCGGCTGGCCGAGATCCAGGCCCGGACCGACCGGATCGTGGTGCTGCGCGACGGCGGGATCGTCTTCGACGGCGCCACGCGGGACATCGACCGCGACGGCCTCGTGAAGCTGATGGGGGAAGCCCGGGTGGCGCCCTCGACGGCGGGCGAGCGCGGCGAGCCGGTGCGGCCGGCCTCCGTAAAGGGGCAGGAGGCCCGCGTCGCAGTCTCGGGATTCACCACCCCGCGGCTCCACGATGTCTCGATCACCGTCCGGCCCGGCGAGGTCGTCGGCCTCGCCGGGCTGGAGGGGCACGGCCAGCGCGACCTGCTGCGGGCTGTCTTCGCGGCTGGCCGGCGCCGCAACCCGCGGATCGCGCTGCGCGGCGACGTCGCCTATGTGGCCGGCGACCGGCGAGTCGAGGGCGTCTTCCCGCACTGGTCCGTCAACCGCAACATCACGGTCTCGTCGGTGCGCCGGCTCACCTCGCGTGGCCTGCTCTCCACGGTGGCCGAGGGGCGGCTCGCCGCCGGGTGGATCGACCGACTCGGGCTGCTCGGCCAGCCGGACGCGTCCATCGGCGACCTGAGCGGCGGCAACCAGCAGAAGGCGCTCTTCGCCCGCTCGCTGGCGACCCGCGCCGACGTGATCCTGCTCGACGATCCGACCCGCGGTGTCGACCTCGGCACCAAGGCGCGGATTTACCAGATCATCCGCGAGGAGGCCGCGAACGGGCGGTCGTTCCTCTGGTACTCGACCGAGAACGAGGAGCTGTCCGAATGCGACCGGTGCTACGTGCTGCGGGACGGCCGGATCGTCGACGAGGTCGACCGGGCCGAGTTCAGCGAGGAGCGGGTCGTGGCGGCGTCGTTCCAGGAAGTGCGGTGAGGGACCGATGACCGCGCCTACCTTGCCCGCCCGGCTCGGCGTGGTGCCCTGGGGCCGCGCGTCGCAGGCCGCGCTCCCGGTCGGCTCGCTCGTCGCCCTGCTGGCCGTGGTGCTGGCGCTCGAACCGAACGCCTCCACGTACCGGGGTCTCACGCTCATCCTGTCCGGCTCGACGGGCCTCATCTTCGCCGCGCTGGCCCAGCTGTGCCTGGCCACGCTCGGCGACATCGACCTCGGCGTCGGCGCGGCGGTCGGGCTCGCCAACGTGGTCTGCGCGACCTGGCTCACGGACAACCCGCCGCTCGGCGTCCTTGCGCTGCTCGGCATCGTCGCCGGCTACGTGCTGCTCGGCCTGGTCGTGCACGCCCGCCAGGTGTCGTCGATCATCGCTACGCTGGGCGCCTCGTTCGTCTGGCTCGGCCTCGGCCTGCTGTTGCTGCCGATCCCTGGCGGCATCGCGCCGGCCTGGCTGACCGACCTGTTCGCGCTGCGGCCGGTCGTCGTCCCGCTGCCGGTCGTGATCGCGGCGATCAGCGCGGCCGTCGCCTACTTCGTCTTCATGCGCTCGCGGTTCGGGTTGATCGCCCGGGGGAGCGGCGTGAGCCAGGACGCGATCCGCCATTCCGGGCGCCCGCTGATCGTCACGCAGCTCGCCGTCTACGCGCTCGCCGGCTTCTGTGTCGTGCTGAGCGGGCTCGCGGTCACCGCGAACACCACCTCCGGCGACGTCAACGCCTCGTCCGGGTACACGCTGCTCAGCATCGCGGCGGTCGTGCTCGGCGGGGCCAGCTTCGGCGGCGGCCGGATCGCGCCGGTCGGTGCGGTGCTCGGCGCGGTCAGCCTGACGCTGGTCACCTCGCTGCTCGCGTTCCTCGACGTCTCCTCCGACTACCAGGTCGGGGCCCAGGGCCTCGTGCTCTTCCTCGTGGTCGCGGTGCGCGCCCTCTCCTCGCGGCGGCCGGCATGATCGTCAAACTGTCGGGACAGCGCTGGATCTGGGTGTACGCGGCCGCCGTCGTCGTTTGGGTCGTGACCGTCAGCGCCGCCGGGCGCGGGTTGGTCAGCACCGTGATCGCCGCGGCGACCGTGGCCGCGTACCTGGCGATCGTCGGCGTCGGCCAGATGTTCGTCATCACCTCGGGCAGCGGCAACATCGACCTCTCGATCGCCTACGTGATGACGTTCTGCGGCTTCGTCGGCCTGCGCGTCATGGGCGGCGACAACGCGCTGCTGGTGCCCGGCCTGCTCGTCGCCGCGGCCTGCGGCCTGGTCGTCGGGCTCGTCAACGCGCTGTCGATCAGGCTCCTGCGGATCCCGCCGATCGTCGCGACGCTCTCGGTCGGGTTCGTGCTCCTCTCCGGCTCCCAGGTGCTCGCGCACCAGGGTTCGTTCGCCCCGTCCCCGGGGCTGGCGGGCTTCACCAGCGCCCGCGTGCTCGGCATCCCGTGGATCGTCCTTGTGGGCGTCGCGGTCGCCGGGCTCGCGGCGGTCGTGCTGCACCGCACCGCATACGGCCGGCGCCTACAGGCGACCGGCCAGAGCGAGCCCGCCGCCGTCCTGGCCGGCATCCGCACCGGGCGGGTCGGCGGCAGCACCTACCTGATCAGTGGCGGCTCGGCCGGAGTGGCCGGCGTGCTGCTCGCGAGCTACGCGGGCGGCGCCGCCGTCGACCTCGCCACCACCTACCAGCTCGGCTCCATCATCGTCGTGGTCCTCGGCGGATCGCTCATCTCCGGTGGCGTCTCCAACGTCTCCGGCATCTGGGGCGCCGCGCTCTTCCTCACCCTGCTCGTCACGATGCTCAACGTCCTGCACGTGAGCACCGCATGGCAGTTCATCGTCGAGGGCCTGCTCATTATCGCCGTCCTCGCCGCCGCGAACCCCCGGTCCGAAGGCACGACCGTCGGTCGCGGCCCGCGACGCGGATGACCTTGGCCGTCCTCCCTCGGGACGGCCTGGAACTCCTCTGAAAGGAAAGACAGTGTCCGAAGAAGCAACCGAGAAGTCCACGTCCCTCTCTCGCCGCAACGTCATCCGTACGGCCAGCGTGCTCGGCGGCGTCGCGGTCGGCTCGGCCGTGGTGCCGGGCGCCGCGCACGCCCACGCCGCCGTCCCCGGTAGAAAGACCCCCGGCGCGACGGTGCTCGCCCTGATCGGCGACCGCTACCACAACCTGGACTACATCCGGACCCACCTCATCAAGTTCTTCGGCGACACGAACGTGAAGTTCGACTACACCGCGAACTGGGAGTGGTTCGGGTCCAAGAAGGACACCGCCGCGATGCTGGACGGCTACAAGGTCTTCCTCGTCTTCCGTGACGGCATCATCATTCCCGGCGGCTACGTGGGTCCGGACGCGTACCCGAACATCACCGGGCAGATGGTGGCGCCGCCCAACGGACCGCAGGAGACCTGGGTCACCGAGGGCTTCGGCGAGGCGGTGAAGTCCTACGTCGAGAAGGGCGGCAGCCTGTTCGCCGCGCACAACAGCGGACACATCTCGCTCAAGTCGACGAACTTCCGCGACGTCGTGAAGGGCGCCTACGACGGGCACCCGACCGAGCGTCCGTTCCAGGTCAGGGTCATCAACGGCAACCACCCCGTGACCCAGGGCGTCAAGGCGTTCGGGGTAACCGACGAGCAGCACTTCCCGCTCTACGACGGCGGTTCCACCCTGCTCACCGAGGGCATCAACATCGACGGGCTGCCGTACACCACCAACAGCGGCCTCAAGCCGGCGACGTCGGCGACGACCTGGGCACACACCTTCGGCCGGGGCAAGGTCGTCCACCACACCATCGGCCACAACCTCGACGCCCTTTGGAAGCCGGACAACCTGCTGATCTGGCGCAACACGATGAACTGGCTCACCCACTAGACACTCCATGTAGGACGGTCGGCGTGCGCGCGGGTCGCGCGCACGCCCCGTCCACCGCAGCGGAAAGGCGGAGAACGTGACTTCAGTGCTGCATGTCGAGCTCGACGTCACCGAAGGGCACGACGCGGAGCTGCGCGGCGTGTACGCGGCCGAGTTCTATCCAGCCGTCTCGGCGCAGCCCGGGTTCGTGGCGAGCGAGCTGCTCGCGCCGGTCGGCGCCGGCCGGTGGCGGCTGGTCATCCGGTTCGCGACCGAGGAGCAGCGGCTGGCCTGGGTCGACACCGACCTGCACCAGAAGGTCTGGCCGGCGATCGCGGCCCATCTCGACGGGTTCGAGCCGGTGCTGTTCGTGCCCAGTGGAGGTTCCGATGAGCGCTGACCTCGTCTCGGCCGGGCTGCTCGCGGCGGGTGCGACCGTGGAGCGCCTCGCCACCGGCTTCATGTTCACCGAGGGTCCGGTGTGGCACGCACCGTCGGCCACGCTGCTGTTCAGCGACATGCCGGGCGACGTGCGCCGGCGGTGGAGCGCCGCGAGCGGGGTCGAGGAGGTCCGGCGGCCGGCCAACAAGTGCAACGGCATGGCGTACGACGCGGCGGGCAACCTGCTCGTCTGCGAGCACGCGACAAGCCGGCTGGTCCGGGAGCGGCCCGACGGCGGCGTGGACGTGCTCGCCAGCCACCACGACGGCGCCGAGCTACAGAGCCCGAACGACGTGGTGGTGCGCTCGGACGGCAGCGTCTACTTCAGCGATCCCTGGTACGGCCGGGTCGAGGGCTTCGGCGTACCCCGCGAGAAGTCGCTGCCCTTCCAGGGCGTCTACCGGATCGCGCCCAACGGCACGCAGTCGCTGGCCGCGGCGAAGGACGAGTTCGACCTCCCCAACGGGCTGTGCTTCGCGCCTGGCGAGCGGATCCTCTACGTCAACGACACCGGCCGCTGCCACATCAAGGCCTTCGACGTCGCGCCCGACGGCAGCCTCGCCGGCGGTCGGCTGTTCGCCGAAGGGATCGGCTCCGCCGAGTCGACCACCGGGGTGCCCGATGGGATGAAAACCGACGAGCGCGGCAACGTGTGGGTGACCGGCCCCGGCGGCATCTGGGTCTACGCGCCCGACGGTGCCCGCCTCGGCGTGCTGGCCGTGCCCGAGGTGGTCGGCAACCTGACCTGGGGCGGGCCGGATCGCAGGGACCTTTACATCTGCGCGTCGACGTCGCTGTATCGGGTGCCGACGCTTGTCGCGGGAAATCCTGTGCCCGGCCCGGTAGGGGAGGAGGCGTCGATGCCATCGCCGGGCTAGTACCATCGATTATTCCGGTTTTCTCGTCCCGACGGGACATGTCGCGGCTCTCCGCCGACGGCGAACGATCAGGAGAATGGATCAATTCGGTGACGCACAGCCTTAGCGCTCTACCGGCCGCGGTCGACGGCGCGACCTCCCGTGCGCCGGCGGTGACCCGTGCTGTCGCGTTGCTCCACCTGCTCGCGGCGAGCGGCTCGATCCCCATGGGCATCAGCGATCTCGCCCGCAAGCTGGACATTCCCAAGTCGTCCGCCCTCAACCTGTGCAGCGCTCTGGTCGAGACCGGGCTCGTCCGCCGGCGCAGCGGCGGGTTCGTGCTCGGCAGCGGCCTCCTCGAGCTCGGCGCCCGCTATCTGGGCAGTGTCGACCTGGCCAGCGAGTTCCAGGTCGCCGCGAACGAGTACGAGGAGCTGAGCGGGGAGATGTGCCAGCTCGCGCTGCTCGGCTCCGGCCTCGACGTCATCTACGTGGCCCGCCAGCTTGGCGAGCGGCCGCTGCGGCTGGCCTCGGAGATCGGCGGCCACCTGCCGGCCAACTGCACCGCGACCGGCATGTCGATGCTGGCGCTGCTGCGGCCCAAGGAGCTCGCCAGCCGCCTCCCGGCGTCCGGCCAGCTCGAGACGATGACCCAGCGCTCGATCTCGACGGTCGAGGAGCTGCACAATCGGCTCGAGCAGACCCGCTCGCTCGGCTACGGCATCGACGACGAGGAAACCGTGACCGGTACCGTCTGCGTCGCGGCGGCCTTCCGCCCGAGCCCGGCGACGGGCATCAAGGGCCCGGCCGCGATCAGCGTCACCATCAACAAGGCCGAGGCCACCCCGAGCGGGTGGCCGCGCTCGCCAGCCAGGCCAAGGAGCTCGCCCACCGGGTGGGCCTCGCGGTCGGCTCCGAGCTGACCTGGCGCTGACCGTCCACTCCATCCTCTCCCGGACATAGTCCACAGGAGACGCTTCGGCGGCTCCGGTCGTCCGTCGACCGGCGCCGCGGGCGCGCCATGCCTCCGTACCGCTTTCCGTTTCGCCTTCCCCCGTTTCGCCTTTTTCGTTTCGCCTTTTCGAGGAGCAGACCGCGATGTTGCTGATGCGGATCGGCGCGCCCGGCGCCGAGCGGCCCGTCGTCCGCGTCGACGACCTCACCTACGTCGAAGTCGGCGATCTGGTGGGCGACTTCGACGCCGCGTACTTCGCCGCCGGCCATGACCGGCTCCGCGAGGCCGTCGCCGCGCGCGTTGAGGCCGGCCAGGTCGGCGAGTTCGCCGGTGAGCGGATCGGCGCGCCGTTCGCCCGGCCGCACCAGATCATCTGCATCGGCCTCAACTACCGAGACCATGCGGCGGAGACCGGGCAGGCGGTGCCCGACGAGCCGATCCTGTTTACCAAGGCGCCGAACACACTTGTCGGTCCCGACGACGACGTGCGGCAGCCGCGCGGCTCGACCAAGCTCGACTGGGAGGTCGAGCTCGGGATCGTCATCGGCAGGCGGACCAGCTATCTCGACTCCCCGAGGAGGCGCGCGCGGCGATCGCCGGCTGGGTGCTCTGCAACGACGTGAGCGAGCGGGCGTTCCAGATCGAGCGTGGGGGCCAGTGGTCCAAGGGCAAGTCCGCCGAGACGTTCAACCCCGCCGGGCCGTGGCTCGCGACTCCGGAGGAGATCGACGACGTCAACGCGCTCGGCATGTGGCTCGACGTCAACGGCGAGCGGCGCCAGACCGGCAGCACCGCCACGATGGTCTTCGACCCGTTCACGATCGTCCACTACCTGAGCCAGTTTCTCGTGCTCGAACCCGGCGATCTCGTCAACACCGGCACCCCGCCCGGCGTGGGAATGGGTCTGCGCCCGCCGGTCTACCTGCGACCTGGCGACCTCATCGAACTTGGTATCGACGGCCTGGGAACCCAACGCCAGCACGTAGTGGCACCGCGATGAGCGACCACGCCGGCGCGCGAGAGAGGAACACCTCCATGACCGACTTCGACGGGCTCGTCGCCGTCGTCACCGGCGGCACCTACGGGATCGGCGCCGCGACCGTGGCCGCCCTCCAGAGCCGGGGCGCGATCGTCGCCACCCTCGACACCGCCGCCGACTGTGACAAGACCGCCGACCTGCCGCTCACCTGCGACGTACGCGACCCCGTCGCCGTCGACGCGGCCGTCGCCACCGTCGTCGACCGGTTCGGCAGGATCGACATCCTGGTCAACAACGCCGGGATCGGCGCGACCGGTGACGTGACCGTAAACGCCGATGACGAATGGCACAGCGTGCTCGACGTCAACGTGGTCGGCATCGCCCGCGTCTCGCGGGCCGCCCTGCCACACCTGCGCCGCTCGCCGGCGGCGTCGATCGTCAACACCTGCTCGATCGCAGCGCAGATCGGCCTCCCGCAACGGGCGCTCTACTCGGCCAGCAAAGGCGCCGTGGCCGCGCTGACCCTGGCGATGGCTGCCGACCACGTCGGCGACGGCATCCGGGTCAACGCGGTCATCCCGGGCACGGCGGACACGCCGTGGGTCGCCCGGCTCCTCGACGCCGCCGACGACCCGGACGCCGCCGGCGCGGCGCTGCGTGGCCGGCAACCCATCGGTCGCCTGGTCAGCGCCGACGAGGTGGCCTACGCGATCACCTATCTCGCGGGCCCCCAGTCCGCGTCGACGACCGGGGTACTGCTGGCGGTCGACGGCGGCGTGACCGGCCTCCGCCTCGCCGGCGCCCCACCCATGGCCTAGAGAGATCTTCGGGGTCGGGTCACATTCGATTTCTTGAGACAAGGGTATTTGCCCCGGTCCGTGTCAGTCGCTGACCGTATGCTCCCGCGGGCACCGCGCAGGTCGGCGGCTCGCTGGCGCTCGCCGAATTCCCCGACCTACGCTGCCACGTCCGCGGTCCAAGCCCAACCCCGACGGATCGTGGTATCCACGAGTCACCGTAGCCGCGGAGCGCTCTGGTGATCGTTCGCCCAGAATCCGCGCCGCGGTCGGAGGTCGTGTAGGTATCGGGCGAACGATCACCACCGAGACCACCACCGGCGCGCAGGCGCGCACCCCGCCCGCGGTGCCGTCCCGTCGGGACGGCACTTCCCCCATCCCGGAGGCCGGAGGTCCCCGCCGGAGGCAAGAAGTGGGGTAACCGCAACCCCGAGCCCCAACAGAGCGACCCACCACATTGATGCTGAAAGATCTCTTGGTCAAGGCTGGCTGAACGCGGACCGGCAGCGAAGGTCCGGTCGGCCGGCCACGACCCGGGGTGAGCTTGCCCAACCGCGAAGGGTGAGGCCGCGGGAGCGACGGTCCGGACCACCGCGGACATCGCGGTAGCCCGACTTCCCTTGATTTTGGGCCTGTCTCTAGACGATCTCTTCGCTCTACTCCGGTCCACGTTGGACTTCGGCGGTTAGCTCGCCGATGGATCGGACCGCGGCGTCGAGCAGTGCGCCGGACAGGGCACCGGCCGCGTTCTCCGGGAGCGCGTGGCCGTCGCGGCGGGTGACCCGGAAGACGTGGCGCTCGCCTGGCAGGAGGGTGACGAGGGCGTCGTCGACCGCCAGCTCGTGCGGTTCGACGCCGAGGGGCGCGGCGAGCCGGTCGGCGAAGACGCACACGTCGCGCAGGATGGTCACGGCGGTGACCGCGATGTGCAGCTCGCCGCCGGCGGCGGTGACGTCGACCCGCCGCTCGGGCCGCAGCGGCGCCATGGCCCGGTCTGGGCGGTAGGCCCAGGTCGTCCGGGCTGTGCCGGCGTCGACCACGAGCAACTCGGCGTGCGGGTCCGTGGGCCGGCCCACCGCGGAGTCGACGGGCAGGCGGACGAGGCCGCCCGGCGGGCAGGTGGGCCGCAGCTGGGCTCGTGCGTGTTCCCGGCCGTCGAGCGCGACCCGCCGCACGAGAATGTCCGGGTGCCAGGCGGTGCCGGAGTCGTTGACCAGCACGATTTCCAGCCCCTGCTCGCCGCTCGGGTCGTGGGTCGGACCAGGGTGGACAGGTTGGACCGTGGCCAGCTCCGGCGCGAACGAGCGGCGCAGGGCGTGCCATAGCGGCTTTTCGATCCCCGCGCTGTCGACGGCCGACCAGCTGATGGCGGGCCAGCAGTCGTTGAGCTGCCAGACGACCACGCCGCCGCAGCGTTCGCGGGTGCGCAGCCACTCGACGCCGGCGGCGACCGCGCGGGCCTGGACGACCTGCGTCGCGAAGTGCCAGTCGGCGCCGGTAGCGGGGGTGGGCACGTGCGGCTGGAGGCCGCGGGTGAGCTTGTGCAGGCCGTCGATGGCGCGCAGGTGGTGGCGGGTGAGCGGGGAGTCGGGGCCGACATCCTCGCCCTCGACGACGCGTTCGAGCGTGGTCCACGCGGCCGGGCCGCACCAGCCCATCTCGGCGACGAACGCCGGGTCGTGGTCGCGGTAGTGCGCGTAGTCGGCGTCGTTCCAGGCGTCCCACAGGTGGCTGAGGCCGTGCGTGTCGGCCACCGGGTCCCGGTCGACGGTGCCCGACCAGGGCGAGTTCGGCACGTACGGGCGGGTCGGGTCGAGCCGGGCGAGCACTCGCGGGAGCACGTCAAGGTAGTACGACGCGCCCCAGCCGCGCGTGCCGAGCTGGTCGGCCCAGCCCCAGTGGTGCAGGCCGAGTGCGGTCTCGTTGCCGCCGCACCAGATGACGAGGCTGGGGTGGGCCGACATCCGCGCGACCGCCTGCTCCGCCTCGGCGGTGACGAGCGCGACCATCTCCGCGTCCTCGCAGTAGGCGGCGCAGGCGAAGAGGAAGTCGTGCCAGACGAGTACGCCGCGTTCGTCGCACGCGTCCAGGAACTCCTCGGTGGCGAAGTGGCCGCCGCCCCAGACGCGCAGCAGGTTGGCGTTGCCGGCGACGGCCTGGTCGATCCGCGCGGTGACCCGCTCGGGCGTGGCCCGGCTGGCGAGGGTGTCGTCGGGGATCCAGTTGTAGCCGCGTACCCGCACGGTCCGGCCGTTGACGACGAGCGCCCAGCGGGTGCCGATCGCGTCGGGGGCCTCGTCGACCGCGACGGAGCGCAGGCCGAGGCGGGCGGTAGTGGAGTCCAGCGTGCCGGTGTCGGCGTGCATCAGCTCTACCCGCAGGCGGTAGAGGGGCTGCCCGCCGAGGCCGATCGGCCACCAGAGCTGGGGGTCGGCCACGGGCAGGACGATCGTGGCCTCGTCGCCCGCGACCGTGCCGGCCGCCGACGCGACAGGAAGTCCGTCCGGGTCGGTCAGCTCGACCAGGACCCGCGCGCCCGCCGGTGCGTCGACGCGTACGTGCGCCGTGACGCGGGCGGTGGTGTGGTCGTCGTCGAGGGCGACGAGGGGCCGGACGTGTTCGATGCGGCCGACGTACGTCTCCAGGCGCACGTCGCGCCAGATGCCCGCGGTGACGTAGTGCGGTCCCCAGTCCCAGCCGAAGTTGGCCGCGGCCTTGCGCACGTGCGCGTACGGCTCGTCGTAGGGGCTGGGCAGTGGGCCGTGGGCGCGTTCGTGTGCGTACGCGGCGTCCCAGGCCGAGGCGAAACGCACCTCGATGACGTTGTCGCCGGGGCGCAGGGCGTCGTCGACGCTCCAGCGGTACGCCAGGTGCTGGTCCCGCGCGGCCCCGATGTGCTGCCCGTTGACGTAGACGTCGGCGATCGTGTCGAGGCCGTCGGCGACGAGGTCGGTACGCGTGCCGGGCGCCGGCGCCCACTGGACGTGCCGGCGGTAGACCCACCCGGAGCGGCCGACCCAGGTCTGGGCCAGCTCACCCCAGCCGACGTCGGGGTCGGCGATGAGACCTGCCGCCAGGAGCGCGGTGTGCACCTCGCCGGGCACGTGCGCGGCGATCGCGGCCGTGCGGACGGCGTCGGGGACCCCGGGCGGCCCCGCCGACCAGGTCAGCTCCCACTCGCCGCCGAGGTCGAGCCGGGTGGCGATGGACGTCGTCGCTTGCGTGGTGATTGTCATCCCTTGACCGCCCCCGCGGTGAGTGCCTCCTGCATACGGCGGCTCGCCAGCGAGTACGCGATGTACACCGGCAGGAGGGTGAGTACGGTGCCGGCGGTCAGCACCCCGAAGTTGGTGGCGTCGGAAACGAGCGTCGGCAGCGCCACCTGCACCGTGCGCACGTCCGGTCCGGTGCCGGTGATGGCCAGCGCGAACAGGTACTCGTTCCAGAAGGTGAGCAGTTGCAGGATCGTCACGCTCACGACGCCGGGCATCGCGATCGGGATGAACACGTTGAACAGCAGCCGCCAGTGGCCCGCGCCGTCGAGGGCGGCCGACTCCACCAGGGCCGGCGGCACCGTGCGCATGAACTGGGTGAGCAGGAGCACCGACAGCGGCAGTGCGCTGGCCGGCAGGAAGAGCATCTGGAACTCGCGCGTGTAGAAGAGATCCATCTTGATGGCGAGGATGACGGTGGGGATCAGCGCCGCGAACGGAGGGATGAGGAAGCCGGCCGAGAACACGCCGGTGACCACGCGGGCGACGCGGTTGTCCTGGCGGGCCAGCGCGTACGCCGCGGGTACCGCCAGACACAGCGTCAGCACGATCGCGACGACCGAGATGAGCACCGAGTTGAACAGCGCGCCCCCGAGGTCGGCGGTGCGCCAGGCGGTCTCGAAGTTTCCCCACAGCCAGTGCGCCGGCAGCGCGAACGGCCGCGTGAAGATCTCGACGTTCGTCTTTAGGGCACTGACCGCGAGGTAGTACAGCGGCGCCGCGAGCAGCAGCGCGTACAGCCAGGACAGGACGGTGGCGACCGGTGTGCCACTACGCCGGGAACGGGTCATCGCTTGTTCTCCAGGGAGCTGCGCAGCAGCGCACGGATGAGGAGCATCCCGGCGATGCCGAGGACGAGGAGGACGACACCGACCACCTGGCTGTAGCCGAGGTCCCGCTGGGTGAACGCCTTCGCGTAGACCAGGTAGGACAGCGTGGTGGACGAGGTGCCCGGTCCGCCTTTGGTGAGCAGGAGAATCAGGGCGGCCGAGGTGAACAGCGTCCAGAGGTACTGGAGCATCGTCAGTGTGCGGACGTAGTCCTTGATCATCGGAAAGGCGATCTGCCACATGATGCGGAACCGCCCGGCGCCGTCCATCCGGGCCGCCTCGACCACATCGGACGGCAGGCTGGCCAGGCGGGCGGCGAACAGCACCGCGGTCCAGCCGACGCCGCGCCAGAGGTCGATGGCGATGAGGCTCGCGAGCGCGGTGCTCGGGTCGGCGAGCCACGGGGTGGCCAACGAGTCGAGGCCGATCTGGCGCAGCGCGCCGTTGACCCCGCCGTCCGGAGACAGCACCCCATAGAAGATCATCGCGGTGATGGAGATCGAGATGAGGCCCGGCGAGAAGTAGAGCACCGACAGCACGCGGTAGCCGCGCGGCTTGGTGTGGAGGTGGTAGCCGAGCATGAACGCCAGCGGGATCATGATCGGGATCACGATCGCGACCTGTACCAAGCTGTTGCGCAGTGCGTCGAAGAACACCGGGTCGGCGAAGACGTGGCTGACATTCTCCGTCCCGACGTACGTCGGCTCGTACAGCAGCCCCTTCCACCGCAGCGTCGCGATGACGAACATCGCGATGAGCGGGCCGACCGTGAAGACGGCGAACCAGACCAGCGACGGGATCGTCAGCAGCAGGACGCGGGGTGAGTGCAGGCCACCTCCCGCCTTTCGCCGGCCGGTGACGATCGGGGGCGCGGTGCCGGGGCGGGTGCCGGGCAGGGTGCTGGTTGTTGACATCTCCTGCGTTCCTTCAGAAGGCGGGGGCCGCCACGAGTGGGCGGCCCCGCGTCGTCAGCCCTTTGTCGCGGTGTCGAGACCGGCACAGATCTCTTCCGGCGTCGACTTCCCGTAGGCCCCGGTCAGGACCGTGATGATCCGGTCGGAGGCGGCGCCGATCCACACGTCGGGCACCACGGCGTACTCGACGGTGTTGTCGAGGCCGAGCGACTGGCTCAGCAACGGGTTGGCCGAGTAGGAGCCGAAGTCGCCGTTGGTCGGGGCAGGATGCTGGCGTCCTTGACGAACTCGCCCACGGACGCGTCGGCGTAGAACTTCGTCACCAGCTTGCGCACGTTTTCGATCCGGCCCGGCTCGGCGCCGCGCTTGGTGATCATGAACCCGACGCCGGTGAACCCTCGGTACGCCGTCGGCTTCTTGAAGGTCGATCCACTCGGGATCGGGAACCCGGCGAGCGTCGTGCGCTTGTCGATCCCGGTGCCCGCGGCGGTGGACTCGGTGTAGGCCCACGAACCGCCCGGCATGATCGCGGCCTTGTCCCCGTAGTAGGACGCGTACATGTTGTCGGCGTTGAGCCCGGCGACGTTGTCGACGAAGACCCCGCCGTCGCGCAGCTTCGTGAACAGCTTGATGCCCTCCATCACCGAGGGCGTCGAGCAGTAGCCGCCGTTCTGCATGACCTTCTGCATGCTCGCGGCGTCGGTGAACGACTCCGCGATCTGGTAGAAGAGCTTCTGGCCGGTCCAGTCGTTGCCGCCCACGACGACCGGCCCGGAGCCCGCGGCGCGCAGCTTCTGGGCGGCGGCGATGAGCTCGTCGGTGGTCGCCGGGGGCTTGTCGACGCCGGCCTTCTTGAGCAGGTCGGTGTTGTACCACAGCGGCCAGCTGAACCCGGAGAACGGCAGGCCCTGTAGCTCGCCGCCGGCGACGCTGCCGACCCGCCACTCATCGAGCGCGACCGGCTTGATCTTGTCGGCGAGGCCCCAGTCCTTGAGGTACTGGTCGGCCGAAACGGTGACGCCGGCGTCCAGCCAGCCCAGCGTCTTGTCGAACAGGTTGACGATCACCAGGTCGGGGGACTTGCCCGCGGCCACGGCGTTCTCTACCTGGTCGTCGATGGTCTCAAGGCCTTCGGTGAGGTTGACCTTGACGCCGGTCTCCGCGGTGAAGGCCTGGAGGACCTTGTTCTGCGCCGCGTTCGCCGAGTTGCCCGCCGTCCAGCGGCTGACGACGTCGATGGAGTCGCTGGCGGCCGCCTCGTCATCGGAGCCGCAGGCGACAAGGGAAGGGGACAGGACGAGAGCGGCGACGACGAACGCGCCCATGGCGCGCACAGTCCGTGGCCTGGTGCGATGGTCCATAGGGTGTCCTTACTTTTATGCAGGGCAAGGTGACAGCGCGTCGATCGTGGTGATCGGCGCTGTTGCGCGATGTGAACGAACGAGCGGGAGAGCCCGGGAAATGGGGTGCCCGTGTTACCCGGAGCGCGCTCGTCTCACAGCGTCTACGACGGGAACACCGAAGTCAACAACAAAGATTAGTAATCTATTAAAGGCTGGAGCCGCGCACCACCAGGCGTGCCGGGGGCGCAGTCACGGTGCGTGGTGGGGCCGACGACAGGGCGTCGGCAAGGGTGTGTCCGACCAGCTCGCCCAGCTCCTGGACGTCGTGGCTGACCGCGCTGAGCGGCGGCACGGCCAGCTGGCACAGCGCCGAGTCGTCCCACGCGATGAGGGACAGGTCGGCCGGCACGGCGAGGCCACGGCGGCCGGCCTCGTGCAGGGCACCGAGCGCCATGACGTCGTTGTCGAAGACAAGCGCGGTGGGGCGGTCCTCCAGCGCCGCGAGCGCGGCTACCGCACGTATGCCCGCAGCCTCGGAGTAGTCGCCGTCGAACGAGGTCGTGCGGGCACCGCGCTCGGCCGCGACGGACTCGAACGTGCGGCGCCGGATGATCGTGTGCGCCATCTGGGCCGGGCCGCAGACGTGGCCGAGGTGCGTGTGGCCGGCCGCGACGAGCTCGGCGACGACGTCGTGCATCGCGACCTCGTCCTGCGGCCACACCGTCGGCAGGCCGCCCGCGGTGACCGGGTCGCCGACGACGACGGTGGGCATGCCCAGCCGCTGGGCGAGCGCTACGCGTTCGTCGCCGGGCAGCAGGTCGATCAGGATCATGCCCTGCACCTGGCCGTACCGCGCCCAGGCGCGCATCCGGTCTTGGGCCTGGGGCACCGTGGCGACGACCTGGAGCAGCACCGGCACGCCGAGCGGCACGAGCACGCGCTCCATGCCCGCGATGAACTCGTGGAAGAACGGCTCGGCGCCGAGGACCTCCGCGTCGCGTACCAGGGCGAGGCCGACGGGCGTCCCCCGCTGCGGGGCGGGCGCCGGACCGGACGGTGCCGCGGTCATGATCTCCTCCTCGTCCAAATCACCTCGTTGCCCGTAACGTGGTCGTGCGACAGCGTACGGCGACACGAGAGGCGGATGAGAGTGGCACGACGGGAGTCTGCGGCCGCCGGGCCGGGCAGTCGTGCGCTCATCGTGGACCTCATCCGGTCCTCCGGGCCGATCAGCCGGGTGGAACTTGTCAAGGTCACGGGGCTGACCCAGCCGACGATCTCGAACATCGTTCGCCGGCTCATCGACGACGGGGTCGTGCGCGAGACCGGCGACACGGTCGCGACCCGGGGCAAGCCCCGATCCATGCTCGTCATCAACTCCCGCGCGGCCTACGGCGTGGGCATCCACGTGGGTGCCGACACCCTGACCTGCGTGGTGACGGACACCCGGGGCGGCACCGTCGGCCGCCAGCTCGTCGCCGGTGCCGCCGAGGAGCAGCCAGGCGACGTGGTCGAGCAGCTCGCCACGCTCTACCGCGACGTCACGGCCGGCCTCGGCCTGCCGGCGGACAGCGTGGCCGGCATGGCCGTCGTCGGGCCGGGACCGGTCGACGTAGCCGGGGGCCGCTTTCTCGCGCTGCCCGGACTGGAGCAGCGGGCCGACCTGGATCTCGCCCACGCCCTGACCCAGCGGCTGGGCGTGCCGGTGCTGGTCGACAGCGACGCCGCGGCGGCCGCCGTCGGGGAGTTCTGGGGACGGCAGGTCTCGCGCGACCGGACCTTCGGCTGCCTCTACATGAACGCCGGCATCGGCTCCGGAGTCGTCCTCGACGGCGCCCTGCACCGCGGCGCCAGCTCGAACGCGGGCAAGCTCGGGCACATCGCCGTGGTCCACGAAGGCGAGCGGTGCTACTGCGGCAACCGCGGCTGCCTCGAGCAGACCGCCGCGCCGCACGTGCTCGCCGCTCGGGTGCGGGCGACCCCGGACCTGGCGGACCGCCTGCGCATCCGCCCCGACGACCCCGACGCGCGAGCCTTCGACGTGCTCGCCCGCGCGGCGATCTACGGCGACCCGCAGGCCCGCGCGCTCGTCGACGAGTCGGCCGCGCTGCTGGCCGAGGGCGCGGTGGTCCTCGCCAACCTGTGGGACCTCGACACGCTCGTCCTCGCCGGGCCGGGCTTCGCCGTCGCCGGATCGATCTACGTCACCGAGATCCGCCGCCGGCTCGCGGAGCGGGCCTTCGCGCGGGACGTCCACGATGTACGGGTCGACCTGTCGAGCAACCCGCGCGACGCCGCGGCGATCGGCGGGGCGGCCCTGGTGCTCCAGGGGTCGGTCGCACCGGGCCACGGCCCCCAGGTCACAGCCCGCGTCTAGAGATCTTTCAGGGTCGGGGTCGCATTCGATATTTCTTCAGATGGGTATTTGCCCCGGTCCGCGTCACCTGCGGACCGTATGCTCCCGCGGGCACCGCGCAGGTCGGCGGCTCGCTAGCGCTCGCCGAAATCTCCGACCTGCGCTGCCAGGTCCGCAGTCCAAGCCCAACCCCAAGCCCGACCGGGATCGTTCGTTGGACGCGGGCCAGAGGTGGGTGTGCGGGCGCGTGTCGCGACGGATCGTGGTATTCAACCGCCCTCCAGGGGCAACTAGGTACCACGATCTGCCAGACGGCGGCCCGTCGTAGCGTCGATCAAGGCAAACCGAGCGCCCTTCGGGCGCAGGCCTGTCTTGGACGGACCTGCGCCCGACCGCCGAGCTAGGTCAAGGTTGGGCTGGAGCGCGGACCCGGCAGCGAAGGTCGCGGTCCGGCCGACGACGACCTGTGGGTGGGCTTGCCCGACGCGGAGGGTGAGGCTGCGGGAGCGACGGTCTGGACCACAGCGGACGTCGCGGTAGCCCAAAGCTTCCTGGGTTTGGCTCTTCGACGCCGCGGGCTACCCCCGACCGCGAAGGGGTTGACGCCCACTAGGCATCAGCATAGATTAATAATGTAACTAAGTGGCAACATGCCGGGCGATGGTCTGTGACCTTGAGTCCGGCCACGACGCCACCGTGCGTGGTGCTCGGCGCCCACGCCGGCCGCTCGGCAACGCCCATCCCGCGAAACGTGTCCATGGCCATCGTTGATGCCGACCGTGATTCGGCGATCACGGCGGGGATCCCGCTTCCACAAAGGAATCGTATGAGACAACACAGGACCCGCCTCGCCGCCGCGATCACCTCGCTCTGCGTCGTCGCCGGCACCATCGCGTTGGTGTCGAGGCCGGTGCCCGCGCTCGCGGCGCAGCAGGCGGCGCTGGCCGTCCGCACCATCCACGTCGCCAAGAACGGCAACGACAACAACGCCGGCACGCAGGCCGCGCCTTACCTGACCGTCAACCGCGCCGCGCAGGACGCGCAGCCCGGCGACACGGTGGTCGTGCACGCCGGGCTGTACCGCGAGCAGGTCAAGCCGGCGCGCGGCGGTACCGGCGAGGGCGCCCGCATCACGTACACCACCGCCCGCGACGGCGACGTGGTCATCAAGGGCTCGGAAGAGGTCAACAACTGGGTGCGGTCCAGCGGCAACGTCTGGAGCGTCACGCTGCCCAGCACCTACTTCGGCGCGTACAACCCGTACGCGACCGGGCAGCCGCAGGGCGGCGGCGACGCCACCTTCCCCGGTTACACCGCGGGCGACGTCTACCTGGACGAGACGGCGTACTTCGAGAAGGCCGCGCTGGCCGACGTCCAGAACGCCGCCAACACGTGGTACACGCAGGTGGCCGGCGGCAACACGACGATCTGGGCGAACTTCGGCACCGCCGACCCCAACGCCCGGCTGGCCGAGATCAACGTGCGGCGGCAGATCTTCGCCCCCGACGCGTGGGGCCTGGGCTACATCACCGTCGACGGCTTCACCGTGAAGCACGCCGCCAATACCTACTCGGACTTCCCGAGCTCACCGTCGCGCCGGCAGGCCGGCGCGATCAGCGTCAACGGCGGCCTGCGCTGGATCATCCAGAACAACATCGTCATCAACGCCCGCACGATCGGCATCGACATCGGCCTCGGCTGCGACGAGTGGGCCGGCAACCGGCCCGGCAACGTGCGGACGAACTTCCGTGACACGAGCAAGTACGGCTCGCACGTCGTGCGCAACAACTACATCGCCAAGTCCGGCCAGTCCGGCATCGCCGGCGTCTTCTCGTGGAACTCCGACCTCATGTACAACATGATCGAGGACACGAACTACCGCAACGAGTTCAGCGGCGCGGAGACGGCCCCGATCAAGGTTCACTACATGAACGAGGGGCTCATCAAGAGCAACTACATCAAGAACTCGCGCGGCGGCAACTCCGCCGGCATCTGGACCGACTGGGGCAACCAGAACGTCCGCGTTACCGGCAACATCGTGATGAACGCCCCGTGGGGCTACTACGCCGAGGCGGTGTTCGGCCCGATCCTGGTCGACAACAACGTGTTCATCGGCAACAGCGACATCCGCACGCTCGACGCCACCGGCCTCGTGTTCGCCAACAACCTGTTCATCGACAACCGCAACATCAATATCGACGGCAGCGGCCGGGACGCCTACTACTTCCAGCCGGGCACGATGAACGAGAGCAGCGCCGTCACGTCGCCGGTGAAGGACTTCTGGTACAACAACCTCGTCCAGGGCTCGACGCTGCCGGAGAACGCGACGAACAAGACGCACGTGAAGGAAGGCAACTTCACAAACGTCATCTCCGGCGTGCAGACCACGGCGACCAGCACGTCGGTGCAGCTCAACTTCAACCTCAACGCCACCGGCATCAGCGGTCTCACGCAGGTGACGAAGGCGCGGGTCGGCACCATCCCGAGGGCCAACG
Organism: Phytohabitans flavus; assembly: GCF_011764545.1. GTDB lineage: Bacteria > Actinomycetota > Actinomycetes > Mycobacteriales > Micromonosporaceae > Phytohabitans > Phytohabitans flavus. Next base: position 4,909,652 of record NZ_AP022870.1, on the reverse strand, counting down.
AGAGCATCGCCGCGGACGTGAACACCGACTTCTTCGGCAACGCGATCCCCGCCAGCGGCGTCATGGCGGGTCCATTCGCCGGCGCGCGCAACGGCGCGAACTCGTTCACGCTGTGGCCGCCGGCCGGGCAGACCGTGCCGACGCCGCCGGCGCCGCCGGCCAACCAGCCGGTGAACCTGTCGCGTAACGCGGGCTCCCGGGCGGTCGCGTCCTATCAGGACGGCACGCTTGTCGCGGGCAACGCCATCGACGGCAACCCGTCGTCGCGCTGGTCCAGCGACCACAGCAACGACAACAACGCGTGGATCCACGTCGACCTGGGCGGCACCTACAACGTGCAGCAGGTGGTGCTTTCGTGGGAGGCCGCCTACGCCAGGGGATACAAGATCCAGGTGTCGGACAACGGGACGAGCTGGACCGACGTCTTCTCCACCACGACCGGCCGCGGCGGCAACGAAACGGTGCCGGTGAACCGCAGCACACGGTACGTGCGCATGCAAGGCGTCACACCGAACACCCAGTGGGGCTACTCGTTGTGGGAGTTCGAGGTCTGGGGCACGAGCGGCACGACCCCACCGCCGCCCGCCGGCCCGACGGTCCACGGTGACGCCGACTTCAACGGTCCCTCGGCGCGGCTCGCGGTGGGCAACTACGACCTGCCGCAGCTACAGGCCGCCGGCATCGCCAACGACTCCATCTCCTCGATCCGGGTGCCGTCCGGTTACGTCGTCACCGGCTACGCCGACGCGGGCTTCGGCGGCACGGCGTGGACCTTCCGGGCCGACAACGCCAACCTCCTGAACACCGGCAACAACGACGCCATCTCCTCGCTGCGCGTCACCACCGCCTGACCTCCAGCGCTCGAACCCCGGGGCCGGCCGCTCTCCGCCCCGGGGTACACCCCCACGCAAAGGAGCCCCATGAAACAGGCCAGAATTCTCAGACGGGTACTCGGCGTGGCCGCGGCCACGCTTCTCCTCACCTCGGCCGCGGTGCAAACGCAAGCCAACGCGGCCGACGAGGTGAACCTGTCGCGCGACCCGGGCGCCCGGGCGGTCGCGTCCTATCAGGACGGCACGCTGCTCGCCGCCAACGCCATCGACGGCAACACCGGCACCCGCTGGTCCAGCGATCACAGCAACGACAACAACGCGTGGATCCACGTCGACCTGGGCGCGTCCTACGCCGTGACGTCGGTGGTACTGCGTTGGGAGGCCGCCTACGCGAGGGCGTACAAGATCCAGGTGTCGGACAACGCGACGAGCTGGACCGACGTGTTTTCCACCACGACCGGCGTCGGCGGCAACGAGACGGTGACCTTCAGCCGCACCACGCGGTACGTGCGCATGCAGGGCGTCACGCCGAACACGCAGTGGGGCTACTCGCTGTGGGAGCTTGAGGTCTGGGGCACCGGCGGCACCACCCCGCCGCCACCGCCGCCACCGCTCGGTGGCGCACCTGCGATCGCGACGTCGAACACCTACCCGCAGACCTACGGCGACTGGGCGAACGGGCTGCTGGCCGGCAACGGCAAGCAGGGCGTCATCGTCTTCGGCAACCCGCGCAACGAGACCCTCGTCTTCAACGACAAGCGGTTCTTCATGGCGCGCTCGGAGGCCCGCCCGCACCGGACCTTCAACACGGTGAGCGCGGACAACATCAACCGGATCCGGGACCAGGCGATCGCCGGGCAGTACCAGCAGGCGAACCAGCTCGCGGCCGACGTGCAGGGATACGGGGGCGGCGGCGAGGGCAGCAAGCACCCGGGCTTCAAAATGACCATGCAGATGCCCGACGCCGGCGCGGTGCGCAACTACTCGCGGTCCACCGACTACGCCAACGGCGTGGTGTCGGTGAAATGGACCGACGACCGGGGCAGCTGGCAGCGCGACTCGTTCGTGTCCCGCACCGACGGCGCCACTGTGCAGTACATGCCGGCGCCGAGCGGGCAGCGGCTGAACGTGACGCTGGGTCTGTCGGTCGACCCGGGCATGAACCTCACCAACAAGGGCGTCACGTTCACCAACAACTCCAATGTGGACTTCCTCAACATCCGGGCCAAGTACCCCAGCGGCACCTACAACGCCGGCTACGAGGGCGTCACGCGCATCGTGACCGACGGTACGAAGGCGATGTCCGGCTCCAACGTGGCCGTGTCCAACGCGACCTACGTGCTGCTGCTGTCGCTGACCCAGCGGTACAACGGCACCTACAACGGCGGCGTCACCGCCGAGACGGAGTGGAACCGGCAGCTGCTGCGGTCGCAGCTGGGCGGGATCAACGACAGCTACCAGACGCTGCTGAACCGTCACACGAACAGGCACCGCGAGATCTTCGGCCGAGTCAACATCGACTTTGGCGCGAGCGCCGCCGATCGGGCCAAGCCGACCGAGCAGCTGCTGGCCGAGCAGAAGAACGCGTCGTCGCCGAACCTGGCGCTGTACGAGCGGATGTTCTACGCCGGCCGGTACCACCTGCTGGCGTCGAGCAACGAGACCGCGGCGCCCGACCTGCTCGGCAACTGGACCGGTGACAGCAACGTCGGATGGGACGGCTACTACCACCTCGACGCGAACCTCAACCTCCAGATCTCCAGCGGCAACGTGGGCAACATGCCGGAAGCCATGGCCGGGTACTTCTACCTGAACCAGGCGTGGCAGAACGACTTCCGGACCAACGCCCGCAAGCTGCTCGGCACGCGGGGGATGCTCACCGGCGGCAACACGCCGAACGAGGAAGGGCTGATCTCGAACATCAACTTCGACTACCCGTACCAGTACGTCACGGGTGGCGAGTCGTGGCTGCTCTACCCGTTCTGGGAGTACTACCAGGTCACCGGCGACACGACGTTCCTGGCCAACAAGTACTACCCGCTGATCCGCGACATGGGCGACTTCTACGAGGACTTCCTCGTCAAGAAGGACGCCAACGGCAAGTACATCTTCGCCGGGTCCATCTCGCCGGAGAACCGCCCGCCGAACGGGGTGCCGCTCGCGGTCAACTCGGTGTACGACATCTCCGGCGCCCGCTTCGCCCTGTCGACGCTGATCCAGACCAGCCGGACGCTCGGCCGGGACGCCGACAAGATCCCGGTCTGGCAGGAGAAGCTCAACAACCTGCCGCCGTACCTCGTCAACAACGACGGCGCGCTGGCCGAGTGGGCCTGGCCGGGCCTTGCCAACCAGAACCAGTACCAGCACCGGCACTCCAGCGGCCTCATGCCCGTCTGGCCGTACCGCGAGCTCACCCCGGAGACCAACCTGGCGCAGTACAACGCGGCCAAGGTGTTTCTACAGAGGAAGGACCAGGGTAGCTACGAGAACGCTGGACACGGCCTGCTGCACGGCGCGTTGATCGCCGCCGACCTCAACAACGCCGGCTCGGTCAACTCGAAGCTGCTGCGCTTCGCCAAGGACGACTACTACTACAGCAGCATGGCGACGTCGCACTACAACAACCACGGCGTGTTTGCCACCGACGTGGTCAACTCCGTCCCCAGCATCATGATGGAGATGGCGGCCGCCACCCAGCCGGGCACGATCGAGCTGCTGCCGGCGATGCCCAGCGGCCTGTCCAGGGGCTCCATCAACGGCATGCTGGGCAAGGGCCAGTTCACCATCAACAACCTGACGTGGGACCTGAACGCCCGCACGATCAAGGTGACGCTGACGTCGAGGATCAACCAGAACCTGACGCTGATCCAGCGCAACGGCATCGCCTCGATCACCACCGACGGCAGCGCGGTACAGAGCTCGCCGTTGGGCAACATCGCGCGCGTCGTGCCGCTCCAGGCCGGACGGGCCACCACCCTCAACATCACGACGACCGCGGGCCGGACCAACCTTGCCCTCGGCAAGGCCGCCTCGGCGTCGTCGCAGTCCAGCGCCGATCAGGCCGCCGCGAAGGCATTCGACGGCGACCAGGCGTCGCGCTGGGCGGCGAGCCAGGATCCGAACAGCTGGATCCAGGTGGACCTCGGCGGCACGTTCAACCTCAGCGAGGTCAACCTGTTGTGGGAGGCGTCGTACGCGAAGGGGTACAAGCTGCAAGCCTCCACTGACGGATCGACGTGGCGAGACATGTACACCACGACGACCTCGTCGGGCGGCAACGAGAAGATCACAGTGAGCGGCCAGGCCAGATACGTCCGGATGCAAGGCACACAGCTGTCCGGACAGTGGGGCTATTCGCTGTACGAGATGCAGGTGTACTGAACGAATCTTTTCGGGCGGGCGTCGTATGGCGCCCGCCCGGCACCGTTTGAGCGGGCCGGCCTCAGTCGTCGAACTCGAAGCCGGCTTCCTCTGCCGTGGTGACCAGCTCACGCATGCGCTCCTCGTCGGAGGCCAGCGCGCTCATCCGCTCGCCGAGATCCTCCAAGGCGGCCCGGTCCGTGCCGTAGGCGACGAACATGCCGCCTTCAGGGTCGTACTCGATCCGGCCGGCCAGAGCGGGAGCCTCGTCCTGGACGATCAGCTGCGCGATCCCTTCCCAGAAGTACCCGTTGGGTTCGTGACCGAGCTCGGCGATGACGTCGTCGACCTCGGTCGAGCCCGCGTTGAGCAGCAGCGAGTACTTGCCGGGCGTCGTCTCTATCAGCTTCAGCGGATGCACCGGCGAACTATCGCATTGGATCAACGAAGGGCGAGCCCTCCGTCCAGCATGTGGTAGCGCGGCTGGTCGGTGGTTGTGACGGTGACTTGCGTCGCAACGGAAGAATGAACCCGTTCGGCCAACGATCGCGGCGGTTCGACCAAAGTCACCTAACCGACTTGCGCACAACGGCCGAGTGGTGCTGGGGTGTCCGTGCCCTTCACCAATCCTTCTAGTCACAACACGGGGTGATCATGCGCTTAATGCGGACAGCTCTGGCCGGCACTGTGGCAACCGCACTCGCCATCGCCGGTTCCGTCTACGTCCTCGCGTCGCCCGCCGCGGCGGCGCCGCCTACCGGTGCGGTCGGCACTTACACGGCGCTCGCGCCGAGCCGCATCCTCGACACCCGCAGCGGTAATGGCGCGCCCAAGGGAGTCGTCGGTCGGAATGCCACCGTCCGTCTCCAGGTCAACGGCCGTGGCGGCGTGCCGGCCTCGGGTGTTTCGGCCGTTGTTCTCAACCTGACGGTCGTCAGCACCCTCGGTGGCGGTTTCCTGACCGCCTACCCGGGCGGTGCCGCGCGGCCTACCGCGTCGTCCATCAACTTCGGTACGGGGGCGACCCGGGCGAACACGGTCACTGTCGCTGTAGGCGCCAGCGGTATCGTCGACATCTTCCAGAGCAGCGCCGGCACGCACATCCTCGCCGACGTCTCTGGCTACTACAGCAGCAACGCGGCGGCCCCGGTCGGCAGCACCTACATCCCGGACCCGCTCGGGGCGTGGCGGCTCGAGGACACCCGCGACACCGTAGGGCAGGTGCCCGGCGGGTCCTGGTACCAGTACGCGTTCACGCTCCACGATCCGGCGGTTGACGCCGCCATCACGGCCGTCGCCTTGAACGTGACCGCGGTCCGCCCGACCAACGGCGGTTACCTGACCGTGTGGAACGGTCTCGGTAACCCGCCGGCCGGCGTCTCGGCGGTCAACTACGGCAAGGGCGGCGTGTGGCCCAACAGCGTCATCACGCCGGCCTCGCGGTGCGACATCCCGCCAGATTGCACCGGCAACGAACCGATGTTCGGCGTCTACACCAGCACCACCACCCACTGGCTCGTCGACGTTTTCGGGTACTACTTCAACGACAGCATCGACGGCCTGAAGTTCGCACCGATCACGCCGCAGCGGATCCTCGACACCCGCACGAGTTCGCGGTTGGGTCCGGACACCACCCGCGCCGTCTCAGTGGCGGCGGCGGTTACGCCCGAGACCTGGGCGCTCTCGCTCAACGTCACCGCTGTCGCGCCGACCACCGGAACTTTCCTCACGGTCTGGCCCGACTTCGGTGGTGGCGATCGCCCGGATGTCAGCAACCTCAACCCGAACGCGGGTGAGGTGGTGTCCAACGGCGCGATCACCGAGCTGGGCGACAACAAGCAGTTCCTGGTCTACAACAGCGCCGGGTCGATCAACGTGGTCGCCGACATGGGCGGTCGCTTCGAGTTCTTCCCGGACGAAACAGAGGGGGCGCGGGCCGCGGACGGGCCGCCGCTCCTGAACAGGGGTCAGCTCGTCGCCAGCAACCGCGGTCACTGACCGTCGCTACACACGAAGGCTCCGTCCCGGGTCCGGCCCGGGCGGAGCCTTCCGCTATTCCGCGGCACCGCGCCCTCACCGGCGAACTTCACGGCGATGCGCCGGCGCAATACGATGTCTGGTTGATGGCTGACATCCGAAGCGCACTGGTGATAGCCACGGACGCCTATCAGGATCCCGGCCTCAGCCAGCTCCGATCACCCGTCTACGACGCGGCGGCGATCGCCGGCGTACTGGGCGACCCGTCGATCGGTGGCTTCGACGTGCAGACCGCGGTGAATCGGCCGGAGGCGGCTATCCGTCGGGACATCGGTCGCTTCTTCGCCGACCGCGGCCGGGACGAGCTGGTCCTGCTCTACATCTCCTGCCACGGGTTGAAGGACGACAGAGGGCGGCTCTACCTCGCGGCGACCGACTCCGAACTGCGGAATCTGTCGGCGACCTCCACGCCGGCCGACTTCATCAACGAACAGATGGATCAGTGCCGCTCGCGGGAGGTCGTGCTGATCCTCGACTGCTGCTACAGCGGCGCGTTCAGCCAAGGTCTCAGGCCCAAGTCCAGCACCGCCTTGAATCTCGGCGAGCGGTTTGCGGGCCGTGGGCGCGTCATCATCACCTCCAGCAATGCCACCGAGTACTCGTTCGAGGGATCCGAGCCCGTCGAGGGCAAAGGCATATCATCGATCTTTTCACGGGCGCTCGTCCAAGGGCTGGCGACCGGGGAGGCCGACCTCGACCAGGACGGTCTTGTCACGGTCGAAGAGCTCTACGAATACCTCTTTGACGCGGTGCGGGCGACCACCCCCGACCAGACACCGTCCAAGTGGTCCTCGACATCGGGCACGATCGTCATCGCCCGCAACCCGAAGGTCGCCGGAACCGACAACACCGCTCGCCTGCCCGACGAGGTCATTGCAGACCTCAACAGCGACCGGGTCGTCCTCCGGCTCGAAGCCGCTGAAATGCTCAAGGCTCTGGCTCAGGCCGGTGCACCGTCAGTGGCGGCGACCGCCCGCGACAGACTCCGATGGCTCGCGGAAAACGACGATAGCGTCCGCGTGGCCCGGGTGGCCAGCGAGGCCCTCGCCGACCTGCCCCCGACCGCGTCGGCGGGCATCACGCCACCCCCTCTCGCGACCGTCGAGTCCGAGGCCGAGGCAGACGAGGGCGAGACCGGCGAGTACGCCCCCGAACCCATCGCCAGCAACGACTACTGGACGACCGGAGACCAGCTCGAGTACCGCCCTTACGCCGTCGCCATCAGCGAGTTCGTCCAGCACGAAGCCACGGCTCCGCCGCTGACCATCGGGATCAAGGCGCCCTGGGGCGCGGGGAAAACCTCGCTGATGCGGATGATCCAGGACCGACTCGATCCGCCGACCAGTGGCACCGAGGCGGCCGGACGGGAGTCGCGTCGACGCGTCCGGCTCAGCCCGCGGTCGCGTCGCCTGCTCGCGCCGAAGCCCAGGCGGTGGTGGTCGCGCCGGCCCGACAGCAGGCCGGGTGGGGACGCACCCCCAGACGTCTCCAACCGCGCGGTGCTGCGCAAGCTCCACCAATCCGCCAGCGGGAAGGCGGACGACCTGGAGATCGAGCCCCCGAACCTGCCAGGGTGGCGGCCCACCGTCTGGTTCAACCCATGGATGTACCAGAGCGGTGAGCAGGTCTGGGCAGGTCTGGCGTACGAGGTCATCACCCAGGTCACCGATCGGATGCACCGTGCGGACCGGGAGGCGTTCTGGTTGGAGCTGAACGTACGCCGGGTGGACGCCGACGTCGTTCGCCGCCGCGTACACAAAGCTTTGCTCGAGAGGCTGTTGCCGCTGGCGGCCGTCCTCGGTGCCGTTGTGCTGGTCGCGGCGGTTGTCGCCATTTGCCGTTCGCTCGTGCCCGGCGCGGCCGAACGGCTTGCCACCGGGGCCCAGGCGCTGCTGGCCGGGGAACGGCGGCGACGGTGATCGCGGGGCTGGCGCGTGCCAGGGCATTCTGGCGGGAGAACGTCGCCGGTACGCTCACGGCACTCGTGCGCCCACCCGACTACACACGGAGCCTGGCCCAACTCGCGGAGCGGCAGGGTTCGGGGCTGTTCGCCGACACCGTCCGCGATCCTGGGTACGAGAGCCAGCTTGGACAGCTCCACCATGTCCAGGCGGACATGCGCCGCGTGCTTGACCTTGTCGCGACGAAGCGGCAGCCGGTCGTGATCTTTGTCGACGACTTGGACCGATGCTCGCCCTCGACGGTGGCCCAGGTAATCGAGGCGATCAATCTGTTCTTGGCGGGGCAGTTTCCCAACTGCGTATTCGTCGTCGCGATGGAGCCTGAAATGATCGCCGCGCACATCGAGGTGGCGTATCAGCCACTCGTCGAGGCGCTGACCGAGGACGACTACTGGGGCGAGGTCCGCACGCTCGGCTGGCGCTTCCTGGACAAAATCATCCAGTTGCCGATCAGCCTGCCCGCGCTCAGATCCGACCAGGCCAACGAGTTCCTCGGCGCCACTCTCGTGGACCGTTTCCGGCCGGCGACTACCGGACAGAACGACGACGCCGTCGACGAGCACGAGGTCAGCCGCATCGCGGACGGCATCCGGCGGCGGGGACCGTCCATCGCGGACATCTCCGACGCGGCGGCTGCGGTCCAACGGGACCGCCAAGGCATGCCACCGACCGGCGGATTCAGCCCGGAGACGCGCGCGGCAATGCGCCGTGAGCTGCGCCGGCGCCTGCGCCCCAACGACCCGGAGGTGGCGGAGGTCGTCGCAGCGGCCGCAGGCAGGCTGGGCAAGAACCCACGAGAGATCAAGCGCTTCGTGAACGTCTTCCGTTTCTACGCGGTCGTCCGGCAGGAACGCATCACAGCCGGCCTTCCCGCGCCGGATACCCTCGCCGAGGTCGCGAAGCTCGCGCTCCTTGCCATCCGGTGGCCGCACCTGCGCGCGGCCCTCGGCCGCCAGATCGGCGCCACCGAACGCGACACGGTGCTCTCGTTGCTGGAGGCGCCGGTGGCGGAGCTGCCAGAAGACGCGGATTGGGCCGCCCGCAAAGAAGCGCTACGCGCCGCTCTCGTCGACGCCAAAGTGCCGGACCGGCTGCGCGCCAACCTGCTCGCCTCCGACGACCTGTGCAAGCTCCTGGCCTCGGGCCCGGCGATCGGCACCACCGCCGCGATCTTCCTCTAGCAGTGGCCTGGGCTCAGTAGTACAGCGGGTCGCGTTGTCGGCCGGCGCCCCGGCATGATGTCGGCCATGGCGAAGCCCCCTCCTGGCCGCGGCTGGTACGTGGTCGCGGGTACGGCCACCGCGCTCGGCTTGGCCGTCGCGATGATTGTGCTGGTGACCGGTGTCCGGTCTTGGCTCGACGGCTTCCCCGACCTGGGTGAGCGCTTCCGCAGCGGCGACACGGTGCCGGTCGAGGTACGGGCGGGGGAGACCCTCGTGCTGTACGTCAGCCCGGACACCGCGCCGGCGGAGTACCTGTGCGAGGGCGAGGTGGCCGGCTCGCCGATACGGGTGACCGACTCGCGGACGTTTACGTTCTTCAGCGGGCTGGAGACCTGGGCGGCCCGCTACGAGCTGGTGGCCGACCAGACGGGGACCGGGAAGCTCACCTGCGTGGCGCCAGTCGGGCGTGGCGCGGACATGCTGGCGGTGGGCGAGATGCCGGACAATGGTCGGCTCCTGCGAATCCTCGGCACGACGATAGCGGTCGCCGGCGGAGCCGCCGTGCTCAGTCTCGCGCTCGGCGGCGGGATCGTCCTGGTCGTCTGGAGGCGCCGCCGCGCCCATCGCCTACGAGCCTCCGGGCGCATACACGCGCTCACACCGTCTTGATCACGCCACCGTCGGCGAGGTAGTCGACGCCGGTGATGTTGCCGGCCAGTGGAGACGCGAGGAACGTCACCAGCGCGGCCGTCTCGGCCGGCTCGGTCAGGCGGCCGGTCGTGATGCCCATCCGCTCGGGGACGTGGGCCAGAAACTCGTCGATGCTCATTCCGGCATTGCGGGCCAGCTCACCGGCATACCCGTCCGGGTCGGCCCAGTTTCGGGTCCTGGTCGGCCCGGGGCTCACGGTAAGCGCCCGCAGCCCACGCGGGCCGAACTCCTCGGCGAGCGCCTTGGCCAGGTTTGTCATCGCAGCCTTCGCCGCGCCGTAGTCGACGGGCCGGAACGCCGCTCGGGCGCCGATCGAGGAGATCATGATGACTACGCCGCGCCGGTCGAGCAGACCCGGGAGCAGGGCGCGGGTGACGCGTACGGTGCTGAACAGGTTGAGCTCGAACGTCTGCTGCCACAGCGTGTCGTCGGCGGTCAGGAACCCACCCGCCATGCTGCCGGGCATGATGCCGCCGAGGTTGTTGACCAGGATGTCGACCGCCCCGGCTCGGTCCGCCACTCGCTCGGCAGCGTCGGAGGCGGTCAGGTCCGCGGGTACGGCGGTCACGCGGTCGCCGAGGTCAGTCAGCTCCGGGCTCGTCGTGCGGGCGACGGCCACCACGTGTACGCCCTCGGCGACCAGCGCCCGCGCGGTGGCAAGGCCGATGCCTTTGCTGGCCCCGGTGACGACCGCGACCTTGTCCTTCAGCTGGAGATCCACGAGCGGTCCCTTTCTGGAACTGTGGGTACAGAAAAATGGCATGGCAAAGCTGGTTGGCCCTCCGGCCACCACTACAGCAGCAGCATGGCTGTATCGACGAGCCCGGTCAGTCGCTGCGGGTCCGGGTCGGCCTTGGCCACGACCCGGACGCCGTTGATCGTCGCGAGCAGGAACGCGGCGAGCTGTGCCGCATCGCGGTCGGCGTCGACCTCGCCGGCGCGCTGCCCCTCCTCGATCGCGCTCCGCAGCGCCGCCTCCTGGCGGTGCAGCGCCCGGCGTACCAGACGGTTTACCGCCTCGTCGGTGCCGGCGAACTCGACCGCGGCGTTGGCGATCATGCACCCCCGGCGCTGCTGGTCCTCGTGTACGGCGGTCACGATCAGCTCCAGTGCCGAGCGGATGCGCTCGCGTGCCGGTCCTGGTTGGTCGAGCACCTCGATGAACCGGGTGGTCACGCGGTCGTGGTACCGCCGAAGTGCCAGCTCGTACAGGTTGTGCTTGCTTGTGAACGCGTTGTACAAACTGCCTCGACCGATACCGAGCGCTTCGACGAGCTGCTGGGGCGTGGTGTTCGCATACCCGTTGGCCCAGAAGAGCTCCATGGCCTGGTCCACGGCGACGTCTGGATCGAACCCCTTGGTGCGTGCCACGCGGGTACGGTAGTCCATTCTGGAACTACAGGTCAAATAAGCGGTACCCCGGCGGCTTTTGCGGTTTCCGCAAAGAACTTTGTCGGCCCGTCGACGGCAGGGGCATGTTGGCCCGGAGCCGACACCCGCTGGACCACGACCGAAGAAGGAACGATATGGACGCACAGTTCTGGGACGAGATGTATCGCAGCCGCGACCAGCTCTTCAGCGGCGCGCCCAACGGGGTGCTCGTCACCGAGGTCGCCGATCTTCCCCCAGGCCGGGCGCTCGACGTGGGATGCGGGGAGGGAGCCGACGCGCTCTGGCTGGCGCGGCGCGGCTGGCGGGTCACCGCGATGGACATCTCACGGACAGCGCTGGGGCGGGCCGCCGCCACCGGCGTGGATGTCGTCGATCTTGTGGCGTGGGTGGACGGGGACCTGACCACCACACCGCCGCCGGCCAGTGCCTTCGATCTGGTGTCCGCCCAGTACTTCCCATTGCCGCGCCAGGCGGATCACGCCGCGCTGCGCGGCCTGCTGGCGGCCGTCGCCCCAGGCGGCACTCTGCTCTTCGCCAGCCACGACCTCGCCGACCTCCCTCCGCGCGACGAGCTCGGCGTCGACCCGGGCGCCTTCTACCAGCCCGCCGACGTCGCCGAGCTCCTCGACGATGGCTGGAAGATCCTGATCAACGAGTCCCGCCCACGAACCGCTCCGGCGCCTCCGGGCACCCGCCACACCCGAGATACCGTGCTGCGGGCGCGGCGCATGCACTGACTCGGCCGCCACGGTTCGCAGGAGGTTCGGAGTGCGGGAAAAGATCATGGAGCCGGAATCGGGTCTTCGGGTCTATCCCGAGCCCGCCGACGTGTTCGTGGCTGAGCAGGTGGAATTGCTTCGCCGGCATCTGCATCCGTTGATCTCGATCGACCTCGGCCAGGTGAACGCCGGCTGGTCCGGCTGGGTCCACCTGCTCAGCCCGGTGGAACCGGTCGCGGGGTACCTCGGCGACCACACGGACGCCTTCCACTCACCGTTGCAGACCACGAACTGGTTGGGCTTCGCCGTCGAGGACGACCGGTACCGCATGGTCGGCGACATCCGGTACTTCCAGCGCGCCACGACGCCGGACGAGGTGCCTGACCCGTGGGGCGGGTTCCGCGCCGACCTCGATGAGCACTGCGAGGACGAGGAACGCAGTTATCTGGCGCACCGCGAGACGTACCAGAGGGAAGGCAGTCTGATCAGACTTGATCTTGATGGTTCCCTGCTCTACGGCGTACGCACCGATGTCCCGCTGCTTGACCAGTTGGGCGGCGATCCGCCGGGTGGCAACTGGGAAGACGAAGACCTCTTCCCGCTCGACGTCGAACCGGGCGACCGGTTTCATGCCGGCCGTGTCTGGCCGATAAGCCCAGCCGGGAACCGGTTCCATTTCGTGGCTTCGGTCCCGGGTTGGCATTATCGCCACCAGGGCGCGGACTCGATCCTGCTCTTCTTCGAACCGGTCGAACGACTCGCCCTGCTGACCTTCGACTGGGGCTGACCAGCCAGCGACGAACGATCGAGCGCTCTGGGTGTCAGGCTGCGGCGCCTACGGCGCGGCGCAAAACTCTGACGCATCCTGTCAGGTTTTGTGGGCAGTGTCGGTGGTATGAGTGAGCAACCATTGGCGGGCAAGGTGGCCCTGGTGGCCGGGGCGACGCGAGGCGCGGGCCGGCAGATAGCGGTGCAGCTCGGCGCGGCGGGGGCGACGGTGTATGCCACCGGGCGCAGCACGCGTGAGCAGCGGTCCGAGATGGACCGGGCGGAGACGATCGAGGAGACCGCCGAGCTGGTCACGGCGGCCGGCGGTGTCGGCGTGGCGGTGGCCGTTGATCACCTGGTGCCCGCACAGGTCGAGGAATTGGTGCGGCGCGTCGACCGCGAGCAAGGGCGGCTGGACGTGCTGGTCAACGATGTGTGGGGCGGCGACCCGCTGACCACGTGGCACAAGCCGGTGTGGGAGCAGCCGCTGGAGCGGGGGTTGCGGCTGCTCCGGCTGGCCGTCGACACGCACATCATCACCAGTCACTATGCGCTGCCATTGCTGATCCGCTCGCCAGGCGGGCTGGTGGTCGAGATGGGGGATGGGACCACGGCCTACAACTCGACGAACTATCGGCTGTCGGTCTTCTACGACCAGGCGAAGTGGTCGGTGAACCGGCTGGCGTTCGCGTGGTCGAAGGAGGTCGCGGAGCACGGCGCGACGGCCGTGGCGCTCACGCCGGGGTGGCTGCGTTCGGAGATGATGCTGGAGCACTTCGGCGTCACGGAGGAAAACTGGCGCGACGCGACGGCGAAGGAGCCGCACTTCGCGATCTCGGAGTCGCCCGCGTACGTCGGGCGGGCTGTCGCCGCGCTCGCCGCCGACCCGGAACGGGCCAGGTGGAACGGCCGGTCCGTGTCCAGCGGGGAGCTCGCCCAGGTGTACGGCTTCACCGACCTCGACGGCAGCCAGCCGGACGCGTGGCGGTACCTCGTCGAGGTGCAGGACCCTGGTGAGGTCGCCGACGTCACCGGCTACCGGTAGAGGTTCCGCATCCGTTCGGCCGCCGCGGCGACCCGGGCGCGCAGGTCGGGAGGGTCGAGCACCTCCGCGTCGGGGCCGAGCCGCACCACGTAGCTGTAGGCCACGTCCATCGATTCGACCGGGAGCTGGGTTTCGACCCAGCCCTCGGGATCCGGCTCCTTCGCCGCGTCGGTCGCCGCGCGTACGGCGACCGCCTCGGCGACGAAGCGCAGCTGCCGCAGGCCCTCCGGGCTGAGCCGGATCGTGATGGTCTCGCGCAACATCTGCCGGACGAACTCGGCCGCCCGCGCGGCCCAGAACGACGGAAGGTCGAACGCCGGGTCCCGCTCGAACGTGTCGCCGGTCGGCTCGACCGAGGTGACCCGGTCCGCGCGGTACGAGCGGAAGTCTTCGCCCACCTTGCCGACCAGATACCAGACGCCGTTCTTGAGTACGAGTCCGTACGGTTCGACGGTCCGGGTCACCTCGTCGTGCCGGCGGTAACGCATGGTCAGCGTACGGTCCTGCCACACCGCCTGGGCCAGGTCGGCCAGTAGCGGCGGGGATCGGTGTCGGCGAACCAGCCCGGCGCGTCCAGGTGGAAGCGCTGCCCAGCCCGCTCCGAGGCGTCGCGCAACCCGGGTGGCAGTGCGGCCAGCAGCTTGCGCCGTACCGAGCGGACCGGCTCGTCCAGACCCATGTCCCGGGCCGGTCCGGGCAGCCCGGCCAGGAAAAGCGCCTCGGCCTCGGTCCGGTTGAGCCCGGTCAGCCGGGTGCGGTAGCCGCCGACCAACTTGTAGCCGCCCGCGCGGCCCTGCTCGGCATAGACCGGCACACCCGCACCGGAAAGCGCGACGACGTCCCGATACACGGTGCGCTCCGAGACCTCAAGCTCCTGCGCGAGCTCGGCGGCCGTCATCGTGCCGCGGGACTGGAGCAACAACACAAGATTGATAAGCCGGGCGGCACGCATGGACCAATCCTGAAACGGCGGACAGTCCCGGACGCGCCCGGGGTGGCTCGCTAGCGGCGGAGGCTTTCGAAGGCGGAGCGGGCGGCGGCGCCGATCGCGAGGTCGATGTCGTGGGCGATGCTCGCCGGACGCTGGGAGCGGGTGAGGGCGGCGATCGCCACCCGGTCGCCGGAGTCTGCCGTGACGAGGCCGATCTCGTGTCGCAGGTGCAGGAATGTGCCGGTCTTGCCGCTGACCCGGAGTGTGTCGGCGCGCAGGTCGCTGGAGAGGCGCTGGGTGAAGACCTGAAGCGCCATGAGGCGGCGAAGCTCGGCGGTGGCCTCGGGCTGGGAGATTTGGTCGAGCCAGACCCGTTGCAGCAGTCCGACGAGGGCGGCGGCGCTGCCGACATTCGCGTAGGCGGGGTCGAGGGTCTCGATGGAATGCTGTCCGGCGGCGTCGTCCCGGATCGCCAGCTTCAGAGCGAGTCCGAAGTCGTCACCGGCGATACCGGCGGCGCACTCGTACATGCGGTGCATGCGGTGCCGGACCCGGATGCCGGTGCATCCCCACGTGCGTAGGCGTTCGTCGACCTGGTCGACGCCCACCAGGTCGAACAAGGCGTCGGCGCTGGCGTTGTCGCTGACGGTCAGCGCCTGGTGGACAAGGTCGGCGACGGCCAGGGTGACGGGGTACCGGAATCCGGCCACGCCGGTCCAGCCGATGCTCTTGGCGGCCGGCTCGATGGTCACCGGCATCGCCGGATCGAGCGCTCCGGTCGCGATCCGGTCCAGCACCACCAGGGCCAGCGGGGCCTTTACCACCGACGCCAGCGGCACCGGTGCGTCGACGTCGAACCCGAGCTCCTCGCCCGTGTCGATGTTGCGGGCGAGCAGATGGCCCGTGGCGCCGACCCGCCGCCACTGCTCGGCGATGGTCTCGGCGACCGTGAGAAGGCCCGCCGAGCTGGCGACGAATGCCGGATGACGGAGCCTCATCCCCAGGCCGCCAACCGGGATCGCCGGTCTGGCCCGCTGGAGCCTTGGTCCGCCGTTGTGGGCTTCTCGACGGGACCACCCACCGCACCGATCGCGACGGCGAGCAGCGGCTCCATCCAGGCGAGCATGGAGCCGTCGAGGCTACCGACGCGCAGAGTGGCTTGGGCGAGCTCGTACCCCCGGTGGAGCGCTGGGTCCGCCAGCGGTGACCAGGCCAAGTCGTGGCGGCGGGCGAACGGCTCGGCGCACAGCAGCATCGCATCGCCCGCGAGCGTCTCGGCCAGCGCGGTCGCGGTCGAGGCGATGCGGCGGACGCGCCCCCCGGGCAGGCCGGCCCGGGCGGCGGCCCGGTCGAACCGCTCCGCGGCGAAACCGATTTCGTCCTCGGCCGTCAGGAGGATCGCCGGTGACGACTCGCTGCCCGCGCCCCGCCGTGCTCGCAGGCTCTCCAGGTGCACAGGTCGTCGACCGGATGCGCGGGTCGCGGGTGCGGCGGACGCCAGGCCGAGAGGCACGTGGTGGGCCGCTGTCTCCGGCGGCACCCGCAGCAGCGCGAACGCCAGTGAACCATCCGCCAGACCGCTGGCCCGCTCCTCGGCGGGGAGCTCTCGCACGCCGATCGTGACGCCGGCCTGGGCCCCGGCGCGGATGACGCGGGCCAAGGACGCCGGGTCCGAGTCCGGCGGCACGCCCACCGTGTGCGCCGTCGAAGCCAACGCCGCCGTCGCCACCTGCCGCAGGTGGTCGACCCGGCTCAGCAGGTCTTTGGCGTGTGGAAGCAGCAGGACGCCGAGATCGGTGCTGGTGATCTGGCGCCGGGAGCGGTCGAAGAGCTCGCCACCGAGGTGTTGCTCCAGGTGCTTGATCCGCCGACTGAGCACCGGCTGCGCGATGTAGAGCCGGTCGGCGGCCTTGGAAAAGCTGCCCTCCTCCGCGACGGCGACATACGCCTCGAGGTGTGCGAGCAGGTCCACCATCCACATATACCAAAAAGCTATAGATCGTTCCAACATATCTCTTGGACATAGAACGAGGAGGGCTGGTTGGCTGCTCAACCATGACGTCATCGCAACCGACCATCACTCGCCGCGCACTACTTGGTGTGGCGGCACTCGTACCGTTGGCCGGCTGTGCCAAGGAGACGACGACGCCCTCGGCCGCCTCCTCTCCTATGCCCTCCTTATCTCCCACCGCCGCCGACGATCGCCACGAACGACTGGTCGAGCTGGAACGGCGCTTCGACGCTCGCTTGGGCGTGTACGCGCTGGCCACCGGCACCGGGACCAGCATCGCGCACCGGGCGGATGAGCGGTTCGCCTTCTGCTCGACGTTCAAGGGACTGGCGGCGGCGGCCGTCCTCCACCGAAACCCGATGTCGCACCTTGACACGGTCGTCAGGTACACCAGGGACGACCTCATGAAGAACGCCTCCATCACCAAGAACCACGTGGCCACGGGGATGACGATCCGTCAGCTGTGCGACGCCGCGATCCGCTACAGCGACGGCACGGCCGGCAACCTCCTGCTCCGCGATCTGGGCGGGCCGGCCCAGTTGACGGCGTACGCGCGCAGCCTCGGTGACACGGTCACCCGGATGGACCGGATCGAGCCGGCGATCACGCAGGCCACCCCGGAGACCCCCGCGATACGACCTCGCCCCGGGCGTTCGGCACCGACTACCAGAAGATCGTGCTGGGGGACGCCCTCCCGGCGCAGAAGCGTGCCTTCCTCCGTGACCTGCTCGAACGCAACGCCACCGAGGCGGGTGCACAACGGATCCGGGCCGGCCTACCGCGGGGTTGGACAGTGGCCGACAAGACCGGGACGGGTGACTACGGCACGATCAACGACATAGCCGTCGTGTGGCCTCCGGACGGCGCGCCGATCGTCATGGCGATCATGTCCAGCAGAGCGGCCAGCGACGCCGAATACGATTCGGCCCTCATCGCTCAGGCCGCAGCCTACTTAGCGGAAACCCTCGGCTGAGCGAGCCTGAGCGAGTTCGGCCGCCAACCCCAGCGCACCGGCTGTACCTGTCGAAATCGGGAAACCCCTCGGTCATGGGCCGGCGGCTGGGGCGTGCGGGCGGCGCTGGACGCCTGCTCAAGGTTCTCCAGCAGGTGGTGATCATGGTCGCTGCCGCCGCCGTGTACTTCGGCGTGCGCCATCTGACCCGCGGCGAGACCCCCGCCGCGGCGCGCAACGGGGACCGGTTGATCGTGCTGGAGCGATCGCTCGGCATCGACTGGGAGGTCCCGGTGCAACGGGCGGCGTTCGAGGTGCCGCTGCTGCCCACGGTCGCCAACTGGGTTTACATCTACGGGCACTGGCCGTTCATCATCTCGGCCCTGATCTGGCTGGTGATCTGGCACCGGCCGGTCTTCCTGCGGGCCCGCAACGCGATGCTCATCTCCGGCGCGGTCGGCATCGTCGTCTTCGCGACGTTTCCCGTGCTACCGCCGCGGCTGGCCGGGATCGGGCTGGTGGACACCGTCACCCAGCGGTCGAACTCCTACCGGGTACTGCAACCAACCGGCTTCACCGACGAATACGCCGCGATGCCCAGCCTGCACGCCGGCTGGACCCTCATCGTCAGCCTGGCCCTGATCGCGGCGACCCGCAACGTCCTGCTGCGCGTCTTCGCCGTCGCGGTGACGCTGTCGATGGACCTGGCGGTCGTCGTGACCGCGAACCACTACATCCTCGACGTCGTCGCCGGCCTGGCGCTCACCGGCGCGCTCTGGTTCGTCGTCGGGCCCAAACCGGGCCGGCCCGGACGCGACCCGGCTGCGTGGGTCAGGCGGGCTGTTCGCGGACGACGGCGACGGGGCAGTGGGCGTGGTGGAGCAGCTGTTGGCTGACCGAGCCGAGCAGCATTCCGCGCATTTGGCCCATCCCTCGGGTGCCGACCACGACGAGCTGGGCGCCGTGGCTCGCTTCGACCATCACCCGGCCGGCAGGGCCGTCGACGATGTCGATGGCGGCCGAGACCTGTGGGTACTTGTCCCGCAGTGGCGCGACCGCGCCCTGTATCTGCATGTCCTTGGCGAAAGCAGCCTCCTCCGGGTCGACGGCCGGTGGTTGCCAGTTGGGCACCGGCATCGGCCAGGCCCACAGGACGCGCAGGCTGACCTTGCGCGTGGCGGCCTCGGCGAAGGCGAAGTCCGCGGCGAGCAGGGAGCACGCCGAGCCGTCTACCCCGACCACGACCGGGGCGTCATCGGCGGCCGCGGTCTGGCGTACGACGACGACCGGGCTGTGCGCGTGCGCGCAGACGTTCATGCTGGTCGATCCGAGGAGCAGTCCGGCGAAGCCGCCGTGTCCGCGGCTGCCCATCACCACCAGCCGGGCCTGCTTGGACTGGTCTATCAGCACCGCCGACGCGGCGCCCTCGATCACCGTACCCGTCACCGCCACGTCCGGATGCGTCTCACGGGCCCGCCCGACCGCCGAAACCACCATCTGCCGTATGTCCCGCCGAGCACCCTCGTCCAGCCAAGGCGACTGCGACACCGGGACCGGCCCAGCCAGCGCCAGCGATTCGAGCACGTGCACCAGCAGCACCGGCGCGCCGCTACGCCTACCCTCGTCCAGTGCCCAACCCAAGGCCGCCTCGGCGCCCTCCGACGCGTCGTAGGCAACGACGATGGGACGTGGTGTCATCACCCCCAACGTAGCCACGCCGACCGCGGGAAGCGCCGGCAACAGCAAACGCGCAATGGCGTCCCACACCATCCGGGTGACGACGAGGTGAGGACACGGGTCTATCCACAATAGAGATTTGGGCTACCGCGACGTCCGCGGTGGTCCGGACCGCTGCTCCCGCGGCCTCACCCTGCGCGCTTCACAACCCCACAGCCCTGGCTTGTCCCCGTATCCTCCGGGAATCATGGACGATCTTGGCGGTACGTTTCTAGCAGCCGTGGCCGTGTTCGCTGGCACGAACATCGACGACATCATCGTCCTGACCGTGCTGTTCCTGTCGGCGCGCGCCGCCGGCAAACCCAAGCCCTGGCAGATCTGGACCGGCCAATACGCCGGCATCGCCGCCCTGGTCGCCCTCTCCGCCGTCGCGGCGGCCGGGCTCACCCTGGTCCCGGACCGGTGGGTCGGCTTGCTCGGCCTGGTCCCGTTCGCCCTTGGCATGGTGGGCCTGGTCCGTGCCGTCCGCGCCCGCAACGAGGCCGAACCACCCACTCCCGCGGTCGCTAGCCGCATGATCTCGGTGGCCGGCGTGACCATCGCCAACGGTGCGGACAACATCTCGATCTACAC
Source organism: Phytohabitans flavus (assembly GCF_011764545.1). Lineage (GTDB taxonomy): Bacteria > Actinomycetota > Actinomycetes > Mycobacteriales > Micromonosporaceae > Phytohabitans > Phytohabitans flavus. Next base: position 4,889,459 of record NZ_AP022870.1, on the reverse strand, counting down.
CCCGATGTTCCGCACCATCGGCCTGGCCGACAGCCTGCTCACGGTCGCCGTGTTCGCCATCGGGGTCGCCGTCTGGTGCCTGGCCGGCTCCTGGCTCGGCTCTCACCGCAAGGTCATCGCCGTCGTCGAACGCTGGGGCCACTGGATCGTCCCGCTCGTCTTCATGAGCATCGGCGCGTTCATCGTGCTCGAATCCGGCGTCCTCACCGTCGGGCACTGAGCCTAAACGGCCGGTGGATCTCAGCACCTGGTAGGCCCGTACGCCCCGGCGGTAGCCGCGGCCACGGCGGCGCGTGCGGCGCGGTCGGCGGCGGCCTCGTCGACCGGGTCGCCGCTGGCGAGCAGGCGGTAGTAGAGCGGGGCCGAGACGGCGCGGACCACCTCGCGGGCGTCGGTGCCGGCGGGTAGCTCGCCCCGCTCGACGGCGGCCGCCACGCACGGGGCCCACTCGTCGATCCGGATCTCGTAGAAGCGGTGCAGCGCCTCGGCAGTACGCGCGTCGCAGGTCGCCGCCGCGATCAAGGCCTTGAAGAGCGCTCCCTGGCGGGGGTCGGCGAGCGTGCGCTGGACAAGCCGGGCGTTCGCGGTGAGGTCGCCGAGCAGCGAGCCGGTCTCGGTGCGCGGCAGCGACGTCTCGGCCATCTCGGCCAGGAGGTCGGCGACGAGCACCGCGGGCGTGCCCCAGCGCCGGTAGACGGTGGTCCGCCCGACCTCGGCGCGGCGCGCGACCTCGCCCAGGTCGAGGTGATCGAGGCCGCCCTCGGCCAGGAGGTCGCCGGCCGCACGCAGCACCGCCTCGCGCACCCGCGCGGTACGGCCGCCCGGCCGCACCATGTCGTGCGTCATAACGGTACTCCAGTTCCATTAGTCGTGCTAGGTTAATGGAACCATCGTACCGTTAGGAGACCGAGATGGAGTATCGGCGACTGGGCGCGTCGGGGCTGAACGTGCCGGCGCTGGCGTTCGGCGCGGGGACGTTCGGCGGGAGTGGGCCGCTGTTCGGCGCGTGGGGCAGCACGGACGCGGCCGAGGCCCGCCGGCTCGTGGACATCTGCCTGGACGCGGGTGTGACGCTCTTCGACACCGCCGACGTGTACTCGGCGGGCGCCTCGGAAGAGGTGCTCGGCCAAGCCGTCAAGGGGCGGCGCGAGCGGGTGCTGCTGTCCACGAAGGCGAGCCTGCCCACGGGTGACGGCCCCAACGAGGCCGGCTCGTCCCGCTCCCGCCTTATCGAGGCGTGCGAGGCGGCACTGCGGCGGCTGGGCACCGAGCACATCGACCTGTTCCAGCTGCACGCGTTCGACGCCGGCACGCCGATCGAGGAGGTGCTGTCCACACTGGACGACCTGGTGCGCGCCGGAAAAGTGCGTTACGTCGGGGTCTCCAACTTCGCCGGGTGGCAGCTGATGAAGTCCCTCGCGGTCGCGGAGCGGCACAACCTGCCGCGGTACGTCGCCCACCAGGTCTACTACTCCCTCGTCGGCCGCGACTACGAGTGGGACCTCCTGCCGCTCGGCCGTGACCAGGGCGTCGGCGCGCTCGTGTGGAGCCCGCTGGGCTGGGGCCGGCTCACCGGCAAGCTCCGCCGGGGCCACCCCCTGCCCGCGCGGAGCCGGCTGCACCAGACCGCCGAGTACGGTCCGCCGGTCGACGACGAGCACCTCTTCCGCGTGGTCGACGCCCTCGACGCGGTGGCCGAGGAGACCGGGCGGGCGGTGCCGCAGGTCGCGATCAACTGGCTGCTCCAGCGCCCCACGGTGGCGTCGGTCATCGTCGGCGCGCGCGACGAGGCCCAGCTGCGGCAAAACCTTGGCGCGGTCGGCTGGAGCCTCACTCCCGAGCAGGTGGCCCGGCTCGACGCGGCAAGCGTACGGACCGCGCCATACCCGCACTTTCCGTACCACCGGCAGGAGGGCTTCATGCGCCTCAACCCACCAATTGGCAAAGGTTGATCTTCCGCCACGCGTTGCCTCGGTCCGGTCCCGCGCGTTAGTCGAGATATCGGCCATCCCTCGTTAGGTCGACGTCACGTCACGATCGGCCTCGCGATCCAGCATGCGCACCAAGTGACCCTTGGTTGCCCCGCGGACAATCACTGACTTACCGAAGCCTGCCGCCTCGATATGAGAGGGGTTGTGACACTGAGCACTCAGGTCGCCGTTTCGCTCGGTGGGCTCGGGCTCGCGTTGGTTGTTCTGCTGGGCTACCTGGTGCTGGAACGGGCCCGGCACCGGCGGCAGCTCGCGCTGATACCGACCCGGATCGTCGTAAACGGCATTCGCGGCAAATCGTCGGTCACAAGGCTCGTCGCGGGCGCGTTGCGTGCGGACCCCTTCCGCATCGTCGCGGCCAAGACAACCGGCACGGCGGCGAGGTTCATCTACCCCGGAGGACGGGAGGTACCGATCCGCCGCACTCGCGGTGCCGCCAACGTGATCGAGCAGGTCGCCGTGGTGCGGCGGGCGGTACACGCCGGCGCCGCCACCCTCGTCGTCGAGTGCATGGCGGTCCAGCCGGAGCTCCAGCAGGTCAATCAGGAGCAGCTGGTCGACGCCGGGATCGTCGTGATCACCAATGTGCGGGAGGACCACCTCGAGGAGATGGGGCCTACCCTCGACGACGTCGCCCGGTCGCTGAGCCGGTCGATGCCCCACCGCGGCGTGGTGATCACCGCCGAACGAGAGCGGTTGCACATCCTGCGAGAAGAGGCCACACGCCGCCAGTGCGCGCTGATCGCGGTCGAGCCGGAAACTGTTGGCGACGCCGAAATGGCCCCGTTCCGGTGGATTACCTTCAAGGAGAACGTCGCGATCGCCTTGGCGGTCGCGCAGCTGTGCGGCGTCGACCGGGCCACCGCCCTGGCTGGCATGTACCGCGCGATCCCCGACCCAGGCATGCTGCGCGTCGACGCGTGCGCGCACCAGGGACGCCGGTTCGCGGCAGTCAACCTGTTCGCCGCCAACGACCCGGTGTCGACGCTGATGAACGTCGACCTGCTGCGCCAGCGCCGGATGATCGGTCGGCGCGTCTCGGTGGCGATCAACTGCCGGCCGGACCGGATGGAACGCAACGGCCAGATGGGCGCGATCATCCCGCGGATCAACCCGCACCGGGTCTTCCTGATCGGCTCGCCGACCCGCAGCGCGCTGCACCACGTGCCCGAGGCGTGGCGCGGCGCTGTGGTCGATCTCGAAGGGAGCACCGCACCGGCCCGCAACTGCGCGACGCGATCGTCGAGGCGATACCACCCGGCGACGCGGGCACCTCACTACTCATGATCGGCAACATCCACGGTCGCGGCGAGGAGCTGCTCGCGGCGTTGGACCAGGTCACCGTGGCCGCCACCGCCGCGGCCACGTTCGACGAGCTGACCCGCGAGCTCGAAGCCCTCTACCAGGCCGAGACCGTTCTCATGCCGCGGAGCTACATGGCCGCCCCGCGTCAAATGGACCCGGACGCCACCGTGGTCCTGTCCCGCGATGATCTCGCCGCCGCCGTCCTGCGTGGAGCGCACCCCGCGATCCTGCGCGCCACCGTCCGGCGGCCCACCCTTCACTGAGTGAACAGGAGTCGCCCTCATGGCAACGTTCGACCTGTCCTCCGAGCTCAGCGCCGTCATCGTGGCCGCCGGGCTGCTGTTCGGACTAGTCGGATACCTGATTACCAACGTCGCACCCGCCGGCCTGATGGTGCCCGGCTGCATCGTGTTGACCGCCCTCGAGGACGTGCGGAGCGTGGCCACCATATCGGCGGTGGCCATCGTGACCGTCGTGCTGATCAAGGTGCTCAAGCGCATCACGATCCTGTACGGCAAGCGGCTGTTCGCGGTAACGATGCTGGTTTCGTCCTTGCTGTCGCTCGTCGCGTTCGTGGCACTGCACGTGAGGTATCCGTTCCTGTTCGGCGGCGACACGTTGTCCTTCCTGGTCCCCGGGCTGATGAGCTTCCAGCTCGTGCGGCCACGGGCGTTGCAGACTCTCGCCGCCACCGCCGTGGTCACGTGCGGTACCGGTGCGACGGCCCTCTTGGTGATCTCCCTGTGAGGCTGGTCCACCTCGGACTGGTGGCCATAGTGGGCGTTGCCGCGGTCGGCGTGGGCTTGGCGATGGTCAACACCGGCGGATCCACATCGGACGGTCCCGACCCGACGTGGCGACCCGCCGCTCCCGGCGACCGTCCGGTCGGTGGGCCTACCGCCGAGCGCTTGGCCGAGGAGTACGAGCTGCTCGACCTGGCCGACCCGACCCGTACCCAGGTCCGCCGGCGCGCGGACCAGACCGTGGTGGCGACCCTGACCGTCGGCGCGCGAACGGCCGTCTTCGCGGGTCCGCGCCGCCGATTCGCGGAGCCGTCGACCACCCCCGCGGTGGTCGAATCGACGCGGTGGGTGCGAGTAGCCCCGCAGGCGTGGCCGCCCGGTCCGCACATCCCGGAGTCCTTGGCCCATTGGCTGCTCGCCGAGCTGCAACGCGATGGTGATCTCCCGGTGGACGTGCTCGCCGCCGCGATGCAGTACCTGCCTGGCGCGCCCGACCTCCGCGACCGGCACGGCGTGCGGTACGCCGGCGACGCCGGTTTCGGGTACGTGCACAGCCGGGACGAACGCGACGGCGCCGATTTCTACGACTACCTCGAGATCCCGTGGCACTTCCCAGACGCCGGCAACGTCAAACCGTCCGGCCGGTGGGGCCGTGACCTGGACTGCTCCGGCTTTCTCAGGCTGGTCTACGGCTACCGGTTCGGGATCCCGCTGTTCAGCCAGACCGCCACCACGACCGTCGACGGACTGCCGCGCACCGCGGCGAGCATGGCGGCGTACGCCCGAGCCGTCGTGATCGCCGCCGCCCCGAGCCCCAGCCGCTCGCCGACGGACCTGTCCGCCATGCAACCGGGCGACCTCGCCTTCTTCGCCCTGCACGACGACCCGGCCCTGATCACCCACTCCGGTATCTACATCGGCGACGACGCCGACGGAGGCATGCGGTTCGTTTCATCTCGCGGCACCGTCGACGGGCCCACCTTCGGCGACGTGCGCGGCGACGGCGTTCTCGACTCCGGCTACTTCGGCAAGCGGCTGCGCCGCGTCATCCGCCTCTAGGAAGGGCACGCCCGGCATGCGCGCATCACCCGTCCGCGTCCTGCTCGTCGTCACGCTTGTCGCTGCCCCGGCCGGCGTGTGGGCGCTGCGCGGCGACGTTATCCGCGAGCGACTGTCTGCGCAGCCCGCGGCGCATGTCGTGCAGCCGCCGGCGCGCATCCCGCGCCAGGTCAGCATCCTCGGCTCTGGTGACATCCTCGTGCACCCGCCGACCTGGCAGCAGGCACGGGCCGACGCCGAGGCGGCGGGCCGCGCCGGTTACGACTTCGACCCGATGTTCGCCTCGATCCGTCCCGCCGTCGAGTCGGCTGACCTGGCCATCTGCCACATGGAGGCCCCGATGGGCCCCGGCGACCCCAAGGACTTTCCGCGGTTCAACGCTCCCGTCGACCTGGCCGCCGCGGTCAAGAAGGCCGGCTACGACACATGCTCCACGGCCAGCAATCACGCACTGGATCAAGGCGAGCAAGGCGTGTACGACAACCTCGACGCCCTCGACGCGGTCGGTCTACGCCACACCGGCACCTTCCGGAGTGCCGCCGAGCGTGCCAAGCCGACGATCTACGAGGTACACGGCGTCAAGATCGGCCACCTGTCCTGGGCAATGCACTTCAACGGCCTGGACCCGCCGGCCGGCAAGGAGTGGCTGGCCAACCGGATCGACGTCGCTGGGATCCGCGCCGCCGCCGCGGCCACCCGCAAGGCCGGGGCGCAGATCGTGGTGCTCTCCGCCCACTGGGGGACGGAGAAGGTCCACAACATCGACGGGGAGCAGCTGTCCTGGTCCAAACAGCTCATCGCGGACCCGAACATCGACCTGATCATCGGCCACCACGCGCACGTCGTACAGCCGATGGAGCGGGTTGGTGACAAGTGGATCGCCTACGGCATGGGGAACACCCTGGCCCGCCACGACTTCCCGAACGACGACAACCGCGAGGGCATCCTCGCGAAGTTCACCTTCACCGAGCAGCCCAACCGGCGGTGGGTCGTCACCCGCGCCGAGGCGATCCCGATCTGGCTTTCCCTCCGGCCAACCATCCGCGTCCTCGACCTGGCCCGGGTCCTGGAGCACATGCCCAAGGCCGACCGCCGCCGCGCCATCTACACCGGTGCCCAGGACCGGATCACCGGCTACCTCGGCAGCCGCGGCGCGTTCGGGGCCGGGCTCCGCGTACCTCTTTACTGATCGCCTAGCCGCGAGGCACCATGGTTACGCGACCAGGGAGGGACGACGATGTCTTCGACCGAACGCGGAAATGGTATGGCGGCTGGTCCCGATGACGGGACAGGCGACGACGGCGCAAGCGCCGCGTTCGTCGAGGAGTGGCGCAATGCCGCCTACAACTGCTACAGCTCGGGCCACAAGTTCTGCCGCGAGGTCTGCCCCGTGATGCAGGTGACCCGCAACGAGGTGCACACGCCCACGGCCTTCCACGCCAACGTCGTGGCGATGGAGAAGGGCCTACTGTCCATTGAGGACGTTGCCCGCGACTACGTGCACTGTACCCAGTGCGGTGCCTGCGAGCTGCGCTGTCCCAACACGCTGTACACCGGTGACTTCTACCGCTTCCGGACCCGTACCGTGCAGCTGGTCAAGGCGGTCCGCGCGCTCGCCGTCGACTCCGGCATCCATCAGCCTGGATGGCAGCGCTGGGTCGAGGAGACCGATCGGCAGAAGTCCGAGCCGGTCCTCGGCGACGTGCCGGTGAGCCAGGAGCACGTGCGCGACTGGGCGGCCGGCCTCGATCTGCCTGTGGGCGGCGAGACCATCCTCTTCTGTGACTGCGAAGGCGCGTTCCACCGCACGTCCGTGCCGCGTGCCGCGGCCCGGATACTCCAGGCGGCCGGCGTCGAGTTCGGGCTGATGCGCGAGCAGTGGTGCTGCGGCGGGCCGGCCGCGGAGATGGGGTACTCCGAGCGAGCCCGCGAGTTCGCCCGGCACAACGTCGACGACTGGAGAGCGGTCGGCGCCAAGCGGATCATCGTCTTCGACCCGCACGACTACATCACGTTCACCGAGGACTACCCGAGCTACTTCGGCGACGAGTACGACTTCGAGATCGTGCTCTTCGTCGAGCTGCTCGCCGAGCTGATCCGCGACGGCAGGTTGGCGCTGACCCGCCCGGTCGAGCGGGCCGTCACCTACCACGACGCCTGCCGGCTCAACAAGCGCAAGGGCATCCACGCGGCGCCGCGCGAGGTGCTGCGGGCCATCCCGGGCCTCACCTTCAAGGACGTCGACCACGTCACCCAGTGGTCGTACTGCTCGGGCGCCGGCGGGGGCCTGCCCATCGAGCGTCCCGACCTCACCGCGGAGATCAGCCGGCGCCGGGTCGAGCGCGCGGCCGCCCTCGACGTCGACACCCTGGTCAGCGCCTGCGTCTGGTCGGAGCGGCCGCTCACCGAGCAGCGCGGCGCGCTCGAGGTCATGGACCTGCTCGAGATCGTCGCGCTCGCCGCGGGCCTGGAGGACGCGACATGACCAGCATCCTCGTCACCGACCCGGTCATCGACGAGCTGGTCGCCATCTGCGGCCCCGACAACGTCTTCGCGGACAAGTCGTCACGAGTCAACCGCGCCCGCGTCCCCGCGCCGTTCCCCGTGCACCGCTGGGCCGAGCACGTGCCCGACGTCGTCGTCCTGCCGACCAGCGCCGAGCAGGTCTCCGAGGTGGTCAAGCTGGCCAACCGCCACCGGATCCCGGTGGTGCCGCGTGCTGGCGGGACCGGGCTGACCGACGGCGCCGTACCACTGCGGCACGGCATCGTCGTCGACGTCAAGCTGATGAACAAGATCCTCGAAGTGGACCTCGACGACCGCACGGTGACCGTGCAGCCCGGCATCAACATGCTCAAGCTCAACGAGGAGCTGCGGCAGTACGGCGTGATCTACCCCGACGACCCCGCGTCGTACCCGTGCTCGCTTGTCGGCGGCCGGATCGGCACCAGCGGCTGGTCGCTGATCGGCGGCCGGTACGGGCACACCCGCGACCTCGTGATCAGCTTCCAGATCGTGCTGCCTACCGGAGAGCTGATCTGGGTTGGCGACGGCGGTGGCCGCAAGGTGCGCAAGTCGTCCACGGGCTACCAGCTCAAGCAGCTGTTCATGGGTCACCAGGGCACGCTGGGCATCGTCACCGAGGCCGTCCTGGAGCTCGTGCCGCGCCCGGAGGCCGAGTTCGCGGCGTTCTTCTCCTACCCCGACTACGAGACCGCGTGGCGGTCGACCGGTGCGCTCGCCAAGTCGGGGCTGGCCACGCTTGCCGGCGTCGTGCTCTTCGACGAGTGGAAGCTCGACTACCTGCGCCGCGACGACGAGGCCTACATCCCGCAGCCCGACGACGTGCGGTGCGTGGTCGCGACCGCGATGTACGGCACGACCGACGAGGTGCGCCCCGGCGCCAAGCGGCTGCTGCGGATCGGGAAGGAGACCGGCGGCGCCTACCTCGGCGATGAGATCTCGCAGGGCGACTGGGCGTCGCGCCACGACCGCTACGCGACACCGCTGCACGGCCGGCTCCGCGACGGGCAGGTCGTGCCGATGAGCTGGCACTGCGAGGACGCGTCGATCAACTGGTCGAAGCTGCCGCAGGTCCGCCGCGAGTGGCACGACATCGTCGCCCGGCTCGGCGACCGCTTCCGGATCTTCGACGACTGGGGGATGTTCGCCTACACCAACGGTGCGTTCAAGCCGTGGGGCGACTATCTCACGGAGATCGACGTCGGTATCTGGGAGCAGGAGCTTGACGACGCGGCGTGGGACGCCTGGGTCACCGCCAAGCGCGACATCGCCGCCGTGGCGATCGCGTATGGCGGGTCGATCAGCGCCTGCCACGGCGCCTGCCGGGAGGGCGAGGTCGACCTGGTGCCGGAGGAGCTCGGCGGGGCTGGGACGTCATGAAGAAGGTCAAGCGTGTGCTCGACCCGCTCAACATCATGAACCCGGGCAAGTACCTGCTCGACCAGGCGTACGAGGGTGATGGGCAGTGATCGGGTTCCGGTACTCGGCGCAGCGCCCGCCCGACCCGCGGCGGATCAACGACGCCGTGGTCCAACGCTTCGACCACGTTTACGAGGTGGATCCCGCGCTTATGCGTGACCACGTGCGGCAGCACGACTTCCCGGCCTGGGACACCCGCCGCATCGTCGACAGTCGCTGGGAGCACCTGGCCTGGATGCACGACCACTGGGCCGACTCGGTGATCTCTGGCGAGGAGCTGATGGAGGACGAGCCGACAGGAGAGTGAGGATCCGATGAGGTTCAGCTATGTGATGCTTGCCGACTACCCTCTCGCGGAATCGATCGAGTCCATCAAGAAGGCGGACGAGCTCGGCTTCTACGGCTGCTACGCCGCCGACGAGACGTGGCACAAGGACATGTGGTTGCTGTTCGCCGCGGCGGCCGACAAGACCACCAACATCCGCTTCGGACCCAGCCTCTCCGCCGTCGCGCTCCGCGAGCCGACGCTGATCGCACAGGCGGTGGCGACCCTCGACGAGCTGACCGGCGGGCGCGCGGAATGCGTCATCTCGTGCGGCAACTTCGGCCTGCTCGCGCAGTACAACATCGACTGGACGCAGATCCGGCCGCTGTCCCGGACGCTGGAAGCCCACCAGGTGATGCGGACGCTGCTGGACGAGGGCGCGATCACGTTCGAGGGCGAGTTCTACAAGTACACGGGCCTGTTCACGTTCGCCCGGCCGGTGCAGCAACGGCTGCCGGTGCTGCTCGGCGCGATGCGCGGGCCGCGCTCGTTCCGCAAGGCAGGAGAGGTCTCCGACGGCGTGCACCACGCGCTGAGCTACACCCGCGAGGCGTACGACTATCTGGTCGCCAACGTCCGCAAAGGCGCGGAGAAGGCCGGCCGCGACTGGCGGTCGCTGGACATCGGGGCCTGGATCGTGTTCTCGGTCGGCCGCGACTCGGCGGCGGCGAAGGAGGCCGCGCGCAGCATGGTGGGTCTCTACGCGTCGTCCATGCCCGCGGAGCAGCTGCGGCGCAACGGCGTCGACCCGGCCGACCTGGAGCCGGTCATCGAGGCGCTCGGCAAGGGCGACCTGGCCGGCGCCATCGAGCGCACCCCGCCGGAGATCGCCGAGCGGCTGTCGGTGGCGGGCACACCGGAGGAGTGCGTGGCCAAGCTGCGCAGCGAGATCGTCGACGCGGGCGTCAACCATCTGATTTTCGCCATCACCGACGCCGCGCTCGTGAAGGCGTTGATGGGTCGCGATCTCGACAACGTCGCATCGGTCAACGACCAGCTCCAGCTCATCCACGACGAGGTGATGCCAGCCTTCTCCTGAGCCCCGTAGCCCTACGTGCGCAGGTAGTGCTCGGCGATCTCATCGCTCGTGGTCAGCCAGATGTCGGGCTGCGCCGCGAGGTACTCCAACGCCTGGTCCAGGTACTTGGCGCGGAACGGCTGGCCGATCACGAACGGGTGCAGGGCCAGCGCCAGGACCCGGCCGCTGTGCTCGGAGTCGGCATGGAGCTGCTCGTACTGGTCTTTGACGATCTGGAGGAACTCCGGCCCCGTGGTGCCCTTACCGAACAGCAGGAGGTCGTTGAGCTCGACCGAGTACGGGACGCTGATCATGCCGGGTACGTTCAGCCGGTACGGCTGGTCGTCGTTGGTCCAGTCCAGCAGGTAGCTCAGCCCCAGCTCGGCGAGCAGCGACGGCGTGTTGAACGTCTCGGTCAGCCCCGGTCCCATCCAGCCGCGCGGCCGCTGCCCGGTGGCGGCGGCGATGGTGTCGACGACGTCGGTGAGAAAGCGGCGCTCCTCGTCCAGGGACATGCCGGCCTGGAGGATCGAGTTGGTACGCCCGTGCGCGAGCCAGGCCCAGTTGCGGCTCAGGCCGGCCTTGACGATCTGGGGTAGTGGTCCGCGACCGCCGAGTTCAGCAGCACGCTTGCCCGGATACCGTGCCGGTCGAGGCTGTCGACCGTGCGCCAGATGCCGACCCGGGGCCCGTAGTCACGCCAGCCGTGGTTGAGCGCGTCGGGGACCAGGTCCGCCGTACCGGGCCAGATGCTGGTGGACGGGCGGTCGATCAGGAAGTGCTCGACGTTCAACCCGATGTACGCGGCGACTCTCGCACCGCCCGGCCAGCGGATCGGTGGGCGTTCGGTGATGGGGCTGTAGTCGAAGAGCGTGGCGTTCGTCATGCCGACACGGTAGAAGTTGACATCGGTGTCAGGTTCAAGCCTTGGGGGTGTGATGCGGATCGGTGAGCTGGCGCGGCGCACCGGGGTGAGCGAGCGGTCGCTGCGCTACTACGAGCAGCAGGGGTTGCTGGCGGCCGACCGCACGCCCGGCGGCCAGCGGGACTATCCAGAGTGGGCGGTCGACAGGGTCATCCGCATCCAGGAGTTGTTCGCCGCGGGACTGCACAGCAAGAAGATCGCGCGGTTGCTGCCATGCATGCGGGACGCCGACGGCGGCCCCTCCGAGATCGCCACCCCGCAACTGGTCGCCGACCTGGTCACCGAGCGGGACCGCATCGACCGGATGATGACCGAACTGGCCAACTCCCGCGGGGTACTCGACGACGTGATCAATGCGGCCTCGCAGCGCCGGGCGAACCAAGCTTGATCGAAGGCTTTCGATCGTAAAGGAACGGTAAGTGCCGCTCGGCATGCTGGCGCCAGCGCAGAGGCGCGTGCCGAGAGGAGCTTTCATGTTCAGCCGTAAGCATGTGGCGTCGCTGTTGGGGGCGGTACTGACCGCGGGCGCGGTCGCGGCGGCCGGTCCACCCGCCGCGGCCGCCAGCGACCGGTGGTTTGCCGCGTGGGCGACATCCGTCCACGCACCGATACCGGGAAACCAGTTCGATGGTCCGAACTGGTCCCTCGAAGGCTTCACCGACCAGTCCGTGAGACAGGTGGTCCGGGTCAGCGCCGGCGGGAGTGAGGTGAGGATCCGGCTGTCGAACGCGTACGGGTCGGGACCACTGCGGCTCACCGGAGCCACCGTCGCGCAGGCCGGCACCGGCGCCGGCCTGAAACCGGGCACGGTCCGGCCCTTGCGGTTCGGTGGCGATGGCTCGACGGTCATCCCGGCGGGCAGGTCGGCCGTGTCCGATCCCGTGCGGCTGCGGGTGTCGGCCCTGGACTCGTTGACGATCACCCTCTACTTCAAGGGCCCATCCGGTCCCGCGACGTTCCACCAGGACGGGCTGACGACGACGTACCGCGCGGCCGGCGACCACCGTCGGGACGAGGGTTCTGCGGCCTTCGGGGGCGAGACAAGCCACTCCCGCTACTTCATCACGGGCGTCGATGTCACCGGGGCGGGCGGGCCGGCCGGGACCGTCGTGGCGTTCGGTGACTCGATTACCGATGGGCACGGGTCGACAGCCGGAGCCGACAACCGCTATCCGGACCAGCTCGCCGAGCGGCTGGTGCGTTCGCACCGGCGGCTGAGCGTGGTCAACGCCGGCATTGGCGGAAACAAGCTGCTCGCCGACTCGCCCTGCTACGGCGAGCGGGCTGTCACCCGCTTCAGCCGCGACGCGCTGAGCCAGCCGGGCGTGCGGACGGTCGTGGTGCTCGAAGGCGTCAACGACATCGGTGCCGGCGGATATCCCGACTACTTCGGCTGCGGCGCCTCGCCCGAGGTGACCGGGCCCGACCTGATCGCGGCGCATCGGCAGCTCATCCGGTCGGCGCACCGTGCCGGAGTCCGCGTCGTCGGCGCGACGATCACCCCGATGAAGAACTTCACCGGCTACTACTCAGCGGACAAGGAACGGGTGCGGGACCAGCTCAACGACTGGATCCGGACCAGTGGTGAGTACGACGCGGTGGTGGACCTCGACCGGATGCTCTCCGACCCGCAGGATCCCGACGCGTTGGCGGCCCGGTACGACTTCGGTGACGGTCTGCACCTCAACGACGCCGGCGCCGACCGCATCGCCGACGCCATCTTCCGCGCCTTGTGCTGCTGACGCGAACGGACGTGCCCGGACGGCTTAAGGAGTAGGAATGACGGACATTGACGAATACATCGCTCGCCATCTCGTCGAACCGCAGGCAGCGATTGTGCAGGCCGTACGGAAGCTGATGGCCGTGAACGCACCCGATTCTCGCGAAGTGATCAGCCGAGGATCGCCGGCTTGGCAGGGAAACAAGTTGATCGCCATTGTCAGCCGGAGCAAAACCCACATCACACTCGCCTTCGCCCGCGGTGCCGAGTTCACCGACCCGTACGGAATGCTCGAAGGCATCGGCACGACAACCCGGCACGTCAAGCTCAAGAAGTTGTCCGATGTGGACAATCCCGTACTCGCGGAGTACGTCCGCCAGGCCGTCGCCTTGGACAAGAGCTAGACCCCGAAAAGATAGATTTCCCCGGTCCGCGTCAGTTGTAGACCGTATGCTCCCGCGGGCACCGCGCAGGTCGGCGGCTCGCTGGCGCTCGCCGAGATCCCCGACCTAATAAGAGCAACCGGGTAGGGCGGCAGTCATACTCGGCTCCGGTAGCCGCCGGCGGGTGAGCACTTCCCTGACCAGGACGTTGAGTCCTCAGCGCAGATCGTGCCCCGTTGGTGGTCGGGAGACAGGACCGCTGATGGGATGTCGTGCCTCGCTGACTGTGGCGTGAGCACTCGTTTATTAGGTCGCTGGTAGTTCTCCGCAGGCTCGCCGGAGCAGATCTGTCCGCTATGGATTGGAGTCGAGTTTGCTGTTCGTCGGAGATGACTGGGCGGAGGATCACCACGACGTCGAGTTGCAAGACGAGACGGGCCGGGTGTTGGGCCGGGCGAAGCTGCCTGAGGGTGTGGCGGGTATCGGGCGGCTGCACGCGATGATCGGCGAGCACCTGGGTGAGGACGACGAGGCGACGGTGGTGGTCGGTATCGAGACCGACCGCGGCCCGTGGGTGCAGGCGCTGATCGCGGCCGGCTACCAGGTTTATGCGATCAATCCGCTGCAGGTGGCCCGGTACCGTGAGCGTCGTGGTGTGTCGGGTGCCAAGAGCGACACCGGTGACGCACATGCCTTGGCCGACATGGTGCGCACCGACCGCCACCAGCTGCGCCCGGTCGCCGGGGACAGCGCCCAGGCCGAGGCGGTCAAGGTCCTGTCCCGTGTGCATAAGACGCTGATTTGGGACCGTACCCGGCAGATGCTGCGGCTGCGTCACGCGCTGCGTGAGTTCTTCCCGGCCGCGCTGGTCGCCTTCGACGATCTCACCGCCCCGGAGGCCCTTGAGCTGCTGGGCGCCGCGCCGGAACCGACCGCAGCCGCCGCGCTGAGCACCGAACGGATCAACGAAGCGCTCAAGCGCGCACGCCGCCACGGCAGGGCAGCCAAGGCCGAGGCCATCGCGGCCGCGTTGCGGGCCGAGCATCTGGGCCAGCCCCCAGTAGTGGCTACCGCCTTCGCCGCGACCGTGCGCGCGCACGTGGCGATCCTGGGCACCCTCAACGCCGAGATCAAGACCATGGGTAAGGAGATCGAGGCCCATTTTTCCGAGCACCCGGACGCTGAGGTCTACCTTAGCCAGCCCGGCCTTGGCGTCGTGCTCGGCGCCCGGGTGCTCGCCGAGTTCGGCGACGACAAACAGCGTTACGCCGACGCAAGAGCACGCAAGAACTACGCCGGGACCAGTCCGATCACCCGCCAGTCCGGCAAGAAGAAGGTTGTGCTGGCCCGCTACGTCCACAACGACAGGCTGGTCGACGCCCTCGGCCAGCAGGCCTTCACCGCACTGAACAACTCACCAGGCGCCCGCACCTACTACGACCAACTCCGGGCCAAAGGCGTCGGCCACCGCGCCGCGCTCCGCCAGCTCGGCAACCGTCTCGTCGGCATCCTCCACGGATGCCTCAAAACAGGCAAGCCATACAGCGAAGACATCGCCTGGGCACACCACAGAAAAGATCTTGACACTGCCGCTTGACAACAAATCCACATGGGATGTCTGCGCTGCCGGGTCCGCGGTCCAAGCCCAACCCCCCGGGGTTCCGCCTTCCGCGACCTGTCGAGCTGGGTGCATGGCCGCGCCCAACGGCCGACCCGGCGGGCCGACCCGGCGGCGAGGGTCGCGGTCGGCCGACCGCGGCCCCGCGGGGTGAGCTTGCCAACCGCGGAGGGTGAGGCTGCGGGAGCGACGGTCTGGACCACGACGGACATCGCGGTAGCTCAAGGTTATTGGGTTTGGATCTTTATCCAAGGCAGGAGGCCGAGGCCACCCCGACTCCAAGCGCTCTAGAAACGCCGCGAACCTACCGTCGCGGCGACGTAGGGTGGCCGGCATGCGGTTCGGGGTGCTCGGCCCGCTCGCGGTCTGGACAGACAGTGGGCGGGCCGTTGCCGTGCCCGGTGCGAAAGTTCGGGCGTTGCTCGCGGCGCTGCTGGTCCGGGAAGGGCGACCGGTGTCGACGGATCGGCTCGTCGACGAGCTGTGGGGTGACGAGCCGCCGGGAAACCCGCCGGCGGCGCTCGCGGTGAAGGTGTCACAGCTGCGAAAGGCGCTCGACGATGCCGAGCCCGGCGGCCGTGCCCTCGTCGGATCCGGACCGGCTGGGCTTACGCTCCACACGCGTGCGGTCGACGCGCTCGACTTCACCGCGCTTCTTGCCCGTGCGGCAGACGAGCCGCGTCCGGACGCCCGCGTCGTCCTGCTCGATGACGCGCTCGCGTTGTGGCGGGGATCTGCCTACGCCGACCACCGTGACGAGGCGCTGGCCGAGGCGGCTGTGGCACGCCTGGAGGAGCAGCGCCTCACGGCGATAGACGACCGCGCCGAGGCATACCTCGCGCTGGGGCGCCACGCGACGGTCGCCGACTCCCTCGCGGACGTGGTGGCGAAGAGCCCGCTGCGGGAGCGGAGCCGAGGGCTGCGGATGCTGGCCCTCTACCGGTCAGGTCGGCAGACGGAGGCGCTCGACGCGTTCGCCGACCTCCGGTCGCGGCTTATCGAGGAGCTCGGACTGGAGCCCGGGCCCGAGATAGCCGCACTGCACCAGGCGATCCTGGCTCAGGACCCGGCGCTCGACGCCGCGCCGCCCGCGGAGGCTCGACCGACCAGCAACCTTCCCGCTCCGGTTACCGAGCTGGTCGGCCGCGACAAGGCCATCGCCGAACTCACCGATCTCGTGCGGGCGAGCCGGTTGACCGTACTGACCGGTCCCGGCGGCGTCGGCAAGACCCGCCTCGCGGTCGAGGTCGCACGCCGCGCGCAGGCCTCGTTCCCGGACGGTGCGTGGCTTGTCGAGCTCGCGGCTGCCGACGGCGGCGAGGACTCGATCATCGACACGGTGGCGAGCGCGCTTGGCCTTCGCGACACCGCGACCGGGACACTGCCTCGCGTCGACCGACTCGCCGCCGCGCTGCGGTCCCGGCGGATGCTGCTCGTCCTCGACAACTGCGAACACCTGATCGCCGATCTCGCCGCTGTCGCGTACAAGCTGCTGCGTGCCGTGCCTGACCTTGTCGTGCTCGGCACCAGCCGCGAGCCGCTTGACCTGCCCGGCGAGACCGTGTGGCCGGTACCGCCGCTGGACCTGCCCGCGACCACCGGAGGCGATCCGGGAAGCTCCAGCGCGGTGCGACTCTTCGTGGCACGTGCCGCCGCGGCCGACAAGGGCTTCACGCTCGACGCGTCCAACGCCGGCCTTGTCACGGCGCTCTGCCGGCGGCTCGACGGCATCCCACTCGCACTCGAGCTCGCCGCGACCCGCGTACGCGGCCTGGGCATCAAGCAGCTCGTCGCCGGCCTTGACGACAGGTTCCGCCTGCTGGCGCCGGGACATCGGGGTGCCGAGCCACGCCATCAGACGCTGACCGCCACGATCGACTGGAGTTGGCGGCTGCTGACCGCACCGGAACGCGTCGTCCTGCGCCGCCTCGCCGTCCAGGCCGATGGCTGCACACTCGAGGCCGCCGAAGCGATCTGTGCCGCCGCCGACCTCCCCCGGCAGGATGTGCCGGACCTGCTCGCCCGCCTGGTCGACCGCTCGCTCGTGGTCCGGCTCGGGCCCCGCTACCGCCTGCTGGAGTCGGTCGCCGCGTACTGCCTCGAACGCCTCACCGAGGCTGACGAGCTCGCCGTGACGCGGCGACGCCACCTTCACTACTACACGGCTCTGGCGGAGCAGGCCGAAGAGCTGCTGCGCGGCCCCGACCAGGGGCACTGGCTGCGCGTACTGGACACCGAGGCCGCCAACCTGAGGAGCGCCGTCGACTTCGCCCTTCGGGAAGGGGACAGCGATGCCGGACTGCGCCTTGTCAACGCGTTGGCGTGGTACTGGTTCCTGCGCGGTCGCCTTGACGAGGCCCGCCGCGCGATGCGTGCCGCGTTGGCCGCCAGCACGGGATCGGCATCCGGTTCCGCGCGGGCGCGAGCTACCGCGTGGGAGACCGGGTTCGCCTTCCTGCTCGGTGACGTGGCCGACTGGCCGGCCCGGCACGACGCGGCGCTGGGGGAGTTCGACGACGCCGACGACGACACCGCCCATGCCCGCGCCGCGTGGTTCCTCGCCTACGCCGAAATCGACCTGGGCGACGTCGCCGCCACCGAGACCCTGCTGAACGACACGCTCACCCGCTTCGACAAGACCGACGACAGGTGGGGCAGTGCCGCCACCCTTGTACTGCTGGCGAAACTCGCCTACATCCGCGGCGACGCCGAGGTTGTCGCCCGCGATGGGGCGGGAGCCGCCGCACTCTTCCGCCGGCTCGGCGATCGGTGGGGTGTACTCCAGGCCGCCGAATGGCTCGGTGCGCATGCCAGCCTGGGCGGTGACTACGACACCGCTGTCACGCTGCACACCGAAGGACTCGCGATCGCCCGCGAGCTTGACCTTTGGGCCGATGTCGCTGGTCACCTCGGCTGGTTGGGCTGGATCGCCATGGAGCGCGGCGACTACGCGGCGGCGCGCGCGCACAGCAGTGAGGCGCTCGCGCTGGCGAACCAACAGGGCGCACCGCTTCTGGCTGCCTTCGCGACGATGGGCCTGGCCTGGACAGCCCGCAGGGCAGGGGACCTCGACACCGCAACGACACACCTGCGGTCGCTGCTGGACGCGGCGGCCGACCGGGACAGCGAGGCGGGTCAACCGCTCTACGTCCCCAGCGTCCTTGTCGAGCTGGGCCACATCGCCGAACACCGCGGCGAGCTGACCGTGGCCGCGGACCACCACCGCGAAGCACTCCGGGTGGCGCGAGGTCTCGGCGCCGCGCGTGACGTCGCAGCCGCTCTGACCGGCTTGGCCAGCACCGCCGCGGCCTCTGGTGACCACCAGGAGGCCGCGACACTGCTCGGTGCGGCCGACGCCGCCCGGCAGCCGACCGGCAAACCCCCCACGGCCGCCGAACGGGGCGACCTGGACCGCGCGACGAACGCCACCCGCGCGGCTCTGGGCGCCGATTTCGAGGACTACTTCGCAAGGGGTCTTCGCACGAGACCCGATGACTACTCCGGCACGGCGGCCTGACGTGGTGAGGCTAGCCCTACGGCGAAGAGGGCGGCTAGCTCCAATGTGCTCTCCTCGTTGACGCGAGACGCTCGTACCCATGTCGAGCTCAGGAGATCATGTCGTAAGCCGTCGCGTCGTCCTCGCCGGCTTGGTCGGCGCCGGGTTGGCGCCGGCCGGCGCTGCCTTGCTGCCCGCCCCAGCGGCGCACGCCAGCCGCGGATCCGCGCCGATTGACCAGGACTCTGTCGACGCCGTGGCGGCCCGGCTGGACGCCGAACTGGTCGAGCTACGCCGGGACATCCACGCGCACCCCGAGACCGCGGGCCAGGAGCAGCGCACCGCCTCGGTGGTCGCGGGCCGGCTCCGCGCGGCCGGGCTCGCCGTCACCACGGGGTCGGCGGGCACGGGGTCGTGGGCGTCCTCGCTGGCGCTCGTCGTGGCCGCACGGTCGCCTATCGAGCCGACATGGACGCCGTGCCGCCGGATGAGCAGATCGGGGGCGGCGGCACGGAAGCGGCCCACCTGTGCGGGCACGACCTGCACACCACAATCGGCGTGGGTGTCGCGGAGGTCCTGGCGCGCCTGCGCCACCGGCTCACCGGACGCGTCGTGTTCGTCTTCCAGCCCGCCGAGGAGAGCCTCAGCGGTGCTGCCGCGATGCTCGACGACGGCGTGTTCGCCCGCACGCGTCCGGCGGAGATCCACGGCTTGCACTGCGGTCCTTTCCCGGTCGGGCAATTCTTCACCACGTCCGGCTTCGGGCTTCCCGGCCTGGACCGCGGCACGATCACGCTCACCGGCCCGGACGCGGCCGCGCGGGCACAGCGGCTCGCCGCCGAGATCGGCGCGCTCGGCACGGTGTCTCCGCCCGCCACCCCCGCCGACCTCGAACGGCTCGTGTCCGACCTCCAGATACCCCACGGGCCGCTGGAGAGGTTCGTCTTCATGCGCGTACAGGCAGCCGGGGCCGAGGTGCGGCTCTCCTACCGCTGCTGGCCGGAGGACCGGTACGTCGAGATCCGCGACAGCATCCGCCGGCTCGCGCGGTCGTCCGGCGAGGCCACTGTGGACTTCCCGGACGACCCGTTCCCCGCCATGATTTCGCCCGTGCGGGAGGGCCAGGCGCTCCACCGGCACCTGCGCCAGACGCTCGGCCGCGACCGGGCACGCGCGCTGCGGGCCGCGATCCCCTTCAGCGGCGAGGATTTTTCGCTCTTCCTCGACCGGGTGCCCGGCACGTTCACGTTCCTCGGTGTCCGCGCGCCCGGAGCCCCGATCGAGAGCAGCTATCCGCACTTCAGCGCCTTCACCCCGGACGAGCGGGCCATCGGCCACGGCGTCCGCGCGATGGCCGGCTGGCTGGCCAAGCGCACCCACGCCTGACGAAGGCGGGGCGACGGTCAGGGCCGAAAGGCAAGGTCTGCCACAATCTCTTCGCGGATCCATTCCATAATGGAGATTCGAGCTACCGCGATGTCCGCGGTGGTCCAGACCGTCGCTCCCGCAGCCTCACCCTCCGCGTTCCACAAGCCAAAACCCGGCCGGCACGGCCGGCGGCGAGGCAGCGGACTACCTAGCGCGCGCGATCCGCAGACCTTAGGTCTTCACAAAGCCGGCCGAGCCACCCGCGAGACCACCACCGGTGGGCGACATCAGGCACGTTCCGGGTCGCCCGCGCCGCCGGCCGTAAGGCCGGCGGCTGGGTGTGAATCGCGGAGGGTGAGGCCGCGGGAGCAGCGGTCTGGACCACAGCGGACATCGCGGTAGCTCAAAGTCTCCATTGTGGATAGACCTGTGTCCGTACGCGTAAGGGGCTCCGCATTTAACCCCGAGCAGTTGTTGCGCCAGCACGCCGGCCGTCCCTACCGCGGGGAGGGCGGCCGGGGGTGGGATGTGGTTAGCGGACGGCGTCGGTGAGGCGGGCGGCGACGGCGCGGATGCGTGTGATCAGTTCGGGTGGCTCGTGGACGGTGAAGGGGAGGTCGAAGAGGCCGAGGTAGATGGCGAGTTCGTCGAGGGAGTTCGATCCGGTGTGCAGGAGGCAGCTCTGCGGGTCGACGGCCTCGACGACGCCGACTGTCGGGAGGATCCGCTCCGCGGCCACCTCGGCGGATACATGCAGGGTGACCCGCGCCTGGTATCGGTAGACCGCGGTCGAGACGCCGTGCGACAGGTACGCGGCGAGGTCGACGTCGGGCGCCGCGCGGGGGTGAAGCGCGGACCCGTCGGGACGCGGGGACCAGCCGGTCCATCCGGTACGTGCGCCAGCCGGCGCGCTCGACGTCCCAGCCGACGAGGTACCAGCGGCGGCCGGTGTGGACGAGCCGGTGGGGCTCCGCCGTGCGTACCGATGTCGTGCCGTCGTGGCTGCGGTAGTCGAAGCGGAGCCGGTGGTGGTCGCGGCATGCCGCCGCGACGGCGGTCAGGGTCTCGGGGTCGACGGTCGGGCCGGTGGCGGGGACGGTCACGGTGACCGCGCGCAGCAGGTTTACCCGGTGCCGCAGCCGCGAGGGAGGACCTGTTCGAGCTTGGCGAGCGCGCGTACCGAGCTTTCCTCGATGCCGGCCACCGTGCCGGTCGCGGCGGTGCGCAGCCCGATCGCGACGGCGATCGCCTCCTCGTCGTCGAGCAGAAGCGGCGGAAGGTTCGCGCCGGCGCCCAGCCGGTAGCCGGACACGCCCGGCGTGGCGTGTACCGGGTAGCCGAGGGCACGCAGCTTGTCGACGTCGCGCCGGACGGTCCGCACGCCGACGCCGAGCCGCTCGGCCAGGTCGGCGCCGCTCCAGTCGCGCGGGGTTTGCAGCAGGGACAGCAGGCGGAGCAGCCGCGCCGAGGTCTCCAACACACCGAGAAGTCTGCCCGCCAGCTAGGACGAAAGCTGTCCTCTTCGCTCCATACGTTGGTCTCATGAGCGAAGAAATCACCGCATTCCGCATCGACATCCCGCAGGAGCAGCTCGACGACCTGCGTGACCGGCTCGCCCGGACCCGCTGGCCAATCGCGCTGCCCGGCGACGACTGGGACACCGGCGTCCCCACCGCCTGGCTGCGGGAGCTGGTCGACTACTGGGGCAGTGGCTACGACTGGCGCGCGGCCGAGGCTCGGCTCAACGAATTCCCGCAGTTCACCACGGTCATCGACGGGCAGCGGATCCACTTCATGCACGTGCGCTCCCCGGAGCCGGACGCGTTCCCGCTGATCCTCACGCACGGCTGGCCCGGTTCGGTGGTGGAGTTCCTCGACCTGATCGGACCGCTGACCGACCCGCGCGCCCACGGCGGTGACCCGGCCGACGCGTTCCACGTGGTCATCCCGTCGCTGCCCGGGTTCGGCTTCTCCGGGCCGACCACCGATGCCGGGTGGGACACCGATCGCATCGCGCGGGCCTGGGCCGAGCTGATGCGCCGGCTGGGCTACCAGCGCTACGGGGCACAGGGCGGCGACATCGGAGCCGCGGTCAGCCCGCAGCTGGGCCGGGTCGCGCCGGACCGCGTCGCCGGTGTCCACGTCAACGGCGGCCCCGGTCCGCTGCCGCCACTGCCGCTGACCGACGAGGAACTGGCCAGCCTGTCCGACCTCGAACGCGACCGGATCCGCCGGATCGAGGCGTTCATGCAGGAGGAGTTCGGCTACATCGCCATCCAGTCCACCCGGCCACAGACCCTCGCGTACGGCCTGACCGACTCGCCGGCCGGCCAGCTCGCCTGGCTCATGGACAAGTTTCGGGAATGGACGCACCCACGATCGGTCCTGCCCGACAAGATCGTCGACCGGGATGTGCTGCTGACGAATGCCATGGTCTATTGGCTGACCGGCACGGCCGGCGCCGCGGCCTACGTCGGCTACGCCCAGGAATCCGCGTGGGGCGCCACGAAACCGAACTCCGGCGTGCCCACCGCGGCCATCGTCTTTGCCCACGACGTCGGAATCCGGCGCTACGCCGAACAGGAGAACACCATCACCCGCTGGGTCGACGTCGACCAGGGCGGCCACTTCGCCGCGCTGGAAGAACCCGAAACCCTGACCGCCGACATCCGAGACTTCTTCCGCGACCTTCGCTGACCCGTCGCCGGAAGTGGTGGGCCTGGAGCCACCAGGCTCACCGCACGCGCATAGCTAGGCCTCGAGCAGACCATCCCGGCCGTTCATGAACCGCCACGCCTCATCGGGCGCGAAGAAGACGATCCAGCTCACCCGTAAGTCCACTGTGCACGGTGTGGTGGTGGCCCTGTCGACGATCATAGTGATCGTCTGGCCGGTGGTCACGTCCAGGACCTTTCCGGTATTACCAGGACCCGCTATCCCGCTTGCCGCGATCTCCCCGTCGATGACGGCCTGCCACAGCACCTGAGGGCTGGGACCACAGCCGGGCGCGGCGACGCCGAGCACCGCCTTGCCGCGCTGAGTCTCGCGCCGAGCAAGGCCGGCATAGCTGACCTCGACGTGACGGGTGTCGCCGGTCAGGTCCCAGTGGTGGGTAACGGGGCAGAGGCCGCTGTCACAGGCGTCGACGCTCTGGCGGGCGGGAAGGTCTCCGGCGACGGGGACGAGCTGGCGGTAGCTCGTGTCACGCATCAGGCGCAACCCTTGGACCAGGCCGGCGACCAGGGTGATGGACACGATCGTCAACAGGACCGATACGGTCACCAGCACGCGCTGCGCCTTTGGCCGCCCGCGGGCCGGGACGGTGGGCGCGCTGGCGGCGGCCTCGGTAGCGCGCTCGGCCGCCGCCGCGGGTCGCGCCTGCCGCGCGGGACGTGCTTCGCGTCGCCGCTGCCATTCCCACCACAGCACCACGAGCGCGCTGAAGGTGCCGAGCCCGCCGAGCAACGTGCCAACGATCGCACTCCACCACGACAGGTACTCGACCGGATTCGGATCAGCCGCCAGCACGCACGCATGGTACTGACAGCACTACTCACCCGACGTACCCACGATCCGGACGCAGCCCAGAAAGCGCAGGTGACGGTGGTGAAGTCGGATTGAAGACAGCGCGAGGAGCCGCCCGGTAGCCTTCGCCAACGGAAGGGTGCCAACCGACACGGGGAAGGCAGCAGAACAGATGATCGCGCGAGTGTGGCGAGGATGGACGTCGGCCGCGGCGGCCGGCGACTACCAGGCTCATTACGAAACCGACGTCGCCGAGCACTTACGGCAGGTAGCGGGTTTCCGCGGTGCGCGGCTCCTGCGCCAGGAAGCCGGCGACGAAGTGCTGTTCACCTCGATCACCTACTTCGCGAGCATGGACGACATACGCGCCTTCGCCGGCGAAAATCCCGAACAAGCCGTGGTGGCGGAGGCAGCCCGCCGCGCCCTGACCCGCTGGGACGACCTCGTCAGCCACCACGAGGTCGCCGCCGACCTCCCATAATGGTCGATGTCCGCAGACCTCGCGACGGACGACCAGAGCCGTCACGGCTTGGTCTGTCCACAACCCATTCCCGGATCCATCAATAACAAATCGAGCTACCGCGATGTCCGCTGTGGTCCGGACCGCTGCTCCCGCGGCCTCACCCTCCGCTCTTCACAACCCAACCCCAGAGCGGACCTGGCCTCTGGATCTAGTCGACTTTCTGCCGTCATGACGGCAGAAAGTCGACTAGATCCAGGACTCTTTCGGCGCTGCCCGCGAGGCGGGCAGCGCGGAAACGCCTCCGCGTCGCGGGGGTTGCGGTTACCCCACGTCTTGCCTCCGGCGGGGATCTCCGGCCTCCAGGATGGCACTAGGGTGGGTGCGCTGGGTGCGCGACTGGCGTCGCTACCGGTGGTGGTCTCGCTGGCGATCGTTCGCCCGATCAAAGCGGCCCGGTCTGGTCGGCGGGCGGGTGAGTGGGAGGTTCGAGAGGACCGGTGGGGCGGGCGCATTGGTGCTTCCAGCTCCAGAGCCCCGCGGACTGGTGGCCCGCTGGCGGTCTGTCGGGTGCCCGCGGGCGGGGTGGGTTGTGAAGCGCGGAGGGTGAGGCCGCGGGAGCAGCGGTCTGGACCACCGCGGACGTCGCGGTAGCTCAAATCTTTATGGTCTAAGGGATCCGCGAAGGAGGGATGCACCCGTGGCCTCGATGCAGACCGGCCCCAGCTGTTGGGCTGGGGCGGTCTGGGCGATCGAATGTGTGCTACATCCACCAGGATGACGGGATGGGTGGGGTGAGCGCCGGGACCTTGCGGGCGTTCGCCTTTTGTTCGTAGGCGTAGGCGTATCCGAGCAGTTTGGGTTCGGTGAAGGCTTTCGAGATGAATGCGATGCCGGCGGAGATGCCGTTGGTGTCGACGCCGCCTTGGACGAGCATGTCCGGGTACCCGGACAGGGCGGCCATGTCGCTGCCCGCGCTGGTGGGCCGGACGAGGGCGTCGAGGTGGTTGTCGTCGAGGATTTTGTCGATGGCGGCGCGCATCTTGGCGGGGCCCTCTTGGGCGGCCAGGAGGTAGTCCGCATCCGTCATCGCGCCTCGGCCGGCCTCGGTCTGGAGCCGCACCAACACTTCGGGCGCCATGTTGAAGCCGGGTTGCGAGCTCGCGGCGAGTACGTCCGCGTGTGACTTGACGGCCGCGCCGGGACGGTAGGTGGCCAGGTACTCGCCCAGCAATGTCTTGAATTCGGTCTCGGAGACTATCGGGTAGTACTGCCCACGCAGGTCGAGCGCCGCCTGGGGAGCACGAGGTTGTCCACGACGGTGGCGCCCAGCTGGCGCATCTGCTGGATGGCCGCATCCATCATCGGGGCGTTGGCGGCGTTGACGTAGTTGCGGAGCACGCCGATCCGCGCGCCCTTGAGCGAATCCTTCTTCAGGTACTTGGTGTAGTCACTCGGTATTTTGCCCTGGCTCTGCTTCGTCGCGGGGTCGGCCGGGTCATAGCCGGCGATGGTGTTCAGCACCAAGGCGCTGTCGGTGACCGTCCGGGTCATCGGTCCCGCGCTGTCGAATGTGGACGAGAAGGGGATGATGCCGGCGCGGCTGACCAGCCCGAGGGTTGGCCGCATACCAGCCAACGACTCGGCGTTGACCGGCCCGCGGATCGATCCACCGGTGTCGCTGCCGATGGACAGGACGGCGAAGTTGGCGGCGATCGCGGCGGCCGGTCCGCCGCTGGAGCCAGCCGGGGAACGCGACAGGTCGTACGGGTTGAGCGTCTGGCCGCCGGCGGAGCTGTATCCGGCCCGCCCGCCATGCGCCCACTCGTCCATGTTGCCTTTGCCGAGGATGATGGCGCCGTCGTCGCGGAACGCCTTGGCGATGTAGGAGTCCTTCGCCGGCAAGGGTGTGATGAGGGTTTTCGAGCCGCCGGTGGTCGGCATGTCCTTCGTATCGATGTTGTCCTTGAGAATCACCGGGATGCAGTGCAGCGGGCCGACGCGTCCGTGCTGGCGCTTGTACTTGGCGTCCAGGGCCTTCGCCTGGGCCTTCGCGTCGACCGCGACGGAGATGAGGGAGTTGATCGCGGGGCCTTGGTTTTCGTACGCCAGGATCCGCGTGAGGTACCCGTCGATCAGCTGCGAGCAGGTAAGCTTGCCCGACTTGAACGCCTGATGGATCGACGCGACCGTCGCCTCTTCGAGCACAAACCCACGCGCGGATCCCGATCCGTGCGCCGACGCGGTAGCTGGCACGGCCACCAGCGCCAGGACAACACCGGTGACGATGGTACGAGTGGTGCGTCTTCGTCCGTTCAACGTAGCCTCCTAGCCCGAAGTTGATGTTGCGGAGGCTAGGAGCAGCTCGTTTCCGCCATATGTGATCCACATTTCCGTCCCGGGGCGGCGTCAGGTCACACCCCCGCGGATGCAGCGGACCGGGGGTTCGATGCATCTAAGGGGTATGGGCGCAGGCTCCGCCGGTGACGGGCGGTTCGATGAGTACGTCGCAGCACGCGGGCAGTCGCTGCTACGTTTCGCGTACGTCCTGACCACCGACCCGCACACCGCCGAGGATCTCGTCCAGTCCGCGCTGGCCGACGCGTACCGGCACTGGCGGCGGGTGTCCCGCGCCGACCACCCGGACGCATACGTGCGGCGCATGATCGTCAACAAGTACCTGGGGTGGCGGCGGCGCCGCTGGTTCGGCGAGGTCCCGACCGACCGGACCGCCGACGCGGCGCCGGTGGTGGCGGACCACGCTGAGGCCGTCGCCGCCCGGGACGAGTCCCGGCGAGCGCTGGACAGCTTGCCGCCACGGGCCCGCACGGTGCTGGTGCTGCGCTACTACGCCGACCTGGACGACGCCGCCATCGCCGAACTGCTGGGCATCGCCACGAGCAGCGTCCGGGCCACCGCCTCGCGGGCGCTCGCGACCCTGCGCGCGGCCGGATTCGGCACGCCGGTCACCCAGAAGGAGATCTCATGAGTCTCGACCTGGAACGGTCTCTACGCACCGAGTTCGCCGCCGACGCCGAACGCGCGCCGGTCGCCACCGACCTCGCCGCCGCCGCACGCCGCCGCGTGCGTGCCCGGCGACGACGGCTGGCCGCCGCGGCTGCGGGCCTGGCCGCCGCCAGCCTGCTGTCCGCGTCGACGCTTTTGCTCGACGGGCCGGGTACCACCGACCAGGCTGTCAATCCATCGCCGGGTCCGAGCCTGACACCAGGCACGTCCGGGCCGGTGGCCATCCAGCAGGCTGACTGGATCGACGGTGCCCGGGACATATCCATCGAGGTCAAGGCGACCAGCTTCGACAGCGCCTGCGCGACCGCCCTGTCGGCCACAGTCCAGGAGTCCGCTGGTGAGATCAGGATCTCGGTCCGCGCTTCCAGCCGGGCCGGGACCGCCTGCCCGCCGGAACTCCGCCGGATCCTGGTTTCGCTGGACTCCGTCGGGAATGGCCGCCCCTTGGTCGACGAGTTGACCGGCAAACGAATCCCGCCCGGCGAGCCGCCCCCGAACGGCCATCATCCGGGGGACCCGCCGCTGCCGTTCAACCAGGTCATCCTGCTCGATGGCGGACGCAGCCTGGAGCTGCGGTTCTCCGGCGTTCCGTCCGACAGCGGGCGGTGCGGCGCGCGGTACGTCGGCACGGTTCGCGAGACCTCCCAGCGCGTCGAAGTACGCGTCGACACCGTGCCAACCGGCACACCCGGCGGGCCCTGCTACGACATCGCCGGCCCGCGGACCGCCACTGTCCACCTGTCCCAACCGCTCGGGGACCGCGAACTCTACGACGCCAGCGGCCGCCAGCTACACCCGGTGGACGGCTGACGAACCCTATCCGCGGCGGGTGAGCACCAAGGGGGCATCCTCGGTGATGGCGACGGTGTGCTCGGAGTGGGCGGTGCGTGAGCCATCGGCCGACCGGATGGTCCAGCCGTCGGCGTCGTAGACGATCCGGTCGGTCGTGCGGGCGAGCCAGGGTTCGAGCGCGAGGGTCAGGCCTGGCCGGAGCTTGAGGCCGCGCCCTGCCTGGCCCTTGTTCGAAACGTGGGGGTCCTCGTGCATGGTGCGGCCAAGGCCGTGGCCACCGAACTCGGTGTTGACCGGGTAACCGTAGCCGTCGGCTACCGCCCAGATGGCGGCCGAGATGTCACCCAGGCGGTTGCCCGGACGCGCCACCTCGATCGCCGCCTCCAACGCTTCCTCGGTGGCGCGGATGATCCGCAGGTCCTCTTCGGCGGCGGTCCCGACGACGACCGTACGCGCCGAGTCGGCCACCCAGCCGTCGATGCTGACCGCGATGTCCGCGCTGAGTACGTCGCCGTCGCGCAGCGTGTAGTCGTGGGGTAGGCCATGCAGGACCGCGTCGTTGACCGACAGGCAGATGACGTTGCGGAACGGGCCGCGCCCGAAGGACGGCGCGTAGTCCCAGTA
Source organism: Phytohabitans flavus (assembly GCF_011764545.1). Lineage (GTDB taxonomy): Bacteria > Actinomycetota > Actinomycetes > Mycobacteriales > Micromonosporaceae > Phytohabitans > Phytohabitans flavus. The sequence goes on along the minus strand of NZ_AP022870.1, from coordinate 4,861,138 downwards.
GCACGACTCCGCCCCGCGCCGCTTGATCATGCCGCGCGCGTGGTGCTCCAGGTCCAGCAGGTTGACGCCCACGTCGGCGAGCTGGCCGACCTCGGTAAGCACCTCGGCGACGAAACGCCCGGCCACGTGCATGCGTTCGATCTCCGCAGGCGTCTTCAGCTCAATCACGATTACCTCGCGTCACAGGGTGCCGGTATAGTTATACCGGCACGCTAACACTTGCCGGTATAGTAATACCAGTCATATCCTGGGGGCATGGTCCGCCACCCGCTCACACCCGAGCAGATCGAAGCCGGCAGGCGTCTCGGCGCCCTGCTGCGCCACGCGCGAGCGGGACGCGACCTGGCGGACGTCGCGCAGGCAGCGGGCATCTCGCCGGAAACCCTACGCAAGATCGAGACCGGACGACTGCCCTCTCCCGGATTCGGCACGATCATCTGCCTCGGTGAGGCGCTCAACCTGCCGGTGCAGGAGTTGGCAGCCACCTGGCGCGGCAGCGACCTGCCGCTGGAAGCCGTCCGGTAGCCCCTGCGCATCTGGGAATAACCACGATCAAATATTGGGCTACCGCGACGTCCGCGGTGGTCCAGGCCGCTGCTCCCGCGGCCTCACCCTTCGCGGTTCACAATCCAAACCCTGGCCGGCGCGGCCGGTTGTCTTCTTCCATTTCGGGCACGGGGCAGATGCTCGGCACCTAACGTCGTCGGCATGAGCATCGCGTTGGGCGCCGCCTGCGGCGAGGCCGGATCATGAAGGCGGTCGTCTACCACGGGCCCCGCACCGTCAGCGTCGACACCGTCGAGGATCCCCGCATCGAGGACCCGACCGACGTGATCGTGAAGGTCAGCTCTGCCGCCATCTGCGGCTCGGACCTGCACATGTACGAGGGCCGTACGAAGGCGGAGCCCGGCCTGGTCTTCGGCCACGAGAACATGGGCACGGTCGTGGAGGTCGGGTCCGGCGTCGGGGCGGTGAAGCAGGGCGACCGGGTGTCGATGCCCTTCAACGTCGCCTGCGGATTCTGCAAGAACTGCCTCGTCGGTTACACGGCGTTCTGCCTCACGGTCAACCCGGGCTTCGGCGGCGGGGCGTACGGCTACGTCGCGATGGGCCCGTACCGCGGCGGGCAGGCCGAGTACGTGCGCGTGCCGTTCGCCGACTTCAACTGCCTCCAGCTGCCCAAGAACGACGACCACGAGAACGACTTCGCGATGCTCGCCGACATCTTCCCGACCGGCTACCACAGCGTCGCGATGACGGGCCTGCGTCCCGGCGAGACGATCGCGGTCATGGGCGCCGGACCTGTGGGGCTGATGGCCGCGTACTCCGCGCTGATCATGGGTGCGGCGAAGGTGTTCGTGGTCGACAAGGTGCCGTCGCGCCTCCAGTTCGCCGAGTCGATCGGCGCGATCCCGATCGACTACACGAAGGCCGACCCGATCGAGCAGATCCGCGACCAGACCGGCGGCGACGGCACCGACAAGGGCGTCGACGCGGTCGGCTACCAGGCCACCGCGCCCAGCGGCGAGGAGCAGCCGGCGAGCGTGCTCAACAGCCTTGTCGACATCGTCCGGGCCACCGGCGTGATCGGCGTCGTCGGGCTGTACGTCCCGCACGACCCGGGCGCGTCCGACCCGCACTCGGCCAACGGCGAACTGCTGTTTCGGCTGGGCAAGTTCTACGAGAAGGGCCAGCGGATGGGGACCGGGCAGACCAACGTCAAGGCCTACAACCGGTACCTGCGCGACCTGATCATCGCCGGCCGCGCGCGGCCCAGTTTCGTGGTCAGCAAGCAGCTCCCGCTCGACGACGCGCCCGACGCGTACGCGCGGTTCGACCAGCGCGAGGAGGGCTACTCCAAGGTCGTTCTCAAGCCCGCAGCCTGAGCCGGCAAGCCACACACTCACCCGCAAGGAGCACGCATGGCGACCGTCAACCTCGCCGACGCCCGCCGGATCATCGAGGCCGCGGAGGCGCGGGCCGCCGAGATCGGTCAGCCGATGAACATCGCCGTGGTCGACATGGGCGGCAACCTCGTCGCCCACGTACGCATGGACGGCGCCTGGATGGGCAGCGTCGACATCAGCGTCAACAAGGCCTGGACATCGCGGGCGTTCGACATCGCGACCAAGGAGCTCGGCATGAACTCCCAGCCGGGGCAGCAGTTCTACGGCATCCACGCCAGCAACCACGGCCGCGTGATGATCTTCGCGGGTGGCATCCCGCTGCGCCGCGACGGCATGGTGGTCGGTGCGGTCGGCGTCAGCGGCGGTACCGGGGAGCAGGACCAGAGCGTCGCCGAGGCGGGTGCGGGCGCCCTCTGACCACCCGCGCCCGAACCACAGCACAATAGGCGGGTGCGGTTCGGCATTCTCGGGACGACGCGGGCATGGCGCGCCGACGGCCGCGAGGTCATCATCGGTGGGCCGGCGCTGCGTACGCTGCTGGCGCTCCTGCTCGTCCGGGCGGGCGAGGCCGTCAGCGTGGACAGCCTGGTGGAGGAGCTGTACGGCGAACGCCCGTCGCTCGACGCCGGACACGCGTTGCAGTCGCAGATCTCCCGGCTGCGGCGCACCTTGGCAGAGGTCACCATCGACTCGCTGCCCTCCGGCTACCGGCTGCTCACCGGCGACCACAAGATCGACGCGACCGAGTTCGAGCGGCTGTCGGAGGAGGGCCGGCAGGCGCTCGGCGAGGGCGACCCGCGCCGCGCCGCCGCGCTCCTGGGCGCCGCGCTCGTGCTGTGGCGCGGAGCCGCGCTGGCGGACGTGGCCGACGCCCCCTCCGCACGGGCGATGGCGAGCCGGCTGGAGGAGCGGCGGTCGGCCGCGGTCGAAGACCGGATCGAGGCGGAGCTACGCCTGGGTGAGCACCTGGCCGCGGTGGCGGAGCTGCGCGAGCTGGTGACGCGGAATCCCCTCCGGGAGCGACCGCACGGGCTGTTGATGCGCGCGCTCGTCGCGTCCGGCGAGACGGCCGAGGCGCTGGCCACCTTCGCGGCGTTCCGGCAGCGGCTCGTCGAGGAGCTCGGGGCCGAGCCGTCCGCGGAGCTCGCGGCCGTACACCTGGCGTTGCTCCGGCCGGAGGCCCGGGCCGGGGTGCCGGCGGCGCTCACCAGCTTTGTCGGACGGGCCCATGACGTCGCCGCGGTCGCGAAGTTGCTCGCCGGCGCCCGACTCGTGACCCTCTACGGCCCCGGTGGCGTGGGCAAGACCCGGCTGGCGGCCGAGGTCGCCGCGCGGCGGGCGGACGTGCTGTTCGTACGCCTTGCCGCCCTGCGCGACCCGTCGCAGCTGCCGCCCGCGATCCTCACCGCGCTGGGCCTGCGCGACAGCGGGCCGCACCCGATGCCGGCCGAGGCGCCGCCCGCGACCCGCCTGCTCGCGGCGCTGTCCACCCGGTCCACCCTGCTTGTACTCGACAACTGCGAGCACCTCGTCGACGGCGTGGCCGAGCTGGCCGAGCAGGTGCTGACGTACTGCCCCGGAGTGCGGGTGCTGGCCACCAGCCGGGAGCCGCTGCGGGCGGCCGGAGAGCACCTCTGGCCGGTGAGCGTGCTCGACGAGACCGCCGCCGCCCGCTTGTTCGCCGACCGGGCCGCGGCGGTACGGCCGGGCTTCGCGCTGGACGCGACCGTTGCCGAGGCGGTCGCCGAGATCTGCCGGCGCCTCGACGGCCTTCCCCTGGCCATCGAGCTGGCCGCCGCCCGGCTGCGGACGATGGACGTGGCGACGCTCGGGCAGGGGCTCGCCGACAGGTTCGCGGTGCTGTCGCGCGGCAACCGCACCGCAGAGCCGCGGCATCAGACGTTGCGGGCGGCGGTGGCGTGGAGCTGGGATCTGCTCTCGGACGGGGAGCAGGCGGCGCTGCGACGGCTGTCGGTGTTCGCCGGCGACGCCGATGTCGCGGGCGCGACCCAGGTCTGCGCGGTCGCGGGTGTGCCGTACGTGCTCGACTCCCTTGTGGACAAGTCGCTGCTCTCGGTGGCCGGCGGGCGGTACCGGATGCTGGAGACGGTCGCCGCCTACGCGGACGAGCGCCTGGCCGAGGCCGGCGAGTCGGAGGCCACGCGCCGGGCGCACGCCGAGTACCTGCTGTCGCTGGCGCGGACCGCCGACCCGCGCCTGCGTACCGTCGAGCAGCTCGCCTGGCTTCGGATACTCGGCGACGAGCACGAAAACCTGCTGGCCGCGCTGCGATGGGCGGTCGGCGCGGGGGAGACGGCACTGTCGCTGCGCCTGGTGGCCGCGTCGGCGACGTACCTCTGGATGCGCGGCGCCCTCGGACTCGCCGCCGAGCACGCGGCCGCCGCCCTGGACCAGCTGGCGGACGGTCCGCCACCGGGCCTGGAAAACGAGTACGTGCTCTGCGTGCTGGCGGCGGCACACCCTCCGGTGCGCCCTGGCCAGCGACACATCGCGGCCGCGCTGGAGGTCGCGATGGCGCCGGGTCGAGTGCCGCACCCATTGACCACGTTCCTCTGGACGACGGTCGGTCCGGAGGTCGACGCCGGGCCGCTGTTCGCGCTCATGGCGCGGGCCTGCGACAGCGCGGACGCCTGGGAGGTCGCCTCCGCGCACCTGGTGCTGGGGTACCCGCAGTTTCTGCTGCGCGACATGGCCGCGGCGGAGCGCGAGTTCGAGCAGGCGCTTGCGGGCTTCCGGTCGCTCGGCGAGCGGTGGGGTCAGGCGATGGCACTGGGATCGCTGGCCGGCACCGCCTCGATGCGGGGTGAGCACGCGCGGGCGGTCGCCCTGACCGACGAGGCGCTGAGCCTCGTCGACGAGCTCGGCGCGATCGAGGAGCGGTGCGACCTGTCGTGCGACCGGGGCGACTACCGGCTGCGCGACGCCGTCGCGGCGGGGACGGATCCCTCGATCGCTCGGGCCGACTACGAGGAGGCGGCACTGCTGGCCGGTCGGGCAGGGCTGCCGGTCTACGAGGCGATGGCATCGCGTGGCCTGGCCGACATCGCCTACCTGCTCGGCGACCTGGCCACGGCACGCCGGCGGTATGAGCAGGCGTTGACAAACGTCGACACCATCTGGATCCGGAGCGCCAGCATCCGGGCCGATGCCCTGCTGGGCCTGGGCCGCGTCGCCTTGGCCGAGGGCGATCCAGCGCAGGCTCGGGCGCGCTGCCAGCAGGCGATCGAGCTCGCGGCCGCGACGGGAGTGCTCCACCTGAACGCTCGCGCCGTCGACACGCTCGCCGGAATCGAACTGGACGACGGCGATCCCCTCCGCGCGGCCTCGCTGCTCGGCGCGGCCCGGGCGCTGCGTGGACCGGCCGCCGTCGTCGAGCCGGAGACGTCGCGCCACGCGGAGGCGGCGCGGCTGGCCCTCGGCGACCAGAGGTACGAGGCGCTGTACGCCGCCTCGGCGCAGCTCGGAAGCGTCGAAGCCCTGCGACTCGTCGGGGTACCAGAGTCGGTCATCACGGGCTCGCCAGCGCAGCGCCTGGCCGGTGAGCGGGCGGTGAGCGCCCGGTGAGGCCGCCCCGCCACGCTCACCGGCATGACTGTCTCGCCTGGACAACCCCGTGACATCCTGATCTCCGGTGCCGGCATCGCGGGCCCGGCTCTGGCCTACTGGCTGCACCGGTACGGCTTCACGCCCACCGTCGTCGAGCGCGCTCCGGCCCTGCGCGAGGGTGGGTACGCCGTCGACTTCCGCGGACCCGTCCACCTCGATCTGCTGTCGAGGATGGGCATACGTGACGAGGTGGAGCACGCCCGTACGGGTACCGGAGATTCGTGGTACGTCAACGCGCGGGAAAGAAGCTGGCCCGCATGCCGGCCGAGCAGACCGGTGGTGACGTCGAGATCCTGCGCGGCGACCTGGTCCGCGTCCTGTACGAGGCGACCATGGACGAGACGGAGTACGTCTTCGGCGATTCGATCACCGCGCTGGAGGAGACCGCGGACGGGGTGAACGTGACGTTCGAGCACGCGGCGCCGCGCAGCTTCGACCTCGTGATCGGTGCCGACGGGCTGCATTCGCGGGTCCGCTCGCTGGCGTTCGGGCCGGAGCGGTCGTACGTCAAGCACCTCGGCCTGCACTGCGCGATCTTCACCACGCCCAACTACCTGGCGCTCGACCACAGCGGCCTCGTCTACGGCGAGCCCAAGCGCATCGTCGTCTACAGCGCCCGCGAGAACACCGAGGCGCGGGTGCTGCTGTACTTCGCCTCGCCCCCGCTGTCGTACGACCGGGTGGACGGCGATCGGCAGCGCGGCATCGTGCACGAGGCGTTCGCCGGAGCGCGGTGGGAGACGCCACGGCTGCTCGAGCTGATGGCCACGGCACCGGACCTGTACTTCGACTCGGTCAGCACGATAAAGATGGACAGCTGGTCACGCGGCCGGATCGCGCTGCTCGGCGACGCCGGGTACTGCCCGTCGTCGCTGTCGGGCGTGGGCACCGGCCTCGCCGTCGTCGGCGCCTACGTGCTCGCCGGGGAGCTGGCCACGGCCGGCGGCGACCACGCCACGGCGTTCGCCCGGTACGAGAGCGCCATGCGGTCCTATGTGGACGGCTGCCAGAAGCTCGCCGACTCGGCCAGCATGATGGTGCCCGCCAATCGTTTTCTCGCTGGGCTCATGCGGCTGAACATGCGGATGATGCCGCTCATGCCGTGGCTGCGGGACCTGCCCGCGAAGATGGCCCGCCGCGCCGCCAGCGCCATCACGCTCCCGCAGTACCCCACCGTCGGCTAAGGATCCCCGATCAGCTGTTCGGAGCGGTCCCAGAGCCCACGGGCGAGGCCGGTGTCGAGCGCCTGCGGGTTGACGCGCTTGGCGGGCTTGCGCTTCTCGTAGTAGCCGCCCAGCTCCCAGTCCAGGCCGGGACGGCTCTCGGCGAGCCAGACCAGCTGGTCGGCGCCCCTCTCCGGGGTGATCAGCATGCCGCGGGTGATGCGATTGGTCGTGATGAACCTCATCAGCCAGCTGTGGGACTGGGTGCCGAAGCTTGTCGCGACGTTGCCCGGGTGGAAGGCGGCCGTGGAGATGCCCTGGGCGTGGTAGCGGCGGTGCAGTTCCTTCGTGAACAGGAGGTTTTCGAGCTTGGCCGCGTTGTAGGCCCGGACCGGGTTGTATCTCCGGTCGTGGTCGAGATCGTCGAGGTCGAGCTTGCCGGCCAGTCGAGCGCCGACGCTCGAGGTCTGGATCACCGTCGCCCGGGACGCGACAAGCTTGTCGATCAGGAGCCGGGTGAGCAGAAACGGCGCCAGGTGGTTGATCTGGAAGGTCTTCTCGAACCCGTCGACGGTCTTGGTGGGATCGCCGAAGACACCGCCGGCGTTGTTGGCCAGCACGTCGATCCGCGGGTACGCGGCATCCAGCTCGGCGGCGAGCTTGCGCACCTCGTCGAGGCGGGTGAAGTCGGCGAGGAAGTGGTCCGCGCCGATCTCCCGGGCGACTGACCTGGTCTTGTCGGGGGAACGGCCGACGACGACGACTCGATGGCCGTGCTGGTGAAGCTGTCGTGCGGCCGCGGCGCCGATGCCGTCGCTGGCGCCGGTGATCACGATGGTCTTGGGCATGACGACAGCGTACGCCGAACATGTCAGTCACTGTCAACCATGACTGCTGGCGATATGATCGACGCATCATGAAGCCCAAACAGCCCGCCCTCCGGGAGCGCACCCGCCGAGCCGTGCAGCGCGAGATCGGCGAGGCGGCGCTCGCACTGTTCGTCGAGCGCGGCTATGAGGCCACCACCATCGACGACATCGCCGCGGCTGTCGGCATGTCGCAGCGCAGCGTTTTCCGCTACTTCGCCACAAAGGAGGAGATCGTCGTCGGCAAGCTCGACCTGGCCGCGGACCAGATGCTCGACACGCTCCGCACGCGGCCGCCGGGCGAGCCGGTCTGGGTGTCGCTGCGCCGCCTGTTCGACATCCTGGACGAGCCGGGCCAGCAGCATATCGCCGAGCCGATCCACCGGGTCGTCCTCGAAACGCCCGCCCTGCACGCCGCCTACCTGCAAAAGCTCCAGCAGATCCAAGACGCCGTGGTCGACGCCCTACGCCAGCGCGCCGCGGCGGCTGGCAGGCCATACGCGGTCGACGACCCCACGCCCCGCGCGCTCACCGCCGCGGCCTTCGGCTGCCTTGTCGCCGCCCAACACTCCTGGCTTGCCTCCGGCGCCACCAGCCCGCTCGGCGACGCCGTCGACCGCGCCATGGCCACCCTCACCCCTCGCGCCTAGCTCGCAGCCTTGAAGATCAACTTAGGAAAATCAAGGTTTGCACGTTGACTGCTTAAAAAAATCAAGATACAAATTAATGGCGAGCATGTCGCCGACAGTAAGGGGCCCAGGGTGGACTGGCAGGAGCTGACGGACCTGACGCGCGGACAGCCGTTCGTGGTCGAGCGGGTCCGCCTCGCCGGCAGCGGCGTAGTGGTCGAGGGTCAGTTCGAGCCGCCGCAGTTGGCTCTGCTCAGCGTCGACGACCAGGTGTTCGTGGCCGCGTTCGTGCGGTCGCACGGTTCGATCAAGGAGATGGAGCGGATCTTCGGGGTTAGCTACCCGACGATCAAGTCCCGGCTAAACCGGATCGCCGAGCGCCTCGACTTCGTCGACACCGACCCGGCGCCCACTGGGGCTGACGTCGTCGACCGCCTGCGGCGGGGGGAGATCAGTGTCCAGGAGGCGCTGGCCGAGCTGGGGAAATCCCGATGATCCCGCAGCTGGTGACGGTGCGCTATCGCCGTTCCGACGGCCGCTGGCTCCGGCTGTTCGTCCCTGTCCTGCCGGTGCTGCTGGTGCTGTCACCGCTGCTCCTGCTCGCCGTGCTGGCCGGACTTGTCGCATGCCGCATGTTCCGGGTGAGCCCGATGGGCGCGCTGCGCGGCGTTGGGCGACTGCTGTGGGCGCTGCCCGGCGCCCGGTTCGAGATCGACGACGGTCAGCTGGCCGTGCTGGTGAGCGTCAGATGACTCAGACGAGAGGAGCAACGATGAACGAGCAGCGCCGCCAGATCCTGGAGATGCTGGCCGAGGGCAAGATCACTGCGGACGAGGCCGAGCGGCTGATCGACGCCGTCGAGCGAGACCAGCCTGTGCCGCCGCCGGGAGCCGCACTCAGCCCGAAAACCCGACCTAGGTACCTGCGCGTGGTGATGGACGACAACTCCGACGGCGGTGCGGGCCGGATCAACATCAGGGTCCCGCTCCAGCTGCTGCGCGCCGGGGTCCGGCTCGCCAGCCTTGTCCCTCCGCAGGTGCTCATCCGCGTCAACGCCGAGCTGGACAAGACAGGGGTCCCGATCGACCTCACCCAGCTCAAGCCGCAGCACCTCGACGACCTTGTCGAGCACCTCGACGAGCTCACCGTCGACCTCGACCAACCCGACACCAAGATGCGGGTGTACTGCGAGTGACACCGCCACCGCGCCGGACGCCCGCCCGGACCACGGGGTCGAGCGGCTGTCCGGCGCCATTTAATTGATCAACATCATTGCCTTTTCGGGTCGTGGTGGCGCACGATGCGGTGGACGCTTGGACGCCGGCCATTGGGGGGATGGGTCATGGCGCATCGCGGTTGGCTCTGTGGGGCGGCGGCCGCCCTGGTCCTTCTGGCAGGGGCGCCGGCACCATCCGCCTCCGCCTCCGCACCCGCCCCCAGAGACAACCCGGTCGTCGTCTGGGACATCAACGCCCAGACCGCGATCTGGGACATCGCCGCCCAGCAGCCGAATGCGCAGGTGCGCAGCTTCGCGATGGTCAGCGGGGCGGTCTACGACGCGGTGAATGCGATCGCCGGCGTGCCGTACCAGCCTTATCTTGTCGCGCCCCGGACCACAGGGACCGAGTCCACGGAGGCCGCCGTGGCCACCGCCGCCTACCGGGTGATGGCCGACCTGTTCCCGGCGCAGAGCGAGCGGTTGCGGGCCCAGTACGACGAGTACCTGGCGGAGATACCGGACGGGCGGTCGAAGCGAGCCGGTATCGCCGTCGGTGGCCGGGCCGCGGCCGCGATGGTCGACGCGCGCCGCGACGACGGAGCGTTCGGCAGTCAACAGTGGACGGTGGGCGACCAGCCCGGCCAGTGGCGGCCGACGCCGCCGGCGTTCGTCTCGGACGGGGCGTGGCTTGGGTTCGTGAGGCCGTTCCTGTTGCCCAGCGCGGAGGCGTTCACCGCGCCGGGCCCGCCGGCGTTGACGAGCCGCACGTACGCGCGGGACCTGGACGAGGTCAAGCTTGTCGGTGCGGCCGGCAGCACGGTGCGCACCGCCGACCAGACCGAGGCGGCCATCTGGTGGCACGACCGGCGTTCGGTGGGTTGGGAGATCAAGCGGCAGCTCGCGGTCGGCCAGCGGCTGGATCCGCTGCGCACCGCGCGGCTCTTCGCGATGGTCGACCTCGTCGTGGCCGACACCGGGATCGCCTGCTTCCGGCAGAAAGAGGCGTGGGGCTTCTGGCGCCCGATCACCGCGATCCGGGCCGGTGACGACCCCGGATGGACGCCGCTGCTGGTGACGCCGCCGTTCCCGGAGTACCCGTCCGGCCACGCGTGCGCGACCGGTGCGCGGATGTCGGTGTTCAGGTCATTCTTCGCCCGGGACACCGTCCAGTTCCACGCCTACAGCGTCGACGCGGACGCCACCCGGTCGTTCACCCGCTTTTCCCAGGCCGTGGAGGAGCTGGTCGGCGCCCGCGTGTGGGGCGGCCTCCACTTCCGCACCGCCGACGTGGACGGCGTCCGGCTGGGGGAGGCAGTCGCCCGGTACGGGATCGGCCACCACTTCCGCCCCCGCCCCTCCCACGGGCGCTAGCGCCGGGTCCTGCGCCGAGGAGGATGAGTAGCGGGGCTCAGGTAACGGCACAGGCGGTACGGGATATTGCTGATGTGCCTTTTGTCAGACGAGCGGTTCCGGGTGGGTCCATACGGCATGTGCCGGCAGCGCTGGGCGGGGTGAGTGGCTGCCTGTTGCTGGCGATCTGGGCCTCACCCCGGTACGGCGGGCCGGCGCCCTTTCTGGACGGCGCGGGGCTTGGCCAGATCCGCGGCCCGGGGTGGTGGTCTCTGGCAGTGGCGATCCTGGCGACCCTGGCGGGGCTCTGCATGCTGCGATGGTGGCCGTACCTACTGGTCGCCGCGGCCCTGCTCACAGTGCCGGGCTTGTGGGCACATCCGGGCCTGAGCTACCCGGTCGAGGTCAGCGTCATGACCTCGGCCGGATACCCGCTGACGATCGTGGGCGTGCTTGCCTGCGCCCAGGGCCTGGCCCGGGTGGACACCGGGTGGGGCGCCGCGATCGCTGGGCTGTCGGCCGGCGCGCAGATCTTCGGGTCGGCGCTGGTCGGAGCGGGCTGGTTGATCTCCAACGTGGCCATCCCGACCTGGCACCTCGGGATGCTCGTGGTCGGCATTGCCGGGCTCCTGCCGGCCGCGTGGTACATCAGGCACGGCGACCGCGACGCCGTCGGGCTCGTCGGGGCCGGTCGTTGGTCGTGGTGGCGGATCCGTCCGATCGTGACGGGCACGTTGGCGATGTGCGTGGCGATCCCGCTCTCGTTCCTGACCATCGAGCGGCTCGCCGTCCTGCTCGACCTCTCGGGATCCCGCTGTACCGGCGCTTCTACGTGGCGGCCGCGATCATCGGGGTGTTCACGCTGGTCGCCGGGGTTTGCATCGCCGCCCTCGGAGGGCTGTGGGCATTGGCGGGGTCGCTGACCGCCGCGACCGTGCGGGTCGCCCTCGTGGCCCCGGCGATCCTCGCGATGACCGCACTGTTTTCGCTGGAGCTGGTGCGGTCGGTCGGCGCGCTGGCCGGTGTCCTGATCGGCGCGATCGTGGCCGCGAGCCGTTGGCGCATGCCGCTTGCCAGTGCGCTGGCGGTGCTCAGCGCGATCACACTGTTCATTGCCTACGCGGCGACCGGCGGCCATCCGGAGAAGCTGGCGGACCGGGAGAGCACCGTGCCGGCCTTGGTGATCCTTGTCCTGGTCACCGCCGCCGGCACCGCGGTCATCGGCGCCACAGCGGCGGTGCTGGCACCGCGCGGCAGCCTTCCGGCCGCGCTCGGTCCGGTGGCCGCGGTAGTCGCCACGGGTGGCATAGCGACAGTTTCGGCGACCTATCTGCGGGACGGGGAGCCCGTCTCGTCGTTCCTCAACCCGGTGCTCCACCTGAACACGTCGGCCGTGCTGCTGCTGGTGACGGGCGCGGCGATCGGCGGGCTCGCCTTCGCGCAGCAGGTCGCCGCCCGATCGGCCGAACGCAAACACGCGGAGCAGATCCGCCGCAGCGCCGCCGCTGCCGAGCGGGACCGGCTGGCCCGTCCCATCCACGATGGCGTGCTGCAAGTGTTGGCGCTGGTCCAGCGACACGGTTCCGAGCTCGGCGGGCAGGGTGGGCAGCTGGCCACGCTCGCCGCCGAGCAGGAGGCGGCGCTGCGGACTCTGCTCAGCGGACAGGCCACGACCCAGCCGGGCGCCAGCGAGGATGTGCGGGCCCAGCTGAGGGCGTTGGCCACCCCCGCGGTCGAGGTCGCGGCGCCGGCGCAAGCTGTGGAGCTGCCGGCCGGGACCGCCGAGGAGCTGACCGCGGCGGTGCGGGCGGCCTTGGACAACGTGCGCCGGCACGCCGGACCCGGCGCCCGCGCATGGGTGTTGCTGGAGGACGAGGGCAACGCCGTGCGCGTCACGGTCCGAGACGACGGTGTCGGGTTTACTTCGCAGCGCCTGGCCGACGCGGAGGACGCCGGCCGGCTGGGTGTCGCCCAGTCGATGCGCGGCCGGATCACCGACCTCGGCGGCACGATGACCATCCACAGTAGACCCGGCGAGGGCGCCGAGGTCGAGTTCTGGCTCCCACGGACCAAGGCAAGCCCACACAACGCTCAAGACCTGTAGGTCGCGACCGCGCGTTAGGCCACGTTGGAGATTTTGGGCTACCGCGATGTCCGCGGTGGTCCAGACCGTCGCTCCCGCGGCCTCACCCTCCGCGCTACACAACCAAACCGGGCCGGCATAGCCGGCTGTTGGGACGCGGCCAATCCGACGCGCGCGATGCGCGACGCTCCTGGATCGCTGCGTGCTCCGACCCCATCGCGCCGATCAAGGAGACGTCCGCGGACGGCGAAGAGGAGCGTGGCCTTGATCGGTGGACACTCTGGCCGTCCGTGTCGAGAAGTTGCCCCTGGAGAGCCTGGCGCGTAATTGGGCACAGGCTCGATGTCAATCCCGCCGCGAGCGGCTGGAATTCGCCTGGCATCGACGCGCAGGCACCATCGGTTGCCGGGTTTGCCCCATATATTCTTTTGCGAATGTAGATCTAGAACGTCTTGTGTGCTATATCGACCCTAAACGTTCTGGATCTACTTCGATCCGACCGCAACGACCAAGCTGGCGGACTTGACGAACAGCGCACCGCCAATTACGCGCCAGGCTCTGGAGGGGTAATTTTTCGCCACGATCGCAGCTCGGCTAGGCGCGGTTTCCGTCGATCAAGGGAAAGGCCGATGTCTCGGCGCGGGCCGGTGCCTCCGGTAGGGAAGCAGAGCAAATGCGGCGCGCGACCCACCCCGGGCCGGTCTTGCCGCGGGCCGTGCGGGCCGGGGTTGGGGTTGGGTTGTGAAGCGCGGAGGGTGAGGCCGCGGGAGCAGCGGTCCGGACCACCGCGGACGTCGCGGTAGCTCAAATCTCCATTGTGGATTGACCGACCCTAATGTCTCTAATGGATGGTGAGCTGATCGGCCAGCGTTGCCAGCCGCTGGTTTACCTCGGACCGGGTCGTGGCCGCCCAGCCGGATCCGGCGGGCCAATCATCAGATTGGCCCGCCGGATGATGTCATTGCTGCCTGTCGTGCTGGCCTGACCGGATCAGCCGGAGTAGCCGCGTTGCGACATCCAGTTGGCCATCTCGATCGTGCTGATCGAGTACGAGCTGACGTTCGGGTTGGCCGGGTCGGCGATGTGCAGCATCCGGCCCTCGTCCTCGTAACCGACGATCGTGATGTAGTGACCGCCGGGCCACTCGAGCCAGCTGCCATCGGCGCGGGTGGCACCACCGACGACGTTGGCCACGATGGCGTACCCGCTGCTGATCGCCCGCACGGCGTCGGCCTGGAGGCGGTCCATCTCAGCCGGCGTCGCCTCCTCGCCGGGGATTTCCCGAGTGCGGTAGAAGTTGCCCTTGGTCAGGCTGTTGAGCACCCGGGTGGTGTCCGCGGCCGAGTCCGTGCCGTTGAAGGTCGTGTTGAGCTGGACGGCGAGGTCGTCCTGACTCGGAAACATGTGGCGGGCGGTCAGCGCGATGCGAGTGGCCGCCGGTGCGCACCAGTAGCTGTTGGGCTGGCCCTGGTACGTGTAATCCAGGGTCTTGGCCTTCGGCGGCGCCGGCGCGGGGGCGGGGCTCGACGGCTTCGCCTCCGGCTTGGCCGGCTGGCTAGGGGCCGCCGGTGGGCCGGGCTGCGCCGCTTCCTCCTTCGGCGCCTGATCGGCGGCCACGGCCTGAACGGTGACGGCCGGAATCTCCTTGGCGGCAAGGTCCGGCGCATTCGACGAGTTCATCAGTGCGCCGGTTGTCGCGGCCACGCTGAGAAATACGGCCGATGCGGCCACGATGCTGTAGTTACGGGTGATGGTGACGGGTGCCCTGCTGACACGGTGGCGTCCGTGCTTCACTCGGTCCTCCAGGGGGAATCCGGCCCGTCATCGAATCGGGCCAGGGTGACGGGGTCGACTCCGCGACCGGCGGCCGCCAATGGGCAGGCACAACCGGCGCAGCGCTGATCAGCGGCGCGAAGGGTCGCGGAATCGACCTAGGTATTTACCGCAATCGCTATTTGTCGAGCGGGGGTCGGCTCAGACGCGCGAAGCGATGAACAGACAGCGGGTGACCGGCAGACGGGCCACGGCACAGCGGAAACTGCACGGGGGTCTCCTTCCTGGCCGCCTACCGGGTTAGCTGACGGATTCGGGCGGGAAGCTCGCCCTACCACGGTCGTGACCGCGGATTCACCCCAACTGCCCTGGGTCCCCGGCTCGCGTATGCGACTCGGCGGGTCTGCTCGGCGTCGCGGGGGCGACAACACAACCGACCAGACTCAGCGACGCTACTGCTCGGTACGCGAACAGACAAGATTTGCGGTGGCGGTCACATCAATTCGTCACCGATCCGCTACCAATGCCGTGGGATTCCTGTCGGCCACGGCATTAATGCCAATCCACGCGCGCTATTGCCAGTAAGGCCTCGCTCGTGCCCCGGTGCCCGATTCCGGATTTGACGAATCGGTCAGTCCTCGCGCTCCTGATCCCGATTGCCGGCGGCCGAACGAACGCGGACCCGTCGTGCCCAGCCGAGCAGGACGAGCGCGACAAGCAGCGTGGCGATGCCCGCGGTCAGCACGATCCTCTTGGCGGAGAACGTCGAGGTCTCCGACTCTCCCGGAGCTGGTCCCGCCACTGGAGTGAGCTGGGCCCCTGGCGACGCGTCCGCGTTTTCAGGCTCGATCAGTTGGCCCACCGAGACGTCGCCGGGCAGCGCGAATCCCCAGTCCATCAGGGTAGTTACCTCCCCGTAACTGCCGATTGGGGCGGATTCCGCGCCGAGCAGGGTGACCACGAGCCGGCGGCCGTTGCGTTCGGCTACGCCCACGTAGGTCTGCCCGGCCAGGTCGGTGAAACCGGTCTTGCCGCCGAGCATCCCGGGATACCTGTGCAGCAATCCGTTGTCGTTGTTGAGCTGGAACCCACCCGCGCCGTTGCGCTGTGGCGGGATCAACGCCGTGTCGGTCGCCGTGTACCGCCGGAAGTCAGCGCGGGCGTAGCAGGCCCGAGCGATCAGCGCCATGTCGTACGCGCTGGTGAACTGCCCGGGACCGTCCAGGCCCGAGGGGGTGACCGCGTGCGTCTGGTGTGCGCCCAGCCGGCGCGCCTCGGCGTTCATCGCCTCGACTCCGGCCCGGAAGTCGGACGTGCCGCCGCCGACGCGGGCCAGCACGTTCGCCGCGTCGTTGCCGGACTTGAGCAGCAGGCTCAGCCACAGCGTCTTGATCGAGTACTGGCTGCCCTCCACCAGCCCGACCGCCGAGCTGCCGGGCTCGTAGTCCATGTCGGCATGGGTTACCTCGACCATCCGCGCCGGGTCGAGCTTCGGCATGTACGTCGCCGCCAGCAGCAGCTTCTGCACGCTGGCCGGAGTGGCGTACTCGTGGGCTCCGCAGGCCCCGAGCACCGCGCCGCTGCCCAGGTCCGCCACCAGCCAGGAGGTCGCGGTCAGCTTTGCCGGCACCGGCGCACCGGCGGGGATCGTCAACCCCGCGGACGCCAGTTCCGCCCCGCCGACCTCCCGCTGTTGCTGATCGGGCGCGGGCGGCTTGGGCCGCGCGGCGCGGGCGCCTGCCGGTACCGCGATGGCCGGGCACGGCACATGGCGCGGCGTTGCCGCCGCCGACGCGCCTTCCGCGGCGCCGGCCGTAGCCGCAGATGTGGGCAAAGCCAGAGCGGCACCCGCCAGCGCCGCGAACAGTCGTCGTGTACGCACGATGAGTCACGCTAATCCCAGGGTATAAGCGGATTCCTCGTACTCTTCGCTTTCATCCCATCGACTGACCCCGCCGCTACCGGTGTTCCCCTTGCGAGGGTGACGTCCGGCCAGCGCGGGTCGAGTACGTTCATGCGGGCCCCGTGTGGTCAGCCGGGGAGGTCCTCCGGACGCTTCGCGGCATGCGTGCCCTGGAGTAGTCCGGTGGCCTGGCCGACCTCGATGAGGTATCCGTCCGGGTCTCGCATGTAGCAGCGGATCTCGGCGACGCGGTCGAGCGGCGGTGTGAGGAACTCCGCGCCCTTCGCCTTCCACTCCTCGTAACGCGCCTGGATGTCAGCGACCCGCAGGTTCAGGAATGTCGATGTGGTGTCGCCGGGCTCGTAGTCGACCACTGAGACGTCTGGTTTGTCTGGGGTTGGCGGGCCGCCGGGATTCATGATGATCCACGAATTGGACAGCCGAACGACGCACGGGTTTTCGTCCACGACGACGGTGCCGCCCAGAACGCGTGAGTAGAAGTCGCGGGACCGGGCCACGTTGCGCACCGTGATGAACTGCGTCACCAGGATGCCCTCGGCGGGCGCCGGGAGATCTGCGAGGTCGGGCGCGGCTTCTGTCATGGGATTGCTCCCTTCCAGCAGGCGTTGTAGGCCAACCATCGCACGCCTACCGCGCCTTCGGAGCCAGAAGGTGAGGTTCGGGTCAACGTCGTGCGCATCGCAATCGCTATTGTCGATTCACCGGTCCCATTGACAGGTAGGAGCCGAGATGGCAGGTAGTCGGTTCGCGGAGAGTTACGACCCGACGGGTGCGCACCTCGACGACCCGTACCCGTTCTATGCGGAGGCTCGGCGCAGCGAGCCGGTGTTCCACTCGCCACGGCTGGACGCGTGGGTCGTCACCCGGTTCGACGACGTCGACGCTGTCCTCAAAGACCCTGAGGGATTTTCCTCGGCTCACAGCCTCCGGCCGGTCCGTGAGTTGTACCCGGCGACGTTCGCTGAGCTCGCCAATGGCTACCCGCCCAAGCCGGACCACATCACGTCCGACGGGGAGGCGCATCGGCGGCTTCGTGCCCCGTACATCAAGCGCCTCACACCAGGCGCGGTCAAGCCGATGGAGCTGGCGATCCGGGAGCGGGCCGACGCCCTGGTCGACTCCTTCATCGCGGACGGCCGCACCGATCTGGTCGAGCGGTACGCCTCGCCGCTGCCGGTCGCGACCGCTGCCGACCTGTTCGGCATCGGCTCGGGCGACGTGGCGGCGGCCAAGTCGGGCAGCGAGTCGCTGTTTCTGTTGGGCAGCGCCGACCTGAGCGAAGCCGAGGAGGCGCATGCCGCCCGCGAGTTCGTCGCGCTCCAGCACGTCGTGGCCGGATATGTGCGCCAGCGACGCGCCGCGCCCGAGGACGACCTCGTCAGCGACGTCGTCGCCGCCCTCGCGCCGGGCGAGGAGGCGCTCACCTTCGACCAGGAAGCGGAGGTGGTCGGGACGATCTCCAGCACCATCGGCGCCGGCCACATCACCACAAGGGACACCGTCGGAAACGCCGTCCGGACGCTGCTGCGCCACCCCGAACAGTGGGAGCTGCTGCGCCAGCGCCCGGAGCTGATTCCGAACGCGGTCGAGGAAGTCCTGCGCTTCGAGCCGCCGGTGCCGACCCTCTTCCGCCGCGCCACGCGCCCGGCAACGCTCGGGGGCGTGGACATCCCGGAGGGCGGAGACGTGCTGGTGGTCTTCGCCTCCGCCAACCGCGATGAGGACCGTTACCCCGACGCCGACCGGTTCGACGTGACCCGCACACCGAGCCGCCACTTCGGGTTCGGCGCCGGCGTACACACCTGCGTCGGTGCGCCGCTCGCCCGCGTCCAGTCCCGCGTCGCGCTCCAGGTGCTCGTCGAGCGGCTGCCGGGCATGCGTTTGCATCCCGACCACCCGATCCGGCTCCAGGCATCGATCAACGTACGCGGTCCACTCGCGCTCGAGCTGCACTGGTGAAATCACCGTCGTGATAGGACAGCCAGAATTACAGGGCGCCGCGTCGGGCGGCGGCGAGGCGGGTGGCCGTGCCGATGAGGATGAGCAGGGGGACGAGCGGGGCGCCGCCGAGCTTCTCGCCCAGGCCCGCCGGGTCGTCGTCTTCACCGGCTCCGGGATCTCGGCCGAGAGCGGCGTACCGACCTTCCGCGACGATCTGTCCGGTCTCTGGGCCCGATTCGACCCGCAGCGGCTGGCCACCCCGGAGGCCTTTCACGCCGACCCGGACCTGGTGTGGGGCTGGTACGAGTGGCGTCGCGCACGGGTCCGCCGGGCACAACCCAATGCTGGACACCTAGCTGTGGCCGCGCTCGAAGCCAGGGCGCCCGGCACGGTCGTGGTCACCCAGAACGTCGACGACCTGCACGAGCGAGCGGGCTCCAGCGCTCCGATCCACTTGCACGGCAGCCTCTTCGCCCCACGCTGCGTCTCCGACGCCGCCCATCCGGCCGCCTTCCCCGAGGCCGTCCACCCGACCGCCATCCCCGACGCTGCCCACCCGGCTGCGTTCCCCGACGCCGAAGAGGACGCCGGCGCCGGCCCGGGGGAGGGCGGCCGGATACCGCCCCCGCGCTGCGAACGGTGCGGCAGGCTCGTGCGGCCCGGCGTGGTCTGGTTCGGTGAGCCACTGCCCGAGGCCGCTCTGACCGCGGCCTTCGAAGCCGCCGCCACCTGCGACCTGCTGCTGGTCGTCGGCACCTCCGGCGTCGTATACCCAGCCGCCGAAATCCCCCGCGTCGCGGCCCGCTCCGGCGCGGTCGTGATACAGATCAACCCCGAGCCCACACCCCTCGACCGGATCTGCGCCATCAACCTGCGCGGCACCGCGGCCCAGACCCTGCCCGCCCTGGTGGGCATTGGGGATTGAGGTAGTCGCGCCGCGTCGCTCGTTCTGGAGAAACCTTTGTAGACATTGAGCTACCGCGACGTCCGCAGTGGTCCAGGCCGCCGCTCCCGCGGCCTCACCCTCCGCGCTTCACAAGCCGCCGCCAGCCTACGGCCGGCCGGCGCCGCCATCCGTGATGTTTGTCGCCGGTGTCGCGAGAAGGTGGGCAAGCGATCGGTGTCGCTGGGCGATGAGGCGACCTCGCCCCGGAAAGAAGCCTTTGTGAAGACTTGTGGTTGCCCTGGCAGCAACAAGTCTTCCCAAAGCCCGGCGACTCACTCTCGCCGCGCAGGCCTCTGGTGATCGTTCGCCCAGAATCCGCGGCGCGTTCGGCGTGTCGTGTAGGTATCGGGCGAACGATCACCAGCGTGATCTTTCTGGGTTGGGGCCTTGAGGGGTTGGGTTGTGTGCGGCGGAGGGTGAGGCCGCGGGAGCAGCGGTCTGGACCACCGCGGACATCGCGGTAGCTCAAATCTCCATTGTGGAAATGGGTTGCGTCTAGTACCTCGTCAGTAGGTCTGCTAGTTCTTTTGGGCGGCTGAGTGCGACGCAGTGACCGGCCGCGATTTCGTCCGGGAGGATGTCGAGGCGGTCGGCTACCAGCCGGCGGAAGAAGGCGGGTGGGAAGAAGCGGTCCTGGGCGCACAGCACGAATTTCGTTGGCACGTCTGGCCATGCCTTGAGTGGCCACGGCGAGTTCATGGAGGCGGTGGACGGGTGGGCGCGTTCTTTGCTTATCGCCTGCTCGGCCAGTTCGCGTGGCACGTCGTGGTAGAAGCTGATGTGCGGGTCTTCGTTGCCTGTCGCGCCGGCGTCCCGGGCGGCTTGCTCCCGCACGGCTTCGTGGTAGCCGGTGTTGGACCACCAGTCGCGGGGAGCCTCACCGGGGCGGGGATCATCGCGGCGACCAGGACCAGGACGTCGGCCTTGAGCCGGTCGGCGACCAGTGGCGCGGTGAATCCGCCGAAGGAATGTCCCACGACGGTGAGGTCTTTGCGGCCGCCGACGGCGTCGACCACGGCGTCGGCGTAGTCGGTCAGGGTCGCGGAGTCATCGTCGGCGGGAAGGTCTGGGGCGACGGTGTCGTGCCCGCGGGTGCGCAGCTCGGCTTCCACAAGATGCCAGTACCAGCCGACATCTCCGCCGCCGTGAATCAAAACATAGGTACTCACTTGTAGGGGCCTTCGCGCAGGAGGCCGCGCACTTCGTCCACAGTGGCTTCCGGCGGGAGGTCGGGCATCCACCATGTGGCGCCCGCCTTGATGTACGGCTCGGGGTCGACGCCAGGGGGAAGGGCAACCGCGACGTCGTACGGCGTGGTCGCCGGGCCGCGCAGGTCGGTGAGCGTCGCGACGATCTCGGCCAGCTGGTCGGGGTGTTCGAGGTCGATGGGGAAGTACCCGTCGTGGTGGGCGGCCCGGCGCAGCGGCCGGATCCGTCCGGGGTAGCCGGCGACCCACACCGGCACCCGCGGTCGCTGTACCGGTCGGGGAAGGAACCGAATGCCGTCGATGGTGTATTGCTCGCCGCGATGGTGCACCGGCTCGCCGGACCACGCGGTGGTGAGGACCAGCATCGCCTCGTCGAGCATTTGGCCGCGTAGCCGGTCGACCGCGGCCAGCGTGATCCACGGATCGGCGACCTGGCGTACCGGTGCCGGCCAGCTCAGGCGGTCCCACACGAAGAACCCGTGCCAACCGGCCGCCTCCGCCTCACCGGCCAGGCGCGCGGCCACGACAGGATCGGCGAGGCCGTCGAAGAGTGGCAGCCAGAGCGCGGATCGGGTCATCGTGGCCTCCTACGCAGCAGGGTGACCGCCACAAGGGTCACGCACACCGTTGCCAGTAGCGGATAACCGCCGACAGCCAAGAGCTGAGTCGACGTGAAGGTCGCGAGCGCGGCGGCACCCCACACCCATGCTTCGACGCCGCCCTGGACGCGGAGTTGCTCTGCCGGTGGGACATCACGCACCAGCAGGGCACTGCCACCAACCATGGACAGGCTCCAGCCGTAGCCGAGCGCGAAGAGGGTTACCGCGAACCACGCTTCGCTCAGGTGGGCGGCACCGACCAGCACGATCGCCGAGGCGCCGACCGTCGATACGCCGGCGACGAGCACGCGACGGCTGCCGTACCGGTCGGTGAGGTAGCCGTTGAACGGTGCGAGGGCGTACATCCCGAGGACGTGCAGGCTGATGACCGTCCCCACGGTGCCCAGGCCATGGCCGTGGTGGTCCATGTGCAGCGGGGCGGCGACCATGAGCGCGACCATCACCACGTGCGCGACGACCATCGAGACAAGCGCGAAGCGGATCGGAGTCTGCTTCCGCTGCCCGGCGCGGCTAACCGGGGTGCCGGAGCGCTGTACGCCAGTCGTGACAAGGCCAGCCACCACGGCCGCGGCGAGCGCGAGCAGGAACGCGCCAGCCAGCGGCGGCAGCCCAGCTGTGTCAGCGGCGGCGGCGGTGGGCGCCAGCATCGCCGGTCCGCCCACCGCGCCGATGGTCCCCGCCCACGCCACGGCACCGAGGGCGAATCCCTTGCGGGAAGCGGGATAGAGCTCGGCGCCCGCATAACGTGCCAGCTGCGAGCCGGCGTTGCCCACGCCGAGGAGGAAGAGCCCGCCCACAACGAGCAGTGGCTCGACAAGGGCGCCCGCGACGGCGGCGCCGGCCCCCACCGCGGCGACGGCGTAGGCCGCGATCAAGCCGGACCTGCGGCCGGTCCGACCCATCAGCCAGGTAAGGCCGATCGAGCCGGCGGCGACGCCCAGCACGCCGGCGGTGGGCGGTACGCCGCCCCAGCGATCACCGAACACGCGGGCGAACATCAACGTGCTGGCCGTGCTCGCGACCATGGTGGCCGCCTGCGTCATCGCCGCCCCGACGGTCAAGACCGCCAGTGAGCGGCCCGGGTTCACGGTCGGCACGGCCGGCTCGGCATGCGTCGGTGCGGCGCTCATGGTTCGATGCTAGGTACCAACTGGTACAGCGAAAGGATCCAGTTCCTCAGCTATGGACGAGACCAGTCAGCCGATAGAGATGCTGCTGTCCGTCTCGCGGGACGGTCGCGGTCTGGGCACGCAGATCGAGGCGCAGCTGCGCGGTGCGATCCGCGAAGGACGGCTTCGGGCGGGTGCGCGCGTGCCGTCCACAAGGGACCTGGCGAGTCAGCTCGGCGTCTCGCGCAGGGTCGTGGTCGGGGCGTACGCGCAGCTGGCCGCCGAGGGATACCTGACGCTGCGGCAGGGCGCGCGACCGTGCGTCGCCGAGACGGCCCAGGCGCGCGTGCTCTCCTCGGCCGGGGCGAGCGTCCCGGCCGCGGCGCCCCGGTTCGACCTGCGACCGCGCGTGCCGGACGTGTCCGCCTTCCCGCGCTCGCAGTGGCTGCGGTGCCTGCGCGACGCGCTACAGGCGATGACCAACGCCGACCTCGGCTACGGCGACCCGCGTGGCGTCGAGGCGTTGCGGTCGGCCCTCGCCGAGTACCTCGGCCGGGTGCGCGGCGTGGCCGCCGCACCGGAGCGCACGATCGTCACCAACGGGTACTCGCAAGGCCAGGGCATCGTCTGCCGCGCGCTGATCGCCCACGGCGCGCGGCGGATCGGGTTCGAAAACCCAAGCCATCCGGAACAGCGTCGTATCGCCGAGAAAGCCGGCCTGGACATCGTGCCGATCGGCATGGACGAGGCGGGCATCCGACTCGACCAGCTCGAACGGGCCGGCGTGGATGCGCTGGTCCTCACGCCAGCTCATCAGCACCCGACCGGCGCGGTGCTCACCGGCGAACGGCGGCAGGGCCTGCTGACCTGGCTACGGCAGCGCGATGCCATCGTCATCGAGGACGACTACGACGCCGAGTACCGCTACGACCGCGCGGCCGTCGGCGCCCTCCAGGGGCTGGAACCCGACCGGATCGTCTACGCCGGCTCGGCCAGCAAGACGCTCGCGCCGGCACTGAGACTGGGCTGGCTGGTCGTCCCGCCGCGGCTGCTCGCCGCGGTCACCGACGAGAAGGACCTCGCCGACTGCGGTACCGCCGGCATCGAGCAGCACGCGTTCGCCAGCTTCCTCGCCCGGGGTGAGCTCGACCGCCACCTGCGCCGCATGCGTGCGCGGTACCGTCGCCGCCGCGACCTCCTCCTCGACGAGCTGGCCCACGCCCTGCCCGAGGCCACCGTCCGAGGCATCGCCGCCGGGCTGCACGCGACCGTCGAGCTACCCGACGACTACGACGAACAAGCCATCCTCGACCAGGCCCGGCGTCGGGGGATCAACCTGGTGACCATGCACGACTTCTGGATCCCGCCCAGCAGCGGGGCCCCGACCCTGCTGCTCGGCTACGCGCAGGTCCCCATCCCGGCGATCCCCACCGCGATCCGGGCCCTCGCCGACGCCATCCGATCCACGCGCAAGCGCTGAGCGCGCTCACTTTGGCGTAATGGGCCGGCCGAGGCCGGAGATGATGCGGTCGATCTCGGCGAGGGCGAATTCGGCGAGGCCGGTCTGGGTCGTCTCCGCTGTTTCGTCGGACTCTTCCAGGTCGCCGATGATGACGATGTTCTCGTCGTTGATGGTGGTCGCGGGGCCGGTGTAGTTGAAGCTGCCGGCGATGACGAGCCGCCGGTCGACGACCATGAGTTTGTGGTGGATTTTGCGGACGCCGGTGCCGGGCTTGTTTTCGAACAGGCTGACCCCGGCCGCCTGTAGGCCCGTTGTCGCGGCCCACTTCTGGTTGCCTTGTCCACGGTCCAGCACTCCACGGATCGACAGCTGCGGGTTGACCAGGCGGTTCATCGTGTCGTCGATGCCGGACGACTGGGCGAAGGTGAACATGGCGAAGTCGATGCTCGAACGGGCTTTGAGCATCTGCTTCATGATCTCCATTTCCGGGCCGTGCCGGGGCGCGAACAGCGGCTTGACCCGGACCCCACCCAGCTGGAACTCGACCGGCTTGGGTTCGACGCGTTCGTGGAGATCGCCGAAGGTGCCGGCTCGCATCCGATCGAACTCTGCCTCGTACTGGCTGGCCGCCTTCTGCCCGTGCAGGATCAGCACGTGGTTGAGGTTGTTTCCAGACACGCCACTGTCGCTGGTGTTGGTGCCGGTGTCGGTACGGGTGAAGTTGGTCGACCCGGTCAAAACGGCCGCGCCGGGCTTGTCGACGTCGCGGACCATGAACTTCTGGTGGAAGATCGCCGGGTTGAGATCGGTGATCACGTCGATCCGGGCACGTAGCAGCGCGTCGTGGATGGTCCGGTTGGTTTCATTGTCCCCACTGGCCAACCACGGATCGTCGACCGCGTTTTCCTCGGTGAGGTAGCTGGCCTCCAGAATGATCCTTACCCGGACCTTGCGCGCCTTAGCCGCGATGATCGCCCTCGCGATCGGCTCCGAATCGATCTCCTGCACCGCGATCAACAACGACGATTTGGCCTCGTCGATGAACGTGCGGATGACAACGTCCAGATCGTCGGGAGCGCCGAGCGCCGGCGGCCCCATATACATTTCTAGTCCACCAGCGGTGATTGACATGCCCTCACCTCGTCCATCGGTGTACCGATTCGCAGCCCGAGTCTGGCACGCCAACTAGCTCCCCATTGCAAGTCAACAGACCCAGTCGGATATCCGACGGGCCGTTCTTTTTGACAACCTCCAAAAGCGATAGGGGCCAGGCGATCCCGCCTGGCCCCTATTACTTGTCGATCCTGGCTGGGTCAGCCCAGGTACTTCTCCCACGGGCCGGTGATGGCCAGCGTGAGGCCCGGGTCCTGCATGTTCACGAAGAGGACCTTGCCGTCCTCGGTGAAGGTCGGGCCGCAGAACTCCGAGTCGTTGAGCTGGTTGCGGGCGATGGCGTACGTCGGGCCACCCGGGAACGAGCTCAGCACGTGCGAGGCGCCGGCGCCGTCCTCGGCGAGCACGAGGCTGCCCCACGGGGTGACGGTCACGTTGTCGGGGCCGTCGAAGGTGAGGTCGGTGTACTTGGTCGGCTCACCCTCCTCCGACGCGACCTGGTGCGGGAAGTAGGTGACCAGCTGGATGGTCTCCGCGCGGAAGTCGTAGAACCAGACCATGCCGTCGTGCGGAGCGGCGTCCGCCGGGAGCTCACCCTCGTCCCAGGCGTAGGAGTTGACGACGTACACACCCTCGTCGGTGGCCCACACGCCCTCGAACTTCTTGCCGCGGGTGACCTGGTCGTCGGCGAACTGCTCGCGCACCGCCTTGGTCTGCGCGTCGCGCTCGGGTACCGGGACCCACCGCACCGGGAAGGGGCGGCCCAGCTGGGCGGAGGTCAGGTAGGCGACGTCCGGCAGGACCGAGCCGTCGTCCATGATGATCGCCATCGCGGCGAGCACGCCGGCGTCCGGGGCGAGACGGGTGAGGACGCGGTTGCCGAGCTTGACGCCACGGGGAGCGGTCCACCGGAAGAAGAGGCCGTTGGGCTCGTCGGCGTCCTCGGAGAGGTAGATCTTCGTACGGTCCTTGTCGACCGCCACAGCCTCGTGGGCGAAGCGGCCCAGGCACTTGATCGGCCGCGGGTCCGCGCTGCCGTCGGCCCAGACCTCGAAGACGTACCCGTGGTCCTTCTGGAAGACGCCGGACTGGCCGTCCTCTTCCCACTCGTCCCCGGCCCGGTCCTCGGTCTCCTCGCAGGTCAGCCAGGTGCCCCACGGGGTGGGCCCGCCCGCGCAGTTGCTGGCGGTGCCGGAGATGGCGACGAACTCACCCAGGTTGCGGCCGGCCCGGTCGGTCTTGATCACCGTGCAGCCACCGGCGTTGGTCGCGCCGGGGTCGTAGACGGTGCCCTTGACGTGCGGCACGCCGAACTCGGCGCCCGGGTCGATCTCGTGGTTCTGGATGATCGTGTAGCGGCCGTGGCCGGCGTCGTACACGGCCATGCCGTCGTGGTCGGCCGGGGTCACGCCCTGACCCTTGTCGAGCCGGGTGACGCCGGCCTGGGTGACGATCGTGTAGCTGAAGCCCTCAGGCAGGGCCAGGATCCCCTTGGGGTCGTCCACGAGCGGCGGGAAGGGCTTGTGACCGGCACCGCCCGACGGCCGGGGCTTGCTCGGGTGGGCCTGGGCGAGAGAGGGGACCCCACCGGCGACGGCCAAGCCGACGCCAGCGGCCGCGCCACCGGCAAGGAAGTTACGACGAGAAGCAGGCACGGGCAAAACTCCTGTTCAGAGAGGTGCAACGACAAGCAGCCAACGCCTGCGGACCAACTCCGGTGCGCCGTGCAAATGATCTGTTGGCGACATCGGAGTAAAGAATCGCTGCTACTGACGCATCTCTCCGGCGACGCCGTCGATAGCGAAAGGGCCTTTGCCTTGAAAGCCGGCAGGGCCGGCATATCGCCGGCCCATTTAGGTAAGCCTTAGCTTTGTTTTCGCTGGTGGCGCGCGGGTCTTTACCGCTGTCTATTTCACTTATCGATTACGGCAAGCGCGGGGCCACCGGATCCGGCACTATCGCCGCGGGAGGGGTTGGGACGGGCCGGTGGAAAAAGCCGCGCAGCACGCGCAACGCGATGCCCGGCGCCAGGAGCGCGGTGGGCGGGTCGACGAGGTTGAGGACACGGAGGAACGCGGCGCCGAGCACGGCGTCGGCGGTGGCGGCCATGTGCAGGCGGTGGACGTACGCGTTGACGAACCGGACCTTCAATCCACGGCGGCCCTCGACCTCCGCGAAGCGCAGGTCGGTACCGACCGCGATCGACCACGGCGCGTCGATGAGGCGGGCGGCGCCACGGAAGAAGCGGCGTGCGAGGCGGTCCGTGGTGCCGGTGGTGATCAGCTGGCGCAGCAGCAGGGCCTCCAGCGCCGCGACCGTGATGCCCTGGCCGTAGATCGGGTTGAAGCTGCACAGGCCGTCGGCCACCACGAGGTAGCCGTCGGGAAAGCGGCGCAACCGCTCGTACCGGCGGCGCACGCTGGTCGGGAAGCGCATCAACACCGCGTCGGAGGCGGGTTCGGCGGTACCGACGACCTCGGCGAGCTCGGGCAGCGGCAGCGTGCCGGCGAACTCCGCCATACCCGCGTCGTCGGTGGGTGGCTGCTCGCCGAGCATGCCGCTGAGCGCGACCGCGAGCCGGCCGTCCTCCATCACCGCGACGATCCCGGCACGGGGCGAACCTGGCATCGCGTTCGTGATCGCGCCGGACCGATCGCCGATCAGTCCCGGGTGGCGGCGGTACGTCCGGGTGACGTAGGTGACGCCGACGCGAACCTGCTCCTCGGCTGGGCGGTCGTAGCCAAGCTCGTCCAGCCACACGGGGGAGCGGCAGGCCCGGCCGCCGGCGTCGACGACAAGATCGGCTTCGATTGTCTCGCCGGACAGGCGTACGCCGGTGACGCGACGCCGGTCCGGGCTTGTCGTCAGCCCCAACACCTCGGTCTGGTGCCGGATCTCGACGCCAGGCAGCGCCGTGACCCGCTGCCGGACGCCATGCTCCAGCAGCGGCCGGCTGAGCCCGAGCGCCAGCAGTGGGGACGGTGCGCCACGCATGAGATAGCCGTCGTTGTGCCAGTTGACGTCGTGGTGCAGGTCGACCAAGGGCGCGCCGGCCCGCTGTAGCTCGCCGGTCAGGCCGGGAAACAGCTCCTCCAGCGCCTTGCGCCCCTGGGAGAGCAGGACGTGCAGCTGCCGCCCCTGCGGCACACCGCGCCGGGCCGCCGCCAGGTCCGGCAGCGTGTCGCGGTCGACGATCACGACCTTCTCGTACGCCTCGCTGAGCGCGCGGGCCGCCAAGAGCCCGCCCATGCTCGCCCCGATCACTACCGCCGTGCCCAGGGATGCCATTTACCAGACTCTATTTACGCCAAACCTGGCGGACGACTCCTGTGTTGCTCAGTGGTCGTGCCGCCCGTGCTCCTTCTCGTGGTCCTCCCGCTCGCCGTCGGCCAACGACTCGGAGATCGCCTCGGTGAGGTCGTGGTTCGGTATGGCGGTCTCCTCGGCCTCCTCTTCCTCGCGCTCTTCGCGAGTCCGCTTTTCCCGCATCACTTCCGGGGTGGTAGCGGCGCCGGCGAATCCTTCTTCGTTCGGCCCGGTCCGGTCCGTCACGTCGTCCACCTCCTTGAAACGAGGTGGCGCTTACCCCGCCTTCGTCCAGCGAAACGCGACGCCCGCTCAGGTCACCAGGCCCCGGCGATAGGCGTAGACCACCGCCTGTACACGGTCGCGTAGGTCGAGCTTGGTGAGGATGCGTGACACGTACGTCTTGACGGTCTCGTGGCTGATCACCAGTGCTGCGGCGATCTCGCTGTTGGACAGGCCCTCCGCGATGAGGCGCAGCACCTCCAGCTCGCGCGGGGTCAGCGGTACCTCGCCCGGTGTACCGTCGGCGGGCCGGATTCGCGCGGCGTACCTCCCCACGAGCTGCCGCGTCACCTCCGGGGCCAGCAGTGCCGCACCGGTGGCGACGGTCCGGATCCCGTGCAGCAGCTGGGCCGGCGGCGCGTCCTTCAGCAGGAAGCCGCTCGCACCGGCGCGCAGCGCCTCGTACACGTACTCGTCCAGGTTGAACGTGGTCACCACGAGCACCTTGACGGGATCCGGCACGCCTGCGCCGGCCAGCTGGTGGGTGGCCTTGATGCCGTCGAGGATCGGCATCCGTACGTCCATCACCACCACGTCCGGTCGCAGCCGGCCGGCGAGGTCGATCGCGGCCTGCCCGTCCCCGCACTCGCCCACCACCTCGAGGTCGGGCTGGGCGTCGATGATCGTCGCGAACCCGGTGCGGATCAGCGCCTGGTCGTCGCAGACGAGTACCCGGATCGGCGCGGTCACGACGGCCCTCCCGCGGGGATGCGGGCCTGGACCACGAAGCCGCCGCCCGGTCGCCGGCCCGCGCTTAACTCGCCGCCGAGCACGCCGACCCGTTCACGAAGACCGCGCAGGCCCCGCCCGCTGCCGCCGGGTGACGCGCCCGCCGCCCCGGAGCCCTCGGTGGTGACCTCCACGGTGATCTCCCTCGCGCCGTGCTGGACATGGACCACGGTAGGGCTGCCGTGGGCGTACTTGAGCGCATTCGTCAGCGCCTCCTGCACGACCCGGTACGCCGCGACCTCGGCGCTGCCGATCGTCTCATGTGGACTGCCCTCCTGGGTAAACTCGACCGGCTGGCCGGCCTGCCGCGTCTGCTCGACGAGGGTTCGGAGTTCGCCGACGGACTGCGTTGCCGGCTCGGTGCTGTGGTCCGGGTTGAGCAGGTCGAGCAGGTGCCGCAGGTCGGAGATGGCCCGGCGGCCGGTGTCGGTGACGGAGGTCAGGGTCTGGTCGAGGCGTTCGGGCGCGGCGGTCAGGTAACGCGCGGCCTCGGCCTGGACGACCATGGCGGTCACGTGGTGGGTCACGACGTCGTGGAGTTCGCGGGCGATGCGGGTGCGTTCGGCGGCGCGGGTCGTCTCGGCGACGTGCCGGCGGCGTTCCGCCTCGGCGGCCCGGGCCCCGCGCAGCCACGCCCCGATGCCCCACAGGAGGGCCAGCGCCAGGTAGAAGGTCGCGAACCCGGTCACGCCCTCGGTCGATCCGAGCCGGTCGAGCGCGACCGCCAGCGGCACGTACGCCACCGAGACGAGGACCGCTGTGGTGCGCCGGTGCCGCTCCAGGTGGGCTCCCGCGCTCAGCAGCGCGATGGCCAGGGCGGTACCCGCGACCGTGTGGTACCGCAGAAGCTGGTCGACGGCGAACCCGAGCGTCACGAGGGCGAGACAGGCGAGCGGCCACCGCCGGCGCACGACCAGCGGCAGGGCTTCGAGAGCGACCACCCCGAGCGCCGCCAGGTCGAAGGGTCGGTCCGGCAGGTTGCCGACCTGCGTGCCGTACGGGTGGAGCGCCGGCACGAGCGACGCGGCGATGAGCAGCAGCGGGACCGGTAGATCCCGGACCGTGACGGGGTACCGACGCCACCGGTCCGGGATCCCTCGCAGCTCGATCACCGCGCGAGCGTAGCGGCGGAGCCAGCCGGGGTGGTGCGCCGGCGACGGGGCATCACGTGGCCACGGCGGCGGGCCAGCCACATGAACACGATCGTCAGCAGTACACCGGCCGCCACCGTGTACAGGCTCGCCTCCGGCCCGAAGTCGCCGCCGCTGAGCACGGTCGGGCCCGAGAACGTGGCGTCCAGCAGCCCTTCCGACGTGCCGCTGCCCGAGACCTCGGCACCGAAGATGCCGCCCAGCGCGAAGTTCCAGCCGAAGTGCAGACCGATCGGTACCCACAGGGTGCCGGTGGCGGCGTAGGCGGCGCCGAGCATGAAGCCGGCCTCGACCGCGATGGCGATCGCACCCCACAGGCTCGCGTGCGGGTTGAACAGGTGCGACAGTCCGAACAGCACACCGGTCAGCACAAGCGCGATCCAGGTCCCGGTACGTTCCTCGATGATCCGGAACAGGACGCCGCGGAAGAGCAACTCCTCGGTCACGGCGGCGGCGGCCATGAAGCCGAGCAGCGCCATCACGCCCGCCAGCGAGCCCGCGCCATCGACGTGGTAGCCGCCGAGCAGGGCGATGCTGACGATGACGCCCGTACACATCGCGACGCCGATCAGCACCCCCCGGCCGATCGCGGCGCCGGCTCCGCCGCGGGCCACCTCAGTGGGCGCGCGGCGCTCGGTCCGCCGCACCACCCAGGCGTAGGTGAGCAGCGCGAGCACCGCGGTCGCGGTACCGAACACGAGCGTGAGCCAGGGGTTGCCCTGTACCGCGGCGACGGCCTGGCCGCCGATGAAGGCGACCGCGGCGACGGCCAAGAGCTGCTTCAACAGGCGCATGATGACTCCTTCGCGAGGTCCGCGACCGAATTGCCGCGGCTGCGAAGAAGGCTATGGATGTGACGACCCAGAATCGTCACCGCGCGGTGGACACCTGCGTGTAGCTCGCCCGGGGACAACGGGCGCGCAGGCGGCGGTCTACGCGCTGCGGAAGATCCGCCGGATGGCGATCGTGACCAACGCGATGATCGCGGCGGTCAGCACCTGCGCGACGACCTGCACCAATATCTCGGCCATTGCCGTTCTCCCTGCTAGTTGCGGTGGCGGCGGCGAACGTAAGACGGCGAGGTGTCCAGCGCGCGAGCGCCAGACATGAGGGAGCTAACAGGAGGTGAACGCTTGGCGCTCAACGTGCCCCCTGACCAGCGCGAACGTGCGATTAAGGTGTTCTGATGCCCGTCATCCCCGATCGTCCGATGCTGTTCCTAGACGTCGACGGGACCCTGATCCCCTTCGCCGCGAGACCGGACGGCCCCGCCCGCCAGGCCCGAGGCGGATCCGCGGCCGTCGAGGTGGGCAACCCGATGCTCGATCGGCTCAACCTGGAGGATGGGCCGCGGTTGCTGGCTCTGGGATGCGACCTGGTCTGGGCGACGTCTTGGATGGCCGAGGCCAACGAGGTGGTCTCACCCTGGATCGGCCTGCCCGAGCTGCCCGTCATGGATTGGCCGGATGACGACGATCAGCCAGTCGAAGGCATCCATTGGAAGACAAGGGCTCTGGTGGAGCGGGCGGCGGGACGGACCTTTGTGTGGGTGGACGACGAGATCACCGGCCTGGACCGCGAGTGGATCGCGGAGCACCACCGGGGACGAGCGCTCGCACATCGCGTCGACCCACGCGTCGGGCTCACCCATGTGGACTTCCAGACCATCCGCCACTGGCTCGCGGCCGCCTGACGCAGGCCGCACTCCGCCGACTTGCGGGACCGGTAGGCGTCCGGGGTCACCGGGTCTGTCCACAGTGGTGGTCGCAAACGTTCAAACCGAGATCTTGAGCTACCGCGACGTCCGCGGTGGTCCAGACCGCTGCTCCCGCGGCCTTACCCTCCGCGGACGTCGCGGTAGCTCAATGTCAGGGTCTTGTGGTCTGGCGGGGTCGGCGTCGCGCCTTTGTGAACGCTTCCGGTTGCTATGGCAGCGGAAAGCGTTCACAAAGCCCGGCGTGATCCGAGGCTGGTCAGGGTTGGTCGACGAGGTGTTCGGCGATGAACCAGACCTGTAGCTCGTTCCGGCGCAGGACGTCGCTGACGAGGATGTCGTTGCTGCCGGCGTCGCCGTTTTGTTGCGTGGTCTCGATGCCGTCGCGGACCTTGGCGATGACGATCTCGTGCGCCTCCAGCAGGCGGGACAGCATCGCGAAGACCTCTTCGGCGCCGTTGGGTGGCCTCGGGACGGTGGTGATCTCGGCGACGTGTCGCGGATCGCCGACCGCCACGCCGCCCAGGGTTTGTACCCGTTCGGCGATCATGTCGATGAGCGCGAGCTGTTCGTCCGCGTGCTTGTCCAGCAGCAGGTGGAGTTGGTAGAAGGTCAGCCCGCGCATCAGCCAATGGTGTTTCTTGTACAGGCTGTAGAGGATCTGGGTGTCCGCGAGGATGCGGTTGAGCAGTTGACAGGACTGGGCGCGCGCGTCGTGGCTCAACGCGATCGGCAGCAGCCGCATGGTGCCGAAGTCCTGTATCTCGATGCCCAGCTCGTGCAGCATCGGCTGGCTGCTGCCACCATCGCCCTCGAAAAGGTGCTGGTACCGCTCCCGCACCTTCGCCATGTCCGCTGACGAACGTCCTTGTCGCGCGTTCCCGGCCATGAGCCATCGACCTCCTCGCCAGCGAGCGCTCCTCTGCGCTACACGGTGCCATCTGGCGACACCGTGGGCGCGCGATTCACCGAAACTAGGGCTGATACGGCAAATCCGGGTAAAGGGAGATGGCGAGGTCGTACGGACGGGAGGAGTACGCGCGTGGTCCAGCTACCCGAGCGGGAGGATCCCCGCCTCATGCAGGAGCTGTCCAGCGACCGGGTCTGGACCGGTGTCACGACCGCCCGGGACGGGCGGAGGTTCGTCAGCTTCCCGTCCGCGGAGGGCCCGGGCCTTCAAGTCGCCGAGGTCGTGCCCGTGGGGCAATTCGTGCCCTACCCCAACGGAAAGTGGAACCAGGTACTCGACGGCCGCGACCTGGATACGGGCTTCGTTGGCGTCAACGCGCTCCGGATCGGGCCGGACGGGCGGCTCTGGATCGTGGACGCGGGCGCGCCGGGCCTGGGCCAACCCGCCGTCCCCGGCGGCGCCCGGCTGATCGTGGTCGATCTCACCTTGGACGTGATCGCCCGGGTCTACGACCTCGGCCCGGTACAGCGGGAAAACAGCTATATCGACGATGTGCGCTTCAACCGCGGGAACGCCTACGTCACTGACGCGGGCGCACCAGGGCTCATCGTCGTCGATCTGGCCAGCGGACAGGCGCGCCGCGTGCTCGACAACCACGAGAGCACGGTCTGCACCCGGACGATGTACGCGGACGGGCAGGCCCTGCGCGGCAAGGACGGCGGCGAGGTGCGGGTGCACGCCGACCAGCTCGAGGTCTCACCCGATGGGCGGTACCTGTACTACCAGCCGGCGTGCGGTCCGCTCGCCCGCATCGAGACCGCCTACCTCGACGACCCGTCGCTATCTGCGGACGCGGTCGCCGAACATGCGGAGATGTGGGTGGACACCCCGACCACCGGCGGTACGGCCATCGACGCGACCGGCACCATCTACCTCAGCGACGTGGAACAGCGCCGGATCCTGACGATCACACCCGACGGGCAGGTCAGCACGTTGCTGGCCGATCCGCGCCTGGTCTGGGGCGACGCGATGTGGATCGACCACCTGAGGCGCCTGTGGATTCCGGCCGCCCAACTCAACCGCACCGAGGGCCTTGCCGGCGGGGAGCAATCGGTCGAGTACCCCGTCAACGTGTACCGGGTGGAGATCGACGCCGGGCCGCCGGCCAACGACCACCCCTGAGGTACGCCGGCGGCTCCCGTCGTACGGGTGAGCGCCGCTCGGCGTTTTCGGCGGGTCCCGCAGGGCCGGGTCAGGGCTGCCGCGATACGCCGAACGCGCGGCCGGTCCGTTGCTAGCTTCGATGAACGGGAGGCACCCCTCAAGCCGGAAGGCGAGATCATGTCGCATCACCTCGACACCCCGCTGGCGCGCCAGAACGGCCGCCTGTACATCGACGACCTTTACGTCTTTGGGAATGAGAGCGCGACCGCGTTCGTGATGGACGTCAACTCGAACGTCACCGGCCCCGACGACATCACGCCCGGCTTCCACCCCGAGGGCCGCTACGAGTTCAAGGTTCACTTCGACAACGCCGACGTCGAGGCGCTGACCTATCGGGTGGTGTTCGACGAGGCAGGGGCGGACGGCGGCCAGGGCTACGCGGTCTACGAGCTCACCGGCGCCGCGGCCAGCACCGATGACGACGCACCAGCCGGTACCGAGGTGGCGCGCGGGCGGACCGGTGAGATGGTCGAGCAGGGCCCGCTGCGGGTCTGGGCGGGACGGATCCAGGACCCCTTCTACGTGGATCTCGACCAGCTCATGGTGATCAACGCGGCGGTCCGGGACGGCACCACCGTCGACCTCACGTCGTGGGCGGCGTCGGGCGCGAAGAACAGCTTCGCCGGTACCAACGTGTACTCGATCGTGCTGGAGGTCGCGCACGACCACCCGCGCCTGCGGCCGCGTACCAAAATCGGCGTCTGGTGCGCCACGAAGCTGGCCACCGACGCGGGCGGATGGCGCCAGATCAACCGCTTCGGGCACCCCATGATGTGGCCGATCTTCTGGCCCGACGACAAAGACTTCTCCAACCCGGCGAACGAACGCCAGCCGGCCGAGGACTTCAACTCGGACGGCAAGTGGATCGCCGAGAAGATCGGCGCGGTGGTGGCCGCGAACGGTACGTCGGCGGACCCGCAGGGCTACGGCGCTCTCGTGGCGCGGCGGCTGTTTCCCGACGTGCTTCGGTACATGGTCGGCACTCCGGCGAGCTTCGGCTTTACCGGCGTCAACGGCCGCGCCATCGCGGACAACGCGCCCGAGGTGATGTTTTCGATGGTCCTCGACAAGGCGACGTCCTCGGGCCTGGGCCCGTCGACGACGGCCGCCCAGCGCACGGACCGGTTCCCCTACGTCGTCCCAGCATCCTGACTCGCGAGGGGTTCGAGTAGTACGGCGGTGAGGGTGCGCGCCAGCCAGTCCCGGCAGTCGGCGAGGCTCCAGCCGCGCCCCGGAGCCGGCAGTGCCGGCCCCGGGGTTGGGTTGTGAAGCGCGGAGGGTGAGGCCGCGGGAGCAGCGGTCCGGACCACAACGGACGTCGCGGTAGCTCAAATCTCCACAGTGGAATGGATTCGCAGAGTGACCTGGTGTGGTCAGCCGGCTGCGATCGCTCGGAGGGCCGGCTGGATGGAGTTGAAGACGGTCGGGTCGATGCTGCTGCTGTCGCGGATGTACCTGGAGATTTCGATGTGCAGCCAGCGAGCGCCGTGGCCCCGAGCCCGTTCGAGCTGGCCCTGGTCGGAGTTGCGTCCGCAGTGCCGGTTGCTGGCCGGGACCTCGACTGCCGGAGGTCCTTCGATCGTGTACGCCTGGCAGGTGGTGAGCCAGCTCAGCTCGGTCTGCTCGGCGGCGGTCAGGCCGCCGGCGTTCATCGCGGTCGTGAGTGCCGCCGCGTAGGCGGCGTGGGCCCGCTCGACCGCCTCGTCGACCAGGTCGGCCTCGGCGTCGCCGCCGTCGGAGATCTCGAAGCCTTCGTCGTGCTCGTTCGGGTTGTTGTTCTGCATGCCGTGCATCTGGAGCTGGTTGGAGGTGGGGTGGCCGGTACGAAGGCCGTCGTGCATGACCTGGAAGTCGGTCTGCGCCTGGCTCGGCAGCGGGCTGTCGAACTGGTGCGCCATGTCCGAAATCTTGTAGTGCCTACCGCACTCGGGGTGGTGCCGTCGTCGTCGGAGTTCGTCGTGCTGTTGCATCGGTGGGTGCCGGCGAGGACTACGCCGCGCACGGTGTCCCGCATGGTGGAGAACGCGTTCAGCGCCATCTCCGGCACGCCGTCCTCGCTGGCGTGTGGTACCCCGAGGACGATGCCTCCCTCGCCGAGGCCGGTGGCCTCCTCGCGGTACACAAGCATCGGGCGGCCACGCGTGCCGCTGCCCCGCCCCTCGTTGTCGTAGACGAGGACGTCGCGGCTGTACCAGG
Organism: Phytohabitans flavus; assembly: GCF_011764545.1. GTDB lineage: Bacteria > Actinomycetota > Actinomycetes > Mycobacteriales > Micromonosporaceae > Phytohabitans > Phytohabitans flavus. The sequence goes on along the minus strand of NZ_AP022870.1, from coordinate 4,824,686 downwards.
TCGGCACCTCGTCCATCCTGCCCTGGCACGCCTCGTACCCGGCGAGGGCGAAGTACTGGAGCGCGGTGTGCCGGCTGCCCGCGATCATGTGGGCGATGCCGCTTGCCAGGTTGGCCCGCTCGGTAGCGCTCGGCTGCTGGTACAGCGGCGGGTCGTCCTCGGTGGTGTTCGGCCCCGGCGAGGCCTCGAGTATCTCTTCGATGATCGTGCGCATCGGCATCCGATCACCGTCGATCGCGCACGGGGCGTAGAGCCCCGGCCCGCGCTCCAGCTCCTCGGCGGCCGCCGGCGCGAGCATCGCCGACGAAGCCGTGACGGTGGCGAGCGCCAACCCTGCCGCCCGCCACCGGAAACCTGTGGTTCTCATCTGTCGCTCCCTGTCTTGGCGGGCTTGCCACCCGCGTCCGATGTCGACAGTCACGGTCGCGGGGGCGGCTTTCAGGCGGCTGCCATAGCGCTCACAGCGGCCGGTCGGGATCCCGACAGGCGGGTGTGGTCAGGCGCCGATGCGGCGACGTACCAGCGCGGAGGAGTCTGAGCGGACCCTTTCGAGGCGTTGCGTGGCGGTTCATCGGCTGGTCGCGATGGCGTCGACTCGGTGAAGGGTAGGTCGTAGACCGTCTCCCACGGAGATCAACTTTCGTGGGAGGAGACCCCGATGCTCACCACACGTACCAGGATCGCCGCGGGCGTGACCGCCGCGGCCACCGCCGGAGCGCTCGCGCTCGGCGTGTCGCTGGCTCCGGCCGACGCCGCCCCGCCCGCGGCTGCCGCCCCCGTGGCCGCGGCCGCGCTCGCCGAGCCGCCCGTCTTCACGGCGACGCTCGACCGCGCGTACGAGACCTTCGACGCGAACCAGGGCGTCGCGGTGGACGACCGCTACTTCTACGTGGTCGACAACCGGCGCATCACCAAGCACGACCGGGCCAGCGGCCAGCCACTGCTCCAGTTCGCCGCCGAGTCCAGCAGCCCCATGATTCACATGGACAGCGGCGTGGTCGTCAACGGCAAGCTCTACGCCGCGCACTCCAACTACTCCGACTCGCCGATGGAAAGCTCCGTCGAGGTCTTCGACACGCGGACGATGAAGCACGTCAACACGTACAGCTTCGGCATCAGCCGCGGCTCGCTGACCTGGCTCGACCGGTTTGACGGCGCGTGGTGGGCGGGCTTCGCCAACTACGACATCGTGCCGAACGGGCAGACCAAGCCCTACGGCGAGACGTACAACACCCAGGTCGTCAAGCTCGACGACCACTTTCAGGTGGTCGAGGCGTGGACGATCCCGAAGCCGATCCTCGACCGGTTCAAGCCGATGAGCAACTCCGGTGGTTCGTGAGGTCCGGACGGCCGGCTGTGGCTGACCGGGCACGACCTCGGTGAGGCGTACGTGATGCGCCTGCCCGAGATCGGCAGCGAGCTTGAGTGGGTGGCCACCGTCACGCTGCCCGGCGTCGAGGGCCAGGGCATCGCCTGGGACCGCGCCGGCAGCCGCTCGACGCTCTGGACGATCAAGCGGACGACCAGCCAGGCGTTCCGCTTCCGGGTGCCGTTCCAGTCGATCCACGACCCGAAGGCGACGACCTGGCAGGTGTACGGCCCGGGTCACTTCGTTCAGTAGTAGCCCAGCATTTTTTCCGGTCCGTGTCGGATCGGATGGGTCGCCGGTCGTCTGAAGAGTGAAGATCGATCCTGACCAGCTCGACCGGTCGGTGCGCGCCACCGGCCGGTCGAGCGGGCGACCGAGATGCTGGAGGCACCAAAATGGCACAGGCAGCGAAGCCGGACCCGATCCCGTCGAACTACCGGCGGGTGACGCCCTGCCTCGTCGTGAACGGGGCGGCGAAGGCGCTGGAGTTCTACGCCGAGGTGTTCGGGGCGACCGAGCGGATGCGGTTTCCCGGCCCCGACGGCACGGTGGCGCACGCGGAGATCGAGATCGGCGACTCGGTCCTGATCGTGGAGGACGCCTCGCCGTTCATGGGCACCTCGGCGCCGCCGGCCGATGGGCTGGCAGGCTCGCCGGTGTTCCAGTTCGTCTACGTCGAGGACGCGGACGCGGTGATCGCGCGGGCGGTGGAGCTCGGCGCGACGTTGAAGCGAGCGCCGCAGGACCAGTTCTACGGTGACCGCGACGGGTTCGTCATCGACCCGTTCGGGCACGGCTGGACGATCGCCTCGCACGTGGAGGACGTACCGCCGGAGGAGCTCGCGGCGCGGCTGGAGAAGATGCTGTGAAGTACGTGTTGATGTTCGTCGAGACCGAGCAGTTCGCCGCCGACCTGGCCGCGATGGACGACGCCGAGCGCGAGCGCGCCTACGCCCGGGTCTGGCAGTGGTTCACCGAGCACGCCGACCAGGTCACCCGGCATGTGTACCTGATGCCGCCGGAGGCCGCGACCACGGTCCGCCTGGAGGGCGGTGACCCGGTGATCACGGACGGGCCCTTCGTGGAGGGCAAGGAGGTGGTCAGCGGATTCGCGGAGGTGGACGTGCCCGACCTGGACGGGGCGTTGCGGCTGGCGAAGTCGTGGCCCGGCTGCCCGCTCGTGGAGATTCGCCCGATCGCCTCCACATGAGCGGTACGGCACACGGGGAGCTGGCCCGCGTGGTGCGTGATCACGCGGGCCGCCTCGCCGCCGCCCTGGTGAGCCTGACCGGGGACTTCGCCACGGCCGAAGACCTTGTCCAGGACGCGGTCGAGGCGGCGATGGCGCACTGGCCGGCCGAGGGGATCCCGGACCGGCCGGACGCGTGGCTCTTCACCGTGGCGCGCCGCCGTGGGCTGGACCTGCTCAAGCGGGAGGCCCGGTACCGCAGCAAGCTGGCGCTGCTCCAGTGGCCGACCCAGCCGGAGCCGGACGACCGGCTGCGGCTGCTGTTCACCTGCTGCCACCCGGCCCTGCCCCGCACCGGCCAGATCGCGCTCACGCTGCGCGCGGTGTGCGGCCTGACCACGGCGCAGATCGCGCGGGCGTTCCTGGTGCCGGAGTCGACGGTCGGCCAGCGGATCACCCGTGCCAAACGCAAGATCACCGAAGCTGGCATCCCGTACCGGGTCCCCGACCCGGACGAACTCGCCGATCGCCTCGGCGAGGTCCTGGCGGTCATCTACCTGCTGTTCAACGAGGGGTATCTGACCACCACCGGCGAGGCGTCGCACGACCGCGACCTGGCCGACGAGGCCGAGTTCCTGGCCACCCTGCTGCACCGCCTGATGCCCACCGAACCCGAGGTCATGGGACTGCTGGCGCTGATCCGCCTGCATCAGGCCCGCGCCGCCGCCCGTTTCGACGAGCGGGGCGGCATCATCCAACTCCAGGACCAGGACCGCTCACTGTGGGACCACGCGGCGATCGAGGACGCGGGCCGGCTGATCGCCCGTGCCGCCGCCCAGCGCAGGCCCGCGCCGTACCAGCTCCAGGCCGCGATCGTCGCCGTGCACGCCGAAGCGAGGCGGTGGCAGGACACCGACTGGCCGCAGATCCTCGTCCTCTACACGATGCTGCTCGGTGTACAGCCGTCGCCGATCACCCGCCTGCACCGGGCCGTCGCGCTGCGCTACGCCGACAGCCCGCGGTCCGCCCTGGCCGAGCTCGATCAGCTCGCCGGCGCGTTGGAGGGCTACCACCTGTACCACGCCACCCGCGCCGAGCTCCTCCGCGCGACCGGCCACACCGATGCCGCCCGCGCTGAGGACGAGCGGGCCTTGGCGCTGGCGACGAACCCGGCCGAGATCGACCTGCTCCGCCAGCGCCTCCAGTGGCGCTGACGCTAGCCCTGGGCGGCGACCAGGAAGATCGGTATCGCGACGAAGATGCGGTTGGTGCGGGCGCGCTCGGCCTGCTCGGCGAGCCAGCTCTGCTCGTCGGTGATCCGGTGCAGCACGGCGAGTGCGGTGTCGTCGGTGAACACAGCCGTGTGCACCTCGACGACCGGGTCGGTGAACCCGGCGTCGAGCAGCAGGTTGCGGTACCTCCGGGCGACGCGCGGCGACGGGAGCGAGTCCGCCTTCGCGTGTACCAGCCGGCGCGTGGCCTCCGGCTCGTCCGAGTCGATGGCGATCGTGTCCCAGTCCTGGCCGAGCAGCACGGCCCGGCCGCCCGGCGCGAGCACCCGGCGGGCCTCGGCCACGGCTCGCGCCGGGTCGTCGAGCGTGTGCAACACCTTGTCGGCGCGGTAGTAGGAAGCCGACTTGGTCTCGAGCGGCAGCTCGCAGGCGTCGCCGACGTGGAACTCACCGGCCGGCCAGCGCTTTCGGGCCACGGCGATCATCTCGGGGTCGAGGTCGACGCCGACCGCGCGGGCACCGTGCTCGGCCAGCTCGGCGACCGCGCGGCCACCGCCGCAGCCGGCGTCGAGCACGGTTCGGCCGGTGAGGTCGCCGAGCAACTCGTAGGAACGTGCGCGCAGCTTGACGGACATGGGCTGCGCGTCGACGGCATCGAGGACAGCAAGCAGGCTGGACATGCCCGCCATGGTCGGACTTAATGTCGACATGAAGTCAAGTCCGATGACGATCGGCGAGGTGGCCGACCACTTCGGCCTGCCGGCGCACGTGCTGCGGCACTGGGAGTCGGTGGGCCTGCTCCGCCCCGCCCGCGTCGAGGGCGGCCGGCGCCGCTACACCCGCGACGACATGTTCCGGGTGGCGTCGATCGTGCGCGCGAAGCAGGCCGGCCTGCCGCTGCCGGACATCCGGGCGTTCCTCGCCGCGCGCGACCCGGCCGCCCGCAAGGACGTGCTGCGCCGCAACCAACGCGCGCTACAGGCGAGGATGGCGGCACTGCGGTCGGCACTCGACCTGCTCGAGGCCGGGCTGAACTGCTCGCACGAGGACATCGCGACCTGCCCGAACTACCAGGGCCACCTCGCGGAGCTGGTGGAGAGACCTCTGGAGTCGGGTCAATAGGTTGGTGCACGCGAGAGATCGTGGTATCCAACTGCCCTCCAGGGGCAACTAAGTACCACGATCTACCAGACGGCGCCCGTCGTAGCGTCGATCAAGGCAAAACCGAGCGCCCTTTGGGACATGTCTGCCTTTGGGCGGACCCCGCCCAACCGCCGAGCTAGGTCAAAGGTTGGGCCGGAGCGCGGACGCGGCAGCGAAGGTCGCGGTCGGCCGACCACGACCTGGGGTGAGCTTGCCAACCGCGGAGGGTGAGGCCGCGGGAGCAGCGGTCTGGACCACCGCGGACGTCGCGGTAGCCCAAATCTCCGTCTTTGAACTTGTCTGGAAACCCGGTTAGGGGAGGGGGATGACGTAGGAGTCGACCTGGGCGATGAGGCCGTCCCGGAAGGTGAACAGGTCGTTGTACGCGAACCTGAAGCGGCCATTCTCGCGGTGATGTCCGACGCCTGTGCCGGTGACCACGACGACGTCGCCGGCCTCGATGGTGCGTTCGACGGCGAGCTCGGGGCTGCCTTCGAACGCGGGGTTTTCGATCTCGCTGTCGAACTCGGCCTTGCCCTCAGTGGTGCGGAAGCCGTGGATCGTCCAGACGACGTCGTCGGTGAGGCAGCCGAGGATTGTGTCGTGGTCGCTGCGCCGGAAGCCGTCCATGTACCGGTGGACGACCTGCTCCTGCGTGCTCATCTACTTCTCCTGGTTGGTTGTGTTGTTGGCTAGCTCCACGACAACGTCGTGGAGGCGGTCGAGGATCCCGCCGAGACCGGTGCGGGCCTGCTCGCTGCGCAGCTCGGGCGGCAGTCGCCGCTGGTGGACCACCACGGTGGTACCGGTGCCGGTCGGCGCGAGGCGGATCTCGGTCGTGATGCCTGAGCGCGACTCGCCCAGCACCAGGCGCGTGGGTGGCTCGACCACGTCGTACCGGAAGCGCAGCGGGCGCCTGCTGCCGTCGGCGCCCTGGGTCTCCAGCTCGAACGTCCCGCCGACCCGGAGGTCGACGGCCACCGACTCGGGCGGGACTGTGGCGTGGTGGCCACCCCAGAACGCGGCCAGGTGCTCCGGCGTGGTGAACGCCTCCCACACGAGCGCGGGCTCGGCGTCGAGGTAGCGGGCGGCGATCAGCTGGTCGCCGTGGAGGCTGACGTCGGCCGTCATGCCCGCTTCGCCCGCACCGACGCCAGGTGCTCCTCGAGCCGGTCGAGGCGCGACTCCCACTCGCGCTGCTGCTCGGTGATCCAGCCGCTCAGCTCGAGCATGCGCTCCGTGTTCAGCCGGCACGGTCGTCGCTGGCCGTCCACCCGCTGGAGGACCAGCCGGCAGCGCCGAAGGATGCCCACGTGGTGGGAGATGGCCTGGGGCGTCAGGTCGAACGGCTCGGCCAGCTCGCCCACGGTCGCGTCGCCCTGTGCGAGCCGGGTGACGATCGCCCGGCGGGTCCGGTGGCTGAGGGCGGCGAAGACGGCGTCCAAGTCGTCGACGTCGGTAGCGGTTGTCACGCCCGGGACGCTATCGGCAAAGAAGCGTTTGTGCAAATGACCCTTTGCGTATCTCTGGGTAAGGAGGTGTATCGGTCCCGGAGGCGGGTAGCCCACGCGTATGAGTGGCGAGCGGGTTCCGGAGTCGTTCACCGAGCAGACCGCACGGGTCGGCGACGTCACGATCAACTACATCCGCGGGGGTCGGGGCAGCACGTTGGTGCTGCTGCACGGCTATCCGCAAACGTGGTACATGTGGCGGAAGGTGCTGCCGGAGCTCGCCAAGCACTACACGGTGATCGCGCCCGACCTGCGGGGCGCCGGCGGCAGTGACGCCCCGGCCGGTGGCTACGACAAGAAGACACTCGCCAGCGACGTGTACGGCCTGCTCGGGCAGCTTGGCTTGGAACGCGAGGTCAGCCTGGTCGGCCATGACATCGGCACGATGGTCGCCTACGCGTACGCCGCCGCCTACCACGACCAGGTGAGCAAGCTCGTGCTCACCGAGGCGCCCATCCCGGACCAGAGCCTGTACCAGGCGCCGTCACTGACACCGCACGGGCCGGGCGCGTGGAACTTCGGCTTCTTCAGCCTCCCGAACGGGCTGCCCGAACAGCTCGTGAGCGGTCGGGAGGCCCTTTGGGTGGAGCGGTTCACCGATTCGATGCGGGTCCAGGGCACCAGCATCGGCGGCGACGCTGTCGACGAGTACGCCCGGCACCTGCGGGATGACGCTCACCTGCGGGCCAGCTTCGAATACTTCCGGGCCTTCCCGCAGGACATCGCCGACAACGCCGAGTACGCCAAGACGAAACTCGCCATGCCGGTGCTCGCCCTCGGCGCCCGCGCCAGCCTCGCGGAGGCGGTACCAAGCCAGGCCGCCCAATACGCCACGACGGTGAGCGGCGGTGTCATCGAGGACTCCGGTCACTGGATCTTCGAGGAGCAGCCGGCCGAACTCACCGCGCGGCTGCTGTCGTTCCTCGGCTAACCCTGGCCGCGCCCTGCGCCACAGCTTCGAGCACCCAGCGTGCGTGGTCGGCCGGGACCACGTTGCTGCCGCAGATGATCGTGGCCACGCGCCGCCCCGCGAACCGCTCGGGTTCTTCCAGCAGCGCGGCGATGCCAAGGGCGGCCGAGGGCTCGACGACGAGACCGGCGTGCTCGTAGAGCAGGCGCATGCCGTCCTTGATCGATTCCTCCCGGACGAGTGCCACGCCGTCGAGCACGACCAGCAGATCTTCGAGTACCTCTGGAATCGGGCAGCGTCCCGCCACGCCGTCGGCGATCGTGTCGATGGAGTCGGTCTCGACCACCGTCCGCCGCTGCCACGAGCGCGCCATCGCGGGCGCGCCCAGCGGCTGGATGCCGATCACCTCCACGCCGCCGCCGAGTGCGCGCGCGACGTAGCCGACGCCGCTGGCCAGCGCGCCGCCGCCCAGCGCGACGAGCACGACGTCCAGCCCCGGGACGTCCCGCAGCAGCTCCAGACCGGCGGTGGCCGCACCCTCACACGTCGCGAGGTCGAGGCTGTCCTCCACGAGGTACGCCCCTTGCTCGGCGACCAGCTCCCGCGCGCGGATGCGGGCATCCTCGATGTCCTTGCCCGCGAGCTCGACGGTCGCGCCGAGGCTGGCGATCTGGCGCAGCTTGAGCGGGCTGGCGGTGTGGCCCGCGACGACGGTGACCGCGATGCCGTGGCGGGCACCGCTGTATGCCAGGGCCTGTCCCAGGTTGCCGGCACTCGCGCAGACCATCCGCGACACGCCCGCCGCTCGGGCCTGCGCGGCCACGGTCTCCGTGCCCCGCCCCTTGAAGCAGCGGACCGGGTTGAGCGTCTCGACCTTGAGCGTCAGCGAACACCCGAGCAGCTCACCGAGCGACGCGGCCGGCAACGCCGGCGTATCGAGGAACACGGGGTCGATCACGTCCACCGCGTCCCGGATGCGATCGAGCCGCAGCCGGACGCCATCGAGCTCGCTCACGCCGTCAATCTTCCACACGCGGCCCGCCGGACCGTACGGCGCGCAGTGCGTCGCTCCACGCGATCAGGTCCGCCAGCATCGTGCCGACGGCTTCGGCGCGCTGGGGCGCGGGGGAAAACTTGGCGAACTCGACGAAGTCGGTGTACAGCGACAGCGGCACATAAGCGCTGACCGCGGCTATCCGGATCTGGCCCATCACCTGCCGCAGGTGCTCCATGGCGCGCACACCGCCGTCAACCCCGTACCCCACGAACCCGGCAGCTTTGTGGTGCCACTCGGGGTAGAGGTAGTCGATCGCGTTCTTCAGCGCGGCCGGGACGGAGTGGTTGTACTCCGGCGTGACGAACACATAGCCGTCGAACGAGGCCACCTTTTCCGCCCAGCGGCGGGTGTGCGGCTTGCTGTAGGCACCGGATGCCGCGGCGGCGGGCACCGGCTCGTCGAGCAGCGGTAGGTCGAACTCGCGCAGATCCAGGAGCTCGAACGTGGCGTCGCCGCGAAGCGACGCGATCTCGTGCACCCAGCGCCCGACGTCCGTGCCGACGCCGCCCGGCCGGGTGCTGCCGACGATGATCCCGATAGCAGTCATGCCTCTGACCGTAGGGATCACCGCCCGAGCGCATCAATGCGCGGAACGCCGCAAGCTATACGCGATCGTCTCGCAGCCGATTCACGGCGAGACGCTGGATAGGGTGGCGACATGGATCTGCTGAGCCCGGCCGTCGCAGCGATGCGCACGGGCCAGCCGCGGTCGTTCCGGGTGGAGTGCCGGGCGCCGTGGGGTCGCCGGTACCCGCCGGTGCCCGGCGCCGGGTTCCACGTCGTGCTCCAGGGCGGCTGCTGGCTGATCCCGCCGGCCGGGGAGCCACTCGCGCTGGGCGTCGGCGACGTCGTGCTGCTGCCGCGCGGCCGGGGTCACGCCTTGGCCGACAGCCCGCACACGGCGCTGCTCGACCTCGACGACGGGCACGACTTCGACGACTGGCCACCCGAGCGGCCCGTCCTGCTCGGCCCGGACACGCCAGCGGACGGGGCGACCGCCAGCCCGGCGGTGCTCATCTGCGGCATGTACCGGATGGACCAGAGCCGCCCGCACCCGCTGGTGGCCGCGCTGCCCGAGGTCCTACACCTGCCCGCCCGGCACCACGGCCTGCGTACCGCCGTGGACCTGCTCGGCGCCGAGCTGGAGACACGGCAGCACGGTGCGGACGCGATGGTGCCGGCACTGCTCGACATCCTGCTGCTGCACATCCTGCGCGCCTGGTACAGCACCCAGCCACACGGCTCGCCGCGCACCGGCTGGGCCGCCGCCCTCCACGACACTGCGGTCAGCGCCGCGCTCGACGCCATCCACCGCCAGCCCGACGCACCGTGGACAGTGGACGCACTCGCCGGGAAGGCCGCGCTGTCCCGCGCCGCCTTCGCCCGGCGCTTCACCACGACCGTCGGCCAGCCCCCGCTGTCGTACCTCACCTGGTGGCGCATGACCCGCGCCGCACGGCTACTGCGCGAGTCCGACCTGCCGCTGGACGCGGTATCCCGCTTGGTGGGCTACAGCTCACAGTTCGCCTTCTCAAACGCGTTCAAGCGCGAGTACGGCATCCCACCCGGCCGCTACCGAAACGACCCACCAGGCCGGACGAGACCGCCGTCGTAGGGTCAAGGTCTGTCCGCGGCTCTCTCGGTGGATTCAGTCCACTATGGAGATTTGAGCTACCGCGATGTCCGCGGTGGTCCGGACCGCTGCTCCCGCGGCCTCACCCTCCGCGGTTCACAACCAAAGCCGGCCGGCGTGGCCGGGGTGAGGCCGCGGACATCGCGGTAGCTCTCTAAAGTGGACAGATGGCTCTCAGCTTGTGCGTAGGGCGTCGGTCGGGGCCAGGCGGGCGGCCCGGAGGGCTGGGTAGAGGCCGGCCACCGCGCCGATCGTGATTGCCGCGACGAGGCCGGCGCCGACGGCGAGTGGTGGGATCAGCGGTTGCCAGCCGCGTTGGTAGGCCAGCAGGTACGTGGCTAGCGCGCCCAGCAGCACCCCAGCCGCGCCGCCCGCGGTGCCGAGCAGGAGCGACTCGACCACGAACTGGGCTGCCACGTGCCGGCGGGCCGCGCCGAGTGCTCGGCGTAGGCCGATCTCGTTGCGGCGTTCCAGTACCGAGATAATCATGACGTTGGCGATGCCGATGCCGCCGATCAGCAGGCCCACCGCGCCCAGGCCGAGGAAGAGCGCGGAGATCGTGTCGCCGACCACGAGCCGGGCGGAGAGTGCGTCTGAGGGGCGGCTGACGTCGACTTGGCCGGGGACTCCGGATCGGTGGCGCGGGGCAGCATCCGGGCCACCTCGGCGGTGCTCGCCGTATCCGCCCGCACGTAGATGCGGCTCGGATGGCCGTCGTACCGGAAGTCCTCGGCCGCCATCTCGAAGCCGATCAGCGCGGCCCGGTCGATTTCCGGAGCGAGCTCGACCGGGTGGAGGATGCCGATCACCGCGTACCACCGGCCGCCCAGCCAGATCCTCGGCTCGCCGGTGACCGTGCCGATGCCGAGCGCGCGCGCCGCCTCGTACCCGAGCACGGCCGCCGGATAGCGTGAGGTGGCCGCGTTGAGGAACGCGCCGTGCGCCAGCGTGGCGTCCAGTGTGGACAGTAGCCGCTCGTCGCAGGCGCGCACGGCGAGGCCGCCCCGGAGTAGGCGGGCATGCGGTCGCTGCGGTACACCGCCGCCCGGTCCAGCTCCGCGGTGGGTGCGGTCGCGAGCACCGCCTCGGTACGCGCGATCGACGCCGGTGCGGTCTGCGGTAGTTGTGCCTCTTGGCCGCCGATGGCCCGGCCGTTTACGACGGTCAGCAGGTTGGTGCCGAGCCGGTCGATGCGGGCCAGCACGTCGGCCTGGCTGGACCGGGTGATGCCGAGCACCGCCACGACCGCGGCGATTCCGATCGCGACGCCCAGTACGGAGAGCGCGGCCCGAGCGGGACGGTTGCGCAGGCCGACCGTGGCGACCGGCAGGAGGTCGGCCGCGCGGAGCTTGGAGTACGGGTTCACGCGCCACTCCCCAGCACGTCCCGGACCACGTACCCGTCGCGCAGCTCGATCCGGCGCCGCATCGCGGCCGCCACGTCGGAGTCGTGCGTGATGACGACGAGGGTCGTGCCGGCCGCGTTCAGCTCGCGCAGCAACGCCAGGATCTCCGCGCCGGTGGCCGAGTCGAGGTTGCCGGTGGGCTCATCGGCGAGTACGACCGCCGGCCGTCCCACCAGCGCCCGCGCGATCGCCACCCGCTGCCGTTCGCCGCCGGAGAGCTTGCGCGCCTCGTGCCCGGCCCGGTGTGCGAGCCCGACCCGCTCCAGCGTCTCGTCGGCGGCGCGGCGGCGCTGTCCCGCCGGAACCCCTCGGTAGAGCAGCCCGGCGGCGACGTTGTCCCGGGCGGTCGCGTGGTCGAGCAGGAAGAACTGCTGGAACACCACACCGAGCCGGTACGCGCGCAGGCCGGACAACCGCCGGTCGGAGAGGCGCTCGATTGCCTGGCCGGCGATGCGCACCGAGCCGGAGGTGGGCCGGTCGAGGCCGGCCGCGAGGTTGAGCAGTGTGGTCTTGCCCGAGCCGGACGGGCCGACCACGGCCACCAGCTCTCCACTGTGGATGGTGAGCGTGACGCCGCGGATAGAGTCGACGGGCGGGCTGCCCGGGTACCGCTTGTGCACGTCCGCGAGCTCCAGCACCGGCGTCACTCCGGCACCTCCACGAGGTCGCCCACCGTGAGCCCGCCGGCCACCTCGACCTTGCCCGTGGCGTCGTCGAAGATGCCGGGGTCGACGTCCGCGTACGCGCCGGTGGAGAGCCGCAGCCGGTAGCCGCCGCCCGGCTTCGCCAGCAGGGCCGCGATCGGTACGAGCAGCACGTCCTCGCGTACGGCGGTCGCGATCGACACCTGCGCGGGGGCCTGGTCCAGGTCTGGCGCGCCGCGCGGCACCGTGATCACCACGGTCACGGTGGCCGGGCCGGCCGGGCGCCCGTCGCCAGTCTCCTGCGGGGTGGTGGCGACGCGGCCGATCCGGAGCACCGTACCGTCCAGCGGTTTGGCGCCGGGCAGCGTGACCGTCACCGGGTCGCCCACCTTCACCGAGCCCTGCCGGTCGGCGGTGACCGGCGCGGTGACGACCCTGGTGGTCGAGGTGGCGGCGAGCACCGGCTGGTTCGGGCCGACCGCCGTGCCGACCGTGGCGGCTGCCTCGCCCACCCGCAGCGCGCCCGGCAGGAATACGACCTGGCCCAGCGCCAGCGCTCCGGTCCGGCGCCCGGCCGGCACGCCCCACGCCGTCTCCCAGCGGCGGATCGCGGCCGCCGTGGCGGCGGAGAAGTGGTTGTCCACTGTGATCCGACGCCGGGGTCGAGCCCGAGCTCGACGAGGTTGCGCTCCAGTTGCTTGACGTCGGGGCCGTCGGTCATGCCGGACTCGAACGCCCGGTACGCCGGCGTGGCCCCGAAGAGCAGCCGCGCCGGCCTGCCGTCCACTGTGTACAGCTCAGCACCGCGATCCACTGTGGAGCCCGGTGCGGCGGCGCGGGTCAGGATGCCCAGCGGGCCCTGGTGCACGACCGAGTAGGACCCGTCGAAGCCGTACGTGCCGGGGATCCGCACCCGCTGGCTCACCGAGCCCCGGGTCACCGGCGCGGTACCGGTGGGCACCGGATCCGTGCTGCTGGCCGCCCGAGGCTGGGTCACCACGGCATACCCCGTGGCGATGCCCGCGGCGGCCAGTGTGACCGCCGCGGCGGCGCCGAACGCCCGCCTCACGAGAAGGCCAGCTTTCCGTCGTAGTGCTTTCCGCAGGCGTCGAAGCCCGCGATAATCCGCGGTGACTTGCCCTCCGTCTCGATCGGCGACCCGGCCAGCGGGAACGACCCGTCCGCCTTCGGGTCAGGCCAGTCCGGCACGCCGTTGTCGCGCATGCACTGGGCGAACTTGCGCAGCGCGTCCACGTCCTCGGCCGTGGGCGGCCCCGGTTCGCCGGTGGACTCACCGCCGCCGTCGCTCTTGAGCGCCGACTCGGGCAGCCGATCCATGATCGACTGGCACGCCGCCAGGGCCCGTTCCAGCACGTCCTCCGGGTACTTCGCCTCGATGTCCTGCTCCACCTGGTCGGGCAGCAGGAGATGGCCCTCCTCCACGTACGGGTCGGGGAACTCCGGTACGCCGTTGGACCGGATGCAGGTGGCCACCTCCTTGCCGATGGACAGGATCTCGGCGTCCGCCATCGCGGTCGGCGACGGCTCGGCCGCGTCGCTGGCGCCGGTCAGTCCGCAGCCCGCGAGCAGACCGCACGTGACGAGCAGTAGGGAAAGGGTCCTCATGGCACAAGACGGTCGCCGGTACGGGATGCGTTTTCGTCCCCGCACGGGCCGGTTTTCGCCGCCCGCCGTACCACCCGGGTCGGGTCGTGGCGTACGACCACGGTAAGACGCCACCAGCCGCCGGCGGCCCTACGATGAAGTGGTGTTCCACGTCGCTGACCTGCGCCGACTGCGTGTCCCGTCGGTGTGGCGGTGGGCGCTGCTCGATGCCGTCGTGGCGGTCGTGCTGCTCGTCGTCACGATCGAGCAGCAGGAGGCGGCATCGCCGGTGTGGCTGCTGTTGCCCCTGCTGATGGCCGTCGCGGTCGCGATCCGCCGGTGGCGTACGGTGACCGCCGTCGTCCTTGCCTGCCTCGGCGCGGTCGGGCACCACGCCGACCCCACCGCCCATCCGATCCTGCTCGACCTCGCCGTGCCCCTGGCCCTGTACACGCTGGCCAGCGCCCACCCCGGCGGCGCTCGGCGTTCGTCTTCGGCGGGGTGCTTGTCGCGGCCTGCCTGCTCACCGCGGTGCAGCTCGTGACGGTGCCGGTCCGGGGCGAGTCACGGCCGGACCTCGGCGTGACCACGGGCGAGAAGGCCAGGCTGGCCGAGGAGGCGTACTTCAAGCCGGGCGCGCCCATCCTGGACAAACCGGAGCCGTCGGCGCCGACCTTCGGCGATCTCGTCGGTGCGGCCGTCGGGCAGACGATCGTCGTGCTGCTGATGCTCGGCCTGGCGTTCGCGATCGGCGACAGCGTGCGCAGCCGCCGCCTGCACCTGCGCACGCTGGTGAAACGGGCCGAAGACCTGGAGCGGGAGCAGCACCAGCGGGTCGCGCTGGCCACCGCCGCCGAGCGGGCCCGCATCACCCGCGAGCTGCACGACGTCGTCGCGCACGGCCTGTCGGTGATGGTCGTGCAGGCACAGGGCGGCGCCGCCGCGCTCCAGCGCCATCCGGACCGCACAGCCGCCGCGCTGGACAACGTGATCACCACGGGCCGCGCGTCGCTCGCCGAGATGCGCCGGCTCCTGGAGATCGTCCGCGACGACCCCGCCGAGGGACCCCAGCTGGCCCGCAGCCCGGCGTCGCCGCGCTGCCGGACCTCGTCGATCGGGTACGCGCGGCGGGCACGCCGGTCACCTTCACCGTGGACGGGGCGCCGGTGCCGCTGCCGACTACGGTCGACCTCTCCGCGTACCGGATCACGCAGGAGGCACTCACCAACACGATCAAACACGCCGGATCCGGGGCGCGGGCGGTGGTCCGGCTCGGCTTCGACCAGGACTCGCTCTCGATCGAGGTATCGGACGACGGAGCCGCGTCCGCGACGCCTTCGTCCGAGGGCAACGGGCTGCGGGGGATCGCCGAGCGGATCTCGCTGCTGGGCGGCCGTTGGTCGGCCGGCCCCGGCGAGGCGGGCGGTTTCGTGGTGCGGGCGGTACTGCCGTTGCGGGCACCCGCGTGAGCATCCGGGTCGTGCTCGTCGACGACCAGGCGCTGGTCCGCACCGGCTTCCGGATGATCCTGGACGAGACCGGCGACATCGACGTCGTGGGCGAGGCCGGCGACGGCGCCGCGGCCCTCGACGTGGTCGCCCGCGTGAAACCCGACGTGGTACTCATGGACATCCGCATGCCCGGCGTCGACGGCATCGAGGCGACCCGGCGGGTACGCGCGCTGCCCGCGCCGCCGAAGGTGCTGATCCTGACCACGTTCGACCTCGACGAGTACGTCTTCTCCGGGCTCCGCGCCGGTGCCAACGGCTTCCTGCTCAAGGACACGCTCGCGGTCGACCTCGTGGCGGCGGTACGGGTGGTGGTCTCCGGCGAGGCGGTCGCGGCACCGACCGTGACCCGCCGGCTGATCGCCCACTTCGTCTCGTCCGCCCCGCCCCGCCCCGCCCACCGGTCGGCTGGCCGCGCTGACGCCCCGGGAGCTGGAGGTGCTGACGCTTATCGCGCTGGGCCGCTCAAATGCCGAGATCGCCCTCGAACTCCACCTCTCCGAAGGCACGGTCAAGACCCACATCGGCCGCATCCTGTCGAAGCTCGGCCTCCGCGACCGGGTCCAGGCTGTGATCCTCGGTTACGAGGCGGGGCTCGTCCGTCCCTGAGCTTCGTGCAGCTCAGTTTTTCCGGTCGTGGCGAAGTTTCCGAGCGCGGCTACCAGGAACGGCAGGAGCAGGACCAGGTCTACGAGGTGGGCGACCCACTCCAGGCGGGGGATACGGCTGAGGGGGAACAGAAGCCCGCCGGCGCACATGAGCAGGGCCGCCGCCCTCGGCAGCTGGCGGGTCCGGAGCAGGCCGGCGCCGAGCGTGAACAGTGCGGCGGGGAACAGTGGGCCAAGTCCCCACAACAGGATCCCCGCGGTGACCGGGTGCTCGTCCAGGGCGGCCAGCGCGGCCTGCTTGTCCATGCCGTGTACCGATTCGAAGAAGCCCTGGAAGCCGAAGGCGGCGCCGCCCATCGCGCCGAAGAGGGTCAGCAGGAGCACAGCGGCCGCGTACCGGGGCAGGGTCGCGCGCATCCCGTCGAGCAGGGCGACGATGCCGTATGTCCACAGTGGCATGGCCAGTACCAGCAGCGTGCCACCGGTGGGGCCGGACCGGCCGTCGGTCCAGAAGAACGTCGACGCGGCCAGCAGCGCGGGGCCGGCGACGAGGCAGGCGCGGGCCAGCGAGGTTCGGAAATCGCTCATGTGGCGATCCTGTTCGGCGTGCCGGGCCGCGGCCTCGTGCCGGCGGATGGTCGCGCCGTACGCGAACCGCGTACGCCGACCCTGACACCCTCAGCGGGTCAGACCAGCCATCCGGGCTGGACCAGCCGCGTCTCGTAGGCGAGCACCACGAGCTGTACCCGGTCGCGCGCGCCGAGCTTCGCCTGGATGCGGGTGACGTGCGTCTTGGCGGTCGCGGGGCTCATCCCGAGCCGGGCGCCGACCTCGTCGTTGTTGAGCCCCGCCGCGACGAGCAGCAGCACCTGGTGCTCCCGCTCGGTGAGCCGGTCCAGCCCGGTGCCGTCGACCTGCCGCGGTGGCCGTGCCGCGAACTCGTCGATCAGCCGCCTGGTCACGGCCGGGGACAGCAGAGCGCCGCCGCCCGCGACCGCCCGGACGGCGGTGACGATCTCGGCGTGGCCGGCATCCTTGAGCAGGAAGCCGCTGGCGCCGGCGCGGAGCGCCTCGTAGACGTACGCGTCGAGGTCGTAGGTGGTCAGCACGACGACCCGGACCGCGTCCAGTGCTGGGTCGGCGGCGATCCGGCGGGTGGCGGCGAGCCCGTCGAGCTCGGGCATGCGCACGTCCATCAGCACCACGTCGGGCCGGTGAACGCGAATGAGCTCCACCGCCTGCTCCCCGGTGCCGGCCTCGGCGACAAGCCGCATGTCCGGCTCGTCGAGGATCACCCGCAGGCCGGCCCGGACCAGCACCTGGTCGTCGGCGACGAGGACGCGGATCACCGGCCACCGCCGAGCGGCAGGCGCGCTTGTACCGCGAACCGGCCGTCCCCAGCGGTTCGGCGCGCAGCTCACCGCCGAGCGCCTCGGCGCGCTGCCGCATGCCGGGTATCCCGCTGCCCTGCCGTGGGACCGTCGTGGCCGCGCCGTCGTTGGTCACGTCGAGCAGCACCTGCCCCGGCTCGTACCCGATGGTCAGCCGCAACTGCCGCGGCCTGGCGTGGCGCGCGGCGTTGGTCAACGCCTCCTGGGCGATGCGCACGACGGCGCGTTCGACGGCGGCGGGCAGCGCGGCGGGCGGATCTGGCAGGGTGACCGTCACCTCGGCGCCGGTCGCCCGGACGCGCGCGGCGAGCCCGGGCAGGTCAGCCAGCGACAGCGCCGGCTCCACCGCGACGGATCCGGCCGCGCGGACCGCGCCGAGTGTGGCGCGGATGTCGCCGAGCGCCTCCCGGCTGGCCTCGCTGATCGTGGAGAGCGCGGTCAGGGCAAACTCCGGACGGCTCGCGTACCGGGCGAGCGCCGCCTCGGCCTGTAGGTTGATCACCGCCAGATGGTGGCTCACCGCGTCGTGTAGCTCCCGCGCGATCCGCAGCCGCTCGCCCTCGACCGCCCGCTGCCGGCTCTGCTCCAGGAACGCCCGCCGGGCGCGGTGCGCCTCGCCGGCCGCGACGACCGCCGCCAGCGTGCCGGCGACCCCGAACAGGTCGGCGAGCTCCTCCGGGTCGCCGCGGACCAAGTCGGCCGAGCCGGAGACAAGGCAAGCCCCGACCACCGCGGCCACCGCGAGCAGCCGCCGGCCGGAGGCGGCGACGGCGAAGAGCGCCACGACGAACGGCACCACTTCCGGCCCTGGCGGAAACCCGCGAGGTAGTACGCCGAAGCCACGGCGACCGTGAACGCCAGCACCGCGCCGGGCCGGGTGTGCCGCCAACGCAACGCGGCCAGGCCGGCGACGAGCAGTGGTACACCGAGCGGCCAGGCCACCGGCCCGCGGTCCGGACCAGCCAAGGAGAGCGCCAGCAACGCCGCCGTCACCGCGGCGGCCGCCGCCGGGGCCAGCGCGCCACGCACCCGCCACCGGCGCATGGCCACAACCGTCACCCGACGATCGAACCATCGACCGCCCGGTGACCGCTACCGGCCGGTTTGTTGCCAGAAGTCGGTGATCACGGTCGAGGTGCGCGGGTCGAAGAGGGGAGCGAGGTGGCCGGCTCCGCTCAGTACGACATGGTGGCCCGACTGCACCTGGGCGGCCCAGGTCGCGGTGTCGGCGGGGGTACACATCGCGTCGTCGGCGCCCGTGGCCATCAGAGTCGGCGCCTTTATCGCGGGCAGGAGGGCTGTGGCGTCGGCGCGGTCGAGGCTGATCGAGCGGATCGCCTGGCGCATGCCGCGCCGGTCGGCGCGGATGAACGACGAGCTTGCGGCGGTCGCGGCGGCCAGGTCGGCGCGGCGTAGGGCCCGGCCCAGCAGCGCGTCCGTGAGCGGGCCGGCCACCGCGCGCGGGCCGGCCAGGCGGTGCAGGACATAGGCCAGGCGCACGGAACGGCGGTCTGAGGCGGGCAGGGCGTGGATCGGCGTGGCGATGGTGAGCAGGCTGCGGCACGCCTCCGGGCGCTCGGCCGCGAAGGTCACCCCGACGTGGCCGCCCCAGGCATTGCCGAGCCAGTCCACCGGTCCGGTCACGGCAAGGGAAGCGAGGACCTCGGCGGCGGCGTCAGCGCAGTCGGACATGGTGAACGGGCCCGGCGGCCGTCCACTGTGGCCGTGACCAGGGCCGTCTACGAGGATCAGCGTGCGCCGCGCGGCAAGCGCCGGGCGCAGGCGGGCCCAGGTGGTCGAGTCGACGAACAGGCTGTGCCACAACACCGCCGGCGGCCCGTCACCGTCGACCTCGACGTGCAGGGGACCGACCCGGGTCCGGACGGTCGACGCGGTTGCCATGGCCGCCTCCAATTTACTTCGGGAACCGAAGCTTCGGTACCCGAAGTATTATCCTGCTCGGATGCCGACGTCAAGCGACCTGCCCGCCGACCGGGCGGCCATCGGGCAGCTGCTGGTCCGCCTGCTCCGCCAGTTCCGGGCAGAGGTCTTCAGCCCGGCCGGCGAGGCCGGGTACGGCGACCTACGCGAGCCGCACCTACAGATCTTCGGCAACATCTACGGCGGCGCCCGGCTCACCGAGCTAGCCGCCCGCGCCCAGCTCAGCCTGGCCGCCACCTCCGAGCTGGTGAACGACCTCCAGCGCTTGGGCTACCTCGAACGGCAGCCGGATCCGCAGGACGGGCGGGCAAAGCTCATCGTCCCGACGGCGCGTGGGCGGGCAGCGTTGGCGGCGGCGGGGACCGGGTCGCCGAGATCGAGGAGCGCTGGGGCGAGCTGATCGGCCCGGAACGCTTCGCCACCGCCTGCCGCGCCCTGCAAGACCTACTCGACGCCCTGGAGCGCTAAAGGCTTTCGGTCAGAATCGCCGAGCCTCGTCGAACCACCTGCTCGCCTCCGGCGCGGGTACCTGAAGGCGGTTGGCCAGTTCTTCGAAGACGTACCAGGCATGCTCGCGGTCGTCTGTCTCAATTGGACCGTGTTCGTCGTGCACTGTGTTGAGGTCGGTGACGAGGCCGCGCAGGGTACGTTCGACCGCCTCCAGCCGGTCGGGTGCGGCAGAAGGGATCGCGTTGACGGCGCTCATGGCGCGTGTGTAGGCGGCGCATGCCGCGCGGCCATACGCCTCGGAGTCCTCCACCCAGTCGCGAAACGGATTGTCCATGTGCGCCGCCAGCCAGGCCTGCGACTTCGCGCCGCTGACGGACACCGTGACCGCGCTGCCCTTGAACCGGCCCTTCACGGCGGCGGCGGTCGTGCGTCTGGTGCCGTTGAGTTCGAGATGACGAAGCGAGCGCAGCTCCGGCAAGCTGGCCGGGTCGAGCCCGAAGGCGTCATCGAGGCGCAGGCTGTGCAGCCGGCTGTGCCGATCCAGCTCACGCAGGTCGGTCAGGGCGCCGGGAGCACCGTCGAACGTGATCGTCAGATCCTCCAGGTCGGTCATGGCCGCCAGTACGGTCATCGACACCTCGCCCCCGACCCAGAGCCAGAGCTTGGACGCCCGGCGCAGGCCGTCCGGTATCACGACGTCCGGCCCGTACGGAAACAGTCGCAGGTCGAGCCGGTGGCCGCCGTTGGGGGCATGAACGTTCAAGGTTGCCGGCGGCCTGCGCAGTAGCAGCGTCTCGATCTGGTCGGGAAGTCGCAGGCTCCGCAGCCCGGCACCCTCCAGCCGCACCTCGCTGAGGCGGGTTGAGCCGAGGTCGATGTCACCAGCGGCGTCATCCCAGTACAGGAAGCGAATTCCGGGTGGGCGGCCACGGCGTCGACGATTCCACGCTCGGGACCGGACCACTCCACGGTGAGGCAGTCCGGCAGAGCCTCCAACGGCGACCAATCGACCGCTCCTTGCGCGGGGACGAGGCCGTCCGCGGGTTTAAGGCTCAACACTGACGTGGATTCCTCCAGCAGCCGCGGCCCGGCACCAAAGTCGACCTCCACGTACCCGGGCGGAACCGCCGAGCTGTCACCTGCGGCGCGGCGGCTCCCGGAGATCGACGGCATGGGCGCGATTCTAGGCCGCCCGAAGCAGCGCCGATCAGCCAAGTCATCGACGTACGGCAAGGTAGCCGGCGAGGTGGGCGATCACGTCGCGGGCGTCGTCCTCGATGCCGTGGATGAAGGTGGACTTGCGCCGCCGCAGCACTGGCAGCCCGAGCGCGTACAGGCCGGGGCTTTCGACCGCGCCGCCGTCGTGGCGCAGCTGCCCTTTCGGGTCGACGACGGGTACGTCGAGCCACCGGTAGTCCGGGCGAAAGCCCGTCGCCCATACGACCGTGCGGATCTCGCCGCTGCCCAGGTCGAGCTGGAGCCGCGTGGATGCGGGTACGCGCGTGGGCGCGAAACGCTCGGGCGAGCCGTCGTGTCCGTGCGCGCGTGCCCACTCGTCGAACGTGGCCAGCAGCCGCTCCATCTTCAGGTCAGCGAGCGAGAACACGTTGCGCAGGCCACCGGAGAACAGTGCGCGGCCGTCGCGCACGGCCGCCCAGCGGCCCACAAGCTCGACACCGGCCGCGGCGAGCGCGTTGAGGTCGAGGGTGCCCCGCTCGGGCGTGCCGACGAGCTGCGGCGAGGGCAGGCGCCGGGCCCGGGTGAGGTCGTCCACCTCGTCGTACCGCTGGTCCCACACGCCAGACGCGTCCATCCACCACAGGATGTCCCGACCACGGTAGGTGCGCGGCAGCCGTACGTGCTCGCCCACCGAGAGGGTCACCGGCCGGCCCGACGCCCTGATCTCCGACGCCAGCTGTACGCCGGTCGCCGAAGCGCCCACGACGAGCACGCCGCCGTCCGCGAGCTTGGCGGGACTCTGGTACTCCAGCGGGGTCACCTGCTCGACGGACGCCGGTACCGCCTCGCTGATCCGCGGCACCGCCGGCTGGTTGCAGGCGCCGCTCGCGATGACCACCGCGCGGCAGCGGATCTCACCTCGGCTTGTCGTCACGTGGTAGCCGCCGTCGACACCGCTAACCGACGTGACGTTCGTACCGGTCCGGACGGGCGCGCGCGACACGGCGGCGAAGCGGTCGACGAGCTCGACCACCTCGCCGGCCGTCATGTACCCATCGGGGTCCGCGCCCGCGTAGGGGAGGCCGGGCAGGCGGCTCTGCCAGTTGGGCGTCAGCAGTCGCAGGGACTCCCAGCGCTCCCGGCGCCAGGAGTTCGCCACCTCGCCGCGTTCGAGGACGACGTGGTCGATCGACCGCTCGGTGAGGAAGTGGCTCGCGGCGAGGCCGGCGTGGCCCGCCCCGATGACCACCACGGTGGTGTGTTCGATGGCTCGATCCCCTCAGGCGACCTCGACGGTGACGTTCGTCGGGTTGGTGAGGGCGTCGAACACGGCGGAACGCTTCTGGGACTGGGCGACCAGCGCCTCGATGTCCTGCGGCGAGGCGTCCGCGTCGATTTTGAACGTCACCTTGATGTCGTTGAAGCCGTTGCGGACGTCGCTGTCGACACCGAGGATCCCGCGGATGTCGTGCTGGCCTTCGACCGTCGACTCCACCGAACGCAGCTGGATCCCGCGGTTCTGCGCGACCGACGCCACACCCGCCGTCAGGCAGGCGGCCAGGCCGACGAGGAGGTACTCGATGGGCGTGATGCCGTTGTCCTCCGCCGCGAAGACCTCGGGGTGGTCGGCGTCGAACACCGCTTCGGACTTGTGGGCCTGCTCCTGCCCGAGGCCGAAGAACTTCTCCACCGTCGTCGTGCTGTGCACGCCGTTCTGCCACTTCGAGGAGGCCCGCCAGGTGAACTGGGCGGCCTCGGGCGCGCCCGCCAGCACCTTGCGCGCGTCGAGCAGCGCCTGGACGTTAACTCCGTTGTCGACCGTCGTCATCTCTCATGCCCACCCTTCGCCGAGTTTCCAGCATTACCTATTGGGGAGGTAGACAATAGCACCGGGGCGATGATGTTGGCTACGATCACGCCTGTGGCGCCAGCTAGGACCGGCTCGGTCGGGATCGTCGAGACCCAGTACGTTGACCTGCCCAAACCGGTGCGGCTGGACTGCGGGCGGGAGCTCGGCCCGATCCGCGTGGCGTACGAGACCTACGGCGTCCTGTCACCCGATCGAGACAACGTCATCCTGGTCTGTCACGCGCTGAGCGGTGACGCGCACGCGGCGGGGCTGTCGAAGACAACACCCGAGGCGAGTACCCGCGACGGGTTCGCCGCGGAGGACCGTGACGGTACGGCCGGTAGAGGGCTCGGCTGGTGGGACGGGATGATCGGGCCCGGCAAGGCGTTCGACACAGACCGCTACTTCGTCGTCGCCACCAACCTGCTCGGTGGCTGCCGCGGTACCACAGGGCCGTCGTCGACCAACCAGGAGACCGGAAAGCCGTACGGGTCAGACTTTCCCGTCATCACCGTGGCGGACATGGTACGGACACAGCGCGCCTTCCTGGACATGCTGGGCATCGAGCGGCTCGCGGCGGTGGCCGGCGGATCGCTCGGCGGGATGCAGGCGATCGAGTGGGCGATCCTCTACCCCGAGCAGGTGGACGCCGTCGTGGCGATCGCCAGCACACACGCCCTCCATCCGCAGGGCGTGGCTTGGAACTCGATCGCGCGTGACGCCATCATGCGCGACCCGGCCTGGCAGGGCGGCCACTACTACGGCACGGGCAGCGCACCGGACGGTGGCATGGGCGTGGGACGGATGGTCGGCCACATCACGTACCTTTCCGCGCCGGCGCTGGAGGAGAAGTTCGGCCGGCGACTCCAGTTCGCGGACGACATCCGGTACACCATCACCGAGCCGGAATTCGAGGTCGAAAGCTACCTGCGCCACCAGGCCGACTCGTTCGTCCAGCGCTTCGACGCCAACACATATCTGTACCTGTCGCGCGCGCTGACGTATTTCGACCTCGCGCGGCAGCACGGCGAGGGATCACTCGTGCGGGCGCTCGAAACCATCGCGGCGCGGACGCTGCTGATCGCGTTCAGCTCCGACTGGCTGTACCCGCCGGTGGCGTCGAAGGACATCGAAGACGCGCTCCGCGCGCTCGGCAAGCCGGTCGAGTCCCACGTGATCGACGCGCCGTACGGCCATGACTGCTTCCTGCTCGAAGAAGCGCGCCAGACGCCCATCATCCGCCGGTTCCTGGCTGCCGGCTGAGGTCAAGAACCCCGCGGCTGACGTCGCAGAAAGAGGCACTTCGTGACCGACAAACCCGAGGAAGACCGCGCGTTCGGATTCGAGACCCGGCAGCTGCACGCCGGGCAACGACCCGACCCGAACACGGGCGCACGAGCGGTGCCGATCTTCCAGACGACAAGCTATGTATTCGAGGATCCCGAATCGGCGGCGGCGTACTTCAACCTCCAGGAGTACGGAAACACGTACTCGCGCATCATGAACCCGACCGTCGCGGTCTTCGAGGAGCGGGTGGCAAACCTCGAAGGCGGCTCCGGCGCCGTGGCGTTCGCCAGCGGGATCGCCGCGCAAGCCGCCGCCCTCTTCACGCTGCTGGAGCCGGGCGACCACGTGGTGTCGTCCACCGCGCTCTACGGCGGGACGGTAAACCAGCTCAAGCACCTGCTGCGCAAGATGAACGTCGAGCTGACATGGGTCGATCCCGACGACCCGGAGGCATGGCGGCGGGCGGTCCGTGACAACACGAAGGCATTCTTCGGCGAGACCATCGGCAACCCCGCCGGAAACGTGCTGGACATCGAGACCGTGGCGACTATTGCCCACGAGCACGAGCTGCCGCTGATCGTCGACAACACGTTCGCTACGCCGTACCTGTGCCGGCCGATCGAGTGGGGCGCCGACATCGTCATCCACTCCGCGACGAAGTTCATCGGTGGCCACGGCACGAGCATCGGTGGTGTGGTCGTCGAGGCGGGCACGTTCAACTGGTCCAACGGGCGGTTTCCGGTCATCGCGGACCCGTCTCCCGCATACCACGGTCTCCAGTTCCACGAGACGTTCGGCATGTACGGCTATCTCATGAAGCTGCGCGCCGAAACCCTGCGCGATCTCGGCGCGGCGATGTCGCCGTTCAACGCGTTCCTTTTCCTGCAAGGGCTTGAGACTTTGTCGCTGCGCATGCAGCGACACGTCGAGAACGCGCGGGCCGTCGCGGACTTCCTCGAGGCGCACGAGCTGGCGACGAACGTGACGTATCCGGGCCTGCCGTCGAGCCGGTACCGGCCGCTCGTGGAAAAGTACCTGCCGCGCGGCGCGGGCGCGGTGTTTTCGTTCGACTGCGCCGGCGGCCGCATCGGCGGGCAGGACCTCATCCGCGGCGTGACGCTCTGGTCCCACCTGGCCAATGTCGGCGACGCGAAGAGCCTCGTCATCCACCCGGCCAGCACCACGCACCGCCAGCTGAGCGACGACGAACTGCGGGCGGCCGGCGTCGCGCCGGGGACGGTACGCCTCTCCGTCGGTACCGAGTCCGTCGAAGACCTGATCTGGGACCTGGAGCAGGGTTTCGCGAAGGTCGCCGCGTCGACCGGAAACGAGGTGGCAACGGCATGACCACGACCGATCTCGGCAGGTACCAGGACGTGTCGACGATCCAGCGCGTGATCCACACCGCGCGGACCATCGCGATCGTCGGCCTGTCGAACAACGAGCTGCGCGCCAGCAACTTCGTCGGCTACTACCTCAAACGGCACGGCTACCGGGTGATCCCGGTGAACCCCCGCGAGGCGACGATCCTCGGCGAGACCAGCTACCCGAGCCTGCGCGACGTGCCCGTGCCGGTCGACATCGTCAACGTCTTCCGCGCGCCGGACGCACTGCCGGGCATCGCCCGCGAGGCGGTCGCCATCAACGCCAGTACCCTCTGGTGCCAGTTCGGCGTGATCAACGCCGAGGGCGGGCAGATCGCGGAGGACGGCGGCCTGGCGGTGGTCATGGACCGCTGCTTGAAGATCGAGCACGCGCGCTACCTGGGCCGCATGCACTGGCTCGGCTTCAACACCCAGCGCATCACGTCCGTCCGCACCGGACTCCAGTAGGCGGTACCCCACTGGATTGACGCGATCGGCGACCATCCAGTCATGGGGAGATGGCATCGGCCGTATTCGAGTACGTTGACTCGCACCTTTGTCTTGGGGCTTATCGGGCTGGCGATTCTTGGCGCCATATTCGTGCCCGGCATCGTCCGCAGCCAGCTGCCGACCTGGCTGGCGGTCTTTATCCTGTCGGTCCTTGCGTTGTCCGTCGCCGCCGGCGTCCGAAGGGTGATGCTCGGCGTCTACGTCAGCGAAACCGGCATCCGATCGCGGAACGCTTGGCGTACCGTCACGCTGCCCTGGGCATCGGTCTTGGACATCCGCTCAGGCAATGCGGACGCCGACACGGACCGTCGGGCGATCGTCATCGAAGGGACCGATGGCACTGTGGTGCGGACACCGCTTCAGCAC
This sequence comes from Phytohabitans flavus, assembly GCF_011764545.1. Classification (GTDB taxonomy): domain Bacteria; phylum Actinomycetota; class Actinomycetes; order Mycobacteriales; family Micromonosporaceae; genus Phytohabitans; species Phytohabitans flavus. The sequence goes on along the minus strand of NZ_AP022870.1, from coordinate 4,798,535 downwards.
GGCGACATCCTGCAACAGCACCAGATCCGTCCTGAGTGGACCTGGCTTAACCTTTCGAGGGAGGAGTACGACGAAATACTCGAGACGCTGCGCGAGCACCACCGGCGCGCCCAGGGCGGGCAGCGGAAAGCGCCGGAGCGGCGCTCCGCCACCGCGATGCCAGCGTCCACGACGATCACGGCCGCACCATCCACTAGAGACAAGCGCACCCCGGCTGTCCGGACAGGCTTGACCGCTGCTCAACGGCGCCACGCATTGGTGCGGCAGCACGAGCGCGGCGCACTCACCGACGCCGAGTTCGCCGCGGAGCTGGCGAAGCTCAACGGGGAAGGATGACTAGAGCTTTCAGTGTCGGGGTCACATTCGACTTTTGAGTTGTATTTTCCCGGGTCCGCGTCAGTTGTAGGCCGTATGCTCCCGCGGGCGCCGCGCAGGTCGGCGGCTCGCTGGCGCTCGCCGAGTTCCCCGACCTCCGCTGCCAGGTCTGCGGTCCAAGCCCAAACCCCCGAAGTACCGCGACCTGACGAACGGGACGCGTCGACCCGGGGACCGCTGCCGGACCAGGGCCAGGGGTGGGTGCGCAGGTGCATTTGCTCCGCTTCCCTAGAGTGGCCGCGCTGGTAATCAGCGGCGAATCTGCCGCGGGGTGGGCCGGCTGGCCCTGGGTGATGCTGGTCCCGCAACGACCGCGCAGACCCGTCTCCTTGATCGACGCGGTCAGGTCGGTGTACGCGGCAGATCGTGGTATCCAGCTGCCCCTGTGGGGGCGGCTGGATACCACGATCTGCCGGACGGCGTCCGGTTGTAGGGTCGGAGCTTGCCAACCGCGGAGGGTGAGGCCGCGGGAGCGACGATCTGGACCACGACGAACATCGCGGTAGCTCAATTTCCTTGGCTTTGGATCTTTATCCGCGACATCACACCGAGACCACCTGCCCGCGGTCGCGGCGCTTCAGCAGGCGGAGGGTGTCGACCGCGCGGCGGCGGGCGACGGTGGTGAGCCAGGCGCCCGGGTTGTCCGGGACGCCGTCGACCGGCCACTGCTCCAGCGCGGCGACGAGCGCATCCTGGGCCAGCTCTTCGGCCAGGCCGGCGTCGCCGGCGAGCATCCGGGCGAGGCCGGCGACGATCCGCGCCGACTCCCGCCGCCAGACCTCGCCGACGACGCCGGCCTGGTGCGCGACGGCGCCACCGCCGTCCAGGACGAGCCCGCCACCCCGCGCCGGTCCGCCGGCAGCCTCGGCCACCGCTCCGGGATTCCACTGGGACCCGGGCGAACTCACGCCGGGTGGGCATGCAAAGAATGGCGGCGCAGCCGTGTTTGCGGATGGCCGGCTACGCCGCCACAGTCAATCCTACGGCACTAGATGAGATCACTTCTCTCCCAGCGCAACGAATTTCAGGTTTCATTTGCCAGCTTCCCGATTTGTCGTGACGCGCGGATTCGTGGTCAAGAGCGCTGCGCCGGCGATCGAGGGTTGGCCGGGCGAATCGCGGGAAGTCGCTCGGCGCGACATCGCACCCAGTGCAAGGGAGTCGATATGGGTGACAAGGCCAAGCGGGACGAGGTCCGGTACGGCGAGGAGATGGTCGAGCGCGGCGCGGGTGGCGAGTTGCATCAGACCGCTGGGGACGGCCGGAAGAGCCTCACCACGCAGCAGGGAATTGTCGTTTCCGATGACCAGAACACGCTGCGCGCCGGCGAACGCGGGCCGGACCTGCTGGAGGACTTCCACTTTCGCGAGAAAATCTTTCATTTCGACCATGAGCGGATCCCCGAGCGGGTGGTACACGCGCGCGGCTTCGGTGCGCACGGGTTCTTCGAGACCTACGAGTCGCTTTCCGACATCACGCGCGCGGACCTGTTCCAGCAGTCCGGCCAGCGCACCGAGGCGTTCGTCCGGTTTTCCACCGTCGCTGGTAGCCGGGGCTCATTCGACCTCGCCCGGGATGTGCGCGGCTTCGCGGTGAAGCTCTACACCCGCGAGGGCAACTGGGACCTCGTGGGCAACAACATCCCGGTCTTCTTTATCCAGGACGCAATCAAGTTTCCGGACGTCATCCACGCCGCCAAGCCGGAACCCGATCGCGGTTTTCCGCAGGCCCAGACCGCGCACGACAACTTCTGGGACTTCGCGTCCCTTATGCCCGAGTCGACCCACATGTTGATGTGGATCATGTCGGATCGGGCCATCCCGCGCTCGTTCCGATTCATGGAGGGCTTCGGCGTACACACGTTCCGCCTGGTCAACGCGGAGGGACGGTCGACCTTCGTCAAGTTTCACTGGAAGCCGAAGCAGGGCCTCCAGTCGGTGGTCTGGAACGAGGCCGTGAAGATCAACGGGGCCGATCCCGACTTCCACAGGCGTGACCTGTGGGACGCGATCAACCGCGGCGCGTACCCGGAGTGGGAGCTCGGGCTCCAGTTGTTCGACGACGACTTCGCCGACCGGTTCGCCTTCGACGTGCTGGACCCGACGAAGATCATCCCGGAGGAGGAGGTGCCACTTCGCCGCGTCGGACGGCTGGTGCTCGACCGCGTCGTCGACAACTTCTTCGCCGAGACCGAACAGGTGGCGTTCTGTACGCAGAACATCGTGCCGGGGATCGACTTCACCAACGACCCGCTGCTACAGGGCCGCAACTTCTCCTATTTGGACACTCAGCTCAAGCGCCTTGGCGGCCCCAACTTCACCCAACTGCGCGTCAACGCGCCCCGGTGCCCGGTCGCGCACTTCCAGCAGGACGGGCACATGGCCATGGCCAACCCGACGAGCCGGGCCAACTACGAGCCCAACTCGTGGCCACCGGACGAGGGCGGTCCGCGCGAGGACCCGATGCGGGGCTTCACCACGTACCCCTCGCAGGAGAGCGGCCCCAAGCGGCGGCTGCGCGCGGAGAGCTTCGCCGACCACTACAGCCAGGCCCGCCTGTTCTACATGAGCCAGGCGCCGGTGGAGCGGCGGCACATCGCGGACGCGTTCGTCTTCGAACTCAGCAAGTGCGATCGGGCGGACATCCGGACGCGCATGGTCGCCGGCCTGCGCAACGTCGACGACGACCTCGCCCGGATCGTGGCCGACGGCCTCGGCCTGGCCGAACTGCCCGACCCCTTGCCCGCGGCCCGGGAAACGGTCCGCGACCTGACGCCGTCGCCGGCACTGTCCATCATGGCCAACGGCCCGGAGACCTTTGCCGGACGCAAGATTGGCATCCTGGTCACCGACGGGGTGGACGCCGAGCTCCTGGCCGGGCTACGCGCCGCCGCGGCCAAGGAGAAGGCCAACGTCGAGATCGTCGCCCCGGTGGTTGGCGGCGTGGACACCAGCGACGGCAACCACATCGCCGCCGACCAGAAGCTGGAGGGCGCGCCGTCGGTGCTCTACGACGCGGTCGCGCTCCTGACCACCAAGGAAGGCGCGGCCCAACTCGCCAACCTGCCGGCCGCGCGTGACTTCGTCTCCGACGCGTACGCCCACTGCAAGTTCATCGCCTACGTCGACGAGGCCAACGCCCTCTTCGCCGCCACCGGCCTCGACACCCACCTGGACGACGGCTTCGTACGGATCGGCAACGGCCAACGCCCCGCGACCGACTTCCTCACCCGATGCCGCCAGCTGCGCAGCTGGGGCCGCCAGGCCACGATCTCCTGACGCTGTCCACAATGGTGCTACAGGATCGAGATCTGAGCTACCGCGACGTCCGCCGTGGTCCAGACCGCTGCTCCCGCGGCCTCACCCTCCGCGCCTGGTTGCGGTTACCCCATTTGCCTCCGGCGGGGATCTCCGGCCTCCGGGCGAGCGTGTGCCTTGTTGTCCGAAGTGGAGCGGGACCGCGATCGTTGCGCGGGTCGGGCGCGGGCTAGCCGCCGGCCATGCCGGCCCGGGGTTTGGTTGTGAAGCGCGGAGGGTGAGGCCGCGGGAGCGACGGTCTGGACCACCGCGGACATCGCGGTAGCTCAAATAGATCTGGGTCGGTCAGTGGGGTGCGTCTGTTGGCTGGTGGGTGGGCAAAGGGGGCGGTGCCGGGTAGGTCGGGACCTGCGGTTGCGGCTCGGTCCACAGTGGTCGGTCCGGGGAGACGGTCTCGAGTGGGCGGCGGCGGGCGAGGCGGGCTACGACCGCGGCGTAAAGGCAGACGACGAAGGCGTCGAGGACGGCCGTGTGCCACGTTGCATCCGTCAGGGTCTGGTCCGAGTCGAGTTGGTCTAGCGCGGCCATGAGCAGGAAGGAGGCGAGGTTCATCACGACGTGCAGTGCGATGCCGGCTTCGAGTCCGCCGGTGCGCACCGCGAGCCAGCCGGTCGCCCCGCCGAAGACGAGCAGGGCGCCGAAACCCCAGGCGGTGCCCCAGCCGTGGGCCGAGCCGAAGATGACGGCCTGGACCGCGATTGGCAGCCAGGGGCCACGGACGTAGGTGCCCACCGCTTGGAGGAGCCAGCCGCGGAAGGCGTACTCCTCGGCGGCGGCTTGTAGCGGCACCAGCGCGAGGAGCATCGCCGTGGTGGCGAGGACGGCCGGCATGCTCGCCCACGTCGCGGAGTCGTCCACGTCTTCGCCCAACGCGGCGGTGACGGTGAGGTCGAGCCCGAAGAGCACCAGCGTGGCGGCCAGCGCGAGGAGCAGGCAGACGCCGAGCCAGCGCCACCGTACGCGGCCGACCACCGACGACACCGTGCCGGGCGGGCGGAGCTGGATGAGCCGCGCGGTCAGGAGCACCAGCGGGAGTGCGACGGCGAGGCTGGCCAGCGCCACCGCGGTGTCCACCTCCGCGCCGAGTATCGGCACTCCGTCGGCGTCGGTCCGGGCGCCGGCCGCCAGGCCGATGGCCATCGGCGCGCAGATGAGCGGCACGAGCGCTACGACATACCCGACGGCGAAGACCAGGACGCCCACCGGGGGACGCCACCACCGGTGGCGGTCCGTGCGGGCCAAACGGTGGTACGGCGTGCCGGGCGGGGGCCACGTCAGCATGCCGCAGAGGTTAGAGCACATCACGCCCCGGCGGCGTCGCTCGTATTTCGTGTTAGTCGGCGTTGACATGAAATTGGCGCCGGCGGTAGCGTGTGTCACCGGATGGGAAAGCAGCGCGCGTACACCTTGGGAGCGCGGGGCGAGGCGATGGCCGCGACCCGCGAGCGGATCCTGCGTTCCGTGCTCGACCTGAGCGAGGAGAAGATGACCATCGAGATCACTCTCGACGAGGTCGCCTCCCGCGCGGGCACGAGCGTGCAGACGGTGCTGCGGCACTTCGGGACCCGTGAGGGGCTCCTCGACGCGGCGGTCGCCAAAGCGTCCGCCGAGGTCGCCGAGGAGCGCCGGGCGCCGGCCGGCGATCCCGAGGCCGCCATCGGAGTGATCGTCGCGCACTACGAGCGGCGGGGCGACTTCGTGCTGCGGCTGCTCAGCCAGGAGCACGATCCCCGCATCGGCGCGGTCGTGGGGCCGGGCAAGCTGCTGCACCGCGCCTGGGTGGAGGAGATGTTCCAGCGCCAGCTCGACGCCCGGCCGGGCGCCGACCGCGACGCGCTCGTCGACCTGCTCGTCGTCGCGACGGATGTGTACGCGTGGAAGCTGTTGCGCCGCGACCGCGGCCTCGACCCGGACACCACGCGGGCGCGGATGTTCGCCCTGGTCAGCGCCATCCTGGCGGCTGGCTGACTCAGCGCGGTAGGCAGACGTTTGGGATGGGAGCACCCATGGACGCGCTATTCGTCACCATGGACGGCGGCGGAAACCTGCCGCCCGAGCTGGGCATCGCCCGCGAGATCGTGCGGCGCGGTGGCACCGTCCGGTTTCTCGGGCACGAGCCGCAGCGGGCCGCGATCGAGGCCGCCGGCTTCAGGTTCGCGCCGGTCCAGCTTGGCCGGGGGTACGAGTCAGCGGCGCCCCGCAGCACCCTCTCGGCGCTGCGCGACCTGACCGCAGCCTTCGCCGACCGCGGGATCGCCGCCGACGCGCTGCGCTTGGCCAAGGCCGAGCCGACCGACGTCGTGATCGTCGACTGCCTGCTGCTGGGCGCGATCCAGACCCTCGTCGAGGCCGGCGTTCCCACCGTTTCGCTCGTACACACGCTGTGGAGCTTCTTCCAGAAGCAGGCCAGCGGACCGGTCGGCGCGATCATGCGGATGCGCGGCATCCGGATGCGGCGGGTGCTGGAGTCGCCGGCGCTGAGCCTGGTGACCGTGCGCGGCGAGTTCGAGCCGGGCGTGGCGCTCCCGCAGCGGGTACACCACACCGGCGTCGTCTGGCAGGGCACGCCCCGCGCCGCCAAGCCCGCCGGCGACAAGCCGAGGGTGCTCGTGAGCCTGAGCACCACCCGCTTCCCCGGCCAGGAGAAGGCACTCCAGTCCATTTTGGACGGCCTCGACGGGTTGGCCGTCGAGACCGTCGTAACCACAGGGCCCGCGGTCGACCCGGCCGCGCTGCGGGCGCCCACCAACGCGACCGTCCACCGGTACGTCGACCACGCCGCGCTCATGCCGGAGGCCTCGCTTGTCATCGGGCACGGCGGGCACAGCACGACCGCCCGCGCCCTGTCGTACGGGCTGCCGCTGCTCGTCATGCCGATGCACCCGCTCATGGACCAGCCCGCGATCGGCAAGGCCGTCACCCGACTCGGCGTCGGACGCGCGCTCCCGAAGACCGCCAAGCCGGCCGCCATCCGTACCGCCGTCCTCGACCTCCTCGCCGACGGCTCGTGCCGCGCTGCCGCCACGGCGCTGGGGACCGCGATCCGCGAGCAGGAGGGCGCGGTCGTGGCCGTCGACCTGATCGAGTCGACCACCTTCAAACCATCCAGCCGCGGCGCCACCCAACCCCGCGCCGACGCCGGCCGAGGCTAGTCTGTCCACAATGGTGGCCACAGCTCCATCCAGGATGGACATTTTGAGCTACCGCGATGTCCGCCGTGGTCCAGACCGCTGCTCCCGCGGCCTCACCCTCCGCGCTTCACAACCCAACCGCCGGCCTTACGGCCGGCGGCCCCCGACCCGCGTTGACCGGGATCGACCCTCCACACAAGAGCGGGAGGTCGCGCTGCGATTGTGTCGAGAAATTGCCCCTGGAGAGCCTGGCGCGTAATTGGCGGGTGTTGGTGGGTGTGGGGTGGGTGTGGGGTGGGGGTGGGGTGGGGTGGTGGCGTTGTGTGTGGTGTTGGTTGCTTGTTGTGGTGGTTGGGGTGGTGTGGGTGTGGGTGTGTGGCCCTTGGCGGGTGTCGCGGAGGGCTGTGTGGTGGTGGGGGTGTCTAGTTGGGTTTGTGGCGGTGGCGGCTGATTTTGAGGAGGTTGTGGGTGGTGGCCCAGAGGTGTAGTTCGGTGGTGACGTTGTCGCCGCGGGCGTGTATGTGGCGGCCGAAGCGGGTGAACAGTTGGGCGAACAGGGGTTCGATGATGGCGGCGCGTCGTTTGTAGAGTTCCCGGTTTTCGGGGTTGTTGAAGTGGTTGGCCATGGGTTGCCAGCTGTCGGGGATGGTGGGCTGGGTTGGGGGTTGCTGGCTGGTGGGGTTGGTGTGTTTGTTGACGGCGATCAGGAGCAGGTTGGCGGGTTGGGGGTGGTGAAGTTGTCGGTGGAGGCGTAGCCGGTGTCGAAGAGGGCGGCGCCGATCGGGTCGGTGATGGCGGCGGTGTCGAGGTTGGCGCGGGCTTGTTTGAGTAGGCCGGTGAGGGCTTGGGTGTCGGTGGCGTTGGGGTGGGCGTTGATGGCGAGGATGAACTGGCCTTTGCTGGCGAGGGCTTGGATGTTGTGGTGTTGGTCGTAGCCGCCTTGTTTGCTGGGCATGATGGCGCTGGTCGGGTCGGTGGTGTTGATCCGTCCGAGGCTGGGCGGGTGGTCGGTGGTGGCTTGGGCGCGGGCGGTGGCTTTGGCCAGCGCGGCGCGGGCGCGGCGGACCCGGCTGTCGTCGTCGGGTGATGGCGGTGGGTCCCAACCGCCGCGGGGTTTGCCGCCGGCGGCGGTGGTGTGGCTGCGGCGTTCGTGGATGGCGTGGACTTTGGCCAGGGTGTGTTGCAGGCGGTCGTTGGCTTGCTCGACCCGCTGTTGGTCACGTTTGAGTCGGTCCTGCCAGGCGGTGAACTGGCTGGCCGGGTGGGTCTGTAGTCGAGTCAGGGCGGCTTGCCGGTCGTGCAGCATCTTGGTCAGGGTCTTTATCCGCCGCCATCTGGGATCGCTGGTGGTGGTGTCTGGCGTGGCAGCCCGGCGACCGGTGTCGGTGTCGGTGTCGGTGTTTTCGAACAGGGTGGGAACCTGTGCCTTGGGGGTGAGGTGTTCGATCCACTGCTGTTGCGCGGTGGCCAACTGTTGTTGCAGGTCGGTTATCTGGGAACGCAGGTCGGTTTCGTCGACGGTGGCGCCCATCGAGGCGTTGGCGGCCAGTTTGGTGCCATCGCCAGCTACCACGCTCACGTCGACCAGGTCTTCGGCGTGGCCCAGGCGCAGGGTTTGCGGCAGCAGCCCGATGATCGCCGTTGCGTGTATGTCGAGGAATCTGTCGATCGTGGACCTGTCGGGGTAGCGGTTACCGGTGATCAACCGGGCGCCGACGTCGTCGAAGCAGGCAGCGGCGACCTGCCGGCCTGACATGAGCTTCTTGGCCCGACAGTACAAGATCAGTGTCAGCATCACCCGCGGCGCGAATGGCGGCCGGCCACGCCCGTCGGACCGGTAGGCCGCCTCGAACCTGGACAGGTCAAGCTCGTCCACCAGCGCCATCATCTGGAATGCCAGATGATCGACGGGTAGCAGATCACGAGCGTCGGCCGGCAGCAGCGCCGGCTGGGCAGCCGCGTTCGCGGCGATCCAGGCACGTCCCACTCACAAAACCTACTCAAATCATCCGAGCAGGTCGATACCCCTATAAATCACGGTTGAATACCCAACGGCTAGACCTCGAACCCGGACCTACTTGACAGCACCCACCCAACCAATTACGCGCCAGGCTCTGGAGGGGCAATTTCTCACCACGGACAAGCAGAGCGCCCACCGATCAAGGGGAAGCAAGCAATCAAGATTCGCCAGCAAGGTCAGGGCGCCGGGGGTGAGGTGAGCAGGGTCAGGCCGAGCGCGGTGAGCGGGACCGCGACCGGCTGGAAGAAGGTCGTGCCGCCGGTGGTGCAGTTGCCGGTACCGCCGGAAGTGATGCCCTGCGCCTGGTTGCCGGCCATGAACGGGCCGCCCGCGTCGCCGGCCTCGGAGCAGACGTTGGTCCTGGTCAGCCCGTGGATGACGCCGCCGGGGTACGAGATGGTCGCGTTCTTGGCCAGGACCGTGCCGCAGCGCCAGCCGGTGGTGCTGCCGTACCGGCAGACGGCGGCGCCGACCGGGGCGGAGGTCGCGCCGGCCACCGGGATGAGCTGCGCGCCGGCGCGGATTTTGCCCACCGGGGTCCAGCCAGGGTCGAGCCGCACGAACGCGTAGTCGGACGTCGCCGGGCCGAGCGCCGCGACCTGGCCCATCCGCGTGCCGCCGAGCGTGAACACCGGCTCGCCCACCCGGCTGACGCAACGCCGTGCGCTGATGAACCCGCCGACCACCGTGAACGAGACCGAGCACCGGGTGCTCGCCGTGGTCCGGAACGGGTCCCCGCCATAGACGTCAGTGGCGGCGGACGACGGGGTGCTCGGGCCGAGCAGCCCGGCGGTGGCCAGCACGGATGCGGCGGCGATGTGAGCGAGCCTGCGCAGCATCACCTCAGGATAGGCGTGGCGTATCGAAGTGAATACATGCGGCTTCGGTCATATCACCCTGCGGGGGAGAGCGCCGCGTTCTTCTCGGGGTTGAGAATCCACAGCACCTGGTCGATGCCGTCGGTGGAGGCGCTGATTGTCAGCACGCCGTACACCTTGCCGTCGCGCCGCAGCACGGCGGAGGACTGCCCGTTCATGGTGGCGAACTCCACGTCGAGGCCCTCCCAGAACCAGGTGATCGCGTTCATGAACTTCGCCACGCGCAGGGCGCCCACCACGGGCCGGCGGGCGATCTGGTACGCGCCGTTGCCGTCGGAGAGGCTTGTCACCTCCGGCGTGAAGAGCCGCTCCAGCGCGGCCATGTCGCCGGAGCGGGCGGCCGTGATGAAGGTGGTCAGCAGCTCTTTCTGGGCGGCCGCGGTCACCGGCGTACGCCGCTCGCCGGCCATGTGCTTGCGGGCCCGGCTGACAAGCTGGCGCACCGCGGGCTCGTTCAGGTGGAGGATGTCGGCGATCTGCGAGTACGGGTAGTCGAACGCCTCGCGCAGCACGTACGCGGCGCGCTCGTTGGGCGTGAGCTTCTCCATCAGCAGCAGGGCGGCGAACTCCAGGGCCTCGCCGCGCTCGGCGCCCAGGTACGGGTCGGCACTCGTGTCGACCGGCTCGGGCAGCCACGGCCCGATGTACGTCTCGCGCCGCACCCGTGCGGACTGGAGTGCGTTGATGGCCAGGCGGGTGGTCGTGGTCGCCAGGAAAGCGGCCGGGTTGAGCACCGCGGCGCGGTCGGTCGTCTGCCAGCGCAGCCAGACCTCCTGCACCAGGTCTTCGGCCTCGCTGGCGCTGCTGAGCATGCGGTACGCGATACCGAACAAGCGTGGCCGCAAACCCATGAAGACCGCCGCGGCCTCCTCGATGTCGTCCGCGTCCGCGCGCTCGGCATTGACCCCCGAATCCTTCACCGTTTGCCCCCATCCGGTCGTGTCGGCTGGTCGAGTCGCAGCTCCATGAGCGCGCCAACCCCGACGACCTCGCTGCCCGCACGCGCGACGAGCAGGCGCCCCCGTGGACCCAAAAGGTGCGGCAGCTCGTCGGTGAACTCGCGGTGGTGCGCCGCCACGGCCGCCTCCGAGTCGTCGAACACCACGCCGTGGTCCGCAGTGAACCGCTCCCCGCACCAGGCCAGGTACTCCCGGAGGATCTCTTCGGTGATGGCCTCCGCACGCGCGGGCGGGCCATCCAGCTGCTCAATGCTTGCCATGGGTCGAAAGCTACCGCTGCGCAAGCCGGCCCGGGGCACCCCGGGCCGGCACGCGCTCGCGGACTCCGCCAGCGATCAGCGGGTAACAGTGCCGATGATCCGCGTGCCCTCCAGGTGGTACGGCACGTCGTGGGTGGCGATCGTCGCGCCGGAGAGATCCACCACCCGCAGGCTCGCCTGCTCCTTCTCGCCGTCATCAGCCCGGTAACCGGTGACCGAGTAGACCGCCAGGTGTTGTGCGTCGAACCAACCGACGACTCCCCCTTCGAACGGCGGCGACGACACCCCAATTAGCGTGGGGAGCCGGCTCCGCTCGGCGCCGGTGGCGGCGTCGACCACGATGGCGCGATAGCCAGGCGATGAGGCGAGGAGGATCAGGGCACCGTCGGGCGAGTACGCCACCAGCCTGCCTGCCGCCGGTATGGTGCCGGTCAGCCTGCCGGTCAGGTCGTAGGTGCGGATCCCTCTGACCTGAAACGGCCCCGCCTGCTGGCAATAGGACGTCTCCGCGACGCCCTCGCCACCGGGCATCCAGATGACTTCCATGGATATGCACTCGCCGATGGCGGGTCTGGCCAACCGCACCGTAGTGGTGGCCATCGTGTCGGGGTCGGCCAGCACGATCACGGGTAGTTCTTCGGACGGCGGCACGGGCATCAACAGAATCCGGTCGCCGTCCGGCGACCACTCGGCAGCGTCTCGGTAATCGCCGTCGAACCAGCGCACGTCGCCCGTGCGGCGTTCCCACACCCCGACGCGAGTGTCGGGGCCCTCCTGCCACACCAGCGCTCGCTCGCCGTCGGGCGAGGGCAGGACCCGCCGGTACGGCAGCCGCTCGTACTCACCGGTCGCGGGGTTCAGAAGTAGTGAGAAGTAGGCCCCCTTCATTCTGTACACCCCGCAGTCTTTGGGGGGCGTACCCGGGCACCAGGGCTCCGGTGTCGCCGACGGTGCCGGGCCATACTGTTGGCCGAAGGCGACGATGGTGCGAGTCCCCGCGGCGATGGCCTGCGGCGGGGGCGTCGGGTCGGCGGGCCCGACCACCACGCCGGCACCGATCGCGGTGGCGCAGGCGACCGCTGCGCCGCCGACCAGGCCAGCCTGACGCAGCCGCTGGCGGCGGGCCCGCCCGAGCGCGGCGCGGGCGAGGCCACCGGGTACCGGCGCGCTACCGGCCAGGTCCTCGAACGCCTCCCGCAGTATGGTGTCCGTACGGCTGCTCATTTGCCCTGTACCCCCTTCGTTGTGTGTGCCATATCGATGGTTTCCAGCTCCGGGCAGAGCGTGCGGAGCCGGGCCAGGGCGCGTGCCGCCTGGCTGCGGACGGTCGACTCGGTGCAGCCGAGGATCTCGGCGATCTCGGCGTCGGCGCGGTCCTCCAGGTAGCGCAGCACCAGGACCGCCCGGTGCCTGGGTGCGAGGCGGGCCAGGGCATGCCGCAGCACCAGCCCGAGGTCCACGCGGTCGGTCCGGTCGGCGGTGACGGCCAGGTCGGGCAGGTGCTCGACGCTCACCTCGCGCCCACGCCGGCGGCTGCGCCACCAGCTCGCCTGCTCCCGGTACAGGGCCTTGCGCAGGTACGCCTCGGGGTTGTTGTCCCGGATGCGGCCCCAATGCCGCACGCCCCGGGCCAATACGGTCTGGAGCAGATCCTCGGCCTGCTCGCGGTGGCCGGTCAGGGCGAGAGCCGACCGAAACAGGCTGTGTGCGCTCGCCTCGACGAAAGCGCTGAACTCGTCCTCCAGTTCAGCGTCCATCGGCTTCCTCACCAGTCATGGCAGTACAGACGCTAACCGGCACCGGTTTGCTGCTCGCACGTCCGGCTGATTTTTCTGAGATGGGTATTTGCCCCGGTCCGCGCCAGTCGCTGACCGTATGCTCCCGCGGGCACCGCGCAGGTCGGCGGCTCGCTGGCGCTCGCCGAGATCCCCGACCCGCGCTGCCAGGTCCGCGGTCCAAGCCCAACCCCCCAGGGGCCCGCGGCCCGACGAACGGGTCGCGGTCGATCGACCGCGACCCGGGGTGAGTTCAAGGCGAAGGCGGGGTTTGGTTGTGAAGCGCGGAGGGTGAGGCCGCGGGAGCAGCGGTCTGGACCACAACGGACGTCGCGGTAGCTCAAATCTCCATTGTGGACACCGTTAGCTTGGTGGCGATGGCTGCCCGACGAGGTGTTGGGCGTAGGCCTTCGTGGTGAAGAAGGCGGGCAGGTCGTCGCCGAGGGCCTGGGCGGTGAAGATGTCGGCGGCTTTGGCGAGGCGCTCGCGGTCGGGCGCGGAGCGGTCGCGGCCGAGTGCGGTGAGTTCTTCGTCCATGATGGACTGAACCAGGTCCGAGGTGACGATCCCGGCGCCGGCGAGTGGCGTGCCGTGGAGGATCCATTGCCAGACCTGGCAGCGGGCGATCTCGGCGGTGGCCGCGTCCTCCATCAGGTCGAAGATGGCGACCGCGCCAGTGCCCGCCAGCCACGCGTCGAAGTACCGCAGGGCGACCGCGACGTTGTTGCGGACCCCGTGGTAGGTGACCTGGCCCGGTGTCCGGTCGATCGCGAGCAGGTCGTCGGCGGTGACCGACACGTCTTCGCGCAGGCGGTCGACCTGGTTGGGGCGTTCGCCGAGCACAGGGTCGAAGGCCGTGCGGCACACCGGTATCAGCCCGGGGTGGGCCACCCACGAGCCGTCGAAGCCGTCGCCCGCCTCGCGTTCCTTGTCGGCACGGACCTTGTCCATCGCGATTTCGTTGACGGCCGGGTCCTTGCTGGGGATGAAGGCCGCCATGCCACCGATGGCGTGCGCGCCGCGGCGGTGGCAGGTACGGACGAGCAGCTCGGTGTACGCCCGCATGAACGGCACGGTCATGGTGACTGCCGAGCGGTCGGGGAGTACGAAGTCGTCGCGGTTGCCGAAGTTCTTGATGATGCTGAAGATGTAGTCCCACCGGCCGGCGTTGAGGCCCGCCGAGTGCTCCCGCAGCTCGTAGAGAATCTCCTCCATCTCGAACGCGGCGGTGATGGTCTCGATGAGCGTCGTGGCGCGGATGGTGCCTCGCGGGATGCCCAGGTAGTCCTGGGCGAACCTGAAGACGTCGTTCCACAGCCGCGCTTCGAGGTGGCTTTCCAGCTTGGGCAGGTAGAAGTACGGGCCGCGGCCGGCGTCGACAAGCCGCTGCGCGCAGTGGTAGAAGTGCAGGCCGAAGTCGACGAGGCTGGCGGCGATCGGGCGGCCGTCGACCACGATGTGCTTTTCGGCGAGGTGCCAGCCGCGCGGTCGGACCACGATGGTGGCTGTCTGCTCGCCGAGCGCATACCGCTTGCCACCCGGAGCCGTAAAGTCGATCCGGCGGTCGATGGCGTCGATCAGGTTGAGCTGGCCGGAGATGATGTTGTGCCAGGTCGGCGACGTCGCGTCCTCGAAGTCGGCGAGCCAGACCTTGGCGCCGGAGTTGAGGGCGTTGACGGTCATCTTGCGGTCCGTCGGCCCGGTGATCTCGACCCGCCGGTCGTCCAGGCCGGGTGCCGGCGGCGCCACCTGCCACGACAGGTCCTCCCGGATCGCCCGCGTCTCGGGCAGGAACCCGGGGAGCTGGCCGTCCGCGTAGCGGGCGCGCCGGGCCCGGCGCGTGTCGAGCAGCTGGACCCGCCGCAGGGCGAACTCGCCGTCGAGCGCGACGAGGAAGTCGAGGGCCTTGGGGTCGAGGACTTCGGCGAACCGGTCCGCCATCTCGCCAGTGACTTGGATTCTCATGCGAATTGGGCTTCCTCTGTGGAGCCACGCAGGGCGGTGGTCTCGGCGTCCGGGTTGAGGACGGTGCTGACGAGGTCGAAGTAGCCGGTACCCACCTCGCGCTGGTGCTTGACCGCGGTGTAGCCGGCGGCCTCGGCGGCGAACTCCCGCTCCTGCAACTCCACATAGGCCGGCATGCCGGTGGTGGCGTAGCCGCGGGCGAGGTCGAACATCGAGTAGTTCAGGGCGTGGAAGCCGGCGAGCGTGATGAACTGGAACTTGTACCCCATGTGGCCCAGCTCGCGCTGGAACTTGGCGATCGTCGCGTCGTCGAGGTGCTTTCGCCAGTTGAACGACGGCGAGCAGTTGTACGCGAGCAACTGGTCCGGGTGCTGCCGCTTGACCGCCTCGGCGAAGCGGCGGGCCACCTCGAGGTCCGGCGTGCTCGTCTCCATCCACAGTAGATCCGAGTACGGCGCGTAGGCGATGCCCCGCGCGATGCACGGCTCGATGCCCTCGCGTACCCGGTAGAAGCCCTCCGCCGTGCGCTCGCCCGTGATGAACGGCCGGTCCCGCTCGTCGACGTCCGTGGTGATGAGCGTGGCCGCCTGCGCGTCGGTGCGCGCGACGATCACGGTCGGGACGCCGGCGACGTCGGCGGCGAGCCGGGCGGCGTTGAGCGTGCGGATGTGCTGGCCGGTGGGGATCAGCACCTTGCCGCCGAGGTGTCCGCACTTCTTCTCGGAGGCCAACTGGTCCTCCCAGTGCACGCCGGCGGCACCCGCGGCGATCATCGCGGTCATCAGCTCGTACGCGTTGAGCACGCCGCCGAACCCGGCCTCGGCGTCAGCCACGATCGGCGCGAGCCACTCCACCGGCGGCTCGACACCCTCCGCCGTGGTGATCTGCGCCGCCCGCAGCAGCGCGTTGTTGATGCGGCGCACCACCGCCGGCACCGAGTTGGCCGGGTAGAGGCTCTGATCCGGGTACGTGTGCCCGGCGAGGTTGGCGTCCGCGGCGACCTGCCAGCCGGACAGGTAGATCG
Source organism: Phytohabitans flavus (assembly GCF_011764545.1). GTDB lineage: Bacteria > Actinomycetota > Actinomycetes > Mycobacteriales > Micromonosporaceae > Phytohabitans > Phytohabitans flavus. Next base: position 4,782,831 of record NZ_AP022870.1, on the reverse strand, counting down.
CCTTGAGGCCGGCCCGAACCATCTGCACCGCCTGGTTTCCGGTCAGGGCGCCCAGCGCGTGCACGTACGGCTCGTCGTGCAGCAACGCCCACAGCCGCTCGGCGCCCCGCCGCGCGAGCGTGTGCTCCTCCTGGATCGCGCCGCGCAGGCGCACCACGTCCTGTGCCGTGTAGGTCCGCTCGACGCCACGCCAACGCGGGTCGGCCGTCCACTCGTCCTGCAACCGTCGCGCGGGTGCGTTCATCGGTCACTCCTTCAGTGCTTCCCCGATCGCGTATCGGGGGCCTGTCGCAAAACTTGGCATCCGAGGTGACGGCCGGTAAAGGGACGGAAACAGCCAATTATTGAGAAGCCTCGGCGCCATTTTGCAAACTTGCGAATGCGCCCCTTTTCAATGCTGCTAATCTGTGCTGATCTGGTCGGCGGAAGGAGCACCCGTGACCAAGACATTCGCCGGAGCGCGGCTGCGACGCCTGCGCGAGGACCGCACGATCAGCCAGGTCGAGCTGGCCCGGCAGCTCGGCATATCGGCCAGCTACCTCAACCAGATCGAGCACGACGCCCGGCCGCTGACCGTCCCGGTGCTCATCCGCATCACGGAGCTATTCGGCGTCGACACCACATTCTTCGCGCCACACGACACCCCACGGTTGGTGCACGACTTGCGCGAAGCCCTGCCGCCGCGAGTCACGGTGTCCGACCTGACCGAGCTGGCCACAAAGCTGCCCGAGGTGGCCGAGGCCGTCATCGAGCTGTTTCGCCGTTACCGGCAGGCAAACGACCAGCTGGCCGAGATCGTCGGCGACCGCGAGCTGGTGGCCGGGCGGAGCCCGCACGACCAGGTGAGCGACTTCTTCTACCGCCGGCAGAACTACATCCCCGACCTCGACGAGGCGGCCGAGGCCCTCGCGGAGAAGATCGGCGTGCGGCGGGGTGAGACCCGCGCGGTACTGGCCGACCGGCTCGCCGAGCGGCACGGAATCCAGGTCACCCGTGAGGACGCCTCGGCACTCGGTGGCGAGCTGCACCGCTACCGGCCCGAGACGCGCACGCTGTACCTGTCCACGTCGCTGCGCCCGGGCCAGGAGGCGAGCCGCATCGCCGCCCAGATCGGCCTGATCGAGTGCGCCGACATCATCGACGAGGTCATCGAGGAGGAGCAGGTCGACGACGTGCAGACCCAGATCCTCATGCGGGTCGGCTTGGCCAACTACTTCGCGGCCGCGCTCATCTTCCCGTACCAGCGCTTCCTCACCGCGGCCGAGAGCATGCGGTACGACATCGAGCTGCTCACCAACCACTTCGCGATGGGCTGGGAGAGCGTCTGCCATCGGCTGAGCACCCTCCAGCGCCCCAAGGCCCGCGGCGTGCCGTTCTCGTTCGTGCGGGTCGACCGCGCCGGCAACATGTCCAAACGCCAGTCAGCCACAGGATTCCCGTTCTCCCGCTCGGGTGGCACCTGTCCTTTGTGGAACGTGTACGAGGCGTTCAACGCACCCGGCCGGGTCATGACCCAGATCGCGGCCATGCCCGACGGCCAGCGCTACCTGTGGATCGCCCGCACCGTGACCCGCCACCTCGGCGGCTTCCGCCAGCCCGGCAAGATCTTCGCGATCGGCCTCGGCTGCGAGACCCGCCACGCGAGCCGCCTCGTCTACTCCGACGGCCGAGACCTCGACGCGACAGGCGCCGCTACCCCGATCGGCCCCGGCTGCAAAACCTGCGAACGGCTGTCCTGCGCGCAACGCGCCGCCGCACCGATCGGCCGGAGCCTTGACCTCGACGAAAACAGAAGCACGTTCATCCCGTACCCCTCAAGACGCGGGGCTGACACCGCTGTCGATGCGTGACAACCATCCGGCGGGTCCTGCCGTGGTGGAGGGTATGAGCATGCGAGGCGATCGGCTGTGAACGCCGAATCGGTGAGTGCCCCGGGGGCCACCGCGCCGCCTGGCGCCCGCCCGCGCGCCGAGGTGGTCGAGTTGTCCGGGAGCCGAGATGAGCAGTTTGAGGCGTTCGTGGCCGACGTCGGGCCGTACCTCCTCCGGGTCGCCCTGCTGCTGTCCGGCGACCGGAGTCAGGCCGAGGACCTGGTGCAGACCACGTTCGAACGCACCTACAGGTCCTGGGAGCGGGCCCGCCGCACCGATCCCCGGGCGTACGCCCGCAAGGTGCTCGTGAACCTGAGGATCGACCGCTGGCGCGGCCTCCGTCTGGAGGTCCTGACTTCCCCGGACACGCTGCCCGAGGGCACGACGCCGAGCCATGCCGACACTGTGGACGGGCGCAACGAGGTCGTCCGACTCCTGGCCGAGCTGCCGCTGGCCCAGCGACGGGTGGTGGTGCTTCGGCACCTGCTCGGCCTCACCGAGTCCGAGACCGCCAAGGAGCTCGCCGTCTCGATCGGCACCGTCAAGTCGCACAACGCACGGGCCCTGGCCCGGTTGCGCACCCTGCTCACGAAAGGGCAGCAATGATGGACCCCACCCGCCAGCCGGCCGCCCCGCGCGGCGGCCCGTCCGACGCCGCCGTCGTGGCCTACCTCCGCGCGGGCGCCCCGGGCCTGCCGATCGCACAGTTCGACGGGCGAGCCGTGACCTCCCAGGCGCGCGCCGCGCTGCGTCGCCGTCGCCGAAACTTCGTCAAGGCCGTGGCCGGCGCGACCGCCGCCTACGTCGCGCTCGCGCTCGCCGGCCCGCTGCCCGTGCCCGGCCTCGACATCGTGACCGCGCCCGCAGGCACTGCCATCCGGGCCCTGGAAGACCTCGCCCCGGGCGAAGGTCCCGGACCGTACCGGCGGAAGGCGGACGTGGACCGCCTGGAGACGGAAGTGCTGCCCGTGGTCCAGGAGCTTCAGGTCGCGTACTACCGCCTGACACCGGTGCCATGCCGCCAGCTGGAGTATCCGCGTGGCAGCTACGGCGATGGGCCTCCAGAGTGTGGGGCCTCGCTGGGGTTCGACGCCGAGGCGCGGGCGGACTTCGACGAAGTGACAGCCGCCGTCGAGCGGTCCGGGGTGGCGATCATACAGATCTTCCGCCAGGCGGAAGGAGGAATCGACATAGCGCTCAAGGACGACTCCTGGCAGCACCACTGGTCGTACGTGTACCTGCCCGACGCCAGCTCACCACCCCCGACAATCTGGCCAGGCGAGGAGTGGACGCATATCCGCGACGACTGGTGGCTCTACCGTGTCTACGCCGACTGATTCCGGCGGGTGAGTCGACGAAGCAGCGTTGAACCGCGCCAGCTGGTAAACGCCACGAAGGGAAGTAGGGCCAGTGCCAGCGCGAGGGCAACGACGCCGACGACGGTGTCTGGCAGCTCATCGGCGCGACGGACGCGGACAGCACCGGGAAGATCGGACACCTTCACCATGCCGTGGATGAAGACCCTACCTTGATCGATGTTCTTGACCTGCCACCCGGACACAGCGCGAGCCGCACCCGACTCGGAGGCCCTTGGACCCGCCGGCAAGGCTACCCAGCCTGACGGAAACGCAGGCGGGCGGCGGTACTGTGACCTGGTGATCCGTAGGCGGGTGCTGGTCTCGGGCGACGTGCAGGGCGTCTTCTTCCGTGATACGTGCCGCCGCGTCGCCGGGCAGCAGGGTGTGGCCGGTTGGGTGCGCAACCTACCGGATGGCCGGGTCGAGGCTGTCTTCGAGGCGAAGCGGAGAGCGTCGAGCATTTGGTGAGTTGGTCCCGTCGGGGTCCGTCCGGGGCCAGGGTCACGGCCGTCGACGTTCACGATGAGCCGGTGGAAGGGCACGTGGTCTTCGAAATTCGACGTTAGGCGATCCAAGCCCAACCCCGAGCCCGACCCGGGATCGCCGTCGGACGCGGGGTTGGTGTACGCGAGAGATCGTGGTATGCAACTGCCCTCCAGGGGCAACTCAGTACCACGATCTGCCGGACGGCGGCCCGTCGTCGCGCCGATCAAGGCAAACCGAGCGCCTTTGGGCGCGTGTCTGGTTTGGACGGAGCGCGGACTCGGCAGCGAAGGTCGTGGTTGGTCGACCACGACCCGGGGGGTGAGCTTGCGCAACCGCGAAGGGTGAGGCCGCGGGAGCGACGGTCCGGACCACAACGGACATCGCGGTAGCCCAACTTTCTTTGATTTTGGGCCTTTATTCGAGACAAGACGCCGAGGGCACCACAACTCCAAACGCTTTCTAGTTAGAGGGCATCTCATCCCATTTAGTGATGATCTGGTATAGACACGGCGGGCCGTGGTTGACAGGGCGTCCCACCATTGTGGATGTTGGTTTGGTAGGTCGGGTGAATGACGACTGCTCGCCGTCCGTACGGCACCGACCTGTCCGACGCTCGGTGGGCGTTGATCGAGCCGATGCTGTCGGCGTGGCGGGCGGGCCGGGTCGGGTTGGGGATCTCGCCGATAAAGCATGATCTGCGGGAGATCGTGAACGCGATCCTGTACGTGAATCGGACCGGGATCCCGTGGGAGTATCTGCCGCACGATTTCCCGCCGTACAAGACGGTGCATGGCTACTTCGCGTTGTGGGAGAAGGAAGGCCTCACCGAGGCGATCCACGACGCGTTGCGGGGCAAGGTCCGCCAAGCGGCGGGCCGGGACGCCGAACCCACCGCGGCGATCCTGGACGCGCAGTCCGTCAAGACCTCTGGCAACGTGCCCGAGCATTCGCAAGGTATCGATGCGGGGAAGAAGATCAAGGGGCGGAAACGACACATCGCCTCCGACGTGCTGGGTCTGCTGCTGGTGATCCTGGTGACCGCGGCCAGTGTCCACGACACCGCCGGCGGCCGGGTAGTTGTGGAACAGGTGGCCAACCAGTACCCCGCGGTCGCGGTGGCCTGGGTGGATTCCGGCTACAAGCAAAGCGTCATTGACGCCGGCGCGATGCACGGTATCGACGTGCAAGTGGTCACCAAGGACCCACAGCAACGCGGGTTCAAGCCACAACGTAAGCGCTGGGCGGTCGAGCGTACGTTCGGCTGGCTGATGTGGCACCGCCGCCTGGTCCGCGACTACGAAACCAACCCGCAGCGTTCCCGATCCATGATTCATTGGGCAATGATCGACACCATGTCCCGGCGACTGACGGGCGAATCAACCCCGTCCTGGCGCGACGACGACACCATAAATGCGGACACAACCCCCGATCTATGAATCAGATGCCCTCTTAGGCCGCTCGCGTCGCGGAGGGTGGGGTGGGCTTGCGGCCGCGGCCGAGGCGGCCGAGGCGGCCGCCGATGAGTTCGCCGGTGGCTTGGGCGAAACCCTCCGCCGCACCGTCCTTGGCCGCCGTGCCGAGGCTGGACCAGGAGAAGGTGCGGGTCTGGATGGCGGTGACGAGGTAGTCGGTGACCCCGCCGGCCGCGCCGGCGAGCGCGCCGCACAGTGGTGTGGCGAAAAGCACGAGCGGACTTCTGACCGCTACCGCCGCCGCGAAGAGGGCGCCTTCGCAATTGCCGAACACCACCCCGGCGACGATGTCGCCCAGGTGCGAGATCACGAAGCGGGCGGCCCGGACCGCAAAGGACGCGGCCTTCTTGAGCAGGTCGATCGGGTTCCACCAGGACAGGCCGGACGGGTCCGCGGCGTTGAGTGGGTTGTTACCGGCGTACGAGAACGGCGCGCGGGTCAGCGCGGCGAGGGATCGCGGGTGAGGAACTGCCCGGTGGCCGGATCGTAGTGACGGGCGTGCAGGTACTGGAATCCGGTGCCCTGGTCCGTGTACTGACCGGCGTAGCCCAGGGGAGAGCCGCCGCTTGGCCCGGTCGGCCGGCCGAAGGCGTCGTAGCCGCGCGTTTCCACCGTGCCGCCGCGCTCGTCGGTGAGCATGCGGACGCTGCCCTGGGCGTCGGTGTGCAGGTACCGGACCGTGCCGTCGCGGCCGATCTGCGCGATGGGCTGGCCGTTCGGGCCGTAGAGGTAGGAGTTGGCGGTATCGGTGAGCACCAATGGGACAGAGGTCGAGTGGTCCCAGGCGAAGGTCGACGTGCTGCCGTTCACCGTCGCGCTGGCTCGCTGGCCGGTGCCGTCGTAGGTGTACTGGATGTCCTCGCCGTACCCGGTGAGGTGGTTGGCCTCGTCGTAGCTGAGGTCGGTGGTGCCGGCGCCGGTCGTGACCGAAGCGCGGTTGCCCTGCTCGTCGTAGCCGTAGGTCACCGCCGTGCCATCGGCCGGGGTCGTGGTCCTCAGCTGTCCCGCGGCGTCGAAGGCTTGCTCGGTCCCGTCCGGGAAGGCGTCCAGGTTGCCCGCGCTGTCGTACCCGAACGCGCCGCCATCGCCGGTCCCGACCCGGTTCAGCGTGTCGTACGTGTACGCGATGGTGGTTTTCGGCTGCCCGTCGAACTCGGTCGTGGCTGAGCTGATCCGGTTGGCCGCATCCCGGTTGTATCCGAACTCCGCCTTGGTGGCGTCGCCGAGCTTGCTGGTGATGGCGGATTCGTAGCTGGTGACGATCCCGTTGGGGTATTTCTGCGAGGTGAGGTTTCCGGCTATGTCGTACTCGAACTCTGTGGTGCGGCCGCCCCAGTCGGTGACCGTGGTGAGCCGGTCCGCGTTGTCGTACGTGCGCCTGACGGTGCCGGCGGGGTAGGTCAGCCCGACCTGGTTTCCCGCGCCGTCGTACGTGTACCTGACAGTGAGGCCGGCGCCGTTAGTGACGCCGGTGAGCCTGTCGTTCCGGTCATACGAGTACTTCGTGTGCCCAGTGCCGTCGTCCATCGAGTCCAGCCGGCCGGCCTCGTCGTAGTGGTACACGATGCCCGGCACGTCACCGCGCGACTGGGTGACCGAGACAAGGTTGTTCGCCTCGTCGTACCCGTATCGGGTGAGCCGGCCCGCCGGGTCGGTCAGGCTTGTCTGGTTGCCCGCCCGGTCATAGCCCATCCGGGTGATGCGCCCAAGCGGGTCGGTGACCGAGATGACCCGGTCCAGCGCGTCGTAGGTGAACTTGGTGGGCAGTCCGGCCGCGTCGACCTGTAGGTTTACGCGGCCGGCGCGGTCATAGCCGGTACGGGTGCTGCTGCCGTCGGCGCGGATCACCATGACGGGCCGGTCGGCGTCGTCATACGTGAACCGCGTGACGTTTCCACTGTGGTCGGTCGCCTGCTCCACATTGCCGTTGCCGTCGTACCGGATCGCCTTCGTGCCCGCGCCGAGCTGCTCCGGCTGCCCAGCGGCGTTGTACGTCAACCGGGTCTCGCCGCCGAGCGGGTCGACAACGGATGTGGGGTTTCCGGCGAAGTCGTATGTGTAATTCGTGGTGGCGCGTTCCTCGAGGTGCGGGTAGACGGTCGACGACACGACGTTGCCCCAGTCGTCGTACTCAAGGGTGGTGACCTGCTTGTCCTTGTCGGGGTCCGGGCCTTTGATCCACTTCAGGTCGCCCGGGTGGGCAGCGCTGTCGTAGTGGTACGTGACCGCTTGCCGTTCGGCGTCGACCATCGCGGTCAGCCTGCCGTTGTCGTACCGGTACTCGGTGGTCGCGCCCAGCGGGTTGACCACGGCCGCGATCTCGCCCGGGTTGTCGTACCGGTAGGTGGTGGTGTTGCCGCGAGCGTCGGTCAACCGCAGCAGATCGCCCGTGCCGGCGTCGTGGTCGTACCGTGTCGTGTGGCCGTTTCCGTCGGTCACCGAGGAGACAAGCGCGCCAGGCCCGTACGTGTAGCGGGTGGTGGCCGCGTCCCGGCTGCCGGCGCCGCGGGTGACCGCCGTCAGCTCCAGGCTGGCGTACTCGAAGACGCTGACGTCGCCTTCCGGACCGGTCATCGTGGTGGTGCCGCCGGACGGGGCGGCCCCGTCGCCTCGGTAGGACCAGCTCGTCTGCCCGCCGGTCGGATCCACCAGGGCCTTCACCCGGTGCGCCTCGTCGTACGTGACGGATCGGATGCCGCCGCGCGGGCTGCGCGCCGTCACCATCCGGTGGCCCGGGTCGTAGCCGAAGGTCCAGGTGCGCTTGCTGCGCACGTCCGTGACCCGGGTCAGGTCGCCGCCGCTGTACCCGTAACGCCAGGTCCGCGCGGCCAGGTCGGTGTCCCGGTCCACGACCTCCAGAGTGGACACCCGGCCGCCGAGGTAGCCGAAGCGCAAGGTCCGGCCGGCCGGATCGGTGACCCGGGTCAGCAAGTCGTCGTCGTACGTCAGGTGGGTGGTGTTGCCGTGGGCGTCGCTCTGCTGGACCAGCCGCCCCGACTCGGTGAACAGGTGCCGGATCCCGTCGGCGTACCGGCGGAACTCGAAACCGCTGCCGGGCCTGAAGATCAGGGTCGCCGGCAGCCCAGGCGGCGCCCGGTAACCGCCCTGGCCGTCCGAGGTGAAGAGCAGCGACGCGCCGTTCTCCTCGGTGACCTTGGCCGTGCCCGCGTCGGTGGAAACCGACATGCCGTAGCTGTCGACCCAGCCCTGCCCGAACCGCGAGTCCTGGTCGGCGCGGTCGGAGCGGTAGGTCCGGGTCAAGGCGAGCGGTGCGCCTCGACCGGCGATCGACACGTCGGTGGTTTCCTCCCACCACACGCCGGTGGCGCAGTTGACGGTGGATCCGCAGGAGGGCATCGGGCGGGTCCGGCTCGGCGGGCCACCCTCGCCTGCGCGGGTCGGGCTGCCGGCGGGCGCGACGCTCGCCGCCGGGGCCTGCGCCAGCGCGAAGTAGGCGGTGGCGCCCGGGCCGAGCGGAGGGTGGAAGCGCACCTTGCCGCTGCGCCGGTCGGTGCCGAGGCGGGCGAAGGTGACGCCGGGACCTTCGAAGCCGGTACCGCCGAAGGGACACCCGCCCGGCACCGCTCCATCGTGGACACCGCAGAGCCCGCCCGTGTGGAACGAGAACAGCTGGGCGTCAGCGGCCAGGGACAGCTCGCGGACCGGCGCCGGGCTGGAGTTCAGCACGCCGACGAGGGTGGCGCCGCTCAGGCCGTCGTACGGGCGCTGGCCGGGATCCGAACGGACAGCCACCGCACCCGTGCCGGTGACCTCGATGAGCGCGCCGCAGCCGGTCGCCGCCCCGACCTGCGGGCACTGCCGGAACGGCGCGGCCGCGCCCGCCGCCTCCGTGGCGAGTCCCGACGCGGGCCGCCAGCCGCTCGGGAGCCGTCCATAACGGACGGAGACGGTGGTCTGGTGAGCCGCTCGGAGGGCGACCGGATATGTCAAAGCCACCGGCTGCGGGCGCTCCGGCGCATTCTCGAATGTCACCGTCCCCAATACGATGACCAGCACAATAGCCTTCAAAACAGCAAGGAAAGGCCACCGCCGGAAATAGATGCGCATCCGCCCACCGTCTTATGTCGACGTCCCTGAGTCACCGGGGATCTGGTGGGGCGCAACGTATCGCGCTCGGTGTCACCCGAATTGGTGAGCGACAGGAACCCGACACGCTTTCCTGTTCGCCGTTTCGGGAAAAGGCCAAAGCCAGGGCAAATGCGCTACGGGCGCCGAAAGCCCGCGCCGCGGGTGCCGGTCACCCGGGGCGCGAGCCGTCGTCGGTTCAGGCGAGGTCGCCACCACCAGCGGGTGCCGCTGCCAGCGCGGCGGCCAGCTCGCCCAGCCGTACGCCCTGTGTGGACGGTACGCAGAGGCCGGCCAGCTCGTCGATCGGCCCGCGCCAGGTGGACGGCAGTGCGCTGGCGCCAACCGAAGCCCCGACCAGCGCCCCGACCAGTGCCGGCAACGTGTCGGCCGGCTTGGGCAGCAGCGCGGCGGCGCCGAGCGCCTCGGCGAGGCTCCCGCTCTCCCGGGCGATGAGCAGCGCCAGCGGTAGCGTCTCGGCGACCACGTTGCCGAAGTTGTACTCGGGGTTGACCACCTTGTCGCTCCACAGGGGAATGGCCGCGAACGCCGAGCCGGACTCGCCGAGCGCCTCTTCGGCGACCGCGAGCTTCCGGCCCAGCCAGGTCTGCGCGGAGATCTGACCGCGGGCGGCGTCGACGGCTTCCGCGAGCGTGCCGCCACCGACGGCGACCGCGATGGCCACGGCGAACGCGGCGGCGCCGTCGACGCCGACCTCGGCGTTGGTGATCGAGGCAAGGCGGCGCGCAACGGTGGCGGCCTGATCGGGGTCGCCGGCCCACCGGATGCCGACCGGCAGCACCCGGGCCAGCGCCGAGTCGTCGTAGTGGTGGGGGTTGTCGTTGCCGGTCGTCGGCGCGCGCAGGCCGAGCAGTGCGTTGGTCACGGCCGAACGGTCGGCCACGGACCCCCAGAGCTCCTCGTGCTGCGGCTCGACCCGGCTCCACCACGCGTCGAAGAGGTCGTCCATGCTCGGGTCGGCGGGGACCGCGAGCACGATCTGCGCGCCGAGCGCCGCCTGCTCCGCGTCGTCGGTCGGGCCGAAGTCCATCAGGGCCGGGCTGGCGCTCATGCTGAAGGGCACGGGGAGCTTGTTGACCCGCTGGGCGTCACCCTCCACTGTGAACCTCGCCAGCAGCTCACGCCGTCGCGGCAGCGGCAGCATGCGGTGCCACATGGCGGGGAAGCTGGCGGCGTCGCCGGCGGCGAGGCCGAAGAGCGCGCCTTCCGCTCGGTCCAGGAACGCGGCGTCGGCAGGCGTGGTCATCGGGTGGCTCCGTTCGGGGTAGCGGTGCCGCGCGCCTCGACGGCGTCGGCGATCTCGTCGGCGAGCGCGGAGAGGCGTACTCCCGCGGTGTTGTGGATGCAGGTGCCGCGCAGCGCGACGATCCGGCTTGACCACTCGGCGGGGATCGCGCTCGCGCCGCGCAGGGCGCCGGCCATGGCACCGGCCATCGCGGCGATGGTGTCCGCGTCGCGTCCGATGTTGACGCCACCGAGCACCGAGTCGACGTACTCGCCCTCGGCGGTGGCGAATACGCCGAACGCGAGCGCGGTGGCTTCGGGGGCCACGTCGGACCAGGGGTAGTGGAAGATCGAGATGCGCCGCTCCAGCTCGTCGAGGCGCTCCTCGGCGGTACCCGGGCCGGTCGCGATCGCCACCGCGCGGTTGACCATTCGGGCCGACCAGGAGTCGGCGGGGATCGCGGCGACGCCCGCGTCGACCACCACCCGCCAGTCGTCGGTGGTCGCCGCGGCGGCGACGGCGGCGGCTACCGCCTGTCCACAGTAGATGCCGTCCCGGGCGTGGCTCACCTGGGCGTCGATGCCCGCGATCCGGGCCGCTTCGGCGGGGTCGCCGGCGAAGTACGCTCCGATCGGCGCGACCCGCATCGCCGACCCGTCGCTCCACATCTCATGGTTGTCCGAGCCGGTGTCCGGGGCGCGCAGCCCGCGGGCGAGGTTGTGTATCCCCTCCATCTCGGAGAAGCCGCCGCGGTTGAAGCCGCCATTCTGGTGGACGAGCACCCGCTCCCACTCGTTGGAGACGTCGTCGATGGTCAGCGCCGGGCCGTAGGTCAGCAGGATCCGCGCGGTCAGCGCGGCGTACTCGGTGTCGTCGGTACCGGCGGGATCGTCGGACAGGAAGCCGGTAACCCGGCCATGGGCGGCACGGATCGCCTCGCGCGTCATCCCCTCGGTCGGCGCACCGAGGGCGTCGCCGATGGCTTGGCCGAGGACCGCACCGTGGACGCGGTCGCGCAGGTCAGTCATGAACTTTCGCTCCGTCAACGTCGGTGATCTAGGGCTGGAGCCACACGATAACGCGCAAACGCGTTTGCGCTAGAGGGGTGCGGCCAATGTGGTCCACTTCCTATCTCAGATCGGCGATACACACCTAAAGTCGGGAAACCTCCGGTTGACAAGCTCAGGATCATGACCCAAACTTCCGTAACACCCCGCCCGGCGGGTGAGATTTACCAAACCGGTTTGCGCCGGACCCCGTACAGCCGTCAGGAGCTTGGCCATGCCATCGCGAGCTCGTATCGCAGACGTCGCGGAGATCGCCGGCGTGAGCCGGACGACCGTGTCGCACGCGCTGAGCGGCCGGCGGCCGGTCTCCGACGAGGCGAGGGCGAAGGTCCTCGCCGCCGTCAAGGAGCTCAACTATCGGGCCAACCAGCTAGCGGTGGGCCTGCGCAAGGCGCGCACCCAGACCATCGCGTTCGTGATGCCCGACATCACCAACCCGTTCTATCCCATGGTCGCCCGGGGCGTGCAGGACGCGATCCGCGACGCCGGCTACCAGGTCGTCGTCTGTAGCACCGACGGAGACGCCGATCGCGAGGCCGCGTTCATCTCCGACATGGTCGGGCGGGCCGTCGACGGCCTGATCGTCGATCTGTTCCGTACGCCCGGCGAGTACGTCCAGTCCCTGGTGGGCGGGCATACACCGGTGGTCATACTCGGCCCGTTGAAGGCGCCGATCGGCGACCGGGTGCACGGTGACGACAAGGTCAGCGTCGCCGAGGCGACCCGGCACCTGCTGCGGCGGGGCCGCACCCGGATCGCGTTCGTCGGCGGGCTGCCGGGCGTCGGGCCGGCCGACTCGCGGCTCTCCGGCTACGAGGACGCGCTGCTCGGTGCCGGCCTGCCCATCGTTCCGGAGCTCGTCATCCGCTGCGACTACACGCGGCAAGGCGGGCGCGCGGCCGTGGCGGCGGCCCTCGACGCGGGTCTCGACTTCGACGCGATCGTCTGCGCAAACGATTTGGGCGCCATTGGCGCGATAGACGCGCTCCGGGCCGCGGGGCGTGCCGTACCCGATGACGTGGCGGTGACCGGCTTCGACGACATCGACGCCGCCGCTCTGGTCCATCCCCAGTTGACGACGATTGACAACCGCGCCTACGAGAAGGGGACGGTCTGCGGCCGGCTGCTTCTCCAGCGGATAACCGGGGAGCTGACGGGCCCGTTCCGGGACATCGTCGTGCCCGGTGCCCTCAACGTCCGGGAGTCGGCCTAGCGGGCCGCCTCCTGATTCGGGCCTGATCGGCCCTCAGCCGTTTGCCGACCCCACCGGCTTCCGGTGACAGAACAGGAGAACCCACCCCATGAATAACGTTCCTTCCGGTCTTTCCCGCCGGAATCTGCTCAAGTTGAGCGGGGGCACCGCGCTCGCCACCTTCCTCGCCTCCTGCGCCGGCGGCGGCGACGCCCCCGGCGGCAACTCCGGCAAGATCGTGGTCTGGTCCGGTTTCGCCAGCAAGGAAGCCGAAAACTGGTTCCGCACGAACACCCTTGAGGCGTTCAACAAGGAGCATCCGGCGGTGCCGGCAGAGCTGTCGGTCAAGCAGTTCGACAACTTCGAGCAGCAACAGCAGACCGCGCTGGCCGCCGGGTCCGGCCCCGACATCGTCGCGGCCGCCGGCCCCGGCCCGCTGCGGGAGTACGCCGCCGCCGGGTACCTCCTGCCGCTGGACGACTACGCGAAGAAGCTCGGCTGGAACGATCGCATCCTCGGCTGGGCGATGAAGACCGGCGTCATCGACGGCAAGCTCGTCGCGCTACCGACCAACTACGAGTCGATGCAAATCTTCTACAACCCGGCGACCATGTCGCAGCACGGCTGGACGTTTCCGAAGACGCGCGCCGAGTTCGAGGCGATCTGCCGGGAGGCCAAGGCCAAGGGCATGATCCCGGTGAGCGCCGGCAACGCGGACTACAAGAACGCCAACGAGTGGCACGTCTCGGTTTTCCTCAACCACATCGCCGGCCCCGACGCCGTACGCCAGGCGCTCAAGGGCGAAATCAAGTTCAGCGACCCGGTCTTCGTCGACGCGATGGAGCAGGCCCGGAAGTACTTTGTGGACGGCTGGTGGGGCGGCGCCGTGGACCGCTACTTCACCAATACCTTCCCCCAGCAGTACCAGCAGCTCGCCAAGGGTGAGGCGGTATTCAACATCACCGGCACCTGGGGGCTGGGCGAGATCGGGCCGTTCTTCGGCAAGGAGGGCGGCAACGACGCGGAGTGGGCGTGGGGTGCCGTCCCCTCGCTGCGGGACGGTGTGCCCGAGGACGTCTGGGAGCTGGCTGTCGGCGGCACCAACTCGATCAACGCGAAGTCGAAGAACCCGGACGCCGCCGCCGAGTGGATCGACTTCAACATGTCGGACCCGAAGCGGCAGGGCAGGGCGCTCGCCGAGGCCAACGAGCCGCCCCCGCCGATCGCCATGACCGAAGCCGACTTCCCCGCCGACCTGGACAAGCGGGTTTCGAGCCTCTTCGCGGCCTTCTCCAGCGCGACCCACGTCGGCTACACCACCTGGACGTTCTTCCCGCCCAAGACCGACACCTACATCATCGAGGGCTGGGAGAAGCTCATCACGGGCAAGCTCACCGCCCAGGCGTACTGCCAGGGGATAGCGGACGCCTTCGGGCCCGAGCTCGCCGCCGGCGTCGTACCGCCGCTCCCGGACTGACGCCGGCCCCATGACCGCACCCACCGCCACTCTCCCCAAGGCCGCGCCGGCTACCCGCCCGGGTAGCCGGCCGCGGCGCCGCCGCGTGAGCCACCGCACCCGGCTTGTGGCCTGGCTCTTCATGCTCCCGCTCGTCGCCTCGAACGTCACGGTGATCCTCTGGCCCGCCGTGCAGTCGGTGTACTACTCGTTCACCGACTGGTCCGGTGTCGGGTCGGGGCAGTGGATCGGGTTCGACAACTACACCCGGATGCTGGGCGACGAGGAGTTCAAGTCGGCGCTCTACCACAACCTGATCTGGACCGCCGTCAGCCTTGTCGTGCCGATGACGCTCGGGCTCTTCGGCGCGTACCTGCTCTCCCGGGTACGCCGGTACCAGGTGCTCTTTCGGCTCGCCTATTTCATCCCGTACACCGTGGCGACCGTGGTCAGCGCCGCCGTCTGGCAGACCCTGCTCTCGCCGGACAACGGCCTGGGCAGCGTCTTCGGTGTGAACTTCCTCGGCGACCAGGACCTGGCGCTCGGTACCGTCGCGATGGTCAACACCTGGGCGTTCTGGGGCTTCCTGGTCGTGATCTTCCTTGCCTCCATGCAGTCGGTGAACCCGGCGCTCTACGAGGCCGCGGCGCTGGACGGCGCGGGGCCGTTCCGCCAGTTCGTGTCGATCACGCTGCCGAGCATCCGGCCGACCCTCGTCTTCCTCGTCGTGCAGACGATCATCTGGTCGTTCCTCGCGTTCGACTTCGTCTTCATCCTCACCCAGGGCGGTCCGGCCGGAGCCACGGACGTGCTCAGCACGCTGCTCTACCGCAACGCCTTCGCCAACCTCGAAGCCGGGTACGCCTCCGCGATCGGCGTGGTGATGGCCCTGTTCACCGCGATCGTCGTCATCACCTACCAGGTGCTGCGCCGGGTCAGGAAGTGGGAAGCATGAGTGCCATCAGCGCCCTGACGAGGCCGAAACGTTTGCGTGCGCCCCGGGTGGCGGGTGTGAGCGGACGCCGGCCCGCCGGTATCGGCGGGTGGGCGGTCCTGCTCATCCTCGCCCTGTTCGCCGTCGGGCCACTGATCATCTTCGTCTTCGCCGCGTTCAAGACGCAGGCCGAGCTCGTGGACAACCCGTTCGGCCCGCCGGCCAAGCTGCTCTGGTCCAACTTCGCCGACGCCTGGAGCCAGGCGCACATGGGCCGAGGGCTGGCCAACAGCGCCATCCTGGTCACCGGAACAGTGGTCGGCACCTTGATCATCGCCGGCCTCGCCGCGTACGCGATGGCCCGGCTCGACCTGCCCGGCGGCGGCTCGGTCATCCTCTACCTGCTGGTCAGCAGCGCGCTGCCGATGCAGATGTTCCTCGTCCCGCTCTTCTACATCTGGACGCAGACCGGGCTGTACGACACTAAACTTGGGCTGATCATCATCTACTGCGCGACGCTGAGCCCGTTCGGCACGCTGCTGCTGCGGGCCTTCCTGCTGACCCTGCCACGAGAGTTGGAGGAGGCCGCGCGCATCGACGGTGCTGGTGAGCTGCGGATCGCCGCGCGGGTCATCCTCCCCAACGCGCTGCCCGGCATCCTCACCGTCGCGCTGATCACGGCGCTCGCGGCGTACAACGAGTTTCTGTTCGCGGTGACCTTCCTCCAGTCCGACGCGCAGATGCCGGTCTCCACCTCGTTCTTCGCCTTCCAGCAGTCGTACGTCCAGAACGACGTGCTCATCGCGGCGGCCGGCCTCATCATGCTGCTCCCGATGTTGGCCTTGTTCCTGGTGCTACAACGGCGTTTCGTGGAAGGCATGGCGAACACCGGGATGGCGGCATGAGCACGGTCGTGGTCGTCGGCTCAGTCAACGTGGACCTCGTCGCCGTCGGCGAGCGCATGCCGCTGCCCGGCGAGACGGTGTCGATGTCGCACTTCACGCAGGAGCACGGTGGCAAGGGCGCGAACCAGGCCGCCGCGGCGGTCGCCCTCGGCGCGAAGACCCACCTTGTCGGTGCCGTCGGCGACGACCACTGGGGTACAGTCGCCCGCCGCCAGCTCGCGGACCGCGGCGTGCGCGTCGAGGCGCTGACCACGGTTGCCGGCCCGACCGGTACCGCGATCATCCTGGTCGACGGCGCGGGGGAAAACTCCATCGCGATCGTCCCGGGCGCCAACGCCGCGGTCACGCCGGACCTGGTCACCTCGGCGCTGGCGGACGTCACCGGCGACGCGGTCGTGGTCGCCTGCCTGGAGATCCCGCTCGACGCCGTACACGCCGCGGCCACGGCCGCCCGCACGCGCGGCTGGCGCTTCGTGCTCAACCCCGCCCCGGCCCAGCCGCTACCCGACTCGTTGCTGGGACTCGTCTCGGTGCTCACCCCCAACCAGACGGAGGTATCCACGCTCGGCGGGACCGAATCGCTGCTGGCCACGGGGGTGGAAGCCGTGGTGGTCACCCACGGCGGGGCCGGCTGCACCGTGCACGTGGCGGGTGCCGACCCGGTACCCGTACCGCCGTGCGCCGCCGACGTGGTCGACACGACCGGCGCCGGTGACGCGTTCACGGCGGGCCTGGCGGTGGCGCTCGCCGACGGCCAGCCGCTGGCAGCGGCGGTCCGCTGGGCGGCGGCGGCCGGGGCGATCGCGACCGAGGGCCTCGGCGCCCAGGGCTCGCTACCCACCCCACCGGCGGTGGCCGCCCGCCTGGCCTCGGGCTGAGTCGCCGCTCAGAACGCGGGGACGCCGACCGGAGTACCGCCGCCGAGCGCGGACATATGCGCGGCGATGCCTACAGCGGTCCAGTTCGCGGCGCGGGTGTGGTCGACCGCCGGCGGCCGCTTCTCCACGATGCTTGTCACGAACTCGTGTACCAGGTGGGGATGCGACCCGCCGTGCCCGCCATGCCGGATCAGCGCGCCCGGACCGGCCTCGGGGTCCGGTCGCGTGTACCGCCGGATCGGCTCGGGCAGCAGGTCGGCGCGGTCCGGCGCGCGCACCGACCGCGTGGTCACCCGGCGCCCCCGCGCGGCCGTCGGTGCCTCGAGCGTGTGCAGCAGCGGCTCGCGGCCATCGCGCTGGGGCCACTCGAAGCCCTGCCGGTCGCCGAAGACGGAGAAAGACTCGCTGGCCGGGTGGGCGACCTGGAACAGCGACCGGACAAGCTCGACGACGGCGTCCCGGCCAGCCACCTGGACCAGGGCCGACTCGACGGCGAACCGGTTGCCGCCGGCACCGCGGTGCTCGGCCGCCAGCGCCCCGCCACCGACCGCGCCGACCCGCTGCGCCGGTGCGTCCAGCAGCCGGAGGATCGGCGCGATCGCGTGGGTCGCGTAGTGCATCGGCGGCAGGCCCATCCAGTACGCCGGCCAGTTGGTCATGTCCTGGTGGTGCGCGCCCTTGGCGTAGTTGATCGTCCCGAGGGCGCCTGACCGGAGAAGATCTTCGACGAAGAGGTACTCCCGCGTGTAGACGGCCGTCTCCATCATCATGTAGGTCGTGCCCGCGCGAGCCCGTGCCGCGACGATCCGGGCGATGTCCTCGAAGCTCAGCGCCATCGGTACGGCGCAGGCGACGTGTTTGCCCGCGTCGAGGGCGGCGACGGTGTGTGCCGTCCGGTCGGCGAACCCGGTGACGATGTGGACCGCGTCGATCTCGGGGTTGGCGAGCACCTCGTCCAGCGAGCGGTAGGCACCGGCCACGGCACACCTGGCCGCGACGGCGTCCCGGACCGCGTCCCGCGGATCGGCGACGAAGACCGTGCTGACGAGGGGATGGTCACGGTAGATCGGCACGAACTGGCGCCCGAACTCCAGGCCCACCACGGCCACCCGCAGCCCTTGGCGTGTTTCCTCCCGTGCCATGCGCACCACCCCTTCCGCGGTACGGCCAACGTACGGACGGCCGTCCCGGCGGAACCATGAAGTATCTCGCCGCGCTCCTGAGATTTCTTACCGGGCGCCGGCGGCGGCGATCAGCTCCTCGATCGCCGCCTGGCTCGTGCGGCGGCGCGTGTACTCCGCGGTCGCCGTGGCCGCGCCCATGCTGGCCCGCGGGTTGCGGTGCCGGGCCGGACTGTCCACTGTGGTCCGGGCGGTGAAGTGCACCTCACCCGCGCCGGTCAGGTCGCGCAGGCGCCGTACGTTGCTCGCCGTCACGCCGCCGCCCGGCATCACGGCGAGGCGATCCCCGGCGGCTGCGACGAGGTCGGCGATCAGCGGGGCGCCGTCCAGCGCGGTCGCTTCCTGGCCGGAGGTCAGCAGCCGGTCGATGCCGAGGTCGGCGATCGCGGCGAGCGCTTCGCGGGGAAGCCGCGCCATGTCGAACGCGCGGTGGAACGTCACCGACAGGCCGCCCGCGTCCGCGATGAGCTGCCGGCATACGGCGGTGTCCACATCGCCGTCCGCGGTGAGCGCGCCGATGACGACCCCGTGCGCACCCGCCGCCGCGACGGCCTCGATGTCGCGCCGCATCGCCCGGATCTCGTGCCGGTCGTAGATGAAGTCGCCGCCGCGCGGGCGGATGAGCACGTTGACGGCGATGGTGGTGCTGTCGAGCGCCTCGGCGATCGCGCCGGCGCTGGGCGTCAGCCCACCCTCGGAGAGGGCGGCGCACAGCTCCACCCGGTCGGCGCCCGCCGCCTGCGCGGCGAGTACACCCTCGACATCGTCCACGCAGACCTCGAAACGCACGCGCACATGCTATGTGATCTCACCTGACCCACTCGGGTTGACGTTGTAAACCTGCCGCTCCTGAGCGGCGCGGCCCCCAGCGAGGCGGCACGCGGGGGATGGTCCGAGTGGTCCCGGTCCCTGGGAGGGCCGGGACCACCGTGTACGAGGTCAGGCGGACTGGAGCATGGTTCGCATCTGTTCGATCTCGGCCGTCTGATCCGCCTCGATCTTTTGAGCCAGGGCCTTCGCCCCAGGGTGCTGGCCTTGCTGCTGCTCGCTGGTGGCCATCCGCAGCGCGCCCTCGTGGTGCTCGATCATCATCTCCAGGAACCTCTTGTCGAAGTCCCGCCCGGTGGCCTTCTCCAGCGCCGCCATGTCGGCGTCGCTCATCATGCCGGGCATGCTTCCGTGCGTGTCGTGGCCGCCGCTGGTGGCCGGTGGCGGGGCGCCCCACGCGGTCAGCCACCCGTTCATCTGCCCGATCTCTGGCCCCTGAGCCGCCGCGATTTTGCTGGCCAGCTCCTTGACCTTCGGGTTCGCCGCGCGGGTGGCGGCGAGCTCGGCCATCTCCACCGCCTGCTGGTGGTGCGGGATCATTCCCTGGGCGAACTCGACGTCCGCGTCGTTGTGCCCGGCGGCATCCGCCGGCGTGCCGGCACCGGCGGACGCGGCGGGCTGCTGCTCGCCGCCGTGGCCGCCGCCGTCGTGGCCCTCTCCGCCGCAGGCACCGACGAAGGCGAGGGCGGCGGCCACCGCGATGACGCCGCCGGCGCGGCGCATGACTGAACTGCTACGCATATCTTGGTCGACTCCTTGGATTCGTCGCTGGAAACGAGGTTGGCCAGCGGCCGACGGCCGTACACCTGGTGAACGGGTGCCGGCGGTCGGCCGGGAGTCGGCCTATATGCGTCGCAGCGAGAGTTCAGCCAGCCCGGGTGGACCGCAGCCGGTGCCGTTGCCCGCCTCGCGCGCGGCCGTGTGCGCCGTTAGCAGTGGTGGCTCGGTGGGCGTGGTCGGCAGCGGCGAAAGGGCGGGGACCCCGTCGGGACCATTTCCGCCCTGGTGGGGCTGGCATACCTGGCCGGGGTGACCATGCCAGCGGTCCGGGCAGTCAGCTCCGGGCGGGTGCGGACAGTGATCGGCTGCCGCCACCACAGCGAGTGCCGACGGGGCTGCGCCATGTTTGTGGGAGTGGCCGGTAGGGACGCCGGCCAGCTGGTGCATCGCGACTACGCCGACCACCGCACCAAGCATGATCAGCCGCGCGACCAGCGCCACGACCCGCTCACCCACGTTCTCAAACTACGTCCGAACCGTCGTCAAGGATCAAGTAATGGACGGCTGTCGTTCTGGTCAATGCGGTCCGTCCATTCTGTGCATGGCCGTCCGGTTGAGACTTGGGGGCGGGGGTGCGGTGGATGGATCGGTTCAGTCACCATTGACGCGTGCCCCGAGCCCGCCGGCCCGCCGCTACCCGGTGGCTGCTCGCCGTGGCGGCGGTTGCTTTCGTGGGCGGGCTCGCCACGCTGCTCGCCGTGCTGGCCCGTGGGCCGGAAAACGGGCTGTCGACGGCCGACTCGCTCGCGAGCGTCGCGTCCGCGGTGGTCAGTGCCGCGTCGCTGGCCGTCGCGCTTGTCGCGATCCGCGCCGAGCTTCGCCGTTCGCACGACCAGTCGGCCGGCGACGAACAGCTCGCCGCGGCCGCCGCCTGGCTGGCGCACCGGGTCGGCCGGCAGTGGCGGGAGGAGATCGAGACCCGCCGGCTCCAGCACCCGCAGCCGCTGCGCCTGCGCTGGGCGAAGACGGGGCTGCCGGCCGGGAGTCGGGCCGCCGGGCTGCGCGACGGTGCGCTCGTAGGAGGTTCGCGGCAGCCGGCGGCCGGGCTTATCGCGGCGTTCCGCCGGCTGCGTACCCGGCAGCTCGTGATCCGGGGCGCGGCGGGCTCCGGCAAGAGCACGCTCGCCGTGCTGTGTACCGTCGCCGCGCTGGAGCCGCCCCGGGTTTCCCGTGCTGACGGGGCGACGGACGCGGCGCCCGAGCCCGTCCCGGTGCTGCTCCCGTTGAGTGCGTGGCAGCCGGCCGAGGAGGAGCTGCGGGCGTGGGCCGCGCGGTGGATCGCGGAAAACTATCCGGAGCTGGCCGACGCCCGGCGCTTCGGTCCCGCCGCCGCGCGTGAGCTCGTGGAGCACGACAGGGTGCTGCTCGTGCTCGACGGCCTCGACGAGCTGCCGGTGCCGATGCGGCGGGAAGCGGCCCGGCGTCTCGGCGACGCGGCCTCGGCCGGCGGGCTGAACATGATCATCACGTGCCGCCAGGACGAGTACGACGCGATCGTCGCGGTGGAGGGTCGGCTGCCGCTCGCCGCCGAGATCACCATCAGCCCGATCGGTGTCGAGGACGCCGTGGAGTTCCTCACCGGTGGCGAGCCGCCCGGCAGTACCCGCTGGGACGTGGTGGTCGCCGCGATGCGGGCCGAGCCGGACGGCCACCTCGCCGAGGCACTGTCCACTCCGCTGATGATCTCGCTCGCTCGCACCGTCTACCGCCCGGCCGACCGCGACCCGGCGGAGCTGGTCAGCGACTTCGACAGCGCCGAAGCCGTCGAGGCGCACCTGCTCGCCCAGCTTGTCCCGGCCGTCTACCGCGACCACCGTGATCCGGCGGCGGCCGAGCGTTATCTCGCCACGCTGGCCCGGCTCGTCCGGCGCCGCCTGCTCCGGCCGGACCTCGCCTGGTGGCAGCTTGGCGCGGGGGTGCCGCCAGATGCCTACCGGCTCACGGGCGCCGTGCTGCTCGGCCTGCTGGGCGCGGCCGCCTGCGGCATCGGTACGCCGTTCGGCCCCGGCCGCCTCGGCAACGTCAGCACCGGCGCCCTCGTCGGCGTCGTGCTCGGCGTCGTCGCCGGCCGCGGTGCGGAGCGCGCCGCCGCGGCCGATCCGGCCGCCGCGCGCGGTCGTGGGCGGGTGCTCGGGGCGGCTTCGCTACGGGACGCAGCGGTCGCGGCAGGGCTCACGATTTGCCTCGGCTTCGCCGGCTTACTCGGCCAGGGTGGGAGCCTCGACCAGCTGCCCGCGGCGGCCACGATCGCCGCGGTCGCCGGGCTGCTCAGCGTCGTCAACGCCGGTATCGGCGCGTGGCGTGGCGCCGCCCCGGCCCGCCCGTCGTGGCGGCTGCGTAGCCTCGTGCCGCGGCTCGTGTCCGGCCTCGGCACCGGGCTGCTGTTCAGCGTGCCCGCTGGCCTCGTCGTCGGCCTCCTCGTCGGCATCGAGCGGCTGAGCGACACCTCGCTCTTCGACCACCATCCCGACACCTTGGACACCGTGCTGACCGCCGGACGGTCACCGGCGATCTGGACCGCCGTACTGCTGGCCGGCGCGATCGGGCTGCCACTCGGCGTCGGGCGCTGGCTGGCGACGCCGCTCGACGACGGCGCGCTTGTCTCGCCTCGGTCGGCGCTCCGCTCTGACTGGACGACGTCGCTCGCGATCGCGGTCACCGCCGGACTCGCCACGGCCGCCGGGATCGCGGCGTTCGTCGTGGCCAGCGCCCGTGCCGGCTGGCTGGAACGCGACGCCATCGTGCCGTTCGGGCCGGTCGAGGCTGGCTTCTACGGCGGGCTGGCGGTCTGCGCCGTGGTGCTGCTCGGGTCGGGCTCGGCCTGGGTCTCGTACGCGACGGCGCAGCTTTGGCTCGGTGCGGCGCGGCGCCTGCCCCGGCACACGATCGCCTTCCTGGAAGACGCGCATGGCCGCGGGCTGCTGCGCCAGGTCGGCATGTTCTACCAGTTCCGTCACGACAAGGTCGAGCAGTACCTCGCGCCGGACCAGGAGCCCTCCACCGTGCCGCCCGAGGTGCTCGAACGGCGGGCCCAGTCGATTACCCGCCTCGCCACCGCGGCCTCGGCGGTGGCGTTGCCGCTGATCATCGTGCTGGCGATTTTGCCGGCCGTACGCAGGCAGGTCGACGACTACGTCGCCGACAAGCGCAACGCGGAAGCTGGCGCCCTGGTACGGCGCGCCGACGAACTGGCCGCCCGGTCCCCACAGGCCGCTCTCCAGCTCCGGATCGCCGCCGCCGAGACCGACTCCGACGCCAGCTCGCGCCGGGAGCTCGGCGAGACGCTGCGGATCCAGGCGTCCGGCGGCCGTGGGCAGGCCTACCGGCTGAACTGGACCGCGCAGGCCGGCGACTGGTTCCTCGGGGTGGACATGGGCGGCAACCTGCTGGGCTGGTGGTCCCGCGCGGCGGGCCCCGAGCCGGAGCGGCTGGACACGGGCGTGTCGATCCTGACCCGCATCGAAGACGACATGATGCGAATCCAGTACAACGACCGCAACGACGTGCTGTGGGATTTCGCCCAGTCCCCGCCGCGGCAGATCCCGCTGCCGTTCGGCGACATCAGGGACACGTCGGGCGTCGCTGGCGGCCTGATCGCCGTCATCAGGTACGACGACGACACCGCGACGATCCATGACCTCGACGCGCCAGACAAGCCGCTGCTGGACCTCGGACCAGGCGTGGAGTACGTCTGGTTCGGCGACGGAGACGGTCGGTGGGCCGCCGTCGAAACGCTGGATGGGTCGGTGCGGGCCGTACCGCTCGCGCCAGGTGGGCGAGCTGTCGAGCTGTCCGATGGCGCCGAGGACGCCCTTGGCCTCGACATCGCCGGCAACACCCTCCACTACGGGATCGGACTCGGCCGCGAGTACCGGCTGTGGGACCTCAGCGCCGACCCACCCCGTGAGGCGCTGGGCGGGCGACTGGCCGATCGCCTCTACCTGTCGGCGGATGGCGAATGGGCGTACACGGTGGACGAGGAGGGCCCAGATCTATTGTGGCGCCTCGGCGCCGGCGCCAAGGAGCCGGTCGGGCTCGGCCCGGACGTCAGCTACGGCTCGTTCGAAACCCTGGCGGACGGCCGGGAGCTGCTTGTCACGACGCACGACGACGGCGCCGTCCAGCTCTGGGACCTGCCGGACACGACGCCACAGGTGCTCGGCGAACACATCGAAACCGAGCAGATCGATGACGTCACGCAGCGCATCGTGCTGGTCCGCGATGACGGCACCGCTGAGTTTCGCGACCTCGCCAACCCCTCGGCCCCGCCTGTGCCGGCCGGTACGCAGGTCGACCCGGAGCGCGTCTTCGCTCAGGACGGCTACGCCCAGATCGGCCACACCGACGGGACGACCGCGCTGTGGCGCCTGGACCCGGCGCCGGTGCGGTTGGCGAGCGTCCCGCAGGCGCTCAAGATCTACGAGTTTCTGGCCAGCCCGCCGTGGGCAGTGGGCGTGCTGCCGGACAGGACCGCGATGCTGTGGAACCTCGACATCGTCCCGCCACGGCTGATTCGGCTCGGCACCTACTGCTCGGGGTGCGACGTCGACGTCGGTCGGGTGTGGGCGGAGCTGGTAGACCCGGACGGCGAGTCGACCGCGTGGCGTCTGAACGCGGACGGCTCGGCCGCACGGCTGCCGCTCGGACCCTACGCGACCGGCGCCCTCGTCGCCGACGACGGCACGTGGGCGGTCTTCGAGCACGAGCGCACGGACGAGGGCTACCTCGACGGCTACCTTGTCTCGGTGTGGTCGCTGGGCGGGCCGCCGATCCCGGCGCCCGCCGATCCGGTGCGGGCCGCGTGCGCGCAGGTGGGCCCGATGAGTGAGCGAGAGTGGTGGTCGACCATGCCGGATCTGGACTACCACCGGATCTGCGCCGGCTGAGCTACGCCAGCGGGAGGCCGGCCAGACCCGGTCGGTCCCATTCCGCGCTCAGCCCGAGGCCGCGCAGGTCGGCGACCACGCCTCGCCGCTCGGCCTCGTAGAGCCGCCAGATCACGCGGAGCCCTTGCAGGCTGCCCGGGCCGTCGGTGAGCGGGCTGGCGCCGCTGTCCAGGCAGTCGACGAAGTGGACGAGTTCGCCGCCGAGGTGTTTGGAGTCTGCGGGCACCGCCATGAGTACCTCGGCGTGCTCGGGGTCGGGGGAGAGCCGCCCGGAGAGGCCGCCGCGCGGGGCCTCGCCGGCCCAGGGGTGGTGGGCGTAGAGGAGGCCGCGGGTGAGGTCGGCTTCGAGCATGCCCTTCTCGCAGTGCACGTGGATCGCGTACCCGTGGCGGGTGGCGCGGGCGCCCCAGGTGCCGAAGTGGTACCCGAGCGCGCCGCTGGCGAACTCGATCACCGCGTTGCTCGTGCCCTCCCACTCCATCCACGGGGTGCCGCGCCGGGTGCCGGTGTGCGTACCGCGCACGGGCTCGCCGAGCATCCACAGCAGCAGGTCGACGTAGTGGCAGCCGTGGCTGAACAGCTGCCCGCCGCCGAGCCGCGCGGCGGAGCGGATCCAGTGCCCCTCCGGGTGCTCGGTGTGCTGCTCGGTGTAGACCGACACCTGGATCACCTCGCCGTACGCCTCGGCGGCCACCAGCTCCCGGAGGTGGGCGACGAGCGGGTGGAAGCGCATCGGGTACGCGGTCATGAGCTGCCGCTCGGCGGTGCTCGCCGCGTGAATGAGGTCCAGGCACTGCTCCTCGGAGACGGCCATGGGCTTTTCCATCAGTACGTGCTTGCCGGCCCGCAGGCAGCGCATGCCCATCTCGTAGTGCAGGTCGTGCGGCGTGACGATCAGGCAGGCGTCGGCGTCGTCCAGCAGCTCGGTGTAGTCGGTGACCGCGCGTGGCGCGCCAAGTGCCTGCGCGGCGTGCTCGGCCCGGGCCAGGACGACGTCGGCGGTACCGATGACGGTGATCCGGTCACCGAGTCCGGCGAATACCTGCTGGTGGGCGTCCTCCATGTCACCGCAGCCGATGACGGCCAGCCGATGGGGGCCATTGCGCGCTCCTTCCGACGGAACGGTGGTTCAGAAGAATGTCTGCGCCACCTCGATGACGGTGCCGTCCGGGTCGACGACGGGGATACGGCGCCACTTGTCGAATGTCGTGCACGGGTGGGAGATCCCGAACCGGACCAGGTCGCCGACGGCCAGCGCCGTTGCCGGGGACACCTGGAGGTACGCGTGCTGGTCGTTGACCGCGGTGACCACAGTGGACAAAAGCGGGGCGGTCAGGCCGGTACCCGCGCGGACGAGCTGTGGCACCGGAAGGCCGGCGTCCGCGGAGGCGTCCCGCCGGCCGAGGCCGCAGATGGCGAGCCCTGGCTCGGGCCGGGACAGCACGGGCGCCCACACGTGCAGCGCCTCGCGCAGCCGTGGCCGCTCCCGCCCGCTGGCACCGAAGGGGGAGAGGAGCTGGTAGCTGCCGGCGTCGTGGGTGACGTAGCAGCCGCTGCGCAGTACGGTCCGGAAGGCGGTACCGGCCAGCGCGTCCGGTAGCAGGCGGACGACGCGGTCGAAGTAGGCGCTGCCGCCGATCGTGGCGATCGGGTCGGCGCCAGCCAGCCCGGCGGCGTCGATCGCCAGGCACAGGTCCGCGACGCGGCGCAGGAAGGCGTCGACCCGGGCCAGGCCTGTGGCGAGGACGGGTTCGTCGATGATGCCCTCGAACGCGGCGACGCCGGCCAGGGTCGCCGGACCGGTGGCGATCCGGCGGGCCAGGTCGAGGGCCTCGCGGTCGTCGCGCAGGCCGGTGCGCCCGCCGGCGATGCCGAGCTCGACCAGCAGTCGCAGCCGGGCCCGGCGGCTCGGCGCGATGCCACCGAGCAGGGCATCCAGGGCCGCGGCCGAGTCGGCGTAGCAGTACAGCTCGAGGTCGGGCCGGTCGGCCAGCAGCCGGTCGAGCAGCGCGGTCGAGCCGGCGTCCACGACTTCGTTGGCGATCAGGACGCGGGGTACGCCGAACGACGCCATCATGCCGGCCTGCCACGCGGTCGCCGCGGTGACCGCCCAGGCGCCGTGGTCCAGCTGCCGCTGGATCAGCGGCGGGCACATCGTTGTCTTGCCATGCGGCGCGAGCAGCACCGAGTTGTCCGCGCAGTAGCGGGCCATCGTGGCGATGTTGTGGCGCAGTGCCGCGTCGTCGAGTACCGCGGTCGGCAGCGGGAACGTGCCGTCGAAGATGTTCGCGCCGCGCGGGTCTGCGCCAGGAGGCAGCCCTTTGGGGTGTTCAGCGGGCACGGCGCAGCACCTTTCCCGGGCGGGCGGCGGTGAGCGCGCCGTCGCGTACCACAATCTCGCCGGCGACGACGGTGAGCGCGATGCCGGTGGGCGCCTGGCGGGGTTCGGCGAAGGTGGCCCGGTCGGCGATCGCGCCGGGGTCGAAGGCGACAAGGTCGGCGGCGGCGCCTTCGGCGATCCGCCCGCGATCGGCCAGGCCGAGCCGCCGGGCGGGCGCGAGGGTCATCTTGTGTACCGCGCCGGCGAGCCCGAAGAGGCCGGCGTCGCGGGCGTACCGGCCCAGGACGCGGGGGAACGTGCCGAACGCGCGGGGATGTGGCTTGTCCGCGCCGGCCAGCGGGAGGGCGTTGCCGTCCGAGCCGACGATCGACAGTGGGTGCGCGAGGAACGCGGTCATGTCGGCCTCGGTGCGGTAGTGGAGTACGACCTGGACGGTGTCGCCAAGCTCGACGCAGAGGTCGAGCAGGACCCGTTCCGGGGCGTGGCCGCGGGCGGTGGCGATCGCCGCGAGGGATTGCCCGGTCAGCTCGTGGTACGGCCCGGCGGCGGTGACCACCACGCGGTCCCAGTGCCACGGGATGCCCCCGAAGAAGCCGGCCCGCACAGCGTCGAGTGCCCGGCGCCGCCAGTCCAGGTCGCCGGCGTTGGCCCGCAGCCCGGCGCTGCCGCCGTCCTGTACCCAGGGCGGCAGGTACTGGATGAGGGCGGAGGAGGAGGCGTCGTACGGGTACACGTCGAAGGCGACGTCGAGCCCTTCGGCGCGGGCGGCGTCGAAGCGGTCGAGCGCGTCCGTGGCCCGTCCCCAGTACTCCGGGTCGTTGAGGGCGAGGTGGGAGAACTGGAGCCGCCCGCCGGTGGCCCGGGTGGTGTCGATCGCCTCGTCGATGGCGGCCAGCTCGCGGCCGGCGGCGGCGCGTGCGTGCGTGGCGTACAGGGCGTCGTGCCGGGCGCAGACCGCGACCAGCGCGCTGACCTCGGCTGTGTCGCCGAGCGCGGACGGTGTGTGGGTGAGGCCGGTGGACATGCCGTACGCGCCGGCGGCCAGCGCCGCGTCGAGCAGGTGCCGCATCCGGTCGACGTCGTCGGGCCCCGCCGGGCCGTACGGGTCGGCCATCGCCGCGATCCGCAGGGCACTGTGTCCGACAAGTACCGCGACGTTGATCGCGGGCCGGGCCGCGTCCAGCGCGTCGGCGTACCCGGCGTAGTCGGTCCAGCCCAGGGCCGTCGGCGGGTCGCCGAGCCGGGCCAGGTGGTCGGCGAGCATCGCCCGCCGCTGCGGGTGCACGGGAAACGCCGAGTAGCCGCAGTTGCCCACGACCTCGGTGGTAACGCCCTGTAGCGCCTTGCTCTGCCCGGCCGGGTCGTGCAGGAGGCTGACGTCCGAGTGGGTGTGGATGTCGACGAAGCCGGGCGCGAGGACCAGGCCGGACATGTCGAGCTGGCGCGTGGCGGCCGGAGGAGGGCTCTGCGTTCCGAGGTACCGGATGCGGCCGTCGCGTACGCCGACGTCCACCCGCCGCGGCTCACCGCCGGTGCCGTCCAGGACGGCCGCGCCGCGCAACAGCATGTCGAGTGTCACGGCGCGGCCCGCCCGGTCAGGTCAGTACGTTGCCCAACTGCTTGCAGGTCTCCACCAGGCGCTCGCCGATCGCGACGAGCGTCTCGTCGGTCATCCGTGACGTTGGTGCGGAGACACTGATCGCCGCGACCGGCCGGCCGGCACTGTCCAAGATGGACGCGGCCACGCACCGGGAGCCCAGCTCGTTCTCCTCGTCGTCCACGGCGTAGCCCTGCGCCCGGAACCGGGGCAGGTCGGCCAGCAGCTCCTCGGCCGAGCCGAGAGTGTTCGGCGTGACGGGCGACCAGTCCGCCTCGACAAGCTGCTCGCGCACCTCCCGCTCGGGCAGCGCGGCGAGGATCGACTTGCCGAGCGCGGTGGTGTGGATGTTGTCGCGCAGGGCGATCTGGACGGTCGTACGCAGTCGCTGTGCGCTCTCGATCGCGTCGAGGTAGAGCACCTGGCCGTGGCTGACCACGCCGAGGTTGACCGTCTCGCCGAACTCCTCGTGCAGCGCCTGCATGGCCGGGCGGATGAGCCGCACCAGGTCGGTGGAGTTCCGCGCGGCGCGGCTCAGGCCGTAGAGTGCGGGGCCGAGCGAGTACTCCCGGCGCACCTCGTCGCGCACGACGTATCCGCGCTGGTCCAGCGTCTTGAGGATCCGGTACGCCGCGGGTTTGGTCACGCCGGTGTGCTGACACAGATGCGCGACGGTGCAGGGCGCGTCGGTCGCCATCCGGTCGAGGATGTCCAGTGCCTTGACGAGGACGTTGACCCCGTCGGAGCGCCGTTCGTTGGTCACGGTCGCCGAGCTCCGTTCCAGATCCGGTAGTGCCGCCTGTTCCGCAATGGGGACTGATTGTACGCATCGCGGACATCTCCCGGCCAGCCATCCCGCCTCCTGCGGAGATCATTGTCTAGTCCGCTTCGCGGAACTAGATTTCGGGTAGCGTACACGATCTAGAGCCAGAGGAAATCGGTGACGATCATGAGAATCGGGCTCGGGGGATTTGGCAGGAGACGAACACGTTCGCGCCCCGCCCCACCACACTCGACGACTTCCGCCGGTACCAGCTCTTCGAGGGCCCGGAGTTGGTGGCCGCGCTGGCCGGTACCGGTACCGAGCTGGGCGGGGCCATCGCGGCCGCCCGCGAGCACCGGGTCGAGCCGGTCGGGCTGCTGTTCGGCGCCGCCCTGCCGGCCGGGACGGTGGACCGGGACGCGTTCGAGCGGATGCTGCGCGGCCTCGTCGAGCGCGCTCGGGCGGCGTCCACTCTGGACGGTCTGGTGCTCTCCCTGCATGGCGCGATGGTGGTCGACGGGCACCCGGACCCGGAGGCGGAGATCGTGGCGGCGCTGCGCGCGGTGCTCGGTGACCTGCCGATCGGGGTCGCCCTCGACTACCACGCGAACGTCAGCCTGGACCTGGCGCGCTCGGCCGACGTCCTGTGCGGGTACCGCAGCTATCCGCACGTGGACATGGCCGAGCGCGGCGCCGAGGCGCTGGAGCTCGTGGTCCGGATGGCCCGCTCGGACACCCGCCCGGACCGGCACCTGGTCAAGCTGCCGCTGCTGACGGTGCCGCACGCGCAGGAGGACGCCGTGGCGCCGATGCGGCAGCTGCTGGCCGCCGCCGACGCGCTCCGCGCCGAGCCGGACGTCTGGGCCGCCAGCGCACTGCCCGGCTTCGCGTACGCGGAGACCGACCGGCTCGGCTTCGCCGTCTACCTGGCGGCGCGGTCCCGGGCCGCGGACCGGGCGCGGGAGCTGGCGAGCCTTGTCTGGGCGCGGCGGGAGGACTTCGCGGCGCCGCTGGTCGGTCCGGATCAGGCGGCGGCCGCCGCGACCATGGCGCCGTACCCGGTGGTGCTCGTGGACGTGGCGGACAACGTGGGTGGAGGTTCGCCGGGCGACGGCACCGCGCTGCTGCACGCCCTGGCCCGCGCCCGCGCCACCGGCAGCGTCGCGGTGATCTGGGATCCGGCCGCGGTCGAGAGGGCGTACGACGTGGACGGCGCGCGGCTGGCGGTACCGGTGGGCGGGCACAGCGATCCGCGGATGGGACCGCCGTACCCGGCGGCCGGACCGGTCCGGCGGTACGGCGCGGTCAGCTATCTGCGCGGCGGCACCTACATGCGCGGGCAGCGGGTCGACATGGGACGCGTCGTGGTGGTCGAGGACCCGATCGGCGAACTCGTGCTGACCGAGCGGCGGGTGGTCCCGTTCGACGACGACCACCTGACCGCCGTGGACGTACACCCTCGGTCCGCCCGCGCCATCGTCGCGAAAGGGGCGATCGCGTGGAAGGCGGCGTTCGGCGGGTACGCCGCGCGCGCGATCTACACCCGCACACCGGGCTACTGCCCGGCCGCCGTGGACCAGCTCGACTACAGGTCCCGGCCCGCCCCCTGTACCCGCTGGAGCGCGACCCCGACTGGGAGGCGGCGGTGGGCGCGGCGCTCTCGGTGTCCACATGATCGCCTGATTCGTCCTGGTCACAGCTTGATTTCGGTGGACGATCAAGGCGCCGCGACCGATTGACAGATCACAAGCGAGGTCCCTAGCGTGTCCGCATAGCAAAATCGGAGTCCGCAATGCGGACCCGATGACAGAGGAGTCGCACATGCCTGATGACACAACGGCGGGTCGGGGGCAGCTCAACCGGCGTAACCTTCTGCGAATCGGCGCGCTTGCGGGCGCGGGTACCTTTGTCGGCCTGCCGCTGCTGGGGGCCTGTTCGGTCGACGACGGCTCTGGTTCGGACTCCGGCGCTGACGCCGGCTCCGGCCAGAAGGTGATCGGAAACGGGATCACCGAGAAGAAGCAACTGGCACCGTTCGACTTCAACGGTCCGGCGGGCGAGAAGCCCAACCTGCCCAAGCGGATCGCCTGGGCGAACACCTCGGACGCGGAGTTCTTCCTCCAGATCACCTCGGCGATCGAGTCCGCGGCCAAGTCCCGCGGCCTGGAGTTCACGACCGCCATCGCCAACGACGACTCGGCCAAGAACGTCGAGCAGATCGAGACGTTCCTTCAGCGCGGCATCGCCGCCCTGTGCATCCAGCCGCTGGACGCGAACGCCCAGGCACCCCTGATGAAACGGGCGATCGAGGCCGGCGCGGCGGTGCTCTCCCTGGTCACCCCGCCGAGCACCTCGCAGGTGGTGGCCGACCAGTACAAGGTGGGCAACGCCCAGGGGCTGGCCGCCGCGAAGTACATCACCGAAAAGCTGGGCGGCCAGGCCAACGTCGTCTACTTCAACACCGACACGATCGAGGTCCTCAAGGCTCGCCACCAGGGCGCCCTCGACGGCCTGAAGACGGCCGGACCGGGCATGAAGATCGTGTCCGACATCCAGCCGCCCGCCATCACGCAGGACGGCGGGTTCAAGGCGATGAACACAATCATGCAGGCGAACCCGGACGTGAACGTGATCGTCGGCGGCGACACGTACTGCCTCGGCGCCCTGTCCGCGCTCCAGGCGGCGGGCAAGGCGCGGCCGGAGATGTACCTGTCCGGCATCGACGGCGACGAGCAGGCGCTCGCCGAGATCCGCAAGGGCGGCGCCTACAAGGCGAGCTTCGCCTTCGCCTACCCGCTCATGGGGTACGCGTGGGGCCAGTTCGCCGCCGACTGGCTGGAGGGCAAGCCGATCCCGCAGGTCATGCAGTTCAACGCGATCGAGCTGAACTCGGCGGCCACGATCGACAAGTACCAGGCCGACATGAAGGCCGTCACGGAGACCTGGAAGAACTCCGCTGAGTACTTCACCATGCTCGGTTCGATCCGCTACCAGGATCGCGAGCAGTTCATCAACTACGCCGCCTGACGTCGGGCGAGGGGGTCGAGTTGTCGATCGCATCCGTGGCGGCCAACCGCCGATACCTGGTACCCGGAGAACCCAGCCGGCGCACCGGCCTGGCGCTGCTGTGCGTCGTCCTGGTCGCCTACTTCGGAATCTCGTTCGACAACTTCTTCACCGTCTCCAATGGACTGACGATCCTGATGAACGTCTCCGCGATCGCGATCGCCGCGATCGGCGCGATGTTCCTGCTGGTCTCCGGCAACGTCGACCTGTCCATCGGAGGCCAGTACGCGCTCATCTCCGTCATCACCGCGCAGTTCGCCAAGGACTCGGGAAACGTCGTCGTCGCGGTCCTGGCCGGGCTCGTCGCCGGCCTGGTCCTCGGCCTGACCAACGGCATCCTGGTCAAGTTCATGAAGATCTCGCCGCTCATCGTGACGCTGGGCACGATGGCGGTCTTCAAAGGACTGGCGTACCTGGTCAGCGACGGCCGGTCGGTGTTCGGCTTCTCCGACGCGTTCATCTTCCTCGGCCGGGCGCGGATCAACGAGGTACCGCTGCCGGTGATCATCGCCGGCGTGCTCTTCGTCGCCGGCGGGTTCTGGCTGCTGCGCACCGCGGGCGGGCTGCGCCTCTTCGCGATCGGCGGCAACGCGCAGGCGGCCCGGCTGACCGGCGTCAACGTCGACTGGGCCATCGTGCGCCTGTACGTGCTCAACGGCTTGCTGATGGGCGTGGTGGCGGTGCTCACCACGGCCCGGCTAGGCAGCGGCACGCCGCAGATCGGTACGTCGTTCGAGCTCGACGTCCTCACCGCCGTGATCCTCGGCGGCGTCGGGTTCGCCGGCGGCAGCGGCCACCCCGCCGGCGTCTTCGTCGGGGTGGCCACGATCGGCGTACTCAGCTCCGGGCTCATCTTCGCCGGCCTCGAGGACTGGTGGCAGCAGATCAGCAAGGGCCTGGTGCTGCTGCTCGCCCTCGGCGCCGACCAGATCGCCGAGCACCGGCGGGCCCGCTCGGTACGCCGGGAGGCACCGGCCGAGCAAGGCGAACCAGATCCGACCCCGGGGGCACCACCGGGCCTGGGCGTCTCGGCGGCCGACGAGTACGGCCTGGACCGGGACACCTCGCGCCAGCCCGGCCCGGTGGTGCTGCGGGTAGACGGCCTGGCCCGCCGGTTCGGTTCGGTCTTCGCGTTGCGGGACGGCACGTTCTCGGTCCGCGCGGGCGAGGTCGTCTGCCTCGTCGGTGACAACGGCGCCGGCAAGTCCACGCTGATCAAGCTGATCTCCGGGGTGTACCGCCCGGACGCCGGCCGGATCGAGCTGGACGGCAAACAGGTGGGTTTCGGCGGCCCGATCGACGCCCGCCGGGCCGGCATCGAGACCGTGCACCAGGACCTCGCCGTCTGCCCCAACCTCGGGGTGGCGCACAACCTGATCCTCGGCGACGAGCCGCGCCGCCGGATGTTCGGGCTGATCCCGGTCCGGGACGACGGCGCCGCGGTGACCCGCACCCGCGAGCGGCTCGCCTCGCTCGGCATCACGCTGACCGACATGAACCGCTCGGTCGGCCGGCTCTCCGGCGGCCAGCGCCAGTCGGTGGCGATCGCCCGTGCCATGAAGGACGGCGTCAAGCTGGTCATCCTGGACGAGCCGACCGCCGCGCTCGGCGTCACCCAGACCCGCAACGTACTGCGCATCGCCCGGCAGGCCGCGGACAACGGCGCGGGCGTGATCCTGATCAGCCACGACATCCGTACGGTCTTCGCGGTCGCCGACCGGGTCGTGGTGCTGCGGCTGGGCCAGGTCGTGTACGACGACGCGATCGAGCGGGTCACCCACACACGGCTGCTGCACCTGATGGCGGGCTTGGAAGCGGTGGACGAACCCGCGCTCGACCCGGCCGAGAGCACCGTCCTGAAGGGACACTGACATGCCCCTTGACGACCCCGACCTCACGGGACGCCGGGTGCTCGTCACCGGCGGGGGAGACGGCCTGGGCCGGCAGATGACTGAGGCGTTCGTGGACGCCGGAGCCACCGTGGTCATCTGCGGGCGGCGGGAGGAGCCGCTGGCGCGTACCGCCGAAGAGCTCGCCGACCGCGGCACCGTGATCCCGGTCCGGGCGGACGTGACCGAGCCGGCCGACGTGGACGCGCTCGTCGCCGCCGCGGGCGAGATCGACGTGCTGGTCAACAACGCCGGCCTGGCCCACCGGGCGCCGTGGCCGCAGGCCCGCTCCGAGGACTGGCGCTGGATCATGACGCTGAACGTGGAGTCGCCGTTCTGGCTCTTCCAGCGGTTCGTCCCCGGCATGATCGAGCGGGGCTGGGGCCGGGTCATCAACGTCGCGTCCGTGTACGGCCTCGTCGGCGGCGACGCCTCCCGCTATCCCGGCCTCGACCTGGATATCGCCTCCTACTTCGCCAGCAAGCACGCGGTGATCGGCCTGACCCGGTTTCTGGCCGCCCAGGTCGGGGCGTCCGGCGTCACCGTCAACGCGCTCTGCCCGGGCATGTTCCCCAGCCCCGCCAACGACGACGCGCTGCGCCCGGAGGTGATCGCCGCGCTGGAGCAGGGCACGCCAATGCGCCGGCTGGGCACCGACCGGGAGCTGCGCTCGGCGGTGCTGTTCCTGGCCGCGCCGGCGTCCTCGTTCGTCACGGGGCACAGCCTCGTGGTCGATGGCGGATGGACGGTCTGGTGACCTAACCCCCGCCGCCCCGACCTCGTCCCCTCCGGTGCCCCCACCGCCGCAAGGAGCAGCAATGCAGTTCGACGCGTCACGACAACGGATCGAGGAAGCCTCCGCGCTGGTCGCCGGCGGTGTGAACAGCGCCTTCCGGCAGGGGATCGCCCCGCACCCGCTGGTCTTCACGGCCGCGGACGGGCCGATCCTGACCGATCTGGACGGCAACCGCCTCATCGACTACTTCCTCGGCATGGGGCCGATGCTGCTCGGCCACCGCCCGGCGCCGGTGGTCGAAGCGGCTCGCGCCCAGCTCGACCGGAGCATCCTCGTCGCCGGCCAGACCGAGCTTGAGTACGCGGCGGCCCAGATCCTGGCCGACCTCGTGCCCTCGGCCGAGCTGGTCCGCTTCGCCGTCTCCGGCAGCGAGGCGGTACAGGCCGCACTGCGGGTCGCCCGAGCGGTCACCGGTCGGTCCACTGTGGTCAAGTTCGAGGGGCACTACCACGGCTGGTTCGACAACGTCCTCTGGAGCGTGGCGCCCGATCTGGGTGACGCGGGGCCGGCCGAGGCGCCGGTACCGGTACCCGGGTCGGCTGGGCAGCAGCCGACGGACGGCGTGGTGGTGCTGCCCTGGAACACCCCGGAGCCGCTGGCCGAGCGCCTCGCGGCGAACGACGTCGCCGCGGTGATCATGGAGCCGGTGATGTTCAACAACGCCGGCATCCTGCCCCGGCCGGGGTACCTCGAAGCGGTCCGCGCGGCCTGCGACGCCACCGGTACGCTGCTCGTCTTCGATGAGGTGATCACCGGGTTCCGGGTCGCGCCCGGCGGCGCCCAGCAGCTGTACGGGGTCACGCCCGACCTCACCATCCTCGGCAAGGCGCTGGCCAACGGGTTCCCGGTCGCCGCCCTGGTCGGCCGCCGCGAGCCGATGAGCGCCCTGGTGGGCAAGGTGCTGCACGGCGGCACGTACAACACGCAGTCCGTCGCCATGGCCGCCACCCTGGCCACCCTCACCGAGATCGCCGGCGGTGAGCCGCACCGGCGGATCGCCGTCACCGGTACCCGGCTGATGGAGGGGCTGCGCAAGGAGTTCGCCGACGCCGGCGTGGACGCGCAGATCGTCGGCTTCCCGGCGGTGTTCCAGGTCCGGTTCGACACCGGCCAGCCCCGCGACTACCGGGAGGCGCTGGTCGCCGACCGGGCCGGGTACGCCCGCTTCGCCGCCCGCCTGCTGGAGCACGGCGTACGGGTCCTGCCCCGCGGCACCTGGTTCGTCTCCACCGCACACGACGACGAGCACGTGGACGAGACGCTCGCCGCGGTGCGCGCCGTGCTCGCCGAGAGGAAGTGACCGTGAAGATCGTCGACATCCGGGCCACGGCCGTCACCGTCCCGCTTCGGCGCCCGCTGCGCTGGTCGTTCGGGGTGGAGGTCTCCACCACCCGCACGATCGTGGAGCTGATCACCGACGAGGGGCTGGTCGGCGTCGGGGAGACCCGCGGCGGCGACGAGGTGGTACAGGCGCTGCGCCTGCACCGCGACCTCTACGTCGGGCTGGACCCGATGGAGGTCGGCCGGCTCGCCCGGCGGTTCGGCGTGTTCCGGATGACCAGTGAGCAGCTCGCCCTCGTGGGCGCCGCCAAGCTGGCCGGCGCGGCGGTCGAGATGGCCTGCTGGGACCTTGTCGGCAAAGCCCTCGGCAAGCGCTGCGGCGACCTGTGGGGAGGCATCGGCACCGAGCGGGTGGAGTTCGCCGCATACGTGTTCTACCGGTACGAGTCGATGACCGAGATCGGGCGCGGCGACAGCCCGGAGGACGCCGCGGACCACGCCGAGGAGCTGTTCGAGACACACGGCTTCCGGGACATCAAGTTCAAGAACGGGGTACTGCCGCCGGAGCAGGAAATCGCCTCGGTCCGGCTGATGCGCGAGCGGCTTGGGGACCGGCTGCGGTACATGCGGATCGACCCCAACGCGGTGTGGTCGGTGGAGACGAGCATTCGGGTGCTCAATGCGGTCAACGACTACGGCCTGGAGTTCTGCGAGGACCCGACCTGGGGTATCGAGGGCATGTCGCTGGTCCGCGAACGCACGCCGGTACCGCTGGCCACGAACATGTGCTGCGTCGCGTTCGAGCAGATCCCGCTCGCGGTACGGCAGCGGGCGGTCGACGTGATCCTCGGCGACGTCCACTTCTGGGGCGGCCCCAGCGCCGTGCTCCAGCTCGCCAAGATCTGCGAGACCTTCAACCTCGGCCTCAGCCTGCACAGCGACCGCGAGCTCGGCATCTCCACCGCCGCCGTGCTGCACCTGGCCGCCGCCGAGACGATGGTCAGCCACAGCGTCGACTCGCACCTGCCCGAGCAGGCCGACGACATCATCACCACGCCGTTCGCGTTCCGCGACGGCCGCCTGGACGTACCCAGCGGGCCCGGCCTCGGCGTCGAGATCGACCAGGACAAGCTGCGCTTCTACGCCGCGCACCACGCGAAGGTCGGCGAGGGCAGCGAGTTCGCCGACGCGGCACAGACCGGCTTCCGCGCGAAGTTTCCGAGGTTCTGATGCCCACTCCGCACCTGACCGGCCGGGTCGCGCTGGTCACCGGTGCCACGGGCGGCATCGGCCGGCACATCGCCGCCCGGCTCGCCGCCGACGGCGCGGCGGTCGCGGTCAACCACCTACCCGGCGAACGCGCCGCGGCCGCGACCCTCGTCGACGAGATCACCGCGGCCGGGGGACAGGCCGCGGCGGCGGAAGCCGACGTCACCGACCCGGACCAGGTCACGGCGATGATCGAGGCGGTACGCGAGCGCCTCGGCCCGGTCACCGCCCTTGTCTGCAACGCTGCCACCTCGGTCGCCGCGCAGCGGCCCTGGCACGCGCTCACCGCCGCCGACTGGCAGCGGGTCCTCGCGGTCAACGTCACCGGCAGCTTCCTGTGCGTCCAGGCGGCGTACCCGGACCTGGCCGCCAGCGGGCACGGCGCGGTCGTGGTGATGTCCTCGGTCTCGCCGCTGCTCGGCCGTACCGGCAACCTGCACTACGTCACCTCCAAGGCCGCGCTGATCGGGTTCACCCGGGCGCTCGCGCGCGAGGTCGGGCCGGACGGCGTACGGGTCAACGCGATCGCGCCGGGCGCCATCCGTACCCCGGACGAGCAGGTGTACGGCGACCCGGACGAGCTGGCCGCGACGATGGCCGCGGTCCAGTCGCTGCGCCGCCGCGGCGAGCCGGACGACGTGGCCGCGGTCACGAGCTTCCTGCTCGGCCCGGACTCCTCGTTCGTCACCGGCCAGCTGCTGGTCGTCGACGGCGGGTGGGTGATGAACTGATGACCGAACGGATCGCGGTCGCCAGCATCATCCAGGAGACCAACACGTTCGCCCCGCAGCCGTCCACACTGGACGACTTCACCGCGCAGGGGCTCTGGGTCGGCGACGAGGCCGCCGAGCGGTCCGCCGGTACCAACACCGAGATCGCCGGAGCGCTGGCCAGTGCCGCCGAGGCGGGTGCCGAACCCGTGCCGGTCGTGCGCGCATGGGCGATGTCCGGCGGCGTGCTCGACGAGTACGCGTTCACGTACCTGCGCGGTCTGCTCTTCGACGGTCTTGTCGCCGCCGGGCCGGTCGACGCCCTCGTGCTGTGCCTGCACGGCGCCCTCGTCGCCGACGGTGAGCCGGCCGCGGACGCCGCCCTGGTCGAGGCGGCCCGCGCTGTCCTGCCGCCCGGCACGCCGCTCGTCGTCACGCACGACCTGCACGCCAACGTCACCGCGCGCCTCGTCGCCCAGGTCGACGCGCTCGTGGGGTTCCGCACGTACCCGCACGTCGACCAGGGCGACACCGGCCGGCGCGCGGCCGCGATCGCGCTGCGCATGCTGCGGGACGGGCTGCGGCCCGGCACGGTACTGGAGAAGCGGCCGATGCTGGTGCCGGCCGAGTCCCAGGCCGTCGCCGACCCGCCGATGGCCTTGCTGCGCCGGCTCGCCGACGAGGCGACCGGCGGGCCGATCCTCGACGTTTCGCTGTTTCCGGTACAGCCGTGGCTGGACGTGCCCGAGCTCGGGTTCGGCGTGACCGTCACGCACGCCGGGGACGAGGCCGCGGCCCGGGCAACCGCGAAGGCCGTCGCCGACGCCGCCTGGGCCCGGCGCGGCGAGTTCGCCGTGCACCCCGTGCCGGTACGCGACGCGGTGGCAGCCGTCCGGCCGCGCACCGGCCGGGGACCGGTACTGCTCGTGCAGTCCGCCGACTCGCCCACCGCCGGCGCCGCCGCCGACAGCGCCACCGTCGTCGCCGCGCTGCTGGACCGTCCCGGGGAGCTGCGCTCGTACGCGACCCTGGTGGACGCCCCGGCCGTCGCCGCCTGCCACATCGCTGGCGCGGGGTCCAGTGTGGACACGACGGTCGGCGCCACGCTCGACCCGCGCTGGTCGGCACCGGTCCGGATCAGCGGCACGGTGACGCGTCTCGGCACGGACCCCGTGACCCTCGCGGGCGAGGCGATGACCGGTCAGCAGGTCTCTATGGGGCGTTGGGCCACTGTGGACACCGGTACCGGGCTGATCGTGCTGGTCACCGAGCGGCCCGCGCCGACGTTCGACCCCGCCGGATACCGGCACGCCGGCCTGGAGCCAGCCGAGGCGGACGCCGTACTCGTCCGCTCCGCCACGCTCTACCGCGCCGGTTACGGCGGCGGGTACGCCGAGGCGATCCTGCTCGACCTGCCCGGCGCGAGCACCCCGCGCCTGGACTACCTGGACTTCCAGCACGCGCCCCGGCCGCTGTACCCGATCGACTTCGCTGCCCCGGAGAAGGAGGCGCCGTGACCGCCCCGCTCGTGCTCGGCGACAACCGCGTACCGGTGTACTACGCCGGCGGCGCGGGGATCGACGCCTTCCGGGGCACCGCGGGCACTACCGGCCCCGAGGACTGGGTGGGATCGCTGACCGCGCTGCCGGCCGCGATCCTCCCGCCCGGCCACCCGGCCGACACCGGCGTCTCCCGCACCGAACGCGGGTCGTTGCGCGAGCTTGTGGCCGCCGACCCGGTCGGCTGGTTGGGTGAGCGGCTCGCGGGCGCGTACGGCGGCGAGAGCGGCCTGCTCGTCAAGCTCCTGGACGCGGGCGAGCGGCTGCCGGTGCACTGCCACCCGAGCCGCGCCTTCGCCCGGGCGCACCTGGGCAGCCTCTTCGGCAAGACCGAGGGCTGGATCGTGCTCGCCGCGACAGGTGACGCCCGGGTCTGGCTCGGCCTGCGCGACCGTGCCGACCGCGCGGACCTGCGGCGCTGGATCGCCGACCAGGACACGACCGCGATGCTCGCCGCGATGAACGAGCTGACCGTGCGCCCCGGGCAGGTGCTGTACGTACCCGCTGGGCTGCCGCACGCGATCGGCCCTGGTGTGATGATCACCGAGTTGCAGGAGCCGACGTCGTTCTCGGTGCTCGCCGACCACACCGCCTTCGGGCTCGACGCCGGCGCCGCCACGCTCGGCCTCGGCTGGGACCTGGCACTGTCCTGTTTCGACCTGGACGGGTACGCCGGCCGCCTGGACGAACTGCTGCCCGCCCGCCGCAGCCTGCCCGGTGTGCCCGGCGTGCACAGCCTCTTCGGGCCGGCCGCCGACGAGTACTTCCGGGCCTGGCTCGTCGAGTGCACCGGCGCGGTCACGCTCCCCGAGGCCGGCTTCGCGGTCGTCGTCGTCACCGGTGGCGAGGGTGAGCTGCGCTGGTCCGGCGGGAGCATGCCGGTGGCCCGCGGCCGGACCCTCGTCGTGCCGGCCGCCGCCGGTCCGCTCGAGTTCCGCGGCGAGGTGGCCGCGATCGTCTGCCGCCCGCCGGAGGTATGAGGGATGAGACAGGTATGGATCACCGGGCCGGGTGCCGTCGAGGTGCGGGACGTGCCGGAGCCCGAGCCGGCCGCCGGCGAGCTGCTGGTGCGCACCGCGTACGCCGGCATCTGCGGCTCCGACCTGCACACCCTCCACCGTGGACACCCGTGGCTGCCGTACCCGATCCCGCCCGGCCACGAGGCATCCGGGGTGGTCGCCGCGCTCGGATCCGGCCTGTCCGGCTGGGCCGAGGGCGACCGGGTGTAC
Source organism: Phytohabitans flavus (assembly GCF_011764545.1). GTDB lineage: Bacteria > Actinomycetota > Actinomycetes > Mycobacteriales > Micromonosporaceae > Phytohabitans > Phytohabitans flavus. The sequence continues at coordinate 4,741,705 of NZ_AP022870.1, read as the reverse complement.
CTGCGCCCGGCGGTGGCCTGCGGTGATTGTTTCTACTGTGGACGAAACCGGCCCAACCTCTGCGCCAACCTGATCGGCGTCGGGTCGCACCGGCCGGGCGCCTTCGCGGACGCGTTCGCCGTCCCGGCCGCGGCGCTCGCACCGGTACCGGACGGGGTGACCCTGGCCGCCGCGGCGATGACCGAGCCGCTGGCCACGGCCGTACACGCGACAACCGTGGCGGCGCCGGGCGGCCGGCTCGACGGTGCCACGGTGGCCGTGCTCGGCGGGGGCAGCATCGGGCAGTGCGTGCTGCTCGCCGCGCTCGCCGCCGGGGCCGCGCGGGTGGTGGTCACCGATCCGGTCGCCGCCAAGCGGGAGCTGGCCCTGGACCTGGGTGCGGTAGCGGCGACCGACCCGTCCGCACCGCCGGCCGAGGAGGAGATCGCCACGGCCCTCGACGGGCGGCCGGACGTGGTGTTCGACTGCGTCGCCTCGCGTGGCTCCCTCGGCTCGGCGCTGCGCCTGGCCATGCGCGGCGGCACGGTGGTGGTGGTCGGCGTGGGGCACGGCCCGATGGACGTCACCGTCGAGGCGGTACAGGACCACGAGATCCGCGTCTGTGGCTCCGCCATGTATGTGCCGGACGACTTCGCCACCGCCGAGCGGCTCATCGGATCCGGTGCACCCGTGCACCGCCTCGTCACCTCGGTACGCCCGCTCGCCGACGCCCCGGACGCGCTGCGCGCCGCGGCCGCCGGTCGCGACATCAAGATCCACCTGGCCGGCCCGGCCGCTGACACGGGAGGCACGCGATGACCGTACCCACGCCGGTGCTCACCGGAGCGCGCACGCCGCACCGCCTGCTCGACCTGGAGGTCGACGAGCCTCGCGACGGCGAGGTACGGGTCCGCATGGCCGCCTCCGGCGTCTGCCACAGCTGCCTGTACGCCATGGACGGCGAGCACGCCGCGATACCCATGCCGATCGTGCTCGGCGACGAGGGCGCCGGCGTGGTCGAGGCGGTCGGTCCGGGGGTCGCCACGGTGGCACCCGGCGACCACGTCGTCGTCTCCTGGGCACCCGGCTGCGGTCGCTGCCGCACCTGCCGGCAGGGGCTGCCCGCGCTCTGCACCCAGCAGCCGCCGCTGGGCCGGATGGCCGACGGCACCACCCGGTTTCACCACGGCGGCGAGGACGTCTTCCACTACGGTCCAGCCACCAACGCGCCGTTGACGGTGGTCGCCGAGCGGGCGGTCGTATCTGTCGACCCCGCCATGCCGCTGGACCTTGCCGCGCTGATCGGCTGCGCGGCCACCACCGGGGTCGGCGCGGTGCGCAACACCGCCCGGGTGCGCCCTGGCGAGGCCGTCGCGGTCTTGGGCTGCGGCGGTGTCGGCATCAGCGCGCTGCACGCCGCCGCGCTGGCCGGCGCCTACCCGGTCATCGCGGTCGACGTACGGCCGGACAAGTTCGCCGCGCTGATCCGCATGGGGGCTACCCACTGCGTCGACGCCACCGCCCCGGACGCGGCCGACCAGATCCGGGAGATCGCCGGCCGGGGCGTCGACTACGCATTCGTCACGACGAGCGCGGCCAGCGCGTTCCCGCTCGCGATGGGCGCCCTCGCCGTACGGGGACGTGCGTGCTGATCGCCGGCTACCCCGACGGCGTCGCGCTCGGTTTCGACCCCGGTCACCTGCTCAACGGCGAGCGCCGCATCGTGGCCTCCAAGTACGGCTCGTCGAACCCGCCGGTCGACTTCCCCGATCTCGTGGACATGTACCTCGCCGGCCGGCTGGACCTGGCCGCGATGGTCTCCCACCGCTGGCGGGTCGACCAGATGGACGAGGCTTACGACGCGCTGCGCTCGGGAGCCGCGACCCGAGGGCTGATCGTCTTCGACACCGAATCGGCCGGCTGATGCGCGCGGTCCTGGCCACCGGGCCCGGCGCGCTCACCGTCACGCGGGTACCCGACCCCGCTCCCGCGCGGGACGGGGTGGTGGTCGCGGTCCGTGCCTGCGGCATCTGCGGTACGGACCTGCACCTGCTCTCCGGCGAGCTGGGCGAGGACCGGTTTCCGCTGATCCCCGGCCACGAGCCCTGGGGCGAGGTGGTCGCGGTCGGCGCCGAGGTCTCCGGGTACCGCGCCGGCGACCTGGTGGCCGTCGACCCGTCGCTGCACTGCGGCGCCTGCGACCCGTGCCGCCGCGGCCGGGGAAACATGTGCGAGCGCTGGCAAGCCATCGGGGCCACCCGGCCCGGCGCCTGGGCCGAGTTCACCGCCGTACCCGCCGCCAACCTGCACCGGCTGGAGCCCGGCTTTCCCCTCGCGGTGGCGCCGCTGGCCGAGCCGGTGGCCTGCGCCGAGCGAGGGCTGCGCCGGCTGGACCCGCGCCCGGACGAGCCGGCGATCGTGTACGGGGCCGGCACGATGGGGCTGATCCTGGCGATCCTGCTGGACGCCCGCGGCGTCGGTCCGGTGACCGTGGTCGAGGTCAACCCGGCCCGCCGCGAGCTGGCCGCCCGCCTCACCGGAGCCGAGGTGCGCGCTCCGGAGGAGGCCGCCGACCTGCGCGCGCCGTGGGTGATCGAGGCGACCGGCAACCCGGCCGCTTTCGAGCAGGCGCTGGCCAGCGTGGCCCGCGCCGGCACCCTGCTCGTCTTCGGGGTGGCCAATCCCGGGGCGAGGGCCGCTGTGTCACCGCACCGGATCTACCAGGACGAGCTGACCATCGTCGGCTCGATGGCGATCCTGCACAGCTTCCCGAGCGCCGTCGACACGCTCCGCCGGCACGCCGAGCGGCTCGCCCCGCTGGTCACCGACCGGTACCGGCTCGACGACGTCGAAGCGGCACTCGCGCTGCTCCGCTCCGGTGCGACCATCAAGACCGTGCTGACGCCGGAGGAACCCTCGTGACGCGCCGCATCCTGGTCACCGGCGCGCGGCGCGGCATCGGCGCCGCGCTCGCCATCGGCCTCGCCGAGCCGGATCGCACCCTCGTGCTGCACCACCTCGCCGCCCCGGACGAGGTGGCGAAGGTGGCCCGACGGTGCGAGGAACGCGGTGCCGAGGTGCTGGAGTTCGAAGCCGACCTGTCCGACCCGGCGGCCGTATGCGACCTCGCCGAACGTGCCGGCCCGGTCGACGTGCTCGTCAACAACGCCGCCCGAGCGTCCAACGTGGACATCCGGGAGCTGCCGCTGGGGGAGTGGCAGCAGACGTTCGCGGTGAACGTGACCGCGCCGATGCTGCTGGCCCAGGCGTTCGCCACCGGCATGGCCGAGCGCGGCTGGGGCCGGATCGTCAACATCACCTCGGCGACGGTCCGGCTCGGCGGGCCGTCCGGCCCGTCGTACGTGTCGAGCAAGGCCGCGCTTGTCGGCCTGACCCGGTCGCTGGCCCGCGCGCTGGGCCGCTCGGGCATCACCGTGAACGCGATCTCGCCCGGGGCGATCCGGACGGAAGGGGAGCTTGAGCTGGCCGGCGGGCAGGAGGACCCGGCGGCGACGGCCCAGACCCTCGCCGCGCAGGCGATACCCCGCCAGCTCGTGCCGGACGACCTGGTCGCCACCGTCCGGTACCTGGTCTCCGACGGGGCATCCGCCACCACCGGACAGGTCATCGAGGTAGGCGCCGGGCTGGTCTACCGCTGACCGCGTGCCCCGCGCGATGGGTGGCCCGGCCGACGGGGGCCGGCCGGGACACCTGTCGCCCTCAGTCGCCGAGGGCTGCCTGCTCCTCAGGTGTGAGCAGGCGGGATCGGATCAGGAACCGCACGCCCTCGGGCGCCTCCAGCGAGAATCCGCTGCCTCGGCCGGGGACCACGTCCACGGTGAGGTGGGTGTGGCGCCAGCGTTCGAACTGGGCGGCGGCCATCCAGAAGGTGACAGGTTCGTCGACGCCCTCGACCGCGAGCTTCGCGAGCAGCACGTCAGAAGAGCCGGTGCGGAACTCGCCTTCCGGATAGCACATCGGGCTGCTGCCGTCGCAGCAGCCGCCGGACTGGTGGAACATCAGGGGCCCGTGCGCGCCGCGCAGCGACCGGAGTACGTCGGCGGCGGCCGGGGTGATGTCGACTCGGGATGCCATGAGCGTGTCCTAGAAGAAGCCGACGGCCTTGGGCGAGTAGCTGACCAGGAGGTTCTTGGTCTGCTGGTAGTGGTCGAGCATCATCTTGTGGTTCTCCCGCCCGATGCCCGAACCCTTGTACCCGCCGAACGCGGCGTGCGCCGGGTACGCGTGGTAGCAGTTGGTCCACACTCGACCGGCCTGGATCGCGCGCCCGGCGCGGTACGCGGTGTTCATGTCGCGGGTCCAAACGCCGGCGCCGAGCCCGTACAAGGTGTCATTGGCGATCTTGATGGCGTCGGCGAAGTCGGCGAACGGCGCGACCGACACGACCGGGCCGAAGATCTCCTCTTGGAACACGCGCATCGCGTTGTTGCCCTCGAAGATGGTCGGCTGTACGTAGTAGCCGCCGGCCAGCTCGCCGGGCATGTCCGCGCGCCCGCCGCCGACGAGGACGCTCGCCCCTTCCTGCACGCCGATGTCCAAGTAGGACAGGATCTTCTCCAGCTGGTCGTTGGAGGCCTGCGCCCCGATCATCGTGCCGGTGTCGAGCGGGTTCCCCTGCGTGATCTTCCGGGTGCGCTCCACGGCGGCGTCCAGGAAGTCGCGGTAGTGGCCCTGCTGTATCAGCGCCCGCGACGGGCAGGTGCAGACCTCGCCCTGGTTGAGGGCGAACATCGTAAAGCCTTCGAGGGCCTTGTCGAAGAAGTCGTCCCGGGCGGCGGAGACGTCGTCGAAGAAGATGTTGGGGCTCTTGCCGCCCAGTTCCAGCGTGACGGGCTTGATGTTCTCGCTGGCGTACTGCATGATCAGCCGCCCGGTGGTGGTCTCGCCGGTGAAGGCGACCTTGGCGACCCGGGCGCTGGACGCGAGCGGCTTGCCGGCCTCGATACCGAAGCCGTTGACGATGTTGAGCACACCCGGTGGCAGCAGGTCACCGACGAGGTTCATCAGGAAGTGGATCGACGCGGGCGTCTGCTCGGCCGGCTTGAGCACGACCGCGTTGCCGGCGGCGAGTGCGGGCGCGAGCTTCCAGGTGGCCATCAGGATCGGGAAGTTCCACGGGATGATCTGGCCGACGACGCCGAGCGGCTCGTGGAAGTGGTACGCGACGGTGTCGTCGTCGAGCTCGGCGAGGCTGCCCTCCTGCGCCCGGATCGCGCCGGCGAAGTACCGGAAGTGGTCGATGGCCAGTGGCAGGTCGGCAGCGAGGGTCTCGCGGACCGGCTTGCCGTTCTCCCACGTCTCTGCGATCGCGAGGGTCTCGAGGTTGGCTTCCATCCGGTCGGCGATCTTGTTGAGGATGTTGGCCCGCTCGGCGACCGAGGTGCGGCCCCACGCGGGGCGGCGCCGTGCGCGGCGTCCAGGGCCTTCTCGACGTCCTCGGCCGTACCGCGGGCGATCTCACAGAACGTCTGCCCGGTGACCGGGGTGGGGTTCTCGAAGTACCGGCCCTGCGCGGGCGGAACGAACTCGCCGCCGATCCAGTGGTCGTAGCGGTCCTGGTAGCGCACGGGGGATTCGGGCTGCCCGGGCGCGGCGTAAATGGTCATGGTGAAACCTCCAGCGAGCGGTCTCATGCTGGCGTCCGACCGTAGGAGGCGGGAGGTTACATCAATGTTGCATCGCTGTTGAGGCCGTATTCGGCACGTAACTCGGTGACCCGACTGACCACCGCCCGGTGCTGTGGCGCGAGGTGGGCCAGCCGCTCCCAGACCGCGAGGTCGTCGAAGCCGGCGTCGCTCGCGTACGCGTGGAGGATGGCCGGGTCGGTCGCGGCCAGCACGGCGGAGCGCACCTCGACCTCCAGCCGGCGGCGCCGCTCGACCACGGCCGGCGCGTCGGAGGTGGGCAGCAGGGGGCCCGCGTACGCGTCGACGGCGGCGGCCACGTCACCGCGCTCCAGGGCCTGCGCCACGTCGAGGAAATCGGCCGCGATCGGCTCGGCGAGCCGGTACGGCCGGGAGTGCAGCAGCGGACCGACGAGCCGGCGCAGCCGCAGCAGCTCGACCCGGAGCGTGCCCTGCGCGGTGCGGTCGTCGTACATCGCCGCGCCCAGCTGCTGGCCGGTCATGCCCTCCGGGTGCGCGGCCAGGATCGCCATCGCCTCGGCGTGCCGGCCGTGCAGCGGGATCTCGCGCCCGTCGAGCAGCAGCACACCCTCCGGGCGCCCGAGCACCCGCAGCCGGGCCGCCGGGGCGCGCGCGACCGGGGCCAGGCGCACCGTGGCCAGGTGGGCCTCGGCGAGCCGCGCCGCCGCGCGGACGAGGGCGAGGCTGTGCGGGTGGGCCACCGCGTCGCCGCCGGTGACGTCGAGGATGCCCAGGATCCGCCCGGTCGCCGGGTCATGGATCGGGGCGGCGGCGCAGGTCCACGCCTGCACGGTGTGCCGGTAGTGCTCGGCGGCGAAGATCTGTACCTCGTGGTCCACGGCGAGTGCCGTGCCCGGCGCGTTCGTACCCGCGTGCGCCTCGTCCCACAGCGCGCCCTCGACGAAGTTCATCCGGGCCGCCCGGGCCCGCGCGCCGCGGTGCCCTCCACCCACAGGAGCCGGCCGTCGGCGTCCATCACGGCCCACACGTGCTCGCCGTCGTCGGCGGTGCCACCCACCAGATCGCGCAGCACGGGCACCACCATCGACAGTGGATGGGCCGACCGGTATCCGGCCAGGTCGGCGTCGAGCAGCGTGACCGGCGGGTCCCGGTCCGGGTCGACGCGCGCCGCGGACGAGCGGCGCCAGGAAGCGGCCACCACGCCGCGCACCGGCGCCGCGGCCGGGTCGAGGGTGCCGGTGGACAGGAACGCGGCGTGCGCACGGGCGATTTCTCGGGCCCGGCCGCGCGCGTCGGGCCCGACCGCGGCCAGCCACCCATCCGCCATGGTCATGGCATCACCACCCCGCCTGGGTAGTCCTACCGAGACTACCCGCGGGCGGACGGCGTCGGGAAGGCCCGTCAGCCAGCGTCGGCGGCGCTCTGATCAGTTGGGCAGCTCGCGGACGACGGCGACCGGGCACCTGGCGTGGTACAGCAGTGGGTGGCTGGTCGAGCCCAGCAACAGCCCCCGGAAGCCACCCAGCCCCCGGGACCCGACGGCGAGAAGTTGCGCCTCGTGGCTGACGTCGATGAGCACCTCGGCGGGCTTGCCGGCCATGACCCGGACGTTCGTCGAGACCTTGGGGTACTTCTCCCGCCAGCCCTCGACCAGCTCCGCGGTCTCGGCGCGCTGTTCGGCGAGCTGGGTATCCAGGTCGAAGGCCGGCGGTCGCCAGCGCATGGGCGGCGGCGACCAGACGTGGACCACCTGGAGGCTCACGCCCCGTGCGGCGGCCTCGGCGAACCCGAACTCCAGCGCCAGCAGCGCGCCCTCCGAGCCGTCGACGCCCGCGAAAACCGGAGCGTCGGCTGGCGGCTCGTCACCGCGCACGATGACGACCGGGCAGTGCGCGTTCGCCGAGACGGCTACGCTCGTCGACCCGACGAGTAGCCCGGTGAATCCGCCGCTTCCGCGAGCGCCCACGACCACCAGCCGCGACTGCCGTGAGCTTTCCACCAGCGAGGCGGTGGCGTCGCCGGCTACCACTGTGCCGTTGACTGTCACCCCTGGGTGGCTCTGCCGGGCCCTCTCCACGGTCGAGTTGAGCAGGTTCTCCGCCTCGTCGCGGGATCCGTAGTCGGGCCAGACAGCCGGCGCCAGGCCAGCGGGCCCGGCGACCATCGGCAACGAGAAGCCGTACACCAGGGTCACGGGTGTGTCGGTGCGGGCGCCCCTGTCCAGCGCCCAGCGCAGCGCTGCCTCGCTGCCTTCGGAGCCGTCGACGCCGACGACAATGGGCCGTGGGGTCATGACTCCTCAACGTAGCCAGGGCGGGACGCGGCGGCAGTCGAACCGGGCGACCGGACCCGCCGCCTCACCCCAGAAGGGCCGAGGATGATGAGGTGGCCTCCTCCAGGGGCGGCCGAAGGTGACGGCGTCGCGGACGGGTGCCGGGGCCAGCGTGTGGAAGAAGGCGTCCGGCTGGGCGCCCAGCGCGTCGTTGACGGTGGAGTACGCGATCCGGATCGATACGAAGACGGTGATCGCGAAGATCTGTGCATCGGTGAAACCGTTGTCGCGCAGGTCCTGGATGTCCGCCGGTGTGGTGTGGCTAGGCCCGCGGACGACCTTGCGGGCCCACGCGGCCAGCGCGTGCTCCGGAGCGGTGAGCCCGGTGTCGTCGCCGCGCAGTACCGCCGACGCCGTCTGCGCGTCCGCCGTCCGGGCCAGCTTCGTGCCCCAGGAGATGGCGCAGTACGAGTCGCCAAGTGCCGAGGCGCACGCGGTGACGAGGATGCCCCGCTGCCGGGTGGTGATCCCGTGCTCGACGCTGGTCTGCCGCAACAGCTCGACGATGCCGTCGAAGGCGGCGGGCTGGTAGGCCCACAGCCTGGACGCGTTCATGATGTGTCCGAACTGGACGATGTCCTCGTCGAAGTGGTCCTTGGCCCGCGGCGTCGGTTCGGGCCGGGCGAGGAATCCGGCGCCGCTCATGGGGCCGGCTTCCGGGCCAGGTAGCCGACCACGTCGATCTCGGCCCGCAGGGGCAGACCGTCCCGGACCCGGCTCGCGGCCTCGTCGAGCGCGGCCTGGTGGAAGGCCGCCTCGCCGACGTGCTGGATCGCCTCGTACGCCGGCCCGGTGGCTGCCAGAGCCACGGCGAACGTTTGCGGATCGCTGAACTCCCACGCGAACGGGACCTCGAAGCGCTCGACGCCGACGAACCCGGCAGCGGCGAGCAGGTCCTCGCCCGCGCCGGGGCGGCCGAGCTGCATCGCCGCCTGATACCGCAGCTTCGGTGGGGCGGCCAGCCGGAACGGCGCCAGCGCCCAGGCGCCGGGGGAGGCCTTGACGTGCCCCCACACCGTCATACCGAGCCGGCCGCCCGGCGCGAGCACCCGGAACACCTCGGGCAGCGCCGCCGGCGTGGTACCCCAGATCCCGCGGAAGCTCGTCACCACGTCGAAGCTCGCGTCGGCCCACGGCATGGCGTGCATGTCACCGACCCGGATATCGGCGTTCGGGCTGCGATCCCGGGCGACGGCCACCAGCCGGGGTGCCGCGTCGATGCCCGCGCAGTCCGCTCCCCGGACCACGGCGAGCTCGATCGCGAGTCCGGCCCCGCAGGCAACGTCGAGGAGGCGGTCGCCGTGGCCGACCCCGAGCCGCTGATGGACCGAGACGTACTCACGGCAGTTGCTTGGTTCGCTCAGCGTGGCGAAGGGGACCGCTTTTCGGCCCCAGCCTTCGTCCACGATCGTCCAGTCCGTTGCCATGTCATCGAAGCTAGGCAGCGCCGCGCTCCGCCGCGTGGGGAGTTTTCCCTAACTTGCCAGCCAGCTCTTACGATGATCGTCCGATGGAGTTGTGGGAGCGGGCTGAGGCCCTGGACGCGCTGGACGGGCTGTTGCGCGACAGCGCCCAGGGCGGCCGGATCGCGCTCGTGGCCGGCGAGGCCGGCATCGGCAAGTCCGTCCTGCTGTCCGAGTTCGCCCGCCGGTGCGGTGTCCGAGCGCGGGTGCTCTGGGGTGCCTGCGACCGCCTCGTCACGCCCCGGGTCCTGGGGCCGCTGCACGACATCGGCCGGCAGGCCGGCGGCGAGCTGGCCGAGCGGCTGCGCACCGCCGGCGCCCGGGACGCCGTGTTCGCGGCGCTGCTCGACGAGCTGTCCGGGCCGGTACAGCGGCAGCGGCCGGTCGTCGTCCTCGAAGACATGCACTGGGCCGACGAGGCCACGCTGGACCTGCTTGTGTTCCTCGGCCGGCGGATCGACCGGCTCCCCGCCCTGCTGGTGGTGACCTACCGCGACGACGAGATCGGTGTGGAGCACCCGCTGCGTGGCGCGCTGGCCGCGCTGCCCAAGGCGATCGTCCGCCGGGTGCTGCTCGCGCCGCTGTCCGGGGAGTGCGTGGCGCGGCAGGCCGAGCGCGCCGGGCACGACCCGCGCCTGGTCGGCGAGCTGACCGGCGGCAACCCGCTGCTGGTCACCGAGCTGCTGGACGCTGACGCCGGGACGGTACCGGCAAGCGTGAAGGACCTGATCCTGGATCGGCTGCGCGCGGTGGCCGAGCCGGCCCGCGACCTGGCGCAGCTTGTCGCGGTCATCCCCACCCGGGCGGACGGCGCCCTGGTCGCGGACAAGATCGACCTCGTGGAGCAATGTGTGGCGGCGGGCGTCCTCGTCGCGGAGGGCGACGGGGCCCGCTTCCGGCACGAGCTGCTGCGCACCGCGGTGGAGGACTCGCTGTCGCCCATACGGCGGGCGCGGCTGCACCGGCAGGTGCTCGAAGCACTGTCCGGAATGGACGGGATCGACCCGGGACGGCTGGTACACCACGCTCGGCACGCGCATGACGAGGCGGCGGTGCTCCGGTTCGGCCGGATCGCCGGGGACGAGGCGGCCCAGCAGGGTGCGCACCGGGAGGCGGCCGAGCACTACCGGGTCGCGGTGCCTCACTCGGGACAGCTGCCGGATCCGCAGCGGGCCGCACTGCTCGAGGCGTACGCCCGGGAGGCGTATCTGGTCGGCCAGGTCGACGAGGGCCTGGCCGCTGGGCGGGCCGCACTGGCGGTGCGGCGGTCGCTGGACGAGATCGAGCGCGTGGGCGAAAACCTGCGCTTCATCTCGCGGATGGCGTGGTTCGCCGGGGACGCCGGGCTGGCGCGGTCGGCCGCGCTGGAGGCGGTCACGACGCTGCTCGCACTGCCGCCCGGCCGGCAGTTGGCGATGGCGTACAGCAACCAGTCTCAGCTGCACCTGCTCGCGTACGAGCTGGACGAGGCGTTCGAACACGGCGTGCGCGCCACCACGCTGGCGGACGAGCTGGGTGACCCGGAGACGGCAACCCACGCCCAGGTCAACGTCGGTACGGTAGAGCTCTCCCGCGGCGTGCCCGGCGCGGTGGAGACGCTGGAGCAGGCGTTCCAGCGGGCGGACCGGCACGGGTTCGCGGAGACCGCCGTCCGGGCGCTGACCAACCTGGCCGGCGTCACGTCGGGCGAGCTCCAGCGGTACGGCGCGGCCGAGCCGCTCGCCGACCGGGCACTCGCCTACGTCGCCGCGCGCGACCTCGACGGGATCGGTGGGATCGCGCGCGGGTTCCGGGCCACCATCCGGTTCGCCCGCGGCGACTGGGCCGGCGCGCTCGCCGACGCCGACCAGGCGCTCGACCGTTCGGCGCCGTTCGGGGTCAACGCCGTCCTGCCGCTTGTCGTGCGGGGACGCGTGCGGGCCGCCCGCGGCGAGAAGGAGGCGCTCGCGACGCTGGACGAAGCGGACCGGCAGGCGAGCCGCGTCCGCGACCTCCAGTCGGTGGTACCGGTGGCGGCCGCCCGCTCGGAGTACTTCCTGTGGCAGGGCGACCTCGATCGCGCCCGGGCCGAGGCCGAGCGCGGCCTGCGGCTGGCAATGGGTGTGCGGTACAGGTTCCACATCGAGGAGCTGGCGTACCGGCTCTGGCGAGCGGGCGGCCCGGTGCCCGACGGGTTGGCGCCGGGGCACCCGTACACGCTGGTGATCGCGGGTGACTGGGCCGGCGGTGCCGCGGCCTGGCAGGAGCGGGGGAGCGTCTGGGGACGGGTCGAGGCGCTCGCCGACGGCGACGAGGAAGCGGCCGCGGAGGCGCTGCGGGTGCTTGACGAACTGGGCGCGTCCCGGGCCGCCGGGTACGTACGGGCGCGGCTGCGCGATCGGGGCCTCGTCGTCCGGGCACCACGAGGTCCCCGCCGGGCCACGGCCGCGCACCCGGCAGGGCTGACCGCGCGCCAGGCGGAGGTGCTCGCGCTGCTGGTCGAGGGGCTGTCGAACGCGGAGATCGCCGCCCGGCTGACGCTGTCCGCCAAGACCGTCGACCATCACGTGTCGGCGGTGCTCGCCAAGCTCGGCGTGACAAGCCGCGGCCAGGCCGTCGCCGCGGCACGCCGGCTGGAGGCCGACTCAAGTTAGGGAGTATTCCCCACGTCCGGCCGCGTCCGCGGTTCGTACCGTCGTGCGGTGCATTTTGTTGAACTGACCGAACCGCCGGCGCTGCGGCTGCTAGGGACCGTCGAGGTAGTCGTCGACGGGTCGGCACGTCCGGTCGCCGGGGCGCGGCGTACGGCACTGCTCGCGGCGCTGGCCCTGCACGTCGGCGAGGTCGTGAGCGTACACAGGCTCATGGACGTCGTATGGAACGGCGAGGCACCGGCGACGGCGCTCAACACGTTGCAGCGCCACGTCTCGTTCCTGCGCCGGGAGTACCGGCTGGGCGAGCGGATCGTGGCCCGGGCCGGGGGTTACGTGATGGAGCTGGGCGGGGCGACGACCGACGTCCGGGTCGCCGAGCGTCTTATCGGACGGGCGCGGCGGGCCGCTGACCCGTACGTGGCGGCGGACCTGCTGCGTACCGCACTGACCCTGTGGCGCGGCCCCGCCCTAGCCGACCTGGCCGACCTGCCGTCCTTCGACGCGCAGGCCCGGCACCTCGACGAGCTCCGGTGGACCGCCCGCCGGCTGCTCACCGAGGCGCGCCTGGCGGTGGGGGAGCACCTTGTCGCGCTGCCGGAGCTGGCCGTGCTGGCCGCGCGCTTCCCGCTGGACGAGGACCTGCACCGGCAGCTGATGCTGGCCCTGTACCGGTCGGGCCGGCAGGCCGAGGCCCTCGCGGTGTACCACGACCTGCGGATCCGGCTGCGGGGGGAGCTCGGCGTCGATCCCACCCCGAGGGTAGGCGACCTGCACCTGGCCATCCTGCGCCACGACCCCACCCTCCTCGTGCTCGGCCGGCCGCCGGTCGCCGGTGGCCGGGCGATCGAGTCGGCCTCCCGGCGTCGCAGGCGCCGCAGGCTTGAGCGGCGCTCCTGACGAGCTGCGGGCCGGCGGCATCCTCGCCGCCGGCCCGCGGCTGCTAGCCGTTCTTTATCGGTGCGACGCTGATCAGCTGGGAGCCCGCCGGCAGGGAGCCGGTGGCGTACTCGCTGACGTACCGGCCGCCGTCCATCGTCCAGCTCACCACCGTGCCGTTCGTGTGCTGCCAGATGATGTCCGCCCGCCGGTCGGCGTTGACGTCGGCGACGGCCTCGATCCGCCAGTCCAGTTCGGTCCGGTGACCGGGCCGGTTCTGCCAGGTCGGGTAGGCCACCATCGTGTTGATCCCGCGGAACCAGATCGCCAGCCCGCCGTCGTCGTGCCGCCACAGGATGTCCGCGCGACCGTCCGCGTCGAAGTCACCGACCGCCTCGATGTCCCAGATCGCGGTCGGGTCGGCGAACTCCGTCTTCAGCTCGCCGGCGAACAGCTCGCCGTTCATGTACCAGATCGACAGTGACCCGTTGTCGTGCCGCCACAGGATGTCGGAGCGGCCGTCGCCGTTGAAGTCGCCCAGGAACCTGACCTGCCAGTCCATTCCGGTCGTGGCGGTGGGGTCGTTGAGGTACGAGAGCGTGGCCTTGTTGCGGCTCTCCCCGCCCATCCAGATCTCCAGTGCGCCGTCCGGGTGGCGCCACAGCAGGTCGGAGCGGCCGTCGGCGTTGAAGTCGCCGATCCCGGCGAGGTTGACGCCGGCCGGCAGTACGCCCTGGACGTCGGAGCGGTCGCCGGGCGGGGTGAACCGCCCGTTGTACGCGTCGAGCAGCATCACGTACACCGCGCCGTCGGGCCCGCGCTGCACCCGGTCGGGCAGGCCGTCGCCGTTGAAGTCACCGGTGCCCAGCGGGGTGCGGTCACCGGCCGACCAGCGCACCACACGCGGGCCGGCCACACCGTTCGCGACCTCCCACAGTCGCAGGTCGCCGCCGGCCGGGTCCCGCCACGTGACCTCGATGGACCGGGAGCTGGCCCGGCCGCCGGGAAACACCTGGCCGTTGGCCTTGGCCCGGACGTCGCAGCGACCGTCACCGGTCAGGTCCCCGAAGGTCAGGTCGCCGACCTGCTTGGCAGACATGTTGAGGTACGTCCACTGGCCGGTCTTCGCCAGAAACCACCACGTGTTGCCGGTGGCCAGGAAGCGGTCGGCGGTGCCGTCGCCGTCGAAGTCGCACGACGCTGACGTGTTGAAGGTGTTCAGCCCGAACCTGTTGCGCTCGCGTACCACGTTGAAGCCGTCGACCGTCTGGACGATCGCCTCGTCCGCGTTCGTGTCGGCGAAGACGTTGTCCCGCACGTTGGCCCGGATGTGCGGCTCGCCGCGGACCTTCACCACGTCTCCCTCGGTGTAGTAGAAGGAGTTGTAGCGGATGTCGAAGTACTGGCCGGCGTCGCCGCAGTAGAAGTCGATGGTCCAGCAGGATTCGGTGCCGTGCACGTCGAACTGGTGTGTGTCGGTCGCCCAGGTGTTGACGCCTCCGTGTTGCAGCACGAGGTTGCGGTACGCGAGGTACCCGGTGCCGGGCAGGCCGTCCGAGGAGATCGCGTGCCGGTTGTAGTCGAAGACGTTCTGCTCGATCGTTGCGTACGCGTCGTCCCCACCACGACGCCGTAGCCGAACTTTCGCTTGTGCTGGTTGTGGTGGATGAAGTTGTCACGCACCAGCACACCCGACGGGTTGTCCAGGTTCAGCTTGTTCGCACGGCCCTCGATCTGGTCGCTTACCTCGACCCCGGCACCCGCCCAGCCGTAGATCTCGTTGTTCTCGATCGCCACGTTGACGCTGGCGTGGACCGCGATCCCGATGGGCGCGGGATCGCCGTTGTCCGCGATAGCCGTTTCGCCGCCGTCGAGGCGGATGCCGCTGATCCGTACGCCGTCACCGGACAGGTAACGACCGATCATGAACAGGCGTTTCGGCTTTGTCGTGGTGTAGATGCGCGGGCCGGGATTGGTGCTGCCGCGGTTGCCGAGGATGTGCACACCCTCGGCGATGTACAGCTGGTCGCGGTAGGACAGGTCGAGGTTGACGTTGTCCCGCAGGCGGATCGTGGTCTTCGGCTGGTCGATCGCCCACAGGAAGAGCGCCTTGTCCGTACTTGAGTCGATGACGATTTCCATGCGACCGTCGGCGCTGGTGCGTGTCACCGCGACCGAGATGCTGTCCAGCGGCTTCTTCGCGCCGGGGCCCATCGTCGCGTTCAGGATCACCAGCGTGTTGACCGCGGGGGAGAGCGTCTTGGAGCTGTTCGGCTGGATCGGGTAGTTGGCTTCGAGTGTCTCGCCGAACAGGCGGGTCTCCAGCTCGTACTTCAGCGTCGGGCAGTTGGCCACCTTCGGGGTATCCCAGCTGAGCGCCACGGGTGCTCCGGCCGCGACGTTCGTCGACGACGCCTTCAGGTTGCCGAAGGCCTGTTCGAGGCAGGGCGAGCTTGGGTCGGTCGGGATCGCGGCGGCCGGACCGGCCAGCCCGAACGACAGCACCAGCACGGTGCCCAGCGCCACCGCGAACGCTCTCCTTCTTCTCATCGGAAACCACCCTCCAGCTTGAACGGTGTGGGCAGCAGCAACTGGACGTTCCGGTCCAGCGCGTAGCCCCGCCGCTCGTCGACGCCCCTGGCCCGGATCTCCTGTAGGTCGTTGGCGGCCAGCTCGCGGGCGAGCGAGGCGAGCTTGTCGGGCGTACCCAGATCCCCGAAGTGGTCGATCGGGGCGTCGATGTCGAGCATCGTCGTGAAGATGGCGAGCGTCCCGTGGCCCTCGGCGACCTCGATGATGCGGCTCTGCACCGGCCAGTCGATGTGCGAGGCGGTGTTGACTTCGTAGAAGCCGCCCGCGAGGTTGCTGTTGGCGGGCCGCGTGTGCGCCCTGATCCGGTTTTCGTGGGTGTGGCCGTCGACCATCATGATGACGTTCGGAAAGCGCAGCAGCAGGTTTCGCAGATGGCTGCCGGCGTACGGCTGTCCGGCATCGGTGTTGTCCATTGTGTTCAGTGCGTGATGGCAGAAGATGACGAAGAGCTTGTCCCGTACGTCCGGCTGCTGGACCAGCTTGCGCCGCCCGTTCGAGTCGAGCTCGGCCAGCTCGTACCGGCTGCTGTTCGCGATCAGGTTCGCCTCCAACCAGTGGTACTGGTCGGCGTCGAGCGAACCGTTGGCGGCCTTCTTGAGGTCCTTCGAGGCGGTGGCAACGTTGGTGGTGTCCAGCGCGATGAACTGGAATAGGTCGTCCGGACCCGAAGGGATGGCGTAGTAGGCGTGCTCGGCGCCAGGCGAGAAGCCGTGTCCCACCGGCTGACCGGCCGACGTGAAGTGCTCCGCGATGAACTCCTCGCGGGACAGCAGCCGCCTCGACGAGTCGGCGAAGACCGCGGTCTTCGAGAGGTTTCCGGTGTCCCCGTCCACGAGCACGTCGGACATCTTCGCCGGCCCGAAGTCGTCGTAGTCCGCCGGCAGCGGGTCGGAGACGAAGCCGAGCACCTTCTCGTCGCCGGTGGCAAGCTCGGACACCGGCGAGCCGTACCACGTGCCCTGCGCGGAAGTGTTGCCCTGCACCATTCCGTCGTGGTTGCCGTACGCGGTGTACCACGGCATGCCGAGCCCGTGCGCGTCGTACTCCCGTCGAGCGGCCTGGTAGAGCGACGGAAACTCCGGGTAGCCGGCCTCGAAGTGCTTACCCCTCAACGACGGCGCCTGCGGCGTCCAGTAGGCGGAGTCCGTATGCGCCCCCACATGCCCGCCCCCACTGTCCCCTGTGGAGTCACCGGAGGTCGGCTTGACGGTACGGCCGTCGAGCAGGTCGATGTACCACCGCGTCTCGTTGTACTGGCAGTTGTCGACCACGTCACCGGTCACCAGCGTCATGCACAGCGGCAGGCCCGTCGCCGGCCCGACCACCGTCTTTGCGATCGCCCGGCACATGGCGTCGACGAGGTGCGTCGAGAGCATCTCGTGCGCGCGGTACGAGCCGCCCAACGGATAGCTGCCGAAGTGCGGCGGCCCCGGATCGGCGTACCTGTCCAGATACTCCAAGCGCAGCGGCGACTGGTCGTCCACCACATGCAGGTCCGACATCTGCACGAACGCGATCAGCGGCACCGGGTTGGCCGGAGCCACCGCGCCCGGTGCCAGCTCGTTGCGAAGGGCGTGCGGTTCCCCCGGACCCGCCGCCAACTTCCGGTAGCCGTGGCCGACGTCGGATCCCAGCACGACCGTTCCGTCCAATGTGGTCCTCCCCCCGGCCAGCCCACCGGACACCTCCGGCTCCGCCACAGCGGTCGCGGCCCCCGCCGCGCTGCCGACCCCCGGCCACCCGGCGGCCGCGCCTATCGCCCCCAAAGCACCGGCCGCGATTACCCTTCTTCGATGAATCCCCACGTCGCCTTCCCTTACCCGCGACCGGCCTCGGCCACGTCCCCCGAAACCGCCCCCTGCGGTCCGGCCTTGCCCGCTCGGTCCCGCCACCAACAGACGGCGCCGAGCCAAGCAAGGGTGGCGGGTAGCACTGGCGTCGCCCTGAAACCACGCTGAACCCACCACCGTCGATCGGTCGCGCTTGTCCACAATGGCGCCGCGGGTGAGATGTGCCAAGTTGCGCAGGAACGCCGATAAGCGGCGAGTGTCGCGTTTAGCGCAGGTGCGGGTGAGGGTGGAAGCCCGTGGGTACCTTCGTCCTCGTAGGAATGTGGAGGGCTGCGGTGCGGCGACGGAGTGTTCGCGTTGGGATCGGCCTTTCGGCCAGTGCACTCGTCGGCGTGCTCACGAACGTCGCGACCGCCGGGTTCGACCTGGCCCCGTATCGATGGATGCTCCTGGCAGGCCTCGGGGTCCTGAATGCTGGCTATATCGCGTTCGAGATCCTGATGAGCCGCCGCGAGGGCACTGTGGACGACGCCGACGACATCGGTTCGCTGGCACCACCGCACCTACCGGTCGCGCAGGTGGTGGAGGCTGTTAGGGCCCTGCCGCTCAGGTCGGTCTCCCGGCCATGGATGCAGCCCTCCTTCGATCGGGAAGTTGTGGACCGGCCTGCCATCACGGCAGAGCTGAGGCGGCTGCTGCTCGACGGGAGAGGCGGCACCGTCGGTGTGACGACGGCGCTGTTCGGCGCGGGCGGATTCGGCAAGACCACGGCCGCCGCGATCGCCTGCACCCAACCGGAGGTCGCGGCGGCCTTCACCGGCGGGCTGCTCTGGGTCACTGTCGGCGAGGACGTAACGCCGACGCAGCTGGCCGAGAAGATCAACGATCTCTGTGCTCAGCTGGGCGCTGAACGGCCGAACCTTTCCGATCCTGAGCAGGCCGGGTACCGCCTGGGCCAGGTACTGGAAGGTTGCGAGCCGGTGCTGCTCGTGGTGGACGACATCTGGACCGCGGCCGCCCTGCGGCCATTCCTGTCGGGGGTAGTCGTTGCACCCGCCTGGTTACCACCCGGCGGGCGACGCTACTTCCCCAGTACGCCCGCCTGGTGAAGGTCGACCAGATGGCCCATCGGGAGGCACGCGAGCTGCTGGACCACGGCCTGACCGACCTCCCTGGCGGCATCCGTGAGGCTCTACTGGAGCTGACTGGGCGGTGGCCGCTGCTACTCGCCCTGGTTAACGGTGCGCTTCTGCGAGCGGCCCGTGACGGGCTGGAGATCGCCGTGGTAGCACGCACCATCGCCGAACGGCTAGCCGGTGATGGCCCAACGACGCTGGATGTGCGGACCGAGAGCCGCCGTGAGCGCGCAGTACGCCTCTGCGTCAGGGCGAGCCTTGACCTGCTGAGCGTCGACGAACGGCGCCGTTACCTAGAGTTGGGCGTCTTCGCCGACGACGTCGACATTCCGCGCGACGTCATCGAGCTGCTGTGGGGCCAGTCGGGTGGCCTCTCACCGTACGAGACCAGCCGGCTCTGTGCCGATCTCGCCGAGCTGTCGCTGGTCCAGTCGTACCGGGGTGACACCGGAGCGCTGCGGTTGCACGACGTGCTGCGCGCGTTCGTCCGGGGGAGCTGGGCTGGGCCGACATCACGCAGCTGAACCGTGGCCTTCTCAGCGCCGCCGCCGCGCTGCTGCTCGACGACCGATCTGACCCACCACTGTGGTGGCTCATCCCGGCCGATGCCGACTACTACTGGCGCTACCTCTCGTACCACCTTGTCGAGGGCGACCGGCCGGACGAGCTCCGCCGAGTCGTATGCGACCTGAGGTGGGTCGTGCCCAGGATAGTCCGCTATGGAGCAGCGGCCGCGGAGACGGACGTGCGGCGGGCGACCGGATCCGAACCCGCCGCTCTATCGAGTGTGCTGGCGCGGGACGGCCATCTCTTCGGCGTGATCGAACCGGCGGAAGCCCTGGTCGACATCGTGGTCAGTCGCTTGCAGGGGGTGCGGGAGCTGGCGGACGTGGCCATGACCGCACGCGGCCAGCGCCGGCTGCGCAACCGTTGGCCACTCCCGGACGCCGATCCGGCTTTGCTCCGCGTCCTCACCGGCCATCGAGGCTGGACGACCGCATGCGACATATCTGGCGACGGCCGTAGGTTGGCGACTGTGGGACGCGACGGTACGGCGCGGATCTGGAGACTGTCCGATGGCGCGGCCCAGGCAGTCCTGGACGGCACCGCCGGCGCGCTCGCGACGTGCGCGTTCCTACACGACGGGACCCGCCTGATCACCGGCGGCGAGGATGCGACGGTCCGCGTGTGGGATCTCGACCGCGGTACCATCGCCCAGGTCTTGACGGGGCACACCAAGGCAATAACCAGCTGTGCGGTCGCGCCGGACGGCTCGTGGTTCGTGACCACGAGCGAGGACGGTACGGCCCGAGCCTGGAACGCTGACGGGATGGCGCCACTTTGGGTCCTGTCCGCACACACGGCGAAGATCAACAGTTGCTCGATCGCTGGGGATGGCGAGTGGCTCGCCACGGCGGGTGAGGACGGTACAGTTCGTACTTGGTCGGCCCAAGGTGACGAGCGTCAGGTCCTGCGCGGTTCCGGCGCGCCGGTGACGAGTTGTGTGATCGGCCGCACCGGCGACTGGCTCGCAGCCACCAGTGAGGACGGGACCACTCGGATCTGGACCGGCGACGGGCGGGAGATGGCCGTCATCGAGGACCCAGACCTAGGCATGATGCACAGTGCTTCCTTCGCGCAGCGGAACTGGCTAGCGACGACCGGCTGGAACGGCTTGACGAGCATTCGCGACATTGACTCCGGAGACATGGTCTCGGTGCTAAAGGGGCATGTACGGCCGGCGACGTACTGCGCGGTCGCGCCGGATGACTCGAAGCTCGCCACCACAAGCTGGGACGGCACGATCCGTATCTGGGACACTTCGAAGCCGGTCAGCCCCCGTGCGATCGATCTGTACTCCAGCCAGGCCGCACGGTGCCGGCTGTTTCCGGATGAGAGCCGGCTTGTCGGCGGGTACTACGACGGCACCGTGCGCCTCTGGGATGTCGCAACGGCGACCGTCGCCCTCACCCTCGCCGGCCATACCGCGAAGATCACCGGCATCGCGGTCGCGCCCGGCGGCAACTGGCTCGTCACCACTGCCGAGGACAAGACGGGCAGGATCTGGTCCACCTCGACGGGTGAGTGCGTGGCGGTCCTCGACCATCCAGAGGCGGTCATGGACTGCGCGATCAGTCCGGATGGAGGATGGGCAGGGACGCTGACCCGCGACGGTCGGGTCCGCTTCTGGGAACCCGACGGTCGGCTGCGCCACATTGTGGACTCCGGGCTCGCCGGGTCGACTCGGTGCGTCGTCGAGCCCGTGGGCGCCTCGCTCGCGGTGGGTGGCCAGAGCGGATCGATCGCGATCGTCGACATAGCGGACGGCCGGACGCGCTCAAGTCTCTCTGGACACACTGACGCGATAACCGGGCTCACGTTGACCCTGGACGGCCGGCTACTGGCCAGCAGCAGCGTCGACGGAAGCACGAAGATTTGGGACACCGCGACCGGAGCGCTCGCCTGGGACCTCCACGGTCACCCCGGACCGCACGCGGACTGCGCCTATTCGCCAGACGGCCGCTGGCTGGCCACAGCTGGCAACGACCTGCTCCGGGTTTGGAACACAGCGAAGCGCGACTGCCACGCGGCCATGCGGGTCGATGGTGACCTACACGGCGTGGCCTGGCGCGGCGACAACCTCGTCATCGCCGGGGAGCGGGGGTCTATCTTTTCGCCTTCACACCGTAAGCAGGCGCGACGCGGGGGTTAGTCGGCGGTCAGGCGGATGCGGCGGCGGGTCTTCATCGGCCAAACCTTGACGCCCGTGTTGTACGATCGGCGGCGGTCAAGAGTGCCAGCGTCAAGCCCCGGCTCGCTGGCCGGCAACCCTCGTGTTCACGGTGGGGTGCCCCGGGTGACGACCAGACCCGTGGCCGAGCCGCGCTGCGGGTAAGCGTGAGCTGCGGAGGTCTTCCCCATGACGCTCGACATCGTCGGCGCTGATCTGCCTGTCCGGCTGCGTTCGGGGCGACGGTGCGGTTCGCCCATCTCGACTACGCGGCGTCCGCCCCGTGCGCGCGGGTCGCGGCCGAGGCGGTGGAGAGGCTGCTGCCCTGGTACGGCAGCGTCCACCGGGGCGCCGGCGTGCGGTCCAGCAGGTCCACATTGGAGTACGAGCGGGCCCGGCAGGCAGTCGGTGACTTCGTCGGCGCGCGGGCCGGTGACGCGGTGGTGTTCACCCGCAACACCACCGATGCGCTCAACCTGCTGGCCCGCGTGCTGCCGGCCGGTACCACGACCGTGGTGTTCGACGGGGAGCACCACGCCAACCTGCTGCCCTGGCCGAGCGCGGTACGCCTGCCGGCGCCGCCCGACCCGGACGAGGCCGCCGAGCTGCTCGACCGGGCGTTGGCGGTGTTCGCGGGACCGGCGGTCTTCGCGGTGACCGGCGCCAGCAACGTCACGGGGGAGGTGTGGCCGGTACGCGGCCTCGCCGACGTGGCCCGCTCGCACGGAGCCCGGGCGGTGGTCGACGCGGCGCAGCTCGCCCCGCACCGGCCGGTGGACATGGCCGCCCTGGGCGCCGACTACCTGGCGTTCTCCGGGCACAAGCTGTACGCACCGTTCGGCGCCGGGGTGCTCGCCGGCCGGTCCGACTGGCTTGACGCGGCCGAGCCGTACCTGCGCGGCGGCGGCGCCAGCGTGGCGGTGGGCGACCTCCCCGGCGACGTTTTCTGGGCGACCGGGCCGGCGCGCCACGAGGCCGGTACGCCCAACCTGCTCGGCGCGGTGTCGATCGCGGCGGTGTGCGAGGCCCTCGCCAGCGCCGACCGGGACGCGCTGCACGCCCGCGAGCAGGAGCTGCTGGGGCGGCTGCGGGCCGGGCTCGCGGCAGTACCGGCCGCAGTGCCGGTGAGCCTCTTCGACCCCAGGCACCCGCGCGTCGGCATCGTCTCCCTCGCACTGCCCGGCCACGATGTCGCGGCGGTCGCGGAGCGGCTCGGCGCCGACCACGGCATCGGGGTGCGCGCTGGGCAGTTCTGCGCGCACCCGTTCGCCCGGCGCCTGACCGGTCTCTCGGCCTCCCCGGTCGACGACTGCGCCGCCGGGGCGGCCACCCTGCTGCGGATCAGCTTCGGCCTGGGCACCACCGGCGACGACATCGACCGCGTCGTGGCCGCTCTCGCCGCCGAGACGTCCCGCCGTTAGGCGCTACCCCAAGCGGGCGACCTGCACGGCGTAGCCGCTCGTGTTGAGCACGTAGGTGAAGAGCGTCCCGTCCCGGCTGATGTCGCCGGCGAAGACGTCGCCCGCGAAGTCGTACGTCGTGACGGCCTGGCCGGTCACCGTGTCGGTGAAGGTCAGCGACCGCCGGGGCGCGGCCGCGCGGCCGGCGAGCACCAGCGCGCCGTCGTCGGTCACGTCCGACACCGTGTCGTACTGGCCCAGCACCACCGAGCGCTGCACGGTGCCGCCCGGCACCGCGAGCAGCTGCACGCCGGTGGGGGCGCCGGGCAGGATCGTCGAGTTCCAGATCCCGGTGCTGTCGGGGTCCAGCGGACCAGCAGGTTGCCGACGCCGGTGGTCTGCACGGTGGACCAGTCGCTCGTCCGGAACACGCGCACCACCGACGCGAACTGGCCGTTCACGACGAGGCGGACGTTCGCGGCGAGGTACCGGCCGTCCGGCGAGAAGCGCACCGCGCCCGTGGTCGCGTCGGTGGTGAGGACGGTGACCGTCGTGCCGTCCGCGACCCGGTGCACGTGCACCCGGCCACCCTGCTCGTACGTGCGGCGGTCGGCCGCCGCCACGAGCCGCCCGTCCGACGAGATGTCCACGCTGGTGAGGTCACGGGTCGCGGTGGTACGGACGTTGCGCAGCACCGCGCCGTCGGAGGCGCGGTAGAGGCGGATGGTGCGCACGGTCAGCCCGGACGAGGAGTCGTTGAGCGTGACCGCGACGACCTGCCGGTCGGGCGAGATCGTCGCGCCGGTGAACTTTTCCGGGCTGGTAACGGTCCGGACCAGCGCGCCGGTGGCGGCCTGGCGGATCTCGAACCGCCCGCCGGCCGAGGTGTTGACGGTCAGCAGCGCCAAGGTGCCGTCGACCGAGAACGACGCGGCGGTGAGCCCTGGCGCGGACCAGACGGTAGTGGGCGTAGCGGCGACAGCGGGGGTGGGAACAAGCAATATGGCGGTGGCGATCGCGGTTATGGTCATCGACCGGCGTCCCTTCATGACGCAAATGGTCGTACCCGGGAACGCTACGTACCACCCTCTCCGGGTAGCCGCCAAGCCAACAACGAACGACCGCGCCGCTATTTGCGCGACCTGGGTGACAGGAATATTCCGACCACCCCCAAGCCGAGTGCCAATATCGCCATCGGGCTGTTCTCGAACGCGAAGTACATGATCGCGGCGGCGAACCCGAAGATCAAAAGGGTGTAACCCTCCCGGTGCCGAACGCCCGGGAGAAACCAGGTCGCCAGCGTGGCGCCGACCACGGCCGCCACCACCATCCAGAACCAGAACTCCTCGGACTCCGACTCCACATAGTTCGGTCTACTCCCCGAGGCCACGTAGGTCTATCCAGTAGCCGACCCGAATTTAGCCGCATATTGCGGCTCAGTGCTTGATGCGTACCGATGAAAGCGTTTCGTCGGTTGTCCGGGCAGTGCGCGAAAAAAAATGACTTCACTCTTGTGGGTGATTGCGCGTAGGCGGCTGCGGTGCAGCCGCCTACGACGTCATTGTGGTCCGGCCTCACGATGTCGCCGCCCGCCCCATTTCGTTCAGCTGGGGCTGGAAGACACCGTCCGGGTCGTACCGCTGCCACAGCTGCCTGACCCGCTCCCCGGTGGCGCCCGGGTAGACGCGGTCAAAGGCGCGCCGGCCCGGCCGGCTCTCGAAGTTGAGGTAGGCGCCGTCGACGCGTCCGGCGAGCGGACGCCAGGCGGCGTCGAGCGACGCGCCGTCCCCGGGCGGGAAGGTGCTGGCGATCACCAGCGTGTCCTGGTGCCGGTGCGGGTACGCGGTCGCCTCCGGTGCCACATCGTTGACCGCCCCGCCCATCGACCGCAGCTGGACCAGGGGCTGCCGCCGGTCGTTGGCCACCTCCATGATCGCCCGAGCGTTGCCGCCGGACATGGTCAGCAGGCCGTTGGTGGTGACGCTCGGCTGCTGGCCGGTGTTGGGGTGCAGGTGCGCGGTGGGCACCAGGGCCGGGTACGGCGCCAGCTGGCTGCGCTGGTCGAGCAGCTTCACCCCCAGCTCCAGCAGCGGTGCGACGACCGGCCGGACGCGCCGCGCGCTTTCCGCCGCCACGACCGCGGTGATCGACATGGCCAGGCTCTTCCCGTACGGCATCAGCATCACGGCGCTGGACAGCTCCCTCGGCGCCTCGGCCATCACCTCGGCCCACTGGGTCAGGGTGCGGCCCTGCCGGTCGGTCTCCACGACGATCTGGGCGTACCCGACGTTGCTCAGCTCCAGCGCCTCGATCTCGAACGCCACCACGATGCCGACTCCCGCGCCGGCGCCGCGTACCGCCCAGAACAGGTCTGGCTCGTGCTCGGCGTCGGCGTGCATCAGTGTCCCGTCGGCGAGGACCACGTCGACGGCCCGGATGTTGTCGATGGTGAGGCCGTACCGCCGGACCAGCCAGCCGACGCCGCCGGCCGTGGCCAGCCCGCCGACGCCGACGTTGCCGTGGTCGCCCGAACTGATCGCCAGCCCGTACCCACTGAGCGTTTCGGCCACCTGGGCCCAGCGGGCGCCCGCCTCGACCCGGACCCGGCGGGCCCGCTGGTCGAGCACCTCGATCCGGTTCAGCGCGGAGAGGTCGATGACCACGCCGCCGTTGTTGGAGGAGCGGCCGGACAGGCCGTGCCCACCGCTGCGTACGGCCACGGGCAGGCCCCGGTCCCGGGCGTAACGCAGCGCGGCGGCCACCTGTTCGGGGGTCTCCGGCAGCAGTACGGCCGCGGGCCGAGCCACCGTCGTGTACGTGGAGCGCAGCAGCCTGTAGCGGCTGTCTCCCGGCGTTACGATCCGGCCCTCCAGCTCGGCCGGCACGGTCGTGGGTACGGCGGTCACCGCTGCCCCCGCAACTCGCCCACCCGCTCGCGGACGGCCGGGACGACCTCGTCGGCGAAGACCTTGAGCTGCGTCTCATGCGCCGTGATCGGCCAGAAGACGAACGTGTCGAAGCCCAGCTCGACGGCCCACTCGCTGAGCGTGTCCGTCCACTGTGCGGCGTCGCCGACGAGGCCACGCCCGCCCCGGAAGTCGCCGATCGCGCCGAGCACGTTGTAGATCCGGCGGACCTCCGTCGGGTCGCGCCCCACCGACCGGGCCGCGTCGTCGATCAACTGCTGCCGCCGGGGTACCTCCTCCGGTGGAACGTAGATGTTGAGCGGGGAGATCCAGCCGTCGCTGTGCCGCCCGGTGACGCCGAGCATCTTCGGCTGCTGGCTGCCCAGCCAGAGCGGGATCGTCGACGGCGGTTTCGGGCCGGCCGCGTACCCCTCGATGCGGTGTTGCTCGCTGATCCACCGCACCTCCCCGCCGCGCAGCGCCTGCCGCATCACCTGGAGCGCCTCCTCGGTGAACGCGACCATCTCCCGGCCGCTGCGCCTGGTGCCGCCCATCCCGGCGACGCCGTCCGCGGTGGCCCCGCCGCCGAGTCCGAGTACGATCCGGCCGCCGGTGAGGACGCCGAGCGAGGCCGCGGCCTTCGCCAGCATCGTCGGCGGGCGCAGTTGCAGGTCCGCGACGTCGGGCAGGAACGAGATCCGCTCGGTCGCGGTGGCCAGATGGGTGATCAGCGTCCAGGTGTCGAGGTAGCGCGGCTGGTACGGGTGGTCCTGTATGGCCAGGTAGTCCAGACCGCCGTCGGCCGCGGCGCGCGCCAGCCGGCGCGTCTCGGCGAGCTGGCGAATGTCCGGATCGAGACTCAGCCCGAAGCTGAGCGGGTGTCCGTAATCGGTCATGGATCAACGGTCGGGCCTCGGGCCGCGAGTGGCAAACCGGGGATTAGCGACTTACTTTTGATTAGTGACCAGCACGCTGCCGCAAGTGATGCACCTTCCCGACATCGATGACGCCGGCTGCCGGAGCTTCCAGGGCGCCCTGGAGCTGGTGGGTCGCCGCTGGACCGGTGCCGTGCTGCTCGCCGGGCTGCGTGGCGCCCGCCGCTTCGGTGAGTACAAGGCCAGCGTGCCCGGCATCTCCGACCGCCTGCTCGCCCAGCGCCTGCGCGAGCTCGAGCTGGACGGACTGATCACCCGCACGGTGATCCCGAGCACGCCCGTGCAGATCCGGTACACCCTCTCCGCCGACGGTGTGGAGCTGATGCGCATGCTCCAGCCCCTGATCGACTGGACCCGCCGCCGCGACGCCCGCGCGGGGATCTGACCCCTATCGGCAGTCCGTTGGAATGTCGGGATGGGCGAGCCATACCGGGTTGCTGAGGGCGACCATCGAGCTGGGGAAGCGGCGCGGCCTGTTACGGCGTACCTCGGCGCGGGCGAATCGCGCGGCGGCGCCGGTCGTGGTCCAGCGCAGGCTGCCGGTACCGGACTCGCCGATGTTGGTGCGGGCGACCGGGCCGGTGGCGGTGACGATCCTGAGCGTGGTGCCGGGCGCGCCGCTGACCGTGGCGTTCACGGTGACCGGGGTGCCCGGTGGCACGTGCAGGGTGTGGCCGGGGCCAGTGCCGCGTTCGCCGGCGCTGGCGGTCAGGCGCAGGGTGACCGCGCTGGAACCGGTGATGTAGGCGCGGCCGAGGCGCAGCCCCTCGACGAGCGCCGCCGCGCTGAGGCCGGTGGTCTCGACCTCGGTCTGCGGGTGGCCCACCGGCTGGTGCGGGGCGTGCGAGTCGCTGCCGCCCACCGCCGCGATCCGGCGGCCACGGCGCAGTAGGCGGTGCCAGATCCGGAGGGCAACCTCGTCGTCGAGGTTCCAGTGGCCGTTCCACACCTCGATGGCGTCGACGTGCCGGTAGCCGAACTCCCACGCGGCGCTGGGACACGGCACGGCCGGGTGTGCGGCGATCACCAGGCCACCCTGGTCGCGCACCAGCCGGGCGTGATCGGCGAAGGACCCGTCCCGAGGGGCGTACCGCCAGTCGACCCAGCCCTCGGGCGGCAGGCCCACGGCGAGCCAGTGCCCGTGCCGGGTGGTGACCTCCTGTCCGGGCAGTACCAGCAGGTCGTCCGCGGGCTGGGCGGTCCAGGCCCGGTTGCCGGCGCTGGTGTTGTGCTCGGTGGAGGCGAAGAAGTCCAGGCCCGCTTCGCGTACGGCCTCGGCGACCTGGTCTTGAGTGCGCCGGCCGTCGGAGTGAACGGAGTGCAGGTGCAGGTCACCCCGGTACCAGCCCGGCCCCCGGTCCGGTACCGCACGGGGTGCCGGCTCGGCAACGGTCGGCACGGGTGGCCGGTCGCCGTACTCCAGCTCGACGCGGATCCGCCAGCGCATGCCCAGCGGGTTGAGCACCACCGGGCCCAGGGCCACCGCCCACATGCCCGGCTCGATCGGACCGGCCAGGTACCCCGGCGTGGCGTCGGTCTCCGAGACGGTGAACCAGGTGCGGGCGCCACCGGACCAGCCCCGGAACCCACGCCGGTTGCCCACCTCCCAGC
Source organism: Phytohabitans flavus (assembly GCF_011764545.1). Lineage (GTDB taxonomy): Bacteria > Actinomycetota > Actinomycetes > Mycobacteriales > Micromonosporaceae > Phytohabitans > Phytohabitans flavus. The sequence goes on along the minus strand of NZ_AP022870.1, from coordinate 4,713,694 downwards.
CGGCGGTACCGAAGATGCCGATATCGAGCACGTTGCCGGCCAGGCCCGGGACGACCGGGAAGCGGTCCCAGGCGGTCCGGACGGTGATCCGCCGTACGCCGGGCGGCACCTCGAACGGCACGTACTCCCACTTGTCGATGCCGAACCGGAATCGCCCGCTGAAGACGAGAACGGTCGTCCCGACACCGGTACGGGCGCCGGCCGCCACCGCCGGGACCGCGACCTGATCCACCATCACTCTCCGCCTCCACACCCTCTGTAATGCAGCGTCCGCGAAGAGGGTGAATTGCCAGGTGACATCAACACGAACCGTAGTCAGCTCATAGCTGATCACTCAGCGCAGCCGCCAACAGTACGCGCCCGGATACCGGCGGTGTCGGCTTCGCGGCTGCCGGGTTCTGGACAGTCGCGTAGGCGGAGGGTAGCCGCGATGCTTCCGTGTGTTATGCCAATCGATCGCTACGGCGTGCTCAAGGGGATCGTCGTCGATTGCCGCATCGAGACGACGGACACGCCGCACTACCAGATCCGCCTCCGGACGCCGGACGGCGACTACCGCGCCGCGGTGAACGTGCGGTCCTCGCTCTCCCCGCCGGACCTGCTGTTCTTCCTGGACGACGACTTCCGGCACCCCGTGACCGCCGGGCTGGATGGGCTGCCGGACGGGTTCACGCCGCTGCCCAGCAGCGCCGGCGGGCTCGCGCTCGACTTCATCCGCGCCGGGCTGTTCGACCCGCGGCGCATGCGGGTGGTGCCGACGACCGCGCCCGGGCCGGACAACGACCTGGGGAGTTCCTCGACCACTACGTGCGCCGGCTGATCGACGCCGACGGTGGCCGGGCGTACGTGTTCGGGCAGCGGTGGGGGCCGGAGCGGGATACCGCGGACAAGATCTTCGGCTTCCGGCCGGGCAACGGCGTCCACGACGTGCACATGAACCAGGGCAACAGCGGCCGGTTCACCAGCGACAACGGGGTGTGGCAGGACGGGGCGCTGGTGCTGCGCGTGCCCGAGTCGGACCGCTGGGTGGCGTTCTTCCTGGCGTTCCAGTCGCAGGCCTGGCACACCGACGACAGCACCGGGCATCCGATCGTCGAGCCGGCGAAGCCCACGCGCGATATCTCGGTCCGCATCGTCGCGGCGCTGGTCAACCCGGTCGGTGGCGCACCGGAACGGGAGACCGTCACGCTGCTCAACGCCTCGCCCGCTTCGGTCCGGCTGGACGGCTGGGCGCTTGTCGACAGGTTTGCCCACCGGCAGCCGCTGACCGGCACCATCGCGCCCGGCGCGGCGCTGAACGTCGTCGTGGCGTTGCCGGTCCAGCTCGGCAACAAGGGCGGCACGATCACGCTGCTGGACAGCGGCGGGCTCAAGGTCGACGGGGTCGCCTACACGGCGGAGCAGGCCGGCCGGGAGGGCTGGACGATCATCTTCAAATGACGGTACGGCCCGAGCCCTCGGCGAGCACCGGCAGCCGCTGCCAGCTCGCCAGGTCGCTCGGGTCGTGCGGGGTGCCGTCGCAGATGACGTACCGCTGGGGGTCATCGCGGTGAGGCGGCCGGGCAGGGCGGCCAGGCAGCGCGCGTGGATCTCCTCGGGGCTGGCCGGCGCCTCCGCGGCGGACACGTAGGCGACAAGACCCGTGTCCGGCTCCGGGAACGCGCGGGCCACGCCGCTGCCCAGCGCGTCGTCCAGCAGCCGCCGCACCTCGTCAAGCTCGATCCAGCAGGAGTCGACGAGCCCCCAGCCCGGCTCGCGGGCGATCGGATCGAGGCCGGTGGCGGGGCCCACGGCTGCCGCGTCCAGGTCGCCGCCGGCCACCGCCAGCAGCAGCCGCTCGACCGCGCGCAGCAGCGACTCCCCCTCGGCTTGATCCATCCGCCCGGTGTCGGCGCTCCAGCCGCTGATCCGGAGCAGGCCATCCACCTGCCACAGGTCAAAGCGGACCAGCGCCGGCATGGGCGGCGCCGGCTGCCACACCACCCGCGTACGGGACGCCGCGCCGGCCAGCGACTCGACCGGCTCGGGCGGCGGGCCGGCCGCGGGGAGTCCACCACGAGGTTGTTGAAGAGCGGCTCGAACCGCAGATGCAGGCCCCGCTCGGCGGCCACCCGCTCGTGCAGCCGCGCCGCCACGGTGGCGTCCCAGGCCCCGTTGCGGCTGGCGCTCAGCAGCGTCGCGAACGCCCGCCGCACCAGCTCGTCGAAGGTCGCGCCACCGGTGTCGAGGCGTACCAGCACCGACTGCGCCAGCGTGCCGACGTACTGCTCAAGCCGGGGCTCGAACCGGTTTCCGGACAGGATCGGGAAGCGGCATTCGCTGTACCCGGTACGCCGGGCGAGCACCGCGCACAGTGCGGCGAACACGATCGTCGGGCGGCTCGTGCGGGTACGGCTCGCGATGTGCCGCAGCGCGGCGGCGCCCGCCGGCGACGACAGCTGCCCGATCCCACCACCGGCGGATGGTCCGGTGCGCGGCCGGGCGTACAGGCACTGGGGGATCAGGCGCAGGTGCCGCTCCCAGTGCCGGATGGCTGCCTCCTGGCGGCGCCGGGCGCGCGGGTCCGACTCGGCCGCGGCCTGGGCGAGCGGCTGGTGGATGCCCGCGGCCGGGCGCCGCGGATCGCGGAGCAGCGCGGTGAACTCCCGGCCCAGCACCGTCACGGCCTGGAAGTCGACGGCGAGATGGGAGAAGACCATGACCGCGGCCCGCACCAGCTCGCCCCGGACGGCCACCGCGACCCGCAGCGGCAGCGGCGCGTCCGGCGCGATACCGGAGGCGAGCCGCGCGAGCAGCTCGTGCGCGAGCAGAGCCGGGTCGACCGGCCCGGCCTGGCCCTCGTCCACCGACCAGACCTCGATCGGCAGCTCGCCGGAACCGGCGACCCGCTGGACCGGAGGGTCGCCGCCCAGGTAGCGGGTGCGCAGCCCTTCGTGCCACGTGACCAGCGTGCTCACGGCGGCGGCCGCCTCCTGGACGGTGGTGCCCACCGGTACGTCGAGCGTCCACTTGAGAGTGGAGTAGCAGTGATCCGGCGACTGGTCCAGCCACACCTTGATGTTGAGCTGGCCGAGCGTGTACGGCCCCTGTGCGTCCTGCCCGCCGCTGAACCGGGCGGGCACCGCCGGACGCGGTGTCAGGCGCACCGTGCCAAGCCCATCGAGCTGGATCACCACAGCCGCAGTGTATGGGCTGAAGGGCTGGTCAGGCCGGCTCGCGCTTCTCAAGACCTATCGGTGCTGATCAATCCCTGTCGTACCAACTCAGCTTGTTTCGGGCGCGCGAGATCGGCCTCGGCCAGAAACTGGGCGAGCCGCGCGTAAAACCTTCACGTTGACGTGAAGGTCAAGTCTCTGATCTGTTGATGGGTATGCGGATCAGCGAACTGTCCCGGCAGACCGGTGCCACCCCGCGCGCCCTGCGCTACTACGAGGAGCAGGGGCTGTTGCGGCCGGCTCGGCGCTCCAGTGGATACCGGGATTACGACGCGCGGGCGGTGCAGACCGTGCGACACATTCAACTGCTGCTCTCCGCCGGCCTGGGCACCACCGCGATCGGCGAGATCCTGCCCTGCATCGTGGACGGCACGACGGTGCTCGCACCCACCTGCCCCGAACTGCTCGACGCCCTGGCCGAGGAGCGCAGCAGAATCACCAAGTCCATGGCGAAGCTCGCCGAGGCCCGCGGCATCCTCGACCAGCTCATCGGGGCCAGGGCCAACCCTCGCTGAGCTCAGCGTCGGTGCGGAGCCGGGTCGGCCACGCGGTGGACGACCCGCGGTGGTGTGGCGCCTTAGCGTGTGCGCTCGATCCGCGCCGGTGGGGGCGCGGATGGACGCAAGGGAAGGTGTCATGTCCATACTCGCCGATCCGCTCCGGTTTCGTCGCTACGCGGCCGGGATCTGTCTTATCGCCGCGCCACTTGTGTACGTGGCCGGTCTCGTCGCCGACCCCGCGTTGCGGGAGGGGAGCGACTCCATCGGGGCCTACGGCCGCCACCCGGGCTGGGTGTCGTTGAGCGCGTCGCTGTTGCACTGGAGCTGGGTGTTGCTGGTGCCCGGGATCGTCGGGATGGTGCACCTGATCCGCCACCGGGGCGTGGTGTTCGGGCACCTCGCCGGCGGCCTCACGCTGCTCGGCATCGTCAACTTCTCCGGGCTGATGCTCGGCGACTTCTTCTACTCGCAGCTCGAGGCGAACCTCGGCGTCGAGGAGGGTACCCGGCTCGGGGACGCGGCATTCGACATGCCAGGGGCGATGTTCGGCTTCCAGATCCCCGGCTTCCTCGGCCTGCTGGGCCTGCTGCTGCTCGGCCTCGCCCTCGCGTACGCGCGCCAAGCGCCGTGGTGGGCGCCGTTCGCGATGGTGGGCGGGGCGCTGCTGGCGGTGCCGCTGTTCCCGATCGGGACGGTGATCGGTGGCCTGATCTACCTGGCCGGCTCGGGCGTGATCGGGCTGCGGATGCTGCGGATGAGCGACGCCGAGTGGGCCGGCCAGGCGCCGGCCGATGCTCAGGCGGCGGCGTGGGAGAGCGGGAAGGTGGCGACCACCCGGTAGCCGCCGTCCGGACCGGGGCCGGCGTCCAGCGAGCCACCGTGCATGGCCGTGCGCTCGCGCATGCCGACGAGGCCATGGCCATCCACAGTGGACGCGTCGACAGTGGACGCCGGGCCGGTGCCGTCGTCGGTGACCCGTACCAGCAGCCGATCGGCGGCGTACTCGACGGTCACCTCGGCCCGGGTGGCGCGGGCGTGCTTGAGCACGTTGGTGAGCGCCTCCTGGGCCACCCGGTACGCGGACAGGTCGACGGCGGGCCGCAGCGCGCGCGGTTCGCCCTCGACCCGTACGTCGACCCGCAGCCCCGCCTGCCCCACCTGTTGGGCGAGCTCACCGAGCCGGTCCAGGCCGGACGGGAGCAGCGGGCCGTCGGGGTGATCGGGGTCGCGCAGGACGCCGAGCATCAGCCGCAGCTCCTCGACGGTCTCCCGGCCGGAGCGTTCCACGGCGCGCAGCAGGTCGCGTTCCCGGTCGCGGGTCCGGTCCTTGCCGAGCAGCACGCGTATGCCGCCGGCCTGAAGCGTCATCAGGCTGACGTTGTGCGTGATGACGTCGTGCAGCTCGCGGGCGATGCGGGCGCGCTCGTCGGCGACCACCCGCCGGTCCCGTTCGGCCTGCTCCAGCTCCAGCCGGGCGTTCTGCTCGGCGAGCCGCAGCGTGCGCTCGGTCTGGCGGCGCAGCAGGATCCCGCTCGTGTACGCCACGCCGATGAACACCGCTGTGATCATGCGCTCGGCGAAGTCCGAGTCCGGGAGGGTCTGCATCCGCCCGTACGCCAGGAGCGTGCCGGCCAGCCCGGCGATCCCGTACCAGCTGCGCAGCGGTGCCGCGCTCCCGACGGTGTGTACCAGGATGAGGGTCGAGTAGGTCTGCCAGGCGACGTACGGGTAGCCGTCGTCCGCCACGGCCCACAGCAGCGCGCTCATCGCGGTGAGCGCGAGCAGCATCGCCAACGGATAGCGGCGGCGCAGCACAAGCATCCCGCCCGCGGCGATCGCGCCGGCCGAGAGCAGTGCCGGCTCGCTGACCCGCTCCCAGCCGGTGCCGGCCCGGCCGTACGACTCGACGACACCGGTCAGCGACACCGCCGCGGCGAGCAGCAGGTCCAGCCAGGAGACCCGCCAGGCGCGCCCGCTCACCGCCGACCGGCCTGGACGATGCCCGACTCGTACCCGAAGACCACCGCCTGGATCCGGTCCCGCAGCCCGAGCTTCTGAAGCACCCGCCCGACGTGGGTGCGGACGGTCGCCTCCCCGATGTACAGCTGGGCGGCGATCTCGGGGTTGGACAGGCCCCGGGCCAGCAGCCGCAGCACCTCGTACTCCCGTGGGGTGAGCCCCAGCTCCGGCTCCCGTACCGGCTCGGGGCGCCCGGCGAACGACCCGATCACCCGTACGGTCACCGCGGGGTCGATCAGCGCGGCGCCCTCGGCGGCCACCCGGACCGCCTCCACGAGCTGCTCGGGCGGGGAGACCTTCAGCAGGAAGCCGCTCACCCCGATCCGGAGCGCGGCGTGCAGGTTCTCGTCCGTATCGAAGGTGGTCAGCATGATGATCTTCGGCGGGTGTGGCTGGTCGAGCAGCCGCCGGGCCGCTCCGAGCCCGTCCAGCCGGGGCATCGAGATGTCCATCAGCATCACGTCCGGCCGCAACCGCCGCGCGGTGGCGACCGCCTGCTCCCCGTCGGCCGCCTCGGCGACCACCTCGATACCGCCGGCGGTCTCGACGATCAGCCGCAGCCCTGCCCGTACCATCGCCTGGTCATCGGCGATGACCAGCCGGATCGTCACCGGCGGCGCCCTGTCAATGCCATGACGTGAGGTTATCCAGGACACCGCCGGACCACGATCACCGCGATGCGGACCCCGGCGTCCACCACAAAGCTGACCTGGTCCGCCGAGCGGCGGACCCGGTCAGGAGTGTCAGGCCCAGCCGGGTGCGGAGAGCTCGCTCGCCTTCGGGCTGGGGCCGAAACGGTTCGGCCCGGGCGTGCCGTCCATCAGGAAGAAGACCAGCAGGACGATGAACCCGACGATCGGCACCAGCGCGATCAGGACCCACCAGCCGGTGCGGTCGGTGTCGTGCAGGCGTCGCACGGCGACAGCGAGCCCGGGCAGGAACAGCGCCAGGTTGAGGAGCACGCTGACGAGGCCACCGGACCCCCATCCCGACGAGTCGGTGCCCAGGATGACGTCGATGATGTTGGCGGCGATGCCGACCAGGATGGAGAAGAGGACGAACCACCAGTACTCGGCCCGGCGGGCGCGCCCTCCGAATTGGGCATACTGGCTCAGGACTGAACGGACAGCGGCGGTAAAGGACATGGCGTCTCCAGCGACAGTGAAGCCCGTTACAAGCCGCCTCAGGGTAAGGGCATGCGGCCACCCCAACGCCTCGGCGCGGTGGCGTGGTTATGCGGGTAGGAGTACGCCGGGGTTGAGGAGGCCCGCCGGGTCGAGGGCGGTCTTGATGCGGCGCATGGCCGCGATCTCCTCCGCCGTACGGGACAGTTGGAGCCACGGTGCCTTTGCCCGGCCGACGCCATGCTCGGAGCTGATGCTGCCGCGGTGTGCCGCGACGAGGCGCAGGACGGCGTCGGTCACCTCTTCGGCGTGTTCGCCCGTGTCCAACACGTTCAGGTGCAGGTTGCCCTCGTTGAGGTGGCCGAAGACGATCAGCCGGGCGGTGGGCGTGACCGCGGCCACCGTACCGGGCAGCTCCGTGACCAGGGCGGACAGCTCACCCAGAGGGACGCACACGTCGAGCTTGGTCGGCACGCCGGCGGCGCTGATCGCCTCGGTGTGCGCCTCGCGGTACGACCACAGCCGGTCGAGCCCGGCGCGGTCCGAGGCCACCGTGGCGTCGATCACCGCGTCGGAGGTGGCGAGCATCTCCAGCACGGCGTCGGTCGGGTCGGTGCGGCCCGCGCACTCCAGCACCACGTAGGCCCCGGCGGGCTCGCCGAACGGCGCGGGCAGCTTCGCGTACGAGCGGACCAGCTCGAGCCCGTCGGGATAGAAGATCTCCGCGGCCGACAGGGTGGCCAGCTGCTCCCGGGCCGCCGCGAGCAGGTCAAGGGCCGCGTCCGTGTCGGCCACCGCGACGAGGGCCACTGCCCGCGCTGGCAGCAGGGGTACGAGCCGGAGCCGCGCCCGGGTCACGATAGCCAGAGTCCCCTCGCTGCCGGCGAGCAGCTGGGTCATGTCGTAGCCGGTGTTGTCCTTGGCGAGCCCGGTCAGCCGGGTGAGCACGGTGCCGTCGGCCAGCACGGCCTCCAACCCGGCGACCTGCGCGCGCATGCTGCCGTGGCGCAGCACCCGGATGCCGCCGGCGTTGGTGGCGATCATCCCGCCGACGGTGGCGGACGAGCGCGCGGCCAGGTCGACGCCGAAGTCGAGGCCCGCCGCCCGGGCGTGCGTTTGCAGCCTCTCCAGGGTCACCCCGGCGTCGACGGTCACCTGGGCCTCGACCGCGTCGACCGGCTCGACCCGGTTGAGCCGGGTGAGGCTGACCAGCACCTCGCCGCCGGCCGGAACGCCCGCGCCGACCAGGCCGGTGTTGCCGCCCTGCACCACGATCGGCACCCCGGCCGCGGCGCACGCCCGGACCACTGCCGCGACCTCTCCGGTGGTGCCCGGCCGCACGACGCAACGTGCGCTGCCGGTGAAGCGGCGGGTCCAGTCGGTCTCGTACGGCGCGCGCAGGTCACCGTCGACGAGCACGTGTGCCGGACCGACGATGGCCCGGAGCTCGTCTTCCAGCTCGGTCACGAAAGCCTCTGTCATGAAAGAACGCGCAGACGGATGCTCTGCTCCATCTCCCGCAGCCGGGTGAGCACGTCTTCGGGGTAGTCCACACCGATGTCGGTCAGCAGGTAGCCGTACTCGCCGCGGGTGGCGAGCAGCTGCCCCTCGACGTTGACCGCGTGCTCGGCCAGGATGCTGTTGACCTGGGCCAGCACACCCGGGGTGTTGTGGTGGACGTGGGCGATCCGGCGGGTCTGGGGCTGCTGCGGCAGGGCGATCGACGGCAGGTTGACGCTCAGCGTGGTGTTGCCCTCGGTCACGTACTGGGCGAGCTTGTTGGCGACGAAGCCACCGATGTCGGCCTGGGCCTCCTCGGTCGAGCCGGCGATGTGCGGGGTGAGGATCACGTTGGGCAGGCCGCGCAGCTCCGACGTGAACTCCTCGCCGCGCCCCTTCGGCTCCTTCGGAAACACGTCGATCGCCGCACCCGCGATGTGGCCGCTGAGCAGGTGCCGGCGCAGCGCCGGGTAGTCGATCACGAAACCGCGGGACAGGTTGAGGAACAGGCTGCGGGGCCGCATCCGCGCGAACTGCTCCTCGCCGAAGAAGCCGCTGTTGCCCGGGCGCCCGTCGACGTGCAGGGTGACCGTCTCGGCCACCTCCAGCAGCTCGTCGAGGGTGTCGCAGCGCTTGGCGTTGCCCAGCGCGAGCTTGTCGGCCGTGTCGTAGAAGTACACCCGCATGCCCAGGGCCTCGGCCAGCACCGAGAGCTGGGTGCCGATGTTGCCGTACCCGACGATGCCGAGCGTCCGCCCGCGGACCTCGTGGCTGCCGGTGGCGGCCTTGTCCCACACGCCGCCGTGCATCGAGTTGTTCTTCTCGAACACCCGGCGGGCGAGCATGATGATCTCGGCCAGCGCCAGCTCCACCACGCTGCGGGTGTTGGAGAACGGCGCGTTGAAGACCGCGACGCCGGACTTGGCGGCGGCCGCCAGGTCGATCTGGTCGGTGCCGATGCAGAAGGCCCCGACACCCAGCAGCTGCGAACCCGCCTCCAGCACCCGCGCCGTCACCTGGGTCTTGGAGCGCACCCCAAGCAGGTGGACGTCCCGCACGCGCTCGATCAGCTCGTCCTCGTCGAGGGCGCTGGGAAGCGTATCGACGACGCAGCCCGCGGCGTGCAACCGAGACACGGCGTCGGGGTGGATGCTCTCCAGGAGCAGTGCGCGAAGCTTTTCGTGGCCGACCATAACGTCCATTCAGGTTGCGGGCCTCCGGCTGAAATCCCAGAGCAGATCGTAACCGCCCGCTGCGGCTATCTCCGCAGGCGCAGGCGCCCGCAGGCCCATCCAGGGGCGTGAGCTACGACACCATCCGCGCTGCTGGGCGACGCCGCTTTCCGCCTCGGAAAATAGACGCCGAATAGGTCGATCCATGGGAGGGCCTCTTTGTGAAGACTTATGGTTGCCCTGGCAGCAATAAGTCTTCACAAAGCCCGACGAGCCAGTTTCGAGAAGGGTTCTGGTGATCGTTCGCCGAGAATCCGCGGTGCTGTCGGCGCAACGACCGCAGAAACCTGAATTTCCCTTGATCGACGCGATAGGGTCGGCTCACCCGAGCCGAGGCGGGTAGGCGGGTCAGACGTTGCCGGGCATCGTGCCGTGGCGGAGTGCGCGGTGCTCGACGGCTCGGCTGACATCGCTGGGCGAGACGATCCCGACGAGCTGGTGGTCCGCGACGACAAGTGCGCGCCCGTCGGAGCAGCCGTTGAGCCGTGGCAGTAGCTCAGTCAGCTCCTCCTGCGGTGTGGTGAGCGTCAGCTGGTCCGCTGGGCAGGCGATGTCCCGCAGTTTTGTGTTCTGGCGCCGCTCGAAGGGGACCTGCCGCACCCGGTCCAGGGTCACCAGACCGACCGGGCGACCGGCGTCGGTAAGCGGGAAGGCCGTGTGCCGGTGTTGCATGAGATCGTGATCGACGAACTCCGCGACGGACGCGTCCGGGGAGACGGTGCTGGGCTGTGCCGTCATGACGTCGCCCACGTGCACGCCGGCCAGGGCCTGGGTGGCCCTGGTCTGCCGCTCTTCCGCGCCGGCCGCGCCCCACAGGAACCAGCCGATCAACGCCAGCCACAGCCCGCCGATCCCGTTGCCCGTCAGGAACTGCCACAGGCCCACCGCGATCAGCGCGGCGCCGAGCACCCGTCCCGCCCGTGCTGAGGCGATCGCGGCCCAGACGCGGTCACCGCGCCATTTCCACAGCGCGGCGCGCAGCAGGCGGCCGCCGTCGAGGGGGCCGCGGGGAGGACGTTGAACACCGCCAGGGCGAGGTTGATCGCGGCCAGCCAGGCCAGCGCGCCGAAGAACAGCCCTCGATGGCTGACCGCCGCGACGATGGCCGCGGCGACGCCGAACACCACCCCGATGATCAGGCTGACCAGCGGCCCGATGCCGGCGATCCGTACCTCAGCGCCCGGATCGCGGGCCTCGCCGCGGATCTCGGCGACACCGCCGAACAGCCAAAGGGTGATCTGCTGGACCTGGAGGCCGTTGCGCTGGGCGACGATCGCGTGGGACACCTCGTGCGCGAGCAGGCCGAGGAAGAAGATCACGGCCGCGAGGATGCCCGCGAGGGCGTACGCCCAGCCTGCGTAGCCCGGGTAGCCGCGGGGAAGGTTGACGATGGACAGGCCACCGGCGATGAGCACGAAGATGACCAGGACGCTCCAGTTGACCCCGACCGGAACTCCGGCGATCCGCCCGAGCCGGAAACTTGCTGTCACTGGCATGCACTCCCGCTATCCGGCGATGGACGCGGTCGCGCCCGCTGACGGCTACCCGGGTCAAGGCGAAACAAACCCACCAGCCTCGCCGCACAGTGGTGGCGGTGGCGGGTGAGGCAGCGGAGCTGCTGGCGGCGGTACCTCACCCATGGGCCCAACGACCGGGTCAGCCCCGACGCCCAACGGCCGATCGCAATAGCCCCGATCTGCCGTACTCACGCCAGCCCACCGCGTTTCCAGTGCATCCACATCAATGTGTCCAGAACGCGAAGTATGGGGGTGTGCGGCTGAAGCGATGCGATACGTGCCCGAAGCTCCTGATCTTGGAGGATCCGGCGAAGCGTCGTCCAGTAGGTGCCTCTCTCACATCTAAGTTGATCGGCCACGACGCCGTCGACGATAGGGATGAGCTCGGGGCGTTTCCGCGCCATGATCTTCCCAGCGATCGTCGTCCCCACGCCATCGACAGTCTGCACCAGCGACCACAACTCGTTGGCCCACGCCAAGTCGTCGTCGGTGGCGTCCCACAGGGCGACACCAAGCGGAATTCTCGCCAGCAGCGCCGAAGTATGATTTGCGAGCAACCCTCCGGGCAGGAGCCTTCTTACCGCCTTGGGGCCTGGGTTTGCATCAAGTAGCGCGACGGCAAGCAGATCGGCTGTCCCAATGCTGTAGGGCTCGTTCGGATGTAGTCCTAAGAATATATCGCCCGTGTATCCGCTGGCGTCGTCGTAATAGCGTTCCACAGCAACAGGCGTTCGCTCATCGGTGAGCAGGATGTCGATCTTTCTTGCCACGCGCTCGACCTGATCATCGGACGGTTCGGGAAGCCGCGTCGGCTGGCCAGACTCCAACATCAGCACATTGTCCGCAGCCGCGGAGATGTGGGGTCTCGCCCGACCGGGCAGAACCCGGTTCGCCTTTCGGCGCTTCGATGGCTACGCCCGGATTCGCGGCGAATTCGTAAGGCGGAGGTTAGCGGATCGTGAGAGGTTCCACAGGATTCGCGGTTGCGGCGCTCCCGATCGTCCACATGAGCCGGTACTCAGATTCGCCTCATGACCGGCTCACGGAAGCTCGGCACCGTCAAGGGCGCCCGCATGTCACCGACCCTTGGGCGGCGCGCCGATGCAGACCACCACCCGCACCCGAATCCCTTTCACACCACTCGAATACCGACCGTCCGGCGTACCCGTGGCGTCCGCCTCGCCGCCGCCACCGACGACGCCGCGCAGGCGTCCGGCGTTTCGATGGTGGATGCCGGGTCTTGCGCTCTTCGTCCTGGCCGCGGCCCTCCTGACCGTTTCCGCCGTGTCCACAAGCGATACACAGTGGATAGACGCCGGCAGCGTGCGGTGGTGGACGCTCACCACCGTCCTGCACCTGCCGATGGTCGTGATCCTGGCCCTGCTCACGGGTGGGCTGGTCGAGCGGGTCGGCTACTTCTGGCGTGGCCGCCGCCTACCGCCACCGGGCCGGATGCCGGCGCTGCCGCCGACGGTGTGCGTGCAACTGCCGATGTTCAATGAGCACGCCGTCGCCGCCCGCGTCATCGACGCCGCCTGCGCCCTCGTCTGGCCCGCCGGTCGCCTCACCGTGCAGGTGCTCGACGACTCCACCGACCCGGAGACCCGCCTGCTGGTCGAACGAGCCTGCGCCGACGCCCAGGCCCGCACCGGCGTGCCCTGCACCCTCCTGCGCCGCACCGACCGCCGAGGTTACAAGGCCGGTGCGCTGGAAGCCGGACGCCACCGCACCGACGCGGAGTTCATCGCCATCCTCGACGCAGACTTCGTCCCGCCGTCCGACTATCTCGTGCGCGCCATCCCGTACTTCTACCGCCCTGACGGTATGCCCGACTATGGCTTGGCACTCGTACAAGCCCAATGGGGCCACCTCAACCACGACAAGTCCGCGCTGACCCGCGCCCAGGCACTGTGGGTCGACGACCATCACACCCTCCAGATGTCGTGGCGCTCGGCGATGTGGCGGTTCGTCAACTTCACCGGTACCGCCGGCATCTGGCGCGCTTATGCCATCAGGTCGGTCGGTGGATGGCGGGCGGCAAGCCTCGTCGAGGATTGCGAACTGAGCTTTCGTCACCTCTTCGCCGGCTACCGCACCACATTCGTGAAACAGATCGTGGTACCCGCCGAGCTACCGGCCACCTATGCCGCGTACAAGGCACAGCAGCGGCGCTGGACGCAGGGCTGGGTCCAGCTACAGCGGCTGCACCTGCCGACCCTCGCCTTCCGGCACCGGACCCGCTGGCCGCGCCGCGCCCATTTGCTGTACCACATGTGCATTTCCTGGCAGTGGCCCGCTTGGGCGATCTGGACGACGCTGCTGCCGATCCTGATTCTCAACGACCTCTGGTTCGGCACACTCGGTCCGGCCGCCGGACTCGGCCTGTACCTGCTCCCCGCCGCGCTCTGGGCCCTCACCGCCGGTGTGCTGGCGACCCTGGAGACGAAACACACCTACCCGGGCCCCGCCACCTCGGCGGCGCTCGCCAAGCGCCTCACCCGTGTCGTGCCATACGTCGCCGTCAACGCCGGCATGCTTCCCCACCAGTTCAGCGCCTTCTGCGAGGGCCTTTTCGGCCCGCTGCACAGCGAGTTCGAACGAACACCAAAAGCCGGCTGCGGTACCGGCACGACGCGCCCGGTAGGCAGGGTCGCCGTCCACCGCCCGTACGTGTTCGCCGAACTAGCCTTCGCGGGCTACCAGGCCGTCTGCGCCGCCCTGTTCGTCGCACAGGGCCTGCATTTGTGCGCGCTCGGCGCCGCGGTCATGGCCGGATGCGTCCTCACCCTCGCCCACCTTGGGAGCCGCCGCGAGCCCTGAGCTGGATTAGCCTTCGCTGGTGGAAAGCGTCGATCTCGCCGCGCGTCTGGACTGCGTCGGACGGACCTGGTCCCCGCTGCAACGACTGCACGTCGGCGATGTCGCCTGGGCGCACGCTCACGGGGACGGCAGCGTTCCCCGGACGTCACCCTCGCGTGGGGAGCGCCGCGGACCGGCTTCGCCGACGTATGGCTGCCGGAGCGCACCGAGGCGCACGCGACAGCGTCACTGCACCTGGCGCCGCAAACCATGACCCCCCACGAACTTGAGAAGGCGGTCGACGAGCTGTTGGAGGCCGCACCCCGCGTGAGGATGGCGGTCTCTCTCCAGCAGCCCGAACTCGTCGACGCCCTGACGTCCAGGGGCTTCCGTCGGCTTGGCGGGCCGTGGTTCGTCAGGCTGTGGCGGAGCCTCGCGGACGTTGACGACCTGGCCGGGCATACCGTGCCCGACGGGTACACCATCCGCCATGTTCGCCCGGAGGAGCTGGTAGAGCGGGTCGAGGTGCACCGCCGCTGCTGGGCTCCGGCGCGCATCAAGCGGATGCTCAGCCTGCCGGTGACCGGCGACGAGGCCGGCTCCAGCTACTCGGTGGACAAACATCGCGCGGTCATGGCCACGCCGGTCTACCGCGCCGATCTGGACCTGGTGGCAGTGGCGGCCGACGGATCGTTCGCGGCCTTCGGGTTGGGATGGCTCGACGCGTCGGCGGGCGCGGTCCTGTTCGAGCCGATCGGCACCGTGCCCGAGCACGCCGGACGTGGACTGGCGCGCGCCGTCTGCGCCGAGATCCTTCGGGCTGCCCGTGACCATGGCGCCACCCAGGCGGTTGTCAGCCCGCGCGGCGACGACGGCTACCCCCTACCACGCCGGCTCTACGAAGGGCTGCGGATGCGTGAGGTCGCCCAGGTCGTCTCCTTCGGGACGGTATGAGCCCATACGGGACGGTCGCCCCGACCGTGAACGCTTTCGCCCGCACGGCGCGCCGGGCGCAGTCGCGGCCGAACGGCCCATTTCCCGCGATCGCACGCATGACTGGAAATGCCGTCCGCAATTCGATTCCAGAACCTGCCGGAAACAGCGCGGATACCTCATGGCCGTGGAGAGAATGTGGCGAAGGGAAGTCGCGAAAACGGGGGACGGATTATGGAGTTGAGGCGGCGATTGAACCTGTTGTCCGTAGCCATCGCGGCCGCACCGTTGGTCCTCGTCACGTCGTGCACTTCTGGCGGCGGCCAAAAGGGGGAGGGGGAGAAGCCGCCGGAGCTGAGCCTGACGCCCGCCGACCAGGCCCGCGACGTGCCGGTCAGCGCTGAGGTGGGCACCACCGTGAAGGGTGGGCGGATCACCGGCGTACGGATCACGGACGACAAAGGCGCCGAGGTCAAGGCGGAACCTCGGGAGGACGGGTCGACCTGGGTGCCGAGCAAGCCGTTGCAGCCGAAGCGGACGTACGTCGCCGAGGTGACCGCGACCGGCGACTCGGGGAAGACGACCACCCAGAAGTCAACCTTCACGACGATGCCGAAGTCGAACAAGCCGGCGATCACCAGCACGCTGTACTTCACCAACAACCGGACGTACGGCACGGCAATGCCGGTCACCGTCAAGTTCGACCCGCCCATAGCCAAAGCGGCCAGAGCGGATGTGCAGCGCCGGTTGTTCGTGAAGACGGACCCGCCGCAGCCGGGGACCTGGTCCTGGGTGCCCGACGGCAGCCAGGTCGAATACCGGGCGCCCGATTTCTGGCGGACGGGCACGACGATCAGCGTCCGGTCGGCCCTCCAGGGCCTGCCGATCGGCAAGGACAAGATCGGGGACGTGGACCGTACCGCCACGGCGAAGATCGGCCGCCAGGTGGCCTTGGAGATCGACAACCGCACGAAGCAGATGTCGGTCCTGCGTGACGGCAAGCTGCTCCGCAAGATCCCGGTGAGCCTCGGCAAGCCGATCACGCCGACCTCCACCGGCAAGATGGTGATCATGGAGAAGTTCGACTACACGACGTTCGACACCCGGGGGACCCGCTCGGCGGTTACGTTGTCGACGTCGAGGACGCCCAGCGGCTCACCTGGGGCGGCGAGTTCATCCACGGAGCGCCGTGGTCGGAGGGGACCAGGGCAACATCAACGTCTCCCACGGCTGCACGAACATCTCCGCTTCCGCGGCGAACTGGCTGATGGGCATCACCCAGGTCGGTGACCTTGTCACGGTCAAGGGCACCGAGGTGAAGCTGGATCAGGGCAACGGCTTCACGGCCTGGAACGTGAGCTGGGACGAGTTCGCCAAGGGCAGCGCGCTGCCCGTGCCGGCCGGGCTTGCGCCGGCACAGGCCCAGCAGCCCGGCGCCGCGGCCAGTAAGACGCCCACGCCGGCGCCGTCCGGCCCTGGCGGCTGATACAGGCACGTAGGAGAGCACGGACCGGCCCGCTGTCAGGCGGGCCGGTCCTTGTACGTCCGGGTCGGTACACCGGATGTTTCATTGTCCTGGACGGTTACATGCATCAATCTCTTTCCTGAGCGTCGATCACGAGTCGACGTCCGAACGCGAAGGAGTTTGCGTGAACCCGTCCACCTCCCGCCGTGGCCGCGCCACAGTGCTGGTCGCCGTGCTGGCGATGCTCGCGGCGCTCGGCGCGTCGCCGTCGCCCGCCCACGCCGCGCCCGCCGATCCCGCTGGCCCGGTCTACACGGCCACCGACACGCTCGCCCGCCAGCTGGCCTCGGCCCTGCGCGACCGCGGCAGCCGAGACAGGGTCGTGTCCGTCGCGGCGGCCGGACCCTTCGACCTCGCGACGATCGGCGCCGGCGCGACGTTCGCCGCGTCCGTGCGCTCGGCCAACGAGACCGTCAGCGCGGCCAAGGGCCTGCCGGGTGGCGTCTCGTTGCTGCGGGCGCGCCTCGCCGACCCGGCCATGCTGCCGGCCCTGCGCGCCGGCGCCGCCCCGCTCGTCGCGGCCACCCCGACCGACGACCTGCAGGCCAGCCTGGTCGGCTACGCCCCGTCCGGCCGCCAGGTCCGCCTCGACGCGGCCCGCGTGCCGCGGCGCCCGGTGCTGCTCGTCGAGGTCGACACCGGCAAGGCGCTTTCGCTCGGCGTCGAGGTGGTACGGCAGCGGCTCGGCGGCGCCGCGACGCTTGGCGCGGCCCCGAAGGCGGCGGCGAACGGCTACTGGGCCACCAAGATCGACGCGGTACACCTGAACGACGACAAGGAGCCGTGGTTCAAGGGGGTGCCGAGGTCTACAGCATCGTGGGCGGGTTCGGCCTGGACGGCACGGCAAAGGCCGACATCGTCCAGATGCCGTACCTCGACAACGACGGGACGACGTACTACCCGAACCAGCTGCTGGTGCACTTCAACGCGTACAAGTACAACCTCGCCGACGTCGTGATGATGGAGGACGACGGCGACACCAACTACCAGCAGCTGGCCCAGGCGATCGTCAGTGCCCTGCTGACGATCATCGACGCTGGCGTCTACGCCCCGCTGGTGGACGCCATCCTGGCCGCGATCCCGAACTCCTGGTGGACCGACGACGCCGACTACGTCGACTCCTGGTACACCCACTCCACGGCGAGTAGCGGCCGCCTCAACGGCGCGGCCGGCAACGGGTGGATGAACGTCTCCCCGTACTTCGTCCAGCCCCTCTAAAAGGTCGGCGGTGGGCGGCGTCTGGGCGCCGCCCATCCCTCCCGGCGTCAGGCCGGCGCCGGGTCGGGGTCGGTCCGCTCGGCCGGGGAGTTCCGAGGTGGCGCCGCGTGCTCCTGGGCCGGTGACTCGCCGCCCTTGGCACCGGCGTTGTCCCCGAGGAGGGGACGCAGCCACTGCGCGCCGGGGTCGGCGTCGATGAGCAGCGCCTTGACCAGCAAGGTCAGCGGCACGGCCAGGATCGCGCCGAGCGGGCCGAGGACGACCGCCCAGAACACGAGCGACACGAAGGTCAATGTGACGGACAGGCCGACGCTGTCACCGACGATCTTGGGCTGGATGAACCCCTGGATGACCTGGTTGACCACCCAGTAGATCACCACGACCCAGATCATCAGGTCCACGCCGCCCTCCAGCAGCGCCAGCAGCGCGGGCGGTACCAGGCCGAGGACGAACCCGACGTTGGGGATGTAGTTCGTGACGAACGACAGCAGGCCCCACAGCAGCGGCAGCGGGATCCCCAGGGCGTACAGGACGCCGACATCGACGACGGCCACGATCAGGCCGAACACAGTGGACACGATCATGTAGCGGCGGGTGTCCCGGGCGAAGGAGCGCAGCGCCGCCACCACGGCCGGCCGCGCCTCGGCGGCCGCGTCGAGCTGTCGGGTGAACCGCGCGGCGTCGATCGCCACGAAGAAGATCAGCGTGGCGATGAAGAACAGGTCGGACAGGACCGCCGACAGTCCGGCGAGGACCTGTTGCAGCACGCCGGCGAACCGGGACAGGTCCAGATCGTTCACGGCGGTACGGATCTGCTCCTCGCTCACGCCCGCGTCCTCGAGCCACGCGGTCACGTGATCCAGCAGCTCGCTGAACTGTGGGCCGTAGCTCGGCATCAGGTCGATGAGCCTGGCGACCGCGAGGGCCAGCGCGCCCGCGATGCCGAGCAGGATCGCGTACACGGTCAGGATCACCACGAGTGCGCCGATCCAGCCCGGCACCCCCAGCGCCGCAACCACACCTGGAGCGGATGGACCGTGACCACGAGGACCAGCGCGAGAAACGCCGGGCCGAGCGTGCCGGAGAACGCCCGGATGCCGGCGATCGCCACCACCGCCGCGGCCATCCCGACCAGGATCGTCAGCGCGCGAGGCGGAAGCCAGGCAGGCCCGCCACGGCTGGACAGTTCCACGAAATCACCTCTCCCAGAGCCGCGACCGCTGGCGATGGACATTAGAGCAACCGCCGTTTTCGCAGGCGACGACACGGTTGAGGTCCAGGTGGCGAGTAGACCAACTCTCGCTCGCGGCGTGGCGACGCACGCTCGGCGGGCGCCAGGAACGAGCGGATGGCGGCGGTTCGGGTGATCCTGCGCCCCCGTTGCGCAGGATCACTCGTGCCGTCGCGCTTTTGCACGGTTCAAGTCTGTACGGGACCTGATTTGTCCGGCAGCGCGAACGCCGCCGAACAATGAACGCCGAACAAAGCCGCGAGGGTACGTGCGCCGCGAAAAGTCCCAGGACAGGGCCGCGAGTGAGGGCGAACCCGAACGCGTGGCCGGCACCGTAGTGGTCGGCAAACCACGACGGTGCCGGCAAATCAGGTGCCGACCCGGCGGGGGATCCCGGGAAGTTTCCGGGGTGGGGAGGGCACCCACGTCTCGAACCGGCAACTCGCCACCCGTCGCCTTAGTAGAGACCGGGTTAGCTTACCGGTAGTGAAGTGCCGAGCGCATCATGTGATGTTGCGGGAATTATTGCGGATATCTCCAGTAGTGACGATTGTCGCTACGTGTCGGTCGAACCAAGAAGGTCAATGAAGCGCTAGCGTCGACCCATGGAGGACGCGACCGCTCTGCTCAGCCTGAGCGGCAGCATTGGTGGCGCGAGCACGGTGGGCACCGGCGTGCTGGCGATTCGGTTTGGCGCGCGTCGGTGGGTAGTCTGGCCACTACTTGCCGTGACTATATTGGTTGCCGGGCTGATTGTCTGGTCGGCCATAAATGGTGGTTTGTGGTACGCGGTGCCCAATAGCCTCCTGGCCGTTGCGATGGTGGCGCTGTGGGATCACCACCTCGCTACCAGGCAGGCTCGGCCGAGCCGGCTGGCGCTCGCGTTCACCGCGTGGCGAGCCCGCCGCGGCGTCCTCCGTGGACCGGGCGGCCGGCGGGTGCGCACCATCGATCAGCTCCGCGCGGAGTACGGGCAGAGCATCCTCGACGACGCCACCCGCGACCCGATCCTGGACCACCTGCTGTCGACGTACGAGCGGAGGATCGAGGCGGTGGCCTCCGAGTCCGGCGAGCGCCTGGACGCCGTGTCCGTCACCGCGTTCGCCAACCGCTACCTCGAGATGCTCAGCGATCCCGGCCGGCACCTCCGGAGCGAGCCGCCCTACGCCGGCTACTCCCGCCACATGCTCGTCATCGCCGCGACGTGCCGGCTCGCCGACCGGTTCGCCCGCGTGCCCGCGCCCACCAGCAGGGTTTAAACAGCCCCCCAGCAGGGTTTAGACAGTGGTTCGTTAGTCTGCCCGCTGTGCGGGTGGTGGACGGTGTGCTGGGCGCCGTGCGCGAGCGTGGCCCGCGCTATCTGGCCGTCGCGTTGGGCAACGTCGTGTTCGGCCAGCTGGTGCTCTGGCTGCTCCAGCTTCCCTTTCCGGACGGCCGGCGCGCGGTGGTAAACGCGGTATCGGTCGTGTTGTGTGCGATACCGGCGTACTACGCCAACCGGGTGTGGGTGTGGCGGCGCACCGGGCGGAGCTCGTGGCGCCGCGAGGTGCTGCCGTTCTGGCTGTTCGTGGCAGTGGGTTTGGTCGTGACGACCGGGGGCGTGGCGGGTGTCGAGGCGGTCTGGCGGTTCGTCGCCGACAGCCAGCTACCGCGCCCGCTGACCAACCTGACAAACCTTTCCGCGACCGGTCTACTGTGGATAGTCCGGTTCTTCTGGATGGACGCCGCTTTCCGCCCGGTCGAGGAAGAGGAAGAAGATCCGGCGGCTACCGCTTCCGGCCGCTGACGCACCAGCTGATCCCCTTGTACGGGACCACCCGCACGTCCTCGAATTCCGCCTCGGGAAACCAGGCCCGTGCCCGCTCGTTGCTAATGAGTTCGGTGTACGGCGCGTTCAGCTTGTCGAAGACGTTGAGCGCGTTGCGGTCGAAGGTCAGCCGGCGGAAGTTCGCGAAGTAGTCGTGGTAGGGCAGGAACCGCAGCGGCAGCCGGTACACCGTGTGCACCACCGGGTAGAGCATGGCGGTCAGGATCCGGGCCAGCCGCTCGACGGTACGGCGGCCGCGGCGGCGCAGCAGGAGGCGGCGCAGCGGCTCGACGACAGCCGCCATGAACGTGTTGCCCTCCCGCGACCACACCCACGCGATCAGCAGCCCGCCCGGGCGCAACAGCGAGGCGAGGTGGGCCATGCTGGCGTCCGGGTCGTCGGTGTGGTCGATGGTGCCGATGCTGTACACGACGTCGAAGGGCTCGTCCGGGGTCCAGCGGGCCAGGTCGCCCTCGTGGACGCTGACGTTCGGCAGGTGGGCGAGGTTGCCGCGGGCGAGCTCATGGGCGTTGAGGTCGAGGCCGACGACCTCGGCCGCGACCGGCGCGACGATTCGCACGTGGTGGCCGGGACCGCAGCCCGCGTCGAGCACCCGCTTGCCCTCGAAGTCGGCGAGCGTGCGCGGCTGTACCCAGTCCCAGAACAGGAACTCGTCCGTGTCCCGGAACCTCTCCCACTGGTACAGCCACTCGGGCTGCTTCTCCTGCGCAACCGCGGCGGGCTGCGATTCAACGGATGGCTCTCTCACCTGCGAAGTCACGAGAGGGGACGTTCACGGCCGATCTTGAACGTCGCGTGCCGGCCGCGCGAACAACGCACTAAAGTTGATCAACAGCGGGCGCCGAAGCGGCATAAGCGCGTTATCGTCCCTTCGAATTCCGATGAACCTGCTGCTTGTCGCCAACTATCTGCCGCCGTACGAGGGCGGGATCCAGTTCGTGGTGGACCGCCTGGCACGCGGTTACACGGCCCGCGGCCACGACGTCGCGGTAACCGGACACGACGCGGCCCGGCGCCCCGATCCTGCCGGCGTGCCCTACCGCGCCGTTCCGGTGCCGGCGGCCAACCCCCTGGAGCGGCTCAGCATCCCGATCCCGCTCTTCGCCCCGGCCGCGCTGCACCGGATCACCCGGGAGCTGGTCCGGTGGGCGGACGCGGTACACGTGCACGGGCTGCTTTACCCGAACACAGCGCTGGCCGTGTCGCTGGCCGCCCGCGCCGGCGTACCCGTGGTGGTGACCGAGCACGTCGGGCTCGTCGCCACCGGCGGCCGGCTGCTCGACGCCGCGCAGGCCACCGCCTTCCGCTGGGCCACCCGCCGGGCGGGTCGCCGGGCCACGGCGTTCGCGGTGCTCAACGAGCGGGTCGCGGGCGAGATAGGCGCGGTGATCGGAGGCGCGCGGCCGGTCGTGCGGATCGACAACGGTGTGGACACCGCACGCTTCCGCCCGGGCGACCGCGCCGCCGCCCGCGACCGCCACGGGTTCACCCGGCCGACCGTGCTCTTCGTTGGCCGGCTCGCCCGCAAGAAGGGGCTCGACCTTCTGCTCGCCGCGGCGTCCCGGTCGGACCGGTTCGACGTCGTCGTGTGCGGCAAGGACACCGAGCGGCTGCGCGACCTGCCGCCCACCGTGCGGGTCCTCGGCAAGCTCGACCAGGACGCGCTCGCCGACCTGTACCGCGCCGCCGACCTGCTGGTGATGCCGTCGTACGGGGAGGGCTTTCCGCTCGTCGTACAGGAGGCGATGGCCAGCGGGCTGCCCGTGGTCGCCTGCGCCGGCGCGGTACCCGAGACCGGCCCGCACGCGGCGGTGGTACGCCTCGCCGACCGCGACCCGGACGCGCTGGTGAAGGCCGTACACGCCGTGCTCGACGAGGGGGACGCCGGGCGGGAGCGGGTGGGCGCCGAGGCCCGCGAGGTCGCGGTGGCACACTACGACTGGTCCGTCGCGGTAGATCGCTACCTGGCGCTGTTGAACCCATCCCCGGCGGAGGTGCTGTCGTGACCCGAGTCGCCGTGGTCGGTGCGGGCTGGGTGACCGTCAACCGGCACCTCCCGTCGCTGTCCCGCCATCCCGGCGTGCGGGTGGTCGGCATGGTCACCCCGGAGCCGCCGCAGGTGTCCCGGGCGGAGCTCGCGCGGCGGCACGGGCTGACCCGGTACGGCGCCACGCTGGACGAGCCGTGGCTGCGCGACGAGGTCGACGCCGTGGTCATCGGTACGCCGCCGGACACCCACGCCGACCTTGTCTGCGCGGCACTCGAGCGCGGGCTGCACGTACTTGTCGAGAAGCCGTTCGCGCTCACCACCGAGGACGCGGACCGGATGATCGGCGCTGCCAAGGCGGCGGACCGCCGGCTCGCGGTGATCCACAATCTCCAGTACGGCCGGGCGGCCACGCGTGCCCGAGCGTTGCTGACGAGTGGCCGGCTGGGTGACCTGCGGGCCGCGTTCGGGGTGCAGTCGAGCAACCACCGGCGGCGGCTCCCCTCCTGGTACCCGAAGCTGCCGCTCGGCCTGTTCACCGACGAGGCGCCACACCTTATATATCTGCTTCAGTCTTTCGTGCCCGGCGCGCAGGTGCGGAGCCTGCACGTGGGGCCGGCGTTCGCGCCCGACGACAACACGCCGGACCTTGTCTCGGTGGTGCTGCGCGGCGGCGGCCAGGCATTCGGGTCGCTCCAGATGACGTTTGTCGGCGCGATCTCCGAGTGGCTGCTCGTGCTCGCAGGCAGCCGCGCCACCGCGATGGTCGACTTCTTCCGGGACGTGTGCGTGGTGGTGCCCGACGACGGCGGGCACCGCACCTTCGACGTGCTGCGCACCCAGGTCGCCGCCGCCGCTGGGCACGCCGCTGGCACGGTCGCGGCCGGGTCGCTGCGGGTGCGCGGGCGGCTGGACTACGGCAACGACGAGGTGGTCCGCCGGTTCATCGCCGCCGTCCGCGACCCGAGCCAGGACCTCGCCGGGATCTCCGCCGAGCGCGGGCGCGACGTCGTGACGGTGCTGGCGGCCGCGCACGGCGCCGCCGGGTCGCACGGGTAGTGCCGGGCCGGCACCGGCGGGCGTGGCGGTACCGGCCCGCCGCCGTGGATCTGGCGTTCGCCGGGTTCCTGCTCGCCGTCGCCGTCGTGCGGTACGCGGTGCTCACCGATCGCGCGGCACCAGCCACCATCGACTCCGGTAACTGGCTGGCGTTCGGCAACGCGCTCCTCGGCGACCACGCGACACGCGCCTCCGGCCTGGCGTACCCACCGGTCACGCCGCTCGCCATGGGCTTGCTCACCCGCGCGGCCGGCCCGGTCGTCGCGGTCGGCCTGCTCGGCGCGCTCAGCTCGCTCGCGCTCGCCGTGGGCACGTACGCCGTCCTGCGCGGGTTCGGCCTGCGCTGGGCGGCTGCCGGGCTCGCCGCACTGCTGTCCGTCTCCGCCGCGACCGGCGAGGCCGCCGCCTGGGGTGGCTTCCCCCAGCTCATCGCCGCCGGGCTGGTGCCGATCCTGCTCGTACTCCTCGACACCGCGCTGCGCACCGACCGCTGGGCACCGGCGCTGGGCGCGGCCGCGGCCACCGCCGGCCTGCTCGCCACAAGCCACTTCGTGGTCGGGTACGCCGCCTTCGCGGCCGCCGCCGTCGCCGGGCTGCACCTGGCCACCGTGCCCCGGGGCGAGCGCCTGCGCTGGATACGCAGACGGCTGCGGTACCTGGCGGTGGTCGCCGCGCCCGCCGTGCTCGCGGTACCGCTCTACCTGCCGCTGCTGGACGCGGTCGGCGGCAACCGGCCGAGCGCCACGGACGCCGCCGCCGTCACCTGGGCCAACCTCTTCGCGTCACTGGAGTTCACCTACCGGGACCAGCCGGTCGTCTGGCGTACCGCGTTCGTCGCCGGCCTCGCCACCCCGTTCCTGCTGCGCGACCGCTGGCGGGAGCCCGCCTGGCGGCTCACGGTCGCCGCGCTCGGGTCGGTCGCCGTGGCCACCGCGCTCACCAAGGAGACGCGCGGCCTGTACTTCCTGCCGTTCGCCACGGTGCTCGCGCTCGGGCTGTGGTCCAGCGGCGAGCGCCGCCAGGTCCTCCCCGCGCGGGTGGCCGTGGCCGGGTTGCTCGCCGCCGCGGTCGCCCTCCAGACCTGGAGCGGATTGCGCCTGTTCCCGGCCCAGCGGGACTACTACGGCATCGTCTCGCCGGACATGTACGCCGCCCTCACCTGGCTGCGCGACACCCCGCCCGGCACCCGCCTCGGCGTGTCCACTGTGGACGACGCGCCGCTGGGCTGGTGGGTGGAGGGGTACGTGCGCCGGCCCACCTGGTACGCGTCCCCGCTGCGCTGGCTGAGCTACGCCGACGAGCTGGAGCGCGCCCGCGTCGCCAACGAGGTGTTCGCGCCGCCGTTCCCCGACGACAGGACCGTGACTACCGCGGAGGCCGCGGGGATCGACCTGCTCCTCGTCTCCACGGACAGCAACCGGTACGAGCCGGAGGCGATGACGGCGTTCGTCGAGGGGCATCCCTGCGCGGTGGTGTTCCGGAACGGCGGTGCGATCGTCATCGACGTCCGCGCCGCGGCCGGACCGCCGCCCGCCCAAGGCGGTTCCGGTGCTGGTTGCGGGGCCTGAGGTGTCATGCGCGGTTCAACCGAAGATCATCTAGGGCGCCTAGGGTCGGCTGCCATGACTAGGGTCTGTCTGGTGGATCTTGTGGGTGCGAGGCGAGGTCCAGGCGGCGTCCGGGCGTGCCGGGCGGAAGGTCGCATACCGGTGTTGTATGTGGCCTTTCGTCTGGTGCGGTCGGTCGTCGTCTGGACCCGCCGCAGCCCCGCGGAGATCCGCCAGACAGACTCTGGCTTCCGCCGCCTTGCCACCCTCGCGATGACGCTGCTCGCGGCGATCGCGTTCGCCGGTGCGCCGGCGGCGGCCGCGCCGTACACGGCCAGCCGGGGGACGCTCACCCTCTCCACCTCGACGGTCGGCCCGGGCGGGCAGGTCACCGCGAACGCAGGCGGCTACGTCGCCGACGGCGAGGTGCGCATCCTTGTCGGCGAGGCGACCGCGGCGACCGTACGCAGTGACGGGAAGGGCGTGGTCGCCGCCGAGTTCACGGTGCCCGACGGGGTACGGGGCAACGTCGAGGTGCGTGCCCTGGGGCTCGATCCCGACCGGGCCACGCGCGTGCTGACCGCGGCGCTGACCGTGCTCGACGGCAACGCCGACCAGTCGGGCACGTCCGGCGCGCAGGACCAGAGCGGCGACGGGGGCGGCCTCGGCGGCGGTACCGTCGGCATCATCCTGACCCTGGCCGCGCTCCTCGTGGTCGGGGCGGCCCTCGCCGCGACGCGCGTCCGCCGCCGCGCCGGCTGACCGTGGCACCGCGACAAGCACCCGGGGTTGGTGCCCTCTGGCTGCTCGCGGTATCACTCGTCGCGTCGCTCGCGATCGGCGCCGCCGTCTCTGGCCACGCCCCCGCACCCGGCCTGCGCCTCGGCGCGGTGACCGCCACGGTCAGCGGCTCGACGCTGACCGTGCAGACGTCGGTCACCCCGGCCGGCGCGCGGGCGCAGCGGTACTACGTGTGGTTCGAGCTGGTCCCGGCCGGGGAGCGCCGCGCCGCGTACGTCTCCGAGACGATCTCCGGCAGCGCCCGGCCGCCCAGCGAGGGGACAACCCGGTCGCCATCCGCCAGCCGCTGGACGTGCCGCCCGGCGAGTACCAGCTCGCGGTGTGGCTGCACGAGCGGGTGCGCGGCGCCGTGGCCGAGGCCGACCGCTGGTCCGGGCCGCTCGACCTGCGTGGCACCGACCCGGCCGAGCTGCGGGAGCGGGCACCCCGGGACGTGGCGATCGCGAGCGCGGCGATCACCACCGGGCACCGCAGCCCGGCGGCCGTCACCGGCACCGTGCGCCTGCGGAACACCACCACCGTGCCGCGCACCGTGACGGTCGGTACCGGGCTCACCGACTCCGCCGGCGCCCGGCCCACCTCGACCACGCGCTGGGCGCCGTCCCGGACGGTCGTCGTGCCGGCCGGCGGTACCACGGAGGTCGCCATCGCCGACAACGTCGCGGTCTGGCCGGGCGCGTACCGCCCCACGGTCGAGGTGCGTACGGGTACACAGCTCGACAAGGGCGTGCTGCTCGACCAGCTCACCGGCGCCGCCTCGGTACGGGTCGACCTCGACACGCGCCTGGCCCGCACCGCCCTGCCCGCCGGCCACTTGATGATCGCCGGGAGCTCCCCACCGGCCACCTGGGAGGGCGGGACGCGGCGCACCCTCGCGGTCACGGTGGTCAACCTCTCCGCCCGGCGGGTCACCGCGCGCCTGCTTCCGGTGCTGGCGCCCGCGGACGCCGCCGAGCCGTGGCGTGCCTCCCGGATCTCCTGTACGCCCACGGACACGTCGCTGCCGCCGCACGGGCGGGCCACGGTGCGCGCCTCCTGCCGCCTCGCCCCGGGGCTGGCGGGATCCGGTCCGAGGAGCGCAGCGACGAGGCTGGATGGCGCCGGCCACCCGGGGCGCTCAGCGAGCGAAGCGAGCGCAACCAGCACAGCGGTCGGCCCGGGGGAGCTGCGGCTGTCGTACTGGGTGCACGAGCGGGCGGGCGCCGGCTACACGCACAGCGACGGCGTGTTCGCTCTGGCTCCGGTGCGGGTCACTGTTCGCTGAGCGGACATGTGCGGAGAGCGGCTGAAATCGATGCCAGGCAAGCGAAGTGAGTCAGGCAACACCCCACACGTGCCCGCCATTCGTCGTTAAGGCGGGCGGAAGAACCAAGATCCGACTGTTCGTCGGTCGTTCGCTGATCATGTCAGGCGGGTTAACCGCTGGCTGAAAACGTGCGAACCAGGCGGTATCTCTTCGCGACGATGCGGGCCGCCTCGACCTCCCCTCCCGGAAAAGAGAGCCCTTGTGCATTCGCATCTCTCGATGAGATCCAGACCCGTGGTCGCCGCGCTGGCGACCACGCTCGCGTTGTCGACGGCGATCTTCGTGGCGCCGCAGTCCGCCGCGGCCGCCGGCCCGCTGGCCGACCTCGTACTCGTGGAGGCCGACTCGGCGTCCACGTTCGGGGCGGTCTCGCTGGTCACCGCCAGCACCGACGGCACGCCGAGCACCAAGAACCCGGTGCCGCTGCCGACCACGACCCAGGCCAGGAACAACCCGCTCACCCTGAACATCAGCGAGTCGAACGCGGGACATCTGAACCGCTCGGCCGACGGCCGCTACCTCACGATCGGCGGCTGGAACCGGGAGCCGGGCACCGGGAGCTCCAGCGACAACCACTCGGTGGCCCGAGTCGACGCGCGCGGCGGCGTGGACACCACCACCACGCTGGGCAGCTCCTTCTCGCGCGAGTTCGCGAACTCCGTGGTCAGCCCGGACGGCCAGACGCTCTTCGCCAGCGGTGAGGGCAAGGACGGCAGCACCAACTCCGCCCTCGTCCGCGTGCAGTTCGGCGGCAACACCCCCGACGCGTGGACCAACTCGCTGATGCGCAGCGGCAGCACCGCCAAGATCTTCGGCGGCAACCTGTACGTCGCGACGACGTGGGTCAGCCCGTACGGCATCGCGAAGATCGGTGACGGCATCCCCGCCGCGCCGGCGCCGTACACCGCGTTCTTCGGCAACAACGTCCCGGGGTACTTCGGCTCGGGCATGGGTGACTTCACCCTGCTCGACCTCAACCCGAACGTGCCCGGCATCGACACCGCGTACGTCGCGGACGACGGCATCATGAAGCTGAGCTTCGACGGCACGAACTGGACCGGGCAGGGCACCACCCGCCAGCTCGGCCGCGTCGACTCGTTCACCGCGCGCGCCGTCGACGGCCACGCCGAGCTCTTCATCGTGCGCGCCGGCAACCAGCTCGTCCGGGTGACCGACACCGCGGCGTCCGGGGCCGTTCCCGTGTACGAGGAGCAGGTGCTCAAGACCGCCGCCGCGGGCAAGGTCTTCCGCGGCGTGGACTTCGCGCCCGAGGGCTGGAACCCCAAGCTCGCTCCCCCCGCACCGTCGAACGAGGTCGCGGTCGTCGAGGTCAACGGCGCCAGCAACTCCACCCAGTCGGCCTCGGTCGCGATCCAGCGGTACGCGACCGCCAACAACGCGTACCGTGGCCAGATCCAGCTGCCCGGCGACACGTTCACGCTGCCGTCCAGCAACACCACCGCGGGTGGCCTGCGCCGCTCGGCGGACGGCCGGTACGTGACGCTCGCCGGTAACAGCAACCCGGTCGGGCCCAAGGTCGCGTCGCCCACCGTGGTCGCCCGGATCGACGGTCAGGCGCAGGTCGCCAACACCGTCCTCCCCGACGCGTACGCGACGGTGAGTGGCGCGCCGTACGAGGTGATCAGCACCGACGGCTCCGCGTACTGGATGTCCGGCGCGAGCGGCAACAGCCTCCGCTACGCGGCGCACGGCGCTTCCGCCTCGACCCAGGTGGACAGCTTCGGCGCGCCCTCGCTGTCCATCGTGGACGGTGTGCTCTACGTGGGCGGCAACCCGTTCGGCGGTAGCGCGAACATCGACCGGTACCCGTCCGCGCTGCCGACCGCTGCCGAGGTCCGCACGTCCGTGGTGTCGAACCTCCCGTCCGTGCAGGAATTCGCAATGCTCGACGCGGATGACGAGGTCGCCGGCCCGGACGTCGTCTACTTCTCCACCCTCCAGGGCGTGCTGGGCAAGTACGCGCTTGTGGACGGTGCCTGGAAGAGCGTCGGCACGTTCGCGGCCGGCACTGCGTTCGCGCACCTCGCCGCGCAGCCGGTGCTCGGCGGCGTCGAGATCTACGGCACCGCGTCCGACGGCTCGCGGCTGGTGAAGCTCGTCGACACCGCCGGCCGTACCGAGGCGCCGGCGATCGCGGCCCCGGTCACGATGGCCACCGCGACGCCGGGCACGGTGCTGCGCGGCGTGGCGTTCCCGCCGGTCGGTGGCTGGCCCGCTCCGAGCGGCCAGCCGACCGCGCGGCCGTCGATCCTGACCACCTCGAACCAGGTGGTGGGTACCGCGCTCAACCCGCGTAACCCCACGCTCGGCGTCTCGCTGAACGACCGGGACACCCCGGCCGCCCAGCTGACGCTCACGGTGACCTCGTCGAACCAGACGGTGCTGCCGGACGCGGGCATCACGGTCGACGGCACCGGCGCGTACCGGCGGCTCTTCTTCGCGCCGCTCGCCTCGGGCAGCGCGCAGCTCACGATCAAGGTGAGCGACCCGCAGGGGAACACGACCACGACGACCGCGTCGTACTCGGCCAACCCGGCCTTCGCCGACACGTCGATCTTCTTCTACTACGGCGTGGACGACATCTCCTCGGCCGTGGACGTCGGCGACGGGTACCTGCTCGGTGTCACCGACGAGGAGAACTCGCTGCGGCTGTGGAAGCGGCAGAAGCCGGCCGACGTGACCGGCGCCGGCTCGCAGTACCGGACGATCAGCGTCGACGGCATCGGCGGCAGCGAGTACGACTACGAGGGCATCGCCAAGGTCGGTGACCTGATCTACCTGTTCGCCTCGCACGGCAACGACAAGGGCGGCGGCTCGGAGCCCGAGCGGGCCCGCTTCGACGTCGTCAAGATGACCGGCACCGGCGGGAACGTCCAGTTCACCCGGGTCGGCGGCACGACGGACCTGAAGCCCCAGCTGCTCGCGTGGGACGCCGCCAACGGTCACGGCCTCGGCGCCGACGCGCTCGGCTTCGTCGCCGGCACCAAGCCCGGCATCATCCCGAACCCGCCGAACGGGTTCAACATCGAGGGCGTGGAGCTCGCACCGGGCTCGTCGTCCACGCTGTACCTCGGGTTCCGCGCGCCGACGTTCGTCAAGAACGGCAAGCCGCACGCGCTGATCGTGCCGGTGACCAACATCGACAAGTACTCGACCGGTGAGGACGCGCAGGCCACGTTCGGCGCCCCGATCTTCCTTGATCTGGGTGGCCGGTCGATCCGCGAGATCCGCAAGAACGCGGACGACGACTACGTCATCTCCGCCGGCCCGGGCAACGGCAACACCACCTGGGCCCTGTTCACCTGGAACGGCAAGCCGAACAGCAAGCCGGTCCTCGACCAGCTGCTGGGCGAAGAGAACACGTACGGCACCTGGGAGACCATCCCGTCGGTGCCGAGCCCGATGGTGGCCGGTGCCCAGATCGAGCTGCTCACCGACTCGGGTGACGCGGACGGCCGCGGCCGCTCGTTCGGCAAGATGTACACCCTGACCGGTGGCCCGCGACCCGGGCACCTCAACGTGTACGTCCAGCCGGCCAACTCCGGCGCGACCGTCACCGTCGACGGCGTGGCCCGGGACACCGGCGGCCTGGACGGGCTGGCCCTGGCCGACGGCAAGCACAAGGTCTGCGTGCTCGCGCCGACCGGGTACACCGCCCCGGCCTGCCAGAACGTGACCACCAGCGCGACCGCCGGCGTCACGCTCGACATGGCCCTGAGCCCGAACTCCGGTATCCAGGTGCGCTGGAACAACACCCTGATCGGCAACAAGCCGGTGACCGTCACGGTCGACGGCGTACCGGTCAACGACGGCACCACTGGCCCGGTCAACGCCCGGGTCGAGCCTGGCCAGCGGGTCATCTGCTGGAGCGCGGTGGCCGGCTTCAACCCGCCGGCCTGCCGGACCCAGGTCTTCGAGCCCGGCGTCACCTACGGCATCACCGGCAACTACACCGCCAACCCGGACGCGTCCGGCTACACCGGACCGACCGGCATGCTGCGCGTCGTGCAAACCGCCAACCCGGTCAACACGACGGTCGTGGTGGACGGCAAGCCGCGCGCCTCGTGGAGCCTGGACTGGATGCGGATCGCGCCTGGCCAGCACAAGGTCTGCTTCACCGACGTGGTGGGCTTCATCACGCCGGAGTGCAAGACGGTCACCGTGACCGGTGCGCTGACGACGACCGTGGAGGTGGCGTTCACCCAGGCCGCCGCCCTCCAGGTGTCGACCGACGCGCCCGGCCCGGCGCAGATCTTCGTCAACGGCGTGGCCTACGACGGCTGGGGCGTCTGGACGTACCTGCCGGCGGGCGAGGTGCAGGTGAGCTTCGGCCCGATCCCGGGTCGGACCACTCCGCCTTCGCAGACGGTCACCCTCACCCCGGGCCAGACCACTGTGGTCACCGGCTCGTACGCACCCGCCTCCTAGTGGGTAAATAGCACCACAAACGGACCTGGGTGGGCGTGCGCCGTACACGCCCACCCAGGTCTCCTTATTCCGCCCCCCGATCCTCGGATCGCTCAAGGTCGGTAGGGTTTGGGCCGTGACGCCGATTACCGCTCCCACAGTCACCCTGCGGCACGGTGCGGAGCTGCCGCGCCTTGGCCTGGGCACCTCGCCGATGGACGACACAGCCACCGAGGCGGCCGTGGTCGCCGCGATCGAGACGGGCTACCGGCTCGTGGACACCGCCGAAAACTACGGCAACGAGCGCGGCGTCGGTCGCGGGCTCAAGGCTTCTGGTGTACCGCGCGAGGAGCTGT
The DNA here is from genome assembly GCF_011764545.1 of Phytohabitans flavus. GTDB lineage: Bacteria > Actinomycetota > Actinomycetes > Mycobacteriales > Micromonosporaceae > Phytohabitans > Phytohabitans flavus. The sequence goes on along the minus strand of NZ_AP022870.1, from coordinate 4,681,569 downwards.
TCGTCACGACCAAGTTCAACCGGCGCTGGCACGGGGTCGAGCCGGCCGCCGAGGCGTGCGAGCGCAGCGCCGACCGGCTCGGCCTGGACTACATCGACCTGCTGCTCATCCACTGGCCAAACCCGGACCAGGACCTGTACGTGCAGGCCTGGCAGGGTCTGGACCGGCTCCTGGAGGACGGCCGGGTGCGCGCGATCGGCACGTCGAACTTCAAGCCCACCCATCTGGAACGGATCATCACCGAGACCGGCGTCGTACCGGACCTCAACCAGATCCAGCTCAGCCCGACCGTGACCCGCGAGTCCGCCCGGGCGTACCACGCCGAGCACGGGATCGTCACCCAGTCGTGGTCGCCGATCGGCGGCCCGAGCAACGACGTGCTGCGCGCCCCGATCGTGGTCGAGCTGGCCGAGCGCTACGGCCGGACGCCGGCGCAGATCGTGCTCCGCTGGCACATGGAGCTGGGGCTGACGACGATCCCCAAGTCCAGCGACCCGGGCCGCATCCGGCAGAACATCGACATCTTCGACTTCAGCCTGGCCGCCGACGAGGTGGTCGCGATCACCGCGCTCGACCAGGGCGACGCCGCCGGCGCCGACTCCGACGCCTTCGGGCACTGACGCTCTGCGGTACCGTCCCGGCATGCGCGCGAGTCGATCTCTGCCGGATGGGTACGAGCTGGGCGGGACGGTGCGTTTGCAGGGCAATCGGCGGCTTCAGGCGACGCTGATGCTGCTGTCGCTGCCGTGGGGCTCGTGTCGCTGTGCGCCGTGGGGACGCTCGGTGCGCTGGTCCGCCCGGCGGGCTGGTCCTTCGAGCTGGGGCCGGACATCGCGATGGTGCCGGTCGTGGCGTTTCTCGTCGGGCTGCTCGCCATGCCGCTGTTGACAGTCGTCGTGCACGAGGCCGTGCACGGTGTACTGCTGTGGGCGTTCACCCGGGCGCGTCCGGTGTTCGGCTTCAGGGGCTGGTACGCCTACGCCGACGCGCCCGGGTGGTACCTGTCCCGGTCGACGATGCTCGCGGTGCTCGTCGCGCCGCTTGTCGTGCTGCCGGTGCTCGGCCTGCCGTTGGTCGCGTTCGGGCCGGTGGGGCTGTCGATCCTGGTGCTGCTGGCGTTGATCTTCAACGCCGTGGCGGCGATCGGCGACGTGTACCTGATCGGGATCGCGCTGCGGGTGCGCGGGCCGATGTACTTCGGTGACGAGCCCGGGGCACGGCCGGGCGAGGCCGGCAGCTGGTACGTGCTCCGCCGGTAATACACGGCCCGACCCGGAAGCGTTTCTGCGAGGCTGTCACAGGCCGGCGGGCTGCCCTGTCTTAGCTGGCGACCGGGTGGCAAGCAGATGCCCCCGTGAGCCGAAGGGGCATGTCATGAAGATCGTGGTAGTCGGCGGTACCGGACTGATCGGGTCGAAGCTCGTGACGAAGCTCGGCGAGCACGGCCACGACGCGGTCGCGGCGGCGCCGAGTACCGGCGTCAACACCCTGACCGGCGAGGGCGTGGCCGAGGCGGTGAAGGGTGCGTCCGTGGTGATCGACGTGTCGAACTCGCCGTCGTTCGAGGCGGAGGCCGCCCGCGAGTTCTTCGAGACCTCCACCCGCCATCTCCTGGAGGCGGAGGCGGCGGCCGGTGTTGGCCACCACGTCGCGCTGTCCGTGGTGGGCACCGAGCGGCGGCCCGACATCGACTACTTCCGCGCCAAGATCGCTCAGGAGAAGCTGATCCAGGCGTCGCCGATCCCGTACTCGCTGGTGCACGCGACCCAGTTCTTCGAGTTCGTCACGCGGATCGCCGACGACGCCACGGAGGACGGCAAGGTCCGGATCGCTCCGGTGCTCTTCCAGCCCATCGCGGGCGACGAGGTGGCACAGACGGTCGGCCGGGTCGCGGTGGGCGAGCCGCTGAACGGTCGGGTCGAGGTGGCCGGGCCCGAGCAGTCGCGGATGGACGAGTTCTTCCGTCACGTCCTCGCCGCGATGGGCGATTCGCGTGAGGTGGTCACCGACCCGCATGCGCGGTACTTCGGAGCTGAGCTGACCGAGCGGACGCTGGTGCCGGAGGACGGCGCCATCCTCACCGGCACCAAATACGCCGACTGGTCAGCCAAGTAACGCGAGGCGCCTCGCTAGGAGTCTGCTGGATAGGGGCTGGTGTTCAGTGCCTCCGCGGCCTCGTCGAGGGCGTACTCGCCCTCGGGGAGGCCGTCGAGGCGGGTGCTCAGGTCGGCTGGAAGGTCCGCCGCGGCGGCGTGGCGCAGGATCGCGTCCCGGGTCACCCGCTCCTGGCCAGCGAAGACGCTGTCCAGCAGCCCCGAGAGGCGGCGCTGGTCGCTTTCGTCGGTCATGAGCGGCGATCTACCCAGGCTCATCGGGACAAAACTGCCGTCAGCGGATCACCCGGCAGACGAGCGCGTCGGAATTGCCACGGAAGGCGCTCATGACCACGTCCACCGTGAGGTACTTGCAGGCGAGGTACGGGTCGCCGGAGCCGACGTACTGCATCGGAGTGCCGCCGTAGCAGCGGAGCCCGGAGCTCTCGTAGAAGCCGATCCAGGCCGTCGCGTACCGCGAATGGCAGTAGTCACCGATGGACAGCGGTCCGAACGGAACGTCCACGACGGCGGCCTGGGCCGGCGCGGCGATCGCGAGCGCCCCCGCGCAGGCCAGCGTGACGCTGGCGGCGAGGGTCAGGAGACGACGAAGCACGGGGCTACCTCCACTGATGGGGGCGGGACAGTGGCGCCACGGCAAGTATTAAATAGGAAGCTTTCTTTATCAATGGCCTTCCGGTGGTACCGCTGAATCGGTATTTGTGGGGGAGGCGCCCGGAAGCCGGGTCCGTTATAGTAACACTTGTTCGTGCTGCGAACGCGGAGATCGTCAATGCGACGGTGGTGACGTCCCGTACCCGCCGGTCGATCCTCGTCGCGGTGGACGTGGCGATCTGCGACCCGACGAGGAGTGTGGGTGTGACCGTTGACGACGCCGGCGGTGAGGTCCAGCGAAACGCCGAGTTCGTGCAGTCGCTGGAGCGCGGGCTGGCCGTCATCCGGGCGTTCGACGCCGACGACCACTCGCTGACCCTCTCCGACGTCGCCCACAAGGCCGGCCTGACCCGGGCCGCGGCCCGGCGGTTCCTGCACACGCTCGCCGAGCTTGGCTACGTGCGCAACGACGGGCGGCAGTTCTCGCTCAACCCGCGGGTGCTGGAGCTCGGCTACGCTTACCTGTCCGGCCTGATCGTGCCGGAGCTGGCGATGGGGCACATGGAGGAGCTCGCCTCCCGCACCCACGAGTCGGCCTCGCTGTCGGTGCTGGACGAGGAGATGGTGGTCTACGTCGCGCGGGTGCCGGCGAAGCGCATCATGACCGTGCAGATCAGCGTGGGCACGCGGCTTCCGGCGTATGCGACGTCGATGGGCCGCGTCCTGCTGGCGCACTCGCCCAAGGACTGGCTCGACGGCTACCTGGCCCGGGTCGCGCTGCGACCGCACACGCGGTACACGGTGACCACCCGGCAACGGCTCGCGACCGCGCTCGACGCGGTCCACCGCAATGGGTACGCGTTCGTCGACCAGGAGCTCGAGGAAGGGCTCCGCTCGGTCGCCGTGCCGGTGCGCAGCCCGAGCGGTACCGTCATCGCGGCCATGAACTGCTCCACCCACGTCAGCCGGGGCAGCGCCGAGAAGATCGTCGCCGAGTTCGTGCCGGAGCTGCGCCGCACCGCCGAGGCGATCGAGGCCGACCTGAAGGTCAAGGACCGGAAGCGTCCGGCATCGGCCGCCGGATGACCGCGCCGGGCTGGTAGCGGGACACCATCCCGAGCAGGGCGGCTACGAGGCAGCTCACGCCGCCGATCACCAGACCGACGCGGGCGCCGAGGTGTTCCATCGCGGTACCGACCACCGGCGCGCCGATCGCGGTCGAGCCCATCATCGCCGTCGACCAGAGCGCCATCACCCGGCCGCGCATCTGCGGCGCGGAGCCGAGCTGGAGCGTGCTGTTGCTCGTGGCGGTGGTGGCGATCGTGGCGGCGCCGACCGCGGCCAGCGCGACCATCATCGTGGCGAGGTTGGGAGCGACCGCGGCCAGCAGCATCGTCCCGCCCAGCGCCAGTGAAGACCAGACGAGCATGCGCATCCCGGTACGGCCGGCGGCGGATACCAAGAGCCCGCCGAGGATCGCGCCGGCGCCCATCGCCGCGGTCAGGAAGCCGTACGTGCGGGCGTCACCGTGCAGCACCCGCTCCGCGACGACCGGCAGCACGACCGGGAACTCGTACGCGAGGCAGCCGATGATGCCGGTCATCACCAGCGGTACGGCCAGTGCCGGCGTACGGCGAACGTAGGCGAAGCCGTCCACCAGCCGGGCCCGCTCGGACGGCGCGGAGCGGGTCAGCGCGGCGACGTTCATCACGGCGAGCGAGGCGACCACGGCGAGGAAGCTCACCGCGTTGAGCAGGAAGCAGAGCCCGATGCCGCCGAGCACGATCGTCGCGCCCGCGATCGACGGCCCGATCACCCGGGCGGCGTTCAGGAGTACCGAGTTCAGCGTCACCGCGTTGTGCAGGTGCTTGTGGCTGACGATCTCGTGCACGAACGACTGCCGCGCCGGGAAGTCCAGGCAGCGCAACAGTCCGACGCCGAACGCCAGCACGTACACGTGCCACAGCCGCACCACGTCGGTGAGCACGAGCACGCCGAGCACCGCGGCGAGCAGCGCGCTGCCCAGCTGTACCCAGATCAGCAGTTTGCGCTTGTCGACCCGGTCCGCGATCACGCCGCCGTAGGGGCGAAGAGCAGCACCGGGACGGTCTGGATCGCGGCGACCGCCCCCAGCGCCGCCGCCGAGCCGGTGAGCTGGAGCACCAGCCAGCCCTGGGCGACGATCTGCATCCAGCCGCCGATGAGCGAAACCGTGTGCCCGACGACGAAGTACCGGTAGTTGCGCACCTCCAGTGCGGCGAAGACACGGCGCACGCGGCTACCCGAAGTGGTGGTACGCGGTCTTGATCTGCGTGTACCGCAGCAGGCCCCACTTGCCGTCCTCGCCGCCGATGCCGGACTCCTTGAAGCCGGCGTGGTGGGCGTGGACCGACTCGCCGAGCGTCCGGTTGATGTAGATCTCGCCGAAGTCGAGGTCGTCGACGGTGCGCATCACGGTGCCGTAGTCGCGGCTGAAGATGTACGCGGACAGCCCGTAGCGGGAGTCGTTGGCGATGGCGAGCGCCTCGTCCAGGTCGGCCACCGGGTAGATCGGCGTGACCGGGCCGAACGTCTCCTCGGTCATCACGCTCATCCCGGGCCGCACGCCGCCGAGCACGGTCGGTGTGAACCAGTACCCGCCGGCGTACCCGTCGACGGTGGCGGTGCCGCCGCCCGTCAGTACCGTCGCACCCTCGCGCAGCGCGGTCTCCAGCGCGGCGCTCGTCTTGCGGTGCTGGGCGGCGCTCACCATCGGCCCGACGTCGACCTCGCCGGACGGGTGCCCGACCCGCAGCGCCTCGACGGCGGCGACGTACCGCCCCGTGAAGTCGTCCACGATGGACTCGTGCACGAGCACCCGCTCGGCGGAGGTGCACACCTGCCCAGCGTTGAAGTGCCGTGCATCCACAATGGACGCCACCGCGAGGTCGAGGTCGGCGTCCCGCCACACGATCGCCGGCGCCTTGCCGCCCAGCTCCAGGGAGACCCGGGTGAGCCGCTCGGCGGCGGTGGCCATCACGGACTTGCCGGTGTCCCGGTGCCCGGTGAACGACACCATCGACGTGCGCGGGTCGGCGACGAGCGCGGCACCGGTCTCCCGGCCGCCGGTGACGAGGTTGAGCACGCCGGGCGGGAGCGGGGCGTGCTCGGCGACGAGGCGGAACGCGTGCAGTGTCGTGAGTGGAGTGACCTCGCTCGGCTTCGCCACGACGGTGTTTCCGGTCAGCAGGGCCGGGGCGATTTTGCGGCAGAGGACGGCGAGCGGGAAGTTCCACGGGCAGATGGCGCCGACGACGCCGACCGGGGCGCGGAGCAGGTGGATCACCTCGCCCGGTACGTCACCGGGGAGGATCTCGCCTTCGATGCGGCGGTCCCAGTCGGCGTTGTACCGCAGGAAGCCGATCGCGAACTCGACCTCGCCCAGCGCCTGCGCCTTCGGCTTGCCCACCTCCCTGACCAGCGAGTCAGCGAGGGCCTCGCGGTGGTCGGCGAAGACACCGGCGATCGCGCGCAGGTGGTCGCCGCGCGTGGTGGCGGGGAGCCGGCTCCACTCCCGCTGGGCCCGGCGGGCGGCGTCGAGCGCGTCACCCACCTCGGCGGCGGTCGCGGACGGGACCGAGGCGATCTCCTCGCCCGAGGCGGGATCGGTCACCGCGATCGGGGTGCCGGACGCCTCCCGCCATTCTCCGTCGACAAAGCTCACAGCGCCTCCTGGTTCGCTCGCTCGTGCGGCGCTGAAGGCGACGTCTTCCTCCGCCACGCCGAAACCCCGACTTCGTCGGCGGGATGGCTCCGTCCAGACGCCGCCGCGCCAACTCGCTCGCTCACAGTGCGCCCACCTCCCGGAAGGTCGCGTTGAAGACCTTGCGCGCGTTGCCGTGGAAGATGGCACTTTGCTCGTCCTCGCCGAGGCCGATCTCGTCGAGGTTGCGGATCGTCGAGCGGATGTAGCCCGGGCCCTTCTCCGGGTCGTACGGCGAGTCGGAGCCGAAGAGCACCCGGTCGACGCCGAAGAAGTCCACTGTGCACCGTAGGGCGTGGGCCGCACCGAACATCGCGGTGTCCACATAGAACATCTTGAAGTAGTCGAGCGGGCGCTTGCTGAGCGGGTACCCCTCCACGTCGGCCTGCTGGTCCGGGGAGTGCGGGCGCCGAGCTGGTCCAGCCCGGGGCCGACCCGGCCGGAGAAGTGCGGGATCATGCTGCCGCCGTGGTGGATCAGGAACTTGATGGTCGGGTACCGCTCCAGCACGCCGGAGAAGACCATCCGGCCCATGAAGAGCGACAGGTCCATCTCCCAGCCCAGCGCCCACCACAGCTCGAACTTCGAGGTGGTCTCGGTCGGGTAGTCCGCCCAACCGGAGTGGCGGCAGGGGTGTACCTGGATCACCTTGTCCAGCTCGACCGCGCGGGCGTAGAAGACGTCGAAGCGGCTCTCGTCCATCGGGTGCCCGTGCACGCTCGTGTAGATCTGCGCGCCGAGCGCGCCGAGCTCGTTGCACGCGTAGTCCAGCTCGGCGGTGGCCGCCTCGGGATCGTCCATCGGCACGCAGGCCATGAAGCCGGCGAACCGGTCGGGGTGCGTGCGCACCAGCTCGGCCATCGACTCGTTGCCCAGCCGGGACATCTCCCGGGACAGCTGGGGGGAGCCGAGGTCTTCGACCGGCGGTGCCGCGATGTTGATGATCTGGCGATAGTCGCCGAACTCGTCCATCACGCGGAACCGCACGTCCATGTCATGCAAGCAGGGGATCTTCGCCACCCGGTTGCGAAGGTTGGCCACCGGCCCGGAGTCCGCTACCGAGAAGAACCTCGCGTAGTAGTCCGGCGGCATGATGTGACAGAACGCGTCGATCTTCTCCACGGAGTGGCCCTTCGACTTGCCGGTGCGTTCGCTGGGCGAACGCCTGTTCTCTGGTGGGACAGTAACGGGCGCCCAGCGATCACGTCAACGGAGGCCGTTGACGGCGAAGTGCTGTGATGGGTGGGTTTGCGCGCTCCGGGGCGCGCTCAGCGCGGCGGGGTATCCCGGGCCGTGAGGCGCCTAGTGCGGAGCGCGGCGCAGGTCCTCGCTGATCGCCTCGGCGGCGTCGAGCAGCGGGCGCAGGAAGTCGGCGACCATCGCCTGGGCGGTGCGCCGGGCGGCCGGTGCCGCGATGTTGATGGCACCGGCCATCGAGCCACGAGAGCTGCGGATCGGTACGGCGAGGGCGCGTACCCCGTCTTCGAGCTCCTGGTCGACCAGGCAGTACCCGACCCGGCGGACCTCCTCGACGATGCCCGCAGCTGGCCCGCATCGACGGTCGTGCGCTCGGTGCGCCGCTTGAGCCGTACCGAGGTGAGCTGTTCGTCCAGCTCCGCCTGGCCCAGCCCGGCCAGCAGCACCCGGCCGGTGGCGGTCGCGTACGCCGGGAGCCGCGTGCCGACATTGATGACGATGCCCATCAGGTGCCGGCTCGGGACACGGGCGACGTACACCACGTCGGTCTCCTCGAGCACCGTGATCGAGCAGGCTTCGTTGACCTTCTCGGCGAGGGACTCCAGGTGCGGGCGGGCGATCTCCGGGAGCATGAGGTTGGACATGTACGCGTAGCCGAGCTCCAGCACCCGCGGACGCAGCGAGAACTGCCGCCCGTCGGTGCTCATGTAGCCCAGCGAGACGAGCGTGTGCAGGAAGCGCCGGGCGACGCCCCGGGACAGCCCGGTCGCGCGCGCGACCTCGCTGAGCGTCAGCTCGGTGTGCGTGTCGAACGCCTTGATGACCGCCAGCCCACGCTCCAGCGACTGGACGAACTCCCCGGTGGGCGCGTCCTCTGCCGTCGCCGTCCCGCGGACGGGCCGCACGTCGGGTTCGCCCATGACTACCTCGTCGCTGCTGCTTGTGCCGTTACCGAGCCGCCGGCGGCGGACCCATTGCGTCAGGCTAGCGGACCGGCCCCCCGAGTGGCGCTCCTCGCACTCGGACAGCCGGCCTATGTCCGCCCTCCGAATTTCTGTTTACCATGCGAACGTATCTTGCGGTAAACCGAGAGGGGCGGCGCGATGGAACTGAGCGTGCCCGACGGGCGGATGTTCGTCGGCGGCGAGTGGGTCGCCGCGCGCGGCGGGGAGACGATCGCCGTCCTCGACCCCGCGACCGGAAAGGTGCTGCGCCACGTACCGCGCGGCACGGCGGAAGACGTCGACGCCGCGGTGCGCGCGGCACACGAGGCGTTTCCGGTGTGGCGTGACCTCGGGCCGACCCGCCGCGGCGAGCTGATGCGCGCCTGGGCGGCCGCCTGCGACGCCGCTGGCGCCGAGCTCGCCACGACCGAGTCGATGGAGGTCGGCCGGCCGTACAAGGGTCCGTCACGGGTCGGCGCCACGCTCACGTACATGGCCGGCGCCGCGGACAAGGTGCTCGGCACGACGCTGCCGACCAACCGCACGGACATGCTGGGGCTGACACTGCGCGAGCCGTACGGGGTGTGCGGCTGCATCGTCCCGTGGAACACGCCCGCCACGCTGATGATCGGCGAGGTGGCGCCGGCGATCGCCGCGGGCAACACGGTCGTCGTCAAGCCCGCCGAGGACGCCCCGCTGACCTGCCTGCGGCTGGCCGCCCTCGCCGTGGAGGCCGGGATACCGCCGGGCGTCGTCAACGTCGTGACCGGGTACGGGCCGGAGGCCGGCGCCGCGCTGCCGGAGCACCCGCTGGTGCGGTATATGGCGTTCACCGGGTCGCCGGAGACCGGCTCGGCGGTGATGCGGGCGTGCGCGCGCAACCTCGTACCGCTGCATCTTGAACTTGGTGGTAAGTCGCCACAGGTCGTGATGGCTGACGCCGACCTGGACCGGGCCGTCCCCACGATCGTGCGGTGGCTGACCACCAACGCCGGCCAGGTCTGCTTCGCCGGCACCCGGCTGCTCGTCCAGCGCCCGGTGCGCGACGAGGTCGTGGACCGGGTCGCCGAGGCGATGCGGGCGGTACGGATCGGCCCGTGGTTCGAGAACGTCGACATGGGGCCGCTGATCAGCGCCAAGCAACGGGAGCGGGTGCTGGGGTACGTCGCGGCCGGCCTTGCCGAGGGGGCCCGGCTCGTGACCGGAGGCGGCGCGCCGCCCGGTGCCGGGTTCTTCGTCGAGCCCACGCTCTTCGACCAGGTCGACCCCGGCATGCGGATCGCGCAGGAGGAGATCTTCGGGCCGGTGCTGTCGGCGGTGACGTTCGACGACGCGGCCGAGGCGCTGCGGATCGCCAACGGCACCCGCTACGGCCTGGCCGCCTCGGTCTGGACCGCGAACGTGTCGACCGCTGTGCGCTTCGCGCGCGGACTGGAGGCGGGCCAGGTGTACGTCAACACCTACGGGCCGGCCGGCGCGGTCGGCACCCCGTTCGGCGGCTACCGGGGCAGCGGCTTCGGCCGGACCGGCGGCGCGGAGACGATCCTCGAACGCACCCAGGTCAAGAGCATCGTCATCGATGGATCCTGAAAACCGGAGGCCAGCCGTGCGCATCGTCCCACTCGCCGACGCCGTCGCGGACCTCGTACCGGACGGCGCCGACATCGCCATCGAGGGTTCAGCCACCTCGTACCCTTCGCCGCCGCCCACGAGATCATCCGGCAGGGGCGGACCGGGCTCACGGTCACCCGCATGGTGCCGGACATCCTTGTCGACCAGCTGATCGGCGCGGGCGCGGTGACCAAGCTCGTCTTCTCCTGGGCGGGCAACCCGGGCGTGGGCAGCCTGCACCGCTTCCGCGACGCGGTGGAGCACGGCTGGCCGCACCCGATCGCGCTCGAAGAGCACACGCACGCCGGCCTCGCCAACGCGTACGTGGCGGGCGCCTCCGGGCTGCCCTTCGCCGTCCTGCGCGGCTACGTGGGCACGTCACTCGCCGCGCACACCGACGGCGTCCGCTTCGTGCGCTGCCCGTTCACGGACGAAACCCTCGCCGCCGTGCGCGCGGTCCGCCCGGACGTCGCGGTCATCCACGCGCAGCGGGCCGACCGGCGGGGGAACGTCCAGCTTTGGGGCATCTCCGGCGTCCAGAAGGAGGCGGTACTGGCCGCGCGCCGCTCACTTGTCACGGTCGAGGAGGTCGTCGAGGAGCTTTCGCCGGTACCGGGTGCGACGCTGCTGCCGTACTGGGCGCTGGACACGCTCTGCGTCGCCGAGGGTGGTGCCCGCCCGTCGTACACCGAGGGCTACGGCGAGCGGGACAACGACTTCTACGCCGCCTGGGACCCGGTCAGCCGCGACCGTACCCGCTTCACGCAGTGGCTCCGGGGGTGGCGGCATGAGCGCGGCGACTGTGACTCCCCAGGAGCTGATGACCGCCGCGGCCGCGCGCATCCTCGCTGGCTACGGCACCTGCTTCGCCGGCATCGGCCTGCCCAGCGACGCCGCGATCCTGGCCCAGCGCACGGCCGCGCCCGACCTGTTCCTCATCTTCGAGTCCGGCGTCCTCGGCGCCCGCCCGTCCTACCTGCCACTGTCGGTCGCCGATCCGGCCCTGTCCCGGACCGCCCTGTCCGTGGTGGGCGTACCCGAGATCTTCAACTACTGGCTCCAGCCCGGCAGGCTGGACGTCGGCGTGCTGGGCGCCGCCCAGATCGACCGCCACGCCGCCATCAACAGCACCCTGATCGGCGGCGACTACGCCAACCCCCGCCTGCGCCTGCCCGGCTCCGGCGGCGCCCCGGAGATCTCCGCCGCCTGCCGCGAGATCATGGTGATCGTCGCCCAGAGCCCGCGCACCTTCGTGGCCGACCTCGACTTCGTCACGACACTGGGCGCCCGCTCGCGGACCGACCTGGGGCTGCGCGGCACCGGCCCGAGGTGGGTGGTCACCGACCTCGGCATCTACGAGCCGGACCCCGACTCGGGCGAGCTACTGCTAACCGCACTGCAACCCGGCATCGACGTCGCGGCCGCCCGCCAGGCGACGGGTTGGGACCTCCGCGTGGCCGCCGAGGTCCGCACGCTAGACCCTCCGTCCCCAGCCGAGCTGGAGACGCTGCGGTCTTTGGCTTTGTGAACAGTTCCTGTTGCTCTGGCAGCGGCCAGAGCAACGGGAAGCGTTCACAAACCGTCAGGCGCAGAGGACGTTGACCAAGGCGTGGCGGCGTTCCTCGCGAACTACCTGGAGGGCGGTGCGTAAGGCGGGGACAAGCTCGTGCCGCTCGTGTACCACGAGCCCGAGCCCGCCGGAGGCCTCGGCGTACCGCTCGAACTCCGGGATCGGGTCGAGCTGGGCGAAGACGCTCGGGCCGCCGCGGGCGGCGAGCTCTCCCTTCGGGTACATGCCCAGCGTGGAGCCGTCCACCGCGCCCCACACGCTGTTTGTGGCGACCACCACGAGCACCGGCAGGCCGTGCCTCGCCATCGCGTGGTGGCAGGCGGCCGGGTTGGCGAACATGTACGCGCCGTCGCCCACCGTCGCCACCACCGTGCGGTCCGGGCTGGCCAGCTGCACGCCGAGCGCGGCCGGCAGGCCCCAGCCGAGCGCGCCGGCCGGTGGGCTGCCGTAGTAGGTACCGGGTTCGGTGGCACCGAGCAGCTCGGGGGAGCACCAGTACTCGTCGACCACCACCGTCGAGGGGTCGCGGACCTCCCGCAGCGCGAGGTTGAGGAACGTCTTGTCGATCGGGCCGCTCGCCGACGTCGACGCCTCGAGCCGCGCCGCGATCCGTTCGCGGCGGGCGGCCGCCGCCGCGGCCAAGGGTGCCCGGCGGGTGGCGTCGACCCGGTCGCGCCGCTCCTCCAGCGCCTCGCCAAGCGCCTCCAGCAGCGCGCGGGGGCTGGCGGTGACGGACAGGTCGGCGCGGTGGCCACGGATCGGGTACCCGGTGAAGAGCGGGTCCGGGCCGCACTGCGCGACGAACGTGCCGTCGCCCGGCCGACCCGTGCGCGGGATCCACGGCACGTCCACGTCGAGGAAGCAGAGCAGGTCAGCGTCCGCCACGTCGTGCCCGAGGTGCAGGGGGTGGTCGGCGGGGACGTTGACGTACCGCGGCTCGCGCTCGGCCACGCCGATGTGGAAGCGGTCGCAGAGGTCGGCCAGCAGCGGGACGGTGGCCACGTCCGCGCCGGTACCACTGGTGACGATCACCGGGTACCGCGCGGCGGCGAGCCGGTCGGCCAGCAGCGCCACGGCGGCCGGGTGCGGCGCGGGCGGGGTGGGCAGCGACAGTGCCCGGGCGTCGGCGGGAAGGGTGTCGGCCGGCCGAGCCAGGACCTCGCGGGGAAGAGTGAGGTACACCGGGCCGCGCGGCTCGGCGAGCGCGATGTCGAGGGCGCGGTCGACGACGTCGCTCACGTGCACCGGGTCGCGCAGCTCGTAGTCCCATTTGACCAGCTCACGCACCATGCCTGCCTGGTCGTACAGCTCCTGGCCCCAGTGGATGCCGGCGTTGCGGGCGCCCAGCGCCCCGTCCTCGAAGAGCGGTGTACGCCCGGCGGTCAGCAGCACCGGTACCCGTGCGCGGCTGGCGCTGAACAGCCCGCAGACCGCGTTGGCCGTACCGACGCTCGTGTGCACCATGACCGCCTGCGCGCGGCCGGTGGCGAGGTACGCCCCGTGCGCCATCGACACGGCCAGGTTCTCGTGCGCGCACACGACCACGTCAGGCAGTCCCGGGTCCGGCTTGTCGTACCGGCTGTACAGCTCCACGAGCGTCGCGAAGTCCGTACCCGCGTTGACGAAGAGGCGGTCGACGCCGCGCCTTCGCAGATGCCGCAGGTACACCTCGGCGGTGCTCACCCCTGCCACAGCCGCCCCACCAGGTGCCGTCCGCATTGCGAACAAGAGTTCATTTGAAGGACGGTAGGGTGGCGCCGAGGTAACGTCAATGATCCTTCTGGGCTGCTCTCCATCTGGAAGAACCATTGACTGCCGAGTGACGAGCATCCTAATGTTCATCCAGAGAACGTCCGTGCGGACAACGAACGCCGGACACATGCCCCACGAACCCACGAACCCCGCCCCGGACCCCACGGTTGGAGTGGCACCCTCGTGACGACCGTCCGTTCTGCTTGGCCTCGTGGCCGCCATGTTGTAAGGCGGCTTATGTCCCGGATATCGCTGTTGATCCTGGCGGCGGTCGTCGGTGTGCTCTTCGTGTACCCCGCGGTGATGGTCGTGATCGGCGCGTTCCGGACCGCCCCGCCCGGTTTCCCCGGCACCTGGTCGACCACCGCGTTCGAGGACGCCTTCACTGACGCCGACACCTACACTCTGCTCGCCAAGACGAGCCTCTACGCCCTCGTCGTCACCGTCGCGTCGATGCTGCTCGCGGTTTACTTCGCGTGGCTGGTGACCCAGACCAACACGCCGGGCCGGCGCTTCGTGACCCCGATGATGGTCGCGCTCGTCGGCCTGCCCCTGCTCTTCTTCGGCCTCAGCTGGTCGATGCTGGGCAACTCCCAGGTCGGCCTCCTCAACCAGGTCATCCGGCTGGTCATCCCGGTCGACGAGGGGCCGATCAACATCCGGAGCTGGGCCGGCATCACGGTCGTCACCGTGCTCAAGGTGACCGCCATCAAGTACCTGCTGATCGTCAACGCGTTCCGGCGGTTCGACCCGGCCCTGCGCGAGGCCTCGCTGATGGCGGGCGTGGGCCGGATGCGTACGTTCTTCCGGATCGAGCTGCCCGTGCTCGCACCGCTGATCCTGTCGCTGACCCTCCTCGGGTTCGTATCCGGGCTGGAGTCCTTCGACCTGCCGCTGATGATCGGCTCGCCGGTCGGCATCCAGGTCTTTTCCACCGAGATCTACGCGGCGCTGACCGACAGCTTCCCGCCGGACTACGCACACGCCAGCGCGCTCGCCCTCATGCTCATGGTGATCATGGCGGTGCTCACCGTCGCGATGTGGCGCTTCCTGGTCAAGCGGGACTTCACGACGGTCGGCGGCAAGGGCAGCCGGATCGTGCCGATGGACATCCGCGGCTGGCGGTTCGCGGCCACCGGCTCGATCGTGCTGTACGCGCTCGTCGCCCTCGCGTTCCCGCTCGTCCAGCTCGTGACCGGCTCGCTGCAAGCGCAGTTCGGCGTCTTCTCCGGCGGGTTCACGTTCGACAACTACCGCACGATCTTCGCCGACGAGGCGTTCCGTACGGCGCTGGCTAACACCGGCGTGGTGGTCTTCGTCGGCGGCATCGTCGCGGTCGCCCTGGCCACCATGATCGGGTACCTCGTGCAGCGCACCAAGCTGCGGCTGCGCTGGTTCCTGGAGGGCGCCACCTGGATCCCCTGGGCGCTGCCCGGCACGATCCTCGGCCTCGGCATGCTCTGGGCGTACCTGCCGATCCCCGGCCTCAAGCAGCTCTACGGCACCATCTGGTTCGTCGTGATCGGCCTGATCGTGGTCGCGATGCCGATCGCGGTACGGCTGGCCAACGCCGCCATCGCGCAGATCCACCGCGAGCTGGAGGAGGCCGCGCGGGTACACGGCGCCGGGCGGCTGCGGGCCGTCCTCGCCGTCACCTGCCGGCTGATCCTGCCGAGCCTGCTGACCGCGTGGTTCGTCTGCGGCCTCGTGATGGCCGGCAACCTCGCGGTACCGGCGCTGCTTTCCGGCCCGAACAGCCAGACTATCCCCGCGCTGGTACTCCAGCTGACCGTCGAGGGGAGCAACGCCACGTCGGCCGCGGTCTTCACCGTGATGCTCGTGGCGATGGGCCTGCTGCTGTCGCTGGCCGCGCTGATCCGGGCCATCGGCGGCTGGCTGCTCTCGCCACGGCGCGCGGCCGAGGGGGCCGTACAGCCACCCATCGAACCGCCGGCCGCCCCGGGCGGGCCGGACGATCGCGAACTCGTCGGCTCGGGCCGCGTGGAAGGAGTCCGCTGAAATGGCGACAATCCAGCTCAACGATCTTGCCAAGTCCTTCGACGGACACCGGTACGTGGTGGACCGGATCAACCTGACCATCGAGGACGGCGAGTTTATCTCGCTGCTCGGCCCCAGCGGCTGCGGGAAGACCACCACCCTGCGGTGCATCGCCGGGCTGGAGATGCCCACGTCCGGCGAGATCCTCCAGGACGGCACCCCGCTCGCGGCCCCCGCCTCGCGCCTGTTCGTGCCGCCGGAGAAGCGGCAGATGGGCATGGTGTTCCAGAGTTACGCGCTCTGGCCGCACATGACCGCGGCCGGCAACATCGCCTACCCGCTGCGCCGCAACAGCCGCCTGCCCTCCTCGAAGATCAACCAGAGGGTACGGGACATGCTGGACCTCGTCGGCCTCGCCGACTGCGGCGACCGGCTGCCCAGCAAGCTCAGCGGCGGCCAGCAGCAGCGGGTCGCACTGGCCCGGGCACTCGTCAACGAGCCTCGGGTCGTGCTCTTCGACGAGCCACTGTCCAACTTGGACGCTGGGCTGCGCACCCAGATGCGGCGCCAGATCCGGGCGCTGCACGACCGGGTCAAGACCACGACCGTGTACGTCACCCACGATCAGGTCGAGGCGCTCGCCCTCTCCGACCGCATCGTGGTCATGAACAAGGGCGTCATCCAACAGATCGGCACGCCCCGGGAGATTTACACCGCGCCGGCCAACCGGTTCGTCGCGGACTTCATCGGCTTCGACAACGTCGTACCGGCCACGGTGACCGGCAGTTCCGCTGCCGGCCTCACCATCCGCCTCGGCGCTGCCGGACCGCAGCTACGTACCGCGATTCCCGCCGAGCACGCCAACGGCGCCCAGCTCGATGTCGCGGTACGGGCGTCGTCTTTCCGCCTGCTGCCGAACCGGCCGGACGGTAGCAACGGGTTCGACGCGGTGGTCGAACGGACCACCTATCTCGGTGAGGAAGTGGAGTTCCGCCTTCGCGCGGAAGACGTCGGAGTGGTCGTGCGAGCCGCCGACGCACAAAGCCGGGCGGCATACGGGGGCACCCTCCCCGAGGTCGGCGACTCGGTCCACGTCCAGGTCGGAGAAGAAAAGATCCTGCGAATCGCACCTTGAGGAGTAAGTGGCCGATGAGGTCAATAATGTCGCGGCGCCTCGCCGCACCGCTCGCCATACTCGTCATTGCCAGCCTCGCCGCCTGCGGTGGGGATTCCGAGGAGCCCGCCTCAGCCGGCGGCGATAGCAAGGCCCCGCCCGCGGCGTCCACCCAGACCGCGGACCAGCTGTACCAGGCGGCCAAGGACGCCAAGGAAGACAAGGTCGTCGTCTACGCGAGCCTGTCGTTCGACAAGTGCTTCGCCAAGTTCGAGCAGAGCTACCCAGGCATCAAGGTCGAGTACAGCTACCTGCCCTCGGACGGTGTCATCAAGGTCCAGCAGGAGGTCTCCAGCGGCCGCAACGTCGGCGACGTCGCCATCACCAGCGACGAGATCATGCTGGGGATGGACCAGATCGGCGTCCTGCAGCAGTTCCTGCCCTCGACGACGCAGGGCATCGACCCCGGCTTCGTGGCGGAGACCGGCAACTTCATGGCGGCGTACCAGACCGCCGGCTACGGCCTTATGTACAACAAGACGCAGCTCACCGAGGACCAGATCCCGACGAGCTACGAGGAGCTGGCCGACCCGAAGTTCAAGGGGAAGATCGGCATCATCGACCCCACGACCAACAGCCCGGGCAACTGGATCCTGCGCAACCTGCTGATGTCCGGCGCCCCGTTCGACGACGCGTGGCTCAAGCGCTTCGTGGACAACGAGCCCGGCCTGATGAACGCGATCCCCGCCGCGACGCAGGCGGTCGCCACGGGTGAGTACGCCATCATGATCGGCCCGTACGACGTCTCGCTCGGCCCACGCACCGCCACGACGAACAAGACGCTCGGCTTCTACTACCCGATCAAGGGCCCGGTCTTCCCCGCGCAGACCTGGATGGGCATGATCGACGGCGCCCCGCACCCCAACGCGGCCAAGCTCTTCGAGACCTGGTTCATGGGCGTCGAAGGACAGACCTGCATGACCAACGACGCGAACAAGTACCCGGTCATGCAGACCACCGGCATCCCGCCCGCGCCGCCGATCAAGGTGAACGGCCAGGGCCTCCAGTCGCTCGCCGAGATGGGTGCCAAGCCGCCGACGCCGCCGAAGGTCGGCGACCTCCAGGCGGTCCAGGAGTACATCAAGAAGTTCAAGGACGCGTTCGGTCGCTGACCGGCCGGGCCGGCGTCCCGTGACGCCGGCCCGGAACCCGGGTAGACCGACGCACAATACGAGGAGACCCGCTGTGCTCATCGACGTCCACGGGCACGTCAGTGCCCCGCCGGAGCTGTACGCGTACAAGGCCACGCTCCTGTCCCATCGGGGCAGCCACCGCAACTCCGGCGCGGGCATCTCCGACGACCGGCTGCGGGAGGCCCTGCGCGCGCCCAACCCGAGCTTCGGTGGGGTCTCCCACCTGGCGCACCTCGACGAGGCCGGCATCGACCTTCAGCTGATCTCGCCGCGGCCGTTCCAGATGATGCACAGCGAGTCGCCCGGTTTCCTGGTCGACTGGTTCACCGCCGAGACCAACGACGTGATCGCCCGGGTCTGCGCGCTGGAGCCGGGCCGGTTCCGCGGGATCGCCGGGCTGCCGCAGACGATGGAGACCGGGCCGGAGGCGTGGGCGGCCGAGCTGCGCCGCTGCGTCACCGAGCACGGGTTCGTCGGCGCGCTGGTCAACCCCGACCCGTACGAGGGCACCAAGCAGCCGCCGCGCCTGTCGGACCGATTCTGGTACCCGCTCTGGGAAGCGCTCTGCGAGCTGGACGTGCCGGGCGTCATCCACTCGGCCGGGTGTCGCCCGCCCGCCCGCGAGAACTACTCCATGCACTTCATCCAGGAGGAGACGCTCGCCGTCGACGCGCTGCTCCAGTCATCCGTCTTCAAGGACTTCCCGACCCTGAAGATCCTTGTGTCGCACGGCGGCGGCGCGATCCCGTTCCAGCGCGGCCGGTTCGCCGCCAGCGCCATCCGGCGCGGCGAGCGGCTGGAGGACGGGCTGCGCCAGATGTACTTCGACACCTGCCTCTACACCGCCGACGCGATCGAGTTCCTGGTCCGGGCGGTCGGGGTGGACCGCTGCCTGTTCGGCAGCGAGAAGCCGGGCACCGGCTCGGTGCGCGACCCGAAGACCGGGCGCTGGATGGACGACATCCACTCGCTGATCCGCGACATCGCGGCCTTCACCGACGAGGACCGGGATCGGCTCTTCGAGAGCAACGCCCGGACCCTGTTCAAGCTCGAAGAAAGCACCGCGCATGGCACGGATTGACCTTGGTATCGGTACGTCGCACGGCCCGCTGCTCAACACGCCGCCGGACGAGTGGGGGCAGCGGGCCACCGCGGACCGGCGCAACCCGCAGCTGATCTACCGAGGCGCCGAGTACACCTTCGACGAGCTGCGGGCCGAGCGGGGTGGCGGCTTCGCCGCGCAGTGCACCCCGGAGGTACGGCGCAAGCGGCACGCGGCCAGCCGGGCGGCGATCGACCGTACCGGCGAGATCCTGCGCGGCGCGGACCTGGACGTGCTCGTCGTGGTCAGCAGCGACCACAAGGAGATCTTCGACGACGAGATGCTGCCCCCGTTCGCCGTCTACTGGGGCGACACCGTGGACCACGCCCCCTACACCCAGGCGCAGCTCGACGCGATGGCGCCCGGGCTGGCGATCGCCGAGGTGGCGAACGTCCCCGAGGTCACCACCGTGCGCGAGTGCCAACCCGAGCTGGCGCTGCACCTGATCCACTCGCTCGGCGCCAGCGGCTTCGACCCGGGCGCCTCCCGCCGGCTGCCGCCGGGCCGCTTCGAAAACTCGGGCATCCCGCACGGCTGGGGCTTCGTCTACCAGCAGCTGCTGGGCGGGACCACCGACGTCCCGCTCGTACCGGTCTTCGTCAACACGTTCTACGAGCCGAACCCGCCGACCGCCAGCCGCTGCTACGACTTCGGTGTCGCGCTCGGCGCCGCGATCGGCTCCTGGGCATCTGACCTGAGGGTCGGCATCGTCGCCTCGGGCGGGCTGAGCCACTTCGTGGTGGACGAGGAGCTCGACTGGCAGTTCCTGGACGCGCTGCTCACCAACGACGCCGACTTCATGCGGGGGCTGGCCGGCCCGGTGCTCCGTTCGGGTACGGCCGAGCTGCGCAACTGGATCGTCGTCGCGGGCGCGCTCGCGGCCACCGACCTGGCCCCTCGCATCATCGACTACCAACCCTGCTACCGCTCCGAGGCCGGTACCGGCTGCGCGATGGCGTTCGTCTCCTGGGAACGGGAGGAGGTGCCCGGTGACTGACGCGCTGGAGCGGCTGCGGGCGCTGGACGCCTGCGCCGTGTCGGACGCCCTGGACACGCTCGGCCTGCCCGGCGCCACGGTCGGACTCCCTCCACTGTGGCCGGTGGCCGGTGTGGTCGCGGGCCGGGTACGCACCGTGCGGGCGGGCGCCAAGCAGGCGACCGGGCCGGCGGGGCACATCGCCGCCTCGGTCGTGGACTCCACTGTGGCCGGTGACGTGATCGTCATCGCCAACGACGGCCGTACCGACGTCTCCTGCTGGGGCGGCATCCTCACCACCGCGGCGCTGCGGCACGGCGTCGCCGGCGTGGTCGTGGACGGCGCCTGCCGGGACATCGGCGAGAGCGCGGCGGCCGGGCTGCCGGTCTTCGGGCGGGCGGCGGTACCGGTCAGCGCCCGCGGCCGGATCGTACAGGTGGCCGCCGCGGAGCCGGTCGACATCGCCGGTGTCACTGTCCACGAAGGAGACTGGGTGATCGCCGACGCCAACGGTGTGGTGTTCGTACCCGCCGCGCACACCGGCGCGGTGCTTGACCTGGCCGAGCGGATCGTCGCGCGCGAGGCGCGGATGGTCGCGGCCGTACAGGCGGGCGGCGCGGTAGCCACTGTCATGCACGACGACAAGTTCCCCACGGCGGTGCCCGAATGAACCAACCACTGGACGGTCTCTCCACCGCTACCGTCTCGGACGCGCTCGACAAGCTCGGGCTGGACGGCTCGATGCTCGGGCTCGGCGCGCTCACCCCGGACGTGCGGATCTGCGGGCCCGCGTTCACCGTCCGGTACGTGGCCGCCGGCCGCCCCGCCGGCACGGTCGGCGACTACCTGGACGACGTACCGCCCGGGCACGTGGTGGTCCTCGACAACGCGGGTCGCCTCGACTGCACGGTGTGGGGCGACATCCTCACCGCGCTCGCCCACCACAAGGGGGTCGGCGGCACGGTCATCGACGGTGTCTGCCGGGACACCGCGCGGGCACTGGAGCTGGGGTACCCGGTCGTCTCCCGGGGCCGCTTCATGCGTACCGGCAAGGACCGCGTGGAAGTCTCCGGCACCGGCGTACCGGTGAGCGCCGGCGGCGTGCAGGTGGTCGCCGGCGACACGATCGTGGCCGACGGCGACGGCGCGGTCCGGGTGCCGGCGGCTGAGGTCGAGCGCGTCGCCGAGGTCGCGCACGCCATCGCCGACGCCGAGGCGCACATCCTCGCCGACGTGCTGGGCGGTGTGTCGCTGGCCGAGGCGCGGGCCCGCAACGGATACCACGCGTTGCAGCGGCGGGGCGCATGAACGAGCTGCTCACGCTCGGCACGGCGACCGTGTACGAGGCGTCCAAGCGGGACTGCGTGCTCCCGCACCGGCTGCGCCCGGTCTGGGCCGGTGCCGCGGTGGTCGGCCCGGCGCTGCCGGTCAGCACCGCGGCCGGCGACAACCTGCCGCTGCACCGCGCGGTCGAGGAAGCGATGCCGGGCGAGGTGCTTGTCGTGGACGGGCAGGACGCCCCGCACGGCTACTGGGGCGAGGTGCTCACGGTCGCGGCGCAGCGGCGCGGCGTGGCGGGCCTTGTCATCGACGGCGGCGTACGCGACATCGAGCGGATCGGCGAGCTGCGGTTCCCGGTCTTCAGCAGCTCCGTGGCCGTACCCGGCACCGTCAAGAGCGACCCGGGCACGGTGGGGGAGCGGATCACGCTCGGCCGGGTCGCGGTACGCCGGGGCGACATCGTCGTCGCCGACGCCGACGGCGTGATCGTGCTGGATCCACAGTGGATCGACTCGGTCCTGCCCGCCGCCCGCGCGCGGCAGGCTACTGAGGCCGACCACCTGGAACGGATCCGGCGCGGCGAGCTGACGATGGATATCTACGGGCTGCGCGCCCTCGGGAAAGGCAGGTGACGCCGATGACCACGACATTGCTCGAGCCCGGCGGTACTGATGTTAGGGACCGGTTCGACCGGCAGACACTGCGCGTGGAACAGATGCGCTGGGAGGCCCAGTCGGTGGTCTCGATCGAGCTGGTCCGGCCGGACGGCGGGGAGCTGCCGGCGTGGACCCCGGGCGCGCACATCGACGTGTTCCTCCCCAGTGGACTGATCCGCCAGTACTCGCTCTGCGGCGACCCGGCGGACCGCCACGCGTACCGGATCGCGGTGCTTCGCGAGCAGCGCGGGCGGGGCGGCTCGGCTGAGGTACACGACTCTGTCCTCATCGGACGGAGCCTGGAGATTCGCGGCCCGCGCAACCACTTCGCGCTCAAGCCGGCCGACGACTACCTCTTCCTCGCCGGCGGCATCGGCGTGACCCCGATCCTCGCGATGGCGCGCGAGGCGGCCCGCTCCGGTCTGGGCTGGATGCTCTACTACGGCGGGCGGGACCGGGCGCACATGGCGTTTCAGGCCGAGCTGACCGCCCTCGACGCCGACCGCGTGCGGCTGCTGCCGCAGGACGAGGTGGGGCTCCCCGACCTCGACGCGATCGTCGGCGCGACCTCGCCGGCCACGCAGGTGTACTGCTGCGGGCCGGAGGGCATGATCCGCGCGGTCGAGGAGACCTGCAAGCGGCTCGGGCGGTCGCTGACGATCGAGCGGTTCACCGGGGCGGCACCCGCGCCGGCGGACGCCGAGCCGGTCGACGCCACCGAGTTCGAGGTGGAGCTGCGGCGCACCGGCGTCACCGTGCGGGTGCCCGCCGACCGCACGCTGCTCGCCGTCATCCAGGACGTGCTGCCGGACGTCCCGTCCTCCTGCGAGGAGGGCTACTGCGGTGCCTGCGAGACCCGGGTGCTGGACGGGGTACCGGAGCACCACGACCAGATTCTCGACGAGCAGGACCGCGCGTCGAACACCACGATGATGGTCTGCGTCGGCCGTGCCCGGTCGCAGCGCCTCGTCCTGGACCTGTGAGGGGGCGGGGATGTCAGCCAGAAGAGTCGTGACCGGGGCGACGCCGGACGGGAAGTCGGTGTGGGCCTCCGACGAGACGATCGAGCCGGTACGACCGATCATGTTGCCGGGCGCGATCATCCACAAGCTGTGGGGCGGCGACGGCGTACCGGAGCTGCCGCACGACGGGACCCCGCCGGAGGGGCTGAACTACCTGCCCGGCCCCGGCGGTTACCGGCTCTACGTGTACACGGTCCCGCCGGCGATGACGTACGACGGGCGTAAGAAGGTCGACCGCGAGGAAGGGCTGGCCGACCTCCAGCGCAAGCTCCCCGGGCTGACCATCAACCCGAACTCCAAGAACCCGGGCATGCACGCCACCGACACGGTCGACTTCCAGATCATCGTCGAGGGCGAGGTCGTGCTGGAGCTGGACGACGGCGCGGAGAAGGTGCTCAAGGCCGGCGACGTGGTCGTGCTCAACGGCGACCGGCACAAGTGGCACAACCGCAGCGGGGTCGACGCGACGATGGTCGGCATCATGATCGGCGCGCGGCGAGACCAGCCCGACTCCGCCGCGCCGAGCCCGGCTCCTTCGTCGCTTGACCGGCCCGGCCCGGCCAATGGATGAGCCTGCCTTCGCGGACGTAAGGCGGCTGCTCGAACCGCGTTCGGTGGCCGTGGTCGGCGCCTCGGACGAGCCCGGCAACCTCGGCGGTACCGCGGTGCGCTACTTGCAGAAGTTCAAGTACGCCGGCGACGTCTGGCCGGTGAACCCGCGGCGCGAGACGGTCGCCGGGCTGCCCTGCTTCCCCAGCGTCTCGGCCCTGCCCGGCACCGCCGACCTCGCGGTCATCGCGGTCAAGGCGGAGCTGGTACCCGGCGTCGTCCGCTCCTGCGCCGAGGCCGGCATCCGGCACGGCGTCGCCTGGGCGGGCGGCTTCGCCGAGGTGGGCGGCGAGGGGTCGACCCGGCAGCGGGAGCTCGCCGACGCCTGCCAGGACACCGGGTTCGCGCTGCTCGGCCCCAACTGCCTCGGCATGATCAACACGAGCGCCGGGCTCACCGCCACGTTCGCGTCGTTCCTCGCCGAGACCGACGACCTGCCCGCCGGGCCGGTGTCGATGGTGAGCCAGAGCGGCGGGATGGGCACCCAGACGCAGGCGCTCGCCGCGCGGATGGGCATCGGCTTCCGGTACATGGTCAACAGTGGCAACGAGGTCGGGCTCACCGCCGCCGACCTGATCAGCGCGTTCGCCGACGACCCCGGCACGAGCGTCATCGCGGCGTACCTGGAAGGCGTCCGCGACGGCGTCCGGCTGCGGATCGCGTTCGAGAAGGCACGGGCGGCCGGCAAGCCGGTCGTCGTGCTGATGGGTGGTACGGCGCCGGCGAGTGCGCGGGCAGCGGGCGCGCACACGGCCGCGCTCGTCGGTGGCGGCCGGGCGCGGCGGGCGGTGCTGGCCGGCCACGGCGTGATCCAGGTCGACTCGCTGGAGGAGCTGCTCGACGTCGTCGCGCTGCTGGCCACCACCGAGCGGCACAAGCTGCCGGCCGGGCCGGGCACGGCGGTCGTCACGTTCGGTGGCGGCGGTGGCGTGCTCGCGGCGGACCAGGCGGCAACTGCCGGCCTCACCACGCCGTCACTCGCCCCGGAGACCGTCGGCCGGCTGCGCGAGATCGCCCCGCCGATCGCCGCGCTGAGCAACCCGGTCGACCTGACCCCCGAGGTGTACCTGCGCCCGGACTACCGGGACCGGTTCGCCGCGATGCTGCACGCGATCGCGGACGACAGCGGGGTCGACGCGATGCTGCTCAACCTCGGACCGATGAGCGCGGGCGCGGCCGAGATCGCCGACGGCGTGCTGGAGCTGCGCGCCGCCACCGGCAAGACGGTCGCCGTCGCCTGGACCCTGCCACCGTCCGGTATGGACGGTCGGCTGCGCGAAGCCGGCGTACACGTCTACGACGAGCCGGCCCGCGCCATCCGCGCCCTGGGCCACCTGGCCGCCCGTGCCGCGGCGCCGGCGTGGCCGCTGGGTGCGGCGGTACCGGACGCGCCGTTCGACTGGGCCGCGCAGGTGTCGGGCTCCGTCGTCGCCGAGCACGAATGCCACCGCCTCCTGGCTCTGGCCGGGCTCCCGGTCGCGCCGGGCCAGCTCGCCCGGAGCGCCGAGGAGGTGGTCGGCGCGGTCGCGGCCGTGGGCGCGCCGGTGGCGATGAAGGGCATCTCCGCCGAGGTGCTGCACCGGGACGCGGCCGGGCTTGTCGCGCTCGGCGTACCGGACGGCGCGCGGGCGCTCAAGGTGTACCGCGACCTGACCACCCGCGCTTCCATGGCGGGCGTCCGCCTCGACGGCGTGTACGTGCAACGGATGGTCAGCGGTGGGCGGGAAGTGCTCGTGTCGGCGTTCCGCGATCCTGCCTTCGGGGTCATGGTCTCCGTCGGCGCCGGCGGCGTCCTGACCGAGCTCGCCGAGGACGTCGCGCTCGCCCCAGCGCCGCTCGACGCGGCGGCGGCCGCCGAGCTGCTCGGCTCGCTGCGCGTGGTGCGGAAGGCGCGCGACAAGAGCGGGCTGGACGCGCTCGCCGCGTTCGTGGCCCAGTTTTCCGAGCTGGCGGCCACCGTCCCGTGGCGCCGCTTCGTGCTGGAAATCAACCCCGTCAAGTGGAACGGCGATTCGGTCGTCGCCGTCGACGGCCTGCTCACGATCGAGGAACCGTGACGATACACGTCGATTTGCCCGCGCCGTACGTGGCCGTGGTGACCCTGGACCGCCCGCCCGTCAACGCGATGGGGCGGGAGATCCGGGAGCGGTTCATCGCGACGTTCGACGAGCTACAGGAGCGCGAGGACGTCCGGGCGATCGTGCTGACCGCCACGGGCAAGGTCTTCTGCGCCGGCGCGGACATCAAGGAAAAGCAGGCCCTCGGCGCGCGCCACGGCGACCGCCAAGCGGCCAACCGGCTCACCCGCGAGTCGTTCTTCGCGCTCACCGACAGCACCAAGCCGGTGATCGCCGCGGTGAACGGGGCCGCGCTCGGCGCCGGCTTCGTCATGGCGGCCTGCTGTGACGCCATCATCGCCGCCGACACCGCGTTCTTCGCCATGCCCGAGATCGACGTGGGGCAGGGCGGTGGGGCGAGCCTGCTCCGCGACGTGCTGCCGCGCGCGCTGATGCGCCGCATGCTGCTCACCGGCGAGCGGGTGCCCGCGGCCGAGCTGCACCGGGTGGGCGCGGTGCTGGAGGTCGTACCCGGGGCCGAGCTGCTGCCGCGCGCGGTGGCGCTGGCCTCGGTCATCGCGGAGAAGAGCCCGACGGCGGTCGCGAAGATCCGCGGGACATTCTCCGCCGTCGACGCGATGACAGCCCGCGACGGCTTCCTGGTGGAGCAGCGGTACACGACCGAGCTGAACAAGTCGGCCGACGCGGAGGAGGCCCGCCGGGCCTTCTTCGAGAAGCGCCGCCCTGTCTTCGGAAATTCTGAGTAAGGAGAGAGCACACGTGGCCAGGTACGAGTCCCCCTACGATCCGGCGAGCGCGCCCAAGGATCTCGAGCACATCCGGTACGAGAAGAAGGGTCACGTCGCGTACGTCACGATCGACCGGCCGCACGTGCGCAACGCCCTGCACACGTACGCGTACCTGGAACTGCGCTCGTGCTGGCGGGACATCGCGGCCGACCCGGGCATCTACGTGGCGATCCTGACCGGCACCGGGCCGGCGTTCTGCGCTGGGCGGGACGTGAAATTCCTCGCCGCGCACCAGCGGGAGGGCAAGCGGACGCCGCACGAGGACCCCAACAGCCCCGTGTACCACTGGGGCGGCGGCGGCATGCCGCAGGACATCAAGCTGGAGAAGCCGCTCATCTGCGCGCTCAACGGCTTCGCGGTCGGCGTCGGGCTCAACCTCGCGCTCCAGTGCCAGCTGCGGGTGATGGCGGACGACGCGTGGATCGGCGACCAGCACACGAATGTCGGGCGGCTCGGCTCGCCGCACGAGATGTACGCGGCGCTGCCACGCACCATCGCGGCGTACCTGACGCTGTGCAACGGGCGCCTGGACGCCGAGGAGTGCCTTCGCTCGAACATCGTCAACAAGGTCGTGCCGCGCGACAAGGTGCTCGCCGCGGCCGAGGAGCTCGCCGAGATGGTGTGCCGCAGCGCCCCGCTCGCGGCACAGGGCGCGGTGCGCATGTACCGGCTGACCGGGGCGTTCTCGGAGTCGCTCACCTCGTACGCCCGGTACCTGGACCAGGAGATCGCGGAGAGCGACGACGGTGCCGAGGGCGCTCGGGCGTTCACCGAGAAGCGGCCGCCGGTCTGGTCGATGCGGTAACGCTCTGGTCATGTTAGGTTCGGTACACGAATATATGTTCGCATTGCGGACACAATTGTTGGAGGTGTCGGATGCTGTCGCAGGAGGACAACGAGTTGCTGACCCGGGTGGGCCCGGGGACGCCGGCGGGTGAGTTGTTCCGGAGGTTCTGGCATCCGGTCACCACCTCGGCCCGCCTGGGCGGCCCGGACGGTCCCCAGCTCCGGGTGAAGATCCTGGGAGAGGCCCTGATCGTCTTCCGGGACACCGAGGGTCAGGTCGGTGTGCTGCAAGCGTTCTGCCCGCACCGCCGCGCCAACCTCTTCTGGGGGCGCAACGAGGAGGGTGGGCTGCGCTGCGCGTACCACGGCTGGAAGTTCGACGTGACCGGCCAGTGCGTGGACATGCCGACCGAGCCGCCGGCGAGCAACTACAAGGAGAAGCTCAAGGCGATCGGGTACCCGGCGGTCGAGCGCGGCGGTTTCGTGTGGGCGTACTTCGGGCCGCGCGAGCAGCTGCCGCCGCTGCCGGAATACCCGTGGATGGACCTGCCGGACAACCAGCGGCTCAACTTCTCGTCGGTCATCGAGTGCAACTACCTCCAGTCGCTCGAAGGTGACGTGGACACCGCGCACGTGTCGTACCTGCACCGCTGGCTGGAGCCGGAAGGCGCACCGCAGCCGCCGGTGATGGTCCCGGGCTACCGGTACTTCGTGGGGCAGGACGGCGCACCCAAGCTGACCGTGAAGCAGACCGACTACGGGCTGCTCTACGGCGGCCGCCGCACGCTCGACGACGGCCGCTACTACTGGCGGTGCACCCAGTGGTTCGCGCCCGCCGCCACGCACCTGCCGACCACCGGGCTCGGCCAGATGAAGCTCAACGTGCCGATCGACGACGGGTACACGTTCTCGATGGGGGTCATCTGGAACCCCGACGGACCGCTCGGCGAGGGCGGCGCGGAAGGCACGCGGCGCGCCGCGGCGGGTGAAAACCAGCAGGCCTTCGATCGGACCGCGTCGAACGCGCTGCCCGGCACGATGAAGCTGCGGACCGGCGAGATGATCGACCACCCGCGCAACAAAATCAACATGGACGGCGACTACGGGCTGGACCGCGCGCGGCAGGCGCACAAGTTCACCGGCATCCAGGGCGGCACCGGCGCCGAGGACGCGGCCATCATGGAGACGATGGGCGCGGTCATGGACCGCGGCGAGGAGCACCTGGGCGTCAGCGACATCGCGGTCGTCGCGGCACGCCGGTCGCTGCTCCGCCTGGTGAAGTCGCTGCGGGACGGCACCGAGCCGACCCTGCCGCACGCCCCGCACAGGTTCCACCCGCGCGGGCTGGACATCGTTTCAGAGCACGCCGAGTTCGAGGCGCTGCTCCAGGAGCACAAGGAGCTGTTGCAGCCGGACGGCGTCCCGACCGCCTGAACCCCAGAGGGCGGCACCCCTAGTCCCGGGGGCGCCGCCCTCATCCTTGTCCAAAGACCCTTCCCACGTCGGGGGTCGCGCTCGTCGGCGCGCGGGTTGATCAGGGAGTTGGTGGAGCGGCGCGCCGACGACACGCCCGACCAAGTCCCTGATCAACCCCGCGGGGCCTCGGCCGGGCCGTCCGCGCGGGCCGTGTACGGGCGGGGTTTGGTTGTGCGACGCGGAGGGTGCGGCCGCGGGAGCGGCGGTCTGGACCACCGCGGACGCCGCGGTAGCCCAGATCTCCTTGGGTTTTTGGATTCTCTAGGCGCTCAGGAACTCGCCGGTGAGTTCGTTGAAGCGGTCGGCGCGGTCCCACTGCGGCCAGTGCTCGGCGCCGTCGAGCAGCTCGAAGCGGGCCCCGGCGATGCCCTTCGCGAGCGCCTCGCCCTTCTCCGGTGCGCCGACTCGGGTGCCGGTGGTCCAGACGACCAGCGTGGGCGCCTTGACCGCGGCGAGGTCGTCGGGGGTGAGCAGGTTGCGTTCGCGCAGGTCGGGGTCGTGCAGGCAGAGGAAGTTGCGCATCGACTCGGGGAAGCCCGGCTGGCGGTACATCTCCTGGCGTACCTCGACGAGCTCGGCCGCGAGCGCGTCCGGCTCGGCGAGCATGAACTCCACGCGCGCCCGGACCCGCTCGGTCGTGGGGTCGTCCGCGGTGGCCTGCATGCGTACCCGGATCCGCTCCATCACGTCGTGGGGCGTGTCGAGGCCGCCGGGCATGCTCAGCACGAGCCGGCCGACCCGGTCGGGATACGCGATGGCGAACCGGATCGCGATCCACGCGCCGATCGACTCGGCGACAAGGTGCGCCCGCTGCACGCCGATGCTGTCGAGCAGGGCGAGCAGGTGGCGTACGTAGTCGGCGATCTCGACCGGCTCGGTGGCGAGCGTCGTGTAGCCGTGGCCGGGCAGGTCGTAGGCGACGACCCGGTGGCGTTCGGCGAGCGGGCCGATGTTGCGGGCGAACGACTCGAGGTGCCCCGACGTGCCGTGCAGCAGGACGACGGCCTCGCCTGCCGTACCGGCCTCGGTGTCCACCACGCGCGTGCGCCAGCCGTCCGCGTCGACGAACCGTACCGACAACGGCCGCGTGCTGAGAAGCGACCAGAGTGACACGTGTGCCTCCTTTGTAGGCGTTGTCCGCCAGGCGGACTCTCATTCGCTCCACGAACGTATGGCTGTGATAAGAGTGGGTCAAGCTTTCTGGGCCACTGGTCCCATTGACTGTCAAGGGCGGCGGTGACTATGTTCGGTTAGCGAAGATGTGTTCGTGATGCGGACTGCGGAGGGTAGACGGGATGCTGTCGCGGGAGGACAACGAGTTGTTGACGCGGGTCGGGCCGGGCACGCCCGCGGGTGAGTTGTTCCGGAGGTTCTGGCATCCGGTCACCACCTCGGCCCGCCTGGGTGGCCCGGACGGCCCGCAGCTGCGGGTGCGCGTGCTGGGGGAGAACCTGATCGTCTTCCGGGACACCAACGGGGACGTGGGCGTGCTCCAGGCGTTCTGCCCGCACCGGCGCGCCAACCTCTTCTGGGGGCGCAACGAGGAGGGTGGGCTGCGCTGCGCCTACCACGGCTGGAAGTTCGACGTGTCGGGGCAGTGCATCGACATGCCGACCGAGCCGCCGGCGAGCAACTACAAGGAAAAGCTCAAGGCGATCGGGTACCCGGCCGTGGACAAGGGCGGCTTCATCTGGGCGTACCTGGGGCCGCGCGAGCAGATGCCGCCGCTGCCGGCGTACGAGTGGATGGACCTGCCGGACACCCACCGGGTCAACACCTCGATGCTCAACGAGTGCAACTACCTCCAGGGGCTGGAGGGTGACGTGGACACCGCGCACGTGTCGTACCTGCACCTCTACTTCGACCCGGAGAAGGGGCCGCAGCCGCCCCAGTTCCACGAGAACTACCGGCAGTACGTCATCCAGGACAAGTCGCCGAAGCTGACCGTGAAGCAGACCCCGTACGGCTTCCTGTACGGCGGCCGTCGCACGCTTGAGGACGGCTCGTACTACTGGCGCCTCACGCCGTGGGTCGCACCCTCGGCGTCGCAGCTGCCCACCACGGAGAAGTACGGCCACGCGAAGATCAACGTGCCGATCGACGACTACAACCACATGCCGTTCAGCGTGATGTGGAGCCGTGAGGGCGCGCTCGGGTCGAACAGCCAGAGCGACTACCGCCGCAAGAAGGCGTCCGCTCCGGTCGTGCCCTTCAAGCTCAACACCGGGCACGTCATCGACCACACCCGCGAGGCGTCCAACTTGGACAACGACTTCCTGCTCGACCGGTCGAAGCAGACGTCCAAGTTTGTCGGCGTCGGCGGCGGTACGGGCGCCGAGGACCGCTGCGTCACCGAGTCGATGGGCCCGATCCTGGACCGCTCCGAGGAGCACCTGGGGGTCAGCGACATCGCGATCGTGGCGATGCGGCGGGCGCTGCTGCGCATGATCCGTGACCTGCGCAACGGCGTCGAGCCCGCGCTGCCGCACAACAGCGAGGCGTTCCACGTGCGCGGCATGGACATCATCTCCCAGCACGCCGACTTCGAGCAGCTGCTCGCCGAGCACGCCGACTACCTGCTGCTGAGCTCGGCCGGCGCCCGTCAGGAGTGACCACAGTGGACGACGCACACGACCACCCGGACTTCCAGGTCACCAACCCGTGGTACATCGTCTCGGTCGAACGCCTCGACGCGGAGACCGTGGACCTGGTGATGCGCAAGGTCGCGGTCTCGTCCGGCCTCGACCAGCTCGCGTACCGGGAGACCGAGATCGACGCGCTGTGGAGCCTGGTGCACATGGCGGTCCGGGCCGGTCGGCCCGGCGCCGACCACGCGCTGGCACTGCTGTGGACGGCGCACGACGCGGTCGGCGAGGGTGACGTCAACCTCGCGCTGACCGCGCTGGCCCAGCTGAAGGACATGGAAAACCTCGAAGAGGTAGGCGTACCCGGCGCGGTACCCACCTCGATGCACTGACCCGCCGTCCCCGGCCTGTGTTCCTTGGGGCTTCGAACACGGGCCGGGCACGGCTGTGTCCACATTGGTGGCCGCAGGATCAGGATTTGAGCTACCGCGATGTCCGCCGTGGTCCAGACCGCTGCTCCCGCGGCCTCACCCTCCGCGATACACAACCCCGGCCGGCATCGCCGGCGGAGAGCCCGGTTCCTTGATGGCCGCTTCGCCAGCCCTATCCGGCAGATCGTGGTACTTGACTGTGCCTATAGCAACAGCTAACTACCACGATCGCTGGCGTGCTCCGATCCCAGAGCGACTTTGACGGGATCGAACCTCCGCGCAAAGAGCGGCTCGCGCGTCTTCTTGATCGGCGCTGTTGGTGCCGATCAAGGAAAATTCGTGGCCATCGGCCACTGATCGGCGTCTTTGCGCGGAGGTTCGATCCCGTCAAGGCGGCTCTGGGCCTCCGGCCCCAGAGCGGCCCG
Organism: Phytohabitans flavus; assembly: GCF_011764545.1. Taxonomy (GTDB): domain Bacteria; phylum Actinomycetota; class Actinomycetes; order Mycobacteriales; family Micromonosporaceae; genus Phytohabitans; species Phytohabitans flavus. The sequence continues at coordinate 4,649,525 of NZ_AP022870.1, read as the reverse complement.
GCCCTAGCCCGGAAAGAGAGATCTAGTCGACTTTCTGCTGCCAGGGCAGCAGAAAGTCGACGAGATCTCTTGGACTTGTCCACAGTGGTGCCTGGGTCGGGTGCTTTCGCTGGTTTGTCCGCATGCCCAGGCCCCAGAACCGGGCGACACCGGCCCGCGACGACCGCGCAAGCCTGGTTTCCCTTGATCAGCGCGTCGGGATCGACGCAGGCCAGCGATCGTGGTGGTTGCCAACCGCGGAGGGCGAGGCCGCGGGAGCGACGGCCTGGACCACGGCGGACGTCGCGGTAGCTCAAATCTTCGTCAGGCATTGAGCCTGCGGCCACCATTGTGGACGGACGCTCTAGGTGGCGGAGACGTAGGGGATTGTCTGTGGGCCTTCGGGCAGGACGCAGATGGTCGCGTCCGTGCCGTGGGCGGAGACCGCGGCGGCGATGTCCTTGGTTTGTTCGAGATGGGCGGTGGCCAGCTCCGCGTCTGTCAGGTACCCGGTGTGCATCACGACCCGCGCCGTGCTCTGGATGCGTGCCTGGATCTGGACCTGCCACTGGTCCGGTACGGTGACCGGCCGCGCGGCGATCGCGTCGAGCAGCGCGCGCGGACTCTCCGATGAGGACAGTACCTCGCGGTAGGAGCCGTGGTCGGGAAAGCCGTCGCGGCACTCGGCGGCGCAGATGATGGTGCCACCCGGGCGTACCACCTGGTGCGCCGCGGACATGCCTTTCACAGCCTGGTAGAGATTCTGGTCCAGCGGGTAGCCCGCGTTGGTGGTCACCACGATGTCGAACGGCGCGGGCACCGGGCGCATCGCCGCGGCGCGTGCCGTCTCGATGGCCGCCGCGTGCATCGCGAGCAGGTCGCCGCCGAACGCCGACACCACCCGCTGCTCGCGGTTGAGCACCACGTCGAAGGCGAAGTCGACGCCGGTGCCGGCCGCGATCGCCCGCACGTCGTCGTGCACCGGGTTGCCGACAGTGCTGCCCCACGTGGCCCGCGGATCGCCGATGCGGCTCGCGTCGTGCAGCGTGAGCACCGTCTCCAGCGCCGCGAGCCCCGGCGCGACGAGCTTCGGCCCACCGGAGAAACCGGCGAAGAAATGCGGCTCCACGAAGCCGGTGGTGATTCGCACGTCGGCGTCGAGCCACTCGCGGTTGAGCCACACCGGTACGTCCTTGCCGAGCCGGCCCACCCACCGCAGCGTCGACCCGTCCCGCGCGTCGTGATTGACGATGCGGACGCCGTCGACGACCTCGTCGCCAAACATTGCGCGCAGCTCCGCGTCGGTGTTGCCGCGGTGGGTGCCGGTCGCCACGAGAATGACGATGTCGTCGAGGTCGACTATCCCGTCGAGCTCCTCGATGACGGCCGGAATCATCAGGTGCCGCGGCTGCGGCCGGGTGCCGTCGCACGCCGAAATCGCCACCGTCTGGCCGCGCCTGACCCGCTCCCGCAGCGGTGGCCCGGCGACCGGATCCCGCAGCGCCCGGCGCAGCTCAGCCCGCTCGTCGGCGGCGGCCGGCCGGGGTGTGGGGTGATGACCGTGGTGCGTCCGTCGGGCAGGTCGACCACCAGTCCGTTACTGCCATAGGCGAGCTCGACCAGCATGATTCATTCTCGCCAGCGGGCCGGCGGAGCGCAGTGATCTCGCACACCCAAAGCGGCAACCAGGGCTCAGACGAGGACTCGGCGGAACAGGTCCAGCGTCTCGTCGGCCCAGCGGATGAGGTCGAGCGTCGAGGTCACATTGCCGGGCGGTTGGTTGATCAGCGTGTCGCGCCGGATGAGCCGCCGGAAGTCGACAAGCACCGGGTCCGGTCGCGAGGTGCCGTCGGCGCGCTTGAACACCACACCGGCCAGGCGCATGACGTTGATCAGCTCTTGCGCGATGACGCCGTACCCGACGGTGGTCGGGTGCATGCCGTCCAGAGAGAACAGGCCGCCGGTGGCCCGCCCCTGGCCGCTGCTGGTCAGAAAGCGCGTGTCCGGCTCGGGCGTCAGCGCGCGCAGCTCCGGCGGCAGCGGGTAGGGATCCCACCACGCCGGGCGGGCCAGCGGATCGTTGAGGTACCGCCGGGCGGCGAGGCGGTCCAGCACGCCCGCGAGGTCGAGGACGTACCAGTCCTTCCCCTCCTGGCGCGCGGCCTGGACGGTCCGGACGATCTCCTGGTTGTACTGGTCGATGGCGGAGTCGATCGCCAGCGCCTGGGCGGCGGTGATTTTGGGGTCCTGGCGCGCGTTGAAGTCGCGGTCCCCGATCCAGGGCCGGGTGTAGTACGGGAAGTACCGCGAGCCGGGGTGGACCTTGGCGCCCACGCCCCGGCTGATCGGGGCGATCGTCACGTGCGGCACGGTGCACCAGATGACGTGCCGTGCCGCGATGCCCCGCACCTTGCCGGCGACCCTGCCCAGCTCGGTCGCGAAATGCGTTGGCCGCCAGACGTTGAAGTCCCTCTTGCGCACGGGGTCGTCGAAGCCGTCTTTGCTCCACGCGACGTTCAGCCCGGTGACCGCGCCCAGCGCGTTGTTGGCGCCGAGGAAGATGACGAGCGTCTCGATGCCGTTGTCGGCCCGGCCCTCGTCGTTCTGCTCGCCGAGTCGCGCGGCGGCGTCGAAGAGGGTCATGTCCGCGCAGTCCGATGCGCTCGGGTAGACCCGAAGGGCGGCGCGGTCGCCGCTGCGGCTGACCAGCGGCATCAGGAACGCGTCCCGCTCGCCGGTGAGGCCGCGGGCGCAGGTGGCCGCGGTCTTGGTCAGGGCGTCGTTCAGATCCCAGCCGAACACGGACAGATTGTGTGCGATCCCCTGCTGCGCCACGGGCTGCGAGCCGGGACCGTTCTCCCAGTACGTGTCGACGTCGTCCAGGAACTGCCGGGCCCGGAAGACCGCCAGCGGTACCTCCCACCAGTCGAGCTGGTCGCCGTACCGGTGCTCCAGGTCCCGCAGCAGAAGCTCGATGTTGAGCGGGAGCCCGCCGAACCCGTTGTAGGTGGGGAAGCGGAAACCGGACCAGCCCAGCTCATGCGCGACGATCGCCGGGTACGACAGGTCGGTGTTGAAAACGGCGCCGCTCTGCACCCCGTGCGTCAGCGAGTCGCCGATGGTGACGAGCCGGTGGGGCGGCTCACCCACGGGCTCGAGGCGCACCGGTACGCCGACCGTGGGGTCCCACTGCGGCTCGCGAGGCGTCGCGGATATCTCGACGTCGTCAGGCGTATCCGGGTCGCGTTCGACGTCGGTTATGGCGGTTGTCATCGTCCAGCCGGCCCTTTCATCATCAAGCCGCGCGTGAGGGCCGCGCCGACCGCGGCTGCTGTGCCGGCCATGGTCCTCGCGGCGGGCCTCCGGCGCCGTCCATGATCTGTCCCGAGAGTGTCGGGTTTCCGACCGCTCGTCTCAGCTGGGGACGGCCGGTGCCTCGCGCGGGGCGCGGAGCCTGAGCAGCAGCGTGCCGGCGCCGATGGCCAGGATGGCGAGCCAGGCCGGCAGGTGGAACACAAGCACCTGCTCGGTCCGGCCGGACAGCATGCCGTCCAGCCCGACCTGGGAGACCACGAAAATGCCGAGGGCGGCCAGCGTCAGTCCGGCGACCGCGGCCAGCCGCCGGCGCTGGCCGACCGGCTGGGTGTCCTTGGTACGGGCGGAGGCCTGCTCCGGGTAGCGGAACAGCCGGACCAGCAGCACCAGCGGTACCGCGCACAGCAGCACCCACAGCGGCAGGAACGCCAGCCAGCGGGCCGTACCGGCGGGCGGTGGCCGGAGGCCGAACAGCAACAGCGCGCCCTGCACGAGGTACACGGCGGTGAGGTGCCAGCAGAACAGGGTCATGATGACGCTGTTGCCGAGGATGACGGCTCCCCACGGGCGCGGCTGCCGCAGCCACCGCTCCACCGGCGCGCGGAACAGCAGCGCGAGTCCGATCAGCCCGATGCCGTGGGTGAGCAGCGCGACGTTGGGCGGTGCCATGTTCGAGACCGGCTCGCTGGGCAGGCCGACCATCAGCACCGGGTACCAGCCGGTCCCGAGCGTCAGCAGCGCGGTGACCCCCAACCCGCCGGCGGCGGCCAGTGCCGGCAGCCCGGGGCGGTCGAGCAGCCCGTCGGACCAGAGGTAGCCGAGCTGGTGGACGGCCGCCCAGACAAGGAACAGGTTGAACGCGGCGACCCAGCTCCAGCCCATCCCGTACCTGACCAGGTCGACGCAGATCGCGGCCACGGCCAGCACCACGACCACCCAGCCACCGTGCCGGCGGTGCCAGTCGTACATCGCCGGTGCGGCGAGCACGAGCAGCAGGTACACCCCGATGAACCACAGTGGAGTGGTGACCCGGTCGGTCGCGGTCTCGATCGGCCCGTTTTCCCAGCCGGCGGTCTCCAGCACGGCGGCGGCCACCAGCCAGACCACGAGGAACACGAGGATCGGGGGGAGCAGCCGGGACGACCGGGAGCGCAGGAACTCCCCGTACGTACCGCCGCGGCGGTGCAGCGACGCCAGCGTCCGGCCGTGCGCGAACCCGCCGACGAAGAAGAACAGTGGCATCACCTGTAGCCCCCAGGTGAGCAGCTGAACCCCGAGCATGTGCGAGATCCCGCCGTCTCCATTGAGGATGGTGAGGGCCAGCAGCCAGTGCCCGACGACCACGACGCCGATCGCGAATACCCTTATGAAGTCCACATAGCGGTTGCGCTGCGCCGGGGTGGACTCGACAAGTCCAGTAATCGTCGGCGATCTGTCGGCCATGCCGTACATCATGACGGGTCTATGCACCCCCACGGACCTAGCCGATCAGCGCCGTCGACCAGGTTTCCGGGCGGTCCGGATCGGCGGTGGCCGGCCGGCGCAGACCACCCGCGACGAGTTCGGCCTCGGCCCGGCCGTAACCAGGGTGCGTGACGATCCGGATGAATAGGCCGTCGAGGTCGTAGATCACCAGCATCGAAGACTCTGGGTACCAGCCGGCGCGCCCGCCATCGACAGGCTCCGGGGTAGGCGACGACTTTTCCGCCCGGGCCAGGTCGTTGCCCGCGACTACCTCGATCTCGGCGGTACCGTCGCCGATCGTCAGTACGACCGTCGAGAAGGTGGCACTGCCGCTCAGGGCCGGGCCGATCCGGCAGCCGCGCAGGGTGGCTCCCGCCGGCAGCACCGTCACCTGCGCCGGGGTGGCGCAGCGGGTCGCCCGGTCGAAGCGGACGGCCTCGGCGATCGCCAGAGTGTCCTCCCACCCGACACCGTCCGAGACGAGCACCGCCTCGACGCCGCCGACCGGCGACCAGCGCAGCTCATCGACGGTGGCTGTGCCTCCCTGACCGAGGAGGGTGTGCGTGCCGGGCCGGCCACCCACCCGCGCTGGCCTCTCGGAGATGCTGTCGAGGCCCTGGCGCTCCGGCAGCGGGACGGTACCTCGAGCGAGCAGCAGGTCCACGGTCCTCACCCGGTCGGGGGCCGCGGCGAACTCCAGGTACATATGCTCCAGGCCGTCGGGCCGAACCCCCAGGTGGCCTGGCGCACCGGCAGGTCCAGCTCGTCGAGTCCGAAGTGGATGATGGTCGGGTCCTTGCCGACCTGTCCAGGATGGACGGTGGCGCCACCGGCCGTCGGGTCGGCCACACGGGGTACCGGATAGGGCGGGCCCGCCGGCCCGCGGTCGCCCACCGCCAGCGGCCCGGCCAGCAGGGCGACGGTGGTCACGCCGGCCACCCCGGCGCCCCCAGGGCCTTAGCCACGCGCCGCCCGCGCTGCCGGCGCCGCCCCCGGCGGACCGCGCCGTCGAGCAGGGCGACCATGTCGACCTCGTGCTCGGCGCGCCGGCGCAACGTCGCGACAAGGGACTCCTCGACGTCATACCCCATGACTGCTCTCCTCCTGTACGACCCAACCGGCCGCCCCGACGCGCTCCCGCAGACTGGCCAGCGCCCGCATGGCGTGCGTGCGCACCGTGACGGGCGAGCAGCCCAGGATCTCCGCGATGGTCTGGTCATCGAGGTCCTCGTAGTAGCGCAGCACCAAGACCGCCCGCTGCCGCTCGGGCAGGGTCGCCACCAGCCGCCACATCGCGTCCCGGTCGCCGGCCGCCTCTGTCGCGTCGGGGCGAGCCCGGTCCGCGACGGCCGGCGAGGCCACCTCCCGGTTGCTCGGCCGGCGCCACCACGAGTTGCGCGCGTTGACAAGCATCCGCCGCAGGTAGAGGTCCGGCTGGTCGGCACGGCTGATCCGGGCCCACCGGGGATACGCCTTGGCCAGAACGTCCTGCACCAGGTCCTCGGCCCGATGCGGGTCACCGACCAGCAGCCGCGCCAGCCGGACCAGGGCGGGCCCGCGCGTCAGCACGTACTCCTCGAACGTCACACCCGACAGACGCACCTCCCACTCCGGCTTGTTGACACGCACCTGCGAACGTATCGGCGGCGTGCCATGCCAGCGGCCGGACGGCTAGGCTCGCCCGCATGCCGCCCGCGAGTGACGGGGTCGCGAGTGACGGGTTAGGGCTGCGGCGGGCGCCCGACGACGGCGCGGATCAGGGCGATCGCGATGGGGGAGCGGTCGGTGCGCCAGACGTGCCGGTGCTCGTACGGCCAGGCGTAGACCGGGAACTCGTCGGTGCAGAGCTCCACGATGCGCGGCTCGTCGAGGTCGTCGGCGGCGTACCGGTACAGCTGCGGGATGCGCGGCGTGATGACGCCGTAGTCGATGATCCGGGCGAGGTAGTTTTCGGCCGCTAGGACTTTCTCGATGCTGGATTCGGCCAGCGGGTACGTGTCGGGCAGCACGTCCTGGAGGGAGAGGAACAGATCGGCTCCCCGGCGGCGGGGATCGCCGAGCAGTTGGCCGAACATCGCGAGCCGGCCGAGCGCGAGTCGCGGCTGGATCAGCAGGCAGTGCGCGTACAGGACGCGCAGCAGGGCCACGTCCATGAAGAACCGTTCGAGCGGGCCCTCCTCCGGTACCAGGTCGCGGTGCCGCAGGTAGCCGCCGACGACGCTGGCGTTGTGGGCGCGGTACCACGCCTTCGGGGTGGGGCTGCGCAGGAAGGTGAGCCAGTGTCCGACGCCGCTCGTGCTGGCCTCGCCCGGTGCGCCGTTGAAGAGCAGGTCCGCCTCGACGGCCTCGCGCAGCAGGGACTCGTTCACCGCCCGCCACCACCGGCTCCCCGGCTGGGCTCCGTCCATTGGGGACAGTACGCCACAGCGGATCTGCCAGCGCATGAACGCGACCTCGGCCCGCCGGTACGCGCGGATGCTGTGGCCGCCGACCCGCTGGTCGTAGAAGCCGGCCGCCAGCCGCAGCCGCTGCGCCGGATCGTCGCGGACGGCGGCGACAAGCTCGCCGGCGCGGAGGGCGGCTGGCGTCGACCCGTCCGAGTCGGGTCGGGGTCCGCCGAGCCGTTTCGTCATGGGTACATCCTGGCAGCGCCGGCGCACCCGGTCGGCGACCAGGCCAAATCTGGCCGCCGACCGGGACAGGGTTCGCTGGCTTAGTTCCTTATCTCGAACCGGCGTGCCGAGGACCAGGCCCCGGGGTGCCGTCGCTGTTGTTGGCGCGCACCCGCCACCACATCCGCTGGGTGGGCAGCCCATTCGCGACGTACTGCGAGGTGGCGGTTGTCGACTCGACCGTGAACGGTGCCTGGAAGGTCTGGCTGTTGTCGACCTGGATCGTGTAGCTCGCGGCGCCGGACACGTCACCCCAGTCGAAGGTGACCGCCGTACCCGGCCGGATGCGGGCGTCACTGGCGGGGCTCACCAGTGCGGGAGCCGGGAGCGGCTGCGTCGGGTTGGCCGTCGGGGTGGGCGAGGGACTGGGCGTCGGCGGTGCCTGCACCGTGATCCGGCGGAACGTCGACCACGGCCCGGGAGTTCCGGCCGAGTTCACCGCCCGTACCCGCCAGAACCAGTTGCCGGTGGGAAGCGAGCCGGCGGTGAACGCAGAGGCGGTCACGTTGGCGGAGAGGATCAGCGGTTCGCCGAACGCGGAGATCTCGTCCACCTGGATCGTGTACGACGCGGCGTTGTCCACGTCGTTCCAGTCGAACGCGACCGGCTGGGCGACGCTGGCGGCATCGGCCGGGCTGGCGAGCTCCGGCGCGGTGGGTATCGCCGGCGGCGAGGGCGGCGGCGTCGGAGCGTTCGGACCGACCGCGAGCTTCGCGATCCACGCCTCCGACCCCAGGATGAACGAGTCGCCGCTGTAGACGCGGTCGAAGGCGCCGGCGGTGGTCGGGAAGTCCGCCGAGAAGGTACGACCGCTGAGGTAAACGTTCCCCGCCGGGTCGAGCGCCACGTCGAAAGCGCCGTCCGAGTCGGTACCGCCGAGGAAGCTGGCGTAGTCGAGCGCGGTGGCGGCCGGGTTCAGCTTCGCCACGTAGGCATCGGACGCGCCGCCGCTGAACTGGGGGTCCCAGGCGTCTGGGCTGACGAAGGCGTCCGGTGCCCCGCCGCCGGCGAACCAGAGGCTGCCGTCCTCGGTGAGGGCACCCGACCCGCCGCTGGCCTTGCCGAGGAACGTCGAGTAGAGCAAGGTCGAGGCGCTGGGGTCCAGCTTCGCGGCGAACGACTGGCTTGTGCCGTCGAACGTTGTGTCGAACGTGCCCGGCGTGGTCGGGAACGTCGGGGACTGCGTCCCGCCGAGGATGTAGGTATTGCCGGACGCGTCGAGGATGACTTCGCTGACGCTCTCCGGCTTGTCCCCGCCGAGGAACGTGGACCACACGAGGGCCGAGCCCGTCGGGTCGACCTTGGTGACGAAGCCGTCGAACAGGTCGATGAACGCCCCGCCGGCGTGTACCGGCTGGAGTGTTCCGGGCGTGGTGGGGAAGCCGGCCGACCTTGTCGAACCACCGACGACCGCATTGCCCGCCGCGTCGACGGCGATCGCGCTGGGCAGCTCGTTGTCCGTACCGCCGAGGCGCGTGGAGTAGACGAGCTGCGAGCCGGAGGCGTTGAACTTCGCCACGAACCCGTCGTACTCGCCGTTGGCGGTGGTGTCGAACGCACCCGAGGTCGTCGGGAAGTTGCTCGACGCCGTCTGCCCGGCCACGTACGCCTGACCGCTGCCGTCCAGTGCGATGGCGAGGATGTCGTCGATGTCGAAGCCGCCGAGGAAGGTCGAGTAGACAAGCCCGGAGCCGGTCGGGTTCACCTTCGCCACGAACGCGTCGTACTGGTCGATGCCGCACCTCGGGCAGGTGTCCACATTGAACGTGCGGTCGTACGCGTTGCTCGTGGTCGGGAAGGTGGACGACCTTGTTTGGCCGGCCACGTAGGCGTTGCCGGCGGCGTCCACCGCCAGGTCCCGACCCTGGTCGAAGTTGCTTCCACCCAGGAACGTGGAGTAGACCAGCGCCGTACCGGACGGGTTGAGCTTGGACACGAACGCGTCAAGGTCGTTGCTGGCCGACCCGGTCCGGTCGAACGCGCCCGGCGTGGTCGGGAACGTGGGGGACTGGGTGTAGCCGGTGACGTAGGCGCTGCCCGACGCGTCGACCGCGATCGCCGCACCGGTCTGGTTGCCGAAGCCGCCGAGGTACGTGGAGTACTCCAGGCCCGGGTCGATGACGAGCCCGTGTGCCGGGTCGTGGCCGTCGACCGCGAAGCCGTACGAGTCGCCCGCGACCTTGTAGCGGCTCCCGACCGGCACGCGCTGGCCGCCGATCACCTGGTACGACACCGGCGGCGTGTCCCGCAGCACCCCGAGCGGGGTGTCGACGAGGAGAGCGCCCGTACCGTCGGTGGTCAGGCCGCCAGCGCCTCGGTAGGCGAGCTGGATCTCGTCGATCCGTGCGCCGGGCGCCACGTGGAACTCGTACTTCAGCACGCCGTCCTTGCCGGTGACGGCCATGTCCACGCCGGGCCAGAGCTGCCGGTAGAGGACTTCACCGTAGGTCGGCAGGCCGCTGCGGGAGCCGCTCGGCAGGTCCGCCTGGAGGTAGCTGACCGTGCTGGCGGCCCGGTCCGCGGCGGCTACCGAGACGTCCGGGTTGGCCCCGACGAAGTCCAGAAAGAGGTTGACGCCTGTTTTGCTGTCCCGCTCCAACAGTGATATCGCGAGCGAATCGGGAGTGAAGTAGAACCCGTAGCGGCTGCCGTGGGCGAGGTACCGCACCTGCCCGTCGGCCTGCCCCCGGTTTTCGACGAACGTCAGGGGCAGGCGAGCGTACGCGTCGCCCACCTGCTCGGCCCCCTGCGCCGACTCGGCCCGCGCGGTGACCTCCTGACCAGGTCCGGCACCGAATCGGGCGCCAGCCTGGACCAGAACAGTAGCGCTGATCAATGCCGCGAGTGCGCCCAGAACGACGGCCATACGGCCTCGTTCAACTCTCAACAAATGCCTCATGACCCTAAGCACGCATGTGATCACGCAGGCGTTCATTCATCTTGGTCGACGGGATAGCGCCCTGCGGATCAGGTGCCGTCGGTCGGCGGTGAGGTTGACGGCGGGTCGGCGGGCGAGGCCTTGGTGGGCCGCCCCGCGTCGCGCGGCGGAAACAGCGCTTCCGGGCCTTGCGGCGCGGGTGGCGGGCGTTGGTACCGGTACTGGTACTGCGCGGCGACCCGGCGCCGGCGGTTCTGCCAGTACCAGAGCGTGAGCAGCAGGACCGCGCCGCCGGCGAGCATGATGATGACGCCGGTCGCCTTCAGGTCGATCCACGATGGAGCGACGTTGACCGCGAACGTCAGCAGCGCGCCGAGCGCGATCAAGAAAATTCCCCCGCTGATGCCCACTGACACCTCATGCCCTGTTTCGCCAGAGATAATACGTAGGGCTGTGTCGGATTGCGGACAGCCGTGGCTTCTCTACCTGCGAGTCGGTAGTCTCGTTTTCCTCCAGGGAATCCTCGCGGCGTGACGGTGAAATGGCCAATATGACTGACGCATCGACCCTCCTCTTGGGTTGGCCACTGGAGGGCGCCCGGACCTCGGTTCGACCGTTCTCCTCCGCACAGAAGAGATATCGGTTCTCGGATCTGGCGATGGTCGAGCAGTATCGCCATGACGGACATCTTGTTTCCTTCGCGCCTACCGGAGCCGGTAAGGGCGTGCGAGTAATTATTCCGAACCTTCTGCATTACGACGGGCCGATTATCACGATCGACCCCAAGGGGAGAATTTCGCCGTAACCGCGCGCTACCGCCGGCAGGTCCTCGGGCAGGAGATCTATCTGCTCGATCCTTTCGAGGCCGTCGACGACGCAACGCTTGAGCGGGTCGGCGTGGAAAGGGCGAAACTAAATCCGTTCGACCTGATCCAGAGCTTCGGTCCGCACGCCGAGGGGACCTTACGATGATGGCCTCTCTCATAGCCAGTGATGCCGCACAGAGTGAAGGCGATCACCGCTTCTGGGATCAGAGCGCCCAGATGCTGTTGGCTGGCGTCATCGGGGCGAGTCTCGACGTCGCGCGATCCAAGGGCGAGCCGCATCGGTTTCAGAGCTTCATCGACATGCTCTTTTCTGACGACGTCGTTTATGATCTCGCCGTCATCCTGGATACCGTGGGAAAAAAGAGCCTCTCGCGGTTTGCCTACCGTGCGATCGCCGACTTCTTGCGGCGAGCCGACAAGGAGCGCTCCGGTGTCCTGTCCACGGCGCACAGCTACCTCACTCCGTACATTTCGGACGCTTTGAACAACTATCTCAACACGTCGTCCATCTCTCCGTCGCTCATAGCGGACGGCGACAACTACACGATCTACATCGTCATCCCGCCGTCAAAGCTTCTCTCCCACTCCATCCTGCTTCGGATGTGGGTGGCCACGATGTTGAGTGCGATCGTGCAGCGCCGCACGAAGCCCCGCAAGCGCACCCTGTTCATGCTCGACGAGTGCGCCCAGCTCGGATCTCTCGACGAGCTTAAAAAGGCCATCACCCTGATGCGCGGCTACGGACTGCAGGTCTGGATGTTCTTCCAGGACTACTCGCAAATTCGGTCGCTCTATCCAAGCGACTACGCCACGATGGTGAACAACTGTGGCGTATTCCAGACTTTCGGCGTTCCGAGAAATGCGGCAGCCATCCTTCTCGCCGAGGCAATCGGCAAGGACGCGCCCCTCGACCTTGTCCAGCTGGATCGGACGCAGCAGATCATTTCGCTCTCGACCGAGGATGCTCGCATTCTACGCCTGATGAACTATCTCAGCGATGGCCTCTTCGCCGGCCGCTTTGACGAAAACCCGCTCTTCGCCGGCCAGCACGGCGGAACGAAGCGGGGTAACCCCTTCCCAAGCAATGCCGCCAAGATGCACTACTGATCTCGAGAGAATCAAGGGACCGCCATGCTGGGCCAGAACAATTCCACGGCGAGAAGAGTGGTCACCGCAGGCCTGGTGACCGCGATTATTCTGATCATCGTCACCCTCGTCGTCTCTCTCTACGAATCAGTGACTGATTCCAGCAACGTGAGCCTGTTGCGGGAGCCAGAGGTCGTGGCGGTCGCGATAGGTCTTATCCTGAGCGTGCTCTTCGTCGAGCGGTGGCGATCGCTCGAGGGCAAGGTCGACCGGCTCTCGTCGGATCAGCAGACTCAGATGAACGAGCTGAGGAAGTCCACCGCGGACCAGACGGAGCTGGCGATCGGGCTGACCGTCGACAAGGCCGAGAAGCTCAGCGCCAAGCTGAACGCCATCGCCGAGACCCACCCGTGGCTAGAGGTCATCACCCAGCGTGACATCCTCGTCGAGACCGAAAGTGTGCGCGGCATCCTGAGGACCGCTTACACGCTCTTGCAGGAAGGCAAGCACCTGCACCTGTACGAGTACCTCGAGTACAGCTCCCGTAAGGGGACGCCTGACGATCCTAGGAAGAGTCAGGAGCCGCCGCGGCCGTCACGCCCGCTTCGCGGTACGGCCGAGGACTTCTTGGAGATCGCGGGCTTTTGTGAGGTGTGGCTCGAAGACTACGCGTTGAGCCTTGAGTTCCTCGCACGGTACGTCGAGGGTAGTGGCAACGCGGGGTACATTCTCATGCCCGAATACATTCTGCGCCTGCTGCGGGCCGGCCAGTTTCCAGCGGCGACCGCCCGCTCCGACGAGCTGGAGCGGCTCCTCCGGCGCGACCGGTGGCATCGTCGGGTGCCCTTCCTGTTTCCGCGGGTCTCGATATCCGAGCGTTTCCGTTGGAATGCCGCCAATGCGTTGGCCGTCAGCCACGCGGCCTGCGGTGACGATAGAAAACGGGATACCTTCGCCAACGAGGCGCAAGGTAGCGGCTACTCCCGACTCTTTCCCAACGAGCAGATGCTGTTTGATGCCGAGGTAGCGCTGAACCTCGCTCAGTTCGACAAGGCGCTGGCGATGCTTGACCGCATCGCCGTCCCTGACGAAAACATCGTCCGCCGCCGTGACATCGTCCTGCTCTACGAGCGTCTCGGTGCCCATGAAAAGGCACTCGCCCATCGTGTTCTCCTCGACGAGCGCCGCGGGCGGTCGTATGGCGACGCGTCCAACACTCACGACACCGGTGCCGAGCGCGCCGCCGGGAAGCCGCAGGGCGGCCAGCCGGACGGTCGGGTGCCGGAGCCACCCACGCCCGAGCCGGCACGCGCGGAGGGCACCACACCCGACGCGACGAAGAACGGGGCCAGCCAGGGCGAGGCGCCGGCCACCGGTGGCAAAAAAGGGACGCCAGGCCCAGACGAGAGCGCGGCGGCCGACGAGGCTGAGGCCGAGCAGGAGCCCGGTGGCCCGGACGAGACGCCGAGTGCCGCGGAGCCCGGCAGGTCGAAGTGAAAGGTCGGTCCGCCGCGACCCTGTCCTTGCCGTCACCGCTGGACTTGGCCCGCAGGATCCTCGACGACTTTGGACTGACCGCCCTGGTCGGCCTTGAACTCGAGTTCTACCTCCTCGGCGGGACACCTGAGACTGTCGTACGGCAGGCGCAGGCGCAACTCGCGGCGCAGCTACCCCTCCCGCCGAGACTCCAGCCGGAGTCGGGCCGTGGACAGTACGAGTTGGTACTCCCGCATCGCACTGAGCTTGCCGACCTGCTGTCGGACTGCCGGTACGCGCTGGAAGTTCTCGAAGCCCGCTCAAGGGCGAACGGAACGGCCGTGTCCCGACTCTCCAAGCCGTTCGCCGACAGGCCCGGCAGCGGTCTGCATGTCAATGTCTGCCTGCTCGACGAAACCGGGCGAAACGTTTTTCAGAAAGCGCCTTGCGACGACAATCGTGAATCGCCGACCACGGCACACGCGGTCAATGGCCTACTCGAGACCATGGTGGGCCTGATGGTGTTCTTCGCCCCGACGGAAAACTGCTATGAGCGGTACCGTCCGGACAACCCGGAGAGCCGGCTCTTCTCGCCGTCCAACGTGTCCTGGGGCGGGGACAACCGTTCCGTCGCGATCCGTATCCCGGCCAGCACGTCGCACGCTTCGGCGCGGCGCCTCGAGCATCGTGTTTCGGGCGCGTCCGCGTGCCCTGAAAGCGTCCTCGCGGCTGTGCTGCTCGGGATACATCACGGCTTGCGGGTCGGGCGGCCACCTCGCCTGCCCAAGCTGTACGGGATTGCCGCGCACCGGAGCGACGAACTGCCTGCCTTTCCCAGGAGTTTGGCCGAGGCACGCGCGTTCCACAGGGCCGATGACGTGGTGCGCCGATACGCCGAATGCGCGTCCAGCGCGGGGGTGTAAGCGCTACGCGGGTGGTGTCGCGATTCGGCCGCAAAGCGCGACCACGCCGTCGCGGTCGAGTCCCGTGCCGCGGGTGCGCTCGCGGGTGAACCCGTCGGCGCCGAGCGCGGCGTGCGCGGCCTCGGCCGTGCGGCTGGCTATGGCGAGGGTCGGCTCGGGGAACGGGCGGCGCCGTAGCTGGTGACCGGCGCCAGCAGCGCCGCCGCGGTGGCCGGGTCACGCCAGCGTGAAATGCGGGTTTACCGCTGCCGCCCGGCGGGTGAAGAGCGCTGTCGCCGCGTCCGGCGTAAGCGGGGGGAGCGGTACCACGCGCTCGCCCCGCACCTGGAGCGGGCGTTGGCCGGTGACCACCAGCGTCAGGCCCGTGCACCGGCGCAGGAAGGCGGTGAGGTCCGGCGCGGCGGCGACGAGCTGCTCGTACCGGTCCAGGATGAGCACGACCCGCCGGTCCCGCAGGTGCGCCGCCACGCGCTCCACCGGTGGGAGGCGCGAAACGCCACAGTCCAGCGCCGCGGCCACGAGTTCGCCGACGAGCTCGGGTTCGCGCACCGAGGACAGGTCCAGCGCCCGTACCACCAGGTCGGTGCGGTGGGTCAGGAGGTGGCCCAGCTCGGCCACGATCCGTGACTTGCCGACGCCGGACGGCCCGGTCATGGTGACGAGCCGGTGCCGCGCGCCCGTGGCAAGGTCCGTGAGCGCGCGCAGCTCCTCGTCCCGGCCGACAAGGTCGCCCGGCGGCACCGCCCCCTTCGGCGGGCCCTGGCGCGCCTGATGGGGCCGAGACAGGGGCGGGGCGTGGCGTCGCGAGGAAGGCCCGGAGGTCGTCGCCGGCCAACGCGAGCGCGGCGGCGACCGCGCGGGTCGAGTGCGGTCGGGGTAGGCGTACGCCCCGCTCCAGGTCGCGGATCGCCCGTCCGCTGAGCCCTAAGCGGCTGGCCAGCTCCCGCTGCCCGAGCCCCGCCGCGAGCCGCGCCCCTCGCGAGCCGCGTGATACATCGACAACCCGACATCACTGGATGCGCCGCGAGGGCCTGCCTCCTGGTCTCAGGAGACAGGCCCCGGGCACGCGCGAGGATCAGGCCCAGCGCATGGTGTTGTAGAGCGAGAGGACCTCGTTGCCGAAGTACGGCGAGTAGATCCGGGTGGGGTCGAGCGTGATCTTGAATGCGTTGTTGCCGTTGATCCAGCCGTTCCAGCCGTTGAACCAGCCCAGCCAAGGGCCGCCGCTGGAGCCGCCGTTCATGTTGCACATCATGCCGATCCCCGGGTGGTGGTTGTCGAACTGCGATCCGTGGCAGTAGCGCAGGATCTGACCGTTGAACGGGTACTCACCGGGGTAGCCGAAGTTGTGCACGTACTGGTTCGGCGGGTAGTTCCAGGCGATCCCCTGTGCGCCGGTCACGTCGACGATGTTCTGGCCCCATCCGTTGCGGGCGACCTGTACAGCACCGAAGTCGAAGTTGGAGTTGGAGCTGCCGCTCCACTTCGACCAGGTGCCCATCCACGTCGCGTACCAGACGCCGTAGGTCCAGTCGGTGCCGTTCTGGTAGTGCGGCTTGAAGACCCAGTTCTGGTGCCAGGTCCTGTTCTTACCGCCGTGGACGCAGTGCCCCGCGGTCCACAGCAGGTTGCGGCCCTCGGAGTCCACCACCGCCGCCGAGCAGGTCTTGTTCTTCTTCTCCGTGACGTCGTAGAAAAAGACCTTCCCCACCGTCGTGGCCGGCGCGTCACCGCGGAACGGCCAAGGCGCGGCCATGTCGCCGATGGCGGACTGCTCGGGGACGCGGTTGCCGGGACGCGTGTCCTGCGGGGTGACCAGGCCGGGCTCGCCGACCGTCGGCTGCTCCAGGCGCTCGAGCTCCTCCCGGGTCAGTGCCGGCAGCGCGACCGGCTCGGCCGACGCCATCCGCTCCTCGGTCCAGTACGCCCGCAGCGCCCTCTCCGGGTCCGGCCCGAGCACCCGGGCGTCCTCCGTCAGCCCGGGCGCGGCCTCGACCGGTCGGCCGGCGTCGGCCGCTTCGCTGCTGGCGGCGGCGGGTGCCGCCGAGGCACCGACCGCGACCGCGGTGGCGATCGCCAGCAGCAGCGCTCCCCTCTTGTGAGTGAGTCGCACGTTGGCTCCATTCCATCGATCCGTCCCGCACCACGTGATGCGGACGTGGTAACGGTGCGGTCGATGGCGCCGCGGTGGACCCGCTCCGGCCCGGAACCTCCGGTGAGTTGCCGGGTGTTGCCGGTCCAGCAGTCGGTTTCCCGACGTATCAGTCCGTCCCGAGTGGAACGTCTACTGAGGACAAACGCGCACGCGCGGCATGGGTCTGGTCGAAACGGCGGCGGCTCTCCGCCACGTGGCGGAGGTGCAGCTCCGCCCAGCGGAGCAGCGACGTGACCTCGGCCAGCAGCGCGTGCCCGGCGGCCGTCAGCTCGTAGCTCAC
This sequence comes from Phytohabitans flavus, assembly GCF_011764545.1. Lineage (GTDB taxonomy): Bacteria > Actinomycetota > Actinomycetes > Mycobacteriales > Micromonosporaceae > Phytohabitans > Phytohabitans flavus. The sequence continues at coordinate 4,632,470 of NZ_AP022870.1, read as the reverse complement.
CTGCGGCGGCGTGGTGGGGCGCACCGTACGGGTGACCAGGCCGTCGCGTTCCAGGCCGCGCAGGGTCAGGCTCAGCATGCGCTGGGAGATGCCCTGGCTGCTCCTGCGCAGGTCGGAGTAGCGCCGGGGGCCCTCGCTCAGCAGGGACATCACGAGCACGCTCCAGCGGTCGCCCACCCGGTCGAGTACCTCGCGCAGCTCGCAGCGTTCGTCCGGACGGGTCTGGAGCTCAGTCATGCTCCCAAGGATCGCGCATCGGCCGGGCACGTGAGGAAAGCACAGCAGCGCACACAGATGTGCGTTACGGCGGGCAATGTGCCGTCTTTTCCGGCACGCACCTATTGGCGAAGATCTGAGTCATGTACGCAGTGGTGATTGACGACTTCGGCCTGGCGCCCAGCCTGCGTGAGCTTCCCGAGCCGGTACCCGGTCCGGGCGAGGTGAAGGTGCGGGTGGCCGCCTCCTCGGTGAACGGCTTCGACCGCCTGTTGGCGGCTGGCGCGCTACGGGGCATTTTCGAGCACAGGTTCCCGATCGTCCTGGGCAAGGACTTCGCGGGCATGGTGGCGGCCGTGGGGGAGGGGTCTCCGGGTTCGCCCCCGGCGATCCGGTCTTCGGTGTGGTGGCGAAGGCCAACCCGACCGACGGCGGCGGCTTCGGCGAATACCTGACAACGGCGGCGGGCAGCGGTATCGCACTTGTGCCTCCCGGTCTCGACGAGCCGGCGGCGGCCGCCCTCGGGCTTGCCGGCGCGGCCGCACTCGCGGTGGTCGACAGTCTGGCCGCGAAGCCGGGCGAGACGGTACTCGTGAGCGGGGCGACCGGCGGGGTGGGCGCGTTCGCGGTCCAGCTCCTCGCCGACCGTGGCGTGACCGTGATCGCGACCGCGCCGCCGGCATCGGCCGGACACGTGCGCGGGCTGGGGGCCGCGCATGACATCGACCACGGCGCGGACCTTGCGGCCCAACTCCGCGACCTCGCGCCGGGCGGGGTGGACGCGGTCGCCCATCTGGCCGGCGACGGGGTGGCCCTGGCCGAGCTGCTGCGGCCGGGTGGCCGGATCGTGTCCGCGCTGCACCTCGACCCGGCGGGACTGCCCCGCCGCGACATCACCGGCACGTCCGTCATGGCCGATCCCAGCCGGGACGTGCTCGACCGCCTGGCCCGGGAGGTGGCCGCCGGCCGGCTGCGGGTACCGGTCGGGCGGACGCTGCCGCTCGCGGAGCTGCCGCCCGCCCTGGCCGGGTTCAGCAACGGCACGCTGGGCAAGCTGGGGGTCCAGGTCGCATCCCTGGGATGAGGCCACCAGTCACCTCATGAGTCATTTAACCCAATCGAGCGGGATGTCCGCCGCCGTACCCTCGCTCAGGTCCACACTCAGCTCGTGACTTCACCAGCGGCGTCAAATGTCGTGCTCGTGCACGGCGGCTTCGTGGACGGATCCGGCTGGCAGGGCGTCTACGACCTGCTCAGGCAGGACGGCTACCAGGTGAGCATCGTCCAGAACCCGACGGTGTCGCTCGCCGGCGACGTCGAGGCCACCCGGGTGGTCCTCGACCGCCAGACCGGCCCGACCGTGCTTGTCGCGCACTCGTACGGCGGTGCGGTGATCACCGAGGCGGGCAACCATCCGCAGGTGACCGCCCTCGTGTACATCGCGGCGTTCGTGCCGGACCAGGGCGAGTCGGTGAACACGCTCATCGCCAACCCGCCGCCCGGAGCGCCGACGCCGCCGATCCTGCCTCCGGCCGACGGCTTCCTGTTCCTGGACCGGGACAAGTTCCAGGAGGCGTTCGCCGGGGACCTCCCGGACGCGCAGGCCGCGTTCATGGCTGACGCCCAGGTCCCGTGGGGCGTGGACGCGTTGAGCGGGGCGATCAACGAGCCGGCGTGGCGCGCGAAGCCGAGCTGGTACCTGATCTCCACCGAGGACCGGATGGTCCCGCCGCCGGCCCAACGGATGATGTCCGAGCGGGCCGGCTCGACCGTGGTGGAGGCCACCGGCAGTCACTCCATCTACGTCTCCCAGCCCGCCGTGGCCGCCGACCTGATCAAGCAGGCAGCCGCCGGCCGCTAGGGCCTGTCCTGCCGTACGTGACGCGGCGGACCAGCTGCTCGAACGGGCCTCGGCGGCCGGCTCGGCGCATCTGGTCGGCCGCCACCACAGTGAGCACCCAAGTGGCGGTGGCCAGCAGCGCCATGCTCGTGACGCCGAGCGGGCCGGACAGGTCGAGCAGGAACGGCGTGAAGATGAGCGCCCAAACCGGCGACTGCATCAGGTAGCAGGTCATCGACCGCTGGCCGGTGGCGGCGATCGCGTCGACCACCGGCCCGCGGCGGGCGCCGAGCCGGGCCGCGATGAGGGCCAGCACGGCGGCGTACCCGAAACCGCCCAGGACGCCGCTGCTGTCGTGCAGCGGGCCCAGCAGGTCCAGCGTCGACTGGTCCGGGGGCGCCACCACGCCCGCGAGCATCAGCGAGACAGGCTGGGCACCGAGCACCGCGATGCCGATCCCGGCCACGGCCGTGACGCGCAGCAGCGTACGGTGCCGCTCGGGCTGCTCGAGGATGCGCCGGCGGCCCGCCCACAGGCCGATCAGAAACGGGCACATGAACCCGAACGGGCCCAGCCCGGCGACGAACAGCGCCATCGGTACCCGCTCCACGATCATCGTGATCACGTCCGGCGGGAGCATCGACGCGTCCGGCCCGTTCGGGCTGATCGACATCGAGTCCGGGCTGGGCATCGAGACGAGCACCATGAAGCCCAGCGCGATCGTCAGCAGCCAGCGGTCCCGTACGCGTACCAGCCACGCGCCCACGAACAGCAGCACGCCGTACATGGCCAGGATGTCGCCGACGAAGAACAGCAGCGCGTCCAGCAGGCCCACGACCACGAGTACGGCGGCCCGCCGCCAGAGCAGTAGGCGGACGGCGCTGGGCTTGCGCTCGGCCTGCCGGCGCACGATCTGCGCGACGCCGTACCCGAACAGCAGCCCGAACATCGGAAACGCCCGACCGTCCACAAAGGTGGCGATCAGCCAGGTGACGGCCGAGTCGAGCGCCGAGCCGTCCTGCGGGTACCCGCCCAGCACCACCGGGGCGCTCAGAAAGTAGTGCGAGTTGGCCAGCGCGATGAACAGCAGCATGAAACCGCGCGCCAGGTCCGGACCGAGCGCCCGTTCCGCCGGGGCCACGGGTCCGGATGGCGCGTGCAGACTGACCGTCACGAGCCCAGACGCTACGAGCCGGCGAGTTGGCGGCGCTGCGGCCGGAAGGCGATCCGGGCCGCTACTTTGGTGTGCTTCTCGATTGGCGGCACACCGGATTTGCAAGATCGTCACGCACCCGAAACAGCGCACCGCGACGGTGAACCCCACCCACCTTGATCATCGGAGGGACGCGTCCGATCAGCGGCGTTCGGACCTGCCGTGCCCTTGTAGCGATGGAGGTTCTGCATGTCCACCAACCACTGGAGCTCGGCGAGCCGGCGGAGCGTACTGACCGCGGGTCTTGCCGCGACCGTCGCGGCCGGTACCGCCACCGTAGCCGCCCCTGCCCAGGCTCATAAGGGCGGCTCTAAGCCCAAGTGGAAGCACCACCTCAAGTCCACCCCTGACCACCTGCACTGGGGCGGCTTCCCGATCGGCTGGGAGCCGGCCCTCACGATGAGATCGGGCGAGACCGTCCGCGTCGACACCCTCTCCCAGCAGGGCCTCACCAACTCGTCCGTCAACCCCCGCGACTACTTCGGCGCCTTCGGCGTCAAGCCGCACGAGGTGCTGCCCGACGCGCTGTCGTTCTGGGACACCATCCCCGAGCGGCAGGCGACCAACCGGCAGTACGGCGGGCACATCCTGACCGGTCCGATCTACGTCCAGGGCGCCCAGCCGGGCGACACCGTCGCGATCGACATCCTCGACATCGACACCCGGGTGCCCTACGGCTTCAACGGCACGGCGCCGACCGGCGGCGTCATGGCCAACTTCTACCCCGGCTGGCGCGAGGGGGACGTGGGCCTCGACATCCCCGCCCAGATCCCGCCGGGCATGCCGGCCGGTGTCTGGCCCGACGTCCGTACCCACATGTACCGGACCGGCATGTACCGCGGTGAGGAGGTCGTCTTCTTCTCTGACGACATCAAGATCCCGACCAACAAGTTCATGGGCATCATCGCGGTCGCCTCGCCCACGGGCGAGTTCATCGGCAACACCGAGGACGCCCCGCCGCCCGCCACCGGCGTGCAGAACTCGACGCCTCCGGGCAAGTTCGGCGGCAACATGGACTGCCGCGACCTCATCGCGGGTACGACGCTCTACCTGCCGGTCTTCCAGCCCGGCGCGCAGATCTTCATGGGTGACCCGCACAGCTGCCAGGGCGACGGCGAGGTCAGCGGTACCGCCATCGAGCACTCGCTCTCCGGCACCTTCCGCATTTCGTTGATCAAGAACACGGTGACCGAGCTGCCGTGGGCCGAGAACGACGACTACTGGATCATGATGGGCATCCACTGGGACCTCGACCGGGCCATGCGGTTCGCGGTCGAGAAGACCGTCGACTTCCTCGTCACGACCCAGGGCCTGACCGTCCCCAAGGCGTACTCGTTCGCCTCGATCGCGGTCAACTACCACAACGCCGAGGTCGTCGACCGTACCCAGGTCGTGACCGGCCACATCCCCAAGAGCGTCTTCAAGCGCCGCCGCTGAGCCGACCCCGGCGCGGGCTCCGGCCCGCGCCGGTCACCGGTGTCCGCTTCCACTGTGGACCTGACTGGCGCTGCGTGACGGCCGGAGGCCGGCGGTGGGGCTTCGGCGAAAAGGTTTTCAGGACGGTACTGTCGTAGGAGGTGATCGTCAAGGCGCTACCGGGAGCGGCCGGGGGTCGGTCGCTGAGGGGAGCGTCAGATGAGTACTGAGCCAGAGGTGCCCGCCAACCGGGCACCTACGCTGACCGATGTCGCGAAGCTCGCCGGGGTGTCGGTGGCCACCGCGTCCAAGGCCATCAACGGCCGGGACGAGGTCAAGGCGGCCACCCGGGCCCGCGTGCTCAAGGCCGCCGAGCTGCTCTCCTTCGCGCCGAACGCCCTCGCCCGCGCCCTGCTCGGCGGCCGTACCGGCACGGTCGGCCTGCTCACGAGCGACCTGGAGGGCCGGTTCTCGATCCCCATCCTGATGGGCGCGGAGGACGCCTTCGGGGCCGGGCAGGTCTCGGTCTTCCTTTGCGACGCGCGCGGCGACGCGATCCGCGAGGCGTACCACGTCCGTGCCCTGCTCTCCCGGCGCGTCGACGGCTTGATCGTCGTGGGGTCCGACACCGACCCCCGGCCGCCACTGGCTGGCACCATCCCGGTACCCGTCGTATACGTCTACGCCCCCTCGGCCGACCCGGGCGACATCTCCATCACCGTCGACAACGTTGGCGGCGGCCGGCTCGCCATCGACCACCTCCTGGCCTGCGGCCGGCGCAACATCGCCCACGTCACCGGCGAGCCCGGCTTCGCGGCGGCCCGGGACCGAGCCGAGGGTGCGGCCGCCGCGCTCACCGACGCGGGCCTGACCATGCTCGGCGGCAAGCCGTACTACGGGTCGTGGGACGAGACCTGGGGAGGGCCGCGGCGCACATCGTGGTCGAGCAGCACCCCGAGGTGGACGCCATTTTCTGCGGCAGCGACCAGATCGCGCGGGGCGTCCTGGAGACCCTGCGTGACCTCGGGCGCGATGTGCCCCATGCGATCTCCGTGATCGGGTTCGACAACTGGGACGCCATCGCCGCCCACTCCCGGCCGCGCCTGACGAGCATCGACATGAATCTCGAACGCCTCGGCGCGGTCGCCGGCCGGCATCTCTTCGCCGCTATCGACGGCGGGGATCCGCCCACGTCGGAGCAGTATCCGGGCCGCGTCGTGATGCGCGACTCGACCGCGCCCGTCGGCTGAGTCGCGCCGCGCGGCCGCGCGCAGGCCGCGGCTGGATCTTGCTGACTCTCCGTGATCATCGAAAACATTTCGATGTTTCGGCCCGCAACCGGCGTGAGGTGAAGCGAGTCGATGGATCTTCACCAGGGCGTGGAAATCAACTGTTGACACGACCGTAACAGCCGGCCAGAATCCTCCGAAAAGGTTTTCGGAACGAGGAAGAGGCGGGTGGGCCGTCGTGGGCATCGCGGAAGAGCCGGCGGAGATCTGGTTTCTGACCGGAAGCCAGTCGCTGTACGGGGAGAAGGTGCTCGAACAGGTCGCGGAGCAGTCGCGCGACGTGTGCCAGTCGGTCGCGGCCGGCTTGGGGCGGGGCCGCGTCTGGTGTGGAAGCCGGTCCTCACCACGGCCGAGGCGATCCGCCGCACCCTGCTCGACGCCACCACTGACGACGCGGTCGTCGGCGTCATCGCCTGGATGCACACGTTCTCCCCGGCGAAGGCGTGGATCGCCGGGCTGTCGGCGCTGGGCAAGCCGTTGCTGCACCTGCACACGCAGGCCAACCGCTCGTTGCCCTGGTCCGAGTTGGACATGGACTTCATGAACCTCAACCAGGCCGCGCACGGCGACCGCGAGTTCGGGTACGTGCAGTCGCGGCTGGGCGTGGCCCGCAAGACCGTGGTCGGCTTCGCCGGCGACCCGGCCGTGCGCGAGCGGATCAGCATCTGGGCCCGCGCGGCGACCGGCTGGCGAGCCGCCCGGTCCCTGAAGCTGGCGCGCTTCGGCGACAACATGCGCGACGTCGCGGTGACCGAAGGCGACAAGGTCGGCGCGCAGGCGACCCTCGGCGTCTCGGTCAACGGGTACGGGGTAAACGCGCTGGTCGCGAGCGTTGACGAGGTTGCGGACGTTAACGTGAACAAGCTGGTCGGCGAGTACGAAGAGCGCTACGACGTAGCCCCGGAGCTGCGGCGTGGCGGCGAGCGGCACGAGTCCCTGCGGTACGGCGCACGGATCGAGATCGGCCTCCGGCAGTTCCTCGAAGACGGCGGCTTCGGGGCCTTCACCACGAACTTCGAGGACCTGGGCGGGCTGCGGCAGCTTCCCGGCCTCGCCGTGCAGAACCTGATGGCCGACGGCTACGGGTTCGGCGGCGAGGGCGACTGGAAGACCGCGGCACTGCTGCGGATCCTCAAGGTGGTGGCCGGCGACGCGCCCGGCGGCACGTCGTTCATGGAGGACTACACCTACCACTTCGGGCCCGGCGAGCCGAAGGTCCTCGGCGCGCACATGCTCGAGGTCTGCCCGAGCATCGCCGGCGACCGGCCGAGCCTCCAGATCCACCCGCTGTCGATCGGCGACCGCGAAGACCCGGTCCGCCTGGTCTTCACCGCGGCGCCCGGCCCAGGGATCGTGGTTGGCCTCGCCGACCTTGGTGGCCGCCTCCGCCTGACCGCCAACGAGATCGACCTCGTGGAGCCGGACGAGCCGCTGCCGCGGCTGCCCGTGGCCCGCGCGGTCTGGAAGCCCCGCCCCGACCTCGCCACGTCGGCCGAGTGCTGGCTGCTCGCTGGCGGGCCGCACCACACCGTGCTCAGCACCGCGGTCGGCCGAGAGGCACTCGCCGACTTCGCCGAGATGGCCGGGATCGAGCTTGCCATGATCGACTCGACGACCGAACACCGCTCGTTCGCCGACCGCCTCCGCTGGAACAGCGCCTACCACCGGCTGGCACAGCGGCTGTAGGCAGCCCGATCGAAACGAAACGAAGACCCATAAACCTGAGGAGGACAACCAAATGAGAAGAACCTTGGGCAGGCGGTCCGCCCTGCGGTCGCTGGCCGGGGCCCTCGCGGCGACGCTTGTGCTCGCCGTGGCGGCGTGCGGCGGCGACGACGGAGGCGGCGGTACGGACGCGGCCCAGGCCGGCCCCAACGGGGTCGACGACGGCAGCGAGCTGACCCTGTGGACCCGCGCACCGCTGGAGAAGCAGGCGAAGCTGCTGGTGGACGCGTACAACGCGAGCCACCAGAACAAGGTCAGCCTGACCGTGGTACCCAACGACGACTACGTGGCCAAGGTGGGTGCGGCGGCCGGCTCCGGCGGCCTGCCGGACCTGTTCGCCGCGGACATCGTGTACGTGCCGAACTGGGTGAGCCAGGGCCTGTTCCAGGACCTCAGCTCGAACATCAACGGCCTGTCGTTCAAGGACCAGATCAACAAGGGCCACCTGTCGGCCGGCACGCTGGACGGCAAGCCGCACGTACTGCCGTTCGTGCTGGACCTGTCGATGCTGTTCTGGAACAAGCAGCTCTTCAAGGACGCCGGACTGGACCCGGAGAAGGGCCCGACGACGCTCGAGGAGTACGCCGACGCGGCCAAGAAGATCCAGGCCCTGAAGAAGGACGGCGTCTACGGCACCGCGGCCGGCCTGAACTGCGGTGGGTGCCTGGTCTTCACCTGGTTCCCGTCCATGTGGGCCGGCGGCGCCGAGGTGATGAGCCCGGACGGCAAGGAGTCCAAGCTCGCCGACGACACCGCCCAGAAGGTGTACAGCACCTGGGCTGACCTGTGGAAGTCCGGCGCGGTGCTGCCCTCCTCGGCGGGCGAGACCGGTCCTACGTGGACGGCCGCGTTCACCGAGGGCAAGGTCGGTCTGATGTTCTACCCGGCGACGCTGCTCTCCTCGACCCCGTTCGAGGCCGGCGTTTCCGGCATCCCCGGCCCCGGCGGCGGTGCCTCCACCTTCGTCGGTGGTGACGGCATCGGTGTCTCCAAGGACTCGAAGAAGGCGGCTCAGGCCTGGAACTTCCTGAGCTGGATGATGTCCGAGGACGCCCAGGTCGAGGTGCTGGCGAAGAACAAGGACGTGGTGTCCCGTGCCGACCTGGCGAGCAACAAGTACGCCACGGCGGACCCGCGGCTGGTGACCATCAACCAGGTGGCCGGCCAGGGTGACACCCCTGTCGCGCTGAACTTCCAGCAGGCGTTCAACGCGCCGAACAGCCCGTGGCTGACGCTCGTGCGCAACCAGGTGCTGAACGGCAAGGGCGATCTGCAGAAGGACAACGAAGAGATCACCGCGGTACTTCAGCAGTAGACCAACGTGCGGGCGGGTGCCCGATGCCCGGCACCCGCCCGCACCCCAATAGCCCTTCCGCCGAACGAACGAGAGGTTCCCATGAGCGCCAATACGGCCACGCGGGGCCGTGCGCGACCCCGTGGCCGGCATGCCCTGCTCGGCTGGCTCTACGCGACACCGACGGCCGTCTTCGTGGTGGCGCTGTTCGTCGTGCCGCTGGGGCTCGTCGTGAAGATGTCGGTGTCGAGATGGCCGCTGCTCACCGGCGACCAGGGGTTCAACGCTCCGGACAACTTCGTGAAGGCGGTCGACCACCGCTTCTTCACCGACTCCGTGGTGTTCACCGTCAAGTACACGGTGCTCGCGACCGTACTGCTGCTGGTCCTGGGGTTGGGTTTGGCCCTGCTGGTGCAGGAGTCGAGCCGGTGGAACAACCTGCTCCGCGCGTCGTTCCTGATCCCCAGCGCACTCGGGCTGGCCTCGGCGTCGCTGCTGTTCTACGTGTTCTACTCGCCGTACGCGAGCCCGCTCGCGCCGCTGATGGAGAGCTGGGGCTTCGACTTCCTCGGCTCGCCGACGGCGGCACTGCTGTCGACGACCTTCCTGATCGTGTGGCGGTACGCCGGCTTCTACATGGTCCTCATGCTCGTCGGCCTGCAAGGCATCCCGGCGGACGTCTTCGAGGCGGCCCGCTCGGACGGCGCCAGCCGCTGGCAGACCTTCTGGCGGGTGACCCTGCCGCTGCTGCGCCCCACGCTCGCGCTGACCACCGTGCTCTGCGTGACCGGCTCGCTGCTGGCCTTCGAGCAGTTCTACATCCTGACCAAGGGCGGCCCGGACAACAGCACGATCACCGTGGTGCAGCTCATCTACTCGGTGGCGTTCCAGGGCCAGAACGACCTCGGCGTCGCGGCGGCCATCTCCGTCATCGTGCTGGTCGCCCTGATCATCATCAACGCGTTCCAACTGCGCGCCTTCCGGTCCGAGGAGAGCTGACGCATGGCCGTCATGTCCCGTTCCACCCAGACCGCCACCGGCGGAGCGCAGAAAGCCGGTCGAGCCCCGGCCAGCCGCAAACGGAAGCCCGGTGTCACCTTCGCCGGCATCGCGCTGCGCATGCCCTACTGGGTGTTCAGCGGAGCGGTGGGCCTGATCTTCGTGGCCCCACTCGTCTGGACCGCGGTCGCCTCGGTCTCTCCGCAGGCCGCCACCAACCAGGTGGACGGCTGGGGCTTCGGCAACTACGAGACGCTCGCCAACTACCAGGCCGGCATCTGGCGGTACCTGTTCAACTCGGCGTTCGTCTCCCTGCTCACGGTCGCGCTGACGCTGGCGATCTCGCTCCTCGGCGGGTACGCCTTCGCGCGCTTCAAGTTTCCGGGCCGGAACTTCCTCTTCCTGCTCACGCTCGCGATCCTGATGGTGCCGTACGCGACGCTGCTGATCCCGCTCTACGTGCTGCTGAACGAGGTGGGCCTGGAAAATTCGCTGGTCGGCGTGGCGCTCGTGCTCACGATGTTCCAGCTGCCGTTCTCCACGTTCCTGATGCGCATCTCCTTCGAGGCGGTACCGCGCGAGCTGGACGAGGCGGCCACAGTGGACGGTTGCTCGACGTGGGGCCTGCTGTGGCGGATCCTCCTGCCCGCGGTGAAGCCCGGCCTGATCACCGTCGGCCTGTTCTCCTTCCTCGCCGCGTGGAACGACTTCATGGCACCGCTCATCCTCATCAACGACACCGAGCGCATGACCCTCCCGCTCGCCGTGTCGAACCTGCGCGGCCAGGTCCAAGGTGTCGTCGACTACGGGGCCACCGAAGCGGGCGTCGTCATCCTCGCCCTGCCGTGCATCATCCTGTTCCTCCTGCTTCAACGTCACTACGTGCGCGGCTTCATGTCCGGCGCGCTGAAAGGCTGAGCATGAAAGCCACCGCACCCGCGGCACCTGTCCTGCCGATCCGCGGGCGGCTCCGGCCGCTCGGATTGGGCGACGTACGGATCACCGGCGGATACTGGGCCGAGCGGCAGTCGGTCAACGCCGTCGCGAGCCTCGCGCACATCGAGCACTGGCTGGAGCGCGAAGGTTGGATCCGCAACTTCGACCTCGTCGCGACCGGCGGCGACCTGGCCGCCGAGCGCCGCGGGCGCGAGTTCTCCGACTCCGAGATCTACAAGTTTCTCGAAGCGCTGGCGTGGGAGATCGGCCGGAGCGACGACGAGGCTCTGGAATCGCGGTTCCGGGCGATCGTGGCCCGGGTGGCCGCGGCGCAGGCGTCCGACGGATACCTCAACACGAAGTTCGGCCGGCCGGGGCAGGCACCGCGCTGGTCCGACCTTGAGTGGGGCCACGAGATCTACTGCATCGGGCACCTGCTCCAGGCCGGCGTGGCCCGTGCCCGGACCCGTCCCGGCGCCGACGACGGGCTGCTGGAGGTCGCTCGCCGGGCCGCGGACAACATCTGCGACACGTTCGGTCCGGAAGGCATCGACGGCATCTGCGGGCACCCGGTGATCGAGACCGCGCTGGTGGAGCTCGGCCGGGTCACCGAGGACGACCGCTACCTCGCCCAGGCCGCGCTCTTCGTCGACCGGCGCGGCCACGGCCGGCTCAGTGACGTGGAGTACGGCCGGGAGTACTTCCAGGACGAGATGCCGGTCCGGCAGGCGACTGTCCTACGTGGACACGCGGTGCGCGCGAACTACCTAGCGGCCGGCGCGGTCGACGTCGCGGTCGAGCTGAAGGACGCCAGCCTGCTCGACGCCATCCGCAACCAGTGGACGAACGCGGTGCGGCGGCGGACCTACGTCACCGGCGGGCAGGGCTCCCGCCACCAGGACGAGGCGTTCGGCCCCGACTGGGTGCTGCCGCCCGACCGCGCCTACTCGGAGACCTGCGCCGGTATCGGCTCGGTGATGCTCGCCTGGCGGCTGCTGCTCGCCGACGGCGACCCCCGGTACGCCGACCTCATCGAGCGGACGCTCTTCAACGTCGTGTCGACCTCGCCCGCGGCGGACGGGCGGAGCTTCTTCTACGCCAACACACTGCACCGACGGGAGCTGGGTGCCGTCCCCGACGCCGACCGGCCGAGCCTGCGCGCCGCCGCCTCGCTGCGGGCGCCCTGGTTCGAGGTCTCCTGCTGCCCGACGAACGTGGCCCGGACGCTCGCCAGCCTGACCGCGTACGTCGCGACGGTCGACGACGAGGGCCTTCAGCTGCACCAGTACGTGCCGGGGCCCGTGGAGCACAGCCGTGCCGACGGGCGGCGGCTGTGCGTGACGGTGGAGACCGACTACCCGCGCGACGGCGAGATCCGGGTGCGCGTCGACAGCGACGACGAGACCCCTTGGGCGCTGTCGCTGCGGGTACCCGGCTGGGCGGCCGAGGGCGCGACGCTGACCGTGGACGGGCAGCCCCGGCCGGTCGCCCCGGGCGTGGTCACCGAGCGCCGGACCTGGCGGCGCGGCGACGAGGTCGTCCTCTCACTGCCGCTGGCGCCGCGGTTCACGTACCCCGATCCGCGCATCGACGCCGTCCGCGGCTGCGTCGCGGTCGAGCGCGGCCCGGTCGTGTTCGCCCTGGAGTCCGTGGACGTACCGGGCGTCGAGAATGTCGAGGCGCTGCGGGTCGACACCAGTCAGCCGCCCCGCCTCGTCGACGGCCGGGTCACCGTCCGCGGCTGGCACGTGCACCCGCACGAGAACGACTGGCCGTATCGCACCGACCTGAGCGAGGCCACCCCGGTCCGGGGAGAGCAGCTCGCCGAGGTGCCGCTTGTGGAGTACCACGCGTGGGCCAACCGCGGCCCCTCGACGATGCGCGTATGGCTCGCCGCCCAATGATCGGCGGCCTCGTGTTAGCGCTCACACGCGTACTCCCAGCTAGCTTCACTCACCCCACCGATATGAGGAAGGAAACGACATGAGTCGTAGACGCGTGAGGAGAGGGACCGTCTGGGTCGCTCTAACCGCGCTGGTCGTGGGAGGAGCTGTTGGTCTGCCGTCCTCCGCGCAGGCCGCCAGCCCCATCATCCCCGGCAACGAGGGCGACGTCGGGGTCTACACCGACGGGTTGAACCACGTGATGGACATCGGAGACCCGACCTACAGCAACACCGGCGACGTCGTCAACCAGCTCAAGCCCGGCGTGCCATTCACCGCGTCGAGCATGCAGCAGTCCATCTTCGAGAAGGACCTGGCGGCCGGCGGCACCGACTACTACCTTGACCGCGTTCTCGGCGTACAGGGCGCGATCGGGTCGGCGGTGCTGATGACCCGCGGCCGTTCCCTCTACATGCGGGGCGCGAGCAACAACAACTTCACCACCATGGGCTTCGCCGGCAGCGCGTACGTGGGTGGCCCCAACAACCTCGGCAACCTGTACACCGTGACCGTTCCTGGGCAGACGGTCAGCGAGGTCAACGCGAACCGGTTCAACGCGCCAAGCCACGCGAAGAGCCGCTACAACATCGGCACGACCGGTGTCACCGCTGACCTGACGAAGTTCATGACGTACGACAACGTCGCGGTCACCGCCATCACGTTCAACAACCCGGGCGAGGCCGCGGCGACCTTCACCGTGCGGGCCGCCTCCCCGCTGGCCACCCAGGCCGGCCAGGGCACGGCCGAGCTCACCGGGACCCGCACCATCACCAGCGGCTCCAACAACGGGCTCGTCGACACCGCATGGGACACGATCCGGACGAGCCTCACCGGTGGCGGGTTCACCCGTACCGGTACCAACCTCGACCGCGAGGTCACCGTCCCGGCCGGTGGCTCGCTGTCCCTCTCGGTCGTCGGCGCGGTCTCCTCGGCCACGCTCCCGAAGACCGTGGAGGCGTACAACAGCTACGCCGCGCTGTCGCCCGCCGAGGCGGTCCGCACCGGCATCACCGCGTTCAACCGCCAGTGGGCGCAGGACGTCCCGTACATCGACGTCCCCGACCCGGCCCTGGAGAAGGCGATCGTCTACCGCTGGTGGGGCGAGCGCTACAACAGCCTCGACGCGAACGCGTCCGGCTACGCCTACCAGTACCCCACGACGATCGAGGGGGTGAACCTCTACCAGAACGCCGTGGCGCTGACCCAGCCGATGCACCTGCAGGACACCAAGTGGCTGCGCACGCCATACCTGCCGTACGGGCAGATCCTCAACATCGGTGAGCTTTCCGGCTCCTCGGCGTTCCTGGACAGCCCCGGCCACACGAGCTGGAACAACCACTACTCGCAGTACATCGGTACGGCCGGGCTCGAGGCGTACAACGTGCACGGCGGCGGCACGGAGGTCGCCACCAAGTTCGCCAAGTACTTCGAGGGCGACGGCGTCGGCCAGCTCGAGCACTACGACGGCAACGACGACAACCTGATCGCGTACGACACCAACTACATGCCGGGCAACGACGCCGACGCCATCACCTTCGGCTTCCCGAAGGCGAACGGCGGCGCGCCCGGTGCGCGGACCATCGAGCGTCCCGAGTCGGCGTACGTGTGGGGCGACTTCGACGCCGCCCGCCAGCTGTACCAGATCGCCGGCGCCGACCAGGCAAAGGTCGACCAGATGGCGGCCAGCGCCAACGGCATCCGCGACGCGGTGCTGAACCGGCTGTGGAGCCCGGACATGCGGATGTTCCTGGCCGGCACGTCGCACGGCGCCACCAGCGGGGCCAGCTCCAACGGCCGGGCCAACCCGCTGCCGCTGGAGGCCCGTGGGCTGATCCCGTCGAAGGAGTCGAACCTCTACGACGTGTACGCCCAGAACCTCATCCCGTTCGACCAGTACCAGAAGTACGTCGACGGCTTCCGGTTCCTGACCTACGGCGACAACTTCCCGATCTTCCCGTTCTACACCGCGAACCAGTACGACCGGGCCGCCTACGGGATCGGTGGCTCGAACAACTTCTCGAACATCAACTTCACCGTGCAGTACCGCGGTGTCCGCTCGGCTCTGCGCCACTACGACCCCGAGCAGAAGTACATCAACCCGGCCTACGCCAAGCGCCTGCTGGACTGGATGGCCTGGAGCATCTACCCGAACGCGGACCTGCGGGCCCCGAACCAGGCGGAGTACTACTCCAACTGGAACCCGACCGCGAAGACGTACAACCGCAACAACCCCAACCACGTGATGTTGGGCAACATGAACTACATCTTCATCGAGGACATGGCCGGTATCCAGCCGCGTTCCGATGACAAGATCGAGCTGTGGCCGATCAAGTTCGGCTACGACCACTTCATGGCGAACAACCTGCGGTACCACGGCCAGGACGTCACGATCGTCTGGGACCCGGACGGCAGCAACTACGGCCTCGGCGCGGGCTACAGCCTGTTCATCAACGGCCAGAAGAAGGTCAGCACCGACAAGCTCGGCAAGTTCACCTACGACCCGAAGACCAACCAGGTCCAGGCCGAGGCCGGGCTGAACGTCACCTTCACCGCGGCCGCCGGGAGCGACTTCCCGAGCGCGGTGGACACGCCGATCCAGGACAACCGGGTCGTCGACTACCTCAAGACGGCCGGCATCGACCTGACCGAGGACGCCCCGAACCTGGCGAAGGGCGCGACGCTCGGCTCGTCGTACACCCAGCAGGGCATCCGCCCGACGCCGTGGCGGCAGTTCCACACGCCCGGCTACAGCACCACCTCGATGAACTACACGCCGGGTGCCATCAAGGAGACCGAGCGGCCGGTGTCGCTGGCCGCCGTGAACGACGGGGTCACCGCCAACGAGCCCTACTGGGGCAACTACGGCACGGCGGAGAAGAACGGCTACGTCGAGCTCGACCTGGGTTCGGCCAAGTCCTTCGACAACGTCAAGGTGACCTTCGTCAGCGACCGCCAGGCCGGCGGGTACCGCGAGCCGGCGCGCTGGTGGATCCAGGTGCCGGACGGCAACGGTGGCTGGAAGGAAGTACCGAACCAGGCCAAGAACCCGACCGTGCCGGCGGCGAAGTTCAACGAGGCGCTCTTCAACACCGTCTCGGCGGGCAAGGTGCGGGTCGCGTTCACGAACAACCCGACGTTCTTCACCGCGATCTCCGAGATCCAGGTGTTCAACTCGGGTCGTGACGTGCCGCCGGTCTCGAACCTGGCCCCGGTGGTCACCGCCACGCGGGACGGCTCGCAGGACGGCAACCTGTCCACCCGGCTCGTCGGTACGGCTTCCGACGACGGCATCCCGTACGACAGCGAGCTCAGCTTCGGCTGGGAGACCGTGTCGAAGCCGGCAGGCGCGGGCGTCATCTTCGCCGACTCGAAGGCGCTCGCCACCCGGGTCACCGGTACTGTCGCCGGCGACTACGTGTTCCGGTTCTTCGCGAACGACGGCGAGAAGCGGACCGAGGCGACGGTGGCGGTGACGCTCGCCGAGCGGGAGGTCACCGCGGAGTTCGGCTCCTCGGCGACGATCAGCACCACCGGTACCGCCTCGTGGGAGAACCACAACCGGGTCAACGAGGCCACCACGCCGAACAGCTCGAACCCGGGCAGCGGCAACGGCTGGGGCAACTGGGGCCAGCCGGCCAACGGCACCAGCCAGGCGAACCAGGCGTGGATCCAGTACCGGTGGACCTCGCCGGTGCGGCTCTCCTCGACCGACATCTACTGGTACGACGACAACGGCGGCACCCGGCGGCCGACTGCCACGACGTACGTCATCGAGTCCTCGAACGACGGCACTACCTGGACTCCGGTCACCCTCTCGGGCGGCTCGACGTACGCCAACGGCCTGGCCACCAACGCGTACAACCACTTCAACTTCGAACCGATCACGGCCAGCTACCTGCGCATCCGGATCTTCGGCCTGATGACCGGCGGCGCTGGCACGGGTGTGCTGCGCTGGCGGGCCAACGGCGAGACCGTCGACTCGGTGCGCTCGCCGGTGCTGATCCGGACGCCCGTGGGCGAGGTGCCCACCCTGCCGAGCGAGCTCGACGGGGTGTACGCCAGCGGTGCCCGCGGCAAGGTCGCGTTCAAGTGGCAGCCGATCACGGCGGACATGGTGGCTGAGACCAACGTCGAACCGTTCGTGGTCTACGGCACCAACGACGCGTACGGCCTGATCGCCGAGGCACGCGTCTACGTGCGGCCGGAGACGGCACAGGACGGCATCTCGATCCAGGGTGCCGAGACCTTCCAGCAGAAGGTCGAGGTGGGCCAGCAGCCGTACCTGCCGGAGAAGGTGGAGGTCTCGTACAACGACGGGTCCCGGGACAACCAGGCGATCGGTGTCGACTGGCAGTTCGACCCGAACATCGTCAACACCCCGGGTCGGTACACCGTCATCGGCAACCTCATCCTGCCCGACTACGTCAGCGAGGCCGGTACCACCAAGACCACACTGACCCTCACCGTGGGCGACCCGCCCGCGTGGGATGTCACGGTCACGGCCCGTAGCCAGTGCACCGGTACCAACGCCTACGTGGCGGTCACCGCCCGCAACGACGACGACGGCCCGCTCAACATCGAGCTGGTCACGCCGTACGGGTCGAAGACGGTTAACGGTGTCGCTCCCGGCAAGTCCGCCTACCAGGCGTTCAACTCGCGCCTGAAGACGGTCCCGGCCGGTACGGCGACGGTCAAGGTCACCGGCACGGTCGACGGCCAGCCGGTTACCGCAACGTTCCCCGCGCCTTACGGCGCACTCACCTGCGGCTAGCCCTTCCGGGGGTGGCGGCGTCGGCACCGGCGCCGCCACCTTCCCCCACCCCGAAGAGCAGGAGATCGCACCGTGAAGACCCTTCTTAGCCGCGTGGCGGCCGCCGGGCTTCTGGCCGGCGTGCTCGTCGCGGCCCCGGCGCCCGCCCACGCCGCCGACTCGTACACGTTCACCAACACCACGAACCCGATCCTCGGCGACGGCACGTACTACTCCGCCGACCCGGCGCCCCTCGTCGTCCCGGCTGGCGCCCCCGGAAACAGCAGCGGCCGCGACGAGCTGTACATCTACACCGGCCACGACCAGGCCGGACCGTCCACAAACGACTTCATCATGAACGAGTGGGGCGCCTTCCGCACCACGGATGTCCAAGCTGGACAGTGGACTCACTACCCGTCGCTGATGCGCCCCGAGCAGGTCTTCGCCTGGGCGACGCCGGGACGGGCGTACGCCGGCCAGGTGGTCCGGGGCGTCGACGGGCGCTACTACTGGTACGTACCGATCAACGAGCGGGACAGCCCGGCGAGCGACAAGTTCGCGATCGGCGTGGCCGTCTCGGACAGCCCGACCGGCCCCTGGACCGACCACGCGGGCGGCCCGATCATCTCCCAGCGGGTGCCGGCCACCAACAACATCCACAACATCGACCCGACGATCCTTGTCGAGGGCCAGCGGGTGTTCCTGTGGTGGGGCTCGTTCAGCAACCTGCGGATGCTCGAGTTCCAGCCGGACATGAAGACGCCGGTGGGCACCCAGCGCACCGTCACCGGCCTGACCGGGTTCTTCGAGGCGGCCTGGATCTTCAAGCGCGGCGCCACCTACTACATGGCGTACGCGGGCAACAACGCCGGACCGACCTCGCAGTGCACCCCGGCGAACTACCACGCCTGCATCGCCTACGCGACGGCGGCGGCGCCCGAGGGCCCGTGGACCTACCGGGGCACGATCCTGCGCCCGGTCTCCTCCACGACCAGCCACCCGGGCATCCTGGAGTTCAACGGCCAGTGGTACATCGCTTACCACACCGCCGACGCGGTGGGTGGCGGCCACTTCCGCCGCTCGGTGGCGATCGACAAGGTCGAGTGGGACGACGCGCAGACCCCGCCGCGGATGAAGCTCATCACGCCGACCCCCGCCAAGGGGCGTGACCTCACGCCGCGGCCGAACATCGCTCAGGAGGCGAAGTCGACGGTCTCCAACGAGCCGGTGCCCACGCAGTACTGGATCAAAGCGCTCAACGACGAGATCGTCCGGTCCAACCCGCTCCCGCCGGACATGTGGGGCACCTGGACCGGCAACAACCCGCCCCAGCAGTGGGCCCAGTACACCTGGGACCAGCCGATGCGGATCTCCGGTTCCCAGATCGACTTCTGGAACGACCAGCCGCAGGGTACCGGCGTGGGCGTCGCGGCACCGGCCCGCTGGCGCATCCAGTACTGGAACCTCGACAGTGGACAGTGGGCCGACCTGCCCAACGCGAGCGGCTACCCGACGAGCACGCAGGGCTTCCAGAACACCACGTTCGACCCGGTCACGACGACTCAGGTGCGGGCGACCTTCGACGGGTCGACGAACGGCAGCACGTACTCGGCGGTGGCGGTCGAGGAGTGGAAGATCCTCGCCGCGCAGCCTTCGTCCGTCACGCCGCCGGCGCTGACGGTCGAGGTGGGGGAGCGGGAGCTGCCCGGCACGGTAGCGGTGTCGTTTGGCTCTGAGACGCTTCAGGTGCCGGTCTTCTGGGACCCGGTGACGGCCGAGCAGGTTGCGGCGCCCGGCACGTTCACCATCCAGGGCACCGTGCTCGGGTACGCCGCCGGCCGGATCTCCGCGCAGGTCCGGGTCATCTCGCCCGGCGACACCGAGGGCGACGTGACAGCTCCGACGCTGACGCTCACGCCGAGCGGCAGCGCGGGCAGCGCCGGCTGGTACCGCTCCGCGGTACGGGTCCGGGCGGCCGGTGTCGACGACCGGGGTGGCCGGCTGACCATCGAGTCCAAGGTGGACAGCGGCGCGCCGGTGGTGACGCGGGACGCGCGATACGCCGACGTCAACGTCACCGGGGACGGCCAGCACACCGTCACCGTGACCGCGACCGACCGGGCCGGCAACGTCTCGTCGCCGGCGAGCCTGCCGGTGCGGATCGACGCCACGGCTCCGGCCAGTACCGCCACTGTGGACAGTGCACGGCGGACGGTCACAGTGACGTCGACCGACGCCACCTCGGGGGTCGCGCTGATCGAGTACTCCATCGACACGGGTCCGTGGACCGCCTACACCGGCGCCATCGCGGCACCCGACAGCAACCGGCACACGGTGTCCTTCCGGGCGCTCGACGCGGCCGGAAACCTGGAGACCGCCAAGTCCGCCACCATCCTGGCGGACCTGTCCGGCCCGCTCACCGGCAACATCGGGCCGATCGGCACCCCGACCGCCTCGTACACCGCCGGCTGGAACAGCGTCATCGCGCTCAACGACGGCGCCGACCCGAACAACCCGAGCCAGGCCCAGATCTGGGGCACCTGGTCCGGTACCCGCCCGGCGACCCAGTGGGTCCAGTACGACTGGTCCCGCCCGGTGCGCATCACCGGGACGGAGCTGAAGTTCTGGCGGGATTCCAACCAGGGCACCGGCGACGGCGTCGCCCAGCCCGACGGGTGGGTCCTCCAGTACTGGGACGAGGCCACCTCGGCCTGGCGTGACGTGACGGGCGCGTCCCCGTACGGGACGAGCACCACGGCGTTCAACAACGTCACGTTCGACCCGGTCACCACACCACGGGTACGGGCCACGATCCGGGCCAACGGCAACGGCACCACCTATTCGGCGGTCGCGATCACCGAATGGCGGGTCTTCGCCGACGACCCGGGCACCCAACCGGCCAAGGTGCCGGTCACGGTCACCGTCCAGGCGCGATGCGTCGCCGGCAAGGCGTACGTCGCCGTGCAGGCTCGCAACGACCACGACACGCCAGTCAAGATCACCTTCGACACCGGGTACGGCGACCGCACCTTCGCGAGCGTCGCTCCGGATGCCAACGCGTACCAGTCGTTCGCCACGCGTTCGGCCTCGGTCCCGGCCGGCTCGGCGACAGTCGGCGCCACCGGGACGGTGGACGGCAAGGAGGTGACGACTGTTTACACAGCGGACCACCCCGGCGTGGCCTGCGCCTGATCGCACTATCCCCACCAACCCACGAAAGACAACGGAGCATCACATGAGCAAAAGACGCAAGGGACTCGTCGCGGCAGGCGCCGCGGCAGCCGTCCTCGCCGGGCCGATCGCGCTTCAGTCGCCCGCCGTCGCCGCCCCGGCGACAGCGACGACGTCCGGGTGACGGTGGACATCGAGGAGATCCGGGAGCCGGGTGTGCTCGCCATGTCCATCGCGGCTGACTCGGTCGCCCTGGCCGAGAACGGGTCGACCCTGCTGGTCCGCCAGTTCACCGGCACCCTGCCCACGGTCACGGTCACCGACACGCGTATCGCGGAAGAGGTGCCGGACGGCGCGGCGTGGGCGGTGCTGGGCAGCGCGACCGACTTCGCCGGTGACGCGGGCCAGGCGCCGATCAGCGCCGGCCACCTCGGCTGGAGCCCGAACCTGATCGACGGCGGCGAGAGCGGCCTCGTCTCGGAGGGTGAGGAGGTCGTGACCGTCCTGGACGAGCCGACCCAGCCGGGCAACAATGTCGGTCTTGTGGACCAGGAGCTGCTGGTGTCGACCTTCGACTCCGAGGCCGTCGCCGGCGACTCCTACTCCGTCAACGCCAACCTGTTCCTGCGCGCCCCGGCGGATGTCGCGGCGGGCTCGTACAACTCGACGTTGACCCTGTCGCTGTTCGAATGAGGTACAGGTGGGGGCCGCGGCACCGCGGCCCCCACCACACCTCCGGGCCGAAGGACCTCGCCATGATCCGACGCCGGCCGCGGGCACTGCCGCGGCTGCTCGCTGTACTGGCCGCGGCACTCGTCGCCGTGCCGGTCGCGCCCACAGGCGCCATGGCGGAGCCGACGCCGACGCCACCCGCGCTCACGTGGTCGGTCCAGCCCGCCAACCAGCAGGGCCCGGACGGCCGCCGGTGGGTGGAGCACACGCTCGACCCGGGCCAGGTGGTAAACGAGCGCCTGGCGGTCCGCAACTTCAGTAACCGCCCCGCGGTCTTCTCGCTGAAGGCGGCCGACGGCTACCTCACCGACAAGGGCCGCTTCAACATGCTCCCGTCCAGCCGCAAGTCGGTGGACGGCGGCACCTGGATCAAAATCCAGGAGAAGGTGACGGTCGGGGCAAAGGGTACGACGGTCGTACCGTTCACCATCACGGTTCCCGCGACGCCAAACCGGGCGACCACCCCGCCGGCATCGCCGCGACGGTGACCGCGACCGGGGGCACTGTCGCGGTCGAGAGCCGGGTCGGCTTCCGGGTCATGATGCGGGTCAGCGGCACGGTCACGGCCTCGCTGGCGGTCGGCGACCTCACGGCGACCTACCACCGCTCGTGGAACCCCTTCTCGCCCGGCACCATCGACGTCAGGTACACCGCGACGAACAACGGCAGCGTCGGCGTCACCGGCACCGCGCAGGTGAGGACTGCCGAGCTGTTCGGCGCGTCCGGGCACAGCGCGCGGGCCGACGTCGCGGAGACCCTTCCAGGCGGCAACCGCGTGGTCGACGTCAGCATCGGCGGCCTGTGGGCGCTCGGACCGCTCAAGACGACCGTGGAGCTGACCCCGCACTGCTCGACGGCGACGCGTCCGGCGCCGAGATCCGCCCGGCGTCCGCGACGGTCACGGTATGGACGCTGCCCTGGGCCCAGCTGATCCTGATAGCCCTCCTCGTCGCGCTCGCCCTAGCCGCCCGGACCGCCATCCGCCGCCGCAAGCGCCGCCTCGCCGACCTGCTCGCCCAAGCCCGCGACGAAGGCCGCGCCGAAGCCCGCGAATCCACCCTCGTCGGCACCACGAAGGACCCCACCGAATAAGGCTCGGGTTGGGTGTGAAGCGCGGAGGGTGAGGCTGCGGGAGCGGCGGTCTGGACCACCGCGGACGTCGCGGTAGCTCAAGGCTTTGTCTTTGAGATCGTCTAGGGTTTGCCGCAGGCGGAAGGAGCGTCGATGGACGTAGGCATCCATTTCCTGAACTTCACCAACCCCGGCGGCGACGCGGTCATCGCGCCGCTGCTGGCTGACACCGCGAAGGCCGCCGACGACGCGGGCTTCGCGCTCTTCACGGTCATGGACCACTTCTTCCAGATGGAGCGGGTGTGGCCGGCTGAGAACCCGATGCTCGAGGGGTATACCGCGCTCGGGTATGTCGCCGCCCTCACCTCGCGCATCGAGCTGGCGACGCTGGTGACCGGCGTGACGTATCGCCATCCGGGGCTGCTGGCCAAGACCGTGACCACCCTCGACGTGCTCTCCGGCGGGCGGGCCATCCTCGGCCTCGGCGCGGCCTGGTACGAGCGCGAGCACAACGGGCTGGGCGTGCCGTTCCCGCCGCTGAAGGAGCGGTTCGAGCGGCTCGAAGAGACGCTGCGGATCTGCCTCCAGATGTGGAGTGACGACGACGGGGCGTACGCCGGCCGGCACTACACGCTCGCCGAGACCCTCAACCGGCCCCGGTCGCTACAGCGCCCCCGGCCGCAGATCCTCGTCGGGGCAACGGCGAGCAGAAGACGCTGCGGCTCGTCGCGAAGTACGCGGACGCCTGCAACTTCACGATCAGCGACGTCGACGAGATCCGCCACAAGATCGGCGTACTGCGGAGCCACTGTGACCGGGAGGGCCGCGACATCGGCGACATCCGGATCACCGTGCAGGGCTCTGTCGACCCGATCCAGGACCCGGACGGCTTCCTGCGCCGCGCCGAGGAGCTGGCCGCGCTCGGCGTGCGGCACGTGCACCTGCGGATACAGCAGCCCGACCCGGTCGGCTTCGTGACCCGCGTCGCGGAGACGGTCCAGCTGCGGCTGGGGAGATCGAGCCGGCCAAGCTCTGAGGGTCAGCGCTCCGGGAGCAGCGGCCGCATGAAGGTGCGCTCGTAGCGGAGCACGCAGCCGCTCTCCTCGCGGATCCGGTCGGCGGCGACGAAGTCCGGATCCGCGCCGAACCGCGCCCGGTACACCTCGTACGCGGCGAGGCTCGGAAAGCTGAAGAGCGCCAGCGCCTTGTCGCTGGCGCCCTCGGACGGCAGGAAGTACCCGTGATGGCTGCCGCCGTGCTGGTCGACCAACTCCATCCACCGCCGCGCGAACCGCTCGAACTCATCGATCTTCGCGGGATCGACGACGTACTCCACGACGCAGGTGATCATCTCGCCACCCTACTTTGTGACATGGGTAACTAAATGTCATAGGGCGTCGATGCGTCTCGTCTCTGCTGGTGAGCACGACGAGCGGAGGCGAAATGAAGATCTTCGTTGCGGGGGCATCCGGCGCGATCGGCAGCCAACTTGTTCCGCAGCTTGTGGCGCGCGGTCACGTGGTGGTGGGTACCACCCGCTCGGCGGCCAAGACCGAGGCGTTGCGCGCGTTGGGCGCCGAGCCGGTCGTCGTCGACGCGCTGGACCCGGATGCGGTGGCCGATGCCGTGGCCAAGGCCGAGCCCGAGGTGATCGTGCACCAGTTGACGGCGCTGGCCGGGCCGCCCGATTTCCGGCACGTGAAGCGGATGGTGGCGGCGACCAACCGCCTGCGCACCGAGGGCACCGATCACCTCCTCGCGGCTGGGCGCGCGGCCGGGGTGCGCAAGGTCGTGGCGCAGAGCAACTGCGGCTGGATGGAACGCGTCGGCGGGCCGGTCGCCGACGAGAACGGCCGGATCGAGCCGAACCCGCCCGCGGACACGGCGACGGCGGTGGCCGCGCTGCGCCACCTGGAGGAAGCGGTGACCGGCATCGGCTGGGGCGACGGCATCGCGATCCGCTACGGCGGCTTCTACGGCCCACGGACCGGCATCGAGATCGCTCCGGACGCCGTCATGGCCGGGCTGCTCCTCAAGCGAAGATTTCCCATCGTCGGCGGTGGCACTGGGGTGTGGTCGTTCGTACACATCGTCGATGCCGCGTCGGCCACGGTCGCGGCGATCGAACGCGGCCGGCCTGGCATCTACCACGTCGCTGACGACGATCCGGCGCCCGTGCACGTCTGGCTTCCGGTGCTGGCTCGGGCGCTCGGCGCGAAGCCGCCGCGCCGCATACCGGGCTGGATCGTCCGCCTGGTGGCCGGCAAGGGTCCGGTGGACATGATGACGCGGGCCCGCGGGATTTCCAGCGAGAAGGCCAAGCGGGAGCTGGGCTGGACGCTGGAGTACCCGAGCTGGCGTACCGGCTTCGCCGAGGGATTGAGGTGACTCGTATGTCCACTTCGGACCTGTACGACGAGCTGCGGCCGCGGGCGTTCGCCATCGCGTACCAGATGCTCGGCAGCGTGAGCGAGGCCGAGGACGTGGTGCAGGAGGCGTTCCTGCGCGTACACCAGACCCTGGGGCGGGACGAGCCGATCATGTCCCCGCGGGCGTACGTGGCCACGCTCGTCACCCGGCTGGCCATCGATCAGCTTCGGTCGGCGCGGGTGCGGCGGGAGCAGTACGTCGGCGAGTGGCTGCCGGAGCCCCTGGTGACCGATCCGACGCCGGCCGAGCAGGCGGAGATCGCCGACTCGCTGTCGCTCGCGTTTCTGGTGCTGCTAGAGAGCTTGTCGCCGAAGCAGCGGGCCGCGTTCCTCCTGCGCGAGGTGTTCGACTACCCGTACGCGGAGGTCGCCGAGATCATCGGTGGCGACGTGGACAGTGTGCGGCACCTCGTCGCGCGGGCTCGCGCCAACGTCCGGGAGCGGCGACCGCGTTACCACGCCACCCGGCAGGAGCGGGAGGAGTTGGCCGAGCGCTTCTTCGCCGCCGCCGAGCGGGGCGACCTGGCGGCATTGGAGGCGCTCTTGGCGCAGGACGTGACGCTGCACGCCGACGGTGGCGGCAAGGTGCCCGCGCAGAGCCAGCCGATCAACGGCCGGGAGCGGGTGGCACGGGCCCTGACGTTCGGGATGTCCGTGCTGCCGAACATCGGCGTGCGTGTCCAGCTCACCGAGGTCAACGGCCAGCCCGGGGCGATGGCGTTCGACGCGGACGATCGGCTTGTCGCGGTCATGGGGCTCGACATCGACGAAGGCCAGATCCAGACGATCCACTCCATCGTCAACCCCGACAAGCTGCGGCACTTCGACCGGGTCGGCGACCTGAACGCCCTGGTACGCGCCAGCCGCCGCCCCCGGCGACAGCGGAACAGTGAGGAACAGCAGTGAATGTCGCTCTGTGGATCGTCACCGGACTGCTGGCCTTCATCCTGCTGTTCAGCACCATGAAAATGTTCGTACCGAGGGAGACGCTGGCCGCCAAGGGTGGCCGCTCTGGGCAATGGATCCTGGACTTCAGCCCCGCCTCTCTCAAAGTCATCGGGACCCTCGAAATCCTGGCGGCGGCGGGCCTGATCCTGCCAGCCGTGCTCGACATCGCGCCGATCCTGGTACCGGTGACCGCCACTTGCGTGGCGTTGCTGTTCGCCGGCGCGATCATCATGCGGCTCCGCCGCGGCGAAAGGGCCACGGCCATCGGCGACGTGGTCTATTTCGCCATGGCCGTTTTCGTGGCCTGGGGCCGCTTCGGTCCCGAGTCCCTAACCGGCTGACCCGGCGCGGCGCCGGCCGCCGCTGCCGGGGGTGGCATGTGGCGGCGGACACGAATGTGACATTTGATCGTTACGCGCCGTTCAACTGCCGTAGGGTAGACGGTCGGCCGTTCGCCCCCTGGCGCCCGGCCAGGAAGGCGCCCGATGACCCTGACCCCGGTACTGCCCGCCGCCCCCGCCGTCTTCGGATCGGAGCGCGCCCCGGCGCGCCGTACGCTGCTGGACATCTTCACCGAGACGGTCGCCCGGCATCCGGACGCACCGGCCATCGACGACGGCGCCGAGGTGTACGACTACCGGCGACTGGCCGCCGAGGTCGCGGCTCTGGCCCAGAAGCTCAACGGGCTGGGCATCGGCGCCGGCGACCGGGTCGGGATCAGGATCTCCTCCGGTACGGCCGAGCTGTACGTCGCGATCCTCGGCGTACTCGCGGCCGGCGCGGCGTACGTACCCGTGGACGCCGACGACCCGGACGAGCGCGCCGCGCTGGTGTTCGCGGAGGCCGGCGTCTGCGCGGTGCTCGGCGACGGCGGTGCGATAGGCATCCGGGCGGCGGACAACGAGCCCCGCCCGGACGACGACGCGTGGATCATCTTCACCTCTGGTTCGACCGGCCGGCCCAAGGGCGTCGCGGTCAGCCACGCGTCGGCGGCGGCGTTCGTGGACGCCGAGGCGGGCCTCTTCCTGCGCGCGGCGCCGATCGGGCCCGGCGACCGGGTGCTCGCCGGGCTGTCGGTGGCGTTCGACGCGTCGTGCGAGGAGATGTGGCTCGCCTGGCGGTACGGCGCCTGCCTGGTACCGGCCGCGCGATCCCTTGTGCGCAGCGGCGTCGACCTCGGCCCGTGGCTCGCGGAGCGGGGCATCACGGTTGTCTCGACCGTCCCGACGCTCGCCGCGCTGTGGCCGGCGGAGGCGCTGGACGGCGTACGGCTACTCATCTTCGGCGGCGAGGCGTGCCCGCCCGAGCTCGCCGAGCGCCTCGCCGTGCCGGGCCGCGAGGTCTGGAACACGTACGGGCCGACCGAGGCGACCGTCGTGGCCTGCGCCGCCCGGCTGACCGGCGAAGGGCCGGTCCGGATCGGGCTGCCGCTGTCCGGCTGGCAGCTCGCCGTCGTCGACCCGGCCGGCGACCCGGTGGGGATGGGCGACACGGGCGAGCTGGTGATCGGCGGGGTGGGGCTTGCCCGCTACCTGGACGCGGCCAAGGACGCGGAACGGTTCGCGCCGCTGCCCTCGCTCGGCTGGGACCGCGCCTACCGCAGCGGCGACATCGTGCGCGCCGAGCCGGAAGGGCTTGTCTTCGTCGGCCGTAACGACGAGCAGGTGAAGCTCGGCGGCCGGCGGATCGAGCTGGGCGAGGTGGACGCCGCCCTCCAGGCGCTGCCCGGCGTCGCAGGTGCGGCCGCGGCGATCCGCCGTACCAACGCCGGAAACCAGGTCCTGGTCGGCTACGTGACCGTGCGGGGCGGCGCGGCGTTCGACCCGGACGCGGCCGCCGCCCGGCTGCGCGAGCAGCTGCCCGCCGCGCTTGTGCCGCTGCTGGCCGCCGTCGCCGCGCTGCCCACCCGTACCTCCGGGAAGGTCGACCGGGCCGCCCTGCCGTGGCCACTGCCCACAGTGGACACCGGCACGCCGGCGATGTCACCGACCGAGGCGTGGCTCGCCGACGGCTGGGCCGAGATCCTCGGCGTACGGGTCACCGGGCCGGGCGCGGACTTCTTCCGCCACGGCGGGAGCAGCCTCGGCGCCGCGCAGCTCGTCGCCTGGATCCGGCAGCGTCACCCCCAGGTCTCCGTCGGCGACCTCTACCAGAACCCCCGGCTCGGCGGCCTGGCGGCGATGCTCGACGCGCTGGGCGCCAGCGCCACGACAAAGCGGGAGATCGCGCCCACGCCGCGCCGGGCCGGGATCGTCCAGACCCTGCTCATGGCGCCCCTGCTCACCGTCGTCGGGCTGCGCTGGCTGACCGTCCTGGCCGCGGTCGCCAAGCTGCTGGGTACACCCTGGGCCCCGGCGGTCTCCTGGTGGTGGGTGGCGCTGGGCTGGTTCGTGCTGTTCAGCCCGGTCGGCCGGATCGCCATCTCGGCCGGCGGGGCACGACTTCTCCTGGCCGGCGTGCGGCCGGGCAGCTATCCCCGCGGCGGCGGCGTCCACTTGCGACTGTGGACCGCCGAGCGGCTCGCCGACCTCAGTGGCGCCGCCAGCGTGGCCGGCGCGTCGTGGATGAACCGGTACGCGCGGGCGCTCGGCGCCGAGGTCGGCCGTGATGTCGACCTGCACTCGGCGCCACCGGTCACCGGGCTGCTGAAGCTCGGCCGGGGCGCGGCCGTGGAGCCGGAGGTCGACCTGTCCGGGTACTGGGTCGACGGCGACACCGTCCACATCGGATACACCCGGATCGGTGCCGGTGCGCGGGTCGGCGCGCGCAGCACGTTGCTGCCGAACGTACGGGTCGGCAAGGGTGCCGAGATCGGGCCCGGCTCGACAGTGCGCGGGGAGGTGCCCGCGGGCGAGCGCTGGGTAGGCGCCCCGGCCGTCCCGGCCGGCAAGAGCGCGCACACCTGGCCGGAGCAGCGCCCGCGCCGCCTGCGGCGGTGGGTCGCCGGGTACGGTGTGGCCTCTGTCCTGCTCGGCATGCTGCCGGCCATCGCCGCCCTGCCCGGGATCGCGGTCCTGGCCTGGGCGACCGCGGGCGCGGCGACGCTCGGCGGCGCCGTGACCGCGGCGCTCGTCGTCATGCCGCTGGCCGCGCTGGCGTACCTCGCCGGCTATGCGGTGCTTGTCGTGCTCGCCGTGCGGGCGCTGAGCGTGGGGCTGCGCGCCGGCTACCACCCGGTGCACAGCCGGGTCGCGTGGCAGGTGTGGGCGACCGAGCGGCTGATGGGCATGGCGCGGGTCGGGCTCTTCCCGCTGTACGCGAGCGTGCTGACGCCGGCCTGGCTGCGGCTGCTCGGCGCGAAGGTGGGGCGGGGCGTGGAAGCCTCCACCGTGCTCGCGCTGCCGAAGATGACGACCGTCGCCGACGGCGCGTTCCTCGCCGACGACACGATGGTGGCCACGTACGAGCTGCGGCAGGGCTGGCTGCACGTGGCGCCCACCCGGATCGGCAAGCAGGCGTTCCTCGGCAACTCCGGGATGGCCGCGCCCGGGCACTCGGTGCCGAAGCGGGGCCTGGTGGGCGTGCTCTCCTCCGCGCCGCGCAAGGCCAAGAAGGGCTCGTCGTGGCTGGGCATGCCGCCCATGCCGCTGCGCCGGTCACCGGAGGCCGCGGACAGCAGCCGTACGTACCGGCCGCCGCTGCGGCTGAAGGCCGCCCGCGCCCTCGTCGAGCTGTTCCGCCTGGTGCCGGTGGTGCTCGGCGGGGCCCTCGCGGTGCTCGTCCTGGCCGCGCTCGCCGCACTGTGGAACGCGTCCGGGCCGGTCGCCGCCGGAGCGCTGTCCGGAGTCGTGCTGCTCGCGGCCGGCGTACTCGCCGCGGCGACGGCCACCGCGGCGAAGTGGCTGCTGGTCGGGGCGTTCCGGGCCGGCGACCGTCCACTGTGGGACCCGTTCGTGTGGCGCAACGAGCTCGCCGACACGTTCGTGGAGGTGCTCGCGGTACCGTGGCTGCTCGGCGCGGCCAACGGCACGCCGGTGCTCACCGGCTGGCTGCGCACGATGGGCGCGAAGATCGGCCGTGGCGTGTGGCTGGAGACGTACTGGCTGCCGGAGTTCGACCTCGTCCGGCTGGGTGACGGGGCGACGGTCAACCGGGGGTGTGTTGTGCAGACCCACCTGTTCCATGATCGGATCATGAGCATGGACGAGGTGACGCTGGCCCCGGGCGCGACGCTCGGCCCGCACGGGATCGTGCTGCCGGGCGCGACGATCGGCGCGCGGACGACGGTCGGGCCCGGCTCCCTGGTGACCCGCGGCGACACGGTGCCGGCCGACTCGCGGTGGCTGGGCAACCCGATCGCGGCCTGGCCGGCCCGACAAGGGGAATGAGCGACACCGTCCGGCCGGGTGCGGATCGTTCCGGCGACCCGTACCTGCCGGAGCACGGCAACGGCGGCTACCGGACCCGCCACTACGACCTCGACCTGGACTACCGGATCGCGACCAACCGGCTCACCGGCCACGCGACGATCATCGCGGTCGCCACCCACGGGCTGTCCCGGCTGAGCCTCGACCTGGCCGGGCTCCGGGTCGCCCAGGTGCTCGTGGACGGCGCGCCCGCGAAGTTCGCCCACGTGCGGCACAAGCTGCACGTCCGGCCGGCCCGCGCGGTGCCGGCGGGCGCGGAGTTCCGGGTCGAGGTCCGGTACAGCGGGCGGCCCAGCCCGGTCACCGGGCGGTGGGGCGACATCGGGTGGGACGAGCTGACCGACGGCGTACTCGTGGCCAGCCAGCCCGTGGGCGCGCCGTCCTGGTTTCCGTGCGACGACCACCCGGCAGACAAGGCCAGCTACCGCATCGCGGTGACGGCGGCGACGCCGTACACCGTCGTCGCCACGGGCCGGCTCAGCGACCGCAAGCGGAGCGCGAGCACGACGACCTGGGTGTACGAACTGCCCGAGCCGACCCCGTCCTACCTCGTGAGTGTCCAGATCGGACGGTACGACCGGGTGAACCTCTACAGTGGGCAGCCGCCGCAGCGCGCCGCGGTGCCGACCAGGCTGCGCCAGCGGTTCGCGCACGACTTCGGCCGGCAGAGCGAGATGATGCAGGCGCTGCAACGGTTCTTCGGCCCGTACCCGTTCGCCGAGTACGCCGTGGTCGTCACCGACGACGACCTGGACGACCCGATCGAGGCCCAGGCCATGTCCATCTTCGGCGCCAACCACGTGGACGGGCGGCGCACGCACGAGCGGCTCGTCGCGCACGAGCTCGCCCACCAGTGGTTCGGCAACAGCCTGACGGTGGCCGACTGGCGACACATCTGGCTCAACGAGGGCTTCGCGACGTACGCGGAGTGGCTGTGGTCGGGCGTGTCCGGCGGGCCGCCGGTCGAGGCGCTCGCCCGGATGTGGTACGCGCGGCTCAAGACCCGCCCCGCCGACCTGCGGATCGCCGACCCCGGCGTGGACCGGATGTTCGACGAGCGGCTGTACAAGCGTGGCGGGCTGACCCTGCACGCGCTGCGCCGCGAGGTGGGCGACGAGGTGTTCTTCCGGCTCATGCGCGGCTGGGTGGCCGAGCACCGCCACGGCTCGGTGACGACGCCGGACTTCACCGCCCTCGCCGAGCGGCACGCGGGGCGGCCGCTGACCGACCTCTTCGGCGCCTGGCTCTACGCCGCCCCGCTGCCACCCCTGCCTTCAGCCTGAGGTCACCAGCGTCGTCAGCGAGCGCGGCGCCAGCTCGACCGTCGTGCGGTGACCGTGCCGCGACACGAGCCCCGGGACCTTCTCCAGCCGATGGGTGTTGTCGGTGAGGTACGCCGTGGGTCGCTTGACGTCGACGCCGGTGGTGATGGCCGCGTCGGTGGTGTTGATGATCTCCACGACCTCGGTGCCGTCGGCGTTGCGGTAGGCCGACACCTTCAGGCCGTCGTGCGCGCTGTCGACACCGATCCGGACGGCGCCCGGCCGGATGAACCGGCTGTAGGCCGCGAACGCGTAAAGGCGCGACGACACGCGGTACGCGTCGTTGGCGTCGTCGATCTGCATGAGCGCCGCGGTACCGCCGCGCGAGGAGCCGAGCCAGAAGAGGAAGGCGCTGCTGCCGGCGAGCGCGAGGGTGTCGTGGATCCGCTGGGCGATGGCGATACCGTCGGTGCCCTTGCCGCTGTCCCAGGCCTCGTTCCAGCCGTCGACGGTGCTGGAGGGCGCCCACTCCGACATCCACGTGGTCTTCGTGGTCGACAGTGGACGGTCCGCCGGGCTGGCGTAGCCGTGCCCGGTCACGAGGTCCACATACCTGCGGGCCTGCGGATCCGCCTCGATCGCCTGGACGTACGGGTCCGACTGCTGCCATCCGAACGAGTCGCAGCAGGCCACGTCCAAACCGGCGCGGCGGGCGATCGGGCCGAGGACCTTCACGAACTCGGCGGCCTGTGCCGGGGTGAACCGCATCGAGGCGTACGAGGCGGTCCAGTCCGGCTCGTTGGTGAAGCCGATCTCGTCGAGCCGGATGCCCTCTTGCCGGTAGAACCGCGCGAACTGGACGAGGTAGCGCGCGTACGCCTCGCGCCAGTCACCGCTGGCGCAGCTGACACCTTGCAGGCCGCAGAGCGCGCCGCCGTTGGTGTCGGTGCCGTTGTCCTTCATGTAGCCCGGGGCACTCCAGGCGTCGGCGTAGAACCTGTCGATGCCGCGCTCGCGGGCCTCCTTGGCGTACCACACCTGGCCGCCGTCCCAGCCGTCCCAGGTGTAGTTGGGCGTGGCCGCCGGTCCGCCGGGGTCGGTCGGCTGGATGGAGAGCATCTTGTCGTACTCGTTCGTCGCCGACGAGCCGATGCCGAGCCGCAGGATGCTCGGCGCCGCGCCGTTCTCCCGGCCGAGGAGCAGGTCGAGCGCCTCTTCGCGCTTGGCCTGCGACAGGTTGTGCACGAGGGAGGAGCGCTGGAACGCGATGGAGTAGCCGAACCCGTCGACCACCTGGTGCCGCTGCGCGCGGTCGAGGTCGATGCCGGGCCGGGCGGCGGCGTGGACGGGCGTGGTCGTGAGGGCGGTCGCGGCGACGACAACGGCCGCGACGGTGGGTAGCCGGAACATGAACACAACGATAGTGATCGATGCAGCACGACGGAAGCAATCAACGAACATCGATCCCAAGACAGATCTGAGCTACCGCGACGTCCGCGGTGGTCCGGACCGCTGCTCCCGCGGCCTCACCCTCCGCGCTTCACAACCCACAGTGGGCAATGTCGGGGGACATTGCCCACTGTCCCGACGCTGGCGGCTCAGCTGATCGCGGCGAGGGGCTCCGTGGCTGGGAAGAGCCCGTCGAAGACGGCGCCGCGGTCGAACAGCAGGGCCCGCGCCCGGGCGCGCTTCTCCAGGTCGAGCTTTTCGGCGTCCGGCATCTCCAGCACCACCCGGTCCACCGTCTCGGCCAGGGCGGCGATGTCGCCCGGCTCGACGAAGATCGCGGTGTCACCGACCGCCTCGCCGGTACCGCCGGTCAGGGTGGTCACGATGGGGCCGCCGCCGGCGAGCATCTTCTCCGCCAGCGCGATGCCGAACGTCTCGACGAAGTCGGGCTCGGGCTTGGTGGGCAGCACGTACGCCGCGCAGCCCGCCATGAGCAACACCTTCTCGCGATCGTCCACATCGGTGAGGAACGTGATCTGTTCGTCCTCTTTGGACATCGCCTGCACGTGCTCCAGCGCCGGGCCGGTACCCGCGACGACCAGCGGCAGGTCGTCCCGGCAGCGCATCTGCCCGTACGCGATGACAAGGTCGTAGATGCCCTTGGCGCGGGCCACCCGGGACAGGAAGAGCAGGTAGCCACCGCGCTTCAGGCCACGCCGGGCGAGCGCCTCGTCCACCTCCACCGGGTCCGGGTCGAGGAACGCCGCCGCGTCGATCGGGGGATAGCTGACGGTCACCCGGCGCCGGCACTCCTCGGCGAACCGGGTACCGCACTGCGCGTCGACCTGCTCGGCGGCGTGCACGATCTCGTCCCGCGTGTACTCCGAGACGGCGACCACCTCGTCGTTGGCCAGGAACGTCGTGAACAGCACCGTCGCCGCGCCGAACCGGCCCTCCCGCAGGCAGGACATGATCACGTTGGTGACGTCGGAGCCGACAGCCTTGGCGACGGTACGCACGTCCGGCGCGAAGCCGGCCGCCCGCGCCGCCGTGACCGCGTCCGTGACGACCGTGGTGTGCGGCACCAGGTACATGGACAGGCAGGTGGTGGGTATCGGCTCGGCGAGCAGCTCGACAAGGCGACCGGTGAGGCCGGCGATGTGCCGCCCGTCCGGCACCCGGTAGTCGCCGACCGCCTCGGGCCGCTCGACGGTGATCCCCGGGCTGTACGGCAGCAGCCGGTCCAGCGGCTTGAGGGGGAGGCCGGCGGCCTGTAGTGCCGGTATCGGCCAGGTCAGCAGCCGTACGTCGGAGAACCCGCGAGTCAGTGCGACCTCGGCGAGATTGCGAGCCTCGCCGGAGTGGCCGCAGATGACCGGGTCTGCTCTGACCACGATGACGAGACGGCGGGGTGGTTGGATCATGGGGCTTCCTCAAGGGATGGCGCGTGGCGCGGAGTGGGACGGTGGTCGGGTCTCGCATCCCCAGGACGACGGCTGTGGGCCCAGCCGAAGGTGCAGCCGGCCGCCACGGTGCAGGTCGGCGGCACTCAGGTGGGTCGTGTGCAGGGGCTTGCCATTGAGGGTGGCCGACTGAACGTACTGTGTCGGCGGTTCGCTGTCCACGCCTTCGACACTGATCTTTGTCTCGCGGTGTCCGCTTGTCTCGATGACGAACTCCTCGTCGCCGATCAGCAGTGTGGAACGCGCGAACGCGGGGGCGTTGACCAGGAACATGCTCTGCCCGGCGACCGGGAACAGACCCAGGGACGCCCACACGTACCAGGAGCTGAGCGCGCCCGAGTCGTCGTTGCCCGGCAGCCCGCCAGGACCGGTGCCGAACTGCCACGTCAGCGCCGCCTGCACCACCTCGGCGGTGCGGTCCGGCCGGCCGGCGTAGTGGTACGCCCAGGGCACCTCCATGTCGGGTTCGTTGTTCAACCCCTCGAAGCGGTTGAGCGCGAACCCGGCGGCCATCTCCGCGGGTGACGGGCGCAGTCCGGGCTGCTTCACCGGGTCCGCCCCGAAGCCGAAGAAGCGGTCCAGCATGCCGATGAACGCCGCGTCCCCGCCGGCCAGGCCGATGCGGGCGGCCATGTCGTGCATCAGGCGGAACGAGTAGTTCCACTTGCCGCCCTCGTAGAAGTCCGACTCACGCAGCAGGCCGGTGCCCGGGTCGAACGCGTTGAACCACTGCCGGCTGCGCCACTCGAGGTCGTCGGCGAGGCGCCGGTCGTTCAACGCGCGGGCCACCTGGGCGGTGCAGTAGTGCGCGTACGCGAGGTCGAGGGTGTGGCTGATCGGGTGCACAAGGCCGTGCTCGAAGAAGTCCTCGCCGTACAGCCGGCGCAGGTCGTCGACCATGTGCGCGAGTGCCCAGCTCCAGTCGACGCCGGGCCCGCCGAGCGCGTGCGCGTCGGCCAGCGCGGTGTGCGCGAGCGCGCTGCCCTGGCGGAAGAACCTGTCGGCGCCGCGCGCCATCCGGTACCCGTTCGGGAAGTTGCCCTCCTCTTCGCACACCCGGATGAGCGACTCCAGCAGGTCCGTGAAGCGATCGGGAACGATGGCGGCGAGCAGCGGCAGCTGGGTCTTGTAGATGTCCCACATCGTGCAGATGTCGAACGCGTACGGCCCCGACGTCGGCCAGAACGGGCTCTCGTCGTCGGCGAAGCACGGCTTGATCAGCGAGTGGTACAGCGCCGTCGCCATCACCGAGCGCCGCGCCGGGGTACCACCCTCGACCTGGACGCGGTCGACGTGGCTTGCCCAGCGGGTCCGGGTCGAGGCGCGCACCTCGTCGAACGCGGGCTGCGCCGGCCAGCACTCGCGTTCGAGGTTCTGCCGCGCCTGGTCGCACCCGCGCAGCGAGAACCCGAGCCGTACCTCGATGGTCTGCCCCGCCCTGGCCGGCCCCATGAAGAGCATGCCGAACGGGCGCAGCGTGGTGTGCCGGATGCTCTCGAAGTCGAGGCGGGTACCGCCGTCGATGAGCCGCCGGTCGTACCAGAGCATCTGCCGCCAGCCCGGGCTGTCCACCTCCAGGTAGACCGACAGCGGCACGCCCTCCATCACCACCGTGCCCTGCGCCCGGCCGTGCCCCATGCTCTCCACCTGGGCGCGCAGCGGCACGGTACGGCCGAGCTCGATGTCCAGGCCGCCACAGGACAGGTCGACCACGATGCGGGCGCTACGGTGCTCGGGGAAGGTGTACCGGTGCACGGCCACCTTCGCGCCGACGGTGAGCTCGCAGCGCACGCCGGTGTCCACGGTCGCCGCGTAGTAGCCCGCCTCCGCGACCTCGTCGTGCAGCGGCCACGCCTGCCCGAGCACATCCAGCGGCTCCACCATCGGGGTGACCCGGACGTAGTTGTAGTACTTGCGGATCGCGCCCGTGCCGGACTGCTGGAAGTGGGTGAACCCGGACGCCTGGAGCTGGCCGAACATCTCCTCGGGTAATCCCTCGGTGTTCTTGGTGAACCGTCCGTAACCGGTCGGGTAGGCGCCCGAATAGGCGCACGCGGAGACCATGCCCAGTGGCGAGGTGGCGCCCGGGTGCGTGTTGCCCACCTGGGGTTTCGGCCACCACCAGGTGGCGGCCAGGCCGCCTGCCCGGGGCAGATCGGTCGCGGCGGTGCCGATGAACGGGTCGATGTCGTCGAGGATGGAGGGACGGTACCTGCAAACCGATCTTCTTAGGTTTCGTTCAGGTGAAATCCTCGCCGTGCCTTCCCAGGGTCGTGGCCTCCCCAAGGTCGCGGTCAGGACTGGGTGCGCGTCCACTGCTGGTTGGTGCCGGTGCCGCAGGCATACTGCTGGATGTCCGCGCCGTCGCCGGTACCCGCGTTGACCACGTCCAGGCACTTGCCGCTGTGCCGGGCCCGCAGCTGGAAGTAGCTACCGGTCGCCACCCACTGCCACTGCTGGTTGGTCCCGCCACCACATGTGTACTGGATGACGTTCGCGCCGTCCGCGGTCGACCCGCTCACCACGTCGAGGCATTTGCCACTGTTCTGGTTCACCAGCCGTACGTAACCGCCGCCGGCGTCCTGGAACTCCCACCTCTGGTTGCCGCCGCCGTTCCACGCGTACTGCTTGACCTCGGCGTTGTTGGCCGTGGAGTTGCTGACCACGTCCATCACCCGGCCGCTGTGCCGAGCGGTGACGCGGTAGTACGTGGGGGAGTTGCCGGTGATCGTGCCGGTGGCCGCGTCGATGGTGATCGACGGGTACCAGCTCAGGCTCATGCTGGTGCTGGACGGGAAGGTGATCGGCAGCCAGACGTACTGGGAGTCGTTGACCGGCCCACCCCAGGCGCCGGCCCAGCGGTCGCCCAGGTAGAGGTAGCTGGTGGTCGAGGTGCCCTGGACCGGCAGCACGTACGTCGGCTGCGAGCTGAAGGTCGTGCCGTTGCCGACGTTCGTCCAGCCGGTCCACGGGCCGGAGACACTCGACGCGGTGGCGTACTGCGCCTGGTTCGGGTTCCAGCCGGTCGCCCCGAGGTGAGCAGAAAGTACGTGCTGCCGCGCTTGAACATCGCCGGTGCCTCGCGGTGCGCGCCGTCCCAGAAGTTGCCGACCAGGCTGGCCACGTTGAGGTAGTCGGCGGTGAGCCGGTAGATGTGCAGGTCGTAGTTTTCGTCCGCGGCCGAGATCATGTACGCCGTACCGCCGTCGTTGTAGAGCGTGATGTCCCGGGACATGTGCTGGCCGAGCGGCCGGAAGCTGCCGTGGTACGTGTAGGCGCCGTCCACGGTCGCGGACGAGGCGACCGCGGCCCGGGCCTCGCTGTAGTTCGACCCGTTCTCCTTGTGCATCCACATCACGTACCGGCCGGTGCTCGCGTTGTAGACGACCTTGGGCCGCTCGATGTTGGCGACCTGTAGCTCGGCGGCCGACGACTGGGTCAGCACGTTGTTGCGAAACTCCCAGTTGCGCAGGTCGGTCGAGCGGTACACGGAGACCGCCCGGAACGTGCTGTTCGCGTTGCGGTTTTCGCCGAACCAGTAGTAGTAGGCGCCGACCTTGAGGACGCCGCTGCCGTGCGCGTGCAGGACGTTGCCGCCGGTGTCGGTGAACTGCGTGCCGTTGGTGACGGTGACCGGTGCCGCCTGCGCGGGAGCGGGTGCCACGAGCACCGCCGCGCCCACGGTCACGGCGAGCGCCAGGAGCCGGCTGATCTTCCTCATCTCGCGTCCCTCCCGCACCAAACATCGATAGCTATATATTGCTACCACGACCGGGTGTTGACGGCTATAGATGTTATCGCTAACATTCGTGGCACCACATTGGAGGAGGCGTCATGTCCCGAGCGCTTTCCCGGGCCGGCTCGCTGCTCGCGATCGCCTGCGTGCTGTTCGCTTCGTGGGCGGCCGTCACGCCCAAGGAGGCGGCGGCGTTGGACCCGTTCACCGGTTACCTGATGGCGCATTTCACCGGCGAGTCGGCCACCGGCGAGCAGATCTACCTGGCGCACAGCCGCGATGGTCTACATTGGACTGATCTGAACAACGGCGGTCCGGTCCTACTCTCCACCGTCGGCACCCGGGGCGTCCGCGACCCCGCCCTGGTCCGCTCGCCCGCCGGCGACCGCTACTGGATCGTCGCGACCGACCTGCGGATCGCCAGCGGCACCTCGTGGAGCGACGCGGCAAACCGGGGCAGCACCTCCCTTGTCGTGTGGGAGTCGACCGACCTCGTCAACTGGTCCGCGCCACGCCTCGTCAACGTCGCGGCCGGCATCTCCGGCGCCGGCAACGCGTGGGCGCCCGAGGCGATCTGGAACCCGGCGACAAACGACTACGTCGTCTACTGGGCGACCAACTCGGCCCGCAACGGCGTGACCAAACACCGCATCTGGTACGCGCGCACGAGCGACTTCCGCACGTTCACCGCGCCCCAGCTGTACATCGAGCGCGGCGGGAGCCAGGGCATCATCGACACCCAGATCGTCGAGGTGGCGGGCAGCGTGGGCGGGTACCGGTACTACCGGGCCTCGGCGGACGGGCACATCACGGTCGAGGCGAGCAACTCGGTGCTGGGCTCGTGGACCACGCTCGGCAACCTGTCGCACATGGGCATCTCCAACGGCACCGGCGGCGGAAACGTTGTCGAGGGTCCGATGTGGGCACAGTTCAACGGGCGCAACGAGTGGGCGCTGTGGCTGGACCAGTTCGCCACCGGGCGCGGCTACATGCCGATCCTCTCCACCAACCTGGGCAGCACGCGAAACTTCCGGACCCACTCCGACTACGCGATGGGCGGCAGCCGCAAGCGGCACGGCTCGATCCTCAACCTGACCGCGGCCGAGGAGAGCCGGGTCCTGGGCCGGTGGGGGAGCACCCTGCCGGTCAATCGGATCCAGTCGTACAACGTCCAGGACCGCTACGTGCGGCACGCCAACTTCGACGTGCGGATCGACCCCAACGTCAGCCCGGCCCAGGACGCCCAGTTCCGGATCCGGCCGGGCCTCGCCGGCGCCTCCGGCACCGTCTCGTTCGAGTCGGTCAACTTCCCCGGGTACTACCTGCGGCACTACGGCTTCGACTTCCAGCTCGCGGCCAACGACGGCACGAGCACGTTCGCCGGTGACGCCACGTTCCGCCAGGTCGCCGGGCTGGCCAGCGGCTCGTGGGCGTCATTCCAGTCCTACAACTACCCAGACCGGTACATCCGGCACTACAACTACGTGCTGCGGCTCGACCCGATCACCGACGCCCAGGGACGCGGCGACGCCACCTTCCGCCTCGTGAGCTGACGGAGGTCAGTCGGCGTTTGCCTCGCGCATCGAGCGCGGCGCGCGGACGTCCTGAAACCTTATGTTGCCGGCCGGCACCATCCAGGTCATCACCTGCACCGCGAGCCGGCCGGCCTGGACCGCCGGGTCGGCGGAGCACAGCTCGCGGGCGGTCGCCGGGTCGACCGCCATCACCGAGATCCCGCGCAGGCGCTCGTCGTCCTGGTCCAGCAGCGGTCCGCCGCCGATGAGGTACCCCTGGTCGCGCAGGTCCGCGCGGTAGGCGAGGTGGGCGTCCTGCAGCGCGTCGGCCTCCGCCTCGCTCAGCTCGGGCGCGTCCGGCGGGCGTACCAGCAGGACGAGGGTGTGCTGGTCGAACCTCATCTCGCGAGCGTAGTACCAGCGCGTGTCACATCCGGGGCTCTGGCGGTGCTTTCAAGATGTGGAGGAAGATGTAGAGCTCGCGAGGCGGGGTGAGACCGCGCCGGCCGCCGTCGTGGAGGCGCTGCTGTCCTGGGACGGCCGCCGCCGGGCGGCCGGGCGAGCCGAGCGGAAGGGCGGCGTGGCCGTGTCGACTCCTCGGGGACGAGCGGCCGTCCGTCCCGATCTCGAACAGGTGTTCCGCTCGGCCTACCCGCGCGTCGTCGCGGTCGCCGCGCGCGTGCTCGGCTCGCGGCACGAGGCCGAGGACGTGGCCCAGGAGGTCTTCCTGACGTTCGGGCGGTCCGCGGTGCCGGCGGGGGAGGCGGCCGGCTGGCTCTCCGTCGCCGCGGCGCACACCGCCCTGAACCACATCCGCACCGGCCGCCGCCGCGCGTCCCGGGAAGAGGCGGCCGGCGGTGGCGACTCCGTGTACCCGGATGTCGCCGACGCGGTCGTGACCCTCGACGAACGCCGCCGCGTCCGCGCGGCGCTGGCGCGGCTGCCCCGCAAGCAGGCCATCGCGCTGGTCCTGCGGCACAGCGGCCTCAGCTACGCCGAGGTCGCGGCCGCTCTCGACATGTCTCCGGGCAGCGTGGGCACCACCGTGCGCCGCGCCGAGTCCGCCCTACGCGAGGAGTTGAACCGTCATGCGTCATCCGACTGACGGCACGCTGCGCCGGCTCGTGGACGAGCCAGCCGGTGTCGCCGACGCCGATCGCGCGCACGTGGCGGGCTGCCCGGTGTGCCTGTCCGGGCTGGCGGCCGCCCGGAAGGACGCGGAGGCCGCCGGCGCGGCGCTGGCCGTCGAGGTCACCACGGACGTGGACGCGGGGTGGCAGCGGCTGTCGCGCGCGGCCGAGGGCGAGGGGCGCCGGGGGTTGGCCGCTCGGACCCGCCGAGGGCGTACGGCGCTGCGCAGCCCGGTGGTCGCCGCGGTCGGCGTCCTCACCCTGCTGCTCGGGGCCACCGCCGCGGCCGCCGCGAACTGGCTGCCGATCTTCCACGCCGAGCAGATCACCCCGGTCACCGCACGAGAGGCCGAGCTGGTCAAACTCCCCGAACTCGACGACTTCGGCGACGTCAAGGTGGTCAAGGACCTCGACGTACGCCAGGTCGCCGACGCCGCCGCCGCGAAGGAGGCCACCGGGCTTTCCGTCCCGAGGGTCGGCGAGCTGCCCCGTGGCGTGACCGGCGAGCCCACGTACCAGGTTTTCGATCCGGTCAGCGCGACGTTCACGTTTTCGGCCCAGAAGGCCGCGCGGTTCGCCGCGGCGGCCGGCCATACGCTGCCGCCGCCACCGCCGGGCCTGGACGGCAGCCAGTTCCGGCTGAACGGCGGTCCGGGCGTCGCCGCGGTCTGGGCGGAAAACCGTCCGGTACCGGCGAT
Organism: Phytohabitans flavus; assembly: GCF_011764545.1. Lineage (GTDB taxonomy): Bacteria > Actinomycetota > Actinomycetes > Mycobacteriales > Micromonosporaceae > Phytohabitans > Phytohabitans flavus. The sequence continues at coordinate 4,590,879 of NZ_AP022870.1, read as the reverse complement.
GATGCTGGGCCGCGCGGTCGCGCCCACCGCGTTCTCCTCGGGCGTCCCGTTCGAGACGGCCCGCGACTACCTGCTGTCACTGCCGGTACTGCCGGAGAACATCGCGGCGCAGCTGCGCGCGTTCTCCGCCGACGGGACGACGCTGCCTCTCTTCACGGCGATCGAGAACATGGCGAGCTCACCCGCCGACGTCAACGGGGTACCGGCGACGGTCCTCACCTCGCGCGACGGCACGCTGGGCGCCGTGGTCTGGGTGGACAGCGGTGTGATCACGGCGGTGGCCGGCTCGCTGAGCGCCGACGAGGTGCTGTCGGTGGCGCGCGGACTGCGGTGGGACCGGTGAGCGCCACCACCGCCCGGCCGGACGCCGCCGGGGAGTCGTTCGCCGACCTGCCGCCCTCGCCCGCGGTGTGGTGCTCGGGGCTGCGCAAGCGGTACCGGCGGCGGACCGCGGTCGACGGCGTGTCCTTCACTGTCGAGCGTGGCGAGGTGATGGGCCTGCTCGGTCCCAACGGAGCCGGCAAGACCAGCGTCATCAAGATGCTGCTCGGCCTGGTCCGGCCGGACGCCGGCGAGGTGCTGCTGCTCGGGCGGCCGGGTAGCGATCCGTTCGCCCGGACCCGCGTCGGCTACCTGCCCGAGCTGTTCCGGTACCAGCCGTGGCTCACCGCCGCCGAGGTCCTGAAGCTGCACGTCCGGCTCGCCGGCGCCACGGTGCCGGACGAGCGGCGGCGCGAATACCTGGCCATGGTCGGTCTCGCCGACCGCGCCGGCGACCGGGTGGGCGGCTTCTCCAAGGGCATGCAGCAGCGCCTCGGCCTGGCCGTCGCGCTGGTGGCCGGCCCGGAGCTGGTCATCCTCGACGAGCCGACCAGCGCGCTCGACCCGCTCGGCCGCGCCGACGTACGGGACCTGCTGCTCTCGCTCAAGGACCGGGGCGTCGCCGTCCTGCTCAACTCGCACCTCATCGGCGAGGTCGAGCGGGTCTGCGACCGGGTCGTGATCCTCGACAAGGGCCGGGTCGCCGCCTCCGGCACGCTCGCGGAGCTGCTCGGCCAGCGCGAGCTGCGGCTGCGGCTGGACGAGGTGGGCCCGGCGGCGGCGGCCCGGCTGGCCGCCGCGGGCCAGGTCACCAGCGGCGGGGACGCGTACACCGTCGCGCTCCAGGACGACGCGGTGATCCCGGATATCGTGGCCGATCTGGTCGGCCTCGGGGTACGCGTACACGCCGTCGAGCCGGGGCGGATCAGCCTCGAGGAGCGGCTGCTCGACATCCTCCGTACCGGTCACAGCGAGGAGCACCGATGACCGCCCGCACCGTACTCACGATCGCCGCCCTCACCCTCCAGGAGGCAGCCCGCCGGCGGGTGCTGCGCTCGCTCGCCGTCCTGACGGTCGTACTGCTCGGGCTCAGCGCGTGGGGCTTCTCCCGGATCGACTCCGAGTTCGGCGGGATGACCAGCGGCGAGGCCAAGCTGACCGCCGCCCTCGTGCTTAACCTGGTGATGTTCGGCCTGAGCCTGATCGCCGCGCTCGGTACGGCATTCCTCGCCGGCCCCACCATGGCCGGCGAGACCGAGTCCGGGATCGCGCTTGCCGTGCTGGCCCGCCCGGTCCGCCGCTGGGCGGTGGTGCTGGGCAAGTGGCTCGGGCTGGTCGCCTTCGGCAGCGGCTTCGTGGTCGTGGCCGGGCTCGCCCAGCTCCTCATCGTCCAGACCACCACCGGCTACTGGCCGCCGGACCCGGTTACCGGCCTGGCACTGCTCGCCGGGCAGGCCGCCGTGCTGCTCACCCTGGGCCTGCTGCTGTCCACCGCGGTCTCCCCGATGGCGTCCGGCATCGTCGCGGTCGGCCTCTTCGGCTCGACCTGGATCGCCGGCGTGGTCGGCGGCGTCGGCCGGGCCCTGAACAACGAGAGCGTGGAACGGGTCGGCACGGTCTCCCGGATGCTGCTGCCGACCGACGGGCTGTGGCGCGGCGCGATGAACTCGTTCCAGGACCCAACCCTGCTGACGCAGTTCAGCGAGGCGTTCAAGGGGCACCCGTTCCTGAGCCCGACCGGGCTCACCGGCACGTACATCGGCTGGGCCGGCCTCTGGGTCTTCCTCGTCCTCGCCCTCGCGGCGCTGTCCTTCCAGCGCCGCGACATGTGAGCCGCGCGTCGGGATCTCTCTGAGCCACGCGCGGCGACCTGTGAGCCGCGCGTGGGTCTTTGAGTCAGGAGCTGCCGCCGCCGCATCCACCGCCGCCGCCACAGGAGCTGCCGCCGCCGGAGTCGCCCCCGCCGGAGTCGCCCCCGCTGGAGCCACCGCTTCCGAAGCCCGAGTCGCTCGGGATGCCCGCGTCCGAGGCGAACCCGGGGTCGGCGGCGATCAGCGACGCCGAGCCGAACAGCGCCACGCCCATCGCGGCGTCGTTCGAGCCGTACGTGGACCAGGACGGTCCGTAGCTGGGCGCGAGGAAGCTGTGCTTCGACCGGGCGCGTTGGAGTTCCTTGCGGCCGGTCGGGCTCACCCGCGGGGCGGCCAGCAGCAGCAAGCCGAAGAGGATGCCGACGACGGTCAGCACGATGAGGTATCCGACCGGGAAGCCGGCCGCCGAGCCCACCACGATCCGGACGATGCCGACGCCGCCGAGCAGGAGGAAGAGCAGAGCGCCCAGCCGGACGAGCCGGCGCCGGCCGTCCGGCACGTACCACCCGGCGCGCAGCGCTTCGGCCTCCAGCGCGTCCAGCTCGGCGGCCACCTGCGGATCCTGGACGACCACGCGGGTCCGCACTCGCCGCTCCGCCGCGTCGTACACGGCGTAGTCCACACGCGACAGTCCCGACGGCCGCGGCCCGGCGACCACCAGCACACCGCCGGGGCCAGCGGCCACCGCGCCGGCCGAGCGGAGTGCGGCGAGGCTGGCGTACACGACCCGAGCCCGCCCACCGGTGAGCAGCGCCAGCACGGGCGCCGACGGGCTCCGCCCCGGCATGGGGTCCGGCGTCCCCGCGACTAACCGGGGCAGCAGCAGGCCGATGAGGAACACCACGGCGAGCGCGATGCCGTAGTAGAGGAGGAAGTCGGGACCGTTGATGCCCCACGGGTCCTCGCCAGCAGCGATCATGCGCCAGATTGTCGAGCGAACGGCCAGGCAGGTCGCGTCCTTGTCAAAAACCCGACGCGACCCGCCATCCATCTAACGAGAGGCGGACATTTTCCCCGGTCCGCGCCAGTCCCAGACCGTATGCCCCCGCGGGCACCGCGGAGCCCGGCGGCTCGCTGGCGCTCGCCGAGATCCCCGACCTAATAAGAGCAACCGGGTCACCCCGCGGGCGAACCAGCGCGGCCTGCCTGGTTGAGCCCGCCATCGCACGGTGGCCGTCAGGAGCGGGTGGTGTAGAGGTTGCGACGTGGTCGCTGCCGCGGGTCAACGTATGCGGGCGGGATGAACTCCGGCCTGCCGTCCTCGGGCAGAGTCGGACGCTCCACTGTCCACCGTGGATGATCCGGTGGTGATAGCCGCATAACAGCACGCTGTTGTCGAGACTGGTGGATCCGCCGTCCGCCCAGGACCGGATGTGGTGCCCGTGGCACCAGCGCGGTGGTCGGTCGCAGCCGGGGAAGGCGCATCCGCGGTCGCGTAGCTCCAGTGCTCGCCGCAGCGCCCCGGTGATGAGGCGGCGGGTCCGGCCCAGGTCCAGGACCTGCCCGTCGCCGCCGAGTACGGCCGGAATCACCTGCGCGTCGCAAGCCATCTGACGGACCTGGGTGGGGCTGAGCCGCCCGCCGGTGTCCAGCACGCCGACGCCGAACTGCTGCTCTAGCACGTCGAACGGCATCGTGACCACCACGTGCGGCCGCTGCCCACCGTTGTCCGGCAACCGCTCCGTCCGCGTGGCTAGGTCGCATACCTCGACCAGCGCGTCCGCCCGGCGCTGGGCCGGCGTGCGGGGTTCGTCGTTGTCGTGGCGGGGTGCGCAGAGTGGGTCGAGGGCGGCGTTGACGGTGGCGGCGCCGGTCTCGTCGAGCCAGCCTGTGAGCCTTACGCGGCCGTCGCCGAGGCGGGTGAGCTGGAACGCGCGGGTCTGCCAGGCGCGGGCCTCCTGCCGCTGCAAGGCGGCGGTGTCGCGGGCGTCGGCGATCTCCGGTGCCACGTGGGCGAGGATCCGCTCGCCGGCTTTGCGCAGGATGGCGGGTTCGAACTGTTCGGCCTGACCGATCAGCACCGCCTCCGCCTCGTCAACGAGATCAGGGCCAAGGTCGTCCGGTAGATCCCGGACCGTGGTGGCGATGACCCCCGCCTGCTCGGCGTTGACCGCACCCGCGACAAGGGCGCCGTCTAGGGCGGGCCGCTCATCAACCGCTCTCGCCAGGTCGACCAGCCGTTTCGCGGCGTGGATGCTGATCCGGTGACGCTCCCGCAACCACACAGCCGTGCTGGAAGCGTGGTGCGCGATCGGCAGGCCGCGCCCGTCGATCTCCCGGATCAGATGCAGCTGGGCTGCGGTAAGCGTTTGCAGAGCCTGGTGGATAGCGTCCAGAGAATCGACCAACTCGTCATCACTCAGGGTCCAGACCGACGCGGTAGCGCACTTTCCGGCTACCTCGCGCAGCTGCTCTAACGCATCCCTGGACACCCGCTAATTGTCTCGTATCAACACCAAGACCACCAGTTATATTCGTCGATCTAGGGATATTCGAATTTGCAACCTTGCGAGGGTATCGCCGTGCGCCGCGCAATTACGTAGCGCGAACGGCGACAAATGGCCGGTTGCCGCCTCCTGTAGGGAAGCAGAGCAAAGGCTTCCGCGACATCATCCGCACAAGCCCCAAGACCCGACCAGAGTCTGGCCAGCAGAGAAACGACGATGATTTGTAACGCGGCTACGAGGCACCACCAAGCAACGTGGAAAAGCCAAATCGGTTCGTCCAGTACGAAATCTGCGAGGCCGGCCGCGATGAACCAGAAGGGTCCCAGCAAGAGGCTCGTCGGCAGGCATAGCACCCACAGGGAGATGTACGCGCCGTAGTGGTCGCTCCCGGGCCAGAACGCGATCAGTGCCAGCGTGAGCACGACGGCCAGGTACGCGCCGATGGCCACCCACGTCGTGGCGGTCTGCAACCCACGTCTCGTCCAGGTCATGCGCCCTGCCACCGCACTCTCGTCTCGGACGGCTGCCAGTGTCAGGACCACCGCCGTCGTATCGTATTGCTGTGGCTGATCCGGCGGACGAGGTTGTCGCGTTCGCGAGTGAGCTGATCGCCCTCGACACGACGAACAGCGCCGATACCGCCGCCGCGGGCCGGGAGCGGGTGGCCGCCGAGTACGTGGCGGAGAAGCTCGCCGAGGTCGGCTACGCACCGACCTATGTGGAGTCCGGCGCGCCCGGCAAGGGAAACGTGGTGGTCCGCCTCGAAGGCGCCGACCCGGGCCGTGGCGCGCTGCTCGTGCACGGCCACCTCGACGTGGTGCCGGCGGACGCCACCGAGTGGTCGGTGCACCCCTTCTCCGGCGAGGTGCGCGACGGGTACGTCTGGGGGCGTGGGGCCGTCGACATGAAGGGCATGGTCGCGATGACGGTGGCGACCGCCCGGCGGTTCAAGCGCGACGGTGTCGTGCCGCCGCGGGACCTCATCTTCGCGTTCGTCGCGGACGAGGAGGCGGGTGGCTTCGCCGGCGCCCGCTGGCTCGTCGACAACCGCCCGGAGCTGTTCGACGGTGCCACCGAGGCGATCGGTGAGGTCGGCGGCTTCTCGGTGACGCTCGCCGACGACGTCCGCGCCTATCTCGTGCAGACCGCCGAGAAGGGCGCGATGTGGCTGCGGCTGAAGGCGACCGGTACCGCCGGCCACGGCTCGATGATGTACGAGGACAGCGCGATCGCCACGCTGGGCGCGGCCGTGGCACGGCTCCAGGCACACCGCTTCCCGGTGGTGCTGACCGATCCGGTACGCGACTTCCTGGCCGGCGTCGCGGAGATCACCGGCATGGCGTTCGACCTGGACGACCCGGAGGCGGCGGTGGCCAGGCTGGGCAACCTCGCCCGGATGATCGGTGCGACCCTCCGGGACACCGCCAACGTGACGATGTTCGAGGCCGGCTACAAGTCGAACGTGGTGCCCTCGGTCGCGCGGGCCACGGTCGACGGCCGGATGCTGCCGGGCCGGGAGGCGGCCTTCGAGGTGGAGCTGGCCGAGGTGCTCGGCCCCGACGTCGAGCTGCTGTGGGACACGCTGCCGCCGGTGGCCACGACGTTCGACGGCGCGCTTGTCGACGCGATGGCGGCGGCGATCGCCGCGGAGGACCCCGGTGCGGCCGTGCTGCCGTACATGGTCTCCGCCAGCACCGACGCCAAGTCCTTCGCCCGGCTGGGCATCCGCCACTTCGGGTTCGCCCCGCTGCGGCTCCCGCCCGACCTCGACTTCGCCGCGCTTTTCCACGGCGTGGACGAGCGGGTACCTGTCGACGCCCTGCGGTTCGGCACCCGCGTGCTCGACCGCTTCCTGCGTACCAGCTAACTCACCGCGCGCGCAGGCCGTCGACGACGATGGCGAGAAACCGGCGCCAGTCCGCGTCGGTGACGATCAACGCGTGCACCATCGCGGCGACCGCGGGCAGGTCGTCCACCGTGAAGTCGGCGCGGAGCGTGCCGTCGCGCCGCGCCCGCCGGATCAGCTCGCCTACCGCCTCGGTGATGCCGGTCCGGGCGGCGGCGAGCGCGCCGGCGTCGAACGGGTTGGCCCGCATCAGCTCCAGCAGCCCGCGGTTGGCGGCCGCCCGGCCCAGCGCCGCCTCCAGGAAACCGGCGAGCGCGGCGAACGGGTCCGGCGCCCCGGCCGCCTGCTCCGCCATCGCCCGGATCTCGGCCAGCTCCGCGGCGTACACCTCGACGGCCAGCGCCTCCTTGTCGGGAAACCGCCGGTAGACCGTCCCGACACCGACGCCAGCGTGGTGCGCGACGTCGTTGAGCGTCGCCGAAAGGCCACGCGCCGCGAACACCTCGCGGGCGGCCTCGACGGTACGGCGGCGGTTCTCCTCGGCGTCACGGCGCAGCGGTCGAGTCTCCACCCCGCGATTGTAAGTGGACGAGTCGTATCCGTTTCGTGCTAGCGTAAGTGGATAGAGAGTATCCACTTATGGGAGGGGTAATGCGCACGATCGTCATCACCGGTGGCACCGACGGCCTCGGCCGCGGTCTCGCGCTGCACTATCTCGGCCAGGGCGAGCGCGTGATCGCGGTCGGCAGCACCCAGGCCAAGGGCGACATGCTCAGCGCCGAGGCCGAGCGGCTGGGCGGGGGCGACCGCATGCGGTTCGTCCGCGCCGACCTCACCTCGCTCGACGCGACCCAGCGGCTCGCGGACACCATCGCGCCACCGGTCGACGCGCTCGTCCTGTGCGCCCAGCGCTATCGCCTTCTCGGCTCCCGGACCGCGACGGCCGAAGGCCACGAGTACGGCCTCGCCCTCGGCTATCTGAGCCGCTTCCTGCTCAGCCACGCGCTGCGGCCCGCGCTCGAGGCCGCGAGCCGGCCCGTCATCATGAACGTCGGCACGCCCGGCGTACCGCTGGGCCGGGTCCGCTGGGACGACATCGGGCTGACCCGGCGCTACTCCGGCGTGCGGGCGGTCCTCCAGGCGTTCCGCGCCAACGACCTGCTCGCCGCCGGATACGGTCAGGTGCATCCGGGCACGAGGATCAGCTACGTGTCGTACAACCCCGGCGTCGTCGCCACCGGTATGCCCGGCGCGCTGCCCGTGGCGCTGCGGGTGCCGACCCGCGCCTTCTTCGCCGTCGCCGCGACGCCGGTTCGGCGCGCCATCCGCCCGATGGTCGCCCTGCTTGACACGCCGCCGCCCGGACCGTTTGCCGCGTACTGGGGCAGGCGCGCGCTGCCGATCGACCGCGGCGCCTTCGATCCGGCCGCCGCACGCCGACTGCACGAGATCACCACGTCACTGCTCGCGGACGGCGGCGTGCGCGCCAGGCCGTGAGGCGCCCTGAGCGTTGTGGCGCGGCACCGCCACCGTGCTGTCCGATGTAGACCTCGACCTGCGGGCCGGCGAGCTGCTCGCCCTCGTCCGCCCCTCGCCTGGCTCCACCGAGATCCAGGAGGCAGGCTTGAGCGAGGTCAGGGACGCTGGACGATGGCCGAGGCCATACCGACCAAAGGCCCGGTGTGCGTTTGTGGGTGCAGGGCCCTACTCTCGTGTGGGCGGATGGACCGGGGTTGGAGGCGTAAATGGCAGAGCTGATCGTGGTGGGTGTGCGGGCGGAGGCCTGGCACAAGCCGGCGACCGTGCTGTTCAAGGACGCGGTTAGCGACCGCTACCTGCCGATTGCCGCCAGTGCGACGGCTGCGCCGACACGCGATCGGTCGGCCGCCGGGGTGAGCACCGGCCTGGTGAAGAAGCTGCTCGACGCCTTGGGCGCGCCCGCCCGGCACGTGGAGATCGGTGAGGCGTCCGCGGGCACCGACCGGGTCCACATCGTCGTCGGTGACGGCGTGCGGGTCCCCGCTGGGCTGATGGAGGCGGTCTCGTTCGCGCTGGACGCCGGGGTGCCCTTCCGGTGCGGCGACGCGATGCTCGCCGCCGAAGGTGTCTCGTCCGGAGAGGCGGAGAGCGCCAGCACCCGTTGGCGGGTGGCCGACCCGGCGCCCACCTCGGCGTACCGGCTTGTCGACCTCGACGCGACCACCCAGATGGAAGCGATCCAGATGGGCGACGCCGGCGACGCCCCCATGGTCCGGCCGCCGGCAGGTGCCGCCATGCTGCGGATCCGCCAGGGTCCCGGGTCCGGCGCGGTGTTCGTGCTCGACGGAGACGTGGTCACCTGCGGGCGCGACGGCAACAACGAGATCGTGCTCGACGGCGCCACCGTGTCGCGCAAGCACGCCGACTTCCACCGTCAGGGGAGTGGGTACACGATCGAGGACCTCGACAGCCTCAACGGGACTTATGTCAACGGCGAGCGGGTCAAGACCGCCGCGCTGACCGCCGGCGACGAGATCCGCATCGGGCGGTACCTGCTGACGTTCGTGCCCAGCTGACGGCGCGCTACAGCCACCCGCGCTTTCGCAGGTAGAGGTACAGGCCGAAGGCGCAGCCAGCGATCACCAGCGTGCTCACCACCCAGCCCCACTCGGTCTGGTAGCCGGGGTAGGGGAGGTTCTGGCCGAAGTAGCCGGTCAGCGCGGTCGGCACCGCGATGACCGCGGCCCAGGCGGCGAGCTTGCGGGTGGTGTCGTTGAGCGCGTTGCCCTGCTCGGCGAGGTCGGCTTGGAGCACCCCCTCGATCCGGTCGCGCAGGTGCTCCACCTCGTCGACGGTGTGGCGGGCGTGGTCCTCGACATCGCGGTAGTACGGCTCGACCCGTTCGTCGACGCTGTTTCCGTTGATGCGCATCGCCTGGCCGACCAGGTCGGGCATCGGCGCGACAGGCCGGCGGACGGCGGCCACGAGCTTGCGCAGCGCGATGCCGCGCAGCCGTACCGGCCGGGGCGCGGCACCCTCCTCCAGCAGCGCGTCCTCCACGGCGTCCATCGCACCGTCGAGGCGCAGGGCAGCCGCGAACTGGCTGTCCACGACGACGTCGAGCAGCCCGTACAGCAGGAACGAGACACCGCCGGCGGCGATCAGCGCGGCGTCGGCGTCCCACCGCTGGACGAAGGACTCCGTGTCGCTCGGTGACTTGCGCACAGTGATCAGCGCCCGCTCGGTGACGAACGCGCTGATCTCGTGCTTGGTGAGGCGCAGCAGATTACCGTCCGCTATGTCCATCGCGTACACGTTGAGGAACAGGTGCCCCGGATACCGCTGGAGCTTGGGCGCCTCGTGGTCCTGTACCGCGTCCTCGATCGCGAGAGGGTGCAGCTGGAACGGCTCGGCGATCGCCTCGAGGTCGGCCATGCCCGGGTCGTCGAGGTCGAGCCAGAGCACGGCGCGGGGGTGCGCCTCCAGCTTCTCCGGCACCTGGTCGGCGGGAAAGCCCTCGGCGATCAGCTTGCCATCCTCGTAGAGCCGGGTCTGGGTGGGGCAGGACGGTGCATTCACCTCACAACCATGGCACCGGCCGCCGATTTTCGGCACGTCCCTGACAACCGGCCGATCACCCGGGCCCGTCTCAGGGGTGACATGAGCCCAACGGAAGGGCAGAGCGATGCGGGACGGTTCGGAACAGGAGTACGTCGACTACGTCACGGCGCGGATCCCCGCGCTGCGGCGGCTGGCGTTCCTCCTGGCCGGCGACGAACACCGGGCCGACGACCTGGTCCAACAGACCATCACCAAGCTGTACGTGAAGTGGCGGCACGCGCGGGCCGCCGACAACCTCGACGGGTACGTCCGGACGATGCTGGTCCGTACGTACGTGGACGAGCGGCGGCTTGGGTGGTCGCGGGTCCGGCTGTTCCGCGAGGCGCCCGAGCCACCGGCGTTCCAGCACGACGGGATCGAGGACCGGCAGGTCGTCCGGGCGGCGCTGCGCCAGGTGCCCCGGCGGCAGCAGGCCGTGCTGGTGCTGCGCTTCTTCTACGACCTCTCCGTCGAGGACGCGGCAGCGATGCTCGGCTGCTCGACGGGCACGGTCAAGAGCCAGACCGCCCGAGGGCTGGCCACCCTCCGGCGCCTGCTCGGCGAGCGGGAGCTTGTGGGCTACTCGCGGGCTACCCCGACTTTGAACTGAGGAGCCGATAGATGCCATCCGAAATCGAGCTGTTGCGTTCGCTGGACGACGAGCCGCGCACGCCGTCTACTGTGGACGTGCAGCGCGCGATCGCCACAGGTCGCCGTCGCCGGGCCCGCCGAGCGGCCGGGTACACGGGCGCCGCGGCGATCACCGTGCTCGCCGTCGCCGGTGCGTCGGTCGTCGCGGCCGGGGTGGTCCGCGACGCCCCACCCCAGGCCGGGGCGACAGGTGCGCCGCCCACCACATCCACCACCATCGAGACGCTGGCGACCCCGCCGACAAGCTGCGTGCTCGAGCGGCTGCCCGCACCGGACGGCGCGCCGATGGCACTCGTCTCCGGTGCCGACCCGACCGGCAAGTACCTGGTGGGGCGCTCGTACCCCCGGCCCGGCGGCTACCAGGCGGTCATCTGGCACGACGGCAAGGCCACGAAGGTAATGCTCCCCGGCGACGTGGAAGAGTCCCTGAGGGACGTCAACTCCACGGGTACCGCGGTCGGCTGGAGCTACACCAGCGGCGCGGATGGCACCTACTCAGTCCCGTACGCATACCACGGCGGCAAGGTGTCGAAGCTGCCCGGGGTGACGCGCGGCTCCGCCTCCGCGATCAACGACGCCGGTGCGATCGTGGGCGACGACGATGAGGGCCACGCGCTGCGCTGGCCGTCGGTGACCGCCCAGCCGACCCGGCTGCCGGTACCCGCCGGCGTGTCCGGGGCGATGGCCGCCGACATCGACGAGGACGGCACGGTCGTCGGCAACCTCGACCACCAGCTGCCGTACGTCTGGCTCCCCGATGGCACCCATCGCCAGCTCCCGATGCCGACCCTCCACGGCGAGCCGGCCGCGACCGCCACCGCCACCAGCATCCGCAACGGCTGGGTGACCGGCACCGCCACCAACGGCCTCGGCCGCAAGGGTGACGCCGCCAAGGACCCCAGTGGCGCCGAGGCAGCCAAGGTCGTGGCGGTCCGGTGGAACGTCCGGACCGGCGAGGTCCGTGTCTTCGACGGGCTGAAGATGGGCGCGAACGCCACGAACGCGCACGGCTGGCAGGTCGGCACCGACAAGCAGGGCCGCGCGGTGCTCGTCGCCGACGACCAGGCGGTGGTGCTGCCGGCCCTGGACGTGCGGACGCCGGACGGTTTGTCCAACATCCCCAACACGGTCAGCGACGACGGCCGTACGATCGGCGGCCAGTCCGACGACCACAGCGACACGATCCAGGCAGTCGTCTGGCGCTGCCGGTAGGCGACCGCGCCGGGAGGGCCGGGCCCGCGCCGGTCCGGCCCTCTCGAATGAGTACCCGATTACGGATTTCTGGAAAGTTTGAGAAAGCGCACAGTGGGGCTTCTTTTAAGGAGCCCCTAAACAATTCCCCTTCGTACCGGAGAACGCCTGATCGTATTCTTCCCAGCGCGGAAGAAAGGTGCGTTCCCCGATGACGAGAAGACTTCGACCGGTCGCCGCCGTCCTGCTGCTCAGCGTGGTGCTGGCCGGTGGCTGCAAGGACCAGCCCACGCCCGCGGCTGCCGCCGACCAACCCCCGGCCACCGCCGAGGAGTCGGTAGAGCCGGCGCAGCTCGTGGGAACGCCGGCGGCCACCACGCCGTCGCCCTCCCCGAGCGCGAAAGCGGCGCCGCCCACGCCCTCGGCCGGCGCCCGCCCGCCGGTCAACAAGGGCGGCTGGATAAAGATCGACCAGGCGGCGCAGGCGGCCCGGACCAAGGCGTTCTTCGCCCGTAAGCCCAAGACGGTCACGGGCAACCCGGTCAAGGTGCCGGAGTTCAACGTCGGCTGCAAAGTCAGCCACCACAACGACGACGACCCGATCGTCTTCCCCTGCTGCCCGGCGCCTCGCACAACCACACCTTCTTCGGCAACAAGTCCACCGACGCGTCCTCCACGTACGAGTCGCTGATGCGCGCCACCGCGACGAGCTGCAACGTGGCCGACGACCACTCCGCCTACTGGATCCCCACGCTGCTACAGAAGGGGAAGGTTGTCGATCCCAAGGAGGTGACCGTCTACTATGGATCGCGCCTCAAGGACCCGAGCAAGACACAGCCCTTCCCGCCCGGGCTGCGGATGATCACGGGTGACGCGAGGAAGCAGACCGACACCCCGGACAAGCAGGGCAACCACTTCTGGTGCGCGGGCATCGGCGGCGAGACCGGCCGGACCGCCGACGGGCTCTTCCCGGTCTGCGCGAAGACCGCCGAGCTTGTCCGCCAGGTGACGTTCTTCGACTGCTGGGACGGCAAGCACCTGGACAGCCCGGACCACAAGGCGCACATGGCGATGGGCGACCACACCGGCGCCTGCCCGAAGAGCCACCCGGTGCCGGTGCCGTCGGTCTCGTTCGTCATCGCGTACCCGCTGAGCACCAACACCAACGGCATCACGCTGTCGTCGGGCACGTCCTTCTCGATGCACGCCGACTTCTTCAACGCCTGGGAGGACAGTCCGCTCGCGGCCCGTGTGCGCAACTGCCTCAACCAGGGCGTGAAGTGCAACTCACAAGGCAACTTCTGAATCCCCCCAAAAACAGTGGAGGCCGTCCCCGCGGACGGCCTCCACTGACTTGGCTCAGCGGGTCGCGAGCTGCCCGACCTGGTGGTCGGCCTTCCGGGCCTGGATCGCGCTGACGATCGTGGCGACGCCGTAGACGATCGCGAACAGGCCGAACAGCGTGGCGAGCGTGAGCGCACCGAGGTCCGGGCGGATAAACAGGACCACGCCGAACCCGATCGAGACCAGGCCGGTCAGCGCCCACATGGCCCGCTGCCCAGCGATCTTGTTGCCCCGGAACGCCACCACGAGGTCGACCACGCCGGTCGTGATGGCCCAGGCGCCGATCCAGATCGTGAGTACGAGCGCGGTGATGCCGGGCCACACAAGCGCGCCAACGCCCGCCACGAGCGAGATCAGGGCGAGCGCCAGGTAGCCCGCGACCGGGCCGACGCGGTCACTGCTGAACGCGCGGCCGGCGTCGGTGGCGCCGTGCACGAACGCGTACACGGCGAACAGGATGACCAGCGCGCCGACGGTGACCTGCGGCCAGGCGACCGAGACGAGGCCGATGGCGGCGGCCAGGATGCCCCGCCACAGCAGCGAGGTCGTTGCCGACTTGAACATGTCTCCTCCACAGTGGATCGTTGAGCTCTCCTGTGGAAGAGCCTCGCAGCGGGAGGGGTAGGCGGTCTGCGCCGCCAGCACGCCTTCGGCGGTAGTGCTAGCGGGTATTCACGTGTGGCGGCTAGCCGGTCCGCACCGCGACGGGGGAGAGCACCGGAAGCCGGACGTGCACGTCGGTACCGCACCCCACCGGGCTGACCACCACCATCCGGCCGCCGAGCGCCTCGACCCGGTCGTTGAGGCCCACCATCCCCGACCCGCGCCCCGGGTCGGCGCCGCCCACGCCGTCGTCGCTGACCCGCAGCTCCAGGTGGCCGTCGAGCAGCTCGATCCGGACCGCCGCCGTCGACGCCTGCGCGTGCTTGGCGACGTTGGCCAGCATCTCCGAGACCACGTAGTACGCCGCCGCCTCGATCGCCTCGTCGGGCCGCTCGGCCAGGTCGACGTCGAGCGCGACCGGCACGGGGGAGCGCCGGGCCAGGGCGCGTACGGCCGGCCCGAGCCCGGCTTCGGACAGGATCGCCGGGTGGAGGCCGCGGGCGATCACCCGGAGCTCGTCCAGCGCCTCGTTGAGCCCGTCGACGACGTACGTCAGGTCGCCCTGGATCGCGCGTACCGGCACGTCGCCGTCGAGCTGGGCCGCGCGTACGGAGAGCGCGAGCGCGACGAGGCGCTGCTGGATACCGTCGTGCAGGTCCCGCTCCAGCCGGCGCCGCGCCTCGTCCGCCGAGGTGACGATGCGGGCCCGGGAAGCGGTGAGCTCGGCCCGCACCTGCGCGTTCGAGATGGCGGTCGCCACGAGGTCGGTGAAGTTCGCGATCAGGTCGCGGGCGCCGGGGACCGGCCCGCCCGCCAGGTGCACCACGGCCACTCCCCACGGCCGCCCGTCGACCGTGATCGGCGCTCGTGCTCCGCCGTCCACCGGCACGGTCGCCCCCGCCGGCCACGCCGCGACGACGGTGGAGGCGCCGTCCGGCTCGTACCGCACCACCGCGGCGGCCCGCGCGTGCAACACCTGGCCGATCTCCGCCACCGCCGCGAAGACCTCCGCCGGAGCCACGCCCCGCGCGACAAGCGTCGCCACCCGGCGCAGGGCCGCCTGCTCGCCGGCCAGGAGCCCACGCGCCTTCTCCGCGGCGACCGCGCGCTGGACCGCCCGGGTCGTGAAGGCGCCGACAATCACGGACACAGCCAGGAACAGGACGAGCACGAACACCGTGGCGGCGCTGAGGATGCGCAGCGGGGGCAGGAAGTACCAGTCGAACGCCTGCACGCTCACGACGCCGACCGGCAGCGCGTAGAGGATGCCGGCGAAGCGCGCGACCGCCAACACCACCAACAGGAGCAGCAGACCGACAACCACACCGGGCACCCGGTCGCGGGCGGCGGCGCAGCCCAACGCGACAAGCACAAACGCCACGGCCCCGGCCACCGTCGCCAGGAGCACCTCGACCCAGAACGGCGGCCTCGACATGCCACGAAGGCTTTCATCCCCCGACCCACCCGCACAATGGGCCACCAGCCGCGCGAACCCCACCCTACGATCTGCCTACGGCAGCCGAACGATCCGAGCTACCGCGACGTCCGCGGTGGTCCAGACCGCTGCTCCCGCAGCCTCACCCTCCGCGCCTCACACCCCACCCCAACCCCGGCCCGCCCGCCCCGGCCCGCCCGGCTCGTCTGGCTTGGCCCGTCTGGCCTGGCCCGCCCGCCGGGCCCGACTCGCCCGGCCCGCCCCGGTCGGGCTCGCCCGTCCCGGCCGGCTCGCCCGGCCCGGATGTCCCGACGGACCGCCCGGCCCGACTGGCCTGGCCGGCCCGGACTCGCCCGGCCCGGGTGCCCCGACGGACCGCCCGGCCCGGCTCGCCCGGCCTGCCCCGCGCCGAGACCAGGCTGGGGTTGGTCGCCCGCCGCATTTGCTCTGCTTCCCTATAGGAGGCGTCTGCGCCGAGGCATCGGGCTTCGCGGGGTGCGTAGCCGGCCGAATCAGATTCGAGCCCTAACTCGTCCAGGAAAGCTTCGGAGTCGTCGGGGCCGGAGGCCCCAGATTTCGCGTTGATGGGATCGAATTTCCACAAAGGACGCTGATCATGGCCAATGGCCGCGGCATTCCTTGATCGGCGTAAGCGGCGTCGTAGCGCGCCACGATCGTGGCGAAAAATTGCCCCTCCAGGGGCAACAAATCGCCACGGACGGCCAGTGCACCCAACGATCAAGGGCGCGCCCCTCCGACAATGCCGGCCATTCGCGATCATCAAACCCCTTTGTGAGGACTTATGGTTGCCCTGGCGACAATAAGTCTTCCCAAAGCCCGACGAGTCAGTCTCGCCGTGATCGTTCGCCCGGAATCCGCGGTGCCGTCGGCGTGTCGTGTAGGTATCGGGCGAACGATCACCACCGAGACCACGGTCAGCGTGCGACACCAGGCGCGCACCCCACCCGCAGTGCCGTCCCGTCGGTCCTCGACCCGCTTGCTCTTGGAGCAGGCCAGCGCCCGGGGCGCCACCACCCACGAGCCGGAACAAACAGCACAAACGCTGGCGCCCCGGGCGTTGGTCCGCTCTGCTCTTGACGGATCGAGGGCCGACGGGACGGCACTTCCCCCATCCCGGAGGCCGGAGATCCCCGCCGGAGGCAAGAAAGGGGTAACCGCAAACCGGAGCCCACAGAGCGACCCACGACCTGACACCGAATCGCGAGCTTCGGAATTGGTGATGCCGGCGGCGCGGCCACAGAGAAGCGCTGGGTTGCCCGATCCGCGCGGGCTAAGCGTCCCCGGCGGCCGTGTCGGGCGGGTTGGGTTGTGGGACGCGGAGGGTGAGGCCGCGGGAGCAGCGGTCCGGACCACCGCGGACATCGCGGTAGCTCATATCTCTGTCTTGGAATTGAAGATTTGAGACTAGAAGAGCTGGAGCGAGCCGGTTTTTTGGGCGTGGCGTTCGCCGATGCGGAGGGTTACCGCGGTCAGGGCTAACAGCACCACCGACAGCGCGGCCAGCAGCGCCAGCTCGCCGCCGAGGTCGCTGGCGTCGCGGGCGTCCAGGAGGGCGCCGCGGAGTATGGCCAAGCTTGTCGTTAGGGGGAATGCTAGGCCGATCGCCTTGACCCACAGCGGCAGGGCGAAGAGCGGGAGCCTCACGCCGGCGACGAACCACAGTGGATCGTCCAGCAGTGTGTAGAGGAATGCGGAGTCGCGGGAGAACATCAGCAGGCTGTTGAGGAAGGCGCCCCAGGCGATCGCTGGCACCAGCAGGGCGGCGAGCGCGACTAGGTACATGCCGGGGTGGGCTACGTGGAGCGTGCCGGTGGCGGTGGCCGCGGCTACGGCGAAGGCGCCGAAGAGCCAGGCGTTCTGGACCAGCGCGCCGGAGCCGTTGGCGATCACCAGGGCGAGGCGGCTGGCCGGGGTGAGGAAGATCGCTTCCAGCGTGCCGCTGACCCGCTCGAACGAGAAGTGCCACGCGGATTGGACGAGCGAGAAGAAGAATGTGTACGCCAGCGCGCCGGCCGCCAGGAACGCCGCCAGCCGCTGGGGATCGGCGACAAGCGGCCAGCGCGCGGCGGCGCCGGGCGCGGCGGTCACCGGGAGGATCGTGTAGTACGCCGTGGCGAGCGTGAGCACCGGCCAGACGAGCATCGAGAAGACGACGAGCTTGGTACCGAAGATGCGCCGGTGCTGCTTGAACGCCTCGGCCACGACCACCCGCCACGCGGCGCTCATCGGGCGGCCATCGCCAGGATCGCGTCTTCGAGCGTGGGTGGCGCCACCTCGACGCGGGCTATCGCGCCACCCGCGCGTACCACAGTGGTGGTCAACTCACCGGCGAGGTCGTCGGGATGGCGGAGGGTGACCCTCGGCCGGCCCTCGGGGTCCGTGTCGTGCCGCACCTCGGCGCCGGCGCGCGCGGCGAGCTCCTCCACCGCCTTCGTCGCGTCGGGCGCGGGGGCGGTCAGGGTGAGCTCGACGCTGTACGGCAGGCGGGTCCCGGCGGTCAGCTGCGCCGGGCTGCCCGCCGCGACGAGCGAGCCGCGGTCGATGACGTGCACGTGCCGGCACAGCTGCTCCACCTCGGCCAGGTAGTGCGAGGTCAGCAGCACGCCGACACCGCTTTCGGCCAGGTCGGCGACGACGCCCCGCAGGTCGCGGGCGATCGGCGCGTCCAGGCCGAGGGTCGGCTCGTCGAGCAGCAGGTACGCCGGCGCGTTGATCAGGCCGCGGGCGATGCTGAGCCGCTGCCGCATCCCTCGGGAGTACCGCTCGACGAGCGTGCCCGCGGCCTCCCGCAGTCCGACGAGGTCGAGCAGCTCGTCGATCCGGCGCTTGAGCACGGCCCGGGGTACGTCGTAGAGCTGCCCGAAGTACCAGAGGTTCTCCCGGCCGGTCATCCGCGCGTACACCATCCGCTCGCCGCCCGCGATGAGGTTGATCCGGCGGCGCACCTCGCGGGCGTCGCGGACCACGTCGAGCCCGTCGACCGTCGCCGTACCCGTCGTGGGGCGGAGCAGCGTCGCCAGCATCTTGATGGTGGTGGTCTTGCCGGCGCCGTTGAGCCCCAGCAGGCCGGTCACCGCGCCGGGCGGGATCGCCAGCGAGAGCCCGTCGACGGCGGGCGCCGGGGCCGGCGGACGCTTGCGAAACAGGCGGCTCGGCGGCGGAAAGACTTTGGTCAGCCCGTGCGTGACGATGCCGGCGCTCATGCCGCACCGCCCCGCTGGACGGCGATCCGCTCGGCCGGCCCCAGCAGGCGCAGGCCGGCGGCGAGGTACACGGCGCCCAGGCCGGCGCAGATCAGCAGGTCCGGGAGGACCGCGCCGACCGGGGCGTGATGAAGTGCGGCGTCCCGCAGGGCGCGCAGCCCCGAGGTGAGCGGGAGCGCCTCGCCGAGCCACCGCAGCGGGTCGGGGAGCATCGCCGGCGGAAACGTGAACCCGCAGAGCAGCGCCATGCCGACGAAGAGCGTGTTCTGCGTGATGTGCGCCTCGCCGACCGTGATCATGATGGCGCTGAGCGGCACGGACAGCCCGAAGACGGCCACCCCCACCGCCGCGATCGCGCAGAGCAGCGCGAGCGGGTCGGGGGCCGGCAGCCGCACCCCGATGGCGATCGCGAAGGCGAGCATCACCGCGACCTCGGCCACCGTCGTGGTGAAGGCCTGCAAACCCACACCGACGAGGTACGGCAGGCGCCGCGCCGGCGCGAGCAGCTGGCTTTCGAGCGTGCCCTCGCGCTGCTCGGTGATCTGGGCCTTCGCGACCCACAACACCATCCGGGTGGCGAACATGAGCGCCGCCGCGCCCACGGTGACGTAGCCCAGGTAGTCGCCCGTCCCGCCGTCGGCCAGGAAACCCGCGCTGACCTGGCCACCCCCGATCGCGTGAAAGGCGAGATAGGCCAGGCCAACCGTGAGCACACCGGTGGCGACCGTGCCGATGAAGTAGGTCCATGGATACGCCCGCAGGGTCACCAGCCAGTTGCGGCGCATCGTGGGCAATGCGGTCGGCACGTCGTATCCTTCCTGGCGAGGACAGAGTGAGTTTCGAATGGAAACTTACCCCCGAGGGGGTTCGATGTACATAGGTCGTGTCGTGGACGAGACATGCGGCATCGCCAATGCCGCCGCCGTCATGGGCGACTGGTGGAACCTGCTGGTGCTCCGCGAGGTGGCCCGCGGCCGGATGCGCTTCGACGAGCTCGTCGGTGAGCTGGGCGTCTCCCGGAAGGTGCTCACCGAGCGGCTCGCCCACCTCGTCGAGCACGAGGTCGTCGCGAAAATGCCGTACCAGGACCGCCCGCCTCGGTACGAGTACCGCCTCACCCCGCGCGGGCAGGCGTTCCTCCCGGTGCTGGTGAGCATGCAGGACTGGGCGGACCGGTGGCTGCTCGGCGACGGTACGCTCAGCGCCACCGCGGCCGCCGACAGCGCCGAGGCGCTCCGCACCCGGTCACTGCCCGGCGGTACCGTCCCGGCCGGCCTCACGCTCGCCGACTCGGCCGGTGGGTGGCGGGATCCGGTGGCGGCGGACGCGGCCGTCACGGTGCTGTTCACCTACCCGTCGACCGGCCGCCCGAACCCGCTGCCCGCCGGCTGGGACCAGATCCCCGGCACGATCGGCTGCACGTTGGAAAATCGCCTCTTCCGTGACCGTTGGCCGGCCTTCACCGCCGCTGGTGTCGCGGTGCACGGGGTGAGCACGCAGCGCCCGGAGGAGCAGGCCGCGTTCGCCGCCGCCGAGGACGTGCCGTTTCCGCTGATGTCCGATGTGGACCTGCGGCTGGCGGCCGCGCTGCGCCTGCCCACCGCCCGGATCGGCCAGCAGCCCCGGCTCAAGCGCGCGGTGCTCGTGGTGGCCCGCGACCGTACCGTGCGGCACGCCATCTTCCCGGTCACCGACATCCCCGGCGCTGTGGAGGAGGCGCTCACCACGGCCACCGCGCTCGCCTGATCGGGTTCGGGCCGGGGCTGGGCGGGTACCGCTGAATGAGCGGACCAGGAGGTGGTGAAACCGTGGCGCGGTCGATCTGGAGTGGCGTGATCAGTTTCGGGCTGGTGTCGGTACCGGTCCGGATCTACTCGGCGACGCAGGAACACGAGGTGTCGTTCCACCAGTTCCAGAAAGGCACGAGTGACCGGATCCGGTACCGGCGGGTCAACGAGCGCACCGGGAAAGAGGTCGAGTTCGGGGACATCGTCAAGGGCGCGGACGTCGGCGGCGGCGAGTACGTGATGGTCGAGCCGGACGAGCTCGACCAGATCGCGCCGGGCCGCTCGCGGTCCATCGAGGTGCACGCGTTCGTCGGCCTGGACGAGATCGACCCTGTCTACTACCAGAAGTCGTACTACCTCGCGCCGGGCAGCGACGACACCGCCAAGACGTACGCGCTGCTGCGCGACGCGATGGCGGACGCCAACCGGGCCGCGATCGGCACGCTGGTGATGCGCAGCAAGGAGTACCTGGCGGCGATCCGGCCCCAGGACGGGCTGCTGGTGCTGGAGACGATGCACTTCGCCGACGAGGTACGCAATCCGCGCGACGAGCTCGCCAGCCTGCCCGGCGACACGAAGCCGCGCCCGCAGGAGCTGCGGATGGCCGCCCAGCTGATCGACTCCATGAGCAGCCCGTGGCAGCCGGCGGACTACCGCGACACGTACACCGACCGGGTCAAGGAGCTGATCGACGCCAAGAAGGAGGGCGCCGCGGTCACCCTGGCTGAGCAGGCGCCCGAGGCGACGAACGTGACCGACCTGATGGACGTACTGCGCCGCAGCGTCGACGCGGCCAAGAGCGCACGCGGTACGGCGAAGAAGGCGCCCCCCGCGAAGAAGAAGGCCGCTGCCCCCGCGAAGAAGGCGGCTCCTAAGAAGGCCGCGCCCCGCGCGAAGAAGAAAGCTGCCTGAGTACGGTCCGGCGGTGTGTCCTGGATGGACACACCGCCGGCGATGGATGGATCAGAAGAGCTTCAGCTTCCAGCTGTTGAACGTCCCGGTGTTGTACGCCGGGTTGGTGCCGTCCCAGACCCGCAGGGTCCAGGTGCCGGACGGGTCGCCGAGGTGGTTGAAGGTCCACGTGCCGTCGGCCCAGGCGCCGGTGTCGTTCCAGTTGTAGTCACGCAGTAGGTAGAACGTGCCGTCCGGGGCCTCGAGGTTGATCTTCAGCTCGCCCTTGAGCGGGTGCTCGATGTCGAGGAACGCCTGGACGTAGTGACCCGCCGGGACACCACTCGGGACGGTGACCGTCCGGGTGAGCGGGTGCCCGATCGTCGGGTCAGGAGTCGGGTTGTCGGTGAGCTGGGCCGACGCTGGCGTAGCGGTGAGGACCATGTCCCGCGGCAGCCCCACCTGGCCGGCGCCGTTGACGCAGGCCAGCCGCTGGTTTCCGGTGGTCTGGAGGTGGTAGCTGGTCAGGCACTTGCCGATCGCCTCCTGGCCGTAGTCGTTCGGGTGCAGCGATTCGGAGTACGTGCGCTGGGCGTTGCCGATGTCGTCCACATCGGACATCGAGGCCCCGTCGTCGAGGAGTGCCTTGAGCGTGTCCCAGGCGCTCGGGGTGTGCACGTCCACGAAGCGGACCCACTCGGCGCTGGCCGGGTTGCTGGCGGCCGCCGCCCGCGGACGGTACCGGCCTCGCACAGCCGGTGCCCGCCGAAGGCGTCCCGCAGGTCGATGAAGCCCACGCCCTTGTCCTCGGCGATGGACCGGGTGACGTCGTTGAGCCGGGTGACGAAGTGCTGGTTGATCCACTGGGAGTCGGCCTTGCGGACCGGGCAGTTGCGGTCGAAACCGGCGCCCTCACCAGCGATCCAGTCATCCAGCGCGGTCGGCAGGATGGCCGGGTACCCGGTGAGCACGATGCGGTACGTGGACGCCGGCTGGCCGTTCGCGCTCAGCGTCTGCCGTACCTGGTCGATCGTCTTGGCGGTGTTGTAGTAGGCGTCGGAGATGTCGTCGCCAGCCGTGGCCGCCACCTCGTCCTTGCAGTGCTGGGCGTCGTACGGCAGCGGACCGTGCGTCTTGGCCCAGTCGATCAGGCACCGCAGGGCGACGCCACCGAAGCCGGAGTCGTTGCCGCCGATCCCGATGACGACCAGCTCGACGTCGTCCGCGCTGGAGATCAGCGAGTCGAGCTGGGTCAGCTGCGGGGCGACGCCCGGGTGCTGCGCCACGCCACCGGCGGCCGCCGGCCAGATGTTCTGGCTCTTGGCCCCCGAGCAGGCGACGCTGATCATCTTGTCGACGTTGCCCGCGTTCTGCCGTACAGACGTGATCGGTGCCGTCTTCGACCGGTGACACTCGTTGGCCCAGGTGCCGGGCTCGTACACCCGGTCCGGGTTGAAGACCCACCCGCTGGACGTCTGGGTCCGGGCCTGGTCGGTCCCGTCCCGGTTTCCACCGCTATTTTCCGAGTTGCCCTGCCAACCACCTCCTTCCCCTGACGAGTAGCTGTCTCCGAGCTGGATGATCGTCCGAGGGCCCGAGCCCTCGGACGCGGTAGCGGTGCCGCCGGGCGCGACGAGCACCGAGCTGGTGAGGGCCGCGGTCATCGCCAGGCCGGCCCACCACCACTTTCGTGCGTTGCGCATCTTTCTCTCCTTGTTCGTGGTCGATGCCGCAGACCACGTTCGGAGAGCGATCTCCCATCCGACTCACAACCGGCTCGCACCGGGTTGTCGGCTAGGCGACCATGATCGCCTTCGCCGGCGCCGGGTCAGCCGCGCTGGGTGGCCAGCTTGACCAGGGCGTCACCGCTGAGCTGTGCACCGGCCTGTACCAGGTCACGGCTCTGCGGCTGGCGCACCACCTCGGCGTACGCGAGGTCGAGCTGGCGGCGGATCCATGGCGAGACCGTCACGCCGAGCCGGTCCAGCAACCGCTCCACGCCACCGAGCAGGAGGGCACCCTGTCGCAGCTGACCGCCGCCGAGCATCGTGCAGGCGCAGCCGGCCACCGCGTCGATGTTCCAGATCCACTGCCCGGTACCGCCGCTGCCGCGGAGATACGCCTGGAACGAGCTCAACGCGCCGGCGTGGTCGCCGGTCGCGAACTGGGCCCACGCGATGTTGACCTGGTAGCTGTCCAGCCCTTCCGGCGAGCCGCGCAGGTCGTCCAGCCCGCTGGTCAGTACCTCCAGCGCCAGCCCGCCGCGGCCGGCCTCGACAAGCGCCTGCGCCGCGTTGATCCGGGTGCCGGCCCGTAGCACGGGCGAGTCCACGTCGGCGAGCAGGGCGAGCGCTTCGAGCGCCACCCGCTCGGCCCGCTCGTAGTCGCAGGCGGTCGAGTGCGCCACCGCGAGCGCGCCGAGCGCCTCGGGCAGCCGCCGGGGTACCCCGGCGCGTGCCGTCTCGACCATAGCCTCGGCCCAGCGAACTACATCTGCCGCGGCGCCCCGGTCGTCGGCCAGTGCGGCGAGCAGCAGGCACCCGGTGACCAGCCACTCCGGGTCCGCTATCTGGCGCAGCCCTTCGACGCTGCTCTGGCCGATTTCCTCGGCCTCGTCGAGCCGACCAAGGTGGCGCAGGATGCTGCCTCGACAGACACCGAGGCGGGCGAGGGCGGCCGGCGAGTGGCGGAAGCGCTGGTCCAGGCGGTCCAACCAGCGCAGCGCCTCCCGGAGCTGGCCGCCCCACAACCAGTACATGTACATCGCGGTGGCCAGGTCCAGCGTCGTGGCGTCGTCCACCGGGTGCTCGATGCCGTGCCTGAGCGCCGCGAGCATGTCGGGGTAGCCGTCCTTGACGCGGGCCAGCAGCGCGTCGTCGAGCCACTGTGGATCGCGGCACAGACCACCGTAGTGGCGCAGGTGGGCAACTTCGGCCGCGGTCCGCTCGTCCGCGTCCCGCGCGCCCTGCTCCAGGTACGCCCCGATCAGCCGTGGGACGGAGTAGCGGATGCCCGTGTCGGCCCGGTGCAGGCGCAGCAGGCCCAGGGCCACCAACCGGTCGAACGGCTCCCCGTCGCCGCCGCATACCGCCCGCGCCGCCGCCGCGTCGAACTCACCCGCGAACACGCAGCTCATCCGGAGCACGCGCCGCTGCTCGGGGCTGAGCCGCTCGTAGCTCCACCGGATCGCCGCTTCAAGCCCGTCCGGCTCTTTCTCGCTGCCTATCACGCGGGCGAATGCCTGGCGCAGGCCGTCGAAGACCTCGTCGATCGACCTGAAGCGGGCGAGTGCGGCGGCCAGCTCGATCGCCAGTGGTAGGCCGTTGAGCTGCCGGCAGAGCGTGCCGATCTGCTCGGGTGTGCCCGACGCGCGGACCGAACGGTCCGCGACCCGATCGAGGAACAGGGCCGCCGCCGGGGACGCCAGGATGTCGTTCGCCTCCGCGTCCGCGTCCGGCACGCCGAGCGGCCCCACCGGGTACTCGGTCTCGCCCGCCACGCCGAGCCGCTCGCGGCTGGTGACCACGGCCGCGACGTTGGGACACCGCGCGAGCACGGCGACCAGGAAGGCGGCCGCGGGAAGTACCTGCTCGAAGTTGTCGACCACCAGCAGCAAAGCGCGGTCGCCGACGCCGGCCCCCAGGTCGGTGACCGGGTCGTCCGAGGCGACGCTGATGCCCAACCCCCGCGCGAACGCCGTGGGCACGTCCTCGGGCGCGGTGACCGTCGAGAGGTCCACGAACGCGCAGTCGCCGCCCCACTTGCGCGTCGCCACCTCGACCGCCAGCCGAGTCTTACCCACGCCGCCCGGACCGGTGAGGGTGACCAGCCGATGACCTCGCCCCACGAGCTGCGCGAGGTCGTCCACGTCCGCCTCCCGCCCGACGATCGGCGAGACCGGCTCCGGCACCGGAGTGACGGCCAGCGGCTGGGGGACAGCGGCCTCCGGCTCCTCCTCGGCGACCGGGCTGGCGTCAACCGGCCCGCGCAGCAGCCGCCGGTACTCGGCCTCGACGGCAGGGGAGGGATCCAGCCCGGTCTCGGCGGCGCACCGCGTGCGGTACTCGTGGAACTGCTCCTGCGCCGCCGAGACGTCGCCGCCCGCGGCCACCGCCCGGATCAGCAGGATCCGCGTCCGCTCGCGCAGGGGCGCTTCAAGGACGGCTCGTCGCAGGTACGGCACGGCTGTCAACGGGTCGCCGGCACCGATCAACCGCGCGGCCGCACGCTCCACAAGCGACAACTTCAGCTCGACGAGCCGGCCGGCCTCGTGCCGGAGCGGAGGGATGTCGTGCAGGCCCAGGAACGGCTCACCCCGCCACAGGCCGAGCGCCGCGTCCAGCAACGCCGGCACCTGCGCGGGCGGCGCCTCGTCGATCGACTTGTCTCGGGCGAGCCGCTCGAAGGCCACCGCGTCGAGGTCGCCCAACAGCAGGTAGCCGGGATCCCGCCGCTCAACCCGCAGGCCGGTCGCCGACAGGGTGCGCCGCAGGCGGAACACTTGATTATGCAAGGCCGGGCCTGGACCACGCGGCGGCTGCTCAGGCCACAACAGCTCGATCAGCCGGCTCGCCGCGATGACCTTGCCGGCCTCGGCCGCCAACAGCGCGGCAAGCGCCACCTGCCGCCGCCCACCCAGCGGCACAGGCAAGCCTTCAGGCCCGAGCAGCTCGACCGGCCCGAGAACAGACAGCCGCACGCCGGGACTCTAGCGCGACGCCACCGTTTCCCGCCTTCGAAAATCGACCCGCTCGCGCCCGCGCGAGGAGTACCGGCGCCCCGGTGGCTTTGGCAGACTGCGCTCGTGCGGCAGTCAACGACAGGTGGCAAACATCGGCTTTGGGCCATTCTCCCCGCCGTCGTCGCGCAGGTGCTGGGCTGGGCGTCGGTTGCCGGCGCCTACCTGCTTGTATTGCCGTGGTTCGGAGTCATCTCGCCGGTCACCTGGTTGGCGACGTCGACAGCCTGGCTATATCTGATCGCGAGGCCCAGCGCGGCGGCGGTTGCCTTGGCCATCACCCGGCGATGGGGACTGGCCGCTCTGATGTGCGTCTTGGTCGTGGTCGCCGCGACTGGGCTGCGAAGCATCGGCACGACGCAGCTGACCCCGCGCAGCCATTTTCACCATCACCGCAGTGACCTGGCGGCACTGGCCGCCGAATACCGGCGTGGATCCATCACCGGTTTCACTGACCTGCCACGACGGATGCGGTGGCTATCCGCCGACGGCCGGGCCCACGCACAATGCTGGACCGTCGACCGCGCGAGGGACCGCAAGCAATGCGTGCTCTACTTGCGGATCTGGCAGAACTGGCGCGCCGAGAGTGGAGTCGGCTTCGCCTACTTTTCTGAACCCCCAGTCCCCGAGGTATACATCGCCACGGCCTCCGGCGACCTGGGCGTACCTGCCTACGAGCTGGGCGACGGCTGGTGGTGGATCGAATGAGCCCGTCCGATCGGTCACCCGCTCGCGCCCGTGCGAGGTGTACCTAACGCGCACGTTGCTCGCGCAGCATGGCGACCGACTTGGCGACCCGGCTGGCTCGGGTGTCAGCCTTCTTGGCCGAGGTGACCTGGGTGACGTGCCACAGTTGCTTGCTGTACGAGAGGGTGTCCCAGAATGCCTTGGCGGCCGGGTCGGAGGCCAGAGCCGCCGCCAGGTCGTCCGGCATCTCCACCTCGCGCGGTGCGGTGTCGATTTCCACCTCGATGTCGAGCACGTCGCCGGCCTGTACGCCCGCGGCCTGCCGGCGTTCGGCGCTTACGCCGAGCAGGTACCTGTCGCCCATCCGGGCGATGGAGGTGCGGAAACGGTGCCCTTTGACCGTCACGGCAACCTTGGGGTGCCTCCCGCCACCGAGCGCGTCGACAAGTTCCTCAGGCACCTCGAAGCCGGCTGTCGTGCCGCCAGTCGCCTGGAGCTCCGCGCGAAACCTCATGACACGTTCCCTTCCTTTGGCCAGCGTCAGCAGGTCAGACCGGCCAGCCGGCGAAAACTCATCGGCCACCGACGCGGAACGCCACGCGGGAAGATCTGGCACCGCGCGTGCGCCGGGGACAATCAGCGCCATGACCGGGTACGACGGGGTGACTTATCAGGAAGAAATCGTGCTCCAACCGCTGGAGGACTCGCCGCTACCGCTCTGGGAGATCGCCGAGGACTTCGTGCGGGCCGCGGTCGGCGAGCCACCGGCGCCGCAGGCGGTTGCCGAGATCCTTGCGCCCGCGCTGACCTCCCTGGCAACCCATGGCCTGATCGAGGTACGTCGCTTTGACGTCTGGCCGGCACCATGGGAGGCGGGAGTGCCTGTGGATCCCGACCGCCTTCTGCACGAGAGCCAGCATGCCGAGGCCTGGTCCCGTGGCCGGACTCACGACCTGTTGGCCGCCCACATCACCGAGGTCGGGATCAGGTGGCTCTAAAGAGCTTTCGGAGTCGGTCATTGGGCCTGTCCGCAGTCTCTCTGCGGATCTGCTTCGCGTCGGGATTTGAGGCGCCGCGATGTCCGTCGCCGTGTCGCGAGAGGGGCCTTTGTGAGGACTTGTGGTTGCCCTGGCAGCAACAAGTCCTCACAAAGCCCGACGAACCAATTGCGCGGAGGGCTCTGGTGATCGTTCGCCCAGAATCCGCGGCCCTGTCGGCGTGTCGTGTAGGTATCAGGCGAACGATCACCACCGCGTGCGACACCAGGCGCACCCCCACGGCACATCCCCCATCCCGGGAGGCCGGAGATCCCCGCCGGAGGCAAAGAAGGCGAGCCCCACAGCACGATCCCAGCGCCTTGATACCAAGATCTCTAGATCCAGGCGCTGCGCCTTTGTGAACACCTACCGTTGCTATGGCAGCGGAAAACGTTCACAAAGGCGCGCTGTGCCGGAGCGTCGTGGCCGACCCGCGACAGCGTCTCGCCGGACGGGGGCGACCACCGCCGTCCGGCGAGAGCGCGGATCGGTCACCGGGCGCGTTTGAGGATCGTGATGAGCACGCCCTCGCCGACCGTGAGCGTTTCGGTGAGTTTCCAGGCTGTCTTGTCGGGGGTTTCGCCGAATAGGCGGCGTCCCGTGCCGAGGATGACCGGAAACGTCATGAGGTGGAGTTCGTCGACGAGGTCGCGTTCGAGCAGCCCCTGCACCAGCTCGATGCTGCCGGCCACCGAGATGTCGCCGGCCACCTCCTCCCGGAGCCGGGTCACCTCGTCCGTCAGGTCGCCGGGGAGCACGCGCGTGTTGTTCCACTGTGGATCGGTGAGCGTGCGCGAGACGACGTACTTGGGCATGCTGTTGTACTTGTCGGCGAGCTCGCCTTCGTATTCCGGCCAGGCTGACGCGAACCCCTCGTAGGTGCGGCGGCCGAGCAGCAGCGCGTCGGCGCTGAAAGCCTCGTCGGTCTTGAACTTTTCGCCCTCTTCGCCGCGGTCGAACTCGAAGCTCCAGTTCGCGTACTTGAAGTCCTCGCCGCCGGGTGCCTCGACCACGCCGTCCAGCGAGATGAACTCGGTGACCACGATGCGTCCCATGCTGGCGCTCACCTCGCGAAGGCGCGCAGTTCGGCGGCGAGTACCGCGGGGGGCGCGCTGTGCTGCTCGCCCTCGACCTGCCGCAGCGTTGCGGTCGGCAGCAGTTCGGCGAGCGCTCGGGCGGCCGGAATCATCGCCGGGAACGTGTTGGTGCCGTGCATCACCAGCGTGGGCACGGTGACGGCGGCCCAGCGGTCGCGGGGGAGTGGGTTGCCCGACATCGTGGTCCCCATGATCCGGCCGTCGTACGCGATGGTCGGTGCGACCGCCTCCAGTACCGGCCAGAATTCGCTCTCCCGGATCCCGGCGAGGTCCTCCGGCGCCGCGCCGGCCGCGTCGGTCATGAAGATCGCGGCTGCGTCGCCGGGGCGGCCGGCGGCCACGGCGGCGTCGAGGCGTTCCACGTAGTCGGCGGGGAGCGGCGGCCGGCTGTCGTCGACGACGAACGGCGGCTCGAAGAGCACCAGCCGCTTGATCTTCAGCCCGGCCGCGGCGGCGTCGAGTGCCAGTACCGCGCCGGAGGACCAGCCGAACACGGTCGCAGGCGCGCCCGCGACCTCGATGAGCGCGGCGATGTCCTCGATCTCGCGTTCGATCGCGTACGGCGCGGTGTCCGTGCTGTCCCCGCGCCCGCGCCGGTCGTACGCGTAGGTGCGGAAGGCGCCGTCCAGCAGCCCGCCGAGTTCCGCGTTGATCGGGTTGATCGCGGGGTACGCGGTGGCCCCGTCGATGATGACGAGGGGCTCGCCCTCGCCCCACGCGTCGAATGCGATCACGGTGCCGTCGGCGGAGACGGCGGCCGCGCGAGCGTTCTCGGTCATTGCTCTCCCTTTCTCATAGCGATGCCGCCAGGCTATGAGCGCGGGAGGTCCTCGATCTTGTACAGAAGCGACAGGGGCTGTCCGGCCTGCTCCGGGCGGCGCAGCTCGGTCGCCGTACGGCCGATGAAGCGCTGGAGTGAGCGGGCGAGGTGCGGCTGGTCGTAGTAGCCGAGCCGGTCGACAACGTCGAGCGGCGCGAGTCCCTCGCCGAGCAGGATCGCGGCCTGGCGGGCGCGCTCGATCTGCCGAATGCCGCCCTGCGTGAGCCCGGTCGCCGCGGCCACGCGGCGTTGCACCGAGCGGGTACCCACGTCGGGGAGTCCGCCGGCGACCACCTCGTCGACGAGCGGGTCGCGCACGACGACGCCCTCCCGCACGAGCCGCCCGACGAACTGCTCCGCGCTGTCGAAGTCGGGGATCAGCCACTCGTCGCCGCGCAGCACGAAGCGGGTCGCGGTGGCGTGCGGGCTCTCCAGCGCCGAGTCGACGAGGCGGGCCGGCGGCAGGTGTGGCATCGAGGAGCCGTGCGCGAACGTGACGCCCCACGACTCCGCCCCCTCGGCCACGTCGACGCTGGAGATCGTCGTCTCGGGGCCGCGCGCGGCGGCGTGGACCTGACCCTGGTACCGCCAGAACACGAGCTCCCAGTTGGAGGTGGCGACCGAGGTCATCCGCGCGACGCCGGACGCGCGGCTGCGCCACACCCGGTGGATGTACGGCGAGTCCGACGGCCGGTCCTCGTTCTCAAGCGGCATCCCGCCAGTCTCGCGCAGGTCGGCCGCGAGGGCGCGGCCGCCCACTTTCAGGGGCTTCTCAGCGGTTTCAAAGCAACACCGCGCCAAGCTCGTCTCGTGGAGACGACCACGCGACAGCCGGCCAGCGCGGCAGTACGGGCGCTCGCCCTCATCCGGTTGACCCGGCCGTGGTTCTGGCCGCTGGGCTGGGCCGGCGCGTACTTCGGCTGGGTGCTCGCCGCCGGCCGCTGGGTGCCACCCGCCCGGACTGACCCGGCGGCGGTGGCCGCGGTCGTCGTGCTCGGGCCGCTCGTCTGGGGTGCGGTCCTCGCCCTCAACGACCTGCACGACCTGCCGAACGACCGGCGCAGCCCGCGCAAGGCCACCGCGCCGCTGGTCACCGGCGTGCTCACCGAGGTCGACCTCAAGCGCGCCTACCGTTGGTGCAGCGTGGCCGCCATCGCGGTCGCGGTACTCGCCGGGCCGCTGTTCGTCGCCGGCACGATCATCGTGCTGGTGCTCGGCTGGCTGTACAGCACGCCGCCGATCCGCCTCAAAGCCCGCCCGGGTGCCGACGTCGCGGTGAACACGCTTGTCGTCGGCGTCTTCGCACCGCTGGGCGGATGGTCGCTGCACCGGTCGGTACTCGACTATCCACCGGTCCTGGTCCTGCTCGGGCTCCTGCTGGGCGCCGCACTGTACCTGCCGACCACGGTGATGGACCGCGACGCCGACCTGGCCGCGGGCGACAACACGAGCGCCGTACGGTGGACGCCCCGCACCTGCTACCGGATCGGCCTAGCACTGTGGACGGTCGCGAACGTCATCTGGCTGGCCTGCTGCCACCTCGACGTCTTCGTCCGCCGCGACTCGTGGACGCTCCAGACCGTGGCGGCGCCCATGCTCGTGGCGGTCTACGCGGTGGCGACCCGCAAGCCCTCGATCCCGCGCATGGCCGTGGTGTCGGTCGCCTTCGCCGTACCCGGCGCCGACTTCCTCCGCGCCATCACCGGATAACAGCGTTCAGTCGTCGCTGTAGCCGAGTTTCTGGAGGCGGAACCACTTGGCGTAGAGGCCGCCCGCGGCGATGAGGGCGTCATGGGCGCCCTGCTCGACCAGGCGACCCTCGTGCATCACGTAGATGACGTCGGCGTGGCGGATGTTGGCGAGCCGGTGCGTGATGAGCACGGTGGTCTTCACGCCGTGCCGGGCACGTACCGCGTCGAAGAGCGCGGCCTCGGCGGGCGCGTCCAGCGCGGACGACGGTTCGTCCATGATGAGCAGGTCCGTGTCGCGCAGGAAGCCGCGGGCGGCGGTGATCCGCTGCCACTGGCCGCCGGAAAGGTCCTGGCCCTGGGCGAACGCGCGGTCCAGCATCGTGCTGTAGCCGTGCGGCAGATCGACGATCATGTCGTGTGCCACCGCCTTGGCCGCGGCCGCCTCGATGCGCTCCTGGCCGGCCGGGTGGTCGATCTCGCCCATCGCGATGTTGGTGGCGGCGCTGAACGGCCACTTGTAGAACTCCTGCGACACCACCCCGATCCGGGCACGCAGCAGGTCGGGGTCGAGGTCGGTGGTGGGTACGCCGTTCCAGCGCACCACGCCGGAGTCGGGCGTGCGCAGGCCGGCGACGATGGCGGCCAGCGTGCTCTTGCCCGAGCCGTTCTCCCCGGCGATCGCCACCATCTGCCCGGCCTCGATGCGCAGGCTCACGCCGGCCACGGCCGCGGTGTCCCGGTCCGGGTACGTGAGGGTGACGCCCTCCAGGCTCAGGCCGGTGAGCGGGCCGGGGGTGCGGTCGCCGGCGGGCGGCGGCAGGTACTCGTCGGCGCGCTCCATGAAGCCGGTGTAGTCGCGGAAGTGGCGACCTTCGGCGTATAGCCGGTCGACCTGGAACGTCACCGTGGCCAGCGCCCGCTGTGCCGCCTGGACCGCGATGACCCCGGTCGCGGCAGCGGAGAGCGGGATCCGGTCACCGACGAGCAGAACGCCCAGCAGCACGTACACGGCGGCGGTGGCGACGCCCCCGATCGCCGCGCCAACGCTCGTGGTGACCGTCACCCGGCGGGCCAGGCCGAGCTGGATCGCGGTCTCCGCGGTCATCACCCTGTCGTACTGGCCGAGCAGGAAGTTCCGCAGCCCGTAGGAGCGCAGCTCGGCGGCCGGCTGCCGCATGGCCATCAGGTGGTTGAGCAGCCACAGCCGGCGGCGGCGGACCGTGCCGGCCAGGTACGTCTGGTACTGGAGGTGCCCGGCCCGCAGCGCGGCCCACGCGGTCGGCGCTGTGGCCAGGAAGAGCGCCGGCAGCAGCAGCGGGTGGATGACCACGACGGCGGCGGCGACCGCGAGCAGGCTCACGACGCCGGCCAGCAGGTTGATCGCCGCCTGTACGACGAGGGTGGTCGAGTCGCAGCCGCGCCAGGCACGTTCCATCTCGTCGCTGAACGTGTCCTGGTCGAAGGACTCCAGCCGGACCCGCGTCGTGGTCTCGTAGAGGTGGCGCTGCACGGTCCGGTCGACGAGCGGGGTCAAGCCGTTCGAGGCGAAGCCGGTGGCGGTGCCCAGCGCGGCGCGGACGGCGGTAAGCGCGCCGAGGGCGATCAGCGCGGGCAGCGCGGCCCGTACCCGTTCAGGCGTCGGGCCGCCGGCGAAGAGCCCGACGAGCACCTGCTGGGTGGCGAGCAGCCCGAACGTGGCCATGGTCCCGGCGCCGAGCGTGGCGCCGACGATGACCATGGTCCGGCCGCGGCTGGCTCGCCAGCTGACCTTGAAGGCCGCGTAGATCAGCTTGGGCAGCTCGGCCAGCACGGCCGCGATGGTGGCCTCGGCCCGGGCCCGGACACCGCCTTCCCACCACACCGAACGGAGCTCGGGCAGCACGGTCGCCTCCGGCGCCGGCGTGGCCCGCTCGGTATCGGACGTCACGGTCATCTCGCCTCCCCACATGGTGGCCAAGGAGTCGAGGGCTGACGTCCTACAGCACTACGGTCCTGTGTCGACCGTAGGCGATTTCCGTGAGCAAAGCCCCTCGGAAGTCATGAGAACGACTTGAGCGGAGCTACCGCAGGCGATCGAGCACCATCGCCGCCACCGCGCCGTACGCGAGGTGGGGCACCACGTCCGAGGCCCAGTCGGCGGCCGACCAGTTGCGCGGGTTGGTGACCTTCAGCATCGTCAGGGGCGCGTCGGAACCGACCATCGCCGCCGCCCCGAGTAGGACCGCGGTGGCACCCCAGGGCAGGCGGCGACCGACGAGCGCGGAGTAGCCGGCCGCGACGGTCGCGCCGGTGAGGTACCCGAGCAGCGCGCCGAGCCCGGAACGGCGGTTGCCCGCGGAGTCGCCCGTGCCGAGGCTGAGGTGCCCGGCTTTCGTCAGGCGTTCGACGCTGCGCTCCGGCGTCGTGCTGGCCGGCCGGCCGCGCGTAGCCATGTCGAGGTAGGTGACCGCGTCCAGGGCCGCGGTGCCGGCCGCCCCGGCGAGCAGGCCGCGGACGATCGGGGGCGTACTGGCTTGTGGGCGCATGCTCACAGGGCTACCCGCCGCCGCCCCTCCCATGCATCGCCCCGGCAACGCTCGCGACCCCTTCTGCTCCTGGGCCGAGTCCGAGATCTGAGCTACCGCGACGTCCGTCGGGGTCCAGACCGCTGCTCCCGCGGCCTCACCCTTCGCGGTTCACAACCCCGCCCGCGCAATCGCCGTCGCTTCCTGGCGGTCGCGGCGGGAAAGCGCTTGCCATAGGATGGCGTCAATCCTGCGAATACCGGCGACTTCGCCTGCGTTCCAAACCCGGCAATAGCCCCCATACCCGAGCCGACCGACCGGTCGGCTGGTGGCGCTTCGCCCGATTCTATGCAACAAAGCTGCAAATGGTACGCATTGACGGGCTTACCCGGCTTTCCTACGTTGACAGGAAAGCGCATTCCCAATGCAGGGAGGTCCCCACAGTGCAGGCAGCGCAACACGGCCCGGCTCGGCGGCGGGGCACGGGCACCCGGATCGCTCTGGTGGCTGGCGTCACCGCCGCGGTCACGGCGCTGGTATTCACCATCGGTAGCGCCGCGAGTGCGGCCACGCTCTTCTCGGACGACTTCGCCGACGGCAACGCCAACGGCTGGAGCACCTCGGGCGGCAGCTGGTCGGTGTCGTCCGGCGCGTACGCGCAGTCGGGCAGCAGCTCCAGCGCCAAATCGCTCGCCGGCTCCACGTCCTGGGGCACGGCGACCGTGTCGGCAACCGTCCGGCCCACCACGTTCGGCTCGGCGTCCTCGCGCGGGATCGGCGTCGCGGCCCGCGTGCAGAGCACGTCGAACTTCTACGCGCTCGTGCTCACGCCGAACTCGGTGCAGATCCGCAAGGGCGCCGGCACCACGCTCGCCTCGGCGTCGTTCTCGGCGGCCACCGGCACCTCGTACACGCTGTCGTTGAGCGCGACCGGCGGCTCCCTCGTCGGCTCCGTCAACGGCGTCCAGCTCGTGTCCACATCGGACAGCTCGTACGGCACCGGCCGCGCGGGCCTCGTGGCCAACTACGTCGCGGGCAGCT
This sequence comes from Phytohabitans flavus, assembly GCF_011764545.1. GTDB lineage: Bacteria > Actinomycetota > Actinomycetes > Mycobacteriales > Micromonosporaceae > Phytohabitans > Phytohabitans flavus. The sequence continues at coordinate 4,556,074 of NZ_AP022870.1, read as the reverse complement.
TCGACAACGTACTGGTGACCGACGCGGCCGGCCCCAGCCCGACCACCGCGCCGCCGACCTCACCGTCCACATCGCCCACCACCTCACCCACCCCCTCGACGCCGCCGACCAGCACACCACCGCCCACCACCACGCCACCGCCGCCCGGCGGGATCGTCGGCTGGGCCACGCAGGCTGGCGGTACCACCGGCGGGGCGAGCGGCCCCACCGTGACCGTGTCCAGCTGGGCCGACCTGCGGACCCAGGCGCAGACCGCGGGCGCCCGGACAATCCTGGTGAACGGCATGCTCAGCGGCTCGGGCACCATCGAGGTCACCGCCAACAAGACGATCCGCGGCGTCGGCGCCAGCTCCGGCATCTCCGCCACCACCCTCAACATCGAGGACATGCAGCCGGCGAACGTCATCATCCAGAACCTGAACATCCGCGGCGTACCGGGTGGCGACGCGATCCAGATCGAGAACGCCACGCACATCTGGATCGACCACAACACCCTCTCCAGCACCATCGAGAGCGACGTCGACTTCTACGACGGCATGATCGACATCACCCACGCGGGTGACTACATCACCGTCTCGTGGAACATCGTCCGCGACCACTGGAAGACCTCGCTTGTCGGTCACTCCGACGGCAACGCGGGCGAGGACGAGGGCCACCTGCGCATCACGTACCACCACAACTGGTTCGACCGGACCTTCGAGCGCAGCCCACGAGTGCGCTTCGGCGAGACGGTCCACGTGTACAACAACTACTACACGAACGTCAACAACAACGCCGCTTCCTACGCCATCGCCTCCACAATGGACGCTGGTGTGCTCGTCGAGGGCAACGTCTTCGAGAACGTGCAGCAGGCATGCTGGTCGGCGAGCGGGTACGCGGACTCGGACCCCGGCCGCCTTGTGGCGCGGGACAACTCGCTCACCAGCTCCGGGCCGTGTGAGGTCAACGGCACGGTCGCCCCGATCCCGTACGGCTACACGGCGCAACCTTCCGGCGCCGTCAAGGCATCCGTCACGGCGGGCGCCGGCGCGGGTCGCATCTGACCAAGAGGTCAGCCTCCGCGCGCGGTCGGAGCGGGGCCGGCGACCAGTCTCGGCTGGTCGCCGGCCCTAGACCAGCAATTCCGAGAAAGAAACAATCGACTAGAGGTCTTCAGGGTCGGGGTCACGTTCGATCTTCTTGAGACAAGGTATATTCCCGGTCCGCGTCAGTCACAGACCGTATGCTCCCGCGGGCACCGCGCAGCCCCGCTTCCTTGATCGGCGGGGGTCGGGCTGGGTGTACGCGAGAGATCGTGGTACCCAACTGCCCGCAGAGGGGCAGTTCGATACCACGATCTGCCAGACGGCGCCCGTCGTAGCGTCGATCAAGCAAAACCCAGCGCCCTTGGGCGCGTGCCTGTCTTGGATGGACCCCCGTCTACCCGCCGAGCTAGGTCAAGGCTGGGGCCGGAGCGCGGACCCGGCAGCGAAGGTCGCGGTCGGCCGACCACGACCCCGGGGTGAGCCTGCCCCACCACGCAGGGTGAGGCCGCGGGAGCGACGGTCCGGACCACAACGACATCGCGGTAGCCCGACTTCCTTGGTTTGGAATCTTTATCCCCGCAAGGCGCCGAGGCCTCCCCAACCCTGAAAGGTCTCTAGATCCAGGAGTCTCCGGGGACGTCGGCGGCGCGGAGATCTGGCCTGGATCGCGGTCGCTGGCAGGCCGGGGCGACCACACATCGCCCGGCCGGGCGCGCGGGCGCGCGCCACGTTTACGAGGGGTCATCACGACAGAGCCGCCGGGTGAGTGGACGCGATGTCAGGGACCACCGCCGGGGGTGCGGCCCCAAGCCGCTCAAAGCGGGCGCATCGGTGCGCCCAGCTCCAGAGCCCGCCGGGCCGACAGGCCCGCCGTCGGCCCTCCGGGCCGTGTGCGGGCAGGAGTGGTCCCCCGCCCGCCGCGACCGTCACGGCACCAATCAAGATCTCGACAAAATCCCTGATTTTGCTGCCTCAACCTTCGCGAGAAGTAGCAAAGTCAGGGATTTTGTCTGGATCATGACCGGGATCTGGGTGGTGCGTCGCTCGGGGTTGCGGCTACCCCTACGCCTGCGGGCCGGGGTGGGGTGTGAACCGCGGAGGGTGAGGCTGCGGGAGCAGCGGTCTGGACCACCGCGGACATCGCGGTAGCTCAAGGTCTTGGAATAGGTCGTCTAGGCCTGTCTGGCGGTTACGTAGGGTGGCCTTGTGCGATTCGGGGTGCTGGGGCCGCTGGCCGTGTGGACCGACAGCGGCGCGCCGGTGGCGATACCCGGGCGAAAGGTACGGGCCCTGCTGGCCGACCTGCTCGTGCACGAAGGGCGCGCGGTGTCGGTGGACCGGCTGGTCGCGGACCTGTGGGGCGAGTCGGCGCCGGCGGATCCCGGTGCGGCCGTACACGTGCGGGTCTCGCAGTTGCGCCGGGCCCTGGCCGGCGCGGAGGCTGGCGGCCGCGACCTGGTCGTCTCCCAGCCTCCCGGCTACGCCCTGCGGTCCGGGCCGGACGGGGTGGACGCGGCCCGGTTCGCGTCGCTGGCGGCGGAGGCGCGATCGGCGGGCGACCCGCGAACCCGCGCCGGGCTGCTCGCGGAGGCGCTGGAGCTGTGGCGAGGGCCGGCGCTGGCCGACTTCGCCGACGAGGAGTTCGCCGCCGTGGCCGTGGCGCGGTGGGAGGAGCAGCGGCTGGCCGCCGTGGAGGCGTACGCGGAGGCGCGGCTGGCTCTCGGCGAGCACGGCGACCTGGCCGCGGACCTGGCCGAGGCGGTGGCCGAGCACCCGTACCGGGAGCGGCTGCGCGCGGCGCACATGCGCGCCCTGTACCGCGCCGGGCGGGTAACCGAGGCGCTGGACAGCTACCAGGACCTGCGCCGCAGGCTCGCCGACGAGCTGGGGCTGGACCCTGGGCCGGAGTTGGCCGCGGTGCACCGTTCGATCCTGGCTGGCGACCCGGCGGAGGAGGCGCCGGCGGCACCCGCCCGCCCGGTGCGGCCGACCACCAACGTGCCGGCCCCGCTGACCGAGCTGATCGGGCGGGAGCACGCCGTGCGGCGGGTGCGCGAGCTGCTCACGGCCGGCCGCCTCGTGACGCTGACCGGCGCGGGCGGGGTGGGCAAGACGAGCGTCGCCCTCGCGGTCGCCCGCGCCGCCGCGAGCGGCTTCCCCGACGGTACCTGGCTGGTGGATCTGACCACATGGGACGGTCGGGGTGACGCGGCCGAGCCGGTACTCTCCGTCCTGTCCGTGCCGGACCCGCCGGGCGCCCCAGCGCCGGCCGCCGAGCGGCTGGCCGCCGCGCTGGGGGAGCGGCGGGCACTGCTCCTGCTGGACAACTGCGAGCACGTGATCGAGCCGGTCGCCGACCTCGTCGCTGCGCTGCTCGCCGCCGCACCCGGACTGCGGGTGCTGGCCACCAGCCGGGAGCCGCTGCGCCTGCGCGGCGAGGCGCGGTGGGAGCTGCCGCCGCTGGAGGTCCGGGACACCGACGATCCGCCCCGGCTTGTCGAGTCCTCCGCGGTACGGCTGTTCCTGTCCCGGGCCGGCCTGGACCCGGCCACGGAATCGCTCGCGGACGTGGCCGAGATCTGCCGGCGACTGGACGGCATCCCGCTCGCCCTGGAGCTGGCCGCCACCCGGGTACCCGCGCTGGGCGTGGCCGAGCTGGCGAGCCGGCTGCGGGTGCCGCGCGAAAGGTTCGGCCTGCTCGGCACCGCGCCGCGTGACGCGCCGGCCCGGCAGCGCACGCTCGCCGCGGTGATCGACTGGAGCTGGCGGCTGCTGTCCGAGCCGGAGCGGACGGTACTGCGCCGCCTCTCCGTCCACTCCGGAGGGTGCACGCTGGCCGCGGCCGAGGTGGTCTGTGCGGGCGACGGGGTGGCCGCCGGCGAGGTGCTCGACCTGGTGGCCCGGCTCGTCGACAGGTCACTGGTGGTACGCGCGGACCCGTCCCGGTTCCGGCTGCTGGAGTCGGTCGCCGCGTACTGCCTCGACCGGCTGCGCGAGGCGGGGGAGGAGACCGCGCTGCGCCGCCGGCACGCCGACCACTACCTGGCCTTGGCGCAGGAGGCGGAGGGGCGGCTGCGCGGGTCCGGGCAGCGGGAGTGGCTGGGCCGGCTGGACGCCGAGGCGGCGAACCTGCGCGCGGCGGCGGAGACGTTCCGGCGGGAGGGCGCGGCCGAGGAGGCGGTACGGCTGGCCGGCGCGCTTGTCTGGTACCGGATCCTGCGCGGCCGCCTGATCGAGGCGCGCCGGGCGCTGGCCGAGGCGCTCGACGTGCCCGGCCCGGTACCGCCCGCGCTGCGGGCCGGCGCCGAGTGCTGGGCCGCGGGCCTCGCCATCCGGCAGGGCGAGGCGGGCCCGGAGGCGGCGGCGGAGGTGCTCCAGCGGTACCCGGCCGGCCCGGTCGAGCGGGCGCGGGCCGAGTGGTTCGTGGCCTCGTCGATCATCGACTTCGGCGACGACGCGGCCACCGGTGCGCTGCTGGAGAGCGCGCTGGAGACGTTCCAGGCGGCGGGGGATCGCTGGGGCGAGGCGGCCGTGCTCAGCACCCGGGCGATGCTCCAACACATGCGGGGTGACACCGCCGCCCTGGAACGCGACGCCCGCCGCGGCGCCGAGCTGTTCGGCGTACTCGGTGACGACTGGGGCGTACTTCAGGCGACGGACTGGCTGATCGGCCTGGCCGACATGACCGGCGACTGGTCCGAGGCGGCACGGCTGTGCCGGTCCGGGCTGCGGATGGCCGAGGAGCTGGGGCTGTGGCCCGACGTGGCGGCCCGGCTGGCCTGGCTGGGCTGGATCTCGGTGCAGCAGGGCGACCCCCGGAGCGCCCAGGAGTACGCCGGCCAGGCCCGCCGCCTCTCCGCCGAGCACGGTCAGCGGCCCGGCGAGGTGTTCGCCACGATCACCCTGGCGTTCGCCGCGCGCCGGGCGGGCGACCTGGACACGGCCGAGGAGCACCTGAGGTGGCTGCTCGCCTCCGCCCGGGCGCAGCAGAGCGCCGAGGCCAGCCCGCCGTACCTGCCGATGGTCCTGACCGAGCTCGGCCTGCTCGCCGCCGAGCGGGGCGACCCGGCCGCCGCGCTGGCCTGGCACCGCGAGGGCTTCGACGCCAACCAGGAGGCGGGCTCGCCGCAGGGTATGGCGTGGTCGGTGGCCGGGATGGCGGGCGCGCTGGCGCTGGACGGCCGGGCCGCGCTCGCGGCGGAGCTGCTCGGCGCCGCCGACGCCGCGCGGGCCGCCACCGGGCAGCCGCTGTCCGATGTGGACAAGGCCGAGCTGGCCCGGACGGCAGCCGCCGTCCGAGCCGCGGAGCCCGACTTCGACGCCCTCTTCGAGCGGGGCGGCAAGCTCACCCTCGAACAGGCGCGGGAGATGGCCTACTTGGGCACGTAGATGTGTACGACGATGCCCGAGTCGAAGCGGTCGATGTCGGCCAGCTTCAGGTGGGTGGTGTCGAAGCCGGCCCCCTCGAAGAGGTGCTTGCCGGCGCCGACCACGACTGGGAAGTACCAGAAGTGGAACTCGTCGACCAGCCCGTGCTCGACGAGCGTGCGGTCGAGTTCGCCGGTGCCCCACTTCATGATGTTCTTGCCGGGCTGCTCCTTGAGCCGGGCCACCTCCTCGGCCACGTCGCCCTTGATGAGCGTCGAGTTCTTCCAGGTGGTCTCGGTGAGCGTGCGGGACGCCACGTACTTGGGGAGTTCGTTGAACATGTCGGCGTCCGGACCGGACCGGACCGACCACGCCTCCGCGAACCCCTCGTACGTGACCCGGCCGAGCAGCATCGCGTCGGCGGAGGTCAGCAGCTTGCCGGCGTAGCCATTGTGGTCGGCGTCCCAGTACGGCTGCCCCCAGTGTTGTGGCTCCGCCCGGGAGGCGGTGGAAGGGCGGGTGTCGTCGATGATGCCGTCCAGCGACACGAACGTGGACTCAATGAGTTTTCGCATGTCAGTAGCGTGCGCGCGGCCCCTTACGATTTCCTTCAGGTCGCCTATCCGTCTGCGCTCTACTGTGGATGATCTTGTTCGGCTTGCTGACTGCGGGTAGGGTCGCCCTCACCCTAGGGGGAGACACGGGTGGGAGGGGCGGATGCGGCCGTTGCAGCTTGCCCGATTCGTCCGCGCCGCGCGCTGGATGGTCCGCCGCCCGGGGTGGCTGCTGGTGACCGGGCTCGGGCTGGCGACCGCGCTGGCGCTGCTCTTCTACGGCGCCTCCAGCACCGGCGACGGCGTCCCCAACGCGGCGCTCAACCTGGGCACCAGCATGCTCGGCGCGCTCATCACCGTCGCGGTCATCGGGCCGATCATCCGGTACGTCCAGGAGGGCACGGTCCGGGAGCACGGGCGGCTCGACTACACCTGGTTCAGCGACCAGGTGGCCGACGCCACCCAGCACGTGCAGATCCTCACCACCTTCTCCAACGTGCTGGACCACCCGGCGACCGACAGGTTCCTGCGCGGGCTGCGCTTCGCGCTGAACCGCGAGGCGCAGGTGCGGATCCTGCTGCTCAACCCCAACTCGCTCGCCGTCGACGTGCGCCAGCAGGAGCTCGCCGGCGGCCACATGCGGCTCTCGGTGCAGCGCGAGATCATGCGAAACCTCCGCCGGCTCATCCCCTTCGCGGCCGAGCTGGGGGAGCGCGACCGCCAGCGCTTCGAGGTGCGCCTCTACGACGCCTCCGCCTCGATCACGCTGTACCGCTGGGACGACCGCGCGCTCGTCTCGTTCCTGCCGATCGGGCGCTTCTCCGAGTTCGGGGCGCAGCTGGAGGTGACGATGCGCTCGCCGCTCGGCGAGTTCATCGAGCAGCGCTTCGAGGAGCTGTGGGACGACCGGGCGACGATCACCATGGCCGACTTCCTGCACCTCGGGCTCACCCTCGTCGAGGACCAGCACAACGCCCGGCAGCTCCACGCGCGGTACGTCGAGCACGACCAGATCTGTTACGTGGTACACAGCGAGGTCCTCGCCGCTATGGCGCGGCGCCCGCCGAGCCTCCGCGCCTTCCTGCGTGGAGATTCGTCCGTCTTGCATGATCTGGTTATCGTGGACAGCCAGGATCCGGAGCTGCACGAGGCACTGGACACCGCATTCGTGGAGAAGTACGACGTACACGCACACGCCTTCATTGGTCTCCGTCCGGTGCCCGCGTAACCAGCGCCGCCGGGTGGTCGGGTGTCGTTGACCCTGGCCGTCGTGGGCAGCGGGTCGCTCGCCCGGGCCACCTGCCTCGCGCTGTCCACAGCGGACACTCCGGGCCTCGCCGGCCTGAAGGTGGTGCTGCTCGCCCGCGACGTCGCGGCCGCCACCCAGATCTGTCACGTCTCGTCGGTACGCGCGGCGGTTTCCGGCCGGACGGCACGCTTCACAGCGGTACCCGTCGATCCGACCGACCCCGACGCGGTCGCCGGCGCCTTGGCCGCGGACCGGCCGGACGGTGTGCTCGTCTGCGCCTCCACCCACTCTCCGTGGGAGCCGGCCGACCGACCGTCGGCCTGGACCGCGCTGGTCGGCCGGGCCGGTTTCGGGCTGACCCTCCCGTTCCAGGCGGAGGTGGCGCTGGCGGTCGGTGCCGCCATCCGGCGCTCCTGCCCCGAGGCGTTCCTTGTCAACGCGTGCTTCCCGGACGCGGTCAACCCGCTGCTGGCCGCCTGCGGCGTGCCGGTGCGCGCCGGCGTGGGCAACGTGGGGATCGTCGCGGCGGCGCTACAGAGCGCGCTCGGCCTGCCCGACCAGGGCGGCTGCACGTCGTCGGCCACCACCTGCACCTGCACGCCCCGGCCGACCCGGCGGACGAGGCGCTGGTCTGGCTCGACGGCGCGCGCCTCGACAACGTCACGGAGCTGCTCGCCCCGCACCGGACGACCAGGGGCGGGCGCGGCAACAACGACATCACCGGCCTCCTCGCCGCGCGGGCCGTCGCCGCGCTGCTCACCGGCGCGACGGAGGAGACGCATCTTCCGGGTGTCGCTGGACTGCCCGGCGGGTACCCTGTCCGGACCACGGCGGGCGAGGTGGCCCTGCGCCTGCCCCTTGGCGTGGATGTGGACCAGGCGGTCGACGCCAACAGGAGGTGGGCCATGCGGGACGGCGCACTCGTCGAGGACGGGCAGGTGCGTTTCGGACCCGCGGTCACCGGCGCGCTCGCACCGCTGTTGCCGGCGTACGCGGACGGGTTCGCCGCCGGCTCGGTCACCGAGGCCACCGCGGCCTTCCACGCTCTGCGCGAGCGACTGCGGTCACAGGCAGCCAGTTGAGCCCCGGCCCCACCCGAGAGGAACCAGCCCGTGCGTAACCCCACCGTGTCGCCGCCGACGTCCGGCAACCTGCTCGTCGACTTCTACGACCGGCTGCCCGAGGTCATCGCGCACTGCGTACCCGATCCGTCGCCGGTCGCCGACCCGGTCGTCTTCTCTCCCGGCTTCGCCCTCCCCGAGCTGGACGACGCGGTCCGCAGCTACCTCGCCGTCGCGACCGCCCAGTGGCAGCCGGTCGGCGAGTACCGGGGACACCGCATCACGCTGCTCGACCTCACGGGTAACCCCGGGACGCACACCACGAAGACGTACGCCTCGCTGCTGATCGTGGCCCGGGCCGTGGAGCACATCCGGCGCACCGGGCGCTCGGTGATGATCGTTTCACCGACCTCGGCGAACAAGGGCGTGGCGCTGCGCGACGCGGTACTGCGGGCGCTGGACGCCGGCCTCGCCGAGCCGGAGCAGCTGCGGATCGTCACGCTCGCCCCGCAGACCGGCCGGCACAAGCTCCGCGCCACCCGGCTCTCCACCGATCCGGCGCTGCGCGCGCTCAACCCCCAGCTGCTGTACACGGGCAAGGAGCCGGAGGCGGTCAAGTCGCTCGCCCGCGACTACGTACGGGAGCACGCCGCCACGCTGCACCGCACCCGCGGCCTGGACGTGTGGTTCTCGCTGGAGCTGAGCAACTACATGGTGGCCGACGCCGGCCGGGCGCTCTTCGAGCAGCGGGTCGACCCGACCGACGCGGCCGACCGCCCTCGGGTGCACGCGCACGCGGTGTCGTCGGCGTTCGGGCTGCTCGGTTACCACGCTGGGCGGTCGCTCTTGGAAAGCACGGGTGTGGCCAGCGCCGCCACCCGCCCGGCCAGCCTGCTCGTGCAGCACCTCGCCACGCCCGACATGGTGCTGTCGCTGCGCGCCGCGGCCGGCTCGGCGCCGTCCCTGCCGCCGTACCCACTTGACCCGGCCACCGGCCTCTTCCGCCAGGCGGGCGCGGACCCGCACTTCCCGGCGGTGACGTACGACCCCGACGAGGTGCTCGACGCCACGTTCTACACCCACCGGCCGGTCACGTCCGGCGCGATGAACGAGATCATCACCCGCTTCGGCGGCGACGGGATCGTCGTCTCGCTCGCCGAGTGCGTGGCCCGCTACCCGTACCTGCGCACCTGGCTGGGCGCGGCACTGCCACTGCTGCCGGCCGACTTCCGGACGCTGCGCGAGTGGTCGACGGTGATGGCGTTCACCGGCGTGACCAACGCGATCGACCGGGGCCTCGTCGAGCCCGGCCGCGACGTGGTGGTACACGGCACCGGCTGCTACGCCGACGGCAACCTCGAGCCGCTCTGCGGTGACGGCTTGGTCGAGGTGGCCGACGTCGCCGACATCACGGCCGCCGTGCGCTGAGGATCCGCTCACCCCCGGCCGGGTGCACGCCCGGCCGGGTTTCGCGGCGCCACCGGCGTCGACACGATGAACGAGCTGATCGTCTGGCCGTAGAGAAGGAACTCGTCCAGCACCGCCTCCAGCGCCTCGATCGCCGGCACGTGCACCTTGAGCAGGAAGCAGTCCTCGCCGGAAATGCGGTGGCACTCGCTGACCTCGGGCGTGCGCGCGGCCAGCTCGGCGATCTTCGGTAGCTGCCCCGGCCCCGGCCGGATCCGCACCCAGGCCGCGACGGGCAGCCCGATCGCGGCGGGGTCGACGTCCAGCCGGTACCCCCGGATGACGCCGGCCTGCTCCAAGCGGGCGATCCGCTCGCGGACGGCCGGCGCGGACATGCCGACCCGGCGGGCGAGCTCGGCCGCGCTCGCCCGCGGGTCCTCCTCCAGGGCGCCGAGCAGCCGCCGGTTGGTGTCGTCGAGCAGCGACTTTCCCTCCGGAAAGCCGGACGGTGGTCGGGGTGCGCGGGTGCTCATCGGTGCGTCCCCTTTTCCTTCGAAAGCGCATGGCCACAGGCGGCTCCGGTTTCGAGGATATGGGCATGCCAGCGCCCGCCACCCGGCTGCCGCCGCACGCGTACTTCGCGGTCAGCGCGGTCTTCCACTACCTGGGGCCGGCGTTCGCGGTGCTGCTGTTCGCCCGCGTCGAGGCCCTGGGCGTCGCGTGGCTGCGGATCGCCGCCGCCGCGGTCGTGTTCGCGCTGTGGCGGCGGCCGTGGCGGCTGTGGCCACGCCTGGACCGCCCGACCCGCCTGCTGCTGGCCGGGTGGGCAGGCGTGCTGGCGCTGATGAACAGCGTCTTCTACCTGGCGCTGGAACGGCTCCCGCTCGGCACGGTGGCCGCGATCGAGTTCCTGCCGGTGATCGTCCTAGCCGCCTTCGCCACCCGCACCTGGCGCAACCTCGCCGCTCTAGCGAGCGCGGTGGCCGGCGTGTACCTGCTCACCGACGTCAGGCTGGTCAGCGAGCCGCTGGGCATCGCACTCGCCGCCGCCAACGCGGTGCTGTTCGCCGCCTACATCGTCCTCGGCCACCGCGTCGCCCGCACCGAGAAGGTGCCCGGCATCGACGGCCTGGCGCTGGCCATGCTGATCGCCGCCCTGTTCGCCCTGCCGATCGGCGGTGGAGCCGCCGCGCCCGCCTTCGCCGACCCGGTCGCGCTGGCCGCGGGCATCGGCGTGGGCTTCACGTCCTCGGTCGTGCCATACGTGGCCGACCAGCTAGCGATGGCCCGGCTCGCCCGCGCCACATACGCGCTTATGGTCTCGCTGCTACCCGCCACCGCGACCGTCATCGGCGTGCTGGTGCTGGCCCAGATCCCAACGGCACCGGAAATCGCCGGCGTCCTTATGGTGGTCACCGCCGTCGCCATCCACCAGGAACTCACGCCAGCTCCTTTGTAGACCTTCCAGGTCCGTCCACATCGGTGGCCTCAGAATCCATTGCAAGAGAAAGACTTGAGCTACCGCGATGTCCGCGGTGGTCCAGACCGCTGCTCCCGCGGCCTCACCCTCCGCGCTTCACAACCTTTGCCCGCGGGCCGGCGGCGGGCCGTCGCCCCAGCGGCCTCCGGAGCTGGGCGCACCGATGCGCCCGTCCGGATCGGCTTGGGCGCCGGCACCTCAGCGCCCGCGATCAAGGCCCGATTCCGGTCTTTATGGGCGAGCGCCTGGCTTACGGCGTGGGGCGGCGCGGGGTGGGCTTGCAACGGATGGCTTCGGCTTGGCCGCGCAGCGTGCAGCGGCCGGCGCCGTAGGGCAGGAGTGCCGTGTCGCCGGCGCGGACCGTGAGTGGCGGTGCGTGCTCGGGCACCAGCTCGGCCGTGCCGACGGTTACGACGACGATGGAGAAGGCCGGCTCCAGCTCGCTCACAGGGTCCGGGCAGAGCCGTTCCGCGGCGAAGAACGGGTCGGCCAGGTCGGGGAACAGGCTGCGTACGCCCGGCCGGTCCGATGCGCGCGTCCCGCGCAGGCTGTCGATGCGGTCGGGGGTCCAGGCCTGGCGGTCCACACAGGACAGAGCGACGTCGTAGCCCAGGCCGAGGTGGCCGGCGTCCGGGCCGTCGGTGAAGCCCTCCCACTCCAGCAGGATGGAAAAGTCGGTCGGCTCCTGCACCTCGACGAGAAAGATGCCCTCGCCGATCGCGTGCGGCACCCCGGCCGGGCAGACGACGGCGTCGCCGGGCCGCACGGGTATCTGGTTGGTGGCCGCGAGCATCTCGTCCACCCGCTGCTCGGCGACCCAGCCGGCGACCTGCTCCGCCGAGACGTCCCAGGCGAAGCCGAGGTGCACGACCGCGTCCGGTGCCGCCTCCACGATTACCCACGCCTCGGTCTTGCCGTACGGCGAGGCGAGGTGGACGTCCGCGAACCGGCGGTCGGGGTGGACGTGCAGCGGCAGCCGCTGGCCGGCGTCGAGCAGCTTGACCAGGATCGCCGGGTCGTGGCCGTGCGCGGCGATGTGCTCCGGCCCCAGCCACCACTCGGGCCGCGCCGCGACCGCGTCGGCGAGCAGCCCGCCGTCCGGGAGGACGGACAGGCCCAGCGGCGCCTGCGCGAAGCGGCTGGTGGTCGAGCCGATCCAGTCCTCGGGGTAGTACGGGTCGTCCGGCGCGGCGATGCACCGGAAGCTGTGTATACGGCCCGCACCCCGGTAGAACGACCGCGGTGTGTTGGCGGGCAGCAGCATACGACCACCGTACTGCCCAGTGGGCGCTGACAACCTGGGCTCGCGCGGTCTCGTACAGGAAGGGTGAGGGAAGCCGAGCGAAGGTGGAGCGATGCGGGGTTCGGAGCACGACGAGAGCTTCGTCCAGTTCGTCCGCGAGTCCGGGCCGCAGCTTTACCGGGTGGCTTACCTGCTCACCGGCCAGACGGCAGCCGCCGAGGACCTGTACCAGACGGCGCTGACCCGGTCGTACACGGCGTGGCGCCGGGTGCGCGAGGCGGACGCGTACTGGTACGTGCGGCGGGTCCTGGTCAACCTGCACACCGACTGGTGGCGGGCGCCGCGGAACCGGCGCGAGTGGCCCGTGTCGGCCCTGCCGGAGCGGGTCGCCCCGGACGACCCGGCCACGGCGGTCGCCCACCGGGACCAGGTAAGCCGGGCGTTGCAGGCCCTCACCCGCCGGGAGCGTGCGGTGATCGTGCTGCGGTACTTCGGCGACCTTAGCGAGCACGACATCGCCCAGGAGCTGGGCGTCAGCGTGGGCACCGTGAAGAGCACCGCCGCCCGCGCACTGGCCAAGCTGCGGCTGTCCCCGGACCTGACCGAACCGTCCCAAGAGGAGATGACTCGCCGTGCGTGACATCGCGGAACTGCGGCAAGCGATGGCGGAGGAGACCGCCGACCTGGCACCACGAATTGGCGCCGAGGAGATCCTGCGCGGCGGGCAGCGCCGCGCCCGGCAGCGAACGCTCGCGGGGGTGGCCGCTGGCGTGGCGATTGTCGCGGCGGCGGTACCGGTCGCGGTCTGGGCGATCGGCGGTGGCGATCGAGGCGACGCCCTGGTGGGCAGCTCACCACCGGTGCCTTCGGCCTCCGCCTTCGTGAGCACGGGGAGGGCGGAACCGCCGTACCCAAACGGCTGTCCCGCCGATCCGAAGGCCGCCGAGGCGATCGGCGACACGATCCTGACCGGGGTAACCAACTCCCGGGGCCAAGAGATAATGGTGCGGTTCCTTCGCGGCGACAAGGGCGCTGGCCGGACGGCGGGCTTCGGGATCGGGCTCCGCGACCCGGCCACCGGGAAGGTGGAGGACCTCGGCTGCTCGTTCGACTTGGCGCTTCCCCAACCGTGGGGGGTCTCCCGGACCAGACTGCCGAGTTCGACGGGCCGATCTTCAACGCGCCGGGCAGCACCACGACGATCGTCAGCGCGCTGGTGGGGCCGGTCGACCGGATCACCGCGACCTACGACGGCGAGTCCTTGCCGGTCGAGTTCCGCCGCTGGAGCGCGTACCCGGAGCTTGTCGTGTACTGGATCACCGACATCCCGGCGGACGGGGCGCTGAACCCCCGGGACAGCACCCACCCACTCGTGACCATCTACGACGCGGCCGGGAATGTCCTCGATACGTCTCGCTAGTGCAGGCGGTAGACCCTGCGGGCGGTCCGGGCGAATACGTCCTCCTGGGCCGCGGGCGGGTAGTCGCGGAGGGCGCGCTTCCAGGCCGAGACGAGTGGGGGCAGCTCCGTCCAGATCTTCTCGACCGGGAAGTTGCTGCCCCACATGCAGCGTTCCGAGCCGAACAGCTCCAGGCAGGTCGCCGCCACCAGGTTGATCAGTGGCTGGTCGACGCGGTGCACGAACGTGCCCTGGCCGGTCAGCTTGGCCACGACGTTGGGCAGCTCGGCCAGGCGGCGCAGCCCGCGGATCCATTCGTCCACCCTGGACGGCTCGGGGCTGTCCAGCATACCGGCGTGTACCAGCACGAACGTGGTCTCCGGAAACGCTTTCACGAACGCGGCCGCGTCCGCCATCTGGTCGGGGAAGACCTGTAGCTCGAAAAGCCAGCCGAGGTCGGCGAGCGCGGCGATGTTGCGGCGGAAGGTGGGGTCGTTCATGCGGTCGGGCGCGGAGGCGAAGCGGAACTCCGGGCGTTCGTGCCAGTGCAGCTGGAGCCGGACGCCGCGGACCAGCGGTGTAAGGGCCGCCTGGCGGCGCATGACCTCGACCGCGTCCGCCGCGAAGAGGTCCGCGGCGCCGACCACGGCCGTCGGCCATCCGGTTTCCGCGTGTACGTCGCGCAGCCACCGGATCTCGTCCACCGCGCGGTCCAGCGGCCAGTTCGTCTGGATGTACACAGAGGACGTTATGCCGCACCCGGTGGCCTCCGTGATGTACTCGCCGGCCAGGTAGTCCCGCCGGATCGGCTCGTACCCCCGAAGATGCGCGGCACCATCTCACCGTTCAGCCACGGCAGGTCGGCCCGGCGCCACAGGTGGTGATGCGCGTCGACGATGTCGGTCATGCTCTCGCTCCCGAGTGAAGAGGCGCCAGGCGGCGCGGCGCGGGCCGGCTACGACAGCGGGGATGCGCTCCACTTCGGACAGGCCGGTCGCCAGGTCCTGTACGCCGCCGAGGTGGTCGAGGTGGGGCAGCAGGCCGGCCATGCCCCGGGTCACCGGGCGGTACGTGGGGAGCAGGCCAGCGGCGACCACCACACGAGCCGGTGGCCGAGGCGGGAGAGCCGGTCGGTGGCGCGGACCATGTCGGTGGGATCGCCGCGTTCGAGGCCGTCGGAGATCACCACGATCAGCGCGCCACGGGCGAGGGCGAGGTAGCGCGGGTTGGCGAGGAACCGTCGCAGGGCCTCGCCGATCGCGGTACCGCCGTCCGCGTCGGTGACCGCCCGGGAGACGGCCGCCAGCGCCGGGTCCACCCCCGCCCCGGAGAGCGCGCCGGTGATCCGGGTGAGCTGGGTGCCGAACGTGAAGACCTCGGTGCGGGCCGGTGCGGCCTGCCGCGCGGTGTAGGCCAGCCGCAGCAGGTCCGGCGTGTGCCGCTTGAGCGAGCCGGAGACGTCGAGCAGGAGCAGCAGCCGGCGGGCCCGGGGCGGCCGGGTGCGCCAGCGGAGCCGGGTGAGCTCGCCGCCGTCGCGGCGGGCCTGCCGCCAGACGCGTCGCATGTCCAGCGTCCGTCCGGAGCGGGCCGGCCGCCGGCGCCGGGACGGGATCACCGGGAGGCTGGCGGGCCAGGCCACCAGCAGCGAACGCATCAGGTCGCGCTGCCGGGCGTCCGAGCGGCCGAAGGTACGGCCGCCGGTGGTGGCGGCCGCGCTCGCCTCGACCCCACCGCCCGGGCGTTCCTCCATTGTGGATATCGCGCCGTTCTCGCCCGACGACGTCACCTGACCGTCTACATCGTCTGGTGGCGGGGTGACGACCTCCGTCACGAGGCCGTGCACGAACCAGGCGTCGAAGACACGGTCGAAGGCGGCGAGGCCGGCGATGTCCGAGAGCAACGTGACGCGGGCGTACCAGTAGAGCGCTCTGACGTCGCGGGGCCCGCGGCCACCCAGCGCCCGCAGGAAGTCCTCCTGCTTGGCCGGCGCTGCGCCGATGCCCGCCCGGCGCAGCGCGTCCAGAAACCCCCAGAGGTGGTCCGCGGCAAGCCGGTGAGTGACGTCACCGATGGCCGAACACCTCCTCCGCGTGGCGTTCCAGCGTGCGGGTGTCCTCCTCGTCCTTGATGAGCAGGCCGAGCGCGCGGCGCAGCGCCAGCGGCCACCCGTTGCCGCCGTCGACAAGCGCGGCGGCGCCGCGGGCCCAGTCGACCGACTCCGCGATGCCCGGCCGCTTGAGCAGCGGCAGCTCCCGGATCCGCTGCACCGCCCGCACAAGCGCGGACGCCGCCTCGTCGGTCAAGCCCGGCACGTGCGCGTGCAGGATCGCCCGCTCGCGGTCCGCGTCCGGAAAGGCGATCCAGTGGTACAGGCAGCGGCGCCGCAGCGCGTCGTGCAGCTCGCGGGTGCGGTTGGAGGTGAGCACCACGACCGGAGGCGTCCGCGCGCGCAGGGTGGCCAGCTCCGGGATGGTGATCTGGAAGTCGCTCAGGAACTCCAGCAGGAACGCCTCGAACTCGCTGTCCGCCCGGTCGATCTCGTCGATGAGCAGCACCGCGCCGCGCGCGGAGCGTACCGCGCGCAGCAGCGGGCGTTGCAGCAGGAACTCCTCGGCGTACAGGTCGCCGATCTCCTGGCCGCGGGACTCGGCGGTGCGTACCCGCAGCAGCTGCTTCGGGTAGTCCCACTCGTAGAGGGCCTGCCCCGAGTCGAGCCCCTCGAAGCACTGGAGGCGGATCAGCTCGCGGCCGAGCACGCGGGACAGTACCGAGGCGATCTCGGTCTTCCCCACGCCCGGCTCGCCCTCCAGCAGCAGCGGTCGGTCGAGGCGTAGCGCCAGGTGTACGGCCGTCGACAGCCCCTCGTCGGCGAAGTAGCCCTCGCGCGCCAGTGCCGCCGCGAGCTGCTCCTCGCCGAGAAGCATCAGAACAGCTCGTGTGGCGTGGCGAGCACGTGTACGCGGCTGGACGTGTGCGCGCCCGCGTCGGCCGCCGCGGCCTTGCCGTCCTCCGAGGCGAACGCGGCGACTCGCGCCTCCTCGTCGTCGAAGTAGAGCTCGTTCACCGCGTCGTACGGCGCGTCGTCCGCCACGGCCACGTTCACCGTGTACTTGCGCAGGCCGGGGAGCTTCTTCGCGAACTCAAGGTGATCCTCGACGACCCACTTCGCGAACTCCTCTTTGGACAAGCCCTCCGCGCGCTTGAGCAACGAGACGACCTTGAGCATTGACACTCCCTTTTCTAGTGGTGGTTTCCACGGAGCTCGTCGAGCCCGCGCAGTACCCGTTCGGGTGTGAAGGGCATGGTGTCCAGCCGTACGCCACACGCGTCGAAGATGGCGTTGGCGATGGCCGGGATCGGCGCGTTAGCGGTCATCTCGCCGATCCCCTTAGCGCCGAACGGGCCGTTGCCCGCGGGACGTTCGAGGATCGCGTTGTGGTACATGGGAATGTCCGCCGGACCGGGCATCAGGTACTCGTTGAAGTCGCCGGGACCGTGGTCGCGCGTGGGGTAGTAAGGCTCGGTCGACTCGAAGAGCGCGTGCGACATGCCCATCCAGGCGCCGCCCTCGACCTGCTGGGCGACCATCGCCGGGTTGAGCGCCCGGCCGATCTCGTAGGCGTTGTGCATCTCCAGCACCTCGACCACGCCGGTCTCGTCGTCCACCTCGACCACCGCGACCGTGCACGCGTGCGCCTGGCACGAGTCGGGATCCATCTCCCCGGTCTCCGGCACCGGGTCGTTCTTCTCCTTCAGGAAGATGCCCCGGCCGGAGATCGTGCGCCCGTGCGTGAAGTGCGCGGCCAGCGCCAGGTCGGTGATGTGGACGCGCTTCTCCTCGGCGCCCTTGACCTGGATGTACCCCGTGCCGTCGGTCTCCAGGTCGCCGGCGTCGACCTCCAGCTCCTCGGCGGCGACCGCGAGCATCACCTCGCGTGCCTCGGCGGCGGCCATGATGACCGCGTTGCCGACGCGGTGGGTGCCGCGACTCGCGAACGTACCCATGCAGTGCGGCCCGGTGTCGGTGTCGGCGGTGTCGACGAGGATGTTCTCCATCGGCAGGCCGAGCGTCTCCGCCGCGCACTGTGCCACGACGGTCTTGAGCCCCTGCCCCAGGTCCACTGAGGAGAGTGAGACCACGAAGGTACCGGTGGTGGTCGCGTGGATGAGCGCCTGGGACGGGTCGCCGCCAAGGTTCATGCCGGTGGGGTAGTTGACCGACGCGTACCCGCGCCCGCGCAGCTTGGCCATCTCAGCGCCCCTCACGGTCCATAGAGGCTCTGTCCATTGAAGACATCTGGCGGTACTCGGCGGGCAGCTCGTGTCCCACCATCTCCGCGGCCTTCTGGATGACCTCGACGAGCGCGGTGCCCTCGGCGACCTTCCGGTGGGCCTTCATGTCGCCGTCCCGGTACGCGTTGATCAGCCGCAGCCGCAACGGGTCCATCGACAGCTCGCGGGCGATCCGGTCCATCTGCGACTCCAGCGCGAAGTCCCCGATCGTCACGCCGAACCCGCGCATCGCGCTGGACGGCGTGCGGTTGGTGAAGACGCAGTGGCAGTCGGCCCACACGTTCGGGATGCTGTACGGCCCGGGCAGGTGCGCCGCCGCCTTCGTGGTGCCGTACGGGCTGTGGCGGGAGTATGCGCCGGCGTCCACGTACAGCGTGATCTTGCGGCCGGTGATGCGCCCGTCGGCCATCACCGCGTCCTTGATGTAGATCCGCTCGGCCGCGCGCGGGGAGGACACCTGCATCTCCTCGTACCGGCTGTACACGTACTTGACCGGCTGGCGGGTCAGCATCGCGGCGACGCAGGCGACCGGCTCGACCGCGATGTCCACCTTCCCGCCGAAGCCGCCGCCGACCGTGCCGCCGACGATGCGCAGCTTGTTGAACGGGGTACCCAGGATCAGCGCGGTGTTGTCGAGCGTGAAGAAGCACGCCTGCGTGTCGGAGTGGATGCGCAGCCGGCCGTCGGGCTGCGGCACCACGATGCAGCCGGTCGTCTCGGTGGGCGCGTGCTCGATCGGCGCGGACTGGTAGCGCCACTCGAAGACGTGGTCCGCCGCCGCGAAGGCCGACTCCACGTCGCCGAACCGGATCCGCCGGCAGTGGTGCCCTTCGTACGTGAAGTAGTTGTTGCCGTGGTACTCGTTGACGATCGGCGCGCCCTCGGCGAGCGCTTCCTCCACGTCGAGGACCGCGGGCAGTTCCTCGTAGTCCACCCGCACCCGGGCCGCGCCCTCGTACGCGGCGGCCTCGGTCTCGGCGACCACCGCGCAGATCGGCTCGCCGAGGTAGCGCACCTTTCCCTCGGCCAGCACCGGCTCGTCGTCCGGCTGGACGCCGATCAGCTTGAGCGGGGTGAAGACGTTGTTGGGGATGTCGGCGTGGGTGAGGATCCGCACCACACCGGGGACCGCGAGCGCGTCGGTCAGGTCGACGCCGAGGATCCGGGCGTGGTGCCGGGTCGAGCGGTGCATCTTCACGTGGAGCAGGTCGGGCGGCGAGAGGTCCTCGAAGAAGGTGGTACGGCCGGTGACGTGGCCGAGCGCGTCCGACCGCTGCACGACCGAACCGATCACGTTGAAGTCTTCGGCCGGCTCGTCCGCGAAGTACGTCCGGTCGATCGGGTTTGTCTTGTATCTCATGGCCGCCGCCTCGCCGCCGCGTCGAGGATGGCGTCGACGATCGGCCCGTACCCGGTGCAGCGGCACACGTTGCCGCTGATCGCCTCGACCACGTCCTCGCGGGTGGGATCGGGATTGCGGTCCAGCAGCGCCTCGGCTGACATGATCATGCCGGCGGTGCAGAACCCGCACTGGGTCGCGAAGCCCTCCAGGAAGGCGGCCTGCACCTCGTCGAGCTCCCCGTCCCGGGCCACCCCTTCGAGGGTGCGCACCGAGGCGCCGTCGACGGTCTCCACCGCGACGAGACACGACATCACCGGCCGGCCGTCGAGCAGCACGGTACATGTGCCGCAGCTGCCCTGCGCGCAGCCGCGCTTGGCGGCCATCAGCCCGAGCGCGTCGCGGAGGCTGGACAGCAGCGAGGTACCCGGTGCGGCGAGGAACTCCCGCGACCGTTCGTTGACGCGGAGGTTGACCACCTGTGACGCCATGTCGTGGACCTCTCTGCTAGCCGAGGAAAGCTCGGCGGAGGTGGACTGGAAGGACGCGCGCGCGGTACCAGGCGCTGGCGTACGCGTCGTCGAACGGCTCGATGTCGCCGCGCGCGGCCCGCCCCGCCTCGTCGAGCACGTCCGTCTCCAGTGGACGTCCGATGAGGACACCCTCGGCGGACACGGCGCGGACCGGCCGGGGCGCCACGCCGCCCAGCGCGATCCGCGCGGACGTCACGACGCCACCGGCCGTACCCACCACAGCGGCCACCGCGACGATGGCGGCCGAGTTG
This sequence comes from Phytohabitans flavus, assembly GCF_011764545.1. GTDB lineage: Bacteria > Actinomycetota > Actinomycetes > Mycobacteriales > Micromonosporaceae > Phytohabitans > Phytohabitans flavus. The sequence continues at coordinate 4,535,872 of NZ_AP022870.1, read as the reverse complement.
AGCTTGCGGCGCATCGCCTTGTGGTAAAACCACGTGCCCGGCGCCGGCACGGCCAGCCGTACGGCCGTGACCACCTCGCCGGGCGCGACCCCGTTGGCTAGTACCACGTCGACGGGCACCTCGCGGCTCCCGTCCGGGCCGGCGATCTCGACCGTGGCGTCCAGCGCGAGCAGGCACACCGCGAGGTCGCCGTAGGGCTGCGGCACGAAGAGGTTGCCGCCCACAGTTGCCAGGCTGCGGATCGCCGGCGAGGCGATGCTGCGCACCGCATCGCGCAGGAACGCCAGCTCCGGGCTCTCCTCGACCTCGGCGAGTGTCGTCGTCGCGCCGATGCGGGCGGCCGAGCCGTCGAGGCTGATCCCGCCGATGCCGGCGCGGCGCAGGCTGACGAGCTCGGGGGAGCCCACCGATCCGCTGTTGACCTGGGCCATGACGACCGTGCCGCCGGCCATCAGACGGCCGCCCGCCGCGGCGTGGCCGACCGCGGCCGCGAGGGATTCCGGTGTACGCACTGCCGTGATCATCGGACCTCCACCGACTATCGATAATCGGTTACACGGACGTTAAGACCGTCCGCCGCGCCGCGTCAAGGTCAACCGCCTGGTTACGATGGCGCCATGACGCCCGACCAGCCGGCGTCGGCAGTCACCCCGCTGGTGACGCGCATGACGCTGGCCCAGCAAATCCGCGAAGCGCTCGTGGTCCGCATCGTGTCCGGGGAGATCCAGCCTGGCGAGCGGCTCGTCGAGACGAGGCTCGCCGCCATGTACGGCACGAGCCAGGCCCCGGTGCGCGAGGCGCTGCGCGAGCTCGAGGCGATGCGGATGGTGGAGACCCGGCCGCGGCGGGGCACGTTCGTCCGGCACTTCGTGCAGCAGACGCTCCGGGAGAGCTACGTGGTGCGCGCCGCCCTGGAGGAGACCGCCACGCGCCTGGCGATGCTGGCCGGCACGGTACCGCTGGACGCGCTACGCCGTGAGGTGAAGGCGATGCGCGCGGCCGCCCGCACCGACGACGCCGTCGCCGCCGCGCGGGCGAGCGTCGCGTTCCACCGGCACATCGTCGACGCCGCGCGTAACGAGCTGCTGAAGCTGTCCTGGGAGGCGCTCCAGATCGAGGCGCGCACCTCGGTGACGATGGTGGCCGCCGAGGTGAAGCTGAAGGACATCGCCCGCGACCACGCCGAGCTGCTCAAGTCCATTGAGGACGGTGACCTGGAGACGGCGTGCAAGCACGCGCGCGACCACCAGTGGCACTACGCCGACCTGCCGCACGACGCGCACGGCCGGGCCCGCCGAACCAGCCGCCAGGTCAGCTGACCCCGGGCCGTGCTGGCGGCGCTGGCCACCAGCACGGCGCGAATTGTGCTAGCGGCAGGGGCGGCGGATGTGGCGCTCGTCGAGGAGCCGCTCCATCACGCTGGGCCAGGAGGACATCAGGCCGTCCGCGCAGGCGTCGATGAGCCTGTTGTACGTGGGCACGTCCTCCGGTGCGGTGCCGCTGAACCACACGTGGACCGCGTACCCGTCGGCGTGCGCACGGGCGACGAACTCCGGGGTCGCGACGGGGATGCCCTGGTAGGTGACCGGGATCTGGAGCGCGACAGTGCCGTCGATCGGCCGTACCCCGGCGGTGAAGTAGCCGATCAGACCCTGCATCCCGGGTGCGAGCGCGACCTTCGGTGCCAGCCGGTGGAACTCCGCGACCGCCAGGTCGTTGAACGAGGTCACGATGACCCCTCGGGTACGGCCCGTCTTGTCGAGCAGGTCGGCGAGGAGCCGCGCGTTGCGCAGGAACGACTCGGTGTCCGCGTCGGTCGTGCCCTTGATCTCGATGCTGAGCGGCACGTCCCGGAAGTCGTGCAGCACGTCGCGCAGCGTGGGGATCGCGAAGTCGTCGGCGTTGTACCCGCGCGGCGCCCGCTTGTCGTGGGTACGCACGCCGCGCAGCGGGTACGACGACGGCGGCAGCCCGGGCACCGCGTTCTGGCCCGGCACGAAGTTGTACGCCGCGTCCAGCTTGCGCAGCTCGCGGTAGGACTTGTCGCGGATCAGGCCGGTGCCGTTGGTGGTGCGGTCGACGGACGCGTCGTGGCTGGCGACAAGCACGCCGTCCTTGGTCGAGTGGACGTCCAGCTCCAGCATGTCGGCGCCGACGCGCACGGCCCGCCGGAAGGCGTACATGGTGTTCGACGGCGCCTCGCTCTCGCCGCCCTGGTGCGCTATGTGCAGGAACCGCTTGTCGAGCCAGGGGTTGCCCGGGCGGCCGTGGGCGTCGGCCGGGGCGGCACCCAGCGCGAGCAGGGTAAGAGACGCGATCGCGGTAGCGACGACGCGCCGAAAAGGTCGGGTAACGCGCATCGGCACAGTATGGGTCGATACCTCGCACCGTGGCAGCGGCGCCCGCCTCCCAAGGTCACCGTTTGTACGGTTACGCGGCTCACTTTCACCCCGATGTCACCACCCGTTGCCCCCGCCCAGGCGCTCCGGCTTTCGAGAAAGCGCCCCTCCGAGGGTGGGGTGTGCGATTATCGCACCATGGCGCAGACGGAATGGGTCGGCATCGGCCAGCGGGTACGTGAGGCTCGATTGGCCGCGAACCTCTCCCAGGACGAGCTCGGCCGCCGGATCGGCCTGGATCGAACGATGATCGCCAAGATCGAAGCGGGGACGCGGCGTATCGACGCTGTTGAGCTGGTCCGGCTGGGTGAGTGCCTCGATCTGCCGCTGGATCATTTCCTGTACGAACCTCCGGTGGTGTTGTCCCGGCGTGCCGCGCTGCTCGAAGAGGAAGCCACGGAGGCCGGACGTGAGTCGTTCCGGTTGGAAGCGGAGCTGGTGAGCTGGCTGCGCGATGTCCGGCAGATGCAAACCTCGGGCGTACTCGAAACAAGCCCGATCAGCGTGTACGGCGGAAAGGCCGATTCGGAGGGTGCCGCACGGGAAGCCGCCTCGTGGCTGCGCGGCCAGCTCGGCAACGGGAACGAGCCGATCGAGTCGCTCATCAAGGCGTGCCAGGACGCCGGACTGCTCATCGCCGTTGTGGACCTACCGGGCGACGGGGCATCGACGCTGGACGGCGACCTCGCCGTCGCGGTGGTGAGCAGGCTTGGCGATCCCGGCCGGCGTCGGACGACCGCCGCACACGAGCTGGGGCACCTGGTGCTGGGCGACGAGTATTCAAGCGATCTCGGGGTTCATGCCTCGCGCGCGGGTCGGGAAGCCGTTATCGACGCGTTCGCGGCCGAGTTCTTGTTGCCTGCGCACGTCATCGCCGGAGCCGGCCTGGCGTTCGGGCGAGACAGGCTCATTCAGCTCGCCGCCACGTATCGCACATCGTGGTCTTTGGCGGTCCGCCAGGCAGTCCACGCGGGCGTTCTCGACGAGGGTGAGGCGGTGTCCTGGCTGCCGCAGCGGCCCACAAGGGCCGAGCTTCTCGACGCCACTGGTTGGACTCCCCAGCCAGACCTCGAGTGGATACGCGTTCCTCCCAGCTACGCACACGCGGTCCTGGAGGCACGCCGGCGACACCTGATCACCACGGCCCGAGCGGTGGAGCTGATGCGCGGCCAGGTCGAAGAGGCGGACTTCCCCCACTAGGTGACGGAGATGTCGCACCGTGACGGCGCCAACGGCCCCCAGCCTCGTGTTCGACACGACCTGTCTCAGCCACTTCGCCCGCGCCGACCGCCTCGACGTGCTTGGCGACCTTCTTGCCGGCGACGATTCATTCGTGCCGCATGTCGTCCGGGAGGAGATCCGCGAAGGCATTCGGGCCCACCCCGAGCTGGCACAGGTCCTGACCATCGAATGGCTCCGGATCGTTCCCCTGGACAACCTGGACCGGCTGCGGGCCTTCACCATCTGGACCGGCCGGGTTGGCGCCGGTAGGCGCAATCTCGGCGAAGCCAGCGTCCTCGCCGTCGCGGAGGAACTCGGCGCTGTGGCCTTGATCGACGATCGCGATGCCACCCGGGTCGGTCGCGCCCACGGGATCGCTGTTCATGGCACGATCTGGCTTCTTGCGCGAGCGTGCCGCGACGGGAAGCTGACGGAGGTCGGCGCCAGCAATCTGGTCGACGCTTTGAGCGGGACCGGGATGAGACTGCCCTGCACGGGAGCTGACTTTCCCCGATTCGGGCGAGTTCACGGGCTGCTGTAGCGCGCCAGCCCTGGGCGATCCGACGGGCCGTGATTGGGCGGGCGGCGGGGGTAATCACCTCGTTCGGGAGGTGATTAGAAGCATGTCCAGTAGGGCCAAGCTGTGGTTGGGGATCGCCATCGCGGTGATCGTGGTCGTGATCATCATTGTCGTCGTGTCCATGAGCGGTGGCGGTGGCGGCGGAGGTGGTGGCGGCTACTGACGGCCGTCCATGACCCCTGTCACACGGCCGCGCCGAGTGGTCACATCGAGGGGTGTCGCCTTGTCTTAAAGGGTATGAGTGAATCCCCCAGCGCCAAGCACCGCGTCGTGGTTGTCGGTGCCGGGTTCGGTGGGCTGTTCGCGGCCAGGGAGCTGCGTTCGGCGGCCGTCTCGGTGACCTTGATCAACGGGACGACGTACCACCTGTTCGAGCCGCTTCTCTACCAGGTGGCGACCGGCATCCTGTCCGAGGGCGAGGTGGCCCCGCCGATCCGGGAGATCTTCCGGCGCCGGCGCAATCTGGACGTCCAGCTCGGCTGGGTCACCGACGTCGACGTCGAGGGCAAGGCCGTGCTGGTCAGCGCACCGGACGGGCGCGAGCGGCGGGTGCCGTACGACTCGCTTGTCGTGGCGGCCGGCGCGCGCAACTCGTACTTCGGCAACGATGGGTTCGCCGAGCACGCGCCCTCGCTCAAGAACATCGACGACGCGCTGGAGCTGCGCGGTCGGATCTTCCACGCGTTCGAGATGGCGGATCTGGAGGAGGATCCGGAGGCACGCCGCCGGTGGCTGACCTTCGTGATCATCGGCGCTGGGCCGACCGGGGTGGAGCTGGCCGGGCAGATCGCCGAGCTGGCGCACCGGGCGCTCAAGGGCAGTACCGCCACGCCGACCTTTCGCAGACCCGGGTAATCCTGCTCGACGCCGCCGACCGCGTGCTGCCCGCCTTCGACGCGCCGCTGTCGGTGCGGGCCGAGCGTCAGCTCACCAGGATGGGCGTCGACGTACGGCTCAACACCCGTGTCGTGGACGTCGACGAGGGCGGCGTGAAGATGGACACCGGGGAGGGCGGCGAGCGGATCGAGGCGTACACCAAGATCTGGGCCGCCGGGGTAGCCGCGCCCACGCTCGCCACCCGCATCGCCGAGGCCACCGGCGCCGGTACCGACCGGGCCGGTCGGATCCGCGTCAACCCGGATCTCACCGTTCCCGGCCACCCGGAGATCTTCGTGGTGGGCGACATGGCCGCGCTCGACCTGCCGGGCGTCGCGCAGGTCGCGATGCAGGGCGGCCGCTATGCCGCCAAGGTGATCCAGCGCCGGGTGGCCGGGCGGCCGGCGAAGCGGCCGTTCCACTACTTCGACAAGGGAAACATGGCGACGATCGGCCGGTTCTCCGCGGTGGCGAACGTGGGCAAGCTGCACTTCAGCGGCCTGCTCGGGTGGCTGATGTGGCTGGGCGTGCACCTGTTCTACCTGATCGGCTTCAAGAACAAGGTGACCACGCTGCTGCACTGGGTGGTGAGCTTCCTGGGCCGCGGGCGCGCCGAGCGGATCTCCACGGTGCAGCAGATCCACGCCCGGAACGCCCTCAACGGCACACCGCGCGCGACCTGACGCTGGCCAGGACGCCACTCTTGCCGCGTGGGGCATAGCCTGTCCCCGTGTCGTTGATGTTGCCCCCGACCCACCACCGCGCGGCCCGCGCGGTGGTAGCGGTTGTCCTCGCCGTCCTGGCCGGCTTCGCACTTCCCGCCCCGGCCAGGGCGGACGGTCCGACGCGCCTGGACGGCCAGATCACCGACAAGGTCGGTGCGCTGGACGGGCGCGAGGGGGAGGTGCGGGCCGCGCTCGACCGGTTGCGCGCGGACGGCGGGCTCCAGCTCTTCGTGGTGTACGTGCGCTCGTTCGACGGCACGCCGAGCGAGCAGTGGGCCGACCAGACGGCCACGCGCAGCGACTTCGGGCGGCGTGACGCGGTCCTCGCGGTGGCCACCCATGACCGCTCGTACGCGTACGCCTTCGACGCCGAGTTCCCGCTCACCGACACCCAGCTCGACGTCGTCGCCACCGTCGCCATCGAACCGGCGCTGTCCGCCAACGACTGGGCCGGCGCCGCGATCGCCGCCGCCGACGGGTACCGCGCGGTGCTCGCCGGCCAGGCGGTACCAAGCCCGCAGATCCGGCCGGGCGAGGCCGACCCCGGCGGCGGAGGTGGCGCCAGCGCCTGGATCGCCGGCGCGCTCTGCCTGCTCGTCGTCGCGGGCGGGGTCGTGCTGGTCCTGTGGCTGTTGCGGCGCCGCCGCCAGCGCCCGCCGGTCCCGGCCGGGCCCAGCACCGCCGAGCTGACCACGCGGGCCAACGACCTGCTCGTCGAGCTGGACAACGACCTGCGCGCCAGCGAGCAGGAGCTGGCACTGGCCAGCGGGCGGTACGGCGCCGAGGCGACCGCGTCGTACACGGCGGCACTGGAGAGCGCCCGGCAGGACGTCGCCGAGGCGTTCCGGCTGCGGATGACGCTGGACGAGACGCCCGGGCCGGACGAGGCGACCCGCCGGAGCACGCTCGAAGAGATCATCCGGCGGTGTGCACTCGCGGACAGCGGGCTGGACGCGGAGTCCGAGGCGTTCGACGCGCTGCGCGACCTGGAGGCCCGGGTCGAGGCCGAGATGGCCGAGCAGGCCACGCGGCAGGAGGCGGTCGAGGCGCGGATCCCGGCCGCGAGCGCCGCCCTCGACGCGGTGCGCACCCGCTACGTGGGGCCAGCGGCGACCGGGATCGCCGGCAACGTCGACCAGGCCCGGCGGCGGCTGGAGTTCGTCACCTCCGTGACCCGGCAGGCCACTGAGGCACTCGCCGAGGGCGATCGGCCGCGGGCCGCCCTCGCCGTACGCGCGGCCGAGGAGGCGCTCGGCCAGGCCGAGACGCTGCTCGACGCGGTCGAACGTGCCCGTACCGACCTGGATGCGGCCCAGGCCGGCATCGACACCCTCCTCGCCGAGGTGGAGTCCGACCTCGCCGCCGCCCGCGCCACCCAGCCGGGTACCGCCGCGCTCGCGGCCGCGATCACCGGTGCCGAGCAGGCACTCGCCGCCGTCCGGGCGGCGGTCGCCGGTCCCACGACGGACCCACTCGCCGCGACCGCCCGGCTGGAGGAGGCCGACGCCGCGCTCGACCGGGAGCTGGCCGAGATCCGCGACGCCGCCGAGCGGGCCGCGCGGGCCCGGGCGCTGCTCGACCAGGCCCTTGTCGCCGCCCGCGCCGAGGTGGCCGCCGCGAGCGACTTCATCGCCACCCGCCGGGGCGCGGTTGCCAGCCACCCGCGGGCCTTGCTGGCGCAGGCCCAGCAGCACCTCGCCCGCGCCGAGGCGCTGGCCGCGTCCAACCCGCCGGCCGCGCTTCCGGAAGCCGGGCGGGCCAGCCAGCTCGCCGCCGAGGCGGGCCGGGCGGCACAGTCCAACGTGGACCAGTGGTCGCCGCCCGGCATCGGCGGCCGCGGTGGTGGCGGTACCGACGTCCTGCTGGGCGTGCTGCTCGGCGGCATCCTGTCCGGCGGCGGTGGTGGTGGTCGCCCGCGCGGCTGGGGCGGCGGCGGCTTCCGGGGCGGCGGCTTCGGCGGCAGCGGCAGCCGCGCGCGGCGTACCGGCGGCGGCCGCTTCTGAGCCCGGCGGCGCGTGCACGTTTCACCCGGCGTCGAGAGGATCGGGCAAGACCTCGCGCGGATCGGTCTACGCCCAACCCCACTTCCCGCGTTTCGATGGGAGTACCAATCCGATCCGCAGGGAGTACGTCATGCCACTCGACCACTACGTCACGCTCGGCCGCTCGGGACTGCGGGTAAGCCCGTTCGCCCTGGGCGCGATGACCTTCGGCGAGGATCCCGGTGCCGCCGGGTGCAGTGTCGAGGAGTCGGAGAAGATCCTGGCGACCTACCTGGACCGCGGCGGAAACTTCATCGACACCGCGAACTTCTACACCAACGGCCACTCGGAGAAGATCCTCGGTGACTTCTTCGCCGCCCACCCCGGCCGCCGCGAGCACGTGGTGCTCGCCTCGAAGTTCTTCGGCAACATGTTCCCCGGCGACCCCAACGGCGGCGGCGCCGGCCGCGGCGCCATCATCGCCCAGCTGCACGAGACCCTGCGCCGCATGCGCACCGACCACCTCGACCTCTACTGGCTGCACCAGTGGGACCGCAACACCCCCATCGAGGAGACCATGCGCACCCTCGACGACCTGGTGACCGCCGGCAAGATCCGCTACCTGGGCTTCTCCAACACGCCCGCCTGGGTCACCGCGCAGGCACAGACGATGGCACAGCTCAAGGGCTGGACCCCGCTGATCGCGCTCCAGGTCGAGTACTCGCTGCTGGCCCGCACGGTGGAGGGTGAGATCGCCCCGCTGGCCCTGGACCAGGGTATGGCGCTAGTGCCGTGGAGCCCGCTGAAGAACGGCTTCCTCTCCGGCAAGTACCGCCGCGACACCGAGGTGGCCGACTCGGCCCGCGCCGCCTTCGTGGGTGGTCCCACGGACGCCGAGTACCAGGTCATCGACGCGGTCGCCGAGGTCGCCGACGAGCTGGGCACCACCTCCGCGGCGGTGGCCCTGGCCTGGCTGCGCGCCCGCGAGGGCACGGTGGTGCCGATCGTCGGCGCCCGCCGCCTGGAGCACCTGGATGCAAACCTCGCCGCGCTGGACGTGACCCTCACGGCGGCAAACCTCCGGCGCCTGGACGAGATCTCCACCCCGGCCCTGGACTACCCGGCCCCCATGCGCGGTCCGCTCCGCGCCATGCTCCAGTTCGCGGGCACCACAGTGGACGGCGAACCCTCCACTGTGTACCCACCCCTGCTCCAGAGCACCACCCGCTACTAAGACCATGAAGACTTGAGCTACCGCGATGTCCGCGGTGGTCCGGACCGCTGCTCCCGCGGCCTCACCCTCCGCGCTTCACAACCGAGCCGCCGGCCTTGCAGCCGGCGGCTCGGGCCTTGTAGCTTGCAGCTGACCGTGACACCGCCCGAGGAGGTGAGACCCATGAACGATGTATCGATGTGGGTGCTCCGCCTTCCCGTCGCGGTCGGGCGACTGACGTAGGTGTCGCCGGGAGCGCCTAGCCGACAAGGCACTCCCGAAAGGCAACACCTATGTTCGACGTGATTATTGCCGGGTGCGGGCCGACCGGTGCGATGCTGGCCGCCGAGCTGCGGCTGCACGATGTGCGGGTGCTCGTCCTGGAGAAGGAAACCGAGCCCGTGTCGTTCGCCCGCATCGTCGGTCTGCATATCCGCAGTATCGAGCTGATGGCGATGCGCGGGCTGCTGGAGCGCATTCTCGAACGCGGCAGACAGCGTCCGGCCGGCGGCTTCTTCGCCGCCATCGACAAACCCGCGCCCAAGGGCCTTGATTCGGCGTACGCCTATCTGCTGGGCATCCCGCAGCCGGTCATCGTCGACCTGCTCGAAGAACATGCGATCGGCCTGGGTGCGCAGGTCCGGCGCGGTTGTGCGGTGGCCGATTTCGAGCAGGACGACGAGGGTGTGACCGTCGAGCTGGCCGACGGCGAGAAGCTGCGTTCGCGCTATCTCGTCGGCTGTGACGGCGGGCGCAGTGCGGTGCGCAAACTGCTCGGCGTCGGCTTCCCCGGCGAGCCCTCGCGGACCGCGACGCTGATGGGCGAGATGGAAGTGGGTGTGCCGCAGGAGGAGATCGCCGCCAAAGCGGCCGAGATCGGCCAGACCGACAAGCGATTCAGTCTCAGGCCCGCGGGCGTTGGGGTCTACCGCGTCATAGTCCCCGTCGCGGGAGTCAGCGATCGTGCGGAACCGCCCACTCTCGAGGACTTCAAACAACAGTTGCGCACCACCGCCGGAACCGATTTCGGCGTGCACTCCCCGCGCTGGTTGTCCCGTTTCGGGGATGCCACACGGCTGGCCGAGCGTTATCGGGTCGGGCGGGTGCTGCTGGCCGGCGATGCGGCACACATCCATCCCCCCATCGGGGACAGGGCCTCAACCTTGGCGTTCAGGACGCATTCAACCTCGGCTGGAAACTGGCCGCACAGATCCGCGGCTGGGCGCCGGAAACACTGCTGGACAGCTACCAGGCCGAGCGTCATCCGGTCGCCGAGGACGTGCTGGACAACACCCGCGCCCAGATGGAACTGCTCTCCACCGAACCGGGCCCGCGGGCCGTGCGCAGGCTGCTCTCCGAACTGATGGACTTCGACGAGGTGAACCGCTATCTGATCGAGAAGATCACCGCGATCGGCATCCGCTACGACTTCGGCGCGGGTCCCGACCTGCTCGGCCGCCGCCTGCGCGACATCGACGTGAACCAGGGCCGCCTCTACGGTCTGCTGCATCGGGGCCGTGGCCTGCTGCTGGACCGCACCGAACGCCTGACCGTCGGCGGCTGGTCGGACCGGGTCGACTACCTCTCGGATCCCACCGCGGTACTGGATCATCCGTGCGTCCTGCTACGCCCCGACGGCCACGTCGCCTGGATCGGCAACGATCAGCAGGACCTGGACGACCACCTCTCCCGCTGGTTCGGCAAGCCCGCCACCTGATCCTTATGCGCGGGCGGGCCCGGCCGACTGGCCGGGCCCGCCCGTTCGGGGCTGGGGGATCAGCAGGTGCCGAGCATGCCGTTCAGGGCCGACTTCTCGGCACTGTCGACGCTGAGGCCGTAGAACCACTTCACCTGGATCCACGCGCGCGCGTAGGTGCAGCGGAACGAGGCCAGCGGCGGCTGCCAGGTGGCCGGGTCCTGGTCACCCTTGGCCTGGTTGACGTTGTCGGTGACCGCCCACAGCTCAGGCCCACCAAGGTCGTTGGCGTACGTCTGCCGCCGCGCGGTGGTCCATGCCCACGCACCGGACGCCCAGGCCTCCGAGAGCGGGACCATGTGGTCGATGTCGACGTCCGCCGGGTTGGTCCAGGTCGCGCCGTCGAACGGGCTGCGCCACGAGCCCGACGTCGGGTAGCAGCTGCTGTCGACGGTGACACCCGAGCCGTCCCGCTTGAGCACCTGCTCACGGGTGTTGCACGAGCCCGAGACGGTGATCCAGTGCGGGAAGAGGTCGCGGTTGTAGCTGGAACCGTGCGACTCCGCCGCGACGGTCAGCGCGTTGAGCCGGCTGACCGCCGTGCTGTACGACGGGATGTTCGGCGGGGTCGCCGCGGCCGGGGCGGCGGCGAGCGCGAGCAGCGCGACAACGGCGCCTAGGGTGGCGACGCCGGCCTTGAGGACGCGAGTCATGTGGACTCCTGACTATCCACGCGCGGCCGGTGGGGGTTGTACCGGCTGGGACGCGACGTGGATACATAGATATATGTCAGATTCACTTATTGGCATGAAACCCACCGATCATGAAACGCTCGCGTAACGTCGTGTGAAATCACCTGGCCTGACCGCCCTGGTCAGGCCAGGTGCGCCCGTTATCGGCGGGTGACGGAGAAGATACGGCGGTTGTCGGTGGGGTCGAGGTCGCTGTACACCTCGCCGTTCCAGACGTCGACGAGCCAGCGCGACACCAGGCTGTCGTCGCCGTCCTTGGCGGCCGGCGACGAGACCCCGAGGCGGAACGTCCGCGACTTCCCGGGCGCCAGGTAGCCCTTGACACACTTCGAGCCGGCCGGGAATCCCGCCTTGGTCGACCGCAACCGCGTGCACCCGGCCCAGTCGCCGCCCGCCGCCGACATGCTCTCCGGCAGTTCGACGATGAACGTCATGTCCCACACGGGATGCGGACCGTTGTTGATGATCGTCACGATGAGATTGCCGTGCCGTACCCCGTCGACCGGCCGCTCCAGCACGAGCCCCTTCGTGGTGGCCACGAGGTCGGTGAGGTCCCGCTCCGGGTCGTAGGAGGCCGGCGGGCGCGGCGTGCTGGGCGTCGACAGGGACGGCGTCGCGGCCGGCTTCCGCGTGGCCGGCGGCCGGGTGGTGGCCGGAGCGGTTGCCGGCGGGGTCGCGGCCGGTGGGGTCGTGGGGGCGGCGGCCGGCGTGGTGGCCATGGGTGCGCCGGCGCCAGCACCCCCGGCCGGCGGCTTGGCGGCCTCGCTGCCCGCGTTGCACGCGGTCAGGGCCGTCAGGGTCAGCAGCGCGGCGCCGACCAGAGTCTTGCGCATTTCGGGTTCCTCCCCGTTGTGCAGGCCGGCTGTCGCGGCCTGTCTAAAGGAGAGACGCCAGTTTCGCCTCCAGCGGTTACGACATCAATCCGACACGAAGGCGGGCAAATCCTTTACCGACCCTTTACGCGACTGCCTGTAAAACGAATCTCGGCCGCAGGCCCGGGATTCATTCGGCCATCAGCTTCTCGTGGTGCCCTGTACTCCTGACCACCTTCGGCGGCGCGCCGGCGCAGGCCGATCCCATCCCGCCCGCTGGCGTCCCGCTTGTCGGCACTGGCCCTGAATTCACAATGCCGGTAATGCAGGCGTTGGGCACCATTGATGGGGGTACCCAGCCGGGCTGCGTGTTTCCGCGGCCCCTTGCCGCGCCCGTGGCCCGCCGGGCGGTCCTGGCCGCGCACGGCGAGGACGTCGGTGAAGGACCCGGCAGGATGTTCGGTATCAACTTCCTCGGCTGTGTCGACTTCGCCCGCTCGACGAGCTACGGCGGCCACGTCACCCCGCAGTCGACCGGCCGCCTCACCTATGTCCCGCTCGGGGTGGATCTGGTGACCCTGGCCGTAAACCAGGACAGCATGATTCCGACCAACTGGTCGTTCGCCCAGATGCAGCGGGTGTACAAGTGCTTCGAGACCACCGTCGCCAACAATCCGGTGGTGCCCCGCATGCTCGAAAGCGGCTCGAGCACCTGGCAGGTCTGGACCGGTCCGACCCGGATGTCGATCACCGAGAACGAGATCGCCCTCGGTGACTACCCCTGCCTGGCGAACGGCAACGGTCAACCGCTGCACCCGCGGTTGCCGGAGAACGACGGCACCGTCCTGCTCAGCAAGGTGTACGACGTCGTGCCGTTCTCGGTGGCGCAGTTCGTGGCGCAGGGCAACGCGGTACCGATCGAGGTGGTGTGAGGTCCCACTGCCCGGCATAAGGGCGTAAGGATCCGGCCACCGGGGGCCACGGCCGGCTCTTACCGTCAGACCATGCGAATTGGCTCTCTTCGATCCTTTGCTGGGCGAGGTGTCGGCCTCGCCGTGGTAACGATCGCGGCCATGCTGGCCGCGGTCACGCCGGTCCGCGCGGCGGGTCCGTCCATACTGGACGGACTCGCCGGACCGGCCGCCGCTGGTGACCTGGAGGTCATGACGTTCAACCTCCGCTACGCCAGCACGAGCACGCCGAACTCGTGGGGGCAGCGGCGCCCCGTGATGCGCACGATGCTGACCAACGAACAGCCGGACCTGATCGGCACGCAGGAGGGGCTCAACGCCCAGCTCCGCGACATCGAAAACGACCTGGGTACCCGCTACGACTTCATCGGGCAGGGCCGGGAGGGCGGCACCCGGGGTGAGTACATGGCCATCTTCTACGACAACACTCGGCTGGCCCCGCAGGCGTACCAGCACTTCTGGCTCTCCGACACGCCAGAGGTGCCCGGCTCGAACACCTGGGGCGGTGGGTCGATCCGGATGGTCACCTGGGTGCGCTTCCTCGACCTCGTGACCGGCAAGCGCTTCTACGCGGTCAACACCCACCTGGACAACGCCAGCGAGAACGCCCGCCAGCGCGCCGCGCAGCTCATCCGGCAGCGGCTCGCCGCGCTGGACCCGGCGCTGCCCATCGTGCTGACCGGCGACTTCAACACCACGGCGGTATCCAGCGGGTACGTGTACAACCTGCTGGTCAACCAGGCCGGCTACCGCGACACCTGGCCCGGGGCGGCGGTACGCGGCACCGGGTACGGCACGTTCCACAACTACCGGGGGCTGACCACCGGCGGTGCCCGGATCGACTGGGTGCTCACCACCCCCGGCATCACCGCGCTCGCGGCCGGCATGAACACGTACCGAGGCGGTAACCAGTACCCCAGCGACCACCTACCGGTACAGGTGCGGCTCCGGCTGCCCTGACGACCGTCAACGCGGCTGTTTGAGGCAGGGCTCGAGCTGGCTGCCGTCCTGGTTGACGCAGGGCACGTAGCCCGCCTCACGCAGCGCGACCCGGGCCGAGTCGGTGTTCATGTACGCCAGGAACGAGGCGAGCAGCCCACCGGCCGGCGGCTCGCCGTACGTGTACATGTACTCGATGGTCCAGAACGGGTAGCCCTCGTCGATGTGGCCGAACTCCGGCTCCCGCCCGTCCAGCCGTACCCGGACCACATCCGGGTAGAGGGTGGCGGTGGGGGCGTCGGCGTACCCGATCGCGCCGCTCATGGTGTTGACGTTCTCCAGCAGCCTCCCGGTACCGGAGGCGAGGCACCGGAGGGTGGCGGACTGCGGGATGAGGTCCCTTCGCTCACAGTTGCTCGACGACTCGGCCGGCTCGGCCGCCTTCAGCACGAACTCCTCGAAGGTCCGCCGGCTGCCCGACTCGTTGTCCCGGCCGACAATCCGGATCTCGGTGTTGGTGCCGCCCAGGTCGGCCCAGTTGTCATACTGGCCGGAGTAGATGCCGCGGAGCTGGTCGAGGGTGAGGCTGTCGATACCGGTGTTGGCGTTGACCACCACCGCGAAGATGGCCAGCGCGGTCGGCCGGGCGCGGAGTGTGGGGTAGCCGCTCGGCGCGTGGCCGTCGGAGAGGACGAGCAGCTTCCCGCGCCCGTTCATGTCCGCGCCGCGGAGCTGGTCGAGCCCGTCGATGCTGCCTTCGGGGTTCACGGTCATGTTGGCGCCGTCGCAGACCTTGAGGTACGCGTCCTTCGCCTTGTTCGCCGCCACCTCGAACGCCGTGGAACCGACCACCGTGAGGTCGCCGGTAGCGCACTCGAAGGGCTGCCTCGGCAGGGGCACAAGGCCTGGCTGCACCGCGAGCACGACCGCGAGCGCGCCGGCGAAGAGCAGGGCGAACCCGGCCAGAACCCGGGTCCGGGTGATCCGGCGCGGGTGGGTGTCGTCGATGATCCGGCCACCCTTGATCCGGCCGCGGCAGTCGAGCTCCTCGCCGGTGCTCTCGCCGGACAGCAGCACCACGAGCTTGAAGCGGTCCCGAGGGTTGAGATGGACCGGCGGCAGTACCACCTCGTGCCGGCGCACCTTGAAGCCGGGATGGCCGGCCAGCATGTCCCGCCACTGATCGTCCGCCCGGTCCTGGCTGCGCGCCTCGGCGATCTCCGCCCGGATCACGTTGCGGTCCGGAAACGGCACCGTGACCGGAAGCTCGTAGTCGGACTCGGCGATGTCCAGCACGCCGGAATTCTTGATCCGCAGGCTCACCATCGACGGGTGCTCGATCGGCGCGCCATCCTTGGCGACGAAGCTGATCCGCTGCCCCTTGCCGCGCAGGCCGAAGCGGCTCGGCCAGTTCGAGTCGCTCAGCGTACGCACGTTGAGCCGCTTGGCCTTGATCAGGAACCGGTCGGCGAAGAGCAGGGCGACGGGTATGACCAGGCCCGTGACGAGACCGATGATGCCGTAGTCGCCGAGGAGTACGCCGGACAGCCATTCAGCGACCGCCGTCCCCAGGCCGCCCATGGCTTCCCCTCGCTAGTGGACAGTACGGGCGCGAAGCGTAGCTCATGTTGATGACAATCGCGTTCGCCTCCTGTTCACCAGCGCCAGTGGGAATGATCATTAGTCGGCGACCCTTGCGCGGCGGCGGGCGGCGTCGGAGGGTAAGGGCCGGCGGTACGCCGCGTAGGCCGGGGCCGCCAACGGGCGACAAACGGTCGGAGAACGGCATGAACCTGGAGCTGCAAGGCATCGTCGACGCGATGGCTGCGCGGGTCGGTCGGCCGGCGCTGATCGAGGACCGGCGGCATCGGGTCGTCGTGTACAGCGAGCAGACCGGCACTATGGACGACGTCCGCCGCAGCTCCATCCTGCGCCGGCACACCGCGCCCGAGGTCATCACGTGGTTCCGCGGCTTCGGCATCATGAAGGCCCGCAGGCCGATGCGCATCCCCGCCTGCCCCGAGCTCGACCTGCTGCCCCGCCTCTGCGTGCCGATCGTCCACCAGGACCGGCTGCTCGGGTACGTGTGGTTCATCGAGGCCGACAAGGGCATGACGGAGGCCGAGATCGACATGATCACCCGCGCTGCCGGCGACCTGTCGCTCGCCCTCTACCGGGAGAACCTGCTCGGCGAGCTGGCCTCCCAACGCGAGGCCGAGGCGGCCCGTACGCTGCTCTCCGACAACCCGGCCACCCGCGAGGAGATGGTCCGCTCGCTGCTCGCCGACGGGCTGGTCGGTGCGGACGGTCCGGCCACCGCGATCGTCGCCCAGCTCGTCGCGGCCCGTGGGCAGGTGCTCGACGAGGACGCCGGGATCGCGCTGGAGCAGGCGCTGGTCGCCACCCGGCGGTGGATCGGGGTACGGGACGCGTTGCACCTACTCCGCAACGACCAGGGCGTGCTGCTGGTCCGCGCCGGCCAGGTGGGCGGCCGCCCGTCGGCCGAGTCCGCCGCCGGGTACCTGCGGGAGTCGCTGCGAAACGCGACCGGCGCCCTGGGCGAGGTGGCCCGCGTGGTGGTCGGCATCGGCAGCCCACGGCCGGGGCTCGCGGACGCCATCCACTCGTATGACGAGGCGGTCCAGTCGGCCCGCGTGGGCGTGCGCCTGCCGGCGCTGGGACCGCTCATCTCCTGGTCCGACCTTGGCATCTACCGCATGCTGTCCCAGATGGACGGCCGGCACGTGGACGTCGCCACCGTCCATCCCGGGCTGCACCGGCTGCTGGGCGAAGAGGCCAACCAGGTCCTGCTGGAGACCTTGGAGGTCTACCTCGACCTGGCCGGCAACGCACACGCCACGGCCGAACAGCTGCGGCTGCACCGCACGACGCTCTACTACCGCCTGCACCGTGTGGAGCAGCTCGCCGAAACCGACCTGAAGAACGGCAACGAGCGCCTCTGCCTCCACCTAGGCCTCAAGCTCGCCCGCCTGAGCGGCACCTACCCCGGCCCCTAGCCAGCGGTCGCTCTTACCCCTTAGCCTCCGGCGGGAGCGCTCCGGCCTCCGGGATGGGGGAAGTGCCATCCCGTCGGCCCTCGACCCACAAGAGCAGAGCAGACCGACGCCCGGGGCGCCAGCGTCCGTGCGACCTGTTGATGTCCGTGGGTGGTGGCGCCCCGGGCGTCGGCCCGCTCCAAGAACATGCGGGTCGAGGGCCGACGGGATGGCACTGAGGGTAGGCGCTCGCCTGCCGCGCACGGTGGTGATCCCCTGGTGATCGTTCGCCCGATTCCTGCGCGACACGCCGGCGATGCCGCAGGTTCTGGGCGAACGATCACCAGGACTAGGCCCGAGTTGCTTGCAGACCGCATTTGCTCTGCTTTCAGCAGGAGGCGCCCCGCGTCGTGCCCTAGACGATCAATTCCAAGGGGTTAGTGGTCGTACGCGGTCAGGGATCGCATGGTCGGTTGGCTGGTGTGCCAGTTGTGCCAGATCGCGGCGGTCAGGGCGAGGATGCGTTGCAGGACGCGGGCGGCCACGCCGGTTGGGGTTCGTCCGCCGTGTCGTTCTAGGTCGAGTTGGTCTTTGAGGGTTTGGTTGACCGACTCGATGTTCTGGCGTACGACGCGCAGTAATGCCCGGCCGGGGCGGGGTGGCTCGGTGCGGTAGGCGGGTCGGATGACGGTGATGTTGGCTTCGTTGAGCCAGGTTTCGGTGGCGCGGTCGCGGTAGCCCTTGTCCACGACCAGGATCAGCCCGTCTGGGTGGTGGAACATGGTCGGTTGTAGTGAGACCAGGTCGACCAGCACGTCGCGTTCGTCGGCTTTGGGGCTGGCCAGGGCGAACGCGACGGGCAGGCCGTGCACGGTGGTGACCAGGTGCAGGCGTAGTCCCCAGAATCGGCGGGAGTGGGAGGCGCAGTAGCCGTAGCCGGCCCAGCCGGCCAGGTCGGAGTGTTGGGCGGTGGTGCGGGAGGTGCCGCAGGGCACGGGGGTGGAGTCGGCGATACGGATCGGGTGCTGCCACAGGTCTGTTTCAGCGGCCAACACCGCGATGAAGTAGGCCAGTTGTGGTACCAGGGCACGGAGGCGCTTGTTGTAGCCGGGTTGTTTGGGCAGGTAGGGGAACAGGTGCCCGATGTCCTTGCGGGCTGCGCGTAGCCAGCGGGTCTCGTTGTGGTGGCCGAGCAGAGCCTGAAGGACGGCGATGGTGATCAGCTCGGCGTCGGTGATCTGCGGGGCGATGCCCACCGCGGGCCGATCCGGATTGAGCTGCGGGGATGCCTTCAACCCGTCATCGATCTTCACGTACAGTGCGGTGGCGAGGGTGTCCAGATCGGCGTGCACGCGGCCTCCATGGTCTCGTTGCTAGGCAACGTCGATCATCGACACCCTCGCGTTCGTTCGCTGTCCCGTACCCCTTGGAATTGATCGTCTAGGGCCTTGTCCACATTGCACGTTCCCGTTTGGGCGCCTTCGACCGGTTTGCCGGCACTCTGTCCGGGCTGATGTCGACCCGCCCTGGCCGCGGAGACCTGCGGTCCCTTGATCGTCGGAGCCCACCAGCGATCGTGGTACCCAACTGCCCCCAGAGAGGCTGTCGCAAAATCGCCAGATTCGCATGAAGTGAGGGTCGCGTTGACCCTCACTGGCCGCCGTTCGGCGGCCAGCGGCGGACACAGCCGTGTTTTTCTACGCACACGCTGTAGTCGGGCAATTTTGCAACAGGCTCCAGAGGGGCGGCAAACGACCATGATCTGTTGGATGGTGTCCGGCCGCAGCGTCGATCAAGGGCAACCAGGTCTCTGCGGTCGCCGTACGGCCGGCAGCACTCGGCCTTGAAGCCTGCGGCACGCGGACAAACCACCTAAAGCGCCCACCGGAGGTGACGCTGTGGCCAAGCCCGGGAGATCTTGTCGACTTTCTGTCGTCCAGGCGGCAGAAAGTCGACTAGATCCAGAGTTCTTCCGGTCTGCGTGCCTGCCGCGAGGCTGGCGGTCGGGTTGTGAAGCGCGGAGGGTGAGGCTGCGGGAGCAGCGGTCCGGACCACCGCGGACGTCGCGGTAGCTCAAATCTCGATCATGGAATGGCGGCCCGCTCGGGATGGGCAAGGGGGCAAGGGGCAGGGGGCAGGGGCTAGAAAGCAGAAACCAGGTTTCTGCTGCCGTGCCCGAAGGCGGTGGCGCAGAAACCTGGCTTCTGGATGGGAGTTGGGGTTAGAGGCGGGAGCAGTCGCCGGACTTGGCGCCGTTGATCGTGTTCGGGGCGCCGAAGTCCTTCGGCCGGGCGCTGCTGCCGGAGCAGCTCAGCGCGCCGTTGATGCGGTTGCCGGCCAGCACCGGGCCGTACGCGCCGGACAGGCGGCTGTACCTCTCGTTGGCCGTGACCTGCGTGTTGTTCGCCAGCATGACCGCGCCGTTGAAGGTGCTGCCGGCGACCGTCACGTCCCGGGTCGTGCCCACGATCTGGGCCGCGCCGTTGACCGTCGAGCCGAAGAGCTGGATCGCCTGCGCGCCGTTCGCCGCGAGCGTGCCGGTGATCGTGCTGGACCGGACCACGAGCGAGGCGCCGGCGCGTACCGTCACCTGGCCCGCCACCTGCGCGTTCGTCAGGCAGGTCACGCCCTGCGTCACGGTCACCCGGGTCTGGCGGCCGGTCAGCGTGGTCGTGCAGGCAGGGGAGGAGCCGGGCAGCACGGTGGCCTTGTAGCTGTCAGCCTTGCCGATGTTGCCGGACGGGTCGATCGCGCGGTGCTCGACAAGGTGGGTGCCGAAGCCGGGGACGAACCCGCCGCTAGGGTGGTCGTCCGGCAGCGTCTGCTCGAACGTGGCCCGGGAGAGCCCGCCCGTGCCAAGGTTGCCGTACGTCAGCGCCTTCACGTTGGTACCCGAGTGGCGGAACTGGAACGGCGACGCCGGCATCGGCTGCTCCGGGAAGCCGAAGTAGTTGAACCAGCCGTCCTTGTCCAGCCGGAGCTGGCCCACCACGTAACGCCCGGTCTGGTCGTCGGTCGGGTCGAGCCACATGTCCCAGCCGTCGAAGTACACCGGGTGCTCCACCGCGCCGGGCAGCGTGGTCAGCGGTGTGGAGAGCCGTCGCGGGGCGGTCGGCAGCGCGTTGTCGACGGTCCACTCGACCGAGTCGGACGCACCGGCGGGATCGGTCACGGTGGCGACCAGCTTGTGCGCGCCGGCGGAGAGACCGAGCGCGCCGAGGTCGAGGCGCCGGCTGTTGTGCGGGTTGGGCACGGCGGCGCCGTCCAGCGACCAGGCCACGTCGAGGATCCGGTCGGCCGGGTGGTTGGTCTCCACGAAGACGACCTCGTCGCCGGCGACCGGCTGGGTGGTCATCGTCGAGGAGGTGATCTCGGCGGCGGCCGGCGAAGGCTCCACAGTAGACGAGCCGACGGTCCACTCGCGGGTCTGCACGAAGCGCGGGCCCTCGTAGCCCGAGTTTGTCGCGCTGTTGCCGGTGGAGGGGTTGCGCACCCAGTCGATGCCGTCGGGGCCGACCGGGTCACGCACCTCGACCTGGACGACCGTGCCTTCAGGCAGATCCAGGTCTGCCAGGTCCAGGCTGCGGCTGCCGTGCGTGTCGAGGACGGTGCCGTTGGCCCGCCAGGTCACCTGGAGCTCGTGGTAGCGCGGGTGCCCGGTCTCCACCCACAGCACGCCGTCGGACGGCACTGTCCCCAGTGGAGTGTGCCCGACGGCCATCTGGCCGGCGTTGCGACGTCCGGTGATCCGGGCGACCATGTGCTCGCGCCCGACCTGGTCCCAGTCGAAGCCGATCCACCGCATGATGGAGTGCTCGCTCGGCCGGCGCTGTCCACAAGGGAACGAACCGCCGCCCTCGTGCGCCCCGATCGTGCCGCCGGACAGGCTCTCCTCGCCGACCCACCGCCACCACTTCTGCTGGTCGGCGACCATCTGCGCCGGGTCGGTGGTGATCGTGTGGTGGAAGCTGCTGGGCTCGCCGCCGGTGTAGCAGGGGCGCACCACATCGCGGGAGGAGTACGGGTACTCGTCCGCCATCGTGCCCAGCGAGTGGCCAAGCTCGTGCAGCGAGATCAGCGGGCCCTGTGGCGAGCCGCCGGAGGTGGTGGCGCTGGTGCCGCCGATGCCGCCGTACGTGAACGTGTTGAAGATGGCGAGCGTCTGCACGTTCTGCGAGGTGCGCGGGATGCCCAGCACCGGCGCCACGTACGTGTCGAGGATGCGGTTGTGCGCCTGGTTACCGGTCTCGCACGGGTTGACGCCCGGCGGGTAGTACGGCGCGTCGTTGGCGCAGCCGACTGGCGCTCCACCGTAGACGGTGCCGCGGGAGAGTGGGTCGGCGCAGCCGTTCTGGTAGATCATCCGGAGCGCGGTGCGCTTGCCGTCGATCGGCCCCTCGCGCACGCCGGTGTCGCGGATCGTGCCGTCCGGGTGGCGTACCCGGCTGTCGGGGTCGCAGCGGACGCCGTAGTCGATCGAGGCGATCTCGACCGCGTACACGTTGATGTAGTCGCGGTACGTGCGGAACGGCTCGGTCGCCCACATGATCGCGAGGTTGCGGTCGACGTCGCCGAAGAAGAGGCTCTGCTGGTCGGCCTGGTAACCGTCGCCGAGGATGATCAGGTTGAGCCGGTCGGCCGCCGGGCCGGTGATCTGGATCGGGTGCACCTTCGGCTCGGGCAAGGGTGCGGGGTCAGCCGCCCGTGCCGGCGCTGGGCCAGCGACTAGCATGCCGGCCACCAGGGCCGCCACGGTCAGGAATGCTCGTTTTCTCATTACCTACCTATCCTAAGAGGAGCTCACGGATACGTTGGTCCAATGTGGAGGCATTGAGACCGCCGGGCCAGCCGCGCAGCAGCGCCCCGCCCTTGGCCACGACCGCCACGGCGCCTGGCTCGCGGACCGCGTACGAGCGGGAGATGGTCCCGTCCGCGTCGACCACCACCGGAAACTCGGCTTTGTGCGTGCGCAGGTACGCGTCCAGCTCGGCCGGCTCGTCCTCCGTGACCACGCCGACGAAGACGACCCGGTCGCGGTAGCCGCGGGCGAGCTCGCTGAGCGCGTCCTGCCGCTCGGCGCAGGTCGTGCACCAGGAGCTGAAGAAGAGCAGTACGACCGGACGCTCCGCCCACAGGTCGGCGACCGCCAGGTTTGTCCCGTCGGTGAGAGCGCCGGTGAAGACAGGTGCGCCCGGCGTGTCCGGTGGGACCGGGCGTAGGGCGAGGCCGGTCGGCACCGGTCCCGGCAGCGCGGTCGCCCCACCGGCCGGCGCCGGCGGCTCGGGGTCGCTGCATGCCCCGAGGGCGATCACGACGGCGAGCAGCACCGCGGCGATCCTCACGACGGCACCACCGCCACGAGGAAGCCCTCGTTCGAGGTGAGCGGGATCGCCGGCTGGTCGTCCACGACGAGCTGGTAGCCGTCCCGCCGCGGCACCGAGACCGGCACGGCGAACTCGCAGTAGGTGGGGATCCGGTCCACTTCGAGGTCCTCCTCGAACGTGCGGACTGCCTTGCCAGGCGGGAGCTTGCCGTCGGCCAGCGTCTCGCCGTCGCCGTCGAGGAGACGGAACGGCGCCCGGTTGTGGAAGTACGTGTACGGTCCCGTGCCGGCGCAGTCGACACCCTCCTCGCGGATGTTGATGTCGCGCACCAGGATCCGCACGGTGGTGGTCGTCGACGAGGACTCGGCCCCGCAGCCGGACGCCGCGACGGCGAGGAGCACCGCCGCGGCGTAACCGGCGAAGGATCGCGCCAACGTCAGCCCTTGCGGACGTGACAGGGGCGGGTGATCGTCTTGGTCGGGTCGCTGACCGACGTAGCGGTCAGCTTCACGTAGCCGGTCTCTGTGGCGTCGGCGGTCGCGCCGACCGAGACCTTCACCGTGCTCTCCTTGCCGAAGGGGACCGCCACCAGCGCGTTCGGCACCTCGACCCGCCAGCCCGAACCGGGCAGCTCACCGTTGACCTCAGCGGTGAGGCGGTAGACGTCCGACTTGAGGTACTGGTTGGCGCTCTCCGGGTGCTGCTGGCCGCCGGCCGACCAGGTGCCGGTGTTGGTCAGCTCGAAGTTGCAGTTGACGCCCCGGTTGGTCGGCTTGGTGGCCGTCGTGGGGTTGCCGTCACTCAGTGCCAGGCCGTGCGTGCTCGGGCCGCCGGTGCCGTCCAGCGACTGCACCGCGACCTTGTACGACAGGATGCCGTTCGCGTCCCGCTTGAGGTCGAGGATGTAGAAGTGCAGGCGGTTGGCCTGGTCGATGTACTCGTACTCGCTGCCCGACCGGGTACCCGCGTGGAAGAGCGCGTCCGACAGCTGCCGGTAGTCGCCCATCGTGATCTTCTGCGGGGTGCCGTTCGGCTGGTAGAAGTCGATCATGTCGATGTCCTGCGGGTTGGCGTCGATCACCCACACGAACGGCGCGTTGTCCGCGTTCTTCGTCTTGCTGATCAGCACGCCGTTGTCGGGCGTGAACGAGTCGGCGCCCATCCGGTCCACGACCTCGACCGTGTAGTTGTTGTAGTTGCCGCCGTCACAGAGCGGGTCCTCGCTGACCGTGCAGGCCGGCGAGTTGTCCCGGTTCATCGCGATGTTGATGCCGGTCAGGCCCTTCGGCCCGGCGTCGACAGCACGCGCGGTGACCTCGGCGACCACCAGGCCGGACGACGCGAGCGCCTCGCGGGAGAGCCGCAGGATGTGCTCCTCGCCGAGCAGCCCGATCTTCGCCTTGTCCCGCACGGTGTGCAGCGAGCCCATCGAGCCGCCGTTCACCGGTGGGATCTGCCAGCGGGTGTGCGGGCCGCCCGGTCCGTTGAACGACCCGCGCGACATCATGCTCCAGATGCCGGTGTACGCCCGGCGCAGCGGGGTGCCGTACGGGTTGTTGTAGTTGTCGCCGATGCTCAGCAGGTGGCTCAGCTCGTGCGCGTACACGCCCATGCCGGAGCTCTCCGCCTGGGTGGACGAGCCGCCACCCGCGTTCGGCCAGATGGTCGCGGCGGCCTTCCACGAGGTCCACTCGACGTACCGGGTGCGCGCGTAGTTCGGCAGGCTCGGGTCCGGCGGGCCCCAGGCGTCCGGCACGTCCTCCTTCGTCTGGAACATCATCTGGCCGAACTCCTGCCAGGTCGACGACTCGTCCTGGCCCGAGGAGAGGATGAAGATCAGCTCGTACTGGCTGGCCACCTCCTCGCCGACGGCCGCGCGCCAGGCGGCGAGCCCGTCGGTACGGATGTTGCGGGCGCACTGCTCGCCGGTCGGGCACGCACCGGGGTTGAACCCGTTGTCGATGCCGTACTGGTAGGACTTCGCCGGCATCTCGTACGGGCCGAACCCGGCCAGGTCGACGCCGTACCGGCCGTTGGAGTCCTGCATCCAGTACTCGTGCAGGGTGTGCCCCTTGTTCAGCGTGTTCGGCGTGTTGAGGAAGTCCTTGTAGAACGTGGCCACCTGGGCGCGGGGGATGTTCTGCGCGGTCGCCTGCGGGTTGCCGAAGACCGAGGAGCGGGCCCGCTGGGTGACCACGAAGGGCTGGTCCGGGTAGTCGAGCGTGACCAGCGCGATTTTGAAGTTACGTACGGACCCCGTCACGGACGGGTCCGCCCAGTTCTTGCCCGGGACCGGCTTGAAGTTGTCCCAGGTCATCGTGTCCGGGTTTTGCCAGGTTTGCGGGTCGAGAACGTCGAACGGGCCGGTGCCCCCGGCGGGGTTTCCGGGTGCCGCCATCGCTTGGCCGGCGGTCCCGGAGGCTACGAGTAGGGTCGCGAACGTGGCGGCCAGTGCGGCTCGCCATGCCGTTCGCCGGGATCTCTGAACGTGCATTACGTCGCCCTTCCAGCGGGAGATCGGCGCGAACCGCCACTGAGGTGATCGTGAATGTATGGCCACGGATCGTAGCGCGTCACTGTACATCTGCCGGTAGATCATGGAGCCGCTTCCGACACTTGACTGAGTCTCGTAAATTTCGGCGTCCGCGTATGGCGTGAAGTGGGCCGGGCGCCATAACGTACCCCTCCTCAAGGTCTTTTTGGAGGGTGCATGAGTCGTATCGGCAGGCTGCTCCGCGCGGCCGCCGCTCTGCTACCGATCGCGGCGGTCGCGGTCGTGGGCGGGCCGGCCCCCGCGTTCGCGGCCGACGCACCGGCGATCGTCGTCTCCGACGGCGTCACCCAGCCGGTCTTCGGCTATGCGGACGCGATCCGCGAGCGGCTGTTCATCGATTCCACATTCGACAGTGACCGGGACGGGTTGCGGGACATCATCGCGTTCGACGTGATGCGCCCGAAGGCCACGCTCGACGGCCTCAAGGTCCCGGTCATCATGGACGCGAGCCCGTACTACTCGACGCTCTGTCGTGGCAACGAGTCGGAGTGCAAGGCCGACTTGGACGGCGACGGGCTGCTCGAGAAGTGGCCACTTTTCTACGACAACTACTTCGTCCCGCGCGGCTACGCCGTGATCCTGCTGGACATGGTCGGCACCAACAACTCCACCGGCTGCCCGACCACGAACGCCAACGAGGACAACCTCAGCGCCAAGCAGGCGATCAACTGGCTCAACGGCCGGGCCGTCGCCCGCAACGCCGCCGGCGAGATCGTCAAGGCCGACTGGCACAACGGCAAGAGCGCGATGATCGGCAAGTCGTACGACGGCTCGCTGGCCATGGCGACGGCCGTGACCGGCGTGAAGGGCCTGACCACGGTGGTGCCGATCAGCGGCCCGACCGAGTACTACGACTACGTCCGCAGCAACGGGGTCATCACCCGGGGCAACAGCTACGTGGCGTCGCTGTCCAACACCGTCACCAACCCCGCGCGGCGCGACTACTGCAAGCCAACCCGGGACCGGATCGCCGCCGAGGATGGCGACGAGCACGGTGACTACACCGCCTTCTGGAACGAGCGCAGCTACGTCAAGAAGGTGCCGAACCAAACCGCCAGCGTGCTGCTGTACCACGGCCTCAACGACGACAACGTGCGCCCGGACCACTTCAGCAAGTACTGGTACGCGCTCGCCGAGAACAACATCCCGCGCAAGCTGTGGCTCTCCCAGGAGGGGCACGTCGACCCGTTCGACTCGCGCCGCTCGGTCTGGGTGTCCACATTGCACCGGTGGTTCGACTTCTGGCTGCACGGCGTCGCCAACGGCATCATGGACGAGCCGCGGGTGGACATCGAGCGCTCCGCCGACGTGTGGGAGACCTACGCCGACTGGCCGGTGCCGGGCAAGGCCGACACCGAGATCTTCCTCCAGCCGGGCGCCGGCGGCGCCGGCGGGCTCAAGGTGGTCCCGGTCGCGCAGCCGAAGACCGAGTCCCTTTTGGACAACCCGACGCAGAGCCAGAACACGATGATCCTCAACCCGGACGTGGTACAGCCGAACCGGCTCGCCTACCTCTCCGCGCCACTGACCGCACCGCTGCACATCTCGGGTACGCCCGTGGTGCAGCTGCGCGTCACGGCCGACAAGACCGACACCAACCTCGGTGCGATCCTTGTCGACTACGGCTCGGCCGAGCGGGTCAACCACCGCGCCTCGGGCGAGGGCATCATCACCCTCGACACCCAGGACTGCTGGGGCGAGACAAGCCCGACCGACGACGGCTGCTACCGGCAGACCCAGAAGCGGGTGGCAACGTCCGATGTGGAGCTGGTGACCAAGGGCATCATGGACGCCGCGAACCGCCAGTCGATCCGCACCGCCGTGCCGCTCGTGCCCGGCCAGGCGTACAACTACAGCTTCCCGCTGCTCCCGGAGGACTACGTGTTCCAGCCGGGTCACCGGATCGGTGTGATCATCGTGGGTAGCTACTCGCAGTACTCCAGCCAGGCCGACCAGTCCCGCGCCAACCTCCAGTTCGCGCTCAAGACCAGCAACATCGTGCTCCCCGTGGTCGGCGGCACCGCCGCCGCGCACGCGGCCGGTCTCTGACACCCCTCCCCGAGCCGGGGGTCGCGCCTAGCGCGGCCCCCGGTCGGCGTGTCCGCCCCCGGTACGGCGTTGCGTCGCGCGGCTACCATGCCGCCGTGCCCCGGTACCAGATCCACCGCACCTCGACCGACTGACGGCGGCGCCCGCGGTATCGCGGGACCCGAGGTGGTGTTGCCACGGTATTGCCGTGGTGAAACCGGGCCCGGGGATGGTTCGGGGCATGACAGCAAACATGGACGGCACGGCGGTCGCGGTGCGTGGGCTCCGCAAGTCGTACGGCGAGAAGGTCGTGCTCGACGGTGTGGACCTGACCGTCGCCGAGGGCACGACCCTCGCGCTGCTGGGCCCGAACGGCGCCGGCAAGACCACCATGGTGCAGATCCTGTCCACGCTGATCCGCGCCGACGAGGGCGACATGCGGGTGGCCGGGCGGGACGTGCGCGCCGAGCCGGACGCGGTACGCGCCGCGATCGGGGTGACCGGGCAGTTTTCCGCGGTCGACAAGCTGCTGACCGGTGAGGAAAACCTGCTGCTGATGGCGGACCTGCACCACCTGGGGCGGCGCGAGGGTCGCCGGCGGGCGGCGGAGCTGCTGGAGCGGCTCGATCTCGTGGAGGCGGGCCGGAAGGCGGCCACCACCTACTCCGGCGGTATGCAGCGCCGGCTCGACCTGGCGATGACGCTGGTGGGCGAGCCGCGGGTGATCTTCCTCGACGAGCCCACGACGGGCCTGGACCCGCGGAGCCGCCGCGGCCTCTGGCAGATCATCCGGGAGCTTGTCGCCGGTGGGGTCACGATCTTCCTGACCACCCAGTACCTGGAGGAGGCGGACCAGCTCGCCGACCGGATCGCGCTGCTGGACCAGGGGCGGCTGGTCGCCGAGGGCACGCCGGACGAGCTGAAGCGCCGCATCCCGGGCGGGCACGTCAGCCTGCGGTTCACCGACCCGACGGAGCTCGACCTGGCCGCCCGGACGCTCGGGCTGACCGGCGGTGACGAGGAGACGCTCGTGCTCCAGGTGCCGCACGACGGCGGCGTGCATTCCCTGCGGGCGCTGCTGGCCCGGCTGGACGACGCGTCGATCGAGGTGGAGACGCTGACGGTACACACCCCGGACCTGGACGACGTGTTCCTGGCACTGACCGACAAGAAGCAGGCGAACGAGAAGATGGAGGCCGTCCGATGAGCACCCTTTCCTACGCGCTGGCGGACTCGGCGACGATGGTGCGCCGGCAGATCAAGCACATGCGGCGGTACCCGTCGATGACCCTCCAGCTGGTGGGCCTGCCGGTGGTGTTCCTGCTGCTGTTCGTCTACGTGTTCGGCGGTACGCTCGGCAACGGGTTGGGCGCGGGGCCGGGCGGCCGAGGCGAGTACCTCGACTACGTGACGCCGGGCATCCTGCTGATGGCGGTGGCGGCCGTGTCGATGGGTACCGCGATATCGGTGTCGATGGACATGACCGAGGGCATCGTGGCCCGGTTCCGGACCATGGCGATCGCCCGGATGTCGGTGCTGACCGGCCACGTCATCGGCGCCATGCTCCAGACCTACCTGGCGGTGGCGGTGGTGCTGGGGGTGGCGCTGGCCATCGGGTTCCGGCCCAACGCCAGCGTGGTGGAGTGGGTCGCGGCCGCCGGTGTCCTGGGGATGCTCGCCTTCGCCCTCACCTGGCTCACGGTGGCGACGGGCCTGGTGGCCAAGACCGTGGAGAGCGCCAGCAACCTGCCGCAGCCGCTTGTGTTCCTGCCGTTCCTGGGCAGCGGCTTCGTACCCACCGACTCGATGCCCGTGGGGCTGCGCTGGTTCGCCGAGTACCAGCCGTTCACCCCGATCATCGAGACGCTCCGCG
The DNA here is from genome assembly GCF_011764545.1 of Phytohabitans flavus. Classification (GTDB taxonomy): domain Bacteria; phylum Actinomycetota; class Actinomycetes; order Mycobacteriales; family Micromonosporaceae; genus Phytohabitans; species Phytohabitans flavus. The sequence goes on along the minus strand of NZ_AP022870.1, from coordinate 4,506,931 downwards.
GGCTGCTGCTGGGTACCGGGATCGGCAACAGCTGGATCGCGGCGGTCGCCTGGTCGGCCGGCATCGCGCTGGTCAGCTACCTGTGGGCGAAGCGGCTGTACAACCGTCAGGCCTGAGCACGCTCCCGCAGCAGGTCGAGTGCGGCCAGGGTCAGCTCGTCGGCGGTCAGGGCGGCGTACGCGGAGACGGCTTCCGCGTACGCCGCCTTGTCGGCCTGCTCGGCGGTCTGCCGGGCGTGGTCGGGGACATGGTCGGCCGGAAGCCCCGGATGAAGTGGAAGCGCTCGGCCAGCGCGGTCAGCCGTACGCCGGAGGCCACCGCGCCCCGGTCCAGCTCCACTGTGGCCAGTGCGAGCAGCAGCGCGCCGCCGATCGGAAAACCCATCAGGTACGTGCGGTTCGCGGTGAGGGTGGTCAGCATTGTGGACAGCCGGTCCGGTAGCGCGGCGGTGAGCGGGGCGACGAGGTCGAGCCGGCCGTGGTGCGCGTGGGAGATCACGGTCGCCGCCTCGACCTCCAAGGTCCAGCCGTCCAGGCCGGGCACGCCGCCGCGGTCCACCGTCTCGCGCAGCAGCCCGGCGACCCGCCGCCACATCCGCAGGCCGGCCTCGACCCGGCCGCGGACGAGCAGGATCTCGGCGCGTACGGCGGAGTTGAAGGTGCGGACCTCCACCGCGTCGTCGGGCTGGTCCGGCTCCACGAGAGCCAGCTGCCGCTCGGCCGCGTCGACGTCGCCGACCTGGAGGTTGGCCAGCACCATGCCGAGCCGGACGCCGAGCGTCTCGTTGCGGATGCCGACCGAGTCCAGCACCCGCATCGCGGCCTCGAGGTGGGGCAGGGCCATCCCGCCCCGCCCGGCTTGCAGGTGTAGGTCGGCGATCCGGCCGTGGGCGAGCAGCCGCGCCCAGGGCGTCGGCTGGTCCTGGAACGACGCGAGCATGCGTTCGGCGGCGGCCAGGGCGCGCTCGGGCTCGCCCTGGTACTCCCATACGTATGTGGCGGCGGCATTGGCGACCCCGGCCAGCAGCGGCTGGTCGCTCTCGCACAGCTCGTGCAGCCGCGCGGCGCCGGCCGCCAGCAGCTCCGGCAGCGCCCGGAGCACGGCCGCCAGGGCGCGGATCAGGGTGTCCGGTGGCGCGGTCGGGAGCCGGCCGAGCGTGGCCAGCGAACGTACCGCCGGCGGCTGCCCGGCGCTGAAGACGAACGCCGTACAGAGTGCGGCGGCCGTGCGGGTCACCTCCACGAAGTCCGGTTCGGGCCGGTAGTGGGACAGCACCCAGCCGGTCTCGGTGGTCAGCGCCATCATCCGGGCGTAGTCCGACTCGATGAGCCAGAGGCTGGCCAGAGCGGCGGTCATCGCCGCCACGGTGGCGCCGTCGGCCCGCGCGGTGGCCTGGTGCAGTGCCTGCATCAGGTTGTCCCGCTCGGCTCTGATCGAGTCCACTGTGGCGAGTGGGTCGGGCCCGAACGCCGCCTCGTGGTGCGCCAGCCCGAAGTCCCGCGCCCAGGCCAGAAAACCGGCCGCGACCTTGTCGTCCTCGCCGGTCGCGGCCAGCTGGGCGGCGCAGAACTCGCGCACCGTCTCCAGCATGGTGAACCGTGCGCCGGACCGGGTGTCGGCCACCTTGAGCAGCGACTGGTCGACAAGGTCCTCGAGCGTGCCCAGTACCTCGCCGCGCAGCAGGTGCCGGGCGGCGTCCGCGGTGAACCCGCCCGGAAAGACCGACAGCGTGCGCAGCGCCACCTGCCCGGCCGGGTCGAGCAGGTTCCAGCTCCAGTCGACGACCGCGTGCAGCGTCCGGTGCCGCGTCGGCGCGTCCCGGGGGCCGCCGCGCAGCAGGCCGAACCTGTCGGTCAGGTGACCGGCGATCTCGGCCACCGTCATCACCCGGACCCGGGCCGCTGCCAGCTCCACCGCGAGCGGCAGCCCGTCCAGGTGGCGGCAAAGGTCGGCGACCGTGTCGGCGGGCAGCTCGACGCCCGGGCGGGCGGCTCTGGCCCGCTGGGTGAACAGCTCCACCATGGCCGGCAGGCTGAGCTGCGGCAACGCGTACACCGACTCGGACGACAGGGCGAGCGGGGTGCGGCTCGTGGTCAGTACGTGCAGCTGGGGAGGGTCGACACAAGGGCTTGTACAAGCTCTGCGACACCACCGATCACGTGCTCGCAGTTGTCCAGGATCAGCAGGGCGGGGCCGGGGCCCAGCGCGGCACCGATGCCGGTGAGCGGGTCCGGCGGCACCGGCAGGTGGGCCAGCCGCAGCTCTCCGGCGCCGAGGACGGACGCCACCTGCCGGACGACCTCCTCGTCGGTGGCGACGCCGGCCAGCGGGACCACGTACACCACGCGCTGCTCGGCGTTACGGCCGACCGCGTTCGCGAGCCGGGTCTTGCCCAGACCGCCGGGGCCGACGATCGACGTGACCCGGGACCGGCGGGCCATGGCGGCCACCGCGGCCAGGTCTTCGTCGCGGCCCAGCAGCTGGTTCGGCTCGGCGGCGACCCCGTGCCGGACGGCCGGCGTGTCACCGTCCAGCAGCAGCTTGTACGCGGCCTGGAGCGCGGCGCCCGGGTCGATGCCGAGCTCGTCGCGCAGCGCCCGGCGGTACGTCTCGTAGCGGGCCAGCGCCGCCGACGCCCCGGCCGTGGCCGCCTCGGAGCGCAGCAGCTCCAGCAGCACCTCCTCGTCCCGAGGCAGCTCGGCGGCGAGCGCGGTCAGCGGGTCGACGGCCTCGCCGTGCCGGCCGAGCCGAGCCAGGGCGAGCGCGCGGATGCGTACCAGCGACCGGTGCGCCGCCGTCCGCTCGCTCCGCAGGTCGGCCACCGGGTCGTACCCGCCGGCGCCGTCGCTCACGGCACCGTCCCAGAGGGCGAGGCCCGCCTCCGCGTGCGCGAGCGCGGCCGACTGGTCACCGGCTCGCAGCTGCCGGGTGCCGGCCGCCGCCCGTACGAGTACCGCGCTGCTGTCCACCTGGTCCTCGTCGAGGGCCAGCCGGTATCCGGTGGCGGTGCTGGCGATCACGCCGGCACCGAGCTGCGCCCGCGCCCGGGACACGAGCACCTGCACGGCCTTGACCGGGTTTGCGGGCGGCTCGTCCGGCCAGAGCCCGTCCACCAGCCGGCTCGTACCGCACCCGGTCCGCAGCTCGCCGGCGAGCAGGGCCAGCAGGCCGCGCATCCGGTGCCCGGCTACCTCCTGCCCTCGGTAGGAGACTCCGCTGAGCAGTACCAGATCAATGCCCACCCCATCAGGCTAGGCAACGGGCGCGCTACCCGAGGGCGTGCCCCAGGACGTACACGATCGCGGCGTCCTGGGGCACGCGCTCGGCTTCAGTGCCGGACCTCGGGGTCAGGGGGTGCAGACCACGCCGAAGCACTGGGCGACCTGGCTGTTGCCGCTGGCCCGGTTGCCGCCGCCGTCGGTCGTACCGGTCGTCGCGTAGATGCCCCAGCCGCCGTTGTTGCGGGCGATGTTGCGCCGTACCGTGTTGCCGGCGTTGGAGATGTTGATGCCGTCGCCGTTGTTGCTGCTCGCGGTGTTGGCCTCGACCAGGTTGGCCGCCACGCCGGCGGACCCGGTGACGTAGATGCCCGAGCCGTTGTTGCTCGTCGCGGTGTTGCTGAGCAGCCGGTTCGAGGCCGAGTTCTGGAGCTCGATGCCGTGTCCGAGCTGCGCGTTGACGGTGTTCGACTGGATCGTGTTGCCGTTGGCCGAGATGACCTCGATGCCGCCGGCGTTCGGCCCGGTGACGTTGAGGTTGTTCGACCGGACGGTGTTGCTGTTGGACAGGTCGAGGAAGATGCCGGCGTCGCTGCTGCCCGACACCCGGTTGTTGATCACCTGGTTGCTCGGCGACGAGGTGAGCGCGATACCGGCGTCACCGGTGCCGTTGACGGTGTTGTTGTCGACGACGTTGAGGGTCGAGCCGGTCAGCTCGATCGCCGTGTCACCGCCACTCGTCACGGTGTTCTGCCGCAGGGTGTTGCTGCGCGCGTTCACCAGCTGGATGCTCTTGTCGCTGTTCGTGGTCAGCCCGTTGGTCGTGACGCTGTTGCTGTGTGACGCCTCGATGTAGATGCCGTCGGCGTTGTTGCGTACGGTGTTGCCGCCGACCGTGTTGCTGGTGGAGTCGTTGAGGAGCGCGATGCCGCGCTGTGACTGCCACTCGACGACGTTGCCGGTGACCCGGTTGTTGGAGTCCGCATTGGACAGTTGCACGCCGGCCACCTCGTTGTGGCGGACGGTCAGCGCGGTAACGAGGTTGCCCAGCGTGCCGGGGTTCAGCGCGACACCGTAGTCGAACTCGGCCACCGCGCCGTTGCGGATGGTCACGTTGTCGAAGCCGTTGTTGCGGATGCCCACACCGAGGCCGACGCCGTCGACGGTACGGCCGTTGAGGTTGAGCGTGATGTTGTGCGCCCCGATGACGAGGCCGTCGCCCGGACAGTTGACGAGATCGGCGGTGACGGTGGTGTTGACGGTGACTGTCGCGCCACAGGCGGGCGCGGCCATGGCGGGCGCGGGCGCCACCCAGACCACACCGGCCGTCGCGACGACAGCGGCGACGAGGAGTCGTGTCTTCATGGCCCACAGAGTCGAGGAGCTTCAAAAGGACTACATGAGGGGATCATGAGAAAGCATTGACGATCGCCTTGGTGTTGCCCAAGATCGGCCAGCGCTGCTCATCGCGCGAGGGCGGGCAGCCCCGCCGGCCGGGGTTGGATCGTGAACCGCGGAGGGTGAGGCTGCGGGAGCAGCGGTCTGGACCACCGCGGACGTCGCGGTAGCTCGGATCTCCGGTTTTCAGAAGTTTTGTGACCACCACTGTGGACAGATCCGATGACCCTTAGCCCGGAAGATCTTTAGACGTTGCGGCGGTATTGGCCGCCGACCTCGAAGAACGCGTCGCTGATCTGGCCGAGCGTGCAGTGCCGTACCGCCTCCATGAGCGCGTCGAAGACGTTGCCGCCGTCGCCGGCGGCGGCCTTGAGGCGGGCTAGCGCGGCGGGTGCGTCCGCGGCGTGCCGGGCCTGGAAGTCGGCGAGCCGGTCGATCTGCGAGCGCTTCTCGTCCTCGGTGGCGCGGGCGAGCTCGAGTCGGTGCGGCGCCTCGGCGCGGTCGGTGGGCGGGGCGAGGAACGTGTTGACGCCGACGATGGGCAGCGAGCCGTCGTGTTTGCGCTGCTCGTAGAGCATCGACTCGTCCTGGATGCGGCCGCGCTGGTAGCCGGTCTCCATCGCGCCGAGCACCCCACCCCGCTCGGAGATGCGGTCGAACTCGGCGAGCACGGCCTCCTCGACGAGGTCGGTGAGCTGGTCGACGATGTGCGAGCCCTGGAGCACGTTCTCGTTGCCGGCCAGGCCCCACTCGTTGTCGATGATCATCTGGATGGCGAGCGCGCGTCGTACCGACTGCGCCGTGGGCGTGGTGACCGCCTCGTCGTACGCGTTGGTGTGCAAGCTGTTCGCGTTGTCGTAGATCGCGCAGAGCGCCTGGAGGGTGGTGCGGATGTCGTTGAAGTCCATCTCCTGCGCGTGCAGCGACCGCCCCGACGTCTGGATGTGGTACTTCAGCTTCTGGGCGCGCTCGTCGGCGCCATACCTGTCGCGCATGGCGACGGCCCAGATCCGGCGGGCGACCCGGCCGATGACGGTGTATTCGGCGTCCATCCCGTTCGAGAAGAAGAACGACAGGTTGGGCGCGAAGTCGTTTACGTCCATGCCCGGGCCAGGTACGCCTCGACGTAGGTGAAACCGTTGGCCAGCGTGAAGGCGAGCTGGCTGATCGGGTTGGCCCCGGCCTCGGCGATGTGGTAGCCGCTGATGCTCACCGAGTAGAAGTTGCGCACCCGCTGGTCGATGAACCATTCCTGGATGTCGGCCATGCAGCGCAGCGCGAAGTCGGTGGAGAAGATGCAGGTGTTCTGGCCCTGGTCCTCCTTGAGGATGTCCGCCTGCACCGTGCCGCGCACGGTCGAGAGCGTGCGGGCCCGGATCTGCGTGTACTCCTCGTCGGTCGGGGTCCGGCCGAGCGCGTCGACCTGCTGGTCGATGGCGGTGTTGAGGAACATGGCGAGGATCGTCGGCGCGGGACCGTTGATGGTCATCGACACCGACGTGTTCGGCGCGCAGAGGTCGAAGCCGGCGTAGAGCTCGCGCATGTCGTCGAGGGTCGCGATGGACACGCCCGAGGTGCCGACCTTGCCGTAGATGTCCGGCCGCTGGTCCGGGTCGCGGCCGTAGAGGGTCACCGAGTCGAACGCGGTGGAGAGCCGGGTCGCCGGCTGCCCGGTGCTGAGCAGGTGGAAGCGGCGGTTGGTGCGGAACGCGTCACCTTCGCCGGCGAACATCCGCGCCGGCGCCTCACCCGTCCGCTTCAGGGGAAAGACCCCGGCGGTGTACGGGAACGCGCCTGGCAGGTTTTCCGACCGCAGGAAGCGGACCAGCTCCCCGTCGTCGCCGTCGCGGGGCAGCGCCACTCGCGGCACGCGGCTGCCGGAGAGCGTCTCGCGGGTCAGCGGTGTGCGGATCTCCTTGTCGCGCACGTGGTAGACGAGCTCGTCCCCGCGATACGCGTCGCGGGTGGCCGGCCAGCTGTCGAGCAGGTCCCGCACGTCGCCGGCCAGCTCGCCCTCGGTCTTGTCCAGCAGCTCGGCCACCGCCGCCTCCGCCGGGAGCAGTGTGTGCACAGTGGACAGATGTTGGCGGCGACGGGCGATCCCGACCTGCTCGGCGGTTGTCGCGTGGTACCCGCGCACGCTCTCGGCGATCTCGGACAGGTAGCGCTCGCGCCCCTTCGGCAGTACCGACGTCAGCCCGGTCGACGCGCGGCCGGTGACCTGCGGCAACACGCCGGGGAAGCTGGCCAGCCCGCGCCCGAAGAGCAGCTCCTTGAGGTGCTGGTAGAGGGCGGTGACGCCGTCGTCGTTGAACCGGGCCGCGCTCGTGCCGAAGACCGGCATCTCCTGCCACGGCGTGCCGAACTGCTCGCGGTTTCGCACGAGCTGCCGGGCCACGTCACGCCGGGCGTCCTCGCCGCCGCGCCGCTCGAACTTGTTGATCGCCACCACATCGGCCAGGTCGAGCATGTCGATCTTTTCGAGCTGGCTGGCCGCGCCGAAGTCGGGCGTCATCACGTACAGCGACACGTCCGCGTACTCCGCGATGGCCGCGTCGCCCTGCCCGACCCCGGCGTCTCCACGATCACCAGGTCGTGGCCGGCGGCCTTGCAGGCGGCGACGACGCCGGCGAGGTGCACGGGGACGGTACCGTCCTGCCGGCGCGTGGCCAGCGAGCGGAAGTACACGACGCCGGGCGCGATCGAATTCATACGGATGCGGTCGCCGAGCAGCGCGCCGCCGCTGCGCCGCCGGGTCGGGTCGATGGCGACCACCGCGACCCGCAGCTTGTCCTCGCTGTCCCGGCGCAGCCGGCGGACCAGCTCGTCGGTGAGCGAGGACTTGCCGGAGCCGCCCGTGCCGGTGATGCCCAGCACCGGCACGGCCCGCGCATTCGCGGTGGCCTGTATGGCGGCGGCCAGCGAGGAGTCCGCGCCGGCCTGGAGCACGGTGATCGCCCGGGCCAGCGCGGTCTCGTCACCGGCGAGCAGCGCCTCGATGTCGACATGGGTGTGGGCGACGTCGACGTCGCACTCCTGGATCAGCTCGTTGATCATCCCGGGCAGGCCGAGCCGCTGGCCGTCCTGCGGGCTGAAGATCCGCACCCCGCGCTCGGCGAGCAGAGTGATCTCCTCGGGGACGATCGTGCCGCCCCCGCCGCCATACACCTTGATGTGGCCGGCGCCGAGCTGGGCCAGGCGCTCGACGAGATAGCTGAAGTACTCGACGTGCCCACCCTGGTACGACGAGACGGCCACGCCCTGCGCGTCCTCCTGGATCGCGGCGACGGCGACCTCCTCGACGCTGCGATCGTGGCCGAGGTGCACCACCTCCGCCCCTGCGCTTGGAGCAGCCGCCGCATGACGTTGATCGCGGCGTCGTGCCCGTCGAAGAGGCTCGCCGCCGTGACGAAACGCACCGGATGGGTTGGCACGTGAAGAGGCATGACTGGATACTAGGACATCCAACTATTGGACATCCATTAAAGTGTCGAAGCCGATACGATGACCTTCGTGCTGCCGCTGGATCCGATCGCCGACGCCCGCCGCCGGTGGGCCGAGCAAGGATGGGCGGAGGCCGCCGACGGCATGGCCGCGGTCACCTCGCTCATGCGGGCCCACCAGATCGCCATCGCCCGGGTGGAGGCCGTGCTCAAGCCGCACGGCGTGACCTTCGCGCGGTACGAGGTGCTGATGCTGCTCTACTTCAGCCGCAAGGGCACCCTGCCCATGGCGCTCATCGGCGAGCGCCTCCAGGTCCACCCCACCAGCGTCACCAACGCCGTCGACCGGCTGGAGGTCGCTGGCCTGGTGCGCCGCATCCGCCACCCCGGCGACCGCCGCGCCACGATCATCGAGATCTCCGACGAGGGACGCGCGGTCGCCGAGGCCGCGACAAGCGATCTGAACACGCAGGTGTTCAGCAAGCCCGGCATCTCCGACTCGTCGGTGCACGACCTCATCCGGATCCTGACCGAGCTGCGGGGAAATGCCGGCGACTTCGACGCGGCGGAGGCCCGCTGAGGGGTTCGGCGGCGCTGGTCAGGGAATGAGTGCGAGCTTTCCGCCCGCGTGTCCGCCGCGCAGCAGATCGAGCGCCTCGCGGGCCTGGCTGAGCGGGAAGGTCCGGGCGATCGGGACCTCCAGCTCGCCGTCCGCCGCCATTTCCAGGAGCTGCGGGCGGGCCGCGTCCCGGTACGCCGCGCTCGCCGGCGCGGTGGCGCCGATCGAGGGGATGCTGGCCCGCTGCGACCGGTCCGAGGGGACGATCGTCACGGCGCGGCTCAGGTCGGTCAGCAGCTCGCGGGTGGTGTCGACGGCCTCGTCGGTACCGACCGCGTCGATGGCCGCGCTGATGCCGCCCGGCGATGCCTCGCGCACCCGTTCGGTGAGCCCTGGCCCGTACATGACCGGTATGGCACCGAAGTGGCGCAGCAGCGGGAAGTTGTGCTCGCTCGCGGTCCCGATCACCGTGGCACCGAGGTTCCGCGCCTGCTGGAGGACGCTGACGCCGACCGCGCCCGACGCCCCGTGCACCAGGAGGGTGTCCCCCTGCCCCACCCTTGTCACATGCAGCGCCTCGGCGGCGGCACCCCCGGCGAGCATCAGGTTGGCCGCGGCCGGAAAGTCGATCGTGTCGGGCTTGGCGAAGACGGACTTGGCCGGCACGGTGACCTGCGAGGCATAGCCGCCGTCGATCCGGAACGCGACGACCGGGTCACCGATCACGCCGCCCCCGGAGGCGATCGCGGTGTCCGGTCCGATCGCGCTGATCACGCCGGCCACCTCGTAGCCGACACTCTTCGGCAGCGCCTGCTCGGGGCCGCTGGCGAGCTCCTTGTAGTCGGTCGGGTTCACACCGATCGCCCGCACGTCTATCGTCACCTCGCCCGCGGCCGGTGACGGTACGTCGGTCTCGACCATCGTGAGGACCTCCGGCCCGCCGAACTCGGGTGCTATCCATTTCTCCGCCACCGGTTTTCCACTCCCTCTCTCTAGGGCCGCTCAGCCTTGTTGACCCGGCGGGGTCTGTGGGTTTTGCCCGCTGGGCTGTGCTTCGGCGGTCTGCGGTCGGTGGCCGTCGCCGGACACGGGCTCGAGCTTGGGCTTGCCCTGGGTGAACTGGTCGAAGAAGCGCAGCAGCTCCACCGGGAACGGCATCACCAGCGTGCTGTCCTTCTCGGCGGCGACCTCGACCACGGTCTGTAGCAGCCGCAGCTGGAACGAGCCGGGTGTGGCGGACATGGTCCGGGACGCGTCGGCGAGCCGCCGGGACGCCTGGTACTCGGCGTCTGCCGAGATGACCCGCGCGCGACGCTCCCGCTCCGCCTCGGCCTGCCGCGACATCGACCGTTTCATCGCGTCGGGCAGGGCGACGTCCTTGACCTCCACCCGCTCCACGAGCAGCCCCCACGGCTGCTCGGTGGGCGTGTCGATCACGCTCTTGAGCTCGGCGTTCACCCGCTCGCGGTCGCTGAGCAGCGTGTCGAGGTCGGTACGGCCGATGACCGACCGCATGGACGTCTGCGCGACCTGGAGTACCGCGGCGGGGTAGTCGCGGACGTTCACCAGCACCTTCACCGGATTGACCACCCGGTAGTACACGACCGCGTCGACCGTCAGCGTGACGTTGTCCCGCGTGATCGCCCCCTGTGGCGGGACGGCGATCACCGTGGTCTGCATGCTGACTTTCACCATCCGATCGGCGACCGGGACGATGAACCTGAGCCCCGGATCGCGCACCCCTTCGAGTACGCGTCCGAAGCGGAACACGTTTCCCCGCTCGTACTGCTGCACCATGCGTACGCTCAGCGCCAGCACGATGAGCAGGATGATGGCGATGACGATAATCGTGATCACGCCGGCTGCCATGGCCTCCCGTTCCGGCGTCCGCCGTTCCCTCCCACACGCCGATACCCGCGGCTACGGCTCCCAACCCCGCGACTTCTAGGTAGTCTCAGCCACCGTCCAGCAGCACGTTGCGGGTGTGCGCCCGTCCATCGACGCCCATCACTTGAAACGTGATTCCGGTGACGGCGTATGTCAAGGCGCCGGGATCCCGAAGGGCTTCGCGAAGCGGACTAACGGCTGGTCGGTGGTGGGGTGAGCGTCTTTTCGCATTCCTCGATCGTGGCGCATTGGATCACGACGTCGGCCACGCCTGGCATCTTCTTCAGATCGTCCGGGACTGAGCCATTGCGGATCTTGTTGTACGCCTCCAGGTCCAATGCCGTTCAGATAGGGCTTCAGTCGAGGTGAGGGTGCTGAGCTGGGGTCGATTGTGGAGGCCGGTACGGTGGCTGGCCGTGACGTCATCGGTGGGGCAAACGCAGGCGTGGGGTCGGTTGACCGATCATGTCGGACTGGGTGTGGTGTCGGCCCGGTTCAGCCGTGACCTGCTTGAGGAGGTTCTCAATCGCACGTCTCGGCGGGAGCAGCGGTCGCGGCGGCTGCCGGCGCACGTGATGATCCGCTACGTGATCGCGATGGGGTTGTTTTTCGCGGAGTCGTATGACGAGGTGATGCGTCGGCTGGTCGGTAATCTGCGCAAACTCGGTTCCTGGGACGACGGCTGGCAGGTCCCGACGAAGTCGGCGATCACGCAGGCCCGGCAGCGACTCGGGCCAGAGCCGGTGAAAGCGTTGTTCGAGCGGGCCGCGGTGCCGCTGGCCATGGCCGGCACGAAAGGCGCCTGGCTTGGCCGGCGCCGGTTGATGGCGATCGACGCGACCAGCTTCGACGTGGCCGACACCGCGGAGAATGTGGAACGGTTCGGTCGGATGGGGTCCGGGCCGAAAGCGTCGGCGTATCCGAAGCTGCACGTCGCCGCGCTCGCGGAGTGCGGCAGTCACGCCATCGTCGGCGCGGTGTTGGGCGGCTGCCGGACAGGGGAACGCACCCTGGCCGCCGACCTTGCCGCAGCGGTCGGTCCTGGCATGCTGGTCATGGCCGACGCCGGCCTGTACTCCTACGAACTGTTCCAGGCGTTCGCCGCTACTGGTGCCGATCTGGCCTGGCGGATCGGCGCGTCGGTGTCCGTCGGGCACCTGCGCTGGCTGGCCGACGGCTCCTACCAGGCGCTGATCTACGCTCCCGGTCTGAGCGCCGCCCGGCGGGCCCGGCTGGTCGAGCAGGCCAGAGCCGGCCACGATGTTCCCGGCGACCTGGCCCGGCTGGTCCGGGTGGTCGAGTACACCGTCCCGGACCGCAACCCCGACGGCGACCTGATCGTCGTGGTCACCACCATCACCGACCCGCACGAGGTGCCCGCCGTGGAACTGGCCGAGGCGTATCACCAGCGCTGGGAGGAAGAATCCGCGCTGGACGAACTGAAGACCGACCTACGCGGTCGCGGTGAGGTCCTCCGCTCGAAGACCCCGGACCTGGCCGAACAACAAATGTGGGGCCTGCTGCTGGCGCACTACGCCATCCGCGCGCTGCTCCTGGATGCCGCCGACCCCGCCGGCTACGACCCGGACCGGATGTCATTCGTCAAAGGTCTACGCGTTGTGCGCCGCCAGGTCACCGACCAGGCGGCCATCACCCCCTGAACACCTTTCCGACGCCCTGACCGACGCGCTCACCGAAATCCGCAGCCAGCCCAACCCGCCCCGCCGCAACCGGACCTGCCCCGCGTCATCAAACGCGCCCGACACAACTCCTACCGAGTCAAACGTCCCACCGACCGAATCACTCGTCACCCCGGCCCACCGACACCGTTACTGGCCTGCCCAGACGGCCTTATCTGAACGGCATTGCCTCCAGGTCCGTCGTGGTGAAACGGAACGAATGCGGCATCTTCTCCGGGCGGACCGACGCATCGAAGGCGGGATCGTCCTCCATGAGCGACTTGTATTGCGCGTAGGCCTCTTCCGGTGACTCATATTCGACTGTGTCAAATCCGACCTGCGCCCGGATCGCGGCCTCGACGGCGTCGCGTTGCTCCCGCGTCGAGTCGGAATCGAGAAACACCGTGATCCTCGGCTTCTCCTTCGTGTCGAATTCCTCGCCGCGTGCGGTGGAACATGCCATCGCGCCGGCCAGGGCGGCAAATAAAACGAGAAGGATCTTTCGCACCGGCGCAGCGTATCAGCGTTGAGGAATGTATCCGCGCCGCTCAGCCATAAGTGCTTCCATCACCTATGGTGACGCTGCACTTACGGGTCGTGCTTCGGCCGCGATATACAGCCACCAGCGGATATCGGCGGTGCGGCGTCTCCGCCCGCGGCTTCGGGGGGTTCGGTCATCGGTACGCCTGGCATCTTCACCGGTAGCGTCGAGGCTGCGCGGGCGGTCGCGGACGCCGTGCTGTACGAGGGATATCTGCTCTATCCGTACCGGCTGTCGTCCGGCAAGAACCAGGTTCGCTGGCAGTTCGGGGTGCTGGCGCCGCCGGCCTGGGTGCGCGCGCAAGGGCCGCCGGACGACGGCGTGGCCGGTTCGGCCGAGTCCTGGTGGCAGCAGACGGAGTGCCTGGTCGAAGCGGGCGACGAGGCCAGCGTCACGGTGGTGCTGCGGTTTCTGCACGTGCAGCGCCGGTCCCTGGTGGACCCGGCCGGCGGCGGGGGCGTGTTCGACGAGGCCGTGCCATGCGCCGTCGACCTCACGGCCACGCTGGCCGAGCTGCGGAGCGGACCGCGCCGGCAGGACATAGCGATACCGGGCGGCGAGATCGTCGAGCCGGCGCTGGGCGATGCGGGTACGACCGTCCACCTGGTGCGCCGGCGCCGACCGCTGGCCGCCACGATGACCGTATCGATCGAGGAGTGCCCGGCCGCGCAGCCGGTCCTGCGCCTGCGCGTCCGGGTCGAGAACACCGACCGCTCGACCGGCTCCGACGAGCCCCGGAACGAGGCGCTGACCCGCTGCCTGCTGGCCACCCACACGCTGGTCAGCGTCGACGCCGGCCGCTTCCACTCGCTGCTCGACCCGCCGGACTGGGCGGCGGCCGCGGCCCGCGGCTGCCGAAACGTGCGCACGTTTCCGGTGCTGGCCGGGCCGGAGGGCACGGCGGACGCGCTGCTGTCCTCGCCGATCATCCTGTACGACCACCCGCGGGTCGCGCCGGAGAGCCCCGGCGACCTGCACGACGCCACCGAGATCGACGAGATCCTGTCGCTCCGGACGCTCACCCTGACCGACGCCGAGAAGCGGGAGGCGCGAGCGACCGACCCCCGCGCCGCCGCCATCGTCGACCGGGTCGACGCTATGCCGCCCGAGGTCTTGGACCGCCTGCACGGCGCGATCCGCTCGCTGCGCCCAGCCGCGCCAGGGCCAGCCCCGTCAAAGCCGGCGCCGCCCGCGCCAGCGCTGGGAACGCCGGCGGCGGAGAAGCCGGTGCCGCGAAGGCCGGCTCGAGCAAGGCCGGCTGTGGGTCGGCCAGTGCCGGAAAAGCCGGCTCCCGGAAGGCCAGCGCCGGGAAGGCCGGCCCCGGAGAAGCCGGTGCCGGACAGGCCGGCGGCGCAAGAGCAGGCGGAGCCGCCCGAGCGGTGGTGGGAGCCGGGTGCGGACGACAAGGTGTCACCGGCCACGGACAGCGTCGTCGTGGCCGGCGTGCGGGTGGCCGTGGGAAGCCGGGTCCGGCTCCGCCCGCGACTTGGTGGCGCGGACCCGCACGACATGTTTCTGGCCGGTCGCAGCGCGCGGGTCGAGCAGGTGCTGCTCGACGTCGACGGATCGCGCTTCCTCGCCGTGACCGTCGACGACGACCCGGGTGCCGAGCTGCACCACTGGTACGGGCGGCTGCGGCACTTCCGGCCCGACGAGGTGGAGCCGCTGGCGGCCGGGACGGCGGGATCGGCATGACGGGCGGCGGCCGCGTCCTCGTCGCCGGCGTCGGAAACGTGTTCCTGGGCGATGACGGGTTCGGTGTCGAGGTCGTGCGGCGGCTCGCCGGGATCGAGCTGCCGCCCCGCGTGGACGTCGCCGACTACGGGATCCGTGGCGTGCACCTGGCGTACGAGCTGTCCGGTGGCGCCTACGACGTGCTCGTCCTCGTCGACGCGCTCCCGCTGGACGAACCGCCGGGCACGGTCGCCGTCCTGGACGTGGACCCCGACCATCCAGAGTGGACGCTCACGCCAGCCGAGGTGCTCGACGCGCCCGCCGCGGACGGGCACGGCATGGACCCGGTGGCGATGCTGCGGCTGCTGCGCGGCCTCGGCGGCCGGGTGGCCAAGGTGCTGGTGGTCGGCTGCCGTCCCGCGGTGCTCGACGAGCGCATGGAGCTTTCGGCGCCGGTGGCCGCCGCGCTGGACGAGGCGGTCCGGACGGTGTGCCGGCTCGCGGCACAAGAGGCGGCCCGGCTAGACGCCGGCGCTCCGCCCACCCACCCGGAGCCCGACGCGGCGGCGGGTAGGGCGCGGCCGGATGAGGTGAGCGCGGATGCATGAGACCGGCCTTGCCGACGCGATCGTGCGGGCGGCGCTCCGCCGGGGAGCCGGCCGCAAGGTGACCGGCGTCCGGGTGCGGGTCGGCGGCCACCCGGTAGATCCGCTCGTAGTGACGCAGAACATCCAGATAGCGGCGGTCGGCACGGTCGCCGAGGGGGTGGAGGTCGACCTCGTCCTGGAGCCGATGACCGTGCATTGCGCCGGCTGCGGGCACGGCGGACCGGTCACCGACCATCTGGCCGTAGTCGCGTGCCGGCGCTGCGGCGCCGTCGACGTCGAGGTCACCGGCAGCGACGACGTCGTCCTGGAGTCGATCACCGTCGCAGCGGAGGCAAAGCGGCCACAGCCGGAGGCGAAGCGACCCCAAACGAAGCAATCCCAGGCGGAGGGAAGGACGCGCGAATGACCGACACCATAGAGCAGGCCGGGGTCGACGAGGTCACGATCCTCTGGATCTCCGAGGGGATGAGCTGCGACGGCGATACCGTCTCCATCACCGCGTCCTCCCAGCCTGCCATCGAGGATATCGTCCTCGGCCTCGTGCCTGGGCTGCCGAAGGTCAACCTGAACAACAAGGTCCTGTCGCCCACGGTCGGCGGCGAGGACTTCCTGGCGCCGTACCGAGCCGCCGCGCGCGGCGAGCTCGACCAGCCGTTCATCCTGGTCATCGAGGGCTCGATCCCGAACGAGAACATCAACGGCGCCGGCTACTGGACGTCCTTCGGCAACGACCCGATGACCGGCGAACCGCTGACGCTCAACTGGTGGGTCGACGCGCTGGCGCCCAAGGCCTGGGCCGTGGTGGCGATCGGCACCTGCGCCACGTACGGCGGCATCCATGCCATGGCCGGCAACCCGACCGGGTGCATGGGTTTGGCCGACTACCTCGGCTGGGACTTCCGCTCCAAAGCCGGGCTGCCGATCGTCAACGTCCCCGGCTGCCCGGTACAGCCGGAGAACTTCATGGAGACATTGACCTGGGTGCTGTACCACGCTGCCGGGTCGGCGCCGCCACCGCCGCTGGACGAGCTGCTGCGTCCACAATGGATATTCGGAAAGACCGTCCACGAGGGGTGCGACCGGGCCGCGTACTACGAGCAGGCCGACTTCGCCAAGGACTACAACTCGCCCAAGTGCCAGGTACCCATCGGGTGCTGGGGGCCGGTGGTCAACTGCAACGTGCCCAAGCGGGGCTGGATGAACGGTGTCGGCGGCTGCCCGAACGTGGGCGGCATCTGCATCGGCTGCACCATGCCCGGGTTCCCCGACATGTTCATGCCGTTCATGGACATGCCGCCGGGGGCAGCCTCTCCTCGATGCTGGTCAAGCCATACGGCGCGTTCATCCGGCGACTGCGCGGCCTCACCAACGCCACGGTCAACAGGGAGCCGCGGTGGCGCCACAACGGCCCGGAGCTGACCAGCGGGTTCGACCCGCGTTGGCGCCCGGGGAACCACCACGCCGTATCGACGAAGGGAACCAGAGCGTGACAGCGACCGAGGAACGCGCGGCGGGCGGCAAGACGCGGGGCCAGCTCACCGAGATGGCCTGGGACCCGATCACCCGGATCATCGGCAACCTGGGCGTGTACACGAAAATCGACTTCGACAACCGCGAAGTGGTGGAGTGCCACAGCACGTCCTCGCTGTTCCGTGGTTACTCGGTCTTCATGAAAGGCAAGGACCCGCGCGACGCCGGCTTCATCACCAGCCGCATCTGCGGCATCTGCGGCGACAACCACACGACCTGCTCGGTGTACGCGCAGAACATGGCGTACGGCATCAAGAACCCGCCGCTGGCCGAACTCATCCTCAACCTCGGCGAAGCGGCCGAGTACATGTTCGACCACACGCTCTTCCAGGACAACCTCGTCTTCGTCGACTTCTGCGAGGCGATGGTCAAACAGACGAACCCCAGCGTCCTGGCCCGCGCCGAGAAAACCCAGGCGCCCCGGCGAAACGTACACGGCTACAAGACCATCGCCGACATCCTGCGCGCGTACAACCCGTTCGAAGGCGAGGTGTACAAGGAGGCACTGCGCGTCTCGCGTACAACGAGGGAGATGTTCTGCCTCATGGAGGGGCGGCACGTCCACCCCTCGACGGTCTATCCGGGCGGCGTCGGCACGATGCCCGAACCGACGCTGTTCACCGACTACCAGAGCCGGCTGATCGAGATCGTCGACTTCGTCAAGCAGGCCGTGGCGATGAACGACGACGTCTTCGACTTCTGGTACGAGGCGTTGCCCGGGTACGAGGAGGTCGGCCGCCGGCGGGTGATGCTCGGCTGCTGGGGTGCCTTCCAAAATCCATCCATTGTGGACTACCGGTACGAGACGATGTCCGAGTGGGGCCGGGCCATGTACGTCACGCCCGGCATCGTGGTCGACGGCAAGCTGCTGACCACGGACCTGGTCGACATCAACCTCGGCATCCGCATCCTGCTCGGCAGCTCGTACTACGAGGACTGGACGGGCGAGCAGCCGTTCGTCACGCACGACCCGCTCGGCAACCCCGTCGACATGCGGCACCCGTGGAACCAGACCACGCTGCCGGCGCCGCAGAAGCGCGACTTCGACGACAAGTACAGCTGGGTGATGAGCCCGCGCTGGTACGACAAGAAGAGCGGCCAGCACCTGGCGCTGGACACCGGCGGCGGTCCCTTCGCCCGGCTCTACACCACCGCTCTTGCCGGCCTTGTCGACACGCCGTACGTCAAGTCCACCGGCCGCAGCGTGCAGATCTCCCTCCCCAAGGGCCACAAGCTGCCGGAGATGACCCTCGAGTGGAATATCCCCCAGTGGTCCAACGCGATCGAGCGGGACCGTGCCCGCGCCTACTACATCGCGTACTCGGCGGCGATGTCGCTCATGTTCCTGGAGCAGGGTCTGGCCCGGGTCCGCACCGGCGACATGCAGACGTTCACTCCGTTCGAGGTGCCGGACGAGGCGATCGGGTGCGGCTTCCACGAGGCGGTCCGCGGGGTGCTCTCCCATCACATGGTCATCCGCGACGGCAAGATCGCCAACTACCACCCGTACCCGCCGACTCCGTGGAACGGCAGTCCGAGGGACAGCTACGGCACCCCGGGCCCGTACGAGGACGCCGTCCAGGGGATGCCGATCTTCGAGGAGAACGGGCCAGACAACTTCAAGGGCGTCGACATCATGCGGGCCGTACGCAGCTTCGACCCGTGCCTGCCGTGCGGCGTGCACATGTATGTGGGCGGCGGCCGTACGGTGAAGAAGATCCACTCGCCGATGTTCGGTGCCACCCATGGCTGAGCAGCCCGCCCCGGCCGCCCCGGGGCTGGACGACCCCGCGCTGGAGCAGCGACTGCACCGCCTCGAGGAGCTGCTCGGCCAGCTGGAGCAGGTCCCCGGCCGCACCGCCGACGTCGCGCGGGAGGCCGTCGAGACCCTCACCGAGGTGTACGGCGAGGCGCTCGGCCGGGCTGTCGACGCGGCCACGAGTGGTGCCGACGTCCGAGAGGTCCTCACCGGCGACGAGCTGCTGCGGCACCTGCTGCTGTTGCACGGGCTGCACCCCGACCCGATAGGCATGCGGCTGGAGCGGGCGATCGCGGACGCCCGCGCCCAGCTCGGCGCGAGTGGGGACGGCGTGATGCTGGTCGGGGTGAACGGTGGCGTCGCCGAGGTCCGCCTGTCCGCTGGTGGATGCGGCAGCTGCGGCACCGATACCGCCGTCGAGGACGTGGTGCGCGACGAGCTGCTGGCCGCGGCGCCCGAGCTGGCCGGGGTGGCGTTCGTCGCGGCCGAGAAGCAGGCGCCGCTGATACCGCTCAGCACCGTCCGTACCCGTACCGCCGACCCGTCGCTCCTGCGCGGCGCGGCCCCGCCCGGCGGACGGCCCGCGTGACGGCCAGCGCTCTGGCCCGGACGATCGGCCGGGCGGCGTCCCGCCGGCTGGCCGCGGCGGACCGGTGCGGGCTCTGCGCCGGCCCGGTCGGCGACGGGCACCGGCACGTGCTGGACGAACGGGACCGGTCCGCGATGTGCGCCTGCCAGGCGTGCACGTTGCTGTTCGACCGGGATGGGGCGGGCGGCGGCCACTTCCGGCTGATCCCGACCGGGCGTTCCCGCCTGACCGGGATCGCGGCCGGCGGCCTCGACGTGCCGGTCGGCCTGGCGTTCTTCGTCCGGGACGACGGCGGTGCGGTGACCGCCCACTATCCGAGCCCGCTGGGCATCACCGAGTCGACAGTGGACGCCGAGGATTGGGCCAGCATGGAAGGCAAGGCACCGCAGCTGGCCGCGATGGCGCCGCTTGTCGAGGCGTTCCTCGTCCGGGCGAACGCCCGCGCCGACCGCGAAGAGGCCTGGCTCCTGCCGATCGACGACTGCTACCGGCTGGTCGCGGTCATCCGGCGGCACTGGGCGGGCATGTCCGGCGGCGCGGCCGTCTGGCGCGAGGTCGCCACGTTCTTCGCCGGACTGGACGGCGATCCGGCACGCCACCCAACGAAGAAAGCAGCGAGTGAGGGGGAGTGATGGGAATACGGGTCGGTAAGCCCGACGTGGCGCCCGACATCTCGGCACACACGCGCGGCGTTGTGCAGGGCAACTCGAAGCGGCGCCAGGCGGGGCACCGCGGCGACGGCACGGTGACCGCGCGGCGTTCCACAGGTATCCGGCCGAAGCGGCACGAGCCGATCGTGCCCGCCATGCCGAACCTGCCGCCCGGCTGATCCGGGTCGATGTCACGAAAGGGAGTGAGCGAATGATGCGGCGACCGCTCGGAATGCTGGCCGTCGTGGCCATGCTGGCCGCTGTTGTGTGGAAGGAATACCCGGCGCTGCGGCGCTACATGAAGCTCCGCAGCATGTAAACCTGAAGGGCAGTCGGGCAGATGTGTCTGGGTATCCCGGGCGAGATCGTCGAGATCCGTGACGACGACAGCCAACTGGCCACAGTGGACGTCGTCGGCGTCCGGCGGGTCATCAACATCGGCCTGATCGGCCGCGAGGCACTGGCCAAGGGCGACTGGGTGCTGGTGCACGTCGGGTTCGCCATGTCGAAGATCGACGAGGCGGAGGCGGCGGCCACGCTGGAGCTGCTGAGCGGCCTGGGTCAGGCGTACACCGACGAGCTCGCCGCGCTCGCCGAATCCGACATCACGTGAAAGGGGCGACCGCATGCGTTTCGTCGACGAGTACCGCGACGCCGAGAAGGCCCAGGCCCTCGCGACGCAGATCGCCGCGCTCTGCGAACCGGGCCGCCAGTACAAGTTCATGGAGGTGTGCGGCGGGCACACGCACACGATCTACAAGCACGGCCTCGAGGACTACCTGCCGGAGAGCGTGCAGCTCGTACACGGTCCCGGCTGCCCGGTCTGCGTGATCCCGATGGGCCGGGTCGACGACGCGATCGCGATCGCCCAGCGGCCCGACGTCATCATGACGACGTTCGGCGACATGATGCGCGTACCCGGCGGCAACGGCTCGTTCTTCGACGCGAAGGCGGCCGGCGCGGACATCCGCATGGTGTACTCCCCGCTGGACGCCCTGAAGATCGCCCGGCAGAACCCGGACAGACGCGTGGTCTTCATGGGTATCGGGTTCGAGACGACCGCGCCGTCGACCGCGATGACGGTGCTGAGGGCCGCGGCGGAGGGGCTCGGCAACTTCTCCGTCTTCTGCAACCACGTGACGATCATCCCGGCGATCAAGGCGATCCTCGACTCTCCCGACCTGCGGCTCGACGGGTTCCTCGGGCCGGGGCACGTCTCGACCGTGATCGGCTGCCGGCCGTACGAGTTCATCGCCCGCGACTACGGCAAGCCGCTGGTCTGCGCCGGGTTCGAGCCGCTGGACATCCTCCAGTCCGTCTACCTGCTCCTCAAGCAGCTCGCCGACGGCCGGTGCGAGGTCGAAAACCAGTACACCCGGGTGGTGCCGTGGGACGGCAACCTCCGCGCTCTCGACGCGATCGGCCGGGTCATGCGGCTGCGGCCGTACTTCGAGTGGCGCGGGCTCGGCTTCATCAACGACTCCGCGCTCCAGATGCGCGACGAGTACGCCACATTCGACGCGGAACGGATCTTCGCGATTCCCGGCGTACGGGTGGCCGATCCCAAGTCGTGCCAGTGCGGCGAGGTGCTCAAGGGCGTGCTCAAGCCCTGGGAGTGCAAGGTCTTCGGCACCGCCTGTACACCGGAGACCCCGATCGGCACCTGCATGGTGTCGTCGGAAGGGGCCTGCGCGGCCTACTACAACTTCGGCCGGTTCAGCCGGTCGCGGGTCAAGGAGGCGACCCGGGTATGACGGCCGAACGGATCGCGGCGCCGGCGCCCACCCGCGAGCAGCAGGTGCTGGATCGGATCGAGCGGGCCCGGCGGCGCAAGGCGGTGGTCCGGGAGGAGCGGATCACGCTCGCGCACGGCGCCGGCGGGAAGGCCACCCAGACGCTCGTCGAGGGGCTGTTCGTCGAGGCGTTCCGCAACCCTCGGCTGGCACCGCTCGACGACGGCGCCATCCTGCCGGCCACGGGGGACCGGCTTGTGCTGACCACCGACTCGTACGTGGTCTCCCCGCTCTTCTTCCCCGGCGGCGACATCGGCGACCTGGCCGTCAACGGTACGGTCAACGACCTCGCGGTCAGCGGCGCGCGGCCGAGGTACCTGTCGGCGGGCTTCATCCTCGAGGAGGGCTTCCCGGTCCCGGACCTCGCCCGCATCGTCGCCTCGATGGCGGCCGCGGCCCGGCGCGCCGGCGTCGAGGTCGTCACCGGCGACACCAAGGTCGTCCAGCGCGGAAAGGCCGACGGCTGCTACATCAACACGGCCGGCGTGGGCCTCCTCGATCGCCCGCATACGTATACCGCAACGGCCGTACGCCCCGGTGACGCCGTGCTTGTCTCCGGGCCTATCGGCGAACACGGCGTCACGATCATGCTGGCCCGGGGCGAGCTGGACATCGAGGCCGACGTCGCCTCGGACACCGCGCCCCTGCACGAGCTGGTGGCCACGCTCCTCGACACGGCACCCGGCGTCCGGCTCATGCGGGACGCGACGCGCGGCGGGGTGGCCACGATCCTCAACGAGGTGGCCCGTGCCGCCGGCGTGGCCGTCGTGGTCGACGACGCCGCGGTACCCGTGCGCCCCGCCGTCAACGGCGCGTGCGAGATGCTCGGCATCGACCCGCTCTACGTGGCCTGCGAGGGAAGGTTCGTCGCGGTCGTGGACGGCGACGAAGCGGAGGCAGCGCTGGCCGCACTGCGCGGGCACCCGCTCGGCGAGGGCGCCGCGCTCATCGGCCGCATCGGCGCCGACCCGCCCGGCCTGGTGCTGCTGAAGACCGCCTTCGGCGGCACCCGCATCGTCGACACCCTCGTCGGCGACCCACTCCCGCGCATCTGCTGACCAAAGCGCGCCACGTCGCAGACAAAGATCCAAAACCAAGGAAACCGAGCTACCGCGACGCCCGCCGTGGTCCAGACCGTCGCTCCCGCGGCCTCACCCTCCGCGATTCACAACCGCGGAGGTGGCAGCGGAGGTCGGGGATCTCGGCGAGCGCCAGCGAGCCGCCGACCTGCGCGGTGCCCGCGGGAGCATACGGTCCGCTACTGACGCGGACCGGGGAAAATCCGAAGGTCTTTTCTTAGACCGGTTCGGCGTGGGCGGCGACGGCGGCCTGACCGAGGCTGATGCCGCCGTCGTTCGGTGGGACCCGCGAGTGCACGAGCGGGCGCAGGCCCTCGCGTTCCAGGCCGGTTACCACGGCGTCGAGCAGGACGACGTTCTGGAACACCCCGCCGGACAGCGCCACGTCGGTCAGGCCGGTGCGTTCGCTGACGCCCGCCGCGGCCCCCACGACCGCGTCGGCGAGGCCGTGGTGGAAGCGGGCGGCGACGCGGCCGGTGTCCACGCCGGCCCGCACGTCCTCCACGACCGACCGGACCAGGTCGAACCCCGTCGATCGGAGCGGCTCGCCGGGGTCCTGCGGCACCGGGTAGCCGCCTTGCTCGGTCGGGTCGACCGCCTGTTCCAGTGCGATCGCCGCCTGGCCTTCGTACGTGACGGTGTCGCGCAGGCCCAGGATGGCGGAGACGGCGTCGAAGAGGCGCCCGGCGCTGGAGGTGCGCGGTGCGTTGACGCCCCGGCGGCCTAGCGCCACGACGCTGTCCCAGTCGCGCTCGTGCCGGCGCCGCACCGCGAGGTCGGGGAGGTCGCCCCCGTACACGATGTCCAGGTAGGCGGCGGCCATGCGCCACGGCTGGCGTATCGCGGCCGAACCGCCGGGCAGCGGTACCGGGGCCAGGTGGCCGATCCGCTCGTACCCGGCGAGATCCGCGACGAACAGCTCCCCGCCCCACAGCGTGCCGTCGGTGCCGAAGCCGGTGCCGTCGAACGCCACGCCGATCGCCGGACCGGTGTGGCCGTTGTCGACGAGGCAGGATGCGACGTGGGCGTGGTGGTGCTGCACGCCGACGAGCTCGACGTCGCCGCGGTCCAGCGCGTACCGGGTGGACAGGTAGTCCGGGTGCAGGTCGTACGCGACAACCCTCGGCCGCACGTCGAAGAGCCGGCAGAAGTGCTCGATCCCGTCGCGGTACGCCTGGAAGGTCTCCACGTTTTCCAGGTCGCCGATGTGGTGCGAGACGAACGCGCGGCGGCCCTTGCCGAGGCAGAAGGTGTTCTTCAGCTCCGCCCCGCAGGCCAGCACCGGACGGTCGAACTCCCAGCCCACCGACACCGGCGCCGGAACGTAGCCGCGCGACCGACGTATCGGCATCGGCCGCCCGCGGAAGACGCGTACCACCGAGTCGTCGGTCCGGACGTGGATGCGGCGATCGTGCCGCAGGAAGCCGTCGGCGATGCCGGGTAGCCGCGCGGTGGCGTCCGCGTCGTCGAACGCGATCGGCTCGTCGGATACGTTTCCGCTGGTCAGCACCAAGGGCCGGCCGAGCCGGGCGGCGAGCAGGTGATGCAGCGGGGTGTAGGGCAGCATGACGCCCAGGTCGCGGTTGCCGGGGGCGACGGATTCGGCGATCAAGGCACCGGTCCGGCGGGGGAGCAGCACGACCGGCCGGGCGGTTCCGGCCAGCACCGGTACGGCCGCCGCCGGCACCTCCACGAGCCCCCGGGCCGCGGCGAGGTCGGCGACAAGCACCGCGAACGGCTTCTCCTCCCGCTGCTTGCGGCGGCGCAGCGTGGCCACCGCCGGCTCGCAGTCGGCCACCACCGCGAGGTGGTACCCGCCAAGGCCCTTGACCGCGAGCACCGCGCCCTCGCGCAGCCGGCGCACCGCCCTCCCGATCGGGTCGCCGGGCTCCGGCCGCCCGTCCCGCTCGGCGTACGACACGGTGGGCCCGCACGACGGGCAGCACACGGGCTCGGCGTGGAAGCGGCGGTCGGTCGGGTCGGCGTACTCGGCGGCGCAGTCCAGGCACATCTCGAACGCGGCCATGGTCGTCGCGGCCCGGTCGTACGGCACGTCGGTCACGATCGTGAACCTCGGCCCGCAGTTGACGCAGTTCACGAACGGGTACCCGAAGCGCCGGTCCCACGGGTTTCGCAGCTCGGCCAGGCACTCCGCGCAGGTGGTGGTGTCCGGGCTGATAAGGGCGGCGCGGCCGGTACCGTGCGTGCTGGCGACGATCCGGAAGCCGGCCTCGCCCGTCGGCGCCAGCCGTTCGGTGTCGATCCGGTCCACCTGCGCCAGTACCGGCGCCCGCCCCCGCAGGTCGGCCAGGAAGCCGGCGAGCGCCTCGGTCCCGCCCTCGATCTCCAGGAAGACACCGGCCGCGTCGTTGCCGACGAAGCCCGAGATGCCCCGCTCGGTGGCGACGGTGTAGACGAACGGTCGGAAGCCGACGCCCTGCACGATGCCGTCGACGCGCACCCGGAGCCGGACCGGTGCGGTCACAGCCGATCGTCGAGGGCCCATTGCGTCAGCTCCCACAGCACGTGGTACAGCGTGGTCTGGCCTTCCTGCACCCGGTGGACGGACGCGGACGGTACGGCGAAGAGGAAGTCGACGGCGTCCGACTCCGCCATCCGGCCGCCGCCTCCGCCGGCCAGACCGACGGTGAGTACGCCGCGCCGGGACGCCTCCTCGAAGGCGCGCAGGACGTTCGTGGAGCCGCCACTTGTGGACAGTCCGACGGCGATGTCCCCGGCGCGGGCGAAGGCGGCGAGCTGGCGGGCGAAAACAACGTCGTACCCGACGTCGTTGCTGAGCGCGGTGAGCACGGCGACGTCCTGGGTCAGCGAGATGGCGGGCAGCGGGTGGTTTCCGGGCGGGGGTGCAGCAACAGGTGGCTCAGGTCCTCGGCGTCGGTGCTGCTCCCGCCGTTGCCGAAGGCGTACAGCGTGCCGCCCGCCGCAAAAGCGGCCGCGAGGCGCCGCGCGCACTCGACGAGCCGGTCGCCGTACTCGACGGCGAGGGCCTGCCGTAGGTCCACGATCTCGCGCGCCTTCTCCGCGGTGGAGCGGGCGACCTCGGCGAGCAGCGCGTCCGGCTCGTCCGGCGCGGAGTACAGGAACGGATACAGCGACTCGACCCCGGCGGTGGTCACGACGCACGCTCCACCACGGCGATCGCCTCCTTCGCGTGTACGAGCAGGACGTCACCCGGGCCGGCGTCGACGAGCGCGACACTGACCTGCTCCGGTCCGCCCTCGGTGTGCACGATGGCGAGACCCTCTTCGAGCATCCGCAGCACCGTGACCTGTACCGCCTGATCCGAGCAGGTGATGCAGACGTCCTCGTAGCAGTCCGGTGGTTGTGGCTGCGTCATCCGGTCACCTCTGGACGTTCGGCCGGCGGACGCTTCAGGAAGACGTGCACCAGCTCCCACAGCACGTGGTACGCGGTGACGTGTACTTCCTTGACCACCACCGGGTCGGTCGACCGCGCGACGAGTACGTGCTCGGCCTCGTCGCCGGCCGCGATGGCGCCGCCGTCGGAGCCGACGAGCGCGACCGTCAGCATGTCCCGCTCGCGGGCGACGGCGAGCCCGCGGCGTACGTTCGCGCACCACCCGTCGGCGGAGAGGCCGAGCGCGATGTCGCGCGACGAGCCCAGCAGCCGCAGCTGCGCCGCGAAGACCTCGTCGAACCCGTCGGCCCGCGCGATACCGGTGACCGTGGCGGCGTCGTTGGCCAGCGAGATCGCGGGGAGCGCCCGCTTGCCGACGAGTACCGGATGGACGAACTCGACCGCGATGTGCTGCGCGTCGGTGGCCGGCCCGCCGTTGCCGAAGACGACGAGCTTCCCGCCGCGCTCGAACCGCCCGGCCATGGCCCGGCAGGTGGTCGCGACCCGCTCGGCGTCGCGGGCGAGGGCCAGGCCGGGGGCGTCGCGCCGGGCGAACGCCGCACGCACGGCCGGATGCGTCGCCGCGGCCGTCATCGCGGCGAACCCAAGCCCGAGCCGGCGGCGCCCGCGGCCGCGGACCACCGGTGCAGCCAGCCGTCGATCACCCGGTCGAGCTGCGCCATCCGGGCCGTCCACCCGCGAAGGTCCGCGTGCCCGGCGGCGGTGAGCTGGTACGCCCGCCGCGCCGGCCCGCCACCCTCGGTCTGCCACACCGAGGCCACCAGCCGAGCCTTCTCCAGGCTGCGCAGCGTGCGGTACACGTGGCCCGGATCGATGTCCGGCACGCCCAGCACGGCGAGGCGCTCGATCAGGTCGTACCCGTGCGCCGGCCGTTCCAGGATCAGCAGCAACAGGAACGGGTGCAGCAGGCTCCGGACCTCGTTTCCCCGCATCGGACCCCCTCTCGCCCCGGTGCCGGAAAGCTGGGTGAGAGCCGGCTATTACCACCGGGACGGCGGGTCAAACCTCACTGTCAGGCGAACGGGTGAGGAAACAGTGGTTCGGTGAACGCGACGCCCCGCCGGCGATAGCCTTCCGCGAAGGCCGGGTGGCCGGTCGGGTCGGAGTCGTACCCGAAGGTGATGGGGACAAGGTCCGGGTCGAGCACCTTGGCTACCGTGAGCCCGTCGAGCAGGCGCGACGGAAAGCGGTAGATGGCGGCGCGATCGGGGATTCGCGGCGGTCCCGGCGTCTTCACGTGCCGCCAGTCCACGATCGGGCCGTCGAGCAGCCAGGCGAGGCGGGACAGGCGGGCCGGCTTCCGGTACAGCGCGCCGTGTTCGAACGGGGTGCGCACCGACTCGGGATCCGGGTCGTCGGTGAACGGGTACCGCAGCTCGGCGCAAGCCTCCAGGAGTGCCTTCCGGGCAGCGGCTTCTGGGGTGGCCGCGGCGCTCATGCCGAGCACCAGGCCGTTGTCGCCGACCCCAGCCGCGGCGACGACCGGGATCCCGGCCACCGCTGGCAGGACTGCGAGCCGCAGGTCCACCCGCGCACGTACGTACCGGACCAGCGGCCCGAGCGACGCCGGCAGCGATGGGAGGGCGATCGCGGTGGTGGCCCGCTCGGCGGCCCGGGCTCGCTGGAACGCGTCCCGTTCGACCGCTTCAAGCCAGGCGCGCAGCACCGCCTGCTCGGGATCCGGGTGCGCGGCCGCGGCATTGGTGGAGAGGTAGCCATGGTGCAGCCAGGGCGGCAGATCGGGAAATTGCATGAAGACAAGCGCGGCGGGGAGCCAGATCGGCGTACCGTCGGGCCGCTGGCCGGCGGTCCACCACTCGAGGCGCGCGGGGTCGAATACGTCCAGGCCGAGCCGCTCGCGATGCGCGGCGTCGTACGAGATGACGGTGCTCGGGTCGAGCCACGGGTCCGGGAGCCGCTCGGCCGGGGCGCGGTACAGCGCCCGCTCCGGTATGTCGCCCAGCGCGAAGCGTTCCAGCCCCTCGGCGACGCACTTCGTCCGGGCCTGCGCCGGGTCGACGTCGGCGCCCGCGCAGTGGTTGGCGGCGACGACCGGGGCAAACGGGTCCAGTGTGGACAGGTGCGGCGAGGCGTACGAGCCCCTGGCGTAGTGGATCACCGTACCGTCGTCGAGCGGCCACTCGTCGAGGCCCGCGACCTGCGTGACCGAAAGCCGGCCCGCCGGTATGCCCTCCACGAACCGACCGGTCAGCTCCAGCTCGCCGGTGGCCCACGACCAGGTCGTGACCTCCGCGGTGCCGGTTACCGCGGCCCGGACCGCCTGCGCCCACTCCGTATCGGGGAGATCGCCTGCGCTCGACAGGCCGGGATGGCCGGCGGCGAGCCACCCGTACGTGCCGAGCCGGACCTGGTCCGGCAGGCGGGACACGAAGAGGCGCAGCGCGCGCTCGCGGGTGGCGGGCTTGGCATCGGGCGGCAGCCAGAGCGCCTCCGTCGCGGTCACCGCCAAAACTCCCTCCGAGAGGGCGCGGGACTCGGCGAAGGCGGTGACGACGGCGGCGAGCGGCGCCACCCCGAACGGCAGCTCGGCCGGCCGGCCGAGGTCCGTATGGATACCTTGCTCCGCCAGGGCCAGCTCCAGCTCGGCCGCCTCGGTGGCGCTGACGAGGCCACGCTCGGCCAGCGCGGCGGGTCCGCACCGGACCGCGTCGGCGATCGTCCGTGGGTCGGCTCCGCGGTCGAGGTCCACCCGGACCGTCGCGTGAGCACGGTGGACGATGAACGTGTCCGCGCGGGCCACCACGAGTACGTCAGCCGGCAGCACGACCGCGCCCGCCCAACACGATCACCGTCACCAGGGGCAGCACGTCGCCGCCGAGCACCCGCCCGACAGCCTCGTCGCGGTAGCCGCCGATGTTGCGCACCGCCACCTCCCGTTCAGCCGCGAGCAGTCCGATGTGGTGGGACACGGCACCCGCCTCCAGCCACGCGTAGCGCCAGCCCCGGTTGCCGTACTTGCCGGTCGTCCGTGCCAGGGCCGCGGTGACGACGATGGTGGCGGCACCGCCGGCGAGTACCTGCCGCAGGTCGGGGTCGGGCAGGAACGCCTCACACCACCGCGACCGTGTGATGCGGCCGGTCCTGACGAGTGCGCCGCGGTCGTGGTCTAGCGCCAGCACGTCGAGCTCGTCGCTTGCGCCGCCCACCACCCAGAGCTGCAACGGCCACATCGCGCCACCGGAAGCCACCGGTCGGTGACCGTCCTCGTGCGGCCGGTACGCGTCAGCCGCGAGCGACGTCGCGTGCCGCAGGCTCGTCGCTCCGTCTACATCGGACGCCGGAGCTAGCGCGGCGGACCGGCGGAGCCGAGCCGCGTCGGCGACCGGGGACGGTGTGGGTACTGGCAGCGGGCCGCACGCTGCCCCGTTGGGCGGGACCCAGCGGGGCAGCGCGTACGCCTGTTCCGGTGTCATCGCCGGCGGTACCGGCTGCGGGTTGCTGGACAGGCGGTAGAACTCGTCCCCGGCGTGCCGCAGGTCACGCAGCGCGCCGGCCCGCAGCAGCTCCGTCATCAGGTCGCCGATGCCGTCGGGTGGCAGTCCGTGCGCGTCCAGCACCTGCCGCAGGCTCACCGAACCGTCCAGCGCGGCCAGCGTCGCGGCCGCCCGATCGAGCGACTCGGCATCGTCCTCGACAAGGACCTCGGTCCCGGCCGAGACGATCCTGAGCGCCCCGGTGTCCCGGATGACCACGGCACTGAGCGCGTAGTACCCCGACGGCATCGGACGGTCAGCGACCCGACAGCGGTGCGGCCGGCGCCTTGGTCTCCCCGCCGGGCGCGGTCAGGTGGAGACCGACGCTGCTGCCGGAACCGGAACCGCAGCCGCCACCGATAGGCACCGGCACCGCACAGAGCCCCTCACCCGGTCCGTCGGACGACGCGCGCGGCCCCGCTACTGTGTCTCGCTTGTGGACGGTGATCTTCATGACTGGTCCCTCCTGCTGTCAGGTGACGATGAGGATGATCTCGGTGGTGAACTGGCTGGTCCGGGCCGGCGGGAACGGCAATATCGGTCGTACCTGGAACGTGATGTAGCCGAACGCCACGTAGGGCAGGGTCGGCACCCAGCCGCCGGTGTCGTAGACGTCCCACAGGTCGAACGGCAACTGGAGGGGGAAGAGGGGGTGCCCGTCCATCGGGGACTCGAAGACGGCGCTGTCGGCGATGAACCAGCAAGGGGTGGGGGTCGGGCTGAACGGGTTGGGATACAAGATCGCGGACCCCGTGTAGGCCTCGAGAACGCCGCCGCCTAGAAAGGGGCCGCTGCTGCTGATGACGAGCGGGCTATTCGCCGCGTACGGGCAATCTCCGGCCGAGGCGGCCGCGGCCGCCGTCTCGCGGGTGGGTGCGGCGGCGGGGCTGGGTGCGGCGCTGGCGAAGCCGGCCGGCACCTCAAAGAGCTTGGCGTCCGGCTCGACGCCTGCCCGGATGTTGGTGTAGGTCTGGGTGTACTCCTTGCCCGAGGGCTTGACGACCGTGAGTGACACCGGCAGCTGGACCTCGGTGGACTGCCACACGGTGACCTCCGAGCCACCGGCCGCGGGATCACCGGGCGGAGGCGCGACGGTGTAGGTGCTGCCCTGTGCCGGTACCCCCTGCACGGTCCTGGTGCCCAGCGGCCGTGGCGCCGACGCGAGCTTGCTCTGGGTCGCCCCGGCCCGCCCGTCCGCCGCCGCGGCCTTCGCGCCGCTCGTCACCTTGTGGACGGTGCGTGCGGCCAGGTCGAGGGTCGCCGTGGTGCGGCTGGCCGGGTCGTTGAGCGTGACCCGGGTGCCCGCCTCGGTCCGGGTACGCCCGCGGCTGTCACGCGCGTACCGTTGCATCTCCCGGGTAGTGTGCCGCTGCCCAGCGGCGTCCACTGTGGTCTTCGTGATCTCCAGATCGGCGGTCACCGGTACGGCCGCCTTGCCCGGTCTCGCCTCCCGGCTCGGCTTGCTCTGCTCCGCCTGCGCGGCGGCCGGTGTCACCACCAGAGCCGTGACAAGGCCTATGGCCAGAGCCGATCCCACCGTACGGCGTAACCGGCCCACGCGGCCGTGCAACTTCGGATGACGCATCGCGTTCTCCTCTCCCGAAACGTCCCGGTGGGATCATTCACGGGAGGTGTGCGCCCCGACAGAGCATCCGCGATACCCAGATCGGCTAACCCGTCTGGCCACGCAAATGGGCGAGGACGACCGGGTCGATCTGGCCAGGCACCAAGCGTTCCTCCAGGTTTTCCACGCCGGCCCAGGCGGCGAGCGCGGCCTCCAGGCCACGGTCACCGGGCGGGTAGCCGGTGGCGGTCAGTAGCGCGGCGACCTCCTCGCCGATCACACCGTCGAGGTCGAGCAGGTCTTCGGGAGCCGACCGCCCGAAGAGCATGGTGTGGATGTCCAACAGCCGGGCCAGCTCTGCGATCGGCTGCGGGTGGTCGTCCACGCGCAGGTCGACGAGGACGTCGCTGCCGCCGCCGTACCCCGCACCCGCGGCGACCACGAGCAGCGCCGCACTCTGCCGCCCGCGCCGGTCACCGCCGGCCTGGTCCCCGGCGTGGAGCGCGGCGAGGAGCCGGGCGGCGAACGGCTCGCCGGTGGCCTCGTCGAGCCAGGCGTCCCGCATCGCGTCGATCACCTGCGGGCCGGCGAGGATGTTGCCCTGTGCCGCCCAGCCGGGCCCGGCGGCACCGCCCGCCCAAGCGGGGCAGTCGCCGCCGGTGAACGTCGCGCCGTCACCTGCCGCGCCGACCACCCCGAGCTGCCGCTGCGCCCGCCCCGGATCCGCGGCGACGAGCCCGGCGACCACGTCCGCGGCGGCCACCCCGGTGCGGAGCAGGGCAAGGCCCTGCGGGCGGTACGCGAGGTTGGCGTGCGCCTGCGTGGCGAGCGCGCCGACCTCGGGCTCGGCGGCCGGCGCGACGGCGCCGACCGCGAGGAACTTGCTTGCCACAGCGACGCCGTACAGCTGGCCGTCGGCGGACCGGGCGACGATCGAAAAGGTCACCCTGGCAGGCTAATCGATCTCGGTCAGCCGGATAGGGAACCTTCGCGGCCGACAGTAGCGAAGACGCCGCACCAGCTCGCCGCCGCGAATCCATGCCGTCGCTGACGGATCTCGACGTGGGAAGGCAGAACGGTGAGTGTTACGCAGCCAGATACGCACCGGCACCGGACCCGAGGTCATGGCCGCTCTACGCAACGCCACCGTCAGCGCGCTATGCGTCGCCGGCATCACCAACATCGCCGCCGCCAACCGGCACCACGCCCGCGACGGCACCCGCCCACTGGCACTGCTCGGCATCACCTATCGACTTTGCCGGGGGTCCTGGGTGTAGAACAACGGGATCCCCGACCGCCACGTGCCCGGGACGGGTCGTCGACGCGTACACGCCCAGACGTGTGTCCCGGTGAGCGGCAATAGTGCGCAGCACCGCTGGACTACGGCGGCCGGTGACCGGATCGATGTTGACGACAACGCACCGCTTGTCGCGACCATCGATACGCATCCCCGCCGTCCCGACCGTCAAGGCCCGTCCGACCCACTCGTCCTCGGGAAATGGGGCGGCACTGAAGGCCTCGATCACCAGGTTCGGCCGGAACCGCCGTACGTTCAACTCGGTCCCGAGCAGCGTTTCGAGGCTCTTGACGGTGCGTGTGGTGATCAGCGAGAGCGGTAAGGTGTCGAACGCTCCGCGGTCCAGCTTCATCACCCGGACGCCGGCGCCGAGCTCGGCCGCGAGGGCCGGCGCGGTGACGTCGAATTGGTCGCCGGTCGGTGTATGGACCACGAGTGAGGACCTATCCGGGCTCTCCGGCTCCACCCAACATGGGTGGTAGTCGTTCAGGTCGTTGCGGTGCCTCAACGTCAACCAGGGAAATCCGTTGCTGTGCATGTCGGGGCGCACGAACGCCCACCGTCGATCTCCGGACAGGCCGTGCCACGACACGTCAACCTGCTCGACAGGCTCAGCGGCCATCGACTTGACCGGGTAGCGCAGCACCGCTGCCACCCGTCCCACCACCACGCCGTCAATCACGAGGCGCCTCCTCTACGAGAAGGCGCCCTTCTTGATCGAGAGCCGGGGTAGAGCGTGGCGAACCGTGGTCCGTCGCAGCGCCTCTCCACCTCGGTAGCATCTACCAGCCCAGGAAGAATACCTGAGCCTGGCAGCCCTCGCGATGCCAAATGGCTCATGCCCGTCTTGCTGCCACAGCCCGATCGCGACGAGTAGCGGTTTGTCGAGCAGTGGTCGAGGATCGCGACCGGTGGTACACGAGGCTGATCCGGCCCTCCTCGACCAGGCGGTCCATCGCCGACCCGGCGTCCGTTTCGGAGGCGTCTTAGCTCCCGCCCCGCGGGTCAGGGGTTGGTTTCGGACTCCGGGTGGGTCCAGCGCCACTCGGTGATCTCCGGGGCGTCCTCGCCGTAGCGGCGCGTGTAGTCGCGGCAGCGCTGCCGGGCGTCGACCATCGCCTGCCGGGTGTGGGCGGCCCGGGCGGCCAGGCCGGGTACGCGGTCGATGACGTCGATGACAAGGTGGAAGCGGTCGAGGTCGTTGAGCATCACCATGTCGAACGGCGTCGTCGTGGTGCCTTCCTCCTTGTACCCGCGCACATGCAGGTTTTCGTGGTTGGTGCGCCGGTAGGTCAGGCGGTGGATGAGCCACGGGTAGCCGTGGTAGGCGAAGATGATCGGCCGGTCGGTGGTGAAGACGGTGTCGAACTGGCGGTCCGACAGCCCGTGCGGGTGTTCGCTTTCCGGCTGGAGCCGCATCAGGTCGATCACGTTCACGACGCGGACCTTGAGGTCGGGCAGGTGCCGGCGCAGCAGGTCGGCGGCGGCGACGGTCTCCAGGGTGGGTACATCACCGGCGCACGCCAGCACCACGTCGGGCACCTGGCCGTAGTCGCTGCTGGCCCAGTCCCAGATGCCCAGGCCGCGGGTGGCGTGCAGGATGGCGTCTTCCATCGACAGCCAGTTCGGCGCCTTCTGCTTGCCGGCGACCACGACGTTGACGTAGTGGCGGCTGCGCAGGCAGTGATCCATAGTGGACAGTAACGTGTTGGCGTCCGGCGGGAGGTAGACCCGGACGACCTCGGCCTTCTTGTTGACGACGTGGTCGATGAAGCCGGGGTCCTGGTGCGAGAAGCCGTTGTGGTCCTGCCGCCACACGTGCGAGGAGAGCAGATAGTTCAGCGAGGCGACCGGCCGCCGCCACGGGATGTCCCGGGTCACCTTGAGCCACTTGGCGTGCTGGTTGAACATCGCGTCGATGATGTGGATGAACGCCTCGTAGCTGGTGAAGATGCCGTGTCGGCCGGTGAGCAGGTAGCCCTCGAGCCAGCCCTGGCACAGGTGCTCGGAGAGCACCTCCATCACGCGGCCGTCGGTGGCGAGGTGGTCGTCGCCGTCGCGCAGCTCGCCGAGGAACGTCCGGTCGGTCACCTCGAACGCGGCGCCGAGCCGGTTGGAGGCGACCTCGTCCGGGCCGAAGAGCCGGAACCGGTCAGGGTTCGCCCGGATCACGTCGCGTACCCAGTCGCCGAGCACCCGGGTCGCCTCGGACGTGGAGTCGCCCGCCTGGACGACCTCGACCGCGTACTCGCGGAAGTCCGGCAGGACGAGGTCGCGCAGGATCACCCCGCCGTTCGCGTGCGGGTTGGCGCTCATCCGGCGGTCACCGGTCGGCGGCAGCGCGGTCAGCTCGGCGACCGGGGCACCCGTGGCGTCGAAGAGCTCCTCCGGACGGTACGAGCGCAGCCACGCCTCCAACTCGGCGAGGTGGGCGGGGTTGCTGCGTACCGCCGAGAGGGGCACCTGGTGGGCCCGGTACGTCCCCTCGACCTGCTTACCGTCCACTGTGGCTGGTCCGGTCCAGCCCTTGGGGGTACGCAGGACGATCATCGGCCAGCGGGGGCGGGTGGTGTCGCCGGTGGTGCGGGCGTGCCGCTGGATCGCGGCGATCTCGTCCAGGGCCCGGTCGAGCGTGGCGGCCAGCAGCTGGTGCACAGCGGCGGGCTCGTCCCCTGCCACCACGTACGGCTCGTAGCCGTTGCCCCGCATCAGCGCGAGCAGGTCGTCCTGCGGGATCCGGTCGAGCACCGTCGGGTTGGCGATCTTGTACCCGTTCAGGTGCAGGATCGGCAGTACCGCGCCGTCCCGGGCCGGGTTGAGGAAGACATTGGAGAGCCAGCTCGTGGCGAGCGGGCCTGTCTCAGCCTCGCCGTCGCCGACCACGCAGGCGACCAGCAGGTCCGGGTTGTCGAACGCGGCGCCGTACGCGTGCATCAACGAGTACCCCAGCTCGCCGCCCTCGTGGATCGAGCCGGGCACCTCCGGCGCCACGTGGCTCGGAATGCCGCCGGGGAACGAGAACTGCCGGAACAGCAGCGCCATGCCGGGCTCGTCCTGGGACACCGACGGGTAGAGCTCGCTGTAGGTGCCCTCCAGCCAGGTGTTCGCCACGATCGCCGGGCCGCCGTGACCGGGGCCGGCGATGTAGATCGCGTTCAGGTCGCGGGCGACGATCGTGCGGTTGAGGTGCGCGTAGATCAGGCTGAGGCCGGGGCTGGTGCCCCAGTGCCCCAGCAGCCGGGGCTTGATGTGCTCCGGGCGCAGCGGCTCGCGCAGCAGCGGGTTGTCGAGCAGGTAGATCTGGCCGACGGTGAGGTAGTTCGCCGCTCGCCAGTACGCGTCCAGTCGCGCCAGCTCCGCCTCGCTCAGCGGCGCCGCCGTCTCCAGGGTCGTCTCCATGGATGCAAGCCTCTCGCAGGTTGGGGTCGCCAGGGCCGCAATCAGCCTGATCGAGAGGTGCCACCACGGACAGGGCCATTGGTCCCGCCGGCTCAGCCGTTGAGGATCTCGGCCTTGAGCCGCTCGTACTCGGCGGCGGAGAGCGCGCCGGACTGGTACAGCGCGGCGAGCCGCTCCAGCCGGGCGAGCCGGTCCTGCCCCGCACCGCCGGGTGAGGCGGGCGTGCCGGTGCCGGGGAGCGTTACGCCGAGCATGCCGGCGATCTGCTCAGCCTCGGCGGGTGAGGCTGGGCGGCCGTTCACGTACACCGCGCCGTCGAGGGACACATTGGACGGTGGCTGCTGCCACGTGCCGCCCTGTGCGTTCAACGTCTCGGCGAGCCGGGCGGCCTGCGCCGCGCCGGACTGCCGGCCGGTCGGCACCTGATCCCAGCGGATCTTGAACCGTCGCGGGTCCGCGCGGGACGCCACGATCGGCAGCACCATGCCGGGCGCCGGCCACTTGGCCATCTTCACCAGGTACGTGCCCTGCACGGCGAACGCGGGCACGCCCGGGATCGTCAGCACCAGGTGCATCCCGCAGGCCGCCGAGCCGTGGCCGTCGGGCGCTCCCGTGGCCGATACCACCTGGGCGGTCCCCTCGACCGGATCGGGGATCCGCTTGAACCGATCGAACAGACTCATGGCCCGCCCCTTCCGTACCGGTAGCGAAGCCACAGTACGACCGCGGGACAACGTTGGGCGCTGGGTCAGCGGTGCTGCTCCTCGGGGTGGTCCTCCTCCCCGTACACCTCACCTTCGGTCTCGCCGGCCACCGGATCCGCGCCGTCCTCGGCCGGTCGGATGGGCTCGTGGTCATAGGACGCCAGCTCGGGAAACTTCATGTCGAACGCGGGTCGTTCCGAGCGGATCCTGGGCATCCGGTCGAAGTTGCGCAGCGGCGGCGGGCAGGTGGTGGCCCATTCGAGGGAGTTGCCGTGGCCCCACGGGTCGTTGACGGTCACGACCGCGCCGTACCGGTAGGACTTCCACACGTTGTACAGGAACGGCAGCGTGGAGGCGCCGAGCACGAACGAGCCGATCGTGGAGATCGTGTTGAGCGTGGTGAACCCGTCGCTCTGGTGGTAGTCCGCGTAGCGGCGCGGCATGCCCTCGGCACCCAGCCAGTGCTGTACCAGGAAGGTGGCGTGGAAGCCGATAAGCGTAAGCCAGAAATGCACCCGCCCGAGCCGTTCGTCCATCATCCGGCCGGTCGCCTTGGGAAACCAGAAATAGATCCCCGCGTAGACCGCGAAAACGATGGTGCCGAACAGGACGTAGTGGAAATGGGCGACCACGAAATACGAGTCGGTGACGTGGAAGTCGACCGGCGGTGACGCGAGCAACACCCCGGACAAGCCCCCGAGCAGGAAGGTGACCAGGAACCCGAGGGCGAAGAGCATCGCGGTCTCGAACGTGATCTGCCCCCGCCACAGGGTCCCGATCCAGTTGAAGAACTTGATGCCGGTCGGTACCGCGATCAGGAAGCTCAGGAAGCTGAAGAACGGCAGCAGCACCTGGCCGGTGGCGAACATGTGGTGCGCCCACACGCTCATCGACAGCAGCGTGATCGCGATGGTGGCGGCGATGAGTCCCTTGTACCCGAAGATCGGCTTGCGGGCGAAGACCGGGATGACCTCGCTGATGATGCCGAAGAACGGTAACGCTATTATGTATACCTCTGGATGGCCGAAGAACCAGAAGAGATGCTGCCACAGCAGTGACCCGCCGCTCGTCGCGTCGTAGACGTGCGCGCCGATCACCCGGTCCGCGAGCAGCGCCAGCAGGGCGGCGGCCAGCAGCGGAAACACCATGATCACCATGATGGCCGTGAGCAGGATGTTCCAGGTGAAGATCGGCATCCGGAAGAAGGTCATGCCCGGGGCCCGCAGGATCACGATCGTCGTGATGATGTTGACCGCGCCGATGATCGTGCCGAAGCCGGATATCACGAGGCCGACAATCCACATGTTGCCGCCCACGCCGGGCGAGTGCCTGGCGGTCGACAGCGGCGTATAGCCCGTCCAGCCGAAGTCGGCGGCGCCACCCGGCGTGAGGAAGCCCGCGACGACGAGCGCGCCGCCGAACGCGAACAGCCAAAAGGCGAGCGCGTTGAGCCGGGGAAAGGCCACGTCCGGCGCGCCGATCTGGATCGGCACGACGAAGTTCGCGAAGGCGAACACGATCGGTGTCGCGAATAGCAGCAACATGATCGTGCCGTGGATGGTGAACAGCTGGTTGTACTGCTCCGGCGACAGAAACTGGAGCCCCGGCCGGGCCAGTTCGCCGCGCATGAGCATCGCCATCAGTCCGCCGATCATGAAGAACGCGAACGCGGTGACGCCGTACATGATGCCGATCTGCTTGGCGTCGGTGGAGCGGAGCGTATGGCCCAGGAACGAGCCTCGAATCTCCTCCCGCACCGGCCATGGCCGGCCCGCCAGCGGGCTCGGCCGCGGCTCGATCCTCGTCACGTATCCACCCCCGTGGTCCGCCTGTGCTACGGCGGTGCGGGGTTCCCCGATCTCGTCCGGCTAAACGTCGACCGCGACGCGGGCGTGTCCGGGGGTGTCTCGGACCAACGATTCCGAAGCGGGCAAAGTGCCTAAGGCACCAAATAATTGCCCACGGAGGCCGCAAAGTGCCGGATCGTCGGTTGGCGTCCGGCGAGATTTTGTTTTATGGCTACCCCGAGTCGATTGGCTGGGCAAGATCCGGATCGCGTTGTCCGGATCTCTAATGAGGAGGAACGCTTGGTTATGAGATCCCTCTACAAGAGACTCGGCTTGGGTCGGGCCGGCCGGCGGGTCGCTACCGTGACCGCCGCCGCCGCTGTGGCCGCCGCCATGCTGCCGGGCGCTGTCGCACAGGCCGCGGGGACCGAGTTCCTGCAGAACCCGAGCTTCGAGCTGCCTGGCAGCAACGCGGCGCAGCCGACCGGTTGGCAGACGGCGCTGCTGGAGGGTGAGACCAGCCCGTTCCGGCTGGTGACCCAGACCTTCAACGCCGCCGGTCAGTTCCCGCCGCCGGCGCCGGTTCCGGATGGGCAGTTCGGGCTGGAGGTGTTCTGGCAGGTCGGTTCCGCGATGGGCGTGCTGGGCACGGGTGTGAAGCAGACGGTGAACGTGCCGTCGGCGAACGACCTGTTCTTCAGCTACGACGCGGTGCAGACGTTCTACGCCGACTCTCGTGCCGTGTCGTGGGGCGGCGCGGTGGCCGAGGTCGAGTTCACCTCGGGTGGTCAGACCAACAAGCTGCGGTACTTCAACAAGGGCTCGCGGCCTGACTACAGCGGTGTCCCGACGGACTCGGCGACGACGAAGTACATCATCGGTCAGCAGTTCGCCGACAACGGCATTTGGGTGTCGAGCTCGCGGGATCTGGACGCGGACATCGCCGCCAAGTTCGGCGTGTCCAACTTCACCATCACCTCGGTGACGGTCGGCAACCTCCAGAACCGTATCGCCACGTCGCCGTTCTCCAACATGACCAGCTACTTCGACGACGTCGAGCTGACCAAGGGCGGGGTGAACGAGACCCCGACCGACCCGGAGCCCCGGCGGACTGCGCGAAGATCAGCGGTATCCAGGGCAGCGGCTTCTCCTCGCGGTGCCTCAACCAGACGGTCACCGTGCAGGGTGTCGTCACCGGCATCGACAACGAGGTCGGCGCGGACTACGACCGGACGTACCCGGAGGACCGGGGCATCTACATCCAGTCGCTGCCGGCTGACGCCGACAGCAACCCGGCCACCTCCGAGGGCATCTTCGTCGGGTTCGTCGATAACCCGACGGCGTACCAGCCCGGTGACGTGGTGCGGGTGACCGGCCAGGTCAAGGAGAAGTTCGGCCTGACCGAGATCGCCGAGCAGATCGGCCAGGAGCCGACCAAGACCGGTACCGCCGCCGTGCCCGCGCCGGTCGTCATCGACCAGACTCGGGCCGAGACCCAGGGTGCGGACAAGGCGTACTACGAGTCGCTGGAGAACATGCTGGTGACTCTGCCGGTGTCCACCCTCAACTCGGGCGGCACCAACAAGTTCGGCGAGACCTTCGTTACGCCGGGCACCACCCGTGACCGGATCCTCGAGGGTGAGCCGCTGCCGGCCTCGCTGCTCGCGCTGGACGCCGACGCTGGCGCCGGCAACCCGGTCAACCCGCACAAGGCGCCGAAGTCCAGCACCTACGTGACCGCGGACCTGTTCGACGAGGTGCGCAACGCGACCGGACCGCTGGCCTTCTCGTTCGGTCACTACAAGCTCATGCCCCAGCCCGGTGCGATGCCGACCGTGGTGAAGGGCCCGATCGCCTACCCGTACAACGGCCTCGCGGCGACCACCGCCGGCCAGTTCCGGGTGGTCTCGTTCAACGTGCTCAACTACTTCCCGGTTGGCGTCGAGCTCGACCTGTCCCCGGTCAGCCAGGCCGAGTACAACGAGAAGAAGGCCCGCCTGGCGGACGCGATCGACGACCTGCTCAAGCGGCCCGACATCGTGGCCGTGCAGGAGGTCTACAACCTGGCGGTGCTCCAGGACCTGGCCGCGACCCTCGGTGGGTACACCGCGTACCTCCAGGAGGGTAACGACTCCCGCAGCATCGACGTCGGTTACCTCGTCAAGGACGGGGTCTCGGTGGCCAACGTGCGCCAGTTCGACCGGACCACGGCCGGCTGCGACGACTCCGGCCGGGCTTACGACCGCCCGCCGCTGGCGATCGACGTGACGGTGGCCGGCGAGCAGTTCACCATCGTCAACAACCACTTCAAGTCCAAGGGTGGCTCCGGCGCGTCGGGCGCCTGCCAGCTTCAGCAGGCGAACCGCCTGCGGGACCAGGTGGCGGCGCTGGAGACGGCCGGCCGCGAGGTGATCGTGCTCGGTGACCTCAACCAGTTCGAGTTCGAGCCGCCGCTGGCCGCGCTCCAGACCGGCAGCAGCCTGACCAACCTGTGGGGCAGCGCGCCGGCGGAGTTCCGCTACAGCTCGCACTACCAGGGCGCGCTTCAGACGCTCGACCACGTGCTGGTCACGGACGGGCTGGACGACGCGGTTGCCGACTTC
Source organism: Phytohabitans flavus (assembly GCF_011764545.1). GTDB lineage: Bacteria > Actinomycetota > Actinomycetes > Mycobacteriales > Micromonosporaceae > Phytohabitans > Phytohabitans flavus. The sequence goes on along the minus strand of NZ_AP022870.1, from coordinate 4,466,277 downwards.
CGGTACGCGCCGATCAGCACCGACTACGCCGACCGTTACCTGACCAACGACGGGCACAAGGTGGCCGACCACAACCCGGCCGTCCTCACCCTCTCGTTCGGTGCCGCCCAGCCGGAGGTTCCGGTGACGGTGTCGGCGCAGTCGCGTTGTATCGCGGGTAAGGCCTACGTAGCCGTCTCCGCGCGTAACGACCACACCGGCCCGGTGGGCTTTGAGGTGGAGTCGGTGTTCGGTGCCAAGTCGTTCACGGATGTGGCGGCTGGTGCCAGCGGCTACCAGTCGTTCGCCACCCGGCAGGTGTCCGTGGCCGCGGGTTCGGTGACGGTTACCGCTACTGGCACGGTGGGCGGTCAGGCGGCGACCACGGTCGTCACGGCTGACTACCCGGCTATCAACTGCGCCTGATCCCCCCTTTTTTTGTTGGTTACGAATCAGAGTTCGGAGATTTGTATGAACGTTCGTAAGAACAGGTGGCTGGCCGCCGCCGGTGCCGCCGGCGCCGTCCTGGCCCTCACCACCCCGTCCGTGGCGGTGGCGGCGCCGGGTGACAGCGACGACGTCCGCGTCACCGTGGACATCGAGGAGATCCGCGAGCCGGGCGTCCTGGCCATGTCGATCGCGGCTGACTCGGTCGCCCTGGCCGAGAACGGCTCGACCCTGCTCGTGCGCCAGTTCACCGGCACCCTCCCCGCCGTCACCGTCACCGACACCCGCACCGCCGAAGAAGTACCCGACGGCGCCGCCTGGGCCGTACTGGGCAGCGCCACCGACTTCACCGGCGACAACGGCCAGGCCCCGATCAGCGCCGGCCACCTCGGCTGGACCCCGAACCTGATCGACGGCGGCGAAACCGGCCTCGTCTCCGAAGGCGAAGAAGTCGTCACCGTCCTAGACGAACCCACCCAGCCCGGCAACAACGTCGGCCTCGTCGACCAAGAACTGCTCGTGTCGACGTTCGATTCCGAGGCCGTGACAGGTGACTCCTACACGGTCAACGCCAACCTGTTCCTGCGCGCCCCGGTAGAGGTCGCCGCCGGCGCCTACACCTCGACGCTGACCCTCTCCCTGTTCGAATAAGCCAAACCGGTGGGGGCCGCTCCGGCGGCCCCCCACCACCCTGCCCGGAGGACTTGCCATGATCCGAACCTTGCCGCGGCTGCTCGCCGTGCTCGCCGCGGTGCTCGTCACCGTGCCGATCGCGCCCGCCGGTGCCAGAGCGGAGCCGACAAGTCCGACACTCACCTGGGCGGTCCAGCCCGCCAACCAGCAGGGCCCGGACGGGCGCCGGTGGGTGGAGCACACGCTCGACCCGGGCCAGGTGGTCACCGAACGCCTGGCGGTCCGCAACTTCAGCGACCGCCCGGCTGTCTTCTCGCTCAAAGCGGCCGACGGATACCTCACCGACAAGGGCCGCTTCAACATGCTCCCGTCCAGCCGCAAGTCGGTGGACGGCGGGACCTGGGTCAAAATCCAGGAGAAGGTGTCGGTCGCGGCTAAGGGTACGACGGTCGTACCTTTCACCATCACGGTGCCCCGCGACGCCACGCCGGGCGACCACCCCGCCGGCATCGCGGCGACGGTCAACAGCGCCTCGGGGACGGTCGCGGTGGAGAGCCGCGTCGGCTTCCGCGTCATGATGCGCGTCAGCGGCACGGTCACGGCCGCGCTGGCTGTCAAGGACCTCGCCGCCACGTATCACGGGTCGTGGAACCCCTTCGCGGCCGGCACGGTCAGGGTCACATACACCACCACGAACGCCGGCAACGTCGCCGTGACCGGCACCGGCCGGGTGGCGACGGGCGAGCTGTTCGGCCTGACCGGCCACGATGCGCAGGCCGACGTGGCGCAGCAGATACTTCCCGGCGGCAACCGGAAGTTCGACATCAGCATCGGCGGCGTCCGGACACTGGGCCGCCTCCGCACGACCGTCGACCTGACCCCCGCCGTCGTCGACGGCGGCCCGACCGGCGCCGAGATCCGGCCCGCCTCGGCCACCGTGACACTGTGGACGGTCCCTTGGCCGCAACTGGCCCTCGTCGCCATCCTCGTCGCCCTGGTCTTCGCCGCCCGGACCATCATCCGCCGCCGCAAGCGCCGGCTCACCGACCTGCTCGCCCAAGCCCGCGAGGAAGGCCGGGCCGAGGCCCGAGAGTCCGCGAACGCCGGAACCCCCCAAGAGGCTTCGTAGCACGGTCGCCGCAAGCCCATCGGGTGCCAGCCAGTCCGTCCACAATGGTGGTTGCGGGTTCATTACGCGGCCGCCGCGAGTCCATCGGGTGTCAGCGAGTCCGTCCATAGTGGCTGCGGATTCATTGCCAGGTCGAGATTTGAGCTACCGCGACGTCCGCGGTGGTCCAGACCGCTGCTCCCGCGGCCTCACCCTCCGCGCTACACAACCAAACCCCCGGGGTAGGCCGCCGTGGCCGGCAAGATCCAGGAGGCAGGCCTAAAGCGGCGAGCACGTGAAGGACGCCGGTCGCGATCCCTGGCGCGTAGCGGCACCGGCAGGCCGCCGGCAATGACCGCTTGTTCCCTCGATCGGCAGTGGACCGACGCCATCCAGCAGATCGTGGTATTTGGCTGTGCCTATAGCAGCAGCTAAATACCACGATCGCTGCGTGCTTCGATCCCATCGCGCAGATCAGGGCTATGGTCGGCCCTGTCGGAGCGGGCGTGGCCTTGATCGGTAGGTGCTCTGGTCGTCCGTGGCGATTCTCTGCCCCTGGAGGGGCAATTTTTCGCCACGATCGAGGCGCAGTATGGCGCTGCTTGCGTCGATCAAGGAAAGTGCGGGCCATCGGCCGTGATCGGCCTCTTGTCGCGCTTGCTCTGCTTCCCTGGAGGAAGCGTCGCCGCTCGGTCGTGGGAGGCGAAGTGGTTCCTACTGGGAAGCAGAGCAAATGCGGTTGGCGCGCTTACCTCTTGCCCTGGACCGTCAGCGGGCCGCCCCCGAATGCCGGCACGCCGGTGGCGGGTTGGGTGGTTGTGAAGCGCGGAGGGTGAGGCCGCGGGAGCAGCGGTCCGGACCACCGCGGACGTCGCGGTAGCTCAAATCTCCAACGTGGATAGATCCGTAGAGGAGATTGCGGCAGACCCCAATGACCGCAGGCTCACTCTTGCGCTGCGGCTGCTTCGGTGCGGGTGTTGGAGACGAGCTCCCACAGGTGGCCATCGGGATCGCTGAAGTAGCCCATGTATGAGCCGTCGTGGTCGCCGGCCGGTGTGGAGACTGATCCGCCTGCCGCTGTGGCGCGCGCGAGGGTGTCGTCGACTTCCTGCTTGCTGCCGATCGCGCACGAGATGATGCACGCGCCCGCTGCGGGAGTGCTGGCCGACGGGACGCCCGCGCGAGTCGTGTACTTCGCGTACTCACGGTGGTCGACAAGGAATAGCGACAGGTTTGGCAGCTCGAACGCGATGATGCCCTCGTCGATGCCGGATGTGGCCAAGCCCAGCCCATCGCGATAGAAGAGCAGCGACCTGTCGAGCTCCGTGACGGGCAACGAGAGGACGACGGTCGAGGGCTTCATGCCCACACCTTAACCGCATGGGTGGTGGGGCCGCCGGAGCGGCCCCCGACCGGTTTGGTTATTCGAACAGGGAGAGGGTGAGCGTCGAGGTGTAGGCGCCGGCGGCGACCTCTACCGGGGCGCGCAGGAACAGGTTGGCGTTGACGGTGTAGGAGTCTCCGGTGACGGTTTCGGAGTCGAAGGTGGAGACGAGCAGTTCCTGGTCGACGAGGCCGACGTTGTTGCCGGGCTGGGTGGGTTCGTCTAGGACGGTGACGACTTCTTCGCCTTCGGAGACGAGGCCGGTTTCGCCGCCGTCGATCAGGTTCGGGGTCCAGCCGAGGTGGCCGGCGCTGATCGGGGCCTGGCCGTTGTCGCCGGTGAAGTCGGTGGCGCTGCCCAGTACGGCCCAGGCGGCGCCGTCGGGTACTTCTTCGGCGGTGCGGGTGTCGGTGACGGTGACGGCGGGGAGGGTGCCGGTGAACTGGCGGACCAGCAGGGTCGAGCCGTTCTCGGCCAGAGCGACCGAGTCAGCCGCGATCGACATCGCCAGGACGCCGGGCTCGCGGATCTCCTCGATGTCGACCGTGACCCGCACATCGTCGCTGTCACCAGGCGCGGCGACTGCGGGGGTGGCGAGGGCCAGGACGGCGCCGGCGGCACCAGCCGCGGCCAGCCACCTGTTCTTACGAACGTTCATACAAATCTCCGAACTCTGATTCGTAACCAACAAAAAGGGGGGATCAGGCGCAGTTGATAGCCGGGTAGTCAGCCGTGACGACCGTGGTCGCCGCCTGACCGCCCACCGTGCCAGTAGCGGTAACCGTCACCGAACCCGCGCCCACCGACACCTGCCGGGTAGCAAACGACTGGTAGCCGCTAGCACCAGCCGCCACATCCGTGAACGACTTCGCGCCGAACGCCGACTCCACCTCGAACGACACCGGCGCGTTGTGGTCGTTACGCGCCGACACGGCCACGTAAGCCTTACCCGCGATACAACGCGACTGCGCCGACACCGACACCGGAACCTCCGGCGCCTCGACCTCGGCCTTGGTCAGGTGCACGTTGTCGAAGTAGCTGGTCATGTTGGAGAACGGCGAGGTGGCGATGCGGTTCTGGAGGTTGCCAACGGTCACCGCGGTGATGGTGAAGTTGGACACGCCGAACTTGGTGGCGATGTCCGCGTCCAGGTCACGGGAGTTGGACAGCCACACGCCGCTGCCGCTGAACTGCTCGCCGATGATGTACTTGGTCGTCGCCGAGTCCGTGGGCAGACCGCTGTAGTCGGGCCGCGAGTTCATGTTGAAGTACCGCAGCTTGTTGGTCTGGCCGCCCGCGGTGAACTCCACCTCGGCCACCGCGCCGCCCCAGGAAACGGCGCGGGAGTCGGCGTAGAACGTCTGCACGGCGTCGTAGCTGAAGGTCAGGTCGTTCGAGGCCGGCACGTTCACCGTCTGGCGGGTGCCCACGCCCAGCTGGCCCAGGTTGGAACCAACCTGCCAGAACACCTCCAGCGCGAACTGTCCATCCGGCACCGGCGCCGGCGGCGGGAACTGCCCAGCGGCGTTGAACGTCTGGGTCACGAGCCGGAACGGGCTGGTCTCGCCATCCAGCAGCGCGGCCTGCCAACCGGTCGGCTGGGCCGCGTTGCTGCCAGGCTGCTCAAAGCTCGGGTTTACGAGGTACTCGGTGTCCGCGGCCTGCGCGACAGCGCCGGGGAACACCGCCGCGGCGATTGCCGCAGCGGCCAGGACCGCGCTGGCGCGGCCGAGTCGGATACGTACGGATCTCATGACGGTACGTCCTCCTAAACGATGTCGATCTTCGACATCCGCAGGCCAGCAGACCAGTCGCCGATAGCCGTCACGTGAACTTTTTTCGGGCTCCAGACGACTTTCCATGCACGTCGACCAGAGCCATCGTCCTCTATGGATAGTGCGCGGACACGCAGTCCGCGCGAACGCGGCCAGACCCTGCCGGAGGGGTTCAAGGCGCCCATGCCCACTGTGGGTGACGCTGGGCCTTTTGTCGGCACTAACAAAAGTTACGGCAGCCGGCCGCCTGACTATTGACGAAGACATCGATGTCGGTGCAATATTTCGGCACGATGTCGCGAAAGCGCTCTCTGGGCGCCGCCAACGGGGCGGCGGGGAGGGCTCGTCGGTGTCGTGGCGTGATCGGCGCACGCCTGTCTGCAAGTCGTACGACAGGAAGCGAGACCCGATCATGTTCCGAAGATTGGCCCTCTGCGTCGCCATGGTCATGGCCGCAGTCGGCTTCAACGCGGTCCCGGCACAGGCCGCAGCGGACTTCAACGTCCTGATCTTCAGTAAGACGGCCGGCTTCCGGCACGACTCGATCCCCACCGGCATCGCGGCGATCCAGCAGCTCGGCGCCCAGAACAACTTCACCGTCGAGGCCACTGAGGACGCCGCCCAGTTCAACGCCACCAACCTGGCCCGCTTCCAGGCGGTCATCTGGCTCTCCACCACGGCGGACGTGCTCAACGCCGCCCAGCAGACGGCGTTCGAGAACTACATCCGGGGTGGCGGTGGGTACGCGGGTATCCACGCCGCGTCCGACACCGAGTACGACTGGCCCTGGTACGGCAACCTGGTCGGCGCGTACTTCGCCAGCCACCCGGCGAACCAGAACGCCACCGTGCGGATCGAGGACACCACCCACCCGTCGACCGCCGGCCTGCCCGTGGCCTGGAACCGGCTCGACGAGTGGTACAACTACCGCACCAACCCGCGCTCGCAGGTGCACGTCCTGGCCACTTTGGACGAGAGCACGTACACGGGCGGCTCGATGGGTGGCGACCACCCGATCGCCTGGTGCCGCGGCTACGACGGCGGCCGCTCCTGGTACACCGGCATGGGCCACACCACCGAGAGCTACGCCGAGGCCAACTTCCGCACCCACCTGCTCGGCGGCATCCGGTACGCGGCGCAGGGCACCGGCAACTGCTCGACCGGCCAGCCCCCTCAGGCCGGCTACAACCAGGTGACGCTGGCCAAGGGCGTCGCCGAGACCGGTGAGCCGATGGGCCTGACCGTCCTGCCGAACCGGGGCGTGCTGCACACGTCGCGCGACGGCACGATCCGGTACACGGACGTGGCCGGCAACACCAAGATCGCGCTGACCATCCCCGTCTACACCTCGGACGAGGAGGGGCTCCAGAGCATCAAGGCAGACCCCAACTTCGCGAGCAACCGCTGGGTCTACGTGTACTACTCCCCGCCGCTTTCCACGCCTGGCGGCGGTGCGCCAGCGACCGGTACCCCGGCACAGTTCGCCCCGTTCAACGGCTTCACCAAGCTGGCCCGGTACACGGTCAACGCCGACTTCACATTGGACCCGGCGTCGGCGGTCACGGTCCTCGACGTGCCGGCCAGCCGCGGCATGTGCTGCCACGTCGGCGGTGACATCGACTTCGACGCGGCCGGCAACCTCTACCTGTCCACAGGGGACGACACCAACCCGTTCGACTCCAGTGGGTACACGCCGATCGACGAGCGGGCCGACCGCAACCCCGCGTTCGACGCGCAGCGCACCTCCGGCAACAGCAACGACCTGCGCGGCAAGGTGCTGCGGATCAGGCCGGGCGCCACCGGCGGCTACAGCATCCCGGCGGGCAACATGTTCGCGCCCGGCACCGCCAACACCCGCCCCGAGATCTACGCGATGGGCTTCCGCAACCCGTTCCGGATGAGCGTCGACAAGGCGACCGGCACGGTCTACCTCGGCGACTACGGGCCGGACGCCGGCACCGCCAGCCCCACCCGCGGGCCGTCGGGCACGGTCTCGTTCGAGCGCATCACCCAGCCCGGCTTCTACGGCTGGCCGTACTGCTCGAACCGCAACGCCCCGTACGTCGACTTCACGTTCCCGTCCGGTCCCTCCGGTGCCGCGTTCAACTGCGCCGGCGGACCGGTGAACAACTCGCCCAACAACACTGGCATCACCCAGCTGCCGCCGTCCCAGGCGGCGTGGCTGCCGTACGGCGGCGGGACGGACCGGCCGGAGCTGTGCTGCGGCAGCCTCTCGCCGATGGGCGGCCCGGTCTACAACTACAACCCCTCGCTGGCCTCCGACGTGAAGTTCCCGGCGTCGATGGACGGCAAGGTGTTCCTCGGCGAGTTCGGCCGGCGCTGGATCAAGGCGGCCACCGTCACCCCAACCGGCGGCGTCGGTGCGATCGACGCCTTCCCGGCCTACACCGGCACGCAGGTCATGGACATGGAGTTCGGTCCGGACGGCGCGCTGTACGTGCTTGACTACGGCACCGGCTGGTTCGGCGGCGACGCCAACTCCGGCGTGTACCGCATCGAGTACAACACGGGCGGCGGCCGCGCTCCGATCGCGTTGGCGTCCGCCACCCCGATCAGCGGAAACGCGCCGCTGACCGTGCAGTTCAGCTCGGCCGGCTCCAGTGACCCGGACGGCGACCCGATCACGTACGCGTGGGACTTCACCACCAACGGCAGCACCGACTCGACAGCGGCCAACCCGGCGTTCACGTACACCAGCAACGGCGAGTTCACGGCCACGCTGACGGTACGGGACAGTACCGGCCGCAGCGCCACATCGAGTGTGGTGATCGGGGTCGGCCGGCCGTCGGTCACGCTCAACCAGCCACTCAACGGTCGGCTGTTCAACTTCGGTGACGCCATCCCATTCCAGGTGACGGTCACCGACCCGAACGCACCGACCATCGACTGTAGCCGGGTGCGGGTCAACTACATCCTCGGCCACGACAGCCACGGTCACGGGATGAGCAACGCCACCGGATGCTCGGGCACGATCCAGACCACTGTGGACGGCGAGCACGACGCCAACGCCAACATCTTCGGTGTCATGGTCGCCGAGTACACGCCGGTCGGCTCGACCACGCCGGTGGCCTCGCCGCAGACGGTCATGCAGCCACGGGCCCGCCAGGCCGAGCACTTCAGCGCTCAGCAGGGCACCACCACCGTGGCGAAGCCGTCGGCCCAGGGTGGCAACGCGGTCGGATTCATCGAGAACGGCGACTGGATCTCGTTCACGCCGTACAACCTGAGCGGGGCCACGTCGTTCACCGCGCGGGTCGCGTCGGCCGGCGTCGGCGGCACCATCTCGCTGCGTACCGGCTCGGCCACCGGACCGGTGGTCGGTACGGCGACCGTCGGCTCGACCGGCGGCTGGGAGACCTGGGCCGACGTCACCGGTACGATCACCCCGCCGGCCGGGACGCAAAACCTGTTCCTGGTGTTCACCGGCGCTGCTACCGGGTCCCTGTTCGACATCGACTCGTTCACCATCGGCAGCGGCACCACGCCGCCCCAGTCGGGCAACCTCGCGCTGAACAAGCCGGCGACGGCCTCCAGCGTCCAGACGGCGGAGTTCCCCGCGTCGAACGCGGTGGACGCCTCCGCGACGACGCGGTGGTCGAGTGCGTTTGCGGATCCACAGTGGATTCAGGTGGATCTGGGTCAGACGTACAACATCGATCGTGTGCGGTTGGTGTGGGAGGCGGCGTACGGTTCGGCGTATCAGATCCAGACGTCGCCGAATGGTACGACGTGGACCACCGTTCGGTCGGTGACCGGTGGTAACGGTGGTGAGGACGACAACACCGGGCTGGGCGCCTCGGGTCGGTACGTGCGGATCAACGGCACGGCCCGCGGCACCGCATGGGGCTACTCGCTCTTCACGTTCGAGGTGTTCGGCGGCGGTGGCCAACCCCAACCGCCGGTGGCCACCAACGTCGCCCTGAACAAGCCGGCGACGGCGTCCAGTGTGGAGGCACCGGAGTTCCCGGCGTCGCTGGCGGTGGATGGCTCGGCGACGACGCGGTGGGCAAGCGCGTTCTCAGATCCACAGTGGATTCAGGTGGACCTGGGCCAGACCTACAACATCGACCGGGTCCGGTTGGTGTGGGAGGCGGCGTACGGTTCGGCGTATCAGATCCAGACGTCGCCGAATGGTACGACGTGGACCACCGTTCGGTCGGTGACCGGTGGTAACGGTGGTGAGGACGACAACACCGCGCTCGCTGCCTCGGGTCGGTACGTGCGGATCAACGGCACGGCCCGCGGTACAGGGTGGGGTACTCACTGTTCACGTTCGAGGTATACGGCAGCTGAGCTGCCGCGCTCTACGGACGCCGTCGCCTTCGGGCGGCGGCGTCCTCGCGTCTGGCTAGCTCGGCTCGGCCCCGGCCCGCAGGTCGCCCAGCAGCTCGGCCTGGCTGGTCAGGACCTCGGTGAGGATCCGCCGCGCAACCGCGAGCAGCTCCGCCACCTGGGGGCTGACGAGCGAGTAGTACACCGCCGAACCGTCCCGCCGGGGGACCACCAGGTTGGCCCGGCGCAGCACCGCCAGCTGCTGCGACAGGTGCGCCGCCTCGATGCCCACCTCGGGCAGCAGCTCGGAGACCGCGTGCTCCCGGATCGCCAGCAGCTCGAGCACCCGGATCCGGGCCGGATGCCCCAGCGTTTTGAAGAACTCGGCCTTGACCTGGTACAGCGGCGCGCTCACGAGACCACCCCTCCAGGGGACACGCTACGGGTCCGCTCCTCGGCCGGTGACACCGCGCGGTATGGCATCGCACTTTCTTATCTCATGACTTGCCAACTTTCGCAATTGGTTAGACGGGTAGCCTGGTATGCGCCTTCGGATGCGGCCGCCGGTCCGGACAGGTAGAAGTCGGACCTTTTGCTGCGCTGGGGCGCCGCGCCGTGCCACGCTGCCAGCCGATCGGGCGCTGCTGCCGGGGGCGCCAAGGCAGAGTTGGGGTAGGCGTGCAATGGCTTCGATAGAGACCACCATCAAGGACGCGATGAGCATCGAGGGAGCCGTGGGTGTCGCCCTCGTCGACTACTCGAGCGGGATGACCCTTGGCGTCGCGGGCGGCTCGCCGGAGCTCGACATGGCGGTGGCCGCGGCCGGAAACACCGATGTCGTGCGGGCCGAGATGCGGGCGATGGAGCTGCTGCAGATCGACGACAGCATCGAGGACATCCTGATCACCCTGGACACGCAGTACCACCTGATCCGCCCGCTGCGCACGCGGAATACGGACGGGCTGTTCCTCTACCTCGCCCTGAGCAAGACCCGGGCCAACCTCGGCCTCGCCCGCCACCAGCTTCGCCGGATCGAGGCCGCGGTCGAGTTCTGACCCCTCCCGAGCCTCGGGGTGGTCCGTCGGGAAGTGGCCGCCTACGGTACGGCGCTGACCGGGCTCGAGGCCGCCCACCGGATGCTCGGTACCGACGACAACTGGATGAACGACAACCCGCCGGTGTCGTCCACCCGCTGAGCGGCGGGTTCAGCGCAGATACGAGGCGCCGTTGAGGTCGAGGACGGCGCCGCTGGCCCACTCGGCCTCAGGCGAGGCGAGGTAGTACACGGCGGCGGCGATCTCCGCGGGCTGGGCCACCCGGTTGAAGGGGCTCTGCGCCCGGATCCCCTCCCCGCGCGGCGACTTGAGGTGCTCGTTGGTCATGTCGGTCTCGACGTAGCCCGGCGCCACCGCGGTCACCGCGATGCCCTGCGGGCCCAGTGCGAGCGCCAGGGACTGGGTGAGCGCGTTGAGGCCGGCCTTGCTCGCTCCGTACGCGGGCTGGTCGGGCTCACCACGAAACGCGCCGCGTGACGAGACGTTCACGATGCGTCCACCGGAGCGCATGTGCCGCACCGCGCACCAGCAGACGTTGGCCGGGCCGACCAGGTTTACGGCGAGGGTGTGCTGCCACGCTTGCTGCCACTCTTCGTACGAGGTGGCGACGATCGGGTGCGGCGGGAACACCGCGGCGTTGTTGACCACGACGTCCAGCCCGCCGAACTCCTTCGCCGCCCGCGAGACGAACCGGCTGACCGCGGCCGGGTCGGAAACGTCCCCGTCTACGACGATGTGGCCCGCGGCGGGCAGGTCGGCCCGGAGCTCCTCGGCCAGGTCGGGCGACGCGCGGTGATGGATGGCGATGCGATCCCCGTTGTCGGCGAACGCGCGCACGATGGCCGCGCCGATCCCTCGACTGCCGCCGGTGACGAGTACATTCCTCATGCGATCATGCTGCCTTATCGACCACGGACGTGGTGGACTGGCTGACATGCTCACGGCTTCCTGCGTCCTCGACCCGACCGCGGTGGTCGCCCCGGTCCGCCGCCGCACCTTCGGCTCCTTTGTGGAGCACATGGGGCGGTGTGTCTACACCGGACTGTACGAACCCGGGCACCCGCTTGCCGACGAGGACGGGTTTCGCACCGACGTGCTCGCGCTGACCCGCGAGTTGGGCGTGACGGTGGTGCGCTACCCGGGCGGCAACTTCGTCTCCGGGTACCGGTGGGAGGACGGCATCGGCCCGCGCGAAGGGCGACCCCGCCGCCGCGACCTGGCCTGGCACTCCATCGAGACGAACGAGATGGGTATCGACGAGTTCGCGCGGTGGGCGGGCAAGGCCGAGGTCGAGATCATGTACGCGGTGAACCTCGGCACCCGCGGCGTGCAGGAGGCGCTCGACGTCCACGAGTATGTCAACCACCCGGCGGGTACGGCGCTCTCCGAGCTGCGCCGGGCGAACGGCGCGGCGGAGCCGTACGGGATCAGGCTGTGGTGCCTCGGCAACGAGCTCGACGGCCCGTGGCAGACGGGGCACAAGACCGCCCAGGAGTACGGACTGCTCGCCGCCGCGACCGCGCGGGCGCTGCGCTCGGCCGAGCCGGGCCTGGAGCTGGTGGCCTGCGGCAGCTCCAGCTCGGCGATGCCCACGTTCGGCGCGTGGGAGGCCACGGTGCTGGAGCACGCCTACGACGCGGTGGACTACGTCTCCTGCCACGCGTACTACGAGGAGCTGGGCGGCGACCTGGGCTCGTTCCTGGCCAGCGCGGTCGACATGGACCACTTCGTGGACAGCGTCGTCGCCACCGCGGACAGCGTGGGCGCGCGGCTACGCAGCAAGAAGAAGATCAACATCTCGTTCGACGAGTGGAACGTCTGGTACATGTCCCGCTTCATGGCCCGGGAGCCGGACAGCGAGTGGCCTGTCGCACCGCGGCTGATCGAGGACGAGTACAACGTGGCGGACGCGGTCGTGGTCGGCGGCCTGCTCATCTCGCTGCTGCGGCACAGCGACCGGGTCACCGCCGCCTGCCAGGCGCAGCTCGTCAACGTCATCGCCCCGATCCGCACCGAGCCCGGCGGGCCGGCGTGGCGGCAGACCATCTTCCACCCGTTCGCGAAGACCGCCGCGCTGGCCCGGGGGAGTGTGCTGCGCACCGGGCTCGACACGCCGACGTACGAGACCGCCCGGCACGGCGAAGTGTCCCTTGTGGACGCGGTCGCGACCCACGACGGCCACGGTGGCGACGTGGCCGTCTTCGCGGTCAACCGCGGTCAGAGCGATCCCGTGGAGCTGGCCGTGGATCTGCGCCTCTTCGACGGCGACCTGCGCGTCGCCGAGGCCTGGACGCTCGCCGACGACGACATCCGCGCCACCAACACGCATGACGAGCCCGAGCGCGTCGTGCCGCAACCCACGCGGCTGCTGTCGCTCGACGGCCGCACGCTACGGGTGGTGCTGCCGCCGGTCTCGTGGAGCGCGATCCGCCTGACGCCCGCCCGATGAGGTCGGGCACACGATCTGCCGGATGACGGGCGGCTTTGGGTTGTGAAACGCGGAGGGTGAGGCCGCGGGAGCAGCGGTCTGGACCACCGCGGACGTCGCGGTAGCTCAATGTCAAGAGATCCCTAGAGGTCGCGGACCTCGATGACGCGGGTGGTGGGGCGGCGTCGCCGATCTCGTTGCGGAGGCTTAGGCGGTCGGGGTCGACCATGAAGGACTCGTAGCCGGCGCGGGACGCGAAGCGGATCACGTGTACCTCGGTCGGGGCGTCGGTCGCGCGCATGCGCTTCTCCAGCGAGCCGCCGTGCTTGGGCAGGAAGGCCAGCACCTCGTCCTCATACCGCTGGCCGACCTCGACCTTCCCCTCGGCCATCTCGACGATGGCGACCAGCAGCAGCTCCCCGGGTGTCGTCACCCGCAGACCGTATCCGGTGGGTCAGTCGCGGTAGCGGTCCAGGTCGATGACGCGGGGGCCGGGTGGCTCGGGCACGGGCTCGCCGGGGATCCGGATGTCCGTGGCGACCGCGAGGCGCTCGACGGCCTCGGCCATCAGGTCGCGCAACGGTGTCGCCAGGGCGGGATCCGTCATCATGAGCTCGGTCAGCTTGGCCCGCCAGATGCCGGCCTCGACCTGGGGTGCGTCCAACCGGGTGCTGGCCCAGATGCGCATCCAGGAATCGACCAGCGCGGCCGCCGGCTCGGGGCCGAGGCGGGCGGCCATCTGCGCGTGCAGCCACTGGCCCACTTGATGGGAGCCGAGCACACGCACCACGACCTGAGCCGCATCCCAGGCCAAACGCTGACTATTGATCACGCGTGTCGTCATAACGGACCGCCTGTCCAGCGAGTGTGGACGGAGCGTACCACCGAAAGGCCTTCGGAACCTGGTGGACTAAATGTCCAGAATGGGCGCGGCAATCGAGTTCTACGACGCCGGAACCAGGTCGGCGACGACGCAGGCGATGTTGTCGGGGGCGCCGGCCGCGTACGCCAGGTCGACGAGCCGCCCGGCTGCCTGCTCGGGGTCGGCGCCCGGCTCGGCGAGCGCGGACGCCAGGGCCGCGCGCTCGACGTACGCCGACAGGCCGTCCGAGCAGAGCAGGTAGCGGTCGCCGGCCAGGCCGGTACGCAGCGCCAGGTCGGCCTCGACGTGCTCGCCGGCGCCCAGCGCGCGGACCAGCAGCGTGCGCTGCGGATGCGCGGCGACCTCGTCCAGCCCGAGCCGGCCCTGGTCGACGAGCGACCGCACGTACGTGTGGTCCTGGGTCAGCTGGACGAGTTCGCCGCCGCGCAGCAGGTACGCCCGGGTGTCGCCGACGTGTACGAGTGCCAGCCGGGAGCCCGCCCGCAGGATCGCCGTCAGCGTGGTCACCGGTTGGTGGTCGGCGGTCGCCCCCTCGCGTACCGTGCGGTCGGCCTCGGCCACCGCGTCGGCCAGCATCGTGAGCAGTTCCGTGGCGGGCGCGCCGGCCAGCTCCAGCGGCCGGAGCGCGTCGATGGCGGCCGTGCTGGCGGCCGCGCCGCCCGGGCCACGCATCCCGTCGGCGACGGCGAGCAGGCTGCCGCCGGCATAGGCGGCGTCCTCGTTCGTGTCCCGCGCGGTGCCGGTCTCGCAGCGTACGGCGTGGCGGATGGCGAGGTTGGACATTGTCGAGCCCCTTCCGGAGAGGTCGTCGACGAGGAGGGTGGCGAGGCGGCCGCGCGCGGCGGTGTCCACGGTGACCCGCCGCCAGTACGCGCCGATCGCCTCGGCCGCGGCGGCCGGCTCCAGGCGGTACACGTCCCGGATCTCGGCCAGCGGCATGCCGATGCGGCGCAACCGGGCGATCAGCCGAGCCCGGTCCAGCTGCGCCGGCTCGTACAGCCGGTAGCCGGACTCGGGATCGACCGCGGCCGGTGGCAGCAGTCCCGTCTCGTCGTAGAGGCGCAGCGCCTTCGGCGTCAGTCCGGACGCGCGGGCGAACGCCCCGATCGTCAGCAGCCCCACTCGGCCATCCTCCTCGTACCGGTCACCGCGACCGGTACGACTCAGGCTGGGGGCTGCCCGAAGGGCAAGGTCAAGGCACCGCGAGGCAGGAGCCGCAGAAGCCGGCCGGCGGGTGGGGTGCCAGCGTGTCGTCGACGAAGATGACGGGCTTGGCGACCAGCGGGTCGTCGGTGGAGATCGCGTGCATGACGGCCGGCTGCCCGAGCGTGAAGTCGAGGCGGACGCAGGCGATCCGGGCTGTCGGGCTACGCATCAGGCAGAGCCCGGCGGTACCCGTGCTCGGCGCGGTGACCAGCGCCAACGTGACCGGCTTGGGACCGGCCGGATCGTACGACCGCAGGCTCGTGGCCGCCGCGATCGCGTAGTCGCGGTCCGGGCGGAAGAGCACGGCGGTGAACGCCGCCTTCGGCTTGTAGGTACCGCAGATCGAGACCGCGCCGGAGACCGTCGTGTTGAGCGCCGCGTCGGTCTCGACGGTGGTCAGCTCGCCGGTCGCGCAGGTCGCCGGAATCCACTCCGCCTCGGCCGGGGCCGTCCCACCGGTGGGGGCCGGAGTGACCCCGACAGTCGGGTGGACGGTGAGATCGCCCGGCGTCGTCGCGCCGGCGAGGGCCGGGAAGATCCCGATGGACACGAGGGCGGCGAGGAACGCGATCAGCAGGCGAGAGCGGGGCATGTCGTCCTTCAGCGGGCGTCGTCGGGGCCGTTCGGCCCGGGGCTTGTGCGCGGCGGCATCGGGGCGGCGCCGGTGGAGCCGAGGACCAGCGCGAGCTGGAACCGGTTGTCCACGCCGACCCGGTCCATGAGGGCGCGCATCGTGTACGCGATGGTGCGCACGCTGACCCGCAGCTCGGCGGCGGCGGATTCGTCGGAGTGCCCGGCGGCCAGCAGCGCGACCAGCGCCTGTTCGCGGGGAGTAAGAATGATCGGTGTAACCCCCTCACGGGTCGGATCCCGCGCCTCCGACCACAGCCGGTGGAACGTGCTGGCCAGGGCCTCTACGACCGCGTCGTCGGCGACCTCGATGTACCCGGCCTCGAAGTCGAGCGGATCGGCCGGGAAGAGCGCGACCCGCCGGTCGAAGACGAGCAGTTTCATCGGCAGCGTGGACAGCTCCCGGTACATCCCGCCGGCCCCGCCGAGCGCCTCCGCGTACGCGCTGGAGCGGTCTCCGTCGACCGGCGGCAGGCCCAGCACCCGCAGCCGGATGCCGCGGCGCAGTATCGCGCGGTCGACAGGCAGCGCCGCGGCCGTCGACTCGGCGTCGAACACCTCCTCGGTGTTGATGACCAGGTGCTCGTGGCGCTCGGCGGCGACGAGGTGGGCGAGCCGGCGCCGGGCCAGCTGGCGGGTGGGCCACCGGCGCACCTCGAGGTGCTCGACGGCGTGCAGGCCGGCGCCGCTGAGCGCGGCGACCTGGCGGTGCCACCGCTCCCGCGCCGGCTGGGGCGCGCGGCGCTGGCGCAGCCGCTCGAGTACGGAGTCCGGCGGGCGGGGCGCCCACACCCGTTCGGGGCGGGATGGGCGGGTCGTCGCCGCCGCCGGTACCGCCGCGCCCACTGCGGCGAGCTCGTCCAGCGCCCGCCGGACCCGTTCCTGAGCGATACCCAGCTCGCGTCCGATCTGAGTGCCGCTCCGGGCGCCGCCCATGCAGAGCGCCCGGTAGATGAGGTCGGCGTCGGCGGAGACGCCCCACCGGGTGAGCCGGGGAATGGGCGCGGAACGGACAGTCAACGCGACCCCCTCCGCCGCCCTGCCGCCCTGGGAAGCGGCCGAACCACATCGACGCTGCCAAGCACACCATCCGCTTGGGCCGTGCGGAAGGGGCCGTGACCAGGTCGTTGCAGGTACCTGCAATAGATCGACCGCGCCGCCTTGTACGGCCCGGCCGTGATCCCGATCGTTGATCAGGCGCGCTGCGCCCGGGGGTGTGAAGGGGCCTCCCGCCGCGCCGACGGGGGGCGGCGGGCACCCCTTCGCGCCGTAGTCCGCGCGGCCCGGCACCCCCGCCGGGCCGCGCTCGGCGCGGTCATCCGGAGGGTGGCCGTGAGGTGAATATGCTCCACGGACTCTCGGCGAGATCGCGGCGGAGGCCGTAGCGTGATCGCATGGTCGACACGAACGACTCGCTGCTGGAGCGCTTCGGGGACTACCGGGTTGTCGACGACGACGATGACGACCCGATCCTCGTCAACCACGAAGGCGAGCCTGTCGACACGTGGCGGGAGGGGTACCCGTACGAGGGGCGGATGAGCCGCGCCGAGTACGACCGGGAGAAGCGGCTGCTCCAGATCGAGCTGCTCAAGCTGCAAAACTGGGTGAAGGCCACCGGCGCGCGGCTCGTCGTCCTCTTCGAGGGGCGGGACGCGGCCGGCAAGGGCGGCACCATCAAGCGGTTCATGGAGCACCTCAACCCCCGCGGGGCCCGTGTGGTGGCGCTGGAGAAGCCCAGCGAGCGGGAGTCCAGCCAGTGGTACTTCCAGCGGTACGTCGCCCACCTGCCGGCCGCCGGTGAGATCGTGCTCT
The DNA here is from genome assembly GCF_011764545.1 of Phytohabitans flavus. GTDB lineage: Bacteria > Actinomycetota > Actinomycetes > Mycobacteriales > Micromonosporaceae > Phytohabitans > Phytohabitans flavus. The sequence goes on along the minus strand of NZ_AP022870.1, from coordinate 4,448,644 downwards.
TCGACCGGTCCTGGTACAACCGGGCCGGGGTGGAGCGCGTGATGGGATACTGCTCGCGCACCGAGTACCTGGAGTTCATGCGGCAGGCGCCGGAGCTGGAGCAGATGCTGGTGCGGTCCGGCATCCACCTGGTGAAGTTCTGGTTTTCGGTCTCCCGGCGCGAGCAGCAGACCCGGTTCATCATCCGGCAGGTCGACCCCGTCCGCCAGTGGAAGCTCTCGCCGACGGACCTGGCCTCGCTCGACCGTTGGGACGAGTACACGGAGGCCAAGGAGGCGATGTTCTTCTACACGGACACCGCCGACGCGCCGTGGACGGTGGTCAAGAGCAACGACAAGAAGCGCGCCCGGGTAAACGCGATGCGGTACCTGCTGAGCCTGTTCCCGTACGACAACAAGGACGTCGGACTCGTCGGAGAGCCGGACCCGCAGCTTGTCGGCAACGCGGTGGAGATCTTCGAGAACGACGAGCGCCCCACGCGCCAGTTTCCCCAGCTCTAGAGACCATTCAGGGTCGGGGTCACATTCAATTTCTTGAGACGCGCATTGCCCCGGTCCGCGTCAGTCACGGACCGTATGCTCCCGCGGGCACCGCGCAGGTCGGCGGCTCGCTGGCGCTCGCCGAGATCCCCGACCCGCGCTGCCAGGTCCGCGGTCCAAGCCCAACCCCCGGGGGTCCCGCGACCTGTCGAACGGGCGCGTCGACCCGGATCGCTGTCGGACGAGGGCAAGGGGTGGGCGCGCAGGTGCATTTGCTCTGCTTCCCTGGAGTGGCCGCGCCGCTGATCAGCGGCGAACCTGCCGCCAGGTGGGCCCCTGGACCTGGGCGATGCTGGTCCCGCGGCCGCCCGCAGACCGCGTCTCCTTGATCGACGCGGTCGCGGTTGGTGTACGCGGCAGATCGTGGTACCGAGCTGCCCCTCCAGAGCCTGGCGCGTAATTGGCGGTGCGCTGTTCGTCAAGTCCGCCAGCTTGGTCGTTGCGGTCGGATCGAAGTAGATCTAGAACGTTTAGGGTCGATATAGCACACAAGACGTTCTAGATCTACATTCGCAAAAGAATATATGGGGCAAACCCGGCAACCGATGGTGCCTGCGCGTCGATGCCAGGCGAATTCCAGCCGCTCGCGGCGGGATTGACATCGAGCCTGTGCCCAATTACGCGCCAGGCTCTCCAGGGGCAGCTCGATACCACGATCTGCCAGAAGGCGTCCGCTTGTAGCGTCGATCAAAGCAAACCGGACGGCCCTTCGGGCCGCCTGTCTGTCTTGGATGGGCCTGCGCCCAACCGCCGGGCTGGGTGAAGGTTGGGCCGAAGCACGGACCCGGCAGCTAAGGTCGGGGTCGGCTGACCGCGGCAGGGGTGAGCTTGCCGACCGCGGAGGGTGAGGCCGCGGGAGCGACGGTCTGGACCACGGCGGGCATCGCGGTAGCTCAGCGTCTTTGGGGTTGGGCCTTTGTGCGCGACATGGGGCCGAGGCCGCCGCCCTGACCCCGAAAGATCCTCAGTCGGCGCTGGGCCAGGGGGTCGCGGTGAGGAACTCGTCGACCGCGACCACCACGCGGCTCAGTACCGCGATGGAGTCGGTGAGCGGGCCCGGCACGTACATGCCGTGGTCGGCGCCCTCCACCTCCATGACGTGCGGGGTGAGGCGCCGGGCCAGGTCGCCGTCCCAGAGCTCGTCTGCCGTGCCACCCACCAGCAGAAACGGCGCGGTGGCCCGGCCGAGCGCGGCGGCCACCCACGGCATGGTCAGCAGCGGTGTCAGCCACACCGCGGGCAGGGACCGCTCGGCGGCGAGGGCGGCGGCGTTGGTTCCTAGGGACTTGGCGATCAGCAACGGCCGGCCCTCGACCGAGTCGAGCAGCGGCCTCACCTCGTCGCGGACCCACTGCTCGATCGGCGGCTGGGACGGGTGCGGCGGCTCCGCCGACCAGTAGTGGCGGTGCAGCCGGGCGCCGCGCCGGGCGGCGACGTCGCCCGTGTACATGAGCAGGGGTGCCGCAGGCCCGAACATCATGCCGGGAATGACCACCGCGTCAGCCATCCGACGACCCTACCGCCCGGGCCGGTCCGCCCACAGTGGAGCGCCGCCAACGGTCAGTCGGCCGGCAGTACCCCGTACCGCCGCTGTGCCGCCGGGTCCTGGCGTACCGCCTCGGCGATCTGCGGTGCCAGCAGCACCCGCATGGCGGCGGGTCCGGACCGGCCGAAGGTGTCGAGCGTCGGCGGTGGTCCCTGCCGGCCCGCCTCCGCCCAGGCCTCCCAGGCCGCCACGTGCTCGCGGTCGGCGGCGGTCAGGTCGTCGCCGGTACGGGCCCGCTGGGCGGCGCCGATGAACGACAGGGCGGCGCGCTGCGCGGCCACCCCTCGGGTCCGATGTGGTCCGCGCCGTACACGAGGTGGTAGTCGTGCCCGATGTCCAGGTCCCACAGCGCCCGGTGCAGCCGCTCGGTGCCGTCGTGCATCGCGAACACGTCGCGGTCGCCGCAGCGCAGGAAGATGGGCAGGCTGCTGGCCCGTACCGCCTCGGCGTTGGCCCGCAGCCGCTCCAGCGCGTCGTTGCCCGGCGCGCCGGCCATCGCGGCGGCCAACTCGCCGAGCACGCCAAGCGTGTTGCGGGCGCCGGGCTCGGCGGGCAGCAGCGCCGGCGCCACCGCGGCCACCGCCTCCCAGCGCCCCGGATCGGCGAACGCGATCTTCAGCGCGCCGTACCCGCCCATCGACGCGCCGAGCAGCGAGACACGCTCGGGATCGACGCCGTACGAGGTGGCGAGCAACTGCGGGAACGCGTTCGCGACAAGGCTTTCCCACTGGTGGCCCGGTCCGTGATCGATGTAGAAGCCGCCGGCCGTCGGGGTGGAGGCGCTGGCGACCACCGAGCGGGGCAGCGCACCCTCGATCCACAGCCTCTCCACGACCGGCTGGAACACGTTGAGCACCTCGGCCGAGGAGCTGGCGCCGTGCAGCAGCAGGACCAGCGGCAGCCGCTCGTCCCGGCTCCAGCTTGGCGGGGTGAGGACCGCGTACGGCACCTCCTGCGACACCAGCGGGTCTTTCAGCACGTCGCGGGTCAGCTGGCTGTCCATGCGCCCAGCCTCGCACGAACGGGAAGCCGATTTCCGCCGTTCGCGCGGGTACGGGGCATGATGGGTGGCGTGGCTCAGCTGCACTCGGTGCCGGCGCGAGTACAGGCCCGGCCGTGCGAGACGTTCAGCGGGCGGGCACATCGACGGCTGCGGCCGTACGTGCTCGGCTACGCGGGCTTCCGCTCCGGGGACGGCGAGGCCCTGGCCCACCGCATCCTGCCGGTCAGCTCGACCACGATGATCGTCGACTACGAGGCCGGCGGGCGGGTGGTGACCGGGCCGCGTAGTGACCCGGCCGTGTTCGAGCGGACCCAGTGGGGTCACGGGGTCTCCGTCGGGCTCACGCCGCTCGGGGTGAGCGCGCTGCTCCGCGTACCCGTGCGGGAGCTTGCCGGCGCGGCCGTGCCCCTGGCCGACCTGCTCGGGCGCGACGGCGAAATCCTCGCCGAGCGGCTCCACGCGGCGGCGGACTGGCCGGCGCGGTTCGCGGTACTCGACGACCTGCTGACCGCGCGGCTCGACGGCGGCGACGCCGGCGCGGACCGGCTGGCGCTGCGGGCCTGGGCCCGGCTCCACGAGCCCGGCGCACCCAGGGTGGGCGCGCTCGCCGAGGATCTCGGCGTGAGCCGGCGCGGCCTGGAGATGCGGTTCCGGCGGCAGGTGGGGCTCGCGCCGGCGACGGTCGCGCGGGTGGCCCGGTTTCAGCGGGCGGTGTCGATGCTCGTCCGCGGCCGCGACCTTCCCGCGACGGCCGTGGACAGCGGCTACGCGGACCAGCCGCACTTCAACCGCGAGGTGCGCGCGATGACCGGGCTGACGCCCACGCGGCTGTGCGCATTCCTTCAATACCGGGAGCTCGCGCCCCGTTAACGTCCGCGCATGAGCCTTTCCGGAAAGACGGCGCTGGTGACCGGCGGTACGCGGGGGATCGGCCGGGCGATCGTGCGGCGGCTGGCCCGCGACGGCGCGCGCGTGGTCTTCACGTACCGCGACAGCAAGGCGGCCGCCGAGGAGCTTGCCGGCGAGCTGCCGGACGCGGTGGCCGTGCGCGCGGACCAGGCCGAGATCGGGGCGGTGGAGGAGATGTTCGCGCCGGTGCGCGACAGTGGCCTGGACATCCTTGTCAACAACGCCGCCGTCAACCCGCGCCGGCCGCTCGCCGAGATCACCGCCGAGGACTTCGACCACGTGATGACGGTCAACGCGAAGTTTCCGGTGCTGGCGATGCGGGAGGCGGCCGCCGTGATGCGCGACGGCGGCCGCATCGTCAACATCTCCACGCTCAACACGGCGCTGCCGTCGACGGGACACGCGCTCTACGCGGCGAGCAAGGCGGTGCTCGAGCAGTTCACGATGGTGGCCGCCCGCGAGCTGGGCGGCCGCGGCATCACGGTGAACACGATCTCGCCCGGCGCCACCGACACCGACCTGCTGCGCGCCGTCAACTCGCCGGAGGGCCTTGTGCAGGCGCCACTGCTGACCGCACTCGGCCGGCTGGGCACGCCGGACGACATCGCCGCGGTGGTCGCTTTGCTGGTCGGCCCCGACGGCGGCTGGATCACCGGCCAGAACATCCGCGCCACCGGCGGCCTACTCCTCTGACCCGTTCGCGGCGCCGGCGCGCGCATGCCGGCGCCGCTTCAGGCGGGTGATGACGAACCAGGCCGCGGCCAGCGCGCAGGCGACGATCACGATTTTCTGGAACACGCCGGCGTACGACTCGACGGACTGCCAGTTTTCGCCGAGCAGGTAGCCGGCCATCACGAACACCGTGTTCCAGATCAGGCTGCCGGCCGTGGTGTACAGCAGGAACCGCCCGACCGCCATCCGCTCGACGCCGGCCGGTATCGAGATCAGGCTGCGGAAGATGGGGATCATCCGTCCGAAGAAGACGGCCTTGCCACCGTGCCGGGCGAACCAGGCCTCGGTGCGGTCGATGTCGCTGACCTTGACCAGTGGCAGCTTCGCCGCGATCGCCCGGATCCGGTCCCGCCCCAGCGCGACGCCGATGTAGTAAAGCGCGAGCGCCCCGACGACCGAGCCCAGCGTGGTCCACGCGATCGCGCCGAACAGGCTCATCTCGCCCTGGCTCGCGGTGAACCCGGCCAGCGGCAGGATGACCTCGCTGGGGATCGGCGGGAAGAGGTTTTCCAGCGCCACGGCCAGGCCGGCGCCGGGGCCGCCGAGCCGTTCCACGAGGTCGGTGACCAGCCCGACAAGGCCGCCCTCCGGCGGATCGGACTGCTGGGCAAGGACGTCGGTGTACGTCGGGATCATGCCTTCGACGCTATGAACGCCAACCCCCGCGAACCATGAGGCCGACCACCCGGTCGGCTGCGGAAAACCTCAGGGCCGGAGGGCGAGCTTGCCGACCGTGGTACCGGCGGCCAGCTCCGCCAGCGCCCCGGGGCCGCGGGTGAGGTCGTACACGGTGGGGCGACCGGGCGTGTGGACGCCAGCGGCGCGGAGGCTGGCCAGCTCGGCCATCAGCTCGGCGAACACCTCGGGGGCCCGTTCGGCCAGGATGCCGATGTGCAGCCCGATCACGTGGACGGGGTGGGTGAAGTTGAGCTCCCGGTTGGTGAGGGACGCCTCGCCGCCGGCCACGCCGTACACCACCACGCGGCCGGTGACCCGGCGGGCGGCGGCGAGGCTGGCCCGGAACGTGGCGCCGCCGACCGACTCCAGCACCAGGTCGGCCCCTGCGCCGCCGGTCAGGCGCAGCACCTCGGCGGTGACGTCGGCCGCTCGGGAGTCGACGACGTGGTCGGCGCCGAGTGCGCGTACCACCTCGTGCTTGCCCGCCGAGGCGGTGCCGATCACCGTGGCGCCGTAGTGCCGGGCCATCCGTACCGCCGCCTGGCCGACCCCGCCCGCGGCCGCGTGCACAAGCACGGTCTCGCCGGCGGTGAGGCGGCCGAGCGGTCGCAGCGCGGCCAGCGCCGTGGCCCAGTTGAGCACCAGGCCGAGCGCCTGCTCGTCGGCCCAGCCGGGTGGCACCGGCGCGAGTCCGGCAGCGGGCATGGTCATGTACTCGGCGAACGCGCCGTACCCGGTGCCGATGACGCGGGCGCCGAGAGTCCGGTCGGCCACGGCCTCGCCCACGGCGACGATCTCGCCCGCCGCCTCGAAGCCGGCGAGGTACGGCGGGCGGGGTCCATTGTGGTACGTGCCGCGGGCGCGCATGACGTCGGCGAAGTTGACGCCCGCCGCGCCGACCCGGATCAGCACCTCGTCCGGGCCGGGCTCGGGGACCGGTACGCCGGTGGCGAGGTGCATGTCCGCCGGGCCGTTCCAGGTGGGTTGCCGCAGCGCGCGCATCGTGGTGGGGATGGTCATGCGCGGACGCTAGAACCCTCTCGCTTGCGTGAGGGTCAAGCCGCCGTGTCCGCCGTCACCGCCGCCGAGCGGGCCGCCCGCAGGTACACGTCGAGCGCGTCGCGGTTGCCGGTGAGGGACCGGATGCGCTGGTCGAGCAGGTCCCGCTGGCGCGCCACCTCGCCGAGCATGTACGCGCACGGCACCTCGGGCATCAGCGCGGCCGGGCCGTCGAGGTAGGGCAGGATCTCCCGGATGATCCGGGTCGGCAGGCCACTCTCGATCATGCCGCGGATCTGGCGCACCGCCTCGACCGCGCCGTCGCCGAACTCGCGGTAGCCGTTTGCACTCCGGGCCGGCCGGATCAAACCTTCCTCTTCGTAGTAGCGCAGCGCGCGCACGCTCACGCCGGTCTCCTGGGACAGCTCGCCGATCCTCACGCACACCCCGTACCCATCGAACCCTCACGTCCACGTCAGGGGTCAACGGTACGCCGTCGAGGATCCCTTGAGAGCGACTCGACGTGACGGTGGCCCGCGCCGGCGTGTCGCTGCCCCGGCGTGCGGAGATGGATGCACGGCCGTACGGACGGGACTCGCGGCGGAGGCGCGTGGCGGGCAATATCTGGTGGGATGCGGACGGAGTGGTACGGGCCGCACACACAGAGTGGCGAGCAATCGGGCTCAGGAGCTTGCGCGAGCGAGGCTGCCGAGCCCAGGGGGAGGCGACGTGGTCGTGGAGGAGCGCCTGGCGGGTGGCAGCACCGGCGGCGCCGTGCGGGTCGGTGACACCGTGCGGCGGGCGGCCGGGCGATGGACGCCGGCCGTGCACGCCCTGCTGCGCCACCTTGAGTCCGTCGGCTTCGACCGGGCGCCGCGTGCGCTCGGCTTCGACGAGCAGGGCCGGGAGGTGCTCTCGTACCTGCCCGGCGACGTGGTCGGCGACCGGCGGCCGTGGCCGAGATGGGTGTACGCCGAAGACGCGCTCCGCGAGGTGGCCGGGTGGCTGCGCGAGTACCACGACGCCGTGGCCGGCTTCGTCCCGCCCGCCGACGCCGTCTGGCGCGAGGGTGGCACCTGGCGGCCGGGCATGATCGTCGGGCACAACGACGCGGCGCCGTACAACGCGGCCTGGGAGGACGGGCGGCTGGCCGGCTTCTTCGACTGGGACTTCGCCTCGCCCGTGAGCCGGGAGTACGACCTGGCGTTCACGGCCTTCGCCTGGGTGCCGCTGCACGTCCGCCGCGTGGTGGGGGTGGAGGGCTTCACCGCCTTCGCGCAGCGCCCGGCCCGCCTGCGGGTGATGCTCGACGCGTACGGGTGGACCGGCCCGCTCGGCCCGTTCATCGAGATCGTCCGCCGGCGGGCCAGCGACTCGGCGATCGGCATCCGCCGGAACGCGGCGGCCGGCGACCCGGCGTACGTGATGATGGTCGAGGAGGGCGTCGACGCGTCGCTGGAGACCGCGGTCGACGAGCTCGCCCACTTCCCGTGCCAGTAGCGCCCGGTTGCCTGGCGGCGTCCGTCCTCATCGGGTGTCCACGTCGGAACGGACGTCGCCAGCCTGGTCTTTCGCCGTAAGAAACAAAAGTGCGTTCACTCCTAACGGAAGATGTAGACATTTGAATGCCAAGTCCGTTAGGGTCTGACAACGTTAGTTTGATCGAGGCGGCCGGCGGCGCGGTGGCCTCGGCGTCCGAGGGTTGTGTCCTAGCCGGGGGAGTGGCACCTCCTTGACGATGGCATAGCCTGCTGTCGATGTAGGCGCGACGGTGCGCGCCCTAGCCGCAACATGTCAGCCCGACCCGGGGCGGCTCTCTCCGGTAGTCATCCGGGCTGGCCTCAAACGCCGACAAGCTCCACCCCACGATCCAAAGACACCCCTGCCCGCGTGCGGGCCGGCGGGCGACACCGCCTGGCCTGGCACCGTGGGCCGGCTGACGCTGCCCGCGTAACGCCAACCGTCGACCGTGGGCGTCTGCCGGCAGAAGACTCGCGAAAGGTTGTGTCGGACATGCCACTGATTCCTGCTCGGCGCGGTCGCCAGAGAGCACCAAGAGGGCCGAGTCGGCCGCTCACGGTGGTCGCGGCGGTCGCCGTCCTGCTGGTGAGCTCCGTACTGGCCGCCGCGCCGGTGAGCGCCCGACCGGTGGACACCGCGCCCGCTGCGGCACCGCAGCAGCTCCTGGCCCAGACGCTCACCTGGACGGCCGGCGACAGCACCCAGGCCTACGCCTCCGTCCCCACGACCGCCGTCGCGGGACCGACGACGATCGTCTTCGAGAACAGCCGGGCTACCGGCAACACCACCGGTATGCAGCACACGCTGACGTTCGACACCGGCAACCCGGCGTACAACCGCGACGTGAACGTCAACATTCTGGCCGACCCGTTCGACGCCAACCAGGGTCGGCACACAGTGGACGTCGTGCTCACGCCGGGCACGTACCGCTACTTCTGCGTGATCCCCGGCCACGGCACGATGACCGGCCTGCTCGTCGTCACCGGCGGCAACGAGGACACCACGCCGCCGAGCGTGACCGCGCAGGTAACCGGTGAGCGCAACGGCGACGGTGCCTACGTCGGCGCTGCGACCGTCACGCTCAACGCCACCGACACCGGCTCCGGTGTGTCCAAGGTGGAGTACGCGATCGACGGCGGGGCGTACGGCACGTACTCCGGCCCGGTGACCGTCAACTCGCCCGGCAACCACACGGTCAGCTACCGCGCGACCGACGTCGCCGGCAACACCTCGACGCCGCAGTCGGTGGCGTTCACGGTGGTGGACGAGCCGGACCCGGACACCACGGCGCCGACGGTTACCGCGTCGGTGACCGGAAACCGCGACGGGAACGGCGCGTACGTCGGCACGGCGACCGTGACGCTCTCCGCCACGGACACCGAGTCGGGTGTGTCCAAGGTGGAGTACTCATTGGACGGTCAGCCGTACGCGCAGTACACCGCACCGCTCAGCGTCACCGCACCCGGGCAGCACACCGTCAACTACCGGGCCACGGACGTCGCGGGCAACACCTCGGCGCCGCAGTCGGTGGCGTTCACCGTCGTGGACGAACCCAACCCGGACACCACGCCGCCGACCGTCACCGCCCAGATCAACGGCGAGCCGGACGGTGAAGGCAACTACATCGGCACGGCGAGCGTCGTCCTGACCGCCACCGACGCCGACTCCGGTGTGGACAGTGTCCAGTACTCGCTGGACGGCGCGCCCTACGCGGCGTACACCGCGCCGGTCGTGGTCAACCAGCCCGGCCAGCACTCGCTGAGCTTCCGCGCCACCGACAACGCCGGCAACACCTCGGCGCCGCAGTCGGTGTCGTTCACGGTCGTCGACGCGTCGGAGCCGGACACGACCCCGCCGACCGTCACCGCCGGGCTCACCGGCCAGCAGGACGGCACCGGCGCGTACGTCGGCGCCGCCACCGTCACGCTGACCGCCGCCGACTCCGAGTCGGGTGTGGACAGTGTCGAGTACTCGGTGGACGGTGGGGCGTACACGGCCTACACCGCCCCGGTGACGGTCAACACCGCTGGCCAGCACACGGTCAGCTACCGCGCGACCGACAACGCCGGCAACACCTCGGCGGCGCAGTCGGTGTCGTTCACGGTCGTGACGCCGCCGCAGGACACGACCCCGCCGACCGCGACCGCCACGGTCGCCGGGCAGCGGGACGGCAACGGCGCGTACGTCGGCGCCGCCACCGTCACGGTGAACGCGACGGACGCCGGCTCGGGCGTCGACCGGGTGGAGTACTCGCTGGACGGTGCGCCGTACGCCGCGTACACCGCGCCGGTGACGGTGAACCAGCCGGGCCAGCACACGGTCAGCTACCGGGCCACCGACAAGGCGGGCAACACGTCGACCGCGCAGTCGGCCTCGTTCACCGTGGTCACCGCGCCCGGCGACACCACGCCGCCGACCGTGAACGCCGCGATCTCCGGGCAGCTGGACGGCAGCTGGTCCTATGTGGGCAGTGCCACCGTCACGCTCACCGCGGCCGACACCGGCGGGTCCGGGCTGCTCCGGGTGGAGTACGCCCTCGACGGGCACGGCTACATCGTCTACACCGGACCGGTCACTGTGAACACTCCGGGTCAGCACACGTTCAGCTACCGCGCCACGGACCGGGCCGGCAACGTCTCCGGTACCGGGTCGACCACGTTCAACATCGTCGAGAGTGAGTCCCAGCAGCCCGGCTGCCGGGTGGCCGACACCCGCGCGACCGTCTGGATCGGTACGAAGAACAGCGGTGTACCCAACCGCCTCGTCTCGTCCGGCTGCTGGATCAACAACCTGATCGAGGACGAGAAGCCGTGGGCCACGGCCGCCGACTTCATCGCCCACGTCCAGGAGGTCGCCGAGCACCTGCACCACCGCGGCGTCATCACCAACGCGCAGCGCAACACGCTGATCCGCACTGCCCGGGAGTCGGGCGTCGGCAAGCCGGACGACAAGCAGGGCTACCAGCCGCTGCTGGACCGCACGCCGGCCTCGTTCAACCTCTGGGAGCACGTGGGCGCCGGCAGCTTCCGCCGCAACGCCGACGGGTCGATCACCAGCCAGGCGGTCGACGGGCTCGGCATGCTGTGGTTCCCGGTCCGGGAGTACGGCGACTTCTCGCTCAAGCTCCAGTGGCGGGACGACGCGCCGGGTGACGGCCGGGTCAACAGCGGCGTCTTCGTCCGCTTCCCGCAGGTGCACCAGCACCCGCAGGAGCCCCGCCCCGAGTGGGTCGCCATCAAGTACGGCCACGAGTTGCAGATCTTCGATCGGGCCGACGGCGACATGTACAAGAGCGGTTCGGTGTACGGCTTCGACCAGGTCGACCTGGCCGGTGCCGGCGTCACGCCGAAGGGCACCTGGAACGACTACGAGATCCGGGTGGTGGGCCAGCACTACTCGCTGTTCCGCAACGGCGTGCTCATCAACGAGTTCGTGAACGCGCCTGGCGCGGTCTTCAACCCGCCGCGTTCGGACGACCCGGGCACCGACGGCCGCCAGCACGCGAGTGGCTACATCGGACTGCAGAACCACGGTGCCAACGACATCGTGAGCTTCCGCAACATCCGGATCGCTCCGCTGACACCGTGAGATTGGAAGCGACTGTGAAGACGAGAAGGGGACTGGTCGTCGCGGTGCTGCTCGTGACGATCGGCGTCGCGGGCGGGATCGCCCGCGCCGGCGGGAGCCCGGTCACGGCCGACGCGGCCGGTACGGAAGCGGGAGGGGTGGCGGCCGTCAACGCGGCCGCCGCCGCCCCCGGCGCCGAGCGACCCGGTGGCTGCACGGCGATCGACCGCCGCATCAACCTGTACGCGGTGGAGCTGCCGAAGGACCCGATCACCAACCAGGTACGGCTCGGCTACGGCCTCACGCCGGAGTCGGCCTCCTACCCGGGGCCGCTGATCGAGATGATCGAGGGGCAGTGCTTCGCGATCACGCTCTACAACCAGGTGCCGGCGGCGACGCTGGAGGCGCTGCGCACCGACCCCAACCACCCGCTCGGCGTGTCGCTGCACACGCACGGGGTCAAGTACACCCAGATGTCCGACGGCACGGTGCACAGCAACTCGTTCGTGCCGCCGGGCGGGTCGCGTACGTACTTCTGGTACGCCCAGCCGCGCAACGCGGCCACCGGCGCCCAGGGCACGGCCGGCTACTGGTGGTACCACGACCACGTGGTCGGCGGGCCGCACGGCACGGTGGGCATCGGCTCCGGCCTGTTCGGCGGGGTCGTCGTGCGCCGGCAGGGCGACCCCCGGCCGGACCGCACGTACGTGCTGGCCTTCGGCGACCGGCAGACCGTCAACCTGCGGCGCAGCAGCGAGGCCGACACGTGCGACGACGAGAACCCGGTGCCCGGCCCGACCTGCGTGGTGGCGAAGGTCGGCGAGAAGGTGGAGTTCCTCGTCATCGGCATCGGCAACGACATGCACACGTTCCACGTGCACGGTCACTCCTGGGCGGACACCCGCACGGGCGTGATCGACGGCAGCGCGGCGATCGTCAACTCGGTGCCGATCATCGACAACAAGACGGTCGGCCCCGGTGACACCTTCGGCGCTCGGGTGATCGCCGGCGAGTCGGTCGGACCCGGCCACTGGATGCTCCACTGCCACATGCAGTTCCACTCCGACCTCGGCATGTCCACGACCTTCCACGTCCTGGACCAGAACGGTGCGATGACCGCGCACGCCGGGCACGCGCCGGCGAACCCGGTCCAGGCCGCACCGGCAGGCGGCGGCCAGGCACCGGCCGCCCACGGTAACCACGGTTGATCCCGGAGGAGACGAGATGAGACCCATCTGGAGGCGCGCGGCAGCGCTCGCCTCGGCGGCAACGCTGGCACTCGGCGTGCTGTCCGTACCCACGTCACCCGCGTCCGCCGCGCCCGCGCCGGTCGTCCTGCCTCCCACCTGGGGCAAGGCCGCCGTCAACGTGCTGGTGTTCCACGGACCCGTGGCAGAGCAGGACGACCCCGTAACCCGGGCCGTCACCTCGATCCGCAAGCTGGGCCGGGACAACGGCTTCTTCGTGCACGACTCCACCGACCCCGCGGTCTTCACCCCGGCGAACCTCGCCAAGTACCGCAGCGTCGTCTTCCTCTCCGTCAACGGTGTGACGCTCAACGACTCGCAAGAGGCGGCGTTCCAGGCGTACATCAAGGGCGGCGGCGGCTTCGTGGGCGTGCACGACGCGGCCCGCGCGCAGCCGGCCTCGGAGTGGTTCACCGGCCTGATCGGTACCCGGCCGGCCGCGGGCCTGCCGAACGCCGAGAAGGTCGTGGAGTCCCTGGCGAGCGGCAACAACCCGCCGAACGAGACGGTCGCGCAGGCCTTCGACGGCGCGGTCGGCACCAAGTGGCTGGTCCGTACCCCGAACGGCTGGATCCAGGGCAAGCTCGCCGCACCGGTCGTGGTCTCCCGCTATGCGCTCACGTCGGCGAACGACACCGACGGCCGCGACCCGCGGGACTGGCAGTTCCAGGGCTCGAACGACGGCCAGGCCTGGACCACATTGGACACTCGTAGCAACGAGACCTTCGTGGGCCGGTTCGAGACCAAGCAGTACACGTTCAACAACACCACGGCCTACCAGTACTACCGGCTGAACATCACCGCGAACCGTGGCGAGCCGCTGACCCAGCTCGCCGAGCTGTGGCTGATCGGCCCGGACGCCGGCCCGCCGCCGGAGGCGACGGTGCAGCAGGCGACGCTCAGCATCACCGACCGCCAGCACCCGGCCAACAAGGGCCTGCCGCTGACGATCAAGCGTGCCGACCAGTGGATCAACTGGAACCCGAGCCCGGTCGGCCGCGTGCACACGATCGCCCAGGTGCAGGAGCACACGTACAACCCGGGGCTGAGCCGCAACGGCGCGTTCCACCCCGTCTCGTGGTGTCGTGACTACGAGGGCGGCCGCTCCTTCTACACCGGCATGGGCCGCACCGAGGCGAGCTACACCACCGACGCCCAGTTCCAGGGGCACCTGCTCGGTGCGATCCAGTGGACGGCCGGCCTGGTCCGTGGCGACTGCCAGGCGACCATCGCCGCCAACTACCGCACCGAGCGGCTGACCACCACCAACACCTCCGGGCAGCTCGACCAGATCGGTGAGCCGCACGGTCTGACCATCGCCCCGAACAACGGGCGGGTCTTCTACATCGGCAAGGCCGCCTGCGCCACCGGGCCGATCGCCGACTGGAACAACCCGAACGTGGGCAAGGGCTGCGGCACCATCCACCAGTGGGACCCGCAGACCAAGCAGGTCAAGCTGCTGACCACGCTCGAGGTCATGGGTAACCGGGGCAGCGGCGACGAACTGGTCAAGAACGAGGAGGGCCTGGTCGGCATCACGCTCGACCCGAAGTTCTCCGAGAACGGCTGGATCTACGCCTACTGGATGCCGCACGCCTCGATCGACCGGGAGAAGCGGATCGGCAAGCGGACCGTCTCGCGGTTCACGTACGACGCGACCGCGCAGACGATCGACCAGAGCACCCGCAAGGACCTGCTGTCGTGGGACACGCAGATCCACAGCTGCTGCCACTCGGGTGGCGGTATGACGTTCGACGAGTCCGGCAACCTCTACATCGGTAGCGGTGACAGCAACTCCTCCGGCGGCTCGAACGGCTACTCCGGCAACAACTGGACGCAGGAGTTCGCGGGCACCTCGTTCCAGGACGCCCGCCGTACCGCCGGCAACACGAACGACCTCAACGGCAAGATCATCCGGATCCACCCGGAGGCCGACGGGACGTACACGATCCCCAACGGCAACCTCTTCACCGGCCTGGAGCAGGGCGGCGGCAAGACCCGCCCGGAGATCTACGTGATGGGCGTGCGCAACATCGCCCGGATCGCCTGGGACCCGGTGAACGACTGGCTGACCGCCGCGTGGGTCGGCCCGGACGCGGGCGCGCCGAGCCCGGAGCTGGGCCCGGCGAAGTACGAGACCGCGACGATCATCACCTCCGCGGGTAACCACGGTTGGCCGTACTGCATGGGCAACCGGCAGCCGTACCGCGACCGGTCCAACACCGACGCCAATGTGCTGACCGGCTGGTACGACTGTGACAACCCGAAGAACGAGTCGCCGCGCAACACCGGTCTGGTCAACCTGCCGCCGGTCCGGGACAACATGATCTGGTACTCGCCGCAGGGTGGTGGCCCGGTCTTCCCGAAGCGCACCGACGGCAGCGGCCTCCCGACGTACGTGCAGTCGGAGACCACCTACACCCAGCCGTACCTGAGTGGTGGCGGACAGGCCATCATGGACGGTCCGACCTACCACCGCGCCAATGTGGACACCAGCAGCGGCGTGGCGTGGCCGGAGTACTGGGAGAACAAGTGGTTCATCGGTGACGAGTCCAACGGCCAGAACCGCGTGGCCATCACCGTCAACCCGGACACGGTGCCCCAGGCGGGCGCGCCGGCGTTCGCCGAGGACCTGAAGCCGTTCATCCAGCCGGGCAACGGCAGCACCCAGCTCCAGTCCTGGATGGACGCCAAGTTCGGGCCGGACGGCGCGCTGTACCTGCTCGACTACGCGGGCGGCTTCTTCAGCTTGCACAACAACCAGAAGCTGATCCGCGTGGCGTACCAGGGCGGTCCGGCGACCCCGCACCCGAGCCTGGCCACCGCGCGTTCGGTCGCGCAGGCCCAGCCGCGGACGGTGTCGTTCTCGGCCAACAAGGCTGGCGGCGTGGCGTGGGAGTGGGACTTCGGCGACGGCACGAACAAGTCGACGGCGCCCCACCCGACCCACACCTACAAGCGGTACGGCAACTTCGAGGCGACCCTGAAGGTCACGTACGCCGACGGCCAGGTCGTCACCTCGAAGATCCCGGTCACCGCCGGGTGCACCGCGCCCGACTCCCGGTCGACCGTCCAGCTCCTCGAGATCGAGACCGGTGTCCCCAACCGGGTCGCCGGCGGTGGCTGCACGATCAACGACCTGATCGACGACGAGGGCAACTGGCCGAACCACAACGAGTTCGTCAACCACCTCGACGAGGTGCTGGCCGAGCTGACCTCCTCGCACGTGATCGACAACCGCGAGGCGGGCCTGCTGCGGCGGACCGGGGCACAGTCGGCGATCGGCTCGATCCCCGGTTACCGGACGATCTTCGACGGCACCGCGTACTCGCTGTCCGGCTGGCGCCAGGCACCGAGCGGGTCGTTCCAGGTGCGGCCGGACGGCACGATGCGCACACAGGGCGGCCTAGGCATGCTCTGGTACGCCGACCAGCAGTTCGCCGACTACTCGATCAAGTTGCAGTTCCGGGACGTGTCGCCGGAGGGCACGCGCGCCAACAGCGGCGTCTTCGTCCGCTTCCCGGACCCGCGGACGCCGCTCGACCAGCGGCCGCCGGGCAGCTGCGGCACGGTGGGCTCGGCCCGCACCTCACCCGCCTGGGTCGCGATCTTCTGCGGCCACGAGATCCAGCTGTACGACGGGGACACGGGTGAGCCCCAGAAGACCGGGTCGGTGTACAACTTCGACCCGAACAACCTGGCCCAGTCCGGCGCCAGCCAGAAGAACGTCTGGAACGACTACGAGATCAAGGTAGAGGGCCAGCACTACACGATCATCCGGAACGGCGTGGTAATCAACGAGTTCGACAACACGCCCGGAAAGCAGTCGTCCCGCGCGGGCGACCCGCCGACCGACATGCGCCAGTTCCTCAGCGGCTTCATCGGGCTCCAGAACCACGGCACGAACGACCTGATGGACATCCGCAACGTCCGGGTACGCGAGCTCTAACCCGCTCCTACCTGTGGTCGCCCCGTCCCGCTACCAGCGGGGCGGGGCGACCGTCCATTTAAGACTTGAGCTACCGCGACGCCCGCGGTGGTCCAGACCGCTGCTCCCGCGGCCTCACCCTCCGCGCCCCACAACCCACGAGGGTCTTGTCCCTTGATCGGCGCGAGGGGTTGGGAGCCCGCCAGCGATCGTGGTACGCAACTGCCCGCAGAGGGGCAGTTGCGTACCACGATCTGCCGGATCGTGTCCGACCGCAGCGCCGACTAGATCCCGAGTTCTTCCGGGTCTGCCCGTGCCGGCGACCGCGAGGCCGGCGATGGGTTGTGAATCGCGGAGGGTGAGGCTGCGGGAGCAGCGGTCCGGACCACCGCGGACGTCGCGGTAGCTCAGATCTGTGTCTAAAAGATCTTCTAGGCCGCGCGGAGGGTGAGCAGCGTGATCTCGCTGCGGGCGAAGACTCGCAGGGGCGGGCCCCAGAAGCCGGTGCCGTTGCTCGTGTAGAGCTGGGTGCGTTCGCCGTGGCGGCTCAGGCCGCTGACCACCGGCTGGTCCAGGCGCACGAGGTAGCGGAAGGGCCAGATCTGGCCGCCGTGGGTGTGCCCGGAGAGTTGGAGGTCGACGCCGTGGGCGACCGCGGCGTTGACCTGCTTGGGCTGGTGTGCCAGCAGCAGTACCGGCAGCTCGGGGTCGGCCCCGGCGAGCGCCGCCGCGTGGTCGGGCCGGTGGCCGGCCAGCCCGGACCCGCCCGCGGTCCGGTCGTCGACGCCGGCCACGACGAGGCGGTCGCCGCCGCGTTCGACCACGAGGTGCCGGTTGTGCAGCGCCTCCCAGCCCAGGTCCCGCATGTGGCCGAGCCAGGCCTCGGCTTCGCCGAAGTACTCGTGGTTGCCGGTCACGTACGCCCGGGCCAGCCGCGCCCGCACCGTGCCGAGCGGCGCCGCCTGCTCCCGCCGCTGCTCGACGCTGCCGTCGGCGATGTCGCCGGTGTGGCAGACGACGTCCGCCTCGAGGCCGTTGACGACGTCGATGACGCGGGCCGACCAGCGCGCCCGGTCGATCGGGCCGTAGTGGGTGTCGGTCAGCAGTGCGACCCGCAGCCCGTCCAGCCCGGCCCCCAGGCGGGGCATGACCACGTCGACCCGCTTGACGCGCGGCACCCGCATCGCCTCGACGTGGCCCCACGCCACCAGCACGGCCGATACGGCCAGGACCGCGACCACCACCACCCGCGACCGGGTGGGGTCCGCGACGCCGGCGGCGGCGAGCACCAGACGGAGGAGGTTGCCCGCGATGGCCCAGACGAAGAGCACCCAGATCACACCGAGCGTGGTGTCACCCGCCACAGCCGCCACGTCGAGCCGGCGCGGGCCGTGGCCCAGGACCATGAGCGCCGGGAACGCGACGAGCGCCAGGGCGAAGAGCACGCTACCGAAGGCGACCACGCCGGCGGGCCAGGCGGCACCCGAGACGACGAGGGTCCACCAGGGCACGCCGAAGAGCAGGAGCAGGATCGCGGTCACGACCGCACCGAACCCGAGGACCCGCCCCCACCGCCGGGTGGGCGCTACCTCCACCGCCTCACTGACCGCCACGCGCACACTCCCTGTAGTCGTCAGTGCAGCATGACACCGACACCACGGGATCGACGAACGCTCACCGCTCCCGGTCTTGTCCTGTCCGCGCGTTTTACGCGTTGTACGCTGGCGTCGTGCCCGCACGGGAGTACGCGTGGACCGAAGCTGGTAAAGCCAGTGCCGCACGTCACGGTGTAACCGAGAGCGAAGCGGTGGAGGCGCTGTACTCACCCCAGCGCATAGAGAACCAGGTCGGGACGTTGTTGCTGGCGGTGGCCGGCCTGGCCGACACGGCTCGGGTTGTCGTGGTGCTGTGTGAACGGATTGTCAAGGTCAACAGCTATGCGATCCTGGCGGTCCGGCCTGCGACCCCGGAAGAGGTCAAGCAGTGGATGGAGGGGACGCGATGACGGTTTACCGGGATCCCAGGGCGATGAGCCGCGATGAGCTGATTGCCTACTTCGATGGTGGCGGCGATATCTCCGAATTGCTGCGCGAGGCCTCACCCGGCCCTGACCTTGGCCCCGCTCCGAGCCCGGAGAGTGTTCCGATGATCGTTACCGGGGTCCGGCTGTCGGCCGCCGCGGTGCGGCGCCTCGACGAGCTCGCCGGGAGCGACAAGGCGGGACGCTCGGGGCTGATCCGGCAGGCGATCGAGGAGTTTCTTCAGCGGCACGCGGGTGAGGCGGCTGCCTGAGTCTCCGGGTCAGCGGAGGGTGATGGTGTTGCCGGTGATCAGGCGGGCGGCGTCGGAGGCCAGGTAGGCGATCACCTCGGCGACCTCGGCCGCCGTGGCCACGTTGACGAGGCGGGGGCTGGCGGCGACCACGTCGCGTACCGAGTCGGTCACCCAGCCTGTATCGGTGACCGGCGGATGGACCATGTTGGCGGTGATGCCCAGCGGGGCCAGCTCGACCGCCGCGGACATCGTGTAGTTGGTCTGGGCGGCCTTGGCCGCGCCGTACGAGACCTCCTCCGGGAAGCCGAGCTCGCCGCCCGAGGTCAGGCCGACGATGCGGCCCCAGGTGGCGCCGCGGGCGGTGTGCCGGCGGGCAAGTTCGCCGATCAGCAGTGCTGGGGCCATGGCATCCACCGCGAACTGCGCGGACCACGTCGCCGGGCTCACCGGCCGCAGCGCGCGGCCGTGGTGGTCGGTGGGCGCCTGGGCGAAGGTGTCCTGGACCCAGCCGGTCGCGTTGTTGACGAGGATGTCGACCGGGCCCAGCCGTTTCTCGGCGAGGTCGAAGAGGCGGGCCGGGGCCGCCGGGTCGGTGAGGTCGGCCCCGACGGCGACGGCACGGCCGCCGGCGGCCTCGATCTCGGCCACCACGTGGTCGGCGCCGCGTAGGCGGCTGTCGCGGTACGCCTGCGGTACCGCGGGGTCCTCGGCGTCGCGGACCCGCCAGTACGCGCACAGCACGGCCGTACCGGCAGTGGCCAGCGCGTTGGCCGTCGCCGCGCCGATGCCGTGGTTGGCGCCTGTGACGATGGCGACGTGTCCGCTCATAGCCGGGCAGTCTGGTCTCGCCTGGTAGTGGCCCGCAACGGTGTTTACAGCCGGCGGGGCCCGGCCGCTCGGCACCGAGGCGGTCCCGCGCGTTCATCGGAGGTTGGTACTGTCGGTGCGAGCTGGCCGTCGCGGCGCTGGCCCCTGACCCTCGGTGGACATCGGTTGGCCCGGACGCTGCACGGCGGCGACCGACCACGAGGAGTTTCGATGCCGCTGACGCCGGCCGATGTACACAACGTCGCCTTCAAGAAGCCGCCGCTGGGCCAGCGGGGTTTCGACGAGGAGGAGGTCGACGCCTTCCTGGACGAGGTCGAGCAGGAGCTTGTGCGCCTCATCGAGGAAAACAACGAGCTGCGCGCTCAGCTGGAGCGGGGCGGCGGCGGTCGCCTCGACCCCGGGCCCGACCGCTGGCTGGACGCCGAGCTCGACGAGGTGCGGAACCAGCTCGACCGGGCCCAGCGCGACCGGGCGGCGGCCGAGCAGGCCGCGCGTTCGGCGCAGATGGAGCTCGAGCGGGCGCGCTCGCAGGGTGCGATGGCCAGCGGCGCGGACAGCGAGCAGGTCGCCCGGGTGCTGATGATGGCCCAGCGCACCGCCGACGACCACCTCGGTGACGCCCGGCGCGAGGCCGACGGCGTGCTCGCCGACGCGCGTACGCGCGCGGACGACCTCACCAACGAGGCCAGGGCCTCCGCCGACACCCTGGAGCGGGACGCGCGCCAGCGGCACCAGGAGGCGATGGGTGGCCTGGACGCCAAGCGCACCGCCACGCTGCGGCATATCGAGGAGTTGCAGCAGTTCGAGCGGCAGTACCGGGGGCGGCTCACCGCGTACATCGAGAGCCAGCTGCGCGACCACGGCGGCGGCGAGCGGGAGGCGATCTCCGGCGGCCGCACCGGCGAGACCGCCCTCGACATCTAGGGCCTGTTTCAAAATCCTTGCCGGGCTGCGCCGGGCCCAGACGACGACCGGCGGCGCCGGGCGTAAGGCCGCATACAACGGCCGTCTGTTGGTGCGGCCAGCGTCGTGTGTCCATCACTGAGCCTGATGGTTCGCTCGCAAGCTCGCTCACGCCCGGTATGCGACCTTGCGCCCGACTTGCCGGATCGCCGCCTGGATCCCGGCTCGCCTCGACAATCCTTTTGAAACAGGCCCTAGCCAAACGTGGTACGGCCGCCGCCTGACGGATCAGGCGGCGGCCGGGTCTGCGGTGCGGCTAGGGCCTGCTGCGCGGCTCAGACGATGCCGCCGTTCGCGCGCAGCACCTGGCCGTTGACCCAGCGGGCGGCTGGGCCGGCGAGAAACGCGACGATCTCGGCGATGTCCTCGGGTGTGCCGAGCCGTTGCAGCGGCGGGCGGGCGGCGAGCAGCGCGATGGTCTCCTCGTCCTTGCCGTCGAAAAACAGGTCGGTGGCGGTGGGTCCGGGCGCGATCGCGTTCACGGTGACGTCCCGGCCGCGCAGCTCGCGGGCGAGGATCAGCGTGATCGCCTCGACCGCCGCCTTGCTCGCCGCGTACGCGGCGTGCCCCTCGGGGGCGAGGGCGACGTCGGAGGAGGAGAAGTTGACGATCGCGCCGCCCGGCCGTACGCGCCGCGCGGCCTGCTGGTTGACGACGAACGTGCCGCGGATGTTCACCCGGTGCAGATCGTCCAGTTCGGACAGATCCAGCTCCGCGAGCGTCCCCACGCTGGTACGGGCGGCCGCGTGCACCACCACGTCCACCCCGCCGTACTCCCGTTCGGCCCGGTCGAAGAGCGCCGCCACGGCGGTCTCGTCGGCGACGTCCGCCCGTACCGCGATGGCCCTGCGGCCGGCCTGGACGATCTCCTTCACGGCCAGTGCGGCCTGCGCGTCGTCGTCGCCGTAGCCCACGACGACGGCGAAGCCCTCGGCGGCGAGCCAGCGCACGACCTGCCGCCCGATGCCGCGGGAGCCGCCGGTGACGACGGCTACCCGCGGGACAGAGGCAGACACGCCTAGCCTCCGATCAGGCGGAGCATCTGCGCCACCTGGTCGGCGCGGGACTCCTTGATCCGCTCGGCAAGGTCGCCCGTCTGCGGGTTCACCCCGTCGGTGGCCAGGTTGGTCAGCTCGACCGCGCTGTTCTGGTGTCCCGTCAGCAGGTTGAGGAACGTGGCCTCGAAGTTGGCGTCCGAGGTGTTCCGCAGGGCCTCGATCTGCTCCGGGCCGGTGGCCGGAAGGCCGCCGTGGCTGGCGTGCGTGGTCATGTCCTTGCTGGCCGTGGTGGGCTCCTTCCAGCCGCCCAGCCACGACTGCATGATCTTGACTTCCTCGCGCTGTGTCGTGTCGATCGCGGCGGCCAGGAGGCGGACCTCCTCGCTCACGGTGCGGTCGGCGGCGAGGCCGGTCAGCTCGAGTCCCTGACCGTTGTGCATGATCATCATCTGGAGGAACATCACGTCCGCCGCGTTGTGCTCCGCGTCGGCGGCCGGGAGGGCGTCGGCCGCGGGCACGGCGTCCGCGGGCGGGGCCGGCGGCGCCGACGGTTCGGTCGAGCAGCCCGCGGCGAGCAGCAGCGCGGCGGCGGCCGCGAAGAGGATGCGTCGCATGGCGTCAGACCGGCAGCCAGAGCGCGAGCGTGAAGATCGACGGCTCCCAGCCGGACAGCGACGTGTGCGACTGGCGGCAGCGGTACCGCTTGCCCTGGAAGGTGACCTCTTCCCCAATCTTGTACGCGGTGTTCGTCGCCCAGGTGCCACTCGCGTTGGCGGGCGGTGGCGGCGCCGACGACGGTGGGGGAGTGGTCGGCCTCACAGGAGGCGGCGCGGGGGTCGATGGAGCGGAAGAGCCGCCGACATTCAGGTCGACGCAGCTGTAGAAGGCGTTCGCGGTGTCGCCGATGTTCCAGATGGCCAGCACCGTACGGCGGCCGGGGAACCGGGAGAGGTCGACCTGGTGCGACACGACCGCGTCCGGCTGCTGGTTGCCGCCGTCGACGACCGCCACTCGGGTGTTCCCGACGAAGTACTCCCAGTTCGAGGTGCGGTGGCGGGCGGTGAAGACCCACGTGAACGTGACCGACGAGCCGACCGTGCGGGCGGGCCACGCGCGGCTGTTGTCGTTCAGGATGGCGAACTGGGACACACCGCCATCGCAGCTGCGCAGCCCCTTCGGGCCCTCCACGCTCTGCGGCTCGAACTGGATCTGTCCACAGTCGGCGACCGCGCGCGAAGCGCAGAGCGCCTGGCGGCTCGGCGGAGCGGAGACGTACCCGTGGGCGGAAGCGGGGGAGCCGGTCGCGACCAGGCCCGCGGCGGCGGTGCCGGCGATCACCAGGGGATAGACGAAAACCTTACGCATGCCCGGGGACGCTACGGACGGTGACCATAAACAGACCTTAAACGTCCAATAAATCCCGCCGTGGGTTCCCGCTGTTGATCAGGGAGTTCGTGGAGCGACGCGCCGCGCGCCACGCCCACGAACTCCCTGATCAACCGGCGGGCGGGGGAGTCGCAGGGCGACGCGGGCTCCGCCTAGGCGGCCCTGGGTGATGTCTAGGTGGCCGCCGGCGGACTGGGCGATGCGTTGGGCTATGTCTAGGCCTAGGCCTGTCGAGCCGCTGCCGCTTACCCCGCGTCGGACCGCCGCGGCCGGGTCGGCGATGCCTGGGCCGGCGTCGTCCACGACTAGTCCCTCGGGCGAGACGCCGACGAGGAACGCCGTCCCTTCTGGAGTGTGCGCGAACACGTTGCCCAGCAACGCGTCGATCGCCAGGATCAGCTCGCCGCGGGGCAGCCGTACCGGCACCGGCTCCTCACCACCGACCACTGTGGTCGGTCGGCCCTGGTCCTCGGCGAGCACCGACCAGAACGCGAGCCGGTCGGCCAGCACCTCGACGAGGTCGGTGGAGTGGCTGGCCCGGGTACCCGAGCTGAGCCGCGCCCCCGTGATGATCGCCTCAAGCTCGTCGTCCAGCAGGTCGAACGCCTGCGCCATCCGGTCCGCCACCGCCCCGCGCGGCAGCGCCTCGGCGTCCAGGCGCAGCGCGGTCAATGGGGTACGCAGCCGGTGTGACAGGTCCGCCGCGAGCTCCCGTTCGTTGTCGATGAGCTGCCGCATGTTGTCCGCCATCGTGTTGAACGAGCGCGCCGCGTCGCTCAGCTCCGGCGGCCCGGCCGGCTCCACCCGCACGCTGAGGTCGCCGCCGCCGAGCCGGCGCGCGCCCGCGGCCAGCTCGCGGGTGGCCCGTACGAGGCGGGCACCGAGCCGGTCGGCGACCAATGTGGACCCCCCGACGAGCACCACGGCGAGACCGGCGAGCGCGAGCCACGCCGGCCATACGCCCCGGTGGATCTGCTCGTCCGGCACGAACACCTCGATGACCGCGGTCCGCCCTCCATCAAGGACACTCGGTTGCAGGTAGGCCAGGCCGCCCTCGTACTCCACGATGGAGGGACGCCGGGAGCGCGCGGCCGCGTCGATGTCGGCGGCCGCGGCGCGCGGCGACCCGATCGCCTCAAGGCCCGGCAGGTGTACGGCGAGCCGCCCGTCGCTGCCCGCCGCCGTGCTCGCCACCGCCTGCTCCAGCAGCGCGGTGTCGGTGTCGACGGCCAGCGCCACCACGATCGCGGTGGCCTGCTGGCGCGCGTCGCCGACCGCCCGGTCGTGTGCGATCTGGCGGGTCAGGATCGCCAGCGGTACGAGGAACGCCAGCGCCACCATCGACGTGATGGCCAGCGCGAGCCGGGTGAGCGTGAGCCTCACGCGCGCGGCTCCGGCTCCGGCTCGACAAGCTTCACGCCGACGCCCCGTACCGTGTGCAGGAACCGGGGTCGCGCGGCGGTCTCGCCGAGCTTGCGGCGCAGCCACGAGATGTGTACGTCGATGGTCTGCTCCTCGCCGATCCGGTCCTGGTGCCACACCTTGGTGAGCAGCTCCCGCCGGCTCACCACGTGACCGACCCGCCCCGCCAGGTACGCGAGCACGTCGAACTCCCGCCGCGTGAGCCTGATCGGCGCACCGTCCAGCCGCACCTCGCGTTGCTGCGGGTCGATGACGAGCGAACCCACCGTGATGCTCGCTGTCTCCGCGGGCACCGGGCGACCGCGCCGCTGTACCGCCGAGATCCGGGCCAGCAGGTGACCGCTGGAGAAGGGCTTGGTGACGTAGTCGTCCGCGCCCGCGTTCAGCAGGTTGATGATGTCCACCTCGGAGCGGCGGGCGGTCGCCACGATCACCGGTACGTCCGAGACGCTCCGCATCATCCGCAGCGCGTCGGCGCCGTCGATGTCCGGCAGCCCCAGGTCGAGGATCACCAGGTCGGGCCGGTGGTCGGCGACGATGCGCAGGGCGTCGGCGGCCCGCGTCGCGCCGCGTACGACGTGACCGGCGTCGACCAGCGCGCGGGTGAGGGCCGCCGCGACGATGCGGTCGTCCTCGACCAGCAGGATCATGGCCATGCGGTTCACCATATGGGTCGATGGTTCAATGGCCCACATGCGGCTGCACGGTTTGGTCCCGGTGCTGGGGTGGTGCGCGGCCACCCTCGCCAGCATCGGCGTCGCGACGGTGGCGCTCCAGCCGGTGCTGCGTACCGCGACGCCCGACACGGCGTCGGCACCGATCAGCCGCTCGCTCGACGAACCCCTGCCGTCCGCCCCGGCGACCGTGGCACCGCCAACCCCTTCTCCTTCTCCCACGCCAAGCCCGTCCCGGCCACGGGCAACGCGATCACCGTCGCGGTCGCCGTCGCCGAGCCCCGCGACGGTCGTCGACGGGTGGACGGTGACGACCGGGGCGGATGGCGAGACGACGTACACGCGCTCGTTCCGGGTCGGCGGTGGCCAGGCCGTGATCCGCATGACGCCCGGCCGCGTACAGCTCCTCACCGCGACCCCGAACCCCGGCTACGCGGTCGACGCGGTGCAGAACGAGCCGGGCAACCTGGCGGTCCAGTTCACCGAGCCAAACCACTACTTCGTGATCCACGCCGTGTGGCAGGGCAAGCCGGTCGCCCAGGTCAGCGAGGTAGGCGCCTGAGCGGGTCAGCGCTGGAGCAGCATCTGGACGTGGTTCAGGACCTCCTCCGGCGCCTCCTCGGGCAGGAAGTGGCCGGCGTCGACCGGGCCGCCGTTCAGGTCCGAGGCCCAGGCGCCCCAGATGGCGAGCGGGTCGTACATGCGGGCCACCATGCCCTTGGCACCCCACAGCACGAGCGTCGGGCACTCGATGCGGCGCCGCCCCCGGTCGGCCTCGTCGGCGGCGACGTCGACGGTGGCGGCCGCCCGGTACTCCTCGCAGATCGCGTGCACCGTCTCCGGGTCGCGGAAGGCCGCGATGTACGCCGCGCGCACCTCGTCCGGGAACGATCGCGGCTGGGACGGCCAGTTGTCGAGCATGAAGTCGACGAGCACGTGCGGCGCCGCCGAGATCAGCTGCTCCGGCACCGGCTCGGGGGCGGACAGGAACGCCCACATCCAGTACGAATGGGCGAACTCGCGGTCCGCGCGGGCGTACGCGTCGCCGGTCGGCACGATGTCCATCACCGCGAGGTGGCTGACCGCGGCGGGGTGGTCCAGCGCCAGCCGGTAGGCGCACCGCGCGCCCCGGTCGTGCCCGACGACCGCAAAGCGGTTGAAGCCGAGCGACGCCATCACCTCGACCTGGTCATTGGCGAGCGCCCGCATGCCGTACGGCGCGTGGTCGGGATCGCTCGGCGGCTTCGCGCTCGCACCGTATCCCCGCAGGTCCGTGGCGACGATGGTGTAGTTCGCGGCCAGCGCCGGCGCCACCTTGTGCCACATCAGGTGGGTCTCGGGATGCCGTGCAGGAGCAGCACGGGCGGTCCGGACCCACCCCGCACCCCGTGGATCGCCGCCCCCGACGTCGGAATCGCGAAGTTCTCGAACCCCTCGAACACGCCGGGTGAGTACCCGGCGGCGCGGCGATGACACGTCCGGCGCCCCGCGCTAGCGTTCCGGCATGGCGGATGAGCCGGACGGCGAGCGGGTGGCCGCGTCACTGGAGGGGTGGCTGGCCGGCGTGACCTTCGCCGACCTGGGCGCGGACGAGGTCACCGACCTGCTCGTGGACGCGGTGGTGGCGTGGGCCGAGGGGCAGGGCTGGCGGGCGTACCGCCGGGCACCGAGCGTCATGCCGCTGCCGCCGCCCTACGAGCACCGCCACTCCTGGATCGACCTCGGGTGCGCGCGGCCCGAGGGCCCGCCGATCGCCGTCGAGGTCGACCGGACCGACCGGCAGCGGACCGTCGACAAGCTCCTGGCCGAGGCGGAGGCCGGCCGGGTGGCGATCTGGCTGCGGTGGGGCACCGGCCCGTTCGCGGCACCGCAGCCCCCGGTCCACATGGTGACCTGCCAGGTGACGGCCCGGCGCGGCGCCGGCCGCTACACGAAGCAGCCGGTCCGCGAACGACCGGCGCCCGAACACACCACCGCCCCGTGACCTCGGGCGAACAGGCCGACCTCTTCGCCGGCGGCGCCTAGATATTGAGCTACCGCGACGTCCGCGGTGGTCCAGACCGCTGCTCCCGCGGCCTCACCCTCCGCGCTTCACACCCCAAACCCCGGTCGTCGCGACCTGGCAGGCCAGCGTGATCCTCACGCCTGACGCAACGGCGGTCCGCTGCACGCGGCCCTCGCCTTCTTGGCTTTGTGAACGTTTCCTGTTGCTGGGGCAGCGGTAAACGTTCACAAAGGCTGGAGATCGTTGAGCGATGCCGTTAGCGCGCCTACCTCTTGCCCGCTGGACCGTCAGCGGCCCGGCCGGCATGCCCCCCGCCGATGCGTGCGGATCGGTCACGCGATGCCGGGGGTGGCGAGGGCGGCGCGCCAGCCGCCGGCGGCCGTTACGTCGGTGGCGTCGCGGACCGCGTTCTCGGCGGACAGGAAACCGGCCACCGACGTGCCGTCGTCCAGGCCCACGCGGCCCAGCCCCAGCGGCTCCGGCACCGTGTCCAGTAGGGCACCCACCGCCTGGTGCGGCACCTGCCACACCTCGACCGCGATCCCGTCCACCGGCCCGTCGCCGGTGCGTACCAGCCCTGGCCTCGGTACCCCCGGGCCGCTCAGGCGGTACAGCCGGTAGCCGGGCGCGGTCCTCGCCCGGAACGCCAGCCGCCCGCCGGCCGAGACAAGCTCGTGGTTGAGCTGCAGCCCGGACAGGTGAGCCCCGGCCACGGCCAGGAGCGTCGTGCCGGGATCGGCAGGGGCGGACACAACGGGCTCGCCGCACCACGCGGCGGCCAGGTCGAGCAGCGGCGGGTCGGCGAAGGCCGGCGCCACGAACTGCACGCCGAACGGCAGCCCGTCCGCCCGCTCGCCGGCCGGCACCGCGACGGCGCACAGGTCCAGCAGGTTGGCGAACGTGGTGAACCGGCCCACCCGCGCGTTAACCCCGATCGGGTCGGCCGCCACCTCGCTCAGGCGGGGGTGGCCCGGCGTGGTGGGCAGCATCAGCGCGTCGACGTCCGCCCACACTGTCCCGGTCTGGGCGCGCAGCGCGGCCAGGCGTTCGAAGCCGGCGAAGACGTCCGGGCCGGCGATGTCGCGGCCGCGCAGGACGATGCGGCGGACGGTGGGGTCGAGGTGCGGGCCGTCGGGCTCCAGGTAGTGGCCAATCGCGGCGTACCGCGCGGCCAGCCACGCGCCTTCGTACAACATCCGGCCCGCCTCCAGGAACGGTCCGATGTCCACCGGCACCACATGCGCGGCGATGCCGCGGAGTCGGTCCAGCGCCGCGCGCCAGGCCTCCTCGTGTGGTGGGTCCAGCTCCATTTCCCCATCTGGTACGGCTACCACGCGCATCAGGGCAGCTACCGCGACTGGCGGCCGGGGCGGCATCGGGCGTGAGCGGGGATCGGCCGGGTCGGGCCGGGTAAGGGCGGCGATCGCGGGGCGGGCCGCCGCGACCGTGGTCGTGAACGTGGTGACGCAGTCGAGGTCGGCCACCGCGGGCATGACGCCGGCGGTCGAGACAAGCCCGCGGGTGGGCTTGACACCGACGATCCCGTTGAACGCGGCCGGCACCCGCCCCGACCCCGCCGTGTCCGTGGCCAGCGCGAGCGGTACCGCCCCGCTCGCCACCGCGACCGCGCTGCCCGAGCTGCTGCCGCCGGATACGTGTGCGGGGCTGGCGACGCTGTGGCACGCGCCGTACGGGCTGCGGGTGCCCACCAGCCCGGTCGCGAACTGGTCCAGGTTCGTCTTGCCCACCGGCACCGCCCCGGCTTCGAGCAGCAACCGGACCGCGGTGGCCGAGGAGCCGGCCGGCTTCGCGGCGAGCGCGGGGCAGGCGGCGGTCGTGGGGTGGCCGGCCAGGTCGATGTTGTCCTTGATGGCGAAGCGTACGCCGGCCAGTGGCGCCTCCGGATCGGCGCGCGCGGCCAGTTCGTCTACTTCGGACCGGTCAAGCTGGAGTGTCCACAGTGGCTGCCCCGTCATGACGCCGGGGTCGTGCCGGCGACCGCTGTCCCTCGCATGCGTCCTATGGGACGGCTTTTCCGTTACGGCTCTGTGTCGGGCTCGTAAACCCCCACCTCAACGCCCCGTCCGCCACGATCAGGACGCCACGGTCAGGAGGCGGCGGGCTGGACGGTGGCTCGGGTCGGCCCGGGGCTCGCCGGCAGGTCCAGCGCCGCCCGCGGGTGCGCGCGCCACAGCGCGACCGCCAGCCACACGCAGCCCACGGCGAGCAGCACGCCGTGCGCGACGCGGACCGGGGGCGGTGTGAAGAACTGCGGCAGGAACAGCAGCAGGCCGAGCCCGAAGGCAAGCCCGCTCGACCGTGGCAGCAG
This sequence comes from Phytohabitans flavus, assembly GCF_011764545.1. GTDB lineage: Bacteria > Actinomycetota > Actinomycetes > Mycobacteriales > Micromonosporaceae > Phytohabitans > Phytohabitans flavus. The sequence continues at coordinate 4,419,096 of NZ_AP022870.1, read as the reverse complement.
GCCCGAGCGCCAGACCGTGACCGCCGCCAGCACGCCGCCCAGCGCCAGCACCAGCAGACCCACACCGAACATCGTGACCGCGACCGGCTGGTAGCGCACCGCGTCGACCGCGGCCAGGAAGTCGAAGCTGCCCCCGTCGGAGTACTGCCGGGCGATCGCGTGGAGGCCGAAGTCCTCGGCGCCGTAATACGGCAGGACGAGGCCGGCGCCGATCCAGGTCGTGACGACGGCGGCCGTGGCGAGGGGGCCGCGGACCAGGTCGCGGAGGGCGAGGAGGCCGAGGGCCGCGAGCACGAAGCCCACCATCGCGAACGCGTGCGAGGCGACCCAGGCACCCGAACCCATCGACGCCACCGCTCCGTCCACCGTGGACTCGTCGTGCCACGGGCGGACGGCGGGGTACAGGAGGAACAGGACGCCCGCGGCGGCGAGCGCGAGGGCACCAAGCCTGTTGCTACGTGTCATAGCGGCAAAGCTAATGCCATTAGCCGAACCCGTCAAGTGCGTAGCTTGCGCAGGACCTCCGAGACCGGGCCGAACGTCAGTACCCCGCTGCCCGCCCCGGCCAGCTCACCGGCGGCCGGGAGCAACTCGTCGTACACCCGTCGCATCGTCTCGCCGTCGCCGAGCGCGATGGCGGCGCGGGCCGTGAGGCAGAGGCGCGCCTCGCGGAGCAGGTCGTGCGGTGACTCCGGCTGCGCCCGCAGCGCCTCGGCGGCCGCCTCGGGCCGGTCGGCCGCGAGCGCCGCGAGGGGGCGGACCCACAGCTCGTACGGGCCCCAGTCCCACGTCGACCACTCCGCCGCGGTCGGTTCGCGCAAGGCGAGGAGGGCGAGGGGGAGCAGGCCGTGTGCCATGCCGGGCATCCCGCCGCCGGCGAGCTTCGCCTGTGCCGCACGGTACGCCGCCTCCGCCTCGCCCGGCCGCCCCTCAGTAGCCAGACGCAGCCCGGAGTACCAGGCGGTGAAGACGCCCACCAGCGGCAGGTCGTAGCGGGCGGCGAGGTCGTCGGCGGCCCGCGCGTGTGCGCCCGCGGCGGCGGGATCGGCCAGCGCGGCGTGCGCCTGCATCGCGATCAGGTGCCCGAGCACCTCGAACGTCACAAGCTCCCGCCCGCCGGCCACCTCGACAAGCTCAGCACCGATGCGGACCCGCTCGGCGGCCAGCCCGGTACGCCCGAATGCGTGCATGAACCGGGCGTTGAGTGCGAAAGCCACCAGCGTGGGATCATCCGCCGCGCGGGCTAGTGCCTCCGCCTCGCGAGCTGCCCGGAGGCCGCGGTCCGTCGTGGTGCCCCGCAGTTCGAGGGCGAGGGTACCGAGCAGGCGCGCCCGCCCGGCCCCCTGCTGCGTGGGCAGCGCGCGCTCGGCGGCCGCGACGATCCGCCGGGAGAGCGCCTCGTCGTCGTTGCGAGTCCAGATCGCGGGTACGACGTACGCGGCCAGCACATCGGAGACCAGTCCCGGATCGTCCACGGTGGCCAGCGCGGTCACCGCCACGGCGCGCAGCCGCCGGGCCTCGTCGAGGTGGCCGGTGACCGCGAGCGCCCGGCCCAGCCCCATCACCGCCTCCAGCCGCCCGCGCGGGTCGCCGCCGCCGGCCCGGTCGTGCGCGTCCACCGCCTGACGCCACAGCCGGGTGGCGGCGTGCGGGTCGGCGCGGCGTTCGGCGTCCTGCGCGGCCGCCCCGGCGTACGCGGCGGCGCGCGGCGCGGCGGCCCGGCTCGCGGCGAGGGCGAAGTGGTGGGCGAGGGTTGCGGTGTCGTCGGGACGCAGGCGTTCGATCGCCTCGCCGGCGGCGGCATGCCAGCGGGCCCGGCGGGGCGCGGAGATGTCCCCGTAGAGCGTGTCGCGGACGAGGATGTGGGTGAACCGCAGCTCCGGGCCGTCTTCGCTGAGGAAGCCGGCCTCCGCCGCGCGGTCCAGCGCGTCCAGTGTGGAGAGTTCGTCGCCGGTGAGCGCGGCCAGCACTTCCGGGTCGATTTCGCGGCCCAGCACCGCGGCCTGCCGCAGTACCGCCCGCGCCGGCTCGGGCAGCTGGGCGAGGCGGTGGCGGATCACGTCCCGCACGCCGGCGGGGACAGCGCCGGGCTCGGTCGCGAGCAGCCGGGCCAGCTCCCGGACGAAGAACGGGTTGCCGCCGCTGCGCTCATGGATGAGCCGCACCTGCCGAGCGTCAAGGTCCCGCCCAGCGGCCGCCCGAGCCAGCTCGCCGGTCGCGGTCTCGGGGAGGCCACCGAGGTACACCCGGAGCGGCTCGACCCGGGCCAGGCGGGCGAGCGTCGCGGTGAGGGCGGCGGAGACGGCGGTGGTCCGGTACGTGCCCGCGACGAGCACCGGGCCGGTGGCTGGCTCCGGCCCGGCGAGTACGGCGGTGAGCACGTCGAGCGTGCCCTCGTCGGCCTGATGCAGGTCGTCGAGGACCACGAGGAGCGGCTTCGCACCAGACAGGCGGCCGACGACCTCCCGGTGCAGCCGAAAGCGGGCCGCGGCCGGATCGCCGGCCGAGACGTCGGGCACCGGCACGCCGGTGACCTGTGCCCAGGGCCAGGCGGCCGGCGCGCCCTCGTACTCCGGGCTGCGACCCCACGCCACCGACCAACCGGCGCCGGCCAGGCGGCGGCCGAGCTCCTCGGCGAGCGCGGTCTTGCCAGCGCCGGCCTCGCCGGAGATGAGCGCGAGACGCGGCCGTGTGGCCTGCTCGGCGGCCTCCAGCAGCTGGGCGAGCTCGTCCTCACGCCCGAAGAAGCCCGCCGAGGGCGCCGCCGTGCGGGTCGGAGTCAGGTGGGGCGCCTGGGCGAGGATGTCGGCTTCGAGCTGGCGCAGCGCCGGCCCTGGGTCCAGACCGAGCTCGCCGACCAGCGCCTGCCGGACCCGGCGCAGTGCGGCGAGGGCGTCACCCTGGCGGCCGGCCCGGTACAGCGCGGTGGCCAGCAGCCGCCCCGCCTCCTCGCGCAGCGGGTGGGCGGCCGCGTGGGCGCCAAGGTCGGACGCCACCTCGGCGGCCCGGCCGAGCATGAGCAGCGCCTCGGCCCGGCGCTCGACGGCCAGCGTCCGCAGCTCGTCCAGCCGGTCGATCTCGGCGCGGGCCCAGGGCTCGGCGGCGAACTCCCCGTACGCCGGTCCGCGCCACAGCCCCAGCGCCTCGTCCGACCGGGCCAGGGCACCCGCTCCGTCCCCGGCCGCGAGCAGCCGGCCGGAGTCGGCCACCGCCGCCTCGAACCGCCCAGCGTCGACGGTCTCGGGAGCGGTCCGCAGCGCGTACCCGGGCGGGGCGGTCACCAGCAGGCCAGCCGGCTGCCGGGGCGGGCGGTCGGGCTCCAGTGCACGGCGCAGGTCGGCCACGAACGTACGGATCGCGGCGACAGCGCCGTCCGGCGGCTCCGGCCACAGGTCGCCAACGAGCCGGTCGACCGGCACGACCCGGCCGCGCGCGATCAGCAGCCGGGCGAGGATGGCGCGCTGCCGGCCGCCCTTGAGCGGCACCGGCCGGTCGGGGGCGACGCCCCGCGAAGCCGACAGTGGCCCGAGCACGCTGAACGCAACGTCGGGCCTGGTCACGGCTCCCACGGTAGCCGTTACTCATCCGCTGCTCAGCGATTGCTGATCGCCGCCGCGCAGGCTGGTCGCATGACACCGAAGATCACCGGATTCGAGTACCACCAGGTGCCGGTCGCCAGCGGCGTCGCCCTCCACGCGGCCGTCGGCGGGTCGGGCAGCCCGGTCGTCCTGCTGCACGGCTTTCCGCAGACCCACCTGATGTGGCGGCACGTCGCCGCAGACCTGGCCGCCGACCACACGGTCATCGCGCCCGACCTGCGCGGCTACGGCGCCAGCGACAAGCCCGCCGACCTGGACGGCACCGCGTTCAGCAAGCGGACGATGGCCGCCGACGTCGTGGCGCTCGCCCGTGCGCTGGGGCATGAGCGGTTCGCGCTGGCCGGGCACGACCGGGGCGCGCTTGTCGCCATCCGCGCCGGCCTCGATCACCCCGACACCGTGACCCACCTGGCCTCGCTCGACGTGCTCCCCACCCTCGACATGTGGGACGTGATGCGCGGGACCACCGCGGCGGTGGGTTTCCACCTGTACCTGATGGCCCAGCCGCCCGGCCTGCCGGAACAGCTCATCGGCGCCAGCCCGGACGCGTTCTTCGGCCACTTCCTGGACATCTGGGCCCGCGACCCGGAAGCGATCCCAGCCGACGTACGGGCCGCGTACCTGGCCGCCTCCCGCGCGGCGGTGCCGTCGATCGTGGCCGACTACCGCGCGTCGGCCGGCATCGACGTCGAGCACGACCGCGCCGACCGCACCGCCGGCAACGCGCTGCGCATGCCGGTCACGGTGCTCCAGCAGGACTGGGGCGCGCTGCTCGGCTTCGATGCCGCGGCGCTGTGGCGCGCTTGGGCCTCCGACCTGCACCACGAGACAGTCTCCTGTGGACACTTCATGGCCGAGGAAGCACCTGCGGAGGTGGTAAAGGCCCTACGCGCCCTGCTGTCCCGCTAAAGTCGCCTGGGCGTGGCGTAGCGGGGCTAGTTCGTCGATCGCGCCCTCGTCCACCAGGGCCAGGAAGGCGTCCGCCACCACGGGGTCGAACTGGGTGCCTCGGCCGCGTTCGATCTGGTGGCGGGCGTCGGCCTCGCACATCGCCGACGCGTACGCGCGGTCGGCGCGCATGGCGGCCCACGAGTCGCAGACCGCGATGATCCGGGCTTCGAGCGGGATGCCGCCGCCGCGCAGGCGGGCCGGGTAGCCGGTGCCGTCGAAGCGCTCGTGATGGGCGCCGACCAGCGGGGCGAGGTCGGCGCGGTCGCTGAGCTCGGTCAGCAGCCGGGCGCCCTCCTGCGGGTGGCGGCGCAGCACGTCCCACTCGGCCTGGGTGAGCGGGCCGGGCTTGGTGAGGATCGCGTCGTCGACGTTGATCTTTCCGATGTCGTGCAGGCGGGCGGCCGCGGCCGCGCGGCGCAGGACGGCCTGGTGCAGGCCGAGGCGTTCGCCGGTGAGCAGTGCCCACCGCGAGACGGCGGTGCTGTGCTCGTGGCCGCCGAGCTTGGCGTCGATCTGGTCGGCCAGCCACACAAGCGCCGGCGGCAGGTCCGGGTCGGTGTCCAGCGCCAGGTCGGCCACGCGGCCGGCGGCGGAGACCTGGTCGCGGCCGCGGGCCTTGGCACGGTACAGCGCGCCGTCCGCGTCGTGGATCAGGCCCTCGAGGTCGCCGTGCGGCCGCCCGCCACGGGTACCCGCGCTGGCCACGCCGAGCGAGGCGGTGAGCCGTACCTCACCACGGCCGCCGGGCACCGCGACGGGAGTGCGGGACAGTGCGCGGCGTACCTGCTCGGCCACCTCCAGCGCGGTTTCCTCGCCGGCGCCGGGCAGTAGGCACGCGAACTCCTCGCCGCCGTACCGCGCGACCACGTCGGCGGGGCGTACCGCGCGGCGGATCCGGTCGGCGGCCTCGACGAGCACACGGTCGCCGGCGGGGTGGCCGTACGTGTCGTTGATCTTCTTGAACCTGTCGAGGTCGACGATGACGAGGCTGATAGGCGTGCCGTCCCGCTCCGCCCGCTCGGCGTCCAGGCGGAGCATCTCCTGGAAGAAGCGCCGGTTGTACAGGCCGGTCAGCGGGTCGGTGACGGCCAGCCGCTCCTGCTCGCGCAGCGCGCTGGTGAGGGCCGCGGCGAGCCGGGTGCGGTCGCGGGTGACAAGTACCTGCCGCAGCAGCAGGCCGCTGGCCAGCAGCAGCCCGACGACGAGCGTGGCGTTGGTCAGGTGGCCGCCGGTGTGCAGGTCGGCGAGGGCGATGCCGACGACCGACAGCACGGCCACCGCGGCCGGCAGTACGGCCAGGTCGCGGTCGAGGCTGCGTACCTCCGGCTCGGGCTCGGTGCGGCGGGCCGCGACGGCCGCGGCCAGGCAGAGCAGCACGGCCTCGAGCTGCCAGCCGAGGTTGACCCAGCTCGCGTCGCCGTACGAGTGGATCATGAATAGGTATGTGTAGCCGGCATCGGTCAGGCCGGCCACCGTGAAGGCCGCGCCCGCCAGCAGGAACGACGGCGGCACAGTGCGGTGGCCGCAGAGCCCGACCACGACGAGCGCCGTCACGATCGAGACCGCGAGCAGTGGCTGCGCGAACGTGACGATCGCGCCGGCCCTCGTCGTGCCGGGCATCAGCGGCCCGATCACCACCGCCCAGCCGACCGCGCCGATGCCGAGCGTGACAAGCGCGGAGTCGACCATGCACCGCACCTGCCGCTCGGCCCAGGTGCCGCCGAAGCCGATCACGATGGCCGGCAGCGCCACCGCGTACATGCCCAGGTAGGCGACGTCGGCGACCGAGGGCGTCGGTGGGGCACCGCCCGGCCGCAGGTAGGCGTACCCGGTCCAGATCAGCTCGCCCGCCAGCCACAGGAAGTTGGCGAGGGCCAGCAGCCGCCAGGCGGTTTGCAGCCGGCCGCGGGAGCGCCGGGCGGCGAGGTAGGAGAGTGGGACCAGGAGCAGCATCGGCACGACGAACACCACGTTGGCGACGAACCGGGCCAGCTCTTCGGAGCCCTGGCTCAGGGCGGTGAGCAGTGCGAACAGTGCCAGCCACGCCACGCCGGCGCCGACTGCACGGCGCGCGAAACGCCGCTGGTCCACGTCGACCCTCACGTACGCCTCCGCTGTGGTCGCCTCCGCGCCCCGGCAATGACGCGGAAACTGTATTGTGGATCACACGATCGTCCTCTGTGTACCCCCAAAAACGCATAAATATGGGTGCGGAGGGTCACATTCAATTCCTTGAGATCAATATTTGCCCCGGTCCGCGCCAGTCACAGACCGTATGCTCCCGCGGGCACCGCTCCGGTCGGCGGCTCGCTGGCGCTCGCCGAAATCTCCGACCTCCGCTGCCAGGTCCGCGCTCCAAGCCCAACCCCAACCCGGGAACGCTGTCGGACGAGGGGGTAAGACCCGCTTCCCCGATCGGCGCGGTCGGGTTGGTGCACGCAAGAGATCGTGGTACGCAACTGCCCCTGGAGGGGCGGTTCGATACCACGATCTGCCGGACGGCGTGCGTCGTAGCGTCGATCGAGCCAGCCGAGCGCCCTTCGGGCGCGTGCCTGCCTTGGATGTCCGCACCCAACCGGCAAGCCGGTCGAAGGCTGGGCCGGAGCGCGGGCCCGGCGGCGAAGTCGCGGTCGGCCGACCACAAACCCGGGGTGAGCTTGCCAACCGCGGAGGGTGAGGCCGCGGGAGCGACGGTCCGGACCACCACGGACATCGCGGTAGCTCGACTTTCTTGGTTTTGGATCTTTTACCGCGACATGCCGCCGAGGCCACCCCAACTCCAAGCCTCTAAAGCCCCCGCGTCGAAAAAACTTCTGATCCACATGCAACGCCGGAGCCCTGGTGGGTGTCTTGAGGTCGGAGAGAGTGCCGGCACGGGGAGGGCGGCGCGGCGTGACCTTCGAGGAGTTCGCCACGGCCCGATTAGGGTCGCTTGTGCGGTACGCCACGGTCTTGACCTGGGATCCGTACCTTGCCGAGGACATCACCCAGGAGGTGCTGCTGAAGGCGCAGACGCGATGGGGGCGGATCGGCGGGTTGGACGCACCGGAGCAGTACGTGAAACGCATGATCCTCAACCAGTTCCTCTCCTGGCGGCGGCGCCGGGCGGCCCGGATGCTGACGATCTCGCCGGAGGCCCTGGAGTCGATCGCCCCGCCGGTCGCCGACAGCGCGGCCGCGGCGGAGGACCGCGACCTGGTGCTGCGCCTGATCGCCACGCTCCCGCCCAGGCAGCGGGCCGCGCTGGCGCTGCGCTACTACGAGGACATGTCCGACGACCAGATAGCGGAGCTGCTCGGATGCCGGCCCGTCACGGTCCGGACGCAGATCTTTCGGGCGCTCGCGACCCTGCGGGCCGCCCTCCCGGTGCGGCCGTCCGTGATCGAGGGGGTCCCTTCGTGACCGCGTCCTTGGAGGACCTGATCCGCGAGGCCCAGCAGCGCCAGGCCGCGCGGGCCGTACCCGAGCGGATCCTGGCCAGGCTGCCGGTCTACGGGGCGCGGCGGGCCCGCAGGCGCAGGTCCGGCCGGCTGGTGGTCGCCGCCGTGTGCGCGGTCGGGCTCGCGGTCGCGGTCGTGCCGGTCGCCATCCACATGAGCGAGGCATCGTCGATACCGGTCGCCGCGGCGCTCTGGTCCGGCACGGTGCCGGACTTCGGCCAGCTGGCGTCGCCGCGAATCGTCTGGCCCGAGGCGGTGCACCGGATCCCGGACACGCTTCCGGGCGGCAGCCAGTACACGGTGTCGGCCGTGCTGGGCAGCGGCCGCTACCTGGTGAAGTCGGATGTTTCGGTGGGTGCGGCGCCAGACGGCATTGCCTACTGGCCGGCGATCTTCGACAGCGCGGCGGGGACGGCGCAACCGATAAGCCCGGCATCCGCCGACCGGGACGGGACGGCACTCGCCGACGCGTTCGTGGCCGGTGACCGGGTGCTGTGGGGGTGCAGCGGCAGTCCCGGCCGTACGAGCTGTGGAGTGCCCCGCTGGACGGCTGGACACCAGCGCGGCTTGTCGCGACGTGGCCGCTGGCCGGGCCCGCGTACCCGATCGGCCTCCAGGACGAGGTGGTCTACTGGCGGTACGCCGGGGACGAGGAGGCGGTGCCCGGCATCTACGAGATGTCGCTCGGCGACCGGGTGACGTCGCTGGTGCCCGGTTCCGAGGGGTACCAGGACTTCGGGGCCTTCCCGTGGGTGAGTTCGACCAGGCCGGTCGGCGCGGACTTCGCCGGCCCGGTGCGCCCGGAACGGTCAGGCGACCTGCTCAACGTGGTGACCGGCACGCGCCGGGCCTGGACCGCCCACGAGGGTACGGAGATGGTCGACTGCAACCCGGTCCTCTGCCTCGGCCTCGACCGCAACGGTGGGGCGACCGTGCAGGAGCTCGACGGCAGCGGGTTCCGCCAGATCCCGTACAGCCAGCGACGGGTGCCGTATGAGCAGGCGGCGTTCGCGGGGCGGTTCGGGATCGGCGCCTTCACCGAGTCCGGCGGGCGGACGTGGGTCTGGGACCGTACGACTGGCGCGGCGGCGACGATGGTGAGCGTGTCCCTCCCGAAGGCCGTGCGGATGCCGCAGACGGTGGTGGAGTGGCAGGAGCCCAACGGCGCGAAGTACGTGCTGGACCTGGCCGCGATCAAGTAACCGCTGAGCGCGACGCGGCGTCCACAATGGATGCTTCGAGGCGGCGCAGGACGGCCTCCTGGTCGGCCGGGCCGAGGAAGTGGGTGTCCGCGCACAGCGCCAGCACGATCGCGTCCCGCTCCTGCAACACGTGCAGGTAGCACGGGTCGAAGGGCTTGTCCTGCCGGCGCGCCACCCGTGTGGTCGTCCGCGCGAGCGCGGCGCGCACATCCCCGGTGGGGTCCACCGGCGGTACGTCGACGGTCAGCGCCCGCCGGTCGTTGAAGCCGCAGCGCATCACCGCCGGATCCGGGCGCTCCGCGGCCACCCGCTCGACCAGCGCGTCGAGCGCCGCCGGGTCGTAGTACGAGTGCTTGTACCCGGCCAGCGACGCCCGCCACGTGCGGGTGAGCGCCTCGCCGAAGTCGCAGCCGGCGAGGTCGAGCCGGCACAGCGCGGTCTGGCTCACCGGGCTGACCGTCGTGGCGAGGCCCGGCCGGAAGCGGTTGCCCACCACGAGTTGCGTCAGCAGCGGGCTGATCCCGGTCACCTCGGACATCGCCATCGCGAAGGCGGCCAGCAGCACGGTCGAGGTCTCCAGCCGGGCCCGCGCGGCGACCGTCCCGACCGCGAGGTGCAGCGCCGTCGAGGTGCTGACGAGCTCCCAGTACCGCGGGGTGCGCGGGTCGGCCGATCCGGCGAAGCGGTCGGCGGGCGTGGTGCGCAGCAGGTGCTCCCAGTGCCGCAGCGCCGCCTGGCTCCGCCGTACCGCCGCCGGCGTGCGCTGCTCCCGCGCCTGCTCCAGCGCCTGGAGGGCGGTGCTCGGGCCGGTCGGGCGGGTCCGCATCTCGTCCTGCATGGCCAGGGCGCCCAGGCCGTCCACCACCAGGTGGCAGACGACCATCACCTGGTACGCGGGCACGCCCAGGTGGCGTACCACCGCCATGCGCACCGGCCACTCCGTGGCGTGGTCGTGGTCCGTGTCCTGGTACCGCTCCTGCACGCCCACCGCCACCTCGGCCGGGTCGGCGTCGGGTGCGGCGTCCACCACCTCCAGGGCGATCTCGCCGCTCGCGTGCACCACCTGCCGGGGGAGGGCGCCGCCGGTGAAGCGGAGCGTGGTGCGCATCGAGGGGTACCGGCTCACGCACCAGCGCAGCTCGGCCACGACGTCCTCGACCGTGGTGCCGGGCGGCAGGGGCCGCGCGAAGCCGATCGGCAGCCACGACCGGTCCCGCCGCATGCTGCCCCAGATGTCCTGCTGCCCCCAGCTCAGCTCGTCTTCGCCGGCGCCCTCCCCGGCGAACGGAACAGCGATCAGCGTCACGCCACCCATGCTGGCGGATCTTCGCGCTCATGGATATACACCTGTCGGTCGAATTCTTGCAGTCCCTTGTACAAAAGTTGCTAAGGGGGGTGGGGTTGTCCTTACCGCCGATACGGCGGTGGGCACCATCGAGAAGCGGGCGGATCCACACCAGACTCAAAGTCATGGTGGGGAGGGGTTTCGATGCCGACGATCGCGCGGGTGATTCTCGCGGTCCTGTCCGGTGGCGCGTTGCTCGCGCTGGTACTGCTCGGCGGGATGGCGCTGTGGGTGTGGCGGCGCGGCGGGTTCGGCGTGGTGGCGAGCGTGCTGCTGCGCAGTCTCGCGGCGGCCGTGGTGGGGCTCGGCGGGTGGTTCCTGGCGATCCTCGTCGTGGCGAGCGTGTGGCCGGAGCTCTTCGCGAGCGCCGGCCTCGCGGTGGTGGCGTCCGGGATCGCGGTCGGCCTCTGCGTCTACCTGGCCTGGTACCGGCGCGGCGCCGGCCCGGGTCTGCGGTACGGCGCGCTCGCCGCGACGCTGGCCTGGGGCCTGGCCGGAGCGTGGCTGGGCGGGCACGCGGTCGAGGGGTTGGCCGGCGCGCTCACCGCGATCCTCGGCGCCGTGCTCGCCGCGAACCTCGCGCTGCTGGTCCTCGACATCGCCCGCGCCCGCGGGCAGCGCCCGGCTATGCGAACGGCTCGGCCGTCGTGGCCAGCGCTCGCCGGACGAGGTCGATGAGCGGCTCCTCCGGGCGCTCCAGCCAGACCTGGTTGGCTACCCGGACCGCCGTGAGGAAGTGCGCCGCCAGCAGCCGCGCGCGTAGCGGGGTGTCCGGGGCCGCCGGGAGCCGCCCCGCGATCACGCCGGACAGCTCGCGCTCCGCCACCGTGTACGACCTGACCAGCTCGCCGGCGAGCGCCGGGTCGCGGCGGAGCGTGCGGTAGCGGACCCGCCACTCGGGTCCTCGTCCGCGTTCTCCGCTACCGACACCTCGATGGCGCGGGTGAGCGCGGTCCATCCCGCCTCGCCCGCCGGACGGTCCCGTACCAGCTCGACGAGGCGGGCCATGCGGGCGTAGTCGGTGTGCAGGAGCGCCTGCTCCTTGCCGTTGAAGTAGTTGGAGAACGTGCGCCGCGACACGTTCGCCGCGTCCGCGATCGCCTCCACGGTGACCCGCTCCACGCCGTGCTCGGCCGCGAGCCGCACGGCGGCCTCGTGCAGGGCCTGCCGCGTCGCGGCCTTCTTCCGCTCCCGGAGCCCGGGAGCGGGCGGATTGGTCGTAGCGGTCATCACACGCAGCGTACCGCCCAGGGTGGCGCGGTTCCCAGTGAGAAAACTTGCGCACTGCGCACCTTCGAGGCATGCTTCGAGATGAACAGATCCGTCCCGCTCCCTGGAGGCCGCGTCGTATGACCGCGCCCGCACCTGTCGCCCCGATGCCATGAGCCACCGCCAGCGCCTGGAGAGCCTCAGTGGCCTGCTGCTGGTGCTCTTCGTCGCGCTGCTGAGCTCCACCGTCGTCTCGACCGCGCTGCCCAAGATCATTGGTGCCCTCAACGGCAGCCAGACCCAGTACACGTGGGTGGTCACCGCGACCCTGCTGACCGCGACCGCCTCGACGCCGATCTGGGGCAAGCTCGCCGACCTGCTCAACAAGAAGCTGCTGGTGCAGATCGCGATCGGCATCTTCATCGTCGGCTCGATGGTGGCCGGCTTCGCGCAGAACGCCGGTGAGCTGATCGCCGCCCGCGCGTTCCAGGGCATCGGCGTCGGTGGCCTCCAGGCGCTGGTACAGGTCGTGATCGCGGCGATCATCCCGCCGCGCGAGCGGGGTCGCTACAACGGGTACCTGGGCGGCACGATGGCCCTCGCGACGGTCGGCGGCCCGCTGCTGGGCGGCCTGATCGCGGACACCGCGTGGCTCGGCTGGCGCTGGTGCTTCTTCGTCGGCGTACCGGTCGCGATCGTGGCGCTGCTGCTGCTCCAGGCCACGCTGCACGTACCCACGATCAAGCGTAAGGTGAAGATCGACTACGTCGGCGCGACGCTCATCTCGGCCGGCGTGAGCGTGCTGCTGATCTGGATCTCGTTCGTCGACCACTCGTTCGGCTGGTTCTCCTGGCAGAGCATCGCCATGGTGGGTGGCGCGATCGTGGTGCTCGCCGCCGCGATCTGGGTCGAGTCACGAGCCGCCGAGCCGGTCATCCCGCTCGGCATCATCCGCGAGCGGACCACCGCCCTCGCGATCGTGGCCAGCCTCGCGGTCGGTACGGCGATGTTCGGCGGCGCGGTCTTCCTCGGCCAGTACTTCCAGATCGGCCGCGGCTACAGCCCCACCGAGGCCGGCCTGCTGACCATCCCGATGATGGCCGGCGTGCTGCTCACCTCGATCGTCGCCGGCCGCCTGATCAGCGTCTCCGGGCGGGTCAAGCCGTACATCCTGGCCGGCACCATCCTGCTCGTCGCCGGGTTCGCGCTGCTCTCCACCATCGACCACGAGACCTCGCTGGTGATCGTGGGCGCGGCGATGTTCCTGGTCGGCGCGGGCGTGGGCATGTCGATGCAAAACCTCATCCTCGCCGTACAGAACAGCGTGCCCCTGCGCGACGTCGGCGCGGCGAGCTCGTCGGTGACGTTCTTCCGCTCGCTCGGCGGCACGATCGGCGTGTCGGTGCTCGGCGCGGTGCTCGCCAACCGGGTCACCGACAGCATCACCCGCGACCTGGCCGCGGCCGGGCTGCCCACCTCGGGCGGCGACGGCGGCACCAGCACGCTCAACCTCAACGCGCTGCCGGACACGGTCCAGCACATCGTGCGGGCCGCGTACGGGGACGCCACCGGCCACATCTTCCTCATCTCGGCCGTCGTCGGCGTCCTCGGCGTGATCGCCGCCGTGCTGCTCAAGCCGCCGCCGTTGCGCACGAGCCTGGACGTTGACTCCACGGCCGATCCCGCTCCCGAGGTCGGTGCCACGGCCGACACGGTTTCCTCGCCCGCGCGGTAGGCACACCGATGGAGGCGGTGGCGGAGTACGGGCCGAGGTGGGCCCCACCGCCTTTCGAGCGCGGCACCGACGGACCCCGCGTGATCCTCGTCGGCGTGGACGGTTCGGACACGTCGATGCGCGCCGCCGCGTACGCCTGCGGCCTGGCCCGGCGGCAACACTGCCGGCTTGTCGTGGCGTACGCGGCGCCCGTGCTCACCTGGGCGTGGGCCGTCCCCGGCGCGGTGCCCATGATGCTCGCCGCGCATCAGGAGGTGGAGGCCGAGCTGCGCGCGGAGATCCGGCAGGTGGCCGAGGAGATGCGGATCCCGGTGTGCTTCGTGTCCCGGCGCGGCGACGCGTACGGCTGCCTGCGCGAGGTCGCCCGCGAGGTGAAGGCGGACATCGTGGTGGTGGGCGCGTCGACCCAGCCGCACCGGGTGTTCGGCGGCTCGGTCGCCACCCGACTGGTCCGCCTGGGCCGCTGGCCGATCACTGTCGTGCCCTAGGCGATCTATACCGAAATAGAGAGCTGGAGTCACCGGCCAAGATCCTGACAAAATCCCTGATTTTGTGGCTTCCAAGGCTGGCTGTAGCAGCAAAATCAGGGATTTTGCTGCTAGCGCGCCTCGGGGACCGCGGGGGGTGAGGCCGCGGGAGCAGCGGTCCGGACCACGACGAACATCGCGGTAGCCCAAACTCTTGCCTTGGAATTGATCCTCTAGTCAGCCGAGCCAGGCCGCGATCAGGACCAGCGTCGCCGCCGCGGCCAGGGTGGAGAGCACGATCGCGTCGCGGGCCAGCGCCACCGCCCTGTCGTAGCGGCTGGCGAAGACGAAGACGTTCTGCGCGGTGGGCAGGGCCGCGGTCACGACCGCGGCGAGCAGCGCCGGCCCTTCCAGGCCGAGGGCGTGCCGTCCGATCAGGTACGCGAGCAGCGGCTGCCCGACCACCTTCAGCGCCACCGCCGTGTACCGGTCCCGCCCGTCCGGCCCCGCCGTGAACGGCCGGCTGCCGCGCAGCGACATCCCGAGCGCGAGCAGCGCCAGCGGTACCGCGGCCGAGCCCACCAGGTCGAACGGGCGCAGCACCTCGTCCGACGGCCGCCACCCGGTCGCGGCGATCCCGATGCCCACCGCCGAGGCGAGCGTGAGCGGGCTGCGCAACGGCAGCATCGCGAGCGCCCGAGGTGACGGCCGCCGGCCGCCGGTGGTGACGTCGAGGACGGCAAGCCCGATCGGCGCCGCCAGCATGGTCTGGAAGAGCAGCACCGGCGCCATGAACGACACGTCGCCGAGCACGTACGCGGCGACCGGGATGCCAAGGTTGCCGGCGTTCACGTACGAGGCCGCGAGCGTGCCGACGGTGAGCGCCGGCGAGTCCGGCCGCTCCTTGCTGGTATGCCGGTAGACGAGCAGCGTGATGGCCAGGTAGGCGCCCGCGCTGAGCACGGTACTCAGCACGAACGCGGCGAGCGCGCCGGTGAAGATGTCTCCCGGTGAGGAGCGGACGAGCGTGGTCAGGAGCAGGGCCGGCGCGGCGACGAAGAACACCAGGCGGGCGAGCACCGTCGGGCCGGACGGGCCGAGCAGCTCGAACCGTCCGATCAGGTAGCCGACAAGGGTGACCACCCAGATCGCCGCGAAGCCGGCCAGCACGCCACGCACCGCGTAAGCATGGCGGGCGGTTGCCGCGCCGCTGATCGGGTAGGGGTTGCGTGAGGGGGTGACCACACATGGCAGGTCGTGATGATCCGGAGCAGGAGCGGGTGTGGCAGGACTTCCACGAGGCGGTCAACATGTCCTCGCCCCAGTTGCGGGACTGGCTGATCGCCGAGACGGCGCTGAACGACACGTACGACCCGGAACCGGGCATGGACGTGATGGACCTCGGCAACCGGGTCCTCCAAGTGCTGGGCAAGCGGCGGGTCGACCTGAACGACGCCGACGTCACGCTGATGCGCGACGTGACCGATCTGATCAACCGCCGGCGGTCCCAGCGGCCGGCCGACGACGTGGACTTGGCGCCGTGGCGGCACAGCCTCATGGCCGTCGGCCACGACCCGTGGCGCGACCTCACGTAGGGCGGGCGGTCAGAGGTCGCGCAGGTGCTCGGCGATCCGGCGGTTGTGCGGCGAACGGGCCTGGCGGGCCTTCTCGTCCGGCGTCTGCCGCTCGTCCGCGGCCGCGTCGATCGGCGCTGACTGCCGGATCTCGCCCAGGTTGCGGTACGTCTCCCAGGGCAGCCCGCGCAGCAGCCGCATCGCGGGCGCCGTGGCGTCGCGCTGCTCGGCGTGGGCCACGACCTGGTCCTTGTTCGCCGGATAGTCGAGGTCGTTGAGCGCCGCGCGTACGTCGTTCCAGCCGGTCTCGTCCATGGCGGTGGGCTACCCGCTCCGGCCCGCGCCAACCAGCGCTCGACATCCGGCCCGGACGCGCGGGGCCGGGCGGCGGGGGACGCGGTTCGGCGCGCGTGGCCGGGGTACCCGGAAGGGCATGAGCACAGCGACCGAGCCACCGGCCCCGCCGGCGCCGCCGCATCCGGGTCCGCCGCCGCGGCCGCCGTCGCCCGCCGAGCCGCCGCCGGGGCCGGCGCCTGATCCCTCTCCGGTACCGCCGCCGCAGCCCGGTCCGTCGCCGACCGACCCGACCGGTCCGGCGCGCCAGACCGCCCGTGCTCGTGTCCGCCTGGCGGGTTCGCCGCACCCTGCCGCCCTTTCTCGCCGCCGGCCCGGTCGCACGTGCCTCGCGGTCCGTCCCGGCGGCGGCCTGACCGGCCGGTCGGGCACCGCGTCGTGGTGAGGAGGGCCCGTGACAGAGGCCGGCAGCCGCGACTACGAGGACTTTGGCGAGGCCGCCCGCGAGTTGGGCGCCGAACAGCAGGGAGAGCCGCGCGTCCGACCCGTCGAGGACTCGGACCAGACGGCCGCCGCGGTGGACGACGACGCACCCGTGCCCGACCTGGCGCCGGACGACCTGGACGGCGAACCCGACCTGTTCCGCGCGCCCGAGGAGCAAGAGGAGACGGTCCCGCCCGAAGAAGCCGTCCCGCCCGAAGAGGCCGACGCGACGCCCGGCGCTTCCGACCAGCGAGGCGAGCCCGGTACCCGGGCGCATGAGAAGGGTTTGGCCCGCACGGCCGTCCAACCAGGGGAAGCGTGCGCGCGGGCCGGAGGGAGAAGTTCTGACATGGTGCAGCATCGAGACTTCGTCACGACCGTGGCCGACCACATCGGCGTGACCGTGGACGAGGCGCGGCGGGCGGCCGAGGCGACGATCGCCGCGCTGGTACGCACGGTGGACGAGCCACAGCGCCAGCAGGTCCTGGACGCCGTGCCGACGCTGCTCGCCGAGCAGGTCGACGCCGCGCCGGGTCCGGCCTGGGACGAGGACGACTTCGTCGCCGAGGTGTCGTGGCTGACCGGCACCGCACCGGAGGAGGCGCGGCAGCGAGTGCAGGCGGTGCTGTACATCCTGTCCCGCCAGGAGCCGGAGCTGGTGGGGGAGCTGGAGCTGCCCGGCGACATCCGCGACCTGATCAGCGATCCCGCGCCCGGCGGCGGCGTCACCGGGCCGCACGGCCAGACCCCGCCGCTGACCGACGACGAGCTGGCCGCGGCCCTGGTCAACCTGCCGTACTGGACCGGCGGCCACCGCGCGCTCCGGCGGACCATCCAGCTGCCCGAGGACAACCTGCGCCGGGTCCTGGACCTGGTCGAAGGGCTGCGCGGCGAGATGGGGCGGGCGCCGGACGTCGAGCGGGACGGGGACACGGCGACGCTGACCGTGTCTACCCGATCGGTCGACGCGGTCACCCGGCTCGACGTGGACCTCGCCCACCGGGTCGACGACGCCATCGCGGACGCGGGCGCGGGCCTCGCCTCCCCGTGACTCTCGCTACGCCTCCGACCGCACCAGCCGCCGCAGGGCGGCACCGCAGCGTTGGGCGTAGAACCGCTGGAACACCGGCAGCAGCGGGCCGGCCAGCCGCAGCCACCAGAGCACCGGGCGGCTGAACGCGACGATCTCCAGCCACACGGTGTCGTCCTCGTCCCGCGTGACGACGAACGCCTCCTCGCCACGCAACGGGTGGCGGCCGACCGAGCCGTACCCGAACCCGCCCTGCCGCTCGCCGTGCTCGGCCCACACGACGACGCACGGCGCGTCGAGACCGACCGGGCCGAGGCTGGGTCGGGTGGTCACGGTGACGCCGGCGGCGGCGCGGGGCGCGGAGGCCTGGACGCGTACCCCCATCGCCTTGTGCATCCGCCAGGTCAGCACCGCCTCCACCGCACTCGCGTACGCCTTGGCGCCGGCGCCCACCCGCATGCGGCGCCTCAGGTGGCGGTATCCCGCCGGCAGCGGTCCGCGCAGTGTGGCGCCCGTTTCCGGGTACGTGGTCAGTGTCATTCCGTCCTCACTCCCGATACTCCCCATTCGCTGCCCGCTCCTATCCGTTGCCAGGCGATGAGTGCGCAGAGTGCGAAGCCGAGCGCGTTGGCCAGCCCGTGCGTCGCGACCATCCAGGAAAGCGGCAGGTGCGGGAGGTCGGCGGCCTGCCCGAGCGCCCACACGAGGGCCAGGACCATCGTGGCCGTGAGCGTGACCGCGGAGGTCACGAGCAGCCCGCGGGTCGCCGCGCCGGCGCGGGCCCGGCGCCAGGTGAGCCAGCCGACGAGCCACATGCCGGCGGTGAGCAGGGCGGCGCCGGCCAGCTCGACCCACTCGCCGGTGAAGAAGCCCGCGAACACCACCGCGATGCCGGCCGGCACCGAGACCGCCGCGAGGCGCCCGGCCGGACCGTCACCGTCCACACCGCACACAAGGCCGGCGACGAGCGCGGCGGCGAACCCGGCGTAGTGGAAGTGGGCCACGGTCAGCGCCAGCACGTCGAGGTCGAACCCGAAGAGGTGCACGCCCGCCCGCTCGGCCACCAGCGCGCAACCGGCGACCGTCGGCCCGGCCAGCGCGGTGGCGACCGCGACGGTACGCGGCAGGGGCAGGCGTCGCGAGAGGACCACGCGGGCCGCGCTCAGCAGCAGCGCCGCGGCCGCCGGCAGGTACGCGGCGGCCAGCACCGCCGCGAGCCAGCCGCGCGGCAGCCACACGGAGACGGCGGCCGGCGCGGCGGCGGCGAACCACAGCCGGCGTACGCCAGCCAGCCCCGACGCGGGCAGTAGCCGCAGGCCGAGCGGCATCACGACCAGCAGGCCGACACAGATCAGCAGGTCGAGCAGGGCCTGGCTCCACGTGCTCACGAGCGCACCTTCCGGACCAGCCACAGCAGGTCGGTGGTGATCGGGCGCATGCCGGGCAGCCGGCTGAGCCGGATCAGTCGCGCCACGAACGGGGTGGCCAGGTCGATCAGCCGCCGGGTGCGGTCCTGCTCGTACGACGTGTCGTGCACCCAGTACAGCGTCACGCCGAGGTAGGCCAGCCACAGCAGCTCGGGCAGGTCGGCGCGGACCTGGCGGTCGACGGCCGGCTTCGCGCCCTCGACGACGTCGCGGAACAGGCCGATCGCGGCCTCCCGGGCGGCCGTCGACTCGTCGCTGAACGGGCTCGACCCGGACCGTGGGTTGATCGCGACACCGACGAAGGAGCCGGCGAAGTCGTGGTACGGCGCCATCACCGTCACGCCCGCGTGCAGCACCCCGCGCAGGCGGTCGACGAAACCGTCGCGGCCCAACGCCTCCGCCGCCTCCTCGCGGTGCCGGCGCTGGATCTCCGCGTAGAACTCCTGGACCAGCTGGTCCTTGGAGCGGAAGTAGTAGTACGCGTTGCTCACCGACAGGCCGGCGGCGTCGGCGATGGCGCGCATCGTGGTGCGCTCGTAGCCCCGCTCGGCGAACAGCCGCAGCGCGGTCTGGACGATCAGCTCGCGTGTGCGCTCACCGTGCGCCGGCGGCGCACCGGGCGGCTTGGACATCCCCACGACCCCCTGGATTTGAACTAGTTCAAATCACAGTCAAGGTAGCCCTGGATTTGAACTAGTTCAAGAGTGGGGCTGGTCACGCACCAACCAGCGTGGGGGAGGGCTACTGGGGCTTCTTCAGCCACTCCCACGCGCGCTGGAGCCGCTCGCTGACCGGGCGCTCGGCATCGCCGGCGACCGGGTCGGCGCTCGGCTCGCGCAGGTCCGTGCCGGGCACGGTCAGCAGCGCTCCGCCGCTGTGCATCTCGGCGATCTGCTCGCGGTCGGCGAAGCGCGGCCCGTCCGGGGTACGCACGATCAGGCCGTGGAAGATGTCCTGCCCCTCGTCAGCCAGGACGTGTTCCACCAGGCCGACGAAGACCCGGTCACTGTCGAGCACGGGTGCACGGTCCGGCAGGACGGTGTAGGCCACCGGTTCGCCAAGTCCTTCCACACCTGACCGGTACCCGCGGACGGGCCTTTCACGCCCGGAAAGCTAGCCCACCCAGCTGGTCTCCTCCGGGTCCAGGAAGGCGAGCGTCACCGCGGCGAAGAGGGGCGACGCGAACAGGTTGTAGTGCGTGAGCCCGGGCAGGATCGCCAGCGCGTGCCCGCCCTTCGGCCGCCCCTCGCTCATCCAGCCGCCGTCCCGCAGGCCGCCGTCCAGCAGCTTGAAGACCTCGACGTAGTGGCTCGGCGGGGCCATGTCCGCGTCGCCGGCCACGATCAGCGTCGGCATCTGGAGGCCGCGTACCTCCTCGGTGTAGTCGAAGTCGTGCGACATCGCCTCGCCCATCTTGTCGAGCAGCCGCGGGAAGTCCTCCGGGCGCGGTGCGAGCTCCATGTACGTCTGGTACATCGGCGTTTCCTTCAGGAACTCCGCCGCCGCGGCGTTGACCTGGCCCTGCTGCTCGCGCATCTCCGCGGGGAGCGCGTCCGTGCGGATGTGCGCGGAGGCGCTGACCAGGCGACCGACCTTCTCCGGGTGCCGGATCGCGGTCAGCAGCGCCACCCCGCCGCCGAGCGAGTAACCGGCCACGTCGGGACGGTCGAGGCCCAGGTGGTCGATGAGCGCCGCGATGTCGTCGGCCATCAGCGCGATGTCGATCGGCCGGTCGATGTCGGCCGTGCGGCCGTGCCCTTGCAGGTCGGGCAGGATCACCTGGTGGCGCTCGGTGAGCGCGGGCAAGATCGGGCCGAACATCCCGCCGGCGCCGAGGCCGCCGTGCAGCAGGATCAGCGGCCGCCCCGTGCCGTGGGTCTCGTAGTAGAGGTGGAGCCCGTTGACGTCGGCGTACCGGCCGGTCGTGGTGGTGTCACTCATGGTGCCGCTCCTCGAAGTCGTATCTCGTATCTCGCGAGGGTCAGACTCCGGGGTCGCGGAAAACTCATCGGCGCGGCCGACGACATCGGGCCTCAACGGTCAGTGAAGTTGCCCGAGGTCGCTCCGCCGGTCGTACCGTCGCTCGTCGCGCCGCTCGCCGGGGTGCTCATCCCGCCGCTCGTCGCGTCGCCGGTGGTGGTCGGCGCGACCTTTTTGTCCCTAGTGCTCCGGTTCGGTCGGCGACGTACGCTGGCCGGCCCGGCGGTGCCACCCGTGGTGGTAACGGCGCCGTGGCCGCGCGTGGGGCCACCGTCGCGCAGGATTTCCTCGGTCAGTGTCTCCGTGCTCTCACTGCGAGTGCGGTCAGACATGTGTTCGGGATACCCGCGGCGGTCCCCGGTAACCGCGCCCGCACTGGGTATGACACAGGCATGGAGATCAGTGACAGGTACGGGTTCCACGCGCCGTCCGAGGTGGTCTTCAACAACCTCACCGACCCCGACCGCGTGTACCGGTGGCTGCCGTTCGGCGTGCGGATGCAGTGGCGCGGGCCCGACCGCGTACGCTTCGTCTCCCCGATCGGCTCGACCGAGTGCCAGGTCGACAGGGTGGTGGAAGAAAAGCGGATGACGGTGCGCACGCTCAAGCCGCCGTACGTGGAAGGCACCGCGCGCGTCGAGGACGACCCGGCGGGCGGTAGCCGGGTGCACGTGGCGGTCAACGCCGAGGGCGTCAACCTGGACCCGGAGAACGTCCGGACCGTACTCGACGAGACGATGCACCACCTGTGCGGCGACGTCGACGACAACTTCAACACCAGCTGAGGCCGCGCACGCCGACGTAGTCTTCGACCATGGCGGGTGACGGCGCGGTGACGTCGGCACCGCTCCGCGTGGTCGAGCGGCAGCGCTGGGTGGTGGAGGCCCTCGCGGTGGGCCCGTCCGACCGCCTCCTGGAGATCGGGTGCGGGGCCGGTACGGCCACCGCGCTCGTCGCCGAGCGGCTCCGGGAGGGGCGGATCCTCGCCATCGACCGGGCGGCGAGCGCGGTACGTCAGGCACGCGAGCGCAACGCCACCCAGATCCGTACCGGCAAGGTCGAGGTCCGGCACCTCGACATAACGGCAGCCGAGGACGCCGCCGCGGCCGAGCTGCCGGACCACTCGTTCGACACGATCTTCGCGGTAAACGTGAGCCTTTTCTGGCTGGCCACCCCGCCCGGCTTGCTCGGCCAGATCGGCCGCCTCCTCGCCCCCGGGGGCACCCTGCGCGTATTCGCCGAGCGACCCACCCACGCCGCCGTCGCGGCGATCGCCGCCCAGGTCTCGGGCGCCCTCCGCACGCACGCCTTCACGCCGGTCACCGCGACTGTCACAGGTAGTCGCGCCACGGTCACCGGACAGGTCGGCTAAAACTTTTCTCCGGCCGGGCAACCTCGCACGTGGCGACTTCCGTCTGGATCCCGACGGAAGGAGCCAACACGAGTGAACCAGCGCGACGAGGACGAGTTCCGCGAGTTCGTCGCCGGCCGGATGGAGTCGTTGCGCGGGCTGGCGTACCTCACTTGCGGTGACTGGCAGGCGGCCGAGGACGCGGTATCCACCGCCCTCAGCAAGCTGTACGTCCGGTGGAGCCGGGTGAGCGCGCCGTACACGTACGCCCGCCGCACCGTCATACACGCCGCGATCGACGAGACGCGGCGGCCGTGGCGGCGCGAACGATCCACCAGCCCCGACCTGCTCGACCGGCCCGCGCCGGACCGGATCGACCCCGAGGACCACGCCCACGTGCGGGAGGCGCTGCTCCGGGTGCCGCGCGG
The DNA here is from genome assembly GCF_011764545.1 of Phytohabitans flavus. Taxonomy (GTDB): domain Bacteria; phylum Actinomycetota; class Actinomycetes; order Mycobacteriales; family Micromonosporaceae; genus Phytohabitans; species Phytohabitans flavus. Next base: position 4,396,581 of record NZ_AP022870.1, on the reverse strand, counting down.
GCAGCGGGCGGTCCTGGTGCTGCGGTTCTACGAGGAGCTGAGCGTCGAGGAGACCGCCCAGGTGCTCGGCCGGAGCACCGGCACGGTCAAGAGCCAGACAGCCAAGGGCCTGGAGGCGCTGCGGGCCGCACTTGGCCACCACGACTTTCACGCGGCCATCGGATAGCGAACAAGGAGAACGATGAACGACATGCGTCAACTCTTGGAGGACGCCAAGGCGGACGCGCCACCGGTACGCGTGAGCGTGGACGAGATCGTGCGGGCCGGCCGCCGGCGGGTGCGAAACCGCTGGTACGTGCGGGGCGCCGGCGTCGCCTGCGGCGTGACCGCGGTGGTCCTCGGCGTAGCGACCCTGCTGCCGGCGGGGAACGACCCCGTCGACTCGGTCGAGGCCGGGCCGTTCGGTTCCGCGGCGGCCGCGGTGGTTCCGGCGTTCACCACCACCTTCAGCGGGTACGCCATCGGCGACTTCCACATCGTGGACCCGATCGAGGTCACGCCCAGCTACGAGCGGACGCTCCTCCAGCGGTCCAACGTGGACGTCGGCGAGGGCCCGGACGTCACGCTCGACGCCGGCACGCTGACCGTGTACCGCCAAGGCGCCTTCAGCCCGGACAAGTTCCGCGCCGGCACCGCGGTGACCATCGGCGGGCGGGAGGGCTTCGCGACCACCCTGCCGCAGAAGGTGCAGGTGGGCGGGCCGGACCTTGAGTCCCGGAAGGACCCGGTCACCAAGACGTTCGACGTGCCGGCCATCGCCTGGCAGTACGCGGACGGCGCCTGGGCCACCATCGAGGCCGACTACCTCGCCCAGCACACCGTGCCGGCCGACGTGCTGCGGCAGCTCGCCGAGCGGTTCGCCACCCGGGAGCCGGCGAGCGTGAAGCTTCCGGTCAAGGTGACCCACGTGCCGGACGGCTGGAAGCTGGCCAGCGCGGGCACCCGGGGCCTCGTGAGCGGCGACGCGCCGATGGCGCTGCTGCTGTACGTCCCGGCGAACACCACCGCGCTGGCTGGCCAGCGCGAGCTGAACCTCCCGGATGCCCCGGCGATCCGCATCTCGGTGAACCCGGTCGACACCGAGGGGCCGTACCGGCACCCGTTCAACCCGCCCTGCCCGGAGGGCAAGTACTTCTGCGACGTGAAGATCGACGGCCGGTACTACGCCGAGGTGTACGACCAGTCCGGCACCCTCTCCGCGGACCAGATCAAGGCGATCGCCGACGGCTTGCGGTTTGCCACGATCGCCGACAAGGGCACGTGGTTTCCGGTGAAGGAAGGCTGACACTCTCCACAGTGGAGGAACCACGACGGCCGGCGGGCGAGAGAGGTGTCCGCCGGCCGCGTGGGGCCAGCGCCCGCGACAGGGCGCCGGCCGCAGCTGGCCACAAGCTGTTGGTACCGACGGTAAGGGTCGCCGATCCGTTGCGGCAACGGAGTTTCAGCGGCCCTGGAGCGCGTCCAGACCCACCGCCATCGCGATGACCATGCGCCGGTCGAGGCGTGGCTCGTGGATGGTCACCACGTACTTGTCGCGCAGGCCCCACTTCTTCACGACCGAGAACGCCGGCTGGCCGCCCTCGAAGACGAAGTCGAAGTGGTACGGCAGCCACGACAGTCCCTCGGCGAAGCGGCGCAGGATCGCCACGAGCTGGCTGCGCTCCTGGCCGGTCGCGGGCGGCAGGCCGGGCTGCTCCACGATCCAGGTCGACCGCAGCAGCGACCGCTTGAAGTCCTTGCGGAACAGACCGATCGCCGCGCCGGACGGGTCGGTCACGTCATACGCCGAGCCGAGGTCCATCACCTTGCGGGCCTTGAACCCGAGCACCGGCTGCTGCTTGGTGTCGTCGGTGTAGAGGGTGACCTGCTCCTTGAAGGCCATCCGCTTCTGCTGCGCGAACGCGAGCATCCCGGCCTCGGACCCGTCCGGACCGGCCGCGTGCACCTCGTACTGGTTGACCATCATGCGGATGCGTTGCCGCACGATGAGTGTTTGCTGGGTTTGCAGCTGTTGGGCGTTCATAAGTGCGCGAGTCTGCCACAGAACCCCAGGTCGCGCCGCCCTGGAAAGTTCGACAACGTCAACCACGCCGCGTGTCGGGTAGGTGACAGTCGAAACCTGTTGGTGAGCGCGGCGCGGAGGGCTCGTTCCGGTGTCAACCCACGACACCAGGAGGGAACATGCTCTACCTTTCGCAGGCCTGGCGGCGGGCCCGGCGGCTGCGCCGCCGCACCCGCCTCGCGGTCGCCGGCGTCGCGCTGGCCGGTGTGGCCGCCGCGCTCGTCGCCGGCGGGCCGGTGGCCAACGCCCACCCCGGACAGCCGTCGGCCGTGTTCGACCCGGACGAGGTCAACTGGGCCGAGCTGCGCGAGCGCACGCTGGACGGGTTCGAGCAGGACATGGCGCACTGGAAGGAGATCGGCTTCTTACCCGTCGACATCGAGGCGGACGGGTTCAGCGGGAAGCCGTGGTTCGCCAGCGCCGTACAGCGGAACCTCGACGGCCGGGACTGGCGGGCCGAGGGGAAGATGACAAAGGCCGAGTACACGGACGCCGCGGCCGACGCGAAAAAGGACGGCCTGCGCCTGGTCGACCGGGAGATGTACGCCGTGGGCGGCGAGTGGTACTTCGCCGCTGCCTGGGTGGAAAACGTCGAGGGGCTCGGCTGGACCACCTGGTACGGGCTCACGCTCGCCGAGCTGAACGCGCGCCAGCACGAGCAGCGGCGGGCCGGGCGGATGCCGATCGACTTCGACATGTACCGCACCTCGGACGGGATCCGGTACGGCGTCGTGTTCCTCGACAACCCGGAAGGGCTGGACTGGCACCTGCACGGCGACCTCACCTCGGCGCAGTACGCGGCCACCTTCAACGGTTACGCCGGCAGCGGGTTCCGGAGCCTCTCGATCGACTCGGCGGCGGACGGGCAGCAGCTGTTCGGCGGCATCTTCGTGGAGAACGCCAACGGCCGCGACTGGCGCGGGCGGCGGGAGATGAGCGCGCACCAGTACGGGAACAACTGGCACCTCGACGCCGACGAGGGCTACCGGCAGATCTTCGTCGGGCGGTACCAGACCGCGGGCGGCGTGAAGTACGCCTCCATCTGGCGGCAGAACAGCGACCGTCCAAACTGGCCGGAGCGGCCGGAAGTGGACAAGTTCATCCAGGCGGAGATGGGTGAGGACAGCGTGCCGGGCGTCGCCGTGGCGGTCATGGAGAACGGCGTGTTCACCTACACCCGCGGCTTCGGCAAGGCGGACATCGCCGGCGACGTGTGGATGGACTCCGATCACGTGATGCGGTGGGCGTCGGTCGCCAAGGCGGTCGGCGGCGCGCTCACGATGCGGCTGCACGAAAAGCCCGGCGACCAGGTCGACCGTGACCTGAGCGCGGAGCACTACTACGAGCCGCTGAACGACCAGCACGACGCCACGCTGGAGCAGCTGGCCAGCAACCGCGGCTGCGTGCGCCACTACGCCGGCAACAAGTCTTCGTCGCTGAAGACGCTGGACCCGGCGCAGTACGACGCGGAGTTGGCGACGGACAGCCACCTCGCGGCGACCGAGTACCCGGACGCGCGTACCGCGGTCGCGGAGTTCGACGACGACCCGCTGCGCTCCTGGACCGGTGGCGCCGTCTCGACCAACTGCACCGCGGGTGACTCGGAGCTGTACAGCACCCACGGGTACACGGTGCTCGGGGCCGGGCTCGAAGCGGCGACCGGCGTGCCGGTCAAGGACCTCGTGCGGCAGGAGATCAGCGACCCGCTCGGCCTGACCACGCTGCGGCAGGAGGACCCGGACGACACCGAGGTGCGCCGGGCGAAGATCTACAAGGGCCCGTCGAACACCGAGGCGACCCCGGACCAGATCAGCTGGAAGACGCTGGGCGGCGGCCTGGAGTCGAACGTGCGCGACATGGCCCGCTTCGGCAACGCGATGATCGCCGGCAACGTGGTCGCCGATACGGACCACATCTGGGACGGCACCGCCGAGGGCTGGGACTACGCGTACGGCTGGGACGTGGATACCAAGGGCGGCCACCGGTACGCGACCAAGTCCGGCGGTCAGCTCGGCTCGGACGCGCACCTGCTGGTCTTCCCGGACGACGGCATCTCGATCGCCGTGCTCATCAACCGCGAGGAGCTGAGTAACCCGGAGGACCACGCGACGGCGATCGCCTGGCACATCGGCGACCTGCTGATCTGACACCGGACAGCCGGGGTGCGAAGGGGAGCTACCGTGCCGGACATGGACGACCGCGCGCTGGTGGCGGCGATGGTCGCCGGCGACCCGCGGGGCCTCGACGGCGCTTACCGCCGCTACGCACCCCGGCTGTACGCGTACTGCCGGGCGACCCTGCGCGACGCCGACGCGGCGGCGGACGCGGTGCAGGACACGTTCGTCATCGCCGGGCGGCGAGCCGGGCAGCTGCGCGAGCCGGAGCGGCTGCTGCCGTGGCTCTACGCGATCGCCCGCCACGAGTGCCTGCGCCAGATCCGGGACCGGCGGCGGGAGGCGCCGGCCGAGCTCGAGGACGCCAGCGCGGACACCGCCGATCTCGGGGCGGGCGTGCGGGCCGCCGAGGTACGCGAGCTGGTGCACGCGGCCGCGGCCGGGCTCGGCGACGGCGACCGCGAGGTGATCGAGCTGGCGCTGCGGCACGGGCTGTCCGCGGTCGACGTCGGCGCGGTGCTCGGCGTCTCCGCCAACCACGCGCACGCCCGGCTCTCCCGGGCCAGGTCCCAGCTCGAACGCGCGCTCGGCGTGCTGCTCGTGGCCCGCGCGGCGGCCTGCCCGGCGCTGCGCGAGCTGCATCCCGGCTGGGACGGGCGGCTCACCCCGCTGCTGCGCAAGCGGCTCGGCCGGCACGTCGACGGGTGTGCCCGCTGCCGGGCCAGCCGGGGCACGCTGCTGAGCCCGGCGGCGCTGCTGACCGGGTACGTGGCCGTCCCGTTCACCGTCCTGCCCGCCGCCTCTTGGCGCCCGGCCGGGCCGCCGGACGTCAAGCTCGGCCGGGACGGGTTTCCGTCGTCCCGGCGGCCGAGCACGTGGGCGGCGGCCGGCGCGGCGGCGGTCGTGGCGGTGCTTGTCGTGGTCGTGCTGACCCGGCCCGGCGAGCCGGTCCCGCCGCCCGAGCTGGCGAGCGGATCAGCGTCGCCGGTACCGTCGGCCGCTCCTGGTCCGCCCACGCCGCCGGTCGCACCCTCGGCCTCCTCCGCACCGCCCACGCCACGGGCCACCAGATCGCCGGTGCCGGTCGCCAGCGAGCCGACCGGACCCACCATCGTCGCACCCACGCCGTCCACAAAGGACCCAGATCCTGAGCCAGAGGTCGAGGCGGCGTTCAGCGTCGCGGCGAGCGGTGGCGTGCGGTGCGGCTCGGACCGGGTCACGTACACGCTCTCGGCCGACGCGACCGCCAGCCACACGATGACCGCGAGCCGGCTCGTCTGGCGCAGCGCCCAGTCCGGTACCGAGAGCGCCGCGATGACCGTGACCACGGGCAGCGCCGCCCGAGGCAGCCGCACCGGCCTGCGCTACGGGCAGATCACCTGGTGGGTGCTGGGCAGGGCGGCCGACGGCACCACCGCCGAGAGCGCGCGCGAGACCGTGACCAATCCGTGCCGGCGCGACCGGCCGGGCGACTTCACCGCGCCGTCGGCATCGGCGTCGCCAGGCCCGCGAGGGCGGCGTCCAGGTCGGCCGGGCGCTCCCACAGGACCCGGGACAGCCGGGCGTTGCTGCCGGTCCAGACCATGCGCAGTATCGGCACGCCGGCGCGCTGGTCCAGGGCGAGCATCGGGCGCCGCTGCTGGTTGAGGCCGGTCAGGCCGAAGAGGGGTACCGGTCCGGTGGCCGGCCGCCCCAGCCCGGCCCGCTCGCGCCGCCACGTGTCGTACGCGGCCGCGAACCGCCACGGCGCCGAGCGGGCGAGCTGGGTGTAGAGGGCGGTGACCCAGGCCTCGGTGTGCGCGGCGCGCAGGTACCGGGTCGGGAAGCCGTCGAGCAGCGCCGCCACGTCACCGTCCACGCATACCCCGGCGGTCTCCAGCGCGGCGGCCACGTCGTACGCGTCGAGGAGGTCGGTGAGCGGGCGCGCCTCCTCCGGGCTCACCACCTGCCAGCGGTCGGCGGCGGTCGCCCCACGGCCGGCGGTGCTCCACAGCCACGGCGCGGTGTCCCACCGGTGGTCCTGGTTGACGCCGATCAGCTGGTCGATGCCGAGCGCGAGCGACCCGTCCCGTACCCGGGCGGTCAGCCACGGCCCGCGCTTGCCCGGGTCAGGGCCGTACCGGGCCAGCGCCACCACCGCCCGGCGCGCGTAGCGTCCGCTCCGCTCGCGCGGGAAGTGCCAGCAGAGCAGGCCGGGGTCGAGGCGGGCCAGGTCGGCGGCGAGCGCGTCCCGGGCCGGCACGAGCGCGCCGGCCAGCTCGGTGCGCAGGTCGGGGGCCGACGCGGCAGCGTCCCGCTTCTCCACCTCCCGCCGCAGCCGGGTCCGCTCGCGCCGCGGGTCTGCCGTGGGCAGGGTGCCGCGCAGGGTGTGCCGGTAGCCGTACCAGAGTCGAGCGGCATCGATTACGGCCTGCTCGTCGCCGGTGACCGTGCGTTGCGCGGAGGTGTCCCGGCTGTGCCCCAGCCCGTCGTCCGGGTCCTCCAGCATGGTGACCTCGAAGGCCGGCTCCCCGCCGCCGTGGAGGTCGTACGTCACGTCCGCGTCGCGCACCCAGGAGCGCCGGTCGGGGGAGAGGCCACCCTGCCCGGGCGGCAGCGTGTGGCGTACCCGGATGGCCGTGACCTGGAGTCGCGCGGTCGTCGGCGGCTGCTCGCACACAAGCCCGGTCGTGCCGGCGGGCAGTACCCCGTAGAAGTCCCGGTACGACTCCAGTGGCCCGAACGCCGACTCGATACCCGCCGCGCGGAGCCGCCGCGCGATCCCGGACAGCAGCGCCCGCCGGTGCTCGCAGTGCGGGTCCGGCGGTAATGGAGACGCGGTCGGCGGGGGCATGTGTCACGATCTTGCCATGCCAGAGCTGTCGGTACGGCCCATGACCCAGGCCGAGTTCGCGCAGTGGCGGTACGCGATCGCCCGGCGCTTTGCCGACTCGAAGGTCGCGGCCGGATCGTGGGCCGCCGAAACCGCGCTCGAACGGGCCCTGACCGCCAACGACGCGCTGTTGCCCGACGGCCTCGCCACCGAGGGGATGCTGCTGCTCAAGGGCGTGCGCCCGGACGGCACCCCGATCGGGCGGCTGTGGATCAGACTCGGACATCCGGACGGCGCCGCCGGCTGCGCGTTCCTCTACGACATCGAGGTGGAGCCGGAGTTTCGTGGCGCCGGCTACGGCCGGGCGCTGCTGGCCGCCGCCGAGGAGGCGGTCCGCGCACAGGGCCTGGCCGAGCTGGAGCTGAACGTCTTCGGCCACAACCCGGTAGCGATGAGCCTCTACGCCACGTCCGGTTACCGTGTGGTCACCCAGCAGATGCGCAAGACACTCTAGGCCCTCCACATCGTCTGGTCACTGTGGAACGGCGGGACGTCGCGCTGCACGGGGGTGCCCGCGACTCCGCAGCGGTGAGGCCAGCGCCAGGACAGCCCGCCCGACCGTCCTGACGCTGGCGGTCATTGGTGCCGCGCGCGGTCCAGCACGCGTAGCGCCTCGTCCGCGCGGGCCGAGTCGACCTCCACGGCGTACGCGGTGGCTCGCAGCCCGCTGTGGGACGAGAAGTCCCGGCGCCCGCCGTTCAGCCCGTGCGCGACCGCGCCGAAGGCCGCACCCCAGACGATGCCCAGCACCAGGGCCGTGATCAGCACCCACCACCAGCTGCCGCTGGCGAAGATGCCCAGCAGCAGGCCGATCAGCAGGCCGATCCAGGCGCCGGTCGCGGCACCCGACAGTGCCGCGCGGGCCATTGTCATGCGGCCGGTGATCTGCTCCACCATCCGCAGGCCGGTGCCCACGATGGCCACCCGCTGTACCGGAAATCCGTTGTCCGAGAGCAGGTCCACCGCCTGCTGGGCGGACGCGTAGTCGCGGAACGAGGCTATGGTCACGGTTGGTCGACCGTCGACCAGCGTCGACGTCATCGGGTTGACTCCTTCGGCATCAGGCGCCGGGTAATGTCGGCCAGGCGTTGCCCCTGGTACTGCGCCGCCCGCAGGGTCTGGTCGTTCGGCAGCTCGGGCGGCTGGCCGGTCGGCCACGAGACGCCGTACGGGTTGCCGCCCGCCTCGTACAGGACCGGGTCGGTGTAGCCGGGCGGGACGATGATCGAGCCCCAGTGGGCGAAGAGGTTGTACAGCGACACGAGCGTGGTCTCCTGGCCGCCGTGCCGGTTGATGCTGGACGTGAACGCGGTGGCCGGCTTGTCGGTGAGCACACCGTTGAGCCACAGCCCGCCGGCCTGGTCCAGAAACTGCTTCAGCTGCGCGGCCACCATGCCGAAGCGAGTCGGCGAACCGAACGCGTAGCCGTCCGCCCAGGCCAGGTCGTCCAGCCTCGCTTCGGGCACCACGTCCCGGGTCTGGTCGACGTGCGCGCGCCAGTCGGGGTTGGCGTCGATCGCGGTATCCGGCGCCAGCTCGGACACCCGGTGCACCCGCACGTGCGCGCCGGCCTTGACCGCCCCTTCGGCCACCGCCTCAGCGAGGCGGTGCACGTTGCCGGTCGCCGAGTAGTAGATCACGGCGATGTTGACGTCCTTGACCATGTCTCCACGCAACGCCGGCACCGGGTGACGCGACCCCACCCAGGCTGGGTGACCAGGGAAGACGCGGCATTCGAGGACCGAGATACGTTCGGTTGGATCGGTCCCAAAGCGGCGGCGGAGGCATGGTCCGTCCCCCAACGCGGCGGAGGCATTTGAGTAGTGGGTATCGGCGGGGGAATCTTCCTGATCGCGCTCGGCGCCGTCCTGGCGTTCGCCATCCAGGTAAATCCCTGGTGGATCAACCTGCAAGCGGCCGGCGTGATCGTGATGCTCGCCGGCGGTGCGGTCATCCTTGTCACGCTCTGGTACTGGCAGGACCGCCGGCGCCGGGCGTCCCAGGGCCGCTTCCCACCGGGGACGGGCCGCCCATCGACCCTCCCGCCAACGCGTGAGCCACCACCCCGAGGAGAACCGTGGAACCGACCGACGGCGGCGCGGGGTTCTCCCGGCTGAACGGGGAGCAGATCGAGGAGCTGCGCGGGTACGGCGAGCGGCGCCGGACCCAGGTCGGTGACCTGCTCACCCAGGAGGGCCAGCGGCACCGGGACCTGTTCGTGGTGGTGAGCGGCACGGTCGCGGTGGTCGAAGGGCACGGGACGGCTGAGGAACGGCAGATCGGGGTGCATGGTCCGGGCTGGTTCCTCGACGAAATGGGGCTGCTGACCGGGCAGCCCTCCTTCGTCTCCGCGGTCGTCCGCGAGCCGGGCGAGGTGCTCGCCGTACCGGTGCCGGCCCTGCTCGACTTTGTGGCCCGCGACCCGCGCCTGGGCGACGTGATTCTGCGCGCCTTCCTGCGCCGCCGCGAGCAGCTGCTCGGCAGCGTCGCCGGCATCCGGATCATCGGGTCGCGGTTCTCGCCGGGCACGCGGCGGCTGCGCGAGTTCGCCGCCCGGAACCGCACCCCGCACACCTGGACCGACCTGGAAGAGGACGCGGGCGCCGAGCGGCTGCTGCGGCAGATGAGCGTCGGCCCGGAGGACACCCCGGTCGTCATCTGGCGGGACGGCCAGGTGCTGCGCAACCCCACCAACGCCGAGCTGGCCCGGCTGATCGGCCCCGGGGCGGTCGACGAGCTGCCCGGCGCGATGGTCGACGTGGTCATCGCCGGCGCCGGCCCGGCCGGCCTGGCCGCCGCGGTCTACGGCGCCTCCGAGGGGCTGGACATCGTCGTGCTGGACGCGGTCGGCGCCGGCGGGCAGGCCGGCACCTCGCCCCGGATCGAAAACTACCTCGGCTTCCCGGCCGGCATCTCGGGCGTCGAGCTCGCCGACCGGGCCGTGATGCAGGCGGAGAAGTTCGGGGCGGCGATCGCGGCCCCGGCGGCGGTCGTGGGGCTGGAGCGGCGGGAGGGGTACCACGTGGTGCGGGTCGACGGGCGGGACGAGGAGGTGCGCGCCCGTACCGTGGTCGTCGCCACCGGGGCCCGCTACCGCCGGCTGGACCTGCCGAGGCTGGCCGACTTCGAGGGGACCAGCGTCTACTACGCGGCGACCGTGGTGGAGGCTCGGTTCTGCGCCAAGCGGCCGGTGGTCGTGGTGGGTGGTGGCAACTCGGCCGGCCAGGCGGTCGTCTACCTGGTACAGCACGCCCAGTCCGTACGGCTCGTGACCCGGCACGGCGACCTCGGCAGGGACATGTCCCGGTACCTCGTCGACCAGATCGAGCGGGACGAGCGCGTCGAGGTGCTACGCGAGAGCGAGGTGTGCGAGCTGGCCGGCACCGAGGGCCGGCTGGCGTCGGTGGTGGTCGAGCACCTACCCACCGGGGCCCGCCGCTCGCTCGACGCCGGCCTGCTCTTCGTCTTCATCGGCGCCCAGCCGTGTACGGACTGGCTGGGCGGTCACGTGGCGCTGGACGAGCACGGCTACGTGCGTACTGGCCCGGCGGTCGGTGCCCCCGTCGAGGGCACCCGGCCGCCGGACCTGCTGGAGACGAGCGCCCCGGGCGTGTTCGCGGTGGGCGACGTGCGCAGCGGCTCGATCAAGCGCGTCGCCTCGGCTGTGGGCGAGGGCGCTTTGGCGATCCGCCTCGTCCACGAGCACCTGGCCCGCCTCGGCCGCGCGCCCGGGGGCTAACGTTCGCGGGTCAGGGAATCATCGACGCGTAGTCGTCGGGCAGGCTGGCGCGTACGTCGTCCCACTCGCCGCGCGTGACGTGCCGGCTCAGCGAGCCGAGCACCGCCTGCACCAGTCGCGGGGTGCCGCCCTTGACGTCCAGCGGGCACTCCACGTACACGCGCTGGAGCCACTCCTCGCGGCTCATCTTGACCGGTACCGTCTCCGGCTGCCAGCCCTCGTAGTAGGCGCCCCGCACCAGCGTCGGCAGCTGGGCGGCGAGCTGCGCGGACTCTTCGACGCCGAGCCGGTCGCGCAGCGCGTGCAGCACCGCGCGCATCGCCTTGTACGACAGGTCGCGCCGCTCCTTCGGCAGGCCTAGCTCGCTTTCGATGTCCTTGAGCAGGACGTCGGTCTTCTCGATGGTGTCACCGAGGTACCCGTGTGGTTTGTTCGTGGCCATCCGGCTGCCCTCCCGATAGGCCCGGACCGTCGCCGGCCCGGGCCCTCGCTCGCTTGGTCAAGGCTCGATGGTGATCCGGTTGATCACCGAGGTGACGCCCGGTGCGGACCAGACCACCCGCTCGGCCTCCTGCTTCTCCATCCAGGACCGCACGGTGCCGGTCGCCGTGACCTGGCCGGCGTCGATCCTGATCTGGATGTTGTTGGCGTCGGTCTCCACGCTCCGCACCAGCGCTTCCTGTATCCGGCGCTCCAGCTCCCTGGGGACCGGCTGCACGCGCGGGCGTACCGCGATGAAGTTGGTGACCCCGCGGACGCCGGAGAGCCCTCGGACGGCGCGCTCCGCGGTCCGGCGCTGGTACTCCCACTCGACCTCGCCGCGCAGCGTGATCCATCCCTTCGAGACGGTCACGTCGATACGGTCGGCCGGCACCAGCGCGTCCCACTCCAGGGAACGGGTGACCGCGGCCGCCACGTCGGCGTCCGAGCGCTCGGCGGAACTGGGCAAACGCACTTCGATGTCGTTCGCCACCGCGCGCACAGCGCGCACCCGCTGGGCGGCACGCTCGGCGGCCCACTTCTTGACGAAGGTGTCGACCGAGCCGGTGAGGGTGACGATGCCGTCCCTCGCCGCGACGCCGATCTCGTTCGGCTGGAGGCGGGCGTCCCAGCTGAACTCCGCCATCACATCTTGCTGGATTTCCTCGTCGCTACGTACAGCAACGGCGGTGGTCATTGCCTTCAGTCCTTCCTGACGGATGATGACCGTTGCGCTTTCGAGCGTGGCCACCGCGCAGGTGAGGCGTGATCGCCCGGCCCGGGTGAGTTCAGCCGCTTCACCAGGGTTGGGGGAGCCACCCTCACCCGCCCGCCAGGCAGGTTCAGGAAGTTGGGTTACACCAGGTCAGACGCCGCGTCGCCAGCCGCGATCAAGCTGGCGGAGGTCAATGTGGACACCGCGTTGAGGGACGCGGTGGATGGGGGCTTCAGCGGCGGGGCTGTCCTGGTAGGACGGCCGCCCGGACCGAGGTGAGGGTCGTGCCGATGAGGATCAGCCGGTCCGGGCCGACCTGCCGGGCCAGTGCGGCGGAAAGCACATAGTGCGCCAGCCGGTCGTACTCGTCTGAGGTGAGGCGGTGTGGGCCGACGAAGGCGACGAATCCGGCCACGGCGCGTTCCGCCCGGCGTGCGAGGGTTTCGCCGACCAACATCGTAAGTGCCGCCTTGAGCGGATCACGCGCCGTCGCGCGCGCGATCCCGAGCGCCGGTCCTAGCCGTGGGTCGGCGCGGATGGCGCGACAGGCCTGTTCCACCAGTTCACGGTAGTCGATAATTCTGGAGAGCACCCGAACCATTCGACACCGTCGCAGGCGATGTGCCAATCCGCAGGATTACCGATGGGGTACCGGTTTAAAACGAACCCTTTGGGGAACGCGCTTTCGTACTAGGCTGTCCTGGGAGGCGATGCCTTATGCGCTCGGGGGCGTTCGAAATCGCCACCGAGGTGGCCTCGGTAGCGGCCGCTCCCGCGAGAGTCGCGGAGCGGGCGGAGGCCTTGCTGAGCCCGATCCGGCGCGTGGTGCCATTCGAGGCGGCCCGCGTTTACCTGCTCGACATGGAGCGCCGGGCCGAGCATTCGCTCTTCTTCGAGGGCTACGACGAAAAAGTTCGGTCCTACCTGGACAGTCCACATCACCTCGACGACATCGAGCTGCTTGGCCTGCACCGGAGCGGCCCGCCCATGCGGCTGCGCGACCTGTCCGTGCCGAGGGAAGAGATCCGCTCCTGGGCGGAGTACCTGACGCCGGCCGGCTTCCGCGAAGGCATCGGCGTCCGGTTGACCACATCGGACGGCCGCTACATCGGCATCATGGCCGTCTACACCGACACCGCCGCGCACCCCACCGACGGCGCCCGCCACCTGCTCGGGAGCCTCTCCACGACGATGGCCGACGCGCTGGACCCGCTGCGGTCGATCAGCGCGGCGGGCCGGCTGGTCCGCGACGCGGGCGCGGGAGTGCTGCTGGCCCGCGACGGGCGGACGCAGGCGCTGCCCGGACTGTCCGACCACGCGATCCTCGCCCGCGGCTCCCGGCTGCTCGACGTTGCCCGGCGCCAGCTCGACGGGATGGCGCACGCCGCCTTCCTCTGCCCGTACGACGCGGACGGCGAGGACCGCCACCTGCGCGTAACGGTGCTGGCCTGCCCGGACCTGCCGCCGGCGCACGTCATCGCGGCGGTGGTCGTCGCGCCCGCCGGTGACCTGGGCCGGCTCACCCGACGCGAGCTCGAGGTGCTGGGCCTGGTCGTCGAGGGGTGCTCCAACCGGCGGATCGCCAGCGCGTTCCAGCTCACCGAGCGCACCGTCGCCACGCATCTGGAGCACATTCTGGCCAAGCTGGACGCACCCACCCGTACCCTCGCAGCGGTCTACGCGCTCCGCCGCGGGCTGTACATTCCGCGCTCGCTGCACCGGGCAGCACCGCATCGCAACGAGCGCGCGCGGTAGGATTTACGGCGCGATCCGGATGTCGTTTTCGACCGAGCGCACGCCCGGCGCCGACCAGGCGGCCCGCTCGGCGTCCCGCCGCTCCGGCCAGGACCGCACCGCGCCGCGCAGGATCACCTTGTCGCCGTCCTGCTCCACCATGATCCGCTCCGCGTCGGTCTCGGCACTGCGCAGGAGCGCCTGCTCGATCCGGCGCTCCAGGTCCTCGGGCTCGATCCGCCGCCGCGGCCGTACCGCGATCGAGTTGGTCACCCCGCGCACCCCGGCCAGGCCGCGGACCGCGCGCTCGGCCTCGCGGCGCTCGTACTCCCACTCGACCTCGCCGCGCAGCGTCACCCGGCCGGCCGAGACGCTGACCTCGACCTGGTCCGAGGGGACCAGCGCGTTCCACTCCAGTACCTGGACCGTGGCGCCGGCGATGTTCGCGTCGGTGGGCTCGTTACCGGCGGCCGGCGGGCGGATCTCGACCTCGTTGGCGACCGCGACCACGCTGCGTACCCGCTGGGCCGCGCGTTCCGCCGCCCACCGTTTGACGTAGTTGTCCACCCAGCCGGCGAGCGTCACGATGCCGCCCTGTACCGCGACGGCCACCTCGTTGGGCTGCACGCGGGCGTCCCACCGCAGCTCCGCCAGGACGTCCTGCTGGATCTGTTCGTCGGTGCGTACGTCGGGTGTCGTCGTCATGCCGGCATCGTCCGGCGAGGCCGGGTGGGTGGCCATCACCCGCCCGGGGTGACGCGCCTCCAGAGATCTTTCAAGGCCGGGGTCACATTCGATTTCTTGAGACAAGGTATTTTGCCCCGGTCCGCGTCAGTCGCCGGCCGTATGCTCCCGCGGGCACCGCGCAGGTCGGCGGCTCGCTAGCGCTCGCCGAAATCCCCGACCTCCACTGCCACGTCCGCGCTCCAAGCCCAACCCCAACCCCGGCCCGGGACCGCCGTTGGACGAGGAGCAAAGCGGTGGGTGCGCCGGGCGCATTCGCTCTGCTTCCTACAGTGGCCGCGCCGGCGGCCAAAGGCGACCTTGCCGCCAGGTGGGGCCTGTGGTCCTGGCTGATGCTGATCCCGCAGCGACCGCGCAGACCCGCTTCCTTGATCGGCGCGGTGGGGTACGCGAGAGATCGTGGTACCCAACTGCCCCCAGGAGCCTGTCGCAGAATCGCCAGATTCGCTTGAAATGAGGGTCTCGTTGACCCTCGCCGGCCGCCGTTCGGCGGCCAGCGGCGGACACAGCCGTGTTTTTCTCGACACACGCTGTAGTCGGGCAATTTTGCGACAGGCTCCAGAGGGGCCGCTCGGTACCACGATCTGCCGGACGGCTTCCAGCTGTAGCACCGGTCAAGGCAAACCGGGCGCCCTTTGGGCGTGTGCCGCCCTCTGGGCGGACCCCCGCCCAGCCGCCGAGGTCAAGGCTGGCCGGAGCGCGGACCCGGCGGCGAAGGTCGCGGTCGGCCGACCACGACCTGGGGGTGAGCTTGCCCAACTGCGGAGGGCGAGGCCGCGGGAGCGACGGTCCGGACCACCACGGACATCGCGGTAGCCCGCCTTCCCTTGATTTTGGATCTTTATCCGCGACAAGACGCCGAGGCCACCCCAACTCCAAAGCTCTCGAGTTGGGGGCTCAGGCGCTGGTCCGATATTGCCCCGGCAGCAGGTCGGCGAGCGTCGTCCGGTCCACCACGTCCGCGATCGCCTCGTGCAGGGTCAGCCACAGCTCCGGCAGGCCGCTCGCCACCCCGTGGTAGTTGACCTGGTCCGGGGGAAGCCCCCGGACCGTGCTCAGCGACCCGTTGATCGCGCGCAGGACGTCACCCACCGTGATCTCGTTCGGCGGGCGGGCCAGCGTGTACCCGCCGTCCGTGCCGCGCTGGCTGGTGAGCAGGCCGGCCCGGCGCAAATCGGACATGATGTCGTGCAGAAAGCCGAGTGGGATCGCCTGCGCCTCGGCCAGCTTCGACGCCGAGACGGGGCCGCCGTCGGAGAAGCCGGCGGTGGCGATCAGCGCCCGGAGGGCGTAGTCACTGCGTGCCGAGATCTGCACCGTGCCTCCTCAACCGATGCGCAGCGTGTCAGCGACCGCCTCGGGCGCCAGCCCGACCCGCACCGTCGCCCCTCCTCGATGTCCAGTGCGCGGAATCTGGTCCGGGTCAGGGTCACCACGACAACCTGGTCCCCGGTGGTCACCTCGACGCGGATCTCGAAGCCGATCCGGGTGATCCGGCTGACCTGGCCGGTCACCGCGCCGGGCTCCGGGTCGCCGGTGTGGATGACCAGGTCGTGCGGGCGGACGAGCTGGTCGCCGAGCTGGGTGACCGGGCCGAGGAAGCGCATCACGAAGTCGTTGGCCGGCGCGTCGTACAGCTCGTCGGGCGTGCCGATCTGCTCGATGCGCCCGTCGTTGATCACCACGATCTCGTCGGCGACCTCCAGCGCCTCCTCCTGGTCGTGCGTGACGAACACCGTGGTCACGTGCACCTCGTCGTGCAGCCGGCGCAGCCAGTCGCGCAGCTCCTTGCGCACCTTGGCGTCGAGCGCGCCGAACGGCTCGTCCAGCAGCAGCACGGTCGGCTCGACGGCGAGCGCGCGGGCCAGCGCCATGCGCTGCCGCTGGCCGCCGGAAAGCTGCGCGGGTAGCCGGTCGCCGAACTGTTCAAGGTGGACGAGTCGCAGCAGCTCGTCGACCCGCTCGCGGATCTCCGCCTTCGGGCGCCGCCGGATCTCCAGGCCGAAGGCCACGTTCCGCCGTACCGACATGTGCTTGAACGCCGCGTAGTGCTGGAACACGAAGCCCACGTTGCGCTTCTGGGGCGGCAGGCCGGTGGCGTCCACGCCCTCGATCCGCACGCTGCCGCTGTCCGCCTGCTCCAGGCCGGCGATGATCCGCAGCAGCGTGGACTTGCCGCCACCGGACGGGCCGAGCAGCGCGGTGAGCTGCCCGGACGGGATGCTCACGGAGACGTCGTCAAGCGCGACGAAGCTTCCGAACCGCTTGCTGACGTTGGAAATCTCGATGCTCAACGGTCTTCTTCCTTCGGGCGGAGGACGGAGACGACGACGATCGCGGCGACCGCCACGAGGGCGAGCAGGAACGCGGTGGCGTAGGCGCCACCCTTGTCGAAGTTGAGGTACTTCTCCTCGACCACGAGCGTGGCGGTACGGGTCTCGCCGAGCACGTTGCCGGAGACCACCTTGACCGCGCCGAACTCGCCGAGCGAGCGGGCGAGGCTCAGCACCACGCCGTACGTGACGCCCCACTTGATCGCCGGGAGGGTGATCCGCCAGAACGTCTGGAACCCGTTGGCGCCGAGGCTCCGCGCCGCCTGCTCCTGCTCGTCGCCGACCTCCTCCAGGACCGGTACGACCTCCCGGATCACCAGCGGCAGGGCGACGAAGACCGTGGCCATCACGATGCCCGGCGTGGCGAAGATGACCTGGATCCCGGCGTCCTCCAGCGTGGGGCCGAACCAGCCGTTGCGGCCGCCGTACACGAGCACGAGGGAGAGGCCGACGACGATCGGCGACACCGACAGGGGTACGTCGAGCAGCGCGCTGAGCAGCCGCTTTCCGGGGAACTCGTAGCGGACCAGCAGCAGCGAGATGCCCACGCCGAACACCGTGTTGATCACCACGGCGATGACCGCGACCATGAGGCTCAGCCGCAGTGCGTGTACGACGTCGGGGTCCTCGACGATGCTCCGGAGGTTTTCCAGGCCGCCGTCGAACGTGTTCTGCCCGACCAGGAAGAGCGGCCAGGCCACCAGGAGGAAGAGGTAGACGACGACGATCAGGCGGGCGACGTATCGTCCCGGACGGCGTTCAGCCACGGCGGATCACCCTCCGCTGGATGATGTCGAGGATCACGATCACCGCGAACGAGATGGCCAGCAGCACCGCGGCGACGGCGGACGCGTTGTCCAGGTTGTCGTTCTCGATGCTGCTGAGGATGCGGACCGAGGTGACCTCGGTGCGCATCGGCAGGTTGCCGGACAGGAGCACCAGCGAGCCGTACTCGCTGACCCCGCGGGCGAACGAGAGCGCCGCGCCGGCCGCGATCGCCGGGGTCAGGCTCGGCAGGATGATCCGGCGGAACGTGGTGAACCTGCTCGCGCCGAGCGACGCCGCGGCCTCCTCCACCTCGCGGTCGAGCTCGGCCAGGACCGGCTGCACGGTACGCACGATGAACGGCAGCGTGACGAAGAGGAACGCCAGGAACACCGCGATCCGGGTGTTGTGCACGTCGATGCCGAGCGGGCTCTCCGGGCCGTACAGCGAGAGCAGCACCAGGCCGGCGACAATCGTGGGCAGCGCGAACGGGATGTCGATCAGGATCTCCAGCAGCCGCTTGCCGAAGAACCTGTCCCGGACCAGCACCCAGGCGATCAGCGTGCCCATCACGACGTTGACGACCGTGACCCCGAGCGCGGTGCCGACGGTCAGCCGGATCGCGGCCGCGGTCTGCTCGTTGGTGACCGCGTCCCAGAAGCCGCCCCAGCCACCCTCGGAGGCGGTGACCACGACGGCCGTCAGCGGGATCAGCACGAGCAGGCTGAACCACAGCATCGCGACCCCGAGACCCAACCCGGAGTAGCGGTCGAGGCGGCGGCCACCCCGGGCCGATCGGCGCGTGGCCGACCGGTCCGGGGCGAGGGTCGCGGTGGTCACTGCGTCTCCTGGTTCGCTCGCTCGTGCGGCGCTGAAGGCTGTGCCTGCCACGCTCCGTCGCTCGGCGCTCGTCCGCCGTCGTGGCTGAGGCCCGTAGCCTCACGACTCCCGCTCATGTCTTCCTCCGCCGGCCCGAAACCCCGACTTCGTCGGCGGGCCGGCTCCGTCCAGACGCCGCCGCGCCAACTCGCTCGCTCACTGAGCCTTACCGGATTCGGCGATGATCTTCGTGACGATGCCCTCCTTCTCGTCGAAGAACTTCTTCGACAGGGCGGACCAGCTCTCGAAGTCCTTCTCGACGGTGAGCAGCTTCTTCGGCGTCGGGAACGGGTTGTTGGGGTCCGGTGCGCCCTCGATGCCGGTGGTGTCGACGCCGTCGACGATCGGCCGGAAGCCCTTGAGCGCGAACTGCCGCTGGCCCTTGTCGCTCAGCACGAAGTTGAGCCAGTCCTTCGCCTTCGGGCTGGCGTTCTTGAGTACCGCACCCGGGTTTTCGATCTTGATCGTGGTGTCCGGGTAGATCCACTCGAGCTCCTCGCCGTTCTGGGTGGCGAGGATCGTCTCGTTCTCGTACGCCAGCAGCACGTCACCGGCGCCGTTGAGGAAGCCGGTCGTGGCGTCGCGGCCGCTGTTGGGCAGCGAGACGACGTTCGCGAAGAGCTTCTTCAGGTACTCTGTCGCCTGCTCGTCGGTGCCGCCGTTGGCCGTGATGTGGCCCCACGCGGCCAGCGCGTTCCACCGGGCGGCGCCGGAGGAGGCCGGGTTCGGTGTGACGATCTTGATGCCCGGCTTGATCAGGTCGTCCCAACCCTGGATGTTCTTCGGGTTGCCCTTCTGCACGGCGAGCACCACGACCGAGGAGGAGACGACGCCCTTGTTCGGGCCGTCATCCCAGGTCTCGTCGACAAGGCCCTCGGTGACCAGGCGGGTGACGTCGCTGGCGACCGAGAAGTGCACGTAGTCGGCCTTGAGGCCGGCCACCACGGCGCGGCTCTGGTCGCCGGAAGCGCCGTACGACGTCTGGAACTTGACGCCCTTGCCCTCGGGCGTCTTGTTCCACTCGGCGGCGATCGCCTTGTTGGCCGCCTCCGGGACGGCGAAACCGACGATGGAGAGGGTGGTGGACTCGCCGCCACCCCGGAGGCGTCGTCGTCGCCACCACCGCAAGCGGAAAGAGCCAGGCCGGCGGCAAGCGCGAGAGCGATGGTCGCTCTCGCCCGTGTACTGGTCAAGGACCGTGTATTCGTCAAGGGAACCTGTCCTCCTTCAGCGCGGACTCGCGCACGAACAGCGCGCGAGGCCGGGCGGTCATCGGCGGGCCTCGCCGCCTGACCGCAATATTCCACTTAACCAATAGACTTTCAAGGCTTAGTGGAGATTGGTACCTGACCGGTCGATGGCGGGTCGGTCGCGACCGGTAGCATTCGGTCGAATTTGGCCACCGGCGCGGCACACCGGGTACCGCCCGGGGCTGGCCGCCTGACTAACATCGACCCTTATGGAAGCCGCAGCACCGACGATCGACGAGCCCGAGGCCCCGAGCGAGGACGCCGAGGCCGGGCCGAGACGCGCCCGCGTCTGGCGCGTGCTCACGCACGAGTGGACGCTCGCCGTGCTCGGCGGCCTGCTCCTGGCGGTCGTGCTGACCTGGCCCACGCTGCGGCATCCGGCCTCCACGATCCCCGGCGACATCGGCGACCCGACGCTTCAGGCGTGGCAGGTCGCGTGGGGCGGGCACGCACTGCTGACCGATCCGTTCGGATTGTGGGACTCCAACACCTTCTATCCTGAGACGTACACCTATGTGTACTCGGACACGCTGCTCGGGTACGCGCCGTTCGGCTTCTTCGGCCACGGCGTGGAGGCGGCGATCGTCCGCTACAACATCCTGTACGTGCTGCTCTACGCGCTCGCGTTCATCGGGGCGTACGCGCTGGTCCGGCAGCTCGGCGCGGGCCGGCTGGGCGCGGTCGTGGCCGGCCTCGCGTGGGCCTTCTCGCCGTGGCGGCTGGCGCACGGCGGCCACATGAACATCCTTTCGATCGGCGGGATCGCGCTCTCCCTCGCGATGCTCGCCCGCGGCCACGGCTGGTCGCTGACCAAGGGGTACCAGCCGGAGAAGGTCAAGCCCGGCTGGGCGGTCGCGGGGTGGCTTGTCGCCGCGTGGCAGATCAGCCTCGGCTTCGGCATCGGCCTGCCGTTCGCGTACTTCCTCATCGGCACCTGCGTCGTCGCGGCCGCGACCTACGGATGGTCGTGGTGGCGCAAGAAGGCGCGCCCGCCGTTCAGCCGGCGGCTGCTGATCGCCAACCTCGCCGGCGGCGGCGTCTTCGCGGTCGTCACCGCCAGCCTGGCCTGGGTCTACCTGAAGGTCGTCGAGCTCAACCCGCAGGGCGTCCGCGGTCTGGAGTGGACGATCATGTTCTCCCCGCCGCTGGAGGGGTACTTCACCGCGCCGAGCGAGTCGTGGTTCTGGGGCGAGCGGCACGCGGCCGCCCGCGAGCAGCTCACCTGGCCGCCCGAGATGGCGCTACTGCCCGGCATCACGCTGATCGTCCTGGCGACCGCGGGCCTGTTCTTCTCGAACTTCCGGGCCCGGCACCGGGTGCTGCTCGCGGTCGGCGCGCTCGGTACCGCGCTGCTCGGCCTCGGCGCGACGCTCGGCGGTGACGGCGACCCCGGCTACATCACGCTTTCCAAGCACCTGCCCGGCTGGGACGCGCTGCGTACGCCGGGCCGGCTGATGATCTGGGTCAGCCTGCTGCTGGCGATCCTCGCCGCCGGCGCGATCACCGAGGCGGCGCGCAACGCGGACCTGCTGCGCCCTCGGGCCCGCGTCGTGACCCGGGCGGTGCTGGTGATCCCGCTGCTGCTCGTGTTCGGCGAGAGCATCAACAAGACCGGCCACCCGCCGGTGCCGCAGCCGCCGGCCGCGATGGCCGCCGCCCGCGAGCCGTTGCTGGTGCTGCCCAGCGGCGGGCTCATCGACCTGCACTACATGCTGTGGAGCACCGACGGCTTCCCGCGCATCGCCAACGGCCTGGCCGGCTTCGAGCCGACGAGCCAGGGCCAGACGAAGGCGGTCACGGTCACGTTCCCGGACCAGACCTCGATCGCGTACCTGCGGGGGATCGGCGTGAAGGACGTGCTGGTGCTCCCCGAGCACCTGCCCGGTACCCCGTGGGACGGCCTGACCAGCCGCCCGATCGACGGTCTCGGCATCACCCGTGAAGACATCGACGGCGCGGTGCTTTACCGCCTCTGATCGGGGCGGGCACCGCGCCGCGGATGGCGGTGTGTGTCAGCGGAAGCCGAAGCGGCCCCTGCGCTTCCGCGCGCGGCCCATGCTGTGCATCGCGTCGGCGGCCCTGTGCATCATCTGCGACATGCGGTTGGAACCGCGGCGCGCCTCGACGGCTTGGCCGATCCGCCGTGCGCCCATCGCCGCCAGGGGAATGGCGGCAGCCAGCACAGCCCACCGGCCGATGGCCCTCTTCATCGTGGTCCTCCCGTCTGCGTGACCTGTTCTCCCCTGATACCCCTACTGCTGGCGAATCATGCGTTGGTTACCCTCCGGTAGTGGAGGATCGGGCGTACGACATCGTGCTGTTCGGGGCCACCGGCTTCACCGGACGCCTGACCGCCGCGTACCTGGCCGAGCGGGCGCCGGCCGGCCTGCGGTGGGCCCTCGCCGGGCGCAGCGCCGACCGCCTCCGCGCGCTGCGTGACCAGCTCGGGCTGCCCGTCGACGTGGTCGCCGCCGACGCCGGCGACGAGCGCGCGCTCCGCGATCTGGCCGCGTCGACCCGCCTTGTCGCGACCACGGTCGGCCCGTTCGTCGAGTACGGCGGGCCACTTGTCGCCGCCTGTGCCGCGGCGGGGACCGACTACGTCGACCTGACCGGCGAGCCGGAGTTCCTGGACCGGGTGTACGTCGAGCACCACGCCACCGCCGCCCGTACCGGTGCCCGCCTCGTGCACGCCTGCGGCTTCGACTCGATCCCGCCCGACCTCGGTGCCCTCTTCGCCGTCCAGCAACTGCCCGAGGGCGAGCCGATCCGCATGCGCGGCTACATCAGCGCGGGCGGGCGGCCGTCCGGCGGCACGTTCAACACGGTGCTGCTGAACTTCGGGCGCCACCGCTCGGCGGCCGCCGTCCACGCCGCGCGCCGCCGGGTCGAGGGCGCCCCGCCGTCCGGCCGGCGCGTGCGCGGTGTGCCCGGGCGCCCGCACCGCCAGCCCGCACTGGGGCTGTACGGCCTGCCGCTGTCGAGCATCGACCCGCGGATCGTGGTGCACTCGGCGCGGGCGCTACCGCGGTACGGCCCGGACTTCATGTACAGCCACTTCGTCGGCGTACGCAGCCCGTTCACCGCGGCTGGCGTGGCGGCCGGCGCGATTGGCGCGTTCGGGCTGGCCCAGTTCGGCCCGGCGCGGCGGGCGATGGGCCGCCTCCTCCCGCCGGGCAAGGGGCCGAACGAGGAGCAGCGCGCCCGAGGGTGGTTCCGGATGCGGCTCGTCGCCGAGAGCGGCGGCCAGCGGGTGGTGACCGAGGTGGGCGGCGGCGACCCCGGGTACGGCGAGACGGCGAAGATGCTGGCGGAGTCCGCGCTCTGCCTCACCCACGACGAGCTGCCCGAGCTGGCGGGGCAGCTGACGACCGCGGTCGCGATGGGCGACGCGCTCCGGCTCCGCCTGGAGAGGGCGGGCATGACCTTCCGCGTCCTCACGTAAAGATCGATATCGGGTTACCTCGGCTTCACGGCTCGATATCCGCGCGCTCAACGCGGCCGACTACCCAACCCGCACCCGCGTCTAGCGACGGATGGAGTCGAGGTCGCGGGCTCCGTCCACAATGGTCGCCACAGACTCAGTTCCAGAAAACGACTTGAGCTACCGCGGCGTCCGCCGTTGTCCGGACCGCTGCTCCCGCGGCCTCACCCTCCGCGCCGCACACCCCAACCCCAGCCGGCACAGCCGGCAAGCTGACTACGGTCGCCGCACAGACTGCGGCACGCGACCAAAGCGCCCCACCCCGAGGGCCTCGCTGGGGGCCAATCCTCACAAAGCCCGACGAGCCACCCTCGCGGAGAGCTCTGATGATCGTTCGCCCAGAATCCGCGGCCCCGTCGGCGTGTCGCGTAGGTATCGGGCGAACGATCACCACCGAGACCACCGTCAGCGCGCGACACCACGCGCACACCCCACCCGCGATGCCGTCCCGGAGGCCGGAGATCCCCGCCGGAGGCAAGAAATGGGGTAACCGCAAACCCGCGCCCCACAGGCCTCGGGTCCGGGTGGCAGCAAAATCCCTGATTTTGCTGGCTCAACCTTCGCGGGAAGCAGCAAAATCAGGGATTTTGTCGGGATCTTGAACCAGTGGCCCGCGCGCCGGGGCGCGCGTGGCGCGGTCCCGGGCTCAAGGTGTGTGGGGTGTGAAGCGCGGAGGGTGAGGCTGCGGGAGCGGCGGTCTGGACCACCGCGGACATCGCGGTAGCTCGATTTCCGTCGTGGATGGTCCCCGAGTTCGGAAGCCTTCTAGCGGCGGGCCATCAGGTATGCCTGCTGGGACTTCTCTCGCTCGCCCGGCTCGCGTACGACGCGCGTGGTCACCTCGATACCGGCTGCCGCCAGCAGGTCCGTGACCCGGTCCGGCGGCAGCCGGTACGCGTCCAGGTCGAGGTCGTGGCCGTACGCGCGCGTGATGTGCCGCGGTTCGAAGTCGGTCCCGCCGGTAGTCGCCACCTGGAATGCCATCAGGAGGTGACCGCCGGGCCTGAGCACCCGGGCGAACTCGGTGAAGACCCGCGGCAGCCGCTCCGGCGGGGTGTGGATGACCGAGTACCAGGCGACGAGGCCGCTGAGCGCGCCGTCGGCGAAGTCCAGGGCCGCCATCGTGCCGGTCCGGAAGTACAGCTCCGGGTAGGCGCGGCTGGCCACCGCCACCATCTCCGGCGACAGGTCGATGCCGCTGACGTCGAGGCCGAGGCCGTCCAGGTACGTGGTGATCCGCCCGGGGCCGCAGCCCACGTCGGCGACCGGCCCACCCCCGCCGGTCAGAACCAGCTCGGCGAAGGTGCCGAGCAGTGCCCGCTCCAGCGGCGCCTGGGCGAGCTCGTCCTTGAGCAGATCGGCGTAGTCGGCGGCGACTGTGTCGTACGCGGTCCGGGTGGCGAGGACGTCGGCGGGCTCGGTCACCCGAGCACCCTACGCGAAACGGGGGAGCACTTTCTCCGCGTACATGTCGAAGAATCCTTGGCAGTGCGGCCCGGTGTTGGCGACGTAGATCTCGTCGAACCCGGCCTCCGCGAACGCGTCGATCCGGCGCAGGTGCTCCCCGGGGTCGGCGCCGCAGGCGAAGTGCTCGCCCATCATCTCGGGCCGGACCAGCTGCGCCGCCTGCTCGTAGTGGCGCGGCGACGGGAGCACGCGGGGCAGCTCGCCGGGCAGCGCCTCGTTGGGCCAGCGCTCGTACGCGAGGCGGGTGCCCTCCTCGACGCTCGGTGCGTAGGCGGCCTTGAACGAGCCCTGGCAGGGCCGGTCACCGCCGCCGCCGTCCCGGAAGCGGCGGATCAGTTCGGCGTCCGGCTTGGTGAGCATGTACCCGTCCGCGATCCGGGCTGCCAGGTCGACCGCCTTGTGCCCGAAGCCGGACATGTAGATCGCGGGCGGCTGCTCGGGGCGGGTGTAGATCCGGGCGTTGTCGACCGTGTAGTGGCGGCCGCGGTGCTCGACGAAGCCGCCCCGCCACAGCCGCCGGATCACGTCGACGGCCTCTTCCAACATCTCGAGCCGTACCGACGCGCTGGGCCAAGGCCGGCCGACGATGTGCTCGTTGAGCGCCTCCCCGCTGCCCACCCCGAGCACGAACCGCCCCTCGTGCAGCACCGCGCTGGTCGCCGCGGCCTGGGCCACGATCGCCGGGTGGAGGCGCGTGGTCGGGCAGGTCACGGAGGTCGTGACTGGCAGCCGGCACACCTGGCTGAGCGCCCCGATCGTCGACCAGACGAACGGGCTCTGCCCCTGCGCGTCGTTCCACGGGTGGTAGTGGTCTGAGATCCACAACCCCTGGAAGCCGGCCGCCTCGGCGCCTTTCGCCTGCGTGACGAGGTCGGCCGGGCCGAACTCCTCGCTGGACAGGAAGTAACCGATCCGCATGCCAGCGTCGTACCCGGTCGCGCGCCGGGCATGCGGTCGCTAGTAGAAGAGCGGGGACAGCTCGCGCTCGGCGACGAGGGCGTCCATCTGCTCGTCGGACGGGCGCTCCTGGAAGCGCTCGGCCGCGTCGAGCAGGCCCGGCAGGATCGTCACGTCGCCGGTCGTGATCAGGAACGCCTGCGGGTTGCCGAGCACCCAGTGCACCGCGAGGTCGATGCTGGGCTGGTCGCGCAGCGGCTCGTACCACGTCGTGGCGGTCTTCTCGCGGCCGTCCCACGGGCGCAGGGCGAGGCTCTTGATGGTCTGTAGCGCGACGTCGCGCTCCGCGCTGGCGGCCGCGACAGCCTCGAACTTCTCCGCGTAGCGGGCGTCCCGCATCTGCCGGTAGTTGTATGGCAGCAGCACCGAGTCGAACGGGAAGCGCTCCAGGCTGCGGCGGTGCATCTCGGGCACGGACAAGCCGTGACCGGTCACGCCGATGAAGCGGACCAGCCCCTCCTCGCGCGCCTCGACGGCCGCCTCGAGCGCGCCGCCGTCACGCAGGGCGTTTTCCCAGTCGATGACGTCGACGAGGTTGTGCAGCTGGATCAGGTCGATCTGGTCGACGCCGAGGCGCTCCAGCGAGCGGTGGATCTGCTCGCGCGCGGCGCGGTACGACCGCTCGCCGGTCTTGGTGGCCAGGAAGAACGTGTCGGGGTGCCGCCGCAGCCACGGCGCGACCCGCAGCTCCGCGTCGCCGTAGCTGGCCGCGACGTCGATGTGGTTGACGCCGTGGGCGAGCAGGACGTCCAGCGTGCGGTCGGCGTCGCCCTTGGAGACGTTGGCCAGCGCCGCGCCGCCGAAGATGACCCGGCTGGAGGAGTGTCCGGTCGCGCCGAACGGGACCCGTGTGATCACGTGCGAAAGCTTACGCGGCCAGCTCAGGGGCGCTCGCACCCTCATGGGTGAGTGAATGCTGGGTCCGGGTCCGCTCGTAGGTCTCGACCGTGCGCAGTGCGGCCACCGTCCAGTCGTACGCGCCACGGACCCACTCCGCGCCCGCGGTCCCGTACGCCTTGCGCAGCTCCGGGTCGGCGAGCAGGTCGCGGATCGTGCCGGCGAGATCCCCGGGCGGTACGAGGCGGCCGGTCACGCCGTCGGTGAGCGTCTCGCCCAGCGGCCCGCCCGCCGTGGCCACGACCGGGATCCCGCAGGCCATCGCCTCGACCGCCGCGCGGCTGAACGACCAGTGCTCGGGTGTGCAGATCAGCAGGTCGGCCGAGCGGTACCAGCCGGGCATGTCGCCGTAGGGTGCCGCGCCGGTGAGCCGCAGCTGCTCGTGCACGCCGTGGTTGACCGCGAGGGCGCGGAGCTCGGCGGCGTGCGGGCCGAGCCCGTTGGACGGCGGGCGCGGGCGGCCCACCACGACGAGCTCGGTGTCCGGCAGCTCGGGGAGCGCGTCGACGGCGGCGGCGAAGCCGCTGGCCGGTTCGAGCTGGCCGACGGCGAGGACGCGGTGGGTGCGGCGCCGGACCCAGGCCCGCCCTTCCGGGGTGAACCGGGTGGTATCCACGCCGGGTGGGATGACCGAGACGTTCGCGGGGGCGGCACCCAGCCGCCGTACCTCGCGTGCCTCGGCGCGGGAGAGCGCCACGACGGCGTCGGCGGTACCGGCGATGGCCGCGGCGTCGCCGTCCTGCTCACCGTGGAAGGTGACCACGGTGGGCCGGCTGGTCAGCTTCCGGGCCACCATCGCGGCGACGGCCGAGGGCAGGGCGTGCGCGTGTACGACCTCCGGCGCCCAGCCGTCCCGCCACGACGCGTCCAGCCACTGCCCGAACTCGTCGCCGTCCTCGGCGGGTACCGCCACGGTGGTCACGCCGTCCGTGCCGGCCTTGACCTCGGGCTGCGAGAGGCTGGTCCGTCGCGTGTAGACGCGTACGTCGTGCCCGCACTCGGCGAGGGCGGCGGCCAACTCGCCGACGTGTACCGCCGGCGCCGCCGTCCAGGCCCGGCTCGCGGGGCGCACTGGCCGATGGTCGACCGAGAGAATCGCGATGCGCATGTACGTACGCTCCGTTCGCCGTGACCCTACCGAGACCTGGCCGAGATGTTCCCGAGACTCTAGCCGTCAAACCCTGGCGTGTGGGCTTGACGCCGTTGCTTGTCGGGCTTGCCCCGGGATGCAACTATCGGCTGGCCGTGGCGGGGGTCTGACCGCGGCAGCACCGTCGTCGAAGCCAGGGAGGGACGATGGCCAACCCCGGGCAGGAGCCGGGTGCCGAGCCGCGTGAGCAAGGACGGGCGTCCGTCGTGGACCGGCGGATGATCATCATAGGGGTACCGCTGCTGGCCGGCCTGGCCGCGGCGGGCGCCGTCACCGGGTACGTGCTGGGTGGCGACAAGCCAGCCGAGGGCGGCGCCGACGGGGACGACGAGGCACCGACTCCGTCCACGACCCCCACCGCCGCCGAGGGGCCGTACCCGACGGACACGATGCTCGTCCGCCTCGACGAGGGCGAGAGCTCGTCCATCTACAGCACCACGCCGGGCAGCGGGGACCGGACGAAGCTCGCCGACTCCGGACACGACGCGCTGCCGCAGTGGTCACACGACCGCCAGACCATCGTGTACATCCGTAACGACGGCAGGTGGTGGCAGATCGTCACCATGCGCCCGGACGGCTCCGACCCGACCGTGGTCGTCGACCGGGTGGGCCGCGGTACCCGGGTCTGCTGGTCGCCGGATGACAAGCAACTGGCCTATGTGGACACGTGGGAGGGGCGCAGCCAGCTCTTCACGTTCACCCTGGGCGACGAGAAGCCCGTGCGGGTCACCCGGAGCAAGGACGACAAGGACGACCCCACCTGGTCGCCGTCCGGCGACGTGGTCGCGATGTGGATCAACACGAAGGGCAACCGGCAGATCGCCCTGGTCCAGCTCGACGAGCCGGACGCGACGCCGCGCTGGCTGACCAAGGACGAGGTGAACTGCGCCGACCCGTGCTGGTCGCCGGACGGCAAGTGGATCGCGTACACGCGCAACGGTGCGGCGGGCGGGCAGTCCGACATCTGGATGGTCCGGCCGGACGGCACCGACAACCAGCCGGTCACCAGCGGTACGGCCCAGGACATGGACCCGACCTGGTCGCCGGACAGCAAGTGGATCGCGTTCACCCGGGGCAGGGTGCAGGAGCCGTCGGTGTGGATCGCCCGCCCGGACGGTACCGAGGAGCAGCAGCTCACCGTCGGCGGCGTGTACGAGCGGCACGCCTCCTGGTCCTGAGCCCTTCGTGTCGGGGGTGCGGCATAGGCTCTGGCCCATGGCTGTGATCCTCTACCTGCACCACGCGCTCGGGCTGACGTCCGGGCAGCGCGACTTCGCCGAGACGCTGCGCAAGGCCGGGCACACCGTGCACACGCCGGACCTGTATGGCGGCAAGGTCTTCGAGACTCTCGACGCCGGTATCGCCCACGGGCGGTCGCTGGGCTTCGAGGCGCTTCTGGACGACGGTGTCGCCGCCGCCGAGGGGCTGCCCGCTGAGGTGGTGTACGTGGGGTATTCGCTCGGCGTCCTGCCCGCGCAGCGGCTCGCCCAGACCAGGCCCGGTGCCAAGGGCGCGGTGTTCCTGGAGTCGTTCGTGCCGCCGTCCGAGTTCGGCGCCTGGCCCGCTGGCGTACCCGCGCAGGTGCATGGGATGGATGAGGACCCGATCTTCGCCGGCGAGGGTGACCTCGACGCGGCCCGGGCGTTCGTCGCGGCGACGCCGGAGGCGGAGCTGTTCCTCTACCCCGGCAAGGTCCACCTGTTCGCCGACGCGAGCCTCGGTACGTACGACGAGGTGGCCGCCGCGGCGCTCACCGAGCGGGTGCTCGCGTTCGTCAATCGGGTGGGGTAGGCCCCAGCTCGCTCGACGGGCGGGTGGCGCTCCGCTCAGCTACCGTGACGGCATGTCGCGCGAAGCCTGGACCGTGGTGATCGTCCTCGGCGTGATCCTCGCCGTGGCGACGCTGATCGGCGCGCTCGTGCTCGCCGTCCGCGTCTGGCGCACCCGCAAGCTCCTCGGCCAGCTGGGCGCCGGCGGCAAGGTGGCGTTCTACGGCGCGCTGCTCTACACCATCCTCCCGGTCGACCTGCTGCCCGACCCGATCTACCTCGACGACATGGGGCTGCTCACCGGCGCTCTGCTGTATCTCACCCACCTGGTGCGAAAGCAGCGGGCCACCTCGTCGGAGTTTCATCCGCCGGTCCCGGCGGAGCGCCGGCGCTGATGTAGAAATCGGCTGTCCGGCTTCGTCCATGGGGTGACCTGAAGGGAGTCGGAGCATGCCCAGATACCTGCTGACCGTGGACTACAACGGTGGCGACGTCGAGTCACCGATGGCCGAATGGGCGCCGGAGGAGGTCACGGCGCATCTCAACTACTACAGAGCGCTCAACACGGAGCTGGCCGAGCGCGGTGAGCTTGTCGGCATGGAGGCGCTGACCGGCCCGGAGGTGGCCAAGGTGGTGGTCGGTGACGGCGTGACCGCGCCGGTGGTGACCGACGGCCCGTTCGCGGAGTTCAAGGAGATGCTGGCCGGCTTCCAGATCGTCGACGTGGAGTCGGAGGAGCGGGCCATCGAGATCGCCGCCCGCGTCTCGGCCGTACCCGGTCCGGGCGGGATCCCGCTGCGGCAGCCGATCGGAGTACGCAGGGTGATGGACGCCTGAACGCCGTCGCGTTCGAGGACCTGCTGCGTGAGTGCGCGCCGCAGGTCCTCGGCGTGCTCGCCCGGCGGTACGGCGACTTCGACGCGGCCGAGGACGCCACTCAGGAGGCGCTGCTCACGGCCATCACGCACTGGCCGGCCGAGGGCGTGCCGGACAACCCGCGCGGGTGGCTGATCCAGACCGCCAGCCGCAAGCTGCTCGACCAGCTGCGCAACGAGCAGGCCCGGCGGCGCCGGGAGGTGGCCGCCGCGCTCCGCGAGCCACCCCCGCCGGCCTGCGCCGAGGAGGACGACTCGCTCACGGTCCTGCTTCTCTGCTGCCACCCGGCCCTGACACCCGCGTCGGCGATCGCGCTCACGCTCCGTGCGGTCGGCGGCCTCACCACGGCCGAGATCGCCCGCGCGTTCCTGGTGCCGGAGACCACGATGGGGCAGCGGATCAGCCGGGCCAAGCAGCGGATCAGGGCGTCCGGCACCCCGTTCGCGATGCCGTCCGGCGCCGATCGCCTGAAGGCCGTGCTCCGCGTGCTCTACCTGATCTTCAACGAGGGGTACACGAGCAGCGCCGGCCCGGCCGTCCACCGCGTCGAACTGTCCCGCGAGGCGATCCGGCTGGCCAGGCTGACCCACCGCATGGTGCCCGACGACACCGAGGTGGCCGGCCTGCTCGCGCTGATGCTGCTCACCGACGCCCGCCGCCCCGCGCGCACGGGCCCCTCCGGCGAGCTGATCCCGCTGGCCGACCAGGACCGCGGCCGGTGGGACCGCGCGCTGATCGAGGAGGGCACGGCACTGCTGGACGCCGCCATCGTCCGCGGCGCGGTCGGCGAGTACCAGCTCCAGGCCGCGATCGCCGCCCTCCACGCCCGCGCCGCCCGCGTGGCGGAGACCGACTGGCCGCAGATCCTCGCGCTCTACGGCCTGCTGGAACGCATGACCGCCAACCCGATCGTCACGCTCAACCGCGCGGTCGCCGTCGCGATGGTGCACGGCCCGGCGGCGGGGCTGGCCGCGGTGGAGGAGGCCGCCGAACGCCTGCAAGACCACCACCGCCTGGACGCGGTGCGCGCCCACCTGCACGACATGGCCGGCGACACCGAGACGGCCCAACACCACTACCGCGCGGCCGCCGCCCGCACGTCCAGCACCCCGGAGCGCTACTACCTGACCCTCCAGGCCGCCCGCCTACACGCCCGCATCGCCCAACCAGGCCCTTTCTAGACATTGAGCTACCGCGACGTCCGCGGTGGTCCAGACCGCCGCTCCCGCAGCCTCACCCTCCGCGCTTCACAACCATCGCCAGCCAGCCTGGTCATGGCGGCGGGGGCTGGCGAGGTGGGTGCGGGTGCGGGTGAGGAGGTCGGCCACGCGGGGGTCGTCTAGGGCGCCTGGGCGGTGGAAGGCGTAGTAGGGGATGTCCGGCAGGTCGGCGAGTGGGCGGCTGACCAGGCCGGCGGTTGGGGTGACGCAGCCGTTCACTACCGCGAGGCCCAGGCCCAGCGACACGAAGTGCAGGGTGAGCGGCCAGCCCTCGGCCTCGACCGCGACCGACCACTCGACGCCGGCGGCGCGGAGGGCGCGTTCCAGGGCGATCCTATGTGGACGCTGCGGTGGCGGTACGACCAGGGCGGCGCCGGCGAGGTCGCGTAGCCGCAGCCGGCGGCGGCGGGCTAGGGGGTGGGTGGCCGGCAGGATCGCCGTCTGCGGGTAGCTGGCGAGCAGCTCGGTGGTCAGGTCGTCGGGCAGCGTGTCGAGCACGGCGACGCCGATGTGCGCGCGGCCGGTGCGGACGGCGGCGAGTGTCTGTGACCGGTCGCCGTTGACGAGGCGGAGGCGGGCCGGCAGCGAGTCGCGGATGACGGGGCCGAGCAGGTACAGGTACGCACCCTGGCCGGCGGCGAGGATCACCGGCTGGTGTGGGGGAGTGGCGCGCAGCTCGCCGAGGAAGCGGGTCAGCCGCTCGTCGTGGTCGCGGGCGAAGCGGGCCACCGCCTCGCCGTCGGGCGTGAGGACCAGGCGGCGGCCGCTGCGGTGGTAGAGCGGGCGGTCGAGCGTGCGTGCCAGCTTGGCCACCTTGACGTGCAGGGCGGGCTGGGAGATGTGCAGCTCGGCGGCGGCGCGGGTGAAGTTGAGGTGCTCGGCGAAGACGGCGAAGGCGGTGAGCGCGTCGCTCGACACCTCGCCGTTCATAGGCTCTGACTATAGCTGGGTGCTACAGGAATAGTTCTGCTCAAGAGCCAGGGGCCCGATCCTTGACCACATGAGACTTGGTATCGACATCGGCAAGGTCATCATCAACGGACCCGCGCATCCTGAGGGTGGCGACACCGCGTTCTTCACCGGCGATACCGCGCGGCTGCTGCGCACGCCGTCCATGCCGGGCTCGTTCGAGGCGATCGCCCGCCTCGTGACGCTCTTCGAGGGGCGGGCCTGGCTGGTCTCCAAGTGCGGCGAGCGGGTGGAGCGGCGTACGCGTCAGTGGCTGGCGCACCACGACTTCGCCGGCCGTACCGGGATCCCGCCCGACCACGTGCGGTTCTGCCGGGCGCGGCGGGACAAGGCGATCCACTGCGCCGAGCTGGGCATCACCTACTTCGTGGACGACACGCTGGAGGTACACGAGGCGCTGCGCGGCCTGGTCCCGCACCTGTACCTCTTCGGCCCGCAGGCGGCGACCGCCCCGCCGTGGACCGAGCACGCTCCAACGTGGACACATGTCGAGGAGGCGATCAGGGCGACGGTCGCAGGTACTCCGGCGGGACGTGATCGGTGAGCCACACGCCGTTGGCGCTGCGGTAGAACGGGTACCCGGCCGCCGCCATCGCCGCCGCGTCGACGGTCAGCACCGCCACCGGCCCGCGCCGGCGCCGACCGACCACTTCGGCGGTGGTGAGGTCCGGCGAGAGGTGTACGTGGTGGCGCCCGCCCCGCTCCAGCCCGCGCGCCCGGATCGACGGCACGGCAGCGGCGGAGGTGCCGTGGAAGAGCACCGGCGGGGGCGGCACCTCCTCGAGGCCCAGGTCGACCGGCACCGAGTGGCCCTGGCTGGCGCGGATCTCGTCGCGGCCGCCGGGCCCGGAGCGGATCGCGTACCGGCGCTTGTCGTTGCCGTCCACCACCGCGTCCAGGTCCGCGCGGCTCACGCCGGTGCCAAGGGCGGCCAGCAGGTCGTCGACCGCCACCCAGCCCTGCGGGTCGAGGGTGATCCCGACGCTGCCCGGGTCGTGGCGCAGGATGTACGACAGGCGCCGGCTCAGCCGGACCAGCGCGCCGCTATCCACGCTTCCAGACCGTGTTGTCCGGCGGGGTCTCACTAGGAGGCGGCGGAGGCGGAGGTGCCGGCGGCGAGGGAGCGAGAGCGGGCGGTACCACCACCGGCCGCTGCCACCACTGCGCCAGCCCCAGCCCGCCGAGCACAAGCAGCGCCCCCACCAGGGCGAACCACGCGGTGATCTCCACGTTTTCGCGCTGCAACGTGATCGAGCTGGGCAGGTCGAGCAGCACCTCGGTGAGGGCGTCGGCGTTCTCGGCCTGGAAGTACTCGCCGCCGGTCATGTCGGCGACCTCGGTGAGCGTGTCCTCGTCGATCTGCTGGTAGCGCCCGCCGCGCCCGAAGCCGCCGAACGGACCCATCCCGTCGCCCCGGAACGCCGCGTCGCCACTGATCTGCTCACGGCTGCAGACGGAGGGCGCGGGCTCGCTGCTGCCGAAGCCGATCGTGTACACCCGGACCTTGCGCGCCGCCGCCTCGCTGGCCGCGGTGATCGGGTCGACGCCCTGGGTGTTGCGGCCGTCGGTGAGCACCACGATCGTCTCCGGCTCGTACTCTCCGGAGTCGCCCGCGGGCGGTGGCGCCTCGACGCCGGTGGGTGGCACGTCCGGGTTGATCTCGGAGATCGCGTCGACCGACGTGAGGATGGCCTGGCCGATCGCGGTACCTCGGGAGGTCTTGAGGTCGGCGATCGCGGCGAGCAGCACGTCCTTGTCGGTGGTCGGCTCGACCAGCAGCCCGGCGATCGCGGAGAACGTGACGAGGCCGATCCGGGTGCCGTCGTCCAGCTCCTCCACGAACGTGCGGGCCGCCTCCTGCGCCGCACTCAGCCGGTTGGGCGGGACGTCGGTCGAGCACATCGAGGCGGAGACGTCCATCGCGAGCAGGATCGAGGCGGAGTTGGACGGTACCGGCACCGAGGCCTGTGGACGCGCGGCGCCGCCGGCGAGCACGACGAGGCCGGCGGCGAAGAGCCAGATCGGGATGCGCCGCCGCCACAGCGAGCGGCCCGGGAGCGCGGCCCGGATCAGCGTGATGTTGGAGACCCGCACGGTCTCCCGGCGGCGCCGGCGGCGCAGCCACCAGCGGTAGCCCAGCAGCAGGGGGAAGGCGAGCAGCGCGGCGAGGGCCCACGGCCAGGTCAGCGACATCAGAGGATCCGTCCGAACCAGGTGATCATGAGCAGCCCGCCGATCGTGAGCAGGAACAGCGCGATCCCGACCGCCGCCCCGGTCAGCTCGACGAGCTTGTCCTCGACGGTGATGCGCAGGTCGAGCGAGTCGTAGACACCGCCGAGGGACTGCGCGTCCTGGGCTCGATGGTAAGAGCCGGCGGTGGCCTCCGCGACCTGGGCGAGCAGCTCCTCGTTGAGGGCGGTCGCCATCTGGAACCCCTCGACCTCGATCGTGGCGCCCTCGACCGTGCCCACGCCGACGGTCTCGATGTGTACGCCCGCGGTCGCGGCCAGCTCGGCGGCGGCCAGCGCGTCCGGCCCGCCGGTGTCCTCGCCGTCCGTCAGCAGCACGATCGTCGCCGAACGCCAGTAGCCGAGGTCGGGCGGCGGCTCGCCGGCCTCCGCGTCGGGCAGGCTCACCGGCTGGCCGACGATCGCGGACAGCGAGGCGAGGATCGCCTGCCCGAGCGAGGTACCACCGGCCACCGTGAGGCGGTTGATCGCGGCGACCGTGCTGTCGTGGTCGTTGCTGGGCAGCTGGGTGGTGAGCGCGCCCTGCCCGAAGGCGACCACCCCGACGTCCACCGTGTCCGGCTGCGACCGCACGAACGTGGCCGCCGTGGACTGGGCGGCGCCCAGGCGGGTGGGCGTGACGTCCGTGGCGCCCATGCTGTTGGAGACGTCGAAGGCGAGGATCACGGTGCCCGAGGCGCGCGGTACCGGCACTGTCGCTTGTGGACGCGCGACGCCGAGGAAGAGCAGGACGAGCGCGCCGAGCATCAGCAGCGGCGGCAGATGCCGCCGTAAGCGCCCACCCCGGGGACGGGCGGGCGCCAGTCCGGCGGCTGCCAGCGCCGCGGCCCGGCGCCGTTGCAAGAGGTGGTACGCGACGAACAGCCCCACCCCGACCGCCACCGCGACGGCCAGCAAGAGTGGGTACCGAAACGTCACGCCCGCCTCCGTTTCGACTGCTGTGCCATCTCGACCAGCGCCGCCACCAGGTCCTGGTCGGTGCCGAGCCGGTGGGCGGCCGCGCCGGAGCGCCGGATCGCGCCGGTGACCGCGAACTCGCGGGCGTCCACCTCGGCTCTCAGCCGCCGCCGGAAGAGCGGGTCGCTCGTGTCGGCCAGCAGCTGCTCACCTGTCTCCGCGTCCTCGACGAGCACCAGCCCGAGGTCGGGCAGCTCCAGCTCGGCCGGGTCGACGATCCGGATCACCACCACCTCGTGCCGCAGCGCCAGCCGGGTGAGCGCCGGCTCCCAGTCGAGGTCGCCGATGAAGTCGGAGATGACGAAGACAAGCCCCCGCCGCCGCGCGGTGGCCGCGGCCAGGTGCAGCATCGCGGCGAGGTCGGTGGGGCGGCGGTCGTCGCGGGCCGGCCCGTCCTTGGTCAGCTCGTGGGTTATGTGCAGGACATGGGTACGTCCGCTGCGAGCCGGGATCACCCTGTGCACCTGGTTGTCGTAGAGGATTGCGCCGACTCGGTTGCCGCCCTGCGTGAACAGCCGCGCCAGGCACACCGCCAGGTCCGTCACGACCCCGGCCTTGCCGTCGCCGGTCGCCGCACCGAACCGCATGGACGCCGACCGGTCCAGCACCAGCCAGGAGGTCACCTCGCGGTCCTCGGTGTACTGCCGCACGTACGGCTCGTCGAGGCGGGCGGTGACGTTCCAGTCGATGTGCCGCACGTCGTCCTCGGCCGTGTACGCGCGCAGGTCGGCGAAGTCGATGCCGGTGCCCCGGAACACCGTGCGGTAGGCGCCCTGGAGCCGCCCGTCGAGCCGGCGTACGACCTGCCACTCCAGGCGGCGCAGCAGGCGGTCCGGCGGGGTGGTCACCGCACCGCCGCCTTGTCTCTCAGCGGGGCGTCCGGCACAGGCAGCGCGGCCAGCACCCGGCCCAGCACGATGTCCGGCGTGACGTCGTCGGCTAGCGCCTCGTACGACAGCACGAGCCGGTGCCGCAGCACGTCGAGGGCGATGTCGGTCAGGTCGGTCGGCACGGCGTAGTCGCGGCCGCGGACGAACGCGAGGGCACGGGCGGCCAGCACGAGGTTGATCGAGGCGCGGGGGCTGGCGCCGAAGCTCACGTACCGGGTCAGCTCGTCCAGGCCGACGTCGGCGGGGCGGCGGGTCGCGTTGGCGAGCCGGACCGAGTACTCGATCAGCGCCGGGTCCACGTACACCTGGTCGACCTGGGCCTGCATCGCGGTGAGCTTTTCCGGGTCGGCGACCGCCTGGGTGACCGGCGGCGCCGCGATGGCCCGCTCGACGATCACGAACTCCTCGGTGGGGCTCGGGTACCCGACCACGACCTTCATCATGAACCGGTCGACCTGCGCCTCGGGCAGCGGATACGTACCCTCGGACTCGATCGGGTTTTGCGTGGCCATGACCAGGAAGGGGCGCGGCACCTGGTGCGTCTCCCGGCCGATCGTGACCTGCTGCTCCTGCATGACCTCCAGCAGCGCGCTCTGTACCTTGGCCGGCGCCCGGTTGATCTCGTCGGCGAGCAGCAGGTTGGTGAAGACCGGCCCGAGCGAGACCTGGAACTCGCCGGTCGGCTGGTGGTAGACCCGGGTACCGACGATGTCGGCGGGCACGAGGTCCGGCGTGAACTGGATGCGGTGAAACTGGCCGCCGATCGCGTGGGCGAGCGCCTTGACCGCGAGCGTCTTGGCGAGGCCGGGCACGCCCTCGACGAGGATGTGGCCGCGGGCGAGCAGGGCCACCAGTAACCGTTCGAGCAGGGCGTCCTGGCCGACGATCGTCTTCTTGACCTCGTAGAGCACCTGCTCCACCGGTGTCTGCATGTGCTTACCCGTCCTATCGTCGTCGTCTCAACGCTGTGGTCCGTCGTCGCTGCCGGGGCCACCGCCCAGCGCAGTGCCGATCGGCACCGCGAAGCCGATGCCGATGAACGTGCCGGCCCGGGTCGGGTTCGCCAGGGCGACCACGATGCCGATCGTCTCGCCGCGGGTGTTGACCAGCGGGCCGCCCGAGCTGCCCGGGTTGACCGCGGCGTCGAACTGGATCAGGCCGGCCAGCTTGCTGCCGTCGTCGCCGGCCGCGGCCCTGTCCAGCCCGGAGACCACGCCCGCGGTCGCGCTGCTGGTCATACCGAGCTGGTTGCCGACGGCGACGACCGGGTCGCCGACCGCGAGGCGGCCGGAGTTGCCGATCGTGGCGGGCACGAGCACGGGCGGGAGGCTGGCGACGGCGAGGGCGGCGATGTCGTTGGCCGGGTCGCTCGCCTCGACGGTCGCGGCCGAGCGCGTACCGTCGGCGAACGTGACCCGCACCTCGCCGCCGTTGACCACGTGCAACGCGGTGAGGATGACGCCGGTGTCGCTGGCCACCACGCCGGTGCCGGTGCCGGCGACCCGCTCGCCGGCGGCGAGCCGCTCGACGATGACGATCGAGGGGGCCACCGCCTCGTACACCTCGGCGGTGGTGAGCTGTGGTGTGGCGGTCGGCTCGGGTGAGGGGCTTGGCGCGGCGGCGGGCGAGCCGCCCCCGGGGCCCCATCGGACGAGCACGACCGCGAGTAGCAGGAGCGCCACGACCGCGGCCGCCCCGACGACGGTCCAGCGGCGCATGGTTCACGATAACGGCGGGGAAGCCGTGCAGGCTAGCCTACTGTGAGCGCTCACAGTAATGTGCGACCCATGAGTGAGCGCTCCTGGTACGAGTCCTTCGCCCCGCCGCCGACCGCCCAGCCAGCCCGGGCCTGGCTCGACAGCGACGCCCCGCGGCTGTCGCTCGACGGGTTGTGGCGGTTTCGGTACGCCGAACGCGCCGACGGGCCGCTGGACTTCACCGGGCCGGCGTTCGACGACGCGGGGTGGGATCGGCTGCCGGTGCCGTCGCACTGGCAGCTGCACGGATACGGCGCGCCCGCGTACACGAACATCGCCTACCCCTTTCCCCTCGACCCGCCCCGCGTCCCCAACGAAAACCCGACCGGCGACTACCGGCACGCGTTCCGCCTCCCGGACGGGTGGCCGGGCGGGCGCGCGGTGCTCCGCTTCGCCGGTGCCGACTCCGCCGCCCGCGTGTGGCTCAACGGTGTCGAGCTCGGGTGGACCACGGGCAGCCGGCTCACCACGGAGTTCGACGTCACCGAGGCGCTGCGCGCGGACGGCGACAACGTCCTCGCGGTCCGCGTCGTGCAGTGGAGCGCCGGCAGCTACGTGGAAGACCAGGACATGTGGTGGCTTTCCGGCATCTTCCGCGGCGTCGACCTGATCGCCCGACCGGACGGCGGGATCGGCGACGTCGAGGTCCGCGCCGACTACGACCACGTGACCGGCGGCGGCACGCTCACCGTCGCGGCGGACGTCCCGGCCCGGGTGCGCGTGCCCGAGCTCGGCGTCGACGCCGAGTGCGGCGAGACGGTCCGGCTGCCCCGGGTCGAGCCATGGTCGGCCGAGCGCCCCCGGCTGTACGACGCGACCGTCAGCACCGGCGCCGAGACAGTGACCCTCCGGATCGGCTTCCGGAGCGTACGGATCGACGGCGGCGTCCTGACCGTGAACGGCCGGCGCGTGCTCTTCCGCGGCGTCAACCGGCACGAGTTCCACCCCGACCGGGGACGCGCGGTCACCGAGGAGGACATGCTCGAAGACGTGCGGCTGATGAAGCAGCACAACATCAACTCGGTACGGACCAGCCACTACCCGCCGCACCCGCGCTTCCTGGAGCTGTGTGACGAGTACGGCCTCTACGTCGTGGACGAGTGCGACCTGGAGACCCACGGCTTCGACCTGGTGGAGCGGCGGGACAACCCGGCCGACGACCCACGCTGGACGGACGCGCTCGTCGACCGCATGCGGCGCACGGTCGAGCGGGACAAGAACCACCCCAGCGTCGTGCTCTGGTCGCTCGGCAACGAGAGCGGCAGCGGTCGCAACCTCGCCGCGATGGCGCGCTGGGCGCGGCACCGCGACCCGAGCCGTCCCTTGCTGTACGAGCGGGACTGGACCTGCCGCGACGTCGACGTGTACAGCCGGATGTACCTCACGCACGCCGAGATCGAGGCGATCGGCCGAGGCGAGGAGGCGCCGCTCGACGATCCGGCGCTGGACGCGCGGCGGCGGGCGATGCCGTTCGTGCACGTCGAGTACGCGCACGCGATGGGCAACGGCCCCGGCGGGCTCGCCGAGTACCAGCGGCTGTACGAGACCTATCCGCGCCTCCAGGGTGGCTTCGTGTGGGAGTGGATCGACCACGGCCTGCGCGCGCGTACGGCCGACGGGCGCGAGTACTTCGCGTACGGCGGCGACTTCGGCGAGGTGCTGCACGACGGCAACTTCGTCGCGGACGGCCTGCTCTTCCCGGACCGTACGCCGTCGCCCGGCCTGCTGGACCTGAAGAAGGTCTTCGAGCCCGTGCGCATCACCCCCTCCGGCGACGGCGGCCTCACCATCCGCAATGGACACGTCGACAGTGGACTGTCCCATCTGGACTTCCGGTGGATCCTGGAGGACGGCGGCGAGGTGGTGGCCCGGGGCGCGCTGGAGGTGACCGACGTACCGCCCGGGGAGAGCGTGCGGGTGGACCTGCCCGTGCTGCCGGCCACCGGGGCAGAGGCGTACCTGACCGTGCAGGCCGTGCTCGCCGCCGACGAGCCGTGGGCCAAGGCCGGCCACGAGGTCGCCGCAACCCAGCTCCCGCTCGGCGCCCGCCGCCCGCCGGAGCCACCGCCGGCCCGGATGGCGATCCGCCGCGACGGGGGCAGGGTGCACGTCGGGCCGGGCCTGCTGGACGAGCGGACCGGCCGCCTCGTGCGCCTCGGCGGGTGGGAGGTCGACGGGCCGCGGCTCCAGGTCTGGCGGGCCCCCACCGACAACGACCGCGCGCCGCACGGCGAGGCCCTCGAACCGCGCTGGCGGGCGGCCGGCCTCGACCGGCTCACGCACCGGGTCGACGAGGTGACGGTCACCGGGGACGGCGTGGTCGTGCGCACCCGGGTCGCGCCGGCTGCGTCGGACGGCGGGCTGCTCGCCACGTACACCTGGAGTGCCCTGGCCGACGACGGCCTCCGCCTCGTCGTGGACATCGACGTGGCCGGACATCTTCCCGGGCCGCTGCCGATGCTCGGCGTGGTCTTCGCGCTGCCGGGCGAGCTGGACAAGGTGGAGTGGTTCGGGCGCGGGCCCGGCGAGGCGTACCCGGACACCGGCCTCGCCACCCGCACCGGCCGATGGTTCCGGACCGTGGCCGAGATGCAGACGCCCTACCTCTTCCCACAGGAGAACGGGCGCCGCGCGGACGTGCGGTGGGCGACCGTCACCGGCGGGCAGGGCGGCGGCGTGCGGGTCGACGGCCGAACCCCGTTCGGCCTGACCGCCCGCCCGTGGACCGCCGAAGCCCTAGACAAGGCCGCCCACCCAACCGACCTCACAGCGGACGGCCACACCTGGCTAACGCTGGACGCCGGCCACAACGGCATAGGCTCCGCCTCCTGCGGCCCCGGCGTCCTCCCGCCCTACCTACTACCCGCCGCGCCGGTCCGCCTGGACCTAGCCTTCCGGCTGGTGTGACGGGGTTTGATCAGGGAGTTGGTGGTGGAGCGGCGCGCCGGCCGACACGCCCACCAACTCCCTGATCAACCGTTCGAGGTGAGGGCGGCGCAGCGCTCAAGGAGGGCGTCTTGGAGGTCCTGGTCGTAGGCTTGGTCGTTTAGGTGGACTATCTGGCGGTTGTGGTAGAAGTCGCCGGTGCCTGGGTCGTCCGAAACCGCGAGCCACACGGGGGTGTCGGCGCCAACCGTTACGTCTAGGGGGCGGCGTGGCCGCTCATCTTTGTGCGGATCCAGCCGGGGTGGACGGCGTTGACGCGGACGTCCGGGTGGCGGCGGGCGAAGGCGAAGGCGATCGCGGTCATCGCGAGCTTCGAGTCCGCGTACGCGCTGTCGGGCGTCCACTTCGCCTCGTGCTGGAGGTCGTCCAGGTCGATCCGGCCGCGCACGATCGAGTCGGAGCTGACGTACACGAGCCGCGACGGCAGCGGGATCAGGGCGGTGAGCAGGTACGCCGACAGCGCGTTCACCTGGAAGGTGCGCTCCAGCCCGTCCTCCGTCACCGGGCGCGGTCCCTCGGGCGGCAGCCAGCCGGCGTTGTGCACGATCACGTCGAAGGGCCCGAGCGCACTCGCGGCGGCGGCCATCGCCCGGGTGGCGGCGAGTGACGCGAGGTCGCCGACCACCACCTCACCCGCGCCGGCCGCCCGCAGCCGCGCCGCCTTCGCCTCGTCGCGGGCGTGCCGGACCACGTCGTGGCCGAGTCCTTCGAGGACGTCGGCGATCTTCGCGCCGATACCGTCGGACGACCCGGTCACCAGGATGCTGCCCATTACTCCACCTCGAATCGCTGGAAGCCGAGCACCCCGTCGTTCTCCAGCGGGCGCGGGCGTACCGGCACGTCGAAGCTGAACACTTCGAGCACCGCCGGCCCGGCCTGGAGGTACGTCATCAGGAACCCGCGCGGGTCGTCGTGGTGCCGGATCTCGCCGATCACCGGATAGTCGAACGCGTCGAGCGTGGCCGGCAGGTCCTCGACAGTGACCGCCACGTGGTCGAAGCGCGGCCGCTCGCCCGGCACGACCCGGGTCGCGGCCTCGGCGGCGGCGAGGTCCGGCGCGTACACGTGCTGGTAGCGGAGGTTGCCCTGGACGAACTCCAGCCGTGCGCCGTCCGGGTCGAGGAAGAACGCGATCCGCACGTCGCCGAGCACGTCGGCCGGGGGCGAGAGCACGGTGACGCCGGCCGCTTCCAGGTCGCGGACGCGGGCGTCGATGTCGGCGACCTTCATGCCGAAGTGGCGGATGCCGCCTTGCACGTCGTCGTTCACCCAGCCGCCCAGATCGGCGTCCGGCCCGACCTGGCTGACCAGTACGCGCACCTCGCCGGCGGCGAAGCACCGCGCGTCCTGGATGGACACGGGCACCTCCTCGAAGCCGAGCAGGTCGCGATAGAAGGCGGCGGATCGGTCGAGGTCGCGGGAGCCGAGCCGCACCTGCCGTAGCCCGCCCGAACGTGTGGTCACAAACGGGCACCATACCGTGACCGCTCACAGATGCGCCAGCACTGATCATCGGCGGCTGGCAACCCGTGAGAACGCAGCGGAAACAAATCCGCAACGAGGCCTTGACAGTCGTTCGAAGTCGCGCCGATTCTGTGAACGCTCACAGAGTACTGAAACTCAGGAGGGCACCCCATGACTCAGCAGATCCACCGGCGCGGCTTCCTCAAGGGCATCGCCGCGCTCGGCGCGGCCACCGCCGTGCCCACTTTCCTCGCCGCGTGTGGCGGCGACGACGAAGAGCCGGCCCAGACCGCAGGCGACCCGAACGCCCCGGCCAACCTCACCTTCTGGACCTGGACCACCAACGTCCAGAAGGTCGTCGACATCTGGAACGCCAAGAACCCCACCCAGAAGGTCACGGTGAGCAACCAGGCCCAGGGCGAGGAGCTGATCACCAAAACGCTCACCGCACACCGCGCCGGCAACGCGCCCGACCTGATCCACGCCGAGTACCAGGCCCTGCCGGTGCTCATCACCAACGGCGTCGCGGCCGACCTCACCTCGCTGGCCGACGGCATCAAGGGCGAGTTCAC
The DNA here is from genome assembly GCF_011764545.1 of Phytohabitans flavus. Lineage (GTDB taxonomy): Bacteria > Actinomycetota > Actinomycetes > Mycobacteriales > Micromonosporaceae > Phytohabitans > Phytohabitans flavus. Next base: position 4,353,270 of record NZ_AP022870.1, on the reverse strand, counting down.
CGACGGTACGTGGGCGCTGACCTCGTTCGGCGGCAAGACGTACGGGATACCGCAGGACGTCGGGCCGATGATGCTCTACTACCGTGAGGACCTCTTCCAGCAGCTCGGCCTCACCGTGCCGACGACGTGGGACGAGTTCGCCGACGTCGCGCGGCAGGTGCGGCAGAAGGACGCCAAGCGCTACCTCGCGACGTTCTCCTCCGGCGACCCGGGCTGGTTCGCCGGGCTCGCCGAGCAGGCCGGCGCCAACTGGTGGGTCAACGACAACGGCACCTGGACCGTGCGGATCAACGACGAGGCGACCAAGAGGGTGGCCTCCTTCTGGGGTGGGCTTGTCAACGACGACGTGCTGTCGGGCAAGCCGATGTACACCCCCGAGTGGAACAAGGCGATGACCGACGGCACTCTGCTGGCCTGGCCGAGCGCGATCTGGGGCGCCGGTGTGCTGGAGGGCGTCGCGCCGAGCACCAAGGGCAAGTGGCGCATGGTGCCGATGCCGCAGTGGGACGGTACCCAGGCGACCGGCTACTGGGGCGGCTCGGCGACCGCCATCTCCAGCAAGTCGTCGCAGCGGGCGCAGGCGGAGAAGTTCGTCAAGTGGCTCAACACCGACCAGGAGGCGCTCGACGCGCTCATCGCCGAGGGCGGCATCTACCCGGCGGCCACCAAGGGCCAGTCCAGCTCGCAGCTCAGCAAGGCGCCGGCGATGATGCCCAACCAGCCCACGTTCTTCGCCGAGGCCGCCGACATCGCGCAGACCGCGCGGGGCTTCAACTGGGCGCCGAACGTCAACGTGACGTACAGCCAGTACAGCGACATCTTCGCCAAGGCCATACAGGACAAGTCCGACTTCGCCGCGGCGGTCGACGCCGTCCAGGCCGCGTCCGTCGCCGACCTCAAGAAGCAGGGCTTCGAGGTCAAGGAGGCGTGAGTTGCTAGCGGCTGCCACGGTCCGCCGTCGCCGGCCCAGCCGGCGCGGCGGCCCGACCCCGTACGTGTTGATGGCCCCGGCCGTCGTCCTGCTCGTGCTCTTCCTGCTGGTACCGATCGGGTACACGGTGTACCTGAGCCTGCGCGCCAACCGGGTCACCGGCGGCGGGCTGGGCATCCGCAGGGAGACGTTCGTCGGCCTGGAGAACTACGCGAGCGTGCTGACCGACTCGGCGTACGTCGACGGGGTGCTGCGCATGCTGCTGTACGGCGTGATCGTGGTCCCGTCGATGCTCGGCCTCGCGCTGCTCTTCGCGCTGCTGCTGGACACGCCCCGGGTACGGTTCGGCGCGTTCTCCCGGATCGGCATCTTCCTGCCGTACGCGGTGCCCGGCGTGATCGCTTCCCTGCTGTGGGGCTTCCTCTACCTGCCCGACGTGAGCCCGATCCGCGACACGTTCGAGTGGCTCGGGCTCCCCGCGCCGGACTTCCTCGCGCCCGGCACGGTGCTCTTCTCGGTCGCCAACATCGGCGTGTGGGGCGGTGTCGGGTTCAACATGATCGTGCTGTTCACCGCGCTGCGCGGGCTGCCGCCGGAGATGTACGAGGCGGCCCGGATCGACGGCGCCAACGAGGTGCAGATCGCGCTGCGGGTGAAGGTACCGCTGATCATGCCGGCCATCGTGATGACCGGGATCTTCGCGATGATCTCGACACTCCAGGTCTACACCGAGCCGGCCACGCTCCAGCCGCTCACCGACACCGTCTCGCAGACCTGGGTACCGCTGATGACGATCTACCGGGACGCGTTCGTCAACGCCGACATCTACAGCGCCGCGGCTGCCTCGGTGGTGCTCGCGCTCGGCACGCTCGCGGTGTCGGTCGCGGTGCTCACCCTCCTACAGCGGCGTGCCTTCGGGAGGGACCGATGACGACGACGCTCACCGCCCGCCCCACGGTGCCGGAGGCCGTGTCCACCAAAAGGGAAAGAGGCTCGCGCACCCGCTGGGTACCGACCGCGCTGCTGCTGCTCGGCGCCTTCTACTGCCTCGCGCCGGTGCTCTGGGTCGCGATCGCGGCGACCAAGGGGCCGAGCGAGCTGTTCAGCACGTTCTCGTTCTGGCCGAGCTTCCATGGCGGGTTCCAGTACAACGTCACCAACCTGCTCGACTTCCGGGACGGCGTGTTCCTGAGGTGGGCGCTCAACAGCCTGCTCTACGCGGGCGTCGGCGCGGTGCTGTCGGTCGCGGTCTCGACCATCGCCGGGTACGCGCTGGCTAAGTACGAGTTCGTCGGCCGCGAGCTGATCTTCATGACGATCCTGGCCGGCGTGCTCGTCCCGCAGATCACGCTCGCCGTGCCGCAGTACCTGCTGATGTCCGAGCTCAACCTCGTCAACTCGTACTGGTCGGTGCTGCTGCCGAGCATCATCAGCCCGTACGGCATCTATCTGTCCCGGATCTACGCCGCCTCGGTGGTCTCCGACGACATGCTGGAGGCCGGCCGGATCGACGGCGCCGGAGAGTACCGGCTGGCCTGGAAGGTCGGGCTGCCGCCGATGATCCCGGGCATGGTGACGCTGCTGCTCCTCCAGTTCGTCGCGATCTGGAACAACTTCCTGCTCCCGTACATCATGATCTCCGACGACCGGCGCTTCCCGATGACCGTCGGTCTGTTCACGATGCTCAACCAGGGCGCCAGCCAGCCCGCGCTGTACTCCCTGGTCGTCATGGGTGTCTTCCTGTCCGTGCTGCCGCTCGTGGCGCTGTTCCTGTTCCTACAGCGGTACTGGCGGCTCGACCTCGTCAGCGGGGGAGTCAAAGGATGAGTGTGGCGCGTTTTCCGGACGGCTTCGTGTTCGGTGCGGCCACGGCCGCGTACCAAGTGGAGGGTGCGGTCGACGAGGACGGGCGCGGACCGTCCATATGGGACACCTTCTGCCGGGTGCCCGACGCGATCGCCGGCGGCGACACCGGCGACGTGGCCTGCGACAACTACCACCGCTGGCCGGAGGACGTGGCGCTGATGGCGTCGCTGGGGCTGGGCGCGTACCGCTTCTCCATCGCCTGGCCCCGGGTCCAGCCGGACGGCGCCGGCCCGGCCAACCAGAAGGGCCTCGACCACTACCGCCGGCTGGTCGAGGGGCTGCGCGAGCGGGGCATCGTGCCGTACGTGACGCTCTACCACTGGGACCTGCCGCAGGCGCTCCAGGACCGGGGCGGCTGGCCGGCGCGGGACACCGCGTACAGGTTCGCCGACTACACCGCGATCGTGCGGGACGCGCTCGGCGACGTGGTCGACCACTGGGCCACGCTCAACGAGCCGAAGGTCGCCAGCCACGCCGGGTACGGCGACGGCATCCACGCGCCCGGCATCCGGGACCGGGCCCTGCGCGACCGGGCGGCACACCACCTGCTGCTCGCGCACGGGCTGGGGCTGTCGGTGCTGCGCGGCAGCGGCGAGGTGGGCATCACGCTCGACCTGAGCCCGGTGCGGCCGATGACCGGCTCACCGGAGGACGCGGCCGCCGCGGCGGAGCACGACTACGACAACCACGGCATGTTCCTGGAACCGGTGCTGCGCGGGCGATCCCGGCTCGGCGCCGACCTCGTGCGGGACGGCGACCTCGACCTCATCAGCGCCCCGATCGACTACCTGGGCGTCAACTACTACCGGCCCCTCTACGTGACGGCGGGCCCCCGCGCGGTGGTGCCTCCCGGGGTCCCGGTCACGGCAGTGGACTGGCCGATCGTGCCGTCCGGCCTGCGCGACCTGCTCGTCGGCCTCCGCGAGGCGTACCCGGACGTGCCGCCCATCCACATCACCGAGAACGGCGCCGCGTTCGACGACGAGGTCGGCCCGGACGGCAGCGTGGACGACCCGGCGCGGGTGGCGTACCTGCACTCGCACCTGCTCGCCCTGCACGAGGCGATCGAGGCCGGCGTCGACGTGCGCGGGTACTTCGTCTGGACGCTGCTGGACAACTTCGAGTGGGCCGAGGGGTACGCGAAGCGGTTCGGCATCGTCCGCGTCGACCAGGCCGACCTGACCCGTCGGCCGAAGGCGAGTGCCCATTGGTATGGACAGGTGGCGCGCACCGGCGCGGTACCGCGACCCGGGCCGGAGCCCGCGTGGAAAACTCAGTGAGATGACAGGCGGTAACGACACGGCGGACGCGGCCCAGCCCCACCCGAAGTCCCGGGGGGCCGCCCGGCGCGCGATGCGGCGCGGCCCGACGATCGACGACGTCGCGGAGCTCGCCGGCGTATCCCGCGGCACGGTCTCCCGGGTGCTCAACGGCGCGCGGTACGTGAGCCCGGCCGCGCTCAAGGCGGTCGAGCGGGCGGTGCGCACGACCGGGTACACGGTCAACCAGAGCGCCCGGAGCCTTGTCACCAAGCAGTCCAACGCGGTCGCGTTCGTGCTGTCTGAGCCCCAGGAGCGGCTCTTCGAGGACCCCAACTTCAGCGTGCTGCTGCGCTGCTGCACGCAGGCCCTCGCCGAGCACGACATCAGCCTGATCCTGATGCTGGAGTCCAGCGACGCCGAGCGCGACCGCGTCCTGCGGTACGTGCGCGGCGGCCACGTCGACGGGGTACTGCTGATCTCCGCGCACTCCGGCGACCCGCTGATCGCCGACCTCGCCAGCGGCGTCGTGCCCGCGGTGGCCTGCGGCAAGCCCGGCGGCCCGGAGGCGGCCATCCCGTACGTGGCGGCCGAGGACACCGAGGGCGCCCGCCAGATGACCCGCCACCTCGTGGCGCAGGGGCGCAAGCGGATCGGCATGATCGCCTGCACCCAGGTGGTCGGCGGCCAGGAGCGGCTCCAGGGGTACCGGGACGTGCTCGGCCGCAAGGCGCGCGGGCGGCTGGTGGTCGACACCTCCGACTACAGCTTCGCGGCCGGCGCGGCCGCCATGCGCGAGCTACTGTCCGTGAGCCCGGACATCGACGCCGTCTTCGCCGCCTCCGACCTGCTCGCCGCCGGCGCCCTAGCCGAGCTGCGCCGCGCCGGCCGGCGTGTGCCGGACGACGTGGCGGTGGGCGGCTTCGACGACTCCCGCATCGCCCGCGAGACCGACCCCCCGCTGACCACGATCCGCCAGCCGCTGGAGCGCGTCGCCGCCGACATGGTCGACGTACTGCTGCGACTAATCCGCCGCGAGCCCGCCTCGTCCCGCCTCCTGCCGACGGAGCTAGTGCTCCGCGAGTCCGCCTAGAAGACCAATCCAAGAGACCTGAGCTACCGCGACGTCCGCGGTGGTCCAGACCGCTGCTCCCGCGGCCTCACCCTCCGCGCTTCACAACCCACCGCCGGCCTAGCGGCCGCCGGCGGCCCGCCCAGGTCGACTAGATCCAGAACTCTTGCGGGTCTGCTCGTGCCGCCGGCCGCGAGGTCGGTGACGGGTTGTGAATCGCGGGGGTGACGGGTGGCGCGGGCATCCGGCGGGCGTCGGTTGCGGAATGCTCTCGAGCTGGGCGCAGCATTGCGCCCGGCCGGGTTGGGGCTCGGGGGACGGCCGCGGCGACCGGGACCGGTCGTTTGCTGGGCGAGTTCGTGCGCCCAGGTCGAGAGCTTGTCGCAGCAGAGTCCGGCCCTCGCCGGGCGCGGGCCGCGCGGGTTTGGTCGTGGGACGCGGAGGGTGAGGCCGCGGGAGCAGCGGTCCGGACCACCGCGGACGTCGCGGTAGCCCAAATCTCTATGTTCGGGATGGATCGTCTGGGTCGCAGGTCGCGTGCCCACCCCGCGGGCCTGATCAAGTTGATCGAGCTTGCTAACCTCAGCGGCCAAGCGGGTCGTGGGGGAGGGCAGGGCATGGCGGGTGGCGAGGCGTTTCTCGTGGTTGGGCTCGGCTGCCTGGCGGTGGTCGCGGGCGTGGTGGTCGCGGTCGTCGCGGTCAGCCGGTCGCGGCGGCGGCGGGAGGCAGCGGCGCCCGCGCCGGCGGCGGCATCGGTCGACCCCTTCCAGACCGGCGACACTGACGCGTTGCGCGGCGATCCGCGTGTGCTCAAGCCCGGTGACATCGTGGAGATCCGCACGCGGTCGTATGCGGTGCGGGGGAGTCTCCGCTTCACCGAGGGGGACTGGGGCTGGGCCGAGCATCTGCTCGACGACGCGGACGGTACGAAGGTGTGGATGTCCGTCGAGGAGGACCCGGACCTGGAGCTTGTGCTGTGGCACGAGGTGCCGAGTGCCACCGTCACGCCGGGCGCCCCGACGGTCGACTTCGACGGTCGGCGGTACACGCGGGACGAGGGTGGCCGCGCGCGATACACCGGCACCGGCACGACCGGGCTCAACCCCACCGGCACCGTGCGGTACGAGGACTACGCCGCGCCGGACGGTGCGCTGCTGTCCTTCGAGTCGTACGGGGACAGCGGCAAGTGGGAGGTCGGCCGCGGCGAGAAGCTGCACCGGGCCGAGGTGCTCATCTACCCGCAGGGCGGCTGAGGGCAGTGCTCGTCCACCTCGACACCCCGTACGCGGACACGACCGCCGGTGACCTGAGCTTCGCGCTGGGCCTGCCCGAGCTGCCCGCGCTGCACGTGCTCCGCCTCCCCGGCCTCGAGCTGCGCCTGCTCGGCGCCTCGCACCAGGTCGTGTGGACCGCGGCGGGCGGAGCGCGGTGCGTGGAGACCGTGGCCTGCCTGCCCGGCCGCGAGCCACACCTGCCGTCCACCTTGGACAGTGCGGGCTACCGGTTCGAGTCCACTGTGGAAGAGATCGACGCGGCGTCCGCGCTCTGGGCCGAGCTGGCCGCCGACCCGCAGGCGCTCGTCGGGGTGTTTCCCGGCGACCCGAACGCGGTGACCGCCCTCCGCGCCGATCCGCAGGGTTGGCGCACCTGGCACGCGTACCCGCAGACCGGCGAACTCGTGACGACCCGCACGTGGTTGGGAGACCGCTGATGGCGTACCGGCGATGGTTCGTGGTCGGGATCGGGCTGGCGCTCGTCGGCGCGCTCGTGGCCGGCTTTGGCCTGCTGTCGGGGAGCTTCTCACCGCGCGGCTACGTGTCCGACAACTTCACCAGGGCCGCGGCCCAGGACATCGGCGGTGACGCGGTCGCGTACACGTCGTCCAAGATGCCCAGCCAGGTGTCCGACGAGCTCACCGGCGTGTGGGAGCCGGCCGACGAGTACGTCGACGGCAGCGGCGTCTACCTGCGCTACGACGACGACACGGTGGTCATCCTGCCGCTCGCCGCGGTCGGCTCCCTGATCCTCGTGGAGAAGATGAGCACCGCGTACCCCCGCTACCACGGCACGGTCGGCGGCTACTGGGGATGGGGTCGCGGCAACACCATCCGCGGCGGCGGTCCCGGCGCCGGAAAATAGGAGGCAGCACCGATGGATCTGGTCACCGACCTGCTGGTCACGCTCGCGTACGGCGCGGTCGGGGTGGTGCTCATGGCGTTCGGCTATGTGCTTGTCGACATCGCCACGCCGGGGCGGCTGCGCGAGCTGATCTGGGTCGAGCGCAACCGCAACGCCGCGCTGCTGCTCGCCTCCAACCTCGCCGGGGTCGGCATCATCGTGATCGCGGCGATCCTGGCCAGTGCGGACGACTTCGCCGACGGCATCGTCGGCGCGGGCGCGTACGGGGTGCTCGGCCTGCTCGTCATGGCCGCCGCGTTCCTGCTGCTCGACCTCGCGTCGCCGGGCAAGCTCGGCGAGATCCTCGTCGATCCCGAGCCGCACCCGGCGGTGTGGGTCTCCGCCGTCGTGCACCTCGCTACCGGCGGCATCATCGCGGCTGCGATCACCTGATGAGCACGCCGGCCAAGCGCACCGCCAGATGGCTCAAGTGGCTGGTCTTCCTCGGCATCGCCGGGGCGGGCGTGGCCGCCTGGCTCGTCTTCGCCCCGCCGTCCCTCGACGACGGCGGTACCGTCGTGCCGGCGCCGGATGCCGAGATGCGCGCGGCGACAGTCGCCGGGCTGGCCAAGGCCACCGCCGCGCAGGGCGTCTGCTACGGCTGGCACCTCTCCAGCTCGACCAGCCAAACCACCCAGGGCTCCAGTCTCGGCGCCGACGTCCCGGTCGACAGCGACCCGAGCCGGTGCGCGAAGTGGGTCGAGGTGCGGGTCTACGTCGACTGGACCAGCTCCAGCAGCGAGGCGTCGGACAACGCGGACGTGTCGATCCTCTCGTCCGGCGTGGCCGCACCGCCGGTGAGCCAGCTGAACCAGTTCGGGCTCACCGAGGGCGTGTTCATCGACCAGCCGGACCGGGCGATCTGCCAGGCCGCCCTGGCGTTGCCGCTGCTCCTGGCCGAGCGCGGGGCGGTCCCGCCCGTGCCCGCTCCGGCGCCGGGCGCCACCGCCCAGCCGCTGGCGGCCGCCGGCAGCGACTTCTGGCGGGACCGCTGGGCGTACGTGGTCGGGGGCACCGTCCTGGTCGTCCTGGCCATCCTGATCATCGGCGTCGGCTGGTTCGAGCGCCGCCACGAGCGGACCCGGGTCCGCCGGACGCGCACCGGGAAGCCACCGCGGCCCGTGCCGCCGCCAAGGGCCGCGCCGCCACCGCTGTCGGACCCGGCGCCACCGCCGGCCGCGGCATCGAAGTGAGGTTCGCCCGCAGCGCGGTCCTCGCCGCGGTCTTCGTCTGCGCGGCGTGCGGCCTCGTGTACGAGCTGGCGCTCGTCACGCTCGGCAGCTACCTGATCGGCGACACCGCCGGCCAGGCGTCGATCGTGCTCGGCGTGATGGTGTTCGCGATGGGCATCGGCGCGCTCGCCGCCAAGCCGCTCCAGAGCCGCGCCGCCGTCTCGTTCGCGGTCATCGAGATGGCCCTCGCCCTGCTCGGCGGCCTCTCGGTGCTCGGCCTGTACGCCGCGTTCGCCTGGCTCGACCTGTACGCGCCGGCCCTCGTCGGCACCGCGTTCGTGCTCGGCATGCTCATCGGCGCGGAGATCCCGCTGCTCATGGTGCTGCTCCAGCGGATCCGCGAGCAGGCGGCGGGCAGCGCGGTCGCCGACCTCTTCGCCGCCGACTACGTGGGCGCGCTGCTCGGCGGGCTCGCGTTCCCGTTCCTGCTGCTGCCGGCCTTCGGCCAGCTCCGCGGCGCGCTCGTCGTCGGCGCGGTCAACGCGATCGCCGGTACCGCCCTTGTCTTCACGCTCTTCCGGCGCGACCTGAGCCGTCGCTCGCGCGCGGGGCTCGGCGCCGGTGCCGTCGCGGTCGGCCTCCTGCTCGGGTACGCGTACGTGGTGGCACACGACTTCGAGGTGACCGCGCGCCAGCAGCTGTACCAGGATCCCGTCGTGCACGCCGAGCGCAGCCGCTACCAGGAGATTGTGCTCACTCGCTCGGTTTCGGTCGTCGCCGGCGGCGCGGGCGACCTGCGCCTCTACCTGAACGGCGACCTCCAGTTCAGCTCGGTCGACGAGTACCGGTACCACGAAGCGCTGGTGCACCCGGTGCTCGCCGGCCCACGCGCCAACCTGCTCGTGCTCGGCGCCGGCGACGGGCTGGCGGTACGCGAGGCGTTGCGCTACCCGGACGTGCGGTCGGTGACGGTGGTCGAGCTCGACCCGGCGGTGGTCGCGCTGGCCCGTAGCTGGCCGGCGCTGCGGGACCTCAACCGCGGCGCGTTCGACGACCCGCGGGTACGGCTCGTGCACGAAGACGCCTTCGCCTGGCTGCGCAGCGCTCCGGCCCGCTTCGACGCGGTGATCGTCGACCTGCCGGACCCGGACGAGACGGCGACGGCGAAGCTGTACTCGGTCGAGTTCTACACGCTGCTGCAGAACGTGCTCGCGCCCGGCGCGCGGGTCGTGGTGCAGGCCGGGTCGCCGTACTTCGCGCCGCGCTCGTTCTGGTGCATCGAGGCGTCGCTCCGCGAGGCCGGTTTCGCGACGGCGCCGTACCACGTCGACGTCCCGTCCTTCGGCGACTGGGGTTTCATCCTGGCCGGCGGCCTCCCGAGCATGCCGGCGGACGTCCCGCCGCTGCGCTTCCTCGACGCCGACGTGCTGCGCGCGGCCACCGTCTTCCCGCCGGACCGCGGGCGGGTCACGGTCGAGGCCTCGACCCTGCTGCATCCACGGGTACTGGAGTACGCGCGGCAGGAGTGGCGAAACTACTAACGCCGGCTGCCGGTGCCGTGCCAGGCTGAACCGGTGTCATTGACGATGGGAAGCGGCCCCTTCGGCCACGCGCCGGCCGGTGCGTTCGTGCCGGGGATGGTGCTGATCGAGCCGTACCCGCGGCGCATGCGCGGCCTCCTCGACGGCGAGACGATCGTCGACTCCTCGCACGGCCAGCTCGTGCACGAGCCGGGGCGGCTGCCGAGGTGCTTCTTCCCGATGGCGGACGTGCGCACCGACCTGCTCGTCCCGGGTCCGGCGGGGGTGCCGTCGGCGGCGCTGGGCGAGAGCCAGGTGTGGGACCTGCGGGTCGGTGACCGCCTCGTCGAGCGCGCCGCGATCGCGTACCCGGCGCCGCCTCCCGAGGCCACGCGCGTCAAAGACCACATCGCGCTGTACTGGCGGGCGCTGGACCAGTGGTACGAGGAGGACGTGCTGGCGGTGGCGCACATCCGTGACCCGTACCACCGCGTGGACGCGCTCCCGTCCTCCCGCCACGTGCGGGTCAGCCTCGACGGGGTGACGCTCGCGGAGTCGGACAAGCCGGTCGTCATCTACGAGACAAGTCTTGTGCCACGGTGGTATTTCGCCCAGTCAGACGTGCGCGTCCCGCTGGAGCCGAGCGACTACCGCTCCTGGTGTGCGTACAAGGGCGAGGCCGGGTACTGGTCCCTCATGGTGGGGGACACGCCGCACGTCAACCTCGCGTGGACGTACCACGATCCGCGCCACGACGCCTCGCTGGCGAAGGATCGGGTGGCGTTCTTCAACGAGCGCGTCGACGTCGACATCGACGGGGTGCGCGAGGAACGCCCCGGCGGCCCGTGGGCGGACCCGGACTGGTGGCGCGACACGACGTCCGAAAACGACCTCTAGGCGGAGGTCTTCGGGGGGACGTGCTTCGATTGGCGGCGGCCCCGTTTGTGCCCAAGGCCCCGGGAATGACCTGGAGATGAGCTACAACTTAGTCGCTCGTACGCTTTTCGTAGCCACAACCGCCGCGGCGATGACCGGTCTACCGGCGCTCCAGGCGGCCGCGGCGCCACCCATGTCGGGAGAGACCCCTTCGGCCGCCGCGCGTGGTACCGAGTTGTTTGTCCAGGTAACGCCGAGCACCGTGCAGTCCGGACAGCAGGTGGAAATTCAGGCCAGTTGTGACGGCAACGACCGGGACGCCGATGTGCGCTCCGACGCGTTCGGCCGGGTCGCGGTGCGCCCGTCGAACGGGATCCTCACCGGCACCGCCACGGTCCCCGAGCGTAAGCAGCCGGGCACCTTCGAAGTCGTCCTTACCTGCCGTAACAACGCCACCGCCAACACCCAGCTCACCGTTGTCAACATGAGCAAGGCGACGCGAGGCCCGGCCACGGGTGGCGGCGGCACCGCCGGCGGCAGCGTCAGCCCGTACGTCCTCACCGGCGGCCTGGCCGCGGTGGCGGTCGGCGCCGGTCTGGCCCTGATCGTGCGCAGCCGTCGCGCCGGATCCGGCAGCTAGCCGGCCCGCTCATGGCCGGAAGCCAGGGCCGCCGTCGGCCGGGCGCCGAGGACATCCTGGGCGCGGTATTCGGCCTCGCCCGCGAGATCTCGCACGCGGGCATGGCCTCGACGCCCGGAAAACCGACGGAAAAGCAGAAAGACAAGAAGACAGATAAGCGGCCGGTCGTTCCACTGAAAGCCCTTTCCGACAATGGCCAGGCACCCGCCGGCCGGGGGCAAGGGACGGCCGGTCCGCTACTGCGCGCCGAGCCGCCAGCGCGGCCGAATCCGCTCCTGCGGGGGGAGCCGCCGGCGCCGTCGAAGGAGCCCGCGGAACGAAACAGCGGCGACGTCGCTCTCCGGCCAGCCGTTCCGGAGCCGGGGGCCGATCCGCAGCCGCCGACCGCGACCCGGCGCCAGGTGACGGCCCTGTCCCGGTCGGCGCTCTACCGCTCCCGGTCCCGGGACACGACCGCCGAGGACGCGGAGTCCTGGCCGGAACGCCCGCCCGCCAGCGAGGCGAAGCCGGAACGCCCCGCCAGGGACGCGAAGCAGTTGCCGGAACGCCCGCCCGCGGGCGACGCGCAGTCGTCGCGGGAAAGCCCGCCCGCCGGGGACGCGGAGTCCTCGCCAGATCGCAGGGCCGCTGGCGAGGCGGCGTCCTCGCCCGAACGTCTGGCCGCCGGGGACGCGAAGTCCTCGCGGGAAGGCCCGGCCGCCGAGGACGCGGAGTCCGTGCCGGAACGCCCGGCCACCGACTCGGACCGTCTGGCGGCTAGCACGCGGGCGGCGCCGGATGTCGAACGTGCCCGTCCCGACCGGGGGCGAGAGGCGCCGGACCAGGAAGGGCCGGGCCCCAAGCCTAGGCATGCCTTGCCGGAAGCGGCGGTAGCCGCATCGTCCGCTGAAAGCCCGGGCCGGCACGCCGGCCCCGAGCCCGCGAACGACCCGCCGGCGCCCGCGGCGGCCGACCAGCGGCGTAGCGAGATCGGCGCTGGCCCCCCGCTGCTGGAGGACCACAGCCAGCGGGACCAGGCCGAGCCCGATACCCGGCCACCCGCGCACCCTGAGGACGCCCGCGCCGAGCCTGGCGCCCCATCGGACGAATCGCATGTCGACATCCGTCCGCGTGGCCCATTGAGGCGGGCGGTGGAGCGCGCCGGCGGTACCTACTGGGGCGTGAACTTCGCCATGTCGCTGATCATCGCGGTGATGCTGCTGACCGTCAGCGGCTTCGCGTTCGGACGCCTCACCGGCATCAAGGTGTTGCCCGACGGGCCGGCCGCCCGCTTCTGGCCGGCGCCGCGTGACTTCCCGGTGCTCAGCCGAAGCGTGCCGGTCAGCATCAAGGCCAGGTCGGTCCAGATCAGCGCCCCGATCAACCCGGTCGGAAACGCCGAGAACGGCGCCATCGACGTCCCCACGGGCGAAGAGATCAACGAGGCCGGCTGGTACGACAAGGGCCCCACCCCCGGCGAGTACGGACCCGCTGTCATCGTCGGCCACGTCGACAGCGGCGCCGGCCCGTCGGTCTTCCACAAGCTGTCCAACCTGCGCCCGGGCAACCGCGTCGAGATCACCCGCGCGGACCACAAGGTCGCCGTCTTCGAGGTGAACGCGGTCAAGCGCTTCGACCGCGACAACCTCCCCGCCGACCAGATCTTCGAGGACTTCAGCCGCCCGGCGCTGCGGCTCATCACCTGCGGCGGCCGATGGGTAGGCGGCACCACCGGGTACGCCGACAACGTCGTCGTCTTCGCCTCCCTGGTCAAGGACCGTCCCGGCGGCCGCTAGCGAGCTTTCTAGGCCGAGTGGATAAAGATCCAAAACCAAGGACGTTGAGCTACCGCGGCGCCCGTCGTGGTCCGGACCGTCGCTCCCGCGGCCTCACCCTCCGCGGTTGGGCAAGCTCACCCCTTGGGGCCGTGGTCGGCCGACCGCGGCGTTCGCTGCCGGGTCCGCGGTCAACGGGCTGTCGCGTCGGCCCTCGACCCGGTCAGGCGTAGAGCAGACCAACGCCTAGGGCGCCAGCGGGCCGCGCCTGTGGTCGCGGTCCGTAAGTGGCGACACGCGGGCAGCGACAAACTCACCCAAAGGGCCCCTCGGTTCCCTTGATCGGCGCTACAGATGGAAGCCATCTGGCAGATCGTGGTATCGAGCTGCCCCCATAGAGCCTGTCGCAGATTGTTTTGTGTGTGGGTGGGGCTGTGGGTGTTGGGGGTTGGGCGGGGTTGGTGGTGCTGGTCTGCGGTTATGCCGTGGTGAGGGCGGTTGGTCCGTGGGTGGTGGCGAGGCGGAGCAGGTTGGTGACGGCGGCGGCGAGGTGGGCTTCGGCTTTGGCGGCGGTGAGGCCGCGGCGGGAGAAGCGGCGTAGTCCGCGGCGGTCTTTGAGGTGGGCGTTGACGGGTTCGACGGTGGCGCCGCGTTTGCGGTAGAGGGTTTTGCCTTCTGGGGTGGATAGGCGCCAGGCCATGTGTTCGCGGGCGGTGGCGTTCGGGTGGGGTGGTTGTGTGGGTGGGGTGGGGCCGGTGGGTTGGTGGGTTTTGCCTTGGGCGATGAGCCGGTCGGGGCCGGGTGCGGTGAGGTTGTCGTGACTGTTGTAGCCGGCGTCGAACAGGGTGGTGCCGACGGCCAGGTCGGGGTTGGCGGTAGCGTCGCGGAGTGTTTGGACGGCGTCGTCGATCTTGTCGTGCATGGGTTCTAGCTGGTTGACGTCGCCGGTGTCCTGGACCACCTCGACGGCGAGGATGAGGTAGTCGGCAGCGACGGCGAGTTGGGTGTTCAGGCCGGCGATGAACCCGGTTCGGGTGGGCATCAGCCGGCAGTCGGGGTCGGTGAGGCAGCGGACCGGGTTGTTGTTCTTCTTGCCGCTGTTGGTTTTGCCGGTGTGGGGTGTGGCCTCGAACGCGGCGAGTTCGGCCTCGACGGCCTCGACGCGGGTTTGTGCGCGGCGTACGTGGCTGTGTTCGTCGACCGGGACGGGCTTGGCCCGGGCAACCGCCGCCCTTCGGCTGCCGCCGCGGCGTGCTGGGTGGCGCGTTCGTCAGCTTTTTGCTGCACGGCCGCGCGGATGTGCGCCGCTGAGTGACGCGCCGCGTCCAGTTCATCCTGGAGCCGTTGCCGGGCTGCGCGCCGCGTCGTGTCGCGGACCGCGGCCAGTTCGTCGGCAAGGGCCAGAGCCCGGTCGGCCTTGTCCACCGCCCGCCGCCGCTTGCCGCCGCGATCGCGGTTCGGATCCGTTTCGGCCCGTTCGATCAACTCGTCCAGCAGCGCCCGCCGCCGGGCCGGGTCCTGCAACGCTTCGGGTAGCTCATCCCCGCGCGCGTCACCGAACAGCTCGTCCTCGACGGCATCGTCGGCGGCGGCCTGCTCGACCAGCCGACAGGCGATCCGGCGCAGTCCGTCCTCGTCGGTCATCGCCTGCATCGACGCGTTCGCCGCGATCTTCGTCCCGTCCACCGCGACATGCCCGAGCCCGCCCATCCCGGCCCGCCCGCACAACGCCAACACCTTCGTGAACAAGTCCACGAACGCCTCGTCATGCTGCTGCCGGAACCGGGCGATCGTGGCATGGTCCGGCCGGGCCAAACCGGAGATCACCATGAACGCCACATCCTCCCGACAGCGCCGCTCGACCTGCCGGGACGAGGTGACCCCACCGGCATACGCCCAGATCAACAACGCCAACAACATGTCCGGGTCGTAGCCGGCCCGGCCCGCACCACCCAACCTGGCCCGGGCCGCGAACCCCGCCGTGTCCAACCGGGCCACCGCGTCCAACACGAACCACACCTGATGATCAACCGGCAGCCAATCCCGCAAATCCGGCGGCAACAACATCGGCTGATCCCGCCATACCGGCATAAACCCCTTCGCCACCCACC
Source organism: Phytohabitans flavus (assembly GCF_011764545.1). GTDB lineage: Bacteria > Actinomycetota > Actinomycetes > Mycobacteriales > Micromonosporaceae > Phytohabitans > Phytohabitans flavus. The sequence continues at coordinate 4,337,891 of NZ_AP022870.1, read as the reverse complement.
AATTATCGATCACAGCGAATCAACACCAGGTCAGCCACACCGACCCGATTTTGCGACAGGCTCCATAGGGGCAGTTCCGTACCAAGATCTCTCGCGTCCCCCGTCTCTAGCGGCAAGGTCCGCGCACAAGCGAAGGCTGTGGTCGTAGGTTTGCGGCTGGGCGCGGCCACGCGCCTAGCTCGGTAGCACGGGGAATGAGGGACTCTGACCCTGGGCACGTCGGGGATCGGCACGGCCACCGGGATCCGGCTGCGCGAGCCGGTGGGGGTTGGGCTTGGACCGCGGACCCGGCAGCGCGGGTCGGGGATCTCGGCGAGCGCCAGCGAGCCGCCGACCTGCGCGGTGCCCGCGGGAGCATACGGTCCGCCACTGACGCGGACCGGGGCAAATACCTGCCTCAAGAAATTGAATGTGACCCCGAACATGCACGACTTCTGGAGGCCCGCCGCCGAGATCGCGCTGTCTGGCCTGGGCGGGTCACCGTGGGAGGATTAGTCGGTGCAGATCGGGCTGCTTGGATCGTTCGAGGTCCGCACGGACGGCGTCTTGGCCGACGTGCCGGGCGCCCGGTTGCGCGCACTCCTGATCGCCCTGGCACTCGAGCCAGGCCGCGTCGTCTCGAAGGCCACGCTCGTCGACTGGATCTGGGGTGAGCACCCGCCCGCCGACGCGGCGAACGCGCTGCAACGCTTGGCCTCGCGACTGCGGAAAGCCCTGCCCGGTGGTGTGGTCGAGGGACACACGGGCGGCTACCGGTTGACGGTGGAGCCGGACGCTGTCGACGCCCTCCGGTTCGAGCACCTCGTCGGTCAGGCCCGCGACGAGGAGGCCGCACGGCGGGTGCGGCTGCTGCGCGAGGCCCTCGCCCTGTGGCGTGGTGCGCCCATGCAGGACGTCGGTCTGGAGGACAGCGCCGCGTTCGACGCGGCGGTGACCCGGCTCGAGCGGCTGCGCCTGGCGGCGCTGGAGGATCGGTTCGACGCGGAGGTCGGCCTCAGCGGCGGCGCCGAGCTGGTCCCGGAGCTGACCGACCTGGTGGCCGCGCATCCGGTGCGGGAGCGGCTGGTCGCCGCGCTGATGCGCGCCCTCGTCGCGGCCGGTCGCAAGACCGAGGCCCTGCTCGTGTACGAGCGGGCGCGGCAGGCCCTGGCCGACGCACTCGGCGCCGACCCCTCGCCGGAGTTGTCGGCCCTGCACGTCGCGCTGCTGCGGGGTGAGCTGGGACAGCGGGAGGAAAGCCGGAAGACCAACGTGCGGGCGGAGCTGACGAGCTTCGTCGGGAGGGACGCCGACGTGGCCGCGGTCCGCGAGCTCGTCGCGGAGCACCGGCTGACCACCCTGACCGGGCCGGGCGGTTCGGGAAAGACAAGGCTCGCCACGGAAACCGCGCGCACGCTGCTCGGCGAGATGCCGGACGGGGTCTGGCTGGTGGAGCTCGCGGCCATCGGCGTCGACGGCGACGTGGCGCAGGCGACGATCACGGGGCTCGGGCTCCGCGACGCTCTGCTCGGTGCGGCACCGACCGCGGATCTGGCGGAGGGGCTCATCGCCGCGATCCGCGAGCGGGAGGCACTGCTGATCCTGGACAACTGCGAGCACGTGATCGATTCGGCGGCGAAGTTTGCCGATCGTATGCTCGGCGAGTGCCGCCTGCTGCGGATCCTGGCCACGAGCAGGGAGCCGCTCGGCATCACCGGTGAGGCGCTGTGGCCGGTCGAGCCGCTGACCTTGCCCGCGGACGCCAGCGCTGGCGAGGTCGAATCGTCCCCGGCCGTCCGGTTGCTGCGGGACCGGGCGGGCGCGGTGCGCAGGGATCTCGGGGTCGACGAGCACACCTTGGCGACGATGGCGCGCGTGTGCCGGGCGCTGGACGGGATGCCGCTGGCGATCGAGCTGGCCGCGGCCAGGTTGCGCACCATGTCCATCGATCAGCTCGCCAGCCGGCTCGACGACCGGTTCCGGCTGCTGACCAGTGGAAGCCGCACCGCGTTGCCTCGGCACAAGACGCTGCGCGCGATGGTCGACTGGAGCTGGGAGCTGCTCACCGGGGCCGAGCGGAGGGTCCTGCGCCGGCTCTCGGTCTTCTCGGGCGGGGCGAGCCTGGAGGCGGCCGAGTGGGTCTGCGCCGGCGACGCGGCCGAGCAGGAGGACGTGCTGGAGCTGCTCACCTCGCTGGCCGAGAAGTCGCTGCTGGTCGCCGAGGGCGACGGCGCGCCGCGCTACCGGATGCTCGGCACGATCAAGGAGTACGCCGCGCAGCGGCTCGCGGAGGCGGGCGAGTCGGACCTGGCCCGCCAGGCGCATCTCGCCTACTTCACCGAGCTGACCGAGACCGCCGACCCGCAGCTGCGCCGCGCCGAGCAGCTGCGATGGCTCGCCACGCTCGAGCCCGAGCACGACAACATCATGGCCGCGATGCGGGGCGCGATCGCCGCCGGTGAGGCGCAGGCAGCGATGCGGCTCGCGGCCGGCGCCGGCTGGTACTGGTGGCTCAGCGGGCACCGGGCCGAAGGCATCGAGATCATCCTCGCGGCCACCAACACCCCCGGCGAGGTGACCGACGACGTCCGGGCCTGGGTGTATGCCCTGGTGGTGCACTTTGTGACGTCCGGGCGGGGCGACGAGCACCAGGCCGCGGAGTGGATCCACAAGGCGTACCAGCTCCGCCAGCACGGTCAGCACCGCTACCCGCAGCTGGAGCTTGTCACGGCGCTGGAACACCTGTTGCGGGCACCGGACGCCCACCTGGCGGCATTCGAGCCGTTGCTGGACGCCGAGGACCCATGGGTACGCGCGCTGGCCCGGCTGCAACTGGGCAAGATGCGGGTCATGATCGGCCAAGGGCAGGACGCGGAGGCGTACCTGGAGGCGGCGCTCGCCGAGTTCCGGACCCTCGGCGAGCGGTTCGGGATCTCGTTGGCCCTGTCCGAGCTGGCGGACCTGATGGCGATGCGCGGCGAGTTCGCCCGCGCGTGCGAGCACTACGAGCAGGCGATCACGGCCATCACCGAGGTCGGCGCCATCGAGGATGTCATCCGGTTGCGGACCAGCCAGGCCCTGCTCTACTGGCGGGACGGCGACCAGGTCGCCAGCGCGGCCGCCGTCGCCGAGGCCGAGCGGTGCGCCGAGGGGGTCACCTGGCCTCATGCGCTGGTCGAGCTGGCACTCGCCAAGGCGGAGCTCGCTCGTTGGCGCGGCGACACCGAAGAGGCCCGCCACCAGCTCGCCGTCGCGACCGCCCTGCTGGGCGACGAGGCGGAGCAGCCGGGCATCCGCGCTGCGCTGCACCACATGCTCGGCTACCTCGCCGACGATCTCGGTGAGGCCCGTACCCACCGCGTCGCGGCCTGGCGGGCGGCGTCCGAGGTGGGACCCGCGCCCCTGCTCGCCCAGCTGCTCGTCGGGTTCGCCGACCTGGCGCTGCGCCGTGACCAGTACGAGCAGGCGGCGCGGCTGCTCGCGGCCAGCGTCGACGCGCTCGGACTGCCTGATCACTCCCACCCGGACGCCGTCCGGATCGCGGGCGCCGCGCGGCGCCACCTCGGCGAAGCACGGTTCGCCGAGGTGACGCGGGAGGGCGCGGGGATGAGCCGCTCTGAGCTGGTCGAGGTCACGCTCGCTTCTTGAACGAGGTCACGCTCGCTTCTTGAACGAGGTCACGCTCGCTTCTTGAACGTGGCGAGCGACCACAGGTACCCGACGAGGGCGATCCCGACGCACCAGGCCACGGCGGTGATCGCACTGCCCGCGGACGGATCACCGGTCAGCAGCCCGCGCAGTGTCTCGATGATCGGCGTGAAGGGCTGGTACTCCGCGAACTGCCGGACACCGACCGCCATCGTGTCCGCCGGCACGATCGCGCTGCTCAGGAACGGCAGCATGATCAGCGGCACGGAGACCATCCCCGCCGACTCCGGGGTCTTGGCGGCCAGTCCCAGGGCGACCGTGATCCAGCTGGTCGCGAAACTGACAAGCACGACAAGGCCGATCGCGCCGAGCCACTCGACGAAACTCGCGGCCGGGCGGAACCCCATCGCGAGTGCCACCCCGATGACGGCCGTGATAGCGACGAGGGTACGGAGCATGGTGGCGACGACATGAGCGCTCAGTACGGCACTGCGGGAAATGTCCATCACCTTGAACCGGTTGATGATCCCCTTCGTCATGTCCGAGTTCACCGCCATCGCGGTCGCGCTCAGCCCGTAGCAGATCGTCAATATGATCATGCCTGGCGTCGCGTAGTCGATGTACTTGACGCCGACGTCGAAAGCGCCACCGATCACATAGACAAACATCAACAACAGGATGATGGGGAACAGGATCGCGTTGAACACCGCGGTCGGGTTCCGGATGGTGTGCTTGAAGTTGCGCCCCAGCATGGTCGTCGAGTCGCTCATTACGCGTCCACCTTCGTGCTCGTGCGGCCGGTCAGGGCAAGGAAAACGTCGTCGAGGTCCGGGGTGTGCACCGAAAACTCCTCGACCTCGATCGAATGGTCGTCAAGCTTGTCCAGCAGGGCCCGTACCGATCTCGCCCCGCCGTCGCTGGGGACGCGCAGCGTCAGGTCCTCCTCGTCCCGTGTGGCGCCGGTCAGAAAGAGCGTCGCCGCCTCGAACTCGGCGACGTCGGCGAACCGGAACCGGACATGGCTGCCGGGGATCTGGCGCTTCAGCTCAGCGGGAGTGCCCTGGGCGACGATGCGGCCCTGGTCGAGCACCGCGATCCGGTCCGCGAGTCGATCGGCTTCGTCGAGGTACTGGGTGGTGAGGAAGATCGTCACCCCGTCGGCCACCAGTTGGCGGATGATCTCCCACATCGTGCGCCGGCTGCGTGGGTCCAGTCCCGTCGTCGGCTCGTCCAGGAAGATGATCTGCGGGCTTCCGACCAGCGTCATCGCCAGGTCCAGCTTCCGGCGCATGCCGCCGGAGTAGGTCGTCACCAGCTTCTGCGCCGACTCCGTCAGGTCGAACCGCTCCAGCAACCCCGCGACGATCCGCCGACCCGTGCCGGAGTCCAGGCGTTTGAGGTCCGCCATCAGCTGGAGGTTTTCCTGGCCCGTCAGCAGCTCGTCCACCGCGGCGAACTGGCCGGTGACCCCGATGGCCGCGCGCACCGCCTTGGTCTCGGTCACGACGTCATGCCCGGCGACGCGCACCGTTCCGCCGTCGGCCTTCGTCAACGTGGTCAGCACGTTGATCGTCGTCGTCTTGCCCGCTCCGTTGGGGCCGAGCAGGGAGAAGACCGTTCCCGCGGCGACATCCAGGTCGATGCCGTCAAGAACGATCTTGTCCTTGTACGCCTTCCGCAGCCCTGCGGCCGCGATCGCTGAACTTGTCATGCGAACCACGATCGGCGCCCGGCCTGCCACCGACCTGACACGGCCCTGACGCGGCGGCTGACATGCTGGCGGGCCCGGTCCGGGGACCGGGCCCGCCGTACGGTCAGCGCTCGTACACCACGTTCCCGCCGACCATCGTCAGTACCGGGCGGATGCGCTTGATGTCCTCGGCCGGCACCGAGAAGTAGTCGCGGTCGAGGACCACCAGGTCGGCCAGCTTGCCCTTCTCGATCGAGCCGATCTTGTCCGCCATGCTCAGGTGCCAGGCGTTGTTGATGGTGAACATCCGCAGCGCCTCGGCCCGGGTGATCTGCTGGCCGTCGTTGATCAGGTCGCCGAGCGCGTTGCGGCCGGTGACCGCGAAGTACAGCCCGAAGAACGGGTTGAGCGGCGCGATGTGCACCCCGTCCATGTGGATGCCGGCGTGCGGGATGCCGCTGTCCAGGATGGCGCGGAACGGCGAGCCGCTGGCGCCGGCCGTACCGCTCGGGTAGCGGAACGTGCCGACCTGCACGCTGCCGCCGAGTGCGCCGAGCCGAGCGAGGAGTTCCGGGGTCACGAACGGTACATGGTGGACGGTCCACCGCAGGTCTCTGATGCCGAACTCCGCGTCGACCGCCTCGTACGCCGCCACGATGTTCTGGAACTGGGCCAGGCTCAGCGCGCGGTTGGTGTTGCGCCACCCGGCCTGCGCGATGACCCGCTGCGCCTCCAGCCAGGCCGCGCCCGACCCGTCGCCGGGTGCGCCCCACTCGCCGATCGCGCCGGTCATCAGCATGTCGTCGCCGAAGAGCGGGAAGACGTTGCGCAGCCGCTCCTTCAGCTCGGGCAGGTTGATGTCGTTCTGGTTGTGCAGGAAGTTGGTCTGTAGCCGGACGATCGCGTCGCCGTCGGCGTGCACGGCCAGCCACGAGTCGTACATGCGGTAGTGGTCCAGGTTGGACAGGCTCTGCGTCGGCGCGAGCGGGCCCGGCGTGGGGAAGAGCACCTGGTCCAGCGACGCGGTGAGGCCGACGCTCGCCGAGTACGCCATCGCGTCCCGGGTGCTGCGCTTCTTGTCCTCGAACGTCTGCCGCACCCGCAGGTGGTACAGCGCGGCGTTGGACTGGGTGCCGGCCGCGATCGTGCCGTCCTCGGCGACCACGACCGGGATCGACGCGCTCTCCAGGAACGCCTTGCCGAGGCTGTTCGTCCGCGCCGGCCCGCTGAAGTTCTGGAAGAGCAGCACCGGCCGGTCGGGTACGGCGGCGTCGAGCTCGGCCAGCGTCGGCACGCGGCGCTCGGCGAACATGTTCGGGTGCCAGCCGCCCATCGCGGTGACGAACTCGCCCGGCGGTACGCCGCGCCGCCGCTTGGCGAGCATCTCCTGGATCTCCGCGATGTTCCGGGCGTTCTCGATGACGACGTGGTAGCCGGGCCGGTTGGCCAGGCTGACGATGTGCACGTGACCCTCGATGATGCCCGGCACGACGGTACGGCCGCGCAGATCGATCACCTTGAGGCCGGGGCCGCCGCGCGGGACGTCGCGGCCGACCTCGGTGAAGACGCCGTCCTCCACGAGCACGGCGTTGACCACCGAGCTCCGCTTGTCCATCGTGTGGATCCGGCCGTTGACGAGCGCGACGCGCTCCGCCTTGCCGTTGCCGTGTGCCGAGGCGGACCCGGGCACCGCCACGGCACCCGCCACACCGACCGCGGCTCCCGCCTTCAACAGGTCTCTTCGCCCGAATCCAGGCATGGCTGTATCGCCATCTCTGTGCATTGTGGATACTCCTAAGAAGAGAGTGAGTCAGATGCCCAGCACGCTGCGCTGGACGGTGTCGCTGGCGCGCAGCTCGGCCGAGGTGCCGCTGCCGGCCACCCGCCCCTCGGCCAGCAGGTAGCCGCGGCCGGCCGCCTCCAGCGCACGGTCGACGTCCTGCTCGACGAGCAGCACGCTCACACCTTGGGCGTTGACCGCCTCGATGGCCTCGAACACCTCGTCGGTCATCACCGGGGCCAGCCCCAGCGACGGCTCGTCGAGCAGCAGCAGCGTGGGCTTGGCCATGAGCGCCCGCCCGATCGCCAGCATCTGCTGCTCGCCGCCGCTGAGGCTGCCGGCGAGCTGCCCGGTGCGCTGCCGCAGCCGGGGGAAGATGCCGTAGACGCGGTCGAGGCTTTGCCGGTACTCGGCCCGCGCGGTGCGGCGGTACGCACCGAGGCAGAGGTTGTCGTAGACGGACATGGCCGGGAAGACCCGGCGGCCCTCGGGCACGACGGCGACGCCGTACTCGCAGACCTTGTGTGCGGGCAGGTGGGCGATGTCGACCCCGCCCACCGCGACCCGGCCGCGCCGCTTGGCGTGCAGCCCGGCGACGGCGTTGACCAATGTGGACTTGCCGGCACCGTTGGTGCCGAGGACGGCCACCGTCTCTCCATCGTGGACGTCCATGGTGACACCCCAGAGCGCCTGCGCGTCGCCGTAGAAGGCGTCCAGGTCCCGGATCTCAAGCATGAGCACGCTTCCCCAGGTAGGCCCGGACGACTGCCGGGTCGGTGAGCACCTCGTGCGGGTCGCCGTCGGCGAGGCGGGTGCCGCGGTCGAGGACGACGATGCGGGTGGCGAGCTGGTTCACCACCCGCAGCAGGTGCTCGACGATCACGATGGAGACGCCGGAACGGTGTACGCGGCGGATCACCTCGACCGCGTTGTCGATCTCGGCGGGGTTGAGGCCGGCGAGGGCTTCGTCCAGCAGGAGCACCTTCGGGTCGGCGGCGAGGGCGCGGGCTATCTCCAGCAGCTGCCGCTGGTGGAGGTTGAGCTTGTCCGGGTACGCGTCGGCGAGGTGCCCGATGCCGACGACGTCGAGCGGCCCGGCGGCGTCCCGCCGGGCGGCGGCCAGCGACCGCGGCGAGCGGCCGAACATGATGGCCATCGCGACGTTGTCCCGCACGGTCATCGAGGTGAACGGTCGGGGGATCTGGTACGTGCGGGCGACTCCGGCGTGGGCCACCCGGTGCGGCGGGAGCTTGGCGAGGTCGTTGCCGGCCACGTGGATGCTGCCCGAGTGGGTCGGAGGTTGCCGGACAGGAGGCTGACGAGGGTGGTCTTGCCGGAGCCGTTCGGTCCGACGAGCCCGACGATCTCGCCTTCCCGCACGGTGAGCGAGACGTCTTCGAGGGCGCGTACGCCGCCGAAGTAGCGGGCCACATTTCGGCACTCGATCAGGACCTCGCCGGGCGCCACGGGCTCGGCCGGTGGCGCGACCGTGACCGGAACAGCGGGTGCGGCCTCCGGCGGCGGGGGTGCCGGAGGCCGCCGAACGGGGAGGAGAGCCACTACCGTCGCGGCGAGCAGGCCGGCGAGGATGGCGTCGAGCGGCTCACCCGGCAGCCACACCGCGGCGGCCACCACGGCGGCGGTCACGAGCGCGACCAGCGGGCGGGCGCGGAGCCGGGCGTACACGCCGTCGGGGGCGAGCACGACAAGCACGACGAGCATCCCGCCGAGCACGATGAGCTGCCACTCGCCGAGCCCGGAGGCGGTGAGGCGGTCCTGGAGCAGTACGACGAGCACCACGCCGACGACCGGGCCGAGCCAGTGCGTCCGTCCACCGAGGACGCTCATCACGATGACGAAGAGCGGCACAGTGAGGTGGAAGATACTGTCCACGGCCACGAAGCCGATCTGTAGCGCGAAGAGGCTGCCGCCCACGCCGCCGATGACCGCGCTCGCCAGCAGCGCCAGCATCTTGTACCGGAAGGTGGGCACGCCCAGCCCTTCGGCGACGTCCTCGGCGTCCCGTACCGCGGCCAGCGCCCAGCCGAAGCGGGACTTCTGCATCAGGTACGCGACAAGCACCGCGAGCGCGGCGACGACGAGGTTGAGCAGGTACAGGAAGTCCTGGAAGAGGCCGAGCCCTTCGGGGAACGGCGGCACCGCGACGATGATCCCCTGCCCGCCGTCGATCGACGAGTTGATCCGGGCGAGCGCGGCGAGGATGAACGGCACGGCGAGCGTGAGCAGCGCGAAGATCTCCCCGCGCAGCGAGCGCAGCCGGAACGCGACCGCCCCGATCGCGAGCGCCAGCACCGCGCTCAGCCCGGCCGCCACGAGGATCGTGACGTAGAAATTGACCCCGTGGCGTCCGAAGAGGACAGCCGTGCTGTACGCGCCGATGCCCACGTACGCCGCTTGCCCGAAGCTGAAGTATCCACTGTAGCCGGACAGGACGTTCCAGCTCGTCGCCTGCGTGACCCAGAAGAACATCAGCGTGAGCAGCGCGAGGTAGAAGAGCGGGAAGCCGAGCGTGACCCGGTACAGGGACAGGCAGGCGAGCACCGCCACGACGAGCGGGAAGCCGATGGCGAAGCGGCGCGTCATCTTGCTGCTCCCGCCATGGTGAAGAGGCCCTGCGGTCGCACGATCAGGGCGAGGACGATCGCGGAGAAGAGCACGAACGGCGCCGTGGCGGGGGAGAGCACCACCGACACGACGCTGGAGAGCAGCCCGACGAGTACCCCGGCGGCGAGCGTGCCGACGAGGTGGCCGATGCCGCCGAGGATGACCACCGCGAACACGGTGCCGAACCACTCGAACGCGGTCGCCGGGGTGAGCGCGTTGCCCAGCGAGAAGAGCATCCCGGCGACCGCCGCGGTGGCGCCGGTGACCGCCGCGAGGAGTACCCCGATCCGCCGGTGGTCGATCCCGAACGCGGCGGCGATCGGCCGGTCCTCGGCGTACGCGCGCAGCGCCCGCCCGATGAACGTCCGCCGCAGCACCAGGTGCGCGCCGAGGATCACCAGCAGCGCGATCGCGAACGCCAGCAGCGTCGGTAACGGGAAGACGAAGCGGCCGAGCCGCACCGACTCGGTCGCGTACGGGTTGACCTCGGCGGCCATCCGCTGGAAGTCGGCGCTCCACACGTTGCTGACCGCCTGGACCACCACGATGAGCACGCCGAACGTGATCAGTAGCGAGTTGAGCTCGGAGATGCGCAGGTAGTCGAAGGCCCACTGGAGCGCACCGCCGAGCACGAACATCGCCGGTACGCTTACCACCAGCGTGACGAGCGGGTTGACCCGCCAGGCGGTGGCCAGCTCGAACGTCAGGTACGCGCCGAGCAGGATCATGCCGAAGTGCGCCAGGTTGATGATCCGCAGTACACCCCAGGTCACCGAGACCCCGGCGGCCATCAGCGCGTACAGCCCGCCCAGCAGTATTCCGCTGAGCGCCGCCTGGATGGTGGTCATGCGTCCTCCTTCTCGTTGACCTAGGGCGGATCCGCGTGGCGAATCCGCCCTAAGTCGCGGGGGTCAGGCGGGGCCGCGCAGCTGGCCGGCGGCGCGGTCGGCCGGCCAGACCGTCACCCAGTCACCGTTCTGGATCTGCTTGATGGTCTGCGTCGTCGGCCAGAAGTTGTGCTGGGCCGGGTCGAACGTGAGGTGGCCGCTGAACGTCGTGTCCGCGCCGCTGTTGTGCAGACCCTCGCACATCTTGACCTGGTCGGTGCCGTTGGCCGCCTTGACGCCGGCGACCAGGATCTCCCAGGCGTTCCACGAGGAGGCGGCCTGCGTCTCGAAGACCGTGTACGGCAGCTTGGCGGCCGTGGCACGCGTCTTGAAGTCGTTCACGATGGTGGTCGCGTCACCGCCGAGCTTGTCCAATGTGGGCTTGTTCGGCTCGAAGATGCTGACCGACAGCAGCCCGTCCGAGGTCGGGCCGAGGCCGAGCGGCGGGCCGGGCGCCGGGAAGAGGCTGAACATCATCGGCGGCTTGTAGCTCAGCTGCGCCATCGCCTGGAGCAGGTTGACCGGGTCGACGCCGAGCCCATTGTTGATGACGAGGTCCGGCTTGGCGTCCCGTACCCGGGCCGCGATCGGCGCCCAGTCGGTGGTCGTCGGCGGGTACCGCACCTCCAGCACCAGGTCCAGGCCCTTGTCCTTGGTGATGGAGACCGCGCCGGTCTTGTTGTCGCCGGAGCCGTACGACACGAAGTCCGTCGACCCGTTCTGGTTGGTGAGGACCGCGATCCTCTTCGGTGGGGTGGGCAGGCTGGCGGTCGCCTCGAAGAGCTGCGTCGGCACGAACTGGTTCGGCGTCGGCCCGATCGACCAGGCCGGAAACTGGCACTCGTACGTCAGCAGCGGCGCGATGACCGCGGTGTGCTGCGGCATCGTGTACCGGTGGCGGGCGGCCACGGCCATGGCGCTCAGGATGTTGGGCGTCGCGTACGGGCCGATGATCAGGTCCACCTTCTCCTGGCTGATCAGCTGCTCGTACAGCGTGCTCACCTTGGCCTGGTCGGACTCGTCGTCCCGGACGACCCACCGCACCGGGCGGCCGAGCAGGCCGCCGGAGGCGTTCAGCCGCTCCACGAACAGCTCACCGGCGATCTTGTGGATGGCGCCGGTCGCGGCGAACGCGCCGCTGAGCGAGAGCGTGGAGCCGACCACGATCGGGTCACCGCTCGCCGCGGACGGGCCGGCCGCGCCCGTGTCCTCGGACGGTGACTTGGATTCGCACGCGGCGGCGACGAGCAGCAGGGCCGCCGCGGCCACGGTCATCGTTTTCTTGAACATGCTCAACGCACCTTCCCGGTCTCGTGAACGATCGCGCCGCCGACGACGGTCAGCACGGACCGCACCTGGCGGATCTCGTCCTCGGGTACGCGGAAGTAGTCGCGGTCGAGCACCACGACGTCGCCGAGCCGGTCTTCCTCCAGCACGCCGAGCTGGTCCTCGTCGGCCTTGCCGAGGAACCACGTGTTGTCCCGCGTGTAGAGGTCGAGCAGCTCGCGGCGGGTGATCTGCTGGCCGTCGTTGACGACGGCGCCCAGCGCGTTGCGGCCGGTGACCGCGTAGTACGCGTGGATGAACGGGTTCATCGGCGCGATCTGCATGCCGTCCGAGCTCATGCCGGCGTGGATGCCGTTGTCCACGATCATCCGGAACGGCGGCCCGGCGGTCGTGCCGGTGCCGGCGAGGTAGCGCCAGCCGGTGAGGCTGAGCCCGCCGCCGATCGCCTTGAGCCGGTCCACATAGTCCTCGGTGATGAACGGGACGTGCGCCACGACCCACCGCAGGTCCTCGATGGACACTTCCGCGTTCACCGCTTCGAAGCCCTCGATCTCGGTGCGGAAGTCGGTGGCGGAGAGCGAGTGCACCTCGGCCCGCCAGCCGGCCCGGGCCACCCGCTTCGCCGCCTCCAGCCAGTTGGGCCCGAGGCCGCCGGCGATGAACTCGCCGATGCCGCCGGTCCGCACCATGTCGTCGCCGAAGAACGGGAACGTGTTGCGCAGCCGCTGCTCCAGCGTCGGCAGGCCTGCGTCGGTGTCCATGTGCAGGTAGTTGATGCGCAGCCGGACCGGGGCCAGACCCTGGTCGTACAGCTCCAGGAACGGCAGGTGCATCGTGTAGTTGTCCTCGTGCGCGGCGCCGTCGCTCGGCGTACCCGTGGCCTGGAACGCGCCCTGGTCCAGGTGGGTGGTGACGCCGACGCTGAGCGCGTACGCCATCGCGTCGCGCGCGCCGCGCCGCCGCAGCTCGGGGGTGAGCGTCTGGCGCAGCGCGAGCGTGGCCCGGCCGGTCTGGGTGCCGCCGGCGATCGCGCCGTCCGCGCCCACGACCACGCCGGCCGCCTCGAAGAACGCCTTGCCGAGGCTGTTGGTCGCCGACGGGCCGCTGAAGCCGACCGACACGTACGCGGGGTGCTTCGGCAGCGCGGCGTCGAGCTCGGCGAGCGTGGGCAGGCGCACCTCGCGGAACTGGTTGAAGTGGAACCCGCCGATCGTCGTGACGAACTCGCCGGCCGGCACGCCCTTCGCCCGCGCCCGGTACGTCTGCTGGACGTCGGCGACCGAGTACGCGTTCTCAAGTGGAGTGTGGCGGCCCGGGCGGTTGCCCATCAGCACGATGTGGTTGTGGTTGTCGATGATGCCCGGGATCGCCACGCGCCCGCGCAGGTCGACGACCCGCGGGTGCTCGGGCACCGCCCGCAGCGCGGCGCCGAGGCTGTTGCCGGTGTACGCGATCCGCCCGTCCCGGATGGCGATGGCGCGTACGACGTCGTGCCGGCGGTTCATCGTGTGGATCGAGCCGTTGTGCAGGATGAGGTCCTGATCGGACGGCCGTCCGTGCGCGGCGGCCGGCTGGGCGCCCGCCACCGAGCCGATGGTGGCGGCGGCACCGACGGCCGCGCCGGTGCGAAATATCGTTCTTCGGGGAACGCCTTCCTGGTCAGCCTGGGTCACTGGACACCGTCCTCTCACGGGTCACGACGCGGCTTTTATGGGGGTGGGTTCGGCGTGTGTTACCAGTGGGGGTCAGCTTGGTTTCCGAGCTGTCTTAGGGCCGGAGTGTAAGCTGCTAGTTCACACGTGTGCAATACCACTTACACACTTGCGATCTTGTGAACGCGCAGATGTACGCCCTGGTGCACAGGGGGCCCGGGTGGGGCGCAGGGGGTGTTTGGGCTCAGGCCCAGCGCTCGAGCACGAACCACACGCCCACGGCGGGATCGGCGCTCTCGTTGCGGTACGCATGCGGGTTGGACGAGTCGAACGAGACCGCGTCGCCGGCCGTCAGCTTGTGCGTCTCGAAGCCCAGCGACAGCGTCAGCTCGCCGCTGATCACGAAGCCGAACTCGATCCCCGAGTGGCGCATGAGCAGGCCCGAGCTCGACGAGGTGCCGCCCGGCTGGTACGTGATCAGCAGGAACTCCACGTGCTTGTGCGGCATCCGGCCGAGCAGCTCCCAGGTCACTCCTGAGTCGAGGGTCAGCACCTCGCGCTCGTCCGGCGTGATCACCGGCCCGACCCGCTTGCCGGCCACCTCCACGGGCGTCGCGGTCACCGGGGCGCCGGACGCGGCCAGGGCGGCGGTGAGCAGCGCGGCCGCCGCCGGACCGTCCCGCACGACGGCCACGTCACCGGCCGGCGCGAAGGCGGGCAGCCGCACGACCCGCACGCCGGCCGCCTCGTCGCCCTCGGCGGGGTCGTCGGCGTCCTCCGTCTCCGGGGCGGCCTCGGTCTCGTCGGCCGTCACCGGGCCGAACAGCTCCTCGATCGAGATGCCGAGGGCGGTCGAGATCGCGTACAGCGTGCTGACCGACGGGCTGCTCTTCTCCGTCTCGATCTGGGAGATGAGGCTCGCCGAGACGCCGATCTCGCGGGCCAGCCCGCGGATGCTGACGCCACGGCGGCGGCGCTCGGCCCGCAGCCGCGCGCCGATCGGGGGCACCGCTGACGACGCCACGACCACCTCCCGCGCGCTGCTCGCCGGGCTAGCCCGGACCGGATGTCGAGTGTAGGTTACCGCCACACCCACCCGGGTCCGTCAAGTGGCTCTTAACGACTAGTCGATCACATCGCGCGCGGTCTGGATCTCGGCCGATCGACCGCTACCTGGAGGCCGGCACACGCCACACCATGGACACCGTGGATGCGGCGCCGTCGACGGGACGGGTCCTGACGGGTGTGGCGGTGCTGTTCGGCTGGTTCGCCATCGCGGCTCTCGCCATGGTGCTCTGGGTGTCGCAGCGGCCCACCGTGGTGGACGAGAACTGCGTCGGATTTTGCTTCGACGAGCGGACCGGCACGGGCATCCTGGCATTGCTCTTCGGGGTGCCCGCCGTCCTCGCCGGCTTGATCGCCGGCGCGGTGGTCCTGGCCTACGTCCTCCGGGGTCAGCGTTCCCCGTGGTTGGCGGGCACCATCGCCGGCCTGAGCGGCCTGGTCATCGGTTCCGTGATCTCTTGTTGCGGGTGGGATGTCGGCGGCGGCATGACCTGACGCAGGTTCACTGTGCACTGTCCAAACGGTAGAAGCGGAAGAAGTCGTTGTGCGGGGCCAGCTCCGTCACGGCGAAGCCGGCCTTGGCGGCCAGCTCGTGCACGGTACCGCGGCGCAGCACGGTGCCGAGCGCGGCACTGTCCACCTCGGACATCGAGGCGGGCAGGCAGTGGTTGACGCTCCAGCCGTACATGAGTCGCTCCACCCCGTCGCCGGGCGCGGTGAACGTGTCCGCCACCCGCTCGTCCGCCACGAGCACCGTGCCGCCCTCGGCGAGCGCGGCGCGGACGGCGGTGAGCACCTGCGCCGGGTGGGCCATGTCGTGCAGCGCCTCGAAGACGAACACGAGGTCGTACGGGCCGGCGAGCCCGCTGGCGTCCGCGACCTGGAACGTGACCCGGTCGCCCACCCCGGCCTCGGCGGCGTGCCGCTGGGCGGCGGCCACGCTGGCCTGGTCGGTGTCGTACCCGTCCACGTACGCGCCCGGGTACGCGCGGGCCAGCGCGATCGTCGACCACCCCTCGCCGAAGCCGAGGTCGGCGATGCGGGCGATCGGCTTGCTGGCCAGCCGCTCGCCGACGTCCGGCATGGCGGCGAGCCAGTCGGGCAGCTCGTGGCGGAACAGCGGCCGGTTGATGCCGCCCTGCCCTCGGCGCAACGCGGAACCGTACGCGGAGAAGGGGATGCCGCCGCCGGTCCGGTACGCGTCCGGGAGCTCGCCGAGCACGGCGGCGATGCCCGCGACGAGGTCGGCGAGGGGCGCGACGTGGGACGGGTCCTCGGGGTCGAGCAGCACCGCGCGGTGCTCCTCCGGGATCCCGTAGCGCCGGGCCTGCGCGGCCTCGTCCGAGCTGGCGGTCAGCAGCCCGGCCACGGCCTGCTGCTCCAGCCACTCGCGGGCGTACCGGGGTGCGATCCCGGCCCGCTCGGCCAGCTCCGGGTAGGTGAGCGGCCCGTCGGCCAGCTCGGTGTAGAGGTCGAGCTCGCGGCCGAGGTGGATGGTGAAGAGTTCGAGCGCGCCGGTCGTCGCGTCGACCAGGCGTTCGGCGAGTGTGCTCATCGTTCCTCCCTCTGATGTTTCGGTCTCACCATCCCACCACCGGCACAATCACCGCGCGGACAATCCGGCGCCGGGCCCACCGTTCCGCTGGGACCTGGTCACCCCCGACCAGCTCGGCTCAACGCTGGCCGGCGCCACCCCGCCGAAGCTCGGGTTTCTGGACGATCTGGCGCGTGCGCCGGCAAGGTGCTGGCCCGCAGCGGCGACGGCGACCTCGTCTTCATGGCCGCCGCACCTGCCGGCCCGAATACTGGCTTGCCGAGGCGGACGGTCCGGGCCGCGACGAACGTACCCGAAACGCCCTGGCCGAGGCGGTCGCGGTCGTCGCGTACGGCCGCAGCACGGAAGGTCGGCGGGCCTTGGCCCGCGCCACCGCCGGGGAGCCGGGCCTCTCCCAGCCCTGGCTCCGCACCCTGGTGACCCGCCTCGCCAACGCCTGACCAGCGAGCCGACCGGCTGGTCGGATCGTGATGGCACCCCACTATGGCTCGCGGCGCGGTGACGGTAGCGTTTGCGGGCGGCGGGTCGCCACCCCCCTCAGCCGGCGGCCCGGCTCGCTGTCGGTCCCTATGGAGGATGCGCATGTCCCAGCGTGGTGAGGCGGTTATGGCGCCCGAGGGCGCGGCGTCCCAGCGGTTCCAGGTCACCCTGCGTGGTTACGACAAGACCCAGGTGGACCGGTTCGTGGCCCAGGCCGAGAGCGGGATGTCTCAAGTGGCCAGGGAGCGCGACCAGGCCATCGCACAGGCCCGCGACCTCGCCACGCAGCTGCACCAGCACCGGGCCGAGTTCGCCGAGATGCACGCCGAGCTCGTCGAGCTGCGGGATCGGCCGCGGCAGCTGGAGAAGGCATCGTTCCGCGATCTCGGCACGATGGTCGACCAGATCCTGGAGCTCTCCGAAAAGCAGGGCGAGCTGCTCGTCAACGCTGCCGGCGAGCGGGCCGCGGCCCTCGAGTCGCAGGCGGAGAAGGCGCTCGCCGACGCCCGCGACCTGGCCGAGCGGGTACGGTCCGCCGGCGAGGCCGCCCACGACCGCAGCGTCGAGGCGGCCAGGCAGGTCGACGAGGAGGCCGCCCAGCGGGCTGAGCAGGCGCGGGCCGACGCCGAGGCGATGGTGGAGGCGGCGCGGACGCAGTCGCAGCAGGAGACCGAGACCGCTCGGGCGAACACCCACCAGGAGCTGACCCAGTGGCAGGCCACTGTGGAGCGCGACCTCGCCGACCGGCGTTCGGCCGCCGAGCGTGACCTCAACGAGCAGCTGAGCGCGGCACAGGCCAAGATGGCCGACGAGCGGTCGCAGGCCGAGCAGAGCGCGGCCACGCTGCTGGCGGAGGCACAGCAGCACGCGGCCGACATCCGGCGCCGGGCGGACGAGCAGCAGGCCAGCCACCAGCAGCAGCTCCAGCTTGTACAGCAGGAGATCCAGATGCGCCGGCAGGCCCTGACCCAGCTGCTGAGCGAGCTGGACACCGGCCAGCAGCAGCTGAACCAGGTGCGCCACGACGGTGACGTCGCCGAGCGCGAGGTGGCCGAGCTGCTTCAGCAGCTCGGGGCGGTACGGCAGGACCTGGCCGGCGAGCTCGACCGGCTGGAGCAGACCCGCACCGCCGCGGACTCCGCCGAGCGGCACGCCAAGGAGGTACGTGCCCGGGTGCAGCGCGAGGCGAAGCGGGTCGCCGACCTGGCCGCCGCCGCGGTGATGGCGGCCGCCGCGAGCAACGTGCAGACGGGCGAGTACCCGCAGGTCGCCCCACCCCGCCAGAGGCAGGCCCCGGCGGTCGAGGAGATCCCGGCCGCGGAGCCCGTGCAGGTGCCCGAGGCGGCACACATGCCCGAGGCCGCACACATGCCTGAGGCGGCGCACGTGCCCGAGGTGGCGCACCGGCCGGAGGTGCCGGTGCCACTGCCCGCGCGCGGCCTCTTCGAGCCGAGCCCCCGCAACGGCCAGGTCGAGCCAGCCGGCGAGCACGACAGCACAAACGGCCACCCGGCGGACCACAACGCCGGCCCCGTCCCCGCACAGCCAGGCCCCCGAATGGCCGAATAGCCGGACACTCTTCGTGGTCGGGCTCATCTGCGAATCTGGCCCAGAATAGAAATTTGAGCTACCGCGATGTCCGCGGTGGTCCAGACCGCTGCTCCCGCGGCCTCACCCTCCGCGGTTCACAACCTCCGGCAGATCATGGTATTTAGCGGCCCCTCAGGGGCAGTTGCGTACCACGATCGCTGCGTGCTCCGATCCCATCGCAGATCAAGGGCCGACTAGCTTGTGCGCGGGGTTGGGTTGTGTAGCGCGGAGGGTGAGGCCGCGGGAGCAGCGGTCTGGACCACCGCGGACATCGCGGTAGCTCAAGTCCATAGTGGAATGGGCGCGGAAGAGCCGCTGCCCCGGTGCGGAGGGTGAGGCCTCCGCACCGGGGGTGTTCGTTTTTAGGTGGCGGTGCAGGTTGGGGTCATGCCGGTGCCTACGCCGTTGCCCTGGAAGCCGAACTCCGTTGTCTGTCCGGCGGTGAGGCGGCCGTTGTAGGCCACGTTGGTGAAGTTGACCGTGCCGGTGTTGCCGCTGCGCGTCGTGTTCCACGCGTTGGTGATGGTGGCGCCGGACGGCAGGGTCATCGTGACCCGCCACCCGTTGGTGCCGGACGAGCCGGCGGTCACCCGTACCGTGGCGACGAAGCCGCCGGTCCACGACTGGAGTGAGACGGTCGCGGTGCAGCCACCCGGGCCCGGCGGCGGCGTCGTCACCGGCGGGGGAGTGGTCACCGGCGGCGGCGTCGTGGGCTGGCCGGTCGTCGGGCTCGTGGTCGGGATGACGCCGTTGTTCAGGGCCTGGAGCACCGCGTCGTACGCCGGCTTCTTGGCGCCGGCGCCGGTGAACAGCAGCGGGGTCTGCGATGCGCGCCACGAGTCCGAGTCACGGATGCCCCACACCGTGATGCCGTTGCAGCGCGGGACGGCGAGGCAGTCGTTGACCACGTTGCGGTACCAGGTGGCGTTCGCCCCCTCGATGTCCAGCTCGGTGATCTGCACGTCCACGCCGAGCGCCGCGAAGCTGGACAGCGTGGTGCGGTAGTTGCTCGGGTACGGCGACTGGTTGTTTATGTGCGACTGGAGGCCGACGCAGTCGATCGGCACGCCGCGCTGTTTGAAGTCCTGCACCATGCGGTACACGGCCTGGGTCTTCGCGTGCGTCCAGTCGTCGGTGTTGTAGTCGTTGTAGCAGAGCTTGGCGTTCGGGTCCGCCGCGCGCGCGGCGCGGAAGGCGGCCTCGATCCAGTCGTTGCCGGTGCGCTGCAGGTTGGAGTCGCGCCGGGCGCCGCTGGAGCCGTCGGCGAAGGCCTCGTTCACCACGTCCCAGGCCACGACCTGGCCGCGGAAGTGGGTGGCCACCTGGGTCACGTGGTTGAGCATCGCGTTGCGCAGGGCGGTACCGGACATGTTCTGCATCCAGCCCGGCTGCTGCGAGTGCCACGCGAGGGTGTGGCCGCGCACCTGCATGCCCTGCGAGCGGGCGTGCTGCACGATCCGGTCCGCGTTCGCGTAGTTGAACTGGTTCTGGTTCGGCTCGGTCGCGTCGATCTTCATTTCGTTTTCGGGCGTGACCGAGTTGAACTCGCGGTTGAGGATCGTCGTGTACGCCGACTCGCTCAACTTGTTCGCCGCGACGGCGGTGCCGAAGTAGCGGCCCCGCTCGGCGGCGGACGCGCCGAGGGTGGTCGCGGCGGTGGCGGAGCCCGCCATCACCGTCGTCATCGCGGCCGCGGCGGCCACGCCGGCCAGGACGCCCGACCAGATGGCCGCGATCCTCGCCTTCCGGCGCCGGAGTTGCTTTGTCATCGTTGCCTCTTTCGCACGTGGGGTGGGTGCCGCGGTGGCATTGGGCCACGCGAGCATGTGGAGGACCGCCCCGCGCGCGCGTTCGCCCGCGCCGGGGACGGTGACATCGGCCGGGGTGCCACTCCGCCAGGCCCGAGGTGCTCGATCCGCACGACTGTCCGGGCCTCGGCCCGGATCCAGCTCAGGTTACGAAAGATTTCCGGTAAATCCAAGCCCCCGATGACTCAGGTCTTGGTGCCGGTGTGTTCCACAGTGGAGGGCTTTGCGGGGGCTGAGTGCTGCCCGCGCTCCAGGACCAGCGGGATCGCGACCACCCCGACCACTGCCACAAGTTGGAGCCCGGCGTTGACCTCGGTGCCGATCGGGACGGTGGCCAGCACCGCCGCGGCGGTCAGCAGCCGGCGCCACACCCCGCGCACGCGCAGCGCGCGGCGGAGCTCCGCGATGCCGCACAGGTACGCCGCGACACCGCCGGCCAGCGCCAGCGCCTCCGGCCAGTGCGTGTGGTCGCCGGGGTGGGCGACCGCGGCGTGGATGCCGGCCGCGGTGAAGACGATGCCCAGCAGCAGCGGGATGTGCGTCAGCCCCAGCCACAGCGCGAGCCGGGTGGCCGGGCCGCCGGTGGCACGGCTCATCGTCACCTCGGCGGCGTGGGTGTCGGTGAAGTACGTCCACCACAGACCGGCGGGCAGGGCCAATGCCAGCACGACCACCGCGACCGTGCTCGCGGTGAGGTGGTCGACGTCGACGCCCGCGCCGATCGCCACCACCGACTCGCCCAGCGCGATGATCACCAGCAGGCCGTGCCGCTCCACGAAGTGCTCCGGCGCCAGGTGGAACGAGCGCACCGTGCCGATCCAGGAGTGCCGCGGCACCAGGTACGGCACGACCATCTGGAGCGCCAGCGCCGCCACCCACAGCCCGGTCCGCAGCGCGCCGTCGGCGAAGCCGCCGGCCAGGACCAGCAGGGCGGCACCGAGGTTGTACACCGCGAGCAGCGACAGCGCCCGACCGACCCGGGCCTGGGTGAAGAGCAGCAGGTGTACGCAGATCGTCACCAGGTAACCGACCCCGAAGACCACACCCGTGCCGTCGAACGCGCGCGGGATGCCGATCGCCGCGATCAGGAACCCGGCCATGCCGACGAAGAGCAGCAGCTTCTGCTCCGGCTCCCGGGCGGCACGTGGTTGGCGAGCCACACGTACCCGTCGAACATCCACCACAGGATCCCGAAGAGCAGCAGCACCTGCCCGACGGTGGCGAGCGTGAGATGCGCCTCCAGGATCCGGGTGAGCTGGGTGAGCGTGAAGACGAACACCACGTCGAAGAAGACCTCGACCACCGTCACCCGCCCGGCCGGGCTGCCACCGTCCCGCCACCGCCTACGCGTCATGGCAGGAGCCTAAAGGCGGGTCGGGTACCGGGGACGAATCGGTCGTACTTTGGGCCGATCTGGAAGCCGCACCTGGTTCGTACGATAGGAACGTGCACCCTCGTCTGCGTTCCGTATGGGATGAGCCGCGGGCGCCCAACGCCCCGGCCCGGGTCTGGCGCGACTGGGTGCTGCTCGCCCTGTTCGTGCCCGCGATCGTGCTGGAGGGGATCCTCCGGTCCGACCTGCCGTGGCCGGCGGGCTCCGCGGTCATGGCGCTCGCGCTGCTGTCCACCTTGCTGTGGCGGCGCACCCAGCCGCTCGGGATGGTGGCGATCACGTACGGCGTGACCGCGGTCGCCCCGTTCGTGCTGCCCGGCGACCCCTGCCTCATGTACTCCTCGGGCTTCGTGGTCATCCTGACGTATGCGCTGTTCCGCTGGGGCGCCGGCCGGGAGGCCGTGATCGGCTCCGCCTTCATCGCGGCCAAGCTCGTCCTCTCCACCTTCGCCCTCACGATCGGCGTCGGCGAGATGATCGCCGGCTTCGCGGTGATGTTCGGTGTCGCCGCGCTGGGCGCCGCGGTCCGCTTCCGGGCCAGCGCCCGCCTGCGTGAGCTCGACCGGGTCAAGCTGCTGGAGCGCGAGCGGATCGCCCGCGACCTGCACGACACGGTCGCGCACCATGTGTCGGCGATGGCGATCCGGGCCCAGGCCGGTATCGCCGCCTCGGCCACCCAGCCCGGCGCCGCGGTCGAGGCGCTCCAGGTGATCGAGGCGGAGGCGTCCCGCGCGTTGGCCGAGATGCGCGCGATGGTCCGGGTGCTCCGCCGCGACCAGCCCGCCGACCTGGCGCCAAACCCGCAGGTCGCCGACATCGGGCGGCTCGCCGGCCGGTTCCGCGCCGGGCCCGCCGTCGACGTGGACATCCGCGGCGACATGGAGGACCTGCCGCCGGCGGTCGGCTCGGCGTTGTACCGGCTGGCCCAGGAGTCGGTGACC
The DNA here is from genome assembly GCF_011764545.1 of Phytohabitans flavus. GTDB lineage: Bacteria > Actinomycetota > Actinomycetes > Mycobacteriales > Micromonosporaceae > Phytohabitans > Phytohabitans flavus. The sequence continues at coordinate 4,315,511 of NZ_AP022870.1, read as the reverse complement.
AACGCCCGCCGCCACGCCCGCCACGCCACCCGCATCGAGGTCAGCGTCGCGGCCGACGACACCTCGGTACACCTGCGGGTCAGCGACGACGGCGAGGCCAGCGCCGTCCGCCCGGCGAGCCAGCCCGGGTTTGGCCTGATCGGCATGATGGAACGCGCCGACCTGCTCGGCGGCACCTGCGCCGCGGGCCCCAACGCCGACCGCGGCTGGACGGTCACCGCGATCCTGCCCCGCGCCGGGGCGCCAGCGTGAGTGTGCGTGTGCTTGTCGCGGACGACCAGGAGATCGTCCGTACCGGTCTCACCATGATCCTGAACGCGCAGCCGGACATCGAGGTGGTCGGCGAGGCCAGCGACGGGCGGCGCGCGGTCGAGCTCGCCCAGCGGCTCCGCCCGACGTATGCCTGCTGGACATCCGGATGCCGGGCATGGACGGCATCGAGGCGACCCGGGCGCTCGCCGGCCCTTCGGTCGCCGATCCGCTGGCGGTCGTCGTCATCACCACCTTCGACCTGGACGACTACGTGTACTCGGCGCTGCGTGCCGGCGCCCGCGGCTTCCTGCTCAAGGAGGCCGGCCCCGCGCTGCTCGCGCAGGCCGTGCACGCGGCAGCCAAGGGCGACGCGCTGATCGCGCCGAGCGTGACGACCCGGCTGCTGAAGGCGTTCGCCGACACCGTCCCGGCCGCGCCGCCGAAGCAGCCGATCGAGGCGCTCACCGACCGCGAGGAGCAGGTGCTTGTCGCGGTCGCCCGTGGTCGGACGAACAAGGAGATCGCCGACGAGCTGTTCATCACGCTGAGCACCGTCAAGTCGCACATCACCAGCCTGATGACGAAGCTCGGCGTGCGTAACCGGGTCGAGATCGCGATGTGGGCGTACGAGACAAACCGCACCCGTGCCCGGGGTAACCCGCCGCGCCGCCGCCGCGCCGCCCTGCTCGCGGTCGCCTTCGTCGCCGTCGTGGTGGCCGGTTGCCTCGGGTACGCCTGGCAGCGCACCGATCCGGCCGAGGGCGCGGCGCGCAACTACCTCAGGTCGCTCGCGACCGGCGACGGGGAGTTCGCCTGCACGCTGGTGACCCGGCCCTTCGGGCAGGAGATCGCCACCCGGTACGCGGTCAGCAGCTGCCCGGACGGCGTGGACCGGATGCTCGGCGGCCTCTCCGACCGGCAGCGGGAGGAGCTGCGTGACACGAGCCTCACCCCGACCGGCGACACCGGGTGGCTCGAGGTCGGCGCCAACCCGCTGGGCATCACGGTGCTGCGGGTAGCCAAGGTCGGCGACGAGTGGATGGTGACCGGCGACCGCTGAAAGTACGACTCCCGAGCCCGACCATGGGCGAGGTGAGTCGCGGCCCATGTACCGATGAGGCGCACCGGGCCTGACGGCCACCATCGATGGCATGACATTGCGTGAGTGGCGGCTACCGGCCGCGTTGATCCTGCTGGGCCTGGTACCGGTGATCGCCGGGGCGGCGCGGGTGACCGAGCTGGGCAGCAGCCCGGAGGTCACCCCGGACAACGCCCGGTTTGTCGGCGACCCGGTGCCGGTGGTGCTGCACATCGTGGGCGCGGTGATCTACGCGTGGCTCGGCGCCTTCCAGTTCGTACCGAGCCTGCGCCGCCGGCGCTGGCACCGCTGGGCCGGGCGGGTGCTCGTCCCCTGTGGACTGACGGTCGCCCTCTCCGGGCTGTGGATGACGTTCGCCTACGACCTGCCGGCGCACGACAACGCCATCGTCAACGGAGAGCGGGTCGTCTTCGGCTCGGCCATGGCGGTGTTTATCGTGCTCGGCCTCGCCGCCGCGTTGCGCCGCGACTTCGGCCCGCACCGGGCGTGGATGGTGCGCGCCTACGCGATCGGCCTCGGCGCGGGACACAGGCGTTCACCCACGCGCCCTACCTGATCGCGAGCGGCGGCGAACAGCCCGGCGCGAACGGCCGCGCCGGGCTGATGCTGGCCGGCTGGCTGATCAACCTTGCTGTGGCCGAGTGGTTTCTGCGCCGCCCGCCCCGCACAGCGCGCCCTCGACCAGCTCGTCAGCCGCGTGTTGCTGCCGGATGAAGTCCTCCGGCGCGTTGCCGAGCACACCGTTGACCGAGAGCACGACGCTGCGCCGGCCGTCCGCGGTCACCCCGCTGTCCGTGACGTAACCGGCGCCGCCGCCCGGGTGTCCCCAGTAGACGCCGCCGCAGGGCAGCGTGCGCTGGAAGAGGCCGAGGCCGTAGCGGGCGCCGGGCAGGATCTCCGCCAGGCCCGGGTCGACCGGCACGGTACGGGTCATCGCGGCGAGCTGGGCCGGCCGCAGCAGCCGCCCGCCCAGCAGCGCCCGGAAGAACGTGTTGAGGTCGCGGGTCGTGGACGTGATCGCCGCCTCCGGATCCACGACCACCTGCTCGGTGACGTCGACCTGGCGGCCGGTCTCGAACACCTGGTACCCCCGCGCGTGCGGCCGCGGCACCAGCGGCGAGAGCCCCGGCCACGAGGTACCGGTCAGGCCCAGCGGACGCACGACGCGGTGCTCCACCTCGGTCCACCAGGACCGCCCGGTGACCCGCTCGATGATCATGTCGACCAGCAGGTAGCCGGTGCTGGAGTAGCCCCACCCCCGGCCCGGCTTGAAGTCCGGCCGGTGCGCCACCGCCCGCGCGACGAGCTGCGCGGGCGTGTACACGTCGTACCGGTGGCGCTGGAAGTCGGCCTCCGTCGTGTAGTCGGGGAAGTCGTCGTGGATGCCGCTCGTGTGCTGCAACAGGTGCCGCACGGTGATCCGCCGGCCGTCGTTGCCATTGCCGCGCACGACACCCGGTAGCCACCGCTCCACCGGGTCGTCGAGGCGGAGCCGGCCTTCGCCGACGAGCTGCAGAGCCACCGTGGCGACGAACGCCTTGCCGGTGCTGGCGACCCGGAAGTGCCCGTCCGGCGGCACCGGACGCCCGGTGGCCAGGTCGCCGAAGCCGCTCGTGGCGACCTCGTGCCGCCCGTCTTCGGTGACCAGGCGGGCCTGCGCGCCGGGCAGGCCCAGCGCGTGGATCGCGTCGACGCCTGGCTGGAGGTCTGGCGCGGGCACGCCCAGGGACGCGACCGCGGCGAGGAGAAGAAGAGTTCGCATGGCCGCTGACGCTAGGCCGGGCGGAGGGCCCGGAGCGATACAGCGAGGTACCCGTCGAAAGGTAGAGCTGGCTGTAGTGCCCCGCAGGTCGCCGCCCTGATAGACGTTTACGGGTGCGGCGAGCGTGGACGGCGACGGTGTATCTGCTGGGCATCCTGCCCACAGCAGTGGCGTCCGTGCTTGCGTTCGCGCTGCTGTGGCTCCCGGTGCCGCGGCGGCGCTGGGCAGTGCTGCACCTGCGCCGGGCGGCGGCCCTGCGCGGCGGCCCGCCGCCACCACCGACCGCGCGGCTCGATCGCTACCTGCCGTGGCTCGCGGTGCACACGGCCATCGGCGTGCCGGCCGGCCTGCTCGCGCTCTACTGCCTCGGCAATGCGCTGCTCGCCGCCGTCGTGATGCCGCTGTGGTGGCTGTTCCCGGCGGCCGACCCGCCGCGCCTGCTGATCGAGGTGGCGGTGACCGGCTGGGCGAGCGCGGTGGTCCTCGGCGCCGCGCAGCTCGCGATCCTCGCGGCGGTCGCGGCAGTCCTGTTCCCACCGCTGGCCGCCCTGCACGCGCGCGTCACGCTGGCCGGGCTGGCCCCGTCCGCGGCCGAGCGGCTCGCCGACCGGGTGGCCGAGCTGACCCGCACCCGCGCGGATGTGCTCGACGCGCACGGCGCCGAGCTGCGCCGGATCGAGCGCGACCTGCACGACGGCACCCAGGCCCGGCTGGTGGCGATCGCGATGCGGCTGGCCGTCGCCCGGCAGGCGCTGCCCGACGCGCCACCGGCTGTCGCCGACCTGCTGCGGCAGGCGCACGAGGGCACCGAGGAGGCGATGACCGAGCTGCGCGAGGTGGTCCGGACGATGTATCCGCCGATCCTGGCCGACCAGGGTCTCGCCGGCGCCCTGCGCGCGGTGGCCGCGCGCGGCGGCGTCCCGGCCGACCTCGACGTCGGCGACCTCGGCGCGGTGCCGGCGGCGGTCGAGGCGGTCGCCTACTTCGCGGTCGCCGAGGCGCTGACCAATGTCGCCAAGCACAGCCGGGCCAGCCGCGCGACAGTGCGGGTCCGCCGGGCCGGCGACCGCCTGCTTGTTGAGGTCCGCGACGACGGCGCCGGCGGCGCGAGCGAGCACGGGGCACCGGCCTGGCCGGCATCCGCCGTCGGACGGAGGCGCTCGACGGCCGGCTCACCGTCACCAGCCCGCCCGGCGGGCCCACGGTCGTGGGGGTGGAGTTGCCGTGCGGGTCGTGATCGCCGAAGACAACGTGCTGCTCTCCAGCGGCCTGGAGCTGCTGCTCGGCACCAAGGGCTGCGAGGTCGTCGCGGTCGCCACCGACGCGGAGGCGTTCCTGGCCGCCGTCGACGCGCACCGCCCCGACGTCACGATCGTCGACGTGCGGCTGCCGCCCGGCTTCCGCGACGAGGGCATCCGGGCCGCGATCGAGGCACGCCGCCGCCACCCCGACCTGCCGGTGCTGGTCCTGTCGCAGTATGTCGAGCAGGCGTATGCCACGAGACTGCTCGCCGCCGCCCCGCGCGGCGTGGGCTACCTGCTGAAGGACCGGGTGAGCCGGGTGGACGAGTTCGTCGACGCGCTGACCCGCGTGGCCCGCGGCGGCACCGCGCTGGACCCAGAGGTGGTCGCGCAGCTGCTGACCCGCGGCGACCCGGTGGCCGCGCTGACCCCACGCGAGCGGGAGGTGCTGGCGCTGATGGCCGAGGGCCACGACAACGACACGATCGCCGCCCGCCTGCACGTCAGCGGCAATGCGGTGCAGAAGCACATCGGCAACATCTTCACCAAGCTCGGCCTGGCTCCGGACGACGGCGGCCACCGCCGCGTCCGCGCCGTCCTGGCCTACCTGGGGTCTATCTGACGGCCGGCCACTTGGAGGACCCCCTCGTTCCCCGGGCCCGCGCACCGCGGCCAGCGGCAGGAGTCAATCGCCGCGCCGCCCCGGCATCGTGGGTCTCATGACCGAAGGAACGAGTCGCCGGACGGTGCTGGCGGGCGGGCTCTCCCTAGGCGCCGGCCTGGCCGCCCCGCCCGTGCGCGCCGAGGCGAGCGGGGCGAAGCCCGAGATCCTCACGCTGGTGGTAAACGGCGACCGCGTGCGGCTGGAGGTCGACGTACGGGCGAGCCTGCTGGACACCCTGCGCGACCGGCTCCGCCTCACCGGTACCAAGAAGGGCTGCGACCAGGGTGCCTGTGGCGCGTGCACGGTGCTGCTCGACGGCCGCCGCGTCCTGTCCTGCCTCACCCTCGCGGTGATGCACGAGGGGAGCGAGGTGACCACTGTGGAGGGCCTGGCCGAAGGGGACCGGCTGCACCCGGTGCAGCGGGCTTTCGTCGACCACGACGGGTTCCAGTGCGGATTCTGCACGTCCGGGCAGATCATGTCGGCGGTCGGGCTGCTGGCCGAGCGGCCCCGCGTGACGGCGGCCGAGATCCCCGAGCTGATGAGCGGAAACCTGTGCCGCTGCGCCGCGTACAGCAACATCCGCGACGCCATCGAGGCCGCCGCGCACCTGTCACGCGAGGGGGAGTAGTGGACACGTTCGAGTACAAGCGTCCGGGCACGGTCCGCGAGGCGCTGCGGCTGATCGCCACCCACCCGGACGCCGAGATCATCGCCGGCGGCACCGACCTTGTCACCCTCCTCCGCGATCGGGTACGGACACCGGCGCGCCTCGTCGACATCAACGGTCTCCCGCTCGACGGGCTGCGGTGGAGCCGCGACGGCGTGCGGATCGGCGCCCTGTGCCGCAACGCGGTCGACGACCCGCGCCTCGCGGCGGCGTACCCGGTGCTCGTACGGGCGCTGCGGTCCGGCGCGTCACCGCAGATCCGCAACCGGGCGACCTTCGGCGGCAACCTGCTCCAGGGCGTGCGGTGCCCGTACTTCCGGCTGCCCGAGTTTGCCTGCGGTCGGCGCGAGCCCGGCACCGGCTGCGCCGCCATCGAGGGGGACGGGCGGCTGCTCGGCATCTTCGGCACGAGCGCGGCGTGCATCGCGGTACATCCCTCGGACTGCGCGGTGGCCCTGCTCGCCCTCGACGCGACCGTGGTGGTCGAGGGCGCTCGGGGCACCCGCCGCATCCCGGTCGGCGACCTGCACCGCCTGCCCGGCGACACCCCGCACGTGGAGCACGCCCTGCGCGACGGCGAGCTTGTCGTGGCGGTCGAGGTGCCGGCCAGTCCGTTCGCGGCCCGCTCGACGTACGTCAAGTTCCGCGAGCGCGCCTCGTACGCGTTCGCGCTCGCCTCCGCCGCCGTGGCCGTCCACAGTGAACGCGGCGTGGTCCGCGACGCCCGCGTCTGCCTCGGCGGTGTGGCCCCGAAGCCGTGGCGGGCGCACACGGCGGAGAGCGCGCTGCGCGGCCGGCGCCTGGACGCGGCGGCCATCGAGGCGGCGGCGGAGGCGGCGACCGCCGGGGCTGCCCCTCGCCCGGACAACGCGTACAAAGTGGAGCTTGTCCGCGGTGTCGTGCGCCGTGCCCTGACCGAGCTGCTGGTGAAGTGATGGCAATCGGGAGGCCCCTGAGCCGGGTGGAGGCCCGCGACAAGGTGACCGGCGCGGCCCGCTACACCGCCGACACCCGCCTGCCCGGCATGGTGTACGCGGCGCTGATGAGCAGCGCGGTCTCCGCCGGCCGGGTGCGCGCCATCGACACCGCCCGCGCCGAGGCGGCACCCGGCGTGCTCGCCGTCATCACCCACCTCAACCGTCCACAGTGGCACAGCACGCCGGCCGCCCTGCGGTACGTGGAGACCCGCTTCCCTCTCGCCGACGAGCACATCCACCACCACGGCCAGTACCTCGCGGTGGTCGTCGCCGGCACCCGCGAGCAGGCCGCGCACGCCGCGGGCCTGGTGGCGGTCGACTACGAGACCCGCCCAGCCGTGCCCACATTGGACGCCGCGCTGCCGGACGCGCACCAGCCCGTGTGGCGCTTCGAGCCCGAGTTTCCGACCCTGCTCGCGCTCGGCGACCCCGAGGCCCGGCTGGCGGCCGCGGACGTGCGCCTCGACCTGGAGTACCGCACGCCCTACAACAGCCACGCCCCGATGGAGCCGAACGCGACGCTCGCCCACTGGGACGGCGGCTCGCTGACCGTGCACGAGACGAGCCAGCAGGTCCACCTCGACCGCCCGGTCATCGCCGGCGCGCTCGGCCTGCCGCCGGACCGGGTGCGGGTCGTGTCCACTTTGGTGGGTGGCGCGTTCGGCAACAAGACCGCGGTGTGGGCGCACACCCTCCTCGCCGCCGTGGCCGCCCGCCAGGTGGGACGGCCGGTCCAGCTCGTGGTCACGCGCAAGCAGGTCTTCACCTGCCACGGCCACCAGCCGCCCATCATCCAGCGGCTGCGGGTCGGCGCCAACCGCGACGGCACGCTCCAGGCCATCACCCACCACACCGTCAACGGCACGCCGGTCCTCTTCGACCGCCCCGAGGCCGCGATTTCGCCGACCGGCACCGTGTACGCCCTCCGCTCGGTCGGCGTCCGCGTCGAGGTCGCGGGCATGCACATGCCGGCCCCGGCCACGATGCGCACGCCCGGCGACGGCCCCGGGATGTTCGCGGTGGGCAGCGCGCTCGACGAGATGGCGTACGCGCTGGAGCTGGACCCGATCGAGCTGCGCCGCCGCAACCACCTCGCCGTACACCCGCTGCTCGGCCGCCCATGGAGTGGCAAGCAGCTGCTGGAGTGCTACGACGTGGGCGCCGAGCGCTTCGGGTGGGAGCGGCGCGCACCCCGCCCGCGGATGATGCGCGACGGTGCCGACTGGGTCGGCTTCGGCATGTCGTCCGCCCAGCGGCTGGAGCACCACGCCGCCGCGCGCGCCGCCGTCGAGATCCGCGACGACGGCAGCGCCGAGGTGCGCACGGCCGCCCCGGAGATCGGCACCGGCAACCTCACCACACTCACCCAGATCGCCGCCGACGGTACCGGCATCGCACCGTCCCAAGTGGACATCCGCAGCGGCGACACCACGCTGCCGGAGTCCGCGCCAACGTCCGGCTCGCGCACGACCGGCAGCACCGGCACGGCGGTGCACCTGGCGGCGCTCCGGGCACGGCAGGCCGCGGCCCGGCTCGCGGTCGCCGACCCGCGCTCACCCCTGCACGGCCTACCCGCCGAGCGGGTCGGCGCCGCTCGCGGCCGATTGTACGATGTGGACGTCCCACGCCGCGGCGAGACGTACCGCGACCTGCTCCGCCGCAACGGCCGGCGCTCCATAGTGGAGCAGGGATTCCACGACCCGGCCGGCGCCGACCCCCGCTTCGCGTACGCCACGTTCGGCGCCCACTTCACCGAGGTACGCATCGACGACACCCTGCGGCGGGTACGGGTCACCCGGCACGTCGGCGTCTTCGCGGTCGGCCGGGTACTCAACCCGAAGACCGCGCGAAACCAGGCCCAGGGCGGCATCATCTACGCGCTCGGCGGTGCCCTGATGGAGGACCTGGCCACGGACCCGGTGACCGGCCGCTTCATCGCGCCCGCCCTGACCGACTACCACGTACCGGTCAACGCCGACGTCGGCGACATCGACGTGTCCTTTGTGGAGGAGCCCGACTACAACGCGCATCCGTTGGGCGCGAAGGGGCTGGGCGAGGTGGTCGCGGTCGGCGTACACGCCAGCATCGCCAACGCCGTCTACCACGCCATCGGCATCCGCGTCCGCGACCTCCCCATCACCCCGGACAAGCTGCTCCGCCCCTAGACGACTCCATTTCAAGATTTGGGCTACCGCGACGTCCGCGGTGGTCCGGACCGCTGCTCCCGCGGCCTCACCCTCCGCGCTTCACGACCGACCCGCCGCCGGCGGCCCGAGCAGAACCCCGACAGCCACTGGTTTCCTTGATCGGCGCTACAGCCGACGCCCTCCAGCAGATCGTGGTATTTCACTGTCGCTGTAGCGACAGCTGAGTACCACGATCGCTTGCCTGCACCGGCTCCGACGCGTCGATCAAGGGAAAGCTGTCGGGGTCTGGGGCCTCCGGCCCCAGACCCCGCGTTGACGGCGACGAACCTTCACACAAAGAGGCCGTTCGTGGCCGATGGCCCCGGACTTCCCTTGATCGACGCGAGCAGCGCCCTACCGGGCCGCGTCCGTGTCGAGAAGTTGCCCCTGGAGGGGTAATTTCTCGACACGGACGACCAGAGCATCGACCGATCTAGGCCGCGTCCCCTTTTCCGACTGCGCCGGCCATCGCCCTGATTGGTGCGATGGGGTTGTCGCATCGGGTCCGGCCTGCCGGCCAGTGCCGCGGGGGCTTGGATTGTGAAGCGCGGAGGGTGAGGCCGCGGGAGCAGCGGTCCGGACCACCGCGGACGTCGCGGTAGCTCACATCTTTGTCGTGCAATGGGTCTGCCGGCGCCATTGTGGACAGACCTAGCGACTCGGAGGCAGGCTCTAGGGGAGGCCGACCAGGTGGAAGGCGGCCCAGTCGACGGTGCCGGCGAATGCGGGCGCGTCGGGTGGGCGGGCTCGCCAGCGGACCAGCGTGGCGTCGGTCGCGTCCCACTGCCGTAGGAGGCTTACGACGTCCGCGTTGGAGATTTCGCTGCGGAAGCAGCGTTGGGCCTCGGCTAGCGCTGTCGCGGCGGAGACCGCGCCCTGCTGCCAGCGGCGGAAGAACTCGCCCACGAGCAGCGCGGCCTCCAGCTCGCCGACCGCCCAGTGTGTGGCGATCGCCTGCCCCGCACCCGCCACGAGGAGCGTGCCTGGCAGGCCGACGGCGTCGCCGCGCCACCGTCCGGCAGAGGCGGCGCCGGAAGCGCAGCCGGAGAGTACGACGAGCGACGCGCTGACCGGCCCGCCCTCCGTGAGCAGCCGGGCGATGCTGAGCCGGCCGTCGCCGCCGTCACCGGCGGCGCATTGGAGGTAGGAGCCTGGCGGGTCGTCCGGGTCGAAGCGGCCGGGCCCGGCGAAGTGCACCACGTCGCAGGTCCGCAGCAGCTTGAGTACGGCGTCCGCCGTCGCGTCGGCCCCGGTGAACGCGATCGCCGGCTCGGCCACGGCGGCGGCCGCCCGCCGGCTGAACGGGAACTCTCCCGTGGGGTCGACGGCCTGGCCCAGGCTGCGGGGCGGGGGCGGCTCGTCCACGTTCCGGCGCAGCAGGGCGAGGCTCGGCGCGTAGCCGACCCGGATCCGGTCGCCCACCTGCCCGCCGTCCGGGAGCCGGGCCGCGTCCAGCGGGAGGCCGGCGAGGCGGGCGGACGGCAGTAGCACGACGCCGGTCGTGCCCGCCGGGACCCGCTCCAGCAGCGGCGCCCACAGTTCGCGCCCGAGCAGCCGGCCCACGGCGTCCAGCCGCCCGGCCGGGAGAGCGCCGGCGGCCGCCGGGATGTCGTCCGCGCCGACCCCGGGGCGCTCGACGATCGCGCTCCAGCCGCCGGGCGCGGCGCAGAGGACGGTCAGGGTGGGGGAGAGGTCGACGTAGGCGGCGACGGTGTTCGGTGGCAGCGCCGCGGTGACATCCTCCAGCGCGGGCAGTGTGGCGGCCGGGGCGGCTTCGCCGAAGACCGCCCGCAGGAACGCGGCCCGCCGGCCCTCGGCGACCTCGGCCGCGAACGTGGCGTCGCCGGCCCGCACCGCCGCCGCGCCGGCCAGCTCGTACGCCCGGTCGCCGGCGCGCATCCGGCGCCACCGCTCGCCGGGCGAGGAGACCGAGGCGGTGTCCCGCGACACGGCGTCGAGGCACTGCCGGAGCGCCGGACGTGCCCCGCCCCAGTCGCCCCGCTCCGCGCTGAGCAGCGCGGTGAGGAAGTACATGCGGCTGGCGAGCGAGACGACGACCGGCGCGTCGGGCGCGAGTACGGCCTGGAACGCCTCCTGCGCCGCGCGGGCGTCGCCGAGCTGGAGGTGGGACTCCACGAGGTTGAGCCGGGCGGCCTGCTCGTCCTCGGCGGCGCCCAGCTCGCGGTACGCACCGGCGGCCCGCTCGTGGCACGCCACGGCCAGCGCGGCGTCCCCGGCTCGCATGTGGACGGTGCCGAGCGCGTCGAGCGCGGCGGCGTGCGCCGGGTGGTCGCCGGCCTCTTCGGCCAGTTCGGCCGCGGCGGCGAGGTACCGCCACGCGGCGTCGAGGTCGTCGAGGGCGAGCGCCACGTCACCGCGGATCGCCAGCGTACGGCCGAGCCCGCCCAGGTCGTCCTCGGCGCGGAAGATCTCGGCGGCCCGGTCGAGCACCCGTCCGGCCCCGGCGGCGTCGCCAGCCGCGTCGAGCGCCCGAGCCAGGGTCTGGCCGAGGTACGCCTCCGTGGTCGGCTGCCCGCCCAGCGCCCGTGCCCGGGGCAGGCACGCTTCGAGCACGGCGACCGCCTCCTCCAGGCGGCCGGCGCCGGTCAGGGCCGCACCCCACTCGCGGGTGGCGGTCACGCCGGTCGGGGAGGGGCGGCGGCGAGGGCGAGGTCGTGCGCGCGGCCCAGGCTCGCGAGCGCGGAGGAGGTGTCGTTGCCGGCGCGGTGGGCGAGCCCTTCCGCCGTCAGGAACTCGATCCGCAGGTCGCCGTCCGCGCCCGCCTCTACGCGGCCGCGCAGGGCGTTCAGCACGGTCAGGGCGGCCAGCGGGCGGCCTACCTGGGTGTACGCCCGGGCCAGCGCCAGGCCGGCGGGTGGGTGCGCGCTCTCCAGCCAGGCGCGTTCGAGCCGCCTCAGCCCGGTTTCTTCCGGCTGTGCCGGCTCGCTGCCGGCCTCTGGCTGTGCCGGCTCGCTGTCGGCTTCTAGCTGGGGTGGCTCGCTGTCGGTTTTTGGCTGCGCTGGTTGGCTGTGGGCCTCTGGCTGCGCCGTCTCGGCGTCGGCCTCTGGCTCGGGGAAGGCCTGCGGCTCGCGGGCGGCCGGGTCCACGGGGGCGAAGGCGTCCCGGCCGGGCGCCGGCTCGGGGGAGGCCTCGGGTTCGGCGGCGGCCGGACGCGCGACGGCGAGCACGTGGCTGTGGGTCTCGGGTTCGGCGGCGGCCGGTTCCGCGACCGCGAACGCGTCGCTGCCGGCCTCGGACGCGGCGCCTGGGTTGGGGACGGCGAGCGGGTCGCCGCTGGTCTCCGGGTTGGGGGTGTCGGGTTCCATGAGCGCTTCGGCGCCGCTGCTCGCCGGTTCCATGACCGGGAGCGCCTCGGCGCCGCGGTCGAGGGCGATCAGCGCGGCGTTCTCGGTGCCGGCCGCCGCCAGCACGAGCCCTTCGTGGCCGTGCTCCCCGGCCAGCTCGCGGGCCTCGCGGGCGTACCGCAGCGACTCCTCCTCGCGGCCGAGCCGGGCGAGGTGCACCGCGCCCTCGTTGAGCAGCTCCGCGCGGAGCGCTTCGTCCGCACCACCGGCGAGCCGGGCCAGCCCGACCTCGATCAGGTCGAGGAACCGCTGGTCGTCGTCCGCGGACTCGACGAAGGCGAGCAGCAGCCGGTACAGGCGGGCGGCGAGCAGGTCGTCCGTGGTCGTGTCGGCGACCAGCTGGATCACCGTACCGGCCACGACACCGTCACCGCCCTGGGCGACGTGCAGGCAGACTGCGGTCGCGACGTCCGGGTCGAGGCCGAGCGCGGTGGTCGTGTCGCGGGCCGCCACGTACGGCCGCCGCCCCTCCGCGACCTGTTCGCCGAGGTGGAGCAGGCCGGCCGCGCCGCCGGCGGACGTGCCCGGTGCCGGGGCGGCCCGGCCCCGGTCCAGCCGGTCCTGGACACCGTCCAGCCACGTCAGGAACGGTGTGGCCGCCTCAGCCGGCGGCGTGCCGTCCGCGGCGCCTGCCACCCAGGCGCCGAGCACGCCGTCCAGGTCGTCGCGACGCATCGCGAGCAGCTCGGACACCTCATCACCCTCGGGCTCGGCCGCGTCCGGTTCAGCCGAGCGACCCTCGGCTACATCCAATGAGGCCGAGCCACCCTCGGCCACATCCGGTGAGGCCGAGCCCGGTTCAGCCGAGCCACCCTCGGCTACATCCGGTGAGGCCGAGCCCGGTTCAGCCGAGCCGCCCTCGGCTACATCCGGTGAGGCCGGGCCATCCTCGGGCTCGGCCGCGCCAGATTCAGCCGAAACGTCCGCGGGCGGTTCAGCGGAGGCGTCCGCGGACGGTTCGGCGGAGGCGTCTGGGGACGGTTCAGGCGCGACATCCCCAGACGGGTCAGCGGAGAGGGCCGCGGACGGTTTTGCGGTGACGTCCAGGGGCGGTGCCGCGACGACCTCGTGCAGCTGCGCCAGCAGCAGATGTGCTCTGACCGAGAGCCGGACCTCCTCGGCGTTCGTGGCCTCGGCGAGCCGTACCACCGTGCGCAGCGCCGCCTCGGCCGGACCGCGACTGTTGTCCCGCCGCAGCGCCTCGGCCCAGGCGAGGTGGGTGGCCAGCGTGTCCCGCCGGACGACACCGGCCAGCGCCTTGTCGTCGCCGGCGTGCCGCGCGGCCAGGGCCAGCCGGTCGACCGCCTCCTGGTACCGCTGCCGGGCGGTGAGGTACGCGGCCGTGCGCATCTCGGCGATGGCCAGCCGGTCCACCCGGCCGGTGCGCGCCGCCGCGTCGAGCATCGTGGCGAGGATCCGCTCGGCCTCGTCGAGGTCGCCACGCGTGACGAGGAGGCCGACAAGGCCGGCCGTCCATCGGCTGAGGTTGAACATGTCGCCGTACCGCAGGCAGAGCTCGATCGCCCGGTCGTACGTGTCGATCGCGCCGCGCTGGTCGCCGACCTGCTCCAGCGCGTACGCCTTCTCGCCCAGCACCGCGCACAGCCCGGGCTCCTGCCGCTCCGCCCGGGCCGCCACCTCGGCGCGCACGAACCGGTCGAGGGCGCCCCTCGCGTCGCCGGCGCGCAGCAGGTCGGAGGCCTCGCGGGCCAGGTCGTCGAAGACCCGCGTGGGTGCCGCCTGTGCCGCGCCGGGGGGACGGGTGAGGTCGGTCGCGTACGCCGCGGCCAGGGCCGGGTCGGCGCTGAGCACCTCCATCACCGCGGTGGCGATCCGGGCGCGCTCGGTGTCGCCGTTCATGCCGGCCACGGCGGCGGCGTTCTGCGCGGCGACGCGGGCCTGTCCCACGTACACCCGGTCGGCCGCGGCGAGCGCGGTCAGCCGGGGCAGCGCGGCGAGCAGCACGTCCTTTGCCACCGTGACGTGGTTGTCGCGGAGGGCGATCTCCGCCGCCAGTACCTCGAAATAGATGGCCAGGCCAGCGTGGCCGGCCTGCGCGGCGATCACCCGGCCCGCCGCCACGTCGGCGCTGCGGAAGCCGGTGGGGTCGCTGGCGATCCGGTCGTGGATGCGGAACGCCTCGAGCGCCAGCTTGTCGTACGGCCGGCCGCCGAGGTACCCGGAGACCCGCTCGTAGCAGGCGCTGCCCGCCACCCCTCGCCCACATAGGCCTGGAGCAGCTCGAACACCGCGTCGGCCTCGTCCACCGCGACGCCGCCGTAGGGCGGCGCGGCACCCACCGACCAGACCAGGTCCGAGTACGCCTCTTCGTCCCCATTCGAGGCGATGAAGCGCAGCATCCAGTACGGCCACGGCTGTGCCGTCGGCTCGGGTTGCTGGCCCATCCATTCACCGCCGATGCGAGGGGAAGCCCCATCAACATATGACGGATCGCGCCCGGCGTTGAGTCCGGTGCGTGAGGATTACGGCGCGTTCCGAGGTCGAGACTGTTTGTCGGTGTCAGCCGGTACAGTCCTGCTGTCTTCGGGAGAGGGAGGGCGCGATGGGCGCGTCGGTGTGGGACTACACGGTTCCGTATCGGGAGGACTTCGCGGCCGCGCTGGCCGAGCTCCAGGAGAAGGTGTTCGCCGACGGCGACTACTACTGGGCGCGCGGCCAGATCTTCACGCCGGCGAGCGACCACGGCGACCGCCCGGCGACCGTTGACGAGCTTTGGGAAGACGAGCTGGTCCAGCAGGAGGGGACCCACTCGATCCTGGACATGCAGCGGGTCCTGCCCGAGGGCGCGGCGTCGGAGTTCGGTGGCGTGCGGCCGGTGACCGCGGCTGAGGCGCTGAGCTGCGCCGGCACCGAGCGCCTCACCACCGCGCACATGCCGCTTTTCGACGACCTGACGGGCCCGCGCTGGACCGGCCGCTGCGCCGTCCTGCACGACGCCGCCGGCCGCCCCGAGTCGATCCACTTCTGGGGCTACTCAGGCGACTGAGCCGGCGCGCAGGCAACGCGGCAAGCTAGCCTGGGCGCGGGCTCCTCAGGCGACTGACCTCGGGCGCGGCGGTGTTTACGCCATCCGGGCCTTGGGAATGCGCCCGATTGGATGCCCGAGATGTCTGGAGCGAAGTGATGGCGAAGAAGGTCCAACGGGGCGCCCAGGAGGACATGGCGGGGGCCCCGATGAGCCCGGCCGAGGCGGAGACCTTGCGACCACCGCCGAGCGAGCGGGAGACCGACCAGCGCCGCCAGGCCGCGCGGGAGACCGACCAGCGGCGCCAGGCCGTGCGCGACCAGCGGCAGGACGAGGGCCGTGAGCCACCCGGCCCGGTCCGCGTGGACGAGCAGACCGAAGAGCTGATGTGACCCGCGCGCTACCCGAGGGACGCGGTCGCGGCCGTGAGCGTCGGGTAGACGTGGAAGCGGCGGTCCAGTTCGGTCGTCTGGAGGAGCCGCTTGACGAGCGGGTTGAGCGCGGCGAGGCGGAGCCAGCCGCCCTCGGTCGCGGCCCGGTCGTGCATCGAGAGCAGCAGTCCCAGCCCTGTTGAGTCCACGAAAGACACATCCCGCAGGTCCAGTACGACCCGAGGGTTGGCCAGCAGGGCGTCGTTGAGCCGCTCCTGGAGTGGACCTACGCTCCAAAAGTCGATGACGCCGCGCGCGATCGCCACGCAGACATCGTGGTGTTCCTCCAGGTCGATGGCGAGTCCGAGCTCCCCGTAGGCGTCACCCGCCGGGTAGCGCAGACTTTCGTTCATCACCCATCCCATAATCAACCCCCCGCATGTGCCGGCGTGGTTGCCCGGCACCCGGTGGGGTCAAACGAGATGTGGGATAAACCTCACCGCTCAGGGCTCCTCGACCTCGTGGATCGCCGCCTCCTCGGCCGTGGGAGCACCGCCGGCCGCGCCCGCGTCCAGTGCGATGGACGTCGCGTCGGTGTCCTCGCGTACGCCCTGGTCAGGCTCGACCAGCCGGCCGACCGAACGTGGACCGACCTCCGTGTCGTACATCGACACGGGCGAGTCGGTACGCGGGTCCACCGGGTCGGCGTCGTCGAGCGGGGTCTCGTCGTCCACCCGGTCGATGTCGTCGGTCAGCGGGTCCGGGTCGAACGCCTCCACCTGGATCGGGGACTGCCGCACGTCGCGGCGCACGTCGGTGTCCTGCATCGCCGGGTCGACCATCTCGCGGGAGACCTTGTCGTCCAGCGACTCGCCTTCGCGCTGCTCCTCGGCCGTGTTGCCGAACTCGTCCATCCCGTCGGGATAGTCCTCGCGGTCCAGCGGCATCGCGGCCGGCTCCGGCCCGTCGGCCTCCCGACCGGTGTGCACGTCGTCCCGAGCCGTGGAGTCGTCGTCGGCGACGTCGGGGATGCCGAGCGCCTCGGGATCGGAGAGCGGGTGCGGGTACTCGTCGCTCATGTCCGTCTCCTACCCAGGTCGGGCACCTTTATCCGACCCCGGCGCCGACCGGCAGTTCCGCCGTGTCGCCGCGGCGTACCGGGAGCACGCGGGTCGGCGAGCCGGAGCGGGCGACCTCGCGCATGTAGTCGTCCAGCGTCGAGCGCAACGGGGGTAGTCGTCGTAGTGGATCGGCACGGCCACCACCGGCCGGATCAGCCGGGTGAGGTGGCCGCCCTCCGGCCCGTTCATGGTCAGCCCCACACCCAGCACCCGGGCGCCGCCGAGGTGCACCAGCATCGCGTCGACGTACGGGTAGCGCAGCGGTATCTCGGCGAGGCTCGGCCGGTACCGCGTGTCGCCGGTGATGTAGAGGCAGAACACCGGCTCCCCGTCCTGCTCCAGCTCGACGATCGTGCCCATCGTCTGCGGCAGCAGGCGGTTCAGCCCGCGCGGGCCGTGGTGGGCCGGTGTGGCGGTGACCCGCAGCAGCTGGGCGCCGCGGACGAACTCATGGCTCTCCCACGTCCCCAGCCCGATCGCGCCCCGGAACCCCCACTGCCGCAGCCGCCGCTCCGCCGCCGGCGTGGTCAGCACGGTCAGGTCCCGCGGCAGCCCGTGCCGCGAGACCCGGTCGAAGTGGCCGCCGTACAGGTACGACAGCACGATCCCGTCGAGCGACGGCAGCTCGGGGATGGTGAGCGCCGGGTCGAGGCGGCGCCGGGTCCAGGTCCCGGACCCCAGGTGGGCCCGCTGACCGGCGTGCAGGAAGTTGGGGTCGGTCAGCATGGTGAAGTCGCCGATCCGCAGCACGGTCGTGGCGCTGCCGAGGAACGTCACGCTCGCACGGGGCCGCTGGTCAGAGGTCACGGCCCCTCAGCAGACGAGGATCGCGGGCGTGGCCGCGCACTCGCCGATCGCCTCCATCGCCGCCTCCGGCCGCAGCGGGGCCGGTGGCGGCAGGTCCGCCGCCTGACCGCGCAGTACGCCGGTGGCATGCCGTACCGGCAGCGGAAACATGCCCAGGTTGGTGGCGGCCGGGTCGACGTGCGCGCGCCGGGCGCCGAAGCGGGCGGCGGCGTGCCACTGCGACGGGTTCGCGGTCGACGCCGTCGGTACCCCGAAGCCGTCCACCATCACGTCGATCGAGCTGAACGTGGTGCTGCCCGCCAACCACCAGCACAGCGCGTTCGCCGCGCGGCTGGCCGGCGTCTCGCACCAGTACGGCACAAGGCCGGCGCGGAGCACCTGGGTGGGGTCGAGCAGCCGCCCGCTCTCCACCACGAGCCGGTTGCCGGTCTTGCCGGCGCCGCGCAGCCACTGGCGGTACAGGTCGGCGACCGCCGCGCTGAACGCCTCCGGTGCCGCGTAGAGCACGCGGTGCAGGTGCAGCCGGCGGGCCCGGGCCCACGAGCGCACGCTCTCCTCAAAGCCGGCCTCGACACCTGTCTCGGTGTACCGCTCCGGGCAGGACGTGGTGGGCGGCCGCCATTTCACCCGGTCCGCGTCGAGGTAGCGCAGCGCCTGGCAGAGCTGCGGGCCGGCGGTGCGGAACTCGCCCGCGTCCAGCCCGCTCGCCGGGCTGCCCAGCTGGAACGTGTGCCCGGCGCCGACGTCGAGCACTGGCCAGGTCCGCATGTCGCGGACGACGATCACGGCGGCACCCCGGGTGAGGTACGCGGAGAGGAACTCGCGGTACGGGTCCGGCAGGTGCTGCCAGCGGGCGTGCAGCGAGACGGTGGAGCCGGCGAGCACGCCGCGGAGCACGGGATCGTGCACCTGGCGGATGGCGACGGCCGGGTTGGCGGCGAGCAGGCGGGCGGCGATCGAGGCGCCGTGGGTGAGCGCGGCGGACGGGTCGTCCGGCGAGCCGTCCGGCCACTGCACCGCCATCTCGAAGCTGGAGGGCAGCCACGGCACGCCGGCCGCCGCGGCGAGGTGCACGGCGGCGCCGTGCGGGGAGCCGATGACGACGGCCGGGTACTGCCGCCGCGGGTACTGGCCGACGATCCACCGCGCCACCTCGTCGGTGTCGATGCCGGTGGTGGCCGCCACGGGTATCGCCGCCTGGCTGGCGTTGCGCGCGGCCGCGCGGCGGGCACCGGACGGCAGGACACCTCCATAGCGCGCGACCATCGGCCGCCGGCCCAGGTCACCGCAGTCGCGGCCGTGGAGCGCCCGGGCGGCGGCCGTCACGAGTACCCTGGTAAGGCTGTCCGGGCACACGACTCGATCGGGTACGGCCGCGGTCGCGGCGGTAGCCCGTGCTGATTCCTCCAACATCACCCACGTCCCTTTTGGTTCGCCCGGTCTCGCACGAGATGGCCGCAATCTCGTGTCCCAAACGTCCACCGCGGTTGTTTCGGCGCGTCGCGGCGGGGAACCTCCGAGGCGGAGAGCGTTCTCTAGAGATCTTTCAGGGTCGGGGTCACATTCAATTTCTTAAGAGCGGGATTGCCCCGGTCCGCGTCAGTCGCAGACCGCATGCTCCCGCGGGCACCGCGCAGGTCGGCGGCTCGCTGGCGCTCGCCGAGATCCCCGACCCGCGCTGCCAGGTCCGCGGTCCAAGCCCAACCCAACCCCGGTACCGCCGTCGGAAGTGCGGGGTCGGGTTGGTGTATACGAGAGATCGTGGTACCAAACTGCCCCCAGAGGGGCATTTCGATACCACGATCTGCCAGACGGCGTCCGCGCTGCGCTGCCGGGCTTGACCCGCGGGCCGGGCAGTGGAGGTCGGGGTTTCGGCGAGCGCTGGCGAGCCGCCGACCGGTCGCCGGACCCGCGCGGGTCAGTGGCCGATGTCGTGGCTGCCCGGCGCGACGAGGGCGCTCTCGTACGCGAAGACGACGATCTGGGTGCGGTCGCGCAGGCCCAGCTTGGTGAGAATGCTGGAGACGTGTGACTTCACTGTGGCGGGTCCGATGTAGAGCTGTTCGGCGATCTCGGTGTTGGTGGCGCCGCGCGCGACGCCGATGACGATGTCGCGCTCACGCTCGGTCAGGCGGTGCAGGCGGTCGGCGACCGCGGTGTTGACGCCCGGGCGTTCGGCGAAGCGGCCGATCAGACGGCGGGTGATCGAGGGGGCGATGAGCGCGCCGCCGTCGGCGATCGTGCGGACGGCGGTGGCGAGCTCGTGCGGTGGGATGTCCTTGAGCACGAAGCCGCTGGCACCGGCGCGGAGCGCCTGATAGACGTACTCGTCCGGGTCGAAGGTGGTGAGGATCAGGATCCGGACCAGCCAGTCGGCGTCCCGCAGGATCCGGGCGGTCGCTTCAAGGCCGTCGAGCTCAGGCATGCGGATGTCCATGAGGACGACGTCCGGACGGTGCCGGTGCGCCGCTTCGATCGCCTCCACGCCGGTACCGGCCTCGGCCAGGACCTCGATGTCGGCGTGTGCCCCGAGGATCATGGCGAAGCCGCCGCGTACCAACGCCTGGTCGTCCGCGATGACGACGCTGACCGTCATGCCGGCTCACCGGTGAGTGGGAGGCGGGCCAGGACACGGAAGCC
Source organism: Phytohabitans flavus (assembly GCF_011764545.1). Lineage (GTDB taxonomy): Bacteria > Actinomycetota > Actinomycetes > Mycobacteriales > Micromonosporaceae > Phytohabitans > Phytohabitans flavus. Next base: position 4,295,370 of record NZ_AP022870.1, on the reverse strand, counting down.
GCCCTCGGGGCGCGGGCCGGTTTCGAGGCTGCCACCGAGCAGGGTCGCCCGCTCCCGCATACCGATGATCCCGTGGCCGGGTGTCCTCGGCCGTGCCGGTGCGGGCGGGGCGTGGTCCAGTACCTCGATGGTGATCGCCGTTCCCTCCTCGCGCAGGTGTACCTCGGTGCGGGTGCCCGGTCCACAGTGTTTGAGGACGTTGGTGAGCGCCTCCTGGATGATGCGGTATGCCGACAACTGCAAGCGGATGGGCACCGGCGTCCGCAGGCCGTCGGTGATCTCGATCTCCAGACCCGCGGCGCGCAGCTGCGCGACGAGCCGGGGCAGGTCGGCGAGTCCGGGCTGTGGGCCGAGGCCGTCCCGCTCGGTCTCGGGGCGCAGCACGCCCAGCAGGTGCCGCAGCTCGTCGAGCGCCTGGCGACCGGCCTGCTCGACCGCGGCCATCGCCTCGCGGGCGCGTTCCGGATCCGCGGCGGCGACGGCCTGCGCCGCCCCGGCCTGCACCGTCATCATGCTCACCTGGTGGGCCACCACATCGTGCAGCTCGCGTGCGATGTGGGTGCGCTCCTCGGCGACGATCCGCCGCGCCTCGTCCGCCTTCTGCCGGCGCCGCTGGACGGCCCGCTCCTCGCGCAGCCGCAGGCGCCGTCCGATGTACCACACGACGAACATGAACACGACGCCGAAGCCGGTCGCCGACCATGGGGTGGACAGCACGAGGCCGTCGACGACGAGCACGGCGATCGCCGCGGCCACACCGGCCAGACCCTGCCGGTTGTTCGCCGCGTAGCGGCCGACGCTGTACAGCGCGAAGAGCGTGACCAGGCCCAGGTTGGAGTCCGCGGCCGCGAGGGCGAGCGCCCAGCCGGCGACCGCTACGCCGAGCACGGCGACCGGCTCGCGGCGGCGCAGGTAGAACACGGCCCCGGCGACGACGTAGACCGCGAGGGCGACCGGGGGTACCTCGGTGATCGACCGGAGCACCCACGAGTCGTTCGGGCCCTCCGTCGTGAACACCGCCGTCAGCAGCAGCACGGCAGCGAGGACCGCGTCCGACACCCGCGGCCAGCGGGCGAACGGACCACGGAACCTGCGCGTCGGGCTCATCGTCGCTCACCGTAGGGCAGCGCGCGCCGCGCCGTCATCCGCCGCTGGGCGGAGGGAACGCGCCCGCGGTCCCGCCCAGCGGGGGAGTGACCGGACCGTCCGGCGCCGGGAGACCGGGCCCGCCCGCGCCGCCCACGATGGCGGCCATGAACTCGTTTACCCGACGCGTCGGCGCGGCCAGTGCCCGCCGCCCCTGGACCACGATCGCCGCCTGGGTGCTAGCGGCGGTCGCCATCATCGCGCTGGCCGGCACCGCCGGCGGTGCGTTCGCCGACGACTTCGTCGCTCCCGGCAGCCAGAGCGAGCAGGCGATGGAACTGCTCGAGGAGCGGTTCCCCGAGGCGGCCGGCGGTACCGCCCTGGCCGTGTTCGCGGTCCCGGACGGCCAGCGCCTGGACAGCCACCGGCCGGCGATCGGCGCCGCGGTCGAGCGGATCGCGGCCGCCGAGCACGTCACCGCGGTGGCCGATCCGTTCGCCGCCGGTACCGTCTCGGGCGACGGGCGGATCGGGTACGCCGAGATCACCTTCGACGCGCCGGCGACGCACCTCGGCCCGGGGCCTTTCGACGCGATCGCCGCGGCCCTGGAGCCGGCCCGCGGAGCCGGTGTGACGGCGGAGCTCGGTGGCGACGCGGCGTTCATCAACGCCGAGACGCCGACCTCCGGCGCGGAAGCGGCCGGTGTCGTGGCCGCGCTGATCGTGCTGCTCGTCGCGTTCGGGACGGTGGTGGCCGCGCTGGTCCCGATCGTGCTCGCGCTGCTCGTGGTCGCCGCCGGCGTCAGCGGTGTCACGCTGCTCGCCAACGCGATGGACGTGTCCACCGCCGCGCCGACGATCGCCGCGATGATCGGGCTCGGCGTCGGCATCGACTACGCCCTGTTCATCACCGCCCGCTACCGCGAGAACCGCGCTACGGCCCGCGACAACGCCGCCGCGCTGGCCGATGCCATGGCGTCGGCCGGTAGCGCCATCGTCTTCGCCAGCGGGACCATCGTCGTGGCGATGGCGGCGCTCGCGCTGACCGGTATGGGCTTTCTCATCTCGATCGGGCTCAGCACCGCGCTTGTCGTGCTCGGCGCCGCCACCGCCGCCCTGACACTCCTTCCCGCCCTGCTCGCGCTGCTGGGCGACCGCATCGACCGAGGTGCGCTCCCACTGCGCCAGCGGCGTGCGTCCGGTACCGCCTGGCGGCGCGTGGCCCACCGGGTGTCCAGGAGGCCGTGGCCCTACCTCCTCGCGGCCGTGGCGCTCCTGCTCACCCTGAGCGCCCCGGCGCTGTCGATGCGGACCGGCTTTCCCGACGCCGGCGACGACGCGACCAGCACCAGCCACCGGCGCGCCTACGACCTGCTGGCGGAGGGCTTCGGCCCGGGGGTCAACGGGCCGCTGCTCCTGGTCGTGGACCTACGCGGCCCTGGCGCCGCCGCCGGCGACATACCCGCGTTGTCCCAGCGCGTCGCGGCCGACCCCGGCATCGCCTCGGTCGGCGAACCCCAGACATCCCCCGCCGGGGACGCGGTCGTCTTTCGCGCCGTCACCACCACCGCTCCCGGTGACGCCGCGACGTCCCGGACGCTCGATCGCGTACGCGGCCTGGTCCCCGCCAACGTCTCCGTCTCCGGCATGACCGCCATGACCGACGACCTGAGCCGGCATCTCGGGCGCATGCTGCCCTTCTTCGTCGCCGCGATCCTGGGCGCGTCGTTCCTGCTGCTCATGCTGGTGTTCCGGTCGATCCTCGTGCCGCTCAAAGCCGTCCTGATGAACCTGCTGTCGATCGGCGCCGCGTACGGCGTGGTCGTCGCCGTCTTCCAGTGGGGGTGGCTCAAGGACCTCTTCGGCCTGGAGGAGACACTCGTCGTCCCCTCACCGCTGCCCACCATCTTCTTCGCCGTCCTCTTCGGACTCTCCATGGACTACGAGGTGTTCCTGCTGTCCCGCATCCGCGAGGCGTACGACAGCAGTGGCGATACCGTCGACTCGATTGGCCGCGGCATCGCGGCCACCGGACGCGTGATCACGTCAGCCGCGCTCATCATGGCCGCCGTGTTCCTCGCCTTCGTCGCCAACCCCTCACCCTTCGCCCGGATGCTCGGCCTCGGCCTGGCCACCGCCGTACTCCTCGACGCCACCGTCGTCCGCCTGATCCTCGTGCCGGCCCTGATGACGCTGCTCGGCCCGCGAACTGGTGGCTGCCCAGCTGGCTGCGCCGCCGCCTACCAAACCTGAGCCTCGCGGGCTCGGCCTGGAGATCCTCGACCAGGCCATCGGTGACACCGCCGGCTGAGCCTCCGGTCAGCCGCTCTGGCGCTTGAAGTCGACGTGGTAGTCGTCGGTGTACTCGGTGAGGGATTCCGCCTCGCAGAAGTAGCTGGACGGCGTCGGGTCGGCGCCCATCTTGATGGTGTCGACGCGCCGGCCGTTCTTGAACCACGCGTTCTCGCCGCTCGCCTTGGTGTTGCTGGGGATCAGCTTCCCGCCGACGCTCCGCAAGCGGCCGGTGATGGTGCCGCGGGTCAGCTGGCGCCAGTTGTCGCCGCTGACCCGCGCGGTATTGGCCGCGCTGCGGTTGTAGTCGTGAACGAAGGTGCCGTTCGCCCGGAAGGTCTTCACGGTGCCGCCGCTGCCGTTGAACTGAGTCCGGATGCCGTCGATGTAGTTGGTGATCATGTAGTTCGTCGAGATCCAGACGCCGACCAGGCACGGGTCGATGAGCGGGCTCGCTGACGGTGACGGTGTCGGCGTCGGGCTGGCGCCGCCGACCGAGGCCACGGGGGTCGGCGTGCGCTGGGCGTCACCGGGCGGTGGCCGGTCCTCGCGGGTACCGATCCAGACCGCACCGGCCGCCGCCACGAGCACCGCGACCGTCGCGCCGGCCGCGACCAAGCGGCGGCGTCCGCGCCGGGCCAGCGGGATCGGGGTCGTGACGGCGACGGGCGGCCAGGCTTCCGTCGGTACGGGCAGCGGCTCGGCCAGCGCTCCCTCGGCGACCGCGAGCTCCGGCTGGTCGACCGCGCTCGGGGGTACGCCGAGGGTCTGGTGCAGCAGCGTGCGGACCAGCGGCATGCGGCTCGCCCCGCCGACCAGGAAGATGCCGAGCAGCGGGCCGCTCCGCGCGGCGGCGGACAGGTCGCGGCACAGCGCCACGGTACGGTCGAGGACCGGGCGGGCGAGCTCGTCCAGGCGCTCGCGGCCGAGCGGAAGCTCCTCGTCGAACAGTGGAATGTGGACGATCGTCGTCGCCGTGCGGGACAGGACCTCCTTGGCGGTACGCACGCTGTCCCACAGTTGGCGGCGGGACCGCTGGTCGGACCGGTCGGCGGGCTCGGCGAGGCGGCGCCAGCGCTCGGGGTCGCGGGCGGCCAGCGTCTCGCCGAGGTGGTCGACGACGGCCGCGTCGATGTCGAGGCCGCCGGCGTCGTCGAGGCCGGTCGAGGCGACAAGCTCGACGCGACCGTCGGGGAGGCAGGCCAGAACCGAGGCGTCGAACGTGCCGGCGCCGAGGTCGTACACGAGGACGTGCCCCGCGCCGGCGACCGGGGTGTGGGCCAGGTGGTGCCGGGCGGCGGCGACCGGCTCGGCGACCAGGGTGACCGTGCCGAAGACGGTGCGGGCCGCAGCCTCCAGCCGGTCCCGGCGGGCACCGGCCCAGGAGGCGGGGCAGGTCAGGACCGCGGTGTCGACGTGGTCGCCGGCGACGTGGTCGGCCTCCAGTGAGACGTGCCGCAGCACCGCCGCGACCACCGCCTCCATCGGCACCTCGCGCCCGTCGAGGAGCAGGTTGTCCTCGTCGATGTGGCGCTTCGGATGTGGCTCCAGCCCGGCCGGGTTGCTCGACCCCGCGTGCCACGCGTCGCGGCCGACCACCAGCCGGCCGTCCGGCATGGCATAGACGGCGGACGGCAGCAGCGGCGAGCCGTCGAAGATCAGCGGTCGCGGCTCCCGCCCGGGCACCCACAGCATCGCGACGGTGTGCGACGTACCGAAATCGACGCTTATCCGTGTGGCTTCCATCGGCGCCAACCGTAGCGCTCGGGCGCCCGCACCGGTGCGGGCGCCCGCGTCGGGCGCGGCGCTACCAGGTGGTGGGCTTCGCCGGCTGGTACAGCCAGGTGTCGAAGAACGCGTCGAGCTGCTGGCCGCTGCGCTTCTCGGCCAGGCGGACGAAGTCGGCGGTGGTCACGTTGCCGTTGCGGTTGTCGGCGTACCACTCGCGGAGGATCCGGAAGAACGTCCGGTCGCCGACCTTCACCCGCAGCGCCTGGAGCGTCGCGGCGCCGCGGTCGTAGACCGTACCGCTGAACATGAACTGCGGACCGCCCACATTGGTCGGTGGCCGGGTCCAGATCGAGCTTGTCGCCGGCCGCGCGTACACCTGGTCGAACGAAGCCTGGGCGGTCGGGCCGCCGTGCCGCTCGTCGTAGATCCACTCGGAGAAGCTGGCGAAGCCCTCGTTGAGCCAGATGTCCGGCCACACGGTGAGGCTCACCGAGTTGCCGAACCACTGGTGCGAGATCTCGTGCACCACCGTGCCGGCGCTCGGCGTGCTGTCGTACTGCGACTTGGTCTGCGACTCCAGCGCGTACCCCACCTCGGGCGCGTGGTCGACCACGCCGCCGCCGCTGCTGAACGGGTACGGCCCGTACAGGTCGGAGAAGAACGCGATGATCTCGGCCTCCGCGGCCAGGCGGTCGAAGGCGCCCTCGGCCACCTCGGCGGGGTCGACCGCGTGGTACAGCGGGATGCGGCCCGCCTTGCTGACCCGCAACTCGAAGACGCCGTTGGTGGCGGTGGCGAGGTAGGGGGCCATCGGCGAGTCCTCGTACCAGCGCCAGGTGGTCTTGCCGCCGCGGTCGCGCTTGGACAGCAGCCGCCCGTTGCCGATCGCGGTGATGCCCTTCGGCACGGTGATGGCCATGTCGTACGTGGCCTTGTCGCGCGGGTTGTCGTTCGCCGGGTACCAGCCAGGGGAGCCCTGCGGCTCGTTGACCACGAACGCGCCGTCGGCCGTCGGCACCCACCCCTCGCTGCTGCCGTCCGGGTCGATCACCTCGGTCGGCTCGCCCTTGTACTCCACCTTCACCACGAACGTCTTGCCGCGCCGCAGCGGGACCCTCGGCGTGACGACGAGCTCCTGGCCATCGCGGGTGAACGTGGCGGGCAGCCGGTTGACCGTCACCCGGCTCACCGTGAACCCGCGCAGGTCGAGGTTGAACCGCCGCAGGTCCTGCGTGGCCCGCGCGGTGATGGTGGTGGACGCGTCGAGGAAGTTGGTGGCGCGCACGTAGTCGAGGTCCAGCGAGTAGTGCCGCACGTCGTAGCCGCCGTTGCCGGCCAGTGGGAAGTACGGGTCGCCGAGCCCGGGCGAGCCGGCGCCCGACGTAGCGGTGGCGGGTGCGGCGACCACAAGCGAGGTGGCGGCGGCGGCCACGCCCACGGCGGCGCGGACCAGGTGACGTCGGGCCATGGGGGCTCCTCTCGGCGGCTGGCCAGCCGATATTCCCAGACCCGGCGCCGCTTGATGATCCCCTTTTCGGCCCGCCGACCTTGACCCCGGCGGTTCTAGGTCGCGGGTGGGGGAGTGGGGGCGGACGCTCAGGCCGAGCGCCTCCGCGAGCGTCGCGGCCTGGTCGGGGTCGATGATGGCGGCGCGTACGTTGGCGGCGATCGGGTCCAGTGTGGACAGGTCGGAGCCGCGTAGGTCGGTGCGGCTCAGGTTGGTGCGGAGCAGTAGCGCGCCGGCGAGGTCGGCGTGGCTGAGCGTGGCGTCGGCGCAGTTGGCGCCGGTGAGGTCGGCCTCGCGCATGCGTACGCCCGTGATGCGCGACTTGCTCAGGTCGGCGCCGGGCAGCCCCACGAACGACCAGTCGCCGCCGGTCACCTTCAGCAGGCCGAACGAGCACCTCTCGAACGCGCTGCCGACAAGCTTGCAGCCGGTGAAGGTGGCGTCGAAGAACGAGCAGTTGGTGAAGGAGCAGTTGACGAACGCGGCGTCCGTGTGGACGGAGGCGTTGAAGCGGCAGTCACTGAACACGCACTCGGTGAACGCGGCGCCCTGGTTGACCACCTCGGTCAGGTCGACGTCGTGGAACGCGACGCGGGCGTGCTCCTGCCCGGAGATGTCGTCGCACGCCCAGTCCTCGTGGCGTACCTCCGACTCGGTGGGCGGTGGGACGGCTCCGTGCCTGCGCTCAGCCATGGTCCGTCACCCTAGTGCCTCGGGCGAGGGTGACCAGGGACTTCGGGTCGTCGGCGTAGAAGCGGACCTCGTGCACCGGATCGGGGCCGGCCGCCGGGAGCAGCGTCAGCGGCTCGCGGAGGGTGACGTCGACGCTGGTCTGGCCGCCGGTGCCGAGGTTGAGGACCGCGCGGTCGCCCGATCGCTCGACCTGGACGGCCTTGCTGGACGGCAGCGGGCGGTAGCGGTGGCCGACCGCGGCGATCGCGTCCCAGGGGATCGTCAGGTCGACCGACGTGCCGTTGCGGATCCGGATGCCGGCGTCGCCGACCACGTGCGGGTTCGTCAGCAGCGCGCCGAGGAGGCCGAACATCCAGATCAGGCCGTAGACGCCGGCGGCGAGCGCGACGTAGCGGACCACCGGCCACGGCACGAGATGGCTGATGATCAGGTCGAAGACCGGGATCTCCAGCGCGGACAGGACGATGAAGACCACGAAGATCGGCTTGACCGGGCCCGCGTGCCCGAAGGCGACGTCGCCAGGCGCCAGCTTGAGGGGGCGCCGGGTGATCCAGCGGTACAGACCACGCCACATAGCCGCCTCGTATGTGGTCACCTTCCGGAGCCTGCTCATCGACCCTCCCTTTTTACGTTGCATCCGCAACGTAACACGGGTGCCGTTGCGGTCGCAATGTGAAAGCATGTGAGGCATGCCCAAGGTCGTGGACCACAACGAGCGCCGTACCCGCATCGCCGAGGCGCTGCTGCGGGTCGCGGGCGAGCACGGGCTGGAGGCGGTCAGCCTGCGCCACGTCGCCGCCGAGGCGGGTGTGACGTCCGGGATGGTGCAGCACTACTTCCGGACGAAGGACGAGATGATGGCGTTCGCGCTGGAGGTGGTGCGGGAGCGGAGCGAGGCGCGGCTGACCGCTGCCGCCGCCGGGCTCGGCCCCGATCCCACGCCCCGCCGGCTGCTCCGCACGATCGTGGCCGAGGTGCTGCCGGTCGACGAGCCGCGCCGAGCGGACGGGCGGGTGGCGCTGGCGTTCCTGGCGTACACGGCGGTGCGCCCCGAAGCCGCCGCCCCGCTCCGCGCCGACACCGCCGAGATGCGCGCGTTCGTCGCCGACCGGATCCGCGCCGGCGGCCCGCGCGAGGGGATCGACCCGGACCTGGCGGCGGTGGGCCTGCTCGCGCTGATGGAGGGCTTGGGCGTGCACCTGCTCGGCGGCCACTACGGCCCGGATGTCGCGCTCGCCGCCCTCGACGCCCACCTGGACACGATCTTCGAGTAGGAAGTTTGCCCCCTCGTGGGGCGGGCATCCGGCTCGCGTGATCGGGTTCTTGATGGAGGGGTACGGCTGGCTGTCCAACCGCCGTCGCCGTACGACCGACGGCGTGGTCAAGACCCGCCTGCTCGGGCAGCCGGTGACCGCCCTGTGCGGCCCGGACGCGGCGCGCTTCTTCTACGCCGAGGGCAACGTGCACCGCCACGGCGCCATCCCCGGCCCGGTCCAGGACACGCTGCTCGGGCGCGGCGGCGTACAGAGCCTGGACGGAGTGGACCACCGGCTGCGCAAGGCGATGTTCATGTCGATGCTGAGCGGGGATGGCGTGGGCCTGCTGGAGCGGCTCGCGACCGAGGCCTGGGACGCCGCCGTCGCGAGCTGGGCTACCCGCGACCGCGTCGTGCTCTTCGACGAGGTGGCGCGGCTGCTGACCCGCGCGGTGGGCCCGTGGGCCGGCCTCCGTCCGGAAGAGGTCGACGTGGACCCGTTCGCCGCCGATCTGGTGTCCATGGTGGACGGATTCGCTGCGGCGGGTCGCCGGCAGTGGCAGGCCCGCCGCGCGAGGGCCCGCCGCGAAGCGTGGCTCACCGACGTGATCGTCCGCGCCCGTACGACGGCGCCCGCCCCCGCCGGCAGCGCGCTGGCCGCGATCGCCGAGCACACCGACGCGGTGGGTGACCCGCTCGACGCCCGGGTGGCCGCCGTCGAACTGCTCAACGTGCTGCGCCCGACGGTCGCGGTGTGCTGGTTCGTCACGTTCGCCGCGCACGCCCTGCACCGCTGGCCCGAACACCGCGACCGCCTGCGGGACGACGACCCGGAGTACGCCGAGGCATTCGGGCACGAGGTTCGTCGCTTCTACCCGTTCGCCCCCTTCGTCGCCGCTCGCGCCAGCCGCGACCTGGAGTGGGACAAGCACAGGATCCCGGCCGGCTCGCTCGTCCTCCTGGACATCTACGGCCAGAACCACCACCCGAGGCTGTGGCCGGACCCGTACGGTTTCGCGCCGGGCCGCTTCCTGGAGCGCCGGGTCGGCCCCTACGAGCTGATCCCGCAGGGCGGCGGCGACCCGCGGACCGGCCACCGCTGCCCCGGCGAGACGCTGACGGTCGCGCTGCTGCGAGCCCTGCTCCCGATGCTGGCCCGGCTCGACTACGAGATGCCTGACCAGGACGTGAGCATCTCCCTGCGGCGCGTACCCGCGAGACCGAGGAGCGGCATGGTGCTCGCGAACATCCGTACCCCGCCCTCCGGACCACCTGAGGGAGCGCGGACGCCGGCCGTCGAGTCGGCCTTGACAAGAATTCCTGTCCGGACAACACTCTTGTCCATGGAAGCCGTGGCGTCCGTTGCCGACCTGGAGACACTCCAGGTCCTCGCCCACCCGATCCGGCTGCGCATCCTCGCGGCGTTGCGCAGCCCCGCGTCGGCGGCCGTGGTCGCCCGCGGCATCGACCAGCCGCGGCAGAAGGTCAACTACCACGTCAAGGAGCTGGAGCGGGCCGGCCTGGTCCGCCGGGTCGGTGAGCGGCGCGCCGGCAACCTGATGGAGAGCCTCTACCAGGCGGTCGCCGCGACGTTCGTGGTGTCGCCGAGGGTGGCCTGGACCGATCCGCGGCGCGTCGGGGCGCTCGCCGACCAGGTGGCGCTGGAGAGCCTTGTCGCGACCGGCGAGCGGCTCCAGCGGGCGGCCGCGCAGCTGCTCGACCGGGCCGCGTTCGACGGGGAGCAGATCGCCAGCGCCGCCGTGGAGGGGAGGTGCGGCTGGCCGGCGAGGCGCAGCGCGCGGCCTTCCTGAGTGAGTACGTCGCGGCGGTCGGCCCGCTGCTCAAGAAGTACGGCAATCCTGACGGCGATCCCTACCGCGTGGTGCTCGCCGTTCACCCACAGCCTGAAGAGGAGCAATGAGCGAGTTCGCGAAGTACGAGAAGACATTCACGCTGTCGGTGCCGGTAGAGAAGGCGTGGCAGGCCTTCACCGACCCGAAGCTGATCGAGGTGTGGTTGAGCGGCACGGTCGAGAAGGCCAATGTCGAGCCGGGCGGTCAGATCGCCTGGACACCCGACGAGTACGGGCAGCTGGTGTGGGACATCGTGGACGTCGATCCCGAGCGGAAGCTGACCTATCGGGAGGGCGCTGGCATCCTGCCGGTGGAGACCGAGGTCACGGTCACGTTCGAGGAGGCGGAGGCGGGCACGCGGCTCACCATCACCCAGTCCGGCTTCGGCGAGGGCGTCGACTGGCAGGCGAAGATCGACGGCGTCGGCCTCGGCTGGGCGCAGACGCTCGCCGCGCTCGACCTGTACCTGCGCACCGGCGTCCGGTTGGACCGGTTCTTTACGTTCCGCTCCGACCTGGGCCTCGAGGCCGACGACGTGCTGGCCGGCCCGCTTGTGCGTACGGTGGCGGACGACTCCTTCGCCGCCCGCGCGGGCATCGAGCCGGGTGACATCGTCGTGCGCCTCGGCGACGCGCCCATCTTCAGCCGCACCGACCTGTGGCTGTTCACCCGCGAGCACGACGGCGGCGAGGAGGTCGAGGTCGGGTACGCGCGGGCTGGCGAGGTCCACACTGGACGGGCGGCGCTCGACCCGGCGTTTCCCACCGGCTGACCGAGCGAGGCGACGGGCCGGGAGCGTGGCGCCTTGCCACGCTGCCCGGTCAGGCGCCCAGGTAGGCGAGCACCGCCAGCACCCGGCGGTGGTCGTCGTCCGACGGCGGCAGGTCGAGCTTGGTCAGGATGCTGTTGATGTGCTTGCTGACCGCCTTCTCGGTGATGACGAGCCGGGACGCGATCGCCGCGTTCGAACGGCCCTCCGCCATCACCCCGAGCACCTCCCGCTCGCGCTGGGTGAGCGTGGCGAGCTGCGCCGACCGGCCGCCGCCGAGCAGCTGGGCCACCACGTCCGGGTCCATTACGGTGCCGCCGCCGGCTACCTGCCGTACCGCCTCGGTAAACTCGCGCACCTCGCCGACCCGGTCCTTCAACAGGTAGCCGACCCCGCCGGCGCGGTCGCCGAGCAGCTCGCGGGCGTACACCTGCTCCACGTACTGGGACAGGATCAGCACCGGCAGGCCGGGCACCGCGCGGCGGGCGGCGATCGCGGCGCGCAGCCCCTCGTCGGTGAACGTGGGTGGCAGGCGCACGTCGACCACGGCCACGTCCGGCCGCAGCGAGACGAGGGTGTCGGCGAGCGTCGCGCCGTCGTCGACCGCGGCGACCACCTCGAACCCGTACGCGGTGAGCATCCGCACCATGCCGTCGCGCAGCAGCACGAGGTCTTCCGCGATCACGACCCGCACGGGAGCACCGCCTCGATCTGCGTGGGGCCGCCGGGTGGGCTGGTCACCGTGACCGTACCGTCGAAGGCCGCGAGCCGCCGCTCGATACCCCGCAGCCCCGTACCCTTCCTGGCGTCGGCACCGCCGCGGCCGTCGTCCCGTACACGAAGTCTGATGTGGACGCTCTCGTCCACGACGGACATCCCGATGTGCGCGGCGCCGGCGTGCTTGATGGCGTTGGCAAGTGCCTCGGCGAGCACGAAGTAGGCGGCCGACTCCACCGGTGCGCTGAGCCGCCGGTCAAGCCGCACGTCCAGCTCGACGGGCACGGGGCTGGACGCGGCGAGCGCCTCAGCCGCACCGGCGAGCCCTCGGTCGGCGAGCATCGGCGGGTGGATGCCGCGTACCAGGTCGCGCAGCTCGCTGATCGCGGAGTGCGCGCCGGCCCGCGCGTCGGCGAGCATCGCCTTGGCCGTGGCCGGATCGGTGTCGAACATGTCCTCCGCCATGCCCAGGTTCATCGTCAGCGCGACAAGCCGCGCCTGCGCGCCGTCGTGCAGGTCGCGCTCGATGCGGCGCAGCTCGGCGGCGGAGGCGTCGACGGCCGCGGTGCGCGTCTCGACGAGCTGCTCGACCCGGGCATTGAGTCGGGCGGCGGCGGTGGGGGAGAGCAGCCACCGCGACAGGCGGGCCTCGCCGAGGCGGTACCAGCGGGGCAGGAAGTAGGCCGCGACGAGGACCACCGCGCCCATCCCCACGGCGATGTACGACCGGGTGGGGCTGGTGATCGGCAGTGCCTGGAACGTGAGGTCGGCGCTGGCCGGGAGCAGCCGGTAGAGGATCGGGGTGACCAGCCCCTGTAGCCCGGATGGCCAGAGCGCCCACACGAACGCCGCGGCCAAGCCCGCCGGCCCGTAGACCAGCAGCCACGCGGTGTCGCGCCAGAAGGTGGGGTCCAGCAGGACGTCGCGGATGCGGACCGGGTCAGCGGTGTACGGCGACGGGATCGCCGGCTCGACCCGCCGCCGCTGCCGATCCGCCAAGCGGCGGGCGAGCCTCGCGATGTTGCTCAGCGCGGGCCCGCCCACCGGCGGCAGTACGCACAGGATCAGCGCGAAGACGGTGAGCAGCAGCAGGCCCAGCGCGGCCAGCCCCAGCCCGGTGCTGGCGAGCATGTGCCGAACGTCCCGCAGCGCCCGCGTCATCACTGTGTCATTCTGGCCCCAACGGGCGTCTCGGACGAAACCACCCGGGGTGGCGCGACCTCCCGCCCCACCCGGGCCGGCCAGAAGGCGGCCCGCCCCAGCAGCGCGGTCAACGCCGGCACGAGCAGCCACGACAGCACGAACGTGGAGAGCAGGATCCCCACCGCGACCGCGAACCCGACCTCGGCGAGCGTGGCCGAGATGGTCAGCGCCCCGAAGGAGGCCGCCAGGATCACGCCGGCCGCGGCCACCGGTGGGCCGGCCTGGCGTAGCGCCACGCGGACCGCCTCGCGCCGGGACGCGCCGCCGCGCAGCTCCTCCCGGATCCGGGCGATCATGAGGATGTTGTAGTCGGTGCCGATCGACGCCACGAACATGTACACGATCAGCGGCAGCGTGAACGTCAGCCCCGGCCGCCCCACCGCACCCTGGAAGACCAGCACCGCCGCGCCGAGCGTGGCGACGAAGCCGCCGACCACCGCGCCGAGCAGGTACACCGGGGCGAGCAGCCCGCGCAGCATCAGCAGCAGCACGAGCCCGATCAGCAGCCCCGCGGCGGGCAGGATCACCGTGAGGTCCACCTCGACCACCTCGCGGATGTCCGCGAAGATCGAGGTCTCGCCGCCCACGTACACGGTGGTGCCGGGCGGTGCGGCGGCGTGCGCGGCCGGGCGGAGCTCGTCCACCATCGCGTCGAGCGCCTTCTCGCTGAGCGGGTCGGCGGCGAGCAGCAGGTCGACCTGGGCCGCGTCGCCGGTCGCCCGCACCCCGCCCACTTCGCCCACGATGGACAGTGCGGCAAGGCGCTCGGCGTACGCGGTCGCTGACTGTTCGGTCAGTCCGGGACCGGAGAGGTACACCGTCGTCGGGCTCAGCGTGCCGGCCGGGAAGCCGGACTCCAGCCGCTGCATCGTGTGCGCCGACTCGGTGCCGGCCGGCATGGCCTCGATGTCGTAGCTGGGCTTGTGGGCCAGGGCGGCGGCCCCGAGCGCCGCCAGGATGGCCACCGCGGCCAGGGCCACCGCCGCCGGGCGCCGGGCCACGAGATTTCCGGTACGGGCCGCGAGCCCCGCCTCCGGCTCTTGGCGCCAGGCCTTGGAGGGCCAGAAGGCGCGGTGCCCGAGCAGCGAGAACACCGCCGGGATCAGGGTGAGTCCGGCGAGCACCATCACGAGTACCGCGAACGCCAGCGCCGGCCCCAGGATCTGGAACGAGCCGAACCCGGACAGCAGCAGCGCGCCGAACGACACCGCCACCGCGAGCGCGGAGACGCCGATCGCCGAGCCGACCCGGGCGAGCGCGGCGACCATCGCGGTACGCCGATCCTCGCCGAGGCGGAGCCGTTCGCGGTACCGGTACAGCAGGAACACCACGTAGTCGGTACCGACGCCGAAGAGCACCACGGGCAGCAGCCCGGTGACCGATCCGTCCAATGTGGTGCCAGCTAGCTTGGCGGTGATCGCGATGACCGCCACCGCGCCCTGGCCGACCAGCGCGATGATGAGCAGGTTGAGCAGCGCCACCCACGGGCTGCGGAAGATGACGATCAGCAGCACCAGGATCATCACGACCATGCCGACGCTGACCAGTATGTCGAGCCGCTCGACATCCTTGGCGACCGCCGCCTCGCCGGTGTAGCCGGAGCGCAGTGGCGTACCGGTGAGGCGCTCGGCGGTCTCGGTGCGCAGCCGGGTGACGGCGCTCGAAACCTCGGTGTTTCCGACCTTCTCCGTGAACGTGACCTGGGCCAGCATCACCTTCGCGTTGGGGACAAGGACGGTGGGCTCACACCACGGACGCCCGCACCGCCGAGGCCGCCGATCACCTCCCGTCCTTTGGCCTGGTCGGTCGGGTCCAGCGCCGCACCGTCCACACGGGACAGCACGAGCACGGCCGTCGCCCCCTCCACCACACCGGACGGGAACGCCTTCTCCGCGAACCTGGCCGCCTGTACCGACTCGTACTTGTCGGGCAGGAAGTCCGTTTCGTTCTGCCCCGAGACGGCCGCCGCGCCCTCGGGCCCGAGCACCAGGTAGCCGAGGCCGCCCAGCCCTATCACCACCACCAGCCAGGCCAGGATCACCCGCACCGGGTGCCGGACCACAGCCGTACCCCACCTCTCGAACACGTCCCTCTCCCTCCGGATTCGTCGCTGTCGACGCTATGGATCGGGGCAGGTGGCCATCGATAGAGCGGGCTTGCCTCTTCGGAGTGGTGCTGGCACCACCTTTCGCCGCGCTTTCCCATCGGTACGGCACTGTCGGGCTGCGATGGGAGTGAGGATCGAAGCGTGGAGCGTGGACGGTGTCGTGCTGGAGCGCTACCGGTACGGGCCCGGCCCGGCGGTGGCGTACCCCCGGCACGCGCACGAGGAGTACCAGGTCTGCCTCAACCTGGAGCTGCCCGGCCGGGTGTGGTACCGGCGGGCCTGGCACACGATCGCCCCGCGCAGCCTCACCGTCGTGGCGCCGCAGGAGGTGCACGAGACCCGCGACCCCGACGACCGCCCGGCCGGCGGCCGGTACCGCGTGTTCTACCTGGACCCGGGCGCGGTAGACGCCGTGGCGGGCGCGGTCGCCGGCCGGCCGGCGCGGGCCGGGCTGGCCGACCTGCTGGTGCCGGCGGACGAACTGTTCGACCGCTTCTTGCGGCTGCACCGCTCGTACCAGGAGGCTGAGTCACGACTCACCCGGGACTGCCTCGCGCAGGCGGCACTTGTGGCGCTGCTGGAGCGGCAGCGCGGTGTACGCCCGGGTCGCCCGCCGGCACCTGCCCGCCACGAGGCTGAGCGCGTCCGCGCATACCTCATGGACAACCTCGCCCGCAACGTCTCCCTCGCCGACCTGGCCCGCGTGGCGAACCTGAGCCCGTACCACCTGGCGCGCACATTCGCGACCGAGTACGGGTTGCCGCCGCACGCCTACCAGATCCAGGCCCGCGTGGGGCTGGCTCGGCGGCTGCTGCTGGCCGGGCGGAGCGCGACCGAGGTGGCGTACGCCACGGGCTTCTACGATCCGAGCCACTTCACCCGGCACTTCAGGCGCGTGGTGGGTGTCCCGCCGGGCGGGTACGCGAGGTCCGCAAGAACGTACAACGGCGAGGCGCCGGAGCCCGCCTAGCGTGGCTGGCGTGAACCCGTGCGATGTGGATCGCGCACCTGATGCTCGCCTGATGGGAGAAAGTGGTGGAGAGCAGTGAACTGCCCCGACGGGCCGTGGTGGCCGGCGCGATAGGTGTGGCCGGCGCGGCGATGGTCGCACCGTCACCGGCCTCGGCGTCGTCACCGCCCGCCACGTCACGGGCCGCGTCACCGGCCGACCTGGAGGCGATCCGGGCGGTGCTCGACGGCATCGACGACGCGGTGGACGCCAAGGACTGGGCGCGGTGCCGGGCCTACTTCACCGACCGGGTGGACGTGGACTTCGCCGCGCTGGGCGGCGGCCCGGCGGCACGCATCACCGCCGACGAGCTGGTCGGTGGGTGGGAGCGCAACCTGTACGCGGAGAAGGCAAGCTTCCACATGCGCACCAACCACGCGATCACCGTGGACGGTGATCGGGCGAGCACACGCTCCAAGGGGTACGCCTTCAACCGCCTGGCCCGCCCGCTGGGCGACGCCCTGTGGGAGGTGTGGGGCCACTACACCCACCGCCTGGTACGCACCCGCGCCGGCTGGCGCTGCACGGCGATCGGGCTAGCGACCGTCGCACACGCCCGCGGAAACGAACTCGCCTGGACCCACCTCCCACCCGAGTAGCCCGGCGCCACCATTGCAAGCCGGCGCCGCGCCTTTGTGAACACTAACCGTTGCTATAGCAACGGAAAACGCACCCAAAGCCCCGACGAACCCCGTCCTCACGCATAACCGCAGGGGACGCAAGGGCGACGCACAACCGCAGAAATCTGGTTCCCCTTGATCGGCGCGTTACGGCCGGAGCAGGCTAGCGATCGTGGTATTTAGCTGCCCCTATAGCGACAGCTAAATACCACGATCTGCTATGGCGTCGGGCTGTAGCGCCGATCAAGGAACGAGTGGCTTTTGGGTCCGCTTGTTGCTGCCAGTGCGACCGGAACCGCGTTCAGAGGCGGCTGAGCGATCAGATTCGACGCAGCCCGCACTTTCCCCATCCTGGAGGCCGGAGATCCCCGCCGGAGCCAAGAAATGGGGTAACCGCAACCCCGGCAACGCATGAATGTTTCCGGGTCTGCCCGCCTCGCGGGCGACCCGGCAAAGTTCTGGATCTAGTCGACTTTCTGCTGCCCTGACGACAGAAAGTCGACTAGATCCAGAACTCGGGTCCGCCCCGGGCTCGGGCGGTTTGTGAGCACTTATTGCTGCCGGGGACAGAATCGCCAGATTCGCATGAGATGAGGGGTCGCGTTGACCCTCGCTTGCCGCCGCTCGGCGGCCAGCGGTCGACACAGCCGTATTTTCCCGACGCAGGTTGTCGGCGGGCATTTTTGCAACCGGCTCCAGGGCAGCAACAAGGTGGGACGCGGAGCTGTGGGTCGTGGGTTTGGGTTGTGGAGCGCGGAGGGTGAGGCCGCGGGAGCGGCGGTCTGGACCACCGCGGACGTCGCGGTAGCTCAGATCTCGATCCTGAAAGTCTCTAATGCGGGTGTGGGTGGTCTTCGGCGTGGGTGGGGTGGCTGACGCGGAAGACGTGGCCGTCCGGGTGTCGGACGTGCATCTCGCGTACGCCCCACGGCATGTCGGTCGGGGGCCAGGCGACCTCGATGCCGGACGCGACGCAGTGTGCGTGTAGCTCGTCCACGTCGTCGACCCAGACTGACATCCACACGCCGCGGTCGGCGCTCGTGTCGCCGTCCGGGCCGAAGGTCGCCGCCACGCCGCCGTGCCCTCGGCCGCCCTGGCCGTCCTGGCAGAGGAAGATCTCGCAGGCGCCGGAGCGCACCGCGCCGAAGGTCGGCGGGTCGCCCCAGTCCCAGGCTTTCTCCCAGCCCAGTGTCTCGAACCAGCGGATGGTCGCCGCGAAGTCGCTCACGTTGAGGATCGGGTTGAGTGCGTGCGCTCGCATGCCAGGAGCGTAGGCCCTCTGCTAGGTTGCCGAGGATGTCCGACTTCCTGGTGACCGACCCGTCGGGCGACCTGACACCGCCGGCCAGCACGAGGCCGGTGACGTTCGAGAGTGGCGGCGAGACGCTCCTCGGCGTGCTCCACCTGCCCGGTGGTCCCGGGCCGCACCCGGTTGTGGTGCTGCTGCACGGCTTCCCGGGCAACGAGCGTAACTTCGACCTCGCCCACGCGTTGCGCCGCGCGGGGTATGCCGCGCTGGTCTTCCACTACCGCGGCTCGTGGGGTGTCGGCGGCTCCTGGTCGTGGGGGAACGTGTTCGAGGATGCCGTCTTCGTCGTGCGCGCGGTCCGCGACGAGGCCTTCACCGCGGCGCACCGCCTCGACCCCGCCCGGCTGGGGCTGGTGGGGCACAGCCTCGGTGGGTACACGGCGCTCCGCACGGCCGCCGCCGACCCGTCGGTGGAGGCGGTCGCGTCGATCGCGGCCTTCGACTTCGGCGCGGGCGCCGCCGCCAGCCAGGCCGATCCTGAGGTGCGGGCGGGGTATGTGGCCGCCTTCGAGGAGGAGCTGCTGCCGCTGCGGGGTACCAGCGCGGAGGCGCTCGTCGACGAGATGGAGGAGGTCGGGGCGTCGGGTCGCCTGGGCGAGCTGGCCCCGCGCCTGGCCGACCGCCCGGTGCTGCTGATCGGCGCCGCCCTCGACGTGGTCGCGCCGCCGGAGGAGCACCACCTGCCGGTGGTCGAGGCGTTCGGGGCGCTGCCTCGCTTCGAGCACCACCTATTCCCGACCGACCACTCGCTCGCCGACCACCGGGTCGCGCTGGCCCGCACGGTCGCCGCCTTCCTGGACCGGTCGCTGCGAGCCTGACGCCCGGAGGTGCGGCCCGGTCGCTGCGCGCCTGACGCCCGGAGATGCGGCCCGGTCGGTGCGAGCCTGACGCGACGCCAGCCTGTCAGCTAGTCAGCTGATGCGCCAGGGGACCACGCGGTGCATCGCGGCGAGCGTGAGGCCGGTGACCGCCGAGACGATGCCGGCGATGCCCGCGGCCGCGCCCAGGTACGCGGTGAGCAGCGTGTCGCGGGGGAGCTCGTCGACCGGTGTCGTGGCCACGCCGTTGACCCGCCAGAAGGCGCCGGCCGCGGCCAGGAGCAGGACCACTGCCGCGATCATCAGCAACGTGACGGCGAACGGGTGGGCGTCGTCGGCCTTCACCCGGGCCTCCCGGCCGTGCGCCAGCACCAGCAGCAGGCCGGCGAGCGCGACGCAGCCGCCGACGATGAGCACCGCGCCGGCGACGTCGCTGGGGCGGTGCCAGCCGAGCGACATGGTGGCGACGCCGGCCACGGCCGCGTACACGGCGCCGAGGATCGCGACGATTCCGCGCAGCCGGGGCGGTACCACCAGGACGAGCGCGATGACCACGGACATGGCGACAGTCGCGTGGCCACTGGGGAAGCTGTTGCCGGCGGTCACCCGTTCCGGGTCTACGCCGAAGTCGGGTCGGTAGAGCCCCTGCTTGAGCACCTGGGTGACCACGTTGGCGGTAGCCACGAACGCGGTGACCACCAGCGTGAGCAGTACCCGCCCCGGGCCAGCGCGATCACCGCGACGACGATCGTCGCCACGGCCAGCGAGGCCAGGGAGACGGCGTTGAGCACCGTGTTGGCCAGACCGTCGACGCGGTCCTGGCCGATCGCGTTCCCCTCCAGGGCGACGGTGTCCAGCAGCTGCCCCCGCTCGCTGCGCACGAAGAACCGCCACACCGCGACCAAACAGAGCGCGTTGGCCAGGCCGAGGAGAACCAGCCAGGCCGTGGGAAGGGTAACTCGCGCCTGACGGACCTTTGTCCGTGCCTCAACCGTCGTAGCCACGGGGCCTTCTTTCCCCCACCGCGTCACGTTTCAACCCCACGTCAGAATTCGCCGCTAGGTTAGCGGCCGGCAGATCAAGTTCTGATGAGGAACGAGTGAGGACACGGCCGTGTCCGTGGCTACTTCGGTTAATCGTTTGCGGCGGGCGCGGCGGCGTGGCTACCGTTGACGGCGATGTGATCCGTAGACACCCTGTCGCGCCCGCGCCCGAGGCACTGCCCGGCGGGCGGAAGTGTCTATCCCGCGGTGGTGTCCCGTGTCACGTCATCCCCTCCTCGCAAATGATCTCGTCCGCACGTTCGGCGCGCGTCGCGTGCTCGACGGCGTGTCCCTCGTCGCCGCGCCCGGCCACCGCATCGGCCTGATCGGCGAAAACGGCACGGGCAAGAGCACCCTGCTCCGCCTCCTCGCCGGCGTCGACGAGCCCGACGGCGGCAGCGTGGTCCGCCCGCCCGACCTCGGCTACCTGCACCAGGAGATGCCGTTCGACCTCACCGCGACAGTGCGGGACGTGGTCGACGACGCGCTCCGCGAGGCCCGCGACGTGCTCGCCGCGCTGGACCGGCTCACCGCCGCGCTCGCCGCCACGCCGGAGGACGCGGACCTGCTCACCGAGTACGGCGAGCGGCTTGACCGCGCCCAGGAGACCGACGCCTGGGACGCCGACCGCCGCGCCGGGCTGGTGCTGGCCGGGCTCGGGGTGGGCGATCTCGCGTATGACCGCACGCTCGGCTCGATCTCCGGCGGGCAGCGCGGCCGGCTCGCCCTCGCCGCGCTGCTGATCCGCCGCCCGTCGGCGCTGCTGCTGGACGAGCCGACCAACCACCTCGACGACGCGGCGGCCGCCTTCCTGGAGGAGCAACTGCGCGGCCTGCCCGGCGTGGTGGTGCTGGCCAGCCACGACCGTACGCTGCTCGACGCCGTCTGCACCGACCTCGTCGACCTCGACCCCGCCGTCGACGGGCCCGCCCGGTACGGCGGCAACTACACCGACTACCAGGCCGCGAAGCGCGCCGAACGGGAACGGTGGCAGCGCCGCTACGCCGAGGAGCAGGAGGAGCTGGGCGAGCTGCGGCACGCGGTGGCGGTCACCGCGCACCAGGTCGGATACGGGCGGCCGCCGAAGGACAACAACAAGATGTCGTACGGCACGATGGGCAACCGCGTCGAGCAGCAGGTCTCCCGCCGGGTACGCAACGCCGCCCGCCGCCTCCAGGACCTCGAACGCGACCAGGTGCGCAAGCCGCCCGAGCCGCTGCGCTTCCGGGTGTCCACACTGGTCAGTCCCGCCGCCGACGGGCTGCTCGTGTCGGTGCGCGACCTGCGCGTGCCGGGCCGGCTCAGCCTCGACCGGTTCGACCTGCGCGCGGACGACCGGCTGCTGGTCACCGGCCCCAACGGCACCGGAAAGTCCACATTGCTCGCCGTGCTAGCCAGCCGGCTGCACGGCGGGGGCGAGGTGCGGCGGCGGCGCGGGCTGCGGGTGGGGCTGCTGACCCAGGACACGGCGTTCGACCGTCCAGATCGGACCGCGCAGGACACGTACGAGCTGGCGTTGGGCCTTGAGCGCGCGGAGTCGGTACCCCTGCGGTCTCTGGGCCTGCTAAGCCCAGGCGACATCGCGCGGCCGGTCGGCGAACTCTCGGTCGGCCAGCGGCGGCGCCTAGCCCTCGCCCTGCTGGTGGCCGACCCGCCCGAGCTGCTCCTGCTCGACGAGCCCACAAACCACCTCTCGCCCCGGCTCTGCGACGAGCTGGAGGAGGCGCTGGGGATCAGCCCCGGGGCGGTGGTCATGGCCAGCCACGACCGCTGGCTCCGCGCCCGCTGGCCCGGCCGCCAGCTGCGCCTCCGCGGCCAGTGACCTTCAATCATCATTCGAGCTACCGCGGCGTCCGTCGTGGTCCAGACCGTCGCTCCCGCGGCCTCACCCGCCGCTGTTGGTCGCGGTGACTTAAAGGCCGGACTCCAGGAGCCGCTGGAGCTGCTTGGCGCGCTCGTCGTAGTACTCCACATTGGACTGGGCCTGGTGGTCGACCGTCAGCACACCGTCGACGAACGTGAAGCCGCTGTCGCTGTAGTACTGACCCGAGTTCCTGACGACGATCTTCTTCAGCCCGCCTTCAGGGCGTCCTTGCCGAGGTCATCGATAGTGATCGCGGCCAGCGCCTCGGCCAGCGGCCTGAAGTACACCTTCGTGAAGAACGCCGAATAGTCGTCGGCGTAACCGTCGACCGCCAGCTCGTCCCAGGCGACCTCGACCGGCACCTCGAAGCAGGCGGCCTGATCGAACTTGCTCCTCCACCCCGGGTACTCCTCGGTGCTGAACGCCAGTGCCGCTCGCCGCTCCGCCAGGCCCATCGTCATCCTCCTCGTGTCAAACGTTGTCAAAGTACAGCGTCGAGCCGCTGCGCGATCGCCGACACCGCCTCCCGCAGCGCCGCCAGCAGCGCGGCGATCTCTCGCGTACACCCAGCCCGCACCCACCTCCTTGCTCCTCGTCCGACGGCGGTCCCGGGTTGGGGTTTGGGCTTGGACCGCGGACGTGGCAGCGGAGGTCGGGGATTTCGGCGAGCGCTAGCGAGGCGCCGACCTGCGCGGTGCCCGCGGGAGCATACGGTCTGCGACTGGCGCGGACCGGGGCAAATACCTTGTCTCAAGAAATTGAATGTGACCCCGGCCCTGAAAGATCTAGTGGCGGCGGAGGCGGTCGTGGATGGCGACGCCGGTGACCAGGAGGACGCAGAAGGCGACTGGGATCGCGATCAGCCACCACGCGTCGTAGACGATGGCGAGCACGATCGCGACCGGCTCGCCGAGCAGGATCGCGAGGGCGCAGGCGGCCGCGTAGATGGGGATGTCGTCGTCGCCGTCGCCCGTCTTGCGCAGCGGCAGCGGCTCGGGAACGCCAGGCAGGTCGGGGTGGGGCGCCGGGAGGTCGGCGAAGATCTGGAGCAGCTCGCCCTGTGTCGTCGTCGTTTTGGCTGCCTCCATCCGCCGCTCGTACTCGGCGGAGTCGATCCGCTTCTCCCCGACGTGCTTGGCCAGCGCCTCCGCCGCCGCGTCGAGCTCTGGCGTGCCGACGCGCAGCGCCAGCCGGGCCGTCGGCGTGTCCTGGGGCTCTTTCACGACGCTGAGCGTAGAGGGCGGGCGCCCCTAAGGAGAGGGGCGCCCGCCCCGTCCACACCGGTCAGAACGCTGTCAGGCCGGCCCCGAACGGGTACAGCGGGTTGCCGTAGTTCGTCGGTACCGGCTGCCCGGCGTCGATCCGTGCCCGGATCTCGTTGCGCTGGGCGGCGGTGGCGCCGAGGTCGTACGGCAGGTCCCACTGCTCGTTGGCGTCCGCGAGCACGTCGCTGCCGCCCGGCCGCAGCACCTGGTCGAGCGTGCGCGGCAGCTGCCACGGGAGCTTGCCCCGCGGCTGGTAGTCGCCGAAGAGCAGGCCGGCCGCGGCCGGACCCATCTCCTCGCCGGCGCGGTACGTGACGACGAGCGCGCTGGACAGCTCGTGCCACTCGCTGATCACGTACGGCCGGGGCATGACCAGCAGGACGACGACCGGGATGCCCTGCCGCTGGAAGTTCTGGATGACGGCCAGCTGGTCAGGCGGCAGGTACGGCTGCTCCTTCACCCAGTTGGTGCCGTGGGTGTACGAGCTCTCGCCGACCGCCACCACCGCCAGCTTCGGCGACGGCCCGGTGTCCTGGTACACGTTGACGCCGGCCCGCGCGGCTCGCGCCCGGATCGCCTCCAGGAACGTCTGCGAGCCGTACTCCTGGTGGAAGTAGCTGGTCCAGATGCAGCACGCCGACGTGTCCGCGGCGCGCGGCCCGGCCACCACGATGTTGTCGCCGGCGTTGAGGCGTACCGGCAGCACGCCGTTGTTGCGCAGCAACGTCATCGACTCCCGCGCCGCCTGGTTGGCGAGCCCCGCGTACTGCGGCATGTGGAAGCGGTACGGGCCGTTGACCGGGTCGCCGTACGGGTTCTCGAAGAGGCCGAGCTGGAACTTCAGCCGCAGCACCCGCCGTACCGCGTCGTCGATCCGGGCCGCCGGCACACCGGCGGTGAACGTGCCGATGCTGTACCCCGGCGCGCCCGGGTCGGCGCCGCCCATCACGTCCGAGCCGGCCCGCGCGGCACCGACCCAGGAGCCGGACGGGAGCCAGTCGGTGGTGATGAGGCCGGTGTAGCCGAGGTTCTGCCGCAGGTAGTTGAGGATCGGCGCGCTGTCGCCCGCACCCGGGCCACCCGGGTCGAGGTACGAGCTGCCCGCGTACCCGGGCATGATGTTGACCGCGCCGGCCTCCATCGCGGCCCGGAACGGGATCATGTGGTACTTGATCGTGACGGCGTCGAAGACGATCAGCGCCTCGCCGCCCGCGCCCTCGCCGGGCCAGTGCTTGACCGTGGCGAGCACCGACTGCGGGTTCAGCTCCGGCCCGCCCTGAAGTCCGGAGACAAGCGCCCGCACCTGCGCGGCCGCGACCTCGGCACTCTCCCCGTTCCCTTCCTGGATGCGGGGGTACAGCACCTTCGTGCCCACTTCGGCGAGCGGCCCGAGCACGCCGCGCGTACCCACCTCGAGCTGCTCCCGCCGCTGCATGTCGCCGAGCTTGTAGTCCAGCGGGTAGTTGCGCCCCGCGGCCAGCGCGCTCTGCGTCGGGTAGGTGGTCTGGTACCCGTGGATCGTGTCACCAGCCGAGATGAACGGGATGCCCAGCCGGGTACCGCTCGACCGCAGCAGGTTGGCGTGCAGGTCGGCCGCGCCGGCCGGCCCGAAGTGCCAGCCCGCCTGGGCGAACAGCTGCGCGTTGTAGAACATCTGGTACGCCTTCTCCTCGAGCGTCATCCGCCCGAGCAGGTCGCTGACCCGCGACTCGACCGGCAGCCGCCAGTCCTCGTACGGCTCGATCGCGCCGTTGCGGTTGAGGTCGCGCGCGCCGTTCACGATCCCGACGCCGTCGGCGACCGCCTCCAGCGTGGGCACGTAGAGGCTGAACTGCCGGATGTTCGAGGTGGCGACGGTGCCGCCCGCGCCGTTGACCGCGACCACGTACCACTTGTAGGTCCACCGGTCGGCGATGTCCCAGGTCGGCGTGTAGCTGGTGCCGGTCGGCTCGGCGACCTTCGTGTACACGTCGATGAGGTTGCCCGAGGCGGCGAAGTCGTAGTCGGTACGGCTGACGTTGAGCCACACCTGGTAGCGGGCCGCGCCGCCGACGGCGGCCCAGGACAGCGGCGGCCGGCGCGTGGTCGTGACCATCGCCCCGTTGGCCGGCGCGCTGAGCTGGAACTGCCCGGTCGTGCCCGGCGGGCGGGTCGGGCCGGAGAGCAGCGGCGGCGTGCTCGCCTCGGTGTTCACCGTGCCGAACACCTGGAACTCCCAGAGCGAGTACCCGTAGCCGGTCGCCCGCGCGGTGCCGGTCAGCCGGATGTACCGCCCGCTGCCGGTCACGGCCGGCCGCTCGGTGCCGCCCCGCCCGGCCGTCGTGGCGTAGACCTGGGTCCAGGTGGTGCCGTTCGTCGAGGTCTCTATCCGGTACGACGATGCGTACGCGGCCTCCCACACCAGCGTCACCCCGGTGATCGTGGCCGCTCCGCCCAGGTCCACCTGGATCCACTGTGGATCGCTGAACTGGCTGGACCAGCGCGTCGCCGTCCGCCCGTCGAGCGCGGCCGCCGGCGCGTTGCCACCCTCGTACGAGGAGGCGGTCACGTTCTTGAACTCCGAGATGACCGTCCCGCCCTGCGGCGGCTGGCTGGTCGGCGGCTGGCTTGTCGGTGGCGTCGTGGGGGCGCCGCCGATCGTGCCGAAGACCTGGAACTCCCAGAGCGAGTACCCGTAGCCGATCGCCCGGGCCGTGCCGTACATCCGCACGTACCGGCCGGAGCCGCTCACCGCGAGCGTCTGCGTGCCGCCGGTGCCGGTCGTGGTCGCGTAGATCTGCGTCCAGGTGGTGCCGTTGGTCGAGGTCTCGATCCGGAAGGCGCTCGCGTACGCCGCCTCCCAGACCAACGTCACCTGGTCGATCGCGGCGGTCTGCCCGAGGTCCACCTGGATCCACTGTGGATCGCTGAACAGGCTGGACCAGCGCGTGCCCGGGTTGCCGTCGACCGCGAAGGCAGCGGCCAGGCCGTCGCCCTCGGCGGAGGACGCGGTGGCGGGCTTGCCCTGGGAAATCAGGGGACCGGCCGCGTCCGCCCGCCCTTGGGCGATGGCGACCGCGCCGAGCAGGCCGGCGACGACCACGGCTAGAGCCGCGGCGAGGGCTCTGCGTGGTCGCGTCCGGACAAGGGAGTACTGCGACATGACACCTCCAGGCGTCGGGCGATGGTGAAGGCACCGCCCGAGGCGGACCCGCGAAGGGCCGCCACAGCGCCGAAGAGGCGGTTACTGAACATCAGGGTCATCGATATGACCCCATGCGTCAAGAGCGTGGTTTTCCGTAAGGCGAGCGCGCGACGGGCTCGCTACGCGGGCTCGGTCCGGTAGGCGGTGAAGCCCTCTTTGGTGGCGACGATGGTGATGTCGTCGAAGTTGGTGCCGACGGACCGGGTCACGCTCGACGGCGGTGGCTGGGTCGCCGGCTCGCCCTTTGTGTCGCAGATGCTCGTGATCGCCTCGCCGTAGCGGTCGTAGATCAGGTCGCCCAGGATTCGCATGGGTACCCGGTACTTGAATTCGACCTTGCGCGGGCACCAGAAGGTGGCGTCCGAGGCGGGCACCGTGGTCTTACCCGTCGCAATGTCGATGGCGAGAGGCTCAGCCCCGAAGCGGGCCATGACCGTGGTGCGTCCGGCCGTGACCTGTCCGTTGCCGGGCTCGACCAGCAGGTCGGCCGGGCCGGCGTCCACAGTCCAGGTGGTCTTGCCCGTGGTGGGGGAGAAGCCTTCCACGGTGACGCTCAGGTCGCGGTGGCTCACCTGTCGGGTCTTGCCGTCGTACGTCTCGATACCCCGGTACCGGCAGCGGACGGGAATGAGATCCTCTGTAGCCGGATCTTCCACGTCGATCGCGCCGCGGCAGAAGAGGTCGGCGCCGGGCTCCTTCCACAGGACCGAGCCGTCCACGGTGGAGATGCCGGCCGCCGCGGCGCGGCCCTCGAGTTGCCGGGTGAAGCTGGAGTCCGGCGCCCGCTTCACGTCCGGGTAGATGTTTCCGACGATCAGCTTCTGGCTCTCGTAGTGGTGGAAGCGCCAGCCGTAGTCGGTGCTGTACCCGGGTGGGAAGGCGTCGGTGACCGGGATCCTCCAACGCACCTTGTTGTCGCTGAAGAGGGCGAACTCCTCGCGCTGCGGACTGCGGATGCCAAGGTCGAGCAGCCCACCGTCGCCGATGCTTCGCGCGCCCGCCGGGATCGCGGCCTGCGCCGGCTCTTCGGCCAGCTTCCCGTCCGCGACGCGCAGCCGGTGCAGGGTGCCGCGGGCGTTGACGCTCCGCCTGGCCGTCGTGCACACGTCCGCTCCGCAGCTGCTGAGGCTGGACGAGACGATCGCCGGTCCACTCACGACGATGTCCGCTCCGGTCTTGGGGTCGGCGATCACCAGCCGG
This sequence comes from Phytohabitans flavus, assembly GCF_011764545.1. Taxonomy (GTDB): domain Bacteria; phylum Actinomycetota; class Actinomycetes; order Mycobacteriales; family Micromonosporaceae; genus Phytohabitans; species Phytohabitans flavus. The sequence goes on along the minus strand of NZ_AP022870.1, from coordinate 4,267,846 downwards.
GTGAACCTGGGGTCGCCGCGCTCCGGCCGCATGTAGACGACCTTGTCGTCGACGTCCTGCACCGTCACCGGGATGCCGGGAGTGATCTGGCCGGGCGAGGCGAGCTGGCGCCACAGCTCCTTCCCGGTCTTGGGGTCCATGCCGATCAGGTACAGTTCCTTGGCCTCGACCAGGTACGCGACGGCGACGCCGCCCACGTTCTTCGGGTGGCCGAGGGCCGTCGCGGCGGCCAGCGTCCATGCCAGGACCGATGGGCGCGTATCGCTCGGGCTTGGCCCGCTGGACCCGGGGAAGGGTCACGGTCGCTGGTGCAGGCGGCAGCCACCAGCAGCGCGGCCAGCGAGGCGACCAGACCGACCCGGCGAGACGTCTTCCGCTGCGTTCTCATGGCGCGTCCCCGGGGGTCTTTCGTGATCGCCTTCGCGCACCGTCACTATACCGACGCGGCCGTACAGCTGGCGATCATGAATGTGAAGAGGGGCGCCCACAAGGGACGCCCCTCTTCAACTCAGCGGCCCTGGAGCGAGCGGACGTTGTCGCCGAAGGTCCAGTTGCGCGAGCCGTCCCAGTTGATCGACCAGGTCATCAGGCCCTTGAGCTGCCCGGAGTGCGAGTTCCACGCCTGGCTGACCAGGCTCGGCGACATGTACCCGCCACCGGCGCCCTGCTGGGCGGGCAGTCCCGGCACCTGCTTGTCGTACGGGACCCGGATCGTCGTGCCCTGGATGACGAGCCCGCTGTTCAGACAGTTGGTCTGCACGGTGAAGCCCTGCACGGTGCCGGCCGCGTACGAGTCGCCGGAGCAGCCGTACATGCTGCCGTTGTAGTACTGCATGTTGAGCCACCACAGCCGGCCGTTGTCCGCGTACTTCTTGACGATCGGCAGGTACGCGCCCCAGATCGAGCCGTACGTGACGCTGCCGCCGGTCACGTACGCGGTCTCCGGCGCCATCGTGAGCCCGAAGTTCGACGGCATCTGGGCGAGCACGCCGTCGATGATGCGGATCAGGTTGGCCTGCGAGGCGGAGAGCTGGTTGATGTTGCCGCTGCCGGTGAGGCCGGTCTCGATGTCGATGTCGATGCCGTCGAAGTTGTACCGCTTGAGGATCGGCACGATCGTGGCGACGAACCGGTCGGCCACCGCGGACGACGACAGGTCGATGCCGGCTGTGGCACCGCCGATCGACATGAGGATCGTGAGGCCGGCCGCCTTGGCCGCGCACATCTCAGCCGGCGTGGCCACCTTGACCCCGGCGTCCATGCCGTCCTGCCACAGCACGGTGCCGTCGGAGAGGATCACCGGGAACGCCGCGTTGATCACGTTGTAGCCGTGCTGGCGGATCCGCGCGTCGGTGATCGGGATCCAGCCCAGCGGCGGGTGCACGCCGTTCGCGGCGCCGTCCCAGTTCTCCCAGTACCCGTGAAGCACCTTGCCCCGGGCCGCGACTTGACCGCGCAGGTCCCGCCGGTCGGCGCCGGTGTGGTCGGGGTGGGCGACGCGGTCCGCGTCGGGGTCGGTGAGGGGTGGCAGTCCGCGTGGGCGTGGGCGTGGCCGAGGGGGTACGGGTCGGCGTCGGCGGCGGCTGTCCGTCACAGGCGCCGAGGTCGCGCCAGAGCGAGGGAGTGGCCGCCGGGTTCCAGCCGGCGCCCGGGTGCGCGGTGTGCGTGACCAGCGCCTGGTAGAGCCGGAGGCTGTAGACCACCTGCGCGCCGGCCGGGTACGTGTTGCCCTCGGCCCACGCCGGCGCGTTGCAGACCACGAGCAGTTGGGGCGCCGCCCCGACGTTCGGCGCGAGGCCGATCCCGGCGACAACCGCTGCCGCCACCCCTGTCACCAGGGCTAACACAAGACGCCGAACGCGCATGACAACCCCAATCATCCTTATCGATTGGGCAGGAAGCTTATCAGTTAACTTTGTTCATAGTAAGAGCGCGCGACGGGCGGATCGCGACCCCGTAGGCTGGAACCCGTGCGCCTGGCCACGTTCAACGTGCTGCACGGGAGGTCGCTCGACGACGGCGAGGTGGAGCGGGAGCGCTTCCGCTCGGCGGTCGCCGCGCTCGACGCCGACGTGCTCGGCATGCAGGAGGTCGACCGCGGGCAGCCGCGCAGCGGCCACATCGACCTCACGCAGGTCGCCGCCGAGGCGAGCGGCGCGGTCACCTGCCGGTTCGCGCCCGCGCTGATCGGCACGCCGGGGGAGACCTACCGCCGGCTGACCGACGACGAGGACGGCGCCGACGAGCCGAGCTTCGGGGTGGGCCTGGTCAGCCGCTGGCCGGTGCGGTCGTGGCACGTCACCCGGCTGACCGGCGCGCCGCTGCGCTCGCCGGTCCTGGCCCCGAAGGGGCCAAGGTCAAGGGGACGGACCCTTCGCGGCCGCGGTGGGCGAGGCTAGCCCGGCCCACAAACCGCCCGGGCCGGGCGGGCGCTTCCTGTGGCTGCGGGACGAGCCGCGGGTCATGCTCGCCGCGGTCGTCGAGGGGCCGGACGGGCCGTTCACCGTCGCGACCACGCACCTGTCGTTCGTACCCGCGTGGAATGCCGCCCAGCTGCGCCTGGTGGTGCGGGCGCTGCGCCGGCTCCCGTCGCCGCGGCTGCTGCTCGGCGATCTCAACATGCCGGCCCGCGTGGCGGCGCTCGTCTCGGGGTGGCGGCCGCTGGCCCGGGTGCCGACCTTCCCGGCCTGGCAGCCGCGGGTCCAGCTCGACCATGTGCTGCTGGACCGCCGTGGGGGAGCGCGGTGGTCGGGCGAGGGGACCGCGGAGACGCCGCGGGTGCCCTTTTCCGACCACCGGCCGCTGGTCGTGGAGATGAGCGCCGGGCCGCCCCCACGACGGCCCGGCCTCTCAGACTACTGAGCGTATACCTCCAGTTCGGACAGTTGCCCCGCGGGCCAACCGGTGTTACCGGTGAAGGTGAGCCTCAGGTACCGCTGGCTCGTGCCCTGGAACGTGATGGTCACCGTGTTGCCGGTCGCCGGGTTGAACGTGTACCCGGCCGATCCGACCACTGTGGAGTACGTCGTGTTGTTGGTGGACCCGAGCACCGACAGTGTCTGTGTCCGGGTCTGCCACGCGGTGGCCGGTGGCAGCTTCAGCACGATCCGGGAGACCGACTGCGCGCTGCCCAGGTCGACCGTCAGTGACTGGGGAACGCGTTGTTCGCGCTCTCCCAGTAGGACGACGCGTTGCCGTCGACCGTGTTCCCGGCCGGGAAGCCGCCCTGCGTGGTCGTCGCGGTCACCGGCTTGCCCGCCGCCAGGTTGGTGTTGGCGGTCGTACCGGTGCCGGACAGCGCGACAGTGTGCGGGCTGCCCGGCGCGTTCGACGCCACCGAGAGCGTGCCGGTGCGGCTGCCCGCGGCGGTCGGCGTGAACGTCACGTTCACCGTGCAGGACGCGCCGGCGGCCAGGCTCGTACCGCAGGTGTTGGTCTGCGCGAAGTCGCCGGTCGCGGTGATGCCGGTGATGCTGGCCGCCGCCGTACCGGTGTTCGTGACGGTCACCGGCGACGCCGGCCCACCTGTACCGACCGTCCGGCTGCCGAACGACACACTCGACGGCGACACGGTCAGCGCGGGCGCCGGTGTGGTGGTGCCGCCGTACACCTCCAACTCGGACAGTTGAGCGGCCGGCCACCCGGTGTTAGCGGTGAACGTCAGCCGGATGTACCGGCGGGACGCCGACGTCAGCGGGATCGTGACCGTGTTGGCCGTCGCCGGGTTGAAGTTGTACGCCGCCGAGGCGACCACTGTGGAGTAGGACGAGCCGTCGGTCGAGCCGAGCACCGACAGCGTCTGGGTGCGGGCGCCCCAGGCCGGCGGGAGCTTCAGCACCAGCCGGTTGGTGTTGACCGACGCGCCCAGGTCGACCGTCAGCGACTGCGGGAACGCGTTGTTGGCGCTCTCCCAGTAACTGCCCGCGTTGCCGTCGACCGCGTTGCCCGCCGGGAAGCCGCCCTGCGAGCTCGTCGCGGTCACCGGCTTGCCGGCCGCCAGGTTGCCACCGCTCGGGGTGGTACCGGTACCGGACAGGCCGACGGTCACGGAGCCGACCGTGAGCACGCCGGTGCGGTTGCCCGCCGCCGTGGGCCGGAACGTGACGTTCACCGTGCACGTGGCGCCGGCCGCGAGGCTGGTACCACAGTTGTTGGTCTGGGCGAAGTCGCCGGTGACCGTCACCCCGGAGAGCGAGACCGCCGACGTGCCGGTGTTGCGGATCGTCACCGGCCGCGCGGCGCTGGTGGTGTTCACGTCCTGGTTGCCGAACGCCACGCTCGCCGGGTCGGCGACGAGCCCGCCGCCGGTACCGGTGCGCCGCCGCTCGAACTCGGCCGTCCAGAACGCGGTCCGCTCCAGGTACGCGGTCTCCGCGGCGGCGCCGGTCTTGCCGTACGCACCGTCGTAGGTCTCGTACCCGAACCCGGACGGCGGCGTGGAGTCGGCCGGCTCGATCGTCGAACCCTCGTGCCACTCGTTGAACGAGGTGACCGAGACCCAGGTCGGCACGCCGCCCTTGGTCGGGTCGAGGGCGTTGTTCCACACCTGGTCGTACGTGGCGCCGTTGTTGCGGGCCAGCGTCGGGGTGGTGTTGCCGGGCACCGCTCGGTCGTCGATGTAGCCGGGGCCGAGCGACGGTGCCCAGATCAGGCCGTTCGCCTTCGCGTACTCGCCGGCGTTCTCCCAGCCCGGCGCGGTCGTCGCGGCGATCGCGTCGTAGGTGAACATGCCGGAGAAGTGGGCGATCTTCGAGGTGTCGGTGGTCTGCGCCAGGACGATGTTGCTGGCCGTGACCTGGTCCAGTGCCGTCCAGTCCGCGATGTTGAGGCTCTCGAAGACGTAGAAGACGGCCTTGTTGTTGTGCTCGGCCGACTTGAAGAACGCCGGGTGCGAGCCGTACCGGGTGTTGATGTAGTTGATGTCCGCGACCGTCGAGGCGGCGGTCCGCCCGGCGTACGGCTCCAGGTGCCAGGCGACCTTGATGCCCTGCTGCTGGGCGGCGTTGAGCACGCCCATCGCGAGCTGGTCCTCGTACGAGTTCTGGCCCCACCAGCTGTACACGATCACGCCCGCGCCGGACTGCCGGATCCAGCTCATGTGCTGCGCGACCGCGCCGGCGAAGTCACCGGAGTCGTACGTGCCGAGCGTCGGGTAGAGGTTCGCGCCGATGTCGTTCGGCGGGTGTGGCCGCCCTGCTGCCAGTGGCGGTAGCTGCCGTTGACCGACGGGCTGCCGTACCACGGGTAGTAGAAGAGGTGGACGTTGCGGGACAGCGGCGCCTGCGGGTCGTTGACCCCGACTCCCGAGCCGACGAAGTCGACCCAGTTGACGTTCACCAGCGCGGTGCCGGCCGGTGTGCCGGCGGCGGACCGGGCGATGAAGTAGAGCTGCTGGGTGGCGGTGCTGGCGGACAGCGGGATGTTGACGTCCACGTAGGACTGCCAGCCGCCGGTGTTCGGGACCGCGGCCGAGCCGAGCAGCGGGCCGGTCGTGGAGCCGCCGCGCACCTCGACGGTGCCGGCGCCGTTGGCCGAGGCCGCCCGCAGCCGTACCGAGGTGATGTTCGTCAGGTTGGTGGGCGCGAACGACCACCAGTCGCCGTTCTCGACGAACGCGATGTTCTGGAAGCCGCCCTGCGGGTCGCTTGTCGTCTCCCGCTGCACGCCCGCGGTGCCGCCGGTGGGCGCGCCGGCCACCCGGCCGGTCGCCGAGAAGTACTCGGCCTGCTTCCGCTTCGGCTGGAGCTGGATCAGTGAGCGGCCGGTCAGCGCCGCGCTGCCGCCCGCGCCGCCGCGGTCGGTGTACGTGGCCTCGAGGACGGCGAAGATGTTCGCGTCCGCGTCGTGCCCGCCGGCCTGCGACGTCTGGATCCGCCCGCTACAGCCGGTCGCCTGCTGGATCGGGTGGGCGTGCTCGTCGTGGCCGAACGAGTACTGGAGCACCACCCGGGAGCAGTCGATCGTGCCGTCCTCGGGGTCGGTGACCGTGACGGTGTAGTCGATCTGGTTGCCCCAGTCGAAGAACCCGCCGTTGGGCGGTGCGGTCAGCGTCACCGTCGGCGCGGTGTTGCCGACCGTGATCGGCACGTTCGCGACGGCGGTACGGCCGCCCGGGTCGCGCACGGTGAGCTGGGCGGTGAAGTTGCCGTTCGCCGTGTACGTGTGGCTGGGGTTCGCCGCGGTCGAGGTGCCGCCGTCGCCGAACGTCCACGAGTACGTGACCGGCTGCCCGTCCGGATCGCGCGAGCCGGCGCTGGAGAACTGCACCGTCAGCGGCGTCCGCCCGCTCGTCGGCGTGCCGGCGGCCTGGGCGATCGGGGCCGGGTCGAGGTTGCGGTAGTCGATCCGGTACACGCCCGAGTCGTCGTTGTTGCCGCCGAAGCCGGTGCCCCACTCGATGAGGTACATCGCGCCGTCCGGCCCGAACTCGAAGTCCATCGGGCGGATCGTCGACATGCCGGTGAGGAGCTGGTTGATGTCCACAAGGGAACGCCCGTCCGGCGTCACCTGCATCGTGTACATCTTGTTCTGGTTCCACTCACCGAAGAGCGCCTTGCCGTCGAAGTACGCCGGCCACTTGCGCGAGCTGACCAGCGCCGGGTCGTACCGGTAGACCGGGCCGCCCATCGGCGCGCCGCCGCCCCCGATCTCCGGGAAGCGCGGGTTGCCGTCGTAGTCGTAGTCCACAGTGGCCGGCTGCACCGGCGGCAGGTTGGTCAGGCCGGTGTTGTTGGGGGAGTTGTTGACCGGGGCGGCGCAGTTGAACGCCGGCCCGCTCGGCCCGGACGGGAACGTGTAGTCGCGGTAGGCGGCGTTCTGCCCGGTGCAGTACGGCCAGCCGAGGTTGGCGGCCTGCGGCACGATGTTCCACTCGACGGTGTTGCCCGGTCCGCGGTCCGCGTTGGACTGCCCGGCGTCCGGTCCGTAGTCGGCGACGTACAGCACGTTGTTGCGCGGGTCGGTACCGATCCGGAACGGGTTGCGCAGCCCCATCGCGTAGATCTCCGACCGGGTCTGCGCGGTGCCCGGCGCGAAGAGGTTGCCGGACGGGATCGTGTACGTGCCGTCCGCCTGCGGCTTGATGCGCAGCACCTTGCCCCGCAGGTCGTTGGTGTTGCCGGAGGAGCGCTGGGCGTCGAAGTCCTGCCGCCCGGACCGCTCGTCGATCGGCGTGTACCCGCCGGACTCGAACGGGTTCGTGTTGTCGCCGGTGGCCAGGAAGAGGTTGCCGGCGCCGTCGAACGTCATGCTCCCGCCCGCGTGGCAGCACGTGTTGCGCTGGGTGTTCACCTGGAGCAGGATCCGCTCGCTGGCCAGGTCGAGCGTGTCGCCGTTGACGGTGAAGCGGGAGAGCACGTTGCGGGCCGCGCCGCCGTTGGGCGCGTAGTAGAGGTACACCCAGCGGTTCGTGGCGAACGCCGGGTCGAGCACGATGCCGAGCAGGCCGTCCTCGTTCCCCGTGAAGACCGGGATCGTCGCGGCCGTGACGGTGGTCTGGGTGTCCGGCTTGATGACGCGGACCCGGCCGTCCCGCTCGACGTAGAAGACGCGGCCGTCCGGCGCGACGTCGAGCTCCATCGGGTTGTTGGTGTTGCTGTCCAGCGTCACCTTCTCGAAGCTGCTGGTCTGCGCGGCGGCGCAGTCGCCGCTCACCACGCCGGCCGCGGTCTGGATGCCGCCGAGCAGGTGCTGCCGGAACGCCGCGTCCGCGAACGCCTCGTTGGTGTGCCCGCCGCCGGTGTACCAGGAGCGGCCGCCGTCGTACGTCTTGCACCAGGCGGTCGGGTGGTCCGCGCCCATCGCGCCGGCGCCCGGCGTGTACGTGGATTCGTCCAGGCTGGCCAGCACGTGTGCCGAGCTGCGCGGGTTGGACTGGAAGTTGTACCACTCGTCGAAGCGGGACCAGCGCGCCGGCAGGTGCGACGTGGACGGGTGCGCCGGGTCCTCCACCTTCACGGTGGCGGTCTGGTTGGCCGGGTGCGAGGCGAAGTAGGCGCCGACGAGGCCGCCGTACCAGCTCCAGCCGTACTCGGTGTCGGCCGCCGCGTGGACGCCCACGTATCCGCGTCCACTTCGGATGTACCGCTCGAACGCGGACTGCTGGGTGGCGTCGAGCACGTCACCCGTGGTGGAGAGCCAGATGACCGCGGCGTACCGCGCCAGGTTGGCGTCGGTGAACGCGGCACCGTCCTCTGTGGTGTCCACTGTGAAGTCGTTGGCGGTGCCGAGCTGCTGGATCGCGGCGATGCCGGCCGGGATCGAGTCGTGCCGGAAGCCGGTGGTCTTGGAGAAGACGAGGACGGAGTACGCGGCCGCCTGCGCCGGCGGGGGCGCGACGAGGAGGCTCACGACGACGGCCGCTAGCGAGGCCAGGGCGGTATAGAGGGTACGGCGACGGCCAGAACGCACCATGGGATCTCCCGGGTACGGGCGCGACGGCTCGCCGAGCCGCCGCGGGTGGGGGCGCGAGGTCTGCGGGGCACGTGGGGGTTGGGCCCGGCGTCCGCGGCCACCGGGCGTTGTGGGGTGCGCGGCCGGGGTTCTCGGCGTGAGCCGGCCACGTTTACTGCGATGTTGCGGCTGCGTGTCAGCCGCGTGTTGGCCGACAGATTAACGCCGATGACTGCAAGAAGCCAATAGACCGACGAAAATTTCGAACTAGACGGTGTCGGCTTTCGAGTAGTTGGAAATCTTGGCAAGCGCTACCGCGACGCTCGCCGTGGTCCGGACCGCTGCTCCCGCGGCCTCACCCTCCGCGATACACAAGCCAACCCCGGGCCGGCATAGCCGGCCGTGAGCCCGCGGCCCACCTGCCGCGCACGCGCCGATCAAGGCGGGGTCCGAGGCTGGACCCAGCGCGGCCGGCGGTGCGGCCACGGCCCGCCCACCAAGCTGGCGCCGCGACCGGGCGCAATCCGGCAGATCATGGTACGTAGCGGCCCCTCTGGGGGCCGTTGCGTACCACGATCGCTGCGCGTTCCGATCCGATCAGGCGATGATGCGATCCCGCCAACGCGGGATCTGGGACCTCCGGCCCTCGACCGACCCCGCCCCGACCCCGAGAGATCTCTAGTCGCGGTCGAGCTTTGACAGGAGGGCGATGTTCTCGGCCTCGTCGGGGTCGGGCTCGGGCGTCTCGAAGAACGCGCGCGCGACCTCGACCGCGACGTCCGGGGCGAGGCGCTTGAGGCTCATGGCGAGGACGTTGGCGTCGTTCCAGCGGCGGGCGCCGGTGGCGATCCACGGCTCCCAGGCGAGCGCGGCGCGGACGCCGGGGACCTTGTTGGCGGCGATGGCCGTGCCGGTACCGGTCCAGCACATGACCACGCCGAGGTCCGCGTCGCCGCCGGTCACCGCCCGCCCGACGCCGGCGCCGATCTCCGGCCACGGCTGGGAGGCGTCGACGCGGACGACCTCGCCGAGCCCCGACAGGTAGTCGACCACCGCCCGGGTGGTCTCGTTGTCGTCGTCCGCCCCGAACGCGATTCGCACGCCACCACCATACGGGCCCTTACGCGGGGTAGCGGCGGAGCCATTCGGTGTACGGGCCGTGGTCGCCGTGAAGTTGGGGGGACTGGGTCTGCTCCATGGCCCAGTCGTCGGCGAGTTCGAGAATCGCGCCGCGGCCCTCGACCACCGCGACCCAGTCGGGCGGGAGCGCGGTCTCGCCATGCCAGGTGCCGAGGATGTTGCCGCAGATCGAGCCGGTCGAGTCGCTGTCGCCGGAGTGGTTGACGGACAGCAGCAGCGCCTCGCGTACCTCGGCCGGGTCCGGGTAGGACAGTGCACAGTAGACGCCGATGGCCAGCGCCTCCTCGGCGATCCAGGCGCCGCCGAGCCGTTCGATCGCGTCGGGGGAGCGCGGGTTGTCGTCCGCGGCCACAAGGGCGGACCGCAGCGCGGCCGTGGTCTCCTCGTGGCCGGTGCGGGTGGCGAGCAGGTCGAGCGCGACGGTGACCGCCGCGCGCAGGTCCTCGCCGTCCACCAGGGTGCGGATGATCGCGGCGAACGCGCCGGCCGCCAGGTAGCCCGTCGGGTGGCCGTGGGTCTGCGTGGCGCACTTCACGGACAGGTCGAAGACGGCTTCCGGTGTCGCCGAGGGCTGCGGGTAGAGGCCGAAGGGGGCGGAGCGCATGACCGTGCCGCAGCCCTTGGAATCCGGGTTCTTCGGCTGGTGCGGGGTGCCCATGCCCGGCGAGCTGAGGCCGGAGAGGCAGGCATTGCCGGGGGCGCGGCGGTTGTACAGCCACGGTTGGGCGGCGAGCCAGCCGCTCACGTCCGGCGGTGGTGCGGGGAGGCGCTGGGTGTCGAGCCAGCGCAGGTACGCGCGGTACACCACCGACGGCGGATGGACGACCCCGCGGTCGGCACGCACCGAGGCGCGGATCAGGCCGTCGACGGTGAAGAGGGTCATCTGCGTGTCGTCCGTGACCAGCGCGACGCCGGAGTCGCCGGTGACGATGTCGGTGAGGCCGTCCGGCCCGTACTCGTCGCGAATCCGGTCCAGGTGCATGAACTCCACCGGCGCCCCGAGCGCGTCGCCCACCGCACCGCCGACAAGGCAGCCGCGGACGCGCGAGCGGAAGCGCTCAAGAGCGGCCCTGTCGAAGTCGATCACAAGGAGGCAATACTAGCGAGCGGAAAGGGGACACCGTGACACGACTTGTACGTACCCGGGACGGCTGGGCCGTGGACCGTGAAGGGCGGTTGGCCGCGCTCGGCGCCAGCCTCGCCGACCTGCTCGCGCTGCCGCTGGCCGAAGCACGTGCCAGGTACGAGGCCGCCGCCGAGCCGGTCGAGTGGGCGCCGCTGCGAGCGCCGGTCGACGCGCAGGAGGTGTGGGCGGCCGGCGTCACGTACCAGCGTAGCCGCGAGGGGCGGCGGGAGGAGTCGGAGCAGGCCGGGCACGCCGGGCTCTACGACCACGTGTACGCCGCTGCCCGTCCCGAGATTTTCTTCAAGGCGACCGCCGAGCGGGTTGTCGGCGACGGCGAGCCGGTCGGCATCCGCGCCGACTCCGGGTGGGACGTGCCCGAGGCGGAGCTGGGCCTGGTCGTCAACGCGGCCGGCGAGGTGTTCGGGTACACGGTCGGCAACGACATGAGCAGCCGCTCGATCGAGGGGAGAACCCGCTCTACCTGCCGCAGGCCAAGGTATACGCCCGCTCCTGCGCGCTCGGCCCGGCGATCGTGCCGGTGTGGGAGGCGGGACCGGGACCGTTCCCGGTGGCGGTGCGGGTGGACCGGGACGGCGCCGAGGCGTGGGCCGCCGAGACATCGACCGCCCGGCTGGCCCGTACCCCGAGGATCTGGTCTCCTGGTTGACGCGGGCGCTGGACTTTCCCGCGGGCGTCGTGTTGCTCACCGGCACCGGTGTGGTCCCGGAGCGTGACTTCACGCTCCGGGCGGGCGACGTGGTGACGATCGACGTCGCGGGGGTAGGTACTCTCCGCAACCCGGTCACGGTGGTCGGTACAGGGGGATGAACGTGGACTACATCGAGAGCCGCTCGCCGCAGGCGCCGGACGACCTCGTCGCGGAGGTGCCGGACAGCGGCGCCGCCGAGGTGACGGCGGCGGTCGAGCGGGCGCGCGTGGCCGGTGCCGACTGGGCCCGCCGCCCGGCCGCCGAGCGGGCGGCCGCGCTGGCCGCCTGCGCCGACGCCCTCGCGGGCGACGCGGGCGAGGTGTCCGCGCTCGTCGTGCGCGAGGTGGGCAAGCCGGTCGGGGAGGCCGCCGGCGAGGTGGCCCGGGCCGTGGCGATCCTGCGGTACTTCGCGCAGGCCACGCTGCTGCCCGAAGGCGACGTCTACCCGGCCGCCGACGGCGCCTCGCTGCTGCACACCCGGCGCCGCCCGCACGGCGTCGCCGGCCTGATCACGCCGTGGAACTTCCCGGTCGCGATCCCGCTGTGGAAGGCCGCGCCCGCGCTCGCGTTCGGCAACTCGGTGGTGCTCAAGCCGGCCGAGCAGTCGCCGGCGGTCGCGGTGCGGCTGGCCGAGATCTTCGCGGACGCGCTGCCGGACGGCGTGTTCACGCTGGTCACCGGCGGTGGCGCGGTCGGCGCAGCGCTTGTCGAGCGGGTGGACGCGGTCTCGTTCACGGGATCGGTCGGGGTCGGTTCGCTTGTACGGCGCGCGGCGGCCGAGCGTGGCATCCCGGCGCAGTGCGAGATGGGCGGCCAGAACCCGTCCGTCGTGCTCCCCGACGCCGACCTGGACGCCGCCGCGCGGGCGATCGCCATGGCCGCGATGGGGTACGCCGGCCAGAAGTGCACCGCCACGAGCCGCGTGATCGTGGTCGGCGACGCGGACGGCTTCGCCGAGCGGCTCGTCGCGGCGGTCGAGGCGCTCGGCGTGGGCGACCCGACCGATCCCGGTACCGCGGTCGGCCCGGTCATCGAGGCGGCGGCTCGGGACGCGGTCGTCACGGCGGCCGACCGGGCTGCGGGCCGCGGCGCGAAGGTGCTCACCGGCGGCCGGGCGCTGGACCGCGCCGGGTGGTTCGTGGCGCCGACCGTGGTCACCGCCGTACCCGAGGGGGACGAGCTGCTCACCGAGGAGGTCTTCGGGCCGATCTGCGCCGTCGTACCGGCCGCGTCGCCCGAAGCCGCGGTCGAGGCGGCCAACGCGGTGCGGTACGGCCTCGTCGCCGCCCTCTTCACCCGAGACCTCGGCCACGCGCTCACGCTCGCGCCGCGCCTCGACGTCGGCATGGCGAAGGTGAACGCGCCGACCGCCGGGGTGGACTTCCACGCGCCGTTCGGCGGGGCGAAGGAGTCCAGCTACGGCCCGCGCGAGCAGGGGCCGGCGGCGCGTGACTTCTACACCCGTACGACCACCGTGACGCTGACCCCGTGAAGATCGCGGTCACCGGGGCAGCCGGCCGGGTGGGCCGCGCGGTCGTGGACCTCGCCGCCGCCCAGGGGCACGAGGTGGTGGGGCTCGACCTGCCGGAGCTGGACGTGACCGGGTACGACGCGGTGGCCGCCGCGATCGAGGGGTGCGACGCGCTGGTGCACCTCGCGGCGTACCCGGGCCGGAGCTGCGCCCGGAGTACGAGGTGCACCAGAACAACGTCACCGGCAGCTACAACGCGCTGCTGGCCGCGGCCAAGCTCGGCATCGACCGGGTCTGCCTCGCCTCCAGCGTCAACGCGATCGGCGGCGTCTACTCGCGCGACCCCGTTTCGACTACTTCCCGGTCGACGAGGCGCACCCGTCGTACAACGAGGACCCGTACAGCCTCTCCAAGTGGATCGCCGAGGCCCAGGCGGACAGCATCGCCCGCCGGTACCCGCACATGTCGATCGCCAGCCTGCGCCTGCACGGCGTGCGGACCGACCGGCCGGACGACATCCCGGCCGACGCCCCGGTGCGGGTCCGCGACCTGTGGGGGTACGTCCTGCGCCCGGCGGCGGCCCGGGCCTTCCTGCTGGCGCTGACCGCCGACTTCCGGGACACGAGGTCTTCTACATCGTGGCCCCGGAGACCATTGTGAATACTCCCACGGCGCAGCTGCTGGCGACTCACTTCCCGGACGTGCCGGTGCGCGGTGAGCTGCCCGGCCACACCGGCCTCTTCGACTGCGCCAAGGCGGAGCGGCTGCTGGGCTGGCGGCACGACGAGACCTAGCGGCGGGCCGTCCGGCGGAGGCCGAGGATCAGCACCGCGCCGGCCGCCAGGTGCATCGCCGCCAGGGCGACCGTGCCGCCGGTCGTCTCGGCGCCGCCGACCGGTCCGGCCAGCGAGAGCACAAGCACCACCGCCGCCACGCAGGTCCAGGCGGTCGCGGCGTGCCGCGTGGCGCGTTCCAGGATCGCCAGCAGCGCCCACGCGGCCAGGCCGACCAGGACCGTCGTGAGGATCACCGCGGGCAGGGCCACCGCCCGCTCGTTCGCGGTCAAATCGGTGCCGAGGCCGCGGGCGACCGCCCAGATCGCGCAGGTCGCGGCCGTCGCCACCAAAATCACGACCGCGCGGGTACGGGCGACGGGTCGAGCCTTCGGTTTCAGAGTTGTGGTCATTTCGGGGCACCTCCTGGAGTGGATCGACGCCGAACACGATCCGCCACCCGAGCCTCATCCCGGATCGCCCGCCGGACCGGACCCGTACTCCGTCGCGAGGCGGAGGTGGAGACGGCGCCCGGTCGGTCCCGAGCCCGATGGCTCGGGGCGCGCCGCCGCATACCGTGATGGTCATGAACCCCATCCGCTGCCGCCCCGCCCTCCTCGACGGGATTATCGGCGCCGTCCTCGCCGCCGGGCTGGTCACGCTCGTGCTGGCCGTACCCGAGGAGCGGCCCGCGCCCGTCTGGGCCGCTGTGGCCATCGCCTGTGCCGTGGCTCAGGGCGGCTCGCTGTCGCTGATGCGCCGTCACACCGGGTGGGCGATCGCCGTGGCGCTTGTCGCCGGCGCCGGCTTCGAGGCGATCGCACCGCACGCCGGGTGGCTTGGGCTGATCGCCGCGCCGCTCACGTACGTGTCCCGGCTGCGCCCGCCCCGCCAGTCCCTCTGGGTGCTCGGCACTGTCGTGGCGCTCACCCCGGTCAAGCTGGTCACCGGCGGCTGGCAGAACTTCCTCCTCGCGCTCCTCGCCACCCTGCTCGGCTGGAGCTGGGGCGAGCTGGCCCGGATCCGGGCGGTTCGCCGTGCCGAGGAGCGCCGCCGCATCGTCGCGGACGAGCGGGCCCGCCTCGCCCGCGAGCTGCACGACGTGGTGGCGCACACGGTGTCGCTGATGGTCGTACAGGCCGGGGCGGCCGCCGACGTCTTCGACGCCCGCCCCGAGAGAGCCCGCGCCGCCCTCGACACCATCCAGGAGCACGGCCGCGCCGCACTCGTCGAGCTGCGCGCGATGCTGGAGACAATGCGTACCGGCGGTGGCCCCGACCCGCGCGGCCCCCAGCCCGGCCTGGACCAGGTGGACACGCTGGCCGCCTCGCTCGGCGCGGCTGGGCTCGCGGTCGCGGTCAAGCGGGCCGGCGCCCAGCGGGACATACCGGCGAACGTGAGCCTCTCCGCGTACCGCATCGTGCAGGAGTCGCTCACCAACACCCTCCGCCATGCCCGCGCCACCCACGCCGACGTCGACCTGCGCTGGACCGAGGGCGCGCTGCTCGTTGAGGTCACCGACGACGGCACCGCGGCCCCCGTACCCCGCCCGCCGGACGCCGGCGGGGGAGCCGGCCTGATCGGGATGCGCGAACGGGCCCGGCTGGTAGGCGGCACGCTGGAGGCCGGCCCACTACCGGACGGCGGCTTCCGCGTCACGGCCCGCCTGCCCATCGAGGCCCGCCGCCCACTTCCTTTGGAGGTCTCGTGACCGGGGTGCGTGTGCTTCTCGCTTCCGCCTTTGCCCGGCGTCTTTTGGAGGTCTCGTGACCGGCGTGCGTGTGCTTCTCGCGGATGATCAGGAGCTGGTCCGGGCGGGGTTCGCGATGATCCTGGAGGCGCGCGAGGACATCGAGGTCGTCGGCGAGGCGGCGGACGGCCAGGAAGCGGTCGAGCTCGCCGCCACCACCGACCCCGACGTGGTGCTGATGGACGTGCGCATGCCCCGCCTGGACGGCATCGAGGCGACCCGGCGGATCGTCGACTCGGGCAGCCGAGCACGGGTGGTCATGCTGACCACGTTCGACCTGGACGAGCCGGTCTTCGCCGCACTGCGCGCCGGCGCGAGCGGCTTCCTGCTCAAGGACATCCGCCCGGCCGAGCTTGCCGACGCCGTCCGCGTGGTGGCCCGCGGCGAGGCACTGCTCGCACCGACCGTCACCCGCCGCCTGCTGGACAGGTTCGCCGCCGGCCTCCCGTCCGAGCCATCCCAGTCCGCGCGCCTCGACGTGCTGACCGCCCGCGAGGTAGAGGTACTGACCCTGGTGGCCGGCGCACTGACAAACGCCGAAATCGGCGAACGCCTCTTCCTCACCCAGGCCACCGTAAAGACACACGTCTCCGCCATCCTCACGAAACTCGGCCTCCGCGACCGCGTACAGGCAGCCGTATTCGCCTACGAAACAGGCCTGGTCCGCCCCGGCTCCGCCAGCGTCTAGCCCTCGCCGCTCTGCGGCGTCGCCCGACCCCTTTCGCTCCAGCAAGATCGCCGCTCGTCGGGCTTTGGGGAAATCTGTTCTTGAATCGCGGAGGGCGAGGCCGCGGGAGCAGCGGTCTGGACCACCGCGGACGTCGCGGTAGCTCATTTATCGGGTGAACCATTCGCCGGGTGCGTGGCATGGTGGCGGCATGTCCCGCGCCGTCGAGATCGCCTGCGACGAGTCCGGGTACGAGGGTGAGCGGCTCATCGGCAGCACCACCGAGGTCTTCGCCCACGCGAGCGTACGGCTGCCGGTGGACGAGGCGCGGCGGTGCTTCACCGAGCTGCGCGAGCGGATCCGGTCGCCGGCCACGGAGTACAAGGCGGGCCACATCCTGCGTGAGAAGCACCGCAAGGCGCTGGAGTGGACGCTTGGCCCGTCGAGCCCGCTGTACGGCCGGGCCCGCGTCTACCTCGTCGACAAGGCGTACTTCGTGCTCGACGCGCTTGCCCGCGCGCTGCTGGACGAGCCGGGCGACGTGGCCGCCGAGCTGTACCGGCTGCGGGTGCCCTATCTCGCGGCGGCGAACGACTTCCTGCGCGGCCGCCCGGTGGACGGCTTCCTCGACGCGCTCCCGCCGCCACTGCGCAAGGGCGTGTTCCGCCGGTCCACTGTGGACCCGCTGGTGCCGGCCATCGTCGCGGCGGTACGGCACTGGGGCGGCCCGTCCCGCGAGCGGGTGACCGTGGTGCACGACCGGACCAACACGCTGTCGCCCGCGCTTGTCGCCCGCATCGAGGCGCGGCTGGGCGGGCAGCTGGCCGGGCTCCGGCTGGCGGACTCCACCCTCGACCCGCGCGTGCAGGCCGCGGACCTGATCGCGGGTGCCGCGCGCAAGCTGGCGACCGACGAGCTGCACGGCCGCGCCGACGAGCGGATGACCGCGCTGCTCCGCCCGTACCTCGAGCCGACCTCGGTCTGGGGTGACGAGGCGAGCTGGTCCCGCCTGACCGGACAAGGAAGCCGGCCGGCTGACGAGCAGCCGGCCGGCTCCAATGCCGTGTAGTTGGTGGGTTAGTGGATGAGCGTGGGCGCTGGCGCGGCCTTGCCGCCGTCGAGGTCGCTCACGGTGTCCGTCACGCGGGCGGCCTCGCGCTTGCGCGGCAGGAACGCGATCGGGATGAAGGTGCACAGCACCAGCGCGAAGCCGACCCAGAAGGTCGTGGCGAACGAGTCGGCGACGAAGGCGATACCGCGGTCGAAGATCGACGGTTCGACCGGCAGCGGCGCGCCCTGCTGGATGGCGATGGCGGCCCCGGCCTCGGTGACCGGCTTGCCGCTGTTGGGGTCGGTGAGGCCGGGGATCTCCGGCGAGCCGTTCAGCCGGCTGGTGAGGATGACCGACATGATCGCCGCGCCGGCGGAGCTGCCGATCTGCTGGAGGATGTTCACCAACGTGGATCCGCGTGCCGTGTCGTGCGCGCTCAGCGTCCGCAGCGCG
Organism: Phytohabitans flavus; assembly: GCF_011764545.1. Lineage (GTDB taxonomy): Bacteria > Actinomycetota > Actinomycetes > Mycobacteriales > Micromonosporaceae > Phytohabitans > Phytohabitans flavus. The sequence goes on along the minus strand of NZ_AP022870.1, from coordinate 4,250,315 downwards.
GAGGTCATGATCGGCATCATCGTGCCGCCCATGCCGAGGCCCATGACGAACAGCGAGCCGCACAGCAGCAGGTACGACGTGTCTGTGCCGACCTGTGTGAAGGCGAAAAACCCGACGGCGATCAGAGCCATGGCGAACGGCACCGTGCGACCGACCGGGATCTTGTCGGCCAGCGTGCCCGCGATCGGCATCGTGAGCATCGCGCCGATGCCCTGTGGCGCCATCAGCAGGCCGGCGTGCAGCGTCGACTCGCCGCGGACCTGGAGGAAGTAGCTCGGGAACAGCAGGCCGGCGCCCATGAACGCGATGATGAACACGAACAGCGACACCGACGCCACGGTCAGGCTGCGGTTGCGGAAGAGGCGCAGGTCGAGCAGCGGGTGCCGGGGCCGGAACGAGTAGAGCACGAAGACGACCACCAGGACCGCGCCGACCAGCATCGTGGCCCATACCTTGGTGGCGGTGATCGTGCCGGTCTCTGGCAGCGACGAGAGGCCGTAGAGGAAGAGCGCGAGACCCGGCGACAGCATCAGCATGCCGAGGAAGTCGAACGACTCGGAGGGCTCGGCCGCGTCCTTGGGCAGCGCGAAGTAGGCGTACACGACCGCGATCGCGCCGATCGGGACGTTGATCAGGAAGATCCAGTGCCAGCTCGCGGCGTCGATCAGCCAGCCACCGAGGATGGGTCCACCGATCGGGCCGAGCAGCATCGGGATGCCGAGCACCGCCATCAGCCGGCCGATCCGTGCCGGGCCGGCCGCGCGGGTCATGATCGTCATGCCGAGCGGCATGAGCATGCCGCCGCCGAGGCCCTGGAGGACCCGGTATCCGATCAGCTGCGTGATCGAGTCGGCGGTGGCGCAGAGCGCGGAGCCGAGCGTGAAGAGCAGCACCGCGAGCATGTACAGCCGCTTGGTGCCGAACCTGTCGGCCGCCCAGCCGCTCAGTGGGATCACCGTGGCCAGGGCCAGGGTGTAGCCGGTCATCGTCCACGCGACCTCGGCATACGTCGCGTCGAACTCCCTCTGGAACGTCGGGAGTGCCACGCTGACGACGGTGATGTCGAGGATCGACATGATCGCGCCGAGCACGACCACTCCGGCGATCTTGAGGACTGTCCCGTCCAGCTTGTCGGGCGCGGCTGCGGCTTGAGTTGTCACGTTGCCCTCCAGATCCCGGCAGCCGGTCGCAGCGGCCGCCGTCCCCCGCACTATTCAGTGGATAGGATCACACGGTCCACCGGTTTAGCCGCTGGCCGTCCCTCAATAGGTGTCCTGGCTCACGGTCTTGGCGCGATCGCGCCCATCAGGGTGCGCAGAGTCAGGCGGAGCACCTGGTGCCGGGACTCGCCGCTCTCGGCCGCGTAGCTCCAGGCGGCGTAGAGCTGGGACCAGAGGACGCTCTCCAGCCAGCTCGTCGGCAGGTCCGGGTCGATCGAGCCGTCGCCGTGGCCGCGCTCGACAAGTGTCTCGAAGCTGTCCTCGGCCGCGCCGAACTCGCACCAGTCGGCCTCGGTGAGGAACTGGTGCTCGCTGAAGATGAAATTCAGCACGTTGCCGAGCTCGAAATACTCCTCGCAGAGCCGGCGTAGCGCCTCCGCGCCGGTGCCCTCGTGCAGGCGGGCGCGCTCGGTGGCCCGCTGAAGCCGGACCACGCTCTCCGCCTTGATCGCCTTGATCAGGTCGGAGCGCTCCGGATAGTAGCGGTGCAGCGTCGTGCGGCCCACGTCCGCGGCGGTGGCGACCTCGCTGAGCGGGGCGGACAGGTTCTTTCCGAGCACGGTGATGGCGGCGTCGATGATCGCCTGCCGGGTGCGGGCACGGCTCGCCGTCTCCTGCGTGTCCACCACGTGAGCAGGCTATCAGTGTGCCTTTAAGGTATTCCACTTGACCGAAATGGAACGCCCGTGTTCCACTCCGAGGCATGGGGCCACGCATCCGTACCCTCGCCAGCTTCCTCACGCCACACACGCCGACGCTCGTCGTCGGCCTCCTGCTCGGGCTCGTCGCCAACGCCGCCGGCCTCGCGACCCCACTGGTCACGAAGTGGGTGCTCGACTCGCTCGGCGGTTCGATGGCCTGGCCGCTCACCGCGCTCGTCGCGCTCGTGGTGGTCGGCGCCGGCATCTCGCTGCGCCAGTGGATCCTGTTGAACACGCTCGCCGAGCGGGTGATCCTGGACGCGCGGATCTCGATCATCCGGCGGTACTTCGCGGCGACCGTCGGCGACATCACCCGGCGGCCCAGCGGCGAGCTCGTCACCCGGGCCACCTCCGACACCGGGCTGCTGCGCGAGGCGTCCAGCAGCATCGTCGGCATCGTCAACAGCTCACTGGCCATGCTCGCCACGCTCGTACTGATGGGCGTGCTCGACCTCGTGCTGCTCGGCTGTACCCTCGCCGCCGTCGTGATCGTGGGCGCCATCATGGCCGCGCTCATGCCGACCATCGCCAAGGCGCAGGAGGCCGCCCAGGAGTCGGTCGGGCGGCTCGGCGGCACGCTCGACGGCGCCCTGCGCGCGATCCGTACCGTCAAGGCGAGCCGCGCCGAGGACCGGCAGAGTGAGCGGATCGTCGCCGACGCGCGGGAGTCCGCCGAGTACGGCATCCGCGCCGCACGCCGTACCGCCGTGGTGTGGACCATCGCGTGGAGCGGCATCCAGCTCTCGGTCATCGCGATCCTGGGCATCGGCGCCTGGCGGGCCGAGCGCGGGCTGCTGGAGATCTCCAGCCTGATCGCGTTCCTGCTGTACGCGTTCCAGCTGATGGGGCCCATCACCGAGCTGACCCAGAACGTCACGGCCCTCCAGGCCGGAATCGCGGCCGCGGCCCGCATCCGACAGATCGAGGCCATCGAGGTCGAGCCCGCGCCGCCACCCGCGGCGCCCGCGCCGGTCCGGGAGCCGGACCCGGCCGATCCGATCCTCGCCCTCCGCGGCGTCACCGCCCGCTACACCCCGGACACCAAACCGGCGGTACGCGACATCGACCTCGACATCCCGCGCCGCGGCCACACAGCGGTCGTCGGTCCGTCCGGTGCCGGCAAGACCACGCTCTTCTCGCTGATGCTGCGCTTCCTCGAACCGGAGAGCGGCGAGATGTTCCTGGACGGGCGGCCCTACCGCACGTACGGGCACGGCGACGTGCGTGCCCGCCTGGCGTACGTCGAGCAGGAGACGCCGATCGTCCCGGGCACGATCCGCGACAACCTGCTCTTCACCCACCCGGACGCGACCGAGGAGGAACTGCGCGCGGTGCTCGCCGCGGTCCGGCTGGACACCAAGGTGGACACCCTCGACGAGGGGCTGGACACCCCGCTCACGTCGAGCGCGGTCTCCGGTGGTGAGCGCCAGCGCATCGCACTGGCCAGGGCCATCCTGCGTACGCCGGACGTGCTGCTCCTGGACGAGGCGACCGCCCAGGTCGACGGCCTGACCGAGGCGGCGCTCCAGGAGTGCATCCGGGACCGGGCGGCGGCCGGTGCGGTCGTCACCATCGCCCACCGCCTCTCCACCGTGCTCGACGCCGACACGATCGTGGTGCTGGAGGACGGCCGGGTCCGCGCGCAGGGAACGCACGCCGAGCTACTGGCCACCGACGACCTATACCGCCGCCTTGTCGAAGCCCTCCGCATCGCCGGCCAGGCCCCCGAGGACCTCGCGGAGCTGGTACCCGGGACGGTGCGATCCGGGACGTAACGCCTGCCAAGTCGTCCGATGTCTCTTGTTTCGGCCTCGTAAAGCCGTGAAGATGTGGCGATGCGCCCCCTCCCCACGACGCTCGGCCGCGCGCTCTCCGCTTCGCTCGCGCTCCTGCTCGCGACCGCGGCCGCCGTCCTCGCCGCCGCGCCGCCCGCCGCGGCACACGGCACCCTCGCGATGTCCACGCCCGCCGAGGGCGCCACGGTGACGGAGCCGCCGGCATCGGTCGAGCTGTACTTCACCGAGAAGGTCGCCTCCAACGCGTTCTTCACGATCACCGCACCGAGCGGCGGGCGCATCGACAACGGCTGGACGTACGGCTCACCCAAGTCGCTGGACAAGCCGATCCGCGAGTACTTCATGGTGGAGGGCAAGTTCGAGCCGCGCGAGTACGCGACGGGCTTCCCGGCCGTGGTGTCGGTGGCGCACCTGCCCACCGCCGGCCTGTACTCGGTGAGCTACCTGTCGGTCGCCTCGGACGGCGAGGCGGTGCGGGGCACGATGTCGTTCCGCTACAACGGCAAGGCGACGGCGGCTCCGCAGGGGTGGAGCCCGCCGACCAACCAGCCGGACCCGGCGCTTGTCGCAGCCGTCGAGCAGCACGGCTCGTCCGGCCACGGCTCGACCGGCTCCTCTACGGCCCCGGCGGCTTCGTCGCCCCCGCCGCCGGCCGCTGCCCCGGCCGCCGCGGAGGAGGACGGTGGCGTGGGCTGGATCGCCTGGTCCGGCTGGGCCGTGGCGATCGTCGCCGCCGTCGCGGGCTTCCTCGCCTGGCGCCGCCGCCCGGCGCCGGCGGTTAAGCGCCCGGCCCGCTCCGGCCCAGGCACCCGCCCCCGGAAGGCGAGCGGCTCGGGCACTCCGGGAGCCAAGAAGCGCGCCCCGACAGCCGCCGCGGCGCGCAAGGGCGACGCGGCCGTCACAGCCCGGACGGCGACGGCGACCAAGGCGACGGACACCGCGGCGAAAGCCGCGCCCGAGCCAGCCGAGTCCGATGTGGAGGCCGCGCCGTCCGGGATCGGGCTGAGCAACACGCGGCTGGCGCTGCTGGGCGGCGGGCTCGTGGTGGCGCTGCTCGCCGGGTTCGGGCTGGGGCGCCTGGGCACCGGGGACTCGGCCACCGGTGCGCCGGTCGCGACCGCGCCGGCCGGCGTGCCGACCTCACCGGGCGGACCGGGTGGCCTCTCGGCGGGCGACGGGCACCAGCACCCGGCCGGTACAGGGGCGCACAACCACCCGGGCGACGCGAGCACGGCGGCGCAGGCCACCGGGACGACCGTGAGCGCCGGCGGGTACACGCTCCAGCCGACCCAGCGCAGCCAGGCCGCCGGCGCCGCTGTGGACTACACGTTCCGCATCGTGGGCGCTGACAAGCAGGCGGCGACGCGCTTCGCGGTGGTACACGACAAGCCCCTGCACATGATCGTGGTGGGCCGGGACCTGTCCGGGTACCAGCATCTGCACCCCACGATGGCCCCCGACGGCACCTGGAGCGTCCCCCTCAAGCTGGCGCGGGCCGGCGGCTACCGGGTCTACGCCGACTTCTCCGTCACCGCGGCCGACGGCACCCAGGTCCCGCTGGTCCTCGGCGTCGACCACCAGGTGCCCGGCGCGCACACCCCGGCCGCGCTGCCACCGGTGGCGGCGCAGGCGACCGCCGGGCCGTTCGCGGTGTCGATGGAGGGCACGCCGACCGTGGGCGTGACCGCGCCGATGCTCTTCCGGGTCAGCCGCACCGGCGCGCCCGGGCCGGCCCAGCTGGAGCGGTACCTTGGTGCGTTCGGCCACCTCGTCGTGGTGCGCGAGGGCGACCTCGGGTACGTGCACGTCCACCCCGAAATGGAGCTTGTCGACGGCGCGGTCAAGTTCTGGCTGACCGCCCCGAGCGCGGGCCGCTACCGCGCGTTCTTCGACTTCCAGGTCGGCGGCCAGGTGCACACCGCCGAGTACACGATCGAAATCCCCTAGAGGATCTGCTCAAGGGCAGAAGATTTGGGCTACCGCGATGTCCGCGGTGGTCCAGACCGCTGCTCCCGCGGCCTCACCCTCCGCGCTCGCACAACCTCAACACGCGGCATCTGGCGGCCCGGCGGGCCCGGTGGGCTCTGGAGCTGGGCGCACCGATGCGCCCGCAACGACTGCCCTGGAGCCGGCGCCCCTTCCGGGCCGACTCAGCGGAGTCGGCCCTTTGTGAACGTTTCCTGCTGCCCCAGCAACGGGAAACGTTCACAAAACTTTGGCCTGGGTCCTTCACGGAAGCAGAGCAAACGCGGGCGGACCGCGCCCACCACGGGTTGGATTGTGAAGCGCGCAGGGTGAGGCCGCGGGAGCAGCGGTCCGGACCACCGCGGACGTCGCGGTAGCTCGGATCTCTTTGTTTGGAATCGGATTGGCGGTATGGCCCCTAGGCCAGGATCTCCGCCACCGCGTCGGGGTCGCCGTCCTCGTGGGCCTTCAGGAGGGCGGCGAACCGCTCCGCGGGCAGGACGCGGATGCCCAGCTGCTCGGCCTTCGTGGCCTTGGAGCCGGCGCCGTCGCCGACCACCACCAGGTCGGTCTTCTTCGACACCGAGCCGGACGGCTTGCCGCCCAGCTTCTCCACCGCCTCGTTGCCCTCGTCGCGGGTCAGGCCGGGCACCGAGCCGGTCACCACCACCGTCATCGGCGTACCGTCCGGGCGTTGCAGCGGCATTCCACCGGTACCGGCGGCGGCCGGGGCGTCGACGGGCTCGGTCATGTTGACGCCGCGCTCGGCGAGGCGGGCGATGAGCGGGGTCAGCTCGACAAGCTCGGCGGCGATCGTCACCGCCCGCTCGGGGCCCACGCCGTCCACCCGTTGCAACTCGTCCACCGAGGCGGCGAGCAGCGCGTCCATGGTGCCGAAGTGGCCGGCCAGCCGCCTCGACATCGAGCGGCCCGTCATCCGTACGCCCAGGGCGGTCAGCACCCGCGACAGCGGCCGGGCCTTGGAGCCCTGGATGTTGGTGACCAGCTTGGTGGCGGAGACCTCGCCGAGCCGTTCGAGCGCGGCGAGGGTGGGCACGTCCAGGTCGTACAGGTCGGCGGGGTCGGTGACCAGCCCCGCGGCGACCACCGCGTGCAGGATCTTGTCGCCGAGCCCCTCGATGTCCATGGAGTTACGGGCGACGTAGTACTCGAGCGCGACCCCGGCACCGCAGGCCCGGCCCTGGGTGCACCGCCACCGCTTCTGTGAACGGTCGATCTCGCCGCCGCAGCGCGGGCAGTCGGCCGGCGGCTCGAACGGCACCGAGTCCGCCGGGCGCAGGTCCAGCTGGGCGCCGGTGACCTCGGGGATCACGTCGCCGGCCCGGCGGACGAAGACCGTGTCGCCGGCGCGGACGTTGCGGCGTACCAGGTCCTCGAAGTTGTGCAGCGTGGCCGAGGTGACGATCACGCCGCCGACCTGTACCGGCTCCAGCACGGCGACCGGCGTGATCACACCCGTGCGCCCCACCTGCACCTCGATGCGGAGCAGCTTGGTGGTACGGGTGTCGGCCGGAAACTTGTACGCCACGCCCCACCTCGGCGCGCGGGTGGACGAGCCGGCCGCGGCCCGGTCGGCGGGCTGGTCGGCCTTCACCACCGCGCCGTCCACCCCGAAGCCGAGCGTGCCGCGGGTGGCGGTGAGCGCCTCGACCGCCGTGTACACCTCGTCGACCGTCCCGCAGAGCGTGTAGGCGGTGGTGGCCACGCCAAGATCCGAGAGCCACTCCATCGCGGCCGAGTGCGCCGTCGGCTCGGCGACGCCGTGCGCGGAGTACGCGAAGAAGGAGAGCGGCGCCTCGTACACCCGCTTCGGTGCGCGGAGGGTGCCCGCCGCGGCGCTGCGCGGATGCGCGAACGCCGGCTCGCCCGCCCCGGTGCGCAGCACCTGCGCTTCGGCGAAGTCCTCGTCGGTCATGAAGACCTCGCCGCGCACCTCGACCGTCACCGGCTCGCGCAGCCGCGCCGGCAGGCCCTTGGCGCGGCGGGCCTGGGCGGTCACGTCCTCGCCCGCGCGCCCGTCACCGCGCGTCGCCACCAAGGTCAGGACCCCGTCGGTGTACCGGGCCGCGATGGCCAGCCCGTCGATCTTCGGCTCGACCGTGTACCCGGCGACTGGGCGACCCACGATCTTCTCCAGCCGCGCGGCCCACTTGTGCAGCTCGTCGGCGCCGAAGACGTTTTCGAGGCTGAGCATCGGCTCGCTGTGCTCGATGTCGCCGACCACGCCGCCACCCGCGCCGACGGCCTCGGTGGGGGAGTCGGCCGCCTTCCACTCCGGGTGGACGGCCTCGGTGGCGGCGACCCGGGCCATCAGCCCGTCGTACGTCGCGTCGTCCATCGCCAGGTCAGGGCCGCTGTAGTACGCCTCGGCGGCGGCCCGGATCCGCTCGACCGCCGCGCGGTACTCCTCGACGTCCGGGAACGGCGTCGCCTCCGCCGCGTCCACGACCGGATCGATCGGATCCACCAGGTCTCGCATGCTCGCCGCCCCCTCAGCCTCGCCAGTACGCCGGGACATTGTGGCTGGTCCGGCCGGTGTCCGGCCACTCGCGTTGGGGTGCTTGTGCCAGCGTTCGCGGTGGCACGATGCCGCACGTGCTGGAGCGACTCGACGACGTCGACTGGGCCCGGATCACGCACGCCTACGGGCCGGCCACCGACGTACCCGATCAGATAAGAGACCTGTGCGCAGCCGATCCCGATCGCCGGGAGAAGGCGCGCTGGCAGCTGCACGGCAATATTTACCATCAGGGCACGCGCTACGAGGCCACGGCGTACGCGGTGCCGTTCCTGCTGGAGGTGCTCGCCGACCCGGACGGCGCCGACAAGGGCGAGCTGGTGCTGCTCCTCGCCGCGATCGCCGTGGGGTACGACGAGTCCTGGCTGCCCGACGGGCTGCCCATCGCCGAGCGCCGCCGCACCGCCGAGATCGGTGGGATGGTGCTCGCCGCCGCGCCGCATCCGGGCGACGACGAGTGGGACGAGGACGAGGGCGACGCCGCGTACGTGGAGGCGCTCTCCGACCGCGAGCAGGAGGCGATGCTCGCCCACGTGGCCGTGTCCGCCCACGAGGCGGTGCGCCAGGGGTTGCCGCTGTTGCGCGCGCTGCTGGGGCACGACGAGCCGGGCGTGCGGGCCGTGGCGGCGTACACGCTTGGGTGGTTTCCGGAGGACGCGGATGCCAGCCTGCCCGCCCTCGCCGCACTGGCGTCCGATGTGGACGACGCGCTGGCGGCGACGGCGCGGGTCTCGATGGGGCTGCTCGGCGTGACGACCGAGTTCGACGATCCGCGCCCGTTGGTGCGGTGGGCGACCGCGATCGCGCAGACCCGGGTCTTCGGCATCGAGGCGGGGCAGGAGGCGATCGACGAGCTGCGCTACTGGGTGCGGGAGGCGGGACGGGACGAGCGGGTGCCGTTCCTCGACGGTGACCTGGTGGGGTACGCCACGCTTGTGCTCGACCGGATGAGCTTGTCCTGACCCCTCCTACGGGGACGGCGGCCGGGCGAGTCGGAAGACGACGTGCTGGCCGCCGTCCCGGCGAAGTCGTACGACGGCTCGTGGGTCATGCCGAGCCGGCGCATCACGGCCTGGGAGCGGAGGTTTTCCGCCATCGTCTCGGCGACGATCTCCGGGAGCTCCAGCGCGTCGAACCCGTACGCCAGGACCGCCCGTGCCGACTCCGTCGCGTAGCCGTGGCCCCACGCCGACCGGGCCAGCCGCCACCCGACCTCGACGCCGCCGAACGGCAGTCCGTCGTCCACCGGGTCAAGGCCGGCGAAGCCGACGAGCTGCCCGCTCGCCATAACCTCGACCGCCCACCAGCCCCAGCCGCGGCTGGTCAGGTCGGCCTCGTAGCGGGCGATGGAGGCGGCGCACTGCTCGCGGGCGATCGGGCCGCCGAGGTGGGCGCGGACCTCGGGGTCGGCGTTGAGGGCCGCCCAGGGGTCGAGATCTGCCTCGCGCCAGTGACGCAGCAGCAGCCGTTCGGTACGCAGCTCGGTCATCGCCGGCCACTTTCTCACACGCTCCGCCAGGGTCGCAGTGCGATTTCCGTGGCGGTACGGAGGCGGTCGCCCAGCTCGTCGGAGTCGGCGGGCAGCGCGTCGGGGTCGTCCAGCAGCACCTGGAGCGCCCCGGTGACCGCCCCCACGAACGCGCCGACCAGCGCGCCCGCCGCCACCTCGTCCAGCTCCCGCGGGTACGCCGCGTGGAGGTGCCGCGCGATCTCCCGCTGGGCGTCGAGCTGCACCTGGAGCGCGCGGCCGCGGACAGCCGGCACGGTCTGCGTGAGCCGCACCCGGAGCGCGGCGAGCCGCCCGACCATCTCGTCGCCACCCTGGTTGACCTCGGCGAGCGCGCTGAGCAGCGTGTCCATCGGGCGGTCGCCGGGGCCGCGCGCCTCGATCGCGGCTACCGCCGCGCGCACCCGGTCGTCGGCCTCGGGGAAGAGCACCTCCTCCTTGCTCCCGAAGTAGCTGAAGAACGTCCGCGTGCCGATGTCCGCCGCCGCCGCGATGTCGGCGACGGTCGTGCGCTCGTAACCACGCTGCTCGAAGAGGTCGGTGGCCGCCTCGACGAGCGCCCGGCGGGTGCGCTCGCGCTTGCGGTCGCGAAGTGTCGGCACGTGATCAGGCTAGCACCCGATGCAGTTCTGCACTCGTTGCAACTCTGCACTGAGTGCAGCTACCGTCAAATGCATGCGTACTGTGCTGATCTCCGGGGCGGGCATCGCCGGCCCCACCCTCGCGTACTGGCTGGCCCGCGCCGGCCTGCGGCCCACCGTGGTGGAGCGGGCCGGCGCCCCACGTTCCAGCGGCAGCCCGGTCGACGTGCGCGGCCCGGCCCTCGCCGTCGCCGAGCGGATGGGCGTGGTGCCCGACCTCCGCGCCGCGGCCACCGCCGTCACCGGCCTCACCTTCGTGGACTCCCGTGGCCGCCGTGTGGGGCGGATCCCGATGGGGTCCGCGCGGCGCGGCGAGGTCGAGCTACCCCGCGGCGACCTCGCCACGATCCTCTACGAGGCAGGCCGGGACACTGTCGAATACGTGTTCGGCGACCACGTCACCGCCCTCGACCAGGACGCGGGCGGGGTCGACGTCACGTTCGCGCACGCCGCGCCGCGCCGCTTCGACCTGGTCGTGGGCGCGGACGGGCTGCACTCGGCGGTGCGGCGGCTGGCGTTCGGCCCGGAGGCGGCGTTCGTGCGCCACCTCGGTCTCCACATCGCCACGGCGCCGCTTCCCGGCGAGCCCGAGGGCGGCCGCGACGTGACGATGTGGACCGCCCCCGGCCGCACGGTCGCCATCCACCCGTCGCGCGGGCGGGCGCTCGCCGCGTTCATGTTTCGCGGCCCGGCGGTGCCGGGCCTCGACCATAGGGACATCGCGCGGCACAGGACGCTGGTCACCGACGCATACGCGGACGCCGGCTGGCGGGTGCCTGAGCTTCTCGATGTTGTACGGACGACGCCCGACCTGTATCTCGACGGTGTCTGCCAAGTGCGGCTGCCACGGTGGTCCAACGGCCGCGTCACGCTGCTCGGCGACGCGGCGTCGTGCGTGTCACTCTTCGGCGACGGCTCGACGCTCGCCATGGCCGGCGCCGCCACGCTGGCCGATGCCCTGGCCGCCCACCCGCACGACCACGGTGCCGCCCTCGCCGCGTACGAGTCGCGCCACCGCACGCTCGTCGACCCCCGCCAGCGCGGCGTGGCCCGCGGCGCCGCGCTCTTGATCCCCGCCACGCGAGCCGGCCTGACCGCGCGCGACGCCAGTATTCGGGTGCTCTCGGCCGCGAGCGCGGTCCGCTCCCACTGGGCCCGCGCCGCCTGACGCACGTGTCGTCGTAGGCGCGGCCAGCGCGGTTGTGGACCGCGGAGGGTGAGGCCGCGGGAAAGCACCCCAAGAAAACGCTCCGCTGCGCTCCACGTTTCCCCGGGGACCCCGCGCAGCGGTCCGGACCACCGCGGACATCGCGGTAGCTCAAATCTTCCCCGTCCCTAGCGAAGAAGGCCCATGATGACCGCGTGGTGATGTGGCGCTGAGGTCGGTCCGGAGTCTGGCCTGAGGCCGCGCCGTTGGGGTGCTGGCCTGGGACCAGAGGAGCAGAAATGGTACGACGGATCGGATTTGTCGCCGCGGCCATCGTGGCGCTGGCCACGGCGGCGGTGGCGGTGCCGTCGCCGGCGTTCGCGGTGGTCACCTGCAACGGGCAGCAGGAGACGGTCAGCGGAAACACCGGCACGGCCGGCGACGACGTCATCATCGGTACCGACGGCAACGACGTGATCGACGGGCGGGGCGGCGACGACACGATCTGCGCCCGCGGCGGCGTCGACAACGTGTACGGCGGGCGCGGCGAGGACCTCATCTTCGGCGGCCCCGGCCCGGACTTCATCTGGGGCGACTCGGGCTCGCCGACCACCACGTTCGGTGACAGCGACACGATCTTCGGTGGCGACGGCGAGGACTACATCGACGGCCAGATCGGCGCCGACGACCTCAACGGCGAGGCCGACAGCGACACCCTCCTGGGTGGCGACGGTGGGGACGACCTGGATGGTGGGACCGGCCAGGCCGAGACGACCGGCGCGGTGACCGACCTCTGCGAGGGCGAGGGCGGCAGCGACACCTACACCAACTGCGAGCAGATCGTCAACTGAACCCCCTCCGCCGGCCAGGGAGCTACCCGCTCCCTGGCCGGCCGCTCTTTTGCCGGCCGCTCTTTTGCCGGCCGCTCTCTGGCCGGCTGCCGAGGTACCGCTCGCGGTACCGGCCATCCGGGTCGAAGCGCGTGGCCTGCCGCTCGGGGTTGAACCGCTGGTTCGGCCTCGGGTTGTTGCCGGTACCGGCCACCCACTGCCAGTTGCCCCAGTTGTCGGCGATGTCGGCGTCCAGCAGCCAGTGGGCGAACCACGCGGCCCCTCCCGCCAGTCCACCCACAGGTGCTTGGTCAGGTAGCTGGCGGTGATGAGCCGGGCCCGGTTGTGCATGAAGCCCTCGGCGACCAGCTGGCGCATGCCGGCGTCCACGATGGACACGCCGGTCCGCCCTTCCTTCCACGCGTCGAGCGCGGCCGGGTCGTCCCGCCAGTCCTCGGTGACGCCGCGGCGGTACGCGCGCCGGGGCAGCTCCGGGAAGCCGGCGAGCACCTGGTGGTAGAAGTCCCGCCAGCACAGCTGCCGCACGAACTCCGGGGAGTCCACTTCGGATTCGACGTCGAGCGGCGAGACGCATCCAAAGTGGAGGTACGGGCTGAGCCGCGACGTACGGTCGCCGGCGAGGTCGTCGTGGCCCTTCGCGTACTCATTGGCCCGCCGCCGCCAGGCGGTGAGCCGCTCCCGGGCCGCGCTCTCGCCGCCCGCCACCACGTCCGGGGACCCGCCCTTCACAGACGCGGACGGGAGGCGGCCCGCCGCCAGCTTGTCCGGCAACGCGATACGGCCCGGTGCGCCGAGCACCTTGCGGCGGCGGGCGTCCTGCCACGCCCGCCAGTACGGCGTGAAGACCCGGTAGTGGTCGCCGCCGCCCGTGGGCTTCAGGGCACCGGGCGGCACGATCGTCACGCCGTCGAAGAGCGTCAGCGCCAGCCGTTCCGCCTCGCAGGCTTCGGCGAGGCGGCGCTGGCGGGCGGCCGCATACGCGCTGTGGTCGGCGGCCAGCCCGATCCCGGAAGCGCCCACCTGGCGGGCCACCCGCACCGCCTCGCGAACCGGGTCGCCCTGCCGGACGACCAGGTCGCCGCCGCGCGCGCGGAGCGACTCGCGCAGGTCGGCCAGGCACTGCGCGAGGAAGCGCTGCCGGTTGGGGGAGGAGCGGATGCTCGGGTCGACCACGAAAAGAGGTACCACCCGCTCGGCCGAGGCGCAGGTGTCGTGCAGCGCCGGGTTGTCCCGCACGCGCAGGTCGCGGGTGAAGAGGACGACAGCGGTCCGCATTTCAGGGCCGCCGCGCCGCGGGCAGCCCGACCGGCGTACCGGGCGGCGTGAGCAGGCAGCGGGCCACCATCGCCAGGCGCCGCCGGTTGGGCACCACGGCCCGGCGCGTGAAGACGTCGTGCCCGGCGCGCTGGACCTCGTCGAGGATCCCGCCGTACAGGTGGAAAGCGGCCCGGATGCACGCCTGCGACGTGGGGGCCAGCATCGGCACCCCGGGCGCGGCCGAGGCGTAGTGCTCTCGGGCGCGCCCCACCTCGTACGCGACGAGGGCCTTGATGGCGGGTGTGGCGGCGCGGCGGTCCGCGGCCGCGCGGAGGTCGGCCCGGGTGAGGCCGAAAATCGCGAGGTCGGCGCGGGGCAGGTACACCCGGTCCCGGTCGAGGTCCTCGGCGACGTCGCGGATGAAGTTCGTGAGCTGGAACGCGAGGCCGAGCTGGCGGGCCGGCTCGCGGGCCAGCGCGCGGTCGGCCGGCTCCAGGATCGGTAGCATCATCGCGCCGATCGCGGCCGCCGAACCCTCCATGTAGGACAGCAGCTCGTCGTACGTCGCGTACTCGCGCACCGCCAGGTCCATCGCCATGCTCGCGAGGAACGTGCCGAAGTCGTCCCGGTCCATGGCGAAGACCTCGATGGTGTGCAGCACCGCGGGCAGGAGTGGATCGTCCACCCGCTCGCCGGCCAGCCCGGCCAGGAAGCGGTCGGACCAGTCGCGCAGCTGCCGGGCACGCTCGGCGCCGGAGAGCCCGTCGGTACGGTCGACGATCTCGTCGGCGTAGCGGGTGAACCCGTACAGCGCGTGGACGTGGCGGCGCTTCCAGGCGGGCAGGAGCCGGGTGGCCAGGTAGTAGCTGCGGCCGTGCCGGCGGTGCAGGGCACGGCAGCGCGCGTACGCGGCGGCAAGTGCCGGGTCCATCCTGCCCCTCTCTCGCAAGCGGTCAATCGATGCTGTGACGCTATCGATCCTGTGACGCTATCGATGCAACAAGCGACGCAATGGCGACTCTACCGTACGTTACCCTGACGCCGTGGGCACTGTGGCCGAAGACGGTCTGAGCGCGGGCGAGGTGGCCCGCCGGCTCGGTGTCGCGGTCACCACACTGCGCAGCTGGCACCGGCGGTACGGGCTGGGCCCGGACCAGCACGAGGCCCGCCACCACCGGCGGTACACGGGGGAGGACCTGTCCCGCCTCGAGGTGATGTGTCGCCTCACCGGCGAGGGCATGCCCGCCGCCGAGGCGGCCCGAGCCGCGCTCGCGGTCCACCCGCTCGACGTGTCCGAGCGGCCCGCCGCGGCGGGCATTCCCAGCGCCCGCGCCGGTGGCGGAAACACGATCCCGGTCGGCGGTGCCGGCCCGGAGGCCCGCGGTCTGGCCCGGGCCGCGATGCGCCTCGACGTCGCCACGATGTCCAGTGTGATCACCCGCATGATCCGGGAACGCGGCGTGGTGCACACCTGGGACCATTTGCTCCGCCCGGTGCTGGCCGGCGTCGGCGAGCGGCACGCCGCCAGCGGTGCCCTCGTCGAGGTCGAGCACCTGCTGTCCCGCACGGCCTCCGACGCCCTCGCCGCGGTGCCCCGCCCGGCCGGCGCGCCCGCCCCGCGTACCCTGCTCGCCTGCGCCGAGGAGGAGCAGCACAGCCTCCCGGTCGAGGCCCTCGCGGCCGCGCTCGCCGAGCGCGGGCACCGCTCGCTGCTGCTCGGCGCCCGCGTCCCACCCCGCGCGCTCGCCGCCGTGGTCGGCCGCCTCGGACCGACCGTCGTGGTGCTCTGGTCGCACGCACCGTCCACTGCCGACCCGACCCAGCTGAACAGCCTCCGCGGCACCCCGCTTGTCGCCGCCGCCGGGCCCGGCTGGCCCCGGGCCGGCCTGCCCCCGGCGATCGCCCGCCCGACAAGCCTGGACGAGGCACTCGCGCTCGTCCTCCGCTGGCTCCCCAGCCCCACCTAAAGCGGCTACGCCGCGTCACCCCCGGCGTCAGGCCGCCATGGCGCGTGGGCGGCGCCGAAGCGCGTAAGGCCGCCTCGCGGGCTTCGCTTGCTCTGCGGCCCCGGCGTAAGGCCGCTAGGCCGCGTCGGTGCCGCCGAAGCGCGTTAGGCCGGCCTCGCGGGCGAAGCGCGGCATTGTGGCGACCAGGGCCGCCGGGCCGTAGAGGGCGACAGCCGGCCCGATGCCATCAGGCGTCACGCGGTCCGAGTCGGTCGGCGCGGGGTACCGGGCCTGGAGCTGGCGCAGCGCGCGGGCGCCGGCGAGGGTACGCCGCGGCAGGAACCAGCAGGCGACGGCGACCAGCACCACGCTCGTCAGGAGTCCGATGTGGACGCTGACCACTTCGATGAGCCGTCCCAGCAGCCACGGCGGTACGACCACCAGGGCCAGCGGCAGCAGCACCCGGCGCCGCTGCGGTCGGACCAGCCCGCGGCGGATCAGGTCCCGCCGGACGTCGCCGATCGCCTCCCGCACCCACTGCCGGTCGGCGAGCTGGCGCGGCCGCAGCTCGCCCTCCAAGGCCCCGAACAGCGCCAACTCCAGCGGCTCGGCCCCGCGCGGCACCCGACCACTACGCCGAACAGTACCGTCGCGAGCGCTCACGGCCCCCCGCACGTACAACATCGCCAACCCAGTGCGCACCGCCCCCAACCCCCACCCCGCAAGTGCGCAATCCCAATAACTCCAAGCCCATCCAGCTCCCCCATGCTCGCATTGTCCGCGACCAGCGCACCCCCCAGTTCCTGCTGTTGATCAGGGAGTTGGTGGGTGTGTCGGGCGGCGTGTCGCCACACGAAGTCCCTGATCAACAGCCGGGTTGACCCGTCGCGGGGATGCGCATAGATTCGGGTCACTGCGGGATCAAGGGCACTTCCGTCGGTACCTGATCGGCGGCAAACTCGGCTTGTCCACCAAGGAGTCCCGCATGCCCGCGACACCCCCCACCGAGGACGAGGAGCCCAACGCTCCGGCGCAGCACCGCAAGATCCCGCGCCTGGACGGCCACGGGCGCACGATGATCGCGGTCACGGTCGTCTGCGTGTGCCTGGCCGCGGCCACGCTCGTCGCCTCGGCGCTGGATCTCGTCGGGCCGGCGCACGACGCGGGCGCGACGGCGGGCCGGGCCGCTCCGGTGTACCAGGACCCGGCGCAGCCGGTGCCGGCCCGGGTCGCCGACCTGCTCGGGCGGATGACGCTGGAAGACAAGCTCGGCCAGCTCGCCCAGGTGGACCGGGCCGCGCTGACCAGCCCGCAGGACATCGCGGCGTACCGGATCGGCTCGGTCCTCTCCGGCGGCGGCTCGGCGCCGGCCGACAACAGCCCGACCGGGTGGGCGGACATGTACGACGGGTTTCAGAGCGCGGCGCAGGCCACGCCGCTGGGCATCCCGATCATCTACGGCATCGACGCCGTGCACGGGCACAACAACGTGCGCGGCGCGACGATCTTCCCGCACAACATCGGCCTCGGCGCCACCCGGGACGCGGGGCTCGTACAGGCGGTCGGCCGGGCCACCGCGGAGGAGGTCGCCGGCACCGGCATCGACTGGACGTTCGCGCCGTGCGTCTGTGTGGCGCGCGACGACAGGTGGGGGCGCACGTACGAGTCGTTCGGTGAGCAGGCCGAGATCCCGACCGCGATGACCTCGATCATCGGCGGGCTCCAGGGCGGCGACCTCGGCGGGCCCACGTCGATCCTTGCCACGGCCAAGCACTACGTCGGCGACGGCGGCACGAGCGGCGGTCGCGACCAGGGCAACACCGAAATCTCCGAGGCGGAGCTGCGGGCCGTACACCTGCCTCCGTTCCAGGCGGCCATCTCGCAGGGCGTCGGCTCGATCATGGTCTCCTTCAGCAGCTGGAACGGGCAGAAGCTGCACAGCCACGGGCGACTGCTCACCGACCTGCTCAAGGGCGAGTTGGGCTTCACCGGGTTCGTGGTCTCCGACTGGGCCGGCATCGACCAGATCGACGGGCAGCGCGGCTTCACCGGTGCGGAGATCGCCACCGCCATCAACTCGGGCATCGACATGGTGATGGTGCCGACGGACTACAGGCAGTTCCTCCAACTGCTGCGCAACGAGGTGGACGCCAGCCGCATCCCGATCGAGCGGATCGACGACGCCAACCGCCGCATCCTGACCAAGAAGTTCGAGCTGGGCCTCTTCGAGCGGCGCTTCACCGACCGCGCGCTCACCCCCACGGTGGGCAACCAGGCGCACCGCGACCTGGCCCGCGACGCCGTACGCCGCTCGCAGGTGCTGCTCAAGAACGAGGGCAAGGTCCTGCCGCTCGCCAAGGGCGGCGGCAAGATCTTCGTGGCCGGCAAGAGCGCCGACGACATCGGCCTCCAGTCCGGCGGCTGGACGATCTCGTGGCAGGGCTCGGCCGGCAACATCACGCCGGGTACCACGATCCTTCAGGGCATCCGCAAGACGGTCGGCTCGGGCGCCACCGTCACGTACAACCGGGACGGCACCGGCATCGACTCCTCGTACCGGGCGGCGATCGCGGTGGTGGGGGAGACCCCGTACGCCGAGGGACAGGGCGACCGCACCGGTGCGATGGGGCTGGACAGCGCCGACCTGCGGGTGCTGTCGCGGCTGCGCGCGTCGGGCGTACCCGTGATCGTGGTCCTGGTCTCGGGCCGCCCGCTGGACATCGCCGCGCAGGTCGGCGGGTGGGCGGCGCTGGTCGCCGCGTGGCTGCCCGGCACCGAGGGGCAGGGCGTGGCGGACGTACTGTTCGGCGACTACAACCCGAGCGCGAAGCTGCCGATGACCTGGATGCGCAACGTGGCCCAGCAGCCCATCAACGCCGGCGACGGCAAGCCGGCCCTGTTCCCGTACGGCTTCGGCCTCAGCTACGCGGGCCGCCCCACCTCGCCGCCCGCCCAGACGGCAGCGCCCGCCCAGACGACACCGCCCGCGAAGACCACGCCGCCCGCGCCGAGGCCGCCCGCCCAGACAACGCGGCCGCCGCAGGCCACGCCGCCGGCGCCGACCACCCGGCCGCCCGCGCCCACCACGCAGGCCGCGGCGACGACGCAGACGGTGGGCACGGCCTTGTGCACCTTCCGCTACGCGGTAAGCAACCAGTGGCAGGACGGCTTCGTCGCCGAAATGAAGGTCACGGCCGGCGCGGCACCGGTGAGCGGGTGGACGGCGCGGTTCGAGTTCGCGGGCGACCAGGCGATCACCAACGCCTGGAACGCGACGGTCACCCAGAGCGGCACCCAGGTTTCCGCGACAAACCAGGACTGGAACACGACCATCCCCGCTGGCGGCAACGCGACGTTCGGCTTCCAGGCCACGTACAGCGGCACGAACCCACCCCCGACCACCGCCACCCTCAACGACACGACCTGTACCGCCGACTAGAGATCTTCAAGCGGGCAGCCGTCCGGCAGATCGTGGTATCGAACTGCCTCTCTGGGGGCGGTTGGATACCACGATCTTTCGCGCACCCGACCGAACCGATCAAAGGAACCGGGTCCGCGCGGTCGCTGTGGGACCAGCATCATCCAGGACCAGAGGCCCACCCGGCGGCAAGGCCCTTGATCGCCGGCGCGGCCACTCTGATGATGGGCGGGTGGCCGTCATCGACAAGATCGCGTGGATCCACCTCGTCGAGGGTGCGGTCCTCAGCACCCGATCCAAGAGCAAGGACGTGTACTACCTCCCGGGTGGCAAACGGGAGCCGGGCGAGAGCGACGTCGACACGCTGGTCCGGGAGATACGCGAAGAGTTGAGCGTGGCGATTGCGCCGGACAGCGCCGCGCACCTCGGCACCTTCGAGGCGCAGGCGCACGGGCACGCGACCGGCATCACAGTCCGGATGACCTGCTACACCGCCGACTACGCGGGCGTACTGCGCGCCAGCAGCGAGATCGAGGAAGTCGCCTGGCTCACGCACGCCGACCGCCACCGCGTCTCACCCGTCGACCAGATCATCTTCGACCACCTCCGCGCGGCCACCAGCCTCCGCTGACCCTCCACCGATCTGGCGGATGGCGCGGTGCCGGCCGCGCCGGCCGGGGTTCGGTTGTGAATCGCGGAGGGTGAGGCCGCGGGAGCAGCGGTCCGGACCACCGCGGACATCGCGGTAGCTCAAAAATCTAGAGGTCGATGTCGGCGTAGATGCAGGCGTGGTCGGAGCCGGCGTGTACAGCCTTGGTCATCGTGTCGTAGATGGGCCACAGCACGCCGCGCTTGCCGCCCCAGACGCCCTTGCGGAAGATGCCGCCGCCCTTCGTGCGCGCCCACAGCGACGGCGACAGCAGCACGTAGTCGATTTTGTTGCGGGCCGTGCAGTAGCCGTACGTCCCGGGGCGTCCACCGTCCTCGAAGGACGGGTGGGTCGAGACGTCGCGCAGGTCCGTGCCGGTCAGCAGCGGGGCCAGCGGCTCGCTCTCCGGGGTGTCGTTGAGGTCGCCGACCACCGCCACGTCCGTGATGCCGTCCGCCACCAGGTCGCGGTAGATCTGCGCGATGCGGCTCGCCTGGCGGCGGCGGGTGGTGTCCGAGGCGATCTTGCCGCCATAGCCCTTGCTCTTCAGGTGGTTGACCAGCACGACGAGCCGGCCGCCGCTCGGGGTGGCGAAGTGGTACTCCGGGCAGTCGCGGCTGAACACGCGTCCCACCTCGTCGGTGTCGTCCACGTGGCTGCGCTGGGAGACAAGCGGGTACGCGCCGGTGGCGAGCACGCCCACGTCGATACCGCGCTCGTCGTTGCCGTCCACGACCATCACTTGCGGGTACCTCGGCGCGCCGCCGACAAGCAGGCCGGCGTCGGTGAAGCGCTTGAGGGCGATGCGGTTTTCCGCCTCGATCACGCCGAGGATGTCCGCGCCGACGTCGTGGATGACCCGCGCGGTGTTCAGCATGCCCTGCTCGTCGACGCGGTCCGTGGTCAGCTCGACCCAGCCGATCCAGTCGCCGCGCCCCCTCGCCACCACCAGCACGCCGTCCTTTTTGGAGCGGCGGAGCAGGCGGCCGCGGTTCTGCCGCAGGCGGGCGAACTTGGCCGTGTCGCTGTTCAGCAGGTCGAGCCTGCGCAACAGCCGCAGGATGCCGGCCTGGATGTCCGGTGTGTACAGCGGCTCTTCGAGGAGCTCGCTGATCTGCTCGTACGCCTCCAGCGCGGGCCGCCCGGCCGACCAGGTGCGCTGGTCGAGGGCTCGGGCGCGGTTGAAGAGGTTTTCCACGTTGTAGGTGCCGATGCGCACGATCTAGAGCGTAGACGGCGAGGAGGGCCGGACCTATGGCCCGGCCCTCCTCTTAGGCCTAGCGGGTCGGCCTGAAGTAGCGCGGAATCATGTACGCCAGCGTCCTGGCGCCGATGAGCGCGCCCTGCACGTCAGCGGTACGGGTGTGGATGCCACCCCAGATCCGGGCCTCGATGACCTCGGCGACCGCTTCGGAGAAGCGGTCGAAGTGCCGGGTGGTGCCGGTGTCGGCGCTCGTCGCGCTGAAGGACATCCGGTCGGTGCCGTAGAAGTACGCCAGAGCACCCATCGACGCGGCCGTGAAGCAGGCGTGGCCGGAGGTGTAGTCAGGGTGCGGCGGCGTGATGAGCAGCGGCGTCCAGGCAGGGTCGGCCACCGTGTTCGGGTTGCCGTCGGTGCCCGCCTCGGGGATCGAGGTGAACGGGCGCCAGAAGCTCCACCGGTACTTCTCGTAGTAGCAGGCGATGAGCGCGTCCATCTCGGTCATGTCGACCATCGCGAACATCCGCGCCGCCTGCAGGTTGGTCAGCCGGTTCTTGACGGCGAGCTGCCGCTTGATCTCCCACTCGGTGAGCCTGCGGTCGTGCCACCACCGCGCGGAGTCGGTCTGGTCGGGGGTACGGATGGTGCTGTTCGCCGCACCGATCGCCTTGACCTCGTTGAAGTCCCGCGTGTACTGCGCGCTGGTCAGCGCCGGCGGGCCGGACGTGGTGAACATCGTCGCGTCCGGAATCAGGAACGGCTTCAGGTCCATCACCCAGCCGCCGTCCGAGCCGAACCCGGGCGGGGTACGGCGCCACTGGCCGGGACCGGTGCCCTCCCGCCACAGGCGCGAGCCGAACGCGCCGTCGTTCGTCCGGAACGCGATCATCGTGTTCGCGGTCTTCTGCCCGATCGCCGCGCCGGCCGTCTTCGACGAGCCGTTGGGGACACCGGCCATGAAGTTGTCGTACTTCGTCTGGAGCGCCGCCTGCTGAGCCGGGAAGAGCCACTCCAGCGTGCGGAACGCCGCCGTCGCCACTGCGGCGTCAACCGACTCACTGCCCGTCGCCGGCGGGGCACCGAGGTACGGCTGGTACGGCTTGCGCGCGATCGCGTTGACCGCGTCGTAGATCGCGCCGTGGATGATCGAGAAGCTGCGAGCCTGCACGTGCGGGCCCTGCTGCGCGACGTCCCAAATGGACTCCTGGGCGAGAGCGTCCCAGGTGACAACGGCGTTGGGCGTGGGCGGGGTGGCCGATGCCGGCGTGCCCGTTGAGCTTAGGAGGAGTGGCGACGAGAGCGCGACGGCCGCGGCGAGAGCCACTCGCAGCGCGGAACGGCGCGACCGACCTCTACGTGTCATGGATTCTCCTTGCTGTGTGCCCGCATGGTCATTTGCACTTGCGAGGGTCAGCGGAGATCGACGGCCGGAAGCGCACACTCTGTCCGCCAAACGCCACTGCCTGTGCGGCATGTCCGTTCGGGCGGATGATAGACCGTTTCGGCCAGCGCTCCGGACCGTCCGGTCGTTGCTGGACAGAGCCACGACCGGATCATGAGGCTCAGCCCCGTGGGCGCGGCGCGCATCGCGGACATTCGCCACAGGCTATGAGATTGAGCTACCGCGACGTCCGTGGTGGTCCGGACCCAGTGCCACTCAGCCTAGTTTGATCATGGCGATGACTTGGGCGTTCTGCGAGGCTGTGCGGAGTGCCGGGTTGGGTCGGGTCGTTGAGCGCCGGTCGGGGCTTTGGGGAAGTCTGTTGCTGCCATAGCGACCATGACTTTCCCCGGAATGACTTCCGGCGCCGAGTCTGCGCCCTCCCGACGGAAACTCTGGATCTAGTCGACTTTCTGCCGTCAGGACGACAGGAAGTCGACTAGATCTCGCGGGCTTGGCCACAGCGACACCTCGGGTTGGGCGCTTTAGCCGGTTTGTCCGCATGCTAGTCGGAGCACGCCAGCGATCGTGGTATTTAGCTGTCGCTATAGAGCCTGTGTCTGAACTGGTTTGGTGGTGGTGTGTTAGGGGTGTTCGGCGTGGCGTGGGGGGTATGGGTACGGGCTCTTGATAGGTAGACGGTTCCTACACCTACCCACCCTCAAGAGCCCGCGATGTCATTGAACCCTGCCCAGCTCACCGAGGCCAAGCCTGCCACGGCGGTGTCGTGCCAGTGCGGTTGTCTCACCCGCACCCGCCGGTATCCGACCGACATGACCGACGCCCAGTGGGCGATCCTGGAGCCGCTGCTACCGGTCCCGGCCTGCCAACTGCCCTCCGGTGGCCGACCCGAACGCCATCACCGGCGTGCGGTCCTGGACGCGATCTTCTACCTGGTCGACAACGGTGTGAAATGGCGGGCCCTGCCCGCGGACTTCCCACCCTGGCGGACCGTCTACGGCCTGTTCGCCCGCTGGTCAGACAACCTGAACACGATCGAGCTGACCGACCGACTCCGCGCCAACCTCCGCCAAGCCCTGGGCCGCAACCCACAACCATCCGCCGGCTGCATCGACTCCCAATCCGTGGCCGAAACAGCCGAAGCCACCGTCCCCACCTCCACCAGCGGCTTCGACCCCTACAAACGCGTCAACGGCCGCAAACGCCACATCACCGTCGACACCCTCGGCCTCCTACTAGGCGTCGTAGTCACCCCCGCCAACGTCCAAGACCAACACGCCGCCCGAGCCCTGCTCGCCGACGCCGACCGACACGGCATCACACACCTGTGGGCTGACAAGGGCTACCACGTCGACGCCCTGATCACCACCGCGAAAGAACTATGGGACATCACCATCGAGATCGTCCGACGCGACCCCACCATCCGCGGCCTACAAATCCTTCCCCGCCGATGGGTCGTCGAACGCACCTTCGCCTGGACCAGCCGACGACGCCGCTGCGCCCGCGACTACGAACGACTCACCGACCACCACGAAACCATGACCCACTGGGCCGCCATCCTCACCATGACCCGACGACGAGCCCGACACCCCTAACACAACCCACCCCAACAAGTTCAGACACAGGCTCTATAGCCACAGCTAAATACCACGATCTGCCGGATAGCGTCCGGGTAAGGCGCCGGTCGAGCGTTCACGATTCGACCGACTCTAATCGGTGCGCGGATCGGCGGGGGTCGTTGGCCCTCACCGCCAGCGCCGCCGGCGGAGGAGTCTTGGGTTGTGGAACCGCGGAGGGCGAGGCTGCGGGAGCGACGGTCTTGACCCAACGCAACCAGCCCAAAGTGATCAAGGCAATGACCTGGGCATTCTCCACGGCCGCACGGAGTGCCAGGTATGGCCGGGTCCTTGGGGCGGGTCAAGGCTGCCCCGGATGGGGCCGACTTCATGATCGACTTAAGGTAAGTGGCATTGGGTCCAGACCGCTGCTCCCGCAGCCTCACCCTCCGCGATTCACAACCGAACCCCGGCCGGCACCGCGCCATTCTTCGTGCGGGCGTTGCGGGTTAGCTTCCCAGTTTGGGTGCGTTGGACAGCACCTCTTTGGCGATGGTCGCGGCTCGGGTTTCGTCGCCGTCGGTCGCGTCAAACAGCAACAGGCTCACGAAGGTGGCTGTGTTGCCGTCCTTCTTGACCGCGCTGAACTGGAGCACGTCGCTGGAGCGTTTGATGTACGCGGCTCCGTCGCCGACGCCAGCGACCTCGGTGGCGAATTGGTTGCTGGAGACGCCGATGCTCACCAGCTCGTCGACCGGCGACGGTGTGGTGAACACCCGAACGCTCACCGACAACGACCACGGCGCGGCGGCCTGGAAATCGCACGTGTAGATCTTGCCGTCCTGGAAGGGCTCCGTCTTCTGGGCGCCGTCGAGGCCGGCATTCTCTTTAAAGGTCGAGCGGATCAGGTCAGTGCTGACCAGCGTGCATGCGGACGAAGGGGACGGCGCCGCGGAGGTCGCTGGCGGTGTGGCGCTGGGCGCGCTGGCGGCGGGATCACCGCCGCCGCAGCCCGCCGTCGCGAACAGGGCCGCTGCTGCCGCTACAAGAGTCAGTCGGTTCATCCCGCGCATGCAGTCACAGTAGTGACGCGTAGCAATGTAATAAGCAGGGCTCAACTGGCGCGGCGGTTGGCTTCCAGGGCGGCGGCGCCGGCGCCGATCATCGCGGGCAAGCTGGCCGAGCACTCGCTCGCCCTGCCCTACTGGGTGGCCGCGGCCGTGCTCGGCGCGGGCGTGCTGGTCTTCCTCGCGTTCGGGCACATCATGGCCGCAGGACACGGTGAGCGGGTGGTGTGGCACCGGTGGAACCGCCGCGCCCAGCACGCCCAGCACACCCCGGAGGAAGCGGTCGGCGAGGCGTACTGATCGGCGGCGCGCGGTGTGGCCGCCCGATCTGTGGTAGCCATGGAATGATCGCCACCTTCGTCCGGGCACCGTCGCTTGGGAGAGCCGCTTGACGCAGCCGCTGCCGCACCGCTGGCGGGCCCTCTGGGTCACTCTCGTCGCCGGGTTCATGACCTTGCTCGACGTCAGCATCGTGGCGGTGGCGCTGCCGTCGATGCTGCGCGAGCTGGACGCCACGCCGGCCTCGGTGCAGTGGGTGGTCTCCGGGTACGCCCTCACCTTCGGCCTCACCCTCGTCGCGGCGGGACGGCTCGGCGACGCGCTGGGCCGGCGGCGGATGTTCCTGTTCTCGCTCGCCGCGTTCATCCTCTTCAGCGCCGCCGCGGGCGCCGCACCGTCGATCGAGACCCTGGTGATCGCGCGGCTGGCCCAGGGCATCGCGTCGGGCAGCCTCGCCCCGCAGAACTCCGGCCTGATCCAGCAGCTGTTCAGCGGCGCCGAGCGGGGGAGGGCGTTCGGCCTCTTCGGCGCCACGATCGGCATCTCCACCGCGGTCGGCCCGGTCCTCGGCGGCCTGATCCTGGCGGTGGCGAGCTGGCGCTGGATCTTCTTCGTCAACGTACCGATCGGCCTCGTCGCGCTTGTCCTGGCCGCCCGCCTCCTCCCGCGCACCCGGGGCGAGGGCTCGGTCCGAGGCCAGCTCGACCCGCCCGGCGTACTCCTGCTCGGCGGCGCGGTGCTGACCGCGATGCTGCCGCTGGTACAGGCGGAGAACGGGGGCCTGCGCAGGCTGTGGTGGCTGTTTCCGGTCGCCGCGGCGCTGATCGGCGCCTTCCTATGGTGGGAGGCCCGCACGGCACGCCGGGGGCGGCAGCCGCTGCTCGACCTCCGCCTGCTGACCCAGACGCCCGGGTACGCCGGGGGCATCGCGCTGGGCACCGTGTACTTCGTCGGCTTCAGCGGCATCTGGCTGGTGCTGGCCCTCTACCTCCAGGAGGGTCTCGGCTGGTCACCGCTGCACTCCGGGCTGGCGGTCACCCCGTTCTCGGTGGGCTCCGCCGCCGCCGCGGTGATCGCCGGCCGCCTGGTAAACCGGCTCGGCCGGCGGCTGACCGTTATCGGACTGCTCACGGTGGTGGTGGGCCTCGTCGCGACCGCGCTCACCCTCCGGTACGCGCCGGCCTGGGCGGTCGCGCCGGCCCTGCTCATCGGGGGTGTGGGCAGCGGTCTCGTCATCTCTCCGAACATCACGCTGACGCTGCGCAACGTCCCCGTAGAGATGGCCGGCGCGGCCGGTGGCGCCCTCCAAACCGGACAGCGCGTAGGTGCCGCCGTTGGCACGGCCCTGCTCCCCGGCCTCTACTTCGCGGTGCTCGCCACCACCCACCGGAACGCGGAAGCGGTGATGATCGCGGTCTGTACCGCCGCGGCCGCGACGGCGGTCGCGCTGCTGATCGCCGGGGCCGAGTGGCGGGCCGACCACCGCCGCCCGCGGGGCGAGCCCAAGCCCGAGCTGCAAGCCCACGGCGCCGCCGGCTGAGCACCGGCGGGCGGCAGCGCGGGTGACCGCGAGGGCCGGAGGCGAAATGGGAGTGGGCGGGCCGCCCGGACCCGCCCACTCGCTCTCAATGGTGCGTCAGCCCACGTGGACCGGGGCGAGCGCGGTCGCTTCGTCGCTCTCGCCGTCGCGGACGGTGTTCTGGCGCGTGTTGCGGATCAACAGGAACGTCAGCACCGTCGACGCCGCCAGCAGCACCGCACTCACCGTGAACGCCACGTTGTAGCCGTGCACCGCGCCGAGCGCCGCCGAGGCCGGGCCGTTCTCGGTGATGTACGAGGTCGTCGCGGTCGTGAACACCGTGTTGAGCAGCGCCACGCCGAGCGAGCCGCCGATCTGCTGGGTGGTGTTGACCATCGCGCTGGCCACGCCGGCGTCGTGGTTGTCCACGCCGGTCAGCGAGGTGTTGCCCAGCGGCACGAAGACCAGCGCCATGCCGACCGCCATGATGACCAGGGCGGGGAGCATCAGCGTGAGGTACGACGAGTCGATGCGCAGCTGGGTCAGCCAGATCATGCCGGCCGTGGCCAGCAGGCCGCCGACCGACATCATCGCCCGCGGCCCCACCTTCGGCAGGACCGAGCTGGCGACCATCGCGGTGACGATCAGGGCCAGCGAGAACGGCAGGTACGCGATGCCGCTGCGCAACGGGGAGTACTGGAGGGTGCCCTGGAAGTAGTACGTCATGAACAGGAACATGCCCATCATGCCGGCGCCCAGGAGCACCGAGACGAGGAACGAGCCACCGCGGTTGCGGTGCAGCACCACGCGGAGCGGGAGCAGCGGGTGGCTGGTGCGCGACTCGAACACCACGAAGCCCACCAGCAGTACCGCCGCGACCGCGAAGAACCCCAGCGTCACCGGGGACGTCCAGCTGTCCTCGGCCGCCTTGGTGAACGCGTACACGAGCGCGACGAGTCCACCGGTCGCCATGATCGTGCCGGGGATGTCGTACCGCGTGTTGCCGTGTGCCTTGCTCTCCCGCACGATCGGCAACGCCAGCGCGAACGCGGCGAGCGCGATCGGGATGTTCACCAGGAGGCACCAGCGCCAGGTGGTGTACTCCGTGAGCACGCCGCCGAGGATCAGGCCGATCGTGGCGCCCACGCCGGAGATCGCGCCGAACACGCCGAACGCCTTGGCCCGGTCCTTCACGTCGGTGAAGGTGACCGTGATCAGGGAGAGCGCGGCCGGTGCCAGCAGCGCGCCGAACACGCCCTGGAGAGCGCGGGCGGCGAAGAGTGTGCCCGCGTTGGTGGCGATGCCGCCCAGCGCGGAGGCGACGGCGAAGCCGATCAAGCCGATGAGGAATATCCGGCGCCGTCCCACGTAGTCGGCGATCCGGCCGCCGAGCAGCAGGAGACCACCGAACGCCAGCGTGTACGCCGTGACGATCCACTGCCGGTTGGCGTCGGAGATACCCAGGTCAGCCTGTGCCGACGGCATCGCGATGTTGACGATCGTGCCGTCGAGCACCACCATCAGCTGCGCGATGGCGATGACCATCAGCGCCAGCCAGCGCCTCGGATCGACCGCTTGCCCGCCGGCCTTCGTGTCCGCCCCCGTGGCGGTCTGCTGAGACATGTGTCGATACCTTTCGAAGGGTTCGAGGCAGCGGTGTCTACTGCGCACGTCGGACCGAATAGGTCTACTTTCCGAGAACGTAAAGATCGCGTCCGACAGAATCATTCTGATTAAGCGGGAAAGGTGTCGACCGTCACAAAGCGTGTTTCGACCGCGTGACGACGAGACTTCATGTGTGTACGGCAGCCGTGGTGAGCCGCTGCCTCGTGCCGGTCGCCGCAGCCCGCGTGATCGCCTCTAGCGTGCGCTGCGACCGGGCCGCGGTGTGGAAGGTGGCCAGCTCGGCCGAGCCGGCGCCGAGCAGGCGGTACAGGCTGGCGATGCTCGCCACCGGGCCGTCCGGCAGGCCGGCGGGGGCGAGGCGGTACCGCTCTGGGATGGCGAGTTCGTGTGGCTCGCCGCCGGCCGGGGCGAGCCGTACCCGCCAGGTGGCCCAGTTGCTGTAGTGGCCGGGGTCGGCGGGCGTGACCGTCAGCGTCCCCTCGGTACCGGTGAGCCTCAGCTGGAAGCCGTCCGGCGCGGCGGCGTTGCCGCCCAGTAGGCAGAGCGAGGCGACCGCGCCGCCGTCCAGCAGCCCGGCGACCACCACCTGCCCGTCGACCCCGTTCGCGACCGACTCGCCGCTCCCCACTATCCCTACCCGGTCGTGGTGCCTTGCCGTCACGGCGGAGACCTCGGTGAGCGCGGCGCCGGTCACGACCTCGACCGCGGCGAGCGCGTGGCCCACCATGATCGTGAGTATGTCGTTGCCGGTGCCGGCCGCGGTGCCCCACGCCAGGTCCCGGTAGATCCGGCTGCCGCCGAGCGGGTCCCCGCCGCCGGTGAACGCGACCGCCGCCAGCTCGCCGATCCGCCCCTCGCGCACCAGGTCGCGAACGAAGCGAGCACCGGGCGAGGCGTACACCTGAAGGACGACCGCGTGCCGCAGGCGAGCCGCCTCCGCCGCCGCGGCCAGCTCCGCCGCCTCGCCAGCGGTGACCGTGAGCGGCCACTCGACCAGCACCTGCTTGCCTGCCTCGATCGCGGCCCGGACGGCCGGCGCGTGGTCGGGCGCCTTCACCGACACGACCACGAGGTCGACGTCGGGGTGGTTGGCGAGCGCGGCGGCGCCGGTGAAGGCGTGCCGCGCCCCGAACGCCTCGGCCGCTGCCCGGGCGCTGGCCTCGCGCGTGGTGGCGACGGCGACGAGTTGGTACTCGTCGAGGCGGGCCAGCGCCGGCACATGCGCCGCGGCGGCCCACCCGCGCGCCGTGCTCGCGCCGACGATCCCGACCCGGATCCTGTTGGGCATGCGTGTCTCCCCACTGGTTTTGTACCTGGCGGTAAGAAACTAGCGATGCGCGATCGGGCTGGTCAAGAAGTAACGTACCGATAGGTAAAAAACTTGGGAGGGGTGAGCGATGGCGGGTGGGCGGCCGCGCGCGTTCGACGAGGACGCCGCACTGGATCGGGCGCTGGAGGTGTTCTGGCGCCAGGGGTACGAGGGCACCGCGCTCTCCGACCTCACCGCGGCGATGGGCATCAACCGCCCCAGCCTGTACGGCGCATTCGGCAACAAGGAGGCGCTCTTCCGCCGGGTGCTGGACCGGTACGTCGACGGGCCGGGCGGCTACTCCGCCGCCGCGCTGGCCGAGCCGCGCGCCCGGGACGTGGTGGCGAGAATCCTGGGCGGGGCGGTCGAGCTGACCACCGACTCAGGGCATCCGGGCTGCCTGAGCGTCCGCAACGCGCAGGCCTGCGGCCCCGAGTGCGAGCAGGTGCGCCGGGCGGTGGTCGACCGCCGCAACGCCGGCCTGGCCGCGCTCCGCGCCCGTCTCGAACGAGCCCGCGACGAGGGGGACCTGCCGCCCGGCGCCGACCCGGCCGCACTGGCCCGGTACGTCTTCACGGTCTCGGACGGCATCGCCTCCCAGGCGGCCAGCGACGCCACCGCCGACGAGCTGCGGAAAGTCGTCGACCTCGTCCTGGCGGCCTGGCCGGGTCAGGGGGAACCCTCACGCTGACCCAGGGTGCTGATCTGGGGAAGCTCCGGATGTATGCGAGCGGTGAACCGAGGGACGCTGTATCGCGTACAACAGAAAACTTCCGCGAGGCGGTGAGCACAGTGACCGAGCACATGCGGGCGGAGGCCCTGTTCGTCAGCGACCTCCAGCCCTCCGACCAGCCCACGGGCGCCCAGGTCGCCCGGGCCATCCACACGAGCCTGTCCGTGCGCGGCGGCGCGGCGGGATGCGCCGCCGTCATGGCTGCCGAATACGGCGAGCACCCCGAGGCCGCGGCGCGGCGGATGCGGTGGGCGCTGGCCCTCGCCACCGCTGGGACCACCGAGCCCCACGCACTGGCCGCCTAGCCGGTCGCGGCCGAGACGCCTAGCGCGCCGCGGCCACCCGGCGCCGCGCCTTCGCGAGGGCTTCCTCAGGGAGCGCGTCGGCGCTCAGCAGCCGCGGCAGCAGCTCCGGCTCCAGCGTCAGCGCCCGGAACGTCACGCCGATCGTCACGTCGTGGTCCGGGCGCTCGACCACCTCGACCACGTCGCCGGCCCGGATCTGGCCTGGCTCGACAACCCGCAGGTAAGCCCCGGGCACGGCCCGCTGGGTGAACCGCTTGATCCAGCCCTGCTCGGACATCCAGTGGGCGAACGTGTTGCACGGGATCCGCGGCACCGACACCTCCAGCAGCAGCTCCGGCCCGACCCGCCAGCGCTCACCGATCAGCGCGCCGGTCACCTCGACGCCGAGCGTGGTGAGGTTTTCCCCGAACACGCCGCCGCTCAGCTCCCTGCCCAGCAGGGCACCCCACTCGTCGAGGTCCTCCCGGGCGTACGCGTACACCGCCTGGTCGTCGCCGCCGTGGTTGCGGCCGTCGAGGATACGGTCGCCGACGAGGCCACCGCCCAGCCCCGAGCCCCGGGGGCCCGGCGCGCGTACATCCACCGGCCCGTCCACCGGCCGCTTGTCGATGCCCGTCACGCCGACGCTCGTAGCCGGGCTCGAATGGGGACGCCGATGTTGACCGAAAGCAGCTCCGACACACTCCGCACCTTACGCCGGGCGGCCACCGGAAAGGCTGACCGCCTAGCGTGCCGGCCGCAGCTCCGCGAGACGGGTTTCCAGGAACTCCCGCTCGGCCTCGTTGTCGGCCAGCTCCAGCGCCGCCTTGTACGCGACCGCGGCCTCTTCCTGGCGTCCGAGCCGGCGCATCAGGTCGGCCTTCGTGGCGGGCAGGTACCGGTACCCGGCCAGCCGCTCGTCGCCCTCCAGCGCGGCGAGGTCGGCGAGGGCGGCCTCCGGTCCGCGCACCATCGATACCGCGATGGCCCGGTTGAGCGCGACCACGGGCGAGGGCCAGGTGGCGAGCAGCGCGTCGTAGAGGGTGAGCACCTGCGGCCAGTCGGTCTCCGCGTAGCTCGGCGCGGTCGCGTGCAGCGCCGCGATGGCCGCCTGTAGCCCGAAGCGGCCGCCGCCCCCGCGCAGCGCCGCCACGACGAGGTGGTGCCCCTCCTCGATCGCCGCCCGGTCCCACAGCGACCGGTCCTGGTCCTCCAGCCGCAGCAGCCGCCCCTCCGCGTCCACCCGGGTGGCCCGCCGCGCGTCGGTGACCAGCAGCAGCGCGAGCAGCCCTTTCACCTCGCGCTCGTCCGGCATCAGCGCGAGCAGCATGCGGGCCAGGTCGAGCGCGCGGGTGGCCAGGTCGGCGCGGGTCAGGCTCTCCCCGGTGGGAGCGGTGTGCGCAGTCGTGTACAGCAGGTGGATCACGGTCAGCACCGCGTCCAGCCGCTCGGGCAGCTCGGCCGGCGACGGTACCCGGTAAGGGATGCCCGCCGCGGTGATCTTCTTCTTCGCGCGGGTGATCCGCGCGGCCATCGTCGCCTCTGACACCAGGAACGCGTTCGCGATGTCCGGCGTCGCCACGCCGCAGACAAGGCGCAGCGTGAGGGCCACCTGCGCGCTGCGGGCCAGCGCCGGGTGGCAGCAGGTGAAGACGAGGCGCAGGCGGTCGTCGGGGATGCCGTCGCCGCCGGCGGGCTCGGCGTCCGTGCCCTCTCGCTCCACCAACAAAGGCATTTTGGTACGGAACAGTTTGTCCCGCCGCAGCACATCCAGAGCCCGGTTTCGCGCGGCGGTGGTGAGCCAGGCACCGGTGTTGCGTGGGACTCCGTCCCGGCTCCACGCGCCCAGCGCGGTCACGTACGCGTCCTGCACGCACTCCTCGGCCACATCGAGGTCGCGGGTGACCCGTACGGTCGCCGCGAGCACGTACGCCCACTCGCGCCGGTGCGCCTCCGCGACCGCCCGCTCGGCTGCCTCTCGACTCACACCGCACAATGTATGACGTGCCGCCGCCCCCCGATCTCACCGACGTCGAGCAGGCCCTGTGGGACGGCTTCGGTGCCGGCACGCCTGTCGATGCGGCCGGCGCCGCCGTGCGCGCCGACGTCGTCGCCGCCCTGCTGCGCGAGGAGGCACCCGGGCGGGCGGCCGCGGTCCACCTGCGCGCCGGTCGGGTCACCGGCCAGCTGCGGCTCTCCTACGCCGAAGTGGGGCACCCGCTGCTGCTGGAGGAGTGCGACTTCGACGAGCCGCCGGACCTGTACTGGGCGCGCATGTCGCACACGAGCTTCGCCGGCTCCCGCATGCCCGGCTTCCGCGCCGCCAACGTGCGCGTCGACGGCCACCTCCAGCTCAGCCGCTGTGCCATCGGCGACGGCGTGCGGCTGGGCGGTTCGCAGATCTCCGGCGGCCTGCTCCTGGCCGACGCGGTGCTCGGCGGCAACGGCGCGGAGTGGGCCGTGCACGCCCGCCGCGCCAGCATCGGCGGCGACCTCGTCCTGGTCGGCGCCCGGCTGACCGGCGGCCTCGCCATCACCAACGCCCGGCTCGGCGGTACGGCCGACCTCGACAAGGTGACCATCACCGCCGCACCCGGCGACCGCGCGGTGGACGCCGACAACGTCGGCGTGGAGGCCGCCTTCTACTGCCGGTGGGCCGAGGTCCAGGGCGAGGTGACGCTGCGGCACGCGCGGGTGGCCGCCGCGGTGTCGTTCAGCCGTTCGACGGTGCGCAACCCCGGCGGTGTCGCGTTCCGGGCCAGCCGCGCGACCCTCGACGGCGGCCTGTACCTGCACGACGGCTTCGTCGCCGAGGGCAGGTACGGGTGGTGAGCGCGCGGATCGTCCGCACGCTGCGGCTGGACGGGGCGTCGCTGCGAAACCCCGGCGCGGTCGCGCTCTGCGCCGACTTCGTCACGATCGAAGGCATGCTCGACGGTCGCCACGGCCTCACCGTCGAGGGTGAGACGACGCTGCTCGACGCCACGGTCACCGGCCCCGTCCACCTCGAAGGCGCGCACCTGAGCAACCCGGGCGGCGCCGCGCTGACCGCACACGGGCTGACGGTCGGCGCGCTGCTCCAGCTCTGCGACGGCTTTATCGCCGACGGCCGGGTACGCCTCGCGGGCGCCAAGGCGGGCAGCCGGATCTGCTTCGACAAGGCGACAGTACGGGCGCCGGGGAGAAGGCCGTCTCCTGCTGGCGGGTGGAGACACCCGAGCTCGCGCTGCGCTGGGCGGTCGCGCCGGAGGGGCGGTCGACCTGCGGTACGCCACGGTCGGCATCCTCCGCGACGACCCGCGCACCTGGCCGTCCACACTGGACCTCGACGGCCTCCGCTACGACGTGCTGGAGCCCCGGGTGACGGCGACGCCCGCCTGCCGTGGCTGGACCGTGGCCCGGACGGCTTCCGCCCCCAGCCGTACGAGCAGCTGGCCACCGTCTACCAGGCCCTCGGCGACGGCGCCCGGTCACGCACCGTGCTGCTGGCCAAGCAGCGCCGGCAGACCGCGGTCGGCGCCTGGTACGCGCGGCTGTGGGGCCTGCTCCAGGACGTCACGGTCGGCTACGGGTACCGCCCGCTGCGGGCGGCGTCGTGGCTGCTCGCGCTGCTCGTGGTCGGTACGGTCCTGCACGCCCGGTACCGTCCGGCGCGGGTCAGCCCCGACGTCGCCTTCCAGCCGGTGGTCTACACGCTGGACCTGCTGCTGCCGATCGTCGACCTGGGCCAGGAGCGCGCGTTCCAGCCGTCGGGCGGCCAGCAATGGCTCGCGTACCTGCTGATCGCGGCCGGCTGGTTGCTCGCGACGACCATCGCCGCCGGTCTGACCCGCTCGCTGCGCCGCGCGTAGCCTTTGGGCGCCGATCATTTTTGGAGGAGAGCGTGAGCAACGCCGACACGGTCATCGCCGCCCTGCGCAGCGGGCACGACAGCCTCGCCGCGCTGGTGTCCGGGTTCAGCGATGACCACCTGGCCGGGCCGTCGGGCTCGGCGGAATGGGACATCTCGCAGGTCCTCAGCCACCTGGGCAGCGGCGCGGAGATCGGCCGGGCGACAGTGCGGGCCGCACTCGACGGCGAGCCCAACCCGGGGCGGGAGTTCAACTTCGCGGTGTGGGACAGGTGGAACGCGATGTCCCGGCGCGAGCGCGCGGACGGCTTCCTGGTGTCGAACGAGGCACTGACCGCCCTGTACGAGTCGCTCGACGCCTCGACCCGCGAGAGCCTCCTCGTCGACCTGGGCTTCCTGCCCGCGCCGGTCGACGTGGCCACCTCGGCGCGGATGCGGCTCAGCGAGCTGGCGCTGCACACGTGGGACGTCCGGGTCGGGTCCGACGAGCACGCCACGGTCGCCGCGGAGGCCACCCCGCTGCTGCTGAACGCCGCGCCCGAGCTGCTCGCCTGGACCAGCAAGCCCGAGGCGCTCGACGGGCGGCAGGCGGTACTCCAGGTCACCACGACGGCGCCGGAGTCGGTCTTCACGCTCAGCCTGGCCGAGCAGGTCAGCGTCGACCTCGCCGCCCCGGAGGCGCCGGACGGCACGCTCACCCTCCCCGCCGAGGCCTGGCTGCGGCTTGTCTCCGGCCGGTTCGCGCCCCGCTACACGCCCGCCGGCGTCGAGGCCACCGGTGCGGCCGACCTCGACCTGCTCCGCAAGGTGTTCCCCGGCTTCTGACCGGGCGCGGGCCGGGAGGGTCAGCTGTCGCCCAGCTGACGGCGCCCTCCGGCCGGCGGCACTACCGTGTGGTGATGGCGGAGAGGTTCGTGCCGTCGCGGGACGGCTTCGGGTTCGACAACTCCTGGCCGAGCCAGCCTGCGGTGGTGCTGCCGACCCCGTTCGGCGACCTGCGCCTGGGCGACGCGAAGGCGGGCCTGTGTGGCGGCATGGCCTTCGCCGCCCTCGACCACTGGCGGGTCGGGGTGCCACCGCCGACCCAGCGTCCGGCGCAGGGCGAGCGGCTGTACAAGTTCATCGTCGAGCGCCTGATCGACTCCTGGCACCTGCCCACGGGCGTGGTCCAGTACTACCAGTGGATGAACCTGCCCGACGGCGACACCGCGTTCCGCGTCTTCGGGCGGCGGGTGCTGACCGAGCACGGCCTGGCCTGGCGCACGATCCGGACGCAGTGGCCGCAGGTGCGGGCCGACCTCAAGCGGGGCATGCCGGTGCCGCTCGGCGTGGTCACCGTCGCCTCCCGCGACCCGCGTGACCTGGCCGCCAACCACCAGGTGCTGGCGTTCGACCACACCGCCGAGGGCAGCCGGGTGACGCTGCGGGTGTACGACCCGAACCGCGGGCGCCGGGACGACATCTTCATCGCGTTCGACACCGCCGCGCCCGGGCGGCCGACCACGTTCGCGCACAATCTGGGTCTCGGTCGCCGCCGGGTCCGGGGCTTCTTCCGCGCGGCGTACAGCCCGGCCACGCTGCCCGTGCCTTAAGGCCTGTTTCAAAAGATTTGTCGAGGCGAGCCGAGGTCCAGGCGGCGATCCGGCAAGTCGGGCGCAAGGTCGCATACCGGTGTTGTATGTGGCCTTACGCCCGGCGCCGCCGGTCGTCGTCTGGACCCAGCGCAGCCCGGCAAGGATTTTGAAACAGGCCTTAGTTGTAGGCCGCGCTCCTGGTGTGGTTGAGGGCGAACTCGTGCCGCCACTCCTGGCCGTCGGCGGAGGCAGCCCAGGCGCCGGTGATCGCGGTGCCGTCCGCGGCGAGCAGGCCCGTGTACCGCTGCCAGAACCCGGGTGACTCGCGCCAGAGCGTCCACTCCCGGCCGTCGAAGGTCATCTGGTACACCCGCTCGACGCCGCGCGAGTCGTAGTACCGCTGGGTGAACGTGTCCGTCACCGGGCCGGCGCCGATGACCGAGATGCCGCTCGGGAAGGCGGAATTCTCGTTGGTGAAGCGCTGGAGGAGGAACCTGTGCCCGGCGAGCCACTCGAAGGTCGTACTGCCGGGCGCCCTCGTGTCCTGGCTGTCCGGCCCCATGAAGGCAGCCTCGAAGACCGCCTCCGTGTCCCACCGGCCCACCAGGACGTCCAGGCGATCCAGCCAGGACGGGCGCTCGCCCGGTACGTCCTGCGGCTGATCCGTGCTCGTCATAGCGCATCCTCTCCTGTCACGGTGATGACCCCTGGACGGTACCCATCAGCACGCCGACACGCGTGAAGCGGGAGATACCGGACACTGGCCGAGCGCGGCGGCGGTGCGGTGTAGAACGGTAGGGGTGAGTTCCCCGTGGTGTGGCGCGTGCGATCCGCACACCCGCGTCGACCCGGAGGGGCAGCCCTGCGGCGCCTGCCACCCATCGGCCGCCGGGCCCGTGGAGGACGCGCGGCGCTGGTGCGGTGAGTGCCACCGGCGGACCCGGCTCACCGCGGACGGGCGGCGGTGCCAGCGGTGCAACCCGCTCGCCGCGCTCGACGACGACCCGTACCGGCGGCGCACCTGGTGCGGGCGGTGTGACCAGCGGGACCGGATGGTGCGCGACGCCGACGGCGTGCGAAAGTGCCGCGCCTGCCACCCCCTCGGCCGGCCGCCCGCGCAGTGGCCGATGCACGACGTGCCGGACGGGTACACCGAGCAGCTGATGGCCTGTGAATGGCTCTGCTACGTCTCGCCGACGCTGCGCCGCGCGGGCAGCGACCGCCTGCGGGTGCTGCTCCAGCTGTGGTTCGAGGCGGGGTGGACGCCGCGCGACGTGCTGTACGCGCTGGACCACGTGCCCACCGGCGAAATCCAGGCGGGTGAGATCCCCACGGCGGCGGCCGACCCCAAGATGACCGAGGCGTACGTCAAGCGGCGGCTGCGCGCCTGGCTCGACGGCGACGACGGGCCGTTGCCGCCGGTCAACCGGCAGATCGCCGACAACCGGCGCAAGGTTGTCGCGGCCCAGGAGGCGGCGCGCGAGGAGTGGCTGCGGCGCACCCGGGTCGCGGTGCCGCCGGCGCTGTCCCGGGGTGCCGCCCAGGCCCGGCAGGTGGCCCGTGACGCGGCGGAGCGCAACCGCCGGCGCCGGCGAGCCGCCGACGACCGCGAGCTGCTGCGCCGCGCCGAGGAACTGACCGCCGCCCAAGAACAGTCCGCGAAGTGGCGCGAACTGCTGATCCGCGAAGCCCTCCCCACGCAGAGGACCCCCCGCCCGGCGCAGTAACGCCAACAAGGGACGACCGCCTAAGAGCCGCCCTCTCAGCCCCCACTCAAATGATCAGCCTCCCCACAATCGGCGAGTCCCTGCGAACCCGCCGCCGCTGACGCTCTCGAGGCGCGCCGCTCCACGAAGTCCCTGATCAACCCTGAAGCCCGCCCGGTTGGAGGCGGTAGCCCATGCCGGGTTCGGTCAGTAGGTAATGCGGGTGGGACGGGTCGGGCTCTAGTTTGCGGCGTAGCTGGGCCATGTACTGGCGCAGGTAGTTTGTTTCGCGGGTATAGGTCGGGCCCCAGACCCTTTCGAGCAGGAGTCGCTGGCTGACCAGTTTGCCGGGGTTGGCGGCCAGGATCTCGATCAGGTGCCACTCGGTCGGCGTGAGCCGGACCTGTGTGCCGTCCTCGGCCGTGACCGCCCGGTCCGCGAGGTTCACCGTGTACTGTCCGATTTGGACAGTCGGCTGCCCGCCGCTGCCGGTGCTGACGCGGCGGGTCACGGCCCGGATCCGGGCGAGCAGCTCGTCCACCCCGAAGGGCTTGGTCACGTAGTCGTCCGCCCCGGCGTCCAGCGCGGCCACCTTGTCGGTGCTGTCGGCGCGGCCGGAGAGCACGATGATCGGCGCCTCGGTCCAGCCGCGCAGGCCCCGGATCACCTCGACGCCCTCCATGTCCGGCAGGCCGAGGTCGAGCACGACGAGGTCGGGGTGGCGGCTGGCGGCGGCGTGCAGCGCGCTGGCCCCGTCGGCGGCGGTGTCGACCTCGTACTCCCGGGCGCGCAGGTTGATCCGTAGGGCGCGGACGATCTGCGGTTCGTCGTCGACGACCAGGATCCGGATCGGCATGCGCACATCATGCCTGGCCGCGGGGTCGCCACCGGGCCACCACCGCCGCCACGACGGAGACCAGGTACAGCTGACCGGTGATCGCCTCGGCGACCGCGATCGCGCGGGCGGCGTTCGAGGCGGGCACGATGTCGCCGTACCCGACCGTGGTCAGCGTGATCACGCTGAAGTAGAGGAACGCGGACGCGTCGTCGGCCCGGTCGACATTCGTCAGGTACGGGTTGCCGAGGATCGCGGCGATCAGCTGGTGGAGGTTGGAGAAGACGAGCGCGAGCAGCAGGTACGTGGCCAGCGCGCCGGCCACCGCCTGGATGTCGACGCGGTCGCGCCGGACGACCGTCTGGGCCGTCGCCGCGATCGTGGCGCACGCCAGCGTCACCGTCGCGGCGCTGGTCAGGCCGGTGGCCAGCCGGTCGCCGCCGGCGGTCACCGCGACGACGCTGAGCACGATGGCGGCCAAGGCCACGGCCAGTGCCGCCCGGCTCTGGTCGCGACGGCCCGCCACGCGCGCGGCGAGCATCAGCGCCGCGGCGAGCACGAGCACCCGCAGCGGTACGGCGACGGTGCTGCGCCCGAGCGCGATGATCAGGATGTACAGCACCACGATCGACGCCAGCAACGCGCCGAAACGCGGTGGCCGGGCCCGGTCCACGAGCACAGGTTACGTACCGGGGCACCTCTCGCGCGCGATGCGCGCCAGAATGGGGTCATGCGACTCCCGATCATGCCGCCGGTCCCGCCGATGCTGGCCAAGGCGGTCAAGGGCCTGCCCGAGGGCGCGATGAGCTTCGAGCCGAAGTGGGACGGCTTCCGCTCGATCATCTTCCGGGACGGGGCGGAGGTGGAGGTGGGCAGCCGCAACGAGAAGCCGATGACGCGGTACTTCCCGGAGGTCGTCGAGGCCGTGCTGGCCAACTTCCCGGAGCGCGCGGTCATCGACGGCGAGATCATCCTGATCGGGGAGTCCGGCGACCGCCTCGACTTCGAGATGCTCCAGCAGCGCATCCACCCGGCGGCCAGCCGGGTCAAGATGCTCTCCGAGACCGTGCCGGCCCGTTTCGTCGCGTTCGACCTGCTCGCGCTCGGCGACACCGACTGGACGCAGCGCCCGTTCGCCGAGCGGCGGGCCGCGCTGGAGGAGGCGCTCGCGCCGGCCAAGGCACCGGTACACATCACGCCGGTGACCACCGACCGCGAGGTGGCGCAGCGGTGGTTCCACCAGTTCGAGGGCGCCGGGCTCGACGGGGTGATCGCCAAGCCGCTCGACGGGCTGTACGAGCCGGACAAGCGGACCATGTTCAAGATCAAGCACGAGCGCACGGCGGACTGCGTGGTGGCCGGATACCGGGTGCACAAGAGCGGCCCGGACCGCATCGGCTCGCTGCTGCTCGGCCTGTACAACGCCGAGGGCACGCTGGCCAGCGTCGGCGTGATCGGCGCGTTCCCGATGGCGCGGCGGGCCGAGCTCTTCGAGGAGCTTCAGCCGCTGGTCACCGACTGGGAAGGCCACCCGTGGGACTGGGCCAAGCAGATGGAGGGAAACCGTACGCCGCGCAACTCCGAGGGGAGCAGGTGGGCGGCGGGCAAGGACCTGTCGTTCACGCCGCTGCGCCCGGAGCGGGTCGTCGAGGTGCGGTACGACCACATGGAGGGCGTGCGCTTCCGGCACACGGCCCAGTTCGTCCGCTGGCGCCCCGACCGCGAACCGCGGTCGTGCACCTACGAGCAGCTCGAAGAGCCGATCAACTTCGACCTCGAAAACGTCCTCAACGCCGGCCGCGCCTAGCGATTTTTGGAGTCGGGTTTCATCGGAATTGAGCTACCGCGGCGTTCGTCGTGGTCCGGACCGTCGCTCCCGCAGCCTCACCCTCCGCGGTTCACAATCCAATACAACCCGACGCCGCCGCGATGATAGAGCCCCGACGTTGAGGCCCGGCTGGGCGTGCGCGATGCGCAAAGCTGGCGAACCCTGACCGCACGGTTTCCCTTGATCGGTGGGCGCTCTGGTCGTCTGTGGCGAAAAATTGCCCCTGGAGGGGCAATTTCTCGACACGCTCGCAGTGAGGTGGTGCATTCTGCGCGCCGATCATGGCACGCCTTTCCCCGCACGCGGCGCGCGTCGGTGCTTCCTCCAGGGAAGCAGAGCAAGTGCGGTTTGGGAGACGCAGGGTTGCGCAGCGACGAGGCGGCCTCGGCGCCGAAGTCGCGACGATTACGGCTAGCGCGCCGATGCCCTGTGCCTCGAAAGCCATGGTTGCACCCTTGTCGGTCAGGTTTGGGGAAATCTGTTGCTGCCATAGCGACATAGGTTTCCCCAAAGGGTCAAGATTCGGGCAGCTCTGTGCGGCGCGCGGGATGGGGGCCGTGGCCTCGCCGTCGGCGAGGCCAGCCTACGGGTGTGGAACGCGGAGGGTGAGGCCGCGGGAGCAGCGGTCTTGACCACCGCGGACGTCGCGGTAGCTCAGGTCTTGGAATGGAGGGTCTAGGAGCCTTGACCCTCGCGGGCCGGCGTTCGG
This sequence comes from Phytohabitans flavus, assembly GCF_011764545.1. Taxonomy (GTDB): domain Bacteria; phylum Actinomycetota; class Actinomycetes; order Mycobacteriales; family Micromonosporaceae; genus Phytohabitans; species Phytohabitans flavus. Next base: position 4,209,200 of record NZ_AP022870.1, on the reverse strand, counting down.
CGGCCAGAGGTCGTCAGGCGCGGGATGAGCCTAGGCGGGCTGGCCGGTGGGGCGCGGCGATCAGGGCCTGGGCGGCTGCATGCCGGCGGCGGGCCACGAGGACTGGGCAGTCGGCGCGTCGCAGCACCGCCTGGGTGACTGGGCCGAGTGGCGTGGGGCGGTCGCCCTGCGCGCCGACCACCACGAGCTGGGCGTCGGCGGAGGCGGCGATCAGCGCTCGGCCGGCCGGGCCCTCGACCTGGCGGTGCTCGACCGTCAGGTCGGCGGCGGCGTGGGTCTCCGCGCAGGCTGCGCCCTCGGCGTGCAGTACGACAAGCGGGGCCTCGCGGCGCCGCGCCTCCTCGACGGCGGTCGCCAGCCCCACCTGGGCGTCCGGCGAGCCGTCGACGCCGACTACCACCGGGCCGTCGGGTGTACCCGTGCCGCGGACGCAGAGCACCGGCCCGGCCGCCCGCGCGGACACCTGGAACGACACCGACGCGGTCGGGTCGGCCGGCCCCTCCGGGTCGTCGCTGCCGATGACGAGCATCGAGGCCCGCGCGGCCGCCCGCAGCAGCACCTCGATCGTGTCGCCGTCGATCACCTCGGGCGCCACGACAAGGTCACGGTGCCACTCGCGGGCCTGCGCCGCGGCGTCCGCCACGATCCGCTCCGCTTGCTCGCGCTCCTCGCCGTCGCCGCCGGGAGGCAGCTCAAGCGGCCAGGTGAACGCCCGCACGACGTGCAACGGGCGGCCAGTAGCCGCCGCCTCTGCCGCGGCCATCCGCACGGCGGCCAGGTCCGTCACAAGATCCTTGACACCAACCGCTATAGGCGCCTGTGTGCCCGCCATGGCCGCCACCTCCGCGCTGAGGCTCATCGCCGTCAATCCCGATCGCCGTTGAGCAGGGCAGATTCATACCCCTCTGCCTGCCCACCTAACCGCATGTGACGCCCCAGCGACAGGTCTGAGCGCCGATCGGGACCTTTCCCACACATCGGTTTAAGACCGGGACGTGATCAGCTCGCGTGACGTATAGGGGCAAATCCGCTGAAAAGAACTCCCCGGATTCCATACCGCTTGATCTATACCACCCTGCGGGCACCGCTCTGACCTGCATGTTTGGCCATCGAAGATGGTGCATCTGGGCGAGCGCCCTTGCCCCACCAGGGGCCGTCGAGTATTCACACATGCAAACACCTGCATCGACAAGGGGACCGTCGTGCGCAAAGTGGCCGCGGCATGGATCGCCGCCGTCGTATTCCTCGCTGGCCCGCCAGCCCTCTCCAGATCGGCGACCGCTGCTCCCGCGGCGCCACCCGACCTCAGCCTCGCGGGGAGAAGCACCACTCCCGCGACCTCGACAACCGCGGCGGCACCGTCGCCCCGAGCGCCTCACAGCGTGCCCGCGCCGGGGCGCTGGGCGATGTCCGCTTCAACGCGCTGGGTACGCCGAGCGCGCTCGGCACCGCCGCCAAACCGCTCGCGACCGGCCTGCCCGCCGGTGCCGAGGCGGCCGCCCGGGCCTACCTGGCCGGCAACCGCGACCTCTTCGGCCTGGACGAGGCGGCCGTCGCCGCGCTGGAGCCGCTGCTGGTCCGCCCGATGGGCAGCGGCACGGTCGTGACGCTGCGGCAGCGCTTCGGCGACCTGCCCGCCGGCCACGACGGCCTGGTCACCGTGCTGGTCAGCGCTGGGAAGGTCCTGCGGGTCACCTCCTCGCTGTCCCGCGACACGAGCGCGCCCGAGGCGGCGACGCTGAGCGAGGCGGAGGCGGTGGCGATCGCCCGCGCGGACGCCGGCCTCGGCGCGGGAGTCGGTACGAGCGACGTCAAGCGGGTCGCGGTGCCGACGCCGGCCGACGGGCCGCGCGACACGTACGCGGTAACGCTCACCTCCCCGGCCTCCGCCGATCCCCTCTCGGTTACGACCTATGTGGACGGTCGTACCGGCAAGGTGCTGGTCCGCGAGGACCTCGTCGACTTCGACTCGGACAACCCCCGCTGGGCGGTCTTCCCGTCCACCCCGCCGGGCAGCATCACCGCCGGGCGCGACCCGCGCGTGCTGTGGTGCCAGGAGGACGAGGGGCGGTGCGTGAAGGCGGTCAGCGACCCCAACACCGGCGCGGCCTGGGACGTGGACGTCGCCACGGGCCTGCCGACCTTCACCTCCCGCGGCAACGCCGCCGACAACACGCTCAGCCTCGGCGCCGGCACCCCGGCCGTACCGGCGACGCCGAGCCTCAACCGGGACTACATCTACCCCTTCACGGACCAGTGGCGGCAGGCCCGCTGCAACCCGTCGGTCTTCACCTCCGCGCAGCGCAACGACGCCGACGCGGCGATCGCCAACCTCTTCGCGATGCACAACCGCATGCACGACTGGTCGTTCAACCTCGGCTTCACCGAGTCGGCCTGGAACATGCAGGTGGTCAACGTGTCCGGCGAGGGGCTCGGCGCTGATCCGGAGCTCGGCCGCGCCCAGGCGAACGCGCTCGGCGGCAGCCGCAACAACGCCAACCAGGGCACCGGCCGCGACGGCCTCCCGCCGACCACCAACATGTTCCTGTGGCAGCCGCAGGCCGGTGGGGCGTACCCGCCGTGCGTCGACGGCGACTACGACATGACGGTGATCGGCCACGAGTACACGCACGCGATCACCAACCGCATGATCGCCGGTCCGGACACCGGCATCGGGTCGCAGCAGGGCGGCGCGATGGGCGAGTCCTGGGGTGACCTGCTCGCCGCCGAGTACCTGTACGAGTACGGCTTCCGGGCGCCCGGCGACAGCCCGTTCGTCACCGGCGCGTACGTCACCGGCAACACCGCCAACGGCATCCGCAACTACGACTCCACCCGCAGCCCGCTCAACTACTCCGACGTCGGGTACGACCTCGTGGGCCAGCAGGTGCACGCCGACGGCGAGATCTGGAGCGCCACCCAGGTGCGGCTGCGCGAGGCGTTCATCGGCCGGTACGGCAAGGGCACGCCGTCGCTTCAGGCCCGCTGCGCCGACGGCCTCGTCGAGGCCAGCTCCTGCCCGGGCAACCGGCGCTGGGCGCAGCTGATGTTCGACTCGTTCCTGCTCCAGGCGGGCAGCCAGTTCAGCATGCTGGACATGCGGGACAACATGCTCGCCGCCGACCTGGTCCGCTTCGGCGGCGCCAACCAGGAGCTGATGTGGAACGCGTTCGCACAGGCCGGCATGGGCCGGGACGCCACCAGCGGCCCGAACGACGCCGACCCGGTGCCGAGCTTCGCCTCCCCGTACGCGGACAACGCCACCGTCACGCTCCGGCCGCTCGGCGACTCCGAGGGCGCGCCGATCCGGCTGTACGTGGGTGACTACGAGGCGCGGGCCGTGCCGGTCGCCGACACCGATCCGGAGACCGACCTGCCCGACACGTTCGAGATCCTCGGCGGCAAGCAGTTCAACCTGGTGGCGGCCGGTCCCGGGTACGGGCACCGGAAGTTCACCTCGCTCTTCCTGGCCGGCCGCGCCCAGGATCTGAAGGTCAACCTGCCGCGCAACCTGGCCTCGGCGGCCGGCGGCGCGACGGTGAGTGGCCCGGGTGTCAACGTGGACAAGCTGATCGACGAGACCGAGGGTACGAACTGGGCCTCGCTCGACGGCGTGGCCGGCCGTACGCTCACCGTCGACCTCGCCGGTGACCTGCCGCAGCGGGTCAGCGTGGTCAACGTGAGCGCGCTGCTGCGTCCGGCGATCACCGGCGACGCCGACCCCAACACCCAGAACCGGTTCTCGGCGCTCCGCTCGTTCGCGGTGTGGGCCTGCGATGCCACGAAGGCCGACTGCGCCGCGGGCGCCGGCTGGCGGCGGGTGTACCGCAGCCCGAGTGACGCGTTCCCGTCCGGCAACTTCCGGCCGACCGCGCCGTCGCTCAACCTGCGGCAGTTCCGCTTCGACCCGACGCCCGCCACCCACCTGCGCCTCGAGGTGGTGGCCAGCCAGTGCACCGGCAACCCGCTCTACGCCGGTGAGCAGGACGCGGATCCGGCGGCCGCGACGGACTGCGCGACGGCGAGCCCGTTCGCGACCCAGGTCCGGGTCTCCGAGTTCCAGGCGTACACGCGGTAGCAGTCGAACGAGATTCGGGGCGTGGGCTTCGTGCCCACGCCCCGATCGGTTCTCCGCCAGCGCTCGACCGGCCGGGTCGAGTCTGGTTGGCATGGGCCGGATGGTGGTGCGCTTCGAGGGCGAGGGTTCCGGGGTCGCCGAGCTCAGCTGGGGCCAACGGGAGATCCTCGGCGCCATGAAGCGGCAGGGCTGCTGGCTGGCACTGTCCAATGTGCAGCGTCTACCGGCCGGCACCACGCTGGCGGACGTCGCCGGCTGGCTGCGGTTCATGATGAGCCGGTACCAGGTGCTGCGCACCCGCCTGCGGTACCCCGCCGCCGGCCCGCCCCTCCAGGTGGTGCACAGCGCGGGGGAGGTCGCCCTCGATGTGGTGGAGGCGGGCGACGAGGACCCCGCCGAGGTCGCCGAGCGGGTGGTCGTCCGGTACGCCGACCACGACCTCGACTTCGCCGGGGAGTGGCCGATACTCGTGGCCGCGATCGTGCGGGACGGGGTCCCCGCCTACCGGGTCATGACCGTGTGCCACGTCGTCTGGGACGCCTTCGGCGCGCTCGCGGTGCTCGCCGACCTGCGTGAGCGGGAGGCCTCGGGTGGCGTCCTGCCGCAGCCGGTCACCGCCATCCAGCCGCTGGGGCAGGCCCGCTGGCAGCGCTCGCCGGCCGGCCAGCGCCACAACGAGGCCGTGTTGCGGCAGTGGGCGCAGGTGCTGCGGCAGATGCCGGCGCGGCGGTTTCCTGAACCTGTCGACCGGGGCGAGCCGCGCCACTGGAAGCTCGAGTTCGCCTCACCCGCCACCCGCCTGGCGATCCAGCTCATCCAGGGCCGCACCCAGGCCGGCAGCGCCCAGGTGATCCTCACGCTCTTCCTCGTCGCCCTGGCCCGGGTGACCGGCGTCAACCCGTCGGTCACCCGGGTCGCGGTCAACAACCGGTTCCGGCGCGGGCTGGCCGACTCGGTCGCGGTCATCACGCAGTACGGCCTCTGCGCGGTCGACGTAGCCGGCGTCACCTTCGACGAGGCCCTCAACCGGCTCGCCCGCCGGGTCGTCTCGACCTTCAAGAACGCCTACTACGACCCCGACCAGGTGGCCGAACTCGTCGACCGCGTCGGCCGGGAGCGGGGCGAGGAGCTGGACGTCCACTGCTACTACAACGACCGCCGGCTGGACCCGGAGGCCAAACCCGTTGGTGACGCGCCGACCGCCGACGAGGTGCACGCCGCGCTGGCGATGAGCGCGTACACCGACAGCCCGCTGACCCGGCGGCGAAGCGAGCGGCTGCTCGCCGCCGTCGAGGAGGCACCCGGTTCGTTCCAGCTGACGCTGGAGGCGGACACCCACTACGTGTCCCGGGAGGACATGCTGGCCTGCGCCCGCGCGGTGGAGCAGACAGCCGTCACGGCAGCCCTGGATCCGGCGGCCGTGCCCCTCAGCTGACCTCGACGCGTACGGAGTCCAGGGCGGGAATCTGGTTGGCGCGCTGCATCATCGGGATGCGGTGGGAGGCGTCGCCCGCCCAGGCGGAGCACTGGAAGGTACCGGCCTGGGCGAGGCCGGGCACCCGGATCTCGATGACGTCCGGCTCGCTGCCACCCTGCCGGTCCTCGGTCGCGACGAAGAACGCCGGCGCGGGCGCGGGCTCCGGGGCCACGTCGGTGCTGGTGAGGATCCGGCAGGCGGTGTGGAAGTGGCCGCGGACCAGGCCCTGGGCGTTGAGGATCGACATGTCCACGTAGTACCCACCCTGGCCGGCCGGCAGGAACCGGTCGCGGATCAGGTTGCGGGTGCTGACCCGGATCGTGAAGGGCTGGCCCACGCCGATGCTCTCCGGCGCCTCCGTGATGAGCAGCGACGGGTTGTTCGCGGCGTCGGCGACCTCGCCCATCTGGGTGTCGACGCACCGGCCGCCATTCTGGAAGCCGTCGTGCGCCGGCAGGCCGTTCCCCTCCGAGCACTGGTCCGGCCCGAAGTCCAGCGCGGGCGGCGCGGTGGTCGGCGGCGGCGCCGTGGTCGCGGGTGGTGGCGGGGGCGCGGTCGTGGTCGGCGGCTGGGTGGTCGGGTCGTCACCGCGGCCGGGCTGGGGCGGGCCGGTGGTCACCGGCGGCCGGGTGCCGTTCGCGCCGTAGTCGCGGCCGGGCTGCGGCGGGCCCGTGGTCACCGGCGGCCGGGTCGTCGCGCGGTTTACGGCTGGCGGCTCGGGCGCCTCGGTCGTCTCGTCGTCGGCGGGCGGGGGTGCCGGCCGCCGCTGCGCCGGGCTTGTCGTCGCCGGCCGGTTTCCCTGGTCGCCGTTCCCCTGGTTGCCCGGGTCGGCCGGCTTGGTGGTCGCCGCGTTGTTGCGCGCCGCCGGCGTGGTGGGGTCACCGCCCTCGGGGGTCGGCTCCGCGTACTGGTCCGTCACCGCCGTGTCGCCGGCGGCCTGCGGCTCGTTGACGACCTGCTCGCCGGGCTGGCCCGCGCAGCCCGCGAGCGCTGTCGTGAGGACGGCCAGCATCGCCAGCGCCACGCGCATCCGGACGCGGTAGTGCCAACGGGAAGAATCGTTTGCCATGAGGGGGACTCCAGGGGGCGGAGAGCGGAGAGCGCGACCAGCGGGCGGAGCGTACTCCCGGCGCGTCGAGGCGTTCAAACGCGCAAAACCCCGCCTTTAAGCCAATTTTGAGGTTGGCACCGGCTGTTGATCGTGACGGATTCGGTCGTTCTGTACCTGATTGCCGCAGGCCACGCGGGGCCCGGAAGGGGCCGCGACGGGTGGGGCACCCACCAGACAAGAAAGAAACTTAAGGAACGGCTAACCACGCGAAAAGCCGACGCTGGGTTGGGGTCGAGCGGCGCGGCATGGTCTCGGCACGCTTGGGCCGGCGGTCCGTCGACAATGGAGGCTGCGGGCTCGTCGCCTGATGAAGACTTGGGCTACCGCGGCGTCCGTCGTGGTCCGGACCGTCGCTCCCGCGGCCTCACCCTCCGCGGTACACAACCAAACCCGAGGGCCGCCATGCCCATCCGGCGGATCGCTCGATGGATTGGCCCAGGCTTGTTGGGTCGCGATTGGCCCAGTGAGATGGTCGAGGATGGCCATAGTGTCAGGGCCATGAGACTTGACTTCGACAAGCTCGCGCCCTCGTTCTCCACGGCGATGGGCCGCCTGGACAGCGCGTCCGGCGAGGGCCCGCTCGACCGGCCGCTGCGCGAGCTGGTGCGCACCCACGCCTCGCAGATCAACGGCTGCGCGTACTGCGTGGACATGCACACAAAGGACGCCCGCGCGCTGGGCGAGACCGAGCAACGGCTGTACGCGCTGCCGGTGTGGCGCGAGGTGCCGTACTTCACCGAGCGGGAGCGGGCCGCACTGGCGCTCACCGAGGCGGTCACGGTGCCCACCCGCGCCGGCGTGCCCGACGACGTGTGGGCGGACGCGGCGAAGGCGTTCGACGAGGCGGAGCTGGCCCAGCTGCTGGCGACCATCGTCACGATCAACGCCTGGAACCGGATCGGCGTAGCGGCCCTCTGCTGGACCCCGGGCTCGTACCAGCCCTGACGCGAGACCCGGCGAACGCCCTCACTGTGCGTGTTGTCGTTGCTACGGTCGTTGGGTGACCGTGAACCCACTGCCGGTAGTGCGCGGCGGGCATCGGCTGTACGCCGAGGTGAGGCCGGGCGCCGGGGTGCCCATCGTGTTGATGCACGGCTTTCCCGACAACCTCCACCTGTACGACCGGCTGCTGCCGCACCTGGACGGGCCGCGGCCGGTGGTGCGGTTCGACTTTCTCGGCTGGGGTCGCTCCGACAAGCCGGCGGGCCACCCGTACACGGCCGACAACCAGACTCTCGACCTCGCCGCGGTACTTGACGCGGTGTCACACAAACTGGGCCAGGATCGGGTGGTCCTCGTGGCGCACGACGCGTCCGGGCCGCCCGCCATCGACTGGGCGTTGCGCCATCCCGACCGGGTCGCGGCGCTGGTGTTGCTCAATACGTACTACCAATGGCTGCCCGGTTTGCGCCGTCCACCGGTGATCGCGCTCTTCTCCACACCCGGCGTGGGCGCCATCGCCCGCACCCTGGCCCGCCGCCGTCCTGAGGTGCAAGGACGCCTGTACTCGTGGCAGGTCGGCGCGTTCATCAGCGATCTCGTGGTACGCCGCGAAGTGGTGCCACGGCTGGCACGGGACTTCCCGTCGGCCCAGCCCGCGTTCTTCCGCCTCAACCAGGATCTGCTCGGCACACTGGTGCGCAGGCGTCGCCGGATCGCGGACATGCGGCGGTTCACTCCGCCTGTACGGGTGGTCTTCGGCACGCAGGACCGGTATCTCAACGCCCGGGTGGCGCGGCGGTTCGCGGACCTGTTCCCCAACGCCGACCTGCACCTGCTTCCCGGCGCGCGGCACTACGTCCAGGTGGACCAGCCCGAACGCGTCGGTCGTCTCATCAGCACCGCCTGAGCGCGAAGCCCTTCGACCGATCGCCTTGACAAGCGCTTTCCTACATCCATAGCCTTCTACTTGCTCCTCGTTTAAACGTTTCATCGAAACGCTTGTCGAATCGCATCGACCTCATCGATCGGCCGCCCACCCACGGAGGCGCTGATGAAACCCCGCCCGCGCGCGTTCCCGGGCCTCCGGCTCGCAAGCCTGCCGAGACGGGCCCTCGCGACCGCCTGCACCATCACCCTCGCCACCCTCGCCGCCGCACCCGCCACCGCCGGCAGCGCGAGCGCGGGCCGGCCCGGGAGCGCGATCCAGCTCGAACGGCTCGACCGCGGCCTCGTCGCCGCCACCACGCCCGGCGGGGTCTTCCTCAGCTGGCGCCTGCTCGCCCAGGAGGCGACCGGCCACTCCGCGACCGGCCTGACCGGGGCGAACTTCCGCGTCTACCGGGACGGCACCCCCATCGCGACCGTGACGGACAGCACCAACTACCTCGACGCGGCCGGCACAGCCACATCGAGGTACCGGGTCGGCACGCTCGTCCGCGGCCGGCAGGTCGCGGTCAGTGCGGCCGTTACGCCCTGGGCCGGCGCCTCGCGCGACATCCCGCTGCGTAAGCCCGCCGACGGCGTGACCCCGGCCGGCGAGGCGTACACGTACTCCGCCAACGACCTCAGCGTCGGTGACGTGGACGGCGACGGCGACTACGAGTACGTGGTCAAGTGGGATCCGTCCAACTCCAAGGACGTCTCGCAGGTCGGCTACACCGGCCCGGTCTACATCGACACCTACGAGGCGGACGGCACGCTCCTGTACCGCATCGACCTCGGCGTCAACGTCCGTGCCGGTGCGCACTACACGCAGTTCCTCGTGTACGACTTCGACGGTGACGGCCGCGCGGAGATGATGTTCAAGACCGCGCCCGGCACTCGGGTGACCCGGTACAAGCGGGACGGCACGGTCGCCGAGGCGCGCTTCGTCACCATGCCCCAGCGCGACATCAGGGCCGGCTACTCGCACGCCGACGACTACCGGCGGAGCGCTGCCGACTACCGCGAGCGGCTCATCGGTGTCTTCCAGGGCTGGGACAAGCACCCCGAGGTGGTCGCCGGGCGGTGGCCGTCCACTCTGGAGGCCGCCTTCGGCATCCCGCCCGCGTACACCTACCCGCTGTCGCGTGTGGACGCCACCGCGCTCGTCGACTACTTCGTCGACGTGTACGCCCCGGCCCGCAGCGCCCGCAACGTCCTGCGCAACTTCGAAGGGTTTATCGTGGACGGTCCGGAGTACCTGACCGTCTTCGACGGCGCCACCGGCCGCGAGCTACAGACCGTCGACTACAAGCCCGGCCGGCACGACGACGGTCTCATGTGGGGCGACTACGCGATGGCCCGCATCGAGCCCGGCAACCGGGTGGACCGCTTCCTCTCCGCCGTCGCGTACCTGGACGGCAAGCGCCCCTCGGCCGTCTTCGCCCGCGGCTACTACACCCGGTCCACATTGGTCGCGTACGACTGGGACGGGCGGCGGCTGCGCGAGCACTGGTACGTGGACAGTGGCTGGGTGCCGATGACGAACCCGTTCAACGACGGGCCGCACGGGCGGGACGGCACCGACCCGGAGTTCAAGACGCTGACGACGCAGGGGGACCACTCGCTCAGCGCGTCCGATGTGGACGGCGACGGCAAGCAGGAGATCGTGTACGGCGCGGCCACCATCGACCACGACGGCACGCTGCTGTACAGCTCGTTCGCGGTGGGTCCGCCGGAGAGCGCGGTCGCCGGCCAGAACGTCCGCCTCGGCCACGGCGACGCCATGCACGTGACCGACATCGACCCGGCCCGCCCCGGCCTGGAGATCTACACCGCGCACGAGGGGGCCACCTTCGCCCCGTACGGCCACGCGATGCGCGACGCGGCCACCGGCGAGGTGCTCTTCGGCGACTACACCGGGCGCGACACGGGCCGGGCGATGGTCGGCGACATCGAGCCGGACGTGCCGGGCATGGAGGCCTGGCCGGCCATGCCGCCGAACGCGGCCGACCTCGGCATCGGCCTCTTCTCCGCGGACGGCGACCTGCTCGCGCCCACCACACCGGGCACCAACATGAGCATCCGGTGGGCAGCCGACCTGACCACGCAGATCGTCAACGGCCAGGCGCCCGCGGAAACCACCATCGACGACTGGAAGCGCGGGCGCCTGCTGACCGCCACCGGCACGACAACCAACAACGGCACCAAGGGCAACCCCGCCCTCGTCGCCGACGTGCTGGGGGACTGGCGCGAGGAGCTGCTGGTCCGCACCCTGGACAGCACCGCGATCCGCGTCTACCTGAGCACCGAGGTGACCGGCCACAAGATGTACACGCTGATGCACGACCCGCAGTACCGCGCCGAGGTCGCCCGCCAGCAGACCACGTACAACCAGCCGTCGTACCCGGGCTTCTACCTCGCCTCCGACACCGACTGGTCGAAGATCCCTTTGCGCCGCTGATGCCCCGGTCAGCTTGCGCATTGATAGACCCGTTTCCAGACAAAGATTTGAGCTACCGCGATGCCCGTCGTGGTCCAGACCGCTGCTCCCGCGGCCTCACCCTCCGCGCTTCACAACCCGCAGCCGGCGGCACCTCGGGTTGGGGGTTTTGGCTAGTTTGTCCGCATGCCCACCGGCCCTACGGCCGGACAGCTCAGATCGGCGTGCGGGATGGGGGTGCGGCGTGGACACAGTCTTGCTTTCCGCCCTTTGACCGACGCCTCGCGGCGTCGAAGCGACGCACCGTCGACAAAGAGCAGCAGATCGTGGTACGGACCGGCCGTCACAGGGGCGGCTTCGTACCACGATCTGGCGGTTGTTGGGCCTGATCCCGAAGACCCGGCAGCGAAGGTCCCGGTCGGCCGACCACGACCTTGGGGTGAGCTTGCCGACCGCGGAGGGTGAGGCCGCGGGAGCGACGGTCCGGACCACCGCGGACATCGCGGTAGCCCGCCAGGGTTTCTAGTGGATCCGCGTGCCGACGACGGCGGTGGCGCCCAGGTCGTCGTCGGTGACCAGGCGCGGGGTGAGGCCGGCGGCGGCGAATGCCGCCATCGCGGCGGTGGCCTGGCGGTCGCTCGTCTCGATGAGCAGGTGGCCGCCGGGCGCCAGCCAGCCCGGGGCGGCGGCCGCGACGCGGCGCAGTACGTCCAGGCCGTCCCCGCCGCCGTCGAGCGCGACCCGGGGTTCGTGGTCGCGGGCCTCGGGTGGCATGTGGGCGAGTTCGGCGGTGGGGACGTAGGGGACGTTCGCCACCAGGACATCCACCCGGCCGCGCAGTGCCGTGGGGAGGGGCGCGTCAAGGTCGCCCTGGTAGGCGTGGCCGCCGGCGGGCGCGAGGTTGCGGCGCGCGCACCGTACCGCGGCGGGGTCGACGTCAGCGGCGTGGAGGGTGACCGGCCCGACGGCCGCGGCCACCGCGGCGGCCACAGCCCCGGAGCCACAGCAAAGGTCGACGACCGTGGGCGGGGACGGGCGGCCGGCCAGCAGGGTCACCGCCTCGTGTACCAGCAGCGCGGTCCGCTGGCGCGGGACGAACACACCGGGGTCGACCGCGATCCGCAGCCCGCAGAACTCCGCCCAGCCCAGCACGTACTCCAGGGGCTCGCCGGCCACCCGCCGCCCGACCAGCGCGGCGAGGTCGGCGGGGCCGTCCGCGCCGGCGGTGAGCAGGCGCGCCTCGTCCTCGGCGAAGACGCACCCGGCGGCGCGCAGCTCTTCCACGATCGACACGCGAGGCGATGCTACGCGCCCATGCCCGCCCACCCCACCGATTTCAGCGCTCGAGGATGCCCTCGGCGGCGAGGCGGTCGGCGATGTTGGCGAGCGCGAGCCGCAGCCGTGACTTGGCCGTACCCTCCGGGATGTTGAGCTCCAGCGCGACCTGCCGGTAGGTGTGCCCCGGTAGTACGCCAGCTGCACCGCCTGCCGTTGCAGGTCGGGCAGCGCCTGTACGGCCTCGCGCACCACCTTCGTCTCGGTGTGCCAGATGACCGACTCGTCGATGTCCGCGGACACGATCGCGGCGGCCGCCGAGGCACCGGCGACCGCGTGGTACCGCGCCCGCGCCTCCCGCCGCCGGGTCCAGTCGAGCGCGCGGCTGCGGGCGAGCATGCACAGCCAGGTGCGCAGCGCGCCACGCTCCGGGTCGTACGCCTCCGGGCGCTGCCACAGCCGCACGAACACGTCCTGCGTGATGTCCTCGGCCGCGGCCGCGTCGTCGGTGATCCGCAGCGCCAGCGTGTGGATCAGGCCGGACCACCGGTCGTACACCTCCGCGAGCGCGTCACCGTCGCCGGCGACGAGCCGCTCCCGCAGTCGTGCGTCGCCCTCGTCCGGCGGCACGCTCAGTCACACCCGAGCGTCGCGGCGACATGGAGGACCCGCGTCGACACCGCCGGGCTGCCGGCGGTGGTATGGGATAGCGAGTCGGCGCCGCGCCGGTTGGCGACGAGGCGGGTGAACTCGACAGCGTCCGCGTAGATGGTCGTATCATCGCCCCGTCCACAAGGGAGTGTCCACTCCCCACCGCCGGCGCCTTCGAGGACGAGCCGAACGGTGCCGACCTCGTCGCCCGAATCGCTGCCCCGCACCGCGCCGGGCAGGAGCGCGGCGGCCAGGTCGACGATCCGGCGCACCTGCTCCGGAGGGGGCGTCGTGGTGCCGCGCCCGACCGCGCTGCCGATGTCGTCGAGGTGCGTCCAGGTCTCGAACGCCCGCTGCACCAGCGCGTCGCGCAGCGGCCGCAGCGGCGGCGGCCCGGTGTGCGCGAGCCGGACCCGCTGGTCGAGGCCGCCCTGGTGACCCGCGAGGCCATCCACGATCACGCGGCTCTGCTCGCGCCAGGCGGCGTGCACCTCCGCCGGCGCACCCGAGGGCAGCGGCACGACCGAGAGGCCGAGGTCGGCGGCGAGCATCGCGTCATTGCCGGCCAGGTGGGCCACCACACCGCCGAGGGTCTCGTGCCGCGGGTCGGGCCGGGTCCAGTCGTCGGCCCGCACCGCGCCCAGGAGCCGGTCCAGCAGCGCGGCCTGCCCGCATACGCCCCCAGGAGCGTGCGCATCAGCGCCGCCGGGCGGGCCGCGTGGGCGCCCGCGAGCACGCGGTGACGCAGGGCGGGCGGCGCCGGGACCATCCGGTCGGCGGCCAGCCAGCTCGCCGCCGAACGCAGGCGCCGAGCCTCCGCGGCGCAGGTCGCGCATCCGCGGAGGTGCGCGTCAACCCTCGCCGCCTCGTCCGGGTCACAGGCGTCCAGGGCCCACGCACCGATCAGGTCGAGCACCTCGTCGTGTACATACATCGCGGTCACCGCCGTTGACGGTACCGCCGTCAGCCGGACCGGTCGAGAAGGGGATTGCCTGTGCTGGCCATACCAGCGAGCCCGGTGATCGGCTCGATTCCCGCCCGCGCGGGGGTGAGCTCCGCCAGCTGGGCGAGAGCGTCCAGGTGGCGCAGGGCCGACCTGCGCAGTGCCGCGCGCAGCGTCTCCTCGTCGGGCGCGACGATCCCGTACCGCGCCGGCAGCACCGGGCCGTACTGCCACAGGCAGTCGAGGACGAGTTGGTGCGCGAGCAGGTCGCGCGGGCGGGCCCGGAGCCAGCCGGGCGCGGCGGTGACGACACCGGCGGTCGCGCCGGCGTGTACCCGCCACAGTGCGGTGTCGGGACCGCCGAGGCCGACCAGGTCGGCCGGCTGGCCGGGGTGGTCCGCCGCCACCACCCCGAAGAGATACACGGCTACGCCGTTCACGCGATCAGTACGCACGCCGGCAGGCACTGGATCACTCGACTTGACACGGTGATCCAATGCGAGTACAAAACCATAAGGTTATGAAACTAAGAGGTTATGAATGGCAACCGATCTGCTGGACGCGACGTTCGCGGCGCTCGCCGACCCGACCCGGCGGGCGATCCTGACCCGCTTGGCGGCCGGGGAGGCGACGGTCACCGAGCTGGCCGCACCGTTCCACATGAGCCAGCCGGCGATCTCCAAGCACCTCAAGGTGCTGGAGCGCGCCGGGCTCGTCTCGCGAGGCCGGGACGCCCAGCGGCGGCCGTGCCGGCTGGAGGCCCGCCCGCTCAAGGACGCGGTCGACTGGCTGGAGGGCTACCGCGAATACTGGGAGGAGAGCTACCAGCGGCTGGACGCGCTGCTCACGCGGTTGCGGGAGAGCGAGGGAGGCGAGGGATGAGCGTCGTCGTCACCACGCCGTCCGGCCGGGAGATCGTGCTCACCCGCTCGTTCGACGCGCCGCCGCGGCTTGTCTTCGCCGCCTTCACCCGGCCCGACCTGCTCACCCGGTGGTATGGCGCACGCGGCTGGCACCTCGTCTCCTGCGCGCTCGACCTGCGGGTCGGCGGCGCGTACAGGTTCGTCTCGGACGGGCCGGGCGGCGAGCGGATGGCGCAGAGCGGCGTCTTCCAAGCGGTCGAGCCGCACAGCCGGCTGGTCCTCACCGAGGTCTTCGACGACCAGTCGTATCCCGGCGAGACAGTGATCACGCACGAGTTCGGCGAGCGGGCCGGCCGGACCGACCTGACCACCACAGTGCGGTACGCGACTCAGGAGGGGCGCGACCGCGTGCTCCGCTACCCGATGGCCCGTGGCCTCGGGGAGAGCCTCGACCGCCTCGACAAGGTACTCACGGAGGGAACGCAAAACATGAACTGGACTCTCGAGGTCGTCATCGTGCCGGTGTCCGATGTGGACCGGTCGAAGGCGTTCTATGCCGACCAGCTCGGCTTCAATGTGGACCACGACACGGTGATCAGCGACGACGTGCGGGTCGTGCAGCTGACCCCGCCCGGCTCCGGCTGCTCGATCGTCATCGGCAAGGGCGCGGTGCCGGACATGCCACCCGGCTCGCTGAAGGGCCTCCAGCTCGTCGTCGCCGACCTGCACAAGGCGCGCGCCCAGCTCGTCGAGCGGGGTGTGGAGGTCAGCGAGATCCAGGTGCTGGGGGAAAACCCGAGCGCCGTCGACAACCCGCTGGACAACGTCGGCTTCGTGCACTTCGCCGACCCGGACGGCAACGCCTGGGCGGTACAGCAGATCTCGGCCCGCGGCTGAGCCGACGCCCGCTGACGGGTAAGCCCTCCTCGGCATTCTGAAGTTGAGGAGGGCTTACGGCGGTCCCTGAGTGTTTGCGGGATGAACTCAGGTTGGCATCAGCTTACGCGTACCGATATCCGCGGCGGTGATTTCACACGGTGCGGAGGTCGAGCGTGTGCCAGGTCGTGTTCGTGCCGGCATTGGTGGCCCACCACAGCACGCCGGCCCGGTAGGACACCCGGCTCGCGGCGTCCGCGACGGCGACGAGCTGCCGGGTCTTCATGTCGTAGACCAGGAGCCGCTGGCCCCCGACCGCGGCGGCGATCGTGCTGGAGTCACCGGAGAGCACCTCGAACCGGTCCAGCACGGCCACGTCCCCGATCGCGGGGGTCGCCCCGTTGTCGGCGGCGGTCTGCCGGTCGCTGCCGTCCGGGCGCATCAGCTCGCTGCGCACCGGGGCGTCCCCGGACAGGACGAACAGCCGGCACCACGCCGGCCCGCACCGGTCCAGCGCGCGGTCCTCGACGGTGGTCGTGCGGCCGCTGTCCAGGTCGCGTATCCGCACCGGACCACGCTGGCCACCGCCGGAGCCGACCAGCCACGGCCAGCCGGCCAGCGTCCACGTACCCGGCTCGGTGTCCACCCGCACCGGCCCGCCGCCCAGCGGTACCGACCGCACCTGCGTGGCCGGGCTGGGGCCGGGCGCCGAGGCGGCCCAGTACACCCGGCCCGAGGCGACCACCAGGTCGTACTCGGAGTTCGCGAACGTCGCCCAGCCGGTGTCCGCGGTGACCAGGCGCGGTGCCCCGCCGGCCAGGTCCGCCCGCCACAGCTCGGTCTTCGGCGTGCCGTCCTTGGCGGTGACCGACTCCGCCCAGACCAGGTCGGCGCCGGCCCGGGTGAAGGCGGCATAGGACCGGCCCGCCCCGCCGGGGCCGCGCAGGACCCGTACCGCGCCGTCCGCCGACCGGAGCACGAGGCGCACCCCGCCGCCGCGCGGGTCGAGCGCCGGCCCGACCGACGCCCGCGCATCCAGGAAGAAGGCCGGACTGTACGCGGTACCGTCCGGCAGCGTGCCCGGCACGGACGCCAGCCGCACCTGGGGCCACGCCACCTCAGCAACCGCCGGCGGCGCCTCAGACACCCGCGTCCCCACCGGCACCTGGACCAGCAGCACCCCAGCCGCGCCAAGGGCCGCCAAAAGCCCGAGGACCCCACGCCCCTTCACGCCGCCAACCGTAACCGGGCAGTTGATCAGGGACTTCGTGGGCGTGTCGGGCGGCGTGTCTATCCACCAAGTCCCTGATCAACCCCCGAAGTGGTCAGCGGCCGAAACCCACCGTCAGGCCGCTCAGGAGTTGGCGGCGGCCTAGGGCGTAGAGGACGACTATCGGGAGGGTGGCTAGTACTACCGAGGCTAGGACGGCGGGGACGTTGACGCCGTATTCGCCCTGGAAGGTCCAGAGCGCTAGCGGGAGCGTGCGCTTTTCGGGGCTCTGGGTGAGGATCAGCGGCAGCAGGAAGCCGTTCCAGATCGTCAGTCCATTGTAGATGGATACGGTGACGAGGGCGGGCCGGGTCAGCGGGAAGGCGAGGCTCCACAGCGTCCGCCACTCGGTCGCGCCGTCCATCCGCATCGACTCGAAGAGCTCTTTCGGTACGTCGCGGATGAAGTTGGCCAATACCAGCACGGACAGCGGCACCGCGAACGCGATCGACGGCAGGATGATGGCGGCGAGGGTGTCGTACATCTGTAGCCGGATGATGATGAGATAGACCGGGATGATGGTGGCCTGGAGCGGGATCGCCAGCCCCATCAGGAAGAGCACGTTGACCCCGCGCAGAAACCGGCTGCCAGCCCCGCCGCGCACGATGGCATAGGCGGCCATGAACGAGACGAGTACCGCGGGGAGCACCGAGCCGAGCGTGACCACCACGCTGTTGAAGAAATAGCGGGCGAAGTCCGACTCGATGACCGACCTGTAGTTTTCCAGCGTCGGGTTGGTCGGCGGCGCGAGCGGGTTTTCCTGGTAGTAGACCGCGCGCGACTTGAGGCTGGTGATGACGATCCAGTAGATCGGCACCACCACGATCACGAGCCACAGCCAGCCGGCCAGCCCGCCCAGCCAGTTGTACCGCAAGAGACCGCGGCCCCGCGCCGGCCCCTGCCCGGGCGGCGCCTCGACCTCGACGTCGCTCCCGGTCGACAGCGTCGTCGCCATCTCACATACCTTCCATCTGGCTGGTGCTCGCGTCGCGGCCGCCGAGCCGGCGCAGCAGCAACGCCAGCGCGAGGCCGACGAGGACGAGGATGACGGCGATCGCGCTGGCCGGGCCCATCAGGTAGGCCTGGAAACCGCGCTTGTACATGTCCAGGGCGAGCACGCGGGTGGCGTCGGCGGGGCCGCCCTCGGTGAGTACGAAGATCAGGTCGAAGAACGTCAGCGAGCCGACCACCATCAGCGTCGACGACGTGATGATCGTGTACTTGAGCTGGGGAGCGTGATGCTGAAGAACTGCCGGAGCCGCCCGGCCCCGTCGATCTGCGCCGCCTCGTAGAGCGCCACCGGGATCTGCCGTACCCCGCCCTGGTAGATGAGCGCGTGGAACGGGATGAACTGCCAGGACACCACGAACACCACCACGCCGAGCGCGAGGGTGCCGTGCCCCAGCCAGTCCTGTACCAGGAACGGGATGCCGAGCCCGGCGCCGACGCCGAAGTTGGGGTCGAGCAGCGCCTTGAACGTGATGGCGAGCGCCGCCGAGCTGAGCAGCAGCGGGATGAAGTACAGCACGGCGAGGACCTCGCGGTACCGCTGGCGGCCGGCGAGGAACACCCCGATCAGCAGGCTCGCCGGCGTCTGGAAGGCCCAGGAGAGCGCCATCACCAGGAACGTCACCCATAGCGCGTGTGGCAGCCCGGGGTCGGTCAGCACCGCCCGCCAGCTCTCGAAGCCGGCGGGATGGATGTCGCCGATCCCGTCCCACTCGGTGAAGCTCAGCGCCAGCACGCCGAACAGCGGGACAAGGCCGAACAAGGCGAAGATGGCGAGCGCTGGCAACGCCATCCACGCGACCGAGCCGCCCCGCCCGCCGGCCGGGTTGGTCGTTGGCCGGACCTGGACAGCGGGCGGAGCGAGCCCCGTCATTTCCCGATGACCTGGTTCATGTTGTCCACGTACTGCTGCGGGCTGATCGAGAGCTGGAAGAGCTTGGCGATGTTGTCCAGCAGCGCCTCCGCGGCGGTCGGGCTCAGCGCCTGGTCCCAGGACTGCGCGAAGACCTTCGCGTTGCTCGCCGTCTGGTAGATGAACTCGAGGAACTCCGGGTCCTTGGCAGAGGCGATCTTGCCTTCGCTGCCCTTGACGATCGGTACGCCGCCGGTGTTGAGCCACTCGCCGACCTCGGTGTCGTCGAGCACGGCGGTGGAGAAGAACTTCTTCGCGGTCTCCTTCTGCTCGGCGGTGGCCTTCGAGGAGATCGACAGGTACTGCGCGGGGTTGCCGACCGTGTTGGTGGGGTCGCCCTTGCCGCCGTCGACGGGCGGGAAGTTCATGTACCCGAGGTTGCCGCCGGAGACGAAGTCGCCGCCCTCCTGCTCCATCGACCCGTACGTCCACGTGCCGTGCACCATCATCGCGGCCTTGCCTGTGGTGAGCAGCGCCTGGTCGGCGTTGGCGTCGGCGACGACGGAGGAGAAGCCCTTGACGAAGCCGTTGGCCTTGACGAGGTCCTGCACCTTCGTGAGCGCGTCCAGGGAGGCCGGGTTCGACCACGCGTCCTTCTCGCCGTCGAATACCGCCTGGAACACCTCCGAGCCGCCGATCCGGTCGAAGAGGAACTCCAACCACATCATGTTCGTCCAGCGCGACTGCCCGGCGAGCGAGAACGGCGCGATGCCCTTGGCGTTGAACTTGGGCACGAGGTCCATGATGTCGCCCCACGACTGCGGCGGCTCGGCGCCGATCCTGTCGAACGCGCGCTTGTCGTAGAACAGCACGATCGGCTCGACCGTCTCGCACGGCATCGCGTAGATCTTGCCGTTTACCGTCGCGGCGCCGAACGACGAGGGGAACAGCCGGTCCTTCACCGCGGCGTTCTGGGCGAACCAGTCGGTCAGGTCGTCCACCTGCCCGGCCTCGACCCAGCTCTTGAGGCCGCCGCCGCCCCAACCCCAGATGATGGTCGGTGCCTGGCCGGCGCCGAGGGCGGTCCGGATCTTCGTCTTGTACGCGTCGTTCTCGAAAGCGTTGTGCTTGATCTGGGTGTCGGGGTTTGCCTGGTTGAAGCGGTTGACGGTGTTGGTGCGGATCTGCTCGGCGGGCGGGGCGGTCAGGAACCAGTAGCTGGCCTCGCCACCGCTACCGCCCCCCTGACTCGGACCCGAACTTCCACATGCGGCGAGTGCCATCCCCGCGCCGGCGCCGGCCGCCAGGCCGAGAAAGCCCCGCCGGGACATCGAACTGTATGCCACGCTGACCTCCGTGGGTCGTCCCGCGGGTGGGCCGCGGGAAATCGATACCTCATGAGGTGTGCGGACGGACGGCGCGCTGAGCACGCGGCGGTCGGCGCCCGCACGGCTGCCAGGTTTTCAGAGCGGCTTTCGAAAACTTTACGTAAAGAGTGCCGTCAACATATGTACCCGAAGGCGAGCATGTCAACGGCGTCCGGCCGTGCTGTCGACCGTCAGTCGATGCGGCCGATCGGCTCGCGCTTCTCGGCCTGGAACACATCTTCCGTTCGGCCGCGCGCCCAGTAGCCGGAGATCGAGATCGATTCGCGGGGTACGCCCCGGTCGCGCAGCACGGCGCGCATCGCCTTCACCGACTCGCGCTCGCCGTGCGCGAAGACCTGTACCGCGTCGGTCGCCACCGGCCAGTCGCCGGCGTCGAGCGTCCGCGCCAGGAAGGCGGCGTCGTCGGGGTCGGGGTTGACCAGCCAGCGCACCGCGACCTGCTCGGGGCACTTCAGCTCCAGCACGTCGGCCGGGTCGGCGACCTCGATGTACGCGACGCCGGCCGCGTCACCGGGCCGTGCCTCCAGTGCCTCCAGCGACGCGGCGATCGCGGGCACGGCGGAGAGGTCGCCGGCGAAGACGTGCCAGGCGACCGAGGGGTCCGGCGAGTACCCACCGCCCGGACCGGAGAGCACGAGGCGGTCACCGGGCTTGGCGCCGGCGGCCCACACCGCGGCCACCCCGGTGTCGCCGTGGGTCACGAAGTCGATCGCCAGGCGCTGGGCCGTCTGGTCCACCCACCGGACGGTGTACGTGCGCACGACCGGCCGCTGCTCCACGGGCAGGGTCGCGCGCAGCTCGGCGAGGTCGTACGGCGGCTCGAGGCCGAGCGCGGGGTCGACGAAGAGCAGCTTGACGTACGCGTCGGTGTGCCCGTTGTCGGCGAACCCGGCCAGCGACTCGCCGCCGGCGACCACCCGGACCACGTGCGGTGTCAACCACTCGGTGGCCTGCACCGCGAGCACGTGCTGGGTCCGGCCCTGCCGCTGGGGCGTCGTCATGCCCCCATCCTTGCAGGCCGAACGATCAGGCCGGCCGCACCCCGACGGGAGCTGTCGCCCCGCGCTCGGCGGCGACGAGCTCCCGCGTCGCGGGCGCGACCTCGGCGGCGAAGAGCTCGATCGTGTACGGGTCGTCGGTGGCGAGGACGAAGCCGCTGATCCCGTACTCCAGGGTCAGCCCGGCCAGGTCCTCGGCCCACTGCTCGGCGGGGCCGTCGAGGAACGCGCGGCCGGTCGGGGCGAACTGGCCGCCGACGTTCAGCAGCCGCCGCACCTGGGCCGGATCGCGCCCGGCGCCCGCCGCGGCACCGTCGATGTGCCGGTTGAGCTCGGCCAGGTCCGCCGGCCCGCCGGGCAGGTAGGCGAGCGACGGCAGCCAACCGTCCGCCACGCGCCCGATCAGCCGCAGCATCCGTGGCTTGTACGCACCGACCCAGATCCCGATGTCGTGCGGCGGCTTGGGCCCCCGCTTGGCGCCGTGCACCCGGTAGTACTTGCCGTCCACGCGTACCGGACCGGGCCGGTCGGCGGCCCAGACCTCGCGGATGACGGTGATCGCCTCCTCCAGCGCCTCCACCGCCTGGCCGGGGGAGAGGCGCCGGCCGCCCATCGCCGCGATGGCGTCCCAGAAGCCGCCCGCGCCGATGCCCAGCTCCAGCCGGCCGCCGCTGAGCACGTCGAGGCTGGCGGCGCTGCGCGCGAGCACGGCCGGCTGCCGCAGCGGCAGGTTGAGCACGTTGCCGCTGACGTGGATCTGGCTGGTCCGGGACGCCGCGTACGACATCAGCGTCCACGTGTCGTGGAACCTCGGCTGGTACGGGTGGTCCTGGAACGTCACCAGGTCGAGCCCGGCCCGGTCGCTGACCACCGCGAGGTCGACGGCCTGCGTGGCGGGCTGGTTGACGGGCGTCACGAACGTGCCGAAGAGCAGGTCGTGTCCGTAGTCGGTGTCGGTCATGATTCCTCCCCACCCGTTAGCGGGCGGATGTTGAAGTTGTCGCGGAAGACGTTGTCGGGGTCGTAGCGCCCCTTCAGCTCGCGGAGGCGGCCCAGCGTCCGGGGCGGGAACGCGTCGGCGACCCGCTCGGGCCGCTGGTCGGTCTCGAAGCTCAGGTACAGGCCGTCGAAGTGCTCGCTCAGCCCGTCCCACAGCCGGTCCAGGCGCTCGCGGTCGACGCCCATCGCGACCACCGAGAAGCCGGCGTCGCGGTGCGCGTACGCCGTGGCGTCGGGGTCGACGTCGGCGACCGCGCCGCCGACCGTGCGCAGCTGGAAGAAGAACACGACGCCGCTGTGCAGCAGCCGCTCGGCCGCGTCGGCGAACTCCGGCGTGATCTCGCGGATGAACGCCGAGCGGGAGATCGGCTCGCCGCGCCCCTGGTGCTCGGCGTCGGGGGCCATGCCCATCACCGCCGCGTACGGCGCGATGACCACCTGCTGCTGGAACATCGGTGCCATCCGCGCGAACGGCTGGAGCTGGGCGATCACCGTGTCGGGGTCGCCGGAGTCGACCATCCCGTACAGCTGGGCGACGGCCGGCTGGCCCCGCCTCGGCGGGCCCATGACCAGGAACGCGGTCGTGTCGCGCGGCGCGCTGGAGGCCACCTCGCCGAAGCGGCGCAGGAACCCCGAGGTGTCGCTCGCGACGAACCCGAGCTGCGCCCAGCCGACCTCGCCGACCTCGTCCACCTCGAACTCGAACGAGGTGACGATGCCGAAGTTGGCGCCGGCGCCGCGGACCGCCCAGAAGAGGTCCGCGTTCTCGGTACCGCTGGCCCGGACGGTCGAGCCGTCGGCGAGCACCATCTCGACCGCGCGCAGGTGGTCGATGGTCAGGCCGTGCTTGCGCCCGAGGAAGCCGATGCCGCCGGCGGTGGCCAGGCCGCCCACGCCGACGCCGCCGTAATCGCCCGAGCTGAGCGCCCACCCGTACGGCTCAAGGGCCGCGGCGACCTGCTTCCACCGCGCGCCCGGCCCGATCCGTACCCGCCGGGTGGCCTCATCGAGCACCTCGACCCCGTCGAGGAAGCCGAGGTCGATGACGATGCCGCCGTCGTTGGTGGACCGGCCGCTGACGCCGTGGCCGCCGCTGCGCACACCCATCGGCAGGTCGGGGTGGCGGCGGGCGAACGCGAGCGCCTCGGCCACCTCGGCCGTGCTCCGCGGGCGCAGGACGATGCCGGGGTTGCCGCCGCGCAGGTAGTTGGAGCGCACGCGGGAGAAGTCGATGTCGCCGGGCTCGACGGCCAGCTCGGCCAGCGACCGCGGCACACCGTCGTAGTCGACGCCGTCCCGCCGCTTGGCACGCACCGCCGCACTCCGGAACGAGCCGGTGGGCAGCGGCGCGGGCAGCGCCCGGTCGACCGCCGCGCGCAACGCCGGCGCCACATCGCGGGCGAACCGCTCCAGCGTGGCCGCGTCGTCGGACATCAGGATGAACGTGCCGACGCCGTCTTCGACCACGAGCGGGAGCAGGTCGTCGACCCATGCCTCGGGCGGCCCCTGGAGGAAGCCCTGCCGCTGGTCGGTGAACGTACCGCCGATGTTGAGCATGCGGCGGATCTCCGCCGGGTCGCGGCCCGCCTCGGTGGCCGCCTCGTCAATGATCTTGTTGCCAGCGCGGAACTCGCCGGGCTTCAGATAGCCGGCGGTGACCATCCAGCCGTCCGCCTTGCGGCCGAGCAGGCGCAGCATGCGGCGCTTGTGGGCGCCCAGCCAGATCGGGATGTGGTGGCGCGGCAGCGGCCCGCGCTCGGCCCCGTCGAGCTTGTGGTGCTCGCCGTCGAAGCGCAGCGGGTCGGGCTCGCCCGCGTCGAGCAGGCCGCGGATGATGTCGATGGCCTCGCTGAGGGCGTCGACCGCCTCGCCGGGCTCCAGCCGGCGGCCGCCCATCGCCTCGATCGCGTCCCAGAAGGCACCCGCGCCGAGCGCGAGGTCGAACCGGCCGCCGGAGAGCAGGTCGAGGCTGGCTGCGGCGCGGGCGAGGACCGCCGGCTGGCGCAGTGGAACGTTGAGCACGTTGGCCGCGATGTGGATCCGCTCGGTCTGGCCGGCGACCCAGGACATCAGCGTCCAGGTGTCGTGGAACGCGGGCTGGTACGGATGGTCCTGGAAGGTGACCAGGTCGTAGCCGAGCTCCTCGCTGCGCCGGGCGAGCGCGACGGCGTCCTCCCCGGTGGGGGTGACGAAGGTCCCGAACTCGAGCGGATGACCGTAGTTCATCGGTTGGCTCCCCGGCCGTTCGATAAGTGGTGACACAGATCGTATGTCCCACAGATGATAGTCGCAACCACGCTTCGGTCGGTATGATTCCCGTCATGACGACCGAGCGACCCGCCTACGACGGCGACTTCGGGTGGCACCTGGGGGTGCTGCTCTCCGGGTACCACAATTCGGTGGTCACGGTCCTCGGCGACTTCCCGCACGGCCCGCGCGGCTACCAGACCCTCGCCGCCGTGGTCCGCGGCGACCAGCCGAGCCAGCTCGCGCTCGCCACCCACCTGGGCATCGACCGCACCGTGATGACCTACCTGATCGACGACCTGGTCAAGGCCGGCCTTGTCGAGCGGCAGCTCAACCCCGCCGACCGCCGCCAGCGCAAGATCGTCGCCACCGCCGAGGGGCTCGGCGTCCACACCGACCTGGAGCGGCGCGTCCGCGAGGCCGAGGACGCGCTGCTGGGCGCGCTGGAGCCGGTCGAGCGGCGGGCGCTGCGGCACCTGCTCCGGCGCGTCGCCTGCGACCTGCGCGACATCGAGCCGGCCGCCGACCCCTGCGAGGCCGTGGACGCCGTGCTCGGCGAGCGCGCGCGCACCTAGAGGTCTTGCGGGCTCGGGATCACATTCAATTTCTTAAGATCGGCATTTGCCCCGGTCCGCGTCACTTGTAGACCGTTAGCTCCCGCGGGCACCGCGCAGGTCGGCGGCTCGCTGGCGCTCGCCGAGATCCCCGACCCGCGCTGCCGGGTCCGCGGTTCAAGCCCACCCCCCCGGGGTTTCTCTTTCCGCGGCCTGTCGAGCTGGGCGCGTGGCCGCGCCCACCCGCAGACCCACGACGACCACCAGCTTGGCTTCGGGCGCGGACCCCGGCCGCCAGGGTGCTGGGCGCATCGATGCGCCCAGCTCGACAGCCCTTCGCACGCGACACCCCAGCAAACCGCGCTGGTGGCTTGGACCGCGGATCTGGCAGCAGACGTCGCGGTCGGCCGACCGCGACCCCGGGGTGAGCTTGCCAACCGCGAAGGGTGAGGCCGCGGGAGCGACGGTCCGGACCACGACGAACGTCGCGGTAGCTCAATCTCCTCGGTTTTAGATAGGTGGGATGTTGAGGTTGAGCCGGAACATGTTGTCCGGGTCGTAGGTCGCCTTGGCCTTGGCGAGCCGGGTGTAGTCGGCGGGCGTGAAGGCGAGCCGGACCCGCTCCGGATCGGCGTCCCGGGCACCGGAGAAGTTGTACGCGCTACCGCCCGTGGACCACGGCCGCATCGCCTCGTGCAGCCGGTCGTGCGCGCCGCGCACCGCGTCCTCCGCGCCGGGCCGGAGCAGGCCCGAGGCGAACAGCAGGTACGCCGCGTCGCGGCCACCGACCGCGCTGGGCACCTCCGGCGGTCGCCCGAACGCACCGCCGAGCTGGCGTAGCTCGACGACGAGCGGGGCGCCAGTGCCGGGCCCGACCTGCGCGAGGAGCGCGTCGACCGCGGCCGCGTCGAAGGTGCGCAGCGGCACGTTCGACCCATACGCCGGCATCGGGGCGGTGGGGTCGTTGGAGATCGAGGCCACCTCGGTGAACGGCAGCTCGCGCAGCGTGTCCAGGAACTGTGACCCGATGTCGCGCAGCGGGCGCACCAGCCGCTCGCCCTCCTCGGCCCCGCCTGTATACGCGAAGCGCACATTCGCCACATACCGCCCGCGGAGCGGCTCGGGGACCTGCGGAATCGGCGGGAAGTCGACCAGCGCCACCGAGGAGGACATCCCCTCCGGCGTGGTCGGCGCCCACTCGCGATACGCGTGCAGGACGTCGGCGGTCGCCTCGGCCGGGAAGAACAGCCCACCGCCGTAGAGCCGCGCGACCGGCACGAGGCCGAACTCCAGGCCCACGACGACGCCGAAGTTGCCCCCGCCGCCGCGGACCGCCCAGAACAGCTCCGGCTCGCTCTCGGCCGTCACCTCGCGCAGCTGCCCGTCGGCGGTGACCAGGTCGACGCGGCGCACCCGGTCGGCGGCGAAGCCATACGCCCGGCCGAGCGGCCCTATGCCACCGCCGAGCGTGTAGCCGACCACGCCGACGCTTGTGCTGGACCCGCTGAGCGGCGCGAGGCCGTGCGGCCCGGCCAGGGGAAGCACCTGCTCCCACCGCACGCCGCCGGCGACTCGGGCCAAACGCGCCGCGGGGTCGACCCGGGCGTCGCTCATCCGACGGGTGGTGACCAGCACCTGGCCGTCGGCGGGCACGGCCGGCCCGTGCCCGGTGGTCAGCACCCCCACGGAAAGGCCGCGGGCCGACGCGAACTCGACCGCGGCGATCACGTCGGCCGGCCCGGTCGCCGCCACGACAAGCTCCGGACGCTGCTCCACGGCGAGGTTGAAGCCCGCCCGCTCGGCGTCGTAGCCCTCGTCGCCCGGCCGGAACACCGGCCCCTCGAAAGATCCCATGCCAGCCACCGTAGGCGGCGGGTATGACCAAATTGGCTGGCCTCAGCCGGGTTGGCCGCCGGCCAGCAGGGTGCGGAGCTCGTCCCGGCTGCCGATGCCGAGCTTGTTGTACGCGCGGGCGAGGTTGTTGTTGACCGTGGCCAGGGCCAGCCCGAGCTGCTCGGCGATCTGGGCGCTGGTGTGCTCGGCGGCCAGCAGCAGGATCTGGCGTTCCCGCTGGGTGAGCCGGCCGGTGAACCTGTTGCGCCGCAGCAGCGGTGTGGCCGCGCCGGGGCAGCGCGCGGTGAGTTCGGCGGCGCTCGCGGTGGCCAGGTCGGCGTGCGCGGGCCGGCCGTGCCGGTGGTGCCGGTACGCCGCCGCCGTGTACACCTCGGCCGCGTGCAGGTCGTACCCGCGCTCCGCGAAGCCGTGTGCGGCGGCCTCCAGCCCGGTCGCGCCGTCCCGGGCGACCAGGGCCCGGGCCGCACCGGTGACGAGCCGGCCGGTGTCGTGGTCGATCGCGGCGAGCCGGTCGAGGTCCGGCCGGCCGCCGAGCCGGGCGACGTCGTACAGGGCAAGCGCTTCGACGGCGGGCATGCCGCACTCGCGCGCCAGGTCCGCGGCCCGGACGGCGGCGCCGGTCGCGGCCGGCAGGTCACCGGCGGCGTAGCTGGTCCACGCGCGCCAGGTCTCGACCCACGGCGCGAAGAGCCGGTTGGTGGGGTGGGCGAGCGCGTCCGCCTCGGCCAGGTGCCGGGTGGCGGCGGCCCGGTCGCCGCCGAGCGCCTTCGCCGCGGCGCGGGCGGCGAGGGCGCAGCGGTGCAGCCGAAACGTGTTGTCCGCCGCGAAGTCGGGCTGCGCCTCGGCGAGCAGCCGCTCCGCGGCGTCGAGGTGCCCGCGGGCGAGCGCGACGAGGCCGCCGTAGAGGGCCCAGCCGCTGACCATCATCGCCGCGCCACCGCCGAGCGCCTGGCGGTAGCCCTCCGCGGTCAGTGCCTCCGCCGCCCTGGGCGAGCCGCCGGCGAGATGGGCCAGGCAGGCGCCGATGCGCACCTCGACCGGGCCCCACGGCACCGTTGCGGTGTGCGCCGCCGCCACCGTGGCGCCCCGCCCGGCGATCGCCTCGGCGTCGGCACCACGCCCCAGGAAACCGGCGGCGGCCGCGCCGGCCGTGGTGGCCCAGATGATCGCCCGCGGCTCGGCGTCCGGGCCGCCCAGCACGCCGGCGGCGGTGCGCGCGGCCTCGGCGCAGCGGCCGTCGAAGCAGAGCAGCCAGGAGCGGGACGCCTCCGCCGTCGGGTGCCCGCCGGCCGCGTCCAATGTGGCCAGTGCGCCGTCGATGTCGCCGCTGCTCCAGTACAGGGCGTCCGCCCGGGTGATCGCCCACTCGACCCGGTCGGCGGCCGGCCCCGGCTCCGGCGCGGTCAGCAGCCGCGCCGCGTCGGCCGCCTGACCGCGGAAGGCGAGGATCTCGGCGAGCAGCCGGTCCGCCTCGTCGCCGGGCGCGGCGCTCCGGGCGGCGCGGGCCAGCCGCTCGGCCAGCGCGAGATCCTCGTGCCCGATCGCTTTGCGGGCACCCTCCCGGACGATGTCGGCCCGGCTCACCGCCCCGGCCTCGACCTGCCAGAGCGCGGCCCGCAGCGGGTCCTCCCGCCGGCGCAGCGGGGTGCCCAGCAGCGCACCGGCAAGCTCGCCGTAGACCACCGCGGCCCGGGACGGGCTCGTCGTGGCGCGCAGCACCTCGCCGTAGAGAGGGTGGCCGAGCCGGGCCTGCGCGCGGGCGCCGGAGCGCCCGGCGACGATCAGGCCGGCGTCCTCCGCGGCGATCGCGGCGTCCGGCCCGGCCAGCCGTTCGAGCATGGACACCGGCAGCGGCTCACCGCAGGCGACAAGCTCGACGGCGTGGCGGGTACCGGGGTCGAGCGCGGACAGCCGGGACATGATCAGGTCGGTGAGGCCGCCGGGCCGGGCCCCGCGCAGCAGCTCGTACAGGGCGAGCGGGTTGCCCTGGGCCACCCTGTGCAGCCGGCGCCGCTCGCGGGCGTCCAGCCCGGCCGGGCGCTCGTGCGCGATCAGCCGGTCGATGGCGGTGGCCGGCAGCGGCGGCAGGTCGATCCGCTGCGCGCCCGCGTCCTCGCCGAGCCGCCCGAGGACGTCGGCGAGCGGCTCGCCGGACCGTACCGTCATGATCACGAAGCCGAGGCGGTGGGCGGCCAGGTGCGCGACGACCGTGGCCGACCCCTCGTCGAGCAGGTGCGCGTCGTCGACGACCACCACCACCCCACCCCGGCCGCCCCAGCCGCCGGCCTGCCGGGCCGCGGCGAGGATCGTGTTGAGCGGCCCGGTCGCTGGCTCGTCCTCCGGCAGCGACGGGGCGAGCGCGCCGAACGGGAACGCGGCCCCCGCCCGGGTCGCGCCGATCCAGGCCGTGCGCGCCTCGGAAAGCGCGCCGGCGGCCTCCCGGGCGAGGCGGGTCTTGCCCATGCCGGCCGGCGCGGTGACCGTCACGGCATTCACATCGGAGCCGCGGAACGCCGACACGATGGCGGCCAGCTCCCCCTCGCGCCCCTCGAACGGCCACATTCGCATTGGTCCCCCGGATCCTCCGCGTTTGTCGTCTCACCGCGGAATGTAGGGGACCAGGGCAATCAGGACTCGCCCCTAGGGGTCAGCCGGTGGCGACGAACGCGGGGTTGGCCATGAGGAACTGGGGGAGCGTGCCGTCGCGTACCGACGTGAGCATCCGCATGGTCTCCGGGGTCAGCGTCTCGTACGCCTGCCCGCCGATCGTCTCCGAGGCGAACTCCCCGGCGTTGGTCCGGACCATCACGAGGTCGTTGGCGGCGAGCCGGCGGAACGTGAAGAGGAAGTCGTCGATCGGCACGCCCTGCGTGTCCAGGATGAACGCCTTGCCGGCCGCCTCGATCACGCGGTTGAGCTTGCCCGGGTCGGTGAGCATCCCCGTGCTGGTGGTCTCCTTGGCGATCGCCTTGAGCAGCTGCTGCTGGTGGCGCTGGCGGCCGTAGTCGCCGTCCGGCAGGCTCTTGCGGATCCGGGCGTAGTCCAGCGCCTCGATCGCGGACATCCGCCGGCAGCCCTTCTCGTGGACGAGCGGCTTGGCGCCGTCGGGCAGCCCCTGGATGCCCACGCCCTCCTTGTACCAGCCGCGCACGAGCTTGCCGTCCTTCGTCACGCCGATGTGGATGGACTCGGCCCGGGTGTCGACGCACATGTCCACGCCGCCGAGCTCGGTCACGACCGACTCGAAGCCGCGGAAGTCGATGATCGCGGCGCCGTTGAACGTGATGCCGGTGAGGTCGTTGATCGTCTTGGCCAGCAGGTCGAAGCCGCGCGCCCGCTTCTGTAGCTCGCTGCCGGGTCCCTCGTACCCCGCGGAGAACGCGGCGTTGACCTTCGCGGTGCCGCCGCCGTAGCCGTTCTTCGCGTACGGCGGGATCTCCACCCGGGTGTCCCTCGGCACGGAGACGAGGTACGCCTGGTCGTGGCTGGCCGGGATGTGCAGGATGATGATCGTGTCCGAGCGGGCGCCCTCCTCGTCGCTGCCCTCCCGCTCGTCCAGCCCGACGAGCAGCAGGTTGACCGGCCCGTCGATGTTGTTGCCCCGCTCCGCGGCCGCGGCCCCGGCCGCGCCGTCGATCAGCGTGGTCTGGGTGATGTCCGAGGTGACCTGGGAGATCAGCAGCCGGGAGCCGACGATCACGGTGCCGCTCGTGACGACCAGCACCACGCCCACGATGACCGCGAGTTTCGCCCACAATGGGTCTTTTCGCCGCTTTCGTATGGCGTCCGACATGGTGGTGGGCTCCGATCAGGGTGGCGTACTCCGCCAGCGAAGCTACGTCCGCTCCCTGAAGGATCGCTGAGAAACGCTTACCCAGCTAGCAGTATCCCTAAATCATCCACTGTGGACGGGCGCGTCGGTCACCTCGGCGGCGGTACGGCGTGGGGTGGGCCAGGCCGGCTGGCCGTACCCGACGCGCAGCACCATCTGCGGGCTGCCGAAGCGGCGCAGCGCCGTCCGCAGCCGTTCGCGGGCGGCGGCCACCTCGATCGGCTGGGAGAGCATCGACGTGGCGAGCCCGGCGTCGGTGGCGGTGAGCAGTACCCGCGCAAGCACCTGCCCGGCGGTGATCCGGTCCACGGCGGTGTCGCCCGCGGCGCCGAGCACGGCGACCAGCGGCTCGGGTTCGAAGTCCCGCCCGGGTGCCCGGGTGCGGTCGCCGAACGGCCGCTGCGGCAGCAGGTCCTGCGGCTCGGCGACCGGGCCGCCGGCCCGCGCGGGCACGCCGTCCGGGGCCGGACCGTGCCGGGTCCAGGCGGCGATCTCGGCGCGGTAGTCCGGGTCGCGTTCCAGGACGCGGCTGGCGCCGCGGGCGAGTTCGCCGAAGGCCGTGACCGCGGCGGTGCCCACCACCAGCTCCAGCCAGCCGCCTTCGGCGCGGGCCGCCTGCACGAGCCGCCAGCGGATCTCCCCGGGTACCGGATCGGGGAAGAACGGCAACCGGCTGCTGTGCCGCCGGGGTACCGCGGCGAGCAGATCACGCTCGACCGGGGTGGCCGGGCGCGGCCGGTCCGGCTCCAGCCGGGCGACCACGTCCGGATCGTCCGGGTACGGGCAGAGCCGTACCCGCGGCGGTGTCCCCTCGGCGGCGAGCGCCAGCCGCAGGTTGAAGACGGCCGCCCCGCAGGCGAGGTGGGCGGCCCAGTCGCCGAGGTCGCCGTGGCCCGCGACCGGAAGCGGCCGGCGGCGGTCCACCCGGACCTCGATGCCGCCGTCGCGCAGCCGGAAGCGCCACGGCTGGCTGTTGTGCATGGACGGCGCCCGGATGGCCGCCGCGACCGCGACGGCCAGGGCTTCGGGGGTGTAGCCGGTGGTGGTCATGGCGCCAAATGTGCGCCCGGGAGGGCGGTTGGTTGCAGGGCCAGAGGTCCCGACCTGGCCTGCGGTGCGGGACTTTCGGCCCGGGACCCCCTGCTGCCCGGCCCTGTGACAACGGGTCACCACATCGGTAGAAAGGAGAGGTGATCAGAGTCTTCCTCCTTGACGACCACGAGGTGGTCCGGCGTGGCTTGGCCGAGTTGTTGCAGGCCGAGGGTGATATCGAGGTGGTGGGGGAGTCGGGTTCGGCGCTGGAGGCGGCGCGGCGGATCCCGGCGGTACGGCCGGACGTGGCGATCCTGGACGGGCGGCTGCCAGATGGCAGCGGTATTGACGTGTGCCGGGACGTGCGCGCCGTCGACTCCTCGATCAAGGGGCTGATCCTGACGTCGTATGAGGACGACGAGGCGCTGTTCGCGGCGATCATGGCGGGCGCGGCCGGGTACGTGCTGAAGCAGATCCGCGGCACCGACCTTGTGGACGCGGTGCGGCGGGTCGCGGCCGGTCAGTCGTTGCTGGACCCGGCGGTGACCGCGCGGGTGCTGGAGCGGATCCGGCACGGGGTCGAGGAGCCGCGCGAGCTGAAGTCGCTGACCGAGCAGGAGCGGCGGATCCTTGGGTACATCGCGGAGGGGTTGACCAACCGGGAGATCGCCGGGCGGATGTTCCTGGCCGAGAAGACCGTGAAGAACTACGTGTCCAGCCTGCTGGCCAAGCTCGGCCTCGAGCGGCGTACCCAGGCCGCGGTGCTCGCCACCCGCCTGCTCAGGTAGGTACCCGCCACACGACCTCGGTGCCGGTCGGGTCGGCGGGCCGCACGGTGAAGTCGCCGCCGTACCGCTGCGCCCGCTCCCGGAGGTTGACCAGGCCACCGCGCGGCTCGCTGTCGCCGGTGCCCACGCCGTCGTCGGTCACGGTGACCGTGACCTGCCCGTTCGCGGCCGCCACACCGACCAGGACCGTGGTGGCGCGGGCGTGCCGGGCGGTGTTGGACAGCGCCTCCCGGATCACCGCGAGCAGATCCGGGCGGATCTCGTCCGGTACCGCGCTGTCGATCGGCCCGTCCAGGCGCAGCACGGGCCGGAAGCCCAGGGACTGCGCGGCCTCGGCGACAAGGTCGCGGATCTCGGTGCGCAGGGCCGCGACCGCGGGGGTACGGAGCTCGAAGATCGCGGTACGGATGTCCCGGATCGTGGTGTCCAGGTCGTCGACCGCGCCGCTGATCCGCTGCGTCAGGTCCGGGCGGCTGGCCAGCTGCGCCGCGGTCTGTAGCTGGAGGCCGGTGGCGAAGAGCCGCTGGATGACCACGTCGTGCAGGTCGCGGGCGATCCGCTCGCGGTCTTCGAGCACGAGCAGCTGCTCGCGCTCGTCCTGGGCTCGGGCGCGTTCGAGGGCGAGGGCGGCCTGCCCGGCGAACGTGTGCAGCATCGGCAGGTCCTCCGGCCGGCTCGCGGTACCGGCGGGATGGGCGACGACGAGCACGCCGTGCAGGGTGTCCGCGGCGGCGAGCGGGGTGATCAGCGCCGGGCCGGTACTGACCGGGGCCGGCCAGGGAGCCGCCTTGCCGAGATCGTCGACGACCACGTGTTCGGCGCCGGTGACGGCCTGCGCGAAGGCGGTGCCGGCCAGCGGGACGACCGCGCCGGCCAGGTCGGGCGCGGGCCCGTCGACCACCTCGACGGTGAGCCGGCCGGTCTCCTCGTCGGCGAGCAGCACAAGTACAAGCTGCGCCTCGGCGACCTCGCGCGCGCGGCGGGCGACAAGGTGCAGGGCGTTCGTGCGGTCGACCTGGCCGAGCAGGACGGTGGTGATCTCGGCGGTGGCGGCCAGCCAGCGTTCACGGCGGTGTGCGATGGCGTAGAGGCGGGCGTTTTCGATCGCGACGGCGGCCGCGGCCGCGAGGGCGACGGCGATCTCCTCGTCGTCCTGGGTGAACTCGGCGGCGTCGTGCTTTTCGGCCAGGTAGAGATTGCCGAAGACCTGGTCGCGGATGAGGATCGGGGTGCCCAGGAAGCTGTGCATCGGCGGGTGGTACGACGGGAAGCCGTACGACCGGGGGTGTTTGGTGATGTCCGGCAGCCGCAGCGGGCGCGGGTCCTCGATCAGCAGGCCAAGCACACCACGCCCGTGCGGCAGGTCACCGATCCGCGCGTGCAGCTCGGGCGGTATCCCGTGGGTGATGAACTCCACCAGCGTCCGGTCCGGGCCGACCACACCAAGTGCGCCGTAACGGGCGCCGACCACCGCGCAGGCCGCCTCGACGATGCGGGTCAGCACGCCGCGCAGCTCCAGGCCGCTACCGATGGTCACCACCGCGTCGAGCAGGGAGCGCAGCCGCTCCCGGCTGGCGACCACCTCACCGACCCGGTCGAGCAGCTCCTGGAGCAGCTCGTCCAGCCGCACCCGGGACAGCGGGCTCAATCCCAACGTCGGCGACGCCCAAGCGTCCTCTTCCAGGCCGGACACGCCCGCATCCTATCCACGAGCGACCTCGACGGTCTCGCTCGCGGGCAGCCGAGGGGTGGGCGGCGGCCCGGCCGCGTCCGGGTCGGCGGTGCCCAGGCGGAGCACCAGGTACGGGTAGCCGACCCCCGAGATCACGTTTCGCAGGGCGGTGCGGATGGCGGGCAGCTCGACGACCGAGCTGTACGGCAGCACGGCGATCCCCGCCTCGGTGGCCGCGAGCCAGCCGGCGGAGAGCGCCTCGCCTGCGCGCAGCCAGTCGGCGGGCTCGTCACCCGGCCCGTACAGCACGGCATAGACGGCTGCCTCGTCGTGCCCGTCGCCGATCGCGAGCGTGCCGGCGTGCGCGAAGTCGCGGCCAGGGACGGTCGTCTCCGGCGCGCGGTCCGGGATCGCCGCGTCGGGTACGCCGGTGCCGCCCGGCCGGTCGCCGCCGGTCCAGGAGGCCAGCTCGGCCCGCTGGGCGTCGTCGCCGGTCTCGACCCGGTCGGCCCGCGACGCGGCGGCCGCGAGGTCGAGGACCTGGTCGCGGGTGAGCACGTGCAGGTGGATCCCGTACTCGGCGACGGCCGCCGCGACCGGTGCCGGGTCCGCCGGTACCTCGCTGACCGGCCGGCGGTCGGTGTGCCGCAGCCGTACCGCCTGGAAGCGCCGCATCGCCGCGCCGGTGACCTCGGTCCGGCCGGCCAGCGTGACACGGGCCAGGTGCTCGGCGTCGGCCGGGTCCGGCAGACGGGACACGGCGGCCGTCCAGCCCTCGGCGGCCAGCGCCACGACCGCGTGGTGCAGGGCGGCGCCGCAGCTGAGCGTGAGCAGCCGCCCGTCCGGGTCGCCGGCGAGCAGCTGCCGGTCGCGCACCGCGAACAGGTCGAGCGCGTCCGGCTCGACCCGCCACCGCCACGGCTGCGTGTTGTGTACCGACGGCGCGTGCCGAGCGGCCACCGCCGCCTCGGCGAGTGCCGCCCGTGCCGTACGTTCCCTCGTGCTCATCTCCCGACCTCCCAGACCCGTGACTCGCCTTGAGCCTGCCCGGGGTGCGGGAGCGGCGCGTAGGGCCAGGGCGTCCCTAGCCGGCGGGACCTTCGACCCCCGCCGGCCTTGCGCCGGTCTCGCGGATCTTTTTGTGCGCGGCGCGAAGACCGGCCTTGCGCCGGTCTGGCGGATCTTTTTTGTGCGCGGCGCGAAGATCCGCCAGGCAGGCCCTAGGCGGGCGCGGCCCGGCCGATTGCGAGCAGGGCGATGTCGTCGCCGGGCCGCTCCTCGGCGAGGCTGGCCATCACGGTGGCGCAGACCTGCTCGGCGGGGCCGGTCGTGACCGCCGCGCGGAGCCGTTCGATACCCACGTCGATCACCTCGTCGCGGCGTTCGATCAGGCCGTCGGTGTAGCAGACAAGCACCGCCCCGGGAGGAAAGGGCAAATCGGTGTGGCGGCGCCGCTGCGGCCGGCCGCCGAGACCGAGCGGGAGGTCGACCGGCGCCTCCGCGATCACCGCAGGCTGGCCCGGTGCGGCGAGGACCGGGCGGAGGTGGCCGGCGAGCGAGATCCGGATCGTCTGCCGGTCGGGGGAGACCATCGCGTACAGCACGGTGGCGAGGTTGCCCGCCTCGAAGTGGTGCATCTTGCGGTCGAGCAGCGTCAGCGCCTCGGCCGGGTCGTCGCAGACAAGGCTGTACGCCCGGAGCGCGCTGCGCAGCCGGCCCATCACGACCGCCGAGCGCAGGCCGTGCCCGGAGACGTCGCCGATTACCACGCCGAGCCAGCCGCTGGGCAGGGCGAAAACGTCGTACCAGTCGCCGCCCACGCCCGCGTCGTGGCCGGGCACGTACCGGGCGGCGATGTCGACGCCGGGTGCCTCGGGCGGCCGGGCCGGGAGCAGGCTGCGCTGCAACGCGAGCGCGGCGGTGCGGTCGATGCTGCTCGCCCGCACCTGCGCGGCGGCGGTGGCCCGGTCGGCGGCGAGCTGGAGCAGTTGGACGTCGTCCGAGGTGAAGCGGCGCGGGCGCCGGCAGCCGACGTGCAGCACGCCGATCACCTCGCCGCCGGCGAACAGCGGCACGCCCAGCAGCGAGCGGATGCCCGCTTCCAGCAGCAGCGGGTTGACCACATCGCCGGGGCGGACGTCGTCCAGCGTCACGGGCCGCTTCTCGGCGGCGATCCGGCCGGCGAACCCACGGCCGACGGAGAGCCGGAACCCCTCCCGGACCTCTTTCTCCAGCCCTTTGGCCGCGGTCGCCACGAGCTGCTGGGCGTGCGTGTCGAGCAGCAGGAGCGCGGCGGTGTCGGTACGCAGGACATCGCGTACCCGATCGAGCAGCTCGTCCAGCATGTCCTCGGGGTCGAGCTGCGACAGGGAGGTGTCGGTGAGCGCCTCGATACGGCGCAGCCGCTCGTCGCTCCCGTCGTCGACCCCCTGAATCACGGGCAGAAGCGTAGCCCCCGTACCGGTATGGCGCCTGGTCACCACACCTTCGCCCGGAAAGACGGGTTTGGTTTCGTGTAGCTGGGTACATTCCCCCGTGTAGTGATCCATGTCATGGCGAAGGGGACGCGGGGAAGGAGTGGCGGCTGTGGTCGGGCGTTGGCCAGACGGTCACCTGGCCCCACAGGTGCGGCCACTGCTCCTCCACGTCCCGATCGCCACCGGGCGCCTGCCGGCCATCCGCCTCCAGGTGGAGATCATCGCCCGCGACTGCGGCCTCTCCGCGGAGCGGGCCAGCGACTGGGTCACCGCGGTCAACGAGCTTTTGGCGAACGCCGTACGACACGGCGGCGGCAGCGGTGAGCTGCGGATCTGGCGCAACGGCGACCTCTTCTGTGAGGTGCGGGACGCCGGCCCGGGTTTCGCCCCCACGCCGTACCTCGATCGGCCCGATCGGCCCGTCCCATCGAGCGACGGCGGGATGGGGCTGTGGATCGCCCGGCAGCTGAGCGACGGCATGGAGATCGACAGCGGCCCTTCAGGCACGGTGGTGCGGATCAGCGCGCGGATGGACGGCGTCGCATAATTCGCCCCGTACCGGGCAAGCCAGCCAAATGGCAGTGGTGGAACGGACGGTGGCGGTCACCCCAGAGCGGATCTGGGCGGTACTCGCTGATGGCTGGACGTACAGCGACTGGGTCGTGGGGACCACCCACATCCGCGACGTCGACCCCGGCTGGCCGGCGCCCGGCACGCAGATCCACCACAAGGCCGGACCGTGGCCGCTCTCGATCCACGACAGCACGACCGTGATCGCCGTCGACGAGTTCCGCGAGCTTCACCTGCGGCCCCGGGTTTGGCCGCTCGGCGAGGCCGAGGTCGTGATCACCCTGATGGAGCTCGACCCGGGGCACACGACCGTACGGCTCGTCGAGAACTTCCATGCGGGACCGCTGCGCGGGGCGCGGACGACGATCAACGACCTGCTGTTGCACAGTCGCAACCGGGAGTCGCTGCACCGCCTGGCCGACCTGGCCGAGCGGCGGATCAGCGACCGAGTCGCGGTACCCGACTTCTAGCGCCGTCCTACCTGGCTTTGTTGTGAGGGAGAACCAGTGCAGACACGCATACGAGCGCTTGGGCACACGGTGCACCCGATGCTGGTGGTGTTCCCGCTCGGGCTCTTCATCACCGGCACCATCTTCGACCTGATCCACCTGATCACCGACAAGGGCACGTTCGGCCAGGTCGGGTTCTGGATGATCTCGGCCGGCATCATCGGCGCGGTGCTCGCCGCGCTCACCGGCTTCCTCGACTGGACGAGCATCCCGTCCCGTACCCGCGCGAAGCGTGTCGGACGGGTGCACGGCGGGCTCAACTCGCTCATGCTCCTGCTCTTCGTCATCGCCTGGCTGATCCGGGTGGACAACCCGAGCCGCGCGGCCGGCGGCGGTACGTTCGCGCTGGAGGTTGTCGGGGTCGTGATCGGTGGCGCCGCCGCCTGGCTCGGCGGCGAGCTGGTCGACCGGCTCGGCATCGGCGTGCACGACGGCGCGAACCCGAACGCTCCCAGCTCGCTGACCGGCCGCGACGCCGGCGCGGTGGGCCAGACGGGCAGGCGGCCGCGCGCTTCCCGCGCCTGAGGTCGCTCTCCGCGCCTGGCCGGCCCGCTCGCCGCCAGTGACCCGGGCCACACCCCGCGCCGGCTCCGCCGTGCGCGGCCGGGGCCATCATTGAGCGCATGACGATCTACGACATCTCGGTACACACGCTGGCCGGGGAGCCGGCCTCGCTGGGCGACTACCAGGGCCGCGCGCTGCTCATCGTGAACGTCGCCTCGAAGTGCGGCCTCACCCCGCAGTACGCCGCGCTGGAGCGGCTGCACGAGACGTACTCCGGGCGCGGCTTCAGCGTGCTGGGCGTGCCGTGCAACCAGTTCGGCGGCCAGGAGCCGGGCACCGCCGAGGAGATCGCGGAGTTCTGCTCCACCACGTACGGCGTGACCTTCCCGCTGCTGGAGAAGACCGAGGTGAACGGGCCCGGCCGGCACCCGCTCTACAACGTGCTGACCGCCGTCGCGGACGACGACGGCGAGGCGGGCGACATCACGTGGAACTTCGAGAAGTTCCTCGTCTCGCGGGACGGCGAGGTCGTGCGGCGCTTCCGCCCGGGCACCACCCCCGAGGACGCGGAGCTGGTCAAGGCCGTGGAGGCCCAGCTTTCCTAAGACACGGTGTACCGGCCGGCGGTGGCGGCCGCCGGCCGGTACCGTACCCCCTTGATTTTTGGCTAGTACGAGTCACCGCCGCCGTCGTTGTTGTTGGATCCGCCGGAGGAGGTCGACTTCTCCTTCGCCTTGCCACCCCCGGCGGTGATCGCAAACCACACGTCGCCCGTGCCGTGCCCGGCGATCTGGCCGAGGCGCAGGTCCTTGTGGAAGTAGTAGAGCGGCCAGCCCTTGAGCGTGAGCTGCTTGCTGCCGTCCGGCCGGGTGATCGTGCCGACGAGGTCCTCGTCGATCCCGTCCTCGACCTCCACCCCGTTGGGGCGAGCACCGGCTGCCAGGTCTCGAGGCACTTACCGACGCACGTGGTACGCGGCGGGTTGTTGTCGTCCTTGTCGAACCTGTAGATCGTGCGGCCCTTGGCGTTCACCACGATGTCGGGGGAGAGGCCGTCGACCCCGGCGGCCCGCAGCACCTGCGGCTTCTTGGCCGCCGCCGGCTCGTCGGAAGTCTTCTCCGCGCGCCCGCCGGCCGGTGAGATTGCCCACCACTTGTCGCCCGTGCCGTGCCCGGCGATCTGGCCGAGGCTGAGGTCCTCGTGGAAGTAGTACATCGGCCAGCCGTTGAGCGTGAGCTGCTCGGCGCCGTCCGGGCGCTCCACAGTGCCGACAAGGTCCTCCTCGAGCCCGGCGTCGACCTCGACACCGTTCGGGGCGAGCACCGGCTGCCAGGTCTCGTTGCACTTCTCGACGCAGTTGGTGGTCGGCGGGTCGTTCGAGTCGTCGTCGAAGCGGTAGATCGTGCGGCCCTTGGCGTTGACCACGATCGACGAGAGGCCGGTCACCTGGGCGATGCGCAGCACCTGCGGGCTGCCGGTGGCCGGCGCCTCGGCACCGGCGGCCTCGCCCGGCTCCGCCGTGGCCTCCGGGGTGGACTCGGCGGCCGGAGCCTCTTGGGCGACCGGCTCGACCCTCGGCGCGGACAGGGAACAGGCGGAGAGGCTGGCGGCGGCGATCACACCACCGAGCGCGGCGAGGAAGCGGGACGTTCTCATTGGACGGTCTCCTCAGCGAGATACGACGGCATTGCGGTCGATCGCCGCGCCTGGCATAGTGCAGGAGCGACTGGGATTGGGTTCTGCCGCATTCGGGTTGTGAGGCTTCTTGGCAGGAGCACAGCGGCATTTCCCGGGCACAGCTCACTTCGGTGAGGCTGTCGCCGGGGGCGGTGATTCAGTTGGTTGGCTTCAATACGATGGTTGGGGCCAGACGGTTCACACGCTTTTCCTGAGGTCGCTTCTACCTCGTGATTGTCGGTGCGGAGCCGGTGCTCCCGTCGACCGCGCTGGTCGTTCCACAGTGGACCCTTGGCTCGTTCGCGGTGCCGCGTGCGCGTGAACCGTACATTGGCGGCGTCCGTAGTTGTGGTGACTCTCCGATTGAAGGGCGGAACGGCGGATGGCAAGGCGACGGCCACCGACTTCCAGCGACGAGGCGCTGGTCCGGTCGCTCTACGAGCAACACGGCGCGGCTATCCTCGCGTACGTCACTCGCATCACGGGTGATCGTGCACTGGCGGAGGACGTGCTCCAGGAGACCCTCATCCGGGCCTGGCGGCACGCCGAGACCCTGTCCGAGCAGACCGGCTCGATACGGGGTTGGATGTTCACCGTCGCCCGCAACGTCATGACCGACCGCGCCCGCGCCCGGGCCATCCGTCCCATCGAGGTCGCCGAGACCGCCTCGACCGGGCCGGTGGAG
Organism: Phytohabitans flavus; assembly: GCF_011764545.1. Taxonomy (GTDB): domain Bacteria; phylum Actinomycetota; class Actinomycetes; order Mycobacteriales; family Micromonosporaceae; genus Phytohabitans; species Phytohabitans flavus. Next base: position 4,168,703 of record NZ_AP022870.1, on the reverse strand, counting down.
CGGGACCACGCGGAGCGCGTGGTCGACTCCATGGTGGCCCTCCAGGCCCTGGAGCACCTGTCCGAAGACCACCGCCGCGTCCTGGTGGAAATCTACTTCCAGGGGCGTAGCGTTGCCGAGACCGCCGAGCACCTCGGCATCCCGGCCGGAACGGTGAAATCCCGTTCCCATAACGCGTTGAAGAACTTGCGAGAGCTGCTTGCCGGGCGGTCCACCGCCCTGAAAGGGGCGGCATGATGGTTGCCGAGGCGCATGACGCGCAGCTGCTCGGCGCGTACGTCCTGGACACGCTGGACCCCGACGAGCGGCGTGACGTCGACACCCACCTGGCCGACTGCGAGATCTGCCGAGCCGATGTGGTGGAGCTCGAGGCGGTGAAGGACGTGCTCGAGGACATCCCGCCGGAGGCCCTGCTGCTGCACGGCCCGCCCGACGCCGACCTCGTGCTCCAGCGCACGATCCGCCAGGTCCGTGAGGAAGTCCGCGAGGAGACCGCCGGCGCCGCTCGCCGCCGCTGGATGCCCGCCGTCGCCGCCGCCGCGGTACTGCTGGCCGGCGCGGTGGGCGGTGGTGTCGCCCTGGGGCGCGGGACCGCCCCCGACCAGGTGGCCCAGGTGCCGCCGCCGTCACCGGCCCCGACCGCGACCGCCTCGCCCCTCCCGGCGAACACCCGCACGGGCAGCACGGTGAACGCGTCGAACGGCGTCCGGATGAACGCCCAGGTGGTACCGGCCGCGGGCTGGGTCCGGGTCAACGCCACGGTCGCCGGCGTCCCGGCCGGCGAAAACTGCCGGCTGATCGTCGTCGGCAGCGGCGGCGAGCGCGAGATCGCCAGCGGCTGGATCGTCTCGCCGGCCGGCGAGACCGGCGGGACCAACCTGGCCGGCAGCGCCTCCGTCGCGATCGACAAGGTGGTAGCCGTCGAAGTCCAGAACACCGCCGGCAAAACCTTCGTCACCCTGCCCATCTAGCCCGACGCGATCAGGAGCCCGACAGATCGTGGTATCCATCTGCCCCTATAAGGGCAGCTCAATACCACGATCCGCTTACCTTGGCGTGCGCGGTGCGCTCGCGGCCGTCGGGGCGACCACGGCGGCGGGCTGCGAGCGCATCGACGGTGTCCACGTGCCGAACGCGGCCAGGGCAAGCAAGCCGCAACGACCGCACCCCAGGCGCTGGTGCCCGTGGATCAGTCCGGCTTAGCGACCGCAGCGGACTGACCCACCGCCCAGGCGGCCTCTTGAGCTGGGCGCACGAACGCGCCCAGCCCCGCCGCGCGCTGACGCGACCCCGCCCTCTCGCGGACACCACTGACCCGCCCGCCACGTCCACAGTGGGCAATGTCGCGGACCTTGCCCACTGCCCGCGCGGGGAACGGGCAATGTCCCCGACACTGCCCCTTCCCTCAACCTCATCGAGCCATGATCCGAACAGAAACCAGGTCTCTGCCGCATCAGATCGCGCGCGAGGCAGCAGAAACCTGGTTTCTGCTGCCTCCGCCGGGGCACGCCGCGTTGCCTGCACACCCAGCCTTGGGGCCGGAGGCGCCGGGGTCTGCGTGCGGAGGCGCGCGCACGGCGCGTTGGGCTGGGGGGAGCCGCAGGGTCCGCGTGCTGACGCACGCGCACGCAGCGGTGGGCTTGGGCGGAGGCCGCAGGGCCTTGTGCTGACGCACGCGCACACGGCCCGAGGTCTGGGGCCGGAGGCACCAATGTGCCCACTCCGCGGGCGCATTGGTGCGCCCAGCTCGAGAGGACCGCGCAACGACCGGGGTTGGGAGCGACGTGCCGGGTGCTTCGGGCAGTTCCGCAGGCCGAAGCACCGCCGCTTGCGCTGGCCAGGTGCGGTGGCGCGGGCGTGGTGATCTCGCTGGCGATCGTTCGCCCGATACCAGCACGGCACGCCGGTGATGGCGCGGATTCTGGGCGAAACGATCACCAGAACTTCCGCGCCAGGACAGCGCCTCGTCGGGGTTTGGGGAAACCTGTTGCTGCCATAGCAGCCATAGGTTTCCCCAAGGCTGGCCTTCGGCCGGCCAGTCGCAGCACGCGCGGCCAGCGCGACCGAAATGCCCGCCTTGCGTTGCGGCGGTTGCAGATCTTGGTATCCAGCTGCCCCTATGAGGGCAGCTCAATACCACGATCCACTTGGCGGGCGCGGTGCGCCGCGATGATCGCGGCGCGGTCCCGCCCGCCGGTGCGCTCCACCCCGCTGGCGCGGGTGCGGCGCGCGCCAGCGGGGGTTGGGGTGTGAAGCGCGGAGGGTGAGGCTGCGGGAGCAGCGGTCCGGACCACCGCGGACGTCGCGGTAGCTCATGTCTGGGTCTTGGGTCAGATCTTCTGGGGCCGGAGGCTTAGAGCGCGGGCTCGGTCCAGAGGCAGAAGGGGTGGCCGGCGGGGTCGAGGTGGACGCGGACGTCGTCCTGGGGCTGGAAGTCGGCCAGCTTGGCGCCGCTGGCCGCGGCATGGGCGCTGGCCGTCGCTTGGTCGTCGACGCGGATGTCGAGGTGGACCATCATCTGCTGGTCGCCGGGGGCGTGCGGCCACACCGGCGGGACGTAGCCGGTCTCGGTCTGGAACGACAGGCCGGTCCCGCCGCCCGGCGGGACAAGCTTGACCCAGTCCGGCTCGTCCTGGTCGCGGTGCCAGTCGAGCAGGCGTTCGTAGAAGGCGGCGAGGCTCCGCGCGTCCGGGGCGCCGAGCACGACGCCGGAGATCTCCATCCGTGGGGTCACGCCGCGACTTTAGAGCGGACGGCTGACGTCACGTCCGGTGCGTCGACCTTGCGGTACTTCGCCTGGATCACGCAGAACGCGGCGTACGCGGCGATGCCGAGCGCCATCAGCACGAGCAGCACACTGCCGTACGCCTGGTCGCGCAGCGCCTGGAGCGTGGCGTCGAGGCCGCGGGCCTTCTCCGGGTCGTAGGTGATCGCGGCGGACGCGAAGAGGATGCCGGCGATGCCGTATGCCACGCCCTTGGCCACGTAGCCGACCACGCCCAGCCGCCGCGTGACGGTCCGTGCCGTCCTGCCCATCGCGCCGGTGAGCAGGTGCTTCTCGAAGCGCTTGACGAACCCGTACCAGACGAGGCCGGCGCCGAGCGCGGCGAGTGCGAGGCCGGCGAGCGCCACCAGCCACCGGCCTCCCGCCGAGTGCATGAGGTCGCTGCTCAGCTTCTGCTGCTTGTCCGCGCTGGACGAGCCCGCCGCCTGGTAGACCTTGAGCGCGGTCCAGGCGAAGTAGAGGTAGACGGCGGCGCGGCCGGCGGAGGCGACCCGTTCCGCGGCGCGTTCGGCGCCACGGTCGGCCCGGTGGCCCGCGACCGCCTCGTAGACCTGCCACAGCGTCATCGCGAGCAGGCCGATGCCGACCGCGATGACGAGGAATTCACCCAGTGGTTGCTCGGCCAGAGTGCGGAGTGCGCCGGACTGGTCGCCCTCCTCGGTCGGCTTGCCGAACGCGATCTGGAGGATCAGCCAGGCGAACAGGAGGTGCACGAGGCCGTATCCGATGAAGCCGGCCCGGGTGAGTACGGCGAGGGGGAGCGAGACATGCCCCGGACATTGACCGGGGTGGCCGTTTCTCAAACCTTCGCGTACACCGTGGAGTGCGGCGATCACCTGCTGTCACCGAGTCTTAGTGAAAACTTTCCTCTCGGTAACGTTCCGCCGAATGTACGTGGCAACCAGCCGTTCGGCTCAGCAGGATGGAGCGCGTGCCTGGCCGTCATCGTATGCGTGAACGTATCCCCGCGGCGGGCGCCATCGCGGCGGCGGTGGCGCTCATCGTCGTCGTGGGTGGATCCTACTTCGGATACCGGGAGCTTTCCGGCGACAAATGCAGCGGGCAGGTGAAGCTGGCCGTCGCCGCGCCGCCCGAGATCGTCGACGAGGTACGCGGGGCCGCCGACGCCTGGGTGGCCGACGGCGCCAGCGCCAACGGGGTGTGCGTCGGCGTCGACGTGGCCGAGGCGAACCCGGTCGACCTGGCCGCGGCGCTCGCCGCCAAGCACGGTGTGGCGCTGACCGGGGTCGGCGGGGCGAGCGGCAGCACCACGATCCCGGACGTCTGGATCGCCGACTCCTCCCTCTGGCTGCACCGCCTCCGGGCCGCCGCGCCCGGGTTCACGCCGACCGACGGCAGGTCCATCGCGCTCAGCCCGGTCGTGCTGGCGATGCCGGAGCCGATCGCGAAGAGTGTCGGCTGGCCCGACAAGAACCCCACCCTGCCCGCTCTGCTCCAGCAGATCCTGACCGGCAGCGGCCTGCGCGCCGGCATCGTCGAGCCGACCCGCGACGCCGCGGGCATGGCCGGCCTCCTCTCGCTCGCGGCGGCCGCGGGGCAGGCCGGCGGCAACGCGCAGCAGACGCAGACCGCGGCCCTCCGCGCGCTCGCCTCCGGCCGGTCGGCGGTACGCGACGACCTGACCGCGAAGTTTCCGCAGGCGACCGACCAGGCGTCCCTGACCTCCGGCCTCAGCGTCGCGGCACTGTCCGAAGAGGACATCATCCGGTACAACGCGAAGAAGCCGCCGGTACCGCTGGCCGCGATCTACCTGGACCCGGCGCCGCTGCCGCTCGACTACCCGTACGCGGTGATGCCCGGCACCGACCCGGACAAGACCGCGGCGGCGGACTCGCTGCACAAGGCGCTCGACGCGGCCGGGTTCCGCGACCGCCTCGGCGCGCTCGGCCTGCGCGGCCCGGACGGCTCGGGCGGCGCCGGCTTCTCGGTGCCCAGTGGGGGTCCCGCGAAGGCCGGTGCGCCGGACGCCGCGGGCAAGGGCGGTGCGCCCGACACGACCGCGGTCGACCGCGCGCTCTCCAGCTGGACGACGGTGACCGCGCCGGCCCGGATGCTCGCCGTCTTCGACATCTCCGGCACGATGCGCGGCCCGGTGCCGAGCGCCGGCGGGGCCAGCCGTATGGACGTCACCAAGGAGGCCGCCCGACGGGGTCTGGGCCTCTTCGGCGACGACTGGGCGGTCGGCGCCTGGGTCTTCTCCACAAACCTGGGTGGCGGCAAGGACTGGCGGGAGATCGCGCCGATCGGCCCGCTCGCCAGCACGCGCGCCCAGCTGCTCGAGGCGATCGGCAAGATCCAGCCGAAGGAGAACGGCGACACCGGGCTGTACGACACGCTCGCCGCCGCGTACGAGACGGTGCAGGACGGGTGGCAGGCCGGCCGGGTCAACTCCGTGCTGATCCTCACCGACGGCATCGGCAACGACGACCCGGAGGGCGGCCTCTCGCTGCCCGCGCTGCTCAACCGGCTGGAGGAGCTCAAGGACCCGAAGCGGCCGATCCAGGTGATCATCCTGGGCCTCGGCGACAAGGTGAACCGGGGCGCGCTCGACCAGATCACCCGTACCACCGGCGGCGGCGTGCTGATCGCCGCGGACCCGGCCCAGATCGGCGAGGCGTTCCTCAAGGGCATCTCGCTCCGTCCGACCGGCGGCTGAGCCTTCCACCGCGTGAGCGAGCCCGGCGTCCACCGAGGACGCCGGGCGCGACCTCACTCAGCCCCAGGGCCTGCTCTCGTCGAGGCCGGAGCGCGGCTGGGTGAGGCTGTACCAGTTGCCGGAGTCGTCCCGGAAGATCGCCTCGATCCCGTACGGCCGCTCCTGCGGCTCCTGCACGAACGACACGCCCCGCTCCACCAGCGCCTTGTGGTCGGCGTGGCAGTCGTCGGTCGTGAACGCGCCGGCGCCCAGCACGCCCTTGGCGATCAGCGCCTTGAGGTGCTCGGCGGACTCCGGGTCGAGCGACGGCGGGCCGGGCACCATGAGCGTGAGCTGTAGCTCCGGCTGGTCCTTGGCGCCCACCGTCACCCAGCGCATGCCACCCTCGCCGAGCGTCATGTCCATGCGCTCCTCGAGGCCGAGCTTCTCGACGAAGAACGCCTTGGCGGAGTCCTGGTCGAGCACCCACACGGTGGCTATGCCGAGTCCTGTGATCATGGTCTGCTCCTCAGTCGTTTTGCCTGGTCACCGCTCGACGCTAGGGGTGTCCGCCGCCGCTGGGCTTCTCGATTCTTGCGGCGCGTCCACCTGGCCGCCGCGCGGCGGTGGCTGGAAGCCGCCGGCCCAGAACATCACGAAACATCCGGGTATCGGGGCGGGAGCGCCCACGCGGGCCTTCCGCCGGAACTCGGTCGGCGTCACCCCGACGATCTGCTTGAACCGCGTACAGAACGTGCCCAGGCTCGTAAAGCCGACGAGCATGCACACCTCGGTCACCGTGAGGTTGGCCGAGCGCAGCAGCTCCTGAGCCCGCTCGATGCGGCGGCGGCTGAGGTACTGGCCGGGCGTCTCGCCGTACGCGGCGCGGAACAGGCGCACGAAGTGGTAGCGCGAGTAGCCGGCGTGCGCGGCCACCGCGTCCAGGTCGATCGGGCTGGACCAGTCGCGGTCCATCGCGTCCTTCGCCATGCGCAGCAGCCGCAGCTGGGGCAGCGCGATCATCGCCCCCACCAGGTCATCCTGGCACAGGCGGCTCCTGCCGGGGCGGCTTGCGCACAGCGGTGCGGAACGCGGCCACGCCGACCGCGAGCCACACGAGGTTCAGCGCGGCGGAGGGCCACGCCCCGTGCGCCGCGCCGTTGACCAGCAGTCCGGCCGCGCCGGCGGTGTTGAGCAGCTGGAACGTCACGCCGGAGGCGAGCCGGCCGGCGGAGAGCAGCGCGTACGCGAGCAGGAGGCAGCCGGCCCCGCCCCACCCGGCGACCTCGGTGAGCAAGCCCATGGGTGGATCGTGACCCGCGGGCGGTGTTCAGCGGTATCGAATATCTCTTGATGCCGCGTGTAGCGTGACCGAATGCCGATCGACCCGCGACGGCTGGCCGTCCTCCGGGCGGTGGCCGACGCCGGCGGCGTCCTGGCCGCCGCGTCCGTCCTGCACCTCACGCCCTCGGCCGTGTCGCAGCACATCGCCCGCCTGGAGGCGGAGACCGGCGTGACGCTGCTCGACCGTTCCCGGCTGGGCGGCCGCCGCTCGGTCGGGCTCACCGCCGCGGGCCGCCTGCTCGCCGGCCACGCCGGCCGGCTCGCCGAGGTGCTGGCCGCCGCCGAGCGCGATCTCGCCGCGCTGACCGGCCAGGTGAGCGGCCCGGTCACGGTGGGCGCGATCCCCACGGCGGTCCGGCACCTCGTCGCGCCGGCGGCCGCCGCGGTGGCCACGACAGCTCCGGGGGTACGGGTACACGTGCGCCAACTCGAGCCCGGCCGGCAGGCGCTGCGTGCGGGGGAGTTGGACCTGTTCGTCGGCGAGGGCGATCCGGCCGGCGCCGACCCGGGGCGCGACCCGGCCGGGCTTCGGATCACGCGGCTGCTCGACGAGCCGTACCGCGTGGTCGTCCCGGCCGCCTGGGGCCCGGTCGCGGGCATCGACGCGCTGCTGTCGCGGCCCTGGGTGGACGGCCCGCCCGGCTCGGCGATGCGCCGCGCGCTCGACCGGCTGGCCGCCCGCCACGGCGCGGTGCTGGACCGGCCGCACGAGTGCCTGGAGTTTCCGGCCGTGCTCGCGATCGTCGCGGCGGGCCTGGCCGCGGGCGTCGTGCCGGCCCTCGCCCTCCCCGCCGACCAGCCCGGCGTGCGCGCCCTCCCGGTGCCGGCGGCCGGCGCGCGGCGGCTGGAGCTTGTGCACCGGCGCGGCCGCTACGAGCCGAGCCCGGCCGCCCGCCTGGTGGTCGACGCCCTACACGCCACCGCCGCAGGCCTAACCTTCGACGGCCGATAGCACCGCGTCGCTCACCGCCGCCTGGTGGCGCGCGCCGTCGTGGCCGGGCAGGAGCAGGTTTGTCAGGTACGCGAAGGCGATCCGCCGGGTCGGGTCGGCCCAGGCCAGGCAGCAGTTGCTGCCGTTGTGGCCGAAGGTGAGCGGGCTGCTGCCGCGCCCCATCGGCCGGCTGCTCGCCGGCTCGTCCGCCGGCCCGCCCAGCTGGAAGCCCTGTGACCAGCGGATCCGCAGGCGCAGGAAGCGGTCGACCTCACCCTCGCTGGACGGGCGGCGGGCGGCCTCGATGGTCCCGGGCGCGAGCACCCGCACCCCGTCGAGCGTGCCGCCGTCGAGGAGCATCTGATAGAAGCGGGCCACGTCCCGGGCGGTGGCCGAGACCCCGGCCGCGGGCACGACGGCCCGGCGGGTGGTACGGCGGTTGAAGTACGCGGCGCTGACCCGCGCGCCGCTCACCCCGCGTACCGGTACGCGGCGGCTCCACAGCCGGTCGGGCAGCCCGAGGTGGGTGTCGCCGAGCCCGAGCGGGTCGAGCAGCTCGGTGCGCAGCAGCGCGTCGACCGGCGCACCACCCACCCGGCGGGCCACCTCGCCGAGCAGGAACCCGTAGCTGAGCAGGTGGTACGCGGGCACGTCCCCGGGTGCGTACCGAGGGCGGGCCGCTTCGAGCGCGCGGACCGAGCGGCGCCAGTCGGTCATCGCGAGCGCGTCCCCGACCACACTCCGCGCGACCGGCAGGCCGGCCCGGTGCTGGAGCACCTGCCGCACGGTGATGCCGCCCTTGCCCCGCTCGCCGAACTCCGGCCAGTAGGCGGCCACCGGCTCGTCGAGCGACAGCGCGCCCCGCTCGGCGAGCAGGTGCACGAGCAGCGCCACATACGGCTTGCTAGTCGAGAAGATCCAGAAGAGTGCGTCCGGCGCGCAGCCGACCGCCTCGTCGATGACGACCCGCCCGTCCTTGATCACGCACAGCTGGGCCGTGGCACCCCACCGGCGGACGAGATCGAGGGGATCGTCCATCGCCGCCTACCGTACCGGCGGGGTGCCGCCCGCCGCGCCTCAGACGCCCGAGCTGCGCATGCTGACGCGGGCCCTACGATCTGCGCCATGGGACTGGGACGTACGCACACGTATGAGGTGGCGGTCCACTGGACCGGCAACCGTGGCACCGGCACCAGCGGGTACCGCGACTACACCCGCGACCACGACGTGGAGACCGAGGGCCGCCCGGGGATCGCGGGCAGCTCCGATCCGGCGTTCCGCGGCGACAAGACCCGCTGGAACCCCGAGCTGTTTCTCGTCGCCGCGCTTTCCGAGTGCCACATGCTCTCGTACCTGCACCACTGCGCGGTGGCCGGCGTCGTCGTCACCGGCTACACCGACAGCGCGCTGGGCACGATGGATCAGGAGGGCAACGGCGGCCACTTCACCGGGGTCGTCCTCCGCCCGCGGGTCACGGTCGCGTCGCCCGACATGGTCGACGCGGCGGTACGCCTGCACGAGAACGCCCACCGCGACTGCTTCATCGCCAGCTCGGTCAACTTTCCGGTGCGGCACGAGCCCGAAGTCCACCCCGAGGCGGCGGCGTAACCGGCTGTGCTGCTGGAAGCCATCGCGGACATCGCCACCCACGAGGTGACGCTCGCGCCCGGTGACGCCCACGCCGAGGCCCGAAACACCTACTGGATCGAGGCGCCGTCGGTCGAGCGCGCGATGCTGACGGCGTCCGAGGTCGTCGCCGCCTTCCATGCGACGGTCGCGACGCTGTGTACCCGAGTGGCCGGCCCGGCGGTCTTCTACGTCTGGCACGACGACCGCGCCGGCCAACTCCGCTGCGGGATCACCTCCCGCCCGGCGGCCGACCTCCCTTTCGGTACGGAGTATCGCCTGACGGCCGACCTGGCCTCGATCGTGGCCGCGTACCTCTTGCGCGATCCGAAGGCATCCGTACCGGCGGAGATCGACCTCACCGCCGACGACCCCGCGCCGCACAACGAACCGCCCGTGCTTGTCTGGGCTTACTCGCTGTAGCGGTGCGGGGCCCCGACCTCTACTCGGTGCGGAGGCCGTCGGGGCGCATGAGGCGCCACAGCGGAGGCAGGCTGAGCAGCGTGACCACCGCCATCACCGCCGCCGCCAGCCCCACCGACACGCCGACCACCGGCCAGCTGATGGAGATCGTCACGCCGACCATGCGCAGCAGCACCGCGCCCAGCGCCAGCCCGAACACGACGGCCAGCGCCAGGCCGAGCACCACCGGTACCACCGTCTGCCAGACCACCGACCAGGCGAGCGTGCCGCGGCGGGTGCCCACCGCGATGAGCATGGCCAGGAGGCGGCGGCGCTCGCGCAGGTGCTCCAGCACACCCACGAGCAGGCTCGCGCCGACCAGCAGGAGGGTGACCACCGCGCCGGCGTAGAGGCCGCGGCGGAGGTTGGTGAAGCGGCGCGCCTCCTCGGTGGTGGAGATCGTGTTCACGTACGCGAGCGGGTTGATGGTGGCGGCCGCGTTGCGGACGTGTTCGATGGCGTCCGGGTCGGTGCGGTCGGTCTGGATGTACGCGTTGATGACCAGCGTGCCGAGGCGGCTGGCGTCGAGCGCGGTGGGCGTGGCGAGCACCCCGCGGCGGGCCCAGCCGACCGCGTCCGGACGCGCCTCTACGCGCTTTGCGTCAGCGGGCACCGTCCACTGTCGATCGTTCGAGCCGAAGGACAGGCGGTCGCCGCTTGCCACGTCGCCGTTGCTCACGAAGACGTCGCCGTCCGCGCAGTCGTCCACATAGGCCAGCTCGGCGAGGGCGGCGCAGTCTCCGATGTAGACCTCGACGGTCTGGTCCTGCTTGCCGACCGGGAACGCGCCCGCCTGGACGGTACCGGTGACCTTCTCGATGCCGGCGGAGGCGGCCAGCCGCGCCAGGACGTCCGTGCCGTCCCGGGTCGACAGCTGCACCCACGCCTGCGCGCGGCTCAGGTCCGCGCCGGTGTCGCGGCGGTACTCGGTCTGCACCCCGGCGAAGAGCATCTGCAGCCCGATCGTGCCCGCGACCGCCACCGCGATGCCGTTGACGAGGCGGGCGGACGTGGCGCTGTCCACCTGGAGGCGGCGGACGGCGAGCTGCCAGGGGACGGCGCCGCCGCGCATCCGCCGTACCACCAGGTCGATCAGCCACGGCAGGAGGGTGACCGCGCCGATCAGCAGCAGCGTGGCGCCGGCCGCGATCTGGTACTGGCTGTAGCCGGCGGTGTCGCGGATGTCGCCGAAGAGGGGGAACAGCAGCGCGAGGCCGAGCAGCGGCAGGATCAGGCGCCACCACAGCCGGCGGCGGGTGTCGGCGGCGCGGCGGACCACGCCCAGCGGCTCGACCACGACGCCGCGCAGCGCGATCATGCTCACCGCGACCGCGAGGGTGGGTACCGCGAGCGTGATGACGAGCGCGGCGGTGAGACCGGGGCGGACGTCCGCGGCGAAGACGCTGAGGTTGAAGAGCGTGAAGAGCGGCACGAGCTGGCGGCCGAGCGCGAAGAGCACCCCGCCGACCGCGACGCCGAGCAGCGCGGCCGCGGCCGCCTCACCGGCCGCGATTCGCCGGGTCATCCGTCGGTCGGCGCCCACCAGGCGGAAGGCGGCCATCCGCCGGTCGCGGCGCTCGCCGCCGAAGCGCACGGCCGCGCCGAGGAAGACCGCGATGGGCAGCAGGAGCACCACGAAGATGATCACGATGAGGAACATGAGCACCGGCCCGAAGCCCTCGGTCGGCGCGCCCAGACCAAACCCGTCGGCGCGGCTCGCCTGGTCCTCGCTCAGCGTGTCGCTGCCCAGGTAGTAGGCGAGCTCGCCCGGGCCGGCCAGCCCCTCGTCGGCGATCGTGCCCACCACGCGGGCGCCGCCCAGCCGGGGCGCGAAGAGCGGGCCGTCGCCGGACTCCAGCACGTCCCGCAGCGCGGGGGAGACGACCACCTCGCCGGCGCGGGGCAGCGCCTCGACACCGGGCGGCGCCGGAGCCCGCGGGCCTTCCGGGCGTACAAGCCGGCCGCGCACCGGTGCCCCGCGGAACTGGGTCTCCACCGAGCCGATCAGCAGCGTCGCCGGGCCTGCGGCAAGCTCCGGCGCGCCCCGGGGTCGCGGGCGTCGCCGCGCGCCTGCCGCGCGTCGAGCGCGCCGGGCACCGCGGCGGCGAGTAGCAGCATCGCGACGCCGATACCCACGCCGAGTGCGGTGAGGACCGCCCGCGTCCATCCGTCGCGGCCGCCGGCGAACGCCAGCCGCGCGCCCATCAACAGGTCGGCGATCACGACACCGCCCGGGCCATGTCGCGGGTGCGGCCGTCGCGGACCACGATCTCCCGATCCGAATACGCCGCGACGCGCGCCTCGTGCGTCACCAGCACCACCGCCGCGTGCGTCTCGCGGGCGGCGGCGGTGAGTAGGCGCATGACCCGCTCGCCGTTGAGCGAGTCGAGCGCCCCCGTCGGCTCGTCCGCGAAGATCACCTTGGGAGAGGTGACCAGCGCGCGGGCCACCGCGACCCGCTGACCCTGCCCACCGGAGACCTCGCCCGGCCGCTTGCCGGCCACGTCGCCGACCTCCAGGCGCTCCAGCCACTGCGCCGCTTGCCGCTCCGCCGCGCGCCGGCGCATCCGCTCCAGCCGCAGTGGCAGCGCCACGTTTTCCAGGCAGGTCAGCTCCGGCACGAGCTGCCCGAACTGGAACACGAACCCGAACTGCCCCCGCCGCAGCGCGCTCCGCTCGGCGTCGCGCAGCAGCGAGATCTCGCGCCCGCCGTAGAAGACGCGGCCGGAGTCGGGGCGCACGATGCCGGCGACGCAGTGCAGCAGCGTCGACTTGCCCGAGCCGGACGGGCCCATCACCGCGACTATCTCGCCGGCGTCGACCTCCATCGAGGCGCCGTCGAGCGCGGGCGTCGCGCCGAACGACTTGCGCAGGTCGTCCGCGACCAGAAGCGAAGTCCCGCTCATGCGGAGACCTCCTTGGCCAGGTCGTCGAGGCGGGCGGCGGTGAGCTCCAGCCAGCGCAGGTCGGCCTCGAGGTGGAAGAGCGCGTGGTCGCAGATCAGCTGCTCGGCGAGGTCGCCGTCGCTCTTGCGCCGGGTCAGCTCGCGCATCAGCCGCAGGTGCTCGGCCCGCTGCGAGTCGAGCAGGTCGGCCGCCGGCCGGCCGGTCATCAGCGCGAGCACCACCTTGGCGTACAGGGTGCTCTGGAGGTACGGCTCCGGCTTCTCCGGCTGGGCGAGCCACCGGGACACGTCGGTCACGCCGGCGTCGGTGATCGCGTACCGCTTGCGGTCCGGCCCGCCGCCCGGCTCCACGCCGTCGACCTCCACGAGGCCGTTCTTCAGCAGGCGGGAGAGCGTGGCGTACACCTGCCCGAAGTGCAGTGGGCGGCTGCGGCCGAACCGCTCGTCGTACGCCCGCTTCAGGTCGTACCCATGCCGGGGCTGGACTCCAGCAGCCCGAGGAAGGTCTGTCCGATCGACATGCGGAGCACTGTACACCACATCTATACGCACGATGTATAGACGGGGTGTAGTCAGGGATAAGTCCGGTTCCTGACCCGCGCCGGTGCCCATCCGGCGAGGCGGTGGCGGCGAACTACTCATGCCTTGACTGGGGAGGGGGCCGGTGATGGACGCATGGCCGTTCGTTGGACGGGACGGGGAACTAGCCGCGATCGAGCGGGCTTTCGGCGGGTCCGATGTGGACGCCGTGGTGGTGGCCGGGCCGTCGGGGGTGGGTAAGACCGCGCTCGCGCGCGAGGCGCTGAAACGCTTACGCGCCGCCGGGTGCCAGGTGGAGTGGGCCGCGGGTACCCGCGCGGCGGCGAGCGTCCCGTTCGGCGCGGTGGCGCAGCTCGTACCCGCGGACTGGCACCCGGTCGGCGGTCCACCCGGCGTGCTCCGCGCGGTGGCCGGCCAGGTCGGCGCCGGGGTGGCCGCCGCCGCGTGGTGCTCGGGGTCGACGACGCGCACCTGCTCGACGACCCCTCAGCGGCGGTCGTCGCGCACCTGGTGGCCGAGCGGCTGGCGTTCGCGGTGCTGACGCTGCGGACCGGCGAGCCGGTACCGGACGCGGTCACCGACCTGTGGAAGCAGGAGCGCGCCGAGCGGCTCGACCTCGCCGGCCTGCCCGCCGCCGACGTCGACCAGCTGCTCGACCGCGCGCTGCCCGGGCAGGTCGACGGGCTGACCCGGCGCCGCATGACCGAGGCCGCGGCCGGCAACCCGCTGGCGCTGCGCGAGCTTGTCCACGGTGGACTGTCCGGTGGGGCGCTGCGCACCCGGTACGGGGTGTGGCGGCTCGACCCCGGCTTCAAGCCACGTACCCAGGTCACCGAGCTTGTCGCGCAGCGCCTCGTACGGCTCGACGCCCAGACGCGGGTCGTGGTCGAGCTCGTCGCCGAGGGGGAGCCGGTGTCGCTGCCCACGCTCGAACGGCTCGCCGACGCCGCCGCGATCCGCGCCGCCGAGGACAGCGGCCTCGTCGTGGTGAACCGCTCGGGCGCGCGGGTCGAGGCCCGGCTGGCCCACCCGCTGTACGGCGAGGTGCTCCGCGCCGGCCTGCCGCTGACCCGGGCCCGGATGGTCCGCCGCCGGCTCGCCGAGGCGCTGCTCGCGACGCCGATGCGCCGTCGTGGCGACGCGCTGCGCGCGGCACAGTGGCAGGTCGACGGCGGCGCGGTGACCAGGCCGGACGTGGTACGCCTCGGTGCCCGCCAGGCGATCGGCTGGTCCGACCTCGCCCTCGCCGAGCGGCTGGCCCGGGCGGCCCGGGGCGCCGAGCCGGGCACCGAGGCGGACGTGCTGCTCGCCGAAATCCTTGAGTACCGGGGCAAGAGCGCCGAGGCGATCGCGCTGCTCTCCGACGAGCCGCCACCGGAGACGCCCGACCCTGTGATGTGGGCGGTGACCCGCGCCGAGACCCTCTACTGGGGACTTGGCAGCGCCGCCGCCGCCGAACGGGTGCTCGCCGGCCGAGGTGACCTCGCCGACGGCACGCTCTCCTGGATCCTGATGTTCGACGGCCGGTGCGCCGAGGCGCTGGACGCGGCCAGCCGGGTGTTCGACCGCGCGGACGCGCACCCGCAGGGCGTCATCTGGGCCACCGCGGGCGGCACCGCGGCGGCCGGCTTCCTCGGCCAGCTGAGCAGGTCCGCGGCGATCCGCGAGCGCGGTCTGCCGGTCGCCGCGGCGTACCGCGAGCCGATGCCGTGGGGCGTCTACGAGATCGAGATCGCCGACTGCCTCGCCCACCTCGCCGCCGGCGACCTGCTCCGCGCCGGCGCCGTCGCGGACCGTGGCTACCGCCAGGCGGTCGAGGCGGGCGTGCCGATGATGGTGAGCGGCTGGGCCCTCTTCGGCGGCCTTGTCGCCGCCTCGCGGGGACACCTGGACGCGTCCGGCGCGCTGCTGCGCGAGGCGGTGGCGGGCTTCGAGGAGAACGACACCTTCCGCTTCCGCCGGCACTGCGCGGCGGCGCTGGCCGAGGTGACCGCGCTGGGCGGCGACCCGGACGAGGCGGGGCGGTGGCTGGCCGAGGCCGAGGGGGCGGGCAGCGGACCGAACCGGGTGTTCTGGCCGTGGCTGGAGCTGTCCCGGGCCTGGGTCGCGATGTCCCAGGGCGCCCAGGCCGACGCCGTGGCCGCCGCCCGGCGCGCCGCCGACCTGGCCCGCGACACCGGACTGCCCACAGTGGAGGCCGCCGCGCTGTACGACGCCGGCCGGCTCGGCGGCCGCGTGGACCGGCGGCGCCTGGACGCGCTCGCCGCCGCGCTGGGCACCCCGTTCGCCGAGGCGCTGGCGCTGGCCGGGCAGGGCCTGGCGCGGGGCGACGGCGCCCCGCTGGCCCGCGCGGCGGACGCCTTCGAAAACCTGGGACACGACCTGCTGGCCGCCGAGGCGGGCGCGGCCGCCGGCCGCCTGCTCCGGCGCGTTGGCCGGCGCGGCCAGGCCCACCTGGTACGCGGGCGCTCGGCCGCCCCGCGTGCCCGCTGCGCCACGGCCCGCACCCCGCTGCTCGTGAACGACGAGGTGGCCGAGCTGCTCACCGCCCGGGAGCGGGAGGTGGTGCTGCTCGCCGCCCACCACAGCAGCCGGCACATCGCGGAGCGCCTGGGGCTGGAGGTCAAGACGGTCAACAACCACCTGGCCAGGGCGTACGCGAAGCTCGGCGTCTCCAGCCGCGCCGAGGTCCGCGCCCTGCTCGACACGTGATCCTGATGCCTAGCCTCCTAGGACGCCCTAATGACAGTGGCGGTCGTTAATCTGGGCGGCATGTTGCTTCGAGGTATCTATCGGGCACTGCCCGTAGCGGCGGTCGCGACCCTCCTGGCCACGACCGCCGCCGTGACGCCTGCCGCCGCGACGCAGCAGCGGCGCGACCCGGTCCGGTGGGCCGGGGGTGGGGGAGCGCGCTGATCGCGCCGTTCCCCGACTTCTTCGGGGAGCCGAATTGGTCCGGCGGCTTCGACAACCACTCGGTTCGCCAGGTCGTGCGGGTCAGCCGCGGCGGTTCGACCGTGCGGATCCGGGTGTCCAATGTGTTCGGTGACCAGCCGCTGCGGCTCACGGGCGTCACGATCGGCCGTGCGGCGGAGGGTGCGGCGGTGCGGGCGGGTTCGCTGCGCGCGGTGGCGTTCCGGGGGCAGCGGTCCACTGTGGTGCCGCCCGGGCAGGAGGTCGCGTCGGACGGGGTGCGGCTGCGGGTCTCGCCGCTGGAGCGGCTGACCGTGACGCTCTACTTCGACGGGCCGACCGGGCCAGCCACGTTCCACCCGCTCGCCGTCGCCACGGTGTGGCGGGCCAGCGGCGACCACCGCTTCGACACCGACCCAGCCGCGTACGGCGAGACCTCCGCCTCCTCGTACTTCTTGTCCGGTGTGGACGTCAGCGGTCCCACGAAGGGGAGCATCGGCACGGTGGTCACGTTCGGCGACTCCATCACCGACGGCGCGGTGTCCACGATGGACGCCGACAACCGGTACCCGGACGAGCTGGCCGAGCGGCTCGCCGCGGCGGGGCGGCCGACCGGCGTCGTCAACGCGGGCATCGGCGGCAACAAGGTGCTCAGCGGCTCGCCGGGCCTCGGGGCGGCGGCTGTGGAGCGGTTCCGGCGGGACGCGCTGGGCCAGCCGGGCGTCCGTACCGTGATCGTGCTGGAGGGCATCAACGACATCGGGATGGGTGAGGCGGCCGGTACCCCGGTGACCGCCGCGCAGCTCATCGCCGGGCACCAGGCACTCATCCGCGCGGCACACTGGCGCGGCGTCCGGATCATCGGGGCCACGGTCACGCCGACGAAGGGCTGCCCCTACCCGGGGTACGACACCGCGCGGGGCGAGGCGGTGCGGGACGCGCTGAACCACTGGATCCGCACCAGCGGGGAGTACGACGCGGTGTTCGACTTCGACCGGGCGCTGGCCGACCCGGCGGACCCGGACCGGATGCGCGCGGAGTACGACGGCGGCGACGCGCTTCACCCGAATGACGCGGGCATGCGCGCCATGGCGCAGGCGATCGACCTCAACGCCTTGTAATCCGTCCATCCGACACCCGCGCGCAACGTGGCGGCGCGATGATGACCGGTGAGTAGAGGAGGCGAGCCATGACAACACCGGTCGTGTTCGTGCATGGGTTGTGGCTTCATCACACCAGCTGGCAGCCCTGGGTCGACCTGTTCAAGGAGTCCGGCTACGACCCGGTCGCGCCGCCGTGGCCGGGCGAGCCGGACACGGTCGAGGAGGCCGTTGCCAACCCGGGGCCCATGGGTGGGTACGGCGTGAGCGCTGTCGCCGACCACTACGCGTCGCTGATCAACAGCCTTGGTGCGAAGCCGGTGGTGATCGGGCACTCGTTCGGCGGGTTGATCGCGCAGGTGCTGCTCAGCCGAGGGCTGGCCGCGGCATGCGTCGCGATCGACCCGGCGCCGATCAAGGGCGTGCTGCCGACCCCGATCTCCTCCCTGCGGGTCGCCTCGGTCGCGCTGCGTAACCCTGCCAACCTCAAGGGCACGGTCGGGCTCACGCCGGCGGAGTGGCGGTACGGGTTCACCAACACCCGCAAGGAGGCGGAGGCGACCGAGCTGTACGAGCGGTGCGCGATGCCGTCGCCGGGTCGGCCGCTCTTCCAGGCAGCGTTCGCCAACTTCAACCCGGCCGCGGAGACCAAGGTCGACCTGCGGCAGCTGGACCGCGGGCCGCTCCTGATCACCGCCGGCGGGCACGACCACACCGTGCCGGCGTCGGTCAGCCGCTACACCGCGAAGCTGCACCGCAGATCCCCGGCGGTGACGGCGGTGAAGCTGTTTCCGGACCGCGACCACTCGCTCACCATCAACAGCGACTGGCGCGAGGTCGCCGACTACGCCCTGACCTGGCTGAAGCAGTACGGCGTTTCTTAGGACCAACTCAAGCGGCGTAACGTGGCGGGGGTCCGGAGCCCCTCGCCTACGGAGGATGTGGCGTGATCAAGCCCCGACGGCGCTGGCTGGCTCTGCCGGCCGCGCTGGTCCTGGCCCTGCCCGTGACAGCTTGTGACTCGGCCGGCGACCCGGCCCCGGCGGGCAACCAGCCGGCCGCGACCACCGGGCCACCGAGCGTGGCCGCGCCCGCCGACACCGGCCTCTACTTCTACCCGCCGGTCGAGGGTGCCACCCTGGAGTACACGCTGGGTGGCGTCGTCACCGGTACGAACACGGTGACGGTGGACAAGGTCGCCGAGGGTCCGGACGGGCGCACCGTGACCGTGACGGAAAAGGGGAGTGGGGCGGCCGCCGAGCGAAAGTTCGTGACCGAGGCCGGCGGCGGGCTGAGCGTGGACATCGGGGCGTTCGGCGCCTCGGCCGCCGGCCTGAGCGTCAAGGGCACCGGCGAGGACGTCGCGGTGCCGCCGGTCGCCGACCTGGAGGCCGGCAAGAAGGGCACCGGCCGTACGGCCGTCGAGGTCAGCGGGCCCGGGCTGGAGGGCGAGCACCAGGTGACGTACACGGTGACCGGCACCGGCAGCGAGTCGGTGACCGTGCCGGCGGGCACCACGGAGGCGTACGCGGTCAAGCTCGACCTGGACCTCGGCGAAGGCTTCGCCGGCGTGACCAAGGCCAGCGGGACGTTCTGGCTCAAGCCCGGCTTCGGGCTCGTCAAGCAGGAGATCGTGATCGCCGGCCTGACCCTGACGACGGAGCTGGCCAAGTCGTCCGTCCCGCTCTGAGGTAAGGGACCGGTCTGGGAGAGTAGGGGCATGTCGAAGCCGGCGGTCATCGAGGTCGCCGGCCGCGAGGTGACGATCACGCACCCCGACAGGGTGGTGTTCGCGGCCGGTGGTCACACCAAGCTCGACCTGGTCAACTACTACCTCGCCGTGGCCGAGGGTGCCCTGCGCGGCGTGCGCGGGCGGCCGATGGTGCTCAAGCGGTTCGTGAAGGGGATCGACGAAGAGGCGATCTGGCAGAAGCGGGCGCCGACCAAGCGGCCGGACTGGATCGAGGTGGCCGAGCTCAAGTACGCCTCCGGCCGTTCCGCCGAGGAGGTCGTGGTCCGCGACGCCGCCGCCCTGGCCTGGGTGGTCAACCTCGGCTGCGTCGACCTCAACCCGCACCCCGTGCTCGCCGAGGACCTCGACCGCCCCGACGAGCTGCGCATCGACCTCGACCCGGTGCCGGGCGTGGAGTGGCGGCAGATCGTCGAGGTGGCGACGGTGGCCAAGGAGGTGCTGTCCGACCACGGGCTGACCGGCTGGCCCAAGACGTCCGGCTCGCGGGGCTTCCACATCTTCGCCCGGATCGAGCCGCGCTGGCTCTACAAGGACGTGCGCCTCGCCGCCGAGACCGTCGCCCGCGAGGTGGAAAACCGCGCGCCGGACCTCGCCACGAGCAAGTGGTGGAAGGAGGAGCGGCAGGGCGTGTTCGTCGACTTCAACCAGAACGCGAAGGACCGCACCGTCGCCTCCGCGTACTCGGTGCGCCCCGTCCCGGACGCCCGCGTGTCGACGCCGCTGGCCTGGGACGAGGTTGCGGACTGCCGGCCGGACCACTTCACGCTGCCGGTGGTGCTGGAGCGGTTCCAGGCCGGCGGCGACCCGTGGCAGGGCATGGACACCTCGCACGGCACGCTCGACGGGCTGCTCGACCTGGCCAAGCGGCTCGGCCCGGCGGAGAAGCCGCCCAAGGGGGCCGGCCGCCGCCAGTCCACGATGCCGCTCGTCGAGATCGCGCGGGCGAAGACCAAGGACGAGGCGCTGGCCGGGCTGGAGCGGTGGAAGGCCCGCCACCCGTCCACTGTGGAGAAGCTGGAGCCGGCGGACGTGCTCGTCGACGGGATGCGGGGGCGCAGCTCGATCTGGTACCGGATCCGGGTCAACCTCCAGCATGTACCCGAGGGGAGCGGCCCGAGCAGGAGCCGCTCGAGGTCGACTACAACCCGTGGGAGGGGATGCGCTTCCCGGGCGCCGACGGCAGCGGCGACTGAGCCCGGCGGCGGGGCTGCTGCCGGCCGCCGGTGTCCGTATGATCTGCGGCCGTGGATCACCGACCGACGGGGCCGTGGCCGTCACAGCCGGGATATCCGCCGCCCGGCCCGGGCCGGCCTGGGCCATATGGACCGCCGCCGTATGGGCCGCCGCCGGCGGGGCCGGTAGGTCCACCCGGGCCGCCCCGCCGCAGGAGCCGGGTGGGGTTGATCGTCGGGCTCACGATCGCGGCGCTGCTCGTCATCTGCTGCTGTGGCGGCTACGGAGTGGCATACTGGTACGAGGACTCGTACATTCCAGGTCAACGTGAGGAGCTGCTCCGGTCGCTCGGCGCGCCGGAGGGTTTCGCGCTGGAATCCATGCGCCGCTCCGACGGTGGGGTCGCCGCGACCTACACGGTGCGCTGCGAGCCGATAACAGCCTGCCCGCCCGATCCGGTGGGAAAGCTGGCGGCGTGGGCGACCGAGGTGGGCGCACCCGGCCTCACCCGGGCCAGCCTCGGGGAGGCGCTGCCGCGTGGCGGTTACTGGAAGAACGGGCTGCCCTGGGACAAGTTCGAGATCGACCTCGCGCTGACCGGCGGAGTCGCGCCGGACGGGTCGCAGGCGGCGTTCAGCGCGGTCATCGTCGTCCGGGGTGGCTGCTGGTACTGCGACTGACTACTACGCTTTTCCACCATGGACGCGATTCAGCTCACCGCGCAGGGCGGACCCGAGGTGCTTACGCTGACCGAGGTGCCGGTGCCCGAGCCCGGCCCGGGCCAGGTGCTCGTGCGGCTCAGCGCGGCCGGCGTCAACTTCGTGGAGACGTACCAGCGCGGCGGCCTCTACCCGGTGAAGCTGCCGTTCGTGCCCGGCTCGGAGGCGGCCGGCGTGGTCGAGGCGGTGGGGCCGGACGTCACCGCGCCGACCGTCGGTGACCGGGTGGTCTCCACCAACTTCGCCGGCGCCTACGCCCAGTACGCGGTCGCCCCCGCCAACCGGACCGTCCCGATCCCGCCGGACGTGAGCGACGAGCAGGCCGCGGCCCTGCTGCTGCAGGGCATGACCGCGCACTACCTGCTGCACGACAGCTACGCCGTCCGGCCCGGCGACACCGTGCTCGTGCACGCCGCCGCCGGTGGCATGGGGCTGCTGCTCACCCAGCTCGCCACAAGCCTCGGCGCGCGGGTGATCGGCACCGTCTCCACTCTGGAGAAGGAGAAGCTCGCCCGCGCGGCGGGGGCTGCCGAGGTGATCGGGTACGAGGGCGTGGCCGACCGGGTCCGCGAGCTGACCACGGGCGTGGGCGTGGCCGCGGTGTACGACGGGGTGGGGCGGGACACCTTCGACGCCAGCCTGGCCAGCCTCCGGGTGCGCGGCACGCTGGTGCTCTACGGGTACGCGAGCGGCCCGGTCCCGCCGTTCGACCTGAACCGCCTCGCCACCGGCGGCTCGCTGTCGCTGACCCGGCCGTCGCTCGGTCACTTCGTCGCGGCCGACGAGGAGCTGCGCCGCCGCGCCGGGGACGTGCTGCGCTGGGCCGCCGACGGCACCCTGAAGGTGACCGTCGGCGGCCGTTATCCGCTGGCCGAGGCGGCGCGGGCCCACATCGACCTCGAGTCTCGCCGCACTACCGGGAAGCTGCTGCTCACACCATGACGGCTTCCCGTGCCTCCTCTTCGCGGGGAGCGCGGCGGCGCAACCCGATCGCCATCGCGGCGGCGCCGATCAGCGCGGCCGCGACCGGGACGACAAGCGCAGCACGGTACCCGGAAAGCTCCCGGCCGGGCTCGGTGACCGCGACGTTGACGGCCGTGACCAGGGCCAGGCCGAGCGCGCTGCCAAACTGGAACGACGTGTTCAGCAGCCCGCCGGCCACCCCCTGCTCGGCCTCGGCCACGCCGTCCGTGGCGGCGATGGTCAGCGGCCCGTAGGCGAGCGCGAACGCCAGGCCGGTCAAGATCAAGGTCGGGAGCATCATCGGGTACGTCCAGTCGGCGCCCAAGGGCAGGAACAGCGCGTACGCCGCGGCGGCCACCACGAAGCCACCGAAGATCACGCGCGGGGTGCCCCACCGCTCGACGAGCTTCGGCGTGAGCGTGGGCGCGAGGACCGAGTCGATGCCGAGGATCATGAGCGCGATGCCGGTCTGGAGGGTGGACCAGCCGCGCAGCTCCTGGAGGTACAGCACGGTCACGAACTGGAACCCGAAGAACGAGCCGGTCAGCGCCATCGCCCCCACGTTGGCCCGGACCAGCCCGGCGGAGGTCGAAGCCACGGGTCCTGTGCTTGTCGGTTCCCTCTTGTAACCATCTGCATCCTGCGGCAGCATGTTGGGTCATGGAAGAAGGCACTTTGAAGTCACCGAGTCACTGCGACAGCACCGACTACGGCGACTCCGACCCCTTCCAGTGGGACACGCGGGAGGACTGCGAGGTCCGCCAGATTCTCGACCGGGTCGCCGACAAGTGGTCGCTGCTGGTGATCGCGCTGCTGGAGCGCCGCACGCTGCGCTTCACCGAGCTGCGCAACGAAATCGACGGCATCAGCCAGCGCATGCTCACCGTCACCCTCCGCCAGCTCGAGCGCGACGGCCTAGTCGAGCGCACCGTCTACCCGGTCGTCCCACCCCGCGTGGAGTACGCGCTGACCGACCTCGGCTGCACGCTGCACGAGACCATCAAGGCGCTGGTCACCTGGACCGAGAAGCACCAGGACGAGATCGCCGCCGCCCGCGCCGCCTACGACCGCCGCATGGCCACCGTCTGAGCGCGGCCAAGGGCAAGATCAAACCAAGATCCTGAGCTACCGCGACGTCCGCGGTGGTCCGGACCGCTGCTCCCGCGGCCTCACCCTCCGCGCTTCAAAACCAACCCCGGCAGACGCGGTCGCGCCCGTGGGGACGAGTTTGGCTGTTGGCCTGCGTGGCGGGGCGCTGGCGTCCGATGCTGGTGGTCCGGCGGACCCTAGACCGCCGGGCGGCGGCGTACGCGGCCCTCGGCTGTGGGACGGCCGTCTCTAGCCGGGAGCCGGTTAGCCGCTTCTTGGTCGAGCCAAGGAGTCGCCGTCCCGCCGAACCGGATGAGGGAGACCGGCATGGCGACATACGAATACCGATGTCCGCGCGATGGGGCCTTCGAGGTTCGGGCCCGGATCGGCGAGGCGGCGGGCAGCGTCCGTTGCGGCGTCTGCGGTGGCGCGGCGGTACGGGTCATCTCGGCACCGTGGCTGGCCGTCACCCCGAAACCGTTGACCCGCGCGATCGATGCGGCGGCCCGCACCGCGGAGTCGCCGGACGTGGTGACCCGGATCCCGGACCGCGGGCCGGTGCGTCGACGGCGGTGAGGACCGCCAAGGAAGGGGAGTGGCGATGCCGGAAGTTGTCTTTCCGCTGGACTCCACGAAGAAGTTTCCGGACCAGCAGCTGGTCGGCCACAACCGTTGGCACCCGGACATCCCGCCAGTGGCGACCGTCAGCCCCGGCCAGTCGTTCCGCGTGCACTGTCGGGAGTGGTTCGACGGCGAAATCCACAACGACGACTCGGCGATGGACGTCCGCGACGCGCCGCTTTCGATCGTCCACGCGCTCAGCGGGCCGTTCGCCGTGCAGGGTGCCGAGCCGGGTGACCTACTCGTGGTCGACATCCTCGATGTCGGCCCGATACCGCAGGAGGACTCCGGACCGCTGGCCGGGCAGGGCTGGGGGTACACCGGCATCTTCGCCCGGCAGAACGGCGGCGGCTTCCTCACCGACTACTTCCCGGACGCGTACAAGGCGGTGTGGGATTTTCGCGGGCAGACCGCGTCGTCCCGGCACGTTCCCGGGTGACCTTCACCGGCATGGTCCATCCCGGGTTGATGGGCGTCGCACCGTCGGCCGCGCTGCTCGCGAAGTGGAACCAGCGGGAGTCGGCGCTGCGTGCGACCGACCCCGACCGGGTGCCGCCGCTGTCGCTGCCGCCGCTGCCGCAGGACGCGATCCTCGGTTCGCTGACCGGAGCGGACTTCGACCGGGTGGCGTCGGAGGCGGCGCGTACCGCTCCGCCACGCGAGAACGGCGGCAACCAGGACATCAAAAATCTCACGAAGGGCTCGCGGGTCTTCTACCCGGTCTATGTGCCCGGCGCCAACCTGTCCGTGGGCGACCTGCACTTCTCCCAAGGCGACGGTGAGATCACGTTCTGCGGCGCGATCGAGATGGGTGGGTTCGTCGACCTGCACGTCGATCTCATCAAGGGTGGGATGGACAAGTACGGGGTGTCGGAGAACGCCATCTTCCTGCCGGGCAACAACAATCCGCAGTACTGCCAGTGGCTGGCCTTCTCCGGCATCTCTGTCACCACAGATGGCGAGCAGCGTTACCTGGACTCGCAGCTAGCGTTCCAGCGCGCCTGCCTGCACGCCATCGACTACCTGACCAGGTTCGGGTACAGCCCTGAGCAGGCGTACCTGATCCTCGGGGCCGTGCCGATCGAGGGGAGGTTCTCCGGGGTGGTCGACATCCCCAACGCCTGCGCCACCGTCTACATCCCCACCGAGATCTTCGACTTCGACGTGCGGCCGTCGGCGAGCGGGCCAACCAAGATCAAGCCGGGGAGGGGAGCGCCGACCGCCAGCTTCTGATGGCCGGTTCACTCGGGGAGGCCGCCGGGCTGGCGCTTGCCGTTCGCCGTCAGCGTGTACGGGGCGTATTGGGTGATCTGCTCGGTCGGGTCGTCGTAGGCGACGATCGCGACCACCTTGGGGAACTGCCTCAGCGTGGCCAGGCGAACCGGGTCGAGCTGTACCGCGTGCCGGCCGTCGAACTCCAGCTGGAGCGCGGTCCGGCGCTTCTCGTCCAGGCCGACCAGGCGCAGGTTCCAGTTGTGCACCTCGGTGGCCCGGATCTCGGTGGGCGAGTCGAACGCGACCAGGCTCGAACCGTCGGCGACCAGCCCGCCGCCCAGCGTGATGTCGTCCAGGAGCAGGCCGCCCTCGTCGAGGCCGCCGTCGCTCACGTACCGGAAGCCGAGCAGCACGGTCTTCCCGGCGTACGCGGAGAGGTCGAAGGTGTGCGGCTCGAAGCCGTCGGTCGTGCCGTTGAGCGCCGGCCCCAGCGGACCCGCCACGGTCCGGTCCCCGACCACCGGCGTGTACGTCTTGCCGCCGTCGGTGGAGACCGTCACGTACCCGTAGTCGAAGCCCTTCTCGGCCCCGTACTTGGCCAGCAGCCGCAACGTCGTCCCGCCCGGCGGGACGGTGACCGTGGTGACCGCCGTGCTGTCGAGGTCGCCGCGGTTGCCCGACCACAGCACCGCGTCGCGCGGGCGATCCGGGTCGCTGACCACGGTCCAGGAGAGGGGGAGCGGCGGCAGCGTACGGGCGCCCTCGAACGTGATCGACCGCAGCTCACCGCCGCGCGGCGCGAGGGGTACGTAGTCGGCGCCGTTGGGTGCGGCGCCGGGCGTGGCGTTGATCGCCGGGTTGGCCTGGTTGACCGTCGAGCGGAGGCTGGGGGTGGTGACGCGGTCCCTCGACACCCCGTACGTCTGGCCGTTCGACACGATCCTGTCGAGCAGCACCATCGACTGGTAGTCGTGGATCACCTGGTACAGGTCGGGCGCGCCCACCGCCTTGAGCGCCGCCGCCACGCTCGCCAGCCCCTGCCGCTCGCCGTCGCGGTGCAGGCGGGAGATGACGTCGGTGCCGTACCGGTCGTGCAGGAAGAGCATGAACGAGTACGCGTTGCCATAGTCGGCGAGCGTCGCGTTCAGGTTCGGGCTCTCACCCCACGTGGTGAGCGAGTTCTCCGGGCCGCCACACTCCCTGGGGTTGGTGTTGACGTCGGTGCGGACGGTCCCGAAGCCCTGGAAGCAGAGGATGTGGCTGTCGGCGCCGCGCTGGGAGACGGTGGTGCGCGCGTCCACGTACCCGGTCAGCGTCTGCGCGAGGTCGGAGAGCCCCTCGTTCACCCACGTGGTCTCGAACGGGTCGGCGTAGTACTGGAGCAGGTGCTGCCACTCGTGCGCGAACGTGCCCTCGTACAGGTTGGGGCGGGCCGGCCGGCTCGTGCACAGGTCGCCGGTGGGCGCGTCCGGCGGGTTGGCGCCGGTACGGTGCTGCCAGTCGAACGCGTCGATCGTCATCACGTTGCGGTCGAGGAGCTCGTTGAGCTGGGCGGAGAAGAACCCGGCCACGTACGCGGCCCGGAAGTCGTGGAAGTTGTCGTCCCGCACGTTGTCCACGAGCGTGACAGTCCGGTCGCCGGCGCCGGTGTAGTCCCCGCCGTTGCCGTTCACGTCCGGCGTGAGCTGCGCGTTCGTGCCGTCGCGGTCCGGCGGGGTGTGGAACGCCGCGATCTCCTTGGGGTAGATGGTGGCGTCGAACTGGTCCACGAGATCGGCCACCTGCGCGTCGGTGACCTCGGTCGTGCCGGGCACCCGGGCGCGGCAGTCGCCGGCCGGGAAGGCGAGGTCGTCGGCGACCCACACCTCGATCTTCTCGCCGACGGCGCGCAGCGTGTAGTCCTTGCGGTACAGCCGGCCCTCGAAGTCGTCCAGGCCCAGCCACTGCCGCTTCGTGCCGATCGGCGGCGTCTCGGCCGAGGCGCGCGCGCCCGGACGGTAGCGCTCCGGCGTGTCCACGGGCCGGCCGTCGAGCGTGTAGTCCTTGCGGGTCAGCTCGCGGACGTCGCCGGCTGGGCGGTCCGGCGGGGCCGGCTCGGGGCTCGCCGGGGCAGCACCTGCCGGGAGGATCGACAGCATCGCGGCTGCGGCGGCTGCGGCGGCACGGGCCATGGATCCCCTCTGAACACCGGGCGACATAAATCGCCACAAGAGGAGATCCTATTTCAGGATATGTCCGAAATGGGCTAGGCGGGCGCCTTCGCGCAGACGAACCTTGGCTCGGCCTGGTACGTCCAGCTGAACTTCTCCCGCTTGACCTCCTTGCCGCCCTTGCGGATGATCCGCCACGCGTCCTGGCTGAAGCCCGGCAGTCCGGTCGTCTCGATGCAGGTCGGGCCGGGGTCCAGGTACCTCGTCTGGGGCTGGGTGACGTTGCGCCGGGGCCCCACTCGGTCTTCACGCTGTCGTAGATCTTCGTGCTCCAGAGCGACACCGTGACCGAGTCCGACGTGAACGAGGTGTCGATGAGCAGCCCGTACGGCGTGTTGTTCTTGAACCGGAAGTCCAGGTGCGGCGGGTAGATCGTGGACTCGATCACCGGTGGGTAGCGGCTGAAGTAGTACGAGTGCGGCTTGTGCTCGACGTCTTCGAGCCCGGCGTAGTACGTGGCGTTGAAGAGCGTGGTCGTGAACTGTGAGACGCCACCGCCCGCGCCCGGCACCAGCTTGCCGCCCACGATCGTCGGCGCGTCCTTGTACCCCTGCGGGTAGCTGCGCTCGCCAGTGTGCGTGTTGAGCGAGAACGTCGCGCCCGGCATCACGAACGCGCCCTTGGTCTCCTTCGACACAAGCACGATGTTGTGGCTCCGGGACGAGGAGAGGCCGCCCTGGAACTCCGTGGTGAAGGTCGAGACGATCTCCTTGACCCCGAGCTTGGCCACGGCCTCCTCGGTGACCTTCGGCTTCGCGGTGGTGATGGTGCCGGTGACGGTACGGCCGTCGGCCTTGGGCAGCACGGCGAGCAGGTCCTTGGTCAGCGCGCCGGTGTCGAGGCGGTGGCCGTCGACGCCCGGCACGACCGCGGGCTTGCCGGCCTTGAGCGCCATCGTCGCGTCCTTCGGCGCGACCTCGACCTTGGCGAGCGGGGCGGCGAGCGCGGTGCGCAGCTTCTTCTCGTCCACCCTGGGGTCGATCTTGCCGGTCTTGTCGGCGGTGAGCACCAGGCTCTTCGCGATCGCGGCCGGCGGCACGGTCACGTTGCCCCGGTCGGTGGTCACCGTGACCGGCGCGGCGACGGCCGGCCGGGCCAGGTCGGAGATCAGCTTGTCGACATCTTCGGCCGAGGTGGCGGGGTGGATCTCGACCAGCGGTACCGGCACCGGGTGGATGCCGAGCCAGCCCTCGCGCAGCGCCTGGGCGGACTTCTCCGCGTCGATGCCCTTGCCGGGCTTGGGGTACACCGCCTTCGGCGTGGTGCCGGAGAAGGTCACGGCCGGCATCCGCATCGCCTGCGCGTCCTTGCCGAGCGCGCCACGCAGCACCTCGTCGGCCTTGGCCACGTCGATGGTCACCACCGGCGCCACGTCGCGCGAGCCGAAGATCCGGCTGAACGGGCCGCCGCCGCTCTCGGCCGCCGCGGCCACGGTGGCGTCCACGTCGATCGCCAGCCCGACGTCGGCGGGCTTGACCTCCACGACCCGCTCGCCGAGCCGCACCGGCAGCGGCGCGTCGAAGCGCTCGGACTGGCCGGACAGGCTCGCCCGCAGGGCCTCGGCGGCGTCCGCCTTGCTCTTCGCGCCGAGGTCGACGCCGAGCACCTTCGTCCCGCGGGGCACCTCGCCCGCGTACCCGTAAGCGGCGGTACCGCCGGCGGCGACGAGGACGGCCGCGGTGATCCCGCCAGCGAGGAAGATCCGCTTGCGGCCCCGGCGCGGCGCCGGCTCGGGCGCGTCCGGCACGGTCGGGCCGAAGCCGCCGGGACCCGCGGGCCCGCCGGGCGCGGCCGGATCGCCGAACCGGGCGAACTGCACGGTGGGCGCCTCTTCGGCGAACTGACTCGGTGGCTGGGTCACGCCGGCCGATGGTACGCGACGCGCGGCCGGCTCGGGGCGACAAGGATCGATGAAGCGTGTCGACCACCGCGAGCGGGCCGAGCGCGGCGCGGTAGTTTGGCGCGATGGCTGACCTCGGATCGGGCCACGGTCACGCACACGGCCACGGCGGTGACCGGCCGTACCGGCAGCGGGCCGGGCGCGTCGCGCTGATCGTGCTGGCCTGCGCCGCGGTGGCGACGATCGCGGCGATGGCGCTGCTGTGGCCGCGTGGCGACGTCGGCGGCGACCAGCCCCCGGACGAGGCGACGGTCACCGGCGACGTGGTGGCGGTCGCGCTCACGCCCTGCCCGGAGCTGCCCGGCGACCCGTCGGTCGTGCCGGGCGGCGGCCCGCGGGAGTGCGGGACGGTCACGATCAAGCTCACCTCCGGACCGGACGAGGGCCAGCAGATCGAGACCGACAAGCCGCGCGGCCCGGGCTCGCCGGAGGTCGCCGAGGGCGACCACATCACGCTGATCCACACCGAGGGCACGGCCAGCGGCGTCGACTACCAGATCCTGGACCACCAGCGGGGTACGGGACTGTGGGTGCTGGTCGCCGCGTTCGCGCTCGCGGTCGTGGCGTTCGGCCGGCTACGCGGGCTGGCGGCGCTGGGCGGCCTCGCGATCACGTTCGGGGTGCTGCTCTTCTTCATCGTGCCGGCGATCCTGGACGGGCGCTCGCCACTGCTCGTCGCGGTCGTCGGCTCGGCCGCGATCATGCTGTCGGTGCTCTACCTGACGCACGGCTTCACGGTGCCGACGACCGTGGCGGTACTCGGCACGCTCGCCAGCCTCACGCTGACCGGCCTGCTCGCCGCCGGCGCCACCGCCGCGCTGCACCTGACCGGCGTGGGCACCGAGGAAACCAACTACCTGAGCGTGGTCTTCGCCGACGTCAACATGCAGGGCCTGCTGCTGGCCGGCATCCTGATCGGCTCGCTGGGCGTCCTCGACGACGTGGCGGTCACCCAGGCGGTGACGGTCAGCGAGCTCGCCCACGCCAATCCGACGCTCTCCGCGACCGGGCTGTACCGGGCGGCGGCGCGGGTCGGCCGGGCACACATCACCTCCGTGATCAACACGCTCGTGCTGGCGTACGCGGGCGCCTCGCTGCCGCTGCTGATCCTGCTCGCGGCCGGCAACGCCCGGCTGAGCGAAGCGCTCACCTCGCAGATGCTCGCCCAGGAGATCGTCCGCAGCGTGGTCGGCACGATGGGGCTGATCGCCGCGGTACCGATCACGACGGCGCTGGCGGCGTTCGCGGCGACCCGCCAGCCCAGGGCGAAGGTGCCGGCCGAGCCGCGCCAGCCGCGTCAGCGGAGAAAGCCGATGGCCGTCAGCAGCGACGACTGGCTATCCGGAGCGGGCGACGACGTCGGCCACCTCCGTCCGGGACGACACGCCAAGCTTCCGGAGGATGTTGGAGACGTGCACGGCGGCGGTCTTCGGTGAGATGTACAGCCGGCGGGCCAGCTCGGTGTTGGTCAGCCCGTCGCTGATCAGCAGCGCCACCTCCCGCTCCCGAGGGGTCAGCGCGGACGGCCCGGTCACCGCGGGCGCCGCGTCGGCCGGGGCGAGGCCGAGCATGGCCCGCGCCTGCTCCAGCTGGGCGACCCGCCAGCCGCCCCACCGGGCCAGCAGCCCCGCCGCCGCGTCGACCTGTGCGGCGGCCTCCTCGCGGCGGTCGGCGGCGAGCAGGCACCGGGCCGCGCCGAGCCGTGCCGTGCCGCGGGTGGGCGGCGGCAGGACCTCGACGTCCACGATGGACAGATAGCCGGGCAGTGCCTCGGCGTGCCGCCCCCGCGCCTCGGCGATCTGCGCGCTGACGAGCGTGCGGTAGGCGTCCCAACCGGCGCTGTCGAGCAGCTCGGCCGCCATCTCGTCGAGGCGCTCCAGCGGCAGCCCCAGCTCCAGCGCGGCGGAGACGAGGTCGTGCGCCTGCGCGCCGCTGCGCCAGCTCTGCGTGGCCATCACGGTCAGCAGCGCGTCCAAAGAGGACTCGGCGGCGGCCGGATCACGGCGGCGGCAGGCGAGGTGGAACATCAGACCGAGCATCGAGGTCCGCGGCAGGCCGGGCACGGTGGCCAGCTCGGCGATCACGCGCTCGACATTGCCGAGCTCGCCGGCCTCCAGGTACAGCCCGGCGAGGAAGACGCCGTGGTAGTCGGCCCACCGCCCCCGGCGCAGGAAGCCGCGGTCCTGCTCGCGCCCCTCTTCGAGCGCCTCGATGCCGGCCTTGAGGTCGCCGGCGCGCATCGCGAGGCGGGCGCGGCCCTGGAAGTACCCGGCGACGGCGAGCGACTCGAAGCCCGCCCGCTCGGCGTCGGTGCGCATCCGCTCCAGCACCTCGGCGAACTCCGTCGGCGAGCCGGTCGGCTCACCCTGCACGAGGTTGCTCAGCGCGCGGGCGGCGAGCACCCACTCGCCGGCCTTCTCCGCCTCGTCGACGAGGCCGGACAGGATCGCCCGCCCCTCGGCCGCGCGGGCCGGCACCTCGGCCAGCGCCGAACCCTTTTCGACCAGCGCGGCGAGGCGCACCTGCGGCAGCTCGAACTCCTCAGCGAGCGCCATCGCCCGGTCGGTCCAGTACAGCGTGGCCGGCAGGTCGTCGCGAAGCATCGAGGACTGGGCCACGGCGGTCATCGCGCGGGCCTGGTCGCTGCCGGGTGGCAGCTCCTCGATCAGCCGCTCGATCTCGCGGGTCAGGTCGCCCATCTCGTCCCACTCGCGGGACTCCCAGGCGAGGCGGACCAGCAGGTAGAGCGACTCGGCGCGGTCCGTCGTCGAGGTGGCGACGTCGCGCCAGCGCCGCCCGTACCGCACGGCGTCGTCGAGCAGGCCGGCCAGCCAGGCGGCGCGTCCGGCGGCGGAGAGCAGCTCCGGGTCCTCGGGCATCTCCTCCAGGCCCATCTCGGCGAGCTGGAGGGCCTGGTAGGCCGAGCCGATCGACAGGTACAGCGCGGCGCCCCGGCGGGCCGCGGCCACCATGTCGTCGTAGCGCCCGGCGCCGCGCGCGTGGTGGGCGATCATGGCGGGGTCGGACGAGCCGCTGCGCAGGAGCACGTCGAGCGCGGCCTCGTGCAGCCGCCGGCGCTGGCGGCCGAGCATCTGGTCGGCGATCGCCTCGCGGAAGAGCGCGTGCCGGAACGCGAACTCGTCCTCGCCGGACTCCACGAGCACGCCCCGGGTGACGAGGTCGCGCAGCACCCGGATCAGCTCGTCCTCGGTGGCGCCGGTGACGCCGGCGAGCAGGTCGAACGGGATGCGGTGGCCGAGCACCGCGGCCGCCTCCACGATGCGGTGGCTGACCGGGTCGAGGTCGTCGGTCTGGCGGCGCAGCAGGTCGGCGAGGCTCCACGGCAGCGGCTGGTCGACGATGTCGTCGACCTGGTAGCCGGGCATGCTGCGCAGCAGCTCTTCCAGGAAGAACGGGTTGCCGCCGGTGCGGTGGTGCAGCGCGGTCGCCGCCCGCATCGGCACCGGCCCGCCGGTCGCGGCCGCGAGCAGCGCCGCGGTCTGGGACGGGCTGAGCCGGTCGAGCCGTACGTGCGTGACGGTGTGCCGCCGCTCCAGGCGGGCCAGCAGGCCGGCCACCGGCTGGCGGCGGGTCACCTCGTCCGGCCGGTACGTGCCCAGGAGCAGCCTCGGCCCGCGCTGGTCGGCGATCCGCTCGAAGAGGGCGGCGCTCTCCGAGTCGGCCCAGTGCAGGTCCTCGAAGACGATGACGGCGGGGGAGTCGCCGACCAGGTCGGCGAGGATCGCGAGGCCGGTGTGCAGCCGTTCCACCGGGCTGCGCTTGGGGTCGCCGAGCGCGGCGAGGTGCTCGTCGTCCACTTCGGACCGGCCGTCGATCGCGTCGAGCAGCACCTCGTACGGCCGGGAGAGCGAGCCGGGCTCGGCCTGCCCGACCAGGACCACGGTCTCCGGCGGCAGCGCGTCGAGCAGCTCCTGCACGAGGCGGGTCTTGCCGATGCCGGGCTCGCCGGCGACGACCGCGACCGCGGGCACGCGCGCCGACGCGAGCTGCACCAAGCGGCGCAGCTCGCGTTCGCGCCCGATCATCACCGGGCTGGCACCGCCACGGATGGCCCGCACGGTGCCAGCGTACCGGCGAATTTCTGCCTAGCTGGTCACGCCGAAGACGATCCGGCTGAGCGTGTCCTCGGTACCGGTGAAGCCCTCACCGGGGTTGAAGATGTCCTCGCCGAAGTCGACGTCGATGTCGTCGTCGGTACCGCCGATGTTGTCCGGACCCACCGCGAACATGACCGGGAAGTTGCCGCCCTGGTCCATCAGGTTCGGGATGTCGTTGAACTGGTCGACGTGCCAGTCGCCGAAGAAGTGGCCGGCCTCGTGCGCGACCACGTTGCCGAGCGCGCGCCCGACGAAGGCCACCTTGTCGCTCTCCGGCGTGATGTACGTGTTCAGCGACGCGTCGTCACCGGCCGGGTCGCTGAGCACGTCCAGCAGTACCAGCGCGGTCTCTTCGGTCTCGAAGTTGCCCGGGTCGATGGTCTGCGCGATGCCGATCGTCGGGATGCCGGACTCGTCGATCGTGCCGCCGACGACGATGCGGCTCACGTTCGTCTGGCCGAACGTGTCCCGGTGGTCGCGGCTGTTCTTGATCTGGATGCGGAAGCGCCCGTTGAGGCCGCTGGCGACGAGGTCGGACTTGAGGTTCTCCTCGACGGTGGCGAGCACGGCGTCGATCACCGCGTCCTCGTCCGCGCGGGTCAGACCCCACCGGCCGAGGAACGCGCTGAACGGGCTCAGCGTCCGCACGCCCGGCCCGCCGAAGATGGCGGTGTTGAGCCGCGCGCCGTCGAAGTCCAGGAAGAGCGTCTGCACCGGCGGCGCCTCGCTCTCCAGCGTCGGCCGGTACGCCTCGACCGTGATGTCGTAGTCGCCGCCGCCGGAGCTGACCGCCACGTAGTGCCAGCCGGCCTTCTCGGCCACGTACTCGGTGACCGCGTTGCCGCCGCCGGGCAGCGGGGTGCTGGCCGGGTAGATGGACGAGGCGTCCTGGGTGGAGCCGTGCACCTCGCGCGGCACCGTGTCGTACACCGACACCAGCGCGGCGGCGCCGCTCACGGACGCGCCGAGCACGTCGCCCTTGCGCAGCCGCACCGCGAAGAAGTCGGTGTCCGCCACGCCCGCCGAGATGGTCACGCCGTACGGGCCCTCGGTGTCCGCGCCGGTGCCGCTGCCCGAGTCGAACGGGTCGTTCGGCAGGGTCAGGAAGCCGGTCACGAACACGAAGTAGGTGCCCGACTCGCGGAACTGGAAGCTCAGCAGGCTGTCGAGCGTCTCACCGTCGTCGTCCGCGGTGGCGAGGACCTCGCCGTCCTCGTTGAACAGCAGCAGGATCGAGTCGAGCGTGCCGCCGGCGGCCGTGTCGATGTCGACCGTGAGGCTCTCGCCGGCCTGCCCGTTCAGCTTGTACACGTCGAAGTCGCCCGACCCGGAGCCGGCGCTGCCGTGCGGGCCGTCACCGACGACGCCCGTGGTGCGGATGCCGTCGACGGTCGTACCGATGCCGGTGTCGCGGGCGAGCGTGATCGACCCGTCGTCCTCGGTGTTCGGCGGGACGTTTTGCGAGGTCACCCGCTCCGGCGAGAGGGTGCCGAGCACACGGGCCTTGGGGTTCTGGCCGGAGTTCGTGCCGAAGCCGGGGACCCGCTGCGCGGTGGCCGGGGTGTCGTTGGAGCCGCGCACGCCGACCGGCTCGTCCTCGTCGACCAGGATCGGCGAGACGGCAGGTGCCTTCTTCTGAGCCTTGAGCGCGTTAGCCCGCTCCTTGCCCTTCGCGGCCAGGTACTTGTCCCAGCCGGAGAGGTCAGCCGCCGCCGGGTCGGGCAGCAGCGCGAGGTACGGGTTGGCCCCCGCCGGCTTGGCGTTGGCCGTCTTGCTCTTCGCCGTGGACTTGGGCGCGACCTGGAGCCCGTTCGAGAGTGCCTTCTCGGTGTCCACGTCCGGCTTCGCCCGCGCGGACGCACCGCCCGGTGCGATCGTGACCGCCGCCAGTAGGCAGGCAGCAACCATCGCGATGGTTCGACGCATGGATCTCCCCCATCTGAGTCTCCTGGCGCCGCTCGCGAAGCCGCGGTCCCGCGACGCGCGGGCAGCGCCCGAAACGGGTCCGGCGCGGCCTCCGCCCCGCCGGCACCGGCGAGACTACCCACAATGGATGCAAATAGAAAGATCAATGAATGAGTGTCGGATTTTGGCGACTTTCTCGGCGCGGGGCGATGACTTCGCGTCGTTCCGGCGGTCCTACTCGTGGAAGGCACTTATCGTGCTGTCCCATATCAGTGGGAAGATACGCACAACCGATAGAAAGGACAGATCATGTTCGGAAGTACCAAAGCGTTCAGCGGTTTCTCGGTCGACGACATCCCGGCCGCGAAGGCGTTCTACGCGGACACGCTGGGCCTGAAGGTCACCGAGGACCACGGCATGCTCACGCTGCACATCGAGGGCGGCGGCGAGATCTTGGTGTACCCGAAGGAGAGCCACACCCCGGCCACGTTCACGATCCTCAACTTCCCGGTCGAGGACATCGACAAGGCGGTGGACGAGCTGGTGGCGCGGGGCGTGTCGATGCTGCGGTACGACGGTTTCCCGCAGGACGAAAAGGGCATCATGCGGGCCGAGGGGCCGCCGATCGGGTGGTTCACCGACCCTGCCGGAAACGTGCTTTCGGTGTTGCAACTGTCTTGAGGCGTCTGGCGGGCCGCCTCGGGAAGGACGAAACGTGGCTGACCTGCTCGACGAGCTCTCTATCGCACGCCGCGAAGTGGGCAAGCGAGTCCTGCCGGCCGGCGAGGGCGACACCGTGGTGCTGCGCCGGCGGTACGACGCGGACATCGAGGACGTCTGGGACGCCATCACCGACCCGGAGCGGCTCAGCCGCTGGTTCCTGCCGCTCAGCGGTGACCTGCGGCTCGGCGGTACCTACCAGCTGGAGGGCAACGCGGGCGGCGAGATCATGCAGTGCCAGCCGCCGCGCATGCTCCGGGTGTCGTGGCTCTACGGCGCGGAGACCAAGCGCGGTACCAGCGAGGTCGAGGTGCGGCTGTCGCCCGCGGCAAGTCGCTGTACCGATTTCGAGCTGATCCACACGGCGGTCGTCGGCGAGGACTTCCTGGCGACGTACGGACCGGGCGCCACCGGCGTCGGCTGGGACCTCGCCCTCATCGGCCTCGCGCTGCATCTGCACCGCCACGGGCTCGACGACAAGACCGACTTCGAGTCGTCACCGCAGGCCCGTGAGTTCAGCCGGCGCAGCGCCGCCAAGTGGGGTGAGGCCCACCTCGCCACCGGCGCCGACCCGGAGCTCGTGGCGCTGGCGGTCGAGGCCGTGACGAAGTTCTACGTGCCGGAGTCCGCCTGATACTCCTTGGCCAGGCGCTTGGGTGCCCGGGCCAGCCAGGCCTCGACCACCAGCTCCGACAGCTCGGCCGCGTCGATGCGGTCGAGCTGGACGAGCACGGCCGGGTAGCCGTTGAAGTGCGGGGTCGTGAAGTACACCGCCGGGTCGTCCGCGATCAGCGCCTGCTTGGCACCCTCGTCGGGCACCCGGGCGCACAAGATCGGCCCGTCCGGCGCCGTGTCGCCGAGCGCGGCCAGGTCACCCTTGCGCAGCGGCCGCTCCCAGACGAAGCCCTTCTCCTTCACCCGCCAGGCCAGGTGCCCCTCGCGGGACTCCGCCTCGTCGGTCTCCGGCAGCTCCAGCGCCAGCCGCCGCACGTCCTCCCAGCTCGCCATAGGGGCTAACTCTAGGGGCCCGGGGGATGCTGGGGGTATATCGTCGTAGATGGATGTGTTTGACGCGGTGCGGCGCTGTCTGGAGGCGATGGCGGGTGGTGCGGATCGCACCGGTGGAGGAGCCCTTTCCGCCGAAGATCGAGGCCCTGTTCGCGCGCATGATCCCGCCCGGGCTGCCGCCCCTGCGGGTGCTCCGCACGATGGCCCGCAACCGGCAGATGGCGCACGCGATGACCGAGTGGATGGGGTACGAGCTGAGCACCGCGCTCAGCGTCGACCTGCGCGCCCGCGAGATCATCATCGGGCGGACCTGCGCGCTGTGCGGCTGCGAGTACCAGTGGGGCCTGCACATGGCGGTCTGGTCGGAGCGGGCGCAGCTGACCGCCGCTCAGATGCGGTCGATCGCGCACGGCTCCAGCGCTGACCCCTGCTGGCCCGAGCCCCGCGACCGCCTGCTGATGGAGCTGGCCGAGCAGCTCCATCACCAGTCCGATGTGGACGACCGGCTCTGGGGCGAGCTCGGTGCGTACTTCGACGAGGGCCAGCTGCTCGACCTGCTCGCCCTCTGCGGCTGGTACCACACGGTCAGCTTCATCGTGCGCGCCGCCCGGGTGGAGCCGGAGCCCGGCCTGACCCGCTTCGCCGACGTGGCCACCCACTAGGTCTGTCCTGTCGATCTCGACAAGATCGGCAGGACAGACCCTGGACCCTGGCGGTCCTCCGCTACCGCCAGGGGCTCAGCACGGCGTCCTGGTCAGGCGGCCGCGCGGCGCGGGCACGCGTGGCCCCGGGTAGGCCGACTCCACCGCCGTGCGGGCCCAGCGCATGCGCGCCGCCGCCGCCTCCGGGTGGTCGCCGAACTCCTGCGCCATCCGCGCCACGCAGGCGGGCTGGCCGAGTCGGGAGATCGTGCGCGTCACGGCCGCACGCACGTCGGTCGGGTCGGGGTGCTGCGAGTGTTGGAGATCAGATGCGAAGAGCGCCTCGCACCTGCGTGCCAGATCCAGCTGATACATGGCTGCTTCCCACCAATGCGCCTTCCGTCATAACCCTGCTGTCAACCAGAGTGTCGCCCGGGGTATGACACTTCTTCTATACACAGGAGGCGCCAGCCCGCCGCCTCGTACGCCCGGAATGCGACACATCCGCCGGACCTTCCCAAGATCGCGATTGCTCGCTAAGCTCCGAAACCGAGTTTTGATCAGATATCAAACCTTGGAGCGGAATCGTGAGCGAGCGGAAGACCGGGCGAGATGGCAACGGCGCGGGGGAGACCTTGCTGGTCGGCGGGCTGCTGCTGGCCTTCGCAGTCCTGGTGGGCGCGCTGCTCTACCTCGCCCTAGCCTGACGCCCGCGTCACAGCCCGTCCCGCGGCCTCGGCGGATCGCACTTGGCCGCGGGGCAGCGGTGTCGAGGGCTTGTTAGATCAAATATGCCCCGGTCCGCGCCAGCTGCGGACCGTTTGCTCCCGCGGGCACCGCTGCGGTCGGCGGCTCGCTGGCGCTCGCCGAGTGCCCCGACCTCCACTGCCTGGTCCGCGGGACAAGCCCTCCGCCCGTCCCCTCGTGGCGGCGTCGTGGAATGCCTTCGCTCTGCCTCCCCAAGGAGGCGGCCTCAGGTGCCGGACGCGGACGCCTCCTCTAGGTGAGCAGAGCACAGAGGCCTCCGCGCACGCAGCCTGGTCCGGCCCGCTTCGGCTACGGGGCCAGGACGGCGCCGAATCGGCCACCTCCGGATAGGTCGTGCGGGCCACCGGGGGCGCGGCGCGCGCCCGGCCAGCGAACGCCGGCTGGCCAGGAGCCACCCACAGCCCCGCTCCGCGATTCACAACCTGCCGCCGGCCGACCGCGGGCAGGCCCGAAGGAAATCCCGATCTAGTCGACTTTCTGCTGCCAGGACGGCAGAAAGTCGACTAGATCTCTCGGCTTTGGTCGCGCGTGAGCGGGCGCCTCCCTATGGGCCTAGGAGGCAGCAAAATCCCTGATTTTGCTGCCTCAACGCGTGCCGGCAGCAACAAAATCAGGGATTTTGTCTGGATCTTGACGTATCCCCCCGCCCTGGGGTGCGCGTAGCGCGCTCCCTCGCCCGCGGGAGAACCATCTAGGTCTCCTGGCTCGCCGAACGCGGAGGGTGAGGCCGCGGGAGCAGCGGTCTGGACCACGGCGGGCGTCGCGGTAGCTCAGGTCTTGAAGGATTGGCTACTGGGTCTTGAGCTCGACGATGCGGGCGACATAGCGGGTCTCGCCCACGTTTGTCAGGGTGTGGGTGTCGCCGGCGGGGCGGAAGACCACGCTGCCGGTCGGCTCGGGGGCGTCGCGGAGCTGGCCGTCGACGGTCTCCACGAGGTTGATGGCGCCCTCGACCGCGATCACCAGGTACGGGTGCTCGTGGTGGTGCAGCGCCTGCGTCTCGCCCGGCCCGAGCATGACCTGCCAGACCCGGACCAGGTCGTTTTCCAGGATGATGCGGTAGCCGACCGGTCCGAGCTCGGGCTGCTGCTCCGTCACCTAGGCGTCCTTGTCGTCGAGTCGGGTCATCTTCTGGATGACGCGGGAGCGGGAGTTGTGTATGTGCACGCGGAGCGCGTCGGCCGCGGACGCCGCGTCGCGGGCCATGCAGGCGGCCAGGATCGCCTGGTGCTCGCGGTGCCGCTCGGCGGCTGCCTCGGGGCTGCGGGTGCCGGCGAAGCGGTACCGCTCGCTGTTTTGCCAGACCGGCTCCAGCGCGCGCAGCAGCCACCGCGACCCGGCCGCCGCATAGATCGCGAAGTGGTAGTCGGTGTGCGCCTGCCGCGCCGCGGCCTGGTCGCCGAGCTGGCTGGCGCTGACATGGCGGTCGAGCGCCGCGCGAGCCTTCTCGGTGTCCCGGTCGGTGAACCGGGGCGCCGCCCGCTCGATCGCGGTGATCTCCAGCAGCAAGCGCATCTCGTGGGTGTCGTGCGCGTCGTCGAGGGTGAGCTCGCGCACCCACGCGCCCTTGTGTGGCACGACCTCGACGAGGCCGAGCGACTCCAGCCGCCGGATCGCCTCGCGGACCGGCATCATGCTCATGCCGAGGCTCTCCGCGAGGTCGGTGAGGCGCAGCGGCGAACCGGCGGCGAGGTCGCCCGCCAGGATCGCCTCGTGCAGCTGCGCGGTGGCGGCGTCGGCGAGCGTCCGGTGGGTGGGGGTGCCGGCCGGCCCGTCGGCATCGAGCCTCCTCGAACAAAAAGCAAACAATCAAAGGGGAGTTGTCACGCACTGCCCAAGCGGCCCGATGCTACATCATTGGAAGCTGGAAAGATCCTGACAGCGGTACGCGAAGATCCCGTCACGGCGCGTGCCGAGACGGGATCCACTGTGACGCTCCGCATTAGACAGTGCTGGGAACGCGTTCCTCGGCCGGCGTCGTGGCCTCGTGCGAGCCGGCCCGTGCGCGGCCCAGCGCGACGAGGACGAGGCCGGCGAGCGCGTACGCGGCCAGGATCCACACCGCGGTCGTGCCGCCCGCCCCGTCGAAGTACGCCGTCGAGCGCAGCAGCGTGCCGCCCGCCCCGATCGGCAGCCACTGGCCGATCTCGCCCCACGGCTGGGGAAGCAGCTGCGGCGCGGCGGCGACGCCGGAGAGCGCGTTGCCGATCAGAAACACGACAAGCGCGCCCAGCCCGATGCCCGGCTCGCCGAGCACCGCCGCGAGGCCGCTGACCGAGGCGGCGACCGCGAGCGTGAAGAGCCCGATCGCGGCGGCGTTCAGCAGGTACGTGCCCGGGATCACGCCGAGCCAGAACTGGAGCACCGCGGCGGACACGAGGCCGGCGAGCACCGCGTACCCGAGCAGGCCGGTCAGGCGCGGCCCCCGACCGCGGACCAGGAAGTAGACCGCGATGCCGGCGAGCAGCGAGGTGATCGCGAGCGGCAGGAACCCGCTGGCGAAGCCGGTGCCCCGCGGGTCGTCCGGGTCCAGCGGCACGACCTCGACGGTGCGGACCGGCTGTCCACCGTTCAGCTGGGCGGAGGCCTGGGTGAGCAGCGTCGCGACCGTGGGGCTGGCGGCCGGCGCGGTGTGCAGCGTGACCCCCTCCGGGCCGACCACGAAGGCGGCGTAGGCGTCGCGGTCGCGCAGGGCCTCGTCGGCCGCCGCGCCGTCCGCGAGCGTGGTGATCTCGAACGCGCCCGGGCGGGCCGACTCGAGCTGGCCGGCGAGCCCCTGCGCGGCGGGCGCGGGGCCGGCGACGACCACCGGCAGGTCACGCGGCTCCAGGTCGGCCGCGGGGGCGCTGAACAGGGGTACGAGCAGCGCCTGTAGCGCCACCACGCCGACCGCGATCACCAGGGCGAGGGCGGCGGGCGAGGGGCGGCGGCGGGCTGGCGTCTGTCCCATGACTACTCCTAAAACGAACGCTCATTCTCCTGTGCACACACTCCCACCCCAGCCCACGAGGGTCAAGAACGAGCATTCGCTTTACGCTGTGGGTCGCGCCACGCTCTCCTAGTTGATCAGGGACTTTATGGAGTGACGCGCCGCCCGACACGCCCACCAAGTCCCTGATCAACTGCGAGGGCAAGGCCGGTCGACGGGTCGTAGAAGCGGAGTGCTTTGGGGGCGGGGCGGAGGTGGACCTGCTGGTCCGGGCCGGCCGGAAACGTCGCCGGCGCCTGGATCTTGAGCTGCGCCTCGCCCAGCCGGGCGGTGAGCAGCAGCGCGGCGCCGGTGGGTTCGACCACCTCTACCTGGGCCGGTACCCAGCCGGGGGCTGGCTCCTCCGACACCTGGATGTTCTCCGCGCGCACGCCGACCACGACCTCGTGACCCTCCCAAGTGGACAGGAGGTCGGGCGCGGGCAGCGACACGTCGCCGATCACCAAAGAGCCGTCACGGACCGTCGCGGTGAGGAAGTTCATCGGCGGCGAGCCGAGGAAGCCGCCGACGAACCTGTCCGCCGGGCGGTCGTACACCTCCAGGGGCGCCCCGATCTGCGCCACCTTGCCGTCCCGCATCACCGCGACCCGGTCGCCGAGCGACATGGCCTCGGCCTGGTCGTGCGTCACGTACAACGTGGTGGTGCCGATCTGGCTCACGATCCGTTTCAGCTCAGCCCGGAACTGGAGCCGCAGCAGCGCGTCCAGGTTGGACAGTGGCTCGTCCATCAGCAGTACGGCCGCGTCCACCACGATCGCGCGGGCCACCGCGACCCGCTGCCGCTGCCCGCCGGAGAGCTGCGCCGGGTAGCGGTCCAGGAACTCGCCGAGCTGGAGCAGCTCGGCCGCCCGCTTGACCCGCCGGTCGAACTCCTCCTTCGGCACCTTGCGCATCATGAGGCCGAAGCCGATGTTCTGCCGGACCTTCATGTGCGGGAAGATCGCGTACGACTGGAAGACCATCGACAGGCCGCGCTGGCGGGCGGGCAGGTCGGTGACGTCCCGCCCGCCGATGCTGACCGTGCCGCTGTCCGGCGTCTCCAGCCCGGCGACCATGCGCAGCAGCGTGGTCTTGCCGCAGCCGCTCGGCCCCACGAGCACCAGGAACTCCCCGTCGGCCACCTCCAGCGACACGTCGTCGGTGGCCCGCTTGCCCCCCGAGGCGTACGTCTTCACGAGGTTGTGCACCGTAACCGCGCTCATCTGAGCCTGCCTTTCGTTCGCGACTGCGGGGCTCGCATGCGGGCCGCCGTCGACCCTGCGGGCCGTCGAAGCTCACTCCTCGCTCTCACCGGAGCGTCGTCCCCCACATGTTGAGCAGATAGCGCCGCATCACGGCGATGAAGACAAGCGCCGGCAGTACCAGCGCGAGGCCGCCGGCGAACCGGTACGCCAGCGGCGAGTCGGCGAGCGTGGTCAGCACCTGCGCGGGCAGTGTGCGCTGGTTGAGGGTCAGCACTGTGGCGCCGAGCACCTCGTTCCACGACAGCATGAACGCGAACATCGCGGCCGCCGCGATGCCCGGCAGCGCCTGCGGTGCCACCACCCGCAGGAACGCCTGGAGCGGCGACGCCCCGAAGATCATCGCGGCCTCCTCCTGCTCGTGCGACACGCCCACGAAGATCGCCGCCGTGATCAGCACGGTCGTCGGCAGGGCCAGCGCCGTGTGCAGCAGCATCACCGCGTACGTCGTGTCGTAGAGGCCCGTGTCCAGGAAGATCCGGGCCAGCGGTACCGACAGCACGACGATCGGCAGCGCGCGGGTGAGCAGCAGGATCAGCTGGTACGTGTCCTTGCCGCGGAACGCGTACCGAGCCACCGCGTACCCGGCCGGCACGCCCACGAGCAGCGCCAGCACGACAGTGCCGAGCCCGACCGTGAGCGAGTTGATGAAACCGCCGGTCACGCCGGTCGACTGGAGGAACGTGGACATCGTCTCGGTTGACGGGTCGGTGGGCAGCAGCGGCAGCGGAAACTGGTTGAGCGAGTCGCGGCTGGACAGGGCGGCGAGGGCGATCAGGTACAGCGGTACCCCCATGAAGAGGGTGATCGCCACGCACGCCGCCTGAATCGCGGCCCGCTCCCAACGACGGCGGGCGCTCACGGCCGTCCTCGCTTCGCTGCGGGCGGCCGCGAGGCTCTGAAGGCGCTGCGCCCAATGATTCGCTCGCTGCGCTCGCTCATTGCGTCACCGTCCGGTCGCGCAGCAGCCGCAGGTAGCCGGCGGCGGCCAGCATCGACACGGCCAGCACGACGAGCGCGATGGCGGTGGCGACGTTGGGGTTCTGGAGCACGTTGTACCACTGGTATGTCTCGCCGACCAGCAGCGGCAGGCTGCGGCCGGTGAGCGCCTGCGCTACCGCGAACGTCTCCAGCGCCAGGATCGTGCGCAGGATCAGCGCGACCTGGAGGCTCGGCCGCAGCTGGGGGAGGACCACGTGCCGCAGCCGCTGCCGGTACGTGGCCCCGAAGACCGCCGCCGCCTCGTCGTAGTCCTTCGGGATGCCCTGCAACCCGGCCACCACGATGACGAGCACGAGCGACGTCGACCGCCACAGCTCGGCGACCACCACGGCGAGGAACATCGTGGCCGTGTTCTGGTACGACAGCCAGGCGACCCCGTCGACGCCCAGGTGGTCGAGCACCGAGTTGAGGTACCCGCGGTCGGCGAACACGGACAGCCACACGAGGCCGGCGGCGAGGTCGCTGATCGCGAGCGGGATGACCCAGACGTAGAAGTGAAAGCCGGCGAAGCGCGGCCGCTCCCGCAGCAGCAGCGCCATCGTCAGCGCGAACGCGAACTGCACCGGGATCAGCACGACGATGAGCAGCGCGGTGTTGCGTACGGCCGGCCAGAAGTACGGGTCGTCGAGCATCCGCCGCGCGTACGCCAGGGTGGGCCCGTCCGGCCCGCTGAACGCCTGGCCGACGCCCACGACGAGCGGCCAGGCGAACAGCGCGGTCATCACGACCAGCGACGGCGCGATGAGCAGCACCGCCGCCGGTATGCGGGCCCTCCGCCGGGGCATCAGGCCACCCGGCACGGGCTGCCGGCGGGGTCGGGGCGCCAGCAGGCCACCTTCAGCTCGTCGAGGATCGCGTTGAGCTGGCCGGCCTGGCTGTCCAGCACACCCTGTACCGGCTTGCCGTCGAGGCAGACCTCCTTGAACACGTTCTTGAAGACCTGCCCCACCTCGGCGTCCCGGGCGCCGACCCCGACCGGCGGCAGCGACACGATCGCGCCGGCCGTCTCCTGCTGCCGCTTCACCGCGGCCGCCTCGAGGCCGACAGCGGCGGGCAGGTCGGTGGGGAGCTGGGCGTTGGTGACCGGGAAGAACGCGTTCTGCCGGAGCACGTCGACCTGCACGTCACCGGTGGTCAGCGCCTTGACGACCTCCTTGGCCTTCGCCGCCTCCGGCGCGCCGTTCGGGATCGCCAGCCCGGCGACGACGAGCATGTACCCGAGGCCCTTCGGCCCGCTCGGCGCCGGCAGCATCAGCCAGTCGCCGGGCTT
The DNA here is from genome assembly GCF_011764545.1 of Phytohabitans flavus. GTDB lineage: Bacteria > Actinomycetota > Actinomycetes > Mycobacteriales > Micromonosporaceae > Phytohabitans > Phytohabitans flavus. The sequence continues at coordinate 4,124,136 of NZ_AP022870.1, read as the reverse complement.
GTCGCCGGGCGCGTCCCGCAGCCGGGCCACGTGGTCCCAGGCCACCAGCACTTCGCCGCGCTGCAGCGGCTCCTGCATGCTGTCGTAGTTGGTGGAGGCGGGCGCGGTCTGCGCCCACAGCTCCTTCATGTACTGCCACGCCGTCACCGCGTCCGGGCTCCGGAACGTGGTGACCTGCCCGCCGGTGAAGCTCGGCAGCAGGAAGCCCTGGAAGAACCGGTGGTAGAGCCCCTTCGGGCCGGCCGGGATGCCGAAGACCGGTTTGTTGCCGTTGCCCTGGCGGGCCGCGGTCATCCAGCTCAGGAACTGGTCGTACGTCATCTGCGGTGTGACCACGCCGCTGGGCAGCCACTCCAGGGCCTTCTTGTGGACGGCGAGCACGTACGTCGCCTGCATCCACGGCACGTACTTCGTGGTGCTGCCGGAGAGTTTGGCCAGGTCCGTGAGGTCGGAGGTGAATCCCCGGTCGCCGAGCGAGCCCAGCAGGTCGTCCAGGTCCATGAGGCGGTCGGCGTGCGGCGCGAGGTCGCCGTGTACGCCACCGAGGAGGCTGAGCTGCACCTTGCCGGCGTCCAGCTGGGACTTCACCGTGGTGCCGAACGTGCTCGCGTCGACCGGGTTGAACGCGACCTTCGCGGCGGTCACCCGGTCGCCGAGGATCTTCTCGAAGCGCTGTCTCTCCTCGACCTGCGTGAACTGGGTGGAGAGGAAGCTGACCGACCCCTCACCACCGTCCGCGCCGCTTGTCGAGACGCCGCCGCAGGCGGTCAGCGCGGGTACCGCGGCGACTCCGAGGCCGAGCCCGAGCAGGCCGCGGCGTGAGATGCGTAGATCATCGTTTATACGGTTCGTCATCGTTACTCCCCAGGTGTTGATGTCGGCACCGTTACGTGAGAGTTAATGTATTCGATCTGCGCCCCTTGCACCGGATTGAAAAGCGTCCCCGCGTGCCGCCGATCCGGCCCTCTTGTCAGAACAGGAAAGGTTCCTTACTGTTCTGCCATGCGAAGACTGCTCGGCGTCGCTATAGCCATGACCACCGTTCTCGCCGGCGCGGCCGCGGCTCCGGCCGCCGCCAGCGCCACCGCCCACCGGGACGGCTTCGTCCGGGTCGGCTATTTCACCCAATGGGGTATCTACGGCCGGGCGTTCCCGGTCAAGAAGCTCGACACCTCCGGGGCGGCGAGCCGCCTCACCCACATCAACTACGCGTTCGGCAACGTCACCGAGGACGGCCGCTGCTACGTGGACGGCGGTCCCGGCGAGGGTGACTCGTGGGCCGACTACCAGCGGCCGGTGCCGGCCGAGGAGAGCGTCGACGGCGTCGCGGACACCTGGGGCGAGCCGCTCAACGGAAACTTCGGCCAGCTCCAGAAGCTCAAGGCGAAGCACAAGAATCTCAAGGTGCTGATCTCGCTCGGCGGGTGGAGCTGGTCCACATACTTCTCGAACGCGGCGCTCACCGACGCCTCGCGCAAGAAGTTCGTCAGCTCCTGCATCGACCTGTACCTCAAGGGCAACCTGCCCAACCCGGACGGCAGCGCCGGCGGGCCGGGCTCGCTGGCCGGTGTCTTCGACGGCATCGACCTGGACTGGGAGTGGCCGGGCTCGAACGGTGAGCCGGGCAACGTGGTCCGCCCCGAGGACAAGCAGAACTTCACCAAGCTGCTCGCCGAGTTCCGGTCACAGCTCGACGCGCTCGGCAAGAAGAGCCGCAAGCACTACGAGCTGACCGCGTTCGTACCGGCCGCGCCGGCCACCATCGACGCGGGCTTCGAGGTCAAGAAGATCTTCAAGTACCTGGACTTCGCGACAGTACAGGGCTACGACTTCCACGGCGGCTGGGAGATGCGGGCCAACCAGCAGTCCGCGCTGCGGGTACCGGCCGGGGCGCCGGACAACCCGGACTTCTCCGTCGACTCCACCATCAAGGCGTGGCTCGACCGGGGCGCACCGCGCAGTGAGCTCGTGCTCGGCATCCCGTACTTCGGCCGAGGCTGGACCGGCGTGACCGGCGGGCAGAACGGCCTCTTCGGCACCGCGACGGCCGCGGCGCCGGCCACCTTCGAGGCGGGCAGCGAGGACTACAAGAAGCTGAAGACGCTGCCGTCGGCCGGCTACACCGTGCACCGCGACCTGCGCGCCGGGCACGCCTGGCTGTGGGACGGCACCACCTTCTGGACGTACGACGACCCGGCGCTGGTGCTCCAGAAGACCCTCTACATCCGCACCCACGGCCTGGGCGGCGCCATGATGTGGTCGCTCGACGGCGACGACGACAGCGCCACCCTGACCCGCACCATCCACTTCGGACTGCACTGACGATCTCAACCGCCGAGGCCGCATACCGCAACGGGTATGCGGCCTCGCGCCGTCAGACGCCTGGGGCCGCGACCACACTTGGGGCCGCGACCGTGCTTGGGGCCGCGACCGCGCCTGGGCGACCAACAGCATTTCAAGATATTGATCTGGGCTACCGCGATGTCCGCGGTGGTCCGGACCCAATGCCACTCACCTTAAGTTGATCTTGGGTTGGGGTGTGTTGGTCCGGGCGGGTTGTGGTGGGACCGGTGACGATCGCTGGTTGTGGTCGGTGATGGTGCGGCGGCTGTTGGTGGCCGGTTGACGGACTGGATCTCGGTTGGGGTACTCGCGGCGTCGGTGCCACGGGACGTGGTCGACGAGGCGGTCATGGTGTGTGATCGTCAGCCGCGGCGTTCGGATGGGAAGTTGCCGGCGCATGTGATGGTGTATTTCGCGATGGCGTTGGCGTTGTTCGCCGAGGACGACTACGAGGGTGTGCTGGCCCGGCTGGCGGAACCGTTGATGCAGTGGGGCTGCTGGGATCGTAGTTGGTCGATGCCGGGGTCGGCGGGGATCACGCAGGCCCGGCAGCGGCTGGGGTCGGACGTGGTACGGGAGGTGTTCGAGCGGGTCGCCCGGCCGGTGTGTGAGCAGTTGACTCGGGGGGCCTGGCTGGCCGGGCGGCGGCTGGTGTCGATCGACGGGTTCGAGTGTGATCTGCCGGACAGCCCTGCGAACGGGGAGTACTTCGGCTACGCCGGCGGGGCGGGACGTTCGGCGTTCCCGAAAGCACGGGTGGTGAGCCTGGTCGAGTCGGGTTCGCACGCCCCGATCGGTGCCACGATCGGGCCGATCGTGGGCAAGGGACTGGGCGAGCAGAGCCTGGCCCGCAACCTGTTCGGGCTGCTGGAACCGGGCATGCTGCTGCTGGCCGACCGGAACTTCCACAGCTGGCCGGACTGGTTGGCCGCCACTGCCACCGGCGCGGACCTGTTGTGGCGGGTCGGTGCCAGCGGCCGTGGTGGCATGGCCCTGCCGGTCGTGGCGGCCCTGGCCGAGGGCGTGTCAGATGTCTTGTGTATGAGATCAACTTCAAGGTTGAGGGAGTACACGTATGGACATGGCGAACGGGAAGCATCTGGTTGACGGCTCTGGCTTGGCGGGGGTTTCGGCGCGGGAGACGGTCAATGAGATGGTCGCGGCGGGGTTGCTGGATGATCTGATGGACCGGGTCGACGCGGGCGGGTTGGCGTTGACCGGTGAGGGTGGTCTGCTTCCGGAGCTGGTCAAGGCGGTCCTGGAGCGAGGCTTGGCGGCGGAGCTGACCGGTCATCTGGGCTACGAGAAAGGCGATCCGGCCGGTCGGGGCAGCCCGAACTCGCGTAACGGCCACAGCGCGAAGACGATCGCAACCGAGGCCGGAGACGTCACTTTGGCGGTGCCGCGGGATCGGGCCGGGACGTTCGAGCCGCGGCTGGTTCCGAAAGGCGCCCGGCGCGCCGGCGGTCTCGACGAGATGATTATCTCGTTGTATGCGGGTGGGATGACGGTGCGTGACATCGGCCATCATCTGCACCGGACGCTGGGCACGGAGTTGTCGCACGAGACGATCTCGAAGATCACTGACAGTGTGTTGGACGAGGTCAAGGCCTGGCAGTCACGTCCGCTCGAGGAGATCTACCCGATCATCTACCTCGACGCCCTCGTGGTGAAGGTCCGTGACGGGCACACGGTGAAGAACCGGGCCGCGCACATCGCCGTCGGCGTCGATCTGGACGGGGTCAAGCACGTGCTCGGTATCTGGGTCCAGGCCGCCGAGGGAGCGAAGTTCTGGGCCGGTGTCTGCGCCGAGCTGCGTAACCGCGGCGTCAGGGACACGCTGATCGTCTGCTGCGACGGGCTGACCGGTTTCCCCGAGGCGATCGAGGCGACCTGGCCGCAGACGACGGTGCAGACCTGCACCGTGCATCTGATCCGGGCCGCGATGCGGTTCGTGTCCTATCAGGACCGCAAGAAGGTCACCGCCGCGCTGAAGCTCATCTACACCGCCCCGACCGCTGAGGCCGCCGAGGCAGAGCTCATGGCGTTCGCCGAATCGCCGCTGGGCCGCAGGTATCCGGCCGCGGTCCAGACCTGGCAGCACGCCTGGGAACGCTTCATCCCGTTCCTGGCCTTCCCACCCGAGGTCCGGAAGATCATCTACACCACCAACGCGATCGAGTCCCTCAACTACCAACTACGCAAGGTCACCAAGAACCGCGGACACTTCCCGAACGACGACGCCGCGATCAAGCTCCTCTGGCTCGCGATCCGCGACATCGAAGACAAACGCGCCCGCGCCCGCGCGAAAGAACGCGGCCTACCCGCCGCCCAGCGCCGCGCCGCCGGCCGCCTCGTCGAAGGCGCCACCGTCACCGGCTGGCGACAAGCCCTCGGCGCCCTCGCCCTGCACTACCCCGACCGACTCGGCCCCTACATCAACTAACAAACCCAAGATCAACATACACAAAAATCTTGACAAGCTCCTGGCCGACGGGTCGTACCTGACCGTGCTCTACGCCTCCCGCACGCGCCAGCCCGAACGGGACCGGATCCTGGCCGCCGCCCGCGCTGGCCACGACTTCGATCAGCAACGGGCCCGGATCGCCCGGGTCGTCGAATACGAGGTCACCAACCGCGGCGAACCCGACCAGACCGAACCGATCCGCCTGCTGTCCACCATCCTCGACCCCGTCCAGGCCCCCGCTCACACGCTGGCCGCCGCCTACCACGAACGCTGGGAACACGAAACCGGCAACGGCCAACTCAAGACCCACCTACGCGGCCCCGGCCGGATCCTGCGCTCACGCAGCCCCGACATGGTCATCCAGGAAATCTACGGCTACCTGCTCACCCACCACGCGATCAGCGCCCTGATCTGCCGCGCCGCCACCGAGGCCGACATCGACCCCGACCAAGTCAAATTCCTGCGCACCGTACGCATCGTGCGCCGCCGGATCACCGACCCGGCGGCCTTTTCCCCCTGACCGCCTGCAACACCTGCTCACCGCGATCCACGCCGAGATCACCACACCTCGACACCTACACCCCCACCGACGACATCGTTCCTACCCCCGCGTCGTCAAACGCATGCGCCACAACAGCTACCGGATCAAACAACCCCACGACACCGGCACCCGCCATACCGGACCGCCCACCATCAAACTCCAACCCACCACAACATCAACTTAAGCTGAGTGGCATTGGGTCCGGACCGCTGCTCCCGCGGCCTCGCCCTTCGCGGTTCACAATCCCAACCCCGGCCCGTCTGGCCGGCGTCGAGGCCCGGGCGGGCCGCCCGGCGGCCCTTGATCAGGGGCGCGGCGCGCGGTTCGCGATGCGTCCGTGGCGAGAAATTGCCCCTGGCAGGGCAATTTCTCGCCACGGACGGCATAGCCGTTCCTCGATCAAGGGCGACCTCCGTCGCCGAGCGCTCCCCGGGGAACTCTGGTCGTGATCAATCCGGCCGGCGGCGATCGACAGCCCGCAGCGCAACCTCGTCGACGACCCGGCGCCGGCGCCGCCACGATCGCCCGCATCCACCACCACCTGCGCCGGGCCCTCGGGCGACAGCACCGCCCGGCAGGCCCGGGCACGCTGCTCGCGGGGCTCTCAAGCTGGGCGCACCGATGCGCCCGGCCCGCGGGCGCCGGGTGGTCGGCCAAGGGCACCGCGCGCGGATGGAGACGCTGGCCCAGCCCCCCCGGGCGCCGCGCGAGTCGGCCTTTGGACGGGCCCGCACGCACGCGATCCCGGGGCCGGGCGCGTCGGTGCGTCCAGCTTGAGAGGTCCGCGCGTAGCGTGCCCGGGCCTGCCGGGTTCGGTGCTGTCGCCTGAGACCGGGCGCATCGGTGGGCCCAGCTTGAGAGGCCGGCGCGCAGCGTGCCCAGGCTTGCCGGGCTTGGTGCTGTCGCCTGAGACCGGGCGCATCGGTGCGTCCAGCTTGAGGGGCCCGTGTGAAGCGGACCCGGGCCTGCCGGGTTCGGTGCTGTCGCCCGGGGGCCGGGCGCTTCGGTGCGTCCAGGTTGAGAGGTCCGCGCGACGCGTGCCCCGGCCCGCGGGGTTCGGTGCTGTCGCCCGGGGGCCGGGCGCTTCGGTGCGTTCAGGTTGAGAGGTCCGTGTGCAGCGTGTCCGGGCCTGCGGGGTTCGGTGTTGTCGTCCGGGGGCTGGGCGCGTGGGTGCGTCCAGGTTGAGAGGTCCGCGCGACGCGTGCCCGGGCCTGCGGGGCTCGGTGCTGTTTGGTTGTGCGAACGCGGAGGGTGAGGCTGCGGGAGCAGCGGTCCGGACCACCGCGGACGTCGCGGTAGCTCAAAGTCTCTTGATTGGTCAGGCGGCGCGGCGGCCGGTCCGGGCCTGGGCTGGGCGGTCGCGGACTAGGCGCAGCGCCGGCCTCGCGGGTGGCTGGTCTACCTCGTCGAAGCGGGCGCGCCAGGCCGGGCGGGGTGTGCGCTGGCCGTTCGGTGGGCCGCCGCGGGCCGGCTGGAGCCGGGAGAGTACGAGCACCAGCACGTATCCGACCAGGATGAACGCGTGGCTCAGCACCCGGCTGAGGTCGACTCGGCCGGCGATGACGTCGCTGGCGGTGAGCAGGCTGAGCGCGGCCACGAACGCGGTCAACGTGGGATCAGCCCCGAGCCCGGGCCGCGGCTGAGCGCGATCCAGGCGAAGCCGGCGCCGATCGCGACGTTCCAGGCGGCCGACTCGTGCCACAGGTGGTCCGGGCCCACGCCGAACGTGTGCAGGTGCCGTCCCGCCGCGAACCCGCCGATCTGGGCCGCCCCAGCAGGAACTGCACCACGCCCAGCGCGCCGAGCGCCACCCGTACCGCCCCGAGCAGGCGGGCCCGCCGGCGGCCGGGAGCGGCGGCGAGCACCGCGTCGCTGACCTTCACCTCGTGCGTGACCACGCTGGTGCGGACCATCCGGGTCACCTGGGCGGCGGCGTCGAACCACTGCCGGCACGCCGCGCAGCCGGCCAGGTGCGCGTCGGTCACCGCACGCTCGGCCGGGTCGTCCTCTCCGTCGAGGCGCGCCGACAGCGCCTCGCGAAACTCATCGCACCCCACCTAGGGATAGTCGGTCATCCGGTGGGTGAAGTTCCAACCCGGACCACAGAACCGGCGTGTCACGATTCGCCGGGCCGGACCGTCCATGCCACATGAAGAAGAACCCTTACGTAACGTTTGTCACACTTCTGGGTGCCCTGCTGACCGGCGCGGCCGCGGTTTGGTGCCTGGCCGCGCCAGGTTCGTTCGCGGACTTCGTGGAGTTTCCCCGGCACGAGCACTTCGTCCACGACCTTGGCGCGTTCCAGCTCGGCCTCGCCGTCTCGCTGCTGCTCGCGCTGGTCTGGGCGGACGGGCTGGCCACCGCGCTGGGCGGCTTCCTCGTCGCGAACGCGGCACACACCGTCAACCACGTCGGCGACCTCGACCTCGGCGGGCGCGACTCGGACCCGTGGCTGATCGGCGCGCTGGCGGTGCTCACGGCCAGCGCACTCGTGGTACGCCTGCGGCAGCTTGGCTGGGTGGTCGGCGAGGTGTCGGCGGCGGCAAGCCCGGCGCTCGCCCCGTTCGTGCGGCAGAAGACGGTGCAGCTGACGACGTACCGGCGGGACGGGCGGTCCGGCGCCAGCCCGGTGAGCGTCGCCGTGGACGGCGACCGGGCGTTCGTGCGCAGCTTCGAGAAGTCGCTCAAGACCCGGCGGCTGCGCCGCGACCCCCGCGCGGTGATCGCGCCGTCGACGGGTCGCGGTCACGTGACGGGTCCGGGGGTACCGGCGCGGATGCGCCTGCTGCACGGCGAGGAGGACCGGTACGCCGCGCGGCTGCTGCGCGCGAAGCACCCGTTCCTGCACGGCGTCGCGGTGCCGCTGACCCACCGCCTGGCGCGCGGCAAGACGGGCCGGACCGTCCACTTCGAACTCGTACCGGTGAGCGCCGACGTGGCGGCCGCTACGCCGGTACGACAGTGAACATGTAGCAGCCGTACGCGACGTTGCGGCTGTGCACCTGGACGACGCCCGGCTCGGCGAGCACCTTGGCGATCGCGCCCTCCGGGTCGCTGCCGTCGTGCACGCGGGTGGCCGGGTGGATCCAGCCCCGCTCGTCGTACGCCCGGAGCACCTGCGACCGCCGCCGCCAGTCCTCCGGGTAGGTGTCGGCCGTGGCGGCCGGGCCGGCGCACGGCTCGGCGTGCGCGAAGACCGGACCCACCTCGCGGTACGGGCCGGGCGGCAGCGGCGGCTCGTAGCCGAACAGGATCAGCTCCTCGCCGGCCTCGGCGTCGCGCAGGCAGCAGCGGATCGGCTCGCCGCCGGTGGCGGTCACCCGCTCGACGGGGTTGCCGGAAACGTCTTTGCCGGTGTCCCGCACGGTCTCAAGGGTGCCGGCCGGCAGCGCGTTGATCTGGAATGTCATGCCTACACGCTCGCCGATGCGGGCCGCGTTCGCTGGCGGCTTTCGGACCTCGCGTTTCCCGCCGCCTCAAGCTCCACGACGTCGCGGACCTCGAAGGTCCAGAGCCCCGCGCGCTGCTGGAATCCGCCGTCCACGCGGGCTGACGTGCTGGGCGGCCTGAGCGGGCAGTCAGGACGGCGCTTGGGCCGGTACCCGCGGCTCGAAGGCCCGGCGCACGTACGCGGGTGGCAGGTTGGCCCACACCGTCCGCCCGCGCTCCACAGTGGAGAACCGCGCGGACAGCTCGGCCACGAACCGGTTGGCGGGCGGCGTCCAGCCCGCGTGCGCGTACGCGAACGTGCTGAACCGCCCGCCCGGCCCGAGTACCGCCACCACCGCGTCGAGGATCTGCCGTTGTAGCGCCGCCGGCATGACCGTCCACGGTAGACCGGAGACGACCGTGTCGACCGGGTGCGGCACGAGGTCCGGAAGGTCGGCCGCCGACCCGTGTACGACCTCGACCCGCCCGTCCCGGTACCGCTGCGCCAGCCGCGTGGCGAGTACGGGGTTGACCTCCACGGCGATCAGCCGCGCGCCGGGCGCCAGCAGGGGCAGGATCGCCTCGGTGATCGCGCCGGTGCCCGGCCCGAGCTCCACGACCGTGGCCGCCCGCCCCAGGTCGAGCCCGTCCGTCATGGCGGCCGCGAGCCGCCGCGAACTGGCCGCCACAGCCCCGGTGACCCAGGGCCGCCGAAGAAACTCCCTCGTGATCGACATGCCCCGACGCTAGGAGCGGCGCGCGTAGTCGGGCGTCACTCTCCACGCCGCTCACCGTCATCCCCGCGGCCGGCTAGGGTTCGACAATGGGAGAGGCTACGGCGGCTGGAACCTTCTGGAATCCGGCCGGCGGCGACGAGGGGCCGAGCAGCGACATCAGCGAGATGGCGGCGTCCCGGCCGTTCTCGTCCGTGCTCGACATCGGCTGCGGTAACGGCCGCAATCTGCTTCCCTTCGTGGACAAGCGATGCGTCCTGTACGCCATTGATGCCGACCCGGGCGCCGTGCGGGAGACAAGGCAGCGCTTCAGCGACCTGCCGCCCGCGCGGCTGCGCGTCAGCGTGGCGGATGTGCGCTCATTTCTTCCGGATCGCCGGTTCGACCTCGTGATCTGCCACGGCGTCCTGCATTTTCTCGCCAAGCGGGACCGGGAGCGGGCCTACGGTCGCATCGCGTCCTGGGTCGCACCCGGTGGACTTGTCTCGATCGTCGCCTTCAACAAGCGCATACCGATACCGGACGATCTCGCGCCGCTGATGCCGGAGCCGGCCGAGGACAGCGGCGAGTTGCTTGATGCCTTTCCCGGCTGGGAGCGGATCAAGTTCCGTAGCTACGACTTCCAGGACGAGCACGATGGCGGCCGGATCCGGCACGATCACTCGATCGACCGGCTCATCGCGCGTGCGCCGGAGGCCGCTCAGCTCCCGGGGCGGACCAGGCCGGTCTCGTAGGCGAGGACCACGGCGTGGACGCGGTCGCGGATGTGCAGCTTGGCGAGGATGCGGGCGACATGGGTCTTGACCGTGGTCTCGCCCAGGAAGAGCTTGGCCGCGATCTCGGCGTTGGACAGGCCCCGGGCGACAAGGCCCAGCACCTCGCGCTCGCGGTCGGTCAGGGCGGCCAGGCGGGGGTCGGCTTCGAGCGGGGCGACGCCGGTGACGTACCGGTCCAGCAGGCGGCGGGTGACCGACGGGCCGACCATCGCGTCGCCGCGCAGTACGCCGCGCATCGCCACGAGCATCTCCGCGGCGGGGGAGTCCTTGAGCAGGAAGCCGCTGGCCCCGGCGCGGAGCGCGGCGTACGCGTACTCGTCCAGGTCGAACGTCGTGATGACAAGCACGCGCGTGTCCGGGAGGGCCGCGCACACGCGTTCGGTCGCGGCGACGCCGTCCAGCTTCGGCATGCGTACGTCCATCAGTACCAGGTCGGGTTTGAGCTCCAAGGCCCGTGCGATCGCGGCCTCGCCGTCCGCCGCCTCGCCGACCACCGTGAGGTCGGGCTGGCTGTCCACGATCATGCGGAGGCCGACCCGGACGAGCTCCTGGTCGTCGCAGATCAGGACGGTGGCCGCGGCGGTCGTCATGCCGCGTTCACCTGGAGGGTCGCGGCGACCCGGAAGCCGCCGTCGCGGGTCGGGCCGGCGTCGAGCGTGCCGTCGAACAAGGCGACCCGCTCGCGCATTCCGGTCAGCCCGTGCCCGGATGCGGGCAGCGTCGCGGCACGGACGGAGCCGCCGGAGTTGGTGACCTCGATGCGTACCCGGCGGCCGGGGCCGGTCACCCCGAAGTCGACGGCGACGTGTGCGGCGGCACCGGCGGGGGCGTGCTTGACCACGTTGGTGAGCGCTTCCTGCACGATGCGGTACGCCTGGAGGGCCGCGCTCGCCGGCAGCCCCTCGGCGTCGCCGGTCACCGCCAGCTCGGCGCCCACCCGCTCGGTGAGGTCGCGCAGGTCGGCCGCCGTGGGCTGGGGCGTGCGGGGCGAGCCGTCCTGGAGCACGTCCACGAGGCGGCGCAGCTCGCCCAGCGCGGCCCGGCCTGTGGCGCTGATGGTCTGGAGCGTACGGTCGACCACCGCCGGGTCGGAGTGGCGCATCAGCGCGGCGCCCTCGGCGTTGACCACCATCACGCTCACGCTGTGCGCGAGCACGTCGTGCAGCTCACGGGCGATGCGGTTGCGCTCCTCGGCGACCGCGCGGCGCTCCTTCTCCGCGTCGTACGCCCGGCGGGCCCGCATGAACTCGGCGACCGCCCACGCCAGCGCGACCATCAGCAGATAGCCGGCGTTGGAGGGCACCCAGTCCACCGGCCTGAACCACGAGATCGTGCAGGTGACGAAGAACGCCATGGTCAGCAGGCCCACCACGGCGGCCGGGCGGCGGCGGCCCTGGACGACAAGCGTGTACACCATGATGTCGAGCGCGAACACCGCGACCGGCAGCTGGTGCGCCCACGGCTCGAGGACGTAGAGCGCCGCGGCGGACGCCAGCACCACCGCCGAGGCGGGCAGCGGGTGGTGGCGGCGCCACATCAGCGGCAGCACGAGGCCGCCGAGCACGAGCGCCTGCTCCCACGCCGGACCCCACCCGTGCCCGGTCTGGAAGGCGCGAATCCCGCCCAGGAGCACGACGAACACCGCGTCGCCCACCCACGGATGGCCACGCAGCCACAGGTTGAGCCGGTGCACCATCCCACGGTACGGGCAGTCTTCCGTCATCGCGGATCATCCCCGAGGAGGACCCCGGTAGGTTTGGCGCGTGCGTATCGGAATGCAGATTCCCAGTTTCGCGTACCCGGGCGGTCCCGAGCAGATCGCCCCCACCTTCGCCCGAATCGCCCGCGAGGCCGACCAGAGCGGTATCGCCAGCCTCTGGGTGATGGACCACTTCTTCCAGATCCCGGGCGTCGGCCCGGTCGAGGAGCCGATGCTGGAGGGCTACTCGGCGCTGTCGTACGCGGCCGCGATCACCGAGCGGATCATGCTCGGCACGATGGTCACCGGCGTCGTCTACCGGCACCCCGGCATTCTCGTCAAGACCGTGACCACGCTCGACGTGCTGTCCGGCGGCCGGGCCTGGTTCGGCGTCGGCGCGGCGTGGAACGCGGAGGAGTCGGCCGGCCTGGGCGTCCCGTTCCCTCCGGTGGCCGCGCGCTTCGAGCAGCTGGAGGAGACGCTGCGGATCGCCAAGCGGATGTGGGCCGGCGACGAGAGCCCGTTCGAAGGCGAGCACTACACGCTCGAGCGGCCGCTCAACTCGCCGCAGCCGATCAGCCGGCCGCACCCGCGCATCCTCGTCGGCGGTGGCGGGGAGAAGAAGACGCTCCGCCTTGTCGCCAGGTACGCGGACGCCACCAACCTCTTCGACACGCCCCATCTGCCACACAAGCTGGACGTGCTGCGCGAGCACTGCGTGCGGGAGGGCCGGCCGTACGCGGACATCGAGAAGACCGCCCTCTCGGTCCTGGCCGACGACACGACCCGGGGAAGCTGGAGGAGGTCGCCGGACGCCTCGGCGAGCAGGGCGTCGACCAGGTCATCTTCTCCGTACACCAGCCGTACCTGCCCAACGCCGTGTCGCTGCTCGCCGACCTGGCCGCCAAGGTCGCCTAGCGACGGGCGTCGTTGCGCGGGGGTGACTGCCCACCTCCCTTAGATCGAGGACGCGACCCTCCTCAGGTAGGACGGATCGGCTGGTACATGCCCTTACGGTGTGTGCATGACGACAACGACCACGGACATCGCCGCTCGGGCGGTCGACGCGTGGAAGGTATACGGCAGCGGCGAGGCGCAGGTTATCGCGCTTCGCGGGGTGAACGTCGAGCTCGAGCGGGGCCGCTTCACCGCGATCATGGGACCGTCTGGCTCGGGCAAGTCGACGCTGATGCACTGCCTCGCCGGGCTCGACGCGCTCACCCGGGGACAGGCGTTCATCGGTGACACGCAGATCACCGGGCTCAACGACAGCGGGCTGACAAAGCTGCGGCGGGACCGGGTGGGCTTCATCTTCCAGCAGTTCAACCTGCTGCCCACCCTGACCGCCGAGGAGAACATCCTGCTGCCGCTCTCCATCGCCGGCCGCAAGCCCGACCCCGACTGGTACAAGACCGTGATCACCACGGTCGGCCTCGGCGACCGGCTCGGCCACCGGCCCAGCCAGCTCTCCGGCGGCCAGCAGCAGCGGGTGGCGTGCGCGCGGGCGCTCGTCTCCCGGCCCGAGGTCATCTTCGCGGACGAGCCGACCGGTAACCTCGACTCCCGCGCCGGTGCCGAGGTGCTCGGCTTCCTGCGCAACTCGGTGCGCGACTTCGGCCAGACGATCGTGATGGTCACCCACGACCCCAACGCCGCCTCGTACGCGGACCGGGTCATCTTCCTCGCCGACGGCGCGGTCGTCGACGAGATGCGGGAGCCGACCGCCGAGGGCGTGCTCGACAAGCTCAAGAACCTCGATGTCGCGTCGGGTGAGGTCACCACCGGCGCGGTCGCGGCGGATGGCGTACCGGCGGGTGGCGCCTGATGCTGCGGGCCAGCCTGAAGAGCCTCTTCTCCCGCAAGCTGCGCCTCACGCTCGCGATCGTGGCGATCGTGCTGGGCGTGTCGTTCCTGTCCGGCGCGTTCGTGCTGACCGACTCGCTGGGCGCCCGCTTCGAGCGGCTGTTCACGAGCATCAACCAGAACGTCGACGTCCAGGTGGCGCTCAACGACGACGGCCAGGACGAGGACCCGCAGCCCAAGCTCACCCAGGCGCAGATCGACGCGATGGCCGCGCTGCCCGGCGCCCGGTCGGTCTCCGGGGACGTGAGCGCGATCGGCGTGATCCCGTTCGACGTCGAGGACGGCAAGCCGGCGACCACGTCCGGGGCGCCGCAGATCGGCGGCGGGGTCAAGGGCGATGACCCGTTCGCGCTGGTCCAGCTCGCGGAGGGCAGCTGGCCGACCGCGGACGACCAGGTCGTGATCACGCGGTACACGGCGGACCAGACCCACGCCGCCAACGGCGACCGCCTCAAGATCTTCCTGCCCGAGGTGAACGAGGCACGCGAGTTCACCATCACCGGCATCGCGGTCTACGACGGTGACCGTGACTCGCTCGCCGGCGAGACGCTGATCCTCTTCGAGGAGGGCTTCGCCCAGCGCACGTTCTACGGGCAGGAAGGGCTCTTCTCCGGGCCTTGCTGGCCGCGCGCGACGGCGTCACCCAGGAGCAGCTGCGCGAGCAGGTGGCGCCGATCGTGCCGACCGGGTTCGAGGCGAAGACCGGCGAGCAGGCGAACCAGGACGCGGCCAACGATGTGCAGGAGGGCCTCTCCGCGATCACGACGTACTTCTTCGGCCCGTTCGCGATCGTGGCACTGCTCGTCGGCGTCTTCCTGATCTTCAACACGTTCAACATCCTGGTCGCCCAGCGCGCCTCGGAGCTCGCGCTCTTCAGGGCGATGGGCGCGAGCTGGGGCAGGTGACCAGCTCGGTGCTGATCGAGGCGGTACTCGTCGGCATAGTCGGCTCCACGCTCGGCCTGCTCGCCGGTATCGGCCTCGGGCTAGCCGGCAGCGCCGCGCTGACCAGCCTCATCGGCGCCCAGCTACCCGGCGCGGGCATCACGGTGAGCGCCACGCCGGTGATCCTCGCGTACGTGGTGGGCATCCTGGTCACGGTCGTGTCGGCGTTCGTACCGGCCATCCGCGCCTCGTCGGTGCCGCCGCTCGCGGCGATGCGTGAGGTCAGCCGCCCGGACAAGCCGCTGCGCGTCCTGACGATCGTGGGCCTCGTCTTCGCGCTACCCGGTATCGGGCTGCTGGTCCTCGGCCTGGTCGGCTCCTCGCTGACGCCGCTGCTGTTCGGCGCGCTGCTGACGTTCCTGGGCGTGGTGATCATCTCGCCGCTGCTGACCAAGCCGCTGGCCGGACTGATCGGCCGGGCGGTCGGCTGGGGCATGAGCGGGCGCCTCGGCGTACGCAACGCACTCCGCAACCCCCGCCGCACCGCCGTCACGGCCGCCGCCCTGATGATCGGTGTGACGCTGGTGAGCGGGGCGAGCGTGCTGGGCGAGTCGTTCACCCGCACGATCAACGAGACCATCAACGCGACGGTCGGCGCCGAGGTCATCGTCCAGACCAACACGACGGCCGGTCCGCCCGGCGAGGTCGGCTTCCCGGACCGGGCCACCGACCAGGTACGGGAGCTGTCCGGCGTCGACCAGGTCGTGCCGCTGTACATCTCCCTCGACGCGCGGGTGGACGGCGGGACTCCGCCGTTCGGCGGCACGTTCGCGATGGACGACCTGTCCGTGGCGCGGGACATGTTCGCGATGAAGACGGTCGAGGGCGATCTGCGCACGCTCCAGCCCGGCGAGTTCGTCACCGACCAGAACACCTTCGAGGCGCGCGGCTGGCAGGTCGGCCAGAGCATCCCGATCCAGCTCGACAAGGGCGGCGAGCAGCAGTACCGGCTGATCGGCGTCTACGAGTCGACGCCGATCTGGACCGACACGCTGATGCTGCCGAAGCAGGCGGTGGCCAACTTCGCCGGTCCGCTGGCGTTGCAGGCGTACGTCAGTCTCGACGACGGGGCCAGCACGGACACCGTGGTCGCCGACATCGAGCGGGTCATGGCCGACTACCCGCTGGTGACGGTGGGTGACCGGTCGGCGCTGCTGGACCAGTTCAACAGCTTCATCGACATCGCGCTCGGCATCATCTACGTGCTGCTGGGCGTGGCCATCCTCATCGCGCTGCTCGGCATCCTGAACACGCTGCTGCTGAGCATCTTCGAGCGGACCCGCGAGCTGGGCCTGCTCCGGGCGGTCGGGCTCAACCGCGGCGGCGTGATGCGCATGGTCGGTACCGAGTCGGTCGTCATGGCCGTCTTCGGCTGCCTGCTCGGCATCATCGTCGGTGTGGGCCTGGGCGCGGCGCTGTCGGCGGCCCTGATCGAGCGCGACTTCCTCACGGTGGTCGCCATCCCATGGGTCAGCCTGATCGTCTTCGTGGTGATCGCGGTGTTCGCCGGCGTCCTGGCCGCGCTCTGGCCGGCCTGGCGTGCCGCCCGCCTGAACGTCCTTCAGGCGATCGCCTACGAGTAGGCACGCGTTGTGGAAGAAGGCCCGGGGCATCCGCCCGGGGCCTTCAACGTCAGCTGGACGCGGGCGTGGGGAATGCGACCGGGCTGCGCAGCCCGTCGCGGTCCACCGCCCGTACGCCGAAGAACACGTTGTCCTTCGACAGGTCGATCGTGGTGGTGGTGACGTCGCCGACCGGGATCACGTGCGTCCACTCCGGTGCGGTGGTCTCCCGCCACACCACCTCGTACCCGGCGAGATCCGGGTCGGTGCCACGCTGCCAGCGCAAAGTGGTGTCGTTGGTGAGCGCGGCGGTGAGGATGTTGACGCCCTTGGGAGTGCCCGGACCGTTGGCCAGCGACCACAGCGCGGCCCCGTTGACCTTGGCGACCCGCGTGATGAACCCGAAGTCGCAGAACTCCGGCAGGTCACCGAACTGCACGCCACCCTCGACGCGCACGTCCTGGTGCTGATGGCGGAAATCCTCGTTCGGCTCGGTGAAGCGGCCCGCCGGGTAGCCCTGCTGGAGGTACGAGATGTGGTCGCTCCCGCGCAAATAGCGGTCGCGTCGATAGATGACGCGAACGTCCATTCCAGTCGCGTCGTTTTCTGCGACGTCCTGCACGAAGCGCGCCAGTTGCCGCGACGGCGAATCATTTTCGCCACCCACCGATTGGCGCACCGATGCCTGGGCCGGCGTCTCCGCGGTCGGCACGCCCTCGGCGAAGAGCCGGATCGTGCGCGGGTCGCGGGTGCCGTCGTCGGCGAGGCTGCTGCCGACGATGTCGTTGCTGAACATGCCCTGGATGTCGGCGCCGGCCGTCTTGTACTCCCGCGCCTGGAACGCCGACCCGAACAGGCCCTGCTCCTCACCGGCCACCGCGGTGAACACGAGCGTCGCCGCCGTCGGCCGGGTGGCGAAGAGCCGCGCGAGCTCCATGACCACCGCCACGCCGGACGCGTCGTCGTTGGCGCCGGGGAGTCGGATGTCCCGTCGAGCACGTCGGTGACCCGCGAGTCGTAGTGACCCGAGATCACGTACACCCGGTCGGGCGAGGTGGTGCCGCGCAGGGTGGCCATCACGTTGGTGATGACGGTGGGCACCGGGATGCGCGGTCCCGCTTCCTGCGTGTACGACTGCTTCTCCACGGTCATGCGACCGCCGGACGCCGCCGCGTAACCGCTCAGCTCATCGAAGATCCAGTCACGCGCCGCGCCGATGCCACGGACGGGGTCGTCCTGGGTGGAAAGTGTGTGCCGGGTGCCGAACGCGACGAGGCGGCGCACGATCGCCTCGATGCGCCGGCGGTCGATCTCGTCGAGCAACGCCCGCAGCGCGCGACCCGGCCGTTGGGGTTGGATGGGGCGGCCCGGCCCGGCTGGTGTGCCGTGACCGGAGGCCGACGCCGGAGCCGCACCGCCGCCGATCAGCGGCACAGCGGCAGCCGCCGACGCGGACGCCATGAAGGCCCGTCGAGAGGTTCTCTCATCTATGCCCATACGTAGATATGTTAGGCCCGCTGGGCGCCAGAATGGTCCTGGGGTTGATCAGGGAGTTGGTGGAGCGGCGCGCCGACGACACGCCCGACCAAGTCCCTGATCAACCCCGCAGGGACCTGACCCAGCGCAGGGCGTTCGAGAGGTGTTTTAGGAAGGCGGGGTCGGCGTAGGACTCGATTGTGTGGCCTAGGGCGGTGTAGAAGGCGCGGCCGCCGAGGCGTTCGTGGCACCAGGCGAGCGGGTGGTCGGCGCCCATGCCGCCACCGTCGTATGTCGACTCGTCGACCCGCAGCAGCACGCGGGCGTCGGGGTGGGAGCGGAAGTCGTACCACTCGTCGGTCCGGTGCCACGGCGAGGGCAGGTGGGCCGTCGCTGGGTGATCGGGATCGGACACCGTGATCGTCGCGGGCTGTACCGCCGGGTGCTTGTCGAACCACGCGCCGACGAGGTCGCGGTAGAACGGCCAGCCGTACTCGGTCGCGGCCGCCGAGTGCACGCCGAGGAAGCCGCCGCCGCCCCGCACGTACGACTCAAGGGCTGTCCGGCCGGCGTCGGTGAGGACCTCGCCGTTCGTGTTGAGGAAGACGACGGCCGCCACGCCGGTCAGGTCTTCCAGGGCGGCCGGGTCCTCGGTGGCCTCGACATCGTCGCTGAGCTGGTGGAACGCCTCAATTCCTGCCGGGATCGAGTCGTGCCGGAAGCCCGTCGTCCGGGAGTAGACGAGGACGCTCACGCGCTGACGGGGGCGTCGGCCGGGAGCGTGTCCATGAACGAGCTCACCGAGAAGACCGCGTTGCCGGCGCCGGGCGGGCCGTACCCGGGCGGGGTGGAAAGGCCGTTGGCCTCCATCGTCGCGCGGTACGCCTCCAGCAGCCGGATGTGGTACTCCAGCGGCGCGCCCTGCGGGTTGGTGCGGCCGAGCGGGGTGGTCGGTTCCGGACACCAGGTGGTGAAGCGGGGAGGATGCCGCGGGACATGAAGTACTGGAGGCCCTCGGTGGTCGACTCGATCGCCTCGTCCACAGTGGTGAAGCCGAACGGCTCGGCCATCTCGATCCCGGCCACGAAGTTGGGGATCACGTTGCGCGGGCCGAAGACCTCCGCCGACTCCAGGATGCGGCGGTGCCACTCCTCGCGCCCCACGTACCGCTCCTTGCCCGGGCAGTAGAGCTCGAAGAGGCGCTTGTCCCACACCTCGTAGTTCGGGTGGTAGATCTGCACCCCGTAGTCACGGAAGCGCTGCACGTCGGCGCGGGGCAGGGCCTGGGCCACCACCTTGCCGATCCACCGGCCGGGGAAGCGCTCCTCGATCGCCTTGGCGTAGCGCCCGTAGAAGTCGGCCTCCTCGAGACCGTCCACCTTGGACGTCACGCTGCCACCCGTGAGCGTGTACGCGTGGGAGGTGCCGGCCGTGTCGTAACGGTCGATGATGGCGAGCGCCTCAAGCACCTCGTCGACCGGCTTCACACCCGTGTACGGCCGGCCCGCCGCCTTGTGCTGCCGCCAGTTGTGGTTGATGTCGCAGTACTGGCACTCCTCCTTGGCGCCGAAGTACTGGCAGACCCGGAAGACCGTGAGGTAGATGAGATATCCCCACTGGATGGTGGGCGCGACCTCCATGACCGACTTGCCGTTGGCAAGGGTGTGGCGGTAGTAATCGGGCATCGGGGGAGCCCGACGTCCGCGATCGGCCGGCCGTCGAGGTGCAGGCGCGCCACGCCGTCCTCACCCGCCATCAC
The DNA here is from genome assembly GCF_011764545.1 of Phytohabitans flavus. GTDB lineage: Bacteria > Actinomycetota > Actinomycetes > Mycobacteriales > Micromonosporaceae > Phytohabitans > Phytohabitans flavus. Next base: position 4,104,543 of record NZ_AP022870.1, on the reverse strand, counting down.
GCGGTACGGGGAGTCGGGATTGACCCGCACGGACACGACGGTACGGCGCAGCTCGTACGGCCCGCCGGTGAGCACCACCTCCTCCGGCGGGCGGCGCAGCGCGGCCGCGCCCAGCTCGGGGAGGGTGCGGTGGTCGAAGGAGAAGATGAAGTACGACTTCGGCTTGACCTCGCCGTCGTCGCCGTCGGTGAGCACCGACTCGTCGAACGCCATGCCACCGCGGAGCAGGTCTTCCTTGAGCACCGCCTCCCGAGGGATGTGCGGGAAGCGGCCCATGAGATCTTCGACAAGATCGGTGCGCGTGCGCATGGCCCCAAGACTGCCACCTCGCCCCGCCCATCCGCCCGAGCATCCGCCCCGCGTGTGCCGCCGGTCACGCTGTGCTTTACCTGTGTGGAGATTCGGATTCAACCGAAGCGCCGTTGCTCACGTACATATAAGGTCTTCGACGAGGAGGATGGGTTGGCGACGAAGCGCTCGGCGTGGCAGCTCCTGGAGGGCCACGCTTACTCGGCGACGGTGGATGGCAGAGTCAGCGTCGGGCTGGGCTTTGCCGCCGATGACCCGTACGCTGTCCACCTGATCGTCAGTGCCGACGCCACAGCCGCGTCGTGTTGGGTGTTCGCGCGCGACCTGTTGATCGCGGGTCTCACCGGTACGGCCGGGCAGGGTGACGTGCTGGTCGGCCTCCAGCCCGGCGGCACGGTGGTGAGCGTGGTGCTGCGCAACGGGCGGGACGTGCTCGGCATCGACCTGCCGCGGCTGCCGCTGTGCCGGTTCGCCGCGGACATGCTCGCGATCGTGCCCCGGGGGCGCGAGGGCGGATACGTCGACCTGGACGCGGAGCTGCGTTCGCTGCTCGCCTGAGCGTGCCACCCGCGACCGGCTGATTGGCGACTCAGTGGCACCGGGGGATGCGAGGGCTCGGCTGTTTGGCTAGCCTGTTCGCGATGAACGGACGGGGTCTGGTCGCGGCATTGGTGGGCTCGATGCTGGTGGCGGTGTCGGCGCCCGTTCCGGCTGGGGCCGCCCCCGTGAGGGCTGGGGCCGCTTTGGCGGCGGCCGTGCCCCTGCCGCGGCGGCCGTGCCTGTTCGGGCTGGGGCGGCGCCTGCGGTGCCTTGTCCCACGGAGAAGCTCTCGCCGCCTCCGCAGCGGCCACCGAAGCCGAAGGCGCCCGCGCTCGACCCTTCGCACGCCGCCGTTGGTGGCGAGGCCCTCGCGACCGACGGGCTGGCCATTCCCGAGGGTGCCGCCGCCCCGCCGAAGCTCACGGCAAGCACCTGGCTGGTCGCCGACCTCGACACGGGGAAGGTGCTCGGCGCCTGCCACGCACATGGGTACGAGACGCCGGCGAGCGTCCAGAAGGTGCTGCTCTCCGCCACGATGATCCCGAAGCTCGACCCCAAGCAGGTCGTCAAGGTGATCCGCGAGGATCTCGACATCGAGCCGGGCAGCTCGGCGGTGGGCTTGATCGAGGGCGGCAAGTACTCGATCGAGACCCTCTGGTACGGCCTCCTCTTCGACTCCGGCAACGACGCGGCCAACGTGCTGGCCCGGCTCGGCGGCGGCGACAAGGGCCGGGCCGGTGGCGTCGCCATGATGAACGCCGAGGCCCGCCACCTCGGCGCGCTACAGACCCACGCGGTCACGCCATCGGGGCTGGACGGGCCGGGGCAGTTCACCAGCGCGTACGACCTGGTGCTGATCGCCCGTGCCGCGTTCGCCCTGCCGGACTTCCGCAAGTACGTGGCGGCGAGGACCGCGAAGATCCCGCCCCAGCCCCCGAAGGACCCGCGCGGCTTCCAGATCCAAAACGACAACGGCCTGCTGGAGAAGTACCCGGGTGCGCTGGGCGGCAAGAGCGGCTTCACGACGCTGGCCCGGCACTCGTTCGTCGGGGCGGCCAAGCGCGGCGACCGTACGCTGGTGGCCGCTGTGCTCGGCGCCGAGGCCCGGCCGATCCGGGCCTCCGAGCAGACCGGCAAGCTGCTCGACTGGGGCTTCGCCCTGGGGCCGGACGCCTCGGTCGGCCGCTTGGTGGAGCCGGGCGAGACCGACCCCAAGCCCACCCCGACCGCGGACGGCCCGGGCGCGGACGCCGCCGAGGGAGCCGCGGCACGACCGTCGGACGGCCCGCCCGGCTCGTCCTTCGCCGCGGTGATCGGCCTGACGGTGGCGGTCGCGGCCGTGGTGCTCGTGATGCTGGTGGCCGCGACCCGCCGGCGCGCGGTGGTCCGGGCCCGCCAGGCCGCACTCGCCGAACGCCGCGCCGCCCCGGAGCGCCCCAGGGCCGCTCCCGGGGCCGCCCCGAAGCGCTCGCGTGGTGGTGGCGGTGCCGCTGGCCGGGATGACAGTGAGGACTGGTTGCACGAGGTGCGCCCCGCCGGCGGCGCTCAGCCGAGCCCGCGCGCCCCATCGGACGAGCGCCTGTGGGCACCGGAGGAGGGCGGACCGGCCGACGACCCGCGGCGCGGGGCGGGCGAGCGACCCCCACCGCCCGGACGCGGGGTGGCGAGCCGCGACAGCGGTCGGCCGCAGCGCGGCCCGGCCCGCCGTCCCGCACCGGGCTCCCGCGGCGCGGCGGGCAGCGACAAGCCGCTGGACCCACGCCGGGCGTCGGGGCGGGGTGATGTGCCGGATGGCCGTCGTGGTGCGGGCGGTCGCCGCGACGCTTCCGACCCAGGCCGCAGGCGGCCCGGTGACGTGCCGGACGAGCGCCGTGGTGAGGCGCCGGGCCCGAGTCGTGGGGCTGGGCGGGGTGACCTGGCCGACGGCCGGCGGCCTGGTGACGTGGCGGACGGACGTCGCGTGCCGGGACAGGGCGAAGTGTCCGGTGGGATCTACCGGCCGGCGGATCCTCGGCCGTCCGGAGACGGTGCGCGGCGCGGGCCGCGCCCGCCGTCGGGTCCGCGACCGGCAAGCGGGCGTGGCGCCCCGGACGACTACTACCCGCCGCCCGACTTCGAGCGCCCGGCCCGACCCGACGCTGGCGGGCGGGGTGACCGTGGGGCGCCCGGCCAGTGGGACGGCGGCTCCGACCTTCCCGGCGGACGCGTCCCCACGCCCCGCCAGCGGCCAACGGGCGGCTACCCGCAACCGGAGCGCCGGCCGCCTGCCCAGCGCCGCCCGGCCGCCGGCCAGCCCGTGGACGGCCGCAACGGACCGCCCGGCGACGGCACCTACGGACCGAGCGACCGCCGCCCCCGCCCGAGCGGCGACGGACGCACCCGCGGGCCGGCCGCCCCGGACTCCTACGGCCCCCGTCGCGACGACGGCTGACGCTGAGCGCCCGGCCGACTCGCTCTGCGGTGTGTGTGGTGCGCCCGGCCGGCGGCCGGCCGGGCGCACCACGCCGGGGTCAGCGGGACGCGGCCTTCTTGTACCGGTTGACCGCCAGCGGCACGAACACCACAAGCAGCACCGCCGCCCACGCCAGGCTCATGAGCACCGGGTGTTGCAGCGGCCACGCCTCTGGCGCGGGCACGGCCGGGTTGGTGTTGCCGAAGAGCTCGCGGGCCGCCTGGGTCACCGCGGACACCGGGTTCCACTCGGCGAACGCCTTCAGCGGGCCGGGCAGGTCGGTGACGCCGACGAACGTGTTGGCGATGAAGGTCAGCGGGAAGATGAAGATGAAGCTTGCGTTGTTGACCACCTCGGGGCTGCGCACCGAGAGCCCGACCACGGCGAAGACCCACGAGAACGCATACGCGAACAGCAGCAGCAACGCGAAGCCGCCCAGCGCCTCCAGCGGGGAGGAGTGGATGCGCCAGCCCACGATCAGGCCGGTCACCGACATCACGACGATGACGATGACGTTGCTGGCCAGGTCGCTGGTGGTGCGGCCGACCAGCAGGGCGGAGCGGGACATCGGCAGGGAGCGGAACCTGTCGACGATGCCCTTCTGGATGTCCTCGGCGAGGCCGTAGCCGGTGAGCGTCGAGCCGAAGAGCATCGTCTGGGTGAAGATGCCGGCCATCAGGTACTCCCGGTAGGAGACGCCGGGCACGTTGATCGCGCTGCCGAACACGTATGCGAAGAGCAGCACGAACATGATGGGCGACAGGGTGGTGAAGACCAGCAGGTCCGGCACCCGCCTGATCTTGATGAGGTTGCGCCGGGCGACGGTGAGGCCGTCACGGAACGGCTTGATGGCCGGACTGACCATGGTCTCCGTGGTCACGATGCCTCCTCTACGGCGTGGCCGGTCAGCGTCAGGAACACGTCGTCGAGGCTCGGGCGCCGCAGCCCCACGTCCAGCACCTTCACCGCCTCGGCGTCGAGCCGCCGCAGGCTCTCCATCAGCGCGGACGCGCCACCGGTCACCGGGACGGTGACGCGGCGGGCCGGCACGTCGACGGTGATCTCGCCGTTTGCCACCGGGGCGAGCACCGTGCGGGCGGTCTCGATGTCAGCCGGCGTGCTCACCGTCAGCTCCAGCCGCTCCCCGCCTACCTGGCTCTTCAGGTCGTCGGCCGTGCCGAGCGCGATCACCTTGCCGTGGTCGATCACCGCGATCTTGTTGGCCAGCTGGTCGGCCTCCTCGAGGTACTGCGTGGTCAGCAGCAGCGTGCTGCCGGACGCGACAAGCTCGGCGATCACGTCCCACATGCCGATGCGGCTGCGCGGGTCGAGGCCGGTGGTCGGCTCGTCGAGGAACAGCACCGGCGGCTGGGCGACGAGCGCACCGGCCAGGTCGAGCCGGCGCCGCATGCCCCCGAATACCCCTTTACCGGGCGGTCGGCGGCGTCCTCCAGGTCGAACCGCGCGAGCAGCTCCCGCGCCCGCTCCCGGCTCGCCTTCGCCCTGTAGCCGTAGAGGCGTCCCACCATGTCGAGGTTTTCGAAGCCGGTGAGGTACTCGTCGACCGCCGCATACTGCCCGGAGAGGCCGATCAGGCCGCGCAGGCGGGCGGCGTCGGCGACCACGTCGAGGCCGGCCACCCGGGCCCGGCCCGCGTCCGGCGTCAGCAGCGTGGTGAACACCCGCACCGCGGTGGTCTTGCCGGCCCCGTTGGGCCCCAGCAGGCCCATCACCGTGCCCTGCGGCACCGAAAGATCCAGGCCGTCGAGCGCCACCACAGAGCCATATTTCTTGACGAGGCCCTCTGCCTCGATCGCGATTTCCATCATCACCCCTTCCGGAACGGCCCCATCGTGCCGTACCCCTCTGACAGTTCGCGGGTCAATTTCTTCCGCGCCATCCGGGTAAGACCGCCCACACCCTGAGAATTCGTCGCTCGCGCGGGTAACGGTTGCGGGTACGGTGTCGGCCATGCAGATCGGGATCGTCGGTGCCACCGGCCAGGTCGGTGGCGTCATGCGGCGGGTGCTGGCCGAGCGTGCCTTCCCCGTCGACCGCCTCCGCCTCTTCGCCTCAGCCCGCTCCGCCGGCCGCCCGCTGCCGTGGGGCGACACGGAGGTCACGGTGGAGGACGCGGCCACGGCCGACTACCAGGGGCTCGACATCGTGCTCTTCTCGGCCGGGAAGAGCACGTCCAAGGAGCTGGCGCCCCGCGTGGCCGAGGCCGGCGCGGTCGTGATCGACAACTCCTCGGCCTGGCGGATGGACCCGGAGGTACCCCTGGTCGTCTCGGAGGTCAACCCCGAGGCCGCCGCCGACCGCCCCAAGGGCATCATCGCCAACCCGAACTGCACGACGATGGCCGCCATGCCGGTCCTGCGCCCGCTGCACGCGGAGTCCGGGCTGGTCAGCATGGTCGTCGCCACCTACCAGGCGGTGTCCGGCAGCGGCCTCGCCGGCGTGGCCGAGCTGGACGAGCAGGTGCGCAAGGTCGCCGACCGCGCGTCGGAGCTTGCCTTCGACGGCGAGGCGGTGCAGGTCCCGGCCCCGAGGGTGTATGCGCGGTCGATCGCGTTCAACGTGCTCCCGCTGGCCGGCTCGATCGTCGACGACGGCTCCGACGAGACCGACGAGGAGCAGAAGCTCCGCAACGAGAGCCGCAAGATCCTCGGCATCCCGGAGCTGAAGGTGGCCGGTACGTGCGTGCGGGTGCCGGTATTCACGGGACACTCGCTCCAGGTCAACGCCCGCTTCGCGGCGCCGCTCACGCCGGCGCGGGCCCGCGAGCTGCTCGCCACCGCCCCGGCGTCGAGCTCTCCGACGTGCCCACCCCGATCCAGGCGGCCGGCAAGGACCCGACGTACGTCGGCCGGATCCGCGCCGACGAGACGGTGGAGCACGGGCTGTCGTTCTTCTGCTCCAGCGACAACCTCCGCAAGGGCGCCGCGTTGAACGCCGTCCAGATCGCCGAGCTGGTCGGCAAGACGCTCTAGCGGATCATTTTCAAGATTTGAGCTACCGCGATGTCCGCGGTGGTCCGGACCGCTGCTCCCGCGGCCTCACCCTCCGCGACTCACGATCCCAACAACAGCGGTCGGGAACACCGCGGGGACGCGGTAGCTCATGTCTTCTGTCCCGGGTCGACCGGGCGCCAGGACAGCGGGGTGGAGAGGACCATCGTGCTGGACGGCTGCCCGTAGGGCGCGAGCCGGTCGATGATCGCCTCGAACTCCTCCATCGCGCCGGTCGCCACCTTGAGGATGCAGCAGGCGTCGCCGGTGACCCGGTGGATCTCCAGCACCTCCGGCCAGGCGGCCACATCCGGGTCGCGGAGCACGCACCGTGCGCCATAGCAGGACATCCGGATCACCGCGACCACGTGGCGGCCGGCCTTCGCGAGGTCGACGTGCGCGTGGTAGCCGGTCACCACACCGATGCGCTCCAGCCGCCGCACCCGCTCGGCCACCGCGGGCGGGGAGAGGTGCACACGGCGGGACAGCTCGCTGTACGACAGCCGGGCGTCCCGCTGTAGCTCGCGCAGGAGGGCCCAGTCCATCTCGTCCACCGGAACCAGACTAGGCGACCGCGCTCCGACCGCCCGGTCAGCCAAGCCGGCGGTCAGGCGATCGCCTTCAGCAGCTCCTGGCAGGCTTCCTCGCAGCGGCGGCAGGCCTCGGCGCAGATGCGGCAGTGCTCGTGCACCTTGGCGTGCCGTTCGCACTCGAGGGCACAGGTGGCGCAGACGGCGGCGCACGCCTGTACGGTCCGCAGCGCGACAACGGCGTCGAAACCGGTGGGCCGGGACAGCATCCGCCCGGTGGTCTCGCAGATGTCGGCGCAGTTGAGGTTCAGGGCGGCGCACCGGACGAGGTCGGCGACGATGTTGTCGGCGAGGCAGGCGTCCGCGCACGAGGTACAGGCCTGGGCACAGTCGAAGCACGCCTCGATACAGCGCGTCACCAGCTGCTGGTCGATGCCGGCCAGGCCATCCGGATGGGTTTCCAGCATTACGCCCGCGTGACCCATCGCACTCTCCTTCCGCTCGTGGGAGTTCTTCTCCGACGGGGTACCCGGCGGTCGCAGCGGGTAACTGGCCGGCGCAACCTCAACGAGCGGAACGACCCCCAGACCACACCAGCCCGGTCTGGTAGGCAATCACCACGAGCCGGGTGGTGGGTCGAAGATCTCCTCGGTCACCGAGTCGCCGGAAGATGGTCTCGATGTCGCCCCGAGCCAGGAGCCGGCTCTGTTCCGGGGTCATGCCACCTCCAGTTCCTGTGGGGCGACAAAGACGCCCCTCCCACGAAAGGCCGCGGGTGCGTGGACGATCGCGTCCACTCGCGCCGCCGGAGTGTTGAAGGGGAACCAGAACCGGGCGAGGCGGCGACCGTCGGCCCAGCTCGGACCGGCGTGGTGGTCACGGGCGGCCAGGTGCTCGGCCAGGGCGGCCAGAAATACGTCCCACCGTTCGTCGCCGGTGGAGTCCGGCTCGGTGACGAGCAAACTCGCGCGGACGTCCGGTGGCTCGTGCCGGTACTCCTCCAGGAACTCCGCGATCATCCGCCACCGGTACTCGTCGTCCGCGGCCGCCGAAAGGTGACCGGCCAGCTCGGCGAGTGTCATCGGCTGGTAGGGCACTGCGGGGCTCCATCCTGTCCATTTTCGGAGTACCGATAAGCATGTCATGGTCGGCCGCCACCTTTGGTGGTGCGCTCGATCTTCCCTTGGGGGCGATGACTACTACGGCTGGTAGTATTACAGTGTTCGTGTGTCGATCGATGGATGCTGGCCCGACGACCTCGCCGACCGGGTCGGGCTGATCGTGCGGGACGAGCGGGAGCGGCTCGCGCGGCGGCGGCCCGACCTGGACGCCGCCGACCTCGCGGCCGTCGAGGACACCCTCTGGCGGATCGCGGACCACCTGCTGCTGCGCCGCGCCCGCGAGGTCACGGTGGACCCGGTCGCCGCCGCCCGCCTGTGGGACGCCCCCGCCCGCCACTCCGGCTGAGCCCGGCCGCGAGTGTCAGCGGGTGCCCGCCGACGGACGCGACTCCAGGTGCGCGGCCACCACCGTCACCGCCACCAGCGCGGCCACCGCGACCGCCACCGCCGGTACCGGGGCGGGCGTCAGCGGCGCGAGCAGCGTCAGCGCGGCCGCCACCGGGTACGCCACGACGATCAGCCCCTGCTGGTGCGGGCGTATGTGCAGGACCCACACGCTGAGCAGGTACACCGCGACCGGCACCGCCACCGCGTAGCCCACGCCGACGCCGCCCAGGTGAGCCTTGTGGGTCTCGTGGTCGACGGCCACAGCGAGCCCGGCGCCCACGGCGGCGGCCGAGGAGAAGATCAGGTAGTGGCCGTACCCCCAGAAGAGCGAGACCCGCATGGACGTGAGCAGTCCGCTGGCCGGGCGGTCGAAGTACAGCCACCACATCGCGAACACGATCACCACGCCCGCGCCCCCGATCCACAGCAGCCCGCCGAGCTCCTCGTGCTCGTCGACCGCGCTCTGTAGGGCGACGCTCGCGGCCAGGATCGACTCGCCGAGCACGATGATCGTGAAGAGCCCGTACCGCTCGGCGATGTGCTCCGGGTGCCACGTGGTCTCCGCCACCCGCTCGGCCCAGATCGGCACCGCTATCTCGGCCAACACCAGCACCAGCAGGCCGGGGACGAGCAGGCTGTCCGGGAGCGCGAGGCGCAGCACCCAGCCGACCTGGATGATCGTGATGGCGATCGCGTACCGCCGGCCGCATGCCCGCCGCCCCGGATGCAGGTCGGTGCGGGCCACCCGCAGCCACTGCGCGACCAGCGCCAGCCGCATGATCACGTAGCCGATCGTGATCACCGTGAAGTCCGCGTCCGCGAACGCGCGCGGCACCCCGGCGGCCAGCACCAGCGCACCGGTGATCTGCACGAGCGTGGTGATGCGGTACACGTCGTCGTCTGTGTCGTAGGCGGAGGCGAACCAGGTGAAGTTCATCCAGGCCCACCAGATCGCGAAGAACACCATCAGGTAGCTCGGCACCGCGTGCAGGAGGTGGTCCTCGGCGACGTCGTGGTGCAGCTGGGCGGCGGCCTGGGCGACCGCGACCACGAAACACAGATCGAAGAAAAGCTCGAGCGGCGTCGACGCGCGGTGCGGCTCGTCGGGTTGGCGGGCCACCATCGGCCGGTACCAGGGCCGCTTGGCAGGCGTGTGCGTCACGGCGACACTCTAAGCCGCGGCGACGCCCCCAGGTCGCTCCGCCGCCACCCTGACCAGCGCGTCGAGGTAGACGCGGCGACCTCTCACAGGCGATCAAGACGCCGATCCGCCGTCAAGACAGACATTGAGCTATCTCTGTCCGCCGTGGTCCAGACCGCTGCTCCCGCGGCCTCACCCTCCGCGCTTCACAACCCAACCCGGCCACCGCGGCCTGTCCCGCGACGCGCGAGCGCCGCGAATCGCGAACGCCTGTTTCCCTTGATCTGGCTCTGCGACCGGACGCAATCCGGCAGATCATGGTATTAAACGGCCCCTCTGGGGCAGTTGCGTACCACGATCGCTGCGCGCTCCGATCCCATCGCGCCGATCAAGGCAATGGTCGTGGATGACCGGCACTGCTGGAGGGAGTACGGCCTTGATCGGTGGCTGCTCTGGTCGTCCGTGGCGATTCTTGGCCCCTGGAGGGGCAACTTTTCGCCACGGACGCAGCGCGACACGACGCTGCTTGCGTCTATCAAGGAAAGTCCCAGATCTAGGCGACTTTCTGTCGCCCTGGCGGCAAGAAGTCGACTAGATCGGGAGTTCATCGCGCCGCTGGCCGCTAGGCCGGCGGTGGGTGTGAAGCGCGGGGGTGAGGCTGCGGGAGCAGCGGTCCGGACCACCGCGGACGTCGCGGTAGCTCATATCTTCGTTCTTGAATTAATCTGTATCGCGATGGCGACCTTCGATGCCGCCCCTTAGTGGGAGAGGGGGCCGCTGTAGTCGTAGCGGATGAAGCCGTTGAATCGCGCGACCTTGTCGTAAAGGGTGCGGGCGGTGGTGTTGTCCGTCTTTGTGGTCCAGTAAAGGCGGGCGGCGCCTCTCGCGCGGGCCTTCGCCGCGACGTGCTCGATGAGTGCGCGGGCGGTGCCGCGGCCGCGGACCGTCTCGTCGACGAAGAGGTCCTGGAGGTAGCAATAGTCCGGCTGCCAGATCGTGGCGTGGAAGAGGTAGTGCGCGATGCCCACCAGGCGGCCGTCGAGCCGAGCGCCCGCGTCGTGCACGTCCTCCGGGCCGAGCAGGCGGCGCCACGTCCGTGCGTACCCCTCGTCGGGCACCGGTGTCTCGTAGAACGCCTTGTAGCCGCGGGCCAGCACCTCCCAGGCGGCGCGGTCCGCGGGCCCCAGCGGGCCGACCGTGATCATCGCGGACCACTATCCCACAGCCGCTCGCCCTTGTGCCGGCCTCGGGGACTGGTAAACATCGGATGTATGAGGATCGTCGCGCTGGACACTTACGACATCCGGTTTCCGACATCCAGGGAGCTGGACGGCTCTGACGCGATGAATCCCGATCCCGACTACTCGGCGTCGTACGTGGTGCTCCGCACCGACGCGCCGGACGGTCACGAGGGACACGGCTTCGCGTTCACCATCGGCCGAGGCAACGACGTGCAGTCCGCGGCGATCGCGGCACTCGCACCGTACCTGGTCGACCGCCCCCTGGAGGACACGCTCGACAACCTGGGCGGCGTGTGGCGGGAGCTGGTGCACGACTCGCAGCTGCGCTGGCTGGGCCCGGAGAAGGGCGTGATGCACATGGCGGTCGCCGCCGTGGTCAACGCGCTCTGGGACCTCAAGGCGAAGCGGGCCGGCCTGCCGCTGTGGCAGCTGCTCGCCCGCATGTCGCCCGAGGAGCTGGTCGACCTCGTCGACTTCCGGTACCTGAGCGACGCGCTCACCCCGGACGAGGCCCTCGACATCCTGCGCCGCGCGGTGCCCGGCCGCGCCGAGCGGGAGGAGGCGCTGCTGACCTCCGGCTTCCCCGCCTACACCACGTCGCCCGGCTGGCTGGGGTACGACGACGACAAGCTCCGCCGCCTCTGCAAGGAGGCCATCGAGCAAGGCTTCAAGCAGGTCAAGCTGAAGGTGGGCGACGACCTCGCGGACGACATACGGCGGATGCGGATCGCCCGCGAGGTGTGCGGCCCGGACGTGCGCATCGCCATCGACGCCAACCAGCGCTGGGACGTGGGCCCGGCGGTCGAGTGGGTGCGCGCGCTGGCCGAGTTCGAGCCGTGGTGGGTGGAGGAGCCGACCAGCCCCGACGACGTGCTCGGCCACGCCACGATCGCCCGCCAGATCTCGCCGATCGGGGTGGCCACCGGCGAGCACGTGCAGAACCGCATCGTCTTCAAGCAGCTGCTCCAGCTCGACGCCGTGTCGTACGTGCAGATCGACGCGGCCCGGGTCGCCGGCGTCAACGAAAACGTGGCGATCCTGTTGCTGGCCGCCAAGTACGGGGTCCCGGTCTGCCCGCACGCCGGCGGTGTCGGCCTGTGCGAGCTGGTCCAGCATCTGTCCATGTTCGACTTCGTGGCCGTGTCGGCGAGCATGGACGACCGGGTCATCGAGTACGTGGACCACCTGCACGAGCACTTCGTCGACCCGGTCGTGGTGCGCGACGGCCGGTACGTCACGCCGACCACACCCGGATTCAGCGCTACCATGCGGCCCGAGACGCTGGCCGCCTACGCCTATCCTGACGGTCCAATATGGAAGCTCCCTGAGGTGGAGGGACGATGAACGACTTCAAGGGGCTGCACGCTGCCGTCACCGGCGGCGCGTCCGGCATCGGGCTGGCCACGGCACAGCTGCTCGCCGCCCGGGGGGCTCGCGTGGCGTGCCTCGACCTGAAGCCCGAAGGGCTACCCGAGCCCTTGCTGGGCTTCGGCGCCGACGTGCGCGACGACGCGTCGGTGCGCGCCGGGGTCGCCGCGGCGGCGGATGCGCTCGGCGGCCTCGACGTGCTCGTCAACAACGCCGGGATCGGCGCGCAGGGCACCATCGAGACCAACCCCGACGACGACTGGCTGCGCGTGCTCGACGTGAACGTCGTCGGCATCGTGCGGGTCTCCCGGGCCGCGCTGCCGTACCTGCGCGCGTCGGAGCACGCCGCGATCGTCAACACCTGCTCGATCGCGGCCACCGCCGGCCTGCCCGCGCGGGCGCTCTACAGCGCGAGCAAGGGCGCCGTGCAGTCGCTGACCCTGGCGATGGCCGCCGACCACGTGCGCGAGGGCATCCGGGTCAACTGCGTGAACCCCGGCACCGTCGACACGCCGTGGGTGCGCCGCCTGCTCGACACCGCGGCCGACCCCGAGGCCGAGATCGCCGCGCTCCGCGCCCGGCAGCCCACCGGCCGCCTGGTCAGCGCCGAGGAGGTGGCCGCCGCTATCGCGTACCTCGCCAGCCCGGCCGCCGGCTCCACCACCGGCACCGTCCTCGCCGTCGACGGTGGCATGCAGGGCCTGCGCCTGCGCCAGCCCTGACGCGAAAAAACATCGGAGGTTCTGCGTGAGCGAGCTTGCGTCAGCGTCGGCAAACGGCGCTGGCCGCACCACCGGACGGCCGTTCGAGCGGATCGCGCTGCACACCCGGCTGAAGCCGGGCAAGGAGAGCGAGTACGACGAGGTCCACGCGACGATCCCGGCGGAGCTCGACGCCGCGCTGCGGGCGGCCGGCGTGCACAGCTGGCGGATCTGGCGCGACGGCCGCGACCTCTTCCACGTGGTCGAGGTCGAGGACTACAAGAAGATGCGTGACACGCTCCGCGAGCACCCGGCCAACCTGCCGTGGCAGGCCCGGATGGCCGAGCTGCTGGAGGTCGAGGACGACTACTCCGGCACCGACTCCGGGATCAAGCCGGTGTGGGAGCTGCCGTGACGCTGTCGCTGGGGCGGCTGGGCCTTGGTTGCGCCCAGCTCGGCAACCTGTACCGCGAGGTGGACGACGCCACCGCCGCCGAGACGGTGGCCGCCGCCTGGGACGCCGGTGTCCGCTACTTCGACACCGCACCGCACTACGGGCTCGGCCTCTCCGAGCGCCGGCTCGGCGCCGCGGTCCGCGCCTTCCCCCGCGCGCAGTACGTGCTCAGCACCAAGGTCGGCCGCCGGCTCGTGCCCGACCCGGAAGGCGCCGGCCGCCGCGACAGCGAGGGCTTCGCGGTGCCCGCCGACCACCGCCGGGTGTGGGACTTCACCGCCGAGGGGTACGCCGCTCGCTCGACGAGAGCCTCGCCCGCCTCGGCCTCGACTGGGTCGACCTGGTGCTGATCCACGACCCCGAGGATCACCTGGCGGCGGCGGTGGACGAGGCGTACCCGGCCCTCGCCGACCTGCGCTCCCAGGGCGTCGTGCGCGCGATCGGAGTGGGCAGCAAGAGCGGGGAGGCGCTGCACCGGTTCGCCCGCGACACCGACGTCGACTTCGTCATGATCGCCGGCCGGTACACGCTGCTCGAACAGCCCGCCCTCGACACGCTGCTGCCGGAGTGCGAGCGCCGTGGCGTGCGGGCCATCCTCGCGGGCGTCTTCAACAGCGGGCTGCTCGCCGAGGACCGGCCGCACGAGGGGCTGCCGTACGAGTACGGGGCCGCGCCGTCCACCGTGCTCGACCGGGCCCGCGCGCTCGCCGCCGCCTGCGCCCGGCACGGCACGTCGCTGCCCGGCGCGGCGATCGCGTTCGCGGCCGCGCATCCGGCGGTGGCGTCCGTGGTGGTCGGGGCACAGGACGCCGACCAGGTACGCCGCAACGCCGCCCTCGCCGACGCCGACCCGCCACCCAAGGAGCTGTGGGCCGACCTCGTCGCCGAGGGGTTGCTCCGCCCCGACGCCCCGGTGCCCGGAGCCGTCAAGTGATCATCGACGCGCATCACCACCTTTGGGGCGCCGACCAGGGGTACACGTGGCTGGACGCACCCGAGCTGGCCCCGATCCGGCGCACGTTCGGCCCCGCCGACCTGGACGCGGCGGTCGGGGGAGCGACGTCATCCGTACCGTCCTCGTGGAGGGCGGCCGCTGCGATACGGGCGAGGCGGAGCTGCTGCTCGCGTACGCGAAGGAGTCCATGCTGATCGCCGGTGTGGTCGCCTGGGCCGACCCGGCCGATCCGGCGCTCGCCGACGTCCTCGCCGGCTATCGGGCCCTGCCCGGCGGCGACCGGCTCGTCGGCATCCGGTCACAGGTGCAGGCGGAGCGGGATCCCGGCTATCTCGACCGGGCTGACGTGCGCCGCGGCCTCCGTACCATCGCGGCTGCTGGACTCCCGTTCGACCTGGTGTTGCGCGCGGACCAGCTCACCGCGGCGGCCCGCCTCGCCGGCGACCTGCCGGAGGTCCGCTTCGTGCTCGACCACCTCGGCAAGCCCTCGATCGGCGACGCCGCCGCCGGCTTCGGCCGGTGGCGCGGCCCTCTCGCGGCGCTCGCCGCCCACCCCAACGTGACCGCGAAGCTCTCCGGCCTGGTGACCGAGGCCGACTGGGACCGGTGGACGGTGGGTGACCTCGCCCCGTTCGTGGCGGTGGCGGTCGACGCGTTCGGTGCCGACCGGGTGATGTGGGGCTCGGACTGGCCGGTGTGCCTGCTGGCCGCCTCCTACGGTCGGGTGAAGGAGGCCCTGGCCGACGCTCTGCCGCCGCTGAGCGCGGCCGAGCGGGCCGCGGTGTTCGGCGGGACAGCGGTACGGACGTACGATCTACGTCCCTAGGGTCTGTATCAAAGAGTTTGTCGGTGCGAGCCGGAGTCCAGACGGTGTCCGGTGGTGGCGGGCGCAAGGTCGCATACCGGTGTTGTATGTGGCCTTACGGTCGACGCCGCCGGGCGCCGTCTGGGCCCGGCGCAGCCCGGCAAAGAATTTGATACAGACCCTAGGGTCAACCTGGCGGGGCTGCGGGGGCCGAGGACGACCGGCGGCCCTCGAAGGAGGCGACAGATGGCGGTCACCGACGAGGCGATCGAGAAGATCAAAGGCATGATCGTGTCGGGGGAGATGCGCCCCGGTGACCGGCTGCCACGCGAGGCGGACCTGGCCGAGCGGCTGGGCCTGTCCCGCAACTCACTGCGCGAGGCGGTCAAGGCGCTCTCCCTGATCCGGGTGCTCGACGTGCGCCAGGGCGACGGCACGTACGTGACGAGCCTCGCGCCCGGCCTCCTGCTCGACGCGCTGAGCTTCGTGGTCGACTTCCACCGCGACGACACGGTGCTGGAGTTCCTCGAGGTGCGGCGGATCCTCGAGCCGTCGGCCACCGCCCTCGCCGCCCAGCGGATGACCGACGACGACATCGACGGGCTGCGCACGGTGCTGGCCGAGCTCGGCGAGGACCCGACCATCGACGCGCTGGTCGCCAACGACCTGGACTTCCACCGGCGGATCGCGGCCGGCTCCGGCAACAACGTGCTCTGCTCGCTGATCGACAGCCTCTCCGGCCCCACCACCCGCGCCCGGATCTGGCGCGGCCTCACCCAGGAGGGCGCGGTCGCCAAGACCCGCGAGCAGCACGCCGCGATCCTGGAGGCCATCGCCACCCGCCAGCCCGAGCTGGCCCGCTCCTGGGCGACCGTGCACGTGGCCGGCGTCGAGGATTGGCTCCGCAGGGCGCTTTAGACATATTTCCCCGGTCCGCGTCAGTTGCGGACCGTATGCTCCCGCGGGCACCGCTCCGGCCGGCGGCTCGCTAGCGCTCGCCGAATTCCCCGCCCTCCGCTGCCAGCTCCGCGCAACAAGCCCATCCGCCGCCTGCCCGTGGAGCGGTCCAGGCCGCTGCTCCGCGCGTGGTCTACGACCAACCCGGGCCGGCGTGGCCGGCGGTGAGGCCGCAGCGCACTGGCGCACGCGAATGCGCAGAGCTGGCGAATGTTGACCGCTTGTCTCCCGCGATCGGCGCGCGCTTCGATCCCGTCGCGCCGATCAGGGCGATGGTCGTGGACGGCCGGCGCAGTCGAATGGGGGGCGCGGCCTTGATCGGTGGGTGCTCTGGTCGTCCGTGGCGATTCGTTGCCCCTGGAGAGGCTGTCGCAAAATCGCCAGATTCGCATGAAGTGAGGGTCGCGTTGACCCTCACTGGCCGCCGTTCGGCGGCCAGCGGCGGACACAGCCGTGTTTTTCTACGCACACGCTGTAGTCGGGCAATTTTGCAACAGGCTCTGGAGGGGCAATTTCTCGCCACGGACGCGGCGCGGTAGGGCGCTGCTTGCATCGATCAAGGAAGTCCCCTAGCCCCAGACCGCCCTAGGGCCTTCGGTGTCAGGGTTGGTGCGGTCGTTCTGTGTCGTTCGGGGTTGTGGTTACCCCATTTCTTGCCTCCGGCGGGGATCTCCGGCCTCCGGGATGGGGTAGTGCCGTCCCGTCGGTCCTCGACCCGTTATGAGCAGAGCGGGCCAACGCCCGGGGCGCCAGCATTTGTGCTGTTTGTGCTGGTTTGTGGGTATGGCGCCCCGGGCGTTGGCCTGCTCCAAGAACTAGCGGGTCGAGGGCCGACGGGACGGCACTGAAGGGGATGTGTGGCCCGCGCCGAATCTTGAGCCACCGCAATGTCCGTCTGTCGCTGTGTCGCGAGGGGTGGCTTTGTGAGGACTTATGCCTGCCCCGGCAGCAGCGCGGGGCTTGGCTCGCGAGCACTTGCTCCGTTCCCCTCCAGGACGCGGCCCACGCGCGACGCATCGGTCGGAGCCGACGCGTGGGCACACCCCTCCCATGGCCCGGGAGGCAGCAAAATCCCTGTTTTGCCTGCCTCAACCGTCGTGGGAGGCAGCAAAATCAGGGATTTTGTTTGGATCATGATTGGCGTCGAGGTGGTGCGGCCCCTATTTGGCTTGGGGTTGCGGTTGCGCTTCTTTTTTGCGTTCGGCGAAAGTGGTCCGGGCGACGGGAGGGCACCGAGAGGTGTGGCCTGCGGCGGATCTTGAGCGCTCAGCGGGTTCCGTCGCACTTGCGCCCTTGATCGGCGCTACAGCCGGATGCCATCCAGCCGATCGTGGCGAGTCGCCGTGCCCAACAGTCGCCGTAGGGGACAGCCGAGCACCACGCTCCGTCAACGCACTGATGCGCGGTGGCCGCGGGGGCGGTGGGGCTTGGTGCGCGGGGCTGGCAGTGGAGGCCGGGGTTTCGGGGAGCGCTAGCGAGCCGCCGGCCGGAGCGGTGCCCGCGGGAGCATGCGGTCCGCAGGTGACGCGGACGGGGGAATATCTGCTTGATTGGCTTTGACTTCGCGTGCGCTCGAACTTTTACCGTCATCGTCATGGATACCGTTGCACTGGGAAACACGGGTGAGCAGGTAAGCCAGTTTGCCCTGGGTGCCATGCTGATGGGCACCCGCACCAGCGAAGCCGACTCCTTCGAGATCCTCGACGGGTACCTCGCGGCGGGCGGCAGCTTTATCGATACCGCCAACTGCTATGCGTGGTGGCCCGGCCCCGGTAACCGGGGTGGGGAGAGCGAGGCGCTGCTCGGCCGCTGGTTCGCGAAGCGCGGCCGGCGTGACGACGTATTCCTCGCCACCAAGGGGAGCGCGTGGGTCGAGCGCGCCGAAGAGGTGCGCGGCGCGCGGTGGGATGTTGTGGAGAAGGAGTACGAGGGCGCCGGCGGGGACACGCTCCGCCGGGCGGTCGACGACAGCCTGCGCCGCCTCGGCACCGACCACATTGACCTGTACTACGTGCACGTCGACGACCGGAACACGCCGATCGAAGAGACGCTCCAGGCGCTCGACGAGATGGTCACGGCCGGCAAGCTGCGGTACATCGGCTGGTCCAACGTGCGCACGTGGCGGCTGGAGCGGGTGCGGCAGATCGCCGAGCGGAACGGCTGGGCGGCGCCGGTCGCCCTCCAGCAGCAGCACAGCTACCTGCGGCGGCGGGCCGGGCTCTCGCACGGGTCCATCGTGGACGACGAGCAGCTGGACTTCCTGCGTGCCAACCCGGAGGTCACGCTCGTCGCGTACTCGCCGATCCTCAAAGGCATCTACGACGACCCGGAGAAGCGGCGCGGGCACGACATGATGGCCGCGTACGAGGGGCCGGACGCCGAGGCGCGGCTGGCGGTGCTCACCGAGCTGGCGGGGGAGTTGGGCGTCACTCCGAACCAACTCGTCCTCGCCTGGCTGCTGCACCAGACGGACCCGGCGATGGTGGCGCTCTTCGGGCCGCGCACGGTGCCGCAGTTCGAGGCGGGGCTGCCGGCGCTCGACATCAAGCTCGACGAGACCCAGCTGGCTCGGCTGGACGCGGCCGGCGCGTAACGGGGGTGGGTCCGGCGGCCGGGCTCGGGACCTGGGCCCGGCCGCCGGATTCGGTTACCCGCAAGGGTTGCCGTTGAGGGTGAACGCGGTCGGCGCCGGCTGCGCGCCGCCCGGTGTACCCAGGAAGCCGAACTCCACCGTCGCGCCCGGCGCGATCGTGCCGTTCCAGCCCGCGTTCCGGGCCGAGGCGGCGGAGCCGCTCTGTGTGATGCTCGCGTTCCAGGCGCTGCCGACCCGCTGCGAGCCGGGGAACGTCCAGCCGACCGTCCAGCCGTTCACCGGCGCGGTGCCGGTGTTGGTGAGCTTCAGGGTGGCCCGGAAGCCGGTGCCCCAGACCTGCGTCTCGTACGTGATGCGGCAGGCGGCCGGCGGCGTGACCCGGCCGAAGGACAGCTTGTGCAGCTGGCCGGGCAGGTCGTTGACCATGTAGAACTCGCCGTTCGAGTCGACGCCGAGGCTGGTCGGCTGGACGGTGTCGAGCGTGGCCACCTTCAGGCTCTGGTGACTGCCGTCGGCCTGCTTGCGGATCGCCCACACCGAGGCGGAGCAGTAGTCGGTGGCGAAGTAGGTGCCGCCGGCGATGTCCGCGAACTGGGTGCCGCGGTACACGAAGCCGCCGATCACCGCGCAACCGTCCACAGAGGTCTGGTGCACGTGGGCCGGCTCGACGTACGTCTCACCGGCGATGCACCGTGCCGCGTTGAAGACCACCCGGCCCTCGCGGCAGGACCAGCCGAGGTTGGCGCCGCCCTGGGTCGCGCCGAGGTGGTTGACCTCTTCCCAGGTGCCCTGCCCGACGTCCGCGATCCACAGCGAGTTGTCGCCGCCGCTGCGGGTGTCGAAGGAGAAGCGCCACGGGTTGCGCAGGCCCCACGTCCAGATCTCCGGGCGGGCGCCGGCGCGGCCGACGAAGGGGTTGTTCGCCGGCACGCAGTACGCCTGGGTGCCACAGGTCCGGCTCACGTCCAGCCGCACGATCTTGCCGAGCAGCGTGCCGAGGTTCTGCCCGCTGGCGAGCACGTCGTCCGCCGCGCCGCCGTCGCCGAGGCTCCAGTACAGGTAGCCGTCGCCGCCAAACGCGACCTGGCCGCCGTTGTGGTTGGAGAACTCGCTGTGCGCCTGGGTCAGGATCACCTGCTCGCTGGCCGGGTCGCCGAGGCGCACCCGGGAGAGGGTGAGCGTGCCGTCGGGGAGCGCGGTGTACGCCACGTACACCGTCTGGGTGGTGGCGAAGTTGGGTGCCGGCGCGATGCCGAGGAGGCCGCGCTCGTTGCCAGATATATCGATCTTCGAGCCGATGTCGAGTACGGGGGCCGCGGCCAGGCCGGTGGTGGGGTCGTACAGCCGCACGGTGCCGACCTTCTCGGTGATGAGCAGTCGACCACTGTCGATACCGACGACCGCGGTGGGGCGCTGGAGCCCGAACGCGACCTGGGTGCTGGTGACGGTGATCTGGTCGAGAGGAAGTGCGGCCTGAGCGGGGGCCGCGGCGGCAAGCGGGACGATGGCGGCCACCGCCGCCAGGCCCGCAAGCCATCGAGATCTAAACATATTCACTCCGATCGTTGACCGCACGATAGCACTCGATAATTATGTATGGACATCAAACTATCTAGCGGTCGCCGGGCGAGGTCGCGCGAGCATGCGAAGGAGCATGATGAGACGTGCAGTCCTGACGTCCGCCGCCGTCGTGGCGTCGCTGGCCGGTGGCCTCCTGGTCGCCACGTCCGCCGAAGCGGCGGTGGCCTGCCGGGTGACCTACTCGGTCGGCTCGCAGTGGAGCGGCGGTTTCAGCGCGAACGTCGGCATCACCAACCTCGGCGACCCGGTCAACGGGTGGCGGCTCACCTGGTCGTTCCCGTCCGGGCAGTCGGTGGCGCAGGCGTGGAACGCGACGGTCACCCAGAGCGGAGCCGCGGTCACCGCGACAAACGCCAGCTGGAACGGTTCGCTCGCCACGAACGGCACGGCGTCGTTCGGCTTCAACGGCCAGTTCAGCACGACGAACACGAACCCGTCGGCGTTCTCCCTCAACGGGGTGGTGTGTACCGGGTCTGCCGGAACCCCTACCGCTTCCCCGCCCACATCTGCTCCCGTGGCCGGCTGGAACCCACCGTCCAACCTGGTCACACCGCTGAACGAGGTGTGGGCACACCAGGAGCAGACGTACAACAACGGCAACCTGTACGGGTTCCGCAACTACGGCTGGGACCAGCTCCTGGCCAACCGCGGGTACATCAACTACTGCGTGCGGTGGGACTCGACCGCGACCGTGACGGCCCAGCTGCGGGACGAGATCCACGCGGCCCTGGCACGGCAGTACAAGAAGTGGATGGACGTGATGGTCGGCCACAACAACTGGCCGTACACGAACGTGCCCGTGCGGGTGGTCGGCTGGGCGGTGCGGGACCGCGCGCAGCTACAGTGGACGGACAGCTCGGTCGACATCTACGTCAACAACATCCGCGAGAACGCTCCACAGTGCTCGGAGCCCTGCGGTCGCTTCTTCAACCAGAGCGGCACGTACCCCAACTGCCCCGGCGGCGCGGCCCGGCACTACGACCACTCGCTCTGGCTGACCGACGGCTTCGGCGGCGGCGCCGGTGGTGACTGGGGCCAGCGGATGGGCCGCGAGTACTTCGTCAACGCCCGCAACGCGGACAGCATCACCATCTTCCTGCACGAGCTGGGGCACACGTACGGGCTGGACGACTTCTACGACTGGACCCCGACCGGCCAGTGCTGCTTCATCATGAAGGCCGGCAGCTCCGGGACCATCACCGAGTTCGACCGCTGGATGTTCCGCGACTGGTGGCGCCACCTTAAGTCCCGCTACGGCTACTAGAAACAGAACTATCCAAGATGGAGATTTGAGCTACCGCGATGTCCGCGGTGGTCCGGACCGCTGCTCCCGCGGCCTCACCCTCCGCGTTGGTTCGGCCGGAGGCAGCGCCGCGCCTTAGTGGCGTGGGGCTGCCTCCGGTGCCGGGCGGTCGGCGTCCGTTGCGGCGGCGCGGGCGGCGTCTAGGACGGTCGTTACCGGTATGCCGGTGGTGCGGGCGGCGGATAGCGCGTCGTCGTACTCGGGCTGGGCCGTTACGACCTCGTCGCCGAGGAAGGCGCGCTTCACGCGGACCTCGCCGCCCGCCACCGGGACCGTCAGCGTGTCGCGGCGTAGTGCGCGGCGGCTGACCGGGTGGACGCGTACGCCCAGCGTGGTGGTCCAGGTGAAGACGACGCGGCAGACCAGGTCGACCCGGGGCGCGTCGGCGAGCACGGTCAATACCTGGCCCGGCCGGCCCTTGCGCATCAGGGCGGGTACGCACCAGGCGTCCGCCGCGCCGATGGACCTCAGCTCCTCCAGGAGGTCGGGCCACACGCGCGGGTCGAGGTCGTCCACTGTGGCCTCGACCTGGAAGAGCTCGGCCTCGATCCAGTCCGCCGCACCGTCCGAAGTGGAGGCCGCGGTGCCGACCAGCACGCGGAGCACATTCGCGTGACCGGGTGGGTCGGCGGTCCCCGCACCCACGCCGACCGACGACGGGGTCATCGCCGGCGGTGGACCCCATGCCGTGACGAGCGTCGTCAGCAGCGCGGCGCCCGTCGGGGTGCACAGCTCCATCGTCGCGGTGTGGGCGGCGATCGGTGCGCCGGCCACGGTCAGCAGCTCGGCCACGGCGGGACCGGGTACCGGCAGCGGGCCGTGCGCCGTGCGGACCGTGCCCGAGCCGACCGCGACCGGCGACACCACGCGAACCGCGTCGTCCAGCAGGCCCAGGTCGTGCAGGGCGAGCGCGCAGCCGGCCACGTCGGCGATCGCGTCCAGCGCGCCGACCTCGTGGAAGTGCACCTCGTCCACCGTGGACCCGTGTACCCGCGCCTCCGCCTCGCCGAGCCGGGTGAAGACCGCGACGGCGAACTCGCGCGGCGGTCCCGACAGGCGCGACAGGACGGCGAGCACATCGGACAGTCCACGGTGGACATCCGTGGCCGGCGCACCAACCCGTACGTGCGAGGCGCGGAAGCCGTGTCGCCGGACGGGGGAGACCTCGACGGAGATCGGCAGGTCCAGGGTGGCCAGCCCGGCGCGGACCACGTCGAGCGAGGCACCGGCGTCCAGCAGCGCGGCCAGGAGCATGTCGCCGGCGGCGCCGTTCGAAGCGTCCACCCAGAGCGAGCGCCTCACCGCGCCCGCCGCGCGATCCGGGCGGCCGCGACGCCGGCGCCGAAGCCGTTGTCGACGTTCACGGTCAAGACGCCCGGCGCGCAGCTGTTGAGCGTGGCCAGCCAGGCGGTGAGGCCGTCCATGTGCCAGCCGTACCCGACGCTCGTCGGCACCGCGATCAGCGGGGCGCCGGTGAGGCCGCCGATGACCGACGGTAGCGCCGCCTCCATGCCGGCCACCGCGACGATCACGTCGGCCGTGTCGATGCGGTCACGCTGGGCGAGCAGGCGGTGCAGCCCGGCGACGCCCACATCGAGGATCATGTCGGGTTCGGCGCCGAAGACCTGTACCGTCGTGACGCACTCCCGCACGACCGGCATGTCGGCCGTGCCGGCACCGACCACGGCGACCCGCCCGTGGGGTGTGCGCGGCTTGCCAAGCACCGCCGTGCGGGCCACCTCGTCAAGGTCGGCCTCGGGCAGGTCGGCGCGGACCCGGGCGACGGCGTCGTCGTCCAGGCGAGTGGCGAGCACGGCGCCCTCGGGGTGTGCCTCGTGCAGCGCGCGGAGCGCGGCCACCACCTGTAGCGGAGTCTTGCCCCGCCCGAAAACCACCTCCGGGTCGCCGGTGCGAGCGGCGCGCTGCAGGTCGAGGCGGGCGAAACCGAGATCCGCGATCTCTGCCCCGCCCCCGTATGGGTACCGTTCACTCATGCTGCCCCCCTACACGGCCGACCGCCTGGTCACCGAAATCGCAGGATACGGCCGGACGCTGGTCGCGTTCTCCGGCGGCGTCGACTCCAGCGTGGTCCTGGCCGCCGCGGCCCGGGCGCTGGGCCCCGCCGGGGTGGCGGCCGTCACGGCGGTGTCCGCCGCGGTGCCGGCGGCGGAGGTGGCCGAGGCGGCCGAGTTCTGCGCCCGGCTGGGCGTGACGCACCACGCCGTGGAGACGCGCGAGATGGACGTGGCCGGCTACCGGGAGAACGGGCCGCGCCGCTGCTACTTCTGCAAGAGCACGCTGCTCGACACCGCCCGGCGGGTGGCCGCCGAGCACGGGTTCGACGCGGTTGCCACCGGTACCAACGCGTCCGACGTCGCGGCCGGCTTCCGGCCCGGCATCCGCGCGGCGGCCGAGCGCGGCGCGCGTACCCCATTGGCTGATCTTGGGCTGGACAAGGCGGCGGTCCGCGCGCTCGCGCGGGCCTGGGACCTGCGGACCGCGGAGAAGCCCGCGGCGGCGTGCCTGTCCAGCCGCATCGCGTACGGCGTGGCGATCACACCCGCCCGCCTGGCCCGGGTGGAGCGCGCGGAGGTCGCCGCGCGCCGCCTGCTCGCCGCCCATCATGTCCATAATGTCCGGGTACGGGACCTCGGCGCCACCGCCCGCCTCGAAGTGGACGCCCACCTGGTGGACGCCGCCCGCGACGACGCCGCCCTGCACGCGGCGATCCGGGCGGCCGGCTTCGACGGGGCGCAGGTGGCGGTGGAGCCGTTCCGCTCCGGCTCGATGAACGAGATGCTCGCCGACCCGGAGCGGTGGCGCCGGGCCTAGCGCCTGTCAAGGCCGAGTCGAGGGTCACTCTGGATGGATGGACCCGGGTGGATTGGGGTACGGATGGGACCGTGCTGCGTTCCGGAGTGTCCCTCGACGACCGATACCGCCTAGACGAACGCGTCGCCACCGGTGGGATGGGCGACGTGTGGCGGGCGACCGACCTGACCCTCGGCCGCACGGTCGCGGTCAAGGTGCTGCTGCCCAGCCTGTCGGCCGACCCGGGGTTCGGAGCGCGCTTCCTGGCCGAGTCGCGGATGCTCGCCGCCGTACGCCACCCCGGCGTCGTCCAGGTGTACGACCGAGGCGAGTGCGAGCTCCCCGAGGGCGGGCGCGCCACGTACCTGGTGATGGAGTTCGTCGACGGCGAGCCGCTCTCCGCGCGCATATCCCGCGAGGAGCGGCTGCCCCCGGCCGTCGCGATGCGGATCGTGGCCGAGGCGGCCCAGGCCCTCGACGCGGTACACGAGGGCGGCATCGTCCACCGCGACGTCAAGCCCAGCAACCTGATGCTCCGCCCGGACGGGCGCGTGGTGCTGCTCGACTTCGGCGTGGCTCGCTCGGCCGCCGTCACCAGCGTCACCGGCACCAATGCGGGCGTGCTCGGCACCGCCCTCTACATGGCCCCCGAGCAGGCCCGCCGCCAGCCCGTGACGCCGGCCACCGACGTGTACGCGCTCGGCGCCGTCGCCTACCACGCGATCGCCGGCCACCCGCCCTTCATGGGGGACAACCCGGTCGCGGTCGCGATGATGCACCTCGACACGCCGCCGCCCGAGCTGCCCGCGGACGTACCGCCGGCGGTGCGCGCCGTGGTGCTGCGGGCGCTGGAGAAGGAGCCGGCCGACCGGTACGCGACTGGCGCCGCCCTTGCCTCGGCGGCGCTCTCCGCGGTCGGTGCCGCCCCGTTGGACTCGACGGCCGAGCTGCCGGACGACCCGGATGCGACCGCGCCGGTCGGGTTCGCCGGCAACGGGCGGATCAACGGCGTGGGCCGGGCCGGCGTCCCGGTCGCGCCCCCGCCGCACTCCGGGAGACCGGTGCGCTGCCGCCCGTACACCCCGGCGGCGGTGGCAACCGGCGCCGGAACGCGGCCATCGCGGGAGTGCTCGTCGGCGTCGCGGCGCTGGCGCTTGTCGCGCTCCTGGTCTTCCTGCCGGAGAGCGGCAACTCGCCACCGGCGGGCGGCGTCAACTCGACCGCGCCGTCCGCCACCGCCGGGGCCACGAACGGCCCGGCGCCGCAGGAGCAGCCGGATCGCCCGCGCGACACCGGTGTCGCGACGCCGAGTAATGCTCCTACTACCGAGGGTGCGACCGGCGAGCCGGAGCAGAGCGAGGAGGCGGCGACCCCGCCGGCCGGCGAGCCGACCGCGCCGGACGAGCCGGAGCCCAGCGTTAGCGAAGGTGGCGAGCCCTCGCAGCCCGCCGCGGACGGCACACCGCCGCCCGACGCGGAGGGCACACCCGGGGCGGCGGGCTGACGTAGCGGCCCGGCGGGACCCGGCCACACATGCCGGCGTGATAGCGTCCCGGGCGTCATGGCCACCCAGACCATCGGCGCTGTCGAGCGCACCGACGCCTCCGCCGCTCCGCCGCCGGCTCGGCCGGCGCGCTGGTGGCGACGCCTGCCCGATCCCATCGTCTGCGCGGTTGTGGTTGCCATCGCCGCGTTCGCCGTGCTCGGCATCGGCTCCCCCCTGTGGGGGCGCACGACGCTCGTCGAGACAGGGTTGCTCAACCATGTGAGTCCGTATTCCGACGGCCAGCTGCGGAACATCGGGCAGCAGACCTCGAACATGGGCGACACCGTCGACAGCGCGATTCCCAGCGCGTGGCTCTTCGGCGACGCGATCAAGGACGGCGAGTTCGCCTCCTGGAACCCGTACGTGCTGGGTGGGACCCCGCTGGGTGGTACGCCGAACACGGCGGTCACCTCGCCGGTGGCGCTGCCGTTCTGGTTCCTGCCCGCGTGGCTCGCGCCCGCGATCATGAAGCTGCTCGAGATAATCGCGGCGGTCGGCGGGACCTTCTTATTCTTGCGGCTTTTACGGCTCGGCCGGGCCGCGGCGTTGCTCGGCGGCCTCGCGTATGCCACGAGCGCGTTCATGGTGGTCTGGACAAACTGGCCGCAGTCGCGCGTGGCCGCGTTCATCCCGGCGCTCTTCTGGGCCCTTGAGCGGATCGTGCGATATAGACGCGTGCGCGAGCTGGCCCTGCTGGCGCTGGCGGTGGCGGCGCTACTGCTCGGCGGCTTCCCGTCCGTCACCGGATACGCGTTGGTCACCGGCGCCTTCTACCTGGCCGTGCGCGCGTTCGCGGAAAATCCGGGCGCGCTGCGCCGGGTCGCCGCGACGCTCGCCCTGGGCGCGGGTGGCGTGGTCGCCGGCGTCATGCTCGTGGCGGCGCAGCTTCTGCCGTGGGTGAGCATCATGTCCACCGTGCTCGTGCGCGGGCGGGAGCAGACGCCGGACCAGCACGTCCCGTTCGAGCTGCTGCTGACCTCCATCGCGCCGTACGCGTTCGGCACCACCGACCCGGCCAACCCGCCCAACTACTTCCACATCCGGATCTTCCTGGAGGAAGTGTCGTACGTCGGCGCGGCGGTGCTCGTGCTCGCCATCGCCGCGGTCGCGCTGGCCCGGTCCGGCCGCGCGGTGCTGCCGCGCGCCACGTGGGCGTTCTTCGTCGGCGCGACGCTCGCCTGGGGCATCGTGGTCTTCGGCGGCGGGCCGCCGCTCGCGCTCCTCCAGAAGCTGCCGTACCTCTTCTCCGACAACTCCGTCGAGCGGGCCCGCAGCGTCCTCGGCTTCCTCGTGGCGGTGCTCGCCGCGACCGGGTTCGAGCTGCTGCTGCGCCGCCGCAGCGAGGCCACCTCCCGCGCCCGCAAGCTCTACGCCGTGGCGGTGTGGGCGGCCGTCGGGGCGGGCGGCGTGGTCGCGTACGTGATCGGACGCGACGTCGCGCAGACCGCATGGGCCAACCGCACCAGCCTCCGCGTGATGCGCCCCGCCGGCGTCCAGCTGAATATCGAGGTGCTTCAGGGGCTGGCGTTCGTCGCGGTCGCGGCGGCGTGTGCCGCGCTGCTGTGGTGGGGCCCGCGGAAGCCGATGTTCCGGGTGGCGATCGCCGGGCTCATCCCGCTGCTCATCGCGGTCCAGGCGCTGATCTGGGTACGGCCGTACTACCCGCGCACCGAGAAGGAGAACTTCTACCCGGTCACGGACGTGCACACGTACCTGGCCACGCACCTGGACCACGAGCGGTGGTTCGGCAGCGACAACGCGGTGTTCGGCGGCATCCACATGCAGTACAAGCTGCGCGCGCTGCACGGTCACTCCTTTGTGGACACGCGCTTCGCCGAGCTGCTGGAGGAGATGCCGGGCCAGCAGTTCAGGCCGCCGCCCAAGCCGGCCACGTACCTGCGCACCGAGCCGCTTGACGGATCCCCGCCCACCAGCCCGATCCTGGACCTGATGAGCGTCACCCACTACGTGACGCCGCCGGAGCGCGTGCCGTGGGGCCCGCAGCGGGTCGACCGGGGCGACGGCAGCAGGTTCCTGATCCAGCCCAACCAGGCGGTCAGCGTGCCCGTCCCGGCTGGCGGTCCACTCCGCGCCATCGCGATCCTGCCGGACTCGCCGGGCATCAAGCCGTCAAACCGTACCCGGATCGAAATCGCCCTGAAGGACCCCAGCGGCGCCGTCGTCGCGAAGGCCGAGCGCTACGACCGCACCATCGCCCAGGGCAGTCCGTTCTTCGTCGCCCTCGCGGCGGAGGACGCGCGCGGCCCGCTCACCGCGGAGATCACCGTCCGCGATGGCCCCGCGCTTTGGGTGGCCGGCCGGGCCGGCAAGCCGGCGCTTTCGGTCGTCGGTACCGCCGACGACGGCCTGCGCGTCGTCTTCGACGACGCGGCGGTCATCTACGAGCGCACCAAGGCCCAGCCCCGCGTGCGGTGGGCGTCGCGGACGAGTGTCGAGCCCGATGGCAAACGCCGCATGGAGCGCCTCGCCGCCGGCACCCTCGCCCCCGACGAGATCCTGCTCGACGTGCCCGGCGCGGAGGCGAGCGGTGCCCCGGCCGAGATCCAGTGGGTGGAGGACGGCTTCGACGAGATGGAGGTGACGGTCGACGCGCAGGGTGCTGGATACCTTGTGCTCGCCGACGCCATCCAGCCGACGTGGCAGGTCACCGTCGACGGCAAGCGGGCCGACCTGGTCCGCGCCGACCACGCCCTGGCCGCGGTCGCGGTGCCGCAGGGGAAGCACACGGTGCGGTTCAGCTACGCGCCGAGCGGGCACGACCTGGGCAAGTGGCTGACCATCTCGACCGGTGCCATCCTGCTGCTGGCCGTCCTGGGGGAGTGGTGGTGGCTGCGCCGCCGGCGCCGGCAGGCCATCCCGACGTCACCTCCCGTCGCCGCCAATGTCAGCTGAGTCGCTCGCCCGCTTCGCCGCGCTGACCACCGCCCACGTCGCGGACGGCTGCATCCGCGCCGGCGTACCGGTCCGCTGCGGTCCCGCCGGCCTGCGCGCGGTCGTCCAGGGTGACCGCCTGGCCGGGCGGGTGGCGCCGGCCCGGCACGTGGGCAGCGTGGACGTGTTCCTGGAGGCGTACGAGCTGGCCGAGCCCGGCGACGTGCTTGTGGTGGACAACGGCGGTCGCGTCGACGAAAGCTGCGTCGGCGACCTGGCCGTACTCGAGGCGCGGGCGGCCGGGCTGAGCGGCGTGGTCATCTGGGGCCTGCACCGCGACACGGCGGACGTACGCGAGATCGGCCTGCCGCTCTTCAGCCTGGGCTCGCTGCCGACCGGCCCGCTGCGGCTGGACGCCCGCCCCGACGGCGCCTTGGCGTCGGCCCAGGTGGGCGAGTGGACGGTCACCCGCGACGACGTGGTCTTCGGCGACGAGGACGGCGTGCTGTTCGTACCGTCGTCGCGCGTATCCGAGGTGCTAGACGCCGCCGAGGCGATCCGCGACACCGAGCGCCGCCAGGCCGACCGCATCCGAGCCGGCGAGACCCTGCGCGACCAGCTGCGGTTCACAGAGTTCCTGGCGCGGCGGCAGGAGCAGCCCGGCTGGACGCTGCGCGATCACCTGCGTGAGGTCGGCGGCGCAATAGAGGTCTAGCCCCGATATCGTCGGTGATCGTGGAGACGACGATCTCGGTGATTCTGTTCGTACCCACCATGGTCGTGACGGTGTGGTTCTTCGCGGCCGTCATCCGGCGGCTGCTCGGGGTGCGGCTCGGGCCGGTCCGCACGATCCTCGCCGCCGTCCTCGTCCTTTTCGCCACCCCGCCGATCCTCCAGGCGCTCGCGCCCGACGACCCGGCAACTCTCAGCTCCGGGGAGGCGTTGCTGCTGGGGCTCGTGGGCGTCGTCATCGCCGCCCTGCTGGCCATGGTGGCGCTCGTCATCCTCGAAGTGCTGCTCCCGACCGGATCCCTGCCCGGGCCGGTGGAGCTCTGGCGCGGCGCCGTACGGCGGCTGGCCCGCATCCGCCGCTACCTCACCATCACGCGGATCGTGCTGCGGCACGGGCTGGGGCGGTTCCTGCGCGGGCGGGGCGACCAGGGGCCGACGTCGGCGGCCTCGCGGCGGCGGCTGGGGCGTTCGCTGCGGATGGCGCTCGACGAGGGCGGCATGACGTTCGTCAAGCTCGGCCAGCAGCTGTCCACGCGGCGGGACATGCTGCCGGCCGAGTTCGTCGACGAGTTGACCACGCTCCAGGACCGGGCGGCGCCGGTGCCGTGGGTGGAGGTGGCCGGGGTACTCGCGGCGGAGCTGGGGCGGCCGGTCGAAGAGGCGTTCGCGTGGATCGACCACGAGCCACTGGCCGCCGCATCGGTCGCGCAGGTCCACGCGGCGCGGCTGCCGGACGGCAGCGAGGTCGTGGTCAAGGTACGCCGCCCGGGGGTCGCCACCGTCGTGGAGCGCGACCTCGACATCCTGGAGCGGCTCGCGCGGACGCTCGAAGCGCGAACCGCGTGGAGCCGGGCGTTCGGGGCGCGGCGGCTCGTCGCGGGCTTCGCCGAGGCGCTGCGGGAGGAGCTGGACTTCACGGTCGAGCGGGACAACCTCCAGGCCATGGCCGCCGCGCTCGCCGCGTCGCCGGACCGGGGCGTGCGGGTGCCGGCACCGTACCCGGCGCTCAGCTCCGAGCGGGTCCTGGTGATGGAGCGCCTGCCGGGTACCCCGCTGGGCTCGGCCAAGCCCCTGCTCGAACGGCTCGGCGACGAGCGTCGGGCCGCGCTCGCCGCCGGGCTGCTCGACACGATGCTCGACCAGGTACTCGTACACGGGCTGTTCCATGTGGACCTGCACCCGGGCAACCTGCTCGTCGCCGACGGCGGCTCGCTCGGCATGCTCGACCTCGGCTCGGTGGGCCGCCTCGACACCGCGTCCAGGCTGGCGGTCGGCCAGCTGCTCGGCGCGCTCGGGCGGGGCGACTCGGTCGCGGTGAGCGATGCGCTGCTCCAGCTCGTCGACCGGCCGGAGACCATCGACGAGCGCGAGCTGCAACGGGCGCTGGGCGCGCTGATCGTCCGGTACGCCGCGCCCGGGAGCACCGCCGGCGCCACCGCCGTCGCGGGCCTGCTGCGCACATTCACCTCGTACGGGCTTGGCGTGCCGCCGGCGGTCGCGGCGGTGTTCCGGGCGTTCGCCACGCTGGAGGGGACGCTCGCCCTGCTCAAGCCCGGCTTCGACCTCATCGGGTACGCACGTTCGGCCGGTGGCCGGCGGCTCGCCGAGGCGCTCGGGCCCGACCGGCTCCCCGGCACGCTTCAGGAGGAGCTGGCCGCGCTGCTGCCTGTACTGCGCCGACTGCCGCGCCGGGTGGACCGGATCGGCGAGGCGCTCGAACAGGGGCGGCTGCGGGTGAACGTACGGCTGTTCGCCGACGACCAGGACCGGCAACTCGTGACCGGGCTGCTGCACCGCGCGCTGCTGACCGTGATCGGTGCGGCGGCCGGTCTGATGGCGGTACTCCTGCTGGGCATGGGTGACGGCCCGCGGGTCACCGACGGACTCGGCCTCTTCCCGCTGCTCGGCTACTGCCTGCTGGTGGTCGCCGTCGTGCTCGTACTCCGCGTGCTCGTGGTCATCTTCCGCAGGGACTGAGGCGGCGCGAAGCCGGGCGCCTTCTCGCTCACCGTTCGCCCCGGGCACGGCGCCGGGTGGCCTCGCCGACGGCGTCACCCTCTGCTCCGCCTCGGCCGGCGGCAGCGCGGGTACGTTCACCTGCGCTGCCGGCCTGACGCTGAGCATCCCGGACACCACCGCCCCGGGCTCGTACGCGGCGACCCTCACGCTGACGCTGGCCTGAGAGCTTGTAGGGCTCCGCTAGCGTCCGGCGGGTGGACTGGTTCCTGCGCGCGTTAGCCGGTGGCCGCTCAGGGCGCCTGCCCGACCAGCTCCGCGCCGAGCTGGCCGCGACCGACCTCCTGGTGCTCGAGGAAGAGCTGCTCGGGACAGTTACCTACCGCCGATACCGATCGGCGCGCGAGTACACATCCTGGAGCCGCGAGCCCGCGGCCGGCGCGATCGCCCTCGCACCAAACCGCCTGGTGGTGTGGGCCAACCACATGCGGCACATCGATGTGCCGCTCGCCCACCCGATCTGGGCCACCATTGAGGTCCGGGCCGAGCGCCCCGGCCGGGTGCGCTTCACATACGACGCCGGCGCGACCAACACCGCCGCGTCCGGCCACGTGGACGTGCGGCTCCGCACACCCCAGGCCGAGCGGATCGTCCAGCTGCTGTCCCGCTAGCTCTGGTCCACGATCTGTTCCAAGAGACAGACTTGGGCTACCGCGATGTCCGCAGTGGTCCGGACCGCTGCTCCCGCGGCCTCACCCTCCGCGGTCCACAAACAACCCCGGCCGGCAAGGCCGGCGGCAAGGCCGCAGCCCACCAGGCGCGCGCGATCTCGCCACGGTCGCTGCGCGATACGACGCTGGTGCGTCGATCGAGGGAAGTCCGCGGCCATCGGCCATGATCGGCGTCTTTGCGTGGAGGTTCGGTCTCGTCGGTGCGGGTCTGGGGCTTCGGCCCTGAAAGCCCTGAGCCACTTCGGTGTCAGGGTTGGTGCGGTCGTTCTGTGTCGTTCGGGGTTGTGGTTACCCCGTTTTTTGCCTCCGGCGGGGATCTCCGGCCTCCGGGATGGGGGTAGTGCCGTCCCGTCGGTCCTCGACCCGTTATGAGCAGAGCAGGCCAACGCCCGGGGCGCCAGCGTTTGTGCTGTTTGTTCTGGTTTGCATGTGGTGGCGCTCCGGGCGTTGGCCTGCTCCAAGAACTAGCGGGTCGAGGGCCGACGGGACGGCACCGAGAGGGGGTGTGTGTGGCCTGCGCCGAGTCTTGAGCGCTCAGCGCCCGTTTGGGTGCATTGCCCGTTGCGCTGGCGGCAACAACGGACTCTCGGTCGCTCGTTTTCCTTGATCGGCGCTACAGTCGGCGCCACCGAGCAGATCGTGGTATTTCGCTGTCCCCATAACGACAGCTGAGTACCACGATCGCTGGCTCGCTCCGGCCGCAACGCGCTGATCAAGGGAACCAGGTCTGCGTGGTTGTCGTGGGCCGGTATCACCTGGTTGTGGGGCTGGGCAATGCGGACAAATCGGCGAAGTAGTCCCGCTCAAGCGCCACTGTGGACAAGCCCCGACCCCAACCCCAACCCCAAGCGGAAGGGGCGCCACCATCTGCGAACCGCGACACATGGCGCGGCCGGTGGCGGCCCCTTGGGCCGGGCGGCGTTCGACGTTCGGGCGGCCCCGCTCTGTGCGTCTTGCTGGGGCGGATAGCGCCGCCGCCCCCGGGCTGTGCCGGCCGGGGGTGGATTGTGGACCGCGGAGGGTGAGGCCGCGGGAGCAGCGGTCTGGACCACCGCGGACGTCGCGGTAGCTCAAATCTCTTTGTCCTGGACCGGTCCCGGCGGCCACCCATTGTGGACAGAGGCGCTAGTCGTCCCAGGTGGGGCGGGGGGCGCTGGCGCCGAGCGGGCGGGTTGACTCCCAGGTGCGGCGCCACGAGCCGGTTGGGAACTGCTGGCCGCTTGGGAGGGCGAGTTCGCCCTTGGCCTGGGCGCGCAGTGAGCCGTACCAGCCCAGCTCCTCCTCGGCCCACAGCTGTGCGAGCGAGTCGGCCATCCGGGCGTTGAAGGCGCGGGCGCCCTCGCCGGCCTGCGGGTGCAGCGGGTGGCCGAACCGGACGACCACGCGGGCGCGGCCGGGCACCGGCCAGTTGCGGCCGCGCGGCATGGCGGCGTAGGTCCCGCGCAGCCCGATCGGCACCATCGGCACGCCCTGCGTCACGCACAGGTGGGCCGCGCCGAGCCGGAGCGGGGACATCCAGCCGTCCTCGCTGCGGGTACCCTCCGGGAAGAGCAGCAGGCTCCACCCTCGGGCCAGCAGGAACGGCGCCAGGCTGCGCAGCCGGCGGGAGCGGTGCCGCTCGACCGGGAACGCGTTGAACACCAGCGCCGTCACGACCGCGCGCACGCGGGCGTCGAAGAAGTAGTCCGCCGCCGCGCCGACCGCGACGCGCTCGCCCAGGTGGCGGGGGAGCGAGCCGAGGATCAGCGGCGTGTCCAGGTGGCTGCTGTGGTTGGCCACGAACACGACCGGGCCTTTGAGGCCGGCGAGACCGTCCCGCCCCTGGATCTCCGGGCGGGTCTGGCTCCACGTCAACGGGGTCAGCACGCCGCGCTGGATCATCCGCCGCGCGTTCTGCGCCATCGGCGTGCGGGCCCAGCCGGTCGGGAACTCGCGGGGCGGCTCCGGCGGCTCGTGCGCGGCCGCCGAGCGGGGCGTACGCGAACGCCCGCGCCAGTCACGGCCACCGGTGAGGATCCGGATGTCCTTCATCAAGCCCATGGAAAGGAACCCCTCACCGTACGTCCGCCATCGTCAGCGGCGGCGCGTGCTGGTAGTTGATGGTCGGCGAGCCGCCCACCCGCTCCCGCGCCATCTCCAGCGCGTCGTTCAATGTGGACGCCGAGCGGAAGCCCATGCGGGCCGTGGTCTTGCGGTCGCCGCCGACGAAGATGACCTCGCCGAGGTGCTCCAGCGCGTGCGCGCCCCAGTACCACATGTAGAGCGGGTGCACGCCGTGGTAGGCGTAGCTGTTGCGGTACAGGTGGGTGTACCACGGGTCGGTGGCGAACTGCTCCTCGTACTTCGTCTCGATCGCCACCGGGTCGGTGGTCTCGGCGAGCACCTCTTCGAAGAAGTCGATGTAGCTGGGGTGGTGCACCGGGTGAAACTCGTTGCGCACCGGGTGGTAGTAGATCGCCACGCCGCCGGGGCGGACGATCGGCTGGTTGCGGTACAGGTTGAAGAAGTAGCCGAGCCCGAGCGACATCACCAGGATCGGGTTCATGATCGAGTTGACGTTGTACGGGCAGATGTACGGCAGGCCCCAGATGCCGATGTCCGCCGGACCGTCCACTTCGGTCAGCTGCTGCCGCAGCACGTGGCGCATCGTGACCTCGTGCACCTGGATCGGGTCGCCCGCGGTGACCGAGGTGATGCCGTACGGCGAGGCGGTCTTGTGCCAGATCTGCCGGCGCCGCTTCGGCGGGGCGAGGTCGTTGGCCCGCTTCACCGCCAGGTACGCGGCCTGGTCCTTCAGCGACCACTCCCACTCGCGCTTGTTCAGGAAGCCGAGCTGCGTGGGGAACGTGTCGTTGTTGACCGTCGTCTCGATCTGGAAGATCTTGAGGCTGTCGCCGAGCAGGCCGGCCATGCGGTCGTACGAGTGGTGCATCGCCGAGTTCGCCGGGTCGTTGAACGAGCGCGAGTGCCGCAGCGTGTGCACGTTGTGGTGGTGCTTGAGGCTGCGGTACGAGGCGAGCCCCACCGACACCGACTTGGGTCCGCCACTCATCGCGGTGAGCGAGATGTTGACGTACACGATGAGGTCGCTCTCGGCGGCACGCCGGTTGATCTCGACGACCTCGCCGTGCTTCGTGTGGCCGATCTCGGTGAGGTTGGCCTTGTCCTCGGCGTCGTGGTTGCGCAGGTGGCGGGGGAAGAACGAGCGGTACACCCGCTCGCCGACCGTGCGCTTGAGCTCGGCCGGCGTCATCCGGCGGTGCAGCGCGTTACCGGCGATCAGCTCGACGTCGTCGACACCCTTGGCCGCGGCCAGCTCCAGCACCTGCTCGATCACCCGCTGGCGGATGTCCGGCGTGCGCATCGGCGGCAGCGGGATCGACAGGTCGTCGAAGACGATCGTCAGCCGCATGCCCGGGTAGAGCAGCTCGCGCAGCGGCTCGCGGCCCAGCGGGTTGTCCAGCGCGCGGCGGATCTCGCCGTCGACGTCGCGCATGCCGGGCAGCGACTCCGGCGGGTAGATCACCCGGCTGCCGAGCGGCAGCTTCTCCAGGCGGAAACCCTCGCCTTCGTGCATCAGCAGCGCTGGAGTGCGTTCGTCCACTTCGAGGACGAATCCTGGCCTACTCATCTCGGGTGTCTCCCTATTGATCCTTGGTCGGGTCGAACGCCACCTTGATCGACCCCAGCCGCCCCGAGGAGCTGGCGTGGCCGATCGCGTCCCGCCAGCGCGAGAGCGGGTATGTGGCATCGACGTAGCCGGTCAGCGGCGCGGACTTCGCGAGCGCCATCGCGTCTGGAAAGTCGCCACCGCCAGAGGCATACGCCCCGACGAGGTTGAGCTCCCGGAACCAGGCCGGCGTCAGGTCGACGCTGGCGTTGGGCATTCCCGACAACAGCACGGTACCGCCGGCGCGTACCACCCGCAGCGCGGTGTCCAGACCGGAGCCGGACGTGCAGTCGAACGCGATGTCGGTGCCGCCCAGCAGGAACTCGGCGCCCTGCTCGGGCCGGGCCAGGAAGCCCCCGGTCGCGCGGCGCAACGCGCGCGCCGCCCGGTCGGAGGAGAGCACCTCGGTGGCGCCCATCTCGCGGGCCCGCTCGCGCTGGTGGCCGTACCGGGCGATCACGTAGATCGGGCCGGCCTTCGTGTACTCGCGCAGCGCCAGCGTGGTGAAGAGCCCAACCGTACCGGCGCCGACGACGAGCACGCTCGCGCCGTCCGGGATCGGGATGCGGCGCACCGAGTGGATCGCGCAGGCGAGCGGCTCGACGAGTACGGCCCGCTCGTCGTCGATCTCGTCCGGCACCTTGTGCAGCTGGCTGCCGTGCGCCACGAACATCCGGCTCCAGCCGCCGCCGGTGTCCGCGCAGAAGCCGGTTTGCAGCGCGGCCGAGACCATGCCGGAGGTGATGTGGTCGCAGCGGCTGTGCTGGTCCGCCTCGCACGCTGGGCAGAGCTTGACGGCCCGGGGGACGCAGCCGAGCACCGGGTCGAGCACGACGCGGCTGCCCTTCGGCAGGTCGGGCAGCGCGTCTAGGGTCTCGCCGACCACCTCGTGCCCCGGGGTGAAGGGCAAGGAGATCAAGGCGCTGAGGTACGGCGAGTTGCGGCCGGTCAGCAGCCCCAGGTCGGAGCCGCAGATGCCGGACAGCAGCGGCTTGACCCGCGTCCACCCGGGACCGGGCAGGCGCGGGTCGGGGCGGTTGACCAGCCGGACCGGCGACATGTTCGCCGCCCACCAGCCGGCGGCGCGGCCGGTCGCGATGGTGCCGGTCGCGGTCCGCGAGGTGATGTAGCGGATCGGCGAACGGTGGTACTCGAGATTCAGGTTCACGGAACTGTCTCCAGGAAGACGTCACCGGCCGGCAGGGTGTACGCCTTCCACTGCGCCACCGCCCAGCGGCGGGACTTGGCGTGCCGGTACAGGTGCGGGTCGGGGTTGACCGCCACCGGGTTGCCGACGGCCTCCAGCAGCGGCCGGTCCGAGTAGCTGTCGCCATACGCGTAGCTGGCCGGCAGGTCGGCGCCGGCATTCTCCGCGTACCGCCGCAGCCAGGCCGCCCGGGCCTCGCCGACCAGCGGCGGCGCCTCCAGGAAGCCGGAGTAGCGGCCGTCGCGCATGTGCAGCCGGCTCGCCACCACCTCGTCGAAGAGCCCGGCGATCGGCTGGACGAGCACGTCGACCGTACCGGTGATGAGGATCGTGCGGTGCCCGGCCGCGCGGTGCTTGCGTACCTGGCGGATCGCCTCCGGGTGGGAGCGGCGCAGCAGCGCGTCGCCGAGCCGCTCGGCGACGATGCGGGCCAGGCCGGCCTCGTCGGCGCCGGCGTACCGACGCATGAACGTGCGCAGGAACTCGCCCCGGTCGCGCCGCTCGGCCGCCATGTAGCGGGGCAGCTTGCGGACCAGGTCGGCGATCTCGCCCGGCCAGCCGGAGCGGGGCAGGTCGCAGAGGCGGGCCAGCAGGTACGTCTCGATCACGTTGGACGCGACGAGCGTGCCCTCCAGGTCGAACACCGCCACCACGTCGCCGCCGTTGGGCGACTGGCGCAGCGGCGGCAGCGCGTTGCTGCTGGTGCGCCGCCCGGCGGTCGCCTTGCGCATCGTGGCGGTGATCGCCGGGTAGTGCACTTCCTGGAGGTAGTGGTACCAGTCGATGGTCGCCGCGTCGAAGCCGTGCGCCTCGACCCGGTCGCCGGGCAGCGAGCGGTGCAGCGCGAGCAGCTTCGTGTCGGTGTAGATGACCTCGGCCTCGGTGTAGACGCCGTACAGGTCGGCGTACTTGCGCAGGAAGTCGAGCTGGTCCTGCTGCCGGGTGAGGTCGTCCTGCCAGCGGCGGGTGCGCTTGTTGGCCGGGGCGGACAGCAGCGCCTTCTGCGCCACCGACATCACCCGCTCGCCGGTGCGCAGCTGCCGCTCGACCCGCCGCGCGCCCGGGAACGTCCAGTCCGGCACCTTGATCTGGCCACGGCCGCCGTCGGGCATCGGGTGGTCGGTGAAGTACTCCTTCACGCTGTCGTACATCGCCCGGAACGTCAGCGGATTACGGGCGCCGGAGCCGACGTGGTAGTACGCCGGCGTCTCCGGGGGCGGGGGAGCGGCGGCCACGGCGAGGGTCGCGTTGACCACGATGTCCACCGGGATCACGTCGAGCACGCCGTCGGGCAGGCCGGGGAACTCCGGCAGGATGCCCCGGCCGAACGCCAGGACCAGCGGGTCGGCCATCTTGAAGCCGTCGATCCAGCCGGGGAACGGGTACCGCAGCGCGCTCTCCACGATCGCCGGCCGCACCACGGACAGCGGCATCGCGCCGGTCAGCGTCTCCTCGGCCACCCGCTCGCCGAGCGCCTTGGTGAACGTGTACACGTCCGGCCACCCGACGCTCTGCGCGCGCAGCCGCCCGTACTCGACGAGCTGCTTCTCCACCCACTCGACCCGCCGCTCCTCGGCGGCGGTCGCGGTGCTCTGCGGCCCGGACTTGCCGTGGACCTTGCGGGCCTCCGCGATGGCCCGCTTGAGCACCGCGGGCCGGCGCGAGTCCCACTCCACGCTCTCCCGGGCCGCGCGGGCGGCGGCCAGCTCGATCCGCCAGTCCGCGTCGTGGTCCAGCGATCGCTCGGGTACGACACCCTTGCGCGCCCCCGCCACATACGCCGTGGACACGTGCACGACGTGCGGGGTGGCGCCGCTCGCCTTCACCGCCTCGTAGAGGTCGACCACGCCCTGCACGTTGGTGCGGAAGGCGTCGTCGATCGGCGGGTCGAAGGAGACGGTCGAGGCCGCGTGGATCACCGCGTCGATGTCGCTGGGCAGGCGCACGTCCGTGTTGCCCAGCTCGGCGTCGATGACACTGACCCGCTCGGCGACGATGGCCGCGGCCGCCTCCGGCCCGACCGCCTCCCGCCACTTGGCGAAGACCGGCCGCTTGAGCAGCGTGGCCAGCCGGTCGGTACCGGACGAGCTGCCGCGCCGCCGGACCAGCAGCGTCACCCGCGTCTCCGGGTACGTCGACAGCAGCTTCTCCAGCAGCGCCTGACCGAGGAACCCGGTGCCCCCGGTCAGGAGGATGTGCTGCCCGCGCAGATGATCGCTCACGCTCACGCTGCCGCGACCCGGACGCCGAACGCCTTCATGGCCTTGGCGACAACGCTCAGCCCTTCCTGGCCGGGCAGCTTGTCGACCTTGGAGTCGAGCATCTTCACGATCTTGCCTCCACCTTCGCCACCGAGCAGGTGGTTGAGGACGAACCGGGTCTCCGGCTTCGGCGAGATGCTAGAGCCGACCGGGGCCCACAGCCGCCTCAGTGCGAAGCGGGTCACCCGCTGGGCCTTGCGGCTTTTCTCCAGCCGCTCCCGGGCCTCGGACATGTAAAACGCCAAGTGTCGGCTCTCCTGTTGCTGAATTCGCTGCAGAATCTTCGTCAGCGTCGCATGCCGTTCAAGCTCGATCAACCTGCCGTACGCGGCGTGCGCCGACCACTCGTTGACCGCGCCGAATGTCATGTGCGTGGCGATGAAATCCTCGCCGACGACGGCCGCGGCGAGGCATTGCGTGATGGGCGTGACCACGTTTCCCTTGAAGCCCTGTGACAGGCGCACCGAGCGGTGCCGGGGCAGCCCGTTGACCTCGTGGTGCACCGCCAGGATCCGGTCGATGACGTCGCCGTGCCAGTACTCCTCGAAGTTCCACATAGTAAGGAACGCGGTGATCCGGGGGTTCTGGTGGGAGGGGGTGACCAGCAGGTCGCGCAGGTAGCAGACGGTGTGCGTCTCGACGTCGGTCATGTAGTGCAGGCAGCGGATGGCGTCGTCGGAGAGGGGCTGGTCACGGAAGTCATCGAAGTCGATGTCGTCGACGTCGACGGCCTTGGCGGTCTGTTTGTAGTGATCAAGATCGAAGGACATGTCGGCCGACCTCCGGGGGCTCAAGTTACGGCGCGCAGGTAGAGCTCGACGATCTGGTCGAGCCGCTTGCGATTCGGAACGAGGACCTCGCCCGGACGGGCCAGCCCATCGAGAAACACGAAGGTCATCATCGGCCCGATGAAAAGCCGGGTCGCGAGGTCGAGGTCGACGTCGCGGATCACTCCCGCCTCCCGGGCCCGCTGTAGCACGGCCTCTACGCGGGCGAGGAAACGGGCCGGAACGGTCTCCCTCCAGATCGCCAGGAGCCCTGGCGTGGTGGCCATCTCCGCGATGAAGATGCGGAACAGGGCCAGGTATTCGTCGCTCATGAGGTGCCTGACCATCACCCAGGCCACCTCGGAGAGCACCTCCCGCAGGTGCTCGCGGTCGGTCACGGTGCGGTCGGCCAGCAGCGGCGCCCGCTCGTCGAGCGAGGCGACGATGCCGCCCAGCACGTCGACGAGCAGATCTTCTTTGCTGCGGAAGTACACATACAGCGTCTGCTTGGACACGCCTGCGCAGGCCGCCACGTGGTCCATGCTCGTGCCGGAGACACCGGACTCGAGGAACGCCGCGAGCGCGCCCTGGCGGATCTGCTCCCGCTTCGCCTGGGCCCGCCGCGAGTCGAGCTCCACGACACCCCCCAATGCCCCCGTGCGGCTCGCCTGGACCGGCTAGCCAAACCAAACTGTTCAGTTTGATTTCGGCTCATGCTGTCATGTCACCTGGCCCACATCAAGAGCGACCCCCGTCACACGCGTACCGAACCGGTCACGGCAACAAAATCCCTGTTTTTGCTGCCTCAACGGCACCGGGAGGCAGCAAAAACAGGGATATTGTTTGGATCATGCGCGGGTGCGGCGGCGGAGGGCGGCTCGGAGCTCTGCGGCGAAGGTGTCGAAGTCTTCGGCCAGGCGCTTGGAGGTGACGTGGAGGACTAGCCAGTCGGCGCCGAGGAGGCGGTTGAGGCGTTGGCGGTCGCGGTGGATCTGGTCGTGGGCGGCGTGCCAGAGGCCGTCGTATTCCACGGCTACTTTCTGGTCGGGCCAGGCGAGGTCGACGCGGGCCAGGAAGCGGCCGTCGCGCTCGATGACGTACTGGGTGACCGGGGCGGGTACGCCGGCCAGTACGAGTCGTACCCGTAGGCGGCTTTCCTGTGGCGACTCGGCGCCGGGGTCGGCGAGGGTGGCCGCGCGCAGCAGTCGGCGCCAGCCGCGGGCTCCCCGGCGGGTGGTGGCGTACGCCTCGAGGTCGGCCACGGTCACGAGCCGGCGTTGGACGAGGATGTCGACGATGACCACGGCCTCGACCAGGTCGAGCCACTGGGCGAGGTCCCAGCAGGTACGGACCGGGGTGGTCACCCGCACGCCCGCCAGATCCCGCACGTCGCCGTCGATCAGGTCGGCACCGTGCACGTCCAGGCCGCTGAACGGGCCGAAGCGGATCTTGCGGGGTACCACGACCTGTACCGGTTCGTCGGTCGTGGCGGTGCCGGCGCCGTACAGCGCGGCCGCTGACCGGCCCGCGACCGCGCCGCCGGACGGCAGCAGGTACCGGCACACCGCGAGGCACCGATGCCGGTGGCTGATCGTGAGCGAGGCGTCCGCGTAGACCCCGCGAAACAGCGGTCGCCAGGCGGCGCTGCGCAGTTCGGCGGGGGTCAACAACTTCCGCGCCAGCGCGTCGCGCGCCAGGAAGATCTTGCCGGCCAGCGCGGCGGGGCGCCGGGGAGGTAGGGGCATCCCTTCAGGCTCGCCCGTCGGGGCGGTGTCGCGCTGCCCCGCGCGTAGGGTCGCTGGGTGGGTGTGTTAGTGGGGGCGCAAGTGGCTTGTGAAGGTGCGCTGGAGCACACTCAGGCTGCACTGGGGCCTAATCGGGGCGAGTGCGGCGTGTCGTCGCTCACCTTTACACGCCCCCGGAATGCGGGCGAAACACGGATGGCTTTTCCTATACGTGGCCGCTCGGCCATAAATTTTCACGCACTGCCGCCACAGGCGCCGGCTGGCGTACGTCCATGCCTGTTTCGCGAAGAAGGAGAAGAGTGTGACCCTGCGGGTCGAGCCCACCGACGGCGCCTTCCGTCCCTCCCCGACCGCCCCGACGTTCCCGCAGACCCCGAGCCACCACGGCAGCGCGCCCGACGGGCGCCGCCGCATCCTGATGCTCTCCTGGGAGTACCCGCCGGTCCTGGTGGGTGGCCTCGGGCGGCACGTGCACCACCTCTCGACCACCCTGGCCGCCGCCGGCCACGAGGTCACCGTCGTCACCCGGCACGCGCCCGGCGCTCCCCTGGAGGAGTACGCCGAGGGTGTGCGCATCGTCCGCGCCCCCGAGGACCCGCCGGTCTTCCCGCTGGCCACGCCCTCGCTGCTGGCCTGGACGATGGCGTTCAACCACACGCTGACCCGGGCCGCGCTGCGCGCCGCGGAGTCCGGCGACTACGACGTGATCCACGCCCACGACTGGCTTGTCACGCACACCGCGATCACGCTCAAGGAGCACCTGGACCTGCCGCTCGTGGCGACCATCCACGCCACCGAGGCCGGCCGCCACCAGGGCTGGCTGCCCGACGAGATGAACAAGGCCATCCACTCCGTCGAGTGGTGGCTCGGCCAGGAGGCGGCCCGCGTCATCGTCTGCTCCGAGTACATGAAGTGGGAGGTCAACCGCCTGTTCGACCTGCCCACCCAGCGCCTCGACGTGGTGGCTAACGGCGTGGAGACCGACCGCTGGCAGGTGCCGGCGGACGCCGTCGCCTCGGCCCGCCGGCGGTTCGCCGGTGACGGCCCGCTGCTCACCTTCGCCGGCCGCCTTGTGTACGAGAAGGGCGTGCAGGACCTG
The DNA here is from genome assembly GCF_011764545.1 of Phytohabitans flavus. Taxonomy (GTDB): domain Bacteria; phylum Actinomycetota; class Actinomycetes; order Mycobacteriales; family Micromonosporaceae; genus Phytohabitans; species Phytohabitans flavus. Next base: position 4,061,677 of record NZ_AP022870.1, on the reverse strand, counting down.
ATCGCCAGCCTGCCCAAGCTGCGTGACCGGCACCCCGGCCTACGCCTGGTGATCGCTGGCGACGGCCCGTACAGGCCGGAGCTCGAGGCGGACATCCACCGCCTCGGCCTGGGCCAGACGGTCACGTTCCCCGGCTTCCTCGGCGGCACCGACCTGCCCGCCGTGATCGCCGCCTCGGACTGCTTCGCGGTGCCGAGCATCTACGAGCCGTTCGGCATGGTCGCGCTCGAGGGCGCGGCGGCCGGCGCGCCGCTCGCGGTCGCCTCGACCGGCGGGCTGGCCGAGTTCGTCACGCCGGGTATCAACGGCATGACGTTCCCGGCCAAGGACCCGGACGCGCTGGCCGACGCGATCGGCACGCTGCTGTCCGACGCCGATCAGGCTCGCGAGATGGCCGGCCGCGCCCGTGCGATGGTGCACGAGCGGTACGGCTGGGCCTCGATCGCGGCCCACACGTCGGCCGTCTACTCCGCGGCGATCGCGCAGGCGCCGGCGTTCAACGCGGCGCAGGCCGAGGCCCGGATGGCGCAGGGCCGTCCGACCCTGAACATCCGCGAGGGCAACCTGTTGGCGGTCGCCTGATGCTGAGTACTCTCTCCCGGATCAGTGACTTCGATCTTTTCCTCATCGGCCAGGGCCGGCACGAGCGGCTTTGGGAAGTACTCGGCGCGCACGTCGAGGATGCCGGGACGCGGTTCGCGGTCTGGGCACCCAACGCGCGTGAGGTCCAGGTGATCGGCGACTTCACCGGCTGGTCGGGCGTGCCGCTCGAGCGGCTCGGCGAAAGCGGTGTGTGGTCCGGGCACGTCGACGGCGCCGCGCCCGGTCACCGGTACAAGTACCGGATCCACGGCGCCGACGGCCGCTGGGTGGACAAGGCCGACCCGCTCGCGCGGGCGACCGAGGTGCCACCCCTGACCGCGTCGGTGATCGAGCGTTCGGTGTACGAGTGGGGCGACGCGGCCTGGGTGGACGCCCGCCACACCGACCACCACGCGCGGCCGATGTCCGTGTACGAGGTGCACCTCGGCTCGTGGCGCCCCGGTCTGTCCTACGTGGAGCTGGCCGACCAGCTCGTGGGGTACGTGACCGACCTCGGCTTCACACACGTCGAGCTGCTGCCCGTGGCCGAGCACCCGTACGGCGGCTCGTGGGGCTACCAGGTGACCGGCTACTACGCGCCGACGGCCCGGTTCGGGACGCCGGACGAGTTCCGCTACCTCGTCGACCGCCTGCACCAGGCCGGCATCGGCGTGCTGCTGGACTGGGTGCCGGCGCATTTCCCGAAGGACGACTGGGCGCTGGCCCGGTTCGACGGCACCTGCCTGTACGAGCACCCGGACCCGCGGCGGGGCGAGCACCCCGACTGGGGCTCGCTGGTGTTCAACTACGGCCGGTGGGAGGTGCGCAACTTCCTCGTCGCCAACGCGCTGTACTGGCTCGAGGAGTTTCACATCGACGGGCTGCGGGTGGACGCGGTCGCCTCGATGCTGTACCTCGACTACTCGCGCGGCTACGGCCAGTGGGAGCCGAACGCGTACGGCGGGCGGGAGCACCTCGAGGCCATCGACATGCTCCGCGAGCTGAACGCCACGGTGTACCGCAAGCACCCCGGCGTCGTGATGATCGCGGAGGAGTCGACCGCGTGGCCCGGCGTCTCGCGGCCGGTCGACTGGGGCGGCCTCGGCTTCGGCCTGAAGTGGAACATGGGCTGGATGCACGACACCCTCGCGTACATCGCCCGCGACCCGGTGCACCGCACCTTCCACCACGACGAGGTGACCTGGCCGAGCGTGTACGCGTTCGACGAGCAGTTCCTGCTGCCGATCAGCCACGACGAGGTGGTGCACGGCAAGGGCTCGCTCATCGGTAAGATGCCTGGCGACCGCTGGCAGAAGCTGGCCGGGCTGCGCGGGTTCCTGGCGTACATGTGGGCGTTCCCCGGCAAGCAGCTGCTCTTCATGGGCTGCGAGCTGGCCGACGACCGGGAGTGGAGCGAGGCCCGCGGGCTGGACTGGTCGCTGACCGGCGAGGGCACGCCCGCACTGCTGCGTGACCTCAACCGGGTGTACCGGGAGTCGCCCGCCCTGTGGGCAAAGGACACCCTCGGAGAAGGGTTCGGCTGGATCCGGCACGACGACCGCGCAGCCAACGTCGTGTCGTTCCTGCGGTACGCCGAGGGGGAGACGCTCGCCTGCGTGGTCAACTTCTCCGGGGTGGCACGGACCGGGTACCAGGTCGGGCTGCCCGAGGGCGGTCGCTGGGAAGAGGTCGTCAACACCGACGCGCACGCGTACGGCGGATCCGGCGTGGGCAACCTCGGCGGCGTCGACGCGGACGGCGCCCCGGCGGACGGCCACCCGCAGTCGGCGAAGGTGCACGTCGGCCCGTTCAGCGCGGTGTGGCTGCGTCGCCGGACAGCGTGAGGCCGTAAACGCTGCGTCGCCGGACAGCGTGAGGCCGTAAACCCGGATAAAAGCTGTCGCAACGGGCAGGATAGGGGCCATGGCCGAGTTCGCCGTGTGGGCGCCGGAGCGGTCCCGGGTACGTGTGCGCCTGGACGGCGGGCGGGACCAGGACCTCACCCTGGGTGAGGACGGTTGGTGGCGGGCAACGGCGCCCGCCACCGATTACGCCTTCCTGCTGGACGACGGGGACGAGCCGCTGCCCGACCCGCGCTCGCCCTGGCAGCCGTACGGGGTGCACGGGCCCAGCCGGATCTACGACCACTCCGCGTTCCGGTGGACCGACGCCGGCTGGACCGGCCGCGCCCTGCCCGGCAGCGTGCTGTACGAGCTGCACGTCGGCACGTTCACCCCGGAGGGCACGTTCGACGCGGCCATCACCCGCCTCGACCACCTCGTCGACCTCGGCGTCACCACGGTCGAGCTGCTCCCGGTGAACGCGTTCAACGGCACCCACAACTGGGGCTACGACGGGGTCTGCTGGTACGCACCGCACGAGCCGTACGGCGGGCCGGACGGGCTCAAGCGCCTCGTCGACGCCTGCCACGCGCGCGGGCTGGCCGTCGTCGTCGACGCGGTGTACAACCACTTCGGCCCCTCCGGCGCGTACGCCCCCCTGTTCGCGCCCTACCTCGCCGAGGGCGCCAACACCTGGGGGCGCTCGCTCAACCTCGACGGCCCGCTCTCCGACGGCGTACGCCGGTACGTGATAGACAGCGCACTCATGTGGCTGCGCGACTACCACGCCGACGGGCTGCGGCTGGACGCGGTGCACGCGCTTGTTGACCACCGGGCGGTACACCTGCTGGAGGAGCTGGCCGCCGAGGTGGACGCCCTCGCCGCGCACCTGGGCCGCCCACTCACGCTGATCGCGGAGTCCGACCTCAATGACCCGCGTCTCGTCGCGTCCCGGGAGGCCGGCGGGTACGGCCTGCACGCGCAGTGGGACGACGACGTCCACCACGCGCTGCACGCCTTGCTGACCGGGGAGCGGCAGGGCTACTACGGCGACTTCGGCTCCACGGACTGCCTGGCCACGGTCCTCGCGGGCGCCTTCTTCCACGCCGGCACCTGGTCCGGCTTCCGGCGGCGCGTACACGGCCGCCCGGTCGACCGGGAACGGACGCCGGGGCACCGCTTCGTCGCGTACCTGCAAAACCACGACCAGGTCGGAAACCGGGCGACAGGTGACCGGATCAGCGACGCGCTGAGCCCTGGCCTGCTGAAAGTCGGCGCGGTGCTGCTCTTCACCGCCCCGTTCACGCCGATGCTCTTCATGGGCGAGGAGTGGGGCGCGCGTACCCCCTGGCAGTTCTTCACCAGCCACCCCGAGCCCGAGCTGGCCGCGGCCGTGGCCGGCGGACGGCGCCGGGAGTTCGCCGCGCACGGGTGGGACGGCGACGAGGTGCCCGACCCGCAGGACCCGGCGACGTTCGCCCGCTCCCACCTCGACTGGGTCGAGCGGGACAAGCCGGCCCACCGCGAGCTGTACGACTTCCACCGCGCGCTGATCGCCCTGCGCCGCGACCGCCCTGACCTCACCGACCCTCGCCTGGACCGGGTGGAGGCCCGGCCGGGGGACCTGTCGCTGGTGGTCCGGCGTGGCGCCACGGCCGTCGCCGCCAACCTCGCGCCGCACCCCCAGCGGCTCGCCCTGCCAGCCCTCGCCCGCTCGACACTGCTGGTCACCGACCCCGGTGTGGAGGTACGCGGCGAGGTGGCCGATCTCCCCGCGGAGTCTGCGGCAATAGTGGCGATCTAGGAAGGCGATGGCGATACAGCACACCACGCTGCCGTCCGCGCCGGCGCCGGAGGACGACGGGCCGCCCGGCCCGCGCCGGCGGTGGTGGCGACCCGACGTGCTCACCACGGTCGGGGTGCTGGCCTTCGTCCTCTTCACGCTCGGCACTATCGGCTCGCCGCTGTGGGGCGGCTCAGTGCTCGCCGCCACCGACGAGCTGCAAGTGCGCAGCCCGTACCAGGACGCGGGGCTGGCCGGCATCCCGATACAGAACGACTACATGGACGACACGTTCGACGCGGTCATGCCGGACACGCTGCTCTTCTCCAAGCAGCTCAGGCGCGGACACCTCGCGGCGTGGAACCCGTACGTCGTCGGCGGCGTCCCGCTCGGCGCGATCCCCACGCTCGGCCTCGCCAACCCGCTCACCCTGCCGTACTACCTGCTGCCCGACACGCTCGCGCCCGGCTACGTGAAGCTGCTGGAGACCGTCTTCTGCGGGGTCGTGACGTTCCTGTTCCTGCGGCGGCTGCGGCTGGGCCGGCCCGCGGCGGTACTGGGCGGGCTCGTCTTCGCGAGCAGCGCCTTCATGATCGTCTGGACCAACTGGCCACACACCCGCACGGCGGCGTTCATCCCGGCGGTCTTCTGGACGTTGGAGCGGTTCGTACAGGAGCGGCGGGTGCGCGACGCCGCCCTGATCAGCCTCGCGGTCGGCGGCATGCTCGCCGGCGGCTTCCCGGCGGTCACCGCGTTCACGCTGTTCACGGCGGCGCCCTACCTGGTGCTCCGCGCCGTCGCCGCGTACCCCGGGCAGATCCGCCGGCCGATCTGGGTGGTCGCCGGCGCCACCCTGGGGCTGGCCGGCGGGGTGGCGCTGCTCGCGTTCCAGCTGCTGCCGTTCATCCGGGAGATGTCGCAGGTGTTGATCGCCGGGCGGGAGCAGGAGGCGAGCGAGCACCTCGCCGCCTCCAGCCTGCTCACCTCGCTTGCCCCGTGGGCGCTCGGCACGGTCACCCCCTCCAGACCGCCGCAGTGGTACCTGCCGGAAAACCTCGTCGAGTCGATGTCCTACGTCGGCGCGGCCGGGCTCGTGCTCGTCGTGCTCGCCGTGGCGATGCCGTGGGCCGCCCGCGCCTTCCTGCCCAGGGGCATCTGGACGTTCCTCGTCGCGGCACTGGGCGTCTGGCTGGTCGTCATCTATACGGCGCCGGGCGTCGGCGTCATCCACCACCTGCCGGTGTTCTCCACCAACTTCGTCGGGCGCGCGCGCAGCGTCGTGTGGCTGCTCGTCGCGGCGCTCGCGGCGATCGGCCTGGAGGTCATCCTGCGCCGCCGGCCGGAGGCGCCCGTCGCCGAGGACGTGCGCCGCCTCCGCTTCCGGTACGCCGCCAGCGTCACGGGCGCCATCGCCCTCTTCGGCGTACTGATCTTCTGGCAGGCGCGGCGGATCGCGGGCGGTGACCCCGCGCGGCGGGCCGAGCGGGTGGGGCAGCTCGACCGCGAGGTACTGATCGGCCTCGCCTTCCTCGCCGTAGCAGCGGGTGCCGTCGCCCTGGCGTGGTGGTCGGGCGGCCGGCCGGGGCGGCTGTGGGGCGGGGTGCGCGTGGGCGCGGCCGCCATTCTGCCCGTGCTCGCGGCCGTGCAGGCGCTCACGCTGACCGTCCCGTACCTGCCCCGGGTCGGCAAGGAGACCTTCTACCCGATCACCGAGACCCACCGGTACCTCAGGGAGCACCTGGGCCACGAGCGGTTCGCCGGCACCTGGACGGCCATGTACGCCGGCGCCGACTCCCAGCTCCAGCTGCGGGCGCTGAGCGGGCACCAGTTCGTCCACGAGCGCTTCGCCGAGCTTGTCCAGGGGCTGCCGACCGAGCAGTTCGGCTCGCCCACCTGGCTCGACAATCCCGCGCGGGCCGACGTGGCGACAAGCCCCGTGCTCGACCGGCTCGGCGTCCGCTACTTCGTCACCAGCCCGTCCGACCGGGTGTTCGGCCGCCGCACGCCGCCCCAGTCGGGTGGCTCGCCGATCACCGTCGTACCGGGTACGCCGGCCCTGCCGCACTTCATCGTCGAAGAGCCGCTGCGGGCGGTGGTCATCACGCCGGTCGGCCCGCTGCCGCCGCGCACCCCGGATGCGACGGTCGAGGTGGTGCTCAAGGACCCCGACGGCCGGGAGGTGGCCCGGTCCCAGCGGCTGGCCCGGGCGATGGGCGCGGGTAAGGCGTTCGAGGTACCCGTGGTGGGCGAGGACATACCGGTGGGTACCGAGCTGACCGTCGACTTCAACACCACAGGGTTCGGCGGGCCGCTCAGCGCCGAGGGCACCTTCGGGCGGGTCGCGGTCGGTACGGTCACCTCGACCGGCGACGGGCTGCGGCTCGTGCGGTCCAGCCCCGCCGTGGTGTACGAGCGGCTGAACGCGGCGCCGCGGATCCGCTGGGCGAGCGACGCGATCGTCCAGCCCGACGGCCCGTCCCGGGTCGACCTCGAAACGAGCGGCACGCTCCGCGCCGACCAGGTCGTGCTCGACACGCCCGGGCCGCACACGGACGGTGCGCCGGCCGACCTGCGGATCGACGAGGACGGCACCGACAAGATAGAGGTCTCGGTGTCCGCCAAGGGCGCCGGATACCTGGTGATCGCCGATGCGATCCAGGGCCAGTTCAAAGCCACGGTAGATGGGGAGCCGGCCGACCTCGTGCCGGCCGACCACGGCCTAGCGGCCGTCGCCGTCCCCGCTGGGGAGCACCTGGTGCGCGTCCAATATGCCGCGCCATACGATAATCTCGGCGGCTGGGTCTCTATGCTCATGGTCATCGCCCTCGTCGTGGTGGTGGTGGCCGGACGCGTCCGGGACCGCCGCCGTTCCGCATCCGAGGGCATCGGCGACGCACGCCGGGCCAGATTGTGACGAGTCGATGATTATCGAGCAGACGGTACGGACCGCCGAGGGGCGCCCCACGATGGCACCAACTCAACCTGAGCGGGCCACGCTTGACGTGACCATCGTCCTACCCTGCTACAACGAGCAGACCCACGTGGTGGACGAGATCGAGCGCATCACGAAGGCGATGGACGCCAGCGAGTTCACCTATGAGCTGCTCGTCATCGACGACAAGTCCACCGACAACACGCTTGCCGTGATCCGCGAGGCCGAGCCCCGCTTCCCGCACATGCGGATCATGGCGTTCCAGCGCAACGGCGGCTCCGGTACCGCCCGCCGCATCGGCTCGCAGGAGGCGTTCGGCGGCATCGTGGTGTGGACCGACGCCGACATGTCGTACCCGAACGAGCGGATCCCCGAGTTCGCGCGGTACCTGCGCGACAACGAGCACGTCGACCAGGTCGTCGGCGCGCGCACCACCGAGCAGGGCAGCCACAAGGTGCTGCGGGTGCCGGCCAAGTTCGCCATCCGCAAGTTCGCCGAGCTGCTCGCCGGTACGAAGATCCCGGACCTCAACTCCGGCCTGCGCGCGTTCCGCAAGGACGTCTCCCTGCCCTACCTGCGGCTGCTGCCCCCCGGGTTCTCCTGCGTCACCACGATCACGCTCGCGTTCCTGTCCAACCAGCACCAGGTCGACTTCCTGCCGATCGAGTACGCCAAGCGGTCCGGCAAGAGCAAGTTCCACTTCGTGCGGGACGCCTACCGGTACATCCTCCAGGTGCTTCGCATGACGGTGTACTTCAACCCGATCAAGGTGCTGATGCCGCTCGCGCTCTTCCTTTTCGGACTCGGCGTGGTCAAGGCGATCGTCGACATCTTCCAGTACTACTTCCGCGTCACCACCAACGCGATGCTGCTCATCGTCACCGGGCTCATCATCGCGGCGGTAGCCCTCCTGGCCGACCTCATCGTCCGGTCGCGGGCTGACTGAGCGGGCCTCCACGTGGTGCGCGTAGCCATCGTGGGGCCGGCACATCCGTACAAGGGCGGCATCGCCCAGTACACGACGGCGCTGGCCCACGAGCTGACCGCGGCGGGTCACAAGGTACGGCTGGAGTCCTGGTCGCACCAGTACCCGAGGCTGCTCTACCCAGGGCAGCTGACGCTGGGGGAGCCGGAGCTGCCACCGTTTCCGGACACGGTTCGCCGGTTGTCCTGGCGGCGCCCGGACACCTGGCTGACCTGCGGCCGGCGGCTACGCGCCTACGACGTGGTGGTGCTCGTCGTGGCCACACCCATGCAGCTCCCGGCGTACCTGGCAATCCTCGCCGGGTTGGGCGGCGGCCGTAGGACGCGCGTGGTGGCCCAGTGCCACAACGTGCTTCCGCACGAGCGCCACGCGATGGACATGCGGCTCACCCGCAGTGTTCTGGCCAGGGTCGACGAGGTTCTGGTTCACTCGGACGAGCAGGCCGAGCTGGCCAAGTCGTTGACCGACCGTCCGGTGGTGGTGGAGCACATGGCGCCGGTGGTCGTCAGCGACGGGACACCGGCGCCCGCTTCCGACCAGGTATTCAACAGGCTGCTCTTCTTCGGGATCGTGCGGCCGTACAAGGGGCTCGACCTGTTACTGCACGCCATGACCACGGGCCGGAGGACGTTTCGTTGCGGGTGGCCGGAGAATTCTGGGGCGGCGCCGAGGAGACCGAGCAGCTCGTCGGCGAGCTCGGGCTGGCGTCCAGAGTGGAGCTTCGCCCTGGGTACGTGGACGCCGACGACGTACCCGGGCTCTTCACCGACGTCGACGCGCTTGTGTTGCCGTACCGGTCGGTGACCGCCTCGCTCAACGTGTTCCTGGCGTACGCCCACCGCCGCCCGGTGATCGCGACCCGGGTCGGCACGGTGGAGCAGGACGTCCGGGACGGCGTCGACGGGGTCCTCTGCGCGCCGGACAACATCGGCTCGCTGAGCGAGGCGTTACGCCGGTTCTACGTCGAGGGCGAGCCGGAGCGGCTGCGCGGGTCGGTGAGCCCGGCCGACGCCTCGCCCGGCTGGCGGTCGTACTGCGCCGCGGTCCTCGCGACGGCCTCTTCGTGACCCCGCCCACCCCGTCCGGCACGACCGTGTCTGCTCCCGCGCCGCCGGCGCCACGCCGCCCGCGTGGGCTCGGCATCTGGCTCAAGATCGGATTCCTGGTCCTCGCGGCCACGGCCGGCGTCTGGTACATCGCCGCCCACTGGGGCGAGACCGGCCCCGCCCTCAGCGAGATCGGCTGGGGTGCCGCGCTCGGCTCGGTACCCCTGGTGGTCGGCGCCGGTGTCGCCGGCATGCTCGCCTGGCGGCGCCTGCTCGCCGACCTCGGCCACCCGTTGCCCGTGATCCCGGCCGCCCGGGTCTTCTACAGCAGCCAGCTCGGCAAGTACCTGCCCGGCTCGGTCTGGACGTTCGTCGCGCAGGTCGAGCTGGCCAAGTTCCTGAGGGTGCCGCGCGCGGTGTCGTTCGCGGTCAGCGTGCTCGCGGTCGTGCTGTCGCTCGCGGTCGGCCTCAGCATGGCGGTGATCCTGCTGCCGTTCGGCGCGGGCGACGCGCTGCGCCAGTACTGGTGGCTGTGGCTGATCCTGCCGGTACTCGTCGCGGCGATCCACCCGGCGGTCACCACCCGGGGCATCAACCTGCTGTTCCGCACGTTCCGCCGCCCGCCGATCGCCGTGCGCCCCACCGGCCGAGGCATGCTCGCCGCGACAGGTTGGCAGATCCTCAGCTGGTGCCTGATGGGGCTGCACTGCTTCGTCCTGGTCCGCGCGGCCGGCGCCGAGGGCTGGACCGTGCTTCCCTTGGCGGTGGGTGGCTTCACGCTGGCGTACTGCGCGGGCCTGCTCTTCGTGCCGGCGCCGGCCGGCTTCGGCGTGCGGGAGCTGGCGCTCGGCGCGGCCCTCGCCACCGTCATCTCGCCGCAGTCCGCGGCCGCCGTCGTGCTCGTCTCCCGCCTCGTGCTGGCCGCCGTGGACCTGGGCATGGCGACGCTGAGCATCCACAAGCCGAAGCATCCGGAGGAGGAGGGGACGTGAGCGCGGCGGCACCGCCCGGCGGGGTGGCCACCGCGCTCGCCAAGCGGGTGGCCGAGGGCCTGCTGTGGACCCGGGTGCGGCTCCAGCGCGCGATCGCCGCGCCGGCCGCCCACCCCGCGCCGATGCCCCCCACGGACGTGCTCCGTACGCGCGGCGAGTGGGTGGCCGCGCTCGCCGAGTGCCGGCGGCTGCGCCTGCCGCCGCACCACGACCGCCCGAAGAACTGGGACGCGCTCGGCGCCGTGGGGTTGATCCTTTCCCGGCTGGGCACGGGCGCGGCGGTACTGGACGCCGGCAGCGCGCGGTACTCCCCGGTACTGCCGTGGCTGCGCCTGTTCGGCCTGCGCGACCTGGTCGGCAACAACCTGGAGTTCGGCGCGGACGTCCGCCGCGACGGCGTCCTGTTCCGGTACGGCGACATCACCGCCACCGACTTCCCGAAAGCCCGCTTCGACGCGGTCACCTGCATGAGCGTGATCGAGCACGGGGTGCCGCTGGACCCGTTCCTGGCCGAGTCCGCCCGGATCCTGCGCCCGGGCGGCGTGCTCGTCGTCTCCACCGACTACGACCAGGACCCGACGGACACGCGCGGCAAGATGGCGTACGGCAAGCCGGTGCACATCTTCTCCCCGGTGGAGATCAAGGAGATGGTGGCGCTCGCCGAGCGGCACGGGCTGCGGCTGCTCGGCGAGCTGGAGCTCGCGCACCCCGAGCGCCCGGTGCACTGGAAGCGGGTAGGCATCGACTACACGTTCATCAGGCTGGCCTTCGTCCGCGACTGATGTGACGCCCGTGGCATTGATCGCGCCATGTGGCGAGGCGGGCCACGGGGGCACCGTCGTGCCAAAGGTGTCCGGTACGCTTCGCGGATGCGCTGGCTGGCTTTCGGGACATTCGACGTGGAACGCCACCCTCGGGTGGCCGTCCTGATCGAGGGGTTACGTGCCAGCGGCGACGAGGTCGTCGAGGTCAACGCGCCGCTGCGCCTATCCACGGCCGCGCGCGTGGCCATGCTCCGCCAGCCGTGGCGCCTCCCGCTGCTCGCCTGGCGGCTCGCCACCTGCTGGTCCCGCCTGGCGGTCGCCGCGCGGCGCGAGCGCCGGAGCACACCGCCCGACGCCGTGCTCGTCGGTTACCTCGGGCACTTCGACGTGCGGCTGGCCCGCCGGCTCTTCCGAGGCACCCCGATCGCGCTGGACCACCTCGTCTCCGCCGCCGGCACCGCCGAGGACCGGGCGCTGGCAGGGAGCGGCGGGGTCAAGGCCAAGCTGATGCGCTGGATCGACCGCAGCGCGCTGCGCCGCGCGGACGTGGTCGTGATCGACACCCTTGAGCAGGGCGCGACACTGCCGGCCGACGCCGCCGAGCGGGCCGTGGTCGTCCCGGTCGGCGCGGGCGAGGTCTGGTTCGAGGCCGGCGCCGCCCACGAGCCCGACCTCGAGACCCCCCACGACCCAGGCACACCCCTCCAGGTGATTTTCGTCGGGCTCTTCACCCCGCTGCACGGCACCGCGACGATCGGCGAGGCGATCGCCGAGCTGGCCAGTGACGACCGCATCGCGTTCACGATGGTCGGCACCGGGCAGGACTACGAGCGGTGCCGGGAGCTGGCCAAGCCCAACCCCGGGTGACCTGGCTCGACTGGGTGCCGGGCGTGCGGCTGCCCGACCTGGTCGCCGGGCACGACGTCAGCCTCGGCATCTTCGGCACCACCGACAAGGCGCAGCGGGTCGTGCCGACAAAGGTCTACCAGGGGCTCGCGGCCGGTTGCGTGGTCGTCACCTCGGACACCGCGCCGCAGCGCGCCGCGCTGGAGGGCTCGGCCGTATTGGTGCCCCCCGGTGACGCGGGTGCCTTGGCCGACGCTCTACGCTCCCTGGCTGACGACCGGGACCGGTTGGCAAAGCTCAAGACGAGCGGCCAGATGTACGCTGCCGAGCGGTTCCGTCCCGCCGCCGTCGTTCAGCAGCTCCGCCGATCCGTCGACCATCTGGAGTATGGACACCGATGAGCCCGACCGCCCTCCCCCGCTCGCCCCCGCGCCGCCCTGCGCTGGGCGGTGGTCCGCAGTGCCGTGCGGAGGATCGCCCCGTCGACGATCCTCGAGCTCGGCTGCGGCCGAGGTGGATTCGGGGCACGGCTGGCCCGGATGGGCACCTATACAGCTGTCGAGCCGGACGAGACGTCGTGGCAGGCGGCCCATGAGTGGATCACGCCCGCCGGCGGCACCGTCGTGCACGGCGACCACCTCAAGGCGCCCGACCCGGGGACGTATGACATGGCGTGCGCGTTCGAGGTGCTCGAGCACCTGGAGGACGACGCCGGCGCGCTGGAGGAGTGGCTGCCGCTGGTGCGTCCCGGCGGGCACCTGGTGCTCTCCGTCCCCGCCGACCCGGAGCGGTTCGGCCCCTGGGACGAGCACGTGGGCCACTACCGGAGGTACAGCTCGGAGCAGCTCGGCGAGCGCCTGGCCAAGGCGGGCGCCGTCGACATCACGTTGCGTCACTACGCGTGGCCGCTCGGCTACGCCCTGGACGGCATCCGGGACCGGCTGGCCGTCCGGCGCAGCAGCGAGGTCGCGGAGAGCAGCGTCGAGGAGCGCACCGCCGGCTCCGGCCGGGTGCTCCAGCCAGGCGCGCGCCTGACCGGTCTCGCGGTCAAGGTCGGCATTACGCCGTTCACCGCGCTCCAGAGCTTCTCGCCGCGCAAGGGTCCCGGACTTGTCGCGGTGGCCCGCCGCCCCGCCGCCTGAAGACGTCGGCGAAACGGTCCGGTTTTATAGCACGAAGGCCGGGGTAGCACGGGCAGTTGCTAACCGATACGGTACGGCGGTGCTCGTGATCCTCCGGATTCACTTTCGGTGCTCAGGCTTGACTCCCATGTCGAGAATTCACCTGGAGGCGCTGACGCCGTCTCCTTCGGGGGTTGATCACTAAATGAGTGTGTCCACGGGGAATTCTCGGCGCCGCTCGCGCAACAGCGCGACAAGGACGCCGAGGCCGCCACGCCGGCGCCAGACGGTCGCCGGAAAGGTCTTTCGCTGACCGGCGGCATGAGGCTGCTCGTGCTCGGGGTCGTCGCCGGCGTCACGGTGATCAAATTCCTGTTCGCCGCCAACACATTCGGGACCAACGACGTCCGCTACTGGCTCCGCTTCACGGACGCGGTCCGCGATCACGGGCCGATCGGCATCTATGGTCTTGAGTTCAATGGCGCGCTCTACAACCATCCGCCACTGACCAGTTACCTGCTGCAACTGATTAGTTGGCTCGACTTTCACGGGATCGGCGACGTCCCATTCCTGATCCGGGTGCCGGCCACCCTCGCCGACGTGGTCACCGCCGTCCTCGTCTTCGAGCTTGTGCGCCGCTGGCACGGGCTGGCCCACGCCACGGTTGCCGGATTGCTCGTCGCCCTCAGCCCCGTGCTCATCATCGTCTCCGGGTTCCACGGCAACACCGACCCGGTCTTCGTGATGTTCACGCTGCTGTCCGCCTTCCTGCTCGTCGCGTACCGCTCGCCGCTCACGGCAGCGTTCGCCGGCGTGTCGTACGCGGCCGCGGTCAGCGTCAAGCTCGTGCCGGTCATGCTGCTGCCGGTGCTGCTGCTTGTCGCGTTCCGATCCGGCTGGCGCCGCGCGGTCGCGTTCCTCGCCGCGTCCGGGGTGGTCATGGCGGCGCTCTGGGGGCCAGTCCTGCTGACCCACTGGCGCGACTTCAGCGACAACGTGCTGGGCTACCAGGGCATCGACATCCGCGAGTGGGGCCTGGTCAAGTTCGTCGAGTGGCTCGAGCTGCCCGAGGGCTTCACCGACTTCCTCGTCGGCCCGGGCCGCTTCATCGCACTGCTGCTCTGCGCCGTGCTGCCGGTGCTGATGGTGTGGCGCCGGCCCGCCGCACTGGGCCCCGCGGTCGGCGTGGCGTTCGGGCTGTTCCTGCTGCTCAGCCCCGCGTTCGGCATGCAGTACCTGGTCTGGCCGCTGGCCGCCGCGTACCTGGTGAACGTCTGGCTGGCCACCGTCTACAACGCGCTCTCGAGCGTGTTCCTGATCCTGATCTACGGGACGTGGAACGGCAATCCCTACCCCTGGGAATGGGACGTCGCGAGGGCGTTCCCCATCGCGACAACCCGACCGTACGTCCTGGCCGTCTCTATCTGGCTGGCACTCGCCGCCGTGGTGGTCGCCGGCCTACTGCTCCTGCGCCGGCCCCGCCCTGGTGATCCGGGCGGTCCGGCCAACGACGACTCCCTCACCGTCCTCAGCTAGGAGAAGTTGGTGTCGAACACTTCCTCGGGGTACCCACGCATCGGCATCCTCGTGGTTGCCTACAACGCCTCGACCACCTTGGCGAAGACGCTTGACCGCATCCCGGTGGACTTCCGCGACAAGATCGCCGAGATTCTCGTGCTCGACGACGCCAGTCACGACGACACCCACCTCGAAGGGCAGAGCTGGGCCGAGCGCAACCACCTGGTCAAGACGATAGTTATGCGGCACCCCAAAAACCTGGGGTATGGCGGCAACCAGAAGGCCGGGTACAAGCTCGCCATCGAGCGCGGGCTGGACATCATCGTGCTGCTGCACGGCGACGGCCAGTACGCCCCGGAGATGCTTCCCGAGATGGTCGCGCCGCTGGTCAACGGCGAGGCCGACGCGGTCTTCGGCTCCCGCATGATGGAGAAGGGCGCGGCCCGGAAGGGCGGCATGCCGCTCTACAAGCTGGTCGGCAACCGGATCCTGACCAAGGTCGAAAACCGCATGCTCGGCACCAACCTGACCGAGTTCCACTCCGGTTACCGGGCCTACAGTGTGCGGGCGCTCACCGAGATCCCGTTGCAGAACAACACCGACGACTTCGACTTCGACACCCAGATCATCATCCAGCTCGTGCACGCCGGAAAGCGGATCGTGGAGATCCCGATCCCGACGTACTACGGCGACGAGATCTGCTACGTCAACGGGATGCGGTACGCCAAGGACGTCATCAAGGACGTCATCGAGTACCGGTTCGCCAGCAAGGGCTTCGGCACGTCCAACTGGGTGGCCTCGCCCGACGAGTACGCGTTCAAGGACGGCGACGGTACCTCCCACGCCCAGCTCCTCGACATGCTCTCGGCCGCGCCGCCGTCGCGGGTGCTCGACGTGGGCTGCTCCGGCGGGCGGCTCGCCGAGTTCATGCGGGCGGCCGGGCACCACGTCACCGGCATCGACTACATCGAGGTGCCGTCCGTCCGCGAGCGGACCGACGCCTTCCACCAGGTCGACTTGCAGTACGGCATCCCGGCCGAGGTCGGCACCGGCTTCGACGTGGTGATCGCCGGCGACATCATCGAGCACGTGGCCCGCCCCGGCGCCGCGCTGCGCGAGATGCAGCGGGTGCTCCGCCCCGGCGGCCAGGTGCTGCTGTCGGTGCCCAACTTCGGCCACTGGTACCCGCGCACCCGGACCACCTTCGGCATGTTCGGCTACGACCGGCGAGGCATCCTCGACGACACCCACCTGCGCTTCTTCACCCGCTCGACGCTGCGCCGCCTGGTGCGGCAGTCCGGCTTCGACGTGGTGGAGGAGCGCACCACCGGCCTGCCGCTCGGCGTCGTATCCGAGATGGACGGCCGCCGGCTCCGGCTGCTGCGCCGCGTCGACCGCGGACTTGTCAAGCTGCGCCCGACCTTCTTCGGCTACCAGTTCATCATGCGTTTGACGCCGCATGCCGAGGAGGCCCAGCTTGTCCACGGTTGAGGGCCAGCGCGCGCCCGTCGTCGACCCCGCCGACCCGCCCCGTCCCGCCAGGAGGCGTAAATTGACCGCCGCGAGCCTGTCACTGCTGCTCTTCGCAGTGGCCACCGCCGCCACAGGTCAGGTTCTGCTCAAGCACGGCATGCAGTTGGCAACGGAGAAGGCCACTGCCGGCAAGGGCAGCCTGGCCATCAACGCGGCCACCTCACCATGGGTGCTGCTCGGCCTCACCGTATTCGCGATCTCCGCACTGGCCTGGCTGACCACCCTCAGCCGCCTGCCGCTGAGCATCGCCTACCCGTTCAACGCGCTGGGGTACCTGGCCATCCTGACCGCCAGCGTGGTACTGCTCGACGAGCGTGCCAACATCTGGACCTGGGTGGGCACGCTGTGCGTGGTGGGCGGCCTGGTCATCGTGGTCGTCACAAAACCCACATAACCTCTGAGCTACCGCGACGTCCGCCGGGCTCCAGACCGCTGCTCCCGCGGCCTCACCCTCCGCGCCCCACACCCAACCCCGGCCTTCGGCCGCCGCCGGCCCCGCCTACGGTGCCGGCGCCGGACCACGCCTGGGGTTACTCGCTTGCTTGGCGCCCCGCGCCCCGCCCTGCGTCTTGTCCACATTTGCGCGTCCGTTTTGAACCCTTCGACTGGTTCTCGGCCCTCTGCTCGGGCTGATGCCGACCCGCTTCCGCCCGCGGTGACCTGTGTCCCCTTGATCGTCGGAGCCCATCAGCGATCGTGGTACCTAACTGTCCCCAGAGGGGCAGCTAAGTACCACGATCTGCCAGATGATGCCCGGCCGCAGCGCTGATCAAGGGAACCAGGTGTCGACGGCCGCCGTGCGGCCGGCAGCACCCGATTTGGAAGCCTGCGGCGTGCGGACAAACCAGCCAAAGCGCCCACCCAAGGTGTCGCTGTGGCCAAGCCCGCGAGATCTAGTCGACTTTGTGTCGCCCTGGTAGCAGTCGACTAGGGCCTGTTTCAAAAGGATTGTCGAGGCGAGCCGGGATCCAGGCGGCGATCCGGCAAGTCGGGCGCAAGGTCGCATACCGGTGTTGTATGCGGCCTTACGCCCGGCGCCGCCGGTCGTCGTCTGGGCCCGGCGCAGCCCGGCAAGGATTTTGAAACAGGCCCTAGATCCAGAGTTCTTCCGGTCCGCCCGTGCCGCCGGCAGCGAGGCCGGGTCGGTAACGGCGGTCAGGCGGGGGCGTTGGCGGGGGAGCTGGTGCGGCGGCGGATCTGGATCGCGGCGAGCAGTAGGTCCACGACGGTGATGATCATGCGGGCCACCAGTGCGACCACGAGTGCCTGTGGTGCGGACAGCACCGACGAGAGTGCCGCCGCCAGGGCCAGGTCCCGCACGCCGGCGCCGGCCGGCAGCCCCACCGCGAGCAGTCCGACGCAGTGGGCGAGCGCGTAGCCGCCGATCGCGGCGGGTAGCGCCTCGGCTGGCGAGCCGCCGAGGCCGATCACGAGGATCCAGGCGCTCAGCCCGAACATCAGCCACACGCCGGCCTGGAGTGCCGCCGTGCGGAGCAGCCCGCGCCACGACGGCGGGTGGTCGAGCGGGGGCGGCGGACAAGCCGCAGGACCTTGTTCAGGAGCCAGGTGAGCAGCTTCGGGTGCAGCACCGCCAGGAAGAGCGGCGCGACGAGCGCGATCCACCAGTACCGCTCGGCGGCGTTGGGGGCGGCGAACGGCAGCGTCACGATCGCCAGTGGCAGGCCGATGCCCTGCGCGATGACGATCGTGAGCACGCCGACCGTGAGCGTGGTGCGGCGCGGCACGTGCAGGTCGCGGGCGAGCTCCGCCTGGCTGATCATCGACCAGATCGAGCCAGGGATGTACTTGCCGAGCTGGCTCAGGTAGAAGATCCGGGCGGCGTCGCCGCGTCGGAGCGGGGCGCCGAAGTCGGCCATCAGCGAGCGCCACGTGAAGAGGCTGATGATCATCGCGGCGAGCGAGAACGGGCTCGCCGCGACCACCGCCCACGGGGACAGCTCGCCCAGCGCCTCGACCAGCTCCCGCCAGTTGCGCGCGATGGCCGCGGCCGCCGCGACCAGCACGATGACCAGCACCACGGTGCGCAGCCGGGTCCGCCACGAACTCGCCGGTTTCGGCTGCGCCGGGGCAGATTCGGGTACGTCATCACGGACGGTCATGGGCTCGGCTCAACTCACAGATCGGTAGGGACCGGACCCGATGAGCGTAGTGCCCGGCGGCGACGGTCCCGCACGGCACCGCCCACCAGCACTGCGACGATCGCGAGCGCGGCCGCGAGGCTTAGCCAGCCGCCGATGCCGCCGCCCGGGCTGGAGTACTGGAACCGTACCGTGTGGCTGCCGTCCGGAATCTCGACCGCGACGAACGCGTGGTCGGCGTTGAGCAGCGTGGCCGGGGTGCCGTCGACCGTGACCGTCCAGCCGGTCTGGATCGGGTCGGTCAGCACCAGGTAGCCGGAGCCGCGGGCGGTCACCGTGACCTCCGTGGCGTCGGTACCCTCTTCCGTGATCTTGACGTCGCCCGTGCCGCCGGCGGCCTCGGATCTCGGCCGGTGATCCAGCACCACCTGGTCGGCGGTGAGCGTGCCGCTCCGCAGCAGCTCCATCCGGCGCGCCCCGTCCGGCTCCACCACAGCGGTGCTGGCCCAGCGGGCGCGGGGGAGTGCCTTGGTGCGCTCGATGACCGTCGCGTCACCGACGAACGCCATCTTGAGCCCATCGTCCTGCGCGCCGACCGCGGCCAGGGCGGGGGCGTTGCCCACCGCGTTCACCTTGATGCCCTGGCTCGCGTGCACGGTGATCTTGACGGAGAGCCGCGCGTCCGGTGCCACACCCTCTGCGGCGAGTGGGATGGTCGTCGGCCGCGTCGTGTTCGTACGGTCGATCCGCCGGTCGGTCCGGGCCACCTCACGCCCGGTCTCGTCCGTGAGCACCGCCTCGAGGCGCTCGGTCGGTGCCCAGCGCAGGTCTTCCGCCGGCTGGAGCTGTACGGCCCGGATCGGCCCCGTGCCCGGCACCGGCAGGGTCACCGGTGTCTCGGGCATTAGCGTGGTCACGCCGGTCGTGGCGGGAGCGGGCCGCGGCGCGCCGGGCACCGGGGAGTCGAGCGTCGAGACGCCGTACCGGATGGACATGCGGTCGAGCGTCGGGCTCGTGGCGAAATTCATCCCGCCCGCGACCGCGATGGTCGTGGAGGAGGCCGCTCCCTTCCCCCGGTCGACCGGATCAGCTCGCCGTACTCCCGGCTGGCGAACGTGTGGCCGGTCGCGGCCCGCAGCTCGTACGCCGACTCGACACTGCGCGTCATCGAGCCGTGCAGGCTCGCGAAGCGGTCCGTGCCCTCGTGCGTGCCGAGGAACGTGTGCACGTCCGTCACGGGGTAGAACGTGCTCTTGGGCGAACGCGGCCAGTACGGCACCACGAAGTAGAGCGCCTGCCCGGCGACCAGCACCGGCAGCACGGCAGCCGCCACGAGCCGCAGCCGACCGCCCCGGCCGTCCTCGCGGCCACCCTGCCACCAGAGGGCGGCGGCGCACGCCAGCGCCATCAGCACGATCAGCCCGCGAGGCCGAACTCGTTGGTCAGCTTGTCGAGCCGAGGCGAGCCACCGCCGCTGAGCTTGTCGACCAGGTACGCCTGCCGCCGCGCGTCCTGGAACACGAAGAGGCCCGCGGCCGCGACGGAGCCCCAGACGAGCGCCACCCACGCCAGCCCCCAGCGCCGGCGCCGCCGAGCCGCTGCGTCAGCCGCGTCCGGGCCATCCTCCCGCGCCGCGGCCCGCCGGCGCAGCAGCAGGTCAAGCCCCACCGCGGCCAGCGCCGCCAGCAGGAAGCCCAGGATGCAGCGGGACCGGCCGACGAAGTTGTCCGAGAACAGGAACGGCAGGCTCTGCGCCACCTTGAGCGGGAACCCGCCGCCGTAGATCAGCACCAGCCAGACGGCCGTGGAGATGACCAGGAAGAGCCAGGCGGCCTGCGGGAGTGCGGCCCGTCCGCGCCGGGCCATCGCGACCGCGCTCACCACGAGCACCAGCGACGCCGCGCCGATGTACGACATCGACTCGACGAGATTGTCCGGCAGGTACCAGTAGATGTCTCCGTACGGGTTGACGGTGCCGAGCGCCCACGGCGAAATCATCGTCACCAGGCTCGGCAGGTCCAGGTGGTCGCCCGGCGTCTGGCCGCGCCCCACCACGTACGCGCTGTTCATGAACACGACCCACGGCACGAGCTGGATGGCGGTGAGCAGCACAGCGCCCACCACCCCGCCGACCGCCAAGCCCAGCCCACTCAGCAGCTGGCGCCACTGCCCCAGTACGTGGCCAGCAGCCGCACCAGGAGGTACAGGCCACCCGTGGCGACCGTGTAGCCAGTGACCGCCGGGAAGCCACCGAAGATCATCGCCGCGAGCGCCAGCGCCAGCACAGCGGCGTCCCGCAGCCGCCTGTTCTGCACGATCAGCTCGACCGCCCAGAAGATCGCCGGAATGAACGCCGCCACCCGCGTCTGCGGCCACCCCGTCCACACCACCATGAACGCGCTGCTCGCGTAGACAAGACCGCCGAGGAGCGCCGGCGCCGTGCCGATCCGGAGGCGGCGCAGGAAGAGGTACATGCCGCCGACCGCGACGATGATCTCCAGCAGCTTCACGATGCCGGGCGCGTACCACAGTGGCAGCACGTAGAACGGCACCGTCAGCGGCGACGCCAGCGCGTAGTTGGGCGTCGAGCCGAGCGGCACCCCACCCGCCGTGTACGGGTTCCACGCCGCGATGTTGCCCTCGCGCAGCTGGTCCGCGAAGAGAATCGTGTTCGGCAGCGCCGAGTCCCACGTGTCGTCGAGGTAGTTGTTGGTCGCCCGGACGTCGGCGAACTCGGGCACCTCGCTGTACGGCGAGGTGCCCGCCATCTCGTTCGTCGACGCGAACGTCGACTGGCCGAACAGCGGCGACCCGATCCCGATCATGGCGAAGCCGGCGATCGCGAGGAGCACCACGACCGGCAGGATGCGGTCCAGCCGGCGCGGCGGCGACGTGCGAACCGCCTGCTGTGGCGCGGGGTCTGGCGTGTCCGGATCAGCTGGCGGCGTCAGTGCGCGCGGCAAGACCATCGAGCTTCCTAGACCAGTGGGGGTACGGATGAATACGCGACGTAAACCCGGATAGCCTACGACGTCCGATTCCGCCGCGTGGCCCCGGAGGGCGCGCGCGAGAGCCTGTGCGTTTCCTGAGTTATCGCAACGCGTCGATGCGGGCCATCTCCTCGCCGGTCAGCTCGAAGCCGAGCACATCGAAGTTCTCCCGTACCCTCTCCGGCGTCGCCGACTTCGGGATCACCACGATCTCGTGCTGGATGTGCCACCGCAGGATCACCTGCGTCGGCATCACCCCGTGCGCCGCCCCCACCTCGGCGAACACCGCCTCGCGCAGGTCGCTGCGGCGGAACGGGCTGTACCCCTCCAGCACCACCCCGCGCTCCCGGTGCTCGGCCAGCAACTGGGGATCGTGCAGCGCCGGGCTGTACGGAATCTGGTTGACCACCGGCGTCACACCCGTAGCCTTCGTAAGCTCGTCGATCTGGGCCACGCTGTAGTTGCTCACCCCGATCGCGCGAGTCAGCCCGTCCTCACGCGCCGTGATCAGCTCGCGCCACGTCTGCGGCCGCGCCGTACCGTGCGGCGGCCAGTGCACAAGCCACATGTCCACCTGGTCGACGCCGAGCGCCTTCAAGCTCGCCTCGATCGTCGCCCGCTCCCGCCCCGCCTGCTCGGCCGGCAGCTTCGTGGTCAGAAACACCTCGTCGCGCGGCACCCCGCTCTCGCGCAGCGCCCGGCCGATCTCGCTCTCGTTGCGGTACATGGTCGCGGTGTCGATGTGCCGGTAACCGGTCTCCAGCGCGACCCGCACCGGCTCGTACGCCTGCGTGCCGGGCAGCTGCCACGTGCCGAAGCCGAGCAGCGGCATATCGAGGCCGGCACCGACGCTCACGGTGGGTTGTGTCATGCCACCCAACCTAGCGAGTGCCGCCGCGCCGTTCCGCCGGCTCACCCCATCGGGCTGGCAGACTTGGACGGTGCTGGTCGTACACGCTCTGTGGCTGCCCACCGGCCACCTCGGCCTCTGGGCCGAGGACTCCACCGTGCGCGCACGACGCACGAAGAAGCACCCCTTCGCCGCCCCCGCCGACACCATCGCCGCCGCGCTCGGTGACGCCGTCGCGAAGGGGAGCCACGCCACCACCACCCTCCGCCTGCCGAGCTCGGGCGGACGCCCGCTCGACTCGCCCGAGCTGGTCCGCACCGACCCGCCGGCCCGTAGAAGCGCCGCCGTGGCGCTCGCCCCATGGCTCGTACCAACCCTTGAGCTGGACCCCGACGCGGCGCTGCCGCTGCTCCGCGGCCTGGACGACCGCGTGGCCCATGGCTCTTCGCTGCGGCACGCGGCGGAGGTGGCCGCGTTCGCCGCGGACCTGGTGCGGCGCGGGCGCGTCCTGCCGACCGTGACCGACGGCGCGGCCGCCTGGCGGCCGCTGCTGACCGGCGCCGACGCCGCCTGGGCCCGCGCGCTCGCCGCCGCGCTGCCACCCGCCGCCCGCGCGGCCGGCGAAAACCCAGGGACGCTCGTCGGGGGCATGCTCGACGCGCTGGTGGACGCCGCCGCCCGGACAGCATTGGAGGGGGTACGGCTCGCGGGCGGCCGAGGCACCATCTCCGGCTCCTGGCTCGGGGCGCTGTCCGGGCGCGAGCGGCACATCGACGCTGACGCGTCCGCGCTCGCCGCCCTCGCCGAAGCCGTGGCCGAGTGGCAGCGCGACGCGGCCGGCGGCGCCGTGCGAGCCTGCTTCCGGCTCGTCGAGCCCGACGAGGAAGAGGTCCAGAGGTGGCGCGTCGACTTCTCCCTCCAAGCGGCAGATGAGCCCAGCCTCGTCGTCGACGCCGAAAAGGTGTGGCGCTCCCGAGGAGCCCTCCGCGCCCTCGCCCGCCACCTCGACGCTCCACAGGAGACACTCCTCACCGAGCTGGGCCGCGCCAGCCGCCTCTGGCCCGAGCTCGACGACGCCCTCCGCACCGCCAAGCCGTCCACACTCGACCTCGACGTGACCGGCGCGCACAGGTTCCTGCGCGAGGGGGCACCACAGCTGCACGCGGCCGGGTTCGGCGTGCTGCTGCCCACCTGGTGGGGCCGCCCCGGCTCCAAGCTGGGCGCCAAGCTGCGCGCCCGAGGCCGCCGCTCCGCACCCGGCACGGTCGCCACGGCCAGCGCCGTCGGCATGCGCTCCCTTGTGGACTACCAGTGGGAGCTGGCGATCGGCGACGAGTCACTGTCCGAAAAGGAGCTGCGCGAGCTGGCCAAGCTCAAGACCCCGCTGGTACGCCTGCGCGGCCAGTGGGTCGAGCTGGACGCCAAGCACCTGGCCGCCGGGCTCAAGCTCCTCAAGTCGGGCGGCGAGATGAGCGTGGGCGAGCTGCTCCATCTCGGACTGTCCATGGAGGACGACCCGCACGCCCTCCCGATCCAGGCCGTGACGGCCGACGGCCCACTGGGCGACCTGCTCGCCGGCGAGGCCGAACGCCACCTGGAGCCCATCGAGCCGCCGCCAGGGTTCGTGGGCACGCTGCGCCCGTACCAGAAGCGCGGCCTCTCCTGGCTTACGTTCTTGGAGACGCTGGGCCTGGGCGGCGTCCTCGCGGATTCGATGGGCCTCGGGAAGACGGTGCAGCTGCTTGCTCTGATGGCTGGCGACTCGGCGGAGGTAGGGCCGACGTTGTTGGTGTGCCCGATGTCGTTGGTTGGCAACTGGGAGCGGGAGGCGGCGAAGTTCGCGCCGGGGTTGCGGGTGCACGTGCACCACGGGGCGGAGCGGGCGCGTGGGGCCGAGTTCGCGGCGGCGGTGCGGGAGGCGGACGTGGTCGTCACGACGTACTCGGTGGCGGCGCGGGACGCGGAGGCGCTGGGCGAGATCGCGTGGCACCGGGTGGTCGTGGACGAGGCGCAGGCGATCAAGAACGCCGCCACCCGCCAGGCCGCCGCGGTCCGGGCCCTGCCGGCGCGGCACCGGGTGGCGGTCACGGGTACCCCGGTGGAGAACAGGCTCGCCGACCTCTGGTCCATCATGGACTTCGCCAACCCGGGGCTGCTGGGCGCGGCGTCGGCGTTCAAGAAGAAGTACGCGGAGCCGGTCGAGCGGCACGGTGACGAGGAGGCGGCGGCGCGGCTGCGGCGGATCACCGGCCCGTTCGTGCTGCGGCGGCTCAAGACGGACAAGACGATCATCTCGGACCTGCCCGAAAAGCTGGAGATGGAGGTGCTCTGCAACCTGACGGGCGAGCAGGCATCGCTGTACCAGGCGGTGGTGGACGACATGATCGAGAAGATCGAGCGGAGCGACGGCATCGAGCGGCGCGGCCTCGTCCTCGCCACGATGAGCAAGCTCAAGCAGGTGTGCAACCACCCAGCCCAGTTCCTGCACGACGACACGCGGCTGGCCGGGCGCTCGGGCAAGCTCGCCCGTCTGGAGGAGATCCTGGAGGAGGTGCTGGCGGCGGGGGAGCGGGCGCTGCTGTTCACGCAGTACGCGGAGTTCGGCGGCATGCTGCGCGCCCACCTGTCGGCCCGCTTCGGCCGCGAGGTGCTCTACCTCCACGGTGGAGTGTCCAAGAAGGACCGCGACGCGATGGTGGCGCGCTTCCAGGGGAGGCTTGCCGACCCTGGACAAACAGGCTCGAGCCAGGGTGAGACCGGGCCGCCGCTCTTCGTGCTCTCGCTCAAGGCCGGCGGCACGGGGCTCACGCTGACCGCGGCCAACCACGTCGTGCACGTCGACCGGTGGTGGAACCCGGCGGTGGAGGACCAGGCGACCGACCGGGCGTTCCGGATCGGGCAGCGGCGGGCGGTGCAGGTACGCAAGTTTGTCTGCGCCGGCACCGTCGAGGAGAAGATCGCCGGCATGATCCGCGAGAAGCGGGGCCTGGCGGCGAAGATCGTGGGTACCGGCGAGCAGTGGCTCACCGAGATGTCCACATCGGACCTGCGGCGGCTCTTCACGCTGGAATCGGGGGCGGTGGTCGAGTGACCGAGCCGACGAGCTTCCGCCAGTACGGCCGCACCCGCAGCGTCGAGGGTGGCTTGAAGGCGCGCAGTACCCGTGGCGCGATCGGCGAGTCGTGGTGGTCCCGCCGCTTCCTGTCGGTGCTGGAGTCACTGGCGATCGGCACCCGCCTGACCCGCGGCCGCGCGTACGCCCGCAAGGGCCAGGTCCTCTCGCTCACCGTGGCACCGGGTGAGGTGAACGCGTCGGTGCAGGGCTCGCGCGCGGAGCCGTACGAGGTCACGATCGGCCTGGAGCGCTTCTCGGCGGCGGTGTGGGCGCGGGTCGAGGAGGCGCTGGCCGGGCAGGCGATCTACAGTGCCCGCCTGCTGGCCGGCGACGTACCGCCCGAGCTGGAGCAGCTCTTCACCAGCCTGGAGGCGCCGCTCTTCCCGCAGGCGGTGGCCGACCTGCGCATGGACTGCACCTGCCCGGACTACGCGGTGCCGTGCAAGCACCTGGCGGCGACGTTCTACCTGCTGGCCGAGGAGTTCGACGGGGACCCGTTCCAGATCCTGCACTGGCGTGGCCGTTCCCGGGACGACCTGCTGACCCGCCTGCGCCTGCTGCGGGACGGCGGCGTCGAGGGCTCGGCGGCCGCCCGCCGGACCGCCCGCCGCCCGCGCCCGGCAGTGGCGGTGGGTGCCGCCGCCGCGCTGGCCGATGTCGCGGACCCGCCGCTGGAGGAGGCGGTGGACCGCTTCTGGCTCCCGCCCCAGCCGCTGCCCGCGCGCCCGCCCACGCTCGACACCGAGCCGGACCTGCTGCTGCGCCAGCTCCCGACCCCGGCGCCGGCACTGGGCGGCGCCGGCCTGGTCGCCAGGCTCCGCCCGGCCTACGAGGCGTTCGCCGCTGAGCCACCGCCGTAGCCCAGGCCGCCGCACGAACGCCGATGGTCGAGTCACGGCAGACGAGACCTCGATCGATGGGTGATCAGGTCGTCCGTGGCGAGAAGTTTCCCCTGGAGGGGCGGCTCTTCGACACGGACGCGCGGACGGCACCCCGCGCCCGCGTCGATCAAGGCGCCCACGAGCACCTGCGTACCACGATCGCCGTCCCCCCACCTTCGGAAATTGGTGGGCTTGTCCCAAGATGTCCCTTCGGCCTAGCGTCGCAGCGTCAACTGGTGAGGGGCGTCCCGGCAGAGCGGCTGCCGGGACTCGACAGGATTCCCGGCGTGGGTTTCTCGCGAGGCGCTGCGCCGGGGATCCTGCTCGAACATCCACGGACCACGCCGCCCGCACACGGAGTGGGGCCGGCACGGAAGGCGGGCTGGAAGCGGCGCCCGAGCGGGCTGCCGCATCTTCACAGTTGGCGCACAGACAGGGCCCAGGCCGGGCACAGGCGGGTTCGCCAGCATGGGGGCGTGATCAGCGCGAACGCGAGGACGGCCGGGCAGGAGCTGCGGCGGCCGGATGGCGAGCCGGTGCGGGTGCTCGTCGTCGACGACGAGGCTACGCTCACCGACCTGCTGTCGATGGCCCTGCGCTACGAGGGGTGGCAGGTGCGCAGCGCGGGCAACGGGACGGCGGCTGTGCGGATGGCGCGGGAGTTCGAGCCGGACGCTGTCGTACTCGACATCATGTTGCCCGACCTCGACGGCCTGGAGGTGCTGCGGCGCCTGCGTGGCGTGCGCCCTGATGTTCCGGTGCTCTTCCTCACCGCGCGCGACGCGGTCGAGGACCGGGTGGCGGGGTTGACCGCGGGCGGCGACGACTACGTGACGAAGCCGTTCAGCCTGGAGGAGGTCGTGGCCCGCCTGCGCGCGCTGATGCGCCGGGCCGGTGTCGGCACCACGCGGGACGACGCGGTGCTCGTGGTGGGTGACCTCAGCCTCGACGAGGACAGCCACGAGGTCCGGCGGGGCGGCGACCTTGTTTCGCTGACCGCGACCGAGTTCGAGCTGCTGCGGTACCTGATGCGCAATCCCCGCCGGGTGCTGAGCAAGGCGCAGATCCTCGACCGGGTGTGGAATTACGACTTCGGCGGGCAGGCCAACGTCGTCGAGCTGTACATCTCGTACCTGCGCAAGAAGATCGACGCCGGGCGCCCACCGATGATCCACACCATGCGCGGCGCGGGCTATGTCCTCAAAGCGGCCCAATAGCGAGAGCTGGGCGAGAAGCTGGCCGGGCAGCTGGTCGCTCCGGGCGCGCCTGCTCGCGGCGATCATCGCGCTGCTCGCGGTCGTGGGGTTGCTGATCGGGGTGGTGACCACGTTCGCCGTCCGGGACTATCTCATCCAGCAGGTCGACGCGCAGATCCACGAGGAGGCGCGGTACGACCTCGACTACCACAGGGGCCGGGCGGTCCCGGTGATGTCCGCCCCGGCCTGGTGAAGGGTACGGTCCGCGCGCTCGTCACGCCCGGCGGCGACGTCTCCGGGGAGCGGGCCGACCCGTACGCGGACGAGGGCCGCAGCCCTCTCACCGTCGAGCAGGAGCGGGCGGTCGCCGCGCTGCCGGTCGACAACACCATCCGCACGAAGGAGCTGCCCGGGCTCGGCGAGTACCGGGTGGTGGCGATCGGTACCCGCGACGGCGGCTCGATCACCGCGATACCGCTGGACAGCGCCAACGACACCGTCCTGCGGCTGATCGGCATCGAGGTCGCCGTGGTCGGCGCGGGTGTGTTGCTCGCCGTGGGTGTCGGTGTGCTCGTCATCGGGGTGCGCTGCGGCCGTTGCGCCGGGTCGCCGCCACCGCGGGGCGGGTCGCCGAGCTGCCGCTGGACCGGGGTGAGGTGGCGCTCTCCGTGCGCGTGCCCGAGGCGGACACCGACCCGCGCACCGAGGTCGGCCAGGTGGGCGCGGCGCTCAACCGCATGCTGGGGCACGTCGCCGCCGCGCTCGCCGCCAGGCAGGCCAGCGAGACGCGGGTACGGCAGTTCGTCGCGGACGCCAGCCACGAGCTGCGCACCCCGCTCGCGGCGATCCGGGGGTACGCCGAGGTGACCCGCCGGGGCCGCGACGAGGTGCCGCCGGACGTGGCGCACGCGCTGCGCCGGGTGGAGTCGGAGAGCGCGCGGATGACCGCGCTCGTTGACGACCTGCTGCTGCTGGCCCGCCTCGACTCCGGCCGTCCGCTGGAGACGGAGCCGGTGGACCTGTCCCGGCTGCTGGTCGACGCGGTCAGTGACGCGCACGTGGCCGGGCCGGAGCACCGGTGGCGGCTCGACCTGCCCGAGGAGGCGGTTACGGTACCGGGTGACGCGGCCCGCCTGCACCAGGTGGTCGCCAACCTGCTCGCCAACGCGCGTACGCACACCCCACCGGGTACCGAGGTGACCGTCGCCCTGCGTCCCCAAGGCGGCGGCGCGGAGATCAGCGTGGTTGACACCGGGCCGGGCATCGCCCCGGAGCTTCAGGCGGACGTCTTCGAACGGTTCGCGCGCGGCGACAGCTCCCGCTCCCGGGCCGCTGGCAGTACCGGGCTGGGGCTCGCCATCGTGGCCGCCGTCGTGGAGGCGCACCACGGCGCCGTCGAGGTGTCGAGCGTGCCGGGCCGGACCGCGTTCACGGTACGGCTGCCGGCTCGTAGCGAGCCTCGGCCCGATCCCGGAGCGGGCGGCGGGCGGCCGGCACCACGAGCGGGCTCCCTGTCTCCGGGTCGGGGATGACCCGGCAGTCCAGGCCGAACACCTCGCGTACCAGCGCCGCGTCCACGATGTCGCCGGGCGCGCCCTCGGCGACGATGCGGCCGCCGCACATGGCGATCAGGTGGGTGGCGTACCGGCAGGCCTGGTTGAGGTCGTGCAGCACCGCGACGAGCGTGCGGCCGCCGGTCTCCTGGAGGTCGGCGCAGAGGTCGAGCACCTCGACCTGGTGGGTGATGTCGAGGAACGTGGTGGGTTCGTCCAGCAGCAGGATGCCGGTCTGCTGGGCGAGCGCCATCGCCAGCCACACCCGCTGCCGCTGGCCGCCGGAGAGCTCGTCCACGAGGCGGTCGGCGAGGTCGGTGACGCCGGTGGCGGCCATCGACTCGCGTACCACCCGCTCGTCCTCGCGGGACCACTGCCGGAGCAGGCGCTGGTGCGGGAAGCGGCCGCGGGCCACGAGGTCGGTCACCGTGATGCCGTCGGGCGCGATCGACGTCTGGGGGAGCAGGCCGAGGCGGCGGGCGACCTCTTTGGACGGGTACGACGTGATGGCCTTGCCGTCCAGGTGGACCGCGCCGGCGCGGGGGCGGAGCATGCGGGAGAGGGCGCGCAGGAGGGTGGACTTGCCGCAGGCGTTCGGACCGACGATCACGGTGAACGAGTTGTCCGGGATTGTCACGCTCAGACCCTCGGTCACGACTCGCTGGTCGTACGCGAGCGTGAGCCCTTCACCGGCCAGCCGCGTCGGCACGGAAAACCACCCCCGGGATCAGCAAGTTTGGTGAGCCTAACATAAGTTCTGACACGCCTTGTCGCGCAATCGACGCACCCCTTTGGGCGTACACCCCACGTTGCTAACGTCTCCGTCGGAGAGCGTGGGCTTAGGGGAAGTGGGCGGTGGGCGGCGGAGCGGTAAGCCTTAAGGCTCGGGCTCTCATCCTCGGTGGAGCCGACTTCTTCGGCCTGCATCTCGCGCGGCGGCTGGTCACCGAGGGTTATCACGTGGTGGTCGTCGACACGCTGACGCGTGGCCGCGACCGGGCGGAGGTGGCCGCGCTCGGTGCCACACCCGGTGTCGAGCTGATCGGCGGTGACCTCACCGATCCCGCCACCTGGGCCGCGCTGCGCCGCGGCTGGGCGCAGATCTACCTGCTGCCGCCCGCGCCACTGCCGAAGTCGATCGATTCCGACCCGGTGCGCGCGGTGCGTGGTCACGCCCTCGCCGCGCTCCACCTCCTCGACTGGGCCGCGCCCGGCGACAAGGTCTTCTTCGCCTCCTCCGGCGAGGTGTACGCGGACGGCGTCGAGGACGGCGTCGTCCAGGTGCCCACCGAGGAGGCCGAGCCGGTGGTGGTCGGCGACCTGGCCCAGCCGCGCTCGGCCTACGCGGCGAGCCGCCTCTTCGCCGAGGCCGCGCTCGTCCACGCGGCCCGCGCCGGGCGCAGCCGGGTCGTGGTGGGACGCTTCTACGACGTGTACGGCCCGCGGATGGCCACCGACCACCTGATCCCGCAGATGTGCGTGCGCGCCGTGCGGGGCGACGACCCGTTCCTCGTCAAGGGGCCGCACCGCAAGCGCTCGTTCTGCTACGTCGACGACGCGGTCGAGGCGACGCTGCGGCTGATGGAGGCACCGACCGCGGTCGGCGAGATCGTCCACATCGGAAACGACAGCCCCATGAGCACGGTCGGCGACGTGGCCCGCATGGTGCTGCGGATCGCCGGCGTGCAGCCGCGGGTGGTGGCCGAGCCAGCCCCGCCCGGCTCGCCCGCCCGCCGCGCGCCCGACCTGGCCAAGCTGCGCCGCCTCACCGCCTTCGAACCGTCGGTCGACCTCGCCGACGGCCTCCGCCGCACCTTCTACTGGTACCGCCGAACCTGGGCCTCCTGACCCCCGGTGGGTGAGGCTGCGGGAGCAGCGGTCCGGACCACAACGGACATCGCGGTAGCTCAATCTCCATAATGGAATATATCGACCAAGAGATCGGGACCTACCTTGCCCTCGCTGCACGGTCGAGGCGCTGTGCGGCGGCCTGAGCATCCGATGCCGAGGGCCGTTAGGCGAAGTCGGGCACGCCTAGGCGGGCGGCGAGGACCGCGGGTGGGTCGTACGGTGGGTCGTCGCGGAGCTGGCGGTATGCGCGGTCCAGTGCCTGCCGGGCGAAGTCTTCCGGGAGCGGCAGGTCACACCAGGCGTCGTCGACCGTGCGTCCCGCCGCGTAGGCCGCGCGGGCCGCCTCCGCCGTCCGGGCCAGCGTGTCACCCTGCTCCCGCACGAACGCGCGGTCGACCACCGCGCCGTGCCCGGGCACCACCGCGCCGGTGGCGAGCGCGGCCACGGCGTCCATGGTGGACGGCCAGTCCAGCGGGAACGCGTCGCCGAACACCGGTGGGTACCCTTCCTCCACCAGGTCGCCGGCGAAGAGCACCGCCGCGTCGGGTACGTCCACCACCACGTCGTTGTCGGTGTGGCCGCGCCCCAAATGTCGCAGATGGACGGTGCGGCCGCCGAGGTCGAGCACCGCCTCGGTGGCGAAGGTGCGGCCGGGCGGGACGATCTCCACGGCGGCCAGCTCGGCGGAGAGCGGCGGCTCGGTGCGGCCCGCGAAGTACGCCCGCTTGACCGGCCCGTCGCGGCGCAGCATCTCGGCGCAGCGCTCGTGGCCCCAGATCTCGGCCGGCAGGAACGCGTGGTTGCCGAAGCAGTGGTCGAAGTGGCCGTGCGTGTTGACCACCGTCAACGGCAGCGCGGTCACCTGCCGGACGGCCTCGGCGATCTCCCGCCCCTGCGGGTGCGTCATGCGCGTGTCGACCACCAGGCAGGCGGCGTCACCCACGATCAGGCCGGCGTTGGGATAGGCGCCTTCGCCCGGACTCACGAAGACACGCTCACCAACTTCACACCACACTCATAGGATTGTCCCATGGGGATGCGGCGGAGCGGGTGCGGGCACTGGTGGCGGCGCATCTTCCCGACTGCGAGGTGGAGTCGCTGGTCAAGCTGGGCGCCGGTCTGGACAATGTGGCGTACGAGGTGAACGGCAGCCTCATCGTCCGCTTCGGCACCGGTGCCGACGCCGACCGTGAGGCCCGGCTGCTCACCGCGGTCGGCAACTACTCGCCGCTGCCCGTGCCGGTGCCGAGCTTCACCGACGTGGGCTGCCTCGCGTACCCGAAGCTGCCCGGCGTGCCCCTCCTCGACGCCGCCGGGGTCGACGGCGTCCCGGTGGCGGCGGAGCTGGGCCGTCTTCTCGCCGCGCTGCACGCGGCGCCGGTCGACCGTATGCGCAAGCTGGTGCAGACCGACGACCTGCCGGTGGACGAGTGGCGGCAGGAGGCGCGCGAGACGTATTCGGCGGTCTCCTCCAACATCCCCTCGCCGTACCGGCGGCGGATCGAGGCGTTCCTGGTGACGTCACCGCCCGACGACCCGCACACGCTCGCCTTCTCCCACAACGACCTGGGCATCGAGCACGTCCTCGTCGATCCGCTCACCGGCGCGGTCACCGGGATCATCGACTGGTCCGACGCGGCGATCGTCGACCCGGCCTTCGACTTCGGCCTCATCCACCGCGACCTGGGCCCCGCCGCGCTGGACGCGGCGCTCACCGCCTACGGCGCCGCGCCGGACGGCCTCCGCGAGCGGGCGGTCTTCTACGGGCGCTGCAACGTCTTCGAGGACCTGGCCTACGGCCTGGAGACAAACCGCGAGCGGTACGTGACGAAGTCGCTCGTCGCGCTGGAGTGGCTGTTCGCCTAGCGGCTGGGCGATCATCGTGGGATGAGACCGGTCAACCTGAACGAGGCGCTAGCCTCCTTCGACGAGGTGTACAGCCCGCGGATCGTCACCCGGATGAACGACTACGACGTGCGCGTCGCCCATGTGCGCGGCGAACATGTCTGGCACACCCACGAGGACACGGACGAGTTCTTCCTGGTGCTCGAGGGGCGGTTCGACGTCGCGGTCCGCGCGGACGACGGGACCGAGTCCACGGTGACCCTCCAGAAGGGCGACACGTTCGTGGTCCCGCGCGGTACGCCGCACAAGCCCTCGTCCCCGGGCGGCTCGGTCCTGATGTTCGAGCCGTCGGGCACCCTCTCGACGGGCAGCCACGAAGGCGAGATCCCGGCCCACGTCGACAGCACCGCCGGTCACGACCTGTGACGACGGCTCACTGACACACGCTCACAGGTACAGGTGACGCTGCGTCGCGTTCTCCCGTCGCGACAGGCGGCTGGGAGCGGGGGCGGCCTGACGGACGAGACCCAGGAGACGCCGGTGCGGACCGTTGCGGCGGGGGCGATCCGCACTGGTGGTCTCGGTCGGCCCGAGGTCTTCGGCCGGCCCTGTGCTCTCGGGCTGTCCCATGATGGCGATGACCTTCGCGTCGAGCGCCTCCTGCGCCTTGGCGGCGTTGTAGAGGTGTTCGAGGAATGAGGACTGGCCGCCGATGGACTCGACCACCGAGGCAAGCTGCGGCCACGGGAGCAGAGCACCATGGCCCCGGTACGCGAGTTCGAGCATTTCCCGGTCGACGCCCATCGGAAGAGGTGTCGGCGCCTCTTTGTGATGCCGGATTATCTGCCACCGTATTTGCAGGTAGGCACAGATCGCCTGGTGGTTTCGGTCGGCCAGGTGAAAGATGTCGAGGTGCAGCCCGACGCGGGAAAGGACCGTCCAGTCGATCGGCTTGCCCACCGCGATACCACTCGCGACAAGCCGGGCGATCCGTTCCGCCCGGGCGTCGGCGAGCATCCGGTCGCGTTCGTTCCGCCGGGTCAGTTCCTGGTTTTCCCGCGTCAGCCGGTCCTGTGCCGCCCGCGCCGCGCGCCTTTCCGCGTCCTGTTCCTCACCCGCCTGCCGGATGTGCAGCTCCAGCTCGACCGCCCGCTGGGCGTATAAGACCGTCGCCGCCTCGAACTCCCTTATCTGGGCGGTGAGTGCCTTCACCCGTTCCAGGGACTCCAGAAGGGTGACTTCGACGGCGGTGGCCCGCTCCTCCGCCCGGCGCTGGGCACCGGCGGCGGCCATGAGCAGCTTCTTCGCGTCTTCCGCCGCGATCTCGAAATCGCTGGCCGGGGCATGTCGCTCGGCCTGGGACAGGTCGAGACCGTCCCGGTGACAAGCTTCCACAGGGTACGGAGTGGGGCCAGCGCGGCATCGCGTTCGCGCGGTTTCGCATCGTGCAGACCCACCCGGACGATCTCGGCGACCACGTCCTGCGTCGGATAGGGGCGGCTGGCCGTCCGACCGTTCATCTGGCGGGAGATCCTCATCCGCTGGCGGTCGATTTCCGCCGCGGCGAGCGGGGCCGTCCCGTCGATTTCCGCGCGTTTTTCCAGGAACCCGGGCCAGCCGCCGCACCGGTCGAACGCGATTTTCCGGACCGCGACACAGAGGGCCGCCTGCTCCCGCGTCCGCCGGACCTTTCCGCCTACCAACCTCTTGAATTGGTCGTCCGAGCTCAGGGCATCGACGAGGTCTTGTGCATTTCCTTCGCCCGAACCGTCGCGCTTCTCGATCTCCCCCATGGCGTCCGCCTTCGCAGTGAAAACGAGCCCCCGTGCGGAGACCAGCATCGCCGACGGATCACGCGTAACGGCCTCGACACGCAGGGCCACGGTGACACGTTTGTGGCCGGGCGAGGGGGATCAGGCGGCCCGCCATCGACCAGGTCCTAGGCTTGACGGCCATGCGGTTGCTACTCATCCGTCACGGTGAATCGGAGCACGGACGGCGGGGGCTCGTCGCCGGGCCCCGCGGGTGCCCAGGGCTCACGCAGCGTGGGCGGGAGCAGGCGCGGGCGCTGCGGCGGCGGTTCGCGGAAGAGGAGTTCACGGCCGACGTGCTGCTGTCCAGTGCCACGCCGCGGGCGCAGGAGACCGCGCGGATCCTCGCGCCGTCCGTGTACGCCCAGGATGTGCTGGTCGACTGCGACCTCTGCGAGCTGCACCCGGGGGAGGGGGACGGGCTGCCGATCGCGGAGTTCGCGGCCCGCTACGGGTCGTTCGACGTCCAGGCCGAGCCCAACCGGGTGGTCGCGCCGGGCGGCGAGTGCTGGAACGACTTCGTATCGCGGGTACGCCGCACCACCGACGTGCTCCCGCGGCGCTTCCCGGGGCGGACGGTGGTGGCGGTAAGCCACGGCGGGTTCATCTCGTGGGTGTTCCTGACCCGCTTCGACGTGCCGCGCCCAGGCACGGGGGCGTACATCAACCCGTCGTTCACGTCGATCACGGAGTGGGAGTACACCGAGCCGAACGGGCCGTGGGCTCTCCTGCGCTACAACGACGTGGCCCACCTGGAGTAGGCGCTCAGAAGAGCGCCGGCCCGTGGGTGGGGCACTGCGCGATGCTCGGCGCGTGCTCGGGCATGCAGTACGCGGGCAGCCCCACCAGCAGGTCCTTGTCGTA
Organism: Phytohabitans flavus; assembly: GCF_011764545.1. Classification (GTDB taxonomy): domain Bacteria; phylum Actinomycetota; class Actinomycetes; order Mycobacteriales; family Micromonosporaceae; genus Phytohabitans; species Phytohabitans flavus. The sequence goes on along the minus strand of NZ_AP022870.1, from coordinate 4,026,679 downwards.
GACGAGCACGACCGTGCCGGCGAACTCGTGCCGCTCCACCGGCGGCCCCCACTGGGCGGTCGCCGTGGCCTCGCCCCGCGACGGATTGCGGGTGTCCAGCACCAGGAACGTGGCGTCGTACTCGGCGGGGTCGTACCAGTCTACCTTGGACTCCCACCGGTACGCCGATATCGGGTCGCTGGTCACCACCGGCCGTACCGCCACGCGGCCATCGGTGAGCACGGTGATGTTGTTGGAGTTCCAGTAGTCGCCCAGCCCGTAGCGCAGGCCGCGCCCGTCCAGCCACCGGGCGACGTCGGCGGCGTGCCCGGGCTCGCCCTTCGCCGCGGCGTGCCCGACCAGCTCCGCGCCGAGCAGCACGAACACCACCACGGCGACAGGTGTGGCGCGCGGGAGCCGGGCGAGGCGCGGGCCCCACACGCGGCCGGCGAGCACCGCGCCGAGCGGGAGTACGGCCACCACCTGGCGGGCGGAGTACAGGTCGACCGGGAGGGCGGAGATCACGAACGCGCCCAGGTTGACGACGATGCCGACCGCCACGAGCTCGGCCAGGCGGTCGCCCGGCTCCCCGGAGCGGCGCAGCAGGGCCCGGGCCACGACCACGACCAGCGCGGCGGCCGCGGCGAGCAGCCCGACCAGGTGTACCCCGCTCATCAGCGTGTCGGCGGGGCCGTGCCGGTCCGGTGCGTACGCGCCGTAGTTGACCGCCACCACCCGTACGCACAGCCAGATCTGCCAGCCCATGTTGGACAGCTCGGCCAGCTTCGCCTCGGCGGCGTGCGCCCCGAAGCCGCCGGCCGCCCGGAGCAGCATGAGCGCGCCCTGGGCCAGCACGACCGAGCCGGCGCCGGCGAGCGCGAGGCGGGCGTCGAGGCCGCGCCACGAGCGTTCCCGCGCGGCGCGCCAGCAGCCGACGACGACGAGGGGAGCACGCCGATGTACATGACCAGCGGGTCGGCGATCTGCGCCCAGGCGAGCATGGCCGCGATCAGCAGGGGCAGCCCGCGACCCGGCCGGGCCCACTCCAGCACCAGCCAGGTGGCCAGCAGCGGGATCGCGGTACCGGTGTGGTCCGGGGAGGTGAGCAGCGTGGTCGCGGCGTGGCCGAGTGCCGGTACCGCCACGATCGCGACCGCCACCGCGATCCGGCCCGCCGCCTCCCGCCCGGTGGCCCGCCCCTTCGCGGCCGCGGCCACCACGAGCACCACGAGCGTGAGGACGAGCGCGGCGGTGGCGTGGGTGGTGTCGTGGTGGAAGCCGTACACAAGCTCGACGAGCATGAAGAGCAGCAGCTCGTTGGTGTAGAACGACACGTCGGTGACGGTCCACCCGCGCAGCAGCAGGTTGCCGTGGAGCATCTCCCGCGCCTGGATCGCGTTGCTCGCGCCGTCGGCGTTGACCCCGAGCTGGCGGGAGATCAACAGGTACGCCACGAAAAGCGCCGGAGCCGCCAGCACGACCAGGAGCCACGGCCGCCGCAGCGCCCGGGGGAGAAGGCCTTTTTCCGGCGGTACGTCCGTCAGTGCCCGTTCCACCGGAGGCACGCTACCGCACCGCGCGATGAACCCTGCGCGGGAACCGTCCGTACAAGTGAGTACTCGTCACCTGTGTGAGGGAGCCCTGCGTGAGTGAGCCGACGGACCGCCACCAGCCACGGCACGTCGACCGGCGTGACCAGGGCATGCGACGGCAACGCCTGGTCACCCAGGCGGCGGCCGGCGGGGCCACCGCCCTCGCGCTGGCCTTCGGCTGGGCCTTCGCCCAGCCGCCGCCGGCCGCGGCGGTAGACCCGGGCCAGCAGAAGGCGCCCGCGACCAAGAAGCCAGCGGCGACGAAGAAGCCGGCCGCGACGAAGAAACCCGCCACCAAGAAGCCGGCGCCGGAGACCGAAGAGGACACGGAGCTCCAGGCGCCCAAGGAGCCCCCGGTCGAAGAGGCACCTCCTCCGGAGGAGGAAGCCCCCAGGAGGAGGCGGCACCGCCGCCGGACGCCCAGTCGGGCGGATCATGACATCGGTACGGGCGGCGCCACATCGCGCCGCCTTTCCCACACTCGGGACCACGGCGGTCCTGCTCGTCACCGACGGTGCCGCGCTGGCCGAGGGGAGCGGCTGCTCCGGGCCGACCTGGCCGAGGTCGACGCGGCGTACAGCCGGTTCCGGGACGACTCGGAGATCGTGCGGCTCGCCGCGCACGAGGGGCGGTCCGCGCCGGTCAGCCCCCTGCTCGCCGGCGCGCTCAAGGCCGCTCTGCGCGCGGCGGCGGCCACCGACGGCCTGGTCGACCCCACGGTCGGCCAAGCCATGATCGACCTCGGGTACGACCGGGACTTCGCACTCCTGACCCCGGACGGCGTGCCCCCGGCGCCCCGCCCCGCACCCGGCTACTGGCGGGTCCGGCTGGACACCGAGACGGGGCAGGTCGTCGTGCCCCGCGGCGTGCGCCTGGACCTGGGCTCGACCGGCAAGGCGTACGCCGCGGACCGCGCGGCCACCCGCATCGCCGCGCTCGGCTGCGGGGTGCTCGTCTCGCTCGGCGGCGACCTCGCCACCGCCGGTCCGCCGCCCGAGGGTGGCTGGCTGGTCGGCGTCGGCGACGACCACCGCGCGGCGGCGCCCGGCGACCCGGTGGTGACGATCCGCTCCGGCGCGCTCGCCACCTCCAGCGTCACCCAGCGGGCGTGGCGGCGCGGCGGGCGCGCGGTACACCACATCGTGGACCCGCGGACCGGCGACCTGCCGGCGCCCGTGTGGCGTACCGTCTCGGTCGCCGCGCGGACCTGCGTGGACGCGAACGCCGCGGCCACCGCGGCGATCGTCCGTGGCGACGGCGCGGACGCCTGGCTCGACGGGGCCGGTCTGCCGGCCCGGCTTGTTGGTCACGACGGACGGGTCGTGACCGTCGGGGGTGGAGGACTCATGCCTGACGTGTCGCTCTGGCACGTGGCGCGGGCGAGCGGGTTCGTGTCGACGCTGCTGCTCACCGCGACGGTGTTGCTGGGCATCCTCGGGCCGATGCGGGTCGGCACGCCGGGCTGGCCCCGGTTCACGCTCGCCGGCATTCACCGCAACATCTCGCTGATCGCGTTGGCGCTGCTGGCTGTGCACGTGGTCAGCGTCGCCATCGACTCGTACGTGCCGATCACGTGGGCGGACCTGTTCGTACCGTTCGTCTCCACGTACCAGACGTTCTGGATGGGGCTCGGGACGGTCTCGTTCGACATCTTCCTGGCGCTGCTGGTGACAAGCCTGCTGCGGCCACGGATCAACCCGCGGATGTGGCGGGTGCTGCACTGGTCGGCGTACCTGTGCTGGCCGCTCGCACTGGTGCACGGACTGGGGATCGGCACCGACGCGCTATCCGGCTGGCCGCTCGGCCTGTCGGTGCTCTGCACGCTGGCCGTCCTGGTCGGCGTGGGCTGGCGGATCGCCGCCGCCGCCCGGAAGAAGACACTGGCGAGGCTCTCATGACGATCATGCTGGAACGCGGCGCGCGGCAGGGCGGGCGAGCCCAGCCGGGACCGCTGCCCCGACTGCTGGCCGGCGGTCGCAAGCTCGGCGAGCACCGCGCGACGTACGGGCAGATCCCGCTGCGCCGCTTCGCCAGCGAGGACGGGCGGCGCAAGCTGGTCCGGGCGGTCACCGACGCCGGGCTCCGCGGCCGGGGCGGCGCCGGTTTCCCGACCGGGCTCAAGATGGCCAGCGTCGCGGCCGGCGCCAAACGGCCCGTCGTGATCGCGAACGGCTGCGAGTCCGAGCCGGCCAGCCGCAAGGACAAGATGCTGATGGTCTGCGCGCCGCACCTGGTGCTGGACGGCGCGGTGCTCGCCGCGCACGCGGTGGGCGCCGACCGCGTGTACGTCTGCGTCGAGCGCGGCACGAGCGTCGCCGACCGCCTGGAGCGCGAGATCGCACACCGCGACGACCCGGTGAAGTGGAAGCTGGTCCGGGTCCCCCGCCGGTACGTCTCCAGCGAGGAGTCCGCGCTCGTCCACCTCATCAACGACGGCGACGGCCGGCCCATGGCGGCGCCGCCGCGCCCGTACGAGAAGGGTGTGGGCGGTCGCCCCACGCTCGTCGACAACGTGGAGACGCTCGCCCACGTGGCACTTATCGCGGCGTACGGGCCGGAGTGGTTTCGCGAGGTCGGCACCAGGAGCGACCCCGGGTCCACATTGGTCACCATCGGCGGCGCGGTGGCCCGCCCGAACGTGTACGAGATCGCACCCGGCATGCGCCTCGGCGAGGTCCTCGACGCCGCGGGCGGGGCGGTGGAGCCGATCGGCGCGGTACTCGTCGGCGGCTACTTCGGCACCTGGGTACCGATGCCCGACGGCTGGGGCCTGCCGCTGACCCACGACCGCACCGGCCCGCTCGGCACAAGCCTCGGCTCCGGCGGCATCGTGGCGCTGCCGGCCGAGTCGTGCGGCCTGGCCGAGACCGCGCGCATCGTCCGGTACCTGGCCGAGGAGTCCGCGCAGCAGTGCGGCCCCTGCATGTTCGGCCTCCCGGCGATCGCCACCGACCTGGCCGCTGTCGCGTACGGCCGCTGCGACCCCGCCACCCGCCAGCGCCTCACCCGGCGCATGGCCCAGGTCAAGGGCCGCGGCGCCTGCCGGCACCCGGACGGGGCGACGAAGCTCGCGACGAGCGCGCTCGCCACCTTCGCCGACGACCTGGAAACCCACATGGACGGCTGGACGTGTACCGGCGTGAGCCGCGACCCGGTCCTCCCGCTGCCCGACCGCCGGCACCGCGACCGGAGCTGGAAATGAGCGCCCCCAACCCGGAGGGCCTGCGCCTACAGGTCGACATGATCAAATGCGTGGGCCACGCCTCCTGCGCCGAACTCCTGCCCGAACGCGTCACCCTGGACGAATGGGGCTACCCGATCATCGAGACCGACCCCCTCCCACAACACCTGGTAGCCCACGCCCGCCGCGCGGTCGCCGCCTGCCCCACCCTGGCCCTACGCGTAGACGGCAAAGTCGCCCGCGTCCGCTAGTCGTCGAGGCTGCCCATCGTCAGGTTGACGGTGGTGCCGGTGAGGGCGGTGGCTCGGTCGGACGCCAGGAAGGTGGCTACCTCGGCCATCTCCGCCAGGGTCATGAGCCGGCGCGGGTGGGTGCGGCTGGCCAGGAACTCCTGGAACTGCTCCCAGCTCAACCCCGTCGCCGCCGCCCGTGGTTCGAATGCCTCGCGGATCGTGGGCGACTCCGGCATGGCCTGTGGGCGCAGGCCGACCACGCGGACGCCGTGCGGCGCCAGTTCGGCGGAGAGGCCGCGGGTGAGCGCCTCCTTCGCGGCCTGGGCCGGGGCGTAACCGCCCATCAGCGGGATGCCGGCCCGCGCGGGGAGCGCGGTGGCCGTCATGATCACGCCGGAGCGGTTCGGGATCATCCGGCGGGCGGCCAGGCGGGCGGTCAGGAAGTACGACGTGGCGTAGGCCGTGATCGGCCTCGCGAACCGCGCGGCGTCCAGGTCGACGAGCGGGACGCCCACGATGTCCGCGTCCGGGATGCCGATCGCGTCGAACGAGATGTCGACCCGGCCGGCCCGGTCGACCACCGACCGGAGGTACTGGTCCACGGCACGTTCGTCCAAGGCGTCGACCTCGGCCGCGCCGGCGGCGCCGATGTCCTCGGCGACCGCCTCGACCGGGGCCCGCAGCCGCCCCGCGAGAAACACCGTGGCGCCCTCACGGGCGAACGCGCGGGCCACCGCGCCGCCGATCGCGCCCGCGCCGCCGTAGACCACCGCGACCTTGTCCTTCAACATCATCCCCGGCTCCTTTCGTTGGCAATGCGGACCCCGCAGCGCCGCGAAACCGGGCGCCCAGTTCGGACCGAGGGCGGTGTCCGTACCAGGATGGGAACCGCGAAAGAGGGTGACGTGACAGCCGAGCTGATCGAGCGGGCACGGGCCGGCGACGGCGACGCGTTCCGGGAGCTGACCGAGCCGCACCGCGGCGAGCTGCACGTGTACTGCTACCGGATGCTCGGCTCGTTCCAGGACGCGGAGGACGCCCTCCAGGAGACGCTGCTGGCCGCCTGGCAGGGCCTCGCCGGCTTCGAGGGGCGCGCCTCGATCCGCACCTGGCTCTACCGGATCGCCACCAACCGCTGCCTCAACGCGCGCCGCGCGGCCAGCCGGCGACCCGCCCAGCAGTGGAACATTCCGGACGTCGCACCGCCCGAGCCGACCCGCCTCGGCGGGGTGGTCTGGCTCGAGCCGTACCCCGACGCGCTCCTGGAAAGCGGCCCGGAGACCCGGTACGAGCGGACCGAGTCGATCTCACTGGCCTTCGTGACCGCCCTCCAGGTGCTGCCGCCCCGCCAGACCGCCGTGCTCATCCTCCGCGACGTGCTCGGCTTCCCCGCGAACGAGGTCGCCGGCATGCTGGACTCGACCGTCGACTCGGTCAACAGCGCCCTCAAGCGGGCCCGCGCGGGCCTTGAGCGCCGCCGGCCGGCCCCCGCAGCGGCCACGCCGTCGGAGGATCCGATCGTGGCGAGGTTCGCCCGGGCGTACGAGTCGGGCGACCTCGACGCGCTCGTGGCCCTCCTGACCGACGACGTCTTCGTCTCGATGCCGCCGATGCCCCTGGAGTACCAGGGCCGGGAGGTCGTGGCCCGCCTCTTCGCCGGCATCTTCCGCGCGGGCCGGCGCTTCGACCTCGTGCCCACCTGGGCGAACGGCCAGCCGGCCTTCGGCGCGTACCTGCGCGCCCCGACCGGCGTCCGCCACGGCGTCGGCCTTGTCGTCCTCACCCTCACCGGCGACCGGATCAGCGCGATGACCCGCTTCGACGACGTCCCGCTGCGGTGGTTCAGCCTCCCGCCCTCGCTGCCAGCGGCGCGCTAGAAGACTCGCTGCCAGCGACGCAACAGAGCTGTGCAATAGAAGAGCGGGCGGGTATCGCGTCATCACGAACGCACCGCGGTCAGGGCGCTGCCGCGCCCGCGGGAAGGGGGCATCGCGATGACGGACTGGGACACCGACGAGCTGAGCGCGATCGAGGAGGCGGACGAGCTACACATCGCACCCCGGCGCAAGAACGGCACGCTGCGGGCCCCGACCACCATCTGGGTGGTACGTGATGGCGACGACCTGTACGTCCGTTCCATGCTGGGCGCCGGCTCGCACTGGTTCAACGGCACCCGCGCCCGTCACGAGGGCCACATCGAGGCCGGCGGCGTCGACCGGGACGTGAGCTTCGTCGACGAGACCGACCCGGGGGTGAACGCTCGGATCGACGACGCATACCGAGGCAAGTACCACCGCTTCGGCCCGCAGTACGTCGATCCGATGGTGGCCCCGGCGGCCCGCGGCGCGACGATCCGCCTCGAACCACGCTGATCCGCCTCGAACCAGACTGAAAGGGGACAGACCATGGATATCGCGAAGAAAGGCTCCACGGAGAAGGGCCCGGCGATCATGTTCACCGGCGAGGTCTGGATGGACGTGATGGACGCGGGTGAGGGGCCGCCACGGATCGGGCTCAACAGCGTGCACTTCGCGCCCGGTGCCCGTACCGCCTGGCACCGCCACGCCGACGGCCAGACGCTGCACGTCACCGACGGTGTCGGGCGGATCGGGGTGCGGAGCGGCGAGCAGGTCGAGATCCGGAACGGCGACACGATCCACGCGGCACCGGGGGAGTGGCACTGGCACGGCGCCGCGCCCGACCAGTTCATGACCCACCTCGCCGTCACCAAGCCGGCCGGCGACGGCTCGGACATCGAGTGGGGCGCGCACGTCACCGACGAGGAGTACGGCGGCCGCTGACGGCCTAAGGCCTGTTTCAAAATCCTTGCCGGGCTGCGCCGGGCCCAGACGACGACCGGCGGCGCCGGGCGTAAGGCCGCATACAACGGCCGTGGGATGGTGGGGGCCAGCGTCGTGTGTCCATCACTGAGCCTGATGGTTCGCTCGCAAGCTCGCTCACGCCCGGTATGCGACCTTGCGCCCGACTTGCCGGATCGCCGCCTGGACCTCGGCTCGCCTCGACAAATCTTTTGAAACAGGCCTTAGCGGCGGGGACCCGTTCAGCCGTGCACTAGCGTGCCGAACGGCACCCCGCCCAGCGCGCGGGCGTCCCGGGACAGGTGGGCCTGGTCGGCGTAGCCGGAGATGGTGGCCACCGAGGCGAGCGGCGTACCGCCCCGCGCGAGCGCCAGCGCCCGGTTCAGCCGGAGGATGCGGGCGAGCGTCTTCGGCCCGTACCCGAACGCGGCGAGCGACCGCCGGTGCAACTGCCGCTCGCTCAGCCCCACCTCGTCCGCGATGGTGGCCACGGCGGTGCCCGCGCGCAGCAGCGTCACCACCTCCGAGACCGCGCGGTCGGTACCGCCGGCCTCGGCCAGCCGCCCGGCGGCGAGGTCTTCCAGGACGCGCCCGGGAGAGGTGGAGACCCGCTCGACGGCTTCGCGGGTTGCGGGCGCGGGCCAGAGCGCCGACAGCCGCACGCGTGTGTCGCGGAGGGCGTCGGCCGGCACGCCGAGCACGGCCGGCGCCATCCCGGGCGCGAAGCGGAGCCCGACGATCGTCTCGTCGGGCTCCAGCGAAGACTCGTACGCCACCGTGTCCGGCCCGGCCACGACCAGGTCGCCGCGCCACCAGAGCAGGTCCATGCAGCCGTCCGGCAGCACCCGCCCGGCGCGCGGCTCCCGCTTGGCGGTGATCCGCCACACGAAGGCGCCGGGCAGCCGCGAGGGCCGCTCCTGGTACACACGGCGAGGCTACAACCTGGCGAAGAGCTCCACACTGTTGCCGTCCGGGTCGTGCACCACCGCGTAGCGCATGCCCCAGAACGCGTCCCATGGCTCCTTGTGTCCTTCGTACCCGGCGGCGACAAGATCCACGTACACCTTGTCGACCTCCGCCGGGCTGTCGCAGGTGAAGCCGAGCCCGGCCCGCGGCCCGCCCTCCTTCGGCGGCTGCCACTCCGGATCGAACGAGCGGATCGTCTCCACCGTGTCGATCAGCAGGCGCAGCCCACCGGGCAGCTGGGCCTCGGTGTGAGGTTCGGAGTCAGCCCCGTCGGGGAAGACAAGTCCGAGGCGGCGGTAGAAGGACAGGGACCGGCTCATGTCGGCCACGATCAGGCCGAACGTGTCTACTCGAGGTGCCATGGCCACCACGCTAGGGGTCCGCCGGCGGGCAGTCTTGAAGGAATCGGACGTTGCACCCGGGACGGCAGAGTGACGCATTCCTCAGCCGCGGGCGCGGTCAGGCCTATCGACGCCGGAGGGATTACGGTTGAGTAATAGCAATAACGAAGAATCTGCGGGCGAAGCGAGGCACCCCATGACGGTTGTGAAGCTCGAGCACCAGGGCGGACAGCTCCCGATGCCGGTGCACGAGGCGGTCGAGGGCGCGGCCGGCATCGATGTCGGCAAGCTCCTCAAGGAGACCGGGTACGTCACATTCGACCCGGGCTTCGTCAACACCGCCTCCACGACCTCGGCGATTACGTATATCGATGGCGATGCGGGCATCCTCCGCTACCGGGGCTACCCGATCGGTGAGCTGGCCGAGAAGGCCACCTTCCTGGAGACGTCGTACCTGCTCATCTACGGTGAGCTGCCGACCAAGGAGCAGCTGGAGTCGTTCAGCGACCGGGTGCGCATGCACACGCTCCTGCACGAGGACCTGCGGCGCTTCTTCGACGGCTTCCCGCGCGACGCCCACCCGATGCCGGTGCTCTCCTCGGCGGTGAGCGCCCTCTCGACGTTCTACCAGGACAGCCTCGACCCGTTCGACGCCGACCAGGTCGAGATCTCCACCATCCGCCTGCTGGCCAAGGTGCCGACCATCGCGTCGTACGCGCACAAGAAGTCGATCGGCCAGCCGTTCATGTACCCGGACAACGCCCTGGGCTACGTGGAGAACTTCCTGCGCATGACGTTCGCCCACCCCGCGACGACCTACGAGGTCGACCCGGTGGTCGCCAAGGTGCTCGACATGCTCTTCGTCCTGCACGCCGACCACGAGCAAAACTGCTCGACCTCCACGGTGCGGCTCGTCGGCTCGGCCCAGGCCAACCTCTTCGCCTCGGTCTCCGCCGGCGTACACGCGCTGTCCGGCCCGCTGCACGGCGGCGCCAACCAGGCCGTCCTGGAGATGCTCGACCGCATCAAGGCCGACGGCGGCGACGTGAAGTCGTTCGTCCGGCGGGTCAAGGACAAGGAGCCGGGCGTCAAGCTGATGGGCTTCGGCCACCGGGTGTACAAGAACTACGACCCGCGCGCCGCGATCGTCAAGCAGGCCGCCCGCGACGTGCTGGACCGGATGCACCAGCCCGACGAGCTGCTCGACCTGGCGATGGAGCTGGAGGAGATCGCGCTCGCCGACGAGTACTTCGTCTCCCGCAAGCTCTACCCGAACGTGGACTTCTACACCGGCCTCATCTACAAGGCGATGGGCTTCCCGCCGAAGATGTTCACGGTGCTCTTCGCGCTCGGCCGGCTCCCCGGCTGGATCGCGCAGTGGCGCGAGATGATGGCCGACCCGGCCAACAAGATCGGCCGTCCTCGCCAGGTGTACACCGGCGCGGCGGAACGTAGCTACGTTCCCATCGACCAGAGGTAACTCAGGGTACGATCCGCTCCGATCTAAGGAGCGGGGCGTGACGGGGGAAAAGACTGCGGTTCGCGGACGGCGGGGGACACTGGACCCCGCCGTCCTCGCCGTCGCGGCGGGTTCGCTCTTCGGGTTGCTGCTGCTGCGCAACCCCATCGCCTTCGGCAGGGTGGTGTACGAGCGCGGCGACTTCGCCGCGAACTCGATCATCACGGCCGACGCCAAGCACTTCGACCTGCTGGTCGGCAACTACTCACGGCTCGGCTTCCACCACCCGGGCCCGGCCTTCTTCTACGTGCAGGCGTTCGGCGAGTGGTTCTTCTACGACCTGCTCGGCGTCGTACCCACCCCGTGGAACGGCCAGTGGCTGGCGTTGCTCGCGCTCAACTCGGTACTCCTCGGCCTCAGCCTGGCCATCTTCCACAGCTGGACCGGCTCGCGCGCGGCGACCGCCCTCTGCGGCGCGGCCGGGATCCTGTACTTCGCGGTGCAGCCCGCGATCCTGGCCTCGGCGTGGATGCCCTACCTGTACCTGGCCCCGTTCCTGCTGCTGCTCACCGCCGCCGCCTCGGTGGCCGCCGGCCGCGTGGCGCACCTGCCGCTGCTCGTGCTGGCGGCGGCGCTGCTGGTACACGGGCACGTGAGCTTCCTGCTCTTCGCCCCGGTGCTGGCCGGCCTCGCGGTGGCCGCGTCGCTGTGGACCGGCCGGCGGGAGTGGCGCGAGTCCCGGGCGGCGGTGACGGTGGCGGCCGTGGTGCTCGCGGTCTTCGCGCTGCCGATCGGGCTCAACCTGTACCTGCACTGGCCGGGCGAGTTCGGGCTGTACTTCCGCTACGGCGGCGCGCACGCCACGCCCGCCGCGGGCGAGATCGCGCGCTACGTGCTCGGCTACTACGCCGCGTGGCCCCCGCTGGGCGCCGCGGCCGCGGTCGTGCTCTTCGGCGGCGCCGCGTGGCTCACCCGCCGCCTGCCGGCCGGATCCCCGCGCCGCTTCCTCGCTGCGGGCATCTGTGCGGCCGCGGTGGCCCTTGTTCTATTCACCGGGTACGTGGCCCAAGCCATCGACGATCTTAGCTTCACGTACGTCGGGGAGTTCACGCGAGCGGTACCGCTGCTGCTGATCTGGGTCGGGGTGGCCGCCGCCGCCTCCTCGCCGGCCGCGCGGCGCCTGGTCGCCGGCCTCGTGTCGTCCGCGCCCGACCACCGGCGGCTGCCGGCGCCGCTCGTGGCCGTGGGGGAGCGGCGCCTGTCGGCGTGGCTCGTGGCGGCCGTGGTGATCGGGGCGCTGGGGGTCGGCAGCGGCGCACCGGCGTTGCGCAAGCTACCCGAGCACATCCCCGACATGCCGGCGGTGATGGCCGCGCTGGCCCGGTACACGGATGGCCGGCCGGCGGTGCTGGACGTGGACCAGGTCACCTGGCCCGCGCTGACCGCGCTTGTCGTGCACGGCGACCGGATGGGCCCACGGGTGTGCGCGCGCGACCCGTGGTGGGAGTTCATGGTGACCCGGCGCTACGTCTGTACCGCCGACGACCTCGCCAACGGCCGCCCGGTCCGGCTCACCCCGAGCGCCCCGGACGGCGCGACGATCATCGCCCCGGTCGACGAAGCGGTACTAACTGCCGGCTCGTGATCACCCGGCATCCCATCGCACGCGCCTAGTCGACGGGCCATTCGTGTACGGGAATGTTTTCGTGCATCAGTGGCATGTACCGCTGTAGCACCGCGCGCAGTGCGTCCGGCCGTGCGAGGTGGTGTTGGTCCTCCAGGGTGTGCAGGGTCTCCGCCTGCCAGGTCGCGCCGTTGCGGCCGGTCAGGCAGCGCTGCTCGATGATGCTCAGCAGGCGGTCGCGCTCGGCCGGGTCGACCTCCCACGCGTCCAGGCCCTCGCGGGCCAGTGGCAGCAGGCGCCGCAGCACAAGCTCGGTCACCGGCAGGTAGCCGAGGCCGGGCCAGAAGACCGTCGCGGTGATGCCGTGCCGGGCGCAGGCGTGGAAGTTTTCCTCGGCGGCGCTGAAGCTCATCTGTGACCAGAGTGGACGGTCGGACTCGGCCAGGGCGCGGACCAGGCCGAAGTAGAAGGCGCCGTTGGCCACCGTGTCGACCACCGTCGGGCCGGCGGGGAGGACGCGGTTTTCCACGCGGAGGTGGGGGCGGCCGCGGACCACGTCGTACACCGGGCGGTTCCAGCGGTAGACCGTGCCGTTGTGCAGCCGCAGCTCGGTCAGCTGCGGGATGTCGCCGCGGGCCAGGGTCTGCGCCGGGTCGTCGTCGTCGCAGACGGGCAGCAGGGCGGGGAAGTACCGGACGTTCTCCTCGAAGAGGTCGAAGACCGAGGTCACCCACCGCTCGCCGAACCACACCCGAGGGCGTACCCCCTGGGCTTTTATCTCCTCCGACCGCGTGTCGGTGGCCTGCTCGAAGAGCGGGATCCGGGTCTCCCGCCACAGCTCCTTGCCCAGCAGGAACGGCGCGTTGGCGCCGAGCGCGACCTGGATGCCGGCGACGCACTGGGCGGCGTTCCAGTACGCGGCGAACTGCCCCGGGCTCACCTGGAGGTGGAACTGGGTGCTCGTGCACGCCGCCTCGGGCGCCACCGTGTCGGCGGTGGCCGCCAGGCGGTCGACGCCGTCGATGCGGATGTCGAGGTCCTCGCCGCGGGCCGCGAAGATCTGCTCGTTGAGCAGCGCGTAGCGGGGGTTGGACGAGAGCGTCTCGATCGTGAGGTGCTCGCGGGTGAGCGTGGGCAGGATGCCGATCATCACCATGTGTGCGCCGACCGTCCGGGCCTTCTGCTCGGCGGCGTTGAGGCTGGCGCGGACGTGCCGCTCGAAGTCGGCGGTGCCGTCGCCGGCCAGGCGGCGCGGCGCGACGTTGATCTCGATGTTGAACTGGCCGAGCTCCGTCTGGAAGTCGGGGTCGGCGATCGCGGCGAGGGCCTCGGCGTTGCGCATCGCGGGATCGGCGCTTTCGTCGACGAGGTTGAGCTCGATCTCGAGGCCGGTCATCGGCCGCTCGAACTCGAACCGCGACTCGCGCAGCATCTCCGCGAACACGTCCAGGCACTGCCGCACCTTGCGCCGGTGCCGGGCACGGTCCTCCCGGCTGAACTCGCGGCGCTCCACCTCGGTGCCCATCCAATTACGGTGGCACGGTCAGGACCTGCGGCGAAAGGGGATCGCCCGGGTCAGACGAGCACGGGGTGGCGTTTCTGGGTAGGGTCCGGGCTCGAGTCGTCCGGGTCGGTGGAGACGCGGGCGTCGGGCTGGGCGAGCACGACCACGCCCCAGGAGGCGACCGCGGCGGCGGCGAGGGCGGCCAGCGTGCCCGCGGTACCGCCGACGAACCGCTCGCCGAGCAGCACCATGCCGATGATCGCGGAGGCGATCGGATTGGCCAGCGTGAGGGTGGCGAGCGGGGCGCCGAGACCCGAGTGGCGGTACGCGATCTGGGAGAGCAGCAGCCCGCCGACCGCCATCCCCCGAGCGCCACCGTGATCGGGCTGAGCAGCGCGGACGGCCCGTCCTCGCCGGTGCGGAGCGCGACCGTCTGGGTCAGCGCGGAGGCGACCGCGAACGCCACGCCCGACGCGCTCGCGTTGAACAGGCTGCGGATGACCGGCCGCCGGGAGAACCGGGCGGCGACCATCAGCGCGGCCACCGTGACGGTGGCGGCGATGGCCAGGATCATCGCATCGCGCCCCCCGAGGGCTTCGGCGCCGGTAGCGGGGCTGATCAGCAGCAGGAGCACGGCCAGACCAGCAACCGTGTACCCCGCGCCCAACCAGGCCCGGCCCGCCACCCGGCGACCCGCCAGCGCCGCGCCCATCGGCAGTGCAAGCACAAGTGTGAGCACGCCGAGCGGCTGCACCAGGGAGAGCGGGCCGTAGGCAAGCGCCGCCACGTGCAGCGCCCCACCGGTCGCGTTGAGGCCTACCGCGAACCACCACCGCCCCCGGCGCAGCAGCGCCAGGACGGGTTTTCGAACCGCGTCGGCGGCAAGTCGCTCCTGCACCACTGCCCCCGCCGCGTACGCCGCTGCCGACGCGATCGCGAAGATCACGCTCAGCGCCCACGCTGTCATACCAACGATGATCGCGCAGAAAACGTCGTCAGTCGTCCACCACCAGTTGGTTTGTGCGCTACGTCATGCGCGGTAGAAGGCGGGTTTCGCCTCCTCCTCAAGAGGGAGACGCCCGGGCCCGGGGAAGGGCGACGCCCAGGTCAGGCGGGTGTGGCCCGGTCCTCCATCTCCCACACGTGGTCGAGCACGTGCCAGACGATCCGGCGGATCGCGTACCGATGGGGCCACTTCGGCTCGTCGCCGGCCCGGGTCGGCTTGCCCAGCAGCGCCAGCAGGTCTGCCCGGAGGGCACCCACCGCCGCCTCGTCGTCGAACGCCGGCTGCTTGTGCTTGATGCCGACCTGCCGCCCATACGCCGCCTCGGAACCCACCACGTGGTCGAGCATCTTGTCCCGGTCGCGGCCACCGCCGCGCGGGCCCTTGCGCAGCTCAGCGGGGGACTTGGCGGCCACCTCGGCGAGCAGCTCCCAGGAGGCGGTCATCAGCTTGGCCGCGCGGGTCGCCTCGGCCGCCTTCACCGGCTCGCGGTCGCCCACCGTGATCTTGCTGGGCACCCCGAACTCGGTGCCGGCCTCGCCGGGCAGTCGCTCCCGCACCTCGAACGTGTCACCGATCGTCTCCGGGAAGGTCAGCCCCGCCATCCGCGCCACCACCGCGTACCGCGGGACGTAGTCGGCGAGTGCGGCCAGCGCTTGCTCCTCGGTGCGGGCCGCGCGGCACCACCCCGGCCAGTCGACCGCCCAGGCGAACACCTTCTTCTGCCCGGTTTCCACGTCGACGACTGTGGGTTTTCGCGGCATGTACATCACCTTAGGGTGTCCCGCATGGACCTGCTGCCCGCCCTGAGTGGCCACTTCGGAGATCGACCCGACGCGGTACGGATCGGTGACCACCAGCTTTCCTGGGCCGACCTGGCCGGTGCCGCCGGGGCGCTCGCCGCCCGGATCGCGGGTGCGCCGGCCGTCGCGGTCACCGCCACGGCCTCGCTGGAGACGGTCGTGGCGGTGCTGGGCGGTCTGGCGGCCGGCGTCCCGGTCGTACCGATCCCGCCCGACTCGGGGCCGATGGAACGTTCGCACATCCTCGGCGACGCGGGCGCCGAGCTGCTCGCCGGCATCGACCTCGGCGAGCGCGCGGCCATGCCCAGCGCCCAGCCGTCCGGCGAGGCGACGGCGCTCATCCTGTACACGAGTGGGACGACCGGCGCGCCCAAGGGCGTACTGCTCAGCCGGGACGCCATCGCCGCCGACCTCGACGCGCTCGCCGACGCCTGGGCTTGGACCGCCGACGACACGCTGGTGCACGGCCTCCCGCTGTACCACGTGCACGGCCTCGTCCTCGGCGTGCTCGGCGCGCTGCGCACCGGCTCGCGGCTGGCGCACACGGTCCGGCCCCGCCCCGAGGCGTACGCGGCGGCCAGCGGCACCCTCTACTTCGGCGTACCCACGGTGTGGCACCGCATCGCGGGCGACCCGGCGGCGGCCCGCGCGCTGGCGCCGGCCCGCCTGCTCGTCTCGGGCAGCGCGGCCCTGCCCGTCCCGGTCTTCGCGGCGCTGCGCGAGCTGACCGGGCACGAACCGGTCGAGCGGTACGGCATGACCGAAACCCTCATCACCGTCGCCGCCCGCGCCGACGGACCGCGGCGGCCGGGCGCGGTGGGCCAGCCGGTCGCCGGGGTGGAGACCCGCCTCGTCGGCGAGGACGGCGCGCAGGCACCGCACGACGGCGAGGCCGTGGGCGAACTCCAGGTCCGCGGCACCACGCTCTTCAGCGGGTACCTGAACCGGCCGGAGGCGACCGCGGCGGCGTACGCGGAGGACGGGTGGTTCCGCACCGGCGACGTGGCCACGATCGGCCCGGACGGGTGGCACCGCATCGTCGGCCGCTCCTCCACCGACCTGATCAAGAGCGGCGGGTACCGCATCGGCGCCGGCG
This sequence comes from Phytohabitans flavus, assembly GCF_011764545.1. Classification (GTDB taxonomy): domain Bacteria; phylum Actinomycetota; class Actinomycetes; order Mycobacteriales; family Micromonosporaceae; genus Phytohabitans; species Phytohabitans flavus. Next base: position 4,010,079 of record NZ_AP022870.1, on the reverse strand, counting down.
AGGTGGAGAACGCGCTGCTAGCCCACCCCGCCGTCCGCGAGGCCGCCGTCGTCGGCGCACCCCACGACGACCTGGGACAGGAGATCGTCGCGTACGTGGTGGCCGACGGCGTCGCGGCGGAGGAGCTGATCGGGTTCGTGGCCAAGCACCTGTCGGTGCACAAGCGCCCGCGCCAGGTCCGCTTCCTGCCCGAGCTGCCCCGCAACGGCATGGGCAAGGTGCAAAAGCAGCGCCTCTAGCGACCTTTGGGGTCAGGGTGGCCTCGCCGTCATGTCGCGGATGAGGATCAAAAGCCAAGGAAATCGAGCTACCGCGACGCCCGCCGTGGTCCAGACCGTCGCTCCCGCGGCCTCACCCTTCGCTGTTGGGCAAGCTCACCCCCGGGTCGTGGTCAGCCGACCACGACCCTCGCGGCCGGGTCCGCGTTCCGGCCCAACCTTGACCTAGCTCGGCGGTTGGGCGGGAGGTCCGTCCGAAGGCAGACACGCGCCCAAAGGGCGCTCGGTTTGCCTTGACCGACGCCACGACGGGCGGCCGTCTGGCAGATCGTGGTACCTAGTTGCCTCTGGAGAGCCTGTCGCAGAATCGCCAGATTCGCTTGAAATGAGGGTCTCGTTGACCCTCGCCGGCCGCCGTTCGGCGGCCAGCGGCGGACACAGCCGTGTTTTTCTCGACACACGCTGTAGTCGGGCAATTTTGCGACAGGCTCTGGAGGGGCAGTTGGATACCACGATCTCTCGCGTACGCCAACCCGATCGCGTCGATCGAGGAAGCGGCCACTCTGGGGGAGCAGGGCAAAGGCCTGCGCACCCACCTCTGCCTTGTCCGACGGCGATCCCGGGTCGGGTTGGGGTGGGGCTTGGACCGCGGACGTGGCAGCGGAGGGGGCAAATACCCATCTCAAGGAACTGAATGTGACCCCGACCTGGAAGATCTCTAGTCGCGAACGAGGCTGGGCTCGCGGGTTGGGACCGGCGTCCGGGGTGGGCGGAGGGCGGGGACCAGGGCGAGCGCCGGGACGATCAGCAGCGGCACGACGAGCAGGGCGCGCAGCACGCCCACGCGGTCGCCGAGCAGGCCGACGAGTGGCGGTCCGGCCAGGAAGGCGGTGTACCCGATCACCGCCACCACGCTCACCCGCGCGGACGCGCGGCTCTCGTCGTCGGCGGCGGCGCTCATCCCGACCGGGAAGCCAAGGCAGGCGCCCACACCCCACAGGGCCACGCCGGCGAGCGCTAGCGGTACCGAGTTCGCGTACACGGTGACCGCGGCGCCCGCCGCCGCTAACGCCATCGTCGCCCACAGCACCCGCGGCCGGCCCCAGCGGTCCAGCGCGACCGTGCCGACCGTACGCCCCACGGTCATCGCCGCCACGAACACCGCGAAGCTCGCCGCGCCCGCCGCCTCGCTCACCCCGTGCCCGTCCACGAAGGCGACCGCGAGCCAGTCGTTCGCCGTACCCTCGGTGAACGCCATCACCAGCACCAGCAGTCCGATGAGGACGGTGCGTGGCTCGCGCCAGGCGGCGAGCAGCCCGCCACCCTTCGGGCCGCCCTCGGCCGCCGCCCGCTCGCCCGGCAGGAACGAGCGCACCGCCACAAGCGTGCCCCCGCCCACGATCACCGCCATCACGGCCAGGTGCGCGCCGATCGGCACCTCCAGGCGGGCGGCGGCCGCGCCGAGGCCGGCGCCGGCGACGGTACCCAGACTCCAGGCGGCGTGGAAGCGCGGCATGATCGTGCGTCCGAGCCGGCGCTCGACGGCGGCCGCCTCGACGTTCATCGCGACCTCGCAGCTGCCCGCGCCGAACCCGATCGCGAAGAGTCCCACCCCCACGACCGGGATCGAACCCAAGGCGCTCGCGGCCACGCCGGCCAGGACGAGGCCCGCGGACGCGGCCAGGGCGCCGATGGCGACGGTACGGGCGGCGCCGAGCCGGTGCGCCACCATGCCGGCCGTGGGCAGCGCGAGCACCGCGCCGGCGGAGAGGGTCAACATCAGCAGCCCGAGCTGGCCCGCGGTGAGATCGAGCGCGTCCTTGGCGGCCGGCACCCGCGCGAACCAAGACGCCACCGCCAGCCCATTAAGCCCAAAAACAACCGCAACCCCATTACGCGCAGCAATCAAACTCACAGGCCCAATCCCACCCCCGGAACCGCTCTCACCTCAAGCGCGTAGCCCCGTCGCTGTTGATCAGGGACTTCGTGGGCGTGTCGGCCGGCGTGCCGCACCACCAACTCCCTGATCAATCCCCGACGAGCACTGTGCAGGCGGCGATTGTGGCGAAGACGAGGATGCCTAGCAGGGCTTGGGCTAGCAGCGTGGGGCCTAGGTGGGACCAGAGGTTGGGGGGGTGCGGCGTGAGGAGCTGGGCGGTCGTGAGGTTGACGATCCGTTCGACCCGGGGTGGGAGCTCCGGGTCCTTCTGGCGGCGTACGGTCACCTGCACGTGGTCTCGTGGCTCCAGCGCGCTCTGCGGCAGGTGGCCGTGGATTTCCATTTCGCACAGCACGCCGTCCGAGGCGCGGATCCTCATCGGGGTGACCAGGTACTCCGGGCCCTTCCTCAGCTCTTTCCACTTCCGCCCGCCGCCACCCGCGCCGGAGCGCAGGAGGGAGACGACGAGGCGGGTGACGCCGGCGGCGGCCAGCACGGCGACAAGGATGGGCTGGCCCACCTTGATCTCGCGGGAGTAGCCGCCCTCGAGCTTTACGACGTGCCCGTTGATGATGGGTCCCGGCCGGTGCGACACGGGTTCGGGGAAAAGCTCCCGGTCCCAGGTCATGACAGTCCTACCGATTGTTGATCCCGCAAGCACTCAGCGTAATCGATGCAGGTGCATTCACGCGAGAGACGGCGAGTGAGTGAATACATCTTCACGGGGTATGCGCCACGCTATGGATCTCTCATTCCTGCGGTCGCTTTACGCCCATCCGGGTCCGTGGGCGTCGGCCTACCTTGATGCCACGCCGGACACGGAGGACGCCGCACGCGCAGTGCGGCTCCGCTGGCGCGGGCTGCGGGAGAGCCTGGCCGGGCAGGGAGCCAGCGGCGGCCTACTCGCCTCGATGGACCGGGCGCTCGACGGGGCACCGGCCGAGCCGGACCGGCTGGGCGTCGCGCTCTTCTGCTCCGAGGCCGCGCCGGACGATGTGACCGTCGAGCGGCTGCCCACGCCGCCGCGCGCGGATCTCGCCCGGTACGGGGCACTGCCGCACGCGATGCCCCTGGTCGCCCAACGGGGTGAGGAGGTCGGGTGGCTGCGCGTGATCGCCGACCGGGCCGGGGGCGAGGTGTCGGTGTTCGACGCGGGCGGCGTTCGGCCTTCCGGCGGCGGCGTGCTCCGGAGCGAGACAGTGCGCGGAACCGAGTCGTACCCGATCCGCAAGGTCAAGCCCGGCGGGTGGTCGCAGGCGCGGTACCAGCGGGAAGCGGAGACAACCTGGCAGCGCAACACGAACGACCTGGCCGCCGCCACCGCGCACCTCGCCGACGCGATGGGGCCGGACGTGCTCGTCCTGGGCGGGGACGTACGGGCCCGGCAGTTGCTCCTGGAGCAGCTGCCCAAGCGCTGGCGGGACCGGGCGGTGGTGACCGACGCCGGTACGCGGGCGTCGGGCGCCGACCCGGGGCCGCTGGACGAGGCGACGACCGTGGCCGTGGCGAACGTGGCCGACCAGCGCACGCGGGACGCGGTCGACCGCTTCGCCGAGCAGGAAGGGCTCGGCAACGGGCTCGCCGCGGTGGTCACCGCGCTCCAGCGCGAGCAGGTCGAGGCGATGCTGATCGTGGACGACCCCTCGTCGACGGACCAGCTGTGGATCGGGCCGGAGGCGCCGCAGCTCGCGCTCGACCCGGCACAACTGCGCGAGATGGGCGTCGAGGAGCCCATCCGCGTACGCGCCGACATGGCCCTAGTCAGGGCGATCGCCGGAACAGGCGCCGACCTGCTGTTGGTAGGCCCGGACGACGCCGACCTGACGCACGGCGTAGGCGCCATCCTCAGGTACACCGACCCCACGACCCGAGCCGGTTGATCAGGGACTTCGTGGGCTGACAGGCCGCCGACACGCCCAACCAAGTCCCTGATCAACTGCGAGGGTCAGGCGCGGGCTAGGACCTGGCGGTATAGCTCTAGGTAGCGGGCGGCCATTACCCCCGGGGTGAAGCGGGTGGCGGCTTCGCGCATGCATTCGCCGCAGTCGAGTTTGGCGGCGGCTTCTATCAGGTCGGGGAGTTCTTCTTCGTTGTCCGTTAGGAAGCCGGTTCGGCCGTGGTCTATCAGTTCGGGGAGGCAGCCCAGGGACAGGCCGACGACCGGGGTGCCTACCGAGAGTGCTTCTACTACGAAGGTGCCGCCCGGCTCGGACCAGCGCAGCGGGGCGAGGACCGCGCGGGCGCTGGCCACGAGGTCGTCGCGGGCCGGCGCGCGTACCGTGCCGAGCCAGCGGACCCGGGAACCGTCCACATAGGGCGCCACCTTCTCCCGGAAGTACACCGCATCCGGATTGTCCGAAGTGGGCACCTCGGCCAGCGCCTCGGGCGAGTGGTACGGCCCCACCGGCCCGGCCAGGATCAGGTCGAACCCGTACTGGTGGGCCAGCCGCACGCCAAGGTCCTGCCCCTTGCCCGGCGTGATCCGGCCCATGATCACCACGTGGTCGCCCTTGTCCGCCGGCCGCCGCCGCTCCGCGCCTTCGGCGAGCGGCGTGGCCAGGTGCACGTGCCCCACCGCGTGCGCGCGCAGCGCCTCGGGCGCGCGGGACACCTGGTCCGCGGAGACCCCGTTGACCCACACCCGGCCGCCGCCGTCGAACGTGCCGTACAGCTCCGGGTGCTTGTGCAGGTCCCAGTGCAGCGTGTGCAGCACGGGCGGGTCGTCCGGGCCGAGCGCGGCGAGTGTGGCGAGGCCGGCCGCCTCGACGTGGTCGTGTACCAGGTCGATGTCGGAGCGCTCGCGGACCTCGCGCACGACAAGGTGCTGGTGCGCCGGTACGACGCCGTTGACCTGGTTGTACGGGCGCTGGAGCTGCCGGAACTGCCCCTCCGGGAAGACCGTGACGAGGTCGTCCACCTCGAGCGTGCTGTCGCCCACGCTGGCGAGCACGACCTCGACGCCGAGCTCACGCAGCGGGGGGACGAGCGTGGCCACGATGTTCTCGATACCGCCGTAGCCGTCCGGCGGGACCGGCAGCCACGGCCCCGCGTTCATCAGGACCTTCATGACACGGCCGACCACAGCGAGAGGTCCGAGTGGAGCGCGCGGGCGGCGCGCAGCTCGGCCAGCGGCGGCCGCTCGCGTACGGACACGTCGTGCACCACGACCTCGCGGCCGAGGCCGGGCAGCGCGTCCTCGCCACCCCGGCGGAACTGGGTCAGCGCGGAGGCCGGCGGTTCCGCTTCCGGCACCGTGCCTTGGCGGTGCAGCCGGGACCAGGCGGTGTACAGGATCTGCGCGGCCATCCGCCCCAGCGCCTCGGTGCTCTGGTGGCGGTGGTGCCGCTCGCCGAGGTCCACCTGGGCGAGCGCGTCGAGACCCACGGTGTCCAGCAGGTCGATGAGCATCGCCAGCTCGACGCCGTACCCCGAGACGAACGGGAGCTGTTCCAGCACCTCGCGGCGGCCCGCGTACTCGCCGGCGAGTGGCTGGACGAAGCCGGCCAGCTCGGGCCAGCAGAGGTTGAGCAGCGGACGGGCCATTATCTCGGTGACCCGGCCGCCGCCGTCGCGTTCGGTGTCGAATGTGGACTCGAGGGGACGGTGGTAGAAGCCCTTGACATACACCACGGAGGGATCGGCGAGCAGCGGTCCGAGGAGGCCGGTCACGAAGTGTGGCCGGAACTCGCGCAGGTCGGCGTCGATGAAGGCCACGATGTCGCCGCGCGCCGCCGCGAGGCCGGCCCACAGCGCGTCACCCTTGCCTTCGAGCCGGGGCAGGCCCCGGGTCATCTCGTCCTGGTCGACCACCCGCGCGCCGGCCTCGCCCGCGACGCGCGCGGTCTCGTCACTGGAGCGGGAGTCGACGACGATGACCTCGTCCACGAGCGGAAGCTGCTCGACGAGGTGCCGGCGGATCGTACGGACGATCTCACCGACCGTGTCCTGTTCGTCGCGGGCGGGCAGCACGACGGATACCGTGCTGGTCCTTTTCGCCCGGACCAGATCGCGGGGTTTCCACTGGTTGGCGGTGCTGGTCCGGTACGCGGACCAGGCCTCCACGACAGGGCTCACCGATAGCGGATGCCACATGGTGCGTGGTTTCCCAAAGATCGGGTACCCAACCGCCGCAGCGGATCGGCGTTGGGAGCGGTAACGGATGGGTGGGCGGTAACAATGGGGGGCAAATGCGCCGTCGCGATGGTCGGCGCCGGCAACGTCGCGCGGCGGCACGCGAGCGTTCTGGCCGGTTTCCCGGACGTGCGCCTGGTCGGCGTGACCGACGTGGTCCCCGAAGCGGCCGGGGCGCTCGCCGCCGAGCACGGCGCGCTGGCGTACCCGGACGTGGGCGCGATCATCGAATCCCAGCCGGACGCCGTATACGTATGCGTGCCGCCCTTCGCGCACGGCCCGGCCGAGGAGGCGGTCCTCGCCGCGGGGCTGCCGATGTTCGTGGAGAAGCCGATCGCGATCGACCTCGCCACCGCCGAACGCCTCGCCCCGCTCGCCGAGCGCGTGGTGACCGCCGTGGGGCTGCACTGGCGGTACCTGGCGGTCGTCGAGCGCGCCCGTGACCTGCTCGCCGGCCGCGAGGTGCGCCTGGTCAGCGGCGCCTGGCTGGACAAGGTGCCACCGGTCGACTGGTGGGTGCGGCGCGAGTCGTCCGGCGGGCCGCTGATCGAGCAGGCCCCGCACGTCCTCGACCTCATGCGGCTGCTGGGCGGCGAGGTGGTGCGGGTACACGCGGCCGGCGGCGGTCGCCCGCCGGTGGACGGCGCGGACGTGGACCTGGCCACCGCGGCCATGGTGCGCTTCGCCAGCGGGGTCCCCGGCACGCTCGCCACGACCTGCGCGCTCGGCTGGAAGCACCGCGCGGCCGTCGAGGTGTACGCGGACGGCCTCGCCGTCTCGGTCGGCGAGGAGGAGCTCGTGGTACGGGACGGCGACGGCGAGCACCGCTACCCCGGTGACCCGGTCGCCGCGCGGGTGGCGGTGGACCGGGCGTTCGTGGACGCGGTGCTGGGGGTGGCCGACGACGTACGCGTGCCGTACGCCGAGGCGCTGCGCACCCACCGCCTCGCCGCCGCCGTGGCCCGCTCGGCCGCGACCGAGGAGGCCGTCGGTGTCTGAGCGGGTCATCGTGGCCACCGCGCCGGAGACCGTGGAGATGCGCGAGGAGGAGCCACCGCCCCTGCGCGAGGGCACCTTCCGGGTCGCCACGCTCTACAGTGGAGTGTCCGCGGGTACCGAGCTGAGCTATGTCAAGGGCACAAACCCGCTGCTCTCCGCCCGCCTCGACGCCGAGCTGGGCCTGTTCGTCGAGGGTGAGCCGGCGCAGACGTACCCGGTGGCCCGCCTGGGGTACATGGAGGTCGGCCGGGTCACCGAGTCGGCCACCACGGCGGTCACCCCGGGCACTGTCGTCGCGATGGCGTACGGGCACCGGACCGGGTACCTCGCCGACCCGCTCGTCGACAGGTTCGTGCCGCTGCCGTCCGGCCTCGACCCGATGCTCGGCGTGTACGTGGCGCACGCCGGTCCGATCTGCGCCAACGGGCTGCTGCACGCGGCGGCGGACGCGTTCGGCGCGGGGGTGCGCGACCTCGGCGACGGGGTGCGGGGCCGGCGGGTCGCCGTGGTCGGCGCCGGCATGATCGGGCTGCTGACCGCGGTGTTCGCAATCCGGCACGGCGCCGAGTCGGTGCTCGTACTGGACAGGACGTCGCGGCGCCGGGCCATCGCGGAGGCCCTCGGTTGCGCGGTGCTCGACCCGGCGGACGGCGACCCGGCGGTCGCGGTCAAGACCCGGTGGCGGCGGGGGCCGGGCGACCGGGGTGCCGACGTGGTCTTCCAGTGCCGCGGGCAGCCGTCGGCGCTGCACCTCGCGATGCGGCTGCTGCGGCCGCAGGGGACCGTGATCGACCTGGCGTTCTACCAGGGCGGGGCGGATGAGGTGCGACTTGGGGAGGAGTTCCACCACAACGGGCTTTCGGTACGTTGTGCGCAGATCGGGCGAGTGCCGCGCGGGCTGGCCGACACCTGGGACCGCGATCGGCTCTCGGCCGAGACCGTGTCGATGTTGCGGGAGTGCGGCGACGGGATCAGGCGGCACGTGGTGACCGCGGTGGTGCCGTTCGACAAGGGCCCTGAGCTGCTGCGCGACCTCGCGACGCGGGCACGGCAGGAGGTGGCGACGATCTTGGAGCTGTGAATAGTACCGTTGCGCACCATGGGTGTGTCGCAGCGGTTGAAAAGCAGGATGCAGCGCTTCCTCCAGCGCCCCGGGACGACGGTCGACCTCGGCCCGCTGGAGAAGCTGCTCCCCAAGATCGGTAGTCGTGCGGAGAAGCTGGCTGACCTCAGCGACGCTGAGCTGACCGAAGCGGCCGCCGAGGCCATCGACTACGTGGACATCTGCGCGTTCGGGCGGGAGGCGGCGCGGCGCGGGCTCGACCAGACGCCGTACGACGTGCAGCTCCTCGGCGCGATGGCGCTGCTGTCCGGCAAGGTCGCCGAGATGGCCACCGGTGAGGGCAAGACGCTGACCGCCGCGATGGCCGCGTACGGGCACGTGCGCCGCGGCAAGGGCCCGGTCCACGTCCTCACCGTCAACGACTACCTCGCCCGCCGTGACGCGCTCTGGATGGCGCCGGTGTACAAGCTGCTCGGCCTCACCGTCGGCTGGATCACCGAGGCGTCCACGCCCGAGCAGCGCCGCGCGGCGTACGGCAACGACGTCACCTACGTCTCGGTCAGCGAGGCCGGCTTCGACTACCTGCGCGACCAGCTGGTCACCGACATCGACGACCGGGTGCAGCGCGACCTGGCCTGCTGCATCGTGGACGAGGCCGACTCGATCCTCATCGACGAGGCCCGCGTGCCGATGGTGCTGGCCGGTACCGTCACCAGCGAGGAGGACCCGGTCCACCAGGCCGCCGAGCTGGTCAAGACCCTGGTCAACAAGCGTGACTACGAGATCGCCGACGACGGCCGCTCGGTCGCGCTCACCGACAAGGGCCTCCAGGAGATCGAGGCCCAGCTGGACGGCATCGACCTGTACGCGGACGAGAACGTCGAGCAGCTCTCCGCCGTCAACGTCGCCCTGCACGCCGAGGCGCTGCTGCACCGCGACGTCGACTACATCGTGCGCAACGGCGCCGTCGAGCTGGTGGACGAGATGCGCGGCCGGGTGGCGCAGCGCCGCCGCTGGCCGGACGGGCTCCAGGCGGCCGTGGAGGCCAAGGAGGGGCTCAACGCCACCGCCGAGGGCGAGGTGCTCGACACGATCACCGTGCAGGCGTTCATCGCGCTGTACAAGAACCTCTGCGGCATGACCGCCACCGCGGTGCTGGTCGGCAACGAGCTGCGCGAGTTCTTCAAGCTGGAGGTCGCGGTCATCCCGCCGAACACGCCCTGCATCCGCGTGGACGACCCGGACCGCATCTACGCCACCCTCGCCGAGAAGGAGGAGGCGCTGATCGAGGAGATCCGCCTCACCCACGAGGTGGGTCGCCCGGTCCTCGTCGGCACCCTCGACGTCAAGGAGTCCGAGCAGCTGGCCGCCGGCCTCACCGCCGCCGGCATCGCGTGCGTCGTGCTGAACGCGAAGAACGACGAGGAGGAGGCGGCGATCATCGCCGAGGCCGGCACGTTCGGCGCGGTGACCGTCTCCACCCAGATGGCCGGCCGAGGCGTCGACATCAAGCTCGGCGGCAGCGACCAGGCCGACTACGACCGGATCGCCGAGCTGGGCGGCCTGTACATCATCGGCTCCGGCCGGCACGACAGCCGCCGCGTCGACGACCAGCTCCGCGGCCGCTCGGGCCGGCAGGGCGACCCCGGCCACTCGGTCTTCTTCGTGGGCCTGGAGGACGAGCTCGTGGTGCGCCACGCGCCCGAGCTGATCCCCGCCTCGCCGAAGATGCACGCCGACGGCCTGGTCCAGGACGACGCGGTTACGTACGCGGTCGAGCACGCCCAGCGCGTCGCCGAGGGCGTCAACCACGAGATCCACCGCAACACCTGGCGGTACAGCGTGGTGATCGAGCAGCAGCGCATCGCCCTCGCCGAGCGCCGCGAGCGCCTGCTGACCACCGACGTCGCCGCCGACCTGCTCCGCGACAGGTTCCCGGACGAGACCGACGAGATCGAGGACGAGCTGCTGTCCCGGGTGGGCCGCTCGATCGCGCTGTACCACCTCGACCGGCTGTGGGCCGAGCACCTGGCCGAGCTCAACGAGGTACGCGAGGGTGTGCACCTGCGGGCGCTGGGCCGGCTCGACCCGCTGGACGAGTTCCACCGCTCGGCGGTGCCCGCGTTCAACGACCTCTTCCCGAAGATCGAGCAGCGGACGCTGGAGACCTTCGAGTCGATCGAGGTGACCGAGGACTGGCAGCCGGAGGAGGCGACGCTGGTCCGCCCGTCGGCCACCTGGACGTACCTGGTGCACGACAACCCGTTCGGCTCCGAGCTCGACCGGCTCATCTCGGCGGTTGGTCGTCGCCTGACGTCGCGTTAGGTCACGATTCCCTTATGGGTGACCACTTCAACGTCGTAGTGCTGGGGTCCGGGCCCGGGGGTTACACCGCCGCGGTCCGGGCCGCCCAGCTCGGCCTGTCCACCGCCGTCGTCGAGGAGAAGTACTGGGGCGGTGTCTGCCTCAACGTCGGCTGCATCCCTCGAAGGCGCTGCTGCGCAACGCGGAGCTGGCGCAGATCTTCACCCAGGAAGCGAAGACGTTCGGCATCCAGGGCGAGGTCACCTTCGACTACGGCGCCGCGTACCAGCGCAGCCGCAAGGTGGCGGACGGCCGCGTCAAGGGCGTCCACTTCCTGATGAAGAAGAACAAGATCCGGCAGTACGACGGCTGCGGCGTGTTCGTCGACGCGCACACCCTGCGTGTCGGCGAGGAGACGGTGACCTTCGACAACTGCATCATCGCCGCGGGCGCCACGACGCGGCTGCTGCCGGGGACGTTCCTGTCGTCGCGCGTGGTGACCTACGAGGAGCAGATCCTTTCCGAGGAGCTGCCGTCCAGCATCGTGATCGCCGGGGCGGGCGCGATCGGCGTCGAGTTCGCGTACGTGCTGCGCAACTACGGGGTAAAGGTCACGATCGTCGAGTTTCTCGACCGTCTCGTCCCGATGGAGGACGAGGAGGTCTCCGCCGAGCTGGCCAAGCGCTACCGCCGCCTGGGCATCGACGTGCTCACCTCGACCCGCGTCGAGTCCATCGACGACACCGGTGACTCGGTCAAGGTCACGGTGTCGAAGGACGGGCAGGAGCAGGTCGTCGAGGCCGACAAGGTGCTACAGGCGATCGGCTTCCAGCCCCGCATCACCGGCTACGGCCTGGAGCACACCGGCGTCAAGCTCACCGACCGCGGCGCCATCGACGTCGACGGCCGGTGCCGCACCAGCGTGCCGCACATCTACGCGATCGGTGACGTGACGGCCAAGCTGATGCTGGCCCACGCCGCCGAGTCGATGGGCATCGTGGCCGCGGAGACCATCGGCGGTGCGGAGACGATGGAGCTCGACTACGTGATGATCCCGCGGGCCACGTACTGCCAGCCGCAGATCGCCAGCTTCGGCTGGACCGAGGCCCAGGCGCGGGAGCGGGGCTTCGACGTGCGGGTGGCGAAGTTTCCCTTCTCGGCGAACGGCAAGTCCAACGGCCTCGGCGACACGGTCGGCTTCGTGAAGATCCTCAGCGACGCGCGGCACGGGGAGCTGCTCGGCGCCCACCTCATCGGACCCGACGTGACGGAGCTGCTGCCGGAGCTGACGCTGGCCCAGCAGTGGGACCTGACGGTGCACGAGGTCGCCCGCAACGTACACGCCCACCCGACGCTCGGCGAGGCGGTCAAGGAGGCGATCCACGGCCTGGCCGGTCACATGATCAATATGTGATCGCCTAGGCGTTCACCGCCGCGACGGCGGCGTCCCGAGCGCCGCGCCAGACGAGGCCGACCTCGGCGTACCCCGCTGCGCGCAACGCGTCGAGGTGCCACGAGACCGGCGGCGTCCACTCCGCGCTGTGCTCCCCGGTGAAGAGGCGCTTGCGCTCGATCACCAGCGGCCCCAGCGCCGGATCCGCCGCCACGCGGTCCCACCAGTCCGCCCAGGACAGCACCGCACCGGCGGCGTAGCGGGCGTGCCGCAGCGCGTCCGCGCGCTCGCCCAGCAGGTCGGAGAGGCCGGGCAGGCCGTCGTCGGGCATGCAGTCGGCGTTGACGAAGACGCCGCCGGGGCGCAGGGCCTGGCGGATCTCGCCGTACAGCTCGGCCAGCCGCTCCGGGGCCAGCCAGTGCAGCGCCGTCGCGGTCAGCACCGCGTCGAAGTCGCGGTGGGGGAGGGCGGCCAGCCAGTCCTTGGTACGCAGGTCGGCCGTCACCACCTCCGCCCGCTCGCCGAGCGTGCCCGACGCGATGTGCCGCAGCACCGGGTCGATGTCGAGGAGCGTGGTCGTGGCCTCTGGGAAGCGGCGCAGCACGCGCAGCGAGATCGAACCGGTGCCGCCGGCCAGGTCGAGCACCCGAGGCGCGCGCCCGGCGGTGACCGCGTCGACCGTCTCGAGGAGGGCGGCGAAGCGCTCCTCGCGGTCCGGCATGTACGCCTCCTGCTGGCGGTCCCAGCTCTCCTGCCAGGCCGCCGTCTCCACTGTGTAAGGAGTCATAGGTGGTGATGGTAGTTACCGTCACGGTGGCTGTCGAGAGCAGGGCAGGGCAAGTGTGTGAGGGTGGCCGGTCAGGGGTACCAAAGTTTTGATCGCGGTGGAGGAGGTCCCATGACGCTCGCGCGCGATGGTCTGGGCGAGGCCGGCGACGTGGTGGTCATCCACTTGGAGGGCGACCTCGACATGCAGACCGAAGAGCGCGTCGTCGCCGAGATCAAGGCGGCGCTCACCAGCGCCCAGCGCGACGTCGTGGTGGACCTGTCCGCCGTGCCGTTCCTCGACTCCAGCGGCGTCCGGGCACTGCTGCGCGGCCGCGACGCCGCCCAGAAGCGGGGCGTCCGGATGTCGGTACGCGACCCTCGGCGGATCGTCGAGGAGGTTCTGCGGATCACCGGCGTGGCACCGCTGTTCGGCCTCCCAGACCCGCGATGACGGCTACCGCGATGTCCGCGGTGGTCTGGACCGCTGCTCCCGCGGCCTCACCCTCCGCGCTCCACGACCGAGCCCGTCCGGCCGGCGGCCGGACGGGCAGGCCGGACTCTGCTGCGACCGGCTCTCGAGTTGGGCGCATGAATGCGCCCTAAGCAATCGACGCCGGTTGCTGTGGTGGTCTTGCGGGCAACCGCAGCCTGGCTGGGCGCAGTGCTGCGCCCAGCTCGAGAGCTTTCCGCAAGCGACGCCCCCGCCCGAATCCGCGCAGCGTCGCGGGCCGTGCGCAGGGCAGCGGGCCGTGCGCGACCGCGGTCGTGAAGCGCGGAGGGCGAGGCCGCGGGAGCAGCGGCCTGGACCCCCGCGGACGTCGCGGTAGCTCAAATCTTGTCTTGGAATACAGCCTCCGCGGGCGGCCCTAGGCGTGGTCGGTGGCGCGGTGGGTGGATAGGACGTCGCCGCCGAAGTCGCCGTGCGGGCGGCGGAGCACGGTGTGGGAGTGGTTGCCGTCGTCGGTCGTGTTGTCGTACTCGATCAGCAGGTCCTCGCCCTGCACCCGGTAGTAGTGGCGGCCACCCGGGCGGGTCGGGCCCTCCCAGGCGAACCACTGCTCGCCGCTCGCGATCCGGGCGTACTCGCGGCCGGCCAGCTCCGGCGGCAGGCGGTCCAGGTAGAGCGTGACCAGGCGGTCCAGCGCCGCCCGCGCGCCGGGGCCCAGGCGGCTGGCGGCCACACCGCGCGGCTCCAGCGGCTTGCCCGCCGACCGGTGGGTGGCAGTGTGGATGTCCTCCGGGGCCTCGTCGGCGACGATCGCGGCCAGGCGGTCCGGGCGGGCCATCGCCTCCAGCAGCGCGCGGGCCAGGTCCTCCTCCGCGGCGAGCGGGCGCAGGACGGTGCCGCCGGCGTACCCGACGCGGTGCGGGTTGGCGCCCAGGAAGATCGGGGCGGGGGAGACCACGCCGTCGACCACGGTCATCGTCACCGAGATGTGGTGGCCCTCGAAGCGCCACCCCCACGGGGTGTCCCGCCCCGGCTCGCCGAACACCGTCACCCAGTAGTCGTTGCTGTGCCGCCCGCGGGTCCAGCTCTCCTTGCGGTCGAGCACCTCCTCCAGGGCGATGATCGCCATCGCCTGGGCGTACGCGGCGGGGCTCAGCGCCGTCGCGAGCAGCCGGTACGTGGCCTTGCGGGCGGTGCGGTCCAGGTCCGCGATGCACACCCCGGGCCGGGCCCGCGGGCGGTACTCGATCCACCGCCGCGCGGCCTCGTCGGCGAAGGGCCGCGACGCGAGGGAGCGCTGCTCGCCGTCAAGTGCGGCAAGCAGCGCCTCCGCCGCCACGGACATCTCACGGTGTACGCCGTCAGCAGCCATTCCCCCTGTATACCGCTAGGAGACCTCGCGCCGGAGGAGCCGCACCAAACCGGCGATTAGCGGCACAACCAGCCAGAGGCCCACCGAGGCGGCGAGCTTGGCCCAGCCGTCGCCGGCCATCGTGTTGTCCACGAGCGGCTGCGAGGTCACGCTGAGGTCGAGCCAGTCGGACGCCGAACGGATCGCGTCGATCATGCCGGTGAGCACGCTCCACACGGTCGGCAGCAGGAAGTACAGGACGATGGCGAGCGCGGAGTTCATCAGCAGCATGCCGAACGCCACGCCCATGGTCATGTTGATCAGCTGGAAGAGCACCGCGCTGCCCAGCGCGCCGGCCGTCATGTGCCAGCTGCCGTCGCCGTCGAAGAACGTCATGCCGAACGCGTTCCCGACCGCCGCGAAGATCAGCCCGGCGGCGACCGAGGCGGCGGCGAGCGCGAAGCCGGCGAGCACCTTGGCGGCGGCGACCCGCTCCCGCTCCGGTACCAGCGTGTACGTGGTCAGCGCCCCGCGCTGGGTCCACTCGCCGGTGACCGCCAGGATGCCGATGACCGGCAGCAGTACGCCGGCCGGCAGCATCGTGGCCTGGAAGATGCCGTAGAACGTGAGGTCCGGCGGGTCGGCGAAGATCAGCGTGACCACGACCACCGCCGCGTACGCGAGCGCGGTCACGGCCAGCAGCCAGAAGCCGGCCCGCGTGTCGGTCATCTTGCGCAGCTCGACGAGCGTGAGGCGGCCTATCGAGGGGCGGGTGGCCGTCGCGGCGTGCGGCGTCGGGATCGCCGGTGTGGCGGTGGCGGTCGCGGTCATCGGGCGGCCTCCTTGGCGGCTCCGTTGGTGGTCAGTTCGAGGAAGAGTTGCTCCAGCCCGCCCCCGTCGGCCGGGCGGAGCTCAAGGAGGACGAGGTCGGCCGCGGCGGCGGTACGGCCCACGGTCTCGGCGTCGGCCTGTGCCACGAAGGCGCCGTCCGCGGTACGGGTGGTAGTCACGCCCGCGGTGGTCAACGCCCACTCGAGCTTCTCGGGCTCCAGTGCGCGTACCCGGATGCCGGAGCCGGCCAGCAGTTCGTCCTTGGTGCCGTCCGCGACGACCCGACCGCCCCCGATGACGACGAGGCGGTCCGCCACCGCCTCGACCTCGCGCAGCAGGTGCGAGGAGAGGAGCACCGTGCCGCCCCGGTCGGCGAAGTCGCGCAGCACCGTGCGCATCCAGAAAATCCCCTCCGGGTCCAGGCCGTTGGCCGGCTCGTCGAGGATGAGCACGCGCGGGTCGCCCAGCAGCGCGTGCGCGAGGCCGAGGCGCTGGCGCATGCCCAGCGAGTACTGGCGGACCCGCTTGCGACCGGCCTTGGCGTCCAGCCCGACGAGGTCCAGCAGCTTGTCCACCCGGCCCCGGTCGACGCCCATGACCTGGGCGGCCAGGCTCAGCGTCTCCCGACCGGTGCGGCCCGGGTGCTGGGCGGAGGCGTCCAGGAGCACGCCGACGCGGCGGCCCGGATTGGGCAGCCGCCGGTACGGCATGCCGTCCACCGTCGCCGTGCCTCCCGTGGGCGGGGTGAGGCCGGTGATCATGCGCATGGTCGTGGACTTGCCGGCGCCGTTCGGCCCGAGGAACCCGGTCACGGTCCCCGGCTCGCAGCGGAATGACACGTCGTTCACGGCCGTGTGCGGGCCGTACCGCTTGGTCAGATGCTCCACACTGATCATGCGTCCAGCCTGCGGCCGCGACCGGTACCCCGCGTCGGACCGAGGTCGGCGGCGCGTGACCGAGGGCTCGTCCCGCGCGACCGAGGTCTAGGGACCGCATTCGACTTTGGTCGGATGCCCCGGGCACGCGACAAGTCGTACCATTTGATCATGGTTGGTGCGGCGACGCCCGAATACCGTGCGCTGCTGCCCAGCGCCCTACTGGCAGAGTCCCGCCCGGAGGGGCGGGTACGCCGCACGGCCCGCGACTGGTTCGTGGACGTGGTGTTCTTCCTGTTCGCGGTCGGCCTCGCGCTGCTCATTACCGCGGCCGGCCTCGAACAGGGCGTCGACGAGCCGCGCAGCATGATCGACCTCGGGCTCGGCCTGCTGTGCTGCGCCGGGCTCTGGGTGCGCCGCCGCTGGCCGGTCACGCTCAGCCTCGTCGTGAGCGCGATCGGGGTCTGGTCGGTGACGAGCGTGGGCGCGGCGGTGGTCGCGTTCTTCACGGTGGCGGTGCACCGGCGGGTCGTCGTGACGCTCGCGGTCGGCGCCGTCGGGCTCGCCGGTGGCTACCTGTTTCCGCTGCTCCGGCCGGAGTGGGCCACCGGCAGCTACTGGGTCGAGCAGGCCTGGGCGGCCGTCGCCGTCGCGCTGGTGCTCGCCTGGGGCCTGGTGGTCCGGGCCCGCCGCCAGCTCGTCCTCTCGCTCCGGGACCGCGCCCACCGGGCGGAGGCCGAGCAGCAGCTCCGCGTCACCCAGGCCCGCCAGGCCGAGCGGGCCCGCATCGCCCGGGAGATGCACGACGTGCTCGCCCACCGGATTTCACTGCTGAGCCTGCACGCTGGCGCGCTGGAGTTCCGGCCGGACGCGCCGCCGGCGGAGGTGGCCCGCGCGGCCGGCGTGATCCGGGACAGCGCCCACCAGGCGCTCCAGGAGCTGCGCGAGGTGATCGGCGTGCTCCGCGCCGACGACCTGACCGAGGACGCGCCCGACCGCCCCCAGCCCACGCTCGCCGACCTGCCCGGCCTCGTCGACGAGTCGCGGGCGGCCGGCATGCGGGTCCGCCTCGACCGGCGGGTGGACGACCTGGCCGAGGTACCGGTGGCGGTGGGGCGCAATGCGTACCGGATCGTGCAGGAAGGCCTGACGAACGCCCGCAAGCACGCGTACGGTTCCACTGTGGACGTGATCGTGGCGGGGGCGGCCGGCGACGGGCTCTCGGTCGAGGTGCGCAACCCGTGGCCGGTGGGTGTGTCATCCGAGCCGGAGATCCCCGGTGCCGGTACCGGCATCGTGGGCCTCACCGAGCGGGCCACGCTCGCCGGCGGGCGGCTGGAGCACGGCCGTACCGCGTCCGGCGACTTCCGGCTGTGGGCGTGGCTGCCGTGGCCGGCGTGAGCGACACCGGCGCCCCGACCGCCGGCACCGGCGCGCCGATCAGGGTGCTGATCGTGGACGACGACGCGCTGGTGCGCGCCGGCCTCGCCATGATCCTCGGCGGCGCGACCGACATCGCGGTGGTCGGCGAGGCGTCCGACGGTGCCGAGGTGGCCGCCGCCGTCCGCTCGTACGCGCCGGACGTGGTGCTCATGGACATCCGCATGCCCCGCCTCGACGGGCTCGCCGCCACCGAGGGGCTGCGCCGCCGGCCGGAGCCGCCCGAGGTGATCGTGCTGACCACCTTCCACGCGGACGAGTACGTGCTGCGCGCGCTCCGGGCCGGTGCCAGCGGCTTCCTACTCAAGGACACCCCGCCGGCCGAGATCCTGCGCGCGGTGCGCCGGGTCGCGGTCGGTGAGCCGATGCTCTCGCCCGCCGTGACCCGGCGCCTCATCGACCACGTCAGCGACACCGGCGCCGACGGCCGCCGCCGGTACGCGCTGGAGTTGCTCGGGCGGCTGAGCGAGCGGGAGCGGGAGGTCGCCGTCGCGGTCGGCCGAGGCAAGTCGAACGCGGAGATCAGCGGCGAGCTCTTCATGAGCGTGGCGACGGTCAAGGCGCACGTGTCCCGGGTGCTGACCAAGCTCGAGCTCAACAACCGGGTACAGGTGGCGCTCCTCGCGCACGACGCCGGGCTCACTCTCCCCTGAGCCGCGCCGGCGTCCGTGGTCCGACACACCCGGGAGCTGCCACCGGAAGATCCACTACCTGCCTGTTCGGACTTACAGGGAAATCTGCCGCATGCGGGCGATCTCGGCCTGCTGCTCGGCGGCGAGGCCCGTGGCCAGCGCGTTGAGCTGCTCGTCGCGGCCAGAGTGGAGCACGTCCGTGACCATCGCGATCGCGCCCTCGTGGTGGGCGACCATCATGTCCACGAACATCTTGTCGAACGCGTCACCCTTGAGGCTGGTCAGCGCCCGGATCGCCTCGGGCGGCTGCATACCCTGCATGCCGCCGTGGTCGTGGCCGCCCGCCGGCTCCTCGGTCAGGGTGCGCTGCTTCAGCCAGCTCCGGAAGTACGCGATTTCCGGCTTCTGGGCGGCGGTGATGCGCGAGGCCACCGCGATGATCTGTGGGTGTTTGGCCCGGTCTGGGGCCAGCGCGGCCATCTCCAGAGCCTGGCTGTGGTGCGGGATCATCATCCGGATGAAGTTGGCGTCGGCCTCGTTGTAGAGGCTGCCGTCCGGGGCGGGAAGCTGGTCGGAGGAGACCACCGAGGCGCTCTCGCCGGGCCGTCCGGGCACGACCACGGGTACGGGCGACCCGGTCGGGCTCGGCGTCGCGCTCGCCGCCGGCGGCCCGTCGTCGGGGCCCGCGGCGCGCACCCCCAAAGCCACCGCGATGCCGGCCACCGCCACGACAACGGCGGCGACAATCGCATATCCGCGACGGCCCATCAGATCAACCTCCCGAGGTCAGGTGCCGGCGATGGTATATCGCCATCATGTACATCCGAGTGACTGCTGTCACATCGACGGCTACGATGCCCCGGTAAGTTGTGCTCCAACCTGGAGCCCTTTCGCAGGTGAAAGGGCCTGAAAGACGGGGTATGCCCATGTTCAGATCCGCCCCACAAGGGTTGCGGCGGCTCAGTGCCGTCGCGACGGCCGCGTTCGCCCTTACGTTGGCCGCCGCGTCCGTCGCCTCCCCGACGAGTGCGCAGTCGCCGTCCACCAACGAGATCCCCGGCGTCGACGAGATCGTCAGCAGCAGCAACATCCGTCAGCTGGCGAACGTGCCGCTGTCGGGCCCCCTGGCTACCGGTATCAACTCCGACATCGCGTTCCAGGGCAAGTACGCGTTTGCCGGCAACTACAACGGGTTCGCCGTATTCGACATCAGCCGGCCCAGCAGCCCGCGCCTGGTCTCCCAGGTCGCGTGTATCGGTGGGCAGGGTGACGTCTCCGTCTACGGCAACCTGCTCTTCACGTCGGTCGACTCCTCCCGCAACAACGACTCCTGCACGAGCACGGCCCAGTCGGCCGCGATCAAGGAGTCGTGGGAGGGCATCCGCATCTTCGACATCAGCGACGTGCGCAACCCGCGGTACGTCAAGTCCGTGGAGACCAACTGCGGCTCTCACACGAACACCTTGGTGCCGAGCAAGGACCACAAGACGGTGTACATCTACGTCTCGTCGTACTTCCCGTCGGCCACGCTTCCGGACTGCCAGCCGCCGCACGACCTGATCTCGATCATCAAGGTTCCGGTGAAGAAGCCGACCGACGCCGCTGTCATCGCGACGCCGAACCTCTTCCCGGGCGACACCGGCAACCCGCCGGGGACGCCCAGCACCGAGACCAGCGGCTGCCACGACATCACCGCTTACGCGTCGAAGGACATCGCCGCCGGTGCGTGCATGGGCGACGGCATCCTGCTCGACATCAAGCGGCCCGAGTCGCCTCGGGTGATCACCCGGGTCCGTGACACGGTCAACTTCGCGTTCTGGCACTCGGCCACGTTCAACAACTCCGGCACGAAGGTCGTCTTCACCGACGAGCTTGGTGGCGGCGTTGGCGCCGAGTGCAACGACGCTGTCGGCCCGGTCAAGGGTGCCGACGCGATCTACGACATCGTCGGCAAGGGCGACCGCCGGCGGTTCGAGTTCAAGAGCTACTACAAGATCCCGCGGGCGAACGCGGACACCGAGAACTGCGTGGCCCACAACGGCTCCCTGATCCCGGTGCCCGGCCGTGACATCATGGTCCAGGCCTGGTACCAGGGCGGCATCTCGGTGTGGGACTTCACCAACTCGTCCCGCCCGAAGGAGATCGCCTACTGGGAGCGTGGCCCGCTCTCGGACACCCAGCTCGTGCTGGGTGGTTCGTGGTCCGCGTACTACTACAACGGCCACATCTTCTCCAACGACATCGTCAAGGGTCTCGACGTCCTCCAGGTGCGGGACTGGCGGCTCTTCGGTGCCGAGTTCAACCGGTTCGACGTGCTCAACGCGCAGAGCCAGCAGCGCTACTGAGCCCGGTACCAGCGGCGGGCCCGGCCTCTTCGGAGGCCGGGCCCGTTTGTCTACCTAGGTATTCGCATGTTTCAATGATCGCGCGCGAGTGGCCTTTCTCGACCGCGAAGGCGTGCCGGGCCCGGGTGTTAAGCGGCGACACCCCCGGCGAGCGCCCTCGCCTGTCCGGGCGACGACCCTTTGCACCCGGCACGAAAGGCAACGACGTGAAAGCGAGACGCAGGTTGGCGGTGCTCGCCGCCGCCGCGCTGCTCGGCAGCGGGCTGCCGCTGCTGCTCCTGAAGCCCAGCCCGGTGGAGGCGCACGGCGCGTTCGTGTCCCCGGCCACCCGCACATACCAGTGCTATGTGGACGGTCGGGCCAACGGCGGCGGCGACCTCAACCCGACCAACCCGGCCTGCGTGGCCGCCGTGGCCCAGGGCGGTAAGCAGCCGCTGTGGGACTTCTTCGCGGTCCTCCAGAGCAACGCCGGCGGCAACCACCGCGCGATCATCCCGGATGGCCAGCTCTGCGGCGGCGGCACCACGAAGTACGCCGCGTACAACGCGGCCCGCACCGACTGGCCGACGACCAGCGTCCAGTCCGGTGGCACCATGCAGTTCCGGTACAACGCGTGGGCGCCGCACCCGGGCACGTGGTACCAGTACATCACCAGGGACGGCTACGACCCGACCCAGCCGCTGAAGTGGTCGGACCTCGAGGCGACGCCGTTCGACCAGGTGACCAACCCGCCCACCCAGGGCGGCCCGTCCGGGTCCGAGTACTACTGGAACGCCCGCCTGCCGGTGAAGCAGGGGCGCCACATCATCTACTCGATCTGGCAGCGGTCGGACAGCCCGGAGGCGTTCTACAACTGCGTGGACGTGCAGTTCGGCGGTACGCCGCCCACCTCGCCGCCGCCCACGACCACCCCGCCGACCACCCCGCCGACCTCCGCCCCGCCGACGTCGCCGCCGCCCGGTGGCACCGGGGCGTGCACCGGGACCACGCGGATCACCAGCCAGTGGTCCGGCGGGTTCCAGGGTGAGGTGACGGTACGCAACAACGGCACCGCCGCGCTCAACCCGTGGACCGTGAATTGGACGATGCCGACCGGCGCGACCATCAACAGTGGCTGGAACGCGACGGTCACGCAGAGTGGTACGGCGGTAACCGCCCGGCCGCCGTCGTGGGGTGGTACCAGCCTCGCCGCCGGCGCGTCCGTCACGATCGGGTTCGTGAGCAGCGGCTCGCCCGGCCCGACCGGGATCCGCCTGAACAACGCCGCCTGCACCGCGTAACTCTCTGTAGAGAGCGGGCCTCCGGAAAGGGAGGCCCGCTCATTTTTCCGCCGCCGGCGCAACCCTCCCGTGACCCTCGCTCGTCATCGTGGGTGAGGGTTGTCGGGAGGAGTACACCGGATGCGGGCGGACGACACGTCCGAGTACGTCGAGTTCGTCTCGGCGCGGCTGGCCCGATGGCACCGCGCCGCGTACCTGCTTTGCGGCGACGAGCACCGCGCCGACGACCTGGTGCAGACCACGGTCACCAAGCTGTACGTGCACTGGGCGCGGGCCCGGAGCGCGGACAACCTCGACGGGTACGTGCACCGCATGCTGGTCCGCGCGTACATCGACGAGCGGCGGCTGGCCTGGTCGAAGGTGTGGCTGATGTCGGCGACCCCGGAGCGGGGCGCGTCCGGCGACACCGGAGTGGAGGAGCGCGACCTCGTCGTGCGGGCGCTCGCCGAGCTGCCCAAGGGCCAGCGGACGGTACTGGTGATGCGCTTCCTCTGTGACATGCCGGTGGAGAGCGTGGCCGCGGCGATGCGGTGCTCCACCGGCAACGTGAAGGCACAGACCGCGCGCGGCCTCGCGACGCTGCGCGCGCGGCTCGCCGATGCGCCGTTGGCCGGGGCGGGCACGGGCAAGGGTGGGGGATTCGCCGAGTGAGCAATGAGGACGAGGAGCGGGCGGACGACGTTCGCGTGCTGCTGGAGAGCGCCCACGTGCCGCCGGCCCACGCGGACCTGGCGCGGGCCATCGAGGCCGGGGAGTGCAGCGGCGCCGCCGGCGGTACGCGGCCGTCGCCGCCGCGACCGCCTTCGCGCTGGCCGGCACGGCCGTGGCGGGGCAGGTGCTGGGCCGCAGCGGCGACGGCGACCGGGCGGCGCCGATCGGTGAGACGGTGACCGGGATGCCGGCGCCGGCGCCGGCGCCGTTCAGCGCGTGCACGGTATCGGTGCTGCCGGCGCCGCCCGGCAAGGGCGTCCTGAGCGGGGAGGTGGTCGCCGACCCCACCGGCCGGTACGCGGCGGCGAGCCTCGTCCAGCCCGACGGCACGATCCGCCCGGTGCTCTGGACCGACGGCGAGCCCACCGTGCTGCCCGGCGCCGGCGGCAACGCCCAGCCCCGCGCGGTCAACTCCGCCGGCGTCGTGGTCGGCACCTCAAGCTCGGACGGCGGTGCCCCGATGGCCTGGATCTACCGCGACCGCCACGTGGTCAAGCTGGCCCCGGTGACCGGGTACGACTGGTGGGTGCCGCTCTCCGTCGACGAGCGCGGTGACGTGACCGGCGAGGCCTGGCGCGGCATGCGGTTCGCGGTGGTGTCCTGGGCGTATGCCGAGCCGCTGGAGAAGCCGGTGCTGGTCACCAAGCCCGCCGACGTGCGCGGCTCGGGCGTGGGCGGGGACGGCACGGTGGTCGGTACCCGCGGCACGGGCTTCGCGCCGTACGCCTGGCACGTCAACGGCAGCGGCCGCACGCTGGAGCTGCCTCCGGGCGCGGCTACCGGGCAGGCCCTGGCCGTGCGCGGCGGCTGGGCCGCGGGCTGGGTCGGCCTGAGCGCGGAGGTCGTCGCCTCCAAGCGCCCGGTCGCCCCGCGCGTGCAGGGCACCGAGCCGGACCGGAAGGTGCTGGACATGCCCGGCACGGCCACGGGCGGCAAGGTGATCACCGTGCCGGCCCGCTGGGACCTGCGCACCGGCAAGGTCACCCACTGGCCCGCCCGCACGACGCCGGCGACCGCGGTGAACGCGTCCGGCTGGGTGGCCGTGCCCGGCGACGGCGGCCCCGCGGTCGTCTCGCCGGACGGCAGGACGACCGCGCTACCCGGCCCGGCCGACGGCTACCCGACCGCGCTGAGCGACGACAACCGCCGCCTGTACGGCGAGCGCGTCCCGCTGGGTACGGGAGTCGACGCGCGCGCGAAGGAACGCATCAGCAAGGGCGCCGCCGCCGAGCTGCTGATGTGGCGCTGCTGACCGCCGCTCACAGCTCGAAGAGGCTGCGCAGCGCGTCGTCCACCCGAGACAGGCTGGCGCCCGTGATCATGCCGAGCCGCTCGGCGCCGGCCGTCACCGGGAGGCGGCGCATGCGGTTGACCACGACCACGCCCGAGACGGGGTCGGTCTCCGAGAGCGGCACCGCGAACGGCGGAAGGTCCGTGGTGCCACGCTGCCGCACGACAGGTGCGCAGTAGGGGGCGGCGTTGGCACGCTCGTTGTGCGTGTCGCCGGAGAGCACGACAACCCGGTACCGCAGATCAGTGCGGTCGCCGATGGTCCACACCTCACCGCGGTTCACGGCCCGATGCTACGCCCGCGAGTAGGCGATCAGGGGTGCGGGACTCGCGCGATACGTTCGCGGATCGGCGGGAGTTGGCCGATGTCGCCCCTGTCGCCGCTGGTGGCGCGAGACGGAAGGTGTCGGACATAGGATGTTCACTGGGCCTTTCGCCGCCGAAAGTGGCATATCGATGTCGTCAAGACGAGGTTCGGTCGGCGGATCCCTGGGTATGGCGGGCGGGACGCTGCATGCAGAAGAAGACGTCGCACGCAGAAAAACTGGAGGGAGCTTCCGATGCTCACGCTGACCGACAACGCGGTGGCGGTGATCCGTAACCTCACCGAACAGCCGCAGGTGCCCGAGGGCGCCGGCCTGCGCATCGCCACGGACGCCACCCAGGGCGCGCTCATGCTCACGCTCGCGGCCGAGCCAATGGAGGGCGACGAGGTCCGCGACGAGGCAGGCGCGCGCGTGTTCCTGGAGACCGAGGCGGCCCGCATCCTGGACGACAAGTCGCTGGACGCGGCGGTCGACTCGAACGGCGCGGTCCAGTTCGCCGTGGGCGAGCAACCCTGACCCCGGAGGGCCCGCGGCCCAGCCGCGGGCCCCGCGCTCCGCTTTCGGCCGGCCGGGTTGATCAGGGACTTCGTGGAGTGGCGCGCCGCCCGACACGCCCACCAACTCCCTGATCGACGGGGATAGATGTTTTTCGGGCTCGGGGTTACGGTCGATTTCTTTAGGCGGGTATTTGCCCCGGTCCGCGTCAGTTGCGGGCCGTATGCTCCCGCGGGCACCGCGCAGGTCGGCGGCTCGCTGGCGCTCGCCGAGATCCCCGACCTAATAAGAGCAACCGGGTAGGGCGGCAGTCATACTCGGCTCCGGTAGCCGCCGGCGGGTGAGCACTTCCCTGACCAGGACGTTGAGTCCTCAGCGCAGATCGTGCCCCCGTTGGTGGTCGGGAGACAGGACCGCTGATGGGATGTCGTGCCTCGCTGACTGTGGCGTGAGCACTCGTTTATTAGGTCGCTGGTAGTTCTCCGCAGGCTCGCCGGAGCAGATCTGTCCGCTATGGATTGGAGTCGAGTTTGCTGTTCGTCGGAGATGACTGGGCGGAGGATCACCACGACGTCGAGTTGCAAGACGAGACGGGCCGGGTGTTGGGCCGGGCGAAGCTGCCTGAGGGTGTGGCGGGTATCGGGCGGCTGCACGCGATGATCGGCGAGCACCTGGGTGAGGACGACGAGGCGACGGTGGTGGTCGGTATCGAGACCGACCGCGGCCCGTGGGTGCAGGCGCTGATCGCGGCCGGCTACCAGGTTTATGCGATCAATCCGCTGCAGGTGGCCCGGTACCGTGAGCGTCGTGGTGTGTCGGGTGCCAAGAGCGACACCGGTGACGCACATGCCTTGGCCGACATGGTGCGCACCGACCGCCACCAGCTGCGCCCGGTCGCCGGGGACAGCGCCCAGGCCGAGGCGGTCAAGGTCCTGTCCCGTGTGCATAAGACGCTGATTTGGGACCGTACCCGGCAGATGCTGCGGCTGCGTCACGCGCTGCGTGAGTTCTTCCCGGCCGCGCTGGTCGCCTTCGACGATCTCACCGCCCCGGAGGCCCTTGAGCTGCTGGGCGCCGCGCCGGAACCGACCGCAGCCGCCGCGCTGAGCACCGAACGGATCAACGAAGCGCTCAAGCGCGCACGCCGCCACGGCAGGGCAGCCAAGGCCGAGGCCATCGCGGCCGCGTTGCGGGCCGAGCATCTGGGCCAGCCCCCAGTAGTGGCTACCGCCTTCGCCGCGACCGTGCGCGCGCACGTGGCGATCCTGGGCACCCTCAACGCCGAGATCAAGACCATGGGTAAGGAGATCGAGGCCCATTTTTCCGAGCACCCGGACGCTGAGGTCTACCTTAGCCAGCCCGGCCTTGGCGTCGTGCTCGGCGCCCGGGTGCTCGCCGAGTTCGGCGACGACAAACAGCGTTACGCCGACGCAAGAGCACGCAAGAACTACGCCGGGACCAGTCCGATCACCCGCCAGTCCGGCAAGAAGAAGGTTGTGCTGGCCCGCTACGTCCACAACGACAGGCTGGTCGACGCCCTCGGCCAGCAGGCCTTCACCGCACTGAACAACTCACCAGGCGCCCGCACCTACTACGACCAACTCCGGGCCAAAGGCGTCGGCCACCGCGCCGCGCTCCGCCAGCTCGGCAACCGTCTCGTCGGCATCCTCCACGGATGCCTCAAAACAGGCAAGCCATACAGCGAAGACATCGCCTGGGCACACCACAGAAAAGATCTTGACACTGCCGCTTGACAACAAATCCACATGGGATGTCTGCGCTGCCGGGTCCGCGGTCCAAGCCCAAACCCCGACCCGGCGTTGGTGATCAGTAGCGACCTTGCCGCGAGAGATCGTGGTATCGAACCGCCCCTGGAGAGGCAACTAAATACCACGATCTGCCAGACGGCCGCCCGTAACAGCATTGATCAAGGCAAACCGAGCGCCCTTCGGGCGCCTGTCTGCCTTGAATGGACCCAGCGCGACCGCCGAGCCAGTCAAGGTTGGGGCGGGCGCATTGGTGCGCCCAGCTCCAGAGGCCCGCCGACTGGTGGCCCACCGCCGGTCTGGCGGGTGCCTGCAGGCGGGGCGGGGTTGTGAAACAGCGGAGGGTGAGGCCGCGGGAGCGACGGTCTGGACCACGACGGACGTCGCGGTAGCTCAGTTAGGGGTCTAGGAGTTCTAGCAGGCCTAACGCGTGGGCTGTGGCTAGGGCGCCGGCTCGGTTTCGGGCGCCTAGCTTGCGGAAGAGTCTGGCTTGGGTGTTTTCCACCGTCTTCTCTGCTATGCCTAGCGATCTGGCGGTTTGTCTTACGCTGTGGCCGGCGGCTATCGAGCGGAGGATGTCGCCTTCGCGGATCGTCAGTTCGGGGAGGCCGCTGTCTGCCTCGCCGGCGTGGGTGCCGGCGGCGGCGATCAGCCAGTTCGCCGCGGCCGGGTCGATGGTCAGGTGGCCGGCCGCGGCGAGGGTGAGGGCCGGTACCAGGGCCTCGGCGATCCGCTCGGCCGCCACGATGGCCACCGCGCCCCGGCCGAGCGCGTCCAGTGTCTCGCCGCGGCTCATCGGGCGGCTGGTCACCACCATGATCGGCACCCGGGCGTCACCGAGCCGCTGCCAGGCCTCCGGCGTCGGGTCCACCAGGATCACCGGCACCGTGCCCGAGCCGGCCTGGTCCCACAGGTCCAGCCCCTCGTCGCCGTTGCCGCCGTCGGTGACGAACGGGATGTGCTGGGCGAGCAGCGCCACCGCCACGTCGTACCGGGCGGGCACATCCGGTCCACAGAGGACGGCCAGGGTGAGGCCGCCGGCCGCGTACACCCGGGGCGGGGCAGCGGTGCCCGGTTGACCAGGCCGAGCGTGATGGCGCGGGCGATCGCGTGGCTCTGGCTGGTGACCGCGAGCTTCTGGTAGATCCGCCGCTTGCAGTTCTCCACCGCGAACGGCGTCATGTTGAGCAGCTCGGCGATCCGGCTGACCGGGTGCCCCGCGGCGGTGAGCGTGATGATCTCCCGTTCCTGGGCGCTCAGCCCGTCCGGCGCCGGTACCGCCACGCCCGACCGCAGCGTGTCGGCGTGCTGGTGCAGCAGCATGAGCAGCGCGTCCAGCCCGTGCGAGCAGGGGATCAGCGTGTCCACCCCGACCTGCCGGCTGCCGGACATGTCGGCGGGGGAGAGCCGTTCGTAGATCACGACGAGCCGGATGCGGTCGTAGCGGGTGCGCAGCGTATGCAGGAGGGGCAGCGCCTCGCCCACGCCGGCCACCGCGTCGTACACGACGAGGTCGGGTCCACAGAGGTCGCAGAGGCCGAGCAGGGCCGGGTCGTCGGCGACGTGCCCGACCACCGTGAACTCCGGCTGCCCGGACAGGCAGACCGCGAGCGTGTCCCGGAACAGGCGCCGGGGTGAGCGGATCGCCACCCGTACCAGATGTCCGATCGGTGCCGAAACCTGTCCCATACCGGCCTCCCCGGCGGTCAGGACTACGTTTCCACTTTGTTACATAGAGCTAGATGAGTGTCAAGCGAAGGGAGGCCGGCCCTAGGGGATTCTTGCGGCTAGGGGTGCGCGGTCAGGTACCCGCCCATGGTCGTGAAATGGTCGAGCGCGGGCAGTTCGGTGCCGTCGTCCAGCCGTACCCGCTGGATGAGAAGGCCGTGGTTGCGGCCGTGCCGGGCGTCGGCGCCGGCCACGACGACCACGCCGTCCCCTCCCGGATGAAGATCCGGCCCGGCGTGCCGCCGTAGCGGCCGGCGGAGACCGATGCCGACAGGATGCGCAGCCGCTGGCCGCGGTGGTACGTGAACGCGTTCGGGTACGGGTCGGACTGGGCGCGTACAAGCCGCTCGATGTCCTGAGCGGGCCAGCCCCAGTCGATGCGGCTGTCCTCGATCGATCGCTTGTGGAAGAAGCTGGCCTTGGTGCGGTCCTGCTTGACCCAGTCGGTGCGTCCGCTTGCGATCAGCGCGAGTCCGTCCACAGTGATCGGTCCGAAGAGATCGAGGGTCCGGTGGAAGAGGTCGGTGGTCGTGTCGGTCGGCCCGACCGGGACTGCCCGCTGAAGCACGATGTCGCCGGCGTCGAGGTCGTCGTCCATCATGTGCGCGGTCACGCCGACCTGCTCCTCGCCGTTGATCAAAGCCCAGATCAAGGGCGCGAAGCCGGCGTACGCGGGCAGCAGCGAGTCGTGCACGTTGAGGGTGCCGAGGCGGGGCAGCCGGAAGATCTCCGGGGGGATCCAGGTGCGCCAGTTGGTGGCGACGATGACGTCCGGCTCCACCTCGCGCAGCCGCTCGACCAGGCTCTCGTCGGGGCGGTTGCGGATCTCCACGGGTACGCCGTGCTTCTCGGCCAGCTCGGCGACGGAGTCGTCCCAGATCTTCTCGTACGCGTGGTCGCTCTTCGGGTGGGTCACCACCAGCACGACCTGGTGACCTGACTCCAGGAGCGCCTGGAGGGTGCGGTGCCCCCAGGTCTGGTACCCGAACATCACGACCCGCATGGATTGCCCTCCAAAGTGTGATCAGTTAAGCAAGGCTTGCCTAACACGGTAACTTAAGCAAGGCTGTCCTAAGTCGCAACCGAGTGATGGGGCAGGCATGTCGCAGGCGGTACCCGTGTACGACCTCGTCGGTGTCGGCTTCGGGCCGTCGAACCTCGCACTGGCGATCGCGTTGACCGAACACAACGCGGTATCCCCGGACAAGACCACCGGCGTTTTCCTGGAGCGGCAGCCACGGTTCGGCTGGCACCGGGGCATGCTGATCGAGGACGCGACAATGCAGGTCTCGTTCCTCAAGGACCTGGTGACGCTCCGGAACCCGACCAGCGAGTTCTCGTTCCTGTGCTACCTGCACAGCAAGGACCGGCTGATCGACTTCATCAACCACAAGAACCTCTTCCCGCTCCGCGTGGAGTTCCACGACTACCTCGAGTGGGCGGCGGCCAAAGTGGACGACCTCGTCTGCTACGGCCACGAGGTGATCAGCGTGGAGCCGGTCGACGGCGGATACCTCGACGTGACCGCCCGCAGTCGCGACGGCGTCAACGTCTACCGCGCCCGTAACCTCGTGTTCGCCACCGGGCTGCGCCCGCACATGCCGGCCGAGGTGGCGCCGTCCGAGCGCGTCTGGCACAACCGTGACCTGCTGGAACGCGCCGCCGAGCTGGAGGGCGGCAAGCGTTTCGTCGTGGTCGGGGCGGGGCAGAGCGCGGCCGAGGTTGCGGCGTTCCTGCACGAGCGCTTCCCGGCCGCCGAGGTGTGCGCGGTCTTCGCCCGGTACGGGTACAGCCCGGCCGACGACAGCGCCTTCGCCAACCGCATCTTCGACCCCGCCGCGGTGGACGCCTTCTACGACGCGCCGGCGGACGTCAAGCAGTCCCTTGTGGACTACCACGGGAACACGAACTACTCGGTCGTGGACATCGACCTCATTGACGAGCTGTACCGGCGGGTCTACCGCGAGAAGGTGCTCGGCGCGCAGCGGCTGCGGCTGTTCAACGTCTCCCGCGTCACGGACACGGTCGAGACCGCGTCGGGCGTACGGACCACAGTGGAGTCCCTGGCCACCGGTGAGCGGACGGTGCTCGACGCCGACGCGGTGATCTACGCCACCGGCTACCGGCCGGCGGACCCGGGCCCACTGCTGGCGTCCTGCCCCTGCGACCGCGACGAGGCGGGCCGGCTGCGGGTGGGGCGGGACTACCGGGTGGTGACCGATCCCGCGCTGGGACCCGGCATCTACCTGCAGGGCGGCACCGAGCACACACACGGCATCACGTCGTCGTTGCTCTCCAACACCGCGATCCGGGCCGCCGAGATCCTGGCCTCGATCGCCGGCGCGGGGGTGCCGGCCGCCGCCCCGCAGTACACGACTGCCTGACTGACTGTTCGGACAGATATTCGAGGAGCGACATGTTGCGATCACGCCTGCCCTTCGTCGCCGCGCTCGCGGCCGCGCTGGCCCTGGGCGCGTGCGGTTCCGATTCCGCGGACTCCGCCGGCTCCGGCGACGGGGCCGCGCCGACCGCCGCGGCCAACGCGTTCCCGGTGACGGTGGCGCACAAGTACGGCAGCACCGAAATCAAGTCGGCGCCCACCCGCGTGGTGACGCTCGGCCTCAGCGACCAGGACGCGGTACTCGCACTCGGCACCAAGCCGGTCGGCGCGGTGGACTGGTTCGGCGAGAAGCCGTTCGGCAAGTGGCCGTGGGCCCAGCCGCTGTGGGGCTCCAACCCGCCGGAGATCGTCGGCGAGCGGGACGAGTACAACTTCGAGAAGATCGCCGCGCTCAAGCCGGACCTCATCCTGGCCCAGTACAGCGGGATGACGAAGGAGAACTACGCGACGCTGTCCCAGATCGCGCCCACGGTGGGACAGCCGGCGAAGTACGCGGACTACGCCGCGCCGTGGCAGGACATGACGCTCGCGATCGGCCAGGCGCTCGGCAAGGAGGCCGAGGCCAAGGAGCTGATCGCCGGCATCGACAAGCGCTTCGCGGACGCGCGTACGCAGCACCCGGAGTGGGCCGGCAAGACGG
Source organism: Phytohabitans flavus (assembly GCF_011764545.1). Lineage (GTDB taxonomy): Bacteria > Actinomycetota > Actinomycetes > Mycobacteriales > Micromonosporaceae > Phytohabitans > Phytohabitans flavus. The sequence continues at coordinate 3,978,705 of NZ_AP022870.1, read as the reverse complement.
CGGCCGTGGTGGACCCGTTCGAGCCCGGCCAGTACGCGGTCTTCGCCGGCAGCGACCCGAAGGCGGTCTTCCTGACCGAGCTCGGCTTCAAGATCCCGGACGAGATCACGAAGCTCGCCGGCGCGGAGAACGCCACCGTCGTCAGCTCCGAGCGCCTCGACCTCGTCGACGTGGACCGGCTGCTCTTCCTCAGCGGCGATCCCACGGCTGAGTCCCGGGTCAAGGCGGACAAGGTCTACGCCGGGCTCGCGGTGGCCAAGGAGGGACGGGCCACGTTCCTGCCGTACGAGGAGCCGCCGCTGGGCGGGGCGCTCTCGTTCAACACCGTGCTGAGCATCCCGTACGCGATCGACCAGGTGGTGCCGATCCTCGCCGGAGGCAACAACAAGTGAGCACTGGAGCGACCTGGCCGGACCTGTTCGAGGCGCGGGTGCGCGCGACGCCGGACGCGGTGGCCCTCGTCTTCGAGGACACCGCCCTGACGTACGCCGAGCTCAACGCCCGCGCCAACCGGCTGGCCCACGCGCTCGTCGCGCGCGGGGTCGGTGCGGAACGGGTGGTGGGGCTGTCACTGCCGCGCTCGGTCGACATGATCGTCGCCGAGGTGGCCGTGCTCAAGGCGGGTGGGGCGTACCTGCCCCTCGACCCGGACTACCCGGCCGAGCGGATCGCCTTCATGGTGGCCGACGCCGCGCCGGTCCTCGTCCTGGACGACCTTCTTGAGATCGAGGCGCTCACTGCGGGCCAACCAGACACCGATCCGGCCAGGTCGCTCCACGTCACCAACGCCGCCTACGTCATCTACACCTCCGGCTCCACCGGCCGTCCCAAGGGCGTCGTGCTCTCGCACACCGGCGTCGCCAAGCTTGTCGCCACGCAGGTGGAACGGTTCGGCGTCGGGCCGCACAGCCGTGTGCTCCAGTTCGCGTCGCCGAGCTTCGACGTCGCCTTCTGGGACCTGTGCCTCGGCCTGCTCTCCGGCGGGAGGCTGATCGTCGTACCCGCTGAGCGGCGGGTGCCCGGGCCAGCGCTGACCGAGTACATCCACGCGCACGGCGCCAACTTCATGATCCTGCCGCCGGCGCTGCTGGCCGCGCTCCCCGCCGACTGCGTGCTGCCCGAGGGGGCCACGCTGCTCGCCGGCACCGAACGGGTCGCGCCCGAGCTCGTCGCGCGGCACGCCCGCGGCCGGCGGATGTTCAACGCCTACGGCCCGACTGAGGCGACAGTCAACTCCACATTGGGCCTCTGTGATCCGTCCACTGTGTCATCGTCTGTCCCCATTGGAGTCGCCGACCCCGGGACGACCGCGTACGTCCTCGACGCGCGGTTGCGGCCAGCTGCGGAGGGGGAGCTGTACCTCGGCGGTGCCGGGCTGGCCCGCGGCTACCTGGGGCGTTCCGCGCTGACCGCCGAACGGTTCGTCGCCAACCCGTTCTCGCCGGGCGACCGCCTCTACCGCACGGGCGACCTGGTACGGGTCCTCGATGACGGGCGGCTGGACTTCGTCGGGCGGGCCGACGACCAGGTCAAGGTCCGCGGGTACCGGATCGAGCCGGGCGAGGTCGAGGCCGTCCTCGGTGCGCACCCGGCCGTCGCGCAGGTCGCGGTCGTCGCGCGCGAGCAGCGGCTCGTCGCGTACGTGGTGCCCGCCGTCGGTGCCGAGCCGGACCCGGCGGCCCAGGTGGACGGCTGGCGGGAGGCGCACGACGCGCTCTTCGAGGCCGAGTCCGGCAACCCGTTCGCCGGGTGGAACAGCAGCTACGACGGCGAATCGCTGCCGCTTCCCGAGATGCGGGCCTGGCGGGACGCCACCGTCGAGAGCATCCTCGCACTCCAGCCGCGCCGGGTCCTGGAGATCGGCGTCGGGAGTGGACTGATCCTCAGCGCGGTCGCCCCGCACACCGAGGCGTACTGGGGCATCGACCTGTCCGCCGAGGCGATCCGGCGGCTGAGCGAGCGGTTCGCGGCGCTGTCCCATGTGGAGCTGCGTGCCCAGCCCGCGCACGACCTCGGCGGGCTGCCGCACGGCTTCTTCGACACGATCGTGCTCAACTCGGTCGCCCAGTACTTCCCGAGCGCCGCGTACCTCACGTCCGTGCTCACCACCGCGCTCGGCATGCTCGCGCCGGGTGGCCGGATCTTCGCTGGTGACATCCGCAACCACCGCCTGCTGCGCCACTTCCGCGCCGCCGTCGAGGCGGGGCGCGGTGGCGGACCGGCCGACGTCGACAGGGCCGTCGCCTGGGAACGCGAGCTGCTGCTCGACCCCGACTACTTCACGACCCTGCCCGCGATCGCGGATCTGCGAGTCAAGCGGGGTCGCTATGTCAACGAGCTGAGCCGGTACCGGTACGACGCCGTGCTCTCCTCGGTGGTGCCGGACCTGCCCGCGCCGCCGGAAGTACCGTGGCCCTCCAGTGAGGCGGCGCTGCGGGCCGGGCACTTCGAACGGCTCCGGGTCACCGGCATCCCCAACGCGCGCCTGGCGATCGGCGGCGTCGAGCCGGACTACCTGCACGACCTCGCCGCCGAGCTGGGCTACGAGGTCGCGGTCACCTGGGCCGGCGACGGCCTGGTCGGCGAGCTCGACGCGGTCTTCGCCCGGCCCGGCACCGGCTTCGGGACCGTGTACCGCCCCGGCCGGCGCGCCAGCCACCCGCTCGCGAACACGCCGGCCGCCTTTCACGACGTGAACGCGCTCGTGCGGGCCGTCCGCTCGTACGCCCGGGAGCGGCTGCCCGAGTACATGGTCCCGGCCGCGATCGTGCCGCTGCACCGGCTGCCGGTCGCCACCAGCGGCAAGCTCGACCGCAAAGCCCTGCCCGCGCCCGACTTCGCCGCCCTCGCCACCGGCACCCCGCCCCGCGACGCCCGCGAGGCCGCGCTCTGCGGGCTCTTCGCCGAGGTGCTCGACCAGCCCGGCGTCGGTATCGACGACGACTTCTTCACGCTCGGCGGCGACAGCATCGTCGCGATCCAGCTGCTGATCCGGGCCCGCAAGGCTGGCCTCGCGCTCTCGCTGCGCGACATGTTCCGGCACCGCACGGTAGCGGCGCTGGCGGCGGCGGCCGGTACCGCCGCGTCCACCGTGGACCTCGTTTCCGTGGCCCTGGAGCCGCTGCCGGACGAGGTGGGTGCGGCCGAGGTGCTGCCGCTCTCGCCCCTACAGGAGGGCTTCTTCTTCCACGCCCACCTCGACCCCGCCAGTGCCGTGTACGCCGTCCGGCTCACCGTCGACCTGACCGGGCCGCTGGACGTACCCGCGCTGCACCGGGCCGCGCAGGCGCTGCTCGACCGGCACGCGCCACTGCGCGCCACGTTCCGCCAGCGCCCCGACGGCCAGGTCGTCCAGCTGATCACTCAGTCAGGGTCGCTGGAGCTGCCGTGGTCCGGTGTGGACACCCCGTTCGACCTCGGATCCGGGCCCCTCGTCCGGGTGGCGCTGATCCCGCGCGGGCCCGAGCGGCACGAGCTTGTCCTGCGCTTCCACCACATCGTCGCCGACGGCTGGTCGGTCTCCGTCCTGCTCCGCGAGCTGCTCGCCCTCTACGGCGGCACCGACCTGCCGGCTCCCACCCCGTACCGCGACTACCTCGCCTGGCTCGGCGGGCGGGACCGCTCGGCGGCGACCGCGGCCTGGCGTACCGCGCTCGACGGCCTGGACGAACCCACCCGGCTTGTCGACGCGGCGGTCACCGGGTCGCCGCGCCACGAGGAGGTACGGGTCGCGCTGCCCGAGGAGGTCACGGCCGGCCTCGCCGCCCGGGCCCGCGAGCGCGGCCTCACCCTCGGCACCGTCGTGCAGGGCGCCTGGGGACTGCTGCTCGGCCGCCTCACCGGCCGTACCGACGTCGTCTTCGGCACCACCGTCTCCGGCCGCACCGCCGAGGTCGACGGCATCGAGTCGCTGGTCGGCCTGCTCATCAACACGCTGCCGGTACGCATGCGCTGGCGCCCCGGCCAGTCGCTCGCCGGCGCGCTCGGCACCCTCCAGGCCGAGCGGGCCGCGCTCCTGGACCACCAGCACGTGGGCCTCGCCGAGCTTCAGCGGATGGCCGGGCTCGGCGACCTCTTCGACACGATCGTCGTGCTGGAGAACTACCCGGTCGACGGCGACCTCGCCGACGCCGGCGGCACGCTCCGCGCCGGCGTACCGGACTATGTGGACACCGGCCACTACCCCTTGGCGCTCATCGTGATGCCGGGCGATCGCCTTGAGCTGCGGCTCAAGCACGACGCCGCGCGGCTCGACGGCTTCGGAGTCCGGGACATCGCCGCGCGGCTCGGCCGACTGCTCGCCGCGTTCGCCGTGGACCCAGACCGGCCGGCCGCCCGCGTCGACCTAGCCGTAGACGTGGAAGCGCCGCTTGCCGGGGACGTACGGGAGGTGCCGGAGGCGACGCTCGTCGCCACGTTCGAAGAGCAGGTCGCGCTCCGTCCACAGGCGACCGCGCTGATCGCCGGCGACGAGCGGGTGTCCTACGCCGACCTCGACGCGCGGGCCGGCGTGGTCGCTGGGCGGCTGCGGGCCCGCGGCGTACGCCCCGGGCAGGTCGTCGCCGTCGCCATGCCGCGCTCGGTGGAGCAGATCGTCGCGCTGCTCGGCGTGCTCAAGGCCGGCGCCGCGTACCTGCCGGTCGACGCCGACTACCCGGCCGACCGGATCGCGTTCCTGCTCGCCGACTCCGGCGCCACTCTCGTCCTGCGCGACCTCGACGTGGACGGGCCCGAGGCGGTCGGGCCGGCGCCGCGCCCCGGCGACCCCGCGTACCTGCTCTACACCTCCGGCTCGACCGGCACCCCAAGGGCGTGCTCGTCACCCACCGGGCGATGGGCCACCAGCTCGCCTGGGCCCGCGACAGGTTCGGCCTCGGCCCCGACGACCGCGTGCTGCACCAGCTTTCGGCCAGCTTCGACCCGTCGATCCTGGAGATCTTCTGGCCGCTCACCGCCGGCGCCGCGGTCGTGCTCGCCAAGCCGGACGGGCGGCGCGACCCCTGGTACATCGCCGGGCTGGTCCGTGAGCACGACGTCACCACCGTGGTCACCGTCTCGTCGATGCTCGGGCCGCTCGCCGACGCCGACCCGGGCGCGTTCGCCGGCGTGCGGCGGGTGCTCGCCGGTGGCGACGCGCTGCCGGCCGCCACCGCCCGCCGCTGGCTCGCCGCGACCGGCGCGCCGCTGCACAACGTGTACGGCCCGACCGAGGCGGCCATCCAGGTCAGCTCCTGGGAGGCCGGACCGGACGGCGGCGACGGCACTGTCCCCATCGGACGTCCGGTGTGGAACACCCGGCTCTACGTGCTCGACCCGTTCCTGCGCCCGGCCACCACAGGTGAGCTGTACATCGCCGGCCCCCAGCTCGCGCTCGGATACCACGGCCGGCTGGCACTAACCGCGGACCGGTTCGTCGCCGACCCGTTTGGCAGCCCGGGGGAACGGATGTACCGCACCGGGGACCGCGTCCAGCGGCTGCCCAGCGGGGCACTGCGGTACCTCGGCCGCGTCGACCAGCAGGTCAAGATCCGTGGCAACCGGGTCGAGCCGGGCGAGGTCGAGGCGCGGCTGCGCCGTACCCCCGAGGTCGCGGACGCCGCCGTGGTCGCCCGCGCCGACGGCCCTGGCGGAGTCCGCCTCGTCGCCTACGTGGTCCCCGCCGGGCCGCTCGACGTCGACGCCCTGCGGGCCGGCCTCGCCGCCGCCCTGCCGGAGCCGATGGTGCCGTCCGCGTTCGTCACGCTGGACGCGCTGCCCCGCACGCCGAGCGGCAAGCCCGACCGGGCCGCCCTGCCCGCCCCCGAGGCTTCCCGGGCCGCCGCCCGGGCCCCGCGCACCGAGCGCGAGCGGCTCCTCTGCGCCGCCATCGCCGGTGTGCTCGGCCTGCCCGAGGTCGGCCCGGACGACGACTTCTTCGCGCTCGGCGGCGACAGCATCCTCTCCATCGCGGTCTCCAGCCGGGCCCGCGCCGCTGGCCTGGAGGTCAGCCCGCGCGACGTCTTCGCCCACCGCACGCCCGCGGCCCTCGCCGCCGCGGCCGGCACGCCCTCGGTGAGCGAGGTCTCCGACGCGCCGCTCGTCACCCTCACCGAGGACGAGGCCGCCACCGTGCGCCGGGCCAGCCCCGTGCCGGTCGCCGACATCTGGCCGCTCTCCCGCTCCAGGAGGGCCTGTACTTCCACGCCAGCTACGACACCGGCGGCATCGACGTCTACACCGCGCAGGCGTCGTTCGACTTCGTCCGCGGCGTCGACACCGGCCGGCTGCGCGCCGCCTGCGCCGCCCTGCTCGACGCCAACCCGAGCGTCCGGGCCGGCTTCACCAGCGACGGCCTCCGCGCGCCGGTGCAGTTCGTCGGCGCGACCGTCGACGTACCACTGTCCGAGGTGGACCTGTCCGCGCTGCCGCCGGACGAGCGCGACGTCCAGCTAGACGCGCTGCTCGCGCAGGACCGCACCCGCCGCTTCGACCTCGCCCGCCCGCCGCTCTTCCGCCTCCTGCTGGTACGCCTCGGCGGCGGCCGGGACCGGCTCGTCCTCACCCACCACGTGCTGCTCTGGGACGGCTGGTCCGCCTCGCTCTTCCTCGAACAGCTGCTAAGCCGGTACGGCGGCGACGCGGAGCCGGCATCGGCGGGCTCCTACCGGGACTACCTCGCCTGGCTCGCGGCTCAGGATGGCGACCGGGCCGCGGCGGCGTGGCGGGACGCGCTCGCCGGGCTCGCCGAGCCGACCCTTGTCGGGCCGGTCGGCCGGGGTGGCCGCCCCACGCTGCCCGAACGCCACCGCGCCGAGATGACCGTGGCGCTGAGCGACCGGCTCCGCGCCGCCGCCCGGGACCTGGGCGTCACCCTCAACACGCTCCTGAATGCGGCGTGGGCGATCGTGCTGTCCACAGTGTCCGGCCGGGACGACGTCGTCTTCGGCGCCACCGTCGCCGGGCGTACCGCCCCGATCCGGCACATCGAACGCGCGATCGGCCTCTTCCTCAACACGGTGCCGGTGCGGGTCACCCTGGATGCGCGCGAACCCGTCGCAGACCTGCTCCGCCGTGTGCAGGCCGAGCGGACCGCGCTCATGCCGTACGAGCATGTGGGGCTCGGCGCGATCCAGCGGGAGACCGGGCACACCCAGCTCTTCGACACGCTCTTCGCGCTCCAGAACGTCGGCGGCGAGGACCAGCTCGCCGCGCTCCGCGAGCGGCACGGCGTCGAGCAGGTGGGCAGCGTGGACGCCACGCACTTCCCGCTCGCGCTGGTGGTCACGCCGACGGAGGCGCTGCGGGTCATGCTCGCGTACCGGCCGGATGTCCTCAGTGGAACTGTCGCGGCCGGCGTGCTCGACCGCTTCACCGCCGTGCTGGAGCGGATCGCCGCCGACGGCAGCACCCCGGTCGGCCGGCTTGACGCGCTGCCGGCGGGGGAGCGGGAGCGGCTCGCCGTCGAGTGGGCGGCGACCCGGCACGACCTGCCCGACAGCACGATCGCCGACCTGCTCGGCGAGCAGGCGGCCCAGACACCGGACGAGATCGCGCTCGTCTTCGGCGCCGAGCGGGTCACGTACGCCGAGCTGGACGCCCGGATCAACCGGCTGGCCCGGCTCCTCGCCGCCCGCGGCGCCGCCCCCGAGAGGGTTGTCGCGCTCGCGCTGCCCCGCTCGATCGACATGGTCGTCGCGCTCTTCGCCGTGCTCCGCACCGGTGCCGCGTACCTGCCGCTGGAGCTGGACCACCCCACCGAGCGGCTCGCGCTCATGCTGGACGACGCCCGCCCGGTCTGCGTGGTCTCCACGACCGCCGTCGCCGCGACCCTGCCCGCGGACTGCCTGCAGCTGGACGACCCCGCGGTGGTGGCCGAGCTGTCCACACAGGACAGCACCCCGCTGGGGCTCCGGTTCGACCAGCGGCACCCGGCGTACGTCATCTACACCTCCGGCTCCACCGGGCGGCCCAAGGGTGTCGTCACCCCGTACCGCGGGCTGACGAACATGCAGCTCAACCACCGCGAGGCCATCTTCGCCCCGACGATCGCGGCGGCCAGCGGGCGCCGGCTGCGGATCGCGCATACGGTCTCGTTCGCGTTCGACATGTCCTGGGAGGAGCTGCTCTGGCTCGTCGAGGGGCACGAGGTGCACGTCTGCGACGAGGACCTGCGCCGGGACGCCGAGGCGCTGGTCGCGTACTGCGCGCGGCACCGGATCGACGTCGTCAACGTCACCCCACGTACGCCCAGCACCTGATCGAGGAAGGGCTGCTCGACGGGGAGCACCTGCCGCCGCTCGTACTGCTGGGCGGCGAGGCGGTCTCGGAGACGGTGTGGGGGCGGCTGCGGGACACCGAGGGCACGTTCGGCTACAACCTCTACGGGCCGACCGAGTACACCATCAACACGCTGGGCGGCGGCACGCACGAGAGCGCCACCCCGACCGTCGGCCGTCCGATCTGGAACACCCGGGCGTACATCTTGGACGGCTGGCTCCGCCCGGTGCCGGACGGGACAGCGGGTGAGCTGTACATCGCCGGCGCCGGCCTCGCTCGTGGCTACCTCGACCGGCCCGGCCTCACCGCCGACCGCTTCGTGGCCGACCCCTTCACGCCGGGCCGCATGTACCGCACGGGCGACCTGGTGCGCCGCAGACCGACCGGCAACCTCGACTTTCTCGGCCGCACCGACGACCAGGTGAAGATCCGCGGGTACCGGGTCGAGCTGGGTGAGATCGAGTCCGCGCTGGCCGCCCACCCGGCCGTCGCGCAGGCCGCCGTGACCGTCCGGGATGGACGACTCAGCGGGTACGTCGTGCCGGCCGCGCCCGCCGGCGAGGAGCGGGAGGCCGCCGAGCGGGCGCAGATCGGCGAGTGGCTGGAGATCTACGACGCCGAGTACACGCAGATCGGCACCGCCGTGTCCACCGAGGACTTCTCCGGGTGGGACAGCAGCTACGACGGCACCCCGATCCCGCTCGACGAGATGCGGGAGTGGCGGGAGACGACGGTCGCCCGGATCCGCGAGCTGGAGCCCCGGCGGGTACTGGAGATCGGCGTCGGCAGTGGACTGCTGCTGAGCCGCCTGGCAGGGGAGTGCGAGGCGTACTGGGGCACCGACTTCGCTCCCTCGGTCATCGCGCAGCTGCGCGCCGACACCGCCCTCGTGCCCGAGCTGTCCCATGTGGAGCTGCGCTGCCAGCCGGCGCACGACCTCGACGGGCTGCCGCGCGGCTACTTCGACACTGTCGTGGTGAACTCGGTGGTCCAGTACTTCCCGGGCGAGGCGTACCTGACCCGGGTGCTCACCGCCGCGCTCGACCTCGTCGTCCCCGGCGGCCGGGTATTCGTCGGCGACGTGCGCAACCTCCGCCTCGCCGGCCACTTCCACGCGGCGATCGCGGCCGTACGGGGTGGGAGCGCCGACCGGGCCGCCGCGCTGGAGAAGGAACTGCTCGTCGATCCGGACTACTTCGCCACGCTCGCGCCGGCCACGGTGCGGGTGCGGCGCGGCCGGGCGCACAACGAGCTGACCCGCTACCGGTACGACGCGGTGCTGCACCGCGCGCCCGCCCCGCCCCGGGTCGAGGTGCCGGTCACGGCGCTGGACGCCATCGCGGGACCGGCCGCCCGGGTCACCGGCATCCCCAACGCCCGGCTCGCGGACGGCGGGACGGAGCCTGAAGACCTGTACGCGCACGGCGAGCGCCTCGGATACCACGTGCACGTCACCTGGTCGGCCGCGGACGACGGCAGCCTGGACGCGCTCTTCCTCCGGGAGGCCCGACTGCCTGTCGCTGCCACCAATGCGGACAGCCGGCGTCCGCTCACCAACGACCCCGCGGCCGCCCGGGCGCAGGGCGACCTCGTACCCGTGCTCCGCGAGCACCTCAAGCGGCACCTGCCGGACTACATGGTGCCGTCCGCGATCGTCCCGCTGGACCGGCTGCCGATCACCGTCAACGGCAAGCTCGACGTCCGGGTACTGCCCGACGCGGAAGCGGCTGTCTCCCTCGCGCCGAGCCGGGAGCCGGCTACCGCGCAGGAGGAGGTCCTGTGTGGACTCTTCGCCGAGGTGCTCGGGCTGACCCGGGTCGGGGTGGACGACAGCTTCTTCGACCTCGGCGGCCACTCGCTGCTCGCCACCCGGCTGGTCAGCCGCGCCCGTACCGCCCTCGGCGCCGAACTCGCCATCCGCGACCTCTTCGAGGCGCAGACCGTCGCCGAACTGGCCAGCCGGGCCGGCGGTGGTGACCCGGCCCGGCCGAAGCTCGTACCGGTCGCACGGCAGGACGAGGTGCCCGCCTCGTTCGCCCAGCAGCGGCTGTGGGTGCTGCACCAGCTCGACGGCGAGGACGGCCAAGCCACAGCGGCGTACAACTTCCCGATCGTCATGCGGGTCCGCGGCGCCCTCGACCTGGACGCGCTGCGCGCCGCGGTCGGCGACGTCATGGCCCGGCACGAGGCGCTGCGCACGGTCTTCGCCGAGCGGGACGGGAGGCCGGTGCAGCGGGTCGTGCCGGCGGCCCAGGCGCACCCGGTGGTCGAGGTACTCCCGGACGCCGACCTCGACACGGTGGTACGCCGGCCGTTCGACCTGGCGACCGAGCTGCCGCTGCGGGTCACCGTGATCCCGGACGGGCCGGACGAGCACGTCGTCGCCGTCCTGTTGCACCACGTCACCACCGACGAGTGGTCGGACGGGCCGTTCCTGCGCGACTTCGCCACCGCGTACGCCGCCCGCCGGGTCGGCCGCCGTCCGGAGTGGACACCGCTGCCGGTGCAGTACGCGGACTACACGCTGTGGCAGCGGGCGCTGCTCGGCGACGAGTCCGATCCGGACAGTCTCGCCGCGAAGCAGCTCGCCTACTGGCGGGAGGCGTTGCGCGGCGCCCCGGAGCGGATCGACCTGCCCACGGACCGCACACCCCACGGGCCGGCCGCCGGAGCGGCGGGCGCGGCGCTGACCGTACCCCTTGATGAAACAGCGGCGCGTGGGTTGCGCGATCTGGCCCAGCGCGCGGGCGCCAGCATGTTCATGGCCGCGCACGCCGCGGTCGCCGCGTTGCTGTACCGCCTCGGTGCCGGCGCGGACATCCCACTCGGCGCGCCGATCGCCGGCCGTACCGACGAGGCGCTCGACGACCTCGTCGGGTTCTTCGTCAACACGCTCGTGCTCCGCACCGACCTGAGCGGCGACCCGAGCTTCGCCGAACTGCTCGCCCGGGTGCGCCGCGCCGACCTGGCCGCCTTCTCGCACCAGGACCTGCCGTTCGAGGCGGTCGTACGGGCGCTCAACCCGGACCGGTCGCTCGCCAGCAACCCGCTCTTCCAGGTCATGGTCGTGTACCGCAACCGCGCGGCCGGCGACGTCGTCCTGGATGGACTCGACGTCACGGCCGAGCTGGTACAGACCGGGACCGCCCGCTTCGACCTCGTGTTCGGCTTCGTCGAGGGGGACGGCGGCGGCCTCGACGTGCTGCTGGAGTACCGCACCGACCTGTTCGACGATGTCACCGTGGCGCAGCTCGGCGAGCGGCTTAACCGGCTCGTCGCCGCCGCGGTCGCCGCGCCTGACTCACCGCTCAGCCGCATCGAGGTGCTCGGCGAGGCGGAACGGGAGCGGGTGCTGGTCGGCTTCAACGCCACCGACCGGGCCGTGCCGGAGGAGTCGCTGCCGGCGCTCTTCGCCCGCCAGGTGGCCGCCCGGCCGGACGCGGTCGCGGTGGTCGACGGCGACCGCCACCTCACGTACCGGGAGCTGGACGCGCGCGCTGGCGAGATCGCCCGGCTGCTGCACGCCCGCAGGGTGCGCCCGGAGAGCGTCGTCGGCATCGACATCCCGCGTACCGCCGACATGGTCGCCGCCGTGCTCGGCACGCTCCGCCTCGGCGCCGCGTACCTGCCGCTCGACCCGGTGCACCCGGCGGAGCGGCTGGCGTACATGGTCGCGGACTCCGGTGCCCACCTCGTGCTGACGCCGGCCGACCTCGCCGAGTCGTCCACCGTGGACGGCCCGGCGCCGGCCCCGCACGTGCACCTCGACCAAGCCGCGTACGTCATCTACACCTCCGGCTCGACCGGCCGCCCCAAGGGTGTCGTCGTACCGCACGAGGGCATCGCCAGCCTCGTCGCCACCGCGCAGGACCGGATGGGCGTCACCGAGGACAGCCACGTGCTGCACTTCGCCTCGGTCGGCTTCGACGTCGCGGTCTTCGAGCTCGCGATGGCGCTCTGCACCGGCGCGCGGCTCGTGCTCGCACCGGACGAGGCCCGGGTCGCCGACAAGGTGCTCACCGACTTCCTCGACGAGCAGCGGATCACCCACATGATCCTGCCGCCGTCGCTCGTCTCCGCGCTGCCGCCGGAGTGCCAGCTGCCTGAGGGCTCAGTCATCCTCGTCGGCACCGAGACCGTGCCGCCGGACCTCATCGCCCGCTGGGCCGGCCGGGTACGGCTCATCGCGGCGTACGGGCTGACCGAGGCGACAGTCAACTCCACGCTCTGGCCCGCCGAGCCGGGCTGGACCGGGTCCGTCCCCATCGGACGGCCGGACCCCAACACCCGCACCTATGTGCTCGACGCCGCGCTGCGCCCGGTACCGGCCGGGGTGGTGGGGGAGCTGTACGTCGGCGGCCGCGGCCTCGCCCGTGGCTACCTCGGCCGGCCGGACCTGACCGTGGCCCGGTTCGTGCCGGACCCGTTCGCTGCGCCGGGCGCGCGGATGTACCGCACCGGCGACCGGGCCCGCTGGCGCGCGGACGGCACGCTCGACTTCCTCGGCCGGGTCGACGACCAGGTGAAGATCCGCGGGTTCCGGGTCGAGCTCGGCGAGGTGGAGGCCGCGCTCGCCGGCCACCCCGACGTCGCGCAGGCCGCCGTCGTCCCGCACCGCACCGGCACGCTTGTACGCCTCGTCGGGTACGCCGTGCCGGCGGACGCCCCCATCGACGGCGCGGAACTGCGCGCCCACGTCGCCACCGTCCTGCCCGACTACATGGTGCCGGCGACCGTGATGGTGCTCGACGGGCCGCTGCCGCTCACCCCGAACGGCAAGCTGGACCGCAAGGCGCTGCCCGCACCGGTCTTCACCGCCGGCGGTGCCGCACCCCGTGACGCCCGCGAGGAGGCGATCGCCCGGGTCGTCGCCGACCTGCTCGGCCTGCCCGAGGTGGGCGTGGACGACGACTTCTTCGCCCTCGGCGGGGACAGCATCGTCGCGATCCAGCTTGTCGGCCGGGCCCGCGCCGCCGGGCTCGCGATCCGGTCGCGGGACGTCTTCACCGGGCGTACCGTCGCCGGCCTCGCCGCGCTCGCCGGCGAGGTCGTCCAAACCGGACCGGCACCGTCCACATTGCTGGCGCTGGACGAGGCGGAACGCGCGGAGCTGGCCGGCGCGGCCGAGGTGCTGCCGCTCTCGCCGCTTCAGGCCGGACTGCTCTTCCACTCCACACTGGACGCCGAGGGGCCGGACGTCTACACCGTCCAGTCGTACTTCGAGCTGGCCGGGCCGGTCGACGCGGCGGCACTGCGGGCGGCCGGCCAAGCGCTGCTCGACCGGCACGCGAACCTTCGCGCCGGCTTCCGGTACCTGCGCTCCGGCCGTGCCGTCGCGGTGGTACCGGCGCGGGTCACCCTGCCCTGGGCCGAGCTGGACCTGTCCAGCGTGGACGGCCAGGAGCGGGACGAGGGGTGGTCCCGCTGTCTTGCCGGGCAGCGGGGCCGCTTCGACCCGGCCGAGCCGCCACTGCTGCGGCTCGCGCTGGTCCGCTTCGGCCCGGTGGCGTACCGGCTCGTTCTCACCCACCAGCACCTGCTGCTGGACGGGTGGTCCAGCGGCCCGCTCCTACGCGAGCTGATCACCCTCTACAGTGGCGGGACGCTGCCGCCGGCCGTGCCGTACCGGGACTACCTGGCCTGGCTCGCCCGGCGGGACCGCGCCGAGGCCGAGGCGGCCTGGACCGCGGCACTCGCCGGCCTCGCCGAGCCGACCCGGATCGTGCCGGCCGACCCGGACCGGGTGCCGGCCGCACCGCGCCGCCACACCGCCGAGCTGCCGGCCGGGCTCACCGCCGACATCGCCGCGGCCGCCCGCAAGCGCGGTATGACGGTCAGCACGCTGGTCCAGGCGGCCTGGGGCATCCTGCTCGGCCGGCTCACCGGCCGCGACGACGTGGTCTTCGGCGCCACCGTCTCGGGCCGCCCCGCCGACCTGCCCGGCGTCGAGTCGATGATCGGCCTGTTCATCAACACCGTGCCGGTACGCGTGCGCTGCGCGCCGCCGGACCCGGTCGGCACCGTGCTGGAACGCCTGTGGGAGGCGCAGTCCGGCCTTGTCGAGGCGCAGCACCTCGGGCTCGCCGACATCCAGCGGCTGGCCGGGCTCGGCGAGCTGTTCGACACGCTCGTCGTCTTCGAGAACTTCCCGGACGGCGCCGCCGAGGTGGCCGGCCTGCCCGGCGACGTACGGGTCGTCGGCGGGGGCGGCGAGGACGCGACACACTACCCACTCACCTGGGCCATCGACCCGGGCACCCGGCTGCGCCTCGTCGCCGAGTACCGGGCCGACCTCTTCGACGAGCCGGCGATCGCCCGACTGACCGCTCAGTTCACTGCCGTGCTCGCCGCGCTCGCCGGCGACCCGGCACTGCCGGTCGGTCGGATCGACCTGCTCGACGCCGGTGAGCGGGAGCGGGTCCTGACCGCCGGGCGGGGCGCCACCCGTACCGCCGCGCTGGCCACGGTGCCTGAGCTGTTCGCCGCGCGGGTGGCGGCCGGCCCGGACCGTACGGCGGTGGTCAGCGCCGGGACCCGGTGGACGTTCGCCGAGCTCGACGCCCGCGCCAACGCGATCGCCGCCCGGCTCGCCGCGCACGGCGCCGGCCCCGAGCGGGTCGTCGCGCTCGCGCTGCCCCGGACCGCCGACATGATCGCCGCGATCCTCGGCGTCCACAAGGCTGGCGCCGCGTACCTGCCGGTCGACCCGGACTACCCGGCCGACCGCATCGCGTTCATGCTCGCCGACGCGGCGCCGGTGTGCGTGGTGGCGACGGCGGACTTCCCAGCCGGTGACCTCCCGCTGGTCACCATCGACGGGCTGACCACTCAGTCAGCCCCGGTCGACCTGGCGCGACCCGGTCACGCCGCCTACGTCATCTACACCTCGGGCTCTACCGGCCGGCCCAAGGGCGTCGTCGTCACCCACGCCAACCTCGCCAACCTCTTCCACTCGCACCGCGAGACGCTGTACCGCCCCGCGGTCACGGCGACCGGGCGGGAGCGGCTGCGGGTGGGGCACGCCTGGTCGTTCTCCTTCGACGCGTCGTGGCAGCCGCAGCTGTGGCTGCTGGACGGGCACGAGCTGCACGTGCTGGACGAGGAGACCCAGCGGGACCCCGAGCTGCTCGCCGCCGCCGCGCGGGAGCTGGACTTCCTGGAGGTCACACCCTCGTACTTCGCCCGGATGGCCGCCCTCGGCCTGGTCCGCGACGGCCACTGCCCGCTCGCCGTCGTCGGCGTCGGCGGTGAGGCGGTCCCCGAGCCACTGTGGACGATGCTGCGCGAGCTGACCGGCACCGAGGCGTACAACCTGTACGGGCCGACCGAGGCCACAGTGGACGCCCTCGTCGCCCGGGTACGGGACACCGCGCGCCCCGTCGTCGGCCGGCCGGTCGAGAACGCCCGCGCCTACGTCCTGGACCCCGCGCTCCGGCTGCTCCCGCCCGGCGCGGCGGGTGAGCTGTACCTGGCCGGCGCCGGCCTCGCCCGCGGCTACCTCGGCCGGACCGGGCTGACCGCCCAGCGGTTCGTCGCCGACCCGTGCGGTCCTGCCGGCGCCCGCATGTACCGCACCGGCGACCTCGCCCGATGGACCGAGGACGGCCGGCTGGAGTACCTCGGGCGGGCCGACGACCAGGTGAAGATCCGCGGCTACCGGATCGAGCCCGGCGAGATCGAGGCGGTGCTTTCCGGGCACCCCGCCGTCGCCGAGGCGGTCGTGGTGGTCCGCGAGGACGCCCGGCGCGCCCGGCACCTCGTCGCGTACACCGTCACGCCGTCCACCGTGGACGCCGCGGAGCTGCGGCGGCACGTCGCCTCGGCACTGCCCGAGCACATGGTGCCGGCCGCGATCGTGCCGCTCGACCGGCTGCCGCTGCTGCCCAACGGCAAGCTCGACCGGGCCGCGCTGCCCGCGCCGGACTACGCCGCCGCCGGTACCGGGCGAGCGCCCGCCACCGACCGGGAACGGCTGCTGTGCCGCATCTTCGCCGAGGTGCTCGGCGTTACGGAGGTGGGCGTGGACGGCGACTTCTTCGCGCTCGGCGGGGACAGCATCGTCTCCATCCAGCTGGTCAGCCGGGCCCGCGCGGCCGGGCTGGCGATCCGCCCCCGCGACCTGTTCCGGTACCGCACGGTGGCTGCCCTCGCGCCGCTCGCCACCGCCGTGGCCGCTTTGGGCGGAACCGGCGACGGGCCGGCTGAGCTGCCGCTCACCCCGGTGATGCACTGGCTGTGCGAGCTGGGCGGGCCGATCGACGGGTACAACCAGTCTGTCGTCCTCCAGGTGCCGGCCGATCTGGGCTGGGAGCGGCTCCTGCGCGCCCTCGACGCGGTCGTGGACCGGCACGACATGCTCCGGGCCCGCCTGGACAGGTCCACACCGGACTGGCGCCTCGCTGTCCGGGGCCGGGGCACCACGCCCGCTCCGGAGTGGACGGTCCGCGTGGACGTCTCCGGTGTGGAGCCCGGCGACCTGGCGGGTGTCGTCGCGCGCGAGGCCCGTAAGGCACAGGACGCGCTGGACCCGGACGCGGGCGCGATGCTGCGGGCGGTGTGGTTCGACGCCGGCCCCGACCGCCCCGGCCGGCTGGTGCTTGTCGTCCACCACCTTGTCGTGGACGGCGTATCGTGGCGGATCCTCATCCCCGACCTGGCGGCCGCCTGGCGGGACGGGCCGGCGGCCCTCGCCCCGGTCGGCACCCCCTTCGCGCGCTGGGCCACCCGGCTCGCCGAGCGCGCCGCCGACCCGGACCGGGCCGCCGAGCTGCCACTGTGGACGGAGATCCTGGACGGCGGCGGATCCTTCGGTCCGGCCGTGGACCGGGCCCGGGACGCCGTAGGCACGGCCCGCTCGGTGACGCTGACCCTTCCGGCCGAGGTTGCCGCGCCGCTGCTTGGGCCGGTACCGGCGGCGCTCGGCGCGAGCGTCAACGACGTGCTCCTGACCGGTCTCGCCATCGCGGCGGCCGGCCCGCTGCTCGTCGCCTTGGAGGGGCACGGCCGCGAGGAGCAGGCGGCCGGCGACGACATCGACCTGTCCCGCACGGTCGGCTGGTTCACCAGCGTGTACCCGGTGCGGCTGGACCTCGGCCCGGTCGATCCCGCCGAGGCGCTCGCCGGTGGCCCCGCGGCCCGCGCCGCCGTGGCCCGTATCCGGTCGCATCTGGCCCGGATTCCGGACAGCGGCATCGGGTACGGCCTGCTGCGGCACCTCAACCCGGACACAGCTACCGCGCTCGCCGCCCGGCCGGCACCGGCGGTCCAGTTCAACTACCTCGGCCGGTTCGACTTCCCGGAGGCGGCCGACTGGGCGTACGCGCCGGAGATGGACGCCGTGGACATCGGCGCCGACGCCGGGATGCCGCTGGACTACACGCTGACCGTCAACGCGCACGCCGAGGACCGACCGGGCGGGCCGGTGCTGAGCGCCACCTGGGAATGGCCGGCCGCGCTGCTGACCGAGCAGACAGTCAGGGACCTGGCGGAGGCCTGGTTCCGGGCGCTTTCGACGCTTGCCCGTACCGTGACTTCAGCAAAGGAGGAGGCACCGTGACCAACCCGTTCGAGGACCCCGAGGGTCGCTACTACGTGCTCGTCAACGAGGAGGACCAGCACTCGCTCTGGCCGTCCTTCGTGGACGTACCCGAGGGCTGGACGGCCGTTTTCGGCGAGGATTCGCGGGACGCCTGCCTCGCGTACGTCGAGGCACACTGGACCGACCTGCGCCCGCGCAGCCTCCGCGAGGCGATGGCCGACTGACCGACCGCTCAGCAGGGTCGGCTCGTGACGGCGGTCGCGCGCAGGATCAGGTACCGGCCGTCGGCGGTGGTGGTGAGCGCGTAGGTCAGGTCCCAGCGCGTGCAGGTCTCCTGCTCCCGCCCCTTCGGGCCGAACCCGGGATCCTGCTCGCTGCGGAACGTGAGGCGCGCCTGGGCCGTGCCCCCGCTGGCGCCGCCGGACCCGATCGACAGCAGGCGGATCTCCGAGTCGGTCGTGGTGGACACACCCGCGGCGAACGCCTGCCGCTCGGCCGGGTCGCGGGGGTCGATGACGCCGGCCGGGTCGTAGTGGGTGACCGCGAGGTTGTAGTCGCGGGCGTTGATGGCCGCGAAGTACTGGTCGAACATGCCCGCGATGGCCGGCGCCAGAGGGTCGTCGCCGACGGCGGTGGTGTCCACCAGACCGACGGCGGTCGGCGTCGGCGCGGCGGTGGGCTCGCCGCTGGGTGAGCCGGTCGACCCCGTCGGGCCGGTGGAGGCCGTCGGGTCAGCATCGCCGGTCGAGGTGGTGGCCGGCTGGGACACGGGCGGTGGCGCGGGCGCGCCGACCGGCTCGCCGTCGTCGTCAGCGACCGTGGTGAGGATCGCGGCGGTGCCGGCAACGGCGATCACGACGGCGGCCGTGGCGGCCGCGACGAGGACAGCGGCCCGGCGCCGCCGGGGTGGCGGGTCGGGCGACCGGTGCGCACCGACCAGCGGTTCGGTCACCGGCTCGGCCGGCCAGAGCGGAAATGTCGGCGCCGTCGCCCCGGCGTCCGCGCCCGGCAACTCACCGGCGGACCGCGACGCCCCCTCACTCCCGAACAGCGCCGGCTCGTCCGCGGATGGCGAAGGCGTCTCGCGCTGGAACGGCGAAGGCGTCTCGGACCCGGGCGCAGAAGGCTGGACCACGAACGGAGATGGCGCCTCAAGCGAAGACGGCGCCTCAGATGGCGGACGGTCGGGTCGGGCGTGGGTGTCGGGGGTGATCGTGTCGGGGGAGCGGCCCTGGGCCGGCACGCTGGGCAAGTCGTCCGGACCGAGGGTACCGGCGTCCGGTGACCATCGGGGCGACGGCACCGTCGCGAAGGGTGCGGGTCCCGGGAGGGGCGGCAGGGCGGGAGGCGGCCCGCCGGTGGGGCCTTCGGACTCCGGAGAGCGGGCGGGAGCGGGGATGACGACGTCCCCAGGCGGGGAAGCCGGCGGGTTAGCGGACAGGGAAGCCGGCGGCGGTGTGGGCGCGGCCGGCGGGGACGGCCTCGGCGGGGCCACAGTGGATCGTCGTGCTGGGCGGCGCGGGCCGGCGAGTCGGGCGGCGGTGGTGAGCGCGTCCGTCCAGGTAGGCCAGTCCGGCGGTGTGCCGGCCGAGGCCAGGGCGGCGAGGTCGGGGTGGCGGCCGGCGTCGACGGCGTGGGCGAGCACGCCCGCCACCAGCGCGCCGAACGTGAGCCCGGCCTCGGCCGCGGGCGGCGGGGTGTACGGCGGGTGGCCGCCCACCAGCATCGTGTCGCAGCGGGTGGCGAAGCAGTGCACGTCGCCGGCGGCGGTGACGAGGATCGTGTCCGGGTCGAGGCCGCCGGGCGTGACGTCCCACTCCGACAGGGTGCCCAGCAGCGCGGCGAGGTCGAGTAGGAACGCCAGCCGCACGCCTTCCGCGCCTTCCGGCGCCGGCCACTCGCCCAGGAGGCCAGCCAGCTCGCTCGCGGAGGCGGGCTGATCGCCTCGCGAGGCGAGGAGGGCGCGGGCCACCGTCGGGCGGAAGGTGAACGCGTCGGGTGCCTGGCGGGTGAGGTAGCCGGTCACGTCCGAGCCTCGGGTGACCAGGGCGGCGGGCCAGGCCGCGCGTTCGCAGAGCCAGCGGGCGGCGGGGTCGCCGATCTCGCCGAGCAGCGCTACCGCCCGGCCCAGGGCGTCCGGATCTAGGCTTTCGCGCTGGGTCGGGCCGTACTCGCGGTAGACGGCCGGCCAGGCCTTGTTGATCCGGACCGCGGGGACCGCGAGCAGCCTGCCGGACGGCTCGTCGCCGATCGGGGACGTCCCGCGTAGGCGGTCGAGGTCGAATGTGGGCACCCGAGTGGCTTTCATGCACGTCCCTGTGCATTTTGCGAGATCGCCATCAGCTGCCGTCCCTAGATCGGCATTCCCGCCATTCGCGCGGCCACCAGTAATACCGAATGAACCGACCGCGCACAATGGCCTATCCGAATCGAGACCTTACCGTGCGTAGAAGCCGCTTGACGGGATAAGCCGGGGCACACCACTATTGCCAACGCGGAAAATCGGCGTGCGGTGGATCTAGACACGTTCTCACGAATGGGAAGGCAGCCCGGTGCGGTGCTCGCAGTGTGGGGAAGCGCTGATCGCTCCGGCTGAGCGCTGCCCAGCCTGCGACGCGCCCGTCGACGCGGTGACGGCGGCCCCGGCGCCGGCGGCGGCGGCCCTGCCACCCCCGCCCCGGCCCGTCGTGCCGCCGCCGAGCCGTCCCGCCCCGTCGACCGTACCCGCGCAGGCTCCTCCGGTCGTGGCCGCCGACCTGCCGGCGGCGGCCCTCGTGCCGGCGCAGCGCGGACGCCCCGCCACCCCCGCATCGGAGAGCGGCGGGGTGCCGGCGGTCGGGCGGCTCGGGCTCTTCTCGCACCGGCCGGCCGGCTACTCGTCCGCCGGGTGGTGGCTGATGGCCGGGATCGGGCGGGACTGGCGGGCGACGGTGGCGGCGCTGGTCGGCGGCTGGTTCGGGCTGCCGGTCGCGATCGCGCTCGCAGTCGCCGGCGCGGTGGTCGGCGGCATCGTCGGGCTTGTCGGCGGCGCGGCGGTCGCGGGCGAGGCGCTGGAGGACGTGCCGGTGGTGGGCGAGGTGCTGGTGCAGTTCTCCACGCTGGGCGGTGGCGGGCTGGGGGCGCTCGGCGGCATCGTGCTGGGCGTGTTGGGCGTGTTGGGCGGGTTCGCCGGTGGCCTGCTCGCGCCGTGGCTCGTCGACTACCTCGATGATCCGGTCGTCACGCTGATCGTGGTGCTGCTCAACATCGTGCTCGGGCTGGCGGTCGGCGTGCTCTACGTGGTGTACGGCACGGTGCTGGAGCCCTGGCGGCTGCGGCTCGGCGGCGCGCGGCGGATGAGCCGGCGGGAGGAGGAGTTCCTGCTGCCGATCATGCACGAGTGCGGTCAGCGCATGGGCCTGGCCAACCTGCCTCGCCTGCTGATCGACGACGGGCGGCTGCCCAACGCGTTCGCGTACACGCGGCACATCGTGGTGCAGCGGGGGCTGCTGGTCGAGTTCGAGTACGACCGCGAGGCCGTGGCCGGCGTGCTCAGCCACGAGCTCGCCCACTGGCACAACGCCGACGGTGTCGCCGGGCTCTTCGTGCGGGGGTGGCGCTCCCGCTATACGTGGCGCACCGGGCCGCGACGCTCGTGCTGCAAGTCTTCGACAACAGCATCGTGCGCTTCCTGGCGATCTCGGTCGCCTGGCCGGCGCTCACCTCAGTGCGCTACTTCATCGTGCCGCTCCAGTCGGCGTCGGCACGGCGCGCGGAGTACCGGGCCGACCAGGGCGCCGTGCTCGCCGGCCACCGCGACGGCCTGCGGCTGGTGCTGGGCCGGCTGCGGCGCAGCGTCGACGGCAGCCGCAACGGGTGGGACGAGGCGATCTGCGCCTCGCACCCGCCGACCGAGCTGCGGCTCGAGGCGCTGGAGCGCGAGGGCGTCGACTATCCGCTCGTGCCGGTCCGGAGGTGAGCGTGCTCGTCGACATCCAGACCCCGTGCGCGCGCTGCCGCGTGGAGATCTCCGGCATGGCGCCGTACTGCCGCAACTGCGGTTACGCCCAGCCGGCCCACGAGGCCGAGGCGGCCGCCGCTCGCGCCGCCGCCGAGCCGTCCGCACGGGCCGCGCTGCTCCCCACCCGCCCCTCGCCGGCCGCGCTGATCTCGCTGCTCGTGGTCGTCGCGTCCATCCTCGCGGCCACCACGCCCATCCTGGTCGTCCGGTCGGTGTTCTTCGGCCCGGCCGACAGCGTGCACGACTACTTCGAGGCGCTCGCCGACCGCGACGCCGGCGCGGCCTGGCGGTACGTGTACGCCGAGGGCAGTGGCCAGGCCGGGCCCCTCGCCTCGCTGAGCGGCCCCGACTACACGCCGCCGGACCAGTTTCGGCTGCTCAGCGTGGACACCGACGGCGACCGGGCCACGGCACAGGTGTCGTACCAGATCTCCGGTACCGAGTACCGGGAGGAGTTCAGGCTGAGGCGGCTGGGCGGTCCGGAGCACACCTTCCAGCGGTGGGACATCGAAAACGCACTCCGCGCGCTGCCGGTCTCGGCGGTCGGGCTCAGCAGCGTGACGGTCGCGGGCACACCCGTCTACCCCGGCCAGAGCGGGCAGATCATGGTCTTCCCCGGGCGGTACACGGTGCGGGCGCCGGAAACGCCGCTCGCCGACGCCGAGCCGGTAACGGTGAGCACCGGCGGCCAGCAGGGGCGACGCTCACGCCACGGCTGCGGGCCACGGCCCAGGAGGCGGTCGAGAAGCAGCTCAAGGAGTACCTGGACGGCTGCGCGCGCCAGGAGGTGGCCGAGCCGGAGGGCTGCCCGTTCCAGTACAGCGGCTTCTACGAGATCACCTCCATCAAGTGGCGGATCGTCGAGTACCCGCGGATGCAATATCAGCTCACGCCCGAAGGCCTCGCCTTTGCCCAGACGGCGGCCAACGGGACCGTGGAGGGCACGGCGCGCACCATGTCGACGTTCGAGCCGACCGATGTCGTACGCCTGGCGCTCGTCGTGAGCGGGCAGATCACGACCAACGGCACGGACGTCGTATTCACGGTGACGCAGTGACCCAGGGTGACAAGCCCCGGTGGCCGGCGCCACCGGAGCCGTACGGCGCGTTCGCCGTCGTCGACAGTCTCGGCGGGGTCGCCGCCCCGCTCCTCGCGGGCTTCGCGGTCGCGCTGATCGGCCTGCTCATCCCCGGTGCCGAGAGCCTGCGCTACCCGGACGCGGCCCTGGCGCTCTTCGCGCTGTCCGCGGTGCTCTTCCTCCAGGTGGTACAGCTCAACGCCCGCGCCCGCGGCTACGCGGTGTCACCGGCGCAGGTGCGCGAGTGGTACCCGGACTTTGACGACCCGGCCCGGCAGGCGGTCGTGGCGTGGGAGCTGCGCCATCACCGGGCGTCCTGGGCGCATCTGGTACGCCGCACCCGCACCCGCTACAACGTGGCGATCCTCGCGCTGACCGCGGGACTGATGGTGGCCCTCGTGCCGCGCGGCGGGATCGGGCCGCTGCGGGTGGTGGCGATCGTGGTGTTCGGGCTCTTCGCGCTACTGGAGCTACTCGAACTCGCCGACCGAGGGCTGCGCGGGCGCCGGGTGCCGGGGCTGGTCCGGCGGATCGTGCACGCGGCGGCGCCGTCCGACCCGCCCGTGCCGCGCCCGCCCTACGAGCCCCCGCCCCCGTAGGCCGTAGGACTACCAAACGATGACAAATTGAGCTACCGCGACGTCCGCGGTGGTCCGGACCGCTGCTCCCGCGGCCTCACCCTCCGCGGTCCACAACCCCGCCCGCCCGTGGGCCGGCGGCGGGCCGCCGCCCCAGTGGCCTCTGGAGCTGGGCGCACCGACGCGCCCGCCCGGCTCGGCTTGGCCGCCGGCACTCAGGCCCGATTCCGGGCCGCCCGCGACGCGGCGACCCGAAGCCTTCTGGATCTAGTCGACTTTTCTGCTGCCAGGACGACATTAAGTCGACTAGATCCAGAAGCCACGGTGCGGGCTTGTCCGCAGTAGTGCTTGGGCGCAGGGTGTTTCGCCTATTTGTCCGTACTGCCCAGCTCCAGAACCGAGTGATACCGGCCCGCGACAACCACGCAGACCTGGTTTCCCTTGATCAGCGCGTTGCGCCGGCGCCGGCAAGCGATCGTGGTACGCAGCTGCCCCTATGGAGGCAGTTAAATACCACGATCTGCCAGATAGCTTCCAGCCATAGCACCGATCAAGGCAAACGAGTGACCTTGGTTCCTTGGTGGCTGCCAGCGCGACGGGAACGCGCCCAAAGACGGCTGAACGCTCAAGATTCGCGCAGGCCGCACCCCTCTCAGTGCCGTCCCGTCGGTCCTCGACCCGCTTGTTCTTGGAGCGGGCCAACGCCCGGGGCGCCACCACCCGCGGACCGCAACGCACGGCACGGACGCTGGCGCCCCGGGCGTTGGTCTGCTCTGCTCTTGACGGGTCGAGGACCGACGGGACGGCACTTCCCCCATCCCGGAGGCCGGAGATCCCCGCCGGAGGCAAGAAATGGGGTAACCGCAACTCCTCCTTCCACGGAGGAAGCCTCCCCGTCCAATGGCCGGCGGCGAGCGCGGCCACCCGGCGGTGGCGTGCGGGTTGGGTCGGTTGTGAAGCGCGGAGGGTGAGGCTGCGGGAGCGGCGGTCTGGACCACCGCGGACGTCGCGGTAGCTCAAAATCTCGATCCTGGGGAGATCCGCAGTCACCATTGTGGACAGAACCGACGACCCTGACTCCAAAGGTCCCTAGTTTTCCCATTCGTCGGCGCGGGTCGCCTCGCCGGGGGTGTCGCCGCGCCAGGTGCCGGTGTCGTCGCAGGAGTTCATGTGGGGGGCGCCGGGCGGCACGTAGCAGATCGGGCAGCGGGCGTCGCCGGTGTCGTCGTACCGGCCGTACATCCCCGGGTCGCGGTCCCTGTACCAGTCCACGTGTCGCATTCTCGCAGGACGCTGGCGAACCGCAGTCGGGAATCAGTCCCGATCATTGTGCGCTTTCCGGCGGAACATTTCGCGGACGTGTGGTGGACCAGGCGGCCCAAAGCGTGGCATACCGCCCGGCGGCCGCGACGAGGTCGTCGTGCGTGCCGGACTCCACGACCCGGCCGCCCTCCAGCACGATCACCCGGTCGGCGGTGGCGGCCTGGGTGAGGCGGTGCGCGACCACCAGGGCGGTACGCCCCGCGAGCGCCGCCGTGGCCGCCTCCTCCAGCACCCGGGCACCCGCGCTGCCGGCGTCCGCGGTCGCCTCGTCCAGTACCGCGATCGGCGGGTCGGCCAGCACCAGCCGGGCGAGCGCGAGCTGCTGTGCCTGCGTGACGGTGAGCGCGTGCCCACCCTCACCGACCACCGTGGACAGACCGTCCGGCAGCGCGTCCGCCCAGCGCAGCGCGCCGACCCGGTCGAGTGCGGCGCGCAGCTCGTCGCCGGTCGCGCCGGGCCGGGCGAGGCGCAGGTCCTCGTCGAGGCGGCCGGCGAAGACGTGTACCTCCTGGGTGATCAGCGCGACGGTGCCGCCGGTCGCGGACGGGCCGAGCTCGTCCAGGCGTACCCCGCCGAGGTGGACCGTGCCCGACGTCGGCTGGTGGATGCCCGCGACGAGCTTGGCCACCGTGGTCTTCCCAGCGCCGCTGGCGCCGACGAGCGCGACCCGCTCGCCGGGCTCGATGTGCAGGTCGACGTCGTGCAGCACCGGGTGGCCGGGCAGGTAGGCGTGGCCGAGGCCGGCCGCCTTCACCGAGCCGCCGGTGACCTCCGCGGCGGCGGTCTCCGGTGTGGCCGGCAGCGACGCGACCCCGACGAGCCGGGCGAGGCCGGCGGCGGCCACCTGCGCGTCGTCCACAAGGGACAGCGCGACGTTGATGGGGTTGAAGAGGTTGTGGAAGTACAGCGCCGCCGCTGTCGCGGTGCCGATCGTCGCGGCGTCCGCCCGTACCAGCACGAAACCGGTGACGAGCACCGCGCTGAGCCCGATGTACTCGGCGAGGTTGAGCCGCCCGAAGAACCGCGTCATCAGCCGCACCGCCCGCAGCGTGAGCGTGACGGTGGCGGTCGACCGCTCGGTGACGAGGTCGACGTGGCGGTCGGCGAGGCGGAACGTCCGCACTGTCGCGGCCCCGCCCACGGTGTCGAGCAGTTGCTGCTGCTGCGCGCCGACGCTGACCCGCTGCTCAGCGTAGAGCGGGATGGCGCGGCGCGCGTACCAGCGCACGGTGTGGGCCTGCACGGGTACGGCGAGGAGGGCGGCGAGCAGGAAACGCCAGTCCAGTACCGCGAGGGCCACGAGCGTGAGCACGATGGTGAGCCCGGAGCGGGCCAGCTGGGGGAGCGCGCGACGGACGGCTTCGGCCACGATGGACACGTCGGCGGTGACCCGGGCGCTGAGGTCGCCGGAGCCGGCCCGCTCGATCCGTTCGAGGGGCAGCCGCAGCGCCCGCGCCACAAACTGCTCGCGGAGCCGCGCCAGCATCTCCTCGCCCACTCCCGCGACGAGCGCCACGCCCAGCGCGGTGAGTCCACCTTGGACGAGCGCGACGAGCACGAGAAGCACGATCGGCGTCGTGAGCGCGCTGGCCGGGTGGCCGTCCGCGACGAGGTCGACGATCCGGCCGAGCAGCGGCGCGGTGAGCAGGCCGGCAGAGGTGGCCGCGACAAGCACGGCGAACGCCCCGCCCGTCTTCAGCAGCCGCCCGCGCAGAAGCCCACGCACGGCCGCCCACGTCTCCCGCCCGGTAGCGGTAGGAAGCAGTTGCTCGCTCATGCCAGCACCGCCGCGCGGTAGGTGGGATCGGCCGCTACAAGGTCGGTGTGGCGGCCCACGACGGTGACCGTACCGCCGTCGAGGACCGCTACCCGGTCGGTGGCCGCGAGCAGCGCGGGGCTTGTCGTGACGACGATCGTGGTGCGGCCGGCGCGCATCTCGCGGATGCCGGCCGCGATCCGGGCCTCGGTCACCGCGTCCACCGCCGTCGTCGGGTCGTGCAGCACGAGGACCGGTGGGTCGGCGGCGAGCGCGCGGGCCAGCGCCACCCGCTGGCGTTGGCCGCCGGACAGGGACTGGGCGCGTTCGCCGAGGACGGTGTCGGCGCCGTCCGGCAGGCCGCGGGCCACCTCGTCAGCCGTGGCGGCGGCCATGGCTCGGGCGACGGGTCCGTCACCGGCGGCCCGCACCGGGGTAACGTTCGCCATCAGGGGGCCGGCGAAGAGCGTGGTGTGGTGGGCGGCCACGAGGATGGCGGCGCGCAGGTCCGCCGGATCCAGCGTGGACAGTGGCGTGCCGTCCAAAGTCACCGTCCCCTGTGGTGGGTCGGCGTCCCGGGCGAGCGCCGACAGCAGGGCCGTCGCGGCGGCCGGGTCGGGCGCGACCACGCCGAGCAGCTCACCGGGGGCGACGTCCAGGTCCACACCGGACAGTGGCCCGTGGTGCACGCCGCTCAGGCAGACGTGCCCGCGTACCGGATCGGGCAGTGGGGCCTCGCCCCCGGCGACCGCCGGCGGTGCCGCCAGGACGGCGGCGATGCGCTTGGCCGACGCGCGGCCCTGGGCCAGCTCGGCGTTGACCCAGGCGAAGAGCTGGAGCGGGCTGAGCAGGAAGAGCGCCAGGCCGACGGCGGCCACCAGGTCACCCACGCTGATCTCGCCGCTCGCCGCCAGGCGGCCGCCGACCAGCGCCACCACGGCGATGAAGACTCCGGTCAGGGCCAGGATGGCGCCGTCGTGCGCGGCCTGCGCGCGGGCGGCGCGCACCGTCGCGGCGAGCGACTCCTGGCTGGTACGGCGGTACCGGTCCACCGCCGCGCGCTCGGCGCCGATGCCCTTCAGCACCCGCAGCCCGGCGACAAGGTCGGCGGCCACTCCGGAGGCGTGGGCGGCGCGCTCCTGCTCCACGGCGCTGCGGCGCTCCAGCGGGCGGCCCAGCAGGTGGCCGAGCCACAGCAGCGGGGGTGCGCCGAGCAGTACGACGAGGCCCAGCGGTACCGAGATCCACAGCAGGGCGGCGGCGCTGACCAGCAGGCCGGTGAGCGCGGCGATGGCGGACGGGAGTACCACGTTGACGCCGCCCACCCGCCGCGCGTCGCCGGTGGCGATGTTGGTCAGCTCGCCGGCGAGGCGGCCTGTCTCGGCACCGCCCCGGGGGTCGAGGATGCGGCGGGTGAGGCGGACCCTGAGGTCGTGGCCGGCCCACTCCGACGCGCGTTCCGCCGCCCGGGCGCCGAACCTGTAGCTGGTCGACAGCGCCGCGAAGACCGCGCCGAGCACCGCGAGCCACAGGACCAGGCGGGTCACCGAGCCGGTCGCCACCGCGCTGTCGATAACAACACCGATAAGCACCGGTACGAGCGCTTCCCCCGCCTGATGCCCGGCGGCCAGCAGGGCGGCTTGCCCGACATGCCGCCTCTGTCCACCGATCGCGCGGCCCAGGACGGTACCTCTATCGCCTCGCATAGTAAGGTGAGGCTAATCTAACCACCGTGCGTATGGCGAGAGGGGCGGCCGGAGTGGCCAAGGGCGGCGGCTTGCTCGTCGCGGTGGCCGCGCTGCTCCTGGTGTTCCTGCTGAGCGTGTGGGTGGGGTCGAAGCAGATCTCGTTCATGTCGGTGTGGAGCGTGCTCTGGCACGACGACGGCTCCAGCGACGCGGCGATCATCCACGAGCTGCGCATCCCGCGTACGTTCCTCGCGGTCCTGGTCGGCGCCGCGCTCGGGCTGGCCGGCGCGCTGATGCAGGGCGTGACCCGCAACCCGCTCGCCGACCCGGGGCTGCTCGGCATCAACGTGGGTGCGGCCGCCGCCGTGGCACTCGCCATCGCGTACGCCGGGGTGACAAGCGTCATCGGGTACGTGTGGTTCGCGTTCCTCGGAGCGGCCGTCGTCTCCGTGATCGTGTACGTGATCGGCTCCGCCGGCCGGGCCGCCACCCCCGAGCGGCTCGTGCTGGCCGGTGCGGCGGTGAGCGCGGCGCTCGGCGCGGTCACGTACGCGGTGTTGCTGCTCGACCCCGAGGCGTTCAACCAGTTCCGCTACTGGGTGGTGGGCTCGCTGGCCGGGCGGCGGTCGGACACGCTCGTACAGGTGGCGCCGTTCATCCTGGTCGGCATCGTGCTCGCGCTGCTGCTCGCCCGCCCGCTCAACGCGCTCGCGCTCGGCGACGACGCCGGTCGGGCGCTCGGCGCGCACGTGGGGCGTACCCGGGCGCTCGGCGCGATCGCGGTCACGCTGCTCTGCGGGGCGGCCACCGCCGCGGCCGGGCCGATCGGGTTCGTGGGGCTGGCGGTACCGCACGCGGCCCGCATGCTCGTCGGGCCGGACCAGCGGTGGGTGCTGCCGTACTCGATGGTGCTCGCCCCCGTGCTCCTGCTCGGCGCCGACGTCATCGGTCGGGTGGTGATCGCACCCGCCGAGCTCCAGGCCGGCGTGGTGACCGCGTTCGTCGGCGCGCCGGTCTTCATCGCCCTGTGCCGCCGCCGAAAGCTGGCCCGCCTGTGACTACGCTGCGCACCCCTGGCGACGGGCTGTCGATCCGGGTACCGAAGCGAGTGCTTGCCGTCTGCCTCGGCCTGGCGCTCGCCGCGGCCGGCGTCGGCGCGGTCACGATGACCACCGGCGACTACCCCGTACCGCTGCTCGACGTGCTCAAGGCGATCGCCGGCCAGGGGCCGCCCGGCTCCGACTTCATCGTGATGACGCTGCGGATGCCGCGGCTGCTCACCGGGATCCTGGTCGGTTTCGCGCTGGGCGTGAGCGGAGCGGTCATGCAGCGCCTGTCCGGAAACTCGCTGGGCAGCCCGGACGTAATCGGCTTCACCAACGGCTCGGCCACCGGCGCGGTCATCGTGATCCTGCTGCTCGACGGCGACATGTACCAGGTGGCGGCCGGCGCGATCGTGGGTGGGCTGGGCACGCTCGCGCTGGTGTACGGCGTCGCCTTCCGCCGCACGCTCTCCGGCATGCGGCTGATCCTCATCGGCATCGGCCTCGCCGCGATGTTCTTGGCCCTCAACAACTACCTCATCGCGCGGGCCAGCCTCGACGACGCGATCGCCGCGCAGGTGTGGCTGATCGGCAGCCTCAACGGGCGGCGGTGGGACCACGTACGGCCGCTCGCGCTGGCGCTGCTCGTCCTGCTGCCGCTGGTGCTCCACTATGGACGGAAGCTGGCCATGCTGGAGATGGGGACGACACCGCGCGGGCGCTGGGCGTACCCGTGGGGCGTACCAGAGGCGTGTTGATCCTTGCCGCGGTCGCGTTGAGTGCGGTCGCGACGGCGGCCGCGGGGCCGATCAGCTTCGTCGCGCTCGCGGCGCCGCAGGTCGCGCGGCGGCTGACCCGGTCGGCGGGCCCCGGCCTGATGGCCGCCGGGCTGATGGGCGCGCTGCTGCTGATCGTCAGCGACCTCGCCACGCAGCGGATCTTCGGATCGACGCCGCTGCCCGTCGGACTGGCCACGTCGGCCATCGGCGGCGTCTACCTCGCCTGGCTCCTCACCCATGAGTGGCGCCGCACCCGGGCCTGAAAGCGAGCGCCGACCGCGCCGCACCCGAGCGCTCACAGCGCCGCACCCGCAGCGTGACGCGGGCGCCGACGGCGTCGCACCCGAGCGCGCTCACAGCGCCGCACTCGGGCGTGAAGCGGGCGCTTGCCCCGCCCGTTCGGGCATCCGCAATACAGGTCTAAATCCGATTTGCGCAAGGGAAAGCGTTGCTCCCACGCGTCCGAACGGGCAAAGTCAGGCGTAGGAACCCGCGCTGTGAACCGGCTCACACCGTTTCGGCGGTGTTAGAACATGGTTACGCCCGCGGCCGGGAGGGAGATGCGCGATGAACGCCGACGAGCGGCAGCACCGCATCCTCGTACTTGCCCGTGACAACGGCGACGTCGACGTCGGCAAGCTCGCCGCCGAGCTGGCCGTGGCGCCCGAGACGATCCGGCGTGACCTGCGCACGCTGGAGCAGCACGGGCTCGTCCGGCGTACGCACGGCGGGGCGCGCGCGGTGGAGACCGCCCGCTTCGAGACCACACTCGCGATGCGGACCACGCGCCGGGTGCCGGAGAAGCGCCGGATCGCGGCCGCCTGCGCCGAGCTGGTGGGCGACGCCGAGACCGTCTTCGTCGACGAGGGGTTTACGCCCCAGCTGATCGCCGAGGCGCTGCCCGCCGACCGGAGCCTGACCGTGGTCACCGCCTCGCTCAGCACCGCCGCGGTCCTTGCCACCAACCCGGCCACCACCGTGCTGCTGCTCGGCGGCAGGGTACGCGGGCGCACCCTCGCCACAGTGGACCACTGGGCCACCGCGATGCTGGCCGGCTTCGTCATCGACCTCGCGTTCGTCGGCGCGAACGGGATCTCCCGCGAGCACGGCCTCACCACACCCGACCCGGCGGTGGCCGACGTCAAGGCACAGGTCGTCCGCGTCTCCCGGCGGCGCGTCTTCGCCGGGGTGCACACGAAGTTCGGGGTGAGCAGCTTCTGCCGCTTCGCCGAGATCTCCGACTTCGAAACCATCGTCACGGACGCGGCGCTGCCCGCCTCCGAGGCACACCGCTACTCCCTGCTCGGTCCGCAGGTCCTGCGGGTCTGACCGTCCTTTGAGTACCACCCTTGGGAGGTTTGTCGTGTCACGCCGCCCCTTATTTGTTGTTATTTCCGCACTTGTCATG
This sequence comes from Phytohabitans flavus, assembly GCF_011764545.1. Taxonomy (GTDB): domain Bacteria; phylum Actinomycetota; class Actinomycetes; order Mycobacteriales; family Micromonosporaceae; genus Phytohabitans; species Phytohabitans flavus. The sequence continues at coordinate 3,947,258 of NZ_AP022870.1, read as the reverse complement.
ACGCTCGCCGCCTGCTCCGGCGCGGGTGGCTCCGGTTCGAGTAGTGACGGGGACAGCAAGACGATCACCGCGCTGATGGTGGGCAACCCGCAGATGGAGGACATCGCCAAGCTCACCGCGGACTCCTTCACCAAGGAGACCGGCATCACGGTGAAGTTCACGATCCTCCCGGAGAACGAGCTGCGCGACAAGGTGACCCAGGATGTGGCCACCCAGGGCGGGCAGTACGACGTGGTGACGATCGGGGCGTACGAGGCGCCGATCTGGGCCAAGAACGGCTGGCTGCACGAGCTGTCCAGCTACGCCGACAAGGACTCCGGCTACGACTCGGCCGACCTGCTCCAGCCGATGGTCAAGTCACTGTCCGGTGAGGACGGCAAGCTGTACGCGGCACCGTTCTACGGCGAGTCCTCGTTCCTGATGTGGAACAAGGAGCTCTTCGCCGCCAAGGGCATCACGATGCCGGAGCGCCCCACCTGGCAGCAGGTCGCCGGCTTCGCCGCCCAGCTCAACGACAAGCAGGCCGGGGTGGCCGGCATCTGCCTGCGCGGGCTGCCCGGCTGGGGCGAGGTCTTCGCGCCGCTCACCACCGTGGTGAACACGTTCGGCGGCACCTGGTTCGAGAAGGACTGGACCCCCAAGGTGAACTCGCCGGAGTTCACCGAGGCGACCAAGTTCTACGTCGACCTTGTGCGCCAGTACGGCGAGGCGGGCGCGTCGCAGGCCGGCTTCACCGAGTGCCTCAACACGTTCGGGCAGGGCAAGGCCGCGATGTGGTACGACGCGACCTCCGCCGCGGGCACGCTCGAGGACGCGTCCGCCTCCAAGGTGGCCGGCAAGGTCGGCTACGCGTACGCGCCGGTGAACAAGACCAAGTCCTCCGGGTGGCTGTGGGCCTGGGCGTGGGCGATGCCGAAGACCACCAAGCAGGCCGACGCCGCGTGGCAGTTCGTCTCGTGGGCCACCGGCAAGGAGTACGAGAAGCTGGTGGGGGAGAAGATGGGCTGGTCGCGGCTGCCGGCGGGCAAGCGCGCCTCGACCTACGACCTGCCGGAGTACAAGCAGTCGGCCACCGCGTTCGCGGACATCACGCTGAAGGCGATCGAGGAGGCGGATCCGACGAACCCGGGCCTCCAGCCGCGACCCGCGCTGGGCGTGCAGTTCGTCGGCATCCCCGAGTTCGCCGACCTCGGTACCAAGGTCTCCCAGGAGGTGGCGTCGGCGATCGCCGGCAAGACGACGGTGGAGAAGGCCCTCGCCGACGGGCAGAAGCTCGCCGAGGACGTCGCGGAGAAGTACCGCAAATGAGCTCCGCCGCCACTTTGGAGAAGGCGCCTGTCCGGTCCGCGACCAAGCGGGCCGGGCCGGCGGCCTCGCGGCGGGACAGGTGGTCCCGGCGGGCGCCGCTGCTCCCGGCGCTGGTCTTCGCGATCGTCGTGACGCAGGTGCCGTTCCTCGTCACGCTGTACCTGTCCACGCTGAGCTGGAACGCGCTGCGGCCGGGCTCCCGCGACTTCGTCGGCCTGTCGAACTACGGCACCGTGCTCTCCGACGGCCGGCTGCGGGCCGCGCTGCTCAACACAGTGGTACTGACCGCCAGCTCGGTCGTCGTGTCGGTGCTGCTCGGCCTGGGGCTGGCGATCCTGCTGGACCGCAAGTTTCCCGGCCGGGGCATCGTGCGGACGCTGCTGATCACGCCGTTCCTCGTGATGCCGATGGCCGCCGCGCTGCTGTGGAAGCACGCCATCTACAACCCGTCGTACGGCCTCATCAACGGCGTCCTCGGCGGCGACACCGACTGGGTCTCGAACTACCCGATGGTCGCGGTCGTCGCCACGCTCGTGTGGCAGTGGACGCCGTTCATGATGCTGATCATCCTGGCCGGCTTGCAGTCGCAGTCGCTGGAGACGCTTGAGGCGGCACGCGTGGACGGGGCGAGCGCGTGGCAGACGTTCCTGCACGTCACGCTCCCGTACCTGCGGCCGTACCTGGAGCTCAGCGCGCTGCTCGGCTCGATCTACCTGGTGCAGACGTTCGACGCGGTCTTCACGATCACGCAGGGCGGGCCGGGTACGGCGACCACCAACCTGCCGTACGAGATCTACCTGACCACGTTCCGCAAGTTCGAGTACGGCGAGGCGGCAGCGGCCGGCGTCGTCGTGGTGATCGGCACGATCGTGGTGGCCACGTTCGCGCTGCGGGTCATCTCCGGTCTCTTCCGGATGGAGGTGCAGCGATGATGAGGCGTCTACCGTGGACGGTGCTCGCCTGGGCGTGCGGGCTCGTGTTCTTCTTCCCGGTGCTGTGGATGGTGCTGACCGGCTTCAAGCGCGAGGCCGACGCCGCCTCCAACCCGCCCACCTGGATCCTCGCGCCCACATTGGACGGTTACCGGGAGGTGTTCGACCGGGACCTTACCCCGTACCTGCTGAACTCGCTGATGGCCAGCCTCTTCTCCACGCTGCTCGTGCTGGTGCTGGCCACGCCGGCCGCGTACGCCCTGTCGCTGCGGCCGGTGGCGAAGTGGCGGGACGCGCTGTTCTTCTTCATCTCCACCAAGATGTTGCCGGCGGTCGCCGCGCTCCTCCCCATCTACCTGGTGGTCAAGGAGCTCGGCATGCTCGACAACGTCTGGACCATGGTGATCCTCTACAGCGCCATGAACCTCCCGCTGGCCATCTGGATGATGCGCTCGTTCCTGCTGGAGGTACCGGCGTCGGTGTTGGAGGCCGCGGAGATGGACGGCGCCGGGCTGCTGGTCTCGATCCGCCGGGTGCTGCTGCCGATCGTCTCGCCCGGCCTGGCCGCGACCGCGCTGATCTGTTTCATCTTCTCCTGGAACGAGTTCTTCTTCGCGGTCAACCTGACCGCGACCCGCGCCGGCACGGCGCCGATCTTCCTGGTCGGGTTCATCTCCTCCGAGGGACTGTTCCTGGCCCGGCTGTGTGCCGCCGCCACGCTTGTGTCCCTGCCCGTCGTGCTGGCCGGATGGCTGGCGCAGAAGCAGCTCGTGCGGGGCCTGTCGATGGGAGCTGTCAAGTGAAAGCCGCCGTTGTCGTCACGCCCGGGCAGATCGCGATCGAGAAGGTGCCCGACCCCACCCCGGGACCGAGGGACGTGGTCGTGGAGGTCGCCGGCTGCGGCATCTGCGGGACGGACCTGCACATCATGGACGGCGAGTTCGCCCCGGCGTACCCGATCATCCCCGGCCACGAGTTCGCCGGCCGCGTCGTGGAGGTGGGCAGCGCGGTCACCGAGCTTTCGGTGGGGGAGCAGGTGGCCGTGGACCCGTCGCTGCACTGTGGAGAGTGCTACCAGTGCAAGCGGGCCCGCGGCAACCTGTGCGAAAACTGGAACGCGATCGGCGTCACCAAGCCCGGCGGCGCTGCCGAGTTCGCGCTCGCCCCGGCCGCCAACTGCTTCCCCCTCCCCGACGGCGTGAACGTCGCGGACGCCGCCCTCATCGAGCCGCTGTCCTGCGCGGTACGCGGCTTCGACGTCCTGCCGCGGCGGCTCGCCGACCACTACCTCATCTACGGCGCCGGCACGATGGGCCTGATGATGATGGAGCTGGCCAAGCGGGCGGGCGCCGCGTCGGTGTCCATGGTGGACATCAACCCGACCCGGCTGGAGACCGCCCGCCTGCTGGGCTGCACGGCCGCGGTCACCACGGCGGACGAGCTGACCGCCCCGCGCGGCTGGGACGTGGTCGTAGACTGCACAGGCGTGGAGGCGGCGATCACCGACGGCCTGGCCCGAGTCGGCAAGGGCGGCACGTTCCTACAGTTCGGCGTAGCGTCGTACGGCGCCCGCGCGGTCATCGAGCCCTACAAAATCTACAACCAGGAAATCACCATCACCGGCTCGATGGCGGTGCTGCACAGCTTCGACCGAGCCGGCGAGCTGTGGGCCGGCGGCCTACTCCCCGCCGACGTCTTCGTCAGCCACCGGTACCCCTGGACGACTACGCCAAGGCGATGACCCAGTTCCGCGAGGGCGTCGGACGCAAAATCCAGATCGAGCCCTGACGTTCGAGGGCGCTGTCCAAGACGAAGATTTGAGCTACCGCGATGTCCGCGGTGGTCCGGACCGCTGCTCCCGCAGCCTCACCCTCCGCGGCCCGACGGCTGCTCCCGCGGCCTCACCCTGCGCGGTGCACAATCCCGGCCGGCCCGCAGGGTCGGCGGCGATTACCCAGAGCGGCATCGCTCGCCGCCCGCGAGCCGCTGGCCAGCGCGCAGCGTCGGAGCCGAGCCGGCTGCGGCCGCCAACGGCCTCTCGACCTGGGCGCCGCGCCGCGCCCAGCCGCATGATGCCGCCCGGCCTCAGCACTCTATGGAACCTTCGCGGTTGGGTGTCTTGGGCCGCTCGATGCGGCGGCCGCGATGACCTGGTTTCCTTGATCGGCGCGTTGGGATCGGAGTAGGCGCAGCGATCGTGGTATTTGGCTGCCCCTGGAGGGGCAGTGAAGTACCACGATCTGCCTGATGGTGTCCGGCTGTAGCGTCGATCGAGGGGAACGAGCGACCTTGGTGTGTTTGTCGCTGCCAGTGCGATGGGAGGCGCGCCCGAGGGTGGCTGAGTGGTGAGGATTCGGCGCGTCCCCTGGCGCGTCTTGACCGCTTGTTTCCCTTGATCGGTGAATGCTCTGGTCGTCCGTGGCGAAGAATTGCCCCTCCAGGGATAATTCTTCGCCACAATCGCAGCGCGACACGACGTTGCCTGCGTCGATCAAGGAAATCCGCGGCCGTAGGCCATGATCGGCTTCTTTGCGCGGGCGCCGCGACAAGGAGCGGCGGGAGCGGCTCAAGCGCGAGTTCCGGGAACGGCGTGCGGAGGGCTGACTACGCCGCGGCCGACGTTTCGGCGGGCACCGAAGGGTTTCGGGCTTAGCGTCTCCGGCATGGAGATTTCGGTGGAACGGCCCGATGACGTCCACGCGGTGCTCGCCGACCGCCGCTTTGTGCCCGTACCGCCGGCCGCGGACGGGCCGGTGGGGTCGATGGCGTGGCTGCGGTCGGCGGTGGCGCGGTTCAGCCACGGGCCGGCCCACGCGCGGCGGCGGGCGCTCGTCGAGGCCGAGCTCGCGGCCATCGATCCGGAACGGCTCGGCGCCGCGGCCGCCCGTTCGACGCGTCCCGCCGGTGAGGTGGCGGTCGCGGTGCTGGGTGAGGCGCTCGGCGTGCGCGATGTGGACGCGGTGGTCGCGGCGCTGCCCTCGGTCGCGGCCGTGTACCTGGCACCGGGCACCGACGCCGCGGGACGTCTCGCCGACGCCGCGGTCGCCTCGCTGGTGGCGCAACTCCCGCCCGCTGACGGGGCGTGCGCTGACGGGGCGTGCGCTGACGGGGCGTGCGCTGACGGGGCGTGCGCTGGCGAGGAGGTGGTGGCGAACCGGATCGGGTTGCTTGTGCAGGCATACGCGGCGACGGCCGGGCTCATCCGGGCCGCTGCCGTCCACGGCTCGGTGGGCGACGGGCTGCGGGAGGATCCGCCGGTACGGAGCACGCGGCGGGTGTCCACTGTGGATGCCACGCTGGGCGGGACGGTGGTGGCGGCGGGGGACGTACTCGTGCTGGACCTCGCGGCGGCCGGACTGCCGTTCGGCGGGGAGCCCCGGCTCTGCCCCGGCCGCGCCCACGCGCTCGCCATCGCCGCCATCGGAGCGGGGGAGGCGCGGTGACCAGCTTCCGGGACCTGCACTACGGAGAGCGGCCGCTGGTGCTCCCCAACGCCTGGGACTATGCGTCGGCCGCCGCCCTCGCCGCTCGGGGGTTCGTCGCGGTCGGTACCACGAGCCTCGGGGTGGCGGCGGCCGCCGGGAAGCCGGACGGGACCGCGGCGACCCGGGACGAGACCGTCGACCTCGCCCGGCGGCTCCAGCGGCTGCCGTGCCTGGTGAGCGTCGACATCGAGGGCGGGTTCAGCGAGGACCCCGACGAGGTGGCCGACCTCGTGGCGGAGCTGGCCGCCCTGGGCGTCGTCGGCGTCAACGTCGAGGACGGGCGGCCGGACGGCACGCTCACCCCGCTCGACCACCAGCTGTCCGTGATCGGCGGCATCAAGTCACGCGTACCAGAGCTGTTTGTCAATGCCCGCACGGACACGCACTGGCAGCGGCGGCCGACCCCGGCGGCGCTGGAGGAGGCGTTGCGGCGGGCGCGGGAATTCGCGGACGCCGGCGCCGACGGGGTGTTCGTGCCCGGGGTGACCGGCGACGCGGCGATCGGCGCGCTCGTGGAGATGGCCGGGGTCCCGCTCAATGTCCTTTTTGTACCCGGGCTCGACCTCGACCGGCTCGCGGCGCTGGGCGTGCGGCGGGTGAGTACCGGCTCGTTGCTCTTCCGGGCCGCGTTGACCGCCGCGGTCGAGACGGCGGCGGCCGTCGCGAGCGGCGGCGCGGTCACGAAGGCCGCGCTGACGGCCGCGGTCGAAACGGCGGTCGCCGTCTCGGGCGGGAGTGCGGTCACAAAGGACCTGGTCAGCTACGGAGAGGTGCAGGCGTTGAACTAACTCGCAGGCGCGTCGCGTACAACAGGCATGTGAAGACCACCTCTCGTCGTGGACTGTTCTCCTTGGCCGCCGCGTTCGGTGTCGCGGGCATCGCTACCGCAGGTGCTGGCGTCGTCACCATGCGTTCGGATGGCGTGGCGGGAGCCACCGGGCCCGGATCGGCGCGGGCCAGCGAGAGACCGACGCCGTCGCCTACGCCCGACCAGGTCGCGAAGACCAAGACGGTGCTGGAGCGGTTCGTGCGGGACAACGGCGGGCGGGTCGCCATCGCGCTGCACGACCGGGTGACCGGGGCGGCGCTGTCGGTGGGCACCCGGCGCTTCCGCACCGCGAGCATCGTGAAGGTGGACATCCTCGCCGCACTGCTGCTCGACGACGACACGCTGACGTCCACGCAGCGCGCACAGGCCACCGAAATGATTACGGTGAGCGACAACGACGCGGCGAGCAGCCTTTTCCGTACGGTCGGCGGCGTTTCAGGGCTGAACAAGGCGAATGCCACCTTCGGGATGAAGGAGACGAAGGCCAACTCGGCGTGGGGCATCACCACGACGACCGCCGCCGATCAGGTGCGGCTGCTCCAGTCGATCACGTCGGACGACGGTCCACTCTCGACGGCCGGGACGAAGTTCGTGCTCAGGCTGATGACCGAGGTGGTCGACGAGCAGCGCTGGGGCGTGCCCGCCGCCGCACCCGCCAAGGCCTCCGGCGTGTGGGTGAAGAACGGGTGGGTCCAGGTCAGCGCCGACGACAACCTGTGGGTGGTCAACAGCATCGGCCGCATCGCCGAAGACGGGCACGACTGGCTGATGGCGGTGCTCTCCGACCACCACGCCACCCAGGAGAAGGGCATCGAGATCGTCGAGCAGGCCGCCGCCACCGCCCTAAAGTCGATGCGCGCTTAGCGAGGCAGCCGGGTCGAGGTCTTTGGCCGCCGGCGGCCCGAGGTCGGCGCGGTCAGGCCTCGTCCGGTCCTTGAGGAGGATGGCGGCGAGGATCAGCAGGCCGCCGGCGGCCACGATGACCAGCCCGGCGCGGGCGGTCGTCACGGGGACCGCGGTGAAGGGTGGCGAGAGGCGCGTATTGTCCAGACCCGTGGTGAAGATGCCCCACGCGTCGCGGATGGCCGCGATGTGACCGACGGTGTAGACCGCCATCGCGGCCCACGCCACGATGACCGGAATGCGCCCCCGCGCGCTGCTGACGCCCGCCGGAATGACCGCCAGCAGTGTGACGCCGACCGCCAGCGGCAGCGTGTAGCGGCCCTGCCAGCCGCCGATCGTGGGCCGGGCGAACGCCAAGCCCTGGATCAGGAGCGGCAGTAGGAGCACGAACGCCAGCCCGACGCCGGTCCCGAACCGTACCTGCCCGTTGCCGTAGGCGGCGAAGACGATGATCATCAGTACGACAAGTGCCCAGCTCGCGAGCGTGACGGGTCCTGGCGGGACGCTCAACCACCCGAAGTACGCGACAAGTTCGCTGAGCTGTTTGTCGATGTTGCCCAGGCTGAGCCGGACGACCTCGGAAAGGTCCCTGTCCACCGGCCGCAGGGGTTTGAACGTCTGGTACGAGCGCGCGGTCAGCGTGTAGGCGCCCATCACGACGGCGGCCGCGGCTATCGGGACGAACACCGGCTTGAGCAGGCCGCGCACGAACGGGAGCCACACCGATCGGTGCGCGGTCAGCAGCGACAGCACCAGGATCAGCCCGACCCAGAACATCCCGATGAACCGGCCGGTCACCAGCGCCGTGCCGCTGAGCCCGGCGAGCACGAGCAGGGTCCGGCGGGCGAGGCTGCTCCTGCCATGTATCAGGGCCAGCACGGCGGCCCAGAAGCACACCGCCGCGGCCGCTTCCGGCCCGCTGGGATTGATCCCGCCGCTGAGGTACATCGCGAGGGGGGTCAGCCCGGCGAACAGGCCGGCGGCCAACACCACGCGACGGCCCGCGATCGACATCAGGATCGTCGCGGCGGCCGCGAGCCACGCCGCGCACAGGGCTGCGTTGGCCGCTCTCATCCCTCGTACGCCGAGCCGGCCGTCCGATATCAGGGAAGGCCAGCCGACCATGGCGTAGTACAGCGGGAACATCCGGCCTTCGCTGGTGACCGCATCCACGGTGTGCGGATCGCCAGGGCGGTCGGCGCACATCGGGGGCTCTTCAGGCCCGTGCACGGCTCGGTGGTGAAGACCTCGTGGATCGCGCGGGGTACCGGTGCGAGGGCGCCCGTGCCGTGTGTGTACTCACCGATCTTCGGCCACACGTGACCGCGTACGACGGACGCCGCCCGATACACGTGATCGGACTCGTCCGGGTACTGGTTGATCGGGGTAAAAAGCGACCAACCCAGCCCGATGAGAAAGAAGCCCGCAAACCAGACACGCCAGCCATGGCGGCCCGCCAAATTCCCCACGTCAACCCCGTAACTTGGCGCGGACAGCGGTTATCCGCTAAGCCACCCTGAAGATCAGAAGGGCATTCCAGAAATTACGACGCGCACAGTAGCCTCCTCCACCTCGTGGCCGCAACCGCGTGGTCACCAGGCAGTCGTGTGACCCTGCGTGAGTGGACATTGACCACTCCCGTCACAGAGAATGGATGCGGCGCGTAGTGAACCAGCCACACAGCGTCGACGTATAAGAGAAAACACTTGCGGCGCTCTTTGGCGGGAGGAGCCGTGACAGTAGCCATCGTTCCGTTGCCGAGGCGTGTGGTGGCGCGGCGCAGGCAGGCGTTCACGCTGCTCGCGTTCGTGCAGGCCACGCTCATCTTCACGATCACCGTGGTGTCGGTGCCGCTGCCCGCGATCGGCCGTGAGCTCGGCCTCGAGCGGGCGCAGCTGATCCTGGTCAGCGCGGCGTACGCGCTGTCGTTCAGTGGCCTGCTGCTCTTCGGCGGGCGGCTCGCCGACCGGTACGGCGGGCGCCGCATGCTCCTCATCGGACTCTTCGTGTTCGCCGCGACGTCGATCGCCGCCGGGTATGCGCTGAATTATCCGATGCTTGTCGGCGCGCGCTTCGGCCAGGGCATCGGCGCGGCGATCATCGCGCCGGCGCTGACCGCGGTGCTGCGGGGCGTCTTCGCCGACCCGGTGAGCTACCACCACGCCATGGCGAAGTGGGGCGGCATCTCGGTGCTCGGCGCCACGTCCGGTGTGGTGCTCGCCGGCATTGCCACGACGTGGGTGTCGTGGCGGTGGATGTTCGCGGCGCCGGCGCTGATCGCGACGCTCGGGCTGCTGATCGCGCCGCGGCTCGTGCCGGACGGCGGGCGCGCCCACCGCGGCCAGCGCCCCGCCTCGACCTGCCCGCCGCGGTGCTCGTCACCGGCGGCATCACGATGCTCAGCTACGGCCTCGTGATCACCGACGAGTACGCGTGGTCGTCGCCCCAGGTCACCGGCCCGCTGGTGAGCGGTGTGGCGCTGATGCTCGCGTTCGTGCTCGTCGAGCTGCGCGGCCACTCGCCGCTGCTGCCGCTGTCGTTCCTGGGTAGCTCGCGCCGGGTCATCGCGCTGCTCGCGATCGCGCTCGCCGCGGCCGGGTCGTCGATCATCTGCCTGCTCCTCGGCCTGTACCTCCAGCAGGTGCGGGGCTGGACCACGCTGCACACGTCGCTCTGCTTCGTGCCGTACGCGGTCTCGCTCATCGTGATGGGCCGGATCGGTCGGCGCCCCATCGAGCGGTACGGCGCACCCGCCGTCGTCGCCACCGGCCTCGCTCTGTCGGCCGCCGGCTTCCTGCACCTGTCCGGCCTCGACCCGGCCACCACATACCTGACCGGCCTGCTGCCCGGCCTCGTGCTCGTACCGGCCGGCGTGGCGCTCGCGTTCGCCGGGGCCACGGTGCTGGCCATGGCCGACGTGCAGCCTCGGCAGGCGGGGCTGGCCGGCGGCTTGATGAACACGTTCATGGAGATCGGCCCCACGCTCGGCGTCGCGCTGCTGATGGCGGTCGCCGCCGCGCGCAGCACGCACGTCGGCGGCGTGGACGAGGCGGCGGCCACGACAAGCGGGTACGCGTGGGCGTTCGGCGCGGCCGGCCTGGCGTTCGCGCTGCTGGCGGTCGTGGCCCTGGCGACCGAGCAGCCCGAGCCGGTGGTCGAGCCGGCCCGCGACGAGACCGACCCCGAGTACGCCTGGCGCGCCCGCGCAGCCGCCTGACCAGTGCGTCTAGCGTTCTTCGGGGTCGAGGCCGCGGGCGGCGCGGCCGCCGTCGACCGGGATCACCGTGCCGGTGACGAAGCTGGCGTGGTCCGACAGCAGGTACGCGATCGTGTCGGCGACCTCCTCCGGGCGGCCGATCCGGCCTAGCGCGTGCAGCCGGCGCATCTCCGCTTTGATCAGGATGGCGCCCGCCGGCCCGGCGTCCGCGAGGTACTCGTCGTACCGCTCCGTCGCGATCGAGCCCAGTGCGACAGCGTTGACCCGGATGCCGTGCCGGCCGTACTCGACGGCGAGCGCCCGGGTCAGCCCCTCGATGGCGGCCTTCGCCGTGGCGTACGGCAGCGCACCCGGGACCGGCCGAGCGGCCTGGTGCGAGGAGACGTTGACGATCGCGCCGGCGGTACCGGTGGCGAGGAAGTGCTTGACCGCGGCCGCCGAGCCGGCCACGGTGAGCCCGAGGTTGAGCGTGACGAGGTCGAGCACCTCCCGGGCGCTGCTGTCGTGCAGCGACACGTCGCGGAAGACGGCGGCGTTGTTGACCCAGCCGGCGAGCGGCGCACTCGCCGCGGCCAGGGTCGCGGCGCGGGTGGCGACCTCCTCGTCGGTGGCGTCACCGGTGACGGTCAGCAGGCGGTGCGGCTGGCCCTCCCCGCCGTGCGGGAGCGGCGCCGACCAATCCAGGTCGACGCCGACCACCGGTCCGTCGTGCAGGAGGCGTTCGGCGATCGCGCGCCCGACGCCGCGGGCGGCACCGGTCACGACGTAGGACCCGCGCACGCCTCCATTGATCACGCGTGGAGCTTACCGAGCAGCTCGTTCAGCTCGCCGTACTCCAGGTCGCTCGCCAGCGACTCGTACGTGCCGGTCGCGAGCACCTCGCGCATGCCGCGCCGGGCGTGGTCGTACGCCGACAGCGCGATCGCCGCGCCGATGCTCACCCGGGCCACGCCGAGCTTGGCGAGGTCGGGTACGGCGGGGGAGCCCGGGCCGGCCATCACGTTGAGCGGCGCGTCGATGCCCGCGGCGAGGCTGGCGATCGTGTCCGGGTCGGCCACGCCCGGAACGAAGATCCCGTCGGCGCCGGCCGCGAGGTAAGCCGCCGCGCGGTCCAGCGTCGCGGCGAGGCGGGTCGCCGGGTCACCCACCGCGCGCAGGTAGGTGTCCGTGCGGGCGTTGATGAACAGCGGTACGCCGGCCGCGGTGGCCGCCTCCCGCGCGGCCGCGAGGCGGTCGGCCTGCTCGCCGACGGTACGCAGCCCTTGCGCGTCGGCGTCCTCGATGTTGATGCCGCACGCGCCGGCCTCGACGACCGCGCGCACCGTGTCCGCCACGCCGGCCGGATCGGCCGCGTACCCACCCTCGATGTCCGCGGTCACCGGCACCGAGACCGCGGCGGCGATGCGCGCGACGAGGTCGGCGGCGAGGTCGCGGCCGAGGTGGTCACCGTCCGGCGTGCCGAGGCTCCACGCGACGCCCGCGCTGGTGGTCGCGACCGCGGCCGCGCCGGCATCCTCGGCGAGGCGGGCGGTGGCGACATCCCAGGCGTTCGGCAGCACGAGGACGGCGCCCGGGGCGTGCAGCGCGCGGAAGGTGTTGGTCTTGTCGAGGTGGCTTGTCATGCCCCCACCCCATCAGTCGCGGCGCCACAAGTCTGGCCGTTTTCGGACCTGAACCCTCCACACAGGACAAGATTTGGGCTACCGCGACGTCCGCGGTGGTCCGGACCCAATGCCACTCACCCTAAGCCGATCATGAAATCCGGGCCCCGTCCTGGGCTGCCCCACTCGAGCAGGGGAAATCCATGCACGCCCAGGGACCCGGCGAACCTGACACTCGGCGCGGCCTCAGAGGATGCCCAGGTCATAGCCTTGATCCGCCGCGGTGCGCAACCCGCCCGCGCGGCCGGCGGCGCGAGCAGATCCGGAAGAAACGCTGGATCTAGAGGCCTTTCAGGGTCGAGGTCACATTCTCCTGCATGCATTTGCCCCCGTCCGCGTCAGTCGCAGGCCGTATGCTCCCGCGGGCACCGCGCAGGTCGGCGGCTCGCTGACGCTCGCCGAGATCCCCGACCAGCGCTGCCAGGTCTGCGGTCCAAGCCCGCAGGCGCCTTACTCTGCTTCCCTAGAGTGGCCGCGCCGGTGACCACCGGCGACCTTGCCGCCGGGTAGGCCCTCTCGTCCTGGGTGATGCCGGTCGCGTAGTGACCGCGCAGACCAGCTTCCTCGATCGACGCGGTCGGGCTGGGGTACGCGAGAGATCGTGGTAAACCGAGCGCCCTCGGGCGCCTGTCTGTCGTGGATGGACCCCGCCCAACCGCCGACCGCGACCCGGGGGTGAGCTTGCCCAACTGCGGAGGGTGAGGCCGCGGGAGTAGCGGGCGACGTCCACACCCTCCGCGCTTCACAACCCAGCACGATCCCAAGGTTTGTGAACGTTTCCCGCTGCTGGGGCAGCGGGAAACGTTCACAAAGGCTGGGGCCGCGCGGCCTTTCGGATCTAGTCGACTTTCTGTCGTCAGGGCAGCAGAAAGTCGACTAGATCCAGAGGTCCGCGGGGATGTCCGCGACGCGGGCGGCGGAAGCCGGGTCTGGATCGCGGGCGCTGATGCGCCGGGGCGACCACGCGGCGGCCCGCTCTGGTCACGGGCCGGGTGAGTGGGCAGCGTCGGGAGGACCGGCGGGGTGCCCGCCCCCGGTCCGGGGGGGGCGGGCGCATCGGTGCGCCCAGCTCCAGAGGCCCGCCGACTGGTGGCCCCACCGACGGGCCGCCGGATGCCCGGAGGCGGGGCGGGGTTGTGAAACAGCGGAGGGTGAGGCCGCGGGAGCGACGGTCCGGACCACCACGGACATCGCGGTAGCTCAATCTCCTTGGTTTTGGATCTTTTGTCGGCGGCCTGGACCCAGATGCCGAGCACGTGCTTGACCCCCGTCCAGATCGACGCCCACGGGATGGACGGGCCGCAGCCTCTGCACCCGCGATGCCGGCCGGAACCTTCGGGTTGTGACTCAACCCCTGGGCCAGGCCTCGGCGTCGGATCGTCAGGCGAGCCACACGATCAGGACGATCAGGACCGCGACCGCGAGCAGGACCGGGATCAGGCGGACCAGCACGGGCGCGGCCGCGGCGCGCAACAGGTCGACCGGGGCGGGCTCGGCGGCGGCCGGGATGTCGTCGGCGCCGGCCTGGTGCCCGGGGCCGGGCCCTCGGCGGCGGGAGCGGCAGCCGCGGCGGCGGGCGCGGGTGCGGTGGGGGCGGGGGTGGGAGAGGCGAGGACCGTCTCGCGGAGCTGGGCCACGAACTGGTCCAGCAGCTTGCCGCTGACCTGGGCGATCGCGCCCCGGCCGAACTGGGCCAGCGGCCCGGCCACCGTCAGGTCCGTCACGACCGTGACGCGCGTGCTGTCGCCCTCGGCGGCCAGGTCGGCGGTGACCACCGCGGACGCCCGGCCCGCGCCGCCGCTCTGCTTGCCGCTCGCCTCAAGTACCGCGTGGTGGCGTGCGGCGTCGCGTTCGCGGAAGCGGGCCACGCCGGCGTACTGGGCGACCACCGGGCCGACCTTGACCTTTACCGTGCCGTGGTAGTCGTCGCCGTCCACTTCGGTCAGTTTGGCGCCGGGCATGCAGGGGGCGATCCGTTCGAGGTCGGTCAGGACGGCCCACGCCTCGTCCACCGGGCGGGGTACGACGAACTCGTTGTCCAGGCGCACGGGCTACTCCAAGACAGGCAGCAGGGAAGCGGACGGCGGGACCACCGGCGGCGGGGGTGCGGCGCGGGGGCGACTGGCGATGATCTCGGCGAGGATGGAGAGGGCGACCTCCGGGGCGGTACGGGCGCCGATGTCCAGCCCAGCGGGGGAGCGCACTCGCGCGGCCGCGTCCGGTACGTCCAAAGAGGACAGCACCGCCGAGCCGCGGCGGCGGCTGGCGACAAGCGCCACGTACGGCACGCCGGCCCGCAGCGCCGCCGTGAGCACCGGCTCCTCGTCGTGGCCGTGGGAGGCGACGACCACCGCGTCCGCGTCCGGTGGCACCGTCAGCGACGGATCCACCGTGGCGACCACCTCGTAGCCCAGCGGCCTGCCGAGCGCGACAAGCGCGCGGGCCACCGGGGCGTCGCCGAGCACGTGGACGAGCGGCGGCGGGATCATCGGCTCCAGGAAGACGTCCAGCGCGCCGCCGGACAGGCACGGGTTGGCCACCGTGACCGCGCCCTCCTCGACCGACCGCACAGCCGGATCGGGCGTGATGTGCAGCAGCGTCGACTCGCCCGAGGCCAGCAGCCGCAGGCCCTGGGCCAGCACCGTCGAGGTGGCGCAGGTGCCGCCGACGAAGCCGTCGAGTGTGCCGTCGGCGAGGATCAGCGCGGCGTCGCCGGCCTTGGCGCTGGTCGGCCGCTGCGCGCGGACCACCGTCGCGAGCACGAACGGCGTCCGCCGGGCCCGCAGGTCTTCCGCGCGCAGCAACAGGTCGGGTCTCATGTGATGGCCAGGTCCGTGCGGATCGGCCGCCCCTGGATCGCCCGCCACACGTGGGCGGGTGTGAGGGGCATGTCGGCGTGCCGTACCCCATAGGGTTTGAGTGCGTCCAGCACCGCGTTGACGACGGCGGCCGGGCTGCCGACGGTGGCCGACTCGCCCACGCCCTTGGCGCCGATCGGGTGGTGCGGCGAGGGTGTGACGGTCTCGCCGAGCTCCCACGACGGGCACTCCATCGAGGTGGGCAGCAGGTAGTCCATAAAGGACGCACCCAGGCAGTTGCCGTCCTCGTCGAACGCGATCAGCTCCATCAGCGCCATCCCGATCCCGTCCGCGAGGCCGCCGTGCACCTGGCCCTCGACGATCATCGGGTTGATGCGTACGCCGCAGTCGTCCACCGCCACGAACCGCCGCACCTTCACCTGCCCGGTGCCGGGGTCGAGGTCGACGACGCAGATGTACGCGCCGAACGGGAACGTCAGGTTGGGCGGGTTGTACACCGTGGTCGCGTCCAGGTGCCCCTCCACGCCCTCGGGCAGCTCCAGGCTGGAGTGGGCGGCGAGCGCGATCTCCTGGATGGTGCGGCCCTGGGCCTTGTCGCCGCGTACGTACCAGCGGCCCTTCTCCCACTCCAGGTCGCCCGGGTCCACTTCGAGCATCGCGGAGGCGACCTGCTTGGCCCGCTCGCGCACCTTGCGGGCGACGACCGCGGTGGCCGCGCCGGACACCGGGGTGGAGCGGGAGCCGTACGTGCCGAGGCCGAACGGGGTCTGGTCGGTGTCCCCGTGCACCACGTCGACGTCGTCCGGCGGGATGCCCAGCTCCTCGGCGACGATCTGCGCGTACGTCGTCTCGTGGCCCTGCCCTGGGTCTGCACCGAGATGCGCAGCACCGCCTTGCCGGTCGGGTGTACCCGCAGCTCGGCGCCGTCGGCCATGCCGAGGCCGAGGATGTCCATGTGCTTACGCGGCCCGGCGCCGACCGCCTCCGTGAAGAAGCTGATGCCGATTCCCATGAGTGGCCCGCCCGCGGGGCGCGAGGCTTGCTCGGCGCGGAGTTCGGCGTATCCCGCCATGTCGAGAGCCAGCTGGAGGGCGCGCGGGTAGTCGCCGGAGTCGTACTCCCAACCGGTGGGGCTGGGGTACGGGAACTGCTCGGGCCGCAGCAGGTTCTTCATGCGCAGCTCGGCCGGGTCCATGTCCAGCTCGTACGCGAGCACGTCGATCATGCGCTCGATCAGGTACGCGGCCTCGGTGATCCGGAACGAGCAGGCGTACGCCACGCCGCCGGGCGCCTTGTTCGTGTAGACGCCGGTGACCGCGCAGTGGGCGGCCTCGACGTCGTACGAGCCGGTGAAGACGTGGAAGAAGCCGGCCGGAAACTTCGTCGGCTGGGCGGTGCCGTTGAACGCGCCGTGGTCCGCGATCACCTTCACCCGCAGCGCGCGGATCTTGCCGTCGCGGGTCGCGGCCACCTCGCCGCGCATGTGGTAGTCGCGGGCGAAGCCGGTGCTCATCAGGTTTTCCGAGCGGTCCTCCATCCACTTGACCGGCTTGCCGGTGACGATCGAGCCGACGATCGCGCACACGTACCCGGGGTAGATGGGCACCTTGTTGCCGAAGCCGCCGCCGATGTCCGGTGAGATGACCCGGATCTTGTGCTCGGGCAGGCCGGCGACGAGCGCGTACACCGTGCGGTGCGCGTGCGGCGCCTGCGTGTTGCACCAGATCGTGAGCTTGCCGGTGACCGCGTCGAAGTCGGCGATCGCGCCGCACGTCTCCAGCGGCGCGGGGTGGACGCGCGGGTAGAGCACATCCTGCGCGACCACCACCTCCGCCGACGCGAACACCGCTTCGGTGGCCGCCTCGTCGCCCGCGCCCCAGTCGAAGATGTGGTTGTCCGCCTGTCCCTCCTTGTCGTCCCGGATCACGGGGGCGTCCGGGTCGAGCGCGCGGCGGGCGTCCACCACGGCGGGCAGCGGTTCGTACTCCACGTCGATGAGCTCCAGCGCGTCTCTCGCGGCGTACCGGTCCTCGGCGACCACGAACGCCACCTCCTGGCCCTGGAAGCGGACCTTGTCGGTGGCGAGAACCGCCTGGGTGTCCTGCGAGAGCGTGGGCATCCAGGCGAGCTTGAGATCTTGCAAAAAGGCGCCGGTGATTACGGCCTTCACCTTCGGGTGGGCCTGCGCGGCGGCGGTGTCGATCGACACGATCCGCGCGTGTGCGTACGGGCTGCGCAGCACCGCGCCCTGCAGCATGCCGGGCAGGTTGACGTCGTCCACGTACGTGCCCCGGCCGCGCACGAACCGCGCGTCCTCCTTGCGGTGCATCCGCCCGAAGCCGATTGGCTTGTCCACAGTGGTCACGGCCGCACCCCCTGACCTTGCTGAGCGGCCCAGCGAACAGAACGGACAATGTTCTCGTAACCCGTACAGCGGCACGACTGGCCGGAGATCGCCTCGCGGATCTCGTCTTCCGACGGGTCGGGATTGTGGTCGAGCAGCCAGCGGGCGGTCATCATCATGCCCGGCGTGCAGAAGCCGCACTGGAGGCCGTGGCACTGCACGAAGCCCTCCTGCACGGGGTCGAGCGTGGCGCCGTCGGCCAGGCCCTCGACGGTACGGACCGCGTGGCCGTCCGCCATCACGGCGAGCACGGTGCACGACTTGACCGGCGTGCCGTCGAGCCAGACCACGCAGACGCCGCAGTTGGAGGTGTCGCAGCCCCAGTGCGTACCGGTCAGGCCGAGCTTGTCGCGCAGGAAGTGCACGAGCAGCAGCCGAGGCTCGACGTCCGCGGTGTACTCGTCGCCGTTCACGGTCACGGTGATCTGCATCAGACCCTCCCCGAAGCCCTCGCCACGGCTCGACGCAGCGCGCGCGTCGTCAGCTCGCCGGCCAGGTGCTTCTTGTAGTCGGCTGGGCCGCGCTGGTCGGCGACCGGGTCACAGTGCTCGGCGGCGATCCGGCCGGCTTCGACAAGGCTGGCCTCCGTAGCCGGTGACCCGCGCAGGTACTCCTCGGCCTCGGGCGCGTGGAAGTGCTCGGCGCCGACCGCGGTCAGCCCGATGCCGGCGTCGCGGATCGTGCCGCCGTCCAGCCACACGGCGGCGCCGGCGGCGGCCACGGCCCAGTCGCCGACCCGCCGCTCCACCTTCTCGTACGCCGATCCACCCCCGGTCGGATCGGCACCACGACCTCGACGAGCAGCTCGCCCGGGGCGACCACCGTCTCGTACGGTCCGGTGTGGAACTCGCGGATCGGCACCCGGCGCACGCCGTCCGGCCCGCGTACCACCGCCGCCGCGTCGACCGCCGCGAACGCCGCGGACAGGTCCTCGGACGGGTCGGCCTGGCACAGGGAGCCGCCGACCGTGCCTCGGTTGCGCACTACCGGGTCGGCGATCACCCGTTCCGCGTCGTGGAAGATCTGGTAGTGCTCGCCCACCAGCGGCGAGGCGAGCACGTCGGCGTGGCGGGTCATCGCGCCGACGGCGAGCACGCCGCCGTCGATCCGGACGTATGCCAGCTCCGCCAGGTCGTTGATGTCGACGAGCGCTTCTGGCCGCGCGAGCCGCAGCTTCATCATCGGGATCAGGCTGTGCCCGCCGGCCACCACCCGCGCCTCGCTGCCCCACTTCGCCAGCAGCGCGAGAGCATGGTCCACACTGGTCGCCCGCTCGTACTCGAAATGTGCCGGCACCTGCATGCGCCCCATCGTCGTAACGATTGTGAGAGGCTGGCAATGCCGCGATAACCGAATGGTTAAGGGGTGGCCGGTGACCCTCACGCAGCTCGGCGTGTTCGTGCTCGTCGCGCGGCTGCGTTCGGTGCGGGCCGCGGCCGACGTGCTCGGGGTCAGCGAGCCGGCGGTCTCCCGTTCGCTCGCCGCGCTCCGCCAGCACCTCGGCGACCAGCTCGTGGTCCGCGAGGGCAACGAGATGACGCTGACCGAGGGCGGCAGCCGCCTCTTCGGCATCGCCTCGCAGATGGTCGCGCTCGGCGCCGAGGCGGAGGCCGTGGTGCGCGCGGCCCAGGGCGCGGCGGCCCAGCTGCGGCTGCTGGTGACCAGCACGATCGCCGAGTTCATCGCGACGCCGCTGGTGGAGGCGTTCGCCAAGCGGTGGGGTGGCCAGATCGAGACCTCGTCCGGCGTGGCGAACGCGGCCGAGATGCGCGTCCTGCTCCCCAACCGCCTCGCCGACGTCGCGATCGGCCCCGACCTCAGCGGCGATCCGGCGCTCGCCTCCGAGCCGGTGCTGCGCTACCGCCTCGTCGTGGTCGGCCCGCCGCGCCAGCGCATGACCGGCCCGCCGAGCCGCTGGCCGTGGCTCGTCGACCCGTCCGGCACCGACCCGGACAGCGACACGGGCAGGCTGCTGCGCGCGTTCCGGGTACCGGAGGATCGGGTCCGGGTCTTTCCCAACCAGACCGCGGCCTGGTCCGCGGCGGCCGACGGCGCGGGCGTGGCACCGGCCGTGTCGATGCTGGTCGGCCGCGAGCTGCGGCGCGGTGAGCTGTCCATTGTGGAGACCGAGCGCACTCCGGTGCAGGCCTGCTGGCACGTCACGACGCTGGCGCCCGACAAGCGGCCGGACGCGGCCCGGCGGCTGCGCAACTTCCTCGGTACACCGGACGCGATGCAGCTGATGTGCGCGCCGGGCGCGGGCGTGCCGCCGTCCCGGTTCCGCCCGCCGGTGTACGTGACTATCTGGAGCTGATCGTTATCAGCACGGCGCCGGTGGCGTCGATGACCTCGAACCGGTCGATCGCGTCCTGCCCCACGGTCGTGCTGCCCAGCCCGGTGAAGCTGTCCTGACCCTCCGCCAGCTGCCACCGCAGCGCGGTCTGCGCGGCGCCGTCCGTGGTGATGGCGCGGAGCACGCACTCGCGCGGCCCGGGCAGTTTCGTGACGGTGAGTGACACGTCCATACCCGCCGCGGTGGGGCTGAGCCGCACTTCGGCCGCGGCGCCGGTCGCGGGGTCGCGGCCCGCGAGGCGGTCGCCCTTCGCGCCGCCACCGGGGTTGGCCTTGATCGAATCGGGCCTCGTCGCGCTGGGCGCGGGCTTCGTCTTTTCCTTGGTACGGGCGGGAGGCGGGGCGGTCGTCGGATTCTTGGTCCGCGTCGGGGGCGGCGGAGCGGGTGCGACGGCCGCGGGCGCGCTCGTGGGCGGGGAGGGGCCGTGGTCGCGGCGGCGGCGTGGCCCGGCACCTTCGACGGCGGGGCGGCCGCGGTGGCCGGGTCGGTGACGCTGGACCGGGCCGCGATCGTGACGAGGCTGACCATCATCACGACGGTCACGGCGGCCGCGACGAGCACGAGCCGCCGGATCACCGCGCTCGTGCTCTCGTTCCTGGGCTTCCTTCGCACTTCGGGGGGCTTACTGACCTCGCGCAGCGGCGGCACCGGCGGCGGATCCGGCCTCGGCGCCGGGGTGCGGAACCTGTCGTCGAGCTCGTCCCAGGGGCGCAGGTGCGGGCGGCGGCGCCGGTCGTTCGACGGGTCGCGCTGCCGGGGGAAGAGCGAGATGACCGCGCCGGGCGGGTGGTCCGCGAGCTGCCGCATCCCGCCCCGCTCGGCCTCGGCGAGCAGCGTCGCCGCGTCCACCTGGCCGAGTAGCTCGATCAGGGGTGCCAGGCCCTCCAGCGTCCGCAGGCAGTGGGCGCACGTGATCAGGTGCCGCTCGTAGGCGTGGCGTTCCGCCGCCTCGAGCAGCCCCAGCGCGTACGGGCCCACGTCCGGGTGGACGCAGGGGCCGGGCGGGTCAGGCATCGTCGGTCCCGCCCCCATCAGTACCTTCTGGAGCGCGCGGAGTGCGAAGAAGAGCCGCCACTTCACCGTCTCCGGTGGCAGCCCCAGGTCGTCGGCGACGTCCCGCACGCCACGGCCGCGGAAGTACGCCTCGACGAGGATCTCCCGGTCCGGCCCGGGCAGCGTGCGGAGCCCGTCCAGCACCATCATCCGTTGCCGCGCCGGCTCGATGTCCGTCCCGAACACCTCCGGCGGCTCGTCGTCGTAGCGCCGCTCGTCGCTGTAGTACGGCTCGCCGCTCAGGTCGCGGACGATCCGTTGAGCGATGCTGATCAGCCACGGACGCAGGGACGACGCCGCCACGTCGATCTGGTCCACGTCCCGCCAGGCGGTGAGCAGCGTCTCCCGTACCACGTCCTCGGCCAGCCGCCGGTCGCCGCTGGTGAGGCTCAGCGCGATCATGAAGAGCGGCTCGGCGTGCTGGTCGTACAGGCTGCGCAGCAGTGCATCACCGTCGGCCCGGTGGATGCCCGTGCGATGTATCGGACGCCCGGCCGGTCCCGGCACCGACCGGGCGTGCCGCCCGCGGCCCGCCACCGGCCGCGCCTCTAGGTGGCGCGGCGCTGACATGAGAGGTTCTCCACGAGGTCCCCCAACCAGTCGTGATCGTTTTGTCGCAACCGGGTACGGCGCTGATCTGTCTCTTGGATCGGCGTTGTGGAGGAATTAAGGATCTCTTAAAGCAGATTGATGAACTTAATGATCCATCGACCCGTCTTGGGGCGGCGCGCTTAGGGCCTAGTCGACGACGGGCAGGCCCGCGGTGACGGCGGCCGCCTCGGGACCGATGAAGGGTGCGAGCACCACGTAGGTCAGCTCCGGCAGCCGCTCCGGCAGCTCGGCCGCCCGCCCGGTGGAGACGTGGTCGAAGATGACCCCGTAGACCCCCGCGATCACCGCCTCGATCGCCACCCGCGGTACCTCCGGCTGCCCCGCCTTGCGCGGCGCGGCCTCGAAGAAGCCAACGTAGCTGGCGAGCAGCAGGCGCCGGCCGGCGAGCGCCTTGGGGCCGGCGGCCAGCACCTCCACGACGGACAGCGCGGCGAACGCCGGCTCCGCCGCGAGGATGTGCAGCAGCGTGCCGAGCCCGCGTCGCATCCGCTCGGGCCACTGCCCCGGCTGCCCGTACGCCACGGCGACGCTGCCCTGAAGCAGCTCCACACCCCGCTCGTACGCCGCGAGGAAGCACGTCTCCTTGTCCGCGAAGTGCTGGTAGTACGCCCGCGTGGAAACGCCGGCCGCGGCACACACGTCGCCGAGCGAGGTGCCGACGTAGCCCTTCCGCGCGACGGTCGAGGCCATCGCGTCGATCAGCCGATCCCGCTGCGTCCGCGCGACGAACTCCCGCGGCAGGTCATGCCGCCCGCGCGGCAGCCGCCGGTCCGGCGAGTTGGCCGACCGCGAGCCGGGAATGCCCGTGCCGAACGCGGTGGTCCACCTGGACACCCCACCGCTCGGTGGTGTTGCGCTCGACATCCCCTCATAGTGCCGCATGCCCGCAGCCCCACGCGGGGCCGAGCCCTGGCGTCACAGGGTGCCCGTGAGCGTGAGGCCGCCGTCGAGCACGAGCGTCTGGCCGGTGATCCAGGCGGCGTCCGGCGAGACCAGGAACGCCACCGCCCCCGCCACGTCGGCCGGCAGGCCCAGCCGCCCCAGCGGGTAGGCGGCCGCCACCTCGTCCTCCCGCCCGGCGAAGAGCGCGGTCGCGAACCGCGTCTTCACCACGGCCGGCGCGACCGCGTTCACCCGTACGCCGGGTGCGAGCTCGACCGCGAGCTGGGCGGTGACCTGGATGAGGGCGGCCTTACTGGCGGCGTACGCGCCGAGGCCGGGCGCCGAACCCATGCCCGCGATCGAGGACATGTTGACGACCGCGCCGCCGTGCTTGCCCAGCCACGCGTCGTACGCGTGCCGCAGCCAGGCGACCGCGGCGAAGACGTTCACCTCGAAGACCTTGCGCACCGCGCCCGGGTCCGTCTCCAGCAGCGGCCCGAAGGTGGGGTTGATGCCGGTGTTGTTGACCAGGATGTCCAGCCGCCCGAACGTCGCGATCGCCCGCTCCACGGTCTCCGCCTGGTGCTCCGGGTCGTCCGCCTTGCCGGCGACGGCGAGCACGACGTCCGGCCCGCCGAGCGCGGCGGCCGCCTCCTGGAGCGCCTCGGCCTTGCGGGCGGTCACGCAGACCCGAGCCCCCTCGGCGACAAGGCGCTCCGCCACGGCGTACCCGATGCCCGACTCGCGCCGGTGACCAGCGCGACCTTCCCCTCCAGCCGACGCTCCACCCGGCCGCCTCCCGCCTCGTCGCGTGTCCCTCGCCGTATGTTACTGCCGAGTCAACCCGGGCTTGGAGTCAGCCGTGGTCCACAGTAGATCGAGCTGGATAGCATGCGCTCGATGGCTGACAACGGCACCGGGCGCAAGCCGCCCCTTCGACCTCGCTACCGGCCGCCCGAGCCCGAGCGGCCCGCGACCCGCCCGGCCTCGGTCTGGGTCGTCGCGCTGCTGCTCGTCCTCTTCGGGGCGCTTGGTGCAGTGATCGGTGCGCTGGTCGTCGAGGACGCGGTGTCCCACGGCGAGGAGGCCCGGGTCGTCGCCGCGGGCGTGTTCGCGATGCTGCTGGCGGGCACCCAGGTGGTCGCCGGCGTCGGCGTCTTCGTCGGCTGGGCCCAAGGCCGCGTGCTGGCGATGCTCGTCTGCGTCGCGAACGTCGTGCTGGTCATCCTCGCCGCCGCGACCGACCGCCTGGGCTCAGGCCAGTCGTGGCTAGCGGTGGCGTTCTACGGCGCGCTTCTCTTCGGCCTAGCCGGCCCAAAAATCCACGCCTGGTGCCGCTAGCGCCACCAGTTAGGCCCGTTGATCAGGGACTTTGAGGAGCGACACACCGCGCGCCACGCCCACCAACTCCCTGATCAACTGCGCGAGGCGGGCTCGAGCCACTCTGGCGCGAGTAGGGACCAGACCTCGGTGTCGTAGCGGGTGCCCTTGTAGGGGTAGTCGGCGCGGAGTGTGGCGTCCAGGGTCATGCCTAGGCGTTGGGCTACGTTGCGGCTGGCGGTGTTGTCGGGGCGGGTTTGCCAGATGATGCGGTGCATGCCGCGGACTCGTACCGCCCAGTCGATCAGGTGGCGTGCGGCGCGGGTGATGAGGCCGCGGCCCTGCCCGGCCGGCTCCAGCCAGCAGCCGATCTCACAGTTGCCGGCCTCCGCGTCGAAGCGCACGAACATCGTGCCGCCCACCAGCGTGCCGTCGAGCCAGATGCCGTAGATCCGGCCGGTGTCGGCGGCGGTCCGGTCGGCGTACCGCTGGAGGGTTGTCCGGGCCGACTCGACGGACGTCGTCAGGGAAGCCCACGGGATCCACGGGTCGACCGCGGCGCGCGCCCGGTCGATGTGGGCCAGGAACTCCTCGGCCTGCCAGGGCTCCAGCGGGCGCAGCTCGGCCCCGCCGTCAAGAGAGATCGCGAACACTCCGCGCACTGTAGACCACCAGCGCGGCCGCCTCGCCAAGCCTCGACACCTCGATCGGGCTGAGCGCCGGGTTGCCGGCACGGATGGCGACCGCGGCGTCGAGTTGGTCGAGCGGGCGGCCGCCGGCGTACGCGAGGTACGGGCCGATCAGCGCGCGGGCCACCGCCCGCAGCGCGAAGGCCGGGTCGACGGCAACCTCGGCGCCGATCAGCGCGGTCATCGCCAGATCGAGGTCGGGCGGGCCGTAGAGGGCGGCGCAGCACCAAGCCGCCATCCAGCGCGTAGACGTCCGCGTTCCGGCCGGAGGCGAACGGAGGCCCCAGGCCGGAGCTGAACGGGGGGCCGTGGTCGGTCACATGGGGATGCGGAGCGAGACCGTGCCGCGCATGTCGAGCCAGGCCGCGTCGGGTGTGCGGACCATGCGCAGCACTACCTCCTCGCAGGTGGGGCAGCGGGCGACCATGCCGGGCGCGTTCGCGTACACGTGCAGGGCAGCCACCGCCCCGACCGCGCCGCAGGAGGCGCAGCGGCTTGTCGCCGCCGTAACGTCCATCGCGAAGATCTCCCGCAGCGGCCCGGCCAGCACGTTGCCGTCGAGGTGCGGGCCGAGGTCCATGCGCGGCTCGATCATGTCAGCCTCCAGTCGGGCCGAAGCGTTCGGTACGGACGCGACGGGGGTCGTGTCCGAGCGCGACGAGGATGTCCGCGACCGCCTCGACGAACCCGGTCGGGCCGCACACGTAGCAGTCCGGGGTGAGGGCGGGCGGCCAGCCGTTGGTGTTGACGTCGGCGACGCCGATCCGGTGCGGCGGGTTCGGCCAGCCCTCCGGCACCTCGCGGGTGTACGCGTACGTGACGTCGAGGCCGGCGTCGTCCCGGGCCCGGCGGCGCAGCTCGTCGGCGTAGTAGACGTCGCCGGGCGTGCGCACCGAGTAGATCAGGCGGAACGGGATGCGGCTGCCCGCCGCCCGCCGCGCCCGGATCATCGCCATCAGCGGCACGATGCCGGAGCCGCCGGCGACCAGCAGCACCGGGTCCATGCTGGTGGGACGCCACACGAACCAGCCGCCGACCGGGCCGCGCACCTCCACCGGGTCGCCGGTGCCGTAGACGTCGATCAGGTACGGGGAGACCTCACCTTCCGGTACCGCCTGGATGGTGAGCTCGATCCGGTCGCCGTCGGCCGGCGCGGCGATCGAGTAGCTGCGCTGGGCGGTGTACCCGTCTTCGGCGGTCAGGCGCACGTCGACGTGCTGGCCGGCGAGGTGGCCGGGCCAGCCGGGCACGTCGAGCACAAGCGTGCGGGCGGTCGGGGTCTCGGTCCGGGCCTCCGCCAGCTTGGCGACCCGCCAGGTCAGTCGCCCTGGTACCGCTGCTCGCGCCACGGGTCACCGTAGTCGTGGTAGCCGGCCGTCTCCCAGAACCCGGGCTCGTTGTCGAAGCGCAGCTGGATGCCGCGCACCCACTTGGCCGACTTCCAGAAGTACAGGTGCGGGATGAGCATCCGGGCCGGGCCGCCGTGCTCGGGGTGGAGGTCTTCGCCGTCGAACTTGTACGCCAGCCAGGCCTGCCCGTCGAGCAGGTCGGTGAGCGGGAGGTTGGTGGTGTACCCGCCGTACGACTGGACGAGCGCGTAGTCGGCGGCGGTGTCCACATCGGACATCAGCGTGTCGAGGGAGACGCCCTGCCAGGTGGTGCCGAGCTTGGACCACTTCGTCACGCAGTGGATGTCGACGGTGGGCGTCTCGCTGGGCAGCGCCATCATGTCGGCCCAGGTCCACCGGTGCGCACGGGACGTCTCGGTGGTGATCACGAACTCCCACCGGTCCATCGGCACCCGGGGCGTGGGGCCGGCGGAGAGCACGGGGAAGTCGTGCGTCAGGTACTGCCCGGGCGGCAGGTCCGGCCCGGACGAACGCGGCCGGCCGCGAAAGCCCGGCGTGACGATTCCCACCGCCGCAGCTTACGCCGCCGAGATGATCTCTTGGGCGGTTTGCGCGGCCCGCTCGATCGGGATGGCGAAGCCGATGCCGATGTTGCCGCTTCCGTCGATCGTGGCGATCGCGGTGTTCACCCCGACGACCTGGCCGCGGGCGTTGACCAGCGGCCCGCCCGAGTTGCCCGGGTTGATCGAGGCGTCGGTCTGTACCGCCGACTGCCGCCCCGCGTCACCCATCCGCACCTGCCGGTCGACGGCGCTCACGATGCCGGCGGTCACGCTGCCGGACAGGCCGAGCGGCGAACCGACCGCGAGCACCGGCTCGCCCACCTTGAGGTCCGCGCTCCGGCCCAGCTTGAGCGGGCGGAACGCCTCCGCGCCATCGCCCACCCGCAGCACCGCGATGTCGGTCCGCTCCACCCGGCCGACCAGCCGCGCGGTGCGCTCCTCGCCGTCCTGGCCGATCACCGTGATCCGGCCGCCGGAAGCCACGACATGGTTGTTCGTCACGATGTGGCCCTTGCCGTCGATGACGAAGCCGGAGCCGGACGAGGCCTCGTCGTCGCTCACCACCTCGATCGACACCACCCCGGACAGCGCCACCTCGGCGGCGCCGATCAGCGCCTCCGGTACCGCGGCGTCCGCGGCCAGGCGCGGCGCCTGCGTCACGTTGGCCCAGAGGGAGGCGTACCAGCCGGCGGCGCCGCCCGACGCGGCCGAGAACACGGCGATCAGCAGCCCCGCGAGCAGGAGCCGGCCCGGACCGCGCCGGCGGGACCGGTCCGGCGGGGGCGCGTCCCAGACCGTGCCCGGGGGCAGGTCCGCGCGGTGCCGGGGGTACGTGCGCGGCCCCGGCCAGGGCTCGTAGTGCTGGCCGGCTGGGCGGTACGGGCCACCCGGATCGTCGTACCCCAGCATCGCCGTCATGCCCGGAGATACGGACGGCGGGCGTCAATGGCTGAACGGAGACGAGGAATTCTCGCTAGGACGCCGGCGTGTGTCCGCCGCGCAGGCCGCTCAGGACCATGTCGACGAGGTTGTCGACGTACTCCTCGGTGCGCGCGGTGACGTCTTCGCCCGGCGCCGGCGGTGCCACCGAGACCTGGACCGTGGCGACGCCGAACATCGTGCCGAGGACGAGCGCGGGCGCGGTGCCGACGGGCAGCTCGCCCCGGTCGACCGCCGAGGCGATCATCGCCTCGACCGTGCGGACGCTGCCGAAGAGGTAGAAGTCGCGCAGGTCGGCGAAGAGGTCGGGGTAGGTGCGGGCGTCCAGCCACAGCCGCATGATCGCCAGGCCGGACCAGCCCCAGTACATCTGGAAGACGTACCGCGCCATCGCCTTGAGGTCTTCGCGCAGGTCACCGGTGTGGGTCCAGCCCTGGAAGGGCTCCAGCCGGTCGCGCATCGCGGCGAGCAGCAGCTCGCGCTTGTCGCGCCAGCGCAGGTAGACCGAGGCCTTGCCGACGCCGGAACGGCGGGCCACCTCGTCCAGCGTGAACCCCGCCCAGCCCTTCTCGGCGAAGACAAGGACGGCAATGCTGTAGACCCGCGCCTCCATATCGGGGTCGCGGGGACGGCCACGCCGCCGTAACGCCCCCGAATCCTCCACCGCGCGAGCGTACCGGGCCTAAGTTCGCCCGCCCGTACCGGCTATGGGTCCGGAGTGCACTGTGGGTGCCAGGTCACGGCGGGTATCTGGTAGAACCGCGTCGATACGCGCCGCAACCGTCCATCGATGAGGGGGACCCCAGG
The DNA here is from genome assembly GCF_011764545.1 of Phytohabitans flavus. Classification (GTDB taxonomy): domain Bacteria; phylum Actinomycetota; class Actinomycetes; order Mycobacteriales; family Micromonosporaceae; genus Phytohabitans; species Phytohabitans flavus. The sequence continues at coordinate 3,919,133 of NZ_AP022870.1, read as the reverse complement.
GTGAAACCACTGGTGCTGATGTGACCTGAGCTGGGTAAAGTGCCGCTTGAGGGTTACTCCGCGTGGTCTCGCTCCGGGTCGTGACGCTTCATGATCGGTTGCGGAGCGTTGCGCAAATCAGACGGAACGTTACAGATGCGCCTGAATAGGCTCAGTGTGGTTCAAGGGACGTTTTAAGCTTCCTTTCCAGGGCGAATTCTCCCTACCGTGTGCCCGGGCGACGCGGAGGGAGGAACGACCATGCGACGCAATCACGACTGGGGATGAGACCCACTCAGGGTGTCGATCTCACTCAGTGCTGCGGTAGCCTGACCGAATGTCGATCGGTCGATGGCGAGCCTCCACAGTAGAGAGCTGGTCGGCGTGAGCGAGGGTGAGACCGGGCGGCTGCGGCTGTTGACCGGTCTCGTCCTGTTTTTGGCGGCCGGATGCGTTGCCTGGGCGGCCGCCCAACTCGCCGCCCCCTCGCCGGCGGAGTGGCTCTACCTCGTCATCGCGGTCGGCCTCGTCGCGGTCGGCACGGCCTGCTCGGCGCCCGTCCGGATCCGCACCCAGCTCCGGCTGAGCGCCGCCTCGGCCGCGATGCTGACCCTCACGGTCCTCCTGCCGCCGGAGTGGACCATCGTCTGCGCGGCTACCGGCGTGCTGTTCGCCCGCCTCGTGGCCCGCCACCGGGGTGCCTCGCTGCACAAGGCCCTGCACAACGGTGGCAAGGACATCCTCGCCGTCACCGCCGCGACGTATGCGGCCTGGGCGGCCGGCGTCCATTCGTCTCTCGACGGCGACCTGCTCACCCAGCACTGGACCACGTATGTGGTGGCGCTGCCGCTGGCCGCCGCCGCGTTCGCCGCGGTCGAGCACACCGTCACGCCGGCCACCGTGGCGCTCGCCACCGGCCGCTCGTGGGCCCAGGTCTGGCGCACCGACCTCGACGTGCGGGTCCTCGTCGACTTCGCCGGCCTGCTCCTGGCCGGCGCCGCGGTCGGCCTTGTCGCGTTCGACCCGCGGCTCCTGATCGCGATACCGCTGGCGCAGCTCGTCCTCTATCTCCTCTACATGCACCGGCTGCACCTGCGCGCCGAGCGCGCCACGTGGGAGCAGCTCGCGGCCGCCACCGACGCGCTCAACGGCGTCGATCTCGACGGTGTCCTGCGCACCGCGGCCCGTGGCGCGGTTGCGGTCTTCGGCGCCCGGCAGGCCCAGGTCGAGCTCTGGGACGTCGAGCCGTGCCGGCTCGTCCGTGCCGACGTCGACGGTGTGCTCTACGACGGGCCGTCCAGCAAGGCGCCGCAGCCGGCCGAGCTGACCGCCAGCCGTTTCCTCGGCGGGCGGGATGGCAGTGCGATCGGCGTGCTGCGGCTCGCGCTGCCGCCGTTGACGGGCGGGATCCAGGGGCGGGAGGAGAGCACGCTGCGGGCGTTCGGCGCGTCGCTGACCACCGCGATCCTCAATGCCCGCGCCTACGCCGACCTGCACGAGCAGTCCGAGCGGCACGCCAGCGACGCCCGCCACGACTCGCTCACCGGCCTCGACAACAGGCGTGCGCTGCTCGACCGCCTCGGCGACGCGCAGGAGCAGTCCGGCAGCGGTACCCGCGCGCTGGCGCTCGTCGACCTCAACCGGTTCAAGGAGGTCAACGACACGCTCGGCCACGCCTTCGGCGACCAGCTCCTGGTCGAGGTGGCCGGCCGGTTGGACGCCGCCGCCGGCGAGCACGGCGCGCGGGTGGCTCGGCTGGGCGGCGACGAGTTCGCGATCCTGCTCGACAACCTCCCCGCCCCGGCCACCGCGATCCACCGCGCCCGCCGCATCCTCGACTGCCTCCGCGAGCCGGTCGGCCTCGCCGGCATGCAGGTCACCGTGCAGGCCAGTGCCGGCATCGCGCTCGCCGGTCCCGGGGTCAGCGCCGGTGAGCTGCTGCGCCGCGCCGACGTGGCGATGTACCAGGCCAAGCGTGCCGGAGTGTCCATCGTGGACTACCAGCACGGCCGGGACACCGCCGACCACCGGCAGCTCTCGCTCGGCGGTGAGCTGGCCCGGGCGGTGGCGGAGGGCGAGTTCGCCGTCCGCTTCCAGCCGATCGTCGACCTGGGCAGCGGCGAGGTGGTCGCGGCCGAGACGCGTACCCGGTGGCAGCACCCCCGCCACGGCGTGCTGCTGCCCAAGCAGTGGCTGCCGATCGTGGAGCGCTCCGACCTGCTCGGCGCGTTCACCGCGCGGGTGCTCCGCCAGGCGCTGCTGGGCCTGCGCGAGTGGCAGTCGGCCGGCTTCGACCTGTCCGTCGCGCTGAACGTGTCACCGCACAGCCTGCTCGACCCCACGTTCCCCACGATGGTCCTCGACGAGCTGCGCGCCCACCGGCTGGACCCGGCCTCGCTGGTGCTGGAGCTGGCCGAGACCACCTCGGTCGGCCAGCTCCAGGCCGTCGAGCGCGTGCTTGCCAGCCTTCGCGCGGCCGGTGTGCGGCTGGCGCTGGACGACTTCGGCACCGGCCAGTCGTCGCTGTCCATCGTCTCCGAGATACCGGTACACGAGCTGAAGATCGACCACACGTTCGTCGCCGCGATGCGCACCTCCGCCCAGGCCGCCGCCGCGGTCCGCTCCACGGTCGAGCTGGGCCGCTCGCTCGGCCTGACGGTGGTCGCGGAGGGCGTCGAGACGGCCGACCAGCGCCAGGCCCTGTGGGAGCTGGGCTGCACCGCCGGCCAGGGCCACCTGTTCGGCCGCGCGATGAAGGCCGGCGAGCTGCTGGAAGCCCTGCGCGACGGCGTCGACGGCGTCCGCGGCTCCCTAGCGCCCAGCCTCCACCCGGGCGCCACCGTGATCGCCCTGAGAAACCGCCCACCCGCCTGACCGTCAGTGGCCGCGGAAGGCTTCTTCGAGCCACCAGGACGGCTCGGTCGAGACGACCTTGGCGTCGACCACCAGGGGGGTGGCGCGGGGGCCGCGCAGCCACTCCCGTACACCGTCGAGGTCGTCCAAAGCGCGGACCGTGAGTGACGCGCAGCCGAAGCCCCGCGCGGTCGCGGCCAGGTCCGTGTCCGGGAACGTCACCGTGTCCAGCGGGTGGCCGTGCGGGCCGAAGTGGTGGACCTCGGCGCCGTAGGCGGCGTCGTCGTAGACCACGACGAGCAGCGGGAGGGCAAGGCGGGCGGCGGTGGTGAGCTCGGCGACCGACATCAGGAAGCCGCCGTCGCCGAGTGCGGCCACCGTCAGGCGGTCCGGGCGGGCGACCGCGGCGCCGAGCGCGGAGGCGAGGCCCAGCCCGATCGACTGGAACGCCTGGGTGAAGCAGAAGCCGGCCGCGTCCGGCACCGACATGTACATCGCCGGGTAGCCCATGAAGTTGCCCGAGTCGACGACCACGGTGCGTTCCGCGGGGAGCAGGTCGTCGAGCGCGGCGCTGAGCGTACGGGGGTCGATGCGCCCGCCGCCGGTCGTGTCCTGGTACGGCACGTCGCGCCACCGGCCCTCGGCGGCGATCCGGGTCCGCAGCTCGGGGGTGCGCCAGCCCTCGTCATGGCCAAGGCCGGCGCAGGCGCGGGCCACCTCGACCACGTCGCCGGTCACGGCCACGTCGACCTCGCGGTGGCGGCCGAGCGCGGCCGGGTCCACGTCGACCTGTGCGACCGTCGCGCCGGGCGGGATCAGGCGGCCGTGGCGGGTGGTCCACATGTTCAGCGTGCTGCCCCACGCGACCACCAGGTCGGCGCCGCCGATGAGCTCGGCGGCGAGCGGGGTGGCGAAGCCGCCGGAGACGTCCAGGTACCACGGGTCGCCGGCGAAGAGGCCGCGGGCGGCGGCGGACACCGCGAGGAGGGCGCCGCGCTGGTCGGCCAGGGCGGCGATCGCGGTACGGGCCGCCTCGCCGCGGCGGGCGGCACCCCGGCCGGCGATGAAGACCGGCCGCTGGGCGGCGGCGAGCGCGTCCACAAGGGACCCGACGTCCGGGGCCGGCTCGGCGGGTGCGAGCGGCGGAGGGTCGGACGCGGGACCGGCGGCCTGGGACTGGACGTCGAGCGGGAGGCCCAGCACCACCGTGCGGCCGGCGGCGCAGGCCCAGGCCACGTCCGCGTACACGGAGGCTGCCGCCACCCGCCGGAAGTCCGCGCCCACCGACGCGGCCAGGGCGGGCAGGTCGATGTGGAAGTTGGAGTGCGGGCTCGTCGCCTCCGGGGCCAGGACCACCAATGGGGTACGGCTCTTCGCCGCCTCGGCGATCCCGGTCAGCGCGTTCGTCACGCCCGGGCCCTGGTGCACGGTGAGCACGCCGAGGCGGCCGGAGACCCGCGCGTACCCGTCGGCCATACTCGCCGCGCCGCCCTCGTGGGCCGCCGCGTGGAAGCGGGCGCCGGCAGCGACAAGCGCGTTCGTCACGTGGAAGTTGCCGCTGCCGACGACGCCGAAGACCTCCCGCACGCCGTGGTCGACCAGGGCCTGCCCGACGGCGGCGGCGACGTTCACCGCTCGACCAGCGCCAGCACGCGGCACGGGCTGCCGGAACCGTCCACAATGGGCAGCGGGCCGGTCACGAGTACCGCGCCGGTGGGCGGCAGCTGGGCGAGGTTGCGCAGCTGGGTCAGGCCGTACTTGCCGGCGCCCAGCAGGTACGAGTGGCAGGGGAACGGCGGGTCGAACGAGTGCGCCGCCCCCGCGTCCGTGCCGACCGTCTCCACACCCACGCCGCGCACCGGCGCCTCCTCGGCCAGCCACTTCGCGCAGGCCGCCGACATCCCGGGGGTACGGCCGGCGTTCAGGTACTCCGCGTCGTCGTCGCTGCGCGCGTCCCACCCGGTGCGGACCAGCAGCCACCCGCCGGCCGGGAGCGGGCCGTGCTCATCCTGCCACGCCTCGATGTCGGCGACCTCCAGCAGCGCGTCCGGGTCCTGCGCGACCCGCGCGGTGAAGTCCAGCACCACCGCCGGCGCGACGAGGTCACGGGCCGGCACGCGGGAGACGTCCGGCAGGTCACGCCCGGTCACCCAGTGGATAGGCGCATCGAAGTGGGTGCCGGTGTGCTCGCCGCTGGTGAAGTTGTTCCAGTACCAGGCGGGCCCGGCGTCGTCGTACCGGCTGATCTCGGCCAGCCCGAAGCGGCTGGTCTGCCCGAACTGCTCGGGTAGCGCGATGATCGGGGTCCGCGAGGACAGGGGAGCGGTGAGGTCGACCACCTCGATCGTGCCGGTGTCGAGGGCGGCCACGAGGTCCGCGAGCAGCGTCATGGGTGGACCGTAGATCCACCCGCGAGCCAGACAAGAGCCGATCAGGTCGTGCGCGGGGGCTTGGTCACCCGCGAGCGGTCCCGCCGCCGCGTCGCCGTTCAGCAGCTGTCCGATGTGGAGCATGCGCCTTCTCGCCGCGAGACCAGCTCCAGGCTGGAGGATCAATTCCAGGACCAAGATTTGGGCTACCGCGATGTCCGCGGTGGTCCGGACCGCTGCTCCCGCGGCCTCACCCTCCGCGCTTCCACAACCGAGCAAGCCCCACCCGATGCGGGCAGCTTTCTCTGGGATTCAGAGGGGCGCGTCCTTGATCGGTGGGCGCCCGTCCGAGGTATCGGCGCCGCACGACAGCAGCGGCATCGCCGTCACCAACAGATGGAGATTTGGCCGTTTAAGCGCCTTACACGCGAGAAGTCAATACTCTCCCCAAAGGCAGCGCTTCTGACGTGACATGTCCTGGGGAAAGGCAGTTTCATGACGGAGATCCGGCACTTTTCCGCATCCGCGATCGTCCTTGACGGAGCAGACCGAGTGCTGCTCGTACACGACGACGTCCTCGACCGATGGTCCTGCCCTGGCGGTCACATCCACTCAGGCGAGGATCCCGCGCACGCGGCGCTCCGGGAGGTCAACGAATACACCGGCCTGCGGGTCAAGACGATCAGCGACGTTGTCTTCGCCCACCCGACGGCTACCACGCATACTCCGCCCTACGTCATCCTCGAGACACAGGCCGACGACGACGCGGTCGGCCCACACCGCCACCTCGACATGGTCTACGTCTGCCAACCAATCGAAGACGTACCCGCAGGCGACCCCGCCGGCTGCGAGTGGGTCTCCGTGTCTGACCTCGCGGCCCTCAGCACCAGCCCCGAGTTGCCGTCCCTCGTCGCCGACGCCGCGCGGTGGGCCAAACTCCACCGCTGACAACCCGACCCGGCCACCGCCTCGGACCATTGGACCACGAGGCTCCAGGCCGAGGCCGCCAGTATCGGGGCGGAGCGGCTCGCCAGCGGCCGACAACGCTGGCCCGGCCGCGGTGGACATCCGCCGAGCGCAACGGGCAGGTCTGGTCAGGCCGCCCGTCGCTGGCGGGCAACGCGTGGCGTGGGCATCTCGACGATCTGATCCCGCCGGGCGGGCGTGCGGGTCTTGGGTACCTCGACGAGTTCGTCGATGTTGAACGGCCCGCCCATCGTCGCCCGATGCTGCGCCATGTGCGCCTGCATCCCGGCCTCCCAGATGGCCTGGTCGACGTCCGGCGGGGCGATCCACCGGTGGGAGTGGTCGCTGTAATGCAGGTGCTCGTCACCTCGGTGAATAGCGCTCATGCCGCTCTACGCTTGTCGCACCGGGTGTCCGAGAGATCCGCCACCTCACCGACATCAGAACGCGGTCTGCGCCGCCGTGGCGGACCTCGAAACGGGGCGTCGCCCGGTCAGGCGCATTGTCCACAGTGTCCAGACAGGGTGAGGCTGTCGGCGACCGGGTGGAAGCCGACCGTGTCGGCGGCTTGGCGGACCCGAACCTCCCAGCGCACCCAGTCGACGGCCTCGGTGTCGCGGCTGGCGGCTGCGGCGGTGAACACCTGCCGCAGCCGGCCGTGGGCGTAGCGGAACGCGGCCAGGTCATTGAGCGTGGCGGCCTGCTGTCGCCGGGGCCATTCGGCCAGCAGGTAACGCAGGACGGTGAGCGTGTCCGGGCAGGCATTGGCGACTGTTACCGCCCGCCTCGCCCACCCGGACGCGTCCACGCTCGTTCACCCGGTCAGGTAGGCGCGGTGGATCTCTGCCAGCAGCGCGGCCCGGTCCTGGCCGGTGTGCTCGGCGAGGTCGTCGAGCAGGATCCCGGACAGGGCGGAGAGCCCGAAGATGAGCTGGGCCATCGCGGTGGCCGGGTCGGCGCCGTCCATCGACTCGCCGAGCACCCGCCGCATCGTCTGCCAGTACAGGCTGGGGTCGTCACTCGCAGCCGTGTACGCGGTGGTCAGCTCCAGTGCGGCGGGCAGCACGGCGGCGATCGCCGCCTCCGGGGTGGTCGGGTTCACCCGGCCGGCGCGGTGGTCGCGGTGGCGGCGGCGTAGCGGGCGGCGACGTCGGGCCAGTTGACGACCTCCCACATGGCCTTGACGAAGTCCGGGCGCACGTTGCGGTACTGCAGGTAGTAGGCGTGCTCCCAGGCGTCGAAGGCCAGCAACGGCACCGACCCGATGCCGACGTTGCCGTGGTGGTCGTAGACCTGCTCCACAATCAGCCGTCGCGACGCCGGCTCATAGGACAGCACACCCCAGCCGGAGCCCTGCACGAGCGTGGTCGCGGCGGACATTTGGCCATGGAACGCCTCGAACGACCCGAAGTGCTCGGTGATCGCCTCGGCCAGCTCGCCGTCTGGGCGTTCGCCGCCGTCCGGGGTCATGTTCTGCCAGTACAGCGTGTGCAGCACATGGCCCGAGACGTTGAACGCGAGGGTCTTCTCCAGCCCGACGATGGAGGTGAAGTCACCCTTGTCGCGGGCCTCGGCAAGCCGGTCGAGGGTGTCGTTGGCGCCCTTGACGTACGCGGCATGGTGCTTGTCGTGGTGCAGCTCCAGGATCTGCCCATTGATATGCGGCTCCAAGGCCGCGTAGTCGTAGGGGAGGTCGGGCAGCGAGTACACGGCCACGGTGGAGTTACCTCGATTCCATGGGTAGGAGCCCGGCCACCGCCGGGGTGAACACATCGATCAAGTCCCAAACCTCCGCCGCCCCAGCGACGGTGCCAGCGACCTGGGGGTCGGTGTGCCGCAGGAACGCCAGGTGACGGCAGGCATGCGCGGCGACGTCGACCTGGCGTACCACCGGCGGGCTGGGGGTCAGCGGATCCGCGCCGCGCACCGCGGGAGGTCGAGTACCGGCTGGACCTGGGCGGCCTCGTCGGGGTCGGGTAGCCCGACGTAGGTGAGCACGATCCCGCCCTCGGCGAACCGCCACGAGGTCGAGTGGAGCAGCCCCACACCGGGGCCGGCCAGGCTCCGCGCGCAGGCGTCCGGGTGCTGCCCGCCACCGAGCGGCCGCGCCACGGTACGGAAGCACAGCTCTCCGTCCCGCGCGCTCAACAGCACGGTCTCGACCAGCGCCCGGACGCCCGGGATCATCGCGACGGAGCCCAACGGCGCGTCGCCGCCAGGTTCCATGACCGTCATCCTACGATGCTGTTGCCAAGCATCTGCAACAACACAGATGTGGCATCAGTTAGTGGCGTGTCTCCCCGCGACAGGCCGGGCAACGACCGAATAGCGCGACGCCGGCATCACCCAGCGTGAAGCCGCTGCTCTCCTCGGCCGCGGACACGGCGGTGGAGAGTGTCTCGGCGTCGATCTCGGAGATGGACCCGCAGGTGTCGCAGACGGCGTGGTGGTGCGGGTGGTCGTTGAGCCCGTACCGTCCCTCGCCAGGCCAGGGCAGCACGTGCGCGACGCCGTGCTCGACCAGGAACGTGACCGTGCGGTGCACGGTGGACAGGTTGATCTCGGGGCGGGTGGCTGCCACGCGCTCGTGAATCTCGGTGACCGACAGGTGCCCGTCGACCGCCGCGAGGATGTCGATGACCAGGCTGCGGGCGATGGTGTGCCGGCTGCCGATGGCGTCGAGCTTCGTCCAGGCCCATACGGCTCGGGCGGCGGGGTCGAAGGCGGTCTCCCGCCGGGTAACCGTACGGGTCATGGTGCTGAGCGTAACGCGCTCGGACGGGCACCGGCCCTTTCTGCATGGCCGATGATCAGGCGGAGTACGTTGGCGGCCTGCGGCGGGTCGCTGCTGCCGGCGGCCGGACAGCAGCAGCACATGGCGGCGGGCGATGTCCAGCACGGCGGGGACGCGCCGAGGTGCTCGCCGCCGCCGACCTGCCCGCCAACCGGAACGACTGAGCGGCAGGCCGATGGTGCCGGCATCGGCATCGCGCGCAGGCGCCCGGACACCCAGTGGCACCGCGGCCACTACCACCCACCTCGCGGGCGACCCCAAGCCACGGCTCCAGCGAATGCCCGGACGCCCGGGATTATCGCGATGGATCCCGCCGGCGAGCCGCCGAGATCCACCGCCATCTTCTCACCAATCTCTTGCTCTTGCAAACTACTTGCAGAAGACTGGTGGGCCACGCCTTCAGCTGAGGCGGATGGCTGCGACCGGCGGCACGCCCAGGCATGACCGGGGCGGCGTTCGGGATGGCCACCATGTGGAGGCCCGGCATTGTCGCGATCTTCATCCCGCCTTATTGCCACAGCTCTGCAATAGCAAGAGGATGGCAGCAGCCTTGGGCGACTCGTGGGGAGATTTGCATGCGTGTTCGTGGTGTGGCCGTGCTCGTTGCTTGCCTGTTGGCGGCGGCCGGGTGCAGCGGCGGTGATGGCGAGTCGGCGACGGATAGGCCTACCCCGACCGAGCTGCGCTTGGCGATCGGCGGTGAGTCGGAGGACGGGTACGACCCGACCTTGGGGTGGGGGCGCTACGGATCGCCGCTGTTCCAGTCGACGCTGCTGAAGCTCGACACCGACCTGAAGATCGTCAACGACCTGGCCACCGGGTACCAGGTGAGCCCGGACGGTCTGAAGTGGACCGTTTCGCTGCGTGATGATGCCGTGTTCACCGACGGGAAGCCTGTGACGGCTGGCGACGTGGCCTACACGTTCGTGACCGCGAAGCAGCAGCCCGGCCTGACTGACGTCAGTGCCCTCGCGACCGCCACGGCAACCAACGACACGACTGTCGAGTTCGTCCTGCAGCGGCCGCAGAGCACGTTCGTCTACCGGCTGGCGTCGCTGGGCATCGTGCCCGAGCACGCCCACGGCGCCGACTATGCGCAGCGTCCGATTGGGTCGGGCCCGTTTACCTTCGTGCAGTGGGACAAGGGCCAGCAGCTCATCGTCCAGCGCAACGAGAAGTACTACGGCGACAAGCCGTCCTTCGAGCGGATCGTGTTCCTCTTCACCGACGAGGACGGCACCCTTGCCGCGGCGCGCGCCGGCCAGGTCCAGCTCGCCTCGGTTCCGTCAACACTTGTCACCGGTGACATCCAGGGCATGACGCTGGTGAAGGTGCCGTCGATCGACAACCGCGGTGTGATGTTCCCGTACGTGCCCGACGATGGGCGTAAGACCGACAAGGGTGCCCCGATCGGCAACGATGTCACCTCGGATCGGGCGATCCGGCCAGCGGTCAACCTGGCCGCCAACCGGCAGGTGCTGGTCGAGGGCGTGCTGCACGGGTACGGTTCGCCGGCCACTGGACCGGCCGACGGCGCGCCCTGGTACGAGCCCAGGTCGGCCATCACCGACAACAAGCCCGACGACGCCCGATCGCTGCTCGACGCGGCGGGCTGGAAGGACGCCGACGGCGACGGCGTGCGGGAGAAGGCCGGCGTCGAGGCCGCGTTCACCGTGCTCTACCCGGCCGACGACACCCTGCGCCAGGGACTCGCGGTCGCGCTCGCCGACCAGGTGGCACCGGTCGGGATCCGGATCGAGCCGAAGGCGGCCACCTGGGAGGAGATCGAACAACGGATGCACACCGACGCCGTGCTGTTCGGGTGGGGATCGCACGACCCGACGGAGATGTACAACCTGTACAGCTCACGCCAGGCCGGTGTCGAGTACTGGAACACCGGCTTCTACGCCAACCCGGACGTCGACCGCCACCTTGACGCGGCACTGTCCACAGCCGACCCAGAGGCGGCCAACGCCGAATGGCGCGCCGCGCAACTCGACGCCAGCGGGAACGGCTTCGCCGCATCCGCCGACGCGGCGTGGGCGTGGCTGGTCAACCTCGACCACGTTTACTACACGAACACCTGTCTCGGCCTCGGCAAGCCACAGACTGAACCGCACGGGCACGGCTGGCCGATCACCGCCGGCATTGCCCGGTGGACGTGGACCTGCTGACCCATGACAGCCGTCGACACACGTCGCGTGCCGGCGGCCCGTACCGTTCCTGGCGGCTTTCGCTGGGGGCGGTTCGTGGCCCGCCGCGCCCTGCGGCTCGTGGTCCTGCTCTGCGGGGTCGCGGTCGCCGCGTTCAGTCTCATGATGGCGTCGCCGGTCGACCCGGTCCGGGCGTACGTCGGTGCCGAGGTCACCCGGCTCGGGCCGGAGCAGCGTGCGGTCATCGAAGAAACGTGGGGCTTCAACGACCCGCCCCTGACGCGCTTCCTCGCCTGGGCCAGAGAGGTCGTTCAGGGCAACCTCGGCGACTCGATCGTGTTCAACCAGCCGGTCGTCGACGTCATCGCCGAGCGGTTCCTCACCAGCCTCGCCCTGATGATCGCCGCCTGGTCGCTGTCCGCGGTCCTCGGCTTCGGGATGGGGCTGCTCGCCGGGTACTTCCGAGGACGGTGGGTGGACCGGGTCCTGACCTGGTGGGCCTACACCCTCGCCTCCGCGCCGACGTTCTGGGTGGCACTGCTGCTGCTGTACGTCTTCGCCGTCGCCCTGCGGGTCGCGCCGGTGTGCTGCGCGGTCCCGATCGGAGCGATGGCGGACGAGGTCACCATCTGGGATCGGCTGCACCACCTGATCCTTCCAGCGGTAGCGCTGAGCATTGTCGGAGTCGCTCCGATCGTGCTGCACACCCGCCAAGCCGTCGTCGAAGCCCTCGCCAGTGACCACGTCGCCTTCGCACGCGCACAGGGCGAGCGAGGCTGGGGCCTGGTCCGGCACCGGATCCTGCGCAACGCCTGTGCCCCGGCCCTCATGCTCTCGTTCGCCTCGTTCGGTGAGCTGTTCGGCGGTTCGATCCTCGCCGAACAGGTCTTCTCCTACCCCGGCCTGGGCGAGGCGACGACAACCGCCGCGCTGCGGCAGGACGTGCCGCTCCTGCTTGGCATCGCACTGTTCACCACCGTCTTCGTGTTCATCGGAAACCTGCTCGGCGACGTGATCCACCGGCTCGTGGACCCGAGGGTGTCGCTGGACGGTGCGCGGTGACCGCTCCGGCCAAGACCGCCCGTCCCCGCCTGCTCGGCGACCGCCGCACCCGTGTCCTGGCCTACCTGGTGCTCGCCGCCGCCGTGCTCGTCGGCATTGTCGTCGCCGGCACACTGGCCCAGGACGCCGCCCGCACCCCCCACCTCGACGCGGTCAACAAAGGCCCAACGGCGGGCGACTGGTTCGGCACCGACCGGCTCGGCCGGGACATGTTCGCGCGGACCCTCGTGGGCCTGCGCCTCAGCCTGCTCGTCGGTACTACCGCCGCGCTGGCCTCGACCGTGATCGCGATCGTCCTGGCAAGCCTGTCGGTCACGATCGGCGGATGGGCCGAGACAGCCGTCAACTGGCTGGTCGACCTCTTCCTCGCCCTCCCACACCTGGTTCTGCTGATCCTGCTCGCCTTCGCGCTCGGCGGCGGTACCAGAGCCGTGATCATCGCCGTGGCCGTGACCCACTGGCCGACCCTTACGCGGGTCCTACAGGCGCAGGCACGCCAGGTCATCAGCTCCGAGTACGTCGCCACATCCCGAGCCCTCGGCACCAGCACGTTCCGGCTCGCCCGACGCCACCTCGTTCCCCACCTGCTCCCACACTTCGTGGTAGGCACCGCGCTGATGTTCCCGCACGCGATCCTCCACGAGGCTGCGCTGTCCTTCCTCGGCCTCGGAATCGACCCCACACAGCCCGCGATCGGGATCCTCCTCGCCGACTCGATGAAGGTCCTGTCGGCTGGCATGTGGTGGCTGGCCGTCCTGCCAGGCGTCTGCCTCCTCGCCCTGGTCAAGCTCGTGGACTCGATCGGAGAGAACCTGCGCTCGATCCTCGACCCGAGGAGCTACCACCTATGACCGCGCCGCCGCCGGTGCTCACCGTGTCCCACCTCGCGATCACGTTCCACCAGTACGAACGCGGCCTGCGCCGCCGCACCGTCACCCCGGTCGTCGACATGTCGCTGACCGCCCGGGCAGGCGAAATCGTCGCAGTCGTCGGCGCCAGCGGCGCCGGCAAAAGCCTCATCGGCCTGGCCACCATGGGGCTGCTCCCGCCCAACGCCGAAGAACACGGCACGATCAGCTTCCACGGGGCGCCGGTCACCCCGCTGCGCGACGAGCATTGGCCGGCCGGGAAATGACCCTGCTCCCGCAGTCCGGCACCTACCTCGACCCCCTCGCCCGCGTCGGCGCACAGCTCAAACGTGCAGCCCGCCTGGCCGGCCTGCCGGACCCGGAGGGTGCCGCGCTCGCGGTCCTCGAACGACGCGGTCTCCCGCCACAGACGCGACGGCTGTTTCCGCACCAACTCTCCGGCGGGATGACACGCAGGATTCTCTTCGGGATCGCAACCATCAGCCAGCCGGCACTGGTGTTCGCGGACGAACCCACGCCCGGCCTGCACCCCACCAGCGTGACCGAGGTACTCGCCGACATCCGCCACCTCGCCGACAGCGGCTCCGCCGTCGTCCTGGTCACCCACGACATCGACCAGGCGCTGACCGTCGCCGACGCCGTCGTCGTCTGCCACGCCGGACGGACCATCGAGGAAGCCACACCCGACCAGTTCACCGGCGACGGATCAGCCCTAGGCCACCCCTACAGCCAGGCACTCTGGCAAGCGCTCCCAACCCACGGATTCCGACTCATCCACGACCCGGCCGCGCTCGCCGACGAGGTACCCAGATGACCAACCTCAGCCGCGATCTGACCACCACACCCGTCGCCACCGCACTCACCGGCACCGGACTCTGGTTCGGCTACCGCAACGAGTGGATCATCCGGGACGTCACCATCCACGTCGCCCCCGGTGAGGTCGTGGGCCTCTGGGGACCGAGCGGCTGCGGCAAGAGCACCCTTGCCCGGCTCCTCACCGGCCGGCTCACCCCGGCAAAAGGATCGGTATCCAGCCCGCCCGGCCGCGGCCGCGCACGATCCGCCCAGCTCATCCTGCAGCACTCCGAACTGTCCATGAACCCACGCTGGAAGATCCGCGACGTCCTCGCCGAGGGCGCCCACGATCTACGACCCGTCCTCGACACCGAACTCGTCCACGCCACATGGCTCGACTCCTTCCCACATGAGCTGAGCGGCGGCGAGCTCCAGCGAGTCAACCTGGCCCGCGCGCTGCTGTCCCGACCCGCCTACCTCGTCGCCGACGAGATCACCGCCAGCCTCGACGCGATCAGCCAAGTCCAAATCTGGCGGATCATCCTCGACGGCACCACCCGCGGCGACTACGGCGTCCTGGCCATCTCACACGACATGCCACTCCTCGAAAGAATCGCGGACCGCATCGTCGCCATGCACGAAGTCAGCCAGACACCACAGGAACACAACTGAACGGTCCCACCCCGCAAGCATCAGGCTAAGTTCGTTAGCACCACGAACGTCGTATCACCGCTGGTCGCGCCGCGCTCCCGTGCACAAAGCCCGACGACCGTCGGCCCTGCGGGCCAGGGGTTGATTGTGAACCGCGGAGGGTGAGGCCGCGGGAGCGACGGCCTGGACCACCGCGGACATCGCGGTAGCTCAGATTTGGCTCTTCAAGGGTCTGAGGATGTGCGGCGTCAGCTGTTGACGCAGGGGGTGTTGTTGACGGAGCAGGTGGTCGGGTCGATGTCGCGGCCCCAGCGTTCGAACTGGAAGCGGAGCGCGACCTTGCCGCGGGCCGCGACCGGGGCGCGGCTGGTGAAGACGTATGCGTCGCCTGGGCGGTCCAGCTCGGGCGGGGGTGCGCCCTCCACCCAGAAGGTGTAGAGGCGGCCGACGTCGCGCGGGAATTCGAGCCTTACCGTCCAGTCGCGCGGGTTGGCGGTCGGGTTGGTGACCAGGACCTCGCCGATGAAGCCGCCGCGGTACCCGTCGACGACCGAGTAGCGGCCGGTCACCGGGGGTGGCGGGGGAGGGGGCGTCGTGCGTGGCTTGGCCGTGGTGGGCTTGGACGACGGTGACAGCGGCGGCAGCGTGTTGGGCGGCGGCAGCGTCGGCGACGGGGCGCGGGTGCTGATGGCGACGGCCGGGGTGTAGTCGGCGACCGGCGGGGTCCACGCGTAGTCGATGGAGGCACGCGGTGCCGGGCCGGCGGCGCCGGAGCCTCTGGTGACCGTGACGGCCGTGACGATGACGAGTGCCACCGCCACGCCGAGCGCGCTCGGTGCCCAGACCAGCAGCACCTCGGACCTGGTGGGTCGGCGGAAGCCGGACGCCGGCGCGCGGCGGCGGCCGGGGCCGGGCGGCGGTGCGTCAGCCGGCCGCGCGGGGCGCGGGCCAAGGTGGTCCGGGCGGCTGGGCACTCAGTCTCCCTACGGGGCGGCACGGCGGAGGTCGCCCGAGTGGGGGCCGGGCGGAGTCGTCCGGCGGTGCCGCCGGCGCGGAAAAGCGTAACGCCTTCGCGTCCGGGAGGGCATCCCCCTTGGTTGACACGATTCATGAACGTCGATACGCTCGGACCTGGAAAGCGTTTTCCTGTCCTCCGGGCTACCGTTTCCGCCGCGCCTGCCGCCGCCGATCTGCCTCGCCGCCGGCCGTCCGCGGCGCACTGTCCACGGGAGGTTCCCGATGACGCTCCACCGCACCGACGACAGCGAGCGCCCGCGCCGCCGCCGCTGGCGTGGACCCGCGATCGGCGCCGTCGCACTGGCGCTCGCCGCGGCCGGCGCCCTGGTCGCGATGCCGGAGGCGTCCGCCGCCACGTTCAACCTGCAGGGCTGGGCCACGCAGGGCGGCGGAACGTCCGGCGGCGGCAGCACCCCGCCGGTGACCGTCACCACCTCGTCCGCCCTGATCAGCAACATGCAGGCCAGCGGCGCCCGGGTCATCCGGGTGTCCGGCACGATCTCGATCAGCGGCATGCAGAAGGTGGCGGCCAACAAGACCATCATCGGCGTCGGCAGCGGCGCCACGATCACCGGCGGCGGGCTCAACGTCGCCAGCGTCAGCAACGTCATCATCCGGAACATCAACTTCCGGGGCTGGGGCGACGACGCGATCAACGTGCAGTACTCGACCCGGGTCTGGATCGACCACAACAACTTCAGCGCCGGCAGCGACGGCGCGGTCGACATCAAGCGCGCGTCCGACTACGTCACGGTCTCGTGGAACCGCTTCTTCAACCACGACAAGACCGCGCTGCTGGGGCACTCGGACGACAACGGCAGCGAGGACCGGGGCAAGCTGCGGGTGACGTACAACAACAACTGGTTCGACGGCACCAACCAGCGGCACCCGCGGGTGCGCTTCGGCAACCCGGTCCACGTGTTCAACAACTACTACAGCAACGTCGGCAGCTACGGTGTCGCGTCGACGTGCGGCGCGGGTGTCCTCGTCGAGGGCAACTACTTCGAGAACGTCGAGGACCCGTTCCACCGTGGTGAGGGCAGCTCGCCGGACGGCAACCTGGTGGCCCGCAACAACCACTTCGTGAACTCCGGCACTGGCGAGACCGGCGGCAGCGTGGCCGGTATCCCGTACTCGTACCAGATGGACAGCGCGAGCAGCGTCAAGGGGTCGGTGACGAGCGGCGCCGGCACCGGGCGGATCTGATCTAGCCCGCGCAGGACCGGGGCGCCCACCGGGCGCCCCGGTCACAGCTCGATGCGGGACAGGATGATCGCGCTGATCTCGTCGAGCTGGGCGACCTGCTCCGGCGTCAGCGCGTCGAACACCAACGACAGCACCTTGTCCGCGTGGCCGGGCGCGGTCTCGACCACCTTCCGGTACCCGTCGTCGGTGAGCACCGCCACGTAGCCCCGGCCGTCCTCCGGGGTGCGCTCGCGCCGCACCCAACCGCGCTCCTCCAGGCGCCCGACCAGGTGGGACAGGCGCGACAGGGAGCCGTTGGAGAGCATCGCCAGCTCGGTCATCCGGAGCGCGCGGCCGGGCGCCTCGGAGAGCATCGCCATCACCCAGTAGCCGAAGTGGGTGAGGTGCGCGTCCTGCTGGAGCTGGGTGTCGAGGGCGCTGGGCAGCTGCGTCACCACGGCCGCGAACCGCCGCCAGGCACGCTGCTGCTCAGGCGTCAGCCAGCGCGTCTCCTCCATGATCAGATGTTACCGGCGCGAGAGACCGGCCGCGACGAGTTGGACATTCGCAAGCGCATCGAGGTCTATCGTTAGCCTATGGATCAACGCAACCGCCCACCGTTCCGCGCCGACCACGTCGGCAGCCTGTTGCGCCCCGCCGCGCTGCTGCGCGCGCGGGAGGACCGGGCCGCCGGCCGCATCACGGCCGAGCAGCTGCGCGCGGTCGAGGACGACGCGATCACCGAGGTCGTCCGCATGCAGGAGGAGGTCGGCCTGCGCTCGGCCACCGACGGGGAGTTCCGCCGGACCTCCTGGCACATGGACTTCATCTACCAGCTCGGCGGCATCGACCCGGCCGACGAGAAGATGACCGTGCGGTTCTTCAACGACGAGGGCACGCTGGAGTTCAGCTCGGCGGCGCTGCGCGTGCACGACCGCGTCTCGCTCGAGAAGCCGATCTTCGTGGACGCGTTCACGTACCTCCAGTCGCAGGTCAAGACCAACGTCCCGAAGCTCACGATCCCGTCGCCGAGCATGGTCCACTACCGTGGCGGCCGGGCGGCGGTCGACGCCGAGGTCTACCCGGACCTCGACCAGTTCTGGGACGACCTCTCCGCCGCGTACGCCGAGCAGGTGCGCCGGCTCGCCCTGCTCGGCTGCACCTACCTCCAGCTCGACGACACGAGCCTCGCGTACCTCAACGACCCCCGGCAGCGCGAGTTCGTCGGGGCCCACGGCGGCGACCCGATGCACCAGCACGAGCGGTACATCCGGCAGATCAACGCCGCGCTGGCCGGCCGCCCGCCCGGCATGGCCGTCACCACCCACATGTGCCGGGGCAACTTCCGGTCGTCGTGGGCGGCCGAGGGTGGGTACGACTTCGTCGCCGAGGCGCTCTTCACCCAGCTCGACGTCGACGGCTTCTTCCTGGAGTACGACGACGCCCGCTCCGGCGGCTTCGGCCCGCTGCGCTTCGTACCGCCCGGCAAGATGGTGGTGCTCGGCCTGGTCACCACCAAGCGCGGCGAGCTGGAGAGCAAGGACGACCTGAAGCGCCGCATCGACGAGGCGGCCCGCTACGTGCCGCTGGAGCAGCTGTGCCTGTCACCGCAGTGCGGCTTCTCGTCCACTGTGGAGGGCAACGCGCTCACGTACGACGAGCAGGTCGCGAAGCTCCGGCTGGTGGTGGAGACCGCCGAGGACGTCTGGGGCTGATGGGCCGCGCGGCCCACCAGCCCCAAGGCCCTCAGTCCGGGAGCTGGGCGGCGAGCGACTCCGCGTAGCTCAGGTTGGCGTGCATCGTGCGCCCCGCGTTGTGCGGCGTGTGTACGACGTTGTGCCGGCCGAGCAGCGGGTCGCCCAGCGGCAGCGGCTCGACGTCGAACACGTCGGCGGCGAGGCTCAGCTCGTCGGCGAGTACCCGGCGGCGCAGCTCGGGTACGTCGCAGACGGTCGCGCGGGTGACCAGCACGACGAGGCAGCCCTTCGGCAGGGCACGGATGTGCTCGGCCGTGATCAGCCCCTCGGTGCTGTCGCGCAGCGGCACCATCGGAGCGAAGATCTCCGCGTCGGTGAGCAGCCGCTCCAGGTGCCACTCCCTGCGCGCGCCGGCCCGGTGGAACGACGGCTCGGTGGCGAACGGGTCCCAGGCGGCCACGTCCGCGCCGAGCATGTGCGTCCAACTCGCGTACCGGCTGGCGATGTTGCCGGCGCCGACGATCCGGACCCGCTTGCCGGCGACCGTACCGTTGCTGAACGCCAGATCGTCGCCGAACTGCTGGTACTCGTACTTCCACGGCGAGTCGTCACCGACGATCGCGGCGTGCTGCTGCGGGATCCGGCGCAGCCCGCAGATCGTGAGGCCGAGCGCGTACTCGGCCACGGACTGCGCCCAGTGGCCCTCGGACGGGAGGGTGAGCCGCCGGACGCCGTGCCGCCCGAGCCGCTCGTCCAGGTCCTCCGGCGGCGGCCAGGTGCCGGCGACGAACGCCTCGACGAGCGCGGGCAGCCCGTCGAGGTCGTCGTCGGTCGGGTACACGCCGAGCGAGAACAGCCGCTGGACATCCGCCGTCTCCGGCAGCGCAGCGTCCGCGCCGGCCGGCAGGCGGGTGAACGAGACGTCCGTCCTGGCCCGCAGCAGCGTGTGGAGATGGTCGGCGACGAACGGCCAGATCCGCTCGAAGTCGGGGTGCACCACGATCGCCGTCTTCATGCGGGGACCACCCGCGCGAACGCCTGCCACGACTCCTCGATCACCGGCGGCTCGACGGAAGCGCCGAAAACCACGATGTTGTGGTGGAAGACCCGCTCCTGGCCCGCCACGAGCTGCCAGGCGCCGGCGATGCTGGGGCTCGGCCCGACGCCCAGCTCGTTGTCGACCCGCCACCGCACCGGATGCCGGAAGTTGGCGGGGTGGTCCATGACGACGACCAGCGGCGGGTCCTCGTCCGGGCCGGCGTCGAGCAGCGGCATCTGGACGGCCACCCACCGCGCGGGCTGCTGCTCGGCGTCCGCGCCGGTCCTGCCTTCGCTGTCGAACACCGTCCCGCCGATCTCGGGCCGGTACGGCATGCGCAGGAACAGCCCGCCGTACGGGTACTGGCCGAACGTCAGGTCGGTCGCCGCCCGGAGACCGAGGGCGAGGCCGAGCTCGTACCGGTCGCCGCGGTCGGTGAGCGTCCACGCCTGGGTCTCGTGCAGCAGCGCCGCGCCGTCCGGGGCGCGCAGCTCGGTGCGTACCACCCAGGTCGCCCGGTCGCCGTCCGCCGCCGGCTCGCCGACCAGCACCGGGTGGAACGTGCCGTCGTTGGGGTGCTTCGGGTGCATCCGCTCGTGCCAGAAGCCGACGCCGTTGACGTCGTTGAGCCCGACCGAGACGCCGTGCTGCCACGGGTGATGGTCGGGCGCGTCCTCGGTGACGGTGCCGACGCCGGTCGGCGAGACGATCGGGTGGATGTAGGGCCGGGTGTCCGGCTGGGCGTGCTGGACCAGGATCGGTGTCTCGCTACCGGTACGGAACACGCCGACGGTCCCGCGTTCCGGTCGCACGATCAGGTCAGGCATCGACACCCACCGCCGGACGGCTGTACACCGGAAGCGCGATCTCCTCGCCGCCACGCAGCGCCGACTCGTGGGCGCAGATGCCGGCGCTGGTCCAGTTGGCCGAGGTGTAGACGTCGGGGAACGGCGGCCGCCCCTCGAGGATCGACATCACGAACTCGTGGGCCATGTGGGGGTGCGAGCCGCCGTGCCCGCTGCCCTGGGTGAAAGACAGGTGCTGGTTCTCCGTGGCGTCGTACACGCCGCGGGTGGTGTATTCGCGGATCTCGGCGGGCAGCCGGTCCGCGTAGTCGGGTATCTCCACCCGCTTGCCGTCCTCACCGGTGAACACGACGGGGAGTTCCCGCTCGACCTGCTGCCATTCGTAGGCCATCTTCTCGCCGTAGACGTCGAAGCTCTCGACGTACTCGCGGGCGACGTCGAACAACGAGCGGGTCACCTCCATGGCAAGGTCCGAGTCGCGGAGGCGGAACAGCGCGGTCTCGACGGCGAACGGTGGTCCGCCGCGCGTCGCGGCGTGGTTGACGCGGCCGGAGCCGAGGCAGCGCACCGACTGGGCCGGGCGGTCGGCGAGCGCGAGCAGCGGCGCGACCGCGTGGGTGGCGTAGTGCATCGGCGGCAGGTCCAGCCAGTAGTCGGGCCAACCGGCCATTTCCTGCATGTGGGCGCCGCGAAGGAACTGAATCCGCCCGAGTTGTCCGCTGTCGCGAAGGTCCTTGGCGTACAGGAACTCGCGGGTGTAGACGGCGGTCTCCATCATCATGTAGGACTTCCTGGAGTCCTCCTGGGCGCGAACGATACGTGTGCAGTCCTCGACCGACGTCGCCATGGGCACGGTGCAGGCGACATGCTTCCCGGCGTTGAGCGCGGCGATCGAATGCTCAGCGTGTACGGCGATGGGGAGTTGATGTGAACGGCGTCGATATTCAGGTCTTCCAGCATCGCGTCGATGTCGGTGTACCGGCCCTCGATGCCGAAGTGGTCGGCGATCCGGTGCAGCGACTCCTCGGTGCGCTGGCACACCGCGACGAGCTCGGCGTGCGGGTGGGCCTGATAGATCGGGATGAACTCGGCGCCAAAACCTAGCCCAACAATACCGATCCGTACCTTTTGTCTCATGCGTGTACCTTTCTTCGTTACGATGCAAAGGTACGGACGGCGCTACGTAAGCTCCATGAACTATCCCGCTGCGGCCCTTAGATTTCGCACACCGCGGCGGGCGCCGGAAAGTGAGCACATACCCCCAGGACAGAGCCCCCATGGATACAGCCATCGCGCACCACCCCGCCCCACCCCAACCGAGCGGCACCCGCCACGTCGCCCTGCTGGTGGAGACCTCCAACGCGTACGCCCGCGGCCTGCTCGTCGGGATCAAGAAGTACCTGGTCACCCACCCCGGCTGGTCGATCTACCTGGCCGAGCACAGCCGGCAGGAGACCGACCTGTCGTGGCTCGACGGCTGGCGCGGTGACGGCATCATCGCCCGCATCGAAACCCGCGAGACCGCGGAGCGGGTGCGCCGCCTAGGGGTGCCCGCGGTCGACCTCAGCGCCGCCTACCTCACGCCGGAGCTGCCGTGCGTCGAGACCGACGACGCGACGATCGCCCGCTGGGCCGTGGAGCACTTCGCGGAGCGGCGGCTGCACAACTTCGCCTACTGCGGCGACGCGCGGTTCGGCTGGTCGGTCAAGCGCGGTGACAGCTTCGCCGCCCACGTCCGGGAGCTGGGATTCGAGCCGCACGAGTTCCGGATGGAGCCGTCCGGCGGCCGGCTCGCGCTCGCCCGCTGGCTGCTCGGCCTGCCCAAGCCGGTCGGGGTCCTGAGCTGCTACGACATCGCCGGCCAGGAGGTCCTCGAAGCGTGCAAGATCGCGGATCTGGCGGTGCCGGACAGCGTGGCCGTCCTCGGCGTCGACAACGACGAGCTGATGTGCAACCTGACGACGCCGGCGCTGTCCAGCATCCAGCCCGACACGACCCGCACCGGCTTCCTCGCCGCGTCGCTGCTCGACCAGATGATGTCCGGCCAGGCCACCGACCCGCGCCTGCACCTGATCCCGCCGCTGCGGGTGGTCACCCGGCAGTCGTCGGACATCCTCGCGGTCTCCGACCCGGTGGTCGCCCGAGCGCTGCGGCTCATCCGCGACAAGGTCGACGAAGGCATCCCGGTCGCGGCGATCCAGCGCCACGTCGGGCTCTCCCGGCGCGCGCTGGACTACCGCTTCCTGCGCTTCCTCGGCCGTACCGTGCACGAGGAGATCACGCGCGTGCGCATGGAACGCCTGGCCGACCTGCTCATCAGCACCGACTGGACGCTGCCGCAGCTCGCCGAGCGGCTCAACTTCAGCCACGCCGAGTACATGGGCGTGGCGTTCAAGAAGTACACCGGCAAGTCACCCGGGGAGTACCGGCGCGCGAATCGGTCCCAACTCCCCGGGTGACCAGCCCGCCCGTCAGCGCTTGAGGAGCTGGGCCACGCGCGGCAGTACGTCCCGCGGCTCGCCGCTGAGCCCGCACTCCATCGCGAGCCAGCCGCCGTACCCGATGTCCTCCAGCGCCGCCAGCGTCTCGTCCCAGTCGTAGTGGCCGGCTCCCGGCTCCAGCCGGTTGCTGTCGCCGAGCTGCACGTGCGCGATCCGATCGCCCGCCGCGCGGATGGCCGCCCCGATGTCGGCTTCCTCGATCGACATGTGGAACGTATCGGCGATCACCCGTACGGCCGGCGAGCCGACCTCGTCGACGACCCGGGACGCCTGCTCCAGCGTGTTGATCAGGTAGTCCTCGAACCGGTTCAGCGGTTCGAGGAACACGACGCTGCCGTACTCCTCGCCGACGGCGGCCACCTCGCGCAGCGCCTCCACGAGCGACCGCCAGGACTCGTCGTCGTCGCGCGGCACGGTGAACGGCGGGAGCCGCTTCGAGAAGACGCCGAACGCGTTGGGGGAGACGATCCCGGCCGCTCCGGCCTGCGGCAGCGTGCGCAGCAGCTCGCTCAGCTCCGAGATCGCGCTGCGCCGGCGCTCGGGGTCGAAGTCGCCGAGGAACGGGACCTGCGCGACAACGGCGCTCGGCATCACCACCCCGGCTTTGCGCGCCTGTGCCAGCTCCTCGGCGCGGCCGGCGAACACTCCGCCACCCCGCCCGGACAGCTCGATGCCGTCGAACCCCACGGATTGCGCGAAGGCGAACTTCTCCTCCAAGGTGTCGCCTTCGAGCATCCGCTCCTGCGCGGCCAGTCTGAATGTCATTTGATTGGTCACCCCTTGGTCCCGCTCGCGGCGAGACCCGCTATGAAACGACGCTGCATGAAAAGGAACAGGACGATGAGCGGGATCACGATGATCACGCCCGCCGCGTTGACAAGGTTGTAGAGCTGGCTGTATCCGGTACTGAACTGGAGGAACGCCGTCGCCACCGGCATCTTCTCGACGTCGATCAGGAATGTGACCGCGAAGAGCAGCTCGGAGTACGCGCCGAGCCCCGCGACAAGGCCGACGGTCAGGAAGCCGGGCCAGCTGAGCGGCATGATGACGCGCGTCGCGATCTGCCACTCGTTCGCCCCGTCGAGCCGGGCCGCCTCGTCCAGCTCCTTCGGGATGCCGACGAGGAACGTGCGCAGCAGCAGCACCGAAAATGGCGTGTTGAGCGCGACATAGATGATGACGAGCCCGATCAGCGTGTCGATCAGGCCGAGCTTCACCCAGAGGAAGAAGAGCGGCACGATGAACATCTGCACGGGCAGCGAGATGATGACGAAGAGATAGTTTTCGATCCAGCGTTTGGCTGGCGGGTTGAGCCGCGCGAGCGAGTACGCCGCCGTGCCCGCCATGAGCCACGTCCCGAGGATCGTGCCCACGACGAGAAACGCGGTGTTGGCGAAACCGCGGGCCATGTTGCCCCGCCGCCACGCCTCCGCGAAGTTCGAGAAGTCCGCGGAAGTGGGCAGGCCGAGCGGGTTGGTGCCGATCTCCAAGCTCGTCTTGAGCGAGTTGAACAGGAGCACGAGCACCGGAAGGATCGCGAAGAGCCCGAGCAGGGTGAGCACGGCGTACGAGATCGGCGTGCGGCCGAGCCCACCCGGCGGCCGCTCCGCGGGGCGCCTGCGCCGGCGCGCGCGGACAGCGGCGGTCAGAGTCGCCATCAGACCTCCTCCTCCCGGCGACGCAGGAACCCGAACAACACCAGGAAGATCGCGCTCAGGACCGAGAGCGCGAGCGCCATCGCCGAGGCGTAGCCCGCGTCCCGCTCGAGGAACGCGGTCCGGTTGACCATGAGCGAAGCGACGTCCGTGGCGCCCGCCGGCCCACCCCCGGTGAGGATGAACGGGTAGTCGTACACGAGCAGGCTGCCGATCGCGATGATCGTCAGTGCGAACGTCAGCGTCGGCCGGATGCCCGGCAACACCACGTGCCAGAACTCGTGCCACGCGTTCGCGCCGTCGATGCGGGCCGCCTCGTACTGGCTCGCGTCGACGCCTTGCATCGCCGCGAGGAAGAGCACGACAAGGAAGCCCCAGAAGTGCCAGTTGTCGACGAACGCGACGCTGTAGAGCGCCAGATTCTCGTCGGCGAAGAAGTAGACGCCGTCGAGCCAGTGGATGCCGATGGCATTGAGCGCCGACGCGATACCGAACTCGGGATCGAGGATGTTCCGCCAAATCTGTGCCGTGATGACGCTGACGAGCAGGTACGGGATGAAGAAGAGCACCCGGAAGAGCCCGGCGCCGCGGCGGATCCGCGAGAGCATGAACGCGCCGAGCAGACCCATCGCCAGCGGAACGGTCAGGAAGATGAGCAGATAGATGAAGTTGTGTCCGATGGCGTTCCAGAACGATTCGTCCTGGACCAGGTTCGTCCAGTTTTCGAGGCCGGTGAACTCCGGGGACGTGATGCCGTTCCAGTCGGTGAACGAGTAGACGATGCTGCTGACCGTGGGCCCGCCGATCACCAGGAGGTTGAGGGCGAGCGCGGGCAGCAGGAACGCGATCGCGACGAGGCGGGAACGGCGGCGCCGGCCGCGGCGGGAGATGGGCTTTCGCTCCTCCCGCGCGGTCGGCTCCGCCAGCGTCGTGGGGGCTGCGGTCATCCCCTACCTCGCGGCCGTTTCGAAGACCGGTGGGATGAGCCCTTCCTCGCGGTCCTTCTGGAAGGCCTTGTTCATGCCTTCGAGGAAGTCGCGTGTGGACAGGTCGCCGGTGAGCAGCCGGTCCTCGTTTTCGAGGATGTAGGAATCCGCCGCGCTGCCGAACGACGACCACGTCACGTACCCGACCTGCTTCTTGAGCGAGGCGTCGCTGAGCGCTGTGTACTGCGTGAGGAAGCCCGGATCGGTACCCTCCGGCGCCGCGGAAGCGTCGAACTTGACCGGGAGCGGCAGGTCGCCGAAGTCCTTGATCGCCTGCCAGTTCGCCTCGGTGTCCGTGAACTTCCATTTCAGGTAGGCCTTCGCGGCGGAGGCGTTCTTGCTCGCCGCGTTGACCGCCACGGCGTCACCGACCGCGAGCGGGAAGACGTCGCTGGGCACCCCGGGTGCCAGCGGCGGGAGCGGGGCCCAGTCCCACTCGTTCCCGCTCTTCTCGAAGTACTCGTTCATCCCGCCGATCTCCCAGCTGCCCGACACGAACATGCCGGTACCGCCGTTGGCGAGCTTGGCCATCTTCTGCGTGTCCGGCGTCGAGAAGTACTGCTTGACGCCGCCCTGGAAGTAGCCCCGCTTGAAGTAGTCGACCATCAGATCGACCGTGTCGACGAACGCCTGGTCGGTGAACGGGATCTTGCCGGTCAGCGCGTCGTAGATCTTGCCCGGGCCGGCGACCTGGTTGAAGAAGCACGACAGCACGTGTTCGGTGGCGCCCGCGTAGTCAGCGTTGGCGTTGGCGAACGGCACGATCCCGGCCGCCTGCATCTGGCCCGCGAGCGCCTCCAGCGACGCGCGGTCGGTCGGCGGCTTCCACCCGTTCTTCTCGAAAAGCGTCTTGTTGTAGAAGAGCACGAGGGTCTCGTAGCTCACCGGCATCACGACGAGCTTTCCGTCGATGACCCCCATGTCCATCGCCCAGGGGAAGATCTTGTCCTTCCAGCCTTCGTCCTCGGCGAGCTTGCCGAGATCGGCCAGGTATCCGGCCTCCGCGAACGGGATGGCGAGCGTCGAGTTCAGCGGAATGATGTCCGGGGCCTGGCCCGCGGCGAGCGCCGTCTGGGTCTTCTGCGTCAGTCCCTCGTTGTTCTGCGGGCTGAGCTTGAATTCGACGTTCGGATACTGCTTCTTGAACGGGTCGACGTAAAGCCGGGTGTAATCGGCGACGGTAGCGTCGTCGACGGTGTCCAGGGGAACCCAATAGTTGAGCGTGCCGCCGATTTCGCCCGCCGGCACATCTTCCTCGGGCTCCGAAGAGGAGCAACCGGCGAGCAGCAGCGGCACTACGGCCGCCGCCGCGACGACAATCCGCCAGCGCCGACTGTGCGATTTATAGGTACTGCGGTGCGATAGATTGATCATCTTGACTCCGCTGAGTTGTGCGTCATCGTCGCCGTGGGTGCGACGACCTCAAGCTCGGAAGGTCACGCCTGCGCCTGCAAGTACCACCTGCAGGACGTCCTGTGACGCCTTGTGGAGCAGTTCGAATGCCTCGGGGCCTGCTCCAGCGAAAATGTGTGACTGATGAGATCGGTGACCCGCAAAGTGCCCGACGAGGCGAGGGAAATCGCCGTGCTGTCGAGCCGGAAGCGATCCCAGCGGTGCTGCAAAGCCGGCGCCACGCCGGAGATCTGGGTCGACACGACCTGTACCCGGTTGTGGTGGAACTCCTCGCCGAGCCGCAGCCCGACGCCGTCGCCCTGCATGAACCCGGCGGCGCAGACGCGCGAGCTGTACGCCACCGAGCGGATGGCCTCGTGGAGCGCCGCGTAGTTGCCGGTCACCTCCAGGCAGACGTCCGCGCCCCGGCCGCCGGTGCGGGCGCGGATCTGCTCCGCGACCCCACCGTCCGCGGGATCGAGCGCCTCCGCCGCGCCGAGCTTCAGTGCCAGCTCGCGGCGGGACGCCACACCGTCGACCGCGATCACCCGAGCGCCGTTCAGCCGGGCGAGCTGCGCGACAAGCTGACCGGGCACCCCGAGGCCGAAGACGGCGACGGTCTCGCCGACGTGGATGTCCGCGTCGAGCACGACGTTGAGCGCGATGCCGCCGATCTGCGAGAACATCCCGACCCGCGGGTCCACGTCCGGGGCCAGCACGCGGGCGCGGGCGTACTCGGCGGTCACGACGGTCTCGCTCCGGTGCCCCCAGGTGCCCCAGATCCGGTCGCCGACCGACACGCCCTCGACGCCGGTCCCGATCTCGACGACCTCGCCGACTTCCTCGTACCCCCAGCCGACCAGCGGGTACTCGCGGGAGGCCGTGCCGTCCACGAACAGGCGGCGCTCGCCGTCCCACTGTTTGGAGAGGTAGGGGTTCGTCCCTCGGTAGGCCGTCAGCTCGGTGCCGGCGGAGATGCCGGAGAACAGGGTGCGCAGCCGTACGTCCTGCTCGTTCAGGGGACGCGCCGGCTCCTCCACCACCTCGGCGACTCGCGCGGCGGTGAAGCTGACAACTCTCGGCATCAGTACCTCTCTCGGTTTGCTCTGACCGCCTCGGCGGGGGCACGACGGCGGAGCCGGGCATGGCCCAGCGCACGGCGTTCGCGAGGACGCGCTGGATCTGCGGATTCCGGTAGACCGGGTACGCCTCGTCGCCGGGACTGAAGTAGAAGACGCGGCCTCGGCCGCGGCGGAACGTCACACCGGAACGGAAGACTTCGCCGCCGGCGAAGGAGCTGATGAATACGATCTCGTCCGGATCGGGGATGTCGAACGGTTCCCCGTACATCTCCTGCTCGGCGATGACAATTGGCTGGTCGACGCCGGCCGCGATCGGATGAGCCGGGTTGATCGTCCACACCAGCTCGCGTTCCCCGTCATTGCGCCACGAGAGCGAGCAGGTGGTGCCCATGAGCTTTCGAAAGATCTTGGAGTAGTGCCCGGAGTGGAGCACGACGAGGCCCATTCCGCCGAGCACCCGGGCCGCGATGCGGTCGACAAGCGCGTCGTCGGCCTTGTCGTGCGCGGTGTGACCCCACCAGAGGAGCACGTCGGTCTGTTCGAGTAGCTCTTCGGGAAGGCCCTGGGCTGGCTCGTCGAGCGTGCCGGTATGGATCTCCAGGTCCGGCAGGGCCGAACGGAGACCGCCGGCGATCGCACCGTGAATGCCATCCGGGTAGATCTTGGCCATCTCCGGCTTGGTGCGTTCATGGCGACCTTCGTTCCAGACAGTGACTCCCACGACGATCATCATTTGCCAAGGTGAGCGGCCTGACCATGCACTTTTCTGCACGGGTCCTGCGGTTTATTGCATGCGGAAGGGCCCCGCCGCGAGCGCGGCGAGGCCCCTTGAAACAGCTGAGATCAGGTGGCGCTACAGGTAGGTGTGGGGTTGGTGTTGGTGCCGTTCCACGAGCCGATGAAGCCGAACGTCGCGCTCGCGCCCGCGCCCAGGTTGCCGTTGTAGGTCATGTTGCGGGCGGTCACGTTCGCGCCGCTGGAGCTGACCTGCGCGTTCCAGGACTGGTTGACGCTCTGCCCGGACGGGAAGGCCCAGGTGACGGTCCACCCGCTGATCGCGGCGCTGCCGGCGGTCACGCGCACCTCGCCCTGGAAGCCGCCCTGCCACTGCCCGATCACCGAGTACGTCGCGGTACAGCCGCGGCCGGGCGGTGGCGTCGTCGGGGGAGTGGTGGGCGGGGTGGTCGGCGGGCGGGTGGTCGGCGTGCCGGTCGTCGGGCTGGTGGTCGGGCCGCCGCCGAACCAGGTCAGCTCGCGTGAGGTCTGGCGGATGCCGTTCGCGCCGTTGAAGATGCGCTGGCCCCACGAGGTGAGCTGGGCCGGGTTGAAGCTGGTGACCATGTCGAGGTACTCGACGCCGCCGCCGTTGCCGCTCCAGCTCCAGCCGATGTACCCGATGCCGTTGGTCTGGGTGTACGACATGATGGTGTCTTCGTCCGGGTTGCCGTCTGAGTGGTTGTGGCCGAACTCGCCGACCACGATCGGCAGGCCCGCCGTGCGGAAGCGGCCCAGGTAGTCCTGGATCTCCGCGGCGGTGTCGAAGACGCCGTACATGTGGATGGAGAAAACGGTGTTGCGCTGCGGGTCGGCGTTGAACACGGTCTGCGCGTTGTCCCGCATGATGAACTGCCAGTCCTGCCCCCACATCGGCGCGTCCACCATGATCAGGTGTTCGAAGCCGGCGCCGCGGAGGCGGCTGATCGCGCTGGACGTGGCGGTGGGCCAGGTGGCCGAGACGCTCGCGTTGTTGCCGAACGGCTCGTTGCCGATGTTGATGACGATGAAGTTCTCGGTGCCGGCGAGCGCGCTGCGCTGGCTGATCCAGTAGCTGGCCGCCTGGTCGAGGGTGGCCGCCGCGCCCTCCTCGCCGTACCCGGTGGTGTCGTGCACCTCCAGCACACAGAGCAGGCGGTTCACGCGGCACAGGTTGACGACCGTGGAGAGGTCGTTGCTCGGGCCCCAGCGCTGCCCGCTGCCGAGCACCACCCGTACCGTGTTGGCGCCCAGCGCCTTGATGTTCGCGAACGAGCTTGTCTGGTTGGTGTACCAGACGTGCGGGTGGCTGACGCCGCGCATGACGACGTTGGTGCCGTTGGCCTCGACGATGCGGCCGCCGCTGACCCGCAGGCCCACGGCGGCGTCCGCCGGCTTGACGAAGAAGATGACCGACGCGAGCAGGGCGAGGGCCGCCGCGCCGACGATCGCGATCTTTCTTTTCATGGATCACCTCGAAAAGGAGCCCAAAGGGCGGTTGAACGGGGGGGCTCTGCCCAAGCCCCACGCGGAGACCACCCGGCTCCCTGGGTGACCGGATCAGCGTAGATGAATGTCTGTGTCAAATCAACCGGTTAAGTAGCCAGCCGCTGGAGGTCAGCCGGGGTGTGCCGCGCACCCCCCAAAGGTGAGGCGGATATAGTTCAACCGCTGCAAAGGGGGGAAGCGGAGGGAGTGGCTCGGTGTCGCATCAAGGCGCCCAGGCTTCCCGGATCCTCACCATCCCGAATGGGATCAGCTTCGTCCGCCTGCTCGGCGTGCCGCTCTTCCTCTATCTCCTGCTGGGGCCGCAGTCCGACGTGGCCGCCGTGATCGTCCTCGCCATCGGCGGCACCACCGACTGGGTCGACGGGTACGTGGCCCGCCGCATCGGCCAGGTCAGCCGCCTCGGCGAGCTGCTCGACCCGGCCGTCGACCGGCTGTACATCCTCGCCACGCTCGTCGCGTTCACGGTGCGCGAGGTGGTGCCGTGGCAGTTCACCGCCGCGCTGCTGGCCCGCGAGGTCGTGCTGATCGCCAGCCTCGGCGTGCTGCGCCGGTACGGGTACGGGCCGCCGCCCGTGCACTACGTGGGCAAGACGGCGACGTTCATCATCCTGGCCGCGTTCCCGGTGCTGCTGCTCGCGCACGCCTCCGACGGTGCGGCGCCGGTCGCGTTCCCGATCGGCTGGGGGCTCGCGTGGTGGGGGCTTGTCCTCTACTGGGTCGCCGCGGCGCTCTACGTCGTGCAGGCCGCCCAGCTCGTCCGTGCTGTCCGGACGGCCCAGCGGTGAGCGAGCAGGCCCAGGACCCGCGCGAGCGGAGCGAGCAGCAGCAGGAACAGCCCCGGGTGTACACGCCGGACTTCCTCACCGACCTGTTCCGCAACCCGCTCGACCAGGGGTACGCGGACGCGGCCAAGCGCAAGGCCCTCACCGGCGAGCCGCGCGGCTGGCAGGCCACCGGCATCCGCGTGGTGAGCGCGTTGACGCTGGTGG
Organism: Phytohabitans flavus; assembly: GCF_011764545.1. GTDB lineage: Bacteria > Actinomycetota > Actinomycetes > Mycobacteriales > Micromonosporaceae > Phytohabitans > Phytohabitans flavus. Next base: position 3,888,031 of record NZ_AP022870.1, on the reverse strand, counting down.
TGGTCGGTTTCCTGCTCGTGGTGGCGTACCGGCAGACGATGGCCGAGGAGCCCTCCCGCAGCCAGGCGCGGGCCGGCCTGGTCGAGCAGATCGAGCAGCGCCAGGCGGCCACCGACGACCTCCAGCGCGACGCCGACCAGCTGCGCGACGAGGTGTCCCGCCAGCGCGACGCGGTGCTGGACGACCGCGACGCGGCGAGACTGCGCGACCAGGAGGCGGCCGCCGGGCTGGCCCGGGTGCGCGGTGACGGCGTGGAGGTGCGGCTGGACGACGCGCCGGACGCGGTCGACGCGGTCACCGGCGCCGGCAAGCCCGACCTCGGCCGGGTGCTCGACCGCGACCTTCAGGAGGTCGCGAACGCGCTGTGGAGCGCCGGCGCCGAGGCCATCTCGATCAACGACCAGCGGCTCACGGCCACCTCGACCATCCGGGCGGCCGGCTCGGCTATCCTGGTCGACTTCCGGCCGGTCAACCGCCCGTACGTGGTGCGCGCGATCGGACCCGACGAGATGGAGGACGACTTCAAGGACAGCGCGACGGCACGGCTTTTCCGGGCGCTGGTGGAGGACGAGGGCATGTCCTTCTCGGTACGCGGGGTCGATGACCTCACGCTCCCGGCCGCGTCGGACCCGCAGCTGCGCTACGCGACGCCGTCGCCCACCGCCACGCCCACCCCTCGCACCACGGAAGGCGGGAAATGAAGCACCCCTACGCAGGCCCTGGGAGCGCCGCATGATCGCGGTACTCGCCCTGGCCGCCGGCATCGTGCTCGGCGTGCTGCTGGACCCGACGGTGCCGGCGGCGCTCCAGCCGTACCTGCCGATCGCGGTGGTGGCCGCGCTCGACGCCGTGTTCGGGGGCGTCCGCGCCCGGCTCGACGGGATCTTCGACGACAAGCAGTTCGTCATCTCGTTCATCTCGAACGTGCTTGTCGCGGCCCTGATCGTGTACCTGGGTGACCAGCTCGGCGTGGGCGGGCAGCTCTCCACCGGCGTGGTCGTGGTGCTCGGCGTGCGGATCTTCGGCAACGTGGCGGCCATCCGCCGGCGGCTCTTCAAGGCATAGAAGACATGAGCGAGCGCAGCGAGCGAATCATCGGGCACAGCCGACTTGGAGCCTCGCGGCCGCCCGCAGCGAAGCGAGGACGGCCGTGAGCGAAGGGCACAAGCCATCGGGTACCGGGTGGCCGGAGGCGGACGGGGACGCTGACGCGGAGACCCAGCGGCTGCCCGGACCGCCGAAGCCTGACACCGAGGAGACGCAGCGGCTGCCGGAGCCCCGCCCCGAGCCCGAGCCGCAGACCGCGCCCGGTGACGCGGCGCCCGTACCAGCTGAAGCTTTGCCTGATGGTGAGCGCGCGGAGAGTGCGCGGCCGGCGGCGGCCAAGCGGCGGGTCAGCTCGGCCACCGTGGTCATCGCCGTGCTGCTCGCGCTGCTCGGCTTCACGCTGGTGGTACAGGTCAAGAGCAACACAGCCGACTCCGGCCTCGCGTCCGCGCGGCAGGAGGACCTGGTGCGCATCCTCTCCGACCTGGAGGCGCGCGAGGAGCGGCTGCGCGGCGAAATCGCCGACCTGGAGGACAGCCAGCGCCAGCTCACCTCGGGTGCGGAGGGGCGGCAGGCGGCGCTCGACGAGGCCACCCGGCGGGCGGACGAGCTCGGCGTGCTCGCCGGCACGCTGCCGGCGCGGGGGCCGGGGCTGACCGTGGTGTTCCAGGAGGGTTCGGACCGGATCGAGGCCTCGGCGATCCTCGACGCGGTGCAGGAGCTGCGCGGCGCCGGCGCGGAGGCGATGCAGATCAGCGGCGCCGACGGTACGGCGGCGCGGATCGTGGCCTCGACCTGGTTTCTCGACCGGGATGGTGGCATCGAGGTGGACGGGCGCAAGCTCTCCGCCCCTTACACGATCACGGTCATCGGCGAGCCTCGGACCATGGAGACCGCGCTGAAGATACCTGGCGGGGTGGTGGAGTCGGTGGGAAACGACAACGGTACGGTGATCGTCCAAGAGCACGATGTGGTCGACGTGTCGGCCCTCCGTGCTCCGACCAGCCTCCAGCACGCTCGCCCCACCTCCTGACCTTAAGGACCGCCAGTGATCCCCGAGGACCTGCGATACACGGCCGAGCACGAGTGGGTGGCCGGGACGAGCGGTGGGCCGGTCAGGGTGGGTATCACCCACTTCGCCCAGGACGCGCTCGGCGACATCGTCTACGTCCAGCTGCCCGACCCCGGTGCGGCCGTGGCGGCGGGGGAGGCGTTCGGCGAGGTCGAGTCGACCAAGAGCGTGTCGGAGATCTACGCGCCGCTCACGGGCACGGTTGTCGCGCGCAACGAGAAGCTGGTCGAGGAGCCGGAGGTCATCAACACCGACCCGTACGGCGAGGGTTGGCTTGTCGAGATCGAGCCGGCCGATCCGGCCGCAGTCGACGGGCTGTTGACCGCTGCGGCGTACCGTGATCTGACGGCGAGCTGACACTGCGTGGCTTTGCCCGCGCGTCTGGTTGACCCTTTATTTCGGCGCTGGCTAGGCTCGCCCAGTCGAGCCGGAACCGTTGTTTCAGCGCTGCCCGAATAGATCCGTGAGGTGGTCAGATGACTCGCCCAGACGACGAGTTTCCCCCACTCGACGTCACGTCCACGCTGAACCTCGGTTCGCTCGACGAGGTTCTCGAGGGTCCCGACGCGGACGTGGTGCCGAGCCGCATGTCCGGCTCGCTGCCGCCCGGCATGGCGTTGCTCGTCGTCCGGCGGGGTCCGAATGCGGGCGCGCGCTTCCTGCTCGACCATGACGTGACGACAAGCGGGCGCCACCCGGACAGCGACATCTTCCTCGACGACGTGACGGTCTCGCGGCGGCACGCGGAGTTCCACCGCGACGGCGGTACCTTCACCGTGCGCGACGTGGGGAGCCTCAACGGGACGTATGTCAACCGCGAGCGGGTCGAGGCGGCCACCCTCAGCAATGGGGACGAGGTGCAGATCGGCAAGTTCCGGCTGGTGTTCATCGCCGGGCCGCGCCCGGACGAGGACGTCAGGTAGCAGGTGTCGGCTTCGCCAGCGTCGTCGGCGGGGTCGCCAACGCCCCCGCCGGCGTTGATGAGCATCGGTGAGGTGCTTGCCGAGCTGCGTTCGGAGTTTCCCGACACCACAATCTCCAAGCTGCGCTTTCTGGAGGCCGAGGGGCTCGTCGAGCCACGCCGCACGGCGGCCGGCTACCGCAAGTACAGCTGGGAGGACGTGTCGCGCCTGCGGTTCGTGCTGAGCGCCCAGCGTGACCAGTACCTGCCGCTGAAGGTGATCCGCGACCAGCTCGCCTCGCGCGACGCCGCCGCGCCCGCGCCGGTGCGCCTCGTGGCCGTGGGCCCCGCTCCGGAGGGTGACTCGCGCCTGAGCCGCGAGCAGCTCGTCGAGCGCTCGGGGCTGGACGAAACCACCCTCACCGAGATCGAGCGGCTGGGGCTGCTCACCCCGATCGCCCCGGGGCGCTACGACGCGGACGGCCTCGCCATCGCCAAGGCGGTGGCCGGCCTCGCCGCGTTCGGGATCGAGCCCCGGCACCTGCGCGCCTTCCGCTCGGCGGCCGACCGTGAGGTGGGTCTCTTCACCCAGCTGCTGGCGCCGCTGGCGCGGCAGAATGACCCGGCCGCACGGGCCCGCGCCGACCATACCGCCGATGACCTGGTGCGCCTCTCACAGCAGTTGCACGCGGCACTGGTACGGGTGGGACTGCGTGAGGCAATGGGGCGATGAGTTCTTTTGTGTCAACGGCTACGTGTCGTTGACACAAACCGCGGGGGACGGGCCACCGGCGGTCCGTGTACCGTGACGGTGAGGGCGGGAAGACACAACCACACGGAGGCGGCGGTGCGCGAGCTGAGCGTGGTCGGGGTGCGGGTGGAGCTGCCCAGCAACCAGCCGATCGTGCTGCTCAGGGAGGTCGAGGGCGACCGTTACCTGCCGATCTGGATCGGTGCGGTCGAGGCCACCGCGATCGCGTACGAGCAGCAGGGCGTCAAACCGGCCCGGCCACTTACACACGACCTATTGCGCGACATACTGGCGGCTTTGAAGGCCCCGTTGCGCGCGGTCGAGATCACGGAATTGAAGGAAAACGTGTTCTACGCCGACCTGCTGATCGGCGACGGACTCCGCGTCTCCGCCCGGCCGAGCGACTCGATCGCGCTGGCGCTCCGTGTGGGTGCCCCGATCCGCTGCTCGGACCAGGTGCTGAGTGAGGCCGGCATCGTCATTCCGGATGAGCAGGAAGACGAGGTGGAGAAGTTCCGGGAGTTCCTGGAGCAGGTGCGCCCGGAGGACTTCGCGGGGTAGAGGTGTGTGACTCGTCGCCCGCAGGCGGCGTGTCGCACGAAAGCCTCCCCGGCAACCCTCCAGGTGCGCTATAGGGTTGGCGCCGTTGGCCCGGCTCGGAAGGGCTTCGCGAGCACAGCGAGCGCGGCCAGCACAGCCCCGTTTGGGAGGTTGCCACATGGATGAGGGTTCCTCCTCCGTCGCCGAGGGCGGCGTAGAGGTCGACACCGTCGGATATCGCGGTGTGACCGCCTGCCACGCGGTCGGGATCAGCTACCGCCAGCTCGACTACTGGGCGCGCACCGCCCTGGTGGTGCCGAGCATCCGGGACGCGTCAGGGTCGGGCACGCAGCGCCTGTACTCGTTCCGCGACCTGGTGGTCCTCAAGGTGGTCAAGCGGCTGCTCGACGCCGGCGTCTCCTTGCAGAACATCCGGAAGGCGATCGACACCCTCCGCTCCCGCGGCGTCGGCGACCTGGCCGGCATCACGATGATCTCGGACGGCACGACGGTGTACGAGTGCCGTTCGCCGGAGGAGGTCGTCGACCTGCTCCAGGGCGGCCAGGGCGTCTTCGGCATCGCGATCGGCGGCGCCTTCAAGGAGATCCAGGGCTCGCTCTCGCACCTGCCCGCCGAGCCGGCCGCCGGCGCCCCGGTGACCACAGAGCTCGCCGAGGAAGAGGATGCGGCGGACGCGGGCGCCGTGGGCGACGAGCTCGCCGCCCGCCGGGCCCGCCGCCGCGCCGGCTGAGGGCTCGACCTTCGCCGAGCCCTCCCGGGGGTGCCCTACTCGGTCGCGTACTTCTCGATTTCCGCCAGCTCGTCGTCGGTGAACGCCAGGTTGTCCAGCGCCGCCACATTCGCCTCGAGCTGGGCGACGCTGCTGGCCCCGATGATGAGGCTCGTCATGCGCGGGTCGCGGAGCGCCCAGGCGAGCGCGAGCTGGGCGAGGGACTGCCCACGGCGTGCCGCGATCTCGCCCAGCGCGCGGACCTTGCCCATCGTCTCCTCGGTCAGCGCGCTCTCCTTGAGGAACCCGCCGGTGCCGATCCGCGAGTCCACCGGGACGCCGGCGAGATAGCGGTCGGTGAGCAGGCCCTGGGCGAGCGGGCTGAACGCGATGCACCCCGCGCCCGCCTCCTCCAGGGTGCCGAGCAGCCCGTCCCGCTCGATCCACCGGTTGACCATCGAGTACGACGGCTGGTGGATCAGCAGCGGAGTGCCCAGGTCGCGCAGCACCGCCGCGGCGGCCGCGGTCTGCTCCGAGTTGTAGTTGGAGATGCCGACGTAGAGGGCCTTGCCGGAGCGCACGATGTGGTCGAGCGCCGACATCGTCTCCTCGATCGGAGTGTCCGGGTCCGGGCGGTGGTGGTAGAAGATGTCCACGTAGTCGAGGCCCATCCGGCGCAGCGACTGGTCGAGCGAGGAGACCAGGTACTTGCGGGAGCCCCACTCGCCATACGGCCCGGGCCACATGTAGTAGCCGGCCTTCGAGGAGATGATCACCTCGTCCCGGTACGCCTGGAAGTCCGTGGCGAGGACCCGCCCGAAGTTTTCCTCCGCGGCGCCCCCGGGCGGCCCGTAGTTGTTGGCCAGGTCGAAGTGCGTCACGCCGAGGTCGAACGCGCGGCGCAGGATCGCCCGCTGCGTGTCGAGCGGGCGCCCATGGCCGAAGTTGTGCCACAGCCCGAGCGAGATCGCCGGCAGCCGGAGCCCGCTGCGCCCGGCGCGGCGGTAGGTCATGGATTCGTAGCGGTCATCCGCGGCTTCGTATGTCACGCGCCCACCGTAGTGGGCGTCACCCCCGCGAAACACAGGCGCTGGTAAGTTGGACGCGCCGGTACTACCCGCGCGGGAGAGACCGTTACACGGCGCCGAAGGGGCAAATCCTCCCCGGAACCTCTCAGGCAAAAGGACCGCGAGGGCAGGCGACTCTGGAGCGCACTGGGTGCGACAGAGGGGGAGGTTGGATAGCCGACCTTCCCGGGAGTCGCCCATGAGTTTCTCCGCTCGCCACATCGGACCCTCCGCCGCCGAGCAGCGGCGCATGCTGGAGGCCGTGGGGTATGGCTCGCTCGACGAGCTGATGGACGCCGCGATCCCCGAGGTCATCCGCTGGCACGACGGGCTCGACCTGCCGCCGGCCGCGAGCGAGGAGGAGACGCTCGCCGAGCTGCGTGCGCTCGCCTCCCGCAACACGGTGGCGGTCTCGATGATCGGACTCGGCTACTACGGCACGCACACGCCGGCCGTGATCCGCCGCAACGTCCTGGAAAACCCGGCCTGGTACACCGCGTACACCCCGTACCAGCCGGAGATCAGCCAGGGCCGCCTGGAGGCGCTGCTCAACTTCCAGACCATGGTGGCCGACCTCACCGGCCTCACCACCGCGAACGCGTCGATGCTCGACGAGGCCACCGCCGCGGCCGAGGCGATGACCCTCGCCCGCCGCGCGAGCAAGAGCACCAGCCAGGTGTACGTGGTGGACGCCGACGCCCTGCCCCAGACCGTCGACGTGATCCGCACCCGCGCCGAGCCGCTGGGCCTTTCGGTGCTCGTCCTGGATCTCGACAGTGAGCCGCTGCCGGAGCAGTTCTTCGGGCTGCACCTCCAGTACCCCGGTACCTCCGGGGCGGTGCGCGACCACGCCGCACTGATCGACGCGGCCCACGCGGCCGGTGCGCTGGTGACCGTCGCCGCCGACCTGCTCGCGCTCACGCTGCTGCGCCCGCCGGGCGAGATCGGCGCGGACATCGCCGCCGGCACGACACAGCGCTTCGGGGTACCCATGGGATTCGGCGGCCCGCACGCCGGCTACCTGGTGGTCCGCGCGGGCCTGGAGCGGATGCTGCCCGGCCGCCTGGTCGGGGTCTCCCGCGACGCCGACGGCGCCCCCGCGTACCGGCTGGCGCTCCAGACCCGCGAGCAGCACATCCGCCGGGAGAAGGCGACCAGCAACATCTGCACCGCCCAGGTGCTGCTCGCCGTGATGGCCAGCATGTACGCGGTCTACCACGGTCCCGAGGGCCTGCGCGCGATCGCGTCCCGGGTGGCCGACCGCGCCGCCACGCTCGCCGCCGGCCTCCGCGCGGGCGGCGTCACCCTGGCGTCCGACGACTTCTTCGACACGGTGACGGCCGTCGTGCCCGGTCGGGCTTCCGACGTCGTCGCCGCTGCCGCCGCGCGCGGCGTAAACCTGCGGCTGGTCTCCGCCGACGCCGTGGGTATCGCTTGCGACGAGACGACCACTCCGGCGGATCTGGCGGAGGTGTGGGCGGCGTTCGGCGTCGAGCCGGTCGATCCGGTGACCGCCTCGGTGCCGCTGCCGCGCACGTCGGAGTACCTGAGCCACCCGGTCTTCCACAGCCACCACTCCGAGACGGCCATGCTGCGCTACCTGCGACGGCTCGCCGACAAGGACTACGCGCTGGACCGGGGCATGATCCCGCTCGGCTCCTGCACGATGAAGCTCAACGCCACCACCGAGATGGAGCCGGTGACGTGGCCCGAGTTCGCGAATGTGCACCCGTTCGCGCCGGCGGACCAGGCGGCCGGGTACACCGAGCTGATCTCCCAGCTGGAGGGGTGGCTGGCCGAGGTCACCGGGTACGACGCGGTGAGCGTCCAGCCCAACGCCGGCTCGCAGGGTGAGCTGGCCGGCCTGCTGGCCATCCGGGCGTACCACCTGTCCCGCGGCGACACCGCCCGCGACGTGTGCCTCATCCCGTCCAGCGCGCACGGCACCAACGCGGCGAGCGCGGTGATGGCCGGTATGCGCGTGGTGGTCGTGGCCTGCGACGCGGACGGCAACGTCGACCTGGTCGACCTGGAGCGCAAGATCTCGGACGTGGGCGAGTCGCTGGCCGCCGTCATGGTCACGTACCCGTCCACCCACGGCGTGTACGAGACCGGCATCGCCTCGCTCTGCGCCAAGGTGCACGACGCCGGCGGCCAGGTGTACGTCGACGGGGCAAACCTCAACGCCCTCGTCGGGTACGCCAAGCCGGGCCGCTTCGGCGCCGACGTGTCGCACCTCAACCTGCACAAGACCTTCTGCATCCCGCACGGCGGCGGCGGGCCGGGGGTGGGGCCGGTGGCGGTGCGCGCGCACCTCGCGCCGTTCCTGCCGGCGTCGGGTTCGGCGGCTGGTTCCGTCTCGGCTGCCCCATTCGGTTCGGCGGGCATCCTGCCGATCCCGTGGGCGTACCTGCGGATGATGGGCCCGGACGGCCTGATGCGGGCGACGGGAGCGGCGGTGCTGGCGGCGAACTACGTGGCCGCGCGGCTGGGCGAGCACTACCCGGTGCTGTACGCGGGCAGCAAGGGCCTTGTCGCCCACGAGTGCATCCTCGACCTGCGCCCGCTCGCCAAGGCGACCGGCGTCACCGTGGACGACGTGGCCAAGCGCCTGGTCGACTACGGCTTCCACGCGCCGACGATGTCGTTCCCGGTGGCCGGCACGCTGATGGTCGAGCCGACGGAGTCGGAGGACCTGGCCGAGCTGGACCGCTTCTGCGACGCGATGATCGCCATCCGCGCGGAGATCGACACGGTCGCCTCGTGGGGCGCCGACAACCCGCTCGCGAACGCCCCGCACACCGCCTCGATGGTCACGGCGGACGAGTGGACCCACCCCTACCCAAGGTCGGTGGCGGCCTACCCGTCGGCGGCAGACCGCGCGGCCAAGTACTGGCCCCCGGTCCGCCGCATAGACGGCGCCTTCGGCGACCGCAACCTGGTCTGCGCCTGCCCGCCGGTCGACTCGTACGCCTGAGGGCTCGCTGCGCTCGCTGGAGTTGATCAGGGAGTTGGTGGGCGTGTCGCTCGGCGCGTCGCCCCATTAACTCCCTGATCAACCGCGCGGGTACGGGGAGGGACGACAGTGTCCGTCGAGAGCCTCAGCCCGCGAACGTTGGGGGCGAGGCGGGTGGCATGCTCACTCAGATGGAGCGTGCCCTGTCTCAGGCGGCCAGGGCGTGGCGGGCCGGGCCGCGGTGCGGGGCGATGGTCCTACCGTCGGGCAGGAGCTCGCCGGTGTCCTCGAAGATGATCACGCCATTGCAGAGCAGGCTCCAGCCTTGCTCGGGAAAGCATGCGACGACGCGTGCGGCTTCCCTATCGGTGGCTTCAGCGGAGGGACAGGGCGTTTGGTGCGGGCACATCGGGTTCTCCGGACGGCTTGTGGGGGCTGTGTCACGGTTCACATGACCAGTGACGCACGCTACCAAGCAGAACGACACTCTTTCGAACAAGTAATGGCACTAACACGGGAGAATCCACCCTTCGTATGAGGCACTTCGGACCGGTCGGACTGGGAACGCTTCCAACTCAGTCCAACGTTGTCAGCGGGGCGCAGTCTTCCCGTCACGGCGTGTTCAGAGAGCGTTCTCGACTTGAGTGGCGGATCGACAGCGGTGGCGATCCCTTCAATCTTCTCCAAACGTTCCTCGACCGCCACGGACTCCCCGTGCGCGATCTGGGTCGGATCGGCGACACGCCGGCCCGCCCCGGTGCCGCGGCCGGCGCGTCCGTCTTCGTGTCGGCAGCCGCGGGGGCGTGGGCGGCGGGCGCCCCGGTCGGCCGGCCCAGCCCGGCGCCTGCCATCCCCGACCTGGTCGTCGTGGCATACGACGCCGTCCCCGGCCTGGTCAACGCGCGGGTCGGCGCACCGATTCCGGCGCCGGCCATCCCCGGCCCGGTGGCCGGGCCCGCTGACGACCCGGCCGCATCCTGGCGGGTGGGGGAGTGGCAGGCCAGCTGGACCCCGGCGGCGCACGCCGAGGCCGTGCGGGAGGTGCGCGCGGCCATCTCCCGCGGCGACGTCTACCAGGTGAACGTCGTCGGCCACGCCGCCGCCCCCTACCTGGGCGACCCACTGCCCGCGCTGCGCCGGCTGGCCGGCCTGCGCGGCGCCCGCTACGCGGGAGTGCTCACCGGCGCGGGCTGGGCGATCGGGTGCGCCTCACCGGAGACGCTAGTGGAGGTGTCCGGCGGCCGGGTGGTGACCCGGCCGATCAAGGGGACGCGCCCGGCGACCGCGGCGGGGCGGCGCGAGCTGCTCACGTCGGCGAAGGAGCGGGCCGAGCACGTGATGATCGTCGACCTGGAGCGCAACGACCTGGCCAGGGTCGCGCGCACGGGGTCGGTGCGGGTCGACGAGCTGTACGCGATCCGCCGCTGGTGCGATCTTTGGCAGGCCGAGTCGGTGGTCTGCGCCGAGCCCGCCGCCGGGCTGGGCCTCGCCGACCTGCTGCGCGCGATGTGCCCCGGCGGCTCGGTGACCGGCGCGCCCAAGCTTGCCGCGCTCGCCGAGATCGCCGCGCTGGAGCCGGTCGGGCGTGGTCCCAGCATGGGCGCGCTCGGGTGGGTCGGGCACGACAGGATCGACCTGGGCCTGACCATCCGCACCGCGGCGGCCGACGGGGAACGGCTGCACCTGTGGGCGGGCGGCGGCATCACCTGGGGCAGCGACCCCGACGCCGAGGTCGCCGAGGCAGCTGCCAAGGCCGCCCCCATCCGCGCCACCCTGGCCGGCGACCACTGAGGGAAACGCGCGGGGCCTGACGGAGACGGCGTAAGGAACCGGATAGCCTGGCGGCCATGACGATGCGGCCCATCCGGCTGCTGGGCGACGCGGTGCTGCGTACGCCGGCCGAACCGGTCACCTCTTTCGACGCCGAGCTACATTCGCTGGTCACGGACCTCATGGACACGCTGCTCGGCGCGCCCGGGCGGGCTGGGGTCGCGGCGCCGCAGATCGGGGTCAGCGCGCGCGTGTTCGTGTACGACGCGGACGGCGAGGTGGGCCACGTGGTCAACCCGACGATCGAGCTGTCCGAGGAGACGCAGGACGGCGACGAGGGCTGCCTGTCCATCCCGGAGCTGTACTTTCCGACGCCCCGCGCCATGTCCGCCACCGTGCACGGTTTCGACCAGTACGGGACGCCGCTGACCGTGAGCGGGAGCGGCTTCCTGGCCCGGGCGCTCCAGCACGAGACCGACCACCTCGACGGCAAGCTCTACATCGACACGCTCCGCGGCGACACCCGCCGCCAAGCGCTGCGCGACATCCGCGCCGCCGCCTGGTCCCGCCGCTGACGCCATGCCCTAGAAACCCGATGGGGGCGGCCCGCCCGAGCCGCCCCCATCTGTCCCCCGCCGGGCTATTCGTGTGCGATGGCGCCGAGCACGTTCAGGCGTGCGGCGCGGATCGCGGGCAGGATCGCGGCGACCACTCCGATGATCGCTGCCAGCACCACGGCAAGCCCCATCTGGGACCAGGGAAGGACGAGTTCGGTGATGCCGTCGTCCCGGAGGGCTCGGACCACCGCCGCGCCGAGGCCCGTGCCGACCACGACGCCGAGGATCGCTCCGAACATCGAGATCACCACCGCCTCGACCGTGATCATGCGCATCGTCTGCGCGCGGCGCAGGCCGATGGCGCGGAGCAGGCCCAGCTCGCGGGTACGCTCCAGCACCGACAGCGCCAGCGTGTTGATGATGCCGAGCACCGCGATCAGGATCGCCAGCGCCAGCAGGATCTGGATCATCGTGAGGATCTGGTCGAACCCGCTGGTCTGCTGCTCGATGAACTTGCTCCGGTCGGCCACCGACACCTCGGGGCTGTCCGCGAGCAGCCGGTCGACCTGACGCTCCACCTGGCTCACCGGCGTGCCCGGGTCGAGCTGGATGAAACCCTGCGTCGGCTGCGGCATCGCGAAGTCCTTGGTCGCCTGCTCCGGCATGACGAACCCGCCGTACAGGTCGGACTCCTTGTAGATGCCCGACAGCGTGTACGTGTGCGCCTCACCCCTCGACAGCTGCACCGTCAGCCGTGAGCCCACCGACAGCCCCATGTCCGTCGCGGTGCTGGAGTCCACCAGCATCTGGTCGGGGCCGAGCGAGCTGATGGTCCCGGACGACGGCTCGGCCCGGTACACGTCGCGCAGCGCGTCGACGTCCGTGACCGCGGTCAGGTACTGCTTCTCGCCGTTGACCGTGCCGAGGTCCGCGTACATGCCCGTCGCGGTGTGTACGCCCGGGATGGCCTTGACCTCGTCGAGCACCGCCGGGTCGAAGGTCGGCGGGCGCGGCCCGCTCTGCACCCCGGCGATGACGAGGTCGGCGTTGATGGTGTTCTCGGCGAGCTTGGTGATGCTCGACTTCGCCGAGTCGAGCAGCACCGTGACGCCGGTGACCAGCGCGATGCCAACCATGAGCGCGGCCGCCGTGATGGCGGTGCGCCGCGGGTTGCGGCCGGAGTTGAGACGGCCCAGCTTGCCCGGCACCGACCAGGAGAAGATCCGGCCGAGCAGGCCCACCACCGGCTTGCTGATCAGCGGGGTGAGCAGCGCCACGCCGATGAACGTGACGAGCACGCCGCCCAGGATCGTCCACAGTGTCCAGTCGCCGCCGGCTTTGCCGCTCAGGCCGAGCGCGAGCAGCGCCCCGCCCGCCGCGCCGACGATCGCGCCGGCCACGGTGACCTTCGTGAGTGGACGGTCGGGCGTGGCGACCTCCTGCATCGCGGCGACCGGCGGGATGCGCGAGGCGCGCAGTGCCGGCAGCACCGCCGCGACCACCGTCACCAGCAGGCCGACGACGAACGAGCTGATGACCGCGGCGGCCGGCACGCCCACCGACGCCATCTCCAGCCCGCCGCCGAGGCTGCCGAAGGCATATGCCAGCAAGGCGCCGACCCCGACACCGGCGCCGAGGCCGAGCACGGAGGCGACCAGGCCGATCACGACCGCCTCGATGAGCACCGAGCCGATCATCTGCCGCCGGCTCGCACCGACCGCCCGCATCAGGGCCAGCTCGCGGGTCCGCTGCGCGACGATGATCGAGAACGTGTTGAGGATCAGGAAGATGCCGACGAACAGCGCCACACCGGCGAAGCCGAGCAGGATGTTGTTGAAGAAGCTCAGCCCCTGCTTGAGGCTGCCGGACGCCTCGTCGGCGAGCTGCTGGCCGGTCTTCACCTCGTAGTCGCCGCCGAGCTGGGCCGCGATGTCGTCGCGCAGCTTGTCGTGCGAGACGCCGCTTGCGGCCTTGACGATGACGCCGTTCCACACGCCGGTCTCGCCGAGCATCAGCTTCTGCGCCACCGGCGGCGTGAACTCCACCTGCTGCACACCGCCGAGGCTGTCCCGGCCGCCGCTGTACCCGAAGATGCCGACGACCGTGAAGTCCTGGCGCGGCTCGCGGGTGAGGACACCGACCTTTTCGCCGAGCGTGACCTTGGCGGCGTCGGCGAGCGTCGCGTTGATGGCGATCTCGTTGTCCGCGGTAGGCCCGCGGCCCTCGCGCAGCTCGATGAGCTCGTCGTCCGGGTTCCAGCTCTCGCCGAGCTGCGGCGGCCCGAACGAGGTGACCACCTTGCCGTTGTCGCCGATGAGGCGGGCGCCGTCGGTGGAGACGTAGCCGGTGGCCTTGGCCACGCCCGGCACCGCCGCCACCTTGTCCACAGTGGAGGTCGGGAACGGCGCCGCCGCCTCCTCGCCCTCGAACTCGCTTACCTCGACCTTGGGCTTCGCGGCCACGCCGACGTCGGTCTGCGAATACGCCGTGGAGAAGACCGCGTCGAACGAGCGGCCCAGCGTGTCGGTGAGCACGAAGGCCCCCGACACGAACATCACGCCGAGCACCACCGCCAGCCCCGACAGCACCAGCCGGAGCTTGCGGGCGAGCAGGCTCTTGAATGTCGCGCGGATCATCAGGCTTCCGCCTCGCCGGTCAGCACGTCGAGGCGCTTCATCGTGTCGAGCACCGTCTCGGGGGTCGGCTCGAAGATCTCGGAGACGATCGCACCGTCGGCGAGGAAGACCACGCGGTCCGCATACGAAGCGGCGACCGCGTCGTGGGTCACCATCACGATCGTCTGCCCGTACTCCCGGACGGAGCGCTGGAGGAACGCCAGCACCTCGGCGCCGGAGCGGGAGTCGAGGTTACCGGTCGGCTCGTCCGCGAAGATCACCTCGGGGCGGGCGACGAGCGCGCGGGCGCAGGCCACACGCTGCTGCTGGCCACCGGAGAGCTGGGACGGGCGGTGGCTGAGCCGGTCGCCGAGCCCCACCGTGGCGATCACCGTTTCGAACCACGCCTGGTCCGGCTTGCGCCCCGCGATCGAGAGCGGCAGCAGGATGTTCTCCTTCGCCGAGAGCGTGGGCAGCAGGTTGAACTGCTGGAAGATGAAGCCCACCTTGTCGCGGCGCAGCTTGGTCAGGCCGGCGTCACCGAGCCCGGTGACCACCGTCTCGCCGATCGCCACCTGCCCGCGGGACACCGAGTCGAGCCCCGCGAGGCAGTGCATCAGCGTGGACTTGCCAGACCCGGACGGGCCCATGATCGCGGTGAACCGACCACGCTCGAACTCGGCGGTCACCCCCCGCAGCGCGACCACCTGGGCCTCGCCCGTGCCGTACACCTTCCACACGTCCGTCGCACGGGCCGCCACATGCGTGTCGCGGGCTACCGTCGTCGTCACTGGTCCCCCTCAAGAGAATCTGGTCCGGCCGGACACGTGTTCCGGCCGGCAGCATCCATGTTCGGGGCCAGGGGCCGCGGAATCGTCCGCCCCCGGGGGGAACTCGAAACCCACCTTTGGATGCGGGCGGTCCCCGATGCCCGCTCAGGGTTGCCCCTGAGCGGGCTCACACACAAGGCCTGTGGCCAGGCCTTCCCCCGAATGCCCATCACGGATCTCACGCTAGGTCACGCGAGCGCCCACGCCGTCGTGCTTGCGGAGACTCTTCAGGTACGCCCGCTGTGGTGCGCCGGGCCGCGGGCCTCCCCCAGAGGAGTACGCCCGCATCCCCCTGCGGAGTGCCCGTCGCCCCCGGACGTACGAAACGGCCCACGGCACCGACGCCGCGTAGACCTCGCCGCGCTCCATCGAAATCCAACCCAAGATCAAAATTCGAGCTACCGCGACGTCCGCGGTGGTCCGGACCGCCGCTCCCGCAGCCTCACCCTCCGCGCTCCACAACCACCCGCCACCCGCCGCGCGCCACCCGCCACCCGCCACCCGCCGCGCGCCGCGCGCCACGCGATGACAGCAAAATCCCTGATTTTGCTGCCTCAACCGCGCCGGGAGGCAACAGAATCAGGGATTTTGTCGAGATCTTGGATCGAGTGCGCAAGGCCGCTGCGCACGGCCGCGCGCCCGCTGGTGGGTGGCGGTGGCCCGTGGGCAGTGCGTGTGTCGAGGAACATGCCGGGTCGGCCGCTGGCCGCCGAACGGCGGGCACCGAGAGTCAACGCGACCCTCGGTTCGGGCGAATCTGACGATTCTGCGACAGGCTCTCCGGGGCAGCTGGATACCGCGATCACTGAAACGGGCCGACGCCAGCGGTGCCCACCCAGGGCGGGCGCGGTCCCCGCGCGCGATAGGTAGCAGTTCACGAGATCGTGGTACTTGGCTGTCGCTACAGCAACAGCCAAGTACCACGATCTGGTGCTGCCCGCAGGGAAGCAGAGCGGCGCGCATCCGCCCGCCGACGTGGTCACCCGAGGTGATCTCGCTCAACCTTCCCTGGGGGATCCAGGACAAGGTTTGTGAACGTTTCCCGTTGCTGGGGCGACAGGAAACGTTCACAAAGGCCGACTCCGCCCTTCGGCTCGGCGAAGCCGGCCCGAAGGGGCGCCGGCCCCGCGCCAGTCGAGCGGGCGCATCGGTGCGCCCATCTCCAGAGGCCCGCGGGCCGCCCGGCCCGCCGGGATGCCCGCGGGTTGGGGTGTGAAGCGCGGAGGGTGAGGCCGCGGGAGCAGCGGTCTGGACCACCGCGGGCGTCGCGGTAGCTCGGAATTTTCTCAGGAATGAATGGCTAGGCGCCGGGGCGGACCAGGCCGGTCTCGTAGGCGAGGACGACGGCCTGGACGCGGTCGCGGAGGCCGAGCTTGGTGAGCACGTGGCCGACGTGGGTCTTGATGGTGGTCTCGCTCACCGAGAGCGCGCTGGCGATCTCGGCGTTGGACAGGCCTCGGGCCACCTGGACGAGCACCTCGCGCTCCCGCTCGGTGAGCGAGTCGAGTGCCTTCGGCGGGGTGGCGGAGGGGTCGGGGAGGCTGTCCGCGAACCGGTCCAGCAGCCGCTTCAGGATCCGCGGCGCCACCACCGCCTCACCGGCCGCCACCGTACGGATCGCGGTCACCAGGTCCTCGGCCGGCACGTCCTTGGCCAGGAAGCCGCTCGCGCCGGCCCGCAGCGCGCCCACCACGTACTCGTCGAGGTCGAAGGTCGTGAGGATGAGGACCCGGACCGGCAGGCGGGCGTCGACGATCGCGCGGGTCGCGGCCACGCCGTCGAGGCGGGGCATGCGGATGTCCATGAGTACCACGTCCGGCAGCAGCCGGCGGGCCAGGTCGACCGCCTCGGTACCGTCGCCGGCCTCGCCGACGATGTCCAGGTCCTCCTCGGCGCCCAGCACCATGCGGAAACCGGTCCGCAGCAGTGGCTGGTCGTCGGCGAGCAGGATCCGTACCGGCCGTTCCTGAGTCACCCTCGTCCCCCCGTCAAGGCTGTTCCATTGGGATCTTCGCGTATACCCGGAAACCGCCACCGGGCCGGGGTCCGACACGGAGCGTCCCGCCGTACAGGGCGACGCGCTCGCGCATGCCGACGAGCCCGTGCCCGACGTGGTCGGTACCCGGTGCCGGGC
Organism: Phytohabitans flavus; assembly: GCF_011764545.1. Classification (GTDB taxonomy): domain Bacteria; phylum Actinomycetota; class Actinomycetes; order Mycobacteriales; family Micromonosporaceae; genus Phytohabitans; species Phytohabitans flavus. The sequence continues at coordinate 3,871,061 of NZ_AP022870.1, read as the reverse complement.
CGCGGCCGGTGTCGAAGACCTCGACGATCAGCCAGTACACGCCGAAGCTGAGCCGCACGTGCGCGGTGGCGTTGCCGGCGTGCTTGAGCGCGTTGGTGAGCGCCTCCTGCACGATCCGGTAGATCGCGAGGGCCACGCCGGAGTCGAGCGGGCCGGGTGTGCCGTCGACCCGGAGCGCGACCGGCAGTCCCGCCTCGCGTACCTGCTCGACAAGCGCCTCGATGCCGGCCAGACCCGGCTGGGGGACATCTCGGCGGCCGGCTCGGCGTCGGTGCGCAGCACGTCGAGCAGGCGGCGCATCTCGCGCAGCGTGGCGCGGCTCGTGTCCTCGATCGTGGCGAGCGCCTCGTCGGCCGAGGCCGGGTCGCGGCTGAGCACGCGGCGGGCGCCGGTCGCCAGTACCCCCATCACGCTCACGTGGTGGGCGACCATGTCGTGCAGCTCGCGCGCGATGCGGCGGCGCTCGTCGCCGACGGCCTGCTCGGCCAGGGCGCGCTGGTTTTGCTCGGCGACCCGGGCCCGCTCCTCCAGCGCCAGGACCGAGGTGCGGCGGGCGTGCACGGTGCGGCCCACGAAGAAGCAGACCATGCCGATGAGCACGTCCAGGAACATGATGTACGGCACCGACATGCCGTCCGGCGGCTCGTTGGCGGGCGCGGTGAGGTTGAGCACGAGGATCGGACCCCACAGCAGCGCGCTGGCGACCGCGGCCCGCAGCAGGGCGAACTGGGCGGCCGCCGTGTACGTCAGCACAAGGATCGCCACCCCCACCGCGATCGGCTGGTGGTGGGTCACCACCGATCCGGCGACCGTGCCCAGGACGATGACGATCGCGCCCCACGTGCTGAGCCGGCGCAGCGCCAGGGCGAGGCCGCCGACAAGGCTCCAGCCGACCGTGGTGCCCCAGTCGGCCTCGCGCAGCGACGGCGGGCCGGTGGCGGTGAGCACGATCTCGATCGCGACGATGCCGGCGGCGAGCAGCGCGTCGTAGATCCCCGCCCGCCGGGTGGCCGGGTCGAGGCGCAGCCGCTCACGCCAGGCGCCCCAGAGGGGACGGCCGGCCGCCGGAGCGTCCACGCGAGTCATGCAGCGAAACTATCCGCTGCGGGGCGCTTCTCCTTCGTCGCCCGCGGTGAGCCGGTCATCCTCCTGCGGGATGAGAGCGGTGCCGGACTCGCTCGCGCCGGCCCGGGTGCGGCCCTCCGCGGCCGCGTCGCCGGGCTCGGGGAACGGTGGCGGCGTGCCGCCGTAGGCCGGGCAGAGCGCCTGGTGGCTGCACCAGTCGCAGAGCCGGCTCGGCTTGGGGCGGAAGTCGCGCTCGGCCGTGGCCCGGTCGATCGCCTGCCACAGCGCCAGCAGCGTGCGCTCGAAGCGGACCAGCTCCTCGGGGTCCGGCGCGTAGTCGCAGATCTCCCGGTCGCGTAGGTAGAGCAGGCGCAGCACGCGCGGCACCACGCCCCGGGTGCGCCACAGCACCAGCGCGTAGAACTTGAGCTGGAAAAGCGCCCGCGCCTCGAACGCCTCGCGCGGCGCGCCACCCGTCTTGTAGTCGACAACCCGCAGGTCGCCGGCGGGGGAGACGTCGAGACGGTCCACATAGCCCCGGATGAGCAGCCGCTCGTCGACCACCGCGGAGATCAGGCTCTCCCGCTCGGCCGGCTCCAGGCGGCTCGGGTCCTCGACCGCGAAGTAGCCCTCCAGCAGCTCGCCGGCCGACGCGAGGAACACCTCCCGCTCGCCCTCCGCGAACAGCTCGGCCAGCGGCGGCGTCCCCTCGACGAGCCGCTCCCACGCCGGGGTGACGAGGCCGGTGGCCGACGCGTGGGTGCGCTCGGCCGGCGGCAGGTCGAAGAGCCGCTCCAGCACCGCGTGCACGAGCGTGCCGCGGGCCTGGTCGGGGTTTGGCCGCTCGGGCAGCCGGTCGATCGTGCGGAAGCGGTAGAGCAGGGGACATGTCTTGAAGTCGGCCGCGCGGGAGGGGGAGAGCGAGGGGTAGACCGGCTCCCGGGGCTCCTGGGCCTCAAGGGCCTCGACTTCACCAAGCTCCGCGACTGCCATGCACAAGAGGCTATGGCACGGGTACGACATCGCCGCGGAACCGCGCCCCGCCTGTCACCTACGCGCTCGCGCGCTCACCAACCCGTAGCATCGAGGGGTGGAGGATCGCGCGCGGCAGGACCGGACCGACCGCCGACCGGGTCTCGCCGTCGGGCGGGTGCTCGGCGTCCCGGTGTACCTGAATGCCTCGATGCTCCTGCTAGCCGTCCTCGTCACGGTCATCTACGGCGAGTTCGTCCGCCGTGAGCTGGACCTTTCGCAGCCCGCGGGGTATGCGATCGGGTTCGGTTTCGTCGTCTGCCTGCTCGGATCGGTGCTCCTGCACGAACTCGGCCACGCATTGACGGCGCGCCGGTACGGTATCGGCGTGCGGGGCATCACACTGGAGCTCCTCGGTGGATACACCGAGATGGACCGTGACGCGCCCAGCCCGAAGGTCGACCTCTATGTCTCGCTCGCCGGGCCGGCCGTGTCGCTGGTGCTCGGCGTGATCGCCACCGTGGCGACGCTCGCGCTGCCCGACCGTACGCTGATCAACCAGCTCGCCTTCCAGCTCGCGGTGAGCAACGTCGTGGTGGCGGTCTTCAACTCGCTGCCCGGGCTGCCGCTGGACGGCGGCCGGGCGCTCCGCGCGGCGGTGTGGGCGCTCAGCCGCGACCGCCACCTGGGCACTGAGGTCGCCGGCTGGGTGGGACGGGTCGTGGCGCTCGGCACCGCCGCCGCGGTCGCGGTGTTGACGGCGGTCGGCGTGCTGTCCACGTTCGGGCTTGTGTTCATGCTGCTCGTGGCGTTCACGATGTGGCAGGGCGCCGGTCAGGCGATCCGGGTCGCCAAGATCAGCCGGCGCTTCCCGCTCATCGACCTGGCGCGGCTGGCCCGCCCGGTGTTCTCCGTCCCCACCGGTACCCCGCTCGCCGAGGCCCAGCGGCGCGGCACCGACGCCGGCCACGCGGGCGCCTCGCTCGGGGTGTCCGACTCGGCCGGTCGCCTCGTCGCGCTCGTCGACCGGGCCGCCGCCGCGGCCGTGCCCGCCGAGCGCCGCCCCTGGGTGGCGGTCGACGCGGTGGCCCGGGGGATCGACGGCATTCACACGATCCCGGTCGGGACCAGTGGCGAGCAGGTGATCAAGGCGGTCCAGGCGCACCCCGGCGCGCAGTACCTCGTCACGGCGGGCGACGATGTCGTCGGCGTCCTCCACGTCGCCGACCTCGCCCAGCTGTTGGAACCGAACCGGAAGATGACAACGTGACCTCCGCCGCCCTCTCCGACGTCGACTCGATGCCCGCCCACCGCGGGCCCTTCCGCCCTGGCGACCGGGTGCAGCTCACCGATCCCAAGGGCCGGATGCACACGATCGTGCTGGAGCCCGGCCGCTCGTTCCACACCCACCGGGGCGCGCTGGAGCACGACGCGCTGATCGGCCTCCCGGACGGCAGCGTGGTGACATCCAGCGGCGGTACGGCGTATCTCGCGCTCCGCCCGCTGCTGTCCGACTATGTTCTGTCGATGCCGCGCGGTGCCCAGGTGATCTACCCGAAGGATTCGGCGCAGATCGTCGCGATGGGCGACATCTTCCCCGGTGCGAAGGTCCTGGAGGCCGGCGCCGGCTCCGGTGCGCTCTCCTGCTCGCTGCTGCGCGCGGTCGGTACGTCCGGCGAGCTGCACTCCTGGGAGGTACGGGACGACTTCGCGGCGATCGCCCGGAAGAACGTCGAGGCGTTCTTCGGCGGCCCCCACCCCGCCTGGAGCCTGCATGTCGGCGACGTGGTGGAATGCGACGAAACAGGCTTCGACCGGATCATCCTGGACATGCTCACCCCGTGGGAGCCGCTCGACCTTGTCGAGCGGGCGCTCGTGCCCGGCGGCGTCTTCATCGGGTACGTGGCGACGGTCCCCAGCTCTCCGAGCTCGTCGAGGCCCTGCGCGAGCGCGGCTGCTTCACCGAGCCGCGGGCGTGGGAGAGCCTCGTGCGCGACTGGCACGCCGACGGACTCGCCGTGCGCCCCGACCACCGGATGATCGCCCACACGGCGTTCCTGGTCTCGAGCCGGCGCCTCGCGCCCGGCGTCACCGCCCCGCCGCGCCGCCGCAAGCCGAGCAAGGGCGCGGAGGCATACGCGGCGCGTAAGGCGGCGGCCGCGGTCCCGCCGCCGTTGGGCGCGCCCGAGCGGGGTGAGGAGGCCGACACGAGTGGCTAGGCCGGCGTTCGGAGGTGGTGAGCTGCCCGCTGTCTTTCCTGACTGGTCCCCGTACCAGGACCTGGACTCGGCGGCGCGGGCCTACCTGCGCGACCCCGACGTGGCCCTGGAGGCCCTCGGCGGGGTGCTGCGCGGCGCCACCGTGCTCGGCTTCACGCTCGAACGCTTCGTCAACGAGGTCAACGGCGTCTGGCAGGAGGTCGTGGTCTGCGACGGCAGCCGCCTCATCCTGTGGCACGGCGAGGATGTGGCGCCCGGCGACGGCCCGCCCGGCTCGATGACCTCGTCGCTGCGGGTCGTGCCGCTCTCGAGCGTCACCGAGGTAGGCTGTCGTAGGCGCCTGACGCGCACCGCGGGCGGACAGGCTCGGGTCGACAGTATCGACGTGTACCTGCTGCTCAGCTCCCTCGACGAGGCCGGTCCCAACCCTGCCGCGCCCGCCGAGGACCAGGGCAACTCGGTGCGTCACGACGCCCTCCGGTTCGGAAAAACCCTGGACGACGGCGGCGCCGGACAAATCACTCGCCTGGAGGAGTTCGCCCGGCTCGTCGCGTCGATGGTCGGACGCCCGACACTTTGAGGAATGCACCGCTGCTCGGCGGGCATTACCACTGCTGCTCACCCGCCGATACAGATCAAGAGTCAGTGACGAGGGTGTTGCGTAGGTTCGATTAGCCGTAACAGCGGTTAGTGTTATGGCAGTACGTTCAAGCCCCCCGGGGAGGTGGGACGTGGCACGCAGCGACGACGCGGATTCGCGCGCCGCACGGTGGGAGAAGGAGGCCCACGATCTCTCCACTCAGGTCGCGTTCCTTCAGGAGGAACTCGCTCTGGTGCGGCGCAAGCTGACCGAAAGCCCACGACACGTCCGGCAGCTCGAGGAGCGGCTAGCGGCAACGCAGGCGCAGCTGGCCCGACTGACCGAAAACAACGAGCGGCTCGTGAGCACTCTCAAGGAGGCTCGGGCCCAGATCGTGACGCTCAAGGAAGAGATCGACCGCCTGGCGCAGCCGCCGAGCGGTTACGGGGTCTTCCTGGCCAAGCACGACGACGGCACCGTCGACGTGTTCACCGGCGGGCGAAAGCTCCGGGTGGCGGTGTCCCCGTCACTCGACGTCGACGAGCTACGGCGCGGGCAGGAAGTCCTGCTCAACGACGCGCTCAACATCGTCGACGCGTTCGGTTACGAGCGGGTCGGCGAAGTGGTCATGCTCAAGGAGGTGCTGGAGCACCCCGCAGGCGGTCCGGGTGACCGGGCGCTGGTGGTGTCCCACGCCGACGAGGAGCGGATCGTCCACCTCGCGGAGACGCTGATCGGCGCGCCGCTGCGCGCGGGTGACTCGCTGATGATCGAGCCCCGCTCGGCGTACGCGTACGAGCGGATCCCGAAGAGCGAGGTCGAGGAGCTCGTGCTGGAGGAGGTGCCCGACGTCGGTTACGAGGACATCGGTGGCCTCCAGTCCCAGATCGAGCAGATCCGTGACGCGGTCGAGCTGCCGTTCCTGCACTCCGACCTCTTCCGGGAGCACCAGCTGCGCCCGCCGAAGGGCATCCTGCTCTACGGCCCGCCCGGCTGTGGCAAGACGATGATCGCCAAGGCGGTGGCCAACTCGCTGGCCAAGAAGATCGCCGAGGGCCGGGGCGAGGAGAAGCACACCAGCTACTTCCTCAACATCAAGGGTCCTGAGCTGCTCAACAAGTACGTGGGTGAGACCGAGCGGCACATCCGGCTGATCTTCCAGCGGGCCCGCGAGAAGGCTGGCGAGGGCACGCCGGTCATCGTGTTCTTCGACGAGATGGACTCGGTGTTCCGCACCCGCGGCTCCGGCGTCTCCTCCGACGTGGAAAACACCATCGTCCCGCAGCTCCTCAGCGAGATCGACGGTGTGGAGGGCCTGGAAAACGTCATCGTGATCGGCGCGTCCAACCGCGAGGACATGATCGACCCAGCCATCCTCCGCCCGGGCCGCCTCGACGTGAAGATCAAGATCGAGCGTCCGGACGCCGAGGCCGCGCGGGACATCTTCTCGAAGTACATCCTGACCGGGCTGCCCCTGCACCCCGACGACCTCACCGAGCACGGCGGCGACTCGCAGTCCACCGTCGCCGCGATGATCGAGGCGGTCGTCCTGCGCATGTACTCCGAGACCGAGGAGAACCGCTTCCTCGAGGTCACGTACGCGAATGGCGACAAGGAGGTCCTGTACTTCAAGGACTTCAACTCCGGCGCCATGATCCAGAACATCGTCGACCGCGGCAAGAAGATGGCCATCAAGGAGTTCCTGTCGTCGGGCCGCAAGGGCCTGCGGCTACAGCACCTGCTGGACGCCTGCGTCGACGAGTTCCGGGAGAACGAGGACCTGCCCAACACCACCAACCCGGACGACTGGGCCCGCATCTCCGGCAAGAAGGGCGAGCGGATCGTGTACATCCGGACGCTCGTCTCCGGTGGCAAGGGCGCCGAGGCCGGCCGCTCCATCGACACCGTCAGCAACACGGGCCAGTACCTCTAGCCCGCCGCTCGCTCAGGAAGGGCCCCGCACGCTCAGTGCGGGGCCCTTCTTCTTGCAAGATCCGAGCTACCGCGACGCCCGCGGTGGTCCGGACCCGATGCCGCTCAGCCTAGTTTGATCTAGAGGATCCATTCCAAGGCAGATCTGGGCTACCGCGATGTTCGTCGTGGTCCGGACCGCTGCTCCCGCGGCCTCACCCTCCGCGTCTCACAACCCCACCCCTTCCCGCGGGCACCCGGGCGGGCCGGCGGCGGGACCGCGGCCCCGGTGGAGCTCAAAAGTTGGGCGCACCGATGCGCCCGCCCGACCGGTGTGGGGCACTCACCCAACCGCAGACCAAGCCGACCGCCGTGCGGGCGACCCGGCAGGCTGGCGGCGGGCGATCCAGGCCCCGATTCCGGGCCGCCGCGTCGTCAGCGGCTGGGCAGACTTCCGGATCTAGAGATCTGGGGTTGGGGTTTCGGGCTTGTCCACAATCGACGCTTCGCGTCGATTGTTTTCGCCGATTTGTCCCATATCTGGGGCGTCAGGATCGGGTGATGCCGGACCGCGAGGACCTGGTTTCCTTCGACCGCTCGGACGGCTTCCCGCTGTATCGCCGATCAAGGGATACGTGGGGTCCTGGCGCGGGCTCCAGCCTTTGTGAACGTTTCCTGTTGCCCTGGCAACGGGAAACGTTCACAAACCGGGGCCGTGGGACGCGGAGGGTGAGGCCGCGGAGCTGCGGTCTGGATCCAATGCCGCTTAGCTTAAGTCGATCATGAGGTCGGGTTGCGCCGCGTGAGCGGGGAACATCCTTCCGCTGTAAGGGCCAGGCCAGGCCGTACCTGGCACTCCATGCCGTCTCGGAGAATGCCCGGGTCATCGCCCTGGATTGTCTGTTCCCAGGGGGTACGGCGCCCGCGTGTCGCGGTGCGGTGGGCGATGTCCCCGACATTGCCCACTCGGGGTCGTGGACCGCGCAGGGTGAGGCCGCGGGAGCAGCGGTCCGGACCACCACGGACGTCGCGGTAGCTCAGGTCTTGGCATAGATCGTCTAGATCCTGAGGTCTCCGCCGCCTCAACGGCTGAGCGCCGACCGCGACCCGCCGGCGGTGGGCTGGGGTGAGCGGCGGTCCACCGCGGGCACCAGGAGCAACCCCGCCGCGGCGCCGCCTACGCCGAGTGCCGCGCAGGCCCACCACAGCGCCGCCGGGCCCAGGCATGTGTAGGCCAGGGCGCCGACCGCCGGGCCGAGGAACATGCCCAGACCCGACGCCATGCCGAACAGGCCCTGGTAAGCGCCCTGCGCGCCGGATGGGGCGAGGTCGGCGACGATGGCCGCGGCGAAGCCGTACGCCCCGATCTCGCCGAGCGTCCACACCGCCGTCGCCGCCAGGTGGGCGGGTGTGGTGTCGGCCAGGCCGGTCAGCGCCATGCCCACGCCGAAGACCGCCCACGAGGCCGCGACCACGACCAGCGGGCGGAAGCGGCTCAGCCACCGTACGAGCAGCGGCTGCGCGCACACGATGAGGCCGGCGTTGAGCGTGCTGACCAGCCCGAACGTCGACGGCGGCAGCCCGTCGTCGCGGATCGCGAGCGGGAGGCCGTACCGGTACTGGGCGAACACGAGCATGTGCCCGAGCATCAGCAGCGTCAACCCGACCAGCAGCGGGTCGCCCAAGCCGGCGCGGCCGGGCGAGGAGGGCCGTGGGCCCGCGGGGCGATCGCGGGGGAGCCCGAAGCCGACCAGCGCGGCGCAGGCCAGTGCGGCGGCGATGTTGAGGGCGAAGAGGAGGCCGAACCCGTGGCCGGCGAGAAACCCGGCCATCGCGCCGGCCACGGCCGCGCCGATGTTGAAGGCCCAGTGCAGCATGCCGAACGCGCGCGAGCGGGCCGGGCCCTCGATGCTGTCGGCCACGAGGGCGTAGGCGGCCGGCTGGGGGAGGCTGGTCACCACGCCGAGCGCGACGGCGGCCGCGGTCGCCAGGGCGGCGGTGCCGGCCACGGCGAGGAGCGGAAGGCAGGCGGCGGTGCCGGCCAGGCCGGCGACCATCGTGGCGCGGCGGCCGATCGTGTCGGCGAGGTAGCCGCCCGCCGGCCGCCCGGCTACCGCGCCCAGGCCGAACCCGGCGACGACCGCGCCCACCTGCCCGGGAGTGAGCCCGGCGCCGGCGAGGTAGAGGGCCAGGAACGGCACGACCACGCCGCCCGTGCGGTTGACGACCTGGCTGGTGAAGAGGATCCAGTACGTGCGGGGCATGGGAACACCCTCGGCGTACCGTGGCGGCGGAGCGATGGATTCGACTGGAGCCAAATCGTGGAGCAGTTCACCCTGACCCTGTCCGCACCGGCGGCCGGGCGCACGCGGTTCGCGTACTCGGTGGTCAAGGAGGTCGTGCAGAGCGTCCGGACGCTCGGCGACCCGGCCAGCCACGCCCTCCACCTGCCCTGGGTCACCGCCACCAGGCCAGCGGTCGCTGCCCTCGACCTCGACCTGCTGGCCGCGCTCGTGCCGGTGCCGACCACGTACCTGCCGGACTTCTTCACACCCCGCGACGTCACCCTCGAGCCCGAGCTCGGCACCGAGCTGGCCCAGCTGCGCGCCGCGCCGGCCGCCCGGGTGCGCGCCGGGATCGACCGCCTACCCGTGGCGACCCGGGACACTCCGGCGGTGCGCGCGCTCCACGACCGGCCCAGAGCCGGGCTGCGCCGCCTGGCCGAGCAGATCGAGGCGTACTGGGAGGTCGCGATCGCGCCGCACTGGCCGCGCATGCGGCGGGTCCTCGACGGCGACGTCCGCTACCGCGCCAAGCGCATCGCCGAGGGCGGCCTGGACCGCCTCTTCGCCGACCTCCACCCTCGGGTGAGCTGGTCCGGCGGCACTATGCGGGTGGCGCACCACAGCCTGCGCGCCGCGCGCACCTCCCTGGAGGACGGGCTGCTGCTCGTACCGTCGATCTTCTGCTGGCCGGGTGTCTACTCGGCCAGCGCGCCGTGGCGGCAGCCGATGCTCACGTACCCGGCGAGGGGTGTGGCAACGCTGTGGGAGACCGGCGGTGCGGCGCCGCCCGCCGCGCTGGCCGGTGTGCTCGGGGCGACGCGGGCGCGGCTGCTCGCCGAGCTCGGTACCCCCGCGTCCACCACGGACCTGGCGGCCCGGACGGGCCTGGCCGCAGGCAGCGTCTCCGCCCAGCTGACCGCGTTGCGGGCGGCCGGCCTGACGGCCGCGCACCGCGACGGGCGGGTGGTCCTCTATGCGCGGACGGCGGCCGCCGACGCGCTGCTGCGCTCAGCCGCTGGCGCTGGCGGGTGAGGCCGGCTCGGGGGTGGCGCGTCGGAAAGCCGGCAGCAGGCCCTTCGCGACGCGGTCGAGGAGCACCGCCACCGCCACCACCAGCGCGGGCAGCATCGGCAGCTCGTACCGGAACATGGTCGTGAAGGGCGCGATGAGGAAGATGCCGGTGGCACCGACCCACGCGGACAGCACCAGCCACGGGACCACCGTGCGCCACGCGACCACGCTGGCCACGATCGACAGCACCAGCAGCAGCACAAGCGGCCAGCTGGAGAGCACGATGGTGGCCTCCTTGGCGAGCGCGGTGGGCACCACCTCGCGGTACCACGGCATCGCCTCGGTCACCGTGCGGGCCCGGCCCCCGGTCATGCTGTAGAAGTGGTCGGTGCTGCTCAGCGGCTCGCTGATCACCTTGCTCCAGATGGCCCCGGCGACCACGCCGGCCGCGGCACCGGCGGCGGCCGCGGTCCAGGAGCGCCAGCGGCCGCGGTCGCACAGCATCGCCCAGAGCCACACCGCGGCGACCGTGGCCACCGTGTACGGCGTGATGACCCGCGCGGTGCCGACCAGGAACGTGACAAGCGCCAGGCCCGCCACCGTCCACTTGGTCGCCGGCTTGCGCCAGGGGAGCAGCAGCAGTGTCGCGGTGTGCAGCAGCAGCGCGAGCGAGTCGGTCAGGCCGCCGACGCACCACTTGGCGATCAGCGGGGAGGCGACCGCGAGCACGCCGGCCGCCATCGAGGCGGGGACCGAGGCGTGCACGGTGGCGAAGCGGTAGATCAGGTACATCGCGACGACGAACGCGATGCCCGGCACCACCACGATGCCGCCGGGGCCGAAGAGCGCCACCCACGGGACCGACAGCAGCGGCAGCAGCACCCGAGGTCGGTAGCTGAGGGTGAACGGCTGGGACGCCCACAGGTAGTCGTACGGCTTGAAGGTGGCGTTCTCGCGGATGTAGTCCATCACGATCTGCTCGCCGTGCGCGTTGTCGTACCCCATGTAGCGATACGTATAGATCAAGTACCACTGGGAGTCGGGGAAGATCTGGTGCGTCTTCGCGTACGTCCAGATCATCGCGGTGACGGTCGCCGCCAGCACCACCAGAGCGCCCCACGCGAACGGTCCGGACGGCAGGCGCAACCTTCTCGCCGGCGCCTTGGTGGGTTGCTCTTCGGCCGAGGGGGCCGGCACCGCGGCCTTCTTCTCCTCGTCCGACGGGACGGCTCTCGTGACCGTCAGCTCGCCCACCCGCTACGCTCCCTTGCCTGGTCGCTGGACGTTTGCCGTGCGCCGCCTACTGGGCCGCGTCATGATACCGGGAGCGTAGTCCCGCAGAGTCTGCGCAACCCCACCCGGTGCGGTGCAGCGCGGAGCGCTACCGGCGGACTACGCTCGACAGGTGGCGCGTACGCACCTGGGCGGCAGTGAGGTAGGCAAGGCATGAGTGTTCGGCGGATCATGGGAACCGAGGTCGAGTACGGCATCTCGGTGCCCGGCCAGCCCGGGGCCAACCCGATGGTCACCTCGTCCCAGGTGGTCAACGCGTATGGAGCCCGGCCCGAGCTGACCCGCGGCGGGCGGGCGCGGTGGGACTACGAGGAAGAGTCGCCGCTACGGGACGCGCGCGGCTTCACCTATTCCGGGGCAGCCTACGACCCCGCCGAGGCACTGGCCGACGAGGATCTGGGCCTGGCCAACGTGATCCTCACCAACGGCGCCCGGCTGTATGTGGATCACGCGCACCCGGAGTACTCGACGCCCGAGGTGACAAATCCGCTCGACGTGGTCAAGTGGGACAAGGCCGGCGAGCGCGTGATGGCCGAGGCGTCACGGCGTGCCGCCACCATCCCCGGCACGCACCCGATCCACCTGTACAAGAACAACACCGACAACAAAGGCGCCAGCTACGGCGCGCACGAAAACTACCTGATGCGCCGCCAGACGCCATTCGCGGACATCGTGGCGTACCTGACGCCGTTCTTCGTCACCCGCCAGATCGTGTGCGGCGCGGGGCGGGTGGGGATCGGGCAGGACGGGTCGCAGCCCGGCTTCCAGATCTCGCAGCGTGCCGACTTCTTCGAGGTCGAGGTGGGGCTGGAGACCACGCTCAAGCGCCCCATCATCAACACCCGGGACGAGCCGCACGCCGACGCCGACAAGTACCGGCGGCTGCACGTGATCATCGGCGACGCCAACCTCTCCGAGATCTCCACGTACCTCAAGGTGGGCGCCACCGCGCTGGTGCTCACGATGATCGAGGAAAAGGCGCTCACGCCCGACCTCGGCATCGCCGACCCGGTCTCCGAGCTCAAGGCGGTCAGCCACGACCCCTCGCTCACCCACCTGATGCGGCTGCGCGACGGGCGCCGGCTCACCGCGCTCGACCTCCAGTGGGCCTACTTCGAGCGGACCAAGTCCTTTGTGGACGAGCGGTACGGCGCGGACGCCGACGCCGCCACCATCGACGTCCTGGCCCGCTGGGAGAGCGTGCTCGACCGCCTCGGCCGCGACCCGATGCTCTGCGCCGACGAGCTCGACTGGGTGGCCAAGCTGCGGCTGCTGGAGGGCTACCGGGAGCGGGAGAAGCTCGGCTGGGCCTCGCACAAGCTCCAGCTCGTCGACCTCCAGTACTCGGACGTCCGCCCGGAAAAGGGCCTCTACCACCGCCTGGTCGCCCGCGGCTCGATGAAGACGCTGCTGGAGGACGAGCAGACCCGCCGCGCGATGGTCGACCCGCCGGAGGACACCCGGGCGTACTTCCGGGGGCGCTGCCTCGCCCAGTACGCCTCCGAGGTGGTCGCCGCCAGCTGGGACTCGGTCATCTTCGACGTGGGGCGGGAGTCGCTCGTGCGGGTGCCCATGATGGAGCCCGAGCGCGGGACCCGCAAGCATGTCGGTGCCCTCTTCGACCGCTGCGCCAGCGCCAAGGACCTGCTCGAGGCGATCACGGGCGGGTGACCGCTCCGCCATCCGCGAAACGTCTGCGCGGCGCGGCTTTTCCGTGGCACGGGCGAGGTAGTTTTTCAGCAAGCGATGTTGAGGAGGACCCGATGGCTACCCGTGACACCGGCGGTCAGTCGCAGTCCGGCAAGGCCCGCCGCGACGAGGAAGTCGACGAGGCCCCGGCCCCCGAAGCCAACCCTGAGGTTGCCGAGCGCCACGCCGAGATCACCGAGGACGTCGACGACCTCCTCGACGAGATCGACTCCGTGCTCGAGGAAAACGCAGAAGAATTCGTCAGGGGTACGTCCAGAAGGGGGGAGAGTGATAGCTTTTGTCCGATTCACCCCCTGTGCGAGCGGCCCGTCCGCTCGCACCAGCTTCACCGCGCCGGTAACGGTGAGGATCTCCACCGGGACGATGTGGAGTATCTTGCCAAGGCGATCACCTACCTGAAGGGAAGCACGTGCCAGCGGGTTTTGATCCATCCCGGCGTCTACCAGATTTTTTCGCGAACCCGGGGACGTCCTCCTTCACGCAGTTTCTCAGCCTGAACGCGCCCGAGCTGCTGCCCGGCCGCCGTCCGCTCCCGCCGGGATACTCGGCGGACCTCGCGCCGCACGCGACCACGGTCGTCTCGATCGTCTGCGCGGGCGGCGTGGTGATGGCCGGTGACCGGCGCGCGACCGCGGGCAACCTGATCGCCAGCCGCGACATCGAAAAGGTGCACCCGGCCGACCCGTACTCGCTGGTGGGCATGGCCGGCACCGCGGGCGTCGGCATCGAGCTGATCAAGCTGTTCCAGGTGGAGCTCGAGCACTACGAGAAGATCGAGGGCGCGATGCTCTCGCTCGACGGCAAGGCCAACCGCCTCGCCGCGCTCGTGCGCAACAACCTCGGCGCGGCCATGCAGGGCCTCGCGGTCGTCCCGATCTTCGCCGGCGTGGACCTCGCGGCCACCGACCCGACCAAGGTGGGGCGCATCTTCAGCTTCGACGTGGCCGGTGGCCTCTACGAGGAGACCGGGTACGACGGGATCGGCTCCGGCTCGCTCTTCGCCAAGTCGGCGCTCAAGAAGCGGTACCGTACCGGCCTGTCCGTCGACGAGGCGGTGACGCTCGGCGTGGAGGCGCTGTACGACGCGGCCGACGACGACACCGCCACCGGCGGCCCGGACCTGACCCGCAAGATCTACCCGGTGGTCATGAGCGCGACCACCGAGGGGACCCGCCGCCACACCGACGAGGAGGTCGGCGCGATAGCCGAGGCCGTCGTCGCCCGCCGCATGGAGAACATCGGCGGCTGACCCAGCGCCAACCTGGTCTCCGCCCTTATCTCGCCTGAAGGAGAGCCGCCGTCGTGGCAATGCAGTTCTACGCCTCACCCGAGCAGATCATGCGCGACCGCTCGGAGCACGCCCGCAAGGGCATCTCCCGCGGTCGCAGCGCCGTGGTGCTCACGTACGAGGGCGGGGTGCTGTTCGTCGCGGAAAACCTCACCTCGCTGCGCAAGGTGAGCGAGATCTACGACCGCATCGGGTTCGCGGCCGTGGGGCGGTACAACGAGTTCGAAAACCTGCGCCGCGCCGGCGTGCGGAAGGCCGACCTCGACGGGTACAGCTACGACCGCCGCGACGTCACCGGCCGCGCGATCGCCAACGCGTACGCGCACGCGCTCGGCGCCATCTTCACCGAGCAGGTGAAGGCGTACGAGGTGGAGATCTGCGTCGCCGAGGTGGGCGCCACGGCCGAGGCGGACGAGATCTACCGGATCACGTACGACGGATCGGTGCAGGACGAGCCCGGTGTGATGGCGATGGGCGGCCAGGCCGAGGCCATCTCCGGCGCGCTGAAGGAGGCCCACCGGGTCGACCTGTCGCTCGGCGAGGCGGTGCGGCTGGCAGTGAAGGCGCTGGGCAGCGTCGGCGGCGAGGGCGGGCAGCCGCGCACGCTCGGCGCCGGGCAGCTCGAGGTGGCGGTGCTCGACCGGCGCCGCACGGGACGCACGTTCCGCCGGATCACCGGGGTCGCCCTGACGTCGCTGCTCACCGAGGCCGCCCCGGCCGAGGAGGAGACGGACGTCACCGAGTCGCCCTCGGAGCCGCCACCGGCTCAGGAGCGGAAGGCGCCGACCCAGTCGGCCGGCTCCGACGACCTGGAGATCCTGGACGACATCGACGAGGCCGAGGGCGAGTCCAAGGAGTAGGGCGCGGCTCAAACCAGGAGCTGAGCTTTTCCCCGGTCCGCGTCAGCTGCGGACCGTATGCTCCCGCGGGCACCGCGGAGGTCGGCGGCTCGCTGGCGCTCGCCGAGATCTCCGACCTCCGCTGCCGGGTCCGCGGTGCAAGCCCAACCCCCGGCTGTTCCTGTTCTCGCGAGCTGTCGAGCTGGGCGCGTCGCCGCGCCCAGCCGCAGACCCACGACTGTGGCCCCGGACGCGGCCCCCTGCCACCAGGGGTGCTGGGCGCATCGATGCGCCCAGCACGGCCGCGCCCAGAAGTCCGGGCCAGTGGCGGCCGGCTGACCCGCCTGCGGCCTCGCCCCTTCGCGGTCCACGATCCAACCCCCGCCCAGCATTGTGGTCGGTGAGGCCGCAGCCGCCGCCTGTCCTACGTGCCGATCGGAGGCTGGCCGCACGTTTCCCTTGATCGGGGCTCCAGCCGGACGCAATCCGGCAGATCGTGGTATTTGACTGCTCCTATGGCGACAGCTGAGTACCACGATCACGAACCTGCTCCGCCCCGCCGGGGCGATCGAGGGAAACCAGGGGTTTTCGGTCGCCGCAGGGCCGGCGGCACTCAGTTCCGAAGCCCGCAATATGCGGACAAATCAGCCACCTGACGTCCCGCTGCTGCCAAGCCCAAGAGATCTTGTCGACTTCCTGTCGTCCTGGCGGCAAGAAGTCGACAAGATCTAGAGATCCTTCGGATCAAAGGTGGTGGGGTCGCGCTGCGTCGCTCGGGGTTTGCGGTTACCCCATTTCTTGCCTCCGGCGGGGATCTCCGGCCTCCGGGATGGCGCTGAGGGTGGGTGCTGGGTGCGCGCCTGGCGTCGCTGCTGGTGGTGACCTCGGTGGTGATCGGTCGCCCGATATCTACACGACACGCCGACGCGGATTCTGGGCGAACGATCATCAGAGCCCTCATAGCGGGACTGACTCGTCGGGCTTTGTGAGGACTTGTGGCTGCCAGGGCGACCACAAGTCCTCACAAAGCCACCCCCTCGCGACACGGTGACGGACATCGTGGCGGCTCAGATCCCGACGCGGAGCAGATCCGCGGAAGAGACTGCGGACGACTCAATGACCCCGACTCCGGAAGCTCTACAGGTTCTTCCGGGTCTGG
This sequence comes from Phytohabitans flavus, assembly GCF_011764545.1. GTDB lineage: Bacteria > Actinomycetota > Actinomycetes > Mycobacteriales > Micromonosporaceae > Phytohabitans > Phytohabitans flavus. The sequence goes on along the minus strand of NZ_AP022870.1, from coordinate 3,854,729 downwards.
TCGCGCTGTCGGCCGCAAGGCCGGCATCGGTCAGAGTCGGCGGCTACAAGGTCGCGGTCGGCCGACGCGGGCCAGGGGTGAGCTTGCCGAGCGCGGAGGGTGAGGCTGCGGGAGCGGCGGTCTGGACCACAGCGGGCGTCGCGGTAGCTCGATCTCCTTGGTTTTGGATCTTTGTCCGTGGCTTGGGGCCGGGGGCGGCGGGCGGGGTCAGACCCAGCGGCGGACTATGCGCCAGTAGGTGGTCATCAGCGCGTTCAGGAAGCCGACGCCGGGCGGGGTGATGAGCGGGGTGTCGAAGCGGTCGGTCAGCACGCGCATCCACTCGCGGTCGGGGACCACCCGCTCGGCCTGGAGGGCGCGGCGGCGGGCGCGGACGTGGCGGCGGTGGCGCCACAGCCAGCCGTAGCCGCGGAGCTTGTCCTTCAGCCAGCCCTCGCGCGCGGCCATCAGCATCATCACCAGCTCCAGCGCCAGCAGCGGGGGTCCCAGCAGCACCAGCGCGCGGCCGCCCCAGACGGTGGTGACGAACATCAGGCGGTTGCGCTCGATCAGGTAGAACTTGAAGCTGACCTTGCTGAACTCGTACCCGTGCAGCGCGACCGCGTCCGGGACGTTGACCACGCGCTGGCCGAGCCGCCAGGTGCGCAGGGAGATCTCGGCGTCCTCGACGTACGCGAAGTATTGGTCGTCGAAGCCGCCCAGGCGGTCCCAGTGGGCGCGGCGGGCGACCACGAAGGCGCCCATGGCCCCGGCGGTCTCGGTGGGCTCAGCGCGCGTCTCACGCTCGCGGAAGCCGCCCACCCAGCTCACGCCGAGTACGTGGATCTCGTTGCCGCGGGAGTTGAGCAGCTCGGGCTCGTCGGCCAGCCGTACCGCGCCGGCGGCCAGGCCGATGCTCTCGTCGGCCAGCACGTCGACCAAGCGGGCCAGCGCGGCGGGCTCGACGATGGCGTCGCCGTTGACGAGCGCGACGAACTCACCTGACGAGGCGGCGACGCCCGCGTTACAACCAGCGGAGAAGCCGACATTCTCTCCAGATCCGGTCACGACCACGTCGGGGAGGGTGGCCAGATCGGGGAGGTCCGGGTTGGTGCAGCCGTTGTCGACAAGGACGACCTCGATATCGACCTTGACCGACGCGAGCAGCGCCTCTACGCACCGTCGCAAGAGTGGCTCCGCACGCCAAGCGAGTACAACAGCACTCACCCGGGGCAGATCAGGCACGGGGGCTCCCGAGGTAGGCGGTCAGCATCGCCTCCCAGTGTGGCATGGGTGTCAGGGTGGCCCGGGCCCAACGATCATGGCCGAGGACGCTGTATGACGGGCGGGGTGCGGGGCGCACGTACTTGTCACTGGTCGTGGGGCGGACCCGGTCGGGGTCGTGACCGGCACGGGCGAAGACGGCGCGGGCCAGGCCGTACCAGGTGGTCTCGCCACTCGCCGTGCCGTGGTAGACCCCGGGCGGCGCGTCGGCGGAAAACGCCAGGTCGACAAGGCGTTCGGCGAGCGCCCGCGACCAGGTCGGCTGGCCGCGCTGGTCGTTGACCACGTCGAGCGTGTCCCGCTCGCCGGCCAGCCGCAGCATCGTGCTGACGAAGTTGCGGCCGTGCGCGCCGTACAGCCAGGCGGTGCGCACCACGTACCCGCCGGCGGCGAGGACGGCCTCCTCGCCGGCGAGCTTGCTGCGCCCATATGCGTTGATTGGGTCGGTCGGCGCATCCTCCGGATAGGGCGTTGTCGCGTCGCCCCGGAAGACATAGTCGGTGGAGACGTGCACCAGCCGTGCCCCGGTCGCCTCGGCGGCGCGGGCCAGGTGGGCCGCGCCGTCGCCGTTGACCGCGGTGGCCTCGGCCTCGCGCTCCTCCGCGCCGTCGACGTCGGTCCAGGCCGTGGCGTTCAGCACCGCGTCGTAGCCGGTGACGGCGGCACGGACCGCGGCCTCGTCGGTCACGTCGAGGTCCGCGCGGGCGAGCGCGGTCACGTCGAGGTCCGGCCGATCCTTGAGTACGCCGAGCAGGTCCTGCCCGAGCATGCCGCCCGAGCCGGTGACGAGAATTCGAGTCATCCCTTGAGTGGCTCCCACCAGATGCGGTTGTCGCTGTACCAGCGCACCGTCTCGGCCAGGCCGGTCACGAGGTCGACCGTCGGCGCGTACCCCAGCTCCTGACTGATCTTGGTGATGTCGAGGCTGTAGCGGCGGTCGTGGCCCTTGCGGTCCGGCACCGGCCGCACGCTCTCCCAGGTCGCGCCGCAGGCCTCGACCAGGCGCTCGGTGAGCTCGCGGTTGGTGAGCTCGGTGCCGCCGCCGATGTGGTAGACCTCGCCCGGCCGCCCCTTGTCCTGTACGAGGGCGATTCCCCGACAGTGGTCCTTCACGTGCAGCCAGTCGCGGATGTTGCCGCCGTCGCCGTAGAGCGGCACGGTGCCGCCGTCCAGCAGGTTGGTGACGAAGAGCGGGATGACCTTCTCGGGGTACTGGTAGTGCCCGTAGTTGTTCGAGCAGCGGGTGACCACCACGTCGAGCCCGTGGGTGCGGAAGTACGCGAGCGCGAGCAGGTCGGAGCCGGCCTTCGAGGCGGAGTACGGCGAGTTCGGCGCGAGCGGCCAGTCCTCGGTCCACGAGCCGTGCGCGATCGAGCCGTACACCTCGTCGGTGCTCACGTGCACGAACCGTCCCGTGCCGTGCCGGTGCGCGGCGTCGAGCAGCGTCTGCGTGCCCAGCACGTTGGTGGTCACGAACGGCGCGGCGCCCTCGATCGAGCGGTCGACGTGCGACTCGGCCGCGAAGTGCACGATCACGTCGTGACCGCGCACCACGTCGTCGATGAGCGCGGCGTCGCAGATGTCGCCCTGCACGAACTGGAGGCGAGGGTCGTCGCGCACCGGCTCGAGATTGGCGAGGTTGCCCGAGTAGGTGAGCTTGTCGAGCACGGTGACCGCGGTCGGCGCGGCGGTCGGTAGCGTGCCGCGCAGCAGCTCACGCACGTACTCCGACCCGATGAACCCGGCTCCGCCGGTGACGAGGAGTCTCACAGGGTCCGGAGTCTACGCGAGGCGACGGTGAGTGAGCATCGCAGGGAGCGCTAGCGACCGAGGAGCGGAGCGAACCCAAAGCCGAGCCAAGTAGGCAGAGCGAGGTTACCGCCGCCTGGCCTGTCGGCAGCGTGACTCAGCGTGGCGCGGTCCGGCGCCTGGCGGCGGCGTGACTCAGCGTGGCGCGGTGCGGCTAAGGTACCGGGGTGCGCGGAATCCTTCTCGCCGGCGGCACCGGGTCACGGCTGTGGCCGATCACCCGGGCGGTCTCGAAGCAGCTGATGCCGGTCTTCGACAAGCCGATGATCTATTACCCCCTGTCGACGCTGGTGATGGCCGGGATCCGGGAGGTCCTGATCATCACCACGCCCGAGGACCAGTCGCAGTTCCAGCGGCTGCTCGGCGATGGCTCCCAGTGGGGGCTCGACCTCCGCTACGCCGCGCAGCCGCGGCCGGAGGGCATCGCGCAGGCGTTCATCATCGGCGCGGACTTCATCGGTGACGAGCCGGTTGCCCTCATCCTCGGCGACAACATCTTCCACGGCGTGGGCCTCGGTACGCAGCTGGCCAGCCACGACGACGACCTGAGCGGCGGGCGGGTGTTCGCCTACCCGGTGGCCAACCCGGAGGCGTACGGCGTGGTGGAGTTCGACGCCGACGGCCGGGTGCTGTCCATTGAGGAGAAGCCGGCCCAGCCCAAGTCCCGCTACGTGGTCCCCGGTCTGTACTTCTACGACAACCGGGTGGTCGAGATCTCCCGCGGTCTCAAGCCCTCCGACCGGGGTGAACTGGAGATCACCGCGGTCAACGAGGCGTACCGCGAGCGGGGTGAGCTGTCGGTGACGGTGCTCGACCGCGGCACCGCGTGGCTGGACACCGGTACGTTCACGTCGCTGATGCAGGCCGCCGAGTTCGTGCGGGTGATCGAGGAGCGGCAGGGCCTGAAGATCGGCTGTGTCGAGGAGGTCGCCTGGCGGGCCGGCTTCCTGTCCGCGGCGAAGCTGCGCGAGTTGGCCGAGCCGCTGACCAAGAGTGGCTACGGCGACTACCTGCTCGACCTGCTCGACCACGGCTGAGCGCGAAGGACGGGGTCGAGATATGTATAGGCGTGCCCGGTTGCGGTCCGCTGGTCGGGTCTGACAGGCTTACCGCCCGTGCAGCAGGAGAAGCCGAGCACCCAGGGTGCCGACTACACCGACCGCCTCCAGAGGGTGACGGGTGCCCGGTGGAAGCAGGTCCTCGACGTCCAGCGTCCGTACCGGTGGAACATCCGCCGGCTCAACCTCGGGCGCACCCTCGACGTGGGTTGCGGCCTCGGCCGCAACCTCGCCCACCTCGGCGGTAACGGGGTGGGCGTGGACCACAACCCCACCTCGATCGAGGTGGCGCGGGCCCAGGGCTTCGAGGCGTACACGATCAACGAGTTCTTCGAGTCCGAGCGGGCCGGGACATTCGACTCGATCCTCGCCGCCCACCTCCTCGAGCACATGCCCGAGGAGCAGGCCCGCAAGGTCGTCGAGTCGTACCTGCCCTGCGTCAAGCCGGGCGGCAAGGCTGTCTTCATCACCCCCCAGGAGCGGGGGTACGCGAGCGACTCCACCCACGTGCGCTTCGTCGGCTTCGCCGAGGCCGCCGCGATCTGCGGTGACCTCGGGCTGACGGTGGAGCGGCAGTATTCGTTCCCGTTCCCGCGGTTCATGGGTTCCCTTTTCACGTACAACGAGTTCGTTACGGTGGCACGGTTTCCGTCATGAAGATTCGTCAGCTCAGCATCGAAGGCGCGTGGGAGATCACGCCCCAGCAGCACACCGACCCGCGCGGTGCGTTCATGGAGTGGTACCGCTTCGACCGCCTCGCCGAGGTGGTCGGGCACCCGCTCAACCTCGCCCAGGCCAACCTGTCGATCTCGGCGCGCAATGTGGTGCGTGGCATCCACTTCGCCGACGTGCCGCCCGGCCAGGCCAAGTACGTCACCTGCACGCGCGGCACGGTGATCGACGTGATCGTCGACATCCGGGTCGGCTCGCCGACGTTCGGCCGGTGGGAGGCCGTCCAGCTCGACGACGTCGAGCGTAAGGCGGTGTACCTCAGCGAGGGGCTGGGCCACGGCTACTGCGCGGTGACCGACGACCCCGAGTTCGTGTACCTCTGCTCCACCACGTACAACCCGAAGGGCGAGCACACGGTCAACCCGCTCGACCCTGAGCTGGGCATCGAGTGGCCGGCCGAGGTGCCGATCCTGTCGCCTCGGGACGAGTCGGCGCCCAGCCTCGCGGAGGCGCGGGAGGCCGGGACCCTGCCGTCGTACGACACGTGCCGCGCGTACGCGGAAACACTGCGCAGCGAAACCTCACGGACAGAGTGACGATCGGGGCCTTCCGACAGATAGTGTCTTGTCATGGAACGGCGAATCTTCGGCCTCGAAACCGAGTACGGCGTCACTTGCACGTACCGGGGGCAGCGGCGGTTGTCTCCCGACGAGGTGGCCCGCTACCTGTTCCGCCGGGTGGTGTCGTGGGGGCGCTCCAGCAACGTCTTCCTGCGTAACGGCGCCCGGCTCTACCTCGACGTCGGCTCCCACCCCGAGTACGCCACACCCGAGTGCGACTCCGTCTCCGACCTGGTCGCCCACGACCGGGCCGGCGAGCGGATCCTGGAGGGCCTGCTCGTCGACGCCGAAAAGCGGCTGCACGACGAGGGCATCGCGGGCGAGATCTACCTGTTCAAAAACAACACCGACTCGGCCGGCAACTCGTATGGCTGCCACGAGAACTACCTGGTCTCCCGGCACGGCGAGTTCGGCCGGCTGGCCGACGTGCTCATCCCGTTCCTGGTCACGCGGCAGCTGATCTGCGGCGCCGGCAAGGTGCTACAGACCCCGCGCGGGGCCGTCTACTGCCTCTCCCAGCGCGCCGAGCACATCTGGGAGGGCGTCTCCTCGGCCACCACGCGCAGCCGCCCGATCATCAACACCCGGGACGAGCCGCACGCGGACGCCGAGCGGTACCGCCGCCTCCACGTCATCGTCGGCGACTCGAACATGAACGAGGTCACCACCCTCCTCAAGGTCGGCAGCGCCGACATCGTGCTCCGCATGATCGAGGCCGGCGTGGTGATGCGCGACCTGTCGCTGGAAAACCCGATCCGGGCGATCCGCGAGGTCTCACACGACGTCACCGGCCGCCGCAAGGTCCGCCTGGCCTCGAACAAGGAGGTCAGCGCGCTGGAGATCCAGCAGGAGTACCTGTCGAAGGCGACCGAGTTCGTCGAGCGCCGGGGCGGCGACCAGACCGCCAAGCGGGTTGTCGAGCTGTGGGGCCGGGTGCTGCGGGCCGTCGAGACCGGCAACCTCGACCCGGTGTCCCGCGAGATCGACTGGGTGAGCAAGCTCAAGCTGATCGAGCGGTACCAGGAGAAGCACGAGCTGCCGCTCTCCCACCCGCGGGTCGCCCAGATGGACCTCGCCTACCACGACCTGCGCCGCGGCCGCGGGCTGTATGGGCTGCTGGAGCGGCGCGGCCAGGTCGACCGGGTCGCCACCGACCTGGAGATCTTCGAGGCGAAGGAGACCCCGCCGCAGACCACCCGGGCGCGGCTGCGCGGCGAGTTCATCCGGCACGCCCAGGAGAAGCGGCGCGACTTCACCGTCGACTGGGTGCACCTGAAGCTGAACGACCAGGCCCAGCGCACAGTGCTGTGCAAGGACCCCTTCCGGGCGTACGACGAGCGGGTGGAGCGCCTGATCGCCAGTATGTGAGACTGGGGCCCATCATGACCGATCCCTCGTCGGAGCCCCGCAAGCCGAGCATGGTGGAGCGGCGGAAGCAGAAGATCGCCGAAGAGATCGCCCGCAACCGCCGCGGCGAGCACCGCGTGCCCACCTGGGTGCTCGCCCTGATCCTCGGCGTCATCCTGGCGGGCTGGGTCGCGCTCGTCGTCTTCTCCTAAAGATCTTTCGGATCATCTGAGCTACCGCGACGCCCGCGGTGGTCCAGACCGCTGCTCCCGCGGCCTCACCCTCCGCGGCACACGACCCAACAGAGTCCCGGGCCGGCGCAGCCGCCCGGGGTTGGGCGCGCGCATTTGCTCTCCGAAGAACCGAGAGACCTTTCGGGGTTGAGGGATTGGGGCTTGTCCCAGCGATCGTGGTATGCAATGGCCCCTATCGGGGCGGTTAAGTACCAAGATCTGTCGGACGACTTCCATCTGTAGCGCGGACGAGCCGTCCTTGCGGGTTGTGACGCGGAGGGTGAGGCCGCGGGAGCAGCGGTCCGGACCACCGCGGGCATCGCGGTAGCTCAGGTCTTGGAATAGTTCGTCTTCTCCTAGACACACTCCGTTGCCGGCATTCGCTAGAGTGCGACCTCACCCGTCGTGCGAAGGTCGAGTGTGGACATCGAAGAAGGCCCGATCTGGGCGGTACTCAGGGAAAAGGCGCGGGACCGTGCGCCTTTGGTCAAGGAACTGGCCGAGGAGGCCGCCGGCAAGCTCCGGTTGGTGCGGGACACCTTCCCGACGTACACGCTCCACGACGAGGTGCACGCGGCCAACGTCGTGCGGCTCATGGGCGACCTGCTGGGGGAGCGGGTCACCGACCTGAGCGGCCTTGAGGCGGCGGTGCTGATCCTCGCGGCGTACCACCACGACATCGGCATGGTCTACACCCCCGACGAGCTCGCGGCGGTCGCGACCGAGCCAGAGTTCGCCGAGTACCTGTCCACCCACCACGAGGCGTACCTCGCCGTCCGCGCGGCCGGCGGGCAGCCACCGCCGGACGTGCTGGAGGGGTACTGCCGCTCGCGCCACGCCGACCGCGTGTACGAGCACCTAAGCGGGCTGTCGGACCGCCTTGTGTGGGGGAACGCGCGGCTGCTCAAGCAGCTGGGCGAGGTGTGCCGCAGCCACAACCTGGCGGCCAGCGACCTCAAGTCGGACAAGTTCCGTCCAGATTTCCTCGCCGAGTGCGACCTGCGGCTCTGCGCGGTCCTGCTGAGGCTGGCGGACATCCTCGACCTGGACGCCTCCCGCACCCCACGCGCCATCTACGACCACCTAGGCCTAGCCGCCCGCCGGAGCAACCGCGACGCCCGGAGCGACGCCGAGTGGCGCAAGCACCTGTTCGCCGACGGCTTCCGCTTTCCGTCCGCGCGGCCGCCCAACTACGCGCTGCGCTTCATCGCAGGCCCTGACCATCCCGCGGTCGAGCACGACATCCGCGCGTTCCTCGACGTCGTGGACGACGAGCTGCGCCGCTGCCGCCCGGTGCTCGACGCCTGCTCGTCCCGCTGGCGCGACCTCGCCCTGCCGGGCGAGGTGGACCGCCACGACGTCGAGGGGCAGGGGTACACGTACGGCGCGTTCAGGTTCGAGCTGGACCGGGCGGCGGTGCTGGAGCTCTTCATGGGCGAGCGGCTCTACGACGACCCGTACGTCTTCGTCCGCGAGCTGCTCCAGAACGCGATCGACGCGGTCCGCCTCCGGCAGGCCCTGGACAACGTCCCCGCGTCGGAGAAGCCCGGCGTGGCGGTAACGGCCTGGGAGGACGGCGACGGCTTCCTGTGGGTACGGGTCGACGACGACGGCGTGGGCATGGACGAGCACACGTTGCTGGAGTACTTCCTGCGGGTGGGCCGCTCCTACTACAACTCGGCCGAGCTCCGCGCGGATCTGGCCCGCGGCGGCCGCCCGGACGCGGACTTCGTGGCGATCAGCCGCTTCGGTATCGGGGTCCTGTCCTGCTTCATCGCCGGCGACCGGGTGGAGCTCGCCACCCTGCGCCAGCTCCCGGACGGGTCGCTGGGCGATCCGCTGCGGCTCTCGCTGGCCCGGGACGAGGAGTTCTTCGTACTCCGCCAGCGCCCGGACCGCCCAACCCCGATGCCGAGGGCTGGCCGCGACAAGGAAACCGGATACCGCACGCGAACGGGCACAAGCATCGCGGTCCGCATCGACCCGACAAAGGTCGACGTAACGGCGGATGAACTGGCCGACCGGACCGACAGGTATCTGCGGTGGCCGCCGGTGCCGGTTACCTTCAGTGGCCGCCCGGCCGGCACCCCGCCCGTGGACGATCTCGACCGGCCTCTGCTGGACGCCCCAGTGGTGGTCGCCGTCGCACTACCTGCAGAGGGGATGCGGGACCTGCGCTACCTGGGCCCGCTTGAGGCCGCCGCGCTGCCGCTGGACCTGACCAGCGTCGCGCCTACGTCGAAGCTGCGTGGCCAACTCGTGGCGGTCGGCTTTCGAGTTCCTCCAGCCCCGGATGGGGGCCCGTCTCCGACCTCCTTGTCGGGTGGCCGGCGGACGAGCTGTCCAGGGTCCCGCCCGACCTGCGAGCCCTGTGCGCCACCGCAGTGCGCGGACACGCGGTGACCTTGGTGAGAGTAGGTTCCGACCAGCTCATGGTGTCGGTTGTGTACCGCATCGACCCGACGCTCCATAAGTTGATCTGGCAGGATCTGCAATCCTTCCGAGACGATCGATCGCTACTCGGGGCGTTGGCCCGCTCGTTCGGTCCGAATCCGAATTTTGTCGCGCGGGTGGAGCCGAATGTGGTCTTAGTCGCGCTGAGTGGCTTGGGTGATGTCACCCTCACCAATGTCGAGTGGGCGCACAACGGTGTATCTTCTCCCGTCGATAGCCAGTCTCTGCAGCACTCGTCGGTCGTCATCATGGGAGGCGTCGCACTCTTCGACCACCTCAGGCCAGACCTCTCGGTGTCGCGCCAAGTGGTCCGGTCAGTTCCGTTCGAGATGCATTCCGTGGCGCAGTACACGCTCTCGCGTGCGGCGCAGGCGCACGCCACCGGCTCGGCCGGCTGGCTGGCCGAGGCGGCGTCTGACTTCGACCTCTTGGTCCCGTACGTAGGCCGGGAACCGGCACTGGGCGTGGCGCTGGCTGACTCACTCGTGTCCAGTGGCCGGTGGGACGACGTGGAGAGGCTAAGTCTCGGCGAACGGCCGATCAGCGCTGCGCAGGTGCGGCGCCGCGTCGCCACTGGTGAGGTCGTCCACTTTCCTCTCGCGGAACAGTCCCCGTCCTGGTCCCGCGCGAACGAGTTCCTCCGGGCCGTGATCCTCCAGACCAGGCTCGACCTCCTGCGGTCAGCGGACGACAAGCTTGTCGTCCGCTCAGCCGGCGTGCCCGATGTGCTGTCCGGGCTCCGGCAGTTCCGGCCGCTCCTCTTCGTGCCGTACGACGCTCCGGACACCCTCCTGCGCCGAGGCGGCTACCGAAGGCCGATCAATCTGTCCAACCCGCTGGCGCGATGGCTTGTCGGCCGCGCCGAAACCTTCGCAACCGACCTGCCGGTGCTTCTCAACCACCTGCGGCGGGCGCTTGAGGAGCAGCGTCTGGACAATCTGAACGCGCTGCTCGAGCGGGTCGCCCGAGCACGGCCCGACCTCGCACCGCCGCCCGAGGCGTACCTGCGGGAGGACAACCCTGAAGGAGAGTGGTGGACGCGATGAGCGTGACCGTACGCCGGCCCGACGACATCGACATGCCGGACCTGCCCTCCCTCACCTGGGCGCAGGGCGGGCTGCGTGCGGACCTCTCCGCGCTCCGGGCCTGGGCCGAAGGCGTCGCGGACGAGGCGATCGCCTGGTACCTGTCCGAGAAGCGGCTCAAGGCGCGCTGGTCCCGCCGGCTGCGGGCGTTCGCCATCATCCTGGCCACGCTGGGCGGGGCGGTGCCGGTTGTCGCGCTCGCTTCCCGGCACCCGGAGTACGGCAACTGGGGCTACCTGCTGCTCGCCCTCGCCGCCGGCTGTGTCGGCTACGACAGGTTCTTCGGGTACTCGTCGGCCTGGCTGCGGTACATCGCTACCGCCACGCTCATCCAAGGTGACCTGGCCGACTTCCGGGTGGGGTGGGCGCAGGAGCTGGCCGTGATCGGTGACCGGGAGCCGACCGTGGACGAGCTGCGGGAGCTGATCGGCCGGGCCCGCGAGTTCGTGGCGCGGGTCAACGAGGCGGTACGGGTGGAGACGGACGCGTGGCGCAGCGAGTTCGACAGCCGGCTGGGGGAGCTGGAGGTCGGCCTCCAAGGCCGCCCACCGGTCGGCGGCTGAGCGCCGGCGCGCTCCAGCGTCAGGCCTGAGCGAGCAGGGCTGCGGCGTGGCGGCCGGCGGCTGCGGCGGACAGGAAGTACCAGGGATCGGCGTCCAGGCCGCGGCCCATTGTGGACAGTGGGACCGGGGCAGCCTTCAGCGCCGCCTCCAGGCCGTCCACCGGCACGTGCACGATGCGGTGGCGTGCCGACAGTACCGCCAAGGCGTCGTCCAGAAGCGGGGCCAGCGACGGCGGCAGGGGAGCCGGCACCACCACGTCCGCCGCCGCCAGCGCGACCCGGCCGTAGGCCGTCAGGCTGTGGTGCGAGATGCCGCGGTGCCGTGGCCGGGGGTCCGCGTCCGAGAGGCGGAGGGACGCGACCGGGCGACCGCCCAGCGCGGCGACCGCGTTCACCGCCTCGCCGGCGGCCACGCCGGTGAAGCCCCACATGGTGCCGGTACCCAGGTTGCCGGGGCCCTGCGCGACCACGGTGACGTCCGCGCGGAGGACGTGCCGCGCGGCCAGGAGTCCGCTGTGGACGGTGGTGGCCTCCAGGTCGCCGCCGAACGACTGGCCGACCGTCACCGTGCCGGCCAGGTGGTCGCGCAGGCCGTCGAGCGTGCGGGAGAACCACGCGGGGAGCGCGCCGCCGTCGGTCATGACGTAGGCGATCGTGAAGTCGTCCCCGCCGGCGCCGAGGCCGGCCAGGATGGCCGGTAGCGCGGAGTGCAGGTCCGCCATCACGACCGGCATGCCGTCGATCGAGTCGACGGACGACATGACGGCGCGGTGCGGAGAAGCCTCCTCGTCCACCCCAGCACGAGGGCCTGGAGCGGGGTATAGCGGGCCTTCACCAGGTGGCCGGAGTCGCGCGTCGGTGCGACCGGGGGATCCGGCGGCAGGCGGTCGGGCAGGGCGACGACCAGCGCGTACCCGCCCGTGCCCAGGCCCATCTCCAGCGCGCCGACGTTGAGCAGCACCCGGTCGCCGACGAGCGGCTCGCCGGTCAGCGCGGGGTAGGCCAACGCCCGCACGACCGACGAGGAGACCTCGACGTCGAGCGTGACCACGCCGCGCCACCGACGACCGACCGCGGTGACCACACCCGCACGCCAACGAACCATGACGGACACCTAACCACGGCGGGTCGTCGGGTCGAGGAAGACGTACCGGATGCCGGAGTAGCGAGCCCGCAGGCGGCGCTCGGCCTCGTCGGCGGCGGTCTCGATGTCGGCGCCGGTGGCCTGGTCGGTGAAGTCGACCTTGGCCGCCACCAGGACCTCGGCGGGGCCGAGCTGCATGGTGAAGAGGGTCTGGATGCCCTCCACGTGCGGGAGCGCGGAAAGCTCCTCGACGATCATCCGGCGGATGCGGGGGGTCGCCGCGCGGCCCACCAGCAGCGAGATGTTGGCGCGGGCGAGCGTGCTGGCGGCGACGAGCAGGAGCAGGCCGATCGCGACGGAGGCGAGGCCGTCCCACACCACCTGGCCGGTGGCGTGCGACAGGCCCAGCCCGGCGGCGGCCAGGAAAAGTCCGACCAGGGCGGCGCTGTCCTCCAGGAAGACCGCCTTGATCGTGGTATCGGGGGTTACCAGCAGGAAGCGGAGCGGCCTCACCCGCCACCCTTGCGCCGAGGCGCGGATCTGCCGCACGGCGCGGGTGAGGGATACCGACTCGATGACGAACGAGACGGCCAGCACGATGTACGACACCGTGTAGTCGCCGCTGTGCTCGCCGGATCTGATCGTGTGCACGCCGTGGGTGATGGAGAAGCCGGCGCCCGCCACGAACGTGAACAGCGCGGCGATGAACGCCCAGACGTAGCTCTCCTTGCCGTACCCGAACGGGTGTAGCTCGTCCGCCGGCCGCCCGCCGCGGCGCAGGGCGGTGAAGAGCAGCACCTCGGTGGTGGTGTCGGCGACCGAGTGGGCGGCCTCGGAGAGCATGGCCGCCGAGCCGGAGATGAGGCCCGCGAGCAGCTTGGCGATGCCGATCGCGACGTTGGCGACGCCGGCCACGATGACGGTGCCGACACTCTCTGACGGATCGCCACCGCGGGCGAGGCGATCGTTGAGGTCCGGCGGAAGGGGAGTTGGGCCGCTGTCCGACACGACCAGATTGTGCCTTACGCGAAGGAAACCGTCCGGGCGACGCGGAGTGGGCGGGCCGTACGGGCGTGCGAATGAGGCTATTGTCGTGGGCGTGTCGCGGTCTCGGACGGAGCGCCTGGTCAACCTGGTGATCTGCCTTCTCTCGACGCGGCGGTTCCTCACCGCCGCGCAGATCGCCGCCACCGTGCCGGGCTACGAGCACGATCCCGACGACCCGCGCGACCACGAGGCGTTCCAGCGCAAGTTCGAGCGCGACAAGGCGGAGCTGCGCGAGCTGGGCGTGCCGCTGGAGACCGGCACGGCGAGCGCGTTCGACGCCGAGCCGGGATACCGGATCGCCGCCCGGGAGTACGCACTGCCCGACATCCAGCTCGAGCCCGACGAGGCGGCCGCCGTGGGCATCGCCGCGCGGCTGTGGCGGCACGCCGGTCTCGCAGCCGCGGCCTCGTCCGGCCTGGCCAAGCTGCGCGCGGCCGGCATCGACATCGACCCGTCGGCGACGCTCGGCGTGGAGCCGGTGGTCACCGTCGACCCGGCGTTCGCACCGCTCACCGGCGCGGCGCGGGACCGGCGCGCGGTGGCCTTCGACTACCGGGTGCCGGAAGGGGACGGCCCGACGAGCCGCCGCCTCCAGCCGTGGGGCGTGGTTTGCTGGCGCGGCAGGTGGTATGTGGTGGGCCACGACCTCGACCGCGAGGCGACCCGCTGCTTCCGGCTCTCCCGGATCGTGGGGCAGGTGCGGCTGACCGGCAAGCCGGGGCGTATGAGCCGCCGACCGGCGTCGACCTGATCAGCCACGTGGCCCGCTGGTCCGGCCCGATCGAGCGCACCGGGCGGGCGACCGTGCTGGTCCGCCCCGGGCGGGCGGCGGGGCTGCGCCGCTGGGCCCACGAGGCCGAGGCGACGCCGGACGGCGACAAGCTGGTGCTGCCGTTCGCCGACCCGGAGGGCCTCGCCACCTCCCTGGTGGGGTATGGCGCGGACGTGCGCGTGCTCGACCCGCCCGAGGTGCGCGAGGCGGTCATCCAGCGGCTCAAGGAGATCGCCACCCGCCACGAGGTGGCGTCGGTGAGCGGCCGATGACGGCGCCGTCCCGGGCCTCCGCCGACCGGCTGGGCCGGCTGCTCAACCTCGTGCCGTACCTGCTGGCCCGCCCCGGCATCGAGCTGGCCGAGGCCGCCGCCGAGCTGGGCGTGAGCGAAAAGCAGCTGCGCGAGGACCTGGAGCTGCTGTGGGTGTGCGGGCTGCCGGGCTACGGGCCGGGCGACCTGATCGACATGGCGTTCGACGGCGACCGCGTCACGATCACGTATGACGCGGGCATCGACCGTCCCCTCCGGCTCACCCCGGACGAGGCGCTGGCGCTGGTGGTGGCGTTGCGGATGCTGGCCGAGACACCCGGTACGGCCAACCGCGACGCGATCGAGCGCACCCTCGCCAAGCTGGAGAGCGCCGCCGGCGACCTGACCAGCGCACCCGTGGAGGTGCGGCTGCCGGGTAACGCCGACCGGCTCGACACGCTGCGCGGCGCGGTGGAGCGGCGGCACGCGCTCCGGATCACGTATTACACGGCGACCCGCGACGAGCTCACCGAGCGGGTTGTGGACCCGATCCGGGTGCTGGTGGTCGCCGGTCGGGCGTACCTGGAGGCGTGGTGCCGCCGGGCCGAGGCGGTGCGGCTCTTCCGGGCCGACCGGATCGACGCGCTCACCGAGCTGGAGGAGCCGGCCCGCCTCCCGGGCGAGGTGCGGCTGCACGACCTGAGCGGCGGCGTCTACCAGCCCGGTCCCGAGCTGCCGCTGGTCACGCTCCGGGTGGGGCGCGGCGGCCGGTGGATCACCGAGTACTACCCGTGCGAGGACGTGCGCCCCGACGGCGAGGAGTGGGTCGTGTCGCTGCGGGTCGCCGACCTGGCCTGGGCGCAGCGGTTCGTGCTCGGCCTCGGCCCGGACGCCACTGTCGTCGCACCGGCCGACCTCGTCGAGCGGGTGCGCCAGCAGGCGGCCGCCGCACTCGACCAGTACAGTTAGCGCCCATGGTCCTGTGGGTCGTGATCGCGGCGGTGCTGGTGGGCCTGTTGGTGCTGGTGGTGGCCACGGGGAGCCTCCTGGGGCGGCTGGGACCGCTGCGGCGGGCCGCGACGACGCTGCTGCGCCGCCAGGCAGAGGTGGAAAAGCTGCGGGCCGACGCCCTCACCATGGCCCAGGAGGCCGACACGCTGCGGCTCAAGGCCGAGATCACGCAGGAGCGGCTGGCCGCGATCAAGGTCAAAGTGGGGCCGGGCAGCCGTTGACGCCGCTCGGTTATACGCACGTACGATAGGCCTCGACAGTCTCTCGACTATCAGCAACTGGAGCTTTCCATGGGTGCCCTCAAGCCGTGGCACATCGCCGTCCTCGTGGTCGTGCTGGTCCTCCTGTTCGGCGCGAAGCGGTTGCCGGACGCGGCTCGGTCGTTGGGCCGCTCGTTGCGGATCATCAAGGCCGAGACCAAGCACCTCACCGACGACGACGAGCGTGACCTCGCCGAAAAGGCGGAGGCCCAGCACGGTCGCCAGCCGATCCCGCCGACCTCGGTGGAGCAGCGCCCGACCGCGCAGGTTCAGGATCCGGTGCAGCGCACCCGCGACATTTCCTGATCTTCGGCCCTCCCCGTGGCGTTCTCCCTCCTGCGACGCGGTCCGAGTAACTTCGAGCGCGCCGCTGATGGCTCGATGACGCTCATCGAGCACCTGCGTGAGCTGCGCGTGCGCCTTTTCCGCGCGTCGCTCGGGATCCTTGTCGGCGTCATCATCGGCTTTGTCCTCTCTCGAGAGGTCATGCACATCCTGGAGCAGCCGTATTGCGACCTGCCGCAGTCGCGTGACCCGCAGACTGGCAAGTGCATGCTGCTCCAGCTCGGCCCGGCCGACGTGCTTCTGCTCCAGCTCCGGATCGCGCTCTGGGTCGGCCTGATCGCCGCCGGGCCGATCTGGCTCTACCAGCTGTGGGCGTTCATCGCGCCCGGCCTGCACCGGCACGAGCGGCGGTATGCGTACGCGTTCGCCGCGATCGCCGCCCCGCTCTTCGCGGCCGGCGGCTTCCTGGCGTTCTTCGTGGTCCGCACCGGCCTTGAGTTCCTGCTGGACATCAGTCCGGACAACATCCAGACCACGCTTGAAGTCGGGCGATATTTCTCGTTCGTCACAAATTTGATCTTGATCTTCGGGGTGGCGTTCGAGTTCCCGTTGATCATCCTCATGCTCAACTTCGTCGGCCTGGCCAGCGCGAAACGCCTGCTCAGCTGGTGGCGGGTGGCCATCTTCGCGTTCTTCGCCTTCTCCGCGATCGCCACTCCCACGCCCGACCCGTTCGGCATGACCGCGCTGGCGCTGTGCCTCAGCGTCCTGTACTTCGCGGCGGTCCTCGTGGCATTCATCAACGACCGCCGAAAGCGGCGCCGGCAGGAGACCTTCGACAACGTGGACGACGACGAGGCATCGCCATTGGAGTACGACGCGGAGTCGGTGGAGGCGGGCGAGCAGCTCGAGGCGGTCGCGCCGGTCCCCGCGCCGCTGCCGATCGAGCGCCGCTACGACGAGACCACCTGATGTCCGGCGAACTCGTCGTGCTCGCCAACCCGGAGGCCGGGCGCGGGCGACACCGTGACCTGCTCCCGCAGGTGCTCGACCGGCTCGCCGAGGCCGACCTCCCGGTGCGGCTGCTCGACGCCGGTACCCGCGCGGAGGCCCAGGAGGCGTGCCACAGCGCGGCGGCCAACGGCGCGGCCGCGCTCGTGGCGGTGGGCGGTGACGGCACCGTCCACCTGGCGCTACAGGCGGTGGCCGGCACCGACCTGCCCTTCGGCGCGGTGCCCGCCGGCACCGGCAACGACTTCGCGGTGGAGACCGGCGTCCCGGCCGAGCCGATCGCCGCGGCGGCCGCGATCGCCGACGCCGTCAAGACCGGCCGCACCCGGCCGATCGACCTGGCGAGGCTGACCGGCCCCGGCCGCGCCCCGATGTGGTACGGCTCGGTGCTCGCCGCCGGCTTCGACGCGGTGGTCAACGAGCGGGCCAACCAGCTGAGCTGGCCGCGCGGCCCGCGCCGGTACGACCTGGCCATCGCGCTGGAGCTGCTGCGCCTCAAGGCCCGCCGGTACACGCTCCGCCTAGACGGCGACGAGCAGGTGCTGAACGCGGTGCTGCTCGCGGTCGGCAACTGCGCCAGCTACGGCGGCGGCATCCGCATCGTGCCAACCGCCGTCCCCACCGACGGGCTGCTCGACGTGGTGCTCGGCGACGTCAGCCGCGGCCAGCTCGTGCGCCTCAAGGGCAAGACCTACAAGGGCACCCACGTCGACCACCCCCAGGTCCACACGTACCGCGCCCGCACCGTCGAAATCGAGGCCGACGGCATCACCACATACGTAGACGGCGAACGCGCGTACCCCCTCCCGGTAACCATCACCGCCGTCCCCGGCGCCGTCCGCCTCCTCGGCTAGAGGATCAGTTTCAAGAAAGAGATTTGGGCTACCGCGATGTCCGCGGTGGTCCAGACCGCTGCTCCCGCGGCCTCACCCTCCGCGCTCCACAACCCCACCCGCCCCGCTGGGGCGGCAGGCCCAGAGATCGTGGTACCTGACGGCCCACCCGAGGGCAGCTGAGTACCAAGATCTGCGCCGACCAAGGGACGTCCGCGACCAACGCCATGATCGCCGCCGCGCGTTGGCTCGCGGCGCATGCGGACCGCCATCGGGAAGTCCGTAAGACGCGGCACCGCGCCTTTGTGAACGCTTACTGTTGCTATCGCAACGGAAAACGCACCCAAAGCCCGACGCCCCCACCGTCATCGCGCGCAACCACCAGGGACGGACGCAGGGGGCGGCGCATCAAGTCTTGAGAAAGCGGCTACGGTGCGGTGAGGTTTAGCACCGCGGCCAGGCCGTTGGTTTTGCCTGGTTCGGCGGCTGGGAGGACGAGGGCGGCCAGGCCGGCGCGGACCGCGCCGGCGTCGGCGGGGGTGTCGCCGACCATCAGGGCTCGTTCCGGCTCGACGCCCAGGACGCCGCACGCGCGCAGGAAGATCGCGGGGTCGGGCTTGGTGCGGCCGACCTCGTACGACAGGACGTAGGCGTCGACGAGCCCGTCGAAGCCCCAGGCGTCGAAGAGCGGGCGGATGTCGAAGCCGACGTTGCTCACCACCGCGACCGGCACCCCCGCCTCCCTGAGCGCCATCAGCGTGCCGGCGGTGTCCGCGTACAGCACCCAGCCGTCCGGCCGCAGCAGCCGCTCGTAGAGGGCCTCCTCGAACCCGTCCACGCCCGCGCCGACGGTCGCCGCCAGCCCCGTGTACGCGGCCCGGTGCGCGTGCTCGTACAGGTCGCGCTCGGCGAACGCCTCGGCCAGGTGGGGCGGCACCCGGTACGGCAGCGGCCCGCCCGCGCGCCCGGCGGTGACCAGCCGGTCGGCGAGCACGGTGGCCCGGCCCCGGTCGAGCGCGACGCCACACTCCTCGGCGGCCGCGACCACCCAGTCGATCGCGTCCTCCACCTGCGCGAGCGTGCCGTGGAAGTCGAAGAGCACCGCCTCCAGCGGCGAGCGGGTCGGTCGGGAGTCGGGGAGGGCGGTCTGGTCCGGCACGTCCGTGACCCTACCGAGTCGCCCGGTTGGTCCGGTAAGGCGACCCGCTGGTGCCGCGACAGGAGTATTGGGTGTACGGGCAAGATAAATTATGGGCATGAGCAGCCCCGCCGAGCGGTACGCCGACGCGCGCCGCCGGGCCGATGAGGCCGCAGGTTTCCCGGCACTCGAGGACTTCGCCCTCGACCTCGGATTCGACCTCGACGACTTCCAGCGGGAGGCGTGCGAGGCGCTGGAGCGGGGCAGCGGTGTGCTCGTCTGCGCTCCGACCGGAGCCGGAAAGACCGTGGTCGGCGAGTTCGCCGTGCACCTGGCGCTCTCCACTCCTGGCCTGAAGCGCAAGTGTTTCTACACCACGCCGATCAAGGCGCTGTCCAACCAGAAGTACCACGACCTGGTGCAGCGGTACGGCGCCGAGCGGGTCGGGCTGCTGACCGGCGACAACGCCATCAACGGCGAGGCGCCCGTGGTGGTGATGACCACCGAGGTGCTGCGCAACATGCTGTACGCCGGCTCGTCCTCGCTGGAGGGCCTGGCGTACGTGGTGATGGACGAGGTCCACTACCTCGCCGACCGCTTCCGCGGTGCCGTGTGGGAGGAGGTGATCATCCACCTGCCCTCTTCCGTGACGCTCGTCTCACTCTCGGCGACCGTCTCGAATGCGGAGGAGTTCGCCGACTGGCTGGTCACCGTGCGCGGTGAGACGGCCGTCGTGGTCAGCGAGCACCGGCCGGTACCGCTGTGGCAGCACATGCTGGTGGGGCGGCGGATGTTCGACCTGTTCCACGACGCGGACGCGGCCCGCAAGCACGACGTGCACCCCGAGCTGCTGCGCTACTCGCGGGAGCAGCTGCGCCGGCTGGAGCTGACCGACGGGTACGCGCCGGGGCGCAACGGGCGCGGCGGGCGGCGCTGGCGGCCCCCGCTGCGGGCGGACATCGTCGAGCGGCTCGACCGCGAGGGACTGCTGCCGGCGATCCTGTTCATCTTCAGCCGCGCCGGCTGCGACGCCGCCGTGCAGCAGTGCCTGCACGCCGGCCTGCGGCTGACCACGCCCGACGAGCGGGCCGAGATCCGCCGCGTGGCCGAGGCCCGGATGGCCTCGATCCCCGGCGGTGACCTCCAGGTCCTCGGCTACTGGGAGTGGCTCGACGGCCTGGAGCGCGGGCTCGCCGCCCACCACGCGGGGCTGCTGCCGGCCTTCAAGGAGGTCGTCGAGGAGCTCTTCGTGCGCGGCCTGGTCAAGGCCGTCTTCGCCACCGAGACGCTCGCCCTGGGCATCAACATGCCGGCCCGGTGCGTGGTGCTGGAGCGGCTGGTGAAGTTCAACGGCGAAGCCCACGTCGACCTGACGCCGGGGGAGTACACCCAGCTCACCGGCCGGGCCGGGCGCCGCGGCATCGACGTCGAGGGGCACGCGGTCGTGGTGTGGGCGCCGGAGGTCGACCCGCGGCACGTGGCCGGGCTCGCCTCCACCCGCACGTACCCGCTGCGCTCCAGCTTCCGCCCGTCGTACAACATGGCCGCCAACCTCGTCGCCACGGTCGGCGCGGCGCCCGCGCGGGAGCTGCTGGAGTCGTCGTTCGCCCAGTTCCAGGCGGACCGCTCGGTGGTCGGCCTAGCCCGCCAGGTGCAGCGCAACGTGGAGACCATCGAGGCGTACGGCAACGAGGTCCGCTGCCACCACGGCGACTTCGACCAGTACTTCGGGCTGCGCGTGGCGATCGCCGACCGCGAGCGCTCGCTGGCCCGGCAGGGGAGCAGCCAGCGCCGCGCCGAGGCGATCCGCTCGCTGGAGCGGCTGCGGGTCGGCGACGTCGTGCGCGTGCCGTCCGGCCGCCGCGCCGGGCTGGCCGTGGTGCTCGACCCGGGCGTGGGCGGCTTCGGCGAGCCCCGCCCGCTGGTGCTCACCCAGGACAGGTGGGCCGGGCGGATCACCCCGGCCGACTTCACCGCGCCGGCCGAGGTGCTGGCTCGTGTGCGGGTACCCAAGCACTTCAACCACCGTTCGCCCGCCGCCCGCCGCGACCTCGCCGCGCAGGTGGCGGCGACCGGCCTGGACCGGCACGCGGGGCGGCGGTCGCGGAGCAAGGGCGGCAACGGCGAGGACCACGAGCTGGCCCTGCTCCGCGTCGAGCTGCGGCAGCACCCGTGCCACGCCTGCCCGGAGCGGGAGGAGCACGCCCGCTGGGCCGAGCGGCGCCACCGCCTGGCGCGGGACACCGAGCAGCTGCGCGACAAGGTGGCCGGGCGGACCGGCTCGCTCGCGCGCACGTTCGACACCGTGTGCGACCTGCTGACCAGCCGGGGGTACCTCACGGCCGAGGGCGAGGTCACCGACGCCGGCCGGATGCTCGCCCGGATCTGGACCGAGGCCGACCTGCTGGTCGCCGAGTGCCTGCGGCGTGGCGTGTGGGACGGACTGTCCGCGGCCGAGCTGGCGGCGGCGGTCTCGGTGGTGCTGTACGAGGCCCGCCGCGAGGCCGACGAGCGCGCCTCGGTGCCGCGCGGCCTGATCTCCGACGCGGTCGACGAAACCGTCAAGATCTGGGCCGAGCTGGAGGCCGACGAGGCGTCCCGGGGCCTCGACCTGACCCGCGAGCCCGACCTCGGCTTCGTGTGGCCGGTCTTCCGCTGGGCCCGTGGCGAGGACCTGGCGAAGGTCCTGGCCAGCGGTCACAACCTGGAGGGCGAGATGCCGGCCGGCGACTTCGTGCGTTGGGCCCGCCAGGTGGTCGACCTGCTCGGCCAGGTAGCCGAGGCCGCCTCGGCGAGCCCGAAGCTGCGCGAGACCGCTCGGGCCGCGATGGGCGCCGTAAACCGAGGCGTGCTCGCGTATAACGCCGTGTCGTAGCCGCCCGGACACGGTCAGGCGTATGGCTGACCGTCCAATTGTAGAACGCCGATCGTCTCTTAAGGATCGTTTCCGCTGGTGGGGGACCTGGGGGACGATTATGGAAATTCACCACTTCGAATATGGCTGGATAACGCCGACGCTCAGCTATGCACTCTCGGTGCTGGGCTCACTGCTCGGCCTGACGTGCGCGGTACGGGTACGGGAGGCGACGACCCAGGCGCAGCGGGCCTGGTGGCTGATGCTCGCCGCGTGGGCGATCGGCGGTACCGCGATCTGGAGCATGCACTTCATGGCGATGCTCGGCTTCTCCGTGGTGGGCAGCAGATCCGGTACGACGTGGCGCTGACCGCCGCCAGCGCGCTGATCGCCGTGGTGGTCGTGGGCATCGGGCTGTTCATCGCCGCGCTCGGGCGACCGACCATCGTCAAGATCCTGCTCGGTGGTCTCTTCGCCGGCCTTGGGGTGGCCGCGATGCACTACACGGGCATGGCCGCGATGCGCGTCGAGGCCGAGATCCACTACGACACCGGCGCGTGGCCCTCTCGGTCGCCATCGCCGTCGTCGCCGCCACGGTCGCGCTGTGGCTCGTCGTGAACGTCAAGGGCGCCCGCGCCATCGGCGCGTCCGCCCTGGTCATGGGCGTGGCCGTGAACGGCATGCACTTCACCGGCATTTCCTCGATGTCCGCGCACGAGCACCCGGAACCGGGCGACCCGGCCGGCGCCACCGCGTCGAACCTGCTGGTCCCGATCATCCTGGCCGTGATCCTGGTGGTCATCGCGCTCATCTACGCGGTGCTGGCCGCGCCGAACGACGAGGACCGGGCCGGCGCCGCGTACATCGACGCCCGCATGGCCGACCGGATGAACGCCCCGGACCCCGAGCCGCCGCCGTCCCCGCACGGGCTGGCCGCCCGCCGCACGAACTTCCCGACCTCCACCCGCCGTTCCTAGGGGCCTGGGCCTCAGCGGCGCGGGAGGGCGAGCGCGTCGACAAGGCGCCTGCACGAGCCGGCGAGGTTCCACTTCTCGGCCAGTGCCAGCAGTCGATCCGCGTCCACCGGCGCGGTCGGCAGGCTCGTGTCGAGTTCCGGGAGCGGGATGTCCCGCGCGACCCGCACCACCTTCGGCGCCACCGCCAGGTAGTCGCGGGCGGCGACAAGCTTGCCGCGCAGCCCCGCCGCGAAGCCGGCCTTCGGGTCGTCCATCGCGGCGAGGATGCCGTCCAGGTCGCCGTAGCGGGTGACCAGGCGGGCGGCGGTCTTCTCACCCACGCCGGGCACGCCGGGCAGGCCGTCGCTCGGGTCGCCGCGCAGCGCGGCGAAGTCGGCGTACGCGGCGGCCGGCACGCCGTACTTGGCGCGGACCGCGGTGTCGTCGCAGTCTTCGAGCTTGGCGACGCCGCGTCCGCAGTACAGCAGGCGGACCGGCTTCTCGTCGTCGACGAGCTGGAAGAGGTCGCGGTCGCCGGACGCCACCTCGACCGGGCCGGGCTGGGTCGTCGCGAGCGTGCCCAGCACGTCGTCGGCCTCGTAGCCCGCGGCCTCGACCGCCGGGATGCCCACCGCCTCGAGCACCTCCAGGATCAGCGGGATCTGCGGCACGAGCGTGTCCGGCACGATCTCGGCGCCGGGCGCGCCCCCGGCGTCGAGGCGGTGCGCCTTGTACGTCGGGAGCAGCTCCACCCGCCACGCCGGCCGCCAGTCCGCGTCCATCGCGCACACCAGGCGGTCCGGGTGGCGCCCCCGGATTAGCGTGGCGATGAAGTCGATGAACCCGCGCACGGCGTTGACCGGAGTGCCGTCCGGGGCCTTCGCGGCGGACTCGGGAATCCCGAAATACGCACGAAAGTACAGACTTGGCGCGTCGACGAGGAGCAGGGTCATGCGGCACAGCCTGTCACAGACCGCTATCCTCGGGCGCGTGACGTTGTCGGCGCCCGAGAAGGCCACCCCACCGACGCACGATCGCCGCCCGCTGCGGATCGGGATGATCGTGGTCAGTGAGTACGAATCGGACCCGCGCGTGCGCCGCCAGGCTGAGGCGCTCGTCGCTCGCGGTGACGAAGTGACCGTGGTCGCGCTCGCCGCGCCCGGCCGCCCCGAGATCGACGTCGTCGACGGCGTCAAGGTGGTGCATCTGCCCACCCGGAAGTACCGCGGCAGCTCCGCGAAGGCGTACCTCTCGCTGTACGGCGGCTTCGGCGCCCGCGCCGCCCGCTGGCTGGCCAGCCGCCCGCGCTCGTTCGACCTCGTGCAGGCGCACTCGATGCCCGAGGCGCTGGTGTTCGCCGCGGTCGTGCCCCGGCTCTTCGGCACCCCGCTGCTGCTCGACGTGCACGACCTGACGTCGAAGCTGTTCGCGTCGAAGTTCGCCGGCAAGAGCAAGGTGCTCGGCGCGATCGCGGCGTCGGAGAAGGCGTCGTTCCGGTTCGCGCGCGAGGTGCTGACCGTGCACGAGCCGTACGCGGACGAGATCCGTGCCTGGACCAAGCGCCCCGTCTCCGTGGTCATGAACTGTCCCGACGAGCGCCTCTTCGTGCCCCGCCCCGAGCCGTTGCGCTGGGACCCGGCGGGCGAGGTCGTGTTCAGCTACCACGGGCTGGTCGCGCCGCGGCACGGCCTCGTCGCCGCGACCGAGGCGCTCGCCCGGCTGCGCGCCGACTTCCCCGGCGCCCGGCTCCAGGTGCGCGGCAGCGGTGACGGCCTAGAGGAGCTCGGCGCCCGGGCCGAGGCGCTCGGCATCGCGGACGCGGTCGACCTGCCCACGAAGCTGTACCCGCTGCCCGAGATCGTCAAGGAGCTGGCGAAGGTCCACATCGGACTCGTGCCGAGCCAGCTCGACCCGTGGACCGACGGCGTGCTCCCGACGAAGCTGATGGAGTACGCGATGCTCGGTGTCCCGGTCATCACGTTCCGCAACCCGGTCATCACGCGTTACTTCCCCGACGACGCGGTCCGCTACGTCGACCCGGCCAACCCGGAC
Organism: Phytohabitans flavus; assembly: GCF_011764545.1. Taxonomy (GTDB): domain Bacteria; phylum Actinomycetota; class Actinomycetes; order Mycobacteriales; family Micromonosporaceae; genus Phytohabitans; species Phytohabitans flavus. Next base: position 3,830,073 of record NZ_AP022870.1, on the reverse strand, counting down.
ACGCTGCACGAGGCGATGCGCGAGCTCGCCGGCGACCCGGACCGGGCGTTCGCGCAGGCGGCCCGCGCCAGCGAGGTCATGGCCGGGCTGCGCTGGAGCGAGCAGAAGAAGCACTACTTCGCGGTCGTCGACCGCCTCACCGCAAGGCGTGGTTGAGACACCCGCCCCGCCGCGCCCCGGCATCGTCCGTGCGGGGCTGCTGTCCATGGCGGGACTTGTCGCGCTCGGCCTGACCCGGCTCCTGCACGGTGCCATGGTCAGCCGGGCCACAGACCAGCGGACGTACGGCCTCGTCGGCACGCTCATCGCCATCACCACCATCGGTAGCCTGCTGCTGCCCGCCGGGGTGGCGAGCGCGGCGTCCAAGTTCATCCCGTTCGAGCAGGGGCGGGGCGACGCGGCCGCGGCGCGGGGCGTGCACCGGCTGCTGGTCCGCATCGGCTGGGCCGGGGCGGTACCGATCAGCCTCGGTGCGGCCTTCGGTGCCGCGGCGGTCTTCGACCTCGGCTGGGTGGACACGTTCCAGGTGGCGGCGCTGTGCTGTGCGTTCTCCGCGTACTCCGTGCAGAAGTCGGTGCTGTACGGGTTCGGGCTCGTCCCCGCGTACACGAGGCTGGAGCTGGCCTGCTCCGGCCTCGCGCTGGCGGCGACGGTGCTTGTGGTGCTCGCGGGCTGGACGGTGTATTTGCTGCCGCTCGCGGCGGGTTACACACTCTTCACACTCGGTGCGTGGTGGCGGGTGCGGCCGTTGACGAAGGGGCCGAAAGAGCGATTCACCGCCACCCGCGAAATCACCATATTCGTCGCGCTCGCGTGCATCGGCACGCTCTGTTCGCAGGGCTTCCTGCAAGGTACCCAGCTGCTCGCCAACCACTTCGCCAGCCGCCAGGAAGTCGCGTACTTCGCGGCCGCGGTCACGCTCATCGCGCCCGCGTACTTCCTGCCCCGCGCGCTCGGCATCGTGCTCTTCCCGTCCATGGCCCGCGCGCACGGCGCCGGTGACATGGCCGACGTACGGCGGCAGGCCGACATCTCCACGCGCGGGCTGCTTGTCGTGCTCGCACCGCTCTTCGCCGTCGCGCTGCTCATCGCACCCGAGATCCTGACCGTCTTCGGCGGCTCGGAGTACGCGGACGGCGCGCCCGTGCTGCGGCTGATGCTCGCGGCGACGTACCTCGCGGTGGTCGCCGTGCCGTCCGTCAACGCGCTTTCCAGCGGGGCGCACGTACGCGTACCGGTGCTTTCCGCGGTCGCCGGTCTCATCGCCGGTCTGGCCGTTGTCGCGGCGCTCGGTGGGCCGCTCGGCGCGACAGGTGTCGGCCTCGGGTACCTGTGCGGTACGGCGGTGACAGCCGGTGGTCCTGTCGTCACGGCTTGGCGACTGCATCGCATGTCATGGCTCGCCCCTGTCGGGTTAGCGGCCGGTTTCGTGACGCTGATTCTTGTCGCCGCGTCCGTGGCTGATCCGTGGCTCAGTACAGGCGCGCGCCTCGCTTCAGCGGCGTTCGCCCTGATCATCGGGGTCTTGTTGCTTCGCGGTCAGATCCGCACACTGCGCGACGCTTCCGTTGGCGGACGGCTTAAGGTGGCCGGGGGTTCACCAACTCGTTGGGGACGGAGGGTGTAGTGGCGCGCGGCGCGGTACGGCACGGGACGGATGACGGGGCAAAGATGCTTTCTACACAACCGCGGACAGAGCTGGCCGCGGAGGGCACGGTTCCCCGCACGGACCAGACCGGTCGTCTGGGCCGCTGGCTCGGTGTCGCACTTGTCGCGTTGCTCGGCGCGCTGCTGGTCTGGGTGCTCTTCGAGACCTGGATCCAGGTGCTCCTCTCCACGCCCGTGGAGGACGACAAGGGCAACCTGCTGCCCGACGGACCCGACTGGCCGAAGGACGTCAAGAACGGCCTCTACTTCCTCATCCTCGCCCTCACCGCGATAAAAATCGCGGTCGATCGGCGGTGGCGTGACTTCCGTACGCCGGCGGACATCGCGGTCGTCGTGCTCGGTGTGGTGTTCGTGCTCGCCGGCCTGTTCGGCGACTCGCCCGTCGGGCTGATCGGCGAGGCCGGTTGGGTGTACCTGCGCGGTGTGATCGTTTTCTACGCCTGGCGGGCCGCCGACCCGGGCCGTAAGTCGGTGCGCCGGGTGCTGACCGTCGTCGGCGTCATCGTCGGCCTCAACGCGCTGATCGCGATCTGGCAGACCCTGGCCGGCCCGACCTCGTACCAGAACCTCGGCTGGATCAACATGACGTGGGCCCTGATCAACCGGGCGCACGCGCTGCTGGACCACCCGAACCACCTCGGCCACCTGCTCGCGCTCACGATGCTCGGCATCTTCGCGTACATGGCCTCCCGCACGAAGGTGCACTGGAAGTGGTGGGCCGCGTTCGTGGCGCTCGCGATCGCGCTCTCCGCGACGCAGTCCCGCGAGTCCACGATCGGCTTCGTCGCCGGCGTCGTGGTGATCTGCGTCCTGCGCCGTGGCAAGTGGGCCGCCGCCGCGATCACGTGCACGATCGTGCTCGGCTTCGCCGCCGCCCAGCTCGCGGTCAGCCCGGAGAACAGGTCCGAGCTGGCCCGCCGCCTGGCCGGTGTGGCGAGCGCGTTCAACCTGCCCAGCGGCGCCGAGTCGGACGACGCCTGTGTCGAGACCCGGACCGACTGCGCCGACGACCGGGAGAAGATTCCCGAGCGCGAGGTGCGCGTGCTCTACGCCCAGCAGGGCGTCGAGCTGTGGCTCAAGCGGCCGGTGCTCGGGTACGGCGTGGGCCAGTTCGGCGGCATCGTGGCGTACGAGCACGACCCGCTCTGGTACCAGGACACCCGCTTCGGCCCCGAGGGCTTCCGCCTCTACGGCTCGAACGAGAAGCAGGTCGACTCCTTCTGGCTGCACCTGCTCGTGGAGACCGGCGCGCTCGGCGCGCTCGCGTACCTCGTCTGGCTCTTCCTGCTCATCGCACCCATCGTGCGCGCCGTGTGGCGACGCGGTCTCGCGGTCCATCCGTTCGGCTGGTGGGCGCCGGCCGCGATGATGTTCGCGATCCTCGTCGCCTGCCTCGCTCCCTCGCTGGAGGATCCGCTCTTCCCGGCACAGCTCTTCACCATCCTCGGCCTGGCCTGGGTGTGGTGGCGGCGTGGCACGCTAGTGTCTTCGGGATTAACGGTGACGCCCGAGAGGACCGAGGAACGTGAGTGATGCCGTCGCACTGGTCGGCTTCGGATACTGGGGCCCCAACCTGGCCCGCAACCTGCAGGCCCACGCCGGCGACAGGTGGCGCTACCTGGTCGAGCTCTCCCCTGAGCGGGGTGCGAAGGCGGCCGGGCTGTACCCGAAGGTGACCGTTACCGACGACCTGGCCGCCGTGCTCGACGACCCCGAGGTGGGCCTGGCGGTCGTCGCCACCCCGGCGGCCACGCACGCGCCGATCACCCGCCGGCTGCTGGAGGCCGGAAAGCACGTCCTGGTGGAAAAGCCGCTCGCGCTCTCCAGCGCGGACGCGGTCGGGCTCGCCCGCCTCGCCGACGAGCGCGACCTCGTGCTGATGGTCGGCCACACCTTCGAGTACGTGCCGGCCGTGCTCAAGATGAAGGAGCTCGTCGACGGCGACGCCTTCGGCGACCTGCTCTACCTGCACTCGCAGCGGCTCAACCTGGGACGCATCCAGAGCGACATCAACGCGTTCTGGTCGATCGGCCCGCACGACGTCTCGATCGCCAACTTCCTCGTCGGGCAGCGCCCCGAGTGGGCCGCCGCCGAGGGCGCGCGCTACCTCAACAAGGACGTCGAGGATGTGGCATTCGTCACTGTCGGTTATCCTGGTGGCGTGCTCGCGCACATGCACGTGAGCTGGCTCGACCCGTCGAAGACCCGCAAGACCACCGTCGTGGGCAGCAAGCAGATGCTCGTGTACGACGACATGGACGCCGAAGCCAAGCTGCGGGTCTACGACAAGGGCGCCGACAAGGTGTTCGAGGACGAGTACGGCGCCTGGCAGTACCGGCTGCGCGACGGCGTCGTCACCGTCCCCGAGCTGGACAAGGCCGAGCCGCTCGGCGTGGAGCTGCGGCACTTCCTGGAGTGCGCCGACACCGGTACCCGCCCGCGCACCGACGGGTGGAACGGGGTCGACGTCGTGGCCGTGCTCGAGGCTGTCGACGCCTCGCTGCGGGCCGGCGGCACCCAGGTGAAGGTTGAGGCCGGTGACCGTTAGTCCGCTCGCTGTGATCGCCGAGGGTGTGGTGCTCGGCGAGGGTTCGACCGTCGAGGAGTTCTGCATCGTCGGCCGGTCCGGCCCGGAAGGCGCGAAGACGTCCTTCGGCGACGGCACCAAGCTGCGCAGCCACACCGTCGTGTACGCCGGCGTCACCGCCGGCGCGAAGTTCCAGACCGGCCACCACGTGCTGGTCCGCGAGCACACGACGGTCGGCGACGACGTCTCGGTCGGCTCGCTGTCCGTCGTGGAGCACACCGTCCACATCGGAGACCGGGTACGCGTGCACTCGCACTGCTTCGTGCCCGAGTTCTCCGTGCTGGAGGACGACGCGTGGCTCGGCCCGCGGGTGACGCTCACCAACGCGCCGTTCCCGCGCTGTCCCGACGTGTCCAAGTGCATCAAGGGCGTCCACATCGGACGCGCCGCGCGCATCGGCGCCAACGTCACGATCCTGCCCGGTGTACGCATCGGCGAGCGCGCCCTCATCGGCGCCGGCGCGGTCGTCACCAAGGACGTCGCCCCCGGCGCGGTCGTGATCGGCAATGCCGGCCGGCAGGTGAAGACCATCGACGACCTGCTCTGCCCGGCCGGGCTCGACCACCGGCCTTACCCACCTGTCCCCCGTACCCCCCATCGCCATCGGAGTAACGATGACCACCGCAGTACCGCTCGTCGACGTCAAGGCCTCCTACCTGCGCCACAAGGAGGCGATCGACGCCGGCATGCGCGAGGTCGTGGAGAGCACGGCGTTCATCCAGGGCCCGCAGATGAAGGCCTTCGAGGCGCAGTTCGCGGAGTTCTGCGGCACCAAGCACGCGATCGGCGTCGGCTCCGGCACGGCCGCGCTGCACCTGGCGCTCGCCGCCGTGGGCGTCGGCCCCGGCGACGTGGTGGCGGTGCCGTCGCACACGTTCATCGCGTCGTCCGAGCCGATCACCTGGCTGGGCGCGACGCCGCGGTTCGTCGAGATCGACCCGCAGACCGGCGCGATGGACCCGGTCGCGCTCAAGGACGCCATCGACGGGGTACGCGCGGTGCTGCCGGTCGACATCCACGGCCGCCCCGCCGACCTGGAGCAGCTGTCCGCGGTGGCCGCCTCGGCGGGCGTACCGCTGATCGAGGACGCGGCCCAGTCGCACGGCGCCGACGTGGTCAAGGCCGACGGCAGCGTGGTGCGGGCCGGTGGCTGGGGCGTCGCCGCCTGCTTCTCGTTCTACCCGGGCAAAAACCTCGGCGCCTTCGGCGACGCGGGCGCCATCACCACCAATGACGACGACTTCGCCGCCGCCGTGCGCCAGCTCCGCGACCACGGGCGCAAGACGAAGTACGAGCACGAGATCATCGGGTACGCGCACCGCATGGACACCCTCCAGGCGGCCGTCCTGTCGGCGAAGCTGACCACGCTGGACGCGGACAACGCGCGCCGCGTCTCGCTGATGGCGGCGTACGAGGCGGCGCTGGCCGGCGTCGGCGACCTCTGGTTCCCGCCCGCGACCCCGGACCGGCGCAGCGTGTTCCACCACGCGCTGCTGCGCACCGCCCGCCGCGACGACCTGCTCGCCCACCTGAAGGCGCAGGGGATCGGGGCCGGCGTGCACTACCCGGTGCCGCTGCACCTCCAGCCGGCGTACGCGTCGCTCGGGCACAAGCGGGGTGACCTGCCGCTGACCGAGGCGTGGGCGGACGAGTGCCTGTCGCTGCCGATCTACCCGGAGCTGACCGACGAGCAGCTCGAGCGCGTCGTCGCCGCGGTGAAGTCCTTCTTCTGAGATACGCGTCTTTCTGATATGCGCCTGCTAGCTGTCACGAACCTGTGGCCGACGCCGGGCAGCTTCCGTGGCGTGTTCGTGGCCGAGCAGGTGGAGGGTCTCCGCAAGCTCGGCCACGACGTCGACGTGGAGGTTGTCGCGCAGTCCCGGGGAAGGCCGACTACCTGCTCGCCGCGCCGCGGGTACGCCGCCGCGCGGGAAGCGGTGGCTACGACCTGGTCCACGTCCACTATGGACTCACCTCGCTCTCGTCCCGCCTCGTCACCGGTGTGCCGCGCGTGCTGTCGCTGTACGGCAGTGACATCAACGAGCCGTGGCAGGCGCGCATCACGAGGCTGACCGCCGGCCGCCCAGCGGTGCGCGTGTACCCGTCCCGCCGGCTCGTGGAGGCCGCCGGTGATCCGTCCGGCGTGGTGGTGCCGAACGGCATCGACTTCGACCTCTTCACCCCGCTCTCGGCGGGGGAGCGCGCGGCCGCCCGCTCGCGGCTGGGCTTCACGCCGGACGACCTCGTGGTCCTCTTCGGCGCCGCCCCGGACAACGCGGTCAAGCGCTACGACATCTTCACGGCGGTACTCGCCGGCCTGCGCGAGCGCGGGCTGCCGGTCCGCGAGCTGATCCTGCCCGGCCCGGGCCAGGTCCGCGCCGACGTGGTGCCGAAGTTCGCCGCCGCCGACCTGCTGCTGGTCACCTCGCGGCAGGGCACCGAGAGCGGCCCGCTGATCGTCAAGGAAGCGGCGGCGATGGACCTCCCGGTCGTCAGCGTCGACGTGGGCGACGTCCGCGAGGTCCTGGCCGGCGTGAGCCCGTCGGCCGTCGTCCCGTTCCCGTCCGCACCGTCGGATGCCGAGCTTGTGGCGGCGCTTGTCGAGGCGTCCGCGCCGCTGCTGGAGTCCGGCACCCGCAGCGACGGCCGGTCGAAGATCGCCCGCTACGACCAGCAGGCGGCGGTCCGCGAGCTGGAGTCCGTGTACGAGCGGGTCCTCGCCCGCTGACACCCGTCACGTCGCCCGTGGTCCCGACATAAGCGCTTCAGGTAATGCCGGTAAGGTGTCGGAGTCTTGCCGATGGAGGAGGCGTGGTGGCGGAACAGAGGACGGCCAAGCAGGAGCGGCGGGCAGCCGCCAAGGCGGCCGCCGCACGGGCCGAGCAGGTGAAGAAGCGCAACCAGGCGCTCGCGGGCGCCGGAGCCGGTCTCGCCGTCATCGCGGTCCTGGTCGCGGTCTTCTTCTTCGCGCGCGGTGGCGACGAGGCCCAGCAGGTCGGCGCCCCGGCCCTCACCACCACGGCCAGCCCCAGCGCCGCCGCCGCGCCCGAGCCGGAGCCGGAGCAGCCGGCCGCCACGCAGCCGCCGGCACCCGCCCTTCCCGAGGGAGCCGACCCGGCCCTCCAGACGAAGCCGGAGGTCAAGGCGGGCAGCGGGACCCTCACGAAGCTCGTCGTCACTCCGCTCATCACGGGCAAGGGCGCGGCGGTCAAGGCCGGGCAGACCATCACCGTCAACTACGTCGGTGTCACCTATGCCGAAGGGCAGGAGTTCGACGCCTCGTGGAAGGGTGGCCAGCCGGTCAACTTCCCGATCGGTGTCGGTCAGGTGATCCCGGGCTGGGACCAGGGGCTTGTCGGCGTGACGGTGGGCAGCCGGGTGCAGCTGGACATCCCGGCCGACCTGGCGTATGGGGACAACCCGCAGGGAGGCGCCCCGGGCGGCCCGCTGCGCTTCGTCGTCGACGTGCTCGCGGCCCAGTAGCGCCGTGCTCACCTGGCTCGCGCAGCGCCTGGCCCGCTGAGCCCGCTCCCGCGTTCGTAGCGCGGGCGGGCGCTCGCGCTCGCTCTTTTGCGAGACAGCGCCAACCGGTCGGAAGCGGGCGCTCACCCGGCGGGTGCATGGGCGCGTGCCCACACTGTCCATCATGGCCGAACTGACCCGTCGTGACCTGCTCCGCGCGTCCGCCGCCGCGGCTGGCGCCGCCTGGCTCCCCGCCGGCGTACTCCGGGACGACCCGCCGCCCGGCTTCCCGTCCGGGATCGACGTGCACCGCGAGGTGTACGAGAACTGGGCCGGCGAGATCCGCGTCGCCAGCCTGTGGACCTGCGTCCCGCGTACCGCCGCCGAGATTGTCACCGTCGTCAACTGGGCACACGGCGCCGGCTGGAAGGTGCGGCCGCGCGGCTACCGGCACGGGTGGGCGCCGCTCACCGTGACCGCCGCGACCGCCCCCGCCGACCGGGTGCTCCTGGTCGACACCACCCACCACCTGACCGCGATGCGGGTAGAGCCGGGGCCTTCGGTGCGCGTGGAAGCCGGCGCGTCGATGGACGACCTGCTCGCGTTCCTGGAGGCCAACGGCCTCGGCGTCACCAACACGCCCGCGCCCGGCGACCTCAGCGTCGGCGGTGTGCTCGCGATCAACGGCCACGGCACATCGGTGGCCGCCGCCGGCGAGACCCTCGCCCCGGGCACACCTACGGCACGCTCAGCAACCTCATCCTGTCGCTCACCGCCGTCGTCTGGGACCCATCAGCCGGCCGCTATGTGTTGAACACGTTCAACCGCGACGACCCTCTGGGTACGGCCCTGCTCACCCATGTGGGCCGGGCGTTCGTCACCGAGGCGGTGCTGCGGGTCGGCGCCGACAACAACCTGCGCTGCGTGTCCCATGTGGACGTACCGGCGGCGGAGCTCTTTGGGCCGCCCGGCTCGCCCGGCCGCACGTACGCCCGGTACGTCGACCAGGGCGGGCGGGTGGAGGCGATCTGGTTCACCAACACCACCAACCCGTGGGTGAAGGTGTGGAGCGTCAGCCCCCAGCGCCCGCTCACGTCCCGGCCGGTCGTCGCGCCGTACAACTACCCGTTCTCCGACAACGTGCCCGAGGTGGTCTCCGACCTGGCCGAGCGGCTGCTGGCCGGGGAGTGGGCGCTGACACCGACCTTCGGGCAGTTGCAGTACACGGTCGCGGCCACCGGGCTCACCGCCACGCTCTCGGCCGACCTGTGGGGCCGATCGAAGAACCTCCTGCTGTACGTCAAGCCGACCACCCTGCGGGAGACCGCGAACGGGTACGCCGTACACACGAGCCGCGCCTCGATCCAGCGGGTGATCCACGAGTTCGCCGTGTACCACGAGCGCTCGGTGGCGGCGTACCAGGCGCGCGGCCTGTACCCGGTCACCGGGCAGGTGGAGATCCGGGTCGCCGGCGTGGACCGGGCCGCCGACAGTGGGGTACCCGGTGCGGCGCCACCGGCCCTCTCCGCCGCCCGGCCGCGCGCCGACCACCCGGACTGGGACGTCGTCGTGTGGTTCGACGTCCTGACCTTCCCGACCGCGCCCGGCGCGCACGCCTTCTACCGCGAGATGGAGCAGTTCTTCTTCGCGACCTACCAGGGGTACGCGGCGGTGCGGGCCGAGTGGTCGAAGGGCTGGGGGTACACGACCGGGGCGGCGTGGGCGGACGTACCCTTCGTCACCGGCACGGTCCCCGACTCGTACCGCCAGGGCCCGGACCCTACGTGGGACCAAGCCGTCGATGTGTTGAACATGTTCGACCCACACCGGGTGTTCACGAATCCGTTCCTCGACATGTTGCTGGCCTGAGCCCCAGCGGCCGGTTGATCCGATCGCTACGATGACCAAATGTCCCTGGGTCGGGGGTGGGCCGCGCGCCCGTGGATCGCGGGCGCTACCGCGGTCGTGCTGCTGGGCATCGGTGCGGCGATCGCCTGGCAGGTGGACAAGGCGCTCGGGCTGAGCTTCACGCCGGCCAACGTCCCGCCGGAGGATCTCAAGCCGGCGCCGCCGCGCGAGCTGGAGCCCGCGCCGGCGCTCGCCCGGGTCGAGGCCCCGGCGGACCGCCGGGTAGGCCTGGCGGCGACGGCCGTGGCCGAAGCCGTGGCGGAGCGCGGCGCATCACGCCCCCAGGTCGCCACCGGGAGCCCGGCGGCGGCCGGGGGTGGCCCGACCCTCAAGGTCACGCTCACCGAGCCCGAGGCAGCGCCCGGGGAGGGGGGTCTCGCGGGGGAGGCGTTCCGCCTGCGGCGCGCCGGGGCCGACCTGGTGCTGGAGGCCGCCACGCCGGCGGGCGCCTCGGCCGGCCTCTACACAGTGGCCGACCGCGTCCGGTCCGGCGCACCCGTCCTGCCACCCGGCGACGACGGCCGCATCGTCGCACCCCGGCTCGGCCTCCGGCTCGTCGACTCGGGCGCCGTGGGCATCGACGCCGACGAGGCGGGCTGGGCGGGCAGCGACGACTACTCGCTCAACACCGACGTGGTCGGCCCGGCTGTCCTCAGTGGACCGCCCTATGTGGACGCCGGCGCGGTCGGCGAGATCTCCGCCCAGTTCCGCCAGCTCGTCGACCACTCGCTCGCCCAGGGATACAACGGGATCGTCGTGCAGGGCTTCCTGGAGTACGTCACGTTCGACGGGCTCGGCGTCTATCCCGACGGCGACCCGCACGTGGCCCGGGCCCGCGCGATGGTGGAGCACTTCGGCCCCGTCTGGCGGTACGCGGCGGACATGGGCATGAAGGTCTACTTCATGACCGACATGCTCGCGCTCTCCCCACCGCTGCGCACCTACCTGCAAGGCCTCCCGAGCGGCATGAACGCCGAGGACGCCCGGCTGTGGAGCGTCTACCAGGCCGGGCTGCGCGAGTTCTTCACCTCGATGCCGTACGCGGCCGGGCTGATGGTGCGCATCGGCGAGGGCGGCGACATCTACAGCTTCCCGGGGTGGGACTACACCTCGGAGATCGCCGTGAAGACGCCGGCGGCCGTGCGGGCCATGCTCCGCGCGCTCCTCGACGTGGCCGGCGAGGGGGAGCGGGACATCATCTTCCGCACCTGGAGCATCGGCGTCGGCGCGGTCGGCGAGATGCACATCGACGCGAAGTCGTACGACGAGGTGCTCGGCGGCATCGACGACCCGCACCTGATCGTCTCCACCAAGTACTGCCTCGGCGACTACTACAGCCACCTGCCGTTCAACCACACGCTGGAGATGGGCACCCAGCGGCGGATCGTGGAGTTTCAGGCGCGGCGGGAGTTCGAGGTGTTCGGCTCGCTGCCGAATGACCTTGGCACGCTGCACGGCGCCGCGCTCCAGCAGTTCCTCGCGGCCAACCCGCACGTCGAGGGCGTGTGGACGTGGACGCAGGGCGGCGGGCCGCTGCGCGCCGGGCCGCGCACGCTCTACCTGCGCGAGGGCTTCTGGCAGCTGTACGACCTCAACGTCTACTCCGCCGCCCGCCTCGCCTGGGACCCCGACGCCGACCCGGCCCAGGTGACGGCCGACTGGGCGCGCCAGACCTTCTCCGCCGACCCGGCGACCGTGGCCGCGATCGGCGAGGTGATGGCCCTGTCCCGCCAGGCGGTGACGAAGGGGCTCTACATCGGGCCGTACGCCAACCGCACGGTCAAGGCGCTCGGCGTGCATCCGCCGCCGATGATGTGGCTCTTCGAGTGGGACATCGTCACCGGCGACAGCGCGGTGCTCGACAGCATCTACTCGGTCAGCCGCGACCGCCTGGACGAGGCGATCGGCGAGGGTGACGAGGCGGTCGAGCTGGCCGCCCGCATGCGCCAGGTCGTCGCCGGCACCGACCCCGCGACGTGGCGTGACCCGGCGTTGCGGCAGCGGTTCGTGGACACCCTCGACTTCCAGTTGAACTTGTTCGAGACCCTCGGCGCGTACCGCACGATGTTCCTGCGGTACGCCCAGTGGCTCGACACCGGCGACCCCGAGGCCCGTGCCGCCTGGGAGTCGGCCCGTGACCGCTACGCCGAGGCGCGCGACGTGCACCTCGCCCGGTACGGCGACGACGTGGACCTGCCCGCGTTCCGCTTCCCGGCCGCGGACATCGGCGTGTCCCGCGCCGAACGCGACCAGGCGATGGCCTGGCTGGCCCGCGCGCTCCTCGCCCTCCTCGTGGCGGCGGTGCTGGTCGGCGCGTTCTGGCGGGGCCGGCAGCGGCCCGGGATCGCCGCGCTTCGGGCGCTGTGGGTGGGCATGACGAGACCGTGGCGGGTCGGCGGGTTGCCACCGCCACCGTCCACAGTCGACCGCGTGCTCGTGTGGGCGCTGCCGGCGTTCGCGCTGGTGCTGAGCCGCGCGGCGTTCAGCTGGTTCGCCTCCCCGGCCCACCTCACGCTGACCCTCGGCTCGTGGCTGCTCTTCGCGCTCGCGCTCCGCCTGCTGCTCGGCGGCGCCGACCCGTACGCCCTGTGGGCCGCCCTCGGCGGAGCGGCCACCCTGCGCACGCTGATCCTGCTGGTGGGCACGGCGTCGCGCGGACCCGGCCGCTACTGGTTCAACTTCTGGACCGACCCGCCACTCCGCGGTGTGTACGTGACGGTGGCGTTCGCCGCGTTCCTGTGGGTATTCGTCGCGGCGTACCACGCCCTGCGCGCCGGCTACGGCCTGGGCGGCCGGCGGGCGACCGGCCGGGTGCTCGTCGCGGGCGGCGCCCCGGTCGCGGTCTTCGGCGGTGTGGCCACGGGGATGGGGCTGGAACGCGCACTCTCGGTGTGGAACGACCAGATGGCGCTGCTGCCGTGGGGCCTGTCCCGCATCCTCGGCATCACGGTCTTCCTCGACATCCCACCCTGGCTACCGAAGGCCGCGACCGTCGCGGGCGTCGGCCTGGTAGCGGCGGGCGCCCTACTGACCCTTGGCCGCCGGACCACCCGCACACTCGCCTAACCAAGGCCGCAGAACACGCGCGTCACTCCGGGTTGTACTCGGCGATCGCGCGCTCCCACTTCTCCAGCGCCTGCTCGACCCGCCACCGGGGGCCGGACGGGAGCCACTGGGCGACGCGGTGCACGCCGGCCTCGCGGAGGCGTTCGAAGATGGCGGGGTCCGCCGGCACGCTCATCAGCTGGACCTCGATCGGGCGCTCGGCCCGCGCGCGGAGCTCGGCGATCTTGCCGTACACCTCGGGGTAGTAGTTGGGGAACCACGCGTCGCCGAAGGACAGCACACGGTCGAGTACCGTCGGGCCGCTGCCGCCGACCAGGATCGGCGGGTGGGGGCGCTGCGCGGGCTTGGGCCACGACCAGATGCGCTCGAAGTTGACGTACTTGCCCGAGTAGCTGGCCTCCTCGTTCGCCCAGATGGTCTTCATGGCCTCGACCCGCTCGCGCAGCACCCGCATGCGGACGCGGGGGTCGGTGCCGTGGTTGCGCATCTCGGTGCGGTTCCAGCCGGCGCCCACGCCGAACTCCAGCCGCCCGCCCGACAGGTGGTCGACGCTCGCCACCTCCTTGGCGGTGATGATCGGGTCGCGCTCGATCACCAGGCAGATGCCGCTCGCCACGCGCAGCCGGGTGGTGGCGGCCGCGGCGGCGGTGAGGGCGACGAAGAGGTCGTACGTGTGCCAGTACTTCGCCGGCAGCGGCCGCCCGGGCGCGCGGTCGGTCTCGGTGGCCGGGATGTGCGTGTGCTCCGCGAAGTAGAGCGCGTCCTGGCCGCGCTCCTCCACGAAGCGGGCCACGTCGCCGGGCTTCATGCCGTCGTGGGTGGGGAAGATGCCAACTCCGAACTCCATGCGCACATGATTCACGGCACCCGGCGGAGCACGCGCAGCAGGTACTCCTTCCGGTCCAATGGGTTGGCGTCCCACCGCGCCCGCGACGGCACCGGCCCCCGCACCGGCGTGTAGTGGTCGAAGCCGCTCTCCAGCACCCCCTCGCCGCGGGTGAGGCCGGGCAGCCGCTGCTGGAGCCCGTGCACCTGAGCCGCCGGGATGTCACCCTCCAGCACCCCGAGGGGGCCGCGCAGGTCGGGCTGGCGCGGTACGCCGCCGAGCCGCACCAGCACGGGCAGCAGCGTGCCGTACGTGTCGGACGGGAACTCCAGCCGAAACCTGTGCATCGGCTCGTGTACCACCGTGCCCGCCCCGGAGAGTGCGGTCATCAGCACGAGCGGCGTGAGGCCGCGGAAGTCGAAGCCGGTACTCGACATGCTCTTGTCGAACGTGCCGTGCATGCGGCTCTGCCGCGGCGCGTACCCGGAATGGGTCATCGTCACCACGCAGTCGGTGACCCGCCATCCGTGCAGGCCCTGCTCCAAGGCCTCGCGGACCGTGTCCTCGACCGCCTTCATGAATGCGTACGGCATCGAACCAAGCTCGACCTCGATGCGGTACCCGACGCCGGAGCCGGCCGGTGCCGGATCCACCCGCAGCCCGACCGTGGCCAGGAAGGGGTTGCCGTCCTTGCCCATCAGCTCGGCGGCGGCGCCGCTGCCGGCCGGGCGCTCGACGCAGATGGTGGCGCTCTCCCGGAAGGCCACGTCGATGCCGTACTCCTCGGCGAGCATGGCCTGGATGACCTCCTTCTGCACCTCGCCGTAGAGCGACAACGAGATCTCCTGGCGGATCGCGTCCTGGCGCAGGTCGATCAGCGGGTCCTGCTCGGCGAGATGGGTGAGCGCGGCGTGCAGCGCGCCCTTGTCGGCGGGGCGGGCCGGCACGACGACGGTCTCCAGCGACGGCGGCGCGAAGTGGTGGGCCGCGGACCCGTGCGGCTCGCCGATCGGGTCGCCGATCCGCACGCCGCCGAGGCCCCACAGCTTGCCGATGCGGCCGGCGGGCACCTCGTCGGCGCGCACCGTGCCGCCCCGGTCGAAGACGCCGATCGCGGTGACCTTGCTGTCGTCGCCGCGCACCGGCAGGCGGTCCCGGGTGCGGACGGTGCCGGAGAACATCCGCACGTACGCCACCTTCTCGCCGGCCGGCCCACGCTCCACTTTGAACACAGTGCCGCGAAGAGGTCCGCCGGCGTCAGCCGCCGCGGGCGGCAGCAGGTCCGCGATCGCTTCCATGAGATTTGGTACGCCGGCACCCGTGATCGCCGAGCCGAAATAGACGGGATACGTGCTCGCCCGGCGCGTCGCTACCGCGAGGTCGCCGCGGAGGCGGTGCGGCGTGGCCGCGCTCTCGTCCGCCACGTACGCGGCGAGCAGCGCGTCGTCGTGCCGGGTCAGCACGTCCACGAGCGCCGGGTCGTCAGGGGAGGCCGGCACGAACGCCGCTTTCCGGGTGCCGAGCGCGGTGACGGTGCCCATCGGTACCGCGCTGGGGGTCAGCTTGTCCGCGATCGCGCCGAGCAGGTCGGCATAGCGGGCGCCGGCGCGGTCGATCTTGTTGACGAAGAGCAGGGTGGGGATGCGCAGGCGGCGGAGCGTACGCATCAGGACGCGGGTCTGCGCCTGTACGCCCTCGACGGCGGAGACGACGAGCACCGCGCCGTCCAGCACGCTCAGCACCCGCTCCACCTCCGCGATGAAGTCGGGGTGGCCGGGCGTGTCGATCAGGTTGACGGTCACGTCCGCGATCGCGAACGACACCACGGCCGACTTGATCGTGATGCCGCGCTGCCGCTCCAGGGCGAGCGAGTCGGTCTGCGTACTGCCCGCGTCGACGCTGCCGATCTCGTCGATCACACCGGCGTCATACAGCAGGCGCTCGGTCAGGCTTGTCTTACCGGCGTCGACATGGGCAAGGATCCCGAGGTTCAACGTACTCAAGCGTGATGTCCTCTACATAGGCGGCGATTCCCTTCTCGACGGACATGCACGCTGCACGCATCTCAGGTCTCCTTCCCTGGTCGTATGGGTCGCCGCCCAGTCCATCAGGCCCACCAACGATCCGACAACCGATTAAGCGCGGGCTTGGTAGTCTCCTCAGCCACCGGGTCCGGCCTGCCCGATCGGAGAGTCCATTGAAGATCAGCCTTATCGCCGATCAAGCGATCGGCGAGGCGGATACGCGCAACGACGACGGGCTCGGCTTCGACACGTATTCGCGGATCCTGGCCGATGCCGCGAGAAACACCCGCGGCCCCTTCACGATCGGTGTCTTCGGGAGTGGGGCACCGGCAAGACGAGCCTCATGCGGCTGATCGAGCGGCGGCTGGACGACGATCCGGACGTGGTAACGGTGTGGTTCAACGCCTGGCGGTACGAGCAGGAGGAGCACCCGATCATCCCGCTCGTCGGCACGATCGTGCAGGCGCTGGAGACGCACAGAGGCTTCACGCAGAGCTTTGGGGCGGCCGGCAAGCGGCTTGTCCGTTCGCTCCGCGCGATCGCGTACGGGTTCTCGGCCAAGTCGAAGGTGAAGATCCCGGGCTTCGCCGAGGTGGAGGCGTCGTTCGTCGCCAAGGACATGATCGAGCGCAACGAGAAGCTCACGCCTGACCCGCTGCTCGACCGCAGCCTGTACTTCGGCGCCTTCAACAGCCTCGACGGGACCAAGCTCAAAGACTCGGTGCGGGTCGTGGTGCTCATCGACGACCTCGACCGCTGCTTTCCGGACCAGGCGATCCGCCTGCTGGAGAGCATCAAGCTGGTGCTCGCCCAGCCCGGCTTCATCTTCGTCCTCGGCGTTGCGCGCAAGGTGATCGAGGGCTACCTACAGCACCGGTACTCCAAGGAGTACGGCATCGCGGACTTCAAGGGCGAGCTCTACCTCGACAAGATCGTCCAGCTGCCGTTCCACATTCCGCCGGCATCGGGCCGGATGGGGGAGTTCTGCAAGCTGCTGTTGGCGGACCAACCGGCGGCCCTCGCCGGGGAGCTGGACCCCGTGCTTCCCGTGGTCGCGCGGGCGTTGGGCGGCAATCCCCGGGCGTTGATCCGGTTCGTCAACAACATCCTCATCGACTATGCGATCAGCCAGGAGCTGGACGACTTCGCCGAGCGGGGCGGGATCCCGATCCGGTTCTTCGCGGTCACCCGCTGTCTCGAGCACCGCTGGCCAGAGATCTTCGACACGCTGACCACGAACGACCAGCTGGCAGCCGCTGTACCACGTTGGACACCTGACTCGTACCCGGACCACGCAGAAGGCACTGGGCCGGCCGCGACCGTCGCGGCCCAGCTGCTGTCCGACCCCGAGCTGCGGCTGCTCCTCGGCGGCGAGCACGGGCGGGAGTGGCTGACCGATCCTGTGCTCCGCCAGGCGAGCGTGAGCTTCCTCCTCACTCAGCAGCGGCTCTCGCCGCTGGACGTCTCCGAGGTCAGCGTCCGGTACGACGCGTTCGTGTCCTACCAGGCCGACAACCGCCGGGACGTCATCCAGATCGTCGACGGCCTCTCCCGTGCCGGCCTCCGGATCTTCTTCGACCAGCACCTCCAGCCTGGCGAGGACTGGGAAAGGACCCTGGCCACCGCCCTACAGTCATCGAACGCCCTGCTCTTCTGCATCGGGCCCAACACCTTCGTGTCGCGCGGGCAGACGGCCGAGTGGGAGGCCATGCTGGGCCAGCGCGCGGACGCGTTCATCATCCCGATCCTGCTTCCGGGCGCGGACACTGACGCCGTCCCCGAGTTCATCCGCCGGCGGCAGTGGCTCGACCAGCGCGACGGCGTCACCGACGAGGGCGTGGCCGAGCTGGTCAGGGCGCTCCAGTCCCGCCACCGCCGCGCCTGAGGGTTGGTGCTCGGCGCTCTAGGTGGGCGGCGCTGGTCCCGTCGTGTAGGTGTGGCCGAGGCGGGTGTGCCAGACGAAGGTGCCGGGTGTGGGTTGGGTGAGGGTGACGCCGCTGCTGTGTTTGTAACGGTGACAGTGTCTACACAGGACGCCGAGATTGGCCGGCGTGGTGGGCCCGCCTCGCTCCCAGGCGACGGTGTGGTCCAGGTCGGCGGTGTGCGCGGGAGCTCGGCAGCCGGGTGCGCGGCAGGTGCGGTCCCGCGCTCTCACAAGTCCGGCGACACCAGCGGCGGGGCGTCGGCGAAGCGGGCCGTGTGCCGTGACCGTGCCGCTGCCGTCGACGACGGTGTATCGCCATGACCGGTCACGCTGCTGGTCGGCGACCTTGGCAGCGATCTCGGCGAGGACTGGTCCCCAGCCCTTGATCTCGCCAGGCTGCTCGGACCAGCCGGCCAATGTGGACAACGGGACGACCAACTCAACCCCGCCAGCTGGCAGGGGACGGCCGGTCGGGGTGCGGTCACCGTTGAGGATGTCCAGGTAGAAGTCGGCGCGTAGCTCGTCCAGCGTCCGGCCGTCGCCGGCCTGCTTGGCCGCCCGGGCCAGCGCGTCGATCCGTGCCGCCGCCGTCGCGGCCCGGTCTGGCGGGAGGTGGCGGCCGGCGAGTGTGGCGGTGCCATCCGGATCCAGACCGTGCTCGAGGTGACGCCGGGTCAGCGCCTCCCGCTGCCTCGCGGCGGCGGCGCCAGGATCGGCGGCGATGACCAGCCTCCGTAGCCGCGAACGCAGCTGCCCGGTGGTCAACCCTCCCGCGGCCGGCAGGACCAGGTCGACCACGTGCCGCGCCGCGGGTGGTGGCAGGGCGGCGGTCTCCTCGTCGAGGACGCGGGCCTTTGCCAGGTCGATCTGGCCGGACCGCAGCGCGTCGTGGGCGGCTGGGAGGCGCTCGACCAGCTGGCCAGCCAGGCCCATGAGTGTGTCGGCCGCCCGCCGGGTCAGGGTCAACGCGAACCGGATCTCTTCGGCCGCATACTCATCCGGGTGGTCAGTCCGCTCCGGCGGGCTCGTTTCGTCGCCCGGCGGGCAGTGGGCGGACTCCCACGCGGTGGCCAACAGCTCCGCCTGGTAGTGGGCGACCTGCCGGGCGATCGCCTTGACCACTTCTACCAACTCGAAGCCATTCAACATCGACCGATCGAGGTGGGCGAGCGCTGCGGCCAACCCGGCGCCCGGCGGCACCTGGGTCAGCTCGTCGACAGCCACTCGATCTTCGAACACACGTCCGATTCTACCGGCAGTGCCCGGACCCCGCAGCATCCACAGTGGACAGCGTGGCAACGGACCGGGGCCACGGGCCGCCCGTCGCGGAGGCGGTCCGTGGCCCCGATCACTCGTGGGGGAACTGCGGTCTACATCGGAACTACCGGGTATCCGAACTACCGGGTATCCGAACTACCGGGTATCCGAACTACGGGTAGGTGTTCAGCGTCTGCCGCTGGGTCGCGGTGTTAGCCGTACCACCGGTGTTGTTGATGATCTTGTTGATCGTGCCGACGCCGCCCAGCGAGACCGTCACCAGGTTGTGGAAGCGCACGCCCGGCGTGTCCGGTACCTCGAACGAGCGCTCGTTGACCACCGCGGGATTCACGTTGAAGTAGCAGTAGCTACCCAATCCCCACGCCTCGTGGGTTGTCACGGTGTTCGCCACCTTGTACGCGGCGTACCCGCGCGTGGTCCCGTTCATGTACGCGGCCTGGTTCGGCGGGTCGTACGGCTTCTCGTTCTGGAAGAAGTACGTGCGACCACCGTTGCCGTTCCAGATGACCTCGTACTTCTGGTAGTGCTCGACGAAGAGGCCGTACATCGTGACGTTGTCGCCGTTGACGGTGAGGCCGGTGTCGGCTGTGTTGACGCCCCAGCCGACGCCGGTGCCGTGGTCGCCGCGCCACAGCCACATGTGGTCGCCGATCACGTTGTCGCTGTTGACGGTCAGCGTGTTCGTCGCCTTGCCGGCGATCGCGCCGCCGATCCGGAAGAACACGTCGTGCAGCGAGGTCGGGTTGGCGGCGTGGCTCGCCGCCGACCCGGGCGGGCCGACCTCCATGAGCGTGTTCGAGTTGGTCGTGCCGGCCTCGAACATGATGCCCGCGACCTTGACGCCGTCGACGTCCGCGATCGACATGCCGTTGACGCCGTTGTTGATCTGGAGGGTGGCGAGACCGAGGCCGAGCACCACCGTGTCGGGCCGGGTGATGTTGATGGTCTGGTCGATCTGGTACACGCCCGGCGTGAACAGCAGGTGCCGGCCCGCGGCGAGCGCGTTGTTGATGGTCGCCGCGGTGGTGCCGGGGCGGACCACGTAGAACTGGCTCAGCGAGATGGACGAGCCCGCCGGCGTCTTGTTGAACCAGGTGGTGCCGGTCGAGTTGGCGCGCACCGAGGGCACGAACACCCGGTACTCACCGGTGCCGTCGACGTACAGGAACGGCTTCTCGCGGACCACCGGGGTCGTCCCGATGACCGTGTGCGGCGGGTTCGGGTAGTTGGCCGCCGGGGCTCCGGAGACGCCCTGGAACACCATGTTCCACACGCCGCCGTTCCAGCTGCCGAACTCGCTGTTGCGCGAGTACCACTGCTGCTGCGAGCCGGAGACCACCGTGCCGTCCACCTTGGTGTCGGCCATGAAGCCGCCGCTGGACCAGCCGTCGCCGCCGTTCCAGAGCTGGATCTGGTTGCCGGCGCCGCGCAGGTGCATGCGCCGGTACGGCGCGGCCTGCGACACCGCCCACCGCTCGACGATCGTGCCGGCGGGGAGGGTGACGGAGAGGTTCTCGGCCGCGCGCCAGAAGTTCTGGGTGGCGTTGCCGCCGAACCAGAACGCCTCGGCCCGCACGTGGCCGTTGAGGTTGGTGTCGTCCGGTGACATGCCGAGGCCGGCGACCTGGGTGAAGAAGCCGAGGTTGACGTCGGCCGTGTAGTTACCGGGCTTGAAGAGCACCGCGTACCGGTTGGGCGCGAACTGCGCCGTCTCCTGCTGGGTGAAGATGGTGTTCAGTCGACTTTGGATGGTCGCGGTGGGGGTCGACGGGTCGAAGACGAACGTGTTCGGCCCGAAGTTGGGGTTGCGCGGGTCGGTCGGCTCGACCGGGTCGACCGGGCCGCTGGTGGGCGGCGTGGTCGGCGGGGTGGTCGGCGTCGAGGTGCCGGTGCGCACCTGGAACTCCCAGAGCGAGTAGCCCCACGCCGAGCCCCGTGCGGTGCCGTTCATCCGCACGTACCGGCCAGCGCCGCTCACGTTGAGCGTCTGCGTGCCGCCCGTGGAGGTGGTCGTCGAGTAGATGTTGGTCCAGCTCGTCCCGGTGTCCGAGACCTGGATCTGGTACGCCGACGCGTACGCGCCCTCCCACTGCAACACCACCTGGCAGATGGACTGGCTGCTGCCCAGGTCCACCTGGATCCACTGTGGATCGCTGAACGCGGACGCCCAGCGGGTGGTGGCGCTGCCGTCGAACGCGGCCGAGGCCGGGTAGACGGCGGCCTCGGTGGAGGAGGCGGTCGCCGGGCGGCCGGCGGCGGCGTTGGTGGTACCGCAGGAGCCCGGCTGCGTGCCGAACTCACCGATCACCTGGAACTCCCACAGCGAGTAGCCCCAGGCCGTGCCCCGCGCGGTGCCGTTCATCCGCACGTACCGGCCGGAGCCGGTGACGTTGAGCGTCTGGACGCCACCGGTGGAGGTGGTCGTGGAGTAGATGTTGGTCCAGGTGGTGCCGTTGGGCGAGGTCTGGATCTGGTACGCCGACGCGTACGCGGCCTCCCAGCGGAGCACGACCTGGCTGATCGTGGCGGTGGTGCCGAGGTCGACCTGGATCCACTGTGGATCGCTTGCCGCCGACGACCAGCGGGTGCCCGCGTCGCCGTCGACCGCCGCGGTGGCGGGGAACGTGGCCGACTGGACCGAGGACGCGGTCACCGGCTTGCCCTGCGAGATCAGGGTGGGCGCCGCGCTGGCGAAGGGGATCGCGCCGATCGGGATCAGGGCGAGGACGGCCGCCGCGACGACGGCGATGATCAATGGCCGACGTCTGATCCGGCGAAGGGGGGTACGGGACGGGAAACCACGAAAAATCATGACCCTGCCTGTCCGTGGGGGTGGGGCCCGGACGCCGAAACCGGGACATTGCCGTGGGGGATGTGAGAGCGCTCTCGCTCCGGGCGAGTGTTACGCCCGCGTCACAAGCACGTCAAGCCATCAATCTATTACAACGTTATTTATCCCGATTGCCCGAAGTGGCACGCCGCCTGGGCAGCCGCCCGCTGTTGATCAGGGAGTTGGTTGGCGTGTCGGCGGTGTGTCCGTCCACGAACTCCCTGATCAACAGCAGGCCGGAGTCAGACGGCGGCCGCCGTGACGACGGTGCCGGCGCGGACGCCGCCCGCGGACAGGAGCTGGGCGACCGGGAGCGTCGCGGCGCCCAGCGCCACCGCGTCCACGCCCAGCTGGCCCAGCTCGATCCTCGTCTGCTCGAACGGCTTGCGCAGAGCCTGCGCGGCGGCCGCCTCCCGGATCGCGGGCAGGAGCCGCGCGCCCAGCGCCAGCCCGGCCCAGCCACCCAGCACCACGCGTTCGGGTTGAAGAGGTTGATCAGGTTGGCCACGCCGGCGCCCAGGTAGCCGGCGGTCTCGTCCAGCACGCGGCGGGCCGTCTCGGAGCGGTCGGCGGCCGCCAGTAGCGCGTTGATCTGCGACTCCTCGTCGGCCCCGGGCACCGCCCGGCCGCGCCGCGCCTCCCGGTAGCGCTCGATGATCGCCTCCGCGCCGACGTACGCCTCCAGGCAGCCGCGGGCGCCGCACCGGCAGGGTCGGCCGCCGTACGCGAGGGTGGTGTGCCCCCACTCGCCGGCGCTGCTGGCCACCCCGCGGTACGTCGCGCCGTCGCTCACGACCGTGGCGCCGACACCCGAGCCGACCAGCGCGAACACCGCGTGCCGGGCACCCCGGCCAGCGCCGAACCACATCTCCGCCTGGCCCTGCGTCTTGGCGCCGTTGTCGATGTGGAGGGGGATGCCGACCTCGGCCCGGATCATCCGTTCCAGCGGCACGCCGTCCCACCCGAGCGTCTGCGCGTACACGACGGCGTCGGGGTCCTGGACGACGACGCCGGACACCCCCACGCCCACGCCGAGCAGCTCGGACCGGGGACACCGGCCCGCGCGGTGACTGCCGAAAGGCCCGCGACGATGTGGTGGACCACCGTGGCCGGGTCGGGCCGGGCCGCGTCGATCGGGTAGTCCGCGCTGGCCAGCAGCGCCATGGACAGGTCGAACAGCTCGACCCGTACCCGCGTCTCACCGACGTCGACGCCGGCCACGAGCGCGAAGCGGGGCGCCACCCGCAGGCTCATGCTCGGCCGGCCGCCGTCCGACTCCAGCGCGCCGGCGTCGACCACCAGGCCGGCCGCGATCAGGTCGGCGACCACGTTGCTCACCGCGGGCTGGCTGAGCCCGGTGCCTCGGGCCAGGTCCTGGCGGGTCAGCGGGCCCTCCAGGAAGAGCTTCGACAGCAGCGCCGCCCGGTTCCGCAGCCGGACCGTGCGGTTCGTCGTCCGTTCCAGCGCCATCACCACCTCGATCAACCCGCCGTTCGGCAGATAACTGTAAGGCTCCCGTGCCCGTCAACAGGCCTGTGAGAGCGATCCCTTGACGGCGCACCCCAAAGTCACTTTAATGACGTCGTAATTTAAGCCCTGATGTAACTCCCACGCCAGAAGGGCAGATCGTGTCTCGACGACTGTTAGCTATGACTGCCGCGGCTCTCATGCTGGCGGCTTCTGTTACCGCATGTGGCGACGACTCCGACGGTGGTTCCGGCGGCGGCGCCAAGACGCTCACCTACTGGGCCAGTAACCAGGGCGCCAGCATCGATTTCGACAAGAAGACGCTCGAGCCTGAGCTGGCCAAGTTCGAGCAGCAGACCGGCATCAAGGTCAACTTCGAGGTCGTGCCCTGGTCCGACCTGCTCAACCGGCTGCTGGCCGCGGCCACCTCGGGCAAGGGCCCGGACGTGGTCAACATCGGCAACACCTGGTCGGCGTCGCTTCAGGCCACCGGCGCGTTCGTCCCGTTCGACGACGCGACCATCGGCGCCGTCGGCGGCAAGGACCGCTTCGTGCCGGCCGCGCTGGCCGCCGCGGGCGCGCCCGGCCAGCCGCCGACCGCCGTGCCGCTGTACAGCCTGTCGTACGCCCTGTACTACAACAAGAAGGCTTTCTCGGACGCCGGCATCACCGCACCGCCGACGACCTGGGAAGAGCTGGTCACGGTCGGCAAGAAGCTGACCAAGGACGGCAAGTGGGGCCTCGCCCTCGAGGGCGCCAACCCCTCGGAGAACTCGCACCACGCCTTCGCGTTCGGCCAGCAGTGGGGCGGCGAGTGGTTCGACGCGGCCGGCAAGCCGACGTTCGACACCCCGCAGAACGTCGCCGCCGTGAAGCGGTACATCGACTTCATGGCCGTTGACAAGATCGTCAACCCGAGCAACGCCGAGTACGCGCAGAACCAGTCGATCACCGACTTCGCCAACGGCAAGGCGGCCATGCTGCTGTGGCAGGCGGCTGGCAACGCGGCCAAGGCGCAGGGCATGGCGCCCGACGCCTACGGTGTGGCGCCGGTGCCGTTCCCGGCCACCGCGCCGGCTGGCGGCAAGAAGATCAACAGCATGGTGGCCGGCATCAACATCGCGGTGTTCAAGCACACCAAGGACAAGGACGCCGCGCTCCAGTTCGTCAAGTTCATGACCAGCGACGCCGAGCAGGTCCAGCTCAACAAGACCTACGGCTCGCTGCCGTCGGTCACCACCGTCGCCTCGGACGCGGCGTTCCAGGCCGAGGAGCAGAAGGTGCTGGCCAGCGTGCTCGCCACCAGCGCCGCCCCGCTGCCGCAGGTCGCGGAGGAGAGCAAGTTCGAGACCCTCGTGGGTACGGCTATGAAGGAGCTGTTCGCGGACGCGGCCAGCGGCAAGCCGATCACCGAGGACGCGGTCAAGGAGAAGCTCAGCAACGCCCAGCAGCAGATGGGCAGCTGAGCAGCGAAATGCTTCCTGAGACTGGTCGCCGCATCGCGGCCACGCGGCGCGGCGACCGGTCCGGGGGACACAGCGTGGCCGTGGAGGGGAACGCCGACCCCTCCACGGCCCATCCTTGAGAGGACCGCGATGGTGACCACCACGACGGCTCCGGAAGAGGCCCGGCCGTCCACTCCGAGGAAGGCTGGCCGCAAGCCGAAGAGCCGGCTGCCCCGCTCGAAGCTGCCGTACCTGCTGCTGCTCCCGGCCGTCGCCCTGGAGCTGCTCGTCCACGTCATCCCGATGGTCGTCGGCGTGTGGATGAGCGTGCTGGAGCTGACCCAGTTCCAGATCCGGAACTGGTCCGAGGCGCCCTTCGCCGGCCTGGACAACTACCGGGCCACATTGGACTTCAACGGGCCGGTCGGCGAGGAGCTGCTGCACTCGTTCTGGGTGACCGTGCTCTACACGACGCTCTCGGTCGGGCTCTGCTGGCTCTTCGGCCTCTTCGCGGCGGTGTTCCTCCAGCGGCCCTTCCCGGGGCGGTCACTGCTGCGGACGCTCTTCCTCACCCCGTACGCGCTGCCCGTGTACGCGGCCATCATCACCTGGACGTTCATCTACCAGCGCGACACCGGCCTGCTCAACGAGCTGCTCACCGTGACCGGGCTCGTCGACGAACGCCCGTTCTGGCTGATCGGCCCCAACAGCTTCTGGGCGCTGCTCGTCGTGTCGGTGTGGAAGCAGTGGCCGTTCGCGTTCCTGTGCATCATGGCCGGCCTCCAGAACGTGCCCACCGAGATGTACGAGGCGGCCGCGATCGACGGTGCCGGCTTCTGGCGCCGGCTCAAGGACGTGACGCTGCCGATGCTGCGGCCGGTCAACCAGGTGCTGGTCCTGGTGCTGTTCCTGTGGACGTTCAACGACTTCAACACGCCGTTCGTCCTCTTCGGAGGGTCGGCGCCGGAACAGGCCGACATCATCTCCATCCACATCTACCGCAGCTCGTTCATCACGTGGAACTTCGGCCAGGGCTCCGCGATGTCGGTCGCTCTGCTGCTCTTCCTGCTGCTCGTGACGGCTGTGTACCTGCTGATCACCAACCGGAGGAGGGAACATGCGTGAGACGGCCGGCGAGCGCTGGGCGCGCCGGGTCGTGCTGACCCTGCTCACGTTGTTCACGATCACGCCGCTCTACGTGATGCTCAGCTCGTCCCTCAAACCGCTCCGCGATGTGCAGGGCCCCTTCACGTGGGTGCCGTCCCGCCCGAGCTTCCAGGCGTTCGTCGACATGTGGAGCACCGTGCCGCTCGGCCGGTACCTCGTCAACAGCCTGCTGGTCTCCAGCGTGGCCGCGCTCATCTCGGTGGCGATCGCCATCTTCGCCGCGTTCGCGGTCAGCCGGTACAGGTTCCGCGGCCGGCAGGTCTTCTCGGTGACCGTGCTGTCGACGCAGATGTTTCCCGGGATCCTCTTCCTGCTCCCGCTCTTTCTCATCTACGTCAACCTCGGCAACGCCACCGGCATCGAGCTCTACGCCAGCCGCACCGGGCTCATCATCACGTACCTGACGTTCTCGCTGCCGTTCTCCATCTGGATGCTGGTCGGCTACTTCGACTCGATCCCGCGCGGACTCGACGAGGCCGCCCAGGTCGACGGCGCCGGTCCAATGAGGACGCTCTTCCAGGTCATCCTGCCGACCGCGATCCCCGGCGTCGTGGCCGTGACGGTGTACGCGTTCATGACGGCATGGGGTGAGGTGCTCTTCGCCTCCGTGATGACGGACGAGAACAGTCGCACGCTCGCGGTCGGCCTGCAGGGCTATGCGACCCAGTACAACGTGTACTGGAACCAGGTCATGGCCGCCTCGCTTGTCGTGAGCCTTCCCGTGGTCGCCGGCTTCCTTATGCTTCAGCGCTACTTCGTCGCCGGCCTGACCGCCGGCGCAGTCAAGTGAACTCTTTTAACCAGAGGAGAGCCGATCGTGCCGGACCTGTCGAAGCTGCCACCCGACTTCACCTGGGGCGTCGCTACCGCGGCATACCAGATCGAAGGCGCCGTGGGGGAGGACGGCCGCAAGCCGTCCATCTGGGACACCTTCAGCCGGGTACCCGGTGCGATCGACAACGCGGACACCGGCGACGTCGCCTGCGACCACTACCACCGGTGGGCCGAGGACGTCGAGCTGATCCGCAAGCTGGGCATCGAGGCGTACCGCTTCTCGGTCGCCTGGCCGCGGGTGATGCCCGACGGCACCGGTCAGGTCAACACGGCCGGCCTCGCCTTCTACGACCGCCTGGTCGACGCGCTCCTCGACGCGGGCATCAAGCCGATGGTCACGCTGTACCACTGGGACCTGCCGCAGGCGTTGCAGGACAAGGGCGGCTGGCCGGAGCGGGCCACCGCCGAGGCGTTCGCCGACTACGCGACGGTGGTCGCCGGCGCGCTCGGCGACCGGGTCACCGAGTGGGTCACGGTCAACGAGCCGCTGTGCGTCTCGTGGATCGGCCACCTGGAGGGCCGGATGGCGCCCGGCGTGCGCGACCTCGGCCTCGCCGTGCGCGCCAGCCACCACACGCTGCTCGGCCACGGCCTCGCCACCCAGGCGATCCGGGCCGCGGTCGCCCGCCCGGTGGAGGTGGGCATCGTGCTCAACCCCAGCCCGTGCGAGCCGGGCAGCGAGCGCCCCGAGGACGTGGCCGCCGCGCGCCGCGCCGACGGGCACACCAACCGCTGGTGGCTCGACCCGCTGTACGGGCGCGGCTACCCCGCCGACATGATCGAGACGTACGGCCACGAGCCGCCCGTCCAGCCCGGCGACCTGGACCTCATCGCCACGCCGACCGAGTTCCTGGGCCTCAACTACTACTTCCGCCAGCTCGTGGTCGACGACCCCGAGGGGCCCGCGCCGTACGCCCGGCAGATCCCGGTGCCCGGCTCGATGGAGACCGCGATGGGTTGGGAGATGTACCCGTCGGGCCTCGAGCAGCTGCTGGTGAGCGTGTCGGAGACCTATCGGCCCGCGCGCGTCATCGTCACCGAGAGCGGCTCGGCCTGGCGGGACGAGCTCACCCCGGACGGGGAGATCCAGGACAAGGAGCGCACCGACTACCTGGAGCAGCACATCGACGCATGCGCCTCGGCGGCGGCGCAGGGTGTGCCGATCGACGGCTACTACGTGTGGTCCCTGCTGGACAACTTCGAGTGGTCGTTCGGGTACGACAAGCGCTTCGGCCTGGTGCACGTCGACTACGACAGCCAGCGCCGGACGATCAAGGCGAGCGGCCACCAGTACGCGAACCTGATCGCCCAGCACCGCCAGGTCAAGGCGGTCGGCTGACCGGAGAAACGTCCCTGACCGGGGGATGGGAGCGGGGCCGGGACAAGCCGCCTGCTGTTGGCACCTGGGCGGCGCCGTCCCGGCCCCGCGTCCTTAAGTACAGAGACCAGAACCCTCCGGGCTCGGCGCCAGCGGGGCAGCGGATCTGTCCACAATGGTGGCTTCAGGATCAAGACTTGAGCTACCGCGGCGTCCGTCGTGGTCCAGACCGCTGCTCCCGCGGCCTCACCCTCCGCGCATTTGCTCTGCTTCCTTAAAGGAGGCGGCCCGCATCGGCCTCGATGTTGGCGGGTCGTCATGCGTTCCCTCGGGTGGTTGCTGTTACCCCACTTTCTTGCCTCCGGCGGGAGCGCTCCGGCTTCCGGGATGGGGGGAAGTGCCATCCCGTCGGCCCTCGACCCGTCAAGAGCAGAGCAGACCAACGCGCGGGGCGCCAGCGTCTGTGCCGTGCGTTGCGGTCCGTGCGTGGTGGCGCCCCGGGCGTTGGCCCGCTCCAAGAACAAGCGGGTCGAGGGCCGACGGGATGGCACTGTGCGGGCGTGGCCTGCGCCGAATTTTGGACGCTCAGCCGCCCCAACCCGGCGCGCGGAAGCCCTTGGCGCGCGCTATGCACATCTGGTCTGGCGGGTAGGTAACGGGCGAGCGACCACCAGCGAGACCACCGCCGGCGCGCACCCGCAAGTGCCGTTCCGGAGGCCGGATGGCTCACCGCCGGATCTCTCGACGAGTAGCGACCGGTCACGTCCGGTGGTGGTAAGGGTTTCGACGGGGTCGTTGTCGCGGATCAACGTAGGCGGGTGGGATGAACTCCGGCCTGCCGTCCTCGCCGCGCAGCCGGACTATCCACTGTCCACGGTGGATGATGCGGTGGTGGTAGCCGCACAACAGCACGCTGTTGTGCAAGCTGGTGGGTCCGCCGTCGGCCCATGATTGGATGTGGTGCCCGTCGCACCAGCGCGGCGGTCGGTCACAGCCTGGGAAGGCGCATCCCCGGTCGCGTAGCTCCAGTGCCCGTCGTAGCGATCCGGTGATGAGCCGCCGGGTGCGGCCTAGGTCCAGGACCTGCCCGTCGCCGTCGAGCACCGCCGGGATCAGCTGTGCGTCGCAGGCCAGCTGGCGGACCTGGGTGGGGCTGAGTCGCCCACCGGTGTCCAGCACACCGATGCCGAACTGCTGCTCGAGCAGTTCGAATGGCACGGTGACCATCACGTGTGGCCGTTGTCCGCCGTTGTCCGGCAGTTGCTCGGTGCGGGTGGCCAGGTCGCACACCTCGACCAGGGCGTCAGCTCGGCGCTGTCCGGGGGTGCGCGGCTCGTTGTCGTGGCGGGGCGCGCACAGCGGGTCGAGGGCGGCGTTGACGGTGGCGGCGCCGGCCTCGTCCAGCCAGCCGGTGACCCGGACGCGTCCGTCGCCGAGGCGGGTGAGCTGGAACGCGCGGGTCTGCCAGGCGCGGGCTTCCTGCCGCTGCAACGCGGCGGCGTCGCGGGCGTCGGCGATCTCGGGAGCGACGTGGGCGAGGATCCGTTCGCCGGCTTTGCGCAGGATGGTGGGTTCGAACTGCTCGGCCTGACCGATCAGCACCGCCTCCGCCTCGTCAACGAGGTCGGCGCCGAGGTCGGCGGGAAGATCCCGGACCGCAGTAGCGATGACCGTGGCCTGCTCGGCGTTGACCGCACCCGCGACCAGGGCGGTGTCGAGGGCGGGCCGCTCGTCAACCGCCTTCGCGAGGTCGGCCAGCCGTTTCGCGGCGTGGATGCTGATGCGGTGACGCTCCCGCAACCACACCGCGGTGCTGGAAGCGTGTTGCGCGATGGGTAGGCCGCGTCCGTCGATTTCCCGGATCAAATGCAACTGGGCTGCGGTAAGCGTTTGCAACGCTTGGTGGATCGTGTCCAGCGAATCGACAAGCTCGTCATCGCCCAGGGTCCAGACCGACGCGGTAGCGCATTTACTGGCTACCTCGCCGAGCTGCTCTAACGCCTCCCTGGACACCCGTTAATTGTCTCGCATCAACACCAAGACCACCAGTTATATTCGTCGATCTAGGAATATTCGAATTGGCAATCTTGCGAGGTTTTGGCTGCGGGGGAGTCGGTAAGAAATGGGCGTCACAATGGATTTCTCGGAAGGTTCATCGACCAAGGAGAAATCGACCAGGAACCTGGCGCCGAAGACCGCGTGGCCAGCGGTAGACCGCCAAGCCGCCGGGCCAACCGAGCCGCGTCGTCAACGATGTCGAGCAGGACCTTCGCGCCCGCCGCATCGTCCAGAGAGGACACCCGATGGCGCTCGCCGCGCTCGCCCCAGACGGTCTGGCCGCCGACGCGACTCGATACCAGGACGAGTCTCCGAAAGGGAGCCGCGGACGACGCCGTCTCCGTCGCGCGGGGCGCCGTCAGCGGTCGCCAGCAGTTCGGGCTCGTCGGCGTTGTCCACGATCAGCAACCATGGCGCCGGTGCCGTACTGTCGAGCAACTGCCACATCAGATCGGCTATCCCACGCTTACCGGCGGCGACCTGTGACAGCTGACCCCGCGACGCCCCAAGCGTTACGGCGACGGAAATGAGGTCCGCTTCCAGACCGCTTTCGAACCCGCGACGCTACAGCGATCCTAAATGGATCAATAGAGGTCGCGCTGGCGGGCGTTGAGGCGTGTTAGGCCGAGCAGCGCGTCCATGTACGGCGTCGGCGTGCCCGTGGCCTGGGCGATCTCCCGCACCACCGTGACCATCGCGTCCAGCTCCAGCGGCCGGCCCGCCTCGGCGTCCTGGAGCATCGACGTCTTGAACGCGCCAAGCCGCCGCGTCACCTGGTTGCGGTCCTCGGCACTCTGCGCGATCGGGCACCCGATCCGCTCACCGATCGCCGCCGCCTCACCCATCACCGCGCGCACGAACCCGTTGACGAGCTCGTCGTCGAGGATCAGGTCGGCGGTCGCCCCGGTGAGCGCGGAGATCGGGTTCATCGTCATGTTGCCCCACAGCTTGTACCAGATGTCCTGCTGGATCCGGGACGAGACGGTGACGCTGAAGCCGGCCTTGCCCAGCACGTCGGCCAGGGTTTGCCGGCGGCCCGCCGCGCCGCCCGCCGGCTCGCCGAGAATGAGACTGTCGCCGGCGTGGTGGCGGGCCAGGCCGGGCTCCTCGACGCTGGCGCTGAGGTGCACGACGCAGCCGATCACCCGCGCGGTCGGTATCGCGGCCGCGACCGCGCCGTCCGGGTCGACCGCGCGCAGCCGCAACCCGTCGAACTCGCCGCCGATCCCGTCGAAGAACCACCACGGCACCCCGTTGATCGCCGGCACGACCACGGTCTCCGGCCCGAACAGCGGGCCGAGCGTGGGCGCGAGGGCGGGGAGCGCGTGCGCCTTGACGGTCAGCAGCACGACGTCTTGCGGCCCGAGCGCGGCGGGGTCGTCACTCGCCTCCACCGGCCCGGTGACGAGGCCGTCCGCGGTGCGCAGGCGCCAGCCGTGGGCCCGAAGCGCGTCGAGGGTGCGGCCGCGGGCGAGTGCCGTGGTGGTACAGCCGCTGGCGGCCAGACGCGCCCCGATCAACCCACCCACGGCACCGGCTCCGACGACGCACACTCTGGTCACGCCGCTCATTCAACCAGCCTCTTCCTCCTCGCCCGAGCCGCGGACCAGCCCGGGGCTGCCGCGCTCGCGCTCGACGATGTAGAGGGCTTCCCAAAGCTCGGCGATCGACTCACCCTGCCGCCAGCCCTGCATGACCGCGTCGGCCAGCGCTCCGGCCGCGCGCACTACGCGCAGCTGGGCGATAGCGGTCGCCGCCTGGCGCCGCAGCGCTTTGTCGGCGGTCGCGTCGGCGACCAGGTACATCAGGGCTGTGTCCCGGAGGTCGACGGGGTCGACGTCCACCTCATCCAGCTCCGAGGTGAGATCCGCCGTCTCAGCCAACCGTTGGACCGCCCGCCGGCGTGCCTGCAGCGGCATCGTGTCGTCCAAGGCGACGTAGGCGGCGAGCATCGGTCGCACTGCGTCTGACGCGGAGAGAGCCTCGAACGCCTCGACCCGCTCGGCGGACGGGGCGGATTTCGCGGCGGTTGCCCGTTCCAGGTCCCGTCTCGTCGAATCCGGCAGCGGGCCGACCGGCCCCGTAGCTGGCTCTTCGTCGTAGAACTCGACGTGGGCGCGGATATGGCCGTTGTCCGCGGCCGGCGCGAGAAGGCCGAGGACCGCCGCCTCGCGCTTCCGGCCGCCGAACGTGTCGATGGCCTGCGATGCGGTTCGCCGCCACGACGGTCGCCGGCCCAGTGCGATCCCAGCCGCGATTCGGATCGCCAGCTCGTCGTCGTCGAGGAGCGCGACAAGTTCCTCGTCGGTGCGCGCCTCGAGATCCGGCCGGGTGCCGTCGACCTGTTCGATCTGGATGGCGCTCGGCGGTTCGAGACCGGTGACGTCCACGCCGGGGAGCAAGCTGTCCTCCGGGTGGTAAGGCCGCGCGAGGACCAAGGCTCCGCCGCCGGGTTCGCCGAGGTCGACGAAAACGAACAGGACGGCGTTCGGCACCGCTTCGCCGACCCGGACCACCATCCCGTCCCGCACCGGTTCCCTGCGGCGGTCGACGAGCGTACGGCCTAGCAGCCGGGTGATGAACCAGTCGTGTTCCTGGAGGGCGTGGATCGCGTAACTGCCCTGCTCACTAGCCGCCGCGAGCTCCGACTGGGTGGGCGCGAAATGCCAGGCGAACCAGGGCGAGGAGATCGATTCGAGTACGGTCATCCCGAGGAGGCAGCCGCTGCGGCTCCAGTCGCCAGACAGCCGCTCCGGAAGTCGTTCGGCGATGGCCGGCTCGGCCTTGCCGATCAGCGCCTGTGCGGCGACATGCGTAACTCTCGACGAGGAGTTGTCCAGAGCGTCGAGAAGTGCGGCGGTGGCGACGGCGCTGCTGTTACGCGCCAGTGCGTGGACGGCGTGCACACGAACGTCATCGATGTTGTGCGAGAGGGCCGCGACAAGGCCGTCGAGCGGCAGCGCGTCCACGAGGTCCCGGCTGCCGGTCTGCGGAAATGCGGCCACGATCGAGGTGGTGGCGGCCTCCATGACTTTGCCGCGCAGCTCCGCGGGCACCGCCGTCGTCTCCTTCAGCATCTTGCAGGCGAGCAGGCCCAGGTAGGGAAAGAGGGGCCGAAGTTGCTGCTCGGACGCCAGCAGCCGGCGCAGCAACAGCTCCGGCGTCTGGAGGCAGCCGGCGAGCAGGCACAGCATCTCCGCCGCTGCCGGTGTCCACCGCCACGGGCCGTTGGCCTCCCGCCGCCATAGAAACCTGTCGACCTCGTTCAGGTCGCCGGTACGATTCGCGGCCGCCGCCAGCTCATCCGCGGCGAGGAACTCCAGGAAGGTCCGGTGCACGAACGAGTACCGCCGGGGCAGCGGCTGGACGAGCAGGCCCTTACGCAGGAGGTACGCGAGCAGGGCGCTCGGCGACCAGGATTCGCCGTGGTGCGCATTGGCCGCTCGCGCCGCTTCGTGGCATTCCTCCTCGTCGAAGGTCGCCCGTGCCGGGTCGTCCCGAAACAGCAGCCAGGCCAGCCGCCTCGTGATGCGCAGGATCGCGGTGACCTGCGGATCTCCCTCGGTGACGCCACGAGCGACGACGGCCCGGACCACGGCCCGGTAGAGCTCCACCCGGCTGAAGGCGGCCGAGATCGAGCCCGTTTCCCGCGCGACGCAGGCCAGGCCGGTGACGAGCGGGCTACTCGTGGCCGCGGCGAGGCTGGTGTCGGCGGTGAGCCATCCGATGACGGCATCCGCCTCGGCCGCCTGGTCGCCGAACCAGGTCCGGGTGAAACGCTCTCGGTCCTTGTCGTCGAAGCCGACCATGTCGAAGTAGGCGATGTCGTCGAACGGCAGCACGCCCGCCACGAACATGTGTGGCCGGGTGACCAGGACGACCCGGATCTCGTCGGGCACCGCCGAGCGGAGGCTCGCGGCCACGGCGTTCGCGTCGGTCCCCTCGTCCAACGCGTCGACAAGCAGTGTGATGTCACCCCTGCCCAGGCTCTCGACGAGGTGGCGGGCGATCTCCTGCGCCGTGTCACCGGTCTGGAACGGGTCGAGCAAGGTCAGCACGGCCTCCCGGACGGCCGCGCCGATCCCGATCTCCGCCACCCGGCTGACCGGCAGCAACACAGGTGGAGCCAGACCCTCGACCGGGCTTCCGCCGTGCAGCTGGTCCAACGCCCGCTGCGCGAGCTCGGCCGCGGTCAGCTGCAACAGCACGGTCTTGCCGCTGCCGGGTCCGCCAAAGATCACCGTGTGCGCCGGGCGGGCCTCCATGCCGATCCAGCTGACGACGTCGCTGGGCCGCTCCGCGTTCACTGCGGTGTCGGACCCGGACGCCTCGCGGTAGAACGAGCCCAGCTTCTGCGCATGCTCCAACGCGGCCTGCGGCCCTGGCCAGACGCGCAGCGACGGAGCCAGGTAATGGTCGCGTGCCTTGCGGTTTCGGAAGTACACCGGCGCCCGCTGGTTGACGATCTCGGCGGCCGCACGCAGGTAGGCCGCGAGTTCGAGGCGCAGGCGGAGCCGATCCCGCAGGGCGGGGTACCGCGTGAGGAGCGCGTCGACGGGTACCGCTCGACCACCGACCGGGGACGACCGGCCGCGGCTGCTCTTGACCATCCCGCAGATCGCGCCGGTGCGCAGGTTGAGCACCGGTGCGCCGCTGGCGCCGGGGCGCACCTGGGTCTCCGCGAACCGTAGGAGCGGCTCGGCGCCGCCGGCCGGACCCTCCATCCGCCCGGCGATCGAGTCTCCGTCCGGCACGTCGTCGGTGTGGCCGAAGGCGTACAGCTGGTCGTGCGGTGCCACCTGACCGTCGAGGACCGCGACCGGATGGCCCTCGAACGAGACCGCCACCAACGCGCCGTCCGGGTACTCGCCGGGGGCGGCGACATCGACGTACGCGCCGGTGACCGTCGTGCCCCGCCAGGTGACGGCCGGCGGCGAGCCGGACTCGTACGCGGCGCGGACGACGTGGGCGCAGGTGAGGATCAGACCCTCGCCGACGAAGAAGCCGCTGCCCGTCGACGAACCGGTGCGGACCTGGACGACGAGGTCGCGCAGGTCGGCGTCGTCGTGGCGGGTCCTCACGCCGCCCGGTCGCTGGACCATTCCAGAGTCACCTTGAGGTTGGCCTTCGCGGTGCCCTTGACGAACACGGCGGTCACGCCACCGGCCCCCGTCGCGACCTCGACACCGAACTCCACAGTGGCCTTGGTGGGTGCGGCCTGCTCCAATGAGGACACGACCGCGCGGGCTACCGACGTGATCTGGCCGGTGAGGCGGGTGAGGTCGAAGCCGGCGAGGGCGACGTCCTCCTCGCCGTCGACGCTCGCCTCGAAGAGGACGGTGGAGCCGTCCTCGAGGCGGACCGGGATGTTTTCCGTCCTGCTTTCCGCGCTCAAACCGTCTCCCATCGAAGAGGAATGAGCTTCATGCTAGCTAGCGGATGCCCTCGCGGCGGAGGGTCGCCGCCAGGCGTTGGGTGTGGGTGACGACGGCCTTGGCCACGCGGTCCAGCTCCTCCCCGTCGGCCAGATGGGCGGGCATCGAGCAGGAGATGGCGTCGGTCGCGGGGATGCGGTAGTCGACGGCGGTGGCCACGCATGCCACGCCGGCCGAGCCCTGCTCGCGCTCGAACGCCCAGCCCCGCGTCCGTACCTCGTCCAGCTCGGCCATCAGCGCGTCCCGCGCGGTGATCGTCCGTGGCGTGAACGACTCCAGGTCGGCGGGGAGGATCGCCTCGACCTCGTCGCGGGTCAGGCCGGCCAGCAGCGCCTGGCCCAGCGCGGTCAGGTGGGCCGGCAGGCGGCGGCCGACCCGGGAGACCATGCGGACCGAGTCGCGGGACTCGCGGCTGGCCAGGTAGATGATGTGCGCCTCGTCGCGGCGGGCGTAGTGGATCGTGTAGCCGATGTCGGCGCGCAGGTCCTCCAGGCACTCCAGCGCGTACCGGAGGGCGGGGTCGCGGTCCAGGTACGCCGTGCCGGACAGCAGCGCGTGCGGCCCGACCCCGAACGCCGTGCCGGTCTCGTCGGCCTCCACCCACTTCAGCTCGCGCAGCGTGCGGACCAGCGCGTGCAGGCTCGACCGCGGGTACCCCATCCGCTCTTGGAGCTGGGAGATAGTGAGGCGCGTGGGGGAGTTGGCGAGCACCTCGAGGATGCGGACCGTACGCTCCGCGGACTTCACGGCTTCAGACATGACTACCCCCACCCAGCACCTGTTGACCGCCATGCTACCGGACGTTAGTTTGTGTGTGCTCGGCCGCCAGGATGAGAGAAGGCGTACATGTATGTGGAAGCCAACCCCGTCACGCACGTCACTGTCACCCCTGTCGCGTTCCCCGATGCGCCCCTGCTCAACGCCGCCGGGGTGCACCAGCCGTGGGCGCTGCGCACGATCGTCCAGGTCCACTGTGGAGACGAGCTGGTCGGGCTCGGCGAGACGTACGGCGACGCGCCCCACCTAGCCCTCGTCCAGCGGGCCGCGGCCGCACTGTCCGGAGTGGACCCGTTCGACCTGGCCGGCGTGCGGCGCCGGGTGGCGGAGGCGATCGGCGCCGTGGACGCGCCCGACCGCCACGGGCTGACCGGCGGCTCGACACCGGCCAAGACGCTGCTGCGCGTGTACGCCCCTTCGAGGTCGCCTGCCTCGACCTCCAGGGCCACATCGCCGGCCGCCCGGTCTGCGACATCCTCGGCGGCCGGGTGCGCGACGCGGTGCCCTTCTCGGCGTACCTCTTCTACAAGTGGGCCGGCCACCCCGGCGGCGAGCCCGACGAGTACGGCGAAGCGCTCGACCCGGACGGCATCGTGGCGCAGGCGCGGGCGCTCGTCGACCGGTACGGGTTTACCTCCATCAAGCTCAAGGGCGGCGTCTTCGCACCGGAGGAGGAGGTCGAGGCGATCCGCGCGCTGCGGGCCGCCTTCCCGGACCATCCGCTGCGGCTCGACCCCAACTGCGCGTGGACGGTGGAGACCTCGCTGCGGGTGGCCGAGGAGACCGAAGGGCTGCTGGAGTACCTGGAGGACCCCACCGCCACCATCCCCGGCATGGCCGCCGTCGCCGCCAAGGCCACGATGCCGCTCGCGACCAACATGTGCGTGGTCAACTTCGCCGACGTACCCGAGGCGGTCGCGCTCGGCGCCGTCGGTGTGGTGCTCGCGGACCACCACTACTGGGGCGGGCTGCGCGCCTCCGCGCTGATGGCCGGCATCTGCGACACGTGGGGGATCGGCGTGTCCATGCACTCCAACAGCCACCTCGGCATCAGCCTCGCCGCGATGACCCACCTGGGCGCCGCACTGCCCAACCTCACGTACGCGGCGGACACCCACACGCCGTGGCAGCTCGGCGCCGACGTACTCCACACTCCACTGTCCTTCGTGGATGGGGCGGTGCCGGTGCCGGAGGGGCCGGGGCTGGGCGTGCGGATCGACCCGGACAAGCTCGCCCGGATGAGCGAGGACTACGCCCGCATCGACATCCGGGAGCGCGACGACACCACGTACATGCGCAGCGTCCAGCCCGACTTCCCGACCCGGCGGCCGCGGTGGTGAGGGTCACCGGCCACGCGTACCCGTGGGACGTGATCGGCGACGCCGCCTTCCCCAGCCGGGTACGCGACACCGGCGTGGAGTCAGTGACGCTGGCCGCCGTGTACCACGCCACCCGCGCGGCCACCCCGCTCCACCCAGGCCACCAGATCGTCGACGCCCGCGGTACCGCGCTCTACCGCCCCGTGCGGGATACCGTGTGGGCCGGCCGGCGGCTGCGCCCTGTCGCTCCAGAGTGGATGGACGCGCCCGACCCGTACCGCCAGGCGGCCGTCGCCCTCCGCGCGGCGGGCCTGCGCGTCGACGCGTGGGTCGTGCTCACCCACGACAGCCGGCTGGGCCGCGCCCGCCCCGACCTGGCGGTGGTCAACTGCTTCGGCGAGCCCTACCCCTACGCGCTCTGCCCGACGCACGAGGAGGTCCGCGACTACGCGGCGACGCTTGCCGCCGAAGCGGTCCGCGACGCCCCGGTCGACGGCGTCTCGCTGGAAGCCTGCGGCCAGCTGGGCGTCACCCACGCCGGCCCGCACGAGAAGACCGACGGCGCCTGGACCGCCGAGGCCGCCCGCTGGCTGTCGGTCTGCTGCTGCGCCGGCTGCCAGGCGGCCTGGTCGGCCCGCGGCCTGGACCCCGGTGGGGTACTGACCGCGCTGCGGGCCGCCGTCCGCGCGCAGGCGCACGGCACGCCGGGCCACACCCTTCGGGCCGAGATCGCCGCGGCGCTGCTCGCCGCCCGGCACGAGACCACCGACCTCCTGCGTGCCCAGGTCATAGCGGGGGTACGCACGGTCACCCCGGCCGCCGCCCTGACCCTGCACGCCCAGCCGGACCCCTGGGCGACCGGCCCCTCGCCCGGGCTGACGCCCGCCGCCGCCAAGGAGGTGGACCGCCTGCTGGTCCCCGCCTGGCCCACGGAGTCCCCGAGCGCCGCGGCGATCAGTGCCGCCGCGGCCACCGGCGTGCCGGTCGACGCGTATGTCACGGTGCTCCCGCCGGCCCGCCCCGACGACCTGCCGGCCCACGTCGACCGGCTGCTGGCCGCGGGCGCCAGCGGGATCGCGCTCTACCACCTGGGCCTCGCCCCGAGCGGCGGCCAGGCCACGCTCGCCGCGCTGGCGACCCGTGCACACGAGGGACAGCCGGCGTGACCGATTTCGTAGGCGGCCGGGTGGCGCCCGTACAAGATGAAGGAGCTGGCGTGATCGACAAGGCCGCGGCGCTCGCGGTGCTGGCCGCGCCCGAGCTGGCCGCGTGGTCCGGAGAGCGGCGGCGGCAGGCGCTGCACGCCTGCGCGGACGCCCTCGCGGCCGCGGGTGACGAGGTCGTCGCGGTCGCGGCGGAGGAGACCGGGCTGACCGAGGCGCGGCTGCGCGGGGAGCTGGATCGCACGACCGGGCAGTTGCGGCTGCTGGGCGACTTCGTCGCGGCCGGGCGGCACCGGGCGGCGCGGGTGTCGGCCGGTGCGGCGGCGGGTGGCGTGGACGTGGTGGCCGTCGCGGTGCCGGTGGGGCCGGTGGCGGTGTTCGCGGCGTCGAACTTCCCGCTCGCCTTCGGCGTGGCGGGCGGGGACACCGCCGCCGCGCTCGCCGCCGGGTGCCCGGTCGTGGTCAAGGGGCATCCGGCGCAGCCGCGGACCGCGCGCCTCGTCGCCGGGCTGGTGGCCGCCGCGCTGGCCGGGCAGGGCGCGCCGGAAGGTACGTTTGCGCTGGTCAGCGGGGGTGTCGATGCGTCGCTGGAGCTGGTGCGGGCGGCCGGGATACGGGCCGTGGGGTTCACCGGGTCGCTCGCCGGCGGTCGGGCGCTCATGGACGCGGCCGCCGCGCGGCCGGACCCGATCCCGGTCTACGCCGAGATGGGGTCGCTCAACCCGGTCTTCGTGCTGCCCGCCGCGGCCGGGGACCCCGCCTGGGCCACCGCGATCGCCGCCGCCGTCACCGGCTCGGCGGGCCAGCTCTGCACGAAGCCGGGGCTCGTCGTGCTGCCGGACAGCCCGGCTGGCCGGCTGCTCGCCGACCGGATCGCCGGGGAGGTGGCCGGCGCCGACGTCGGGCCGCGGATGCTCACCGAGCGGATGGCGGAGGCGCACGCGGCGTGGCTGGCGGAGGCGGCCGAGCTGCCCGGCGCGGTCGTGGACGCGGGGTCGGGGCCGGTACGCCCGTTCGCGGTGCGGGTGCCGCCGGAAACGCTCGGCGGGGCGCTTGTCGAGGAGCACTTCGGGCCCGCCGTGGTGCTGACCTCGGCGCCGGTCGCCGGGTACCCCCTCCTCGCCGCCGGGCTCGCTGGCAGCCTCACCGCCACCGTGGTCGGCGCCGAGGCGGACCTCGACCTCGCGCGCGAGCTCGTCCCGCTCCTGGCCGCGGTGGCCGGGCGGATCATCTGGAACGGGGTGCCCACCGGCGTCGCGGTCTGCGACGCGATGCACCACGGCGGGCCCTGGCCGGCCACCTCGGCGCCGGCCACCACCTCGGTGGGTACCGCTGCGGTCAGCCGGTTCCTCCGGCCGGTTGCGCTCCAAGGCGTACCGGATGAGCTGGTCAGGGCCATCAGTCCGGAGTGAGCGTCAACTAACGGACATTGGCGTGGCTGGCGCCTGGATGGCTCATAGCGTGGTCAGCCATGGATCGGAGCATGCCGCGGCTGACCGTCATCGGCACCGGATACCTCGGCGCCACGCACGCCATCTGTATGGCGGTGCTGGGCTACGAGGTGCTCGGCGTCGACGTGGACGCCGCCAAGGTGGAGCGGCTCGCCTCGGGTGAGGTGCCGTTCTTCGAGCCTGGCCTGCCCGAGCTGCTCGTCAAGGCGCTGGAGTCGGGGCGGCTGCGGTTCACGACGTCGTTCGCGGAGGCGGGCGACTTCGGCGACGTGCACTTCGTGTGCGTGGGCACCCCGCAGCGGCCCGGGTCGTACGCGGCGGACATGCGGTTCGTCGACGGGGCCGTCACCGAGCTCTCCCACTTCCTGCACCGGCGGGCACTCGTCGTGGGCAAGTCGACCGTGCCGATCGGTACCGCCGCGCGGCTCACCGACATGGTCCAGCGGCTCGCACCGGCCGGCGAGCAGGTCGAGCTGGCGTGGAACCCGGAGTTCCTCCGCGAGGGGTATGCGGTCGACGACACGATGAAGCCCGACCGGCTCGTCTTCGGCGTCTCCTCCCCCTGGGCCGAGGAGCAGCTGCGCGCGGCGTACGCGCCGGTGCTCGCGCAGGGCACGCCGGTCGTCGTCACCGACCTCGCCACCTCCGAGCTTGTCAAGGTGGCGGCCAATGCGTTCCTGGCCACCAAGATCTCGTACATCAACGCGATGGCCGAGGTGTGCGAGGGCACCGGCGCGGACGTGCGCGACCTCGCCGCGGCGCTCGCGTACGACGACCGGATCGGCGGGCGCTTCCTCAAGCCGGGGCTGGGCTTCGGCGGCGGGTGCCTGCCCAAGGACATCCGCGCGTTCCTACACCGGGCCGAGGAGCTGGGCGTGGGGCAGGCGGTCTCGTTCCTGCGCGAGGTCGACGACATCAACAAGCGCCGCCGGGCACGCACTGTCGACCTGGTACGCGAGCTGGTCGGCGGCGAGCTGGACGGGGTACGGGTGGCCGCGCTCGGCGCCGCTTTCAAGCCCAACTCCGACGACGTCCGCGACGCACCCGCGCTCGACGTGGCCAGCACTCTCCAGAAGGCCGGCGCCACGGTGCGCGTCTTCGACCCGGCCGCGATGGACAACGCCCGCCGCACCCACCCCGAGCTTTCCTACGGGCAGAGCGCGATGGACGTAACCCGGGACGCCGACGTGGTGGTACTGCTGACCGAGTGGGCCGAGTTCCGCGAGATCGACCCCGTGGTGCTGGCCGGCGTGGTAGCCCACCGGCGCATCGTCGACGGCCGGCACGCGCTCGACGCCGGGCAGTGGCGGGCCGCGGGCTGGGAGTACCGGGCGCTCGGCCGCCCATAGAGACGGCCCTGGGCCGCCCCTCACCCCCCGGAGGGGCGGCCCAGGGTTCCCTTTGCTTTGAGCCGCCGCTGGTGGCTCAGGCCGGGACGAGCTTGCGGGCGTTGTCCCAGAGCACGTTCGGGTTCATCCGCGAGAGATGACGCTGAAGCATCAGGTCGACAAACTCCTCGGGGAACGGGCGACGGTGCACGCCTCGTCGGTGTCGCGCAGGTACGCCTTGGTCTCCTCGACGACATGCGGGCCGTCGTCGTTGCCGGGCTTCTTGTGTCCGGCGATCACCGCGACGGGGTTGAGCGCGGCGATCCGGTCCAGGGCCGCCGTCCACTCGCGGCGCTGGGCCTGGTCGCTGTCCGAGGCGTGCACATGCACCTCGTTGTAGACGATGTCGCCGCCGACGACCAGCGCCAGCTCCGGCACGTGTACGAACGTGGTGTCGCGGATGTCGCTGTGCCCCGCCTCGACGAACCTGATCTCGTGGCCTTCCAGGTCGAACACCGGCCCGTCGACCACTTCGAGCGGACGGATGTCGTCCGGGATCTGCCCGGGAAACAGCGTCCGCCACAGCGGGCTGGACGCCTGTTCGAGGGCGAGCGAGACGGTGCCCGCGGTACCGAGCAGGCGGGACCGCGGAAACCGGCGGGCGACCTCGGTGAAGCCGAAGTAGTGGTCACCGTGCCCGTGCGTCGCGTACATCGCGACGAGGTCCCGACCCGACGCCTCGACCCAGTCGGCCACCTCGGCCGCCCGCTGCACCGTGTGCGGGGCGTCGACCAGCACCGCCTCACGATCGCCCAGGATCAGCGTGCTGGTGATCGGCGACCAACTCGGAAACCGGCCGACCGATGTGCCGTCGGGCAGCACCGACCGGGGCGGCATCGAGACGCGTGTGTCGTACGACAGGGACATGCCAGGGCGCTCCACGTTCTTCTCGGTCTTTTCAGACTAACCGGACGTGCCCACGCGCGGGACGAAAAGCGTGGATCACGGCGCCGTGAGAGCGGCGCGGAGGGCGTGGACGGCTGGGGGTGGAGCGCCGAAGGCGTCCAGCGCGAGCAGCCCGGCGCCGACCACCGGTGGGGCGGTGACCAGAGTCGGCGTG
Organism: Phytohabitans flavus; assembly: GCF_011764545.1. Lineage (GTDB taxonomy): Bacteria > Actinomycetota > Actinomycetes > Mycobacteriales > Micromonosporaceae > Phytohabitans > Phytohabitans flavus. Next base: position 3,787,618 of record NZ_AP022870.1, on the reverse strand, counting down.
GCGTGGGGGGAGTGGGCGGCGATGCCCGCTTCGACCGCGTCCATGAGCAGGGGGTGCCGGGCGGCCAGCACGCCGCCGCCGAGCACCACCGCGTACCGGACGCCGCGCAGGTCGAGGCGGGTGGCCGCGACCCGCACCAGCGTCACGATCTCGTCCGCCTGCCGGGCAACGACCCGCCGGGCGGTGGGGTCGCCGGCGGCGGCGACCGCGAAGAGTACCGGTGACAGCTCGCTGATCCGCTCCGTCGGGATCTCGCCGAGGTGCAGGCCGGCCGACACTTCCTCCACAGTGGATCGTCCGAAGTGGGCGGCGACGGCCGTGCTCAGCGCGGTCGGGGCGTCCCGGCCGTCCTCGCCGCGCGCCGCCCGGTACAGGGCGAGCGTGGCCAGCTGCTCGCCGCCGCCCCAGTCGCCACTGATCTGCCCCAGCGACGGGAAGCGGGCGGTGCGGCCGGCGGCGTCGCGGCCCAGGCAGTTGATCCCGGTACCGCAGACCACGGCGACCGCGTCGCGCGCGTCGGTGCCGGCCCGCAGCAACGCGAACGTGTCGTTGTCCACCCGGTGCTCGCGGGCCCAGCCGGCCTCGCCGACCGCCTTGTGGAGCACGTCCACCTCGACCGGCAGGTCCGCGCCGGCCAGGTACACCTCGGCTCGGTCGACCACCGCCTCCGGCGCCAGCGCGGCGGCCGCGCGGGCCTCGGCGACGAGCGCGTCGACGATCGCGACGCAGCCGGGTACGCCGACGTAGTGCGGGCTGGAGGCGGGGCCACGCACCGAGGCGAGCACCGCGCCTGCGGCCGTACCGAGCACGACGTCCGTCTTGGTGGCACCGCCGTCGACGGCCAGGAAGAGCCCGTTACTCACGCCAGCACCTCGTCCGCCAGCGCCTCGGCCTGCTCGTGCTGGCCGACGAGCGGATGGGCGAGCAGCGCCGAGTACACCCGGGACCGTCCACCGTGGACGGCGGCGGCGACGGCCAGCTCCTCGTACGCGGCGACCGCGCCGATCAGCCCGGAGAGCATCGGGCCGACGGGGGTCACCGGGCATGGCGTGGCGCCTTCAGCGTCGACGGCGCAGGTCACCTCGATGACTGAGTCGTCAGGCAGGAAGGGGAGGGTGCCTCGGTTGCGCACGTTCACCGCGTGGTGCCCGCCGTCGTTCCGAGTCAGGGATGTGATCAGCCCGACCGCCGCCTCCGAGTAGAACGCGCCGCCGCGCTTGGCGAGCAGCGGCGGCTTCTCGCGCAGCGCCGGGTCGGCGTACAGGCGCAGCAGCTCGGCCTCGATGCCGGCCACCTCGTGCGCGCGGGTCGGCCGGCCAGTCTCCTCCCGTACCACCGCGTCGTGGGCGTAGAAGTAGCGCAGGTAGTACGACGGGACGCTGCCCAATGTGGACAGTACCTGGGCCGGGAGGGTGACGTGGGTGGCGAGGTCGTCCAGGTGCTTCTCCATGAGCGCGGGCAGCCGGTCGATACCGTCCACATAGGCGGCCCGCTCCCAGGTGAGGTGGTTGAGGCCCACGTGGTCCAGGTCGACGGCCTCGGGCGGTACGCCGAGCAGCTCGGCGAAGCGGCGCTGGAAGCCGATCGCCACGTTGCACAGCCCGACCGCGCGGTGGCCGGCGTCGAGCAGCGCGCGGGTGACGATGCCGACCGGGTTGGTGAAGTTGACGATCCACGCGTCCGGCGCGGCCCGGCGGGCGGCCCGCTCGGCGATGTCGAGGACGACCGGCACCGTCCGTACCGCCTTGGCGAGTCCGCCCGCCCCCGTGGTCTCCTGGCCGACGCAGCCGCACCGCAGCGGGAACGTCTCGTCGTGGATCCGGGCCGCCTGACCGCCGACCCGCAGCTGGATCACCACGATGTCCGCGCCGTCGAGGCCCTCGTCGGGTTCGGTGGTCCAGCTGACGCGGGGGTTGAGCCGCCGCGCGAACGGCCCGACGACGGCGAGCCGCTCCGCCGCCGGGTCGACCAGGTGCAGCGACGCCTCGGGCAGCAGCCGGGCGAACCCCTCGACGAGCTCCGGCGTGTACGTGGAGCCGCCACCGACGACCGCGATCTTCATCCCTTGACCCCCGTGAGTGTCACGCCCTGTACGAACGCCTTCTGCGCGAAGAAGAAGACGACGACGATGGGCACCATGGTGAGCAGTGTCGCCGCCGAGACGATGTTCCACTGGACGGCGTGCAGCGTGCGAAACGAGGCCAGCCCCAGCGAGAGCGTCCACGCCGACTCGTTCTCGCTGGTGTAGAGGAGCGGGCCGTAGTAGTCGTTCCAGGCGTAGAAGAACTGGAACATCGCCGCCGCCGCGATGCCCGGCTTGGCCATTGGCAGTACCACGCGCAGCAGCGTCCGCCACTCGCCGCAGCCGTCCACCCGGGCCGCGTCGAGGTACTCGTCCGGGATCGTCAGCAGAAACTGCCGCAGCAGGAAGATGGAGAACGCGTCGCCGAGCAGCATCGGCAGTACCAGCGGCCAGAGCGAGCCGGTGAGCCCGTAGTCGGCCCACATCAGGTACAGCGGCACGGTGGTCACCTGCGGCGGCAGCATCATCATGCAGACGATCGCCACGAATATGGTGGTGCGGCCGCGCCACCGCAGCTTCGCCAGGGCGTACGCGGCCGGCACACTGGCCAGCAGCATGAACAGGGTCGCGAAGGTGGCGTAGAGAGCGGTGTTGAGCAGGTACCGGGGCAGCGGCGTCCGGGCGAACACCTCGGCGTAGTTGCCCGGGTGCCAGGCGGTCGGCCACAGGTTGGCGGTGAGCGACTGGTCGCTGGACATGAAGGAGGTCAGCGCCAGGAACACGATCGGACAGAGGAACATGACGCTCAGCGCGATCGCGATGGCGTGCCTTGCCACAAAAGCCAACTTCGTCTCGTTTAGCGGGCTCACAGGAAGCTCCGGAACCGGCGCAGCATCACCACGGTGACGGCGGCCGCCACCACGAAGAGCACGACCGCGAGGGTGTTGGCGTAGCCGAGCGCCCCGTACCGGAAGCCGACCACGTACAGCCACAGTGGATAGGTGAATGTGGACCCTTCCGGGTAGCCGAACGTGGAGGAGATCCCGCCGCCCGTGGTCGCCTGTCCAGAGGCGACGCTCGCCGCGACCGCGGCCTGGGTGAAGTACTGCAACGTCTGGATCACCCCGGTCACCGCGGCGAAGAGCAGGACCGGGGCGATGTTCGGCAGGGTCACGTACCGGAACTGGTGCACCGCGTTCGCCCCGTCCAGCGAGGCCGCCTCATACTGCTCCTTGGGTACGTCGAGCAGCGCGGCCAGGAAGATGATCATCAGGTCGCCGATGCCCCACAGTCCCAAGAGGACGAGCGAGGGCTTGGCCCACTCCGGCGAGTTGAACCACAGTGGACCCTGGATGCCCAGGTCGGCCAGGAGCGTGTTGACCGGACCCGTGCCGGGCTTGAAGAGGAAGACGAACGCGAGCGTCGCGGCCACCGGCGGGGCGAGCGCGGGCAGATAGAACAGCGTCCGGTACACGCCGGCGCCGCGCTTGAACCGGGCCAGCAGCAGGCCGGTGGCGAGCGCGCCGAGCATCCGGGCCGGTACGAGCACCACCACGAGCCACAGCGTGTTGGCGGCCGCCTTCCGTACGTTCGGGTCCTGGAGAAGGTGCTCCCAGTTGCGCAGCCCCACCCAGCGCGGCGCGTTCACCAGGTCGAAGGTGGTGAACGAGAAGTACACGCTGGCCACCAGCGGGTACACGAGGAAGACGAGCAGGCCGAGCAGGACCGGCGCCATGAAGCTCAGCACGGTGAGCCGGTCCCGCCTGCGGCGCTGCCTGAGCGTGGCCGCGCCGGCCGCGCTTGTCGCGCGGCCGGCCCGCTTCGCGGTGACGGCGACCATCAGCCGGCGAGCTGGACGAGCTGGTTGATCTGCTTGTCCACGTCCTTGAGCCCGGCGCTCGGGTCGCCGGCCGGCCCGGCCTGGTACTTCTGGAGGTACGTGGAGAGCGCCTCCTCGTACGCCGGCCCGACCGCGCTCGGCGGCGTGGTCGACGTGTGCGGGTGCGCGAAGATGTCGAGGAACACCTTGAAGTCCGCGTCGTTGCCCAGGTCGCCCGGGGCGGCGAGCGCGTCGGTGGTGCTCGGCACGTTCTTGATGAGGTTGGCCAGCTTGACGATCGCCCCGGTGTCCGTGGTCAGGTACCGGATCAGCGCCCAGGCGGCCTCCGGGTTCTTCGCCGTCTTCGAGACGCCGATGACGTTGCCGGTGACGTAGCCGCCGCCGTACCAGTCGGGGTGCGCGTCGCTGACCGGCAGCGGGGCGGTGCCGAACTTCACGTCCTTGGCCTGGTCGCGCAGGAAGGCGATCCGGTACTCGCCGTCCACCATCATCGCGACCTGTCCCTTGTGGAACGCGTTGTCGGCGGACCACTCGTCGCCCAGGCTGGCCCGGAACTTCTCCAGCTTGTCGAAGCCGTACCAGTCGACGAGGTCCTTCTGCCACTTGAGCAGCTCCAGCCAGGCCGGGTCGGAGCCGATCGCGCTGGTGCCGTCGTCGTTGAGCCACTTGGCACCCACCGCGGGGGCGAGGTGCGAGGGGGAGTGCTCGTAGAAGCCGAACAGCGGCAGGAAGCCGGCCCGCTCGATGGTCCCGTCCGGCTTGCGCTTGGTGAGCTTCTTGGCCGCGTCGGCCAGCTCGGTCAGCGTCTTCGGCGGCGCGGCGATGCCGGCCTCGGCGAGGAGCGTCTTGTTGTAGTAGAAGCCGTACGTGTCGGCGAGGAACGGCATCGCGCAGCGCCGCCCCTTGAACTCCGTGTAGCTGCGCACCGTCGGCGGGATCTTGGCGAGGTCCACGCCGTCTCGCTCGATGTACGGCTTGAGGTCCAGCCACGCCCCGCTGGCACAGAACTTGCCGACCGTGTCGGTGGAGTACGACAGGCCGACGTCGGGGCCCTGGCCGGCGCCGATCGCCTGGAGCATCTTGGTGTCGTCCTGGCCCGACTTCACCACGACGTCGATCTTGGGGTGGGCGGCCTTGAAGTCGGCCACGATCGTGTCGATCGCCGCGGCCTCGCGGTCGGTGAAGAAGTGCCAGAACTCGACGGTGCCGGATGCCTCGGTGCCGGGGGAGGCGACCGGCTTTTCCGCCTCACCAGGGGTACAGGCGCTGACGGCGAGCAGTGCGGCGGTCGCCATGACGCTACTTATGCGTATTTTTCGGCTCAATGAGGGCATGGTTGAGCACTCCTTCCGGTGGGTGGTCCGGCGGATGGGGGGATGCCGTGGGGTCTGGGCGGGGCGGGGGTCTATGCGGCGGGCGCGGCGTCCCGGAGGGTAGTGATGATCTGTTCGCGGAGCGCGTGCTGGGCGGCCACCTGAGCGCCGAGGAGCACCGGGTCCTCGGTGACACCGGTGGCGGCGATCGCGGTGTCCAGTGGGGTACTGGCCCGCAGCGCGGCGGTGACCCGGTCGGCGAGCGCGTCGCCGCCGGCCCGCCCCACATCGCCGGCGAGCACGATGAGCGGCGGGTCGAGGACGGCCGCGACGGCGGCGAGCCCGTACGCGATCCGCTCGGCGAGCGCGTCGAGGAAGGGTGGCGTCCCCGCCGCGACCGCCGCCTCCGGGGTCGCGGCGTCGATGCCGTGCTCGGCGGCGAGCGCGAGGACCGCGGGACCGCCGGCGAGGTCGGTCAGGTCGGTACGGTCGGCGCCGCGACCGAGGCCGACCGGCACGTACCCGATCTCGCCGGCCCCGCCACGGGCGCCGCGCAGCAGCGTGCCGCCCAGGTCGATGGCGAGGCCGAGGCCGCCGGAGAACCACATGAGGGCGAAGCTCTCCACCGCCCCGGCCACCCCGTGGTGGCGCTCGGCGATGGCGGCGAGGTTGACGTCGTTGTCCGCCGCCACCGTGGCGCCGAGCCGGGTGGCCAGGTCGTCGACGAGCCCGGGCCGGTCCCAGCCGGGCACGTCGATGTGCCGGATGACGCCGGCCGCCGCGTCGTACGACCCGGGGAGGCCGAGCTGGACGAGCCGGGCGCTGCCCGGCACCAGCCCCGCTTGGCGGGACAGGTCGTCGACAAGCCCGGCCACCGCCGGCACCGGGTCGGCCGCCGCCGTCACATCGGCGCGGGCCACCTCGGTACCGGCCAGGTCACAGAGGACGGCGCAGAGGTGGGGGGACTGCGTCTCCCGTACCGAAATGGCGATGGCGTGGCCGGCGGCCGGGTTGGCCGCGTAGATCTCCGCGCTCGGACCCGGCCCGCCGCTCGTATGGCCGACCACGACGGCCAGGCCGGCGTCGGTGAGGCGCCGCATGACCTCGGACGTCGTGGGCTTGGAGAGGCCGGTGATCTCGCGCAGGTCGCCGCGGGTGAGCGTGCCCCGGTCGAGCAGGAGCGCCAGCGTGGCGCTCTCGTTCATGGCCCGGAGCAGCTTCGAGGAACCGGCGAGTCGCGTCATCAAACCTCTCCGCGAGGAGCGTTAGTCAAGTTGATTAACTATTGCCGCTCGCCGCGCCCCGGTCAAGAGTGGATCCGCCTACCTCCGCCCGGCCAGCGCAAAGAACCGGTGTGGCGGGTCGTCGTACGCCTCCAGGCACCAGCCGGCCTCGGCCAGGTGATGCCGGAGCACGGCCTCGCCGAGCGGGTCGTCGGGCGCGAGGGTCCGGCCGTGGCGGGCGGCCAGGGCCAGCCGGCCGGACGGGTGGAAGAGGACTAGCCGCCCGCCGGGCTTGGTCACGCGGGCCAGCTCGGCGAGGCCGGCGGTCATGTCCGGCAGGTGGGTGACCAGGCCGGCGGCGAAGACGGCGTCAATCGTGGACGAGCGCAGCGGCAGGCGGCGGGCGTCGGCGAGGATCAGCGCCGCGCCGGCGGCGTCCTGCCGGGCCTCGGCGATCGCCAGCATCTGCGGCGTCAGGTCGGCACCCACGACGACGCCGGTGGGGCCGACCGCGTCGCGCAGGGCCGGCAGCGCGCGACCGGTACCGCAGCCCGCGTCGAGCACGACGCCGCCGGCCGGGATGCCGGACTCCGCGACCGCCGCCGCGTACGCCGGAATGTCGTCGCCGAACTTCGTGTCCCAGGTGGCGGCGCGCGTGGCGAAGAACGCCCGGCTCTCCGTCACGTACCAGCTGCCGTGGCCGGCCAGCCGGGCGCAGACGTGGCGGATCACCGGCCACGCCGGGTCGTACAGGTCGACCACGATGTCCGCGTCGCGACCCTCGTCGCCGCGGCGCGTCCCGGTGCGCAGCCAGATCACGACGTCACTTTCCGAGCCCGTGCGGGGTCCGTGCGCGACCGTGACCGTGCTCGCGCCGAGCGTCGCGGGCAGGGGGTCGGTGCCGTTGAGGCGGACGCAGGGGCGACCGGTGCTGTGCAGGGTCACCGCCAGCCGGTCGGCGACCACCGCGCTCCGCTCCGCCGCCACGCCGTCGACGAGCACCGTGGTGGCGCCGGCCGGCAGCAGCCCGGCCAGGCCGTCGAGGACCTCGCGCCAGCGGATGGCCTGCTCAGCGGTCAGGTCCTGCCAGGGCGGCACCGAGGTCATCCCTCCATCATGCAGATGCGAGCCCAGATGTCGATACCACCCACGCGTACGCGAGCCCGTCGGGTGGTTTTGCCTCGGGTCTGCGAGGTTTAAAGTCGGCGATGTGACGGACTTCCGGATCGGGGAGGCGGCCGAGCTGCTCGGGGTCAGCGCCGACACCGTGCGGCGCTGGGTCGACTCAGGACGGTTGCCCGCCACCCGCGACGAGCACGGCCACCGGGTGATCAGCGGGCCCGAGCTGGCCGGCTTCGCCCGCTCACTGGGCGAGGCTCCCGAGGAGGGGAGCGAGACCTCGTCGGCGCGAAACAGGCTGCGCGGCATCGTCACCGCCGTCGTCAAGGACACCGTGATGGCCCAGGTGGACATCCAGGCCGGCCCGTTCCGCGTCGTGTCGCTGATGAGCCGGGAGGCGGTCGACGACCTCGACCTCGCCGTCGGCTCGGTCGCCGTCGCGGTGATCAAATCCACCACCGTCGTGGTGGAGAAGGGGCCGCCACCCGGCGGCGTGAAGGGGAGGGTCCAGCAGTGAAGATACGGGCCGCGGCACTCGCCGCGCTTCTTCTGCTTACGGGATGCGGTGGCGACGACGCCACCGATACGGGTACGGGTGCGGGTACGGCGACAAGCGCGGCAGTCGCCAGCGTCAGCGGTACGGTCACCGTGTTCGCCGCAGCGTCGTTGACCGAGTCGTTCACGCAGATCGGCAAGGACTTCGAGGCGGCCAACCCGGAGGCGACGGTGAAGTTCAACTTCGCCGGCAGCTCCCAGCTGGCCACACAGATCAACGAGGGCGCGCCGGCCGACGTCTTCGCGGCCGCCTCGGCGGCCACGATGAAGACGGTTACCGACGCGGACGGCGCCGACGGCACGCCGGTCACGTTCGTGAAGAACCAGCTCGTCATCGCCGTACCCAACGGAAACCCCAACGGGGTCAAGGGGCTGGCCGACCTCACCAAGCCGGGGGCCAAGGTCGCCCTCTGCGCCGAGCAGGTGCCGTGCGGCGCCGCCGCCAAGAAGGCGCTCGACACCGCGGGCGTCAAGCTCACACCGGTGACGCTGGAGCAGGACGTGAAGGCGGCACTGTCCAAGGTGAAGCTCGGCGAGGTGGACGCCGCACTCGTGTACCGCACCGACGTCAACGCGGCGTCGTCCGATGTGGACGGCGTGGAGTTCCCGGAGTCGGCCGGTGCCATCAACGACTACCCGATCGCGGTGCTCAAGGAGTCACCCAACAAGGCGGGCGCGCAGGCGTTCGTCACGTTCGTCCAATCGGAGAAGGCCAAGGCCGTACTGACCGCGGCTGGGTTCCAGGCCCCATGAGGGAGCGCGCCCGGGTGCCGCTGGCACTGCTCGTGCCGGCCGGGCTCGGGCTCGCCTTCCTCGTACTGCCGCTGGCCGGGCTGCTCGTCCGGGCGCCGTGGGGGACGCTCCCGCAGCGCCTGGCCGAGCCGGGCGTGCTCACCGCGCTGCGGCTGTCGCTACAGACCTCGACGATCGCCACGCTGTTCTGCGTGGTGCTCGGCGTACCGCTGGCCTGGCTGCTCGCCCGGGTGCCGTTCCCCGGGCGGCGGCTGGTCCGCGCGCTGGTCACCGTCCCGCTCGTACTGCCGCCGGTGGTCGGTGGCGTCGCGCTGCTGCTCGTCTTCGGCCGCCGCGGGCTGCTCGGCAGCTGGCTGGACAGCACCTTCGGGGTGACGCTGCCGTTCACGACGACCGGGGTGGTGCTGGCCGAGGCGTTCGTGGCGATGCCGTTCCTGGTCATCGCCGTCGAGGGCGCGCTGCGCGGCGCCGACGCCCGCTACGAGGAGGCCGCGGCCACGCTCGGCGCCGGCCGCTGGACGACTTTCACGCACGTGACGCTCCCGCTCGTCGCGCCCGGCGTGGCCGCGGGGGCGGTGCTGTGCTGGGCGCGGGCGCTGGGCGAGTTCGGCGCGACGATCACGTTCGCCGGCAACTTCCCCGGCCGCACCCAGACCATGCCGCTCGCGGTCTACCTGGCGCTGGAGACCGACCTGGAAGCGGCGATCGTGCTCAGCCTCATCCTGCTGGTGGTGTCGGTGACGATCCTGGCCGCGCTCCGCGACAAGTGGATCACGAGCGCATGACCGCGCTCGACGCACACCTGCTGGTCCAGCGCGGAGACTTCGACCTGGACCTGCGGCTCACCATCGCGCCGGGCGAGGTCGTCGCGCTCCTCGGGCCCAACGGCGCGGGCAAGACCACCGCCCTGCGCGCCCTCGCCGGCCTCACGCCGCTCGCCGCCGGCCACGTCACGCTCGGCGGCCGCGACCTCGACCGCCCCGACCGCCGCCTGTGGACCCCGCCGGAGCGGCGCCCGATCGGCGTGGTGTTCCAGGACTACCTGCTCTTCCCGCATCTGTCCACACTGGACAACGTGGCGTTCGGCCCGCGCCGCCACGGCATGCCCCGCCGCGAGGCCCGCGCACACGCCGCCGACTGGCTGGCCCGGGTCGGGCTCGCCGCGTACGCCCGGCGCCGCCCCCGCCACCTCTCCGGTGGCCAGGCACAGCGGGTGGCGCTGGCCCGCGCGCTCGCCGTCGACCCCACGCTGCTGCTGCTCGACGAGCCACTCGCCGCGCTGGACGCGCGCACCCGCCTCGACACCCGGGCCGAGCTGCACCGCCACCTCACCGGCCACCCCGGGGCCACGCTGCTGGTCACCCACGACCCGCTGGACGCGCTGGTGCTCGCCGACCGCCTCGTCATCGTCGAGCACGGCCGCAGCGTCCAGGAGGGTGACGCGGCCACCATCACCGCCCGCCCGCGCACGGACTACGTGGCGCGGCTCGTCGGGCTCAACCTGTACCGGGGCAAGGCCGACGGGCACACCGTCGCGCTGTCCGACGGGTTCGAGCTGTCCGTGGCGGAGCGCGCCGACGGCGACGTGTTCGTGGCGTTCTCGCCGAGCGCGGTCGCCCTCTACCCGGACCGCCCGGACGGGAGCCCCCGCAACACGTGGCCGGCCACGGTCACCGGCGTCCAGCGACACGGCGACAACCTGCGGGTACAGCTGACCGGCCCGATCGGCGCCGCGGCCGACGTCACCCCGCTCGCGGCCGCCGCGCTGCGGCTGGAGGCCGGGCTGGAGGTGTGGGCGGCGGTCAAGGCCGCGGAGACACGGGCATATCCGGCACAGTGACAGCTTTCTTCGCCGCCCTCCGGTTTACCAGGTACCGGACCCCCTCGATCGCCAGCGTGAGGCCGAAGGCGAGCGCGAGTCCGGCCAGGATGCCCTGGTACGGGTGGTCGTGGAAGATCCGCCCGCCGAGGTAGCCGGTGCCGGTCGAGTACAGCGCCCAGGAGACCGCCGCGATGGCGGTGAAGAACCAAAAGCGCTGGATCGGGTACCGCACCGAGCCGGCCACAAGCGTCGCGGCGGTGCGGCCACCGGGGATGTACCGGGACACGACAAGCACCGTCCCGCCCGGCTCTGCAGCGTGCGGCCGGCCCAGTCGTGGGCGGCACGTAACGCCCGGGCGCGCAGGAAACGGCCCGAACCGAGGGCGTGGCGACCCAGACCGTACGAGACGGTGTCGCCGAGGAACGCGCCGACCGCCGCCGCCGCGATCAGGCCGACGATGGACGGATCGCCATGCGCGGCGAACGTACTCACACCGACCACGATCGCCTCGCTGGGCACAGCCGGGAAAAACGCGTCCAGCGCCACGACGACGAATACCACCAGGTAGATCCACGGTGACGTGACGAGCGGGATGACCTGATCGAGCATGGTGAGGGTGTCCTGGCGTAATGAGTGATCCGGTTCGTATCCGAGCGAATCCGGCCCGCCTGTCACGCCAGGGGACGCCATCGATCCAACGGGCGGCCACCAAGCGAACTTCGCATACGACGCACCCGCGAGCCGCCCTCGCGCCTCCGCGCCCGCGGGTCCCGGAGTTATGTCCGATTACGCGACGCCTGGGGGTGAATGTCGAGTACCTCGGCGGAATGGCCGGCGGCCCGGCGTCGTTATACATGCGGCTCACGAAAGAGTCCCGGCGCGGGCCGGGAGTTCGGCGGAATGGCCGGCACCCGCGGGTCGTTATACATGCGGCTCACGAAATAGCGCGGTCGGCCAGAGCTCGATGGAATGGCGGGCGGCCGGGGGTCGTTATACAAACGGCTCACGGAAAGCCCGGTGGAATGGCCGGCGGCCCGGGGTCGTTACACATACGGCCCGCGAGAGAGTGGGCCGGGAGTTCGGCCGGGAATGCCGGGCGGGGTCGGGTCGTTGACTAACCCGCGCCGGTGAAACAGACCGCCGGACATGTGCATCCCCCTGTTTTTGGTAGTGCCGAAATGGCGCTCGTATGCGCGTCTCCCCAATTCTTTTTGGTGGGTGGAGGCGTGCGCCTTTCCCGCTTGGAATGGAGATTCGAGCATGAACACGATGCTGCGTAAGACGGTTCACGCGTTCGCGGGGTTCGCCTTCGCCGGTGGTGCCCTGCTCGGACCGACCACCGCCGCGCTGGCTTCGCCGGCGCATGAGGCACCGACTGCGGCTCCGGCCACGGTGGCGGTCGCCCAGGTGAAGACTGACAAGCCGGCGCCTAAGCCGGGTATGGACAAGCTGTCGCCGCACGGTGTGCAGGGTCAGCAGTCCTCCGTCAAGCTGAACGATGAGCAGACGAAGAACGCGAAGGCGATCATCGAGGCGACCAAGAAGTCCGGCATGGACGAGCGCGCGGCCGTGGTAGCGATCGCGACCTCGCTTCAGGAGTCCAAGCTGGACAACCTGGGCCACCTCGGCGACATGAACGACCACGACTCGCTGGGCCTGTTCCAGCAGCGGCCGTCCTCGGGCTGGGGTTCGGCGGAGCAGATCACCAACCCCGAGTACTCGACGAAGGCGTTCCTGTCCGGCCTGAAGAATGTCGAGGGCTGGAAGGACATGCCGCTGACCGACGCCGCCCAGGCGGTGCAGGTGTCGGCGTACCCGGACCACTACGCGCAGTGGGAAACGCAGGCCGCCAACCTCGTGGCCGACCACTGGAACAGCTAACAACAGACGAAATGGCCGGGGTCCTCGAAACCGAGGGCCCCGGCCTTCGTCGTATCCGGATAAGATCCGCGACGATGTACGTCGACGCGTACTGCGAGCGGACCGGGCCGGGCCTGGCCGGCGAGCCGCTCAACGCGGTGAGCAACCTGGCCTTCCTCGCCGCCTCCGCGCTGCTGCTCTGGCTGCTTGCGGGGCGGCCGCGGCGGGCACCGGTGAGCGTGTGGCTGCTGCCCGTCATGCTCGGCGTCGTGGGGCTGTGCAGCCTCGCCTTCCACACCGTCGCCGACTCGCTGACCGGCGCGTTGGACACGCTCTCCATCATGGTGTTCGTGCTGACCGCCGTGGTCGTCGTGACGCACTGGACGTGGGGCGTGCGGTGGCGGTGGGCGTGGCTCGTGGCGCCGGTGTTCCTGGCGTTCGCGATCGGGCTCAACGTGGCCCTCGCGGTGGTGGGCGGCGAGCGGGCGACGGTCGGCGGCTACCTGCCGGCGCTGGTCGGCCTGTTCGCCTTCGGCGTCGCGGCGTACCGCAAGACGAAGTTGCTCATCGGCGCCAGTGCCCTCTTCGCGGTCTCGCTGACGCTGCGTACGCTGGACGGTCCGCTGTGCGGGCAGGTACCGGTCGGCACGCACTTCCTGTGGCATTGCCTCAACGCGACGGTGCTGTTTCTCGTCAGCCTCGCCGTCGTCCGCCGGTGGCAGGACTACCCCGGCAGCGGCAGCCCGGCCTCCAGCAGCGCCAGCGCGTCGTCCACGCGGCCGTAGTCGGCGAGGTCGTGGCTGGACTCCAACGCGTGCGGGATGGCGGCCATCGACACCCCGACCACCGCACCGGCCATGGCGCGCACCGCGAGGTCGTCGGCGGGCAGTCCGGCCCGCTCGGCGATCACGCCGGCGACAAGGTCGATGCCCTGCACGTACTGCCACATCTGGCGGGCCCGCAGCTCGGGTACCGTGCGGATCAGCTCCTGGCGCTCCCGCTCGGCCTCCCACTCGTCGGCTGGTATGCGCTTGAAGACGTCGCCGATCGCCGCCCTGATCGCGGCCACCGGGCTCAGCTCGGGCGGCTGGGCGCGGACCGCCTCGATCAGGATCGGGTCGTAGCTGTCGAGCAGGACCACGTCCTCCTTGGTGGGGAAGTAGCGGAAGAACGTGCTCGGCGAGATCTCCGCGGCCTCGGCGATCTGGTCGACGGTCGTCGCCGCGTACCCCTGCTCCTGGAACAGCCGCAACGCGTGCCGCTGGATCGCGGCACGCGTCTTGGCCTTCTTGCGTTCGCGCAGGCCGGGGGTTGTGGTCATACCGTCGATTCTGCCGGCAGCGGGGCCGCCTCGTCCTCTTGGGGCGGGTCCGGCGGACGCGCCGGCAGGAAGACAAGCGCGAGCACCGCGCCGGCCGCGGCCAGGACCGCGGAGAGGGCGAGCGTCGAATCCATTCCTTGTACGAATGCAGTGCGTACCGAGTCCAGCAACTGAGTCGAGCCCAGCTGGCCCGCCACCTCGACGCCGCCGGAGGCGCTGTTGCGCACCGCGTCCGTGGCATCCGCGGGCAGCCCGTCCCGGTACGCGGCGTTCAGCACCGTGCCCAGTACCGCCACCCCGATCGCGCTGCCGACCTGGCGCATCGCCTGGATGAGCCCGGAGCCGACACCGCTGCGCCGGGTGTCCAGCGCGCCGAGCGCGGCGTTCATCGCGGGCGGCATCGCGAAGCCGAGGCCCAGCCCAGCGGCGCAGACCCAGGCGGCCACGTACCCGTATCCGGTGTCCACGCTGGTCGTGGCGCCGAAGCCGAGCGCGGCGGCCATCAGCGCGAGCCCGGCCGCGACCACCACCTTGGCGCCGATGCGCTCGGCGAGCCGCCCGGCGACCCGGGCGCCGACCATGAGGCCGCCGATGACCGGGAGCAGGCGCAGGCCGGTGCCGAACGCGTCGGTGCCGTAGACCGCGCCGAAGAACTGCGGGAGCGTGAAGAGCAGCCCGAACATCGTGAACGTCGCGACCGTGGCCAGGATCGCCCCCCAGGTGAAGCCGCGCGACCGGAAGAGGTCGAGGTCGACAAGCGGCTCCCGGGCACGGCGCTGCCATGCCGCGAACGCCACGAGCACCACCGCGCCGGCGACCATCGTGACAAGCGCGCGGGCGTCGCCCCAGCCGCGCTCGCCGGCCTCGATCACGCCGTACGTGAGCGCGACGAGCCCGACCGTGGAGAGCACCACGCCGGTCAGGTCGAAGCGGCGCCGCTCGTCGCCGCGGGACTCGGGTACCAGTGCGCCCACCGCGAGCAGCGCGACCGCGACGAGCGGCAGGTTGATGAGGAAGACCGAGCCCCACCAGAAGTTGTCCAGCAGCCAGCCGCCCACCAGCGGGCCGAGCGGGATGCCGAGCGCGTTCGCGGTGACCCAGATGGTCAGCGCGCGGGGCCGCTCCTCGGGCGTGAAGATGACGGTGAGCACGGCTGCGGTGAGCGGCGTGAGCACCGCCGCGCCGAGGCCGAGGAGCGCCCGCGCGGCGATGAGCTGGCCGGTCGAGGTGGCGTACGCGCAGGTGAGCGAGGCGACGCCGAATAGCACGAGCGCCCCCAGCAGCATCCGCTTGCGCCCGAACCTGTCGCCGAGCATGCCGGCCGGCAGCAGAGCGGCCGCCATGACCAGCAGGTACGCGTTTGTGAACCACTGAAGGTCGCCCGTCGACGCGTCGAGGTCCCGGGCCAGAGTCGGCAGTGCCACGCTCAGCACGGTGGCGTCGAGGCCGATCGCGAGGGTGGCGAGGGCGAGCGCGATCAGCGCCCACCAACGAGACTTGATAGCTGGCATGAAATGAGAGTAGCTGTCAAAAACAAGAAGCTCTCAAAGAGTGGCGACCGTCACGTCTGTGGTGATCGCGTCGAGTGCCACCGCCGTCGCCTCGTCCGCCGGCAGGTACACGACGAGCTGCTGGTAGTCGCCGGCCGGGAGGTCGAGCGTCTCGTACGCCAGGCGCAGCTCGCCCACGTCCGGACGGACCAGCCGGTGGACGCCGGTGCTCGGGATCAGCGCCGGCGGCCGGGACAGCCGCGTGATGAACGGCGCGCCCGCCGCCACGCTCAGCCAGTCGAGAAGCTCGCGCGTGTACTCGTCGCCGCCACCCCGCGACTCGAAGCGCAGCGCCGCCGCGGCCTCGTCGGCCCGGTGCTCCCAGTCCGGGTACGCCGTGCGGGCTCCCGGGTCGGTGAAGAGAAAGCCATACAGGTTGGGCCGGTGGCCGTCGAGCAGCCCGAGCGGTCCGGCCAGCCGCCGGTACCCCTCGGTGTGCGCGATGAGGTCGCCGAGCCGGTTGACCACGTACGCCGGCGCGGGATCCAGGCGGTCGAGCAGCGCCCGCACCGTCGGCCGTACCCCGATGGCCGGCGTGGCCCGCCCCGCGCAGACCGGCCCGCTGCCGTCCTTGGCCAGCAGGTGCAGGTGGAAGCGCTGGTCGACGTCGAGGCGGAGCGCGTCCGCGAGCGCGCCGAGCACCTGCGGCGACGGGTGGCGGTCACGCCCCTGCTCCAGGCGGGTGAGGTACTCGACGCTCACCCCGGCCAGCGTGGCGAGCTCGGCCCGGCGCAGCCCCGGCGTACGGCGGCGGGGTCCGTCCGGAAGCCCGACCTCGGCGGGCGTGACGGCCTCGCGCCGGCCGCGGAGAAATTCGCCCAGCTCTCTCATCCGTCGAGCGTATCGGCGGCGGATCGGCCGAGGGTGGCCCTCGCGGGGCCACTCTCGCGCCGGTCTCCCTCCGCCCGCCGCGAGCGGCGAGGTTGGTCGGGACGAGCCGGCGGGGTTGGTCGGGACGAAGAGGAGTACGACATGGATCTGGGACTTGAGGGCCGCACCGTCATCGTGACCGGGGCGACCGGGGGCATCGGGCGACACCTCGCCCGCGGCTTCGCCGCCGAGGGCGCGAACGTGGTACTGACCTACCACTCAGCGAAGGAGGCGGCCGAGGAGCTGGCCAAGGAGATCGGCGGGCAGGCCGTCCGGTACGCGCTGGACGAGCCGGCCGCCGCCACCGACCTGGTACGCGAGGTGCTGGACCGCACCGGACGGGTGGACGTGCTGGTCAACAACGCCGTCCAGTGGGGCGGCGACGCGCTCGACGAAGGCCCGTTCGAGGCGCTGCCGGACGAGCACTGGCTGTCCGTGGTACGGCCGAACATCGAGGGCGCCATCCGGCTGAGCCGCGCTGTCGCACCGGCGATGCGGGAGCGCCGGTTCGGGCGGCTGGTGCACATCTCGTCCGGCATCGCGACAAGCGGGATGGCCGGCGGCGAGTACTACGGCGCGGCCAAGGCGGCCCTGCACGGCTTCAGCCGCTCGGTCGCCTTCAACCTGGGCAGGGACGGCGACATCATTTCCAATGTGGTCATGCTGGGCCTCACCCGCACCGACACGAACAAGCACATCGTGGAGCTGGTGGACGACGCCTACCTCGCCCTGAGCCCACTCGGGCGGCTCCTGGACGCGGCCGAGGTCGTAGGACCCATAGTGTACCTGGGCTCGGCCGCCAACACCGGTGTCAACGGGCAGGTGGTGGCCGTCACGGGCGGTTCATGACGGGCGTTGTCGGGGCTGCCCGTTACTCTGGCCGGGGCGTGCTGCCAGCACGCCGATAAGTGGCCGCACGATACGGGAGCAGCACGTGACCGAGACCCTCTATGGCGCGGACGACCTCACGCACCTCGAGGGTCTCGATGCCGTCCGCAAGCGCCCAGGTATGTACATCGGCTCGACCGACAGCCGCGGCGTCAACCACCTGGTCAACGAGATCCTCGACAACTCCACCGACGAGGGCGTGGCCGGCCACGCCACCCGGGTCGAGGTGATCCTGCACGACGACGGCTCCGTGCAGGTCGACGACGACGGGCGGGGCATCCCCACCGACATCCACGCCCGCTCCGGCCTGTCCGGCGTCGAGCTGGTGCTGACCCGGCTGCACGCGGGCGGCAAGTTCGGCGGCTCCGGCTACAAGACCTCCGGCGGCCTGCACGGCGTCGGCGCCTCCGCGGTCAACGCGCTCGCCCGCCGGTTCGACGTCACCGTCCGCCGCGACGGCAAGGTCCACGAGATGTCGTTCCGGTACGGCGAGCCCGGCGTCTTCGACGGCCCGGGCCCGGACGCACCCTTCACCCCGCAGAGCGGCCTGCGCGTGACCGGCCGGCTCCGCGCCGGCAAGAGCACCGGCACCTCCATCCGGTACTGGCACGACCCGCGCTACTTCGAGACCGGCGCGGCCCTGGACGTGGAGGCGGCCCGGGCGAAGGTGCGCAACACCGCGTTCCTCGTCCCCAACGTCACCTACGTGCTGACCCACGCCGAGGGCAAGGACACCTACCACTTTCCCAACGGGCTCTCCGACATGGTGGAGTACCTCGCCCCGTCCGGCGACCGCCCGGTCTGCGGCACAGTCCTGATCAACGGCTCAGGGTCGTACCGGGAGAACGCCGCCGACGAAAACGGCGTGATGCAGTCCAATGTGGAGCGCAAGGCCGAGGTCGAGGTCGCGCTCCGCTGGGGGACAGGCTACGAGCGCACCGTCGAGTGCTTCACCAACACGATCCGCAACGTGCACGGCGGTACCCACCGCAAGGGGTTCGAGCGGGCCACCACCCGCGCGCTTGTCGAGGCGGTGCGCAACACCCGCGGCCTCCTCAAGCCCAAGGAGGACCCGCCCGTCCTCGACGACGTGCTGGAGGGCATGACTGCGGTCGTGCACGTGCGGATCCCCGAGCCGCAGTTCACCTCGCAGACCAAGGACGAGCTCTCCACCGCCGGCATCACGCGCGTCATCCAGGGCGTGGTCGAGCAGCAGCTGCGGGCGTGGGTCGACGCGCGCAAGACCAAGGCCGAGGCGCGCACCGTCCTCCAGAAGATCGTCGACGCCGCCCGCGTGCGGCTCACCCAGAAGCAGCAGAAGGACGCCGCCCGCCGCAAGACCGCCCTCGAAGGCGCGTCGATGCCGGCCAAGCTTGTCGACTGCCGCTCCACCGGCGTCGGGCGCAGCGAGCTCTTCATCGTCGAGGGTGACAGCGCGCTCGGCACCGCCCGGATGGCCCGCTCGGCGGAGTACCAGGCGCTGCTGCCGATCCGCGGCAAGATCCTCAACGTGCAGAAGGCCAACCTCCAGCAGGTGCTCGACAACGCCGAGTGCTCCGCGATCGTGCAGGTGCTCGGCGCCGGCTCCGGCCGCACGTTCGACCTCGGCACCCTGCGGTACGGCCGGATCCTGATCATGGCCGACGCGGATGTCGACGGCTCGCACATCCGTACCCTGCTGATCACGCTCTTCGCCCGCTACATGCGCCCGGTCGTCGAAGCCGGCCGCCTCTTCGCCGCGATGCCGCCCCTGCACAAGGTCAGCACCAAGGGGCGCGACCCGAAGACCATCTACACGTACACCCAGGCGGAGATGGAGAGCACGGTCGCCAAGCTGGAAAAGTCCGGCAAGCACGTGGTCACGCCGGTGCCCCGGTTCAAGGGCCTCGGCGAGATGGACGCCGACGAGCTGTGGGACACCACGATGAACCCGGCCACCCGCTCCGTCCGCCGCATCACCATGCAGGACGTCGACGCGGCCGAGCGGGTGCTCGACCTGCTGATGGGCGACGCGGTACCGCCGCGCCGCGCGTGGCTGATCGACCAGGCGGCGCGCGTCGACCGCGACGCCATCGACGCGTGAGAGAGGTACACGTGAGTGAGCGAGTTGGCGCGGCGGCGTCTGGACTGAGCCGCCCCGCCGACGAAGTCGGGGTTTCGGGGTGGCGAGGGAAGACGTCGCCTTCAGCGCCGCACGAGCGAACGAGCCAGGGGGCAGCGTAAATGGCACGCCGCAAGGACAAGGGGTCCAGTGTGGACCTCTCCGCCTTCGACCGAGCGGGCGCGACGGTCGTCGACAACCCGCTGGTCCAGGAGGTGGAGGACTCCTACCTGGAGTACGCGGTCTCGGTCATCCACTCCCGCGCGCTCCCGGACGCCCGGGACGGCCTCAAGCCGGTGCACCGCCGCATCCTCTACTCGATGTACGAGCAGGGCCACCGCCCCGACCGCCCACATGTGAAGAGTGCCCGAGTTGTCGGGGATACAATGGGTAAGTACCATCCTCACGGGGATGGCGCGATTTACGACGCCATGGTGCGGATGGCGCAGGACTTCTCGCTCAACGCGACTCTCGTCGACGGGCATGGAAACTTCGGGTCCCCGGACGATGGGCCGGCGGCATCGCGCTATACCGAGGCGCGGATGTCGCGGGAGGCGATGCTGCTCGTCGGTGAGCTCGGTGAGGGCACCGTCGACTTCTACCCCAACTACGACGGGTCGCTGGAGCAGCCGACCGTGCTGCCCGCCGCCTTCCCGAACCTGCTCGTCAACGGCACCTCGGGTATCGCGGTCGGCATGGCCACCAACATGATCCCGCACAACCTGGGTGAGGTCGTCGCGGCCGCGCGGTGGCTGATCAAGCACCCGGACGCGACGCTCGACAAGCTCATGACCTTCGTCCCCGGGCCGGATCTGCCGACCGGTGGGCTGCTGCTCGGGCTCGACGAGGTCCGCAAGGCGTACGAGACCGGGCGTGGCATCGTGCGCATGCGCGGCAAGGTGGAGATCGGGCCGGTCGAGGGGAGCCGCGGCCGGCAGGGGATCACGGTGACCGAGCTGCCGTACGGGGTGGGCGCCGAGAAGGTGATCGAGCGGATCACCGAGGAGGTCACCCGCACCAAGCGGCTACAGGGCATCGCGGACGTCAAGGACCTCACCGACCGCGAGGCCGGCACCCGCCTCGTCATCGAGTGCAAGGTTGGCGTCAACCCGCAGGCGCTGCTCGCCGACCTGTACCGGCTCACGCCGCTGGAGTCGTCGTTCGGCGTCAACAACCTTGTGCTTGTCGACGGGCAGCCGCAGACGCTGGGGCTCAAGGAGCTGCTGGAGGTCTTCCTCCACCACCGGTACGAGGTGGTCACCCGGCGCACCACGTACCGGCGGCGCAAGCGGCAGGAGCGGCTGCACCTTGTCGACGGCCTGCTCATCGCGCTGCTGGACATCGACAAGGTGGTACGGCTGATCCGCGCGAGCGAAAACGCGCAGGCGGCCAAGGACGGGCTGATGAGCCAGTTCAAGCTCTCCGAGATCCAGGCGACGTACATCCTGGACACCCCGCTGCGCCGGCTCACCAGGTTTGACCGGCTGGAGCTGGAGGCCGAGGGGGAGAAGCTGCGCGCCGAGATCGCCGAGCTTTCCACGATCCTCGACGACGACCAGGTCCTCAAGAAGGTCGTGTCGGACGAGCTGGCCGCGGTGGCCAAGGAGTTCACCAGGCCGCGGCGCACCACGCTGATCGGCGGCGACCTCAAGGAGACGCTCGCCGCGTCGGTGCCGTCCGGACCCCTGGAGGTCGGCGACGACCCGTGCCAGGTGATCCTGTCGGCGAGCGGCCTCGTGGCCCGTACCGCCGTGGAGTCGGAAGAGGCGCCGGAGGGGCGCAGTCGCCGGGGCCGGGTCAAGCACGACAGCGTCCGGGCGGTGGTGCACTCGACCGCCCGCGGCCGGGTGCTGCTGGTGACCAGCCACGGTCGGGCGTTCAAGACCGAGGTGCTGCCTTTGCCGGTACTGCCCGAGCAGTCCGGCACCGTGTCGCTGAGCGGTGGCATGTCCGCGTCCGAGCTTGTGCCGCTGGCGGCGGGGGAGACGGTGATCGGCCTCGCCCCGCTGACCGCCGAGGGCTCGCCGGGCCTGGCGCTCGGCACGAAGCAGGGCGTGGTGAAGATCTGCACGCCGGAGTGGCCGGTGCGTTCCGACGAGTTCGAGGTGATCGGTCTCCGCGAGGGCGACGAGGTGATCGGGGCGACCTGGCTCACCGACGGGGCGGAGATGCTCACGTTCGTCAGCTCGGACGCGTCGCTGCTGTACTTCGCGGCCAGCCTGGTCCGCCCGCAGGGGCTGAAGGGCGGCGGCATGGCCGGCATCAACCTGCCGGACGGCACCCACGCGGTGTTCTTCGGCGCGGTACGCACCGACGACCCCGAGCACGGCGACCCGATGGTGGTCACGTCGAGCGGTGGGAGCGTGAAGGTTACGCCGCTGTCCGCGTACCCGAGCAAGGGAAGGGCGACCGGCGGCGTGCGTGCCCAGCGGTTCCTCAAGGGTGAGCGGAAGCTTGCCCTCGCCTGGGTGGGTCCGCGGCCGGCGGCGGCGAGCGGCAGCGGCGAGCCGGTCGCACTGCCCGATGTGGACATGCGGCGGGACGGGTCGGGCGCCGCGATGTACGGCCCGGCCGTTGTGGGCCACCTCATAGAGCGGAGCTGATTGACCTCAAGCGTGGTTGAGGTCGCAGACTGCTTCCCATGAGGGCGGCCATTTTCAGCGAGTACGGGGGACCCGAGGTGCTGCGGGTGTCCGAGGTGGACACTCCGCGGGCGGGTGCCGGGCAGGTGCGGGTACGGGTGCGGGCGGCCGGCGTGCAGCCGTACGACTTGGCGGTGCGCGCCGGGTGGACGCCGCCCGGCGTGACCAAGCCGCTGCCGAGGATCCCGGGCAACGAGTTCGCCGGGGTGGTCGACGAGGTCGGGGCGGGCGCCACGGGGGTGGCCGCCGGTGCCGAGGTGCTCGGGTTCGGGCAGCTCCAGGCGTACGCGGAGTACGTCGTCGTGCCCGACAGCCACGTCACGCCCAAGCCGGCGGCGATGCCGTGGGAGGTGGCCGGCGGCTTCACGGCGGGCGCGCAGACCGCGTCGCTCGCGCTCGAGGCGCTGAGTGTCGACTCAGGAGACGTGCTTGTCGTGCACGGAGCGGCCGGCGCGGTCGGCACCATGGCGGTGCAGCTCGCCGTGCGGGCCGGGGCGCGGGTGATCGGCACCGCGGCGCCGGACAACCACGACTACCTGCGGGAGCTGGGTGCCACACCGGTCGCGTACGGCGACGGGCTCGTCGAGCGGCTGCGCCCGTTCGCGGCGACGGCGGCGCTGGACGGGGCGGGCGGCGAGGCGCTCGACGCGTCGCTGGCATTGGTGGCCGACCGGCGGCGGATCCTCACGCTCGTCGACCACGAGCGGGCCGCCGGGCTGGGCGTCCGGGTGGTCGAGGGGGTGCGGTCCGCGCAGCGGCTGGCCGGGCTCGCCGAGCTGTACGCCAAGGGCGAGCTGCGCTTCCACGTCCGGCATACGTATCCACTCGACCGTGCCGCCGACGCCCACCGCGAGCTGGAAACCGGCCACGGCCGCGGCAAGATCGTGCTCCTGCTGGACCACTAGAGGATCAATTCCAAGACAGAGATTTTGAGCTACCGCGATGTCCGCGGTGGTCCCGACCGCTGCTCCCGCGGCCTCACCCTCCGCGTTCGCACAACCAAACAGCACTCAAGCGCGGCGGGGCCCTGGGTGTGCTTTGCGGGGCCTCTCAAGCTGGGCGCACCGATGCGCCCAGCCACGTGAACGCCGCGCGAGTCGGCTCCAGACGGGGGCGGCCTCGGCGACGACCATAACTTTCCCCGGAATGACTTCCGGCGCCGAGTCTGCGCACCCCCGACGGAAACTCTGGATCTAGTCGACTTTCTGCCGTCAGGACGACAGGAAGTCGCCTAGATCTCGCGGGCTTGGCCACAGCGACACCTTGTGTTGGGCGCTTTAGCCGGTTTGTCCGCATGCCAGTGGGAGCACGCCAGCGATCGTGGTATTTAGCTGTCGCTATAACCACAGCTAAATACCACGATCTGCCGGATAGCGTCCGGGTGCGGCGCCGGTCGAGCGTTCACGATTCGACCGGCTCTGGTCGGTGTGTGGATGGGTGGGGGTCGAGGCCTCACCGCCAGCGCCGCCGGCCGAGGAGTCTTGGGTTGTGGAACCGCGGAGGGCGAGGCTGCGGGAGCGGCGGTCTTGACCCAATGCGACCAGCCTAAAGTGATCAAGGCAATGACCTGGGCATTCTCCGAGGCCGCACGGAGTGTCAGGTATGGCCGGGTCCTTTTTTTCGGGGTCGAGATGTGAGCCCGTGATTGTCGTGCGGGATCGGTCTCGGGCGCCTCGCGCTCGCATCGAAGGCTCGGCGCGCAGGGCACTGCGGCGACCACGGCCGGCGGGCGCAGTGCTGCGCCCAGCTCGAGAGCATCTCGCGAGCGACACCCTCCCGAAGTCCGCGCGGCGCCGCCGTCTGGGCCCGCCGCCGTCCTACAAAGATCCGCCGGATAGGCCACCAGTTTCGCGTGGCATTATCGGCCGGTGCGACTGGACGGGGTGTGGCTCCGGTACCGCCGTGGTGAGCCGTGGGTCCTGCGCGGGGTCGAGGCCTCGGTGGCGGCGGGCGAGGCGGTCGCGGTGGTCGGCCGTAACGGGGTGGGCAAGTCGACGCTGCTGAAGCTCGCCGCCGGGCTGTTGCGCCCGCAGCGGGGCGCGGTCCGCGAGCGGCCGGCCCGGGTGGGGTACGTGCCGGAGCGGTTCCCGGCGGACCAGCCGTTTACCGCCCGCCGGTACCTGCTGGGGATGGCCGCGATCCACGGCCTCGCGCCGGCCGACGGTCGCCGCGCGGTGGGTGAGTGGGCCGAGCGGCTGCATCTCGACCCGCTGCTGGACAGCCCGCTCGCCGAGCTGTCCAAGGGGTCCGCGCAGAAGGTCGGCCTGGTCCAGGGCCTTGTGCACCGCCCCGACCTGCTGATTCTCGACGAGCCGTGGGAGGGCCTCGACGCGGCCACCCGGGCCAAGGTGCCGGCGATCGTGGCGCAGACCCTCGACCGCGGCGGCCGGGTGCTGATCAGCGACCACCTGGGCGAGGTGGGGTCGCTGCCCGACGTGCGTACCTGGGAGCTTGTCGACGGGCAGCTGTCCACACCCGAGCTGGCGCCGGTCGAGTGTGTGATCGAGGTGGCGGTCACCGGTGCCGAGGTCGACGCGGCGGTGGCCAGCCTGCGCGCCGCCGGACACCGGGTCCTGGGAGTGCGGATACCGTCATGACCGCCCTCATCCGGCTGCGGCTGGTCGCGTTCCTGCGTACCGGTCGCGCGCTCGCCCCGCTGCTCAGCGTCCTCGTCGTGCTCGGCGTCATCTACGGCGGCGGGCAGGCGCAGGCCGCCGAGGCGTACGGCTTCTCGGCCGCCGTCCTCTTCCCGGTCGTCGCCTGGCAGACCCAGATCCTCTTCAACGTCGAGCCGGACACCCAGCGCCAGCTCTCCACAGTGGCGGTCGGCGGTCTGGGCCGAGAGATCGTCGCCGGCCTGCTCACCGCGCTGGTGCCCGCCTTCGCCCTCGTCGCGATCGCGCTGGCCCTGCCGTGGGCGCTCGGCGGCATCACCGGCCCGCAGCGCCCCGGCGACCCGTCGCTGGCGTCCGGGGTGGTCGCCGGCGTGTGGGCGCACCTGCTGCTCGTACCGCCCGCGCTGCTGCTGGGCGCGGTGGCGAGCCGGGCCGCCGTCGGTAACGCCGCTCGGGGGCTGGCCGTGCTCGCGGGCTGTACGGTGCTCGCCTTCGCGGTGGGTACGAAGGACTCCCCGGTGCCGTGGCTGGCCCCGCCGCTGCTGCCGACCGCGCGGGCGACGGTGGACGGGCTGGCCGCGGGCCCGCTGGCGGTACAGACGGCGTTCGCGGCGGCGTGGGCGGCGGTGGCGCTGGTCGGGTACGTCACACTGAGGCGCCGCAACGCCTGAGCGGCTCCCGGGACGGGTCAGAAGTAGGTGCGCAGCACGTCGACCACCACATAGGAGTCGTCGACGAGCGGGATCGCGCGCCACTTGTCGAACGCGGTACACGGGTGCGAGATCCCGAAGCGTACGAGGTCACCAGGGGCCACGTCGGCGCCATCCACCGTGAGGAACGCGTGCTGGTCCATCAGCCGGGTGACCCGCAGGCCGTCCGCGGGCACTGCCGAGCCCGACCGGTGGATCGCCCGCGGTACCGGCAGCCCTTCGTCGAACGGGGCGTCCCGCTTGCCCACCCCGGCGATCGCCAGGCCGGGCTCGGGCGTGGAGATGACCTGGGCCCACAGCTCCAGCGCCGCGTCCAGCACGCCCTCGCCGTGCACCCGGTTGAACGGTGTGTGCTCGCGGTAGTAGCCGTCGTCGTGAGTCACGTACGC
This sequence comes from Phytohabitans flavus, assembly GCF_011764545.1. Lineage (GTDB taxonomy): Bacteria > Actinomycetota > Actinomycetes > Mycobacteriales > Micromonosporaceae > Phytohabitans > Phytohabitans flavus. The sequence continues at coordinate 3,762,024 of NZ_AP022870.1, read as the reverse complement.
GCCGCTGCGCAGCACCGGGACGACCTGGTGGCCGGGCAGCCAGTCGCCGGGCAGGCGGGCGGCCACCACGTCGAACCAGGCGCTGCCGCCCGCCGAGACGATCACCGAGGGCGGGAGCAGGTCGGCGAGCTCGACGGCGGCGGTGCGCAGGAGGTCGAGGAACGCGGCGACGGCGGGCTGGTCGGGCAGCCCGCCCTCGTACCCGGTGACGCCGGCCAGCGTGAGGCGGGGCGAGGCCGCGACCGCGTTCGCCACCGCGCGGGCCGCCGACTCGGAACGGCAGCCGGTGCGGCCTCCGGCGTACCCGATCTCGACGAGGACCGGCAGCGGGCGGACGCCGGTCGTGGCCGCGGCGGCCGCGACGCCCTCCAGCGAGTCCACCTGGAAGTAGATCTCGAAGCCGGCGTCGGTCTGCGCGGCGACCCAGGCGAGCGCGGCGGGGTCGAGGATCTGGTTGGCGACAAGAACCCGCGGCACCCCGTGCTCCCGGCACACCCGCGCCTGCTGTGCGGTCGCCACCGTGATGCCCCATGCGCCGGCGGCGAGCTGCGCCTGGAAGAGCGTGGGCGACATCGTCGTCTTGCCGTGCGGGGCGAACGCGAGGCCGTGCCGCTCCGCGTACGTGGCCAGCGTGGCGATGTTGCGCTCCACGGCGGTGGCCCGCGCGACGAGCAGCGGCCACCCGAAAGTACCGCCGAAGATCGACTGCCCCACGGGGTCACCGGGCCCCCAGAAACCCTTGTCGAGCGTCACCGCGCCTCCATAGGCTGAGCACCACGTCCGAGCTGATCTTAGGCGCGCGCCCGACGAGGAGCATGACCATCTACGACCTGCTGCTGACCGGTGGGCGCGTGGTCGATGTGGGCGGCGGGCACGTCGGCCGCTACGACGTGGCGGTCCGGGGCGGTCAGATCGCCGCGGTCGCCCCCGCGCTGCCGGCCGGCTCCGCGCGTGACGTCGTCGACGTCACCGGGCACCTTGTCACGCCGGGGCTTGTCGACCTGCACACGCACGTGCACCCGGGCGCGACCTACTGGGGCATCCACCCCGACCCAGTCGCTTGGCACTCCGGCGTCACCACATGGGTGGACGCGGGGTCCGCGGGGGCGTGGGGGATCGACGCGCTGCGGGCCGCGGTCGGGACATATCGGGTACGGGTGAAGGCGCTCCTGCACATCTCCGCGCTGGGCCTGACCGGGCGCACCGGCGAGTCCGACGACCTGGCCCGCCTCGACGTGGACGCCGCGCTGGACGCGGTCACCCGCCACCCCGACCTCGTCGCGGGCGTGAAGGTGCGGATCGACCACGAGGCGGTGGGCGCCAACGGGGTACGCCCGCTCGAACGCGCCCTCGACGTGGCCCGCGCCGCAGGCCTGCCGGTGATGGTGCACGTGGCCGGCGGCCCGCCCGGCCCCGCCGACGTACTCCCGCTGCTGCGCCCCGGCGACATCCTCACGCACTGTGCCAGTGGCGTGGCGGAGACCGGGGCCGGGCCGGTGGTCCGCGAGGCGTACGCGCGGGGTGTGCTGCTCGACGTCGGGCACGGCGCGGGCGGGTTCGCGTTCGACGTGCTGGAGGAGCAGTTGGCCGCCGGGCTGGCCCCGCACACCGTCTCGACCGATCTGCACGCGCGGTGCCGGTACGGGCCGGTGTTCGACCTGCCCACCACGATGGCGAAGCTGCGCGCGGTGGGCGTACCGCTGGAGGATGTCGTGGCGGCGGCCACCGCCACGCCCGCGGCGGCACTGCGGCTGCCCGGCGGGGTGGGGACCCTCACGGTCGGCGCGCCGGCGGACATCGCGGTCTTCGCGGTCGAGGACGGGCCGTTCCCGGTGGCCGACGCGCACGGGCAGGTACGGCAGGCGCCCGAGCGGCTGGTCAACGTCGCCACGTACGTCGCCGGCCGCCCCCTCCCGCCGTCGCTGCCCGAGCCGCCGCCCCCGTGGATACCGCTGACGCCCTCACAGCGGGCGGCGCTGGAGCGGCGCGACGAGGCCCTGCGCGCCCTCCTCGGCCGGCCCCTCGTCGGCCCGGATGGCCTGACCGAGCAGTTTCCGCGACCATCGACGCAAGTCAGCCCATCGACGCAAGTCAGCCCAGAAGGATGAGAGAAAACATGCGCGCCATCTCGACCGACAACGCCGCGCCCGTCGGCGGCCCCTTCTCGCAGGCGGTCATCGCCGGCGATTTCGTGTACCTCGCGGGTGCGGTCCCCCGCCTCCCGGACGGCACCTGGGTGCGCGGGGCGTTCGCCGAGCAGGCGCACCTCACGTTCACCAACCTGGCGCGCGTGGCCGAGGCGGCCGGCAGCGACCTCGACCACGCGGTGCGGGTCGGCGTCTACCTGCGCGAGTGGAACGACTTCGCCGAGATGAACACGATCTTCGCGCAGTACTTCAAGGGCCTGGTGGCCCCGGTACGCACGACGCTGCCGGTAGCGCTGAGCGGCTTCGACATCGAGGCGGACGCCGTCCTCTACACCGGCCCCTAGCCGGCCGGGCTGGGGCAGCGGCAAACGGTTAGCGGAGGCCTGCCGCGGACAGGCGTTCGGGGAGGGTGGCCAGGCGCTCGACCGGCTCGGCGCTGAAGACGAAGCGGATGTGGCGTGCCGCTACCGCGTCGCCCCAGCCGGTCATGGCCGTCGCCGCGACCGCGCCGTCGCGCAGCAGCCGCCGCGAGGCCTCCGCGGGGTCCACGCCCATCGCCACGGTGTCCAGCAGCAGCGACCAGCCGCCCGCCGGGCGTACCAGCGGAAGGCCGGCCAGGCCACTCAGGATGGTGTCGCGGCGGCGCTGGAGCTCGGCGGCGGCCGCCGCGACATGCCCGTGGTCGCCGCGGAGGACAGCGGTCGCCCCGGCGCGGGCGATGCCCACCGGGGTCGTCGTGTTGTAGACGTGGGCCCAGCCGACGTGCTCCACAAGGGAGCGTGGGCCGGCGACCCAGCCGACCCGCCAGCCGATCATCCGGAACTCCTTCGACAGCGAGCCGATTACCAGCGTGCGCTCGGCCATGCCCGGCTCGCGGACCGGGTGGACGAACGGGCGGCCGTCGAAGAGCAGGCTCTCCATCGCGCCGTCGTAGATGAGCAGCAGGTCGCGCTCGCGGCAGATGTCGCAGACCGCGCGCCACTCCGCCTCGTCGAGCACCGCGCCGGAGGGCATGGAGGGGCTCATCAGCAGCAGCGCCCGGGTCGCCGGCCCCACGGCGGCGCGCAGCGCGTCGAGGTCGAGGCGCCACTCGCCGGCGACCACCCGGTACGGCGCGAACCGTGGCACGCCGCCGACCAGCCGGACCCGGTTGACAAGCCCCGCGTACGTCGGATCGCCGAGCACCACCTCGTCACCCGGGTCGATCGTGGCGAGCAGGCAGTCGAGGGCGGCCTCGGTGCCGCCGCTGGTCACGATGATCTCTTCGGCCGGGTCGTACCGGTGGCCGGTGCGGGTGGCCAGCAGGTCGGCGATCGCCGCGCGCAGGTCCAGGTCGCCGGTGAACGGGAGCCACGAGTTGGCCGGTGGCGTCGTGAGCGCGGCCGCGGTGACCGGCACGGCCTCGGGCGGCAGTGGCAGGTCGGTGTCGAGGTTTTCCAGGCGCAGCACCGGCCACCGCGAGGTCACCTGGTCGGCGCTGCGCGCCACCCGGTCGATCCCGAACCCTGCGATCTCGGACATCCGGCGTGCCGCTCTGACTCCTGAAGTAGTCATGGTGACTACTATAGTGCGCATGAACGACTCTCCCGCCAGTCGTATCGCGGCCAACCTCCGCACCCTCCGTGAGGCGCGCGGCCTTTCGGTCGTGGCGCTCGCCGAGCGGAGTGGGGTCGGCCGGGCCACGCTCACCAACATCGAGGCCGGGCGTGGCAACCCCACGATCGACACCCTCTACGCGCTCGCGGACGCGCTCGGCGCGGCGCTTGGCGACCTCATCGGCGAGCCGGCGCGGACCCGGGTCGAGGTGGTGCGCGCCGGTCACGGCACGCGGGTGGAGGGGGCGGTCTCGGCCCGGCTGCTCGATCGGGTACGCGGGCAGCGACTCGCCGAGTTCTACGAGGTAGAGTTCGCCACCACCGCCCGGCACGCCGATCCGCACCCCGCCGGGGTGACCGAGTCACTGCTCGTGGTGTCCGGCCGGCTGCGCGTCGGCCCGGTGGCCGAGCCGGCCGAGTTGGGCCCGGGCGACTTCATCCGGTTCCCCGGCGACGTTCCACACCTGTACCAGGCGATCGGTGGCCCGGCGCGCGGCGTCCTGGTGATGGCCCATCCTTGACGGACTGGGCAACCTTGACGGATCGGGCTACTGAAGTTAGCTTTGCGGCTATGAAGCGTAGTTACCGCGCCGGGCTCTCCACCGCGGCCGTGGTCGAGGCGGCGATCGCCATCGTCGACGAGCAGGGCGCCGACGCGCTCACGCTGGCCGCGGTCGCGCAGCGCACCGGCGTCGCCGCCCCCTCGCTGTACAAGCACGTGGGCAGCCTCGGTGAGCTTCGCACGCTGGTCGGCGCGCGGGTCCTGGAGGAGATGACGGACCGCTTCAGCCGCGCGGTGATGGGTCGCTCCGGCGACGACGCGGTGGCGGTGCTGATGCACGAGTACCGCGCGTACGTCACCGCACACCCCGCCCGCTACGCCGCCATCCCCGCCGACCCGCTGCACGACCCGCGCACGGCCGGGCCGGCGCAGCGGCTGCTGGAGGTGTTCCTGGCGGTGCTGCGGGGTACGGGCTGACCGACTCGGACGCGATCCACGCGACCCGCTGCGCGCGGGCGGTGGTGCACGGGTTCGCGTCCATCGAGGCGAGCGGCGGCTTCGGGCTGCCGGAGGATCTCGACGAGACGTACGAGCGGCTGGTCCGCATGACGATCGCCAGCCTCCCGCACTGACCCGCTCACCGGACCGGCGCCGGCACCCCCGACGGGAGCCGGGTGGCCAGCGCGGCGCCGGTCGCGGCGACCCCGGCCAGGACGAGGAGGGCGGCCGGCGTGCCGTACCCCAGCAACGTCGCGGCGGCCGCGATGCCGGCGACCGGGCCCGTGTTCATCGCGGTCTGCTGGAGGCCGCCGACGACGCCGGCCGCCTCCGCCGGGGCATGTCCCACGACGGTGGCCGTGGCCACGACCATCGCCGCGCCCAGCCCGGCGCCGAGCAGCACCAGCCCCGCGCCGACCGCCGCGGCCCGCTCGGCCCCCGCCAGCGACGCGATGCCGGCCGTCGCGGCGAGCAGCGCGCCGACCGCGACGGGGCGCGGCCCGTGGCGCCGCATCAGCCGGCCCGCGGCGGGCGCGGCGAGCACCATCGCGGCGCTGAGCCAGAGGGCGAGCAGTCCAGTGTGGAGTGGATCGAGGCCGAAGCCGTCCTGCACCAGGTAGGTGATCACGAACAGCGTCCCGAACGCCGCCCCCGACACGCACCCGAGCACGCCGAGCGCCACCGGTACCGCGCGCACGCGCAGCACGGCCGGCGGCACCAGTGGGTCGGCGGAGCGCCGCTCGTGCCACCCGAACGCCACCGCGCACCCCAGCCCCGCCGCCAGCGCCGGCCAGCGCGCGGGTGGGTGGACGAGGGCGAGCACCAGGCCGGCGAGCGTCGCCGCGTAGAGGGCCGCGCCCCGGACGTCGAGCCCCCGCTTGCCCGGGGTCGCGGGGGCGGGCGGGACAGCCAGGACCAGCGTTCCCACCGCGACCGCCGGTATCAGCCCGAGCAGGGCGACCGCGCGCCAGCCGAACATGTCGACCGCCACACCGCCGACGACCGGTCCGGCCGCGCCGGCGGCGGCGATCGCGCTGGTACGGACCGCGATGGCCGAGCCCAGCCGCTCGGCCGGGTACGCCGTCCGCAGCAGCCCGAGCGTCGCCGGCTGGAGCAGCGCCCCGAACGCGCCCTGGACCACCCGCATCGCCACCACCCACCCGATGCTCGGCGCCAGCCCGATCGCCGCCGACGCCGCCGCGAAGCCGACGAGTCCGGTGAGGAGCAGGCGGCGGTGGCCGTACAGGTCGCCGAGGCGCCCGCCGACCACGAGCAGGCCGGCGACCGCGATGAGGTACCCGGTGCTGGCCCACTGCACCTGCGCGAACGTGGCGTCCAGGTCCCGCCGCAGCGTCGGCTGCGCGACCGTGAGCACCGTGCCGTCCAGGGCGACGAGCATCGCGCCCGCGACGCTGACCGCGAGCGTGATCCGTGGGCGGCTCACGCGGTCTCCGGCCCGGTGTGCGCCTTGATGGCCGCGTCGAGCAGCGGCTCGATGTCGTCGAGGCCGGTCGCGAGCTGGAGGCTCCCCCAGGTCCAGAGCTGGGCGAGGCCGTGCAGGTTGGCCCAGAGCGCGCCCGCCGCCACCCTCGTTTCCGCCCCGCGCCCGCCTGGCGTGCCCTCCGCCTGAGCCGCCGGCCCGCGCGCCGCGCGAGCCCGGCCGGTCAGCTCGACGAGCACCTCGAAAAGCGGCAGGCTCGTCTCGCGCAGGCCGAGCCGGTTGCTCTCCAGCAGGTCGTGCCGGAACATCAGCTCGAACATCCCGCGGTTCGTCGCCGCGTACTCCAGGTAGGCCCGCCCGAGCGCGCGCAGCTGGGCGTGCGGCGTGCCACCGTCCGCCAGCAGCCGGGCGACCCGCTCGCCCAACTCCCGGAAACCCTCCCGGGCGATCGCGGACAGCAGCGCCAGGTGGGTCGGGAAGTAGCGCCGCGGCGCCCCGTGCGACACCCCGGCGCGGCGGGCGATCTCGCGGAGCGTGAGCACCGCGCTGCCCTCGCCCCGCACCATCTCCACTCCGGCCGCGACGAGCCGTTCGCGCAGATCGTCCTCGCTCATAGACATTGTCTACCAGTAGCCGTAGACGCTGTCTACAGCGATTGAGGACGGCCACGCACCGTTATTGGCGAGCCACGGCGGGTAGACGGTTGGCATGAAGATCGGAATCATTGGCGCCGGTCACATCGGCGGTACCCTGGCCAAGCACTTCACCGCCGCCGGCCACGACGTCGCAATCGCCAACTCCCGTGGTCCAGACACGCTGCGGCAGATGGAGACCAATCTCGGCGAGCACGGCCGCGCGGTCACCCCCGCGCAGGCGGCGGCGTTCGGGGACATCGTGGTCGTGTCGGTACCGTTCGGCAACTACACCGACGTCCCCATAGCGGGTACGGCCGGCAAAACCGTCATCGACACCACGAACTACGACCCCGACCGTGACGGGCACATCGCGGAGCTCGACAACAACAGCATCACGTCCAGCGAGCTGATGCAGCGGCACCTGCCGCAGGCCAACGTGGTCAAGGCGTTCAACACGATGATCTGGGACCACCTGCGCGACTACGGCAAGCCCGGTGGTGCCCTCACCCGGTACGGCATCCCGATCTCGGGGAACGACTCGCAGGCCGAGCGGGCCGTCGCCGACCTCGTCGACGAGCTCGGCTTCGAGCCCGTCTACGCCGGCGACCTGGCGCAGGGTGGGCGCCGGCAGCAGCCGGGGTCGCCGGTCTTTACGGCCGACCTGACCGCCCGCGACCTGCACGCCCAGCTCGACGCCGACCTGACCCGGCCGACCGTGGAGGACTGGACGGACGCGGCCGCACGGGCACGTACCTCCGACGACCCGCGCGCCAGGACACCACGGGACCGCAGCGGCATACCCACCACGGGCACCACGACGGGCCGCCAGTCGCCGCCCGACATCTAGACAGTGGCGGGTGAGCGCGGTCAGTCGATGTCGCCGGGCCGGATGCGGAAGACCTGTAGGCGCATGTCGTAGTACTTCTCGGTCTCGCCGACCCACTGCATACCGATGCGGCGGGCGGTGGCGCCGGCCCGCTCGTTGGCCGGGCGCGCGACCGCGAAGACCTCGTCCGACCCCTCGTCGAACGCCCACTGGGCCAGGCGGCGGCCGGCCTCGGCGGCGTAGCCCTGGCCCCAGTCGTCCGGGCGCAGCTGCCAGCCCATCTCCAGGTCCTCGCCGCCGGGCGGGAGCGGGAGCAGCACGGCGCCGCCGATGAGCTCCTTGTCGTCGGTGCGCTCGATCGCCCACCGTCCCGCCGGGGTGATGAGGCGCTGGTCCTCGGCGATCCACTGCTGGAGGATCAGGCGCATCGCGCTCAGGTCGGTGACCGTGTCCATGGCCGGACTGAGCCAGCGGGCCACGCCGCCTTCGCCGTAGACGCCAAGGGCTGCCTCGGCATCGTCGATCTCCCACGGGCGCAGGGTCAGTCGTTCGGTCGTCAGACGTCCAGCCACCAGGCAACTCTATCCGCGGCGCGGCGCGGCACGACTCGCCGGACACGGCGCGCACCGACCCGATGGCGAGCCGACACCAGCCGTTCACGGAGCGGCCTCGCCCGCGACGGCGGACGCCCGTTAGCTCCCGCGTGGGAGCGGACCGTCACCCGCTTTCTGTCCGGTTTGCGATCGCTTCTCGAGTAGGGTCGTCGCACATCCCGAGCCGGCGACCCGGAAAGTGCGCTTAGGCTAGGTCGTCATGGCCAACCGCGACTCCCACAAACTCCGCTCCTTGCTCGCCGTCCGCGGGTTCCGGAGACTCCTGGGCGTACGGCTGTCCAGCCAGCTCGCGGACGGGCTTTTCCAGGCCGCCCTCGCGGGCAGCGTCCTGTTCAACCCCGACCGCCAGACAAGCGCGATGGCGATCGCGGCGGGGTCGGCGCTGCTCGTCACGCCGTACTCGCTGATCGGGCCCTTCGTCGGGGTGTTCCTCGACCGGTGGAGCCGGCGCCAGCTGGTGGTCTTCACGAACCTGCTGCGCGCGGCGCTGGTGCTGCCGGCGGCGGCCCTGATCAACGCGGGTGACAAGGGCGTCGCGTTCGTGGTGGTGGCGTTCGCGATCATCGGGCTCAACCGCTTCCTGCTCGCCGGCCTCTCCGCGGCGGTGCCGCACGTCGTGGAGGACAGACGCCTCGTCACCGCGAACTCACTCTCCGGCACCCTCGGCTCGGTCTGCTTCTCCGCCGGCCTCGGCATCGCGGTCGTCCTGATCAACTGGATGGTCTCCGCGGGCGACTCCGGCTACGCGGCGATGGCGCTCGTGGCACCAGTGGGGTACGTGGCGTCCGCCCTGCTCGCCTGGCGCTCCTTCGGTGTCGGCGACCTCGGGCCGGACCATGCCACGGTCCCCGCGCGGGCACCCATGCGCTCGGCGATCGGGGACGTGGTGCGGGGCATGGGCGACGGCCTCGTGCACCTGGCGGGCAAGCGCGGCGCGGCGTACACGATGGCGGCCAAGGCCGGCTTCCGCGCGCTCTTCGGGGTGCTGACCCTCGCCATGCTGCTGCTGTACCGCAACTACTTCGTCACCGACGACGACGTACAGGACTCGATCACGGGGCTGGCCTTCGTGGTGGTGGCGGGCAGCCTCGGCGTGATGGTGGCGGCGCTGATCACGCCGGCCATCACCCGGCGGATCGGCGGCTGGCGGTGGGTGGCCGGCCTTATCGCCGGTACCGCGATCGCGCTGCCGCTGACCGTGTCGTCGTTCACCGAGCCGCTGCTCGTCGCGGCGGTCTTCTGCGTCAACATCGCGGCGCAGGGCACGAAGATCGTGGTGGACACCTCGATCCAGCACGAGTGCGACGACCACTACCGCGGCCGGGTCTTCGCGCTCAACGACACCACCTACAACCTTTCGTACGTACTGGGCCTCTTCGCCGCCGCGCTCACCCTCCCCGCCGACGGCCACTCGCCGACCGCGGTGTTCGTGGTCGCCGCCGGGTTCGCGCTGATCGCCGGCTGGTACGCGATCGCCGCCGGCCGCTGGGCACGCCGGGTGGGCGACGACATCGCCCGCCCCGACCGCACCCCGGTCCCCACACCAGTGGGCTAGACCCATTCCAAGCCCTTGAGCTACCGCGACGTCCGCGGTGGTCCGGACCGCTGCTCCCGCGGCCTCACCCTCCGCGGTTCCACCACCCAAGACCCCTCGGCCGGCATCGCCGGCGGTGAGGCCGCGACCCACGCGCGCGCCGATCAGGGCCGGTCGAACTAGGCCGAGCGGTATTGGGTCCGGACCGTCGCTCCTGCGGCCTCGCCCTTCGCGGTTGGGCAAGCTCACCCCGGGGCGGGGTCGGCCGACCGCGACCTTTTGCTGCTGGGTCCGCGGTCCAGGCCCAGCCTTGACCTGGCTCGGCGGTTGGGCGGGGGTCCATCCACGGCAGACATGCGCCCGAAGGGCGCTGGGTTTGCCTTGACCGACGCTACGACGGGCCGTCGTCTAGCATGTCGTGGTACTTAGTTGCCCCTGGAGGGGCGGTTGGGTACCACGATCTCTCGGGTTCGCTAACCCGGCCGCGCCGATCAAGAAGTGGGTCTCGCGGTCGCTGTGGGATCAGCGTCAGCCAGGGCCAGTAGGCCCACCTGGCGGCAAGGTCGCCGCTGGTCGTCGGCGTTGCCGCTCTAGGGAAGCAGAGCGAATGTGCCTGCGTACCCACCTTTGATCCCGGGTCGGGCTTGGGGTTGGGCTTGGACCGCGGGGTGGCAGCGGAGGTCGGGGGTTTCGGCGAGCGCTGGCGAGCCGCCGACCTGCGCGGTGCCCGCGGGAGCATACGGTCTGCGACTGGCGCGGACCGGGGCAGATGGCCTGTCTCAAGAAATCGAATGTGACCCCGAGCCTGAAAGATCGTCTCGGCGCCGGTGCGTGACGGCAAGATCGCGGAGTCTTCGAGGTGGCGGCGGGTGGCGTTGAAGGAAGCGCTACCACGCCTTCACCAGAGGCGGACAGAGTCACGCCGTCATCTGGTGCTGGGAGGCTCCCATGGACAACAAGCAAAAGGCGCCCGGGGTCGGGCGCCGTACGCTGCTCGCCGCGCCGGCGGCAGCGGCGCTCGTGGCTGGCCCCGCCGCCGCGCTGCTGGCGGGCGGCGAGGCGGCGTCGGCGCACGAAGGCGGCGCGGCCGGCGGCTTCGACTGGCAGAGCCCGCGTTTCGCGCTCGCCGTACTGCCGGACACGCAGTACCTCTTCGACGAGGACAGCTCCGACCCGGCGCCGCTGGAGGCGACGTTCCGGTACCTGAAGCAGGAGCGGGCCGAGGCGAACATCGCGTTCATGACCCACCTCGGCGACGTGACCGAGCACGGCAGCGAGCACGAGATCGGGCTGGCGGACCAGGCGTTCCGGCTGATCGACGGGAAGGTGCCGTACAGCGTCCTCGCCGGCAACCACGACATCCGCGGCGGCGACGACCAGCGCGGCGACTCGGCGTACCTGCGCGCGTTCGGCCCGCAGCGGTTCGCCGGCACGCCCACGTTCGGCGGCGCCTCGCCGGACGGGTACAACAGCTACCACTGGCTGCGCGCCGGCGGCCGCGAGTGGCTCGTCCTCGCCCTCGACTGGCGGATCTCCGACCGCGGCATCACCTGGGCGCAGGGCGTGATCGACGCGCACCCGAAGCTCCCGGTCATCGTCACCACGCACGACCTGGTCTGGGCCGAGGACAGCGGCGAGGCGCACCTGTCGGACAACGGGCAGCGGCTCTGGGACCGGCTGATCCGCAAGAACGACCAGGTGTTCCTCACCCTCAACGGGCACTACTGGCCGCCCGGCCGCACCGTCCTGAAGAACGACGCCGGCCACGACGTGCACGCCCACATCACCAACTACCAGGACCGGTACTACGGCGGCGCGGGCATGATCCGCCTGTACCACTTCGACATGGTCCGCAACGTCATCGACGTGGAGACGTTCTCGCCCTGGTTCCTCGCCCGGGACCCGGCCAAGCGCACGCCGCTCGAGGCCGAGACGATCGAGCTCACCGGCCCGATCGACAGGTTCAGTGTGGACATCGACTTCGACGCCCGCTTCCAGGGCTTCGCGCCGGTACCGCCGACCGCGCCCCGGCCGCCGGCCGCGGTGGTGTCGCGCACGACCGTGGCGTACTGGCGCTTCGACAGCTCCGGCCTGAGCGGCACGGGCGGCGCGGGTGCCCCGGTGCCCGCCGGTGCCATCGCCCGTGACCTCACCGGCAACGGAAACGACCTCACCCTCCAGCGCCTGCACACCAGCGCCCCCGAGGTCGTGACCTGGTCGGCCGAGCACCACCCCGGCCAGCCCGCGCACGCCAGCCTCCGCTTCGACGGCGGCAAGGGCCCGGACCGCGGCGCGATCCTCCGGGCCGGGGCGAACGCTCCGATCAACAACATGAAGTTCCTGACCGGGTACACGATCGAGGTCTTCGTCAAGCTGCCGGACCCGTTCGAGGGTGACCACGCGTGGATGGGCATCTTCAACTGGGAGGGGCGCAACGGTGACGCCGGCAAGACCACGGGCTGGTCGCCGCTCGAGCCGACGTGCAGCCTGAACATCTCGCCGGAGCGCTTCCTCCAGTTCGTGGTGTACCCGGAGAAGCAGGACGCGGACCCGACCTCGTGGAGCCACGCGCTGCCGACCGGCCGGTGGATGCACCTCGCGGTGGTCAACAACGCCAGCGCCACGACCGTGTACGTGGACGGCTCGAAGATCGCCCGTAACCCCACCCAGCCCTCGACCGGCATCTGCACGATGGGCCGGCCGTTCGTGGTGGGCGCCAACTCGTTCGACCTCGGCTACGGCCAGGGCTTCTACGGCTGGATCGGCGACATCCGGATCTCGTCGAAGGCGCTGCGGCCGGAGCAGTTCCTCACCCCGCACGGCAAGTAGCGGCTGGGGCGGGCGGCGGCATCCCACGGCGGACCGCCGCCCGCCCGACTCAGGCCGGCTTGCTCGTATGCGTCAGCGCCTCGGCGTACTTAAATGTAAAGATTCTTAATTATTCCAGCAAGACCATTTCCTGGGCGGACGCTGTCAACGCGGACGTCACCAGGCAGTGGGCGGCGGTTCGCGTGCCATGCCCCGGGCGGAAGTGAAGTTCGCCTAACCTATCTACCCGTGACCCCCAAGACCCTGCTGGGTGGCAAGCGGGGGCTGCCCGCCCACGTGACCGTGTATGTCTTCGTCATCGTCCCCTTCCTCGCCCTGCTCGCGGCCGTGCCGATCGCGTGGGGCTGGGGACTGTCCTGGGTGGATGTCGGCCTGGCCGCCGGCTGGTATGTCTTCACCTGCCTGGGCGCCACCGTGGGTTTCCACCGGTACTTCACGCACGGCGCCTTCAAGACGGGCCGCCCGCTGAAGATCGCGCTGGCCATCGCCGGCAGCATGGCGGTGCAGGGCCCGATCCTGCACTGGGTGGCCGACCACCGCCGGCACCACGCGTTCTCCGACAAGGAGGGCGACCCACACTCGCCGTGGCTCTTCGGCACGTCGCCGGCCGCGCTCGCCCGTGGCTTCTGGCACGCTCACCTGGGCTGGATCCTCGACCGGGACCTGACAAACCAGGAGCGGTTCGCCCCCGACCTGCTCGCCGACCGCGACCTCCGGCTGGTACACCGCACGTTCGGCCTGTGGACCCTGGTGACCCTCCTGGCGCCGGCGGTGATGGGTGGCCTGATCACCTGGTCGTGGTGGGGTGCGGTGACCGCGTTCTTCTGGGCCAGCCTGGTCCGTGTGACGCTGCTGCACCACGTCACCTGGTCGGTCAACTCGGTCTGCCACATGATCGGCGAGCGCCCCTTCGCCGCCCGCGACCGCTCGGCCAACTTCTGGCCGCTGGCGATCCTGAGCATGGGCGAGTCCTGGCACAACCTGCACCACGCGGACCCGACCTGCGCCCGGCACGGCGTGCGCCCGTGGGAGATCGACATCTCGGCGCGGGTGATCTGGATCTTCGAGAAGCTCGGCTGGGCCCACGACGTCCGCTGGCCGTCGACACCCCGGCTGGCCCGCCTCCGCCGGGAGCCCACGCCCGCATAGCGCTCGATCTGTGACAGGATCCTCGGCGGCGCGACTACCGCCCCGAGGGAGGACAGACTCGATGCGTCGACTGTGGAGCCGGTTCGGTATCCGGGCGCTGGCCCTGTCGCTGCTCGCCGCCGGCGTTCTCGGTGGCTACCAGCTGGGGCAGGGGCGGGCCGCCGACCAGGACGGGGTCCGCGCCCAGCTCACCGCCGACGCCGGCCAGCAGGAGATCGTGTACCTCAAGGAGCGCCACCGGGAGTACACGGTCGCCACGGCCCAGCAGCGCGAGGCCCAGCGCGCCGCCGCCGAGAAGGCGGCCGCCGCGGCGCGGACCGAGGCCGAACGGGCCCGGAAGGCCGCCGACGCGGCGAGCCGTAAGAAGCGCGAGGAGCAAGAGGCCAAGGCCGAGCCAAAGCCGTACACCGGCCCGGTCCCGGCCTCCTGCAACGAGTACAGCGGCAACCGCCGGACCGGCTGCGCGCTCCTGATCAGCAGCGGCTTCGGCATCGACCAGATGCCCTGCCTGGACAAGCTGTGGACCAAGGAGAGCGGCTGGAACCACAAGGCCCGCAACCCGTCCTCCGGCGCGTACGGCATCCCCCAGGCGTACCCGGCCGGGAAGATGTCCACGGCCGGGTCCGACTGGGAGACAAGCCCGGCGACCCAGATCAAGTGGGGACTGGGCTACATCAAGGACCGGTACGACGACCCGTGCGGTGCCTGGCAGCACTCCGAGGACGTCGGCTCGTACTGATCAGCCGGTCAGGCCCGCCGGCATCGGGAGGGCGCCCGGGAGCGGGAGGCGTGGGTGGTGCCGGTCGTGGCCCGCGCCGCAGGCCCAGCCGGGCAGATGCCGGCGACCAGCATGTTGATCCACGCCGCGTCGATCGGGTGCAGCTCGGGGAGTCCGATCTGGTAGTGGCTGAGGTTGGTGGCGAGTGACAGCTGGCGGCTGCCGTCTGGGGAGTGCATCGACAGCGTGATCTGCCCGACAACGCCGCCGTCGTGGCCCCACGCCGGGCCGCACGGGGTGGTCACCCAGTAGAGGCCCAGCCCGTACCCACCGGCGTCGGGCTGCGCCGGGTCGCTCGGCACCGTGGTGCGCATCTGCGCCAGCTGCGCGGGCGGCAGGAGCCTTCCGCCGAGCAGTGCGCGGAAGAACGTGTCCAGGTCGGACGGTGTGGAGATCAGCTCACCGGCCGTCCAGGCCCACGTCATGTCGTACCGGGCGAAGTCGCGGACGCCCAGCAACGCGAAGTGGGCACCGGCGTGCGGGCCGCGGATCGTCGGATCGGCACCAGGGAAATACGTGTCCTGGAGCCGCAGCGGGCGGATGACCCGCCGGGTGACCTCGGCGGCCGCGTCGTTTCCGGTGACCTTTTCGATCAGCAGGCCGGCGAGGATGTAGCCAGTGTTCGAGTACGAGAAACGCTCGCCGGGCGCCCCGGTCGGCGGCAGCGACAGGCCGATCCGGACCAGCTCCTCCGGCGTGAACGACGTGCTCCCGACGCTGATCACCTCGGCCAGCGTGTCCAGCACCGCGTTTGTGTAGTTGCCGATGCCGCTCGTGTGGTTGAGCAGCATCCGGACCGTGACCTGCTGACCCAGCTCGCCGGGGACGAGCTAGGGCAGCCACCGCCCGATCGGGTCGTCCAGCCCCACCTTGCCCTCGGCGACGAGCTGGAGCACGGCGGTGGCGACGAAGCTCTTGGTGATGCTCCCGACCCGGTGCCGCATGTTGGGCTTGGCCGGGCGGGCGGTGGTCAGGTCGGCGATGCCGGCGGCGCCCGACCAGGTGCGGTCACCGTCGCGGACCTCGGCGAACGCGGCGGGCACCCCGGCCGCGTTGATCGCGGCGAGTGCCCTGCCCAGCGCCTTGCGGTCGAGCGGGTCGCCGGGCGCCGAGGAGGCGGCTCCGGGCAGGCCGGCGACCGCGACGAGGAGCACGGCGGCGGCCGCGACGGCGCGTACCATCTGTCGTCGTCTCATGCGGCCCATCGTCGGTGACCGATCCCGCGGGCGCGTCCTCCCATGGCGGGATGTGAGGGTCCGTCCGAAGGGGAGGTGGTCCTGGCTCCCCTGATACGTGGCGGACTGGTCCTATATCCGTCGTCCGGACGGTGGCTCCCTGTCCAGTGCCCATTGGTGCAGACTGAGCCGCGTGGAAGCGCTGCGGCTCTTGGGCGGCCGGTACCGGCTGGAGGACCAGATCGGCACCGGCGGCATGTCGGTGGTCTGGCGGGCCACCGACGAGGTGCTGCGCCGCCCCGTCGCGGTGAAGGTGCTGGCCGGCCGCCTCGCCTCCGACGCCGGCGCCAGCCTGCGCATCCAGGCCGAGGCCCGGTCCGCCGCCCGCCTGTCCCACCCGCACGTCTGCGGCGTGTTCGACTACGGAGAGTCGACCGACTCGGACGGCAGGCCGGAGCCGTTCGTGGTGATGGAGCTGCTGCGCGGGCCGACGCTGAGCCAGCGGATCGCCGACGGTCCGCTGCCGCCACACGAGGCGATGCGGGTCTGCGCCGAGGTGGCCAGCGGCATCGCGGCGGCCCACGACGCCGGCCTGGTGCACCGCGACATCAAGCCGGCGAATGTCATCCTGACCCCCGCCGGGGCGAAGGTGGTCGACTTCGGCATCGCCGCCGCGGCCGGTCCGCTCGAAGACCTCGACCAGGACGACCGGATGATCGGCACGCCCGCCTACCTGGCGCCCGAGCGGCTCACCGGCGACCAGATCGTGCCCGCCTCAGACGTCTACGCGTTGGGGCTGCTGGTCCACTACGTCCTGGTCGGCCGGCTGCCGTGGGCGGCCGAGACGACCACGCAGATGCTGCGCGCGCACTCGTATTCGGAGCCCGACCCGCTGCCGCCGGTCCTCGGCGTGCCACCCGGCATCGCCGACCTGTGCGGCCGCTGCCTGGCCAAGGAGCCGGCCGACCGGCCCAGCGCCGCCGAGGTGGCCGACGTCCTCGCGCGAGCCGCGGGCATGGTGGTGCGCCCGGCCGACGGCGGGTTGCGGCCCGCCGCCGCGCCGGCACCGGCCAGCGGCGCGGCGGTCGACGACCACCCGACGCTGGAGCCGGCCGGTGACCGGCGCCGGCAGCGCACCCTCGCCGTCGCGGTCGGCGCCGCCATCGTGGTCGCGACCGCCGTGGTGGCCACGCTCATCGCCGGCCCGGGCGGCAGCCCGCGCGGCGCGCTCGCCGAGCAGCGACCCCAGGAGGCCGGGGGCACAAGCGCGGCGGGGAGCGCGGTCACGGTGACCACCGCGCCCGGCGACGGCGGTACGGACGAGACGCCGGCCGGCGGCGGTGGGCGCGGAGCCGACGGGCCGACGCTCAGCCCCGCCCCGGCGACGGGTGGCGCTCCGGGCGGCCCGGCGACCGGTCCCGCCGCGGCGACCACGGCACCCACCACGGGCGCCGCGCCGCAGGTCACGCCGCCGACGGCCGAGCCGACGCCCTCCATCCTGCGGCCGACCGGACCGCCGCCGCCGGACCGGACCCGGACGCTGACCTCGGCCGGTGGCAGCGTCGACGCGAAGTGCCAGAAGGACGGCGACGTCCGGGTCCTGAGCTGGAAGGCCGCGCGCGGCTACCGCGTGACCAAGGTGGTGCCGGGACCGGCCGACGTCGCGCGGGTCTGGTTCGACGGCAAGACCCTGGTGCGCATGAAGATCCGCTGCCAGGACGGCGTCCCGACCTGGGTCAACTCGCCGGACTGACCCCTCGCTGTTGATCAGGGACTTCGTGGTGGGACGCGCCGCACCACACGCCCACCAACTCCCTGATCAACTGCTGGTTTGGGTCACCTCGATCAGGTCGGCGTCGTGGTCCGCCGTCCAGTGGACTGGGAGGCCTGCCGACATCAGGTGGGCGCCGGAGTACAGCGCGCCGGCCGCTGCGTAGCGGGTCGCCGGGTCTAGGGCGCGCAGCTTGAGGCGGACGGGCCTCGCGGGGACGGTGCCTAGGCCGTCTAGGGGGCCGGGGTTCCAGGCGAGCACGACCACGCGACCGTCCAGTGTGTACTGCACCGCGCAGCGTTCCTCGTCCGGGCCGCCGATCCGGTGCACCTCGCCCTGGGTGACGACGTCGCGGACCTGCTTGTACCGCGCCACCCACCGGGCCGCCTCGGTGCGCTCGGCCGCGCTCCACCGCCGAATGTCCGCGCCGATGCCGAGCACGCCGGCGCTGGCCAGCACAAACCGGAAGGCGAGCGAGCGGGGCCGCGTGTCGAAGAGCCCGGTCGCGTCGGTCACCCAGGAGCTCATCAGGTGCGGCGCGTGGGCGCGCAGGTAGCCGTCCTGGATCCGCAGCCGGTCGATCGGCGCGGTGTTGTCGCTCGGCCAGACCACGTCCACTCTGGACGCCATCGCCAGGTCGACCCGGGCGCCGCCGGCCGCGCAACCCTCGACCGTCACATGTGGATGGTCGCGGCGCAGCGCCTCCAGGATCCGGTACAGCGCGGCCACGTGCGCGCCGTCGAGGTCCGGGTCCTCCAGGGGTACGCCCATGCGGCCCGGCTCGGTCCGCGGGCGGTTGAAGTCCCACTTGAGGTACGTGATGTCGTACCCGCGCAGCAGCCCGTCCAGCGTGGAGTGCACGAACTCCTCCACTTCCGGCCGACCCAGGTCCAGCAGGTACTGGTTGCGGATGGTGGTGCGGGGGCGGCCGTCCACCTGGTACACCCAGTCGGGGTGGGCCTCGTAGAGCGCCGAGCGCGGGTTGACCATCTCCGGCTCGACCCAGAGCCCGAACTCCAGGCCCAGCTTGCGCACCCGGTCGACGAACGTGTCGAACCCGTCCGGAAACTTCGCCGGGTCCGGCGTCCAGTCGCCGAGGCCGGCGGTGTCGTCGCCGCGCCCGACGAACCAGCCGTCGTCCACCACGAACGTCTCCACGCCGATCTCCGCCGCCACCTCGGCGAGCGCGAGCTGCCCGGCGGCGGTGACGTCGAAGTACGTGGCCTCCCACGAGTTGTAGATGACCTTGCGGGTACGGGTGAGGCGGTCGCCGGCGAGGCCGCGCTCGTACGCGTGCCAGACCCGGGCCAGCCCGTCGACCCCTTCGGCGCTGTACGCCCCGGCGGCCACCGGCGTGACGAGCGTGGCACCGGGCGCGAGCGCCAGCGGCCCCTCGACCGCGACGCGACCGGCGCGGATGCGGGTGAGGCCGGCGGCGTCCCGCTCGGCGACGATCCGCCACGAACCGGTCCAGGCCAACGCCACGCCCCAGGTCGGGCCGGTATCCCGGGCGTCCCGCACGGCCAGGTACGGCGAGAACTGGTGCCCGGTCACGCCCAGCGTGCTGCCGATCTCGAACCGTCCCCGCCGCAGCTCGGTGGTCGCCGGCGTGAACTCCTGCGCCCACTGTCCACTGAGGTACGTGAGGCGGGCGCCGTGCGGGGTGGGTACGGAGAAGCCGGCCGACCCCAGCTCCACCAGCTGGAGGGGAGAGTCACCGGCGTTGGTCAGCTCGACCCACCGCTCCACCACGTCCGAGTCGGCGGCCAGCCGGTAGTGCAGGGCCGCTCGCAGCCCGGAGCCGGCGTCGGCGAAGTCGACCCGGAGCGAGTCACCCTCCTGCGCGGCGTCCTCGAACGACCAGGACAGCGCCCGCGCCGGCCGCACCACGAGGTCCGGGCCGGCGAACGGGCGGACCCCGTCCGGCGCGTACTCGACGGCGGCCACGTCACCCGGGGTCATGTACTGCGGCCGGCCCACGTAGCCCAGGGGAGAGGGGCCGTCGCTGACCCCGTGCGGCCCCCACGCGCGCAGCTCCAGCCAGCCGCCGTGCTCCGGCAGCCCGACGGTGTACTCGGTGGTGGCTCCGCGGAGCGTCCACTCACGACTCACTTCACGAACCCTTCGTTGAGCCGGCGCTGGAGGTCCAGATCGTTCCACATCGGATGGTGCGGGGCACAACGGCGGTACCGAGCTGCTCGACTACCTCGTCGACCCGGCACCACTGCGCATAGTGGACGGACACATCGCGCGGCTGGAGGCACCCGGGCTGGGCATCGACGTGGACGAGGAGGCGGTACGTCGCGCCGACCGTACCGGCCACGCGTGGCGCAACCCGGTGTGGCGGCAGGACGACGGCTCGTTCGCCGAGTGGTAGAGCTGCGCGCCTCGGTCGACCTCGTCCACGCCACCGCCACCTAGCGCGGCCGGCCGTGCCGGCGGTTGTGAAGCGCGGAGGGTGAGGCCGCGGGAGCAGCGGTCTGGACCACCGCGGACGTCGCGGTAGCCCAGATCTGGAATGTGATCCTCTAGCTGCGGACGCCGCGGTTGCGGAGCGCCTCCAAAGCGCGGTCGGCGTGCTGCTCCATGCTCATCTCGCTGTGGATGACGGCGATCACGCGCCGGTCGGTGCCGATGACGAACGTCATCCGCCGCATGCTCATCGGGCCGAGCGGCAGCTTCCGCTTTACGCCGAGCGCCTCGGCCACCTCGCCGTCGGCGTCCGACAGCAGTGGGTAGTCGAAGTTGTTCTTTTCGGCGAACTCCCGCTGCCGCTCCACGCTGTCCCGGCTGATCCCCACCCGCTGCGCGCCCACGGCCTTGAACTCCCGGGCGAGGTCCCGGAAGTGGCAGCTCTCCGCGGTGCAGCCGCGGCTGAGCGCGGCCGGGTAGAAGAACAGGACGACCGGCCCGCCGAGTAGCAGCTCACTGAGCCGCCGCGACGTGCCGGTCTGGTCGGGCAGATCGAAGTCCGGGACCAGGTCCCCCTTGTCCACACCAGAAGCCATGCGGCAAGGCTACGCCGCCCCCGACCCGACCGATCACGCCCGTCCGTCGATCTCTAGATTGGGAGCATGACGACGTACGTGCTCATCCCGGGGGCGGGTGGCTCCGCCTTCTACTGGCATCGCGTCGAGCCGCTGCTGCGCGAGCGTGGCCACGACGTCGTCGCGGTCGACCTGCCGGCGGGGGACGACTCGGCGGGGTTGACGGAGTACGCGGACGTGATCGTCGACGCGATCGGTGACCGCACCGGGCTGGTGCTCGTCGCCCAGTCGATGGGTGGGTTCAGCGCACCGCTGGTCGCCGCCCGCGTGCCCGTGGAGCTGCTGGTCATGGTCAACGCGATGGTCCCTCGGCCGGGCGAGTCCGCCGGTGCGTGGTGGGAGAACACCGGGCAGGCCGCGGCCGCCGCGGAGCTGGCGGCGCGGGAGGGGCGTTCGACCGAGTTCGACCTGGAGGCGTCGTTCTTCCACGACGTGCCGCCGGAGGTGACGGCGGCGGTGTTCGCGCGCGAGGAGCCACCGCAGTCGGGTACCCCGTTCGAGCTGCCGTGGCCGCTGGACGCCTGGCCGGACGTGCCCACCCGCTTCCTGCAAGGGCGCGATGACCGGTTTTTCCCGCTGGAGTTTCAGCGCCGGCAGGCCCGTGAGCGCCTCGGCATCGAGATCGACGTGATGCCCGGCGGGCACCTCGTGGCGCTCAGCCAGCCGGCGGAGCTGGCAGCGTGGCTGGACCGCTACCGTACGGACGCGGCTCTCGCCTGATCGGGGAGCGGTCGCCGACCAGCCACAGGTGGCCGTACGGGTCGACGAACCCACCCTGCCGGTGCTTGCCCCACGGCGCCTCGTGGTCGCGGACCGGGTCGCGAGTGCCGTCCGCGCCGGCCTCGACCGCCCGCCGCACAAACTCGTCCGGGTCGTCGACGAACACCTCGACCCGCACCGTGCGCGTGCCGGCCGTGGCCGGTGTGTCCCAGCCGTTGTCCGCCGGCTCGCCGAGGAAGAATGGCGCGCCGGCCACGTCGAGACCGACCACCGAGCCGAGATCCCACATCACCGTGGCGCCGAGCGCCACGTTGTACCACTCCTTGGCGGCCGCCGCGTCCGGCACCGCGAGCATGACCGAGATGACGGGTCGCGTCACCGCTGTCACATTACTAGCGGTCCAGCGTCTGCGGGGGCGATACGCCCGAGGGGTTGGGCGATCATCCAAAGGTGGCCGAAGGGGTCGGCGAGGCGGCCGCCCCGATCGCCGTACGGCTGGTCCTTGATGGGGAAGACCACGGTGGCGCCGTTCTCCTCCATCCGCTGGCCGACCGCGTCCGCGTCGTCCACGTACAGCGCCATCACCACCGGGGAGCCGCCGAGCGTGGGCGGGGCCGGGTCGCCGTCGCCCTCGTCCTTGACCGCGAACGTGGTACCGGCCAGCTCCAGTTCGGCGTGGTGGATGCGGCCGGTGCTCTCGTCGGTGTAGCGGCTGATTTCCTTGGCGCCGAACGCTTTGGCGTAGAAGTCGATCGCCTGCGCGGCGCCTTTCACCACCAGGCGGGGGTACATGTGGGTCATGTCCCGATCATGCCGCCGGCGCCGGACCCTCGCCTTGTAAGAACGGGACATGGTTGCGCTCTTCCACCGACCGGGGCTCGTACTCGCTGGGGCTCTGCCCGGCGTACGAGCGGAAGTCGTGGATCATGTGCGCCTGGTCGTGGTAGCCGCACTCGGCCGCCAGCCGCGCCCAGTCGCCGCCCGTACCCGCGAGGCGGGTTGTGGCGGCGGACAGGAGGCGCTGGAAGCGACGTACCCGGGCAAATCGCTTGGGAGCCAGACCCACCTGGGCGCTGAACAGGCGCACGAGCCGCTTCGTGGTCCAGCCCAGCCGGTCGGCGGCCTCCGCGACCGACGCGCCGCCGTGGAGTGCGGCCACCGCCGCGGCGAGCGCCGGGTCCGGGCGCGGCGGCTCGGCCGCCGCGAGCAGCGCGGCCTCCACCACCGCCCGCATCTCAGCCGCGGAACCGCAGGCCAGCAACCTGTCGCGCAGCGCCGGCCCGCGCCGGCCCCACACCGCATCGAGGGGTACGAGCCGGTCGCACGCCTCCGCCAGCCCCGGGAAGAACGGCCCCGCCCCACCCGGCCGGAACGCGACCCACAGGATGGCGCGCTGGTCGGCGGTGTCCACCACGGCGGAACGCGCGCTCGGCCCCTGCAACGCCGCCCCGCCCGTGCGGATCGGCGGCAGCCCGTCCGGCGCGGAGTGCAGCGCGTCGCGGTCGAGGTTGACGAGCAGCTGCACGGTGCCGGTGGGCAGCACACGCTCGCGGCCGTGCGGAAACCGCCCCTCGAGGTAGCCGATCGAGGAGATGAAGGGCGCCAGCGCCGGCGAATGCGGCCGCATTCCTCGACCCTATCGAGGAGCGGGTACCCACGGTTAGGGTGAGACCACCCCACGGATGATCAAGAAGGAGCGCCCGGTGTTCGTCGACCTGCCCCTTGACAAGCTGCGCGCCTACCAGCCCGAGCGGAGCGAGCCCGCCGACTTCCGCGCGTTCTGGACGACCACGCTCGACGCGGCCCGCGCCGCCGCCACGCCGGCCACGTTCACCCCGCTCGACAGTGGACTGTCCACTGTGGACGTCTACGACGTGACGTTCAGCGGCTTCGGCGGACACCCGATCAAGGCCTGGTTCCTCGCGCCGCGCGGCGCCGCCGGCCCGTTGCCCTGCGTGGTCGAGTTCATCGGGTACGGCGGTGGCCGCGGCCGCCCGCTCGACTGGCTGGTCTGGAGCGCGGCCGGTTACGCCCACCTGGTCATGGACACCCGCGGCCAGGGCAGCGGCGGCTGGCTGCCCGGCGACACCCCGGACCCGGCGGAGTCCGGCGGTCCGCACACGCCCGGCTTCCTGACCCGCGGCATCCTCGACCCGGAGCAGTACTACTACCGCCGCCTCTTCACCGACGCGGTGCGCGCCGTGGAGACCGCCCGCGAGCACCCGCTGGTCGACCCCACCCGCGTCGTGGCGGCCGGCATCAGCCAGGGCGGCGGCATCGCGCTGGCGGTGGGCGGCCTGGTCGACGGGCTGGCCGCGGTGCTGCCCGACGTACCGTTCCTGTGCCACTACCGGCGGGCCACCGAGATCACCGACAAGTCGCCGTACTACGAGCTCACCACGTACTGCAAGAGCCACCGCGACCAGGTGGAGCAGGTGTTCGACACGCTGCGGTACTTCGACGGCGTCAACTTCGCCGCGCACGGCACCGCCCCGGCCCTATTCTCGGTGGGGCTGATGGACGACATCTGCCCACCATCCACTGTGTACGCGGCCTACAACCACTGGGCCGGCCAGAAGGACATCCGCGTCTGGTCGTACAACGCGCACGAGGGCGGCCAGAACGCCCAGAAGGCCGAGCAGATCACCTTCCTGCACGACCTACTCAAGCCCTGACCCCGACGTCTATCCATAATGGAGATTTGAGCTACCGCGATGCCCGCGGTGGTCCGGACCGCTGCTCCCGCGGCCTCACCCTCCGCGCCTGGTGGCGGTTACCCCTTTGCCTCCGGCGGGGATCTCCGGCCTCCGGGATGGCATTAAGGGTGGATGCTGGGTGCGCGCCTGGCGTCGCTGCCGGTGGTGGTCTCGCTGATGATCGTTCGCCCGATACCTACACGACACGCCGACGGCGCCGCGGATTCTGGGCGAACGATCGCAGCGGGACTGACTCGTCGGGCTTTGTGATGACTTGTTGCTGCCAGGGCAACCACAAGTCCTCACAAAGCCACCTCTCGCGACACGGCGACGGACATCGCGGCGGCTCGAATCCCGACGCGAAGCAGATCCGTAGAAGAGACTGCGGACGGACTCAATGACCCCGACTCCGGAAGCTCTATAGTCGACTCTCTGCCGCCAGGGCGGCATGAGGTCGACCTTTCGGGGTTAGGTCTCGGGGCTTGTCCGGGTGATGTCGTGGAAGCCTTTGCTTTGCTCCCTATGCGGGGCGGCGACCGGCCGTCGTCTCTGCTGCGCTGAATTGGCAGCGAACGGTGAGGTGGCGCCCGGTTGGCTCTGGGGCTCGGCCTTGCTCGCATTTCGGTGGTCGGCCTGGCGTCTGGTCCTGGGGCCGCAACAGCTCCAGCGCCGCCCGCGACCTGTCGCCAGATCACCCTGTTCCGTTGCTGCCAGGGTGGCCACGGAGTCTCCGGTGTCAGGTCTTCTTGGTCAATTCTCCTCCTCGCAAAATTGCAAATTCAAATATCCCTAGATCGACGAATATAACTGGTGGTCTTGGAGTTGATGCGAGACAATTAACGGGTGTCCACCGATGCGTTAGACCAGCTGCACGAGGTAGCGAGTAAATGCGCTACCGCGTCGGTCTGGACGCTGAGCGATGACGAACTAGTCGATTCCCTTGACACGATCCACCAAGCGTTGCAAACGCTTACCGCAGCCCAGTTGCATGTGATCCGGGAAATCGACGGTCGCGGCCTGCCGATCGCGCAGCACGCTTCCAGCACCGCGGTGTGGTTGCGGGAGCGTCACCGCATCAGCATCCACGCCGCGAAACGGCTGGCCGACCTCGCGAGAGCGGTTGACGAGCGGCCCGCTCTCGACACCGCCCTGGTCGCGGGTGCGGTCAACGCTGAGCAGGCCACCGTTATCGCTACTGCGGTCCGGGATCTTCCCGCCGACCTCGGCCCTGATCTGGTGGATGAGGCCGAGGCGGTGCTGGTCGGTCAGGCCGAGCAGTTCGAGCCCGCGATCTTGCGTAAGGCTGGTGAGCGGATCCTGGCCTATGTGGCGCCCGAGATCGCTGACGCTCGTGATGCCGCTGCGTTGCGGCGGCAGGAGGCCCGGGCGTGGCAGACGCGGGCGTTTCAGCTCACCCGGCTCGGCGACGGCCGTGTCCGGGTCACCGGCTGGCTGGACGAGGCCGGCGCGGCGACCGTCAACGCCGCCCTCGACCCGCTGTGCGCGCCCCGCCACGACGACGAGCCGCGCACCCCTGGCCAGCGGCGGGCGGATGCGTTGGTCGAGGTGTGCGACCTGGCCACCCGCACCGAGCGGTTGCCGGACAACGGCGGGCAGCGGCCACACGTGATGGTCACCGTGCCATTCGAACTGCTCGAGCAGCAGTTCGGCGTCGGGATGCTGGACACTGGTGGGCGGCTCAGCCCCACCCAGGTCCGCCAGATGGCCTGCGACGCGCAACTGATCCCGGCCGTGCTTGGCGGCGACGGGCAGGTCCTGGACCTGGGCCGCACCCGGCGGCTGATCACCGGATCGCTACGGCGGGCACTGGAGCTACGCGACCGAGGATGCGCCTTCCCAGGCTGCGACCGACCACCACGCTGGTGCGACGGCCACCACATCCAATCATGGGCCGACGGCGGACCCACCAGCCTGGAAAACAGCGTGCTGCTGTGCCGCTACCACCACCGCATCATCCACCGTGGACAGTGGATAGTCCGGCTTTGTGTCGAGGACGGCAGGCCGGAGTTCATCCCACCCGCCTACGTTGACCCGCGACAGCGACCCCGTCGAAACCCTTACCACCACCGGACGTGACCGGTCGCTACTCGTCGAGATCCGGCGGTGAGCCATCCGGCCTCCGGAACGGCACCGCGGGTGCGCACCGGCGGTGGTCTCGCTGGTGGTCGCTCGCCCGTTACCTACCCGCCAGACCAGATGTGCATCGCGCGCGCCAAGGGCTTCCGCGCGCCGGGTTGGGGCGGCTGAGCGTCCAAAATTCGGCGCAGGCCACGCCCGCACAGTGCCATCCCGTCGGCCCTCGACCCGCTTGTTCTTGGAGCGGGCCAACGCCCGGGGCGCCACCACGCACGGACCGCAACGCACGGCACAGACGCTGGCGCCCCGCGCGTTGGTCTGCTCTGCTCTTGTCGGGTCGAGGGCCGACGGGATGGCACTTCCCCCCATCCCGGAAGCCGGAGCGCTCCCGCCGGAGGCAAGAAAGTGGGGTAACAGCAACCACCCGAGGGAACGCATGACGACCCGCCAACCTCGAGGCCGATGCGGGCCGCTTCCTTTAAGGAAGCAGAGCAAACGCGCGGAGGGTGAGGCCGCGGGAGCAGCGGTCTGGACCACGACGGGCGTCGCGGTAGCTCTGAAGGTCTTTGTCAGTGGGATTCGCGGCCGACGTCGGGGCCGCTGGCGCCGGTCAGGAAGTCCAGGTCGGCGCCCTTGTCGGCCTGCATGACGTGGTCGACGTACAGGCGCTCCCAGCCTCGGGCCGGTGAGGCGTACGCGGCCACGCTCGCCGCTGACGGCTGGCGGGTGGCGAGCTCCTCCAGCGGCAGGTCGATGTCCAGGCGGCGGGCCGGGACGTCGAGCACGATCGGGTCGCCGGTGCGTACCAGCGCCAGCGGGCCACCCACCGCGGCCTCGGGCGCGGCGTGCAGCACCACCGTGCCGTACGCGGTGCCGCTCATCCGGGCGTCGCTGATGCGTACCATGTCGCGGACGCCCTTGGCGAGCAGCTTGGCCGGCAGCGGCAGGTTGCCCACCTCGGGCATCCCGGGGTAGCCCTTGGGGCCGCAGCCGCGCAGGATCAGCACCGACGTCTCGTCCACGTCGAGGTCGGGAGAGTCGAGGCGGGCGTGCAGGTCCTCGACGCTCTCGAAGACCACCGCGCGCCCCCGGTGCCGCAGCAGCTCGGGTGAGGCGGCGGCGGGCTTGATGACGGCGCCGTCGGGGGCGAGGTTTCCCTTGAGTACCGCGATGCCGGCGTCGTCCAGCAGCGGCTTGGCACGCCGGCGGATGACCTCCTCGTCCCAGATCTCCGCGCCGGCCAGGTGCTCGACGAGCGGGCGGCCGGTGACCGTGATGGCCGCGCCGTCGAGCAGGTCGCTGACCTCGTTGAGTACCGCGTGCAGGCCGCCGGCCCGGTAGAGGTCGTCCATCAGGTGGCGGCCCGCGGGCTGGAGGTCGACCAGCAGCGGTACGCCGGAGCCGACGCGGTCGAAGTCGTCCAGCGTGAGGTCGACGCCGGCCCGACCGGCGATCGCGAGCAGGTGTACCACCGCGTTGGTGGAGCCGCCGATCGCGGCGAGCGTGACGATCGCGTTCCGGAACGAGGCCTTCGTCAGGACGTCGCTCGGGCGCCGCCCCGCCGCGACCAGCTCGACCGCGAGCTTGCCGGTCTCGTGGGAGAGCGCGAGCAGCCGGCTGTCCGGTGCCGGGGTGCCGGCGATGCCGGGCAGCGTCATGCCGAGCGCCTCGGCCATGCTCGCCATCGTCGAGGCGGTACCCATCGTGTTGCAGTGGCCGCGGCTGCGGATCATCGCGGACTCCGACCGCATGAACGCCTCCTGCGACAGCGTCCCGGCCCGCACCTCCTCGCTGAGCCGCCACACGTCGGTGCCGCAGCCCAGCGGGGTACCGCGGAAGTGGCCGGTGAGCATCGGCCCGCCGGGCACCACGACCGCCGGCAGGTCGACCGAGGCGGCGGCCATGAGCAGCGCCGGGATCGTCTTGTCGCAGCCGCCGAGCAGCACCACGCCGTCGATCGGGTTGGCCCGCAGCATCTCCTCGATCGCCATCGCGGCGAGGTTGCGCCACAGCATCGCGGTCGGGCGCACCTGTGTCTCGCCGATCGAGACCACCGGCAGGTTGAGCGGGACGCCGCCGGCCTCCCACACGCCCGCCTTGACGCTCTCCGCGACGTCGTTCAGGTGCATGTTGCAGGGGGTGAGGTCGGAGGCGGTGTTGGCGATCGCGATGTGCGGCCGTCCGGAGAACGCGCTGTCCGGCAGCCCCCGCCGCATCCACGCTCGATGGATGTACGCGTTGCGGTCGTCACCGCCGTACCACTGGGCGCTGCGCAGATCCGTCACAGCGGCGAGCCTACCGCCGCGCCGGACCAGCGACGTACGTCTACGTGTCGGAGGCGTCGTCCACCGCGGACAGCAGGGCCTCCAGGGAGTGTGGCGCGTCGTGCCGGATGCCGTTGATGAAGAACGTGGGCGTGCCGGCCACGCCGCTGCGTACGCCGCTGCCGAAGTCGCGGCGGATGCGGGCCAGGTAGTGGTGCCCGCCCATCGCGCGGCCCACGCGTTCCACGTCGAGGCCGAGGCGGTCGACGGCGAGTGCCAGCTGCAACGGCTTGAGCTGGTCCTGGTGGGCGAAGAGCCAGTCGTGCATCTGCCAGAAGCGGCCGCGCGCGGCGGCGGCCTCCGCGGCCTCGGCGGCGATCTCCGAGTACGGGTGTACGTCCGTCAACGGGAAGTGCCGGTAGACGAACGCCACCTTCGTGGGGCGCTGGCGAAGTACCTCCCGGACCACCCCGTGCGCGACGGCCGAGCCGGGGCACTGGTAGTCCCCGTACTCGACGAGGGTGACCGGGGCGTACGAGCTGCCGAGAAGGTGGTCCTCCTCGGTGACCGGCCCGCGGAGCCGGCTCATCGTCAAGCGGAAAGGATCATCCATGCCGGCATGGTCGCCAGCGGCCGGGTGACGGCGCGTCACATCCGCCGGGTGACCGTGTCGTTGCCCACGTCGGGGCCGGTCGTGCCGCGGTCACTCGCGCCCGTGTCCTGGTGACGCGGGCCGATCTCGTCGGCCCCTTCGGACGGGGCGGCGGCGTCGTGCACCGCACGAGTGTCGGCCGGCAGCAGGTGCCAGGCCCGCGGGCCCTCGTCGGCGATCGTCTTGGCGCGTTCCTCGGACTCCCGGTCGGCGCCGGTGAACCGGTTGTCGTGCTGCCGTACGTGCTCGTCCCAGGTCGCCAGCCGGTACACCTCGACGAACCGTTGCGGCTCCTCGCCCACCCGGAACAGGCCCCATCTCAGCGCGCCGGTACGCATGCGCGTGTCGCGGACCAGCCGCATCGCCTCCATGAACTCCCGCTCCCGCTCGGGGCGTACCTTGTACGCGGCGGTGACCAGCACCGGGCCGGCCTGCGGGTCGGGATGGACCGCGAGCGACACCTCCGGCCAGATGACCGCCGGCTGCCGGTCCACGTCGCGCAGGTCGGGGAACGGCCACATGGCCAGTGCGACGGCGTCGAGCAACATGATCGCGGCGGCGGCAATGAACGTCAGCTCCAGCCCGATCACCTGCGCCACGGCGCCCCAGGCGAGCGCTCCCAGGGCCTGCCCACCGGCGAACACCACCTGGTAGACGGCGAGGCCGCGGGCGCGTACCCAGTTGGGCAGGAAGAGCTGGATCTCCGCGTTCAGGTTGGCCAGGACGATGACCCAGGCGGCGCCGGCCGGGGCGAGCGCGACCGCGACGGCGGCGAGGCTGTCGAGCGTGGCCACGTCGAGCAGGCTCAGCCCGAAGATCAGGCCGGCCAGGCCCAGCAGCTTGCTCACGGACATCCGTGAGCGCAGCTTGGGCAGCGCGATGCCGCCGACGATCGCGCCGATGCCGAGCGCGGCGAGCAGCAGGCCGTACCCGTGCGAGCTGGTACCGAGTCGCCTGCTCGCGACGATCGGCAGCAGCGCCCACAGCGCGCTGCCGGGCAGGATGAACAGCACGATCCGCAGCAGCATGCGGCGGAGCGTGGGGGAGTAGCGCACGTACCGGCCGCCCGCTCGCAGCGCGGCGGTGAACCGCTCCGGCGACTCCGTCGGCTTCGCGCTCTCCGGCCTCCAGCGGATCAGGGTGAAGGCGAAGAGCAGGAAGGTGAACGCGTTCACGCCGAAGACGACCGCGACCCCGGCCTCCGCGACGAGGACACCGGCGACGGCCGGGCCGATCGCGCGGGCCACGTTGACGCTGATCGCGCCGAGAGAGGACGCGGACCGGATCTGCTCGCGCGGCACGAGTTGCGGGATCACCGCGGCCCACGCGGGCAGTGTCAGCGCCTGGCCGGTACCGAGGAGGAACGTCAGCGTCAGCAGCAGCGCCGGCCCCATGTGCCCGATCGCGGTCAGCACCGTCAGCACGACGCCGACCACGGCCAGGAAGCCCTGTACCGAGATCAGCAGGTGCCGCCGGTCGAACGCGTCCGCGAGCACACCGGCGGGCAGTGCGAAGAGCAGGATCGGCAGCATGCTGGCCGTCTGTACGGCGGCCACGAGCGTGTCGGCGTCAGTGGTCTTGACCAGCAACCACTGGGCGCCGACCGTCTGCATCCACGTGCCGATGTTGGCGGCGAGCAACGCCAGCCACAGGTTGCGGTACGCCGCTATCCGCAGCGGCGACCACGCCTGTGCCTGGCTGCTTTGCGTACTCACCACCTACCGTCGGCCTGGAGCACCCTGAGGTCGGAGACGTACGGGTCCTCCGGCGCGAGCAGGAGCAACCGCACGATCTCGCGCGCCACCGCGGCCGGCGGGGTGTAGACCGTGTCGAGGAACGAGTCACCCACGCGCTCCTGTAGCCGGGTGGGCATCGGACCGGGGTGTATCTGCATCAGCTTCACCCCGTTGTTTCCGGTGCCCTGCGCGAGCGACTCCACCAGGCTCTTGCCGTAGCTCTTGGTGGCCCGGTACACGGGGATGCCCGGGCGCGCGGCGTCCACCGCGATCGCGCCGACGTACACCGCGTTGCCGTAACCCTGGGCCCGCATGCGGCGCAGCGACTCGCGCAGCACGTACGTGGGGCCCAGCACGTTCACCTCCACCGCGCGGTGGATCTTCTCCGGCGCGAGTTCGTCGAGCGCCCCGCCGACCCACATCGCCGCGCAGTGCGCCACCCCGTGTACGGCCCCGTGCATCGCGATCTCGTCGAACGCGCGCTCGACCTGGTCGTACTTGGACACGTCGCAGGTCATCCCGTCACAGCCGAGCTCGGCGGCGACGTCCTTCACCTCGTCGACCCGGTCGCCCACGACGACGACCCGGTTGTCGGGTGCCAGGAGCCGGGCAACCTCGAGCCCCAGCCCGCTCGTCCCACCGATCACCACGAACGTCTTCACCGGGCAAGC
This sequence comes from Phytohabitans flavus, assembly GCF_011764545.1. GTDB lineage: Bacteria > Actinomycetota > Actinomycetes > Mycobacteriales > Micromonosporaceae > Phytohabitans > Phytohabitans flavus. The sequence goes on along the minus strand of NZ_AP022870.1, from coordinate 3,730,647 downwards.
TTGGGGTTCGCCCGGGTGAGCACGGATCACGCGGCGGGGGTGACCGGGGCAGGTTTCTAGATCAACCGCAGCTCCCGGCCTCGGCGTACCGCTTCGCGCCGGCGGGTCGCCGACAGCTTGCGGTAGATGTTGCGCACGTGCGTCTTGACGGTGTTGACCGACAGCGACAGCTCGCCCGCTATCTCCACTGTGGACAGCATGCTCTGGAGGTACCGCAGGACGGTCAGCTCCCGTTCGGTGAGCGTCTCGCCGGTCTCCGGTGACGCCGGCGGGTCGGCGGCGGCCGGCGGTGGCATCGCGGCCACCAGGTCGGCGACCAGCGGCCAGAACGCGGTACCGGCGTCGAGGTGGGCGCCGAGCAGGTCGCGCGCGTCCGTACCGCCCCGCGTGAACGACCGCCGGAACCCCTCCGGCCCGGCCATCCCCAGCACCGCCTCCAGGTCCCGCGCGGCCCGGCGGTGGTCACCGGCGCGGCGGGCGGCGATCGCCGCGAGCAGGCCGGCGTCCACGCGGACCGCGAGCGGCACGTTGACCTCGATGTCGTCCCACGGCGGCAGCGCGCGCAGGGCGGCCGTCGGGTCGCCGGCGCACAGGTGCGCCCGGGCGAGGGCTACCGCGCCCGCGGCCTCGCCGGTCGCGCGCGGCGCGTCCTCGCGGCCCGCACCCGCCCCGCCGGCCTCCCGCGCGACCGGACCGAGCAGCACGCGCGCGCCCGCCGCGTCGCCGCGGGCCGTGTGCAGGTCGGCCTCGGCGATCGCCAGCCAGCGTTCGACCATCGGCGGCAGCGCCCGTTCGCCGCGGGCGGCGGAGATCGCCCGGTGCGCCGCGGCCAGGTCGCCGCGCGCCTCCAGCAGGCCGGCGTGGGCCACCGCGACAAGCGCCGGGAACGCGGCGCCGGCACGGTCCGGCACGGGTACGCCACCGTCCGCCGGGGCCGGCGGCGCCGCACGGTCCAGGTGCGCGGCGGTTTCCGCGAGCTCGTCGCGGTGCAGCGCCACCAGGGCGAGCGCCAGGTGCGCGTGCGCGCGATCCGCCGGAGATCCTCCCGGGTACGCGCGCGCGGCCTCGCCGGCCTCCCGCAGTTCGCCCCGCACGGCGTGGACCACCGCGAGCCGCCCAGCGCAGGCCGACGCGGGCCGGGTGAGCCCGGCGGCGCGTGCCTCGGCCAGGCCGGCGGCGAGCGCGTACCCGGCCGCCACCAGGTCACCGGTCTCCATCTCGGCCACGCCGACCGCCGCGAGGGCCACCGCCCGCGTGGCCGGGTCGGCCGCCCGGAACGCGCGCTCGCCGGCCCCCGCCGCACCGTCGCCGGCCCGCCCGAAGGGTGACAGCTCACCGTGCCCGTTGCCCGTACCCGGGCTCCCTGGCGTGTTGGCACCGGGACCGATGTTGCGGGGCAGCGTCGAAGTGCCGGGCGTGCCGTGCGGGCCGCCGTTCTGGCCGTTGGGCTGGATGGTGGGGCCGATGTTCCGGGCCAGGGACGCGGTGCCCGCCGGGCCCGCACCGGGCGTGACCGGGGTGGCGTTGCGCACGCCGGCCGCCGCCGTCGCCGCCGGGCCGGTGTTGCGGCCGAGCGGCGAGGCGGGCACGGTGCCGGGGCCCCCGTTACGTACCCCGGCCCCGTGCCGCCCGCCGACGCGGCAACCGGCCGGGCCGCCGCCGCGCCGATCCCCGCCGTCGCGGAGAGATCGAGGAGCTGCCGGGCGGCCGGCAGTACGGCCGCCTGGTCTCCGTAGAGCTGTGCCTCGGCGAGCCGCAGCGCGGCCGCGACGAGGGCGTACCGGGCCCGCTGCCCCTGCGGCATCCGGTCGCGGTGCCGCTGCGCCAGCCGCAGGAACGCGGTCGCCGACGTGCGGTCCTGCGCGTCCAGGAAGGCGGCCGCGTACGCGAGCGCGAGCGCCGGGTCGGCCCGCAGCGCGCTCGCCGGTGGCGGCGGGATCGGCGGCGCGGGCAGCTGGTCGCTCTCCGGGCCGTACGGGATCAGCTCCGGCCAGTGCAGCACCAGCAGCTCGGTCGCCCGGGTCCAGTCGCGCCCGGCGAGCGCGTGCCGCAGCGCGTCCGGTGGCATGTGCCGGTCCGCGTGCCACGCGGCGGCCCGCCGGTGCAGGTCGGTGACCTGGTCGGGCGAGCGGCGGCGCAGCTCGGCGCGGAGCAGCTCGCCGAACATCCGGTGGTACCGGTAGGCGCCCGGCCGGCTCTTCAGCGGTACCACGAAGCCGTTGGTGCGCTCCAGCTCGGCCAGCACCCGGGCGGCGTCCTCCCGCCCGGTCAGCGCGTCCGCCAGCTCACCGCTTACCGGCTCGGCGATCGACGTGCGCAGCAGCACGTCCTTCGCCTCGGCCGGCTGCCCGGAGAGCACCTCGTCGACCAGGTAGCCGGCGACGCTCGGGTGCTCCCCGCCGTACCCGGCGATGAAGCGGTCCGGGTCCGGGTGCGCGTACAGCGAGCGGGCCGCGAAGCGCAGCCCCGCTGGCCACCCCTCGGTACGCAGGTGCAGGTCGTCGACCCGCCGCGCGCTCGCCGGTACGCGGTGGCCGGCGAGCAGCTCGGCCGTCTCGTCGCGGGTGAATGCCAGGTCGTGTGCGGCCAGCTCGGTCAGCCCGCCTTCCAGCCGCCACCGGTGCAGGCCGAGCGGCGGCTCGGTGCGCGCGGCGGCGACCAGGTGCAGGCGGCGGTCCGAGTGCCGGACCAGGAAGTCCAGCCCGTCCGCCACCGTCTGGTCGACCGCCAGGTGCAGGTCGTCCAGCAGCAGCGCCACGGGCCGCTCCAGCCGGGCGACCGCCGAGGCGAGCCGTTCCAGGTCGGCGTCCTCCGAAACGGCGACGCCGCGTTTGGCCAGCGCCGCGCCGACGTACGCCCAGAACCTGGGGCCGTCCCCCGCTTCGACCGTGTACCAGGCCACCGGTTGGTCCGGTAGTGCCCGCGCCCACGCGCCCATCAGTACTGTCTTTCCCCACCCCGCCGGTGCGGCCACCAGGGTCACCGGCCCGCGCGCCCCGGCGTCGAGCAACCGGGTCAGGCGCGGGCGAGCGAGTGGAACCTCCGGCGGTGGTGGGACCGAGAGCTTCGACGCCAACAGGGGGATGGCGTGCTGCTCGGTCTCGACGTGCCATTCATGCATCCGTCGCACCCCCGTGATGACGCTAGGGGAGCGTTTCACGTACCAGGGCCGGCTTATGGTTTTTGTCCGCCATCCGCGAATCACCCCGTTTGTGCGCTCAGCTCCCGCACCACGCCAGCGAAGCCGCGAACCAGCGGCGTGTCGGCACCGGCTACCCACGCGAGGGCGACCCGCAGCGGATCGACGTCGGTGAGCGGTACCCAGGACAGGTCGGGGCGGGCGTAGTACCGGGCCATGCTGGCCGGCGCGAAGCAGATCGCGACGCCCTCGGCGACCTGTTCCAGCATCTCCTCGACGTTGTCGTTGGTCGGGCCCCACCTCGGCGCCGAGCCGTCCGGGCGGGGGTTGACCGCCCACCAGTCCACCCAGACGCGCGGCGCCCGCTCCGTCCACATGAGAGGCTCGTCGTTCACCTCGAGGATGCCGATGCCGGTGCGCCCGGCGAGCCGGTGCCCGGTCGGCAGCCCGACGACGCGCGGCTCGGTGTGCACCACCTCGGCGTGCAGGCCGTCGAGGTCCGCGGGCAGCCAGGCGAACGCCACGTCGACAAGGCCGTCGCGCAGCGCGGCCACCTCACCGCCCCAGTCGAACCGCTTCGGCTCCACCCGCACGCCCGGGTGCCGCCGCGCGAACTCCGCCCGAGCCCGCGTGGTCAGCTCGCCCGCCCCGCTCGCCTCGAACCCCACGCGCAACACGCCCGACTCGCCGCGCTTGTGCCGCTCGGCCGCCGCGGTGAGCCGGTCGGCCTGGCGCAGCACCCGCTTCGCCTCGGCCACCACGTCCCGACCGGCGGCGGTGGCGGTGACCCCGGCGGCGTGCCGGTCGAAGAGGCGCACGCCGAGCTCGGACTCCAGCGTGCGCAGCGCGTACGAGAGGGCGGGCTGGCTCACGAACAGCCGCTCGGCCGCGCGTCCCAGATTGCCCGCCTCGTTTATCGCCACGAGGTACCGCAGCTGCCGCAGCTCCACGCTCGGATGATAAACGCGCTTTATCGACCCGGCGATCTTCTTTCTTGGACAAGGCCGTACTTCCGCCGCGATAAAGGACGCATGACTGACGCACACCGCACCGCCGCCGGCCGGGTCTGGCTCGTCACCGGTGCCTCCGCCGGCTTCGGCCGGGCCATCGCCGAGGCCGCGCTCGCCGCCGGCGACACCGTCGTGGCCACCGCCCGCCGCCCCGCGGCGCTCGACGACCTTGTCGCCGCGTACCCCGACCGTGCGGTCGCGAGCGCCCTCGACGTCACCGACCCCGCGCGCGTCGCGGCCGTCGTGGCCGAGGTCGTCCTCTGGTACGGGCGCGTCGACGTCCTGGTCAACAACGCCGGCCGCGGGCTCGTGGGTGCGGTCGAGGAGACCACGGAACGGGAGCTGCGCGACCTCATGGAACTGCACTTCTTCGGTCCGGCGGCGCTCACCCGGGTGGTGCTGCCGCACATGCGCCGGCAGGGCTCCGGGGCGATCGTGCAGATGAGCAGCATGGGCGGGCGGCTGTCGTTCCCGGGCGTGGGTGCGTACTCCGCGACGAAGTTCGCCCTGGAGGGCCTCTCCGAGGCGCTGGCCGCGGAGGTCGGCCGGTTCGGCGTCAAGGTCATGATCGTGGAGCCGGGCGCGTTCCGGACCAGCTTCAACGGCGGCGACGCGCTGCTGCTGTCCGCGCCGCTGCCGGCGTACGAGGAGGTCGTGGGCGGGATCCGGACCAATCTGCCGAGCGCGGACGGCAAGCAGCCGGGCGACCCGGCCAAGGCGGCGGCCGCGATCCTGGCCGCGCTGGACGCACCGGAGACGCCGCTGCGGCTCGCGCTGGGCAACGACGCCGCGGACGCGATCGGCGCCTCGCTCACCCGCCATCAGAGCGAGTTCGCGAGGTGGGAGCCGGTCGCCCGCGGCACCGACTTCGACTGACCGCTCCGACCGACAGCCAGGTCGCCGCCGCGCGGGTTCTCACAAGGTCGTCTATGGTGGGCCGCAATGGCCAGTGCAGCATCAGTGGACGACCTCCGTCCCGGCGACCACGCGTGTCTGACCTATTCGGACGCGGAGGAACGCCTGGACATCGTCGCCGCGTTCGTGCGCGACGGTCTCGGCGCGGGCCAAAAGGTCATCTGCTTCACCGACGTCGGCGGCCAGGTGGACGTCGCCAACGAGCTGGCCGAGCGGGACGTCAAGCCGGCCAACGGCGGCCAGCTCGCGATCCGCGACAACGACGCTGCCTGGCTCTCCGCCGGCCGGGCCTCCGCCACCAACATGATCGAGATGCTCTCCGGCGAGCTGGAGACGGCGCACCGCGACGGGTTCGCCGGGCTGCGGGTGACCGCCGACATGTGCTGGGCCACCCGCCCGGTCGCGGCGGTCGACGAGCTGCTCGTCTTCGAGACCCGGGTGGCGGGCCTGTTCGCCGACGGGCGGCTGACCGCCATCTGCCAGTACGACCGGCAGAGCTTCGACCAGGTGACGCTGGCGTTCGCGGCGAAGGCGCACCCCCGCGCGGTGGCCGCCGCCGTCTACTACGAGGACCCGCTGCTGCGCATCTGCCGGCAGCACGCGCCGCCCGGCATCCGGCTGGCCGGCGAGATCGACTACCGGCGGGTGCCCGAGCTCAACCAGGCGCTCGCCGAGGCGCTGCGGCTGGGCGGTGACATCCACGTCAACCTCACGCACCTGACCTTCATGGACGCGGCGGCCGCCGCCGCGCTCGGCCAGGCCGCACTGAGCCTCCAGCCCGGCCGGGCGATGGCGATCGTGTGCGGGCGGGCGGTACGCAAGGTGCTGGACCTGGTCGGGGTACCTGACCAGCCGGCGGTCCGGATAAGGCTGGCACATGGTCGACCGTGACAACGGTCCCACCCACCCGGACGGTGCCCTGCCGATGGCCCCGCCGGACGGCGAGGTCGCACTCGACCAGCGCTTCGACGCGGACGCCCTCTACGCCCTGCGCGCCGCCGTCGCCGCCCACGCCACTGATCTCGGCGCCGGCGAAGAGCTTGTCGAGGAGCTCGTGGTGGTCGCGAACGAGCTGGCCAGCAACGCGATCCGCCACGGCGGCGGCACCGGCCGCCTCCGCCTGTGGCGCGACGGCGACCTCATCCACTGCGAGGTCAGCGACAAGGGCCCGGGCCTGGCCGACGGCGACGCGGGGCGCGAGCGAGTGCCGATGACCGCGTACGGCGGCCGCGGCCTCTGGGTGGTCCGCCAGATGTCCCAGCACGTCGACGTCCACACGAGCCCGAGGGGCGCGACGGTCACCGCGGCGTTCCCTGTTCGCCCGTAGTGTTCGCCCGTAGCGTTCAGGCCCGCTGGCCGCCCGTGGGCCGCCATACGATCCAGGGATGACGGTGGTTGCCGCGTACGACGCGTACGCCGACTGGTACGAGGACTACGTCTCCGGCAGGGCCGCGCCGTACACGAGACGCAGCGGCGACCTCCTCGCCGACCTGCTCGGGCCAGGCGAGGGCACCTGCCTCGACCTGTGCTGCGGCACCGGCGTGCGCGCGGAGACGCTGCGCGAGCTGGGGTGGACCCCGCTGGGCGTCGACCTCTCCCGCGGCCAGCTCCGCCACGCCGCCGCCCGCATGCCGGTAGCCGTCGGCGACGCGGCCGCACTCCCGGTGGCGACGGGGTCGCTGCCCGCGGTGGCGTGCGCGCTTGCCCACACCGACCTGCCCGACTACGCCGCGGTACTGCGCGAGGTGGCCCGCGTGCTCCGGCCAGGCGGGCGGTTCGTCCACATAGGAGTACATCCGTGCTTCGTGGGCGCGTTCGCCAACTGGAGCGACCGCCCCCGGGTACTCGTCGACGAGCGCTACGCGGACCGCTCGTACACCACGGACGCCTGGGACCCGTCGGGCGTACGCGCGAGGGTCGGCGCCTGGCACGTCCCGCTGGCCGACCTCCTGAACGCCGTAACGGCCGCCGGCCTACGCCTGGTCCACGCCGCCGAGGCAGGCCCCGGCGGCGTAGCCGACGTATTGGGCCTGCTAGCCCTCAAGCCCGCACCGCCCGCCTGACCATCCAGGGCTGCGGGCGCGCAACCCTGGCCAGGTCCGGCGCCGACAAAGTCGGCGGGGTCGTCCGCGCCGAAGGGCCGGGTTGGATTGTGAGCCGCCGAGGGTGAGGCCGCGGGAGCAGCGGTCCGGACCACGACGGGCATCGCGGTAGCTCAGATCTTCGCCTGTACCTAGACCAGGGCGGGTACGCGGACCGGGGCCGGCGTGCGCGTGCGGGGCGGATTTGCCGCCGGGGCCGGGCACGCCGTCTGGAGGGTGCGGAGGACGCGGGTGCGTTCGTCCACATCGGAGACCGTGACCAGCAGGCAGCCCGGGCGGGTCAGGACGCCGGCCGTCACGTTCAGCAGGCGTGCGGCGCGGACCAGGACCGCGGCCATCTCCTGGTCGCCCAGGCGTACGCCGAGGAAGTCGGCGCGGAGTCGGCGGCCGCCCGCGAGCAGTGCGGCCCGCCAGGCGGCGCGGGCCAGGACGCCGCGTTGGGCGTTGCGGGGTGAGGAGGAGCCGATCGGGTCGGTGCCGAGCAGGGCGCGGCGGCCCTGGCGCCAGGCCCCGGCCAGCAGGCGGAGGGCGTCTTCGCGCTGCGCGTGTGGTACCACCACGCTGTGCACCTCGTAGCGACGGCGGCCGCCGCCGATGGTGACCTCGTGGGTCGCGGTGAAGCCCAGGTCGTCGAGGAGCGTGGCCAGGCGGACGGCGGCCTCCTGGTGGTCGAACTCGGCCAGCGCGGGCAGCGCCATCGGCGCCGCCGGCACGACGGCGCGCCACTCGGGGCGGCGGCGGCCGGGCACGCGGCTCACCTCGGTGCACTGGATGAGGGAGCTGGCCTCGAAGGCGCCAGGCAGCAGGTCCGCGGGGACGACGGCGTCGAGCGGGACCCGTGCCGTGCGTACCGGATCGTCGATCATCGTCTGTCCCCTTTCATAGGCTCGCAATCACGGTCGCTGATCCGCCCGTTCGGCCGGTACACCCACGGTTAGGACTTGAGGGAAACTTGCGCGGACCGGGCCGCGTGCACGAGAGTGCATCAGGACCGCATCGTCTAGGGGGCTGCGCTGTGGGCGGGGACGCGGGGTGACCTCTCATACGACACCTCTATGGCGTCGCCATGTGGCACGCCGCACCGTGCTGACCGGATTGTCGGCCTTGGCCACCGTCACGCTCACCGGCTGTATGGGTGGCACACCGCAGCGGCGCCAGATCCGTATCGCGACCGGCAGCCGGACCGCGGTGTACTTCGCGGTCGGTAGCGCGCTGGCCGCCATCATCGAGCAGGAGCTGCCGGAGACCGACGCGGACGCGATAGTGACCGCGGCCTCGGCGGAGAATGTCCAGCTGATCACCAACAGCAAGGCGGAGATCGGCTTCACGCAGGCCGACATCCTGGTCAGCGGCACCACGCCCGACCCGCGGATCGCCGCCCTCGCCCGCGTCTACGACGACCTGCTGCACCTCGTCGTGCGCGCCGACAGCCCGATCAGGTCGCTCGAACACCTGCGCGGCAAGCGGGTGTCGGTAGGCGCCCGCGGCTCCGGTACCGGCTTTACCGTGAAGCGCCTGCTCACGGTCGCCGGACTGGTCGGGCCGGGGATACTGACCCAGGTCGAGATAAACCTGGACGACTCGCTCAAGGCCCTGGCGGTCGGCGAGATCGACGCGTTCTTCTTCTCCGGCGGCCTCCCGGTCTCCGGCATCAAGCAGCTCGCCGGCAAGCGGATCGTCGACCTGTCGAAGTCGGTCACGGCGATGCGCAAGCAGTACGGCGACGTGTACGTGGTGCGCGACGTGCCCGTGTCCGCCTACCAGCTGCCGCCGGTGGCCACGATCGCGGTGCCCAACTTCCTCGTCGTGCCCCGCCAGATGGCCGACGACCTCGCGTTCGACCTCGCCCGCATGCTGCTGGAGCGGCGTGACGTGCTGGCCCGCGCGCACCCCGCCGCGGAAAACCTCGACGTCCGCTCGGCGGTGGCCACGCTCCCGGTACCGCTGCACCCGGGCGCCGCCGAGTACTTCAAGTCGGTCAAACCTTAAGCCGCTCGGCCGGCGTGGGTGCCGGCGCCGGCAGGGGAGCGGGGGCCGGCCCGGCCGGAAACCACATCCGCGCCTCCAGCCCGTGCGGGTCGGCCGAGCCCAGCGTGAACCGCCCGCCGGACGCCTCCACCAGCACCATCACGATCGGCAGGCCGAGGCCGGCGCCCTCGACGTTCTGCGCGTCGGGCGCCCGCCAGAACCGCTCGGTGGCGAGCTGGCACTGCTCCTCGGTCATGCCGCAGCCGTTGTCGCGTACGACCACCTCGACGCCGTCGTCCCGGGCGGCGACCTCGATCTCGACGCGCCCACCGGTCGGCGTGAATTTCAGCGCGTTGTCCACGAGCGCGTCCAGCGACTGGTCGAGCGCGGTGGCCACGTGCCGCGCGTACAACGGCTGGTCCGGAACGAGGGTGACCAGGTCGATGCCGCGACGCTCGGTCATCGGCCGCCACGCCAGCCACCGGTTGAGGGCGACCTCCACCGCGTCGACGACCTCGAACTGCTTCTGCCCCCGCTCGGCGCGGGCGAGCGCGAGCAGGCCGTCGAGCACGCTGGCCAGGCGGTCGGTCTCGGCCAGCGCGATCCCGTGGTCGGCGCGGGCCAGGTCGTCGTCGATCAGCTTGGTGCCGAGGTCTTCGACCCGCAGCCGCAGGACGGTGAGCGGGTTGCGCAGCTGGTGGCTGGCGTGCGCGACGAACGACCGCTGCCGTTCGAGCGCTTCGGCGACCGCGTCGGCCATCTCGTTGAAGCTGGCCGACATCCGTCTCAGCTCTGGCGGGCCGTGCTCGGGCTGCACCCGCGCGCCGCTGTCGCCGGCGGCGATCTCGTGCGCGACCGCGTCAAGGCGGGTGACCGGCCGCAGCACCCAGCCGGCCATCCGCAGCGCGGTGACCACGCAGGCGGCGACCGCGAGCAGGCCGAGCAGGCCGAGCTCGAGCCACGACGAGATCACCACGCGCCGGCTGCGGCTCGTGGGTGAGATCGTGACGACGGTACCGAGGACAGCGCCACCGTCGTTGACCGGTACCGCCACGATCAGCTGCTGCTCGTGCCACGGCCACAGCGTCGCCGGGGTACCCACCTGGCGGCCGGCGAGCGCGCCCCGGATCGCCGGATTCAGCCGCTCGTTGTCGGGCAGCGGCCCGCCGAAGACGCTCTTCGTCTGCGCGTCCTGGTCGAGCAGGACGGACGCGATCCCGTACAGGTCGTAGTAGCGCTGTAGCTCCGCCTTGACCGCGTCGAGCTCGTTGCTGCGCAGCGCGGGCGCGGCGAGCGCGGCGAAGCGGGTCGCGTCGGCGAGGCGGTCGGCCAGCACCCGCTGGGTCTCGCGGTTGGTGAGCGACACCGCCAGCGGCACCTCGAGCGCGAGCAGCACCATGCAGAGCAGCAGCACGTACGTACTCACGAGTCGACGACGCATTTCCTACCTCTGTTCGAGACTGCGGGGCTCGGTCGCTAGGGCTCCCTCACTCCTCGCGCTCACGGTGTGCCCTGCCCCAATCCCAGAGTCAGTCGGTGCGCAGACGGTAGCCCACGCCGCGAACCGTCTGCACCAGGTTGGGCTCGTCGAGCTTGGCCCGCAGCGATGCGACGTGCACCTCAAGTGTGTGGCGGCCGGACCAGGTGGTTTGCCAGACGTCGAGCAAGATCCGCTCGCGGGTCACCGCGACGCCGGGCTGGCGGGCCAGCGAGGCGAGGATGTCGAACTCCTTGCGGGTCAGCGCCACCGCCCGCCCACGCAGCTGCACCGTGCGGGCCGCGTGGTCGATCCTCAGCTCCCCGATCTCCACCGCCTCGCGTGGCGGCACGCTGCGGGCCGCGCGCCGCAGCAGCGCCTCGATCCGCGCCTGGAGCTCGGCCATCGAGAACGGCTTGACCACGTAGTCGTCGGCGCCCATCCGCAGGCCGGTGACCCGGTCGCGCTCCTCGGCCCGCGCGGTCACCGCGATGATGCCGAGGTGCTCGCTGCGGGCGCGGAGCGTACGGCACACGTCGACGCCGTCGCCGTCAGGCAGGTTGAGGTCGAGCAGCACGAGGTCACAGGGGGCAGCGGCCAGCGCGGCGGTGGCGGTGGCGGCGTGCTCCACCTCGTAACCGCGTCGCTGAAGCATCGACATCATCACGGCCGTGACCCGCCGATCGTCCTCCACGAGCAGTATCCGCATCGGCTTCCGCCCATCGCCCGCCATGCGCCCTTCCCAACCGGCCGGAATGTAGCCCATGGATGTTTCCGGCTGGTGCGCACCGACCTGAGCCTTTGCGTCACGCTAGACTACTGCGGCTTTTCGGCTCGGGCCCGCATGGTAACGGGAAGATAACTTGCCGGCACTTTCGCAGTGACCTTCGCATCGGATACAGTGCAGCCGACTAGCCGGGCGATCCACCATCCTGGATGGGATGTGATGTCGAGTGCCCCGCTTGTCCGCCATCTTTCTCGCTGTCCTGGTCGCCGGGATCGTCGTACCCGCGACGCCGGCGTCCGCCGAGGTCACGTTCAACAGCACGATCGTCAACCACAGCGCCGGTACCTGTGCCGAGGTGCCCGGCGGCGCCGCCACAAGTGCCCTCCAGCTCGCGCAGGCCGCCTGTGGCGCTGGCGCGCGGCAGACGTTCACGTTCACACCGGTGGCCGGCATGGCCGCCACGTACACGATCCGCACGCTCACCGCTGGTAGCTGCGTCGACGTGAGCGGCGCGTCGACCGCCGACAACGCGACGGTCATCCAGTACGCCTGCCACACCGGGACCAACCAGCGGTTCCGGCTCACGCAGACCGGCGGCGCGTTCCAGGTCGTCGCCACCCACTCGAACAAGTGCGTCGCCCCGGCGACCGACGGCCGGCTCGTCCAGCTGCCGTGCACCACGGCCGCCGCGCGCCTGTGGCGGCTGCCCGGATACACCGACGGGGGTACCGGCACGCGCACGTTCACCAACCCGATCAAGACGCGCGGCCCGGACCCGTGGCTCACGTACTACGACGGCTACTACTACCTGGCCACCACGACGTGGAACAACACGATCACCATGCGCCGCTCGCGCACGCTCGGCGGGCTGGCGACCGCGCCGGACACGCTGCTGTTCACGCTGACCCGGCCGAACGGTGCGGGCACGATGTGGGCGCCGGAGTTCCACCTGCTGGACGGGCCGAGCGGGCGCCGCTGGTACTTCTACTACACCGCTGGGCGGGAGCCGTTCAACCTGGGTACGCAACGGATCCACGTGCTGGAGAGCGCCGGGCTGGACCCGATGGGCCCGTACACGTTCAAGGCCGACCTGCTCGACCCGGTCTCGGACAACACATGGGAGCTGGACCCCGGGATCCTCCAGCTGAACGGCAACCTCTATCTACTGGGGACGTTCTACAACGGGTCGCAGCCGATGTTCATCCGGCCGCTGAGCAACCCGTGGACGGCGAGCGGCACCCGGCGGACCCTGACCACGCCGACGCTGTCGTGGGAGACGGTCGGCGGCGCGGTCGCCGAGGGCGGCGAGGTGTTGCAGCGCAACGGGCGCACGTTCATCGTGTACTCGGCCTCGCACTGCTCCACGCCGGACTACAAGCTGGGCATGCTGGAGTACATCGGCGGTGACCCGCTCAACTCGTCCTCGTGGCGGAAGTTCCCGAACCCGGTCTTCCAGCGCAGCAACGCCAACGGGGTGTACGGGCCGGGGCACAACGGCTTCTTCAAGTCGCCGGACGGTACCGAGGACTGGATCGTGTACCACGCCAACAGCTCGGCCAGCGGCGGGTGTGACATCAACCGGTCGACGAGGGCCCAGAAGTTCACCTGGAACGCGGACGGCACGCCGAACTTCGGCACCCCGGTCGCGCTCGGCACGCAGCTCGCCGTGCCGTCCGGCGAGCCGGCGTCCTGATTGTGCGTGGCCCCGGGGCGGCGCGGCCCCGGGGCCACGCCTCAGCGCGGCGGATCCCTCAGGGCAATCGCGATGTCCGAATCCCGCCAGCATCGCGGCCCGTACGGGGGCAGATTTGGGTCATGTCCACTGTGTTCACGACCATCGACACGCCCGTAGGAACGCTGCTGCTGGCGGCCTCGGACGGGGCGCTGACCCGCGTCTCGTTCGGCCGGCCCGACCCGTCGTGGCGCCAGGTGGGGGCTGGCCCCGCCCCTCTCACTGACGCGGCCGGGCAGCTGCGCGCCTACCTCGCCGGCGAGCGGTACGGCTTCGACCTGCCGGTCCGGACCGCCGGCACACCGTTCCAGGAGCGGGTGTGGGCCGCGCTGGACGAGATCCCGTATGGCCGCACGCTGACGTACGGCGCGCTGGCCGAGCGGGTCGGCGCACCCCGCGACCGCATCCGCGCGGTGGCCGCCGCGGTCGGGGCCAACCCGCTGCTCGTCGTCCGCCCCTGCCACCGGGTCGTGGGCGCGGACGGTGCGCTGACCGGGTACGCCGGCGGCCTGCCCGCCAAACGCCACCTACTCACCGTCGAGGGCGCCCTGCAAACCGCCCTCTTTTAGCCCACGTGGCACGTTTCGGGGATATCACCGGACACGCGCTTTCCTAGCGTTGGCCGCATGACGGAATTCGACGTTCCGGCCTGGGACACCGACCATGACAGGCTGATCGACCTGGTGCGTCACGACCTCGATCACGACGGCATGGGCCACGACACCCAGGTCGACCGCCTGTCGTACGACCTCGACGGCGACGCCCACTTCGACCTGGTCAAGGACGACAACACCCTCGACGTCTACCCCTACTAGGGGCTATTTCGGGCGGGCCTGGCGTACGGGAGTGAACAGCGCGGTCGCCGCCACCGCCAAGGTGCCGACGCCGGCGAGCGCGAACGCGAGCGGCGCGCCGTGGCGCTGGGCCAGCCAGGTCAGCCCTGCCGCGCCGAGCCCGCCGAGCGAGAAGTGGATGGTCCAGAACGCCGAGGTGACCCGGCCGAGCAGGTGGTCGGGGGTGACCTCCTGCCGCAGCGACATCGAGCAGATGCCGCCGATGCTCATGCAGCAAAAGTAGATCCCCATCAGCACGGCGACGTCGACGGGGCCGCCGGTCAGGCTCAGGCCGGCCACCGCCGTGCCGCCGACGGCCACCGAGCCGATCCAGCAGGCGCCGAAGCCGAACCGCTTGCGGAGCGCGGCCACGACCAGCGAACCGGTGACCGTGCCAGCCGCGCCGGCCATCAGGACCAGGCCGATCGTGCCGTCCGGCTGGCCGAGACCGTTGCGCAGGTGGTACACGACGACGTCGTCGACGCCGTACGTGAGCAGGATGAACGCGGTCAGCAGGCCGGTCAGCGGCCGCAGCACCGGGTGGCGGAGCAGGAAGCGGGCACCGGCCAGGAACTCGTCCCACGGCCGGGTGCGACCCTCGCCGGTGCCGTCCGTGGCGGCGAGCGCCGGCAGGCGTACCAGCAGGAGCAACGCCGCGGAGAGTCCGAAGGTCGCGGCATCGACGGCGATCGCGCCCGAAGGACCGACCCATCCGGAGATCGCACCGGCCGCGGCCGGGCCGACCAGCGACGCCAAGGCGGTGCCGGCGAAGAGCCGGCCGTTGGCCTTGGTCACCTCCTCGGCACTGACCATGCTGCGCACCGCGGCGACGGCCGCGACCTGGAAGCACATCCCGAACGCCGAAGCCAGCGGGAGCAGGACGAAAAGCAGCCAGACCGGCGGCGAGCCGGCGGTGAACGCGACGACCGGGATCACCGCGAGCAGCGCCATCCGGGCCAGGTCGCAGCCGACCAGCAGCCGGGAACGGTTTACCCGGTCGACGATCAATCCGGCGAAGAGGCCGGTCAGCACGTTGGTCGTGCCGATGATGCCGGTGAGCAGCCCGGCCTTGGCGACCGAGTCGGTCAGGTCCAGTACCAGCAGCGGCACCGCCAGCTGCGAGAAGGAGTCGCCGAAGACGGAGAGCATCTGCGACGCCCAGAACGCGCCGAAGCGGCGGTTGCCCCGGAGCGACGACGCGGCGGCGGGGCGAGCGGACGTCGTAGATATGAGTCGATCTTAAACACGACCCGCGCCGGATGCTGCCACGGGAGCGGCCCCGACCAGGCCCGCGTTCGCGGTGAGCGCAGCGGTGTGGGGAGGATGGACCCGTGCGGTACGGGGTGCTCGGGGCGGTACAGGTGCTCGGCGCCGGCGGGGTCGAGGTGCCCGTCGGTGGGCCGCGTGCCCGCGCGCTGCTCGTGCTCCTGCTGCTCGACGCGGGCCGGATCGTGCCGGCCGAGCGCCTGATCGACGGCCTTTACGGCGACAGCCCGCCGGCCGGGGCCGCCAACGCGCTCCAGTCGCAGGTGTCGCGGCTGCGGCAGGCGCTGGGGGAGTACGCGCCGATCGAGTTCCACCCCAGCGGGTACCGGCTCGCGGTGGCGCCGGATGACGTGGACGCGCACCGGTTCGCGCGGCTCGCGGCGGACGGGCAGCGGGCGCTGGGCGTGGGGGACCTCGCCGGGGCGGTCGCCGCGCTGCGGGAGGCCCTGGCGCTGTGGCGGGGGCCGGCGCTGGCCGACGCGCCGCACGCGGCCGGGCGGGCGGCGCGCCTGGAGGAGCTGCGGCTCACCGCTGTGGAGGACCGGGTCGAAGCGGAGCTGGGGCTGGGCGCGGCGTCCGGGCAGCTGATCGCCGAGCTGCGTGACCTGGTCGGCGCGGAGCCGCTGCGGGAGCGGCCGCGGGCGCTGCTCATGCGCGCGCTGTACGGGGCGGGGCGCCCCGCCGAGGCCCTTTCCGCGTACGAGGACGCGCGCCAGGTCTTCGCCGACGAGCTGGGCACCGACCCGTCGCCGGAGATGGCCGCGCTGCACGTCGCCATCCTGCGCGACGAGGTGGCCCGGCCGCCGGGGCTGCCGGGGCAGCTGACCAGCTTCGTCGGGCGCGAGGAGGAGCTGCGCCGCGTGGGGAAGCTGCTCGGCGAGGCGCGGCTTGTCACGCTGCACGGGCCGGGCGGCGCCGGCAAGACGCGGCTGGCGGTCGAGGCGGCCGGGCGGCAGGACGGCGAGGTGTGCTTCGTCGAGCTGGCCGGCCTCCACCCCCGGGCCGGCGACCGCGGTCAGCACGGCCCCCAGGCCGGCGAGCGCAGCGACGAGGGTGACGTGGCGCGCGCGGTGCTCAGCGCGCTCGACCTGCGCGAAGCCAGCCTGCGCGGTCCGGCCGACCCACGTGACGCGGCGCAGCGGCTTGTCGCGGCGCTCGCCGACCGGCGGCTGCTCATCGTGCTCGACAACTGCGAGCATGTCGTCGCCGAGGCGGCCCGGCTCGCCGCGCGCATCCTCGCCGCCGCGCCAGGCGTACGGGTGTTGGCCACGAGCCGCGAGCCGCTGGGCATCACCGGCGAGGCGCTGTGCCCCGTCTTCGGGCTGGCCGTGCCGCCGGACGAGCCCCCGGACGACACCGCCACGTACCCCGCCGTGCGGCTCTTCGCCGACCGGGCGGCCGACGCCGTACCCGGGTTCGCGATCGATGCCTCCAATGTGGACGATGTGCTGCGCATCGTGCGTACCCTCGACGGGTTGCCTCTCGCCATCGAGCTGGCCGCCGCGCGCCTGCGGGCCCTGCCGGTCGCGGACGTCGCGGCCCGTCTCGACGATCGCTTTCGGCTGCTCAACCGTGGCAGCCGCGCGGCGCAGCCCCGCCACCAGACCCTCCGCGCGGTCGTGGAGTGGAGCTGGGACCTGCTCGACGAGGCCGAACGGCGGCTCGCCCGGCGGCTGACCGTCTTCGCCGGTGGCGCCACCCTCCCCGCCGCCGAACGGGTCTGCGGCGCCGACATCGACGTCCTCGCCAGCCTCGTCGACAAGTCGCTCGTCGTGGCCCGAATCGAGCCGGCATCCGGGGCCGAAGCGAGCGGGGGAGCTGGTGGGCGGTACCGGATGCTGGAGACCGTGCGCGCCTTCTGCGCCGAGCGGCTCGCGGAGAGCCCGGACGACGTCCAGGTGCGCGGCGCGCACGCCGCGTACTACCTCGACCTGGCCCGCGAGGCCGACCCGCACCTGCGCCGCGCCGAGCAGTTGGAGTGGCTGCGCCGCCTCGACGCCGAGCGGGACGACCTCCGCGCCGCCCTCGCCCGCTCGATCGACGACGACCCGCCGACCGCGCTGCGCCTGCTCTCCGCGCTGTCGTTCTACTGGTGGCTGCGCGGCCTGCGCACCGAGGGGGCCACGCTCGCCGCGCGCCTGCTCACCGTGGTCGGCGAGGAGCCGCCCGAGGACCTTCTCGAGGAGTACGCGATCTGCGCGATCACCGCCCACTTCGGCGGCGCCGCCGACCTCTCGATGCGGCCGTGGGCGACCGAGCAGCTCATCCCGGCGCTGGGGCGGCCGCCTCGGCAGCCGTTCCTGCTGTACGTCTCGGCGATGGCCACCGGGCCGCCGAGCGAGGGCCCGCTCACGTTTCCGGAGATGGTCGAGCGGTGGGGGCCGATCTTCGGGGACGACCCGTGGATCCACGCGCTGGGTTCGATCGGCGCGGGCCTCCTCCAGCTCTTCAGCCAGCGGGCCGACGAGGCGGAGCGGGAGATCGCGACCGGGCTCGCCGGGTTCCGGGCGATCGGCGAGCGGTGGGGCATGATCCTGGCGCTGGCGGCCACGGCCGAGTTCGCGGTCGGGCGGGGCGACCACGCGGCGGCGGTCGCGCCGATGGACGAGGCGCTGTGGCTCGCCTCGGAGCTGGGCTCGACGGTCGACATGGCCGAGCTGCTGCGTACCCGCGGTGACGGCCGGGTCGCCGCCGGCGAGCTGGACGCGGCGCGCGCCGACTACGAGCAGTCCGCGGTGTACGCCCGGCGCTCCGGCGCACCCGAGATGGTCGCCGCCGCGCACCTGGGGCTGGCCGAGGTGGCCCGCGCCCGGGGCGACCTGGCCGGGGCCCGGCGGTGGTGCGAGGAGGCGCTCGCTGAGTGCCCGAGCGGGTGGTTCAGCGCGGACGCGACCCGCTTCGGCGTGCTCGTGGCGCACGGCCGGATCGCGCAGGCCGAGGGGACGAGGCGGCCGCCCGGGAGTGGTACCGCCGGGCGGTGGCCGCGACCGCCGGCATCCGCGCGATGCCGACGCTGGCCGACGCGATCGACGGCCTTGTCGCGCTCTCCGACCCTCGTGACGGCTCGCTGCTGCTGGGCGCGGCGGTGGTGCTGGAGGCGCTGCCCCTGGACGAGGCGCGGGCCCGCGCCGAGGACCCCGCCGCCTTCGAACGCGGCGCGGCCCTACCGCGCGGCGAGGCGCTTACGGTGCTGTCAGCCGGCGGTGCGTGAGCGGTCAGCGCCGCCCGCCACCTTGGTCGACATGACGACCCAGACCCCCGCGGTGGTGGCCGAGGACCTGCGCAAGCGGTACGGCGCGACCACCGCCCTCGACGGCTTCGACCTCACCGTGCCGCCCGGCACCGTGTGCGGCATCCTGGGCCCGAACGGCGCCGGTAAGACCACCGCCGTGCGGGTCCTCTCCACACTGCTGCGGTTCGACGGCGGGCGCGCGTTCGTCGCCGGGCACGACGTGTCCCGCGAACCCGCCCAGGTGCGCGCCGCGATCGGCCTCACCGGCCAGTACGCGGCGGTCGACGACATCCTCTCCGGCCGCCAGAACCTCGTGCTCTTCGGCCGCCTCCACCACCTGCGCCCCCGCGCGGCGAAGCGGCGGGCGGACGAGCTGCTGGAGCGGTTCGGGCTTGTCGAGGCGGCGGACAAGTCGGCCAAGGACTACTCCGGCGGCATGCGGCGCCGCCTCGACCTGGCGGCCAGCCTCATCCGTACGCCGCGGGTGCTCTTCCTCGACGAACCGACCACCGGCCTCGACCCGCGCAGCCGCAACCAGCTGTGGGACGCGGTGCGCGAGCTTGTCGCCGGCGGGACCACGGTGCTGCTCACCACGCAGTACCTGGAGGAGGCCGACCAGCTCGCCGACCGCATCTCGGTGGTCGACCACGGGCGGGTGGTGGCCGAAGGTACCTCCGACGAGCTGAAGCGGAAGATCGGCGCGGACCGCATCGAGGTGGTCGTGCGGGACGCGGCGGACCTGGGCGCGGCGGCGCGGCTCGTCGGCCAGGCCACCGCCTCGCCCCCGACGTCGACCCCGACTGGCGCAAGGTGAGCGCGCCGGTCGCCGACCGGGTCGCAGCGCTCGGCGAGGTGATGCGGTCGCTCCAGGCCGAGGGGATCACGGTCGAGGACATCGGGGTACGCCGCCCGACGCTGGACGAGGCGTTCCTCCAGATCACCGGCCACCGTTCCATCCCGGCGGTGGCGTGATGGCGTCGCTGCGCTGGGCCCTCGCGGACGGGTGGACGATGACCCGCCGCAACATGGCGCACGTGGTCCGCGCGCCGGAGGAGATCGTCATCTACTTCAGCCTGCCGATCATGTTCGTGCTCGTCTTCGGGTACGTCTTCGGCAGCGGCATGTCCGTCCCCGACGGCGGCAACTACCGCGAGTACCTGCTGCCCGGCGTCTTCGTCATGACGATGCTGTATGGCCTGGGCGCCACCGCAACGGGGGTCGCCGTGGACGTGAACCGGGGCGTGGTGGACCGCTTCCGCTCGATCGACATGGCCCGCTCCGCGCTGCTCGTCGGCCGCAGCGGCGCCGACCTGCTTCGCGCGCTGCTGGAGATGGCGACGCTTGTCGTGTGTGGACTGCTGGTGGGCTGGCAGTGGCGCGACGGCGTCCTGGACGCGCTCGCCGCGGTGGGGCTGATACTGCTGTTGCGGTTCGCGCTGACCTGGGTGGGAATCTACTTCGGACTGATCGTGCCCAACCCCGACACGGTGGCCGTGGTGGTGTTTCCGGTGGCGTTCCCACTGACCGCGCTCTCCAACGTCTTCGTCGCCCCGACCTCATGCCGGACTGGCTCGGCACGATCTCGTCCTGGAACCCGCTCTCCGCGACGGTGGCGGCCAGCCGCGACCTCTTCGGCAACCCGGGCACCGGCGGCGACTCGTGGGTGGCACAGCATCCGCTGCTGCTGGCGATCGTCTGGCCGGTACTGCTGATCGCGATCTTCGCGCCGCTCGCGGTACGCCGCTACAAGCGCCTGAGCCGCTGACCGGGTCAGTGGGTGGGGGTTAGGTCTACGCGGCGCAGGAGCTGGGCGTTGAGGGCGACCACGATGGTCGAGCCGCTCATCAGTACCGCGCCGATCGCCGGGCTCAGCGTGAAGCCGGCCCAGGCGAGCACGCCCGCCGCGAGTGGGAGGGCGATGACGTTGTAGCCGGCCGCCCAGGCGAGGTTCTGGACCATCTTGCGGTACGAGGCGCGGGACAGCCGGATCACCCCGGTGACGCCGCGGGGGTCGGACGAGGCGAGCACCACGCCGGCGGACTCGATCGCCACGTCCGTGCCGGCGCCGATCGCGATGCCGACGTCGGCACGGGCCAGGGCGGGTGCGTCGTTGACGCCGTCGCCGACCATCGCCACGGTGTGGCCGCGCTTCTGGAGGTCGGCCACCGCGTCGTCCTTGTCGGCGGGGAGCACTTCGGCGAAGACCTCGTCCAGGCCCAGGTCCGCGCCGACCGACTCGGCCACGGCCTTGGCGTCGCCGGTGATCATCGCGATCTTCCGGACGCCCTCGCGGCGGAGTTGGGCGATCGCGTCGCGGGCTTCCGGGCGTACCTCGTCCTCGAGGGCGAGCGCGCCGATCACCTCTGGGCCGCCGCTCCCGTCCAGGCGGACCAGGTGGAGGACTGCGGCGCCGCGGCTCGACCACTCCTCCGCCTGCTCCGCCAGGCCGTCCGGGACCTCGGCCCCGAGCTCCCGGAGCAGGGCGGGGCCGCCCACCGCGTACCCGATGCCGCCGATCGTGGCGCGGACGCCGCGGCCGGTCAGCGAGCGGAAGTCGGTCGCGGGAGCGGGGTCTTCCGCCGCCGCGACGATGGCCTTGGCCAGGGGTGTTCGCTGTCGGCCTCGACACCGGCGGCGAGGCGGAGCACGTCCGGGCCGCCCGCGACGCCGGTGACCTTGTGGGCGCCCTTGGTGAGGGTGCCGGTCTTGTCGAAGAGGACGGCGTCGACCGTGCGCATCCGCTCCAGGGCGAGGCGGTCCTTGACCAGGATGCCGGCCCGCGCGGAGACCGCCGTCGACAGCGCGATGACCAGCGGGATGGCCAGGCCGAGCGCGTGCGGGCAGGCGATGACGAGGACCGTCACGGTACGGACGACGGCCTCGCCCAGGTCGCCGGTGACCCACCAGGCGGCGAACGTGACCACGCCGGTCGCGGTGGCGATGTAGAAGAGCATCGCGGCGAACCGGTCGGCCAGCACCTGGGCCCGGCCGGCGCTCGCCTGGGCCTGGGCGACAAGGCGCTGGATGCCGGCCAGGGCGGTGTCGTCACCGACCGCGTCGACCCGGACCCGGATCGCGGAGTCGGTGGCGACGGTACCGGCGACAACGCGGTCACCGGGCTGGCGCGGTACCGGCCGGGACTCGCCGGTGATCATCGACTCGTCCAGCTCGGCGGCGCCCTCGACAATGCGGCCGTCGGCCGGGACGCGACCGCCGGAGCGGACCAGGACCACGTCGCCCTGCTTGAGCGAGGTGGTCGGAACCCTTTCGCCGGTCACCAGCTCGGCCTCGTCGGGCAGCAGCGCGGCGAGGGCGGACAGGGCGCCCTGGGCCTGGCCGATCGCCTTCATCTCCTGCCAGTGGCCGAGCAGCATGATCGTGACAAGGGCGGCCAGCTCCCACCAGAAGTCCAGGTCGAACGCGCCGAGCGCGGTGAGGATCGAGGCGGCGTACGCCACGGTGATCGCCATCGAGATCAGCAGCATCATGCCGGGGGCGCGGTCGCGGACCTCCCGCACGCCGCCGACCAGGAAGGGCCAGCCGCCGTAGAAGAAGATGACCGAGCCCAGGACCGGGCCGACCAGGTCGACGCCGGGGAAATCCAGCGTGTACCCAAACCAGTCCATCACCATCTCGCTGGTCAGCACCACCGGGACGGTCAGTGCCAGGCTCAGCCAGAACTTCCGCCGGAACATCTCCGGGTCGTGACCCGCGTGCTTGTCGTGACCCTGCCCATGCTCGTGGCCGTGTTCGTGGTGCTGGCTGTGGTCCATGGCTGTACTATACCCCCCTAGGGTATGTGGCGCGAGTACGATGGGAGGCCGGGAGAGGATGAGATGGACGACACCGCACAGGCACAACACGGATATATCCACCAGAAGGACGACTACCTCAAGCGGCTGCGCCGCATCGAGGGCCAGGCGCGCGGGCTCCAGCGCATGGTCGAGGAGGAGAAGTACTGCATCGACATCCTGACCCAGGTGTCAGCGATGACGAAGGCACTCCAGTCGGTCGCGCTCGGACTGCTCGAAGAGCACCTCAGCCACTGCGTGGCCCAGGCGGCCCAGGCCGGTGGCGCCGAGGCCGACGAGAAGATCCGCGAGGCCTCCGACGCGATCGCCAGGCTGGTCCGCTCGTAGAAGATCCGCTCGTGAGAAATTGGGAGGCGCCGCCCAGCGGAGATCGGCAGGCTGGGAGCGTGTCCACATTCGAAGAGCTTGTCGACGAAGGGGCGGCCGCGCCCGTCGAGGGTTGGGACTTCTCCTGGTTCGCCGGGCGGGCGACGGAGGAGCGGCCACCCTGGGGGTACGCGCGGCTGATCGGCGGCCGCATGTCCACCGTGGAGGCGGGCCTCGACGTCCAGACCGGCGGCGGGGAGGTGCTCGCCACCATCCCCACGGCGCCGCCGCGCCTCGCGGCCACCGAGTCGTGGCCGCCCAACGTCGAGGTGGCCCGGCGCAACCTGGCGCCGCTGGGCGGGACGGTGTACGAGGTGGCGGACGACGCTGAGCTGCCGTTTCCGGCGGAGTCGTTCGACCTGGTGGTGAGCCGTCACCCGGTGCTCACCCGGTGGGACGAGATCGCGCGGGTGCTGCGGCCCGGCGGTTCGTTCCTGTCGCAGCAGGTCGGCAGCGGCACAATGCGCGAGCTGACCGAGGCGATGATGGGACCCGTGCCGGCGAACCCCGCCCGTGAGACGGGCCGGACGGTCGCCGCGGCGGAGGCGGCCGGGCTGAGCGTGGTCGACCTGCGGGAGGCGACGCTGCGGGCGGAGTTCTTCGACATCGGCGCGGTCGTGCATTTCCTGCGCAAGGTGATCTGGACCGTGCCCGGGTTCACCGTCGAGGCGTACCGCGACAAGCTCCGGGCGATGCACGACCGGATCCACGCCGAGGGGGCATTCGTGGCGTACAGCCGCCGCTTCCTCATCGAGGCGCGGAAGCCAGCGTCGTAAGGCCCAGCCAGCGTCTTAAGGCCTAAAACAGCCCTGGTCTGAACGAAACGGACACGCGCCAGCGATCAATTACCGGACCGCGTGTATCAGCGGGACGTGTGAACCGCTCATGTCCGCGTGATGCCAACGTCGATCCCGTCAAATCAGCACCGTCCCGGGGCGCGTCGTGGACGTGCTGCCAGGCCGTTCGCGAGAATGGGGCCGGCGATCCGGGGGACGGGATGGACCCATTGGCGGAGGCGGATGCACGCGATCTCGTGGAGCGAGTGCGGGATGGCGACAACGAGGCGTGGGTGGCGCTGACCGATCGGTACGTGAGCCTGCTCTGGTCGGTGGCGCGGGGCATGCGGCTGAGCGAGGCGGACGCGGCCGACGCGGTGCAGACCACGTGGCTGCGGCTGGTGGAGGCGCTCGACGGGCTGCGTGACCCGGGGCGGGTCGGCTCCTGGCTGGCGACCACGATGCGGCGGGAGTGCCTGGCGGTGCTGCGGCGCCGCGCGCGGGTGGTGGCCGCCGAGGGCTGGGACCAGCTGGCCGGCGACACGGCCGCGCTCGACGAGGCGCTGCTGCTGCAAGAGCGGGACGCCGCGCTGTGGCGGGCGTTCAAGAGGATGGGGCCGCGCTGCCAGTCGCTGCTGCGGATGCTGATGGCCGACCCCGCACCGTCGTACGCGGAGATCTCCGAGGCGCTCGACATGCCGATCGGCGGCATCGGCCCGACGCGGCGCCGCTGCCTCGACAACCTTCGCAAGATCATGCTGACCGGGGCGCATCCGTTCGAGGCCCCATCAGCGGGAAGCGTTTGAGGAGGCCGCCATGACCACCTATGTCAGTGTGGGCGAGCTCGATGACGACGCCCTGATGGCCGAGCTGCGGCGGATCGCCGCCGAGGTCGACCCGGTGCCGCCGAGCGTGATCGAGGCCGCCCGGGCCGCGATCTTCACCCGCCACCTGGACCACGAGCTCGCCGAGCTTGTCGCCGACTCGGCCGACGCCGGCTCCGGCCTGCTCTACGAGGCGGTGCGGGGTCCGGGGGGCGAGGAGACGCGCCTGCTGACCTTCGACGGCGGCGGCGTGCAGGTCGACGTCGACCTGACCCCGGCCGGCCCGGGGCTGCGGATGATCGGGCAGTTCACCGGCCCGGTGAGCGAGTGCGGCGTGGAGCGCGGCGACGGTGGCAGCCTCGATGTCGACGTCGACGAGCTGGGCCGCTTCGTCGCCGACGGCGTGCCGCCGGGCCCGATCCGCCTGCGCTACAGGTCCGAGATCGGCCAGATGGTACGGACGTCGTGGCTGGTGGCGTGACCGTAGAGCCGGCCCCGCGTGATCTGCGGGGCCCTCGCGTGATCTCACCGCCCGAGGGCGAGGAAGGACAGGGCCGTGGCGACCGCGACCGGGTCGTCGCCGGCGGCGCTACGCACCCCAAGCAGCGCCTCGGCGAAGGACGCACCCGCCCGCAGCCGCTCGTGGAAGGCGACCATCAGCGGGGCGGTGGCGCCGTCGTGCACCGGTACGATGCTGGCCAGGATGCTCGCCGTGCCGAGCGGCACGAGCGCGGTCACCATGCCGAGCAGCTCGTCGACGACGGACGCCCCGGGGGTGGAGGCCGCGACAGAGCCGGCGGTGACGGTACCGGCCACGCCCGACTCGCAGCTGGACAGCACCAGCCGCAGCGGCGCGCGGCGCAGCCGTCCCAGGTCGTGCACCATCAGCGGCCCGTCGTCCAGCGACAGCGCGGAGAAGAGCGGGTTTTCACTGTGGAAGGTGCCGTGCGCGGCCACGTGCGCGGTCCACGCCCCGTCCAGCGCGGCGAGCGTCCCGGCGGCCGTGGCGGCGCCGTCGCTGAGCACGGTGGCGTCCGGGTAGATGGCGGAGAGCTGCTTCAGCTCGACCGCGCTCGCGTCGAGGCCCGGGCCGCCGACAAGCGTCACACGGCGCCGGCGCGGCGCCGGTACGGCACCGGCGCGCAGCCAGGTGGCGGCGGACGGGGCGACCGCGAGCGGGGTCCCGCGCAGCGCCGGGAGCAGCGCCCACGGCACCGCGTGCAGCTGCGCGGGCGGCACCACGACGACCGGGTCGGCACCGGCGAGGTCGGCGGCGGCCGGGCCGAGCAGCGCCCGCTGGAGCGCCGTCCCGGCCAGGTCGAGGCGGCCCAGCGTGCCGCGCGGCGCCCGGCCGTGGGCGAGCCGGCGCAGCATGAACCGGGCCAGGTCCACCTCCCGCTCGGCGTCCGCGACCGACCCGATGGCGTGCATGCGGACCCGCCGGCCGACGACCGTGGTGGCGTAGAGGACGCCGTCGACCGCGGTCAGCTCGGCCAGCCGGTACCCGCCCAGCCCGTCCAGGAGCGCGGCGAGGTCGGTACCGGCGAAGCCGCCGCCGGCCGGGTCACCCGCCGCTCGCCGGGTGCGCGCCCGGATCGACGCCTCCAGCGTGTCCCGCTCGTGGTCGAGGGCCGCGATCGGCGCACCCTCAGCCCGGGCGGTTTCGAGGCGGCGTACGACCGCGCGCAGCGAACCCAGCTCGGCGACAAGCTCCGGGTCGTCCGGCGGCAGCGCCGGTGGTACGGCGAGCGCGCTGGCCCGCCACCGCTCGGTCCACTTCAGCAGCATCCGCCCGTCGCTCCGCTGGACGGCGTGGCGCAGCGCGATCGCGACAAGCTCCGTACCGTACGCGGCGGCGTGCGCCCGCAACTCCGGCGCGCCGAGCGTGCGCTGGTGCTCACCCGCGGCGACAAGCCCTCGGCGGCAGGCGACGAGTGTCGCGGCGGTGTCGCCCCGGGCCTGCGCGCGCAGCGCCTGAGCCAGCCAGCCGGCGGCGTGCCCGAACGCGGGGCCGCGGTGCCGGAAGCGGGCCGCGCTCGCCAGGTGGCGCTCCGCGTCGGCGGCCTTCCCCAGCCCGGCGGCGAGCCGCCCCGCCAGCAGGTGCGCGGCCGGCGCCTCCTCGGCCCGCAGCGCGTCCAGCCGGTGCGCCAGGTCGACGGCCTGCCGCAGGAGGCGGCCGCCGCGCTCGCCGCCCGCGTGCCGGGCCTGCGCCACGACGAACGCCGCGCGGGCGTGCCACCACTGCCGGCCCTGCCTCCGGAAGAGGTCACGGGCGGCCGCCGCCCGCTCCGAAGACTCTGGGAAGCGACCGGTGGCCAGCGCCGCCCGGGCGGCCGCGAGCAGCAGCTCCGCCACCTTCGTACGCTCGCCGCCGGTGCCGGCGCGCCTGACCGCCTCGTCGGCCACGGCGACCGCCTCGCCGGCCAGACCCGCGGCGAGCAGCACCGCGCACCGGTCGATGGCGAGGTTGGGGCGGTTGACCCCGAGCCCCGTGTACCGCTCGGCGGCCTCGTCCAGGAAGCCCAGCGCGCGCGGGATGTCGCCGCCCTGGAGGGCCAGGTCGGCGCGGCTGTGCACCGCCATCGCCGACTCCATCTCCTGCCCCGCCTCGGCCAGGAGCCGCTCGGCGATGGCGAGGTCGCGGTCGGCGCGGGCGGCCTGACCGAGCGCGGCGTACACGAGGAAGCGGTGGGTACGCGAGCGGGCCTCCCAGACCAGGTCGCCGCCGCGGTGCAGCAGGTCGATCGCGCGGCGCAGGTCGGCGAGCGCCTCGTCGTACCGACCCAGCAAGCGCAACAGGCTGGCCCGGCGCATCAGCACCCGGCCGGTGTGGACCCCGCCCGCGGAGCCCGCGACCGCGGTGTCCAACATGGTCAGACCCTGTGCCGTACGCCCGGCGAACCCGAGCGTCGCGCCCAGGGTGGCCTGCACGTCGACGGTCCGCTCGGCGGAGGGGGACTGCCGGGCGGCACGGAGGGCGGCGCGCAGTTCGGCGATGGCGTCGTCAACCCGTCCGGAGTCGCGCAGTACGATCGCCCGCGCTTGGTGTGCGATTGATGCGGTGGTCGGGTCCGGACGCTGGGCGAGCACCTGCCCGGCCCGAGCGAGCGCGTCGGCCGGGCGTGACACGGCGAGAGCGAGCAGTGCCTCGTCCACCAGAACATCGTAGGAATTCCAGGGGAACGATTTAGACACCGGGGAGGGTGTCGTGGCTGATAAGTCCACAGACAAG
The DNA here is from genome assembly GCF_011764545.1 of Phytohabitans flavus. GTDB lineage: Bacteria > Actinomycetota > Actinomycetes > Mycobacteriales > Micromonosporaceae > Phytohabitans > Phytohabitans flavus. The sequence goes on along the minus strand of NZ_AP022870.1, from coordinate 3,703,236 downwards.
TCGAGATCGACCGAACAGATACAGGCTGACCACGCGATCCGCGCGATGGGCGGTGCGGACGAAGTGGGGATCGTCCGCAGCGGACAGCCGGCGGAGATCCACTACATGTACCGCAAGGGCTGCATGCTGGTCCGCGAGGAGGCCGTGGGGGAAGTCCGGTCCATCCTGGACCGGTACACGCAGCGGCTCCGTAACGCCCGCCGTACCGCGACCCCGCCCCCGGCACGGGAGCGGGACCAGGTCGAGCAGGTGGTCGACGGTGTCCGCCTGATGTGGCTCCGTGACATGGGCACGCACGACGCGCTCAACCTGGTGCAGGAGGGCAACGACGAGTTCGACATCGCGGGGATCGGGGCCGGCTGGGCCGCGCCCGACCACATGGTGCACATTTCCGGTGACGCGGCGACGTGTCCGGCGACCGAGCCGGAGCCGGTCGCGCAGGGCGGTGCGCCGTACCCGCCGCTAGCCACCGACCCGGCCGCCGGCGCCGGCGTCAAGGTCGTGGTGATCGACACGGGGTTCGACAACGACATGCGCGCCGTGCCGCACTGGCTGCGCGGGGTCACCGGCGAGACCGACCCACTGATCAAGCATGACCGGGTGCTCGACCCGTACGCGGGGCACGGCACGTTCATCGCCGGTCTGGTCCGGACGGTGGCGCCCCGGGCCGAGGTGCGCGTGCTGAGCCACTTCAGCCGAGGCGGCGCGACCTGGGAGTCGACGCTGGTGCAAAACCTCGACCACGCCCTCGCCACCGAGTTTCCGGACATCATCAGCATGTCGGCCGGCACCCGTTCGTACGCCGGCGGTCTGCTCGCGTTCAAGGTCTTCAACGAGCGGCGGCTGAGCCAGCACAAGGGCGTCGCGCTTGTGGTGGCGGCGGGAAACGACGGCGACCGGCACTTCTTCTGGCCGGCGGCCGCGCCGTACACGGTGTCGGTCGGCGCGCTCGGCACCGACTGGCGCAGCCGGGCCGACTTCAGCAACTTCGGCGGGTGGGTCGACGTGTACGCACCCGGCACCGACCTGGTCAACGCGTTCCCGGACGGGAGGTTCACCTACCAGGAGCCGCCGAACATCCCGCCCACGCTGCCGCAGCCGAGGGTGGAGACGTTCGACGGGATGGCGGCGTGGAGCGGCACGTCGTTCTCCACGCCGATCGTGGCCGGGCTGATCGCCGCCCGGATGTCCCGCACCGGGGAGAACGGCCGCGACGCGGCGGCCGCTCTCCTCGCCGAGGCACGGGCCCAGGCGGTACCCGGTGTCGGTGCGGTGCTACTGCCGTAGCACGGCGGTGAGGCGGTCCAGCTCGTCCTCGGTGTTGTAGTAGTGCACCGAGGCGCGGACGAGGTCGGGCAGGCCGCGGGCGGCGAGGTCGAAACGGGCGTACTCCATCGGCGAGACGCTCGTGTTGATCCCCGCCGCCCCCAGCCGCCGCCGCACCTCGGCCGCCGGCACCCCGTCCACTGTGAACGTGACGATGCCGCACCGCCGCGTCCCCTCGTCCCGCACGGTCACGCCGGGTACCTCGCGCAGCTGCGACCGCAGCCCTTCCGCGAGGGCGGTGACCCGTACCTCGATCGCGTCGAGTCCCCACCCGAGCGCGTAGTCGACCGCCACGCCGAGCCCGATCTTGCCGGCGTAGTTGGTCTCCCAGGTCTCGAAGCGCCGGGCGTCCGGGCGGATCTCGTACGCGTCCGGCGCGGTCCAGGTCGCCGCGTGCAGATCCAGGAACGGCGGCACGAGGCGCTCGACGAGCCGGTCGGAGACGTACAGGAAGCCGGTGCCACGCGGCCCGCGCAGGAACTTGCGGCCCGTGGCGGACAGCATGTCGCACCCGATCGCCGCCACGTCGACCGGGAGCTGGCCGACCGACTGGCAGGCGTCCAGCAGGTACGGCACGCCGGCCGCCCGGGCCAGCGCGCCGATCTCGGCGGCCGGGTTGACGAGCCCGCTGTGCGTGGGCACGTGGGTGACCGCGACGAGCGCGGCGCCCCGCTCCAGCTCGCGGGCGAGGTCGTCGAGATCGGGCAGGCCGTACTCGTCGGTCTCCAGCACCTCGATCACCGCACCGGTACGGGCGGCCACCTGGAGCAGGGCGATCACGTTGCTCGCGTACTCGGTGCGGATGGTCAGGATGCGGTCGCCGGGCCGGAAGTCGAACGCGTAGAACGCCATGTCCCAGCCGCGGGTGGCGTTTTCCACGACCGCGACCTCGTGCGGCGCGCAGCCGAGGAGCCGGGCGATCGCCGTGTACGCGTTCCCCACCTCGGCCTCGGCCGCCTCCGCCGCCTCGTACCCGCCGATGTGTTCTTCCAGGCGCAGGTGGTCGACGACCGCGTCGGTGACGGCGGCGGGCGGGAGGGCGGCGCCGGCGTTGTTGAAGTGCACCACCCGGGCGCACCCCGGCGTCTCCCGCCGCGCCCGCTCGACGTCGATCGTCATCGGGCCCGGGCCAGCGTGACCCCGAACCGTCCCTGCGGGTCGGTCCACCACCGCATCGGGTTGAACCCGGCCGCGGCCAGCTCGCCCGCGATGCCCTCCCGGCGGAACTTGGCCGACACCTCCGTGTACAGCTCCTCGCCCTCGGCGAACTCGATCGAGAGGTCGAGCCCCGTCACCCGTACCCGCATGGGTCGGGTCGCCCGCAGCCGCATCTCGATCCACTCCTGCTCCGGGTCCCAGAGCGCCACGTGCGCGAACGCCTCCGGGTCGAAGTCGGCGCCGAGCTGGCGGTTGAGCACCCGCAGCACGTTGCGGTTGAAGTCGGCGGTGACGCCGGCGCTGTCGTCGTACGCCGCGACGAGCGTGGCCTCGTCCTTGACCAGGTCGGTGCCGAGCAGGAACCACTCGCCCGGGTGCAGTACCGCGCGCAGGTCGCGCAGGAAGCGGGCCCGCTCGGGCGGCTCGAAGTTGCCGATCGTGCCGCCCAGGAAGACGACGAGTCGCCCGTCACCGGCCGGTATCTCGTCAAGGTGGCGGGTGAAGTCGCCGGCGATCGCGTTCACGTCGAGGTCGGGGTAGTCGGCGTCGATCGCGGTGGCGGCCGCGCGGAGGGCCGGCTCGGAGACGTCCAGCGGTACGAAGCGGCCCAGCGTGCCGTGCCGGTGCAGCGCGTCGAGCAGCAGCCGGGTCTTGTCGGACGAGCCGGAGCCGAGCTCGACGAGCGTCTTCGCGCTGGTGACCTCGGCGATCTCGGCGGCGTGGGCGGTGAGCGCGGCCCGCTCGGCCCGGGTCGGGTAGTACTCGGGCAGCTCGGTGATCCGCTCGAAGAGCTCGCTGCCTCGGCTGTCGTAGAACCACTTCGGCGGGAGGGTCTTCGGGGTCGCGGTCAGCCCGGCACGGGCGTCGTCGCGCAGCGACCGGGCCAGATCGGCGTCGGTCAGGTGGATGTCGAGCCTCACAGGTCCTCCACGGTGTGGGTCGTCGGGTCGGCCACCACGAGCGAACGGTCGGGTACGGGGCGCCAGGCGGGGTCGTCGTCGTACGGCTCGGACGCGACGACCACCGCGCTCTTGTCCAGGCGCAGGGACAGGGAATGGCCGGCGGTCGTGGCGTAGACGCGGCGGCCGTCGGTCAGCAGGAGGTTGAGCCGCGACCCGGGCGCGGCGGCGTCCACTTCGGACACCGTGGCGGCGAGCGCCTCGGCCGGGTCGGCGCCGCCGCGCAGCCGGTGCCGCAGCAGCGCCCAGAGGAACGCGGCGTCGGTGGGCGCGTCGAGCGTGAGCAGGTCGGTGACGGGCAGGCGTTCGGCGAGCTTGGCCACGCTCGACGGCCACCCGAACACCCGCCCGTTGTGGCTGAAGAGCCAGTTCCCGTCGTGGAACGGGGCGCACGCGCCTTCGGTCACCGGCATGCCGACCGTCGCCGAACGGACCGCGGCGAGGACAGCGCCAGACGTGGTGACCCGGGCCAGTTCGGGCAGCGCGCTGTCGCTCCACATCGGACTCGCGCGGCGGTACCGGACCGGCCCGGCGTGGGTGTAGTAGCCCACGCCGAAGCCGTCCGCGTTGATCGTGCCGCCGCCGCGCATGTCACGCGGCGCCCAGGACTGGCGCAGCAGTGAGTGCGGCGGGTCGAGCAGCAGGGCCGCCAGGGTCACCGGCGGCCCCACGTACGCGAGGTGGCGGCACACTAGGCGAGCTCCGGGGAAGCCGACCGGGCGCACCGGAAGCCGCTGAAGATCTGCCGCCGGATCGGGTAGTCCCAGTTGCGGAACGTGCCCCGGCAGGCCGCCTTGTCCGTGCCGAACGAGCCGCCGCGCAGCACCTTGTACTCCGGCCCGAAGAACACCTCCGAGTACTCCCGGTACGGGAACGGGGCGAACCCGGGGTAGCCGCCGAAGTCGGACGACGTCCACTCCCACACGTCACCGATCAGCTGGTGTACGCCGGCCGGCGAGGCACCCTCCGGGTAGGCGCCGGCGGGCGCGGGGGAGAGGTGGCGCTGCCCCAGGTTCGCGTGCCGCTCCTCGGGTCCTCGTCGCCCCACGGGTAGCGCCGCGACCGCCCGGTCGCCGGGTCGAAGCGGGCCGCCTTCTCCCACTCCGCCTCGGTCGGCAGCCGCTTGCCGGCCCACGCCGCGTACGCCTCCGCCTCGTACCAGCAGACGTGCACCACCGGCTCGGCCGACACGAGCGGCTCGCGCCGGCCGAAGCGGGTGTACGTGCCGTCGCCGTGCCAGTGCATCGGCCCGAACAGCCCGGCCCGCATTCGATGCGCCCACCCCTCGGTGCTCCACCAGCGCGGGTTCGCGTAGCCGCCCGCGTCGACGAACTCCTGGTACTGGGCGTTCGTCACCGGCGCGCGGTCGATCAGGTACGCCGGCAGGTCGACGGTGTGCGCCGGCCGCTCGTTGTCCAGCGCCCAGGGCTCCGCGGAGGTACCCATCGTGAAGGGCCCGGCCGGGATCAGCGCCTCACCGCCGACGGCGGCCGCGGCGCGCGGTGGCGGCGCGGCCTGGAGCACCGGCGGCCCGACCCGGAGCTGGTGGGTGGCGAGCATCGTCTCGTCGTGCTGCTGCTCGTGCTGCACGATCATGCCGAACGCGAACCCCCGCTCGACGATCGGCCGCCCTTCGAGGGGCACCCGGTCGAGCAGGTCGAGCACCTTGTCGCGCACGGTACGGGTGTAGGCCCGCGCCTCGGCCGGCCCGAGCAGCGGCAGCTGGGGGCGGTCCTTGCGCGGGTGCTGGAACGCGTCGTACAGGTGGTCGATGTCCTGCCGCACCGGCTCGCGCCCGCCGACGTCGCGGACCAGCCACAGCTCCTCCTGGTTGCCGACGTGGGCGAGATCCCACACCAGCGGCGACATGAGCGGGGAGTGCTGGCGGACCAGGTCGTCGTCGTCCACGGCGTCGGTCAGCACGACGCTGCGCCGGCGGGTGCGGTCCAGCTCGGCGGCGACAAGCAGACGTACATCGATGTCAGTCACTGCGCGGCCTCCTGTAGCCGGTCGTCCACCGCGCCGGCCTGCGCGGCGGTGAGGTCGGTGTCGGCGAGGGACTTGCGGGCGAGCTCCACGACCCGCGGCGCGACCGCGCCGATCACCGGGTCCGCGAGGCCGTCGCGCGCCGCCGCCACCCATCGGTCCGCGGCGGGCAGGGCGCGTTCGGACGCTTCGTCCACCGTCTCCTCACGGGCGAAAAGCGCGGCTAGTACGGCAACGGGGGTGAACCAGTCGCCGGACGGCTGGGCATCGAGGTAGCGGACTTCGAGGTAGCCCGGGCCCGGACGGGCGTGAAGAGCGTGGACAGGTGGTAGTCGAGGTCGTCGTAGGTGGGTGGCCGGTCCGGCGCGCCCGGAGCACCGGCGATCCAGCCGGCGAACGTCACCGGCGCCGGCGGGTCGTGCATGTCCTCGCCCTCCCGGACGAAGAGCACTGGCGTGTCGAGGATGCGCCCGGCCCACGAGCCCGCCTCCCCGTCGCCGGGTGGCGGGGGATGGGTGCGGCTCGGGTCGGTGTCGAACCAGGTGCGCACCCGGCTCGACGCCCACCCGGTGTCCCGCCCGGCCTGGCGGGGCGAGTTGGCGAACAGGGCCACCAGCACCGGACCGAGCCGGTGCAGCGCGGTCCAGCGGGCGGCGACCCGGTCGGTGGTACCCGCGTCGAGGCAGACCTGGAGCCCGGCGGACCCGGACATCCACGAGCGGCCGTGCGGCCCGATGCGGTCGAAGGCGCGCTCCATGGCGGCGTAGCGCGGGGTGTGCAGCACGCGCCGCGCCGGCCGGTGCGGGTCGCACCCGTGGTCGCCGAGGCGCAGGCCGGCGCCGGCCAGGCGGTCCGCGACGTAGTCGATGTCGGACGCCGTGCCGGCGTGCAATCGGGAGAGGGAGGACTCGGGCGGGGTGGAGATCTCCACCTGGCCGCCCGGCTCGACGGTGACGGTGCCGCCCCGCGGTAGCGCGAGGTGCGGACTGTCCGGCCGCAATGTACGCGGAGCGTGGTCACCGAGGGCCGCGGCAAGCGCGGCAGGGTCGAGAGGTCGGGACGGGTCTTCGGTGTGGTGAACGGTCCATTCGAGCTCGATGCCGAGGCGGCGGGGAGGTCCGGTCTTGAAACAGACCCGCCCGACATACCCTTCGGCGCCGGACCGGTCCGTGACCACCCTCCCCCGTGAGCTCGCCGTTACCGATTCGAGATGTGGCACGGTCGCGACCATACCCCGCCCATATGACATCTACTCCGGGCTTCGCCCGCTCACTCACGGCCAGCACCAGCACACCGGGCGCATGCGGGTCGTGCCCTGCCGGCCCACACGGGGAATGGGCTTGTCGCCGCGGAGGGTGAGGCCGCGGGAGCAGCGGTCCGGTGCCCGGCGGGCGTCGCGGTAGCTCAAAGCTCTTCGATCGTGGAATTGATCGTGGAAGAGGGGTTGTGGGCAAGGCTCGAGCTGCCGCTTCCTCTACGGAAGTTTGAGGACGTCGTCGAGGAAGTCGAGTGACGTTTCGATCAGGGCGCCCACGTCGTCGGTGCCCTCGAAGATGTGGTCCGCGCCGGGCACCGGCCGCAGGTCGCACCGCGTGCCGTACGCGTGCAGCACCGCCGCCAGGTGTTCGCTCTGCGAGTACGGGACGACCTTGTCCGCCACGCCGTGTACGCACAGGAAGGGCGGGGCCTCCGCGTGGGCGTGCTCGGCCGGGCTGGCCAGCGCGGCAAGCTCCGGGAGGTGCCCCGGCTGCCCGCCCAGCAGCAGCGCCTCCGGGCTCTCCGGGTCCTTCCGGTCCAGCCCCACCAGGTCGGCGACGCCGTACCAGTTGACGACGGCGTGCACGGCGCTCGACACGCCGGTCAGTCCCACCTCGCCCTCGACGAACGGATCGGGCGCGTCCGCGGTCAGCCCCGCCAGCGCGACAAGGTGCCCGCCGGCGGACTCGCCCCACAACGCGACGCGGTCGGCGTCCAGCGCGAGGTCGGCGGCGTTGGCGCGGAGCCACCGGATCGCCGCCTTCACGTCGTGCAGCTGCGCCGGGAACCGGGCCTCCGCCGAGAGCCGGTAGTCGACGCTCGCGACCGCGTACCCCCGTCGCCGCATGCGCGCGAAGAAGCCCAGCTCCGCGTAGGTGCTGGGCAGGGTGCGGCGGTCGCCGGTGCGCCACCCGCCGCCGTGCACCCAGACGACGAGCGGCCACGGGCCCTCGCCGGCGGGGACGTGCAGGTCCAGGCTGAGCGGGCGGTAGCCGAGCACCTGCGCGTACGTCAGGTCGAGCGGGGAATCCACAGCCGCAGCGTACCGAGGTTTGCCGCAACCCCACCCGGGTAGCAGACGCATGGGATTTGAGCGGGACCCGGGCTCGTGCTTTCGCGTCCCTGCCGACCGGGCCCCGCCTGGCGCCACCCGGGGAGGAGACCGGCACGGCCGGCCGTACGGCGCCACACATGAGGTAACCCGAAGGAGCCCTCGCCAAACCGAGCAGGAGAGGTTGATCAATGGCTCGTCCGCGGATCGTCATCGTCGGTGCCGGGTTCGCCGGCTACCACTGCGCACGGAAGCTCGCCCGGCTGGCCCGGGGTGCGGCGGACATCATGCTCCTCAATCCGACCGACTACTTCCTGTACCTGCCGCTGCTGCCCGAGGTGGCGGCGTCCGGCCTCGAGCCGCGGCGGATCGCGGTGTCGATACCGGCCACGATCGGCGGCGGGGTGCGGCTCGTGCTGGGCAAGGCGACCGGCGTCGACCTCGACCGGCGGCGGGTCCAGTACACAGACCCGGAGGACGGCACCGGCGAGCTGCGGTACGACCGGCTCGTGCTCGCCCTGGGCAGCGTCAACAAGCTCCTGCCGATCCCCGGGGTGGCCGAGCACGCGCACGGGTTCCGCGGCATCTTCGAGGCCCTCTACCTGCGCGACCACGTCACCCGCCAGGTCGAGTTGGCCGACGCCACCGACGATCGGGAGGAGCGGGCGGCGCGGCTCACGTTCGTGGTGGTGGGTGCCGGCTATACGGGCACCGAGGTGGCCGCGCACGGCGCGCTCTTCACCCGCGACCTGCTCATGCGCCACCCCCGCCTCGCCGACGACGCGGTGCGCTGGATGCTGCTGGACGTGTCCGACCGGGTGCTGCCCGAGCTCGACATGCGGCTGTCGCGCACCGCGGACCGGGTGCTGCGCGAGCGCGACGTCGACGTGCGGATGGGCACCTCGGTGAAGGAGGCGACCCACGACGGCGTGTACCTGACCGACGGCAGCTTCGTGCCCACCCGCACGCTCGCGTGGTGCGTGGGCGTGCGCCCCGACCCGCTCGTCGCGGACCTCGGCCTGATGACCAACAAGGGGCGGCTCGTCGTCGACGAGTACCTGAACGTGCCCGGCCGCCCCGAGGTGTTCGCCTGCGGTGACGCCGCCGCGGTGCCCGACCTCACCCGGCCCGGCGAGATCACCGCGATGACCGCGCAGCACGCCCAGCGGCAGGGCAAGCTCGCCGCGCACAACGTCGCCGCCTCGTACGGCGTGGGCCTGCAACGCGCGTACAAGCACCACGACCTCGGCTTCGTCGTGGACCTCGGGGGTGTGCAGGCGGCGGCCGACCCGTTCGGCATCCCGCTCGGCGGGCCGGTGGCGAAGGCGGTCACCGCCGGCTATCACCTGCTCGCGATGCCCGGCAACAGGGTGCGCACGGCGGCTGACTGGGCGCTCAACTCCGTACTCCAGCGCGAGACCGTCCAACTAGGACTCGTCCGGGCGCCCGAGGTCCCGCTCGACACCGCGCTGCCACAGGGGGAACGCATCAGATAGCAGACAGTCGTACCATGTGATCATGGTGCGGTACGCGGAGCCGGCCGGCCGTTGGGTGCTGCTGGCCACCGTGCTCGGGTCTGGTCTCACATTTCTCGACGCGACCGTGGTCAACATCGCGCTGCCCCGGATCGGCGACGACTTCGGGGCCGGCGCGGCCGCCCTCCAGTGGACGGTCAACGGCTACACGCTCAGCCTCGCCGCCCTCATCCTGCTCGGCGGCTCGCTCGGCGACAGGTTCGGGCGGCGCCGGATATTCGTCGTCGGCATCGCCTGGTTCGCGGTCGCGTCGCTGCTCTGCGGCCTCGCGCCGAACGTGGAGACGCTCATCGCCGCCCGCGTCCTACAGGGCATCGGCGGCGCGCTGCTGACGCCCGGCTCCCTCGCGATCCTGGAGGCGTCGTTCGAGGCGGACGACCGGGCCAAGGCGATCGGCGCGTGGTCCGGCATGGCCGGGGTGGCCGGGGCGATCGGCCCGTTCCTCGGCGGCTGGCTCGTCGAGGCCGCCTCGTGGCGGCTGGTCTTCCTGATCAACGTGCCGCTCGCCGCGCTGGTCATCTTCGTCGCGCTCCGCCACGTACCCGAGTCGTCCAACCCCGCGGCTGTGCTGTCCGCCGCCGGCTCGAGTGCCTTCGCCGCGTTGCGTGGGTTTGACGTCGCCGGTCTGCTCACGGGCGCGGCTGGGCTGGCTGGCCTCACATACGGTTTTACCGCCTGGGCGGCGGAGGGTCCTGGCTCGCCAGCGGTACTCGCCGCGCTGGCCGTGGGGGTGGGCGGGATCGCCGCGTTCGTCGTCGTCGAGCACCGCTCGAGCCGCCCGATGCTGCCGCTGGAGCTGTTCCGGATCCGGCCGTTCACCGCGGCCAACCTCGTCACGTTCGCCGTGTACGCGGCCCTCGGCGGCGTCTTCTTCCTCGTCGTGCTCAACCTCCAGGTGGTCTCCGGCTACAGCCCGCTCGCCGCCGGCACCGCGCTGCTGCCGGTCACCGCGCTCATGCTCGTGCTCTCCGCGCGGGCCGGCGCGCTCGGCCAGCGGATCGGCCCGCGCATCCCGATGACCGTCGGCCCGCTCGTCTGCGCCGGCGCGCTCCTGCTGCTCGCCCGGGTAGGCGCCGGCGCCGGGTACCTCGTCGACGTGCTGCCCGCCGCGATCCTGCTCGGCCTCGGCCTGTCGCTGACCGTGGCGCCGCTCACCGCGACCGCGCTCGGCTCGGTGCCCGAGCGGAACGCCGGCATCGCCAGCGGCGTCAACAACGCGGTCGCCCGCGCGGCCGGCCTGCTCGCCGTCGCGACGCTGCCGCTCGCCGCGGGCATCGGGACCGGCAGCCTCACCGACGCGGGCGATCTCGCACCCGTGTACCGGAACTCGATGCTCATCTGCGCCGGCCTGCTGGTGGTGGGCGCGGCGGCCGCGGCGGCGTGGGTGCCGACCAAGGTGACGCGCGAGGCGGCGGTCCCGGTCCATTGCGCGGTTACCGGCCCGCCACAACACCGCCTTCGGGAACAATCGCCAACGTGACCGACATGCTGGCCTGGGAGGTGCCGAAGCCGGGTCCGATCGACACAAACCCGCTGCGCGCGGTGGTCCGGCCCCGTCCGGAGCCGGCGGCGGGCGAGTTGCTTTTACGGGTACGGGCGTGTGGCGTCTGCCGCACGGATCTGCACGTGGCAGAGGGCGACCTGCCCGTGCACCGCCCCAACGTGATCCCCGGCCACGAGATCGTCGGCGAGGTCGTCGCGCTCGGCGCCGGCGTCGAGGGCTTCAGCTTGGGGGAGCGGGTCGGCGTGGCCTGGCTGCGGCACACCGACGGCACCTGCCCGTACTGCATGCGCGGCGCCGAAAACCTCTGCCCCGAGTCCCGCTACACCGGCTGGGACGCGGACGGCGGGTACGCGGAGTACACGGTCGCGCCGGCCGCATACGTATACCGCTTGCCCGACCGGTACTCCGACGTCGAGGTCGCGCCGCTGCTCTGCGCCGGCATCATCGGCTTCCGGGCGCTGCGCCGCGCCGACCTGCCACCCGGCGGCCGCCTCGGGGTGTACGGCTTCGGCGCCTCCGCCCACCTCGCCATCCAGGTCGCGATCGCCCAGGGCGCGCGGGTGCACGTGCTCACCCGCGCGGCGGCCGCCCGCGAGCTCGCCCTCGACCTGGGCGCCGCCTCGGCCGGTGGCGCCTACGACCCGCCGCCCGAGCCGCTCGACGCCGCGATCCTCTTCGCCCCGGTCGGCACCCTCGTACCCGTCGCGCTCGCCGCCCTCGACCGCGGCGGCACCCTCGCGGTCGCCGGCGTGACCCTGACCGACATCCCGTCGCTCAACTACGAGAAGCACCTCTTCCAGGAGCGCGAGCTGCGCAGCGTCACCGCCAACACCCGTGAGGACGGGCGGGACTTCCTGACCTTCGCCGCCAACCACCGGCTGCGCGTCACCGTCACGCCGTACCCGCTGACCGCCGCCGACACCGCCCTCGCCGACCTGGCCGGCGACAGGGTGAACGGTGCGGCCGTGCTGCTCCCGTGATCGACCCCCATACTTAGGCGCGTGACGCACGAGTTCGAGCTCGGGACCGATGGTCCCAAGGTCCTCCTCGTGGGCATCGACGGCACCATCACATCGCTGCGCGCCGGTGCGTACGCCGCCGGCCTGGCCCGCCGCCAGCGCTCCCGCCTCGTGGTCGTGTACGTCGCCCGCCCCAGCGCATTCGTCGGCCTGGCACCGGGCGCCGCGGCCGTGGCGAGGCAGGCCGACCACGAACTCGCCGAGGACCTGCGCCGCCAGGTCGTCGAGGGCGGCGAGTGGACCGGGATCAAGGCGACGTTCCACGAGGTCTACGGCGACCCGTACACCGAGATCGTGCGCCTCGCCGACGAGGTCAACGCCGACGGCGTGATCGTGGGCGCGTCGATGCGCGCCGGTCACCGCTTCGCCGGCTCGCTCGCCATCCGCCTGGTTAAGACCGGCAAATGGCCCGTCACCGTCGTGCCGTAGCCGGCACTACGCCACCTCGGCGACCGAGACCCCAGGAAGGCTGTCGAAACGGGCCTTGGCATCGAGGCTCACGACTGCCCGCCCTGACTCTATGGCGTGCGCCGCGATGATCAAGTCATGTGCGCCGCGCGGCAGCCCGGTCGACCGGACGTGGGCGATCAGACGGGCGTGTTGGACCGCCGTCAGCTCGGTGTAGTCAAGGACGTCCACAACGGACATGATCGCCGCGAGCGCACGGGCGCGGTCCGCCGCGCGCTTGGCTGTGCCAGCCAGCTCGATACCGACCCGATATTCAGCGACAGTCACCGCGGCCACGGCGATCTCGTCGTTGTCGAGTGCCGAACGATCGATCGTGCCGCGCTCATACGCGATGAGTACGTTGGTGTCCAGGATCAGTCGGCGGCCCACGGGTCGTTGCCCTCCGTCGTCAGCAGGCCCAGCGCATCGGCGATGTCGTCGGCGAAGCGATCATCGGGCGGGGGTATGTCAGCCAAGGCCGCGCGCAGGTCCGCGCCGGTGCGGCGGCGGGCTGGCCGGATCTCCGCGACTGGGTGATTGCCACGGGTGATCGTGATGGTCTCGCCCCGCTCGATCGCGTCGAGCAGGTCAGAGAACCGCCGGGACGCCTCGGTGGCGGTCATGATGCGCACGTGACCATGCTATCTGATAATCAGATTTTTCGGGGAATGCTTTCGGGTGGGTGGCGGGGTGCGGGGAGTTCGGCGGCGGGTAGGGCCTCGCGCAGGGATTGGGCCAGGCGGCGTACGACCGGGTCGGTGGCGGCGCCCGTGACGAGCTCGACCTCGGCCTTGCCGAGCGCGCTCCACACCTGCCGCATCTCCGGCAGCGACGGCATCAGGTCGCCGGCGCGGCACTCGGCGTAGAAGGCGGCCATCGTCGGGTCCCGCGCGACCACCTCGTCCAGGGCGCTGCGCAGCGCCGGTGGGCGGGGCTGGATGTCGTACAGCGACAGGGCCACATCGGTGCGGGTCAGGTAGTGGGCGGCGAGGTCCTGCGCGATCGTCTTGTTGCGCCCCCGGCGGGTCAGGAAGAACCCGTGCACCGACACGAACGGCCGCACCGGCTCGTTGCCCGCGAACGGCGGCACCGGCCCCACCGCGAACGGCAGCCCGGCCCGGCGGGCGTCGCTGACCACGCGCGAGGCACAGATCAGGTAAGGCGCGCGCCCCGCCTCGAAGAGCGCCGTGGCCCGCTCCTTGTCGATCTCCAGCCGGAGTACACCGGAGCCCCGCGCCCCAAGCCCGCGGATGCGCTCGAACCCGGCCACCGTCTCCGCCGCAGTCGCGCCCAGCCGCCGCGCGTCGGGCCGGCCGTCCGCGCCCCGGCCGAAGAGCCAGCCGCCGGCGGCGAGCAGCAGCGGGTACATGTAGTACGGATCGCCGCCCGCGCCCACCTGTACGACAAGCGCCTCGTCAGCCCGCCCGGCCGCGCGCAGCGCCTCGCCCGACGCGAGCAGGTCCTCGAACGTCGCCGGCTGCTCGGGCGCCAGGTCGGTGTTGCGCAGCAGCACGGCGGTGTCGAGGGCGTACGGCACGCCGTACAGCTCGCCCCTCCAGGTCATCGCCTCCACCGCCGAGGGCAGGAACGCCTCCCGCCGCCGCTGCGACAGCGCGAGCGGCTCGATCAGCCCGCGCTCGGCCAGGTCGCCGACCCAGTCGTGCGGGCCGACCACCACGTCCGGCACCTCGTCGCCGTCGACGCCGCTGACCAGGCGCTCCTGGAGCCGCTCGATCTGCTCGGTGTGGAAACGCAGCCGTACCCCGTGGGCGGCGAGGAAGTCCGCGGCGAACGCCCGCAGCGCGTTGGCCCGCCGCTCATCCGCCCAGATCAGCACCTCCGGCCGGAGCTCGGAGAGGCGGCCGAGCTGGTCGCGGATCCACCGCACGCCGGCCGAGTCGGTGAACGTCACCTCGACCCGGTAGTCCCCGCCCGGACTGGCGGTCAGCCCGCTGGGCTGGAAGACCGGTTGGGCCGAGGGCGGCACGATCGGCAGGTCGATGCGGTCGCCGACGTTGGGGTCGTGGATGTCCAGCACGGTAAGACCGACCTGGTAGACCGGCGTCTCGGAGGCGTTGCGCACGAAGGCGCCCCACCCGTCCGCGCCGCGCCCCCACCACGCCGACACGAGCGCCGCCTGCGTCCGCCGCGCGAACGCCACCTGCTCACGCCGCGCGTCGGCCGCCACCCGGTCCCGTTCCGACTCGATGCGGTACACCCGCTGCGCGGCCAGCGCGGCAAGCGCCGCGAAGATCAGCGCGAAGACCGTCCCCACCGAAGAGAGCCAGGTGGGTACGTCACCCCAGTCCGCCGCCAGCACGCTAAGGACTCTAGAGATCGTCCAGCGACAAGGCCCCGCGGGTCGGGCGAACTGGAACGCGCGGTGGGCCGTGGAGGAACAATGACACCCGTGACCCAATGGCAGCTACCCCTCGCCGCCATCGAACACCGACTCATCGACCTGCTCGCCGACGCCGAACCGAACAGCGATGGGACGAATAGCGACAGGCTGACCGGCACCCCCACTGGGTCGAGAGAATCCGTCGCTACCTTCAACAGTCCCCTTGCCTGGCCGAACATGCCCATCGACATTCGTCGACAATTGTCCAAGACCTCCTTGCACCCCTGATCTCCAGTGCCGAACTCCTCGACGAACTGGCCAACCAGTGACCCTACGAGCCAAAGATCATGAAGTGCCTGGAGTACTAGACCGTGGCAGTCACGTCCGGTGGTGGTAAGGGTTTCGACGGGGTCGCTGCCGTGGGTCAACGTAGGCGGGTGGGATGAACTCCGGCCTGCCGTCCTCGACACAAAGCCGGACTATCCACTGTCCACGATGGATGATCCGGTGGTGGTAGCCGCACAACAGCACGCTGTTGTCCAGGCTGGTAGCTCCGCCGTCGGCCCATGATTGGATGTGGTGCCCGTCGCACCAGCGCGGCGGCCGGTCACAGCCCGGGAAGGCGCATCCCCGGTCACGCAGCTCCAGCGCCCGCCGCAGCGACCCGCTGATCAGCCGCCGCGTCCGGCCTAGGTCCAGGACCTGCCCGTCGCCGCCGAGCACCGCCGGAATGATCTGCGCGTCGCAGGCCATCTGGCGGACCTGGGTGGGGCTGAGCCGCCCACCAGTGTCCAACACGCCGACGCCGAACTGCTGCTCGAGCAGTTCGAACGGAACGGTGACCATCACGTGCGGCCGCTGCCCACCGTTGTCCGGCAGTTGCTCGGTGCGGGTGGCCAGGTCGCACACCTCGACCAACGCATCCGCCCGCCGCTGGCCAGGGGTACGTGGTTCGTCGTCGTGGCGGGGCGCGCACAGCGGGTCGAGGGCGGCGTTGACGGTCGCCGCGCCGGCCTCGTCCAGCCAGCCGGTGACCCGGACACGGCCGTCGCCGAGGCGCGTGAGCTGGAACGCGCGAGTCTGCCAGGCGCGGGCTTCCTGCCGCTGCAACGCAGCAGCATCACGGGCGTCGGCGATCTCCGGTGCCACGTGGGTCAGGATCCGCTCGCCGGCCTTGCGCAGGATGGTGGGCTCGAACTGCTCGGCCTGACCGATCAGCACCGCCTCGGCCTCATCAACCAGATCAGGGCCGAGGTCGGCGGGAAGGTCCCGGACCGCAGTGGCGATGACCGTGGCCTGCTCGGCGTTGACCGCACCCGCGATCAGGGCGGTGTCGAGAGCGGGCCGCTCGTCAACCGCTCTCGCGAGGTCGGCCAGCCGTTTCGCGGCGTGGATGCTGATCCGGTGACGCTCCCGCAACCACACCGCCGTGCTGGACGCGTGCTGCGCGATCGGCAGGCCGCGACCGTCGATTTCCCGGATCACATGCAACTGGGCTGCGGTAAGCGTTTGCAACGCTTGGTGGATGGCGTCCAGGGAATCGACAAGATCGTCATCACTCAGCGTCCAGACCGACGCGGTAGCGCATTTACTGGCTACCTCGCGCAGCTGCTCTAACGCCTCGCTGGACACTCGTTAATTGTCTCGCATCAACTCCAAGACCACCAGTTATGTTCGTCGATCTAGGGATATTTGAATTTGCAATTTTCTTGGTTGTTTCTATGGGTTTTGTCAAGGTGTGAGGGCGGGTTGGTCGGCCGGTTTGGTTGGTATGAGATTTTGGGTGCGGAGCATGGCGTGGAGGACGTCACTGCACCTGCGGGCGCAGCAGGTGACGCGGCGTCGGGCTACCTGCCTCCCGGCGCGTTCGCGCCATGCCGGCCCATGGACGCCCAACGAACTGCCCTGACCTGGCACCTCCGCGTGGCCTCAGGCTGAGTGGCGTCAGGTCCGGACCGCGGCGGACATCGCGGTAGCCCTAAATGTCCAAGGTGGATAGACGTACGCGGAGAATGACCCGCGACTCCGTGAGGCGGCTAGGGCCTGTTTCAAAATCCTTGCCGGGCTGCGCCGGGCCCAGACGACGACCGGCGGCGTCGGGCGTAAGGCCGCATACAACACCGGTATGCGACCTTGCGCCCGACTTGCCGGATCGCCGCCTGGATCCCGGCTCGCCTCGACAATCCTTTTGAAACAGGCCCTAGGCGCCGCGGAAAGTGCGGCGGTATGTCGTCGGGGGGACGCCGATCGAGAGCTGGAACTGCTGGCGGAGCGCGGCGGCCGTGCCGAAGCCGGACCTGCGGGCGACCTGGTCGACGCCGATGTCGGTGGTCTCCAGCAGCAGCCGGGCGCGGTCGACGCGCTGCTGGAGCAGCCAGCGGGCGGGGCTGGCGCCGGTCTCCTCGCGGAAGCGGCGGGTGAACGTGCGCACGCTCATCCGCGCGTGCCCGGCCATCTCGCGCAGCGTGAGCGGCTCGTCCAGGCGAGCTAGTGCCCACTCGCGGGTGGGTGCGGTGCCGGTGGCGCCGATCTCCGGCACCGGGTGCTCGGTGTACTGCGCCTGGCCGCCCTCCCGCCACGGCGGCACCACGCAGCGGCGGGCGGCGTGGTTGGCCACCTCGGTGCCGTGGTCGCGGCGGATGATGTGCAGGCACAGGTCGATGCCCGCGGCCACGCCGGCCGACGTAAGGATCTCGCCGTCGTCGATGAAGAGCACGTCGGGGTCGAGCTTGACCTTCGGGTACAGCGTGCGGAACGCGTCGGAGTGTGCCCAGTGCGTGGCCGCTGGGCGGTCGTCGAGGAGTCCGGCGGCGGCGAGCACGAAGGAACCCGTGCAGATCGACACGATGCGGGCGCCCCGGCCGTGCGCGGCCCGCAGCGCCTCGCCCACCGCGGGATCGACGGTGCCCTCGGTCAGCGGCGGGCCGCCGTGTATCCCCGGCACCACCACCGTGTCGGCCGTCTCGGTGAGCTCCAGCCCGTGGTCGGGCAGCACCTGGAAGCGGGCGGCGGAGCGCACCGGGCCGCCGGTGGGCGTACACGTGTCGATCGCGTACCGCCGGGCGCCGGTGGCGTCGCGGGCGGCGCCGAGCACCTGGGCGGGGGTGCCGAGGTCGAGGCCGACGACGTGGTCGAGGGCGAGCACGGCGACGCGATGTGCGTCCGGGGCGAGCACCATGGCGCGAGTATATGGCCCGATTATTGCGCATGATGGCTCGCGGGCCACTCGCTCTCACGTACACCTTGATCGACACTCGGACGGTGACCCGTCGCCTGCACCCTGCCTGGCTCGTCGCCGCCGTCGCGTTCGTCGCGCTGGTCGGCGCCGCCGGCTTCCGCGCCACACCGGCCGTGATGCTGCACCCGCTGCACGAGGAGTTCCGGTGGCCGATCGCCACGATCTCCGCCGCGGTCTCCATCAACCTGATCCTGTACGGGCTCACCGCCCCCTTCGCGGCCGCGCTGATGGAGAAGTTCGGCATCCGGCGGGTGGTGAGCGGCGCGCTCGTGCTTGTCGCGACCGGCAGCGGCCTCACCGTCTTCATGAACGCGAGCTGGCAGCTCATCCTCTGCTGGGGGGTGCTGGTCGGCCTTGGTACGGGCTCGATGGCGCTCGCGTTCGTGGCCACGGTCACCGGGCGGTGGTTCGTGAAGCGGCGCGGCCTGGTCACCGGCGTGCTCACCGCGGGCGGCGCGGCCGGGCAGCTCGTCTTCCTGCCACTGCTCGCCACGGTCATCGAGGCCAACGGGTGGCGCACCGCCTCGCTGATCGTGGCCGGGTCCGCGCTCGCCGTCGTACCCCTCGTGCTGTGGCGGCTGCGCGACCGGCCCGCGGACCTGGGCGTGACGGCCTACGGTGCCGCGCCGGACGAGGACCCGGAGCCGGCCCCGGTCACCGGCGGGGCGGCCGCGCGGGCCCTCGGCGCGCTGCGGGCGGCCGCGCGGACCCGGGCGTTCTGGCTGCTGGCCGGCGGCTTCGCGATCTGCGGTGCCACCACGAACGGCCTTGTCGGCACCCACTTCATCCCGGCGGCGCACGACCACGGCATGACCGAGACGACCGCGGCCAGCCTGCTCGCGCTGGTCGGGCTCTTCGACATCGCCGGTACGATCGCGTCGGGCTGGCTCACCGACCGGGTGGACAGCCGGGTGCTGCTCGGTGCCTACTACGCGCTGCGCGGCGGCTCGCTGCTCGTGCTGCCCAGCCTCTTCGCCGAGAGCGCCGGCCCGAGCATGCTCGTGTTCATCATCTTCTACGGCCTGGACTGGGTGGCCACGGTGCCGCCGACGGTCGCGCTGTGCCGGGAGTACTTCGGTGCCAGCGGCGCGGTCGTCTTCGGCTGGGTCTTCGCCTCCCACCAGATCGGCGCGGCGGTGGCGGCCACCTCGGCCGGCCTGATCCGCGACCAGCTCGGCACGTACGCGCTCGCCTGGTACGTGGCCGGCGGCCTCTCGATCGGCGCGGCCGTGCTGTCGCTGCTGCTGCGCCGCACCGGCAAGGTGGTCCCGATGACGATCGAGCCGCCGAAGCCGAAGGTCCCGGTGGGCTGGCGCCTGCGCCCCGCCGAGGACTAGAGATCTTTCAGGGTCGGGGTCACATTCAATTGCTTAAGATCGGTTCTTGCCCCGGTCCGCGTCACCTGCGGACCGTATGCTCCCGCGGGCACCGCGCAGGTCGGCGGCTCGCTGGCGCTCGCCGAGATCCCCGACCCGCGCTGCCAGGTCCGCGGTCCAAGCCCAACCCCAACCCCGACCCGGGATTTGCCCAACCGCGGAGGGTGAGGCCGCGGGAGCGACGGTCTGGACCACGGCGGGCATCGCGGTAGCTCGATTTCCCTGGGTTTGGATCTTTATCCGCGACGAGACGCCGAGGCCATCCCAACTCCAAAGCTCTAGTCAGCCCTCCAGGGGCGGAGCTTGTCCGGGTTGCGCACGCCCCAGATGTGCGTGATCCGGTCGCCGGCCACCTCGAACGCGATGACCGCCTCGGTGACCCCGTCGAGCTGGGCCACCAGGCCGGGCTGGCCGTTGACCGTACGCTCCAGGAGGACGATGCCGGCCGCCCCGCCGGCGAGGCCGGCGAAGAAGCGCGCGACCCGCTCGCCGCCCTCGACCGGGTGTAGCTCGGCGCTGGCCAAGCCGCCGCCGTCGCCGGTCGCGGTGACGTTCGGGTCGAGGAGGCCGACGAGGGCTTCGATGTCCTTGGCCTCCCAGGCCCGCTTGAAGTCGCGGACCAGGGCGGCGCGCCGGCCGTGCGGCGTCGCGGGAGCCCGCGACGCGCGGATGCGGCGGCGGGCCGACGTGGCGAGCTGGCGGCACGCGGCCGGGGTACGGCCGACGATCTCGCCCACCTCGGCAAACGGGTAGCGGAAGACGTCGTGCAGCACGAAC
The DNA here is from genome assembly GCF_011764545.1 of Phytohabitans flavus. Taxonomy (GTDB): domain Bacteria; phylum Actinomycetota; class Actinomycetes; order Mycobacteriales; family Micromonosporaceae; genus Phytohabitans; species Phytohabitans flavus. The sequence goes on along the minus strand of NZ_AP022870.1, from coordinate 3,683,262 downwards.
GCGACGCGCTCGGCCGGGGTCATCGAGTCGAGCACCACGAGGAAGGCCATGCTGATCGACTCGTCGAGGGTGACCCGGTCGGCGGGGTCGACGGCCGGCCGACCGGTGGTCCACTCCGCGCTGTCCGGCACCGGCTCCGGGATCCACTCGCCGACGTAGCGCTCGCGCCGGACGCGGGCCGAGCCGAGCATGTCGAGGCAGATGCGGCTGGCCACCGTGGTCAGCCAGGCACCGGGTGACTCGATTTCCTCCTGCCGTGCGCGGGGCATCGCGTACCAGCGGGCGTACGTCTCCTGCACGACGTCCTCGGCGTCGGCCAGCGAGCCGAGGAGCCGGTACGCCAGATTGATCAGCCGGCGCCGCTCGCTCATGATCGCGCTCAGGCCGTCGTCCTCCATGGTCTCCACCTCCTCTAAGGCTGACGACACAGCGCGCCGGAGTGTGAGGTGGACGCCTGGGCCTCACACTACGAGGGTTCGCGTCGTCGGACCGGGCATGGAACCTGTGAACGTAGCGATCATCTACTACAGCGCCACCGGCACCCTGCACACGCTGGCCAGGGCCGCCGCCGAGGGTGCGGAGAAGGCCGGCGCCAACGTGCGGCTGCGCCGGGTCGCCGAGACGGCGCCCCCGGCGGCGATCGAGACCAACCCCGCCTGGGTACAGCACCTGCGGGACGCCGCCGACGTGACCGAGGCCGGCCTCGACGACCTGGCCTGGGCGGACGCGGTGCTCTTCGGCACGCCGACCCGCTTTGGCACCCCGTCCACGCAGATCAAGGCGTTCATCGACGCGACCGGGCCGCTGTGGCGGGAGGGCAAGCTCGCCGACAAGGTGTACTCGGCCTTCACCGCCAGCAATACCGCCCACGGCGGCCAGGAGTCCACGCTCCTCGGACTGGGAAACGTCTTCTACCACTGGGGCGGCATCATCGTCCCGCCCGGCTACACCGATCCGGTGCAGTTCCGGTCCGGCAACCCGTACGGCACCTCGCACGTCTCCGGCGGCGGCCCGCCCGACGACGTGGCCCTGGAGGCGGCCCGCTTCCAGGCCCGCCGCGTGGTGGACACCACGGCCGCACTGAAGGCCGGCCGCGCAGCCAGGTCCGCGGACCGCTGAGCGCCCGGACACGATCACCGCGGCGGTCGAGTCAGGGCGGTCTCGGCGTGATGTCGCGGATAAAGATCCAAAACCAAGGACATTGAGCTACCGCGATGCTCGTCGTGGTCCGGACCGTCGCTCCCGCGGCCTCACCCTCCGCGGTTGGCCAAGCTCAGCCCCCAGGTCGCGGTCGGCCGACCGCGACCTTCACTGCCGGGTCCGCGCTCCAAGGCCCGGCAGCGGTCCGAGGTCGATGCGTCCCCTGGGGGTTTGGGCTTGGACCGCGGACCTGGCAGCACAGGCCGGGGATCTCGGGGAGCGCCAGCGAGCCGCCGGCCTGCGCGGTGCCCGCGGGAGCATACGGTGTGCGACTGGCGCGGACCGGGGCAAATATTCAAGAAAAAACTAGGCGTCAGGGCGCCTCGACCGCGAGTCGCTCGGGCCGCGCCTGCCGGATCGGTGTGAGCGTGCCGACCACCGCGACCAGCAGGCAGGCTACGCCGGCGAAGAGCGTCGTGGCCGGTACGCCGTAGTTGGCCGCGGACGCGGTCAGCACCGCCGCGCCCACCGGGCCGAGGGCTGAGTGGACCGTCCAGAACGACGACGTGACCCGCCCCAGCAGGTGGTCCGGCGTCACCTCCTGGCGCAGCGACATCGAGCAGATGCCGGCCACGCCGATGCCGAACACGAAGGTCGTGGCGAGGAGCGCGATCACCGGCACGCTACGGGTCATGCCGATGCCGGCGATGGCGACGCCGCAGAGCGCGTACGACCCGATCCAGCAGGCGCCGAAGCCCCACGAGCGCCGCGCGGGCGCCACCACGAACGCCGCGACGATCGTGCCGGCCGCGGCGGTGGCGAGCACGTACCCGACTGTGGTGTCGGACTGCCGCAGCTCGTGTCCCACGTAGAACACGATGATGTCGGTAAGCCCCAGCGTCAGGAACGTCAGGAACCACAGCAGCATGGTCAGCGCCCGCAGCACCGGGTGCCGCCACAGGAAGCGCACGCCCACGACGAGGTCCCGCCACGACAGGCCGTCCGGACGCCGGGGCTCGCCGGCCGGTTGGCGTACCCGCAGCCGCACGAAGCAGAGCCCGATCGCGGACACGGTGAACGTGACAGCGTCCACCGCGATCGCGGCGGTCGGTCCATACAGGGCGGAGAGGATGCCGGCGAGCACCGGGCCGCCAACGGCCGCGGCGGCGTAGGTGGCGGAGAGGCGGGCGTTCGCCTCGGTGATCCGCTCGGGGTTGACGAGGTTGGGCAGCGCGGCCACGTACGTCACCCGGAAGATCATCGCGAAGGCGGCGCCGAGCGGGACGATCGCGTACAGCAGCCAGATTTGCGGCGAAAAGAGCCACACGATCGGGATGAGGGCGTACAGGGCGGCGCGGAACACGTCGCAGACGATCAGCAGCACCCGCCGGTCGATGCGGTCGGCGAGCGCGCCGGCGAAGACGCCGGTGAGGATCGTCGCCACGCCGGCGAGACCGGTGAGCAGCCCCATGTGCGAGACCGAGCCGGTGCCGCGCAGCACGAGGAGCGGAATCGCCACATAGGAGAACGAGTCGCCCGCGACTGACAGCGTCTGTACAAGCCAGAACAGCGTGAAGTCGCGATCTCGCCACAGGGACCCGGAGACCATGGCGTATTGGATCATTAACTGCCCGTGTTCGTAAGTATCGATGGGCGTTAACATCCTCACATTGACGTGCGTACGGTATGTTTTGCGTGTATGAGAGCGATCTTCGCTGCGATCCCCGCGATTCTTCTCGCCGTCACCGCTGCCCCGGCTTTTGCCGACAGCTCCTCCTGGCGGCCCGCCGGCTCGGGCTCTGACGCACTGGGTGGCGGTCACCCCTCCTGGCGGCTTGCTTCCTCTGGCCCTGACGCCCTTGGGGGCAGTCGCCTCTCCTGGCGGCTTGCCGACTCGGGCTCGACCGCTCGCCTCCGCGGCCTCGACGTGGTCAGCGCCAAGGTTGCCTGGGCCAGCGGCTCGGCCGGCACGGTGCTGCGCACCGTCGACGGCGGGCGCACCTGGCGGCAGGTCGGCCCGCCGGACACCGCAGACCTTCAGTTCCGCGACATCGAGGCGTTCAGCGCCGACCGCGCGGTCGCGCTCCCGATCGGCGAGGGCGAGGCATCCAGGGTGTACGCCACGAGCGACGGCGGCCGCACCTGGACCGAGACGTTCCGCAACGACGACCCGCGCGCGTTCTACGACTGCATCGCGTTCTTCGACCACCGCCGCGGGCTGGCCCTCTCCGACCCGGTCGACGGCAGGTTCCGGATAGCGTCCACGATGGACGGTGGCCGCTCCTGGAAGGTACTCCCGCCGGACCGCATGCCGGACGCGCTGGCTGGCGAGTTCGCATTCGCGGCGAGCGGTACCTGCCTGGTCACAGCTGGACCGGGTCCGTGGGCCTGGTTCGCGACGGGCGGTGGCGAGACGGCGCGGGTTTTCGCCTCGTCCGACTACGGCCGCAGCTGGAAGGTCAGCGACTCGCCGGTCCCTAGTGGAGCGTCGGCGGGCATCTACTCACTCGCGTTCCGCGACCCGCGGCACGGCATCGCGGTCGGCGGCGACTTCGCGGCCCCGACCACCGCGCCGGACGGCGCCGCCACCACCCACGACGGCGGACGCACCTGGCACGTGGCGCGGTCGGTGCCCGGCGAGTACCGCTCAGGCGCGGCCTGGGTGCCGTGGCGCTGGAACACCGCACTCGCCGTCGGCCCGACCGGCAGCGACGTATCCCGGGACGGCGGCCGCACGTGGACCCGCTTCGATACCGGCAGCTTCGACGCGGTCGACTGCGCCCCGACGGCACCTGCTGGGCGTCGGGGGAGCAGGGCCGGCTGGCTCGGCTGATCCGTTCGTAGCTTTAACTTCTTGGCTTCGCCGTGTTCCTTCGCCGCCCAGCCCTTTGGCTGGCTGGGCGGCCCGCGCTCCTCGTGTCCTGTGCGCGCCCAGCTTCTTGGCTGGCTGGGCGGCGTGCTCCTTGTGTCCTGTGCGCGCCCAGCCCCTTGGCGGCCCGCGCGTTCCTTACAGGAAGCTGACCGGCGGCGGCTCGTTGCCCGGGCGCCACTTGATGCCGCAGCCGAGGCTCGGCACGTGCGGCTCGGGCACGGCCTCGCCGCGCAGGGCGGCGTCGGCGGCGGCGCGCAGCAGGTCACCGGTCACCGGCAGGTCGTTCTTCGGCCGGGCCTCGTCGAACGCGCCCCGGTAGACCAGCCGACGCTGCGCGTCGTAGAGGAAGAAATCGGGGGTACAGGCGGCGTTGTAGGCCTTGGCCACGTCCTGCGAGCCATCCAGCAGGTACGGGAACGTGAAGCCGGCCCGCTCCGCCTGCTGGGCCAGCCCCGGCACGTCGTCGTCCGGGTAGTTGGCCACGTCGTTGCTGCTGATGCCGATCGTGGTGAGCCCCTTGTCGGCGTACTCCGCGGCGAACGCGCCGAGCCCCGACTCGACGTGCCGGACGTACGGGCAGTGGTTGCTGAGGAAGACGACGAGCAGCGCCGGTGCGGACACGTCGGCGAGCTTCACCTCGGGCCCGGCCACCGAAGGCAGCGAGAAGTCCGGCGCGGGCGTGCCCAGCGGCACGAGGAAGGACGAAACGGCCATGCCCCACAGCCTATCCGCCGCCGAGGTCTGGCTCTGCCTGGTCCCACAGCCCTGCCCGTCGCACGCCCGGTTTCGCCGGTCGGCCGCGCGCCCCGGGGTGGGCCGCTGTCCGCGGGTTCGCGCGGCTGTTGGTGTCTGGCCTTGCCTTGTCCCACAGCCCGGCGGTTGCCGGCCCGGCTAGTGGCGGCCGTTACGCGCCTGGGCGGACGAGGCCGGTCTCGTAGGCCAGGATGACCGCCTGCACGCGATCGCGCAGGTCGAGCTTGGCCAGGATCCGCTTCACATGGGTCTTCACCGTCGACTCCTCGACGATCAGCGATCGGGCGATCTCCGCATTGGACAGTCCGCGCGCGACAAGCTCCAACACGTCGCGCTCGCGCGGCGTCAGGTCACGCAGCCGCCGGCCGGCCGCCGGGTCCGGCTGCGGCTGGCGCGCCATGCGGTCGATAACCGTCCGGGTTACCGACGGCGACAGCAGCGACTCGCCACCCGCGATCGTGTGGATCGCCTCGATGAGCTGCTCGGGCCGGGTGCGCTTGAGCAGGAATCCGGACGCACCCGCACTCAACGCCCCGAACACGTAGTCGTCGTCCTCGAACGTCGTCAGCATCAGGATCCGCGTACCCGGCGCCGCGCCGACAAGCTCCCGCGTGGCGGCGATGCCGTCGAGGCGCGGCATGCGCACATCCATCAGCACGACGTCGGGGGAGAGCCGCCGGGCCCCGTCGACCGCCGCCCGCCCATCCGCCGCCTCACCGACGACGTCGATCGACTCGTCGCTGGAGAGAACCGCCCGCAGCCCGGCCCGCATGAGGTCGTCGTCATCCACGACCAGCACCCGAATCAACGCGCGCCCCCCGCCCATCGCCTTCGCCGCTCCCGGCGTGCGCGCCCAGCCGACACTGCGGCCGTCTCCGACACCTGCTGCCCGTGCTGGCGCGCGGTCATGCGGGCTGGCCGTGTGGCAGGTGTGCGTGCAGCCGGAAGACGCCGTGCTCGGCCACCGCGTCCAGCGTTCCGCCGAGCAGGGTGGCCCGCTCGCGCATGCCCACGATCCCGTGCCCGCCGCCGGCGGAGGCCGCGGTCGCGGTCGGGTTGGTGACGGTGATCTCCACGGCGTCCGCCGCGAACCGCACCGCCACGTCCGCACTGCCACGCCCGTGGCGCGCGGCGTTGGTCAGCGCCTCCTGGAGGATCCGGTATGCCGCCCAGGCCACCCCGTGCGGAAGCGCCCGGCCCGGCGGCGGGATCACGGCGGCGACCGCCAGGCCGCCAGCGCGGTGCCGCTCCACGAGCTCGGCCAGCGCGGAGGGATCGGCGGGCGCGGGTGGGACCGGCTCGTCGTCGCGGAGCGCCCGCACCAGCCGGTCGATCTCGCCGATCGTGCCGCGCGCCACGTCCTCGATCGCGGTGATCGCGCGGCGCGAGCCGTCGGGGTCCCGGCCGTGCAACAGGCGGGCGGCGCCGGCCTGGACCAGGATGACGTTGATCGCGTGGCCGGCCGAGTCGTGCAGCTCGCGGGCGATGCGGGTGCGCTCCTCGGCCACCGCCAGCCGCCGCTCCCGCTCGGCCTCCCGCCCGGCGCGGTGGGCCTGCTCTTCCAGGTCCGCCATCCGCTCGCGGCGCATCCGGGCACGGTCACCGGCCAGGTAAAGCGTCGCGGCGACAAGCGCGACGCCCAACAGCTCGGGCGCGAGGATCGCCCCGACGTCCTCACCGCGCAGCAGGTAGGCCAACCCCAGCAGCGGCGCGAACCCGAGCGCCACCTGTAGCGCCAGCCGGCGGGGCCACGGTCGCGGATCCCCACCGTAAGCCGCGCCGAGCGTGTAGATCGCGATGCCCGGCCCGAGCGGCAGGTCGAGCGGGTAGCCGAACCGGTACAGCACGGCACTCGCCGCGAACGTCACCAGGCACACCACCATCGGGGCCCGCCACCGCACCACGAGCGGCAGCGCGGTCGCCGCGGCCAGGAGCACACCGAAGCCATCAAGGTGGTGCACCCTCGCGTCCGGCGTGCCGAGCCCGTCAGCCGCGAGCACGCCCAGCGTCAGCGCGAACGCGAGCACGGCGAGACCCGCGTCGAGGGCTGTACTGCGGCGGATCACGTTCTGAGAGTAGGTCAGCGAGGCGCCGCAGCGGATCGCCCCGCGGAGGCACGCCCTGTACCCCCACGGGGGTACGAGTGGTTCGCCCCGCGGCGTGATGTGGCGGAGCGCTCGCCGTTCCTAGCGTGGCCGCATGCCCGTTTCCACCCCGTCCCGCCCCACGCGCACGTCCCGCCTGGCCCGCCTCGCCGGCTGGTCCCAGCGCCACCGCTGGTGGGCCCTCGCCCTGTGGGTGCTGACCCTCGCCGCGCTCACAGTCGGCTCGCAGGCGATCGGTAGCGATTACCACAACGACTTCTCGCTGCCCGGCACCGAGTCGCAGCGGGCGATCGACACGCTGCGCGAGCGCGCACCCGTCCGTGCCGGTGACACGGTCCAGATCGTGGTGCAGGACCCCGGCGGCGTGACCGCGGCGGGCACGCGCGAGCGGGTCGAGACAATGCTCGATCGGGTGCGGGCAATGCCGCACGTCGCCGACGTCCAGAGCCCCTATGCCGGGCCGGGTGCCGTGTCGACGGACGGCACCATCGCGTACGCGACGGTCACGCTCGACGGCCAGGCGCAGGACGTGCCGCCTGACGACGTCCGCGCGATCATTGACACCGCACAGGCGGCCGAGGGCGGTGCGCTGCGGGTCGAGCTGGGCGGCGACGCGGTGCGCGGGGCCGAGGTGAGCGAGGGCGGCGCCGCGGAGGGGATCGGCCTGCTCGCCGCGCTGGTGATCCTCGTGCTGTTGTTCGGGTCGCTGCTGGCGGCGAGCCTGCCGATCGTCATCGCGGTATTTGCGGTCGGCAGCTCGATCGGGTTGGTCGTGCTCGCCTCGCACCTGGCGACCATCGCCGAGTTCACCCCGCCGCTGATGATCCTCGTCGGCCTGGGCGTCGGCATCGACTACGCGCTGCTCATCTTCTCCCGCTACCGCGCCGAGCTGATCGCCGGGCTGGGCGGTAGCGCACCGATCGAGCGAGACAGTGGCGCCGAGGGCCACGCCGCCGAGCGAGGCGTGGGCTCGCCGGTCGAGGCGAGCCACGCGGGCGGGCAGGGCGCGCATCGGGCCGCCGCCGCACGCGTTGCCCTGGACACGGCCGGGCGCACGGTCTTTTTCGCCGGCTGCACTGTCATCATCGCGCTGATGGGGCTCGTGGCGCTCGGCCTCGGCTCGCTCCAGGGTGTGGCGGTCGCCGTCGCGGTCACCGTGCTGGTCACCATGGTCGCTTCGTTGACGCTGCTGCCCGCACTGCTCGCGATCTTCGGCCGCCGTATCGAGCGCGGCGTGCGGCGCCGCGCCGGCCGGGCCCGCCGGCCGGAGGGAGAGCGCTGGCGACGGTGGGCGGCCGGGGTGCAGCGCCGCCCCTGGACAGCCGCACTCGTGTCGGTGGCGGCGCTGCTCGCCATCACGGCGCCGGCACTGGGGATCCGCCTCGGTTTCGCCGACGCCGGCAACGACGCGCCGTCGACGACAAGCCGCCAGGCATACGACCTGCTGGCCGAGGGCTTCGGTCCAGGCTTCAACGGCCCGCTTGTCGTGATCGTCGAGGGCAACACCTCAGCGTCGACGTCGGCCGCACAGGCCCTCGACGGCGTACCCGGCGTGGCCGCGACGGTCGCGCCCCCACCCACCGGCGACGTCGCGACGATCATCGTGTTCCCGGCGTCAAAGCCGCAGGACGCGCAGACCCACGACCTCGTGCAGCGGCTGCGCGACGACGTGCTGCCGCCGCTCTCGCGGGAGACAGGCGCGACGTTCCTCGTGGGCGGCAGCGTGGCGGCGGCCGAAGACTTCGCCGACGCGGTCGCCGGCCGCCTCCCGCTCTTCGTCGCGGTGGTGGTCGGTCTCTCCGCGCTGCTGCTGATGGCGGTGTTCCGCTCGCTGCTGATCCCGGTAAAGGCCGCTGTGCTCAACCTGCTCAGCGTCGGTGCCTCGATGGGCGTGATTACGCTGGTCTTCCAGCACGGCCTGCTCGGCGCCCAGCCCGGCCCGATCGAGGCCTACGTGCCCGTCATGATCTTCGCGATCGTGTTCGGCCTTTCGATGGACTACGAGGTCTTCCTGCTCTCCCGCATGCACGAGGAGTGGGAGCGCCGCCACGATGCCCCGGCCGCCATCCGAGAGGGCCTGGCCACGACCGGCCGCGTGGTCACCGCGGCCGCGGCCATCATGGTGGTGGTGTTCGGCGCGTTCCTGCTGAGCCCGGACCGGATGCTCCAGCAGTTCGGCCTCGGCTTGGCCGTGGCGGTCCTCCTCGACGCCGTCGTGATCCGCTGCCTCGTCCTGCCCGCCGTGATGCACCTACTCGGCGCCCGCGCCTGGTGGCTGCCACGCCCGATCGCCCGCGTCCTGCCGCGCCTGGCCATCGAACGCCCGACGCCCGTGCAGGACGACCGCCCGACTCCCGCCGGGCCCGGCCTCGGCAGCGGCGAGGAGGACGATCGCGGGCGGGAGGCGGCAAGGCCGGGACCGCGGGGAGCAGGCCCACAGCAGCGGTGGTGAGCGTGGGGGCGTAGCGGCGAGGAGTAGCACGGCCCCGAGAGACGCACCCCGCGACCGACCGCAAAGCCATGTAGCGAAAGCCCTGCCGATGCGGGGCTGGAGCGGGGAGGCCATAATGGACGGATGCTGAGGTGGGAGTACGCCCTTCTGGTTCGCCGTCGTGAGGCTTCGGGCGCTTCGGATTGGCGCCTGTCGTATACCTGGTACTCGCCGGACGGCACACGGCAGGACGTGTCCGCGCTGGGCGACACCGCGATCTCCCACCTCAACCGGGCCGGCGCCCGCGGCTGGGAGCTGGTGTCGACCGAGGAGGACGTCAACAACCTCGAAGGCACCACGGAGGTCCACCGCTACTACCTCAAGCGCCCCATTCCCGAATAATGAGTCCTGACCAGCAGGTCTACCGCTCAGCGCACACAGTGCCGCATGGCCTAGTCGTGTGGACGGTGCGTCCGTAGGACGCTGTACCATTCGGTCGGACTTCCGGTAGCGCACCTGGAGGAGGCCGTGTGTCCGAGGATGCAGCGACCGGAGGGAAGTCTGATGATGCCCTGGCCGGAAGCACGCATGAGGATAGCGAGGCCGGTAGCGTCGCCGACCCTGGTCCGATCGAGGTCGACGATGTGATGAAGGGTTTCGTTTTTCCAGCTCCAGACCCCTTGGCGGGGGTGGGTGACGATCGGGGTGTGGCGGGTGGTCCGCCCGATGCTCGGGAGCGCTGAGCGTTGGCTGAGGGCGGCGCCGGTTCGGCGTACGCCGGGCTGATTTCCGATCAGCTGGCGGAGGAACGAAGCCGCAAGGCGTCGCTGGAGGCGCGCGGCGTGTCCGTGATCACGACCTCCGGTGTGCTGGTCACCGTGCTTTTCGCATTGTCGGCGGGGCTCCGGTCGGTCGGTGACGCTCGGTTGCCGGGTGTCGCCCGGGTGACGCTGCTACTCGCGCTCGTCACGTTCGTGCTGGCTGCGCTGTTCGGGTTGGCGACGAATCTGCCGTTGCGGTACAAGGAGCCCACGCCCGAAGGGCTCGCGCAGCTGGTCGACAGGGAGTATTGGGCGGCGCCCGCGGTTATCGGTGAGTTGCGCGTGGCGGAGTCCAAGGTCCGCGTGTTGGCGGCTGCGCGGGCCGCCAACCGTATCAAGGTCACGCTGCTGCTGGTTGGTGCCTTTCTTGAACTGCTGGCCGTAGCGTTTCTCGCAGTTGCCGTTGCGAATGTCCTCTACGCCGCTTGACCTTCGGGTTCGATTCGAATCACCATCCGAAGTGGACGTACGGGGCCCAAGTGCTCGGCCGAGCTGCGTAGGTTTCGCTGTCGCGTAGCTCGCGGACGGCGTCGTGCAGGGCGTATGCCGAGCGGTCGGCCGAGACCTCGCTGTGGGCGAACAGGGCGGCGTAGAAGGTCTTGGCGATCGCGGCCGACGGCATGTCCCATACCGACCAGAGCGTCCCGACGGTGTGGCGCCATCCGGTGTACTGCAGCGCCGCCGCCACGGTGATGGCCTCGTCAGGTTGGGTGACGCCGACCGTCGCGGTTTTACACGCGGAAAGGAATGCCAGCTCGCCACCGGTCTGCCGAGGGCCGGTCAGGTCGATCGTACTTATCAGGCCGCTCGTCATGACGTCGTACGGGACGAGGCCGCCCTTGGCTGGGTCGGCGAGATCCTGCGTGCCGTGGCAGCTCGCGTGCAGCCAGCGGTGTCGGTCAAGCTGTTCGAGCACCGCCGTGCGAGTAGCCTGCTCGCCGTCGAGGATGGTCCGTGCCTCCGGCCGGAAGTACCGGCGGATCGTGGCGATGTCCTCAGCGGGGCTCAGCAGCCCGCTCCCGGGCGGTTGCGCCCCGCCGGCGACCTCCGGCACCGCGACTACGAGGATCTTCGGTTCTTTCGAGGCGGCTCGTGCGGCGGAGGGACCGAAGGCGCGCAGCGTAGGGACGTAGGACGAGACGACCCTGTCGTAGACTGATTGGTGGTCGGCGGTGGGGTGCCCGGACGCATGCAGGGGGAGCAGGGCGAGCGCGCCAGTGGGGCACCACCAAAGCCGGGGCCAGGACGCCTGCGGCGCTGCTACGTGCCCGGCTGCGGCGAGGACGGGTGAACAGATGTGATCCCACAGCCAGGACAGGGTGTCGCTGATCGATTGCTCCATGGCCGGCCGGGCGGCTGGGTCGCTGCGCCGTTCAAAGCTGCGCAGGGCCCCTAGGTATCGGCCAGCCACGTCGGTGATCGCTTCGTCGGTGATGCCGCCGAGCGGCACTACGGTGATGCCCTCGGGGCTGACGAGTAGCGCGTCGCAACGCCACTGGCTGATGTTGATGACCGCGACCTGGCCGGGCGGGAGCTCGGCGGCGATGTGCCGGTACGACAAGGGCCGCAGAAACGCCTCTGGGTGCGGCAGGTCGTCGGTCGGTGGCAGGGCGCGAACCTGGTCGACAAGGTCGTCGAAGCGTTGTGCGGCAGCCATCCGGGCGTCTGCCGCGTGGAGATCTTCGCCGGGCGGCCCGGGTTGTTCGAGCACGGCGAGGCAATCGGCCAGCGCGTCGGCTAGCGCGCCGGCCCGCGCCTGGATGGCGGTGAGGTCGGTGCGCAGGTCGAGCAGTTGTGACCAGTACAGGGCGCGGCCTTGTTCGAGCAGTTCGACGGCGAGTTCGTTCCGCCCGGCGGCGATCGCGCAGGCGGCGGCGTCGCGGGCCAGCGTCGCTGCGTGGGTACGCAGCATCTGCTGCTGATCGAGCATGGCGACGCCGCGGAAGGCGAGCCGAGGCAGTAGCGCGACGGCCTCGGCGTAGGCGTCGACTGCCTGGCTCGGCCCCAGCCAGCGGGCTCTCGTCTCGGCCGCTTCGCGAGCCGCGGTCAGCCGGTGCAGCGGTGTGGCGGCTTCGAGACGAGCCGCGCGTGTCCATAGCGAGAGCGCTTCCTGCAGATCCTCATCGCTGCGGTGCCGCTCGAAGCGCGTCCGTAGCGCGGTGGCCAGGTTCGCCTGCACCACCGCGATCGCTGGATGGTCGCCGGCGAGCAATGAAAGCGCCTCGCGGCCGGCCGAGACTGCCTCCTCCAGTTCGGCCTCGTCGGTCTCGGCCGGCCGCGCCTGGGCCTGCGCCACCAACACGCCAACAAGGTTGCCGAGGGCGATCGCGCGCGAGGGGCTCTCCTCCGGCCGGGCGGCGACGGCGTCGCGCGCGAAGCGGACCGCGGCAACGGCCGTGTCGGCGTCGGGCTCCTTCGCCGTCCCCAGTTGCCCGGCCAGCACGACACTGAGGTTCGACGCCACAGTGGCCCGCAGCCGGCTCTCCGGCGGCAACTGCGTGACGGCCCGTTCGAGGAGCCGCACCGTTTCCGCCAGGTCGTCGCGGATACCGTCGTACTCGAACCGGCTCTGCAACACACTGCCCAGGTTCGACAGGAGCATCAGCCGATCTGGGTGGTCGCTCGGGGTGACCTGCACCGCGGTCCGCGTGTGCGCGGTCGCCTCAACCAGATCGGCCCGCCGCCCCGTGTAGTGAAACTGCGTGAGGAGCGCGATCCCGAGGTTCGAAAGTGTCAGCGCATGATCTGGATTGGTGGTGGGGCGGCCCTGCATGGCGCTGCGCATCGCGGCGACCGCCTCGTCCAAGTCGATCCGCCGCCCAGTGCGCCGCAGCCGGGTGAGCAGCAGGATGCCGAGATTGGACCGCCGGCGGCCGAGATCGACGTGGGATTCGACCGTGTTCGCCACCGCGTCACGGCTAACCGTCACCGCCTCGTCGAGGTACCCGTCCTGGCCGGTCTCCTCGAACAGCAGCCGCAGGCTCTGGCCCAGGCTTGACTGGTACGCCGCCCGCTCTGGCTGACTAGCCGCGACCTCTATCGCACGCTGGCCCATCCGGGCGGCCTCGAGCAGAATCTGCTGATCGCCCCACTGCTCGAAGTGCGACCGGAGGCTGTTGGCGAGATTCGAAAGGCGTATCGCGAGTCGCGGGTCATCCGCCTCGGTCTCATCGACGACGGTCCGAAGCAGGGCGATCGCTTCCTCCAAGGCTCCCGCGTCGCTTCGATGCTGGAAGCAGGCAAGCAGGGCGGTGCCGAGGTTGGCCCGAGCCGGCAGCATTGACGGGTCCGCATCAGTCGACCCGTTGACGGCCGCGCGCAGCAGCTCGATCGCCCCATCCAAATCGGCGGGATCGCCGCGGTGCTCGAACGCGGCGAGCCGAGCCTGACCGAGGTTGGCCTGTGCGCCACGACGGGCCGCCGGAGCCGATCGGCTGGACTCGACGGCGTCGGTGCCGACACGGACGGCCGCAGCCAGGTCCTCCTCGGCACCGGTCCGCAGGAAGCGCAGGCGCAAGGCGAAGCACAAGGCGACCAGCAGCGCCGCACGATCGGCGTAGCCGACCGGCGCTGCCACCGCGCAGGCCTCCATCAGGTCAATGGCCATAGTGAGCGTCTCGTCATCGGTGTACTCAGCCCGCGCCGCCAGCGCGACGGCCAGACGCGCCTTGCGGCCAACGTCGTCGGCCGTCACGTCAGGCAGGGCCAGGATCCGCAGGACCGGCTCCGGCACCGAGGCCGGATCCTCCTCGGCAGCGTCGGCGAGCATCTGGACGGCGTGGGCGAGTTCTTCCTGGGCCTCGGCGCCCGGCGGAAGCGCGAGGTGTCGCCGCCAATGGACGTCACCGACCACGCGCGCCACATGCGCCGGTGGGACGCCGTCGTGATCTAGAAGCACCCCGAGCATCAGTTCGGTCAGTTCCTGCATGACGGCCGGTTGTAGCACCGCCTCACGGTCACCGGCGTCAAATGCCGTGATCCGCCGACTGAGCGCGGCCACCACCGCGGCGAGCGAATCCCCGGCCGGCCGAGCAAGCGGCTCGTCGGACCGCAGGCGTAGAAGCTCCTCCAGATCGCCGTGGCGCGGCGCGAACTGGAGCCGAGCCTGAAGCAACGCCCGCAGGTGGTCCCGAGTCACGGCCCAGCCCGGCTCGCCGGGCGACAGCAGCTCCAAGCCCGAGCGTGCCGCACGCACCGCTTCGTCCAGGTCGGCGGTGCTGCCAGTGTCCTTGAAACGTCGGCCGTAGGCGTATGCGAGGTTGTGGAGCAACGCCGGCCGCATTGGGTGCTCTGACGGTACGGCGCCTGCCACGTCGGCCAGGAAGGCGACGGCCCGGGCCAGGTCGTCGTCCGCGTCCGCGGTGACGACCTGCGCGAGGTAGAGCGTGGCTAGTAGCGCCAGGTAGTTGAAGTCCTGCTGCTGATCCGCGAGCTCGTCCTTGGCACGGATGAGCAGCGCCGCCGCGTAACGAAACTCCTCGTCGGTGGCGTCGGCCTTCAGCCCCTTCGCCCGGCACCAGTGCAGCGAACCGGCAGTCCTCATTGCCGGAAACGGAATGCCGGACGTGACGGCACCGACCGCGCGTAAAAGATCGATCAGCTCGCCGAGCGCCGCCCGATCTGTGACTGGGCCTGGATCCCCGGCATCAAACGCCTCGAATCGCCTGTTCAGCGACGCCACCACATTCGGATCCGGCACAGTGAGATACCTCTGGGGCATTGGGCGACTGGGTAGGTCGCGCGGGCATGGATGCCGAGCAGGTTGCCGTCCCGGGGTCTCCGGACCCTTCAATCCAGGCCGGAGTTCAAGCCGGGCGCAGGCGGCGGCCGGGCGTTGCGGAAACGAGGTACCGCTACATTGGACGATCGCGCTCGGACTCCGCTACGTCGTTGACCTGTACCCGACACTTCACGCCGGCTGCCTGAGCGCGCCGATCAGTCCATGTGAGGATGTCCTTCCGCGATACAGGCGGTGGTGATTGCGCCTACGCTGGGCGGGGTGACGATCAGGACCGGCGGGTTTCGGTTCGGCCCGGACAACGGGCGCATGCTGCTGCGCACCGGCCGTAAGGGTGTCGGTTCGACCGTCGGCCACGACCTCACCATCGAGGTGACCGACTGGTCGGTGCGGGTGGACGTTCCCGAGTCCGGGCCGGCGGATGCCACGGCGACGGCTCGGATCACGTTGGGATCGTTGGTCGTTCGGGCGGGTAGCGGTGGTGCCCGGCCGCTGACGGACAACGACCGGGGCGAGATCGTCAACAACGCCCGGCGGACGCTGGACGTCGATCGGCACCCGACGGCGACCTTCGAGTCCACCCGCGTCGTCGCCGGCGATGACCGCGCGACCATCAGCGGAACGCTTACCGTGCGCGGGATCGCCGCCGCCATCGACGTCGACGTGCGTGCGGTGTCGCCCGACCGGTACCGGGCCACGACGGTGGTGACCCAGTCGAAGTACGGGATCAAGCCGTACTCGGCCTTCCTCGGCGCCCTCAAGGTCCGCGACGACGTCGAAGTGGAGATCGAGGTCCAACTAGGAGCTTGATACAGCCCGAGCCGGCAGACGGCCCGTGCGACGGCGGCGGCCCGTGCGACGGCGGCGGCCCGTGCGACGGCGGCGGCCCGTGCGACGGCGGCGGCCCGTGCGACGGCGGCGGCCCGTGCGACGGCGGCGGCCCGTGCGACGGCGGCGGCCCGTGCGACGGCGGCGGCCCGTGCGACGGCGGCGGCCCGTGCGACGGCGGCGGCCCGTGCGACGCGGTCTGAGATGCGGAAACTCCAACTGTTGACTGTGCTGGGCGGCACGTGCTTAGGTGTGCAACTAGTTACGTGAAACTAGTTACATCATCGCCCCTCAAAGGATGATCAACATGAGGAAGCCACTCCCCGTCGTGCTCATGTTCGGACTTCTTGCCATCGCCGTCACCGCCTGTACGTCGACGAGCACCGGCGACGGTGCGGGCGATGTCCTCTTGGTCGAGGGCTACGGCGCCGAGTACCAGGAACTGTTCGAGGAGACCATCGCGAAGCCGTTCACGGAGAAGACCGGCATCCAGATCCAGTACACCGCCGGTGGGTCCGCATCGGAGCAGTACGCGGCCATCCGGGCGTCCAAGGGCAACCCGGGCTTCGACGTCGCGGTCATGACGAGTCTGGAGCTCTACCAGGGCAGCATCGACAAGCTCCTGGCCGAAGTGACGCCGGAGCAGGTGCCGGAGCTGGCGAAGATGCCCCAGAAGCTGCGCGACCACACGTACGGAGCGGGGGCCATCCAGGAAGTCCAGCAGGTCGTGCTGATGTACCACAAGAATGCATTTCCGCAGCCGCCGACCAGCTGGAACGTCATGTGGGAGCCGGCCTACCGGTCCGGCACGTTGGTCTTCAATCCGGCGAATGTCCTGGGCGTCTACGCGATGCTCAACGCCGCGGAACTCGACGGCGGTGGGATCGACGATACGGCACCGGGTTTCTCGCGGATAGCCGAGCTGGCGGAACATGCGTTGGCCACGCCGCAGGCTTCGGCTGAAGCGGTGCCGTTCATGCAGAAGGGGACCGCGACCGCGTTTCCCTACTTCGACGGCCGAGCGGCGATCTACGCACAGACCACGGAATACGACTACACGGTCCCCAAGGAAGGCACTTACGCACTGCTGGGCGCACTGGGAATTCCGGCCGGCGCTGCCCACAAGGAGGCCGCCTACAAATTCGTCGACTACTGGCTCTCCGCGGAGGTCCAGCAGCGTTGGGCTTTGGCGTACAACGTAGGGCCAGCGATCACCGGCCTAAACTTCCCGGCTGATTTCGCCGCCAAGCACATCACGACGCCGGAGCAGCTCGAAAAGACCAAGATCGCCGACGCGGCGAAGGTCATGAAGAACCGGACCACGTGGGGACAACAGTGGGCGGAGGCCGTCCGGTGACGGTGTCCGTGGCTCGTCCGCCGACCCGAAAACCCGCGCGAACCGCGCCAGCCACCACGCAGGCTCCACGGTCCTCGTTTCCGTGGCTCGCCCTGCCCGCGACGGTCTGGGTGCTGGCGACCTTCGCAATCCCGACGGCGATCCTCCTGGCCAGCAGCGTCCTCACCTACGACGGCGCGGAGCTCACCGGCCCGCTCACCGGCGCCAACTACGCCGACCTGTTTCGCAACAGCTACTTCCGGTCCGTCCTCTGGGACACGGTCTGGATGTCGGCGACCGTCGGGGGAGCATGCATGACGGCCGGACTGCTCGTTGCGCATTTCCTGGTCCGGTCGAGGTCCCGGCTACGGACGCTCGTCCTGCTCATCGTCATCTCGCCACTCGTCTCCAGCGTCGTCGTCCGGACCTACGGCTGGCTGGTCCTGCTCCAGGACGACGGCCTGGTCAACAAGGTCCTGCTCACGGCCGGGCTGATCGACTCGCCGTTACCTCTTGTCGGTTCCCGGTTCGCGGTGATCCTCGGTCTCGTACACGTCCTGCTGCCCTACGCGGTGTTCACCGCCATGTCGAGCCTGCAAAGCGTCGACCCCAGCCTGGAGCTGGCCTCCCGTGACCTGGGCGCCGGTCCGGTCACGACGTTCTTCCGGATCACCCTGCCGCTGATCCGTCCGGGCCTGATCGCCGGGTTCACCCTGACCTTCGCGATAAGTCTCGGCGCCTACGCGTCGGCCGCAGTGCTCGGCGGTGGCCGGGTGCAGACCCTCGCCACGCTGGTGCGCGACCGGATGGTGGTCAGCCTCGAGTGGGGCCAGGCGGCCGCGATCTCCGTGGTCATTCTCGTGATCGGCGCGGTGACCGTTTCCGCGCTACTGCTGGCCGGTCGCCGGTCCCAGGCGGGGGTCGGATGAACAGCCGGGTGCTTCGTGCCGTGCGTACCACGCTGCTTGTCCTGACCCTCGGTTTTATCGCCGTGCCGATGCTCATGGTGGGCTGGACGTCGATCCAGCCCGACACCTACCCGGCTTTCCCGCCCAGTGGCCTGTCGCTGCGCTGGTGGGGTGCGGCGTTGACCCGCGAGTGGTTGCTTCCGATGGCCCTGTCGGCGCAGGTGGCACTGGCATCCGCGGCGTGTGCGCTGTTGTTCGGCTCGGCCGCGGCCTACACGCTGGCCAGGGGGACCGGTCGGGGCAGGAGAGCCTTCGAGGCGTTTCTCGCCGCTCCGCTGTTGCTGCCCGAAATAGTGATCAGCCTCTCCGTAGTCCAACTCGTATCGATGCTCGACGCGCGGCGGCTGATCGGCCCGACATTGCTCGTGGCGACTCACGTGCTGATCGGAATCCCTTTCGTACTGCGGACGGTCGGGGTCAGCCTGCTCGGTATCAACCCGGTCTGGGAACGGGCCGCCCGAGACCTCGGTGCCTCGGCCTGGTGGGCCTTCCGCACGGTGACGCTGCCGCTGATGCGGTCCGGGATGTTCGCCGGAGCGCTGTTCGCCTTCATCGTGTCGTTCAACAATGTCGAGCTATCCCTTTTCCTGACCGCCCGCGATTCGAGCACCCTACCCATTCGGCTGCTCCAATACATGGAGTACGAGTATTCCCCCACCCTGGCTTGTGTGGCGGTGACCAGCGTCGTCGGCATCTGCGTGATCGCGGGGGTGGCCTCCCGGTTCGCGCGCCTGACCGATTTCATCCACGGAGAATCCAAATGACCGCACACATGAGAACCAGCGCCGAACCGGCGGCTCGCGCGTCCGGGGCGAGGACCTCCGGCGGCTTCGGTGTCGTACTGCGGGGCATCCGCAAGCAGTTCGGCACCTCGGTGGCAGTCGACGATCTGGACCTCGACGTCCGTCCGGGCGAGTTTCTGACCCTGCTGGGCCCGTCGGGTTGTGGCAAGACGACGACGCTGAACATGATCGCTGGATTCCTCACCCCCAACCAGGGGCAGATCCTGCTCGACGGGCAGGACGTCAGCCGCCAGCCGCCGGACCGGCGCGATACCGCGATGGTCTTCCAGCAGTACGCGCTCTTTCCGCATCTGACCGTCGGGCAGAACGTGGGCTACGGGCTCAGGATGCGCAAGCGCCGTCCGGCGGAGATCCGGGTGCTTGTCGCGGACGCCCTGGAGCGGGTCGGCCTGGTCGGTCGCGAGGGGCACCGGCCCGGTCAGCTCTCCGGGGGTCAGCAGCAGCGCGTCGCCTTGGCGAGGGCGATCGTCGTGCGGCCGAAGGTCCTGCTCTTCGACGAGCCACTGTCCAACTTGGACCTGAAGCTGCGCGAACAGCTCCGCTTGGAGATCAAGCACCTGCAACGCGAACTCGGTATCACGTCGATCTTCGTCACGCACGACCAGACCGAGGCGCTGGTGATGAGCGACCGGATCGCCGTGATGCGTGAAGGCCGCATCGAGCAGCTCGGCTCACCGGACGAGATCTACCACGACCCGGCGAACTCGTTCGTGGCCGGGTTCGTGGGCCAGTCCAATCTGATCACCGGCACGTGTACGGGATCCGGCCCCGAGGCGGGTGAGTGCACCGTACGGCTGCCTGGTGCGCACATGCTGCCGGCGCGGCTGGTGGGGACGGCGCGGCCCGAATCCGGGGCGCCGGTCCAGATCCTGCTGCGACCGGAGGCGCTCCGCCTCGCCACCACCTCCACCGACCCGACTGTCCCGGCCGGCCTGACGATCGACGGCCAGGTGACCGAGGTCATCAACGAGGGCAGTGTCGCGACTGTGGTGGTGCGGGTCACGGACGCGCTGCGGCTGCGCGTGGCCGTACCCGACCCGGGCGGCCGTGGCCTTCCGTCCCCTGGCGACGCGGCATCCGTCGTGATCCCGCCGGGAGTCGCCCGGGCACTGCCGAACTGAGCCACTGCCCGCCAACTGTCCACCGAGAGAAACGGAATTCAGATCAACATGGTTGAGCACGTAGTCGTCATCGGCGCCGGCGTCTATGGCGCGGCGGTCACCGCCTCGCTGACGCGCCGAGGCGCCCGCGTCACCGTCGTCGACGCCGCGGCGCCGGCCGGCGGCACCTCGGGTGCGACGTTCTCCTGGACGAACTCCTGCGGAAAGCAGCCCCGGCCGTACCACGACCTGAGCGTCGCGAGCATGGCGGCACACCGGGCGCTGGCGGCGCAGGTACCGCACAGCGACTGGTACCACGAGGGCGGCAACCTGGAGTGGGCCGACGACGAGGCCGGGCGCGCGAGACTGCGGAAGAAGGTCGAGGGCGTCCTCGACTACGGATACGAGGCGCGCTGGCTCACCCGGGCGGAGGCGCTGTCTCTCGAACCGGACATGAACCCCGCCGAGCTGCCTGACGAGGAGATCGCCTACTTCCCGCAGGAGGGCTGGATCGAGCCGACCCGGCTGATCGGCCACCTGCTTTCCACCTCGGTGCGCGGTGGCGCCGAACTCGTGCGGGACGACGCCGTCACCGAGCTGGAGGTGACCGACCGCCTGGTCCGCGCCGTCCGGCTCGCCTCGGGGCGCAGGATCGCCGCGGATGCGGTCGTCAACTGCGCGGGGCCGCGGGCCGACCGGATCACCGACCTGGCCGGGCTGGTGCTGCCGATGCGCAACACCCGGGGCGTGCTCATCTACACGTCGCCGGCAGCTGTCTCGGTGTCCCGCGTCATCCACGCACCCGGTGTCCATTTGCGTCCGGACGGCGGCGGCCGGCTCCTGCTGCACACCCACGAGATCGACAGTGCGGCGCATCTCGACGACAGCGGCGAGATCAGCGTCGAACAGGCCGCGGTCGACAAGGTGATCGAGGCGGGCCGGGCGTTGTACCCGGGGATGCGGGCGGTGACCGTGGAGAGCGTCCGGGTCGGTGAACGCCCCATCCCCGGCGACGGCCTCCCGGTGCTGGGTCGAGCGGTCGACCTGCCCAACTTCCACTTCGCCGTTTCGCACAGCGGCGCGACCTTGAGCGTGCACGCGGGCGACCTGGTCGCCGCGGAGGTGCTCGGCGAGGACCGGGACGCCGCGCTGGCGCCGTTCCGGTTCGAGCGTTTCTGACCCTGTGCAAAACGAAAGGGCGAGAGGGAGGAAGAGACTGTGGGCACAACCGTCCTGCATGCCTGCGACCTGATCGACGGCCAGGGTACGGATCAGCGGCGCGGGGTCGACATCGTCATCGGAGGCGACAGCGTCCGCGAGATCGTTCCCTCGCGGCCGGCGGCGACCTACGAGGCGGTGGACGAGATCGTCGACAGCGCCGGGATGCTGGTGCTGCCCGGCCTGATCAACAACCACACCCACGGCACCGCGTACGGGCCACTGTTTCCGAGCGGCCACGAGCGACTGACGCACGAACAGGTCCGAGCCAACCTCGACCGCCACCTCCTCGAAGGGACGACGACGGTTCTCTGCGTGGACGGCTTCGTCACCGCCGAGGAGCTCGCGAGCACCGACGAGGCACACCCGGTCAACATCCGGCTCGCTTCGTGCAACACTCCGGCCTGCCTGGAGGCGGCCACTGTCGCCGACGGCGGTGGTCTCACCGAAGCGAACCGCCGCTTCAGCGCGGGACAGGCGGTTGCCGCCGGCGCGGTCGCGCTCGGCGAGATCGGGGCGGGACACACCCTCGGCGGCGGCGGGGCGAGCTACATGTACATCCCGGCCGAGGTTCGCCGGCGTACGGGGGTGACGATCACTCCCCGCCAGGCGAACCAGCTGAAGGTCGCCGTGCTGGGTCGGCACATCTCGGCATCGGCGTTCGACGGGGACGCGGTCGAGGAGGCCCTGGCGGCCGCGGAGCTGATCGGCAAACTGTCGGTGGAGGACGTCCGGGAGATCGTCTCGGGTATCGTGCTGCCGGCCTTCGACATCGCATTGCGCGGGCTCACCGAGGCGGCTGACCAAGCCCGAAAGCAGGGCGTACCGGTGCTGGTGCACAACGCGGCGGCGTCGATGACCCAGGTCGCCTCGATCGCCACGACCGACGTTAGATTGATCGCGGGGCATTCCAACCATTCGAGCTTCGAACTGCGCGAGGCCGTCGAGCACGCCGAGCGACTCAAGGAAATGGGGGCGATAGTGGACGTCTCCACTCTGGACACATTCGGCGCCCAGCGGCTCACGCCCAGTCCGGACCTGCTCTACGCCATGTTCGCCGCGGGAGTGGTGGATACCATTTCGACCGATTACGCGGGCGGCCACCACGACCCGATCCTGCTGGCGGTCGACCGTTCCACCAAGGCGGGCGTGGTGGGTCTTTCCGAGGCGGTCGCCATGGCCACCGCCAACGTCGCGGATGCGATCCCGGGCCTGGCGCCCCGGCGTGGCCGTATCGTTCCCGGCGCGATCGCCGACCTGATGGTGACCGACCCCGCGGAGCTGACCCGGGTGGGCATCGTCATGATCGGCGGCGAGATCGTGGTCCGCGACGGTCGACGCGTCACCGGCTGACCGGCATTAGGTAGGAGAGGAGTCTGGGAAACATGGGAAGGCGAGTAACCATCGGCGATGTCGCCGCGGAGGCTGGCGTGTCCACGGCCACGGTTTCCCGGGTCATCAACGGCGGCACCGTCGCGGAGGCGACAGCCACGAGGGTGTGGGAGGCCGTCACCCGGCTCGAATACACCCCCAACGCGCTCACCAGGAGCATCTTCGCCGGACGCTCCAGCACGATCGGAGTGGTCATCCGCGATCTGAACAGCCCGTTCTACCTGGACCTCATGCGGGGCATCGACGAGGTCGCGGCGGCGAACGACAGCCTCGTCATGTTCGCCAACACGTTCCGCCACGTCGACCGTGACCTGGCCCAGGTACGCGCGATGGACGAACAGAGGGTGCGCGGCCTGATCGTGACGACCGGCGAAGGCTCCGACAAACTCACTCGCCGGATGGCCGAGCGCGGCACGACCTGCGTCATCGTCGCGCGCACAGTGCCGGACCCACCACCCGGTCTGCACTCGATCAGCCTGAACAACGTCGAGGCGGGCCGGCTGATGGCCACACACCTGGCCGCGTGCGAGCGGTCGGCGGTCGGCGTCGTCAGCTCCGGTGGGCGCCCATCCCAGATCGAGCGCACGGAAGGTCTGCGGCGCGGGCTGGCCGACCTCGGCCTGTCGCTGCCCGAGGACGCGGTGATCGCGGCGGAAAACGACAGCGAGGTGGACCGGGCCGTAGGTGCGCTCCTCGCCGCCGGCCACGCCCGCGGAAAGCCGTTGGACGCGATCGTCTGCACCACCGGCCGGTTGACGGTCGCCGCGTACTCGGCACTCGCCGCCCGCGGCATCGCCATCCCGGACGACATCGCGTTCCTGACGATGGACGACTTTCCCTGGGCGGCCATGCTCGGGATCACGGTAATCGACCAGCCCTCCTACGAGATGGGCCGCCGCGCAGCCGAACTCGTCGTAGACACCCCCAGCGACTCGGTCGAACTCGTCTTCGAGCCGGCCCTGGTCGCCCGCACCTCATGCGGCGAGAAAAAATGATTTGAGCTACCGCGATGTCCGCGGTGGTCCGGACCGTCGCTCCCGCGGCCTCACCCTTCGCTGTTGGGCAAGCTGACCCCCGGGTCGTGGTCGGCCGACCGCGACCTACACTGCCGGTCCGCGTTCCGGCCAGCCTTGACCTGGCTCGGCGGTGGGCGCGGGGTCTGTCCAAAGGCAGGCACGCGCCCAAAGGGCGCTCGATTTGCTTTGATCGACGCTACGACGGGCCGCCGTCTGGCAGATCGTGGTATCTATTTGCCCCTGGAGGGGCAGTTGGATACCAAGATCCGTCGCGTCTCAAAAATCGAATGTGACCCCGACCCTGAAAGATCTCACAATGGTGGACGCAGGTGGCCTTGATCGGTGGGTGCTCTGGTCGTCCGTGGCGAGAAATTGCCCCTCCAGGGGTAATTTCTCGCCACAATCGCAGCGCGACACTTTTTTGCTTACGTCGATCAAGGAAATCGACGGTCATCGGCCTTGATCGGCCGTCCTTGCGCGGAGGGTCGATCCCCGTCAACGCGAATCTCGGGCCTCCGGCCCTCGACTGATCCCGACCTTGAGTTGGGTATTCCCGGTCCGTGTCAGTCGCGGACCGTACGCCGAGATCGCCGACTTCCGTTGCCAGGTCCGCGGTCCAAGCCCGACCCCCAGGGGTTCCTCTTCCAGATCGACACCTGGATGCGGCCGCCGGTCAGGAAGAGCTGGCGCAGGCCGAGGTCCGCGACCTCGCCCTCGGCCTGTCGGACGAGGGTAGAGGTGGGTGCGCGGACCGGGCGGCGGAGGTCGTGGTCGGCCGACCACGACCTCCGGGGGGTGAGCTTTGCCAACTGCGGAGGGTGAGGCCGCGGGAGCGACGGTCTGGACCACCGCGGACATCGCGGTAGCTCAATCTCCTTGGATTTGGATCTTTATCCGCGACAAGACACCGAGGCCGCGCTGACTCCGAAGGGCCTGGGTGGGGGGTCAGGCGGTCGGTGGTGGCGCCGTGGGTGCGGCTGGGTCCAGTGCGGCCTGGACCGCTGCCGCCTCCCAGCCGCGTAGCAGTGCCTCGCCGTCCGCGGGCGAGATCACGTGGGTGTCCATGAACATCGTCGCCTGTATCGCACCGGGGACGTCGTCCACGTGGACGATCAGTGGCTCGAAGGGTATGTCCTGGCGGGTCGTCCAGCGGAACGTGCCGCGCGCCACCGCGTCTCGCAACTGTGGCACCGCCGGTGCCGGTGCCGACGCGTCCGGCTGCGCGAGCATCGTGCGGTCGTTGAAGTAGCAGGGCAGCTCCAGCTCGCCGCCGCGCTCCGCCACCACCCGGCGCACCAGGTCGTCCAGCTCCACCGGGTTGTAGTACGCGTTCTTGTAGCTGGTCAGGGATGTCCGCTGGGCCCGGTCGACCGCCTCGGCGAGCGAGATGCCCGCGACGTCGAGCAGGCACACGCCGTACTGCGCGAGCATGCACACCACCCGGTCCAGCCCCGGCCGGAACCGGTTGTGCACCATCGGCCGCACTGCCACCGGGTTGATGCCGGTGACCCTGGCCAGCGCGACCGCGAATAGGCCCAGCAGCGCCGGTGCCGCGGCGGCCCCGGTGCGGGCGCGGACCGCGTCGAGCGCGGGACCCAGCGCGTACGAGACGAACTCGCCGCGCCAGTGCCGTGGCTGGCGCCTGTCTCTCGACTCGGGGAACTGGCGTAGCGGCATCGTGCGCAGAACGCCCTCCCAGTGCCGCAGCGCCGACGTATTCTGCCGCTGGCCGGCCGGTGAGGACTGCCAGCGTGCCTGCTCCAGCGGCTGCGCGGCGGGCACCGCCGCCGTCGACCGCACGTCGAGCTCATCGAAGAGCACCCGGGCGCCCAAGCCGTCCGCCACCAGGTGGCACATCACCATGACGAGGTGGGTGAGCACGTCGTGCGTGCGGACGGCGCCCATCCGGATCGGCCAGTCGGCGGTGAAGTCGTACGGGGCGTGCTGGTACCTCAAGCGCAGCTCGTCGGCGACCTGCTCCGGATCGGCGTCGCCGGCGTCGACCACCTCCAGCGCGATCTCGCCCGAGGCGGCCACCACCTGCCTCGGAGCACCGTCCGGCTCGAACGCGAGCCGCGTCCGGGCGGCGGGGTACCGGCTCATCACGTACCGCAGGCGGTCCGCGAGCTCCTCGACCGTGGTACCGGCCGGCAGCGGGATCCACACGCCATTGGGCAACCAGGACTTCTGGCGGACCATCGCCTGCCAGATGTCCATCTGCCCCCAGGACAGCTCGCCGGCACCGGCGCCGTCCCCGCTGAACCCCACGACAACCTGATCAGCGACCGTGATCACTGGGCAGCCTCCCTGCTCCGACGACATCAGCGGGATTTGACCGGCGAAGAACTGAAATAGAAAGGAAACCTTCCTGATGGTACCGGAGTGCGGCGGGCCGTCATACCGTCCACGGTGGACACTCACACGATGTTGTCGCAATAACGACAGTGACCATGGCTTTCCGTTGCCCTGGCGTCATCCGTGACGGTCCGGAACCGGTACGCCACTCTGTTCGTTCGGCCGACCGCTCTCCGCCCTTAGCGTGATCTGTACCGGATGTCGCGCCCGTAGCATCGGGTTCCATGCCGGACTGGAGCCTCGGAGCCGACCTCGGTACCAGCTTTTCCGCCGCCGCTTTCGCGGTCGGCGACGGCGTCGAGGTGCTCGAGGTGGGCCGCGAGCGGCGGATACCGTCCACAGTGCTCCTCGACGACAGCGGCCGCCTGGTCGCCGGCGGTCTGGCGCAGCGGTTGACCGGCCGCTCACCGGAGCGGGCCGAGCGAAACCCGAAGCGGTACGTCGGTCGTGGCCCGATGCTGCTCGGCGGCACACCGGTCGAGGCGCGGGAGGCGATGGCCGCGCTGCTCGAGCTCTTCGTCGCCGAGGGGCGCGCCCGCTTCGACGGCGCCTACCCCGCCTCGGTCGTGCTGACCCACCCGGTCGCCTGGGACGAGCAGCGGCAGGCCATCCTGCGCGCGGCCGCCGAGATGGTCGTGCCGCGCGCGGAGGTGCGGCTGGTCACCGAGCCGGTCGCGGCCGCCGTCCACTACGCCGGGAGCCACAGCCTTGGCCGGGACGGCCGGGTCGCCGTCTACGACCTCGGCGGCGGCACGTTCGACAGCGCGGTGCTGGCGTCCGAGGGCGAGCTGTTCACGGTCGTCGGGCGTCCCGGTGGCGACGACGAGATCGGGGGAGAGGCGTTCGACGAGCGGGTGTACGCGCACTTCGGCGCCCAGCTCGCCGAGCGGGTACCCGAGTGGTGGGCGCAGGTGACCAGCAACCCGGAGCGGCGCTGGCTGGCCGCGGCGGCCGACCTGCTCACCGAGGCCCGGGCCGCCAAGGAGACCCTCTCGGAGTACGACACGGCAAGCCAGTACGTGTCGGGCGCCGACGTCGACGTCGAGATCAGCCGCGCCGAGTTCGAAAACCTGATCGGCAACGACGTCCTGCGTACGGCCGACACGCTCGACGAGACGATCCGGCAGGCCAACGGCATGGGCTCCGGGCTGACCGGCATCTTCCTCACCGGCGGCGCGAGCCGCATCCCGCTGGTACAGCAGACGTTGCGCGCCCGCCACGGCGACCTCGTCCGCACGTGGGGCGACCCGAAGATCG
Organism: Phytohabitans flavus; assembly: GCF_011764545.1. Lineage (GTDB taxonomy): Bacteria > Actinomycetota > Actinomycetes > Mycobacteriales > Micromonosporaceae > Phytohabitans > Phytohabitans flavus. The sequence goes on along the minus strand of NZ_AP022870.1, from coordinate 3,656,129 downwards.
TGGTCGCACTCGGCGCGGCCCGGCTGGCCGCCACCCACGCCCCGCCGGCCGCCACCGCGAAAGCGGGCCCGAGCGGCGGCGATACCGGCTTCGTCGCCAAGGCCCCCGCCGTGCCGCCGCTACCCGACCCCGACCGCCTCGACGTGCGGCTGGAGGGTGTGCTGGAGGCCCGCGGCGCCGGCGGCGAGGTCTACGCCTGGTGCGCGGCCCGCCCCGGCGAGGGAAGCACGCTCCAGCGCATCGACCCCGAGCGCGGCGTGCCGGACCGGCAGCTGATGCTGACCATGGTGCTCCGCTGGGCGGTCTCGCCCGACGGGCTGCTGGTCGCCGACCGCGCCGGCCCCACCACCTACCTGCACACGCTGAGCCCGGAGCTGGTCATCCGCTCGACCCGGCCGGTCATCAGCGGGCGCCCGCCGGTGCTGGTCGCCGACGGCCCGACCGGCTGGGCGTTCGTCACACCGCGCCAGCCAGCCCCGGTCGGCAACAACATGGGGCTGCCGTGGGGCGAGACCGGCGCGCTGTCGGTCATCGAGACCAACCTGACGAGCGTGTTCGCGCAGGATGCGCCTCCGGTGTCGCTGGGCGACTCGGCCCACTGGTACGTCAACGAGAACAACGCCGTGCGCCGCCTGCTCGACCAGGACAGCCCGACCGGGTCCATGCCGATGATGTCGGTCGGCAAGGAGGGCTGCGTGGTGGTGCTGGGGCAGTACAGCAGCAAGGCCCCGCTCGGCGCGTCGAGCAGCCGGCCCGGCGGCCTCAGCGGCAGTGGCCGGCACCAGAACGTACGGCCGTGGCAGGTGATCTGTACCGTCCGGCCCGGCTCGGACGTGCGCCACTCGAACCGCCGCGAGTCCAACTGGCTTTACCAGGCCGTGCACCACGCCGGACGGTGGTACGTCGCCACGGCCACCGGGCTGGAGGTCGGCGCGCTGGAGGGCAACGGCGAGCTGCTCACCGCCCGGCCCCGCGCCGGCGCGATGCGCTGGTTCGCGGCCGGGCAGCGGATCTACGCGATCGGCGTCGAGCAGGTCGTGCCCTCCCGAGGCGTGTGGATCGCCGTCCTGGAGAACGGTGCGCTGCGGCCGCTGCTCCACGAGCCGCGCACAGTGCTGCTCGGGCACCTCACGTCGACGTACGTGAACGAGCGGCCCTGCGTCGTCGTCGACGGTGACACGCTCTGGGTCGCGGTGTCCGGCGAGAACGGGCGGACCCGGATCCTGCACGTCACCCCGGACGGCACCCGCGAGCTGCGCTCCGCGCCGGGTTGGCTGGAGCCGGTGGCGAGGATCCCGTCGGGGCTGCTGTGCCTGCACGCGCTCGAGACCCGGCCGGGCGAGGGCCGGCAGCAGGCCACCCGGCTGGTGCACCTCCCGGTCTGAGTCCGGGCTCAGCCCGCCAGCCGGTCGACCTCCGCGCCGACCTCGGTGGAGAGCGCCTCGGCGCGCGCGGTGTGCCGGGCGAGCGCGGCCAGCCGTTCGCCCGCGACCCGCACCGCCTCCTTCCGCGCGGCCTCGTCCCGAGCCGAGAGGGCGACGAGCTCGGTGCGGCGGCGCTCCTGCTCGCGGCGCTGCGCGGCGAGCGCGGCGTCGACCGCCTGCTCCGCCTCGCCGCGCCACCGGGCGATGGCCCGCTCCAGCGTCATCGTCATCTCGGCACCACCACCGGCGAACGCCTCGGCCAGCGCCCGCCGCACGCCGTTCTGGCTGCGCCCGGCCCGTTCCCACTGGTGCCGGCGGTGGGTGACGCCGAGTGCCACGGCGGGACCGACCACGAACGCGAACGGCCCGGTCAATGGCAGCAGCAGGCTGGTGAGGCTGGCCGCGATCGCGAGGCCTGGCACGCCTTCGCGCAGCATGTCGAACCGCGCGTTCGTGGGCGCCGTGCCGAGGTCGAGCCGGGCCCGTACCGCCGGCGGCATCTGAAGCTTGGCCAGGTCGATGTCGATCGGGTCGAGCCCCATGGCGGCGAGGAAGTCGGTCAGCACCGCCGTCACCCGGTCCTGGACCTCGGCGGTGAGCGTCGACCACACCGCCTCCAGCGAGCGTTCCACGCTGTCGGGCAGCTCGGCGAGGAAACGGTCCACTTTGGTGGGTGTGGTGAGCTCGGCGACCGCCGCGTCGTACGGGCGGCGCGCCTCGTCCAGCCGCTGGCGCACCAGGGTGGCGACCTCCCGGCCGAGGAACTGGTTGTCGACCGCGAGGCGGTGCCGTTCGCGCGCCCGTTGCGACACCTCCTGGAGGGTGGCCTCGACCTCGGCGAGCTTGGCCTTGACCGTCTCGGCGTCCTGGCTCGCGGCCGCCCGCCGGTCCTCCTGCGCCACCGCGAGCGCGCGCAGGACCGAGACGGTGCCGGACAGCACCCGGCCGCACCGCGCGAGCTCCCGCCCGGCGGCGCACGCGCGGAGGTACCCGACGAGCCTTTCCATGCCGCTGCGGGTCCACAGCTCGTCGGCCCGTGCGGTCGCCCCGGCCGCCCGCCGCGCCGAGGACGCGTCGGCGAGCTTCGCGCTGACCGGTATCCACGGCGCGTTGAGCAGCCGCTCGCCGGCCCCGTCGGGCAGGCCGGCGGCGAACGCGGCGAGCCGGCGCTTGTTCTCCTCCAGCAGCCCCTGCCACGAGGAGGAGTCCTCCACTTTGGTCAGTACGAAGGCGATGGCCCGGATGCCCTGCGCCGCCTCGGCCAGGAACTCCAGCTCGTGGCGGAGCACCGGCTGGTCCTGCGCGCTCAGCACGAACAGCAGCGCGTCCGCCTCGCGGAGCATGGCGACGGTGGTGTGCCGGTGCCCCAGGGTGAGGCTGTCCACGCCAGGGGTGTCGACGAGCCGTACGCCGTCGAGCACCGGATGGTCCACTGTGATCTCGACGCCCACGACGTCGCGCATGCGGGTCGGGTCGCCCGCCGCGGACGCGTAGTCGGCGATCTCGTCCGGCTCGACCGGCAGCGACACCACCTCGCCGCCCTCGCGCCGCTGGACCGTGGCGGTCAGCGACGGCCCGCGCCGCATCGACAGGTACGTGTGGGTGGCGATGTCCACATCGACCGGTACCAGGTCGGGCCGCTCCACGACGGCGTTGACGAGCCGGCTCTTGCCCCGCTTCTGCGCGCCGGCGACGACGATCGTGGCGGTCGCCTCGGTCCACCGCCCGGCCTCGGCGGCGAGTACGGCGGCGAGGTCGTCCCGCCCGTACCGCTTGGCGAGCGCGTGCACGTCGTTGGCGTGGCCGAGCACGCGCTGCACGATCGACGGTGCCTCAACCGCGGTGGACATCGGCGGTTTCCTCCCAGGAGTCTGCGGCGGACCAGATCGCCTCGTACACGTCACACACCGCGGTCACCGCGCGGCGGTCGGCCGCCGGCAGCGGGCGGTGCAGCAGGGCGCGGAACCGGGCGACGTGCGCCGCGGCGGCCCGCGCCACCGCGCCGGGCTCGGCATCGGGCGGGGCGCCGACCTGGCCGGCCAGGTCGACCCCGGTCAGCAGGGCTCGCAACGCGACCTGGTCGGCGGCGGGCACCACGGGCGAGTCGAGCAGCCGCCGTACGTCGCCGGTGACGGGCAGCGCCGACCGCGGCTTGACCGCCGGCGTCCGCGCCGCTGGCACTGTGCTCGCGGGGCGGCCGGTCGCCAGGCCCTCGAAGACGCCCAGCACGTCCCGTGCCCGCTGCCCGGCCACGGCGGTGCCGGCGGTGACCGCCAGCTGGCGCCACCGGATCGTCGCCTCCCCGGCGGCAGCGGCGGCGGCCCCGGCCGGCGCACCGGGCTCGAGGCCGAGTTGGGCCGCGGGATCGTCGTTGCGGGCCAGGCGCAGCAGCTCGCCGAGCATCTGTTCGTCCAATGTGAGCTGACCGCGCCCGACCGCGTCGACGGCCGCGACCACCCGGAGCCCGGCGAGGCTGCCGCTGATCGGCTGCCCGTCGTCGAGGGTCGCGGCGAGCGCGGCCAGCACCGGCCGGTCCGCCTCGCTCGCCGGAGCGCGGACGAGGCCGCGTAGCCGGTTGATGGCCGCCAGCGCCTTGAGCTGCTCGGCCCGGTGGGTGAAGTGGGAGATGCCGGAGGCGACGCTGCCCGCCCCGTCCCGCCCGGCGAAGCCCGATGCCGCCAGCAGGACGCCGCGCAGCCCGTCGAGGTCGAGGTCACGCTCGCGGAGCGCCGACGTCGCCACCCGGATGCCGTACCTGTGCAGCCGCGCGACAAGGCTTCGCCGGACCCGCACCGGTACGGGGTAGTCCGGCGCGGTCGCGAACTGCTCGACGTCCAGCAGCAGGTCGTCGAGGTCCCACTCGTCGAGCGCGGCGAGGGCGCGCAGGCCGTCCAGCTCCGCCGCGCCGAGGACCTCCGCCCGGGCCGCCTCGGCCAGCAGGCCCACCACCGGCACCACGTCGAACACGGATGTGCGCAGCTGCTCGTACGCCCGCGCGGCGAGCCGCCGAGCCGACGGCCACGGGTCCTCCTCGTCGCCGCGGCGGTCGACCTGGCTCAGCACCGCCAGCGTGTTCACCCCGGTCATCCCGCAGGCGGCGGAGAGGGTACGGAAGTCGGCCAGCGTGCTGGCGTCGAAGCGCTGGACGTACCGCAGGACGTACACCAGCGCCTGCGCGTGGTCGCCCGCGCCGGTGCCGAAGAGCATGCGGCGGGCGGCCTCCTCGTTGGCGACCGTCACCGTGTTGACGCCGGGGTGTCGACGACGGTCAGCCGCCGCAGCGCGGGGCAGCGCAGCGTCACCCGGATCCTGGCGACCCGCTCGACAGGTACGCCGAGCCGCGCCGGCATCCGCCCGTCCGGGTCCAGCCGGCTGTGGCGGACCCGGCCGTCGACAAGCTCGATCGCCACCTCGCCGTCCTCGTCGCCGTACTCGTACGACGTGACGACCCGCGTGCACTCGCCCGCGTCGGCCGGCGCCACCGAACGCTCCAGCAGCGCGTTGACCAATGTGGACTTTCCGCCGCTGACCGCGCCGGCGACCGCCACCTGAAGCGGCTGGCCCAGCTGCTCCCTAATTTCGCGGAGCCGCTCGCGCAGGCCACGGTCGCCGATCCGGCTGGCCGCGTCCGCGCAGAGCCGGCGCAGCGTCGCCGCCGGGTCGAGGGCGCCGGTCACAGGGAGTCTCCGGGGAATGGGTTGCCGAAGTCGTCGTCGAAGCCCGGGTCGTCGAACCCGTCGTCCACAGAGGAGTCCACATCGGACCACGGCAGGTGCTCATTCACCTCGGGTACCGCAACGTCGTCGAAGATCCCGTCGCCGTCGAAGGGGTCCGTCCCCGCGAGCACGTCGTCACCGATCAGGAGGCCGGCCGGTGGATCGGGGGTCGCCGGGTCGAACGTGTGCCGGAACATCTCGGCCCGCTCCGCCGGGGCCAAAGCCGGAACGGAGTCGAACAAGAGTCCCGCGAAGGCCGCCCGGGCGTCCGGACTGTCCACCGGAACGTCGCTCCCAAATGGACCATCGTGCATACCGGAATCCCGCTCGGACATCACTGTCGCCACACTGTGTGCTCAACCGACCGCGCCATGGTCTCATACCGTCTTGTGGGGACGTTCCATGCCATGGCTCGTTGATGCCCGACAAGCCGACAGCCGAGGGCGACGACGGGGAAGCCGATCTGCTCGCCGCCGCCCGGGCGGGTGACCAGGAGGCCTTCCGGCAGCTGTGGAGCCGGGTCGAGCGGCCCGTCTTCGGCGTCTGCCTGCACCTGACGGGCAACCGCAGCGACGCGCTCGACGCGGTGCAGGAGACCCAGCTCGCGGTGTGGCGCCACCTCGACCGGTTCCAGCGGCGCGCACCCTTCCCGGCCTGGGTGCTCGCGATCGCCCGCAACGCCGCCCGGGACGTGGTCCGGCACCGGTCGGCCGCCGGCCACACCGGGCTCGACGGCATCGAGGAACGCGGCGACGGCCGTCCACCCTTCGCGGACGCCGTCGCCGAGCTCGTCGACCTCCGCGCGGCCCTCGCGGTGCTGCCGGACCAGCACCGCGAGGCTCTGCTGCTGTGGGCCGGCGGGATGACGTACGAGCACGTCGCCGCCGTACAGCAGGTGCCGCTGAACACCGTCAAGACCTGGATCTACCGCGCCCGCCAGCAGCTGCGCGCCAGGCTCGCCGGCTGAGCGGAGCCGGCTCACCGCCGCTCCGTCGGAAACGGCTCGCCGGCCATGTCCGCCCGGTAGACCACGACGCGCGGCGGCCGCAGCAGCCGGCCGTTGTCGACGTAACCGCAGCGGACGGTCTGCGCGACCACGTCGTGCTCGGCACGGCTCGGCGCCGGGATCGCCTCCACCGCCTCGTGCACCCGCCCGTCGAACCGCTCCCGCCCGACGACGACCTCCCGTACGCCCACCGCGTTCAGCGCGCCGAGCAGGTCGCGCCGCAGCCCTTCGTTCCGGTCGAGCTGGTCGCGGTACCGGACGCAGGACTGCACCAGCGTGTCGCGGTCCAGGTCGGTACGGGCAAGCAGCCGGTCGACCTGCTGGGTGATGGCCGGGCTGACCCCGCTGGCCGCGACCCGCCGCAACGCGTCGACGAGGACCGCCGTCGCCGGCACGCCCCCGGTCGGTGGCGGACCGAACGTCCGGGGACCGCGTGGCTGCGCCTGCGATGTCCACACTGGACGGCCCGGGTCCTCGCCGCCCCGCCGGGACCACAGGACCAGGCCGGCGGCGCCGGCGCCGAGCACCAGGACGACCGCACCGCCCACCAGCCACCACGCGCCGCCGCCACCGTCCGCGGGCGCCGGTGCCGGCGTACCGGTCGCCGCCGGCGCCGACGTGCGCGCCGCGGCGGTGGGCGTGGGTGTCGGCTTCGGCTTCTGCGTCGCCGGCGTCGGACCCGTAGCCCGGACGACCGGCTGCTTGGCCGGGCCACTCGGTGGTGGGGCGGTGGTGGCCCGCAGGTCGCGTACCGCCAGCGCGGCCCCGCCGTCCGGGCCGGAGGCGGCCACCACCGGGGCGGCGCATCCGCTCACGCAGTACGCGAGCAGGAACGCCGCCACCAACCGCGCGGCCGGACCGCGCTGGATCACGAGCGGGCCTGCTCGCTCTGCCACACCGCGTCCTCGGCGCGGGAGACGGCGTTCTCCGTCTCGATGTAGGTGTCCGTCTCGATCCGGGACGCCTCTTCGCTGTACTGGCGGTCGAGGTTGCCCTGGTAGATGTCGTTGCTGACCTCGCGCTGGTAGATGTCGCCCTCCAGCAGGCGGGAGTTCTGCGCCGCGTTGTCGGCGCGCTCCATCGCCGCGTCCACCTCGGCATCCGACACCGAGCCCGGGTCCACGACGGAGTCGTAGATGGTGCCGGCGTCGGCCATCGACGCGTTCACGCTGTCGACGATGGCGGCCGTGTCGCCGGTCAGCCCGTACGTCGTCGCCGACGGGCCCGCGTCGGGGAGGGTCGTGGCCGGCACGTCGAAGATCGGCGCGTCACCGGTGCCGACCGGGGCGCTCACCTCCACCGGGAAGGGCCCCGACGAGAAGACCTGGTCGGCCAGCCCGTCGCTGTCCACGTCGACCGCGACGTGGTCCACGCCCGCGGAGTCCCGGAACGCCTGGACGTCCGCGACGCCGTCCGCGTCGTAGTCGGTCATCATCAGGTCGGGCGCCCCGTCCACGTTCGTGTCCGTGTACTGGAGGTCGGTCTGACCGTCGCCGTCCACGTCCACGAGCTGGGTGTCGATGATGCCGTCCCCGTCCAGGTCGTTCCACTGCTCCGTGACCTGGTCGTCGCCGATGTTCGCTTCCATTGCCCCTCCCTTGGCCAGTGCCGCCGTTCGCAGGAGAGACCCGAGTTTGGGCGGGATTGTTTCAACCCCGCCCAACATTTTTTCGGCGACGACCCCGTCCCTGGTGGATCGGGCGTTTCAGTCGGTGGGTGGTTGGGGGATGGGCCGCTCGACGAAGGTGGGCGCCGGTGCGGTCTGCCGGGCTGTGCGGTGGAGGAGCGTGGTCGGCTCCACGATCTCGTACAGCCGGACGCTGTTGGCGGCGGTGCGGACCACGAACGCCAGCTTGGTGCCGTTGGTCGAGGTGTAGGTGAACATGGTCGGGTCGGTGGGGTAGGGCTCGATCACCGACTCTGGCTTGGCGATGATCCAGTTTCGCCAGGTGTCTGCGCCCTGCGCCGTTTGGGCCGAGTAGTAGATGATGCCTTCGGGCGTGCGGGTGAGCACGGATACCAGGCCGGTGTTCGGGCTGAGCACGGCGGTGGGCGAGCCGACGGGGGTGATCGTGTCGTCACCGACCGGGGTCCAGGTGCCGGGGAAGGTCCCGTCGCTGTGTTGCAGCTGGGCCATCACCGGACCGCTGGTGTGCCGGGCGAAGAGCATGAGGCGGAATCCGGGGATCGTCACCACCGCGGGTGTGCCGGTGAATCCGGTGCCGCCGAGGCTGGTAAAGGTGCCTAGGGTGCCGTCGCGGTAGGTGGCGGTGTGGACGGTTCCGGCGGCGTCGGTGACCGTCAGGATGGCTGAGCGGTCGGCGGAGGCGGTGACGACCGGGTTGCCGGTGAATCCGGTGCCGCCGAGCTTTCGCCAGGCCATCAGGTCGCCGCTCGGCCCGTCCTGTCGCCGGGACCAGACCGCTCCGTCGGCGTCGAGGGCGAAGACGACGAGCGTGTTGTCCGACAGCCGGACGGCCGCGGGCGTCGACTTCATCGCGCCGGCGAGGTTGGTCCACGGGTTCCAGGCCGGCGTGCCCGCCGTGGTCTGGGTGAGCTGGCGTGCGTCGCTGGTCGTGCTCTGCGACAGGATGTGCACCCGCTTGTCGGCGCCGTCGGTCAGGGCCGGCTTGCCGGTGTAGGCGCCGCCGTCGGACACCGTTGTCCACTGTACTGAGTTGAAGTCGTCCGGGTTCTGCCGTCCGTGGCGGAGCTGCCCGATGTTGTCGGTGTAGGCGTACTCGAGAGTGCCGAGCGCGGTGTCGCTCGCGGCGGCCTGCATGGCGCCCGTCGGTGCGTGGCTCTGAACTGTGGTGACGGGGCGGGTCGGCGTGTGGGAGACGTTGAGCCGGCAGGTGTTGGTCGACGCCGCGACGTTGCCGAAGCCGGCCCAGCCTGCCCCGAGATCCGGTTTCTGTACCGCCCAGGTGTTGTTGTCCTCCCGGAACCGGTACTGGTTCATGGCGCCGGTCGCCTTGATGCCGAAGAGGGTGTCGCCGCCGACGGAGAAGACGCCCTTGGTGAAAGTCTGCCAGCCGGTGCCGACCAGGCGGTCCCGGTCGAGCCAGCGCTGGCTGACCGGGTCGAACCGGTAGCGGAAGAGCCGGCCGTCCGCTGCGGCCCGGGCGTAGAGCACCCCGGTGCTGCCGGCGACGATGAGGTTGTAGCGGTCCCACCCGGTGTCGATCACGCGGCCGGCGACGACCCAGCTGCGGGCCGTTTCGTCGAAGCGGTGCCAGCGCAATCGGCCGGTGGCGTCGACGGTGTAGAAATCGCCGGATTCGTCGACTGTGATCTTGTCGCGCAGCGCGGCGGTGGCGTATTCCTTGAAGTCGGTGCTGATGACCCAGTTCTGCTTGCCGTCGACGAGCTCCCAATTGCTCGCGGGTCCGATCCACCGGTATCGGGTCAGGCCGTTCGCGTTGATCCCGTAGACCCGGTTGTCCGGACCGCCCACGACCCGGCCGAAGGTGTTCCAGCCGCCGCCGACCCGCACCCGGGTCTGCCATCCGCTCGTGGTCTCGCCCGGCGAGTTGAGTGGATACCGCCAGAATATGCCGCCGGTCTCCGCGGCGAACACGGAGGCCGGAGACCCGCAGACCACGGTGTCGGCGGCTTGCGCCGGCGCCTGGGTCAACGGCGTGACGATCGTTACGGCCAGTGTGCTGAGCGCCGCTCCGATCGCGCCCAGCCGCCTTCTCCTGCCCGCTGGGCGGCGTCGATCAGTGGGTTGACGCATGGCTTCGTACCCTCCCCGTATTGGGTATCGATTGATCTGACCTGGACTCGGATCTCGCATTTCCATTGCGGCGGAAAATGTCGGCCGGCCTCCTGGTTCTTTATCCTGCATCCCGGAAGTAAATGTCGCTACCTTCGGGTCGCAAGGGCGTCTGTTGCGGTCCAGCTTCGGATGTCGACCCCCTGAGCGAGGAGAGGACTGTCAGATATCGGTCAGCAGACATTGTCGGCCACCAGTGCTGCAATGCGGCGTTGACAGCTTGCTCCTGAGCTGACACGGTGGTGCCTGCATCGTCCGGATTAAATGGCTGCATGGGGGATCCGGTGTCGAGATCAGCCTTTCGTAAATGCTGGACTAATGCGCGCCGGCTTCGCGCTCGCGGTGCGGCCGCGCGGTCGATCCTCGCCGCCGTGCTCGTTGTCGCTCTCACGGCGAGCCTGGGCGGCGGTGGGGTCAGCGGCAGTGGGGCCAGAGGCAAGGTGCCGGCTGGTGACCGCGATCCGGAGCGGCGGCACAGTGCCGGGCCCAGTCCCGCGCAGCAGTGGGGCTCGGCGGCGGGCCGGTCGCACCTGGCCGGTGGATCGGTCAACCGGTCGCTGCCGCGGACACTGCGTGGGCAGTACCCGCTGCATTCGTTGGGCCCGGGGCCGGAGCGGGCGCGAAACGTGGCATCCGTGGCCGAGCCGTCGATGGACCCCGTTCGCGGGTTCGACCGGGCGACGAGCCGCGAGCGTCCGGGTGAGCGCCAGGCGCACGAGCGGGTCTACGACAACGCCGATGGTAGCCAGACGACCGAGTTCTCGCTGTCTCCGCTGAACTACCAGGATCGCGACGGCACGTGGCAGCCGATCGACAACGACCTCGTCGCGAGTCCCGGCGGTGCGGGCTGGCACAACGCCGCCGACGGGGTCGACGTGCGGCTCGCGCCCCGGGCCGACGACGTCCAGCTTGCCCAGGTGACCCTGGACGGGTCGACGGAGTTGGCGTTCGGGCTGGCGGGCGCGGCTGCCAGTGCCGGGCGGTTGGGCCGCGACGGGGTTACCTACGCCCAGGTGCGGCCGGGTGTGGACCTGCGGTTGGCGGCCCAGGCGGGTGGGGTGAAGGAGACCCTGGTGCTGCACTCCGCGGGGGCGCCGCACTCGTACCTGTTCCCGCTGCGGTTGCGGGGTTTGACCGCGAGCCTGGACGGCGGCCAGGTCGTGCTGACCGACCAGGCCGGGCAGCGGCGCGCGGTGATCCCGGCCGGATACATGCTCGACGCAGGCACCGCCACGACGGGGCCGGCGATGTCGACCGGAGTGACCTATCGACTCGTCACCGAGGCCGGTGGGCCGGCCCTGCGGGTCGACCTGGACAGCGCCTGGCTGCGGCATCCGGACCGCCGGTACCCGATCGAGGTCGACCCCACGGTTGGGCCCCCGGTGGACGCGATCGGCTCCGACACCAGCATGTACGTGCACGGTGGCAGCTCCACCTCCGGCAGCTCGGAGTTGCTCGTCGGGCGGATGGACGGCGCCAACGCGGCGGCGTACCTGCGGTTCGGGAGCCTGGTAGACCGGCTGCGAGACCACACGATCTACGGCGCCGCGCTGTCGGTGGTCAACTACGACGCGCCGTCCTGCCGGGCCCGTCCGGTCACCGTCCACCCGGTGACCGAGTCGTGGAGCGGCACGTCCGGACACGCCTATCCCGGGCCGTCCGTCGGGGGTGCCCTGGCGAGCAGGTCGTTCGCGCACGGCTACGTCGCGTTCGGACAGTCCCAGTCGGCGTGCCCCGCGGCGGGCGAGATGTTCGACCTCGGCGTCGCCGGTCGCAACCTCGTCCAGCGGTGGGCGAACGGCCAGCAGGCCAACAACGGCCTGTCCCTGCGGGCCTCCAGCACCGACTCCGGGGCGTGGAAGCGGTTCGGCGGCACGGGGACCCCCAACGCGCCGAAGCTGTACGTCACGCACACGCCGTACAACGCCACGTACTCGATCCCCCGGCCGACGCCCGACCCGCCGGTCCTGCAAAACCAGGACGGCAAGGTGCAGATCATCGTCACCAACCGGGGTGCGGAGGCCTGGACGCCGGGGTCGTACTACCTGGCCTACCGGGCGTACAACGCGCAGACCGGCCGTGCGGTGACCCAGCAGCGCTCCGCGAGCCTGCCCGGCAACGTCGCCCGAGGCGCGTCGGTGACGCTCGACGCGACGATCAAGGCACTCCCGCCCGGGGCGTACTTCCTCGACTTCACGATGGTGCGCTCCGGCGGCATCGTCTTCACCGACCACCAGGTGCCGCCGGGGCGGATCGTGCTCCAGGTGGTCGACGTCCCGCCGGTGGTGCAGGAGCTCCACCCGCCCAACGGCTACCAGGCCCCGACGCTGACGCCGGTCCTCTGGGCCCAGGCCGTCGACAGCGATGCCCCGCCCAATGCCACCCTCCAGTACAAGTTCGAGCTCTGCGACCGCACCGACGCCGGTGAGCCGACCAACTGCGTCAACTCCGGCTACCAGGCCAAGCCGTCCTGGCCGGTGCCCGCCGGGCGCCTGGCCTGGAGCAAGAGCTACTCGTGGCGGGCCTACGTCAAGGACGCCAACAACGAGGTCATCTCGCCCTACTCGGTGCTGCTGGCGTCGGTGCCGCAGCCCGAGATCATCTCCCGTATCGCCGGGGCGCCGTACGCCGAGCAGGGCAAGGAGTTCGACGCCCAGGTCGGCAACTACAGCACGGCGGCGATCGACGCCACCGTGGCGACCGTGGGTCCGGAGCTCAACCTGCTGCGCACGTACAACAGCCTCGACCCGCGGCCGGCGGCCGTTTTCGGCGCGGGCTGGTCCAGCCGGTACGACATGAAGCTGGCCGCGGACAACGACGGGTCGGGCAGCGTGGTGATCCGCTATCCGGACGGCCAGGAGGTCCGGTTCGGCCGCAATCCCGACGGCAGCTACGCCGCGCCGTCCGGCCGGGTCGCCCGGTTGACGTTGGACAGCGCGGGGTGGAAGCTGCTCGACCGCTCCGGGACCACGTACTTCTTCTCCCTCGCCGGCAAGCTGACCAAGATCACCGACAACTCGTCGCACTCGATCGTCATCAGCTACGACACGACGGGCAAGCTCACCAAGGCACAGGTCTCCAACAGCCTCACCAACACCGCCGGCCGGGCGTTGCACTTCACCTGGTCGGGCTCGCACATCGGCACGGTCAGCACCGACCCGGTCAACGGCGCGGCGCTCACCTGGACGTACACCTACGACGGCGATCTGCTCACCAAGGTCTGCGCACCGGACGCCGCCTGCACCTCCTACGAGTACAGCACCGGCTCCCATTACCGGACAGCGGTCCTCGACGCGCGCCCCGACTCGTACTACCGGCTCGGCGAGAAAGAGGGCACCGGCGCGGCCAGTGAAGTGGCGGTCAACCTCGGCAAGGACGCCGGCACCTACCGGAATGTGACGCTCGGCCAGCCCGGCGTGATGGACGGGACGACCGCCGCCGCCTTCAACGGCACGTCCTCGCACATCCAGCTGCCCAAGGGCATGGTGAAGAAGAACCGGGACGCCGCCGTCGAGCTGTGGTTCAAGATCGGTGTCACCCAGACCGGGGGTCCGCTGCTCGGTTACCAGGACACGGCGGTCGGGACCCCGGCGACCAGTGGGGTGCCGATCCTCTACACCGGCACGGACGGTCGACTACGCGGGCAGTTCGCCGGCGGGGCCATCGCACCGATCACCTCCGCCGCCGCGGTCAACGACAACAAATGGCACCACGCCGTGCTCTCCGCCATGGGCACCACCCAGACGATGTACCTCGACGGTGTCAAGGTCGGCGAGGTCACCGGGCGGACCATCGAGCACACCACGCTGACCCACAACCAGCTCGGCGCGGCCTCGGCCACCACACCCAGCTCCTGGCCCGCCTGGGGTGCCACGGCCCAGCGGTACTTCGCCGGACTCATCGACGAGGCCGCCGTCTACGCGCACCCGCTCGGCCAGGACACCGTCGCCGCCCACTACCGGTACACGCAGCCCGCACCGCAGCAACTGACCCGGGTAACCCTGCCCACCGGCCGGGTCGCGGCGGAGGTCGAGTACGACGCCGGCAACGACCGGGTGAAGGAGTACACCGACGGCAACGGCGGTACCTGGAAGATCGGCCTGCCCACCGTCTACGGCGGAAACACCGACCTGCGGCGCAGCGTGCAGGTGCTCGATCCAGGCAACCGGCCGCACCTGTACGAGTACGACGCGATCAGCGGGCGGATGCTGCGCACCGGCACGCCCCTGGGTCTGGAGATACGCGAAGAGGACCGCCCGGGCGAGCCGACCACACCGCCCGAGGGCCCGCCAACCGAAACGTGCAGCCAGCCCGACCCAGGCGACCCGGCCTTCTGCACGGTCATCCCGGACAGCGCCGGCGGGCCGGTCTTCATCCGGCATCCCGTGGACGGGATGGCCATCCGCACGTTCTCGTACGACGACAAGGGCTACCAAAACAAAGTCACCAACGAAAACGGTGACTCGGTCGAAATGACATACGACGCCCGGGGCAACCTGGCGTCGCGGAAGACCTGCCGCACGTCGACCCAGTGCTTCACCGCGCACTACAAGTACTCGACCACCGTCACCAGCCCGTTCGACCCGCGCAGCGAGCTGGCGACCGAGTCGCGCGACGCCCGGTCCAGCAGCGCCACCGACACCACCTACCGCACCTCGTACGTCTACGGGGCCAACGGCCAACTGGCGAGCCAGGTCAACCCGGACGGCAGCACGGTCAGCCACACCTACACCACCGGGGTAGAAGGCGCGGTCGACCGCGGCAACGTGCCATCCGGGCTGCTGGCCAGCAGCACCGACGCCCGGCAGCAGACGACCCGGCACGCGTACTACACCAACGGCGACCTCGCCCGGACCACCGGCCCGTCAGGCGTGGTCACCGAGTACACCTACGACACGATCGGCCGGCTGACCAGCGAGAAGGAGATCTCCGACAGCTACCCGGCGGGGGTTGTCACCACCTACACCTACGACACCCGCTCCCGGCCGGCCACGGTCACCGGGCCGGTCACCACCGACCCGATCAGCGGCGCCCGGCACCAGGCACGGTCGACCAACGAGTACGACCTGGACGGTAACCAGACCAAGGTCACCCTCACCGACCTGCTCGGCACCGATCCGGCCCGCGTCAGCAGCACCGAGTACGACGAATACAACCGGCCGAGCCGGGTCGTCGACGCCGAGGGCAACGAGACCACCTACGGCTACGACCGGTTCGGCAACAAGACGACCATGGTCGACGCCAACGGCAACCGCTACGACTGGGCGTACACCGCGCAGAACAAGGTCGCCGAGGTACGGCTGCGGGACTGGCGAAGCGATCCGGACGGCTCGCCCGGCACGGGGACCGGCGACTACCTGGTGCTGCACTCGTACTCGTACGACTTCGCCGGGCGGCTCGCCAGCGACACCGACGCGATGGGCAGGCGCCTGGAGTACCAGTACTACCGCGACGACCTGCTGCACAAAGTCGTACTGAAGGACCTGCGCAATCCGGACGGGAGCAAGCGCGACTACGTCGTCGAGGAAAACACCTACGACGGCGCCGGCAACCTGACCCGGAAGGTGGAGCTGCACGGCAAACGGGTCACCGAGCAGAGCTACGACCGGGCCGGAAAGCTGACCGCCACCGTCCTGGACCCGACCGGCCTGCGCCACACCAGCACCTACGCCTACGACGGCAACGGCAACGTCACCCGCACCACCCAGTCCGGTACGCCGTCCAACGTCCCGTGGACCGTGGTCGCCACGCCGCAGGCCGTCGAGTACGCCTACGACAACGTCGG
Source organism: Phytohabitans flavus (assembly GCF_011764545.1). Lineage (GTDB taxonomy): Bacteria > Actinomycetota > Actinomycetes > Mycobacteriales > Micromonosporaceae > Phytohabitans > Phytohabitans flavus. The sequence continues at coordinate 3,640,420 of NZ_AP022870.1, read as the reverse complement.
CAACGTTGTCGAGGAGAAGGTCGTCGCCGGCACCGATACCCGCGTCACCAGCTACACCTACGACCGGCGCGGGCTACGCCTGTCGACCACCGACCCCCGAGGCAACGTTCCCGGCGCGGACAAGAGGGCCTTCACCACCACCTACGCCTACGACGAACTCGGCCGTCAGGTCCAGGTCACCGGGCCTGCCGTGGCGGTCGAGAGCGGCGGCGTGTCCGGCGGCACGGTCAGCCCCACCAGCACGGTCGGCTACAACGCCTTCGACGAGCAGGTGGCGGTCAGAGACCCGCGCGGTCGCGTGTCCCGCGTCGAGTACGACCGGCTCGGCCGGCCGGTACACAGCATCGCGCCGACGTACCTTCCGCCCGGGGCCAGCCTGCCGATCACCCCGCAGAGCCGCACCGCCTACGACGGGCTGGGCAACGTGGTCGAGGAGACCGGCCCGCGCGGCAGCACCCGCTACACCTATGACCAGCTCAGCCGGATGACCAGCCGGGACGACCCGACGACCACCGACGACGACCGCGCGGTGACCCGGTACACGTACACCCGTACCGGTGAGGTCCTCTCGGCGACCGGGCCGACCGGCACCCGCGTGGAGAACACCTACGACGATCTGGACCGGCAGATCACCTCGACCGCGGTCGAACGCCGGCCCACCACCCGCAACCTCACCACCCGCATGGTCTACGACGACCTCGGCAACGTCACCTCGGTCAGCTCGCCGAGCGGCGCCACCACGACCAACATCTACGACACCCTCGGCGCCCTCGTCCGCACCACAGCACCGACCGGCGAAGCGACCCTGTTCGGCTACGACCACTCGGGACGCCAGATCCGGGTCTCCGACGGGCTCGGCCGCACCGTCAAGGTCGCGTACGACCTCTTCGGCAACCGGGTCAGCGACGCAAGCCTGAAAGCCGACGGCACGGTCCTGCGCTCGCAAACCTACGGCTACGACGTCGCCGGCAACCTGACCTCGGCGACCGACCCCTACCAATCCACCACCACCTACCGCTACGACGCCGCGGATCGACTCGTCGAACAGGTCGAACCGGTCAGCGCGACCGAATCGATCACCACGAGGTTCGGATACGACGAGGCCGGCGCACGCACCCGCTACACCGACGGCCGGGGCAACGCCACGATCTACACGTACAACACCCTCGGCCTGCCCGAATCCGTGCTCGAACCGGCCACCTCGGCCCATCCCGCACCGGCAGACCGGACCTGGACCGTCAGCTACGACGCCGACGCCAACCCGATCCGCGCGAACGCACCAGGCGGGGTCAGCCGCCAGCGGACCTACGACGTGGCCGGCCGGCTCACCGGCGAGACCGGATCCGGCGCGGAGGCCGCCACCGCCGCCCGTACCCTCGGCTACGACGACGCCGGACGGCTGACCAGCGTCAGCGCCCCCAACGGCACGAACACCTACGCCTACAACGACCGCGGCGCGCTGCTGTCCACCGCCGGCCCTTCGGGAACGGCGAGTTTCGACTACGACGACGACGGCAACCTGACCTCCCGCACCGACGCGTCCGGCACCGCCACCTTCGGCTACGTCAAGGGCCGGCTCGACTGGCTGACCGACGGCATCACCGGCCAGCGGCAACAGTTGACGTACGACGCGGCCGGCGGCATCACCACGGTCAACTACGGCGGCGGCCGGCTGCGCACCTTCGGCTACGACGACTACGGCCGGATCAACAACGACGAACTACGCAACGGCGCCGGCCGAACAGTCGCCTCGGTCGCCTACCAATTCGACCTCAACGGTCATCTCACCGGCAAGAACACCACGGGAACCGCCGGGGCGGGCAACAACAGCTACACCTACGACCGCGCGGGCCGGCTTACCTCGTGGACCGGCCCCAACGGCACCGTCACCTACGCCTGGGACGCCGCCGGCAACCGGGTCCGCAACGGCTCGAAGACCGCTGTCTTCGACGAGCGCAACCGGTTGACCTCCGACGGCGACTACACCTACACGTACACGCCGCGCGGCACCCGCCTGACCCGAACAAGTTCCGGCCTCGCCGAGCAGTACGCGTCCGACGCGTTCGACCGCCTCGTCTCGTCGGAGGGCCAGGCCTACGGGTACGACGGCCTGGACCGCCTCGTCGCACGCAGCGGACTGTCGTTCCAATACGCCGGCCTCAGCGACGACGTGGTCACCGACGGCACCGAGTACTACTCCCGGGGTCCCAGCAACGAACTGCTCGCCGTCGGCCGCGGAGCGGATAGGCAGATCCCACTCGTCGATGCCCACGGGGACGTGGTAGCGGCATTCGACCCGGCCGACACCGGCCTACCCGCCCTGGAGGACTCCACCACCTACGACCCGTTCGGCAAGAAGGTCGACAGCGACGGGCAGACCGGCAACCTCGGCTTCCAAGGCGACTGGACCGACCCCGACACCGGCAAGGTCGACATGGGCGCCCGCTGGTACGAGCCCGAAGCCGGCGCCTTCACCTCACGCGACACCGCCAACTACAGCAGCGGCGACTCCATCCTCGCCAACCGGTACACCTACGGCGCCGGCGCCCCACTGGACTTCGACGACCCAGACGGCCAATGGCCGAAGTTCCTCAACCGAGCGGCATCCGTTGCCAGGAGCATCGTCAGACCGGTTTGGAACGGCGTAAAAGCCGTGTGGAACTCAAGCTGGGTCCAAGCCGGCTGGTCGGCGCTGAAAACCGCCGGCGGGGCGCTCCTCAAAGGCGCCGTCAAGATCGGCCTGACCGTCATCAGGAAGGCCGGCGAGGGCATCGCCGCCCTACGCAGCGGCAACTTCAAAAACTGGGCCGCCCAACAGGCCCGAGCCGCCCAAAAGAAGTACTACGAAGCGAAGGCCGCCGTCACCAAACAGGCGAGAGCGGCGATAGCCCACGCCGTCAAGTTCACCAGGCTGCCCGTCGTCAAGGCGCTGCTCGCGCCAATCGTCGCCGGCGCGAAGATCGTGTCAGTCGGCGTCAAATTCGCCGCGAAGGTCGTCTCGGTCTCCGCACAAGCCATCAGAGACCCGGAAAAGTTCAAACAAGACCTCTGGCGGGCGGCAACAGAAAAGCTGGCACCGCTTGTCGAGGGTGCCTCCGCAGCCTGGGACAACGCCACCCAGTTCGTGGAGGACCACGCGGCGACAATCGCCGGCATCGCGGTCGGCGCGGTCGTCGGCATCGGCTGCGGGGTGGCCATCGGCTGGACCGGCGTCGGCGCGGTCGCCTGCGGCGCACTAGCCGGCGCGATCGGCTCCGCGGTCACCGGCTACATGAACGGCGAACGCGGCCTGAACCTCCTCAAGACCACAGCCATCGGCGGCCTTACCGGCGCGCTCGGCGGCGCGCTTGGCTCCATCGGCGGCCAGGCACTCGGCGCCGGCATACGGGCACTGAGCGGCGGCTTCCGGGCAGCCGGCCAGAGCGCCCTCGGCGCCGCCCGCGCAGAGATCAGCAGCATCGCCAGCGGCCGCCTCAGCGGCGGCCTGCTCTCCAGCGCGAACCGCGCCGGCACCCAATCAGCGGCCAGGGCCGCCGGTGGCAGCTGCCCCATACGCGGCAACAGCTTCGCGCCAGGCACCCCGGTACTCACCGCGGACGGCGATGCGAAACCGATCGAGAACGTACGAGTCGGCGAACTGGTCCTAGCCACCGACCCCACGACGGGAAAGACCGAAGCCCAGCCAGTCACCGCCACGATCAGAGGCACGGGCGAGAAGCACCTCGTCGAAATCACCATCGACGTCGACGGCAGCCACGGCGACCGAACCGCCACCATCGTCGCCACCGACGGACACCCAATCTGGCAAGACCACGACGGCAACCCCCACACCCCGGGCGGTCGGTGGATCGACGCCGTCGAACTCAGGCAGGGCCAGTGGCTCAAGACCGCGGACGGCCGCCTGGTACGCGTCGCCGGAACCCACACCCAGACCCAACACGCCACCGTCTACAACCTCACCGTCGACACCCTCCACACGTACTATGTAGTCGCCGGTGACCAGTCGGTTCTGGTTCACAATTGTGGTGGTACGGCAAGCACCAATGGTAGGCCGCATTCGACGAAGTGTACGTGCGCAGACGGAGGCGATCCGCGGATTCCCCGAATCCCTATGGAAAGGCAGGCGGGCCTGCCCATCAGAATGTGATGGATAATGTGGCTCGTGACCTCGAAAGCCAAGGGTTCACGGTGCGTACCGAAGTTCGCTTCGACACGCCCGGAGGTTTCTATCCGTTTAGATTCGCAGATGTGGTCGCTTATGATAGCGATGGCAATCTTGTATCGCTTCACCAAGTCGGACTGCAGACCAAGGGTGGTATACCTGCAATACGTGAAACCCGGGCGATGTCGGATATCTGGAGCGTAATTGATGACGGTGTCGATATTGTATTCCATCCATACGGGACGGTGAAATGACAGTGAAGGGGAGGCAGCTCAAGGTCTATCTTCACCCTCAAGACCGGCCGGCCGTCGACGCGTTCGTGCAGCGTGAGTTAGCATCCGCCCTACTGAGTGAACGATCACGTGATAGAGGCGGATTTGAGGTCCAAGACTCGCAAGCCGGCGGAATGGGCAGACTAATTTGTCCTCGGCCGATGGTGCCTGACCTGAATCCGCGTTATATCGAAGCACGGGACGAGTGGATACTTGACGTCCAGGTGGATCCGTTAATCGAGTGGTGGTTTTCGAGGCTGGATGATGATCAGCTGTACCCTGGGCGCTTCTACTACCTACCTTCCGTATCTGCTTCGAATTCCAAAGCTAATAAGCCTGCCGAGTTCTTGGCGATGGCTACGCGGTTGCTCGGGTGGGTGCGGGAAGAGACGGTAGTGTTCGACACGGAGTGGGGTTCGGAGCGGCTAGGGCCGGTAGCTGCGGAGATGCTGCAAGGCGGCCGTATTAGTCTTCGAAGGAACCCTCCTGGGTCAAGGATGTAGCGAATAGGGCTGCTTTACGCTTTGGAGAAGGCCACTCCAAGGAGGTAAGGGTAGCGTCGTGAGGGGAATTGGAAATCTGGGCGTCCCGTGTCTTCAAAGATATGGATGATCTGATTGCTTGCGTCGGGCCAAAGCCATGACGCAGACGGTTGCCGTGGTTATCGACGACCCAACCGCCCGGCCTGGGCAAACTAGCAGAGTTCATGCATCGGTCGGCGACGTCTCAATGAATGGTGGAGCCCTGACCCTCCGACGGGGCGACGAACGCTGCTATGTAGTAGAGGTGTCCGATCCTGAAGCCGAAGGTATCTTTGAGGATTGGCCGGAGGATCAAATTCCGAGATCACAGTCCGCGATCTTAGCGTCGACTATCGCGCACCCGACCTGGTTGTTTCCCTCTTAATCTGCGGGTTCGGGGTTCGAGTCCCTGGTGGCTATGCGCCTTCGGCCTGCGGGAGACACGTGTGGGTCATACCGATGACTCATGTTCAATGGCCGTCATGACGGTGCTGGCCTGGCCCTGTGTGGCGTTGGCGCGGCGGATCACGGATGGTTTGCTGTTGGCGACGGCAGGACACGCCAGCGGCGGTCGCGTGTTCGGTAGGTTCGCAATGTGGATCGTGATCGGCTCGTTCGGCTGCTTGATGGAGACGGCGAGGCCGTCGTGGCGTGTAGACGGGCGTTGTTAGCTGGTGCTCGGTTCTGGGTTAGCGACGAGGAACAGCCGGCCTCGCAGCTCGCCGCGATCTACGAGGTGCGTGAGGCACACACCCGGCGGATCGGCATACCGACGGTCGGGTTCGCTGCCGGGGTCTGAGCCGCCACGGGTTTTCCGGACAGGTGGACCAAGTAGAATTGGTTGATCTGGAGAGGAAAACAGTTGCCACGCGCGAAGAGGACTTTCTCCCCGCAGTTCAGGGAAGAAGCGGTGAAGTTGGTGATCGAGGGGTCACGGCCGATCGCTACGGTCGCCCGTGAACTCGGTATCGGCGAGGGAACTCTTGGTAACTGGGTTGCCGCGTATCGACGCGAACACGCCAGCGACGAACCCGCCTTGAATGTCAGCGAACGGGAACGGCTACGCCAACTCGAACGCGAAGCGCGGGAACTGCGCATGGAGAATGAATTCCTTAAAAAAGCCGCAGCGTACTTCGCCCGGGATCATCGGTGAGCGACACGTTCGAGTTCATCGACGCCGAGTACGCAGCCAAATCACAGAACAACCATCTCGACACGCCGTCGATCGTGCAGATGTGCGCGTGGCTCGACGTGTCCCGATCCGGATACTACGAATGGCGGGAGCGGCCGGAATCCGCGACCGCCCGCCGGCGTCAGGAATTGAAACACCTCATCACCCACTTCTTCGACGCGTCCGACGGCACCTACGGCTACCGGCGCATCCACGCCGACCTGGCCGACCACGGCATCGCCTGCGGACCCGAACTCGTCCGAGCGTTGATGCGCGAGCTCGGCCTGCAGCCCTGCCAGCCCCGGCCATGGCGGCACAGCCTCACCGTTGCCGACCACACCGCGCACCACATCCCCGATCTGATCGCCCGCGATTTCACCGCCTCCGCTCCCGGACAAAAACTCGTCGGAGACATTACCTATATCCCGACCTGGCAAGGCTGGCTATTCCTCGCTACCGTTATCGACTGCCACACCCGGGAAGTCGTCGGCTGGGCCATGGACGACCACTACCGCACCCCACTCATCGCCGCAGCCATCACGATGGCCGCCACGAACCACCGCCTCGCCGACAACGTCATCTTCCACTCGGACCGCGGAAGCAACTACACGTCCGCCGATTACGGCGCCACCCTGAAGAAACTCGGCATTCGCCGATCGGTCGGCCGGACCGGCAGCTGCTATGACAACGCCCTAGCCGAATCCTTCTTCGCCACACTGAAGAACGAACGAGTCCACCGCACCGCCTATCCGACCCGAGAACACGCCCGCAACGACATTGCCAGATCCATCGAACTCCACTACAATTCCCGCAGACGCCACTCGGAACTGGCCTACAAGACACCACGACAGGTCCGAAACGAGTTCGAAGACCGACAGCTCGCCGCATGAATTAGCCCAAACGAGCCTGTCCAAAAAATTCGGGGCAGCCCAGTCCGCGCGCTGCGGGCGCAAGGCGAGCGCCCGGTGCGGCTGGCGGCGGTGGACATGGGGGAGAGGCTGTACCACTTCCAGCTCTTCCTTGATGGTGGACTTGAGAGGGTCGTCGCGTGCTTGGGAGTGGATCAGCGTTTGGGCTACCGGCTTCGGCCGGGCGACCAGGTGTCATTGACCGGCGAGGTGGTCGCTCGGGTGTCGGATGAGTTCCCGCTGTGGGTACGTGTCGACGTGAGGGATGCTGCCGGCCGCGTTTGGTCCTTTGTCGACAAGGCGCCGGTCTTCGACGCTGCTGTGGGTCCCGAAGCGGTGCTTCCGGTCGTGGCCGCCGTGCGTTGCGCGGTGGTGCGGACCGTCGATGACGGGGACCCCGGAGGGCCGCCGCTGGTCGTGGTGACCACCGCGGTCGATGGTGTGGTCGCCGAGGACGGGACGGACCAGTTCACCGTTCGCGGCGAGCAGCTTCGGTACCGCGCGGCCATGTGATCGGAGGCCGCGCAGGACTCGGTTGAACCCAGCGTGCCGACGGCACTGAGCGCGGTGGGCGCGCGGGTTAGCCGGCGTTGTGCGACGCGGTGAGTGCGTCGAGGGCCGGGGCCACGACGGCGAAGGCCCGGTCGGTCAGCTCGGCCAGCCGCTGCTCGTCGCCGCCAGCCGGCCACTGATGGAGCACCGTGTCGAATGCCAGTAGTGCCATCCCAGCGGCCATCCGCGGGTAGGGGTCGGTGTCCGGGTCGAGGCTGTGGCGGACGGCCAGCTCGGCGGTCAGCGCGGATCGCCACTGGATCTGGCGTTCCAGCCAGCGGGCGTGCAGGGCGGGGGTGTCGAGTATCAGCCGGGCGACGATTCGGGCTCGCTCGGCGTGGTCTTCGTGGTCGGTGCAGGCGGCTAGCGGTACCCAGAAGGCGTGGCGAAGCGCGACCGACGGCGGCTCGGTGCGCGGCCGCGCGGCGAGCCCGGCGATGATGTCTGTGCCCATGTCGGCCAGGAACTGGACGACCACGTCCTCTTTGGACGCGAAGTAGCGGAAGAAGGTGCGCCGCGACATGCCGGCGGCCGCCACGATGTCGTCGACGGTCACCGCGTCGAAGCCGCGGGTGGCCAGCAGCATCAGGGCGGCGTCGCGCAGCTCGTCGGCGACGAGCTGGCGTTTGCGTTCGGCCATGCTGCTGTCCGCGCGAGATCTCATTCGCCGATGTTACGCCATGCCGGCAATGGCATCGAGGGCATCTCTTGACACTCGGTGCCACGACTAGCACAGTGGGGCTCATGCCTGCTGACAGCTGGACCGCGGAACGAATCCCCGCGCTGACCGACCGCACCTTCGTCGTCACCGGAGCCACGAGCGGCCTCGGCCTGGCCACCTGCCGGGCGCTCGCTGCCCGCGGCGCCCGCGTGGTGCTGGCCGTCCGCGACGAAGAGAAGGGGCGCCGCGTGGCCGCCAGCATCGCCGCCGCCTCGCCCGGCACCTACCTGGAGGTACGCCGGATCGATCTGGCCGATCTCGAATCGGTCCGGGATTTCGCCGATCGGATGCGTGCCGAGCACCGCCGGGTGGACGTGCTGATCAACAACGCCGGAGTGATGGCCCCGCCGCGCACCCTCAGTCCACAGGGGCACGAGGTGCAGTTCGCGACCAACCACCTCGGTCACTTCGCCCTCACCGGGCTTTTGCTCGATCTCTTGCATGCGAGCCGTGACCCGCGGGTAGTCACGGTCACCTCGGTCAACCACCGGCGGGCGAGGCTTCCCTTCGCCGACCCGACCGGCGCGCGCGGCTACTCCCCAATGGGCTTCTACAACACGTCCAAGCTGGCCAACGCGATCTTCGGCTGGGAGCTGCACCGCCGGCTCAGCGCGGCGGCCAGCCCGCTGCACAGCATCCTCGCCCACCCCGGCTACACCGCCACGAACCTGCAGACCAGCGCCACCACCCCGATCTGGCGTCTACTGCTGGGCCGGATCGGCAACCCGCTGCTGGCCCAGCCGGTCGACCGAGGTGCCTGGCCGCAACTGTTCGCCGCCACCGACCCCGCGGCGCGGCCAGGCCAGCTCATCGCCCCAGGAGGGCTAGGCGAGCTGCGCGGCCACCCAGCGCAGGGGAAACTGTCCGCCGCCGCGACCGACCCGGACCACGGCCGCCGCCTTTGGGAGCTGTCCGAACAGGCCACCGGCGTACAGTTCAGCGCGCTCCGCCCATCAAGCTGACCGTCCCGAATTCGCCGCACACCACCAGTCGCCATCGCTGGCTTCCGAGTGCCGCTTGGGTCTGGCAGGATTGCTCGGAACATGACCATGCTGGACTTGTGTTACGACAGTTTGGACGGGCTGTCGGTGGGCGACGCATTGGGCGCCCAGTTCTTCGTTCCTGGATCTGATTTTGCGGCGCTGGTTGGTGGGCGCTTGCCGAAGGCCCCGTGGCCGTGGACGGACGACACGGAGATGGCCTGCTCGATCGTCGACGAGTTGCGAGAGCATGGCGGTGTCGATCAGGACCGCTTGGCGGTACGGTTCGCCGCTCGCTTCGAGCCCTACCGCGGCTATGGCGGTGGTGCGGTGGTCCTGCTCCGTCAGATCCGCGAGGGCATGCATTGGCGCGAAGCCGCCGCGGCGGCGTTCGATGGCCAGGGATCGATGGGCAACGGCGCGGCGATGCGCGTGGCACCACTCGGCGCCTTCCATTCCGGCGACAGCCGCGCCGCCGCGCTGGAAGCGATGCGCTCGGCGGAGGTCACCCATGCGCACCCGGACGCTGTACTCGGAGCGGCCGCGGTCGCGGTTGCCGCGGCTGAGGCGGGCTGGGCGCGGCTGACCCGCCAGCGGCCTGAGCCGGCCGAGTTGCTCGACGTGGTGCTCGCCCATCTCATCGACGGCCGGGTGATGAACGGCATCGTGCGAGCCAGGCGCCTGCTGGGCGTGAGTGTGGCCGAGGCCGCCTACGAACTCGGCAACGGCTCGCAGGTGCTGGCCTTCGACACGGTGCCGTTCGCGCTGTGGGCCGCTGCCACCTGGATTGAGGACTACCCGGCGGCGATCTGTGCCTGCGTCGAGGCCGGCGGCGACGTCGACACCACCGCCGCCATCGTGGGCGGCATCGTCGCCGCCCACACCGGGCCTAGCGGAATCCCAGCGACATGGCTGGAACATCGCGAACCGCTACCCATCCTCCCAATCGGCCACGATGACCAAGGGAATGGAATCCGGTGACCGGTATTCGTCTCCGGGGAAGTACTCGATGTGCTGGTGCCGATTGACGCCGCGGTCGTCGGCGGTCTCGGCTAGTTCGGCCACGCCATCGAGCGCGTCCCAGATGATGCCGAGGTATTCAGGGCCGCCGGAGAAATGCAGGGTGGTGGTGCCTTTCAGGCTGACAAGCAGCGGGCCGCTGGTCACGTCCTGGGCTACGGACCCGTCGGTGATTGCTACTTCGACGGGCTCCGCGTGCTGACGGAGCCGTTGGCCAAGGGCACGGAGGGCGGTTGGCGCGCCGGCAAGCTCAAGCTCACCGTCGGTGACCCCAAGACGGCAACGCCGATGATCAGCCATCGGCACATCCTCGCCCACCTTGCCGTCCGCCACGCCCAGCTTCGATATCCGGCCGCCGACGCTTCAGGCTGGGGTTGCTGACGTGTGCGCCGCGCGATCCCGCGACGGTGGCCGTGGCGGGATCGATCTTCGCGGTCCTTCTGGTCATGCGGCCGCGCCGCTCAGCGTGCTACGGCGACCGGTTCGGTGGTCTGCGGCAGCCGCACACTCTTGGTCAGGAGCCAGCCGCCGAGGATCACTTCGAAGAAGAACACGGGCACATAGCGGCCGGCCGCGATCGCGGCGGTGTCCTCGGCGCCCGGGAAGATCAGGATCGCCAGGGTGAACGTCGCCAGCACGATGTTGGCGAACACGCCCCACGCGGCAAGGGCCTTGGGTACGTAGCGCGATTTGAGCAACAGGTATGCGAAGACCGCGTTGCCCATGGCGAGCATGACCAGCCCGACGCTGAAGCCGGTGGTGTGTACGCCGATGTACGTGTTGGCCAGAGCCTCGAGCTGACCGGTTTCCAACCTGTCGGCGTTGCCGGGGTCGGACAGTACGGCGGGCACCGACAGGAAAGCGATCGTGTTCGTGATCATGATGGTCGCTTGTGCCGTCCGCCATAGCGTCGCGAGCAGGGCGAGACCCGGACTCACCGCCTTGAGCAACACGTAGAAGGCAACAGCCATCACGATGTCGGCTGCGAAGATGAGCACATCGGCGGCCGCCCCGATGCGAAAGAGTCGTTCTGAATCCAGGATGTTCTGAGCGGTCGCCGCGGCGTCGTCAGCCACGATCAGCTTGGCGGGCACGAAGATTTGGGAAAAGAACCCGGCTGCCATCAGCAGGAGTAACACGAAACCGGCAACTCTTGCCGCGGTGCGTTGCTGCGACTCCGTGAACATCGCATTCCCCTCCTGCTTTCCGGCCGGGCGGTCCTGGCCGTCATGACACGAGCGTGCCGGAACCGCAGCGGTGGCTCATCGCGACATGGGCCGGGATCCAACCGGCCGATGGTGGGGGTCAGAGGTCGTACTTCAGGCGCCGCGACGCACTCTCAGTACGCATTGCCGGCGGGAGTGGGGACAGCAGCGCGACGGCTGGGCGCTCTACGCTGGCAGGTCCTGGCCGGTGTTCGTCGGGGGTTCCCCTTCCGGGCGCTCTCCGGTCTCGATCGCGGCTAGCTCGGCGGCGACCTCTGGAGCCTCGGCGGCACCGATCCGGGTGAAGATCTCAACCGCCTCGCGCAGCAGGCTGGCCGCGTCGGCGGTCCGGCCGGCCGCGAGGGCGCAGCGGGCCAGTCCCGCGAGGGCGTGTGCCTCGTCCCATTCGCTGCCGATCTGCCGGGAGACGTCCAGCGACCGTCGATGTTGCTTCTCGGCACCCTCCAGATCCCCGCGGACCCGGCACAGCGTCCCGTAGTCGTTGAGTGCCTCGACCTCTCCGCCCCGGTTGCCGAGGGCGATGTAGAGGTCCAGGGCCTGCTCCAGCACGCGGGTCGCGCCCGGGTAGTCGCTGGTCAGCTGCCGCACGACCCCTAGATCGCTGAGCACGTTGGCTTGCCCGAGCCGGTTGCCGAGGGTGGTGAAGAGATCCAGGGACTGCTCCAGCATGGTGGTCGCGTCCGGGTAGTCCCCGACCTGTCGCCGCACGACCCCCAGATTGCGGAGGGCGCCGGCCTGCCCGAGCCGGTCGCCAAGACTGGTGTAGAGGTCCAGCGCCTGCTCCAGCACGCTGATCGCGCCCGGGTAGTCGTCGGTCAGCCGCCGCACGCCCCCAAGTCGCGGAGCGCGTTTGCCTGCCCGAGCCGGTCGCCAAGAGTGGTCAAGAGGTCCAGGGACTGCTCCAGCATGCTGGTCGCGCCCGGGTAGTCCCCGACCTGTCGCCGCACGACCCCCAAGTGCTGGAGCGCGTTCGCTTGCCCGAGCCGGTTGCCAAGGGTGGTGTAGAGGTCTAGGGCCTGCTCCAGCATGGTGGTCGCGCCCGGGTAGTCGTCGGTCAGCCGCCGCACGACCCCTAGATCGGTGAGCGCGTTGGCTTGCCCGAGCCGGTCGCCGAGGGTGGTGTAGAGGTCCAGCGCCTGCTCCAGCATGGTGGTCGCGCTAGGATAGTCGCCGCTCGCCCGCCGCACATCCCCCAAGTCGCGGAGCGCGTTTGCCTGCCCGAGCCGACGGCCGAGAGTGGTCAAGAGGTCCAGCGCCTGCTCCAGCACACTGGTCGCGCCCGGGTAGTCCGTGGTCAGCCGCCGAACGATCCCAAGGTCGTTGAGGGCGTTGGCTTGCCCGAGCCGGTCGCCGAGTCGTTGGGCGGTCTGGGCGGCGGTGGAATGGAGGGTGACCGCGTCGATCCAGGGGCCGTCTGTGCGCAGGATCGGGGCGAGAGCGGCGGTGAGCGCGACGATCCTGGCGGGCTGGTCGGTGTCGGTGGCGTGATCGAGGCAGGCGTGCAGATTGGGTCGTTCGGTGCGGGTCCAGGCCAGCGCGGTGGGGTGGTGGTCGTCGACCGGCGGCGCCGCGAACCGGGTCGCGCCCGTCGCGGCCCAATCGGGTCGGGGCACGGAGGCCAGGATGGTCGCGGCGCGGGTGGCGGTGTGCTGGTAGTAGTCCAGGACCCGGTCGAGGGCCTGCTCGCGTTCATCCTCGGGGAGCGTGGCGGCCAGGTCGCGGGTGTAGGCGCGGATGAGGTCGTGCATGCCGTAGCGGCGGCGGCCGGTCTCGGTGAGCAGGTTGTCGCGCCACAGTCCGTCCAGATGGGCGGTGGCGTCATCGAGGCTGGTCGCGGTCAGCGCGGCCGCGGCGTAAGGGTCGATGCTGGTTCCTGGGTGCAGGCCGAGCAGGGTCAGGAACCGGCGGCGGGTGGCCGGCAGGTACCGCATCGAGATGTCGAACGCGGCGGTCACGGTGGTCTGCTCGGCGGACAGGCGCAGCACGCTGTCGCGTGTTTCGGCGATCAGGTCGGCCATGGTCCAGGACGGGTGCTGGGTATAGACGCGGGCGAGGATCGCGATCGCCAGCGGCAGATACCCGCACAGGTCAACCAGTTCCCCGACCGCCGCGGGATCGCTGACCGGGCGTTCGGCCGACCGGATGAACATATCCTGGGCTTCCCGGTCGGAGAGCTGGTCCAGGCGTAGCGACGCGGGGCGGCCGGGCAGGTCTCCCAGCTGGCGGCGGCTGGTGATCAGGGTCAGACACGCCGGGTTACCAGGCAGCAGCGGTTGTACCTGGCTGGTGCTGGCGGCGTTGTCCAGCACCAGCAACACGGTCTTGGCCGCCATGCGGTCGCGCCACATCGCGGCCCGCCCGTCCAGGTCGGACGGTAGGTAGCGGGCGTCGACGCCGTCGGCGACCAGCAGTGTGGCCAGCGCGCCGGCCGGGTCGGTAGGCGCCAGCCCAGGGGTATGGGCGTGCAGGTCCAGGAAGAGTTGCCCGTCGGGAAACCGGTCGGCGAGCTGGTGGGCGGCGTGGACCGCGAGGGCGGTCTTGCCGATGCCGGGCATCCCGTCGATGGCGTGGATGGCCACGATCCCACTGGTGTCCGCGGCGTGCCGGACGGCGTCGGTGATCCTGCTCAGCTCGCCGCCACGGCCGGTGAACACCGTCGTGTCCCGGGGCAGGGTGCAGCGCGCGGGTTCCGGCAGCGGCGGCGGCAGCGCCGGGTACACGTTGAGGTCTCGCCCGATGTTGGTCTGGTCGCCGAAAGCGATGTACGCGTTGTTGCCAGCGTCGACATCGACGCGTGGATTGTCGTCGCCTGGCGCCGCGCTCGCCCGGTCGTCGCCGTCTGGTCCGGCCGGCGCTGTGGTTGTCACGGCCGGCCGAGGTTCTGGTCCCGGCCGATGTTGGTCTGGTCACCAAAGGCGGTGTAGGCGTTGTTGCCGGCGTCGATGTTGACCTGCTGGCCGTGGTCACCCAGGAGCGTCTGCACCCGCGCCTGCTCGGCCGGCTGGAGCGCGGGGGTCAGCACCTGGTCGAGGACCTCGCGCAGGGCGACAGCCAGGTCGGGGTCGGCGCGCAGCAGCCGGTGCAGCCGGGAGCGCCATTCGCCCGTGAGCGCGTCCTCGGCGTCCTGGTCGCCGGCGGCGCGGGCTTCCAGGACCTCCGCCCGGAGGACCTCCAGGTCACTGCCGATGTCCTCAATGGACCGGGTGCCGCGGGCGCCCCGCCACAAACCGGCCACCGCATCGCGTACCCGAGCCCAGCCATCGGTGGCGATCGCCTGCACCAGCGCCGTCCCGGCCGCGACCACGATTTCATCCATACAACACCCGCACCCTTGGCTTCCACCCACCGTGACGTCAGCGGCAGCCGACTGTAGCCAGGACGCCGCCGGAATGCCATCGGCAAGGTAGGTCGAAGCGACCGTCGAATGTGTCCGGTACCCGGCGGCTCGCACCCAGGGTCCGTTACGCAATAGATGATTTGTCACCGCGTTTCGAACCGGCGAGAGTAAACCGGGTGAGGTTTCTGCTTAGGAGGCTAGGCCCGCCGGCCGAGCTTCGCCGGCTCAGGGCCGTCGTTGAAAAGCTTCACGACGATCACGACGCCGTCCTCGGCGATGACGTTGCCAAGGACATGGCGGCAGTTCTCGCGGCGATGCCGGGGAAGAGTTGGGAGCCAGTCGCCCGGTTCCTGGTCGGCTGGCTTCGCATCGTGCGCGCACAGCGCGACGAGGCCGGCGCTGGCGGCCCCGAGCCCCACCCGGAGGTGCTCGCCGCCCTGGAGTTGATGCGACCGCTGGCGGACCTTCCCTTGAAGAGAATGCCCCCCGACCTGCGTGGGGTGTACGAGGGCACCCACGAGGTGTTCGGCACTCGGATCGTCGAGCGGGTCGCCCTCTGGAACGCACGACTCGCTGATTCGCTGAAGCGAATCTACCTGGGCGAGATCGCCCTGATGGCCGAGGCGGGCGAGGCCGCCCAGCAGGTCGAGCGGCTCTCGACCGACGATCACCCGAAGCTCGCCGAGCACTTGATCAACCTCGGCGCCTACGAGCGGTTGCGGCACGACACAGGGGCTGACGGGGCTGCGGTAGAGCACGCGGTGCGGCTAAGCCGTCGCGCCGTCGAGGCTTCGGCGCAGTCGCCGGTCCACGCGGAAGCGCTAGCCCTGCTAGCTAACAGCCTCGCCGCTCAGGCGAACGAGTCCCCGAGCGTCGAGGCCTACACCGAAGCCATCGCCGCGCACCACGCGGCCCTCGCCGCGCTGCCGGCCGACAGCCCGCAC
The DNA here is from genome assembly GCF_011764545.1 of Phytohabitans flavus. GTDB lineage: Bacteria > Actinomycetota > Actinomycetes > Mycobacteriales > Micromonosporaceae > Phytohabitans > Phytohabitans flavus. The sequence continues at coordinate 3,624,606 of NZ_AP022870.1, read as the reverse complement.
CGGGGTACGCTCCACGACACGTTGGCCCTGCTCGCCGGCAGCCTCGGCGGACAGGTGACCGAGTCCCCGAGCGTCGAAGCCTATACCCATGCCATCGCCGTGTACCGGGCCATCGTCGCCGCGCTGCCAACGGGCAGCCCGCACCGGGGTCCGCTGCGTGGCGGGCTCGCCGGCCTGCTCGCCGACATGGGCACCCGGATCAACGACGCCGATCTTGTTGGCGATGCGCTCGACCTGCTGCGCGAGGAGGGCGCTCACACCCGCGACGCATCCGCCGAGCTTCAGACGATGTACGCCATGTGCCTGATGGAGCACGCGACGCTGACCGGGCGACGGGCCGGCCTGTCCGAAGCCGTTGCCATCATGCGGCACCTGGTCACCACGACCGATGACCCCTCGGGCGAAATCCACTTCACCCTCGCCAACACCCTCGGCGCCCTCAACGACGAGGTCGGGGATCCGCGGTTGGGAGCCGAGGCGATCGCAGCCGCTCGCCAGGCGGTCGCCCGGCAGCCGATTCCCAAGCACTACAGCAACCTCGGGATGCGACTTCGAGAGCAGTATCAGCTGACCCAGCGGGCCGCGTACCTGGAAGAGGCGATCGGTGTGCTGCGCACCGCCGACGAGACCGGCACGGAGGACCGACTTCGACCCCGCCGTCTCGCCCGGCTCGGACACGCCTTGGCGCTGTGGGCTCAGCGCACCGGCGACGGGCAGGCACTGGAGGAAGCGATTCGCATCCTGACCCTCGCGCGGGAGCTGGCCTCGTCGGACGACTCGGATCTGGGGACAATCGCGGTCAACCTCGGGCTGGCGTACAACATCGCGTTTGACTGGAACTGGCCGGGCGCGAGGCAACTAGCCGTCACGGCGTCCCGAGCGGCGGTGGCCCTGCTGCCGGCTGGGCATGTCAAGCGAGGCCGGTACCTGGCGAACCTGGCGGGGTTGCTGGCCAGGGGCGAGGAGGCCGAGCGTGCTGAGGCGGTGCGGGTGCTGCGCGAGGCGCTGGCCGCCACCCAGGAAGACCAACCTGACCGCAGCCACGTGGAGAGCAACCTGGCCGCGACACTGCTCGACCAGTACCGCGCCGACCGCGACCCAGCCACGCTGGACGAAGCGGTGGCGCTTGCCCGTTCAGCGGGTGGCCGACGGTTCAAAGGCAACACAGAAGCTCGGCAGATGCTGGCCATCCTGCTGCTGGAGAAGGCGGCAGCCGGCGATCCCGGCAGCCGGCGTGAGGCGTTCGACCTGTGCCAGAGCATCGTGCGAGACCCATCGACCGCCCCGGCCGTCAGCGTCGACACCGCTTGCCTGTGGGCCCGAGGAGCAGCCGAGGGTGGCCTTTGGGCCGAGGCCACCACCGCGTTCTCCAGCGCGATCGGTCAGTTTCCGCAGCTGACCGCCCGCGAGCTGCTCCGCACCGACCGGGAGGCGCTGCTGGCCCGGCACACGTTCAGCGTGGCGAGCGACGCGGCAGCCTGCGCGCTTGAGCACGGCGATCCCGAGCTGGCGCTGGAGCTGCTGGAGGCCGGGCGTGGCATCCTGATCGGTCAGGCGCTGGAGTCGCGGACGGACCTCGACTTGCTCGCCACTCACGCGCCTGGTCTTGTCGGTGAGTTCGAGGCGCTCCGCGCGGAGATCGACGCGCTGGAGGCTACCTCTCATGGCGGCAAGCGCCCGGCCCCAGCGGCCTTTCGCGACTGGCGCCGGAGATGGAGTGCGTTTCTGTCTTCGGTCCGCGCCCAGCCGGGGCTCGAGCGATTCCAGCTGCCGGCGAGCTGCCGGGACCTGCTGTCAATGGCATCGGAAGGGCCGATCGCGGTCGTCAACGTCAGCCGGTACCGGTGCGACTGCCTGTTGCTGACCGCTGACGGGCTGACCGTGGTGCCGCTGCCGGAGCTGTCTTTGGAAGGGCTCGCCGTCCGCCTGATCAGCTTCATCGGCAGTGTTGACGCCCTCGGGCTGTCCGGGTCGGTTGCCGAACTGCGGGCCCGGGAACACCAGGCCGAGCAGACACTGGAGTGGCTATGGGACGCCGTGGCCGCGCCGGTGCTGGATGCGCTCGGCTTCGGCCAGGGCGACGAGGAGGGCCCGTGGCCACGGATCTGGTGGATGCCGACCGGACTATTGGCCCATCTGCCGTTGCACGCGGCGGGACGGCACCGTGAACCGGGCGCCAGCGTGCTCGACCGGGCGGTGTCTTCGTACGCGTCGACCCTCGCCGGGCTGCGGCGCGCCAGACGTGAGACCGCTGCCGTATCCGGTCGCGGAGTCATTGTCGCCGTGCCGGCTCCGGCGGGCCGGCTGCGGTTGCCAGAGACGGAACGGGAGGCGGCCGCGGTCGGCGCCCGATTCCCGGACGCGACGCTCCTGGTTGGACCGGCCGCCACGCGCGAAGCGGTCGTCACGGCGCTGCGTGACCACGATTGGGTCCACCTGGCCTGCCACGGCTATGCCGACATCCTGGACCCGGCCAGGAGCCGCCTGGAGTTGCACGACGGCCCGCTGCTGCTTAGAGACCTGTGGCAGCTGCGCCTACCGGCGAAATCGTTCGCGTTCCTCGCGGCCTGCGACTCCGCGCAGGGGGCAGCGCGTCATCCCGACGAGGCACTGCACCTGGCCGCGATGTTCCAGGCCGCCGGCCACCGGCATGTGGTCGGCTCGCTGTGGCGGATCGCGGACGACCTCGCCGTGCGGGTAGCCGAGGAGGTCTACGACCAGTTGGCCGTCACCGAGGCCGGGCCGCGCTTCGACGCGGTGCCGTTCGCCCTGCACCACGCCACTCGCCGGCTGCGCGGCGCGTATCGGCGCACGCCGTCACTGTGGGCTGCGTACGTGCACGCAGGTCCATGACCAAAGGCCGATCGCGTGCTCACCAGATCAGGTACCTTTGTGCATCCGTCGGTTGAGCCACCGGCCGGCGCGCTCTGGCGGCGTATCAGGCGGCACGCCCATCGCGTCGGCGAGGCCCGGCAGGTACAGGTCGACAACCGACTCGACGAGGTCGGCGTACGCGGCGGCTGCCAGCCGGCCGCGGCGCCAGGCCACTACGGCAGGCACCGCGCCGAGCAGCAGGAAGGGCCAGCTGACCGCCGCGAGCAGCCCGTACAGAACACCCCAGGCCAGCAGCGTCGCCGCGCCGGTGAACGCCGACCAGACGACGCGCAGCTCGGCGCGCTGCTCTTCCGACATCAGCAGCCACAGCCGCGGCCAGGCGACCGCGAGGTCCACCCCGTACTCCGCCATGACCAACGCCTGCGCCGCCGCGAACCGGTCACCGATCCAGGTGGGCCGCTGCGGCTCGACCAGCCCCACCCGGTTACGCCGCACGGCCAAGCTCGCCGCTGGCGTCGAACCCGGCGCGACCCCGCCACCCCGCTTGGCCAGCACCGCCGTTTCGTACGCTCGATGCCAGCGGTCCCACCGCCGGATCCGGTAGTTGAGCAGGGGGCGGCCGAGCGTGCCCGGCCAGTTGCCGAGCCACAGCAGGCGCACAGCCGTGGAGCCGGCCGAAGCCAGCAGAGCGACGCCGGCCGAGGCCAGCAGAACGCTCAACACCGCCAGCAAGGGATCCTTGCGCGCGGCGGCGGACAGCCGCGCCAGTTCTGCCTGGACAGTGGCCAGAACGTCAGCCGGCTGGTGACCGAGCGCCTGCGCGACGACGGCAGCCGCGCAGTACCCCAGCCCAGGCACCACAAGCAGCATCAGCCACCGCTCGGCCAGCTTCTTGCCAAGCTCGCTGAGGAACGGCTGCACCTCAGCCCTCCTCGAGCAACAGCGGCGTGCGTTTCAGCGCGCACTCCGGCACACTCGCTCCGGGCCGGCGCAGCCATGCGTACCCACACACTCCGAGCGGGCAGGTGTAGATCTCCGCGGTCGGCAGTCGCTCTCCTTGCCACTGTGACGGCATAGGGGGAAAGGCGAACGGATCCGAGCGCGGGCGCTTCACCGCCGGTATCCCCAGGCTGCTCAGCAGCTCACGCAGGGCGGCGCCGACATCGTCTCCGGCCCGCGCATCGCCGATCAGCTCATCCAGCCGCTCGGCGAGGCCTTCCTCCACAGCGAGGCCGCGCAGCGCGTCGAGGTCGTCGCAGAGTCGATGTCGCGGGGGTGCGGGGTCCACGGCGCCATGCTAACGACGCTTGTTGAGCCTGGCCGAAACCCCGTCGCCGAGAGGGACCAGGATGAATGACGTATTGATCGCCGCCCTCATCAGCGCTGGGGGAGCGATCGTCGCCCATCGCCGGGCGGAAGCATTCCACAATGCAGATTCGAGCTACCGCGATGATGCTCCTATGGATGTCAAGCGGCTAGTTCAAGATCGTTTGTTGTGATGTGTTGGTAGAGCTCGCGGGCGACGTATCGCTTGAGGCATCGGATGATTTCTTTCTTGGACAGGCCTTGCTTGGTGCGTCGTTCGGCGTAGGCGCGGGTGCGGGGGTCCCAGCGTAGGCGGGTGAGTACGACGCGGTAGAGGGCGGCGTTGGCTTGTCGGTCACCGCCGCGGTTGAGGCGGTGGCGGCTGGTTTTGCCGGAGCTGGCGGGGATGGGGCGGCGCCGCAGAGCATGGCGAACGCGGCTTCGGAGGTGAGTCGGTCGTGGTTTTCGCCGGCGGTGACCAGTAGTTGGCCGGCGACGTCGGGGCCGACGCCGTGGACAGCGAGCAGGTCGGGGTTGATGGCGGCCACGAGGGGTTCAAGTAGTTCGTCGAGGTCGGTGATCTCGGCGGACAGTTGCTGGTGACGGCGGGCCAGGCAGCGTAGGGCGAGCTTGACGGCAGTGGCCGGCGTGGCGGCGTCGGCCCGGTCGGGCCGCAGGGTGGCGCAGGTCGCGATCAACTGCTTGACGTTCAGGCCACGCAGTCGGGCGCGTAGTTCGTCGGGGCGGTGACGATCAGGGTTTTGATCTGGCGTTGGGTGTCGGCGCGTTGTTCGACCGCGCTGCGCCGGGCCACGCGTAGGTTGCGGAGGGCTTCGACGCGGCCGTCGCGTTGTTTGGGGGTTCCGGTGCGGTGGCCGGCCAGGGCGGTCTTGGCGGCTTGGACGGCGTCGATCGGGTCGGACTTGCCTTGCGAGCGGCGGGTCTTGCGGTCCGGGCGGTCGACCTCGATCACCTCGACGCCGGCGTTGCGTAGTTGGCGGGTCAGGCCGGCGCCGTAGGCGCCGGTGCCCTCCACCCCCACGCGGGCCAGTCGTCCGTGTCCGCGCATCCAGGCCAGCAGGGCCGTGTAGCCGGCTGTGGTGGCCGGGAACTGCTCAGTGCCGAGCACCCGTCCGACCAGGTCGATCACCGCGACGGTGTGCGTGTCGAGATGGGTGTCCACGCCACCGACGACCTCGATCGCGGCGGTGTCGGGTGTAATAGAGGGCATCGTCGTCCTGTCGTTCGTGACTGGGGGCAGGGCGGCACGCACCAGCCGGGCAACGCGGACAAGACAGAGACGGGGCCTCTAGCCAGGCTCCTATGAAGTCACAACGCCACGTCCAGTGAGTGCACGAGCACCTCCCGACCAGGGCCGACAGATCATCTTCCAAGACCCCAAGGTCAGTCCGCCGTCGGGTCAGACCCCGGACGGGAGGTGCTCACAAACATCATCTCTGTCCGCCGTGGTCCGGACCGCTGCTCCCGCGGCCTCACCCTCCGCGTCACACACCCACCGGTGCGCTCGGTGCCTTCGCTAGCGCGGGCCCGAGCGCTCCAAGATCCCGACAAAGTCCCTGATTTTGCTGCCTCGACCTTCGCAGTCCGATCTGTCTCAGGTCGTGGCGGGCATCCACGGTGCGAGCTGCGTGGGGTCGGCGACGGCGGACTCGACCTCGCGGCGTTCCTGCGCGGTGAGGACCAGTTGGCTCAGCCTGGCTCCCCATTCCGGTACTCGCTCCGGCTGCTCCAGCGCCGTGGACAGCTCGATGAGCACGGCCAGCGCCACCGCCTGGTCCACCGTCGACGCGCTGTCGCCGTGGCGGCGCAGCCCTGAGTTCAACGCGCGGAACGCGGCGAGGTCGTCGTGCTTGAACTCGCGCAGGATCCGCGCGTTGTCCAGGACCCGGGCGAGCCCTTGAAGTTGCTTGGATCCGCCGTACTCCAGCTCCGCCGGCTCGTCGCGCTGGATGAAGATGATCGAGTTTCCGGACGGGTCCATGACGGTGAACCGTGAGGCGCCGGGGCGGTACCGCGTGATCCGGGGCAGTCCTTTGGCGAGTACCTTCCCGTAGGTGCTGCGCATGGCTTCGGTGAATGCCGCGTGGTAAGGCGCGACCGCGTCGACCATCACCAGGCATCCGCCGGTCTGCTCCTGGGCCGGGTCTATGCCGCTGGCCGCGCGCCCGTAGTGCAGTTCGAACCCGCTCCACCGGAACGCCAGGTACAGGTAGGGCTTTGTCTGTTCGTAGGTCGTGGCGAAGCCCAGGGCGCGCCAGAAGGCCAGGGTCTCCTCCGGCGCGACGCAGGAAAGCAGCGGCACGGTGGTCTCGTTGGGCTGGACACTTCCGTCAAGCATGGATCGCACCTCATCGTTCGACGGGAACGGCGACGCCGCAGTCTGCCAAATCCGCAACCAGCGCGCACATGAACGAAACCGGTTGCCCGACCGAACCCATAGACGTCTGTGCCGAGCCCGGACCCGACCGGACTAGGGTTACGGCAAGTTGGCGACGTCCGGGGGAACGATGCAGCTCACAATGACGGTTGTCGACCTGTCGTACGCGCGGCGGGCCGACGTGCTCGTCGAAGCGGCGGCCGAGGCCACTGTGGACAGTGTGGCGCGGGAGCTCGGCCGGCTTGTGCGCGGCGGGAGCGGACCCGACGGGGTTCCACCGGTCATGTACGTCGATGGGCGCCCGGTCGATCCGCGGCTTCCGGTAGCCGCGGCGCCGCTGCGCGAGGGCACGGTGGTGAGCCTGGACGACCCGGCGGGGTGCCCGCCGCCGGAGCCGGCGGGCACGGTCGAGTTGCGGGTGACCGGCGGTCCACAGTCCGGAACCGTGTACCGGCTCGGGCCGGGTGACGTCGTGGTCGGGGCGGGGCCGGCGGCGGGCATCCGGGTGACCGACCCGTACCTGGCTGGCGCGGCCTTCACACTCGCCGTCGACCCGGCCGGTCAGTGCACGGTGACGATCGCCGCCGACGGTGCGGCGCGGCTGGACGGCCAGAGCGTCACTGACCAGACGCCGTGGCCGTTCGGTGCTCAGCTCGCCGTGGGAGCCAGCCTGTTCGAGGTAGCCGTCCCCACCCGCCCCGACGCGGTGCTGCACGTCTCGGCGGACGGCGTGGGCCTGGACTACAACAGGCCGCCCCGGGTCCGGCCGCGCCGGCCGCAGACCCGGTTCCGGCTGCCGCTACGGCCGAAGCAGAACGAGTCCGGCGCGATGCCGATCGTGATGGCGTTGTCTCCGCTGGTGCTGGCCGTGGGCACCGCCGCGGTGCTCCGGACGTGGGCGTACCTGTTGATCGGGATCCTCAGTCCGATCGCCATGCTGGTGCACTACGCCATCGAGCGCCGCCAGGGCCGGAAGTCGTTCGGCCGGCAGGTCCGGGAGTACGAGGCGCTGCGCGAGCGGATCGAGTCCGATGCCCGGCAGGCCCTGGCCGCGGAGCGGGCGCTGCGCCGCCGCGATCACCCGGATCCCGCGCAGGTGCTGCTCACCGCCGTCGGCCCGCGAGCCGCGTTGTGGGAACGGCGCCGGTTCGACCCGGATTTCCTGACCGTGCGGCTGGGCACCGGCGAGGTGGACTCCGGCGTACGGCTGGAGGATCCGGAGGCCGTCGAGCACCAGCGTGAGACGGTCCGGAGGCTGGGCGACTCGCCAGTGGTCGTACCGCTGCGGGACGTCGGCGTACTGGGCGTCGCTGGCGCCGGTGACCTGCCGCGGTCGGCGGGCCGCTGGATCGTCGGCCAGCTGGCGGCGCTGCACAGTCCGCGAGACATGCAGATCTGGCTGCTCACGGACCCGGCCGGCCAGCCGAGCTGGGAGTGGGTGCGGTGGTTGCCGCACGCCCGCGCGACCGGCGGCGACCAGGAGGCGGTGCTGATCGGCACCGACGACGAGTCCACGTACCGGCGGGTCACCGAGCTGACCACGGTGCTGGCCGCGCGTCAGCGGGCTGCCCGCGCATCCGGCTCACCGGCCGGCGCCCCGCCCGGCCAGGCGGACCTGGTGGTGGTCCTCGACGGCGCCCGCCGGCTGCGCGGGCTACCAGGCATGGTGCAGATCCTCGCCGAGGGTCCGGCGGTCGGCATCTACGCGGTCTGCCTGGAGGAGGACGAGCGGCGGCTGCCGGCGGAGTGCCAGGCGGTGGCCGTCGAGGAGGGCGCGGCGCTGCGGGTCGAGCAGGCGCGGGTCGACCCGATGGAGCAGGTCCGACCCGACCTCGTCCCATCCGGCTGGGGCGAACGCGTCGCGCGGGCACTGGCGCCGGTACGCGACATCAGCGACCAGGACGAGGAGGCCCGCCTTCCGGACAGCGTGCGCCTGCTCGACGTGCTCGGCCTCGAGCCGCCGGACGCGGCGGCGGTGGCCGCCCGCTGGTCGGCCGGCGGCCGGTCCACCCGCGCGGTCGTCGGCATCGGGCTGGACGGGTTGTTCCCGCTCGACATCTCCGGCGACAGCCGCCACGGCGACGGCCCGCACGGGCTGGTCGCGGGGACCACCGGTTCAGGCAAGTCCGAGCTGTTGCAGACGCTCATCGCCGCGCTCGCCGTGGCGAATCGGCCGGACGAGATGACGTTCGTACTCGTCGACTACAAGGGCGGCTCGGCGTTCAAAGACTGCGCGAAGCTGCCGCACACGGTCGGCATGGTGACCGACCTCGACGGGCACCTGACCGCGCGGGCGCTGGAGTCGCTCGCCGCCGAGCTGCGCCGCCGGGAGCGGCTCGTGTTCGAGGCCGACACCAACGGCATCGAGGGCTACCTCGCGCTGCGCGACTCTGGCCGCGCGCTGGAGCCCATGCCCCGCCTGGTGATCGTCATCGACGAGTTCGCCTCGCTCGTGGCCGAGCTGCCCGACTTCGTGGCCGGCCTGGTCGACATCGCCCGGCGCGGCCGCTCGCTCGGCGTACACCTGCTGCTCGCCACCCAGCGGCCAGCCGGCGTGGTGACCGCGGACATCCGGGCCAACACCAACCTGCGGATCGCCCTGCGGGTCACCGACGCGGCGGACTCGTCGGACGTCATCGACGTGCCGGACGCCGCGCGCATCTCGCGGGCCACGCCTGGCCGCCTTTACCTGCGTTCTGGCACCAAGCCGCTCCAGGTCGTCCAGTCGGCCCGGATCGGCGGGTACCGGCCGCGGTCGCGGACCGGCGCGCCGCCACCGGTACGCGTCGCGGTGGTGCCGTGGCAGCGGCTCGGCTCCGGGCTTACGCCCGCACCCGCATCGGCCGACGACGAGCAGAGCCTCGTCACCGACCTCGCCGTCCTGGTGGAGGCGATCGGCGAGGCAGCCCGGTCGGCGGGTATCCCGCCGCAGGCGAGCCCGTGGCTCCCACCGCTGCCCGATACGGTCACCCTTGAGGAGTTGAGACCAGAGCAACGGTACGAGGGAGAGGTCGCCCCGATACCGTTCGGCCTAACCGATCTTCCGGCCGCCCAGGCGCGTACCGTACTCGCGCTGGACCTGGTGCGCGGCGGGCATCTGGTGGTGGCCGGTTCGCCGCAGACCGGGCGGTCCACTGTGCTGCGGACGATCGCCGGATCCGTCGCCGCGCACGCCGCGCCCATCGACGTCCACCTGTACGGCATCGACTGCGGCGCGAACGCCCTGCTCCCGCTGGTGGCGCTGCCGCACTGCGGTGCGGTGGTCGGGCGGGACCAGGTCGAGCGGATGGAGCGGCTACTCGGCCGGCTGCACGCGGAGGTCGCCCGCCGGCAGCAGGCGCTCGCCGCCGCCGGCTTCTCCGGCCTGGCGGAGCAGCGCGCGGCGGTACCGCCTGAGCAGCGCCTGCCGTGGATGCTGCTGTTGCTGGACCGGTGGGAGGGTTTCCTCGGCGCGTACGAGAGCTACGACTACGGGAGGTTGGTGGAGAGCGCGATCCAGTTGCTGCGCGAGGGGCCCGCGGTCGGCCTGCGGGCGGTGGTGACCGGCGACCGCAGCGCGCTCGTCGGGCAGATCTCCACCATCTTCGAGCAGCGCCTGGTGTTGCAGATGGCCGAGCCGTCGGACTACGGCTATGCGGGCATCAACGAACGGCATGTGCCCGCGCACATGCCGCCGGGCCGGGCGGTGGAGCTGGCCGGCGTGGCTGGCGCCCTCAGGGAGAGCCAGATCGCGCTGCTCGATCCCGACCCCGCCGGTGCTGAGCTGACCGCGCTCGCTGGGGTGCCGGACGGCCAGCTCCCGCCAGCCTCCGGTGCCGCCCAGGTCGCCGCCTTGCACCGGCTGGCGCGTGAGGCGACGGAGCGACACGGGACGCTGCCCCGCCCCCTGCGCCCGCTGCACGTCGACCCGCTGCCGGTCCGGGTCACCACGGGCCAGGCACACGCCGCGGACCCGGGCTTCGCGCCCCCGTCGCCCCTGTGGGCGCTGGTCGGGGTCGGCGGTGACGAGCTGGGACCGGTCGGGTTGGACCTGCTCGCCGAGGGACCGGCGGCCGTGGTCGCCGGCCCGCCCCGGTCTGGAAGGTCGACCGCGGTGCTGACCATGGTGGACTCGCTGCGCGCGCGGCAGGTGCCGGTGGTGGTCGTGACCCCGCGCCGGTCGCCGCTGCGCGACCTCGCCGGCGCCCCCGGCGTGCTCGGCGTGCTGGAGGCCGACGCCGACCGGGACGCGCTCCGTGCCGCGATCGGCGGGCAGCGGTCGTACGTGGTAGTCGTGGACGACGCCGAGCTGCTACGCGACACGCCGCTGGACGACGAGCTCGCCGACGTGCTGCGCGAGGCGCGCGACGGCGAGCACGGGATGATCGTCGCGGGCCTCACCGACGACCTGAAGAACGCCTACCGAGGGTTCGCGGCCGACGCGCTGCGGTCCCGGTCGGGTCTGCTGCTCGCGGTGCAGTCGGCGGACGACGGCGACATCCTCGGCGTCCGCCTACCTCGCAACGCCGGCACCGGCGGCCCGATCGGCCGCGCCACCCTGGTCCGGCTCAGCGTCCCCATGCCCGTCCAGGTCGCCCTGCCTGACTGATCCGGCCTACCCGGTTTTGGGTTTCTCGGCATCCGGGACACTTTCCTGGGCAGCCGCGCCACAAACCGGGCCGTCATCGTCGACAGCTGCTACAGCGGCCGTGCGATCGGCGTCACCCTCGCCGAGCGGGTCGCGGCCGGCTGCGCCAAGCCCAAGGCCAGGGCGGCCGCCCTCGCCGCCGTCGCGCGGCTGCTGTGCGACCTGCGGGCGGCGGCGGGCTGACGACCGCGTGCCGCGCAGTCGCGTACGTCCAGGGGCGTAGTCGGCGCGGGGTGACATGGGCGTTCTGACGTAGGCGCCGCCGCCTGTGAACGGACGACCTGGCGGCGTCCGGACGGAAGCATCGGATTGTCATCCATCGAGGGAGGATCCGATGACGGTTACCCTGACCAGCACCGACGAGCGCTTGGCGCCGGCCCGTGCCCGGCCCGGTGTGCTTGGCCGCCTCGGGGAGTGGCCTTCCGCCGGCGGGCCGGGTGCTGCTGGCGTGGTTGGCGGCGCTCGCGATCGCGTTCGGGCTGTCGGCCGCGTTCGGCGGCGAATTCACGGCCGACTACTCGGCGCCCGGCTCCGACTCCAAGCAGGCTCAGGACCTGCTGGCACAGCGGTTTCCCGTGCGGGCCGGCGAGAGCGTCGACGTCGTGGTGCGCGCGGACGCCGCGGTGACCGACCCCGTGGTACGCGCTGAGGTGGCCACCCTGCTCGACGAGCTGGCTGGCCTGCCGCACGTGACCGCCGCCGACGACCCGTACGCGTCACCCGGCGGCGTCTCCCCGGACGGCCACACGCTGCTGGCCAGGCTGAGCCTCGATGTGGCGATACCGGCGGACATGCCGGTCGCCGACACCGAACGCCTCCTCGGCGCGGCCGAGGCCGCCAGCCGGCCGGGACTGGAGGTCGCGCTCGGCGGGCAGGTGATCCAGGAAGCCGAGGCGAACGAGGTCGGCTCGGAGGGTATCGGCCTGCTGGTGGCGGCCGTCATCCTGCTGGTCATGTTCGGCACGGTGGTCGCCGCGGGCCTGCCGATCGGCGTGGCCGTCGCCGGGCTGGCGGTCAGTGGTGTCCTCACTGGACTCGTCACGGCGTTGTTCGACGTACCCAACTGGGCGCCGATTCTGGGCTCGATGCTGGGGATCGCCCTCGGCATCGACTACGCCCTGCTGATGGTGACCCGGTTTCGGGAGTGGCGCGCGGCCGGCCTGGACCCGGAGGCCGCCACGGTGGCCACAATGGACACCGCGGGCCGCGCGGTGCTGGTCGCCGGCGGCACCGTGATGGTGAGCATGCTGGGGCTGTTCGCGATGGGGCTGGCCTTCATGCGGGGGGCCGCCGCCGTCACGATGGTGGCCGTCTTCGTGGTGCTGGCCGCGTCCGTCACGCTCTTCCCCGCGCTACTGGGCTACCTGGGCAGGTGGATCGACCGGCTGCGCGTGCCGCTGGTGCCGCGGCCGGCGGCCCAGGCGCGACCGGCGGGCGCCTGGGCATGGTGGGGCCGGCTGGTGCGCCGGCATCGCGTGGTGGCCGTGCTGACCGGGGTGGCGGCACTGCTCGCCCTGGCCACACCGTTTTTGGGAGTCAACTTCGGCTTCCCGGACGCCGGCAACGACGCTGAGGGCACGTCCAGCCGGCGTTCGTACGACGCGGTCGCCGCGGCATTCGGGCCAGGCTCCAACGGTCCGCTGTTGGTGGTCGCCGACCCGGCCGTCGCCGAACGCCTGAGCGCCGATCTCGCCGGCACGCCGGGCGTCGCGGCGGTGTCGCCGGTACAGGTCAACCCCGCCGGAGACACAGCGGTGCTCTCGGTGATACCGCTGACGGGACCGCAGGAGGCCGCCACCCAGGACCTCGTGCGAACCATCCGCGACCGCGTGATCCCGGCCGCGACCGCCGGCACGGGCAGCGAGGCACATGTGGGTGGCATGACCGCGACCGCGATCGACAGCAACACCGACCTCGCCGCGCGGCTGCCGCTGCTCATCGGCGGTGTGGTGCTGCTCTCGATGCTCCTGCTGATGCTCGCCTTCCGCAGCGTCCTGATCCCGCTCACCGCGGCGGTACTGAACCTGCTGTCGGTCGTCGCGGCGTACGGCGTCGTGGCCTTGACGCTGGAGGGAGGCTGGCTCGGTAAGCTGATCGGCATCGACACCGCGACACCGCTCGCCGGGTTCGTGCCGGTACTGATGTTCGCCGTCCTCTTTGGACTATCCATGGACTACCAGGTGTTCCTGCTCAGCCGGATGCGCGAGACCTGGGTGCGTACGTTGAGCAACGAGCGCGCGGTGAGCGTGGGCCTCGCCAGCACCGGACGGGTGATCACCGCCGCGGCGGCCATCATGATCGCGGTGTTCGCCGCCTTTGTGCCCGTCTCGGATGTCGCGGTCAAGGCGCTCGGTTTCGGCATGGCGGTGGCGATCCTCATCGACGTGACCGTGGTGCGGATGCTGCTCGTACCCGCCGCGATGCACCTGCTGGGCCGGGCCAACTGGTGGCTGCCCGGGCCCATGGAGCGGCACCTGCCGCAGCTGCACGTGGAGGGCCGGGCGCACCACGCGCCAGCCACCGTCTCCTCTTAGGACGGATGCCGGCGCGGCCCCGACCGGACAGTCGGGGCCGCGCGTCAGCCGGCGGATGGTGGGATGGCCGCGACGAGGCCGCCGTCGATGACGAGGTCTTGGCCCGTGATGTACGAGGATTCGGCGGAGGCGAGGAACGCGACGGCGGCAGCGACGTCCTCGGCGGTGCCGAGCCGGCCCACGACGACGTTGGGTACCACGGCGGCCTGCTCCTCGTCGGAGAGGGCGTCGTGGAACATCGGGGTCGTGATGTATCCCGGGCTGACGGAGTTGACCCGGATAGCTCGGTGTCCCAGCTCGGCCGCGAGCGTGTGGGCCAGGTTGTGGACGGCGGCCTTCGTGGCGGCGTAGACCGAACTCCCGGGCAGGCCTCGATGTAGCGTCCAGGACGCGTTGACGACGATGGCCGCCCCGTCGGACAGCAAGGGCAGCGTGCGTTGGATGGTGAAGTAGACACCCTTGAAGTTGGTCCCGGCGATGCGGTCGAATTCGCTTTCCGTCACGTCGGCGAGTGGCGCGAAGGAGGCGACGCCGGCGTTGGCGAAGAGCACGTCGAGCCGCCCGTACCGGCCGCGAATCGCCGCGGTGAGCGCGTCCAGGTCAGCGAGGTTGGCGGCATCGCCGGGTACCGCGAGCACGCGCTCGCCGCCTGCCAGCTGCTCGACCGCGGCGTCAAGCCGAGACCTGTCGCGCCCGGTGATCACCACGTCGGCGCCCTCGACGAGCAGCCGGCGCGCCGTAGCCAGACCCATCCCGCTTGTGCCGCCGGTGATGAGTGCGACCTTGTCGCGGAAACGAGAAGCGCTGTGCGTCATGGGTTCAGCGTGCTGCCGCACCGGTGGGGCAACCAGTGCGCGCGTATCAGGGGTGTGCCACCACCAGGCTCAGACAGACACCGCGAGAGTCTGAGACAGCCGCCGGAGGCGATCCTCGGTGGCGGTGCCGGGGCGCGGGCTGTACACCTCGAGGCGCCAGTCAGGGTGGTCGGCGACCAGCAGCGCGGTCTTGTCGAAAATCAGATCGCCGACCGCCGGAGGGTGTACCGCCTTGACCGCCGCGCCGTGTACGGCCACATCGTGGCGCTCCCACAGCGTGCCGAACTCCGCACTGGCCGCGCGTAGCTCGGCCACCACACGGTCGAATCCCGGATCGCCGACCGCTTGTGCCGCGTCCGCACGGAACGCCGCGACGACCGAGGGCGCCACGGCCGCCCAGTGGACGTGCATCCGGCGGTACCGCTCGTCGGTGAAGAACGCGACAAGGCAGTTGCGACTCTGCTCGTCGAGGCCGAACACCGCGCGCGCGGTGTCGTTGAGAGCCAGCAGATTCCAGTACCTGTCCAGGAGCATCGCCGGCCGCGGCGCCCACCCCTCCAGCAGGTCATGAAGCTCCGGGGCACCGCGGCATCGCGCGTGCCCCGCACGCGTGGGGCATTGAGCCCGGCCAGCGCGTACAGGTGCACGCGCTCGGCTTCGGAAAGCCGCAACGCACGAGCGACCGCGTCCAGAACCTCGGCGGAAACGGTGATGTCCCGGCCCTGCTCGAGCCAGGTGTACCAGGAGACGCCGACCCCGGCGAGCGCCGCGACCTCTTCACGCCGAAGCCCCGGCGTCCGCCGCCGGCCAGCGGCCACCATCCCTACATCAGCGGGCGTGAGACGTGCCCGCCGCGTACGCAGAAAGTCACGCAGCTGCTCCCGACGCCGCACCGAAGATCGAGACACATCGGCCATGCTCCACACTAGCAAAGTTGATCACGACCGAATTAGCTCGCGGTGGCCAGGGAGTCCAGGGCGATCGCGGCCTCCAGTGAGATCAGGCGCGAGTTCTGCAGCGCGGCTACCTCCCAGCGGTCGTTCTGCCACACCGTGGCGAAAAGCTGCATGGAGTATCGGCTCGGCAGCGGCTCCTGCTCGCCCGGCATCAGCAGGCCGACGCGGTGGTGCACCACGCCGCAACCCGGCTGCACGAGCCGGGCGAACGGCACCTCGCCCCGCACCAGCCGGGAGCCCTTCAGCACCGTGTCGAAGATTGGCTGATGGAACGCGACCATCTGCTCGCGTCCTTTGTGGATGGTTCCCTCGAAGTCCACGAACTCGGCGTCGTCCGCGAAATCGGCGAAGAACGCGGTGGCGTCACCGCTGTTCCATGCCTCGTTCATCCGGGCCGGGATGGCGCTCATCGCCTCGACCGACTGTTCCATGGGATCGCCTTTCTGCGCTTGAGCCACCATCCTCGCCGGGCTGGCCCGCGCGCGCCTTGACCACCCGCGCATGGTTGTTGGATGTGAGCGCCGCCGGGTTGTACCCGTATGTGGCCTTGAACAGCCGACTGAAGTGCGCCGGATCGGCGAACCCCCAGCCAGCGGCGACGGCCGCGACGGTGCGGTCGGTCCGGGCCAGGTCCGCGTGGCACCGCTCCAGGCGGCGCTGGCGGATCAGGGCCGCCACCGTCAGCGGCTCGTCCTCGAAAAGCTTGTGCAGGCGGCGTACGGACATGTGGTGCGCCGCGGCCACCTTCGCCGGGGCCAGATCCCGGTCGGCCAACCTCGCCTCGATGAAACCGGCGATCCGGGCGCGTAGCGCCTCGTCGGGAGCTGGACGCGAATCGCCCAACTGGGCCGACAGCGCCACCGCGATCAGCTCGATCACCGCGGTCGCCGACCGCGCCGCCTCGTCGGCGCGAAACCCGCTCACCGAACGCGCCAGATCCCGGGCGAGCGAGGACACCAGGGCGGCGGGACCGCGGTCGCCACGAATGCGTACCCCGGCCAGCCGGGCGGCGTCGTCCGGTCCGAGCCGCAGCGAACGCCGCGGTACCAGCATGGTCACGCTCCTGGTCGCGGTGCTGGCGAACCGGACCGGCCGCACCGGGTCGATCAGGACCAGGTCGGCGGGCCCGAGCTCGGCGGTACTGCCGGCCTGCTCGGCGCGTACCCGTCCCCGCGTCACCAGGTCGATCTGCCACAGCTCTTCATCGGGGGCGCGGGCGGAGCGCGCGTCCCGGAAGCACTCGCCCTCCGGGGTGACCAGCTCGACCAGCCGCAAGGGCCCCAGGTCGGCGGTCACGACGCCGGCGCGGAAGTCGTCGTCACTGCTGTGTCGCCGGCTGTGCAGGGGCGGCAGGCCGCTCGCAGCGAGGGCCTCCACGAAGGTCTCGACGCTGGTCATGCGATGTCAATACCATGAGCTGTCGGTCCGGATCTTCCGGAGGTGTGACATGCGTAGCCCGAGTCACCTGAGCCAGTTGGACGACGAGGCCGTCCGGGAGGACGCCCCCGTGGTGGTCCGGCGCCTGGCCAACCCCGCGGCGACCGTGCAGCGCTACGCCGGCAACCGGGCCATCGCCCAGCTGTTGACCAGCCAGGGCGAGGCCCTCGACCCGGCCGTGCAGGCCGACATGCAGGCCCAGCTCGGCGCGTCGTTCGCCGGCGTCCGGGTGCACCGCGGCGCCGCGGCGGAGGCGGCGGCCGCGTCGGTCGACGCCCGCGCGTTCACGGTCGGCCGCGACGTGGTCTTCGGCGCCGGGGCGTATGACCCGGGCAGCGAGCGCGGTCGGCACACCCTGGCCCACGAGCTGACCCACGTCACCCAGCAGAGCAGCGGGCCCGTCAGTGGCACCCCGCGGGCCGGCGGCCTCGTCGTGAGCGACCCCGGCGACCGGTTCGAGCGCGAGGCCGAGGCGGTCGCCGCGGGCGTTGGCGGTCCGGTCGCGCGAGGGAGCGGCCCGATGATCCAGCGCGAGCCGCTCGGCGGGCCCGTCGTCCAGCGGGCCCCGACCGCCACCGACGAGAGCGCGCCGGCGACCCCGTTCGCCCTCGGCGAGTTCACCGGCATCGCCACGTACGAGAACGCCGCCCTGGTCAGCCGCTACTGGGCGGCGGTACTGAAGGACGACGCCGACCAGAACGTCAAGGATGGCCTGGCCGTCCCGACCGACGTGGCGCAGATCGTCAACGCCGCCCACGACAACGACCGGATGTGGGGCGGCGGCGGGGCCGAGCCGCTCGACAAGGGCAACGAGAAGGTCCTGCGGGACTGGTACGACACGTACGTCCGGGCGATCAACAGTGTGCGCTCGGAGCAGGCGGCCGAGACGGCACGCCGGGTCCAGGCGGCGGTCGACGAAGTCAAGAAGGCCCTGGCCGCGCTGGAGGCGGCCGAGCCGGCGCTGCGGGAGCGGCAGCGCAGCGCGTTCCGCGCCGGCGACGAGAGCGCGCTGCTTGAGGTGGCCGATGCGCTCGCCACCATCCTCGACAACTCGCTCACGACCAAGTCGACCATCGAGGAGGCGCTGGCCTTCTCCGACAGCCTGCGCTTCCTCGGTGGCACGGGCCCCGGCAAGATCGTGGACGTCTCGGGCAAGGTCGGCGGTGTGCTCGCGATCGCGGAGAAGCTCAACAAGTGGTACGCGGGCTTCCAGCTCGCCCGGGTGGCGCTCGACCTGATGGCCACCGGCAAGACGTCCTCGGCGGACGCCATGAAGGGCATCGCCGGCATGGCCACGATCATGTCGGCCGGCGGCACGCTCCTCGGTGCCAGCGCGGGCTTCACGCTCTACAGCAACCTGTACATCGGTCCGATGGTCAGCGCCTGCCTGGCGCAGATCAAGCGGCTCGAGGACACGCTGAGCCGGACCACCAACCGGTCCTGGATCCAGATGGGCAAGTTCGACTACGTGAACTGGTTGCTCGAGCCCGGCGGCCGGGAGATGTTCGTCTACATGCTCGACCTCATGCGCGCCTCGTCGTCGTCCGAGGTGTCCATCCCGCGCGGGAAGGTCAACGCCTATTTTGTCGACAACGAGGACGACTTCGACGCTGGTATCGGCGACAAACCCGGCATGCCGATGACCGGGCACTTGTGGTGGCGCGACACCGACGACGACCGCATCCGGCAGTGGCTGTTCCGAAACCGCAAGGACATGTGGGCCATGCTCTACGGCGACTGCCCCGTACCGCGTTAGCTGGACGGGCGCGCCGGGTGTGGCACGCCCGTCCAGAAGCGGTGCGGTCAGAAACAGGAGCTGGCGGACCAGAACCTCGACGGGTCGTGCGCGACGTGGGCGTGGTCGCTGTGGCCCACGTAACCGGGGCCAAGGATCTCCCGGAAGCCGTGGTAGCGGGCCTGCCGCACAAGCGTGCAGAGCGACGGTGCCCCGACCATGTCGGCCGCGTCGCCGTACAGGTGCCGGCTGGCCGCGTCGCCGCCCACCGCGCTGTTGCAGGCGCGGCTGCGGAAGCCACTGCTGATCTGGATGGTCTGGTTGCCCAGCGCCTTGCGCAGCGCCTGGAGCTTCCACATCGTGACCAGGGCGTTCGCCTTGGCCTGCGCGGCCGAAACGGCGCCGCCGGACCAGTCGGAGTTGCACTTGTTCAGCTCGGCGTAGGCGAAGTTGATCGGGGTGCAGTCGTTGTCCTGGAGTTCGTAGAGCTTGCCGTACGTCTGCGTGCCGGCCACCCCGTCCGCGGCCAGGCCGTACGCCTGCTGGAACCGGGTGACCGCCGCCTTCGTGGCGGCGCCGTACGCGCCGTCGAGGGTGAGCGTGGCGTCGTAGCCGGGGTAGCCGGAGACACGGATCTGCAACTGTCGAACGTCCTCACCGGTGGAGCCCACTTGCAGCACGCGGTTCCAGGTGAAGCAGCCGTCGGCGTACGCTGGCGCGCCCGAGATGACGACCGCGGCGGATGAGATGCCGAGGGTCAACACTGAAGCGACCAAGAGTCGCAGGATCCGTCTGTGCATTCCGCACTCCCTGTGTCGTGGGGTGTGGCCGGCAGCCCCGTCGACCGGTCGTGTCGGCGAGCGTGGCCGCCTGGCCTGGCGGAATGAAGTGTGTCGGCTGGGCATACAGTCAAATGCCTAGATCTTTCAGGGTCCAGGTCACATTTGATTTTTCTTGGGACAAGGCTTTTGCCCCGGTCCGCGTCACCTGCGGACCGTATGCTCCCGCGGGCACCGCGCAGGTCGGCGGCTCGCTGGCGCTCGCCGAGATCTCCGACCCGCGCTGCCAGGTCCGCGGTCCAAGCCCAACCCCAAGCCCGACCCGGGATCGCCGTTGGACGAGGAGCAAGGAGGTGGGTGCGCAGTCGTATTTGCTCTGCTCCCTAGGGTGGCCGCGCGGGTGATCAAGTAGCGGCCTTGCCGCCAGGTGGGGCCCTGTGGTCCTGGCTGATGCTGATCCCGCAGCCACCGCGCACGGACCCGCTTCCTTGATCGGCGGGGTCGGGTTGGCGTACGCGAGAGATCGTGGTACCAAACTGCCCACAGAGGGGCATTTCGATACCATGATCTACCAGAAGCGAAGGTCGTGGTCGGCCGACCACGACCTTGGGGGCGAGCTTGCCCAACGGCGGAGGGTAAGGCCGCGGGAGCGACGGTCTGGACCACGACGAACGTCGCGGTAGCTCAATGTCCTTTGTTTTGGATCTTTATCCGCGACAAGACGCCAACCTTCACCCGCCAGAGCTCCAACCGGCGTGCGCCCCTGGCGCGCGACGAGGCCGGTTCGAGATCGGCGTGTGGGGGTTGGCGTGGCGCCGCTGGATGCGGTCTGATGGTGGCCATGGTGGTGCGGTCCGGCATCGTGGAGCCTGAGCCGGCCGGATGGTCGTCGGTGCGGTTGGCCTTGCGGGAGCTGTGGCACGAGATGCGTCACCCGACACCGCGCGCGGTGCGGTACATGGGGTGCGACGGTTGCGGCCAGGTCACCTCGCACAGCAGCGACCAGCGCCTCTACACCCTTCGGGTGGCCGAGCGTGGGGTAACCGCGCCGCCCCCGAAGGCGGTCTGCGACGAATGCGGTCACGCCCAACCCCGTGCGATGGGCGACGAGATCCTCGCCGACGTACCGGTGACCTGTGCCGGCCGCCGGCACCGCCGGATACGTGCCGGCCGTAGCCGCCGCCGATGCGGGCAGGTGTTCGCGGCGCCGGCCGCCGCGACGGTCGTGGCGTGCCCGTGGTGCTCCACCGTCCAACCCGGACCGGCAGCTGTCCCGTCCAGGTCAAGCTGACGGGCTGGGTGGTGTTGGCTCGCCGGGGCGGGTCTGCTGGATGGCGTCGTGCAGCGCGGTGATGAAGGCCGTGGTGGCGGGGGGATCCGGCGGGTCGCCGTAGGTGGCGAGGTAGACGCGTCGGCGGAAGTCGGGCAGCGGGGTGGCTTCGATCCCGGGTGCCCGGTGGGTGCGTAGGGACAGGCCGGGCATGGTGGTTACGCCCATGCCGGCGGCGACGAGGGCCTGTTCGACGATTACGTCGTCGCTGGTGTAGACGATGTGCGGGGTGAAGCCGGCCCCCTCGCATGCCTCGACGAACTCGCGGCGGCAGTTTTCGCAGCCGGCGATCCAGGCCGAGTCGCGGTGGTCGCGCAGTGTCTGGCCGGGTTGCAGGCTGATCAGGTGCATCGGGTCGTCGAACAGGTGCGTGGCGCGGATGTCGTCCGGTGTGGTGTCGTCGTAGCGGAAGATGACCGCGGCGTCGACCTGCCCGTCGCGCAGCAGGCTCAGTGCCACCTGCGGGTGGGCGTCGGCCAGGTGCAGCTCGATGCCGGGGTGGTCGCGGCGCAGGGTGGCGGCGGCGTGCGGTATCAGGGCGGCGAGTGCTGATTGGAAGCCGGCGACCCGGACCCGGCCGGTGCGCAGGCCCACCATCGCGGACAGCTCCGCGGCGGCGGTGTCGACCCGTCCGACGATCTCGGCGGCGCGGCGGGCGAGGTGCTCACCCTCCGGCGTGAGTCGGATGCCCCGCCCGATGCGCTGGACGAGCCGGGCGCCGGTCTCGGCTTCCAGCCGGGCCAGATGGTGGCTGACCGCTGGCTGGGAGTACTTCAGGTGCTTGGCGGCCTTGGTGACCGAGCCGTGCGCGGCGATCGCGGCGATGACGCGTAGCCGCACGATGTCCAGCATTCATCCATGGTAGTTATGGGTAGCCGCGGAAGTTGGCATTAGACGAATGAGTCTTGCTCGGTAGAGGCTGAACGGGACAACCCCGGATCGCGAACGAGGAGTACCACCATGATCAAGCGGATGGACAACGTCCTCATTGTCGTCGACGACGTCGCGGCCGCGATCGCGTTCTTCGTCGAACTCGGCATGGAGCTGGAGGGCCAGACAACAGTCGAGGGCGAATCGGTGGACCGGCTCGTCGGGCTCGACGGCGTCCGAGCGGACATCGCCGTCGTGCGGACCCCGGACGGCCACGGCCGGGTCGAGCTGACGAAGTTCCACGCGCCGAAGGCGATCAGCACCGAGCCGAAGAATCCGCCGGCCAACACGCTGGGCATACGGCGCATCATGTTCGAGGTCGACGGCATCGAGGACGTCGTCGCCCGCCTACGCACCCACGGCGCTGAACTCGTCGGCGAGCTGGTCCAGTACGAGGACAGCTATCGGCTCTGCAACGTCCGTGGCCCCGAGGGGATCATCGTCGCCCTAGCCGAGCAGCTCAGCTAACGGGTCCGTCCGCCGCAGCATCCTCCAAGTTGTCGGTCATGCGCTGGAGCACCTGGACGGTGGCAAGGTACTCCTCGCGGGTGACGCCGTTGACGAGCTGACGTCGGGTCACGTTGACCTTCTCGGCGATCTTGGCCCGAGTGGCCTTTCCCTCGGCCGTGAGTGCGTAGCGCCCTTCGTCGTTGACGACCAGCGCCCGGCCCTCAAGGTCGCTCAAGACCTCGTCCAGCGCGATCGCTCCCTCGGTCCAGAAAGGCCGCAGCGCCTCAGCCAACCCAGGCCAGTCGCTCGGAGCCTCGTGGAGGAAATTCATCGTCTGCCAATGCCGGCGAGCAAGACCCTCGGCGCCGACCGCGGCGGCGAGTGCGCCGTCGATCGCGCCGTCCAACCGCTTGAGCCAGTATCCGATCGGATATCCAGCGGGTCCGTCCCCTGGGCGTCCCAACGAATATCCTGTTGGTCCTTCGGTCGCCATCGTGCCTCCAAGGATGTAACTTAGCAACTAGATGTCAAACATCATGCATTGGAGATGCCGTGCCGCGCAAGCACCCCAGCGGCGAGCAAGTCCCGGACGATGAAGACGTCAAGGCCGTGGAGCGCGCCATGGTCGCGATCCGTAGAAGCCAGACCCGGCGTGCGCTGACCCGCCTCGCGGAAGGGCGAGACGACGCTGACCGCGGCGACGCCGTCAGCAGCCCGGCCGTCGACGTCCTCGACGCGATCGAGGCCGCGGAGCAGGCCGGCACTCCGGCCACCGTCTCCAGCGTCGCGGCCACCCTCAACGTCGACCAGCCAAGGGCGAGCAAGCTCGTGGCCGCCGCCGTCGAGGCAGGCCTGGTGCGCCGGGAAGCCGACCAGGCCGACGGTCGCCGCGCGTCTCTCGTCCGTACCGAGCAGGGCAATGCCCTTTTCGAGGAGTTGCACCGGTTTCGTCGCTCGATCTTCGCCATGGCGATGTCCGACTGGACCGACGCCGAGCGCGCGGCGTTCGCCCGGTTGCTGACCCGCTTCGTCGAGTCCCTGGCCGGCATCACCGGGCGCGGTGGCAGCAACCCGCAAGGCTAGTCCGAACGTGCGCGAGAGCGTGGGACGAGCACGACTCGTCGGGCCGGCCCCACACCGGGACGGCCGGACCGAACCCCTTGGTCAGCGCAGCGGGCCGAGGATCCGCAGGCACATCTCGGCTGGTTCCCCGCCGTCCGGTCTCATGCACCCGACGGTAGAGAGCGGGCCGGGCGGCCAGACTACGTCGAATGACGTAATAACCCGGGCCAGTGCCGCAGGCCAGCCACCCGCACCTCGGCAGGTGCCGCGGGGCGCCCTCCCCGTGCTCCACCTTGGCGCAGAGCACGAGGACCGACGCCTGGACCTACTGGACCGAACCCATCAGGACGAATGAGAAATCCTGTTTCGTCCTGCGGTTCAGCGGGATATCGATTTTGATTCTGGCAGCGATCTCATTACGGCTGATGCCCAATCCCTGCGCGATGAGCCGTTCGGGACGGACTGGCACGGGATCGTCGAAGGTGACGGTGATCTGAAGGGGCCATGGATTCTCGGGTACGGGAGGCGCGTGGAGTGCCCAACACCCGTCCCAATCGAGCGCGAACCGGTTGTGCCGGGCGATCAACGGGTCGAGAAGGGTATCCGCGGCGAGGGAAGGCGAGTTGGCCGAGTAACCGGCCAGAAGGTCGGCGGGCAGTGAGCGGACCGGGACGCGGTCATGGACGGTGAGCTTGCTGGTCCGGTCACACGAAACGCAGTTGACCAGGAGCCAGACGTCGAGACGTTTGCCGTTGGCATTGACGCGGAACTTGCCGTTGCCGACGGTGGCGTGGCCGGAAGGGCAGGCCACGCACCGGAGGGCGAGCAGAGGCAGGCGGGTGCGCCGCACGGCCCAGGGCAGCACGGTATGAGGATGTGAAGACATGATCTCTCTGAAGACCTGACGAAGAGCACGGGAAAAGAGCCGACGGAGTCGTCGGCGACCAATGCGCAGAAAGTGTCAGGTCTAAAGAGCGGGCGGCGTCATGCGCGCGAAGTCCTCACCTAGGGGAGAGCCCAGGCTAGGCGCCCACCACCCGTGAGGTCCATCCGTTTTCGCGAGCAGCCGCCCCGAGCAGGGTGGCGGTCGTCGTCACCCTTCCTCGCGGCGCAGCGCCTCCGGCCGATGTGCGACGTCCCTACCGGTGGCGTCGTGGCGAATCCGGTACTGCGGGTGCTCCAGTGACGCGTCGACCGCGTGGCCCCGGACCTTCACGCGTTCGGTGATCTCCTCCGTGACGGTCCCGTACGCACGACCGGAGTGGCTAGCCCAAGAGACGTGGTCGCCCTTGCGGAATTTGTCGCCTTTCGCCATGTCGCTGGGTTACCCGCGGCGCGGACCCCCAAAACGAGAGATCTGAGCTACCGCGACGTCCGCGGTGGTCCGGACCGCTGCTCCCGCGGCCTCACCCTGCGTGATACACAAGCCAAACCCGGCCGGCACGGCCGGCGGTGAGGGCTTAGATCCTCCTGCAACGCGACCCTCGAACGCCTCATATTCGCCCCATCGAGCGGGGTTCTGACGGTTGCCACGATAATTGCCGCCATCGCGGCCGATGACCGTCTAGAACGGCCGGAAGCCGCCGAGCCGCTTCCGGATCTCGGCCGCGGTCGCGTCGTGACGACGAGACTGGGCCAGCCCGATGGTACGCAGCACCGGGTGGGAACCGAGCTGGGCGACCCGACCATCCGCCACCTTCGTGTTGCCGGTGGCGTAGAACCTTTGCAGCGCGCCGAGCCGCAGCACGAAGTCGACGGAGTCGATCGTCTGGACGTCGTCGAACGACAGCCACCGAAGGTCGGCCAGCTGCCCGACGACCGACCAGTCACCGACCGCGGTGGCCCCGCTCACCTCGAGCGATCTGAGCGTGGCGGCTGTGGTCAGCGCCGCGACGTCGGTGAGGCTGCGGCCCGCTTCGCCAGCGCTTCCAGGGAGGTCTCCGGGTAGCGCCCGATCAGTAGGCTGGTCACCCCGACCAACTCGTATAGGTCGCTCACTGCCCGAGGCGGGTCGACGGTCAAATGGTTGGCACGGGCGCCTCAGACGGAATCGGAGTCTTGGGAACAGGCGGGCTTGACGTCGCCCCCACTGTTACGCCGACGTTCAACGCAGAACAGGTGCGGCATGCTCATCCGCGTGGGGTTGAACAAGGCGCTGGCAGCGCGGCTGGCTGAGGAGCGTTTGGCAGAGTGGCGCCGGCTGGATTATGCGCGGTGGCGGCTGATGCTCGATGACAGCGAGTTGCGGCAGGTCGCCGGGGAGGACGGAAAGCGCTACAGCGTGGTGAGCTTTGCCGTGGACGACGGTGATGGACGGGTTCGCATGGTCGTGGCCATCGACGACGGTGGCTGGTCCGCGTTCTCCCCTCTATGCCGTGACGAGATCATGCGACCAGACGGATCGCTGATCGATTGATTGAGGTTGCGGGTGCCCACGATGATGTGGCGATGCAGGAGACCGGAGGGTCCGCGCCTGGGCAGAGGCTGAGCCGTGGCATCGCGTACGCGGCGGCGATCGTCTTCATCGGTTGTGTCGTGGTGTTTCTTGTCGCTGCGTTGGTCGAGCGTCTGGGCTGGTGGGTGCTTGTCGTGCTGGCGGTGCTTGGCGGCTGGGTGGGCTGGTTGAAGTGGGTGGAGGTGCGCGGGGCCCGGGCGTCGCGGCGCGGTGTCGACGGCGTTCATGAGGTGTACGTGGACGCGCTGGACCGGGCCGAGCGCGGGGACCTGACCGGCGCCGCCGAGCGTTTCGAGGAGGCCGTCGCCGCGTCCGGTCGGCTGGGTGGGGAGTCCGGTCAGTACATGATGGATTTGCTCCAGGGGCTCGCCTCGGTGCGTGTGGCGCAGGGCGACCTCGGGCGTGCCGTGGCGGTCTGGCAGCGGGCGTACGAGCTGAGCCGCACCGAGGAAGGCGACGATGCCGTATCGACCCTCGCCGCGGCCAACGGTCTCGCGGCGGTGCTGCTGACCCGGGGTGAGCGGGAGGCGGCGGGGGAGCGGTACCAGGACACCCTCGCGCGCTGCCGGCGGTTGCTGGACGACGCGCACCCGGAGACCGTCGCCGCGCTGAACGGTGTCGCCAGGAGCGCCGCCACGCCGCAGGTGGGTGCGTTGCACCAGCAGGGCGCCGAGCTGTACGCGCGGATCCTTGGGCCGTCGCATCCTGACACGCTCATCGCGCAGCGGGAGGCCGCCCCGGACGATCCCGCGACCGCCTGCCTGGCCGTCGGTGACCTTGCCGGCGCCAGGGCGTTGTCCGAGCAGGCCGTGGCGGACTGCGTGGAGCGTCATGGCGAGGCCGACCTGCGTACCGTGGCCGCACTGAACGACCTCGCCATGGTGCTGCGCGAGCAGCGGGACTTGACCGCGGCGTACCGCATGTACGAACGGGCCGCCGAGCTGTGCGGCCGGCTGCCGGGCGGGCCACACCCACAGCACCTGGTAGCCGGTAACGGGATCGCCCGGGTGATGCTGCTGCAAGGCGACGTGGCCAACGCCGCGACGGAACTGGCCGCCGTCCTTGACGTATGCGTCGTGCGGTACGGCGAGCAGCACCCGGAGACGGCCGCGGCACGCCAGAATCTCGACCGGCTGGAAGCGGCCAGCTGACCCGCCCTCCCACGGTGCGGCGTCCGCCGTGGTCAAGGCCGCTGCTCCCGCGGCCTGGGCCATGCGGATAAGCGGGCGATAGCGCCTGGCTCCAACATCTACTGTGGACGATCCTGTGACCGGCCGCGAATGCTCTATGGATCCGGCGTTCTCGCGGGTCTGCTCGGGCCGCCGGCCGGGAGGCCAGCGGCAGGGTTGTGTGTCGCGGAGGGCGAGGCCGCGGGAGCAGCGGTCCGGACCACAGCGGACGTCGCGGTAGCCCAAATCTCGATCCTGACGCCGCCATTGTGGACAGACCCGATGAGCCAAAGAGCGCGCTGGCTCGGAAACCCGGCCCGCCGCGGTGCCGCCTCCCGGGGGAGACGGCGCACCGGGGCCTACAGCGTGCGTGAGTCGGCGACCACCGTACGTTCGCGCAGGTCGGTCACGGTTTGCCAGGTCGCGACCGCGTCTTCGGTATGGCCGCAGGCCACCTGGGCGTCGCCGAGCGTGGCGAGGGTGCGCGCCCGCCGCAACGGCATCGCCAGGCACCGCCACACGTCCGCCGCGTCGGTCAGCATCTGCACGGCGGCGGCAACCCGTCCCTCCGCCAGCGCCAGCTCGCCGAGGCCCTGGAGCGCGGCCGCGTGCCCGGAGCGGCGGACCAGCCCGAGCGTGTCGAACGCCCGGATGGCCTGGGTGAACGCGTGCCGCGCGGCGTTGGCCTGGCCGGCGGACTGGGCGAGCTGGCCCTGGCCGACCTGCACCGCCGCGGCGAGTGCGCGGTCGCCCATAGCCGTGGCCAGCCCGGCCGCCTCCCCGAGGCGCATCGCGGCCTCGTCGTACTGGCCGCGTTCGCGCTCGACCTTGCCGAGGCGGCGCGAGACTCCCGCGACATGGCGCCGGTGACCCAGGCGGCGCCACAGGCGCAGCGCGTGCGCGTACTCCTCGGCGGCGTCCGGCAGCCGCTCCTGGTCGAAGAGCAGGTCGCCGACGGCCTTGTGGGTCGCCGCGCGGGCACCCGGGTCGTCGGCGGACGCGGCGAGCTCGACCGCGCGGGTCAGTTGGCTGTCGGCCCGCTCGAAGTGGCCGGTCTGCCGGTACGCGGTGCCGACGTGCGTGAGCGCCTCGGCCTCCCGCGCGTGGTCGCCGGCGGCGCGGAAGAGGCGGGCGGCGCGGTCCGCGTACGTGAGCCGGGCGCCCACGTCGTCGAGGGAGGCGGAGAGCCGGGCCAGTCCGAGCAGCATCACCGCCTCGCCGAACTCGTCGCCGCCGGCCCGCACCGCGGTCAGCGCCCGCTGGTGGGTGCACTGCCACTCCTCGTACCGGCCGTCGATCTCGAAGAAGCTGGCCGACGTGTGCGCGATCTCCCACGCCGCATGTGGCAGCCCGCCCGTGGCGGCCTGCCGCACCAGTTGGCGCAGCGTGGGGGTCTCCGCAGCGAACCAGTCCAGCG
Source organism: Phytohabitans flavus (assembly GCF_011764545.1). Lineage (GTDB taxonomy): Bacteria > Actinomycetota > Actinomycetes > Mycobacteriales > Micromonosporaceae > Phytohabitans > Phytohabitans flavus. The sequence goes on along the minus strand of NZ_AP022870.1, from coordinate 3,596,372 downwards.
GCGCGGCGCCGACCGCCTTGGCGAGCCGGGCGCCGATCCGCCAGCGGGCCGTGGCACCGGTGGCGAGCCGCGGGCGCCGCTCGGTCGGCGCCTCCCGGTCGGGCAGCCGGCGGTCGGCCTCGCCGGCCAGCCACAGCCAGGCGCCGAAGGCGCGGTCGACCGAGGAGGCCCGCTCGGCCGGCGGGTCGTCGGCCAGCGCCCGCTCCCTCGCGAACCGGCGGACCAGCGGGTGGATGCGGTAGCGGGGACCGCCGGCGGTGACCTCGATGTCGAGCAGGTTGGCCTCGACAAGCTCGGCGGTGACGTCCTCGCCCCGCTCCTCCGCGACGCCGAGTACGGCCGCGGAGGCCCAGGCGGGCAGGACGTCGACGTCGAGCAGGGCCAGCCGGCGCAGCGCGGCGCGGGCCAGCTCACTCAGCCCGCGGTAGCCGGTCTCCAGGCTGCCGCGTACGTCGATCTCGCCGTGCCGCAGCTCGTCGAGGGCGCGCACGTCGTCCGCGATCCGGTCGGCGAGCCAGGCCAGCGGCCAGTGCGGCCTGCTCACCAGCCGGGCCGCGGCGGCGCGCAGCGCCAGCGGCAGCCCGCCGCAGAGCTGGACCAGGCGGTGCAGCGCGCACGCCTGCCCGGCCACCCGCTCGGGCCCGACGGCGGCGCGCACAAGCTCCTCGGCCGCCGGGGTGGGGAGCGGATCCAGTCGCAGCGCGCGGGCGCCGGCCAGGGTGCTGAGCCGGGACCGGCTGGTGATCACGACCGCGCAGGCGGCGCCGCCCGGTAGCAGCGACCGCACCTGCCGGCCGTCGACGGCGTTGTCGAGCAGTACGAGCAACCGGCGTGCGGCGATCTGGCTGCGGTAGAGCTGCACCCGGCCGGCCTCGTCGGCGGGAATCGCGGCGGGCAACACGCCCAGCGCCGCCAGGAAGCCGGCGAGCACGTCGGTGGGTGCGGCCGGGTGGCCCGTGGACCCGCCGAGGTCGGCGTAGAGCTGCCCGTCCGGGAACTCGTCGACCCGCCCGTGCAGCGCGTGCACGGCGAGCGCGCTCTTGCCCACGCCCGGCATGCCGTGCACCACGGCGACGGCCGGCCGCCCGGCACCGTCCGGGCGCCCGTGGCCGAGCATCCCTCGCAGCTGCTCCACCTCGGTCGCCCGGCCGGTGATGTCGGCGATGTCGGCGGGGAGCATCGCGGGGTGCGGGCGGGTCCAACCGCTCACCACTCGCGGCTCGGCTGCCGGCACCGGCGGTACCTCGCCGGCCAGGACCTCCCAGTGCGCTTTGGAGAGCGCCGGACCGGGGTCGACGCCCAGCTCGTCGGCGAGGATCCGCCGGCCGGTCTGGTACACGGCGAGCGCGTCGGCCTGCCGGTCGGAGCGGAAGAGCGCGAGCATCAGCTGCGCGCGCAGGCGCTCGGCGAGTGGGTACGCCGCCACGAGCCCCGTCAGCTCGGCGACGAGCTGCGTGTGCCGGCCGAGCGCGAGGTCCGCCTCGATGCGGCTCTCCAGCGCGGCCATCCGCGCCTCCTCCAGCCGGGGCACCTCGACGTCGGCCAGGAACTCGGTGACGTCGGTCAGCGCCGGCCCGCGCCACAGGGTCAGCCCGGCGCGGAAGTGGCCGGCGGCGTCGGCGTACCGCCCCTCCTTGAGCGCCGCCCGGCCCAGCCGCGTGTGCTGCTCGAAGTCGGCGAAGTCGAAGCGGGCGGTGCCGATCCGCAGCAGGTAGCCCGGGCGCTGCCGGACGATCGAGGCGCTCTCGCCCAACAGCTTGCGCAGCCGCGAGATGTACGTGTAGATCTGCGCGTTCATCGTCGCGGGCGGGTCGGCGCCCCACAGCAGCGCGCTGAGCTGGTAATCCGAGATCATCCGCTCGCGCGCCAGGAGCAGTGCCGCCAGCACCGTGCGCTGCTTCGAGCCGTCCAGCGAGTTGCGATCGTCATCGGTCCAAATCTCGACCGGTCCGAGAATGCGAAGCTCCATCTGGCCTCCCTTCCACCTTTGGAACATTGGTGTCAGAACCCCGGACGGTGACTGGATTGAATGGCTGATGACGTCTGTCGAAACGGCGTGCCTGCAAAAAATGACAGCGAGCGATGCCCTCTGAACACGTGCGTCCCCCGGGTCTTACAAGTCCTTCCCCCGCGACGAATGTAGGGGTGTGGTTGTGCAGTGTCAACGAAGTACGTAAAAGCTTGAGGTAACACGCTCGACATCTGAGGCAATGTAGCGCGCGGTCGCAATAGAGACCTTTACCCGGCAAATCGGACGGATGTCGTTGGCAAAGTGCCCTGATTGGGTGGATCGACCCTTTTGTGGTGTGACCAAATACGTCGCGATTCTGACCAGCTATCGGGACGCGAAGAGTGCTCGGATTCGGTTTTACCGAGCGCGAAACCTGCGATTTGATACAACGTCAGAAACCCGACGTATCAGGGGTGCGGGTAGTGACGTCAAAAGCCGATACGCGGTGCGCGTACCGGCTGTGTGCGACTTGCATTTGCGTATGTTGTAGCACACGTATTAACGTGAGTTTGCGTGCCTCGAATGGCGCGATAATACTTCCCGGCCACGCGAAGAATTGTGGCACACGTCTCATGCAGAAGGAGATGGACGAGTTGGACGACCAGTCCTACCGGGTGCTTCGCCCCCTGCGCGCTCCCTCCGCTCGCCTGGTCTGCTTCCCGCACGCGGGTGGCACGGCGACGTTCTTCCGGACCTGGGCCGACCGCCTACCCGGCGTCGAGGTGCTGGCCATCCGGTACGCCGGGCGGCAGGACCGCCTCGTGGACCCGTTTCCCGCGTCGCTGGGGGAGCTTGCTGACGAGATCACCGGCGCCATGCTGCCACTGCTCGACAAGCCGGTCGCCTTCTTCGGTCACAGCATGGGCGCGCTGCTCGCCTTTGAGGTGACCAGCCGGCTCGAGGAGCGGCACGGCGTGTCGCCCACGCGGCTGCTGGTGTCCGGGCGGCCCGCGCCGCACCGTGCGGAGGCGACCACCCTGCACCTGGCCGACGAGGCAGGGCTGCTCGCCGAGGTCGAGCGCCTGGGCAACCCCGACCCGCTCGTCTTCGCCGACCCGGACCTGCGGGCGCTGGTGCTGCCGGCGCTGCGCGACGACTACCGCCTGCTGGAGACGCACGCCTTCGCGCGGCGGCGGGTGCGGGCTGGCATCGTCGCCTACGGCGGGGACCGCGACCCAGCCTGCGGCGTGCGGGCGCTGCCGGCGTGGGCCGAGCTGACCGCGGGCGGCTATGCCCAGCGGATCTTCCCCGGCGACCACTTCTATCTCGTCCAGTGCGAGCCCGCCCTCGTGGCCGATATCGCCGGACGGCTGGATGCCGCGGCGCTGCGTGCCTGAGTCATCGGACAGCATGTGCCCAGAGTGCCGGCCCGCGGACCGAAAGTCAGTAGCGCTGGTGCCCGACTCGGGGGTGGTGCTAGGTGCAGTCCGATCCGGGTGCTTACGTCCTGGTGTCGCCCTCGCCGTAGGGAATAGCGTCACGGCGTCACTACGGCTTGCGGGAGGAGCAGTTTGGTGGCCGCCTATCGCGTCATTCCGCTCGACGAGGAGCTCGCCTGGACGGTGCGTGGCAGCCTGTGGGCGCCGCAGCACCGCCACCCGGCGTACGTCGACATCGCTGACGCGCCGGGGCCGTGCCGGGTCTGCCTGCGGCCGTTCCGGATGGGGGTGGAGCGGCGGATCCTGTTCACCTACGACCCGTTCCGGCGTCACCACTCGTTCCCCTTGCCCAGCCCGGTGCAGATCCACGAGGACGCGTGCGGCGTCTACAAGGGACAGGGCGTGCCGGCCGGGCTGGCCGGACTGCCGATGACCCTGGACGGCTACGGGGCCGGCCGCGAGCTGATCGCCGAGGAGCGGCCGACCTCCTTCGCCGAGCTGGAGCCGGCCATCGCGCGCATCTTCGTGCGTCCCTCCGTTGTGTACATCCACGTGCGCGACACCGACAGCGGCTTCTTCGTCTGCGAGCTGGTCCGCGCCGAAGCGATGGGCCTGGCCTCGTAGGCGGCCTCATAGGGGCCCCTATAGAGAAGGTATAGGCCCCGGCGGCAGCCTTTGGGCCATGTCCGACAACGATCGTCCGGTCGCGCTCGTCACCGGTGGCACGCGCGGCATCGGCCGTGCCGTGGTGCGCCGCCTGGCCGAGGACGGCTTCGACGTCAGCTTCTGCTACCGCTCGAACGCGGAGGCCGCCGAGCTGCTGGCCAAGGAGTGCCAGGAGGTCGGGGCCCGGGTGCTCGCCCGCCCCGCCGACGTGGCCGACCGGGCCGAGGCGCACGCGTTCGCGGAGGAGACCGAGCGGGAGCTGGGCCCCGTGCACGCCCTGGTCACGTGCGCCGGCATCACCCGGGACCGGCCTCTCGCCCTCATGGACGACGAGGACTGGGACGCGGTGCTGCGCACCAACCTGGACGGCACGTACCACGTCTGCCGGGCCCTGGTCCGCCGGCTCATGCGCCGCAAGGCCGGCACGGTCGTCACGATGTCGTCGGTCGCCGCGTCCGGCAACGCCAACCAGACCAACTACGCGGCGTCCAAGGCCGGCATCATCGGCTTCACCCAGTCGCTGGCCCGCGAGGTCGGCCGGTACGGCATTCGCGCCAACGTGGTCGCGCCGGGGCTGATCGACACCGACATGACCACCCAGTTGCCCGAGAAGGTAGCCGCCGAGCTGCTCGGCCGCACCCTGCTGGGCCGCTTCGGCACGCCCGAGGAGGTCGCCGACATGGTGTCCTTCCTCGCCTCGCCGCGATCGTCCTATGTGACCGGACAGGTGTTCCGCGTCGACGGCGGCATCACCACCTGACTCTAGGGAGCGACATGCAGCAGATGTACGGCTCGGCGATCACGGGGATCGCCGCGTACCGCCCGACCAATCTCGTGTCCAACGTGGAGCTCGCCAAGCGCACCTCGGTCGACCCCGAGTGGATCGAGTCCCGTACCGGCATCAAGACCCGCTACCACGCCGCGCCGGAGGAGGACATGGTCACCATGTCCGCCGACGCGGGCCAGAAGGCGATCGCGATGGCGAACGTCGACCCAGCCGAGATCGACCTCACGATCGTGGCGACCGCGACCCGCCGCCAGCGCATGCCCGGCATCGGCCCGCAGGTGGCCACCCGGATCGGCCTGCCGGCCTCGGGCGCGTACGACCTGAACGCGGTCTGCGCCGGCTTCACCTACTCGGTCTCGATGGCCTCCAACGCCGTGCGCGTCGGCGACGCCCGCAACGTGCTCGTGGTCGGCGTCGAGCGGACCAGCGACTGGATCAACCCGGAGGACCCGGACACGTTCGTCATCTTCGGTGACGGCGCCGGCGCGGTGGTGGTCTCGCGGTCCACAGAGGACGCCATCGGCCCGACGGTGTGGGGCAGCGACGGCGGCCGGCACAAGGTGCTCGGGCTGACCGAGATGCCGGACGGCCGCGAGTTCGTGACGATGGACGGCCCGCTGGTCTACAAGTGGTCGACCGCGACCATGCCGGGTGTCGCCGAGCGCGCCTGCGCCGCCGCCGGCATCTCGCTGTCCGAAGTGGACTGGTTCGTGCCGCACCAGGCCAACCGCCGCATCATCGACACGCTCACCCGCACGCTCGGGTTCCCCAAGGACCGCGTCATGTTCGACGTGGTCGACACCGGCAACACCTCGGCCGCCTCGGTGCCGCTGGCGCTGTCCCGGCTCTACGAGACCGGCCGTACCAGCCCCGGCGACCGGGTGCTGCTGCTGGGCTTCGGCGCGGGTCTCACCTACGCCGGCCAGATCATCCGCATGCCGTAACACCCGACGAACACCGAGAGGAACGGACCGCACATGAGCCAGGAAGAGATCACCAACGAGATCGTGCGCCTGATCCGGCAGGAGATGCCGGACGTGGAGGACGACATCACGCCCGACTCCACGTTCGAGGGGCTCGGCATGGACTCGCTCACCCGGGTCGACCTGCTCGCCGCCGTGGAGCGCACGTTCGGGCTGGAGGTGCCCGACGACGCGGTCGCGTCACTGCTGCGGGTGAGCGACCTGACCGACTTCCTGCTCACCAGCAAGGCGGCCGTCTGACCATGGACGAGACCAGGCCGCTGTCGGTGGGGCAGGAGTCCTTGTGGCTGCTGCACAAGCTGGCTCCGGACAGCGCGGCGTACAACCTCGCGGGTGGCGCCCGGATGGCGCCCGCGCCGGACGTGCCGGCACTGGCGCGGGCGGTGCGGGCCCTGTCCGCCCGGCACGACGGACTCCGCTCCGTCTTCGTCGAGGCGGACGGGCGGCCCCGCCGTGCCGTGCGGGAGCCGGACCACGACACGCTGGACGTGCGCGACGTGCCGGACGCCGACGACGAGCGGCTCTGGGAGATGGTGCTGGAGGTGACCCGGGAGCCGTTCGCGCTCACCGAGGGGGCCATGCCGTTCCGCGCGGTGCTGCTGCGCCGCCGGGAGGATGCCGCCTTCCTGATGGTCACCCACCACATCGTCACCGACGCCACCTCGCAGTGGCTGCTTTGGCGCGACCTCATCGCCGCGTACGAGGCATACGCGACCGGCGGCGAGCCGGACCTGCCGCCGGTGCGGGCCAGCTACGACGACCATGTGGCCCGCGAGGAGCGGCTGCTCGACTCGCCGACCGGGGAGCGGATGGCCGAGCACTGGCGCGAGGTGTGCGCCGCCGCGGCCCCCGCGGAGCTGCCGACCGACCGGCCCCGACCGCCGTTCCAGTCGTTCCAGGGCGCGAGCGTGGCCCGGCGGCTGCCGGACGAGGTCGCCGAGCGGCTGCGGGCGACCGCGGCGCTGATCGGCGTCTCACCGTTCGCGTTTCTGCTCGGCACGTTCCAGGGCCTGCTCTACCGGCACACCGGCCAGCCGGACTTCACCGTCGGCTGTCCCGCCTCGACCCGGCGGGCCGCCGCGCGCGAGGTGGTCGGCTACTACGTCAACCCGATCCTGCTCCGCTCCCGCTTCGCCCGCTCGACCACGTTCGCGGACGCGGCGGTCGCGGCGAACCACCAGGTGCGGCGGGGGATGGCCAGCGCCGCGTACCCGTACCCGCTGGTGGCACGGGAGGCGAGCGGTCCGCTCTTCCGGATCGCGGTGACGATGGTCGCCGCCGACCGGTTCGGCCCGACGCTGGAGCGGGCCGTCGCCGGCGAGGTGATGTACGTGGCCGGCCGAAAGATGTCCTATATGGAGATCCCGCACATGGAAGGCCAGTGCGACCTGACGGTGGAGTTCACCCAGGACGCGTCGGCCCTCGTCACGGTCTTCCGGTACGACACCGACCTCTTCGACCGGGCGACCGTGGAGCGGCTCCTCGACCACTTCGTGCGGCTTGTCGAGGCCGGCGTCGCCGACCCGCTCACGAAGATCACGCGGGCGCCGCTGGTGAGCGCCGCGGAACGGCAACGCCTGCTGGCGATGGGTACGTAAAAGGGGAGGCAACCGTGGCGCGCGCGCCGCTCAAGGGGATACTCGAGACGATCGGCAACACGCACTTGGTCGAGCTGGAGGGGATGTTCCCCACGCTCAACGCGCGGGTGTACGCCAAGCTCGAGCGCTTCAATCCGGGCGGCAGCGTCAAGGACCGGTCCGCGCTGTCGATGCTGCTTGGCAAGATCCGCTCGGGCGAGCTCCGACCTGGACGGTCCACAGTGGTCGAGTCCAGCTCGGGCAACCTGGCGATCGGCATCGCGCAGATCTGCCGGTACTTCGGGCTCCGCTTCGTCTGCGTGGTGGACGCCAAGACGACCCAGCAGAACCTCGCGATCCTGCACGCGTACCAGGCCACGGTCGAGGTGGTCACCGATCCCGACCCGGTCACCGGCGAGTACCTGCCGGTCCGCCTGCGCCGGGTACGCGAGCTCGTCGCCAAGCTCCCCGACGCGTACTGGCCCAACCAGTACGCCAACCTGCTCAACCCGCGCGCGCACGAGCGCACCATGTCGGAGATCGCCGAGGCGCTGGACGGCCGGGTCGACTACCTGTTCTGCTCGGCGAGCACCGGCGGCACCCTGCGCGGGGCGGCGACGTACATCCGCGAGCACGGCATGTCCACCCGGATCGTCGGCGTGGACGCGGTCGGCAGCGTGCTCTTCGGCGGCCCGTCCGGCAAGCGGCTCATCCCCGGCCACGGCGCCGCGGTCAAGCCCGACGTGCACGACCCCTCGGTGGCCCACGAGTCGGTGTACATCAGCGACCTTGAGTGCGTGGTGGCCTGCCGCACCCTGACGATCCGCGAGGCGATCCTGGCCGGCGGCTCGTCCGGCGCGACGGTCGCCGCGCTGGAGAAGGTCGCGCCGAGGATCCCGCGCGGGAGCACCTGCGTGCTGGTCTTCCCGGACGGTGGCGACCGGTACCTCGACACGATCTACAACGACGAGTGGGTGACCTCGCACTTCGGCGAGGTTTCGCACCTGTGGAAGGAAGAGGCGAGCCTGTGCTGATCATCGGCCACGACATGGTCCAGGACCTGCTGGCGGGGCGGGAGCGGGAGCTGATCGAGCTCGTCGCGGACGCGTACCGCCGGCACGACGAGGGCCTGTCCGCGCTGCCCCACTCGGTCTTCCTGCGCTTCCCGGAGCAGCCGAGGGATCGGATCATCGGCCTGCCCGGCTTCCTCGGTGGCGGCAGCGGCGACGCCGGAGTCGCGGGCATCAAGTGGATCGCCTCGTTCCCCGGGAACATCGACCGAGGGCTGCCGAGGGCCAGCGCCTCGATCATCCTCAACTCGCTGGCGGACGGGCGCCCCGAGGCGTTCCTCGAAGGGTCGCTCATCTCGGCCAAGCGCACCGCCGCCAGCGCCGCCCTCGGCGCCCGGCTGCTCGCCGGCGACCGCACGCCGACCGGGGTGACGCTGGTCGGCTGCGGCGTCATCAACACGGAGATCCTGCGCTTCCTCGCCGCGGACAACCCGAAGCTCAGCGCGGTCACGGTCTTCGACACCGACCCGGCCCGCGCTGAGGCGTTCGCCGCCGGCTGCGCCCAGATCGCTCCGGGCACGGCCGTGAACACGGTCGGCGGGCTGGCCGAGGCGGTCGCCGCGCACGACCTTGTGTCGATCGCGACCACCGCCGCCACCCCGCACATGGACCTGACCGCCAGCCGGCCGGGCGCGGTGGTACTGCACATCTCGCTGCGCGATCTGACCGTGCCGGCGATCCTGGCCAGCCACAACGTCGTCGACGACGTCGACCACGCGCTGCGCGAGCGCACCTCGCTGCACCTGGCCGAGCAGGAGACCGGCGGACGCGACTTCGTGGACGCGAGCATCGGGGCGCTGCTGCGCGGCACCGCGGAGCTGAGCCCCGAGCCGGGCCGCCCGCTGGTGTACTCGCCGTTCGGACTCGGCGTCCTCGACCTCGCCCTCGCCCGCTACGTCCGCGACGAGGCCGCCCGCCGGGGTCTCGGCACCACAGTGGACGACTTCCTGCCCGCACCCGCACGCCACGCCGAGGAGCAACGATGACCGTCCCGCTGCACGAACTCGTCGCCCGCCAGGCCGCGCGTACTCCCGACGCGGTCGCCGTCGCGGACGAACGGCAGGAGATCACGTACGCCGAGCTGGACCGCCGCGCCAACCGCACCGCGCACCTGCTGCGCGCCCGGGGGATCGGCACCGAGTCGCTTGTCGCGGTCTGCCTGCCGCGCAGCGTGGAGCTCGCCGCCGTGCTGCTCGGCGTGTGGCGGGCAGGCGCCGCGTACGTGCCGCTCGACCCGGGCCACCCGCGGGACCGGATCGCCTGGGTGCTCGGCGACACCGGAACGTCCACAGTGGTTACCGAGGAGAGCCTGGTCGACCTGGTCGGTGGCGGCGGCGCCGAGGCCCTCGCGATCGACCTGGCGGCCGCCGAGCGGGACGCCCTGCCGGCAACCCCGCCGCCCGTCGCGGTGGACCCGTCCGCCGCCGCGTACGTCATCTACACCTCCGGCTCCACCGGCCGCCCCAAGGGTGTCGTCGTCGACCACGCCGGTATCGCCAACCGTGTCATGTGGACGGTCGGCGAGCACAAGCTCGGCGAGGCCGACCGGGTGCTCCAGAAGACCTCGCTGAGCTTCGACGCGGCCGGCTGGGAGCTGTTCGCCCCGCTGGTCAGCGGCGGCGTCGTGGTGATGGCCCGGCCCGGCGCCGAGCGCGAGCCGGCGACCCTCGTAGCTGAGGTCGCCGCCGGCCGGATCACCGTTCTCCAGGGCGTACCGTCGGTGCTGCGGCTGCTCGCCGACGAGCCGGGCTGGACCGAGTGCACCACGCTGCGGCTTGTCTTCTCGGCCGGCGAGACGCTCAGTGCCGAGCTGGCCCGGCGCCTGGCCGAGCCGACCGGCGCCCAGGTGTGGAATACGTACGGCCCGACCGAGTGCTCGATCGACGTGACCGCCCAGCCGTACGACCCGGCGCAGGAGGCCGGCCCGGTGCCGATCGGCCGCCCGATCGAGAACATGCGCGTCTTCGTCCTCGACTCCGACGGCGAGCCGGTCCCGATCGGCGTCGTCGGCGAGCTGTACGCGGCCGGCGTCGGCGTGGGCCGAGGCTACCTGGGCCGCCCCGACCTGACCGCCGAGCGGTTCGTACCCGACCCGTTCGGCGCGCCCGGCAACCGCCTCTACCGCACCGGCGACCTGGCCCGGTGGCGGCCGGACGGCGCGCTGGAGTTCCTCGGCCGAGGCGACCAGCAGGTGAAGGTCAACGGCGTCCGGATCGAGCCGGCCGAGGTGGAGGCCGCACTTCAGGCCCACCCGGACCTGCGGGACGCGGTGGTCGTGGCCCGCGAGGGCCATGCCGGCAAGCAGCTCGTCGCGTACCTCGTCGCCCGCCGCCAGGTGCCCGGCGACGAGCTGCGCACGTTCCTGCGCGAGCGGCTGCCGGAGCCGCTGATCCCCGCGGTCTTCGTGCCGATGGACGCGTTCCCGCTGACCACCAGCGGCAAGGTGGACCGAGGCGCACTGCCCGACCCGGCCGCCGTCGCCGCGGAGCGGGGCGCCGCCTACCTCGCCCCGCGTACCCCGGAGGAGCGGCTTGTCGCCCAGGTCTGGGAGCAGCTGCTCGGGGTCGAGCGGGTCGGCGCGCACGACGACTTCTTCGCGCTCGGCGGCTCCTCGCTGGTGCTGACCCGGCTGGCGAACGCGCTGCGCAAGGCCTCCGGCGGCGAGGTGCAGCTGCGCGGCCTCTTCGGCGCCGCCACCGTGGAGGCGCAGGCCAAGCTGATCGCCGGCGGCCGGGAGGTGGTGCCGCCGGTGACCCGGGTGGCGCGGGACGAGCCGCTGCCGCTCTCGACCGGCCAGCACCGGCTGTGGTTCCTCAACCAGATGCACCCAGGCAGCCCGGAGTGGGTCGCGCCGCTGTTCCTGCGGCTGGCACCCGGCACCGAGGCGCACCACGTGCACGCCGCGCTGGACGCGCTGGAGGCCCGGCACGAGGCGCTGCGCACCCGGTACGTGACCGTGGACGACGAGCCGCGCCAGGTGGTCGCCGACCCTCGTCCGGTGGAGCTGCGCATCGTGGACGACGGCGACGCGGACGGCCTTTCCGCTGAACAATTGGAGCTGCTCTTCGCCGAGCAGTTCGCCCGCGGCTTCGACCTCGTCGACGGTCCACTGTGGCGGGCGCTGCTGGTGCGCGGCGGCGCCGCCGGCCCGGTACTGCTCGTCACCGTGCACCACATCGCCACCGACGGCTGGTCCACTGTGGTTCTCGAGCGGGAGCTGCGCGACCTCTGCGCGGCGGCCGTCGAAGGGCGCGAGCCACAGCTGGCCGAGCTTCCGGTGCAGTACGCCGACTACGCCAGCTGGCAGCGGGCCCGCCTCACCGACGAGGTGATCGAGCGGGAGCTGGCGTACTGGCGGCCGACCCTCGCCGGACTGCCCGCGCTGGAGCTGCCCACCGACCGGCCGCGCCCGCCGGAGCGCGACCCCGAGGCGCCGGCGTGCGGCTCGCCCTCTCGCCCCGGCTCACCGACGCGCTCACCGCGCTCGGGCGGCGGTACGGCGCCACCCCGTTCGTCACGCTGCTGACCGCGTACGCCGCGCTGATGGCCCGGTACAGCGGGCAGGACGACCTCGGCATCGGCACGCCGGTGGCCGGGCGCACCCGGCCCGAGGTCGAAGGTGTGGTCGGCTTCTTCCTCAACTCGCTCGTGCTCCGCTGCGACCTGACCGGCGACCCACGTTCACCGAGGCGCTGGAGCGGGTGCGGGCCGCCAGCCTGACCGGCTTCGCGCACCAGGAGCTCCCGTTCGAGCGGCTCGTGGACGAGCTACAGCCGATCCGCGACCTGTCCCGCACGCCGCTCTACCAGGTGGCGTTCGACCTCCAGGACGAGGGCTTCACGACGGTCGCGGCGGACGGCGCGCTGATGGACGCGTTCCAGCGTTCGTGGCGGGTGGCCAAGACCGACCTGACGCTGTTCATGTGGCGGCAGGAGGACGGCTCGCTCACCGGCGCACTGGAGTACGCGACCGCGCTCTTCGACGAGGCGACCGTGCAGCGGATGGCCGACCACCTGGTCCGGCTGCTGGAGGCGGTCGTCGCCGACCCGGGCGCCCGGCTGTCCACCGTGGACTTCTCGTCGATCCACGAGCGGCGGGTCATGGCACAGTGGAACGACACCACCGCACCGCTGCCCGCCGAGTCGGTGCCGGACCTCGTCCGCGCCCAGGCGCTGGCCGACCCGCAGGCGGTGGCCGTCGAGATCGGCGAGCTGCGGCTGACGTACGGCGAGCTGGACGAGCGGGCCAACCGCCTCGCCCACCACCTGCGCGAGCGCGGGGTGGGCCGGGAGTCCACAGTGGGCGTGCTCCTGGACCGGGGCGCCGACCTGGTCGTCTCGCTGCTCGCGGTCTGGAAGGCGGGCGCGGCGTACGTGCCGCTGGACCCGGCCTTCCCGCCGACCGGCTCGGGCACGCGATGGCCGACTGCGGGGCCACCGTGGTGCTCACCCGCTCGCGATACGCGGACCGCTTCACCGCCGTGGAGTGCGTGCTCGTCGACGCCGAGCGCTTCGAGATCGCGGCCCGTCCGGCCACTCCGCTGGCCCGCGCCACCGACCCGGACGCCGCCGCGTACGTCATCTTCACCTCCGGTTCGACCGGCCGCCCCAAGGGTGTCGTGGTGACCCACCGAGGCCTGGCCAACCACGTGCGCTGGGCGGCCGACACGCTCGCCGCCCGTGGCCAGGGCGGCGCACCGCTCTTCTCCTCGGTCGCCTTCGACCTTGTAGTGCCGAACCTGTGGGCGCCGCTGGTGACCGGCCAGCGACTCTGGCTGCTGCCGCCGGACGTGGAGCTGGACCAGCTCGGCGCCGAGCTGAAGAAGGCCGCACCGTTCAGCTTCATCAAGCTCACCCCCGGCCACCTGGAGCTGCTCGACCCGCCGGAGGCGTTCGCCCCGGTCGTCGTGGTCGCCGGCGAGGCGCTGCCCGGCGCGGTCGCGGAGAAGTGGCGCGGCGTGCTCGGCGACGGCAACCTGGTCAACGAGTACGGCCCGACCGAGGCATCCGTCGGCACGTCCATCTACCCGGTGGTCGGGCCGCAGAAGGCCGGCGTCGTGCCGATCGGGCGCCCGCTGCCCAACATGACGATGCGGGTGCTCGACGCCAGCCTCCGGCCGGTGCCGGTCGGGGTGGTCGGCGAGCTGTACGTGGGCGGCACTGGCGTGGCCCGAGGGTACGCCAACCGGCCCGAGCTGACCGCCGAGAAGTTCCTGCCCGACCCCTGGGCGCCCGGCGCCCGCATGTACCGCACCGGCGACCTGGCCCGCTGGTCCGCCGAGGGGAACGTGGAGTTCCTCGGCCGGATCGACGACCAGGTCAAGATCCGCGGGTACCGGGTGGAGCTGGGCGAGATCCGCGCGGTCCTGCTCGACCACCCCGAGGTGCGCGACGCCGCCGTGATCGCGCACGAGCAGCGGATCGTGGCCTACGTGGTCGGCACGACCGAGGTCCGGGAGCACTGCGAGCGGTCGCTGCCGGAGTACATGGTGCCGGCCACCGTCATCGCCGTCGACCGGATCCCGTTGAACGCCAACGGCAAGGTGGACCGGCGGGCGCTGCCCGACCCGGACCAGGCGTCCACACCGGACGAGACCGTCGCCCCGCGTACGGTCGCCGAGGAGCGGATCGCCGACATCTGGGAGGAGCTGCTCGGCGTACGCGCCGGCGTGCACCAGAGCTTCTTCGCGCTCGGCGGCCACTCGATCCTCGCGGTCCGGCTGATCTCCCGGCTGCGGGCCGAGTTCGAGGTGACGCTCCCGGTCCGGGTGGTGTTCGAGCGGCCCACCATCGCCCAACTCGGCGAGGAGGTCGAGGCGCGGATCCGGGCCGAGATCGCCGCGCTCTCCGACGCCGAGCTGCTCGCCGGCGCGGACAAGGTGTGAGAGGACAAGCCATGCGCCACCTCATCTCCATCAGCGACCTGACCGACGAGGACCTGCACGCGATCGTCGCCCGCGCCGCCCTGTTCGGCGCGGGCGGGCTGGACGGCCGGCCCCTGGAGGGCGCGATCGCCGGCATCTACTTCCGCCGTACCTCCACCCGGACCCGGACCGCGTTCTCCGCCGGGGCGCTGCGGCTCGGCGCGCAGATCATCACGTTCGGCCCGGACGACCTCCAGCTGAACACCGGCGAGAGCACCGAGGACACCGGGCGAGTGCTCTCCGGCATGCTCGACCTGCTCGTGGCCCGTACCGCCGACGCGACCGCCGAGCTGCGCGCCTGGTCGTCGGCCGGGCCGATGTCGGTGGTCAACGCGATGAGCGCCGAGGAGCACCCGACCCAGGCGCTCGCCGACCTGGCCACCCTGGTCCGCCACTTCGGCCGGATCGAGGGGCTGCGCCTGCTGTACGTCGGCGAGGGCAACAACACCGCCGCGGCGCTCGCCCTGGCGCTCACCCGCTACCCCGGCGTGGTGCTGGAGCTGCGCACCCCGCCCGGGTACGGCCTCGAGCCGGCGATCCTGGCCACCGCGGCCGCCCAGGCCAGCTCCAGCGGCGCCGCCTTCACCGAGCGGCACGACATGGAGGGCGTCCCGGAGGAGCTGGACGTCATCTACACCACCCGCTGGCAGACCACCGGCACGAGCAAGCCGACGCCGGACTGGCGGGAGGTGTTCGCCCCGTTCCAGGTCACGTCGGCGCTCTGGAACAGCAGCCCGAAGGCGGTCTTCATGCACGACCTGCCGGCCCACCGCGGCGAGGAGGTCACCGCCGAGGTGCTGGACGGGCCGGCCAGCGTCGCTTTCGCCCAGGCGGAGAACAAGCTCTACAGCGCGATGGCGGCGCTGGAGTGGTGCTGGGCCGGCCGATGACGCTGGCGCAGGCGCCGCCGCAAGCGGAGGAGGTCCCGCTCCGGCGCAACCGCAACTTCCAGTTCCTCTGGGCCGGCTCGGCACTGTCCGTCCTGGCGGAACGCTTCTCCGCGATGGCGTTCACACTGCTGGTGATCTGGTCCGGCGGCTCGAAGAGCGCCGCCGGCCTGGTGGCCTTCGCGGCGCTGCTGCCGATGCTGCTCGTGCAGCTGCCCGCCGGCGTGCTGGTCGACCGCTGGTCCCGGCGGCGGGTGATGCTCATCTGCGTCGCCGGCCGGCTGGTCGGCATCGGGAGCGTCGCCGCGGCCGTCGCGGCCGACCGGGTGTGGGTCCCGCACCTGGCCGCCGTCGCGTTCGCGCAGGGCTGCATGACGGTCTTCTACCAGCTCGCCGAGCGGGCCACGGTCCGCGCGGTGGTGCCGACGAGCCAGCTGCCCGCCGCCATGGCGCAGAACGAGGCGCGTGGCCGGGGTGCCAACTTCGTCGGCCACCCGACCGGCGGCGTGCTCTTCGGCCTCACCGCGTACGCCCCGTTCCTGACCAGCACGGTCTTCTACCTCGTCTCGCTGGTAGCGATGCTGCGGCTGCGCACCCCGCCGCAACCGCCCGCCAAGCGCCGCAGCTGGGGGATCGGCGCCGGTCTGCGTTGGGTGTGGGGGCGGCGCTACTTCCGGACCGCGCTGCTACTGATCGCCGGCAGCAACCTGCTCTTCCAGGGCGTGATCCTGACCCTCCAGGTGGTGGTCAAGGAACAGGGGCGCTCGTCGGCCGTGGCCGGTCTGATCATGGCGGCCGGGAGCATCGGCGGCCTGGTCGGCGCCGTCGTGGGCGGCTGGTGGGTACGGCGGATGGCGATGCGCCACATCATGGTCGTCGCGTACCTGGCGTGGGCGCTCGTGATGCCCGGCCTGATCGTGGTGAGCCATCCGGTGGCGTTCGGCGGGCTGTTCTTCACCACGTCGCTGATCGGCGCGGCGACCACCGTCGCCGGCATGGTGTACCAGCTGCGCATCACCCCGGACGCGATGCAGGGCCGGGTCGGCAGCGTCGTGCTGCTGCTGACCTCCGGGGCGAGTTCGCTCGGCGCGCTGGGCACCGGCTTCCTGCTGGAGGAGGTCAGCACCACGCGCGCGTTCGCCGTCATGTCCGTCGCGATGGGGCTGCTCGCGCTGATCACCGCCGCGACCTTCCTGGGCCGGAAGGCGGCGGCGGACGAGAGGGACGCCGCGCCGGCCTGAGCGGCGGTATGGGAAATCTATAGGGGGCCGATCGATGCTTGCACCATCCGTAATCGTGAGCGCGGGGAGAACGTGATGCCTGACAGTTGGAAGCCGCTGGAGATCGATCCAGCCAGCGTCGGCGCCGAGGCGAGCGCCGCCGGGCTGGTCAGCTACCTGCGCGGCGAAGCGGGTCTGGACGACCTGCTGGTCAAGGAGAAGGCGCTGGTGTTCCGCGGGTTCGGCGTCGCACCCGGCGAGCTCGACGGCGTGATGGACCTGCTGCTGCCCAACCGCCTTGCGTACGTGCACGGCAACTCGCCGCGGACCAAGGTCGGCAAGAACGTCTACACCTCGACCGAGTACCCGCCCGAGTTCACCATCTCGATGCACAACGAGCTCTCGTACGCCTCCGCCTGGCCCTCGCGCCTGCTCTTCTACTGCGAGAAGGCGGCCACCACCGGCGGTGCCACCCCGGTCGTCGACGGCGTGCTGTGGCTGGAGTCGCTCGACCCGGAGGTGCGCGCGGCGTACGCCGGCGGGGTCCGCTACACCCAGAACCTGCACGACGGGCTCGGGCTCGGCAAGAGCTGGCAGGACACGTTCGAGACGGACGACCGCGACGAGGTCGAGGCGTTCCTGGCCGGCTCCGGCGCGACCTGGCAGTGGAAGTCGGACGGCACGCTCCGGGTGAGCCAGGTCCGCCCGTCGACCATCAAGCACCCGGTGACCGGCGTCGAGGTCTGGTTCAACCAGTCCGACCAGTGGCACTCGGCGGCGCTCGGCGACGAGACCGCCAAGGCCCTGGCCCAGATCATGCCGGAGGAGGACCTGCCGCAGTCGGTGAGCTTCGCCGACGGCACGCCGATCCCCGGCGACTACGCGGTGCAGGTACGGGACCGCGGCCTGGAGTCCGCTGTGGACGTCGACTGGCAGGAGGGTGACCTGCTGCTGATCGACAACATCCTCGTCGGCCACGGACGGCGGCCGTTCAACGGCAGCCGCCGGGTCCTCGTCGCGATGTCCGACTGAGGGGAGGGCCACACCATGGACGGGATGCTCCCGTTCACCGTCGAGGCCGACGGCTCGGGCGCCGGCGTGATCGAGCGGATCGACGCTGACCGGCAGAAGCTGCGCGGCCTGCTGGCCGAGCACGGCGCGCTGCTGCTGCGCGGCTTCGAGATCGGCGGCGTGGACGGCTTCGACCGCGTGGTGCGGGCGCTGTCCGGCGCGCCGCTGACGTACGCCGAGCGCTCCTCGCCGCGCAGCACCATCAAGGGCCAGGTCTACACCTCGACGGACTACCCGCCGGACGAGGAGATCTTCCTGCACAACGAGAACTCGTACCAGGCGGTCTGGCCGCTGACCCTGTACTTCCACTGCCTCCAGGCGCCGAAGACCCAGGGCGCCACGCCGCTGGCGGACATCCGCCGGGTGTACGAGGCGATCGACCCCGGCGTCCGCGAGGAGTTCGTCCGTCGCAAGTGGATGGTGGTGCGCAACTTCCACCCCGACTTCGGCAGCTCGTGGCGGCATACTTTCAACACCGAGGATCGCTCGGACGTCGAGGCGTACGCGGCCGAGCGTGGCATCGCGCTCGAGTGGCTGGACGGCGACGGCCTGCGTACCCGCGCGGTCCGCGAGGCGGTGCACCAGCACCCGGTCTCCGGCGAGAAGGTGTGGTTCAACCACGCGACGTTCTTCCACATCAGCACCCAGGCCAAGGACGTGCGCGAGGGGCTGCTGGAGATCTTCGCGCCGGAGGACCTGCCCAGCAACACGTACTACGGCGACGGCGGCACCATCCCGGACGACGTGATGGACCACCTGCGCGCCTGCTACCGGCAGGTGTCGACGCGGTACGACTGGCAGTACGACGACGTGCTCGTCGTGGACAACATGCTCGCGGCGCACGGGCGGGAGCCGTTCACCGGACCCCGCAAGATCGCGGTCGCGATGGCAGAGCCGTCCCGCGGCTGACCGAGCCGCCAAGATCGGCCCGAAGGGCTCCCCATAAGGGGAGCCCTTCGTCCGTTTCTAGTAGAACTGGAGGTGGTGCTAGGTGCAGGGCCAACACGGGTACCTGTGTCCTGGTTTACCCCGGGCCGCGTTCTCTACGGTCATGGTGTGAGTGTGAACCGCGTCGTCGCCACCGAGCGGCTGGGACAGCCGCCGTGGTCGCCGCGCGCCTGGCAGGTCACCGCGCACGTGCTGGTGGGCGGTGTCGTCGGCCTGGTCACCGGCGGGGTGCTGCTGGCGCTCGCGCTGGCCACCGCACTGCTCGCCGTCACCGTGGTCTTCGCCCTGGGCACCGGGCTGGCGCTCTTCGCCTGCGTGCACGCGTTCGCCGCGCTCCAGCGCTCCCGCTTCGAGGCGTTCCTCGGGGAGGAGATCCCGGCGCCGCCGCCCCACCCGTACGGTGGCTGGGCCCGGCGGCTGGCCGGCGAGGCGCGTTCCGAGACGGTGTGGCGGCAGTTCGGGTACCACATCTTCGCGCTGGTCGTCGGCGGTGCCGGCGCCGCCGTCGTGGCGCTGGCCTGGGCCGGCGGCCTGCTGCTGCTGACCGCCCCGCTGCACAGCTGGCTGCTCGCCGACGACCCGGTGGGCCCGATCCCGCTGGTCCTGGCCACCGCCGCCGGCGTGGGGCTGCTGTTCGCCGCGCCCTGGCTGGCCCGCGGGGTCGTCGCGGTCGACCTGCTGGCCGCCCGGGCGCTGCTCGGCCCGAGCCCGCGCGCCGAGCTCGCCCAGCGCGTGGCGCTCCTGGCCCGCAGCCGGGCCGAGCTGGTCGAGGCGGCCGACGCCGAGCGCCGGCGGATCGAGCGCGACCTGCACGACGGCATGCAGCAGCGGCTCGTCTCGCTGGCCATGAACCTCGGGCTCGCCCGCGCCACCTACCCGGACGCGCCCGATCCGCTTCGCGACGTGCTCGCACGCTCCCACGACGACGCCAAGCTCGCACTCAGCGAGCTGCGCGACGTGGTCCGCGGCCTGTACCCCGCGGTCCTGGACAACCTGGGCCTGGACGCCGCGCTCTCCGGCGTCGCCGCCCGCTCACCGGTGCCGGCCCGGCTCCGGGTCGACCTGCCCCGGCGGCCACCGGTGGCGATCGAGGCGGTGGCCTACTTCGTCGTCTCCGAAGCCCTCGCCAACGTGGCCAAGCACTCCGGTGCCACATCCGTGGAAGTCAGCGTCCACCTGCTGGAAAGCGGCGACCGGCTGCGCGTCGTGGTCGCCGACGACGGGCGCGGCGGTGCCCGTCCGGAGCGCGGCACGGGCCTGCGAGGGCTGGCGCAGAGGGTGTCGTCCGTCGATGGCACGCTGGACATCGACAGCCCGGACGGGGGCCCGACGACTATCGCGGTGGAGCTGCCATGCGAGTGATGATCGCTGAGGATTCGGTGCTACTGCGGGAGGGCCTGGTCCGCCTGCTGGAGGCCTCCGGCATGACCGTCGTCGCCGCGGTGGCCAGCGCCGACGCGCTGCTGGCGGCGGTCGCCGAGGACCAGCCGGACATCGTCGTCGCCGACGTGCGCATGCCGCCCACCTTCACCGACGAGGGCCTGCGCGCCGCCCTGACCCTCCGGCAGAAGTGGCCCTCCGTCGCGGTGCTGGTCCTCTCCCAGTACGTCGAGGAGCGGTACGCCACCGAGCTGCTGTCGCGCCCGGACAGCCGGGTCGGCTACCTGCTCAAGGACCGGGTCGCCGACGTGGCCGAGTTCGTCGACGCGCTGCGCCGGGTGGCCGACGGCGCCACCGTCCTCGACCCGGAGGTCGTCTCCCAGCTTCTCGTCCGGCACCGCAGCGACCCGATCGAGCGGCTCACCCCGCGCGAGACGCAGGTGCTCTCCCTGATGGCCGAGGGGCGCTCCAACGCCGGCATCGCCGCCGCGCTCGTGGTCAGCGAGAGCGCCGTGGCCAAACACGTCAACAGCATCTTCACCAAGCTCGACATCGCGATGGAAGACAACGACCACCGCCGGGTGCTCGCCGTGCTGCGGTTCCTGAAGAGCTGAGGAGAGAACGAAGTTGTCCAGAGTTGTCGTGGAGAAGCGGACCGCGTGGCGCACCCTGGGGGCGGCGGCCACGGTCCTGGTGCTCCTCTTCGCCGGAGCGGTGGTGTGGACCTGGCTCAGCCCCGAGCGCACCGACGAGCACCGCCAGACGTACCGGCAGGCGGTCTCCCGGGTCACGCTCGACAGCAACGCCGGCGACATCACGGTGACCGAGGGGGAGGCCGGGGCGGTCACGGTCGAGCGGCGGCTCGCCTGGACCTCGCTGCGCAAGCCGACCGTCGACGAGACGTGGAGCGGCGACACGCTCACCATCACCGGGCGCTGCCCCCGCACGGGCCTCAAGTTCGGCCTCGGTAGCGCCTGCACGCTCGACTACGTGCTGCGGGTGCCGCCGGGCGTCGCGGTCGACCTGCGCACCGAGGCGGGCAGCGTCCGGGTCAGCGACCTAACGGGCGAGGTACGGCTGGCCGCGTCCGCCGGCGACATCACCGCCGAGCACGTCTCCGGGCCGCTCTACGCGCGGGCGGACAGCGGCCAGATCACCGGTGTCGGGCTCCGGGCGGACACCACCGACGTCGAGATCGACTCCGGCGACGTCGACCTCACGTACGCCGAGGTGCCGCCCACCGTGAGCGCGGTGGCCAGCGCCGGCGACGTGGTGATCCACCTGCCCTCGGGCGCGTACGCGGTCACCGCCGACGCGGCCTCCGGCGACGAGCGGGTCGAGGTCACCAACGACCCCGGCGCGCCCTCCTCCGTCACCGCGCGCACAAGTGCCGGCGACGTCACGATCCAGTACACCAGCTGACCAACCTTCACACTTCGTAACCACGAATCTATGGGGGATCGATGGACGAGACCGTGCGCCTCGAGGCGTTGAGCAAGACGTACGGGAGCGGCGACAACGCCGTGACGGCGCTACGCGGCGTAACCCTCGAATTCCCGCCCGGCAGCTTCACCGCGATCATGGGACCGTCCGGTTCCGGCAAGTCGACGCTGCTTCAGTGCGCCGCCGGGCTGGACCGGCCCAGCGGCGGCCGGGTGGTCGTCGCCGGCACCGACCTGAGCGTGCTCGACGAGACCGCGCTGACCCTGCTGCGGCGCGACCGGATCGGCTTCGTGTTCCAGTCGTTCAACCTGCTGCCGTCGCTGACCGCCGCGCAGAACGTCGCCCTGCCGCTGCGCCTGGCCGGCATCCGCCCCGACCCGGCGGAGATCACCGCCGCGCTCCGCGAGGTCGGGCTGGAGGACCGAGCGAGCCACCGGCCGAGCGAGCTCTCCGGCGGCCAGCAGCAGCGGGTGGCGATCGCCCGCGCGCTGGTGACCAAGCCGGCGGTGCTCTTCGCCGACGAGCCGACCGGCGCCCTCGACACGATGACCAGCCGCGACCTGCTGCGCACCCTGCGCGGCCTGGTCGACCGCGCGACCCGCGCGAGCGGCGACAAGCCCATCGCCGGCATCCGCACGATCGTGATGGTCACCCATGACCCGGTCGTCGCCGCGTACGCCCACCGCGTGGTCTTCCTCGCCGACGGCCGCGTCGTGGGCGAGCTGGCCGACCCCACCGCGGACGCCGTCGCCGCCCGCATGGTCCACCTGGAGGTGGCCGCGCAATGATGGGCATCGCCGTACAGACGTTGCGGGCCCGCTGGGTCTCGTTCGCCGGCACCGTGGTCGCGCTGGTCCTCGGCGTGGCCCAGGTCGCCGCGATGGGGCTGCTGCTGGGCGCGCTGCTCGACCTGCCGGACCGGCCGCCGCAGCGGTTCGCCGCCGCGCCGGCCGTGGTCTTCGGCAACGACCCCCAGTGGAACCCGGCCCACCACGACCTCGGCGTCCGCTCGCTCGCGGAGGCCAAGGGTGTGCCCGCGGACGTGGTGCAGCGGGTCGCCGCCACCGGCGAGGTGGTCCTGGACCGGGCCTTCTACGCCCAGGTCGAAGGCGGCGACGCCGACCAGGTCGGTCACCCCTGGTCGGTGGCCCGCTTCGGCGGGTACGAGCTGGCCCAGGGGCGCGCCCCGACCGCCGACACCGAGATCGTGGTCAGTGGCAGCTCCGGCGCGACCGTCGGGCAGCAGGTGGTCGTGCTGACCGCGGACGGCGCCCAGCCGTACCAGGTGGTCGGCGTGACCGCGCCGGTCGACTTCGAGCACGCGGTCTTCTTCAGCGACACCGAGGCGGCCCGCATCTCGCCGCGAGTCGAGGCGGTCGTGGCGCTCGGGCCGGTGGACGCTGTCCGGTCGGCCGTGTCGGGGTCCACTGTGGAGGTACTCACCGGCGGCGACCGGCACAAGGCCGACGTCAGCGAGGACCGCGACCGCGAGGCGCTGGACAACACCGTGACGCTGCTGCCGATCACTGCGAGCGTGGCGGGTTCCACCGCCATCTTCGTGGTCGCCTCGACGTTCGCGTTCGCGGTGGTACAGCGCCGCCGCGAGGTCGCCCTGCTGCGCACGGTCGGGGCCACCCCGAAGCAGGTACGCCGCATGGTGCTCGCCGAGGCCGTGCTGGTCGGCACGCTCGCCTCGGCCGCCGGGTGCGTGCTCGGCCTCTTCGGTGCCCAACTGCTGGCCCGCTGGCTGATCAGCCTGGGCCTCTCGCCGTCCTGGTTCGGCGTAACCCCGTCGCTCGCGCCCGCGGTGCTGCTGCCGGTCGCCGCCGCGTTCCTCACCGGCGTGCTCGTAGCGCTGCTCGGCGCCGTCGCCGCCTCGTGGCGAGCCGGCCAGGTCCGCCCGATCGAGGCACTCCGGGACGCGGCGGTGGACCGGCCGATGACCTCCGGCCGGTGGCTGCTCGGCGTCGGCGGGCTCGCGGCCGGGGTCGGCATGGTCGCCTACGTCGGCTTCGCCGCGCCCGAGATGACGCTCGTACCCAACAAGTACGTGCCCACGCTGCTCGTCCCGATTGGCGCGTTCGCACTGCTCGCACCGGTACTCGTCGGCCCGCTGACCAGGCTGATCATGGCACCGTTCGGCGGGGCGAAGGGCGCGGGCGCGATGGTCGTGCGGGAGAGCGCCCTGACCGCGCGGCGGCGTACCGCGGCCACCGCCGTGCCGGTCCTGCTCACCGTGGGCCTGGCCATCTCGCTGCTCGGCGCCACCGACACCATCAACGAGGCCCGCGACAGCGGCCTGCGCAACCAGGTGACCGCCGACTACGTGCTCGCCCCGGACGGCAGCCCGGGCATCAACCGCGCCGCCGTCGAACGGGTCGCCGCGGTGCCCGGCGTACACGTGGTCGCGCCGGTGCTCACCACGCTGTACACAATGGACGAGGACCGGCTACAGGAGAACGACGGCTACGCGGTCGAGCCGGCCGCGCTCTCCCGCACGCTCGACCTCCCGGTCCTGGAGGGCTCGTTGGACGACCTCGACGACAGCGGCATCGTCGTGGCGAAGTCGTGGGGGTACGAGCTGGGCCAGCCGGTCGAGGTCTTCATGGCCGACGGCAGCACGGTTTCGCTGCGGGTGGCCGCCATCTACGAGGCGCTGCGCGGGCAGGACATCGGCTACGTGACCCAGAAGTACGCCGTCACCGGCGCGTACGCCCGCAACGGGCTGGCCCGCCGGGCGTACGTCTCGGTGGACGAGGGCACCGACCGGGACGCCGCGCTCGCCGCGATGCGCACCGCCGTCGCCGGGCTGGGCGCGAAGGTGGTCACCACCGAGGAGATGGTTGCCACCGAGGCGGCGGTGGCGCGGCAGCTCACCGCCGTCCGGCAGCGTTCGGTCGCGGTCATCGTGGTGGTGTTCTGCTTCATCGCGATCGTCAACACGCTGCTGATGGCGACCGCCGACCGGCGCCGCGACCTGGCGGTGCTGCGGCTGGCCGGGGCCACGCCGCGGCAGGTGGTCGCGCTCTTCGCCGCGGAGTCGTTGCTGGTGGCCGGCATCGGCGTGGTGCTCGCGCTGATGGCGTCCGCGCTCAACCTGGCCGGGCTGTGGATCGCGCTGTCCGGGCTCTTCGGCGCGACACCGGTCGTCGTTCCACTGGGGATCGTCGCCGGCATCACGGCGGTGGCGGCGCTGCTGGCCGTCCTCGGCGCCGTGCTGCCCACGTCGGCGTCGCTGCGCGCCCACGCCGTGGCCCTGGCCACCGCCCGCGAGTAAACAGACCTTTCCCATCCCCGATCAGGGAGCGGCCATCCCCGTGGCCGCTCCCTGATCGCTGTTATAGGGCAGATATAGCGCCCCCGCGATGCTCACCGCATGACTGATGAGCTGACCTACCGCGTCGTCGTCAACGACGAGGAGCAGTACTCGATCTGGGCCGCCGACCGCGAGCTTCCCGCCGGCTGGCACGCCGAGGGCACCGAGGGGACCAAGCAGGAGTGCCTCGCGCGGATCGCCGAGGTGTGGACCGACATGCGCCCGCTGAGCCTGCGCCGCCGCATGGAGCAGGCGGCCTAGTTCCCTACCGCGAGCACGAGGAGTGGCGATGAGCACCGGTGGAGTGCAGACGACCGAGCGGGCGGACGCGCTCCGCGAGGAGCTGATCCGTGCCCGGCTCGCGGGAGGGGCCGGCCGCGCCGAGAAGGGCCGCCGCCTGGAGCCGGTGGACCGCACCGGCCCGCTGCCGCTGTCGTACGGGCAGCAGCAGATGTGGTTTCTCAGCCGGCTGGAGCCGGACAGCTGGGAGTACGTGGTCCCGGTCGCCCTGCGGCTGCGCGGCCCGCTCGACGTGGACGCGCTGCGGCGGGCGTTCGACGGCCTCGTCGCCCGGCACGAGATCCTGCGCACCCGGTACGCGCTGGACGGCGCCGAGCCGGTACAGGTGATCGACCCGCCGGCGCCGTTCGCCCTGCCCGTCGAGGACCTCACCACACTGCCCACAGTGGAGCGCGAGCCGCGGGCGGCCGAGCTGGCGGCGGCCGCGCCGGGCGAGCCGTTCGACCTGGAGCGGGAGCACCCGGTACGGGCGAGCCTGCTGCGCCTCGCCGCCGACGACCACATCCTGGTCGTGGTCTTCCACCACGTGGCCTGCGACGCCTGGTCGGTGCGCGTCTTCGCGGAGGAGCTGGGCGCTCTCTACGGCGACGCCGAGGCAGCTCTGGCCCCGCTGCCGGTGCAGTTCGCCGACTACGCCGCCTGGGAGCGCGCGCACCTGACCGGCGACGTGCTCCGCCGGCACCTGGACTACTGGCGCGGGCAGCTCGACGGCGTACCGCCGCTGGACCTGCCGACCGACCACCCCCGCCCGGCCACCCGCAGCTGGGAAGGGGACGCGGTGCCGTTCGCGTTCCCCGCCGCGCTGACCGAGCGGCTGCGCAAGGTGAGCGCCGAGCACGGCACCACGCTCTTCATGACACTGCTCGCCGGCTACCAGGTGCTGCTCGGCCGGTACACCGGCCGCACCGACGTGCCGGTGGGCACGGTCGTCTCCGGGCGCACGCAGCCGGAGGTACAGCGCCTCATCGGGTACGGCATCAACAGCCTCGTCATGCGTGGACGGGCCGAGGGCGACCCCTCGTTCGCCGAGCTGCTGGGGCGCACGCGGGAGACCGTGCTGGGCGCCTTCGACCACCAGGACGTGCCGTTCGCCCGGCTGGTCGACGAGCTCCAGCCGCAGCGGGACATGTCCCGCACGCCGCTGTTCCAGGCCGCGTTCACGATGCACGAGGAGCGCGCCGCCGGCTTCGACCTGCCCGGGCTGGCGGTCGAGGCGCTCACCGCCCCGTCCCGGGTGGCCCGCTTCGACGTGACCCTCCAGGTGGAGGAAGCCGCCGACGGTACGCTGCGCGGCACCCTGGAGTACGTCAAGGCGCTCTTCGACCGCTCCACAGTGGAGCGCATGACCTGGCACCTGGTGCGGCTGCTCGACCGGGTCACGGCCGCGCCGGACGTGCCGCTGTCCCACCACGTGATGCTGGACGCGGGCGAGCTGGCGATCGTCGCGCCGCCCATCCAGCTCCTCGACGCGCCGGAAATCTGCGTGCACGAGGCGTTCGAGCGGCGCGCGGCGACCTGCCCCGACTCGGTCGCGGTGGTCTTCGGCGAGCAGAGCCTCACCTACGCCGAGCTGAACGAGCGCGCCAACCGCCTCGCCCACCACCTGCGCGAGCTGGGTGCCGGCCCGGAGACGCTCGTCGGTGTCTCGCTGGACCGCGGCATCGACCTCGTGCCCACGCTGCTCGGCGTGCTCAAGTCCGGCGCCGCGTACCTGCCGCTCGACCCGGCATACCCGGCCGACCGGCTCGCCTTCATGCTCGCCGACACCGCCGCACCGGTCGTGGTCACCACCGCCGCGCACACCGAGAAGCTGCGCACCATCCACTCCGGACGGTTCGTCGTGCTGGACGGCGCGGAGGACGCCGCCGCCCTCGCCGCCCGCCCCGCCGACAACCCGGTACCGGTGTCCACTCCGGACAACCTCATCTACGTCATCTACACCTCCGGCTCGACCGGCCGTCCCAAGGGCGTCTGCCTCACCCACGGCAACGTGCTGCGGCTGCTCACCACCGCCGAGGAGCACTACGCGTTCGGCGACACGGACGTGTGGCCGCTGTTCCACTCGTACGCCTTCGACGTCTCGGTCTGGGAGCTGTGGGGCTCACTGCTCTACGGCGGCAAGCTTGTCGTGGTGCCACAGGCGGTGACCCGGTCGCCGGAAGACTTCCTCGACCTGCTCGTCGCGCACCGGGTGACCGTGCTCAACCAGACCCCGACGGCGTTCCGCGGCCTGGTGGCCCTGGCCGGCGAGGGCGACCGGCGGATCGACGCGCTCGCGCTGCGGGCCGTGGTCTTCGCCGGCGAGAAGCTGGAGGTGCAGGAGCTGGCGCCCTGGGTCGCCCGCCGAGACCTCGACCGCACGCTGCTGCTCAACATGTACGGCATCACCGAGACCACCGTGCACACCACGTACTACCGGCTGGTCCCGGCCGACCTCGTGCCGGGCGCCCCCAACCCGGTCGGGCACCCGCTGCGTGACCTTCAGGTCTACCTGCTCGACGCGGACGGCAACGTGGCGCCGATCGGGGTGCCCGGCGAGATCTACGTCGGCGGGCCGGGCGTGGCCCGCGGCTACCTCAACCGGCCGGAGCTGACCGCCGAGCGGTTCGTACCCGACCCGTTCGGCCCGCCCGGCGCCCGCCTGTACAAGAGCGGCGACCTGGCCCGCCGCGAGCCGGACGGGAGCATGTCGTTCCTCGGCCGCATCGACCACCAGGTGAAGATCCGCGGCTTCCGCATCGAGCTCGGCGAGATCGAGGCGGCGATGACCGCCCATCCGCAGGTCCGGGAAGCGGTGGTGGTGGTCCGCGAGGACCAGCCCGGCGACCGGCGGCTGGTCGGCTACGCGGTGCCGACCCGGGACGCGGTGCCGTCGCCGGGGGAGCTGCGCGCGCTGCTGGCCCGCACGCTGCCCGAGTACATGATCCCGTCGGCGTTCGTGCCGCTGGGGAAGATCCCGCTGACCGCCAACGGCAAGCTGGACCGGGCCGCACTGCCCAGTGTGGACCGTACCGCGCTCTCCGCGGAGCGGGACTACGTAGCCCCACGTACCCCCGAAGAAGAGCGGATGGCCGCGATCTGGCGGCAGGTGATCGGGGTCGACCGGGTCGGCGTGGACGACGGCTTCTTCGACCTCGGCGGCGACTCGATCCGCGCGGTGGCGCTGGTCGGCGCCCTCCGCGAGGCCGGGTACGACGTGGCGGTACGGGACGTCTTCGCCCACCGCACCGTGGCCCAGCTCGCCGCGTTCCTGGGCGAGGCCGGACCGGCAGCCGAGGCGCCCGCGCCCGGCGTCCAGCCGTTCGCGCTCATCTCCGCCGAGGACCGGGCCGCGCTGCCGGACGGCGTCGTGGACGCGTACCCGCTGGCCCAGGTGCAGCTCGGCATGGTCGTGGAGATGCTCGCCGACGACGGCCGGCACCACTACCACAACTCGACCTGCTTCCGGATCGCCGACGGTGAGCCGTTCTCGCCGGCGGCGTTCGCCCGCGCGGCCCAGCTTGTCGTGGCGCGGCACGAGGTGCTGCGTACCTCGTTCGCGCTGGACACGTTCTCCACACCCCTCCAGCTCGTGCACGGCACCGCCGAGCCTGTCGTCGGCCACCGGGAGCTGCCGGGCCTGTCCGGCGAGGAGCTGGAGCGTTCGCTGCGCGCCTTCATGGCTGCCGAACGGGCCCAGCTCTTCGACCTCTCCCAGCCGCCGCTGGTCCGCTTCCACGCGCACGCCTGCGACGACGGCTGGTGGCTGACGCTCACCGAGTGCCACGCGGTCCTCGAGGGCTGGAGCCACCACTCGCTGCTGATGGAGCTGGTCGGCGCCTACAAGGCGTACCGGGACGGGCGGGAGCCGGAGCCGGCCGCACCGGCCGCCGTGCGCTACGCCGACTTCGTCGCCGCCGAACTGTCCGCATTGGACGACGAGGCGGACCGGGCGCACTGGCAGGGGACCGTCGAGCGGTACGCGAAGTTCACCCTCCCGACCGGCTGGGGCGACGACCCGTCGACCCCGCGCGGCGTGCACAAGGTGTGGGTGCCGTACCGGGACCTGGAGCAGCGGCTGCGCGAGCTGGCCTCCGCCGCCGAGGTGCCCATCAAGGCGGTGCTGCACGCCGCACACCTCAAGGTGATGAGCCAGCTCACCGAGGAGCCCGCCTTCCACACCGGACTCGTCACCAACGCCCGGCCGGAAGCGACCGGCGCGGACCGGGTCGCCGGCGTCTACCTCAACCCGCTTCCGTTCGGCTACGACCGAGGCGCCCGCACCTGGCGGGACCTCGTCCGGTCGGTCTTCGCCCGGGAGATCGAGGTCTGGCCGCACCGCCGCTTCCCGCTCGCCGCGATGCAGCGCGAGTTCGGCGGCGGCGAGCGGCTTGTCGACGTCCGCTTCAGCTACCAGGACTTCCGCCAGGTCGACGCGGACGTGGTGGACTACGCCGCGACGATCGACGACAGCCCGACCGAGTTTCCGCTCGGCGTCTCCACCCGGGCCGGCTTCTGCGTGCTGAGCGCCAACAACCACTTCCTCAGCCGCTCCAATGTGGACCGCGTCGGCGCCATGTACCGCGCGGTGCTGGAAGCGATGGCGGCCGACCCGGACGGCGACGCCTCGGCCACGTACCTGCCCGATGGCGAGCTGCGCCGCGTGGTCACCGACTGGAACGACTCGGCGGCGCAGTTCACGGACGCCTCGGTGCTGGCGCTCTTCGAGCGGCAGGCCGCCGCCACCCCGGCCGCGACCGCGGTCCGCTGCGGCGACACCGAGCTGACCTACGAGCAGCTGGACGCCCGCGCCAACCGGTACGCGCACCACCTGCGCAGCCTCGGCGTCGGGCCGGAGGCGCTGGTCGGTGTGCTGCTGGAGCGGGGCCTGGACCTGCCCGCCGCCCTGCTCGGCGTCTGGAAGGCGGGCGCGGCGTACGTGCCGCTGGACCCCGCCTTCCCGGCCGAGCGGATCGAAGCCATGATGGCCGACGCCGGCGCGCGGGCGGTCGTCACCCAGGAGGCTTTCGCCGACCGGTTCACCGGTGACGTGCTCATGGTGGACCGGGACCGCCGCCTCATCGCCCGCGCCCCTCGACCGCACCGGCCCGCGACGACGACCCGGACCGTCTGGCGTATGCCATCTTCACGTCGGGTTCGACGGGTCGGCCGAAGGGTGTGGCGGTTACGCATCGCGGTTTGTCGAACCATGTGCAGTGGGCGGCGGAGGTGCTGGCGTCGCGTGGTTCGGGTGGTGCGCCGTTGTTCTCGTCGGTCGCGTTCGACCTGGTGGTGCCGAATCTGTGGGCGCCGCTGGTGTCGGGTCAGCGGTTGTGGATGCTGCCGCCGTCGGTGGAGCTTGACGAGCTGTCGGCCCACTTGCGGGGTGCGGCGCCGTTCAGCTTCATCAAGCTGACCCCTGGTCACCTGGAGATTCTTGAGCCTTCGCCCGAGTATGCGCCGGTGATCGTGGTGGCTGGTGAGGCGTTGCCTGGGCCGGTCGCGGAGAAGTGGCGTGCGGTGCTGGGGGACGGCAACCTTGTCAACGAGTACGGCCCGACCGAGGCGAGCGTCGGTACCTGTATCTTCCCGGTCTCTGGGCCGCAGGGTGCTGACGTGGTGCCGATCGGCCGGCCGCTACCCAACATGACCATGCGCGTCCTCGACGCCGACCTGCGGCCCCTCCCGGTCGGGGTCGCCGGCGAGCTGTACGTGGGCGGCACCGGCGTGGCCCGAGGCTACGTCAACCGGCCCGAGCTGACCGCCGAGAAGTTCCTGCCCGACCCGTGGTCGCCCGGCGCGCGGATGTACCGCACCGGCGACCTGGTGCGCTGGTCCGTGGACGGCAACATCGAGTTCCTTGGCCGGATCGACGACCAGGTCAAGATTCGCGGGTACCGGGTGGAGCTGGGCGAGATCCGCGCGATCCTGCTCGACCACCCCGAGGTGCGCGACGCCGCGGTCGTGGTGCACGAGGACCGCATCGTCGCCTACGTGGTCGGGTCCACGGATGTCAAGGACCACTGTGGACGGACCCTGCCGGAGTACATGGTGCCGTCGACGGTGATCGCGGTGGAGCGGATCCCGTTGAACGCCAACGGCAAGGTCGACCGGCGGGCGCTTCCCGACCCGGACGGCGCCACGGACGAGCGTGAGTACATCGCCCCGCGCAACCCGGTCGAGGAGCGCATCGCCGCGCTCTGGTGCCAGGTGCTCGGCGCGGAGCGGGTGTCGGTGGAGGACAGCTTCTTCGACATCGGCGGCCACTCCATCCGGGCCATCGCACTCGTCGGGGCGCTGCGGGCGGCGGGCTTCGACGCCGGCGTCCGCGACGTCTTCACCCACCGCACCGTCGCCGCCCTCGCCGCCGCGCTGCCCACCTCGAGCGCCGCCACCGAGGACGACGCCCTGGTGGCGCCGTTCGCGCTGATCGACGCCGCCGACCGGGCCGCCCTGCCGGACGGGCTCGTCGACGCGTACCCGCTGGCCCAGGTGCAGCTCGGCATGCTCGTCGAGATGCTGGCCGACGACAGCGTGAACAAGTACCACAACACCACTACGTTCCGGATCCGCGACGGCCGCCCGTTCGACGTCGAGGCCCTGCGCACGGCTGCGGCTGCGGTCGTCGCCCGGCACGAGATGCTCCGGACCTCGTTCGACCTGGACGGGCTGAGCGTGCCGATGCAGCTCGTCCACCGCACCGCCACGATCCCGATCGAGGTACGCGACCTGCGCGGCCTCGACGCGGACGCGCTGCGCCAGGCGATCCGCGACTTCACCGCACGGGAGCGGGCCACCCTCTTCGACCTCACCAGGGCGCCGCTGCTGCGGGTCGCCGCGCAGGTGGAGAGCGACGAGGCGTGGTGGATGTCGGTCAGCGTCTGCCACCCGATCACCGAGGGCTGGAGCCACCGTTCGCTGCTGATGGAGCTCGTCGAGGCGTACCTCGGCGTGCGCGGCGGCGGGCAACCGCCGGTGCGCGAGGTGCCGGCGCTGCGGTACGCGGACTTCGTCGCCGCCGAGATCGCCGCCGTCGAGTCCACTGAGGACCGTGGGTACTGGCAGGGGATCGTGGACCGGTACGCCCGGTTCCACCTGCCCGCCGGCTGGGGCGACGACGGCGACACGCCGCGCCGGGCGTACACGGTGAACGTCCCGCTCGCCGACCTGAGCGAGACGCTGCGGTCCCGGGCGAGCGAGGCCGGCGCCTCGCTGAAGGCGGTGCTGCACGCCGCGCACCTGAAGGTGATGAGCCAGCTCACCGACGAGCCGGCGTTCTACACCGGCCTCGTGTCCAGCGGCCGGCCCGAGGTGGCCGGCGCTGAGCGGGTGTACGGCATGTACCTCAACACGCTCCCGTTCGCCCACGACGGCACCGCCACCACGTGGCGGGAGGCGGTCGGCCAGGCGTACGACCGCGAGGGTGAGCTGTGGCCGCACCGGCGCTTCCCGATGCCGGTGATCCAGCGTGACCTCGGCGACGGCGCTCGCCTGCTCGACGTCCGGTTCAGCTACCTCGACCTCCAGCAGGCCCAGGCGGAGACCGACGTGGTCGACGCCGAGTCCGGCGTGGGCGAGGGCGCCACCGAGTTCGGGCTCGCGGTCGCCGCCCGGGCCAGCGGCCTGGTGCTCACCGTCGACACGCACACGCTCAGCCCGGGCAACGCCGAGCGGATCGGCCGGATGTACCGCGTGGTGCTGGAAGCGATCGCGGCCGACCTCGACGGCGACGCGCGGGAGACATTCCTGCCCGGCGGCGAGCGGGACCGGCTGCTGATGGAGTGGAGCCACAACCCCGGCACCATGGTCGGCCGCTCGGTCCTGGAGCTGGTGGAGGAGCGGGCGGCCACGTCGCCCGGCGCGACGGCGGTGGAGGTGGGCGGCACCCGGGTCACGTACGCCGACCTGGACGCCCGCGCCAACCAGCTGGCCCACCACCTGCGCGGGCGGGGCGTGGGGCCGGACTCGCTCGTGGCGGTGCTGCTCGACCGGGGCGCCGACCTCGTAGTCGCGATGCTCGCGGTGTGGAAGGCAGGCGGCGCGTACGTGCCGCTCGACCCCGCCTTCCCGGCCGAGCGGATCGACCGCATGCTGGCCGACGCGGACGTACGGGTCGCGGTCACCCAGGCGTCCTATGTAGACCGCTTCACAGTGGACACTGTCCTCACCGATGCCGCCGGAGAGCCCGCCACCGCACCGGAGCGGGTCGACGACCTGGACCGCCTCGCGTACGTCATCTTCACGTCCGGCTCGACGGGTCGGCCCAAGGGTGTGGCCATCACGCATCGCGGTTTGTCGAACCATGTGCAGTGGGCGGCGGAGGTGCTGGCGTCGCGTGGTTCGGGTGGTGCGCCGTTGTTCTCGTCGGTCGCGTTCGACCTGGTGGTGCCGAACCTGTGGGCGCCGCTGGTGTCGGGTCAGCGGTTGTGGATGCTGCCGCCTGCGGTGGAGCTTGACGAGCTGTCGACCCACCTGCGGAGTGCGGCGCCGTTCAGCTTCATCAAGCTGACGCCTGGTCACTTGGAGATTCTTGAGCCTTCGCCGGACTACGCACCGGTGATTGTGGTCGCTGGTGAGGCGTTGCCCGGCCCGGTCGCGGAGAAGTGGCGCGCGGTGCTGGGTGACGGCAACCTTGTCAACGAGTACGGCCCGACCGAGGCGAGCGTCGGTACCTGTATCTTCCCGATTTCGGGGCCGCAGGGTGCTGACGTGGTGCCGATCGGCCGGCCACTACCCAACATGACGATGTTCGTGCTGGACCGCCACCTGCGCCCAGTCCCCGCCGGCGTGGTCGGCGAGCTGTACGTCGGCGGCACCGGCGTGGCCCGAGGCTACGTCAACCGGCCCGAGCTGACCGCCGAGAAGTTCCTGCCCGATCCGTTCGGCTCGGTCGGCGGCCGCCTCTACCGCACCGGCGACCTGGCCCGCTGGTCCGCCGAGGGGAACGTGGAGTTCCTCGGCCGGATCGACGACCAGGTCAAGATCCGCGGGTACCGGGTGGAGCTGGGCGAGATCCGCGCGATCCTGCTCGACCACCCCGACGTGCGCGACGCCGCGGTCGTGGTGCACGAGGACCGCATCGTCGCCTACGTCGTCGGCTCCACCGACGTCAAGGACCACTGTGGACGGACGCTGCCCGAGTACATGGTCCCGTCCACTGTGGTCGGCGTGGAGCGCATCCCGCTGAACGCCAACGGCAAGGTCGACCGGCGGGCCCTGCCCGACCCGGACGGCGCCACCGACGAGCGGGCGTACGTCGCACCGCGTACGGCCACCGAGGAGCGGATCGCGGCCATCTGGTGCGAGGTGCTCGGCGCGGAGCGGGTGTCGGTGGAGGACAGCTTCTTCGACATCGGCGGCCACTCCATCCGGGCCATCGCACTCGTGGGCGCGTTGCGGGCGGCGGGCTTCGAAGCCGGTGTCCGCGACGTCTTCACCCACCGCACCGTCGCCGCACTCGCGACCGCGCTGTCCAGCGGTGGCACCTTCACCGAGGCGGCCGCGGTCGCACCGTTCACGCTCGTCGGGGCGGACGTGCGGGAGCGGCTCCCCGAGGACGTGGTCGACGCGTACCCGCTGTCGCAGGTGCAGCTCGGCATGCTCGTCGAGATGCTCGCCGACGAGCGGGCGGCCCGGTACCACAACGCCGCGACGTTCCTCATCCGCGACGGCCGGCCGTTCGACGTCGACGCCCTGCGCGCCGCGGCCCGAACCGTGGTCGAGCGGCACGAGATGCTGCGGACCTCGTTCGACCTCGACCGGTACGGCCTGCCGCTCCAGATCGTCCACGCGTCGGCCGACCTGCCGGTCACCGTCCACGACCTGCGCGGGCTGGACGAGGGCGGCGTCGAGCAGGCGGTACGCGAGCACATCGCCCGGGAGCGGGCCAACCTCTTCGACCTCGAGGCGCCGCCGCTGCTGCGGATCTCCGCCCTGGTCGAGAGCGACGAGGCGTGGCGGCTCGGCTTCACCCACTGCCACGCCATCACCGAAGGCTGGAGCCAGCACTCGCTGCTGATGGAGGTGCTCGACCTCTACCGGCGGAACGTCGACGGCACGCCGGCACAGCCGTACGAGACACCGGCCGTCCGGTACGCGGACTTCATCTCCGCCGAACTCGCCGCGCTGGAGTCCGACGAGGACAAGGGCTACTGGCAGGACGTCGTCGACAGGTTCGCCCCGTGCGTGCTGCCCCCGGACTGGGGAGTCGGCCCGGAAGGGGCGCGCGAGGACCTCAAGCTCCCGATCGTCTTCCGGGACATCGAGGAGCCGCTGCGGGCACTCGCCACCGAAACCGGCACGTCGTTCAAGGCGGTGCTGCTCGCCGCCCACCTCAAGGTGCTCAGCTCGGTCACCAACGAGCCGGCGTTCCACACCGGCGTGCTCTACAGCGCCCGGCCGGAAGCGCCGGGCGCCGAGCGGGTGTACGGCATGTACCTCAACACCCTGCCGTTCGCCCACGACACCGCCGTCGCCAAGACCTGGCGTGACCTCGTTCGGCAGGTCTTCGACCGGGAGGCGGAGGTGTACGCCCACCGCCGCTACCCGCTGCCGGCGATCCAGCGGCAGGCCGGCGGGCACCGACTGTTCGACATCATGTTCCGCTACCAGGACTTCCACCAGGTCGACACCGGCCGGGTGGACGTCCGCGGCGGGGCCGGCGAGGGCACCAACGAGTTCACGATGACGGTCGCCACCCAGCCCGGGTACCTGGTGCTGCGCGCGATCAGCACCGGCCTCGAGCAGGGCGCGGCGGAACGGCTGGCCGGCATGTACCGGGCGGTGCTGGAGGCGATGGCCGCCGACCCGGACGGCGACGCCCGGGCCACGTACCTGTCCGAGCACGAGAAGGCGCAGGTCCTGCAGGACTGGAACGACACCGAGGTGGAGTGGTAGGTCATGGCTGAGCGCAGGTGTGTGCACGAGGTGATCGGCGCCGTCGCGGCGGCGCACCCGGACGCGATCGCGGTCGAGACCGGCGGCGTGCGGGTCAGCTACGGCGAGCTCGACGCCCGGGCCAACCGGCTGGCCCACCACCTGCGCGCCGCCGGGGTCGGCCCGGAGTCGACGGTGGGCGTGCTCGCCAGCCGAGGCCCGGACACCCTGGCGATCCTGCTGGGCGTCTGGAAGTCGGGCGGCACGTACCTGCCGCTCGACCCCGAACTGCCCGCCGAGCGGCTCGGGTACATGCTCGCCACGGCGGGCGCCCAGATGGTCGTCACCGAGACCGGGCTCGCCGAGCGACTGGCCGACGTCTACGACGGCGGGTACGTGTGGACCGACCGGGAGCGCGAGCAGATCGCGGCCCGGCCGGCCACCGCACCCGAGGTCACCGGCGACCAGGCCACGCTCGCGTACACCCTCTTCACCTCCGGCTCCACCGGCCGGCCGAAGGGCGTGCAGGTCACCCACCGCTCACTGCTCAACCTGCTGTTCTCCATGCGGGTACGGTTCCGCGCCACGCCCGCGCACGCCTGGCTCGCCGCGACCTCGCTGTCGTTCGACATCTCCCTGGCCGAACTCTGCCTGCCGCTGGTCAGCGGCGGCCGGATCGTGCTGGCCAGCGACGCGGAGGCGGGCGATGGCGCGGCCATGCTCGGCCTCGTCGACCGGCACGGGGTCACCCACGTGCAGGCCACGCCGGCCGGGTGGAAGCTGCTGATCGAGGCGGGCTTCGACCACCGGCCGGTCGTGGCGGTCACCACCGGCGAGGCGTGCCCGCCCAACCTGGCCCGCGACCTGCGCGGCCGGGTCACCACCCTGGTTGACCTCTACGGGCCCACCGAGACGACGATCTGGTCGACCGGATGGGACGTCGAGGGCGACGTCACCACCGTCCCCATTGGACGGCCGATTCACAACACCCGCGTGTACGTGCTCGACGGCAACCTCCAGCCGGTCGCCGTCGGCGTCGTGGGAGAGCTGTTCATCGCCGGCGACGGGGTGGCCCGAGGGTACGTGGGGCGCCCCGACCTGACCGCCGAACGGTTCCTGCCCGAGGCGTACGGCCCCAACCCGGGCGGCCGGATGTACCGTACCGGCGACCTCGTGCGCTTCCGTCCGGACGGCGAGCTGGAGTACCTGGGACGCGCCGACCACCAGGTGAAGGTCCGGGGGTACCGGATCGAG
This sequence comes from Phytohabitans flavus, assembly GCF_011764545.1. Classification (GTDB taxonomy): domain Bacteria; phylum Actinomycetota; class Actinomycetes; order Mycobacteriales; family Micromonosporaceae; genus Phytohabitans; species Phytohabitans flavus. The sequence goes on along the minus strand of NZ_AP022870.1, from coordinate 3,559,303 downwards.
CTCGGCGAGATCGAGGAGCGGCTGCTGCACCAGCCCGAGGTGCGCGACGCGGTCGTCGTCGCTCGGGAGGACGGGGCGGGGGAGAAGTGGCTGGCCGCGTACGTGGTCGGGCACGAGGGCAAGCGCGTCGAGCAGGGCCGGCTGCGCGACTTCCTGTCCGAGGCGCTGCCGCCGTACATGGTGCCGGCCGCGTTCGTCGTGCTGGACGCGCTGCCGCTCAACGCCGCCGGCAAGGTGGACCGCCGGGCGCTGCCCGCGCCGGAGCGGAGCGCACTGGTCGCCGACCGGGAGTACGTGCCGCCGCGCACGCCCACCGAGAAGACCATGGTGGACGTGTGCGTACGGATCCTCGGCGTGGCCCAGGTGGGCGTGCGGGACCGGCTCGCCGACCTCGGCGCCGACTCGATGCGAATCGTGCACGTGCTCGCCGCCGCCCGCGCGGCCGGGCTGCCGCTCACCCTGCGGATGCTGCTGGACAACGAGACCATCGAGGACCTGGCGGTGGCGTGCGGCGACGCACCGGTCGCCGCGCCGCCACCCCTTCAGCACACCTCGTTCGACCTGCGGCGGGCCATCTCGGTCGCCATGGAGGTGCACGCGGTACCGGGCGCGTCCGTCGCCCTCATCGAGGATGGCGAGGTCACCGGCATACAGACGTATGGCACCCGGTCGGTGGCCACGTCGCTGCCGGTGACCATGCGTACCCCGTTCCAGGCCGGCTCGATCAGCAAGCACGTCACCGCGCTCATGGTGCTGCGGCTGGTGGACGCCGGCACGCTCGGCCTCGACCGGGACGTCAACGAGTACCTGAGCCGGCCGCTCGCCGCCCCCGCCGGCAGCGGGTGGACGGCCACGCTGCGGCACTGCCTGGCCAACCTCTCCGGCATCGCCGAGACGCCCGCCGTCTGGTACGCCCCGACCGAGCCGGTGCCACCCCTCGCCGACCTGCTCGACGGCCTCGGCCTGGCGCGCGAGCCGGGCACCGGGTTCCACAAGTCGGGCGGGCAGTGGGCGGTACTCCAGCAGCTGCTGACCGACGTGACGGGCGAGCCGTACGCCGACCTGGCCCGGCGCCTGGTCTTCGACCCGTTCGGCATGCGCGACAGCGGCTTCGAGCGCCCCGCGTCGTACGCCGCCGGCCACGACGAGCAGGGCCGCCCGCTCGACGGCGGCTACCGCCTGCGTACCGCAGTCGCCGGCAGCGGCCTCTGGTCCACGGCGGCCGACCTGGCCCAGCTCGCGGTCGAGGTACGCCGCGCCCAACACGGCGAGTCCACATTGCTCTCCGCGGTGTCCGCGCGGGTCATGCTGACCGAGGCGCACCCAGGCAGCTTCTACGGCCTCGGCACGGTCGTCGACTACACCCGCCCTGACCCGGAGGTCGGCCACAACGGCGAGACACCCGGGTACCGCGCCATGACCGCGATCCGACTCGGCTCCGGCGCCGGCTGCGTCGTGCTGACCAACGGCGAGTCCGGCAAGGAGGTACACAAGGTCGTCGCCGCCGCCCTGCGCGGCGTAGCCACGCCCGCCGCCGCATAGAGACCTGTCCTGCTTGGGCCAGGGTCATCGGGCCGTCCACTTTAGAGATTTGGGCTACCGCGACGTCCGCGGTGGTCCGGACCGCTGCTCCCGCGGCCTCACCCTCCGCGCTTCACAACCCAACCCCGCCCCCATCGCCGGGCGCCGAGCCAACCGCGCGGCCTCATCGACCGCCTCCTGACCCCGAAGGTCTGCAAGACCGTGGCCGTCACGTCCGGTGGTGGTAGAGGTTCCGACATGGTCGTTGCTCCTGGTCAACGTAGGCGGGCGGGATGAACTCCGGCCTGCTGTCCTCGACACAAAGCCGGATGGTCCAGTGTCCGCGGTGGATGATGCGGTGGTGGTAGCCGCACAGCAGCACGCTGTTGTGCAAGCTGGTGGGTCCGCCGTCGGCCCATGATTGGATGTGGTGCCCGTCGCACCAGCGCGGTGGTCGGTCACAGCCGGGGAAGGCGCATCCTCGGTCGCGTAGCTCCAGGGCTCGCCGCAGCGACCCGGTGATGAGGCGCCGCGTGCGGCCCAGGTCCAGGACCTGCCCGTCGCCGTCGAGCACCGCCGGGATCAGTTGCGCGTCGCAGGCCATCTGGCGGACCTGGGTGGGGCTGAGCCGCCCGCCAGTGTCCAGCACGCCGATGCCGAACTGCTGCTCGAGCAGTTCGAACGGAACGGTGACCATCACATGCGGCCGCTGCCCACCGTTGTCCGGCAACCGCTCGGTGCGGGTGGCCAGGTCGCACACCTCGACCAACGCGTCAGCCCGACGCTGGCCAGGGGTGCGCGGCTCGTCGTCGTGCCGGGGCGCACACAACGGATCCAACGCCGCGTTGACAGTCGCGGCACCCGCCTCGTCCAGCCACCCAGTAACCCGCACTCGCCCGTCACCGAGCCGGGTGAGCTGGAACGCCCGCGTCTGCCAGGCACGGGCTTCCTGCCGCTGCAACGCGGCAGCGTCGCGGGCGTCAGCGATCTCGGGAGCGACGTGGGCGAGGATCCGCTCGCCAGCCTTACGCAAGATCGCGGGCTCGAACTGCGCCGCCTGGCCGACCAGCACCGCCTCCGCCTCATTAACGACATCGGCACCAAGGTCGTCGGGAAGATCCCGGACCGCGCCGGCGATAACCGCAGCCTGCTCGGCATTGACGACACCCGCGACCAGGGCGGTGTCGAGGGCAGGCCGCTCGTCAACCGCCTTCGCGAGGTCGGCAAGCCGTTTCGCGGCGTGGATGCTGATGCGGTGACGCCCCCGCAACCAGACCGCCGTGCTGGAAGCGTGCTGCGCGATCGGTAGACCGCGCCCGTCGATTTCCCGGATCACATGCAACTGGGCTGCGGTAAGCGTTTGCAACGCTTGGTGGATGGTGTCCAGGGAATCGACAAGATCGTCGTCACTCAAGGTCCAGACCGACGTGGTAGCACATTTGCCCGCCACCTCGCGCAGCTGCTCTAACGCATCCCTGGACACCCACTAATTGTCTCGCATCAACACCAAGACCACCAGTTATATTCGTCGATCTAGGGATATTCGAGTCTGCAATTTTTCTGGCTGTCTGTATGGGGTTTGTCAAGTTGCGATTCGGGTTTGTCCGCCGGTTTGGTTGGTATGGAGTTTTTGGGTGCGGAGCCTGGCGTGGAGGGCGTCGGCGCGCCTGCGGGCGAGGCAGGCGAGGGCAGCGAACGCAGGCCTGATGAACGCGCGTTTGAGCTGCTTGCTGCCGCCGTGGGTGCTCACCGCGGACGCTGCTCCGGGTCCGGGGGTGACTGAGGCCAGGTCGGCGTAGGTGGCCGGCTGTACTGTTCTTCCATGTTCCCGTTCTTGGAACCTGCGGTGGACCACGCATGACGCACCATCGCAGCCGCGTCTGCTATTTCACTATCGACTGCGACGACCTGGATCGAGCTGTCGAGTTTTGGTCTGCCGCCCTCGACGCCACCGAAGAGGAAGTATCGAAGGCGAGCCGCCAGGTATATCGGCGGTTGCTATTACCCGACTCGGAGATTCGGATACTTCTCCAGCGGACGGACGACGCGAAGACGTCGAAGGAACGGATGCACCTCGACCTCGAAACCGATGATGTCGAGGCCGAGGTCAGACGGCTTGAAAAGCTCGGAGCCACCAGGTATGACCACCAGAAGGAGCGCGGCTTCGACTTCTGGGTCCTTCGCGATCCGTGGGGAAACGAGTTCTGCGTCCTGCAAACCGAGTATCCAGCGCTACTCGCCCGTCGCCGTCCGTGGCCTGAAGAAACGCCGGAGGTGCGCGGCGAAGTTTGAGAGGCTCAGGTAGGCAGTGCGGCGGCGATACTGCCCCTCCGTCGCACCAGCAGGGCTGATGTTACGCGTTAGCCCGGTGGAGGCGTTCGGCTGCCTGCGCCCGCAACGCATCGCCGCCCGCCGGGGAGCCACCGCACAGCGCCATCTCCCGGGCGTTGTACGCAGCCATCCACAAGCTGGCCGCCCACGCGATCTCCAGCTCCACGGCCGTGAACAAGCGCCCTCGAATGTCTTGATACGCCATTAGGAACGCCTCGGAGCTTCCGATCGGCGCCAGCGTGGGCGGCCCGGAACTGGCGAACGACCCGCTCGCCGCCCCCACCAGCGCCGCCTCCGGCTGCCACGCCAGGCTGTCCCAGTCGTGCACCGCCCACACCTGCCAACCCTGCCACCGCAGGTTCTGCGCCTCGAAGTCGGCGTGGCCGAGCACGCACGGCAAGCCGGCGCCCAGCAGCCGCCCCCGGGCCCGCTCAGCCGTCTGGACAATGTGCTCGGACACGACACTCTGGTCCCGGCTATCGAGAAAGTCGATCGCCGGCCACACCCCAGAATCGGTGTGGTCCCAACGCACCCAGGGCGGATTCGGCAGCGGCGGCGCGACGCTCACGCCAGCAAGTGCGGCCATCAGCCGGGCGAACACCTCCGCGCAGCGCACGGCTATGCCCGGCGAGTCCCCGTGCAACACCTCGCCGCCGGGCCGGAATTCCTCGGCGTGCACGGCCAGCGCACCGACACCGACCACCGGCGTGAGCGGCCGGGCACACGCAAACCCGCGCTCGGCCAGCCGGGCCTGCGCCGCCACACACGACGCGGCCCGGCCATCGTCGGCGCGCGCCTTGACCACGACGTCGCTGCCACCGACCAACCGCAGACCGAACACCATCGAGACCTGTCGCGACTGGAACAGCACGCCGGCGGGCTCGCCGCCCAGATGCTCAAGACACCAACCCGGCAACCAGTCCGGTAGCTCGTCCAACCGCACACTTAGGACTGTGCCACAGGTACCGAACGCACCGGAGACGAGATTGTCTGCTGGACGATCATCGGACCGCCTGCAAGGGGCGCCCCGGCTAGCTGGTACGCGTTCGTAGTCGAGGGCCAGGCGTCGCCAGGCCATCAGCCATGCCGGCGTCCGCTCGACCGCCTGGCGCGCCGCATCTGCTTGGTACTCCTCGGTAAGAAAAAACTTCCTCTCCTATTGAACCGGCACCTCGACCCACTCGTCATTCGTGCGTGCCTCTGAATGGCACCTACGCCTTCGTGTCGAGGGGGAGGACGTGAACCGGAAAATCGCCAGGCATCACCCTGCCAGCAGCCCAGGACGAGGTGAGGAATTGTGACGGCCGACACCGCTGTCCTGCTGTCTGATCCGCGTATCGCCGCTATCCCTGTTGGGGATTCGGACGAGCCGCTCACCGACCTCAACGATGTACCAGAAGTGCGGTTGGACGGCCGTTACGCCGACGCCGCCGGCGCTTACGGTCACCTGCGGAAAGGAGTTCTCGCACGCCTCCTGGACGCCCACCGGCTCCTTCCCGACGGGCTGCGCTTCCTGGTCACCGAGGGGTACCGCCCACTGGACCGGCAGCAGGCCATCTTCGACGGATACCGCGATGAGCTGCGACAACGTCATCCGGAGTGGGAGGACGAGCGGCTCTTCGTGGAGGCGAGCAAGTTCGTGTCGCCGGTGGGGGTCGCCCCGCACAGCACCGGTGGCGCACTGGATCTGACACTCGTCGCCGACGACGGAGAAGAGCTCGACATGGGTACGCCCATCGACGCCACTCCGCTCGCCAGTGACAACGCCTGCTTCACCGCGGCGACCAACATTTCGCTGCAAGCGCAACGCCATCGGCGAATTCTTTCCACGGCACTCACCCGGGTCGGCTTCGTGAACTACCCGACGGAATGGTGGCACTGGTCGTTCGGCGACCGGTACTGGGCATTCGTCACCCACGCCAGCAAGACCCAATACGGCCCGATTGCGTTCACGCCGGCCACCCATAAAAACGGCAATTAGCTCTGCCCCCCGGAATGGGTCTGGGGCCGGTTGCTGGTGACCGGCCCCAGACCCCCTATTCATGCCCAGCTTCGGGGCCCGCGCGCTCAGCGCTGTGGTCGGCCCGGCCAGCCTCGGGACGGCCGTCGGCCACCACCCTCGCCCGGCACCCCGACGGCAGGAGGGCAGGACGGCAAGGGTGGCGAGGGGGTGAAAGGACGCCGACGGGTACACCACCTACACCATCGCCGGCGTGGCGGAGGTCTAAGCTCGACTGAACAGCTCCTGCGGCGGAGTGGTGTGGCCGCGGTCGCTGGTTGACGTACTCTGGCGTGGTGACTGTCACCGCTGGCCGGGCGCCTCTGGGGCGCTCCCTGCGCTGGCTGATGGTCGTCGGGGCGTTGTTCGCCGTGACGTTGTTCGGCGGCGCGTCCTGCGCTGATCGGCCCCTGGTTCCAGGGTCGATGGCGGGTTATGGCGCCTGTCCCAACGTGCTCCTCCAGGCTTCGCTGCCAGGAGCGCTCGAAGCGGGCGGCGGCGCCCCGGATCGCGGGCACGGTCCCGGTGAGACAGGCATAAGTGCGTGCCTGTTCGTGGTCGTAGCGCTGGCCGGACTGGCGTTGGCTGGCGCGGTTCGCCGGCCGCTGCTGGCGGACGTGGCGTTTTGGTGGGCCCGGTCGCGCACTGCTCGTGTGCGGCCGCTGGCGGTCGTTCCGATGTGGGTGGACGCGCTGCGCATATAGGCGCGGCTTGCGTTTCCTTCCCCACATCAACGACTTCCACCGAAAGGAATACGACCATGCCTCCACACAAGACAAACGCCCGCCGCGGTACCGCCATCAAGCCGCGCAAGGCTCCCAGATCGGGCGCGGGTACAGCCGCGCGGCCCAGCAGCGCGCGGGCGAAAGCCGCCGGGAAGGCGGTGCGCAAGGCCCGGCGGGGCGGGATGGGCACCAACCTGAAGGTGACACTGAGCCTCGTCGCGGTAGCGGCCGTCGCGCTGGCCGTCGCCTTCGTGGTCAACCGCGCCGGCGGCGAGGACGTGCCGGCGGGCGATGTGGCACAGACTGTGGTGCGGGCGGACAGCCACCGGCTCTCCACCGCCGCCGACGGCAAAGTAACTGTCGTGGAGTTCCTGGACTTCGAGTGCGAGGCCTGCGGTGCCGCGTACCCGGGCGTCGAACGGCTGCGCAAGGAGTACGGGGACCGGATCACCTACGTGGTGCGGTATTTCCCGATCGCCAGTCACCCGAACGCGTTCAACTCCGCGCACGCAGCCGAGGCGGCCGCGCGGCAGGGCAAGTTCGAGCAGATGTACGTCAAGCTGTTCGACAACCAGGCGGCATGGGGTCACAACCAGCAGTCCCAGGCGGACACGTTCGTCGGCTACGCCCGGGAGCTCGGCTTGGACGTGGACAAGTTCCGTGCCGACATGGCTAGCCCTGACGTGGAGGCGCGGGTCCGTTCGGACGCGCAGGACGGCGAGCGGCTGGGTGTGCGGGGCACGCCGACGTTCTTTGTCAACGGCGCCCGGTACGAGCAGGACCCGACGTACGAGGCGCTGAAGAAGACCATCGACGAAGCCCTAACGCGGTAAGGGAACCACCATGTCCAGTACCGCCATCACCCAGCCGGCCCGCGTCGACGGCACCGCACCGGACAGCGAAAGCGCGATCGGCGACCGGCTGGTCGGCTGGGTCCTGACCGTCGGGGGCTGCTCGGCGGCGCCGCCGCGTTCGTCCTGATCGTGGAGAAGATCGCGCTGCTGCGCGATCCCGGTTACACGCCCAGTTGTTCGATCAACCCGATCCTGTCCTGCGGGTCGGTGATGAACACCCATCAGGCGGAGGTGTTCGGCTTTCCCAACCCGCTGCTCGGTGTGGCCATGTTCCCGCTGGTGCTCGCGACGGGTGTCGCGGTGCTCGGTGGGATCCGGCTGCCGCGCTGGTGGTGGCTTGGGCTGCAAGCCGGCACGGTTTTCGGCGTCGGGTTGGTGCACTGGCTGTTCTTCCAGAGCCTGTACCGGATCGGTGCGCTGTGCCCGTACTGCATGGTGGTGTGGGTTGTCACGATCGTCGTGTTCAGCTACACCACGCTGTACAACCTTGACCGCGAACACCTTCGGGTCCCCGGGTCCTGGCGGCCCGGGGTCACCGCGATCGCGAAGCTGCACACGGCGATCCCGGTCGCCTGGCTGCTAGTCCTGACCCTGTTGGTCGGCGAGGCGTTCTGGACGTACTGGCGCACCTTGCTCTGACCTCGGACGCTCACCACGGCGGGCTCGGCCATGGTCACATGGCCGAGCCCGGTCGCGGCGCACACAGTCAAAGCCGGCCAAGGCGGGGGAGGAACCGGCCGACCCCAGCGGCGTAGCGGCGGTAGGCGGCACCGTGCACCCGGATCAGGTAAGGCTCCTCCACCTGGCGCACCTGCAGCTCGACTCCCGCGATCAGACACACAAGTCCGAGTGCGGTCACCCACGTCGGGACGGTGGCGAGCAAACCGATGTAGGCAACGACCATCGCGGTGAAAATCGGATTTCGCACGTGCCGGAACAAGCCAGCGCTAACCAGGGCCGTGCGCTCGGTGTCGTCCACACCAACCCGCCACGAAAGGCCCATCGCCTGCTGGCCGGCAAGCACCCCGGCGAACCCGCAGACCATCAACACCAGGCCTCCGCCGGCCAGCGCCGGGACAGCCAGCACCGCCGGAACTCCCACCGCGCCGGTCAACGCGAGCAGCGGTCCCACGGCTCCAACGCCCACCGCACCGGCGAGCAGGACCGCGGCCCACCAGCCTACGGATCCAGGCCGATGGTGTGGGCGGCGATGGCCGCTGTCGCCGGTGGCGCGGTACTGCAAGACAGAGCGCAGCCCGAACACTGTCACCAGGCCCACCACGTAGAGCACGAGACCGACCCACAACGCCCACGACATCATGCGACCTTCCGACCGGCGTCAACCCGGAGCCAACATATGCTGACATCGCTATGTATGCAAGTTGGCATCGATTACGGGTTTCAGCGGCGGCTGCGGGTGGAGCAACCCCGGTAAGCTCCGCTGGGCGACCGCCGGCTTCGGAGGTGATTCGGTGAGTCGGTTGGGGATCGACTTCGGCACCTCCGCGACGGTGGCCGTGCTCGCCGGTCCCGATCAGCGGATACGGCCGCTGCTGTTCGACGCGTCCCCGCTGCTGCCGTCGGCCGTGTTCGCCGGTGCCGACCTGCTGACCGGTGCCGACGCTGAGCGGTCGGCCCTCGCCCACCCGAGTGGGCTGGAGCCGAACCCGAAACGGCGGATCGACGACGGTACCGTCTGGCTCGGCGAGCGGGAGGTACCCGTCGTGGACCTGGTCGCCGCGGTGCTCGACCGGGTGGCCGCCGAGGCCCGCCGGGTCACGGGCGGCTCGCTCGACGAGGTGGTGCTGACCCACCCGGCGAGCTGGGCACGCACCCGTCTCGATGTGCTCGCCGAGGCAGCCCGCCGTGCCGGTCTCGGCGGCGTCGGCTTCGTCGCCGAGCCGGTTGCCGCCGCGGCGTACTTCACCACCGTCCTGGGCGGCGCGCTGGACTCCGGCCGCTGCCTCGTCGTCTACGACCTCGGTGCCGGCACGTTCGACATCGGCATCGTTCGCCATACCGCGACTGGCTTCGATGTCGTCGCCGCGGACGGCCTTGACGACGTCGGCGGCCTGGACCTCGACGCCGCGCTGGTCCGCCACGTCCGCTCCCTCACCGCCGCGGACACCGCGGCGTGGGGCCGCCTGGACTGGCCACGGACGCCGGCCGACCAGCATCCCCGCCGCGCACTGTGGCACGGCGCCCGGGCCGCCAAGGAGCAACTGTCCCGCCACGCCACCGCCGACCTGCACGTACCGCTGGTGGAGACGGATCTCCACGTGACCCGCGAAGAGTTCGAGAAGGTCGCGCGGCCCTACCTGGAGCGTACGGTCGTACTCACGCTGGATACCCTGCGCGCAGCGGCGGTGCCGCGCGAGGAGATCGCCGGGGTGTTCCTCGTCGGTGGCTCCAGCCGGATCCCGCTGGCGGCCACGCTCCTGCATCGTGCCCTCAGCATTCCGCCGACCGCCATCGATCACCCCGAACTCGTCGTCGCCGAAGGCAGCCTGCACGCCCGGCCCACCGTGCTCGCCCCGCCAGCCCCGCCCGCCATCCTCGTCCAGACCGTCCCGGCGCCGGCTGAGGCGGCGGTCCAGACGCCGGTGCCGCTGCGGCCCGCACAGGGCCCGGACGCCGCCGCACTGGATGCGGGCGCCGCCCCACGGCGATCGCTCAAGCGGATCGTCCTCATCGGACTCGTCGTGCTCAGCCTCGCCGTCGCCGGCCTGGCTGTGTCCTTGCGCGCCCTGGAAAATCGGAGAGACAGCGGGAGTACGTCCGCATCGAGTACGTCCGCATCGAGTACGTCCGCACCGCCGCCGGAGGCCGCCGACGTGGTGTTCAGCGAGGACGGCAGCCTCCTGGCCGCCGGCATCGGGGAGACCGCCCAGATCTGGGACGTGGCGAGCCGGCGCCGGCTCGCCGTGCTGTCCGGCCACGGCGGCGGCACCTACGGCGGTGCGGTGGAGGGCGTAGCATTCGCACCAGGCGGCACGACACTCGCCACCGCCAGCCAGGACGGCACGGTACGCCTTTGGGACGTCACGACCGGCGCCCAGATCGGCGATCCCCTCCCTGGCGAGATGTCCGGCAACAACACGGCGCGGCTGTCCGATGTCGACTTCAGCGCGGACGGCAAGCTCCTCGCCACGGCCGGCGTACTTGGCACCCGGGTGTGGGACCTGTCGACGCGGCAGCTCATCGCCACCTTCGGCGACGGCGGCACCTGGGATGTGGCGTTCAGCCGGGACGGAGAGCGCCTCGCGGCCGGCAAGCACGGCAGCACCACGGAAGTCTTCGACGTCCACGACCTGAAAAGCAGGCCCGCGCAGTACGGCGGACACCGGATCGCCTCCGACATCAGTGCCAATATCTTCGGCGTGGCGTTCAGCCCGAACGGAAAGCTGCTCGCCACCGCGGCCGGCGACCGGACCGTGCTGCTGCGGGACCTGGTCAACGACGGCTTCTACGTCCCCGCGCTGACAGGCCACACCGGCAGCATCTGGGACGTCGACTTCAGCCCTGACGGCTTCTACCTGGTTACCGCCAGTGAGGACGGCACGATACGCCGCTGGGAAGTCAAAAGCGGCAAGGAAGTCGGCCAGCTGCGCGATGCCTCCGCCACCTCGCTCGGCCGCGCCGTCGCCTGGAGCCGGAACGGAAACATCGCCGCCACCGACGCTGGCAGCGTACGCCTATGGAACCTGGCAACCCCCGAAACCAGCGTCAAGCTCTGACTCGCTCAACCTCGGACTCGGCTGGGATCCAGATGCCCGCCGAACACGCCGGTTCGAGTCATGCGGTGCCAGCGCAGCCGGTGGCCGATCAGCGCCATGACGGTGGACTGGATGACGACGAGGTACATCAGCTGGCGGTAGACCACCTGCTGGAAGGGCAGGCTCCACAGTGGTCCGTAGCGCTCCCGGTCGAGGTGCAGCGCGTACGCGGCGGTTGCCATCTGGAGCAGGGTGAAGCCGGTCCACACCGCGGCGACCTTGCCTAGGGGCAGGAAGAGCAGGCCGTAGAGGCCGTACAGGTCGACCATGCAAGCGCACAGCGGCAAGGCGACCTGGAAGAGCAGCAGGTATGTCAGGCCGCGCCGGCCGAGGCGACCGGCGGCACCCGGCTCGGCGAGGGCTCGCCGGTGCTTCCACATCGCCTGCATGGTGCCGTAGCACCAGCGGTACCGCTGGCGCCACAGCTGTTTGAGCGTGGCGGGTGCCTCGGTCCAGGCGACCGCGTCCGGTGCGTACACCACGCGCCAGCCGGCCCTGATCAGCGCCATCGTGAAGTCTGTGTCCTCGGCGAGTGTCTCGTTGGACACGCCGCCGACGTCGACCACCGCGGCTCGCCGGAAGGCGCCGATCGCGCCGGGCACCGTGGGCATGCAGCGCAGCACGTCGAACATCCGGCGGTCGAGGTTGAAGCCGATCACGTACTCCAGGTGCTGCCAGCGGCCGAGCAGGCCGCGCCGGTTGGCGACCTTGGTGTTGCCGGAGACGGCGCCGACGTCCGCGTCGTGCAGCGGCTGTACCAGGCGGCCGACGGCGTCCGGTTCGAAGACGGTGTCGCCGTCGACGAGCACGAGGATGTCGCCGCGGGCGTAGGCGATGCCGGTGTTGAGTGCGGCCGGCTTGCCGGCGTTGGCCTGGCGGACCACCCGCACGCCCGGTAGCCGCAGCCGTTCGACGATGTCCGCGGTCCCGTCGGTGGAGCCGTCGTCGACGACGATCACCTCTACGCGCGGGTAGTCGCTGGCCAGCAGCGACCGCACTGTGGCGGCGATGTTGGCCGACTCGTTGTAGGCGGGCACGACGACGGAGACGGGGCCCAGGTAGCGCAGCGGTTGGCGGGCGCGGCGGCGGACCCGGCGCACGTGCGTGCGGGCACAGACAAGCTGGACGGCCAGCCGTACGGCGGCGAGCGCGACTGCGGCGATCATGAGCGCGGTCAACGCCCGGCTCAGCGCGGTGCCACCGGTCTGCGCCCAGCGCAGGGCGTGGCCGCGCCACCGCTGCCCGGCCGGCGCCGGCTCGACCGCTGGCAGGGCCAACGCCTCCGAAACGGTGGTGAAGCGGTACCCGCGGGCCTGCAAGCGGGGGATCAGCACGTCGAGGGCGGTGACCGTCTGGGCGCGGTCGCCGCCGGAGTCGTGCAGCATCACCACCGCGCCGCGGTCCTTGGCCGGCTCGGCCTTCGCCACGATCGCGTCGACGCCCGGGCGGCTCCAGTCCTCAGTGTCGAGGTCGGTCAGTACGACCAGGTGGCCAGCGCCGGCCGCCTGCCGCAGCGCGGCGTAGTCGGCGGCGGTCACCGCGTCCGGCCGGGACGAGTACGGCGGCCGTACCAGGACGGGCGCCCGGCCGGTGGCGGCGGCGATCGCGTTGCGGGTGAGGGTCAACTCCAGGCCGCGCCGCCAGGAAGGGGTGTCCGACAGCCAGGCGTGGCTGAACGTGTGCGAGCCGATCTCGTGCCCTTCCGCCACCACCCGTCGGGCGAGGTCAGGGTGGGCGTTCACCTGGGAGCCGACCTGGAAGAAGGTGGCGTGTGCCCCGTGGCGGGCGAGCACGTCCAGGATCCGTGGTGTCCACTGTGGATCTGGGCCGTCGTCGAAGGTCAGCGCGATCGTGCGGCGCGGCATCGCCCGGCTGGTGACCGTGCCGTCGGGGTCGATCCGCAGGACCGGGCCGGCCCCCGTCACCGTATCGGGGGCCGGCCCGCTGATGTCGGCGGCGAGGTCGGGGCCGTCGCCCTCGGCGCCGACGTGGGAGACGTATCCGTTGAGGCACAGGCCGCCGAGCAGCACGAGCATGAACAGACTCAGCAGGACCCAATGCGCGCGCGGCTCGTGCCGCCGTACATGCATCGACATCGCACGCTCAGCCCGGCTTGGACGGCTTGTTGCCCGGCGTGTGTGTCGGCACCCGCCGGTGGCTGCTCCGGCCCGGCTTGGCCACGGCGGTGGTGGTGATCGGAGCGACGGACGAGGTCGTGGGCGGGGTCCCCGGGGTGGTCCGATCGTCCGGCCGAGGCGAGGGGCGCGGCGTGGTGGGTGCCGGTGCGACCTCCGGACGTGGGGACTTCGTCGCGTCGCCGGCCCGGCCGCCGGCCGGCTCGGGCAGGAGCGGCAGGCGCCCCGCTCCGGCGCCGGTGAAGCCGGCGACCAGCAGTGCGGAGGCCAGCGTCAGCGCGAGCGCGGCGGCCGCGCCGGCGACCCGGACGAGGCGGCGACGGTGGCCGGAACGGTCCACGAAGATCGGCTTCAACCGTCCTGGCCCTTCTTGGCGGCGCTCGGCGTCGGCCTGGCAGGGCCTTTGCCGGCCGGGTGGCTGGGCGTCGGCGGCACGGTGTCGGGGCGTGCGGTCGCCGGAGCCGTCGGATCCGTGAGCACCGGGGCGCAGAACGCCGGGATCCGGGCCTCGCCGCCCGCGGCCTCGGCGAGGTCGCGCATCGCCTCCGATTTCAGCGGCTGGTTCGGGTTGCGGCGGTGGGCGTCCCAGGCCCGGCAGAGCCCGGTCAGGGCAGGAGAGGCCGGGCTCAAGGTCCGGCCGTGGCCGCCGGGCGTGGGCGAGACCGATGGGATACCGCTCCGGCCGGGCGCGGCGCGGGTGCCCTCCGGCGCGGCGCCGGCGGTAGCGGTGGCGGTCGGCCCCTCGGTGGGTGTCCCGCCGACTCCGGGCAGGTTGCCGGTCTCGGCGGCCACGGCGACACCGCCGGCCAACATCGTGGCCAGGGCGGCCGCGGCGGCGAGCGGGCGAAGCAGCCGCCGGCGGGGTGCGACAACAGACCGCCCGACCCGGCCCGCCTCATGGAACGCCGCGAGCGCCGCGTCCAGCCCGGCTGGCTCGTGCGGCTGTGGCGGGGCGGAGGCGGCGGCGAGCAGCAGGCTCAACTCCGGGAACGCAGGGTCGCGGGCGGTGGACAGCAGCCGCTCGGCTGTGCCCCGCCCGAGCCGGCTCTTCCGTGGCGTACGCATGGCGCTTGAGAATGCGTTCCAAGGTCGCACAGCGTTACACCCCCTCGCCATGTCGAGACTCTTGCCACCGGGCCAGCACCTCGGCGTGCTGGGCGAGGCGGCGCAGCCCACGCATCGCCGCGACCCGTACCGCGCCAGGGCGCTTGCCCAGTACCTGCGCGGTCTGTGCCACGTCGAGCCCGGCCACGACGCGCAGCGTCACCGCCTCGGCCTGATCCTTGGGCAGCGTCGCGATCACGCCGAGCGCCCAGTCGGTCTCGGACCGCTCGACCACGTCGTCGGCCACATCCGGTCGGCGGCCCGGCAGATCGTTTTCGGACAGATCGTGCGGCGCCTCGGGCCGGCGCCGGGCGCGCCGCCGCTCGTCGATGGCACGGTTGCGAGCGATCGTGAACAGCCATACCCGGAACCCCGCCGGCGACCCGTTGAAGCCGCGCAGGTCGCGGGCGGTTTGCAGCCACGTTTCCGAGGCCACGTCCTCGGCGCTCTCGCCGACGATCACCCGCAGGTACCGCAGCAGCGGCGGCTGGTGCGCCCGCCACAGCGCGGCGAATGCCGTGGCGTCCCCGCGTACCGCCGCGGCGAGTGCCTCCGCGAGTTCCTCGTCCTGCAAAGCCCCGATCCCGTCGCCTGCCGGATGTGCCGAGGCAGCAGGCTACAACGCCGCTGACCAGGGACGGAGCGCACATATTTGAGTGCGGTGGGCGCAACTTCAACGGGGTCGCGTTACCGATCATCGGACGGTACCGACCGGCGCCCGTCAGGCCGTGCGGACCGGCAACGGTTGCCGGGCCTGTTCGCGCAGGTGTCCGAGCACCTGGAGGACGGCCGGTAGCACTCGTGCCTGACGGCGGTGCAGCGCGGTCATGGTGACGACGGTGGTGTCGCCCGCGAGCGGCCTGGTCACGATTAGGCCGGCCCGCTCGAGTGGGTCGCCGAGCACGCTGTAGTCCGGCAGAACGGTGAGCCCGATGCCTTCGGCGACCATCATCTTGCCCATCTCGGCGCCGTCCGTGGAGTGCCACGCGGCAGGGAGGTCAGACCCGAAGAGCCGGTGGGCGAACCGGTACATGAGATAGCCGGAGCGCATCGCGACGAAGCGCTCCCCGCGCAGGTCGTCCGCCGAGACAGCGGCCTGCGCGGCGAGGGGGTGCCCGGCCGGCAGGACCGCTGCGGGACGGCCCACGAGCAGGGGAGTGGCTTCGAGGTCGGGCGGCAGGTCGTCGCCGTCGAGCAGGTTGACCAGGCCGAGATCCAGGGTGCCCTCGGCCAGCGACACGTGGATCTCGTCCTGCTGCAGGTTGCGTACTTCGACCGCCGCACGGCTGTTCGTCGCCTGGAAGGCCCGCACGGCCGGCAGGACGAGCGAGGCGGTACCGGCGTTGACGGTGCCGATACGCAGCATCCGCCGCGTGGCCAGCTGGTCGCCGGCGGCGGCCTTGAGCCGGTCGACCGACTCCAGCACGTCGACGATCGGCTGGAGCAGCTCCCGGCCGGCGAGGCTGATCCGCGCGCCGGAGCGGCGCCGGTCCAGCAGCGTCACGCCCAGCTCCCTTTCGAGCTTTCGGATGGCCTCGCTGATGGCCGGCTGCGAGACGTGCAACTGCTCGCTGGCTCGGCGTAGGGAGCCGTAGCGGGTCACGGCGGCAAGGTATTCGAGCTGCTCGATGCGCATGGGAGTACTCCGGTGGGGTTGTGATCGGGGGTGGTTTTCGGGTGATCGGCATTGCCTTCCATGAGATCGCTTGCGCTCCAACTACCTACTAAGCCTATAGTCTTGGTAGGGAATGCGTCGACGTGACCTCCCTGACTCAGCGGCCGGTTCGGCCCACCACGCGCGAGGAGGTGCCGATGAACGGGCTAGCGCTTGTCACCCGCCGGCACATCGACCTCCTGCGCACCGCCAGCGGTCTGTGTCGGTGAGCTGACGCGGCCGTCCGGGCCGTGCGCAACCGTCCGAAAACACCCCCCACCTACCGCGGCGCCTTCGCGTCCGTGAATGCCGAAGGAGGCCGCCCGTGAGCGGCAGGAAACGCCTCATCCTCAACCTCTTCGAGATGAACTGCGTCAGCCACATCACCCATGGGCTGTGGCGGCTGCCCGACAACAACCGCGAGCGGTTCAACGACATCGAGTACTGGATCGAGCTGGCCAAGCTGCTCGAGGAGGGTGGCTTCGACGCGGTCTTTCTGGCCGACGTGGTCGGCACGTATGACGTGTTCCGCGGGTCGGCGGCCACCGCGATCCGCGAGGGCCTCCAGATACCCAACAACGACCCCGCGTCCGTGGTACCGGCGATGGCGGCCGTCACCAAGCACCTCGGCTTCGGCATCACCTTCTCCACCACCTACGAGCCGCCGTTCGCGTGGGCACGACGGATCAGCACCCTCGACCACCTCACCAAGGGTCGAGTGGGCTGGAACATCGTCACGTCGTACCTGCCCAACGCCGCCCGCAACTTCGGGCACGACGGCGAGGTCGAGCACGACAAACGGTTCGAGATGGCCGACGAGTACCTCGATGTCCTCTACAAGCTGTGGGAGGGCTCGTGGGACGACGACGCGATCGTCGCCGACCGCGACGGCAAGGTCTTCGCCGACCCCGCGAAGATCCGTCCGATCCACCACGAGGGCCGGTGGTTCAAGGTGGAAGGGCCGCACCTGCCCGCACCGAGCCGGCAGCGAACCCCCGTCCTGTTCACCGCGACCGCCAGTGCGGCCGGCACGAAGTTCGCCGGCAAGCACGCCGAGGTCGTCTTCACCGGTGGACCTGACACGGACAGCTTGCGCAAGACGATCGCCGGCATCCGGCAGGCGGCGGTCGCGGCGGGCCGGCGGCCCGACGACGTCCGCTTCGTCACCATCGCCGGCGTGATCGTGGCACCCACCGAGGCCGAGGCCAAGGCGAAGCTGGCCCGCTACCAGGAACTCGCCAGCGCCGACGGCTACCTGGCCCACGCCAGCCTGCCCTGGGACCCGACCGCCCTCCCGCCCGAGGCGAAGCTCAAGGACGTCGCCGGCGACGGTGGCGGGGTCGGCCGCTGGCGCACCTTCGATCCCGAGCAGACCGTGGGCGAGTTCGCGGCGGGCTTCGGCGACCTGGGCCGCCAGCCGCTGCTCGCCGTCGGCAACCCCGAGCAGGTAGCCGACGAGATCGAGCGCTGGCTCGACGAGGTCGGCATCGACGGGATCAACCTGCTCCAGTACCACTCCCACGAAACCGCCCGCGACTTCATCGAGCTCGTCGCGCCCGTCCTGCGCGAGCGCGGTCGCCTGCGCCGTGAGTACGACGAGCACGAGTCCCTGCGCGACCGCATCTTCGGCGAGGGGGATCGGCTGCCCGAGCGGCACTTCGCCACGCGGTACCGAGGCGGAGCCCACCTGCCGGTGACCGGCATCGCGGACCCCGTGTCACTCAATGCCTGACCAGCGACAGAAGGAAGCATAGAGATGAGAAGGACCTTCGCTGCCCTCTCTGGCGCCGCACTCCTCGCGCTCACCGCGTGCGGCGGCGGTAGCAGCGCCGGCGCGTCCGGCGGGACCCCGACGACCGGCGGCACGATCATCTACGGCCACGTGCAGGAGCCGCCGTGCATCTTCGGCGGCTGGATCCAGCAGGCGTACATCTCCCGCCAGGTGCTCGACGGGCTCGTGACCATGGCCGAGGACGGCAGCGTCAAGCCCTGGCTCGCGACGCAGTGGTCGGTGTCGCCGGACGGCACGAAGTACACGTTTACCCTCAAGGACGGCGTGAAGTTCACGGACGGCACGCCGGTCGACGCGGAGGCGGTCGCCTGGAACTTCGACTACTGGGAGAACAAGGGCGGCAACGGTACCGCGAAGGTGTCGATCGACCCGTACTACAAGGCGGCCAAGGCACTGGACCCGACACACGTCGAGATCAGCCTGCACGAGCCGTACCCGCCGTTCCTCCCGCTCATCACCCAGGGCTACTTCGGCATCCAGTCGCCGACGGCGTTCGAGAGCCGAGGCGAGAAGGAGAACTGCGAGAAGCCGATCGGCTCGGGCGGCTTCGTCGTCAAGGAGTGGAAGCACGGCGAAGAGGTCGTACTCACCAAGAACCCCGACTACACGTCCTGGCCGGCCACCGCGAAACACGAGGGCCCCGCGATCGTCGACGAGGTGCGCTGGAAGTTCGTCGCGGACGCCGTGTCCCGCTACGCCTCACTGAGCACCGGCGAGTCGCATGTGGTCTACGAGGTGCCGACGGTGAACTGGAAGGACGCGCAGTCGAGGTACCAGACCATCCGCTACATCACGCCCGGCAAGCCGGTGTCCTTCTTCATCAACACGCAGGTCGGGCCGTTCAGCGACAAGCTCGTCCGGCAGGCGTTCGCGTACGGCGCCGACCGGAAGGCAGCGGTCGAGGCGGGCTTCCACGGCGTGATCCCCTACGAGGGCAACCCGTCGGTCAGCCAGGCCACGCCGGGCTATGACGCCGAGGTCGCCAAGGCCTACGCCTACGACCCCGCCAAGGCCAACCAGCTGCTCGACCAGGCCGGCTGGACGGCGAAGAACGCCGACGGGTTCCGGACCAAGAACGGCGTGCCGCTGACCATCAAGCTCGTCTACGGCTCCGGGTTCATCTTCACCCACGAAGGCGCCACGGTACTGCAAGTCCTTCAGGAGCAATGGAAGCAGATCGGCTTCGACATCAAGCTGGTCCCGGCGACCCAGGCCGAACTGTGGGGCGGCAAGTACTCCGACCCGAGCACGTTCGACGCCACGCCGTCCTACTGGACCAGCCCCAGCTCCGCCATCCTGTGGATCGTCTGGCGGCCCTCCACAAAGGACAACCCGAACCTGAACAACCGGTCGTTCTACAACAACGAGGCGCTCTCCCAGACGATCCAGCAGGCAAACGGCGAGCCGGATGCCGCCAAGGCGAGCGCCCTCTACGGCCAGGCGCAAAAGCTCATCCAGGACGACGCGGCGGGCATCGGGCTCTACACGCAGAACTCCACATACGCCATCGCGCCGAACCTCAAGGACGTCTGGCTCGAGAAGAGCCAGGGCGAGCCCGTGTTCACCGACGCGTACTTCACGAAGTGAGACCGCGATGAGAGTGAAGCGGATCTTGTTCAAGGTGGCGGCCTCGGTGGTCGTGATCGTGGCCGCCGCCTCCGTCACCTTCTTCGCCCAGCTGGCGGTGCCGGGCGACCGGGCCACCACGCTGATGAACCTGCAAACCGGGCAGGAGAAGAAGTGGACGGCCGAGGAGCTGGCTCCGCTCAACGAGAAGTACGGCTTCGACGACCCGATCCTGGCGCAGTACCTGGACTACGTCACCGGCCTCTTCCGCGGTGACCTCGGTACGTCGTACACGCAGAAGCGGCCGGTGACCGAGGTGATCTTCGGGCAGCTGCTGCCGAGCCTGACCCTCACGGTCGCGGCGCTGGCGGTCGCCTGGCTGCTGGCGCTCGGGGTGACGCTGCTGACCGTCAAGCGGGGCCGGATCCTGTCCGGCCTCGGGAGCGCCTGGGAGGCGTTGACGGCCAGCCTGCCGCACTACTGGGTCGGCGTCGTCCTGCTCGTGGTCTTCGCGGTACAGCTCCGCCTGTTCCCGATCATCGGAGGCACCACCGCGTTGGGCACCGTACTCCCGGTGCTGACACTGGCGATCCCGCTCGCCGGCTTCCTCGGGCAGGTGACCCGCGACGAGTTCGTACACGTGCTGGAGCAGCCGTTCGTGACCACCGCCCGCACCCGGGGATGTCCGACCTGGGGTACGGCTGCGGCACGTCCTGCGGCACGCCGTACTGCCGGCGATCACGCTGTCCGGCTGGGCGCTCGGCGCCCTCGTCTCGGGCGCCGTCATCACCGAGAACATCTTCGGCCGGCCGGGGATCGGGCAGGTGCTGGTCACCGCGGTCAACACCCGCGACCTGCCAACCGTGTCGGGCATCGTGCTGGTGGTCGCGGCCGTGTACGTGGTCGCCAACCTGCTTGTCGACCTGGCCTACGCGGTGATCGACCCCAGGCTGGCGGCGGCGCGATGATCACCAAGGTAGCGATGATCACCAAGGTAAAGGTGAGGGCACCGCTCTCGATCGGGACCGCTCTGTCCCTGCTGTTCGTCGGCCTCGTCCTGATAGCGGCGATCGCACCCGGCTTGCTCACCGACCGCAGCCCCACCGCGATCGACCTGGCCTCGGCCCTGCAACCGCCGTCCTGGCAGCACCCGTTCGGCACCGACGACGCCGGCCGGGACCTGCTCACCAGGGTCATCTACGGATCCCGCCAATCTCTGGGGATCGGCCTGGGTGCGACCGCGCTGGCGTTCCTGATCGCCATCGTTCTGGGGTTTACCGCGGCCCTGCTCGGCGGCGTGGTCGACGCGGCGATCACCCGAGTGCTCGAAGTCGCCTTCGCCTTCCCCGCCCTGCTTCTCGCCCTGCTGGTCATCGCCGTACGCGGGCCGTCCCTGTACACCGAGATCATCGCCGTCGGCATCGGGTCGGCGCCCGGCTACGCCCGGATGGTCCGCGGCCAAGTCCTCGCCGTACGGCAGGCCGGCTTCATCGAGGCGGCCGCGGCACTCGGACACTCACGGTTCGCGGTCATCCGCCGGCACCTGTTCCCGAACGCGATGCGACCGCTCGTGGCGGTCCTCACCCTGGGCGTCGGCCAGTCGATCGTGTGGGCCTCCGGGCTGTCCTTCCTCGGCCTGGGCGTCCCGCCACCGAGCCCGGAATGGGGCGCGCTGCTCGACGCGGGCCGCCTCCACATCACCACCTCCTGGTGGCTGGAGATCCTGCCCGGCCTCGTGATCGTCGTGGTGACGCTCGCGGTGACCGCGCTGGGCCGCACCCTGCAGAACCGACTCGGAGGAGCCGCCCGATGACCACAGTGGACACCCGCCTCGAAGACCGGGTGGATCGGCGAGCCGGTACAGCTTCGCTCCTGCACGTGGAGAACCTGCGGGTCGCCTTCGCCGGTACCGAAGTCGTCAAAGGCATCTCGTTCACCGCCCGGCCGGGCGGCTGCCTGGCCATCGTCGGCGAGTCCGGGTCCGGCAAGAGCGTGACCGCCCGCACCCTGGTGGGGCTGACCGGGGCCCGCTCCCGGGTCACCGCCGACCGGCTCGACCTCGCCGGCACCGACCTGCTGCACACCTCCGAGCGGGCCTGGCGCCGGGTGCGCGGCAGCCGCATCGGCTTCATCCTTCAAGACGCGCTCGTCTCGCTGGACCAGCTCCGCAGGGTCGGTGACGAGGTGGCCGAGCCGCTGCGGCTGCACGGCTGGGGCACCCGCCGCACCCGGGCCGCGAAGGCGGTCGAGCTGCTCCGCTCGGTCGGCGTGCCGGAGCCGGAGGTGAAAGCGCTCCAGCGGCCCTACGAGCTGTCGGGCGGCCTGCGCCAGCGCGCGCTCATCGCCTCGGCCATCGCCCTGGACCCACCGCTGCTGATCGCCGACGAGCCGACCACCGCACTCGATGTCACCGTGCAGGCCCAGGTGCTCGACCTGCTCGCCGCCGCCAAGGAACGAGGCACGTCGATCATCCTGATCAGCCATGACCTCTCCGTCGTGGCCCGGATGGCCGACGAGGTCGCGGTCATGCGGGACGGTGAGATCGTCGAGCACGGCCCAGCCAGGCAGGTCCTCTACGAGCCGCGGCACGAGTACACCCGGCTGCTGCTCGACGCGATCCCTTCGGAGCACACCCGAGGCTCCCGGCTGACCGGCCCGGCCGTCCGTGTCCGCCGGCCGGTCGACCGCGACCGGCCGGTGCTCCAGGCGCACAACCTCGCCAAGGTGTTCCGCGGCCCCGACAAGGTCGACCGGACGGTGGTCAACGACGTCTCCTTCGAACTGTTCGGCGGCGAGACGCTCGGCATCGTCGGAGAGTCCGGCTCGGGCAAGACCACGTTGGCCCGGATGGCGCTGGCGATCCTCCCGGCCACCGAGGGGAGGTGCTGCTGCACGGCGCACCCTGGTCGGCGTTGTCTCCCGCCCAGCGCCGACCGCTACGCAAGCAGATCGGCGTGGTCTACCAGGACCCGCTCAGCTCCTTCGACCCGCGCTGGTCCGTCGGCCAGATCCTGACCGACGCGCTCGCCACCGCCGTCCGCCCGCCGAGCACCAAGACCGAGGCCCGGGAGCGCGCGGTACGCCTGCTCGAGCAGGTTGGGCTCCGCGAACACCACCTGAACGCGGCGCCGCTGCGGCTCTCTGGCGGGCAGCGGCAGCGGGTCGCCATCGCCCGCGCGCTGGCCCCGGAGCCGTCGGTCATCGTCTGCGACGAGCCGGCCTCCGCACTCGACGTCTCGATCCAGGCCCAGGTGCTCGACCTGCTCACCGACCTACAGGACGAGCTGGGCGTGAGCTACCTGTTCATCTCCCACGACCTCGGCGTGATCCACCACATGAGCGACCGGATCCTCGTCATGAAGGACGGCCGGGTCGTCGAGCACGGCACCGCCGACGATGTTTTCGAACGGCCGCGACACCCGTACACGCAGCGACTTCTCACCGCCGTGCCACGGCTGAGGTCGACATGACCGGCGTACCCGTACTCGCCTCGGCCGAGGCGGTCGCTGTCGCCGCGGAACTCGCCGCCGGCTTCGCCCAGGACGCCGCCGAACGCGACGCGCGACGCATCCTGCCGCTGGCCGAAGTCGACCGGCTCAGCGAGTCCGGGCTGCTGGCGATCACCGTCCCCGCCCGGCACGGCGGGGCCGACCTGCCCGTGGAGACGGTGGCGGAGGTGTTCCGGCTGCTGTCGGTCGGCGACCCCAACATCGGCCAGATCCCGCACAGCCACTTCGTCTACGTCAACCAGCTGCGGCTACAGGGCACCGACGCCCAGCAGAAGCTGCTCTTCGGTGAGGTGCTGGCCGGCCACCGCTTCGGCAACGCCCAGTCGGAGGCGAACACCCGCCACGTACGCGACATCAGGACCACGCTGACCGAGGACGGCCCGGGGCACTGGCGGCTCGACGGCCGCAAGTTCTACGCCACCGGAGCGCTGCTGGCCCACCGCATACCGGTACTCGCGCACCTGGGCCCCGACGGTCCACTGCACGTCGCCTGGGTCGACCGGCACGCCGCGGGTGTCGAGGTCGTCGACGACTGGAACGGGCTCGGCCAGCGCACCACCGCCAGCGGCTCCGTGGTGCTGCGTGACGTGGCCGTACCCGACGATCTCGTCACGCCGTACGCGCTCACCTTCGAGGGGCCGCAGACCTACGGCGCGTTCGCACAGGTACTGCACGCGGCGATCGACGCCGGCATCGCCCGCGCGGCACTGACCGACGCCGCGTCGTTCGTACGCGAGAAGAGCCGGCCCTACCCGGACGCGAACGTCGAGCGGGCGGCCGACGACCCCCTCGTGGTGCGGGCCTTCGGGGAGATCGAGCTGGCCGTACGCGGGGCGGAGGCACTGCTGGCCGAGGCCGCCCGCACCATCGACCGCGCCAACGCCGACCTGACCGCGCACTCAGCGGCGGCCGCCTCCGTCGCCGTCGCCGCGGCCCGGGCGGCCACCACACACGCGGCCCTCGAAGCGAGCAGCCGGCTCTTCGAGGTGGCCGGAACCCGGTCCGCCGCCGCCGGCCTCGGCCTCGACCGGCACTGGCGCAACGCCCGTACCCACACCCTCCACGACCCCGCCGTGTGGAAGATCCAGCACCTCGGTCGCTGGGCCGTCGACGGCACCCCACCCCCCAACCACGGACAGGTGTAAGCCATGACCGACTGCACCGAGCGGCAGCATGCCGCACCAGCCCGCGACCTCGCACGCGAGGGCCAGAAGGGCATGGCAAAGGAGGCTCAGCCATGACCGACTGCACCGAGCGGCAGCATGCCGCACCAGCCCGCGACCTCGCACGCGAGGGCCAGAAGGGCATGGCAAAGGAGGCTCAGCCATGACCGACCTGAAGTTCCACTGGTTCCTCCCCACGAACGGCGGCGACGGCCGGCACATCGTCGGCGGCGGCCACGGCACCCCCGCCGGCTCGGGCGGGCGTCCCGCCTCCGTCGCGTACCTCGGCCAGATCGCCCGGTCGGCCGAACAGCTCGGCTTCGACGCCGCCCTGACCCCGACCGGCGCCTGGTGCGAGGACGCCTGGATCACCACCGCCATGCTGAGCAGCGTCTCCGAGCGGCTGAAGTTCCTCGTCGCGTTCCGGCCCGGCCTCACCTCACCGTTCCTCGCCGCGCAGATGGCCGGTACCTTCCAGAACCTCTCCGGCGGCCGGCTGCTGCTCAACGTGGTCACCGGGGGCGAGAGCCACGAGCAGCGGATGTACGGCGACTACCTCGACAAGGACGCCCGCTACCAGCGGTGCGGGGAGTTCCTCGACATCGTCCGCGCGCTGTGGTCGGGCAAGCCCGTCGAGTTCGAGGGCGAATACTTCCAGCTCTCCGACGCGGTCCTGGCCCAGCTGCCCGATCCGGCGCCGCTGGTCTACTTCGGTGGGTCGTCGCCCGCGGCGCTGGACGTGGCGGCCCGGCACGTCGACGTCTACCTGACCTGGGGTGAGCCGCCGGCCGCCGTCGCCGAGAAGGTACGGCGGGTGCGCGAGCGGGCCGAGCGGGAGGGCCGGACCCTCGGATTCGGCCTCCGGGTGCACAGCATCGCCCGGGACACCGCGGAGGAAGCCTGGGCCGAGGCCGGCCGGCTGCTGGCCGGCATATCCGAGAAGCAGATCCGCGAGGTACAGGCCGGCCTGCACCGCAGCGAGTCCGAGGGCCAGCGGCGGATGCTCGCCCTCAACGGCGGGACCAAGGACGGACTGGAGATCCACCCCAACCTGTGGGCCGGTGTCGGGCTGGTGCGCGGCGGCGCCGGCACCGCCCTCGTCGGCAGCCACCAGCAAATCGCCGACCTCATTCAGCAGTACGTCGACGTGGGGATCACCGAGTTCGTGCTCTCCGGGTACCCGCATCTGGAGGAGGCCTACAGGTTCGGCGAGGGCGTGCTGCCCGAGCTGTCCCGCCGAGGGCTCTGGCACCACCCAGCGCCCGCCCGGGCGTTGTCGGCCTCGGTGCCGTTCGGCGCGGCGGTGACGCGGTGAGCGCGCGGGTGGCGGTGGTGGTCGGAAACCCCCGGCCGGCGAGCCGCACGCTCCACGCCGCGTCGTACGTCGCGCGGCAGCTCGCCGGCCGCGAGCCGGACCTGACCATCGACCTGGCCACCCTGGGCCCGGCCCTGCTGGACTGGGCGGACCCCGGTGTGGCCGACCTGGTGGCCGAGGTCGGTGCGGCCGACCTCGTCGTGGTGGCGAGCCCGACCTACAAGGGCACCTACACCGGCCTGCTCAAGCTCTTCCTCGACAGGTTCGCCGGCGGTACAGGCTTGCGCGGCCTCGCCGTCCCCCTGCTGCTCGGCGCGGCACCGCAGCACCACCTGGCCGCGGAGCTCACGCTGCGGCCGGTGCTCACCGAGATCGGCGCGACGGTACCCGGACGGGGCCTGTTCGTCATCGACCGGCAGCACGACGACCCCGCGGCCTACGCCGACTGGCTCGCCGCCACGAGCCCGGTCGTCGCGGCCTTCCTACGGACCCGGGAGGAGGCAGCCCGGTGACCACGCTACGCACCAACCAGGATCTCGACCCCCGCCGCCTGCGGGAGGTCTTCGGCATCTTTCCCAGCGGGGTGGTAGCGGTCGCCGCCCACGTCGACGGCGCTCCGGTCGGCCTGGCGGCGAGCTCGTTCACCTCGGTGAGCCTGGACCCACCACTTGTGTCGTTCTCCATCGCCAACGCCTCGAAGACGTGGCCCGACCTGCGGCGCGCGGCGCATCTGGGCGTCACGATCCTGGCCGACCACCACTCCACCGTCGCCCGCCAGCTGGCCGGCGACGTCGGCAAACGGTTCGACGGACTGGCCATCACCGCGACCTCCGACGGGGCGGTCACCCTCGACGACGGACTGGCCCAGTTCGACACCACGATCCACCACGAGATGCCCGCCGGCGACCACACCATCGTCCTGCTGCGCCTGCACGCCGTCCGTACCGGGCTGACCGACCCCTCACCGCTGGTCTTCCACCGCAGCCGCTTCGGCCGCCTCCAGCCTGGCTGACAACGCGACCGGGGCCCGTCCGCTGACTCCCTCCGGCCACCGACCCGTAGACTGGCGGGGCTCGTCCGCTCGTGTCCGCGACTCTCGGAAGCCGCATGTCCCTCTACAGCGCCAGCCACCTCCACCGTCTTCGCATGATCGTGACGGGAGGCGGCACCGGCGGTCACACGTATCCGGCTCTGACCACGATCTCGACGCTGCGGGCCCGGCTCGCCGAGAGCGGCACCGAGCCGGAGCTGCTCTGGGTCGGTGTGCAAAACGGTCTGGAAGCCAAGATTGCCACCCGGGCGGGCGTTCCGTTCCGGGCGATCGTCACCGGCAAGCTGCGCCGCTCGACCAACCCCCGTGACCTGCTCCGCAACTTCGTCGACGCGTTCCGGATCCCCTTCGGTGTGCTCCAGGCCGTGGCCATCGTCGGCCGCACCAAACCGGCTGTCGTGCTCTCGACCGGCGGATACGTCTCGGTGCCGATCGGTCTCGCCGCGCGACTGTTCGGCGTGCCGTACCTGCTGCACGAGCAGACCCTGAGCCTCGGCCTCGCCAACCGGATCCTGGCCCGGTTCGCCACCCGGGTCCTGCTCAGCCATGAGTCCTCATTGGACCACGTGCCGGCTCGCGCGCGGAGCCGGAGCGTGGTGACCGGAAACCCGATCCGGAGCGAAATCCTGGCCGGTGACCGCGCCAAGGGCCTGGCGGCTTTCGGCCTGGACCCGGCGGTGCCGTTCGTCCTGGTCACCGGCGGTGCGACCGGTGCACGCCAGGTCAACCAGATGCTGACCGCGGTGCTGCCTGACATCCTGCCGTACTGCCAGGTCGTCCACCAGTGCGGCAGCCTGGACATCGCCGAGATGCGGCAGGTCGCGGCCGGCCTGCCGCCCGCGCTCGCACACCGGTACCGGGTGCTGGACTTCATCCACGAGGAGATGGCGGATGTGCTCGCCGCCGCCGACATCGTGGTGGCCCGCAGTGGCGCCGGGACGGTCGCGGAGCTCACCGCGCTCGGCAAGACCTGCGTCCTCGTGCCGTACCCGTACTCCGCCGGCGGCGAACAGCGCATCGCCGCCCGGACCCTGGCGGCCAAGGGCGCGGCCATCATGCTCGACGGCGACGAGGCCACGCCGGACCGCCTGCGGGACACGATCAGGGGGCTGCTGGCCAACCCGGCGCATCGGGTCGCGATGGCGCGGGCAGCGGCCGAGCACGGACGCCCCGACGCCGCCGACCGGGTGGTCGCCGAGGTGCTCGCCGCCGCCGCCCGAGGCTAGCGGCCCGTCCACTCAGGACACGCCGTCGCACTCCTGCCGCACAATCGGTGCGGGCTAGCCAATTGCCGATATTCTGCCGGCCGTGAGCTTCGATCCAGGACCCGAGTTCAGCAGCCTCGTCATCTCTGGACGCCCCGCGTGGCGGCACGACGCATCGGGAGTGCTGTTTCGGCTGGTACCGGCCGGCACGTTCACGATGGGCCTGTCCGACGCCGAGGCCGAAGCACTCAAAAACATCGCGGCCGGCGCCGAGACGGAGTACGTCAGCGCCTTCCTCGACGGCGCTGACCGCATGCGCCCGGTACGGCCGGTCACCGTCGGCGCGTTCCTGCTGGCCCGCCACCCGTTGACCATCGCGCAGGTCAGGCAGTGGCTGCCGGACTACGAAGACGACTACGCCGACCGGCCCGGCGACCCGGGCTTGGCCGCCCGGCTCGAGGACGAGCCGCTGGAGACGCTGCTCAAGGCGCTGCCGTTCCGCCTGCCGACCGAGACCGAGTGGGAGTACGCCGCGCGCGCCGGCACGACCACCCTCACCTGGGCCGGAAACTCTATTGTGGACGAAGACGACCTGCTGGACCGCTTCGACGACGAAAACGATGTCGCGGCCACCGAAAACGCCTTCGGCCTGGCCGCGATGGGCTCCCTGACCGAACGGTGCGCCGACACCTACCTCGACGGCTACCATCACCTCGCTCAGGGGGCCGCCGCCCACTACGGCGAAGGGCCCTCGGTCGTCCGCGGCGGCGCCTCGGACCTGAGCCCCTGGCAGTCCTGCGGCGAATGGCTGGCGACGCTGTCCGCGAGCCGAGCCTCGCAGGACATGTTCACCTCGATCCGCCCCGCCCTGGACGCCGGCTGACGGCCTGCTCCCGCGGCTTCACCCTCCGCGATACACCACCCCACCGCCGGCCTCGCGCCGGGCGGCGCGCGGCTCGCGCCCCGGTTAGAAGCGGTCGAGACGGCAGCCGGCCAGCATCGGCGCGACGGCGCCGTCGACCAGCTCCCGCGCGACCAGGCGGCCCACGGCCGCGGCGAGCGTGACCGCGGAGTGCAGCACCGCCACGTAGAGGCCGGGCACCTCGGCGACCGGGCCGACGATCGGCTCGCCGTCGGCCGGCATGGGGCGTAGGCGGACTCGGGTGCTGAGCAGCTCGACGTTCGCGGCGCCGCGGAAGGTGGACGGGACGGCGGCGAGAGTCCGTTCGGGAGAGTCCGCGGCGGCGACCAGCCGGTCCGGGGCGACCTGCCGGAGATCGAAGTCCGGGGTGTTGACCACGGTGCGGACCAGACCGGCCGGAGCGCGGAGCCGGGAGAGCGTCGCCGGCGACGGGTCGACCGGGACGCGTACGCCCAGCGGCGCGGCCAGCGCGGCCGTGGCTACCCCTGCCGCGAGCACCACAGTCGTACCGGATAGGGGTCCTGCGGCCGTCTCGACCCCGACAACCCGACCGGCGGCGTCCCGGCGGACCGCGGTGACCGGGGTGTCCGGATGGACCTGGGCGCCGTGGGCGCGGGCACCCGCGACCAGCCGCTCGGTCACGCCCACCGGGTCGACGCAGCCGTCACCGGGCGCCCAGACGGCCCACCGCGGGGGCTGCCGCAGGGCGGGCTCGAGCGTCGCCGCAGTGGCCGCGTCCACAATCTCCTGCCCGGGCCCCGCCTCCGGCGCACTGTCCGTCGTGCCCCAGGACAGGGAGCCGGACCAGGTCACCGGGAGTCCCGGGAGTTCGGCCTCGAGCCGGTGGTACTCCTGCGTCGCGGTCAACCGCAGCGCGGCGGCCCGACCGGTGCGGACGCCGGACGCTCCGATCCAGGCGAACGAGTCTGCCGTCACGCCCGCACCCGGCCGCCCGGCGTCGACGAGGGTCACGACGGCACCGGCCCGGGCGGCGTGATAGGCCACCGAGGCGCCGACGATGCCCGCGCCCACCACGATGATCCTAGGCATGGCGAACGTCAATCAGATGGGGAGGTGGCCGCGGCGGATTTGCCAGTGGCGGCCGGCCTTCAGGTGGTCGACGATCGCGCGCTGGAGCGTGGTGCGGCGCGGCAGCTGGTCGAGCGGCGCCGTCAGGGTGCGGAACACGAACCGCATCACCTCGACGTCGGCGTCCAGCCACTGCGGCTCCTCGTAGGGCTCCAGCTCGAACCTCTGCTGGAAGCGGACGATGTTGGAGTCCTCGGGCAGGTACTCCCGCAGTTGCGGGTCGAGCAGCCACGAGCCGCAGGCGAAGTCCGCGTAGCGCTCGTCGGGAAAGTGGCGCGGGAAGAACGCGCGGGCCTCGTCGAGCGACGCCGTGACCGCCTCCGGGGTCATCGGCCCCGACTCGGGGATGTGCAGGTCGATGGCGGTGCCACCGCGGTGGTACTGGAGCCGGCCCAGCTCGTAGATGGCGCCGCGCGCGTGCAGCGTCAGCCAGCCCTGCATGACCGGCCAGCCCTCACGATGCATCCGCCGGTCGATCGCGAGGTTGCGGCCCAGGTCCGCGAGGCTCGCCCACGACACGGCATCGGCGACGCCGTGGTCGCGGTGGTACCCCATGACGACGTCGACCAGGGCCAGGTACGCGTACACGTAGAGATGCCGCCAGGCGTACCCCGCTCGCGCGGCAGCTCCGGACCGGGCGGCAGCCACTCGTGGCCCCCGAGATCGGCGCGGACCAGGGCGATCGAGCGGTCGAGCAGCCAGCGCAGCTCCACAGTCCACAGTGGGGAGTCGGGGTCGGGCCAGCCCGCCATGATCTCGGCGGCGTCGTCCGGCCGCACCGCGAGCCGGTCGAGGATCGCGGGCGCGTCGGCCTTGGCGGGCAGCGGGGCCGACGGCCGGTCGCCGGCGAGCCGGTGCACGCGGTCGACCTCCTCGACGGGCACCCCGAGCCGGGCGGCGGTGTCGTCCAGATCCACGCGGATGATTCTACCGGCCGGGTGAGGTCGCCCCGGCTGCTCGTACCGGGTCGACCGGCACGAGCAGCGGAGGCGACGGGTTCGCGTTACGCGACGGCGGTGCCCTCAAGCTCGACCATCTGGCCGGGGATCGCCAGCCGTGTCACCCCGAGCATCGTGGTGGTCGGCGCCACCCCGGCGGCACCCAACCGCGACGCCAGCAGGCCATAATGCGGGAACAGCAGGTCGACGTCGGTCGTGTAGACGTTGAGCCGGACGAGGTTGGCCAGGGACATGCCGGCCTCGCCGAGCACGGCCTCCAGGTTGTCGAGGCTCAGCGCCAACTGCGCTGCCATGTCACCGTCATGCTGAGGCTTGCCGTCGCCGCTCATCGCGGTCTGCCCGGAGCAGTAGAGCGTCCGGGCGTGCCCGGAGACCACCTCACCCTGGTTGAACCCCATCTCCACCGACCACGTCACCGGGTTGACTGCCGTTCGTTCCATTGCCACATGAACTCCATTCGATCTTTGGCGTCGTCTTGAGGAGCCTCCCAACAAATCACGACACCCTGTGTCGTGTATTCCAGTAAAGTTCTCGCGTGCGCGCCGACCGGTTGGTCTCGCTGGTGCTGCTGCTGCGCCAGCGCGGTCGGCTGACCGCGGACACGCTGGCCCGCGAGCTGGAGGTGTCCACCCGCACCGTGCTGCGCGACATCGAGGCGCTGTCCGCGGCGGGCGTCCCGGTCCACGCCGAGCGCGGCCGGCACGGCGGGTTCGCGTTGTTGCCGGGCTTCCGGACCGAGCTCACCGGGCTCAACCACGACGAGGCCCTTGCCTTGCTGGCCGCCGGATCGGCGCGCGGCGAGCAGGTGTTCGGCCTCGGCTCGGCGCTCGCCTCGGCCATGCGCAAGGTGGTCGACGCACTGCCCGAAAGCCATCGGGCCACCGCGAGCGACGCGGCCCAGCGATTTCTTGTCGAGCCGGAGACCGACCTGCTCTCACGCCGGCAGGTCACCGAGGAGGTGCCGGACACGACAATGATCGAGGTACGGCGCGCGGTGCTCGCCGGACACAAGCTGCGCATCCACTACGCGGCCACCGGCCAGGCACCACAGTGGCGCACGGTGGACCCCATAGGCCTGGTCACCGTCCGCGACCGGGGCTACCTGCTGGCCACGAGATCCGGCGCGGACCGCACCTACCGCCTGTCGCGGGTGCTGGCCGCCGAGGAGCTCCCCGAGCCCGCACAACGACCAGACCAGGTCGACCTGGACCGCGTCTGGCAGGAACGCCGCACACAGTTCCTGTCCGACGGCCACATCACCGTGCAGGTCCGGGTGCACCCAGCGCGGCGGGAAGACCTGCTGAGCAACGCGCTGGCCGTCCGCGCCGAGGCGCCCGAGGCAGACGGCTGGCTGCGGCTCGAGGTGACCTACCAAGACTCACGACACGCCGAGTGGGCACTGTGGCAGCTCGCCACGAGCGCGGAAGCCCTGGCCCCGCAATCGTTGCGCACCGCCCTGCACAACCGCGCCACCGCACTAGCCACCCGCTACGCAGACCCACCCTGAGAGCCGCCGCCATCTACGGCCCGCCTCCGCGCTTCGGACCTACGACCACGCCGCCGGGCGGGCTGGGCACGTCGGCTAGGCCCGCGGAAGCGACGGCCGAAGCGCCGCCGCACCAGGTCAATCCACAATAGAGATTGAGCTACCGCGACGTCCGCTGTGGACCGGACCGCTGCTCCCGCGGCCTCACCCTCCGCGCTTCACAACCTTTGCCTTCGGCAGGGATCCCCGCCCTCCGGGACGACGCCTGGGCGGCGAAAGCAGATCGTGGTACGGAACTGTCGCTATGGGGACAGTGAAATACCACGATCTGCCGGATGGCTTCCACCTATACCCCCGATCAAGCGCAACGCGTGTGACCTTTGGGTTTGTTGCGCCACGGCGACGGGAAACGCATCCAAAGACGGTTGGGCGCCCAAGATTCGGCACTTCCCCCATCCCGGAGGCCGGAGATCCGCGCCGGAGGCAAGAAATGGGGTAAGCGCGACCAGGCGCGGGGGTGAGGCCGCGGGAGCAGCGGTCCGGACCACCGCGGACATCGCGGTAGCTCAAATCTTTACGGTTGAAGGAGTCCGTTGTGGACGGAGCGGGAGTGGGCTCAGTTGGGGCGGGGGAGAGGGCGCGGGCGATGCCGGCGCCGATTAGGCGGACGCCGCGGGCTGTGGCGGGGTGGAAGCCGAGCAGGTCGTGGGTGCGGCGGATGCGGTAGTCGAGCGTGCGCGGGTGGATGTTGAGGGCGGCCGCGGTGCGGAGGCGGTTCATGTCGTTGTCGTAGTAGGCGGCGAGCGTCTCGACGAGGTTGGGGCCGGAGGCTAGCCGGCGGGTCAGGTCGTCGAGCCAGCGGTCGACCGCGGGCAGTTGCGAGACGGCGAGTTCGACGAGGACGTCGGCGACCGTGTGCAGGCACTCCGGTCTCGGCTGCGCGGGCGCGACGCCGCTGATGCGGCGGGCCAGGTCGGCGGTCTCGGCGAGCTTGCCGGCGGGACCGGCGGCGGCGCCGATCGAGAGGGGGCGGCTGACGGCGTCGGCGAGCTTGCGGACCACCGCGAGGGCGGTCTCGTGGTCCGGGGCGGCGACCGGCCCGGCCGCGTCCGGCGTGGGGGTCAGCAGCACGAACTCCGCCGGCTCGCGCCACATCATCGGCGTGCGATGGGTGGTTAGGAGCGTCTCGACGGTCGCGGCGCGTACCTTGCCGGTGAGGCGCCTCGTGTCGCCGTGGATGGTGACGACCGTGACCAGGTGCTGCCCGTGGTGGGACATGCCGAGGTCGCGGGCGAGCTGGCCGGCGGCGGGGTCGTCGTGCAGCAGTGCGAGCGTGAGGCGCTGTATCCGCGACGCGAGCGGCACGCTGCGGCGCTGCCCCGCGAGAAAGCCCCGCGTGTACGCGTCCTGGGCGGCCGCACCCTGCGGGCCAAGCCACCGCAGCATGCGCATCACGTCGTCGATGTCGTCCGGCCCGGCCGCCTCGCGGATCTCCTGGAGGGTGAGCGTCGAGTGCAGCATCAGCACCTGGCGCTGGGCACCGGCGGAGATGCCGCGCCCGCCGCGCTCCTGGCCGACCGACTCCATGTACCGCAGGTCGTCGTCGGTGAAGGGCTGCCCCTCGGCCGCGAGCGCGGTGGTGCGGCGGCGGAGTATCACGGCGAAGTCCAGCATCGCGGCGAGCCCGCCGCTGGACCAGTCGACCCGGCGGAATTCGGGCAGCTCGCGCTGGTACAGACGGACCGCGCGCCGGGCGTTGCGGTCGACGTGCCTGCCGAGCTGGTGGAACAGGTCTCCCACTGAAGGCCCCTGCCTCGAGAGTCCAGCCGTCCCTACTTCGCCCAGGACTCAGAGTCTAGCGTCGATTCCTCGCTTCATCACAAGTGACAAGCGAACACTGCGCGATCACGCATTCGGATTGTCACGGCTGACGAAGACAGGGCATTCGCGCGCTGCCACGCTATCCGCGTCCGCCGATTCTGCGGAAAGGGGAATCGCCATGGGACGCAAGCTTGTCGCCGCCGCGCTGGCGGTCGTGGTGGCTGTTCTGGGTACGGCGACGCCGGCGCACGCTACCGACGGCACGGTGCCTGTGCAGCGGGTGGGCACCACCGTCATCCAGCTTTTGAAGCTGTTCAGCGACGACGGCGCGCTCACGCCGGAGGAGATCGCCCAGCTGGTGACCGAGGCGATCGGCGCGGTCGACGGCGCCGAGTCGGTGGTGCTCGCGCACATGGACGCGCTCGCCTCGGCGCCCTGGCTCGGCGCCGCGCGGGCGCACATCGTGGAGTTCAACGACATCCAGATCTTCGAGAGGACCACGCTCCGCAACTGGACGATGGCCGTCACCCAGGACGCCGAAGTGGCCGCGAGCGTCTTCAACGCCATGACGGACCGGAAGTCCCGCAACGACCTCGGGTTCGCCATCAGTACGCTCTACCCGATCGCGCTGGCCGCACGGACCAAGGCCGGGTTCGGCACGACCACGCTGATGAGCCACTACCGGGACGCGCTGCAGTCGATCGTCGAGCAAATCAAACCGACCTGCACGCCCTCGCCCGGTGACCTGGACCCGCACCCGTCGATCTACCAGGTCGTGCACACCTGCACCGCGCCCGACGGCCGGCAGCTCGTCTTCCAGGACTACCAGTACTTCGGCCACTGGCGAGAAGGCCCGTACACCGAGGAGTCGCTGCTGGAGGCGGCCGGCGCGGGCACGAGCTGGGCGGTGGCCCGGGCGGTACTGCGAAGCATGGACAACTAGGGAGGCAGACGTTGGGAAGACTACGCACGCGGCTCGTGGCGGGGGTGGCCGCCGCGGTGCTGGCCACCGGGCTCGTCGTGCCGGCCAAAGCCCGACCGGCCCAGGCGGCCGTCGACCCGGCCACGGTGGCCGCGATCATCCAGTTCGCCGCATCGGCGTACGCGTACTTCAACAGCTCGCAGAACGGCGGCTTGACCCTTGAACAGGCGACCAGCCAGATCATCGGCGCGGTCAACGCCTCCCGGGACGCGATCAACGCGCACGCGGACGCACTGGCGGTGGCCGAGGCGACCGGCTGCGTACGGCACCACGTGCTCGAGCTCGCCGACATCGAAGAGTTTCCGCTCGACCTCAAGCAGCTGTGGGCGCAGGACGTGACGAGGTGCGTGACGCTCATCGACGCCCTGTGGAACGCGGTCACCAACGCCACGGCGAAGAACCAGATCGGCATCCTGCTCGGCGCCATCGGGCCGATCGCGCTGATCGCCAGGGCCCAGGCGCGTTTCAGCGTCACCGAGCTGAAGTCGTTGCTCGTCAACGCGTTCACCCGGGTGCAGACCCAGTGGCAGCCGTACTGCATGGGGACCCCGTACGGCGTCAACGAGGAATTCTGGATGAACTACCACGACCCGATCTGGCTCGACGGTGGGTTCTTCTGCTTCGGCCCGTACGACACCGTCACCCGGACGTACGTCGGCCAGGCATCCGCCGGCGGACTAGGCCTCTTCCAGCACGGGATGCTCATCCAGTACGACTTCAGCCCGCTCATCGACGCGGCCTCGAAGCAGTACGCGCACGGGGTCGCGGTCGCCTCCCTGGCACAGCTTCGCCCGTAGCTATCTCGGTCCAGCCGCCCGCCGCCTTTCCCCGAGGCGGCGGGCGGCTTCGTTGTCGGCCCACACATTGCATACCGTATTCAGGATGTCGTATGGTGAGGATCGCTGGGGCGGCGCGATGGGAGGTGGTTGTCGTGGGCGGTCCCAATACCTCGATGACGGATCGGGTGCGCGCGCTGGTCGCGGCCCACCGTGGTGACCGAGGGGCCTTGTTGCCGATCCTGCACCGGATCCAGGCCGAGTTCGGCTACGTCGACCAGGAGGTCGTGCCCGTGCTCGCGGCCGAGTTGAACCTCTCGCGGGCCGACGTGCACGGCGTCATCACCTTCTACACCGACTTCCGGTCCGAGCCCGCCGGCCGCGTCGTGGTGAAGCTCTGCCGGGCCGAGGCATGCCAGTCCGTGGGCGCGGAGCAGCTTGTCGCGCACGCCGAGCAGGCGCTGGGGATCAAGCTCGGGCAGACCACGCCGGACGGTTCGGTCACGCTGGAGCAGGTCTTCTGCCTCGGCAACTGCGCACTCGGTCCGGCCGCGCAGATCGACGAGCGGGTGGTGGGACGGCTCAGCCCCAGCCGGCTGGACGCACTCCTGGCCGCGGAAGCGAGGATGGCATGACCGCCCCGGTAACGGTCTACGTGCCGTGCGACTCCGCCGCGCTCTCGGTCGGCGCGGACCTTGTCGCCGCAGAGCTGGAGGCGGCCGGCCGGCCGATCCGCGTGGTCCGCAACGGTTCGCGCGGCATGCTCTGGCTCGAGCCGCTGGTGGAGGTGGTCACCGACCGGGGCCGGATCGGATACGGACCGGTCGAGCCGGAGCGGGTCGGCGACCTGGTGGCGGCCGGGCTGCTCGACGGCGCCGACCACGAGCTGTGCCAGGGCGTGGTGGATCAGCTGCCGTGGCTGGCCGACCAGACCCGGATCTGCTTCGCCCGCGTCGGCATCACCGACCCGCTGTCGCCCGAGGACTATCTCGCCCACGGCGGCATGGCCGGCCTGCGCCGGGCGCTGGCGCGCTCCGGCGGGGACGTGGTGGCCGAGGTCACCGAGTCCGGGCTGCGCGGCCGGGGCGGCGCGGGCTTCCCGGCCGGGATCAAGTGGAAGACCGTCGCCGACACGCCCGGCCCGGACAAGTTCGTGTGCTGCAACGCCGACGAGGGTGACAGCGGGACGTTCGCCGACCGCATGCTGATGGAGGGCGACCCGTTCACCCTGGTCGAGGGGATGACTATCGCCGGGTATGCGGTGGGAGCCCAGGAGGGCTACATCTACATCCGCTCGGAGTACCCGGACGCGGTCCGCACGATGCGCAAGGCCATCGAGATCGCGCGCGCCCAGGGCTGGCTCGGCGGGGACGTGCTCGGCTCCGGCGTCCGGTTCGACCTGCACGTGCGGGTCGGCGCCGGTGCGTACATCTGCGGCGAAGAGACCGCGATGCTGGAAAGCCTGGAGGGCAAGCGCGGCATGGTCCGGGCCAAGCCCCCGATTCCGGCGATCACCGGCCTGTTCGGCAAGCCGACCGTGGTCAACAACGTGCTCACGCTGGCCTCGGTCCCGGCGATCCTCGCCGACGGCGCCCCGGCCTACCAGGCGCTGGGTGTCGAGCGCTCGCGCGGCACCCAGGTGTTCCAGCTGGCCGGCAACATCGCCCGCGGTGGCGTCTTCGAGACCGCGTTCGGCCTGTCGCTGCGCGACCTCGTCGAGCGGTACGGCGGCGCCACCCGCACCGGGCGGCCGATCCGCGCGGTGCAGGTCGGCGGTCCACTCGGCGCCTACGTGCCGGAGTCCGGTTTGGACCTACCCCTTGAGTACGAGGCGTTCGCCTCGGCCGGCGCGATGCTCGGCCACGGCGGCATCGTGGTTTTCGACGACACGGTCGACATGGCGGCGATGGCGCGGTTCGCGATGGAGTTCTGCGCCGAGGAGTCCTGCGGCAAGTGCACGCCCTGCCGGGTCGGCGCGGTACGTGGCGTGGAGGTGATCGACCGCATCGTCGCGGGCGAGGACCCCGACGGAAACCTGGCCCTGCTGGGCGACCTGTGTGAGCTGATGACCGACGGGTCGCTGTGCGCGATGGGCGGGCTGACGCCGATGCCGGTACGCAGCGCCCTGCTGCACTTCCCCGACGACTTCACCGCCCGCCACTAGGAGGCGAGACAATGAGCCTGCTGAAGGAACACGACCTAGGCACCCCGGCGAAGCCCGGCCCGGCGACCGTCTCGGTCGAGGTCGACGGCATGCCGGTGACCGTTCCCGAGGGCACGTCGGTGATGCGTGCCGCCGCGCTGAGCGGGATCGACGTCCCCAAGCTGTGCGCCACCGACAGCTTGGAGGCGTTCGGCTCCTGCCGGCTCTGCCTTGTCGAGATCGACGGCCGGCGGGGCACCCCGGCCTCGTGCACCACACCGGTCGCCGAGGGCATGAAGGTGCGGACCCAGACGCCCAAGCTGGAGAAGCTCCGCCAGGGCGTGATGGAGCTGTACATCTCCGACCATCCGCTGGACTGCCTCACCTGCTCCGCCAACGGCGACTGCGAGCTTCAGGACATGTCCGGCGAGGTCGGCCTGCGGCAGGTGCGGTACGGCTACGACGGCGCCAACCACCTTGCCGAGAAGACCGACTCCAGCAACCCCTACTTCGACTTCGAGGCGTCCAAGTGCATCGCCTGCTCCCGCTGCGTACGGGCCTGCGGCGAAGTCCAGGGCACGTTCGCGCTGACCATCGAGGGACGTGGGTTCGAATCCAAGGTCTCCGCCGGCGGCAAGTCCTTCATGGACTCCGAGTGTGTCTCCTGCGGCGCCTGCGTGCAGGCCTGCCCGACCGCGACGTTGCAGGAGAAGTCGGTGATCCAGCTCGGCATGCCCAGCCGCAGCGTGATCACCACCTGCGCGTACTGCGGGGTCGGCTGTTCCTTCAAGGCCGAGCTGCGCGGCACCGAGCTGGTCCGGATGGTGCCCCACAAGGACGGCGGGGCCAACGAGGGACACTCCTGCGTCAAGGGCCGGTTCGCGTTCGGCTACGCCACCCACCCCGACCGGGTGCTCACCCCGATGGTCCGGGAGTCGATCAGCGACGAGTGGCGGGTGGTCGACTGGGACACCGCGATCTCGTACACCGCCACCCGGCTGCGCGGCATCCAGGCCCGGCACGGCACGGGTGCGATCGGCGGCATCACCTCCTCGCGTACGACGAACGAAGAGGTGTACGTGGTGCAGAAGATGATCCGCGCCGCGTTCGGCAACAACAACGTGGACACCTGCGCCCGGGTCTGCCACTCGCCGACCGGCTACGGCCTGAAGCAGACCTTCGGCACCTCGGCCGGCACGCAGGACTTCCGCTCGGTCGCCAAGGCCGACGTCATCATGGTGATCGGCGCGAACCCCACCGACGGACACCCGGTCTTCGCCTCCCGGATGAAGCGCCGGCTCCGCGAGGGCGCGCGTCTGATCGTGGTCGACCCGCGCCGGATCGACCTGGTCCGTTCGCCGCACATCCAGGCGGCACACCACCTTCAGCTCGCGCCCGGCACCAACGTCGCCGTGGTCAACGCGATGGCCCACGTCGTGCTCACCGAAGGCCTTGTCGACCAGGAGTTCGTGGCGCAACGCTGCGAGGACTTCGACGGATGGGCGGAGTTCATCGCCCGCCCCGAAAACAGCCCGGAGGCGGTCGAGGAGCTCACCGGGGTGCCGGCCGAGGAGCTGCGCGCGGCGGCCCGGCTGTACGCGACCGGGGGCAACGGCGCGATCTACTACGGCCTCGGCGTCACCGAGCACAGCCAGGGCTCGACGATGGTGATGGGGATGGCGAACCTCGCCATGGCCACCGGCAACATCGGCCGGGAGGGCGTCGGCGTCAACCCGCTGCGCGGCCAGAACAACGTGCAGGGCTCCTGCGACATGGGCTCGTTCCCGCACGAGCTGCCCGGCTACCGGCACGTTTCCGACGACGCCGTACGCGCGGTCTTCGAGGACATGTGGGGGAGCAGCCTGCTGCCCGAGCCGGGGCTGCGGATCCCGAACATGTTCGACGCCGCCATCGAGGGCAGCTTCCGGGCGATCTTCGTGCAAGGCGAGGACATCGCCCAGTCCGACCCCAACACCAAGCACGTCACCGCGGCGCTGCGGGCGATGGAGCTCGTCGTGGTGCAGGACCTGTTCCTCAACGAGACGGCCAAGTTCGCCCACGTCTTCCTGCCGGGCACCTCGTTCCTGGAAAAGGACGGCACGTTCACCAACGCGGAGCGCCGGATCAACCGGGTCCGGCCGGTGATGGCGCCCAAGACCGGCAAGCACGAGTGGGAGATCGTGGCGGAGATCGCGCAGGCGATGGGCTACCCCATGCGGTACGACCACCCGCGCGAGATCATGGCCGAGATCGCCGCGCTCACCCCGACGTTCTCCGGTGTCTCCTTCGAAAAGCTCGACAAGCTCGGCAGCGTGCAGTGGCCCTGCGACGAGAAGGCGCCCGAGGGTACGCCGATCATGCACATGGACGGCTTCGTGCGGGGTAAGGGCCGGTTCGTGCAGACGCCGTTCGTCCCGACGCGGGAGCGCAGTACCCGCAAGTTCCCGCTGATCCTGACGACCGGGCGGATCCTCAGCCAGTACAACGTCGGGGCGCAGACCCGGCGCACCCAAAACGTGGCCTGGCATCCGGAGGACGTGCTCGAGATCCACCCGCACGACGCGGAGGTCCGCGGCATCGGCGACGGCGACGAGGTCACCCTGTCCAGCCGGGTCGGTGCGACCTCGCTGCGAGCGGTGCTGTCCGACCGGATGCCGGTCGGGGTGGTCTACACGACCTTCCACCACCCGGTCACCGGGGCGAACGTGGTCACCACCGAAAACTCCGACTGGGCGACCAACTGCCCGGAGTACAAGGTGACCGCGGTCCAGGTCGGCCTGAAGCACTCGGTCGCCCCGGTCGAGAGGGCCGCCGAGGAGCTGCGGGTACCGGCGACGGTGGACTGAGGATGCAGTCGCCCCAGGTCCGGCTGGTCAACGAGATCGCGGTCCAGTTCCACCACTGGGCGTTCGACGACGCGGCGGAGGCGATCGCCGCACACATCCGTACGTTCTGGGACCCTCGAATGCGGTCCGAGCTGCTCCGGCGGGTCGAGACCGAGCCGGGGGAGCTCGATCCGCTGGCACTGGCCGCCGCCCGGCTGCTGGACAGGTGACGACCCGGTAGGGAGGGCTAGTGCCCACACACCGCCTCCGCTTCGACGTGAACTGCTCGATCCTCTTCACCGAGCTGCCGCTGCTGCAGCGTCCCGCCGCGGCGAAGGCGGCCGGGTTCGACGCCGTCGAGTTCTGGTGGCCGTTCGCCGAGGCGGTGCCATCCGAGGTCGAGGTCGACGCGTTCATCTCCGCCATCCGGGACGCCGGCGTCCAGCTCGTCGGCCTCAACTTCTTCGCCGGAGACATGCCCGGCGGCGACCGGGGCCTGGTGTCCCTGCCGGCCCGCGCCGCGGAGTTTCGGGAAAACGTGGCACTTGTGGCCGCGATCGGTGCCGCCACCGGCTGCCGTTCCTTCAACGCCCTCTACGGCAACCGGCTCCCCGGTGTCGACCCGACCGACCAGGACGAGGTGGCGGTGGAAAACCTCGCCGCGGCGGCCGTCGGGGTGGGCCGGATCGGCGGCACCGTGCTCGTGGAAGCGGTGAGCGGGCCGCAGCCGTACCCGCTGCGCACCTCGACGGACGTGATCGCCGTGCTCGACCTGATGCGGGCCGAGCGGGGGATTACCAACCTTGCCTTCCTCGCCGACCTCTACCACCTCACCGTCAACGGCGACGACCTGACCAAGGTGGTCGCCGAGCACAGCGGCCGGATCGGGCACGTCCAGATCGCCGACGCGCCCGGCCGCCACCAGCCGGGCACCGGCGAGATCGGCCTCGACGGCCACCTCGCCCGGCTCGAGTGGGCCGGGTACAGCGGCTGGGTGGGGCTGGAGTACGCGCCGAGCGGGCCGAGCGAGCACAGCTTCGAATGGCTGCCCCGGGAGCGCCGGAGCGGGGCCGGCCTGACCAACGAAGGAGATCGCTGACATGACCACCGTCGGTTTCATCGGCCTCGGCATCATGGGCCGCCCTATGGCCGTCAACCTCATCAGGGGCGGGTACGACGTCATCGGCTACGACTACAGCCCGGAACGGACCGAGGCGCTGGCCCGGGTCGGCGGCCACTCCGCCGCCGGGGTCGTCGAGCTGGTGCGAGGATCGGACATCGTCATCACGATGGTGCGGGACTCCGCGGACGTGGAGGCAGTCGCACTGGGGGAGCAGGGCATCCTGGCCAACGCCCGCAGCGGGCTGCTCTACATCGACATGACCAGCATCTCGCCGCAGACCGCGCGGCAGGTCGCCGAGGAGGGCAAGACCTACGGGGTACGGGTGCTGGACGCGCCGGTCAGCGGCGGCGAGGCGGGGGCGGTCGAGGGCAGCCTGTCCATCATGGTCGGTGGCCTGGCGGCCGACTACGCGGCGGCCCGCCCGCTTCTGGACGTGCTCGGCGGGACGGTCGTGTACGTGGGACCGCACGGCGCCGGGCAGACGGTCAAGGCGGCCAACCAGCTCATCGTGGCCGGGACCATCGAGCTCGTCGCCGAGGCGATCGTCTTCCTCGAGGCGTACGGGGTGAACACCCAGGCCGCGGTCCGGGTGCTGGCCGGCGGCCTCGCGGGCAACCGCATCCTGGAACGCAAGGCGGAGGGGATGCTGGCCCGGCAGTTCGAGCCAGGCTTCCGGATCGACCTGCACCACAAGGACATGGGCATCGTCACCTCGGCGGCCCGGGAGGCCGGCGTGGTCATCCCGCTCGGTGCCGCGGTCGCCCAGCTGATCGCCGCGCTCAAGGCGCAGGGTGACGGCAGCCTAGACCACACCGCACTGCTCAAGCTGGTCGAGCAGCTCTCCGGCCGCACCGCCGCCTAGAGACCTTCAGGGTCGAGGCCAATTTCGATTTTCCCCGGTCCGCGTCACCTGCGGACCGTATGCTCCCGCGGGCACCGCGCAGGTCGGCGGCTCGCTGGCGCTCGCCGAAACCCCCGACCTACGCTGCCACGTCCGCGGTCCAAGCCCAACCCAACCCCAACCCCGGCCCGTCCCGGCCCGGCCCGTCCCGGCCCGTCCCGTCCCGTCCCGGGATCGTCGTCGGACGAGGAGTAGGAGGTGGGTGGGCAGGCGCCTTTGCTTCCCTAGAGTGGCCGCGCCAACGACCAGCGGCGACCTTGCCGCTGGGCGGCCCCTTTGGTCCTGGGGTGGTGCTGGTCCTGCGGCGACCGCGCAGACCCGTCTCCTTGATCGGCGCGGTGGGGGTGGGGTGTAGGCGAGAGATCGTGGTATTTAACTGCCCCAGAGGGGCCGCTCGGTACCACGATCTGCCAGACGGCTTCCAGCTGTAGCACCGGTCAAGGCAAACCGGGCGCCCTTTGGGCGCACGTCTGTCCTGAGTGGACTCCCCGCGCGGTAGTTGGATCCGTCCACAATGGTGCCCGCAGGATCGCGATCGAGTCTTCACAACTGATGTTGATCATGCCGGGCGCCGCGAATCTTGACCGCTTGCTTCCCGCTTGATCGCCGCGTGCTGCGATCCCATCGCGCCGCTCCGGGCGATCGGTCGCGGATGGCCGGCACTGCCGAGAAGGGGGCGTGACCTTGATCGATGGGCGCTCTGCTCGTCCGTGGTGAGAGATTGCCCCTCCAGGGGAAATTTCTCGCCACAATCGCAGCGCGACACCGTGCCGCTTACGCCGATCAAGGAAATCCACGGCCGTCGGCCTTGATCGGCGTCTTCGTATGGAGGGTAGATCCCGTCAACGCGAATCTGGGGCCTCCGGCCCTCGACCGACCCCCACCCCGACGCCGAAAGCTCCTAGAGTGGCCGCGCCGGCGATCAAGGGCGACCTTGCCGCCAGGTAGGCCCACTGGCCCTGGATGTTGCTGGTCCCGCAGCGACCGCGCAGACCCGTCTCCTTGATCGGCGCGGTGGCGTTGGTGTGAGCGAGAGATCGTGGTATTTAA
The DNA here is from genome assembly GCF_011764545.1 of Phytohabitans flavus. Lineage (GTDB taxonomy): Bacteria > Actinomycetota > Actinomycetes > Mycobacteriales > Micromonosporaceae > Phytohabitans > Phytohabitans flavus. The sequence continues at coordinate 3,515,526 of NZ_AP022870.1, read as the reverse complement.
CTGCCGCTCCAGCGGCAGCCAAGTACCACGATCTGCCGGACGGCGGCCCGTCGTAGCGTCGATCAAGGTAAACCGAGCGCGCCTTTGGGCGCGTCTCTGTCCTGAATGGACCTCCGCCCAACCGCCGAGCCTGGTCAAGGTGGGGCTTGGAGCGCGGGCCCGGCGGCGAAGGTCGTGACCGCCGAGCTCGGTCAAGGTGGGGCTTGGAGCGCGGGCCCGGCGGCGAAGGTCGTGACCGCCGAGCTCGGTCAAGGTGGGCTTGGAGCGCGGGCCTGGCGGCGAAGGTCGGGGTCGGTCGACCACGGCCCGGGGGTGAGCTTGGCCAATCGCGAAGGGTGAGGCCGCGGGAGCGACGGTCTGGACCACGGCGGGCATCGCGGTAGCCCAATGTCTTTGGGTTTGGATCTTTATGCGCGACATGGCGCCGAGGCCGGCCCTAGGCGGCGGCCAGGGCGGTTGCCGGGGTTAGCGACTCCACAGAGGACAGTGGTAGTAGCTCGACCTCGGCGCCGTCCCAACCTGGCGGGACGACGGCGAGTGCGTCCGCGCTCGCTGCTCCCCACAGTGAGCCGGGTCGATCGTGCCCTACCGGAAGCACCGCCGAGCCGATCCGCACCACTGGCACCAGCCGGGTGAGCCGGCTGTGCGTCGCCACCGGGCCGGCCAGCGGGGCGGTGACCGCCGCGGGTGCGGCGCGACCGGCCAGCCGGCCGAGCAGCGGTGCCAGCAGCGTCAGTGTGGCGACAAGCGCCGCGAACGGGTTGCCGGGAAGCCCGACGACGAACCGGCCACCTGGCAGTCGGGCGAGCAGTTGCGGATGGCCGGGACGGCACGCCACGCCACGCACCATCACCCGAGCGTCCAGTGCCTCCAGCGCGCCGCGCAGGTGGTCGCCGGCGCCGGCCGAGGTCGCCCCGCAGACCACGAGCACGTCGCTGTCGTGACGCCGCAGCGCGTCGACCAATGTGGACCGATCGTCGGCGATCTGGACGGTCCAGGCCAGGTCGCCGCCAGCGGCCCGGATGAGGCCGGGCAGCATCGGCCCGATGGCGTCCCGGACCTGACCCGGTGCCGGCAGTCCGGTGTTGCGCAGCTCGGCCCCGGTGATGACGACGCCGACCAGGGGGCGCCGGTGCACCGCCAGCGAGTCGTGCCCGAGGCTCGCCGCCAGGCCGAGCACCGCGGGGGTGACGACCGTGCCCGCCGGCAGCACCTCCGTACCGGCCGCGCAGTCTTCACCGCGGCGCCGCACGTGCCGCCCGGACTCGATCTCGCCGGACACCATCCGGCCCTGGCGGGTTGCCCGCTCGTACGGCAGGACCGAGTCTGCGCCGGCCGGCACCACGGCGCCGGTGCCGATCTCCAGCGCGCACCCGCCCGGCAACGCGTGCGGCGGCTCGGGGTCACCGGCCAGCACCCGTCCGACGATCCGCCATGGGCCCTGGCCCGCGATGGCGTACCCGTCCATAGCCGCGGCGTCGTAGGCCGGCAGGGGGGAGAGCGCGACCAGCGGCGTCGCGAGCGCAGCGCCGATCGCCGCGGTCAGCGGCACCGCCGTCGGGCCGAGGGGGTGGCCCGCGATACGGGCGAACTGCCGGGCCTGCTGCCAATCTGTGCCGTCCATCGCGCCACCCCTACTCCGCACCTCGATATGGACAGTCTCGCATTCCGTGGTAGAGAATGGTGCACACGACATACTGTATGCAATGGACGGTCGGAGGCACCAGATGCCGGACTCCAGCACCTTACCGAGCGCACAAGAGGTCACCGACCTCTACGGCCGACGCTACCGGGTCGGCGAGAGCGACCGCGCCCTGTTGGGCCGATCCCGCTCGTGGATGGTGGCGCTGCCCTGGGCCGCGATGTTGGCGATCAGCCTGTTCCAGTACGGGTTCGGCGCCGCCCTGCCCACCCTGGCCCGGGCCAATGGCTGGAGCCTGTGGCAGGCCTTCGCCGTACTCGGGCTGTGGGTCGTCTGCCAGGCGGCCAGCTCGCCCCTGGGCGCGTGGCTGTACCGGCGCCAGCGGCAACGGCTCGCCGTCCCGATGCTCGCCGGGGCGGCCTGCTGCCTGACCGCCCTCGTCACCCTGGCGCACAGCGGCGACCTGGGGGTCGTGCTGTTGGGGTACTCGGTCCTCGGCGGCATCGGAGCGGGCCTTGTCTACATGACGTGCGTCGCCACCGTCACCGAGTGGTTCCCCGAGCGGATCGCCGGCCGCGTCGCCGTCGTGGGTGCCGCCTTCGGGTACGGCGGGATCCCGTTCGTCGTCCTCGCCGGCTACGTGCTGGCCCCGTCGAACCGTACGGTCCTGTTGGACGGCACGGCCCTGGTCGTGGCGGGCGTCGTGGCGCTCTGCGGCCTGCTGATGCGCAAGCCGCCGAAGAACTGGTGGCCGGAGCGGGTCGACCCGCGGCGATGGGCGGTCGACCGGCGGCTCAACCGGAGCATCCCGCACAACCGCCCGGCCGCCCGGCCCTTCCCGCCGGGTGCGGCGGTCCGCAGCGGCATGCTGCCGATGATGTTCGTCGTCGTGGTGCTCAGCGCGGCCATGGCGCTGTTCGACATCGCCTATCTCGCCGGCGCCGCGTACACCCAGGACCTGCCGCCGCTGACCCTGGTCGCCGCGCTGGGCGTGCTGGGGGCGGCCAACGGCGCCGGGCGGGCGGTGACGAGTTCGCTCGCCGACCGGATCGGCCGGCGCGGCACCTTCGGCCTTTCCCTGCTGGTCGGCGGCGTGGCCCAGTTCGGCCTGCTCGCCGCGGCGACGAACGGCAACCACCCGGTGGCCCTGGCGGCTTTCGCCGCGCTGGCCGGCGCGGGCACCGGCGCCGGCTACTCGCTGCTGGTCAGCCTGGTACGCGACTGGTTCGGGGACGACGCGACGGTGGTCAACTACGGGATCGTCTACTCCGGCAAGGCGGTCGGCGGGCTGGGCGGGGTCCTGCTGGCCGGGCTCGTCGTGGCGACCCCGGATTCCGCCGGACCGTTCGTGGTCGCCGGGTGTCTCGGCCTGCTCGGTGCGGCGCTGACCCGCTGGATGCGCCAGCCGGGCCTGGCGATGGTTCGACTGCCCTCACCGGTCGCGGACCGGTCCTGAAAACGCGGGAGGCCATGTAGATGGGACGGGTGACGAGTCGGCGCAGGGTGGTCCGGATCGTCGAGGGCGTGGCCGCTGAGCCGATCGACACGCTGGCGGCGGAGGAGCCGTTGGAGATCCGGGTCAACGGGCGTCCGTTGGTGGTGACAATGCGGACCCCGGGCGGCGACTTCGACCTGGCGGCCGGGTTCCTCGTCAGTGAGGGCGTGGTCCGCCGAGGTCAGGACATCGCCGGCATCCGCTACTGCGCGGGTGCCACGGCGGACGGGGCCAACACCTACAACGTGGTCGACGTGGTGCTGGCCGCCGGCGTGGCACCGCCGGACCCGTCGCTGGAGCGCAACTTCTACACCACCTCGTCGTGCGGGCTGTGCGGGAAAGCCAGCCTGGACGCGGTCCGTACGGTGGCGGCCTGGTCGGTCGGGGACGACCCGATACGGATCGATCCCGCCGTGGTCAGCTCGCTGCCCGGCACGCTGCGGGCCGCGCAGCGGGTCTTCGACCGCACCGGCGGCCTGCACGCCGCTGGGCTCTTCTCGGCCGAGGGGCGGTTACGCTGCCTGCGCGAGGACGTCGGCCGGCACAACGCGGTCGACAAGGTCGTCGGCTGGGCGCTGCGCGGCAGCCGGGTGCCGCTGCGCGACAGCATCCTGATGGTCAGTGGGCGGGCCTCGTTCGAGCTGGTGCAGAAGGCGGTGATGGCCGGCATCCCGGCCCTGGCGGCGGTCTCGGCGCCGTCCTCGCTCGCCGCGGATCTGGCCGAGGACGCCGGGCTGACCCTGATCGGCTTCCTGCGCGGCGCCTCGATGAACGTCTACGCCGGCGCCCACCGCCTAGCCTCCGGCCTCGCGGAGAGGACCCAAACCAAGACCGAGATTTGAGCTGCTCCGGCGCGGGCTCACCCGCCGCATGGTACGAAGTTCCTAATAGGGGACAGTACCGGTGGAAACGGGCGAGCTATGGCGTCACACAGGGCAGAGAGGTTGTTCCGCAAACCGGGGCGACCGCTGGGGATCAGCTACCTGGAGCTCTTCTTCGACCTGGTGTTCGTCTTCGCGCTCACCCAGCTCTCCGGAGTGCTCCTCGAAGGCATCACGTCTGAGCAGCCATCTGTCCGGGCGAGCGAAGCGCTGCTCTTGCTGCTGGCACTGCTGATGCTCTGGTTCGTGATGGCACCGGTCACCCACGTGTACGACCCGCAGCAGCCGGAGATTCAGGTGATCTTCGCGGGGACCATGTTCGGCACCCTGTTGCTGGCGGTCACGCTGCCCGACGCATTCGGCTCCGGTGGGTTGGCCTTCGCCGGTACCTACGTCGGGATCCATATCGGCCGTGGCCTCATCCTCATTTTCGCCCTGCGCGGCCACCAAGCCCAGCGCCGATCGTTGGGGGTGCTGCTGTGGTTCGTGGTATCCGCCGTGCCGTGGCTTGTCGGGGCGACTCTCACGGAAGGTGACGTGCGTGCGGCGCTGTGGGCGCTCGCGGTAGCCATCGAGTACACGGCATTTATCATGGTCTTCGCCGCGCCCTGGAATTTCCGCGTGGCGCTGGTGTCACGGTGGCCCGTCGACCCCGAGCACCTGGGCGAGCGCTACCGGCAGTTCGTCACGATCGCCCTCGGCGAGTTGATCGCGGTCAGCGGTGTCGCCGACGGCGCGCACGTGTCAAGCCCTGGCGCCGTCGCGGCGTTCTTCGTGTCGTTCGTGACCACCGTGCTGCTGTGGCGGACGTATCTCTTCCAGGCCGCCGCACTGCTGCCCGCCGCCATCCAGGCAGCTCACACGCCAGCCCGCCTCGCTCGCGTGGCCTTGATCACTCACGTGATCATGGTGGCCGGCATCGTCGTCACCGACGCCGGCTTCGAACTTGTCATCGAGCAGCCGCTCGGGCACACCGATCCGGCCCGGATCAGCGCCGTCATCGGCGGGCCCGTCCTGTACCTGACCGGACGCTTCCTGTTCGGGCACGCGATATACGGGCGGATGTCCCACTCTCGGGTGATCGGGGCACTATCGCTTGCCGGCATCTCGCCAGCGATGATCTTCCTGCCGCCATTGGCCGTCGCCGTCGGCCCCACTCTCGTTCTGCTCGGCATCGTGATCTCGGACGCCGTCCTCGCCAAGCGACACCCGGACAGACCGCCGTCACCACCCAGCTGATGCGAGTCGCCAGGAGGGTACCGGGTGCCCGGCCCTACCGCACGGACACCCGGCAGCTCATTCAGCGGGCCAGCAACATCTCACGCATCAGCGCCGCGGTCTCCGACGGCGTCCGGCCGACCAGGACCCCGACCGCCTCCAGCGCCTTCTGCTTGGCCGACGCGGTGCCGGACGACCCGGAGACGATCGCGCCGGCGTGGCCCATCGTCCGGCCCTCCGGGGCGGTGAAGCCGGCGACGTAGCCCACGACCGGCTTGCTGATGTTGGCCTTGATGTACTCCGCCGCGCGCTCCTCCGCGTCCCCGCCGATCTCGCCGATCATCACGATCGCGTCGGTCTCGTCGTCGTCCTCGAACGCCTGGAGGCAGTCGATGTGGGTGGTCCCGACGATCGGGTCCCCGCCGATGCCGACGCAGGTGGAGAAGCCGAAGTCGCGCAGCTCGTACATCATCTGGTAGGTCAGGGTGCCGCTCTTGCTGACCAGGCCGATCCGGCCGCGCTTGGTGATGTCGGCGGGGATGATGCCGGCGTTGGACTGGCCGGGGCTGATCAGGCCCGGACAGTTCGGCCCGATGATCCGGGTCGTGTTGCCGGTGGCCTGAGCGTGGGCCCAGAAGGTCGCGGTGTCGTGCACCGGGATGCCCTCGGTCAGCACGACCACGAGGCTCAGCTTGGCGTCGATGGCCTCGACCACCGCGGCCTTGGCGAACCTCGGTGGCACGAAGACGACCGACACGTCGGCCCCGGTGGTCCGGACCGCTTCGGCGGCGCTGTCGAAGACCGGGATCGCGTCGACGTCCTGCCCGCCCTTGCCCGGCGTTACCCCGGCGACGATGTTCGTGCCGGCGGCGACCATCCGCCGGGTGTGGCGGCTCCCCTCGGTGCCGGTGATGCCCTGGACCAGCACCCTGCTCTTCTCGGTGAGGAAGATTGCCATGGCTGTCATGCCCCTTGCCGGCCAGTGCGGCGGCGAGCCGAGCCGCGCCGTCCATCGTGTCTTCGGTGCGTACGCCGCCGAGCGCGGCCTGGGCGAGGATCCGCCGCCCTTCCGCCGCGTTGTTGCCGTCCAGCCGGACGACCAGGGGTTTGGTGATCGGCTCGCCCCGGCTGGTGAGCAGCCCGACCGCCTGGACGATGCCGTTGGCGACGGCGTCGCAGGCGGTGATCCCGCCGAACACGTTGACGAGGACGCTGCGTACCGCGGGATCGCCGAGGATGATCTCCAGACCGTTCGCCATCACCTCGGCCGAGGCTCCGCCGCCGATGTCGAGGAAGTTGGCCGGTTTGACGCCGCCGTACTGCTCGCCGGCGCGGGCCACCACGTCGAGGGTGCTCATCACCAGCCCGGCGCCGTTGCCGATCACGCCGACCTCGCCGTCGAGCTTGACGTAGTTCAGGTGCCGCTCGGCGGCGGCGGCCTCGAGTGGGTCGGTGGCGCTGACGTCGACGAACCGTGGGTGTCCGGCTTGGCGGAAGCGGGCGTTGTCGTCGAGGGTCACCTTGCCGTCCAGCGCTCGTACCGTGCCGTCGGCGAGGCGGGCCAGTGGGTTGATCTCGACGAGTGTGGCGTCCTCCTCGCGGAACATCGCCCAGAGGCGGACCAGGAGGTCGGCCACGTCGCCGCGAACGTCGGCCGGCAGGGCGGCCTCGGTGGCCAGTCGCAGTGCGCTCTCCCAGCCGATTCCGCCGGCCGGGTCCACCTGGCGCCGGGCCAGCGCGTCCGGTGTCTCGGCGGCGACCTGTTCGATGTCGACACCGCCCTGGGCCGAGGCCAGGGCGAGGAAGGCGCGGCTGGAGCGGTCGAGGAGCAGCGATACGTAGTACTCGTCGACGATCTCGCTGGCCTCGGCGACCAGGACCTTGCGGACGGTGTGTCCCTTGATGTCCATGCCCAGGATCGCGGCCGCGACCTCGCGTGCCGCGTCCGGGCCGTCGGCCAGCCGGACGCCGCCGGCCTTGCCCCGGCCGCCGGTCCGCACTTGTGCCTTGACCACCACACGACCGCCGAGCTCGGCGGCGGCTGTCCGGGCCTCGTCTGGGGTGGTGGCGACGCGGCTCCGGCTGACCGGTACGCCGTGCTTGGCGAAGAGTTCTTGCGCCTGGTGCTCCAACAGATCCACCTGGCCTCCTTCCTCTCGACCTTTGGTAGGTGACGCCCGCCGGCGGAATGGAGAAACGGGTGGCGGACATCAAAAAGCTGGTCCTAGAGGTGCGGCGCGGGGGTGGATCCCGGTCTGCCGGTCCACCGAAAGGCTTCGCGGAAACGTTCCGCTACCCCTAGACACTCCGCTGTTACATGGGCCACGATATTGCCTACCCCATACGGTATGCAATCCCGAAAGCCGCACAGGAGGTGCTCATGGGTAAGGCCCTCGAGGGCGTCCGGGTCCTCGACATGACGCACGTACAGTCCGGTCCCTCGTCCACCCAGATCCTGGCGTGGCTCGGTGCCGACGTCATCAAGCTGGAGGCACCCGGGCAGGGTGACATCACCCGTACCCAGCTGCGCGACGTCCCCGACGTCGACAGCCTGTACTTCACGATGCTCAACGCCAACAAGCGCAGCATCACCCTCAACATGAAGCACGCGCAGGGCAAGGAGGTCTTCACCAGGCTTGTGTCCGGAGTGGACATCCTGGTGGAAAACTTCGGGCCCGGCGTCGTGGAGCGCTTCGGCTTCCCGTGGGAGCGGCTACAGGAAATCAACCCCGGCCTGGTGTACGCCTCCATCAAGGGCTTCGGGCCCGGCCGCTACGCCAACTTCAAGGCCTACGAGGTGATCGCCCAGGCGATGGGCGGCGCGATGAGCACGACCGGGTTCGAGGACGGGCCGCCGACCGCGACCGGCGCCCAGATCGGCGACTCGGGCACCGGTATCCACCTGGTCGCCGGCATCCTGGCCGCGCTCTACCAGCGCACCCAGACCGGACGCGGTCAGCGGGTCCAGGTCGCGATGCAGGACGCGGTCCTCAACCTGTGCCGGGTCAAGCTGCGCGACCAGCAGAGGCTGGCGCACGGCCCGCTGGGGGAGTACCCCAACGAGAGCTTCGGCGCCGAGGTTCCCCGCTCCGGCAACGCGTCCGGCGGCGGGCAGCCCGGCTGGGCGGTCCGCTGCGCACCGGGCGGGCCCAACGACTACATCTACGTGATCATCCAGCCCGTCGGCTGGCAGCCGATCGCCGAGCTCATCGGCCGGCCGGAGCTCGCCGACGACCCGGGGTGGAATACCCCGCAGGTGCGGCTCTCCAAGCTCGACAAGGTGTTCGCCCTCATCGAGGAGTGGACCGAGCAGCACACCAAGCAAGAGGTCATGGAAAAGCTCAACGCGTACAACATCCCTTGTGGACCGATCATGTCCACAAAGGAACTTGTCGAGGACGAGACCCTGGCCGAGCTCGGCTCGGTGGTCGAGGTCGAGCACCCCCAGCGGGGGCGTACAAGACCGTCGGCAACCCGATCAAGCTGTCCGACTCGCACGTCGACGTCGAGCGTTCGCCGCTGCTCGGGGAGCACACCCAGGAGGTGCTCGCCGAGATCGGCTACAGCGATCAGCAGGTTGACGAGTTGCGCGTCGCCGGCGCCATCTGAGTTTCCCAAGGAGACGACGACATGCCATTGACCCAAAGCGGCTACGACCCCGTGACCGTGCGCCGGATTCTCGACGCGGCCACCGCGGACGGACGGAGCTCGCTGACCGCACCGGAAGGCCGGCAGGTGGTGGAGGCCTACGGGATCGCCACGCCGGGCGAAGGGCTGGCCACCACCGCGGGCGAGGCCGTGGCCCTGGCCGAGACGATCGGCCTGCCCGTGGTCCTGAAGATCGTCTCGCCGGACATCCTGCACAAGACGGAGGCCGGCGGTGTGCTGGTGGGGCTGACGACCGCTGCGGAGGTGGCCGCCGGCTTCGACACCGTCATCGCCAACGCGCGGGCCCACCGCGCGGATGCCAGGATCGTCGGGGTGCAGGTGCAGCAACAGCTCACCACCGGCCACGAGGTGATCGTGGGTACGGTCACCGACGAGACGTTTGGCAAGGTGGTCGCCTTCGGCCTCGGCGGCGTACTCGTCGAGGTGCTCAAGGACGTCACGTTCCGGCTGGCACCGACCGAGACCGCCACCGCCCTGTCGATGATCGACGGGATCGCCTCGGCCGAGATCCTGCGTGGCGTCCGGGGCGCCGAGCCGGCCAGCCGGGAGGCCCTGGCCGACCTGATCGTCCGCCTCTCCCACCTGGTCACCGACTTCCCGGAGCTGGTCGAGGTCGACCTCAACCCGGTGCTGGCCACCTCGACCGGCGCGACCGCGGTGGACGTCCGGATCCTGGTCGACCCGGCCGCCTCGGAGGACCCGTTTCGCTACACCGACGAGGAGATCCTGGCCAGCATGAATCGGATCATGCGGCCGGAGTCGATCGCGGTGATCGGCGCCTCCGCCGAGACCGGCAAGATCGGCAACTCGGTGATGAGAAACCTGGTGAACGGCGGCTACCAGGGGGAGATCTACCCCATCAACCCCAAGGCCACCGAGATCCTGGACCGCAAGGCGTTCAAGAGCATCAGCGACGTCCCCGGCCCGGTCGACGTCGCGGTCTTCGCGATACCGGCCAAGTTCGTCCCGCAGGCGCTGGCCGAGGTCGGTGCGAAAGGGGCGGCCGGAGCGATCCTGATCCCGTCGGGCTTCGGCGAGACCGGCAACCACGAGCTACAGGCCGAGGTGGTCGCGATCGCCCGCGAGCACGGGGTACGCATCCTCGGTCCGAACATCTACGGCTACTACTACACGCCGGAGAGCCTCTCCGCGACCTTCTGCACGCCGTACGACGTCAAGGGCGGGGTGGCGCTCTCCTCGCAGAGTGGCGGTATCGGGATGGCCATCCTCGGCTTCAGCCGGTCCGCGCGGATGGGCGTCTCGGCGATCGTCGGCGTGGGCAACAAGGCTGACATCGACGAGGACGACCTGCTCACGTTCTTCGAGAGCGACCCGAACACCCAGCTCATCGCGATGCACCTGGAAGATTTGAAGGACGGCCGATCGTTCGCCCAGACCGCCAAGCGGGTGTCGGTCACGAAGCCGGTCCTGGTGCTCAAGGCCGGTCGCACCGACCAGGGGGCCAAGGCGGCCAGCTCGCACACCGGCGCGCTCGCCGGCAACGACAAGGTCTACGACGACATCCTGCGGGAAAGCGGCGTGATCCGCGCGCCGGGCCTGAACGACCTGCTCGAGTACGCCCGGGGCATCCCGCTGCTGCCCACCCCACAGGGCGAGAACGTCGTCATCATCACCGGCGCCGGCGGGTCGGGCGTGCTGCTCTCGGACGCGTGCGTGGACAACCAGCTGACCCTCATGGAGATCCCGCCAGACCTCGACGAGGCGTTCCGCACGTTCATCCCGCCGTTCGGCGCGGCCGGCAACCCGGTGGACATCACCGGCGGCGAACCGCCGTCGACATACCGCAACACCATCGCGCTCGGCCTCTCCGACCCGCGCATCCACTCGCTGATCCTCGGCTACTGGCACACCATCGTCACACCGCCGATGGTCTTCGCCGAACTGGTGGTCGACGTCGTCGAAGAGTTCCGGAGAAAGGGCATCCACAAGCCCGTCGTCGCCTCGCTCGCCGGCGACGTCGAGGTCGAGGAGGCCAGCGAACACCTGTACGGGCACGGGATCGTCGCCTATCCGTACACCACGGAGAAGCCGGTCGCGGTGCTCGGTGCGAAGTACCGGTGGGCCCGGTCCGCCGGGTTGCTCGGCGACGGCACGACGGACGGCCGCTGAGCGTGCGCAACCAGGCCACCACGGGCCACTGGAGCGGCGACTAGGGGATACGAGCCGCTCCCGCTCCAGGGGTCGAAAGGACACATCGCCGGATCCGGAACCGCCCGCCCGGTGCCCCAATGGTCCTGAGGAGGTCCAGAGTGGACGCTTCGAACACCTCTACCCCGAGCCAACAAACAGCAAGCGCACCAACCGGCGCCGGCACCGGCGTCACTAGCGACGAGCGGGTATGGCGGGCCGGAAAGCTCGAACCGATGCCGATCCGGCCACTGCCCAAGGCTCCGCCGTCGATCCACCTGCTCGGCCCGACCGTGTTCCTCGTCGCCCTCGGCGTGGGCATGGGCGAGGCGTACATGTGGCCACGCCTGGTCCTGGTCTTCGGGCCGGAGATCCGCTGGCTGTTCCTGATCGGCGTGACGCTCCAGGCGTTCGTGATGCTGGAGATGGCCCGGTATGCGATGGCGACTGGGGAGAGCATCTTCTTCGGCGCCGCCCGGGTGTTCAAACCGTTGATGTGGTTCTTCTTCAGCGTGGCGATCCTGGTCTATATCTGGCCGGGGCACCTATCCACCGGTGCCGCCGCGTTCGAGGAGGTCACCGGGATACCCTGGACCGTCACCGCCTGTGTCGGTCTGATCCTGGTCGGCGTCGTGTTCAGCCTGGCGAAGGTGATCTATCCCCTCCTGGAAAGCCTGCTCGGCCTGCTGATCGGTGTGCTCGTCGTCGGCACCTCGGTGGTCGCCTCGATCGTGGGGCAGTGGAGCGACGTCACCAGCACGCTCGCCGGCATGTTCCACTTCGGCTACCTGCCCGACGAGGCCATGTCGGCGACCTGGTTCCCGGTCCTGGTCGGGGCCATCGCGTTCGCCGGCCCGTCCGGCATGCAGCAGATGTGGTACACGCTGCACCTGCGGGACTCCGGCGCCGGCATGGGCGCGCACATCCCCAAGATCCGCGGCCTGCGGCACGCCGGCGAGCAGGAGGCCATGCCTTCGCGTGGCTTCATGTTCGACACCTCGGACCCGGAGGAGATGAAGAAGTGGAAGGGCTGGCGGCGGTGGGTGACCTTCGACGCCGTGCTGCTCTTCTGGGGCATCACGATGCTGGTGACCGTCTCGTTCACCGTGCTCGCCCAGACCGCCGCGCGGGAGAACCCCAACGTCGGCGAGGTGATCCGCGGTGGTGACCGGGAGGCGTCGCTGACCGCGATGGCGGACGCCTTCGCCTCGGCCGGCGCGCCGGTCCTGCACGGGGTCTTCCTCGGCTTCATCGCGCTGATCGGCCTGAACGCCACCCTGGGCCTGTTCGACTCGTTCTCCCGGGGCCAGGCCGACATGACCTACCACTTCGTGCCCGGTGCGAAGCGGTTCAGCGTGTCGAAGCTCTACGCCGGCTTCCTCTGGGGGGTCATCACGTTCGGCATCCTGATCCTGAACTTCGGCCCTGCCGACGGTCCGGGCGCGATCCTGGACGTGCTGGCGTTCCTGTCCACGTTCGCGATGGGCGCGTACTGCATCGTGTTGTTGCTGGTGAACAACCGGATGCTGCCGAAACCCATCCGTCCGGGCATCGTGCAGAACCTGGTGATCGGCTTCGGTGCCGTGTTCTACCTCGGCATGCTGATCTACAGCCTGTTCAGGTTCGGCGTGGTCATATGACCGGCAACCGCTTGCGGCGGTCCGGCGAGCTCGCCCTGCCGGGTGCCGGCATCGGGCTGCTCGCCGGGCTGGCGGCCCTCGGACTGGCCCTCCTCGCGGGCCAGCCCGTCGGCTGGTCGGTCGCCGCCGGTATGGCGCTCGGCCTGCCGCTGGCGCTTATCGGCGGCGGGTTCGGGCTGCTCCAGGCCGGCGGCGTCGTCTCGCCGGGCGTGTTCGCCCCGGCGGCGCTCTACTGGCTCGTGGGGTTCCCCGTCGCCCGGCTGCTACAAGAGGTGCTGATCGGTCCGCTCACCGGCAGCGCGCCGGCGCTGCCGCCGGACGTGCTCGGGTTCCTCGCCTACCAGGCAATCGTCAGCCTCGGCTTCGCGATCGGGTTCAGCTGGCTGCACGAGCGGATCGCGCCGGGCTGGCTGCGGCGGATCCGGCACCGCAACCCGGGGCTGAGCGCCTGTACTCCTTCTATCTGCGCCACGCCGAGGCCCAGTGGCGGGCTCGGGAAGCCCGCCGGCGCGCCCGTGCCGAGACGGGCCGCCGGTCCCTACTCCGTTCCAAGGGAGAGTCATGAGCTTGCCGGTCTGGGTATGGGCCATAACGATCGTCGTTTTCCTCGTGATGATCGCCTTCGACTTCTATCTGGTAGCCCGGAACCCTCGTGACCCGTCCATGCGCGAGTGCGTGGCCTGGGTGAGCTTCTACGTGCTGGCCGCGGTCGCCTTCGGGCTCGTCGTGATGGCGACCGCCGGCACGTCGTACGGCGGACAGTTCTTCGCCGGCTGGCTCACCGAGTACTCGCTCAGCGTCGACAACCTGTTCGTCTTCGTCATCATCATGAGCCGGTTCGCGGTGCCGTTGCGGTACCGGCAGAAGGTCCTGCTCATCGGCATCGTCCTGGCACTGCTCATGCGAGGGCTCTTCATCGCGGCGGGCGCCCAGGCCATCACCCGGTTCGACTGGTTGTTCTACATCTTCGGCGCCTTCCTGGTCTACACCGCGGTCAAGCTGGTCGGGCCGCAGCAGGAGGACGAGTTCTCGGAGAACGTGGCGTTGCGTACGGCACGGCGGATCCTGCCCACCACCGAGACGTACCGCGGCTCCTCGGTGTTCGCCCGGGTCGACGGCCGGTTGATGGTCACGCCGATGCTGATCGTCATGGTCGCCATCGGGACCACCGACCTGCTCTTCGCGCTCGACTCGATCCCGGCGATCTTCGGTCTCACCCAGGAGCCGTACCTGGTCTTCACCGCGAACACGTTCGCGCTGATGGGGTTGCGGCAGCTCTACTTCCTGATCGGTGGGCTGCTCGACCGGCTCGTGTACCTCAGCAAGGGCCTGGCGCTCATCCTGGCCTTCATCGGCGTCAAGCTCGTGCTGGAAGCGCTGCACCACGACGGGGTGCACTGGGCGCCGGAGGTGCCGATCTCCGTCTCGCTCGGGGTCATCGTCGGCACGTTGGCCGTCACCACGGTCGCCAGCCTGGTGAAGTCGCGCCGGGATGAGCGGCGTCTGGCCGGTGCGGCACCGGGGGAGGCGGCTGAGGCCGAGCCCGTAGTCGCCGACCGGGACGCGCGCTGAACGGCGTGTGTCGTGTCCCCGCCGCCGTCGCCGTGTTGTCCTCGCGGGCACCCGCCCAAAGGACAACACGGCGATGCCGGTCAGGTCTTGGCCAGGTCATCCTCCGCGGAGGAGGAGCCCTGGAGGAACCGCTCGATGTCCGCGTCGGTGGGCCGGGCGGCCCGGCGCTCGGCCTCCAGCGCGGCCGCCAGGCCGAGCCCGAGGGAGCGGCCGTCCGCGGCGAATCCGGCGGGCAGCGCCAGCCGGTCGGAGAGCCGGTCGAGGGAACGCGCGAGCGTTCGCCACGTGTTCATGACATCACCCCTGATCATTGAAACTCCCGGGAAACGGCGCTTCCCGGGACCGTGCGCACCGGTCGCCGGCCCTTTGGCCGTCGTGCCGGTGGTCCGGCAGGACACCCGGGGGTGCCTGGTAGGGCCGGGCACCCCGGGTCGCCGGATCGGTCGTGGACGTCGTCGCCGGTGTCGGCAGCTGGCGGGTCGGCGGCCGCGACGCTGCGAGCCGACGTGGTGTCGGTGGTCCGGGCGGTCCACTGTGGCGGGCTACCCGACTCCATGGCACCACAAACCTGTTTCGTAGGTGTCTCGTACCGGCAAACTCGGTCTCTGACTACCGGACTCAGGATACGGCATCCGGTATACAAAAAACAATCTAGTGACCAACGCCACGCCTGTCAGGCAGCCTGCCTGGCGGGAAAATGACCAGCCCCTCTAGACACCTCGCTGTCGTAGGGGCGACGATTGTTGCCTACCCCATACGGTATGCAATACGCGGGGTTTCCCGCCCACATCGCCGGTCCCTCGTCAGAGCGGAGCCGACAGGGGTCACCGGCGGCGACGAAAGGGAGTTGAGAGCAATGGTGCAGACCGCGACCGAGGCCGTCGTGGACCCGATCCTGCAGGAGCCGAGCCGTGACCCGGAGCGTGTCTCCGGCGGGCACCTGGTCGCAAAGGCCCTCAAGGCCGAAGGTGTCGACGTCATCTTCACGCTCTGCGGCGGGCACATCATCGACATCTACGACGGTTGCGTCGACGAGGGCATCGCCGTGGTGGACGTCCGGCACGAGCAGGTCGCGGCGCACGCGGCCGATGGGTACGCGCGGGTCACCGGCAAGCCCGGCTGCGCGGTGGTCACCGCCGGCCCGGGCACCACCGACGCGGTGACCGGCGTGGCAAACGCCTTCCGGGCGGAGAGCCCGATGCTGCTGATCGGTGGGCAGGGCGCGCTCAGCCAGCACAAGATGGGCTCGCTACAGGACCTGCCACACGTGGACATGATGACGCCGATCACCAAGTTCGCCGCCACGGTGCCACACACCACCCGGGCCGCCGACATGGTGTCGATGGCGTTCCGCGAGTGCTACAACGGCGCTCCGGGGCCGTCCTTCCTGGAGATTCCGCGCGATGTCCTGGACGCCGAGGTCAACCTCGCCGACGCGACGATTCCGGAGCCCGGCCGCTACCGGACCTCGACCAAGAGCATCGGCGACCCGGCCGCCATCGAGAAGCTGGCCGACCTCCTGGTCCGGTCCGAGAAGCCGGCCGTGCTGCTCGGCACCCAGGTGTGGACGGGCCGGGGCTCCCAGGCGGCCATCGACTTCGTCCGCGGGCTCGACATCCCGGCGTTCATGAACGGCGCGGCCCGCGGCACGCTGCCGCCCGGCGACCCCACCACTTCCACCTGTCCCGCCGCTACGCGTTCAACAACGCCGACCTGATCATCATCGTCGGCACGCCGTTCGACTTCCGCATGGGCTACGGTCGCCGGCTGCCGAAGTCCGCGACAGTGGTCCAGATCGACATGGACTACCGCACCGTCGGCAAGAACCGCGACATCGACCTCGGCCTGGTCGGCGACCCGGGCGCGATCCTGGCGGCCGTCGCGCAGGCCGCCTCGGGCCGGATCGACAACGGTGCGCAGCGGCGCCGGCCGTGGTTCGAGGAGCTGCGCGCACAGGAGACCACCGCCTACGAGAAGCGGCTGCCCCGGCAGCTCTCGGACGCCAGCCCGATCCATCCGTTGCGGCTGGCCCACGAGATCAACGAGTTCCTCACCGAGGACTCGATCTACATCGGGGACGGCGGCGACGTGGTGACCTTCTCCGGCGGCGTGGTGCAGCCGAAGGCACCCGGACACTGGATGGACCCGGGCCCGCTCGGCACGCTCGGCGTCGGCGTGCCGTTCGCCATCGCGGCCAAGTACGCGCGTCCCGACAAGGAGATCGTCTGCCTCTTCGGCGACGGCGCGTTCAGCCTCACCGGGTGGGACTTCGAGACCATGGTGCGGTTCAACCTGCCGTTCGTCGGCGTGGTCGGCAACAACTCCTCGATGAACCAGATCCGGTACGGCCAGATGGCCAAGTACGGCGAAGCCCGCGGCCGGGTCGGCAACACCCTCGGCGACGTGCGCTACTCCGAGTTCGCCAAGATGCTCGGCGGCTACGGCGAGGAGGTGCGCGACCCGGCCGACATCGCTCCGGCACTGCGCCGGGCCCGCGAGTCGGGGCTACCGTCCCTGATCAACGTCTGGATCGACCCGGACGCGTACGCCCCCGGCACGATGAACCAGACCATGTACAAGTAACGCCGCCTTCGCGGGCAGGCGGCGTCCGGCGGTGCCGGGCGGAAGGTCGCACACCGGTCTTGAGCGAGCGGCCTTCCGTCCTGCGCCGCCGGACGCCGTCTGACGATCTTCGGGGTCGGGGTGATCGGGTCCGCCCGCAATGGCGGCTGCGAGCCCATCGCCTAATGAAGATTTGGGCTACCGCGACGTCCGCGGTGGTCCGGACCGCTGCTCCCGCGGCCTCACCCTCCGCGGTTCACGACCAAACCCGGGGCCGGCACGGCCGGCGGTGAGCAGCGGCCCCCGGCGCGCGCGATGCATAGAGCCGGCGGCGAATCTTGACCGCCTGCTTTCCCTTGATCGGTGGGCGCTCCGCTCGTCCGTGGCGAAAAATTGCCCCTGGAGAGGTAATTCCTCGCCACAATCGCAGCGCCACACCGTGCTGCTTGCATCGATCAAGGAAATCCACGACCGTCGGCCTTGATCGGCCGCCTTTGTGTGGAGGGTTCGATCCCGGCAACGCGGATCCGGAGCTCCCAGCCCTCGACCGCCCCGACCCCGAGATCTCGGTAGAGAGCTCGCGGAGTCAGGGTGGCCTCGACCTAGTGTTCCGGATAGAGCTCCAGATTCAACGAATTTGTGCTAACGCGGCGTCCGTCGTGGTTCAGACCCAATGCCGCTCAGCTTAAGTCGATCATGAAGTCAGGCCATCCTGGGCCGCCCTGACACGCCCAAGGACCCGCCCGTGCCCGGCACTCCGGCGCGGCCTCAGAGAATGCCCAGGTCATCGCCTTGACCACTTCAGGCTGAGTGGCAGGGTCAAGACCGCCGGCTCCCGCGGCCACCCTCCGCGGTTCCACAACCCCTCGGCTGGCATCGCCGGCGGTGAGTGCCCCGACCCCACCCATGCGCGTACCGATCAGAGCCGGTCGAATCGTGAGCGCTCGACCGGCGCCGCACCTCGACGCTATCCAGCAGATCGTGGTATCTAGCTGCTCCTATAGCGACAGCTAAATACCACGATCACTGGCGTGCTCCGACTGGCATGCGGACAAACGAGCTAAAGCGCCCAACCCGACGTGCCGCTGTGGCGAAGCCTGCGAGATCTAGGCGACTTCCTGTCGTCCTGACGGCAGAAAGTCGACTAGATTCAGAGTTTCCGCCGGGAGGGCGCAGACTCGGCGCCGGAAACCATTCCGGGGAAAGTCATGGTCGCTATGGCAGCAACAGATTTCCCCAAAGCCCGACCGGCCCCTCAACGACCCGACCCAACCCGGCGCTCCGCGCAGCCCCGCAGAACGCCAAAGTCATCGCCTTGACCAAACTCGGCTGAGTGACATTGGGTCCAGACCGCTGCTCCCGCGCGGGAGCATACGGTCTGCGACGCGGACGGCGGAAAAATACCCTGAGCCTGGACGGCCTAGCTGCCTGAGGCTTCCATGCGCCGCTTGTGGTAGCTGTCTCGGGTGCGCTCGGTGTGGCGGCGCATCAGGTCGGCGGCGCGCCGGCCGTTTCGGCTGGCGATCACCTCGATCAGTGCGGCGTGCTCGTCCCAGGCCTCGCGGCCGCGGGACTTGGCGATGGGCGCGTAGTACCAGCGCACCCGGCGGTCCACCAGCGCGATCAGCTCGGCGAGGACCTTGTTGCCGGACATCGACACCACGTACGCGTGCAGGGCGGCGTTCGCCGCGACCAAGCCATCTTGGTCGTCGTCGCTCAGTGCCTTCTCGCCGGCGCTCTGGAGCTCCCAGAGCCGGCTGACCTGCTCCGGGGTGGCCTGCTTGGCCGCCAGCCTTGCCGACTCGGTCTCCAGCAGGCTGCGGGTGGCGAGCAGTTGGTCCGCCTCCTCCTCGGTGGGCACGTGCACGAAGGCGCCGAGCGCGGGGCGTAGGTCGACCCAGCCCTCGCTCTGCAACCGCTGTAGGGCCTCCCGGACGGGCTGGCGACTGACACCGAGCTGGGCCGCGAGCTCGTTTTCGACGAGGTGCTCGCCGGGGCGCAGCTCGCGGCTGATGATCATTTCGGCGATGACGTCATACACCGCTTGACGCAGTGGCGCGGGCCGCTCCAGCGGCTGTCGCGCGGCCCGGGCGCCGCCGCGCGGGATGGCACTGCGCCGCCCTCCGCCGGCGGCCGGCGGGCTCGAGCCCTCCTGATCGGTCATCGACTACCTCCGGCTGCGATTGCTCGGCCGGGCGCTGTCGCGCCCGACCGGTTTTTAGCATACAGTCGCCCACATTCAATATGTCTCAGGAGCTGGACGGGCGCGTTCCAGTCAGGCTGCGGCGCCATTTCCGGGTTCGATCTCCGGTACCGGCTCGAACTCCTTGACCTGAGCGATGGAAAGGCCGTGCGCGGTATTCGCCTCGCGCTCGATCATGACCTCGACCAGCACCGGGCGGCTCGTCCGCTTCGACTCCTTGCTGGCCCAGGCGAGCGCGTCGGCGATCTCTGTCGGTCGGGTCACCCGGCGGCCGGAGCAGCCGTACGCCTCCATGACCTTCACATTGTCGGTGCCGTACTCGTCGTAGTGGATGTCCACCTCGTAGTTCATGCCGTAGGGGATCTCGGCCTGCCGGATGAGGCCGAGATACTCGTTGTTCAACATGACGAGTACGAAGGGGATGTTGTACTGCGCGGCGACCGCGAGCTCCTCGACCAGAAACTGGAACGAGTAGTCGCCGACCACGCCGACCACCTCGGCGTCGGGCTTGGCGGACTTGACGCCGATCGCCGCCGGGATCTCCCAGCCGAGCGGACCGGCCTGCCCGCAGACCTGGTAGTGCCGCGGCTTGAAGACCTTCTGGAACTGCCCGGACCAGATCTGGTAGAGGCCGATCGCGGTGACGAAGTAGGTATCCGGTCCGAAGAACTCGTTGATCTCGCGGAATACGCGGGGCGCCTTGATCGGTACCGCGTCGAAGTCGTCCCTGCGGCCGAGCGTCCCGCGTAGCGTGCGGACCCGGGAGACCCACCCCGTACGGTCCCGGTGCGTGTCGCGCCGCCGCACCGCGTCGAGCAGGGCCGCCAGGAACGCCCTGGTGTCCGACACCACGCCGAGGTCGGGGCCGAAGACCTTGCCGATCTGGGTGGGCTCGATGTCGACGTGGATGAACTTCCGGTCGCCGCGGTACGTCTCCAGGTCGCCGGTGTGCCGGTCGCCGAAGCGGGCACCGAGCGCGAGCACCAGGTCGGACTCCAGGAACGAGGCGTTGCCCCAGCGCTGGGTGGTCTGGATGCCGGTCATGCCGGCGAACAGGTCGTGGTCCTCGGGCAGCGCGCCCTTGCCCATCAGCGTCACCTGGACCGGGACGTCCAGCGTTTCGGCGACCTCCCGCAGCAGGTCGGTCGCCTCGCCGAGGATGACCCCGCCGCCGGCCAGGATCAGCGGACGCTCGGCGGCCAGCAGCATGTCGAGAGCGCGCTCCACCCGTGCCGGATGTGGCTCGACCGTGGGTACCGGCAGCGGGGCGTCGATGCTCGCGTCCCACTCGATGTCCTGGCGTTGGACGTCCAGCGGCAGGTCGACGAGGACCGGCCCCGGCCGCCCCGAGCGGGCGATCCGGAACGCCTCCCGGAAGATCCACGGTGCCTGCGCCGCCTCCTTGACCTGGACGGCCCACTTGGTGACCGGCTTGGCGATCGAGACGATGTCGACCGCCTGGAACGCCTCCTGGTGCAGCTTGGCGGTCGGCGCCTGACCCGTGATGCAGACCATCGGGATGGAGTCCGCCTGCGCGGTGTAGAGCCCGGTGATCATGTTGGTGCCGGCCGGTCCGGACGTGCCGATGGCCACCCCGACCCGCCCGTTGGTACGGGCCCAGCCATCGGCCATATGGGTAGCGCCTTCCTCGTGGCGCACGATCAGGTGCTTGATGTCGCTGCGCCGCAGCGCTGCGTACAGCGGCAGGATGGCCGCGCCGGGACAGCCGAACGCGATGTCCACACCCTCCGACGCGAGCACCGAGACCACCGCGTCCATGCAGGGGATCCTGGCCATGGTTTCAGACCTCCGGGTAGTGGGTGTGTGTCGGGAAGTTCCCGTACCGGCGTTCGCCGGCCGGGCCTTCGGTAACCGCGTGCACCAGCAGCGAGCCGCCGACGAAGTCGCCCCGCCACGAGGCGCCGCGTCCGCCGAACACCTCCTGCCGGTCGCCCCGGGACCGGGGGCGGTTGATGCCCACCTTGAACGCCTGAAGCTCGCCGCTGAGCCGCTGCGCGGTCGCCTCGTCGTCGCAGGCGAGCGAGGCGACAAGCGCGCCGTTGCTGGCGTTCATCGCGGCGAGCAGCTCGGCCTCGGTGTCGACCAGCACGATCGTGTCGACAGGTCCGAACGGCTCCGCGTGGAACAGCGGTGACGAAGGGGGCGGGGCCAGGATCGCCACCGGGGCCAGGTAGGCCGACCGGTCCTGGCCGGGCAGGAAACGGCCGTCGTCGAGCGAGCCGCGATAGAGGGGTACGCCGCCCTTGGCGATCGCCGTGTCCACCGCGTCGGTCAGCTCCTTGACCTTGGCGTCCTTGATCAGCGGGCCGAAGTCGAGGTCCGGGAAGCCGTCCTGCCCCGGCTCGACGGCGAGCGGGTGCCCGAACCGGACGTCGCGGACCGCCGGCAGGTACGCGGCCAGGAACTCGTCGAAGAGCGAGCGCTGGACCACATAGCGCGGGTACGCCGTGCAGCGCTGCTTGGCGTACTCGAAGGACTTGCGGACGTTGCCGCCCAGCGTGGTCCAGTCGCTGAACTCCCAGACTCCCCAGCAGTTCAGCCCTTCCTGCTCAAGCACGTGCCGCTTGTCCGAGTCGACCAGCCCGGCAGCGACCTGGCTGCCGACGCTGCGCCCGCCGACGAAGAACACGCAGCTGATCTCCGGGGCGGCGACCAGCACCGAGGAGAGCTCCGCGCCGCCGCCGCTGAGCAGGGTCAACGGCAGGTCGTGCCGGGCGGCGAGGGCGGTGGCCAGGGTCAGGCAGCTCACCCCGCCGTCGGTCGGCGCCTTAGCGATGACCGCGTTGCCGGCCAGTGCCTGCACCAGCATGGCGTGCATGATGACGCTCATCGGGTAGTTCCAGCTGGAGATGTTGCTGATCGGGCCGGGCAGCGGCGGCCGGCCGGCCACCATGGAGTCGATCTCCTCGACGTACCACCGCACGCCGTCGATACAGCGGTCCACGTCGGCGGTGGCCAGCCGCCACGGCTTGCCGATCTCCCAGACCAGCAGCAGGGCCAGCAGGTCGCGGTGCTCGCGCAGCGCGTCGAGCGCCGCCGTGACCCGGGCCTTGCGCTCCGCCAGCGGTACCGCCACCCACCCTCTGTGGGCTTCGGTGGCGGCCCGCGTGGCGGCGGTGGCGGTAGCCGCGGTCACCTGCGGCGGGCCGGCGATTGCCGTCCCGTCCACCGGTGAGGTCGCCGGGATCGGCGCGCCGTCCCGCCGCCATTGCCCACCCCAGTAGTTGAGCAGGCGGTCGTCGTGAAAAGCCTCGGGCGCCGCCTCGCGGCAGCGGGCGTAGACCTCGTCCCAGGCGGTGCCGGGTTTACGAATCAGGGACACGGGAGCCTCCAGAGCGTCAATGTGAGGCGGGGCTGGCCGGCAGCGGCGTCCGACCAGATGAGTTGCGGAAATAGAGGTACGCGGCGGACGCTCTGGCCTCCGCCGCCAAGCTGCTTCGACTGCCGGAGCTAGGCCGCCCGAACCGTTGGGCCGGCGCTCTGCGTCGCCATCGTCCTGGCGAGCAGGTCCGTCGCGGCGTAGACGGTGCGCAGGGTCGGTGCCGCTGTGCCGGTGATGTCGGCCATCTCCACCACGGCCGCCACCACGGCGTCGAGCTCCATCTCCTTGCCCGCCTCGAGATCCTGCAACATCGAGGTCTTGTGGTGGCCCACCCGCCGGGCGCCGTCGATCCGCTTGCCGATCGAGATCCCCGGCGTACTGCCGACCCGCGTGGCGATGTCGAGCGTCTCCTCCATCATCAGCTCGACCATCCGGCGGGTCCCGGGGTACTCACAGATCTCGACCAGGGTGGCCCGGGTGAGGGCACTGATCGGGTTGAGCGAGACGTTGCCCATCAGTTTGATCCAGATGTCGTCGCGCAGCCGCGCTTCGACCGGACACTTCAGGCCGCCGGCGACCATCGCCTCGCTGAACCGCAGGCAGCGCTGGGACACCGATCCGTCGGGCTCGCCGATGGAGAAGCGGGTCCCCTCCAGGTGCCGGATCACCCCCGGTGACTCGATGACCGTCGCCGAATACACCACGCAGCCGATGGCCCGCTCCGGCGCCATCACCGCCGACGTCTGGCCAGCCGGGTCGACCGCCTCGATCCGCTGGCCCTCGTACGGACCGGGCAGCTTGTGGAAATACCACCACGGAATGCCGTTCTGGCCGGCCACGAGCGCGGTCTCCGGGCCGAGCAGGGGAGCGAGCAGCGGTCCGGCCGACGGGTAGGAATGTGCCTTGAGACCGAGGAACACGTAGTCCACCGGCCCGATCTCGGTCGGGTCGTCGGTGGCATGCGGGTGTGCGGTGAAGTCACCACGAGGGCTGATCACCCGCACCCCGTTGGCCCGCAGCGCGGCGAGGTGTGCCCCGCGGGCGATCAGATGCACGTCCACTCCGGCGCGGCATAGGGACGCGCCGACATACGCGCCGATGGCGCCGGCTCCGAGCACTGCAACTCGCACGGGCCGCTCCCTTCTCGCAGTGGGCGAGGTGTATGCGTTATGGGGAGTACAGTATGCAATACGATATTGAGGCTGACAACCCGCAGTGGCTGTCAATCCGCTTCCGCACGTCTGTGACCAGGGTGTTCGTGGCACAAAGGTCCGCACCGGCGGTACTACCGGTGCGGACCTTCGACCGAGTGAGATCGCTAGCGTGTGCTGTACGAGTGCTGGCCGGTGCCCGCCAGCGCGCCGCCGTCGACGATCAGGTACTCCGGGCGGATCGGCCGGCCCTGGAAGTAGCACTCCAGGATCTCCCGGGTCCCGGCGGCGTACCGGGCCTGGGCGGAGAGCGTGGTGCCGGAGGTGTGCGGCGTCATCCCGTGGTGCGGCATGCCCCGCCACGGGTGGTCAGCCGGCGCCGGCTGGGGATACCAGACGTCACCGGCGTATCCGGCGAGCTGCCCGGACTCCAGCGCCCGCACCACCGCGTCGCGGTTGACGATGCGTCCGCGGGCGGTGTTGATCAGGTACGCGCCGCGCTTCATCTTCGCCAGCAGCGCGTCGTCGAAGAGGTTTTCCGTCTCCGGGTGCAGCGGTGCGTTGATCGTCACCACGTCGCAGGCCCGGACCAGCGACTCGGCGTCGGGGTGCCAGGTCGCGTTCAGCTCCTTCTCGATCTCGGGGGCGAGCCGGTGCCGGTCGGTGTAGTGCAGCTTGACGTCGAACGGCTTCAACCGGCGCAGCACCGCCAGGCCGATCCGGCCGGCGGCGACCGTGCCGACGTCCATCGCCTCGAGGTCGTACGCCCGGGCGGAACAGTCGGCGATGTTCCAGCCGCCGTCGAGGACCCACTTGTGCGACGGGATGTAGTTGCGGACCAGCGCCAGGATCATCATCACCACGTGCTCGGCGACGCTGATGCTGTTGGAATAGGTGACCTCGGCGACGGTGATACCCCGCTCGATCGCCGACGACAGGTCGACGTGGTCCGAACCGATCCCGGCCGTGATCGCCAGCCGCAGATTCTCCGCTTTCGCGATCCGCTCGGCGGTGAGGTACGCCGGCCAGAACGGCTGCGAGATCACGATCTCGGCGTCCGGCAGCTCCCGCTCGAAGACGGAGTCGGGTCCTTCCTTGTCCGACGTGACGACCAGCGTGTGCCCCAGGGACTCCAGGAAGGCGCGCAGGCCGAGCTCGCCCGAGACGCTGCCGACCAGCTGCCCGGGGACGAAGTCGAGCTTTTCCGGGCTGGGCACCGTCTGGCCGCCGGGGTAGTGGTCCACGCGCGGCACCTCGTCGCGGGGGTACGAGGTCGGATAGCCGGTGACCGGGTCGTCGTACAGGACGCACAGGATTTTCGCCATGGTGCCCTCCACATTGGATCAGCTGGTTAGGTATGCCCGGCGCCGTTGTCCTTCAGCCTGATCCCGTGGAGGTGCGCTGACAATGGGCATTCTCCGAACCCCCGATTGCCGCCGTCTATCGTTCCTACGAGCCTTCTCCCCGCCGGCGGGGGCGCGCGACGAGCGGTTCGACGGACCAGGGTCGGGGTCACATTCAATTTCTGAAACAAGGTATTGCCCCGGTCCGCCTCACCTGCGGACCGTATGCTCCCGCGGGCACCGCTCCGGCCGGCGGCTCGCTGGCGCTCGCCGAAATCCCCGACCTCCGCTGCCACGTCCGCGCTCCAAGCCCAACCCCGACCCGCGCGGGATCGAGAGATCGTGGTATCGAACTGCCCCAGAGGGCATCTAAGTACCACGATCTGCCAGACGGCAGCCCGTCGTAGCGTCGATCAAACAAAGGCTGGGCCGGAGCGCGGACCGGCAGCGAAGGTCGTGGTCGGGCGACCATGACCTGGGGGTGAGCTTGCCCAACCGCGGAGGGCGAGGCCGCGGGAGCGACGGTCCGGACCACCACGGACATCGCGGTAGCCCAACGTCCTTGATTTTGGATCTTTATCCGCGACAAGACACCGACGCCACCCCAACTCCAAAAGCTAGACCGGTACCAGGTCGTCGATGCTGCGTTGCAGGTCGAGGCCCTCCGTCACGTGGATGAGCGCGCTGGTCATCAGGGGCTGCGGGTCGCGGTCCAGCACCACGAGCCCGACGGTGCTTGTCGCGGTCGGCTCGACCAGGGGCAGCACCCGCGTGCCCGGCGGTACGCCGAGCAGTCCCAGCCAAGCCTGGGGGATCACGCTCGCCCACCCTCCACTTCGGACATGCGAGCAGAGGGTGGAGACCGAGTTCGTCTCCATGCGGGGCGTGACCGACACCCCGGCCCGCCGGAACAGTCCGTCGAGGATGCGCCGATTCTGCATGTCCGGGGTGAGCAGGCACAGCGGCAGCTCGGCCACCTCGGCCCAGCCCACCTCGGCGCGGTCGGTGAACTCGCCGTCCTGGCTGGTCAGCAGCACGTAGCGTTCGCGGTACAGCGGCATGGTCCGGAAGCCGGTCAGCGGCTCACCAGTGAGGTAGGTCAGGCCGGCATCCAGCTCGAAGGCGGCGAGGCGGCGCTGGATCTCGGCGGAGGTCAGCGACAGCACGGTGAGGCTGGTGCCCGGGTGCAGCGCGGAGAACGGGCCGGTGAGCAGCGAGACCGGCGGCAACGAGGCGGGCACCGCGCCCAGCCGCAGCCGGCCGGTCAGGCCCTGGTGGCTGGTCCGCCCGAACTCGGCCATCAGCTGGTCGCGGTCGGCGAGCAGGCGCCGGGCCCAGGCGAGCAGCCGCTCACCCTCCGGCGTCAAGCCCTCGAACCGATGACCGCGCCGGACCACCGCGACCCCGAACTCCGCCTCCAGCTTGCGAATGCCGTCCGACAGCGTGGGCTGGCTGACCCAGCACGCCGCCGCCGCCCGACCGAAGTGCCCTTCCCGGGCCAGTGCGGTGAGATATTCCAATTGCCGTAGGAACATCCTGCTCTCCTCACGCCCGGCCGTTCACCGACCTGAGGCAGGGTACGCTGCACATTCGTACCGACCCGGTTGGAAGGACGCGCGCCGATGCCGGCTGACCCCCATGATGGCAACACCGCCCGGTTCAGCCCGTCGATGCGCGCGGGGACCTGGTGTTCGTCTCCGGCCAGGCGTCGGTCGACGAGGCGGGCCGGATCGTGCCCGGTACCTTCGAAGAGGAGATGCGCCGGTCGATCGACAACGTCCGGCGGGTCCTCGCCGCGGAGGGCCTCACGCTCGCCGACGTCGTCAAGGTCAACGCGTTCGTCCGCGACGAGGACCGGCTGGGGAGTACAACCGCATCTACGCCGAGTACTTCACCGACAACAAGCCCGCCCGTACCACCATCACGAACTGCCTGACCAAGCAGATCCAGTTTGAGGTGGACGTCGTCGCCTACGTGGCTCGGTCACCGCAGTGAGCGGCTGAACGTACGCATGTCGCCGACGAGCAGGTCGGGCTGCTCCAGGGCGGCGAAGTGACCACCGCGGTCGAATTCGGTCCAGTGCGACAGCGTCGGCAGGAGGCCCTCGGCGAAGCGGCGGACGGGCGGCGTGGCGTCGGCCGGAAACACCGCCACCCCGACGGGCATCGCCAGCGGCCACGGCCCGCCCCAGGTGGTCACGAAGTCCGCGTCGAGGTGGCTGGACTCGAAGTACAGCTGCGCGCTCGAGCCCGCGGTGGCGGTGAGCCAGTAGATCGTCGCGTTGGTCAGCAGGTGGTCGCGCTTCACCGCGTCCTCCGGCGCCTTCGCCGAGTCGGTCCACTCGTAGAACTTCTCGGCGATCCAGGCGAGCTGCCCGACCGGCGAGTCGGTGAGCGCGTACGCGAGGGTCTGCGGGCGGGTGGACTGGATCCTCGCCCAGCCGAGCCCGTCCTGCGCGAACCAGCCCGCGCGCTCCACCCGCTTGAGGTCCCGCTCGTCCAGGCCGTTCAGCGCCTCGGGGTCGCTGGGCGGGAAGGTGACGAACATGTTGAGGTGCACGCCGGCGACGTGCTCCGGGTCCGCCAGGCCGAGGCGGAGCGAGATCGCCATGCCCCAGTCGCCGCCCTGCGCGACGTACCTGTCGTAGCCGAGTCGGCCCATCAGCTCGGCCCAGGCGCGCGCCACCCGCGGCACGTCCCAGCCGGTCTGCCCAGTGGGCCCGGAGAACGCGAAGCCAGGGATGGACGGGATGACGACGTGGAACGCGTCGGCCGGATCGCCGCCGTGCGCCCGAGGGTCGGTCAGCGGCCCGATGACGTCGAGGAACTCGACGATCGAGCTGGGCCAGCCGTGCGTGAGAATCAACGGCGTCGCGTTCGGCTCGGGGGAGCGCACGTGCAGGAAATGCACATCGACCCCGTCGATTTCGGTGACGAACTGCGGGTACCGGTTCAGCTCCCGCTCGGCGGCCCGCCAGTCGTACGCCGTGCGCCAGTACTCGACCAGCTCGCGGAGGTACTCCACTGGCACCCCGCGCGTCCAGCCGACGCCCGGAATCTCGTCCGGCCATCGGGTCGCGTCGATCCTGCGGTGCAAGTCGTCTAGGTCCTGCTGCGGTATGTCAACCCGAAATGGACGCATGGCGGCACCCTCTCGATCCGACCCCTGAACGGCCGATCAGCACTATCTCACCGGGAAGCACCCGCGTTCATCTCTCGGAATGCGGTTAACCAGCATGCTCAGGTCATGCGTCGTAGCGCGGCCTCCACGGCGTCGATCAGCGGATCCCCCTCGGTCCGTGGGTGCCGGGCGAGGCCGAGCTCGATGTCCGGCAGGGTGGGCAGGGCGTCCGCGTTGTGGAAGGCCATGGCCGGTTCGACGTTTACCGGCATGAGCGCGGCGACGCCGAGCCCGGCCCGTAGCGCGGCGAGCACACCGACGAGGCTGTTGCTTTCGAACGCCACCCGCCAGCGCCGATCGGCATTGTTCAACGTTTCCACCACCGCCGTACGCCAGGCGCACGTGTTCGAGAAAAGCACCACCGGCAGCGGATCGGCGGCCACGTCCACACCCTGGCCGATCGCCCAGACCAGCGGGCGGCGTACCGTCCAGCGCGGGGGTCCGGGAAGGTCCTCCACCTCGTCGAGCACGAGGTGGACGCGGCCCGCGTCGTAGGCCTCCCGCATCGCGCCGCCGGACAGGCAGAGCACCTCCAGCGTGGCGTCGGGGTGCAGCCGGGCGAGGTCGGCGAGGGCCTGCGGAAGCTGGGTCGCGGCGAGATCTTCGAGCAGCCCGACGCCGCAGTGGCCGGTCAGCGTACGCCCGGTTTCGCTGAGTGCCTCCGCGGAGAGCGAGAGGATGCGTTCGGCGTACGGCAAAAGCTCCTCACCCGCCCGCGTCGGCAGGACGCCGGCCGGCGACCGGTACAGCAGCGGCCGGCCGACAACGCCCTCGAGCTTGCGCAACTGCTGGCTGAGCGCGGGCTGGGTATGCCCGAGCGCGGTCGCGGCGCGGCTGATGCTGCCCGACCGCACAGCGGTGACGAACGACCGCAGCAGCACGAGTTCAAGGTGCTTGGCCATAAGAATCCATTATGCCGACTCCAACAAGATTGGTCATTCCTATAACGTGGCGGTTGATCTAGCGTCAGGTACGTGACCAGATACCGGCAGGTGCTCGCCGTGCCGGGGATGGCACCGCTGCTCGGCGTTTCGCTGCTCGCCCGTACCGCGATCACGGCTGACGTGATGGCGCTGACGCTGTACATCGTGCTGGGCCTGGACCTGAGCTACGCGGCGGCGGGAGGCGTCGCGGCGGCGCTGACCGCCGGGGTGGCGCTGGGCGGGCCGCTTCTCGGCCGCATGATCGACCGGCGGGGCCTGCGCACCGTGGTGCTGGCAACCGTCGTCGTGCAGGTCGTGTTCTGGCTGAGCGTGCCGATCCTGCCGTACGGGGTCTTGCTGGGCGCCGCCTTCGCGGCGGGCCTGTTGATGGTGCCGGCCCAGTCGGTGACCAGGCAGGCGATCGCCGCGATGACGACGGCCGAACAGCGCCGGCCCGCGTTCGCGCTGGAATCGGTGCAGGGCGAGCTGTCGTACATCGTGGGCCCCGGGATTGTGATCCTGTGTGCGGCGGCGACGTCCCCCGAGGTGGTCGCGTGGGGGTGGGTGCCGCGATCGTGGCCGGTGGCGCCGGGATCGCGCTGCTCAACCCGCCGGTTCGCGCCGCGGACGAGGTGGCTGCCGGCGCGGCGGGACGGCCCCCGCGCCGGGAGTGGCTGGGCGTCGGCATGATCGCCGTACTGACGATGGGGTTCGGCACCACGATGCTGCTCAGCGGCGTCGACCTCGCCATCATCGCCACGCTCGAGGAAGCAGGTCAGCTGTCCTGGGCCGCCGTCGTCGTAGCGGTGCTCGGCGTCTCGTCCGTCACCGGCGGGCTGATCTACGGCGCGCTGCCCCGGCCGTTGCCGACGTGGCTGCTGCTCGGCCTGCTCGGGCTCGTGACGATTCCCGCCGGGTTCGCCCACGACTGGCCCTGGCTGTGCGTGGCCATGGCCGGCACCGGGCTGCTCACCGCGCCGACCCTGTCCACGGTGGCCGACGCGGTGAGCCGGCTGGCGCCGGCCGGCGTGCGGGGTGAGGCGACAGGCCTACAGTCCTCGGCGCAGAGCGGCGGTTTCGCGCTCGGATCCCCGGTCGTCGGCATGGCGATCGACCTCACCGTGCCAGGCGGCGGCTTCGCGGCCGCCGGGCTGGCCGGCCTCGCCGCCGCGCTGACCGGCTGCCTGCTGTCCCGCCGCTCGCCCGCCCGAACGCCAGCTCCGCTCGGCGGTCGAGACCGCGTCGGGGTACCGGATCTCGAGCCGCACGGAGCCGACGCCCGGCCCTGAAGGGCCGGCAGGGATGGCGGGGAGAAACATGCGACCACCGAAACCGAAACATTGCCGTTGGAGGCTGTCTGGCAGATGGGCTCTGCCAGCTGGCCGAGAGGTGGGACCGCGTGGAGATTTTGGTACTGACGGCCGAGCCCGGCAGTGCGCCCGCCGGCCGGGTGCTTCCCGCACTCGATCTGCTGCCGCATTCCGTGCGCGTCGCCGGTCATCACCGGTCCGCCCTGGCATCCGGTTCTGATCCCGATGTCGTACTGGTGGATGCTCGGCAATCGCTGGCCGAGGCGCGAGACGCCTGCCGGACGCTGCGGACCAGCGGCCTGCGGGCGCCGCTGCTCGCCGTGGTGCAGGAGGCCGGTCTGGTGGCGGTCTCCGCCGACTGGGGACTGGACGACGTGGTCCTGGCGACCGCCGGTCCTGCCGAGGTCGAGGCGCGGCTGCGGCTCCTGGCCACCCGGACGACGGGCGTGGCCGGCAGCGCTTCCGGCTCGCTCATCAGCAGCGGTGAGCTTTCCATCGATCCCGAGACGTACGCCGCGAAGCTGAAGGGTCGGCCACTCGATCTGACCTTCAAGGAGTTCGAGCTGTTGAAGTTTCTCGCACAGCATCCGGGTCGGGTGTTCACCCGGGACCAGTTGCTGCGGGAGGTGTGGGGCTACGACTACTTCGGCGGTCACCGCACTGTCGACGTGCACGTGCGGCGGCTGCGCGCGAAGCTCGGCAGCGAGTACGAGTCGATGATCGGTACGGTGCGGCAGGTCGGGTACAAGCTGGTGCTTCCGCGCCGGGCTGAAGCTCAGGAGCTGATAGAGGACTTGGAAACCCTCCTGGCATAGCGGGCTACTTGGTAACGGCCAGCGCCGGGGTGGACGCCGCGTGCATCCACCCCGGCGCCCTCAAGATCCACGAAGCTGCCTGATCCGGCGTAGCAACGCCTCCAGCCGGGCCTCGATCAGGCCGAACTCGGCGTCCTTTCGCAGGTACTCGTCCGCGCCGCTGCGCAGCGCCCGGATCTCGTCCTTGGCGTTGACGAAGTGGGAGGTCCACACCATGATCCCGAATGCCTGCGTGGCGAAGCTCGCCGAGCGCAACGTGGTGATCACATCGAAGCCGTCGGCCTCGGCCTCCGTGCTCACCAGCAGCAGGTCGACGATGACCAGGTGCGGGTCGAACTCGCGGGCGATCCGCGTGGCCGAGACGATGTCCTGGGCCCAGCGGACGGTGTAGCCCCGGTACTCCAGCATCTGGCTGAACGGCTTGGCCTGGGAACCGTCGTCCTCGACGAGGAGAATCCGTTCACCCGACATCGTCTGTTCCTTCGGTCGGTGGATACTGCCGCAGCCACAGCCGGACCGTGGTCCCGCCATCCCGGGGCGACCCGATCTCCAGATGGCCGCCGTGAAGTTCGGAGAAGCGCCGGGCGATGGTCAGGCCGAGCCCCGTCCCGCGAGCGCGAGGCGACGGCGCCGTGCCGCCCCACGTGTCCGGCCGCAGCACCCGGTCCACGTCGTCCGCCCGCATCCCCGGCCCGTCGTCGTGCACCTCGATGACGACGTGTTCGTCCTGGACGCGAACCGCGACGTCGATGCGGCCCCGTTCCCGGCAGTACTTGAGCGCGTTGTCCATGATCGGGTTGAGGGCGCTGCGCAGCTTGGGCAGGTCGACTCGCGCCACGGTGGGCACCGAGGGGGTCGACCGGTTGATACTGACGCCTTTGGCGGCGGCGCGTGCGGTGTACGACTCGACCTCGTCGGCGAGGATCGCCGCCACATCGTGCTCGGCGGGCTCCAGCCGGGTGATCCGGTGTTCGATCCGGTTCAGGTCCAGGTGAGCGTTGATGAGGTTGAGGCCGCGCCGGGCCTCGTCCGAAATGGATGCCGCGCCGGTGTGCTGGTCGCCGGACAGGCTGCCCAGCGCCCCGGAGATCAGCGCCTCGGTTTGCCGCATGATCGACACCAGTGGGCTGCGCAGCTCGTGGGCTACGTTCGCCAGGCTCTGGTTGACCACGCTTTCCAGATATGCCGGGCCCAGTTGGGTGTCGCGCTGACGCTTGCGCTCCAACGACTCCGCCAGCGTCCGAGTGAACTCGGTGACCGTCAGGCCCGCCTTGCTGATGACGTCGTCGACCCGCACCCGGATGGCTTCTCGGGCCACCACTCGATCGGAGTAGCCGGTCAGGACGATGACGAGGGCGTTCGGGCTCGTGCGCCGTACCGCCGTGGCGACGTGCAGACCGGTCCTGGCGGGCTGGTCGGCGGGGCCGAGCCGGTAGTCGATGAGCGCGATGTCGAAGATGTACGCGGCGGACAGCGCCTCGGCGTCCGCGACGGACTCTGCGACATGCACCTCGATGCCCTGACCTTCCAGCAGCCGTCGAAGCAGACCGGCGAAGTCGGGGTCGTCGTCCACGACGAGCGCGGTCAGACCGGCCGGCAGAGCGGCGGATCGGCTTTCGGCCGAGCCCAGACCGAGGTCGTCACCGGTGCCCGTGGGTGCCTCATCGGTGCGGCGCAAGGTGACCCGGACGGTGGTGCTGCCAGGTCGGCTGCCGAGGACGGCTATCTCGCCACCCCAACCGTTGAGAATCCGCTTGGCCAGGTAGAGCCCGGCGCCTGAGCGGGACGCGCCGCCGCCCCCGAATCCAGCTCCAGCGGCCGGGTGAACAGCTCGCTGAGCAGGCCGGACGGAAATCCCGGTCCCGTGTCCGTCACATCGACGGCCACCGTCTCGGCATCCAGCACGGTCACCTTGACGTCGGTCTTGGCCGCCATCTCGCGGGTGGCACGCAGAGCGTTGTCGATGACGTTGAGGATTACCCCGGAAAGCAGGCTCTGCTCGGCGACCACAGTGGTCGGCTCGTCCGGGACACGCAGGACGACCCGCCGCGCGTCGGCGACGGGCAACCGGCTCACCACAAGGTCCAGGACCTCTTCCAGGTGGACCGCTCCGACCGGCAGTTCAGCCGCCGGATTCTGCCCGGTGTACGTCAACGCGGTCCTGAGCTGCTGAACGATCTGGATGCCATGAGTGGCGGCGCGGTCGATCAGTCGCAGATCTTCCTCGGTGTTCCCGCCACGGACACCCCACATCTGCGTCACGGTACGAATCACCGCGAGCGAGTTGGTGACATCGTGGAGCCATTGGCGCAGCACGATATCCAGCGGTGCGGCGTCGGAGCTGCCGGGTGGCTGGCCCTGCGCGACTTCGACGTCCTCGGTTGCCTCGACCTCGGTCGGGCCGGGCTGCGCGTTTCCATGGGTACGCAGGTGAGAACGGACCCGGGCCATCAACTCTCTGGGGGAGAACGGCTTGGTTATGTAGTCGTTGGCACCGAGCTCGATGGCAACGACCTTGTCGATCTCGGCGTCGCGTGCGGACACCACCAGCACCGGCATGTCCTGGCCGCGTCGGCGAAGCGTCCTGAGAACGTCAAGACCGCTCATTCCCGGCAGCATGAGATCAAGGAGCACAAGATCGAACTCACCGGTCGAAGCCTGCTCCAAAGCCGCGTGCCCGTCAGCGGCGACGGCGGCGGATAGCCCTTCACGCTCCAGCATGTACACAACGGCGTCGCTGAACGCGGGCTCGTCCTCGACGACGAGGACTCGGGCCACCGCAGCCTCCCTCAGCTCAAGCGCGCGTCCATATAGTACTGTCCGGTCCACGCCCGATTCGGAGGTGTGGTCGAGTGACGAGACGATCCCCAGTCACGGACATCCTCACCCACTGGTCGGCCATCACCGGGGTAGCGGGCCTGGCCTTCTATTGCGTGTTGAGGATTTCCTATTCCGTCTACTTCGCTCATTACGGCATTACGCCGGAGACTGTCGGGCTGGGCTTCGCGGAGATCCTGGCGGTGAGCGTGGCGCCGGCCAACGCCGTGCTGTTGGTGGTGATACTCGCCCTGATGCTCAAGGGAAGCCGTACGCACCTCGCGGCCGGCCGGATCGAAGAAGCGCTACAGGACGAGCTCAATGAGATCGACACCCGCAGCCAGACCCTGCTGAACGTGCTCAGCAGCAACGCCGTGACCCAACCCGAGGCGACGAGGCGCACGCTGGCCCGGATGGAGGCACGCCGGGCCGCGCTCAGCGCGGACCTGTCCACGGTCGAGGTCCGTCGCGGCGCCATGGAAAGGACCGGCCGCCGGTGGATGGCCGCGGCCGGGTTGTGCTTCCTCGTCTGGTCCGGTGTGTTGCTCGTCGAAGCCGCCACGCTGTCGCCGGGCCCGCGGCAATCAGCGTGGTACGACCCGCTACAGGTCAATGTGGAGCAGGTTGTGCTGGCTGACGATCCGCAAGGCGTCACCGCACAGCTACGCGCCAGCCTGGGTGGGCAGCCGGCGGCACTCCTGCTGCTGGGCCGGTCCGATGGCCAGACCATTCTCTTCGACCAGCGGCAGCACCGGCTGGTCATCATCACCGGGGATCCGCCGCCGATGCTCTCGCCGTGAGGCCGTCGCGTGTCCACACGCATACGGCACTAGAGATCTTCAGGGTCGGGGCCACATTCGATTTTCCCCGGTCCGCGTCACCTGCGGACCGCATGCTCCCGCGGGCACCGCGCAGGCCGGCGGCTCGCTGGCGCTCACCGAGATCCCCGACCTCCGCTGCCAGGTCCGCGGTCCAAGCCCAACCCCAAGCCCGACCCGGGATCGCCGTCGGACGATCACGCGGGCCGTTGACACTGTGGTCTTGCGCTCAAACATCGGATGAATCATGATGCCTTCAAGAACGTTTCCGCGCTGTAGCGGGCACGTTACGAGAGCGATGGAGCTACGTGATGATGAAACATCCGATGCTATCCAGAGTGGCGGGGGTGCTCACCGCATCATTTCTCCTTACCGTCGGGTTGCTCGGCGCGGCGACCCCCGCTTCGGCATCAAGCGGCAAGGAGCTGTTCGTCTCCGTCAACGGCAAAGGCAGGGGCTGCACAGCGGCAGCGCCCTGCACCCTCAAGGACGCGCAGCTTCGGGCGAGGACACTGGTGTCCGCGGGCAAGTCCGTCACGGTCACGATTTTGAGTGGGCGATACGACCTCGAGCGCACGCTCGAGTTCTCGGCCGCAGACTCGGGCGTTAAGGGCGCTCCCGTCGTGTGGCGGGCGAAGCGGCCCGGGAGCGTCGTGTTCTCTGGTGGCACGCGCGTTACCGGGTGGTCGCTGAGCGATGCGGAGCGG
This sequence comes from Phytohabitans flavus, assembly GCF_011764545.1. Classification (GTDB taxonomy): domain Bacteria; phylum Actinomycetota; class Actinomycetes; order Mycobacteriales; family Micromonosporaceae; genus Phytohabitans; species Phytohabitans flavus. The sequence goes on along the minus strand of NZ_AP022870.1, from coordinate 3,480,089 downwards.
GGCGTGTGGGTCGCCGACGTTCCGGAAGGCAGCGCGACCCGCCAGGTCTACGTCGACGGCGCCTGGGCGCCGATCGCACAGGCCAGTGCGGCCGAGATCGGCTTCACGAACGGATGGCGTGGCAGCTCCACCGGCTACTCGGTCACCGAGTCGAAGGCGCGGGCCTGGCTCGAGAGCCTCGGCTCCGCCGCCGGCGTGGAGTTCGTTTACAGCGGAAAGACCGGTCCCTGGACCCAGTCCCGCTGCCTCGTCGACTCCGTGGTCGCCGGCGAGACTGCGACCACGGTCACCATGCGCCCGGTGTGCTGGGATGGCATGACGAAACGACCGGATCGCGCCGCCATCGAAAGCGGCGGACTTCCGAACATGTCGACCTCCACCGTCCCGACCTCGGTCGAGAACCACCCGTCATTGCTCTCCTCGGGTGAGTGGTACCTGGACAAGGCCGCGCACAAGCTCTACTACGCCCTGCCGGACGGACAGGACATTGAGGATGCCGACATCACCCTGCCGCACCTCGAACGCCTGATGACCGTCGCTGGCACCCTGTCGCGGCCGGTGCACGACATCCGCTTCGAGGGCATCCAGTTCTCGTACGCGACCTGGCTCTCGCCTTCGCACACGGGCTTCGCCGAGGTGCAGTCGAACCTGCACATTACAGGCGCACCGAACCAGGGCAAGTGCACGGTCACCTCGCCTGCGGGAACCTGCCCGTACGGTGCGTTGACGCAGCCGTTCGGAAACATCGACGTGAGCGCCAGCAGGAACATCGCATTCGTCGGGAACACGTTCCGCGCCTTGGGCGGAGCAGGACTCAGCATCCGCTACGGCGCGCAACGCACACTCGTCGAGGGTAACCACATCACGGACACCTCGAGCACGGGCATCTACCTCGGATGTACGTTCGACCCGCAACCGTTGGACGCATCGACGCACCAGGGCATCAAGGACAACTGCACGCCCGACCCCGATGCTGTCGCCAAGGACGTTATCGGAAACAACGAGATCGTGCGCAACACCCGTGTCGCCAACAACGTGATCCACACTGTCGGACGCGACTACAAGGCGGCGCCTGGAGTCACCGTACTGTTCGGTCAAGACCTTGATCTCGTGCACAACGAGATCTTCGACACGCCCTACACGGCGATCACCGGCGGCATCGTTCAGGGGCACGCGACCGACGCCCGCGCTCCCGAACGCAACCAGAACGTGAACGCGCGCAACGAGATCAGCTACAACTTGCTCTACAACTACATGCAGGATCTGCACGACGGCGGGGCGATCTACCTCGAGGGCCACCAGGCCCAGTACGTGTACTCCCCGGACGGATCGCTCGACATCGACGCGACGCTGGAGAACGGGATGCTCGCCACCGGCAACGTCGCCTTCAGCGACGGCCACGCGAACTTCACGTATTACGACGACGCGGGGGCGCAGTTCATCCGCTGGCAGGGCAACGTCGCGATGAACACGGTCGGGGCATCCCAGGGCGGGTGCTCGCCGGCCGGGTACCTGTGGACGACGGGCAACTACTTCGCCGGCCAGATCGGCTCCTACCCGTGCTCGCCGCCGGCACTCGCACTCACTGTCGAGGGGAACACGGTCATTCCGGAGCGGCCTTCGCTGGCGGATGTGCCTAAGCGAATCATCTCGAAAGCTGGCCTCGAACCGGCTTGGGCCGAGCTCTCCGCAGTCGCACAAGAGCGCCTTCGATTCGTGTCCGACCGGGCGGTCGACGGGCGGGTACTCCTTGCCGTCAGCGGGCTGAGCGATACGACGCAGGTCTACGCAGGAGCCGCCGAGCCGCTCGACGTGCGTCGAGTCGGCACCACCTTCGCCGAGGTCATCGTCCCTGACGAACTGGAAGGGCGAACGATCTCCCTCGGCGAGCCCGATCCCTGGGTGCGGGTGAATGAAACCCACCCGAGTGTCACAGCCAGCGGATGGAACCTCTCAAGCAACCGCTCCGAGGGTGACTATCAGGGCGATGTCCTCTACACGACGACCAACGGGGCCACCGCGACAATCACGTTCACGGGCACGACGGTGCGCATCCACAGCGAGCGCAACATCGACCAGGGATTGGTCGAGTTCTCCGTCGACGGCGGCCCGGCCGTCACAGTCGACACCGCGACACCGACCCGGTTCGTGAATGTTCCGGTCTTTGAAGCGGACCTGCCGCCGGGGACGCATACGGTGACGATGACGAAGCGGAGCGGACAGTACGCGCTGCTCGACGGCTACTCGTATATCCCGATTCCATAGACGGATCAGAGGTGCAGGAGGTGCCGACTTGGCGGCGCCTCCTGCACCTCTCCCAGGTCGCGGCAAACGGTGACCTGGACAGTCAGCACTATCGGGCGGTTTCCCACCAGAACACCCGCAGTACCCAGGGGTACCAGGGAGATCCTGGCTGAAAACGATCTCCCTAGAATCGACGCCGTGATCGACGCAGAAGGGCTCCTGGACGCCGCCCGCCGGGAGGCCGACCCGGTGGCGGCCGCCCGCTTGCTGGCCGAGGCGTTCCTGGCGCTGTCCCGCACAGCCGACCCGGCGGCCCTTGCACCCGTCGTGACCCGGCTCGCCGCGCTGCGCCCCGGCCACCGCACCCCGAGGTGGACTTCCTCTTCCACACCCTGGCCGGCGTGGTGCGGGTACGGGCCGGGCGCGAGCACGCCGAGCGGGACCTCGACATCGCGCTGCGCCTCTTCACCGAGCACGGACTGGCCGGCGACCCGCTGTACGTGGAGTGCGCCATGACCGCCACCCTCACCGCGATCCGCCCGCACCTGGTCCGCCCCACCTTCGCCGACCTGGTGCGGGACATCGCCGAGCGCCCCGAGGTGGACGGCGGGCGGCGGACCCGGCTCACCACGATGCTCGGCATGGGCGACGCCTGGTCCGGCGACCTGCTGCGCGGCCGTGCCGAACTGCGCCGGGCGTACCACCACGCGGTCGACGCCGACCGCCTCGACCTCCAGGCCGAGATCGTCTCCTGGCTGGTCAAGGTCGAAGCGCTCTGCGGCGACCTCGCCGAGTCGTCCCGGCAGCTCGCGGCCGCCCGGGAGCTGGCCGCCCGCTCCGGCTCGGTCTGGGTGGCCGCGCACATCGCCGAGTGTGCCGCGGCGCTCCACCTGGCCAGCGGCGACGTCGAGGCGTGGGCCGGCGTCGTCGACTACCTCGTCCGGGCGCAGGTGGGTGGCAACTCCGGTCTCGTGTACGAGCACCGGTGGGAGCTCGCCACCCACCACGCGCTGCGCGGCGACCGCGACGCGGCGCGCGAACTGCTCGCGGGGACGCCTGACCCGCCGCTGCGCTGGCCGGTCGCCCCGGCCCTGCCGGCCTGGCGGGCCTGGATCGCCGAGCCCGAGGACCCGGCGGTGATGGCCTGGGTGGAGCGGGTGCTCGCCGGCCTGAACCGCCCCGTCGAGCGGCTCTCCAAGGCGCGCATCGCGTGGCTGCTCGGCACGCAGCACGCGCGGCTGGGGCGGCGGGCCGACGCCGTACGGCTGCTGGAGGCGGCGAGCAGCGGGTACGCGGCGACCGGCGCGGCCGGGCTCGTCGCGCGGGTCGCGGCCGAGCTGGACGCAATCACCACGGGCACCGGCGGTATGCCCCGTCTGTCGACTGTGGAGCGTTCGGTGCTGACCGCCACGGAGCTGCGGGTGGCGACGGCCGTGGCGGGCGGGCTCAGCAATCAGGAGGTCGCCGACCTGATGGCGGTCTCGGTGAAGACCGTCGAGTTCCACCTGCGCAACGTCTTCCGCAAGGTCGGCGTCCGCAACCGGACGGAGCTGGCCCGCTCCCTCTCGTAGCGGACTCCGGCCCAGGACGCCAGGGTCCTGGGCCGGAGTAGTGCCGTGGTTGTCGGACGCCTACAGGATCAGACGATGTTGATGTCGCTGCACCACATGTAGGTCTGGTCCATGTGCGACGCCTTCCAGATCACGAACATGACGTGGTTTCCGGTGCGTCCAGAGGTCGAGACGTTGAACGAGATGTTCTGCGCCGGCGCGTACCGCCCGGTCGTCGTGATCAGGTCCAGGTTGCCCCACCCGACGCTCTGAGTGGCCGGGTTGAACCCCTGCTTGGTGACGTAGACCCGGAAGAAGTCAGCACCGTGGCTGGCCTGGTCGTACATGTTGACCGTGAAGCTGCGGCTTACGGTGGTCGCCTTCCACGCTCCGGGCTGGTTCAGCGTGTTGTTCCTGGTAAGGGCGTTGCTGCACAGCTGCCCGTCCGGCGTACGGGGCTGGTACTGGCCAGCGAGGCCGTCCCGCAGCGCGCTCATCCAGTTCCACATGGTGTCGGGGTTGGCCTGGAACGCCCGGTAGCACATGGGGTCTTGTTGCTGCATTGCCGGGTTGGTGTGCTGGTTGCCCCAGGTCTTCCAGCACTGATAGGCGCGGCTCGCCGGGTTGATGATGGTGCCGTGGGCTTGGGCCGCGCCGGCCCAGGGCAGCATACCGACCACCATGGCGAACAGCAGGACGAGCACTCGCAGGGACTGACGGGAGGCTGGCCGGGATCGACCGTCGGACTGGTCGGACTTGTGTGAACGCACTGTTCATTCCTCCGTTCCTCGGCACGAAAAGGTCGGTATGGGAGCGCTTCCGACAACCATTGCATTGATCGACATGAATATCAAGACTGGATCTGTTCCATATCGATGTGGATCGAGTTGGCCGGGATCGCCACGCCGCGGGCCATCGGCCGGGCCGCGGAAGGCAAGGTGGACCCCGATCTCTCCGTGGATCCATTCCATTGTGGAGACTTGAGCTACCGCGATGTCCGCGGTGGTCCGGACCGTCGCTCCCGCGGCCTCACCCTCCGCGGTTCACAATCCAACCCCGGCCAGCTTCGCTCAGTTTCCGGCCGCGGCGTCGTAGCGGCGGCGCAGGTTGGCCATTTCCGAGTCGGCCAGCGCCTCCTTGAGCGCCAGCTCCGCGTACTTGTCCGGGAACATCTCCCGCAGCCGGTCGACGAACATGACGTCGGCGGTCGCCTCGACCACCTGGATGCCCGGTGGCTCGGTGGACATGTCCATGATGATCGGGCCGGCCAGCTTGACCGCCACATCCCAGGGGCGCTTCTGCTCGGCGAGCCCGCAGAGGTGGAAGCCGTAGACCGTCCGCACGTCGGCGAGCGCGGTGACCTCGGCCGGCTCGTAGCCGTAGACGTGGACCCCGCAGACGACCGCCGGCTTCGCCTTCCCGCTGGCCACCTGCTGAGCACCGTGTCCGGCGTGGTTGTGTTGCCCCGGGTCCGCCTGTTCGAGCGTGGTGCGCATCCGGGACACGATCTGGCCTCGCAGATCCGCCGGCTCCGCCTCCGTGCCGGCCGGGTTGGCCAGCACGACCGCGCCGGCCGTCACCGCCATCAGGATCACCGCCACCCACACGTAGCGGTTTCGGTACCACCCCGCGAAACTCTCCCGGGAGATCATGATTGCCTCTCACCTCGTCGCCGCTTCTGGTGTGTTGGCAGACCGCCTTGGACACCCGTCGTCGTGGAGATGGCCCGGCGATGCGGCGCGCGAGCGTCTGCCAAAGCGGCGCGCTGCCGGCACTGCGATGCTCCCGTGCTGGCCGTTCCAGCGCGGTTGCCCCCGCGCTGCGGCGATATGACCCATTCCATCACGCCTGGACCCACTCAGGCAACATCGACGGTCGTCGACGTGTCTGGGCTTTGGGGTGAAGCGCCGATCGCTACCCGCCCGTCGCGGTGGGGCCTCGCGTCGGCGGTCGGGTGGTAGCCGGATCAGTTCAGGCAGAGGCAGAACGGGTGACCTGCCGGGTCGAGGAGGACTCGGAACGAGGTGCCGGGCTGGTGCGGGTGTTTGGTCGCGCCGAGGTCGAGCACTGCCGCTTCGGCGGCATCGAGGTCGTCGACGATCACGTCGAGGTGCATTTGCTGGGGATGCTCCTGGGTTGGCCACACCGGCGGCGTGTATCCATCCACCTGCTGGAAGGAGATGCATTGCCCGTACTCCGCGCGGACGTGAGCCCAATCGGAGGAGACGTCGACCTTCCAATCCAACATCGCACCGTAGAACGCTGCGAGCGCGGCGGGATCGGGACAGTCGATGACGATGCTGGGGAAGCGAGCGATTGCCATGCCGGCGATAGTACGAGCGGTTGCGGACGTTCCACGTCCGGATTCTGTCCGCGCGCGGCCGCCCCGTGCTGGAGCGTTTGCGTGGTTGTGGAGGGCGGGAAATTGGGCGGCGGGTGATGGGCGGGGCGGGTTAGGTTGCCGGCGTGGGCAGGATTGTTTCGGTCAACTTGGCGGTGCCGGAGCCCAATCCGGCCAAGGGTGGTCTTACGGGCATCAACAAGCGGCCCGTCGACCACCTGGTCATGGTGCGTGCGCCGGGGCCCAAGACGACCGGGTTGCACACCGGTCTGGTCGGCGATCAGATTTTCGACATCGAGCACCATGGCGGCGACGACCAGGCCGTTTACGCGTACGCGCGGGAGGACTACGACTGGTGGCAGGCGCGGCTGAGTCGCCGGCTGGCCAACGGGCTCTTCGGTGAAAACCTGACGACCGAGGAGGTCGACGTCAACGGCGCGGTCATCGGCGAGCGGTGGCGGATCGGTCCGCGGTTGGTGCTTCAGCCGACGTTCGGACGCGTCCCGTGTGTCACGTTCCAGCGCAAGATGGGCGAGCCGCGGTGGGTGAAGACGTTCGCCCGGTCGGGCCGTCCGGGTGCGTACCTGCGTGTGCTGGAGCCGGGTGAGGTGTGGGCGGGCGATCCGGTGACCGTGGAGGACCGCCCGGCGCACGGGGTGACGATCGCGCGGGCTTATCGGGCGTACATGACCGAGCCGGAGCTGCTGCCTGAGCTTGTCGGGATCGACGGGCTACCCGACGATCTGCGGGAGACCCTGGCGGAGCGTCTCGGGCAGCGGCGGTAGCCCGTCAGGGGAGTCGCTGCGCGCGCATCGCCGCGAGCAGGACAGCCTGGCGAGCTTGTTCATCAACGTCATCTCCTCGGTCGTGCTCTGTCCACGGTAAGCGACGGGTTTGGTTGCAGCGGTACCGGTGCTCTGTTCGTCTCTGGGGTGAGGCGGAGGGAAGCGAGGGACCGTGAGCGATTCCGAGGCTGAACAGTTCCGGCAGTTCCTGGCCGGGTCCGGCGACCGGATGTTCCGGGTCGCGTTGGCTCTCACCGGTGCACATCACGCGGCCGAGGACCTGTTGCAGGACGCGTTGGCGCGCACGTTCGCCCGCTGGCGGCACGTGCGTGGCGATCCGGAGGCGTACGTGCGCCGGGCGATGTACCACAGCCAGGTGACCGTGTGGCGGCGTCGCCGCCGGCTGCGGGAGTTGCCGGCCAGCAGCGTGCCCGACCGGCCGGACCCGCGCGACCAGAACGCGGCCAGCGAGAGCCGGCTACAGCTGCGGCAAGCCCTGATGCGGCTTGGACCGCGGCAGCGGGCCGTGCTCGTCGCCCGCTTCTTCGAGGATCTGTCCGATGTCGAGACCGGCCAACTGCTGGGCTGCTCCGCCAGCACGGTCCGCAGCCAGACACACCGCGCGCTGGCCCGGCTCCGGGAAATCGCGCCGGAGCTCAATGGTCCCAACACCTTTCGGGAGAGTGTCAAATGAGCGGCCTGCCAAGGCTGGTACGCGAAAGCCTCACCGACCTGACGGACACCGCCGCGATGCCGCCGCGGCTGGGGAGCGGGCGATGGTGGCCGGCAAGCGGCGCCGCCGGATGCGTGCGGCGCTCGGCGGGGCCACCGTCGCGGTCGCGGTAGCGGCGGTGACGGTGTCGATCGCGGCCGTGGTCCGCACTGAGTCACCAACGCCCGCGACGACCGGCGGCCGGAACGCGCTCTTCGCGGTCCGCCACACCGACTACCTGGCCACGTCCGCGAGGGGGACGGACGTACACCGGTGGGAGGTGCTCGACCCGGAGACCGGCGACTACCGGAACGTGATGGTCAAGACGGTGTCCGAGCCGACCAACGACCTGCGGTACGCGGCGGTGCTGCCGAAGGGCGAGGGCGACCAGGTGCCGGGCCGGGTCGGCCGGTACGAGGCCACGACCGGGGCGATCCGCTGGTACGACATCCCGGTCCGGCCCGACTTCGCGACCATCTCCCCGGACGGGCGGTACGCCGCGGCCAGGGGCTGGGACGAACGCGCGCAGGCCGCCGACATCGCCGTCGTGGACCTGGACACGGCCCAGGTGCGGCGGTTCAACACCGCACACCTCTACGGGTCAAGCGAACCGTCACCGCCACGCTTGCCGGATCTGGCTCTCGCGCTGAGGGACGAACGCACGCCGGAGGTCGCGTGGACTCCGGACAGCGGGCATCTGCTGTTCGGCATCGTCATCACCGATCTCGACGGCCGGCTGACCGGCCGGCTGCCACTGCCTGCCGAGGTGGGGTTCGTCCGCGCCCACAGGGAAGGGGCCGGGACGCTGGTCCGTACCGGACTCGGGACCACCGACTACGCCCTGGTCGACGACACCGGTGCCATCCCTCACGGCGTGAAGGCCGGCGACTGGACGTGCGCGACGCCAACGCCGTCGGCGATGTCCGACCGGTGCGTGAAACCGTGGGCGCAGTTTCTCAGCTGGCGGGGGCGAGACGAGATCCTGATCCAGACCGCCCCGGGCCCGCGCATGCAGGCCGGCTCGGCTGCCACCGAACGGCCGCGCGAGCCGGCCAGGTACGAGGCTCTGGACCTGCGTACCGGCCACCACGAGGCCGTGTCCCTGCCGCACTTCGACGGCGACGGCCCAGCCGGCGACGTCGCCCACTCGTTCGTCGTCGTCATCTCGGCCGAGCACCTGTCCGGGTCCGCCCGCGACCGCGTCGCCTTCTGACCCGGTTAGCCGAGGATGTGTTGGACGAGCTCGCGTGCGTCGCGGGCCGGGCGGCTGGTGGGTCGGGCCGCGCCGGTGGCGAGGGTGCCTTCGACGAGGAGCATGAGCTGGTCCGTGACGTGCGCCGGGTGAGGCAGGTCCAGCCGCTCCACCTCGTGTGCGAGGAGTTCGTGCAGCGCTTGCCGGTACTGCCGGGTGACGGCGTGCGCGGGGTGGGCCTGGTCGGCGAGGGCGAGGTCGGCGCCGAGGTAGCGGCAGCCGCGGAAGTCCGGCGCGCTGACGACCTGGTCGAGCATGTCGAAGACGGCCAGCAGCCGCTGGCGTGGATCGTCGCCGGCTGCGGCGATCGCCGACCGGTACCGCTCCAGGTCCTCGGCCGCGGCTCGGCGCAGGACCTCGGCGATCAGGCCGTCTTTGCCGCCGAAGTGTTCGTACAGCGAGCGGCGGGCCACGTTAGCCGCGCTCAGCAGCGCGTCGACCCCGACGTTGACGCCCTGCTGGTAGCTCAGCTCCTGCGCTGCGGCGAGTAGGCGCTCGCGCGGGCCTGGCTGGGTTCGTGTGCCCACGGGCCCAGCTTGCCATGCCGTTGACGAGTAGAACAACCGGTCGATATATTCGCCGGGTAGACCGAACGTTCTACTGGAAGGAGGTCGGCCGTATGTCCGACACCAGCGAGGTCATCCGGCGGTTCAACGATGCTTTTCTTCGGCACGACCCAGACCAGCTCGACGAGCTGGTGGGCGAGGAGTGCGTGATGGAGGCGATCCAGCCGGCCCCGGACGGGGCGCGCTACGAGGGGCGTGCCGCGTGCCTGACGTTCTGGCGGGCGCTGGCCGGCGACCACGCCACCCAGTTCGAGCCCGAGGAGATCGCGGTGGCCGGCGACCGGGCGAGCATCCGGTGGCGCTACCGGTACGGGACCGGCGCCGCTGACTACGTGCGCGGCGTCAACCTCATGCGGGTCCGCGACGGCAAGATCGTCGAAGCGCTCGGCTACAGCAAGACACCGGCGGTGCCGCTAGCCGCTGATACGTCAGGCCGCTAGGGCCGTTACGGGGTAGCGGCGAGGAACTGGGTCGCGGCCAGTTCGGCGTAGAGGGCGTCGGCCGAGACGAGCTCCGCGTGCGTGCCGATCGCGCGGACCTCGCCGGCGTCCATCACGATGATGCGATCGGCCATCGTCACCGTCGACAGCCGGTGCGCGACGACCAGCACCGTCGTGGTGTGCGCGACGTCGGCGACGGTGTCGCGCAGCGCCGCCTCGTTGACCGCGTCGAGCTGCGAGGTCGCCTCGTCGAGCAGGAGCAGCCGGGGCTGCCGCAGCAGCGCCCGGGCGATCGCGACCCGCTGCCGCTCGCCGCCGGAGAGCTTGGTACCTCGGTGCCCGACCTGGGTGTCGAGCCCCTCCGGCAGCCCCGCCACGAGGCGTTCCAGCCGGGCGGTGCGCAGCACCTCGACGAGTTCGTCCTCGCTGGCCCACTGCGCGCCGAGCAGCAGGTTTTCCCGCAGCGAGCCGGACAGCACCGGCGCGTCCTGCTCGACGTACCCGATGGTGGCCCGCAGCCCCGCGACCGGCCAGTCGCGTACGTCGACGCCGTCGACGAGCACCTGGCCGCCGCTGGGTTCGTAGAACCGCTCGATGAGCGAGAGGACGGTGGTCTTGCCTGCGCCGGACGGCCCGACGAACGCGGTCATGCCGCCCGCCGGGACGTGGAAGCTCACGCCTCGGTGTACCTCGGGCAGCTCGGTCCGGTACTGGAACCGGACGTCGGCGAACGTGACGGTCGCCGGGGCGGCGCCGGCGGTGGGCGGCTCGGCCGGCGGGCTGGGCGGCTCGACGGGCATGGCGTGCGCCTGCTGGATGCGGGCCACCGCGGCGGAGCCGACCTGGTACTGCGTGATCGCCGCGACGAGCTGGTTGACCGGGGCCATCAGGTAGAAGACGTACAGCAGGAACGCGATGAGCGTGCCGATGTCGATCGTGCCGGAGGCCACTCGCGCGCCGCCCGTGCCGAGTACCGCCAGGAACGCCACCTGCGCGGCCAGCCCAGCGGTGTTGCCGGCCACCGCGCTCCACTTGGCCGCGCGCACGCTGGCCTGCCACGCCTGGCTGGCGGCCTCGACGGCGCGGCGCTGCTCGTGCTCCTCGGCGCCGGACGCCTTGACCGTGCGGAAGGCGCCGAACATCCGCTCCAGCGCGGCGCCGATCACGCCGACCGACTCCTGCGCCCGGCGGGCCGCCCGGTTGATCCGCGGTACGACGAGGCCGATCACGACGCCCGCGGCGAGCAGTGCGCCGAGCGTCACGCCGAGCAGCACCAGGTCGAGCAGGGCCATCATCACCACGGTCGCCACGAGCGTGATCAAGCTGGTGGCGCCGCCGACGAGGGAGTTGGTGGTCACCTCGCGCAGCAGCGTGGTGTCGGCGGTCACGCGCGACATCAGGTCACCCGGCTCGGTGCTCTCCACCACGCCGAGGCGCAGCCGCAGCAGCCGCGCCACAAGCCCGCGCCGGGCGGTGAGGACCACGGACTCGGCGGTGCGCCGCAGCACGTACGTGCCGAGCGCGCCGATCGCCGCGTTGGCCACCACGAGCACGGTCATCAACGCCAGCAAGGCCGCGACCGGACGCCCGTCGGTCAGGTCGTCGATCAGCTCGCGGACCACCAGCGGCAGGGCCAGCCCGGTCGCCGCGGTCACCAGGCTGAGCAGGCCGCCAACCACCAGCGCCAGGACGTGCGGGCGGATGAACGAGACCATGACCCGCCAGGGCGGCACATCGGGTCGCACGGGGGCCTCGAGAGTCGCGTCGTCCACCAGCTACACGGTACTGCTAGGGCCTGTTTCAAAAACCTTGCCGGGCTGCGCCGGGCCCAGACGACGACCGGCGGCGCCGGTCGTAAGGCCGCATACAACACCGGTATGCGACCTTGCGCCCGACTTGCCGGATCGCCGCCTGGATCCCGGCTCGCCTCGACAAATCTTTTGAAACAGGCCCTAGTCAGCGGGCCGGCTGTGCGGCGGCGAGTTTCGCCAGTGCCTCGGCCGTCCCGCTGGTCAGGGGAGCGCCGTGCCCGGGCAGGATGACGCGTACGTCCAATGCCGCCAGCTTGCGCACGGACGCCGCCGCCTGGGTCATGTCGGCGGTGTACTGCGGGTCCGGGCCGACCAGCCCGTCGGTGGTGCGGAGCGCGTCGCCGGCCACCAGGACGCCGGTCGAGGGATCGAACACCGCGATGTGTCCGGCGGTGTGCCCGGGCGTGCCGATGACCTGAAGGCCGAATATCTCGTCGCCGTCGTTGACCGGCTTCAGCGGCGTCGGCGAGCTGATCGCGTCCACATCGGCGGCGCCGCCGTACAGCGAACCGGCGGTGACCTTCGGCGCTACCTCGGTCACGCCGCCGGCGTGGTCCTGGTGCTGGTGGGTGAGGATGACGTGCCGGACGGTGTCCCAGCCGGCGCCGGCGGCCTTGAGCCCGGCCTCGATCGACGCGCCCGAGCCTGGGGTGCCCAGGTCGACGACGGCCGCTTCACCGCCGCGGATCAGCAGGTAGGCCGAGACGAACGACAGGTCGACCCGCTGCCAGCCGCCGGCTATCGCGTCGCCGGACCCGCTCGCCGGCGAGCTGGCGTCCGGCGTGCCACCGTCCGGTGTGGAGGTGTCGGAGCCGGAGGTGTCCGGCGATGTCGTGCAGCCGGCGATCGTGCTCACGACCGAGATCCCGAGCACGCCGGCACCGGCGCTGAGCAGCAGTCGCCTGCGCGTGAGGCTATGGATAGGTCTGAAATCGTTCATTCCCTATGTCTACACCGCGGCGGGCGCCAGCCGACATCCACTGACCTGCTGGTGGCTGCGGCGCGTGGCGTGGTTTCATGCCGATCATGACAACGCAGCCAGTGGCCGGTCGGGTGGTGCGCGAAGAGGTCATCGCGCCCGAGCCCGCGGAGGCCCTCGCCAACCTGCTCGACACCGATGTCCCGGTGGCTGTGCTGCCGCCGATGTGGCACTGGGTGTACCTGCTGGAACGCCGCCCCTCGGCCGACCTCGGCCCGGACGGGCATCCCACCTCCGGTGTACCCGCGCCGCCCGGTCCCGGTCTCAAGCGCATGTTCGCCGGCGGCAGGGTGACCACCACGCACCCGCTACGTATCGGTGAGCCGGCGACCCGAGTGTCCTGGGTGAGCCGGACCAGCGAGAAGGTGGGGCGCAGCGGCCCTCTCACCTTCCTGACGCTGCGCACCGAGATCAGCCAGGGCGGGCAGGTCGCGATCGTCGAGGAGAGCGATCTGGTGTACCGCGCGGCGGGCGCCACCTCGCCGCCGGGCGGCGCACCCGTGGCGGAGCCGGCAGCCGGGCCGCGGCTGCGGTTGGCCGTCGACGAGGCGTTCCTGTTCCGCTTCTCGGCGTTGACGTACAACGCACACCGCATCCACTACGACCTGGGCTGGGCGCGCGCGGAGGGCTACGCGGGACTCGTGGTGCACGGCCCGCTCCAGGCGCTGATGATGGCCGAGTTCGCCGGCCGGTACGGCGCTGGCCTGGTCGGGCGGACATTTGGGTACCGGCTTGTCGCGCCGATGGTGGGCACGCAGACGCTGACGGTGCTGCCCGGACCCGAGGGTGCGGTGGCCGGCGCGCGAGTGGTGGACACCGCGGGCCGGCTCACGGCGCAAAGCGATGTCTCGTCCGGAAACGTTACCGGGAATCCGTCGCACCACGCCTAGCCAGACGCCTTCCAGGGCGCTCGTATCTCGCTCGGACGCTTGACTGCGCGGCCGTGGTCGGGTCAGGATTAGAAACGTTTCCAGCCGAGAAGGCGCAGGCCGGAGGGGACAGGTCGGATGGTACGGATGCGGGTACGGCAAGCGATCGCGGCGGCATTGGCCGACGCGATGCGCGAGGACGGTTCGGTGATGCTGTTCGGAGAGGACGTGGCGGCCGCCGAGGGCCCGTTCAAGACCTCCGAGGGGCTGCTGGCCGAGTTCGGGCCGCTGCGGGTACGGGATACCCCGATATCCGAGATGGGATTCGTCGGCGCCGCGGTCGGCGCCGCCACGGTGGGCATGCGACCGGTGGTCGAGATCATGTTCATGGAGTTCCTCGGCGTCGCGCTCGACCAGCTCGTGACCGAGGCGGCCAAGTTCCGCTACCTCAGCAACGGCCGGGTCAGCGTGCCGCTGGTCGTGCGCGCCAGCACGGGCTCCGGCCTCGGCTTCGGCACCCAGCACAGCCAGACGCTGGAAAACTGGCTCACCGCCACGCCCGGCCTCAAGGTCGCCGCGCCAAGCGACGCGCAGACGGCGTACGGGCTGCTCCGCGCGGCCATCCGGGACCCCGACCCGGTCGTGATCCTGGAGCCACGGGTGCTCTACGCCGAGCGCGGCGAGTGCGTCACCGGCGACGAGGGCGTCGTACCGCTGGGCGCCGCCCGCGTGGTCCGCGAGGGCGACGCGGTGACCGTCGTCGCGCTCGGGCAGACGGTCCGCGCCGCCCTGAGCGCGGCCGAGCGGCTCGGCACCGGCGTCGAGGTGATCGACCTCTCCACGCTCGTGCCCTGGGACCGCGACACCGTGCTCGCCTCGGTGGCCAAGACCGGCCGCCTCGTCGTGGTCGAGGAGGCGCCAGCCAGCGGTGGCTGGGGCAGCGAGGTCGTGTCGGCGGTGACCACGGCGGCGTTCCGGGCGCTACAGGCTCCGCCGTTCCGGGTAACGGCACCGGACGTGCCGGTGCCCTACAACAAGGGGCTGGAGGGTCGCTTCAGCCCTTCGGCGGACGAGATCGAGTACCAGCTGAAGACCTATCTGGACACCGGCGAGGTGCCGGATCCGTGGTGGCTGCGTGAAGGGGTAACGGCATGACGCTGGTGCGTTCGGACGACCCGGTGCGGCGGCGGGAGGCGCTGCGTGACCCGGTTGCCCGCTACGAGCGGATGTACGAGATCCGCCGCTTCGAGGACCGGGTCAACGACCTGTTCGCGCGCGGCGCCATCCACGGCACCACCCACCTGTGCGCCGGCCAGGAGGCGCTTGACGTCAGCCTGGCGCTGGAGCTGCGCCCCACCGACACGGTCAGCGCGACATATCGGGGGCACGGCATCGCGCTCGCGCTCGGCATGACGGTGCACTCGGTGCTGGCCGAGATCATGGGCAAGGCCGACGGGTGTACCGGTGGCGTGGGCGGCTCGATGCATCTGTCCGACCCGGACGTCGGCCTGCTGCCCACGTTCGCGATCGTCGGTGCCGGCCTGCCGGTGGCCGCCGGGGTGGCGCTGGCCTACCAGACGCGCGGCGAGGACAGCGTCGCGGTCTGCGTCTTCGGCGACGGCGCGGCCAACATCGGCGCGTTCCACGAGGCGCTCAACCTCGCCGCGGTGTGGAAGCTGCCGGTGGTCTTCATCTGCGACAACAACGTCTACGCCGAGTACAGCCGGATCGACGTCACCACCCCGCTGAGCGACCTGTACCGCCGGGCCGGCTCCTACGACATCCCCGGCGTGCCGGTCGACGGCATGGACGTCGGCGCGACGCGGGCGGTGCTCGCCGAGGCGGTCGCGCGGGCCCGCGCCGGTGACGGACCGACGCTGGTGGAGGCCAAGACGTACCGCTTCGCCGGGCACTCCCGCGCCGACCAGGCCACCTACCGCCCGCGGGTGAGCTGGAGCTGTGGCGCGAGCGCGACCCGCTGACGCTGGCCCGGGCCGAGCTGCTGGCCACCGGCGCGGCTTCGGAGGACGACCTGACCGCGCTGGAGAAGGCGGTCCGCGAGGACCTCGACGCGGTCGCCGACGCCGTGGCCGCACTGCCCGAACCGGAGACTGCCGCCATGTTCCGCAACGTGTGGGCCGCCGCATGAAGATGACCGTCAAACTGCCCCGGGTGGCGGAGACCGTCGACGAGGTAGTGATCATCGAATGGGCGGCGCACGTCGGCGCCACCGTGGCGGCCGGTGACCCGTTGGTGAAGGTGGAGACCGACAAAGCCGTCGTGGAGATTCCGTCTCCGGTGGCGGGCGTCGTGCGGGAACATCTTGTCAAGGAGGACGACGAGGTGCGGACCGGGCAGCCGATCGTGGTCATCGAGGCGGGCTGAGGGAGGTAGCGCAAGTGCTGTCCATTGTCGACACCCACGTGCACTTCTGGAACCACAAGCATCCGGAGCTGCGCTGGGACTGGCTGGCGCCGGATGCCGTACACCCGATCCTCGGTGACATCGACGGCATCAAGAGCGAGGCGTTCGAGGCACGCCACCTTTGGGCGGAGGCACGGTTCGCCGGCGTCACGCACTTCGTGCACGTACAGGCGGCGATCGGCTCACCCGACCCGGTGACCGAGACCGTCTGGCTGACCGAGATGGCCGCCCAGCACTCCGGGATCCCGCACGCGATCGTCGGCCACGCCGACCTCGGCCTCGACGGCGCGCGGGCCCAGCTCGAAGGGCACCTGGAGTCCCCACTCTTCAAGGGCGTACGCGACTTCGCCGCCGAGCCGACGCTGGCCGCGGGGAGCTGCCCGCCGCGTACGAGCGGTCGCTGCGCTTCCTGGCCGCCAACGACCTCGTGTTCGACCTCGACTGCGAGTACCCCAACATGGCCGCGGCCGGTGCGCTCGCCGCCCGCCACCCCGACCTGCGGATCGTGCTGCAGCACATCGGTTTCCCCCGGCGGCGCGACGCGGACTACTTCGCGGCGTGGCGCACCGCGCTCACCGAGCTTGGCAAGCACCCCAACGTGTTCTGCAAGATATCCGGCCTGGCGATGACCGACCCGCTCTTCAGCCGTGAGTCGCTGCGGCCGTGGGCTGAGCACTGCCTGGAGAGCTTCGGCCCGCGGCGGTGCGTAATCGGCTCCAACTGGCCGGTGGACCGGCTCTACAGCTCGTATGACTCCATCATGGACTGTTACCGCGACTACGTGTCCACATTGTCCGAGGACGAGCAGCGGGCGGTGCTCTCCGGCAACGCGCTCGACCTCTACCGGATCGCGCCGTGAACGTCACCTCGGTCGAGCCGATCCCGGTCGCCTACCCGGAGCCCAACGACTTCGGCGCGACCCGCTACCTGTGCCTAGTGAAGGTGACGACCGACGAGGGCGCGGTCGGCTGGGGTGAAGCCATCACCCAGTTTCCGGACGCCAACCACGCCGTCGCCCGGCTCGTCGAGGGCATGGCGGAGGCGGTCGTCGGCCGCGACCCGGTGCACACCGAGGCGATCTGGCGCGCGCTCAAAGACCGGGCCTGGTGGTACGGGTACGGCGGCGGCCTGGCCTCCTACGCGATCGCCGCCCTCGACATCGCGCTGTGGGACCTGAAGGGGCAGGCGCTCGGGCGCAGCGTGCTCGACCTGCTCGGCGGCCCGGTGCACGAGCGGCTGCCGGCCATCGCCTCCGCACACGCCCACCACGAGTCGATCCCCGAGATGGTGGACGAGACGGTTGGCTGGCTCTCCACGGGCCTGCGAGGGGTCAAGGTGGGCTTCGGCAAGCGCGGCAACGCCCGCCTCGGCTACGAGCACGACCGCGACGTCGAGTACGTCCGCGCCATGCGTGAAGCGATCGGCCCGGACCGCGCGCTGATGATCGACCTCGGCATCGCCATCAAGTGGGACGTGGCCACCGCCGTGCGCCGGGTCCGCGCCTTCGAGGAGCACCGCATCGACTGGATCGAGGAGCCGCTCGGCGCCTGGGATCCGGAAGGTTACGCGACGCTGCGGGCCAAGACCCAGACCTCCATCGCGTACGGCGAGAAGGAGTGGACCCTCGAAGGCTTCGAACGCGTGCTCGCGACCGGCACCTGCGACGTGCTCGGCGTCGACCCCGCCCGGGCCGAGGGGATCACCGGGTTCAAGAAGGTGGTCGACCGGGTGGAGGCGTACCGCCGGCAGGCCAACGCGCACGCCTGGTCGTCGGCGATCACGACCGCGGCCAGCCTCGCCATCTCGTTCAGCACGCCGGCCTGCAAGGTCTTCGAGCTCAAGCCGCTGCCCAACCCGATGCAGAACGACCTCGTGTCCGAGCCCTTCGGACACGTCGACGGCTGGGTGCTGCCGCCGGTCGCGCGTCCCGGGCTGGGCATAACGGTCGACGAGAGCGTCGTGGACCGCTACCGGGCATGACCGCCGCCGAGGGCACGCTCGCCGCCATCGCCGGGTACGCGGCCACCGCACCGGTCGACCACGAGCGCGCCCGCCTGCTGCTCGCCGACCACCTGGCCTGCGTGGCGGCGGCGCAGTCGGCACCGCTCGCGCCCGCGGCCGCGCTCGCGGTACGGGCACACAGCGGCGACCGCGACGACATCTTCTGGCCGGCCCGCATCCATCCGGGTTCGGTGGTCTGGCCGGTGATCCTGGCGATGCCCGGCGGGCCCGTCGCCGAGGCCGCCGCGGCCGGCTACGAAGCGGCTGCCGTCACCGCGGCGTGGCTGGGCGAGGCGCACGCCGCCCGCTGGCACGCGACCGCCACAGCGGGACACGCCGGCGCCGCCGCGGCCGCCGCCGTGCTGCTGGCCGGTACCCGCGACCCGGACGCGATCGCCGCCGCCGTCGGCTTGGCCCTGACTACGGCCGGCGGCATTGGCCAGACCATGCGCGAACGCTCACCCGCCGCCGCCTGGCACCGCGCCGCGGCGGCCCTGGCCGGCCTGGAGGCGGCGCGGGCGGCAGCCTGGGGCCTGCGACCGCCGTCCGGTGTGTTGGACGGCCCGGCCGGCGTGGGCGCGTTACTCGGCGCGTCCGGCGTGGGCGTGCCGCTCGGCGTGGCCGGCCCACCACCGACCGCGGCGGGTGCGCTGGCGCAGACCGCCATCCGCCCCTACCCGGTCAACGGCTTCGCCCAGTCCGCCGTCGCGGCCGTCCTCGCCCTCCGCGCCAAGGTCTCCACAGTGGACCCGCTGGAGGTGTCGGTGGCGCCGCTGGTGGCCGCGACCGGCCCCACCCTTTGGTGGGACCTCGCCGCGACGGTCGCCCGCGCCTGGGTGTCACCCGACCCATTCCACCTCGTGCCCGATCGCCCACCCTTGGACGTTCGGGTACACGCCGACGAAGGACGCCCGGTCCAGTCGGTGCGCCTCTGGCCGGCCGGCCAACCGGAGGACGCGGTCGAGGTGGACGCGGCACCGGGTGGCCCAGGCCCCGAGACGGTAGCGCTCGCCGAGCGTAAGTGGGCGGCCATGCACGCCTTGGAAGTGCGGACACTGTGGACACTGGCGGCGTCCGCGGTCGACGACGGCGACGTCACGCCGTCGCTCCGAGCCCTCGGCCTCGGGTAGCCAACGTTGTCCACTGTGGACGCAGCGGGGAGCCGGTGGCTCCGCTAGAATCAGACACGTGTTCGATGCGGATGTGGTGATCGGTGAGCTGGCCCAGGTGCCCGCGGGCGCCGAGCTGGCTGCCGCGCTCGCCCGCGTCGACCGCGCCCTGCTGAATGGGTTCGAGTTGGTGGAGTTGGCCAAGGCAGCCAGCCGGCAGGTGGCCCACTACCAGGCCGAGCTGCTGGTGACCGCTCGGGAGACCGCCTACTGCCCACCCGGTGACGAGGCCAGCCCGCCGGAGCGCACCGACCGTCCGGACGAGTATGCGGCGGAGGAGATCCGGTTCGCGCTGACGCTCACCCGGCGGGCCGCCGACACCTTGCTGGGCACCGCCTACCAGCTTGTGGAGCGCATCCCGGCGGCCCTTGAGGCGTTGCGGTCCGGCAGGATCGATCTGGCCAAGGCCCGCGTCCTGGACGACGAGACCGCCGCCCTGCCGCCACACATCGCCCGGCGGATCGTCGACCTGGCCCTGCCAGCCGCCGGTGGGTTGACCACCGGTCAGCTGCGGGCCCGGCTGCGCACGCTTGTCATCACCGCCGACCCGGAGGCAGCCGCCCTGCGCCAGCGCGAGGCGCTGACCCGGCGCCGTGTCGAGCACGGCTTGGACCCGGACGGCAACGCCACGCTCGCCGGCTACCACCTGCCGCCCGACCGGGCCGCCACCGCGGCCGCCCGCATCGACGCGCTCGCCCGCGCCGCCAAGCGGGCCGGCGATGCCCGGTCGATGGACGAGCTACGCGCCGACCTGTACCTGGACATCCTCAACGGCGACCACATCCCTGACAGCCCGACACCCGGCGGCGGCGGTGTGGAGCTTGTCGTCCCGCTGTCCACGCTGATGGGGCTGTCGGAGCAGCCGGGTGAGATCAATGGCTGGGGGCCGGTGGTCGCCGAGATCGCGCGCAAGGTCGCCGACGGGCAACGGGACGGCTCATGGCGGTTCAGCGTCACCGACGGCGGCGGCGTCCTCACCGCCCACGGCTCGATGCGCCGCCGCCCGCCAGCGCGCGACGCCGCGTTCGTCAAAGCCCGAGACAAGACATGCCGGGCACCGGGTTGCCGGACGCCGGCCCACCGGGCAGACCTGGACCACACGCGAGCGTGGGAGGACGGCGGCCCCACGACGCCCGCCAACCTGGGCGTCCTATGTAGACATTGCCACGGCTACAAGCACAGCCGGGGCGTCAGCCTGGTCCAGCCCAGACCCGGCACCTTCGTCTGGCGCACCCGCCTCGGCCACACCTACACCACAGGCGGCGACGGCTGATCCCAGGCGATGGGCTAGGTCCAAAACCCAAGAGATCGAGCTACCGCGATGTCCGCGGTGGTCCGGACCGCTGCTCCCGCGGCCTCACCCTCCGCGGTCCCACGACCCGGCCCCATCAGGGGCGGTGGGCGACCGGCACCGTGCCGCCGCCGGTGGCGCTGGCGTAGAGGGCCTCCAGCACCGCGACGGTGCGGGCGCCCAGTTCGCCTGGTGAGCAGTTTTCCACGTCGCGTCCCAGGGCGAGGTCGACCAGCGTGTGCGGGGGACCGTCGCACTCGTAGCGGCCGCTGCCCTCCGTGAAGGTCAGGTCGGCGTCGCCGGTGCCGTCGCGGTAGGCGCGGAGGCGGTCGTTTTCCACGTCGAGCTGAAACTGGCCGTCGCGGCCGACCATGCGGACCTGGAGTTGGTCGCGGTAGCCCATCGCCTTCTGGTGAGCCGACGCGCCGCTGAGCGTGCCGATGCCGCCGCCTGCCAGGTGGAGCACCGCTGCGTCGTGCTGCTCGACCGTGCCGCCCAGCGGGCTGGCCACGATCGCGTCGACGGCGACGATGTCCACCTCGTGCAGCCACAGCGCGAGGCCGAGCGCGTGGGTCAGCTGGGCCTGCCCGTACCCGCCGCCGGACAGCGCGGGGTTCACCCAGGTCGCCATGTCCGGGGCAGAGAGGTCGGAGGCCCGCGCGTACGCGCCCGAGCCGGAGAGCAGCTCGCGCGTGCCCGAGGCCATGTGCACCATCAGCGACTCGACCTGTCCGATCCCGCCGAGGCCGGCGAGGTGTTCGCGGGCGGCGCGCATCATGGGGCGGTAGTTGTAGCCGTACGCGATGAGTAGATGGCGCCCGACTTGGGCGGCGGTGTCGACGAGGTCCCATGCCTGGGCGCTGGTCGCGGTGAAGGGTTTCTCCACCAGCACGTGCGCGCCCGCCTCCAGCGCGGCCTTGGCGTGCTCGTGGTGCAGAGCGGCGGGGCTGCCGACGAGCACGATGTCCGCGCCTTGGCCGAGCACCTCCCGGTAGTCCTCGCTGGCGTAGGCGAAGCCCCAGTCGTCGCGGATCCGGGCCAGCATGTCGCCGCCGAGCCGGCAGACGCCGTGGAAGTCGACGTCGTCGCGGCGCTTGGCCAGCTCCGGCAGGTGGGACGAGACCGCCCAGGAGCCGGCGCCGATGATCGAGAGCCGCAGCTTGCTCATGGTTGACCCTCCGTGGGAATGGCGCCGGCGCGCACGAGGTCGGAGATGTGATCGTCGGTGTAGCCGAGAAGATCCACAAGGACTTCGCGGGTATGTTCGCCGAGCGCCGGTCCACGTTCGCGGCGTGGGGGAGCGGCGCCGAAGCGGACCGGTGAGGCCACCTGCCCGACCGTGCCGAACGTCGGGTGCGGGGTGTGGAACACCAGGTCGCGGGCGGTCACCTGGGGGTCGGCGAGCGCGGCGGTGACGTCGTTGACCGGAGCGCAGGGCACGCCGTGGCGGGTGAGCAGCGCCAGCCACTCGGCCGTCGTGCGCCGGGCGAACTCGCCGTCGAGGATCGCGACAAGCTCGTCGCGGTGCCGCAGCCGGTCGTCGAAGGTGGCGAACCGCGGGTCGGCGGCCAGGTCCGGCCGTTCCATCGCGGCGGTCATCCGCACCCAGAACTTCTCCTTGCTGCCGCCGGCCACGATCCAGCCGTCGCCGGTGGGGAAGTTGCCGAACGGGACGATGGTCGGGTGCCCGGAGCGCGGGATGCGGTCGGGCCGGTGGCCACGGGTGAGCGTCCACGTGGCGAGGTAGTTGAGCATCGAGACGGCGGTGTCCAGCAGTGCGACGTCGGCGTCGCCGCCCACGCCGTCGCGCCGGGCCGCGTGTACCCCGATCATCAGCGACAGCGCCGCGGCGAGTCCGGTGGCGAAGTCGACGGCGGACATGCCGGTCTTGGTCGGCGGCCCGTCCGGCTCGCCGGTGACGCTCATCCAGCCGGCCAGCCCCTGCACCATGTAGTCGAAGCCGGGCTCGGCGGCGCGCGGCCCGGTGGTGCCGTATCCGGACAGCGAGCAGCAGACCACCCGCGGGTTGACGCCCTTGAGGTCCGCGTACCGGAGCCCGAGCTTGGCCGGCACGTCGCCGCGCAGGTTGTAGAAGACCGCGTCGCTGCGGGCGACCAGGTCCTCCAGCACACCTCGGCCGAGCGGGTGGGCGATGTCGAGGCTGACGCTGCGCTTGTTGCGGTTGAGCGACTCGAAGAAGAGGCTGTCGGTCCCCTCCCGGTACGGAGGCACGTAGCGGCCCACGTCCCCGAGCGGCGGCTGCTCGATCTTGATGATGTCCGCGCCGAGGTCGGCCAGGTGCATCGAGCCGTAGGGGCCGGCGCCGTACTGCTCGATGGCCACGATCCTGACGTCTGACAAGGGGAGCGACATTCCCCGCCACCTCCGCGTTGACCTCTGAATGACGTTACCGGTACCGTTTCCAGGAACGATACCCAACGTGCTGCCCCAGGAGAAGTGCATGCCGACGATCGAGGCGATCGAGACGATCCCGTTGCGGGTTCCGTTACGCCACCACTACAAGGGCAGCTACTACTCGATGCGCAACCGCTGCACGATCATCACGCGCATCCGCACCTCGGACGGCGTCGTCGGCGAGGCGTACAACGCCGACACCGACGAGGAGCAGCGCGAGGTGCTCGGCATCATCCACGACGAGATCGCCGCGCGGGTCGTCGGCCTCGACGTGCTCCAGGTCGAGAAGGTCTGGCAGGCGATGCTGCCGGTCACCCTCGACCAGCTGCGCGACCGGGCGATCCCCATGCAGGCGATCGCCTGCGTGGACAGCGCGGTGTGGGACGCGGTCGGCAAGTACGCGGGCCAGCCGCTGTGGCGGCTGTGGGGCGGATTCCGGGACCGCATCCCCATGATCGGGATCGGCGGGTACTACGGGTCCAGCGCCGCCGACCTGGAGCGGGAGCTGGAGTTCTTCAAGGCCGAGCACGGGATGGTCGGCATGAAGTTCAAGATCGGTGCCAAGCCGCCCGCCGAGGACGCCGACCGGCTGCGCCAGGCCCGCAAGATCGTCGGGGACGACTTCCTGTTCGTCGTGGACGCCAACCAGGGGTACACGGTGAGCGAGGCGCTGGAGTTCCTCCGCCTGCTCGGCGACGACGTGCGGCTGCGCTGGTTCGAGGAGCCCACCCGCTGGCACGCCGACTGGCGCGGCCTGCGGGACGTGCGCCAGCGCGGCAACGTCAACGTGGCCGCCGGCCAGAGCGAGATCTCGCGGGTGGGCATGCGGGAGATCTTCGTGAACGGCGCGGTCGACGTCTGCAACTACGACGCCTCGTGGGGCGGCGGGCCCACCGAGTGGCGGCGGGTGGCCGCGCTCGCGCTGGCGTTCGAGGTGGAGCTCGGCCACCACGAGGAGGGGCAGATCGCGTCGCACCTGCTCGCCTCGGTGCCCAACGGCACGTTCGTGGAGGCGTTCTCGCCGACCCGCGACCCGATCTTCTGGTCACTGCTGGCAAACCGGCCGGCGCTGGTCAACGGCGAGCTGCCCCTGCCGCAGGCCCCGGGCTTCGGCTGGGAGCTCGACGAGGACTTCATCCGAGCGCACCGCGTCGACGGGTGACCTGGTTTACTGCCCGTGACGAGCGGGACCAAATGGAGCTGGAGGACGTCGATGGCAAGGTCCGACTCGGAGGGTACCGGCGCGACGATCCGCGACGTGGCCGTCCAGGCGGGTGTGGCGCTGTCGAGCGTTTCCCGGGTGCTCACCGGCCACCCGGACGTCTCGCCGGCGATGCGGGCCAAAGTGGAGGCGGCGGTGGCCGAGCTCGGCTACGAGCCCGACCTTCTGGCCCAGTCGCTGCGCAGCGGCTCGACCAAGACGATCGGGTTCGTGCTGCGGGACATCTCCAACCCGCTGTTCGCCAACATCGCTCGCGCGACCGAGCAGGCGCTGCGCCGCTCCGGCTTCTCGATGCTGATCACCAGCTCGGACGGGCACCTGGACGTCGAGGCCCGCAATCTGGCGCTGTTGCGCCGGCGCCGGGTCGACGGCGTGATCGTCTCGCTCGTGTCGGAGGAGGAGGAAAGCACCCGGGCCGCGCTCGCCGCGATCAACGGGCCGGTGGTCCTGCTCGACCGCGAGGTGGCTGGCCTGGGCGCGGCGGCGGTGCTCTGCGACCACTACTCCGGGGTGTACCGGGCGACCAGCGAGCTGCTGGCCCGCGGCCACGAGCGGATCGGGCTGGTCACCGGCGCGCTGACCGTGCGCTCCTCGCGGGAGCGGCTGCGCGGCTACGAGGCCGCCTTCGCGGCGGCCGGCGTGCCGGTGGACCGCAGCCTGTTGGCGATGGGCAGCTTCGAAGCCGACTTCGCCAAGGCCGAGGTCATCCGGCTGTTCTCCCAACGCGACGAGCCCACCGCGATGATCACCGGCGGTATCGCGTCGGCCGCCGGCGCGTTGCAGGGCCTGCGCCAGCTGCGGCGGGCGATCGGCACCGACGTGGCGCTGGTGACCCTCGACGAGTGGCCGATGTTCGACGTGCTCGCGCCCGACCTCGCCTCGGTGTCGCGGGACTCCGGGGAGATGGGCACCGCCGCCGCCCGGCTGATGCTCGACATGCTCAACGGGGCCGAGCCCCGCACGGTCATCATCGACACCCATTTCACGCCGCGCGACAGCGTCGGCCCGGTCCGCCGGGTCAGCCCCGCGCCGCGCAAGGCGGCCCGCAAGCGCGCCCTGAAGTGACACACGGCCCCCTGGGGTGCCGGAGGTGGGAGCAATGACGAACACGCTTGCCGGTACCGCTGTGGTGGTCACCGGCGCGACCGGGGGCATCGGCGCCGCTGTCGCCCGCCTGGTCGCCACCGAGGGGGCCGTGGTGCACGCGGTCGACCTCGATCCGGCACGGCTCGACGCGCTCGTGGCCGGCCTGCCCGGCGAGGGACACCGGGCCGTGCCGGCTGACCTGCGCGACCTGCGGTCGCACGAGACCCTGCTGGACGGGGTACGCGCGGCGGGGCGCCCGCTGACCGGGCTGGCCCACCTGGCGGCGGTGCTGCGCCGGCGGCACCGCCTCGAGGACGTGACCGAGGAGGACTGGGACCTCCAGATCGACACCAACCTCAAGGCCACGTTCTTCCTCAACCGCGCGGTCGGGCTCTACCTGGCCGGGCAGGGGCAGGGCGGTTCGATCGTCAACCTCTCCTCGCAGGGCTGGTGGACCGGCGGGCTGGGCGGCTCGGTGGTCTACAACGCGGCCAAGGGCGCGGTCGTCTCGATGACCCGCGGCCTGGCCCGTACGCTCGCCGCCGACCGGGTGCGGGTCAACGCCGTCGCGCCCGGGTTCATCGACACGGCCATGATGCGCGGTGGCCTCTCCGACGAGCAGCTGGCGGCCTCGGTCGCCCAGGTGCCGCTGGGCCGGCTGGGCACGCCGGAGGAGGTCGCCGACGCGGTGGTCTACCTGCTGCGGCCCGGCGCCGCGTATGTCACCGGAGCGACGATCAACGTCTCCGGTGGCCAGCTCATGTATTGATCTACATCCTGGAATCGACTCCATGCTAGAACGGGCGCTGTCGCCGGTCGGGTGACGGCGGTCCGGCGGATCATGCTGGAGCGCGTTTTCCCTGGGAATAACGATTCTGGAAACGTTGCCAGAAGCGTTGACAAACGATTCCAGCCGGCGTTAGCGTCCCGCTAACAAGCTCGAAACATCTCCCTGGCAGGTGACAGTGGGCACGCAGATATCCCCGACCCCCGGGACCACTCCCAGTCTTTTCTCCCGCCGTACCGTGCTGCGCGCCTCGCTGCTCGGTGCCGGCGCGCTGACTACCGCCCCGCTGCTGGCGGCGTGCGGCTCCGACGACGGCGGCACCGCCGCCCCGCGCTCGGCCCCTCACTGGTCAAGCCGAGCGGCACGGTGACCCTGACGCTCTGGTCCTGGGCCTGGCCCGAGGAGCCCGCGGCCGGCCAGCTCAAGGCCGCGTTCGAGAAGGCGGTCCCCGAGGTCAAGCTCGAGGTCAAGAAGTTCCCGTTCCCCGACTACGAGACCGCGCTGCGCACCGCCGTCCCCAACGGGACCTCCGGCGACGTGCTGCACCTTCAGACCGGCTCGATGATCCGGCAGTACGCGCAGTTCCTCTCCCCGGTGGAGGACCTGGCCAAGCAGGCGTACGGCGACGACTGGGAGACCCAGTTCCTGGACGGCTCGGTCAAGGAGATCCGGGACAGCGTGCCGCAGGGCCAGCCGCTTGTCGCGATGCCCCAGCAGTACTCGATCGGCGGCGTGCTGTGGGTCAACCGGGCCGTGCTCGCCAAGGCCGGCGGTCAGGTGCCGACCTCGCACGAGGAGTTCGTGCGGATCTCCCGGGACCTGCGCGGCCAGGGCCTGGTCGGCGCGACCTGGGGTGCCAAGGACAACTGGCCCAACACCGACTTCCTCGTGCAGTTCGCCAGCCAGTTCAAGCCGGGCATCGTCGCCGCGGCCGAGGGCGGCCAGGCGAGCTTCACCGACGACGCGATCGTGGCCGGCCTCGAGTACCTCAAGCGCACGCTCACCGACGAGCTGTGGAACAAGGCACCGTTCGCCACCCCGGCCTTCCCGGACGCGTACGACCTGTTCTTCAACGGCAAGGCGGCCGCCGCCTCGATCGGCACCTGGGGCACCGCGTCGCTGTTCGCCGCCCCCAACCGGCTCACCGACTGGGCGGCCTGCCTCTGGCCGAAGCTGCCGGACGCGCCGGACGACAACTGGCTCGGCTCCAGCGTCTCCGGGCTGCCGCAGGCCTCCAGCACCTCGGCCGTGCGACCCTGGCGCACTGTCAACGTCGCCTCGGCCATGCGTGGCGACCTTTCGCCCGACAAGCAGTGGGCGGCGTGGAAGTTCGTCGAGTGGTCCTGCGGCGAGGAGGGCCAGAAGGCCGGATCGGCGACGTACACCCCGGCCCGCAAGGGCATCCGCCCCGACGGTCTCAACGCCGAGTGGGAAAAGATCTACGACTGGCACAACGAGCTCGGCAAGGGCGCCGAGCGCCGCGAGTTCGACTACATCGAGACCCGCAAGGCGATCGAGACCGCGATCGCGGAGGTCTGCGTCAACAACGCCGACCCCAAGGCCGAGCTCCAGCGGGTGGACGCCGCCGCGGCGCGCGCACGGAAGTGACGGCGGCCGTGCGGCTGGAGACACGAGCGGACGAGCAGCCGGTGGTCGACACCCCGACCACCGGCGGCACCCGTACGGCACAGCGCAGGCGGCGCCGGCCCTCCCCGGGCTGGCTCTACGTCGCACCCGCCCTCGCGGTCTTCGCCGTCTTCGTCGCCTACCCGATCTTCGCCACCGTCCGGTCCAGCTTCTACGACTACGACGGCATCTCGCCGATCCGCGAGTGGGTGGGGCTGGACAACTACAGCGAGATGCTCGGCGGTCTCGACCCGTACTTCTGGAAGGCGGTCACCAACACTCTGCTGTGGACGGTGGTGACCGTACCCGTGCAACTGCTTATCGGACTCGGCCTCGCCGTGCTGCTCGACGGCGCGCTGCGCGGCAGGGTGGTGTACCGGACGGTGTTCTTCATGCCGGCCGTGCTCTCCTCGGCGGTCATCGCGTTCGCCTGGGGTTGGATCTTCAACCCCGAC
Organism: Phytohabitans flavus; assembly: GCF_011764545.1. Classification (GTDB taxonomy): domain Bacteria; phylum Actinomycetota; class Actinomycetes; order Mycobacteriales; family Micromonosporaceae; genus Phytohabitans; species Phytohabitans flavus. The sequence continues at coordinate 3,452,064 of NZ_AP022870.1, read as the reverse complement.
GAGGGCGTGGCCACCCGGGTCATCCGGGCCACCGGCGGCAGCGGGCAGGCCTGGCTCGCCGACCCGGGCACCGCGATCTGGGCCGCCTTCGGCGTGAGCGCCTGGCGGTACTCGGGGCTGTTCATGCTCTTCTACCTCGCGGCGATCCAGATGATCCCGCGTGACCTGTACGAGTCGGCGAAGATCGACGGCGCCTCGTGGTGGCAGCGCGTGCGCCGGATCACCGTGCCGCAGGTACGGCCGATGACCGTGCTGCTGACCCTGTTCGGCGTGATCGGCGCGTTCCGGGAGTTCGAGGTGGTCTACATCCTGACCCGCGGCGGCCCCGCGCACGCTACCGACCTGCTGTCCATCCAGATCTTCGATCAGGCATTCGACCTGTCGCGGCCGGGGTACGCCGCGGCCATCGCGACGGCGCTGCTGGCGCTCACCGCGATCTGCGCGATCGTGCTGCTGCGCCTGATCAGCTGGGCCAACCGGAGTGTCGAATGAGCCGTACGACGAGCCGCGTGGCCAGCGACCGGCTGGCGTGGTCGCACCTGGCGCTGCTGCCGCTGGCGATCCTTTGGCTGCTGCCGATCGCGCTGCTGCTCAACGGCGCGCTGCGGACCAGCACCGCCGACATCTTCAGCCTCTCGCCGTCCGGGCTGACTCTGGAAAACCTGATCGCGGTATGGCGCGAGACCGACCTGCTGCGCATGTTCGTCAACAGCACCGTCGTCACGATCGCGTCGGTCGTGGCCGTCGTCGTGCTCGGCTCGCTGGCCGGCTTCGGGCTGGCCTTCTACAGGTTTCGCGGCTCCGGGATCGTGCTTCTGATCCTGCTCTCCGGCATCATGCTCGCCCCCGCCGCGATCATCGTCCCGCTGTACGAGCTGATCCTCGACCTCGGCATGCTCAACACGTATGGCGCGCTCGTCGGCCCGTACACCGCGCTGGGCCTGGCCGCGTCGGTGCTGCTCTACCGCAACGCCTTCCTGGCCCTGCCGAACGAGCTGCGCGAGGCCGCCAGCCTCGACGGCGCCGGGAGCTTCCGCATCTACCTGCGCATGTACCTGCCGCTGGCCCGCACAGCCACCGTCACGATCGCGATCCTCCAGGCCCTCGCGTCCTGGAACGACTACATCCTCGCGCTGCTGTTCATGACGGACGGCAAACACGAGACGGTACAGCTCGCCTTCATCGCGTTCCAGGGGCAGTACTTCTCGTCGCTGCCCAAACAGTTCGCGGTCATGGCGATCGTCATGCTTCCCGTGCTGATCATCTTCCTCGTCGCGCAACGCGCCTTCGTCAGCGGCCTCTCGGCCGGCGCCATCAAATAGGAGAGCGGAAGACCACTGTGGACTTGAACGCCCTCGCCGTCGTGCAGGCGCTGGGCGGCGGAGCCGACCCGCCGCCGATCCCGGCGCCTGCCGCGTCACCACCCCCGACGGCACCAGCCTCCACGTGCCGGCGTTCGTCGGCGCCGACGGCCGGCTGCGCGCCCGCGTACGGCACACCGCGCCCGGCGCCTACGAGTTCGCCTTCGACGGCGGGACGGTCGTCACCGTCGAGGCACCCGACCCGCCGCCGGCACGCCGCGATCTGACCGTACGGCCGGGCGAGCGGGTGTTGCGCGACGAGGCCGGCGAGCCGTTCCTCTGGGTCGCCGACACCTGGTGGTACGCGTTCAGCGAGCGCGCCTCCGACGCGGACTTCGCCGAGCTTGTAGAGCTGCGCCGCGCCCAGGGCTTCACGGTGGTACAGCTCGTCGCCGGCCTGTACCCGGAGACCACCGCCTTCACCCCGCAGGCCGCGACCGCCGGCCGGTGGTCCTGGACCCCCGACCTGGGCCATCCCGATCCACTGTGGTGGGACGCGGCGGAGGAGCGGCTGGCGACGATGGTCGCGGCCGGTCTCACCCCGGCCGTCGTCGGCGCCTGGAGCTATTACCTACTCGACTTCGGCGACGAGCGCATCCGGCGGCACTGGCGCGAGGTCGTCGCCCGCTGGGCCGCCCTGCCGGTCGTCTGGTGCGTCTGCGGCGAGGTCGGCCTGCCCCACTACGACGAGCTGACCGCCGAGGATCTGCCCGACCGGGTCGCGGACCTCGTCGCCCGCTGGTCCGCGATCGGTGCCGAGCTGCGCGAAATCGACCCGTACCACCGGCCCGTCACCTACCACCCGTGCCCGGCGTTCCGCCACCACACCACCCTCGACGCGGTGGGCGACAAGGCCCAGGTCGACCTGGTGTGGATGCAGACCGGCCACGCCGACCGCGGCTCGGTGGCGCAGTCACTGCGCGCCCTCGACCGGGCCTACGATGCCGAGCCGCCGCTGCCGGTCGTCAACTCCGAGGTCTGCTACGAGGGGATCGCGGCCGGTTCGTCGGCCACGCTCCAGCGCATGCTCTTCTGGTCGCACATGCTCGGCGGCGCGGCCGGCCACACGTACGGCGCGCAGGGCATCTGGGCGTTCGCCCGGGGCCGGGCCGAAGACCCCGGCGACGTGTGGGGCACGATCGACTGGCAGGAGGCGGCCCGCCTGGCCGGCGCGGCACAGACCGGGCTCGGCGGGCGGCTGCTGGCCGGGCTGCGCTGGTGGGAGCACCGGCCGTGGCAGAGCGGCGTGGCGCCGGCCGCGACCCGGGAGAGCCCGTTCCTGCCGTACTGCGCCGGCACCGAGACCGAGCGGGTCGCCTATGTCCCCGCGAACAGCCTGCGCGAGCCCACCATCGGCATCTCGCTCGAACTGCGCACCCTCGCGCTCCGCGAGCTCGGCGCCGGCACGTGGACCGTTGACGTGGTCAACCCGCGCACCGGCGCGGTCGCCGCCACCCACCGCGCGCGGGTGGACACCACGGGGAGTGGGAGCTGCACGGCACCCACTTCGCCACCTCCCTACCCACCTTCGAGGACTGGTTGCTGATCTGCCAAAAGGAGGGCGACGCAGCATGACGCGGCTGAGCATCGAGGAGTTGGGCTGGCGGCCGGCCGACCACCAGCCGGGCGACGGGACCACCCGGGTCACCGTCGCCGACGAGGCCGTCGAGCTGCGCTGGCCCCGGCCGGTCGTGGCCGAACCGGCGCAGCTGGCACACATCGCCGGCTGGCGCACCATCCCCGGCGGCCCGCTTTCGGAGGCAGCCGGCGACGAGGCCGGCCTGCGCGCCGGCTACCACGCCGACCTCGACGACTCCACCTGGTACGCGGCGTCCCGGATCAACGAGGTCACCTTCGGCTTCCCCACGTGGGAGGGCGAGTCCTACGGCGGCTACCTCTGGTACCGCACCCGGGCCGCGCGCCCGACGGCTGGGGGCCCGCTCGCCGTCACGCTCGGCTCGCCGCTGGAGCGCCGGCGGCTCACCTGGCGCGTCTTCGTCGACGGCGTGGAGGCGACCTCGGCGCCGCTCTCCGGTGGCGTGGTGACCGTCGACCTGCCCGCGACCGGGGACGGTGACCTGACCATCGCCGTCCAGCTCCGGGTCGAGCCGGTCTTCGCGGCGGATCAGGCGCGCGAGCGCGAGGGCTGGCGCAACGTCGACAAGTACTGCTACCAGCACGTACACGTCGCTGGCGCGTTCCGGACGCTCGACGCGGTCGAGTCCCGGACGGACGGCGGCGGGCTCGCGCTCACCTACCCGGACGGGATCACCGCCTCGGTGCGGTACGAGTCGGCCGGCGACCTGGTCCGCCAGCGGGTCACCTTCAGCGGCGACGGGCCCTGGGTCTCGCACGTGCTCCTGGCCGAGCAGGCGGCGCCCGGTGCCGAATACCACGCCGACGGCGCGTGGGCGCTGTGGGGCAAGCGGTTCCAGGCGGCGGTACACCCCGCCGCGGTCACCCACGCCGGTGAGAGCGGACCGGTCAGCGCGTACTGGCTGGGCCGGCGGATCAGCCCGGACCGGCCGGTGACCGCCCCGGACGTGGTCGTCGGCGCCGGCCCGACCGGCGACGGCGCGGCCAACGTGCGCGACCTGCTCACGCGCATCGGGCGGGAGCGGACGCCGTACCGCATCTACGACCCCTACGGCTGGTACCAGATCTCGCACGTCAACGAGCCGAAGATCGAGCTGACCGACGCGATGATGGGCGACATCGACACGGTGCTCGAACGGCTCACGAGCGCGGGGGCCACGTTCGACGCCATCTCGCTCGACTGCGGCTGGAACGACCCCGACGACCTGAGCCGCTTCAATCCCACCAACTTCGCCGACGGCCCCGCGTCCGTGCAGGCGGTGGTGAAACGGCACGACCTCGACCTGATCCTGTGGGTCTCGCCCAGCGACGGTGCCCGAGCGTTCCGCCACGAGCTGGGCATGGCCGACCCTCGGCTGGAGGCGGCGCAGGCGGCCAACGCGGCCTTCCCGTGGCGGCTCTGCCCGGCCGCCGACCCGTGGCGGGACGAGTTCCGCGAAGCGCTGCTGCGGCATGTGACCGACAACGGCGCGACCGGGTTCAAAGTGGACGGTACCGAGCTGTGGTGCGTCAACCCCGCGCACGAGCATGCGCCCGGCATCCATAGCCTCCTGGCCACCACCGAAGCGCTGATCGACACCTTCGAGGCCGTCATCGCGGCCGGGGCGCCGTTCCTGATGCTCTACTGGGGACTGCGCTCGCCGTGGTGGCTAAGGTATGGCGCAACGCTGTGGGAGCGCGACTACCTTGTCGAGGCGGCCGGGCCCTCCGGCGTACCGTCCTGGAACCTGCGGCTCGCCGTCGCGTCCTCACAGGACATCGGCCAGCAGTCGTGCTGGTCCACCATTCCCGCGCACCAGCAGGACTCGCTCGGCGTCTGGGTGAGCACCACCCTCTGGGCCAGCAAGCAGGGCGCGGCGCAGTGGGAGGACGCGCAGGTACTCGACGTCGCGCGCGGCTCGCTGCTCAACCAGCTGTGGGGCGACCTGCGGATGGCTTCGCCCGAGCGGATGGGCGCCCTCTTCGCGCTCGAGCAGGCCCGCCAGCCCGAGCTGCTCGGCGACGGCCGCCCGGTCGGCCGGGCCTGGCACGACGACGCTTACGGCTACGTGTGGTCCAGCGACACCGGCAGCTGGGTCGTGCTGTCCCGCCCCGGACCTACCGGCACCGTGGAGGTCGAGGTGCCAGCCGGCCGGCGCGGCGTGCTCGTCGACTACCTCACCGAGGGTGCCACGGCACGGGCCACGCTCGACGACGGCGTACTGCGCGTGGCACAGTCCGGCGGCAGCGTCATCGCCGTCTACCTGTCCACTGAGGACGGCGCGGCGGATGCCGGCGAGGAGCCACCGGTGCCCTCCTCCTACTCCTGGCGGCTGGTGGGGGACAGCCGGGAGGCGGCCGGCGACGGGCTGAAGCCGGCCTACCTCGGCCGCGCGCCGCAGATCGCCACCTGGATGAAGGGCGAGAAACCCGACGAGCTCACCCTGGAACGGATCGTCCCCTGTGTACCCGCCGTCGACCGCACGCTGGAGGTCGTGGAACGGCGTTGGGAAGGGAGATCGAGGTCGGGGCCGAGAGCCAGTGCGCTCTCGTGACGTCGGCGACCCGCGAGGGCGCCGCCTGGCACAACGACCGGCTGCACGAGCTGGTCACCGTGGCGCTGGAGGTGAACGGCGCGCCGGTCGCCCCGGACCGCTGGCCGTACTTCCACCACGAGCAGGCCGGCAGCTGGTCCTCCACAGTGGATACCTTCACGCTGCCCGCCGGGCGGTACACGATCCGGGCGACGGTCCGGTCCCTGCTGCCGCACACGGTCGACGCCAGCACCGCGCTGTGGGTCCGCTGATGGAGCGCGTCTGCTTCCAGTTGCATGTCCGGCCGGACGCCGTCGAGGAGTACCGTCGCCGGCATGGCGAAGTCTGGCCGGACATGCGGGCCGCACTGAGCGAAGCCGGCTGGCACAACTACAGCCTCTTCCTGCGCCCCGACGGGCTCGCGGTCGGCTACCTGGAGACGCCCGACTTCGCCGCCTCGCTGGAGCGCATGGACGGCCTGGACATCAACACCCGGTGGCAGGCCGAGATGGCGCCGCTGGTCCGCCGCCCGACCGGGCGGCGGGCCGACCAGAGCCTGGAACGCCTGCCCGAGATATTCCACCTCGACTGAGGAGCCGTCCGACACCTTCACCCCAGCGGCGGCGGGCTGACAAAGTCGTCGGTCAACCGCCGCAGCCGCCTCCGCCGCAACCCCCGCCTCCGCCTCCGCCGCCGCCATCCGAGCCGCAGCTGCCTCCCGACGAGCCGCTCCCGCAGCTGGACGAGGAACCCGTCGCGGGGCGGTGGCCAGGTCCTTGCGGACGGCGGCCTCGGCGGCGAAGGCGGGATCGGCCACCCACAGCGCGTTGCTGCCGTAGAGGCCCACGGCGAGACCAGCAGCTGCTGGGCCGTAAAGCCGCCACGACGGGTTCTCGGCAGGGTCCAAGTGCTCGTGGTCGTCGCGCAGCTCCTCCAGGGCGCGGACGCCGGCCCGGGTGCGCCGCGGCCGCCACCGCCACAGGACCACGATGGTCGCGGCCAGCGCCAGCACGGTCAGCAGGAGGAAAACGAGCGGCTTCTCGTTGGCGATGCCGGACAGCAGCCGCAAGACGCCGAGGACCAGCACAGCGGTGAGCAGGTATCGGGCCGTGGTGAGGGCGGCCCGGGTCTGCCCGTCCGGCAGCAGGCCCGCGCGCTCCAGTCTGTCGTCGATCCGGGCGAGTTCCTTAGCCACCCCGGCATCCGCGCGCAGGCTGCCGGGGAGGGCGGACCTGCCGGCGGCGTCGTATACGGCCCGCGCCAGCCGGGTCGCGCGACGTGCCGGCTCGCCGGTCACCAGCAGCTGCCGTTCGGTCGAGACACCCACCGCGTCCGCGCAGCGCAGGGCGGCCAGGGCCGAGTAGACGGCCAGGTCGGGGCCACCTTGCAGGTACGCGACCTCCGAGCTCGCCAGCGTCTTGGCGTTGAACTGGGTGGGACCGGCCAGCGCACGGTACCGGTGTAGGGCGGCGCCGCCGATCGCCGCCGCTGCGAGCAACGCGTACGCCACCGCGAACGTCGCGCTGCTGATCCCCCACGTGTCGCCCATCGCGTACCAGGTCATGGCTGCTCCCCGTGTCGTCGCTGCCTCGTGTTAAACCCCATGGTGGAGGCGCCGCGCCAGTACCTCCGTCGGGATTTGAGGGGAAACTGAGCGATTCACCAGACGCGGGTTCAGGAACCTGCAATCTCAACACGAGATCGTTGACGGCCATCTGATCATCGTGTTGCGATGTGCGCGCCGATGGCCCAGGCCAGCGGCACATCATCGTTTTGTCGCTGCTTTTCCACCGCGCACGTTCGCGTCTTTCACTCAATTTCCTCAGGTCGACGGGGGCCTAGATGACCGGCATCGTTGTATCGATTCCTGCTGCCCGAAGACGGGCATTCCTTCTCGTGGTCGCGCTGACGGTCGGGTTGGGCAGCGCGGTCGTGCTCGCACCACCGGCCACGTACGCCGCGCCGAGCGCACCAACCTGCACCGGGCCAGCGTCGCGGGAACGGGCCGACGAACGGGACGCCACCGCCATCGCGCGGGCCTGCGGCCAGCGGGTCGAGGTGACCGCGCAGCGCGACGAGTACCGGCAGGTGTTTGTCGAACCCAGCGGCGAGACGACCATCGAGCAGTACGCGGTGCCGCAGCGTGCCCGTACCTCGGCCGGCACGTACGAGCCGATCGACACCACCCTCACGGTCCAGGCGGACGGCTCGCTCGCGCCGGTGAACACCCTCGCGCCGGTGCGCTTCTCCGGTGGCGGCGCCGGGCCGTTCGCGACCCTGCGGACGAGCGCCGGGCAGGTGTCGCTGAGCTGGCCGCAAGCGCTGCCCAAGCCTCGGCTCGACGGCGACAGCGCCGTCTACGACAACGTGTTCCCCGACGTCGACCTGCGCGTGCGGGCGACCGGCGACGGGTTCACCCATGTGCTTGTCGTCAAGACCCGGCAGGCCGCCACCCACCCGGGACTGCGGCAGATCGGCTACGGCCTCGCCGCCGACGGCGTCAGCGTCCGGAGTACCGGCGACGGCGGTGTCGAGGCGGTCGACGGCGCCGGCCGGAGGGTCGCGCGGGGCGCCGTGCCGATCATGTGGGACTCCACCGAGGCGACGACGCTGGACACCAAGGCGGTGCCGGGGCTGCGCTCCACGGCCCGCGTCGCGGGCGAGGCGGCCCGTAAGCGTCCGGCGAAGGTACGCCTCGGCCAGAACAAGCTCACCCTCGAGCCGGACGCGGCCCTGCTCTCCGACCCGGCGACGAAGTACCCGGTCTACATCGACCCGGACTGGGACACCGGCTGGTACCACTGGGCGTACTCCAGCGAGGGCGGTCACACCCGCTCGACCGACGTCGGCCGGGTGGGGCGCAACGACGACGGCTCCGGCCTCTACCGCACGTTCATCCGGTTTCCGGTCAACGGCGTGTTCGGCAAGCAGGTCAAGGGCGTCAAGATGTACACGATCCTGAAGCACTCGTGGTCGTGCGGGTCCACGCCGATCAGCCTGTACTTCACCGGCGCGATCGCCAATACCAACCCGGTCGGCTGGTCGCCCGGGCTGCTCCAGCGGCTGGCGACCACGAGCGGCCACGCGCACAAGGGCCCGAACGACTGCGGCAACCAGCCCGACGCCGGCCTGGAGTTCACCAGCAACGAGTTCAAGGGCCTCATCCAGACCGCCGCCGACCAACGGTGGGGGGACATCACCTTCGGGTTCACCGCGCACGACGCGAACGGCGGGGGAGAGTCCACTCAGGACCGGTGGAAGAAGATCGATCCGCCGAACACCAAGCTCTCCGTGACGTACAACAGCATCCCTGGCACGCCGGACCAGCTCAGCGTGGACAACAAGCCGTGCGTGCAGGGCGCCGACCGGGCGGTCGTGTCGACGCAGACGCCGATCCTGCGGGCTCGGGCACTGGACGCGGACCCGGACACGCTCACCGTCCACTACGCCGCCGCGAAGTGGAACGGCAGCAGCTTCGTCGACGTCGCCGGCGGGGCGCAGGGAAGCCTCGGCAACGGCAGCGTCGCCCAGTTCGTGCCCAACCTGCCCGGCGACGGGGTGTACACGTTCCGGGCACAGACGTCTGACCCCAACGGCGGGGTCAGCCCGGTGACGCACGTACCCGGCAACTGCGAGTTCGAGGTCGACCTCACCGCCCCGGCACCCCCGACGATCACCAGCAACCTGTACAAGACCGGCTGCTCGTCCCAGGGCTGCGGCGGGATCGGACAGCCGGACAAGTTCACGTTCGCCAGCTCGCCGGACACGAGGTTCTACCGGTGGGGCTTCACCGACCCACCGTCCACTGTGGCCACACCGGCCGCGATGGGCGGCACGGTGAGCATCGACTGGTCTCCGGAGTCCGGCGGCGCGCGGACGCTGTACGTGCAGGCGGTCGACAAGGCGGGGTGGACCGCGACCAAGACGCTCCAGTTCGTCGTCGCCGGACCGAAACCGGCGATCGCGCGCTGGCGGATGGCCGACCCGGCCGGCAGCACCACACTCGTAGACGAGTCCGGCAACGGGCGCAACGCGACACTGCGCGGCGGGACGCTCGGCGCACCTGGCCGGGTCGTGCGAGGTGACTCGGTCGCGCACTTCAGCGGCGTCGAGAGCGGCGGCGCGACGGCGCCGGACCTGCTCGACACAAGCAAGGCGTTCTCCGTGGCGGCGTGGGCCCGGGTCGCGGACCTGAGCCGCAACCAGGCCATCGCCGCCCAGGTCGGCAGCCGGATGCCCGGCTTCCAGCTCATCTACTTCGCCGAGTGCACCTGCTGGCGCGTCCTCATGGCCGAGTCCGATGTGGACACCGCCGGCAACAAGGAAGCGCGCGCACCGGCCGGCAGCACCCGCGCCAACGTGTGGGCGCACCTCGTCGGCGTCTTCGACCCCACGACCAAAACCATCAAGTTGTACGTCAACGGTGTGCTCGCCGCGACGAGCCCCGGCCCGACCACGCCGTGGAACGCCAACGGCGCGTTCGACATCGGTTGGAACATCTGGACCGCCTGGCCGGTCGACTTCCTCAACGGCGACATCGCCGACCTCCAGGTGTGGGACCGCGCGGTCACCGCACCCGAGGTGGCGGCGATGTACGACCCGCTGTACAACGCGAAGGTCGGCGACTGGACGATGGGCGACGTCGGGCCCGGCCCGACCTACGACGCGTCCGGGATGGCCAACGACCTGAACTTCTGGCCGGACGCCAACATCCCACCCTCGGGCGCCGGACAGTCCGGCACCGGCCTGCGCTTGGACGGCGTGACCGGGTACGCGCAAACCGATGCCCAGGTGGTGAACACCAACCAGTCGTTCACCGTGTCCGCCTGGGCGAAGCTGACCGACACCGCGACGAACCGGGTGGTGGTCAGCCAGGACGGCGCCAACACGAGCGGGTTCCAGCTCCAGTACGCCAAGACGCAGTGCGGCTGCTGGGCGTTCACCATGGCCAACTCGGACGCCAGCAACGCGACCCAGGTCGGTGCCTACGCGGCCGGGGCGCCGGTGCTGAACCAGTGGACCCGGCTCGTCGCGGTGTACAACGCGTTCGACCGGCAGATCTCGCTCTTCGTCAACGGGACGCTCGCCGCGACCGCGCCGGCACCGGCGACGCCGTGGAACGCGGGCGGCGCGCTGGCGATCGGGCGGGCCAAGTCGGGCAGTGCCAACACCGGCTTCTTCAAGGGTGACGTCGACGAGGTGCAGGTGTACGCTGGCGTGACCGTCCGCGACAACCCCGTGCCGATCGCCGGTACCTCCGCCGACCACGCCCGGGACGCGACGGTGACCGTGTCGGCGTCGCACGAGGCGGGCGGCTGGTCGAAGTCGAAGCTCGTCGACGGCGACCGGAACACCGGCTGGACCACGAACGACGGCAGCGCGGTGCCGGCGCACACCGAGTGGGCCGAGCTCTCGTTCCCGACGGCGCGCGTGGTGAACCGGGTCGACCTCTACGGCCGGACCGACGCGCAGAACTTCCCGGCGAACTTCACCATCGAGACCTGGACCGGCACCGCCTGGGAGACCGTGGTGAGCCGGACCGGGCATCCCGCACCGGCGTTGGGCGCGGGACAGCGGTTCACGTTCCTGCCTCGGCTCACCAGCAAGGTGCGGGTACAGGCGACGCAGGTCTCCACCGTCCAGTTGATGGAGATCGAGGTCTTCCAGTCGAGCAACCTCGCCGCCGACGCGGTCGTGACCGCGTCCAGTAGCGTCGAGTCCGACATCTGGAGCCGGACCAAGCTGACCGACTCCCGCCGCGGGCCGACCGGTTGGAGCTCCGGCGACGGCGGCGCCGGCGCCCAGCAGTGGGTGGAGCTGGCGTTCCCGGGCGGGGAGACCCGGCGGGTCAACCGGATCGACCTCTACCCGCGCACCGACGGGACCAACACCGGGTTGCGCTTCCCGACGACGTTCACCGTCGAGGTGTGGACCGGCACCGCCTGGGAGCCGGTCCTGTCGAAGACGAACCTGCCCAACCCGGGAGCGAAGGCGCAGCGGTTCAGCTTCCCCGAACGCTCGGCGAGCAAGGTGCGGCTGCGCGCCGGCGGCTTCGTCGAGCTGGGCGAGATCGAGCTGTACCGGTCGGAGAACCTGCTCGGTGACGCGGTGCCGAGCGCTTCGAACAGCGTCGAGGCCTCGGGCTGGTCGCTGGCGAACGCCAACGACGGGCAGCGCGACGGCATCGGGTTCAGCGCCGGAGCCGGCAGCCAGTGGCTCGCGTTCACCCTGCCGGCGGCTCGGGCGGTCAACAGCGTGACGCTCTACCCGCGTACTGACGCCGGCTCGGCGGGCGTCAACTTCCCGGCGAACTTCACCATCGACGTGAAGGTCGGCGGGGCGTGGCAGAGCGTCGCCAGCCGTACCGGATACCCCAACCCCGGCGGCGCGCCGCAGCAGTTCACCTTCGACACCGTCCAGAACGTCACCGACGTCCGGGTGTCCACGACCTCTACCACCAACTCCGAGTACGCCGAGGTCGAGGCGTACTACCTCGCTCCGACCCAGTGACCGTCGGGAGGCATGTCGTGTTCAGAACCCATGCGCAACGCGTACAACATCGGCGGTTGACCATCAAGCGGACGATTTCGGCCGTGCTTTGCGCGGCGCTGACGGTGACGCTGCTTGAGGTCGTTCGGTCCTCGGCGCCCGAGGAAGATCCGCTGGGCGTGCAGAGCGAGCCGGTCGTCGCCGGCCGGATGGCGAAGGCGGTACCGGCACCAGCGGCCGCGACCGGGACGCCCTACCAGGCCGGCGACGTCCGGTGGCCGGAGTCGAAGACGGTCGTGGTCGACGTGCCGGTGGGCGGGGTCCAGCTGGACGGGCTGCCGATCCACCTGGCGCCGGCCGCCGGCAACGGCGGGTCGCGGGTGCGGTTGGAGGTGCTCGACCAGGAAGCCACCGACTCCGCGGGCGTGGCCGGGCTGCTGCTCGAGATGGAGCGTCTCGACGCCGGGGACGCGCCGACCGAGCTGCGGGTATCGGTGAACTACAGCGGATTCGCCCAGGCGTACGGCGCGGACTGGTCGAACCGGCTGCGCCTGCTGGACCTGCACCATCCCGAGAAGCGGGCACCGGTCGACAACAACGTGAAGACGCGCACGGTATCGGCGGACGTCGCGGTCGCCGCGCAGTCGGCCGGCGGGTCGACGATCGCGCTCGCCGCGGCGCCCGACGGCAAGACCGGCGACTTCTCGGCGACCAGCCTCCAGCCGTCGTCGACCTGGTCGGCGGGGAGCAACACCGGCGACTTCAACTGGACGTACCCGATCCGGACACCACCCGGCCTCAGCGGCCCGGAGCCGGGCATCGAACTGTCCTACAACTCGGCGAGCGTCGACGGCCGGATGGCGGCGTCGAACAACCAGCCGTCGTGGATCGGTGAAGGCTTCGAGTGGGACCCCGGCTACATCGAGCGCCGGTACACCACCTGCGCCGAGGACCAGAAGGATGGCAACAACAGCGGCGAGAAGACCGGCGACCAGTGCTGGGTGACCGACAACGCCACGCTGTCCATGTCGGGCCACGCCGGCGAGCTGATCAAAGAGGCCGGTACCAGCGAGCGCTGGCACCTGCGCGCCGAGGACGGCACCAAGATCGAGCGGAGGTACGGTGCGGGAACGGCGCCCGCAACGGCGAGCACTGGGTGGTCACCACGACCGACGGCACCCAGTACTGGTTCGGCAAGTCAACGCAGTCGACGCTGACCATGCCGGTCGCCGGCAACCACACGAACGAGCCGTGCAAGGGCACCGCGTTCAAAGACTCCTTCTGCACCCAGGCGTACCGGTGGAACCTCGAGTACGTCGTCGACGTCAGCGGCAACACGATGTCGTACACGTACGTCAAGGAATTCAACAAGTACGCGAAGAACAACAAGACCACCGAGGACCCGGTGAGCTACGACCGGTCCAGCTACCTGGAGCGGATCGACTACGGCACCCGCACCGACACCACCGGCGTGCCGTTCTCGGTGAAGTTCGACGTGGCCGACCGGTGCCTGGCCAACTGCTCGGACAAGAAGAACTGGCCGGACACGCCGAAGGACCAGGAGTGCACCGCCAAGCCGTGTAACACCACCGGGCCGACGTTCTGGTCGACGAAGCGGCTCACGACGATCACCGCCAAGGTTTCCGACCGGCCCGTCGAGTCGTGGACGCTGCACCAGTCGTTCCCGAGCCCGGGCGACTCGACCCGGGCCGGCCTGTGGCTCGACCGGATCGCCCACAAAGGACTCGTCGGTGCCGAGGAGACGGTGCCGGACATCTCCTTCGTCGGCATCCAGCTGAACAACCGCGTGGACTCGGACGACCACTCGCCGCCGATGAACTGGTGGCGGATCGAGAAAATCATCAGCGAGTCCGGCGGCGTGACGAAGCTGACCTACTCGGACCGCGACTGCGTCGCCGGATCGCGGATGCCGGACAAGAACGCGTTGCAGAACAACACACTGCGCTGCTACCCGGTGAAGTGGACGCCGCTGGGCTTCGTCGACCCGATCACCGACTACTTCCACAAGTACGTGGTGAACGAGGTCACCGAAGACGACCGGACCGGCGGATCGACCCGGACGATCACGAAGTACGAGTACCTCGGCGCTCCCGCCTGGCACTACACCGACGAGGACGGGATCACCAAGGAGAAGGACAAGACCTGGTCCGGCTGGCGCGGCTACGGCGCGGTACGGGCGACGAAGGGCGATCCGGGGGAGCAGACCTCGGTCGAGACCCGGTTCTACCGCGGCATGCACGGCGACAAGCTGCCCTCGGGCACCCGCAACGTGCAGCTGCCGGCGATCGCGGTGGGCAACATCCCGGCGGTCAACGACGAGGACCAGTACGCGGGCATGACCCGCGAGACCATCACCTACAACGGCCCCGGCGGCGCCGAGGTCTCCGCGGAGGCGACCGAACCCTGGCGGTCGGCGGCGACGGCGTCGCGGAGCACCAACGGGATCACGGTCGAGGCTCGCCACACCAACATCGCGACCGTCCACAAGCGAACCACATTGGACGGTGGCCGGCAGCCGCTGACGTCGAGCATCGCCACCACGTACGAGGGGACCTACGGCCTGCCGACGACGGTCGAGGACCGCGGCTCGCCGGCGGCCGGCGACGAGCAGTGCACGCTCACCGACTACGTGCACAACACCGACAACTGGGTCGTCGGCAAGGAGAGCCGCAGCCGAAAGATCGCCACCGACTGCACCAAGGCGCGCGGCACCGGCCTCGCTGCGTCGGACTTCATCGGCGACGACCGCACCTTCTACGACGGCAAGGCATTCGGCGCGGCGCCGAGCCGCGGTCTGGCCACCCGGACCGAGGGCCTGAAGTCCTACAACAACGGCACGCCCGAGTACTACCGCAAGACCGAAACCGTGTTCGACGCCCACGGGCGGGCCGTCCAGGCCACCGACCTGAAGGGCACGACAAGCACCGCGTACACGCCGGTCAAGGGCGGCCCGGTCACCCAGACCATCGCGAAGAACATCCTCGACTGGGAAACCACGACGACGTTCGAGCCCGCGTGGAACCTGCCACTGTCCATCGTGGACTTCAACAGCCGCCGCACGGACCTTGCCTACGACGGGCTCGGGCGGCTGACCAAGGTGTGGATGCCGGGTCGGGACAAGAGCCAAAACCAGAGCCCGAGCACGACGTACGCGTACAAGATGCGCAACGACGCGGCGACCACGGTGACGACGAGCAAGCTCGGCCCGAACGGCGGGTACATCACCTCGTGGTCGCTGTACGACGGGTTGCTGCGGCCACGGCAGTCGCAGAAGTTCGACGCCGCCGGCAGTGGCAAGGGTGTGTTCACCGACGCGATCTACGACAGCGCCGGACGCAAGGTGCGCAGCAACGACGAGTACCTCGGTGCCGTCGCGCCCAACGGCGACCTCTACGTCCACAGCGCTTCGGTGATCCCCGGACAGACGACGACCGTGTACGACGGTGCCGGCCGGACCACCGCCGAGGTCTTCAAGGTCGACGTGCCGTCCGGCGGGAGCCCGGGTGGCATCGAGAAGTGGCGTACGCGCACTGTCTACGGCGGTGACCGCACCCACACCGTGCCGCCGTCCGAGCTTGGACCGACCTCGATGGTGGCGCCGCCGTCGAGCACGGCCAAGACGACGATCGTGGATGCGCTGGGCCGGACGACCGAGCTGCGGCAGTACCACGCGGGGGCGACGATCGGCAGCGCCAACCCGGCCGACTACGACGCGACGAAGTACGAGTACAACCGCAAAGACCAGATGGTCAAGATCACCGACCCGGCCGGCAACGCCTGGTCCTACGAGTACGACCTGCGTGGCGACCAGACCGCCAGTGTGGACCCGGACAAGGGCCGTACCGAGATCACCTACTCCGACGCCGGCGAGAAGCTGACCACAAAGGACGCTCGTGGCGTAGTCCTCGCGTACACGTACGACGCGTTGGGTCGCAAGACGAGCATGCGGGACGACTCGGCGACCGGTCCGCTGCGGGCGCAGTGGGAGTACGACGCGACGTTCAACGGCACGTCGGTCAAGGGGCAGATCGTCAAGTCGACCCGGTGGACGGGCGGCCAGGCGTACAGCAAGGAGAACCGCACCTTCACGGCCGACTACCAGGCCAGCGGGGTGCGGTACACGGTCCCGACCACCGAGCAGGGACTGGGCGGCACGTACGACTACGTCTACACATTCCACCCGGACGGCTCGCCCAAGACGATGCGGCTGCCGCTGACCGCTGACCTCAAGCTCGAGACGATCGAGTACGAGTACGACGGCCTGGGTCGGCCGATCAAGGAGCACAGCAGCTACGGCACGGCCCCGAAGACCACCCTGGTCGAGTCGACCGAGTTCACCTCGTTCGGCGAGACGGGCAAGGTCGTGCTGCGCAACAACGGCGGCAACAGCGTCGACATCGTGCGCCAGTACGAGGCCGCCACCCGTCGCCTCGTCCAGATCAAGACCGTCAAGCAGACCTCGCCGACGCTGATCTCCGACATCGCGTACACGTACGACCTGGCCGGCAACATCACGAAGATCGCAGACCAGGCCTCCGGTGACACGCAGTGTTTCGCCGTCGACGAGTTGCGCCGCCTCACCGAGGCGTGGACCCCGGGCAACGGCGACTGCTCGCCGGCCAACCGCAGCGAGGCCAACCTCGGCGGCCCGGCGAAGTACTGGCACAGCTACCGCTACGACAAGGTCGGCAGCCGCACCCAGCTCGTGGAGCGGCCCACCACCTACGGGAAACGCACCACCGACTACAAGACCAACGCGGGCAACCACACGCTCGCCAGCACCACGACCACGGACAACAGCGGTGCCCGCACCGCGTCCTACACCTACGACGAGACGGGCAACCTGCGCAGCCGGCCCACCGAGTCGGCCGGCAAGCAGACAATCACCTGGGACAACGAGGGCCACGAGGCCAGCAGCACGGACAGCGCCGGCACCACAAGCTACATCTACGACGCCGATGGTGAACGGCTCATCCGTGACGACCCGGCCGGCAAGACGCTCTACCTGCCCGGCCAGGAGCTGCGGTACACCAAGTCAGGCGGAGCCAAGACCTGTACGCGCTACTACACGCACGGCGCGATGGCCGTTGGCACCCGCAACGCAGCCGGTCTGACCTGGCTGACCACCGACGACCACGGCACCGCGACCGCCCTGGTCAACGCCGTGAGCCAGGCGGTGTCAGCGCAGCGCGAGACCCCGTTCGGTGACACGCGCGGCAGCGCCGGGGCGGTACCGGCCGGCTACGAACGTGGCTTCGTCGGCGGAACCGATGACAACACCGGGCTCACCCACCTCGGCGCCCGGGAGTACGAGTCGAGCACCGGCCGGTTCATCTCGGTCGACCCCGTCATCGACACGGCCGATCCGCAACAGATGAACGGGTACGCGTACGGCAACAACAACCCGCTGTCGTTCACCGATCCGGACGGACGGTTCTCGATCGGTGGCGCCCTGAAGAAGGCCGGCAACGGCATCGCCAAGGCGGCGTCCACGGCTGGCAACTTCGTCAAGGATGTCGCGGTCAGCACCGTCAAGTCGATCAAGGAGGACCCACTCAAGTTCGCCACCGGCCTGGTGGTGGGCGCGGTGGTCACGATCGCGGTCGCCTCGGTCTGCGCGACAGGTGTCGGCTGCCTCATCCTGGCCGGCGCGATCGCCGGTGCGGCCGCCGCCGGCGCGGAGTACGGCGTCGACGTCGCCCAAGGGAGAAGGAGTTCTCCGCCGGCGAGCTCGGCAAGGAAATGGCCATCGGCGGTGCGATCGGCGCACTCGGCGCCGGCGCGGGCGTCGTCGGCGGCAAGGTCTTCAGCAAGGTCAAGGGCGCGTTCGGCAAGTCGGACGACCTCGCCGAAGAGGTCAGCGAGGACGCGGCCGCGGCATCGCGGAAATCCGACGGGCTGGACTGCAACCCGGTGCACAGCTTCGCCCCGTCGACGCTTGTGCTGATGGCGGACGGGACGACTCGGCCGATCAGTGAGGTCAAGGTCGGTGACGTGGTCCTGGCCGCGGACCCGGCGACCGGGGAAACCGCAGCCCGTCCGGTGACGCAACTGCACGACAACACCGACGTCGATCTGACCGAGCTCACCGTCGTCACCAGCGACGGCGAGAACGAGACGATCAGCACGACCTGGCACCATCCCTTCTGGGACGAGACCGACCAGCGCTGGGTCGACGCCGGCAAGCTCGAAAACGGGCATGTCCTGCGGACCAGCGACGGTCGGCTGGTCACGGTGCTGGAGGTCCGCAACCGGCTGGGCAGCGCCCAGATGCGCGACCTCACCGTCGACGACCTGCACACCTACTTCGTGGTCGCGGACGGCTATGCCATCCTGGTCCACAACGTCAACGAGGTTTGCCCGGTCCACCCGGACGATCCCAGCGCGAAACCCTTCCACGGCAGGGATCCCGACTGCACCTGCCCGAAGTACCTCGACCAGGATGATCTTCGCAACGGTCGGACGAACCAGCTCGGACAGCATCCGCAGGAGCGAAACGAGGAGATCAGGCAGCAGCGTACCCAGAGCGAGTCCCGGGCCAGGGGGACGGGCGGCATCGTCAAGCAGTTCAAGGCCGAGGGGGGTTCGCCGTGGGCGCTCCTCGCCGCACTGACGGCGTACTGGGTAATCACGGCCCTTAAAAAGGCCTTCAAAAAGTTCTTCAAAGGCAAAGAGTGGTGATTGAAGCAGCGGGGGAGCGACCGACCACCAGCGTCGGTCGCTCCGTTGCCCGGTACCTCCAGCAGCGGCGCCTGCCCAACCTTGTCCCGCTGCTGTTGCGCAACCAGCGGGCGATCGACAGCCTGGGCACGCAGGCGTTCGTCATCGCCGCCCGCCGCAAGTTCCGCCGCGGACCTGTCGAGCCAGTCGAGGCGTATGCCACCGAGGCCCTGCGGCGCACCGGAAATGCCGCTACGCCGGCCGCCGTCGCCGAGGGGGTCCGGGCGCTGAACGCCTGCCTGGACCCCGACGGTTCGCGGCAGCCTCCGGTCAGCAGATCGATCGGTGGTCCTCTGCTGTTCGACCTCATCGACGTGCAGCACATGGACGGAACCGACATCGACGCGCTGGTGGCGGCCGCCGAGCACCGGGTGCGACACACTCGCAGTCCCGGCTACCGAGCGGTGCTCCGCGCGCGGCGCGGCGGCACGCCACCGGCAGGCCCGCGACCACGATCGATCGTCGGCGCGCAGCTGCGGGCGCTGGCCCGCTACGACATCGATACGGTGCAGGCGCTCCCGGACGACCCGTCGTACGACTTCGTGCTTGCCGCCGCCGCGCACGCGTGCGAGGCGGCGGTACGGGAGCGGTTCGGCGGCGGTCGTCACGACGAGATTCCGGCGTTCTGCCGCGAGGTCAGCCGCCGACAGCAGGTACCCGCGATCACACCCAACGAGGCCCTCAATGTAGTGCTCGACGCGCTCGGTGAGACCGCCCCGTACGAGGCGGCCGACCAAGACCTCCAAGCGCAGATCCGGCTCGCGGTCTTCGCCAGAGCCGTCGACGACCTCGGGCTCTTCGACCGCGAGCTGGTATCACTCATCCGCAGTGCGGAGGACGCCGCCGAGGCGGAAGGCCACGCGCTGTCACCGTGGCCGTCACCGCCGAGCCCAGGCGAATCGCACTGACCCGGGTCGACGGTGACGGGACGACTAACCGCTAGTGGAAGTACCAGAAGTGGTCGTCTTGGAGGCTACAGGTGAAGACCGTCAGCCGAGTGTCGTTGGCCGTGGAACGGTAGCCGGAGACGTCAAGGCAGAGGCCGCTCTTGTTGTTGACGATGTATTCGAGCCCGGTAGCTGTCGTCGTGAAGTACCACAATTGGTTGTCGCCATGGGTCAGCTGACAGGTGAACTCGCTGACTGGCGTACCCGGGCTCACCGTGCCATAACCCGGTAGGTCCAGGCAGACGTTGGTCCCGTTGAGCTGCTTGGCGTTGCGAATAGTGAACAGATAGGTCTCGTTGGGGTGCGGGTCGCGGTACCACATCTGGTTATCCGCGCCGCCGTAACGGCAGTCGTACTGAGTGACCGGCGCGTCCAGCCATCCGCCGTCGAGGTTCGGCAGGTCCACGCACTTGTTGGTGTAGAAATTCCTGATCTGGAAGGGCCCGAAGCAGCCCCAGGGCGACTCACATGGGGGCACGGCCGCGAGCTGCGCCGCGGCGGCCGTGGTCGCGCTTGGGCCGCTCGTGCCACGACTTTCCGCCTGAGCAGGGGCACCCAGCCCGACCAACGCCACGCTGAGCGCGGCGACGGCAAGTAATTGCCCAAGTCGTCTCATGTGGATCCGTCTCCATTTCCCCGTTGATGACTCTTAGACCGGCGGATTTGGCCAATACCGCCTTGTGTAGAGTCCGGCGCCGGACTAGACCCACGCTACCGTGTATTTAGATTCACCGATTATGTCCTGGATCACAGCCGGTGCGACCATCTGGTCGTGCGCCTTGCGTTAGTCCCGAGATTTCAGCAATTCACGCAATGGTCAGAGATCCGGGATTGACCGCGCCGCACAGTAGGTCTCGCACCGCGATCCTAGAGGCTTGCGCGGATTTCGCGCGCCTCGACCGCCGCTATTTCTGCCTCTTTCCGCAGGCCCAGCTTTTCCAACCGGAGCGAGTGGCTTTTCAGCGTTGCGGCGAGGATGGGTAGGTAGGCGGTGGGGTTGCCTTTGGCCAGCCGGCGGCCGATGGTGATTGTTTCCTCGATCGCGGTCAGCTCCTCCTGCCACCGGCCCAGCTCACCCAACCGGTTCGAGAGATTCTCCAGCGACATCGCGAGTTTGGGCAGGTAGGCTCCGGCGTTGGCTTGGGCGAGCTGGCGGTAGATGGTGACGGCTTGCCTGATCGCGGGCAACCCCTTCTGCGGCCGGCCCAGCTCACCGAACCGGTTCGAGAGGTTGTTCAGCGACATCGCGAGGATGTGCAGGTGGGCGTCAGGGTTGGCTTCGGCGAGCTGGCGAGAGATGGCGACCGTTTCCTTGGCCGCGGCCAACCCCTCCTCCCGCAGGCCCAGCCCGGCGAACTGGAGCGAGAGGTTGTTCAGCGCCCTGGCGAGGTTGTGCAGGTGAGCGGCGGGGTTGGTTTCGGCGAGTTGGCGGTAAACGGCGACGGCTTCCTCGCTCGCGGCCAACCCCTCCTCCCGCAGGCCCAGCCCGGCGAACCGGATCGAGAGGTTGTTCAGCGCCCCGGCGAGGTTGGGTAGGTAGGCGGCGGGGTTGGTTTCCGCGAGCTGGCGGAAAACGGCGACGGCTTCCTCGATCGCGGTTAACCCCTCCTCCTGCCGACCGAGCTCACCCAACCAGACCGAGAGGTTGTTGAGCGACATCGCGAGGTTGTGCAGGTGGGCGTCGGGGTTGGCTTCGGCGAGCTGGCGGTAGGCGGCGACGGCTTCCTCGGTCGCGGCCAATGCCTCTTCCCCCGGCCGAGCCCGCCCAATTGGGTCGCGAGGTTGTGCAGGGATGTCGCGAGGTTGTGCAGGTAGGCGTCAGGGTCGGCTTGGGCGCGCTGGCGGTATGTGGCGACGGCTTCTTCGCTCGCGGCCAATGCCTCTTCCCGCCGACCCAGTCGACCCAACAAGACCGAGAGGTTGTTCAGCGACATCGCGAGGTGGTGAGCGTCGGGGTTGATTTCGGCGAGTTGGCGGTATGTGGCGACGGCTTCCTCGCTCGCCGCCAATGCCTCTTCCCGCCGGCCGAGCTCACCCAACTGGGCCGCGAGGTTGTTCAGCGACATCGCGAGGTTGCGGGCATCGGGGTCAGCGTCGGCCAGCTGGCGGAATGCGGTGACGGCTTCTTCGCTCGCGGCCAATCCCTCTTCCTGCCGGCCCAGCTCACCCAACAGGCCCGAGAGGTTGTTCAGCGACCTCGCGAGGCCGGGCAGGTGGGTGCCGGGGTCGGCTTCGGCCAGCTGGCGGTAGATGGTTACGGCTTCCTCGATCGCGGCCAACCCGTCCTCCCGCCGACCCTGCTCAGCCAGCCGGACCGCGAGATTGTTCCGATCGAGGGCGTACCGGCCCAGCTCCTCTGGGGTCTCCGCGACCTGCGACGCCGACGGCGGATCGAAATCGAGCCCTAACGGATCCATGAACAGCCCCCGTATCGCGGCGAAGATTCACGCCGTGCTAACCCGGAATCCAGCCTAGAACGGGTCGCCAAACGGCCCGCCGCGCTGCGCGTGGCCGGCCGCCGAGAGGTTTCCGGTCAGGGGCGCGGCACGCCGGCGCGTACCAGTGCGTCCAGGGTTCGCGCGCCACCTGCCAGACCGTGTCGCGCATGACGATCTCCACGACGATCGACCGGTCGATGGCACCGGGGATCGGTGGACTGCCGTCGATGGTGTATTCGTTGGTGCCGGCCCAATGCTCCGCCCGAACCCGATACCCGCGGCTGCGCGATTGCGCACGAGGTGTGCCCAAAGCACAAGCCCGGCAACGGATACGGCGATCCGTGCTGGGCTCGTCCGTCCTGATCGGACAGTTGATGTGGTACCGCCAGGGTCGGTGTAGCATTCGATTTCTTTGGGATGGGATATTTTCCCCGGTCCGCGTCAGCCGCTGACCGTATGCTCCCGCGGGCACCGCGCAGGTCGGCGGCTCGCTGGCGCTCGCCGAGTTCCCCAACCTGCGCGGTCGGGTTGGTGCGTGAGAGATCGTGGTGTGGAACCGCCCCCGGAGGGGCACTTCCATACCATGATCTGCCAGACGGCGGCCCGTCGTAACGTCGATCAAGGCAAAGCGAGTGAGCTTGGCCAACCGCGGAGGGTGAGGCCGCGGGAGCGACGGTCCGGACCACGACGGACGTCGCGGTAGCTCAATTCTTTGTTTGGTTTTGGATCTTTATACCCGACATGACGCCAAGGCCACCCCAACTCCCAAAGCGCTCTACACGCAGGTACCGCAGAAGGGGTCGAGCGCCGGGGCATGGTGCCGGTGCCCGTGCCGGTGCCGATCGGCTCCGACTGGGGCACCGGGTCGGCACCGGCCATCGCGGGCGGCGCGGCGAGCGCCAGCGCCGCCACGAGCGCTACCAGGACGGGTATCCGTGAGAGTCGGTTCATCGGGTCTCCTCAACTGCTGTCGCCGGGCCCACACCCGGCGGATCGATCAGGCCCTGCGCGCCGATGGCGAGCCCGAGCTGGAATCGGTTGTCCACGCCCAGCCGGTCCATCAGGTGCCGGAGCGTGTTGGACACGGTGCGCTGGCTGAGCCGCATCGCCTGGGCCGCGCTCGCGTCGGTATGCCCCAGCGCCAGCAGGCGCATCAGGTCTCGTTCTCGTTCGGTGAGCGATGTTCGCGGCACGGGCAGCTCCTGCCGAATCAGGGCGGCTTCCCATCGCCGTTCGAAAAGGGCGATAAGCGCGGCGATGACCGCCTCGTGGGTGATCTCCAGATAGCCGTGGTCCAGGTTGTCCGGACTGACCGGCAGGAACGCCGTACGGCGGTCCATCACGATGAGCTTCGTCGGTGTCTCGGCTGTCTGCCGGTACTCCGGGCGCGGCTCGTCGGCCTGCCGGCCGTGCGCGAGCAGCGGGTCCTCGGCGTCCGCCGGCAGTGCGCCGAGCACCCGCATGCGTACGCCGCGGCCCAGCAGAGTCCGGTCCATCGGCACGGCGGACCGGGCCGACGCGGCCTCGTACGCCCGCTCCGGCTGCATCGCCAGGTGCTCGTGCCGCACGGCGCCGACCAGCGCGGCGAGCCGGGTCCGGGTCAGCTCCCGGCTGGGCAGGTGGCGTATGCCGTCGTCGAGCCGCACCGGGTGTGGCAGCACGCGGTGGACCGGTCCCGTCTGGTCGCTGCGCCGGACGACCGAGTGCTGCCGCTCGCGTAGCGCCGGCAACACACTTTCCGGCCCCCGACCTCCAGTGCGTCGCGCGCCGGCCGCCGCCGTGGCGGTGGTCGACCGCGCCCGCCGAGAGCAGCTCGTCCAGGCCGCGGGCGACCCGTTGCCGGGACAGGCCGAGGCTACGCTCAAGCTGCCCGGCTGTCTGTGACCCGAACATGAGCATGCAGCGGTACATGAGATCCGCGTCCGCGGACAGGCCCCAGACGGCGAGCGAGGGCGCTGGCGGACCGAGCGGGACCCGGTCAACGTGCCGCATCCGTACCCTCATCACGACGCTCAGGGAAGCACCGCGCCGCGCCGTCGCTCGGTGCCGTTACCGTTCCGTGATTCGGTGGTGCGCAATCGCGCAACCCACCCGAGCGACGAGGGCTCATCCCGTGCCTCCTGCCGACACCCAGGGCGACCGGGTCCGGTCCGCCTGCGCCAGCGTGCTGCCTCGCGCGCGCGGAAGGTATCCGTGAAACTACGCAACGATCGGGCCCTATCCTTAGGCCCGAGGCAGCGAAACGGTCCGGGGCAGCGAAACGGTCCGAGGCAGCAAGCCCGTGGGGAGGCGCTGTGGCCGCAGGCCCGCCGAGCGCTGGTGCGCCGGTGACCCTGGTCGGTCGCGCTACCCAGCTGGAGGCGCTCGACGCGGCCGTGGCGACCGCGGCTGGCGGCCGGTTGGCGGCAGTCGTGCTGCACGGCGAGCCGGGGATCGGCAAGACCAGCATGATGCGGGAGCTTGAGCGGCGGGCGGCGGCGGCCGGGCTGCTGGTCTGCGCCGGCCAGGCCACCGAGTTCGAGCAGGACGTGCCGTTCGCGACGTACGCGGAGGCCCTGCGGCCACTGCTCCACGACGGCGCGACCGAAGAGGCCGCCGCCGTGCGGCGCGCCCTCGACGGCCACGGGCTGTACGCAGGGCCGGGCTCCTCGGTCGACCGGGCGCGGATCTACTCGCGCGTGCGCGGGCTCCTCGACGCCGCCCACACACCCGGTGTCGCGCTGCTGCTGGACGACCTGCACTGGGCCGACGAGCCGTCGCTGGAGCTGACCGAGTACCTGATACGTAAGCCGCCACGGCGACCGGCGCTTGTCGCGGTCGCCTTCCGTACCGGGCAGCCACCGTCCGGCGTGGTCAAGGCGATCGCGCACGCCGGCCCGGCCGCCACCCACATCAGCCTTTCCCACCTCGGGCCGGACGACGTCGACGCGCTGCTGCCGGAGCTGCCCCGGCACCGGCGCGCGCTGATCCTGCGGGCCAGCGGCGGCAACCCGCTCTACCTCCAGGTCCTGTCCCGACTCCGCGGCGACACGCTCGCCGCGCTGGTGGACAACCACGATCTCGACACGTCGGAGAGCCAGGTCCTCACCGGTCTCGTCACCGACATCGCGGACCTCGACGAGCGGGTGCGGCGCGTCGCGTACGCGGCGGCCGTCGCCGGTGACCACGCGCCCTTGGACCTCGTCGCGTACGTGGCGGAGCTGCCGGTCGACGAGGTCATCGAGGGCGCCGACGAGCTACACCGGCGAGGGCTGATGGACGTGGACGCGGCGCAGCTGCGGTTTCGGCATCCGCTGGTGCGCGCCGCCGCCCACGAGCTGGCCGGTCCGGCGTGGCGGGTCACCGCACACGCCCGCGCCGCGGTCCATCTGCGCGCGAATCACGGTCCGCGGCAGGTGGTGGCGCACCATGCCGAGCGCTCCGCCCAGCCCGGCGACGAGGCGTCCGCGGAGATCCTGATCGAGGCGGGACTGGCGTTCACGTACGGCGCGCCGGCACAGGCCGCCCGCTGGCTCGGTGCCGCGCTGCGCCTGCTGCCCGACGGTCACCCCCTCGGCGGCCGGCGTCCGACCGTGCTGCTCCAGTACGCCCGCGCCCTGGGCCTCGGCGGCGACCTGGAGCGCAGCCAGGAGGTGCTGCGCGAGCTGGCCCGGGCCGGCGAGCCGGTGCGCACCGAGGCGGCGGCGTTCCGCGCGGTCGTCGCCCGCCTGCTCGGCCACATCGACGACGCGGCCGCCCTGCTCACCGCCCAGCTGCACGCGGAGCTGCCCCCGTACGCCGAGGCGAAGCTGCACGTGGAGCTAGCCGCGATCGGCGCCCTCCGCGAGGACGGCCACGCCACCGCGCGTCACGCCGAGCGGGCGCTCACCCTGCTCGACGCGGACCGTCCAGCGCTCGCCGCCGCGGCGCGGGCGTTGCGTGCCTTCGGCGCTCTCTACGGCGGGGACGTCGCCGCCGCCCGCGGCCACGCCGCCGCGGCGACCGAGCTTGTGGACGCCACCACGAACGCGGCCCTGCGCCCGCACGTCGAGCTGATCGGCCCGCTGGCGTGGGTCCACCTTCAACTCGGGGACGTCGTGGCGGCCGCCCGTCAGCTGGACCGGGCGGCCGACGTGGTGGAGAGCGGCCGGAGCAGCGCGGTGCCGTACCTGCTGGTCGTACGCGCCGCCCTGGAGACCCGACTCGGGCGGCTGGCGGCGGCCGTCGAGCTCGCCGAGGAAGCCGTGGCCGCGGCCCGCCGGATGGGCAGCGTGGAGATGCTCGCCATGGCCGAGGCGGTGTCGCTGCGCCCGCTGCTCTGGACCACCGGACCGGCCAGCGCGATCACCGTCGCCGACCGGCTGGCCGCGACCGAACGACCGCGCTCGCGGATGTGGTGGCGGGTGGCTCAGGTCTCGCTCGCGGTCGCCCGCATGGCCGCCGGGGAACCCGAAACCTGCCTGGGGATCGTCTCCGGACCGGAGGCGGCCTGGCCGGCCGGGCCGCCCACCGCGGTGCCGCGGGACGTGCTGCGCGCCGTCGCGCTGGCCAGGTCCGGCGACCTCGACGCCGCCGAGCGGTACGCCCGCCGAGCCGGAGCGCTGGCCGGGGCCGCCGACCTCGTCTACGAGACGGGCTGGGCCGGCTACGCGCGGGCGTACGTGGCCGCTCGTGCGCGGCGATTCGACGAGGCCGCCGCGCGCGCCGAGACCGCCGCGACGCACCTCGCCGCCGCCCGGACACCGGTCGAGGAGGCGCTCGCCCGCCACCTCGCCGGCCTCGCGTACGCGCGCGGTGGCCGGGCCGCACACGCCCGCGTCGCGTTCGGACAGGCGGAGGAGGCCTACGAGGCGTGCGGGGCGACGTGGCTGCGGGCGGTCCTCGACCGGGACCGGGCCGCGGCGCCAGGCCGCGTCAAGCGCGACGCGGGCACGCCGGCCACCGGTGCCGCCGCCCTCTCAGCCCGCGAACGCGAGATCGCCGAGCTGGTACGGGCTGGCCTGACGAACCAGGAGATCGCGTCCCGGCTCTTTCTCAGCCGCCGTACCGTCGAGTCGCACCTCTCCCGCGTCTTCGCCAAGCTGGGCGTCCGGTCGCGCACCGCGATGGCGGGCCGCTTTACCAGCGACTTCCCGGACGAGTAGCGCACCCGCGCGGCGCTCTGCCTCGCGGGTGCGCGTTAGGGTCGCCTCAGGGAGTCACTTTCCATATCTGCTCGGGGTTGGTCCTGCTGTACCTACAGGTCCAGGTGATCAGCGGGGTGCCGTTCGCGGTCCCGGCGCTGGGAAACGCTAGACAACGGTCGGTGCCATACAGCTGCAGGAAGAACTCGCCGGCGTTAAGCTCAGGCGAACCCCGCACAACCCAAGAAGTGTTTGGGTGGCTGCACAGCTCCTGGGTGACCTGGGACCCGTTGGCCCAGCCAGCGAGGCAGAGGCCGCTGTTCACGTTCTCCACGTAGGTGATCTCGTTGTACAGGGGTGCATCTGTCTCGAAGATCTGGTTGGTCCGCCTGGGGTTGTGACACGACCAGGTCTGGATCTTCTTGCCGACCACCGTGGACGACGCCGGCACGTCGACGCATCGCCTGTTGCCGTTGATCGTAGAGAAGATGATGCCCCTGCTCTCCGCCGCCTGGGCAGGGACGGCAGCGATACCGACGATGGTGGCCGCGATCATGGCCGCGGCGAACAGCCGAGAGAGTGTGCGCTTCATCCGGTCTCCATTCGGGGAGGGCGGCGGGCCGATGGACCGCCGCTCGCGCGAGTCTTTGTTGGCCGACTCGATGGTGACGTGATCGTTGGTCCGAACTGGCAGTCCTGGATGTCCACAGACGACTCTGGATGACGTGTGAGAGTGTGTTCGTTATGGCCGGTAACGCGATCACCGCCCGTGATCCGAATGATCTGCTCACCCAGCAGGATCTGCTGGAAGAGTTGAACCGGCTACGGATCATCGCGGCCCGCCGGCGCGGCAAGGTGCGGTTGTCGTTGCAGGACCTGGCCGCCGCGAGTGGCGTGCCCAAAAGTAGCCTCGCGAACTACCTCGCCGGCAAAACCGTGATGCCAGTCGATGTCCTTGATCGGCTGGTGCTCGCCCTCGGTGTCGGATCGGTGCAGGCGGGCGCCTGGGCGGCGGCCTGGGAGCGAGCCACCGAGAACACCCGCCCTGTCCCCGCTACAGCGACGCCGCCGTCTGGGCCCGCCCGTGCGCCGCGACAGCTGCCGCTGGACATTTCCACGTTTGTCGGCCGCGACCGCGATCTCGACGCGCTCAAGGAGCTGGGCTTCGGCGCGTCGACAAGGCCTGGGCCCCTGATCGTCATCACCGGCGCGCCTGGCGTGGGAAAGTCAGCACTCGCGGTGCGGGCCGCCAACGTCGCGTCGGCCCAGTTTCCCGATGGGCAGCTCTACCTCAACATGCTGGGCAGCACCCCGCAGGTCCCGCCCCTGTCACCGGTCGAGGGGCTCGGCCGGCTGCTGCGTTCGCTGGGCGTCGCCGCCAGGGACGTGCCGCACGACACCGACGAGTGCGCCACCCTGCTCCGAACCCTGTTGGCGGATCGAAGACTGATCCTGGTCCTCGACAACGTGGCCAGCGTCGCGCAGGTACGCCCCCTGCTCCCTGGCGGCACGGGGATCACGACCCTCATCACCAGCCGTACGAATCTGGCCGTGGTGGAGGGCTCGGTGCAGGTACGGATCAGTCCCCTCGTCCCCACGGACTCGGTCAACATGCTCGCCCACCTTCTGGGAGAGGGCAGGGTGGCCGGCGAGCGTGGTGACGCCCTCCGCCTCGCCCAGCTCTGCGACCACCTGCCCCTCGGGCTGCATCTCGCCGCGGCACGCCTCAAGGCGCGACCGACCTGGACCCTCGCCGCCCTCGCCGACCGCCTCGCGGACGAACGGCAGCGGCTCACCGAGCTGGCATCAGGCGACCTGGCTGTCCGCGGCAGCCTGCTCGTCAGCCACGCCGCGCTGCGCCACAGCCCGGACCCCGCGGAGCGATCCGCGGCGCGGGCACTGTCCATGGTGGGGCTGGTACGGACGGCCGAGCTCGACCTCGACCTCGCCGCGGCGCTGCTCGACACCTCCGCACGGGCAGCTGAGCGCTCGCTGGAACACCTGGTGGACGCGCACCTGGTCGAACCCGCCGGGCCCGGCCGCTTCCGCCTGCACGACCTGGTCCGGTTGTTCGCCCACGAGCAGGCCACCACGGACCTGGCACCCGACCAGACCAACGGCGCGGTCACCCGGGTACTCCGGTACGGCCTTGCCACCATCCGCGACGCGGTCGAACGCTGCTACCCGCACCGTACCCACTACCCGCTGCCCGACGTCGATGTCACACCTCGACCGTTCGCGGACCAGGCCGACGCGGCGGCCTGGCTCGAACGGGAGCGAGCGAACCTCGTCGCGCTGACCCGGCAAGGACTTGCCGGCGATCCCGAACAGGCCCGCCTCGGCATGGCGATGGCCAGGGCCATGTTCTGGTTTTTCCAGCACCGCGGGTACAGCGACGACTGCGCCGCCCTCGGCCACGCGGCCCGCGATGTCGCCCGCCAGCTCGGCGACCGTGCCGCCGAGGCCTATGCGACCAGCAGCATCGTGGGCGCGCTCTACCTTCGCGGACAATTGCACGACGCCGAGCCGCTGCTGGAGACCGAGGCCTCGCTCTGCCATGAGGTAGGTGACCGATTCGGTGAGCAGCGAGCCCTGGGCAACCTGGCCAACTTCCACCTCCTCCAGGGACGCCCGACCCAAGCCCTGGCCTACGCCCAGAAGCAGCTGACCATCTGCGACGAGATCGACGCCCCCGTCGGCGTGGCATACGCACAGCGGACCATGGGCGAGGCGCACCTACGGCTGAACAACCTCGACCAGGCGGTCGAACCTCTGCGGAGCAGCCTCGCCTGGTACCAGAAGTGCGGCGACGACCTCGGCCAGGGCGATGTCCTGCGCATTCTTGGCGAAATCAGTATCGCGACCGGCCGCCTCCAGGAGGCGAAGCAGCAGCTTGGTCAAAGCGTCGAACGCGCCCAGACCAGCAAACACGCCGCGGCGGAAGCGCTTGCCCTCAGCCTGCTCGCCCGAACCTGGCGCCTTTCCGGCTCGGCCAAGCAGGCCATGCGGGTCGCGGAGCAGGCCCTGGGCATCACGGCACACATGCGGGACTCGACCGGCTGGTCACTCGCCTGGGGCGAGTACGTCGAAGCCAAGGAGGCAATCCACAAGACCACACAGTCCCGGCGGTAGCACTTGGCCGACAAGGCGGTTCCGTTCGCCGGGGTGCGGTGGTGCAATGTGGTCATGGCGGACGAGGTGCGGAGTCGGCGGATGACTTGGGTCGATTTTGTCGCCCGCGAGCGGGACCTGGTCTACGACCTGCGGTTTCCGGAGGGCGACGGCGAGGTCTTCTTCCTGATCAAAATAGAGCCGGCAAAGCACCAGGCGTTCAAGGACGTGCTGGCAACGCCCCAGATAATCGACCTGCGCGACTACGGGACGATTCTCTATTCGGGCTGGGGCGAGCCGGACGAGGAGATCAAGGATGAGATGCGCTTCCGTTATCGGATGTATCTCGACGCCTGAGGTGTCAGACATTCCGGCTGTACAGCAGGCGCCGGAGGGTGGAATTGACGTTTTGCTCGTCGTAGAGCCAGTCGCGTGGATCGTCGATGGTGCCGATACCGGTCGCATAGACGGGGAATCGGTGCCCGGGGGCACCTGGGAAGGTCCGCAGGGCCTGGCGCGCTCGCTGGAGTTCCGCACCGGTACAGGTCGGGTCCTCCATATGGGCGCGGAGCACGCGGGCCAAGTGGACAAGGACCGTCTCGTTGGTCGTTGTGGCCATCCGCGTGATGAGGACGTCGGCGAGACCGGTGCCGTATACGTATGGGATCTGCCGCAAGCAGGCCGATATGGCGTCGACCACTGCCGGCTGTTGGTACCGCAGATGGGCTTCGATCGCCGCGAGCAGGGCGTCCTCGCCGTTGGCCGCCACGACCAGGTGTGGAAGCCGGCCAAGTAGCGTGAAGGCGGCCGCGCCGGCGCGTTGACTTGTCAGGGCGGCGCGCACCAGCAGACCCTGCATGCCGGGTGCGTCGGCGAGCGGTGTGGCGTCGTGCTCGGTCACGACGGCGAGGAGACTGAGCAGCGCCTCGTGGACCACGTCGAGCAGGCCGGGCTGCGGGTGCTCTGGTCGCACGTCGATCTCGTCTTGCACGACCGCCAGCCAATCCGCCAGAAGCGTCGCGGCGTCGGAAGTCATGATCTCGTCGGTGACGAACCGGGACGCGGCATCAGCGGGCGCGGCAACCGACGCCCAGATCAGGTTGCCGAACGTGGCGAGCTGCGCCGTCGCTTCCGATCGCGTGGGCGACCGGATAACCGGCACCGTACGTTCCTCGAACAGCACCCGCGCGTGCTGTGGCCGAGACCCAGCCGCGGCGCTGCGTAGCGCCGTGGCCGCACACTCCACGATCGTCTGCGCCACGCCCACCCGGAGCCAGGATTCGTCGAAGCGGTCCAACGACCGCATGGCTGTGCGAACGCGCCGTTTGCCCTTGATCGTGGCGTCGACGACCTCGTCGGTGGCCGGCACATTGTCCGGGTAGGCGAGCAGGCGCCCGACGAGCAACATGGCGGCTTCCACGTCACCCGGGCGGACCGGGCTGGATGCCAGCCACCGGGCGAGGGCCCGCTGAGCGTCCGGTTGCCACGTGACCGAGGCGGAGAGGGCCCGCTGCCAGTCGGGCGTCCCGTCGCCGCCGACGGTGTTCGCCAGGCGGGCGACCTCGTCGGGATCGTCGATGTCCCACTGGTACAGGACGTCGTGCAGCATCCAGCGGATGGGTGGTGCGGCGGTGCGGCTCTCTCGAACCACCGCCATCCAGAGGTCGCCACCGGTCTCCGACAGCCGGTATCGGCGTGTCGGTTGTATGACACCGCGGTATGACCCGACGAGCGCCTGCGCAGCGCGGGCGCTAGTGGCCGCGTCCCCGTTCGCGACGAGGTCGACGAGCGCGTGGACTTCGGACAGTGCCGGTGGCTGCCCGGCGGCGCGGTGCAAGGTCGACAGGGCCGATGCGCCAGCGCCGAGCACATCCGTCCCGGTCGCCTCGGTCAGCCAGTCGGTAGAGTCCTTCGCTACCGCGTCCACCGTGGACAGTAGGTCGGCGGCGAGACTCCGGTCGGCCGGGCTGCCCGCGGCGAGCCGGTCGAGGCGCTCGGCGAGAGCACGGTCCAGCCACCGGCGCCGCCGCAGCGAATCGTCCTGGATCGCCCGCCAGGGCCGCACGGGCTTGCCCTGGAAGCGGAGCTCGCCGAGCACCAGTGCCGCGACGCGGAGGGCCACCCGCGATGGCGTCGCGACCCGGTCGCCGACCGCCTCGTCCAGCATCCGGAACAGCGACGACTCCGAGGCGATCGTCGTATTCGCGGAGGTGGACCCGGGCGCCTCGGTCTCACTGCCACTTGCCGCGGCGAGCAGATCGGCGATCACGGCCTCGGTCTGGCTCGGGCCAGCGCGCCGGATCCACGGGACAAGTTGGTGCACGGCGGCGATGCCGTCCCCGGCCGGCACCCCCGGGTCGACGTTTGACGGTTCCAGTCGGAACCGGAGGCTGTTGCCGCCACCGACGAAACGTACGTACGGCATCCGGACGAGCCAGTAGGCGACCGCCAGCACCTCGGCGGCCGGGCGCCCCTCTAGCCCGGTTTGCCAGCCTGTCCACGCTTGCGGGCCGCGGCCGTCGAGGTCGAGAATCCGGCGACCGAGCCGGTCCGCCACGAGGACCGGTGGCATGGCCGCGCCGGAGCCGAGCCGCTCGTCGAGATCGAGGCCGACGTTCACCGGTCGGCCGGCAAGGCTGCACGTCAGGTTGAGCAGAGCCACGTGCAGGACGGTCCGGTCGTCGATCCCGAGCGTCCCGCCCGCCGTCCACAGCGCCTCGAACCAAGCGGCCATCGCGCGAAGCGCGGCGTCTCGCGTGCCGGCCAGCGCCCGCTCCAGCACCCACACCGTCGCCGCTCCGCCGGCCGCGTGCGTCTCGCCACCGTCGATCATCAGGTGGCCGAGGGATGCGATCGCGTGATCGACCTCATCGGCGTCCCCGTAAGACACCTCGTCCAGCGCCGCGGGAAGCAGTTTCGGTGCCGCGCCCCGGTCGGCCCAGCGCAGCAGCGCCGCCTGCACGGCCGTTGTGGTCGGCGCGGTCAGCCACTCGGGCCGGAGTTCGGGCGGATGCCGGAGCGCCGCCGACGGCTGCGAACTCCAAGCGCCGAGGCTGTCGAGGTGAGTCGCGATGGCGAACACGACATCGGAGACACCGAAGCGGGGAACAACCTCCGAGGCGAGGTGCTCGATCGTCCACCGTTGAAGACCGGACCGCATCGTGACGATCCGGGCGAGGTCCAGGTAGTCGTAGTCGGTGTGCTCGGCGTCCCGGTCATCGAATCCGCCAGCCATTGCCGCGAGCGCGGATGCCGCGGCCGGGTCGCCGATGGCCGCCTGCCAGGTCGCCGGCGAGCGGCTGAGTGCGTCTCGTACGGGCAGGACGCCGTCCGGGATCGGCTCCACGGTTGCCTCGCCCGCGGCTTGGTAGGCCACGTGCCAGGCGTCGCCGCCGGCCCGGTACAGGTCGATCGGGCGGGGAATGCCGGCAAATAGCGCGTCGCTGGTGGGCGGGGCGGGCCCGGGGTCGGGAACAGCCCTGCGCTGGCTGTCTTCGGGGGCACCGGCGGTCCGCAGAATGCGGTGCAACGGCCAGTCCAGCCGGCCGTCGTCGTACCGAAAGGCCGCCGCGGCAGCTCGGATTACGGCGTCGCTCAGCCATCCACGCCGCAGGTAGAGGTGTCCCAGCGCCGGTCCGTTCGAGTGGTCGAGCAGCGGCAGCGCGACGCGGTCGAATCCAGCGGCGCCGACTCGCCGCCGGAGACCAGCGATCTGGCCAGCCAGGCCGGTCGACAGGGACTGATCTTCGACGGCGGTGGCGTAGGCCGGCATCGCCAAGCGCAACGCGAGTTCCAGGGCCGCGGGGTCGGTGCTACCAGATCGCTCGGCCGCGGCGAGGAACAGCTCGGCCCACGGCTCGATCGGCCCCGAGGCACCGTCCAGAACCGTCGCGACCATCGCCTCACGGGTGTCGGGTTCACACTCGTCCAACGCGAGCAGCAGCGGCTCGCGCCAAGTGGGATCGTCGAGGCGGGCGGCGAAGGACCGGACCAGAGCGGGCGGGCGCGGCCCCATCCCATCGCGTTCGGCGATCACCCGGATCCCCAGCAGATACTCCCGGAACGACTGGTGGACGAAGCCGTACTGGCCGGGCTCGAGCATCGACAGGATGCCAGGCTTGACCTGGATCGCGCGCACGAGGTCACGCAGCACCGGTCCGGTCTCCGGCTCGTAGAGCCTCCGCTGCCCGAAGGCGACCTCGTCGAGCAGCTCGATGAGGTCGGCCTCCGGGATGCGCCCTGACGGGTACCGCGTGTGGATCGCGAACGCGACATGGGCCAGCACCATGAGCACGTTGTTGTTGTTGAAGTCGCTGTCCACCGCGACCGCGCCGGCACCCGCGGCACTCGTATGCAGGTCGATGATCCAGTTGCGCCAGCGCTGGGCCATGTCAAGCAGCAGCGTCCGGTAAAGCGCGCCTCGATTGGCCGGTAGCTGCCGATTGGTCTGCCAGTTCGAACAAAGAGAGACCAGGACGAGCGGTGTCTCGGCCAGATACCGGGCTGGTGACTCGTGATCGAGGATGGCGTCGAGCAGCGGCGCGGGATCCTCGTCCGGAACGGCGACCTCGCAGAACCTCGTGGCAAAGCTGCGAATCTGATCCGCGGACATCGGGCGGATCAGGTAGTGCGCGGCGCCGGACAGGGGCAGCTGCGCCCGGTCGTACGCGTGCCGGCGGCTCGTGATGACAAACCGGTTGCCGGACGGCATGGCCTCGATCTCGTCGACGATGGCGCCCAACAGCTCGTCGCGGTGGCGGCTCAGCTCATCGAGCCCGTCGATCAGCAGGTAGAGGCGACCCTCCTCGATCGCGAGCTGCACCATCTCCGGCGCGTGCTGACAGTTGTCGAACGCCAAGCTCACCAGCTCGTCCTGCACGTACTCGATGACGGTACGCACGCGTAAGCCACCATCGAGCCGAGCAACGCAGTCGGCGAGGTAGTCAGCTGCCCGCACCAGCACCGGCAGCCGGCCGAGTGGCTGGCCGGGGCCGATCGACTGGGACCGTTCAGCCGCCTGGAGCGCGAGCCATTGGCAGACCACCGTCTTCCCGCTGCCTGGCAGCCCGAGGACGATCAGGAGTCGGTGCTTGGCGGCGGCTTCGTCGAGCGAGACGCCATCCGCATGGACCTTGTCGGCGTCGGCGAGGTCGATATCGTCGGCGACCAGGGACACGAACACCGACTTGAGCGGCAACCGCATGACCCGCTGCTGCGACGCGGCGTCGAGATTCGCGCTCAGCGCCGCGAGATCGATAGCTCGCCATGCGTATTTGACCGTTCCGAGATACTCCTGTTGCGCTTGTCGGAGGACAAGCTGATTCGCCGACTTCCGCGTCGAAGCCGGCCGCTGCACCGCCGAGAAAGCCACTCGCTGCACCTCGGACGACGGCGAGGGTGGTGACAGCACCGCGCGGGTGATGCGGAGCGGACTTGGCAATTCCCTGCTCAAGGCCGGCGGTGCGCCGAGCCGGTCGGTGGCGATCGGGCTGTGGATCGAGCTCCGCAGGTACGCCGGCAGGTCCCAGTTGACGTTGCGGGCGATGACAATGTTACCCAGCACGCTGTCCTGCTTCTTGGGCCGCTGCTGGGGCATCTCCTCCACAACGCGGTCATGGACGTAGCTGTAGAGCTCGTCGATCGTGATGTCGCCATCGCCATCCAGGTCAGCGCTGCCATCCCGCAGCCCGGCCACCAGGTGCCGGGTGAACACGGACTGCGCGGCCTCACCGTGCCTCTGGTCGCCCTCGAATGAGTACTGCATCGTGTCCGAGGCCGTCAGCACGGCACGCCCGCGCCCCTGAAACCGTTCGAGCGTGTGCACCTGGCCGCCGGCTTTGACTGCCCGGCCGGCCGGGTACGCCCCGCTGTAGCAGCAGTCCAGGATCAGCACCTTCTGCCGCGAGGGGCTGCTCTCCAGGGCTTTGTCGATGTGTTCGGCAAGGAGCGCGGTGAACAACAGGTTGTCGCGGCGAGTGTTGGTCGTCGCCAGGTACAGCCGGCCTTCGTCGTCCTTGAGCCCGTGGCCGGTGAAGTAGAGCAGGGTGAGGTCGTCCCGCCCGCTGTCGCGGTAGAAGGCGCCGATCCTTTCGCCGACTTGGTGGTGCGGCTCGTTGACCGACATCGCGACCTCGAAGCCGGCGATCCGCGGGTCGCTGAGCACGTCGGCCAGCGCGTCGGCATCGTGTGGGGGCGCGGTCAGCCCCTTTAGATCGCCGTCCTCGTACAAATAGCTGGCGATCAGCAGCGCGACACGCCGACCCATCGCGCTACTCCTCCGCGTGGCGGCGCAGGAACGCCTCGACGAGCTGCCGCTGCTGAGCGCTCGTCGCCCCGTCGAGTTCGATCGTGTCGCCGTCGATGGTGAGTGAGACGCGATGGCGGCCGGTCTGCCGGCCCAGCCAGGCGCCGACCGTGTTTATCAACGCGACGAATACCCCACCCGAGGCGCTCAGCGTCACGATCAATGCGCCCAGGGTGAGTGGGTCGACGCCCTTGGCGCCCGCCGGCGGCACGGCGGCCGGCGATGCCGGGACGACCGACTCGACGTCGAGCTCCCTGATCTGGTTGCGCAGCCGGCGGGCCAGCCGCTCGCCGGTCTCCGCATCGTCCTCCGGATCCGGTACTAAAACGATCAGTAGCTCGACGTCGCCCATCAGATCCCTCGCCACGTCCGTACACGTTGGACACATGATCTGTCGCTGCGGAGCGCGCGGACAAGTGGCTCGCCTGTCAGACGTCCGACATCCGCCACGCGAAGGCAAACCCTGCGGTGCCTCACCCCAGGAGGAGTAGGCGGTGGCGGCGGATCCGGGGCACGGCAGGCAATGGCGGACGAATTTCTAGCCGGTCGGCCCGTGTGGACTTTTCGCGAGATAGCTTGACCCGTGGATGTTGCCGAGCCGTCGCGCTCGGCGCCCGCGACCCGCGGCCGAGCAGCACCGGCCTCCGGTCCGGCGGGCGAGGCCACCGGGATGACGAGGCTGGCGCAATGACGTGGAAAGGTCCGCTGGCTGGTCGTTACCCCGCGGTGGCGGCGATGGTCGTCGCCGCGCTGGTTCCGTACCTGGTGCTCTCGGCGGCGCTCGATCCGCTCTTGCCGATCATCGCCCAGCAGCTCGGCATGAGCGCGGGGGAGACGAGGCTGGCGGAGGGCCTGGCCAACGCCGGGTACGCCCTGGGCACCGTACTGTCGGTGCAGCTCGCCCTGCATCTGCCCCAGCGCCGGATGCTGAGCCTCTATGCCACGATCCTCGTGATCGGCTCGGTGCTCGCGGCGGCGGCGACCGCGCCGGCGGTGTTCATCGTCGGGCACGTACTCCAGGGGCTGTGCACAAGTCTGTTGCTGATCGCTGCCGTACCTCCGCTGGTCACCGGGTTTCCGCCGGGCAGGCTCCGCCCGACGGCGGTGATCCTGAACCTGTCGATCTTCGGGGCGGTCGCGCTGGGCCCGCTGATCGCCGGCATCCAAGCCGACGCCCACGCTTGGCGGCCGCTGTTCTGGGTGATCGCGGGGATCGCCGTCGTGGCGCTGCTGCTGTCGCTGCTGACCTTCCAGGACGTGCCACCGGCCGATCCCACGTCAACGCGTTCCCCGGTCGCCGTCGCACTGGCCGCCGCCGGCTGTGTGGCCGCGTTCTACGGGGCGTCGCGGCTCCTGCCGCACCGGTCCCTCGACGCCGCCACGCTGGCGCCGCTTCTCGCGGGCGTGGCGCTGATCGCCATCCTCATGTTCCAGCAGTACCGCTCCAGGCATCCGCTGCTGATCCTGCGGCCCCTCGCGAGCACGCTGCCGGTGGCCGGGATCGTGGTAGCCATGTCCGCGGCGGCGGCCTCCGTGCCCGCGATCGCCTTGACGGGCATCGCGCTCCGGGATCGGTACCCACCCCTGCACCTCGGACTGCTCCACCTGCCCGAATTCGCCGGAACGGTGATCGCGGCGATCGTGTTCGCGAAGGTGTTCACCACGCGGGCGCTCCACTATTTCGCGCTGGTCGGGCTGCTGTCGCTCATCGCGGGCGTCGCGCTCATCGTCTCCGGCGTCCCACCCAACACGATCCGTACGCTGATCGGAACGGGACTCATCGGCATCGGCCTCGGCGCATCGGTCACCCCGGCGCTGTTCATCGCCGGTTTCACGCTGCGCAACGTCGCTCTCCAGCGGGTGTTCGCCATCATCGAGCTGCTGCGCGCGGCGGCCGCATTCCTCGTAGCGCCAATCCTGCTGTACGTCGCCGCGACCGTCGGCAGCACCCCCGCGGCAGGCGTCCGCACCGCACTCTGGGTCTGCCTCGGTGTGGCCGCCGGCGGCACGCTGCTCGCGTTCGCGCTCTACGTGCTGGGCGGTGTGCGCCCGCCGTCCCCGTCCCTGCAACGCTGGTTCGGCGGCGAACCAGCGTGGGACTCCCCGCCGCTGCTCGCCGCCGTCCGCGGCCACTCCACCAAGCCCCAGCCGCCGAGTGCCGGCGCGAATCCACCGCCATAAGAGCTTCGGAGTCAGTGCGGCCTCGGCCTCAGGGCGCGGATAAAGATCCAAAACCAAGGGATTCGAGCTACCGCGACGTCCGCGGTGGTCCGGACCGTCGCTCCCGCAGCCTCACCCTCCGCGGTTGGCAAGCTCACGCGACGAACCTCGCCGGGCACAGCGCTGATCGCGCCCGGCTCGATGCTTCGCCGGGCGCGATCAGTGAGCTATGCCACGAAGCGCGTACGGCGTCGCCGTGCGATCAGGTAGCCCGCGCCGCCGAGGAGCAGAATCCCACCGCCAATGCCGGCCACGGTCGCGGTGTCGGCACCGGTCACGGCCAGCCCACCGCCCTCGCCGCCGGGGGCACCCACGCTGGCGGAGGAAGCAGGGGTCGGTACGACGGTCGCCGTGGCGCTGGGCGTGGCGCTCGGTGTCGGTGTGGGCTGAGACGCGCAGTCAAGCGCACGTGCGTCGTACAGGCCGTTGTTCAGGTAAGCCAGGAAGGCATCGATGGTCCCGTCGTCGAGCACCTTTTGCGCGGCCGCCTTCACGTTGGGACCAGCGCCCGTCAACGTCCGGACCACCGTGATCCGCAGATCCGTTGCCCAGGCTTTCTGCACGTCCGCCTTGAGGAATGCGCGGAGATCATCCGCAGTGCCGTCCAGCCGCTCCTGTATTACGCGAGGCAAAATGGGCAACGAGTCGGCGTTTGCCGCGGCCAGGATCTGGTTGGCCAACACCCGCACCTGTACATCGGTGGCGGTATCCAGGTCGATGGTGACAAGCTCGCGGATATCCTTGTACACCTTGCGCTCAACCGTTTGGCAGGCCTCGTCCAGCCCGGACGGTTCGGTTTGAGCCGCCGCCGGTGCCGCCGGTATCAGAAAGGCCAGCGCCATTAGGACGCCGGCCGGGATGTTCCATCGCATGTGGATCTTCCTCCCGCTACAAGCCAAAACGTCGAGATATTACCGTCAGTGGGCGGAAA
This sequence comes from Phytohabitans flavus, assembly GCF_011764545.1. Classification (GTDB taxonomy): domain Bacteria; phylum Actinomycetota; class Actinomycetes; order Mycobacteriales; family Micromonosporaceae; genus Phytohabitans; species Phytohabitans flavus. Next base: position 3,412,311 of record NZ_AP022870.1, on the reverse strand, counting down.
AGCTAGACAGCGATCGCCGCGATGGAGCCGTGCGGGCGGTGAGTGGCGTCGCCGGGCCGGCGTAGGCGCTCGACTTCGGTGAAGCCGGCTGCTGCCAGTCGCCGCGAGATTTCGTCGAAGGGCCAGCGATAGGCGGTTATGACTTTGTGGTCGAAGGCGGCGACCTCGTCACCGTCGAACATGCCGACCACCAACCGTCCCTCCGGGGCCATTACCTGCCGAAACCTGGCGAGTACCCGGTCGAGATCCGGCGGGGGTAGATGGATCAGCGAGTACCAGGCCAGGATTCCGGCGACGGAGTGGTCGGGGACGTCGAGGTCTTCCAGCGACCCGAGGTGGTAGCTGCCGTCCGGGTGAGTCGCCCGCGCATGCGCGATGAACTCGGGGACCATGTCGATTCCCGTCGCGTCGACGCCCAGCGAGCGGAGGTAGCCGGTGATGTGGCCGGGTCCGCAGCCGAGGTCGAGCACCATGCCTGACCGGTCGCCCAGGTGTCGCCCGATGAGGGCGAGGTCGTCGGGGTCTACCTGCTCGCTCGTACCGAACAGCCCGATATACAGCTCCGCGACGGACGAATATGCCTGCTGGACCCGCTCCACGTTCACCGCGTGACTATACGAGCCGGGCGCGGCGGTACGGTGTGATCCCGTCCCCGCCTGTTGGCCCTGTCTTTGAGGTAGTCGCATTCTGATGACCGCAACACTCGTCGCCAAGGGCCTTGCGGCGGGGCACGGTGACCGTGTCCTGTTCTCGGGGCTGGACATCGTCGTCGCCGCCGGTGACGTGATCGGGCTGGTCGGGGCCAACGGCGCAGGTAAGTCCACCTTGCTGCGCATCCTCGCCGGCCTGGGCAGCGCCGAAGCGGGTACGTCGCTCGTGAGCCCGTCGACCGCGACCATCGGGTACCTGTCGCAGGAGCCCGAGCGACGGCCGGGCGAGACGGTCGGGCGGTTTCTGGCGCGGCGCACCGGAGTGGCCGCCGCTCAGTCCGCATTGGACGATGCGACCGAAGGCCTCGTGGCGGGCAGGGCCGGCGCCGACGACGCGTACGCGGTGGGCCTCGAGCGTTGGATCGCCCTTGGCGGGGCCGACTTCGACGAACGTGCGAGCCAGGTCACGGCCGGACTGGGTCTGGCGGTCGACCTGGAGCGGCCGATGACGGCGCTGTCCGGCGGCCAGGCGGCCCGGGCGGGCCTGGCATCGCTGCTGTTGAGCCGCTACGACATCTTCCTGCTCGACGAGCCCACCAACGACCTGGACCTCGACGGTCTGGAGCGGCTGGAGGCGTTCGTCACCGGATTGCGGTCCGGCACGGTCGTGGTGAGCCACGACCGCGAGTTCCTGACCCGGACCGTGACCCGCGTGGTCGAGCTCGACCTGGCGCAGCGGCAGGTGCGCAGTTACGGCGGCGGCTATACCGCCTACCTCCAGGAGCGGGAGGTCGCCCGGCGGCACGCCCGCGAGGAGTATGAGCAGTACGCCGACACCCTCGCCGGCCTCGAGGAGCGCGCGCGTACCCAGCGGTCCTGGATGGACAAGGGCGTCCGCGACGCCCGCCGCAAGGCCGGCGACAACGACAAGATCGGGCGCAAGTTTCGCACCGAGGCGAGCGAGAAGCAGGCGGCGAAGGCCCGGCAGACCGAGCGGCTGATCGAGCGCCTGGACGTCGTCGAGGAGCCCCGCAAGGAGTGGGAGCTGCGGATGGAGATTTCCGCCGCTCCCCGAGCCGGGGCCGTGGTCGCCGTCGCCCAGGGCGCGCTGGTGCGCCGCGGTGAGTTCACCCTGGGCCCGGTCGACCTCCAGATCGACTGGGCCGACCGGGTGGCGATCACGGGTGCCAACGGCTCCGGCAAGTCGACGCTGCTGGCGGCTCTGCTGGGGCGCGTCGAGCTGGCCGAGGGCCGCACCTGGCTCGGTCCGGGCGTGGTGGTGGGCGAGGTCGACCAGGCGCGGCAGCTCTTCCTCGGCGGCGACACGCTCCTGGACGCCTTCAACGCGACGGTCCCGGACCTGACGCCCGCGCAGGTCCGCACGCTGCTGGCCAAGTTCGGCCTGAACGCCGCGCACGTGCTCCGGCCGGCCGCGACCCTGTCACCGGGCGAGCGGACCCGGGCCGCGCTGGCACTCTTGCAGGCCCGCGGCGTCAACCTGCTCGTGCTGGACGAGCCCACCAACCACCTGGACCTACCCGCCATCGAGCAGCTGGAGTCGGCGCTGGCCGGCTACCCCGGCACGCTCCTGCTGGTCACCCACGACCGGCGGATGCTGGACACGGTGCTCACCACACGCCGCCTCGAAGTAGCCGGTGGGCAGGTCACCGAACACTGATCAGGACCGCACTCGCGTGTAGCAGATCCACCGGCCATTCAGTTCTCGTAAAGTGCGGCGACCTAGCCTCATCGCAAGGCACGTGCAAACCCCTGCCTTGAGGAGCCTTGGATGCCTACACGTGTAAACCGGCAAACCGTCGACCTCTCCGCCTACCCCGACCTCCTGGTCCTGTACCTCGGCATGCGGGTGAACCACCTGTACGGGATCCGGACGTTCTTCAGCTTCGGCCGGAAGATCAGTCAGTCGGTCGCCAGCCAGCCGGACGGCCTGCTGCTGCACGAACCCGTGTACTACTCGTTCTTCCCGATGAACATGGGGATGCGCCAGTACTGGCGTGACCTGCCCTCGCTGCTCGCCTTCGCCCGGTCCGAACCACACCGACAGTGGTGGCTGGACTTCCTGCGCGACTCCGGCGGCACCGGCTTCTGGCACGAGACGTACTCGATGAGGGGAGGCATGGAGGCCGTCTACGACGACGTGCCCAAACCGCTCGGCTTTGGACGGTTCGCCGGGATCCAGCGCGCTCGCGGCCCCATGTTCGGCTCCGCCGCCCGGCTTGGCCGCGCCGACGACGGCAGCCCGGCCGTCAGCGAGACAGAGCTCTACAAGGCCTAGAGAGCTTTGGGAGTTGGGGTCGCCTCGGCGTCTTGTCCCGGACAAAGATCCAAAATCAAGGAAAGTCGGGCTACCGCGATGTCCGCGGTGGTCCAGACCGTCGCTCCCGCGGCCTCACCCTCCGCGGTTGGCAAGCTCCCCAACCCCCGAGGGTGGGGCTTGGACCGCGGAGGTGGCAGCGGAGGTCGGGGATTTCGGCGAGCGCCAGCGAGCCGCCGACCGCAGCGGTGCCCGCGGGAGCATACGGTCTGCGACTGACGCGGACCGGGGCAAATGTCTCAAGAAATTGAATGTGACCCTCTGGAACGGCGACGTCAGCTGATCCCGGCGTCGCGGGCGCGGACGATGGCTTGTGCCCGGCTCGCCACGTGGAGCTTGCTGAAGATGTTGCTGACGTAGTTGCGCACCGTCTTGGGGCTGAGGCTGAGGTGGGCGCCGATGGCCTCGTTGGGCAGCCCGCGCGCCATGAGCTGGAGCACGTTGCGTTCGCTGGGGCTCAGGGCGGGGAACGGGTCGGCGGGGCGGCCGGCGAAGAATGCCATGATCCGGGAGGCGATCGCCGAGCTGAAGATGGCCTCGCCGTGGCCGACGGCCAGGATCGCCCGAGCCATCTCCTCGTCGTGGGTGTCCTTGAGGACGTAACCGCGGGCGCCGGCGCGGAGGGCGGCGAAGACCGAGTCGTCGTCCTCGAACATCGTCACGACCAGGATGTGCAGGTCGTCGGAAGTGCCGGCGAGCCGGCGGATGGCGGTGAGGCCGTCCGCGCCGGGCATCTGCAGGTCCAGCAGGACCAGACGCGGCCGGAGGCTCTGGGCCAGGCGCACGACCTCGTTGCCGTCGGCGGCCTCGCCCACGACCTCGATCCCGGGCATGGTCTCCAGCAGGGCGCGCAGGCCCTTGCGGAACAGCGGATGGTCGTCGGCGAGCAGGACGGTGATCGGTTCAGTCATGCGTCCTCATCGGGAAGGTGACGGCGACCCGGGTGCCACCGCCGGGTGCCGGGCCCATGTCGATCGTGCCACCCAGTTCGGCGCTGCGCTCCCGCATGGAGTGGTGACCTACGCCGGCGAGGTAGTTTTCGGGCAGCCCACGACCGTCGTCGGTGACGGTCAAAGCCACCGCGTCCGGCGAGGCGGTCAGCTCGACCGCGCACCGGGTGGCGCCGGCGTGCCGGGCGGCGTTGTGGAGCGCTTCGGCGGCGATCCGGTAGATCGCTACCTCGACCGCCGCGGGCAGGGTCGGCATCGGCTCCGGCACCGATACGCTGCGGGCCAGCCCGTCGGTGGGGTTGAGATTGCGCAGGGCGTCGGCCAGGCCGAACTCGTCGAGCATCGGCGGCCGCAGCTCGTAGACCAGGCGCCGGATGTCCGCCGTTGCCTGCCGGACACCGGTGCGCAGCTCACCGACGAGGAGTTCGGCCGCCGTCGGGTCGGCGCGCAGGGTGCGCTGGAGGACGCCGAGCTGCAACCCCAGGGAGGCGAGCGTCGGGCCGAGCCCGTCGTGCAGGTCACGGCGGATCCGCCGGCGTTCCTCCTCGCGCGCGGTGACGAGTTGTTCCCGCGAGTGCTGCACGGCGGTGGTGAGCCGGGCGGCGTGCAGCGTGATCGCGACGTGCCGCGCGAGGTCCTCCAGCAGGCGCACGTCGGCCGCGGACAGCCCGTCCCGGCGGCGGCGGCCGCTCACGCGCAGCGTGCCGAGGGTCAGGTGGTGGTACCTCAGTGGGATGGTGGCGACGGCCGCTCCGTGCGGCACCGACCCGTGCGTGGTGACGACGTCCCCGTCGGCTTCGATCTCGACGTACGGCAAGGCGAGCGTGTCCGCCAGCAGTGCCGCGACCGCGGGCAGCAGCTCGTCGGGGCTGGGGTCGGCCTGCAACTGCCGATACACGCGGCCGGCGACGTCGTACGCGTCGTCCCGCTGCCCGTAGGCGAGCTGGTGCACGCCGCGCTCGACGTACGTCGCTACCGGCGACCAGGTCCCCACCACGACAGCGAGCGCGATCGCGTGCGACCACCACGGAACGTCGGAAAACGAGTCGATCGGCCGGGACGCGGTGATCGCCGCGAGCAGCCCGGCGACGACGAACGCATACCAGATCATGAGCAACGGGAAGAGGAGGTGGTACTCCCATCGGCTCTGACTGGGCCGTCGCCGCCGGGCTGCTCGCTCAGGCCGCACTGACAACGCGCTCCCGCCACAGACACAACGTGATGACGACGATGTGGTGCACCAGCATCACCGAGGAGAAGACCATCTCGACCGCGGCCGTATCGACCAGCAGCGAGGTAATCGCCTGCACGATCCAGAACGCGTTGACGACGATCAGCAGGACCGCGCCCCACTTCTGGGCCCGCCAGGCGCCGTATGCCGCCACCAGCGCCAACACGTCGGACGTGAAGCTTCCGATGACCAGCCCGAACGGCGACTCGCTCTCGTCCGCGCCGAGCACCAGATTGGGTAGGTCGTACAGGGCGATACCGATGATCGCCACCAGCACCGCCAAGACAGCCGCGATCTTCAACGCGGTGGAACGGGACATGATGCCCATGAGAGACCTCCAAGTCTGCTCAGTCGAGGACCTCACGGTAAAAACACCATGACCTGCCGGTCACGAGGCAGCTGTCCCAACCTGAGAGGACACGCCGATGGGACACCGCCGGCCCTAGGTCAGCGACGGTGGCAGATTGAAGGCGGCGACGTGGTGGGCGCCGACGAAAGCGTTGATCTCGACGATCAGGCCGTCGGCGATACGCAGCACGTCGACCACGAGCGCCTCGTGGCGGTCCATGCCGGGCCGGCGTAGGTAACAGACCATGGCCGGACGGCCGTTGGCGGCGCTGGTGACGGTGCGCCAATCCAGCGGCCGGGCAAGGAACTCGGCGGTGGCGTCGATGCCGAGCACGGGCGGGTCGGGTGGCATGGTGAGGCGCACGTCCTCGGCGAGCAGCTCCCGCAGGGTCGCCACGTCCGTCGCGGTCGCGTACCGGTGCAGGATCCGCACGTCCTGCGCGGTGAGCCTGGGGCGGCGCCAGTGCCCAGGGTCGGCCGGGACATGCCGGCGTACGGTCTGCCGCGCGCGCTGCACGAGGCTGTTGGCGGCCGGCACCGCGGCGCCGAGCAGCCGGGCGATCTCGGTCGGAGTCCAGCCGTGGATGTCACGCAGCACGAAGGCGGCCCGCTGGCGCGGCGGCAGGTGCTGGAGTGCCGCGATGAGGGCAAGCTCGACCAGCTCGTCGGCGGCTCGGCCGGTCAGGGGATCCTCGTCGAGCAGGGCGTCGGGGTAGGGGCCGAGCTGGGTGTTCCACTCGAACAGATCGCCGGCCGGTGCCGTGCGGGCCGCGGCGGCCTTGCGGTGGTCGAGGAAGACGTTGGTGGCGATGCGGTGCAGCCAGGTCCGCACCGACGAGCGGCCCTCGAAGCTGTCGCGGGAGCGCCATGCCCGCAGGTAGGTCTCCTGCACCAGGTCGTCGGCGTCGGCCACGTTGCCCGCGAGGTGATAGCAGTGCACGTGCAGCGCGCGGTGGTGCTGCTCGTACACATCGCGCAGCCATATGTCCTCGGGGCCGCCATTGGTAGGGATTCTACGGGCGAGCGATGACAGTCGGCCCCTGGCTCGTCAGGAGTAGTGAGAGCACGCGACGAGAGGAGACCCGCATGGCACCCGTACCCGCGATCGTCGACCGCCAGACCTGGCTGCGCGAGCGCGCCGCGCTGCTGGCCAGGGAGAAGGCGCACACCCGCGAGCACTCGGCCATCGCGGCCGCGCGGCGCCGGCTGCCGATGACCGAGGTGGACGCGTCGGTGCGGATGGTGGGTGAGCACGGCCCGACCCGCGTGCTCGACATGTTCGAGGGGCGTGACCAACTGCTGGTCTACAAGCACATGTGGCATCTCGACCGGCCGTTCGAGGACCAGTGCCGGGGCTGCACCGCCGCCGTCTGGAACTTCCACGACGCGACCTACCTGCACGCCCGCGGGGTCACCTTCGCGGTCTGGTGCGAGGGACCCTACGAGCAGTTCGCGCCGTTCCGCGACTTCATGGGCTACACCCATCCCTGGTACTCCCGCCACGGCGTGCACTCGGCCGGCCTGACGGAGGAGAACGGGATCTGCGTCTACCTGCGCGTGGAAGACCGGGTCTTCCAGACCTACGAGACCGACGGCCGCGGCTGCGAGGTCATGATGCCCGCCCTACAGATGCTCGACATGACCGTCTACGGCCGGCAGGAAGACTGGGAGGACTCACCAGCCGGCTGGCCGCAAGACCCGATCCAGAGCTGGTTCCGCCGCGACGGCCGCCCCATTCCACAATGGACCCGCCCCGGCGCGACCCCGGTCGGGCAGTGACCGTCCCTGACGGTCGGCGGATCCATCCACAATAGAGATTGAGCTACCGCGACGTCCGCTGTGGTCCGGACCGCTGCTCCCGCGGCCTCACCCTCCGCGCTACACACCCAACAGCCCCGCCTTGTCCCGTCTCCCAGTGACGACCGTGGAACGCGATGGAACGCCTTCCGGTCAGTCATCCGACGAGAGGGGACAACAGTGCTACACACGATTGCCGGCACGCGGCGCGCCGTCGCCGCCTGCGCGGCGCTCATCCTCGCCGCCGCAGCCGCGGGATCGCCGGCCGTGCCGGCGGCGGATCGGCCGCCGACCGGCGCGATCCTCGCCGGAACGATTCCGTTGGGCCACCCGCCGCCGCAGCAACCCACCGAGCCGCACTGAGCGGGACCGGCATCGAGTCGAATTCGACGGCGGCGGCAACGACGCGGCTCACGGGCTGGCGGTGGACGGCGCCGGCAACGTCTATCTGGCCGGTTCCGTCGCCGGCCCGGGCGCCACGCCGGACCGGTGACCGTCCGCACGTGACGCCACCGCCGGCTCGATGGAACGGGATGGAACGCCGATACGGCGTACCGCCCTAGATCGAAGGTCCGCCGCACCGACGTGACGAAAGGAACTGGCATGTCCATCTCCCGCCGACGCATCGGGTCGACCGGGATGGGGCTGGCGCTCGCCGCCTGCGCCGTCCTGGCCATACCCACCACGGCCTCCGCGGCACCCGCGGATCGAACCCCACCCACCGCACCCACCAACCTGCGCGTCCAGAACGTGGCGCACACGTGGTTCACGCTGGCGTGGAACGCGTCCACCGACAACTCGGGCAGCGTCCTGTACGAGGCGACGGTCCAGACGCCGGACGGCCCGCTCCACGCCCGGGCCTTCAGCCCGACGCAGGGGTTCGGCGGGCTCAACCCGGGCACCACGTACACCGCCTCGGTGCGGGCGGTCGACCCGTCCGGCAACGCCTCCGCCGCGGTCTCCATCCCCGTCACCACGCCGGCCCGCACGTTGCCGCCGCCGACCACACCCGCGAACCTGCGCGGCGTGTACGTCGAGGGCGTGCTCGACCGGATCGCGTGGGACGCCTCGACCCACGGCACACCCGTGTCCTACCTGCTGCGGTCCGGTGACATCGTGCTGTCCAGCACGTCCGACACCACCGTCAGCATCTTCCAGCTGGTGCACATCGACTGCGCCGTCGAGCCGGGCGGCACGTACACGCTGACGGTGCAGGCGTTGAGCGCCGACAACGACGTCTCCGCGCGCAGCGCACCCCTGACCGTCACAATCCCTCGCACCCTACCGTCACGCTGATCAGCGCAAACGGCGCGGCGGCTGGCCCTCACGGCCCGGCCGCCGCGCCGCTGTGTTCGCGCCGGGTGCGACGATGCGGGCGTGGGTAACACTTTCACGGCGAACGCGGCGTCTGGCGGGCCCGGCGACCTGCGCCTCTCCAACGGTGGTACGGACGTGTTCTTCGACGTCCTCACGCTGGCCGGCTGCCATGTCGCCGAGACGCCCTGGCAGCAGAATCTGGTCCTGTTGTTCGCCGACGGCCACCGCTACGACCGGGGGTTCTCCGGCTTCGACCTCGGCGATATCCCCTGGACGGCCGACTGGCCGGCGGAGCGGGCTTTTCTTCTCCGGGTCATCGACACGGCACTAACGCGCCACGGCTGGCACCGGCTCCGCTACGACCCGCCCTACGCGGCTGAGTACCTCGCCAGATACCGCGAGCTGGTGACGGCGTTCATGCCCGCGCCGGCCGTCGCTCCTAAGTTGGGGGACTGGCGGCTCGCTCCGGCACCGGCGCTGCTGACCCGCTGCCCCGAACACGACCTGTACCAAGGGGAAGCCGGGTGCCGCCTCTGCGATCCGTCTCTCCAACCGGTCGACTGAGGCCAGCGCTATACAGCCCCGCGTATGCGGCGCTCTTCGAGCGCGACTTGCTCCATAAATGCCGCCAGTATCTTCAGCGGCAGGCTGCAGTCGGCCAGCAAAACCTGTGCCTCACCGGCGCTGTCGTCGGCGAAAAGGGTCGTCACGAGCTCAGGGCCCAGCTCACCGTCCACCAGCTCGGCGAGTTCAAGCGCCGGACCGTCGTGCCGTATCGCGTCGTGGTAAGCCATGACTTGGAACCGCCTACCGCCGTGCTCAAGAAGGACCGTCACCGGCGCATCTTTGCACGGCGCAAGCCCAGCTTGGCGCCGCGCAGCCCACCGTGATCGGCTGATCTGTCGATGGGTGATCGCTGGTTAGGCTCGTGCTTCTGGGGCGGCGGCGAAGCGGATAGCCCGGTCGATGACGAGGTCCACGCAGTGGACGGCGAGGTCGTGGCCGGCGTCTGGGACGACCTCTGTGCGCGCCGCGGGGATCTGGGCCTGAATCCTCGTCGCCACCGACCCGGCGTCGTACAGCTGGCTGCGCTCGCCGAGCATTGCCAGGGTCGGGGCAATCACCTGGCGCAGTTGTTCGTCGGTGAACGGGGGCGGCACGAGGTGGCGGCGGCGGAAGCCCATGCTGGCCCGCAGCCCCAGGATGAAGTCGTCGTCGAGCAGGGTGCTGTTGTGCAGTGCGCGAGCCGCGAGACGGCGGACCGGACGGGGAGTGAATGCCGCCAGGCCGCCCAGCATGACCCAGGCGAGGAAGCGCCCGGTGACGCGTCCGAAGCCGGCGGGGTCGAGGAGGGTGATCGTTTCGACGTGGTCCGGACGACGCAGGGCGTATTCCAGGGCCACCCAGCCACCGAAGGATGTGCCGACGAGGTGTGCGCGCTCGACGTTCTGAGCGGCCAGCGTCTCGTCCAGCCAACGCGCCCAGTCGTCGCCGTCGTGCAACGGTCTCTCCTGGACGGAGCAGCCGGGCTCGCCGACCGGGTCGATGGCGACCACCGGCCGGGCCGCCCGCAGCCGCCGCACATAGGGGTACCACGACAACGCGTTGCCGCCGGCGCCCGGCAGCAGCACGAAGGGTGTGCCGTCACCACCGGTCGTGTACACGCGGGTCACGCCGAAGCTGGTGTGCGCGTCCACTGTGACCAGGTCGTCCGGCAACCGCCGCTGCCGGATGTCCTCATATGCCCGTACGAAACGCTGTCGCGCCTTGTCGCTGGTGAAGCCGCTGATCCGGTCGGCTGCCATGCTGTGCTCACCCCGTCCCACCGTTTCTGATACAGACGTATCATGAACGGTGTCGATGCTGACCGCAAGGGATCGCCATGCCCAAACGCGTAGACCACGAGGTGCGCCGCCGCCAGATCGGTGAGGCGCTGTTGCGCATCGCGAGTGCTCGCGGGCTTCAGTCGGCCACCATGCGGGAAGTCGCGGCGGAAGCCGGCGTCTCCTTGCGCCTGGTGCAGTACTACTTCCACACCAAGGAGGAACTACTACTCACCGCCCTGGCCTACCTCGGCGAGCGGCTCAGCGCGCGAGTCGAAAACCGCATCCGTGCCCACGGGCCGGTGTCACCGCGCAGCGTCGTGTACGGCACGCTCACCGCCATCCTGCCCATCGACGCCGAGAGCCTCGAACTGACCAGGGCATACACCGGCTACTACACGCTGGCCCTCACCGACTCCGACCTGGCGAGCCGGCATGGCGCCACCTACCCGGACAAGGTGGAACGGCTCATCGCCACCCAACTCCGTACCGCACAGGAAGCAGGCCAGATCGAACCCACCATCGATCCGCAGGCAACGGCGGCCGGCCTGCTGGCCCTCACCAACGGACTCGGCTCCAGCGTCCTCGGCGGCCAGCGCGACGGGCAAGCGGCACTAGCCGTTCTCACCTATCACCTCGACCGCCTGTTCGGCCATGAAGCCACCAAATCGGCGCCGTAAACACGACGGCAGCCGGCAGCCAACGGCACCATCGGCAACGCCGCTCGCGAGCGGCCGGCTCGGCGATCGCCGGATGCGGTAGCCACCGCGAGGGCCGCCTCGGCCAGCGCACGGCCGAAGCCGCGGGACCGCAAACCCACACGCTGCTCGTACCGCGAGCGGTTTTAGCCATCGGCGAGGTCGGCCAGCGCGGCGAGGGGGATGGGCGTCGCGATCGGCCGTTGGGCGAAGGCCTGTAGGTCGGGTTCGGCGAGTGGGCGCCCCGCGTACCGGGCGGTCAGGCAGGCGGTCGCGAAGCCGCACACGCGCCCCTGGCACCAGCCCATCCCCGGACGGGCCAGGAGCTTGACGGTGCGGGCCTCGGCCGCGCCGAGCTCCTCGACGGCGTGGCGGATGGCGCCGGCGTCGACCTCCTCGCATCGGCAGACCAGGGTGTCGTCGCCGCACAGGTCGAGCAGGGCCTCCGGTACCGGATAGGCGCGGTGCAGCGCGGCGGCGAACGCCCGCAGGGTTGTGCGGCGCCGGCGCAGGGCCCGGTCGTCGGGCGTGGCCGCGCCCAGCGAGGCGGCCGCGGCCAAGCCGGCGATCCGGCCCTCGACCGTGGCGAGGTCGGCGCCGCCGACGCCCGTGGCCTCGCCCGCGGCGAAGACCCCCGCGACGCTGGTGGCCTGCCGGTCGTCGACGGCCACGACAAGGCTCGCGTCGGCGTCGAGTCGGGTGGCGCAGCCGGCCTGGAGGGGAGTTCCAGCTGCGGGGTGAAGCCCCAGCCGACGGTGAGGAGGTCACAGGGAATGTGCCGTACGGTGCCGTCCAGCACGCGGCCGTCGCGGTCGAGCCGGCCGACGAGTACGCCGGTGAGCCGGTCGGTGCCTTCCGCCCGGATCACGATGTGCCGGTGCCGGACGGCGACGCGGTGGCGCGCCAGTCGTGTGGCGTATCCGGCGGCCTCGCCCAGCTTCCCGGCGGCGGCCGGCCAGGCGCCGGGGGAGCGGGCGAGGCTGAGCGGTGTGTTCGCCTCGACGACGGCCGCGACGCGGGCGCCGTGCCGGGCCAGGCCGGTGGCCACCGGTAGCAGGAACGGTCCGGTGCCGGCCACGACCGCTGTGGTGCCGGCGACGACGAGGTGCCCTTTGAGGAGTGACTGCGCGCCGCCCGCGGTGAGCACGCCGGGCAGGTCCCAGCCGGGGAACGGCAGCTGCCGGTCGTACGCGCCGGGCGCGAGGACAAGCCGGCGGGCACGCACGGTGACCCCCGCTGTGGTCTCGGGCTGGCGAGGTTCGGCGCCGACCTGGCAGTGCACGTCCCACCGGTCGGTGTCCGGCTGGATCGACCAGGCGTGGTGGGCGAAGAGCGGCAGCAACCGGCCGGTGGCCGCCAATCCGTCCAGCCGGCGCCATGTCGCGGTGAAGCGGCGCCATCCGTGGTGCAGCGCCTGCGGCCGGAACGGCCCGGCGGTGGGTGCCGGCGACCGCCAGTACTGGCCACCGGGGCGTGGGGCGGCGTCGACTAGCGCCACGGTGAGACCCGCCCCGGTCGCGGCGAGGGCGGCGGCGAGTCCGGCTGGGCCCGCGCCGATCACCGCGAGATCCACCGCGTGGACGCTCATCGGCCCGATCCGTGCTGGGTACGCACGTCGTCGCCAGGGGCGGCGGCCACGAGGCAGGCCCGCAGCGACGGGCGCCCGTTGACGGTGACGAGGCAGTCGAAGCAGATCCCGATGCCGCAGAACAGGCCGCGGGGGCGCTGGCCCTCGCGAGTGGTGCGCCAGGACCGCACGCCCGCCGCGGTGAGCGCCGCGCCGATGGTCCAGCCGTCCCGGCACGGGATCGGGGCGCCGTCAAAGGCGATCTCAAATCCGTCGGTGCTGGTCATTCGGCTCCCTCGGGGCGAAGCGCTCGGGGCGGAAGGGGTACGTGTCGAGGTCGGGTCGATCGCCGACCAGGACCTGGGCGACGAGGCGCGCGGTGCCGAGGGACAGCCCGATGCCGGCGCCTTCGTGCCCGCAGGCGTGGTGCAGCCCGGGTGCGCGGGGATCAGGGCCGATCACCGGCAGGTGGTCGGGGCAGTAGGGGCGGAAGCCGCGATAGGCGCGGATCACCGCGACGTCGCGCAGCACGGGGAAGAGCTGCACCGCGCCGGCCGCGAGCCGGCGCAGGGCCGGCAGGGACATGGCGGCGTCGAAGCCGACGCGCTCCCGGGTGGCGCCGATGAGTACGGTGCCGGACCGGGTCCCCTCCACGACAGGCGACGACTGGAGCGCGGCCGATCCGCTCGCCACGTCGGCGACGTAGTCGGCCAGGTACACCTTGTGCCGGATGATCGCCGGAAGCGGCTCGGTGACCAGGATGAACCCTCGGCGCGGTGCCACCGGGAGCCGGACGCCGGCCAGCTCGGCGAGCTGCCCGGCCCAGGTGCCGGCGGCGTTGAGCACCGAGCCCGCGGGGATGGCGCGCCGAGCGGTCCGGACGCCGGTGACGCGCTCGCCGTCGCGGAGAAAGCCGGTGACCGGCTCGTGCGGCAGCACGGTGGCGCCGGCGCGGCGGGCCAGCCGCAGCAGGTGCGCGGCGGCGAGCATCGGCTGGACCTGCATGTCCTGGGGTACAGGTAGCCGCCCGCGAGGCCGTCGGCCAGGTGCGGCTCCTCGTCGTGCAGCCGCCCCGCGGGTACCGGTACCGCCTCGACGCCGGCGTCGCGCTGCTGGGCCGCCAGCTTGTCCAGGCCGTCCAGAGTGGACTGTCCAGAGGCGACCACGAGTCCGCCCTTGTTCTCGACCTCGACCGCCGCGCCGAAGGTGCCTCCCTCCAGCGGCAGGTCGGCCAGGGCCTGCCACCGGCCTATGGAGAGCAGGGCGAGGTCGAGCTCCGGGCCGGGCTCCTTGTCCGACACGAGGATGTTGCCCTCGCCGGCACCGGTGGTACCGCCGACGATCGGCCCGCGCTCGACGACCGTGACGGACAGGCCGACCTGAGTCGCCTGGTAGGCGCAGGCGGCCCCGACGATCCCCGCCCCGACGACGACGAGATCTGGGGAGCCGCTCGGCGTACCGGCCATGCACCACCACCTGGAAAGGACGTGTCGTTGACCGGGCAGTTGCAGTGTGACATTGTACTGCCGTTGTGTCGAGCGAACCGGAACATGGGGAGTGGGCATGCGGCGACAGAAGTCTTGGCACGGGGTATTGGTGGCGACGGCACTTCCGATGGACGACCAACTCGCGGTCGACCTCGACCGGTACGCCGAGCATGTCCGGTGGCTGGCCCAGGAGGGCTGCCACGGGGTGGTGACCAACGGGTCGCTGGGGAGTACCAGACGTTGACCGAGCAGGAGCGGCGCGCGGTGCTCCGCACGGCGGTCGAGGCGGCGCCGGAGGGCTTCACGGTCATGCCCGGTGTGGCGGCCTACGGCGCCCTGGAAGCGCGCCGGTGGGCCGAGGACGCGGCCGAGGCCGGGTGCCCCGTGGTGATGTTGCTCCCGCCGAATTCGTACCGGGCCGACGAGCGCGCGGTCGTCGACCACTACCGCGAGGTCGCGAAGGCCGGCCTGCCCGTGGTGGCGTACAACAACCCGTTCGACACCAAGGTCGACCTCGTCCCCGCGCTGCTCGCCGAGCTGTACGCGGAAGGGCTCATCGTCGCGGTCAAGGAGTTCACCGGCGACGTGCGCCGGCTGTACCAGATCAACGAGCTAGCCCCCGGGCTTGACGTGATCGCCGGCTCCGACGACGTGGTGTTCGAGCTGTGCGTCGCCGGGGCGCCGGGCTGGATCGCCGGCTACCCCAACGCCCTGCCGAGTTCGTGCGTGCGGTTGTTCGACCTGGCCGTCGCGGGCGACCTGGCCGGCGCGCTGCCGCTCTACCGGGCGCTGCACCCGCTGCTGCGGTGGGACTCGAAGGTCGAGTTCGTTCAGGCGATCAAGCTCTCCATGGACATCGTCGGCCGCTACGGCGGGCCGTGCCGGCCGCCGCGGGTGCGGCTCACCGACGAGCAGGAGCGGGTCGTCCGGGCGGCTACCGAGAAGGCGGTCGCGGACGGATGCCGATAGGTCGGGACAGAAGGACGTTCGAGGCGGTCGACTCGCACACCGAGGGCATGCCGACCCGTGTGGTGACCGACGGTGTCGGCGTCATCCCCGGCGCCTCGATGGCCGAGCGCCGCCAGCACTTCATGGACAACCTCGACCACCTCCGTACGCTGCTGATGTACGAGCCGCGCGGGCACGCGGCGATGAGCGGCGCGATCCTCCAGCCGCCGATCCGGCCCGATGCGGACTGGGGCGTGGTGTTCATCGAGGTGAGCGGCTGCCTGCCGATGTGCGGCCACGGCACCATCGGCGTGGCCACCGTGCTGGTGGAGACGGGGATGGTGGCGGTCACCGAGCCGGTCACCACGATCCGGCTCGACACCCCCGCCGGCCTCGTCGTGGTCGAGGTCGCCGTCCACGATGGACGCGCCGAGTCGGTGACCCTGCGCAACGTACCCTCGTTCGTCGAGGCGCTGGACGCCACGGTGGAGGTGCCCGGCTTCGGCCCGGTCACTGTCGACGTCGCATTCGGCGGCAACTTCTACACCATCGTGGGGCTGGAGCAGCTCGGCATCCCCTTCGCGCCACAGGACCCCAGGGCCGGCAGCGGATGCTGGACGCGGGACTGTCCATCATGGATGCGATCACCGAGCAGCTCGCGCCCGTGCATCCGGAGGACCCGCAGATCGCCGGCTGCCATCACGTTTACCTCGCGGCGCCCGGCTCGGACGCCCGGCACTCCCGGCACGCGATGGCGATCCATCCCGGCTGGTTCGACCGCTCACCCTGTGGCACCGGCACCTCCGCGCGGATGGCCCAGCTGCATGCCCGCGGTGAGCTGCCGCTGCACACCGAGTTCGTCAACGAGTCGATCATCGGCAGCCGGTTCGTGGGCCGGCTCCTTTCGACCACCACCGTCGGCGGCCGGCCCGCTGTCGTGCCGGCCATCACCGGACGGGCGTGGCTCACCGGCAAGGCGCAGTACATCCTCGACGACACCGACCCGTTCCCCACCGGTTTCCTGTTGTGACCCGTACTGGAGAGCTCATGCCCGTCGTGCGATCCGTATCCCCGCAGCGCCCGAAGGACATCGTCGTATCCATCGACGCGGCGACCAACGACGGCGTCGCGCTCGCCGCGCAGGCCGCCCGGTCAGCCCAGGCCGACTGGGCGGCCGCCCCGCCCGCGAACCGCGCCAACGCCCTGCACGCCGCCGCCGAGGCGGTGGCCGGCGCGGCGGCCGAGCTGGCCGACCTGGCCGTGCGCGAGGTCGGCAAGCCGATCGCCGAGGCGCGCGGCGAGGTGGCCCGGACGGTCGCCATCCTCCGCTACTACGCCCAGCAGGTATTCGACCCGACCGGCGCGGTGCACGAGCCGGGCGCCGGAGTCGGTATCGCGTACACCCGCCGCCGCCCGCGCGGCATCGCCGGGCTTGTCACACCGTGGAACTTCCCGTTCGCGATCCCGCTGTGGAAGGCCGCGCCGGCCCTGGCCTTCGGCAACGCGGTGCTGCTGAAGCCGGCGCCGCAGGCGACGGCGTGCGCCCTGCGGCTGGCCGAGCTGATCGGTCCGCAGCTGCCCAGAGGGCTGTTCACGGTGCTGCCCGG
The DNA here is from genome assembly GCF_011764545.1 of Phytohabitans flavus. Lineage (GTDB taxonomy): Bacteria > Actinomycetota > Actinomycetes > Mycobacteriales > Micromonosporaceae > Phytohabitans > Phytohabitans flavus. The sequence goes on along the minus strand of NZ_AP022870.1, from coordinate 3,395,553 downwards.
CGATGCCGAGACCGGCCAGGCGGTCGTCGCGGCCGCGGACGTCGTCTCGTTCACCGGCTCCACCACAGCCGGCGCGGCCGTCGCGGCGGCGGCTACGGCTCGGGGCGTGCCGGTGCAGTGCGAGATGGGCGGCCAGAACCCGGCGATCGTCCTGCCCGACGCCGACGTGGCCGTCGTCGCCCGGCAGGTCGCGTACGCGGCCTTCGGCTACGCCGGCCAGAAGTGCACCGCGACCAAGCGGGTCATCGTCGTGGGTGACCCGACCGCGCTCACCGACGCGTTGGTCGCCGAGGTGGAGAAGCTGCCCTGCGGCGACCCCGCCGAACCCGACACCGTGGTGGGGCCAGTGATCGACGACGCGGCGCGAGCCCGGGTGCTCGACGCCGCGGTCAGTGCCGTCTCCGCCGGGGCCACATCCGCGACGGCGGGCAGGTGTCGCCCGGCCACGGCTGGTACGCGATGCCGGCGGTGGTCACCGGCCTGCCCGAGGGCCATCTGCTGCACCATGAGGAGGTCTTCGGGCCGATCTGCACGGTGAGCCAGGCCGACACGGTGGGCGCCGCGCTCGATGCCGCCAACGCCGTCCGCTACGGGCTGGCCGCCTCGGTGTTCACCGCCGACCTGGACGCCGCGCTCAGCCTCGTGGACGGCTTGGCGGCCGGGCAGATCAAAATCAACGCACCCTCCACGGGCGTGGACTTCCACCTGCCCTTCGGCGGCGAGCGTGCCTCCAGCCTCGGCCCGCGCGAGCAGGGCAAGGCGGCGCAGGACTTCTACACCACCTTGCGTACCGTCACCGTCGCGCCCAGCCGGCCGACGGGATGAAGGTCCTCGTGGCGGGATGGGAGGATCTGGTCGTGACTGCCACCGTCGTCGTTGCTCTGGAGTGGGCGTGAACGGAGCGTTCGAGCTGCCCACCCTCGAGGCGCGTCCCACCGTGCGCGGGCAGGTCATCCACGCGCTGCGGGCCGCGCTGATCGCGGGCAGATGCGGCCTGGCGAGGTGTACAGCGCGCCCGTGCTCGCCGCGCAGCTCGGCGTGTCCGCCACCCCGGTACGCGAGGCGATGCTGGAGCTGGCCAAGGAAGGGCTGGTGCTCACGGTCCCGAACAAAGGGTTTCGGGTACGTGAGCTCTCCGACCGGGAGCTGGACGAGATCACCGAGATCCGGATGCTGCTGGAGGTGCCGACGACGGTCCGCGCGGCGTCCGTGGCGACACCCGAAGACCTGATCCGGCTGCGGCCGGTCGCCGAAGCGGTCGTCGACGCGGCCGAGCGCAAGGACCTCATCGCCTACCTCGAACACGACCGCCGCTTCCACCTCGACCTGCTGGCCCTGGCCGGCAACGAGCAGCTTGTGGCGCTTGTCGGCGAGCTGCGTTCGCGCTCCCGGCTGTTCGGACTGCGGCAGCTCGCGGACGCCGGCGAGCTGGGCCCGTCCGCCCGCGAGCACGTACAGATGCTGGAGCTGGTGGAGGCGGGCGACGCGAAAAGCTTGGAGCGCCTGATGCGCCGGCACATCTCCCACCTGCGCGGCAGCTGGGCCGGCCGCGTCGAAAAAGCCCCGTCGTGACGGCTGCCGTCGCGCTGTCGGCGATCGTGCTGCCAGATCGGCACCCACCGGCGGCCTTCCTGGCCGATGTCGCCGCGGCCGAGCAGGCCGGGGTGCGCACAGTGTGGACCTACGACCATCTGATGTGGCCACGGCTACAGGACGGACCCTGGTACGGCTGTGTGCCGCTGCTCGCCGCCGCGGCGGTCGCCACCCACCGCAGACCAAGCAGCTGGACGCCGCGCTGGCTGAGCAGGGACGGGCCGCTGACAGCGTGCGCCGGATCGCGCAGCTTGCTCTGGACGTGCGGTGGCCGTTCGAAAGCGCCGGCCGGTACGCCGACATGCTCGGCCGGCTGGCCGGGCTTGGCTTCACCGAGGTGACCGTGCACTGGAGCCGCCCGGACGGCCGCGGCCTGCCAGCCACCGCCGCAGCGATGGTCGCCGCCGCACACGACATCTAACCGCCGCACCTGCGCACGCAGTCAAGGCTGGCGCGCCGGTTCGTCCACAATGGTGGCTGCGGGCTCGCTGCTTGATCAAGATATGAGCTACCGCGGCGTCCGCGGTGGTCCGGACCGTTGCTCCCGCGGCCTCACCCTCCGCGATACACAACCCAAACCCCGGCCGGCACGGCCGGCGGTGCGGTCGTGGCCACCTGGCGCGGGCGATGCGCGGGGAACGGGCGAATCTTGACCGCTTGTTTCCTGTGATCGCTGCGCGCTCCGATCCCATCGCGCCCGAGAAGGCGATGGTGGTGGGTGGCGGGGCGCTGTCGGAAGGGGCCGGCCTTGATCGATGGGTGCTCTGGTCGTCCGTGGCGAAAACTTGCCCTTCCAGGGGCAACTTCTCGCCACGGACGCAGCGCGGTACGGCGCTGTTAGATCGATCATGGTGCGCACGTTGTCGGCTGGAGCGCGGACCCGGCAGCGATGGCCGCGGTCGGCCGGCCGCGGGCCGGGGTGAGCTTGCCAACGGCGGAGGGTGAGGCCGCGGGAGCGACGGTCTGGACCACGACGAACGTCGCGGTAGCTCAACCTTCTTAGGTTTGGACCATTATTCGCGGCATGACGCCAGGCGCCGAGCGGGGTTAGCGGACGACGCCGGCCTGGACGACCGTGCGGCGTTCCGGGCCGGCCCAGAGCAGCGACGGCTCGCGCAGCGGGTCGCCGTCGAGGATCAGCAAATCGGCGACGCAGCCCGCGCGCACACGGCCCAGGTCGGGGCGGCCGAGCAGGTCGGCGTTGACCGATGTCGCGGACCGCAGCGCGGTCACCGGGCCGTCCACCTCGACCTGCAAGCGCAGGCCGTTGAGCTGCTCGTCCTCGAGCACGCCCATCAGGTCGGTGCCGAACCCGACCCGCACGCCGGCGGCGCGGGCCAGCTCGACGGCGGTGCGGCCGGCGTCGAGCACCTCGCGGTTCTTCTGCCGCGACACCGCGGGCATGCCGATGTCGGCGCCGCGCCGGTCCATCGCGTCGTAGGCGGCGAGGGTGGGGACCAGGTAGGCGCCGGCGTCGGCCATCGCCTTCGCGGTGTCGGCGTCGAGCAGGTTGCCGTGCTCGACGCTGCGGACCCCGTTGTCGATCGCGTGCCGGATCGCCTCGGGGGAGTAGGCGTGTGCGGCGACGTAGCTGCCCCGGCGGGTGGCCTCGTCGCAGACCGTGCGGACCTCCTCGGGCGAGTACTGCGGGATGCGGATGGGGTCGGTCAGCGATACCACGCCGCCGGAGGCCATGATTTTGATGGCGTGCGCACCGCGGCGGAAGCGGTCGCGGACCGCCTGCCGGAGGGGGTCGACGCCGTCGACGACCTCGGTCGCGTGGGTCGCGCACCCGCAGACGTCGCTGTCGGCCGCGCGGGGGTCACCGTGCCCGCCGGTCTGGCTCAGTGCCGCGCCGGTCCACAGGTAGCGGGGCGACGGCAGCAGGCCCTCGGCGATCGCGCGGGCCAGCCCCGCGTCGCCGCCGGCCGGGTCGCGCACGGTGGTGAAGCCGCGGGTGAGCGCCGCCGAGAGCCGGCGGGCGGCGGCCAGCGCCACGTAGCTCAGCGGCCGCGACTCCAGCGCGAGCATGTCCAGGTCGATCCCGTACGCGTGGAAATGTGCGTCGATGAGGCCGGGCAGCACGGTGCCCCGCGCGCGTCGAGCACTCGGTCGGCTGGCCGCGGCGTGCCGCCGACGGACTCGATGCGTCCGTCCACAATGTACAGCGGGCCGTCGGTCAGCTCATCCGAGATGCCGTCGAAGACCGCCGCGTTGACGATGGAAAGGGTCTTGCTCATAGTCCAGCCAGACTACGTGCCCAGGGCCACGCTTGACAGCCCGGGTGTTACCGCTAACATCAACGTACGCCTGGGATTGCGGATAAGAATCCAAAATTAAGGAGATCGGGCTACCGCGATGTTCGCTGTGGTCCGGACCGTCGCTCCCGCGGCCTCACCCTTCGCGGTTGGGCAAGCCCACCCCTGGCCTCTGGCCCTTGTCCGACAACGAATCCCGGGTCGACGCGCCCCGTTCGACAGGTCCCGGTACCCCCGGGGTTGGGCTTGGACCGCGGGCCTGGCAGCGGAGGTCGGGGATTTCGGGGAGCGCTACGTAGCGTGCGACGGCTACCATTCACGCCATTGATCGGTTATTTCCCAACGCCCGAGGTTACGGCGGGCTGCCACGGCCGGCACATCGATGCCGGCCTCGGTCAGTGTTTGATCAATATACGTGCAGAGCAGTTCGCGCTCGTCGGTTTCGTAGCCAGCCCCGCCGTGATCGTCGTTGACGCCGTTCAAGTCGAGCACGACGCTTTGTACCGTCTCCATGATCTCGTCGTCAGACGGAGCATCCAGCGTCCGCACCTGCTGCTCAAACGCGGTGAGTGCCTGATCGGTGGCGGTCAACAGCGACTGCGGGAATAGCCGGGTGAGGACGGCCTCCTGCGACGCCAACCTTCCAGCGGCGAGCGCGGCGGCTTCTTTGGCGAGGTTTCTACGCCACACATCGGAGGGGCGTTCAGACATGTGCCGATCATCGCAGGCGGCACGTCGACGCGAACGCGGGGCTTGTCCGGGCCACGGGTCTGGGGCCTTGTCGCCTTCGGCCTGCGCTCTGTGGTCATGCGTTCGGGGAGGACCGTTGGGTTATGCGTTGGGTCCCGATCACGGACAGAAGCTGTAGTTTCTCGTAGCTCTCGCTGCCGGGGACAGCGGTGAACACGAGGAGGGTGTGTGACTGGTCGGGGTCGAGCAATGCCTGGCAGGTGAGTTCGAGGACACCAAGCTCCGGATGTACGAAGCGCTTGGCGTGGTCGAAACCCACCCCGACCTCGTGCTCACTCCAAAGACTAGCGAATTCGGGGCTCTGGTCGAGTAGCAGATTGGCGATGCCGGCGGCTCGTGAGCCCGGGCCGCGGAGCGTGGCGATTTTACGCGCGCCGGAGGCAAAGACGCGGGAGATCCGCTCGTGGTCGTCGGGGTGGTAGAGGGTGCGGCTGGCCGGGTCGGTGAACCATCGGTAGGCGATGCTGCGGGCTGGGCCGGTGTACCGGGTGAGATCGCCGGTGAGCGCGACGCCGAGCGGGGTCTGCCGCAATGTCTCGCCGAGCTCGGTCACGATCTCGGCGGGGCTGTCGGTGAGCCGGTCGAAGATACGCAGCAGGCCGGGGCTGATGTGTTCGCTGGTCGAGCCCCTGGTGGGCGGGTTGTGTCCGGCGAGGCGAAACAGGTGGTCGCGTTCGTCCAGCGACAGGTGCAGGCCCTGGGCGATGGAGGCGATCATCTGCTCGGACGGGTGCGGTCCGCGCTGGCGTTCCAGCCGGCTGTAGTAGTCGGCGGAGATGTGACAGAGGGTGGCGACCTCTTCGCGGCGCAGTCCGGTGGTTCTGCGGCGTTGTCCTCGGGGGAGACCGACGTCTTCGGGTTGCAGTGACTCTCGACGGTGACGCAGGAACTCGGCGAGCCCGCCTCGATCGATCATGACTGCCTTCCTCCAACGTCGCGGCCTGGTCCCGTTCTACCGCCCATGCCTGAGTACAGCCACGGATTGTCGATCCCCCTCTGCGGCTGGGCCTGGGCTAAGCCTGGGATCGAGAGGCCGTGGATGTGCCCGCGGATCAGGCGGAGCCTGGGATCACGTCCGCTCTCGGGGATCGCGTTTGCGTGACCGGGGCCACTGCATCAGCCCGCCAGAACCGTTCAAGGGTAACTAGGAGTAACTCATGGCACGCAAGCAACCGGACATCACCGTTCCTGACCTCACCGGGAAGGTCGCTGTCGTCACCGGTGCGAGTGACGGTGTCGGTCTGGGCTTGGCGGCACGCCTCGCCGCCGCGGGTGCCGAGGTCATCATGCCCGTGCGCAATCCTCGGAAGGGCGAGGCGGCGGTCGCGAAGATCAAGCAGCAGCACCCCGAGGCCGTCGTGTCCCTGCGGGAGCTCGACCTGTCGTCGCTGGGCTCGGTCGCCGCGCTGAGTGCCGCGCTGCGGGGGAGAACCGTCCGATCCACATCCTGATCAACAACGCCGGCGTGATGACTCCGCCGGACCGGCAGACCACCGCTGACGGGTTCGAGCTTCAGTTCGGCACCAACCACCTGGGCCACTTCGCTCTGGTCTGCCAGCTGCTGCCCCTGCTGCGCGCGGGACGCGCACGGGTGACCTCGCAGATCAGCGTGGCCGCGAACGAGAACTCCATCAACTGGGACGACCTGAACTGGGACCGGTCATACAACGGCCGACGCGCGTACAGCCAGTCCAAGATCGCGTTCGGCATGTTCGGGCTGGAGCTGGATCGGCGCAGCCGGGCCGCGGGCTGGGGGATCACCAGCAACATTTCCCACCCTGGCATCGCCCCCACCAATCTCTTGGCCGCACGCCCGGAGGTCGGCCGGACACAAGACACCGCCGGCGGGCGCCTCATCCGCGCCCTCTCCCGCCGCGGCATCCTCGTCGGCAGCCTGGAGACGGCGCCGCTGCCGGCCCTGTATGCCGCCACCTCCCCGGACGCGTGCGGTGGCCGCCTGTACGGTCCGAGCGGTTTCCAGCACCTCTCCGGGGCACCCGCCGAACAGGCCGTCTACTCCCGGCTTCGCAGCGAGGACGACGCCAAACGCATATGGCAGATATCCGAAAACCTCACCAACACCTCCTTCCCAGCCGCACTGTCCACAACGGATCCGGCGGCCAGCAGGTAAGCCGAGCCGCGCTCCGCGCTGGCGAGGGTTCAGGGCTGATGCGATCATCCGTAGGTCATCGCTGCGAGATTGCCGAAGGGGCGCGGATGGGTGTCGATTGTGGAGCGTCCTCGGGCCAGGACGGCCGTCCGCCGAACTGCCAGTCGTGCACCTCGATGCCGGCGTACCGTTCCGGGGTCAGGATGGCGCGTGCGGTGTCCGGGTCCGCAGCCCGGACCAGCGCCGCGGTCCCCAGCCAGGTGGCGCCGTCGTCGGACAGCAGCGGCCCGTACGCGATCAGCCCGTCCGGGTCGGGCGGCACGGCGAGATCGGCGGCCTGGCCTGTGCCGAGGCCGAGCACCAGATACCGGTTGCCGCCGACCCGGCCGCCGGAGAATTCCCACATGGTGCGTCCCAGCGTGTTGCGCCACCGGCGCAGCAGCACGTCGCGGTACACGCCGGCCTGGTAGTTGGGCTCGTCGAAGGCGAACGCGCGGGCGGCGGCGGGATCGGGCAGGTCGACGATGTGCACGCTGCCGGTGGGCGTGTCGCCGTCCTCGGCGAAGGTCGGGCCACGGGCAATCATCGTCGTGGCGTATCGGTCCATGTAGGACCAGTGCTGCTCCAGCAACTCGCCACGCAGCGCCACCGAGCCGGGCCGGTCACGGTGGTAGCACAAGAACTCCATGCCCAACAGTCTCTACTGACAACCACCGCCGGCGAAGCCGGCCGGGGTTGGGTTGTGGACCGCGGAGGGTGAGGCCGCGGGAGCAGCGGTCCGGACCACAACGGACGTCGCGGTAGCTCAATGTCCTTAGATTTGGGTTTTCAGGACATAGGCCCGGACCCACCGGCAGAGGTCTCCGGGCCGGCTCAGGTTGGCCAGGTCTTCGCGACCAGGGTGAGTACGTCGTAGGTCGCGACCGGCGCCTCGTGCTGGTTGGTGACCACGGCGTCCCAGCGCACCTCGCCGTAGTCGGCGGTCGTGCGGGGGGTGACCTGCTTGACCGTCAGCGTCACGGCGATGGTGTCGCCGGCCTTGACGGGTGTGCGGAACCGCAGGTTGTCGACGCCGAAGTTGGCCAGCACCGGGCCTGGGTTGGGCTCCACGAAGAGGCCCGCCGCGAGGGAGACGACGAGGTACCCGTGGGCGACGATGCCGCCGAAGAGCGGGTTGGCGGCCGCCGCCTCGGGGTCGGTGTGCGCGTAGAACGTGTCGCCGGTGAACTCGGCGAAGTGGTCGATGTCGGCCAGCGAGACCTCGCGGGTCGCGCTGCGGATGGTGTCGCCGACGCGTAGCTCGGCCAGGCTCTTGCGGAAGGGGTGCACCTCGTCGTCGTTGCGGGTCGCGCCGGTGGTCCAGCGGCCGCTGACCGCGGTGATCATGTCGGGTGAGCCCTGCAATGCCGTGCGCTGCATGTGGTGGAGTACGCCGCGGATGCCGCCCAGCTCCTCGCCGCCGCCCGCGCGGCCGGGACCGCCGTGCACGAGCATTGGCAGCGGGCTGCCGTGGCCGGTCGACTCGCCCGCGTCGTCGCGGTCGAGGATCAGGATGCGGCCGTGCCACGGTGCCAGGCCGAGGACGACCGACCGGGCGACCGACGGGTCGTGCGTGACCAGCGAGCCGACCAGGCTGCCCCTGCCGTGGGCGGCCAGCTCGATGGCCTCGTCGACCGAGTCGTACGTGATGACCGTGCTGACCGGGCCGAACGGCTCGACGTCGTGGACCTCCGTCGCACCCTCGTGAGCGCGCAGCAGGACCGGTGACATGAAGGCGCCGCGCTCGGCGTCGGCCCCGACCACCGTCACGCGGTCAGGGTCGCCGTACACGACGTCGGCCGAGGCACGCAGCGACTCGACGGCCTTGCGGACCTCCTCGCGCTGGGCCAGCGACGCGAGCGCACCCATGCGTACGCCGTCGCTGGCCGGGTTGCCGACGGTGGTCTTCGCGAGCCGCGTGCTGAGCGCCTCGATCACCGCGTCCGCGATACCGCTCGGGACGATGGCTCGGCGGATGGCGGTGCACTTCTGACCCGCCTTCACGGTCATCTCGGTGACGACGCCCTTGACGAAGAGGTCGAACTCCGGGTCGTCGACGGTGACGTCCGGGCCGAGGATCGAGCAGTTGAGCGAGTCGGCCTCGACGCCGAGCCGGACACCGCCGTACATCACCGACGGGTGCTGGCGCAGGATCGCCGCCGTGTGCGCCGAGCCGGTGAAGGCGACCGAGTCCTGCTCGCCGAGGTGGGCGAGCAGGTCGCCGGCGCTGCCGCAGATCAGCTGGAGCGACCCTTCGGGCAGGATGCCGGAGTCGACGATCCGCCGCACGACGGCCTGGGTGAGGTAGGCGGTCTGGCTGGCCGGCTTGACGATGGACGGCAGGCCGGCGAGGAATGCCGGTGCGAGCTTTTCGAGCATGCCCCAGACCGGGAAGTTGAAGGCGTTGATCTGGACCGCGACGCCGAGGCGCGAGGTGTAGACGTGCTGCCCGACGAACGTGCCGCCCTTGCCCAGCGCCTCGTGGCCACCGTCGAGCACGATCGTGTCGTTGGGCAGCTCGCGGGTGCCCTTGCTCGCGTAGGAGAAGAGGGTGCCGAAGCCGCCGTCGATGTCGACCATGCCGTCGCGGGGTGTGGCGCCCGTGCGCAGCGACAGCGCGTAGAGGTCGTCCTTGTCCGCGGACAGGTGCTTGGCGAGCTCCTTGAGCTTGAGGGCGCGCTCGTGGAAGGTCAGCGCGCGGATGGCCGGGCCGCCGACCCGCCGCGCGTGGTCGGTCATCGCGGCGAAGTCGAGGCCGCGGCTCGAGATCCGCGCGACCTCTTCGCCGGTGGTGGCGTCGAGCAGCGGCTCGCCGTCGCTCGGGGTGAACCAGCTGCCGCATGCGTGGCTCTGAAGTAGTGGACTCACGTCGGTTCAACCCCTCTGCCGTTGCGCGCCTTCGCGTCGTGTGCCACGCTATTACAGACCGTTCGGTCAGTAAATACCCCAGGCGTGCCGGAGGACGCTGATGACGCAGGTGGTCGACGAGCGTGAGCTTGAGGCGTCGTTCGAGCGGACGATCGCCCACAACGACCGGATCGAGCCGCGGGACTGGATGCCGGACGCCTACCGCAACTCCCTCATCCGGCAGATCGCGCAGCACGCGCACTCCGAGATCATCGGCATGCAGCCCGAAGCCAACTGGATCACGCGCGCGCCGAGCCTGCGCCGCAAGGCGATCCTGCTGGCGAAGGTGCAGGACGAGGCGGGCCACGGCCTCTACCTCTACTCCGCCTGCGAAACCCTCGGCGTCTCGCGCGACGACCTCACCCGGCGGCTCATCGAGGGCAGGCAGAAGTACTCCTCGATCTTCAACTACCCCACGCTGTCGTACGCCGACGTGGGCACCATCGGCTGGCTGGTCGACGGCGCGGCCATCTGCAACCAGGTGCCGCTGTGCCGCACGTCGTACGGTCCGTACGGCCGCGCGATGATCCGCATCTGCAAGGAGGAGTCGTTCCACCAGCGCCAGGGCTACGAGCTGCTGACCACGATGATGCGTGGCACAGACGAGCAGCGCGCGCTGGTACAGGAGTCGGTCGACAGGTTCTGGTGGCCGGCACTGATGATGTTCGGCCCCTCCGACGAGCAGTCCGCCAACACCGAGCAGTCGATGGCCTGGGGCATCAAGCGCCACACCAACGACGAGCTCCGCCAGCGGTTCGTCGACATGACCGTGCCGCAGGCGCAGGCGCTCGGCGTGACCCTGCCCGACCCCGACCTGGTGTGGAATGAGGAGCGCGGCGCCTACGACTTCGGCACGCCCGACTGGGACGAGTTCTGGGCGGTGGTCAAGGGCGACGGCCCGTGCAACGCGCAGCGCGTCGCGCACCGCCGCCGCGCCTGGGACGAGGGCGCCTGGGTACGCGAGGCCGCCACGGCCTTCGCGGCCAGCCAGCAGACGAGCGAGGTGCGGTGATGAGCAGCGGTGTGAAGGCCGAGTGGCCCCTCTACGAGGTCTTCGTGCGCGGCAAGCGCGGCCTCAACCACGTGCACGTCGGCTCGCTCCACGCACCCGACGATCAGATGGCCCTGCTCCACGCGCGCGATGTCTACACGCGCCGCAACGAGGGCGTGAGCATCTGGGTGGTCAGGTCCACCAACGTCCTCGCGAGCAGCCCGTCGGAGAAGGACCCGCTTTTCGCGCCGAGTGGCGACAAGGTGTACCGCCACCCGACCTTCTACGAGATCGCCGACAACGTTCCCCACATGTGAGGTCAGCGATGGCGCAGATCCATACCCACGCGGCCGGCGAGCACGACAGCGCCTTCGCCGGCCTGCTCGTCAACGACGCCAACTGGGCCTTCGGCAGCGACTTCGAAGACCCGCTGGCCGGTGTCGACACCACGGTGCCGGACGGCGTCGACGCCGGTGACCTCGCGCTCTACTGCCTGATGCTCGCCGACGACGCGCTCGTCTACTCCCATCGCCTCTCCGAGTGGTGCAGCAACGCGCCCGACCTCGAAGAGGACCTGGCGATCGCCAACGTCGCGCTCGACCTGCTCGGACAGGCGCGGCTACTGCTCGCCCGCGCCGCGGCGGCCGACCCCTCGATCGTGCCGGCGCTGCCCGATGGCTCGCCGGTCCCACCTGAGGACGCGCTGGCGTTCTTCCGTCGCGATCCGCAGTTCCGCAACGTTCGCCTCGCCGAGCTGCCCAACGGCGACTTCGCCGAGCTGATCGCCCGGCTGCTCGTCTTCTCGGCCGCGCGGCTCGCGCTGTTCGAGCGGCTCGCGGGCAGCCGCGACGCGGTGCTGGCCGCGGTGGCCGCCAAGGGCGTGAAGGAGATGACCTACCACCGCGACTTCGCGGGCCGCTGGTTCCTCACCCTCGCGCGCGGCACCGAGGAGTCGCGTACCCGGCTCGAAGCCGCGCTGGTCGGGGTGCTGCGGCTGGAGTCGGAGCTCTTCGAGACCCACGAGGTCGAGTCCCGCGTCGCGACGGCCGGGGTCGGGGTCGACCCGGCGACGACCGCCGCCGAGGTGGACGCCGTACTCTCGCAGGTCTTCGCCGTCAGCGGCATCGAGCGGCCGAGGGTCAACCCGCTCGCGGGCCTCGCCGGCCGCAAGGGCCGCGACGGCGCCCACACCGAGGCGCTGAGCCGGCTGCTGGCCGAGATGCAGGTGGTCGCCCGCGAGCACCCGATGGGCCGATGGTGAACATCGAGCGGGCGCGGGCCGTCGCCGAGACGGTCACCGACCCCGAGCTGCCGATGCTCACCCTCGCCGACCTCGGCGTGCTGCGCGGCGTCGGCGTCGACGCGGCCGGCCGGGTCGAGGTGGCCATCACCCCGACGTACTCCGGCTGTCCGGCCATGGCGACGATGCGCGACGACCTCGTCCGGCGGCTGACCGACGAGGGCTTCGGCGACGTCGTCGTGCGGGTCGAGCTCGAACCTGCCTGGACCACCGACTGGATCAGCGAGCGCGGCCGTACCGCGCTACGCGAGGCCGGCATCTCCGCCCCCGGCCCGGCGCCCCGCCGCGCCGGGCCCGTCCCGCTCACCCTCGGCCCGGTCCGCCGGGCGGTCACCTGCCCGCGTTGCGGTACCGCCGATGTCGAGGTCACCTCGGAGTTCGGCGCCACCGCCTGCAAGGCCCTGTACCGGTGCCGAGCCTGCCTCGAGCCCTTCGAGCACGTGAAGGAGATCTGATGAGCCAGGCCGCCACCCGCACGCGCGCCGGCTTCCACCCGCTGACCGTCGCCGCGGTCGACCGCCTCACCGACGACTCGGTGGCGGTGACCTTCGACGTGCCTGACGACCTGCGCGGCGACTACGCCTTCGCGGCCGGTCAGTCGCTCAACCTCCGCCGGGTCATCGACGGCGAGGAGCACCGCCGTACCTACTCGATCTGCTCGCCGGCCGGCACGCTGCCGCGCATCGGCGTCCGGGAGATCCCGGCGGGCCTGTTCTCGTCGTGGCTCGTCAACGAGGTACGCCAGGGTGACACCGTCGAGGTGCAGCCGCCGTCCGGCAACCTGCGGGCCGACGCCGCCGAGGGTGGACGGCACCTGCTCATCGCGGCCGGATCCGGCATCACGCCGATGCTGTCCATCGCCGCGACCGTGCTGGCCAACCCGGCGAGCACGGTGACGCTGCTCTACGGCAACCGCAGCACCAACACGGTGATGTTCGCCGAGGAGCTGGCCGACCTGAAGAACGACCACGGTCCGCGCTTCGACCTGATCCACGTACTCTCGCGCGAGCCCCGCGACGTCGAGCTCTTCTCCGGCCGGCTGGACGCCGACCGGCTCCGCACCATCCTCACCGCGCTGGTGCCCGTCGACGACACCGACCATGTGTGGCTCTGCGGCCCACTCGCGATGATCGAGGACGCCCGCGCGGTGCTCGGCGACCTCGGGGTCGCCGCCGACAAAGTCCACTTCGAACTCTTCTTTGTAGACACCCCGCCGCCACAGCTGCGCCACGAGGACAAGGAGCTGGACGGCGTCACCAGCGAGGTCACCGTGGTACTCGACGGCCGCTCGACCACCAACCCGATGCCGCGGACCCGCTCGATCCTCGAATCCGCCCAGCAGCGGCGCGGCGACGTCCCGTTCGCGTGCAAGGGCGGCGTGTGCGGTACCTGCCGGGCGCGCGTCGTCGAGGGCGAGGTCGACATGCTGCGCAACTACGCGCTCGAGCCATCGGAGATCGCGGCCGGGTTCGTGCTGACCTGCCAGACCTACCCGCTCGGCGAGCGCGTGACGGTCGACTACGACGCCTGACCTTTGAGCAAAGGAAGACACATGAGCCTGAGCGCGCCGCTGCTCGTCGAGGAGCGCGACGACCGGGTCACCCTGCGGCTCAACCGGCCGGAGGCCAAGAACGCGATCGACCAGGAGACCGTCGACCTGCTGCACGAGGCGTGCGCGCGGCTTGAACGGTCCCCGAAGGTCGCCATCGTCACCGGCTCCGGCGGCGTCTTCGCGGCTGGTGCCGACATCGCCCAGCTGCGGGAACGCCGCCGCGAGGACGCCCTGCGCGGCATCAACTCCGGCATCTTCGACCGGATCCGGCGCCTCCCGATGCCGACCATCGCGTTGGTCGACGGGTACGCCCTCGGCGGCGGGGCCGAACTCGCCTACGCCTGCGACTTCCGCGTCGGCACCCCGCGGGTCAAGCTCGGCAACCCCGAGGCCGGACTGGGCATCCTGGCCGCCGCCGGGGCGACCTGGCGACTCAAGGAGCTGGTGGGGGAGCCGCTGGCCAAGGAGCTGCTGCTCACCGGTCGAGTGCTCGACGCCGGCGAGGCTCTGGGCGTGCGCCTGCTCAACGAGGTCGTACCGCAACAGGAGCTGGACGCGGCCGGCCAGCGGTGGGCGGACCGGATCACCAAGCAGGCGCCGCTCGCCGTGCGTCTCGCCAAGTCGGTCTTCCACGCACCCGCCGAGGCGCACCCGGTGATCGACGACATCGCCCAGGCGGTGCTGTTCGAGACCGAGGACAAGTACCAGCGAATGACAGCGTTCCTCGAACGCAAGAAGGGCCGATCATGAGCAGCATCCCCTCCCGCGTGGGCGTGTACGGCGGCGGCCGCATGGGCGCCGGCATCGCCCACGCCTTTCTGCTGGCCGGCGCCGACGTGACGGTCGTCGAGGCCGGCGAGGAGGCCGCGGCCGCCGCCCGCGAGCGGGTCGAGACAAGCCTTGCCAAGGCAGTCGAGCGGGGCTTCACGGGTACAACCGGGGCGCTCCGCGTGACCACCGAGCCCGAGGACCTGGCCGGATCCGGGCTCGTCGTCGAGGCGGTGCCCGAGCTGGTCGCCCTGAAGGCCGAGGTGCTGACCGTCATCGAGCGGGTCGCCCCCGGCACGCCGATCGGCACCAACACAAGCTCCCTGCCGATCGACACCCTCGCCGGTGCGCTTGCCGACCCGGCCCGGCTGATCGGGCTCCACTTCTTCAACCCCGTGCCCGCCAGTGACCTCGTCGAGATCGTGGTCGGTGCTCGTACGGCGCCCGAGCTGGTCACCCGTGCGCAAATGTGGGCGGGCGACCTCGGCAAGACCGGCATCACGGTCACCGACTCACCAGGGTTCGCATCGAGCCGGCTCGGCGTCGCGTTGGGGTTGGAGGCGATGCGAATGCTCGAAGAGGGGGTCGCCTCGGCCGAGGACATCGACACCGCGATGGTGCTCGGCTACCGCCACCCCGTCGGGCCCCTGAAGACGACCGACATCGTCGGCCTCGATGTACGCCTCGGCATCGCCAGCCACCTGGCGCGCGAGCTGGGGCCACGCTTCGAGCCGCCCCAGATCCTTCGCGACAAGGTCGCCGCCGGCCAGCTCGGCCGCAAGAGCGGCCAGGGCTTCTACACGTGGTGAGCCCTCAAGAGGTGGCAGAGCAGGCGGCGAAGCGGATGTGGGCCTCCGACGCGGCCAGCAAGGCGCTCGGGATGGAGATCCGGGAGATCGCACCCGGCCGCGCGGTACTCGCGATGACGATCGGGCCGAGCATGGTCAACGGCCACGACATCGCTCACGGCGGGCTTATCGCCACGCTCGCCGACAGCACGTTCGCCTTCGCCTGCAACACGTACGGCGAGGTGACGGTCGCGGCAGGCTTCGAGATCGACTTTCTCGAGCCGGTCCGGCTCGGCGACCTGCTGGTGGCCACGGGCGTCGAGCGGTGGCGGTGGGGCCGCTCCGGCATCTACGACGTGACGGTACGCCGCGAGGGTGTCGCGGTCGCCGAGTTCCGCGGTCGCAGCCGCACACTGCGACCGCCGGGCCGCTAACGGGTAAGGCCGTCGAACGCGACGGTCGTGACCATGTCGGCGAGGGCTTCGGCGTCGTACCGGCCGTCGGGGCGCACCCACTCGACCAGAGAGTTGACCATGCCGAACAGCAGCCGGCTGATCATGGCGGGCGGCAGGTCGTTGCGCAGCGCGCCCTCGGCCACAGCGGCCTCGACCATCTCGGCCAGCGCGTCGTCGATGTGCCGCCGGCGCTCCAGCGCCTGCGACTCCACCTCGCTGTTGCCGCGTACCCGCAGCAGCAGCGTCACGGCGGGCAGGTGGTCGACCAGCACCATGACGCTGCCCCGGACCGCGTGCCGCAGCCGCTCGTTCGCCGTCACGCCGCTCTCCGCCCGGGCCGCGGCCAGCGCGTGGGCGAGCCCGTCGAGCGCCTCGTCGAGTGCCTGCTCCAGAAGGTGCGACTTGCTCGGTACGTGGTGGTAGATCGCCGACTTGGTGAAACCGAGCTCCTTGGCCAGGTCGCCCATGCTCGTGCCGTCGTACCCCTGCCGGTTGAAGAGGTCGATGGCCCGGCGCAGCACCGTCTCCTGGTCGTAGCCGGGGCGACCGCGGCGGGGCGACGGCGGCACGCCGGAGATGTCTGCGGTCATGGGAGAAAGGCTCCCACACTGACCGAACGGTCAGTGAACGTCAGGCGGCCTGCCACGCGACCAGGCTGCGGGCGGCGTCGACGACGGTTTCGGCGGCGGGACGTGGCTGCCAGCCGAGCAGGCGCTTGGCTGTTAGGCTTGTCACTATGCGGAGAAATCTCCGCATTACGATCGAGGCTATCCGGAGAGTTCTCCGCATGTCAACGAAGGCGGGCGCGGGCGAGGCCGCGGAGACGTACCGGACGCAGCGTGAGGTCGCGTCCCAGAAGCACGCCGCGATTCTCGAGGCCGCGCAGGCCTTGTTCGCCGAGACCCAGACCGTCTCGCTGAACGAGATCGCCAAGCGGGCGGGAGTCGGCGCCGGCACGCTCTACCGTCATTTCCCGACGCGCGAGCACCTTATCCTCGCCGTCTACCAGCAGGAGCTGGCCAAGCTCGTCGGCTCCGTCGACCAGGTCCTGGCGGCAGAGCCGACCGCGAAGGAAGCGTTCGCCGTCTGGTTCGAAATCCTCGCCGCACACATCCGCCTCAAGCACGGGCTGGGTGAGGCGCTCTACTCGGCCGCTGTGCGGGATGCCGTGAGCGCGAGCTATGCGCCGGTAACCGCCGCGGTGTCCAAGCTGCTCGACGCCTGCGTCGCGGAGGGTTCGGTGCGGCCCGGCACCGATCCCGCAGACGTGCTGCTGCTGATGGGCTTCCTCTGGCGCGTCCCCCCGACCGACGAGGGCGTCGCCCAAGGGCGGCGACTGATCGAGATGGTGTTCGACGGCATCGGGGCAGGCGGTCCTAAGGCCAGGATGTAACCCCGGTCGCTGAGGCGGACACAAGTAGGTATGGAAGACGACCGGGCAAGGTTCGCGGAGCTGTTCCAGCGGCACTACGGCGCCGTCATGCGGTACGCGGCACGCAGGGTGGGACGGGATCGAGCGCCCGACGTTGTCAGCGAAGCGTTTCTCGTGGCTTGGCGGCGGCTGGCCGATGTGCCGGTCAGCGACCCGTTGCCGTGGCTGTACGCGACGACGCGTCATCTGATCGCCAACGAGATTCGAGGGCAAGGCCGGCAGGCGAGGGTGACTGCCCGGATGGGCGAGGTCGTCGAGCTGGTGGCGGCCGACCACGCCGACACGGTGGTCGACCAGGTAAGAGTGCGCCACGCGCTGGCCCAACTCTCCGAGGCTGACCAGGAGGCTCTGCGGTTGGCCGCTTGGGAGGGCCTGGACGCGGAGGCGGCCGCCACGGTCATGGGCTGTAGCCGCACCGCGTACAAGGTCCGCTTGTTTCGCGCCCGCAGACGGCTCGCGGCCGCATTGGAGCCGGCACCAGACAGGAAGGCCGCGGATGCCGCGCTTGGCCCGCTGGCTCACGAAGGAGGATCATGATGGTAGGCGATCGACTGTTGCGCGCCGCGGATCCCGCCGCGGACTTGCGCGCGGACCCCGAGTCATCCCAGGCCCAGGTGATGCTGGCCAGCATCCTCGCGACACCGCGCGACGGCAACGCGGAACGGTCCGCACCGGCGCCGCTCGGGCGGCACGGCACCACCCGCCAGGTGTGGCGCCGGCGGATCGCGTTCGGCGGCGCCGCGGCCGTGGCGGCGACCCTCGCGATGTCAACGGTGTGGAGCGGCGGACCGGACGGAGTCGCTCCCGCGTACGCGGTCACCCCGAAGCCCGACGGGTCCGTGCAGCTCACGGTGCGGTGGGCCCAACTGGAGAACGTGAGCGCGCTCGCGACCAAGCTCCGCGAGGCTGGCATACCGACGGAGGTCAAGTCCGGCAAGCCCGATCGCTTCTGTGCCACTCCCGCTGAGCGGGACCGGACGAGCGACGCGGTCAACAAGCTGAAACCCAACGGCGAACCAGCCTCCCTCGAGGGATACCTCATGCGGCCGAAGTTGTTTCCCGAAGGGAGCATCCTGGTCATCACGACCTTCACCGACCCGGCGACGCAGATCGCCTACACGATGCTCTACCTCGCGCCGACTGGCTCCACCTCCTGCGCCTTGAACTGGCCGCTCGGCAGCGCCCGCTATGTCGGGCCGGGGCCGCAGCCCACTCGCTTCATGTGGCCCCAACCGGCCGAGTGAACCCGGAAACCGCACCGTCCAGGCGCTTGTGGAAATGGTGTTTCGCTGTCCCGTCCGGCATGCCTGGCGTGCACCCGACCTCCTCGTAACCGTGTCGCACGTAGAAGCCCGGAGCCTGGAAGGACATCGTGGCCACGACGACCCGGTCGCAGCCACGTCTTTGGATCTCGGCCTCGGCGGCAGCCAACAGCTGTCCGCCGAGGCCTTGGCCGCGCTGGTCGGGTGCGAGCCACAGCGAGGTGATACCGCCGCAGCCACCCCAGGTCCATCCCGTGATGCCGCCGAGGAGAGCGCCGTTGTCGCCGATGGCTCGGATGGAGAACGGTGTCTCGTCATCCGAGGCGATGGCGGCGTTGTTGATGGCGTCCAGCTCGTCGGAGAGGACCTTTTCCAGCTCGGGGTCGCCGAGGCCAACTTCCAATGTGGTCACCCCCGCATCTTGCCGACCTAACTGGATCGCGGCATCCCCATTACCCCGAGCAGGGCGTCGACTGCCGTTACCAGTTCGTTACCATCTGTCCCGCAGTACGGCGGATCGCCGGGGCGTGTACGAGGTGTCGGTTCGCGGGTAGTCCTGAAGCTGCCAGCGGAGACCGACCCATCCGGGTCTACAAAGGACAGGGGAGGCACCATGTCTCGTACCGCGAAGCGATGGCTTCTCGGCTCAATCCTCACGGTCGCTGTCGCCGCGACGGCGGCGTGCGACTCCGCGGAGACGGCCGGCGGTTCCTCGGCCGCGGCCTCGCCGTCCGGTACCAGCGCTCCGCCGCCGGCGACGGCGCCCGTGCCATCGCCAGCGTCCAGCCGGCCGGCATCGCCCGGCGGGGAGGGCGGCGCGTCAGCTGACAACAGGGGCGGACGCCTGGTTGCCTCGGACGTGTCGCAGCTCGAGAGGCTCGGCATCGACCTGAACGTCGGTGTCCTCATCGACGTGGCCGACGACGGCCTCGACCGGTACATGGCGGTGGGGCGAAACGGCGTCGTCGACTTCACGGGCACCGAGCGGACCGACAACACGATGATGGCGCTGAAGCCGGCACAGGTCCGCAAGCGCGACGACAACACCAAGAACCGTGTCGTCATCGCGCCACCGTTCTACAACGAGGACCTCGGGTCCGGCTACTGTGTCGCCGACACCGCTCCCGGCCTGCTGAAACTGGCGACCTGCGCGCCTGGCTCCGCCGCGCAGACCTGGCAGGTGATCCCCGGCGGAGACTCCGGACAGTTCGAACTGCACGGTCCCAAAACCGCGATCCGGGTGCACAACGGCCGGATCACCACCCGCGGTGAGGGTTACGTCGGCCTCCAGACGATCAGGTTCGCCTCGTAGCCGGCATCGCCTGCCGGCCGTCGGCGAGCCGGGGTCTCAGGGGGCGAGGACCTGGATGTCGCCGTCGACCTCCCGGACGACGATGTGCGGCAGCGACGGTGGCGGGACCGCGAGCTGAAACCGGACCACCTCTCCACCCACCGTGAAAGCGGTCCGGTGGCAGGGGCAGAGCAGTTCGCGCTTCGCCGAGTCGAGCGAAAGCCGGCAGTGCAGGTGGGAGCAGAAGCCGGAGACAGCCAGCAGCTGGCCGCTGGTGCGGGTCACGAAACCGATGACGGAACCGACGTCGAACTGGCGCACCGCCCCCTCGGGCAGGTCGACGGCGGCCGCCACCGTGTGCCACGTGCCGGTGTTCGGCCGGAGCGTCCGCGCGTCGCCCGCACCGCTCGGCTCGGTCAGCGCGCGATCGACCGCCACCCCGGCCGCGGCCCCCGCGGCGGCGCCGAGCGCCGCCGCGGCCGAGGCGACCTGCACGACCCGGCGCCGGGTGGTGGTCGGTTTGGGCGTCGGGTCGCCATCGGGTACACCCGCGGAGCCCGCCTCCTGCTGGGCGGCGAGCCGCCTGTGCAGCCGGGCGACGAACTCGTCGCGGGGGCACCGCTGCTCGGCCGGGCCGTGCGGAGGGTGATCGCGACGTCGACCTCGGCCGCCTCCTGCTCGTCGGCCTGGAACGGGCGTGGTCGGCGCCCGCTGAGCAGGTCGTCGACGTAGCGCCGCAGGCGCCGCCTCGTGCTCATGGCCCTGTCCCCTCGTCGGCGGCCGCCGCGTGGCGCAGCGCCCGATGTTGCAGCACCTTGGCGTTGCTGACACTGATGCCCAGTGCGGCCGCGGCCTCCTTGATCGTGTACGCCTCCAGGAATCGTAGCCGCAAGATCTGCTCGTAGCGCTCGGGCAGCGCGGCCAGGATCGCCTGTGCCCGCTCGGTCGCCTCCACGTTGGACGGTCCGGCGGGCGCGGCGGCGTCGACCGGTTCGGCGTCCAATGTGGTCACTTGTCGACCGAGCTTGCGCCGCCAGTACATGGCGAGAACGGTCCGCGCGGTGGCGTGCAGGTACGCGCGCACCTCCCCGGCGCTCGCCGTGGCCCGCATCGGCCGGAGCACGGCGAGAAACACCTCCGTGGTCAGGTCTTCCGCGTCCGCGCGGTTGCCGACCTTGGCGAACATCTGCCGGTACACCCGCTCCACGTTGTCGCGGTAGATCGCCTCCCAGTCCGGGTAGGCGTCCTCGCTGACCACGCGCAGCCGCCGGCCGGCCTGCTGCCCGGGCTCCCCGGGCGGCGGCCCAACGGACCGCCGGTCAGGGGAAGGTCGACGCCCCACCATGCACCGCCCCACTTCACGCCATCCACCCGCTACGTCGTCTAGAGATATGCGCGCGGGTTACCGGCGTAACCCGTGCGCATATCCGTGGGTGAACGAATCGTGGACAAACCAGTGTGGCTGTTCGCCGCGCGGCGAACAGCCACAGGCGAGGAGTCTTTCATGATCGAAATTGGGCGCAGAAAGCTGCTGATCGCGGGCGGTGCCGCGGCGGTGCTCGGCGCTGGCACCGCGCCGCCGGCCGCCGGGGCCGTACGGCCGCTGGCGGGGACACGTCCCGGCGGCCGGACCCCGGCGGGCAGACGGTCGTGGCCTGGAACAGGACACTGCTGCGGATCCTGCGTACCCCCGGCCTCCAGCCCGCCACCGTGCACGCCACCCGCTCCTTCGCGCTGCTGCACACAGCCGTGTACAACGCCGTCGTCGCCGCACACGGTGTGGGCCGGCCGTACCTCTTCGCGGTCAACGGCGCACGTGGCGCCGCACCTCAGGCGGCCGCCGCCCAGGCGGCGCACGACGTGCTCGCGGCGCTGTACCCGTCGGTGGCGGCCGACCTCGACCAGCAGCTCGCCGCCGACCTCGCCGCGATCCCCGACCGGCAGGCGCGGGAGGCCGGTACGCGGATCGGTGCGTGGACCGCGCGGCTGCTGATCGGCCTGCGCGCCGGCGATGGCTCGGCGGCGACCCCGCCGGCCCTGAGCCCGGGCACCGAACCGGGGCAGTACCGCCCGACCCCGCCCGGCTTCGGCGCAGCCGTCTTCACCCATTGGTCGGCCGTCACCCCATGGCTGCTCGACCGGGCCAGCCGCTTCCGCTCGAAGGCATACCCCGCGCTGACCAGCGCCGGATACGCCAACGCCGCGGAGGAGGTGCGGCGCCTGGGACAGGACACCAGCACCACCCGCACCGACGACCAGACCGTCCAAGCGCGCTTCTGGGCCGCGCCAATCCATAACTACTGGAACGAAATCGCCCAGAGCGCCGCCACCACCCGCCACAGTGGACTGCTCGCCTCCGCCCGCCTGTTCGCCGAGCTGAACCTCACCTTCGCCGACGCGGTCATCGCGTTCTATGACGCGAAATACCACCACCGCATCTGGCGCCCGGTCACCGCCATCCGGCTCGCCGACACCGACGGCAACCCGGACACCGTCGCCGACCCCACCTGGAACCCGCTCGCCGGCACGCCCAACGACCCCGCCTACCCCGGCGCGCACAGCGTTGTCGCCCAAGCCGGCGCCGATGTCCTGGCCCGCACCTTCGGCGGCGGCCAGCGGATCAGCGTCACCTCCGAGTCCCTGGCCGGCGTCACCCGCACCTTCAACTCCTTCCAGGACGCCGCCGACGAAGCCGGCATCAGCCGCATCTTCGCCGGCGTCCACACTCGACTGGACCACGACGCCGGGCAACGCCTCGGCCACGACATAGCCCGGTACGCCCTCCACAACCTCACCGACCCGCCCACCCCCGCCGCCTGACCCACCCGAATCCCAACGACCACGCAGGCCCGAAGCGTCACCGCGGCCAGGCCGAACCGGACCGCGACAGAGCCCACAGCGCGAACGCGTGAGCCCGCCGGCAACCGACCGGCGGGCTCATGGGCAGAGAAACCTCGGATCCAGGAGACCTTTCGGAGTCGGGTTCCTGAGGTCTGTCCACAATGGCGACCACAGGATCGAGATTCGAGCTACCGCGACGTCCGCCGTGGTCCAGACCGCTGCTCCCGCGGCCTCACCCTCCGCGATACACAAGCCAACCCAGGCCGGCGTAGCCGGCGCAGACGCCGATCATGGCCTACGGCCGCGGGTTTCCTTGATCGACGCAGGCAGCGTCGTCTCGCGCTGCGATTGTGGCGAAGAATTTCCCTTGGAGGGGCAATTCTTCGCCACGGACGACCAGAGCATCCACCGATCAAGGGAAACAAGATGGGTGCCGGGCGGGTGAGGGCCCGGAGACAGGCGTTGCCCCCCTCGGTGAGCGGGGAAGCACGTCCGGCTAGCATCGGCCGATGCCGACCGGGTCAGCCAGCCGCACCGCGGTGGTGATGTGTCAGAGCCGCGCCGCTGCGGACGGGCGCAGTGCGGTCGGCCGGTTCGCCGATCCCGTGGCCGCGCACTTGCTCAGTGACGACGAGCGGGTGCCGGTCGATCAGGTCCGCGCCGGTCAGCGCCCCCAGGGCTGGGCGACCCGGGTGGCTTTCGAGTCGGTCCGGGCGACAATGCAAATGATCGTGCCGCGTACGGTCGCCATCGACGACGCCGTGCGGGACCAGGCAGCGCCGCAGGTGGTCGTTCTCGGTGCCGGCTTGGACAGCCGGGCCTGGCGCATGGCCGAGCTGGCGGGCGTCGATGTCTTCGAGGTGGACCGGCCGCCCTCGCAGGCGGACAAGCGGGCGCGGGTCGGTGGGCTTTCCGCCGTCGCGCGCTCGGTGCGTTTCGTAGCGGTGGATTTCGCGGCACCGGGCGACGTGGGCCTGGCCGACGCGTTGGCGGAAGCGGGGCACCAGGCGGGCATGGCGACTACGTGGATCTGGGAAGGTGTCATTCCCTACCTGAGCCCAACCGCGGTGGCCGCCACGCTGGACGCGATCAGCGTGCGGTCGGCGGCTGGCAGCCGGCTGATCGCCAGCTATCAGGCCACTTCCGTACGGACCCGCATCGGCTGGGTAACCTCGCGGAGCTGGGGCGAGCCGTGGCGCTCGCTGTGGCGACCCGAGCAGCTCGAGGGTCTCCTGCATCGCTACGGGCTCGACGTCGTCACTGACGAGTCCCTGCTCACGGTGGCCGAACAGATCGGCACCTCGGTCCAGAACCGCCGGTCACTGCGTGACAGCCGGGTCGTCGTCGCCGGCAGACCGGGCCGACGCCAGCCTGTGCCGAGCGACCCTCAGCAGGACCTGCCTTAATTGACCATGGCGGTGTTGGGCTTTCTCAGCATCCTGTCGATCGGGTTTCCGATCTGGGTTGTGAAGCGCGGAGGGTGAGGCCGCGGGAGCGACGGTCTGGACCACCGCGGACATCGCGGTAGCTCAATCTCTATTGTGGATGAATCCGGCCCACCGAGTCGGCGCCTACCTATCGACGGCCGCGCGGCCTGGAAGGTGGGTGCGGATACTCAAGTTGCGACACGATTCGCGGGGTTAGCCTGCCACTGCGGCAGGTTCTGCCGGTGGGCACCGTGTCGCTACCCTCGATCTGTCGCCGCGCCGGAACGTCGGTCGTGGCAGCGCGGGGGAGGTCGGCATGGACGGCGAGCGCCAGGGTGTGGGCGCGGCATACGAGCGGGTCAACGGGCTTACCGCTGACGCCGGAGTCGACCCCGCCGCCGCGGCGAGCCCTGAGCAGTACGTGATGCTGTTGCGCCAGCTGCGGGACCGATCTGGGCTCACCTACCGGGCGATCGCGCGGCGTGCCGACGTGCATGGGCACATCCTGCCCGCCAGCACGCTCGCCACCATGCTGAGTCGTGCCACGTTGCCGCGGCGTGAACGCGTGATCGCGCTGCTCACCGCCTGCGATGTGCCGATCGAGCGGCAGGCGCTCTGGCTGGCGGAGTGGTTTCGGCTCGCGGGCGGACAGGCCGTCCCCCAGCAGGTCCTCACCGAAGACCCGGGCCTGACAGCCGGTGCGGTGGCTTGGCCGGTGGCCGACGCGGCGCCGGTCTATGCCATGTCCTTGCCCCGCCAGTTGCCGGCCGGGCCGGCGCTCTTCGCGGGGCGAGCCGGCGAGCTGGGACACCTGACCGAGCTGATGGAACAGCGCGGCACGCTGATCGCCGCGATCACCGGTGCCGGCGGGGTGGGCAAGACCTGGCTGGCGTTGCGCTGGGCGCACGACAACCTCGACCGGTTTCCAGACGGGCAGCTGCACATCAGCCTGCGCGGGTTCGACCCGTCTGGTCCACCGATGCCGCCGGTGGTGGCGGTGCACACGTTCCTGCAAGCGCTCGGCGTACCACCCGGGGCGATCCCCGCAGGCCTCGACGCGCAGGTGGGGCTGTACCGCACGTTGGTCGCCGGCAAGCGCATGCTGATCGTGCTGGACAACGCCCGCGACGCCGACCAGGTCCGCCCGCTGCTACCCGGCTCGGCCGAGTGCGTGGTCATCATCACCAGCCGCCACCAGCTGACCAGCCTCATAGCCACGGACGGCGCGCACCCCTTGACGCTGGACCTGTTCACGCCCACCGACGCCTACCGGCTCTTGGCGCGGCGGCTGGGTGAGCGCCGCCTCGCGGGCGAACCGGCCGCCGTCGCCGACATCGTGTCCCGATGTGCCCGGCTTCCCCTGGCCCTGGCCCTGGTCGCGGCACGCGCCGCCACCCATCCACACCGGACCCTCGCCGCCCTCGCCGACGAGCTGCGCGACGGCGGCCACCGACTCGACGCCCTCGCCGGTGACAGCGCTACCGACATACGCACAGTCTTCTCCTGGTCCTATCACGCCCTCACCGCGGACGCCGCCAGGCTGTTCCGGCTGCTCGGCCTGCACTGCGGCCCGGACATCAGCGCGCCTGCCGCCGCCAGCCTCGCCGGCATACCCGCCCGCCGCGCCCGGGAGCTCCTGGCCGAACTGAGCGGCGCCCACCTCATCGCCGAACACACGCCGCGCCGCTACACCCTCCACGACCTGTTGCGCGCGTACGCCACCGAACAGGCATACACCCACGACTCCGATGTAGAGCGTCGCGCCGCCACCGGTCGGATGGTGGACCACTACCTTCACCACGCCAAGACCGCCCGCGTCCTACTCGGCCCGCACCGGGATCCGATCGCCCTCACACCGCCCCCGCCCCACGTCGCGTCGGAAACGATCGCCGGGCATCGCGAGGCGCTGGACTGGTTCATCCGGGAACATCCGGCGATAGTGGCGGCGATACATACCGCTGGCGACGCCGGCTTCGAGCCGTACGCCTGGGAACTGGCCGACTTGATAGGCACGTTCTTCAACCGCCAAGGACACTGGCACGACTGGCACAGCACCACCCAGGCGGCGTTGCGTGCCGCGCAGCGGCTACACGACCGCCGCGCGCAGGCCAACGCCCACTGCTGGCTCGCCGAGCTCTACGCCTGGATCGGCCGCCACGACGACACAAGCATCCACCTTGAGCACGCCCGCCTGCTCTACGAACAGTTGGCCGACACAGCTGGCCTGGCCTATGTCTATCTGTGCCGGGGCTGGGTCCACGAGCCTCGACTCCGTTACGGGGACGCACTCCACGACGCCGAAGAGGCCCTGCGCCTTTACACGGCCGCGGGTCACGTGCACGGGCAGGCCAACGCCCTCAACAACGTCGGCTGGTACCACGCCCAGCTCGGCAACTACCAGCAGGCCATCGTCTACTGCCAACAAGCCCTCACCCGACTGCAACAGCTCGGCAGCCCCGTGTGGGAGGCCCGCGCCTGGGACAGCCTCGGCTACGCCCACCACCACCTCAGCCGATACCAGCAGGCCACCGACTGCTACCAGCACGCGATCGAGCTGTTCCGCGACCTGCGCAACCGCCGCTACGAAGCCAGGATCCTCAACCGCCTCGGCGACACACACTACGCGGCGGGCAAAACCAAGGCCGCGTACGAGAGCTGGCAACTCGCCTGGAGCATCCTCCATCAACTCGACCACCCCGACGCACCCGGCATCCGTACCAAACTCACCAGCCTTCCCCGGCTGAGCGCCTGACCCCGCGCACCCAGCGAGAGATCGTGGTATCGAACCGCCCCTCCAGGGGCACCTAAGTACCACGATCTGCCAGGTGGCAGCCGGCGGCGAAGGTCGCGGACGGCTGACCGCGACCCGGGGTGAGCTTGCCCAACCGCGGAGGGTGAGGCCGCGGGAGCGACGGTCTGGACCACGACGGACATCGCGGTAGCTCAATGTCCTTGGGTTTGAATCTCTATTCGCGACCTGACGCCGAGGCCACCCCAACTCCGCAGCCGATCCCGCGCCGAGGACGCGTTGCCGGCCGGGACCACCGTTGAGGCCATCCCGCTACGGTATAGCGCTGCTACGGTTACGCGCGCGTTGCCTCGGTGTACGTGGCGGTCGGCAGCGTGGACGGGCTGGATTGCGCGGGGGCTGGCGCGGCGCCCGGCTGCGCGGCGACGTTCTCCCGGGCGAGCAGGCCCTTGCCGAGTGCGGTGAGCGTGGCGAGGAAGGCCAGGTTGAGGGCGGCGTTCCAGTCGAAGGTCATGATGTTGAAGACATTGGCCGCGGCGATGGAGGCGGCCAGTGTGGCGAGGAAGGTCTTGCCGAGGCGGACCAGCAGGTCGGGCCAGAAGCTGAGCTTCGTGGTGTGGGACGCGTACTGGATGAGCGTCAGGATGACCGACGAGACGGCGGCGCTCAGGGCCAGCGTCAGCGCGTACTTCCACGGCAGGCTGCCGGCGGTGGCCGTGGCCGTGGCGCCGCCGGCCAGCAGCGTCGCCACGAAGACCTGGCCGGCTGACCAGCCCGCCCGCTCCAGCAGGTCGAGCAGCACCGCGCGCCACTTCGCCCGGGTCCACGCCATCGATCGCACCCTTCGCAGAGGGGAGTACTACTACAAGGTGCGTACATGATCCTGGTGTCGGGTCGCGGGTCACAAGGCCGAACAGTCCTGCCGGAACGCTCCCTTCGGACAGAAAAAGCACGCACCGGTCACCCGCCACACGGAGCGACACTTCCACCACACGGTGGGCGACCGCGCCCGCACCGTAGGATCCGATCATGGCGGAGATCAGCGAGGAGAACCGCGCCCTGCGGAGTCTCGTGGCGATCTATCGACAGCTCTCCGGCCTGGCCGCCCAGGACGCCGACCTCGGCACCGTGACCCAGCTCGTGGCCGAGCGGGCGGGCGCGACCGCTGTGGTCATCAGCCAGAAGATGGGCATCGTGGCCGCGGCGGCGCCGGGCGAGTCGTACCCGGAGACCGCCCGCTACGCCCAGGAAAACCTCATCCACCCCCGGCTGACGCCGGCCCTCGCCGAGGCGGCCACCACCCGCCGGGTCGTGCGCGCGCCGCACCCGGGCGACGGGCGGGCGCTCATGGTCGCGCCGGTGCTCGTGGGGGAGCAGGTCACCGCGTACCTCCTGGTGCTCGTCCCCGAGGGGGACGGGCGCGGCGAGGAGCTGACCGAGCACGCCGCCACGATCTGCGGTGTGATCCTGGGCCGGGACCGGGTGATCGCGGCGGCGGCCAGCGAGGTCCGCGACGACCTTGTCGAGGGGCTGCTGTCCGGGTCGGCGCGGAGCGAGGAAGAGACCAACCGCTGGGCCCAGCATCTCGGCTACGACCGGGAGGTGGACCACCGGGTGGTGTTCGTCGCGCTGGCCGGGCCGCCGGGTGACACCGAGCAGGGGCGGGCGCTCGTGCAGCGGGCCGCCGTCGCCACCGGCAGGTTCTTCGGGGCTCAAGTGCCAGGGACCATCATCTCGGTACGCGATGCGGAGGTCGTCGCCGTCCTCGCCGAACCCGAGCCCCGGGCCGCGCAGCTCGGCGCGATGTGCGTGCAGCGGATCGGTGCGCTCTTCGCCGGCGTCGCGGTGACCGTGGGCGTCGGCGGGGTCTGCCGTCAGCCCGCGCGGATCGCCGACTCGTACGAGCAGGCCCGCCGCACCGCCGAGGCGACGCAGCGGCTGGGCCGGCACGGCGCGGTCGTGGTCTTCGACGAGCTGGGCGTGCGCCGGCTGCTCTTCCAGGTGCCGGACGTGGGGGAGCTGCGCCGCTTCGCGCGGGAGGTGCTCGGCGGGCTGGGCGACGAATACCTGATCACGCTGCGCTGCTACTTCCGGGAGAACAACAGCCCGCAGCGCGCCTCCCGCATCCTGCACGTCCACCCCAACACCGTGAACTACCGGATCCGCCGCGTCGCTGAACTGACCGGCCACGACCTCGACAGCTACCGCGACCGCCTCGCTCTCCAGGTCGCGCTGGAGATCCTGGAGGCGTTGGGCGACCTGCCGTAACGTCACGGCACGAGATAGCGCGGCGCCCAGCCGTCGTCGGTGCGGGCCCGCACCGCACCCCAGCCGTAGCACATGTCGAAGCCGGCCGGCGTACGCACCCGGAAAAGCAACATGTTGTCCGACGCCCGCCGCCCCGGGCTCATGAACGAGTCCATCTCGCGCCGCGCCACGTCCCACGCGACCTCCACATCGGACAGGTGCCGCGCCTCCACGACGAGCTGGCGCAGCCCGTGGCACCCCGGTGTCTCAAGTAGACGGAGGCTGTGCTGTCGCGGGTGGTGCCGCAGGATCCACATCTCGCCCATCTGGGGTCCTAAGTGGACGGCGTCGGAGACCCGCATGCCGAGCACGTCGAGATAGAACGTCAGCGCGCGGTCCAGGTCGGGCACGTCGAGCACCACGTCGCCCATGCCGGACTCGCCGGTGACCGCGCCCGACGTCGCACGGTGCCCGCGGTACGCGCCGGGCCAC
This sequence comes from Phytohabitans flavus, assembly GCF_011764545.1. Lineage (GTDB taxonomy): Bacteria > Actinomycetota > Actinomycetes > Mycobacteriales > Micromonosporaceae > Phytohabitans > Phytohabitans flavus. Next base: position 3,366,301 of record NZ_AP022870.1, on the reverse strand, counting down.
TCCGCCTGCCCCTCGACAAGCTCGTGCCGCAGCCCGAACGGGTCCTCGAACCACACCAGCCGCCCGGCCCCCCGCTCGGCCGCGAGCCGCGGCGACCCGTTGCGAGGCGCGTACCCCCGGCTGGCCAGCCGCGCGGCCACCTCGTCGAGCGGCTCGTCCGCGTCGACCTCCCAGCCGAGGTAGCAGACGCGGTCGCTCTGTCCAGGGTGGACGGCCAGCCGGTACGCCCGGTCGTCCCACCGCACCCGCACCGTGCCGTCGCCGCGCGGCCCGCACTCGAAGCCGAACACACGCGGGCCGAACCGGGTCCACGCCTTGTGGGCCGAGGACTGGACGCCCACGTACCCGATCCGGGGCATCAGAACACCACGACGGGCCGGAGTGTCTCGCCTGCCTCCAGGCTGTGGTAGCCGTCGGCGGCCGCACCGAAGGCGAACGTCTCGCCGACTTCGAGCGGCAGCTTTCCGCTCAGGTACAGGTCGGCCAGCAGCGGGATGTCCCGCGACGCCACGCAGTCGCCCCAGATCGACACCTGGATGCGGCCGCCGGTCAGGAAGAGCTGGCGCAGGCCGAGGTCCGTGACCTCGCCCGGCTGCGGTGCGCCGACCATGACGACGCGGCTGCCGGGCCCGCGCATCGCCAGCGCCGCGCCGAACGTGCGCGACCCGCCGACCGCGTCGATCACCACGTCCGCGCCGCCGCCGGTGATCTCCCGGACCGCCTCCGCCGCGTCCGTCCGCCCCGCGTCGACCACGTCGGTGGCACCGAAGCGCCGCGCCGCCGGGAGCTTGCGCGGGTTGGTGTCCACCGCGATCACCCGCCGGGCGCCGGCATACGCCGCGCCCGCCACGGCGGCCACCCCGACCCCGCCACACCCGATCACCACCACGTCGTCGGCCGGCCCGACCTCCGCCGTGTGCACGGCCGCACCAAATCCACTTGGTACAGCGCAGCCGAGCAGCGCCGCCACCTGTGCCGGGACCCGGGGATCCACGGGTACGAGCTGGCGGGCGGGCAGCACCACCCGCTCGGCGAGGCCGCCGATGCCCAGCACACGGTTGGCCGCGGCACCGTCGGCGAGCCGCCCGGCCGGGTTGCGCGGCAGCTTGGCCGGGCACGCGGGCGCCCGTCCGGCCAGGCACTGCCGGCAGGTGCCGCACGCCACCATCGGCGCGACGACCACGGTGTCGCCGGGGGAGAGCCCGCTGACCGCCGGGCCGACCCGCTCGACCACGCCGGTGACCTCGTGCCCCACCAGGTACGGGAAGTCGCGGCCGGACGTGCCGGCCATGAAGTGCAGGTCGCTGTGGCATAGCCCGCACGCGGTCACCCGGACGAGCACGTCCCCGCCGTCCGGCTCGTCGAACGTCACCGGCTCGATGCCAAGCGGCGCGCCGGCCGCCCGTACGACGGCGGCGCGGAAGGTCGTTGCTGCCATGCCGGGGCTCCTATCCGAACCACGGCGGCGCCGCGGCCGCCTCGGTGTCCACGATGACGGTCTTGACCTCGGTGTACGCCTCGTGCCCCGGCCGGCCCAGCTCGCGGCCGAAGCCCGAGGACTTGTACCCCCGATGGGCGCGTCGAGGGCGAGCGCGCCGTACGAGTTGATCCAGAAGTAGCCGGTGCGGACGGCGCGGGCGGTGCGGAGCGCGCGGTCGAGGTCGCGGGTCCAGCAGCCGCCGGCGAGCCCGAAGGGCGAGTCGTTGGCGAGCGCGACGGCGTCCGCCTCGTCCGCGAACCGCTGCACCGCGAGCACCGGCCCGAAGACCTCCTCGCGCAGCAGCGGCAGGTCGGCCGGCAGGTCGCGCGGCACCTCGACGATCGTCGGCGCGACGAACGCACCGGCCGGATGCGTACCGGCGGGACGGGTGCCGCCGCACAGCACCCGGGCACCGGCGGCGGCCGCCGCACTGACCATGCCGAGCACCCGGTCGACCTCGGCGGCGGAGATGAGCGCGCCGATCTGGCTCGCCGGGTCGAACGGGTCGCCCACCCGGATCTTCTCCGCGCGGGCGGTCAGCCGGTCGAGCGCCTCGTCCGCGATCTCCTCCGCGACGAGGAGGCGGGAGCCGGAGAAGCAGCGCTGGCCGGCGTTGCGGAAGATGCCGGCGAGGGTGGCGTCGAGGGCGGGGTCGAGGTCGGCATCGCCGAAGACGATGTTGGCCGACTTGCCGCCGAGCTCCAGCAGCAGCCGCTTCATCCCCGCGGCGGCCGAGGTCATCACCTGCTGACCGACGCGGGTGCTGCCGGTGAACGAGATCATGTCCACCCGCTCGTGCGCCACGAGCAGGCGGCCCACCTCGCCGTCACCCTGCACGACCTGGAGCACGCCCGGTGGGAGCCCGGCCTCGGCGAGGATCCCGGCGAGCACCGGCGGAGCGAGGGGCGCCTGCTCCGGCGCCTTGAGGACCATCGCGTTGCCGGCGGCAAGGGCCGGCCCGGCCTTTTGTGCGGTGAACATCAACGGCGCGTTGAACGGGATCACGGCCGCCACCACGCCGACCGGCTCGCGCCAGCTCATCCGGAGCGTGCCCGCGTCGGCCGGGAACGTCGAGCCCTCCAGCGTCGGCGCCCAGCCCGCGGCGGTGCGCAGGAGCGCGGCGGCCACCACGACGTCGCCGCGCCCCTCGGCGAGGGTCTTGCCGTTGTCCAGCGCCACGAGGCAGGCCAGCCGGTCGGCGTCGGCCTCCAACCGGTCGGCCGCCGCGCGGAGGACGGCGGCCCGCGTGTGCGGCGACGTACGCGCCCACTCCGGCTGCGCCGCCGCGGCCGCCTCGACCGCGTCATCGAGCCGCTCCGGCCCGGTCGCCGTCACCTCGGCGAGCGCGGCGCCGTTGCCCGGATGTCGGGTCACGAATCGTCCACCGCCGCCGTCGCGCAGCCGCCCGTCGAGGAAGCTGTGGGAGGCCGGCAGCCTGGCCTTTTCGAGCCACGGCGAGAGATCATCGGGCATGTCGAAGATGTTACCATCAAATATAGGACTTGGTGTCCGATAGTTGTAAATCCTGGTTGGAGGTCGGGGCGATGGAGTACACCCATCTCGGGCGCAGCGGGCTGACGGTCAGCCGGCTCGTCCTCGGCACGGACAACTTCGGCACCCAGACCGACGAGGACGAGGCGCACGCGGTGATGGACCGCGCCCACGAGCTCGGCGTCAACGTCATCGACACGTCCAATGTGTACGGTTGGCGCCCCGGCGAGGGGTACACCGAGCAGATCATCGGCCGCTGGCTCGCCAAGGGCGGCGGCCGCCGCGAGCGGACCGTGCTGGCCACCAAGCTCTACGGCGCGATGGACCCCTGGCCCAACAACAGCCACCTCTCCGCGCTGCACATCCGCCGCGCCTGTGAGGACTCGCTGCGCCGGCTGGGCACCGACCACATCGACATCTACCAGATGCACCACGTCGACCGGACGACCCCGTGGGACGAGATCTGGGAGGCGATGGAGCTGCTTCAGCGGCAGGGCAAAATCGTGTACGTCGGCTCCTCCAACCACGCCGGCTGGCATCTCGCCAAGGCCCAGGAGGCCGCGCGGCGCCGTAACTTCACCGGCATCGTGAGCGAGCAGACCATCTACAATCTGCTGGAACGGACGGCCGAGCTGGAAGTGCTGCCCGCCTGCCAGGACTACGGCATCGGCATGATGCCCTGGTCCCCTTTGGACGCCGGCCTGCTCGGCGGCGTGCTCCGCAAGGAACGCGAGTCGCGGATCGGCACCCCCCTCCCCGGCGCCAAGGTCGCGCGGCACCGCCGCGAACGCTTCGAAAAGCTCGCCAAACACCGCGACGCGATCGCCGCCTACGAAGACCTGTGCGCCGAGGCCGGCTACGACCCCGCGGACGTGGCGCTAGCCTGGCTGCTGGCCCGCCCAGGCGTGACCGCCCCCATCATCGGCCCACGCACGGTCGAGCAACTGGAGTCGTCGATGCGCGCCCTGAAGGTCCGCCTTGACCCCCAAACCCAAACCCGCCTGGACGAAATCTTCCCCGGCCCCGGCCCAGCCCCCGAGGCCTACTCCTGGTAGCGCTGGCTTTTCTTTGGCTCAGGCTCTTTTTTGGCTCCGGCCGTTGTCAGCTGCGGCTCCTTGTTGGCGCCGGCTCTTGTTGGCTCTGGCCCGTCGTGGTCGCCCCGCCGCGCAGGCGATGCAGACGCCTACGCCGCTGAGCCGCGCGCCGCGCCGGGTGGTGCGCGGCAAGGTCAGCGGATCGATAGGAGACCATCGCGTAGGGCTGGCAGGAAGGTCTGATCGGTGCGGGCCTCCAGGTGGAGGTTGCCCCAGAACTCGTTGATGACGACGTCGATGTCAACGTGGCCACCGCCGACACTGGTCAGCCGGATCGAGAAGTCCACTCCGTACTCGCCGACGAGCTCGGCAACACCCGTCAGGTCCTGCCACATCTGATGGACCTGGTCGGCAAAGTGCTCGATGTCCCCGGCACTGAGCCAGGAATTCCGTGTGGCGCTGAAGCCCTCCCGGCCAGCGGACACGACAACCTGCTGGTAGGTCTGCTGGGACGCGGTGATGCGCAGTGCGAACGTCAGGTCCTCGGTGCGCCAGGTCATTTCGGCCACGGCCCGAGCCCTTCATCGTCGTGTGCGTGGGTGGCGGCCGCCCGATGATCAGTGAGTTGTGTGACAAACCCGCGTGGCCGTTGCACAGAGCGTAGAGGCCGCCAGGTGGCTCGCCGAGTTCGACACCGGATTCGCGGCGATCGCGGGTGATCCGACGAGCCGTTGCGGCGATGGCGGCCCAGCGGATGACCGCTCCGGAGTTCTCGGGTACGCGTTCGTAGTCGCGGGCCAGGCGCCGGTAGGCGGTCAGCCGGGCCAGGGTTCGCTCGACCAACCACCGGAGCGGGTGCACGGCGAAGCCCCTGCTGGTCGGGTGGCTTGCGGACGATCTGGACCGTGGTACCGCGCCCAGCCGACCGGCGAAGCCTCGGTCGGCGAACACGTCCGCATGGACGGCGCGGCCAGGGTCGCTGCGACCAGGGCGACCAGGGCGCCCCTGGCGCCGTCGCGGTCCTGCCAGGAAGCGGCCAGGACCCACATGGTGATCAGCAGGCCCAACGTGTCGCTGACGATGAACCGCTTGCGGCCATTGATCTTCTTGCCTGCGTCGTAAGCCCGGCTGTCGCGCCCTACGGTATCGGCGCCCTTGACCGTGGGAGTCGACGATCCCGCGGACGGTCGGGATCACGGCCGATCAGGCCCACTGCGCATCGGACAAAGTCGGACGGGTAGCCACGCCAGGGGATCGGCACCGGACCACACTGGCCGCCCTACCTCCCGCCCGCAGACCGCCACGCCGGTCCACATCGGACCTTCTCAGACATGTGCGTAGACGCTGGCGGTCATGTCTGGTGGTGGTAGAGGTTGCGACGTGGTCGCTGTCGCGGGTCGACGTAGGCGGGTGGGATGAACTCTGGCCTGCCGTCCTCGGCGCGGAGCCGGACGGTCCATTGTCCGCGGTGGATGATGCGGTGGTGGTAGCCGCAGAGCAGGACGCTGTTGTCCAGGCTGGTGGGTCCGCCGTCGGCCCAGGACCGGATGTGGTGTCCGTCGCACCAGCGCGGCGGCCGATCACAACCAGGGAAGGCGCATCCTCGGTCGCGTAGCTCCAGCGCCCGTCGCAGCGACCCGCTGATCAGCCGACGGGTCCGGCCTAGGTCCAGGACCTGCCCGTCGCCGCCGAGCACGGCCGGAATCACCTGCGCGTCGCAGGCCATCTGACGCACCTGGGTGGGGCTGAGCCGCCCACCGGTGTCCAGCACGCCGACGCCGAACTGCTGCTGCAGCAGCTCGAATGGCACGGTGACCATGACGTGTGGCCGTTGCCCGCCGTTGTCCGGCAGCCGTTCGGTCGCGGTGGCCAGGTCGCATACCTCGACTAGCGCGTCCGCTCGGCGTTGGCCCGGGGTGCGGGGCTCGTCGTTGTCGTGGCGGGGTGCGCATAGCGGGTCGAGTGCTGCGTTGACGGTGGCGGCGCCGGCCTCGTCGAGCCAGCCTGTGAGCCTTACGCGTCCGTCGCCGAGCCGGGTGAGCTGGAACGCGCGGGTCTGCCAGGCGCGGGCTTCCTGCCGCTCCAGCGCGGCGGCGTCGCGGGCGTCGGCGATCTCGGGAGCGACGTGGGCGAGGATCCGCTCGCCGGCCTTGCGCAGGATGGTGGGCTCGAACTGCTCGGCCTGGCCGATCAGCACCGCTTCCGCCTCGTCGACGAGGTCGGCGCCGAGGTCGTCGGGTAGATCCCGGACCGTGTTGGCGATGACGGTGGCCTGCTCGGCGTTGACCGCACCCGCGATCAGGGCGGTGTCGAGGGCGGGCCGCTCGTCGACCGCCTTCGCGAGGTCGGCCAGCCGTTTCGCGGCGTGAATGCTGATGCGGTGACGCTCCCGCAACCACACCGCGGTGCTTGAGGCGTGCTGCGCGATCGGTAGCCCGCGTCCGTCGATTTCCCGGATTACATGTAGTTGGGCTGCGGTGAGTGTTTGCAGGGCCTGGTGGATGGTGTCCAGGGAATCGACGAGTTCGTCGTCGCTCAACGTCCAGACCGATGCGGTAGCGCATTTGCTGGCTACCTCGCTGAGCTGGTCTAACGCATCGCTGGACACGCGTTAATTGTCTCGCACTAACTCCAAGACCACCAGTTATATTCGTCGATCTAGGGATATTCGAATTGCAATCTTGCCCGGGTCTCGGATGCCGAAGAGTTGGTGCGAAATGGGTGCCGGTGGCCACCCTGACGGCGACAGGGGAATGGACCTGCTCGACAACACCGCGGAGAGGCAGGGTCATTCTGCGATGGTCGCGGCTGCTTCGGGGGCCCAGCGGGTCAACCAATGCGGGATGGCCGTCGGGTTCTGCAGTTCCAGGTCACCGTCGGATTCCCATCTGAGCCAGCCAGGGCGAAGGAGACCGGTCGTGACCAACCGCGAATCATCACGTCCTAACAGTTCGAGCCATAGATCGGGCCACTGCATCCAGTCCATGACCTTGGTCTCCGGCCGGATCGCCAGCGCTGCTCGCAGTTGTATCAGCGCCTCTGGGTCATGCTGGTCAGCTAGGACCGGGCGGCGGTCGCGCCGTTTTGCGAGTTGGTTCACCCGGTCCGGCCGAGTCGAAGACGCGGACCCGAGTCGTGCGGTCCAAGGTCCCGGCCACTACAGCAAGGAGATCGCTGATCACGCTCGTCATTCTTGTCGCACATTGACGCGACAGCCAGCAGTACCAACCCGGAAGACCTAGGCGGGTTTGCGGGTGGCGGCGTTGCGGCCGGCTATGCGGCCGAATGCCATGCACTCGGCCACGCTGCCGCCGCCCGATGGGTAGAGCAGGCCGTACATGGAGCCTAGTTCGCCGGCGGAGTACAGGCCGGGGATCGGGGCGCCGCGGACGGACCAGACGCGGGCGTCGGCGTCGCGCCTTGGGCCGCCGCTGGTGTTGGAGCCGCCGGGCCAGAGGGCTAGCGCGTAGTACGGCGGGTCGCCCAGCGGGGTTAGTGTGTGGGCGGGCCTGCCGAACTCGTCGTCCACACCGGACGCACACGCGGCGTTGTAGGTGGCGACCGTGCGTTCCAGCGCGTCCGGGTCCATGCCGCAGATGGCGGCCAGCGCGCGCACCGTGGGCGCGCGCCGTACCCACTGGCGGTCGATCTCGGTGAGGTTGTCGGCACTCCACTCGATCTCGCGGACCGGGCCGGCCGGGCCCATGCGGGTGTTGACGAGCGAGCCCTTGACGCGGCGGCGTTCGTCGAAGACCCACCAGGCCGGGATGCGCGGGTGGACCAGGCGCTCGGCGTCCAAGCCGGCGACCTCCAGGTGCAGGCTGTGCTGGCGGCCGGGCTCGCGGGTGAAGCGGCGGCCGCTGCCGTCGGCGAAGAAGCCCCCTGGCAGGTCGGCACCGGGCGGGGCGTTGAAACCGCCGGCCGCCCACAGGTCGATGGGCAGGCCACCGGGGTACCCGGTGGCGGGCTGGTGGGCCACCAGGTAGCCGGGCCAGGCGTTCATGTGCCACAGCTCGGCGCCGACCTCGCTGGCCAGGGTGATGCCGTCGCCGGTGTTCGCGGTGCTGCCGTAGTAGTGGACCGGGTTCATCGGCAGAAACTGGCGCTTGAGCCGCGAGTTGAACTCGTACCCGCCCATCGCCAGCACCACGCCCCGGCCGGCGCGCACCGCCACGGTCCGGCCCTCGACGCAGATCTGCACGCCGACCACCGCGCCGTCGGCGTCGGTGAGGAGCCACTGGGCTGTCGCGCCGTACGCCACCTCGATGCCCAGCGTGGTCAACCGCCGGTCGAGCGCCGCGAAAACCGGACAACCCGTGACCGGTACGCCACGCGGCCACTCTCCACGATGGATGTCAATCGACTCGTAGCCGTCCAATGTGGTGTGCTCGCCACCCTCGAACAGCTTGCTCGACGCACCGCCCTGCTCAGCCAACCACTGTGGATTGAGCGCGGTCTCCTCGGCCCACGTGCGAGTCAGGGCGGGGTCCACTTCGGATAGCTCGCCGTTGACCGCGTACATGGCCGACAGGTAGGCCACCGCGCCGTCCACGTCCCTCGGGACCACGAAGTAGCCGGCGGCGTACCGGCTGTTCGGGCGGCGGTCCCGCTCCTGCTGCTTGTCCACGACGAGCACCTCGGCGCCCGCCTCGTGCGCGCTGATCGCCGCGCTGGCACCGGCGTCGCCGGCACCGATCACGACCACGTCGTACGAGCGGTCGAACTGGCTGGAGAAGTACACGCGGGCCCCCTGTCAGCGCATCGTCTGGCGGAGCGCGAGCAACCGTCCCAGGCCGACCCTCTCCAGGTAGCCGGTGTGGTCCTTCACGCCTGTGATGTAACGGTCGATGTAGTCGCCGGTGCGCCCGGCCACGGCGAGGTCCCGGTACTCGACAAGTTGCTCGCGGTCGTAGCGATGGTGGCCCGGCGACGACGTCGGATGCGCGCCGTACGGTGCGTGCGCCACCGCGTCCACCAGCGGTGCGGGGACGGTGACGTGGCGCGGGTCGGGTCGCGGCGCGGCGGGGTCGAGGATCTCCTCGGCGCTGACGACCACACGGTCGGAAGCCTTGGCCATCACGTCCTCGAAGCGCCGCTGGCCGAGGATCTGCGCGTTGCCCTTCTCGTCCGCGACCTGCGCGTGCAGCAGGCACACGTCGGCGCGCAGCGGCGGGATCGTGGTGACGGTCGCCCCGGTGTACGGGTCGGTGGTGGTGCGGATCAGCGGGTTTACCTTGGGCAGGTCGGTGCCCTCGTAGAGCGGGGGCAGCGCCATGAACGGCAGCCGCGCGGCGCCGGCCCGCATGCCGAAGACGATCCACGCCTCGTCGCCCTCGACGATTTCGATGGTGCCGGCCTCGGCCGCGCGGCGGAAGTTGGGCGCGAGGCCGAGGAACTCCAGGCCCACATAGGACACGTGCAGCTTCGCCACACAACCGGCCGCGATGAGCAGGTCTACCGGCAGGCCAGCACTCGGCGTGGGAATCAGCGTGAGGCCGCGGACTCCCTTACGGATGAGCGCGTGCACCAGCGCGAGCGGCCCGTTGTGCGAGTGCACACCGCCGAGCGCGATCGTCGCGCCGTCCGGGATGTCCGCGACCGCCTCGTCGGGGGTGGTTACCTTGGTCATTCAGAGTCCGCCCTTCAAAAGCTCGGCCAGCATGGCCCGCCGCACCTTGCCGCCCTCGTCGACCGGGAGGTCGGCGACGAACTCCACCGACCGGGGGCGCTTGTATTTCGCCAGCCGCTCGGCGCAGTACGCGAGCAGCTCCTCCTCGCTCGGGCCGCTCTCCGGATCGGCGACCACGAGCGCCTTGACCGACTCGCCGAACCGCTCGTCCGCCACACCGACGGCGGCCGCCCGCCGTACGCCCGGGCAGGAGAGGAGCACGGCCTCGACCTCGGCGGCGTACACGTTCTGCGAGCCCGACCGGATCACGCCCTGCTTCCGGTCGACCAGGTAGATGTAGCCCCGCTCGTCGCGCCAGGCCAGGTCGCCGAGGGAGAGCCAGCCGTCGCGCAGCGTCTCCCGGGTCTCCTCGGGCTGGCACCAGTACCCGGAAAAGGTGCTCGCCGAGCGGAGCCGCAGCTCGCCGGTCTCGCCGGGCGGCAGCTCGCGCCCGTCCTCCCCGTCGATCCGGGCCCGCGCGTACGCGGCCGCCCGCCCGACCGGCACGACCGGCGATGGGCTCTCCCGGTCCAGCAGCCAGCGGTGGTCTTCCGGCGTGAGCAGCGTCGCGTACCCGCCCGCCTCGGTGGCGCCGAGCCCTTGGTACAGCTCGCATCCCAGGCCGCCGGAGACGGCGCGCACGGTGGCCCACGACACCGGCGCGCCGCCGTAACCTACCAATCGCAGCGTCCGCGGTGGTCGCCCGCCGCTGTCGGCGAGATGTGCGGCGAGGTCCACAAGCATTGTTGGTACGAGGAACGCGTGCGCGACGCCGTACCGCTCGACGTCTTCGAGGAAGGCCGCCGGCCGGAACCGCTGACGGATCAGCAGCGGCACGCCGAGGTAGCTCGTCGCGGTCAGGTAGAACGCGCCGACGCCGAGCGTCATCGGCACCGACAGGAACGTGGGTCCCTCGCGCGGCGGCGGCACCTCGATGAGGAAGTTGCTGACGCTCGCGAGCTGCTGTGCGTGGGTGGCCATGCAGCCCTTGGGCCGGCCGGTCGTCCCGCTGGTGTACCGGAGCGAGCGCAGGTCGTCGCCGTTGCCCAGTACCGGCAGGTCGTCGGCGGACATGCCGGCGGTCAGCTCGGACAGCGGTGTGGCCCGGGCACTCCACCGTCCACACTGAACACGTGCCGCACCGTCTCCACCCCGGCGGCGGCCTCGGCGGCTACCGGGTCCTCGCAGATGACCGCGCTCGCACCACTGTGGACGAGGATGCGACGGATCTCCGGCCCGGTGAGCTTCGTGCTGATCGCCACGTTGACGAGGTTGCACTTCCACAGCCCGAAGTACGCCACGGGGATGTGGTGGCAGTTGGAGAGCACCACCGCGACCCGCTCCTGCGGCCGGTATCCGAGCTGCCGCAGCGCGTTGCCGAGCCGGTTGGCCGCCTCGTCCAGCTCCCGCCAGGTCATCGTCCGCTCTTCGCAGATGAGGGCGGTCTCGTCCGGACGGCCGATCGCGTTGCGGCGCAACAGGTCCTCGATGCGCATCTGGGCTCCCGCCGGTCAGCTCGCCGGCCGAGGCGCCGGTACGGCGGCCCGTACCAGTTGCGCCACGACCGACGGGTGTTCGATGTGGACGTTGTGGCCGGCGCCTCGCAGCGTGGTCACCGGACGGCCGAGCAGCGCCAGGTCGTCCGGGCTGACCATCGCGTCCCGGTCGCCGCAGGCCAGGTGGAGCGGTGCCGCGACCCGCCCGGCGAGCGCCCGCAGCTCTTCGGGCGGCACCGGCGGACCGGCCGCCGTGGCCGGGTCGTGCGAGAGCCGCCAGCCGTCCCCGTCGGGCTCGACGCCGCTCGCGAGTCCCTCCGAGTGGGCGCTGAGGCCGGCGAGCTTCGCGAAGCGGCGCAGCGCCAGCCCTCGGTCGGGGAAGTGGTCCGGCGGCCGGCTGGCCCGTTCGGCTCGGCGGCGTGCCTCCTCCTCGGTCCAGGTCACCTTCATGGCGAGGACGAGCACCGCGTCGACGTCGAGGCCGAGCGCCGGGTCGGCGAGCGCCAGCGCGACCATGCCGCCGAGCGAGTGCCCGACGAGCGTGAGCGGCCCGGCGGGCAGGGCCGGGGCGACCGCGCTCGCGTACGCCTCGGCCGAGTACGCGGGGAGCCGGCCCGAGCGGCCGTGGCCGGGCAGGTCGACCGCCACGCACCGGTACCCGGGCAGTCCGGCCACCACCCCGTCCCACACCACACCTGAGGCGCCCTGCCCGTGCAGGAACACCACGGTCGGTGACCCGCCGCCGCTTTCCTCGACGAATACGCCGCCGGTCATCGGAGGAAGTCCAATGTGGCTTCCAGGAAGTCGTCGGCCCGCTCGATCTGCGGGTAGTGTCCGGCACCGGCGATCGTCGCCGACCGTACCCCCGGAATGGCGTCCGCGAGCGCGGCCGCGCTCTCGGCCGGCACCAGCGCGTCGTGCTCGCCCACGACGAGCATCGTGGGCACTGAGATCGCGCCGTACGAAGGCCGCGCGGACGGCACCGGCGGACGGACCTTGCCGGCTCCGGGGCGGCGCAGGCGGCTGGCCGCGCCGAACTCCCAGGCGCCGGGGATCTCGCAGAAGGTGTACCGGCGGCGCAGGTAGTCCTCGTCGTCGGCGAAGGCAGGGTCGGCGAAGAGCACCTTCATCAGCGGGCGCAGGCCGTCGAGCGTGCCGTCGTACTCGGCGAGCGCCCGGGTTGCCGCCCCGTCCGGCGGGTGCAGCCCGATGCCGACCACGACCATCGCCTCGACGGGCCACTGTGGACTCTCAGCCGCCGCTTGGTCGAGCAGGAGGCGCGCGCTGAGCGAGGTGCCGACGAAGCGGGCCGGCCCCAGGCAGAGCGTCTCCAGCAGTCCGGCCACCTGCGCGACGAACCGCCGCCGCTGCCCCCGCATGTCGCGGAGCTTGTCGCTGTACCCGTAGCCGAGGAAGTCCGGCGCGATCACCCGGTGGTGGGCGGCGAGCGCGGGGATGCAGCGTTCCCAGGTGATCTCGGCGGCGGCACCGAACTCCCCGCCGTGCAAAAGCACCAACGGCGGCCCGTCACCGGCCTCCAGGTAGTGGGTCACCGCGCCGTCGATCCGGATACGCCGGCTCTTCATCGGGCGGCTCCGAGCGCGCGCAGCACGCCGTCACGGTCCACGTGCCGGCGGAGGATGTCGAGCTCCTCGGCCGTCGGCTCGGGCGTGTCCCCGACACCCTCGGGCACCGGCAGCTCGAAACCGGTCGCCGCCCGCACCTCCTCGACCGTCCGTCCAGGGTGGACGCTCAGCAGCCGCATGTGCCGGCTCACCGGATCGAAGTCGAACACGCCCAGCGGGGTGAAAACCCGCTGCGGGCCGTCCGATCCCTCGCGGAAGACCTTCGACCGCTCGTCGCCACCGCCCAGCCAGCCGGCGCCGCTCACGAAGTCCACCTTTTCCACGAGCACCTTGGGGGAGTGGTGCTCGGTGTACAGGTAGGTGCGGCGGAACCCGCCGAGGAAGATGAGGCCTACCGTGCCCGGCCCGCGTACCTTCGGCTTGGCCCAGTCGCCGATGACGGTCATGTTCACGTTGCCGTACCGGTCGATCTGCATGCCGCCGACGAACGCGAAGTCCAGCCGCATCGCGGTCTCCAGGTCGACCACGTCCTCCAGGCTGTACCGGAACTCGCTGTTGACGAGGTTGCGGTAGTCGCTGGACGACTCGGCCAGCCGCTCGAAGTGCGGGTTGAGCCCGCCGCTGCCGCCGCACATGAAGGAGAGGTTCGGTGCGTGCGTGAGCTGTGCGAGGCGCAGTGCGGCCATCGGGATGTGCGCCGCCGCGCCGACCGCACCGAAGTAGCCGTCGCGCATCTCCCGCGAGATGGCCACCGCCATCATCTCGGCCCAGCTGTAGGTATCAGGCTTCACGCCTACCCTCACCTCTCGCCCACGCGACCCAGCACCGTGCGGGCGGCCGCCCGCTCCGGCAGGCCGTGCCGCCTCACGTTGGAGATCATCGAAGCCTCCAGCATCCATTCCTTGGCCAGCGCCCGGTCGGCGGCGATGCCCGCCATCCGGCGCTGGAACGCCAGCCGCTCGTTCTCGTCCGACTCCGCCATCGCGGTCGTCGTCTGATGGGTCAGCCGGTAGATCTCCTCGGTCGCGACCTGCCGGCGCCGGGCCGCCCAGTCGTCCACCGTGGACTCCGGCTCCTCGCCCCGCACCGTCGCGGTGAGGTGGGTGGCCAGGTCGTACGCGTCGTGGATGCCGCTGTTGAGGCCCATCCCGCCCATCGGGCTGTTGATGTGCGCGGCGTCGCCGACGAGCAGCACCCGCCCGTCCCGGAACTGCCCGGCGACCCGCTGGTGCACGGCGTAGACGGTGCTCTCCCGGACCGGCAGGTCGATGCCGTCGCCGATCAGCAGGGCGAGCCGCTTGCGCACGTACGCCGGTGAGGTCGCCTCGTCGGAGCCGATCTCGGGCGGCACGGAGAGCACCACCCGCCACAGGTCCGGGATGCGGAGCAGGAGCAGGTGCTCGTCCGGGTCGGCGACGTAGTTGACCTCGCAGATGCCGGGCACCAGCTGGTCCATCGGGTAGTCGATGCTGAGCACGAGGTACCGGTGCTCGTACGTGAGCCCCTCGAACGAGATGCCCAGCTCCCGCCGGATCACGCTGCGCGCCCCGTCGGCGGCCACCACCCAGGGCGCCCACCACCTTGATCCATCGTGGACCGTGACCTCGGCCCCACCGTCGCGGTTGGACACGGCGGTGACCTCCTGGCCGTACCGCACCGGGCAGTCCGGGTACAGGTCGCGCAGCCGCCGCTCGAGGATCTGCACGTACTTGTACTGCTCGAGCTGGAGCCGGAACGGGTACGGCGTCTCGTCGGAGAGCGCGCTGAAGTCGAACTCGGCCACGATGCCAGTCCTGCGGTCCCGGATCTGGTACCTCGGCGCGATCAGCCCCTGCCGCAGCATCTCGCCGGCCACCCCGAGGTCGAGCCCGATCTCCAGCGTCGGCGGGTGGAACGTGGACGCGCGCCACTCGGTGCTCGGCTCAGGCAGCTTCTCCAGGACCGCGACCCGCAGCCCTTCCTGGGACAGCGCGAGCGCGGCGGTGAGACCGACCGGCCCGGCGCCGACAACGATGACGTCCCGCTCCTCGCGACTCCCACTCATTGGCGTGCCCAATCCACGATGCGGCGGCACATCTCCTGGGCGAGGTCCGGGCGGCCCTGGAAGTAGTGGTCCGCGCCCTTGATCTCGACCAACTCCTTGTCGCCGTGCCGGATCGCGTCGTACATCTGCCGCGCGTGGCTCGGGAAGGCGGCGCAGTCGGCGTCGCCGTAGATGACCTGCACCGGCACGGAGACCTTCGGCAAGCAGCGCGGCGCGTTGGCCCGGCTGTGGTCGTAGCTCCACTGGCTCAGCCAGGACCGCAGGCTGGTGACGTGGCCGAGCGTGGCGGGCTGGAAGTTCGCCGCCCAGGCCGGCCCCCACAGCGTGGTCAGCTTCCGCCGCGAGGGGTCGACGGCCGGGTCGAGGAAGCGCGGGTCGGCGGCCGTGCCGTGTACCACGAACGGGAGGTCGTCCGGCGTCGGTCCGTCCGGAGAGGACGCCGGGTGGCTGCGGTCGGCGAGCGCGGCGAGCTGTCTCAGCACCCACCGGGTGATCCGGCGGTTTCGCTCGATCTGCGCCTGCCGGTACCGGGCCAGGAAGTCCGCTGTGTACGGTGGCCCGTTCTTCTCGGCGAACATGTCCAGCTCGGCGTCGCGGGTGAACGGCGTGGTCTCGTCGACGATCGCCGCGTCCAGCGCCTCGGTGTAGACCTGCGCCCGGCCCGGGTGGGCCATCGCGAGCACCAGGGCGTCGGCGGGTGGCAGGTCGGCGGCGGTCAGGTCGGGCGGGTCGCCGGCGGGCGTCGAGGTGAGGTCGGGGCGCTCGGCCTGGCTCTGGTACAGCGCCGCGAGGCCGCCGCCGCCCGAGTTACCGACCAGCACCACCCGCTCGTACCCGAGCCCGCGCAGGTGACCGATCGCCGCCGCGATGTCCAGGACGCAGTTCTCCATGATGAGCGTGGTGTCGTTGCCGACGTACCGCGTGGCCAGCCCGACCGAGGCGACGCCGAGCGCGGCGAGGTCACGCAGCGCGTAGTGGCCGAGGAAGTTGGACGCCGGGTGGGTGATGAGCACCGCGGTCCGCGAGGGTGCCGCGTCGTCGCGCCACAGCGTGGCCCAGATCGTGCCGCTCAGGCGGGCGACGCCGGAGTTGATGTCGATACGCCCCCGCCGGCCATCGGGATGGCGAGCAGCTCCCGCGTGATCATGCGCGGACGGACTGGCGCTCGTTCCACCGGCGCAGCGTCTCGAGTCCTTCCGCCCGATCGAGGTCGTTCAGTGGCCGGTGCTGCACGGTGAGCTCGATGCGCACGCCGTTGGGATCGAAGAAGTACAAGGACTCCCAGGTGCCGTCGTGGTCGACGACGCCGAGCGTCTCGACGCCCGCGGCCTTGAGCCGGTCGATCCACCGGTGCAGGTCCTCAGTGGACGCCACGTTGAGCGCGAGGTGCCGCACCCACGAGGGGATCGGGTCGGACTCCGGCCGCTCCATCCCCTCGACCTCGAAGAAGGCGATCGCCTCACCGGACTCGAACCCGTAGAACGTGTGCAGGAACGGGGTGGGCGAACCGGTCGACGGCACCTGGTCGAGCTGGATGGCCGCCAGGAACTGGCAGTTGAGCACGCCGGTGTAGAAGTCGTACGTCGCCTGGGAGCTCCAGGTGGGGTATGCGACGTGGTTCAAGGACTGAGGCGGTGCCAAAGGTTCACTCATGGTCCCCTCCCGGCTGCTGATTTACAAATATCGGATACTGAGTCCGTAATTTGAAACAACCATGGCCCGCGAGGGCGCGGCTTGTCAACCATGGGCGGACGTGATGTGGGGTCGGCCTCAGCCGAAGGCAAGCCTTAGGCGGGGGATCAGCCGTAGCCGGGGATCAGCCTCGGCCGGGGCCAGGGGAGGGCGCGGGACTCAGGCAGCGGTGGCCGCGGCGGCGGCCTGGACGACAAGCTCGCCGGCGCGCTCGATGTCCAGCTCCCGCAGCGCGATCACGCTGATGCTGGCGTCCAGGGAACGGCCGGCGCGGTCGCGCAGTGGCGCGGCGATGCCGATCGCGCCTGGCGTCAGCTGGCCGTGGGTGACCACGTAGCCGCGGCTCCGGGCCTCGGCCACCGCCGCCGGCTCGCCCGCCGCCGAGGCACGGCCGGCCAGGATGGCCAGGCCGCTCGCACCCTGGTCGAGCGGGTGGCGTGCCCCCGGGCGCTGGGAGAGGTGGAAGATCTCGTCGGACGGCTCGACCACGGTCAGCGTGACCGCCTCGGACCCCTCGGCCACCACACACTGCGCGGTCGCGCCGAGCGCCTCGGCGAGCTGGCGCAGCTGGGGCAGCACCGCGCGGCGCAGCTGCGGATGGGCCAGCCGGGAGAGGCGCAAAATGCCCAGGCCCAAGCTGTACCGCCCGGAGCCGGCCGGGGCCGCCAGGTGGTGCGCGGTCAGGGTGGCGAGCAGCCGGTACACAGCTTGGCGGTGCATGCCCAGCGTGCTGGCGATCTCCGCGACCGTGAAGTCGCGATCCTCGGCGGCCAGCAGCTCCAACACCTGGAGGCCACGGTCGAGGGTCATGGCGCCGTGGCGGGAGCTCGATTCCGTCCCTACGTCGTCCGTGACCATGTCCGCCTAACCGCCTCGCATTCCAAGGGCCCGAACTATACCGAGTGCCCGGTGTCATCCGGTGCCCTCCCCGGGCGGGTAGTGGGGACGCGTCGCCACACGAGTACCGGCGTGGGCCGGGTGGCGCGGACCGAGGGCGGGTAGGCGCGCAGCGTCAGCCGGTCGCCGTCCAGCTCGGCCTCCCGCACCAGCTCCGTCCCCACGTAGT
This sequence comes from Phytohabitans flavus, assembly GCF_011764545.1. Classification (GTDB taxonomy): domain Bacteria; phylum Actinomycetota; class Actinomycetes; order Mycobacteriales; family Micromonosporaceae; genus Phytohabitans; species Phytohabitans flavus. The sequence goes on along the minus strand of NZ_AP022870.1, from coordinate 3,348,744 downwards.
CGGGGAAGAAGCTCACCGTGACCCGGTGCACCACCCGGTCGCCGAGCCACTCGTACTCCCCGCAGTAGCCGACGTACGTCGACGCCGCGGCGACCTTGTGCGGCGGGTCGCCCTCGGCCGCGGTACGCGTGCCGAAGCGCGGGCGATCCTCGCCGGCCATGTGCACCGACATGTACCCGTCAGCGGTATAGAGGAGCGTGCCGCTCGGCACGTCCCGAGCGGCCGGCTCCCGTCCTCCAGCGCGTACGAGACCAGCTCCCAGCGGCCGGGCAGCGGGTTGTCAGCCATCGGAGGCGACCTCCTTCCGTACCGCCCCGGCCACACCGCTGGCCGTGCGGGCGAGCATCCCGGCGTCGTTGCCGACCAGCAGGAACCGCGCGCCCCGGCGGACCGCGCCTGCGGCCTGTTCCGGGGTGATCGTGGCCAGCCCACATGGCTTGCCGGCCGCCGCGCCGGCGGCCAGGGCCTCGTCGACGAGCGCCGGCACCCGTCCCGGGTCGCCGAGCGAGAGCGCGAGGTCGGCGGAGCCGACGAAGACGGCGTCCACCCCGTCGACCGCGAGGATCGCGGGAGCGGCGGCGATCGCCTCGGCGCTCTCCAGCTGCGGTACGCAGAGCACGGCGGTGTCGCCGTGCCGGATGTACTCGTCGCGGGGGAGCAGCCCCCACTGACCGGCCCGCCCGGTGCCGCCCGCCCCCGGTGCCCGCGCGGCGGAAACCGCATCGCCCGCACGACCGCCTCGGCCTGCGCGGGAGTGTCCACATGGGGCACGAGCACGCCCTGGGCGCCGGCGTCCAGGACCCGCTGGATCGTGGTGGTGCTGTGGTCGGGTACCCGGACCAGCGGGGTGAGGCCGTGCGCGGCGGCCACCGCGACGAGGCGGGACACGTCGGTGAGGTCGAGCGCGCCGTGCTCCAGGTCGACGACCACGAAGTCGAAGCCGGCCAGGGCCATGATTTCGACGCTCTCCACGACCGGCAGCTTGATCCACGCCCCGATGGGTGTGTGTGCGTTCTGGAGCAGGCTCATGGTGCCGGGTACTCCTCGGCGTTGCGGACCCAGCCGGGCTTGGCGGAGAAGTCCGCGCGCGGCGGGCTGAACAGGTCGATCAGGTGGTTGGCGCCGCTGCCGGTGGCCTGCGAGGTGTGCACGGTCGGCGGCGGGATGACGGTCACCGACGGGCTGCCGACCGCGCGGTGCTCGTCCTCGCGCCACCGCGCCAGCCGAGGCGTCCAGGGTGTGCGGATGTGGTGCACGTACTCGCCGCTCAGCGTCAGCGAGATCTGCTCGAAGTCGTCGTGGTGGTGCGGGGACATCCGGTTCGTGTCGCGCGGGCCCTGTACCGGGTCGCCGAAGTTGACCATCAGCGTGCTGGTCCGGAAGAGCCGGCCGAACGAGCCTTCGCGGCGCGGGTGGTCGGCGACCGGGTACACCCGCAGGCGGTGCCCGTCGACCGGGTCCGGCCACGGCTCCAGCGGGGCCACCCGGGGGTGCGGCTCGGCGTACGACGCGGCGTTGTGGCAGCGGTCGGCCAGGTCGGTGGTGCGCGCGTCGAACGCCCGAACCACGGTGGTGTCGGCCCGGGCGGCCAGCACGCTGTCGCCGGGTGGCACTACCACGATCGCGGCGCCGGCCACCGCCGCCTCCTCGCCGCCGGCCTGGATCCACACGTCGGTGGCGGGGTCGGCGAGCAGCAGCAGGTACTCGTGCGGCTGCCCGGTGCGGGCGAGCGTGTCACCGGCGCGCAGCCGGCTGAACGCGACCACCAGGTTCTGCCCGCGGACCAGCCAGGTACGGCTGCCGGCTGGCGAGATCTCGGTGGGCGCCATGGTGTCGAACTCGAAGTACTCGGGCGCGGCGATCCCCTCGTCGCCGTTCGGGGGAGCGCCGGCCGAGGCGAGCGTCGTGCGCAGGTCGGTGTGCATGTGACCTCCTTGGTCAGTCGTCGTCCAGGCCCAGTAGGTACGCCGGGTTGGTGCGGACCATCCGCCGCAGGTCCTTCTCGGGCAGGCCGAGGTCGAGCAGCGCGGCGCCGACCCGGGCGAACGAGTCGGCCGGCAGCGGGCGCCCGTCCTGGCCGAGGTCGGAGGCGAGCACCGTGCGCTCCGGCCCGATCCGCTCGATCCACTCCAGCAGCACCTCGGGCCCCCAGCGCACGTTGCGCACCTCGGGGTCGTACATGCTCGTCTCGTGCTCGACGTACGCGCCGAGCCGGACCAGCTCCAGGCACTGCTCGTAGTCGGCGCCGACCACGAAGTTGGGGTGGCTGACCAGCATCCGCTCCACGCCCCGCTCCCGCGCCTCGGTGAAGAGCTGGAGGATGCGGCCCGCGTCCATGTGCCCGCCGGTGACCAGCGCGCCGCTCTCCCGCACCAGGTCGAGCACCCGGCGCGCGGCCGGGACCAGGTCGCCGTCCGGGCCGCGAATCTCCACCAGCTCGGTACTCAGCTCCACAGTGGACTTCGGAAAGCCGCCGCCGCCGTGGTGGTACGCGATGTGCTGCGCCGACGAGACGGTCGGAAACCACACCGCCTTCCCGCCCATCCGCAGCGACAGCTCCACCGCGAACGGGTTGATGCCGCCGACCTGGTTGTTGAGCGCGATGCCGCCGAACACCTCGGTACGCGTGGCGCGCAGCCGGTCGCCCATCGCGAGCAGGTCCATCACGGTGTTGTGGTGGTGCGACTTGACCAGCAGCGCCCGCATCTCCAGCCGCTCGCCGTCGCGGGCGGCCTCGGCGTGGTCGAACCGCCGAGGGAACGGGTTGGGGCCCGAGTGGCAGTGCAGGTCCACCAGACCGTGGAGCACTTTGTGGAGCGCGGAGGGGATGGTCACAAAGACTCCCTCGATCGAAGGATGTTCGCCATGTGAACAGTGAGTGCGCAAAGTGGGATGCCAGCGTGCGAGCGTGGTGGCTCCCGCACGTCAACCGGCCCAGATAGCCCCTGGCGGAGGGTTGTGGCTAGGTGATCGAGAGGCTAGCGTCCGGTCCAGCCGAGTTCAAGATGTGAAATGGTTGGTACGCATGTGAACGAGAGCCGAGTGACCAACGGCGACGAGTCGCCGGCCCAGGCCGACATCCAGGCGGTCCGCCGCGTCGGGCAGGTGCTGCGGCTCTTCGGCCCGGACACCGGCGCGCTCACCGCGGCCGAGGTGGCCGACCGCATCGGTCTCAACCGCACGACCGCCCACCGCTACTGCGTTTCGCTTGTCACCGCGGGGCTGCTCGACCGCGGGCCGCAGGCCGGCACGTTCGCGCCGGGGGCGCTGCTGTTCCAGCTCGGCGCGTTCGCGCTGCGCCGGCAGGAGGTGATGCGGCTGGCACCGCCGCACATGCAGCGGCTCGCGGCGCGCACCCACCTGACCGCGGTGCTCAGTCTCTGGGGCAGCTCCGGGCCCATCGTGTCCCATGTCGAAGAGGACACCTCCGGCGACGTGCTGCTCACCGTCCGGGTCGGCACCCAGCTCACGCTGGAGACCGCGCAGGCCCAGGTGTTCCTCGCGTACCGCCAGGACCAGCTCCAGGTCGACCGGCTGCTGGGCAACCTCGGCCTCGTGGACCAGACCCGGATCCGCGGCCAGATCAAGGCGATCCGCGAGTCCGGCGTCGCCGTGCTGCGCTCCGCGTCGCGGGGCATCACCGCGATGGCGGTGCCGGTCTTCAACGAGTACGGCATCTGCGCCACGCTCGCGCTCCTGGGCATCAGCAACCTGATGTCGGGGGAGGCGGAGTCACCTCAGGTCGTCGCCCTCCAGGGTGCGGCGAACGCGCTGACGGCCGAGTTGGGCGGCATCGGCTCGCCTCTTGACGCGGGACCGCCGTCAGTGCACCATCGCTTGTAACAATAATGAAAAGCACGTTTTAATTATCGGACATCGCTTCGGTTCTCCTTCGTCACACGACGCGCTCCCCCTTCGCGTCGCGTTTGACGTCTACCCCCTATCCATCCGCTCGGCTCCCCACACGAGTTGGAGGTGATCATGACCGCTGGAATGGTGCTGCGCCGGCTCGGCGCCGGGTTCCTCGTACTGTGGCTCGTATCCGTCCTGACGTTCCTGCTGGTACAGCTCACCCCCGGGGACCCGGCCGAGCTGATCGCCGGTGAGAACGCGACCGTCGAGGACGTCGCCCGCATCCGCGAGCAGCTCGGGCTGAACGCCCCGGTCGTCGAGCAGTACCTGCGCTGGTGCGCTGACCTGCTCCGCGGCGACCTCGGAGACTCGCTCTTCACCGGTCGCTCGGTCACCGAGACCATCGCACAGGCCGCACCGGCCACCCTCTCCATCACCGGCCTCGCCATCGTGATCGCGGTGGTCGTGGGCGTGAGCGCCGGCCTGCTCGCCGGGCTGCGCCAGGGCACCTGGGTGGACCGCGCGGTCTCCACCGCCGCCACGCTGGGCATCGCGATGCCCAGCTTCTGGGTGGCGATGCTGCTTATCTCGGCCTTCGCGCTCTCCAACCCGTGGCTGCCCGCCACCGGGTACACGCCGCTCGCCGAGGGCTTCTGGCCGTGGCTGTCCCACCTGATCCTGCCGGCCACCGCGCTCGGCCTGGCCACCGCGGCCGAGCTCGCCCGGCACACCCGGGGCTGCGTGGCCGACGTGCTGGTCCGGCCGTACATCCGGACCGCCCGCGCCCGCGGCGCCTCCGGCTTCTGGCTGATACGGCGGCACCTGCTGCGCAACGCGGCGATCCCGGTCGTCACCGTGCTCGGCCTCCAGGCCGGCCGGCTGCTCGGCGGCTCCATCGTGGTCGAGGTCGTCGCCGGCATCACCGGTCTCGGCACAACCGCGATCAACGCGGTACTCCAGCGCGACTACCCGATGATCCAGGGCTACGTGCTCTTCAGCGCGGTGATCGTGGTGGTGGTCAACCTCGCCGTCGACCTCACCTACGGCTGGATCAACCCCAAGGTGCGTGTCGCATGACCGCCGTCGCCACCACTTTGCCCGCGGCACGGCGCCGCCCACTCCGCGCGGCACTGCGGCGCCCGTCGAGCGCGGTCGCCTTCGCCTTCCTTGTACTCCTCGTCGGCTGCGCCATCGCCGCCCCGGTCATCGCGCCGCACGACCCGGACGCGCAGGAGCTCGGCAACCGGTTCGCCGGGTCAGCCTGACCCACCTCGCCGGTACCGACGAGTTCGGCCGGGACGTGCTGAGCCGCCTGCTCTACGCGGCCCGGATCGCGGTGACCGCACCGCTCATCTCGGTCGGCATCGCCGTACTCATCGGACTGCCGGCCGGCCTGTGGGCGGGCCGCCGCCGGGGCATCGTCGACGCGGTCACCGGACGGCTCGCCGACACGCTGCTCAGCCTGCCGGCCCTGGCCAGCGCCCTCGCGATCGTCGCCGTGCTCGGCCCGGGCCTGACCAACGCGATGGTCGCGGTCGGCATCATCTTCTCGCCGACCGTCTTCCGGGTGGTCCGCGGCGCGACGATGTCGGTCGCGGAGGAGACGTTCATCGAGTCGGCCACCGCGATCGGCTGCTCCACGCGGCGCACGCTGTGGGTGCACATCCTGCCCAACATCGCGGCGCCGCTGCTGGTACAGGTGACGATCCTGATGGGTGTCGCGCTCCTCGCCGAGGCGAGCCTCAGCTTCATCGGGCTCGGCGTGCAGCCGCCCGACGCCAGCTGGGGGTCGATGCTCGGCGCCGCGTACCGGAGCCAGTACGACGCGCCGTACGCGGTGGTGCCGCCGGGCATCGCGCTGGTGCTGACCGTTCTCACCTTCAACACGCTGGGCGACGCGCTGCGCGACGTACTGGCCGGACGGAGGTCGTCGTGACCGCCGCGCTCCGGGAGACCGGCCCCGCGCCCACCACCGCCGAGGCGCTGCTGTCCGTCCGCGGGCTCACCCTCGACCTGGTCGGCGGCACCGCCCAGCCCGGCCTGGTGAAGGACGTCGAGTTCACCGTGCCGAAGGGGCGCTCGGTCGCGCTGATCGGCGAGTCAGGGTGCGGCAAGACGCTGACCGCGATGGCGATCCTCGGGCTGCTGCCGCGCGCCGTGCGGGTGGTCGCCGGGGAGATCGTCTTCGCCGGTACCGACCTGCTCACCTGTAGCCCGCGCGAGCTGCGGCGGATCCGCGGCGGCCCGGTCGGCGCGGTGTTCCAGGAGCCGATGAGCAGCCTCAACCCGACGATGACGGTCGGCGACCAGATCGCCGAGGCGCGGCGCATCCACTTCAAGGAAGGGCGCCGGACCGCCCGGGAGCACGCCCGCGCGCTGCTCGACCGGGTCGGCATCCCGGACGCGAAGCGGCGGCTCGACTCGTACCCGCACGAGATGAGCGGCGGTATGCAGCAGCGCGTCATGATCGCCGCGGCGATCGCCGGCGAGCCTCGCCTGGTGGTGGCCGACGAGCCCACCACCGCGCTCGACGTGACGATCCAGGCCGAGATCCTCGAGCTGCTCCGCGACCTCCAGCGCGACCTCGGGCTGGCCGTACTGCTGGTCACCCACGACCTGGGCGTGGTCGCCGACTTCTGCGACGAGGTCGTCGTCATGTACGCCGGTCACGTCGTGGAGAAGGCCCCGGTGCGCGAGGCGTTTCGGACGCCGGCCCACCCGTACACGAGCGCGCTGCTCGGCTCGGTGCCACAGTCCGACCACGCCCGTACACCGCTCAAGGTGATCGGCGGGCGGGTGCCGCCGGCGGGCGCGTTCCCGGCCGGCTGCCGCTTCCAGCCGCGCTGCCGGCACGCGGCCGCCGCCTGCGCCGAGCCGCAGGCGGACACGGTCCTCGCCGCCGGCCACCACACCCGCTGCGGCCGCGTCGCGGCCGGTGACCTGACGCCCGGGAGGCAGCTGTGACGGACACTCCTGTGCTGCGCGCGACCGGGCTGACGAAGTCCTTTCCGCTGCGGCGCTCCGCCCTCGGGCGGGTGGTCGACCGGGTGCGTGCCGTGGACGGTGTCGACCTGAGCGTCGCGGCGGGACGCACGCTCGGCATCGTCGGCGAGTCCGGTTCCGGCAAGACGACAGTGAGCCGGCTCGTGTCCCGACTGCTCACTGTGGACACCGGGCGGGTCGAGGTGGACGGCGTCGACGTCACCGCCGCGCGGGGCCGGGCGCTCAAGTCGCTGCGGGCCAGCCTCCAGATGATCTTCCAGGACCCGTACGGCGCGCTCGACCCGACCAAGACCGTCGGGCACGCCGTCGCCGAGCCGCTGCTCGTGCACGGCCGGATCGGGCGGCGCGAGCTCACCGACCGGGCGGCCGAGCTGCTGGGCCGGGTGACGCTCGACCCGGGGCTCGTGCACCGGTACCCGGAAGAGCTCTCCGGCGGCCAGCGGCAGCGGGTCTGCATCGCCCGCGCGCTCGCGCTCGAACCCCGGATCCTGGTCGCCGACGAGCCCACGTCCGCGCTCGACCTCTCCACCCGCTCCGAGATCCTCAACCTGCTGCTGCGGCTACAGAAGGAGAACGGCCAGGCGATCGTGCTGGTGTCGCACGACTTCGCCACGGTCCGCCACCTGTCCCACCGGATCGTGGTGATGTACCTGGGCCGGGTGGTCGAGGAAGGCCCGGCCACGCTGGTCGCCGGCGAGCCGCTGCACCCGTACACGGAGGCGCTGCTGTCCGCCGTGCCCGTGGCCGACCCGGACCAGCAGCGCGGCCGCAAGCGCATCGTGCTCCACGGTGACCTGCCCGACCCGGCCCGCCCGCCGAACGGCTGCCGCTTCCGCACCCGCTGCCCGGTCGCGATGGACGAGTGCGCGCGGATCGACCCGCCGCTGGTGCCGGTCAGCGCCGAACGCTCGGTGGCCTGCCTGCGCCACCCCGGCCTCGGCTCCGGCGCGTCCGCCTCGGCCGCCGCTACCCCGATCGCGGTGGCCCAATGAGCGAGCGGGGTGTGCTTTCGGGGATCCGGGTGGTCGACTTCGGTCACCACGTGGCGGGTCCGCTCGCCGCGCTGCTGCTCGCCGACAACGGCGCCGACGTCGTACACGTCGACCGGCCCGGCGCGACCGGCGGCGACCAGTGGCAGGACGCGTACCTCAACCGGGGCAAGCGGCGCATCACGCTCGACCTGCGCGACGCGGCCGACCGGGACGTGGCCCGCCGGCTCGCCACGCGGGCCGACGTGGTGATCGAAAACTTCCGGCCCGGCGTGCTCGACCGGTACGGGCTGGGCTGGGCCGACCTCGACCGGCCGTCCCTGGTGTACTGCTCGCTGCCCGGCTTCCCCGCCGGCGACCCGCGCGCCGACCTGCCCGGTTGGGAGGGCATCGTCGCGGCGGCCACCGGCAACTGCCGGGTCCGGCCCGGCCAGGCACCGCCCGGGTGGGACGCCGACCGGCCGGTGTACTCGGCGATCCCGATGGCCTCCAACTTCGCCGCGTTCGCCGCCGCGTACGCGATCGTCGGCGCGATCGTCGGCCGGCACCGCACCGGGCTCGGTGACCGGATCGAGGTGCCGCTCTACAGCGCGATGTTCGAGGCGATCGGCGGCGCCGGGGCGTACCCGGTCGCGCGCGGCCTCGCGACCGAGCGGCCCATCGCGGGCAACGGCAGCGGCGGCTATCGCTGCGCCGACGGGCGGTACGTGCAGTTCAACCCGATCGGCGCCAGCACCCGCTTCCTGCGCTGGTTTCTGGACGCGGCCGGCGCCGGCGACTGGGCCGCCGAAGGGCTCACCGACCGGGCCCGGATGGACCGTGAGCCGCACCTGGCGCAGCTGCTGCGGGACCGGCTCGCCGCGCTCTTCCTGACCCGCCCGGCGCAGGCGTGGGAGGACCTGGCCGCGGCGGCCGGCGTACCGCTGGCCCGCACGCGTACCACCGCCGAGTGGCTGGCCACCCCGCACGCCCGCGAATCCGGCCAGGTGGTCTGCCTCGACGACCCGGTGTTCGGTCCACTGTGGATGCCGGGCGCGGCGGTGGGCGTGGAGGGCGTGACACCGGCCCTGTCCCCGCGCCACCTCCCGGACGCCGATCGCGCGGCGGTGCTGCGTGGTCTCGACGGTCCCGCGTCCGAGCACGAGGGCAGCGGCGAGGCCGAGTTGCCGTTCGCGGGGCTGCGGGTCGTGGACCTGACCCAGATCCTCGCCGGACCGACCGCCGGGCGGCTGCTCGGCGAGCTGGGCGCCGACGTCACGAAGATCAACTCGCCGCAGCGGAAGATCGGGGCGCACGGCTTCGTCAACCGCGGCAAGCACACAATGTTGCTCGACGTGGAGTCGCCGCGCGGCCAGCAGGTGCTGTGGCGCCTGCTCGACGGCGCCGACGTGCTGGTGCAGAACTTCCCCGCAGCACCGCCGAGCGGTACGGGCTGAGCTGGGCACACGTCCGGGCCCGCCGGCCGGACCTGGTCTACGTCTCGGTCAGCTGCTACGGGTACGGCGGGCCGTGGGAGTCGCGGCGCGGCTACGAGACCCAGGCGCAGGCGGCCAGCGGCATCATGTGCCGGGCCGGCGACGCGGAGCGGCCCCGGGTGCTCGGCCCGTACAACCTGCTCGACTACGGCACCGGCGTGCTGGCCGCGTTCGCCGCCGCGCTCGGCCTCTACCACCGGGCCACCACCGGCGCGGGCGTGCACGCACACACCTCGCTGACCCAGGCCGCCACCCACCACCAAGGGGTACACCTGGTCGGCGCGGACCAGCGTGTGACGGCCGAGCCGAGCGGGCCGTACGCGCTCGGCACCGGCCCGCTGCACCGCTTCCACCGGGCCAGCGACGGATGGCTCTTCGTGGCCGGTGGCGCTGGCGACGAGGACTTCGCCTCCGCGACCTCGGCCGAGTGGGTGACCAAGCTGCGCTCGGCGGGCATCGCCGCGCACGAGGTCGTGGGGCTGGCCGAGCTGATGACCGACCCGGCCGTACGGGCCCGCGGGCTGGCCGTGAGCCAGCTCTCCGAGGAGGCCGGCGAGGTGGTGATGCCGGGCATCGCGATCGGGCTCACCCGTACCCCGGCCCGCCTCGGCGCCGCGGTCCGGCGGCCCGGCGCGGACGGCCCGGCGGTGCTGGCCGCCCACGGCTACGGCGACAACGACATCGAGGAACTCGCCCGAGGGTGGGTGCTGCAGACCGCCGCCCTGCCCAGCGGCTGGGACCACTTCTAGGAGCTGGCGTGACGTTCGACGTACTGATCCAAGGGGGCCGGGTGCTCGACCCCGGCCAGGGCCTCGACTCCCGACTCGACATCGGGATCCGGGCGGGGCGGATCGCCGCCCTGGGCGAAGACCTGGGAAACGCGGGGGCGAGCCGGGTGATCGACGCCGGAGCGCCGGGCCGGATCGTGGTGCCCGGTCTGATCGACGTGCACGCCCACGTCGCTCACGGCGCGATCACCCCCGGCGTCGGGATGGAGGGCTGCGACCCGGACGAGATCGGGGTCCGCTCCGGCGTCACCACCGTCGTCGACGCCGGCTCGGTCGGTGTCGCCAACGTCGGCGTCTTCCCGGCGTACATTCAGCCGAACGCGCGCACCCGCGTGGTCTGCTACCTCAACATCGGCAGCTTCGCGCACACGATGCCAAGCCTCGTCGACGTGCACAGCCTGTCCGAAGTGGACGCGGGAGCGATCGCGAAGTGCGTGGCGGCCAACCCCGGCGTGGTCGAGGGCATCAAGCTGCGGCTGGTCGGGCCGGTCGTGTACAGCCACGGTGAAGACCTGGTCACCAGCGCCAAGAAGGTCGCCCGGCAGCACGGCGTACCGCTGATGGTCCACATCGGAGACCGGGGCGCCACCCGGCGCGGCGACGGCGACCCGGGTCGCCTCGCGGAGGTCACCGCGTTCCTGCTGTCCAATCTGGACGCCGGCGACATCCTCACCCACCTCTGCACGCCGAACGTGGGCGGCGTCGCCGCGCTGTCCGGCGGCGAGGACCTGCTGCGGCAGGCGCGGTCCCGGGGCGTGGTGCTCGACGCCGCGCTCGGCCGCGGCAACTTCGGCTTCGAGGTGGCTTGCCGGCAGCGGGAGGCCGGCCTGGCACCGGACACGATCAGCACCGACCTGACCTCGCACGGCCGCGACTTCCAAAGCCTGGTCGAGTGCATGGCCAAGTTCATGGCGGTGGGGTACACGCTGCCCGAGGTGGTCCGCATGACGACAAGCGGGGCGGCCGCGGCGATCGGCAGGTCCGACCACATCGGAGCGATAGCGCTCGACCGCGAGGCGGACGTCACGATTCTCGACGTCGTCGAAGGCGACTTCCGGTTCGAGGACACGGACGGCGTGGAGTTCAGCGGCGGCTGGGGCATCGCACCGGTACACACGCTTCGGGCCGGCGAGCTGTTCGCCCCGCACTGGGGCCCGCACCCATGGGGTTGGCTGCCGGCGACCGGGCGGAATTGAGCTTCAGTACTGAATCACTGGTGAAAGGGATTCGGACATGAGAACCAGCACGGAACGGATTCTGAGCACTCACGGCGGCAACCTGCCGCGGCCTGACGATTTGGACGACCTGATCGCCAACGCACCACAGACCCGCGACGAGATCGGACGCCGGCTGCCCGGCGCGGTCGCCGAGGTCGTCGAGCGGCAGATCGACTGCGGCCTCGACATCGTCAACGACGGCGAGTACGTCAAGGCGGCCCACGCGACCGGCTACCGCGGGTACATCCACGACCGGGTCACCGGCTGGGAGGTGCTGCCGATCGACCCGTCCGTGCCGCCCAAGCGCGCCTACGTGGCGGAGCGCGACAAGGCCGACTTCCCCGGCTTCTACGAGTCCGGGCTGTGGCTCTCCGGCTCCGGTGGCCCAGTGCGGCCAGGGTTCGCCAAGGCCGGGCCGCCGCGGCTGCCCACCACCGAGCGGGTGTGCACCGGGCCGATCCGGTACACCGGGCAGGAGGCGATCGCCGCCGACGTGGCCGCGCTGCGCGAAGGCGTCGCGGGCAAGGACGTCGACGGCTTCATCGCCGCGCTCGGCCCGCTGAGCCTCGGCGCCGCCGCCCGCAACGCGCACTACCCGGACGAGGACGCCTACATGACGGCCGTCGCCGAGGCGCTGCGCGAGGAGTACAAGGCGGTCACCGACGCCGGGCTGGTGCTCCAGATCGACGAGCCGGAGTTCGCCACCACCTGGACCTTCTATCCGGAGTGGACGGTCGACGACTACCGGCGGTACCTGGAGCGGGCCGTCGAGATCATCAACCACGCGATCGCCGGCCTGCCCGAGGAGCAGATCCGGCTCCACATGTGCTGGGGCAGCGGCCACCGCCCGCACACCAACGACATCGAGCTGAAGTACATCGCCGACCTGCTCGTCAAGGTGAACGCCAAGGCGTACGCGATCGAGTCCGGCAACGTGCGGCACGCCCACGAATGGCGGGTGTGGGAGGACGTCAAGCTACCCGACGGGAAGATCCTCGTGCCAGGCGTCGTCAGCCATGCCACCGACCTTGTCGAGCATCCGGAGCTCGTGGCCGAGCGCCTGGTCAACTTCGCCGGCGTCGTCGGCCGGGAGAACATCCAGGCCGGTACCGACTGCGGCATCGGCTCGCGGGTCGGGCACCAGGAGATCGTCTGGGCCAAGCTGCGTGCGATGGGCGACGGCGCGCGGATCGCCAGCGACCGGCTGTGGAGCCGGTGATGGGCGGGCGTGTGATGGGCGTGCGCGTGACGGCGATGCTGCTGGCGGTCGGGCTGGGCACGGCCGCCTGCGGCGGTGGCGGCGGCAGCGGCGAAGACTCGGGCGGGGCGGCGATCCTGCGGTGGGGCATCCCCGGCAACCCGACCTCCCTCGACCCCCGCCTGGCCGGCCCGCTCGACCCGGTCTTCCTCGACAACTTCTACGAGACGCTGATCGACCGGAAGCCCAACGGCGAGCTGAAGCCCGGACTGGCGACCGAGTGGAAGTTCGCCCCGGACGGCAAGGCGATCGACCTCACCCTGCGCGCCGGCGTTAAGTTCCAGGACGACACGCCCTTCGACGCCGAGGCGGTCAAGGCCAACGTCGAGGCGGCCAAGAAGCCGCCGAGCCTGCTGGTCGGCGCACTCAAGTCGATCGAAGCGGTCGAGGTGAGCAGCCCGACCCAGGTCCGGCTGGTCCTGTCCGCCCCCGGCGGCCATCTCGTCAACGTGCTCGCCGGCGAGGCCGGCATGATGATCAGCCCGAAGGCCCTCGGCAACGCCGACCTCAAGACAAAGCCGGTCGGCACGGGCCCGTTCAAGCTGACCGACATCGCCGACGGCCGGCTCAGCATGCGGGCCTGGGACGGCTACTGGAACCGGAGCGCCGTCAAGATCGGCGGCATCGAGATGACCGTCTACGCCGACGAGGCCACCCGGCTGCGCGCGGTCCGCTCCGGCCAGTCCGACGGCTCCTCGATCACCCCGGCCCAGGTGGCCGAGGCGAAGAGCGCCGGGCTCACGGTCGTACAGGGCGCCAACACCACGTTCAACGGCATCCTGCTCAACACCGGCGCATCCGAGTTCGGCAACCCGAAGGTCCGCCAGGCGATGTCGTACGCGGTGGACCGCAAGGCGATCAGCGACAGCCTGTACGCCGGCGCGTGCAAGCCCAGCGTCCAACCGTTCCAGGACGGCTTCTGGGCGTACGACGCGGAACTGGCCGGCACCGACGCCTACCACGACGTGGACAAGGCCAAGGCGCTGCTGGCCGAGGCGGGACTGCCGAACGGCTTCAAGTTCGAGATGAACGTCGGCCCGAACACCTCGTACCAGCAGCTCGCCCAGGCGCTCCAGGCCCAGCTCGCGCAGATCGGCATCACGATGAGCATCACGGTGCTGGAGGCGAGCCAGCTCATCAACGCCCGGCGCACCGGCAAGTTCAACGCCACGGTGTCGCTCGTGCAGGCCGGCCGCCCGGACCCGAGCCAGTTCGTCGCCGACTACTACATGCCCGGCGGCATCTACAACCCCGGGAAGTTCACCGCCGACGGTGTCGCGGACCTGCTCGCCCAGTCGCGGCAGACCGACGACCTGGCCACCCGGCAGGGCCCGATGCGGCAGATCATCAAGACGGTGTTCGACGCCGGTCCGCCGGTGATCCCGGTCTGCGGCGTGCAGTACGTGGCCGCGTTCCGGTCCGGCATCGACGGCTTCCAGGTCCCGGTCGTGGGCGACTACGACTTCGGCAGCCTGACCATCACCAAGTGAGGGAAGACATGCGACTCGACGCGAAGGTGGCGGTGGTCACCGGCTCCGGCCGCGGCCTCGGGCGGGCCTATGCGCACGCCCTGGCCGCGGCGGGCGCCGCGGTAGTGGTCAACGACATCGACGCGGCCGCGGCCGAGGTGGTGCAGAAGGAGATCCTCGACGCCGGTGGCCGGGCGGCCGTGCTGGTCGGCGCGGTCGGTACGGCCGACGTGGCGGACGCGCTGGTGGAGACCGCCGTACGCGAGTTCGGCCGGCTCGACGTCATGTGCACCAACGCCGGGGCGCTGCGCGACCGCACGCTGGCGAAGGTCACCGACGACGAGTTCGACCTCGTGGTCGGCAGCCACCTGCGCGGCACGTTCACCTGTGGACGGTCGGCCCTGCTCCGCTTCCGGGAGCAGGGCACCGGCGGGCGGCTCATCCTCGTGGGCTCGCCCGCCGGCCAGCTCGGCGACTTCGGGCAGACCGCGTACGCCGCCGCGAAGGCCGCCATCATCGGCCTGGTCCGGGTCTGGTCCGTGGAGTGCGCCAAGGTCGGCGTCACGGTCAACGCGGTCGTGCCGATGGCGCTGACCCGGATGGCGGCGACGATCCCCAGCCTCGCCGAGACGGTCGCCGCGGTCGAGGCGGGCGAGCCCGTGCCGGCCGCGATGCGCCGCTCCGGACTGGGCACAGTAGACGATGTCGCGCCGCTCGTGGTCTTCCTCGCCTCCGACGCGGCGGCCGAGGTCACCGGCCAGTACCTCGGCGCGGGCGGCGACCGGCTGAGCATCTGGGGACACCCGCGCGAGGTGTTCTCCGCCAACCGGGAGGGCGGCTGGACCGCCGAGTCGATCGCCGACGCCTTCCCACAGGTCTTCACCCCGCACCTCCAGCGGCACAAGGTGGCCCGATGAGCGGGCTCGACCTCGACCGGCTCGTCGCGATCGACGTACACGTCCACGCGCACCGCCCGGTCGACGACCACCCCGCCGGCGACGAGGCGGTGCTCAAGGGGATGGCGGAGTACTTCCGCACCGAGCACACCGACGGGTACACGGTGCCGGAGATCGCCGCCTACTACCGCGAGCGGAACATGGCCGCTGTCGTGTTTACAGTGGACAGCGGTGGCAAGGATCCGGTGCCCTCCAACGAGGAGGTCGCCCGGCTCGCCGCCGAGCACGCGGACGTACTTGTGCCGTTCGTCAGCGTCGACCCGGCGCGCGGGCCGGACGGCGTCAAGACCCTGCGCCGCCTGGTCGCCGAGCACCCCGTGCGCGGGGTCAAGTTTCACCCCGGCAGCCAGGCGTTCTACCCCAACGACCCGATCGCGTACCCGCTGTACGAGGTGATCGCCGAGCACGGCCTGATCGCGCTCTTCCACACTGGACACACCGGTGTCGGGGCAGGCACGCCGGGCGGCGGCGGCATCCGGCTCAAGTACGGCAACCCGATGTACGTGGACGACGTGGCCGTCGACTTCCCCGGCATGAAGATAATCCTGGCGCACCCGTCGTTTCCGTGGCAGGACGAGGCGCTCTCGGTCGCCCTGCACAAGCCGGACGTCTACATCGACCTGTCCGGCTGGTCGCCGAAGTACTTCCCGCCGCAGCTCGTCCAGTACGCCAACACGCTGCTCAAGCACAAGGTGCTCTTCGGCACCGACTTCCCGATGATCACGCCCGAGCGCTGGCTGTCCGATCTCGACAAGATCGGCATCCGCGAGGAGGTCAAGCCGTTGCTGCTCAAGGAGAACGCCGCCCGCTTGTTGGGCCTGCCATGAACGAGAACTTCGCCACCGTACTCGAAACCGTGGCCGACCAGGTGGGGCAGCGGCCGGCCGTCATCCACGGCGACCAGCGGCGGACCTGGGCCGACCTGGACGAACGCGCCGCCCGCCTCGCCGGACACCTCGCCGAGCGGGGGATCGGCACCGGCGACCGCGTCGCGATCGCGCTCTACAACGGCTTCGAGTACGTGGAGAGCCTGCTCGCCGTGCTCAAGCTGCGGGCCGTCCCGGTCAACGTCAACTACCGCTACCGCGAGGCCGAGCTGCGGTACCTGCTGGAGAACGCGCAGGCCCGCGCGATCATCTTCGACCCGTCGCTGGCCGAGCGGGTCGACGCGGTCCGCCAGCAGTACCCCGGCCTGCACACGCTCCTGCCGCTGTCCGCCTACGAGGAGGCCATGGCGCACCCGCGCCTGCCCCGGCAGGAGCGCGGCGACGACGAGTGGCAGCTCTACACCGGCGGCACCACCGGACTCCCGCGCGGCGTCGTCTCCCGGCACTCGTGGCTCTTCGCGGTGTGCGTACAGAGCAGCTACGCCGTGCTCGACCGGCCGGTGCCGCACACCCTCGAAGAGCTGGCCGAGGTCACCCGGCGGATCCGTGACGAGGGCCCGGGACAGGTCTGCCTCGCGGTCGCGCCGCTCATGCACGGCGCCGGCATCTACAACACGCTCGCCACGCTGCTCGGCGGCGGCACCGTGGTCTTCCTGACCGCCCGCTCGTACGACCCCGCGGAGACCGCCCGGCTGCTCGCCGAGCACAAGGTCACCGACATGGGCATGGTCGGCGACGTCTTCGCCCGCCCGCTCGCCGACGAGCTCGACCGCGCGGCGGCCGCCGGTACCCCGTACGACCTGTCCCACCTGCGGCGCCTGCGCAGCGTCGGGGTGATGTGGAGCGCCGACGTGAAGCGGCGGCTGCTGGAGCACGGCGAGTTCGCCTGCTACGACACCATCGCGGCGTCCGAGGGTGGCCCGTTCGCCATGCGGGTCACCCGGCGCGGCGACCCGGTCACCACCGCCCGCTTCGTGCTCGCCCCGGGCGCCCGGCTGATCGGCGAGGACGGCGAGGACGTGCCGCCCGGCTCCGGCAGCGTCGGCATGCTCGCCGCGCCCACCGACGAGTTCATCCACTACCACGGCGACGAGGAGGCCACCGCCCGCACGTTCCGGTACGTCGACGGCACGCGGTACTGCATGCCCGGCGACCTGGCCACCCTCGAGGAGGACGGCACTCTCGTGCTGCGCGGCCGGGGCAGCGGGGTCATCAACACCGGCGGCGAGAAGGTCTTCGCCGAGGAGGTCGAGCAGGTCCTGCTGCGCCACCCGGCGATCGGCGACGCGGTCGTGGTCGGCGTGCCGCACGAGCGGTGGGGCAGCCAGGTCGTCGCGGTCGTCTCCACCACCGCCGCGGTGACCGCCGACGAGGTGCGCGAGTTCGTGGGTGAGCGGCTGGCCGGCTACAAGCGCCCGCGCGAGGTCGTGTTCGTACCGTCGATCCGGCGCAGCCCTGCCGGCAAGGCCGACCTGCGGTGGGTCCGCGAGGTGGCCACCTCTGTCCCGGTCGTCGCGGTCGGGCCGGACGGGGTGCGCGCGCTGGCCGGCAAACACCTCGGCTACACGCCGTACCACGAGGTCACCCAGGATCGGGTCAACCTCTTCGCCGATGCCACCGGTGACCACCAGTGGATCCACGTCGACCCGGCGCGGGCGGCGGCCGGGCCGTACGGCGGGACGATCGCGCACGGCTTCCTCACGCTCTCGCTCACCACGTTCTTCCTGCCGCAGCTGATCCGCTTCCAAGGCTTCGGCATGGGCGTCAACTACGGCTGCGAGAAGGTGCGCTTCCCCGCGCCGGTGCCGGTCGGCGGCCAGCTGCGCTGCGGTGCCGCGGTCGACGCGGTCACCGACGTGCCGGGCGGCGTACAGACCACGATGACGCTGACGTTCGAGGTGCAGGGCCAGGCCAAGCCGAGCTGCGTCGCCACCATCGTGGTCCGGCAGTACGAGAAGGTCGGTCCTTAGTGGACTTCGGCCTGACCGACGAGCAGCGGGACATCCGGGATACCGCCCGCGCCTTCGTCACCCGCGAGGTCGTGCCGCTCGAGGAGGAGATGCTGCGCCGCGAGCGGACCGGCGAGCCCGCACTGCGCCGCGACGAGCTGCGCGAGCTCCAGTCGCGGGCGCGGCGCTTCGGCTTCTGGGGGATGAGCACGCCCGAGGCGTACGGCGGGATGGCGCTGCCCGCGGTCACCCAGTCTCTACTCTGGACGGAGCTGGGGCGCACGCCGGTCCCGTTCCGCTTCGGCGGCGAGGCCGACAACATCCTGTACGAGGCCAGCGACGCGCAGCGGGCCGAGTACCTGCTGCCCACCATCGAGGGGAGCGGCTCGGCTGCTTCGCGCTGACCGAGCCGGACGCCGGGTCGGACGTGGCCGGCATCCGGCTGCGGGCCTGGCGCGACGGCGGCGACTGGGTGCTGCGCGGGGAGAAGACGTTCATCACGTTCGGCGACGAGGCCGACTACGCGATCGTCATCGCGGTGAGCGGCTCCGCCGCCCGGGAGGCGACCGCCTTCCTCGTCGACCGGAAGATGGGGTGGACCTCCCGCCCCATCGAGACCATGGGCAGCTGGCACACGCCGGCCGCGCTCACCTTCGACGACGTACGGGTGCCGGCGTCCAATGTGCTCGGCGAGGTGGGCGGCGGGTGGGAGCTGGCGATGCGCTGGATCGTGCGCGGGCGGTACGTGATCCCGTCGCAGGCGGTCGGCACGGCCGAGCGGTGCCTGCACATGGCGATCGCGCACGCCAACACCCGCGTCACGTTCGGCCGGCCGATCGGCGAACGGCAGGCGATCCAGTGGATGATCGCCGATTCAGAGGTCGAGCTTGAGGCGGCGCGGTGGCTGGCGCTGCGCTGCGCCTGGACGGTCGACCAGGGCCAGCCCGCCCGGCACCCGGCCGCCGTGGCCAAGCTCTACGGCGCCGGCATGGTCAACCGGGTCGTCGACCGCACCCTCCAGATCTTCGGCGGCATGGGCTACACCCGGGACCTGCCCATCGAGGGCTGGTACCGCGCCGTCCGTGTCCTGCGCGTGCTGGAGGGCACCGACGAGATGCAGCGGATGATCATTTCCCGCGATCTGCTGCGCGGGTACGAGAAGATCGGGGACACCTCGCATGATCGTGGACGCGCACGCGCACCTCACCGTCGACGACCCGCGCTATCCGGTCGCCCCGCTCCGCGGCACCCTCGACCCGGACGTGCTTGACGACCCCATGACCGCCGAACGCCTGCTGTCCATGATGGACGACCTGGGCGTGAGCCACGCAGTCGCGGTGCAGCGGGCGCACATCTTCGGGTACGACAACAGCTATGTCCTAGACTCGGCCCGCCGCCTGCGCCCTCGCCTCGCCCCGGTCTGCATGCTCGACGCCGACCGCCCGGACGCGGCCGAGGTGGCGGCCAAGCTCGCCGACGCGGGCGCCGTCGCGATGCGCTTCACCGCCGGCGCCGGCACCCCGACCGGCGGCCCGCCCGGCACCGCCTGGTTCGCCGGCGAACACGCCGCGCGCGTCTGGGCACGCGCGGCCGAGCTGGGCGTGTCACTGTGCCTGCACATGTACCGCTGGAACCGGGCCGAGAGCCTGGCCACGCTCGGCGACATGATGCGCCGCTTCCCCGACGTCGACGTGGTGGTCGACCACGTGGGCAGCATCGGCGTCGACCGCCCACCGGCATTCGCCGGCACCGAAGACCTGCTGCGCCTAGCCGACCTCTCCCGGCTGCACGTCAAGGTGACAACGCTCAACGCGATGCAGGTGCGCCGCTGGGGCGGCGACCCGGCGGCCCTGGTCGAGTGGCTGGTCGCCCGCTTCGGCGCCGGCCGCGTGCTGTGGGGCTCCGACATCACCCAGACCCGCCTGCCGTACCCGGACATGGTCGAGACCGCCCGCGCCTCGGTCCGCACCCTCCCACCCCACGAAGCCGACGCCGTCCTCCGCGAAACCGCCCTGTCCCTCTACTTCTAAGCGACCTTTCAGGGCCGGTTCGCGCTCGCCGCGTGTTCCTTCAGCCAGATTTGCCCCCGTCCGCGCCAGCTGCGGACCGTATGCTCCCGCGGGCACCGCTCCGGCCGGCGGCTCGCCAGGGCTCGCCGAAATCCCCGGCCTCCGCTGCCAGCTCCGCGGGCCAAGCCCCGCAGGTGCTCGTGCCACCGCGCCTGGACGCGCCGACCGGGACGGGCTGTGGATCGCGGACCGGACCATTGTGGACGGACACCCAAACGCGCCCCGAAAGGGCCTCGGGAGAGCGCCGCCGTTAGGCTGGCGATCTCACCTCGCGCCGGTCGGCCGGGTGTTGTGGGCAAGATGTCTTGCTTTGCTCGCTATATGGAGCTTTCGGGGTCGGGGGTCGATCGAGGGCCGGCGGCCGCAGATTCGCGTTGACGGGGTCAAACCTTCACGCGAAGACGCCGCTCAAGGCCGGCGGCCGTAGATTTCCTTGATCGACGTGAGCAGCACGGTGTCGCACTGCGATTGTGTCGAGAAATTTCCCCTGGAGGGGCAATTTCGCGCCACGGACAAGCAGAGCACCCACCGATCAAGGCCACGCCCCGACGAGCCAGGCGGAGATCTCCCGCCGTTGGCATAGAGGTAGCCACCCCAGCGACGCACCACCACGATGCCGGTCATGATCCAGACAAAATCCCTGATTTTGGTGCTTCCCGCGAGGGTTGAGGCAACAAAATCAGGGATTTTGTCGAGATCTTGATTGGTCCCGTGACGGACGCGGCGGGCGGGGGACCAGCGGGCAGTTCCGACCAGTTCTCTACGCCCCGCAGCGACGGGATGGGCTTGACCGGCGAGCCTGGCAGCGGAAGTCGGGGCGACCATAGGGAAGCAGAGCAAGTGCGTCCGCGACAGCACCACCGACCGTTGCGCGGCGCGGTGCCGGACTGGCGGCCCCGCGCTGGCGGGGCCGGGTTGGCGGCCTTGGGTTCGCGGCGGCGGGCTGGCGGCGTGGGTGGTGTGGGGTGGGCTTGACCCGCGGGGCTGGCAGTGGAGGTCGGGGGTTCGGGGAGCGCTAGCGAGCCGCCGGCCGGAGCGGTGCCCGCGGGAGCATACGGTCCGCCGCTGGCGCGGACGGGGGCAAATTGCCTGAAGAGGTCACCACCGGTGCGTGCCCGCCTCCGGGCTGTGTTGGAGGCGGGCGGCGGCCGTTTCTCAGGTGGATGTTGGCAGGTAGGGGGTGATCGCGGCGGCGGCTTCGGGGCCGTAGGCGTCGGTGAGGCGGGCGGTGCCGTCGGCGGGTGTCAGTGTCCACTCCTGGCTGCCGACGCTCTCCAGCACCGCGGTGGCCACCAGCGAGGCTAGCTGCGCCGCGTGGGTGACCGGCAGGCCGCTGTCGAGTCCGGCTAGGAAGCCGGCGCGGAACGCGTCGCCTACGCCGGTCGGGTCTAGGATCTGGCGGGCTGGGACCGCGTTCACCTGGATCTCGGCCTCCCCGCGGGTGGCGATGCGCGCTCCCTTGCCGCCCAGCGTGGTGATCCGCATGCCCACGCGGTCGGTGATCTGGCGTTCGGACCAGCCGGTGCGGCGTACCAGCAGCTCCCACTCGTACTCGTTGGTGAACAGGTACGCGGCGCCGTCGACAAGCGCCCGGCACTCGTCCCGGTCCAGGCGCGGCAGCTGCTGCGACGGGTCGGCGGCGACCGGCACGCCGAGCTGGTGTGCCTGGGCGGTGTGGGCGAGCATCGCCTCCGGGGCGCTCGCCCCGACGAGCACGAGCGACACCCCTCGGGAGGCGATGATCGGCGCGAGGTCGATGCTCGCCGAGGCGGCCATGGCGCCCGGGTAGAACGAGGCGATCTGGCACTGGTCCTCGTCGGTGGTGCAGGTGAACCGCGGCGTGTGCGCGCCCTCGACGGTCAGCACGCCGCCGCAGTCGACGCCGTGCCGTTCCAACCACGAGCGGTAGTCGGCGAAGTCGGCACCGACGGCACCGACGAGGACCGGGCGCCGGCCGAGGACGCCGAGGGAGAAGGCGATGTTCGCGGCGATCCCGCCGCGCCGGATCTCCAGGTCGTCGACGAGGAAGCTCAGCGAGATCCGGTCGAGGCGTTCGGCGATGAACTGTTCGCGGAACCGGCCGGGGAAGTGCATGAGGTGGTCGGTCGCGATCGAGCCGGTGACCGCGATCGGGCCGGCCGCCATCAGAACACCACCGTCGTGGTGCCGTGGACGAAGACGCGGTCGGCGCAGTGCCAGCCGACCGCGCGGGCGAGCACGGTGCGCTCGATGTCGGCGCCGCTGCGGCTCAGGTCGGCGACGCCGGCCCGGTGCGAGACGCGCACCACGTCCTGCTCGATGATCGGCCCCTCGTCAAGGTCCTCGGTGGCGTAGTGGGCGGTGGCGCCGATGAGCTTGACCCCGCGCTGCCTGGCCTGCTCGTACGGGCTGGCGCCGGCGAACGCGGGCAGGAAGGAGTGGTGGATGTTGATCACGGGTACACCGACCTGGTCGAGGAAGTCGCCGGAGAGGATCTGCATGTACCGGGCCAGCACCACGAGGTCCACCTCGCCGCGGAGCAGGTCGAGCTGGACCCGCTCGGCGGCCGGCTTGGTGGCCCGGGTGACTGGCACATGCACGTACGGAGTGCCGAACGCGGCCACGTCGGGCTCCAGGTCGGGGTGGTTGGACACCACAGCGGCCACCTGGATCGGCAGCTCACCACGCCGGGCCCGCCACAGCAGGTCGAGCAGGCAGTGGTCGTACCGGGACACGAAGATCGCCACGCGGGTGGGCGTAGCCGCGGCCCGCAGCCGGAACTCCGCGCCCAACCGCCGCGCCACCTCGACGTCGAACTGCCGCTCCAGCAGGTGCATCCGCTCCCGCAGCCGCGCGAGGTGGAACTCGGTGCGGAGCATGAACCGGCCGCCCGTGGCACCGGTGGAGAACTGGTCGGACTGGAGGATGTTCGCCCCGTGCCGGTGCAGGAACGAGGTGATCAGCGCGACGATGCCCGGTCCGTCCGAGCAGGACACGACGAGGCGGGCGATGTCGCCGGCCTCGGCGGGCTCGATCGGCGCACGCGTGGCGGGCCGCTCGGAGACGGTCGTGGTCATGCCGCCCGCACCACCGCGGGCTCGGCGAGGCCGGCGGCCTTCCGCAGCTCCTCCGCCCGGTCGGTGCGCTCCCACGGCAGGTCCACATCGGAGCGTCCGAAGTGGCCGTACGAGGCGGTGGCCGCGTAGATGGGGCTGTGCAGGCCGAGGTAGCCGCGGAACGCCGCCGGGCGCAGGTCGAAGCAGTCCTCGACGAGCCGGTCGATCAGGGCGGGGTCGACGCGCTCGGTGCCGAACGTGTCGACCAGCAGCGAGACCGGCCGGGCCACGCCGATCGCGTACGCCACCTGCACCTCGGCCCGGCTCGCCAGCCCGGCGGCCACCACGTTCTTCGCCACGTAACGGGCCGCGTACGCCGCCGAGCGGTCCACCTTGGACGGATCCTTGCCGGAGAACGCGCCGCCGCCGTGGCGGGCGAAACCCCCGTACGTGTCGATGATGATCTTGCGGCCGGTGAGCCCGGCGTCGCCGACCGGCCCGCCGATGACGAACCGCCCGGTGGGGTTGACCAGCAGCCCCGCGCGCAACTCGGCGGCGTCGTACAGCTCAGGAGGGAGGACCGGGGCCACCACGTGCTGCCACATGTCCGCGCGGATGCGGTCGGCCGTCGCCTCCTCGGCGTGCTGGGTGGAGACGAGCACCCGCTCGATCCCGACCGGTACCCCGCCGCGGTACCGGATCGTCACCTGCGTCTTGCCGTCCGGCCGCAGGTAGTCGACGACGCCGGTGCGGCGCACCTCGGCCAGCCTTCGGGCCAGGCGGTGGGCGAGCGTGATCGGCATGGGCATCAGCTCGGGCGTCTCGTCGCAGGCGTAGCCGAACATCATGCCCTGGTCGCCGGCACCCACCCGGTCGAACGCGTCGTCCGAGAGCCCTTCGCGGTGCTCTTGCGCCTGGTCGACACCCTGCGCGATGTCCGGCGACTGCCGGTCCAGCGCGACGAGCACGGCGCAGTGTTCGCCGTCGAAGCCGTACGCGCCGTCGTCGTACCCGATGCGCGTTATCGTGTCGCGGACGATGCGCGTGTAGTCGAGCTGCACCGGCGTGGTGATCTCGCCGGCGAGCACGGCCATGCCGGTGGTGACGAGGGTCTCGCAGGCGACCCGCGACTGTGGGTCGGCGGTCAGCGCGGCGTCGAGCACCGCGTCGGAGATCGCGTCCGCGACCTTGTCCGGGTGCCCTTCGGTGACCGACTCGGACGTGAAGAGAAAGTCCACTTTGCTCACGGTGTCGCTCCTTGCGAGACGGAGAGGGAAGGTAGCTCGTCCCGGACCATCCGGGCGCCGCGGGCCATCGCGGCCAGCTTCGCCCGCGCGGTCACGGCGCTCAGGTTGCGCAGCCCGCAGTCCGGGTTGACGAGGAGCCGGTCGGCCCCGATGTGCCGCAGAGCCCGGCGAATGCGGTTGGCGACGAGCTCGGGGGTCTCGACCTCGTCGCTTTTCACGTCGACGACGCCGAGCCCGACAGCGCCGGGCCAGCCGAACTTGTCGATGATCGTCAGGTCGCCGTCGCCCTTGCGGGCGAACTCCAGCACGAGCTGGTCGACGTCGGCCTGAAGGACGTCGGGGAAGAGGAAGTCGTAGTGCCCTTCCCAGGAGGGGCGGGCGTACCGGTTGCCGTAGCAGACGTGCAGCGCCCAGGTGACGTCGACGCCGTCGGTTACCGCGTTGATCGCGTCGACCGCGAGCGCGACCTGGTCGGTGTGCCCGGCCAGGAACGGCTCGTCGATCTGGAGCAGCGTCGCGCCCAGCTCCGCCAGGGCACGGGCCTCGGCGTTGAGCACCCGCGCCATCGCCATCACCAGGTCGCGTTGGCTGAACCGGCCGCGGTCGTGGACCCGGCAGGACAGCGAGAACGGGCCGGTGAACGAAAACTTGACGGGCGCCTTCGTCTGGGCCGAGGTGAACGCGTAGTCGGCGGCCAGCCCCAGCGGCGACGGCCCGGTCACCTCGGGGAGCGCGGCCGCCCGCGCCTCGTAGTAGTCGAAGTAGAAATCCTTGACCGGCTCGGGGATCTCGATGCCGGGCATCCGGGCGAGCGTGTAGTCGATGTCGTTGTCCCGGCGCAGCTCGCCGTCGGAGACGATGTCGATCCCGGCCAGCTCCTGGTCACGCAGGGCCGCCTTGACCGCCATGTCGTGCACTTCCTGGAGCTGGCCGTAGCTCATCTTGCCGCGGAAGTACTCGGTCTTGAGTCGTTCCATCCACTCCGGCACGGGGTACGAGCCGACGACCGTCGTGGGCAGCAGCGGTAGCGCCATGGTCACTCCCTCACCTGGGCGGTCATCGTCACGATGTTGCCGGCGGTACGGTGCCGGAACTGTTCGAAGTGGACGTCGAAGCCACACCGCCGTCCGATGTGGGCGATCAGCGGGCCGTTGACCCAGTTGACGACCGAGCCGTCGTACTTGCCCGGGCCGCGGAACTGGCTGCGATACCCCTCCACGCCGGTGACGAAGATGTCGTGGCAGATCAGCCGGCCGTACGGGTGCAGGAGCTGGAGGCTGTCGGTGAAGCTGGCCACCGCGCCGTTGCTCACGTGCATGCGCACGTCGGCTCCCGACTCCAGCAGCGGGCGAAGCGCCTCGCCGCTGAACTTCGGCGTGACCGCGTACTCGTCGAGCCCGGGCAGCGGCACGTACCGCTCCTCCAGGCGCACCGTCGACCACGCCTGCCGCCAGAACGCCACGGCCGTGTCGAGGTCGGGGAACTCCTCGGGTGCCACCTCGGTCAGCAGCAGCGGGCCGAGGCGGAGCAGCTTGTGCACCAGATCCGTCTTCGCGCCCTGTGCGGGCAGGTAGGCGCGGGTCTGCACCGCATACGTGCGACCGCCGATCTGGGCCACCTCGTCGGTCGGCAGGTTGTCGTACACATTGGACACGTAGACGAGGAACACCTTGTACTTCAGGAACCCCAGCGAGGTCAGCGGCCGCGTAGCGTCGAGGGCGACCGAGCTGACCCGGCCGGCGTGGTCGGCGACGGTCTCACCGGCGAGGTCGAGGACGTGCTGGGAGTAGTCGCACATGAGGTAGTGCAGCCGACGGTAGTAGTCGGTGCCCCGAGCGCG
Organism: Phytohabitans flavus; assembly: GCF_011764545.1. Taxonomy (GTDB): domain Bacteria; phylum Actinomycetota; class Actinomycetes; order Mycobacteriales; family Micromonosporaceae; genus Phytohabitans; species Phytohabitans flavus. The sequence continues at coordinate 3,322,710 of NZ_AP022870.1, read as the reverse complement.
GTCCAGGCGGCGGAACTCGTCGAGGAATACCTTGGCCTGGTTGCCGTTGCCGACGCCGAGCTCGACGACGACCAACTCCTCGGGGAGGGCCGCCTTGAGCTCCAGCGTCTCCCAGACGTCGAAGAGCCCTTCGATCACCTCGTGGGCGGCGTCGCGGTTGCGGGCGTCGCTCTCGCCGCCCGGCAGCGCCTGCTCGTAGCCCCGGCCGGACGACTTCTCCCACAGCTCCAACGCTCTCCAGTAGAGGGCGTTGAAGTCCCAGACGCAGCTCGCCGAGCCGGGCACCCAGTCTTCGAGGTAGGCCCGGTCGCCTGAGTCGCCGCTCAGGCTCGGGACGCCGGGGCCGCGCCGGACGTCGACGGCGACCTCCAGACCCTCCGGAGTGGACAGTATCGGCCGAAGGTCCACGGCGTCGCGGAAGTTTTCCTTGTACTGCACCCAGTCGCAGACCACGCGCACCCGGCCGAGGTCCCATTCGGAGTCCGCGAGCGCGGAGACGACCGGGCCGACCGAGGCCGTGAGGTCGACCGGCTTGCCGGAGCGGAGCCGCGCGTGCGGCCGGAAGTCAATCAGCATCGTCGCCACCCTTCGTGGCCTGCCGGATCCCGGCCTGCCGCACGATGTCGGGTACCTCGTCCTCATGGCCGAAGACCATCAGGTGCACGCCGCGCACGCCGTCGAGCGCGGCCAGGGCCTCGATCGTCTCCACGCAGACGCGCCGCCCTTCCTCCTCGACCCGCTGCTCCGGCACACCGGCCAGCCTCCTGCGCACCGACTCCGGCACGTGGATGCCGGGCACGGTGCCGGTCAGGAACGACAGCATCCGCCGCGACCGGATCGGCCCCACCCCGGCGATCACCGCGCACCGCTCGGTCACGCCCTCGTCGCGCAGTGGGCGCAGCCAGCGGGCGAAGGCGTCGACGTCGAAGACGTACTGCGTCTGCACGAACTCCGCGCCCGCGGCCACCTTCTTCGCCAGGCGCCGGGCCCGCAGCTCGGCCGGCGGGGCGAATGGGTTCTCCACCGTGCCGATCAGCCACGACGGCCGTACCCCGAGCCGCTTGCCGGACAGCAGCGTCCCCTCGTCGCGGAGCGTCCGCGCGGTCCAGACCAGCTGCACCCCGTCGAGGTCGAAGACCGGCTTGGCGTCCGGGTGGTCACCGAGCGTCGGATGGTCCCCGGTGAGCAGCAGCACGTTGCGAATGCCGAGCGCCGCCGCGCCGATGAGGTCGGACTGCAAGGCGAGCCGGTTGCGGTCGCGGCAGGTCAGCTGCATCACCGGGTCGAGCCCGGCACGCTGCACCAGGATGCTGCCGGCGAGGCTGGACATCCGGACGTTGCCGCCCTGGTTGTCGGTCACGTTCGCGGCGTCCACCCACCCGCGCAGCGCGCCGACCTTGCGCGCGATCGCCTCGGTGTCCGCGTCCCGCGGCGGCGCCACCTCGGCCGTCACCACGAACCGTCCGTCGGCCAGCGCACCGCGCAGCCCGCTGGCCGCCGTCCGCGCTTTCAGGCCAGACTCGCTCATCGCCGGCCCGCCAGCGCCGGGTGCGGGTCGTCATCGTCGTAGGCGACGGCCAGCCCCTCGTCCCGCCCCTGCCAGTAGTTGATCCACGAGCTGCGCGTCCACTGCCGGTTGTCCACCGGACGCTGGAGCAGGTCGAGGTCCGCGTCCCGGCCCGCATCCTTCGCGCGGGTCCAGGCCGTGACCCAGACGCACTGCTGGGTACGGTCCACCTCGCACGAGCCGTCCGGCGACACCCCGCCGCAGGGCCCGTTGCGCAGCTGCTTGGGGCAGGTCATCGGGCACGCGTACCCGGTGGTGGGCAGCGCGCACTGGCCACACATCCGGCAGCCGAAGAGCCGCTCCTTGGTGACCCGCTCGCCCGCCGTGAACCACCGGTACAGCACCGGACGCCGCTCGACGTACGCGGCCAGCCGCCGGTAGAAGGCGTTCTCCGCGAGGAGCGCGTGCAGCGCGTACGCGAGGAACGCCGGTATCCGCGGCCGGAACGGCCGTATCCGCTCGACGCCCATCGACCCCTCCTCGCCCGCCGTGTGCCTGGTCGTAACAAGGTCGCAAGGAAGCGGTGGGAGTGTCTTCGGGCGGTGCCGCAAGCTTCCACCCGCCCCACTTGTGTCCGAACACAAGCGGCCAGCGCCCGCGGGTACCCTTGCGCACCGTGAGCGGGTGATCAGGAGGCGGCCGTGACGCGTGTGGTCCTCATCGGTGACGTGGGTGGGCATCCCGACCAACTGCGGGCCGCCCTCACCGAAGCCGGCGCACACGACGACCGCCTGCCCGACGATCTCGTCGTCGTCCAGGTCGGTGACCTCGTCGACCGCGGACCGGACAGCGCCGGAGTGCTCGCCCTCGTCGCCAGCTTCCTCGAGCGCCAGCCGGACCAGTGGGTGCAGCTCGCCGGTAACCACGAGGCGCAGCACCTTCCCGGCGCCAGCCGCTTCTGGCCCGAGCCGATCGGCGACGGCGACGCCGCCCTGCTGCGGGAGTGGTGGGAGCGCGGCTCGCTCGGCGTCGCGGCCGCGGTGCGCACCGCCGAGGGCGACGACCTGCTCGCCACGCACGCCGGTCTGACCGCGCGGGCGTGGCGGGAGCTGGGCGAGCCGGCCACGGCCGCGGCGGCCGCGCGCCTGCTCAACGAACGGCCGGCGCTGATCTGGCAGGGCGGGGTAGTGGCACGCGACGAGGGCGCCGGGCCGTTCTGGGCGGAGGCGGGCTGGGAGCTGTACGAGCCCTGGCTGCACCACTACGCCCAGGGCGGCTTCGTCCCCTTTGGACAGGTGCACGGCCACTCAAGCATCGTGCGGTACGCCGACCGCGCCTGGCGCTGCCCCGGCCGCGTACGGCAACGGGCCACAGTGGACTGGGACGCCCGCCACGTGCGCGTGCGGATCGGCGGCCGAGTCTTCACAGGCATCGACCCCAAGCACGGCACGTCCGGCGCACCAGCCTGGTCGCCACTAACGCTTTCCGGCGCGACGCTCCTGACCACCTCGCGCGCCTAGACTAGAGAGCCTTTGGAGTTTGGGTAGCCTCGGCGTCTTGTCGCGGATAAAGGTCCAAAATCAAGGAGATTGGGCTACCGCGACGTCCGCAGTGGTCCAGACCGTCGCTCCCGCGGCCTCACCCATCGCGGCTGGGCGAGCTCACCCCGGGTCGCGGTCGGCCGACGGCGACCTTCGCTGCCGGTCCGCGCGCCAAGCTTGCTCGACGCTACGACGGGCCGCCGTCTGGCAGATCGTGGTACCTACTTGCCCCTGGAGGGGCAGTTGGATACCACGATCTCTCGCGTACGCCAACCCGACCGTGCCGATCAAGGAAGCGGGTGCGCGGACAGCCACTGACGATGCCGCTCCCGCAAGGCGTCGCGCCCACCACCGAAATCTGGCGCTCGCCCCGCGGATCCGGCCGTTCGGCCTCCGGGCCAGTTGCTGTCCACAGTGGCCTTCCGCAGGCGCTCGCCGATCACGCCCGGCGCTTCAGCTCCCGCCTCCGCCTCCTCCGCCGCCATCACCGCCCCCGCCTCCGCCGCCCCAGCTGCCGCTGTCGCCGCCCCAGCCGCCGCCAGAACCGGCCGTCGGACCGCCGTCACCGTGGAGTTCGGTCTCCGGGCCAACGTCATGGCCGTACCGCCGGCGAACCGCGGGCCGCCCCGGCCGCCGCGCAAGCACGACCGCAACAGCAACGACGCCCCCAATCAACCCAACGAACAGAAGATTCTCCACGCGACCACCCCGTCCGCCCACGACCCGGCCGCTAGCCCGGTTGATCAGGGACTTGGTGGGCGTGTCGGCCGGCGTGTCAGTCCATAAAGTCCCTGATCAACCGTAAGGCCCACGAGCAAGCGGGCGGTCAGCCCTTGGTGGAGCCGGCTAGTAGGCCGCGGGTGAAGGCGCCCTGGAGTGCGAGGAACACCGCGAGCGGGATGGCCAGCGAGATGAACGCCGCGGGGGCGATGATGTCGATGTTCGCGCCGTACTGCCGGAGTTGGGCGAAGATGGCGACGGTCAAGGGCTGGGTGGCGCGGCCGAGGGTCAGGGCCACGATCAGGTCGTTCCAGGTGAAGAGGAACTGGAAGATGGCCAGCGCGGCGATCGCCGGGCGGCTGAGCGGCAGGATGAGCTGGGTGAAGACGCGTGCCTCGGACGCGCCGTCCAGGCGTGCCGATTCGATGATCTCGACGGGGATCTCCAGCAGGGCGTTGCGTAGCAGGAAGATGCCGAACGGCAGGCCGAACGCGACGTGGAAGAGGATCAGGCCGGCCGCGGTGTCGAAGAGGCCGGTCGCGTTGTAGAGCGAGAAGATGGGGATCAGCGCGATCTGGAGGGGTACGACGAGCAGCCCGACCACGACCAGGAAGAGCCCGTCCCGGCCGCGGAACGGTAGCCAGGCGAACGCGTAGCCGGCCAGTGCGGAGATCAGCACCAGCAGCGCCGTATTGCCGACCGCGACGACGCAGGTGGTGACGAGCGCGTCGACGAGCTGGCGGTCGGCGAACATGGCGCGGTAGTTGTCGAGCGTCATGAGCCGTGGCTTGGCGAGCACCGTCCACCAGCCGCCGCTCTCGATGACGGACGGTGGCAGCAGCGAGGTCAGCAGCAGCCCGAAGGTGGGCACGAGCCACAGCAGGGCGATCCCGCCGAGCAGCAGCTGGACGGGGAGCCTGCGGAGCGCGGTCATCTGCGTCCCTCCCGGCGGAAGCGGCGGATGTTGAGGGCGAGCGCGGGGAGTACGAGCAGAAAGAGCACGACCGAGATGGCGGAACCGAGCCCGTAGTTGTTGGCGCCGGTGAACGACGTGCGCCACATCGCCAGCGCGATGACGTTGGCATCGTCCTGTGTGGACTCACCGGCGACCGCCATCACGATGTCGAAGACCTTCAGGACGTTGACGACCATGGTGACGAGTACGACGGTCAGAACCGGGGCGAGGAGCGGCACGGTGACGCGGCGGAAGACCTGCCACTCGGAGGCGCCATCGATCCGGGCCGCATCCAGTACGTCGCGGGGGATGGCGGCCAGCCCGGCGGCGATCAGCACCATGGCGAAGCCGGCCCACATCCAGGTGTACGCGATCATGATGGTCGGGGTGATGAGCTTGGGGCCGAGCCAGTCGACGCCCTCGAACGGCGCGGCGAACGTGTCCCGCCCGATCGCCACGCGGTAGTCGCCGGGGTCCAGGCCGCTGAACCGGAAGCCGCCGTCGGCCGAGGTGTGCGTGGTGGCGAGCACCCGCCCGCCGGTGTCCCGAAGCTCGACGGTCGCGCCGGGGATGCCCGCCTCGCCCGGCTCCACGACACCGGGCTGCCCGCCGCCGGGGGAGAAGTCGCGGAAGACCGTACCGGTGATCTGGTCAGGGCCGGCGGCCGGTATCGCCGCGGGCACCGAGCCCGGTGGCACCTCGCGCGTGGGTATCCCGGTGAGCCCGAGCGGCGCGCTCTGCCCGGGGCGCACCGGGTCGCGCAGCGCGATGCCGCTGCCCGGGTCGCCGGTGAGCGCGGGGGTGGACGGGCGACCGGTGGCGAGTACACCGGTGGGGTTGACCGCGTCGTGGACGACGCCCACGACCGCGTTGAGCGTGCCGCGCTGCGGGTCCTTTTCCGCCATCACGTGCCAGATCACGCCGGCGGCGAACATCGAGACCGCCATCGGCATGAAGACGGCCGTGCGGAACGCCGCGGCCCAGCGGATCCGCTCGGTGAGGACCGCGAGCACGGTGCCGATCGCGGTGACGGTGAGCGGGACGACGGCGACCCACAGCGCGTTGTTGCGGATCGCCATCGTCAGCGTGTCGGTGGTGAAGAGCGTGTGGTAGTTGTCCAGCCCGACGAAGTCCTGCGGGTCGCGGCCGAAGAGGCTGCGCAGCACGGTACGCACGGTCGGGTAGACGATCCAGACGGCGAGGATGGACAGTGCCGGGGCGAGGAAGGCGGCGGCGAGGAGCGGCTGCCGCCACCGCCCCGGCGGCCGGTGGTGCGGGCGTGCCGGGGCGGGGGACGGCCGGGACACCGTCCGCGTGGGCTTGGGCTGGGTCGCGACCACCGGTCTAACCGCCGTACGCCGCGGCGGCCGCCGCCTCCAGCCGCTTCGCCGTACCGTCCACATCGGACGGATTGGCCAGCAGATCCTGGAGGAGCTTGAACTCGCCCTGCCCGGCCGTGCCGCCGAAGGCGACCGGCGCGAGGTCGGACATGTCGAAGCGGAACGTCTTGGCGTTGGCGACCGCGTTGGCGGTGGTGCGGGCGAGCTCGTCGGGGTACGCGTCGCCGGGAAGCTGCCGGTTGGGTGAGGAGAAGCCGCCCCGCTCGGCCCAGATCCGCGCCGCGGCGGGCGTCGTCAGGTAGGTGGCCAGTGCCCGGCTCGCCGGCGAGTCGGCGAACATCACCACGGAGTCGCCGCCGCCGACCACGGTGGCCGGGTCGCTGCCGCCGATGGACGGGAAGGGTACGACGGCGTAGTGCTCGCCGCCCTTCACGGCTGGGTTGTCGGCGATCGCGGTCGGCACGAAATCGCCTTCGATCACGACCGCCGCGCTGGGCTTGTCGCTGAGCACCTTGGCGGAGGCGGTGGGCAGGTCGGTCTGGAGCGCGCCGGTCGTGCCCCCGGCGATGTTGGCGCTGTCGCCGAGCACCTGGGTCATGGTGCGCAGCGCCGCGACGACGGATGGGTCGGTCCACGGGATCTCGTGGGCGGCGAGCTGGTCGTACTTCTCCGGACCGGCTTGGCGCAGGTAGATGTTCTCGAAGAGGTCGGTGAGGGTCCATCCGTCGGCGCCGGCGATCGCGTACGCCGGGGTGCCGGCCGCCTTGAGCGTGCCCGCCGCCGCGATCAGCTCGTCCCAGGTGCCGGGCGGCTTGACGCCCGCGTCCTCGAAGGCCGCCACGTTGTACCAGAGGGTGGACTTGTTGGCCGCCTTGAAGACGAACGAGTACATGTGACCGTCGGCGACGCCGATCCGGGCGATGTCGGGCGGGAAGTCGGCCTCTACCCCGGCGCGCAGGAAGTCGAGCGGTTTCAGCGCGCCCCGCTCACGAAACTGCGTGACCAGCGCGGGCTGCGGCACGACGGCGAGGTCGGGCGGGTCGCCGCCTTCCACGGCGGTGCCGAGGACGGTGGGCAGGTTGTTGCCGGCCGAGGTGTAGGTGACCCGTACACCCGGATGGTCGCGGGTGAAGCCGTCGAGCACGGCCTGGAACGCGGCGCGCTCCTCGCCGGTCCACACCGCCATGACCGACACGTCGCCGCTGACCGCACCTCCCGGCGCGGCGCTGTCGGGTGCGGTGCTCTCGCTACAGGCGGCGAGGGCGGTGACGGCAAGGGAGAAACCGGCGGTGAGCCGAAGCAGTCGTCTGTTGCTCATGGCCATACCCCTTCTGGAGGGCCGAGCTGCAAGATTTGTTCGCGACAGTAATTAATTAACGTGGCGGTAGTCAAGGGTTAACAAAAAATCGGCCGGGCTACTCTCTTTGGCGTGGCCAGCCAAAGTTCGCGACCGGCACTAAAGTCGTCGCCCGCCCCCACCACCGCCGACCTGCGGCGGGACAACCTCGGGCGGGTGCTGCGGCTGGTGCACGAGGACGGGGCGATGACCCGCGCCGCGATCACCGAGCGGCTCGGGCTGGCCCGGGGCACGGTCGGCGTCCTGCTGGACATGCTGGTCCGGGGCGGCCTGCTGGTGGAGCGCTCGCCGGAGCTGCCGGGCACGCGGGGCCGCCCGTCGCCGGTCTTCGACACCGTGCCGACCGGTGCCACCGTGCTCGCCGTCGACCTGGCCGTGGAGGGCTTCCGGCTGGCGGTCGTGGGGCTGGGCGGCCGGGTGCTGAGCCGGCACGAGTGGCCCTGGGATCCGGCCGCGTCCACCGAGCAGAGCGTCGCCACCCTCGTCGAGCGGCTGCGCGGCGCGGCCCGCCGGCGCACCGCCGCGCCGTACCAGGCGGTGGGTGTTGCCTGCTGGGGGATCGTGCGCGGCCGGGACGGCTTCGTGCACCTCGCGCCCAACCTGGGCTGGCGGGACGTGGCGCTCGGCGCGCTGCTCAGCGACGGGCTCGGCGCCGGGCGGGCCGGCGCGGGCGGGCTCGTCCAGCACGTGGTGGTGGCCAACGACGCCGACCTGGGCGCGGTCGCCGAGTACCGGCGGGGTGCCGGGGCCGGCGCCCGGCGCCTGCTGTACGTGCACAGCGACGTCGGCGTCGGTGGCGGCATCGTGCACGAGGGCACCGTCCTGGGGGCGAGCGGCGGTTACGCCGGGGAGATCGGACACATGACGGTCGACCCGCGTGGCGTCCGCTGCCGGTGCGGGGCGGTGGGCTGCTGGGAGACCGAGGTGGACGAGCGGGCGCTGCTGCGCGCCGCGGGCGTCCCCGACCCGCCGGAGCCGGCTTCGCTGGCCGGGGCGGTCGCGGGGGTGCTCGAGGACGCCCGGGCTGGGCGGCCGGCGGCGGTCGAGGCGGTGCGGATCGTGTCCACCGCGCTCGGCACCGGCCTGGCCAGCCTGGTACACATCCTCGGGCCGGACCGGATCGTGCTGGGCGGCTACCTCGCCGACCTGTACGCGCTCAGCCCGGTGCCGACCCGGCGGGTGCTCCAGGAGCGCGGCTTCTCCGCCGAAGCGCGCGACGTGCCGATCCTGCCCGCCTCCCGCCGCGCCGACGCCTCCTTCCTCGGTGCCGCCGAGTACGCCCTCGAACCGCTGCTCAGCGATCCGGCCGCGGTGCTTCGCCCGCGCTGAGCCGCAGCACCGCCGCCTCGTAGCCGCCCAGGGACAGCGCGTCGCCACGCAGTTGGGTGGCGGCGCCGGTGCGCGCGGCGAGTGTCCAGGGTCCGCGCCCGGGAGCGCGGATCTCCCGTGGACCGGCGGCGAAGTTGGCGACCACGACGACCGTGTCCGACCCCCACCGCCGCTCGTAGCAGAGCAGGTCGGCACCGAGCTCCAGCGGCCGGTACGTGCCCTGCCGCAGCGCGGGGGAGCGGCGCCGCAGCGCCAGTAGCGCCCGCGTGAGCAGCAGCGTGCTGCCCGGGTCGGCGCGCTGGGCGGCCACGCTGAGCCGGTGTGCGCCCTCCGGCAGCGGCAGCCACGGCTCGGCGGCCGTGGTGAACCCGGCCGCTTGGCCGGCGGCGGACCACGGCATCGGCGTGCGGCCGAGGTCGCGGTTGAACGCCGGATTGCGCCGCCCCCACGGGTCGCGCTCCTCGCCGGGGCGCACCGGGCTGTCGGGCAGGCCGAGCTCGTCGCCGTAGTAGAGCACCGCGGTACCGCGCAGGGTGAGCAGCACGGCGAGCAGGCAGCGGGCCTGGGCCGAGCCGTACCGGGACGCGACCCGGGGCTCGTCGTGGCTGCCCAGCGCGACCGTCGGGCCGCCGCCGGGCGGGATCGCCGCCTCGACCTGCGCGAGCGCCTGGCCGAAGCTCGCCGCGTCCCACGGCAGGGCGGGCAGCGTCAGGTTCATCGGCATGTGGATCTCGTCCAGCGCGGCGCCGTAGAAGCTGGCCCAGTGGTCGAGCCCGACGCCCGGCTCGGGCACGATCTCGGCGATCGCGAGGTGCGGTGCGCCCGGCCGGTGCTCGTCCAGCAGGCGGCGGATGCGCTGGTACAGCGGGTGGATGTCGGCGTGCCCTCGGTCGTAGAGGTGGCGAAGCCGGTCGTACTCGCCAAGGTTCTTCGGATGGCCGTCGTTGACCGGCGCGGCCGGCGGGTTGTCCCGCAGCAGCGGGTCTTTGAGCAGGTGCTCGGCGGCGTCGATGCGGAACCCGTCGACCCCTCGGTCCATCCAGAACCGCAGCACGTCGAGCATCGCCGTCTCGACCGCGGGGTTGCGCCAGTTGAGGTCCGGGATCTCGGGCAGGAACGAGTGCAGGTAGTACTGCGCGGTCTGCGGGTCCCAGGTCCACGCCGGGCCGCCGAAGACGCTGATCCAGTTGTTGGGCGGGCCGCCGCCGGGGCCGGGGTCGGCCCAGATGTACCAGTCGCGGCGCGGCGACTCGCGCGACGAGCGCGACTCCACGAACCACGGGTGCCGCACCGAGGTGTTGCTGCCGACGAAGTCGACAAGCACCCGGATGCCGGCCCGGTGGGCCTCGGCGACGATCGCGTCGAAGTCGGCGAGGCTGCCCATCGCCGGGTCGACCGCGCTGTGGTCCGCGACGTCGTACCCGAAGTCGACGGCGGGTGAGGCGTAGAACGGCGACAGCCAGATGGCGTCGATGCCGAGCCAGCGCAGGTAGGGCAGCTCGGCCCGGAGCCCGGCGAGGTCGCCCACGCCGTCGCCGTCGGAGTCGCGGAAGCTGCGCGGGTAGATGTGGTAGATGACGGCGCCCTCCCACCACGGCGCGGTGCCGGCGCGGGCGGCGCGGGTGAGGGTGCGGTGCTCGGTCTGTGGGGTCATCTCAGTTCCGTTCAGACTACGGTCCGTGAGCCTTGACGTGGTTATGGGTGAGCCCTTAGCGTGCTTTATGTTTGAGTCGAAAACATAATTTGTTCAAGGGCCGCGGCGCAAGGGTTCGCGGGCGACGAGACGGAGGGCAAGGGCGTGCCGAAGGAGATCATCGATCGGTACCTCGACGAGGTGCGCGCCGCCACCGCGGCCGTCGACGCCGGGCAGCTGGTGGCGGTGTCGGACGCCCTGATGGACGTCTGGCGCCGGGGTGGCACGGTCTACACGCTCGGCAACGGCGGCAGTGCGTCGCTCGCCTCGCACCTCGCCTGCGACCTGGGCAAGAACACGTCGCCCGATCTGGGCGCGGGGTTCGCCGTCCCGGCCGCGCGGCGGCTGCGCGTGATAGGGCTGGCCGACAACGCCGCGCTGCTGACCGCGCTGGGCAACGACGTCGGCTTCGAGGATGTGTACGTCGAGCAGCTCAAGCTCATGCTGACCGCCGACGACCTGGTGCTGGCCATCAGCGGCTCGGGGAGCAGCGGCAACGTGCTGGGCGCGCTGCGCTACGCGCGGCTGGTGGGTGCGGGCACGATCGTGTTCACCGGCGCCCGCGACAGCGCCGCCGGGATGCTCGCGCTCGCCGATCACGCCGTCCGCGCCCCGGTGGAGATCATGGAGCAGATCGAAGACCTGCACGTGATCTTCAACCACGTGTTGGCGGTGGTGCTGCGCGACCGGATCGCGCGGCAGGACGCCACCCGGTGAGCGCGTCCGGGCCGGGGCTGCTGGTGGCGGTCGACATCGGCGGTACCAAGACCGCGCTCGCGGTGGCCGCCCCCGATCCCGGCGGCCCCGAGCCCTACCTGGCCCGGCACCGCTTCCCGACCCCACCCACCGCCGGCGGGGTGCTGGACGCGCTGCTGCCGGCCGCGCACCGGCTCGTCGCCGGCCGGCCGGTGTCGGGCATCGGCGTGAGCTTCGGCGGCCACGTCTCGCTCGACACTCCGCCGGCACTGCGGTCGTTGCACGTGCCGGGCTGGGAGCAGGTGCCGCTGGCCACCGAGATGGAGCGCGCCCTGGGCGCGCCGGTGCTGGTGGCCAACGACGCGGAGGCGGCCGCGCGCGGCGAGCACGCCTGCATCCCGCCGGGCCAGCGCGAGATCGACCTCGCCTACCTGACCATCAGCACCGGCGTCGGCGGCGCGCTGCTGCTGCGCGGCCGGCCACACCGCGGGCGCAACGGGCTCGCCGGCGAGGTCGGGCACATCCGCCTGCGGGACACCGGCGCCTGCTCGTGCGGCGGGCAGGGGCACCTGGAGGCGTTCGCGTCCGGTCCCGCGATCGCCCGCGCGGCCGCCGAGGCGGTCCGGCGCGACCCCACCGACCCCACGGCCCTGCGGGCCCGGCTCGACCGGGACGGCGCGCTCACCGCGCGGGACGTCGACGCGGCCGCCCGGGGTGGCGACCCCCTCGCCGCCGCTGTGCTCGCCGAGGCGGGCGAGCTGGTCGGGCAGGCCTCCGCGATGATCGGCCTGTTGCTCGACCCCGACGTGATCCTCGTCGGCGGCGGCGTCTCCCAGTCCGGCGACGCCTTTTGGGAGCCGCTGCGCGCGGCGGTCCGCGCCGACGTGCTCCGGCACGTGCTGGTGCGTCCGGCGCTGCTCGGCCCGGACAGCGCACTGCGCGGGGCGCTGGAGCTGGCCGCCGATGCCGCGCGCGGTGCCGGCGAGCTGCGGCAGCCGGCCGCGGTCGCGCCCTGAGACTGGGCCTCAGCGGCGCGCGGCCCGTACCGGCCGGCCCCGCGGCGCCCGCTGGACGTCGTCGAGCCGGACCAGCGTCAGGTGCTCTCCGCGCCGGTCCACGTTGATCCGAAACAGCAGCAGCGCCAGCCGCAGGCTCTCCACCGCTTCCGTCCGCCGGCCCAGCCCCTGGTAGGCCGCGCCGAGCCAGTGCAGCGTGCGGGCCTGCCCGGCCGGGTCGCCCGCCGCGCGCCGCACCGACAGCGCCCGCCGGTGGTGGGCCACCGCCTCCGCGTGCCGGCCGGCCCGCGTGTACGCCACGCCCAGCCGGTCCACCGCGTCCGCCAGCGAGATCTGGTCGCCGATCCGCTCGGCCGCGTCGAGCGCGATCAGGTTGGCCGTGATCCAGTCGTCCCAGACCCCGGCGAGGTCGAAGTAGGGGAGCATCACGCCGGGCAGCTGGCAGGCGATGTCGTACAAGCCGTGCTCCGCGGCGAGGTGGACGGCCGCGACGAGATTCGGGTACTCGTCCTCGAACCAGCCCAGCGCCGCCTCGTAGCTGTCCAGCACCAGGCCGTGTCGCGGTGCCGTGGACGGGTCCAGCTCCGGGTGCTTGCGGTCCGGGTCGAGTAGCCGGCCAGCCCGTCCGGCCGTGTGCAGGTACCAGGCCAGCGCCCGCCTCGTGCCCGCCTCCCGCTCGGCCCCGGACTCGTCCGCCCGGGCCTGCTCACCGGCGTAGCCGCGGAGCAGGTCGTGCAGCCGGTACCGGCCCTGCCGGGTCTGCTGGATCAGGTGCTCGTCCAGCAGCGACTCCAGCAGCAGGTCGGCGTAGTCCGGGCCTCTGCCGGCCAGCGCGGCGGCGGACGACGCGGTCGCGTCCGGGCCGGGGTGCAGGGCCAGCAGCCGGAACATCCGTCGCTGGTCCGCCGGCAACCCCTGGTACGACAGGTGGAACATGGCCCGGATGTCCAAGGGCCCGGCGGTCAGCTCGGTCAGCCGCTGGTCGGCCGGCGCCAGCCGGGCCGCGAGGTCGGCCGGTGTCCAGGCGGTACGGGTCTCCAGCCGGCGCCCGGCCACAGCCACCGCCGCGGGGAGGTGCCCGCAAAGCTCCACCACCCGCCGGGCGGCGGCCGGGTCGGCGGCGATCCGCTCCCGGCCGGCGATGCGTGCCAGCAGTGCCGTCGCCTCGTCCGTGGTGAACATGTCCAGCCGCACCATGTGCACCCCGTCCAGCCACGCCAGGCTGCGCCTGCTGGTGACCAGGACGAACGCCCCCGGGCTGCCGGGCAGCAGCGGGCGTACCTGGTTGGTGTCCGCGGCGTTGTCCAGCAGCAGCACGACCCGCTGGTCGCGCAGCCGGTCCCGGTAGACCGTCACGCGGCCGTCCAGGTCACCCGGGATCCGCTCGGCCGGCACGCCGAGCGCGCGCAGCATCCGCTCCAGTACGGCGTCCGGCGGCACCGGCGCCCGTCCGGCGGTGAAGCCGGCCAGGTCGGCGTAGAGGACGACGTCCGCGTGGAGCAGATGCGCCACGTGTACCGCGAGCCGCGTCTTGCCGATGCCCGCGGCACCGACGATCGCGCACACCGTGCCCGTACCGCCGTCGACGCCTGCCGGAGCGTCCAGCGTGGCCGAGGCCAGTGCGCGCAGCCGCCGCAGCTCCGCCTCGCGACCGGTGAACTCGGCGATGTCCATGGGCAGCTGCCGGTGTGGGGACAGCGCCGGCTCGGGCGGGTCGGGAGCGGCGGCCGGCTCGTCGCTCGCCGGCTGGAACACGTCCTCCAGCTCGTCGCTGACGATGGCCCGGTGCAGGCGGCGCAGCTCCTGCCCGGGCTCCACACCAAGCTCGGCCACGAGCAGCCGGCGCACCTGCTGGTACGCGTCCAGCGCCTCGGCCTGGCGACCACCCCGGTACAGCGCGAGCAGCAGCTGCGCCCAGAGCCCTTCGCGCAGCGGGTGGCTGACGACGAGCCGGCGCAGCTCGCCCACCGCCTCCGCGTACTGCCCGAGACGGATGCGCATCTGGGCGAGGTGCTCGGCCGCGCTGAGCCGCCGCTCGCCCAGGCGGACGGCCTCGGCGGCCAATGCGGGGCCCGGCTGGAGCCCGGCGAGCGGGTCACCCCGCCACAGGCGAAGCGCGCGGTCCAGGTACGCCACGCCCGCCGTCAGGTCGTGCCGGGCCAGCGCCGTCACGCCGCGCTCGGTCAGCTCCTCGAAGACCTCGACGTCGAGCTCGCCCGGATGGACGATCAGCTGGTAGCCGGGCGCCCGGGTGAGCAGGCGGGGCGCGCGGCTGCCGGGACCGTCGAGCAGCTGCCGGAGCTGGCGCACGTACGTGCGGATGTTCGACGACGGCGACGCCGGGAGCCGGTCCCAGACCGCCGCGGTGAGCTGGTCCACGCTGACCACCTCGTTGGCCCGCAGCGCCAGCGCGGCGAGGACGGTGCGTTGCCGGGGACCGCCGAGCGCGAGGGGCTGCCCGTCAAGCCGCACCTCCACCGGTCCCAGCAGACGAAACTCCATTGTGTACCTCCACCCGGAGCCGCCCGAACGTAGTTGCCGTCGTCAATCAATCCCGTGCGGAACGGTACTCCTCAAATGTTTGCGGATCCGTTACGTGTACCGGTTGTGTGCGCTATCTGGACGGAATCTGGGCGGGTCCTCCGGCAGGATCGAGCCGCACCGCAAGAAGGAATGGGCCAAAAAGTATCGGGCGCGTTAACCAGCGGAAAAATCAATTGGGGGGAGCCTGTGTCGGCCACTGTCCCGAGGACCGAAGCGCCAGTGTCGATCAATACCGGTCACCTGGTGCTGCTTTCCGACCGCGGCCCGGTCCAGTTCGTCGACCAGGCCGGCAAACTCGTGCCCGCACCACGCCCCAGCAGCGTGACCGCCCTGCTCGACGGCGTCGCCAAGGCCAGGCCGGGACGTACCACCTGGGTCGCGCCGACCGTCGCGGAGCTGGACGCCCGCGCGTTGCGGTCCGGCCTCTTCGGGCGGCTTACCGCCAGCCTCGGATACGAATACACGCCATTACCTGTCGGCGAAAACGAGTATCGCGGATATTACGACGATGTCGGCGTGAATATTCTATGGTCCATCCTGCACGGCATCGAAGATCAGATACCGGTGGTTTACAGCCGGGACGATCCGTCCGGTTCGCTGGCACCCTACCGGGCGGTGAATCGGGCGTTGGCGGAGAGCGCCGTGGGGACCGCGGCCGAGGCCGCCACCGTCGCGATACACGACTACCAGTTGATGCTCGCCCCCGCGCTCGTGCGCGCCCGACGCCCGGACACGCGGATCATCCACTTCAGCCACACACCTTTTCCCACGCCGGAGTCGCTGTTCGCCCTGCCACCGGCGATCGCTCGCGCCCTCGTCGGCGGGATGCTCGGCGCCGACCTGCTCGGCTTCCAGCGCTCGCGGTGGGCCCAACGGTTTCTGGACTGCTGCGCTAAGCTCGGCGCCGACGTCGACCACGACCGGGGGCTCGTCCGGCACCGAGGGCGGGTCACCTGGGTGCGGCGCTATCCCACCCCGATGGACGTACCCAGGCTGGTGAGCCGGTCCCGGTCCGCGGGCGCGGAGCGGTGGGCGCTACAGCTGCGCGGCGGCGACCCGCGCCGGATCATCGCGCGGGTCGACCGGCTCGACCCGGCGAAGAACGCGGTCCGCGGATTCCAGGCGTACGGGCTGCTGCTGGACCAGGATCCCGCCCTGGCGGCGACCGTGCGGTTCGTGGCCTGCTTCCTGCCCTCACGGGAACGTATCGCCGACTACCGCAGGTACGCCGAGCAGACCTGGGCCATCGTCGACCGGGTCAACACCCGCCACCCGGGCAGCATCTCGGCCCACTACGGCGACGACCACGAGCGGGCGCTGGGGCTGCTGCGCACCTACGACGTGCTGCTCGTCAACCCGGTCGCCGACGGCCTCAACGCGGTCGCGCTCGAAGGCCCCGTGGTCAACGACCGCCACGGCGCCGTCGTGCTCTCCGGCGAGGCGGGATCGGCTGACGTGCTGACCGGCGCGGTGCCGCTGGCCGAGCCGCGCGACGTCGAAGCGACCGCCGACATGCTCCGCGCCGCCCTTGGCCTCACACCGGACGAGCGGCTGGTACGGGCCCGGGCGATGACGGCGGCGGTCACCGCGCTCCGGCCGGTCGAGTGGTTCGAACACCAGATGTCCGATGTGGACGCGATCGCCGCGGGAGGTGCACCCTGCTGCCCCTGTAACCGGCCGACGAGACAAGGAGCAACGATGACCGTGGGCGCCGACCGTCCAAAAGGCATCATCTTCGACTTCGACCACACGCTCTTCACGTTCGACGACAGCATCGACTGGCTCCGCGTGGCGCTGCGGCGGCTTGGCCGCCCCACGGACGAGGGCACGGTCCGGGTCCTCTACGACCGGATCGAGGACGCCCGCGGCTGGCCCGAGGTGGTGGCCGAGCAGCGCGGCTGCCAGACCTCGCCGGCCACCCACCGGCGGGCGATCCTGTCCTGGTTTCACCGCGCCGGCGCGGACGCGGCTCTCGCCGACGCCCTCTACGCGCGGGTGCTCGACCCGGCCGGCTGGACACCGTACCCGGATGTGCGAGCGGCGCTGGAGTGGCTGCGCGAGCGGCGCGTGCCGGTGGGCGTGGTGAGCAACGTCGGCTGGGACATCCGCCCGACCCTGGCACACCACGGCATGGGCGACCTCGTCGACGCATACGTCCTCTCCTGCGAGCACGGGGCCGAGAAGCCGGACGTCGCGCTCTTCCGGGCCGCGTGCGACGCGCTCGGGCTGGACCCGGAGGACGGGCTCGTGGTGGGCGACGACCCGGTCAACGACGGCGCGGCGGTACGCATCGGGCTGCGCGTGCACCTGCTGCCCAGCGCGCCCCGGCGGCGCCGCACCTGGCTCCCGCTGCTGCTCGACCTGCTCGCCCACGACGCGCCGCTGGCCGCGAGCGGCCGGGGCTGATAGGAGGCGATCGACGTGAGCCAACAGATCGACACCGCGGTCATCCTCGCCGGCGGGCTCGGCACCCGGCTCGGCGGGCTGGCGCACCGCATACCCAAGGCGTTGGTGCCCGTGGGTGACCGCCCACTGCTGGCACACCAGATCGGCTGCCTGCGCCGTGCGGGTGTGACCCGGGTCGTCGTGGTCACCGGACATCTCGCCGAAAAGATCGAGGAGTTCGGCGGGGACGGCGGCCAGTTCGGCCTCGCGGTCGAGTACTTCCGGGAAGCCACCCCGCTCGGCACGGGCGGCGCGTTCGGCGCGCTGCGCGATCGGCTCCCGGAGCGCTTCTTCGTGCTCTACGGCGACGTGCTCTTCGACGTCGACCTCGGCCGGATGACCCGATTCCACAGTGCACATCCGGGGCTGGCCACCCTGCTCGTCCACCCGAACGACCACCCCGCCGACAGCGACCTGGTGACGCTCGGCCCCGGCGGCGTGGTGACCGACATCGTGCCGAAGAACGTCGGCCGGATCGGCTGGCACCGCAACCTCGTCAACGCCGGCGTCTTCGTGCTGGAACGGGCACTGCTCGACGGCGCACCGGTGGGCGCCCGCCGCGACCTCGAACGCGACCTGCTCGCCCCGGCGATCCCGCGCGGCGAGGTGTACGGCTACCGCAGCACCGAATACGTGAAGGACCTCGGCACACCCGCGCGGCTCGAGCTGGTCCGGCGGCACGCCGCGAGCGGGCTGGTCGCCGCGCGCAGCCTGCGCCGGCCGCAGCGAGCCGTCTTCCTGGACCGGGACGGCACGCTCAACGAGCACGTCGGGCTGGTCAGCGAGCCCGGCCAGCTGCGGGTGACCGAGGACGCGTACGCGGCCCTCGCCGCCCTCAACGACTCCGACCGGCTGTCCATCGTGGTCACCAACCAGCCCGTCGTCGCGCGGGGCCACTGCTCTCTGGCGGGACTCGACGAGATCCATCGCAAGCTGGAGACCGAGCTCGGCGACCGCGGGGTGTACGTGGACGACCTCTTCTTCTGCCCGCACCACCCGGACGCCGGCTTTCCCGGCGAGAACCCGCTCTACAAGGTGCCCTGTGACTGCCGGAAGCCGGGCACCGCACTCATCGAGGAGGCCGCCGAGCGCTACCACATCGACCTCTCCGCTTCCTGGTTCATCGGAGACACCACAGTGGACGTCCAAACCGGACGCAACGCCGGGATGCGCACGATCCTGCTGCGCACCGGCGAGGCCGGCACGGACGCCAAGCACGCCGTAGCCGCCGATCACACCGTCGACGACCTGAAGGCGGCCACCAAGATCGTGCTCGACGAACGCACCTGAACGGAGGACACAATGGACGCCACCAGCCTCGCGCTCGGCGCCAGCCAGTATTTGGACGAGCTCAAGAAGGTCATCGACCAGGTCGACGTCGACCAGGTGACCGCGGTCATCGACACGCTGGTCCGGGTACACGACCGGGCGGGCTCGGTCTACATATTCGGCAACGGGGGCAGCGCCTCCACCGCCTCACACTTCGTCACCGACTTCAACAAGGGCATCGGGGCCAGCTTCCGGCTCGCCTGCCTGAACGACAACGTGCCGACCGTGCTCGCCGTCGCCAACGACATCGGGTACGACCAGGTCTTCGTGCACCAGCTGCACTCGCTGCTCGATCCCACCGACCTGGTCATCGCCATCTCCGGCAGCGGCAACTCCCCGAACGTGGTGGAGGCCGTGCGGTACGCCAAGGGTCGCGACGTGGAGACCGTCGCGCTGGTCGGCTACGACGGCGGGCAGCTGCGCGAACTCGCCGACCACTGCATCCACGTGCCGGTGCCCGACATGCAGAAGGTCGAAGACGTGCACCTGGCGATGAACCACTTGATGATGACCGTCCTCAAGGACTACCTGGGGAGCCGGGACCGATGATCGTCACCCAGACCCCGCTGCGGATCAGCCTCTTCGGCGGCGGTACCGACCTCGCCGACTACTACCGCCGTGCCGGTGGCTCCGTGCTGAGCTTCGCCATCGACAAGCACGTCCACGTCGCCGTCAAGCCCCGCTGGGACGACGAGCTGGTGGTCAACCACTGGACGCAGGAGCGCACCGGGCACGTGCACGACATCCGCAACGGAGTGATCCGCGAATGCCTCGTCGCCGCCGGCATCTCCGGTGGGCTCGAGATCTCCTGCATGTCCGATGTACCCGCCGGGGGGAGCGGGCTCGGCTCGTCCAGCGCGCTGGCCGTCGGGCTGCTCAACGCGCTGCTGGCCTACCAGGGCGCGGCACCCGGGCCGGCGGAGCTGGCGGAGGCCGCGTGCCGCATCGAGATCGACGTGCTCGGGCAGCCGATCGGCAAGCAGGACCAGTACGCGGCCGCGTTCGGCGACTGGCGTGAGTACCGCTTCCACCCCGACGGGAGCGTCACCGCCCAGCGGGTCCTCGTACCGGCCGCGCACCTGGCCGAGTTCCACCGCCACGCCCTGATCCTCTACACCGGACGGACCCGCCGCGCGTCCGACATCCTCAGCGACCAGAAGGCCAACATCGACCGGCGCCTCGACCAGCTCCACGCGCTGAAGTCACACGTCGCCACCGGTCACGAACTGCTGCTGCGCGGCGAGGTACGGGAGCTCGGGCGGCTGCTGGACGAGAGCTGGCAGCGCAAACGGGAGCTGTCCGACAAGATTCACGACCAGCAGCTCGACACCATGTACGAGCGGGCACGCCAGGCCGGCGCGTACGGCGGCAAGCTGCTCGGCGCGGGCGGCGGCGGATTCTTCCTCTTCCTGTGCCCACCACACCGGCACGCCCAGGTGCGCGCCGCCTTGGGCAACCCGCGGCAGATGACGTTCTCCTTCGACCGGCACGGCAGCACCGTCCTGCTCAACACCCGCGCCGCGGCCCTCGTCACCACCTGACCGGTTAGAAGGAGGCAGCACGTGCGCGAGACCCGCCGGGCCCGGGTCGGCCTGTCCGTCATCCTCTTCCTGACCGGCCTGATCTTCGCCAGTTGGGCGGCCAGGATACCCGCGGTCAAAGACGGCCTCAGCCTCGGCGACGGCGGCCTCGCCGCGGTGCTGATGGCCGAACACCTCGGCTCGGTCCTCGGCCTCCAGGTGGGTGCCATGGTCGTGCCGCGCCTGGGAAGTCGGGCCACGTTGCGGGTGTTCCTGCCGCTCTTCTCCGTGGCGCTCATCCCGCCGGCGCTGGCCGGCGGCATGCAGAGCCTCGCCGTGTGCCTGGTGCTCTTCGGCATCCTCAACAGCGTCGTCGACGTCGCGGTCAACTCACACGGCGCCGCGGTCGAGGTACGGCACGGGCAGCCACTCTTCTCCGGCCTGCACGCGATGCACAGCGTCGGCGTCATCGCCGGCGCCGGCATCGGGTCTCTCGCCGCGTACGCCGGCCTCGGCACGCGGCCACACTTCGCGGTCGTCGCGCTCGCCTGCCTGGCGGGCGGGGCGGCCGCGGCCCGCCTGCTGTTCCCCTCCACAGTGGACATGCGGCGCCGGCCCGAACCAGAGCGGGCGCCAGCGCCGCGCCCGAAGCGGTGGTCCGCGCAGCTGACGACGCTCGGCCTCCTCGCTTTCTGCTGCACGCTGGCGGAGGGCAGCGTCGGTGACTGGAGCTCGGTATTCCTGCGGGACGAGCTCGGCGCCAGTCCCGGCGTGGCGGCCCTCGGGTTCGGCGCGTTCGCCACGATGATGGTCGTCGGGCGGTTCACCGGGGATCGGCTGCGACAGCGGTACGGCGCGGTCCCCGCCTTCCGCGGTGCGCTGCTCTGTGCCGCGGCCGGCCTGCTGATCGGCGTGATCGGGCAGACGCCGACGGCCGGCATGATCGGCTTCACGCTACTCGGCGCCGGACTCTCGTACACCCTGCCGACCGTCCTCGCGGCGGCGAGCCGGCTCCCCGGCCAGAGCGCGGCGACGTCGGTCGCGCGGGTCGCCACCATCGGCTACCTCGGCTTCTCGGTCGGCCCCGGCCTGATCGGGGCGGCGGCGCAGGTCGTCGGACTGTCCGCCGCCCTGGTGGTACCCGCGCTCCTGCTCCTGGTGACCGCGGCGGCGGCGCGCGCCGTCTCGGTGGCCGACCGGCGCGTGACAGCCCCCGACGAGTCGGTGGTGGCGTAGGGATGAGTGGCCATGCGGCGCTGAGCGAGGAGGCGATCGTCCGCCGGGCGCAGGACGGAGACATGGGCGCGTTCGCCCTGCTGTACCGGGCCCACGCGGACGAGATCTTCCGGTTCGTCCACGCCCGGGTCAGCCAGCGGGAGGCGGCGGAGGACCTGACGTCCGAGACGTTTCTGCGGGCGCTCACCAGGCTCGGCACCTTCACCTGGCGGGACGTGGGGCCGCGGGCCTGGCTGCTGGCGATCGCCCGCAACCTGGTACACGACCACTACCGGGCACGGCGGCGCCGACCCGAACTGACCACCGACGACGTCGCGCGCGTCGCCGACGCCACGGCATCCGGACCCGACGGCGACCCGGAGGGCACCGTGGTCAGCCGGGCGGCGGCGGCCGCGCTCCTCGCCAACCTGCCCACACGGCAACGCGAGATCCTGCGGCTTCTGGCGCTCCGGTACCGGTCGCCGGAGATCGCCGTGATCCTCGGCATCCCGCCGTCCACAGCCCGCGCCCACCTCGCCCGCCTCCGCCGGCGGCTAACCGTGCCTGCGGCCTGACAACGGCGGTCAGTCCATCAGTTCGGTGCGTTCGATCTCGGTGAACGCCGCCGTCAGGTATCCCGCGAGTGGACGCCGCGGCGTGTTCAACAGGTGGGCGACGAGCAGTGCCGCATGCCGGGCCAGTGCTTCGGGTGCCGGGCCCTGCGCCTCCTCGTCCTGGTCGTGGACGCCCAACGCGCCCGCTAGCAGGACGAGGAGCGCATGGGGATCGACGGCCGGCTCCCATACCGCGGCGGCTCGTACGCAGTCTTCGATGACCCGGCGGACGTCGTCGCCGGCCAGCCCGTCGGGGTGTGCCTCCTCCAGGAGGAGCCTGACCACCGCGCCCAGCACCAGGCCGGACCCCTCGGCGGCGGCAAGGGGTCCGACGGCGGCCTCGAGCCCGTCCCGGTCGCGCGCCTGTGCGGCGGCGACGGCGTCCGAAGCGGCGACCGCGATGGCCTGGGCGGGTGCTGGCAGGTGGCGCCACGTAGTACTCATCGGACCCTAGCTCTGCTCTTGGCGGGGTAGGACAATCTCGCGCACGATGAGCTGGACGGCGGCCACGGCGGGGATCGCGATGAGGGCGCCGATCACGCCGAGTAGCGCGATGCCGAGCAGGGCGGCGAGGATCGCGGCGAGGTCGCTGACCTTGACCGCGCGGCGCATCACCTTCGGGTAGATGACGAAGTTTTCCAACTGCTGGTAGACGACGAAGAACACGATGCAGGTGATGCCGACGCTCACGCCGCCGGTGGCGAAGCCGACCGCGCTCACCACGACCGCGCCGATCGTGGCGCCGACCTGGGGGATCAGGTCGCACACGGCGACGACGACCGCGAGCGCGAACGGGTAGGTCACTCCGACGATGACCAGGAAGATCCAGGTCGCCACACCGGCGATCAACGCGATGGCGAGGGCGCCGGCCATGAACGCGCCGACCTTGGCCAGGATCTCGTCGCCGATGCCCTGGACGCGCGCGCGGCGGGAGGCGGGGACGAGCTTGTAGGCGCCGAGCCGGAGCCGGTCGAACGCGGCCAGGAAGTAGATGGTCAGGACGACGACGGTGAGGACGTTGAACAGCGCGCCGAACACGGCCTGGGCGCCGCCGAGTACCCCGCCGGCGGCCCTGGTCATGTTGGTGGCGGTCGCGGCGGACTGGAGGCGGTCGATCACCTGGTACTGCTCGTTGAGATCGCGCAGGGCCTCGCTGCGCCGCATCTGGTTGATGTATTCGGGCAGGTTTTCCACCAGGGCGCTTGTCTGGGTGACCACGGGTGGGACAAGCGCGAGCAGGCCGGCGGCGAGCAGGACCAGGACGCCGAGCCCCACACCAGCCACCGCGAGGCCGCGCGGCAGGCCCCAGCGTTGCAGGCGTACGACGGCGGGGTTGAGGCCGACGGCGAGGAACAACGCGATGAAGATGAGGATGAGGATGGAGGCGGCGTCCTGGATGACCAGGAAGAAGGTGTACGCCAGCAGCAGGCCCAGGCCAGCGGTAAACCCGACCACGAACGGCGACCTCGACAGCGGCGCCCCGGGCTTGCCAAACCGGCCCGCGCCCTGCTCGCCGGTCACTGGGTCATCAGCCGCTGGCGGTCCGGGCTCGGCCTGGCGGGGCTCGGGGACCGCCTCGCTGGTCGCGGGATTGTCCGGATCCTGTGCGATTGTCGGCGCCGTGTCAGACACCTGAGGTCACCTCCGCGATAGTGTGCGGCGTCCAGCCGCTGCCGGCAGGGTAGTGAACGCGTACACCCGCCCACCGAATCTGACACACGGGCTCGGGTCACATTCAATTTCTTGAGACAGGGTATTTTCCCCGGCCCGCGCCAGTCGCTGACCGTATGCTCCCGCGGGCACCGCTGCGGTCGGCGGCTCGCTGGCGCTCGCCGAGTTCCCCGACCTCTGCTGCCGGCTCCGCGGTCCAAGCCCAACCCCGTGGGGGTTCCTGTTTCCGCGAGCTCTCGAGCTGGGCGCGTGGCCGCGCCCAGCCGCGGACCCCACGACCGCAGACCTCCTTGATCGACACGCTAGCGCTGCGTCGCGCCGCGTCCGTGGCGAAAAATTGCCCCTGCGGGGGCAACGGATCGCCACGGACGACCAGAGCGCCCACCGATCAAGGGCATGCATCTGCGACTAGGCCGGCCATCGGCGACCCGTGCGTGCGGCAGGCGGGCCGCGGCCTCACCGCCGGCCATGCCGGCCAGGGGTTGGCTTGTGAACCGCGGAGGGTGAGGCCGCGGGAGCAGCGGTCCGGACCCAATGCCACTCAGCTTAAGTTGATGTTGTGGTGGGTTGGAGTTTGATGGTGGGCGGTCCGGTATGGCGGGTGCCGGTGTCGTGGGGTTGTTTGATCCGGTAGCTGTTGTGGCGCATGCGTTTGACGACGCGGGGGTAGGAACGATGTCGTCGGTGGGGGTGTAGGTGTCGAGGTGTGGTGATCTCGGCGTGGATCGCGGTGAGCAGGTGTTGCAGGCGGTCAGGGGGAAAAGGCCGCCGGGTCGGTGATCCGGCGGCGCACGATGCGTACGGTGCGCAGGAATTTGACTTGGTCGGGGTCGATGTCGGCCTCGGTGGCGGCGCGGCAGATCAGGGCGCTGATCGCGTGGTGGGTGAGCAGGTAGCCGTAGATTTCCTGGATGACCATGTCGGGGCTGCGTGAGCGCAGGATCCGGCCGGGGCCGCGTAGGTGGGTCTTGAGTTGGCCGTTGCCGGTTTCGTGTTCCCAGCGTTCGTGGTAGGCGGCGGCCAGCGTGTGAGCGGGGGCCTGGACGGGGTCGAGGATGGTGGACAGCAGGCGGATCGGTTCGGTCTGGTCGGGTTCGCCGCGGTTGGTGACCTCGTATTCGACGACCCGGGCGATCCGGGCCCGTTGCTGATCGAAGTCGTGGCCAGCGCGGGCGGCGGCCAGGATCCGGTCCCGTTCGGGCTGGCGCGTGCGGGAGGCGTAGAGCACGGTCAGGTACGACCCGTCGGCCAGGGCCGCCACGACCGGCAGGGCCATGCCACCACGGCCGCTGGCACCGACCCGCCACAACAGGTCCGCGCCGGTGGCAGTGGCGGCCAACCAGTCCGGCCAGCTGTGGAAGTTCCGGTCGGCCAGCAGCAGCATGCCCGGTTCCAGCAGCCCGAACAGGTTGCGGGCCAGGCTCTGCTCGCCCAGTCCCTTGCCCACGATCGGCCCGATCGTGGCACCGATCGGGGCGTGCGAACCCGACTCGACCAGGCTCACCACCCGTGCTTTCGGGAACGCCGAACGTCCCGCCCCGCCGGCGTAGCCGAAGTACTCCCCGTTCGCAGGGCTGTCCGGCAGATCACACTCGAACCCGTCGATCGACACCAGCCGCCGCCCGGCCAGCCAGGCCCCCCGAGTCAACTGCTCACACACCGGCCGGGCGACCCGCTCGAACACCTCCCGTACCACGTCCGACCCCAGCCGCTGCCGGGCCTGCGTGATCCCCGCCGACCCCGGCATCGACCAACTACGATCCCAGCAGCCCCACTGCATCAACGGTTCCGCCAGCCGGGCCAGCACACCCTCGTAGTCGTCCTCGGCGAACAACGCCAACGCCATCGCGAAATACACCATCACATGCGCCGGCAACTTCCCATCCGAACGCCGCGGCTGACGATCACACACCATGACCGCCTCGTCGACCACGTCCCGTGGCACCGACGCCGCGAGTACCCCAACCGAGATCCAGTCCGTCAACCGGCCACCAACAGCCGCCGCACCATCACCGACCACAACCAGCGATCGTCACCGGTCCCACCACAACCCGCCCGGACCAACACACCCCAACCCAAGATCAACTTAAGGTGAGTGGCATTGGGTCCGGACCACCGCGGAGATCGCGGTAGCTCAAATCTCTCTGTTTGAGGACATCTAGTCCGTTGGTTCGGTGGTGAGCAGCCCGGTCAGCAGGATTCGAAGGATCCTTCCGAAGAGGTCGTCGGGGGACGCGGGGCCCGCGGGCTGGCTGAACGCCGCGGCGAGGTGTGGGTAGGGCGCGAGGTCGACGCCGGCGAGGGTGAACGTCCCGGCGGTGGCCTCGCTGCGGGCGAAGAGGCTGACCACACCGGTCATCATCGCGATCGCCTCGAACTTGGCGGTCACGGGGCACGGGACGGGCTCCAGGAGCCGCAGGCAGGTGTCGAACCAGGCCAGGTTTTCCGGGCCGGTACCGGCGCGGTGGATGATGTCGAGCAGCCAGGGATGGCGCCTGTAGAGCGCCAACTGCCGGTTGGCCAGCTGGACCATCGTGTCCAGCCAGTCGTCGTCGCTGGCTGGCGGGTACGGTCGCAGCTCGCCGATGACCCGGTCCGTCATGAGGTCCAGTAGGTCGTCGCGGGTCGACAGGTACCTGTAGAGCGACCCGGCGCTGGTGCCCAGCGCGGTGGCGACGGCACGCATCGACACCGCGGCGATTCCGTCGGCGTCGGCCAGGGCGATCGCGGCGGTGACGATGGCGTCCCGGCTGTGTGCCGGTACGGGGCCTCGGCTGCCGCGCTCGGGCCTGGCCCAGATCGGCTGCCGGCCCGCGCCGGAACTCCCATGTGCGTCGCTCACAGATCCACTGTAAACTGCAAACGGCGTTCGCAGTTTTGTTGTCTAGCGAGGTGGGCAGATGGAACGGATCACGGCACCTGATGGCGCGACGATCGTGCTGCACTCGACGGGAAGCGGACCGGACATCGTCGTCGTGCATGGCGGCGGCGTCACGATCGGCATCTACCGCCGGCTCGCCAGTAAGCTGGCCGACCGGTTCACCGTGCACCTCTACAACCGGCGGGGGCGCGAGGACGCGGGCCCGCGCAAGGAGCCGTACACCTTCGACCAGGACATCGACGACCTCGGCGCGGTCCTGGAGCACACCGGCGCCCGCAACGTCATCGGGCACAGCTCCGGCGGCTTCATCGCCTTGCGGGCCGCGCTGCGGATGCCGATCGACCGGCTCGCGCTCTACGACGCGGCGGTCAGCATCGACGGCGAGTTTCCCATGGAATGGCTCGACGCCGCGCGCCAGGCGGCACAAGACGGCGACCTCGCCAGGAGCATGGCCATCACCACCGCCGGCCTCAACACCCACTCCCCGGCGGCGAGGCTTCCGCTCGGCGTCCGCGTCGCGATCTGCCGCGCGTTCCTGCGTACGCCGATCGGTCGCACGATGGGCAATCTGTTGGCACAGACCCTCGACGAGACGAACCAGGTACGGCTCCACGACGGCCCCGCCGACCCGTGGTCGGCGGTCCAGGCTGAGGTGCTGCTGACCTACGGCGCCGGCGGCCCGCCCTACTACGTCGGGCTCAACGAGACACTTGCCCACGCTCTCCCACACGCCCGGGTCCTCCCGATCCCGCGCAGCGGACACGACGGCCTGAACAGGGCGCCGAGCAGGCTTGTCGAGCCGCTCGCCGAGTTCTTCGCGGCCCCCGTCAACCGGGAGCGGACAAGCCAACTGTGAGGTCAGAGCTGGCCTTCGCGGGCGTCCATCCGTACCCGAAGCCAGTCACCGATCGTGTTCAGCGCGAGCACCGTCGCGAACATCACGATGCACGGGATGATCGTCGGCCACGGCGCGCGGGCCAGGGCCGGCTGCCCCTGCGCGATCATCGCGCCCCAGCTGGGCGTGGGTGGCTGGACGCCGAAGCCGAGGTAGCTGAGGGAGCCCTCGGTGATCATGATGGACGGCAGCACGAGCGCGGCGTACGAGATCACCGGCAGGATCGCGTTGGGGAGCACCTCGCGCAGCATCAGCCGCGGCCCGCCAGCGCCCATCGCGCGTGCCGCGAGCACGTACTCGCGGTGCATCTGGGACTGCGCGCTCGCGCGGGTGAGCCGCATGAACGCCGGGATGAAGATGAAGCCGAGCGCCCCGATGAGTACCGGCGTGCTGGGCCGCAGCGCCATCATGATCGCGAGCAGCAGCAACAGCGCCGGCACGGCCAGCACCGCGTTGGTGAGCGTGTCGACGATCTCGGTGAACACGCCGCGCAGGTACACCGTGGCGAGGCCGAGGATCACGCCGATCACCATGGCGAGGAGGGTCGCGGAGAGGCTGATCTCGACCGAGGCCCGCGCGCCGTACGCGATCCTGGACAGCAGGCTGCGCCCGATCGCGTCGGTACCGAGGAACTCTCTCGTCAGCGACGGCTCCAGGTTTGGGTTGCCGACCGACGTCGTGGGGTCGTGCAGGGGTAGCCACTGCGCGGTGAGGCAGAGCAGCACGATCAGGCCCGCCCAGCCGAACGCGAGGGCGACCGACACGTTCGAACGGCGCCGTCGCCGCTGGCGGGTCCGTGCGGCCGGGGCCACACCGAGAGGGGCGGCCGTCATCGCTGCCTCCCGGACTGCGGGTCGAGAAGCCTGTATCCGGTGTCGACGAGTGTGTTGACGACGACGTACACGACCGCGACGAGCGCGACGACTCCCTGCACGATCGGCAGGTCGTTGGCCTGCACGGCGATGCCGACCGCCTGGCCGATGCCGGGCAGCGAGAAGTACGTCTCCACGATGATCGACCCGCCATCAGGAAACCGAACACCAGCCCGGCCAGCGTGAAGAGGGACGCCGACGCCGGGCGGAGCACGTGACGGAACATGATGTACGAGTTCGGCAGCCCGCGGGCCCGGGCGGCTAGCACGAAGTCCTCCCGGAGCGTGGTGACAAGGTCCGCGCGGAGCACCCGGAGGAAGAGCGGGCACGACGCGATGCTCAGTACGGCCACCGGAAGCGCCGCGTGCACGACGTTCTGCCACGGGTCCTCGGTGAGCGGCACCCAGCCGTAGATGGGGAACACGCCCGCCTGTACGGAGAAGAAGGCGACGAGGAAGACGCACGCCACGAAGCCGGGGATCGCGAGCAGCCCGGAGGAGAAGGCGGTCACCAGCCGGTCGAGCCAGCCGCCTTCGTACGTCGCGCAGAGCACGGCGACCGGGATCGCGATGAGCAGTGACAGCGCGATCGAGACGACGGCGAGTTCGAGCGTCACCGGGAGGTGCGCCAGCAGGACGTCGGCGACGGGCTGTCTACTCTGGACGGACTGGCCGAGGTCGCCGTGCAGCGCGCCGGTGATCCAGTCCCAGTACCGGGTCCAGAACGGCTTGTCGAAGCCGTACTCCTGGTTGAACCTGTCGATCGCCTCCTTGCCGGCGCCCTCGCCGAGGATCGACTGGCCCGGCGAACCCGGGATGAGGCTGGACAGCAGCTGCGTCGCGAGGGTGACCAGGACGATGACCACTACGGCCTGGATCACCTTGCGGAGAATGAAGAATCTCAAGGAGAACATCCCGCCCGCAGCAGTGGCAACACCTCGGCGCCGAACTGCTCGATGAGCGCGTCCGGCAGGTCGAAGGACCCACCGTCGGTCATGTGCAGCGCCGCGACCCCGAGCCCGGCCAGGCGCTCGATGCCCGCGACGATCTCGCGTGGCGTCCCGAACAGGCCGATCTGCCCGGCGTACCAGACGGCGGCCTCGTCCGGGACCCACTGCGACGCCACCCGGATCGCCTCGTCCATATCGCGCGGGTGCCCGATGTCCGTGCCGTCCGGCAGCAGGATCGGCTTGCTCGGTACCCGGATGTCGAAGCCGGCCTCCTCGAACAGCCGGGCCCCCTCCGCCTGGACCGTCTTCACGATCCGCGGCTTGAGCTCGCGCGCCTCGCGAGCCGGGTCGTCCGTGATCTTGACGAACGAGACGACGATGTGCCGGAACGGGCTGGTGCGCCCACTCTTGGCGTACGCCGCTGCGATCCGCTCCGCCTTCCGGTCGACGTCCCGGAACGTCGTCATCACGCCGTCCGCGACCTCGACCGCGAGCGCGGTGTTTCGGGGACCCTCCGCGGCGAGGTAGACCGGCACCGGACCGCTCGGGTCCTGGAGGGTGACCGCGTGGTCGCCGATCTTCCCCTCGGCACCGCGCAGCAGGTCGGTGACGAGCGCGATGCCCGACCGCAGCTCGCCCGTCGTCGCCGGGCACCGTCCAGTGAGGAACGCGGAGCTGTCGGCGGCACCGATGCCGAGCCGGAACCTGTCGCCGCACAGCTCCGCCACCGTCCGCACGCTGCTCGCCAGGCCGATCGGCTGGCGCGTGACGACGTTGGTGACCGACGACCAGAGCTCGACCCGCTCGGTCGCGGTGGCGGCGAACGCGAGCGCTGTAAACGTGTCCCGCCACAGCGTGGGGGAGTCCGGCATGGTGACCGCGTCGAAACCGGCCCGCTCGGCTAGCCGTGCCGACGCGGCCACCTCCGGAACTGGCCGGCAGGGCGGGATCCGGATGCCTACCTTCATCTGTACTCCCCGGTTAGGACGCGTACCCGAGCGGCCCGAAGAGCGGTATGAACCCAAGGCCGATCAGCTGGATGCCGGTGATGTCCTTCGAGGCGGCGAAGCCGAGCACGCCCTGGTTGACGAACATCAGCGGGTTGTCCTTGTTCAGCTGTTCGAGGATTTTGCTCCAGGACTCCTTCTGCTTCGCCGCGTCCTGCGTCTCGTGCAGCTCGCGGATCGCGCTGTCCACAGTGGAGTTGCTCCAACCGGTGAAGTTGGACGGTGCGCCGGTGCCGAACTGGTTGACCCCGTCGGGCACCGCGTTCTGGGAGTAGAGGCCGTACTGCGTCATCTGGTAGTTGCCGGCCCGCATGCTGGCGAGCTGGTTGGCGCCGGGCTCACCCTTCACCGTCACCTTGACGTTCTGGTACGTCGACAGCTGCGCCTGGATGCCCTGTGCCGTGTT
The DNA here is from genome assembly GCF_011764545.1 of Phytohabitans flavus. Taxonomy (GTDB): domain Bacteria; phylum Actinomycetota; class Actinomycetes; order Mycobacteriales; family Micromonosporaceae; genus Phytohabitans; species Phytohabitans flavus. The sequence continues at coordinate 3,292,208 of NZ_AP022870.1, read as the reverse complement.
GACCGAGTCGGGGAAGTTCGACTGGAAGAGGAACTCGAACTCGACCGGCTTGCCTTTCCCGCGAGCTCGTCGAAGAGCTGCTGGGCCCGTTCCTTGTTCTGCGCGACGTAGTCGTTCTTGTTGTCGTGGAACGGGTTGCTATCGGGGAAGAAGTTCGTGACCGGCGGTGTGCCGGGCGCGAACACGTTCGCCGCGGTCGCCCGGTTGAGGGCGAGCACGACAGCCTCGCGGGCCGCCGGGTCGTCGAACGGCGCCTTCCTCGTGTTGAACAGGTACGAGCCGCCGCCGATGCTCTGGAAGCTGTAGTTGTTGAGGCCGGAGGTCTTCAGCTGGTCGATGATCTGCTGACCGCTGGCGAACATGACCTGCGCGGACCCGTTCTGAAGCGCGGCGATCTGCTGCGGGTACGAGCCGACGGCCTGGAAGGTGACGCTGTCCAGGTACGGCTGGTCCTTGGCGAACGAGGAGTAGTACGGGTTTCGCTCGACCTCCATGGACTGTCCGGGCGTGAGGCTCCGCAGCTTGAACGGTCCGGCACCGACCGGCTTGGTGCGAAACTCGGTGCCGAGCGCCTTCATCGCGGTCGGTGACCCGATGCAGCCGAAGGCGATCATGAACTGCTTGTCGAACTGCGCGTCGGCCGCTTCGAGGTCGATCTTCAGGGTCAGCGGGTCGACGACCGTGGTCTTCATGCCCTGCGCGACGAGCCGGAAGATCGAGCCCGTCGCCGGGTCGGCGGAACGCTCGATGTTGTACGCGATGGCCGCCGCGTCGAACGGCGTACCGTCGCTGAACTTGATGTCCGGGTTGAGCACAGCGGTCCAGCTCTTGAAGTCCGGCGACGGGGTGAAGGACTTGACGAAGCCGGGCCGCACCTTCGGGTCGCCGGCGAGCTGGTAGAGCGTGGCGCCGTAGATGGCGCTCATCGGGCCGGACTCGGTGAACGCGTTGAGCTGCTGGATCGCCGGATCGAAGCTCGAACCGACCGAGGCGACGACCATCGTCAGCGCGCCGCCCTTCTTGGGCGTGCCGTTCGGCAGCCCACCACCGGGGGCGGCGGACGAGTCACTCGACCCGTCGGGCCCTCCGGATCCGTCCGAGCCACAGGCACCGAGCGCCAGGGCCAAAACCGTCGCGCCGACCGCCGCGGCGACTCTCGCTGGACGGGACGCGGTGAGTGCGTTTCTCAGCACGGGCCACCTCCAGATCGTATAGGAAAATCTATACAGATTGGGACTGTACCAGTGCGTCGAGAAGAGTCAAGGGTGTCCAAGATGGACGACGGTGTCGGTCTATCGATCCGCGTGCTACGGCATCAGCGAGCGCCGATGGACTCGGTGTGGGGCACGAGGTCAGGGGCGGACTCGACCCGGCGGAAGGCTGGTCACGCCGGTAACACGCTCTTAGTATCACGTTGACACGGGCGCAACCGGCGATGCGGCCCCTGCGTAGCTTTGCCGGCGGTCCGGCGTATGTGGGTGCGTGCGGCGAGGCTACGGAGGGCAGATGATTCCGACCGACATGGCGGTGGAGGCACTGGCCGTGCTGGAGGAGAACGCCACGGCGCTGAGCGTGCCGCTACTGACGCCGGAGGACATCGCCCTGGCGCGCAAGCTCAACGCCGAGATGGCCGAATGCGTCCTAAGCGGGCGGGTCGACCGGTACGGCGAGCTTGGGCACGAACTGCACGAACTGCTCTATTCGCGCTGCCCCAACAGCCACCTGCTCGAGCTCGTCCGCTGCCAGGCGGCGCGCATCCGAGGCATCGCCCGAGACCATCCGGTCTACTCGGTCGACGCGGCGCAGGAGGCGGTACGCGAGCACTACGCCCTCTTCGACCTCATCGAGTCCCGTTCCATCACGCCGGCCGAGATCGCGCGCCAGGCCCGGGCGCACCGGCTGCGGACCGTGCGCACCATCCTCGACGACGTCGGGTCCCGCCTGGACGACTCGCTCGCCGACGACACCTGCCCGCTCCTCGTCGAGCACATCGCCGAGTCCGGCAGGTAGGGGAGTGGGCCGGGCCCGGACGGTCGCGACCGTCTCCGGCGATCGGCCCGTCGGGCGGCGCGAGCTGTACTGAGCGCCTTGACCCGGATCGCAGAACGTATATGATCTCGTATACCTGATGCCGCTTCCGGGGAGTGACCCATGACCGACGCCACCGACGTCGTCCGCGCGCACTACGGCCGCATGGCCTCCGGGGACGTACCGGGTGCGCTCGCCACGCTCTCGCCCGACGTGGAATGGGTCGAGGCGGCCGGCTTCCCGTACGCCGGTACGTATCACGGCCCGGAAGCGGTGGTGGAGAACGTCTTCGCGCGGATCGGCGCGGAGTGGGACGGGTTCAAGGTGGTCCCGGACGTGATCGTGGGTGACGGCGACGTCGTCGCGGCGCTCGGCTGGTACTCCGGCACCTACAAGGCGACCGGCAAGGCGTTCGAGGCCCGCTACGTGCACTGGTTCACCGTGACGGGCGGCCGGATCAGCCGGTTCGAGCAGGTCACCGACACGAGCGTGATCGCCGCGGCGCTGAGCTGATGAGCGGGCACAAGTCTGTCGATATCGGTGTCGGCAAGCCACTGCCGCTGGTCGGACTCGGTACCTGGAACGTGATCGGCGACGACGTGGGGCCCACGGTCCGGACCGCGCTGGAGGCGGGTTACCGGCACATCGACACCGCGTACGGCTACGAGAACGAGGCCGAGATCGGCCAGGCGCTCGAAGACTGCGGCGTCGACCGCGAGGAGGTCTTCCTGACCTCGAAGATCCCGCCCCGGCGGGTGGGCTTCGAGCGGGAGACCCTCGACGGCAGCCTGAAGAAGCTGCGTACCGACTACCTCGACCTCTGGCTGATCCACGCGCCGCCGCAGCCGGAGGAGTCCGTGCCGCTGTGGAGGTTCCTCGTCGCCGCGCGGGAGGAGGGAAAGGTCCGCGCGATCGGCGTGAGTAACTACAGCACCGCGCAGATCGACGAGCTCGTCGACGCCACCGGCGTCGTGCCGGCGGTCAACCAGATCAAGTGGACGCCGGAGCTCTTCGACCGGGAGCGGATGGCGCAGCTGCGCGAGCGCGGCATCGTCCTGGAAGGCTTCAGCGCGATCCGCCTCACCGACCACGACGACCCCACGCTGGCGAAGGTCGCGAACGCGCACTCGGTGACGCCGGCCCAGGTCCTGCTCCGCTGGCACGTCCAGCACGGCGTCGTGTGCCTGCCCCGGTCGGTACGCCCCGAGCGGATCCGGGAAAACATCGACATCTGGAACTTCGAGCTTAGCGCCGACGAGCTGCGGCTTGTCGACGCGATGAGCACGGTCGTCTGACCCTGCGCGCGTGAGGTGAGAGAGTGAACCCACCGGCTGGACTGCCCACGTCGATCCAGCACTACGTCGACGGCAAGCACGTCGACAGCCTCGACGGCGGCACGTTCCCCTCGCCGACCCGGTGAGCGACACCCCGTACGCGCAGGTGTCCGCGGGTACGGCCGCCGACGTCGACCGGGCCGTCCAGGCGGCCCACCGGGCGTTCACCGAGGGGGCGTGGGCCGGCGCGGCGCCGCGGGAGCGGGCGAAGGTGCTCACCCGCCTCGCCGACCTGATCGAGGAGTCGGCTGACCAGCTCGCCCGCTTCGAAACGTTCGACACCGGACTGCCGGTCACCCAGGCCCGCGGCCAGGCCGCCCGGGCGGCGGAGAACTTCCGCTACTTCGCCAGCCTGGTCGTCGGCATGCACGAGGACGCGTTCCGTACCGGCGACTCCCAGCTCGGGTACGTCGTCCGGCGCCCGGTCGGCGTCGCCGGGCTGATCACGCCGTGGAACACCCCGTTCATGCTCGAATCCTGGAAGCTCGCCCCGGCCCTGGCCTCGGGCTGCTCGGTCGTGCTCAAGCCCGCCGAGTGGACGCCGCTGTCGGCGAGCCTGCTCCCGGCGCTGACCGAACGCGCCGGGCTGCCGGGCGGCGTGTTCAACATCGTGCACGGCATCGGCGAGGTCGCCGGCGCCGCCCTCGTGGCCCACCCAGACGTACCGCGGATCTCGTTCACCGGCGAGACGACGACCGGGAAGATCATCATGCGTACCGCGGCGGACCACCTCAAGGGCCTCTCGATGGAGCTGGGCGGCAAGAGCCCTGTGGTGGTCTTCGCCGACGCGGACCTCGACGCCGCGCTCGACAGCGCGCTCTTCGGGGTCTTCTCGCTGAACGGCGAGCGGTGTACGGCCGGCTCGCGCATCCTTGTCGAACAGCCGGTCTACGAGCGGTTCGTCGAGCGTCTCGCCGAGCGCGCGGCGCGGGTCCAGGTCGGCGATCCCGCACTCGACACCACCGAGATCGGCGCGCTCGTGCATCCCGAGCACCTCGCGCGGGTCCGGGAGTACGTCGACATCGGCGTGGCGGAGGGCGCCCGGCTGGTGGCCGGTGGCGACCGCCCGGCCGGGCTGGAGTCGGGCAACTTCCTCGCCGCCACGGTCTTCGCCGACGTGACGCCACGGATGCGGATCTTCCAGGAGGAGATCTTCGGCCCGGTCGTCTGCGTCACGCCGTTCGCCGACGAGGCCGAGGCGGTGCGCCTGGCCAACGACACGCGGTACGGCCTGGCGGCGTACGTCTGGACCTCCGACCTGCGGCGCGGGCACCGGGTGGCGGGCGCGGTCGAGGCGGGCATGGTCTGGCTCAACTCGCACAACATCCGGGACCTGCGTACCCCGTTCGGCGGGACCAAGGCCAGCGGCGTGGGCCGCGAGGGCGGCGCGCACAGCATCGACTTCTACACCGAGTCCAAGATCGTCCATGTCGCCCTGGACGGTGTGCGGGTACCGCGCTTCGGCGCCGCCCAAGCCCACGGAGGGAACTGATGCGCTACACCAAGCTCGGGACCACCGGCCTCGACGTGTCGGTCGTCTGCTTCGGCTGCATGAGCTTCGGCACCCCGGAGCCTGGCCGAAACGCCTGGAAGGTGCCCGAGGAGCAGGCGCGAGACCTGGTACGCGCGGCCGTCGAGTCGGGGATCAACTTCTTCGACACCGCCAACATCTACGCCGGCGGGGAGAGCGAGCAGATCGTCGGGCGGGCGCTGCGCGAGTACACCAAGCGGGACGAGGTGGTGATCGCGACGAAGGTGCACGGCACCATGCGCCCGGGCCCGAACGGCGGCGGGCTCTCCCGCAAGGCGATCATGCAGGAGTTGGACGCGAGCCTGCGCCGCCTCGACACCGACTACGTCGACCTCTACCAGATCCACCGCTGGGACCCCAACACCCCGATCGAGGAGACGCTGCGGGCGCTCGACGACGTCGTACGCGCCGGCAAGGTCCGCTATGTCGGCGCCTCCTCGATGTACGCCTGGCAGTTCGCCAAGGCACTGCACCTCGCCGAGCGCAACGGCTGGCACAGGTTCGTCACGATGCAGAACCTGTACAACCTGATCTACCGCGAGGAGGAGCGCGAGATGGTGCCGCTCTGCGCGGACCAGGGCGTCGGCATGCTGCCGTGGAGCCCGCTCGCGCAGGGCAAGCTGGCCCGCGGGTGGGACGGGGCCACGCTGCGCCTGGACACCGACATCTTCGGCACCAAGCTCTTCCACGACATGGACAAGCCGGTGGTGGAGGCGACCGGCCGGGTCGCCGCGCGGCACGGCATACCGCCGGCACGGGTGGCGCTCGCCTGGCTGATGAGCAAGCCCCAGGTGACGGCACCGATCGTCGGCGTGACCAAGCCGCTCCACGTGACCGACGCGGTCGCCGCCGTCGACATCGTCCTTACCGCGGAAGACGTCGCCGAGCTCGAGGCGGACTACCTCCCGCACCCGATCTACGGCCACCGTTGACGGAGGTGCGCTGACATGGCGCTGAGTACGGAACTCTGGCGGCGGTACGGGCAGCTCGCCCCGGCCGACATCCCCCCGGCCGCCCGGCGGTGGGGGCAGCAGTCGATCCTCGACTGGTTCGGCTGCGTGCTGGCCGGCACCGGCGAGCCGCTGGCCCGGATCGTGCGGGACGAGCTCGGCGGCGGCTCCGGACCGGCGAGCCTGGTGGGCACCGGCGCGCGGGTGCCGGAGCAGATGGCCGCGCTGGTCAACGGCGCCACCGGCCACGCACTCGACTACGACGACACCAACAACGTCGGCGGCCTCCACACCGCCGCACCGACCGTGCCGGCGGCCCTGGCGGTGGCCGAGACGGAGGGCATGTCCGGCGCCGACCTGCTGGCCGCGGTCGTCATCGGCGTCGAGATCGGGTGCCGCTACGGCATCGCGATGGGGCTCCCGCACTATCAGAAGGGCTGGCACAGCACCAGCTCGATCGGTGTCTTCGCCGCGACGGCGGCGGCCTCCTGGCTGCTGCGCCTGGACGAGGAGCGGTTCGGGTACGCGATGGGGCTGGCCGCCTCGATGTCCGCCGGTGTGCAGGCCAACTTCGCCACTATGGCCAAGCCGTTCCACGCCGGTTGGGCGGCGCAGAGCGGGGTCGTGGCCGCGCGGCTGGGCCGGCGTGGGTACGTCGCCAACGCCGACGCCTTCGAGGCGACCGCCGGGCTCGTCGACGCCGCGGGCACCGGGGAGGTCGACCGCGAACGGCTCGACCTCGTACGCGACGAGTGGCTGGTGACGAGGACCCTGTTCAAGTACCACGCGGCCTGCCACGGTACGCACGCCGCGATCGAGTCGACCCGTGCTCTGATGGCGGGCCGGGACGCGGCCGACGTACGGAGCGTCCGGATCACCGTGCACCCGAACATCGCGCGGGTCTGCAAGGTGGCTTACCCGGCGACCGGGTTGCAGGCGAAGTTCAGCCTGCGCGCGGCGACCGCCATGACGATCCTCGGCGACGACACCACGAGCCCGGCGACGTTCAGCGACGAGCGGGTCGGCCGCGCCGACCTGCGCGAGCTGATGCGGCGCATCGACGTGGTCGAGGACGCGACGGCGGTAAACCCGACCTCGACTCTGGTGCGGCTGCAGACCGCGCGGGACAGCGTCGAGGCCGGGCACGACATCGGTATCCCGCGACCGACGTGGTGGCACAGGAGCGGCACCTGCGGGCGAAGTTCCAGGCGCTCGCCGGCCCGGTGATCGGCGAACGGTCGGCATCACTGGCCGACCAGCTCCTCGACCTCGCCGGTGTCGCGCGGGCCGGCCAGCTCCTGCGCTGAGCCACCGTGTTCCGGGCGTGATCGTTTTTGGACACGGATATCGCCAGACGGCGAAGCTATATGGTTTTATACAGGGGAAACGAAGATCCAAATGGGCGCCGGGCCCGGCTTAGCGGCACTTGACAGGCGACCCAGATCTTATACGATCTCATACATGAATCGAAGGTGTTCCGCTCAGACGGAATGCGCTGGCGATTCGCGGACCAACTATCGCGGGAGAAGTAGTGTCGCCGTGCGCGCCTACTGAATTCATTACGGGCGCCGCCGGCCTTGTCGAGCGACGGATGCCCCCACAGCCAGATGCGCATCGTGAGGAGGCAACGTGAACGCCGCGCGCTTCGTCGGCAAGAAGCTCGTCGACGCGGTCGTCATCCTCGTCCTCGTCACCGCCGGGACCGCCGGCCTGACAAGTCTCATCCCCGGCTCCCCGGCCGTGCTGATCCTCGGTGAGTTCGCCACGCCCGAGGCCATCGCGCAGCTCAACGCGGAGTACGGCTTCGACGACCCGTTCTGGGTCCGGTACTGGGACTGGCTCAAGGACGCGGTCCGCGGCGACCTCGGCGACTCGATCCAGACACAGCAGGCGGTGACCCAGACGCTCGCCGACCGCCTTCCGGTGACGCTCGAGATCGCCATACTCACGCTGGTGCTCTCGTTGCTCATCGCGGTGCCGCTGGCCCTTGTCTGCGCGGCCCGCGCCGACGGCCGGCTGGACCGGATCGTCACCAGCATCTCGTCCGGGCTCCAGTCGGTCCCGACGTTCGTCGGGTGCGTCGTGCTGGCCGAGCTCCTGTCGTACCAGCTCAAGATATTTCCGACGTTCGGCTGGGTGCCGATCTCGGAAGACTTCTTCGGGAGCCTCCACCACGCCGGCCTTGCCGTGATCGTGCTCGTGCTCAGCACCACGCCGCTCTTCCTGCGGGTGCTGCGCGCCGACCTCGTCACGGTGCTGCGCGAAGACTACGTGCTCGCGGCGCGGGCCCGCGGCATGTCGGACACGTACATCATGCTGCGCCACGCCCTGCGGCCGGCGTCGCTGTCGCTGTTCACCCTCACCGGGCTCGTCTTCGGCTACCTGGTCGGCGGCACCATCATCCTGGAGAACTTCTTCGCCCTGCCGGGCATCGGCCAGGCCGTCGGCACCGCCGTACAGGGCAAGGACCTGCCGGTCGTGCAGGGCGCGGTGGTCGTCATGGCGCTGACATATCTGGTACTGAACACACTTGTCGATCTTGGCCTGATGGTCATCGATCCGCGGTCTCGGGGGCACGATGACAGGCGTTCTGCCCGACTCGGGCGTCGAGGGCACCGGCGCCCAGCCGCGCTCGCGGCTCGCGGCGTACAACCCGCTCAACCCGGCATCGCGGCGGCGTCGCAAGCCCAAGTCGATCGCGGTCGTCCTCGCCGCGATCTGGGTCGCGGTCCTGCTGCTCACCGCGGTCACCGTGCAGTGGCTGCCGCTGCACGACTACACGACGATCGCCGGGCCGGTAAACCTGGCACCGCACCTGGGCACGGAGTTCCTCGGCACCGACAACATCGGCCGCAGCGTGCTGTCGCGCCTGGTGTTCGGCGCCCGGGTCTCCATCGTCATCAGCTTCCTCTCGACACTGCTCGCGTTGACCATCGGCGTCGCGCTCGGCCTGCTGTCGGTGTACTTCCGCGGCCGCGTCACCCGGGTCATCGACATCGTGGCGAACACCGTGCTTTCGGTGCCCTCGCTGCTGCTGCTGATGGCGATCGTGCTCGCGCTGCGGCCGACGCTGGTCAACCTGACATGCGCGCTGAGCCTCATCTTCATACCGACGTTCATGCGGCTCACCCGCGCCAACGCGCTCGCGCAGATGAGCCGGGAGTACGTCATCGCCGCCCAGGCGATGGGCAGTGGCGGCTTCCGGCTGATGATCCGCGAGGTGCTGCCCAACTCCATCCTGCCGTTGCTGTCGTACGCGGTCCTCGTGCTGCCGAGCATCATCGTGACGGAAGGCTCCCTCAGCTTCCTCGGCCTCGGCGTGCAACCGCCGACGCCGAGCTGGGGAGGGATGATCGCGGCCGCGCAGGCGACCCTCGCCGACTATCCGTGGCCCGCACTGATGCCCTGCATCGTGCTGTTCCTGACGGTCTACGCGCTCAACACACTTGGCGATGCGTTGCGCATCAAGCTCGATGTCCGCGAAGCGAACATCTGACAGGAGAACGAGATCCATGGAGACTGTGCTCGAGGTCGAGAACCTCAGCTGTTCCATCGATACCGCTGACGGCCCGGTGAAGCTCGTCGACAACGTCTCGTTCGCCGTCCGCCGCGGGGAGACACTCGGCGTGGTAGGCGAGTCCGGCTCGGGCAAGACAATGCTCGTACGGACCATCATGGGCATCAGCCCGAAGGCCGCGACGGTCAGCGGGCGAGTGGTGCTCGACGGGGTCGACGTGCTGACGCTGCCGAAGAAGGAGCGGCGCCGGCGGCTGGGTGCCGGCATCGGCATGGTGTTCCAGAACCCGATGACGTCGCTCAACCCGGTGGTCCCGGTCGGCCGCCAGATCACCGAAGGGTTGCGCTACCACCGGGGGATCGGCCGCCAAGAGGCGCGGGCCCGGGCGCTGGAGCTGCTGGAGCTGGTCGGGATCTCCGAGCCGGCCGCGCGCCTCAAGCAGTACCCGTACCAGCTCTCCGGCGGCATGCGGCAGCGCGTGATGATCGCCGCGGCGCTGGCCTGCGACCCGGACGTGCTGATCGCCGACGAGGCGACGACGGCGCTGGACGTGACGGTGCAGAAGCAGATCCTCGACCTCATCAAGGAAATCCAGACGAGCCGCAACATGTCCGCGATCATCATCAGCCACGACCTCGGCGTCGTCGCCGGCCGCACCGACCAGCTCGCCGTCATGTACGCCAGCCAGGTGGTGGAGACCGGTGCGACGGCCGACGTCTTCCGCAAGCACCGCCACCAGTACACGTCGGCGCTGCTGCGCTCGATCCCGGACATCGAGGCGGAGATCCACACGAAGCTGGCCACGATCCCGGGCAGCCCGCGGCGCAACACGCCGGACGTGGTCGGCTGCCGGTTCGCACCGCGCTGCGCGGCGGCCACCGAGAAGTGCCACGAAGACGACCCGGCGCCGGAGTTCAGCGAGGGCTCGGCCGAGCACTGGTACCGGTGCCACTGGCCGACGCCGTTGCCGGACGGGTCGACCGGGATGCGGCTGGCGAAGGCGGGGCGGGAATGAGCACGGCCGTGGCGCCGATGTCCGATGTGGACACGACGAGCGCGAAACCACTGTTGACTGTGGACAACCTCGTGCTGCGCTACCCGGTGCGGGGCGGCTACCTGGAGGCCGTGTCCGACGTTTCGTTCCAGGTCGCGCGCGGCGAGACGCTTGGCCTGGTGGGGGAGTCCGGCTGCGGGAAGTCGTCCACCGGACGCGCGGTGATGCATCTGCCGCCGCCCACCTCGGGCAACGTGACGCTCGGCGGGCAGCGGCTGACCGGGCTGCCCCGCAACGAGCTGCGCGCCGCGCGCCGCCGGATGCAGCTGATCTTCCAGGACCCGGTCTCCGCCCTGAACCCACGCCGGCGGGTCCGGGACATCGTCGCCGAAGGGCTCACGATCGCGGGCGTGGCGCGCGAGGCGGCTCAGGAAAAGGTCACCGAGATGCTCCGCCTGGTCGGCATGGACATCGACATCGTCGGTGAACGCCGGCCGCACCAGCTCTCCGGCGGGCAGTGCCAGCGGGTGGCCATCGCGCGGGCACTCGTCCTCCAGCCGGAGCTGCTTGTCTGCGACGAGCCGGTGGCGTCGCTCGACGTCTCGATCCAGGGTCAGGTGCTCAACCTCCTGGAGGACATGCGCACCGAGCTCGGCCTGTCGATGCTGTTCATCTCGCACGACCTGTCGGTGGTGCACAACATCTCCGACCGGATCGCCGTGATGTACCTCGGCAAGCTTGTCGAGATGGCGCCGTCCGACACGGTGACCCGCAAGCCGGCGCACCCGTACACACGCGCTCTGCTCGACGCCGTCCCGTCGCACCGGGACACGGAGGACCACGGCACCACGCTCCGGGGCGAGATCCCGTCGCCGATGAACCCGCCGAGCGGCTGCCGGTTCCGCACCAGGTGCCCAATCGCGCAGGACAAGTGCGCGACTGTCGTACCTGAACTCCGCGAGATCGCGCCCGGGCAGCGGGTCGCGTGCCACTTTCCCCTGCACGGTGACCATGACGCCGCCGCGTGACGCCGCGGGCTCGCTCGACGGCATCCGGGTCATCGAATTCGCGGACGAGCAGGCCGAGTACGCCGGCCTGCTGCTCGCCGGCATGGGTGCGGAGGTCGTCAAGGTCGAACCGCCCGAGGGCAGCGCGACCCGGCGGATCGGCCCGTACTACGAGGACGTCCCCGGCCCCGAGCGGTCGCTGTACTTCTGGCACTACAACCGGGGCAAGCGTTCGGTCGTCGCGGACCTGTCCCAGGAGCCGGACCGGGCTCGGCTGGCCGAGCTGATGGCGGGCGCGGACATCGTGCTCGACTCGACGCCCCTCGGCCAGCTCGCCGGCGCCGGGCTCGGGTACGACGACATGTCCCGGCGCAACCCCGGCCTGATCTACGCGCGGGTGAGCCCGTTCGGCGACAGTGGACCGTGGGCCGACTACAAAGGATCGGACCTCGTACATCTCGCGCTCGGTGGCGAGATGTCGAACTGCGGCTACGACCCCCAGCCCGACGGCACGTACGACACGCCGCCGATCGCCCCGCAGATGTGGCAGGCGTACCACATCGCCGGCGAGCAGGTGGTGATGGGCATCCTCGCCGCCCTGTACCACCGTGGACAGTCCGGCGCCGGCCAGTACCTGTCCTGCGCGGTGCACGAGGCCGCGGCGAAGAACACCGAGCTCGACCTGATGAGCTGGGTCATGCGGCGGGTGCCGCTCTACCGGCAGACCTGCCGGCACGCGATGGAGGTGGTGACCCTCGCGCCCACGATCAGCCAGACGAAGGACGGGCGCTGGTTCATCGGCGTTGTCGCGGGCGGCAAGGACGAGCAGAACCTCGCCGCGTTCATGAAACGGCTGGGGATGGAGTACCCGCTCAATGTCGACGAGGACACGAGCACGCAGCCGAGGGCGATCCCGGGCAGCAGCACCGGCGGGCTCCAGGAGGCGGCCCGGCCACTGGAGATCTTCCAGCGGGTGACCCGCAAGTACACCTGGCGCTCCTTTCCATGGGAGATGGCGCAGGAGGCGGGGCTCTTCTGCGCCCCGCTGCGCCGCCCGGAGGAGAACGTCGCGGACCCGCACTGGCAGCGCCGGGGCACCTACGCCGAGGTGGAGCACCCGGAGCACGGCCGGTCGTTCACGTACCCGGTCAGCAAGTGGCTCTCCACCGAGACCGAGTGGGTGGCCGGGCGGCGGGCACCGCTGCTCGGCGAGGACACCGCGACGGTCCTGCCCCGCCCGCCGGCGACCGCCACGCCCAGCGCCCGTACCGCACCGCGCGAGCGGCTCGCGGGTCGCTCGGCCAAGCAGGACAAGCCGTTCGCGCTCGACGACGTGCGGATCCTCGACTTCTCCTGGTTTCTCGCGTCGGCAGGTGGCACCCGCTTCCTCTCCGCGTTCGGCGCCCAGTGCATCAAGGTCGAGTGGGCCGCCCACCCGGACACCCGGATGGGCGCGATGGCACCGGTCGGCGGCCGTGCCGCGCGGGAGAAGGCGCGCGGCCCGCTGCCCGGCGTGACCGACCCGGACATGGGCGGCCAGTTCAACAACAAGAACGCCGGCAAGCTCGGCATCTCGCTGAACGTGCGCCACCCCGAAGGGCTGGCCATCGCACGGCGGCTCGTACAGCTCTCCGACGTCGTCGCCGAGGGCTTCTCGCCGGGCGTGATGCAGCGCTGGGGCCTCGGCTACGAGCAGCTGCGCGAGCTACGCCCCGACGTCATCTACGCCCAGCAGTCCGGGATGGGGGCGCACGGCACGTACGGCCGCTTCCGCGCGATCGGGCCGGTGGCTGCGGCGCTGGCCGGCACCGCGGAGATGTCCGGCCTGCCCGACCCGGCGATGCCGGCCGGCTGGGGATACTCCTATTTGGACTGGATCGGCGCGTACAGCTTCGCCAGCGCGATCCTCGCCGCGCTCGTCCACCGGCAGGTGACCGGGCGCGGGCAGTGGATCGACGCTTCGCAGACCGAGGCGGGCATCTTCGTCGGCGGCACGTCGGTGCTCGACTGGTCGGCCAACGGCCGCGCGTGGTCGCGCATCGGCAACCGTTCGCCGTACAAGCCGGCCGCGCCGCACGGCGCCTACCGGTGCGCGGGCGGCGACAACTGGATCGCTGTCGCCTGCTTCACCGAGGCCGAGTGGCAGGCCCTCGCCCGCGTCGCCGGCCGGCCGGAGTGGCTTGCCGACCCCCGCTTCGCGACGCTCGCCGACCGCCTCGCCCACCAGGACGAGCTGGACGACCTCGTCACCGCGTGGACCGCCGGCGAGGACCGGTACGACGTGATGCACCGGCTCCAGCGCGCGGGCGTCGCGGCCGGCGTCTGCCAGGACGCGGGGGACCGGTACGACACCGACCCGCAGCTCGCGCACCTGGAATGGCTCACCGAGGTGACCGGCAGCAAGATCGGCCGCTGGCCGGTGGCCGAGGTGCCGGTGAAGCTCGACACCACGCCGGCGTACATCGGGGGCCGACCGGACCGCGGGGCGCCGGCGTACGGCGAGGACAACGAGTACGTGTACGGCGAACTGCTGGGCATGTCGACCAAGCAGATCGCCGCATTGGCCGAAGACAACGTGATCTGACCGGAGGGGTACTTTTCGTGGAGCAGGATCTCGCGTCGAAGACCGCGCTCGTGACGGGCTCGGGGCGCAACATCGGGCGGGCGGTGGCGCTTGAGTTCGCCGCCCGTGGGGCGAACGTCATCGTCAACTCGCGCACCAACCGGGAAGAGGTCGACGCGGTCGCCAAGGAGGCGCGCGACCTGGGCGTCGGAGTCATCGCCGCCGTCGGCGACATCTCCCAGCAGGAGACGATCGACGAGATCGCCGCGCAGGCCAAGGAGCAGTTCGGCGGCGTCGACATCTACGTCAGCAACGCGGCCATCCGCCCGTTCCAGTCGTTCTTCGACCTCACAGTGGACGATTGGCTGTCGGTGCTCAACACGCAGCTCAACGCCTCGTTCCGGCTGGCGAAGACGTTCGTGCCGGGGATGGTCGAGAAGAAGTGGGGCCGCATCATCCACATCACCGGCCCGGACGCCTTCCTCGGGCTGTCCCACCGCGCGCACAACGTGACCGCCAAGGGCGGCCTGCGGGCGCTCACCAAGAGCCTGGCGATCGAGCTCGGCCCGTTCGGGATCACCGTCAACGACGTCGCACCGGGCGCCATCGACACCATCAAGAACGACGCGTCGCACCCGCACGTCACCAAGCTCGGCGCACCGGACGAGAACCACCGCGGCGAGGTGATCGGCCGGATTCCGGTCGGGCGCCTCGGCACGCCGGAGGACCTGGCGTACGCGTGCGGCTTCCTCGCCTCGCCCCGCGCCGGGTTCATCACCGGCACGGTGCTCCCGGTCTTCGGCGCCCAGTGGAACGTCGGCTGAGGCAGCACCCCATGGATGTCGCCGGCAAGGTGGCGATCGTCGGGATAGGACACACGGTTCAGGGCGAGCTGCCGGGCCGATCCGTCGAGGAGAACGCGGTCGACGCCATCGTGGCCGCGCTCGCCGACGCCGGCCTGGCGAAGGAAGACGTGGACGGGCTCATCGCCTGCAAGTCCGCGCAGGGGCTGGGAAACGACGTGGCGGTGGGTGAGCTGCTCGGCGTCAACCCGCCGTACGCCCAGTGCCTCGACTACGGCACCTGCAACTTCTCGCTGCACCTCGCGGTGATGGCGATCCTGTCCGGGATGGCCGAGACGATCGTGATGTCGTACGGTGCCAACGCCCGCACCGGCAAGGTGGACTTCGGCGCGCCGCTCGGCGGCGTCGACCTCGCCACCGCCTCAGGGCTCGTGCACATCGCCGGGCCGGCAGCACTGGCGCTGCAACGGCACAAGTACCTGTACGGCACCACGGACGAGCAGTTCGGCTGGATCGCCGTCGGGCAGCGGGAGTGGGCAGGGCGCAACCCTAACGCCATCTTCCGCAAGCCGCTGTCGATGGCCGACTACCTCGCCACGCCGTACCTCGTGGAGCCGCTGCGCCGCCCGGACGTCACGATGATCTCCGACGGCGGCGTGGCGGTGGTGGTGACCACGGCCGAGCGCGCCCGCGACATGCCGCACACGCCGGTGTACGTCTCCGGCATCGCCGAGCAGTCCGGCGTTCGCGGCGCGTACAACCCAGACAACCTGCTGCGGCCGTGGCTGCGGGACGCCGCACGGTCGATCTGGACCAAGACGGGCCTGAGTACCTCGGACATCGACGTCCTCTACATCCAGGACCCGACGGCGGTCTGGAGCCTGCAGATGCTCGAGTACTACGGCTTCTGCGGCATCGGCGAGGCCGGCCCGTTCCTCGCCGAGGGGCACACCCGGCCGGGCGGGCGGCTGCCGCTGAACACCCACGGCGGCCAGCTGTCGGAGAGCTACGCATGGGGGTGGATGCACATGGTGGAGGCGGTACGCCAGCTGCGCGGCGACGCCGGCGAGCGGCAGGTCGACGGTGCGGGAGTGGCGATGTACTGCTCCAGCCAGGCGTTCTCCAAGGCGGCCGCGTCGATCCTCTCGACCGATCCGGCGGTGGCGGCATGAGCGCGCTACTGCCCGATGTGGACGATCCGGTCGCAGGCCCGTTCTGGGCAGCCGCGCGGGAGGGGCGCATCGCCGTGCAGCGTTGCCTGACGTGTGGCCGGCTGCGCTACCCGCCGCTCGTCGGGTGCCCGGACTGCCTCGGCCGTACGTACGAGTGGCGGGACCTGCGCCCGACCGGCACGGTCTGGAGCTTCGCCGTGTACCACCGCGCCCTGCATGCCGCGTTCAACGGACAGACGCCATACACGGTGGCGGTGGTGGAGCTCGACGACGGGCCGCGGATCACCGGCCGAGTCCTGCCGGGCGCGCAGCCGGTGGTCGTCGGCGACCGGGTGCGGGCCAGCTTCGAGTCGGTCACCGACGAGGTGACCCTCATCCAGTGGCAGTTGCTGTGACGGCGTCCGGGCGGGGCCCGGTGCACACCGTCGAGGAGGGAGCGGAGACGCTATGACGGGACAGACACCGATACGTCCGGACCGGGCCGAGACCAGCGGGCGCAAGGCGGGCTTCGTCGGCTTGGGAAACATGGGCTGGCCGATGGCGCACAACCTGGTCGAGGCCGGCTTCGAGCTTGTGGTGCACGACGCCTCGGCGGAGCTCGCGGCGCGCTTCGCCGCCGAGCACCCGGGCGCGCGGGCGGCGACCGGGGCGGCGTCGTTCGGCGGCCTGCCGGTCGTGGTGACGATGCTGCCGAACGGCGCGATCGTGCGGGACGTCGTGCTCGAGTGGGACGGTGGTATCGCCTCCGCGCTCGAGCCCGGCGCGATCGTGCTCGACATGAGTTCGTCCAACCCGTCGGACACCGTGGCGCTTGGCGCCGCCCTCGACGGCCGCGGCGTGCGGGTCGTCGACGCGCCGGTCTCCGGCGGCGTACCGCGGGCGACCACCGGCGAGCTTTCCATCATGGTCGGGGGCGCCGACGAGGACGTCGCTACCGTCCAGCCGGAGCTGCGGCTGATGGGCGACGTGGCCCGCCAGTACCGCACCGGCGCGCTGGGCAGCGGCCACGTGATGAAAGCGCTGAACAACTTCGTCGCGGCCGCCACGTACTGCGCCACCGCGGAGGCGCTCGTGGTCGGCAAGACGTTCGGTCTGGACACCGGCGTCATCGTCGACACCCTCAACACCTCGACCGGGCGCAGCTTCGTCAGCGACGTCGTCTTCGGCGACAACGTGGTGACCGGCAAGTACGCGACAGGTTTCCAGCTCGGCCTGCTCGCCAAGGACGTACACATCGCCGCGGACGTGGCGGCGAGCCTGGGCGTGAGCGCGCCGATCACCGCGCTCACCGACGAGCGCTGGGCGGAGTCGCTGTCCCGGATCGACGGCACGGCCGACCACTCCGCGGCACACCAGGCATGGTCCGAAGTGGACCTCACGCGCGACTGAGGGGCCGTGTCCGCAGGCCTTCCGGACGGTTGACACCTACGATCTGTTATATAGGATCGTATACGGAAGTGGCCCCTCGATCGCGCTATGCCCTCGGTCGTCAGTTCCTGTGTTTGTCACCCCTTCCCACGAGTGGAGAGACGATGGACATCCGTACCCGTCTGCTGATCGGTGGCCGGTGGCTCGAGTCGGGTTCCGGCGGTGAGTTCAAGACGTACGACCCCGCGACGAACGAGGTGATCGGGGTCTGCCCCGAGGCGGGCCAGGCGGAGGTCGACGAGGCGGTCGCGGCCGCCCGTTCCGCGCTGTCCGACCCCGAGTGGCGCGACATGTCGCCGGCGGCGCGCGGCAAGCTGCTGTGGCGGATCGCCGACCTGATCGACAAGCACGGCGACGAGCTGGGCGAGATCGAGAGCCGCGACCAGGGCCAGCCGTGGTTCGTCGCGCGCCACGTCAACGTCGGCGGTACCGCCGAGCACTTCCGGTACTTCGCCGGCTGGTGCACGAAGATCGAGGGCTCGACGTCGCCGCTGTCCTGGCCGAACGTCATGAACTACACCCGCCGCGAGCCGGTCGGCGTGTGCGCGCTGATCACGCCGTGGAACTTCCCGATCATGATCGCGGCGTTCAAGCTGGCGCCGGCGCTGGCGTGCGGCAATACGGCGATTCTCAAGCCCGCCGAGCAGACCCCGCTGAGCACGTACAAGTTGGCCGAGATCTGCCAGGAAGCCGGCGTCCCGGCCGGCGTGGTCAACCTGCTGACCGGCGGCCCCGAGGTGGGCAAGGCGCTTGTCGCGCACGACGGCGTGGACAAGGTCTCGTTCACCGGCTCGACCGAGGTGGGCCGGCACATCGCGGCCGCGGCCGCGGGCAACCTCAAGCGGGTCACGCTGGAGCTGGGCGGCAAGGCGCCGAGCATCATCGCCCGCGACGCGAACATCGACGCGGCGGTCGCCGGCAACCTGCAGGGTGCCTTCTTCAACAGCGGCCAGGTCTGCGGCGCGCTGACCCGGTTCTATGTGGACGAGAAGCGCGCGGACGAGTTCGCGGAGAAGTTCGCCGCGGGCGCCAAGGCGATGCGGCTCGGCCGGGGCCTGGACGAGGGCACCGACCTCGGCCCGCTCGTCTCGCCGGAGCAGCTGGAGAGCGTCAGCGACTACGTGCGGGGTGCGGTGTCCGAAGGCGCCCAGGTGCTGGCCGGCGGCGACCGGGCCGGCGGCGACCTGGCCCGGGGCAACTTCTACGAGCCGACGGTGCTGACCAACCTCAACGACGAGATGACCATCATCAAGGAAGAGGTCTTCGGGCCGGTCATTCCCGTGCTGACGTACTCCGACCCGGACGAGCTCGCCGCCCGGGCCAACGCGACACAGTACGGCCTGGTCGCCGGCATCTGGACCCGCGACCTCGTCACCGCGCACACCCTCGCGGCGCAGATCCAGGCGGCGAACGTGTACATCAACCACCCGCCGGTGCTCGACCCGGCCGCGCCGTGGGGCGGCTACAAGGCCAGCGGCTACGGGCAGGAGATGGGCCGCTACGCGATCGACACGTACAGCGAGGTCAAGAGCATCTGGGTGAACCTCGCCGCCTGAGCCGGCCGGTCCGCCGCGACAAGAGAGGGTGCGTTGCCCCCATGTTGGAAGACGACACATTCGATTCGGGTATCGAGCTTCGCCGGCGGATGTTCGGCGAAGCCGGTGCCGACGCGCAGATCTACTCGACCACCGAGCTGAACGACAAGCTCCAGGAGATCGTCACCCGGTGGTGCTTCGGTGACCTGTGGTCGCGGGAGGAGCTGCCGCTCAAGAACCGCAGCATGATCACGGTCGCGATGCTGATGGCGCTCGGGCGCTCGCACGAGCTGAACATCCACATCCGGGGCGCGCTCGCCAACGGTGTGTCCGAAGTGGAGCTGCGCGAGATCGCCCTGCACGCGATCCTGTACTGCGGCATCCCGGCCGGGGCGGACGGCATCCGTACGCTCGACGCGATCCTCGCCGAGGTCGCACCGGACTCCGCGCTGCGCAAGGACGCCCCGCGCACAGGCAGGAAGGCGCCGGCCGGCGCCGCTCGCGGGTCCAGCTGATTTCGCGGATGTAGAGCCATGAGCAGGGCCCTGCGACTCGTGTTCTCGACGCCGCCCGACGGTGTCGAGGACGCCGAGTACCACGCGTGGTACGAGGAGCACGTCCACGACGTGCTCCTCGTCCCGGGCTATCGCGCGGCCCGGCGGTTCCGGGTCGACGCGTACCGCCTCGGGTGGCCGCCGACCGGTCACCGGTTCCTGACCGTGTACGAGCAGGGGCCGCGGCCCGCCGACATCCGGCGGCACCTCGCGGCGCTGGGGCGCGGTCACGAGCCCGAGTGGTTCGGCCGGCTCGACTTCGCCAGCTGGGACTGCGTGCTGAAGCCGGGGTACGACCCGCCCACGCTCACCGGCGAGATGTTCCTGGCGCTCAGCTCGCCGCCGGAAGGTGTCGAGGCGGCCGCCTACGACGACTACTACCGCGGCCACCTGCTGGAAAACGTGGCCGTCGAAGGCATCGACAGCGGCTGCCGATACGCGGTGACTCCGGTCGGCGGCAACGCGCCGCGCGAGGATCCGCTCACGCATCTCGCGCTGTACCAGCTGACCGAGCCGATGTCGCGGGTGCGCCCACGGCTCGGGCAGATGGTGTTGCCGCCCTGGTTCGGCGCCATCCGCTTCGCCTCGGTCGAGGCCGTCGCGCTCGGCCCTCGTGTGACCCGTGCGGGAGACGGCGGCCAGGCCGCCCAGCCAATGGAGGAGACCCCGAGATGAGCTACCGCGGCGTGTACGTCGACGGCACCTGGCGTACGGGTGACGGCGAGCCCGTACGGGTGCTCGACCCCAGCGACGAAGGCGTCATCGCCGACATCGCCTCGGCATCGCCCGAACAGGTGGATGCCGCGCTGGCGGCGGCACGGCGGGCCGCTCCGGGCTGGGCGCGCACTCCGGCCGGCGAGCGTGGCCGGCTGCTGCGCCGGATGGCCGACGTGATCCACGCGCACAGCGAGCTGCTCGCCAGGACGCTCGTGCGCGAGGTCGGCAAGCGAGCCTCCGAGGCCGCGGGCGAGGTGGCGTTCGCGGAGAGCTTTCTGCGCTACAACGCCGAGTGGGACCTGCGCCTGGAGGGCGAGATCCTCCCCGGCGACGTACCGGGGGAGCAGGTGCAGCTGTTGCGGGTGCCGCTCGGCGTGGTCGCGGCGATCTGCCCGTGGAACTTCCCGCTCGCCGTGCTCTGCCGCAAGCTCGGCCCGGCGCTGGTGACCGGAAACACCGTGGTGGTAAAGCCGAGCGAGGTGACGCCGGTCGGCACGGTGGAGCTTTTCCGCCTCTTCGACGAGGAGCTCGACATCCCGGCCGGGGTGCTCAACCTTGTCGTCGGCGGCCCGGACGCCGGCCGGCGGATCGTCGAGTCGGGGGAGGCCGACCTCGTCACGTTCACCGGCCATCGGGAGACCGGCAAGGCCGTCATGGCGGCCGCCTCCCGCAACCTGACCCGTGTCTCGCTCGAACTCGGCGGCAAGGCGCCCGCGATCGTGTGGCGCGACGCCGACCTGGACCGTACCGTGCCGGCGATCCTGGAGGCGCGGCACACGAACTGTGGCCAGGTCTGCACAAGCGCCGAGCGCGTGCTCGTGCACCGGGACGTGCTCGACGAGTTCACCGAGCGGTACGTCGACGCGGTGCGCGCCATGCGGCTGGGCGATCCGGCCGGCGGCGCCGACCTGGGGCCGCTGGTGAGCCAGGCCCAGCTCGACAAGGTCGAGGCCGCGGTGGCCGCCGCCGTACAGGAGGGCGCGAAGGTGCTCACCGGTGGGCGGCGGCCGGCGGGCGACGGTTTCGCCAGCGGGTACTGGTACGAGCCCACCGTCTTCGGCGACGTGTCACCGCGGATGCGCATCATGCGCGAGGAGACGTTCGGACCGGTGACTCCGATCGTCGGTTTCGACGACCTCGCACACGCGCTGTCGGTCGCCAATGACAGTCGGTACGGCCTGTCGGCATACGTTTTCAGCAAGGACTACTCGACGGTGATGCGTACGGTCGACGAGCTCGAGTTCGGTGAGATCTATGTCAACCGGACCCTGGGCGAATCGGTTCATGCGCACCACGCCGGGTGGAAAGAGTCTGGTATGGGTGGGGAGGACGGAAAGTGGGGCGTGCTGCGTTACACGCAGATCAAAACGGCGTATCACCGTTTCGCCTGAACACCGGCGCGATGTCGATCGGCTTCCGTCCATCCCTTATTCGTGTAGGTCATGTTATATGATATGACCGGCGAAAGGAGGTTGGGTGGCGACTCTCGAAGATCGCTTGCCGGGCAAGGTCGTCGCGGTCCATTTGAGCTATCGAAGCCGGGCCGCCGAGCGTG
The DNA here is from genome assembly GCF_011764545.1 of Phytohabitans flavus. Classification (GTDB taxonomy): domain Bacteria; phylum Actinomycetota; class Actinomycetes; order Mycobacteriales; family Micromonosporaceae; genus Phytohabitans; species Phytohabitans flavus. The sequence continues at coordinate 3,270,520 of NZ_AP022870.1, read as the reverse complement.
GTAAGACGCCGCCCTTCCCCTCGTACTTCCTGAAGCCGCCGACCTCGGTGGCGCGGAGCGGGCAGGGTGTGCACCGCCCGCACGGCTGCGAGCTGCTCGCCTTCGAGGGCGAGGTGGCGTTGATCATCGGTACGCGGGCCAAGCGGGTGCCGGTGGAGCACGCGTGGGCACACGTCGCCTGGGTCACGGCGGCCAACGACTTCGGGGTGTACGACCTCCGGTACGCCGACTCCGGGTCGAACGTGCGCTCCAAGGGGGCCGATGGGTTCACCCCGCTCGGCCCGGAGCTGCTCGACGCGGCGCGCGTGGACCCGGCGCGGCTGCATCTGCGCACGTGGGTCAACGGCGACGTGGTGCAGGACGCCTGTCTGGGCGAGGAGCTCATCTTCGGCTTCGACCAGATCGTCGCCGACCTGTCCCGGCTGATGACCCTTGAGCCCGGCGACGTCATCCTGACCGGCACGCCCACCGGGTCGAGCGTCGTCACGCCGGGCGACACCGTGGAGGTCGAGGTCTGGGTCGGCGGCGCCGACGGCCCCGTCGACGGGCTCACCACCGGTCGGCTCGTCAGCCCGATCGTGCAGGACCCGACACCGCTGGAGCCGATCGGCGCGATGCCCAAGGTGGACGATGGGGTGCGCGCCCAGGCGTACGGCGCCGGCTGGACCGGCGACCGCGATGACGGCAACGCCGATGTCCTGCGGCTCCTGCGCGACGTGTCGACCGCGACCATCTCGTCCCAGCTGCGCAAGCGCGGCCTGCACGGCTGCACCCTCGACGGGCTGCACGCGACGCGTCCCGAGCTTAAGATGATCGGCTTCGCCAAGACTTTGGAGTACCTCCCGCTGCGCGAGGACCTGTTCGCCGAGCGCGGGGGCGGCTACAACGCGCAGAAGCGGGCCGTCGACGAGATCGCCCCGGGTGAGGTGCTCGTGATCGGCGCACGGGGGCAGTCCAGCGCCGGTACCATCGGCGATATTCTCGCCCTGCGTGCTCAGCTCCGCGGCGCAACCGGCATCGTCACCGACGGCGCGGTGCGCGACTACCACGCGATCGCTGCCATGGATCTGCCGGTCTACACCGGCGGAGCCCATCCCGCGGTGCTCGGTCGCCGCCACGTGCCCTGGCAGAGTGACGTCGCGGTGTCCTGCGGCGGGGCTTTGGTCTGTCCGGGCGATCTGATCGTCGGCGACGGTGACGGCGTGGTCGTCGTCCCTCGGTCGATCGCGCCCGAGGTGGCCCGCGACGCCGTCGAGCAGGAGCGCGAGGAGCGCTTCATATTCGAGCGCGTCGCCGCCGGTGACGCGGTGCAAGGGCTCTATCCGTTGACGAAGAAATGGCGACCGGCCTACGAGGCCTGGAGCGCGAGATCGGAGCAGTCATGACATCGACGACGGGGCGGGTCGCACAGGGCTCCAAGGCCGAGGTCGCGTACGAAGTGATCCGCGCGCGGATCCTCGACGGCACGTTCGGGCCCGGATACCGGCTGGTGCTCGACCGCCTGGCCGCCGAGATCGGCGTCAGCGCTGTCCCGGTGCGCGAGGCACTGCGGCGCCTCGAAGCCGAGGGCTACGTCGACTTCAAGCGAAACGTCGGCGCCACCGTCCGCAGCGTCGACGCGACGGCGTATGGCGAGACGATGGAGACTCTCGCCATCCTCGAAGCCACCGCCACGTCGCTCGCCGCGCCCCACCTCGGCAAGAAGGAGATCAAGGCGGCGCGCAAGCTCAACGAGTCGATGGCGCGCAGCCTCGAGCGGCTCGACCCGGTCGGCTTCAGCAACCTCAACCAGGAGCTGCACGAAACGCTCTACCGCGCCTGCCCCAACACCTACCTGCTCGGCCTGGTGGATCGGGAGTGGGAGCGGGTGCGCGGCATCCGGAGCTCCTCGTTCGCGTTCATCCCCGAGCGTGCCCAGCAGGCGGTCGCCGAGCACACCCGGCTCATCGACCTGATCGAAAACCAGTCGACGCCGACAAAGATCGAGGACTACGCGCGGGCGCACCGGATGCGCACCGCACAAAGGTTCCTCGAGCGCCACTCGGCCACCTCGCAGCCGGTCGGCGGCCGGCGGTGAGGTTTCGCGCAAACCCGGCGACGATCCGCGGGTCGATCGCACCGGTCGTCACACCCTTCACCGCCGGCGGCGAGCTCGACACCGAGGGGCTGCGGCGGCTCGTCCGGTGGCAGCGGGCCAACGGCTCGCACGGCATCTCCATCGGCGGCTCCACCGGCGAGCCGAGCGCGCTCAGCGCCGACGAGCGGATCGCCGCGATGCGGGTGGTCAGCGAGGAGACCGCCGACGAGATCCCATTCCTGCCCGGCACCGGCGCGGCGACGCTCGACGAGACACTGCGGCTGACCGCGGCCGCCCGGGAGATGGGCGCTGACGCGGTGCTCGTCATCACGCCGTACTACGCGCGCCCGACCCAGCATGGCCTCTACGCCTGGTACTCGACGGTCGCGCGGGAGTTTCCCGACCTGCCGATCGTCGTCTACAACGTGCCGTCCCGCACCGCGGTCGACATCGCCCCGGAGACGATCGCGCGGCTGCGGCGCGACTTCGCCAACGTGGTGGGCGTCAAGGAGACCACAAAGGACTTCGAGCACTTCTCCCGCGTCTTCTACGCCGCGGGCCGGGACACGCTGGTCTGGTCCGGCATCGAGCTGCTCTGCCTGCCGCTGCTCTCGCTCGGCGGCATCGGCTTCGTGAGCGCGGTCGCCAATATCGCGCCCGGCGCGGTGGCGCGGATGTTCGACGCGGCCGACGCCGGCGACCTGGAGACCGCCCAGGCACTGCACTACGCGTTGCACCCGCTTGTCGACCTGATCTTCGTGGAGACCAACCCGGCGCCGGCGAAGTGGGTCCTCGCGCAGGCCGGCCTGATCGGCTCCGGCTTCGTCCGCCCGCCGCTGGTGACACCATCGCCGTCCGGGATCGAGCAGATCTCGCGCCTGCTCGTCGAGGGCGCCGAGGTGCTCGACGAGACGGTGGGCGCTGTCGCCGCTCAGCTTGCCGCCCCGATACCGCAACCCGCCGCTTCCTAGGCCCTGCCTCTTACCGCAGATCCGTCCACAATAGATTTGAGCTACCGCGATGTCCGCGGTGGTCCGGACCGCTGCTCCCGCGGCCTCACCCTCCGCGATACACAAGCCAACCCCAGGCCGGCGTGGCCCGCGCAAAGACGCCGATCGTGGCCTGCGGCCGCGGATTTTCCTTGATCGACGCTACAGCGGGACACCATCAGGCAGATCGTGGTACGTGGCTGCCCCTGGAGGGGCACCCACGTACCACGATCGCTGGCGCGATCGAGGTTGGGGAACGTGAGCGATCGTGGTACTTGGCTGTGCCTATAGCAACAGCCAAGTACCACGATCTGCCGGATAGCGTCCGGCCGCGGCGGCGGCCGGGTTGGGTTGTGTGACGCGGAGGGTGAGGCCGCGGGAGCAGCGGTCTGGACCACCGCGGACATCGCGGTAGCTCAAATCTCTGTTAGGGAGTGGGATCCGGAGGGAGTGGTCTTGGACAGACGTTGACTTCCGCCCACGCTCCCGCAGCCTGATCCGCCGCTCAGTCGAGGAGGTCGTCGACGGCTTCGTAGGCGGCGTACAGGCCCTCGAAACCGGTGAAGTACATCGCCGTGTTGGTGATCGCCCGGATGATGAGGTCCGAGTCGACGCCCCACGCCTTGGCCAGCAGCGCGGACTCCCGCAGACCGTCCACCGACTGGGTGATCGTGTGGTGGCGCAGCATCAGGTACGGCGCGAGCTGTTTGGGGGTCTGCTTCAGGGTGACTTCCCAGCGGGCCCGGTTGAGCTTGACGAACTTGGGGTTGCGCTTGATGCCGAACTGGATCGACTTCGGCAGGTAGCCGATCGTCCGCTCGTACCAGCCGGTGAGGTTTTCGACGTCCTTGTCGGTCAGCTCGCGCGTGCTGAGGTCGAGCCCGCACTTAAATGCCTCCGGGTCGGCCTCCCAGCCCAGCGGAAACAGCACTTCCTGCTTCGGCGGCGACCAGGCCGGCAGGAAGTCACCGATGGCGTGGTACGCGTGGCCGAGACCGCGCATGCCGGCGTACATCTGGGAGAACATCACGAGTTCGAGGAGTGACTCCTTGGACATCCCGTTGCGCCACAGGGTGACGAACTCGTTGCGGATGCCCGTTTCCCAGCCCAGCATCATGTAGCTGTGGATGTTCTGGCAGCTCTGCAGGACCACCGCGCGCTCGCCGGCCGGGCGGCCGAAGAGGTCGGACGCCCAGCGGGAGATCTTTCCGAAGTCGGGGGCGTTGTCCAGTTGCAGGCTCGTCGCGTACATCTCGTAGAGCGGGCCGCGCCAGCTCCACACGTGGATGAGCGCGTCGTCGATTTCCTCGACGCTCGTCTCGTCGATGTTGTTGAGGTCGAGGCCCTCGCTTCTGGCCATTGGATACTCCTCCGTCACTTGTCCCAGTTTTCGAGGATGTCCTCGAGTGCTTCCTCAACCGCGTACAGCCCCTCGAAGTGGGTGAAGTACATGGCGGTGTTGGTGACCGCGCGCACGATGAGATCGGGCGTGATGCCCCAGGCCTTGCCGAGCAGGGCGGACTCCCGAAGACCTTCGATCGAGCCGGTGATCGTGTGGTGGCGCAGCATGAGGTACGGCGCGAGCTGCTTGGGAGTCGTCTTGAGGGTGACTTCCCAGCGGGCCCGGTTGAGCTTGACGAACTTCGGGTTGCGCTTGATACCAAACTTGATCGACTTCGGTACGTAGCCGATGGTCCGCTCGTACCACTCGGTGAGGTTGGCTACGTCGGAGTCGGTCAGCTCGCGGGTGCTCAGGTCGAGGCCGCACTTGAACGCCTCCGGGTCGGCCGCCCAGCCCTCGGGGTACACGGCCGGCTCCTTCGGCGGCGCCCAGATCGGCAGCAGGTCGCCGACCGCGTGGTAGACGTGGCCGAGGCCGCGCATGCCCGCGTACATCTGGGAGAACATGACCAGTTCGAGCACGTCCTCCTTCGACATCCCGTTGCGCCACAAGACGTAGAACTCGTTGCGCAGACCCGTTTCCCAGCCCATCATCATGTAGCTGTGGATGTTCTGCGCGCTGGCCAGGATGACGTTGCGCGAGCCTGAGCGCCGGCCGAAGACGTCGCCGCTCCAGCGGGAGAGCTTGCCGAAGTCCGGGGCGTAGTCGATGTAAAGGCTCATCGCGTACGTCTCGTAGAGCGGGCCTCGCCAGCTCCAGATGTGCGCGAGGTTCTGTTGGACCTCCTCGGGCGAGATCGAGTCGATGGCCGACAGGTCGAGACCCTCGCTCAACTCGGTCATGGCGCGGCCTCCTGGGCGTCATGGGATGGGTGAAAGCGGCGCGCTCGGTCAGCGCCGGCACCGTGACCGTACAATACGAAATCGTATCAAGTCCAGGACGTGTGCCACCGCGCTGCGCCGTTGACCAGGAGATCAAAAATCCTATACAATCCGCGTGGATCGCGGAAATCGTGGGCCCTGTCGCGGCCGCGCGGCGCCCCCACGTGAAGCTCTAGCTACGGAGAGTGCCATGGATATCGTCCCGCGTCCCGTGACGTTCACCCGCATGCAGGACGGCTCGCCCGAGGAGTTCGCGACCGTCAAGCTCGCCGAGCGGGCGCAGAAGGCGGAGCTTCCCCACCGCATCATCGTGGCGCTGACCGCCATAGAGGAGGAGGGCGTCGGCGGGTACCAGGTGAACCGGACCCAACACTCCCTTCAGTCGGCCACCCGCGCCTTCCGGGCGGGGGAGGAGACCGACTACGTCGTCGCCGCACTGATCCACGACATCGGCGACATCCTGGCGCCGTACTCGCACGGCGAGCTCGCCGCCGCGGTCATCAAGCCGTTCGTGTCGCCCCGGATCACGTGGATCCTCAGGAACCACCCGATCTTCTCGATGTACTACTACGCGCACTTCGTCGGCGGCGACCGGAACGTGCGTGAGCGGTTCCGCGGTCACGAGTGGTTCGACGACGCCGTGTACTTCTGCGAGAACTACGACGAGAACTGCTTCGACCCCGACTACGACAACCTGCCGATGGAGCACTTCGAGCCGATGGTCCACGAGGTGTTCGGGCGCGAGCCGACCTTCGGCTGAGCGTCCGCATAGCTGAAGGGAAGCCGTGCCGTCCCATGCGTAAATTTCTCAACGACCCGGAGCGCTTCGCCGACGAGGCCCTTGAAGGTCTGCTGTTGGCCCATCCCGGCCAGGTGCGCCGGTTGCCCGACGAGCCCCGCGCGGTGGTCCGCGCCGACCGTCCGGAGCGGCCGAGGGTGGCGATCGCGACCGGCGGCGGCTCCGGCCACCTGCCGCTGTTCGTCGGGTACGTGGTGCGCGGGCTCGCCGATGGCTGCTCGGTCGGCAACATGTTCGCCTCGCCGAGCGCGGACGTCATGCTGTCGGTCACCAGGGCTATCGACACCGGCGAGGGCGTGCTCTACCTGTACGGCAACTACGGTGGCGACCGGATCAACTTCGAGGCCGCGGCGGATCTCGCGAGCGACTACGGCATCACCGTCGAGTCGGTGCGCGGCGCCGACGACATCCTCTCCGCACCGGCGGAGCAGGCGGACCAGCGGCGGGGCATCGCCGGCATCTTCTTCGGCTACGCGGTGGCGGGTCTGGCCGCGCGTGCCGGCCGGAGCCTGGCCGACGTCGCCGCGCTGGCCCGGCACACCCTCGACCGTACGCGAAGCATCGGCGTCGCCCTCTCCGGCGCGATCCTGCCCACCGTCGGTACGCCCAACTTCGCGCTGGCGGCCGACGAGATGGAAATCGGCACGGGCATCCACGGCGAGCCCGGCACCCGGCGCGGCCCACTGGTCACAGTGGACGAACTCGCCCACGAGATGGTGCCGCAACTTGTCGCCGAGCTGTCCCTCGCCGCAGGCGACGAGGTCGCGGTGCTCGTCAACGGCCTCGGTGCCACACCCCGCGAGGAGCTGTACATCATCTACCGCGCGGTGCACCAGCTACTGGAGAAGGCGCGGATCGTGCCGCGCCACGTCTTCGTCGGGGAGTACGCGACATCGCTGGAGATGGCCGGCGCGTCGATCAGCCTGCTCCACCTGGACGAGACGATCGAGCCGCTGATCGCCGCCGCGACCGCGAGCCAGGCCCCGGCATGAGCGAGCGCGTGCTTGACACCACGCGGCTGCGTGCCGGGCTGCTGAATGCGTGCGCCCGGGTCCTCGACGCTCGGGCCGAGCTGACCGCGCTCGACGCCGCGGCCGGCGACGGCGACCTCGGTGAAAGCCTCGCGATCGGGTTCGCCGCCGTGGAGAAAGAGCTCGCCGGCGACGAGGCGGGGGACGCCGGCGCCCTTCTGCTGCGCGCCGGTGGAGCGTTGAGCCGTGCCGCACCGTCCACATTCGGCACGTTGCTGGGCATGGCGTGGCGGGACGCGGGGCGGGCGCTCGCCGGCCGGACGGAGCTGGCGGCGGCGGACGTCGTCGGGGCCCTCGACGTGATGGCCGCGGGCGTGGCACGCCGCGGCGGTGTACACGCGGGGCAGCGCACGGTGCTCGACGGGCTGCTGGCGTCCCGGGACCGGGCCGGTGCCGCCGGGGACGACCCGATCGCCGCGCTCCGCGCGGCCGCCGACGGTGCCCGCGCGGGTGCCGAAGCCACCGCGTCGATGCGTCCCCAGGTGGGGCGGGCGGGCTGGATCGGCGAGCGGGCGCAGGGCCGGCCGGACGCCGGCGCGAGCGCCTGGGCGGTCATCGCCGGGGCCATCGCCGCCGGGGCGGAGCGGGACTGACCGGCTGCCGCACCGCGACGTGCCCTTCGCCGTGCGGCAGCCGACCCCTCACCGATCGCGGTCGCGCCCACGGCGGGCGCCTCACAGGTAGCAGACGCGCTCGCGGTGCGCGCGAAGCACGTACCGGATTGTCGGCGCCGTGGGATCGGTCGCGATGAGGTCGACAAGCTGTTCGTGCTCCTCGACGATCCCGCGCAGCCGGGCCGGTGACAGCCGCACCGGGTCGTGCTCGACCGCCCGCAGCAGCGTCATCTCCTCGCCGATCAGCTCGATTAGCCGCGAGTTGGCGCAGCGGGCGTAGAGCTGCCGGTGAAACTCGCCGATCAGCTCGACCACGCGGCCGGGCACCTCGTGCCCGGCGGCCTCGGCGAGCAGCTGGTTGGTCTGCCGTGCCGAACGCAGGTCGGCCGGGGTCAACGCCGCGGCACCCATCGCGGTCGCCGCCGACTCCAGCATCGCGATCGCCTCGACGATCCGGCCGCGCGACTGCGGGTCGTCCGTCCACCCGTCGGGCGACGCGCCCGGGCTCGACGGCTCCTCCTCGACCATCGTCGCGGAGGACGGTCCCTGCTGGCCGGGCCGGAATGTGCGGGGGTTCAGGTCGTGGGGTGTCATCTTCTCCTCCAGGATCACGATCTCGCCCGGTCGGATGCCGCTGTCGGCCCGGACCTGTGGTGCCGGTCGGTCGTGGGGCTCCGGTCGACCCGGTCGAGGAAACGGTCGGCGAGGCGGTTGAAGGCGGTGGGCTGTTCGAGGCTTACGAAATGGCCGGCGCCGGATACCTCGCGGCGCTCGGCGCGGGGCACGCCCCGATGTACGATCTCGCCGATCTCTCGGTAGCCAGGCAGGTCCTGCTCGCCGTTGACGACGAGCGTGGTGGCCGCCACCGCGCCGAGCCGGTCCGCCACCGGGGGGAGTGGCTCGACCGCGGCCCCATCGCGCCACGGTGCGCCGGCGAACCGCTCGACCATCGACGCCAGCGCGCGATATGCCGTCGGGTGGGCACGGGTAGGTTCGAATAGCTTGTGGCTGAGCCAGAAGTCCTTGGCAGCGGCGATTCCGTCGCGGCGGGCCACGGCCGCTGCCTCGTCGGGCGGCCGGGGCGTCGTCCACCGGTGCCCGGGCAGCCCGGGGGAGCAGAGCACAAGGCTGGCGACCCGGTCCGGTGCCTCGACCGCGGCTGCGAGCCCGAGGTTGCCGCCGAGCGAGAGACCGACAAGGTGCGCCCGCGCGACGTCGAGCGCGTCGAGGACGGCGAGCAGGTCGGCGACGTGATCGGCACCGGCGACCGGCGGCGCGGACTCACCGAAGCCGCGCATGTCGTACCGGACCGTCCGATGCCGCCGCGCGAACTCCTCGAACTGCGGGTCCCACATCGACATGTCACAGCCGAACCCGTGCAGGAGTACCACGGCCGGACCGGCGCCGGCCGCCTCGCCGTACAGCCGGCCTCCGGGTACGTCGACGGCGAACGGGGTCGGCGCCGTCATACCGGTACCCGCACCGGGGCAAGCGTGGAGTCCCGAAAGACGTCGACGATGGTGCGCTCGGCCAGCCGCCACCGCCCGTCGGCGCAGTGGGTCAGCCGGTCGAGGAAGTCCGCGACGAGGAACACCCGGGTACCTTCCACAGGTGCCGGCGCGTTGGCCGCGTAGCAGATCCAGGTGCTCGTCGCCCGGACTGCCGCCGGGGTGACCTCGGTCAGGCGCAGTCCACTGTAGACGTGCCGGGTGGTCCGGGCGCCGTGCCGGGTACGCGACCTGTAGCGCTCCTCGATCTCGCCCTTGCCGTCGAGGGTCACGCCACCGGCGACGTACCGCGCGTCGTCGGTGAAGAGCGCGACAAGCGCGTCGACGTCGCCGTGGTCGATGTGCCACGCCCACTCCGCCATCACCGCGTCGACGGCGGCCCGGATCTCCGCCGTCATCGCATCTCCACCGGGCTGCTCAGCGTGCCGATGCCGGAGATGGTCACGTCGACCGGCCCGCCGAGCGTGGTGAGGTCGACGTTCTGCACGGCCGAGCCGCCCTTCGCGGACGCCTTCAGTGCGGTGCCCATCGCGATGATGTCGCCGGTCTCCAGCGCCGTGTACCGCGACACGAACGCGATGACGTCGGCCACCGAGTGCAGCAGGTTTCGCGTGTTGTCCTCGGTGACGACGCGTCCCTGGTGCAGGCAGCGGATGGTCAGGTCGTGCGGGTCCGGGATGTCGTCCTTCGTGGCGACCCACGGACCGATCGGACCGAACGTGTCGGAGCCCTTGTAGCGCATCGGGTACGTGACCCAGGTGTCCACGTAGGACACATCGCCGGAGCCGTCGGCGGCGGGGTGGATGGCACGGTAGTGGAACGTGTCCTCGCCCCGCATGGTGGGCGAGGTGAGGTCGTTCATGATGGTGTACCCGAAGACGTGGTCCATGGCCGCGTCGCGCGGGATATCCTCGCCGCCCCGGCCGACCACCACCGCGAGCTCCGGCTCGGGGTGCACCCGGCCGTACTCCGCGCGGAGCCGGATCGACTGTCCGTGGCCGATGAGCGCGCTCGCCGGCTTGAGGAACATCGCGGGATGCTTGGGTCCGCTCATGATGCGGTCGGTGTTGGCGCTGTTGTTCAGCGCCACGCAGATGACTTTCCCGGGGCGGGGGATCGGTGGCAGCCACTCGAACTGGTCGACGTGCCGCGCCCGCGTCAGGTCGCCGGCGAGGGCCTGCTTGACCGCGGGCTCGGCCGCCGGCCACTCCTCGATGACGCGGGCGAGACTGGTTACGCCGTCAAGCGGGAGCGCCCGCTCCTCGCCGACGCCGAGCACCACGCGCTCGTGCCCGTTCGCGCGGACCGTGCCGAACCTCATCGGGTTGCCTCCGTCTTCTCGTCCTGCTCGTCGAGCGCGACCGTCACGCCGGGCTCGAGCATCATCAGCGCGCCGCAGCCGGTCACCGCGGGAAACGTCTGGAAGCTGTACACCGCACGGGCGTCTGGGGAAAGCGCCGAGCGCATGGCGAACCAGAGCGACAGCTCGGCGGCCTCGGTCCCGCCGTAGCGCATGTACTCGCGTACCGGAATCGCCATCAGCTCGTCGAGATGCTCCGGGAGCATCTCCAGGAACCACTGGTCGAGGCCCTCGTTCGCGATGCCGAACCGCGCGCCGCTGATCTGGTGGGACATGCCGCCGGTGCTGACCACGACGACCCGCTCGTCCGCGTCGAAGGACTCGATGCCGGCGCGGATAGCGCGGCCGAGGCAGTACAGCCGGTGCGCTGTCGGCAGGGGGTGGCGGATCATGTTGACCGCGATCGGCGTGATGGCGACCGGCCAGGGGCGCTCAAGCAGGTACGGCATCCAGGAGAAGATGCCGTGGTCCACCGCGAGGTCCTGGCTCACCGTCATGTCGAACTCGCTGGCGACGAGGTGCTCGGTGAGGTGCAGGCCCCATCGGACGTCGCCGTTGAGGTCGGGCACCGGCCGCGGCCCCCAGCCCTCGTCCGCCTGCCGGAACCGGTCGCCGACCCCGATGGCGAGCGTCGGGTAGTTGTCGAGGTCGAAGTAGTTGAGGTGGTCGTTGTACACCACGACGAGGTGGTCCGGTGCCAGCGCGTGCAGGAGCCGCTCGACCCGCCGGGTGCCGTCGTACCACGGCTGCCAGCGCGGGCTGAAGCCGGACTCGCTGGCCATCCCGCGGTCGAACTCGATGCCCATGGACGGGGTGTGCGAGATGCCGATCCCGGCGACGACGCGGGCCATCAGCCGTCACTCCCCGGCAGCCCGGTGACCCGGCGCGGGCACGCGGCGACAAGCTCGTCCTTCGTACAACCGGCGTTGTGGGCGCCGACGTGCCAGAGGTCCTGGCCGACGGTCGCGGCGAGCTTGAGCACCGACTGGAGGTGGCCGCCGGCCCGCATGAGGCCGGTCCAGTCGCGCTGGCGTACCAGGTCGATCTCGTCGTCGCTCAGGTCGGCGGCGCGCATGTACGCCGCCTCGTCGGCGAGGAACGCGGCGCGGTTGTCCGGCTTGCGCAGGCTGAGCGCGAACCGGTTGAGCGCCTGCCCTTCGAGCGCCCGCCGCGCGGTGAACTCGATCGTGCCCGGCTCGTCCAGGTTGAACGGTGGCGGCGGCAGCATGGCTCACACCCCCAAAGGGTGGGCAGGTTGAGCAGCCCGCGGAACACCCAACCGCCGAGCCGTACTTCCTGGGTGTCGCTGAGCCGAAGGTCGGGCAGCCGCCGGAAGAGCGTCGGGAGCGCGACCTGGGCGACCTGCGCGCGTGCGACCCAGGTGCCGAGGCAGAAATGCGGGCCGCCGCCGAATGCGATGTGCGCCTTGCTGGGCCGGTTGATGTCGAAGTCGTCCGGCCGCTCGAAGACGCTCTCGTCGCGGTTGGCGGAGCCGATGCACACGCCGAGGCGGGAGCCGGGCTCCAGGGTCACACCGCCCAGCTCGACGGGCTGCGCGACCTCTCGGGGGTACATGCCGATCGGCGCGACCCAGCGGATCGCTTCCTCGAACACCGCCCGCCACCGCGCCGGGTCCTGCTCGACCGCGGCACGGATTTCCGGGTGGGTCAGCACGGCCCAGATCGCAACGGAGATGGAGTCGCGCGGCTCGTTGAGCCCGCCGCCGACGAAGACCTTCACGTTGGCGCGGATCTCGTCGACGGTCAGCGGGTCCGCGGCGTGCACCATCGAGGAGATGACCGACTCGTCGGGGTGCTCGCGCACGTGCCGGACCGCCGCGTAGACGGCCTCGTCGATCTCGGCCGCGGCCTTGTCGGCCCGCTCCCAGACCACCGGGTCGTCGGCGTAGTTGCCGCCGCCGTCCATCATCGCCTGCGACCACCGCTGCATGTCCACGTCGCTGGCGTCCCGCAGGCCGAGCACCAGCGCGAGGTTGCGCGCCGCGAGCGGCCCGGCGAACTGCCGGAACAGGTCGCCCCCGCCGTCGGCGGCGAACTCGTCGATCAGGTCGTCGGCGTTGCGCTGGAACAGCGGCATCCAGTGCCGGTTGACGGTACGCGGGCGCATCGGCGCCTCGGCCGCGGCCCGCTCCCGGCGGTGCGCGGCGCCGTCCTTGCGCAGCAACGTGTGGCCCATGATGCGGGTCATCAGCGAACCGTGCTCGTTGGCGATGAAGATTTCCGGGTGCCGTTCAAGATGGACGATGTCGTCGTAGCGGGTCACGAGATATCGGTTGGCGACCGGCACCCAGGCCACCGGCGCCTCCGTGCGCAGCCGCCGGTAGATCGGATACGGGTCGTCGTAGAGGTCGGACAGCGAAATCTCGTCGACGATCGTCTTTTGGTCTGAAGGCACTACCGTTCACCTCACCGCCGGACCGTCCGCCGTGGCCCGTGGTGGCCGCTGCGGAGACGTAGTACCGCAGCCTAGGAACGCCCGAGAACGAGCGTCAAACCTGCATTCCTTGCCTTCTACCTCGGTTTCCGCGATGAAGTATCCGGCTGGTCTCCGGTCGAGGGCGAAGGCTGCTCTCCCGTCGAGGGCGAGGGCTGGCCTTCGGTCGAGGGCGCGGGCGAGGGCGGGGCGAAGACGGCGAGCGCGAGGGCGAGCGTGGAGTAGTAGCCGACGAGCCAGGTGAGCTCCGCGAGCGTGACCGGGCCGAGGGTGCGCTCGGCGCTCGCATACTCGTCGTCGTCGAGCCGGTGCCGGTGGGCGAGGGCGAGGCATACACGGGCGGCTTCCCGCTCGGCGCCGGTGAGGCCCTCGGGCAAACTGCCGTCCAAGATGGACTGTAGCTGTGCGGGGTCCAGGCCGGCGGCCAGGGCGGCCTGCTCGTGCGCCCACCACTCGAACTCGCAGCCCGTCGCCACGGCCACGGTGAGGATGGCCAGCTCGCGGACGCGCGGGCTCAGGCCGCTCTGGAAGCGCAGCGCCGCGCCGAGCCGCTGGACGGCGTCACCCACCTCGGGGGCGATCAGCATGAGGCCGAACGGTCCGAGCAACCTGCCCTGCTCGTCGGCGATCGGCACCTGGCCCCGCTGCTGCCGGCGGGGCCCGCCCGCGATCGCGTCGTACAGCGCGCGCCGGGGCCCGGTGAGTGTTTCGGGGTCGGTCAGACCCACGCGCGGATCCTGTGCCGAGCGTGGCCGGCCGGACAGCTCACTCACGGTGTGTCGGGTGTCCGGCGAGCGCGGCGATGGCGAAGTCGGCGAAGGCGTGCGCGCGGGCGGTGAGGCTTGTCCGCGACGGGTACGCGAGCACGAGCTGGATCGGCGGCACGTTTTCCTCGATGGGCCGGGCCACGACCCGCCGCCCCTCGTACGTCAGGTCGACCGTCGGGTGCTGGAAGAGCACCGCGTAGCCGAGCCCGCGCCCCACCAGGCAACGGGTGAGCTCGAAGTTATGAGTGCGGTGGCCGAGCATCGGCTCGATGCCGATGGTGCTCATCATCCGCTCCCAGTTTTCCCGGCTGGGCGGCACGTCGAAGAGGATCATCGGCTCGTTGGCCAGGGCGGTGAGGCTCACCGTCTCGTCCTTGGCGAAGCGGTGGTCTTCGGCCATCAGCACGTGCGGGTACAGCGTCCGCACCTCGATGTACTCGAGGTCGGCGTCGAGCTGGTAGTCGTAGAGCAGCGCCAGCTCCAGCACGCCGTCGTGCAGGTCCCGCTGTAGCTCCGGCTGGGAGTACTCGGCGAGCTCCAGCATGATGCCCGGACACTCCTCCTTGAACCCGGCCAGCAGCGGGGGGATGAACAGCGGCGCGAGCGTCGTGTAGCAGCCCACCGCGAGCGTGCCGGAGAGCGCGCCGCCCCGCTCCACACCCGCCTCCGACTGGAGGTCGGCCGCCTTGGCCAGCAGCGCCTCCGCGTGCTGTAGCAGCCGGGCCCCGGCCGGGGTCAGCTCGACGCCCTTGGCCCGGTGCCGGACCAGCAGCTTGACGCCGAGGCCCCGCTCCAGCTGGGAGACGGCCAGGGAGAGCGCGGACTGTGAGACATGGACGCGGCTCGCCGCGGCACTAATCGTGCCGGTCTGCGCGACCGCGACGAAGTATTGCAGCTGGCGGATGGTGTAGTTGACGTCCACGCGCTTGTGTCACTCCCGTTGGGAGGGCGGCCGGCACTGCCGCGATACGACATCGTATCGGATATCGTGCTGGAAGCCTAGCCTTGCCCGGGTTCCCCGAGTCGGAGACGATGCCTGTGGGCTGCGGCTGCCGGGTTGCCGCGGCGACCACGACCGCGGCGGCCGGCCGGCGCACCCGGCGAAGCCGGAACCGGAAGCCGACCGCCCGGCCCAGCTGCACGGCGACCACCAGCGTCACAAGCCCGGCGGCCACACCGGCGACGAGCATGCCGGCGCGCGGCCCGAAGTACTCGGCGACGGCTCCGATGATCGGTCCGCCGATCGCGCCGCCGCCGAGGAACACGAGCATGTACAGCCCGATGACCCGGCCCCGGACATGGTCCTCGGCGGCGGTCTGGACCGTGGAGTTCGCGGCCGTCACGAGGGTCATCGTGGCGAAACCGATGGCCCCGCGACGATCGCGTAGCCGACGAGCCCAGGTACGACCGAGGCGAGCAGGAAGAGCCCCGCGAGGGCCGCCGCGGACAGGACGCTGGTCCGCAGTCTCGGGCGGCCTCGGGAGGCGGCGAAGAGGGCGCCGAGGACCGAGCCGATCGCCACCACCGAGCTGAGCATCCCGTAGCCCGCGGCACCGCTGTGGAAGACCATCCGCGCGAACGCCGCGTTCGTCACCGGGATGCTCGCGATGAAGATGCCGAACGTACCGATCAGCACCGTGAGCCACAGGATCTGGGGCCGGTGGGCGACGTAGCGAAGGCCGTCGACGAGCTGGCGGCTGGCCCGCTCGGTGACCGCCGGCCGGACCGGGTGGCGCAAGGCGTCCCCCCGCATCCGCAGCAGCGCGACCATCGGGGCCAGGTACGCCGCGGCGTTGATGGCGAAGGAGTAGCCGGGACCGACGGCGGTGACGAGGTATCCGCTGATCGCCGGCCCGATCAGCGCGCCGAGCTGGAAGATCGCGGCGTTCAGGCTTATCGCGTTGCGCAGCTGGGCTGGCGGGACAAGCTCGTTGACGAACGAGTGCCGGGTGGGGATCTCCAGGGCGGCGGCGGTGCCGAGCGCGAAGGCGATGACGAAGACATGCCACGCGTGCACCACGCCGGTGAGGGTGAGGACGGCCAGCAGGGCGGACATCAGGGCCGCCGCGGTCTGCGTGATGAGCAGCAGGCGCCGCTTCGAGTACCGGTCGGCCAGCAAGCCGCCGAGCAGCCCGAACAGGACCGAGGGCAGGAACTGTAGTGCGGTGGTGATGCCGACGGCCGTGGCGCTGCCGGTGAGGGTCAGCACGAGCCAGTCCTGCGCGATGCGCTGCACCCAGAGGCCGGTGCTGGAGAAGAACTGTCCGATGGCGAAGAGCCGGTAGTTGCGGGTACGCAGCGAGATGAAGGCGGCGCGCGGGCCGACCGGGCCGGCGAGGGGGATCTCCGCTTCTGCTGGTCCGCTCAACGGTCCTCCAGGTCATCGCGGTGCGCGCCGATCACCTTGACCATACAATCACATTCCATATACGATCGGCGGCACGTAAGACCCTACCTGACTACCGCCGGCGTCAATCATGTGACGCTCCACACTGGCGGACGGTAAGAGTCTCCATCACCGCGAAGTCACGCGGGACGGCACGGAACGGAGAACCGATGGTTGGCGCGAGCGAGGGCTTGGACCTGACCAGGCTGGGGGAGACGTCCGAGGAAGAGGTCAACGCCAATCTCGTCAAGGTGTGGAGCTGGCGCGGACCGCTCTACGAGATGTACGCGAACAGCCTGATGCTCGACTACGCACCGGACTTCGCGAAGCTGCACCGCTGGGGCTCGGACTTCTTCGGCCGCCCGTCACACGCGAACGTGATCCTGCTCAGCAGCCAGAACATCCACAGCTACATGATGCTCGGCTGGGAGACCGGCATCCTCAACGAGTTCATCACCCTTCGGCGCAACGGCATGTCGAAGGAGAAGCTCATGGAGCTGGTGATGTTCTCCCAGCTGTACGCGGGCATGCGCGGCCTGGGCCACGTCTTCCGCGCGGTGGGCGAGCAGCTGCCGGCGTACGGGCCGCCGGTGGAGCCGCTCGCGCCCTTCCCGGACGGGTGGACCGCCGACCCGGAAGCCTTCAAGGCCGGCCTTGATCTGTCCACAAGGGACATGACGGCCGCCGACCGCAAGGCGCTCACCGAGTGGTACGAGAAGACCATCGGGTACCTGCCCGACTCGATCCTGTTCGGGTTGAAGTACCACCCCGAGTTCGTCAAGGTGAACCGGGCCAAGTGGGAGGTCGCGCTCAAGACGCTGCCCAAGCAGATCGCGCCGTACCTGATGCTGCGCCACCACACCATCACCGGCTCGCGTGAGGGGCTGCGCGAGGCGGCACTGCTCGGCAAGGCGTGGGGGATCTCGCGGGAGCAGGTCATCAAGGGCATCACCGGGTCGGCCATGTACTTCACCGGGTTCGAGGGCCTGTACACAGCCTTCGCCGCGGTGGACGACCTGCTCGAGTCCTGGGAGTAGGCATGTCGCTGACCGAGATGCGCGTGGGTAACTTCATCGAGTCGATTCCGGTGCCGCACGAGCCGGAGAAGACCCGCTACTTCCCGGCCGGCTCGCTCACGATCGGCCTGGAGTACCGCGTCTTCGACCCGGTCGAGGAGGCGAAGAAGCTCACCGCCGAGGAAATCGCCGCGACAGGTCCCGACTCGCTGTTCCATCGGCAGGACACGGACCAGGGCGTCTCGCTGCACGTCTTCGCCACCGACGGGCTCGCCGAGTACCTGCGCTTCGACTGTTTCGCCGACGAGCCGCACTACCACTACATCGCGCCGGAGCGCGGCAACATGCTCGTGCACTTCGACGAGGTGACGAACGGGCCGATGCTCGACTGGGCGCTGCGCGTGGTGCGCACCCGGGCGCCGCAGATGCTGACCGCCATCGGCGCCGACGCACTCGCCGCCTCCGTCGACGCCGACCTCCTCAACGCCGCCCTCAACGAGGCCGCCGAGGCGGCTCAGGACTACGCGACAGCCTGACCCCGGCCGCCCAGAGACAGAGATTTGGGCTACCGCGACGTCCGTCGTGGTCCGGACCGCTGCTCCCGCGGCCTCACCCTCCGCGCGACACAACCCAACCCGCGCGGCCAACGGCCGGGCCGGGCTCTGCCGCGGCCAGCTCTCGACCTGGGCGCACGAATGCGCCCGGCAAGCGACCGACACCGGTTGCTGTTGTCATCTGCGGCGACCACAGCCCGGCTGGGCGCAGCGCTGCGCCCAGCTCCGGAGCATCCCGCAAGCGACACCCTTCCCGCAGCCCGCGCGCTGCGCCGACATCGGTTGCTGTGGTCACCCGCGGCGACCACAGTCCGGCTGGGCGCAGTGCTGCGCCCAGCTCCGGAGCATCCCGCAAGCGACACCCCGCCCGCAGCCCGCACGGCGCCGCGCGGCCGTGCGCACCGGCGTGGTCGTGCGCACCGGCGTGGTCGTGAAGCGCGGAGGGTGAGGCTGCGGGAGCGACGGTCTGGACCACCGCGGACGTCGCGGTAGCTCAAATCTTTGCCAGGCATTGAATCCGCAATGACCAATGTGGACGGATGCTAGGACCCGACTCCAGAGGTCGCTACGCGCCGGGCTTGCGGGTTAGGACGCGGGCGAGGAGGAGTTCGGGGAAGTGGCAGCCGACCGCGCCGCCGCCGTGTGCCTCTAGGTCCGCGTGCAGGCGGTCGCGGGTCTGGCGGGCGAGCACCGGGTCGACGTCGAACGTGACCTGCCAGTCGAGGTGGTCCAGCTGCTGGGGGCAGTGCATGGCGTCGCCGAGCACGAGTACGCGCTCCCCGTGGTCGTGCACCGCGTAGACGGTGTGACCGGGGGTGTGGCCGGGTGCGGCGATGGCCCGTACGCCGGGTGCGATGTCCCGCTCGCCGTCGATCAGCGTGACCTGCCCGCGCCGCTCCAGCTCCAGCAGCGCGGCCCGGGTGTGCGGCGCGATGGGGATCGGCGCCAGCTCCCGCTCGACGAAGTGCTCCCAGTCGCCGCGGCCGACGAACGTCCGCGCGTTGGCGAAGACCGGCCGGCCGGTGAGCGGGTCGCCGACGGTACCCGAGTGGTCGCCGTGCAGGTGGCTCAGCGCCAGCACGCTGACGTCGTCCGGACGTACGCCCTGCCGCGCGAGCTGGGGCAGCAGGTTGCCGCCGACGAGCCGGCCGCCCCGCCGGAAGTCGTCCGCGCCGAGTCCGGTGTCGATGAGCACCGGTCGCTCGCCGGGGAGCAGGAAGCAGCCGAGCGGGAGCCGCACCTCGCCGTACCGCTGGCGCAGGGTGTCGTGCCCGATCGCCGGCGCCTCGGCGGTACCGAGAAAGTCGCGCGACATCAACAGGAAGCCGTCGGACAGGCCGAGCAGCGTGCGGTCGCCGACCGGGATGCGGCGCAGCGCGCCGGCGGAGATCGGGTCGTGCAGCAGCCGGTGCCCGCGCAGCGGACCGGTGAGGTCCGCGCTCACCGGTGTACCGCCTCGGTCCTCGACCGGGCCAGCGCCTTCAGGTCGGTCTCCAGGTCGGCCGCCTCCGCGGGCGACAGGCCGGCGCCCGCCTCCAGCAGGCGGCGGGCGGCGCGGTGGTCGCCGGGCGCGCCGACCGACTCGACCCAGGTGAGCCGGTCCTCCTCGAAGTGGAAGACGGAGAAGCAGAGCGACTCAGGCCGGCCGCGGACGACGGCCGTGTCGCTTGCGCCCGGCACGCCGACCATCCGCAGCTTGCCGACGCCCTGGTCGCTCCAGAACCAGGGCACCGCCGCGTACGAACGGCCGGCACCCGCGATCCGCGCGGTCACGCAGCGGGCCTGGTCGGTGGCGTTCTGCACCGACTCCAGGCGTCGGGTGCCGCCGTCCACCCGCCAGCGGGCGCAGTCGCCGATCGCGGAGATGGCCGGATCGGAGGTGCGCAGCCAGGCGTCCACCAGGATGCCGTCGCCGACCGCGAGCCCGGCGGCGCGGGCAAGCTCGGTGTTGGGGGCGGCGCCGATCGACACCATGACGAGGTCCGCCGGGATGTCCCGGCCGCTGGCGGTCTCGACGGCGACGGCCCGCCCGCCCGCCGACCGGACCCGCGTGACGCTCTCGCCGAGCAGCAGCTCGATGCCGGCGTCGCGGTGCAGCCGGGCGAACGCGTCCGCCACCGGAGCCGACACCGACCGCCCCATCAGCGCCGGCGCGACCTCGACGACGGTGACCGCCGCCCCGCGGGCCGCGGCGACCGAGGCGAACTCGAGCCCGAGGAAGCCACCGCCGATCACGACCACCTGGGCGCCGGGAGCCAGCCGGCCGCGTAGTTCGTCGCTGTCGTGTACGGTCCGCAGGTAGCGCACCCCGTCGAGGCCTGGGTCGACGAACGGCAGGGGCGGGGACGCGCGCCCAGCGCGAGGATCAGGTGGTCGTACCCGATCGGCGGCCCGTCCCGCAGGATCAGCCGCCGCGCCGTACGGTCGATCGCCGTGACCCGCTCGCCCGTGCGCAGCTCGACGTCCTGGCCGGCGTAGAAGCCCTCGCCGCGCAACGGCAGCGGGCTGTCCTGGGTGCCGGCGAGGTAGTCCTTGGAGAGCGGCGGCCGCTGGTAGGGCAGCGCGTCCTCTTCGCCGACGAGCGTCACCGCGCCGTCGAACCCGGCCTTGCGCAGCGACGCGGCCGCCTCCACCCCGGCGTGCCCGGCGCCGAGCACGACAACCCGCGAGGTCATCGTCAGACCTGGTCCGCCGGGACGTCGACGGTCATCCCGGCCATCTCCTCGGTCACCACGATCTGGCAGCTCAACCGGCTGCGCTCGGTGCGCGCGCTGGCCGTGCCGTCGAGCATCTCGTCCTCCTCCTCGGCCATCGGCGGGAGCCGGTCGCCGAACGCCGCGTCGACGTACACGTGGCAGGTCGCGCACATCGCGTTGCCGCCGCACTCCGCGATGATCCCGTCTACCGGGTGCTTGATCGCCGCGGACATCAACGAGCTGCCCAGCGGGGCGTCCACGACGTCGATGGATCCGTCGCGGTGGCGGAAGTTCACGTTCGGCACGATGGGCTACCTCTCGAAGGGGAGAGCGGGGTCGGCGGCGGCACGGGAGGGCGGGACCGGGTCACGGGTCCCAGCGGACCGGAAGGTTGAGCACACCCCGGAAGACCCAGCCACCCCAGCGGACCGGGTTGTCCGGGTCGAGACGCAGGTTGCGCAGCCGGCGGAAGAGCGTCGGCCAGGCGACCTGGCTCACCTCCGCGCGCGCGGCGAACGACCCGAGGCAGTAGTGCGGGCCGCCGCCGAAGCTGATGTGGTGGGTCGCCTTGCGGCGCAGGTCGAAGTCGTCCGGGTGGTCGAAGACGTCCTCGTCGCGGCCGGCGGAGGCGAGGACGATGCCCAGCTTCGCCCGGGCCGGCAGGACGGTGCCGCCCAGCTCGACCTCCTGGGTGGTCTGCCGCGGGTACATGCCGATCGGCGCGACCCAGCGGATGGTCTCCTCGAACGCCCGCCGCCACAGCGCGGGATCGTCGATGCACGCCTGGGCCTGGTCCGGGTGGCACAGCAGCGCATACAGCCCGGTGGCGAGCGAGTCGCGTGGCTCGTTGAGGCCGCCGCCGATGAACATTTTGACGTTCGCCCGGATCTCGTCGACCGAGAGCGGGTCGCCGGCGTGCAGCATGGCGGAGATGAGCGACGGCCGAGGCTGGGCGCCGAGCCGCTCGACCGCGCGCAGCACCGCCTGGTCGACGCCCGCGCCAGCCGCCTCCGCGCGGCGCCACACCGCCTCCACGTCGCCGTAGTTGCCGGTGCCGTCCATCAGGGCCTGCGACCACTCCTGAAGGTCCGCCGCGGCGACGTCGTCGAAGCCGAGCATCATCGCGAGGTTGAGGGCGGCGAACGGGCCGGCGAAGTCGCGGAACAGGTCGGCCTCGCCGCGCTCGGCGAATCCGTCGATCAGGTCGTCGGCGGTCTTCTGGAACAGCGGGGTCCAGTGGTCGCGTACCGGCCGGGGCCGCATCGGCGCCTCCGCGCCGGTCCGCTCGCGGTCGTGCGCCGGGCCGTCCTTGCGGAGCATCGTGTGGCCCATCACCCGCTTCATCAGCGAGCCGGTCTCGTCCGCGCTGAAGATCTCCGGGCGGCGCTCCAGGGCCACGATGTCGCGGTGCTTGGTCACCAGGTACCGGTTGACCGCCGGCACCCACGCGACCGGCTCGTCCTGGCGCAGCTTGGCATAAGCCGGGTAGGGGTCGGCCCAGAGCTCGGTGAGCGTGATGTCGTCGCCGGCGCCGATCGCTCGCGTCATGCTCACCACCGCCCGCCTTCGACGCCCTCGCCGCTTGTTCTGGTAAGCATGGGCAACTCCAATACCGTTGTCCAGCAAAAGAATCTGTGCATGTACCTCAACTGACCCGATGAAGCTTCCGGCCGCGCACGCTCGACCGGGCGGGGCAGATCACATATGATCCTGTGTAGGATACTGGCTTCGATCGGTCCCGGCGAGGGGAGTTTCGAGATGACCGCCCCGGACATCGTCCGTTCCGCGTACGCCGAGCTCGTCGTGACCGACCTCGCCCGCTCCCGCTGGTTCTGGGTCGACATGCTCGGCATGGTGGTCCAGCACGAGGAGGCCGACGCCCTTTACCTGCGCGGGTTCGACGAGCTGACCCACCACAGCCTCGTGCTCCGCCGCGGCGAGACGCCCGCGGCGGACCGGCTGGCCTTCCGGGTGCGCCGACCGGAAGACCTCGACCGGGCCGAGGCATTCTTCGCCGCGCGCGGGTGCCCGGTCAAGCGGTTCCCGGCCGGCACCACGCCTGGCGTGGGGAGAGCGTCCGCGCCGAAGACCCGCTGGGCTTCGTGGTCGAGTTCTTCCACGAGATCGAGCAGGTCGAGCGGCTGCACCAGCGCTACGACCTGCGCCACGGCGCGGAGATAGCCCGCCTCGACCATTTCAACATCGTCGTGCCGGACATCCCCGCGGCCTTCGCGCACTACGAGTCGCTCGGCTTCCGGTGCTCGGAGACGATCGAAGACGGTGAGAAGCTCTACGCCGCCTGGATGTACCGCAAGCAGACCGTGCACGACGTCGCCTTCACCGGCGGGGCCGGCCCGCGCCTGCACCACATCGGTTTCTTCGCCCACGAGGCCGCACAGGTGCTGCGTACCTGCGACATCTTCGGCTCGGTCGGGCTGGAAAAGCACATCGAGCGCGGCCCCGGCCGGCACGGCGTCTCCAACGCGTTTTACGTGTACCTGCGCGATCCGGACGGCCACCGCCTCGAGGTGTACACGAGTGACTACTTCACGGGCGACCCGGACCACCCGGTGCTGCGCTGGAGCGTGCGCGACCCGCGCCGGCGCGACTTCTGGGGCAACGCCGTGATCGAGTCCTGGTACAAGGAGGCCAGCCCGGTGCGCGGGCTGGACGCGACGATCCAGCCGCTGCGCGAGGCGAACGTCGACGAGTCCGCGGTGCGGGTGGGCGCCGACGGCCTCGGCAGCGTCACCCGCTGACCGGAGGACAACCATGCTCCAGAACGACTTGACCCCCGAACTCTCGCCGGAAGCCGAAGTCGCGGTCCTCGCCCGCGCGCTCTACCGGGAGGGGTACGACGACCAGGACGCCGGCCACCTGACGTACCGGCAACCCGACGACACCTTCCTCGCGGTTCCGCTCGAGGTCGGCTGGAACGAGATCCGCGCCTCTGACGTCATCCGCATCGACATCGACGGCAACAAGCTCGACGGGCGGTGGTCGGTACCGCCGGCGATCGGGCTCCACCTCGAGTACCACCGGGCGCACCCGGGCACCGACGTCACCGTCCACCAGCACCCTCGGTACGCCACGGTCTGGTCGACGGCCGGTCGCCTGCCGGGCGTGTACGACCAGCGCGCCGCCACGCTCCCCGACTCCGACTACGTCATCTACGACGACTTCCAGGGCGTGCTCGAAGCCGACGACGCAGTGGCCGACGCGGTGGCCGCGATCGGGAAGGCGAGGTGCGCGCTGCTGCGCAACCACGGCGTGTTCGTCGTCGGAGACAACATGCCGCAGGCGTACACCAACGCGCTCACGCTGGAGTGGCGCTGCAAGATCGCGTGGTACTGCGAGGTGCTGGGGAGCACCGGCCAGGTTCCCGACTACGGGCGCAGGTCGATCGAGTCGGTCATCGCCAGCCGGGGCGGCTACGCGCCGGGCATGTGGGAGTGGGCCGTGCGGCGCGAGCTGGGTCTCATCGGAAGCGTGCTCGACTGATGCCCACGGTCTCGTTCACCCGGATGGCGGACGGAACAAAGGAAGACTACGACCTCCTGGAGCCGTACGCCGCCGAGTTCTGCGCGGGCCTGCCCGACCGCATCCTCGCCGCGGTGCGGGAGCTGGACGGGCCGGCGGGCGGGTTCTTGCTCACCCGGTACGAGCACAGCCTTCAGACGGCGACCCGGGCGCTGCACGACGGCCGCGACCACGAGTACGTCGTCATGTCGCTCGTGCACGACATCGGCGACAACCTCGCCCCGCACACGCACAGCGAGATGATCGGTGCGGTGCTCCGGCCGTTCGTGCGCCCGGAGCTCGTCTGGATCGCGCGGCACCACGGGCTGTTCCAGACGTACTACTACGCCCACTTCCGCGGCAGGACCGCAACGCGCGGGACGCCTACCGGGACCACGAGTGGTTTGACGCCTGCGTGTCCTGGTGCGACCGCTACGACCAGGAGAGCTTCGACCCGGAGTATCAGGCGCTGCCGCTCGCGACGTTCGAGCCGATGGTGCACGAGGTGTTCAGCCAGCCGCGCTACATGTAGCTCCGATCCAATCCAATGAGGACGGTCGAAAATGGACGTGCCAGGGGAGTGCCACGTCCGCGAGGTCCCGCCCGAGGGCGGCGGAAACGGGCGGACGATCGTGCTCGTGCACGGTTTCATGCACACGGGCGAGCACTACCTGCGGACCCTGGACGGCCGGCCCGGTTGGGCGTACGACTTCGCGGCCGCCGGCTACCGCGTGCTGGTGCCGGACTGGCCCGGGGTCGGCCGCAGCGCCCCGGTCGACCCGGAGTCGTGGAGCTCGGCCAGCATCCGCGCCGCCCTCGGGCGCGTGGTCGAGCGTGCCGGCGGCCCCGTCGACCTGCTCGTCCACTCGATGGCCGGGCCGTACGGGATCGCGCTGCTCGAATCACACGGTGATCGGATCGCGCACCTCGTGGCGGTGGCACCGGGACAGCCGTTCGACCTGGCGGCGCCGCCGGATTCGGTCGAAGACGAAGGCGACGAGATCGTCACGGTCGCGGGCGGAATCGCGGTGCGGTTTCCCAAGGCCGGCTGGATGGTGCCGGACCGGTCATTCGTGGTCGACAAGCTCGTCGGCGCGAGCACGAGGTTTCCGGCGTACTCACCGGACGCGTACCTCAAAACACTTGTGCCGATGTGGAGCGGCCTGGCGCGGGAAAGGCTGGCGGCGGTCCAGGTGCCGTACGCCGATCGCCCCGCTCCGGCGCCGCTGCCCGGACACCGGGTCCTGGTGGTCACGGGTACGCACGACCGGGACCACACGCGCGAGGCCGACGGCCTTGTGGTCGCGTGGCTGCGCGGGCGGGGCGCGGCGGTCGACTTCGCCTACCTCGGCGACCTCGGCATTACCGGCAACAGCCACATGCTGATGCTCGACAGCAACAGCGCCGAGGTCGCCGCGCTCGTCGTCGACTGGCTGGCGACCGGCTCATCGCGCCCGGCGGGGTAGCCGGTGACCCTTGACACAGGTGCCGAATTATATATGATCTTATACACGAACGGTGCCGCGCCCAGGTGCGGTCGCCGCGGCGCCAGTATCCGAGCGCTTTTGACGGCGTCGGCGCTCGCAGGGGAGTGTCAGCCCACGACGCACATCCAAGTCCACGCTTACGTGACCTGAAGGATACACATGGACAAAATGGCCCGGGCAGGGGCAGCGAGAGTGTTCCGGCGGCTGGACCGCCGGCGCGCCAGCATATGCATGGCAGTCGTATTGGCCGGGACCCTCGGTCTCGCCGCGTGCCAGAGCAGCGGCGGTAGTGACGCCGACAGTTCGGCCAACGGCCCGAGCGGGGACTGCCAGACGGCGGTACAGGCGGGTGCCCCGAAGACCGGCGGCAACGTCACGATGCTGGTGAACGGCCTGAGCGCGAAGCTCGATCCGGCCAACAACCAGCTCTGGTCCTTCACCGACGGCCCGGTGATGTCGGCGATCTACGGAAACCTGGTCTACCTGGACCCGCAGACCGGCGACGCCAACTACTACCTGCTCAAGACGATGACGCCGAACGCCGACTTCACCGTCTGGACGATGACCCTCAACCCGAACATCAAGTTCAGCGACGGCACCCCGCTGAACGCCGAGGCGATCATGTTCAACTACCAGCGGATCGCGGACCCGGCCTCCGGTGCGTTCTACGGTCCGCTGGCGCGGCAGTTCAAGATGCGGGTCGTCGACGAGCTCAACCTTGAGGTCACGCTGCCGCATCCGAACGCCTACCTGCCCAAGGTGATCGCGGAAAACCTCGGCGCCATCGGCTCGCCGACCGCGATCAAGGCGGCCGGTAAGGAGTTCGGCATCAAGCCGGTCGGCGCTGGGCCGTTCAAGCTCGAGTCGCTCAACCCGGGCCAGACCATCAAGGTCGTGCGGAACCCGTACTTCTCCTCGTTCAAGGCGGGCCAGCCCTACCTTGACTCGATCACCTACCAGTACCTGCCCGACCTCGGGCAGCAGCGGTCCGCGCTCCAGGGCAACCAGGCTCAGATCGCCGCGCCGACCGGCGGCAACGCCAACAACATGCTGAAGGCGGTCAGCACGGTCAACCACTACTGCAACTACACCGGTGGCGGCCAGAACCTGCTGATGAACACGAAGAAGCCGCCGTTCGACGACCCCGACGCCCGGACGGCCATCGCGCTGGCCCTCGACCGGAAGGCCGCCGCGAACGCGTTCGCGACCGGCACGCCGCCGGCGAAGAACCTCTTCTCGGAGCACTCGCCGTTCTACGACGCGAAGTACGACTGGCCGGCACAGAACAGGCAGAAGGCGCAGGAGCTCTTCGACAAGCTGGCGGCCGCGGGCAAGCCCGTGGACTTCGTGTACACCACGATCAGCTCGCCGCAGCAGGCGCCGATGGCAAGCTACCTTCAAGCCGAGCTGGCGACGTACAAGAACGTGAAGATCACGGTCAAGGCGGTCCCGGCGGCGCAGTACACGCAGGACAACCGCGACAAGAACTACCAGATGCTGCCGCACGGCCTCTACATGGTGCCGGCGGTGCCCGACGCGACCGACTACTTCGGCACCGGCGCTGTGCTCAACACGTTCGGCTGGGAGAACTCCACGGCGAACACGGCGATCGAGGAGATCGTGCGGACCAACCCGAGCGACACGGCCACGCTGAAGAAGAACTGGGGCGTCGTCCAGGAGCAGATGCTGGCGGAGAACCCGGTGTACTTCGCCGGCGTCGGCGTCCTCGGCTTCATCAGCAGCAAGCAGCTGACCGGCGTGCACCCGATCAACTACTGCAACTACCTGCTCTGGGGTGAGGTGGGGTACCGCCAGTAACGACCACCACGCGACATCACCGCTCGTCCAGGCAGGCGCCCTGGGCGAGCGGTGCCGTGTCGGCCCTGGCCGGCTACTTGTTCGTACCGTTCTCCCGGTCGAGGCGGGTCAGGGCGCCGGCCACCCAGGCCAGTCGTTCGGATTCGTCCCCGCCCGTGATCGAGGCCAGCTCGGCGGTGGTGGTGGCGAGCCCGAGCTTGCGGGCGGCGGCCAGCGCGCGCCGCTCGGCGAACGGGAACACCTCCGACCAGAGCACCTGTACCTCTTGAAAGAACAGATCGGCGGCGCGGTCGCTCACGTTGGGCAGTTCGGTCAGCAGCCGCCGCTCCTGGTCCGGCTTGTAGCCGGCCGCGCGGCGCAGGCGGCGCAGGTCGCCCCGGTACCGGTCGGCAACGGCCTCCGCGAGGTCACCGAGGGTGGTCGCGAGCCGCTCGGCGTCGCGCCGCCCGGCAGCGCGGATGACCTGCACGCGGCGTTCGTGCGGCGCGCCGGCCAGCCGGGTCGGGCTGTCCCAACCCTGCTCGCGCAGCTTGTGGGCCAGCGCGACCTGCTTGTGGTAGTCGCCGCGGCCACTGGTCAGCACCGCCAGGATCAGCAGCTGGAACAGGCTGGCCGGGTTGGCGATGACTGAGAAGCCGCAGGCGTCGGCGAAACCCCGTCCGTAGCGGTTCAGCAGCCCGCGGGCCGTCGCCCGCCGCTCGGTCAAGGTGTTCATGCTCCCGGCGTACCCGCCCGCGCCCACGTCATTCCTCACCGCCGCGTTACTGGCCGGCAGCGTGGGGCATACGACTCGGGTCAGATGCGGGGCAAGGGTCTGGCCTGGAGAGAGCCGCCGAGAGCGAGGGATTGAGATGACCAACGCACGCGACGTCATGCACGTGGGTGCCGAGTGTATTGCGCCGCAGCATACGCTCGCCGAGGCGGCGCAGAAGATGCGTGACAAGCACGTCGGGTCCCTGCCGATCCAAGATGACGACGAAAGCCTCACCGGCATCATCACCGACCGGGACATCGTCGTGCGGTGTATCGCGGAGGGCCGCGACCCGCAGGCAATGACCGCGGGCGAGCTGGCGCAGGGGATACCGATCTGGGTCGACGCGCAAGCCGACATCGAGGACGTCCTCGCGATCATGGAGGACAACGCGATCCGCCGGCTGCCGGTACTGGACGACGAGCAGCGCATCGTCGGCATGATCAGCGAAGCCGACCTCGCCACCCACCTGCGCGAACACGCCGTCAGCCAGTACACGACCTCGATCTACTCGGCACCACCGAACAGCTGATCCGCGTGCCGCCCGCTCAGAAACGTTGAACCCTGGCCCAGCCGCTGCTGACCATCCAGCGCGCGCACGACCTCGTCCCGGCGGGCGGCACGATCGCGGTGCGGGGCGGCACCTACGCACCCAGCGTGACCATCAAGATCACCAAGGACGGCACCTCCGGCCAGCCGATCACGCTCACCAACCACAACGGCGAGCGCGTGATCATCGACGGCGAGAACATGCCCTACACCCCGGGCGCGGTGGACTCCAGCATTCCCCGGCCGGACCGGGGTGCCCTGCACGTCGAGGGCGACTGGTGGCGGTTCGTCGGCTTGGAAATCATCAACGGGCCGTACGGCATCTTCGGCGTCGACACCAACAACGGCCGCTACGAGCGGCTGATCACCCGGGACAACTACGAGTCCGGCCTGCACATCCAGGGCGCCTCGTCCGGCAACCAGATCATCAACCTGGACAGCTACAACAACCGCGACCCGCGCAAGAACGGCGAGAGCGCCGACGGCCTGGCGATCAAGGAGGGATCCGGCTCGGGCAACGTCGTGCGCGGCGCGCGGCTGTGGCGCAACGCCGACGACGGCTTCGACGCGTGGCTCTTCCTGTCGCCGATCCTGATCGAGGGCAGCGTCGCCTACGACAACGGCTACAACTACTGGAACCTGCCCAACTACACCGGCGACGGCAACGGGTTCAAGAACGGCGGCGGCGAGGATCCCCGCCCACCCGTCAACCACATCACCCGCAACTGCATGGCGTGGGGCAACTCCGCCAGCGGATTCATCGACAACGGAAACACCGGCTCACTCGTCTTCGAACGCAACACCGCCTGGGACAACGGCAAAGACGGCTTCAACGTCTCCCGCTCCACGTCCACGCTGACCCGCAACCTCGCCGTCGCCAACACCAACAACGTGTCGATGGGCACCTCCACCGGCTCCAACAACTCCTGGGACATCGGCGGCACCTGGACGCTGGCCAGCACCGACCCCGCCACCATCACCGGCCCCCGCGCCGCGGACGGCTCCATCCCCACGTCATCGTTCCTACGCCCCGCGAACGGCGCGGACGTAGGCGCCCGAATCTAAAGACTTTGAGCTACCGCGACGTCCGCGGTGGTCCCGACCGCTGCTCCCGCGGCCTCACCCTCCGCGCCACACAACCCAAACTCCTCGGCTGGCATCGCTGGCAGTGAGGCCGCGCCCCCCGGCCCATCCGCGCACTGAGCGGCGCTGGCCGAATCGTGAACGCTCGACCGGCGCCGCACCCAGACGCTGTCCGGCAGATCGTGGTATTTAGCTGTGGTTATAGCGACAGCTAAATACCACGATCGCTGGTGTGCAGCCTCGGAGAACGCTTTCGTCCGGGCCCGGCGGCGTCGGGTGGCGTCGGGGCTACTCTTCGTCGGCGCGTTCTTCGTTTCCAGTGGCTCTGAAGTGCCAGCCGGTGTCACTTTGCCGGTCGCGCTTGTACTCGACGTACCAGAGGCCGTCGTGTGTCTGCTGCGCGAACTCGATCCGCTCGTTGGGCTGGCCGTCGGGGCCGAGCGGCGCGTTGCGGGAGGTTCCGTCGAGTCGGCCGCCGTGTAGGTACACGCTGGTCGTGTTCATCTGACTTCGCGTACCCGCTGCGCGTCGCAGCAAACGCGGCGGCGGCCCCCGGCGGGCTCAGATCGCGGGGCTCTGGGCGGGCGGCCCGAGGACGCGCCCGGTCCAGCCGCTGACCACGAGGGCCAGGCCCAGCAGGTACGTCGCCATCACGAGTGCTGACTGGCCGGGCACCTCGGCGACCTCGGCCAGGCCGATGCCGATCAGGGCGTCCGAGGCGACAAGCAGGCCGGCCCCCGTGCCGACGCGCCAGCCCCACGTGGTGGCGGTCGCCGCCATCAGTGCCATCAACGCGGCGTACCCGGTCATCGGCAGCGCGACGCCGCGTTCGCTGAGGCCGCGCCACAACCAGCCCATCGCACCGGTCACAGCCGTGCCGTAGCCGACCGGGATGAGCCACCGCGGCCAGCGGCGCAGGCGCTTGGCGGCGCCGGACCGGATGAACTCGGCGGCGTAGATGGCGTACGCGGCGAGGAAGAAGGCCATCCCGACGATCAAGGCGGTGGACCCCTCCAGCCACAGGGCGACGCCACCGGCACAGGCGAGGGCCAGCGACACAAGCAGCCGGCGGCTCACCCGTGCGCCGCGCTCCCGGTGCGCCGCGATCGCGTACAACGCCAACGCCGGCAGCAGCAGCGGCTTGGTCACCATGTCCAGCCACTGACTGTGCAGCGCGGCGGCGGCCACATGGACCGCGCACAGAGCCGCGTACAGCACCGCCGCGCCCAGCGACCGCGACATGGCCACACCTTCCCTCCGCTCGTCGGGGTACCCGGGGGTACCCGCGAAGGAGGGCTTGAACCGCCGGTCAGCCGGCGCCGGCCAGCACGCGGGCCAGCTCGCCGCGCGACTTGATGCCGAGCTTCGGATAGATCCGGTACAGATGGGTGGAGATAGTGCGCGGCGACAGGAAGAGCCGCTCCGCGATCTCCTTGTTGCTCAGCCCTTCGGCGGCCAGCCGGGAGATCTGGATCTCCTGCGGCGTCAGGCTCTGTGCCAGGTCGACCGGGCGGCGGAGCGTCT
The DNA here is from genome assembly GCF_011764545.1 of Phytohabitans flavus. Classification (GTDB taxonomy): domain Bacteria; phylum Actinomycetota; class Actinomycetes; order Mycobacteriales; family Micromonosporaceae; genus Phytohabitans; species Phytohabitans flavus. Next base: position 3,239,255 of record NZ_AP022870.1, on the reverse strand, counting down.
CGCCCGAGGCACGCAGCTCGGCCCGGGACCGGTCGGCCCAGGCCGTCGCACCGAGCGCGTCGAAGGTCGCCGCGGCGGCGCGCAGCAGCGGGCGCGAGTCGGCCGCCCGGCGCTGGCGGCGCAGCCACGCACCGTACGCGTGCTGGAGCCGGGCCCGCTCGAACGACCACTCCACCAGCTCGTCCGCGGCCAGCGCCGTCTCGAAGGCCGCCGCCTCGTCGGCGAGCATCGCGCGGGCGTAGCCGACGCCGAGCAGCAGGGCCGGCGAGCGGCACTCCCGCGCCACCGGGGTCAGCGCCGCGACAACCTCGCGCAGCTCGGCCAGCGCCCCGCACCCCACCGCCGCGTCGGCCAGGTGCCCGACCAGCATGAACTGGGTGTACGGGTGATAGGAGTTGTCCGCTGGATCGAAGACCCGGTACAGCTCGCGGAACGCCTCCTCGGGCCGCCCAGCGGCGAGCGCCGCGACCCCGCGCAGCTGCCGCACCAGCGCCAGCAAAGGGTGCTTGCCCGCCGGCAGCAGCACCGCCTCGGCGGCGTCCGCACGCTCCCGAGCGGCGTCGACGTCACCGCGCAGCGCCCGCGCGAACCCGGTCACCATCCACGCCGTCGGCGCCCAGTTGCTCTCCCGCGTCTCCCGGGTGAGCTGCTCACCCTCGACCACCAGGGTCAGGGCGGTACGCGCGTCGCCGAGGTAGGCGGCGTTCATCGCATGGCTGACCAGGACCTTGCAGAGCAGGCCGAGACGTCCCTGCGCGCGCAGGCCCACCGCGGCGGCCGTGTAGAAGGAGGCCGCGAGCGAGCAGGCACCCAGCGCACTGGCTCCCATGCCGAGCTCGTACTGCTCCCGCGGGTTGGCGGCGTCCTCCGCGCGGATGGCCAGCATCCGCTCCAGGCACCAGGCGCCCCGCGTGACCGGCGCCAGCTGCGCCACCGCCGCCACGAGCCGCGGGTCGTCCGCCGCGCCGTCGAGGCTCTCCGCCGCGGCCAGCAGCCGGGCGGCCGTCTCCGGGTCGGCGTTGGACCAGTAGACGCGCAGGCAGATGGCCAGCACCGACTCCACCGCCATCTCGGTGTCGCCGTCGCGGCACATCGTCTCGACACCTTCGGCGAACGCGGACAGCCGGTCGCCGCCGGTCCAGCCGGTGGCCAGGTAGACCTCGCGCATCATGCCGTACCACGCCCGGTCGGTCTGCGTGAGGTCGCGCTCCTCGACCTCGCCCAGCAGCCGCAGCGCGGTCACCGCGTCGCCCTGCTCCGAGGCGGCCTCCACCGCGGCGAGCAGCCGCCGGCCGCGCGCCGCCCGGTCCTCGCTGAGCCGTGCCGCCCGTTCGAACGCGGCCAGCGCGATGCTCGCCGCCTGCCGGCGCCCGGCCCGCCGCGCCGTTTCGGTCAGCTCCCGGGCAAGCGCCTCGTCCGGTCCGCTCGCCGCCGCCGCGCGGTGCCAGACCCGCCGCTCGGGGTCGGCGGCCACCGTCTCGGCGAGCGCGGCGTGTACCCGGCGGCGCTGGGCAGCGGTCGCCGCCTGGTACAGCGCCGAGCGCAGCAGCGGGTGCCGGAACCGCACCCGGAACCTGTCGTCCACCTGCACCAACCGGCTGGTCACCGCCGGCTCGATCTGATCCGGCCCCACCTCGCCGGGCAGTACGCGCCGGCACGCGTCCAGCATCTCGTCGAGGTCGTCGCCGTCGTCCAGCGCCGCGACAAGCAACAACTCCTGCGTCTGCGCCGGCAGTTCGGCGACGAGCCCGGAAAACGTACGCTCCAGCCGGGTGCTCAGCGGCAGCCAGGTCGGCAGCAGCGCCGCGCCGCCCGCGCGGGCAACCGCCTCACCCAACTCCACGACGCCGAGCGGATTGCCCGCCGCGTGCTCCAGCACCCGCTCCGCCAGCGCCGGCCCGAGTTCCGGGGCCACCCGGCCGAGCAGCACCGCGGCGTCGGTACGGGGGAGCGGCTCCAACCGCACCTCCGGCAACGCCGCGACCGCCAACCGGCGGTCCACGTCCTCGCCGTCCCGGGCGGTCAGCACCATCGCCACCCGGTCCGCCCCAGCCGCCGGGCGACGAACGCGAGCGCCTCCCAACTCGGCCCGTCGAGCCAGTGCGCGTCCTCGACCGCCACGAGCACCGGCGCCGCGGCCCCGGCCTCACCGAGCAGGTCGAGCAGCGCCATGCCGGCGCGGTATGGCAACGTGTCGGGATCGTCGAGCATGGCCGCCGCCGCGCCACCCCGGTCCGGCACGGTGCGCAGGAGGCGATGCAGCCCCGCGAACGGCACATGCACCTCGGCCTGCACCCCGGCCGTGCTCACCACCGGCCCGCCCCGCGCCGCCGCCCGCTCCACGGTGTACTCCAGCAGCGCGGACTTGCCGATCCCGGCCTCACCCCGGACGACGAGCGCACCACCGGCACCGCCGACCGCCCCGTCAAGCAGAACGTCCAGCGCCACAAGCTCCGCGCGGCGTCCCACGATCACCCGGCAATGCTATGCCCGAGCCCTGACCGTGACGTCGGCGCTGGTGGGCGGGGGTGGATCCGCGGTTTCGCGGAGGCCGTGGCGGGCGTAGAAGCGCCGCAGCGGCGCCGGCGCCCACCAGTTCGCCCTGCCGAGCAGGCGCATCGTGGCCGGGACCAGCAGCGCCCGGACGATCGTGGCGTCCACCAGGACGGCGATGAGCATCGCCACGCCGATCAGCTTGATGAACGTGATGCCGGAGATGGAGAAGAGCCCGATCACGACCAGGATGAGCAGCGCGGCGCTGGTGATGATCCGGCCGCTGCGCTGCAGCCCGGCCGCGACCGCCGCGGTGTTGTCGCCGGTCCGGTCGTACTCTTCGCGGATGCGGGACATCAGGAAGACCTCGTAGTCCATCGACAGCCCGAAGACGACGGCGAGTACCAGGATCGGCTGGGTCGCCTCCAGCGTCCCGGTGGAGGTGAAGTCCAGCAGGCCGGACAGGTGGCCGTCCTGGAAGATCAGGACCAGCGCGCCGAACGAGGCGCCGAGCGACAGGACGTTCATCACGATCGCCTTGATCGGCAGCACCACCGAGCCGAAGGCGAGGAACAGCAGGACGAACGTCGCGCCGACGATGATCAGCGCCATCCAGGGCAGCAGTTTGCCCACGGAGTCGAGCTGGTCGGCCAGCCGCGCGGTCAGGCCACCCACCAGGACCTGGCCGCCGGGCGGTGCCGGTACGGCCCGGACCCGGCTCACGAGGTCCCGCGCCTCCGCCGAGATCGGGTCGCTCTGGTAGGTGATCGTGACCCGGGCCGCGTTGCCGGACATACCCGTGACGTCGGCTCCGGTCACCCCGTCCACGGTCCGGACGGCGGCGACGTAGCGCTCCAGACCGGCCCGGTCGGACGAGGTCACGAGCGCCTCGATCGGTAGCTGGCTGTTCTGGACGAAGTCGCGGTCGACGGCTTCGGAGACCACGCGGCTCTCGGTGCCCGCCGGGAGCACCCTCGGGTCGATACCGCCGAACTCGACACGCAGGAACGGCGCGGCGGCCAGCAACAGCACCGCGAGCACCCCGACCGCGTAGAAGACCGGGCGGCGCATGATGCTGTGCGCGAGGCGGTACCAGAATCCGCGCGCGACCTCGCCCTGCGCGGGAGTCGGCGCCGGGCGGCGGAGCAGGCGCCCCACCGAGAGTGCCTCCACGCGCGGGCCGAGGATGGCGAGCAGGGCGGGCAGCACGGTCAGCGCCGCCACCATCGCCACCACGACCGCGGAGAGACCGCCGAGGCCCATCGAGCGCAGGAAGGTGATCGGGAAGATCAGCAGACCGGCCAGCGAGACCGCGACGGTGACGCCGGAGATCGCGACGGTACGGCCGGCGGTGGCCATCGTGCGGGCGATCGCGTCCTCGACGCCCAGCCCGCGGGCGATCTCCTCCCGGAACCGCCCGACCATGAACAGGCCGTAGTCGATCGCCAGGCCCAGCCCGAGGATCGTCACGACGTTGATCGAGAAGACCGAGACGTCGGTCAGGTAGCTCATCCCGCGCAACGCGGTGAACGCCCCGAGGATGGCCAGGCCGCCGATCGCGAGCGGCAGGCTCGCCGCGGCCACGCTGCCGAAGACGAGCACCAGGAGCACCAGCAGTACCGGTATGGAGATCGTCTCGGCGAGGGCGATGTCCGCAGCGACCCGGTCGCGGATGTCGAGGCTGACCGCGGTGATGCCGCCGACCTGGGTCGAAAGGCCCGGCGCGGCGAGCTTGTCCTCGATCTTCTCGAGTCCTTCGCCGCGCCCCGTCTCGTCGTCGCCGGCCAGGGTCAGCACCGCGTACGTGGCGTGCCGATCGTGGCTGACCAGGGCCGGGCTGTTGGTGCTCCAATAGGTGACGGCCCCGGTCACCACGTCGTCGGGGAGCGTGTCGAGCGTCTCGGTGACGGCCCGCTGGAAGGCCGGGTCGTCGACCGACATGCTGGGGCTTGTGTAGAGCACGACCACGTCGTTGCCGGTCCGGCCAAGTGTCGCCTCGGCACGCTCGACCGCACGCGAGCTCTCGCTGGCCGGGTCGTCGAACCCTTCGGTGGTCAACGCGCCGAATACCTGCGTACCCCAGATGCCGCCGAACGCCATGAAGGCCACGGCCAGGCCGATCACCCACCACCGCCGGCGGAACATCGCCCGCCCCAGCCGCTCGAACATCGCTGCCCCTCTACGGATTCGTCAGCGAGCCGCGCGCTTGATGAGGTCGGCCGCCGCGGCGGGCTGCGCGATCATCGCGACGTGCGAGGTGCCGACCTCGACGGTGCGCGCGCTGGCCCGTCGCGCCATGAACCGCTGCGCCGCGGCGGGAAGCACCTTGTCGTCGCGGGCGACCAGGTACCAGGAAGGGATGGTCTTCCAGGCCGGGGCGCCGGACGGCTCCTGGAGCGTGCTCACGTCGGCCGGCCGCTGGCCGGCCCACATCAGGTCGGTGGTCGCCCGGCGCACGTCGCCGGCGAACACGTCGCGGAACACCTCTTTTTTGATGTATCCGTCGACGCCCGCAGCGTGCGGACGGAAGTCCAGCGCCGCCTCGCTGAGCTGGCTTCCCGGGTACATCGTCTGGAGGCCCAGCAGTGTGTCACCCTGATCGGGTACAAACGCGGCCACGTAGACGAGCGCCTTCACGTTCGCGTTGCCGGTCGCGGCGTTCGTGATGACGATCCCGCCGTAGGAGTGCGCGGCGAGGACGATCGGGCCGCCGAGGGTGGCGAGGATGCTGGCCAGGTAGGCGGAGTCGGTGGCCACGCCGCGCAGCGGGTTCGCGGGGGCGATGACCGGGTAGCCGTCGTCGATGAGCCGGGCGGCGACGGCGTTCCAGCCGGAAGCGTCGGCGAACGCACCGTGCACGAGTACCACGGTCGGCTTCGGCTTGCTCTCGTGACGGGCGTGGGCCTGCGCGGCGGGCGCTCCGAGCGCGGCGCTGGTCGTGACCGCGGCGGCTCCGGCCAGAAGCGTTCGGCGAGTGGTTGTCATCGATGTATACCCTTCAATGTGTGCCATTCTCAGTCCTGATCGCGGTCAGCGTAGGACCGGGTACTTGACGGGTACTGAACGAAGCCGTTCACTGCCCGTCAAGTGCGCCGACCTACCCTGCGACTATGAGATCGAAGAAGAGCGAATCCGCCAGGAAGTGGGGCCTGCGCATCCACTTCCTCTCCTATGTCTTGGCCAATCTGATCCAGGTCTTGGTGTGGTGGCTTTTCACCCCGGAGCAACACTTCTGGCCCGTGTGGTCCCTCCTGGCTTGGGGCACTGGTCTCGCGTTCCACATCTGGGCGGTCTACTCGCCGTCCAAATTGGACGTCAGGCACTGAGCTGTGTCATTCCTCCTTGAGTTCGTGCGCGACCCGTTGACCGTCGGGGCGATCGCGCCGAGCGGCGCGGCGCTGGCCAGGGTGGCGACGGCGGCGGTGCCCGGGACCGGCTCCCCGGTGGTCGTGGAGCTCGGACCAGGCACCGGCGCCTTCACCGAAGCCATCCAGCGGCGCCTCGGGGGACGCGGTCGGCACATCGCGGTCGAGCTCAATCCACGGTTCGCGCAGCGGCTGGCCGCGCTCCATCCGGCGGTCGACGTCGTGCACGCGGACGCGACAGACCTCACCACCGTGCTGGCGCAGCGCGGGCTCAGCCAGGCCGATGTCGTGGTCAGCGGCCTTCCGTGGGCGGCGTTCGCCGAAAGCCGTCAGCGCGACCTGCTGTCCACTGTGGTCGCCGCCCTGCCGGAGCACGGTGTGTTCACCACGTTCGCGTACGTGCACGCCCGGTGGGCGCCACCCGCCCGGCGACTGCTCCGATCCCTGCGGTCCCGGTTCGAGGAGGTCGTCGTCAGCCGGACGGAGTGGGCCAACCTCCCGCCCGCGCTGGTGTACTACTGCCGTCGCCCTCGCGCCGAAGCCGAGCTGGCCGGCGCGGTGCCGTCACGCCTCGGGCAGCGCGGCCAGCAGCTCCTCGGCGCGGCGGGCGAATAGGTGGGCCTCGCGCTCGGTGGACAGCGCCCGGGCCCGCTCGGCGGCGGCTCGGACGGTGTCGACCGGCTCGCCGCGAGCCTGCATCAGCCGCGCCCGTAACAGGAGCAGCAGACCCTCGGCGTAGCGCTGGCCGTACGCGTCGAGGTACGAGTCCGCCAGGTCGAGGGCCGCGGCGGCCTCGTCCAACTTCCCAGCCACCAACCACATCTCGCCGAGCAGCCCGCACCAGGTGGTCAGGCCCGAGCGCGGCGGGTCGGCCAGCGCCGCCGCGATGATCTCTTGCGCCACAGCCGCGGCGCCAGCCGGGTCGTCGCCGGTCACGGCGCGTGCCCAGCACCGAGCCAGCCGCGGGTAGCTGCCGAGGAAGACGTAGGAGAACTCGGGATCCAGGGCGATCGCGCGCTCCGCCGCACGCAGTGCCCGCGCCGGGTCGCCGGCCATCGCCGCGACCTTGACGGCGAAGGCGGCCCAGACCGTGATCACATACGGGTCGTCACCCGCGGCGGCTTCGATCGTGTCGAACATCGCCCGGGCCGTGTCGAGATCATCGTGCAGCGCGGTCATCATCGCGAGCATCACGGGCCAGACCAGCCACAGATCGCGCCGGAGCGGGTCCCTCTCACTCCGCGCCAGGTCCTCGACCATCGTCGCGTCGGTACGGCTCAGGTAACGGAACGCCGCACCGATGTTGCCGACATCCCACTGGTGGTAGCCCCAGGCGTGCCAGCCCCAGGCGCGCACGGTCGCGTCGTCGGACGCCTCGCCCCGCTCCAGCAGCCGGCGCGCGAGCACGCCGGCGCGGTCGAGCTGAATGCCTTGGGAGTACGCGACCCAGAGGGAGAAGAGGAAACCGGCGGCCTCCCGTTCCCGGCCGAGGTCGCGGGCCAACTGCGCACCCCGCTCCAGCAGGTCGAGTGCCGTCCCGACGTACCTGGAGCGCCCGACGACGACGGTGAGCTCCGACAGGGCGGACAGCTCCAGCTCCGCCAGGCCCGTCGTCCGCGCTACGTGTACGGCTGTCTGTAGCTGCTTCTCCGCGGCCTCGTACGCGGACTTGTTCGCCGCGTGGCGGCCCGCGCGCACCAGCGCGGCCGCGGTCCGGGCCGGGTCCGCGAGTGGGCCGGCAGCCCACAGGTGATGGGCGAGACGCTCGGCCACCAGCTCGTCGTCCGCGACCGTGTGTTCCAGCGCGTCCGCGATGCGCAGGTGCAGTTGGGTCACCCGTCGCTTCGGCGTGGTTTCGGCGACCGACTCGCGGACCAGGTCGTGCGCGAAGCGGAACGAGTACGGGTCGCCGGGTGTGGGACCGAGCAGGCCGAGCGCTTCCAACGGCTCGAGGCGATCGAGGCAGGTCTGGCCGTCGATGTCCGCGGCGCGTGCGAGCAGGGCGAGGTCGACGTCCCGGCCGATGAGCGCGGCGGCCTGGAGCAGATCGACGGCCTCGTCGTCGAGGCCGGCTATCCGGTCCCAGACCACGTCCCGCACGGTGGACGGCAACCCGGCCGAGGCCAGGTCGCTCTCGGTGAGGGTGCCGCCGTCGGCAAGGAGCCGGGACAGCTCCCGTACGAAGAACGGGTTGCCGGCGGTGCGGGCGTATATGCCGCGAGCGGCGCCAGGGCCGGGAGTCTGGCCGGTCTCAAGACGGACGAGCTCGGCCGCCTCGGACGGGCCGAGCGGGCCGAGCCGGATCCGCCGGTGACGCGGCAGCCGGCTGGCCGCGGCGAGCATCCGTGCCAGCTCCGAGCCCGGCACGGGCGCGCGGTCGCGGAGCGCGCCGATCACGGCGGTGCCGGCCGGTAGCCGGGCCGCCAGGTGCCGGAACAGATCCAGCGAGGCGGTGTCGGCCCACTGGAGGTCGTCGAGGACGAGCACCACCGGCCGCCGCACCGATACCTGGCCCACGAGCGCGACCGCCTGCTCGAACAGGCGGAACTGGGCGGTGCTGTCCGGCTGTACCGGCGTCGCGGACACGCCGCCGTGCGCTCCCACGAGGCGGCCCAGCTCGCCGGCTTGCCACTCTTCACGCGCTTCGTCAGGCAGGTCGTCGAGGATTGCGCCGACGGCCTGGACCCACGGCCACATCGACGGTGTGCCGTCTCCCTCAAGGCAGCGGCCCCAGACGACGAGCGCGCCGTGCCGGTCCGCCTCGGCTCCGGCCTCTTCGAGTAGTCGGGTCTTGCCGACGCCGGGTTCTCCCTCGACGACGACGAGCCCCGTGCCTCCGGCAAGCGCCGGCTCCACCGCCTGCCGCAGTACCGCGAGCTCGTCAGCCCGGCCGACCAGGCGGTCGGCGGGCGGCGTCACGGTGGCATGGTCCGGCTGCCGCTTGGCGGGCGCTTCCTGCGCCGGTGCCCGTTTCAGTACGTGCCGGTGTGCGGCCGCCAGCGCGGGGCCGGGATCGATGCCCAGCTCCTCGGCGAGCCGGGCGCGAACCGTCCCGAACACCGACAGCGCTTCTGCCTGCTGGCCGGTGGCGGCCAGGGCGGAGACGAGACTCGCCTGCACCGCTTCGTGCAACGGCGCCATCCGAGCGGCTAGCTGTAAAGGCGGCAGCACGCGCTCAGCCTGCCCCCGCGATACCGCGAGCTCGGCCGCCTCCACGCAGGCGTCGAAGAACACGCCGTCCAGCGCGGCGAATACCGACGTCGCGGTCGTGTGGCTCAGACCTTCGCCCGCGGAGCCGTGCCAGAGCCCCAGCGACTGCACGTAGCAGTCGAGCGCCGCATCGAGGCGCTGCTCCGCGAGGCGGGCCTTGGCTGCCTCGACGTGCTCTTGGAAGGTGACGACGTCCAGCATGCCGGGGCCGGCCGCGAAGACGTAGCCGCTGCCACGGCGCTGAAGGTAAGAGCCGGGTCCGCGGGCCGGCAGCGCGGGTTCCAGCAGCCGCCGGAGCCTGCCGACGTACTTCTGGAGGATGTTGAGAGCCGAGGCTGGGGCGTCGTCGCCCCAGATCAGGTCGATCAGCTCGCTTGTACCGACCGGCTTGCCGACACTGGCGACAAGCAGGGCGAGCAGGTGGGCCTGCTGCGGCGGCCCGGTGTCCAGCTCGACGCCGTCGCGCCAGACCCGCAGCGGACCGAGGACCTGGAGGTACAGGTCCGCGCCGGAGGGAGGCAGTGATGTAGCCACGCCACCTCCCATCCCGAATCGCAGCGCAGAGTCTACGGGGGGCCGGCCAACCGTGATCCACTAGTACACTCGTCCCGCGCACTTTGCGTATATCGCCCGTATGGGCCGTAGGCAATTGTCAAACAATGTGGGAGTTCCGTGCGTATCCAGATTCTGGGCCCGCTGCGGGTCTGGCGCGGCGATACGGAGCTTGACGCGGGGCCCCCGCAGCAGGCCTACCTGCTCGCCCTCCTGGCGGCCCAGGCCGGTCGGCCGATCAGCACCGACGAGCTGATCGATCTGATCTGGGGCGAGGATGCTCCGGCCAGCGCCCTCAACGTCATCCACAAGTACATCGGCGCGCTGCGGCGGCTGCTGGAGCCCGACCTCACTGCCCGGGAGCCGGGCTCGTACCTGCTGCGACGCGGCAACGGCTACCTGTTCGTGGCCGGCCCCGGCATGCTCGACATGGTCACCTTCCAGGAGCACGTCGAGGCAGCCAAGGCCCGCCTCGCGGAGCAGCGCCTCGATGCGGCTTTCGACTGCTATGTGCGGGCGCTGGGGCTCTGGCACGGCTCCGCGGGTGACAGGCTCGGCCAGAGCACCGCGACCATGTCCCTATTCGCCGGACTGGACGGTGTGTTCTTCGACGCCTGCGTGGAGGCGGCCGAGCTCGCGATATCGCTGGGCCAGCCGCAGCGAGTGCTGCCCGCCTTGCGGCTGGCCGCCACGATGGCGCCGTTGCACGAGCCCGTACAGGCGAGCCTCATTGCCGCGCTGGGCGCGGCCGGGCAGCAGGCCGAGGCGCTGTCGGTGTTCCGTGCGGTCCGCACCCGGCTCGCCGACGAGCTCGGCGTCCAACCCGGCCCAGCCCTGGAGGCCGCACACCAGCGGGTGCTGAGCCAGAGCCTGGCCGCCGTCGAGTGGCCGCGGCCCGCCACCGCGGCGGCGGGTATGCCACCGGCCGGTGATCTGGTCGGTCGGGTCGAGGAGCTGACGGTGCTGCGGCAGGCGATGGCACCGGCGCTCACCGGTGGTACGGGTTTCGTCCTCGTCGAAGGCGAACCGGGAGTGGGTAAGACCCGCTTGCTGGAGGAGATCACCACAGAGGTGGATCAGCGTGGCGCGCTCGTCGTCTGGGGCCGCTGCCTCGACGGCGGCGGGGCACCGTCGATGTGGCCGTGGGTGCAGGTGGTCGGCGCGCTCCTGGACGGCATGCCCAGCGCGGCGCGCGACGACTGGCTCGCCGGCGAGCTGAGCCGTCTCATGGAGCCACCCGGTGGCGTCCTCGCCGGGCCGGTGCTGCCCGACAGCGGCGCCCAGTTCCGCATGTTCGAGCGGGTGGTCGGTGTCGTCGGCCAGGTCTCGCAGCGGTGTCCGCTGGTTCTCTCGATCGACGATCTCCAGTGGGCCGATGCCGCCTCGACGCAGCTGTTCAGCCACCTGGCGGCCCGCCTGCCCGCCAGCACTGTGCTCATCGGCGCGTTGCGTGACCGCGCGCCGGCTCCCGGCTCCGACCTGGCACGGTTACTCGCCGCCGCGAGCCGGGTGCCCGGCCACCGCCGGATCCGGCTCGGCCCGCTCGGCCCGGCCGAGGTTGCCGAGCTCGTCCGCCGGGAAATCGGCGAGGTTCCCGATTCTGGAGCCGCCCGCAGTATCCATGCCCGTACCGCCGGCAACCCCTTCTTCGTCCGGGAGCTGTCCCGGCTGCTCGCCGACGGTGGCGCGCTCACCGAGGACGCGGCGGCGCGGGCGGGTGTGCCGTCCACGGTGCGCGACGTCGTCCACGACCGGATGGCCGGCCTCGACGACGGATCCCAGGACCTGCTACAGGTCGCCGCGATCGTCGGCCGCGACATCGACCTCCGCGTGCTGGCCCGCGCGGCGGGCCTCGACGGCCAGGCGATCCTCCACCATCTCGCACCCCTGGAGGCGCTCGGCCTGCTCGGGCCGACGCCTGGAGATCCATACTCGTACCGCTTCGCGCACGACCTGGTCCGCGAGTCGGTCGCCGGGTCCACGCCGCGGCGGCGGGCGACCCAGCTGCACCTCCGCGTCGCGGAAGCGCTGGAGTGGAACGACTCCGACGGCGAGACCGCCACCGAGAGCCTGGCTCACCACCTGTGGGCCGCCGGCCCGCTCGCGGACCCGGCCCGCACCTCGGCCGTGCTGGTGCGCGCGGGTCGCCGTGCGGCGAACATGGCCGCGTTCGAGGCCGCCAACCAGCACCTGGAGTCGGCCGTACAGGTGGCGCGCAACGCGGGCTTGGCGGAGCTGGAACTGTCGGCGCTCACGCTGCTCGCCGTCGTCATCAGGAGGCAGGCGAAGTACGGCGGTTCGGCGTTCGACGTGCTGGAGCGCGCCGAGCACCTGGCTCGCCACCTCGGCCGCGAGGCGGAGGCCGCGGACTTCCTCTACGCGCGCTGGATCGCGGCCGCCCATGCCGCCAAGATGGACCGCGGCCGGCTGGTGCACCGGCTGCGCGACCAGGGCACGGCATCCTCCGATCCGCTCGTGCGTGCGTACGGCCGGCAAGCGTGGGGCCTGCACCAGTGGGACCTTGGCGACATCGGCGAGGCCTTCCGGTACCTGCACGAGGACAAGCGGACCATGTTCGACGACTCCTCCCGCAGCGAGGAGGACGCACTCCGGCGCGACCTCCAGCTGGCCTGGCCCGCGTGGCAGGCGGTGTTGACCGCGCTGCACGGTGACGTCGACGCGGGGTTGGCGTTGCTCGACACCGCGGAGGCGATCGTGGGTGACGATCCCTACGCGCTCTCGGTCTGGGCGTACTACGCCGGCATGACCGCGTCGATGGTGGGCGACCCGGCCCTGGGGCGGCGTGCGGTGGAGCGGTGGCTCGCCGCGGACCCCGAGCACCTTTTCGTCCACGTCGACCCGTACCTGCGGCAGACATCGTGCTGGACGCGAGCCCTGACCGGCGACGACCCGGCCGGCGCCGCGGCAGAGGCCGAAAAGCTCCTGGTCGCGACGCTGCTCGACCCGCCGCGATGGGGCATAGCCTTCTATTACGGGCTAGTCGCCGAGATGCTGCTGGCGGCCGGGATGCCGGTCGAGGCCGCCGCCGTCCTCGACCGGGCCGACTGGTTCCTCGACGCGCAGGGCCAGCGCTACGCCGAGGGCCTACTCCTTCTGCTGCGAGCCCAGGTGCTGCTCGCTCGCGGCGAGCCCGTAGCCGTCGTCCGGGCCGCCGCCGAGCAGGCCCGCCAGCTGTCCGTCGAACGCGGGGCCCACCTCTTCGCCCACCGAGCCGAAGGCTTCCTGTCGAAGCTCTAGGCGCCGCTGCGAGGCAGGCCTAGCACCGCCCCTCCGGATTTGCAGTCTTGCCTAGTTGCTAAGTTTTGCAAGTTACGAGGCTGGGAGGGGTGGACGGTGGGCTTAGTGGGCAGGATCCGGCGTGCGGGGCGGGCGGCCGAGCCGGCTCCCGAGCCGCCGCCGCGGCTGCCCTCGGGGCCGGGCTGGGCGGGTCCGTGCAAGTGCGGCATGTGGACGCCGGGTCGTGTAACGGCTGCGAGATCGAGATCGGGCAGGCGTTCGGCCCGGTGTACGACGCGGAGCGGCACGGTGTCCGGCTCGTGGCCTCGCCGCGGCACGCGGACGTGCTGACGGTGACCGGTCCGGTGACGGTGAACATGGCCCAGCCGTTGCGCGCGACGTACGAGGCGATGCCGCGGCCCAGGCTTGTGGTCGCGGTGGGGGACTGTGCCCGCGACTGCGGAGTGTTCGCCGGCGGGCATGGCGTACTCGGTCCGGTCGGCGACGTCGTGCCGGTGGACGTTCGAGTGCCCGGCTGCCCGCCGGAGCCGGCGGCGATCGTGGCCGCGTTGCGCGGCGTGTCCGGCCGGTGAACCCGGTCGCCGCGGCGCTCGGTGCCGCCTTCGCCCTCGCCGGCTCCGGCGCCATCGCGGCGCTGCCGGCACCGGCCCGGTGGGGTCCGGCGGTGGTCGGTGCGGCGACGGCAGGGGTGGGCATCGCCGGCGCGGCGGCCGGCGGAGCCGCGGTCTCCGGCACGGTCTGGCAGGCCTACCTGCCGGACCTGTTGCCGCTGGCCGGGGTCAGGCTGGCGGTCGATCCGCTGGCCGGCTGGTTCCTGCTGCTGGTCGGCGGGGTCGCCGCGGTTGTCGGCGTCTACACGATCGGGTACCTGGGCCGCGACGGCCACGGACCGGCGGCGCGGGGCGCGCTGGCGGTGCTGCCGGTGTTCGTCGCGGCGATGCTCCTGGTGCCCGCGGCCGGCAGCGTGTCCACGTTCCTGCTCGCGTGGGAGCTGATGGCGGTCACGTCGCTGCTGTTGGTGCTCGGCGAGCACCGGCACAGCCCCGCGGTCCGCACGGCTGGGCTGTGGTACGCGGCGATGACGCAGGCCGGGTTCGTGACCGTGCTGCTCGGTCTGACCCGGCTGGCGGCGGCCGCCGGCGGCGAGTCGTTCGCGGCGATCCGCGCGGCCGGGGCGGGGCTGTCACCAGTGACCGCCGGCGGAGTGTTCCTGCTGTGCCTGGCGGGGTTCGCGTCGAAGGCCGGGGCGGTACCGCTGCATCCGTGGCTGCCGCGCGCGCACGCGGAGGCGCCCTCGCACGTCTCGGCGCTGATGAGCGCCGCGATGGTCAAGCTAGGTGTGTACGGCATCGTGCGGGTCGGGTTCGACCTGCTCGGCGGCGGTGCCCGCTGGTGGTGGCTGCTGCTCGGCGCCCTCGGTGCGGTCTCCGCCCTGTACGGGATCCTGCAAGCGGCGGTGGCCACCGACCTGAAGCGGCTGCTCGCGTTCTCCACCAGCGAGAACGTCGGGCTGATCCTGCTCGGGCTCGCCGCCGCCGGCGTGTGGGCCGGCGCCGGCCAGGACGGGGTCGCGGGAGTGGCGCTGGCCGCGGCGTTGCTGCACGCGGCCAACCACGCCGGATTCAAGACGTTGCTGTTCTGCGGCGCCGGCTCGGTGTTGCGGTCGACCGGCACCCGGGACCTCGACGCGCTGGGCGGTCTGTCCCGCCGCATGCCGGCCACCACGGCGCTCTTCACGGTCGGGGCGCTGTGCGCGGCGGCGTTGCCGCCCGGCAACGGGTTCGTCTCGGAGTGGCTGCTGTTGCAGGCACTGCTGCACCAGGCCCCGCAGGCCGGCACGGTGCTGACCGTGGCCGCGCCGGTCGCGGTGGCCGTCGTCGCGCTGACCGCCGGCGTCGGCGTGGCCACCTACGTCAAGGTGCTCGGCACGGGCTTTCTGGCTCGGCCGCGCGGTGACGGTGCCGCCACGGCCGTCGAGTCACCGAGGTCGATGCTGGTGGCCATGGGGCTGGCCGCGGCGGCGTGTGCCGGCCTCGCGATAGTTCCGGTGGTGGCCGCGCCGGCGCTGGAACGGATCGCCGGCGAACTGCGGGCCGGGCCGGAACTGTTCGCCGGTGGCGGCGTCGACCTGCGGCTGGCCGGCATCGGCTCGATCGTCTCGCCGCTGTGGGTCGCGGTCGGCGTGATCGGGTTGGCGGTCGGCTTCGCGGCGGCTGGGCGGGCGCTGGGCCGGGCACGGCGGCGGGCACCGGCGTGGGACTGCGGCGACGGTCCGCTGACCGCCCGGATGGAGTACACCGCGACGTCGTTCGCCGAGCCGTTGCAGCGGGTCTTCGACGACGTGCTCGCGCCGGAGCAGGATGTCGACGTCACCCCGGCCGCCGAGTCGGCGTACATCGTGCGGGCCGTGGCGTACCGGCGCCGGCTGCCGGACCGGATCGAGGCGCACCTGTACGGACCGGTCATCGCCGCGGCGGACGCGGTCGGCCGGGCCGGCCGGCGGTTGGCGAACGGCAGCGTGCACCGCTACCTGGCCTACATGCTCGCGGCCCTCGTGGCGGTCCTTGTCGCCGGGGTGATCCGGTGAGCGCGTGGGTGACGGCGGCGGTCCAGGCCGTGCTCGTGGCGGCCGTCGCCCCGCTGGTGATCGGCCTGATGCGCGCCGTGCGGGCCAGGCTGGAGGGGCGCGCCGGCGGCCGGCTCGCCCAGCCGTGGCGGGACCTGCGTAAGCAGCTGCGCAAGGAGCCGGTGATCCCGGCCGACGCCGGCATGTTCTTCACCGCCGCCCCGGTGGTGCTGATGGCGACCAGCGTCCTCGTCGCCGGTGCCGCACCGTACCTGTCCACGGCCGGCCCACTGCCCGGCGTAGCCGACCTCGTCGTGGTGGTCGGGCTGCTGCTGCTCGGTACCGTCGCGCTCGCGCTGGCTGGCCTGGACACCGGTACCGCGTTCGGCGGGATGGGCGCCAGCCGGGAGATGACCATCGCCGCGCTCGTCGAGCCGACGCTGCTGCTGGCCGTGTTCGCGCTGTCCACGAGGGTCGGCGCCACCGACCTCGGCGCGATCGTCGCAGCCGGCGCCACCGACCCGGCCCGCGTCTTCACCCCGGCCGGCGCCCTCGCCGCCGCGGCGCTGGCGATCGCCACGCTGGCCGAAGCCGGGCGACTGCCGGTGGACAACCCGGCCACCCACCTGGAGCTGACCATGGTGCACGAGGCCATGGTGCTCGAGTACGCCGGCCGCGACCTGGCCCTGGTGGAGTGGGCGGCGTCGATGCGGCTGACCATCCTGCTGGGCCTGCTGGCCAACCTGTTCATCCCCTGGGGAGTGGCCTCCGGCGCGCAGCCGGCCGCCCTCGTCCTGGCCGCCGGGGTGTTCGTGGTGAAGCTGGCCGCCCTCGGCGGCCTTGTCGCGGCCGGCGAGGTGTTCGTGGCCAAGCTGCGGCTGTTCCGGGTACCGGAGCTGCTGGCCGGCTCGTTCGTGCTGGGCCTGCTGGCCGTGATCGCCTCGTCCGTGCTGGCCTGAGCGGGGGAGAGCCATGACCGACCAGCTGCTCGACCTCGCGTGCGGCCTATTGCTGCTCACCGCCGTCGGCGTGCTCTGGCGCCGCGAGCTGTCCGCGCTGATCACCCTGCTCACCGTCCAGGGCGCCGCCCTCACCTGTATCGCCGTGCTGCTCGCCGTCGAGCACCGGCACGCCGAGACGCTGTTCGTGGCGGCCGTGGTGGGGATTCTCAAGATCGGCGTGCTGCCGTGGCTGCTGCGCCGGGTACTGGCCCGGATCCCCGAGGCCCGGGAGACGGCACCGCTGGTCAACATCGCCGCCTCGATGCTGGCCGCCGCGGCGTTGACCCTGCTCGCGTACACCGCCGCCCGGCCGCTTGTCGACCTGGCGCCGTCGCCGACCGCCCGCGCCGCCCCGGTCGGCTTCGCCGTCGTGCTGATCGGCTTCTTCCTGGCCGCCACCCGCCGCCGCGCCGTCTCCCAGATCGTCGGCGTGCTGCTGGTCGACAACGGCATCGCCGCGGTCGCGTTCCTGGCCACCGGCGGCGTACCCCTCGTCGTCGAGCTCGGCGTCAGCGCCGACCTGCTGCTGGCGGTACTTGTGCTTCAGGTGCTCACCACCCGGCTGCGGGCCGTGTTCGGCGGGACCGACCTGGACGACCTACGAGAGCTGCACGACTGATGACCGACACCCTCGACCTGCTCGCCCTGTACCTGCCGCTCGCCGCGCCGCTCGTGGCCGCCTCGGCCGCCGCGGTGCTTCCGTGGCGGGCGGCGGCGTGGGCCGGAGTCGCCGCCGCGGCCGGCATCCTCGGCGCCGGCGTCGGGCTCGCCACGACGGTACACAGTGGACCGGCGGTGACCGGCGGGCTGCTGCGTGCCGACCCGCTCACCGCCTTCATGCTCGTCGTCATCGGCGCGGTCGCCACCATCGCCTGCTGGGCCGGCGTGCACCACCTGGCCGACGAGTCAGCCGCCGGCACCGCCACCCCGGCCACCGCCCGCCGGTACCTCATCCTGGTCCAGCTTTTCCTGGCCGCGATGAGCCTGGCGGTGCTGGCCGACAACCTCGGCCTGCTGTGGGTGGCCGTCGAGGCCACCACCATCGTGACCGCGTTCCTGGTCGGGCACCGCCGCAGCCGGGCCAGCGTGGAGGCGGCCTGGAAGTACGTCGTGCTCTGCTCGGTCGGCATCGGGGTCGCGTTCCTGGGCACGGTGTGCGTGTACGCGGCCGCGGTGGCCGCCGGCGGTGACGGCGACCCGTCCGCCCTCGACTGGACCTACCTGACCGGCCACGCCACCGCCCTGGACCCGGACCTCGTCCGGCTCGCCACCGGCCTGCTGCTCGTCGGCTTCGGCACCAAGGCCGGCCTGGCCCCCATGCACGCGTGGCTGCCCGACGCGCACAGCCAGGCACCCGCCCCGGTCTCCGCCCTCATGTCCGGCGTCCTGCTGTCGGTCGCCTTCTACGCCATCTGGCGGTACAAGGCCATCACCGACGCCGTCCTCGGCCCCGGCTACACCCGCACCCTGCTGCTCGTCGCCGCGCTCACCTCGCTCACCGTCGCCGCGATCCTGCTGATCAGCCAGCGCGACTACAAGCGGATGCTCGCCTACTCCTCGATCGAGCACATGGGCCTCGTCGCCCTCGGCACCGCCACCGGCAGCCGCTTGGCCATGGCCGCTGTACTGCTGCACGTGCTCGGCCACGGCCTCGGCAAGGCCGTCGCGTTCTGCGGTGCCGGACAGCTGCTGCACCTGTCCGGCAGCTCCCGGATCGCCGCCATCCGCGGGCTCGCGGGCCGCCATCCGGCCCTAGCCGGCGCGTTCGGGCTCGCGGTCGCGGCGCTGCTCGGCCTGCCGCCGTTCAGCCTCTTCGCCTCCGAGCTCGGCATCGCCCGCGCCGGGCTCGCCGCCGGCCAGGGCTGGGCCGTGGCCGCCGCGTTCGCTCTCGTCCTCGTCGCCTTCGCCGCGATCGCCCGGCACGGCGCCGCGATGCTGCTCGGCGCACCGGACCCCGCGCCAGCCGGAGCCCCGGTCACGGCACCCGCCCGCCCCCGCGCGATGGCGATCGTCCCGCTCGCGGTCGGTCTGGCCGCGGCGACCGCGCTCGGCGTCAGCCTCGGCCCGCTGCACGACCTGCTGCTGGCCGCCACCGACACGATCGTGCAGGGCAGGTGACCATGACCGAAGTACACCCGCCGTCGGCCACCGCCGTCGACGTCACCGCCGCCGAACTGCCCGAGCAGGCCGCCCGGCTGCTCGGCGGCGGCGCCCGGCTCGCGGTCGTCGCCGCCCACCACGACCTGGACAGCATCCGGGTCGTGTACCTCTTCACGTCGGGCCCGCCGGACCAGCGCACCGAACTGCACCTGCGTACCAACGCGGCCCGGCCGGTCGTGCCCAGCCTCGCCGCCCAGTCGTTTCCGGCCAGCCGCTTCGAACGCGAGATGCACGACCTGTACGGCGTCCAACCGGAGAACCATCCATTGCCACGCCGCCTCGTCCGCCACCCGCACTGGCCCAGCGGCTGGTACCCCATGCGCGCCGACGCCGGACCACGCCCTTCGCTGTCCGGCGCGGAGCCGTTTCCGTTCGTCACCGTGGAAGGGCCTGGCGTCTACGAGATCCCGGTCGGTCCGGTCCACGCTGGACTGATCGAGCCGGGTCACTTCCGCTTCTCCGTGGTCGGCGAGACAATCCTCAAACTCAAGGCCCGGCTCTGGTACGTCCACAAAGGAATCGAGAAGCTGTTCGAAGGCCACCCCGCCGACCAGCGCGTCGCGTTGGCCGAGCGGGTCAGCGGCGATACCGCCGTCGGCCACGCCCTCGCCTACAGCCTGGCGGTCGAAGACGCCCTCTCCATCACCGTGCCCGCCCCCGCGCAGCGCGCCCGGGCTGCCCTGCTGGAGCTGGAACGACTACACAACCACGTCGCGGATATCGGCGCCATCTGCAACGACGTCGGGTACGGCATCGCGCACGCGCACACCCAACGCATCCGCGAACAGCTCCTGCGGCTCAACCGCGACACCACCGGCCACCGGCTGCTGCGCGGCGGCGTCTTCCCGGGCGGCGCCCACCTGCTCACCGTCCCCGACCCCGCCGCGGTCACAGCCATCGCCGGGGACATCGCCGAGATCGTCGCCGTCGCGCTCGACAACACGCTTGTGCGGGACCGGCTCACGGGCACCGCGATCCTCGGCACCCGGCAAGCCACCGACATCGGCACTCTCGGCTACGTCGCGCGCGCCAGCGGCCTGCCGTTCGACGCCCGCGTCGCCCACCCCCACACGGGCATCGACGACCTCGCCGTACCCGTCCACCGCGACGGCGATGTGCTGGCCCGCTTCCTGGTCCGGGCCGAGGAGATCCGCGCCTCGGCCGCCCTGCTCGCCGCCCTGCTGCCCACCCTCACGGCCGGCACGGTCACCGCCGGCGTACGACAGCCACGTGCGGACCGGCCGGCATCGGGGGTCGGGATCGTCGAAGGCTGGCGCGGCACCGTCGTCCACCGGGTCGAAGCCCAGCCCGACGGCACCCTGACCCGCGTCAAGATCGTCGACCCGTCCTTCCTCAACTGGCCGGCCCTGCCGGTCGCGCTCGCCGACACGATCGTTCCGGACTTCCCCTGACCAACAAAAGCTTCAACCTCTCCTACGCCGGGAACGACCTGTAACCGTGCCTGGGCGGTACGCCGGCCAGGAGCTAGAGAACTTTTGAAGTGGGTGGCCTCAGCGTCATGTCCCGGATAAAGATCCAGATCAGAGGACATTGAGCTACCGCGATGCCCGTCGTGGTCCGGACCGCTGCTCCCGCGGCCTCACCCTCCGCTGTTTCACAACCCCCGCCCCGCCCGTGGGCATCCGGCGGCCCGTCGGTGGGCCGCCAGTCGGCGGGCCTCTGGAGCTGGGCGCACCGATGCGCCCGCCCTCGGACGGGTGGGCCGGGCACCCGCCGGGTCCTCCCGGAACTGCCCACTCACCCGGCCCCTAACCAGAGCAGGCCGCTGCGCGGTCCCCCCCGGCGCCTCAGCGCCCGCGACCAGGCCCGATTTCCGCGCCCGATCGCCGACCGCGGCCCGGGGGTGGGCTTGCCAGCCGCGGAGGGTGAGGCTGCGGGAGTAGCGGGCGGCGTCCACACCCTCCGCGCATCCAGAACTCTGCGGGGATGCCGCGACGCGGGCGGCGGAAATCGGGCCTGGATCGGGGGCGCTGACGCGCAGGGGCGACCACGCGGCGGTCCGGTGTGGTCAGGGGCCGGGTGAGTGGGCAGCGCCGGGAGGACCGGGGTGGACCGCCCGACCGCCGACGCGGCCCCGGGGGCGGGCGCATCGGTGCGCCCAGCTCCAGAGGCCCGCCGACTGGCGGCCCACCGACGGGCCGCCGGATGCCCACGGGCGGGGCGGGGTTGTGAAACAGCGGAGGGTGAGGCCGCGGGAGCGACGGTCCGGACCACCGCGGACATCGCGGTAGCTCGACTTCATTGGTTTTGGAGGAGAGGAATGTGCAAGGCATTGCGAGTTTTCGTGTACTGCCCGCGCAGGTGGAGATGTTGTTATTGCGGGGATCAAGTCCACGAACGAAACGGGTGGTTCAACCATGCGCGTCGCCATCGTCACCGGGGCCAGCTCGGGCATCGGGCAGAGCGCCGCCGTCCAGCTCGCGCGGCGCGAGACCGGCGTCATCCTGACCTTCCAGGGCAACGAAGCCGGAGCGCTGGACACTGTCGCGACGATCGAAAAGGACGGCGGCACGGCCGTCTCACTCCCGCTTGATCTCGGCGACTCCGCGAGGTTTCCGGCTTTCCGCGACTCGGTGGTCGCGGCGCTGCGTGACACCTGGCAGCGGGACAGCTTCGACTTCCTGGTCAACAACGCCGGGGCCGGTCACATGGCGATGATCGAGGACACCACGGAGGCGGACTTCGACAGGCTTTCGCGGGTACTCCTCAAAGGACCGTTCTTCCTGACGCAGACGCTCCTGCCGCTGATGGTCGACGGCGGCGCGATCGTCAACACCACGAGCTCGTCGACCCAGCCCCTGAGTCTGGAGGCCGGCTACTCCGTGTACGGGGCGATGAAGGGCGGCCTTGTGGTGCTGACCCGCTACATGGCCAAGGAGCTCAGCAGGCGGGGCATCCGCGTCAACTCCGTCTCGCCCGGCACCACCCGCACCCGCATCGGCGACAACGCGTTCGAGCGTTTCCCCGACCTGATTCCCGGCATCGCCGCCAAGACCGCCCTCGGCCGGATCGGCGAGCCGGACGACGTCGGCATGGCCATCGCGATGCTGCTCGGCGAGGAAAGCCGCTGGATCACCGCGCAGGACATCGAGGTCTCCGGCGGGTACAACCTCTGACAATCGTCACCCCGCCGGTATGAGCGTGAGTTTGGGAGACGGCGCGTGGTGGATCTTCGGCGCCACGCGCCGTCGCGGGCCGTCACACTCGGGCCGTGAAGGCTAGCGACGCTTCCCGGACCGCCCCCAAGATTGTCATCTGGGAAGAGCTCTTCTTCGACCTCACCTTTGTCTTCGCCCTCACTCAGTTTTCCCACCTGCTGCACGACGAGCACGGCGGGTGGGGAATCGTCCGGACATTGATTCTATTCATTCCGGTCTATTGGGCGTGGGGTGGCGTGACGCTCTACGCCAACCAGCGTGACCTCAAAAGCCTCGTGGATCGGCTCGGCGTCCTGGTGCTCGGCCTCGGCAGCCTGCTGATGGCCTTGACCATCCCGCACGCGTACGAAGACCTCGGGCTGCTCTTCGTCGTCGTCTACCTCGCTGCCCGGGCGCTGCTGTCCTTCCTCGCCCTGCGCGGGCTCCCGGACTGGCGGTCGGTGTTCATCGGCCCCTACGGTGTCTTCCTCGTCACCGGGCCACTGCTGCTCACCGGCGCCCTCCTGCACGGCACCGCGCGGATCGCCTTCTGGGCCGCCGCTGCCGCCACCGACCTGCTGAGCCCCTGGGCGGGGCGCTACCTGGTCGCTCCACGCCGGGCGCAGCCCCTGCACTACACCCACCGCTACGGACTACTGATCATCCTGGTGCTCGGCGAATCCATGATCCAGACCGGCATGGTGGCCGCCGGGGGCACGCTGACGCCATTGCGACTCACCGCCATCGCCGCTGCCTACGCGGTGGCCGCCGCCCTCTGGTGGACGTACTTCCGCTACGGCCTGCCGGAAATCCGGCGCGCACTCGAAGTGGCGCCGGACCAGCCGGACCTGCGCCGCGCGGTCCTCATCTACAGCCACCTGCTCTTCAGCTTCGGCATCGTCACCACCTCCGTCGGACTGGCCGACGCGGTGCTCGAGCCAGCCGGCGCGCTGACCGGCGATCAGGCGGTCCTGCTCTTCGGCGGCTCCGCACTGTTCCTGTTCACCTTCGCCTATACCCGCTGGCGGATGTTCCGCGAGATCGCCGGGATCTGCCTCGGTGGCGGTGTCGTCTGCTTCGCTCTGGTGCCGCTGGCCACCCTGATCCCGGCGGTCACGGCGGTCGCCGCACTGCTGGTGGTGATCGGCGTGACCATCGCGAGGGAGGCTCTGATCAAGCGACGCCACGCCCGCCTCCCGGCCACCGCGAGCGGGCCGGACGAGGGCTTGATAGACCGGGGTCCGATCAGCGGCGAATGAAAGCACCTGCGTTTGGCTGCTGCCCTGACGGGTAGCCGCGCGCGGACGGCGGTTTGCCGCGAGCGAGGGGGAGCTTCCAATGACGGAGATCGTGGGCGAGAGCCTTGCGAAGCGGCTGGTCGCCTGGGGTGTCGACACCGTTTTTGGCCTCCCCGGCGACGGCATCAACGGGTTGATGGAGGGGTTCCGCCGCCACGCCCAGGAGCTCAGGTTCGTGCTGGTACACCACGAGGAGGCGGCTGCCTTCATGGCGACCGGCTACGCGAAGGCGACCGGAAAGCTGGGCGTCTGCGCCGCCACATCCGGACCAGGAGCGATCCACCTGCTGAACGGCTTGTACGACGCGAAGCTGGACCACGTACCCGTGCTGGCGATCACCGGCATGCAGGAAACGTCGGTGCTCGGCACGCGGTACCAGCAGGAGGTCCACCTGGACCGGCTGTACGAGGACGTGGCGGACTACAACCTGATGGTCACCAATCCGCAGCAGCTGCCGGGCGTGGTGGACCTGGCTGTGCGCAACGCGCTGGTGAAGAAGACCGTGTCGCACCTGACGTTCCCCAACGACATCCAGGTCGCGGCGATGGGCGAGGATCCGTACCGGCATCCGAGCCCGGGCTTGCCGCTAAATGGAAGGCCGAACCTGGACCGGCCGCACCTGCCGCCCGGCGAGGACGAGCTCGGTGCGGCCGCCGAGCTGCTGAACGCCGCGCGGCGGCCGGTGATCCTGGTCGGGGCGGGTGCGCTGCACGCGCGCGACGAGGTGATCGCGGTGGCGGAGAAGCTGGGTGCCCCGGTGGTCAAGACGCTGTCGGGGAAGGCGGTGGTGCCCGACGAGCACCCGGTCACCATCGGCGGGTTGGGACTGCTCGGCACGAGGCCGAGCGAGGAGGCCATGGAGGAGTGCGACGCGCTGCTCATGGTGGGCACCTCCTTCCCGTACTCCAAGTACCTCCCGGAGCCGGGTCAGGCGCGTGTGGCCCAGATCGACTCCGATCCGTCGCTCATCGGGCTGCGGCTGCCGGTCGAAGCCCCGATCGCGGCGGACGCGAAGCGCGGCCTGCGAGGGCTGCTGCCGCTGTTGCGCGGAGGCGACGGGTCGTTCCTGGCCAAGTACCGCAAGGAGATGGACGACTGGCGCGCCGAGATGAGGTCGCTGCGGGACGAGCGCCGGGACCCGATCGCGCCGCAGTACCTGATGGGGGTGGTCGACGACCTGGCCGCCGACGACGCGATCCTGACCTGCGACTCGGGGACCATCGCCACCTGGTCGGCGCGGCAGTGGACGATTCGGGGCGACCGCCGGTACTACCTTTCCGGCAACCTCGCCACGATGGCTCCCGGGCTGCCGTACGCGATCGGGATCCAGCACGCCTTCCCCGGCCGGCAGGTCATCGCGTTCGTGGGTGACGGCGGGTTCGCGATGCTGATGGCCGAGTTCCTCACCGCCGTCCGCCACGAGCTGCCGATCAAGGTGATCGTCAACAACAACAACTCGTACGGGCAGATCCTGTGGGAGCAGATCATCCTGGGCTACCCGGAGTACGCGGTGCGACATCGCCAGCCGGAGGCCGACTTCGCCAGCTGGGCACGCGGGTGCGGCGCGTACGGCGCGAAGGTGACCAGGCCGGGCGACGTCGCCGGCGCGGTCCGGGACGCGCTGGCCCACAGCGGGCCGGCGCTCGTCGACGTGGACGTCAACCCGAACGAGCCGCCGATGCCCGGGAAGGTGAAGTACGAGCAGGCCAAGTACTTCACCGAGGCGTTCCTGCGCGGTCAGCCGCACAAGGTGGCCACCGTGGCGACGGTGGTCCGCGACAAGATCAGCGAGCTGCGCGCGTGACCGCGGTGCAGCTGCCGGACCCGGCCGTCCGCATCCCGGCCACGGACGAGATCGACGTCGCCGGCCTCGAACGGGATTTGGCGGCAGAGGTGGACGGCGAGGTCCGCTTCGACGCGGGATCCCGTGGCGCCTACTCCACGGACAGCTCGAACTACCGGCAGGTACCCATCGGGGTGGTCGTGCCGAGGACCGTGGAGGCGGGCGTGGCGGCGGTCGCGGTGTGCCGGCGGTACGGCGCGCCGGTGACCTCCCGGGGCGGTGGCACGAGCCTGGCGGGGGAGTGCACCAACGTCGCCGTGATCATCGACTGGTCGAAGTACTGCCACCGGCTCCTCGAGGTCGACGCAGGCAACCGGACCTGCCTGGTGGAGCCCGGGATCGTCCTCGACCTGCTCAACGACCAGCTCAAGCGGACCGGCCTGGAATTTCGGGCCGGAGCCCGCCACGCACGACCACTGCACGCTGGGCGGCATGATCGGCAACAACTCCTGCGGTGCCACCGCGCAGCGCACCGGCAAGGTCGTGGACAACATCGTCGAGCTGGAGGTGTTGCTCTACGACGGCACGCGGATGTGGGTCGGCGAGACACCGGACGACGCGTACGAGCGGATCGTCGCGCGCGGCGGCCGCGAGGCGGAGGTCTACCGGCAGCTCCGCGCGCTGCGCGACGAGTACCTGGAACAGATCCGCACGCGGTATCCGCCGATCCCCCGGCGGGTCTCCGGCTACAACCTCGACAGCCTGCTGCCGGAGAAGAACTTCCATGTCGCGCAGGCGCTGGTCGGCACGGAGGGCACCTGCGTCACGGTGCTCCGGGCGCGGTTGCGGCTGGTGCCGGTCGTCAAGGCCCGGACGGTCGTGCTCCTCCTGTACCCGGATATCGCGGCCGCCGGCGACCACGTGCCGAAGATCCTGCCGCACGCGCCGATCGGGCTGGAAGGCATCGACCCCAAGCTCCTCGACTACGAAGGGCGCAAGCACCTCAACTCGGAGGCGCTGCGTCTGCTGCCCCAGCGGCAAGGCGCCTACCTGCTGGTGCAGATGGGCGGCGACACGAGGCGGGACGTGGACGCGGCCGCCGACCGGCTGCTGCGCGATCTGGGCAAGAGCCGGGACGACGCGGACGTCAGGTTCCTCGACGAACCGGGCGCCGAGAGGGCGATCTGGGACATCCGCGAGTCCGGGCTCGGCGCCACCGCCCGGGTATCCGGAATGGCCGATACCTGGCCGGGCTGGGAGGACTCGTCGGTCGCCCCGGCGGACCTCGGCGACTACCTACGTGACCTGGGGAGCTTGCTCGCCGAGTACGGGTTGGCGGAGACGTCGCTGTACGGGCACTTCGGGCAGGGCTGCATACATTGCAGCATCCCGTTCGACCTGGTGAACCCGGACGGTGTCGCGCGGTTCCGGTCCTTTTTGGAGCGTGCGGCCGACCTGGTGGTCCGCTACGGCGGCTCGTTCTCCGGCGAGCACGGTGACGGGCAGGGGCGCGGTGAGCTGCTGCCGAAGATGTTCGGCGAGGAGCTGGTCGAGGCGTTCGGTCGGTTCAAGGCCATCTTCGACCCGGACAACCGGATGAACCCGGGGAAGGTGACCGCGCCGAACCCGATGGATGCCAACCTGCGCCTCGGCGTCGACTACAACCACGGCGGCGTGGCCACCCACTTCCAGTACCCGGACGACGAGGGCAGCTTCGGACGGGCAGTGCTCCGCTGCGTCGGTGTCGGCCGCTGCCGCCGGCACTCCGGCGACGTGATGTGCCCCTCGTACCGGGCGACGGGGGAGGAGGAGCATTCCACGCGAGGGCGGTCGCGGCTGCTGTTCGAGATGCTCGACGGCGCCGTCCGCGGCGGCACTATCGCCGACGGCTGGCGTTCGGACGCCGTCAAGGACGCGCTCGACCTGTGCCTGGCCTGCAAGGGCTGCAAAGTCGACTGCCCGGTCAACGTGGACATGGCGACGTACAAGGCCGAGTTCCTGTCCCACCACTACGAGGGTCGGCTGCGGCCCCGGGCCCACTACTCGATGGGCTGGCTGCCGCTCGCCGCGGCCGTGGTCTCCGCCACGACGCCGAGGCTTGTCAACGCCCTCGCGCACGCACCCGGCCTGGCCTGGCTGGCCAAGAAGGCGGCCGGGGTAGACACCCGGCGCCAGCTGCCGGTGTTCGCACCCCAGAGCTTCCAGCGGTGGTACGCCGAGCGGGGGCCGCGCGGCACCGGCGAGCGTGGGGACGTGGTGCTGTGGCCGGACACCTTCACCAACCGCTTCGACCCGGAGATCGCGCGGGCGGCGGTCGAGCTTATCGAGGCCGCCGGGTGGCGAGCCGTGGTACCCGAGCAGCCGGTCTGCTGCGGGCTGACCTGGATCTCGACCGGCCAGCTCGACACCGCCAAGCGGGTGTTGCTGCGTACCGTGGACATCCTCCGCCCGCACCTGCGCGCCGGCACCCCGATCCTCGGCCTGGAGCCGAGCTGCACGGCGGTGTTCCGGGGCGACGCCGAGGAGCTGTTCCCCGACGACGAGGACGTGCGACGGCTGCGCCGGCAGACCGTCACACTCGCCGAGCTGCTCATCGACCACACCCCCGGCTGGACGCCACCGATGGTGGCCCGCACGGCCTACGTCCAGACACACTGCCACCAGCACGCGGTACTCGGCTTCCAGGCCGACCAGGCGGTGCTTGCCGCGGCGGGGGTCGACGCGAAGGTGCTCGACTCCGGATGCTGTGGCCTGGCCGGCAACTTCGGGTTCGAGCAAGGCCACTACGAGGTGTCCGAGGCGTGCGCCGAACGGGTACTGCTGCCGGCGGTCCGCGAAGCCGGACCGGGCGACGCCATCCTGGCCGACGGGTTCAGCTGCCGGATCCAGATCGCGCAGAGCGACGCCGGCGGCCGGCGCGGCGTACACCTCGCCGAGCTGCTGCGCGCGGGGATGGACGGCGACGGCGGCGCCGGCATCCCGGAGGAGAGCTGGACCCGCCGGCCCTCGGCACCGCCGCGGCCGGTACGCCTGCTGACCACCGCTGTCGCAATCGGTGGCGCCGGCACGGCGCTGATGTACGCGCTGCGCCGTTGGTCTACACGCTGAGGAGGAAGCATGGGTGCCACGCGAGTGAAGGACCACTTGGCCGACTGGGCGACCGGTGTCGCCGGCGCCGCGGCTGGCACCGTCGTCGACCCGAAGACAGGTCTGAGCAAGGCTCGGGCGGGCGCGACGACGCCCCGGGTGCTGCTGCTTCTGGCCGCTGTCACCGCCGGGTACCTCGCCGGACGCTGGTTTCGCCGGCGAGGTAACGCCTCGCCGTGGGGGAGTGGCAGCTGATGCTTTTCGACAAGCGAGCCGAAAGCTATCCGAGCGTCGTCGTGGTGACCGGCGCGAGCGCCGGGGTGGGCCGGGCGGTCGCTCGCCGGTTCGCGCAGCGGAAGGTCAAGCTGGGCCTGATCGCACGGGGCGAGGCGGGCCTTTCGAAGGCGGCCGAGGAGGTGCGCGCGGCCGGCGGCGAAGCACTCGCCATCCCGGTCGACGTGTCCGACCCCGACGCGGTACGGGCCGCCGCCGACCGGTTCGAGACGGAGCTGGGGCCGATCGACTGCTGGGTCAACAACGCGTTCACGTCGGTCTTCGCGCCGTTCCAGGAGGTCACGCCCGCGGAGTTCCGCCGGGTCACCGAGGTCACCTACCTGGGCTACGTCAACGGCACGCGGGTGGCGCTGGAGCGGATGGTGCCCCGGAGGTGGGGGACCATCGTGCAGGTGGGATCGGCGCTGGCGTACCGGGGGATCCCGCTCCAGACCGCGTACTGCGGGGCGAAGCACGCGATCCAGGGCTTCACCGAGGCGTTGCGCTGCGAGATGATCCACGACCGGACGAACGTAAACGTCACGATGGTCCAGCTGCCAGCGGTGAACACGCCGCAGTTCGACTGGGTGCTGTCCCGGCTGCCCCGCCGCGCACAGCCGGTGCCGCCGATCTACCAGCCGGAGGTGGCCGCCGACGCGATCGTGTTCGCCGCCGACCACCCGCAACGCCGCGAGTTCTGGGTCGGCTGGTCGACCGCCTTGAGCATCCTCGGCAACCGGCTGGTTCCCAGGCTCATGGACTTTTACCTGGCGCGCACGGGCTACGGATCGCAGCAGACCGACGCACCCCGCGATCCCGATCGGCCGTCGAACCTGTGGCGGCCGGTGGACGGGCCGGACGGCGATGTCCACGGCGCGCACGGGAGCTTCGACGACCGGTCCCGTCAGGCCGGTCCGCAAGTGTGGCTGTCGAAGCACCGCGGCTCGGTCGTCGGCGCGACAATGAGCGCCGCCGGAGGTGTCGCCGCCCTCGCCAACCGCCTGCGCGGCCGGTGATTCACCGCCCCGCGCCGCATCAGCCGGTCCGGTACGGTGCCGCGTCTTCGCGGCGGAGCGTGAGGCCGTGCCCCGGGCGCTCGTACTGCGGGGCGAGATCGCCGCCGGCCGGGTCGGCGAGCCCGTCGAAGAGCATCCGCTCCAGGCGTACGTGGTCGGCGAACCACTCGATGTGCCGGGCGTTGGGGATGGCGGCCGCGACCGGCGCGTGCAGCTGCGGTGCGGTGTGCGTACTGACCTGGAGGTTGTACGCGTCCGCCACCGCCGCGGCGTACATGAAGCCGGTGTAACCGCCGGACCGGGTCAGGTCCACCTGGAGGCAGTCCACCGCGCCGGCCGCGCACATCCGGCGGAAGTACACCGGGTCGGTGCCGTACTCGCCGGCCGCCACGTCCGCGGTCACCTCGGCCCGCACCTGCGCCAGGCCGGCGAGATCGTCGGAGGAGACCGGCTCCTCGAACCACCGCACGTCGAGGTCCTCGGCCGCGCGCAGCACGCGGATGGCCTGCTTGGCCGTGTACCCGCCGTTGGCGTCGACGTACAGCTCGGCGTTCGTGCCGACGGTTTCGCGCGCGATCCGCATCCGGGCCAGGTCCCGATCCGCGGCGTGCCCCCACGACTCGCCGATCTTGATCTTCACCCTGGGGATGCCGTCGTCGAACACCCAGCCGTTCAGCTGCCGGTAGAGCGTCTCGTCGTCGTAGGTGGTGAAGCCACCCGACCCGTACAGCGGTACGGCTGGCCGGACCCGGCCGAGCAGGGCCGCCAGCGGCGTGCCGAGCAGGATCGCCTTCAGGTCCCACAGCGCCACGTCGACCGCCGAGATGGCCGCGGTGACCAGGCCGGGGACGAGGGCGTTGCGGGCCGCGCGGCGCATCGCCCGGTACGCACCCGGCACGTCCATCGGGTCGGTGCCGGTCACCGCCGGCGCGAGCAGGTCGCGGACCACGTCGGCCGCGGCGGCCGGGGCGTACGTCCAACCGAGTCCGGTCCCGCCATCCCCGGTCACGGTAACGACGACCGCGGTCGTGGAGGCCCAGGTCTGGGTGCCATCCGCCTCGGGCCGCTCGGTGGGCACCTTGTATGCCTCGGCCTCCAACGCCGCCACGCAGGTCACCGGAAGCGGCTACCCGCGCGTACCGCGGCGAAACGTCGATCCCCGCTCAACGTGTTACGGGTTTCCCACCAGACATCGGATGTATTGACAAAACGTTTTGCGCGGCGCAACATCGCCGGTACCCGAATATGCGCATCGAAATGGATCGAGCTGCCGCGCCGCCGCCCCCATACGCCCGAGGAGTTTCCATGCCTGCCGAGCCGACCATCACCGTGCGTAACCCCGGCACCGGGGAGGTGCTGGGCGAGATCGAGGCCTTCGACGCCGCGCGGGTAGCCGCCGCAGTCGAGGCCGCGGCGGGTGGGCAGCGCGAGATGGGCGCGCTGCCCGCCCACGAACGGTCCGCGCTGCTCACCCGCATCGCCGCGCTCGTCGAGGCGGAGCGGGACAACCTCGCGCGGCTGCTCGCTTCGGAGAACGGCAAGCCCATCCTCCAGACCCGCGGCGAGGTCGACGCGGCCATCAGGATCTTTCGGGGGTACGCGGCGGAGGCGACCCGCATCTTCGGACGGCAGGTGCCGCTCGACGCGGTACCGGGGCTGGAGCGGCACCTCGCGGTGACCGTGCGGGAGCCGCTGGGCGTGGTGGCCGCGCTCGTCCCGTTCAACTACCCCGTCGAGCTGTACGCGCACAAGGCCGCCGCCGCGCTCGCCGCCGGCAACGCGGTGCTGGTACAGCCACCGGCCCGCTGCCCGCTCGCGCTCGTGCGGATCGCCGCGATCGTCGAGGAGGCGGGCGCGCCGGCCGGTGCCCACCAGCTCGTACCCGGCGGCGTCGAGGTCTCCCAGCTCCTCGCCGAGCTGCCCGGCATCGCCGCGGTCAGCCTCACCGGCAGCACCGCCGCGGGCCGCGAGATCGCCCGCCGGGGCGCCGACACGCTCAAGAAGGTGCTGCTGGAGCTGGGTGGCAACGACGCGCTCATCGTCTGCGACGACGCCGACGTCGACGCCGCCGCGCAGGCCGTGGTGCTCGGCCGGCTGGCCCGCGGCAACGGCCAGATCTGCTGCGCGGTCAAGCGGGTGTACGTGCAGGACGGCGTGCACGACGCGTTCGTGGCGTCCCTCGTGGACCAGACCGCGAAGCTGAGCGTCGGCGACCAGCTGCTGGAGTCCACCGATGTCGGCCCGCTGATCGCGACCGAGGCCGCCGAGCGGGTGGCGGCGGCGGTCGGCCGGCTTGTGGACGACGGCGCGCGCATGGTGGCCGGCGGCGGGCGGCGGGACGCGTTCGTCGACCCGGTGGTACTTGTCGACGTGCCGGCACAGAGCCCCGCGTTCGCCGAGGAGATCTTCGGGCCGGTCGCGCCGGTGGCCCGCTTCGCCGACCCGGCCGAGGCGGTACGGATGGCGAACGAGTCGCCGTACGGGCTCCAGGCGGCCGTCTTCACTCGGGACGTGTCGCGGGCGTTCACGCTGGCCAAGCAGCTCGACGTGGGCGGCGTGGTCGTCAACGGCTCGACCGCCCTGCGCGCGGAGAACCTCCCCTTCGGCGGCACCAAGGACACCGGCGGCTACCGCGAGGGGCTGCACGACACCGTCCTGGACCTCACCAAGCAGAAGACCATCATCGTGATGGACGCGTTCGCATGACTCTCGAGCTGCGCGGCGTCCGCAAGGCGTTCGGCGGCGTGGAGGTGCTGCACGGCGTCGACCTCATTGGACGGTCGGGCGAGGTGCTCGCCGTTGTGGGGGCGAACGGCGCGGGCAAGTCGACGCTCATCCGCATCCTCTCCGGCGCCGAGTCCATGGACGCGGGGAGCTGCGCATCGACGGGTCCACTGTGGAGCTGCGCTCGCCGCACGACGCCCATGCGTACGGCATCCGCACCGTGTACCAGGAGCTGAGCCTGGTGCCCGAGCTGTCCGTGACGGAAAACCTGCTGCTCGGCGACTTCCCGCGCCGCGCCGGCCTGATCGACTGGCCGGCCGCGCACCGGCAGGCCCGCGAGCTGCTCGCGCGGATCGGGTTCGACGCGATCGACCCGCGTACCCCCGCCGGCCGGCTCACCGTCGCCCGCCAGCAGATGGTCGAGATCGCCAAGGCGCTGGTCAGCGAGCCGACGGTGCTGATCCTGGACGAGCCGTCCGCGGTCCTGGCCGGCAGCGACCTCGACCGCCTGTACGCGCTGGTCCGTGACCTGGCCGCGCGCGGGACGCTGGTCATCTACGTCTCGCACCGGCTCGCCGAGGTGCTCGACCTGGCCACCTCGATCGTCGTGGTCAAGGATGGCAAGGTCGCGGCGGTCACCGAGCCGGACCGGACGAGCGAGGACGAGCTGATCCGGCTGATGGCCGGCCGCCGGCTGGAGCAGATCTACCCGGACCGCCGGCCCGGCCGTGGCGCGGCCCGGCTGGAGGTGAGCGGGCTCAGCCGGGCGGGGGAGTTCCGCGAGGTGTCGCTCACCCTGCACGCCGGGGAGATCGTGGGCCTCTTCGGGCTGGTCGGCTCGGGGCGCAGCGAGCTCGCCCAGTGTTTGTTCGGCGCGACCCAGCCGGCCGAGGGGGAGGTCCGGCTGGACGGCCGCCCGGTGCGCTTCCGCGATCCGAAGCGGGCGGTCGCCGCCGGGATGGCGCTCGTCACCGAGGACCGCAAGCGGACCGGCCTCGTCCCCGGGATGTCGGTGCGGGACAACATCGCGCTCACCACCATGCACACCACCACCCGCGCCGGCCTGATCGACACCGGCCGGCGGCGGCGCGCGGTCACCGGCATGATCGAGCGGCTGCGCATCCAGCCGCCGCACTGCGCGGGCATGCCGGTCGCCACGCTCAGCGGCGGCAACCAGCAGAAGGCCGTGCTCGCCAAGTGGCTGCTGCGCGAGCCGACGGTGCTGATCCTCGACGAGCCCACCCGCGGCGTCGACATGGCCACCCGCGTCGACCTGTACCGGATCGTCGACGACCTGGCCCGTACCGGCCTGGCCGTACTGCTCATCTCCTCCGACCTCACCGAGGTGCTCGGCGCCAGCGACCGCGTGCTGGTGATGAACCAGGGCCGGATCACCGGCGAGCTCGACCCGGACCGCACCACCGAGGACGAGGTGCTCGCGTACTCGATCGGACAAGCGGCATGACAGACCAGCTCACCCCGACGGCCGAGTCGAAGTCCGTGGACGCCGCGCCCCGCCGCGCGTACCGGATGCCTCGCCTGATGATCCGCGGCCGTGACCTCACCGCGGAGGCCGTCTTCGTCGGCCTGGTGGGGATTTTGCTTCTTGTCGCGGCCTTGACGTCGGACACGTTCTTCACCCAGACCAACCTGACCAACCTGCTCAAGCAGATGGTCACGACGGGGCTGCTGGCGTTCGGCATGCTGGTGGTGATCCTGACCGGCGGGATCGACCTGTCGGTGGGCTCGGTGGTCGCGTTCGCCGGCATCGTCACGGCCGGCCTCGTCTCGGGGCTGCCGATCCCGGTCGCGATGGCGGTCGGCGTCGCCAGCGGCATCCTCTTTGGACTGATCAACGGCACGCTGGTGGCCCGCTTCGGGCTGGCGCCGTTCGTGGTGACGCTGGCCGCGCTCACCACGATCCGCGGCCTGGCGTTCGTCTACTCCGAGGTCCCGATCGCGCCCGAGGACCCGGCCTTCTTCCGGCTGGGCTCGGCGCTGCTCGGACCCATCCCGGTCAGCACGCTCATCATGCTGGCCGTGTTCCTGGCCGGCGGGGTGTTCCTCGGTCGCACCCCGGCCGGCCGCTCGATCATCGCCATCGGCGGCAACGCCGAGACGGTGCGGCTGGCGGGGATCAACGTTCGGCGGTACGTGATCCTCGCCTACACCATCAGCGGCGGTTGTGCCGGGCTCGCCGGCGTCATCCTCGCCAGCCGGGTGGGCATCGCCCAGCCGAGCGTGGGGGTGGCGTTCGAGCTCGACGCGATCGCCGCATGCGTGATCGGCGGGGCGAGCCTCGCCGGTGGACGCGGGTCGGCGAAGGCGACCCTCGGCGGCGTCCTGGTCCTGGTGGTGATCAACAACCTGCTCAACCTCTACGGCGTGCAGAGCTTCTGGCAGCAGGTCCTCAAGGGATTGATCATCATCGCCGTGATTCTCGTCCAGCGCACACGACTCCCCGGGAGAACCCTGACATGACACCACGCAAATGGCTCGGCGCGGTGCTTCTCGTAGGCGCGCTCGCATTCAGCGGCGCCTGCTCCTCCGACGAACCCGCCTCAGACGGCCGCTACACCATCGGCGTCGCCAACTTCATGCTGAGCGGGCCCTACTTCAGCGGCATGGACAAGGCCATCGCGGCCCAGGCCGCGAAGAAGGGCAACGTCGACATCATCAGCACCGACGCGAACGGTGACGCCGCGAAGCTGGCGGCGAACGTCGAGGACCTGCTCAGCAAGAACGTCGACGCGGTCATCATCTCCGGCGGCCCACTGGAGTCCGCGCCGGCCGTGCTCAACGCCATCAAGGCGGCGGGCAAGCCGGCCGTGCTCGTCGACCGCAAGTTCGCCACCGGCGAGTACACGAGCTGGATCGGCCCCGACAACGAGGCTATCGGCCGGCAGGACGGCGAGTTCCTCGCGGAGAAGCTGCCGAACGGCGGCAAGGTCGGCATCATCAAGGGCGGCCCGGCCGACAACAGCATCGGCCTCGCGCGCACCAACGGCGTGAAGGGCGTCCTGCAAGGCAAGCCCGGCATCACGCTCGTCGAGGCGCCCGACTTCGGCAACTGGGGCTCCGACGGCGGGCTGACCGTCATGGAGAGCCTGCTTGCCACCAACCCCGACCTCGCCGCGGTCTTCTGCGAGAACGACGCGATGTGCCTGGGAGCGCAGCGGGCGATCGCCGACGCGGGCAAGGCGAAGCAGATCATCATCGCCGGCGTGGACGGCCAGAACGAGGCGCTCAAGGCCATCATGGACGGCACCAACTTCGCCGTCACCGGCCTCAACGACGCCGACCAGATCGGCAGCATGGGCCTCGACCGGGCGGTGGAGATCCTCGACGGCAAGCAGGTGGAGAAGGACACCGTCGTGCCGTCGCCGAAGGTCACGAAGGAGAACGCGTCCCAGTACTTCGACCCGAACGGGGCCTTCTGATGAAGCGGGCCCTCGCGGTTATGGTGCTCGTGCTCGCGGGTGCCGTCGTGCCGCCCGCCGCCCCCGCTCTGGCCGACGATCCCGTCCGTCCTGGGTGGACGCTGCTCTACAACGAGAACTTCGCCAACGCGCTGCCGACGACCACACCGTGGGTGCGGGAGACGTACGCGCAGCCGTTCGACACCATCATGGACGACAACGGGCAGTGGTACCGCAACGACTACGGGCCGGCCTGGCAGACCGCGTTCGACTCGTTCCACACGTACCGCAAGGAGTTTCAGATCGGCCAGAACGGGTGGCTGACCGCCTCGCTCTCGGCCCGCGACTGGAACAAGGACGGCGTCATCGAGTCGCCTCCCTCGCTGAGCCGGGAGGCGCTGGGCAGTGAGTTCGTCGCGAAGATGAACGTGCCCGACCACACCGGCGGCGTGATCCTGCGGCCGACCCAGAAGCTGCCCGACTACTACCGCGTCGAGTACAAGCTGAAGACGCTCGACTTCGGCGGCAAGCGCAACGGCACCATCGACTACAACGGGCGGACCAACGGCTACTCCACCACAGGATGCAAGACCCAGCACCCGTGGGGCGAGGGCTCGGACAGTCCAGGGTGGAGCGGCGAGGCGTCCGCGCCGTACTGCGAGTGGCAGGACGTGCGCCGGGGAAACTACGGCTACAACGGCTTCCACTTCATGTCCATCGTGGACTTTGCCAACCCCGCCCCGCGCAACAACCACTTCTGGCACTACCGCCGCAAGGTGCTGATGGACTCGTTCTCCCAGCACCCCGACCGCGTCGGCACCGGTACCGGCGGCCGCGTCTGCAACTCCAACACGAACACGTACTACAACTACCGCGACGGCAACTTCAACACCGTCAACATGTGGATCAGCGGCATGCCCAACTGGAACCCGGGCCGTGGCGGCCTGGCGGGCAACTCGCAGTGGTTCATGACCAACTGCTCCGGTGGCGTGGCCGAGCAGCAGCTCTCCTCGGCGGCCGAGCTCCAGCCCGAGCTGATGCCGAACACGTTCTACACGTTCGCGATCGAGCGGGACGCCACCGGCTACGTGCTGGAGGCGACCGGCAACTTCGCCCGCGTGGGGCAGAAGACGATCCGCTTCCACCGCCCGTTCGTGGTGGGCAACGCGCCGATCTGGCACTACAACGTCAAGCCCAGTGAGTACGACGGCCGCTTCAACGGCAACCTGGTGCAGAACGACTACAACGGCAGCACCACGTGGCCCAACCAGTGGCCGGCCGGCTCCTCGTACCCGGACTGGTTCGTCATCGGCGACCTCTACACCAACGTGTACGAGGGCAGCGCGAGCCTGACCGACGTGCGCCTGTACGTCCCGTCCACCTCCGGCGGCACCAACCTGGCGTTGAACCGGCCCGCCACCGCGGACAGCCAGTGCGCGGCGGCGGAGGCCCCGGCCAAGGCGGTGAACGGCAGCTGGACCGGCGGCAACTCGGACAAGTGGTGCTCGCTCGGCGCCAGCAAGTGGCTGCGCGTCGACCTCCAGTCGGCCCAGACGGTCGGCCGGTTCGTGCTGCGGCACTCCGGAGCCGGCGGTGAGAAGGCCACCTGGAACACCCGGGACTACGACATCCAGGTCAGCCAGGACGGCAACATCTGGTCGACGGTGGTGACCGCGCGCGGCAACACCGCCGACACGACGACCCACACGATAAGCCCGGTGAGCGCCCGATATATCCGCGTGAACGTGATAACCCCGACGAGCGACAGCGACCGCGCGGCCCGGATCTTCGAGCTGGAGGCGTACGCCAGCTGACCCCGCAAGGGTAGGTGGACCCACCCCGGCCGCGCCACGAGGCGGCCGGGGTGGACCTTTTCAGTGCCCTCGCTTAGCTGACCGACGCGCCCAGCAGGGTCTTGCCGGAGGCGAAGAACGGGCAGACCACCAGCGCGGCGTCGGGCTCGTTGTTGCCGCCACCGCGGAAGTAGATCTCGTTGACCCAGCCGGCCGCACCGTTGTCGGCGACGGTCAGCGCCCACCAGTTGTTGGTGGCGCCGTGCCGGGTCAGCGACGCACCCGGGTAGTCGCAGACGTACCAGTCGTCGCCGGGAGCGTAGATCGAGCCCACCTGGCGCGAGCTGGCGTTGTTGTACTCGTAGACCGGGATCCAGTTGTCCGGCGACCAGTCCGGGCACGTCTGCACGTACACGCCCTGACCCGAGTGCCACCACTGCGGACCGCACGGGTACGCGTCGGCGGCTTGGGCGGGCGCGGCATTGGCCAGTACGGCCACGGCCGCCGCGGTGAGGGCGGCGCCGAGGATGGCGAGACGACGGAGGAGTGACATTGCCGTCCTTTCTGAACGGTGCTTTGTGGTGCGCTTGTGCATGTCACCCTCCGCCCGCGGTACGGGAGCCAGCCACTCCTTTCACGTCACGCTGAAATCAGGCCACCGTCCTGTTTGGACCATTGAGGAGCGCCGCACCGAGCGGCGTGAGCGTGTGCTGTACGGCCTTGCCCAGCCGTGCCGTCACCACCAGGCCGGCGTCGCGCAGCGCGGTGGCGTGCTGGCTGGCACCGGCCTGCGAGATGCCGACCCGGCGGGCCAGCTCGGTGGTGGTGACCCCGGCGGCGATCGCGTCGAGCACGGCGGCGCGACTGTGCCCGAGCAGGGCGCTGAGCCGGCGCTCCGGGTCGCCGCGCTTGGTGGAGTCGAACCAGCTCACGTCGTGGCTGATCGGGTACACGAGCATCGGCGCGCGGCCCCAGTCGAAGAGGCTGATCGGGTGCTCCCAGCAGAAGAACGACGGCACCAGCAGCAGCGGGCGCCCGCCCAGCGTGACGTCGCGGTCGGCGCGGTAGTGCCGCATCTCCAGCACCGGCGGGCGCCACCGGATGGCCGGGTTGAGGCTGTTCAACAGGCGGTCGATGCCGCCGTCGAGCAGCAGCCGCCCGCGCAGCGCCCGGTCGGCGTCGAACCGGGCGTGGATCTGCTCCCAGTGCGGCGTCAGCGCCACTCGGTGGTACACGGTCATCGCGTCGCCGAGCCGGCGCAGGGTCGGCGGGTCACCGCGGGCCAACCCGCTGGTCCAGCCGGGCAGGCGGCGCTGCGCCGCGAGCCGGGTCAGATCGGCGCGCAGGTGCCGCCGAGGCGTCGCGAGGACCCGCTCGATGCCGTCCGCCGCACCGGCCGCGCCCGGCGACGGCGTCAGGAAGTCCGGCGAGTAGCCGACCGGTGGCGCCAGCGGCACCAGCGGCTCGATGCGCGCCCGCTCCGCGCCGGCCAGCCGGCCACGCATCGCCCGGCGCCACGCCCCGAAGGTCACCGATGCGGCGCGGCTTCGGAGCATGTGCAGGCTGAGCAGGATCTCCCACATGGGATCGGGCGCGGTGGCTACCCGAATTTGGGCAAGGTCGTCCGTCGTGAGATGCAGTCGAAGCACCACGATTCCCCCGTGAATACAGATGCTTTCGGCGCGTCCCATCATTGACGAAGGGCACAGCGATCGTCCACTTGTATCCCAAAGAAGACACTCGGCCGGAAGCGCCCCGGCCGGTCTGGAGATCTTTCGGCATCAAGGTGGTGGGTCGCTCTGTGGGCCTCGGGGTTGCGGTTACCCCTTCTTTGCCTCCGGCGGGGATCTCCGGCCTCCGGGATGGGGAGTGCCGTCCCGTCGGCCCTCGACCCGTCAAGAGCTGAGCAGGCCAACGCCCGGGGCGCCAGCGTCCGTGCCATTGTTCCGGGTTTGTGGGTGGTGGCGCCCCAGGCGTTGGCCTGCTCCAAGGAGCAAGCGGGTCGAGGGCCGACGGGACGGCACTGCGGGTGGGTTGTGCGCCTGGTGTCGCGCGCCGGTGGGGATCTCTCTGGCGATCGTTCGCCCGATACCTACACGACACGCCGACGACCCCGCGGATTCTGGGCGAACGATCACCAGAGCTCTGCGGAAGTGGCTCGTCGGGCTTTGGGAAGACTTTGTTGCTGCCAGGGCGGACCCGCTTCCTTGATCGGCGCGGTCGGGCTGGGCGTACGCGAAAGATCGTGGTACCCAACTGCCCCCGGAGGGGCCGCTCGGTACCACGATCTGCCAGACGGCGGCCCGTCGTAGCGTCGATCAAGGCAAAACCGAGCGCCCCTTTGGATGGAACCCGCCCAACCGCCGAGCTAGGTCAAGGCTGGCCGGAGCGCGGACCCGGCAGCGAAGGTCGCGGTCGGCCGACCACGACGCCTGGGGTGAGCTTGCCCAACAGCGAAGGGTGAGGCCGCGGGAGCGACGGTCTGGACCACAACGGACATCGCGGTAGCCCGACGTCCTTGATTTTGGATCTTTATCCGCGACAAGACTAGAGGTCGGTGGGGTCCTCCAGCAGGCCCGCCTCGCTCAGCAGCTGGGTGGCGAAGAGGTCGTCGCGCAACGCGGTTGTCACCACCAGGTGGGCCAGTTGCTCGGGCGTGAGCCGCCGTACCGCCTCCGCGAAGATGGCGCGGTCCGCGTCGTCGGGGGTGTCGCGTCCGCGGAGAGGTGGATGCCTTCGGCGACAGCGGCCACCACGAGCGCGGCCGCGTGGGCGCACAGGTCTTCGCCCGCGTCCGGGCAGGTGCACCTGCCGGTGAAGTCCCCGTCGACGATGCCTACCCAGGTCCGGACCACGCCGTCCGGGGTGAGGGACGACGCTCGCACGCCGCCGTCGACCGGATCGAGCTCACCGAGCCCGCCGTCTTCCCGCAACCGCTCGGCGGCCTGCGCCACGGCAGGTGGGAGGGACTCACGAAACGCCTCGACATCAATGCGGACCGCCATCCGGGCACCCTACCGGTCGACCACGAACGGACGATGCCGGCCCAGCCAACGAGAGCCGTACGTCGGGGGCGCCGGCGAAAGCCGTAATGCATGGCTTAAGCGAGGTTTAAAGACCTATCAGGTACGGGCGTGGAGTGCCTAACATTCCGGCGGCCCTGGCCGTCAGGCCAACTCGTGGCGTCTTGCTTGTTGGGGAGTGACCCGTGTCCTACATCTCGTTTCCGGAACCCGAGGCGAGTCCGGCGCCGCCACGTCCGGACCTGCCGGCGCGGGGCGCGCGGAGCAAGCGGGGTGTGATCGCGGGTGCGGCCGCCGCCGTGATCGTCGTCGGGGCCGCGGCGGTGTACCTGGGCGGCACCGGGTCCGAGCCCGAAACGTCGAAGGCGGCCAACGCCATCCCGTACACGTCGGCGTCGGCCGCGCCGGGGGAGTCGCCGAGCGCGCCGCCGACCGCGTCCGCCTCGGCCGCCACCGTGGCGCCGTCGGCCTCCGCCACGCCGCAGGCCGCTGCCGCGCCGAAGATCCCACCGACCGGGTGGCTCCCCGTCGACCGCGCGGCCTGGAAGGCGCAGGTGGACGCGTACAACGCGTTGAAGATCGACCCTGTCCCGGCGGGTGTGGGCAACCTCCCGGAGTTCCGGGCGGACTGCCAGTACAGCCACCGGCGGCCGGACGACCCGATCGTCTTCCCCGGCCTCCCGGGCGCCTCGCACATGCACTCCTTCGTCGGCAACAAGGCCGTCGACGCGGACACGGTGGCCGGCGATCTGATGAAGTTCACGGCCACCTCGTGCAAGCCGGTCCAGGACCACTCGGCCTACTGGGTGCCGACCCTCTACGACAACGGGACCGGCAAGCCGGTCGAGACCACGGGCTTCCGGGTCTACTACCGCTCGCTGATGAAAAACCCCGCCGGCCAGATGCCGATGCCCAACGGCCTGCGCATGATCAGCGGCGACGCCAAGAAGAAGCAGCCGACACCGCGCGGCGCGCGCGGGCAGTTCTACTGCGCCTTCTACGGCCCCGGCGATCTCGACGGCATCGCCCGCAGCACCAACGGCAACTGGCCCATCTGCGGCGGGGACGCCACGCTGCACTACATGATGCAGTTTCCGGACTGCTGGGACGGCAAGCACCTGGACAGCCCCAACCACAAGGACCACGTGTCGTACGGCTCGGGGAGGCCTGCCCGCGCAGCCACCCGGTGAAGATCCCGGCGATCACCTTCGAC
Organism: Phytohabitans flavus; assembly: GCF_011764545.1. Lineage (GTDB taxonomy): Bacteria > Actinomycetota > Actinomycetes > Mycobacteriales > Micromonosporaceae > Phytohabitans > Phytohabitans flavus. The sequence continues at coordinate 3,197,863 of NZ_AP022870.1, read as the reverse complement.
ATCCAGTACGGAGTGAAGGGAACCCCGGCCGGCTACTACCTCTCCTCCGACAAGGAGGGAAAGAGCGCGTCGTCGATGCACGGTGACGCCTTCGTCGTGTGGGACGCCGCCACCATGAACAAGCGCACCAAGAACTGCGTCTTCCAGCGCAGGACCTGCGACAACTACGGCTACCAGAAGTAGCGGAGACCCCATTGCATGATCATGCAAAGGGGTTGGTCGCCACTCTGCGTATCGATACGCTGTTCGCCGTTTGCACCCCTGCCTGGGAATCGGTGAACGGATGTCGTCTACTAAGAGTGTCGGCCGGGCCACAGCGCCCGCTGTCGCGGTCGTGCTGCTCGTGCTCATGGGTCTCGCGATCCTCGGCGGTGTCGGCCTCATGCTCATGGCGCCGACCGCTGTCGCCGGCCTCGTCGCGACGGCGTTCGGCGTGGTGCTCGTGTTTCCCGCCGCGCTGTTCGCCGGTACCCACGCGCGAGCCTCCGGCGCCCGGGCCGTCCCGGCGCGGGAGCTGGTCATCTGGCTCGCCGTCGGTGTGCTCGTCGCGCTCGGGGCGGTGGGGATCGTCGCGGTCACCCAGCGCTACAGCGCGGCGTACACCGAGGCTCACGGCACGCCCGTCACGGTCACGTTGCCGAGCGAGTGCGTGCAGCGGTCGGTCAGGTCCGGGAACGGCTCCACCACCTGCGAGGACGCCAGCTGGAAGGTCGACGGCGCCACCGTCCGGGGCACGCTCTACGCGAGCTACAGCGAGCTGACCGCGCTGGGGCGCAGCGCGACCGGCACCGTGCTGACCGACAAGCCGGTCGAGGCGTTCGCCATCGGTGATACGGCGGTGACCAGTGAGTACGCGGGTGGCGACTGGTTCCTCGCCGTGGCGAGGCTGCCGTGGTGGACGGCGCTGGCGCTCCCGCTCGCGCTGATCCTCTGGCCGTTCGCGGTGTGGCGGACCCGCCGGGCGCGCGCCGCGGCCGGGCTCCCGCCGCGCCGCATCGTCCAGTTCAAGGTCTGAGCGCGGGTACACCTAGGCTTTGCGCAGGTGAATCGGCATGCTGGTGACGACGACGCCGGGTATGCGACGCAGGGCTTTGCGAAGGCGTTTTTCGATCGGCGCGTGCAGGATCTTCTGCCAGAGCGTGTCCGCGAACACCTCGGGGATGACCACCGTGAGGGTGACGTCCGGGCTCCTGTCGTGCAGCTGGGCGATGTACTGCGTCAGGGGTTCGAGGATCTCGCGGTGCGGCGACACCACGGTTTCCAGCCGGATGTGGTCGCCCCACGCGGTCCACTCGTCGCGGAGCCGGTCCGCTTCCTGGTCTTCAGGGCTGACGTGTATGGCGAGTGATGGCTTGCCAAGGGACACCACGTACGCCAGGGCACGCAGGCTCGCCTCGTCGAACCGGGCGACCGGGACGACGAGCAGGTGGCGTACTTGTTGGGGACGAGTTCTTGGGTCAACTCCTTCTCACCTTCGTCGGGGCGCAGGGACAGCGCCTGCCGTACCCGGTCGTAGTGCCGTCGTATCCGTATGCACAGGAACACGAGCGCCGGGACGGCGATGACCACCACCCAGGCGCCCGCGATGAACTTGGTGACCGCGGCGGAGACCAGCACGATTGCCGAGAGTGTCGCGCCGACCGTGTTTATCGCGGCACTGCGCCGCCACCCCGGCTTACGGTGCCGCCGCCAGTGGTTCACCATGCCGATCTGCGAGAGCGTGAACGCTAGGAAGACACCGACCGCGTAGAGCGGGATCAGGGCCTGGGTCCGCCCTCGCGACACGATGAGGATCACTGCGGCGGCGACGGAGAGGGCGACAAGCCCGTTGGTGAGGGCCAGCCGGTCACCCATTTGAAGGAATCGGCGGGGGACATAGGCGTCGCGGGCCATGTAGAACAGCAGCCTGGGCAGACCGTTGTACGCGGTGTTCGCGGCCAGCAGCAGGATCAGCGCGGTGGTGGCCTGGATGATCACATACCACGGTCCGTGGGGAACGTGTGGTGTGCGAGCTGGGACAGCATGGTCTCGCCGGGTCGGGGGACCAGGCCGTTGAGGTAGATCAGCAAGATCAGGCCCGCGAACAGGAGTACCAGGAAGCTGACCATCCAGGTGAGCACCGTGCGGGCGTTGCGCCACTCGGTGGGCCGCAGGGCCGGTACGGCATTCGACACCGCCTCGATGCCGGTCATCGAGGTGGCGCCGGAGGCGAAGGCGCGGGCGACGAGCAGCACGCCGAGCGCCTCGGTCGGGGGCACATGTGGCGGCTGGACCACGGTGAAACCGCGCGCTCCGGCCTGCGCGAGCCCGACAACGATCGTCGCCCCGATCGCGCCCAGGAAGAGGTAGGTGGGGGCGGCGAAGATGTTTCCCGCGGCGCGGATCCCACGCAGGTTGCCGGTGAGCAGGACGGCGACGATCAGTAACGACAGCGGTACGGTCAGCGGGGCCAGCGCCGGCATCGCCGACGTGATCGCGGCGATTCCCGCCGACACCGACACGGCCACGGTCAGTACGTAGTCGAGGATGAGTCCCACCGCCGCAGTCACCCCGGCCCGCGGCCCGATGCTGTCGCTGGCCACGAGGTAGGAGCCGGCGCCGTGCGGGTAGGCGCGCACGGTCTGCCGGTACGAGGCGCCGACCGCCAACATCAACACCACCAGCACGGCGGCCATCGGCAGGGACAGCCCCAGGGCCGCGCTCCCGGCCAGGACCAGGACGGTCAGCAACGCCTCCGGTCCGTACGCCACCGACGACAGCAGGTCGGACGACAGGACCGGCAGCGCGACAAGCTTTCGCAACCGTTCCCGCAGCACGGCCTTGGTGGTCAGGGGTGGTCCGAGCAACACCCGGCGCACGCGGACGGTCAGCCGGCCCAGGCGCGTGTCTGGCCACTCCGCCGCCGGCGTCGCGGTGAGCTCGCCAGGTTGGTCCGGCCGGAACCGCTCGTTCGGCCGCCGGATGTGGGCGGCACTCGGCCCGGAGGGGGGAAGCTCGGGATCGACCGGAAGCGCCCGTACCGGTGCCTCGACCTGCCACTGCTCACCGAACCGGCGCAGCGCCTCGACGTCCTGCGCCGACAGGGGCGGGAACTCCGCCGATGGGCTCAGGGATGTGGTCGGCTTATCCCGGTCCGCATCGTCCCGCTCCTCGCCCAACGCCCGCTCCCACCCCCCAACACCCGCCAGCCGTACCGACGATCCCAGGAACAGCGGGCCCGGCGGTGGAGATCCGGCGCATTGGTGCCAATAGCGCGTTTTGGGCGGTCTGTCCGCATGTCACGGTTCTGCTGGGTGACCGCGGAGGGTGAGGCTGCGGGAGTCATATTTTCATGCCCGCAGTACCCCTAAAAGTTCACGGAGCGTGTAACGATTGTAACTATCCCATCTATCGACGGCGCTTCCGTCCTATTTGGAGGTGGACCAGAATGAGTCCAAACCTCGTCCAGCGCCTGTCAGCTGAGGCACTGGGCACCCTGCTCCTGGTGTACTTCGGTGTCGCCGCCACGCTCGCGGCGACTGGAGGATCCATCGGCATTGCCGCGGCCTATGCTTTCGGGCTCGCGCTGGCTGTCTGGATCTTCGCCGGTGTTTCCGGCGCACACGTCAACCCGACCGTCACCATCGCCCTGGCCGTCCGTGGCCGGTTCGCGTGGACCGACGTGCCGGGCTATGTACTCGCCCAAGTGGTCGGCGGCGTCCTCGCCGGCCTGCTCGCCTGGGGCACCTACGGTGGCGGCGGCGTCGACGCCGGCCTGGGCGGCACCGTCGTGGCGGGCAGCGCGACCGTGGTGGTCGCGCTCGTCGTCGAGGCACTCGCCGCGTTCCTCGTGGTGCTCGCGTACTACACGCTGATCACCGAGGAACGGATGGAGCGCGGCCTGGCCGGGCTCGGTGTCGGCCTCGCGTACGGCACGGCGATCCTGGCCCTGGCCCCGATCACCGGCGCCTCGGCCAACTTCGCCCGCACGTTCGGCGTCGAGGTGTCGCTCGCGTTCGGCGGCGGCACCACCCACTGGGCCGACCTGTGGATCTACGCCGTCGGTCCGCTGGTCGGTGGCATCCTCGCGGTGTTCGTCTACGACGTCCTCATCGCCGGGCGCCCGCTGCTCGCCCCGACCAGCCGCCCGGCCGCCAGTCGCGGCAGCGGCACAGCCACCGCGGCGGCCTGACCGCCGCCCACCCCACGATCACCAACCAACAGCGTGGCCCCGCCCCTGGCGAGCGGGGCTACGCCCGTCCGGGGCCGCGTACCGTAAGGCTTTCGAAATAATCTTCCGCCGCCGGGCGGGCTAGCCTGTGGACGATGGGGCAGCGGGTACTCGTAGTCGACGACGATCCCACGGTCAGCGACGTGGTGTGCCGGTACCTGCGGCGGGCCGGCTACGACGTCAGCATGGCGGCGGACGGCGCTGCCGCACTGGCCGTCGTCGCCCGGGAGATGCCCGACCTGGTGGTGCTCGACCTGATGCTGCCGGGGATCGACGGGCTCGAGGTCTGCCGCCGGCTGCGCACCCGCCCGGACGGCGTCCCGATCGTCATGCTCACCGCGCTCGGCGAGGAGGCCGATCGGGTGCTCGGCCTCCAGCTCGGCGCGGACGACTACGTCACGAAGCCCTTCTCGCCGCGCGAGCTTGTGCTGCGCGTACAGTCGGTGCTGCGCCGGGCCGGCGCCGACGCGGCACCGTCCGCCGCGCCACTGCGTGACGGCGACCTGGTGGTCGACGAGGTGCGTCGCGTCGCGCGGCTACGCGAGGCCGAGCTCACCTTGACGGTACGGGAGTTCGACCTGCTCGCCTTCCTCATGCGCCACCCCGGACAGGCGTTCCGCCGGGCGGACCTGCTGGAGCGGGTGTGGGGCTGGCATATCGGCGATCAGTCCACAGTGACCGTCCACGTGCGACGGCTGCGGGAGAAGGTCGAGGACGACCCGGCCAGGCCGAGGCGGATCGTCACCGTGTGGGGCGTCGGCTACCGGTACGAGCCGGTGGGTTGACGTGCGCGACCTGCTGTTGATCTTCGGCGCGGCGCTGGTCGGCGCGCTCGCGGTCGGCGGCCTCGGGGCGGCCGCGCTACGGCTGCTGCGCGGCCAGACCATCATGGCGCACATCTGGGTGCTCATCGCGGTGACCGTCGGCAGCGTGGTAGCCGGCATCGTGGTCATCGCCCGAGCCATGTTCCTGTCCACCCACGACATGCAGGTGGTGCTGATCACCGTGGCCGCCGGCGCGGCGGTCAGCGTCGCGGTCGGCTGGCTCTTCGGGCGCCGGCTCGCCGCCACCGCGGTCTGGGCCGCACAGGCCCGCGAGCGGGAGAGGCACCTGGAGAAGGGGCGCCGCGACCTCGTCGCGTGGGTCTCGCACGACCTGCGTACCCCGCTGGCCGGACTGCGGGCGATGGCGGAGGCCCTCGAGGACCGGGTGGTATCCGATCCGGCCGGCGTGGCCGAGTACCACCGGCGAATCCGGGTGGAGACCGACCGCATGACCCAGCTCGTCGACGACCTTTTCGAGCTATCCCGCATCAACGCCGGCGCCCTGCGGCTCTCGCCGTCCACGGTGCCGCTCGGCGACGTGGTCTCCGACGCGGTCGCGGCCACCGCCCCGATCGCCGACGCGCGCCGGATCCAGCTGGTCGCGACGGAGTCGGACTGGCCCGCGGTACGGGCCAGCGAGCCGGAGCTGACCCGCGTGGTGGCCAACCTCCTCCTCAACGCCGTGCGGTACACCCCGGAGGACGGCACGGTATGGGTCAGCGGTGGCAGCGGCACCGACGGCGCCTGGCTGGCCGTCGCCGACACCTGCGGGGGATCCCCGAGGCCGACCTGCCGCGGGTGTTCGACATCGCGTTCCGCGGCGAGCGCGCCCGGACCCCGCGCGGCATCGACGGCGCGGTCGGCGGGCTCGGGCTGGCGATCGTGCGCGGACTCGTCGAAGCGCACGGTGGCCGCGTCGACGCGCACAACATCCCCAACGGCTGCCGCTTCGTCGTCCACCTCCCCGCCGCCCCCTAGTCTGGAGTGCGGTGGGTGTCTTTGTCGCGGACAAAGATCCAAACCCAAGGATATTGAGCTACCGCGATGTTCGTCGTGGTCCGGACCGTTGCTCCCGCGGCCTTGCCCTTCGCGGTTGGGCAAGCTCACCCCTGGGTCGTGGTCGGCCGACTGCGGCCTTCGCTGCCGGGTCCGCGTTCCGGCCAGCCTTTGGCCTGGCTCGGCGGTTGGGCGGAGGGTCCGTCCAACGGCAGGCACGTGCCCGGAGGGCGCTGGCCGTCGGGGTTGGGCTTGGAAGCGCGGACCCGGCAGCGGAGGTCGGGGATCTCGGCGAGCGCTAGCGAGCCGCCGACCTGCGCGATGCCCGCGGGAGCATACGGCCTGCGACTGGCGCGGACCGGGGCAAATACCTTGTCTCAAGAACGTGAGGGTTGAGGCGGCGGCGCGTGGGCACCCAGCGGTATGGGAGCGAAGGAGATGGAAGGCGACAACATCCAGCGCCGCCAGCGTGCGCGGGACGCCCGCGAACAAGGCAAGGTGCCCGCGGGGGAGCAGGTGACGCTCGGGGCCTCCAAGCAGCGCGAGACCGCTCGTCGCGCTAAGCGAAATGCCGGCGACGCGAAGACGGGCAAGCGGCGCACTGGCTGACCGCCCGCCTCCGCGCCAACACACCGGAACCGATGTCTACTGTGCGACGAAGTCACACCACGGCGACCAGGCCGATACCGCGTTCCCGTCCTCGGCCCGGACCCGGAACTGATACGTCCCGGCGTGAACGACTGGGCCGGAACGCCGACCCCGTACAGGTTTCCGACCTGGATCAGGGACTCCCGGCCCGGACGGGCGATTTCGAACCTGCCGACCAGGTTCGGGTTCGAGATGTACGTACCCGGACTCGCCGCGAACGTCGGCCCGCCCTCGCTGGAGATGACCGGGACACTCGTCGTGCCGCAGAACTGGAAGCCGGCATACGGATCGGCGGAGACCCGAAGGCTGGTGGGTACGCGCGGCGCCGGCACGTTCACCGTCTGAACGGTGAACGTGCACCACGGCAGCCACTCCGAGACCGTGCCACCGTCCACTGCCCGCACCCGGAATTGGTAGGTGCCCTCGCCGAGGACACCTGCGGGAACCTGATAGGTGGCCAGCGACGCGTCGAAGGCAACGGTGGCGCTGACCAACGACTGTCCCAGCGATGCCACCTCGAAGGTCGCCGCGAGGTTGGGGCGGTCAGCGTTGTAGGCGGGAGTGCCCTTGCTGACCCCGAGGATCGGCGTCAGACTCCTCGACACCCGGCTGCCACTGGAGCAGGGCTGCGGGGACGTCAGGCCGGAGGACCGCAGAAATGGGCCCACCGGCGCGTGCGGCGGTGACACGGCGGCGGTGGCCGGCGCGGGCAGGAACAGGGTCGCGCCCAGCGTGAGGACCGCCGTGACCAGGCTCGCGGTCCGGCGACCCGGTCTACGGATGTCTGAGCGGGTGGAATCCATGCGTGATGCCCTTCCTTGGCAGATCGGCGATGGTGCCAATTCCACCCAGCGGGCGACAACGCCGTCACTACCAAACGGGACCACGTAAGACATCGGTAACACACGCCTCCCGCGAAGTAGTCGTACGAGAGGGCCGAGAAGTTCCCGAGCCGTGCCCAGAAAAATGCAGAGACATCGATGGAGCATCCGGGGAACCAAATCGCGGTGGCGGCCGACTATTTCGCTGTCCCCTGCGGACCCTTTCCCCTGGAGGCCCTCCCTTGTCGACCATCACGAACTCCGAGACGCCGCCCGCGGTCGCCGATCCGCCCCGACCAAAGCCGACGGCGCGGCGTAGGTCGATCGGGCCGCTGGTGCTGCGGCTGCACTTCTACGCCGGCGTCCTTGTCGCGCCGTTTCTGGTGGTGGCGGCGCTGACCGGGCTGGCATTCGTGTTCAGTCCGCAGTTGGACGGTCTCGTCTATGCCGACGAGCTGCGCGTCGATGTCGGGGCCGCACCGGCCCGCCCGCTCGCCGAGCAGGTGACCGCCGCTCGTGGCGCCCACCCGGAGGGCGACTTCGCCTCCGTGATCCCGCCGGTGACGGCGACCGACACCACCAAGGTCGTCTTCAACCTGCCCGAGCTGGGGGAGAAGCAGCACACCGTCTACGTCGACCCGTACACGAACGAGGTGCGCGGCACGCTGACGACGTGGTTCGGGGAGACGCCGCTCCAGACGTGGCTGGACGATCTGCACCGCAACCTGCACCTCGGCGTCGTCGGTCGGCACTACTCCGAGCTGGCGGCGAGCTGGCTGTGGCTTGTCGTCCTGGGTGGACTGTTCCTGTGGCTGCGTCGACAGTGGACCGGCCGGGACAAGCTCCGCCGTACCGTCCTGCCCGACCTCGCCGCGAACGTGGGCGTACGCCGTACCCGCTCGTGGCACGCGGCGACCGGTGTCTGGCTGGCGATCGGGCTGCTCGCGCTCTCCGCGACCGGGCTGACCTGGTCGCGGTACGCGGGCGGCAACTTCGACATCCTCCAGGAGGGGTTCGACTCGCACAGACCCACTTTGGACACCGCGCTCCCGGGCGGGAGCACGGGTGGCGGCACCAGCGACGGCGGCGGCCACCACGAGGGCGGCGCGAGCGGGGCCGCCGACTTCGACGTGTCCGATGTGGACCGGGTGACGCTGATCGCCCGCGAGGCCGGGGTGGACGGGAAGGTCGAGGTGAGCCCGCCGGCCGAGCCAGGCACGGCGTGGACCGTGGTCGAGGACGATCCCGCCTGGCCGTACGGCTGGGACCGCGCCGCCGTCGACCCGGCGACCGGCACGGTGGTCGCGCACTCCAGGTTCGCCGACTGGCCGGTGCTGGCTCAGCTGTCCAAGCTGGGCGTCGCGTTCCACATGGGATTCCTCTTCGGGATCGTCAACCAGCTCCTGCTCGCCGCCCTCGCGATCGGGCTGCTGTGCGTGATCGTGTGGGGTACCGGATGTGGTGGCAGCGCCGCCCCACCCGCGCCGACCGCTCCGCGCCGGTGGGCGCGCCACCAGCCCGCGGCGCGTGGCGCGAAACCCACCCGTTGGTCGCGGTGGCCGTGCTGCTTGTCGCGGTGGCGGTGGGCTGGGCGCTGCCACTACTCGGCGTCACCCTGGCCGCGTTCCTGCTGATCGACCTGGCCCTCGGTGGTGTGGGCCGCTGGCGCGCCAAGCGGCCGGGCGTCTGAGAGGGAGTCGCGTCACACGACGGCGACCGCGTCGATCTCGACGAGGAACCCCGGGCCAAGGCCGGCCACCACGTGGACCGTGATGGCCGGCGGCGGGTCGGCCGGGTTCCACACCTGCTGGAAGGCGGCCACACCCTCGTCGAAGGCGTGGCCGTCGACCACGGCGATGGTCCAGTGCACGATGTTCGCCAGGCTCGCGCCCTCGCTTTCCAGGATGGTCGCGAGGTTTCGAAACGCCTGCGTCGCCTGCTCCCCGACCGTGGGACCGACGACCTTGCCGTCCGCGTCGACGCCGTTCTGCCCGCCGATGTAGATCGTCTTCGCCGGCTGCTCGACCACGACGGCCTGGCTGAAGGCGGGGCTGCGGTGCAGTCCCTCGGGGTTGATGTGCCTTACGCCCATGTCGTTGCCTCCTCTGATGGTGAAACCAGTTATAGCGGTTACCCGAGCGAGCGCGCAACGCGAGGGGGTTGCGGCCGTTCGGGGTGCCGTTCTACGTTGTAGAAAGGGACGGACGGGACACTCGGGGGCGCATTTTGACTGGGCAGGCGGCCGCTGTCAGGCGGAAGCGGCGGGACGTGGGCTGGTTCCTCTGGCCGTACCGGGCCATCGCGACGCTTGTCGCTGGGCTGAGCTACCTCCAGTCGATCCTCGCTGGGCAGTTCTTGTCCGGCACGTATTCGTCACTGCTGGGCCACCAGAACAACGCCGCGATCATCGACATGCTGCTGATCCTCGGCATCGCCGTGGCCCTGCCCATCCCGCTGTGGGGGCGGCGCGCGTGGTGGCCGGTGGTGTTCGCGGCTGGCCTGCTCGGGATGACCACGGTGCAGAACCAGCTCGGCTTCGCGCGGATCCTCACCGTACACATCCCATTGGGGGTGGCGATCGTGATGGCGGCGACGGGTGTGGCGATCTGGGCGTGGCGGGCCTCGCCGAAGGCAGACGGATGAGCGGGCACGTGACCCGGCGCCGCGTGTTGGCGGGGGTGGGTGCGGCCGCTGGTGCGTTCGGGCTGGCCATCCCCTTCGTCCGAGGCATTGGTGGCTCCTCGTCGACCGGCACGCTGCTGGAGAGCCGGCGGCCGTTGCCGGCACCGTTCACGCGGCGGCTGACGGTGCCGCCCGAGCTGCGACCGGTGCCAGTAGGGTCCGATGTGGACAGATTCGAGATCACTCAGCGACCCGGGCAGGTCGACATCCTCGGCGGGGTCTCGACGCCCATCTGGGGGTACGAGGGCATCTTTCCCGGCCCGACCCTGCGGAGCCGTCGCGGCCGGCCGGTCGTGGTGACCCACCGCAACGCGCTGCCGGTGCCGACCGTGGTGCACCTGCACGGCGGTCACACGCCGGCCGAGCACGACGGGTACCCGACGGACCTGCTGCTGCCGGAGCCGATGGCCGACCATAGTGGACACAACGGCGGCCGGACCGCCGTGGGGCGGCGCGAGTACGTGTACCCGATGAACCAGCCCGCCGCGACGCTCTGGTACCACGACCATCGCATGGATTTCACCGGCCCGGCGGTGTGGCGCGGCCTGGCCGGCTTCCACCTGGTGACCGACGAGGAGGAGCAGGCACTCCCGCTGCCCCGAGGCGCCCGCGACCTGCCGCTGATGATCGCCGACCGCGCGTTCGACCACGACGGCACACTGCTCTACCCCAGCAACACCGACGACCTGCTCGACAACCCTGGCGTGCGCCCGCCGTACCAGGCCGGCGTGCTCGGCGACACAATCCTGGTCAACGGCCTCCCGTGGCCGACGACCACAGTGGACGGCGCCCGCTACCGCCTGCGCCTGCTCAACGGCTCCAACGCCCGGCGCTACCGGCTCCGCCTCGACCCGCCCCCGCCCGACGACCGGGCGTTCGTCCAGATCGGCTCGGACGGCGGGCTGCTCCCGTCGCCGATCAGGCACGACAGCGTCGACCTCGCACCGGCCGAACGGATGGACGTGATCGTCGACTTCGGACGGTGGAGACCCGGGCAGAACGTCGTCCTCACCAACGACTTCGGCACCGGCAACACCGCACACGTCATGCGGTTCGAGGTCGGCGACAAGGTCGAGGACGGCACCCGCGTACCCGATCGCCTCTCCGGCGACCACTCGACGCTGCGCCACACCGACGCGGTCCGCACCCGCCGCATGGTCTTCCAGTCGCGGGACACCGGCGGCGCGCATCGCTGGCTCGTCAACGGCGAGCCGTTCCAGCCCGACCGGGTCCACGCCGACCCCAAGCTCGGCACCACGGAGATCTGGCAGCTCGTCGGCGATCTGCACCACCCGATCCATCTGCACCTGAGCCACTTCCAGGTGCTCTCCCGCGGCACCAGCGGACCGCGCCGGAGCGACCACGGCTGGAAAGACACCATCGACCTGCTACCCGGCGAGCCCGCCGAGATCATCATCCCGTTTCAGGACTATCCGGGCCGCTACGTGTTCCACTGCCACAACCTCGAACACGAAGACATGATGATGATGGGCACCATGCGGGTCGCCTAGGCTATCCGGCGGGAAAGCCGTCCAGGAGGGCGCGTAGGCCCATGCCAAACTGGCGGTCCGGGTCGTACCCCTGTGCCATGCCCGCCGCCAGTGACGGGTAGGCCACCATCACGTCCGCGTCGGCCACGCCCGCGCCCACCGGCGGCCCCGCCGGCACGCCGGCCTCCACGAGCAGATATCCGACGGTGTACGAGCGGGCGCAGGCGACGATGTTCAACGCCGTCGCGGCGGTGAGGCCGACCTCCACCAGCGCGGCGATCAGCCGGTCGGCTCGCGCCAGCATCCTCGGCGACAGCACCGGCCGCGTCCCCACCAGCGGGATCGTGTGCGGATGTCGCAGCAGCACGCGCCGGGTGCGCTGGAACGTCTCCCACACGAGCGACTGCCACGTCGCCCCTTCCTCGACCAGCAGCTCGCCGACCTCGTCGTGCACCGCCTCGACCACCGCGTCGAAGAGGGCGCCCTTGTCCGGCAGGTAGTAGTACACCGCCATCGGGTCCACGCCGAGTTCCGCGCCGAACTTCCGCATCGTCAGCCCGGCCACCCCGTCGCGGTCGATCACCGCCAGCGCGGTACGCACGATGACGTCACGGTCCAGGGCAGGTCGGCGATCAGGCACCAGCTCATCGAAACACACCCGCCCGCCGGCCAACCCCGCACCGGAGGGGCCCGTTCTCAGCCACTTCACAACGAGTCATGTTCTGATGTCGGGGTATGGGAGGTGTGATGAGGTTTCCGCGTACCGCCGCGACGACACTCCTCGCGGTGCTGATCGTCACGGCGTGTGCTTCCGACCCGGCGCCGCCACCCACCGGCATCCCGGACGCCGCCAGTGCGGGCCCGCACGGCTCGCACCCCACGACCTCGGCGGCACCGGCCGCGCCGCTACGCGCTGGCGAGCGGACCGTCGACCTGGCACTTCCCGAGCCCTACACCCCGTCGCCGCCGAACGGCGGTACCGACGACTACCGCTGCTTCCTCGTCGACCCGGGACTGACCGAGGCCGCCTACCTGACCGGTAGCCGCTTCCTGCCGCAGAACGCCAACCTCCTGCACCACGCGATCTTCTATCGGCTCAGCGCCGAACAGGCCGACGACGCCAAGCAGGTCGACGCGAGTTCGCCCGGCCAGGGCTGGACCTGTTTCGGCGACAGCGGCGTGCCGGGCCAGACCGCCTGGGTGGCGAGCTGGGCGCCGGGCACTGGCGAGACGCTGATGCCGGACGGTTTCGGCTTCCGCATGCCACCGGGCAGCAAGCTGGTCATGCAGATCCACTACAACCTGCTCGGCGTCGCGGACGGGCGGCCGGCCGCGGACCAGTCCGGCATCGAAATGCGCCTCGCGGACGGCGGCGCGCCACTGACCGGCTTGGAGACCACCCTGGCGATGGCGCCCGTCGAACTGCCCTGCGAACCCGGCGCCACCGATCCGCTCTGCGACCGCGAGGCCGCGATCGCCGACGTCGGGCGTCGTTTCGGCGGCCAGTCCGCGGGGATGGCGCGGTGGCTCAGCCAGAGGTGCGACGGCGGCACGCCGGCACCCGGCAGCACCCAGCACTGCGACCAGCCGATCACCCGGCCCGGCACCATCCACCTGGCCGGCGGCCACATGCACATGCTGGGGCGCTCGATCAAGGTCGAGATCAACCCCGACACGCCGCAGGCCCGGACGGTACTCGACGTGCCGCGCTACAACTTCGACAACCAGGCGCTCGTCACCCTGCCCAAACCCGTCACCGTCCACAGGGAAGACACGGTCCGCGTCACCTGCACCCACGACGCCACCTTGCGCCAGCAACTCCCGCAGCTGCGCACCCTCCCGTCGCGCTACGTCGTGTGGGGCGAAGGCACCAGCGACGAGATGTGCCTGGGCATCATGATCTTCGCCCCCGAAGCCTGACCCACCCAGCCCCGGCGGCCACGTCCACCGACGCCGCCGCGGGCGTAGGCCGAGGTGCGGAAGGCACGGTCCCTTCGCGATCGCCCTTTGCGGTTCCCCGACAGAGACTTGAGCTACCGCGACCTCCGCGGTGGTCCAGACCGCTGCTCCCGCGGCCTCACCCTCCGCGCTAGACAACCCAAACCGCCGCCCCGCACGCCCGGCGGTGAGGCCGCGGCCCGAAGCCCGCAGCACGCGGCGGCTGCGTTTGGGGAAACCTGTGGTTGCTCTGGCAGCAACAAGTCTCCCCAAAGCCCGACGAGCCCGCTGTCCTCGCGCCGGGATCTGGTGATCGTCACTCAAGAAACTGCGGCATCGCCGGCGTGTCGCGTAGCTATCGGGCGAACGATCACCAGCGAGATCACCTCGGACGGCAGCGCCGAGCTTGAATGCGCGTTCGCTCTGCTTCCCTAGAGGAAGCGCCGGGCAGGTCGGCAGGCAGCAGCGGATCGTGGTACTTGGCTGTCGCTGGAGCAACAGCGAAGTACCACGATCCGCTGAACCGCATGCGCGCGCGAGCGACCCGGCCTGGACTCGTCGCCGGGCAGGCCGGCCGGCGTTGGTTGCGCACAGCGGAGGTGCGAGGTCTTTGCCGTCCACGCGCAGTTGGGGTCGAGCCGCAGCGGATGGTCCGGGAAGGCAGCTGCCTTTGTGGACGGACACAGTGGACGGACTGTTGACGGCCGGTCGGGCGGCTCGGCGATTGCGCTCGGCGAGCGGCGCGGTTAGCGGGCGGGGACGCCCTTGGTGGGCGCGGCTTCGGGGGTGCGACGTCGCTGTCCCGCCGGACCGCGATGCCGGCCGGGGTTCGATCGTGGACCGCGGAGGGTGAGGCTGCGGGAGCGACGGTCCGGACCACGACGGACGTCGCGGTAGCTCAATGTCCCTGGTTTTGGATCTTTGTCCAGGACACGCGGCCGAGGCGACCCCGACTCCAGCGGTGCCTAGCGTGCGCGGCGGGACTTGCGGGCGGAGGCGCCGTCCTCGGACAGGGCCGCGACCGAGTCAAGGTGGGCCTCCATGGCGGCGGCCGCGGCGGCGCCGTCGCCGGCCTCGATCGCCTCGATGATGCGCTGGTGCTCGGCGTCGGCCTGCTGGGCGCGTCCTTCGATCTTGCTCAATGTCAACGCCTGGTCCTGTAGCACCTGCCGCAGGTCACCGACCAGGAGCTCGAAGAGCGGGTTGCGCGTCGCGGCCGCGATGCCGAGGTGCAGGTCGGCGTCGATCTCGATCCGCTTGCTCGCCTCGGGCGTCGCGCCGAACCTCTGCACGAGCAGCCGCAGCTTCTTCAGGTCTGCCGCGGTGCGCCGCTCGGCCGCCAACCGGGCCGAGGGGACCTCCAGCGCGCGACGGATCTCGCCCAGCTGCGCCGGCAGGTATCGACCCATGAGCAGCCGGGAGCTGAGGTGGGCGGAGGCGACGAAGGTGCCCTTGCCGGCGTGCGAGCGGGTCAGGCCGAGGGCGTTGAGGCTGTACAGCGCTTCGCGGATGACCGATCGGCTGACCGAGAACGACTGTGCCAGCTCCGCCTCCGAGGGGAGGCGGTCGTTGACCGCGTAGTGGCCGGTCTCGATCAGCTCGATGAGCTGTGCGCGGACTACCTCCGACGCGCGGCGCTGCTGCACTGGCCTGATGGTCACGGCAGCACCGTACCGGTCTGGTTGTCTGACAGCAATGTCCCGCTCCACTCAGTGCGCCCGATACAGCTACATTCCAATATGGTATTTCGACCACGGCGTCGTGCACGGATTGCCCGGCGCGACGTGTAGTGCCCCCTCTTCGACATCGATTATGATGCCCGCGACAGTACAGGTTCGCTCGGGCTCCGGCATGCTCGCGTTGGGGTGCTGACATACGCTGTTCGGCTCGAATGTGTGGTCCGCCAGCGTGGCTTTGAGTGAGTCGATCGTGTGCTCGCGCCGTCCGCGCAGATGCTGGTCGATCGCCCGCAAACGATCAATGGTGTGCTTCTTGCGTTCGAGGTAGACGTCGCGTTCGGTTAGTTCGGCGGTCAGGAAGTGGTTGGCGTGCGTCAACACACCGCCGGTCGGTGACAGTCGCTGGAAGCCACCGGCCACCGGCGTGGTCTCGATGTCGACGCAGAAGCCGTCCCGGTCGAATATGAGGTAGTTGGCGGAGATCGCCCGGTCCGCATCGGTGATCCGGTCGGCCGCTCGCCGGCCCGAGTCGCTGTCCAGCACCGACCGGAGCAGCACGTGGTACGGCACGGCGGTGGCGCCCTCGGAGTGGCTGCTGATCAGTGTGTTGGTGCACAGCCCGACCCCGGCGGAGTTGAAGCCCACCTTCGCCAGCAGGCCGGCCTCGACGACCGTCATGAAGTCCGGGGCGTCGTCGCGGTGCACCTCCAGCACCACCGAGGTCTGCCGCGCGTGCGAGATCCAGTCCCAGTTCTGGCCGGCGATGTGCGTGCGGGTCCGCGTCGCTTCCGGCGTGAGGCAGAAGGAGGTGCACTCCAGCGCCTCGATCGAGCTGCCGCTGCCGAACATCATCTCGCTGCGTGTGTTGAGCGCCACCACATCCTCGATCTCGACGTTGGCGCCTTCGGCGATCCCGGCGAGCTCTTCGGCGATCGCGGGGGAGAAGTCGGTGATGACCGGCAGGAAGCCGCGGGCCCTTCGCTGGACCTCCGGCCACGACCAGCCCTGGTAGTGGTCGAAGACCCGGGCGTAGCCGGCCATCGAACTCTCGATCTCGCGTCGCGCCACGGCTCCGTAGGTCCGGCCCCGCTCGCGTGGTGGTCCGCTGACCCGGTAGTGCGGGAACGAGTGCGATGCGGTCACGGACATCCTCTCTGCAGAATGCCAGGCCATCAGGTTGTCAGACAAGTGGACGATGGCCCTTGCGAGTGCCGGGCAATCTAAGCACGATGTCTGGTAGCCAGACAACCGGTCAAGCGCCGAGATGGACGGAGACGACGTATGCCGACAGCCCTGGTGGCAGGCGGAGCAACGGGGATCGGTCGCGCGGTCGCGCGCCGCCTCCTGAGCGCTGGGTGGCATGTCCACGTCAGCGACATCGCCGACGACGCCGCGCGCGAAGGGTTGGCAGACCAGCCATCGGACCGGTACTCGATCTCGCGTGCCGATCTCTCCGCCGTCGACGGCGCCGCCGCCTCGGTGTCCGCCGCGCTCGCCTTGACCGGAGAGCTGACCGCCGTTGTAGTCTGCGCGGGCCTGCTCGTCGAGCGTGAACTCGCCGACTTCACGGTCGACGAGTGGGACCGCACCATGGCGTTGAACCTGCGCGCGCCCTTTCTCGTCACCCAGTCCGCCGCCCCGCATCTGGCGGCATCGGGTGCGGGGAGGGTGGTGCTGACCGGGTCCACGGCGGCGTTTCGCGGTGGTGGCGGATCGTTCGCGTACGCGGCCTCCAAGGGCGGACTCGTCGCCCTGGTGCGGTCGCTCGCCGTGGCGCTCGGACCGGCCGGCGTCTCCGTCAACTGCGTGTGTCCGGGCTGGATCGACACGCCGTTCAACGACCCGTACTGGGCGCGGGTCGGCCAGGACCGGGCTCAGGCCGAGCGCGATCTCGTGGCACGGATCCCGCGCGGCGTCCTCGGGCAGCCCGACGACGTCGCCGGCCTGATGGCGTTCCTCGCGTCGCGCGAGGCGGGCTACATCACCGGGCAGTCCTTCGTCGTCGACGGCGGCCTGCTGGCCTCCTGAAAGGTTTCCCATGTCTCGACAGATCACGACAATCGACTACGAGACCGCGCAGCGCGTGGTCGCGGCCGTCATCGACGAGGCCACCGGCCGACAGGTCGCCATGGCGGTCGTGGTGACCGATCCGGCCGGCGATCCCGTCGCGGTCGCCAGGATGGACGGCGCCAACGCGGTCGCGTTCCGCCTCGCCGTCGACAAGGCGTACACGGCGGTGGCGTTCGGTGCGCCCAGCCACAACTGGGCCGAGGCCACCGCGCCCGGCGGAGCGGACTGGGGGATGGCCAATGCCGCGGGCGGCCGGATTCTGGTGCTGCCCGGCGGTTTGCCGATCCGGGTGGGCGGCCAGGTGATCGGCGCGGTCGGCGTGAGCGGAGCGGCGCCGTCGGTGGATCTGGCCTGTGCCGAGGCCGGTTGTGCCGTCCTCGCCGCCGAGTGATCCCTTGCGCCCCGGCGCGCCGGCTCGATAACTTGTCAGGCAAGTGGACAACCGGACTTCCAAACCCGCTGAGGAGTAGCGCATGTCGCTGACCGGAAGGACCATCGCCGTGCTCGCCGGTGAGGGGTATCAGGAACTCGAGCTGTGGTACCCGGTGCTGCGGGCGCGCGAGGCCGGGGCCGACGTCGCCGTCGTGACCTCCGCCCCCTCGGGAGTCGACAGCCATCTCGGCTACCCGCTGATTCCGGTCGGCCAGGACACCGAGCCGAGCCGGTTCGACGCGGTTGTCGTCGCAGGCACGGTGACCGGGGTCCCCGCGCTCTCCGACGCGCAGACGGCGTTGCTGCGCGCGGCCGAGGCGGATGCCAAACCGATCTACACCATCGGAACCGCCGGCGAGATCGCGGCAGCCGGTGCGCGGCGGTTCGCTTCGGCCGACGCGCTACCGGAGCTGATGCGTGCCCTGGTTTCCGATCTGTCCCAGTGAGGTGAGGGCATGAAGGTCTTGCGTACCGTGCTGGGCGACGTTCCGGCCGAACAGTCCGGGCTGATGCTGTCGCACGAGCACCTGCTCTACGGCTACCCGGGCGCCGAGCTCGATCCCCGGGCGGCCCTGGACTACGACGCGGCGGTCGACTTCGTCGCCAAGCAGGTCCGCCGGGGCAAGGAGAACCACGGCTACGGGACGATCGTCGACATGACCCCGCCGGAGGTGGGGCGGTACCCGAAGTTCATGGCCGACGTCGCGGTGAAGACCGGCATGAACGTCATCGCCATCACCGGCTTCTTCCCCGAGCGGATGGGCATCCCGTACTACTGGCGGCGGCAGACGGTGGAGGAACTGACCGACTTCTTCGTCAGCGACCTCACCGTCGGCATGGTGTTCGCCTGGCACAAGACGCCGTACAAGGCGGGCGCGATAAAGATTGCCACCGGCCAGGAGAGCGTCACGCCCAAGCCGAGCCCGCTCGGCCCCAACGGCCGCCACATCCACGAGATCGAGGACCGCGTGATCCGCGCGGCCGCCCACGCGGCGACCCAGGTCGGCTGCGCGATCAACACCCACATCGACCCGATGGACTTCGACGTCACCAACCCGCTCCGCGAGCAGCTGGAGATCCTCGTCGAAGAGGGGATGGATCCGGGCAAGGTGATCCTGGGGCACGCGTTCGTACCGCCGCAGCTCGGTGCGATGCGCGAGGTGCTCGACATGGGTGCCAACGTGCAGCTCGACCACGTCGGCATCCCGTGGCGGATCAGCAGCGCGGAGGAGCTTGACGAGGCGATGGCCGTCGCCTTGGTCGAGCTGTTCGACGCGGGCTACGGCGACCAGATCACGCTGTCGTTCGACCGGTGGTTCATGAACCCCCGCGCCGGCGTCACCGAGATCGACCCGCAGCTGCTCAACGAGAAGGTCGACCTGAGCTACATGTTCACGAGCTGGGTCCCTCGGCTGAAGTCCAAAGGCGTCACCGACGAACAGCTTAAGAAGATCATGGTGGACAACCCGCGCCGGATCTTCTCGATCGATGTACCCGACCCCGTCGCCGCGTAGCAGAGAGCAGGTCAACCGTGGACGTTTCCCAGGCCCGCGTGGCTGTACTGTGCGAAAACCTGTACCAGGAGCTGGAGCTGTGGTACCCGGTGCTCCGGCTGAGGGAGGCCGGCGCGACCGTCGTGATCGTCGGGCCTGTCCGGGGCGAGGTCTACGCGAGCAAGCTCGGGTACCCCGCGGTCGCCGAGGTGGCGATCGACGAGGTCACACCGGAGCACTTCGACGCCGTTGTGGTGCCCGGCGGGTTCTCTCCGGAGTACCTGCGGCGCAACAAGGCGATGGTCGACTTCGTCAAGGCGAGCGTGGCCGAGGAGAAGCCGGTCGCCGCGATCTGCCACGCCGGATGGCTGCTCGCCACCGCCGATGTCGTCAAGGGCCGCCGGGCCACGTCGGTGGCCACCATCAAGGACGACGTACGGCACGCGGGGGCGATCTGGCTCGACGAGCCCGTGGTCCGCGACGGCAAGCTGCTCACCGCACAGCTGCCCAACGACCTGCCGGCGTTCCTGGCCGGGGTGCTCGAGTTCATCGCCGAGGCCGAGCAGACCGAGCGGCCGCCGCTGCCCGACTACGAGCCGAGCTCGGCGGTGTACAGCAGCCCGGCGCTGCTGAAGAACCGCGCGGCCGGACCCGGTTCGGCCAACTACCGCGCCTACGCGGAGCTCGCCTGAGATGCATGTCGACCTGCCCCTCGCCGAGCTGCGCCAATTCCACTACGAGGAGCCCGAGCCGGCCGACTTCGACGAGTTCTGGCGGCGCACGCTGGCGGAGCAGGCGGCGTTTCCGCTGGACGCGAGGATCACCAAGGTAGACCAAGAGCTCACGACCCTGGACGTCTTCGACGTCGAGTTCGGCGGCTACGACGGCGCGCGGGTGAAAGGTTGGCTGATCAAACCGGCCGGGGCCGCCGGGCCGCTGCCCGCGGTCGTGGAGTACATCGGCTACGGCGGTGGGCGCGGGCTGCCGGTCGAGTCGCTGGCGTACGCCTCGGCCGGGTTCGCCCACTTCATCATGGACACCCGCGGGCAGGGCAGCAGCTGGCGGACCGGGGATACGCCGGACCCGGCGGAGACGCCGCCGGCGAACCCCGGCCACCTGACCCGCGGCATCCTGGACGCCGACCGGTACTACTACCGGCGGCTCTACGTCGACGCGTACAGGTTCGTCGACGTCGCCAAGGGCGTCGACGGTATCGACCCCGACCGGATCGTCGCGACCGGACGCAGCCAGGGTGGTGCGCTGTCGGTCGTGGTCGGCGGCCTCCGCGACGACCTGGCGTGGCTCGCGCCGCACGTCACCTTCCTGTCCGCGTTCCGCCGGGCGCTGCGGGTGACCGAGCAGGGGCCGCTCGGCGAGCTGAAGCGCTGGCTCGCGATGCACCGCACCAAGGCGGATCGGGCGTTCGCCACGCTGGGCTACTTCGACGCCGTGTACTTCGCCCGCCGAGGGCGGTGCCCGGCCTCCTTCTGTGTCGGCCTCGCCGACCTCGTCGCGCCGCCGTCGACCGTGTTCGCGGTGCACAACGACTACGCCGGCGACAAGCGGATGACGGTGTGGGAGTTCAACGGGCACGAAGGCGGCGGCCCCGAGGACCAGCTGCGCGTGATCCGCGAGGTACGCGCGCTATGACGGTGTTTCCGCCGGGACCGGTCGACCTCCACCAGCACGCCATCTCGACGAGCTACGCCGAGCGGCTCACCGCGATCGGCGTGCAAGCCCAGCCCGGGATCCCGTTTCCCACCTGGGACCGGGCCCGGTCACTGGCGGCGATGGACGCTCTCGGCATCGCGGTCGCCGCCGTCTCCACCGCCTCGCCGGGCTACTACTTCGGCGACCAGGATTTCACCACCGCTCTGGTACGGGACACGAACGACGAGCTGGCCGATCTGGTCCTCGGCGCGGGCGGGCGGTTCCTCGCGTTCGCCGCGGTGCCGCTGCCCTCGGCGGTCGCCGCGGTCGCCGAGGTGCAGCGGCTCGCCGGGGTGGCCGGCTTCGCGGGCGTCAGCCTGCTGTCCAACTACGGCGGCCGCTACCTGGGCGACCCGGCCTTCGACCCGCTGCTCGCCGAGCTCGACGCGATGGATGCGATCGTGCACGTCCACCCGACGCTGCCGCCGTGGTGGGCCGAGGGTGCCATCCAGCTGCGCCCGTCGTTGCTGGAGTACGTCTTCGACACGAGCCGGTCGCTGATGAACCTGATGCTCTCGGGTGCCGTCGACAGGTACCCGCGGATCTCTTGGATCTTTTCGCACTGCGGCGGTGTGCTGCCCTACATCTCGCGCCGGCTGGAGATCGCTGAGCCGCTCCCCGAGCTGGCGCGGATCGACGGCGTGATCGCGACGATGGCCCGGCTGCGCTACGACTCGGCGCTGTCGGGCAGCGGGGCGGGGCTCGGCGCCCTGCTCAACGTCGCACCCGCCGACCGGGTGGTGCTGGGCACCGACTACCCGTTCGTCGACGAAGCGGACGTCCGCGAGGAGCTCCGGCGGCTGGACACGTTCGCCGAGGTCGGCGGCGTGGCCGGGCTCGGCGCGAACGCGCGCGCACTGCTCGGCCTCGACACCCGTTCAGAAATCACGATTTCGCGGGCATGACCGCCCGCGACCACAGCGAGACAGCGAAGCGGAAGGAACCGATGCGGTGAGAGCGGCCCGGTTGTACGGAGAGGGCGACCTGCGGGTCGAAGAGGTCCCCGACCCCAGCCCGAAAGCCGGTGAGGCCCTGGTACGGATCCACGCCTCCGGCGTGTGCCCGAGCGACATTCGCAGCTACACCGGCGTCAAGGCCACCAAGGCGCCGTGGACACCGGGTCACGAGATCGCCGGCGTCATCGAGGCGCTCGGTCCGGACTCGCCCGAGCCGTGGGCGGTCGGCGACCGGGTCGCGGTCGACTGGCGCGGGGTGTGCGGCGTCTGCCGGCAGTGCCAGCGCGGCGCGGCCAACTTCTGCGAGAACGTGATCTCGTACCCGATCGCCGGCTTCGCCGACTTCACCGCGATGCCGCTGCGGCAGTTGCGGCGGCTGCCGGACGCGGTGTCGTTCGAGGCGGCGAGCTTCTGCGAGCCGCTCGCCTGCGTGCTCAACGCCCACCGCGCGATCCCGGTGGAGCTGGGTGCCGACGTACTCGTCGTCGGTGCCGGCCCGATCGGGCTGCTGCACACCCAGGTCGCGGCCAGCCGTGGTGCCCGGGTGATCGTGCTCGACCGGCTCGCCGGCCGGCTCGACGCCGCCCGCACGTGCGGCGCCCGCGACGTCGTGGTGGCCGGCGACGACGACGGCGGTGCGGCCGAGATCCGCGAGCTGACCGACGGGTACGGGCCGGACGCGGTGATCGTGACCGTCGGCATCCCGTCGGTCATCCAGACGGCGCTGACGATGGCGGCCAAGGACGCGACGGTCAACCTGTTCGCCGGCACCCATCCCAAGGGCACCATCGCGGTGAACCCCGACATCCCGCACTACGACCAGGTGCAGATCAACGGAAGCCACGACTTCATCCCGCACGACTTCAGTACCGCGCTGCGGCTGCTGAGGTTCGGCGTGGTCGACATCGCTCCGCTGGTCAGCCACCGGTTCGACCTCACGGACATCACCAAGGCGTTCGAGACGACGGCGGCGCAGACCGGCCTGAAGTCGCTCATCGTCGCTTGAGCAGGCCAACCGACCGAGGGAACAGCACATGACATTGACGGGTTCGTACACCTTTCCCGAGCACCTGCCGGCCTGGCCGAGGCGCCGGATGCACCACGTGTTCGCACCGGACGGCCGAGCCGTGGTCGCGGCGCTGGACGCCGGCCTCAAGTACGGCGTCAAGCCCGGCCTGGGCGATGCCCGAGCGGCGGTCCGCCGGCTCGTCGACGGCGGCATCGACGCGGTCCTCGCCGGCATCGGCTTCGCCCGCGCCACCGCCGGCGAGCTCGGCGGGCGCGGCCTGATCCTCGCGCTCGACAGCGAGATCCCGTCGGCCGGCTACGGCGTCGAGCAGGCGGTGCGGTACGGCGCCGACGCGCTGGAGCTGAAGGTCTTCCCGGGCAACCCGGACCGGACCGTGCTCGGCGAGCTGCGCGAGCTGGCCGCCGAGGCCGACAGGTGGGGGATGCCGCTGATGGCGGAGCCGATCCCGGTCAGTTTCGCCAACACTGAGGCGCACACCGTGACCAACGTTGCCAACGGCGCGCGGATCTCGGCCGAGGCCGGCGCCGACTTCGTCAAGGCGCAGTACGTCGGTACGGTCGAGGAGTTCGCCGGCGTGGTGAGCAGCTGCCCGGTGCCGCTGCTGGCGCTCGGCGGACCGGTCAAGCCCACCCCGCGTCACGCGTTGCAGCTGGCGCACGACGCGGTCGCGGCCGGCGCGCGCGGCGTCGTCTACGGCCGCAACATCGTCGAAGCCGAGCGGCCCGACCTCATGGTCGAGGCACTCGTCGAGATCGTGCACGGCGGTGCCTCGGTGGACGCCGCGGCCAAGCACCTCAACGTGGCTCTATGACCGGTCCGGCTGGGGCGACGATGGCGGCCGCCGTGTTCCACGGCGGTACCGACATCCGGATCACGCGGGTACCCGTGCCGGTGCTCGCGGACGACGAGGTGCTTGTCGAGGTCGCCGCGGCCGGCATCTGTGGCAGCGACCTGCTCGCCTACCGAGGGCTCGGTCCGTGGCAGCACGATCCGGCGAGCCCGGACGGTGACGGCCACGAGCTGAGCGGCCGGATCGCCGCGCTGGGGGAGGGGGTCACCGGGTTCGCCGTGGGTGATCGGGTCGCGGTCGAGCCGATCCACCTGCTCAGCTGCGGCCGCTGCGCGCTGTGCCGGGCCGGCCGAGGGTACCTGTGCGCCGAGCGGGGGATGCGCAACCGCGTACACGTGCACAGCCGCGGGTTCGCCGAGTACGACAAGGCTCCGGCCAGCCAGCTCCACCCGTTGCCTGACCACGTCGGCCTGGCCGAAGCCGCCCTGCTGGACTGCTACGCCTGTGGCGTCCACGCGCTGCACCTCGTGACGCTCCGGCCGGGTGCGCCCGTCGCGGTGCTCGGGAGCGGGGCGATCGGCCAGACCCTGGGCCAGGTCGCCGGGGCCGCCGGGCATCCGGTGAGCCTGCTCGGCCACCGCGCGGCAACGCTCGACGTGGCGTTGCGCGCCGGTGCCGCCAGTACCACCTGGGACACCTCGACCGCCGCCGGCCGGCACGCCCGCGACGAGGCCGTGGGGACCTTCCCGGTGGTCTTCGACGCCGCCGGCAGCGGTGACTCGCTCGCCGAGTCGCTGCGGCTCGTCGCGCCCGGCGGCGACGTCGTGGTGCTCGGCGTCTACCCCACGGCGCCGAGTTTCGACCCGCATCTGGCCTACCAGCGCGAGGCCGCGGTGCGTTGGTCGAACAGCTACGGCGCCTGCGTCGACGGCGTGCCCGACTTCCGGCGCGCGCGTGACCTGCTCGTCGCGGGCGCGGTAGACGCGGCGGCGCTGATTACCCATCGCCTTCCGCTGGCCCGGCTGCCGGACGGCTTCCGCGCGCTGGCCGACCGCGACGCCGGGGCGGTCAAGGTGATGGTCACGTCCGGCGGCGAAGAGACATGAGCGCGGGGTCCGCGCCCGTGGCGCTGGTCGTCGACCAGGGCACCACCTCGGTAAAGGTGGCTCTGGTCGACGGTCGCGGCCGGGTGCGGGCGCGCTCGCGAACCCCGACGCCGAGCCGGCGTGGCCCGGCCGGCGGCGTGACAGGTTCGCCGGAGCAGTGGTGGCGCTCTGTCCGCGCGGCGATCGCCGGCCTGGGCGACCTGACCCCGGTACGGGTCGTCGCCGTCACCAGCTTCATGCACACTCTCGTCCCGGTGCTCGCCGATGGCGGTTCGGGAACGGTGCTTCTGCCCGGCGACCGGCGCGGTGTCCCCCGCGAGGCGGAGTTCGACGCCGGTTCGCCCGGTGGCCGGGCCGCGCTGGCCCGGCTCGCTGCCTGGGCCGAGCTCGGCGAGGGACGGTTAAGGGCCGCCGTCCCGGTCAAGGACTACTTGCGGTACCGGCTCACCGGGCTGCTCGGCACCGACCCGTACGACGCCGGCGGTGCGGGCCTCCAGTCGCCCGCCGCGGCCGCGTTGCTGGCCCGGCTGGGCGCCCAACCCGTGCCGCTGCTGGCACCGGACGCGGTCGCCGGGACGGTGACGGTGAAGGCCGCGCGGGAGACCGGGCTGCGCGCCGGTACGCCGGTGGTCACCGGCAGCGGCGACTGGCTCGTGGTGTGCCTTGGTGCCCAGGCGGCGTTCCCCGGGCGTGGTGTGCTCTACGCCGGGACGTCGGCGGCGTACGGCGGTTTCGCCGACGCGGCGGCGCTTGCCGAGCTGCGCGACGTCGCCTGCCTCGCGGTCGCGGTGGGCAGTGGCGCGGTGCTGGAGTGGGCGGCCGGCGTCTTCGGTGGACCGCCCGGCGAAGTCACCGATCTGCTCGAACAGGCCGCGGCGGCGCCACCGGACGCGCATGGCGTGCGGTTCGTGCCGCGCGCGTTGCGTGCGGCCGGCAGCCGCGAGGCGGTGGTCGGCCAGGGCGACCTGAAAGGGCTGTCGTTGGCGGCGAACCGCGCCGACGTGGCCCGCGCGGTCATGGACGGCGTCGCGGTCTGGGTGGGCGATTCTGTCGGCCGCATCCTCACCCGAAGACCTGTGGACGAGGTACTGCTCTGCGGCGGTGGCGCCGCCGATGCGAGGTTCGCCGGGCTACTGGCCGACGCGCTCGGGCGGCCGCTCACCGTAGCCGCCGACACCGATCTGGGACTCGTCGGGCTGGCACGCCTCGGGTTCGCCGGCCTCGGCGAGGCGATCGACCACGACCCGAGCGCAGGCGCGACCGTCGTCGAGCCGGACCCGGTACGGCACGCGGTCTATGTGGAGCTTCGCGAGGAGCTAGCCGGATCGTGAGGGGTCAGACCCCTTGCGCAACCTCCTCGCCAGGTCCAGGATGAGGGAACTTGTCTGGCAGCCAGGCAAGCAGATAGCAGACCGGCACCAACTACATAGTCAGAGACCGCGACGGCGAAGTTGGGAGGAAACCCATGGCTCGCTGGAAGTTGGGCATAGCGGCGGCGATGGTCGGCGTGATGGGTGCGGTCGCTGGATGCTCCGGGGATTCCGGATCGTCCGGGGAGAGCACGCTCGATGTCTGGTTCAACGACCCGGGCACCGAGCTACAGCCGGTAATCCAGAAGGTAATGACGGACTTCGAGACAGCGCATACGGGCGTCAAGATCAACCTGCGGTTCGTCGGCGGTGCCGACACGCATCAGCAGTACCTGACCGCGGTGGCCGGTGGCGCCCCGCCGTGCGTGGCCCAGCTGGGCAACACCTGGACGCCTGAGTTCTCCAGCATGGGCGCACTGGCCGAGGCCGACCTCAAGCTCGACGAGGCCAAGCAACGGTTTGTGGGGTCCATGGTGGACAGTGCGACCATGGACGGCAAGGTCTACGGCTACCCGTACAACGTCGGCAACCGCGCCTTCGTGTACCGCAAGGATCTGCTCGAGAAGAGCGGCGTGCAGGTGCCGAAGACGTGGGAAGAGGTCGCGACGGCCGCCAAGAAGCTCAACGAGGACAACAAGGGCGAGGGGATCGCCGGCTTCGGCATCATGGGCGGCGAGATCTGGCAGTACGTGCCGCTGGTGTGGAACTGGGGCGGTGACATCGCCGTCAAGGAGGGCGACTCCTACAAGGCGACGATGAACACGCCGGAGGCCAAGGCGGCCTTCGACTGGTACGCCAAGCTGCTGACGACCGACAAGCTGTCGCCGCCGGACGCGGCCAACTGGGTCGCCGCCGACGGCACCAAGGCCTTCGCGCTCGGCAAGGTGGCCATGGGCATCTACGCGAGCTTCCAGCTCAAGTCGATGCTCGCCCAGTCTCCGGACCTGAAGGAGAAGGTCGGCGTCGTCGAACTGCCGACGGGCCCGGGCGGCAACAACGACACATTCGCCGGTGGCAGCAACCTCGTGGTGTTCAACGACTGCAAGGACCAGGAGAACGCGCGGGCGCTGGTACGGCACATGGCCGAGCCGGCCAACGTCACCGGCTACACCCGGGGCATCGGCATGCTTCCCGCGTCGCTCGCCGGCATCCAGGAGGAACAGACGTCGGGCTCCTTCGCCGACCCGCTCTTCAAGCCGTTCGGGGACCAGGCCAAGCACACCCGCTATGTACCGGCGGACCCGAGCTGGGGCAAGGTCGAGGGTAGCGGCGCGCTCGTCAACGCGATGCAGGCGCTGATGGGTGGCAAGTCCGACCTCAACTCGACGATGGACAAGCTCAACACCGAAATCACCGAGGCGTTCGGCAAGTGACCGTTGAGGCGGCGTCCAGGCGCCGGTTGCAGCTCAAGATCATCCCGTGGCTGTTGATGGCCCCCACGATGGTGGGCATCGCGCTGGTCATCGGGTACCCCTTCGTGCGGACCATTTGGCTGTCGCTGCACGAGGGACGAGGGCTGCGTACCGGCGCCTGGGTCGGACTGGACAACTACGTCGAGATGGTTACCGACGGTCAGACCCAGGCCGCCTTCGTCCGCACGGTCGTCCTGACCGCGGTGACCGTCATCGGCTCGATGGTGGCTTCGCTGCTCATCGCGCTGGTACTCAACTCCGGCCTACCCGGAATGAAGCTGCTGACCATCCTCGTGGTGCTGCCCTGGGCGATGCCGCGAGTCTCCGCGGCGATCCTGTGGAAATGGGCCTTCGACTCGCAGTACGGCGTGGTGAACTGGCTACTCAGCTCACTCGGGCTGGGCATGTTCGACGGGTACGGCTGGTTCAACAACGGAACCTCCGCACTGTTCGTCGTCGCGGTGGCGATCATCTGGGCGAAGATCCCGTTCCTGACGATCGCGATGCTCGCCGCGCTGAAGTCGGTCCCGGGCGACATCGTCGAAGCCGCTCGGCTGGACGGGGCGTCGGCGTTCAAGGTGCTGCTGCGAATCAAGGTGCCGGTGATGCGACCGGTGATCGTCGTGCTCTTCGTGCTCGCGACGATCCAGGCGTTCCAAGCGTTCGACCACATCTATGTCATGACCGTTCCGCCCGGGGCCCGAACCACTCGACCGAGATCCTGTCGCTGCTCACGTACCTGGAGGCGTTCGCCTTCCTCGACGGCGGCATGGGATCGGCGCTGGCGATGCTGACCTTCGCGGTGCTCGCGGTCGTCACGGCCTTTTACGTACGGCTGCAACGGGAGGAGGCCGGATGAGCGAGCAAACCATGACGGCTGCCCGCACCGAAGTGAGGACGAGTGCTGTCGGGCGCCGCAACTATCCCGGCCGGCGTGCTCAGCTCGCGAAGCGGGCCGTGGGCCGGCTTCTCCTCAGCCTCGTAGCCATCGCGATCGGGCTGGTCAGCATCTTTCCCTTCTACTGGATGATCCTGACGTCGATCAAACCCGAGTCGGAGATCTTCACCGTCACGCCGCGGTTCTGGACGTTCGACCCGACGCTGTCCCGGTACACCACCCTGCTCAAGGGCGAGATCGGCCACCAGCTGCTGAACTCGGTGATCATCGCGGGCGGTGCCACGCTCTGCTCGGTGGTCCTCGGGATGATGGCCGCCTACGCGCTGTCCCGCTTCGCCATGCCGGCGAAGTCGGTCATCGCCGTGGCACTGCTCGTGGTGCAGATGCTGCCGGCGATCGTCGTCGTCATCCCGCTCTTCGCGGCGTACCGCACGACGGGACTGCTCAACACGTACACCGGCGTCATCATCGCGCACACCGCGCTCGCGCTCGCGCTGTCGGTGTGGCTCATCCGCGGCTTCCTCGCCGGGATCCCCAAGGAGCTGGACGAGGCGGCGCTTGTCGACGGCGCCAACCGCTTCCAGGCACTTGTCCACATCATCTTCCCGCTGGCGCTTCCCGGGGTGGCGGTGAGCGCCATCTTCGCGTTCATCACCTCGTGGAACGAGCTCCTGCTCGCCATGACGTTCCTACAGCAGGAGTCGATGAAGACCCTGCCCGGTGCCCTGCAACAGTTCACCAGCCAGAACGGCACCGACTGGGGCGGCACCATGACCGCGAGCACGATTTTCGCACTACCCGTGATGATCTTCTTCGTGCTCATCCGCCGCTACCTCGCCAGCGGCGCGGCGGTCGGGGCGGTCAAGGGATGAGCGTCGTACCCCCTCTTCCGCCGGCAACGGCGCCGGCCTCGCTGTCCACAATCGACGAGAGGAAGTCGAACTAGATGGATCCCATGAAGATCGCGGTCCTCGGTGCGGGAAACATCGCGATCCAGCCGAACGGCGTCCTGCCAAACCTGCACCACATCCCCGACAAGGCGGTCGTCACCGCGGTCGCCGACCCGGTCGAGGAGAAGGCGAAGGACGCCGCGGCGAGGTTCGGCATCCCCAAGGCGTTCACCAACCTGGACGACATGCTTGACTACGGTGACTTCGACGCGGTCGTCAACCTCACCCCGATCCCCGTGCACGGGGAGACCTCGCTGAAGATCCTCCAGGCGGGCAAGCACCTGACGACCGAAAAGCCCGTCGCGGTCACCATCGACGAGGCCGACGCGCTGGCCGAGGCGGCCGACGCCAAGGGGCTCACCGTGGTCTGCGCGCCGCCCAACATGCTGTACCCGACCCGGCGCGAGGCCCGCCGCCTGCTCGCCGCGAACACCATCGGCCAGGTGTGCTTCGTCCGGCACCGCAGCTCCGGCCCGGGTCCCGCCGCCGGCGCCTGGCCGACCGACCCGAGCTGGTTCTACCAGAAGGGCTCCGGCCCGATGTTCGACATCGGGGTGTACAGCATGCACGAGGTGCTCGGCATCCTGAACCGGCCGGCCAAGCGCGTGTTCGGGTTCTTCGGCATCACCGAGGCGACCCGGACCGTCCCGTCGGGCCCGGTGGCCGGGCTGACATTCCCGGTCACCGCCAACGACAACAACCTCGTCCTGCTCGACTTCGGCGACTCGGTCTTCTGCGTCATCGACGGCACGTACAACGTGTGGGCCGCCAAGTCGCCGCGGATGGAGATTTTCGGTCGGGAGGGGGTGCTCAACATGTGGCGCAACCTCAACGAGACCGAGGGTCAGCAGCTCGAGGTCTACCGGGTCGACAACGAGCGTGGCACCCGGGGTTGGTTCGATGTGGACATTCGCGACCTCCAGTTTGCCCAGCAGCACGTCAACAACCTCAAGCGCGCCCTCATCGTCGAGCACCTCGTCGACGTGGTCCGCGGCACCCGGCCGAACGAGCTGACCCTCGACATCGCCCGGCACGGCCTGGAAATCATGCTCGCCGCCGAGGAGACAAGCCTGACCGGCCAGGCCGTCGAGCTGAAGACGTCGTTCACCCCGGCCAAGTTCGACAAGGCCGTGCGGGACGGCGCGCTGATCCATGGCTGATCCGCGGCCGGTCCGGATCGGCGTGGCGGGGCTGACCAGCGACCACGTGTGGTCGCTGGTCGGCGCGCTGCGAGCGTTGCCCGCGGTCGAGGTCGTCGCCGTCGCAGAGCCCATCGAAGCTCTGCGACGGCGTGCCGTCGAGGCCGTGCCAGGCGTCGGCGAGCACCAGGACCCGGAGGCCATGATGGCCGCCGAGCGGCTGGACGCCATCCTGGTCTGCGCCGAGAACGCCGCCAAACCAAGCATCGCGGTCGCCGCCCTGGAGCGCGGCATCGCCGTCTACCAGGACAAGCCACTGGCCGCCACCGGCGAGCAGGCCGCCGTCATCGCCGACGCGGTCGGGCGTACCGGCGGCCTGCTGATGTGTGCCTTCCACACCGCGTTCGACCCGCTCTTCGACGAGGTGGGGCAGCTCGTCCGGGACGGCCTGATCGGCACTGTGCAGTTCGCGCGCGGCCTCGCCGGTCACGCCGGGCTCAAGGCGACGGGGGTTTCGGACGACTTCACCGCGTGGCTGACCGACCGGTCGCGCGGCGGCGGTGGCTCCTTTGTGGACCAGGCCGGCTACCTGCTGACGACCCTTGTCACCTACCTCGGCCCGGTCGGCCGGATCAGCGGCTTCGCCACGACGGTCAACCCGGAGATCCCGGCCGACATCGAAGACAACACCGCGGCGATCGTGCAGCACGAGGGCGGTGCGCTGGCCGCGATCGACACCCGCTGGGGGCAGGTCGGCCCAACCCCGCTGCGGTACTCGTTCCACGGCACGACCGG
Organism: Phytohabitans flavus; assembly: GCF_011764545.1. Classification (GTDB taxonomy): domain Bacteria; phylum Actinomycetota; class Actinomycetes; order Mycobacteriales; family Micromonosporaceae; genus Phytohabitans; species Phytohabitans flavus. The sequence continues at coordinate 3,166,424 of NZ_AP022870.1, read as the reverse complement.
GACGCTGAGCGTTTTCTACGACCGGTACGAGCTGGTGACGACTAGCGCGCGCGGGCCGGAAGGTTGGGAGCCCACCGCCGCGCCGCCGGGCCTGACCGGATGGCGGGCCGTGGTGACTCCGCGGACCAGCTACGACGCCGAGGCCGCACACTTCGTCGCCGCACTGCGCGACGGGGCGCCGCTGCGGGCGGCGGTGACCGCGCCGACGGCACTGCACGTACAGCAGGTGATCGACGCCTACTACGAGTCGGTCACGACCGGCCGGGCCGTCACCGTGCCGGCCTGACTTTCGCCTCCGGCGGGGAATGGCGGCTCCGGGGAGGGGGACGTCGCCCTTCGACCCATGAGAGCTGATCGGGTCGAAGGGCGACGGGGCGGCGCTGAGGGCGTCAGCGGCAGTCCGCCGCGAACGTGAAGTTGTTCGTGACGACGCGCTGGCCGCGGTCCTTCAGCGCGTGGTCGGCGTCGATCTCGAAGACGTTGAGCAACGGGTTGGTGTTGAGGTCGAACTGAAGCCGCTGGATATCCGTCTTCCAGGAGAAGTTTCCGTAGCGGCCGTCGGCCACCCGGACGGCGCGCACGTTGTCGACGTACTCCCGTCCGGTCGGGGTCGCCATCGTGAACGTGCGGCTGAGCTTGGAGCCATCTGCCAGCGTCAGGTCGACGGTCGTGCCCGGGTCCTTGGACGGCAGGACGTAGTGCAGGCCCCTGGTACGAGCGCGAAGCTGCCCCTGCTCGACCGTCAGCACGGCGTTCATGAACAGCGTCTCGTCCCCGGCGCCCGGGGAGACCATGTCGTAGGCGCCGCCGGACATACGGACGTGCAACTCAGCACCGTCGATCTCCACCCGGACCCTTTCGATGACGTGCTTTTCCGGCTCGAGGATCGGGTAGAGCAGCGGGGTGACCGAGCCCCAGAACTCACCCTCCATCGGGCCGCACCCGGTGTCGGGCGAGATCCCGGAAGCGTGCCTGTCGTCGGCAGGGTCGTCGTAGTCGATCGCGATCGTGATCCCGCTGGAGCGGTGCGTGGCGAGGATCGAGTTTCCAACGGGGTCGAACTTCGTCAGCTGCCACTGCGACTTGGCCTGCCGGGAGTACGTCACCCGCGCGGGAGCGGCATCGACGACGATCGGCTCAGGCACCGCCGCGGAGGGCGAGAGCTTACGGTCCTGCGGACCGGCCACCGCGGGAGCCACGGCAGCCATGGCGCCAAGGGTGGAGAGCGTGACAAGCGTGGAGAGCGTAATCAGTCTTGCGCGGAGGTTCATGAGGCACAAGCTAGAGCGGTAGAGCGAACAGTGGACGGTTCGGAAATGACCTTTCGATTGCCAAGATCCACACCTGGTCAGAACGACAACGTGGCTGGCCACAGCCCTGCCAGCCGCAGGTTGGGGTTGGATTGTGAACCGCGGCGGGTGAGGCCGCGGGAGCAACGGTCCGGACCACCGCGGACATCGCGGTAGCTCAAATCTCCATTGTTCGATCGCGGAGCGCCGGCGGCGCTTGGCCGGCAGGGCCGCGGTCGGGCGAGTACCCTCGGGGGTGTTCTCGGCTCAAGGCCCGTCTCTGCGTGAGCTGTGCGTCCAGGCGTTGTCCTCGGTCGAGCGAGGTTACGACCTCCTGGCTCCGAAGTTCGACTACACGCCCTTTCGCACCCCGGAGACCATTCTCGGCGCGACCGCCGACGCGCTGTCCGGATTCGGGCCGTTCAGCCAAGGGCTGGACGTGTGCTGCGGTACCGGCGCGGGCATGCGGGTCCTCACGCGCCTGTGCCAGGGACGGATCACGGGCGTCGACTTCAGCGCCGGCATGCTCGCGCAGGCGCGGGGCGCGCACCCGGATGCCACATGGGTGCGGGCGGACGCCCGGGCCCTGCCTTTCGCCGACGGCTTCGACCTCGCGGTCACCTTCGGGGCGCTCGGCCACTTCCTGCCCGCCGAGCGGCCCGCGCTTTTCGACGGGGTGTACCGCGCGCTGCGTCCCGGCGGGCTCTTCACCTTCCCGATCGGCGCGCCGCTGTCCGTCACCTCGGTCGGGTACTGGGCCACGCTCGGATTCGACGTGGCCATGCGGGTCCGCAACGCGGTGTGGCGCCCGCCGTTCGTCATGTACTACCGCACCACCCGCTGCCCGCGCTCCGCGACGACCTGACAGCGGCCGGATTCACCGTGACGACCGTCGCCGTGACCGGCCTGGGCCGGCACCGGGACGGCAGCCCACGGTGCCGGCTCATCCTCGCGCGCAAGCCGGCGGACCGTCACTGACGCCCGCTCGTCGCGCGGCGGTCAGCTCTTCAGGAAGTCGAGCAGGTCGTTGTTGATCTGGTCCTGAATGGTGGCGGTCATCCCGTGCGGCGCCCCTGGGTAGTAGATCTCCTGGGCCCCGCGACCATCTGCGCCGTCTTGTGCGCGGAGTCCTTGACCGGGACGATCTGGTCGTCCTCCCCATGCATCACCAGCGTGGGGATGTCGAACTTCGCCAGGTCGTCCCGAAAATCGGTCTCGGAGAAGGCTTTGATGCTGTCGTACGCGTTCTTCTCCCCGGACTGCATGCTCCAGAGCCAGAACTGGTCCAGGATGCCCTTGGAAACCTTGGCCCCGGGCCGGTTCGCCCCGTAGAACATCTGCGCCAGATCCTGGTAGAACTGCGACCGGTCGGCGAACAGTTGCGCCCGCATCTGGTCGAAGACCTGCATCGGCAGCCCTTCCGGGTTGTCCGGCGACTGGAGCATGATCGGCGGCACGGCGGACATCAGCACCGCCTTGGCCACCCGACCGGTCCCGTAGCGCCCGATGTAGCGGGCCACCTCACCACCACCGGTCGAGTGCCCGACCAGGGTGACGTTGTTGAGGTCGAGTGCCTCGATCAGCGCCGCCAGGTCGGCCGCGTACCCGTTCATGTCGTTGCCATCAGACGACTGACCCGAGCGGCCGTGCCCCCGCCGGTCGTGGGCCACGACGCGAAACCCGCTCTGCGCCAGAAACAGCAACTGACCGTCCCACGCGTCCGCGTTCAACGGCCACCCATGCGAAAACGTGACGGCCGGACCAGAACCCCAGTCCTTGTAGTAAATGTCGGTGCCGTCCTTCGTGGTGATGAAAGCCATAGCTACCCCCGTTTCTCGCCGCCCGGGCGGGCTCTCACGCAGCCCGGTGCCAGTTCGTCCTGCTCGATCATGGTGTGGTTCCCCTCGTCTCGGCCGGACGAAACACAAGCCAAAGCCAGCCGTGCCCGGTCACCCGCCGAAGAACAGCCGCACCTCCTTCATCAGGAGTCGCAGCGCTGTCAGAGACTGATAGAGATTTGAGCTACCGCGGCGTCCGCCGTGGTCCAGACCGCTGCTCCCGCGGCCTCACCCTCCGCGATTCACAATCCAACCCCGCCGGGGCGGTCGCGCTCATTGCCGCGGTCGCGGGCCTGCCCGCGCCGCCGGCCGCCGGTGAGGTTGTGTGTCGCGGAGGGTGAGGCCGCGGGAGCAACGGCCCGGACCACAACGGACGTCGCGGTAGCTCACATCTCGAACCTCCGTCCACAATGGTGTCCGCTGACTCATTGCCTGATGGAGAGGCGAAATCTTGACCAGTGGTTCTCTCGATCGCTGCGTGCTTCGCTCCCGGCACGTCGATCGGGGTGAAGGTCGTGGGTGGCCGGCACCGTCGGAGGGGTGGGTGCTCTGGTCGTCCGTGTCGAAAAATTGCCCCTCCAGAGCCTGTTGCAAAATTGCCCGACTACAGCGTGTGCGTAGAAAAACACGGCTGTGTCCGCCGCTGGCCGCCGAACGGCGGCCAGTGAGGGTCAACGCGACCCTCACTTCATGCGAATCTGGCGATTTTGCGACAGCCTCTCCAGGGGCAATTTCTCACCACGGACGCTGGGGGACGGCCGTAGGCCATGATCGGCGTATGTGTCGAGGGTCGCTGTCGCGGCGGGCGCGCTTCCCGTAGGGAAGCGGAGCAAACTCGCGTGGGCGACTCGAGCGGGTGGTTATGCGAGGGCGCTACCGCCCTCGATCTCGACCGTGGCTACCCGAAGGGCGAGAGGGCGACGCCGTCCGTGCGGTCGGCGCCGGAGAGCACGTCCTTCAGGCGCCAGCCTGGCGGCGTCGCGCAGTGGGCGGTCACCTCGTCGGGGCTGAGGTTGACCAGCCAGATGTAGCGGCGGCCGGAGGTGTGTACGAGTCCGTCCACATAGACCCGTGGGTCGTCCACACTGACCTCCGGGGACACGCCTGCCTCGGCCGCCAGGGCGCGGTACAGGCGGTGGACCTGGTCGTCGCGGTGGGCATGCGGGCGTGCGGAGCCGAAGTACTCGACCGCATACGTGGACAGGTACACGGCGCCGGTGCCCACGCGGCGGCGCACGAGTGCGGGGCGGCCTCGGTTGTCCCGCGCCAGCACCTCGCCGTCGGTCGCGGCCGCTTCGTCCAGCGGGAGCATGCCGCGGGCCTGGTCGGTGCCGGCGAACGGGAACTCCAGCCGCGTGCCGGCGGGCAGGTCACCCAGCGGGCGCTCGAACTGCCAGGTCACGACGTCGTCGACCGGTTCGAGCAGGCCGTACCTGAGCGTGTGCGGCATCCCTGCCACCGCCTCCACGTCCGGCCACCAGGCGCCGCGGTGTGCGCCACTGGCGCCGACGAACCAGGAGAGGTACACGTGGCTGCCGGCCGCCGCCCAGTCGAGGAGCCGGTTGAACGCGGGGGCGGTGAGCAGCTTGTTGGACGGCACCAGCACAAGGCTGGACCGCTCCGGGTCGTCCAGCTCGCGGAGGATCGCCGGGGCGAGGTCGGCGACCTTCGCGGCGACGTACGCGTGTGCGGTGATCGCCGGGATCACCTCGCGGTCGCCGGCCGGCACCCTCGGGTGCTGATCCATGTAGGACGGAAGCAGGATCGCGGTGGAGGTGGGTGGCCGGGTGCACCCAGGGAGGTCGACGGCGTCCAGCACGCGCCGGAAGTCGGCCAGCTCGCGCAGCGCGGCCTTCGGCGTGCCGTCCGGTCGGGTCAGGCCGAAGCCCAGCTCGAACGGGTGGTGCCGGTACGGGTCGACGGTGGGCAGGTCGAAGTCGGTGTTGTTCCAGGCGATCCAGCCGGTGGCACCGGCGAGCAGGGAGTTGTGCAGCGACTGGCGGTAGAGGTGCCCGGCGTTGGGATCTGACGACAGCACGTTGGGCACGCCGAACTCCTCCAGGAGTACCGGCTTGTCGAAATGCGACAGTTCACATGCGACGGCGGCGGCGAAGTGGATGCGGACCTGGTCGTCGCCCATCGGGTAGCTGTGCGGGCCGACGAAGTCGACGATGTCGTGCTGGCGCCGCAGCCGGAAGCCGTTGTCCCGGGCGGTCAGCTCCATCGTCCAGGCACCGTCGCCGAGCGAGACCGGGAGGGTGGAGCCGCCGGCCCGTACGGCGTTGACGCACACCAGCCCCAGGCCCGTACGTAGTCCGGATCGGACGGCCCGGCGTAGTTGGTGAACTCGTTGGAGATGAGCCACCCGGCGACGGCCGGGGAGTCGACGGTGCGCCGCACCATCTCCCGGATGAACCAGGCCTGCTGCCCGAGCATGAACCCGTCCCGGTAGAGGTCGCGCCCGCCCCGCCACGGCACGTCCCAGTCTTCGCCGGACATGTGCCCGACCAGGAACGTCGGCACGGTCGCCACGCCCAACTCCTCGCTGGCGCGCAGGAAGTCCCGCCACCGCGCGACGAACTCCTCGTCGATGGTGTCCGGCGCCGGCTGGAAGTCAGGCCAGAAGAAGAACGACCGGGTCAGCGTCACCCCGTGGTCGCGCAGTATCCGCAGCTCCTCCCGGACGACCGCGCCGTCGTAGGTGCGCCACATAAACGGCCCCCCGGTGCGGGACCAGTAGTTGGCGCCCAGCCACACGTCGCCGTCGAGGCGCAGGGCCGGGCGGGCGACGGTCGCGTCAGCGGTCATCGCGGATCAGCCATCCTTCCAGGCCGCCGTCGAGGTCGGCTTCTGTCGCGGTGAGCACACACCGCTGCCCGTCCCAGTGCCAGCCGGTGTCCGGCTCGACCCGGGCGGGCGCGGTGGCTCGGGGAGGGCGAGGTGCCCGCGTCGACCGGGATCACGGCGACGGTACCGCTGTGCAGGTCCGCGTCGCCCTGGGCGATGACCGCCCACCGTCCACTGTGGTCGTATCCGTTGGCCCCGCCGCTCTCGTCGCGCAGGCACAGGGCGGTGAGGCGGTCGTCTTCGAGGCGGCCCAGGAGCGTACCCGCGGCGGGGTGTCGAGGGAGCCGAGGTCCGAGTCCAGCCACAGTGGACGCCACTGGACCGTACGGCGGCACCAGCGGTTGAGCGCCCGGCGCACGGCCAGCCGCCGGGGCGTCGCCTCGTCGCTGGCGGCGAGCAGCGGCAGCACCGCGCCGGCCTGGCCGAGCACCGCGGAGTCGAGCAGGATCTCCACGTCGTCGGACCAGAAGTAGCCGCTGGAGCCGTTGACGGCGCGACCCGTACCGGCGGCCAGCGCGGCCCAGACGCTCCAGTGGCGGTGCCCCTCCGCCTCGGGCCGGCCGTGGTCGCCCATGTCGTCCATGGCCAGGATGTCGGCGTGCGCGAGGTGCAGCGGGTGGATGCCGTACAGCAGGATCGCGATGTCCGGCTTCGCCTCCCGGGCCGCTTCGCTCACGATGCGGTACAGCTCGTGGCCGAGCCGCTCGCCGCGCAGCGCCGGGTCGGTGGGGCGGCCACGTCCGGTCCGGGCAGCCCGTACCCGAAGTCGAGCTTGAGGATCGCCGGGTCGTACGCCTGAACGAGCTCCCGAGTCCGCTGGACCAGAAACGCGCGGGTACGGGCCGAGCTTGGGTCGAGGCACCAATGCTGGGCCGGGTCGCGCGGATCGAGCGCCCAGTTGGCCCGGCGGGGGCGGCCGTCGGCGCCGCGGAGCAGGTCTTCGTCGGTGAGGCCGACCGCGGCCGGGTCGTCGATCCAGCCGACCGACTGCCAGAAGCCCAGCCGCAGCCCGAGCTTGCGGGCGTACGCGAGGTCGGCGTCGAAGTCCGGGAACCGCCCGGTGTGCGGCTTGCCGCTGGAGACCATGCTCTCCCAGTGGTCGTCCAGCACCAGCACGTCGGCGGCGAGGTCGGCGGCCGCGTCGGCGACCTCGGGCAGCCGGAAGTGGCCGTTGCGGAAGTCGCCCCAGGTGTTCCAGACGCTCGCCGCGGCGCGGTCCGCTGTGGACGGCCGTACCTCGAAGGAGGCGAAGTAGGCGGCGTACGCGTCCCAGGCGGTGCCGGCCCAGGTGAGGCGGAGCGGGTCGGTCCAGCGCCGGCGCGGCCCGGGCGCACCCCACAGGTCCTCCCGGTACCGCCAGCGCAGCGCCGCCGACGTCGACCGCACGTCGAAGGTCATCGCCGCGTCCGGTACCTCGCCGGCGCCGGCGACCACCCAGCCTCGGTCGTCGCCGAGCGCCGCGGCCCAGAGCGGGCGGGGGAACGCGGCCGCGTACGGGGAGCCCATCGCCGGCCCGAACATGCCGAGCGGCAGCCGGGCGTGCCCGAGGTCCCAGCGGCGGAAGAAGCTCTGCGCGGGTGCGGGGCGGCCGCTCGGCACGCAGAATCCGGCCGCCCGCCAGTCCGGCCAGAACGGCAGCGACAGGTCCGGCGCGGCGTCCCGCTCGCCCTCGCTGAGCGGGCGTACGCCGAAGAACATGTCCACGATGGACGTCTGCGGGTCGTCGAACTCGACCTCCAGCTCGGCCAGGTCGAGCCGGGTCTCGCTCACCCGCCACACGGCCCGCCCGCTGCCGAAGCCGCCGAGGTCGAGCTCCACCGAGTCACCGTCCGTCCGGGTGCCGGTCACCGTGACGAGCCGCGGCTCGCCGCCACCGGTGGTCACCCAGAAGGCCGGGTAGAGCGTCCCTTCCCACACGGGTGCCGGGTCGCCCTCCGGGGTTAGCGCGGCGTGTCCACTATGGATGTCCAGGGTCAGGTGCAACGTCATTCGCGCCATCCTTCGGCGTCGAGCCGCCAGCCCCGTCGGCGGCGATGGTCTGTCCGGTGATGGCCCGGCTGTCCGGGCCGACGAGAAACGCGATGAGCCCACCGATGTCGCCGGGATCGATTGGGCCGCCGGTGAGCGGCTGCTTCGCGGTGACGTACGCGAGCAGGGCCGGGTCGTCGCTGACCCGCTGGGCGAACGGGGTGCGCACCACGCCGGGCGCCACGCAGTTGGCCCGCACGCCGGCCGGCCGCCCGTACGCGGCGAGCGCCTTGGTGAAGGACAGGAGCCCGCCCTTCGCCGTGATGTACGCGTGGCTGCGGAACGGGCCGCCACCGCCGGTCAGCCCGAGCACGCTGGAGACCGTGACCACGGCGGCGCCGCCCGCGGCGGCCAGGTGCGGCCAGGCGGCGCCGACGGTGAGGAACGCGCCGCGCAGGTTGACACCGACGACCGCGTCGAACGCCGCCGCGCTCACGGTGTCGACCGGGCCGTCGCCCAGCGCGCTGCCGGAGACGCCGGCGGCGCAGACCAGCGCCTGGATGCCCCGCCCCTCGGCGGCGGCGTCCGCGATCGCGTCGGCGAGCCCAGCGGCGTCGGTCACGTCGGCGACCGCCGAGCGCGCCCGGCCGTCGGCGCTGGGCCGCAGGTCGAGGCTTGTGACGGCCCAACCGGCGTCGAGCAGCGCGGCGCAGGTGGCCGCGCCGATCCCGGACGCGCCCCCGGTGACGACGGCATGTGACGGCATCTCAACGCTCCACAGTGGCCTGGTAGACGCGGTCGAGCCGGGCTCGGCGAGCCGTAGCCGCCTCGGCCCCGTCCGGGGACGGCTCGTAGCGGCGCCTGATCTGGACATGCGCCGCGGCAAGGGCGGCAGCCTCCGCGTCCGACTCGGCGGCGGCCAGGAAGGCGTCGCCGAGCGGGGCACCGTCCGGCCCGCAGAGCGCGACCGGCAGCCCGGTGGCGTCGGCGACCGCCTGGCACCACAGCGGCGAGCGGGTCGGCCCGCCGACCGCGGCCAGCTCGTCCGGCTCGGCGCCGGCGTCCCGGGCCGCCGCGAGGTTGTCGCTGATCGCCGCCGCCGTGCCCTCGACGACCGCGCGGGCCAGCGCACCCGGCGAGCTGGCCAGCGACAGGCCGGTGAACGCGCCGCGCGCGGCCGGGTCGTCGACCGGGTGCAGCGAGCCGGCCAGATGCGGCAGGAAGTCGACGCCGTCCGCGCCCGGCGGTGCGGCGGCGGCCAGGTCGAGCAACTCCTGCGGGGTGCGATCGAGCAGGTCACCGAGCCAGGCGAGCGCCGCGCCGACCGTGGCCGTCGATCCGGAGAGCAGGTCGAGCCCGTCCAGCACGTGCGGGAAGCGGAGCAGAGCGGTGGACCCGCCCAGATCGCGACGTAGGGCGACGCCGAGGACGGCGGCGGTACCCATGCTGAGGAAGCCCCGCGCGGACCCGGTGACGCCGGCGGCGAGCGCGGCGCTCGACGTGTCCTCGCCGCCCGCGACCACCGCGCACCGGCTGCGCAGGCCGAGGTCGGCGGCGGCCGCCGGGGTGAGCGGGCCGAGCGCGCTGGTGCCGGCGGCGAGCGCGGGCAGCCGGTCCGGCGCCAGATCGAGCGCCTCCAGCGCGGCCGGGGACCAGCGGCGGCCGGCCAGGTCGTACAGGTCGGAGATGCCGGCGTCGCTGTGGCTCTGCCATGACTGACCGGTCAGTCGGCGCAGGACGAAGCCGCTGGCCGACGTGTAGGTCGCGGCCGTGGCGCTCTCCGGCTCGTGCCGGCGCAGCCAGGAGATCTTCGCGCCCGCGTTCCAGGCGCCGACCGCCGCGCCGTGCGCCCGGCGGATGTCCGCACCCAGAGGGCTCTGCGCGAGCGCGGCCGCCTCGGCTTCGGCACGCTGATCGAGGTGGATGATGGCCGGCCGCAGCGGCTTTCCGGCCTCGTCGAGCGCGACGAGCGCGGCGCCCTGCCCGCTCACGGCGAGCGCGGTGACCGCGTCACCGGGTACGCCGGCGACGGCGAGGGCGGTACGGACGGCGAGGCGCACCGATCCGTACCAGTCCTCGGGGTCCTGCTCGGCGTGGCCGGGGTGGGGCGTGTCCACCGGGTGGGCGCCGGCGCCGGTGCCGAGCACGCCCGCCTCGGGGTCGAAGAGGACGGCCTTGGTGGAGCTCGTGCCGACGTCTACGCCGAGGACCGGGCCAGCGCGCATGGTCAGACCCCGGCCGGGCGGTACGGCGGCGGAACTCGGCGTAGTACTCGGCGAGGTTGCGCCGGGCGGTCTCTTGGTCGGCGAAGTGCGGGCTGCCCAGCACCAGCGGCTTGACCCCGCGTGCGACGAGCCCTTCGGCGAGCAGGTGGTTGATGCTGTGGACGATCGTCACGGTGGCCAATGTGGACGTGGGGGAGACCGGGAAGTCGGCTCCCTCCACGTGGATGGCCGCGTCGCCGGCCGGCGTGCAGTTGTCGACGACGATGTCGGCGACCTCGTAGAGGTGCTTGCCGCTGGGGTGCCGCGAGTCCACAGAGGAGGAGTGCGCGACGCTGGTGATGGCGGCGATCGTCAGGCCGCGCTTCTTCAGGCCGAGCGCCACCTCCACGGGCACGTTGTTGATGCCGGTGGAGGAGATGACCAGCGCGGCATCCCGCTCGGCGTCGAAGACGTAGTTGTCCAGCAGCACCTCGCCGAAGCCGTCGACCCGCTCCAGGAACAAGGACTGGGCGAGCCCCATCGTGCCGACCACGTTTGTGTAGTAGCTCAGCGACATCTCGACGATCGGGTGGTAGCCGACGATCGAGCCTATCCGCGGGAAGATCTCCTCCACGCCCATGCGGGAGTGGCCGGCGCCGAAGAGGTGCACGAGCCCGCCCTTGGCGATGCGGTCGGCGAAGAGGTCGGCCGCGGCCCGGATCGGCTCCTCCTGGGTCCGCTCGATCTTGTCGATGATCTCGCGGGCGATCTGCGGGTAGCGAAGAGTCACGAAGGCTCCAACCTGGTGAGTACGCGGCGTGGGTTGTCCACGAGCAACTGTCTGATGTGGTCGTCGGTCAGCCCGGCCTTCCGGAGCAGGGCGGGGAAGGTGGCGACGAGGTTGGCCAGGCCAGGGCCGCCGCCATACGCCCGCCAGTAGCCGCGACGGGCCAGGTCCTGCCCCAGCACGACCCCGTCCAGGCAGCCCTCGGCGGCGAGGCCGGCGGCCAGGTCGGCGACGTACGAGTCCGGGCGGCGGTCGTGCCGGCCGAGCCAGTCCAGGCAGACGGTGGCGCCGGTCCGGCAGACCTCGGCAAGCCCGGCCACGCCGGTGTGCCGGTCCATGTGTCCGAACACGACGGACGAGGGCGGCACACCGTACCCGTCCAGGATGGACAGCTGGAGCGCGGCGGAGCGCTCGTCGTCGGTGTGGGTGACCACCGGAAGGCCGGTGCGGCGCTGCGCCATGCCGACGGCGGCGGCCAGCTTGCGCTCGGTCGGCGTCGGCTCCGGCCCGCTGAACGCAAGCTTGATGGCACCCGGGCGGGCGGCGATCCGCTCGACGAACGGACCGCCGTAGCCGGAGACCTCCATCCCCTCGGTGTGCTCGGCCACCATGAGGTCGGCGATCCGCTCCGCGTCGTACGTCCGCACCCAGTGGTCGGCGGCGTAGTAGAGGTCGCGGTGGAAGCCGGTCGTGGCGACGACGGTGGCGCCGGTGCGCTCGGCGACCTCGACGAGCCCGCGCGCGTCGCGGCCCACGCCGAGCGGCATGCAGTCGACAAGCGCGGCGCCACCGGCGGCCTGGAAGTCGCCCACCTCGGCCACGGCCGCGTCGACCGAGTCGAGCCTGAAGTCGGGCTCCAGCACGATCGGCAGGCCGCCGCGGATCAGCAGGTGCTCGTGGCAGTCGGTCGGGCCGAGCGTGGCCGGGTCGATTTCGCCCAGCACGGTGACGATCGCGGGCATCGCTAGTACCGCACCGGCTCGTGCACCTTGCGCTCCACCAGCGGCCGCACCAGGTCGGCGCGGAGCAGCGCGCGGGCGCACTCGATCGCGACGCCGCGCGCGTCGTACGTGGTGCGCAGCAGCAGCAGGGACGGCGACCCGGGCGGGTAGTCGAGCAGCTTGGCCTCCTCGGCGGTGAGGAGCACCGGCTCGAACGACTCCACCGCGCGCTCCAGCACGATCCCGTACTCCGTGCGGAGCACCTCGTAGAGGCTGCGATCCGAGAGGTCCACAGTGTCCAGACCGGGCGCCTGGGCGAGCGGCAGCCAGGTGCGCTCGAGCATGAACGGCACGCGATCGGCGAGGCGGAGCCGCTCGATCTCCAGCACCGCGTCGCCGTCCGCACAGCCCAGCTCGCGGGCGATGGACGGGGACGGCGGACCGGCTCGCTCGGCGAGCACCCGGGTGGAGACCGCGCGGCCGGACGCGCGTAGCGACTCGACGATGGAGAAGTGCCCGAGCAGTGACTGCTCCAGCCGGCGCGGCGCGACGAACGTGCCGCGCCCCTGGTGGCGCAGGATCAGCCCGGTGCGCTCCAGCTCGTCGAGTGCCTCGCGCATCGTGGAGCGGCTGACCTCGTGCTGGCGGGCCAGGTCGCGCTCTGCCGGGAGCCGCTCACCCACCCGCCACCGGCCGTCCAGAATCTGTGCCTCCAGCGTCGCGGCGAGCTGCTGAGCCAAGCGCGTAAGCACCCGCACCCCTCAGATGGCAGACCAATTCGACTTATCGCGTGTCGGTGCAGGACGCTACGCCGCCGTGGCTCCGCCCGTCAAGAGCAGCGATTATGTGGCTGCGCAACAGACTGGAAACAAGTTGTTGACCAAGGGTGTGGGCTGTCGTATGGTTCCGGGCGAGACCAATCATGCCAATCGCCATACCAATCGTTGGGGAGCGTCGATGTCGGGTTCGACCCACGTGATCACGGCGGATGTCGTCGTCGTCGGCGCCGGTTCGGCCGGCGCGTCGGCCGCGATCGCCGCGGGCCGGGCCGGGGCCGACGTCCTCCTGGTGGAGAACAACGGCTTCCTCGGCGGCACCAGCACGGCCGTCCTGGACACGTTCTACGGGTTCTTCACGCCCGGTTCGCCGACGCGCAAAGTGGTCGGTGGCATCGGCGACGACGTGCTGGCCGGGCTCCGCGCGCTCGGGCCGGTGGTCTCCCGGCCCAACACGTTCGGCGCCGGCACCGGCATCACGTACCACCCGGACCACCTGAAGGTGGTCTGGGAGCGGCTGGCCTCGGCGGCCGGCGTGCGGGCCCTCCTGCACGCCAAGCTCTTCGCCGCGCGGGCCGGCGGCGGCGAGGTGCGCGCGGCCACGGTCGCCACCAAGCAGGGGGCGTACGAGGTGCGCGCGAAGGTCTTCGTCGACGCCTCCGGCGACGCGGACCTCTGTCACCACGCCGGCATCGGATACGAGCTCGCCGGTGCCGAGGCACCGGCGCAGACCCTCACCACCACGTTCAAGATGGTCAACGTCGACCTGGCGCGCCGGATCGCGACGCCCCGGGCCGAGATCAAGCGATTGATGCGGGAGGCCGCGGCCTCCGGTGAGTACCGGCTGCCGAGGCTGGAGGGCAGCGACCACATCACGCCGGTGGACGGCATGACCGCGACGATCATGACGCGGTTGCCGTCGTACGAGACCCGCGGGTCCACAGTGGTCAACGCGACCGACCCGCTCCTGCTCAGCGCCCGCGAGATCGAGGGACGCGAGCAGGCCCTGGAGTATGTGCGTTTCCTGCGCGACCGGGTGCCCGGCTACGAGTCGGCGAGCCTGGCCTCGTTCAGCAGCCAGATCGGCGTGCGGGAGACCCGCCGCGTGTACGGCGACTACCGGCTGGACCGGGAGGACGTGCTCGGGGCGGTGGAGTTCGAGGACCAGATCGGGCTGTGCGGTGCGCCCATCGAGGACCACCGGGAGGGCACCGACACCGCGTGGGAGTACATCCCGGGCGGCGGCACCGTCGGCATCCCGTACCGCACGCTCCTGCCGAGGGACGCCACCAACGTCCTGGTGGCCGGCCGCTGCTTCTCGGCGACCCACGACGCGCAGGCGTCGGTGCGCTCCATGGCGCAGTGCATGGCGATGGGGCACGCGGCCGGGCTGGCCGCGGCGTCCGCGGTGGCGCACGGCGACGTCCGCAAGGTCGACGTTGCCCGCCTGCGCGACCAGCTACGCGAACAGGGCGCGATCGTCCGCCACGGCGACGCGACCATCCACGAAGGACATCGGAGTTGACAATGAAGCTCGCGTCGCGGCGCATCGCCGCCCTGCTCATACCGTTGTTGCTGGTCACCTCCGCCGCCGCCTGCTCGGGCGACGACGAGAGCGGCGACTCCACCTCGCTCACCCTGCTCACCCCGGCCGCGGCCAGCTCCGCAGGCGGCCAGGTGCTGCGGTCGGTCATTGAGGGCTTCACCACGGAGACCGGCATCCAGGTCCAGGTCGACACCGCCGGTGAAGACCTGCCGACCGTCTTCGAGACCTCGGTCGCGGCCGGGAAGCAGGCGGATATCGTACACATCAACCCGGTCGACAAGCCGCTCACCTGGATCGACAACAGCGTCGTCGTGCCGGTCGAGTCCTACGTGGACGAGTGGGGCCTGCGCGACCGCCTCACCGCGGGCGCCATCGACGAGTGGACCCGCGCGGACGGCAAGATGCAGGGCTTCCCGTTCGAGGGCTACCAGTGGCCGATCTGGTACAACAAGACGCTGCTGGCCAAGGCGGGCATCACCGATCCACCGGCCACTGTGGACCAGCTGCTCGACGCCGCGACGAAGCTCCGGGCGGCCGGCATCCAGCCGATGGCCGTCGGCGGCAACGACTGGACCGGGCAGAAGCTCTTCTTCCAGATCATCCAGTCGTACCTCAGCGCCGACGCGGCCAAAGAGGCGTTCGCCAAGGGCGGCTGGTGCGGCAACCCGTCGCTGATGAAGGGCATCGAGCTGTTCACCTCGCTGCGCGACGCCAAGGTGTTCGGCGACAACGCCGAGGGCTTCACGGCGCAGAGCATGGTGGCCGACTTCTTCGGCAAGAAGGCGGCGATGATGCCGGCCGGCACGTGGGAGTTCGCCCAGGTGCCCAAGGAGATGGTTGGCGACATCGCGCTCGGCGGCATGCCGCTGCCGTCCGGCGCCACCTTCGCCAAGCCCACCGCGTACGAGGGCACCTCCAACGGCTTCTGGGTCAGCCAGAACGGCGCGAAGAAGCTCGACGCGGTGCGCAAGTTCGTCGAGTACATGTACCGGCCGGAGACCGTCGCCACCTTCGTCAAGGACGCCTCGATGATCATGGCGTTGAAGGCGGACGCGTCCACCCTCCCGGACGACCAGCCGCTGCTGAAGGCCGCGCAGGGCGAGCTGCCGACCGCGGTCGACTACGCCGTCCTGCCCGACCGGTATGTCCCGGGCAGCCTGAGCCAGAGTGTGATCCGGGACGCGGCGGTGGCGTTCACCGCCGGAAAGTCGGCGACCGACATCTGCGGCACGTTCGACAAGACGTACAAGGGCTAGCCGGTGACCGCCATGGGGCAACTGGTGCGGCGGGAGGGTCGGGCGACCGGTCCCCTCCCGCCGGCACCGCCGCGCCGGCGGGCGGCGGTCGTGCGGCGCGCGGCCGTGCTGCTCGCCGTGCCGGCCTTCGTCTGGTACCTGGTGTTCCTGGTCGGGCCGCTGGTCAGCGTCTTCTTCTTCAGCCTGACCGACGCCTCCACGCTCATCGCGCCGCGACACCTCGTCGGGCTGGACAACTTCAGCACCGTCCTTACCGACGACGTCTTCTGGACGTCGGCGAAGAACACCGCGATCCAGGTCGGCATCGTCGTCCCGGTCATGGTGGTACTCGGCTTCATGCTCGGCTACTACCTCTTCCTCCGCCCGCCGCTGGCCGGCCTGCTGCGCATCCTCTTCTTCACCTCGGCGCTGCTGTCGGTGGCCACCAAGGCGATGATCTTCTACGCCATCCTCGCCCCGGACGGACTCGTCAACCAGGGTCTTGGCGGCCTCGGCCTGGACGGGCTGCGCAACAACTGGCTGGCCAACCCGGACACGGTGCTGCCGGTCATCATGGCGACCGACCTGTGGGCCGGGGTCGGCTTCCTCGCCGTCCTTTTCAGCGCCCAGCTGACCGCCCTGCCCACCGAGGTCATCGACGCGTCCAAACTGGACGGCTGCGGCAACTGGCGCACCATGTGGTACGTCGCCTTCGGCATGGTGCGCGGCTTCGTCGGCGTGGTCGCGATGCTGCAATACCTGTGGACGCTCTTCCTCTCCGCCACCACCGTGCTGCTGCTGACCCGGGGCGGCCCGGGCACCAGCTCGTTCACACTGTCGTTCCTGGTGTGGAGCAAGGCGTTCCAGCAGTCCGACATCGGGTACAGCCAGGCGGTCGGGGTCATCCTCTTCGTCCTCGGCCTGGCCGGTACCGTCCTCATCCGCCTCGGCCTTCGGAGCAGGACATGAGCGTACGCCGCAAGACCGGTCCGGGCATGCTCGTCAGCCACGTCCTCGTGTGGCTCTACGCGGCCCTGCTCGCACTGCCCCTCTACTACCTGCTCGTGTCGTCGCTGAAGGACAACACCGAGATCTTCTCCAGCGCCTTCGGCCTGCCCAGCAAGTGGCTCTGGCAGAACTACCGGGACGCCTGGGAGTTCGTCTCGCTCGGCCCGCGCTGCTCAACTCCGCGATCGTCACCGGCGCGGCCGAGATCCTGATGGTCGCCGTCGTCGTACCGGCCGCGTACGCGCTGTCCCGTGACGAGGGCTGGATCGGCCGGCTGATCGAGCGGTCGATGGCGCTCGGCTTCCTCATCCCCGGCTTCGCCGCGCTCGTACCGACCGTGCTGCTGGCCATCTCGCTCGGCCTCTACCAGACCCGTACCTTCCTCGTCCTGTACTACGTCGGCACGTCGATCCCCCTCGCGGTCGTGCTGCTGACCCAGTACATGCGGGCGATCCCGCGGGAGCTGGACGACAGCGCGCGGCTGGACGGCGCCGGCCCGTTGCAGGCGCTGGCCCGCATCTACCTGCCGCTCGCCATGCCCGCGGTCTCCACCGTGCTGCTGCTCAACTTCATCAACATCTGGAACGAGTACCTCATCGCGCTTGTCGTCGCCGGACCGTCCGCGGACATCCGCACCGCGCAGGTGGCGCTGCCCACGCTCGTCACCAACGTCTCCGCCCAGTACGGGCTGCTCACCGCCGGCACGGTCATCACCCTGCTGCCGGTGTACGCCGCGTACCTGCTGCTGCGCCGCCGCATGGAGGACGCTCTGCTCTCCGGCGCGCTGAAGGGATAGCCACCGATGGTCGATTTCGGAGCCGCGTTCTACACCGAGTACATGCCGGTCGAACGGCTCGACACCGACCTGGACCTGATGCGCGACGCCGGCTTCACGGTGATCCGGGTCGGCGAGTCGGTCTGGTCCACATGGGAGCCACGGGACGGCGAGTTTGATGTGGACTGGCTCGCCCCGGTGCTCGACGGCGCGCACGCGCGGGGATCGGCGTGGTGCTCGGCACCCCCACGTACGCGGTGCCGCCGTGGCTCCAGCGCAAGGTGCCGGAGATCGCCGCCGAGACGGCCACCGGCCGGCGGATGCCGTGGGGTGCCCGGCAGGAGGTCGACTTCAACCACCCCGCGTACCTCTTCCACGCCGAGCGGGTCATCCGCCGCGTCGTGTCCCGGTACGCATCGCATCCGGCGGTCGTCGGGTACCAGGTGGACAACGAGCCGGGCCTGTACCTGCTCCACAATGGACACGTGTTCGCCCGCTTCGTCGAGGAGCTGCGCGCCGAGTACGGCGACGTGGACACGCTCAACGACCGCTGGGGGCTGACCCACTGGTCCCATCGGCTCGCGCGGTGGGACGAGCTGTGGCCGCCGGACGGCAACCTCGTGCCGCAGTACGACCTGGCCTGGCGGCGCTTCCAGGCCCGGCTGACCGCCGAGTTCATCGGCTGGCAGGCGGGGATCGTGCGGGAGTACGCGCGCACGGATCAGTTCGTCACGACCTGCATCGACTACGCCCGTCCCGCAATGGACGACGAGGCGGTCGCGGCCGGCCTGGACATCGCCTCCGCCAACATCTACTACGCGGCGCAGGACGGGCTCGCGGCCGGCACCGAGGGGAGCCTCGACTGGCCGCCGTCGGGCACCTGGTCGCTGTACTACAACGCGGACCGCGCCTGGTCCACCCGGCAGGCGCCCTACCTCGTGACCGAGACGAACGCGACGTCCGTCGGGCCGGCGTGGCTCAACCAGCCGGGGTACGACGGGCAGTGGCGCCAGGTCGGCTGGGCGCTGGCCGCGCGCGGTGCCCGTTCGGTGCAGTACTGGCACTGGCACACGCTGCACCACGGCCCGGAGGCCTACTGGGGCGGGATCCTGCCGCACAGCCTCGTGCCCGGCCGGGTGTACGAGCAGGTGGCCGCGCTCGGCCGTGACCTGGCCGCGGCCGGCGACGCGCTCGACGGGCTGCGGCCGGACGCCGACGTGGCGTTCGTCCACTCGCTACCGTCCAAATGGGCCTTCGAGTTCGCGCCACCATTGTCCGGAGTGGACGGTGGGCCGGACCGCGCCGCCTACGAGCGGATCACGTCCGCCTCCTACCGTGGCTGGTGGGCGGCGGGCGCGCAGGCACGGTTCGTGCACGGCGGCGACCTGAGCGCCTACCCCGTCGTGGTGGCCGCCGGCCTGTACGTCGCCGACGACGCCACGCTCGACAAGCTCCGTGACTACGCGGTGGCGGGTGGGCATCTCGTACTCGGCCCGCGGACGGGCTACGCGGACAGCGACGGCCGGATCCGGGCCGTGGCAGCGCCCGGACGGCTCGCGGAGGCGGCGGGGCTGACCTACGACGAGTACGCGAACGTCGCCGCACTGCCCGTGCGGGCCGCCGAGGGGTCGCCGCTCGCGCTGCCGCCGGACGCGGCCGGGAGGGCCTGGGTCGAGGGGCTGCGCTGCGCCGGCGCGACGCCGCTGGCCGTCTACGACCATCCGCACTACGGGCGCTGGCCGGCGGTGACGACTGTCGCCTGTGGAGCCGGCCGGATCACGTACGTGGGGACGGTGCCTTCTCCGGCCCTCGCGGAGGCGGTCGCCCGCTGGGCCACGCCGGCGCCGGTTTCCGGCTTTCCCGCCACCGATCCCGTGCACGTCACCAGCGCCGGGCTGGCGGACGGGCGCCGGGCGTGGTTCCTCCACAACTGGTCCGCGAGCGCAGCGACCGTGCCGGTCCCCTTCGACGCCGTCGATCTGTTGACCGGTGAACCGATCAGCGGCGAACTCGAGCTGGGGGAGTGGGACGTGCGGGTGCTGACCAGCCGCTGAGCCGCAGCGTGTTGCGGTAGCTACATACCGTGGGCCTATGGGGCTGCGGACCGGAATGCACTGAACAAGCGTGAGCTGAACAAGCGTGAGCTGGACGAGCTGCGCCTGCGCCGGGCGTGGTGGTGGGCGGCGTTCAGCGCGCCGGCCTGCCACATCGCATGGCTCGTGGCCGCCACCGGCGTCGTGGTGCTGCTGGTGCGCCCGGACGGACTGGGCCTCCACTTGGTGATCGGCGGGACCGCCGTCGCGGTGGGCGCGGCGCTCGTGCGGGCCGCCGCCATGGAGAGGCTCGTCCGCAGCCGGCCGGACGGCGTGCGCTCCGACGTCCGCGAGCGCACCCGCCTACAAGTGCTCCGAGAGACCCGCCGAGACGCCTACCTCGGCCTGGGAGCATTTCTCCGCAGCTTCATCTTCAACTTTTGACCGCCGCCTAGCGCTCGACCCCGCGGACCCGGCAGCGAAGGTCGCTGTCGGCCTATCACGACCCGGGGGTGAGCTTGCCCAACGGCGGAGGGTGAGGCCGCGGGAGCGACGGTCTGGACCACGACGAACGTCGCGGTAGCTCAATTTCCTTGGGTTTGGACCTTTATCCGCGACAGGCCGCCGAGGCCACCCCGACTCCAAAGCTCGCTAGGCGGCTCGGCGGACGACGAACCGCGGCGGCTCGGCCAGGCTCTGGCCCACGACGCAGTAGCGCTCGGTGAGCTGGCCGAGCTTGGCCAATGTGGTGTCGTCGGCGTCGGTGTCGAGCTCGGCGGTGATGACGAGTTGTTGGATGCCGACCGGTGTTTCGCGGGAGACGCCGAGCGTGCCGCGGGCGTCGAACATCGCGTCCGCGCGCAGTGCGGCGCTCCGGATCTCGATGTCCATCACCGTGGCGACGCTGCGCATCGTCACGCCCGCGCAGGCGAGCACCGCTTGGAGAAGCATGTCGCCCGAGCAGGAGTCCGAGCCGTCACCGCCGGTCGCGGGGTGCAGCCCGGCCCGCACCGGACCGGCCCAGCTCGTAACGACGGCGGTGATGCCGTCGGCGGAGAAGTCGCCGCTGGCGTGCAGCGGCGTCACCGCCGTGTCGGGGTCCGTGCGGTACTTCTCTTTCAAGGGCGCCTGGAGCGCGCGCAGGTCGGCAGCATCCACCCGTACAGTCTTGCCTGGACCCTGCCTCCTGGCTAGGGCTCCCGGCGGGCGCGCCAGGTCTGCTGTTTGGCCCGATTGCCGCACACCCGCATCGAGCACCACTTGCCGGATCGCGCGCGCGAGTGATCGTAGAACGCCCAGCGGCAGGTGTCGTTTATGCAGATCTTCAGTCGTGCCCAGGTCGCGTCCGTCATGGCATCGGCGACGATCGTGACGAGCGTACCGAGCGCGCCCTCGACGCCGCCTGCCCGCGGTCGGGCAACCCATCCCAGGTCCGCCGTGATCGATAGCGTGACCTGCGCCCGCGCGGCGACCTGGTTGAGGACCGCGATGGTGTCCGGCGGTATCGGGCCGCCCGAATGGTTGGCGACGAGGGCCTCGCGCAGCGCCTCCCGCAGGGTGCTGGCCTGCCGCACCTGAGCTGCCGTGACCTCGGTGCGCGCGTCGAGAAGCTCGGCCTCCCGCAGCCACCTGGACAGGTCGGGAGGGGTCGCGGTCGCGTCGGTGCCCGCCTCGATGTCGCGGGTGTTGACGAACCGGCGAACCGTCTCCAGACGCCCGGGGGCACTCGAACTCGACGCTGCCACCCGCCGAGCATAACCGTCTTGAGCGGTCAGCGAGGTTACCGTAACCTCCTTGAGCGTGACACAGGTTACGGAGGCTGTCGCTCAGCCGAGGACGGATACCGCGTGGTCCAACCGCGACTTCCGGCGGCTGTGGCTCGGTTCCGCCGTGTCGTCGTTCGGCTCGGAGGTCGCCGAGCTGGCCCTGCCGCTGCTGGCCCTTGTCACGCTGTCCGCGAGCGCCGCCGAGGTCGGCCTGCTGAGGGTCGCGCAGTTCCTGCCGTTCCTGCTGGCCACGCTGCCGCTGGGGTACTCGTCGACCGGCACCACCGATGGCGCCTGCGGTTCATGGTGGGCGCCGACCTCGGCCGATTCGCGCTGATCGCCCTCATCCCGCTCGGGGTCTGGTGCGG
Source organism: Phytohabitans flavus (assembly GCF_011764545.1). Taxonomy (GTDB): domain Bacteria; phylum Actinomycetota; class Actinomycetes; order Mycobacteriales; family Micromonosporaceae; genus Phytohabitans; species Phytohabitans flavus. Next base: position 3,145,043 of record NZ_AP022870.1, on the reverse strand, counting down.
TGTCGCCCGGGTCGAATGGCTTTACGTCGTCGTCTTCGCGGCAGGGATCCTTACCGTCCTCTACCAGATCGCCGACTTCGCGTTCCTGCCCAGCCTGGTGCGCACCGATCAGCTCGTCGACGCGAACGGCAAGATCGCCGCCACCCAGTCCGCCAACGAGATCGGCGGACGCGGCATGGCCGGGCTGATCGTCCAGGCGGCCACGGCGCCGGTGGCGGTGGCGGTCAACGCGGTCGCCTTCCTCATCTCGGCGCTCAGCCTGCGCCGGATCCGCATCGAGCAGGCAGCGCGAGCCGACGACGCCGAGATCCAGCCGGTACCGGCGGGTGGGCGATGGCGGGAGACCGTGGCGGGGCTGCGCGTGGCGTTGGGCAACCGCTATGTGCGCGCGCTGCTGGGTGAGGCGACCACGTTCAACCTGTTCAACGAGATGTTCATTCTCGGTCTGATGCTCTATGCCGTGCGCGGCCTCGGCATGGGCGCCGCGACGATCGGACTCGTGTTCACCGCCGGTGGGGTCGGCTCGTTCATCGGCGCGTGGTTCGGCTCGCGGGTCGCTGGGCGGTTCGGCTACGGGCGGGTCCTGCTCGTCACGCTGATCCTGGGCAACACGGCACCGGTCGGGGTCCTGCTGCTGGGGCACGCCGGCGCTGCGGCGCTGGCGCTGCTGTGCGCCGTCTTCGTCGTGATGGGCATCGGCATCGGCATCGCCAACGTGCACGCGGTCAGCCTGCGGCAGACGGCCGTGCCGGAGCGGTTGCGGGGCCGGGTCAACGCCGCGTACAGGCTCATCTCGTGGGGCGCCATGCCGGTGGGCGCCGCGGTCGGCGGCGTGGTGGCCAGCCACGCCGGGGCATGGGCCGCCATGGCGGCCGGCGCCATCGGGATCGCGACCGCGACGCTGTGGGTCGGCTTCTCGGCCGTACCCCGCCTGGTGCGGATCGCCGACGCACGAACCGCGCCATGACGCCGCGACTCTGGCCCTCCCCGTGCCCACCACCGAAGGCGCCCGGCAACCCACCACATAGGACAGAGATCCGAGCTACCGCGATGTCCGCGGTGGTCCGGACCGTCGCTCCCGCGGCCTCACCCTCCGCGCTCCACGACCCCGAGTGGCCACTCTCCCCGACATCGCCCACTGCAGCGCGCGACAGTCGCTCCTTGGAATAGATCGTGGTACCGAGGCGCCCCTGGGACGGCCGTTCCGTACCACGATCTGCCAGACGCAGCCGCGACAGTTCCTCGGGCGCGGGCTTGCCTGTCCCGCTGCCCGCCGCCGGCGCGGGTTTGGATTGTGTAGCGCGGAGGGTGAGGCCGCGGGAGCAGCGGTCTGGACCACCGCGGGCGTCGCGGTAGCTCAGATCTGATTGGTCAGGGTTGTGCCGTGGGCCATGCGGTGAGGGCTAGCTCGGCGGTTTGGTCAGCTCGGCGGCCGTGGCTCCGTCGCGGGCGCGCTGCGACATGCCCTGGATGACCGCGGCGATGTAGGCGGCCAGCGAGCGGGGGTCGGCGCTAGCGGGTAGCTCGCCGGTCTGCCGCGCTGTCCGTAGGCGGGCTTCGAGGGTGGCCAGGTTTTCGTTGCGCAGGTCGCGCAGGTACGTGGCGACCTCGGCGTCCTGGGGGTGACATTGGTGGCCGCGCTGATCGTCAGGCAGCCGGCCGGGTGGGAGGGGTCGGGGTAGATGGCCGCCGCCTCCCGCAGGATGCGGGCGAACGCGTCGTAGGCCGTGGTCTCCTCCGCCAGGGCGACGCCCACGAACGCGCCGACCGGTGAGCGACCGTAGCTGCGCACGACCTCCTGGAACAGGGACTTCTTGTCACCGAAGGCCACATACAAGCTGCCCGGCCTGATGCCCATCGCCTCGGTCAGCTCGCCGATGGAGGTGGCCTCGTAGCCGCGCTCCCAGAACAGCCGGGTGATCGACGCGACGGGCGGTGCCGGCCTGTAAGCCTCCGCTCAGTAGACGTCGCGGCGGTAGCGCTTGTCGGCGGCGAGTTGCTTGACGTAGGCGGCCGCGGCGTCGGGGTGAGCTGGCCGTGGGCGGCGGCGACGTCGCGCAGCGCCTGGTCGACGTCCTTGGCCATGCGGGTGGCGTCGCCGCATACGTAGAGGTACGCGCCGTCCTGTAGCCAGCCCCACAGGTGGGCGCCGTGCTCGCGGATGCGGTCCTGGACGTACACCTTGTTGCGCTGGTCGCGGGAGAAGGCGAGGTCGAGCCGGCGGAGGACGCCTCGTTCGCGCAGCGTGGTCAGCTCGTCGGCGTAGTAGTAGTCGGTGGCCCGGCGTTGCTCGCCGAAGAACAGCCAGTTGGCGCCGCGGGCGCCGCGTGCCGCTCGTTCGCGGAGGAAGGCCAGGAACGGGGCGACACCGGTGCCCGGCCCGATCATGATCATGGGTGTGTCGTCGGCGGGCGGCCGGAAATGCGGGCTCTGCTGGACGAACACCGGTACCGGGCGGTCGGGGTCGGCGTCGGCGAGGAAGGTGGAGCAGACGCCTTTGCGGGTGCGGCCTTGGTGGTTGTCGAAGCGGACTACGGAGACGGTCACGCTGACCTCGTGGGGTTGGTCAGCGGGGTGGAGGAGATCGAGTACAGCCGGGGCTGGAGCCGTTTGAGCACGCTGGCCCACTCGCCGGCGGTGGCCCGCACCGGGTGTTCGCTGATCACGTCGACCGCTTGCCGACCCCAGGTCCATTTGGCCAGCTCGCCGGTGTTGTCCGGCCGCAACAGGGCCTTGAGGTGCGGGTCGGCGGTACGTTCGGCGACGAACCGCAGCAGGTCCGGGCCGATCCGGGTGATGTCGAGGCGGTCGTGCAGCGCCTCGGCCAGCGACATCGTGCCGTGGCCGGTCACCTCGACCCGCTCGTCCGGCCGCAGCCCCGTGACCTTGAGCCATTCGGTGACCACGTCGGGGCAGTTCGTCGGCCAGACGCCGAGCGCGTCGCCGGTCTGGTACGCGAGCGCCCCACCGTCCGTGTCGAACGTGAACTCGCGGACCTCCTTCGCCGACCCGGAGCCGGTAAGCAACCGGTTGCGGGTGAGCCGGGCGAGCAGCGGCCTCGCCCGGGTCGGCGGTCCGGCCGGTGCGCGCGGGAGGTCGCGGGTGGCGGCGTCGCGAGCGCGGCCAGCACGCGGTCGAGCCAGCCGTGGGCGGCGTCGTGGTAGTCGGGTTCGCAGTCCACGCGGGGCGCCAGCCGTACCGCGCCGAGCTCACCGAGCCGGTCGTCGAGGCGGCGGCCGTGGCCGCAGAAGTCCGCGTAGCTGGAGTCGCCGAAGGCCAGGACCGCGTAGCGGCGGCCGTCCAGGCGGGGCGGGTCGGGCTGCTGGAGCGCCTGCCAGAAGTCGGCGCCGTTGTCCGGTGCGTCGCCGTCCCCGAACGTGCTGGTGACCACGAGCAGGTCGCCCGGGTGGGCAAGGACGTCCGCGGGCGGGTCGGCCATGCTGCGTACGGCCGGCTGCCAGCCGGCGTCGACAAGGCGGCGGGCGACGGTGGCGGCGAACTCCTCGGCGTTGCCGGTCTGCGAGGCCCACAGCACGTGGATCGGCCGACCCGGTGGGGAGCAGCGGGCGAGGCCACGGCCCGCGAGTACATGCCGGCGAGGAGGCCGTTGACCCACAGCGCGCGGGCCGGATCGAGCGGGGCGGAGGGCGGCAGCGCCGGGACGCCTTCCACAACGCTGGGCAGCGCGGCGAGGAACCCGGCCAGGTAGTAGCGCTCCGGCTCGGTGAACGCAGGCGGCCCGATGTCCTCGACCTTGAGTAGCGCGGCCAGCGAGCCTTCCGGGCCCGCAGCGGCTTCGGGCGCCGGTGCTGCGACCTTCGTCAGCGTGACCGCGCACGCCTTCAGCTCCGGTTGGAAGGAGATCGGGTCGACCGCGTCGTTCGTGACCGCGTTGACGGCCAGGTACTCGCCGAAGATGTCGTTCCAGTGGAACGGCGCGAACAGGTCGCCGGGGCGCACCCGGTCGGTGACGACGGCGGGCAGGACCGCCCGGCCGCGGCGCGAGCCGATCTCGACCTGGTCGCCGTCGACGACACCGAGGCGCTCGGCGTCCCGCGGGTGGAGCTCCACGAACGGGCCCGGGTTGAGCCGGTTGAGCTTGGCGACCTTCCCGGTCTTCGTCAGCGTGTGCCACTGGTGCGGCAGCCGGCCCGTATTCAGCAGGAACGGGTAGTCGTCGTCGGGCATCTCCTTCGGCGGCATGTGCGGCCGGGCGTGGAAGACCGCCCGGCCCGACGCGGTCGGAAACACGAGACCGTCGCCGGCGCGGTACCGGATCGGGTTGCGGTCACCGGCGCCGGGCGGTGCGGGCCACTGCACCGGGTTGGCGCGCAACCGCTCGTACGTCACGCCCCGCAGGTCGTACCCGGTCTGCGGGTTCCAGAAGCGTTTGACCTCGGCGAAGACGTCCTCGGCGGTGGCGTAGTCGAACGCCTCGGCGTACCCCATCTCCGCGGCAACCCGCGCGATCAGCGCCCAGTCGGGCAGCGCCTGTCCGGGCGGGTCCTGCACCTGCCGGGCCAGCGTGAGGTTGCGCTCGGAGTTGATCATGACGCCGTCGGTCTCGGACCACATCGCCGCCGGCAGCATGATGTCGGCGTACGCGTTGGTCTCGGTGTCGGCGTAGGCGTCCTGGGTGATGACGAGCTCGGCCGCCTCCAAGCCTTCGATGACGGTCCGGCGGTTGCCGACCGAGGCGACCGGGTTGGTGCAGATGATCCAGCACGCCTTGATCTCGCCGGCGGCCATCCGGGCGAACATGTCGACCGTGCCCCGCCCGACCTCGGTACGCAGCGTGCCGGCCGGCAGGCCCCACGCCTCTTCCGTGAACGCGCGGTCCCGCTCGACCAGCACTGACCGCTGTCCGGGCAGGCCGGGGCCCATGTAGCCCATCTCGCGGCCGCCCATCGCGTTCGGCTGCCCGGTGAGCGAGAACGGTCCGCTGCCGCTCCGGCAGATCGCGCCGGTGGCCAGGTGCAGGTTGCACAAGGCGTTGGTGTTCCAGGTGCCGTGGGTGCTCTGGTTGAGGCCCATCGTCCAGCAGCTCATCCAGTTCTTCGCGGTGCCGATCCACTCGGCGGCGCGGCGGATGTCCGCCTCCCGCAGGCCGGTGATCTCCGCGACCCGGTCCAGCGGATAGTCGGCCAGGAAGTCCGGCATCGCCGGCCAGCCCTCGGTGTACGCGTCGATGAACTCCTCGTCGATGCGCCCGTCCGCGACCAGCAGGTGCAGCAGGCCGTTGAGCAGTGCCAGGTCGGTGCCGGGCCGGATCGGCAGGTACAGGTCGGCCTTGTCGGCGGTGGCGTTGCGGCGCGGGTCCACCACGATCAGCTTCGCGCCGGCCTTGAGCCGGTCCAGCAGGCGCAGGAACAGGATGGGGTGGCAGTCGGCCATGTTCGCGCCGATGACCAGGAAGACGTCGGCGTGGTCGAAGTCGTCGTACGAGCCGGGCGGGCCGTCCGCGCCCAGCGACAGCTTGTAGCCGGAGCCGGCGCTCGCCATGCACAGCCGCGAGTTCGACTCGATCTGGTTGGTGCCGACGAAGCCCTTGGCGAGCTTGTTCGCCAGGTACTGCGCTTCGAGCGTCATCTGCCCGGACACGTAGAACGCGACCGCGTCCGGCCCGTGTTCGTCGACGATCCGCCGCAGCCGCCGCGCAGTGTACGAGATCGCATCGTCGACCGCCATGTCGGCCGGTGCGGCGCCGCGCTCGGCCCGCACCCTGGCCGTCGCCAGCCGGCCCGGCGCGGCCAGCATGTCCGCACTTGTCGCGCCCTTGGTGCAGAGCCGGCCGCCGTTCGCCGGATGCGCGCGGTCGCCGGCGACGCTCAACACCCGGCGGCGCCCGTCCGGGCCCGCGCCGACCGTGAGCAGCATCCCGCAGCCGACCCCGCAGTAGGAACACGCCGTGCGGGCCTGCGTGCTGCCGTCGCCCACCGGCGCCACCCTCCGCGTGTCCGTTCGCCCAGGCACGCCGACGGTAGGAGCCTGGAGTTACGTGGCCGTCACGCCCTTTCGGCACCGATGGTTACGAGGCCCCACAAACCCGGTTCGGCCGGTGTGAGGTGGATGCCGTCACAGAGAGAGTGGACTCTAGGTAAATCCTTAGTGTTGTCTGCCTAGGATGCGTCCATGTCGTCCATCGGGTTTCCGCGTGCCGTGGACTTTCCAGCCGCGACGGCCGAGCAGTGGCGGCGGGCGGCGCTGGGGGTGCTCCAGAAGACCGGCGCGGCGGGCGAGCACGCGACCCTGGACGCGGTCGACGAGCTGCTGACGACGACGAGCTACGACGGCGTACGGTCGGCGCCGCTGCACACCCGCGCCGAGGCTGTGCCCGAGACCGGCCTGCCGGGCCTGTTCCCGTTCACGAGAGGTGGGCGGGCGTCCGGCTCGGTGGTGGCGGGCTGGGACGTACGGCAGTGGCACGCCGACCCCGATCCGAAGCTCACGAACGAGGCGATCCGCGCCGACCTGGAAAACGGCGCCACCTCCCTGTGGCTGGCGCTCGGCGAGGGCGCGCTCGCCGTCGAGGCGCTGCCGGAGGCGCTCGACGGGGTCTACCTCGACCTGGTCGGGGTGGTGCTGGACGCCGGCGGCGGCGCGTTGGCGGCCGCGGATGCCTGGTTTGCCCTGACGGAGGGTAGCGGCGTCGCGGCCCCCGAGATCTCCGGAAACCTGGGCCTGGACCCGCTGGGCTGGTCCGCGCGGACCGGTGACCGGCCGCCGGTGGAGCTGCCCGCGATCGCGGCGCTGGCTCGCCGGTGCGCGGCGGGATATCCACGGCTGCGGGCGGTCACGGTGGATGCGACCGTCTACCACGAGGCGGGCGGCGGCGACGCGCAGGAGCTTGGCTGCGCCGTGGCGGCGGGAGTGGCCTACCTGCGGGCGTTGACCGACGCGGGGATAGACGTCGCGACCGCGTTCGGCCAGCTGGAATTCCGGTACGCGGCCACGGCCGACCAGTTCGGCACGATCGCGAAGCTGCGCGCGGCCCGCCGGGTCTGGTCCAGAGTCGCCGAGCTGTGCGGTGTCCCGGACGCCGGGGCGCAGCGGCAGCACGCGGTCACCTCGGCGGCGATGATGACCGCCCGCGACCCGTGGGTCAACATGCTGCGCGGCACCCTCGCGTGTTTCGCGGCGGGCGTCGGCGGCGCGGACGCGGTGACGGTACGGCCGTTCGACGAGCGGCTGGGCCTGCCCGACGGCTTCTCCCGGCGGATCGCCCGCAACACCCAGGCGCTGCTGCTGGAGGAGGCACACGTGGGCCGGGTCGTCGACCCGGCCGGTGGCTCCTGGTACGTCGAGCGGCTCACCGAGGACACCGCCCAGGCGGCCTGGGACTGGTTCACCGAGATCGAGCGGGCCGGCGGGATGGCCACGGCGCTCGCCGGCGGGCTTGTCGCAGACCGGCTCGCGCAGACCTGGGAGCGGCGGGCCGAGGGGGTCGCCCACCGGCGTGACCCGATCACGGGCGTCAGCGAGTTCCCCCACCTGGACGAGCGCCTGCCCGAGCGCCTGCCGAGGTGGCCGCCGCTGCGCCGCGTGGCCTGCCGCGGCACCACTACGCGGAGGCGTTCGAGCGGCTGCGGGACCGCAGCGACGCGTACACCGCCGCGACCGGCAGCCGGCCCACGGTGTTCCTGGGGACGCTGGGACCGGCCGCGGCGTACACGGCGCGGGCCACGTTCGCCGCGAACCTTTTCGCCGCCGGCGGCATCGCCACCGTGACCGGCGCCGCTGATACCGCCGAGGCGTTCGCCGCCAGCGGCGCGCCGGTCGCCTGCCTGTGCTCGTCCGACCGGGTGTACGCGGATGGCGCGGCGCCGGCCGCCGCCGCGCTGGCCGCCGCCGGTGCGCGCCGGATCTGGCTGGCCGGGCGGCCGGGTGGGTACGACGGTGTGGACAGCTATCTGTACAGCGGGTGCGACGCGGTCGAGGTGCTGGAGACGACGTTGCGCGACTTGGAGGTGCCGTGATGATCCCGGACTTCTCGTCGGCGGTGCTCGGCGAGGCGACCGCCGTCACCGACATCTCCCGGTGGAACGCCGCGGTCCAGGCCGAGACCGGCAAGGACGCCGACGAGTTCGCCTGGCAGACGCCGGAGGGGATCACGGTCCCGCCGCTGTACACGGGCGGCGATCTCGCGGACCTCGAGTTCCTGGACACCCTTCCGGGCATCGCGCCGTTCCTGCGCGGGCCGTACCCGACGATGTACACCACGCAGCCGTGGACCATCCGCCAGTACGCCGGGTTCTCGACGGCCGAGGAGTCGAACGCGTTCTACCGGCGCAACCTCGCCGGCGGGCAGAAGGGGCTGTCGATCGCGTTCGACCTGCCCACACACCGGGGGTACGACTCGGACCACCCGCGGGTGGCCGGCGACGTGGGCATGGCCGGCGTGGCCATCGACTCCATCTACGACATGCGGCAGCTCTTCGACGGCATCCCGCTGGACCGGATGAGCGTGTCGATGACCATGAACGGCGCGGTGCTGCCCGTGCTGGCGCTCTACATCGTGGCCGCCGAGGAGCAGGGGTGGCACCGGAGCAGCTGTCCGGGACCATCCAGAACGACATCCTCAAAGAGTTCATGGTCCGCAACACGTACATCTACCCGCCGCAGCCGTCGATGCGGATCATCTCCGACATCTTCGCGTACACCTCGCAGAAGATGCCGCGCTTCAACTCGATCTCCATCTCCGGCTACCACATCCAGGAAGCGGGGGCGACCGCCGACCTGGAGCTCGCCTACACGCTCGCGGACGGTGTGGAGTACCTGCGCGCCGGCCGCGACGCCGGTCTTTCCATCGACTCGTTCGCGCCCCGGCTGTCGTTCTTCTGGGCGATCGGCATGAACTTCTTCATGGAGGTCGCCAAGCTGCGCGCGGCCCGGCTGCTCTGGGCCCGGCTGGTCCGCGAGTTCGGGGCGACGAACCCGAAGTCGCTGAGCCTGCGGGCGCACTGCCAGACCTCCGGCTGGTCGCTGACCGCGCAGGACGTCTTCAACAACGTGGTACGCACCTGCGTCGAGGCGATGGCCGCCACCCAGGGGCACACCCAGTCGCTGCACACGAACGCGCTGGACGAGGCCCTCGCCCTGCCCACCGACTTCTCCGCCCGGATCGCCCGAAACACGCAGCTCGTGCTCCAGCAGGAGTCGGGTACCACCCGGGCGATCGACCCCTGGGGCGGCAGCGCATACGTCGAGCGGCTCACCCACGATCTGGCGACGCGGGCGTGGGAGCACATCACCGAGGTCGAGGCCGCCGGCGGGATGGCCCGCGCGATCGACGAGGGCATCCCCAAGCTCCGCGTCGAGGAGGCCGCCGCCCGTACCCAGGCCCGGATCGACTCCGGCCGGCAGCCGGTGATCGGCGTCAACAAGTACCGTCCCGACGCCGACCAGCCGATCGACGTGCTGAAGGTGGACAACGGCGCGGTCCGGGCCCAGCAGGTGGAGAAGCTGCGCCGCCTCCGCGCCGAACGTGACGAGCCGGCCTGCGCCGCCGCGCTGGACGCGCTCACCCGGGCCGCCGGCGCGGCGCTGGACGGTTCGCGCGGGCCGGGCCTGGAGCAGAACCTGCTCGCCACGGCCATCGACGCCGCGCGGGCGAAGGCGACCGTCGGCGAGATCTCCGACGCGCTGGAGAAGGTGTACGGCCGGCACGCGGCCCGCATCCGTACGCTCACCGGTGTGTACCGCGACGAGGCCGGCCCGAGTACCAACATCGACAAGGTGCGTGCGGCCGCCGCCGCTTTCGCCGCCGCCGAAGGGCGCCAGCCGCGCATCCTCGTCGCCAAGATGGGGCAGGACGGGCACGACCGAGGTCAGAAGGTCATCGCGACAGCCTTCGCCGACCTCGGCTTCGACGTCGACGTCGGGCCGCTCTTCCAGACTCCGGGCGAGGTGGCTCGGCAGGCCGTCGAGGCCGACGTGCACATCGTCGGCGTCTCCAGCCTCGCCGCCGGGCACCTGACGCTCGTGCCGGCCCTACGGGACGAGCTCGCCGCCCTCGGCCGCGACGACATCATGGTCATCGTCGGGGGAGTGATACCGCCCGGCGACTTCGAGGCCCTGAAGGCCGCTGGTGCCGCCGCCATCTTCCCGCCCGGTACCGTGATCGCGGACGCGGCGCTCGACCTGCTGGCCCAGCTGTCTGACCGGCTCGGCCACCCGGCCACATGACCGTCGGTCGCGCTGTCGACGTCGAGGAGTACGCCGCCGGAGTGCGATCGGGTTCGCGGGCCTGGATCGGGCGCGCGATCACGCTTGTCGAGTCGACGAGGCCCGACCACCGTGCGCTGGCCCAGCGCCTGCTTGTCGCCCTCGGTCCGGCCCCGACCGGCACCCGGCGGATCGGCGTCACGGGGGTACCGGGTGTCGGCAAGTCCACCTTCGTCGACGCGCTCGGCAGCCAGCTCACCGCCGCCGGTCACCGGGTGGCGGTCCTGGCCGTCGACCCGTCCTCCACCCGTACCGGCGGCAGCATCCTCGGCGACAAGACCCGGATGTCACGGCTGGCCGTCGATCCACAGGCGTTCGTCCGCCCGTCCCCGACCGCCGGCACGCTCGGCGGAGTCGCGAACGCCACCCGCGAGGCCATCGTGGTCGTCGAAGCCGCCGGCTACGACGTCGTGATCGTGGAGACGGTCGGCGTCGGGCAGTCGGAGACCACGGTCGCCGACATGGTCGACACCTTCCTGCTGCTCGCCCTCGCCCGCACCGGCGACCAGCTACAGGGCATCAAGAAGGGCGTGCTCGAAATCGCCGACGTGATCGCCGTGAACAAGGCCGACGGCCCGCACGCCGCGGACGCCCGCCGGGCCGCACGCGAGCTGGGCGGAGCCCTCCGGCTGCTGCGCGGGTCCGACGGCGCCTGGCAGCCACCGGTCGTCACCTGTAGCGCGCTGGACGGCACCGGCCTGGACGACGTATGGCAGCACCTGGTCCGCCACCAGGACACGCTCGCCGCCTCGGGCGAGCTGGACCGGCGCCGCCGAAGCCAGCAGATCGACTGGATCTGGGCCACGGTGCGCCGGAACCTGCTCGACCGCCTGCGTACCGATCCCGCGGTCTCGGCATTGAGCCCGCGGATCGAGCGCGAGGTGCTGGACGGCAGCCTCACACCGGCGGTGGCCGCCGACCGGATCCTGGCCGCCTTCACCGAGGGACTCGGCCAGGACCCGCGCTGACGTCAGAAGTCGTCGTCGAAGCTGACCGTGCCGGTCACACCCACCTGGTACGCCGAGACCCGCCGCTCGAAGAAGTTGGACAGCTCCTGCACGTCCTGCAACTCCATGAACGCGAACGGGTTCTTGCTCTCGTAGATCGGCTGGATGCCGAGCATGGCCAGCCGCCGGTCGGCGACGTGCTGGAGGTACTCGCGCATGTCGGCCAGGGACATGCCGGACACACCCTGCCCGAGTAGGTCTTCGGCGAACTGGACCTCGCACTCGACGGCCTCGGCCAGCATGTCAATGACCTCGCGGCGCATCCGCTCGTCGAAGAGGTCCGGCTCCTCGCGGCGCACGGTCTCCACCACGTCGAACGCGAACGCCATGTGCATCGACTCGTCGCGGAACACCCAGTTCGTGCCCGAGGCGAGGCCGTGCAGCAGGCCGCGGGAGCGCAGGAAGTACACGTATGCGAAGGCGCCGTAGAAGAACAGGCCCTCGATGCAGGCGGCAAAGCAGATCAGGTTGAGCAGGAACGCCCGCCGGTCCTCCCGGGTCTTCAGCTCCCGCAGCTCGAAGACCGAGTCGATCCACTTGAAGCAGAACTCGGCCTTGCGTGCGATCGACGGGATGTTCTCCACCGCGGCGAACGCGTCGAACCGCTGCCGCTCGTCGGGCACGTAGGTGTCCAGCAGGTTCAAATAGAACTGGACGTGCACGGCCTCCTCGAACAGCTGCCGCGACAGGTAAAGGCGCCCCTCGGGGGAGTTCACGTGCTGGTACAGGTTCAGCACCAGGTTGTTCGCCACGATGGTGTCGCCGGTGGCGAAGAACGCGACAAGCCGGCTGACCAGGTGCTGCTCGGCCGGTGAGAGCCTTGCCAGGTCGGCGAGGTCGGAGTGCAGGTCGACCTCCTCGACCGTCCAGGTGTTCTTGATCGCGTCCTTGAACCGCTCGAAGAACCGCGGATAGCGCATCGGCCGCAGGGTCAGGTCCATGCCTGGGTCAAGCAACATCACTGGCACGCCTCGCAGGATTCGGGGTTCTCAAGGGAGCAGGCCACGGCGTCCGTGGGGGCGACCACCGCGACGGTGGCCTGCTGGATCCGCGTCGCGGGCCGCGACCGCAGGTAATAGGTGGTCTTCAGCCCGGACTTCCAGGCATGCAGGTACATCGAGGAGAGCTTGCCGATCGTCGGGGCACTCATGAACAGGTTGAGCGACTGGGACTGGTCCACATAGGGCGCCCGCGCGGCGGCGAGGTCGATCAGTGCCCGCTGCGGCAGCTCCCACGCGGTCCGGAACAGCTCGCGTACGTCGCCGGGCAGGTCGGCGATGCCCTGCACCGAGCCCTCGGCCCGCTTGATCTGCTCCCGGATCGGCGCGGTCCACAGTCCGCGCGCCTTCAGCTCCCGTACCAGATAGGTGTTGATCTGAAGGAACTCGCCCGACATCGTCTCGCGCTTGAACAGGTTGGACACCTGCGGCTCGATGCACTCGTAGCAGCCGGCGATCGACGCGATCGTCGCGGTCGGTGCGACCGCCACGAGCAGGGAGTTGCGCAGGCCGTTTGCGGCGATCCGCTCCCGGACGGCGGCCCACCGGTCCCGCTGGGTCGGCTCCACGCCCCACAGGTCCGGGTGCAGCTCGCCACCCGCGGCTCGGGTCTCGCCGTACGCCGGATGCGCCCCGTGCTCCTCGGCGAGGCCGGCGGAGGTCTCCAGCGCGGTCAGCAGGATCTCCTCCTGTACGCGGGTCGACAGCTCCCGCGCCGGCACGGAGTCGAACGGCAGCCGCAGCGCGAAGAACGCGTCCTGCAAGCCCATCAGCCCGAGGCCGACCGGCCGCCACCGCGGGTTCGAGGCCGCCGCCTGCGCGCTCGGGTAGTAGTTCAGGTCGATGACCCGGTCCAGGAACACCACCGCGGTCGCGACCGTCTGGCGCAGCTTGTCCCAATCGATGCCGTCCGCGGTTAGATGCGCGCCGAGGTTGATCGAGCCGAGGTTGCACACCGCGGTCTCGGCGTCGCTGTTGACTTCGAGGATCTCGGTGCACAGGTTCGACAGGTGGATCGTGTTGCCCGGTGCACCGGTCTGGTTGGAGAGCCGGTTCGAGGCGTCCTTGAACGTTATCCACCCGTTGCCGGTCTGGGCGAGCGTGCGCATCATCCGCCCGTACAGGTCCCGGGCCTTGACCGTCTTGACGGCTTTCTTCTCCGCGACGCGGTACGCCTCGTCGAAGTCCTCGCCCCACAGGTCCGGCAGGTCAGGCGCGTCCGACGGGTCGACGAGCGACCAGTCGCCGTCGGCCTCCACACGCCGCATGAACTCGTCCGGGATCCAGTTGGCCAGGTTGAGGTTGTGCGTCCGCCGCGACTCCTCGCCGGTGTTGTCCCGCAGCTCGAGGAACTCCTCGATGTCCGGGTGCCACGGCTCGAGGTAGACGCAGGCCGCGCCCTTGCGCCGGCCGCCCTGGTTGACCGCCGCGACCCCGGCGTCGAGCGTCTTGAGGAACGGCACGATCCCGTTCGACTTACCGTTGGTACCGCGGATCAGCGCACCCCGGCCGCGCACCCGGGTCCAGGAGATGCCGATGCCGCCGGAAAACTTCGACAGGCGCGCCACCTGGTGGTAGCGCTCGTAGATCGAGTCCAGCTCGTCGCGGGGCGAGTCGACCAGGAAGCACGACGACATCTGCGTGTGCCGGGTACCGGAGTTGAACAGCGTCGGTGAGCTCGGCAGGTATGCCAGGCTCGACATCAGCCGGTAGAAGCCGATCGCCTCGGCAGGCGTACGGGACAGCCCGCACGCGACCCGCAGCAGCCAGTACTGCGGCGTCTCCACCACCAGCCGGATCTCCGGGTGGCGCAGCAGGTAGCGATCCGCCACCGTGCGCAGCCCGAAGTACTCGAACCGCAGGTCACCGGCGGGGTCGACGGCGTCGTCGAGCTTGCGCGCGTTGCGGGCCACGAAGGCCGCGACATCGTCACCGATCAGGCCGAGGCCGTGCGCGTACCGGACGCACTGGCTGAAGCTCGCCACCCCCTGGCCGCGCACTTCTTTGTCCACGTAGGACGCCAGCAGCCGGGCCGCCAGCCGTGAGTACTGTGGCTCCTCACCGATCAGCTCGGCGGCGGTCTGGATCGAAAGCCGGTCCAGCTCCGCGGTGGTGGCCCCGTCGTACAGCCCGCTGATCGTCCTGGTCGCCACCCGCAGCGGATCCACCTCGTCCAGGTCGGCGACCCACCGCTCCACCGCTCTGACGATCTTGTTGACGTCCACCGGCTCGGTGTCGCCGTTACGCTTCCGGACCTGCATGTTCCCCCTCCTCGCAGCCACATCCAGAGGCCGGCGGACGCGCGGGGAGACGCCACCGGTCACCGCGCGGCGAGCCGCCCGGACCGGCTGGTGGCGTCGGCCGTCCCACGCGGCCTTCGACCGCCGCGCACCGGGTCGGTACGCGGCGCTCTGGCAGGTCGACACCATATATGGGAGTCCGATGGAAACTCCAACACCACATGGTGTGTCGGCGTGTCGCGGCGGTGCTGTACCACGGAACCAGATCGCGGCGGTGCTGTACCGCCGAACCAGATCGCTCTGATGACGCCGTTGATCGGCTGCTGGTGCGGGTGGACGGCGGGCGAGCTGAGGTGGTGACCGAGCGGCGTGGCAAGGGCCGCGACCACGTCCGGTTCATGCGCCATCGAGACCGTGGTGACCTGTACGTGGTCCCGAGCGACGCGGCGCCGCTCGTGGCCTCGGGCACGGTGGGACCGGCGGCTGTTCAACGTGTCCAAAACCGGGCACCGGCGGGGCGGCCCTTCGCCATACCCGTCTATGTGCAGCGCCAGGCGGGCGCCGAGTTCGGGGCGTTGCGCGATCTGCGGGTCGAGGCCTCGTACGACGACGGTGCGACCTGGCGCGCGGTGCCGGTCGCCGGCTCAGGGCTGGAGCGGGTCGCGTTGCTCCAGCATCCGCACGGCGCCGGCTATGTATCACTGAAGGCGTCCGCTGTGGACAGCGCCGGCAACAAGGTCGAGCAGACCATCATCCGGGCGTACGCGCTGAAGTAGCAGTGAATGGGTCCGGGTCGCCCACGTGTGGCGACCCGGACTGCTCATCCGCGAACGGCCAGCCAGACGGTCCGTTCGGTGCAGACGCTGAGGTCGTCGCGGCCGGCCAGTCCTGCCACGATCTTGTCCAGGGCGGCGAGGTCGGACGGCGGCAGCCGGTCCTCCAGCCCGTGGCGCATCCGGCTCAGGGAGACCGCGGCGTACCTCGTGGCCGCCGCCGGCAGTGGCGGCCGCAGGTCGATGTCGAAGCGGCGCTCGGTCACCGGCGTGAAGCCGGTGTGCCTCATCCGGTCACCCCAGTTTTCGTGCATGTGCAGGCCCGCCTCGTGCCGGCGCTTCGCCGATTCGGCGTGACCGCGCAGCTCCACGGCCTCGTCCGGAGTACCGGCCAGGAAGCGCGGGAACGAATCCAGCTCGGCGATCACCAGCAGCCCGCCCGGCCGCAGCGCGCCGAACGCCGAGGCGAGCGCTTTCGCGGGATCGGCCATGTGGTGCATCGAGAAGGCGGCCCAGATCACGTCGACCGGACCGAAGTCGGGCCAGGGCTGGTCCAGGTCGGCCTCGACGGTACGGATCCGGTCGCCCAGCCCAGCGGCATCGGCCCGACTGCGCAGATGGGCCAGCATCTCCGGGGTGATGTCCACCGCGGTGACCGTGGAGCCGGGCAGCTCCCTGGCGAGCGCGAGGGAGCCGGTACCGCTGCCGGCCCCCAGGTCGACGACGCGGGGGTGGTCGGCGGCCTCGCGGGCGACCCAGCCGATCACGTCGCGGAAGTACTCGTGCAGGACCTCGGCGTCAAGGTCGAGCAGCTCGATCATGTGGTCGTGTGCCATGCGGCAACGGTAGTCATGCTTTGCCCGCCTGGCATAGTATCTTGCGTATGAAGCAAGACGGTGACCTCGAGGCCCTGGTCCGGCAGCGGATCCGCGGGCTGCGGGTGGCCCGCGGCTTGTCGCTGGACGAGCTGGCCCGCCGCTGCCTGATCAGCCCTTCCACGCTCAGCCGGATCGAGACCGGCCACCGCCGCGTCGCCCTGGACCAGATGGTCACGATCGCCCGGGTGCTGGGCACGACGCTGGACCAGCTCGTCGAGTCCGACGCCGACGACGACGTGGTCATCCGCCCGCACTGCGACGACGCACGCGGCATCACCACCTGGCTGCTGTCCCGCGACAGCAACCAGACCGTCGCCAAGCTGCGGGTCACCCGCGAGGTGCCAAAAGACCTGCGGGTACATCCGGGGCGCGACTGGTTTACCGTGCTGTCCGGCACGATCGAGCTGCGCCTCGGCGAGCGCACGATCCTGGTCGGTACGAACGAGGCGGCCGAGTTTTCCACGATGGTCCCGCACGCGTTCGGCGCGCACGGCGGGCCGGCCGAGGTCCTCTGCATCCTCGACCACGAGGGCGAGCGCAGCCACCTCGACCCGGAGCGCTGATCAGTCCGGCCACGCGACGTGGTCGATGGCGAGCCATGGCGCGACGGCGAGATCCGTGGGCGTGCGCCCGGTGAACGCCTTGACCTCGCGGTGGAGGTGGGACTGGTCGACGTAGCCGCTCCGGGTGGCGACGTCGGCGGGGGTGCGGCCGGCGGCGAGCAGGTGGGCGGCGTTGTCGAAGCGCACCAGTCGGGCGGCGCGTTTGGGTGTGATGCCGAGCTGCGAGCGGAAGCGGGACCACAGGCGCTTGCGGCTCCAGCCCACCTCGTCCGCCAGGCATTCGACCCGCACCCGCCCTCGGCTGGCGAGCGTCCGCCGCCAGGTGTACCCGACCTCCGGGTCGACCGGTGGCCGGGCCGCCAAGCGCCGGCCGAGGATCTCCTCGACGATCGTGAACCGCTCGCGCCATGAGGTGGCGGCGCGCAGCCTGTCCTCGGCTCGGTCGGCGTCACGGCCCCAGACGTCTTCGAGCGCTACCGTCGTCCCGCTCAGCTCGGCCGAGGCGCCGAGCACCGCTGCCGCCGCGGCCGGCTCCAGCCGGATCTGGAGGCAGTCGCCGATCCCGCGTCCGGTCACCCGGAGATCGCCGGGCAGGAGCCCGACGACGGCGCTGCCGCGCTGGTGCCGGGCCTGGGTGTCGTAGGCGAGGCCCGCCGCCTCGCTCAGATCGACGAGCAGGGTGACGGACGGGTGCGCGACCATGGTGATGTCGACGAATGCGGGGACACGTTGGCTGAACCCAGCCATTCTGATCCCCGGCAGCCGACCCGACGGCCGGGGGACCGCGATGTCCACGTCCGACCACGCCCAGCCGCGTCGTGCACCGGTCGACAGCACGCCACAAGTCTATATAGAGCTTTCGGGGGCTCTATTCCACGACGGAGATGCGAGCTACCCGCGGTGTCCGTCGCGGTCAATGTCCGAGGTCGACACGCTCACCCGGATGGCGGTGCCGCTCCGCGCGGCCCAGGCACAAATTGCCGCCGCAGGGTCGGTTGGACGCGTGGGTGTCACGTTCGGTGGTGGTAGCGGTTGCGGCGAGGCTCTCGGTGCGGGTCAACGTGGCTGGGCGGGATGAACTCCGGTAGCCCATCGGCCGCGAGCCGGACGGTCCACTGTCCGCTGTGGATGATGCGGTGGTGGTAGCCGCAGAGTAGGACGCTGTTGTCCAGGGAGGTTGGTCCGGACTCGGTCCAGGCGCGGATGTGGTGGCCGTGACACCAGCGGGGCGGCCGGTCACAGCCCGGAAATGCGCATCCTCGGTCGCGTAGCTCCAGCGCTCGTCGCAGCGGCCCGGTGATGAGCCGGCGGGTCCGTCCCAGGTCCAGGACCTGGCCGTCGCCGCCGAGCACGGCGGGGATGATCTGCGCGTCGCAGGCCAGCTGACGGACCTGGGCGGGGCTGATCCGGCCGCCGGTGTCCAGCGTGCCGGCCTCGACCTGCTCGCGCAGCGCGGCGAAGGGGACGGTAACGACGACGTGCGGCCGCTGCCCACCACTGTCCGGCAACTGCTCGGTGCGGGTGGCCAGGTCACACACGGCGACCAACGCGTCAGCTCGCCGCTGCGCGGGTGTGCGCGGCTCGTCGCCGTCACGGTGCGGGGCGCACAGCGGGTCCAGGGCGGCGTTGACGGTGGCGGCGCCGACCTCGTCCAACCAACCGGTCACCCGCACGCGTCCATCACCGAGCCGGGTCAGCTGGAACGCCCGCGTCTGCCACGCCCGAGCTTCCTGCCGCCGCAACGCTGCGGCATCGCGGGCGTCGGCGAGCTCGGGTGCCACGTGCGCGAGGACCCGCTCGCCGGCCTTGCGCAGGATGGCCGGCTCGAACTGCTGCGCCTGACCGATCAGCACCGCCTCAGCCCGGTCGACCAAACCGGGATCGACAGGCAGGTCCCGGATCGCAGCGGCCACCACAGCCGCCTGCTCGGCATTCACCACACCGGCGACCAAAGCGGCGTCGAGAGCCGGCCGCTCATCCACAGCACGGGCCAGCTCGACCATCCGCTTCGCCGCATGCACACTGACCCGCAGATGCTCCCGCAACCACACCGGCGTGCTCGACGCGTGCCGCGCGACCGGCAAACCCCGCCCATCGATTTCTCGAATCAAATGCGATTGCGCGGCAGTGAGCGTTTGTGTGATCTGGTGAATGGTGTCCAGACAATCAACGAGCGCATCGTCGGAAAGGGGCCAGACCGAGGCGTCAGCACATTTGGCCGCAAGGGCGGCGAGCTGGGCTAACGTGTCCTCGTCCACCTAATAATTGTCTCGTGCTGCCGCCAAGACCACCAGTCATATTCGTCGATCTAGGGATTATTCGAATTTGCTTCCAGAGAAAGCCACGATAGCGGTGCATGAGGGGTGACGGGGCGGCGGGTCAGCGACCCGCTGCCGTGAAGTCCAGCAGCAGTTCACTGGTCGCCTCGGGGGCTTCGAAGGCGGGTATGTGCCCGACGCCGGGCAGCAGCTCCACGCGCGCGTTCGGCACCGCCTCGTACTGGTGCACCGACGACGGCTCCCAGCGAGGGTCGGCCGCGCCGAAGATCGCGAGTAGGGGGACCTTGAGGGCGGCGAGGCGCGCGGGCACGCTCTGCTCGGTGATGTACGCGGTGTTCTGGCGCAGCACCGACCTGAGCGTGCGGTAGGTGGTGGGCCGTAGCTCGGCGACCACGTCGTCCGGGATGTCCACCGGGCGGGCACACGTCGCGCTTATCCCCTTGCGGATCATCGCGTCCGAACGCCTCGACCAGATCAGCGGGCCGAGCGGCGGGGCCAGCAGGACCCGAAGGATGAACGGCTGCGGAAGGAACGCGTCGGGACTCGGGCCGGTGCTGATCAGCACGAGCGACCGCACCAGGTCGGGGCACTGCTCGGCGAGCGCGGTGGCGACGTAGCCGCCGCTGGAGTGCCCGACCACCGCGGCGGGCCGGAGGCCGAGGTCGTCGAGCATCGCCGCCACGCGTCTGGCCTGCGCGGGTACGTCGTACGACGGCGCGGGCGGGGACTGGCCACAGCCCGGCAGGTCGACCCGGACGACGTGGTGATGCTCGGCGAGCGCCGGTACCACCGGCTTCCATGTGCCGCTGGAGAACCCCGAGCCGTGGATGAGCAACAGCACCGGCGCCTCCCGCGACCCGTCGCGGACCACATGCATCGACTCCCTCATGCAGGCGATGATGCACGGCCTGCCGGCCATCAGTCTTGGACAAATGTCGCGAGGCCGCCCAGCGCCCCGTGGGCGCTGGGCGGCACCGGCTTCACCGGGCGTTTGCGAGCGCCCAGTCGAGGGCGGTGTCCGCGACCTGCTCCCAGCCGGGCTCGGCGCAGGTCCAGTGCGAGCGGCCGGGCAGCTCGCGGTACTCGGTGATGGTGGTTTTGCCCTTGTAGTGGTGGGCGTTCGACTTGTTTACCGACGGCGGCATGATGTGGTCGGCGCCGCCGGCGACGAACAGCAGCGGTGCCCGGTCTTCGTTGTGGAAGTTGACCCACGTCTCCTGCTTGCCGGGGGTGAAGTTGGCCAGCAGCCCGTAGGCCCAGACCCAGCTGCCCGGCGCCGGGATCGCGTACCGGTCGTACGCCGCCCGCGAGTCCTCTTCGGACAGTGTGTTCGTGAAGGCGTAGTGCCACTGCTCGTGGGTAAACCCGACGGCCTGGTGTCGCTTGGCCGGGTTGTTCAGGATCGGGAACAGCGACCTGATCTGCGACGGCGGGGTGACGTGGATGCCCTCCGGCGGCGCGGAGTCGATGACCACGCCGGCGGCGCCGTGTCCCCGGTCGAGCAGGAGCTGAGTGAGCGTGCCGCCGAAGGAGTGGCCCATGAGGATGGGCTTTTCGGGCAGCGCGGTGATGATCTTCTCCAGGTGGGCGACGGTCTCCGGGACGGTGACGGTCGCGATCGGGCTGGGGTCCGCGCGCAGCGCCTCGACCTCGACCTCGAAGCCGGGGTACGCCGGGGTCAGCACGGTGTGGCCCTTCGCCTCGTAGTACGGGACCCACTGCTCCCAGCTGCGCGGGGTGACCCACAGTCCGTGGATCAGGACGATCGTGCTCATGCGTCGTACTCCTTCAGGAAGGCGAGCAGGTCCTGGCCGAGCTGCTCCCGGTGCGTGTCGGTGATCCCGTGCGGGGCATCCGGGTACGTGACCAGCCGGGCGCCCTTGACGCGGGCGGCGGAGGCCTGGCCACCCACCGCGTACGGGACGACCTGGTCGTCGTCGCCGTGGATGACAAGGGTGGGCACGTCGATGGCGTCCAGGTCACCGCGGAAGTCGGTGGCGGAGAACGCGGCGATGCACTCGTAGGCGTTGCGGTGCCCGGCGGCCATGCTCTGGAGCCAGAACGCGTCCCGGATGCCCTGCGAGACGTTCGCCCCGGGGCGGTTGTTGCCGAAGAACGGCCCGTCGGCGAGGTCGCGGTAGGTCTGCGAACGGTCCGCGAGCGATCCGGCCCGGATCGAGTCGAAGACCTCCACCGGTACGCCATCCGGGTTGTCCGGGGTCTGGAGCATGAACGGCGGTACCGCCGAGACGAGGACCACCTGCGCGATCCGGGAAGTGCCGTGCCGGCCCAGGTAGCGGGCCACTTCACCGCCACCGGTGGAGAAGCCGACCAGCGTGGCGTCGCGCAGGTCCAGCGCCTCGATCACGGCCGCCAGGTCGTCGGCGTAGGTGTCCATCTCGTTGCCGTCCCACGTCTGCGTGGAGCGACCGTGTCCGCGCCGGTCGTGCGCGATGGCCCGGTAGCCGTTCTCGGCGAGGAACAGCTGCTGCGCCTCCCAGCTGTCCGAGTTCAGCGGCCAACCGTGGGACAGCACCACGGGCCGGCCGGTACCCCAGTCCTTGTAGAAGATCTCGGCGCCGTTGCTGGTGACGTACATGACGGTTGGTCCTCTCAGCGCGCGGCGGACTTGATGACGTCCGCGGTGACGCGCGGCTGGGAGATCATCGCCACGTGCGAGGCGTTCACCTCGGTGGTGCGCGCGCCGGCCCGGCGGGCCATGAACCGCTGGGCGGCGGCCGGGATGAGGTTGTCGTTGCGGGCGACGAGGTACCAGGACGGGATGGTCTTCCACGCCGGCACGCCCGACGGCTCGCCGAGCGTGTGCACGTCGCCGGGACGCTGGGTGGCCGCCATGAGATCCGTGGTGCCCCTGGGCAGGTCGCCGGCGAAGACCTCGCGGAAGCGGTCGGCCTTCACGTAGCCGTCGTAGCTGCCGCCGTCCGGCGTGGGGTACTGGCGCAGGTCCAGCGCGTTCTGGTCGAGCTTCGTGCCCGGGTACATGAGCTGGAGGCCCTGCAGCGTCTCGCCCTGGTCGGGGGCGAACGCGGCGACGTACACGAGCGCCTTGACCTTGGCGTTGTTCAGCGCGGCGTTGGTGATGACCATCCCGCCGTACGAGTGGCCGACGAGGACAAGCGGGCCGTCCAAGGTGGCGAGGATGCTGGCGAGGTACCCGGAGTCGGCGGAGACGCTGCGCAGCGGGTTGGCGGGGGCGATGACGCGGTAGCCGTCGCACTGCAGGATGCGGGCGACGTCGTTCCAGCCGGAGGCGTCGGCGAACGCGCCGTGCACGAGCACGACGGTGGGCTTGATCGGGCTGTGCGAGCGGGCCGGGGTGGCTGCCGCGGACGTCGCCGCCGGCAGCCCGGCGAGCGCTCCGGCCGCGACAGCGGCAGAACCGGCGATGATGGTACGGCGCGTGGTGGCCATGGTGGACCTTCCGTTGGAGTGGTTCGAGGTGCTGTACGCGCCGACCAATCTGCCGGAGGTGGGCCGCCGTCGAATCCGTACTTTGACTGTCCCCGCCGCGTGCGTCAGCCGGCAGTACCCTGGCTGGGCAGGGGGAGCCAGTGCAGGCGTTGACCGAGGTTGTCCGGCGTCGCCGCGAATGCCTCGGCCACCGCGTCGCGCCCCTGGGTGAAGTGCGACCAGCCTTCGTAGTGCACCGGGATGATGGTGCGCGGCTGTACGAGCCGGCACAGCTCGACGGCTTCCGCCGCGGTCAGGCTGTAGTGCAGCCGCCCGGTTAGCGGAAACCGCACGGCGCCCAGGTGCAGCAGTACGGTGTCGACCGTCATGCGCTCGGGCACCTCCCGGACGCCCCGGAAGAGCACCGTGTCACCGGTGATCCAGAAGACGCCGTGCTCCTGCGTCTCCCAGCGGAGCGCGAAGCCGATGACCGGTCCGGCGACCGGCCGGCTCAGCGGCGGACCGTGCCGGCACGGGGTCGCGGTGACCGTGATGCTGGGCTTGCCGGGTGCGGTGAGCTCGGTCGTCGCCCACGGGCGGAGCCCGCGTGCCCGGCCGTCGAGGCGACGCGCTCCCGCCCGGGTGGTGACGACCACCGGTGCCCTGGCGAGGAGCTTCCTGCCGGCGCCGTCCAGGTTGTCGGCGTGGTGTTCGTGGCTGAGCAGGACCGCGTCGACGGGTTCGACGTCGGCGGCGGCGAGCGCGGGGCCGCTCAGCTTGCGTGAGCTGGTTCCCCAGCCGAACGCGTAGCGGTGGCCAGGCGGGTCAAAGGTCGGATCGGTGAGAATCCGCCAGCCGGCCACCTCGATGAGCGTGGTGGGGCCGCCGATGTGCGTTACTCGTACGTCCTTCACAGGGCTTGTCCTCAGGTACGCGGGGCGGGGCGTAGGTCAGGATGTGCGGCCCCGCTCCTGGAGCGCATCCGTAGGTTTACTGCCGTTGCCGCAGTGCGTCGAGCGCCGTACGGAGCTGGGCACGACCGCTGATACCCAATTTCGGATAGATGCGGTAGAGATGCGAGCTGACCGTACGGTGTGACAGGAACAGCCGCTGGCCGATCTCGCGGTTGCTGAGTCCGGCCGCCGCCAGTATCGCCGTCTGGAGTTCCTGGGCGGTCAGCCGGTCACCCGAGGTCACGGTCCGGCCGGCGCTGTCCTCACCGGCGGCGCGTAGCTCTTCCCGGGCGAGCTGGCCCCAGGCGTGCGCGCCGAGCGCGTCGAAGCCGTCCCGGGCCATGCGCAGCGGCCCCCGGGAGTCGAGGATGTGCTTGCGCCGGCGCAGCCATGTGCCGTACGCCAGGTGCAACCGGGCTCGATGCACCGGCCAGTCGGTGAGGTCCATGGCGAAGGCGTGCTCGAACGCTGTACCGGCGTCCTCGTCGGCGGCTAAAACGGCGGTCGTGTAGGCGAGCGAGCGGTGCAACATCGGCGAGGGGAAGCGCGCGGCCCGCTCCCGGGCCCGGCTGACGATCTCCTCGATGTCCCGCTGCCGGCCCGAGCGGACCGCCGCGTCCGCCAGGTCGGGCAGCGCCCACCCGGACATGTCGAGGTGGTGGGTCGGGTCCG
Organism: Phytohabitans flavus; assembly: GCF_011764545.1. GTDB lineage: Bacteria > Actinomycetota > Actinomycetes > Mycobacteriales > Micromonosporaceae > Phytohabitans > Phytohabitans flavus. Next base: position 3,121,045 of record NZ_AP022870.1, on the reverse strand, counting down.
CCGGGTCGAAGACGCGCAGCAGGGTGTCGAGGGCCTCGTCGTGGCGTCCGGCGGCGTTCGCCGCGACACCACGGGCGTGCTGGGCGGCCTCGGCGGCGAACCGCACGCCGGCTACCAGCGGGCTGGCGAGCACCGCGTCGGCGAGCCGGATCGCCGCGTCGCTGTTGCCGCTCATCGCCTCGTGCAGCGCCCGGCTGGCCCGGGCGGCGACGACCCAGAAGTGCTCGCCGGTCTCCTCCGCGAGCGCCTCGGCCTCCTCCGTGTCCGCCCGCACCGCCGGCCAGTAGCCGAGCCAGAGCCGGACGAAGCCGGCGGACGAGAGGGTGCGCGCCAGCAGCGCCCCGCGTCCCTGGGCGCGGTACCCGGCGGCCACGGTGGCCATGAACGACGAGCCGGTGACGAAGTCGCCGAGAATCAGGGCCGCCTCGCCCAGGTACCGCATGCCGTCGATGTCGGTGCGGTCCGGGATCAGCGTGGGGAGCTGCCGCAGGACATCCGGGCCGAACACGTCCGGTTGGGCGTACGCCCCGATCGCGAGTGTCCGGGGGTCGTCGTCGGCGAGGTCGAGCTTGCCGAGGACGGTGGTGACCTGGGCCCCGATCTCCGGCGGCAGGCAGGCCCACCAGCAGCGTGACGCGGCCCGCCAGCACAGCGCCGCGGCCAGATCGGTAGCGCCCGCCACGTGGGCATCCAGCGCGAGGTCGCAGAGCATCTCGATCCGGGCGGTGTCGCGTACGTCGCCGGGCTCCACGATGTCGCGGACCAGCGCGAGCCGCCCACGGCCGGCGGCGTCGCCCTGCTCGGGGTCGGTCTTCGCGATCAGTTGCGCGGCGATGCGCCGGTCGTGCAGCTGCGCGGCCAGGTCGGCGGCGCGCAGCAACAGCGACGAGCGCCGGGCCGGGTCACCGGTGAGCTCCGCCGCGCGGTCGAGGCCGGTGACGGCGGCCCCGAGGGCGCCGCGCTCCAGGGCTCGTCCGGCCGTCGCCTCCAGCTCGCCGCTGACTGTCTCGTCGGCGCCGAGGGTCGCCGCGCTGCGGTGCCAGGCCTGCCGGTCCGGGTCGCCGGGGAGGGCGCCGGCGAGCGCGGAGTGGATGGTGAGCCGGGCGATGTCGCCGACCGAGCGGTACACCCCGGAACGCACGAGCGGGTGGCGGAAGCGCAGCCGCTGTGCCTGGACCTGTAGCAGTCCGGCGTCGATGGCCGGCTGGATGGCGGCGGCGGTGACCTCGGTGCCGGTCAGCGCGCCCGCGACGGACAGCAGCGCCGGCAGTGGGCAGCCGGCGTCGGCGGAGAACACCGCCATGACCGCCCGGGTCGCGGCCGGCAGCTGCGCGAACCGGTCGGTGAACGCCGTCTCCAGGCGCTCGTTGAGCGGCAGCAGCTCCGGCAGGCCGGTGCCGGCGTCGGCTGTGACAAGGCGGGGGAGTTCCACGAGTGCGAGTGGGTTTCCGGCCGCCTCCGCCAGGATCCGTCCGCGCAGGACCGGGGGCAGCTCGGGCGCGTGGTCGCCGAGCACGCGCAGCGCGGACTCGTCGTCGAGCTCGCCGAGGTACAGCTGGCTCAGGCCGGTGCGGGCCAGGACGCCGGTGTGCTGGGCCCGGACCGCCATCACCGCCGCGATCGGCTCCACCGTCAGCCGCCGGGCCACGAAGACCAGCACGTCCAAGGTCTCCGGGTCCAGCCAGTGCGCGTCCTCGGCCAGGATGAGCAGCGGCGTACGCGCGGCGCGGTCGCCGAGCAGCTCCAGCACCGCGAGGCCGACGGAGAACAGGTCCGGGCGGGCGTCCTCCTCGCCGAAGGCGCCGCGCAGCGTGCGTTGCAGCCGTGGCGTCAGGGCCGGCAGGTCGCCCAGCAGCGGGACCAGGAGCTGGTGCAGCCCGGCGAACGGGAGCGCCGCCTCGGCTTCGGCGCCGTTCGTCTGGAGCACCATCATGCCGGCGTCGGCGGCGATGCGCCGGGTCGCGGAGAGCAGCATCGTCTTGCCCATCCCGGCATGCCCGCGTACGACAAGCGCGGCGCCCCGGGCGGCGCGGGCATCGCTCAGGAGATCCGCCACCACGGCGAGCTCGCGGTCACGGCCGTGCATCACCGGCGGCTGGCCATCCACCCGCACCATCACACCGACCCTCCTTCACGGCCCGTACGGCGAGCACTGTCGCACCGCTACGGGGGCGGAAGTGTGCTGCGGGCGCACAGTTCTGCCGCCTGCGTGCACCGCGACGCCGGTCTCAGTCGGCTGTGACCGACCGCATCGCCACCAGCTGCCGGGGCGTGACGCCGAAGGCCGTGCGGAACCTGCTGGAGAAGAAGCTCGGGTTGGAGAAGCCCCAGGCGCGGGCGACCGCGGCGATGGAGCTGTAGCGCTGGCGGGAGGCGGTGAGGTCGGTACGGGCACCCTGGAGGCGCTGCTCGATGATCGACTGTTCCAGACTCTGGCCCATCGCCTCGTACATCTTGTAGAGCGCCCGCACGGAGATGGCGTTCGCCGCGGCGATGCTCGCCGGGGTCAGGCTCGGATCCCGCAGGTTGTTGCGGACGTAGGCCTGGACCCGCGCTTGTAGCGAGGACTCCATGGCCTCGCGCAGCCGGCGGCCGTCGCTCGCCGCTGAGACGACCAGGGCACGCATCAGCTCGGCCGAGGCGGCGCCCAGCTCAGCCGCTCCCGGACTGCCGGCCAGCGTCTCCGCCTGCGCCGTCACTCGCGCGACGTGGTCGCGTACGAGGTCGTAGAGCGGGCTGCCCCGCAGCTCCCGGGCGGCGGCGTGGATCATGTCCCGGGGCAGGCCCAGGTGGTCCACGTCGACGTGGAGGGCGTAGGAGGCGCCGTTGCCCGTCCAGCCGTACACGTACGGCTGCGAGAGGTCGACCAGGATGAGGTCGCGCGGCCCGAACAAGCGCTCTTCGCGCGCCCACGTCATGTGGTTGTCCGTGCGCATCGGAAGGGCCAGCACGATCGACGACTCGGTCACCGCCCTGGCTATGCGGGGCGTACGCCGCAGCGTCGTGCCCGACGCGTCGATGTTGAACACCTTCGCCGGACCGAAGTCGGAGACGGTCATCCGCGCCTGGATCGTGCCGGCGTCCTCGAACGAGGCCATGCTGATGGAACAGTTGGCGCTGACCGTGGCCTGGAATGCCTCGGCCCGCTCGCCCTCGGGCAGTGAATGCGTGTCGAGAACCAGCACGGCGACCCCCTTGAAGGTCCGGTGCCCGGAATCTAATTCCCGCGGGCGCGCTCCCGCGGGTCTGAGCGTGCGGATATGGGTCCCAGTGTGCAGGCTTCCCGCCCTGCCCTAGGCTCAAGGCGGCATGGATGGAGGCGCGACATGGCCGTTCTCCTCGACACCACCGAGCTGCCGTGGGGTGAGCGGGCCGACGCGGTCTGCGCGGCGCTCTCCACCGCCTTGGCGCCCGCCAGCGTGTCGGCGTCGCCCGGCGCCCGGTCGCGCATCAGCCGGTGGGACCTCGGCCCCGGTGCCGACCTTCTCCAGCATGTGTCGGGCGGGCATCGGTTGACAAGGACCGGCAAGCACCTTCGTTCGGACAACCCCGAGCGGATATCGCTGGGACTGCCGCGCGCCGGCTCGGTGCGCCTCAAGCACCGTGACCTGCCGGGCGGGGATCGCATCGGCGACCTCCAGCTCGTCGACCTGACCTCGCCGTACGACTTCCTCGTCGCCGCACCGTCCGTGCTCCAGGCCGTCGTCATCGACTACGCGCAGCTCGGGCTCAGCGTGGATACGGTGCGCTCGGCCATCCCGCGGCTGCCGGCCAGCCCGTTGTACGCGATGACGCGACGCCACCTCCAGGACCTGCCGGCGATCATCGACGCGATGCCGCCCGGCCCCGCGCTTTCCATGCTCGGGTCCGCCACGACGGACCTGGTCCGCGCGTTGATCGCCTCCACCGCCACCCAGCAGGGCCAGTGGACCACCGAAGCCGGCAACGGGACCCTCTTCCTGCGGCTGACCGCCTTCATCCGGCAGCACCAGCGCGACCGCGATCTGAGCGCGGCACGGCTCGCGGCGGCGCACGCGGTCTCGGAACGCACGGTGTACGCGGCATTCGCCCAACACGGCGAGCACCTGGCGGAGTGGGTCATGCGAGGACGCCTCGAGGGCGCGCGCACGGAGCTCGCCCGGATACCCTCCAGCGCCGGATCCGTCGGCAAGGTCGCCCATACCTGGGGCTTCAAGGACGCGAGGCACTTCGCCCGCCGGTTCAGGGCCGCCTACGGCGTGAGCCCCAGAGAGTGGCAGCAGCTGAGCGCCGAGCGCGGCTAGGCCTCGCCCGCGCGGGGTGGGGCGGGGCGAAACGACTTCGGGCGGACTCCTGGATCAGTAGCGTACCGATGTGGTGGTGGATACGGTCCGTAGCCGCGCGGGCCCCCTGGCGGTGCTCGCCCTGGTCTTGGTCGTGACCAGCGGGTGCGTCGGTCCGACCCTGACCGCTCACGGGTACCGCGACAGGGTGGTCTACACGGCCGGGCAGTTGTCCTCCGCCATCGCCACGACCGATCTCGCCGGGCGGCTGCAACTCGACCACAAGGCGATCCTCGCTCTGACGAACGTGGTCGTGAGCCAGGCCGAGTCGGACGCGGACGACGCCACGACCGCCCTCTTCACCCGCCAGCCGCCCACCTCGGACTCGCTCGCGCTGTACGAGCGGGTGCGGCAACCCTTCCAGGACGCCGTCGACGCCCTGCGGGCCGTGCGGATCGCGGTCCGGCGCGAGGATCGCGAGGCCCTACGGGCGGGGCTCGCCGGTCTGGCAGGGCCGGCTCAACAGGTAAGTGAGATCCAGCAGGCCGCCGGATGAGGCGAGTCTTCCTGCTGAGCCTGGGCATCATGACGTCCATCGGTGGCTTCGTCGACATCGGAAACCTGGTCACCAGCGGAATCACCGGGGCGCGGTTCGGCATGTCACTGACCTGGGCGATCATCGTCGGGACGATCGGCATGACGCTGTACGGCGAGATGGCCGGCCGGGTGGCGGCGGTGGCCCGGCGACCTGTCTTCCACGCCATCCGCGAACGCCTCGGGGTGCGTACGGCGTTGCTCAACCTCGTCGCGTTCGTACTGCTGGCCGTTTTGACCCTGGCGGCCGAGATCGGCGGGCTGGCGCTCGTCCTCCAACTTGTGACCGGAGTGAACTACCTGGTGTGGGTGCCGTTCGTCGGCCTGTCGATCTGGCTTGTTGTGTGGCGATGGCGGTTCTCGCTGATCGAGAACGTGTTCGGGCTGCTCGGGCTTACCCTCCTCGTTTTCGTCGTGGCCATCTTCGCCCTGCCCACCGACTGGCGCGCACTCGGAGGTGGCATCACGCATCCCTGGGTACCCCCGAAGGAAGGGCACCCGATGTACTTCTTCTACGCGATATCGCTGGTCGGCGCCTGCATCGTCCCCTACCAGGTGGTGTTCTTCGCCACCGGCGGCCGGGAGGAACACTGGACCGCGAAGAACGTCCGCGAGATGCGGCTGAACGCCCTGATCGGCTTCCCCTCGGCGGCCTGCTGACCCTCGCGATCATGGCGGCCGCGTTCGTGGTGCTGCAACCGGCGCAGATCGACGTCAACCACCTCGGCCAGGTGGCCCTGCCGGTCGCCCAGGCACTCGGGCCGGTCGGCCTGGTGCTCGCCCTGATCGGCTTCGCCGCCGCGGTATTCGCCGCCGGTGTGGAGTGCACGCTCTCCGTCGGCTACAGCGTCGCCCAGTACTTCGGGTGGGGTGGGGCAAGGACCGGCCGCCCCTGTACGCCCCCGGTTTCACCTTGTCTGCCTGTGCGGGGTGGTCGTCGCCACGGCGTTCATCCTGAGCGGCATCGATCCGATCACCGTCACGATCGTCTCCGTCGTGCTCGGCGCCGCCGCCGTCCCGCTGACCTACTTCCCGGTCCTGATCGTGGCGAACGACCGCAACTACATGGGCCGGTGGGTCAACCGACGCTGGATCAACGGCCTCGCGGTGGTGTTCCTCCTCGCCATGACGGTCATCTCGGTCGCCGCGCTACCGCTGATCTTCGTCACGAAGGCCGGCCAGTGACGCGGGCGCCGATCTTCGTCGCGAAGGCCGGCCGGTGATGCGCGCGCTGATCTTCGTCGCGAAGGCTGGCCGGTGATGCGGGCGCCGAGCGAGTTCACCGCCGACGAACTGCTGCTCGACCGGCAGATCTTCGACGTCGACGGCTCGACGGTGGGCCGGGTCGACGATCTGGAGCTGACCGAGCCGGGCGACGGCGGCGAGCCGTACCTTTCCGCGCTCCTGTGCGGGCCGACCGCCCTGGGCCCCCGCATCGGCGGCCGGCTCGGCGAGTGGTGGGCCGCGATCGGGCGGCGGTTGCGGCCGAACAACGACGCCTACCCGAACCGGATTCCCGTCGAGCACGTCGACTTCGTCGACCGCCTACAGTTGCGGCTCAAGGTCTCCCGGGACAAGCTCGACGCCGACCGGCTCCGGGACTGGACGCGGGACCACATCATCCGCCGGATACCGGGAGCGGGCTCGTGAGGGCCACCGACCTGCTCGGCGCGACCGTGTACGCCATCGACGGGCAGCCGGTCGGCACGGTCCGCGATCTGCGATTCGAGGCCCGGCCAGGCGACCGGCCCGGCGCGAAGGTGCGGTATCGCCTCACCGCCCTGGAGTGCGGCCCCATCGGCATCGCCCACCGTCTCGGCTACGCCCGGCGGGAGGACCTGCGCGGCCCGTGGCCGTTGACGCCGCTGCTGCGTCGCCTGACCGGGCGCTCGCTGATCGTCCGCTGGTCCGACATCACCCGGATCAGTGGCGGCCGGATCGAGATCGGCCGGCGGCGCGAGGAACTGTCCCACCCACCGGAGCGGCAGCCATGACCCAGACCGCTGTCGTTTCTGTACAAGACGGCCGCGGTGACCGCTCCCTAACATGGGCAGCGATCTCGTCGCCTGACTAGCAGGAGTACAGCACATGCGTGAACTGGTCTACACCGGGTTCGTCTCGCTCGACGGCGTTCTGGACTCACCCGGCGGTGGGCCCGGTGAGGAGCACCGCGGCGGCGGCTGGGTGGTCAATGACGTCGAGTTCCTGCCGGAGGCCTTCGCGCTCAAGGGCGAGGAGCTCGAGGAGACGACGGCGCTGCTGTTCGGCCGGCGGAGCTACGAGCTGTTCGCGCCGGTCTGGCGCGACTCGGACGACCACGCCGCCTACAAGGAACTGCCCACGCGCGCCTGATCGACCGGTACAACCTGCTCGTCTTCCCCGTGCTGCTCGGCGGCGGGAAGAGCCTGTTCAGCCAGGCGGACAAGGACAAGCAGGTGCTGAGCCTCCGGGAGTCCGCGGCCTACCCGAACGGCATCGTGAAGCTGATCTACGACGTCGTCGGCTGATCCAGGCCCAGGGCGATCGCACCGCGTGCGCGTTCGATCTGCCGTACGGCGGTCCACACCGTGTCGACCCACGGCGAGTCGGACACACGCGTCTCGAACCGCAGCCCCACGCGGGAAGGATACGCACCGCTGGCCGCGATAGTGTCATGGGAGTCGATACCTACGCGGGGTTCTCTCTATGGAGCCAGCTGTCCGGTTGGCCTGGTCCGCAACCATCGCCTGCCGGCTCGTCGAGGCTTTGGCGCGGGGTGCGAAGCCGAACGACGGGACCCCGGATGGCCGCTTGGTCGACGGGGTGCGGGCATACCTGAGCGATGTCGGCGCGGACGAGTTCAACGAGGTACGCGACGTGTTGCGCCGGCTGGCCCGCAACGATCCGAACCTCGCCGCGGCCGCGCTGGACTGGACCGGGCTGATCGAGCGCCGGCTCGCCTCCGGTCGCGAGCTGCCGCCGCCACTGGCGAGTCTTGTGGCCGGCGTCGGACCGGCGACGCTGGACCCGCTGGCGCAGCAGGTGTACACGAGGGCCACCGCCCAGGCGGCCGCGGCCCCGCAGGCGCCGTTCGCCGCGGCGCGGCCGCCGGCAGAGCCCCGGCGCACGACGCAGTGGGTGCTGTTCGTCGGCGCAGGCTTGGTGGTGATCGCGCTGGTGACCTGGCAGGTGGTCCGCTCGCTCGGCCCGCCCAAGAGCGACCTGCCGGTGACCGTGAGTGGACTCTCGGCCGCCTGCGACGGGACGGTGTTTCCGGACGCGCCGTCCTACGGACAGACACCTCCGCGTCCGACATTGGTGTTCGCCAGGGACTACAACCTGCGGCAAGGCGGCAGGTGGGCCCAGCCGCAGGTGATCCACGACGAGAAGAACAAGGCCGTTTTCTCCGGCGCGTGGAGATCCAACGACCCAGCCGAGGTGCAGGCCGTCGCCTGCGTGGAGGCGGACGAGCGGGCGCACAACACAGTGGACACCTGCGAGTACACCGACCCGCGCCAGCCCGGGCTGGTCAAGGTCCCGATTCCGCTGCCGATGTACCGGGGCGAGTTCACCGTGAAGGTGTATGAGACGCGCACCGGCCGGCTCATCCACCAGGCGCAGATCGCCGGCGAGGTCACCGAGTGCCCCGAACGCCTGCCGATCGGAGCCCCCCACGTCTACACCGAGCCCAGCGCCCAGCAGTACGTCGACGCGATCGGCAAGTACGTCACCGGTTAGCCGTGAGCACTTCGAGTGCGCGTGCTGCGAACGCTAGCCGAGCTGGTCGCGGCGGCGTTTCAGGTAGGCGGTCTCGGCGGTGTTGCCCGCCAGCTCGATGGCTTTGTCGTACGCCGCGCGCGCCTGCTGACCGCGGCCCAGCCGGCGCAGCAGGTCGGCGCGGGTCGCGTGGTAGGCGTGATAGCCGGCAAGCGTGCCCTCGAGCCGGTCGACGGCCGACAGTGCCACCTGCGGGCCGTCGAGCTCGGCGACCGCGACGGCCCGGTTGAGGGCGACGATCGGCGAGCGGTCGAGGCGGACGAGCTGGTCGTAGAGGGCGACGACCTGTGACCAGTCGGTGTCGCGCACGTCGCGGGCGGAGGTGTGCACGGCGTTGATCGCCGCGAGGATCTGGTAGCGACCCGGCGCCACCTTCGTGGCCAGGCGCTCGCGCACCAGCCGATGACCCTCGGCGACCAGCGCCGCGTCCCAGGCCCCGCGGTCCTGCTCGGCGAGGGCGACAAGCTCGCCGCTCGCCGAGACCCGGGCGGCGCGGCGGGCCTCCGTGAGGAGCATCAGCGCCAGCAGCCCGGCCACCTCGCCGTCCTGCGGCATGAGGGCACGGATCAGGCGAGTGAGCCGGATCGCCTCGCCGGTCAGGTCGGGACGTACGGGATCGGTGTCCGGGCCGGTCGCCAGGTAGCCCTCGTTGAAGACCAGGAAGAGGACGGAGAGTACGCCGGAGACGCGTCCCGGGAGGTCTTCCGCGGACGGCACCCGGTAAGGGATGCGAGCCGCCTTGATCTTGGCTTTCGCGCGGGTGATCCGCTGCCCCATGGCGGTCTCCTGCACCAGGAAGGCACGGGCGATCTCGGGCACGGTCAGACCGCCGACCATGCGCAGCGTCAGCGCCACGCGGGTCTCCATCGCGAGCGCCGGGTGACAGCAGATGAAGATCAGCCGGAGCCGCTCGTCCTCGATCGCGCCGAGCGGCTCGGGCGGCTCGTCGTCGTACAACATCTGAGCCTCCTTCTGCTTGTCGTCACGCTTGTCCTCGCGCCGGATCCGGTCGATGGCCTTGCGGCTTGCGGTGGTGGTCAGCCAGGCGCCGGGGTTGGGGGGTACCCCGTCGGCCGGCCATCGCTCGACGGCGGTCGCGAACGCCTCGGCCGCTGCCTCCTCGGCGATGTCGAGGTCACCGAAACGCCGGGTCAGGGCGGCGACCACCCGTGCCCACTCCCGCGTGTGTGCCTGGGTGATCGCCTCCCGGACGTCGACCGCGCTCACAGGAACGGCCGCACCTCGACCTTCCGGTTGCAGGCCTTGGAGCCCTCCGCGGCGAGCTTGAGCGCCACGTCGAGGTCAGCGGCCTCGATGATCCAAAAGCCGGCGATGAACTCCTTCGTCTCCACGAAGGGCCCGTCGGTGAACATCGCCTCACCACCCCGGTTGTCGATGACGGTGGCCGTGCTGGGCGACGCGAGGCCGCCGGCGAAGACCCAGTGGCCCTCGGCCACAAGCTGGTCGTTGAACACGTCGATCGCAGCCGCCTCGTCCGGGGTGGCGAGGCCAGGCTGGTCGAAGATCACGGAAACCAGGTACTGCATCTCGGATCATCTCCTGTGGTTTGGGCGCCCCTCGTGGGCGGCCGCTCACTTCTTCTACGAACGCCTCTGCCCCGATCCGACACCACACCCGCACTCTATTCGGGTGTGGTGCCGGTCCCACCGGGTCACGCGCGCTCAGGCCGGGCGCGAGCCCCGGTACACGATCACGGCGAGGACCAGGAAGACGGCCGCACCGACCGCGCCCACCACGTTCAGGCCGGAGGTGAACGCCGCCTGCGCCGCGTGCAGCAGCTCGGCGGCCGGCGCCGGGGGCAGCCCCGCCGCCGCGCCACCCGCCGCCGTGATGCTCTCCCGTGCCGCCTCGGCCGCATCCGCCGGCACGGCCGCCGGGGCCTCGAAGCTGCCGCGGTACATCGCGGTACCGAGCGTGCCCAGCGTCGCCACGCCCATCGCGATGCCGAACTCGGCGCTGGTCTCCATCAGCGAGGCCGCCGATCCGGCCTTCTCCGCCGGCGCCGCGCCGATGATGATGTTGGCGGACAGGGCCATCGGCAGCGAGATGCCGGCGTGCGCGAGCACCAGACCGGTCACCAGCAGCGCGGTGTCGCCCGGCTCGACCAGAAGGAGCAGCGCCAGCCCGGCGGCCGCGAACACCATGCCGGCCGCCATCACGTACGCCTGCCGGAAGCGGGCGGCCAGCCGCGGCGCGAGCAGGAAGCCGGCGACGAGGGCCACGTTGTGCGGCAGCAGCCAGAGCCCGGCGCGCAGGGTGGACAGCTCCAGCACCGACTGGAGGTACACGGTCGACATCAGCGACACGCCGGCCATCACCACACCGGTGAGCAGGTAGACGCTCAGCGCCGAGCGGAACACCCGGTACCCGAAGAGGCGCAGGTCCAGCAGCGGGTCGGCGAGGGTGCCCTGGCGCCGTACGAAGACGACGCCGACGGCGAGGCCGACCACGACGGCGCCGGCGGCGACCGGGTCCCAGCCGCCCCGGGCCAGCTCCTTCAAGCCGTAGATCGCCGGCAGGATCGCGGCCAGCGACAGGCCGACGCTGGCCAGGTCGAGGCGGCCCGCGCCGGACGTGCGGTACTCCGGCAGCAGCACCGGGCCGACGACCAGCAGCAACGCCATGAACGGCACGCCGAGCAGGAACGCCGAGCCCCACCAGAAGTGCTCCAGCATCGCGCCGCCCACCAGCGGGCCGATCGCCATCCCGCCCATGAAGCAGCTGAACCAGACCCCGATCGCGGTGCCCATCTGCTTCGGGTCGGGGAACATGTTGCGGATCAGCGCCATCGTCGAGGGCATCAGCGTCGCGCCGGCCAGGCCGAGCAGCGCGCGGGTGGCGATGAGCATCTCGGCGCTGGTCGAGTACGCGGCGAGGATCGACGCCCCGCCGAACGCGGCCGCCCCGATCAGCAGCAGCCGGCGGCGCCCGATCCGGTCGCCGAGCGTGCCCATGGTGACCAGGAAGCCGGCCAGCACGAACGAGTAGATGTCCAGGATCCACAGCGTCTGGTTGCCGTCCGCGCCGAGATCGGCGCTGACCTGGGGGAGGGCAAGGTAGAGGACGCTCGTGTCGAGCGCGAGCAGTAGCGTGGGGAGGGCCAGCACGGCCAGCCCTATCCACTCGCGGCGGCCGGCACGGGCCGGGGCGGCGGTGGCAGTCGTCGTTTCCATGGGTGGCGCTCCATCCGTCGAAAATCGCTCCTACGCACTCCCCACGAGCGGGTCACCGCGAAATCGACAGCTCCGCGAGACGAATTTCGAAAATTCCCGCGGAGCGACCGTCGCGGCTCGGGTTGCCGCGCTGGCATACGCGAGAGACGGTGATCCGATGGGGAAGCTACCGTCCGGCTTGTGCCGTGGTCCGCTGACGACCTGTCACTACTGCGCCGGATCAACACACCGCGGATGCGTGAGCACGTCGGGGGTCCGGAGACAGACGAGGAGGTTGTGGCGCGGCATCAGCGCTACCTCGCGCTGGAGGACGGCCGGATGTTCCGGATCGAGCTGGCCAGCGGCGAGGCCGCCGGCAGCGTCGCGTTCTGGAGCCGGCTGTGGCACGGAGAGCCGGTGTACGAGTCGGGCTGGAACGTGCTGCCGGAGTTCCAGGGTCGGGGCGTCGCGACCGCCGCCGTGCGAGCGGTCATCGCGGCGGCCCAGGGGATGCCCGCCACCGGTGGCTCCACGCGTTTCCCAGCGTCGCGAACGCGGCGTCCAACGCGGTCTGCCGCAAGGCCGGCTTCGCGCTCATGGGCGAGACAGACTTCGAGTACCCGCCTGGGCAGTTCATGCGCAGCAACGACTGGCGCTACGACCTCGTGCGGTAAAGGCCGATGCGCCCGCACCCGGTCACCTGGACTGGGGCGGGCGCGGCCTGTGCGTGGGGGTGGCTGGCGTCAGGGCTTGCGCGCCACCGCGCCGTACCCGTCTACCGCCTCGACGGCGTCGCCGTTGGCCGGGTCCGGCCGCCACAGCGAGATCGACACGAGTCCCGGATCCACCATCTCCAGGCCCTCGAAGCAGCCGGCCACCTCGTCCGGGCTGCGCAGCACGTAGGGGACGGCCCCCGTATCGTCGTAGCCCTCCTGCGCCTCGTCGAACCCCTCGCTCGTGTTGGTGCTGTCCCACAGCACGAGGTAGCTGCCGGAGGGGACGGCGTCCATCACCCGGGCCACGATGGAGCGCACCTCGTCGTAGTCGGCGACGTGGCCCAGGACCCCCATGAACATGACCGCGATCGGCCTGGTGAAGTTCAGAATGTGATGGGCGTCGGCCACGATCTGGTCCGGGTTGTGGAAGTCGGCGTCGACGTAGCCGGTCACGCCCTCGTCGGTGGTGTTGGCGAGCAGCGCGCGGGCGTGCGCCAGCACCGCCGGGTCGTTGTCGACGTAGACGATCCGGGAGTCCGGGGCCGCGCGCTGGGCGACCTCATGGGTGTTTTCCATGGTGGGCAGGCCGGTGCCGATATCGAGGAACTGGCGGACGCCCGCCTCCGCGGCCAGGTGACGGACGGCGCGGATGAGAAACTGCCGGGACTGCTTCGCCAAAGGAACGATGCCAGGAAACTGCGCCTTGTAGGCGTCTCCGGCAGCGCGGTCCGCGGCATAGTTGTCCTTGCCGCCCATCCAGTAATTCCAGATCCGGGCCGAGTGCGGCACGGAAACGTCAATCTTGGGATAGGCCCCACTGTCGGTCGACGATCTGTCGGTCATGGGTGACATCCTTCTTGAGGGGTTGGCGCGGACCGCCACGCGCAGCCTACCGTCCACTTCGTACACCCGACCGCCCGCCCGCGACCGCCCCTTCGTCGACCGGTGTGTCAGTGCTGCTGCTCGCGGTAGTCGCGGGCGGGATGCCGTAGGCGGTGCGAAATGCGCGGGCGAAATCAGCTGGGCGGGGAAAGCCCCAGCGGGCGCCGATGGCGTGCACGGGCAGGGCGCCCAGGGCGGGGTCGGTGAGATCGCGGCGGGCGGCCTCCAGGCGCTGGCGGCGGATGTGCGCGGCCACTGTGGTGCCGCGCTGCCGAAAGAGGCGGTGGAGGGTGCGGACGGAGATGTGGTGCGCCGCGGCCACCTGCGCGGGCGTCAGGTGGGGATCGCCCAGGTGGCGACGGATGAAGGCATCGATGCCCACCGCCAAGGCACGCCAGCGGGTCTCCGCGCCGACGTACTCGGCGCGGCCCGCGCGTTGGGCCGCGGTGGCGGCGACCAGGTCCAGCAGCAGGGCGGAGAGCCGGACGGCATCTGCTGCCTGGTACTGGCCCGGGTCAGTCGTGACTTGCATGAGCAGGTGGGCGAGGAGGCCACCGAAGCCGGTGTCGCCAGGAATGCGCGTGGCGGTCAGGCCCTCCAGCAGATCCCGCCGCGCGGGCACGGCACTTCTGGGGAAATGGGCAACGGTGTGGACCACCTTGCCGTCCTCGGCGGCTGTCCACCCGTGAAAAGGCCGGGAGGAGTCGTAGAAGGCCAGGTCGCCGGCCGCCAGAGTGGTGTCGCGGCGGGACTGGGACAGGCCCATTCGCCCGCACACGGTGAGCGACAGCTGGTAGTACTCCGGGTCGCTGCACTGGATCAGTCTGGGCGTACGCCGGCTGGTGACGGGCCGGTACGTCATGCGGGTTATTTGTTGACCCGCGCCCAGGTCCAAGACATCGGCGTCGGCGTCGAAGCTTGTCGCGTCCGCGGTAGCCAGAATCGTGGGGATCAGGGTGGTGGTGGTCATCTGGTGCCACCAGCCGAACCGGTCGGTCTTCGGCACGCTGTCAGTGCTGAGCCGAACCCACATTCCGCATCCTCACGCGCCTGAGACGCGAAAGGCGGGAACGCACTCCCCGCCACTTCTAACGTATACCGCACCCCGGGTCTTGCGGCAAGACCCGGGTCGTGGCGCAGAATCGTCGGCCGGAGCCGGAGCCTGCGGAAATACCGCCGGATCGCGCGGCGCAGGCGGCCGAACAATGGGGTTTCATGTTTGACGTGATCATCGCTGGCGGGGGACCGACCGGACTGATGTTGGCCAGCGAGTTGCGGCTGCACGGCGTGGGGGTGCTCGTGCTGGAGAAGGAGGCGGAGCCGGCCGCGTTCGTCCGCTCGCTCGGCCTGCACGTGCGCAGCATCGAGGTGATGGACCAGCGCGGTCTGCTGGAGCGGTTCCTCGCGAACGGCAAGCGGCACCCGCTCCACGGTTTCTTCGCCGGGATCCAGAAGCCCGCGCCCGAGCGGCTGGACACCGCGCACGGCTACGTCCTCGGCATGCCGCAGCCCACCAGCGACCGACTGCTGGCCGAGCATGCCGCCGAGCTCGGTACCGAGATCCGGCGCGGCTGCGAGCTGGTGGGGCTGAGCCAGGACGGCGACGGGGTGACCGCCGAGCTGGCCGACGGTACGCGGCTGCGCTCGCGCTACCTCGTCGGGTGCGACGGCGGCCGCAGCACGGTACGCAAGCTGCTCGGCGTCGCCTTCCCCGGCGAGCCCAGCACGGCCGACACGCTCCTGGGCGAGATGGAGGTGACCGCGCCACAGGAGACGGTGGCCGCGGTGGTGGCCGAGGTCCGCAAAACCCAGAAGCGGTTCGGCCTCGGGCCGTTCGGGGAGGGGAGGGGTGTACCGGGTCCTCGTTCCCGCCGAGGGGGTGGCCGAGGATCGCACGGCGCCGCCGACCATCGAGGAGTTCAAGCAACAGCTACGGGTGTACGCCGGCACCGACTTCGGCGTGCACTCGCCTCGCCATCTGTCCCGCTTCGGCGACGCCACCCGGCAGGCCGAGCGCTACCGGGTCGGCCGGGTGCTGCTGGCGGGCGACGCGGCGCACATCCACCCGCCGATGGGCGGGCAGGGGATGAACCTCGGCATCCAGGACGCGTTCAACCTCGGCTGGAAGCTCGCCGCCGAGATCGCCGGCTGGGCGCCGGAGGGCTGCTGGACAGCTACCACACCGAGCGGCACCCGGTCGCCGCCGATGTGCTGGACAACACTCGCGCGCAGGCGGAGCTGATATCCACCGAGCCGGGGGCGCAGGCGGTGCGCCGGCTGTTGTCGGAGCTGATGGACTTCGAGGACGTGAACCGGCACCTGATCGAGAAGATCACCGCGCTCGCGGTCCGTTACGACTTCGGCGAGGGCCACGAGCTGCTCGGCCGGCGGATGCGGGACGTGCGGCTCAAGCGGGGACGCCTGTACGAGCTGACGCACGCCGGCCGGGGCCTGCTGCTCGACCAGACCGGCCAGCTTTCGGTGGCGGGCTGGGCGGACCGCGTCGACCACGTCGTCGACGTCAGCGAGGAGCTGGACGTACCCGCCGTGCTGCTGCGGCCCGACGGCCACGTGGCGTGGGCCGGTGACGATCAGCAGGACCTGCTCGACCACCTGCCCCGGTGGTTCGGCGCCCCCGCGAGCTGAGCTGGTCAGATGTGGGGAACGAGTGGTGTTCGTGGGTGACGACCCACTGGCCGCCGAGCTTGCGTAGCCCGAGGGTCAGCCGCAGGCGGTTGCCGGGGTTGGCCGCGAGGTCGGCAGGGGTGCCGCAGCGCAGCAGGGCGTACGCGAAGGCGACGTCCTGCCCGGCGGTGACGTGCAGCGACTCGATCTCGAACGACGCGCCCCCGGCCTGCCAGCCGAAGAACGGCGGCCACACCTTCCGGTAGGCGTCCAGGCCACGCAGACCCTCGTACGGCGGTGGCACGTCGTACATGACGATGTCCTCGGCGTGGTGGGCGGTCACCGCGTCGAGGTCGCCGTCGTGTACGGCGGCCGCCCAGCGCTCGATCAGCTCGCGGATCAGGTCTTCGTCGGTCGGCATGGTGGTCCGGTCCTCCTGGGGTTGATGGTTCGTCACACCTACAACCCCGGCGAGGGCCGAAAGTCATCGCACCGCGGCACCCGTCCCTGGGCGCCGGGCGTTCACAGCGGCTGGTCGTAAGATCCGCTCATGGCGCAAGTTGATCTGTCCGGGCGGACCGCGCTGGTGACCGGCGCCGCCTCCGGCATCGGTGCCGCGTGTGCCCGGGCGTTCGCCGCGGCGGGTGCGCGGGTCGTGCTGGTGGATCGCGACGAGCGGGTGCACGACGTCGCGGCCGACCTGGGCGGGTCGGGCGAGGGCCTGGTGGTGGACCTGACGGACCTGGCGCGGCTCGCCGAGCTGGACGTGTCCGCGGACATCCTGGTGAACAACGCGGGCATCCAGCACGTGGCGCCGGTCGAGCAGTTCCCACCGGAGACGTTCCACCGCATGCTCACCCTGATGGTGGAGGCGCCGTTCCTGCTCATCCAGCGGCTGCTGCCGGGCATGTACGAGAAGGGCTGGGGACGCATCGTCCACATCTCGTCCGTGCACGGGCTGCGTGCCTCCGCGTTCAAAAGCGCGTACGTGACCGCCAAGCACGGCATCGAAGGGCTGTCCAAGGTGCTCGCGCTGGAGGGCGGCCCGCGCGGGGTCACGTCCAACACCGTCTGCCCCGCGTACGTGCGCACGCCGCTCGTGGAGAACCAGATCGCGGCCCAGGCGGCGACGCACGGCATCCCGCCGTCCGAGGTCGTGGAGAAGATCATGCTGACCGAGCCGGCCATCAAGCGGCTGATCGAGCCGGCCGAGGTCGCCGAGGCGGTCCTGTACCTGTGCTCCGACGCCGCCTCGTTCGTCAACGGCAGCTCGCTGGTGCTCGACGGCGGCTGGACCGCCCGATGAGCGGGTACCGCCGCATCTCGGTACCTGTCGACGGCGGTGACCTGACGGTCGGCCTGTGGGGCGACGGCGCTCCCGTCGTCCTGGCCGTGCACGGCATCACCGCCTCCCACCTGTCGTGGGCCGTGGTGGCCGAGCGGCTCGGCGGCGCCGGGACGCTGGCCGCGGTGGACCTGCGCGGCCGGGGTGGTAGTGCCGAGCTGCCCGGGCCGTACGGCATGGAGCGGCACGCGGCCGACTGCCTCGCGGTGCTGGACACGCTCGGCCTGTCGAGCACCGTCGTCACTGGACACTCGATGGGCGGCTTCGTGGCACTCGTGCTCGCGGACCTCTACCCCGACCGGGTCAGCCGACTGGTGCTTGTGGACGGTGGCCCGCCGCTGCCCGCACCGGGGGAAGGTACACCGGAGGAGCAGCTGGACGCCGCGCTCGGTGCGGCCGCTCGGCGGCTCACCATGCGGTTCGCCGACCGTGCCGCGTACCACGACTTCTGGCGGGCGCATCCCGCCTTCCACACCTGGTCCGCCACCATCGAGTCCTATGTGGACTACGATCTGACCGGCATGGAGCCCGAGCTGCGCAGCCGCGTGTCGCCGGACGCGATGCGGCAGGACTACATCGACCTGAACTTCGGCGACGCGCCCGCCAAGGCGTGGCAGCGGTTACGCCGTCCCGCCGTCTTCCTCCGGGCCGAACGTGGCATGTTCGACGAGCCGACGGCCCTCTACCGCGACCCGGAACCGATCGCGGACCGGATCCCGCTCCGCACGATCCCCGGCGCCAACCACTACACCATCGTCCTCGACGACCCGGGCGCCACCGAGGTCGCCGCCGCCATCATAAAACCTGGGGTGATCTGAAGTGTCCACATTGCTACCTGGCCTGTCCGCCCGGCGGGTGCGGACTGAGCGCCTGACCGTCAACGTCCTCGAGGTCGACGGCCGCAGCGGCCCGCCCGTGCTGTTCGTACACGGCAACGTCTCGTCCAGCCTGTTCTGGCAGCAGACGATGCTCGCGCTGCCGGACCGGTACCGGCCGCTCGCGCTGGACCTGCGCGGCTTCGGCGACACGGACCAGGCGCCGGTGGACGCCACCCGCGGGCTGCGTGACTTCGCGGACGACGTGGCCGCGCTGGTCCAGGCCCTCGACCTGGCGCCGGTACACCTCGTGGGCTGGAGCATGGGCGGTGGCGTGGTCGAGCAGTACCTGCTGGACCGGCCGGAGCAGGTGGCCTCGCTCATCCTGGTCAACCCGGTGTCGCCGTACGGCTTCGGCGGTACGCGCGGCCTCGACGGCGAGCTGATCTCGCCGGACGGTGCGGGCTCCGGTGGCGGTGCGGCAAACCCGGACTTTGTCAGCCGGCTGGCCGACGGCGACCGCGGCGAGGACTCGCCGCTCTCGCCCCGCCAGGTGCTGCTCGCGCACTACGTCAAGCCACCGCTGGTACCCGACCTCATCGACGTCTACGTCGAGTCGATGCTGTCCACTGTGGTGGGTGACGACAACTATCCCGGTACCGGTAAGACGAGCGACATCTGGCCGGGCTTCGCGCCGGGCGACCGCGGCGTGCTCAACACCATGGCCCCGACCCACCTGCGGCTGGACGGACTGTCCGAAGTGGACCCCAAGCCGCCCGTGCTGTGGATCCGCGGCGCGGAGGACGTCATCGTCTCCGACACCTCCCTGTACGACCTGGCGTACCTGGGCTCGATCGGCGCGATCCCGGGTTGGCCCGGTATCGAGTCCTGCCCGCCGCAGCCGATGGTCGGGCAGACCCGGGCCGTGCTCGACCGGTACGCGGCGGCCGGCGGCCGGTACCAGGAGATGGTGCTGACGGAGGCGGCCCACTCGCCGCACCTGGACCAGCCGGAGGAGTTCCTGGCCGCCCTGGTCAGCCACCTGGACGGCTGAAATCTGTTGGGTGGTCGTCGCCGGGCTGCGTATGCTGCCAAAGTGCCACAACGGGAGCGAGTGACCCTGGCCGAGATCGCTCGTACGGCCGGGGTCTCCATCGCGACCGTGTCGAGGGTGCTGAACGGCCACACCGAGGTGTCGGAGAGCACCCGCGTCGTCGTCCAGCGCCTGCTGGAGGAGCAAGGCTACCGGCGGCGTACCACCCATCGCCGCGACCAGCGCGGGCTCATCGAGCTGGTGATCAGCGAGGTGGACTGCGGCTGGTGCCTGGGCGTCATGGCCGGCGTGGAGGAGATAGCCGCGACCGCTGGCTACGGCGTGGTCCTGTCCACGGTCCAGCAGCGCAGCGACTCGCTCCCGGTCAGCGGCTCGCAGGGCGTGATCCTCGTGGTCTGCGGGCTGACCGGAGAGCAACGCGCCGAGCTGGATCGCCGCAAGGTGCCGTACGTCGTGGTCGACGGGGTCAGCCATCCACCGGTCGACGTCCCGTCGGTCGGCGTCACCGACTGGGCCGGCGGGTACAGCGCCACCCAGCACCTGATCGAGCTGGGCCACCGCCGGATCGCCGCGATCGGCGGGCCCGAGCAGCTGCTGTGCACCCGCGCCCGCGTCGCCGGCTACCGCGCGGCCCTCCGGGCAGCCGGCCTTCCGCTCGACGGCGAGCTGGTGCGGTACGCGGAGTTCCGGCACGACGGCGGCCTGGAGGCGGCGCGGTCCCTGCTAGAGCTGGCCGACCCGCCGACGGCCGTATTCGCCGGCAATGACGAGCAGGCCACCGGCGTCCTGGAGGCGGTGCGGCAGCGCGAGCTGCGGGTGCCCGGCGACATCAGCGTCGTCGGCTTCGACGACCGGAGCTTCGCCCAGTGGACCGCGCCGCCACTGACAACGGTCCGCCAACCACTGCACGAGATGGGCGCCGCCGCGGTCCGCACCCTACTGCGCCTCGTCGAAGGGCAACGACCGGACGTCCCCGGATCGAGCTCGCCACGCAGCTAGTCGTCCGCCAGAGCACCAGCGCCGCCGCCGCCTAGTCCGGGCCGGTCTCTCCGTCCATGATGGAGACTTGAGCTACCGCGACGTCCGCGGTGGTCCAGACCGCTGCTCCCGCGGCCTCACCCTCCGCGCTTCACAACCAAACTCGGCCGGCAAGGCCGGCGGCGAGCCCGCGACCCACCCATCCGCGCACCGACCAGAGCCGGTCGAATCGTGAACGCTCGACCGGCGCCGCACCCGGCCACGATCCAGCAGATCGTGGTATTTAGCTGTGGTTATAGCGACAGCTAAATACCACGATCGCTGGCGTGCTCCGACTGGCATGCGGACAAACCAGCTAAAGCGCCGGTTGGTGGCTGGGGGTCAGTCGAGCACGGCGTAGGCCTCGACCTCGACGAGCACGTCGGGTTCGAAGAGGTAGTCGACGCCGATCGCGGACAGCGGCGGCAACGGCTGCGGGAGGCCCAGCTCGTCCGCGACGCGTTCGATGCCCGCGATGAAGTCGTGGTACTTGTCCGGGCTCCAGTGCGTGACGAAGAACCGGAGGCGTACGACGTCGGCGAAGCTCGCCCCGGCGCCGGCTAGGCCGCGCGCCGTGTTGCGCAGCGCGTGGGCGACCTGGCCGGCGAGGTCGCCCGTCGCGACGGGCTTGCCGTCGGCGTCGCGTGCGATCTGGCCGGCCACGTGCACGTGACGGGTACCTGTGCTGATCGAGACGTGGTGGTACGGAACGGGGGCGAACATGCCCTCCGGGGTCAGCAGCTGCACTGCCATGGGGTGTCCCTTCATCGGCGAAGTAGGTATCCAACATCTACCTGGTGCCCGAAGGAAACTTCAACGAGACTAGGTGTCATGAACGAAACCGCGCTCACCGAGCGGCACCGTGAGCTGCTCGACCAGGTGCTGGACAAGTGGTCGCTACAGGTACTCGACGCCCTGTGCGAGAGGCCGTCGCGCTTCAACGAGCTTCGCCGCGCGATCCCCGTCGTGACACAGAAGTCGCTCGTGGCGACCCTGCGGCGGCTGGAGCGCAATGGGATGGTCGAGCGCGTCGTGACAAGCACGCGGCCGGTCGCCGTGGAGTACCGGATCACGCTGCTGGGAAAGTCGCTGCAAGACCTCATCGACGCATTACTGCATTGGACGACCGTCACGCTGCCCGACGTGGAGCGCGCCCGCGCCCACTTCGACGGCGGCGGCTCGCGCTGAACCGCCGGCCCGCCGGGCGGGCGGCCTGGTCGGTCCGGTTTGGTGCGATCCGGAGCGGGTAGACACTGCCGACCGGAGAAGGGTGAGATGCGCAAATCGCCGATGGCTAGTGCCCGGGTCGGGACCATCGCTGGTGTCCAGGTCCGGGTCAACTGGAGTGTCCTGGTCCTGGTCCTGGTCATCGCCGGGGTACTGGCTGAGGGCACCCTGCCGGACGTCTATCCGGGCTACGCGAACTGGGTATATGACGCGTCGGGCGTCATCGTCGCCCTGATCTTCCTTGCCGGCCTCGTGACGCACGAGGTGTCGCACGTGTTCGCCGCCAAGCGGGCGGGTTTCGAGGTCCGGCAGATCACGTTGTGGGCGCTTGGTGGCGTGGCGAACATAACCGGCGGCACGCCCAGTCCGCGTGCCGAGGCCCGGATCTCCGCCGCCGGCCCGCTGGTGAGCCTGGCGGTAGGCGCGCTCTTCGGTGGCGCGGCGGCCCTCTTACGGCTCGCCGGCTCGACCGGGTTGGTGGCCGGCGTCCTGACCTGGCTCGCCGTCATCAACCTGGGCATAGCGGCCCTCAACCTCGTACCGGTGGCACCGCTGGACGGCGGCCGCATCCTCCACGCGGCCCTGTGGAAGTACCGCGGTGACCCGACCGGGGCCACGCTCACCGTTGCCTGGGTCGGCCGGGGGCTGGGCACCGTGGTGATCGCCCTCGGCCTTGTCGAGCTGCTCAGGGGTTTCGGCTTCAGCGGGTTGTGGGTCGCGTTGCTCGGCTGGTTCATGGTCGCCTCGGCCGGCATCGAGGAGTACCGGATTCGGTCCCTCGAATCGCTGTCCGAGGTGCCGGTGAGCGACGTGATGACCCCGAAGCCCGAGACCGTACCGCCGGACACGTCCGTCGCCGACTTCCTCGACCACTACCTGATGCGCCGCGGATACAGCGCCTTCCCGCTCGCCGAGGACGGCCGTCCGGTCGGGTTGGTGTCCCTGGACCGCGTCCGGCAGGTGCCGCCCGAACGGCGCGGCGACACGAGCCTGCGGGAGGTAGCCTGCCCCGAGGACCAGCTCACGCTCACGACACCGGACGAGTCGGTCAGCGAGCTGCTTCCCCGGCTGAACGAGTGTGCGGAAGGGCGGGCGCTGGTGATGAGGGACAACGACCTCGTCGGGATCGTCTCGTCCCGCGACATCAGCCGTACGATCCAGCGCCGCACTCCGTGAATCCTGGTGAGATTGCCTAAGTTGGTCGCGGTGAGCGGGCCGCCCGGCACCGGGAAGACCACGCTCGCCCACGACCTGGGGCGGCGCCTTGGCTGCCCGGTCGTGGTGCGCGACGAGATCAAGCAGGGCATGGTCTTGGCCGCTGGTCACCACACCGTCATGGCCGGGGATCCGTTCGACTACGCCACCCTCGACGTGTTCTTCCGCATGCTGTCCGTGCTGCTCAAAGCGGGCGTGACCGTTGTGGCCGAAGCCGCCTACCAGGACCGTCTCTGGCGGCCCGGGCTCACCGAGCTGGGCGAGTCGGCCGAGCTACGGATCATCAAGTGCACGGCGCGGCCCTACGTCGCGTACGACCGCATCCGTTGGCGCCTCGCGCATGACCCGCACCGGGCCGCGCACGCGGATCGGGAGCTGCTGGACGCGCTCGCCTCGGGTCGCCAGACGCTCGACTCCTTCGAGTGGATAACGCTGGACGCGCCGACGCTCGTCGTGGACACCTCCGACGGCTACCGGCCACAGCTGGACGACATCGTCGGCTTCGCCACGGACGCGAAGTGAGACGGGCTCAGCCGGCCGCGGCGGTGGGGCGGCCGAGCTCGCGCATCGCCGCCTCGTACCGTGCCCGGGCGCGCATCGCCTCGCCGTGGCGGCCGGCCAGCTCGAGAAGGTCGGTCACGTCGAGGTGGCACGACTCGTCGTACGGGTCCCGGGCCAGGATCTTCAGCAGGTAGCCGACCGCCTCGTCGGTGGCGCCCCGCTCGGCGGCCAGCGTGGCCAGCAGCCGGGTGACCCGCAGGTACGTCGCCCGCGCCTCCTCCCGCACCGGTACGGCCCAGTCGTCATACGGTTCGTCCTCGAAGACGTCGCCCGAGTAGCGGCGCTCGGCCGCCGCCAGCACCTCGCGCGCCTCGGCCGGCCGGCGCTGCTCGTGCAGCCGGTGCCCGACCTCGGCCTCGCCAAGGAAGGCATCGAGGTCGATGTCCAGGTGCGCGGTGTCGGCGGCGAGCGCCGCCGGCGCGGCGAACACGTAGTGGTCCGCGGGGAAGTGCCGGTCCGGATCGAGTACGGACCGCAGTGTGGACAGGGCCACCGACAGCCGGTGGGCGATGCGCAGGTCGTCGTCATCGTCGGGCCACAGCAGGGCGGCGAGCTCCTCGCGCGCGACCCGGCGCCCGCGGCGTGCGACGAGGATGCGCAGCAGGTCCCGGGCCTTGCGCGACCGCCACGCCGAGGCCGGCACCGGGACCTCGTTGACGATCACCTCGAACCGCCCGAGCACCCGGATCGCCAGATGCGGCGCCCGCGCGGCGAGGCCCGCCGGCGCGACGACGACACCGGCGGCCTCCAGCGCACCCCGGGCCACCCGCGCGGCGAGCCGCTCCTCGGCGCTCGCGCCCGGCAGCAGGCCGAGCTGGTACGCCACGCGGTCCGCGTCGAGCCGGGCGCCGGTGGTACGCCAGGTCCTGGCCGCCTCGACCAGGGCGATCCGCTGGGCGGACGGCCGTTCGGTGGTACCCGCGCGCAGCTCCAGCGCCTCGGCGAGGCCGGCGCGGTCGCGGTGCAGCCGGGCCGAGTGCTCGGCGCGGTCGGCCGCGTCGGTGGCGGCGGCCCGGTCGCCGGCGGCCACGGCGACCCACCCCACCGCGAGCAGCGCGCGGGTGGCCAGCGGACCGCTGGCGAGGGAAACGGCCTTCTCGGCGTGGACCCGTGCGGCGGGTGGATCGTCGACCGCCACGAGCCGGGCCAGTCCGGACAGGGCGGGTACGAAGCACTGCCGTACCCCGTCCGCGCCGGCCGCCCGCACCGCCTCCTCGTACGCGGCGCGCGCCATGCTGCGCTGTCCACGACAGGCGCGGACGTCGCCGAGGACGGTGAGCGCATACGCCGCCTTGCCGGAACCCGCGCGCTGGCTGATGGCGAGCGCCCGCTCGCCGCAGCGCTCGGCCTCGTCGAGCCGGCCCAGGCGGGCCAGCGCCTCGGCGCGGTTGACCAGCGCGACGTGCAGGGCGGTGCCATTGCCGGCGGCCTCGGCGGCGGCCACCGCCTCGGCCGACTCGGCGAGGGCCTCCGGATAGCGCGCCTCCTCCAGCAGCTGGGACACGAGGTTGGCGCGGATCCGCGCGGCCTGTACCGCGTCCCGCGCCGCCTCGGCGTGCCCGAGCGCCTTCGTGTACTGCTCGACGTTTCCGGCGCGGTCCCCGGCGAGCGCGGCGCGCAGTGCCAGCGCGACGTGCGCGGCGGCCAGCGCGCGGCCGTCCCCGGCGGCGGACGCGGCGGCCAGCGCACGGCACGCGTACTGCCGGCAGGCGTCGTCGTCGCCAACACTCCAGTGCGCCGTCGCCGTCCAGGACAGCAGCAACGCCTCGTCGGCCGTGTCGGCGCGGTCGATCCGCCCCCGCCCGAGCGCCTCGAAGGCCGCCCGGTGCTCGGCGCGGGCGTAGTAGACCATGCCGAGGCGCCAGGCCAGCCCCGGTTCCACAGTGGAGCGGCCGGCCACGAGCGGGGTCAGCTCGGCCAGCGCCTCGTCCAGGCGCCCGGTGACCGCGAGTGCCTCGCCGCGCAGCAGGCCGAGGTCGCCGTCCGTGGCCGCCAACCCGGCGCACGCCTCGACGACCAGCTCCGCGCCGCCGGCCGCGACGATCGCCGACCCGTGCTCGCGCAGCAGCGCCAGCGTGCCCGCCGGATCCGCGGCCAGCGACCGCGACCGCGCCGCCTGCCCCCAGACCCGCCGCTCGGTGTACCAGTCGGCGGCGTCGGCGTGCAGCCGCCGGCGCATCGGCTCGGACAGCGGATCACGCCGCCCGATCACCGCGGCGATCGCCGGCACGGGACGCAGCCAGTGCGGCATCGGCGCCGTCCCGTACGCGCCGGGCGGGGCCTGCGCCGGCACCACGAGGCCGGTCTGCGCCAGCACCCGCAGCGTACGGTGGTCCCGCCGGCCGACCAGGTCCTCACAGGCGGTGCCGAGCTCGGCGAGCCGGCGCAGCAGCCGCCGCGACGCCACGGGCAGGTGCGCGAGCACGTGCTCGGCGACGAACGCGTCCAGCGCGGCACCCGGGGCGCAGAGGCTCGCCAGGTCGCCGCCGCGCAGGTGCCGGCCGGCGAGGTGGACAAGCGACGGCCAGCCAGCCGTGAGCCGGTGTACGCCAGCGGCCAGGTCCGGGTCGTCCACTCCGTAATCCGCCGAGAGGAGCTGGACCACCTCGGGCTCGGGCAGCGCCAGGTCGTGCGCGTCGAGCGCCGCGCTGCCGGCCGGCAGCCGGCCCGGCCACGGCGCCCGGGACAGCAGGATCACCCGTACGGCCGGGTGGAGCGTGTCGATCCGGCCGGCCAGCGCCCGCGCGGCCGCCGTGTCCAGGTCCGGCAGGTCGTCGACGACGAGCCAGCCCTCGACCGATCCTGGGTCGAAGTCGGCGCCGGCCCAGGTCACCGGCTGGTCGGCGAGCCAGGACCGGACCAGCCAGGACTTGCCGAAACCCGGTGCGGCCGCCACGAAGAGGCGGCGCCGGTCGCGCAGCGCCGGAAGGGTCGCTAGGGCCATGCGCATATTGAGGCAGAGCGGGAGCGTCCAGGAACCGGACGGTCGGCATAGCGACAGTTCGATTTTGATCCCGTTTTGACGCCAGCCGAACCCCGATCCGGAGCCTAGGGGGCACCCGGCCGTCCGGCCGCCTCCACTTCGGAAAGGACATCAATGGAATCGACCACGGCCACCACGCCGCGACGCCGCAGCTGGACACGCCGGATGGCGCTGCTGCTGGTCGCCCTCGTGGCCTGCCTCGGCTCGGTCACCGTCGCGGCCCCGAGCCCGGCGCAGGCCAGCAGCCTCCACCTCACGTACTGCTTCCCGCTCTACAAGCAGATGCCGGGTGGCTGGTACATCATCGAGTGGCACTGCTTCGACATCCCGGTCGAGTACGACCCGAACCCCTGCTGCCTCACCGACCTCGCGATCGACTACGGCGTCAACCCGGTGCTGCCGCAGGACATCCAGCGTGGCTACCTCCAGCAGGCGACCACCGGCATCAGCCTGCTCGTCCAGGCGGCCGGGGCCGACCCCCGCACGGCGGCGGTGCTGCGCGCCCGAGCGGAGGAGTCGTTCCTGGGAGCGGCCCGCCAGCTCGGCGGGTCGAGGGTGACGCTGCGCCAGGTCGGCATCCCCGACATCAAGAACAACCGGCTGGAGCCGATGCCGCTCCCGTGGCTCCAGGCGGCGGGCGTGGACATCGCCGACGGGCTCGGGCTGATGCAGCGGGCCTTGGTCGAGCCGGTGCCGCTGCCCTGGAAGAAGGCGGCGATGGCCGAGTTCGAGAACGCCGCCGCCCAGATGGCGGCGCGGCACGCCCGGGGCTGACCCCTGACCGGAGCCGGCCGGCCCGCGCGGGCCGGCCGGCTCGACCGGATGAATGGCGAGCTAGGCTCGCCCGGTGTCGTCAGCCACCGCCGGATCCGCGCTCGCGGCGGCCGGGGCGGTCGGGCCGTACTTCGCCTGGGATGCCTGGGCCGGCGAAACCGGCTGGCGACCGTTCGCCGACCTGCTCGACGGCGACGTCGCCGGCAGCCGGGTCGCCGGGGCCCGGTCCACGCTCGTGACCACATACCGGCTCAGCGAGGACGCCGTGCCGGTCCGGGTGGTCGCGTCGATCACGTTCCTGGGTATCGTCTCGCGCCTCGTGTCGCCGCCGCTGGGGGCCGCGGTCGCCGGTGGCGTGCTCCCGCTGGCCGGCCGCGACGACCTGTGGTGGCGTCCGGTGCCGTCCGGACCGTTGCCGGTCGCGTACCGAGGCGGCCAAGCGCTGCCGTGCGGCGGGCTGGACGCGCGGACGGTCGCCGAAGCGCTCGTGCGTTCCGCGGTCGCCGGCCCGGTCAGCGACCTGCTCGCGGTCTTCCGGGACCGCTTCCGGCTCTCGCCGCAGGTGCTGTGGGGCAACGTCGCCTCCGCGCTGGCGGGAGCCGCGGGCGTGCTCGCCGGCGCCGACCGTCCGTACGCCGAGCGGGCTGGCGCGATCGTCGAGCACGCCTTCGCCCAGCCACCGCTGGCCGGGACGGGCACGCTTGTCCAGCCCGACCCGGCGCGCGCACGCCGCTTCCTGGTCCGCCGCAGCTGCTGCCTCTACTACCGCATCCCGGGCGGCGGCACCTGCGCCGACTGCGTCCTCACCCCGGGAGGTAGAGCAGCGGCGCGCGGAGGGGGTCAGGCGGCGGTGAGGGAGTTGACGTAGCCGACCGCGACGATGCGGCGGGCGCTCTGCTCGTACCGCTCGGCGTTGTCGGGGGCCAGCGTGCCGAGCCCGTCCACGTACCGGTTGTACATGCAGAACGCGGCCGCGATCAGCACCGTGTCGTGGATCTCCAGGTCGGTGGCGCCCTCGGCACGGGCGGCGTCGACGAGGTCGGTGGTCACCTTGCGGCCGTCCTGCTGTACCGCCTCGGCGATCCGCAGCAGCGCCCTCAGCTTCGCGGAGATCGGCGCACCGTCCGGGTCGGCGCGCACGTGGTCGACAAGGCTCGCCCCGCCGTCGAGCTGCGCCGCGGCGAACGCCGAGTGCGACGCGCAGCAGAACCGGCACTCGTTCAGGCCGGACACGTACGCCGCGATCAGCTCACGCTCGCCGGGGCTGAGCGTGTGCGGCCCGCGCAGCAGCACCTCGGCCAGCTCGTTGAGCGGTTTCGCGGTCTCCGGCCGGAACGTCATCGGCCCGGTGATGCCGGGAAACTCGCGCTCGTCGACACCCAGATCGATGTGCGCCATCGGTCACCCTCTCCAGTAGGTCCGCGCGTGCATGCGCAATCTATGCGCCACGCGGCCACCGTCCAACTTCGAACGTGCTCTCTTGTTCGGCGCATCGTCCACAGTGGACAGCACGTTCACGGACGCCGATCCCCGGCCCGGACTGCGATCGTGATGTGAATGAGGCGCGATATGAGCCGACATCTGGCGATGAGGCGGGCCGCTCAGAGCGGTGCGGACGCGATGGTCGAACGGTTACGGGAGCTTGTCTCGTACGAGTCGCCACCGGGTGACCGCCGGCGCCTGGCCGCCTGCGCCGAACTGCTCGCCGGCTGGGGCGAGGCGGTGCTCGGCCGGCCGCCGCGGCGGATCGTCCACGATGGCCTGCCGCACCTGCTCTGGCCGGCGACCGACCAGACGGTACTGCTGCTCGCGCACTTCGACACGGTGTGGCCGGCCCACACGATCGAGTCGTGGCCGTTCCAGGTGACCGGCGCGGTGGCGACCGGCCCGGGGTCTGCGACATGAAGGCGGGCATCGTGCAGATGCTGGCCGCGCTCGGCCTGCTCGCCGACACCTCGCGGGTCGGCCTGCTGCTCACCTGCGACGAGGAGAGCGGCTCGGGCACGTCCCGGTCGCTCATCGAGGAGCAGGCCCGCCGCTCCGGCGCGGTGCTGGTCGGCGAGCCGAGCACGCCCGAGGGGCACCTGAAGGTGGCCCGCAAAGGCGGCTCGGTGTACCGGCTCACCGCGCATGGCCGCGCCGCCCACGCCGGGGTGGAGCCGCATCGCGGGGTCAACGCCACAGTGGAGGCTGCCCACCAGGTGCTCGCGCTGGCGGCGCTGGGCGGGGCGTCGGGCGCCGGCGCACCGGCCGGTACCACCGTGACACCGACCCTGCTCGCCGCCGGTACGACGACGAACACCGTCCCGAGAGCGCGAGCCTCGCCGTCGACGTGCGCGCCTGGACCCGGGCCGAGCTGGACCGGGTCGACGCGGCGATCCGGGCGCTGGCGCCGCGGACGCCGGGTGCCACGCTGAGCGTCGACGGCGGCGTCAACCGCTACCCGATGAGCCCCGACGTCGCGCTTCCGCTGCTGGAGCTGGCCCAGGCCGCGGCGAAGGATCTCGGCCTCACCCCGCCGGACGGGGTACCCGCGCCTGGCGCCTCGGACGCCAACTTCACCGCCGCGCTCGGAGTGCCCACATTGGACGGGCTCGGCGGGGTCGGTGGCGGCGCGCACGCCCGCGGCGAGTACGTGGACGTGGGCCTGATGCCCGACCGTACCGCCCTGCTCGCCGCCTTGATCGAACGGCTGCTGGCCGAGCCGGTGCCGGGGCCCGGCAGGTAGCCGGCAGCCGCGAGCCGGCACGGCAGTGGCGCCGCATACCCTAGCGGTGGGCCGCGCTCCGGCGGCCGGTACGGCTACCGGGAGGGCGCGCGCATGCGCATCGAGGGCGGCACCGAACTGTCGATCCGCTCCGGCGAATCACCGTCCAGTGTGGGCGGTGGCGCCGGATCAGCGATCCGCTTCGGCGTCGAGGAGGAGTTCTTCGTCGTCGACGCGGCGACCCGGGAGGCCGTCCCGGCGGCGGCCGCCGTGGTGCGTGGCGCCGAGGGGCGGCTCGGCTCGCGGGTGTGCGGCGAGATCACCAAGCTTCAGTTGGAGGCCCGGTCGGAGCCCTGCGACACCGCCGCCGACCTGTACGCCCAGCTAGTGGAGGGGCGGGTGGCGGTGGCCGAGGCGGCGGAGGCGCAGGGCCTGCGGGTGGTCGCCAGTGGCACGCCGGTGCTCGGCAAGGTGATCCCGCCGCCGATCACGGAGGGGCCCCGCCAGGACCGCGGCACGGCCACGTTCCGGGGGCTCCACGACGAGCTGGGCATCTGCGCGGTGCACGTACACGTGAACATGCCCGACCGGGACCGGGCGGTGCTGATCAGTAACCACCTGCGGCCGCACCTGCCGGTGCTGATCGCGCTGGCCGCCAACTCGCCGTACTGGGCCGAGCGGGACACCGGGTATTCGAGCTGGCGCACGGTCACCTGGCAGCGCTGGCCGGTGGCCGGCCCGCCGCCGTACTTCTCCTCGGCCGAGCAGTACGACGCGTTTGTCGGCACGTTGCTCGACGCCGGCGCGCTCGTCGACCGGGGCACGATCTTCTGGGACATCCGGCTCTCCGCGCATCAGCCCACATTGGAGGTTCGCGTCGCCGACATGCCGACCACGGCAGAGGAGTCGGCGGCGCTCGCGGCGCTGGTGCGCGCCCTGGTGGTGGTCGCCGGACAGGCGGTCGACGGGGGCGACCCGGGTCCGGTGGTGGCGGCCGAGCTGATGCGGCTGGCCTACTGGCGGGCCGCGCGCGACGGGCTGGGCGGCCACGGCGTGGACGTACACAGTGGACAGCTGCGACCCGCCGGCGAGCTGGCCGACGAGTTGCTGCGCCTCGCCGAGCCGGTCCTGGCCGACCTGGGCGAGCTCGACCTGGTCGCCGACTGGCGGCGCCGGCTGGCCACCGACGGCGACGGCGCGACCCGGCAGCGCCGGGCCGCTGAGCAGCGTGGCCGCCTCACCGACGTGGTGGACCACCTGGTCGCGCACACCTCGCCGAGGTAGCCCGGCACAGCGCACGAACGCGTAAGTCGATCCGCACGAACGAGGAAAAAGGGCGGACCGGCCGGGGCGATGATGGGACCCCAACCACTTTGTGGAGGTGGGTCCCGTGTCCGGTGTCGCGCCACTGCCCACGATCCCGGTCCGCTCCGACCGGATGCCGCCCGTCGAGGCCGTACAGGCCACCGAGCTGTTCGCCGAGCGGATGGCCCAGCGCCGGTCGGTGCGCGACTTCTCGCCCGACCCGGTGCCGGACGCGGTGATCGACGCGGCCATCCGGGCGGCCGCCTCGGCGCCGAGCGGCGCCAACGTGCAGCCGTGGCGGTTCGTCGTGGTCAGCAGCCCGGAGCGCAAACGCCGGCTCCGCGAGGCCGCCGAGGCCGAGGAGCGCGAGTTCTACGACCGCCGTGCCACCGCCGAGTGGCTCGACGCGATCGCACCGATCGGCACCGACTGGCGCAAGCCGTTCCTGGAGACCGCCCCGCTCGTGATCGTCGTCTTCGAGGTGCACCAGGGCCCGCACAGCCCCAAGCCGTACTACGTCAAGGAGTCGGTGGGCATCGCGGTCGGTCTGCTGCTCGCCGCGTTGCACCACGCCGGCCTGGCGACGCTCACGCACACGCCGAGCCCGATGCGCTTCCTCAACGAGG
The DNA here is from genome assembly GCF_011764545.1 of Phytohabitans flavus. Lineage (GTDB taxonomy): Bacteria > Actinomycetota > Actinomycetes > Mycobacteriales > Micromonosporaceae > Phytohabitans > Phytohabitans flavus. The sequence continues at coordinate 3,089,408 of NZ_AP022870.1, read as the reverse complement.
TCTGCGAGCGGCCACCGGAGGAGCGGCCCAACCTGGTGATACCGGTGGGCTACCCCGCCGACGACGCACGGGTCCCGGACCTGCGGCGCAAGCCCTTGGCGGAGGTGATGCTGCGCTGCTGAGCCGCGATGCGTTACGGCAGGTCGCGGTCGAAGAGCGCGCGCAAGGGCTCGATATGCCGGTCCGGGCGGCGCCACTCGGCCAGCAGGTCCTCCAGCAGGTGCTGCTCCTCGACGAGCTCCGCGCCCTTGTACCGCCGGATCACCGGGTGGATGAAGGCGCTCTCCCGCGCCCGGTCGGGCGTCGGATGCCGCTCGATGGCGAAGACGTCGCCGTAGTCGTCGCGGCCCCAGCGCAGCGCCACCGTGTAGTAGTGCGGCTCCGCCGCGAACCGGGACACCGCGTAGTCCTCCGGCAGGTCCTTGTAGAGGCGGAGCTGCCCGGTGGCGGGGTCCAGGACGTAGACGTCGCAGAGGTACTCGAACTGCGTCCACAGCGCGGAGCTCCAGTTGACCCGGTCGAGCACCCGCGTGGTGAGCGCCCCCGCGTCGGCCGGCACGAGCTCGTACGGCAACGACACCCCGTCGTACCGCTCGCGCAGCAGCTCGGTGAACGTGCGCAGGTTGTACCGGAAGCCGTCGATGAATGGCGACGAGGCGTGCCGCACGTCCCGCGCCTGCGCGATGGTACCGGCGAAGAACAGGTCGTCCACATTGGACGACTCCCAGTTCGGGCGCAGCCCGGGATGCGGTCGTCGCGGACGAGCTCCGGCCGGCACGCCTCGTCGAAGATCGAGGTGTCCATGCGGAAGCCGGTGCAGCGCAACACGGACTCGTACACGAGCGTCGCCCGCTCGCCCTGGGCGTGGGTGTACGTGATGTCGACCTCGAAAAGATCGCCCACCCGCCGGATCTCGTCGACCGTGCAGTCGAGCACCGAGTGCAGCGTCTTGAACTGGTAGCTGTCCAGCAGTGCGCCATACTGCCCGCGCACGTCGCCGGGGTGCTTTGTGTTCCAGGCCAGGCGCAGCGGCTTCCGGCTGGCCAGATGCACCATCGCGGCGTGCCCGATCATCGACGAGGCGGCCTCGAACGCCGAGTTTCCCTTGCCGAGGATGAGGACCCGCTGACCGGCGTAGTCCTTCGGCTCGACGGACATGTCCTCGTACCCGACCGCGTGCTCGATGCCCCGGATGGGCGGCACGTACGGCAGTCCCCAGCCGGTCGCCACGACAAGGCACCGGGCGCGCCACTCGCCGTCGGCGGTGTGCACCACGAAACCACCGTCGACCCGCTCGATCCGCCGCACGTCCGTGTCGTAGCGCACGTCCAGCCCGTGGATCCGCTGGAACTCGGCCAGATAGCGGACCATGTCGTCGGCCAAGGGAAAGTAGTCGCTGCTGAACTTGGGAAACAGGAGGTCGGGCGAGTCGTTGAGCAGCGAGTTCCAGTCCCACCGCAGCTTGATCTCCGGGTCGGTGCTGGTCGTGTGCACCTTGTTGAGCGAGATCAGCTTGCGATGCCGGGGAAACCGGGCGAAGAACTGGCCGGGGGAGGATTCGCGCTCCAGCGTGACGTAGTCGGCGCCGGCGCGATGGAGGTAATAGCTGACTTGTAGGCCGGCCGGCCCGGCGCCGACGATGACAAACTGGTGCGTCCGTTCCGCCATAGGGTGTGCCCCTCCCGCGCCACCGACAATGACGACGACGATGCGGCAAGTAACGGCGTCTGTCAATCGCCCCGCTAGCGGACCGCGATCGTGATTCCGGGGCGGGCCGGGAGCAGGTGGCCGATCACCGGGTGGCCGGGCAGTTCGCCGGCTACCAGCAGCCCGCCGGAGGTCTGCGCGTCGGCGAGTAGCAACGCTTCGTTCTCGTCGATGGCGTAGAGGTCGGCGTGCGGGCGTACCCAGTCGAGGTTGCGGCGCGTACCCCCGCTGACGTACCCGTCCGCCAGGGCCTCGCGGGCTCCCTCCAAATAGGGCACCGCGGCCGCTTCGATCTCGGCGGTGACGCCGCTGGCCCTCGCGAGCTTGTGGAGGTGGCCGAGCAGCCCGAAGCCGGTGACGTCGGTCGCGCAGACCGCGCCGGCGTCGAGCGCCGCCCGGGAGGCTTCCGCGTTCAGCGTCGTCATCGCGTCGACCGCCTGCGGGAACACCTCCCCGGTGCCCTTGTGCCGGCTGTTGAGCACGCCGATGCCGAGCGGCTTGGTGAGCGTCAGCGGTACGCCGGCCTGCCCGGCATCGTTGCGCAGCAGCCGATCGGGGTCGGCCAAACCGGTGACCGCCATGCCGTACTTGGGCTCTGGATCGTCCACACTGTGGCCGCCGGCCACGTGGCAGCCGGCCGAGGCGGCGACGTCGAGGCCGCCGCGCAGCACCTCCCGCGCGAGCTCGACGGGGAGCACATCCCGGGGCCAGCACAGCAGGTTGAGCGCCACGACCGGGCGGCCGCCCATCGCGTACACATCGGAGAGTGCGTTGGTGGCCGCGATCCGACCCCAGTCGTACGGGTCGTCCACGACCGGCGTGAAGAAGTCGGTGGTCGCGACGAGGGCCCCCGCCTCGGTGAGCACCACCGCCGCGTCGTCGCCGTCGTCCAGGCCGACGAGCACCGTGCCGGTCGCGCCGATCCCGAGCGGCCCGCCGGTGGTCAGGCCCGCGACCAGGGCTTCCAGCTCAGAAGGCGGAATTTTGCACGCACATCCGCCGCCGTGCGCATACTGGGTCAGTCGGGTACGTGTTACGACAGTCACCCCGAAAAGGGTAGGACTTGTCGCGGCGCCTGGGAGGCGTTCGGGTAGCTGGTGCGCCCCGCGGTCTTCAAAACCGTAGTGGCCGAGGACCTCGGTCAGGCGGGTTCGATTCCCGTCCGCCTCCGCTGAGTTGCGGTTAGAGTACGCTGCGTGCTTGACGCGGTGGAGGCCGGCGACGCGCGGCGGAGGGTGCCGCGTACCGATCTCGTGCTCGCCGACGCCCGGCTCGTCGCCGCCGCCGAGCGGCTGGGCCGCTCCACTGTGAAGGCGGCGGTGGTCGCCGCCCAGGAGCAGGCCCGGCGCGGCGAGCTGGCACCGGATCTGGTGCCGGACGCCGCCGTCGCCGCGCTTCCGGACGGGGCCGCGTCGATGCGGCCGGTGATCAACGCGACCGGCGTGGTGCTGCATACGAACCTCGGCCGGGCCGCGCTTTCCGCCGCGGCGGTCGGCGCGCTGCGTACCGCCGCCGGTCACACCGATGTGGAGCTCGATCTGGCCACCGGGCTGCGGGCCGGGCGTGGGCGGGGTGCGATCGCCGCGCTGGCCGGCGCGGTACCGGCCGCCGAGGCGGTACATGTGGTCAACAACGGTGCCGCCGCACTGCTGCTCGCCGCGACCGCGCTAGCCGCCGGCCGCGAGATCGTGGTCAGCCGGGGGGAGCTTGTCGAGATCGGCGACGGCTTCCGGCTGCCGGACCTCATCCGGTCGACAGGTGCCCGGTTGCGCGAGGTCGGTACCACCAACCGGACCACGCCGCGCGACTACGCCGAGGCGCTGGGGCCGGAGACGGGCTTCGTGCTCAAGGTCCACCCGTCGAACTTCGTGGTACAGGGCTTCACCTCGGCGGTACCGGCCGGCGCGCTGGCCGGCCTCGGTGTACCGCTCGTGGTGGACATCGGCTCCGGGCTGCTGGCCCCCGAGCCGCTGCTGCCCGACGAGCCGGACGCGGCCACCACCCTCGCCGCCGGCGCGACCCTCGTCACGGCCAGCGGTGACAAGCTGCTCGGCGGGCCGCAGGCCGGACTGCTGCTCGGCCGGCGGGACGCGGTCGAGGCGCTGCGCCGCCATCCGCTGGCCCGCGCGCTGCGGGTGGACAAGCTGACCCTGGCCGCTCTGGAGGCGACCCTGACCGGGCCGCCGACACCGACCGCGCTCGCCCTGCACGCCAACCTCGCCGGGTTGCGGGACCGCGCCGAGCTGCTGGCCGACCGGCTGCGCGAGGCCGGCGTCGCGGCCGTGACCGGGGAAAGCGCCAGCGTGGTCGGGGGCGGGGGAGCGCCGGGGGTGGTCCTGCCGTCCGTCGCCGTCCGGTTGCCCCCGCAGCTCGCGGCGGCGCTGCGCACCGGTACCCCGGCCGTCGTCGGACGCGTCGAGCACGGCGCGCTCCTGCTCGACCTGCGCTGCGTACGGCCGGCCGACGACGACGCCCTGTACGCCGCGGTCGTCGTTGCCGCCGGGTTCGCCTGATGTACGTGGTCGCCACCGCCGGACACGTCGACCACGGCAAGTCGACGCTGGTCCGGGCCCTGACCGGGATGGAGCCGGACCGGTGGGCCGAGGAGCGCCGGCGGGGCATGACGATCGACCTCGGCTTCGCGTGGACCACCCTGCCCGCTGGCGACCAGCTCGCGTTCGTGGACGTGCCGGGCCACGAGCGGTTCGTGCCGAACATGCTGGCCGGCGTCGGGCCGGTACCGGCCGCCCTGCTCGTGGTCGCCGCCGACGAGGGCTGGATGCCGCAGACCGCGGAACACGTCGCCGCGCTCGACGCGCTCGGCGTGCGGTACGCGGTGCTCGCCGTCACCCGTAGCGACCTGGCCGACCCGGGGCCCGTGCTGCGCGCCGTACGGGACCGGCTGGCCGGGACCACGCTGGCCGGGTTGGCGGGGGTACCTGTGAGCGCGCCGACCGGCCAGGGACTCGACGAGCTGCGCGCCGCGCTCTCGGACCTGGTCGGTGGCCTACCCGTGCCGGACACCAGCGCGCCGGTACGGCTCTGGGTGGACAGGTCGTTCGCCATCCGGGGCAGCGGGACTGTCGTCACCGGCACGCTCGGCGCCGGCGTGCTGCGCACCGGTGACACGCTCCTCCTGCACACCGCGGGGCACGGCGACCGGCCGGTGCGGATCCGCGGGCTTCAGTCGCTCGGCCGTCCCGCTGACCAGGTGCCGGCGGTCGCCCGGGTCGCGGTGAACCTGCGCGGCGTGGACCGGGCCGCGGTGCGGCGCGGCGACGCGCTGCTCACCCCGTCCGGGTGGACGGCCAGCGCACTTGTCGACGTCCGGGTCGACGGCGACCTGGCCGGCGCGGCCTCCGCGCTTGTGCTGCACCTCGGATCGGCGGCGGTGCCGGTGCGGGTCCGGCCGCTCGGCGGCGCCATGGCGCGGCTGACCCTCGACCATCCGGTACCTGTCGCGGCCGGCGACGTGGCGTTGCTCCGCGACCCCGGACGGCACCAGGGGGTCGGCCGGGTCACCGTGCTGGACACCGACCCGATGCCATTGGCCCGGGCCAGCTCGCGGCCGCCGCCCGTGCCCGCGAGCTGGCCCGGGCCGCGGACGGGCCACCGGACGCGGCGGCGGTGCTGCGTCGCCGGGGCTTCGTGCGGGTCGTGGAGCTGCGCGCCACCGGGGCCGGCGGGCCGGCCGAGGCGGTCGTCGCCGGCGACTGGCTTGTCGATCCGGCGCTTGCCGAGCGGCTCCGGGCCCGGCTCGCCGGGGCCGTCGCCGAGCACCGCCGGGACGTGTCGATCGAGGCCGGCCCGACCGTCGAGTCGCTGCGCGCCCTGCTCGGCGTACCCGATCGGGCGATCGTATCGGCCCTGGTGGCGGCCCCGCTCGCGGTGCGGGACGGGCGGGTTGTCGACGTGACGGCACCGCCACCGCTGCCGGCACCTGTCGCGGCGGCGGTCGTCACGCTCGCCCGTGAGCTTGCCGCGCGGCCGTTCCAGGCGCCCGACGCCACCCGGCTCGCGGCGCTCGGGCTGGGCCGTCGCGAACTCGCCGCGGCCGAGCGCGCCGGGACGCTGCTGCGGGTGACCGAAGGGGTGGTGCTGCTGCCCGGGGCCGAAGAGCGGGCGGCCGAGCTGCTCGCCGCGCTCCCACAACCCTTCACCCTGAGCGAGGCGCGCCAGGCGTTGCGTACCACCCGCCGGGTGGCGGTACCGCTGCTCGAACTGCTCGACCGGCGGCGGCTGACGCGGCGGCTGCCCGACGACCGCCGGGCCGTTGTGTAGGGCCCGCGAGGAGGGGTAGCCAGGGTCTACTGCCCGGCGGACCGGCGGAAACGCAGCCGGAGGGGAGCTCACATGACGCACCAGTTCGCTGATCCCATGACCCACAACGGAGAGTTCGAATTCTGGCGCAACCGCTCGCAGATCTTCTTGCAGCCGGTCGCCGCGCCCTCGATCCTGGGGCTGTTCGGCTTCGCCGCGGCCACGTTCGCCGTCGCCACCAACCTCGCGGGCTGGTATGGCGACACCAACACGCCCAACTTCCTGTTCCCGTTCGCCGCGTTCAGCGGCGGGCTCGCGCAGATCCTCGCCACGATGTGGGCCTACCGGGCCCGCGACGGCCTGGCGACGGCGATGCACGGCATCTGGGGCGCCTTCTGGCTGTCCTACGGACTGCTCTTCCTCCTTGTCGCGCTCGGTCAGCTGACCCTGCCGACGCCCAACGTCCCGCTCGGCTACTGGTTCGTCGCGCTGGCCGCCATCACCTGGTCCGGGTCGCTCGCCGCGCTGGGCAAGAATATCGGCCTCGCAGGGGTACTGATAGCGCTGGCGGCCGGCGCGACGTGCCAGGGGATCGGGCAGCTCGCGGACATCTCGGCGTGGCGTACCGCCGGTGCCTGGCTCTTCATCGCCTCCGCGGTGATCGCCTGGTACGTCGCGACCGCACTGCTGCTGGAGTCGTCGTTCGGCCGGGTGATCCTGCCGATGGGCATCGTGCGGGGCGTGAACGTGCCGGGCCACCAGACGCGCCAGATGATCCAGTTCCCGGCCGGCGAACCGGGCGTCAAGGTCGGCCAGTAGCCGCCAGATCGTTTAGCCGGCAAATCACCCTGAACCATGCCCAGGTCGGCGTACGGTCATCTGCGTGGGCGTCCGCACCTGGCTTGGGAGCTGGCCGGTCTATCGACAGCTCACCGGCAGCGACCCGCTCGGCCTCGGCGCCGCGGCGAAGTCCGCCAGGTCGAAGGAGCTGACCGCGCGGACCGAGACGGCGGATTCGGTGGCCCGGTCCATCTGCCCGTACTGCGCGGTCGGCTGCGGCCAGCGCGTATACGTGAAGGACGGCCAGGTCACCCAGATCGAGGGCGATCCGGACAGCCCGATTTCGCGGGGCCGGCTGTGCCCGAAGGGCGCGGCGAGCAAGAACCTCGTTACCAGCGAGCTGCGGCAGCAGAAGGTGCGGTACCGCCGGCCGTATGGCACCGAGTGGGAGGACCTCGACCTCGCCACCGCGATGGACATGATCGCCGACCGGGTCATCGCGGCCCGCGACGCGACCTGGGAGGACGTCGACTCCGACGGCCGTCCCCTCCATCGCACCCTGGGCTTCGCCAGCCTCGGCGGCGCCACGCTGGACAACGAAGAGAACTACCTGATCAAGAAGCTTTTCACGGCGCTGGGGGCGCTACAGATCGAGAACCAGGCGCGGATTTGACACTCCGCCACCGTCCCCGGTCTGGGGACCAGCTTCGGTCGCGGCGGCGCCACGACGTTCCAGCAGGATCTCGCCAACGCGGACTGCATCATCATCCAGGGCTCGAACATGGCCGAGTGCCACCCGGTCGGCTTCCAGTGGGTCATGGAGGCCAAGGACCGCGGCGCCACGGTCATCCACGTCGACCCTCGGTTTACCCGGACGAGTGCCCTGGCGGACCGGTACGTGCCGATCCGGGCCGGTACCGACATCGCGTTCCTCGGCGGGATCGTCAACTACATCCTCGCCAACGAGCTCGACTTCCGGGAGTACGTGCTGGCGTACACCAACGCGGCCACGATCATCAGCGAGGACTTCCGGGACGCGGAGGACATCGACGGGCTGTTCTCCGGGTTCAAGCCGGACCGGCACGCCTACGACTCGACGACGTGGCAGTACGAGGGCCAGCCGACGCTGACCGCCGGTGGGGCGGACACGAACAACCAGCGGGCGACGGCGGGCCCGCTGCTGCACGAGTCGCACGGACCACCGTTGGCCGCGGGCGACCACCGCCGCGACGAGACGCTGCGGGATCCGCGTTGCGTGTACCAGATCCTGAAGCGCCACTTCGCCCGGTACACACCTGAGGTGGTCGAGGCCACGTGTGGGGTCTCGCGGGAGGCGTTCCAGGCGGTGTGCGAGGCGTGGACCCGCAACTCCGGGCGGGAGCGCACGACCGCGCTCGTCTACTCGGTGGGCTGGACCCAGCACAGCGTCGGCGTGCAGTACATCCGCACCGGCGCGATCATCCAGGCGCTGCTGGGCAACATGGGCCGGCCGGGCGGCGGGATCCTGGCCCTGCGCGGGCACGCCAGCATCCAGGGCTCCACCGACGTCCCGACGCTGTTCAACCTGCTGCCCGGGTACCTGCCGATGCCGCACCACGCGCTGCACCCCACGTTCGACGCGTGGGTCGGCAGCATGAGCGCGCCGGACCAGAAGGGCTTCTGGGCGAGCGCACGCGCGTACGCGACGAGCCTGCTCAAGGCGTACTGGGGCGACGCGGCAACGGCGGACAACGACTACTGCTACGACTACCTGCCCCGGATGACCGGTGACCACGGCACGTACGAGACCGCGCTGAGCATGATCGACGGCACGGTGAAGGGGTATTTCCTGCTCGGCCAGAACCCGGCGGTCGGGTCGGCGCACGGCCGGGCGCAGCGACTCGGCATGGCGAACCTGGACTGGCTGGTGGTCCGCGACCTCTTCATGATCGAAAGCGCCACGTTCTGGAAGGACGGACCCGAGGTGGCCACCGGCGAGGTGGTACCGGAACGGTGCGCCACCGAGGTGTTCTTCCTCCCGGCGGCCTCGCACGTGGAGAAGGAGGGCACCTTCACCCAGACTCAGCGGCTGTTGCAGTGGCGGGAAAAGGCGGTCGAACCACCGGGCGACGCCCGCTCCGAGCTGTGGTTCTTCTACCACCTCGGGCGGATCATCCGGCGGAAGCTGGCCGGCTCCACGCAGGCCCGCGACCGCGCGATCCTGGACCTGACCTGGGACTACCCGGAGAGCGGTGCGGAGAGCGACCCGAGCGCCGAGGCGGTGCTCAAGGAACTCAACGGGTACGAGGTGGCGACCGGCAAACCGCTGTCGACGTACGTCCAGGCTCGGGATGACGGATCGACGGCGGTCGGCTGCTGGATCTACACGGGGGTGTACGCCGACGGTGTGAACCAGGCCGCGCGCCGCAAGCCCGGCAGCGAGCAGAGCTGGGTTGCCCTCGAGTGGGGCTGGTCGTGGCCGTTGAACCGCCGCATCCTCTACAACCGGGCCTCGGCCGATCCGCAGGGCCGGCCGTGGAGCGAGCGCAAGGCGTACATCCGGTGGGACGACAAGCAGGGCAAGTGGATCGGGCCGGACGTGCCCGACTTCGAGCCGACCAAGCATCCGGAGTACCGCCCGCCCGAGGGCGCGACAGGTCCGGCGGGGCTCGCCGGGGACGACGCGTTCATCATGCAGGCGGACGGGAAGGCATGGCTGTACGTGCCCAGCGGGCTGATCGACGGGCCGCTGCCCACGCACTACGAGCCGGTCGAGTCGCCGATCCGCAACCCGCTCTACGGGCAGCAGGCGAACCCGGCCCGCCGGGCGTACCAGCGGCCGGACAACCAGCTCAACCCGAGCCCGCCCGAGGCGCACAGCGACGTCTTCCCGTACGTCTTGGCGGTCGGCCGGCTCACCGAGCACCACACCGCCGGCGGGATGAGCCGAAACCTGCGTTACCTGGCGGAGCTACAGCCGGCGATGTTCGTCGAGGTGTCGCCGGAGCTGGCGGCCGAGCGGGGGCTGGAGCACCTCGGCTGGGCCCACCTCGTCACCCTGCGGTCGGCGATCGAGGCACGGGTGGTGGTCACCGAGCGGATCACGCCGCTGCGGGTCGGCGGGCGGGTGCTGCACCAGATCTGGGTGCCGTACCACTGGGGTGGCCAAGGGCTGACCCGGGGCGACTCGGCCAACGACCTGTTCGGGATCGTCCTCGACCCGAACGTCCTGATCCAGGAGAACAAGGTCGGCACCTGCGACATCCGGCCCGGGCGGCGGCCCACCGGCCCAGCACTGCGCGACTACATCGCCGAGTACCACCGGCGGGCCGGGGTGACGCCGGAGCGGCGGTCCCCGATCGTCACCACTGACCCGCATCGGGAGGACTGAGGCATGGACCGGATGGGGTTCTTCACCGATACGAGCGTCTGCATCGGCTGCAAGGCGTGCGAGGTGGCCTGCAAGGAATGGAACGAGGTACCCAGTCACGGGCTCAACCTGCTCGGCATGTCGTTCGACAACACGGGGGCGCTGACCGCCAACTCCTGGCGTCACGTCGCCTTCGTGGAGCAGCCGCGGCCCGCGCCGGATTTTCTGGGCATGCCCGGGTCGCACCCGCCCGGCCAGAACGGCAGCGCGGACGGGCGCTCCGACTTCCGCTGGCTGATGATGTCGGACGTCTGCAAGCACTGCACCCACGCCGCCTGCCTCGACGTCTGCCCGACGGGCGCGCTGTTCCGCACCGAGTTCGAGACTGTCGTGGTGCAGGAGGACATCTGCAACGGCTGCGGAAACTGCATACCGGCGTGCCCGTACGGCGTGATCGACAAGCGGGAGAACGACGGCCGGGCGTGGAAGTGCACGCTCTGCTACGACCGCATCGGCGCGGGGATGACGCCGGCCTGCGCCCAGGCCTGCCCCACGGAGTCGATCCAGTACGGGCGCCTCGACGAGCTGCGCGAGCGGGCGGAGCGGCGGGTCGAGCGGCTGCACGCCGACGGCGTACCGGAGGCGCGGCTCTACGGCCACGACCCGGGCGACGGCGTCGGTGGCGACGGCGCGTTCTTCCTGCTTCTCGACGAGCCCGAGGTGTACGGGCTGCCGCCCGACCCGGTGGTCACCACCCGCGACCTGCCCAGGATGTGGCGGCAAGCGGGCCTCGCCGCGCTGACCATGGCGGCCGCCGTGGCGGCCGCGTTCATCTGGCGGTCGCCGTCGTGAGCCGGAAGGAGGGCGGCGAGCAGGCGACAGTGCCACCGGCCGAGTTCACGTCGTACTACGGCCGGCCCATCATCAAGGCGCCCGTCTGGGGGCGCGGGATCCCGGCCTACCTCTTCACCGGTGGCCTCGCCGCCGGTGCCGCACTGCTGGCCGCTGGCGCCGACCTGACCGGGCGTCCCGCGTTACGCCGTGCCGGCCGGGCGACCGCGTTCGGCGCGATCGGCACGAGCATCTCCCTCCTGATCCACGACCTCGGCCGGCCGGACCGCTTCCACCACCTGCTGCGGGTAGCGAAACCAACGTCTCCGCTGTCGATGGGGACGTGGATCATCGCCGTGTTCAGTACCGCGTCCGGTGTGGCCGCGGCGAGCGAGGTCGTGCCATGGCTGCCCAGGCACGGCCCTTGGGTCTGGTCCGGACGGTGTTGCCGCCGGCCGGGCGGGTCGCCGGGTTCGCCGCCGCCGCGGTGGCGCCCGCGCTGGCGACGTACACGTCGGTGCTGCTCGCCGACACCGCCGTGCCGTCCTGGCACGAGGCGTATCCGTACCTGCCGCGCCTCTTCGCCGGCAGCGCACTGGCCAGCGGGGCCGGTGCCGCCCTGATCGCCGCGCCGCTGGCCGAGTCGGCGCCCGCTCGCCGGCTCGCCGTCGCCGGTGCGGCCCTGGAGCTCGCCGGTATACGGCGGCTCGAACGGGGGCTCGACCTGCTCAGCGAGCCCTACCGGACCGGGCGGGCCGGCCGGCTGCTACGCGCCGGGCGGGTGGTCGGCGCCGCCGGGATGGCTGGCGCGGTGCTCGGCCGGCACAGCCGGCTCGTCTCGGCACTGTCCGGCGTCGCCTTGCTGGCCGCGTCGGCGGCGACCCGGTTCGGCATCTACGCGGGCGGGATCGCCTCGGCGCGCGATCCGAAGTACACGGTCGTGCCGCAGCGAGCGCGCCGGCCGGCGTCCGGGGAGTGAGGGCGCCGTAGGCAGCCGTTGACTTCGCCGCGTAAGGTTTGTACAGCCTGCGGGGACGATGTGGGGGAGCGGTTGGCCACGGTGACGCCCACGGCGGCGCGGCGGGCCAGCCCGGTCGACGGTCTTCTCGCGGAGTTCGCCGACGCTCGGCTGCTGGCCGTCCAAGCCGACCGACCGGATCTGGCGGAGCGGCTCGACCGCGCCGCCGAGCGGCTGCGCGCCGACGACGTCGTCGTGGCGGTGGTGGGCGAGTTCAAGCAGGGCAAGAGCACGCTGGTCAACGCCCTGTTGCGCACCGACATCTGCCCCGTGGACGCGGACATCGTCACCGCCGTGCCGACGGTGCTGCGCTTCGGCCGCCCGCCCTCGGCGACCCGGCAGCTGCCCGGACCGGACGGCACCCTGGAGTCGGTGCCGCTCGCGATCGAGGACCTGCGCCGGTACGTCACGGAGGGTGCTCCGACCGGCGAGGACGAGCCCGCACCGCGCAGTGTGGAGGTTCGCCTCGACCGCCGGCTGCTCGAGTCCGGCCTGTCCTTTGTCGACACGCCCGGGGTCGGCGGTCTGGACTCCGCGCAGGGCAACGTCACGCTCGCGATGCTGCCGCTGGCCGGCGCGGCCCTGTTCGTCACCGACGCCGCGCAGGAGCTCACCGCGCCGGAGGTCGAGTTCCTCCGCCGTACGCTGGAGCGCTGCCCCGCGTGTTCTGCGTGGTGACCAAGATCGACCTGTACGCCGAGTGGCGCCGCATCGTGGAGATCAACCAGGGCCACCTGGCCCGCGCCGGCCTGGACGTCCCGATCCTGGCCGTGTCGTCGTTCCTGCGGATGCACGCGCACGCGAAGAACAGCGTCACGCTCAACGAGGAGTCCGCGTTCCCCCGGCTCGTGGACGTGTTGCGTCGCGAGGTCCTCGGTGACGCCGTCGCGTCCAGGCTGGCCGCGGCCCGCGACGAGCTCGCCTTCGTCGTCGCCCAGCTGCGCGAGCGGGTCCAGGCGGAGCAGGCCGCGGCCGCCGCCCCGGCCGCCGCACCCCAGATCGCCCAGCGCTACGTCGAGAAGTCCCGGCGCAGTGCCCAGCTCGGCGGCGGATCCTGGCGGACCGTCCTCGGCGACGGCATCCAGGACCTCACCGCCGACATCGACCACGACCTGCGCGAGCGGCTGCGGCTGATGGTCCGCAAGGGCGAGGAGCTGCTGGACGAGTCCGACCCGCGCGACACGTGGCGCGACTTCCAGGCCTGGGCTGCGCGGGAGGCCACCGCGGCCGCCGTGGACAACCTGATGCTGCTGGTCAGCCGGACCGAGCAGCTCGCCCGCGACGTGGCCGAGCAGTTCGGCATCGAGTACGACGGGCTCGACGTCGACCTGCCGTCACCGGATCTGGCGCTGCGCAAGGTCGACGAGCTCGACGTCAGCTTCCACAAGAGCGGCCTCCAGAAGTTCGTGGGGGCGTTCACCGCGGCACGCCTCAGCTACGGCGGCTTCTACATCCTCGGCGCGATGGGTGCCATGTTCAGCGTCGCGGTCGCCGCGCCGCTGGGCCTGCTCGCCGGCATGACGCTGGGCCGCCGCCTCATGCGGATGGAGCGCGAGCGGCAGGTGCAGCAGCGCCAGGCGCAGGCCAAGAGCGAGTTGCGCCGCTACGTCGACGACGTCGGCTTCCACCTCAGCCGCGACTCGCGCGAAGCGGTGCGGCGCACCCAGCGGTTCCTGCGCGACGAGTTCGCGGCCCGCGCGCAGGAGGTGGAGCGCTCCGCCGCGGCCACCGCCGCCGCCGTACGCGAAACGGCGGCCCTCTCGCCGGACGAGCGGCACCGCCGCGCCGCGACCCTGGCGGAGCAGGGGCGCCGCCTGGAACAGTTGGCCGCGGTATGACCGACGACGGGTACGGACGTGGCGTGGGCGGGGCAGGCGGTGGCCGGCTGCTCGACGAGGTCCGGACGCTGCTGAAGTGGGCGTCGGCCGAGATTTCCGACCCGACCCTGCGCGACCGGCTGGCCGAGGCGCGGCGCCGGATCGACGAGCCGCTGCGGGTGGCCATCGCCGGAAAGATCAAGGCGGGCAAGTCCACATTGCTCAATGCCCTCGTCGGTGAGGAGCTGGCCGCCACCGACGCGGGCGAGTGCACCCGCATCGTCACCTGGTACGCCGACGGCCCGACGTACGCGGTCACCGCACACCTGCGCGACGGCGCCGCCGAGCAGCGCCCGTTCCAGCGGGTCGCGGGGGCTGTGCAGATCTCGCTGGGCCGGCCCGCCGAGGAGGTCGACCACCTCGAGGTGCGGGTGCCCAGCGCCCGGCTGCGCCGGCACACCCTGATCGACACCCCCGGCATCGCCTCGCTCAGCACCGACGTCTCGCTGCGCACGATCGCGTTTCTCCAGTCCGAGGGGAGCGGTCCGCCCAGACCGACGCGGTGGTCTACCTGCTGCGCCACATGCACGGCAGTGACGTGCGGTTCCTCGAGTCCTTTCACGGCGACGGCCTGGCGCACGGCACCCCGGTGAACGCGGTCGGTGTGCTGTCGCGCGCCGACGAGATCGGCGGCTGCCGCCTGGACGCGATGGAGGCCGCCGCGCGGGTGGCCGCCCGGTACGCCACCGACGAGCGGCTGCGCCGGCTGTGCCCGGTGGTCGTACCGGTGGCCGGCCTGCTCGGCGCGGCCGGGGCGACGCTGCGCGAGGAGGAGTACCGGGTGCTCGCCCAGGTCGCCGCCGAGCCGCTGTCGGAGGTGGTGGAGCTGCTGCTCACCGCCGACCGCTTCGGCGCCTCCGAGCCGGCCCGCCGCCGTACCCTCGACCGGCTCGGCCTGTTCGGCGTACGGCTCTCCATCAGCCTGATCCGCGAGGGCAAGGTGGCCGACTCGGCCGACCTGGCCCGCGCGCTCGTCGACCACAGCGGCATCGAGCGGCTCCGCGAGGTGTTCGCCGCGCAGTTCGTCGGCCGCAGCGAGGTGCTCAAGGCCCGCTCGGCGCTGGCCGTGCTGGACGAGTGCCTGCCGCCGGACTCGCCGCTGGCCGCCGACGCCGAGCGGATCCGGGCCAGCGCACACGAGTTCGTCGAGCTGCGCCTGCTGCACCTGCTGCGCTCGGGTCGGCTGCCCGGCAACGACGAGCAACTGGCCGAGATGGACCTGCTGCTCGGCGGTGCGGGCGCCGCCGCGCACAGCCGCCTCGGCCTGCCCGCCGACGCGACCCCGGCCCGGATCGCCACGGCCGCGCGGGCGGCCCTCGCGCGGTGGCAGGTGATCGCCGAGCATCCCTTCTCGGCACGCGAGCTGCGCACTGCGGCGAGGGCGGCGGTACGCAGCTGCGAGGGCGTCCTGGCCACCGTCGCCGGCTAGGATTTCTTCCCCGGTCCGCGTCAGTCGCTGACCGTATGCTCCCGCGGGCACCGCGCAGGTCGGCGGCTCGCTGGCGCTCGCCGAGATCCCCGACCTACGCTGCCGGGTCCGCGATCCAAGCCCAACCCCACGCGTGGCGATCTAGCTGGTCATCGTTCGCCCGATACCTGCGCGACACGCCGCGGCGCCGGGGGTTCTGGGCGAACGATCGCGCGGACTCCGCGCCAGGACGGCGCCTTCGGGCCGGCGAGTCGCAGCGCGGGCACCCGAGCGGCCAGCACGACCGAAATGCCCGCCCTTCGCGGCGGCGAAAGCGGATCGTGGTACGGAACTGTTGTTATAGGCACAGCTAAATACCACGATCCGGTGAGCGGCTTGACCTGACCTTGCGGCCAACGGACAAACCGCCAGAAAGCGCCGCTCTGGCGGCTGGTGGACCGCGGCTCATCGCAGCCTTACCCTCCGCGTCCGATGTCCGACAACCCGCTGGCGGCCCGCCCGGCTCCGGCGCCGTTCGACGCGGAGCTGGTCCTTGATCAGGGCGGCCGCGCGGGCTGGCTATGCGTCCGTGGTGAGAAATTGCCCCGCCAAGGGCGATTTCTCGCCACGGACGGCAAGGCCGTTCGTCGATCAAGGGCGACTGTCGTCGCCGGGCCGTCCTTCGGCGGCGGACTTCGATCATGTCGTGGGGCTTGATCAAGCGATGGGCGTGTGGGCGTCAATCCAGCGGTCGTACGGGGCGGCGCGTGTCGGCGCCTGTCCAGAGTCGATTCGCGCGAGGCGCGAGGGCTGGGCGCATTGGCGCGCCCAGCTTGAGAGGCCCGCGTCGAGCGCGCCCCGGGTCCGCCGAGTCGGCCGTGTGTGGTTGTGTGACGACGGAGGGTGAGGCCGCGGGAGCGACGGTCTGGACCACCGCGGACATCGCGGTAGCTCAATTTTCCTGGTTTGTCTGCGTGGTCGTGGGTGTGCGGGTGGGCGCAGTCACGCGCCCAGGCTCTCTCGTCGCGCCGGCGCGGTCAGGAGGCCACCTGGCACTTGGGGGCGACGACCTTCCACTGTGTACAGAATGCCTGCGCGGCCTCGGCGCTGGGGAAGCCGTCCTGAAGCAGCACCCAGAAGCCGGTGCCCTGGTCGGCGAGCACATCCGACGCGAGGCTGTCGACAAGCCGTACCGGCATGCCGGCGCCGGCGAGGCGCGCCTGGGCCGCCTCCGCGGCAGCCCGGCCGCCGTCCTCGCCGCGGTGCGGGAAGACGTCGAGCAGGGCGTACGGGCGGCCGACGGTGACCACCTCCGGCGCGGACGTACCGGGCTCTGGCGCCGCGCGCCGGGCGCCGGGCAGCAGCGGGCGGATCCCGGACAGCGCTATGACCGCGGTGATGCCGAGGGCGAGGACGATCGCCACCGTGGCCGCGAGCCAGTTGGCCACCCACGGCTTGCGGGTGCCCCGGCCGGTGGCGTTCAGCAGTGGCGGGCGGTCGGGGTCGGCCGCGTCGGTGACCTTGACGACGACGAAGTACGGCTTGGGTGCGCCCATGACGGGTCTGCCCGGCTTTGCCTGGACCACCGTCGTCACCGAACCGCCCGGCTCGATCCGCACGTCGCTCGGCTCGACGGTGACGACGCCCGACGGCGGGTCGAGCTGGGCCGCGACGCGTACCGCCGCCTCGGTCGCCCCGTCGTTGGCCAGCCGCAGGTCGTACGTGTGCGCCTTGCCGTCGCGGGCGACAAGGTCCCCGACCACGGGTACCGGTGCCGCGACCGTCAGCAGCCCGCTCGCGAACCCGGCCGGCTCGCCCGTCGCGAGCTCGACGGCGTGCACGGTGAACGGCACGAGCGCGGGGCTCGGTGGCTGGTCGGCGGGGACCTCCAGGACCACCTCGGCGGCCGCCGTCCCGCCGGCGTCCACAGTGATGTCGGGCGGCTCCACGTACGCCCAGGCGGCGGCCCGGCCGCGGGCCACCGAGACCCGTACCGCCAGCGGGGTGGACGCGCGGTTGTGCACCTCAAGCGGGACCCGCGTCTCGACTCCGGGAGCCAGCGTGATCGGTGTCGAGCTGAGCTTGAACTCAAGGGTCACGGCAGGATCTCATCGGGCTGGACCGGTAGGGCGCCGGGGGGCGCACCCGCCGGGTTCGGCGCGGGTACCGGCGCCGTACCGGTGAAGACCGTTGTCGGATCGTCGCCCAACGGGGCCTGGCCGGGCTGCGCGCCGGGGAGAGGACGGTGCATCAGCGGATTGTCCACGATGCTCAGCGGGTTCGAGCCGGCGTGGTACTCCAGCCCGTCGCCGAAGCCGTCCGAGTCGCTGTCGCTCAGCGCGGGGTTGAGGCCGAGTACCCGTTCCAGGGCGTCGTCTACGCGGTCCCCGTCCGCGTCCGTGCGCATCGCGGGAAGGCCGCCGTCCAGGTTTCCGTCGGCGTCGGTGTCCGGCGACAGCGGGTTGAGCCCCTGCGCCAGCTCGAACGCGTCGTTGAGCTGGTCGCCGTCGCTGTCCGCCCGGCGCGCGTCGGTGCGGTGCACGACGAGCTCCTGCGCGTCGCTGAGGTTGTCGCCGTCGGTGTCGGAGCGCAGCGGGTCCAGCCCTCGGCGGCGTTCGAACGCGTCGCTGAGCCCGTCGCGGTCGGTGTCCGGCCCGCCCAGCTCGGGCGGCGGGGGTGGGGCCGCGACCGGCGTGACCGGCGGCTCCGGCGCGGGAGCCGGGTCCGGGGCCGGTAGTGGCTCCGGGGCGGCGCGCGGCTTCACGCTGCCGTCGGAGATGCCGGGGATGACCGCCGCGTACTCGAACCTGTCTCCGGCGTTGGCCTCGCGGACGCCCGCCTTGCGGTTTGCCGCCTCGACCACCTTGCCGTCGCCCAGGCTGATCGCCACGTGCGCCCCTGGGGTGCGGCCGTCGCCCGGCCGGGGCTCGCGGTCGAAGGAGAACAGCAGCGCCCCGGGCGTGTCCTTGGCCTTGTCGACCGGGATCAGCAAACCTCGTTCTTTCAGGTACAGGTATTGCGCGGTGGCGCCGTCCGGCAGTTTTCCGCCGGCCTGATGCGCCGCCCATTGGGTGAATTCGGAACAATCGAAAACATCCGGATCGTCGTCGTCGAGCTTTACCTCGGCACCGAACACATACGGGTCACCCACTTGCGCTTCGGCAACCCGCAGGAATGTCTCCAACGCGGCATTTTTATCGTCGCCACCGCCGCCACCGGCCCCATCGGGCGGGGGTCAGCTCCGCCACCACCCGGTGCGGCGGCCGGGACCCGATGGCCGTACCCCGGGGTGCCGGTCCAGACGCCGCGCCCGCCGCCGTCGCCGTACGCGATCGCCGCGTTCTGCGCGTCCTGGCGGTACCGCAGGTACCGCGCACCGTTGCCGCCGTGGGTGACCGTCCACGGTGATATGTCCTCGCCCTGGCGCGACACCGCGTACGCCGCCTTCGCGTTCTGCAGCGGGTCGTAGAGGTCGTACTTGTCCACAAGGTCGGGATGCGCCCGACCGTTGATCTGCCACAGTCCACGCGAGTCTTCGCCGTGCGGGTTGTGGGCGCGGCTGTTGCCGTTGGACTCGGCCAGGGCGATGGCGGTCATGGTCGCCGCCTCGTCCGGGCTGAACCCCGCGCGCCGGGCGAAGCCGTAGATCTGTTCGGCAGAGAACCTCGGCATGGTTACGAGCCTAGGACGCCTGGTCCACCCTGCATAGAAATCATCATGCTGCCCTAATGGGCAGCGGAAAGGGCAGGTGAGTTGGATCTACGACAGAAGCGGACAGGCTATTGTTTTGATCGACTCGGCGTGCGCATCATGTGCTGTGGCCACTGCCGCTGGCCTCGCCTTGCAGGGGGACTCCATGATTTCTCCAGGGCCGCCGACAGTCTGGATAGACGACAGCCATGCCATCGTGCGCCGGGGCATGGCCGCGTGCCTCCAGCAGGCTGACTTCGTGGTTCGTGGCGAGAGCGCCACGCTGGCGCCGGAGCCGGTGTTGGCCGGCCTCGACATCCTCCTGTTCGAGTACGCGGGGCCCACCCTGCGCCGGGCGGTCCGGCTCGCGGAAGGCAACAACACCCGGCTTGTTGCCACCGTGCGCGACGTCGACGAGCAGGCGGTCCGGGAGATCGTCGACGCCGGCGTCGGTGCCGTGCTGCCACACTCCACATTGACCCCTGACACGCTGATCGCCACCCTGCGTGCCGTCGTCGCCGGCGCCGTCGCCCTGCCGGGTGACATGCTCACCCGCCTGCTGCTGCACGTCACCCAGAGCTCGCACCTGGGCCCCACCCGGCTCAACCCGCGCGAGCGGTCCGTGCTGCGGCTGCTCGCCGACGGGATGGACACCCGCGGCATCGCCGAAGACCTGCGCTTCTCCGAGCGCACGGTCAAGAACGTCGTGCACGACGTGCTCACCAAGCTGAACTGCCGGACCCGCGCGCAGGCGGTCGCGGTGGCCACGCGCGAGGGCGTGATCTGACCCGGTGGCCGCGCTGGCGGAGCCCTGGGCCACCCTGGCAGACACCCTGCTGCAACGCGAGGCGCTGATCTGCCGGCTCGGCGAGGGCCGCCCGCCGCGCGACTTCGCCGGGCTCTTCGTCGGCGACGAAGAGGTCGACCGCGTGCTGGCGTCCCTGCCCGGCCTGGACGGACCTGTCGCGGAGCGGGTCGCCACGGTGCGCCAGACCCTCGCGCCGCAGGTGCGCAAGGCACGCCGCGAGTTCGCCGCCCGGCTGCGGCTCCGGTCGCCGTTCGCCGACGTGGCCCGCGCGGCCCAGCTCGGGCCCGGCGAGGCCGAGGTGCTCGCGCTGCTCGTCGCCGTCGAGATGTCGCCCGCCCGCCAGCGGCTCGTCTGCTACGTCCAGGACTCGGTGCAGCTGCCTCGGCTGACGCTGGCCACCCTGGCCCGGATCTTCGCCGAGCCGGACGGGCACGTCGCCGAGCGCGCACTCGCGCCCGGCGGCGGCCTTCGCCGGGCCGGGCTGGCCCGGCCCGGCGGGGAGGGGCCTTGGGCCAACCTCTACGGCGAGCCCGCCGCCCGCTTGATCTGGCACCTGCGCGGTGATCCATCGCCGGACGAGGCACTTCCACCGGGTACCACGATCGCCGCCGTCGCCGACTCAGCGGCCGGGGCGGGCGGCCTGTTGCTTGTGCACGGCGGTGACCGGGACAGCCGGTTGCGGGCGGTGTCGGAGCACCGGCCGGGTGCGGGCATGCTGGTCAGCCGGCCGCCGGAGACCTCCGCCGCGTGGGAGGCCGTCGTACGCGAGGCCACGATCGGCAACCTTGTCGCGGTCCTCGAGCTGGCGGCTCCGCTGAGCGCGGCTGGGCGGGACATCGTCGCGCGCGCCGGGCACCTCGACTGGGTGCTGTCGTCGGCGGGGGAGCAGCCGCTGGAGGCGGTGCCGGACCTGCCGTGGCGGGAGATCCGGGTGACCGACGGCGAGGCCGACGCCGACGACTGGCAGCGGGCGTTGGGCCGGGCACCCGACCCCGCGTACCGGCTCAGCCGCGAGCAGCTGCGCCTCGTCGCCGCCGCGGCCACCGCCGACGGTGGGCAGGTCGCCCCCGCGGTCCGCCGCCTGGCCGGAGGCCACCTCGACGGGGTCGCCGTGCGCGTCCGGCCACGGCGCGGCTGGGACGACCTGATCCTGCCCGCCGAGGAGGCCGCGCAGCTGCGGGAGCTGGCCGCCCGGCACCGCGGCCGCGAGACGGTGTACGGCCAGTGGCAGTTCAGCCCGCTGCCGTCGGCCGGCGTGGTCGCGCTCTTCGCCGGGCCGTCGGGTACCGGCAAGACGCTCGCCGCCGAGGTGGTCGCCGGCGACCTCGGCCTCGATCTGTACAAAGTGGACCTGTCCGCGGTGGTCAGCAAGTACATCGGCGAGACCGAGAAAAACCTCGAACGCATCTTCGGCGCGGCCGCCGCCGGCGATCTGGTGCTGTTCTTCGACGAGGCGGACGCGCTGTTCGGGAAGCGGTCCGAGGTCAGCGACGCGCACGACAGGTACGCCAACATCGAGGTCGCCTACCTGTTGCAGCGGCTGGAGACGTACGAAGGGCTCGTGGTGCTCGCCACCAACCTCCAGCGGAACATCGATCCGGCGTTCCTGCGGCGCATCTCGGTGGCCGTCGACTTCACCGCGCCGGAGGAGAACGAGCGGCGCGCCATCTGGGCCCGCGCCTTCCCGCCCAGCGCACCGGCGTCCGATCTGGACCTGGACTTCCTGGCCCGCCAGTTCAAGATCACCGGCGGTGTGATCAGCAACGCGGCGCTCGGCGCGGCGTTCCTCGCCGCCGCCGAGGACAGCCCGATCACCATGCGCCATGCTGTGCTGTCGGTGAAGCGCGAGTTCCAGAAGCTGGGGCGGCTGCGCACCGAGAAGGAGTTCGACCGCTACTTCGACCTGGTGAATCGAGACACCAATGCTGCACCTGCTCGATGAGACGCTCGAAGCGTTCCTGCGCGAGGTCGTACCGCTGCCGGCCCGCGACGTCGACATCGCCTTCGAGGCCCCGGACGGCGAGTGGGCGGCGTCGCTCTCCTCACGGCCCACGGTCGACCTCTACCTCTGGGACATCCGGCCCAACCTGAGCGAGCGCGACTACGGCGAGGTGATCGTCGAGGAGGCGGACGGCCGGCGGTTCCGGCGCGACCCGCTGCCCCGCGTCGACTGCCGGTACCTGGTGACGGCCTGGACCAGCGAGGCGCGCGACGAGCATTCGCTGCTCGGTGACCTGCTGGCCGCGCTGCTGCTGCACCCGGTGATCGAGGCCCAGTACCTCCAGGGTGTGTTCGCCTCGGTGCGGCCGCTGCCCAGCCTGCACCTGCGCGGCGGCGACGGCAGTGAGAACTCGGACTTCTGGTCGGCGCTGGGCGGCCAGCTGAAGCCCGGCCTGGACCTCGTCGTCACGGTCACCGTGGACGCGGCGCTGCGCGCGACGGCCGGCCCGCCGACCGAAAAGCTCACCGTCCGCGCCACCCCCGGCGTCGGCGCGTGAACCGGCTCGCGGTCGCCGCGGCGGTGCTTGTGGTGGCTGGTACGGCGGCCTGCGGGCCCATCCGCGGCGATGAGACTCCGGTCGACGCCGGCACCGCGCCCGCCCCGCCGTATCCCACCGATCCGATCCTGATCCGGGTGGACACCGGCGCCGACAACCCGCCGGAACGCCGCAGCAGCGTCTTCGTGCTCACCCCGGGCAGCGACGCGCGCCGGCAGATCACGGACAGTGGAAGCGACGCCAGTCCAAAGTGGTCACACGACCGCAAGCGCATCGTGTTCAACCGCAACGAGAACGACGTGAACAACACGTACACCGTCAACGCCGACGGCAGCGGCCTCACCAAGATCATCGAGAACGTGTCCGGCGGCCGGGTGACGTGGTCGATGGACGACAAGAGGCTGGCCTTCACCCGGTCGGTGGCCGGGGTCAACCAGATCTTCGTGGTGGAGCCGGGCGGGTCGGCGCCGACCCAGCTCACCCGTTCCACCGACGAGAAGGACGACCCGACCTGGATGGCCGACGGCCGGCACATCACCTACTGGGTCAAGCGGGACGGGACGCGGCAGATCTACGCGCTCGACGTCGCCAAGCCCAGCGAGCCGGGGCGCCTGATCGCCGGGCCACAGGCCGGGCCGGTGAACGATCCGGCGCCGTCCCCGGACGGAAAGTTCGTGCTGTACACCCGGGAGACCGGCCCCGGCACCTCGGACATCTGGATCATCGGGGCGGACGGCTCCAACCCGCACCGGCTCACCAGCGATCCGCAGCGCGACATGGACCCGGCCTGGTCACCGGATGGCAAATGGTTCGCCTTCGTCCGGGGCGAGCTGCACCGCCCAACGATCATGGTCGCGCGGGTCGACGGCTCCGGCGAGACGCTTCTCACCGCTTCGGGCGCCCGCGAAGGCCACCCCAACTGGTACTGACCCGGCTGTTACTCCGCCGGCGGGGTGTAAGCCTCCACATTGGTCATGCCCTGCACCGTTTCGCTGTAGCCGCCGACGATGTAGACGGTACGGCCGATCTTGGCCACGCCCAGCCCGGCGCGGGGCGGGTCCAGCTTCGGCAGCTTCGCCGCGCCGCCCGGCTGGTCGCACCACCAGGACTGGAAGACGTTGCCCGGCGACTTGCCACCGACAAGGCACATGCCGGAGCCGTCGACGAAGACCCCCGCGCCGCTGTCGGTCGGCGGGTCGATGCGCGCCTGCTGACCCTGCGGTACGAGTGCGGGCGTGTTGTTCGAGACCATGTCGATGTTGCCGTACGTCACGTCGCTGTCGATCCGGCGGCCGCCCAGGAACCAGACCGTGTCCACCCCGTTCGACGCGGACGCGAGCTTCTGCCGGGGTACGGAGAGTTTCCCGATCTCCGTCCAGGCGCCGTCACGGAGGGAGAAGATCGAGTCCGACGCCACCCCGCCGGGCCGGCTCCCGCCCGCGAAGATGATGCCCGCACCGTCGTACGCGGCGGCGCCGTCGACCCGGTTTTCCGGCAGGTCGATGTACTGCTCCCATTTGCTTCCGTCGCTGCTCAGCTTCAGCACCTGCTTCGAGCCGCCCGCCTGGATCCAGCCCGCCAGGAAGTACAGGCCGCCGTCCGTCGCCACGAGCGAGGCGTGGCTGATGGGTCGCGGCAGCTTCGGTCCCTCGGTCCACTTGTCGCTAGCCGGGTCGTACACGAACGTCTTGTCCAGCTTGGTGTCGCCGTTGTTGGTCAGCCCGCCGGCCACCCAGATCTTCCTGTCGTACGCGGCCACCGCGGCGCTGTCGACCCGCACGGGCAGGTCGGCCAGCCGCGTCCAGGTGGGCGCGGGCCCCTCGGTGGCCTGGTTTCCGCCGCTGTCCGCGTTGTTGATCAGCACCCACGCGACGGTGACGACGAGGAGCACCGCGACGGCGGAGGCGACGACAGCGAGCGTCCCGCGGGTGCGGCGCCGCTTCGCCGCCGCGTCACCAATCGGTGGTATCGGCGGCGGACCCCCGGGCGTGGTCCGCCCGCCCGGGACGAACGGCGGTGGTGGCAGCGGCGGGCCGCCGGGAGCCTGCACCGGCACGCCCGGCGCGGTACCGCGCGGCGGCGCGGCGCCCATCGGTGCGGGCGGCGCCACCTTCGCGGTGCTGGCCGCGGCCGGTGCGGTCTCGACCTTCACGACCGGCGCCATCGCCGGGGCCTGGTTCATGGGCGCGCGGGCTGGCGTGGTCGGCCCGGGGACCATCGGCACCGGCGGCGGCGGTACGCGCGGCGTCGGCGGTGCCGGCAGGGGCGTTGCCGGTACGTGCGTGGCCGGCACGGGTACTACCGGCGGGGGTGCCGTCGGTGCGGGCGTCGCCCCCATTTGCACGGTCGGCATGCTCGCTGTCGTCATGTGCGTCGCCGGCGCGGGCATGGGCGTTGGCGGTGCGGGCGTTGGCGGCGCGTGTGGCGGTGTGTGCGTTGCCGGTGCGGGCATTGCGCCCATGGGCGTTGCCGGTGGAGGCGTTGGCGGCGCGGCGACCGGCATCCGTGCGGTGGTGGCGCGGCGCGGGGAGGACGCGAGCCCGGCCGACAGCGCGGCACCGAGCGCCACGTTGTGCGCCGGGTCGCCGTCGAGCGCCAAGGGCTTCTCGAACTGCGTGGACAGCAGCTCGCTGACCAGCGGGATCCGCGACGACCCGCCGGCCAGGAGGATCGAGCGCAGGTCGGTGGCGGAGACCCCGGCGGAGCGCAGCGCCCGCCGCAACGCCTGGGTCGTCTCGGCCAGCACCGGCCCGATCATCGCCTCGAACTCCGAGCGGTTGAGGCGTACCCGGGTGTGCAGCGCGGGGAGCGCCACCGGGATGAGTACCTCGGTGTCCTCGGAAAGGTCCTCTTTGGCCGTCACGCAGTCGCGGCGCAGCTTCGTGAGCGCCTCGCGCACGGCCGGCTGCTCCGGGTCGAGCCCGTCGACGCGCTCGCCGAGCACCTCCATGACGTGGTTGAGCACGGCCTCGTCGAAGTCGACGCCGCCTAGCTGCTCGATGCCGGCCGGCTCGCCCAGGAGCTCGAAGCCCGTCTCGGTCTTGCGCAGCACCGCCGCGTCGAACGTGCCGCCACCCAGGTCGTACACCGCGACGATCTCACCGGGCTTGACCCGCTCCTGCGCGGCGTACTGCACCGCCGCCGCCTCCGGCTCGGGCCGCAGCTGGACGTCCGGCACGTCGGCCATCTGCACGGCCTGCATGAGCAGCTCGCGCTTGTACGGTCCCCAGTTGGCCGGGTGGGTTACGCAGACGACCGACGGCGGTCCCTCGTTCTGCCGCAGGACGGTCTGGTAGACGTGCTCCAGGACCCGGGCCATGAGGGCGTGCGCCGAGTACGGCGACCCGCCGACCAGCACGGGCACGGGGTCACCGAGGCGCCGCTTGAACTCCCGCGCCAGCCGGACCGGCTCGTCCGCGCCACGCCGCTCCGCGGCGTCCCCGACGAGCACGACCCCGTCCTCGCGCACGAACACCAGCGACGGGATCTCCGCCCGGCGACTGCCGAGCCGCACGATCTGAGCCCGGCCGTCCAGCCGCACGGCCGCCGCCGTGTACGTCGTGCCGAGATCCACGCCGAGCGCGTAGTCCACCAAACCTCCACCCAGTACAGAGTCACCCACATTGCATTGAAGAGGAACCCCGACCGTGCCGGAACGGCCGAACGGGCCGGCTCGTACGAGATTAAGACCGTCGGCCCTCCGCGATTGCCGCGTCCAGGATCGTCGTCGCGTCTTCGACCTCCTGCTGCGCGGCGCTTCGGATGTCGGCCAGCGGCGGAAGCGGCGCGGCCTCGGCCCGCCGCGAGCCGTGCGTGTCCGGGCCGATCTGCTCCGCGTGCTCTTCTTGGACGACGGTCCAGGTCAGGTCCTCGTACCACGACTGTTCGCGCCTGAGAGCCCGGAGTACCCACCTGCGCAGCACTTGCTCGACCGCCTCCTCGCCAGCGTCCGGACGATTCCAGTAGCGCTCGCCCATAGCTTCGAAGTCGTTCGCCAGTTGACTACGCCGCGAGCGCTCGCGGGAGTCTTTCTTCACTGCCGCGTCCCGATAGATCATGATCGTGGTCAAGCCCCGATCCTCGCTGTTGAGGTCCGAGCGGTCGACCACGTGGCTGTGCGTTCCGATCACGTCCCAAAGCCCGCGGATGATGTCGAACGGCAGGACGTGTTCCGATTGCAGGGACCACAGCGGTACGTTGGTGTTGATCAAGCCCGACTGCTTGGAGCCGTGCCGCTGGACCTGGCCGAGTCCCGGGGCGCTGCCTCCAGGGTTGCCCGTCGGGTTGTTCGCGGCGATCCATCTGGCGACGGCCTCGGCCTCCCGGCGCTGGGCCGCGACGGACGTGGCCGCGTTGTACCTGCCCACCAGCGCCTGCAGCGCCGGATCGGCAATCGAGTTGACCAGCGTCGGCTCGGAGTGCAGGACCAGGGCACCGCCCGGGCCGTCGTTCATCAGATGGTGCGTCACGCCGCCGAGCGGGACAGGCTCGTTGATCGCATCAGGGTTGTTGGCCGCCGCGGCCGGGTCTGCCTGGGCCGGGCCGCCCATGCCGAGGGCGTTCAGGGCCGCCCGTCCCAGCCGCATGGCTTGTTCGAACAGCCAGTCCAGGGCCCCGTCGACCAGCTCCCGCAGCTGCCCGATCAGCTCGACCAGCTTTTCCGGCACGTTGCCCAGCCCGGCCTGGTTCGCCAGGAAGCCGATCGCGACCGGGACCGCGTTGGCCAGGCCGCGTTCGACCTTCTGGGCGCCGGCCGTGATGTTGCCGGCCGCGACCGCCGCCAGCGTGGTGACATAGTCGTTGACGATCGCGAGGATCTCGCGGACGTACTCGATCACCGACTGCACCGCGTTGAAGAACGCGATGGCGCTGTTGACGACGGCCATGATGCCGGTCGGGTCCAGCATGGACAGCAGCTTGGCCGTGGCCCGCTCGATGATCGTGGTGACGATCCAGTCCTTGGCCATGTTCAGCAGCGTGTCCCAGAGGTTGCCGAGCTGGCTCTCGATGTGCTTCCAGATCGCGGCGACGCCGTTCTCCTGGACGTCCTTGATGAAGTCGAACGCCTCGCCCGCCATCGCGATCCCGGAGCGGATCTTCTGCACCACGTCCTGGCCGATGTGCTTGCCCAGCTTCTCCCACAGCTTGTCGGCGGTGATGTCGAGGACCTGAAGGACAAGTTCGAGGATCGACTTGAACGAGAGATCCGGCGGCTTCTGGATGCCCATGGCGCCGAGCCCGCGGAAGAGCCAGTCGGCGAGGCCGCTCAGCAGGTAGTCGAGCACCTTGTCGAGGAAGGCGACGAAGCCAGCCTTCAGCGCCTCGATCATGTTGAGCAGGAAGGCGACGGGGTCGCGCTTGATGTCCTCGATGGCGGCCATCGCGTTGCTGATGATGCTGCCCAGGAGGTCCGACGGGAAGTTCATCAGCTTGAGGATCAGCGTGATGACGACCTTGACGACCTCGACGACGAACGCGACGATCCGGCCCAGCGGCTCGCCGAACTTGTCCAGCACCCGCATGAACGCGGCGACCGGGTTCACCAGGTCTTCGAGGCTCAGGGAGTTCCAGATCGACAGGAACGTCCCGGTGATCATGTCGAGCGAGATGCCGAGGCGCCCCATGGCGCCCTCGATCTGCGCGCCCGCGTCCGCGATCACGCCCGCCTCGGCCAGCTTCCGGTAGGTCTCCTCGCCGCCCGGCAGCAGCGCGATGAACCCGCCGATCAGGTTTTCCGCGCTCCGCGCCACGGCCTGGCCGGTGAACGGGTCCTGCCCGAGGATCACCGTCAACAGCCGGAACCCGCGCATCTCGGCCGCCTCGCGGGACAGCCAGTCGAGCAGCGCGTCCTTGATCAGCTTCAGTACGGTGGCGGCGACCTCGCCGGCGAACGCGCCGACCCGCTGTACGAGTCCGATCGCGTCGCGGGCGAGCTTGCTGAGGTTGTCGGCGAGGTTCGCGATGTTTTCCGGCTGGATCGCGTCCCAGCCCGCCTCGAAGAGCGCGAGCAGCTCCGCGATCAGCGACATGAACCGGCTGACCTGTACGTCGAGCCAGTCCGCGGTCTTCTGGAGCGTGCCGCGCTCCTGCATCTGCGCCAGCGCCTGCTGCTTGCCGATCAGGGTGAGGAAGTCGGCCAGGATCTCGACGGTGGGAGCGGTGACCGGCGTACCGCGCAGCGGGTC
This sequence comes from Phytohabitans flavus, assembly GCF_011764545.1. Lineage (GTDB taxonomy): Bacteria > Actinomycetota > Actinomycetes > Mycobacteriales > Micromonosporaceae > Phytohabitans > Phytohabitans flavus. The sequence continues at coordinate 3,060,997 of NZ_AP022870.1, read as the reverse complement.
GTGGTGCAGGACCTTCTTCGTCAGCTCCCACACCGGCGAGCCGACCAGGTAGGTCTCCGCCAGCCCGACCGCCGCGTCCCGGATGAGCTGCACGATCTGGTCGAGGATGCCGCGTACGAAGGCGAGCGCGTCGTTGCGGAGGCCGTCGACGTGGCGGGTGATCACCGCGACGTTGCCGTCGATACCGTTGTCGATGGACAGCTCGTTCCAGGCCTGGTCGATCTCCCGCTGGATCCGGTCCAGCGTCAGGTTGTTCGCGGTCAGGCCCGAGTCGATCATCCGGAACGCGTCCTGGAGGATGCCGAGCTCCAGCAGCTTGTTCGCCACGACGCTGCCGAACGGCACCAGCCCCATGACACCGCGGACGAGGTTTTCCGGGCTGCGGTCCACCGTGCGGTTGGCGATCGGGTCGTAGCCGGCGACGACGGTCAGCATGTCGTACCCGGGCACCGAACGGGCGAGGTCGCGGACGCCGTCCATGATGAAGTCCGGCAGGATGCTGTCCGAGCTGCGCTGGAGCCGGTACACGCCGACCGTCTGCTGCTGCACGACGTGGGTGGCCTCGTGCGCCATCAGCGGCAGGTCGGTGGCCGACTCGCCGCTGCCGAGGAAGATGTGGCCGCCGGAGGTGAACGCCCGGGCGCCGAGCTGCGCCGCCGCGAGCTGGGCCGCCGTGTTCGAGTGCACCTGCACGTCGCCGAGGGCGAAGCCGAGATGCGGTTCTATCTGGGCGCGTACGTCGGGCGGGATCGGGGTGCCCGGCCCGGGATTCGCGAGCAGCGCCTCCAGCCCGGGAGGTCCCGGGTCGCCCGCCGCGGCCGAGGGCGCCGCCAGCCGCGAGATCGTGGGCGCCGGTCCGGCCACCGGCTCGCCGAGCGTGACCTGGGCGGCGACCGCGTCGGCCTGCCTCTCGAACCGGTCGCCCGGCTGGCTCACGCTGAGCTTCGGCTGGACCGTGGCGCGGTGCAGGTGGTGCATGGCCCGGTTGCCGCCGGCGGACAGCACCCCGAGCGGGGCGGCCCGCGGCGCCCGGCCGGACACGAGCCGCTGGATCGCCGCGTTGCTCCCGGCGAAGGCGGTGGTCGGCGGTGCGGGGGCAGCGGTCGGTGGTGCGGGCTCGGCTTGTGTACGGGCGAGCGGCGCGACGGCACGCACCGGCTCGGACGCTGGCCCGTCGGTCAGCGGCTCCCGTACGGATGACTTCACTTGGCGAACCCTCCCGATGTCCACCATCGACCGCGGGACGCCGTACGGGCAAGTGTCCGAAGTGGCTGTGCACCTTCGGCTGCACCGCCGCTCCTTATGTCCACCAGGGAGTACGAGGCACGCTCAGCGCCGGGGCGGCGAACGCTCCGGGGAGGTGTGGCGATGACCCGGGTCCTGATGGGGGACTTCAGCGCCTTGCACCGCCTCGGACTGGAGGACATCCTGCGAGTGGACGGGATCGAGCTGATGGACACCGCGGGTACTGATGTGCTCGCGCGGCTGCTCGAGGCGCTGCCCGACGTCATCGTGCTGGACCTGGACAAGAGCAGCACCGACGCGCTCGTGCACGAGATCGTGCACCGGTTCCCGGCCGTCAAGGTGGTCGCCTGCTCGGCCACCCACCCGAGGATGCGCGTCTTTCCGCCGTTGCACTACGGCGAGTTCTACGAATCCGATCTTGACCCCGCGCTGCTGACCAGCGCGGTGCAGGCTTGACAACGAAGGGGTCACCATGGCCGCGTCGTACGGAGCCCCGGGCGTCTACATCGAGGAGCAGCCGAGCGGCTCCATGCCCATCGAGGGGGTGGGGACAGCGGTCGCCGCGTTCGTCGGCTTCACCGAACGGTACGACCGCGAACAGGGCGATCCCACCGACCCCGCCGGCGTGAAGCCGCAGCTCGTCACGAGCTGGCCGCAGTACGAGCGGGTCTACGGCGGCTTCGTCCGCGGCGCCGTACTGCCGCACGCGGTGCGCGGCTTCTTCGAGAACGGCGGCACCGCCGCTTACATCTGCCGGATCCCCGGCGCCAACGGCTCGGACGGCGCCCGGCCGACGCTGACCCTGCCCGCCGCCGACAACCCGCAGACACCCAGCATGCGGCTGTCCGCGCTGGCCGCGGGCGCTAACCTCGAGGTCGAGGTGGTACCGCCGGCCGACGGCGACGGAGACGGCGGTGCGCCGCCGGCCAAGGGCGGCGGCGAGTACACGCTGCGGGTGTACGAGGACGGTCAGCTGCGCGAGGAGCTCGGCGGCATCCAGTTCGGCGGCCGCAACGCCAAGACCGTGGAGAAGACCGTCAACGACCGGTCGAAGCTCCTGCGCATCGAGCTTCAGCCGGTGCAGGGTACGTCGCTGGCCGAGCGCACTCCCGCGGCCGGCCGCTACACGCTCCAGGCGCCGCCGGTCTCCGCCGTCTCGGTGACGCCGGACGACCTGGCCGGCAGCGAGAGCGAGCGCACCGGCTACCAGGGCCTGGCCATCGCCGAAAACGTCACGATGGTGGCCATCCCCGACCTGGTGACCGTCGCGACCCGGGACGACGGCTCGATCGACGAGGAGATGTTCCTCGCCGCGCAGAAGCAGCTCATCGACTACTGCGACGCCAGCCACAACAAGATGGCGATCCTGGACACCCCGCCCGGGCTGAACGCCACCCAGGCACTGGACTGGCGCTCCCGGCTCGCCCGCGACTCGGCGTTCGCCGCGCTCTACTACCCGAACGTGGTGGTGACCAACCCGCTGGCCCGGCCCGGCGCCACCAACGGCGAGCTGTACCAGACCGTGCCGACCGCCGGGCACGTGGCCGGTGTCTGGTCCCGCACCGACGGCCTCCGCGGTGTGTGGAAGGCGCCGGCGAACGAGGCGCTACGCGGCATCGTGCGGCTCGAAAACGAGGTCACCGCCGGCGAGCAGGACCTGCTGAACCCCGAGGGGATCAACTGCATCCGCTCGTTCGGCAGCTACGGCACCAAGATCTGGGGCGCGCGCACGCTGGCCAAGACCGACCCGAGCTGGCGGTACATCAACGTCCGGCGGCTGTTCAACTACATCGAGGAGTCGATCCGCCGAGGTACCCAGTGGGCGGTGTTCGAGCCGAACGACTTCGACCTGTGGCAGCGGGTCAAGCGGAACATCACGTCGTTCCTGCGTGGCCTGTGGTCGCAGGGCGCGCTCGTCGGCGCGACCCCGGAACAGGCGTTCTACGTCCTGTGCGACGAGAGCAACAACCCTGCGTCCTCTGTGGACGAGGGCAAGCTCATCGTCGAGGTCGGCATCGCCCCGGTGAAGCCCGCCGAGTTCGTCATCTTCCGGATCAGCCAGTGGCAAGGCGGCGGAGCCGCGACCGAGTGATAGGAGGCTCTGATGCCTGACTTGATGACAACCTTCAATTTCGTCCTTGAGATCGGCGGGGTCGAGATGGCGAGCTTCCGCAAGTGCTCCGGCGTCGAGTCGGAGACCGAGACGATCGAGTACAAGGAAGCCACCAAAGACGGCAAGATGATCATCCGGAAGGTCCCCGGGGCGATGAAGTGGAGCGACATCACCCTGGAGCGCCGGATCGACGAGTCCAAGGCCCTGTGGGAGTGGCGCAAGCAGGTCGAGGACGGCGATGTCGACGCGGCCCGCCGCGACGGCTCGATCGTCATCAAGGACTCGCAGAAGAAGGAGGTCGCCCGCTGGAACTTCGAGCGCGGCTGGGTCTCCAAGTGGACCGGCGCCGAGCTCGACGCCGGCAGCAACGAGGTGGCGACCGAGAAGGTCACCATCACCCACGAAGGGCTCCACCGGGCATGAGCTTGCGGACCGAGTTCCCGTTTACGCTGCCGAAGGGCTTCGTCGACGAGAACGGGACGTTGCACCGTACCGGCATCATGCGGCTGGCCTGCGCCCGGGACGAGATCGAGCCACTGCGCGACGGCCGGGTCAAGGAAAACGAGGCGTACGCGACGGTCATCGTGCTCTCCCGCGTGGTCACCGAGCTCGGCACGGTACAGCGGGTCACCACCAAGACCATCGAGTCGCTGTTCGTCAGCGACTTCGGCTACCTCCAGGACCTGTACCGGATCATCAACTTCCAGGACCCCAGCATCCTCGACGCCCTGGAGCCGGGCGCCCCTTTCCCGACGGCGTCCGTGGAGGTGGGCTAGGGCACTACGCCCACGACGAGCTGTGGCGGGAGATCGCCTTCCTGGCGTACCACCTGCACTGGGATCTGGACCGGCTGCTCGACCTGGAACACGGTGACCGCATCCGCATGCTCCAGGAGGTCGGCGGCCTGAACGAACGCGCGTGGCAAGGAGTGCAAGGTGGCTAAGGCGCACACGGTCGACCCACCGTTCGTCGGCAAGTTCACGTTCGAGATCGACGGCACGAAGATTGGCGCGTTCACCGAGGTCTCCGGCCTGTCGGTGCAGATCGACGTGGAGGAGCTGGCCGAGGGCGGGCAGAACAGCTACACGCACAAGCTGCTGGGCCGGATGAAGTGGCCGAACATCGTGCTGAAGCGGGGGCTCACCGACACCGACGCGCTCTTCGAGTGGCTGCTGTCCGCGTCGGGCGAGGGCCTGACCGAAAACGGCAACAAGGTCAAGCCGCGCAACGGCCGGATCAGCGTGCTCGACGCCGCCGGCCGCCCCATGCGTACCTGGACCATCCTCGAGGCCAGGCCGGTGAAGTGGACCGGCCCCCGGCTCGCCGCGTCGTCCCGCGACCTCGCCATCGAGGAGCTGGAGGTGTGCCACAGTGGCTTCCGCACCAGCAAGTGACGGCGGCCGCCCGCGCACGCTGCGCCGGGTGGTACGGCGGCTGGTCGGCCGGCTGCTGAGCGACCGGCTGCCCGCCCGCCGGTCCGGTGGCGTCTCCGCGGACCTGGTGGACGCCCTGCCGGTCCGCCGGCCGTGGTCGCTGATGCGCTGGTGGCGCCGCACGTTCCAGCGTTCCGTCGACGCGCCCACCACCGCCTCGCCCGCCACTGCCTCGCCCGGGGTCCTGCGGACCAAGGCCGCGCCGGCTGCCACCGCGCGGCGCTCGATCGTGGACCGGCACTCGCATGCCCGCCGCGGCATCGTGCTCAGGTCGCCGCTGGCCCGCGCGACGGCCACCGGGCCGGAGGTGCGGCCGGGGCACGACCTGCGCATGCCCGCCGCACGGCCGGCTACGGCCCTGGCCAGCCTCTCCCCGCTACGCCCCGCGCCGCTGGCACAGGCGACGCCAGCACCCGGCCGTGAGGCAGCGCCGGCAGCCGGCCGCGGAGTGCGGCGCGGGCCAGGGGTCGACGCGGTCACCGTCCGTCCCGGAATCACGGAAGGCTTGGCGGTCGCCGGCACGCACGGCATCGCGCCGGCCAGCACCCATGGCATCGCGCCGGGCGGCCTTGCGTCGTTACGCCCCGCTGAGCTGGCACCCGCCCCGGACCGCGAAGCAGCGACCGACGCGGTCACCGTCCGCCCCGGGATCGTGGATAGCTTGACGGTCGGCGGCGGCGGATTCGCCGGAACACGCGGCATCGCACCGGGCGGCACGCCCGCGGAGGTCGGCTCCCCGACAGCGACCCTGAGCGCTGCCCGGCCGGGCCTCACGACAGCGACCCTGAGCGCTGCCCGGCCCGGCTTCACGATGGCGACCCAAAGCGGTGCGCGGCCCGGCCTCGCGACGACGAGCGGTGCGAGTCGGCTGACAACCGGCATCCCGCGCACGGCGGACACCCCGCTTCCGAGAGCGCTCGGGGGAGAGCCGAGCCATCAGAGCGCGGCGCTGGCGACACGGCCGGCGGCTGGGCCCGTCGTCCACGCCCCACATCCCGTGGAGTACCTCCGCGTGGTTGGCGCGGCGCCGCTGCCGCCCGGTAGCGAGCCTGACCCCTCCGGCGCGGTCACCCTCGGCGGCGGACTCGCCGGTGCGGGCGGACCCGTTGGTTCAAGCGGGCGGCCCGGTTCGAGCCGGCGGCTTGGTTCGAGCGGATCGGTTGGTTCACCCCTTGGCGACAAGGCCTCGCCGCGTGAGCGGTGGGAGGCGGCCGTGGCCGCGCGGCCGCTTGAAACGCCCCGACCGCTGCCCACCGCGTTCCACGCGATGGCGTCGGCGATCACCGGGCGTGCCCGGCCGCCGCTGTTCACGACCGGACCGGCGACCCGGCAGGCGCTCGCCGCGGCCGGCGCGCTCGGCGCCACCACCGGGACCGTCGTGCACCTGCCGGCCCCGCCGGCGCACGGACCGCTGGCGTCGGCCGTACTCGCCCACGAGCTGACGCACACCCGCAGCCCGGTACGCCGTCCCCGGTTCTTCCTCGGTGGTGCGTCGTCCCTTTTGGACGACGACGAGCGGTCGGCGCTTGCCGCCGGCAGGGAGCGCATGTCCGAGGCGGGCGGGCTGATCGGGCAGGCCCGCTCGGCGGTCGGCGACGCCGGTTCCGCCGCCGCGGGCATCGTCGACCAGCTCCCCGTCGGCGGTGGCCTCGGCGCGATCGGTGACGTCGCGACCCGGGCGGCGCGCGCCGCGGTGCTGGAGGCGGCCGCCAGCCCGCTCGCCGCCGTGTCCGGGTTCGCGTCCGACGCCCAGAGCGCCGCCACCGGCGCGATGGACACGGCGGAAGGTGCGCTGTCGGGCGCTTCCGGGCTCGCGCAGCAGGCCGTCGACCAGGCCGGCGGAGTGGCGGCCCAGGCGACCGGCGCCGTTTCCGACGCGGTCTCGGGCGTCACGGGCGCGGCCACCGCGGCGAAGGCCGCCCTCGACCCGGACCGGGTCGTGGAGATCGTCGAACAGCGGCTGCTGCGCGAGATCGAGCGCCGCGGCGGCCGATGGGCAGGGATGTTCTGATGAGCGCACCCAGCGCGCCGGTGAAGGCGTTCCTGCGCACCGAGCGGGGGACCAGGATCGACTGCCTGTTCAACCCGGCTGAGCTGACCATCACCAAGTCGAACACCTGGAACGCGTCGGAGAACAAGGGCGGAAACGCCCCGAGCTGCGCTTCCAGGCCGGCCAGCCCGGCACGCTCACGCTCAGCCTGACCCTGGACACCACGGCCAAGGGCGAGGACGTCACCAACCACACCAACAAGCTGCTCGACCTGCTGAAGGTCGACCCCGCGCTGGCCGGTTCCGACCGCCAGCGCAACAAGGCGCGGCCGCCCTGGGTGGAGTTCCACTGGGGCAAGCTGCACTCGTTCAAGGCGATCGTGGAACGGCTGCAGATCAAGTTCACGTTCTTCGCCAGCGACGGGATGCCGTTGCGGGCAAAGGCGGACCTGGCGCTCAAGCAGTACAAGGACGAGGCCGAGCGGCCGCTACAGAACCCGACCTCGCACACGCCGACGTTGCACACCGTCCACCGCCTCGGGTTCGGCGAGACGCTGGACCGGGTGGCCGCGCAGCACTACGGCGACCCGACCCGGTGGCGGCTGATCGCCGAGGCGAACAGCGTGGTCGACCCGTTCGCGCTGGAGCCCGGCTCGCTGTTGGTCATCCCCGAGCTTCCGGTGCGCCGCCGTGGCTGAGGCGACCAAGCGCCTCGACGGCGTCGTGCTCACCGTGGACGGGCGACCGCTGGCCCCGGAGATGTACCCGCGCGTCACGCTGGTCCGCGTCGAGGAGTCGGTGCACCTGCCGGACTACTTCGCCGTGCACTTCGACGACCCGCACTTCGAGCTCTTCGACCGGGGCACCTTCACCATCGGTACCCGGCTGGACATCGCGTTCCGCGCGGAGGGCGACCCGACGGTCGTCACCTCCGGCGAGGTCACCGCGATCGCCGTCGAGCCGGGCTCCTCCGGGCGGCACGAGCTTGTGCTTACCGGGTTCGACCTGACCCACCGGCTGTCGCGGGAGCCGAAGTCGCGCAGCTTCCAGCGGGTCACCGACGCCGACATCGCCAGCCGCATCGCCGGCGAGTACGGGCTGGACACCGATGTGGACGGTACCGGCGCGGTGCACGACTACGTGCTCCAGGCCGGCGAGACCGACTACGCGTTCCTGCGCCGCCGGGCCGCGCGGATCGGGTACGACCTGTGGATCAGCGAGCGCACCTTCCACTTCAAGCGGACGCCCCGGTCCAGCGCCACACCACCGAGGCTGCACTACGGGCAGAACCTGTCGAAATTCTCCGCCCGCTTCTCCTCGGCCGAGCGCTGCGACGAGGTGCAGATCCGCGGCTGGGACCCGCTCGGCAAGGAGGCGATCCAGGGGCGGGCCACCGAGCCCGACCACGGTACGGACGCCCCGGCGGCGCAGGAGTTGGCGAGCGCGGCGCAGCGCGCGTTCGGGCGGATCAAGCGGAACGCCGGCCAGTTTCCGGTGACCGACCAGTCCGAGGCGGACGCGCTGGCCTCGTCGCTGCTGCTGCGGGCATCCGGCGAGGAGGCGGTACTTCAGGGCGAGGCGGCCGGTGACCCGCAGATCGCGGCCGGCGCGAAGATCCACATCGCGGGCGTTGGCTCCCGGCTGACCGGCAACTGGCGGGTGACCGGGGTCGAGCACACCTACGGCACCGGGCGGCCGTACGTGACCCGGTTCATCTGCGGTGGGAAGGAGCCGGGCGGGCTGGCCGACCTGACCGGTACCGCCCAGGGCCGCCGGGGCTGGGGCGGGCTCGTGGTCGGCATCGTCACCAACAACGACGACCCGGAGAAGCTCGGCCGGGTACGCGTGCAGTTCCCGACCCTGTCCGCCGACGACGAGAGCGCGTGGGCGCGGATCGCCACACCCGGCGGTGGCAAGGAGCGGGGCCTGCAATGGCTGCCGGAGGTCGACGACGAGGTCCTGGTCGGCTTCGAGCTCGACGACCACGCGCGTCCTGTGGTCCTCGGTGGCTTGTGGAACAGGCAGGACACGCCCCCGATGCCCGACGCCGCCTCCGGCGGGTCGATCAAACAGCGGCTGCTGGTCAGCCGGAAGGACTCCCGGCTGACCCTGGACGACGACAAGCCGTCGGTCTCGCTGTCGCTGGGCAACAGCCCGTGCGAGATAACGCTGGAGAAGTCGGAGTCCACGCTGACCGGCGATCAGAAGCTCGTGGTGTCCGCCTCGCAGATCGAGATCAAGGCGACGCAGAAGCTGCTGCTCTCCGGCGCCCAGGTGGAAATCAACTCGTCCGGGCCGCTGACCGCGTCCGGCAAGCCGATCAGGTTGAACTGATGCCTCAGCCCGCCGCCCGCCAGAACGACCCGGTCATGGGTACGGACACGCACATCCTGATGGTGCCGTCGCCGGGCGGCCCGGTGCCCACCCCGACCCCGATGCCCTTCAGCGGGCGCCTGATGAGCGGCCTGTCCACCGACGTGATGATCAACGGCCTGCCCGCCGCGGTGCAGGGCAGCGTCGCGCAGAACATGCCCCCGCACATCGCCCCGCCGCCGGCCACCTTCAGCCGGCCGCCCACCAACCAGGGTCAAGTGATCATCGGTTCGACGACGGTACTGGTCAACGGCAAGCCCCTGGCCCGGGTCGGCGACCAGGTGGCGACCTGCAACGATCCCGCCGACCTGCCGGTCGGGACGATCACCGGCGGCTCCACGGACGTACTGGTCGGCTGACCCATGCGGCGCGACGACTTCATCGGCAGCGGGTGGGCGTTCCCCGCGGCCATCACCCGGACCGGTTCGGTACGGCTGGTCACCGGCGTGGAGGAGCTGGACGCGTCGATCCGGATGATCCTGTCCACGGTGCCGGGGGAGCGGGTCATGCGGCCCGACTTCGGCTGCGCGATCTGGGAGCTGCTCTTCGCCCCGATCAACGCCGGCACGCTCGGGCTCATCGAGCAGGCCGTCCGGGAGGCTCTCGACCGCTGGGAGCCGCGCATCGCCCTGGAGTCGGTCATCGCCACGGGTGACCAGGAGAACGGCCAGGTGTCGATCACCATCGGGTACCGCATCCGGGCCACCAACGACGTCCGCAACCTGGTGTTCCCGTTCTACACGATCCCCTTCGAGGAGCCCGCCCCATGAGTCTGCCCGCTCCCGACCTGGATGATCGCCGGTTTCAGGACATCGTCGACGAGGCGAAGCGGCGGATCACGCGGCTCTGTCCGGAGTGGACCGACCACAACGTCTCCGATCCCGGCGTGGCGCTGATCGAGCTGTTCGCCTGGATGACCGAGATGACGCTGTACCGGCTCAACCAGGTGCCCGACCGGCTCTACGTGAAGTTCCTCGAACTCGTCGGCGTCGAGCTGTTCTCCGCCGTACCGGCGCGGGTGGACCTGCTGTTCCGGCTGACCGCGCCGCGCACCGAGCCGGTCCGGATCCCGGCCGGGACCCAGGTCAGCACGGAACGCCGGGACGACGAGGAGCCGGTCATCTTCCTGACCGACGCGGAGATGCAGGTGACGCCGCCCCGGCTGACCGCCTGCATGACGCACACCGGCGACCGGTACGCCGACCACTGGGAGGAGCTGCGGCGCGAGTCCTCCTCGGTGCGGTTGTTTCCGAACCTGCGGCCGGACGAGGCCGTCTACTTCGGACTCGCCGACTCGGCCGCGGGCAACCTGCTGCGCCTCGATGTCGCCACCGGTCCCGAGGGCGCCGGCGTCGACCCGCGCCGCCCGCCCCGGGTCTGGGAGGCGTGGGACGGCCAGCAGTGGCGTTCGGTGCGCATCCTCGAAGACACCAGCGCCGGCTTCAACAGCCCCGGCCAGGTCACGCTGCTGCTTCCCGCACGGCACGAGGCGCTCGCCATCGGCCCGAGGCGCGCGCACTGGTTGCGCTGCCGGCTGGTCCAGGCGGTCGAGGGGCAGCCGGAGTACGCGAACCCGCCCGAGCTGGAGTCACTGTCCGCGGTGGCGCTCGGTGGCGCGGTACCGGCCCACCACGCCGAGCCCGCCCCGCTCGAGCTCCTCGGCACCAGCAACGGCCGCCCCGGACAGGTCTTCCAGGTGCGCCGGGTACCCGTACTGCCGCGGCGCCCCGACGAGACGGTCAAGATCGTCCTGCCGCGCCACGAACGTACCGGCGAGCCCGTGGAGGAGGAGTGGACCGAGGTCGCCGATCTCGCGGACGCCACCGCCGACGACCGGGTGTACACCTTCTCCGGCGCCACCGGCGAGATCCGTTTCGGTCCCCGGGTGCTCGACCGCACCGGCCAGGTGTGGCAGCACGGCGCGATCCCGCCGATCGACGCGCAGATCTACATCACCGGGTACAGGTTCGGCGGTGGCCGGCGCGGCAACGTCGCCGCCGAGCGGCTCAACGTCCTGCACACCTCGATCCCGTTCGTCGCTTCGGTGACCAACCTGGATCCCAGTACCGGCGGCGTCGACGCGGAGACGGTGGAGAACGCCAAGGTCCGTGGGCCGCTGCTGCTGCGCGGCGGGCGCCGGGCGGTCACCGCCGAGGACGTCGAGCGGCTCACGCTGGACGCGGCGCCCAGCGTCGCCCGGGCCCGCTGCCTGCCGCCCGCCGGACCCGGTGAGCCGGCCCGCCTGCTGGTGGTACCGCGCGTGGACGTCGCCCCCGAGCTGCTGACCCTCGACGACCTGCGGATCACCGAGGAGCTGGAAGAGCAGATCAAGGCGTACCTGGAGCCACGGCGGCTGCTCACCATGCGGCTGCGCATCGAGTCGCCGCGCTACCAGGGCGTCAAGGTGGTCTCCGAGGTGCGCGCCGGACCCGGCGTGCGCACCGAGACGGTCCGCGAGCGGGCCGAGCGTGCCCTGTACGAGTACCTGAACCCGCTCACCGGCGGCCCGAGCGGGCAGGGCTGGCCGTTCGACACCGACCTGCGCCTCGGCGACGTGTACAGCGTCCTGCACGGCTCGTTCGGTGTGCAGGGGGTCGAGGCGGTGCACTTCTTCTCCGCCGACCTGCGCCGCAAGCGCACCCTCGACCAGGTCGAGCAGCGGCTGCGGTTGCTGCCCGAGGCGCTGTTCATGTCGTACGAGCACCGGGTGGTGGTGCAGCAATGACCTGGCTTGTGGACCAGCTGCCGCGCGCGATGGCGCAGGATCCGGTGCTGCGCGGCTTCGTGTCGGCCTTCGAGGAGGTGGCCGACTCGGTCCGGGAGCGCATCGACAGCGTCGAGCACCAGATGGACACCGGCCTCGCCAGCCCGGAGATGCTCCAATTTCTCGGTACCTGGCTGGGCGTCGAGCTGGAGCCGACCGACCCGGCGGAGTACCGCCGCTCGATGGTGCGCGAGGTCGGCCGGCTGCTGGGCTGGCGCGGCACCCGGTACGGCGTGGAGGCCCTGCTGGAGGCCGCGACCGGCGCGCGGGTGACGGTGATCGACGTAGGCGGCATCTACGGCCGCAACGACACCGTCCCGGACGAGAACCCGGTCGTGGTCGTACAGATGGACCACACCGGACACCTCACCGAACGGCAGGTGCTCGGCTTCCTCCAGAGCGAGCTGCCACTGGGCGCCCAGGTGCAGCTCGACGTACGTTTCCAGCCCACCAAGGCGCAGGGCCGCGCCCGCCCGGTGTCCGGAGGTAACGCCGATGGCTAACCGGTACGGCGCCGCCCGCCAGCTGCCCTGCCCCGACTGCGGCTCCCCGGTAAACCCGGACCGCGACCAGCTCTGCCCCAACTGCGGCTACCCGCTGATGTTCCTGCGCACGCCGGTCGAGGAGGAGACCCCCCGCGCGGTCCCGCGCTCGCCGGACGAGCGTGAGGACAACACCGGCATGGTCGCCTCGGCGCAGCGGGTCGGCGACACCCGCCAGTTCCCGCCGGCCACGTACGCCGCCACCCCCGCCGCGCCACCGGTACTGCCGGGCCAGCTACAGTGCCGCGCCTGCGGGTACCCCAACGAGCCGGCCAGGATCCGCTGCGAACGCTGCGGGCACGCGATGCGCCAAGCCCAGCCCCAGGCCGTAGCCCTGGGACCGCCACCGGTAGCGCCGCCGCGGCGCAGCCAGTGGCTGATCTGGCTGCTGATCGCGCTGGGCGCGCTGTGCCTGCTGGGCCTGGCCGTGGCGCTCTTCTGGGACCAGATCACCGGCACGGCCTGACCGTCAAGAGATCTTCCTGCCCCGGTCCGTGTCAGTCGCTGACCGTATGCTCCCGCGGGCACCGCTGCGGTCGGCGGCTCGCTGGCGCTCGCCGAGTTCCCCGACCTACGCTGCCAGGTCCGCGGTCCAAGCCCGTGGCCTTGATCGATGGGTGCTCTGCTTGTCCGTGGTGAGAAATTGCCTCTCCAGGGGCAATTTCTCGACACAATCGCAGCGCGACACCGTGCTGCTTACGTCGATCAAGGAAATCTACGACCATCGGCCTTGATCGGTCTTTGTGTGGAGGTTCGATCCTCGTCAACGCGAATCTGGGCCTCCGGCCCTCGCTCCCGCGGCCTCACCCTTCGCGGTTGGGCAGGCTCACCCCCGGGGTCGTGGTCGGGCCGACCACGACCTTCGCTGCCGGGTCCGTGCTCCGGCCGAACCTTGACCCAGCTCGACGGGTTGACCAGCGCCGGTTGGCAGGAGCAGCGCGCGGGGCCATCCAAGCCAGGCATGCGGCCAAGGGCGCTCGGTTTGCCTTGATCGACGCTACGACGGGCCGCCGTCTGGCAGATCGTGGTACTTAGCTGCCCCTCTGGAGCCTGTCGCAAAATTGCCCGACTACAGCGTGTGTCGAGAAAAACACGGCTGTGTCCGCCGCTGGCCGCCGAACGGCGGCCGGCGAGGGTCAACGAGACCCTCATTTCAAGCGAATCTGGCGATTCTGCGACAGGCTCTCTGGGGGCAGTTCGATACCACGATCTCTCGCGCCCGACCGCGTCGATCGAGGGAGCGGGTCTGCGCGGCCACTCTAGGGAAGCGGAGCAACCTCTTGCTCCTCGTCCGACGGCGGTCCCGGATCGGGGTTGGGCTTGGACCGCGGACGTGGCAGCGGAGGTCGGGGATCTCGGCGAGCGTTAGCGAGCCGCCGGCCTGCGCGGTGCCCGCGGGAGCATACGGTCTGTGACTGACGCGGACCGGGGCACATACCTGTCTCAAGGAACGAATGTGACCTCGACCCTGAAAGATCTCTAGTGGTCAGCTCAGCGGGGCGATTCGTAGCGAGGTCAGTGCTACCGGGGCGGTCGCGGCGCCGTCGGCGGACTTCGGGCGTACCAGGACGTAGTCGACGCCGCCGCGCGCGCGGGCCTTGTCTGCGCGCACCGTCAGTGTCGTCTCGGTCGACAGGGACAGGTCCGCGTAGCCGACCTCCATCACCAGGGCGTCCTTGGTCAGCGGGGTCAGCTCGACCGCGCCCGCCGGCCGGCCCTGGAGGAAGTCGATCATCAGCGGGACGCTGTGGCACTTCCCGGCGTCGTCCGCGTTGGACGAGGTGAGGAACTTCCGGCCGTCCGGATCGGTGAACACCGCAGCCGCCGTGGCGGCTTCGCAGCCGGGTACCGAGATCTTGCCGGGGTCGGCGCTGACCAGGAAGCCATGGTCGCGGAAGGCGTCGCTGGGCAGCACACCGTCGCCGGGAGCGGTCAGGTCGACCACGCGCGGTCCGCCCCCGGGCGGCGGCGCCGACGCGGAGGCGTTCGCCGGGGCGCCGACTCGGAGGGCGCGGCCGCGGTGGGCTCCGCCGGCGGGGCCGATGTCGGTGCGGAGGTGGGCTCCGCGGGCGGAGCGACGCTCGGCGCCACCGCGGGCGGGGTGGCCACCGGCCCGGTCTGTGCCGCCTCGACAGGGTCCTTCTCCCCGGTCCGCGCCAGCAACGTCGGCACGGCCACGGCGGCGGCCAGCAACAGCACGGCCGCACCGATCCCGGCGACCTTGGCGAACTTGGACGCGAACCGCGGCTTCTGCACGAACGTCGCCGTGCCGGCCCCGGACGCGCCGCCCTTCTGGTCCGGGCTCGCCGTGATCGTCAGCTGGCGTTGCTTCTCCCTATTCCACGGAAGCGGGGCGCGCACCGACAGCAGCGCCCGCGCGGACATGGCGGGCGGCAGGTCGAGGCTTGGCGGTTCGAAGAGGGCGGTGACCCGGCGCTCGGGGTCCGTGGCGTTCAGGTACAGCCGGACGGGGGAGTTGCCGTCGTTGGACACCTCGATCGTGTACCGCGCGGACCGGCCGCCGGTGACCACCTCGGGCGTGGCCCGCACGGCGATCTGCTGGACGGATGCCAGCTCGATCGGCACCTCGACGCAGCGAGAGACCTCCGGCCGGTACTTGGAACGCACCAGCGCGCCGGCCACGTACGTACCGGCCGGGGCGGGCGGCTGGACGGGCAGTCCGATCCGGACGGACATGCTGGCCGACTCCCCGGGGCGCAGCTTGGCCACGTCGGGCTCGGTGCGCACTGTCGCGCCGTCGGGCAGGCCGAGGAACTCGACGCCGTAGTGCTCCACGATGTCGCTCGCGTTGCGGACGGTCACGTCGAAGGTGAGGGCGTCACCCGGGGCCGCGTCCGCCCGCTCCGGAGCCACCGTCACCCGCAGGGGCAGGATCGTCATCACGCCTCACACGACACGTCCGGGAAGAACGACCATCAGGGGGTACGCCCAAAAGATTCGCAGACCACGGCACCGCAGGCCATAGTCCGCGCGGTCCGGTTGGCTACAGTGCCGGCTAGCGGACGGGAAACCCGAAGTCGGCGCGGCTCTTGTGGGTACGGAAGACGGCCAGCGCGCGCGGATCCTGGTCGATGATCCAGTTTCGCGAGCCGTGCGTGTTGAAGTAGACGAAGCCGATGACGTCCTTTCGCCGGCTCACCGTCGTGAACAGGTCGGTCACCACCTTGGCCCGCATCGAGCCCGCTTCGGAGCCGGTCTCGACGATCAGGACCGGTTTGTCGGTGAACTTCCGGACTTCCTTGATGGTGGGGCCGAACAGGGTCTCGAAGGTCCGGTCGCCCTCGGTGACGAAGTAGCCGTCGATGCCGACCCAGTCCACGTAGGCCGGTCCCGGCCAGTACCCCCGCAGCGGCGCCTCGGGCAGGTAGTTGACGACGTTCGGGGTCCAGGTCCAGATCACGTTCGTGGCACCGACCTGCTGGAACACGCCGTGGATGTGCCGCCACGCGGCGACGAAGTCCTTCGCCGTGTTCTGCCGGGTGCCCCACGTGTACCAGTTGCCGTTCATCTCGTGGGCGATGGTCAGCGCGATCGGCACGTTGACCCGCTTCACCTCGGTCGCGAACTCGACCAGGTAGTCGTCGTAACGGCCGGCCGCGATGTGGGCGAGCCGCTGCCGGAACGGCTCCCACCGGACGATCGGCAGCGCGCCGTACTGGTAGATGGCGCGGACCTCGCTGGCGGCGAAGTCGTCGTCGAAGCTCTCGAAGATCGTGATCATGTTCGGCTTGGCGCCGGACCGCTTGACGAACGCGTCGACCCGGCTCATGTCCTGCGGCGCGCCCCCGATCGACACACCGAGGTAGTTTCCGGCCGGCTTGATCAGGTGTCGCACGTCGTAGATCGGGACCTCGGTGGGAGCGGCCGAGACCGTCGGCGAGGCCTGCGGTGCGGCGGTGCTCGTCGCCGCCTCCGGGCCGGGCTGGGCGGCGTCGCGCGCGCCCAGGGCCGCGTAGCCGAAGACCGCGGCCACGAAGACCGACATCGCGACGAACAGGTGCCGGCTTCTCATCGCGGCTCGGCCTTGCGCGGTACGTCGCGGACCGGATCGAGTTCCGGCTCGGCCTTGCGCGGTACGTCGCGGACCGGATCGACGAGCAGCGCCTGGAGCACCGCGGCGAGGTACACCGAACCGGTCAGGAAGGCGGGCGTGAAGGTCGCGAGGTCGACGGTCTGCATCCGGTACGCGGCCGTCAGCGTCCAGACCAGCGCCGTGCCCAGCCCCCACACGGCGATGCCGATCCGCAGCCGCACCGTGCGCGCCTTCCTGGTCGTGTCGCCGGTCGGCTGCCAGCCCATCGTCTGCTGGCGCAGCAGGTCCCAGATGGCGAACGCGTGCGACCAGCCGTACACCATCTTCACGGTCCAGGTCTCGAAGCGGTACCTGGTGCGGTGCCAGAGCGGGAAGACCAGGAAGTTGTACACCATGCTGGGCACGAGCAGCAGGTAGTGCTCGAGCCGGATCGCGTCCGCGTAGAACACCAGCAGCACGATCGGGACCAGCGGACCGACGAACGTGAACAGTGCGGTGTGGAGGTAGTAGCAGAAACCGGAGAAGTACGAGAGCCGCTGCCGGATGCCCATCGGCAGGTTCCAGAACTTCGTGGAGCTGAGCAGGCTCATCGAGCCGGCGCACCAGCGGTACTGCTGGGTGAAGAAGGAGTTCAGGTCGCTGGGGCAGAGGCCGACCGCGAGCGGCACCGGCACGTACCGCACCCGCCAGCCGCGCCGGCGCACGTCGAAGCCGGTGTGCACGTCCTCGGAGTGCTCGATAAGCGTGGAACCGCCCATCTCGTCGAGGGCGGACCGGCGGTACAGGGCGCAGCTGCCCACGCAGATCGCCGCCTCGTGGCGCTGCCGGGACACCTGCACCGAGCGGTAGAACAGCTCCTGCACGGCGGCCGCGCCGCGCTCCAGCCAGCCCTGGTCGCGGCTGACCCGGAAGTACTGCGGCGACTGCACGATCCCGAGTTCGGGGTCGGTGTCCAGGTAGGGGAGCAGCTGTTCGAGCATGTCCGCGCGGGGTGTGAAGTCCGCGTCCAGCACGAGGATGTGCTCGCCCAGCGTGCGCTGGTACGCGTACCGCAGGTTGCCGGCCTTCTTGTACCAGCCGCGGTTCGGCCGTCGCTGGTAGACGAAGCCGAAGCCGAGGGCGAGCGCCTCGCGCTCGGTGGACGCCGAGTCGTCCAGGACGTAGACGTGCACCCGGCCGGGATAGTAGGCGGCCATCCGGTGCACGTGCCGCCAGGTGTTGTGCAGTACCGGGATGGCCTCGCCGCAGACCGGCAGGAAGACGTCGACGGACGGGTACTGCTCCGGGGCCCACTCCTCGACAAGCCGCCGGTGCCGCGCCATGTCGAAGCCGGGCGTCCCGATGTTCACCGCGAGCGAGATCAGGTAATACGCCATCGTGAAGGCGAAAGCGAGCAGGAACAGGTTCAGCCACGGCGACAGCCGGACGAACATCGCCTGACTGACCACCAGCGACCCGAAGCTGATCAGCGAGGCGACGATTAGGATCGACAGCCGGCGATGGCGGTAGATCAGTGTCTCGGCGTCGCTCGGCGGCGCCAGGAGCACGGCCGTGTCGCTGCCCGGTGGCATCGCCACGACGCCTCGGGCACGGCTCTCGTCGCCACCCCCCGCCGTGGCGGTCTCCGAAGTGGACACTTCGAGGACCAGCGTGTCGGCGGGCGAGCCGACCTGGGGGAGCGTGACGGTGGGCATCTCGTCGATGAACGGGTCGTCGCGCGTCGCCGTCATGGTGTCCCGAACGCTAGAGGGCCGGCTTGCGGGTGTAGAGGGCGACGGTGAAGCCCTTGAGAGGCCACAGTCTCGACTGGACGAAGTCCTGGCGGAGCAGCTGCTCCTTGGCAGCGCCGATGTCCACCATAACGTTGCTGTACGTGCCCTTGCGCACCACCCACACCCGGTCCGGCTTGCCGAAACAGGAGGGGACGTCCAGGTCGGGGCACTCCTGCGCGCCGAGGCTGCCCTGGGTCCGAGGTGGACGCACCATCAGCTTGTCGTCCGGCCGCTCGTCCCCGTCGAGGTACCGCATGAAGGCGTCCCGGCTGGTCCGCTGGTCGCCGTCCGAGAACGGGCCGAAGAGGACGGCGTCACCGGGCAGCCGGTTGGCCCGGATGACAAGGGCGATGTCCCGGCTGGCGAAGTCGTGGCCGTACCCGGTGCGGATGGTGGCCTGCGCGGGCGCGGCCAGCAGGCCGATGCCCAGCACGACCACCAGGCAACGGAGGATGGTGAGCCGGTGCAACGCGAGCGCGGCGAGCAGCGCCCAGGCCGGCAGGACGAAGAGCAGGTAGCGCGGCACCCACAGCGGGGTGATCAGGGCGGCCGCGGCCAGGCCGGCCGCCGGCGCCAGCGCCCACAGCGTCGCCGCCCGCACGAGCGGCCGCATGGACATCGCGGTCAGCGCCAGTGCCATGACGGCGCCCGCGATGACCGTGGTGCCGAACAGCCGCTCTGGTGTCTCCGCCAGACGGGCCCAGGTCAGCGGCGGCACCCAGCCGAGCTGGCTGCCGCTCTGCGCGCGCCCGGCGAGCACAAGTGGCAGCACGAGCGCGCCACCGATCGAGGCGACGCCGAGCCACGCCAGGAACGAACGCCAGGAGCGCTCCCCGGCGACGAGGAGGCCGTGGGCGAGCAGCAGCAGGAGCGCCACCACGTGGGCGAGCCCGAGCAGCACGACCATCCCGAGGTAACCGAGGTAGACCGGCCAGCGAGGACGGTCGAGCAACCGGAGCAGCAGGTACGTCGACCCGGCGGCGGCCAGCAGCACCAGCGCGTACGGCCTGGCCTCCTGGGCGTACCGGGACACGCCTGGCAGCACCGCGAAGAGCAGCCCGGCGCTCAGCCCGACGCGGCGGCCGCCGAGCCGGATGCCGATCGCCGCGACAAGGCCGGTGGCCCCGGCGGCGAAGAGCACCGACGGCAGGCGCAGCAGCCAGTCGGCGTCGCCGACCAGGGCGACCCAGAGGTGCAGCAGCGCGTAGTACGGCGCGACGGTGAGGTCCACATTGGCCACGACGCTGCGGAAGTCGGCCCACGACGCGGTGACCATGCCCCAGGTGGCCAGCTCGTCTTCGCTCAGCGCGGGGTTGCCGAGGCGGAACGCCCCGATGCCCAACGCCACCAGCGCCGGTGCCAGCCAGGCCAGCGTGGTCAGTCGAGGGTTGGTCAGTGGCTCCGGCTCGGCGGGAAGGTCGTGAGCCGTCGGAGTCCACGGCTCCTGGCCGTTTCCGTCTTTGGGCTCCGGCCAACTGGGCACGATGAGGACAGCAGTGTCGTCGGTGCTGCTCGGCACTGTTGCAGCATCGTAGCTGCACGAACTACACACCAGGCCGCGTACGGCAGATCAACTGTCCGATCCCGGACAGTGCCATACTCAGGGACCGGATCTTGGTCGGGGCGTTGGTGGGTGGCGTGCAGTTTCGGGTGCTGGGTCTGCCGGAGGTGGTCCGGGACGGGCGCGCGGTGCCGTTGGGCGGGCCGAAGCAGCGGGCCCTGCTGACCCTCTTCCTGCTCCGGCCGAACCAGTTCGTCTCCACCGACTGGCTGGTGGACGCGCTGTGGGACGGCCGCCCGCCGGCGAGTGGCCCGACCACGCTGCGCACGTACGTCGCTGGCCTGCGCCGCGCTGTGGAGCCGGACCGCTCCGAGGGAGGCGGCCAGGTCCTGCGCCGGCATCCCCAGGGGTACGAGCTGAGCGTCGCCCCGGACGAGATCGACGCGGTCCGGTTCGACCGGCTTGTCACCGCGGCGGCCTCCGCCCTGGCCGGCGGGGAGGCGACGACGGCTGAGCGCGGGTACGACGCGGCCCTCGCGCTGTGGCGCGGGGAGCCGATGGCCGGGGTGGCGGACCTCGCCGCGCTGCGTCCCGAGGCGCGCCGCCTGGCCGACGCCCGGATCAGCGCGGAGGAGGGGCGGCTCACCGCGGCCGCGATGGCCGGCCGGGACGCTGGGCTACTAGCCGAGCTGCGGCGGTTCGTCGTGGCGCATCCGCTGCGGGAGGGCGCTCGAGCGCAGCTGATGCTGGCGCTCTACAGGTCCGGGCGGCAGACCGAGGCGCTGGCGGCGTACGACGAGGGGCGGCGGATCCTCGCCGGCGAGTACGGGCTCGACCCCGGCGAGCGGCTGCGCGAGGCGCACCAGCTGATCCTCACGCAGGCGGCACCGGAACCTCCGGCGCGGCCCGCGGCAGCGGTAGCAGTAGCGCAGGTCGGGCGGGACGGCGAGCTGGCACTGCTGGCGCGGGAGCTGGACGCCGCGTCGGGCGGTACCGGGCGGGTGGCCGCGATCGTCGGTGAGCCGGGGATCGGCAAGACGAGCCTCGCCACAGCCGTCGGCGAGCGGGCGGCGGCGCGGGGCGTACCGGTGGTGTGGGGCCGCTGCCCGGACGCCGGCCGGACACCGCCGTTCTGGCTCTGGCGCCAGGTCGTACGCGAGCTGGGTGCCATGCCGCAGGCCGGCGCCGCCGGCTCGGCGAGCCCTCTGGACAGCTTCGCGATCGAGCCGGGCCAGGGATCCGGGACCGATCCGGCGGCGCGATACCGCGCGTATGAGGCGGTGGCGGCGCTGGTACGGGCGGTGGCCGGGCAGCGCGGGTTGCTGATCGTCCTGGACGACCTGCACGCGGCCGACCCGGACTCGTTGCTGCTGCTGCGGTTCCTCGCCACGGTCATGGCCGGCACCCGGGCGCTCGTCGTCGCCACGCTCCGGCCGTACGCACACGACGCCGCCGTGGGAGCAGCGCTCGCCGAACTGGCCCGCGTACCCGGCTTCACCCGGCTCGCACTGTCCGGATTGGACACCGCCGCCGTGGCCACCCTCGTGCGCGACCGCACCGGCGCGGTACCGGCCGACGGGGTGGCGACCCGGCTGCGGGAGCGCACCGGTGGCAACCCGTTCTTCATCACCGAACTGCTCCGCGCCGGCACCGACCCCGCGGACACGCGGCCGCCGTCGACGATCCGGGACACCGTCCGGCTGCGCTTCGATGCCCTGCCCGGCCCGGCGCGCAAGTGCCTCGACCTGCTCGCCGTCGCCGGTCACGAGCTTCCCGCGCAGGTGCTGGCCGAGGTACTGGCGCTGGCCGGACCCGACGTCGCCGAGGCGCTGGCCGCCGCGTACACCGCCGAGCTTGTGGCCGAGGCCGGGCCGGGCGAGGTGCGGTACCGCCATCCGCTCTTCGCCGAGGTCGCCTACGCCGAGCTGCCGCCACCCCGGCGCGCGGCGCTGCACGCCCGGCTGGCCACGGTGTACGAGCGGTTGGGCGGGGCGGCCCCGGCGGAGCTGGCCTACCACTACGGGTGCGCGACGGGTCTCGGCCACGGTGAGGACTGTCTACGTTGGACGCTGACCGCCGCGGACGACGCGACCCGGCGGCTGGCGTACGAGGATGCCCTCGCCCACCTGGACCGTGCCGCCGAGCGGCTCGCCACCCGCGCGCCCTCGGACGCGCGGACGGAGCTCGAGGTACAGCTGCACCGCGCCTCCCTGCTCCAGATGACCGCCGGGGTCGGCAGCGACGCGATGGATCAAGCCTGCGCCCGGGCCCGCGAGCTGCTGGGTCTGGTCGGGCCCGAGGCCGACGTGCGGCCGGCGCTGTGGGCGCTGGGCGAGCTGGCCGCCAACCGGGCCGAGTACGCGACGTGTAGCGAGCTGGCGCGGCGCCTCGTGGACACGGCCGACGACGCCAGCCTTGTCGCGGCGGGGGAGTACCTGCTCGGCTCGGTCGGCTACTTCACCGGCCGGCTTGTCGAGGCGGAGCGGCACCTCACCACCGCGATCGACCACCTTCGTACCGTCGACACCGCCGTGCTCGGCCGGCAGCTTGGCCGGCGACCGGTGCTGGCCACCTACGAGTTCCGGGCGCTCGTGCGGTCGCTGCGCGGCGACACCGCCGGTGGTCGGGCCGACCTCGCCGAGGCCGAGCGGCTCGCGGAGCGCCTCGACGACCCGTACGGGCGGGCGAACGCGGTGCTCTACGCGGGCTGGATGGGCATGCAGGAGTACGACGTCCCCGCGGTGGAGGCCGCGGCGTTGCGGTGCCGGCGGATCGGTGCGGCGGACGGGCTGCCGCATTTCGTGACCGTCGGCGCGTTTCTGGCCGAATGGGTCGCCGTGCACAGCGGCGACCACAGTCGACTGGCCGCCATGCGCGCCGCGGCCGACGACATCTACCGCCTCGGGCTGCGCGCCACCCGCACTATCACGCTCTGCGCGACCGCCGAGGCGTACCTGTCCGCCGGACAGACCGCGGCCGCGGCGGCGGTGGCGCAGGAGGCGCTGGCCGTCGCCGATCGGGTCGGCGAGCGGGTCCTGGCCGCCGAGCTGTACCGGATCCGCGGCCTCGCCACCGGCGATCCGGCGGCGCTCGAGACCGGTGCCCGGCTCGCGGCGGAACAGGGCAACGCGCTGGTGGGCGCCCGCTTCACCGACCGGCCTCCACGAGATCTCCACGAACCTTCCGCGCCCGGCTGATGTGGTGGTGGTGCCCACGTCGAGAGGACACCACCATGCCCACAGCTCCGCCGCCGGCCGGCGAACCGGTCCGGCAGGTCGACGTCGCGGTGATCGGGTGCGGCCCGGTCGGCGCGCTGACCGCCAACCTGCTCGGCGTACGCGGTATCAGCACGCTTGTCGTCGAGCGCAGCGAGGCAGCGCACGGCCAGCCCCGCGCCTTCTCCTGCGACGACGAGGCGCTGCGCATCTACCAGCAGGCGGGGCTGCTGGAGCAGATCAGCCGGGACACGTACCCGCCGTCCCTTGTGGAGTACGTCAACCGGGCAGGGCGCGTCTTCGCCAGCGTCGCCCTCTCCGAGATCGACTTCGGCTACGGGCACCGCCCACTGCACTTCTTCGACCAGCCGCTGCTGGAGCAGACCCTGCGCCGGGGCCTGGACCGGTTCGCGCACGTCGAGTTCCGCCAGGGTACCGAGCTGGTCAGCCTGCGGCAGGACGACGAGTGGGTCACGCTGACCCTGCGCGGTGTGCGCACGGGAGAGAGCTGGACGGTGCGAGCGCGGTACGTCCTCGGCTGCGACGGCGCCCGCAGCACCACCCGCCAGGCGACCGGCATCCCGCTCGACGGCGCCAGCTACGCCGAGCCGTGGCTGGCCGTCTCCGGCGACGTCGTACCGGATGCGGTACGGGTGCCGCACACCACGTTCGTCTGCGACTGGCAGCGGCCCGCCTTCGTGTCGCCGGGGGCGCGCGGCAGCTACCGCATGGAGTTCATGCTCCGCCCTGGCGAGACCGAGGAGACCTTCTCGCGGCCGCAGGCGGTCACACCGCTCCTCGAGCCCTACGTGGACCCGGCTGGGTTCACCGTCACCCGGGCCGCTACCTACGTTTTCCACCACCTGATCGCCCAGCGCTGGCGGCACGAGCGGGTCTTCCTGCTCGGCGACGCGGCGCACCAGATGCCGCCGTTCATGGGGCAGGGCCTGTGCAGTGGCCTGCGCGACGCCGCCAACCTCTCCTGGAAGCTGGCGCTGGTGCTCTCCGGTGGCGCGGACGCGCGCCTGCTCGACACGTACGAGACCGAACGCCGCCCGCACACCGTGGCGATGGCCCAGACGAGCGTCCGGCTCGGACGGGTGTTCCTGGCCCGCAACCGGTTCGCCGCCTGGGCGCGGGACTCCGCGCTGCGCGCGGTGCAGGCGATTCCCCGGGTACGGCGCTTCGTGCGTCACTTCGAGTTCAAGCCGGTGCCGGCGTACCAGCGCGGGCTCATGGCGGGCGGGCGCCGGCGCGACCCGGTCGGCACGATGTTTCCCCAGCCGTACGTCGCGAGCGCGAAACGTCCCGACCCGCACCTGCTCGACGAGGAGCTGGGCGCCGGGTTCGCCGTCCTCGGCCCACCCGGCGCGTTCGGTGCCCCGTGGCGCGGCCTGCCGGTCCGGTTCGTCACGGTGCATCCGAGCGGTACCGACCCGGAGAGCCTGCCCTTCGGCCGGCTCGGCGATGCGGTCGAGCACATCGACGTGGTGGACGCGACCGGCGCCGTCACCGAATGGCTGCACCACCATCGCAGCCAGCTCGTGATCCTGCGCCCGGACCGGTTCGTCTACGGCACCGGAGCCGCGGGTCACATCGACCACCTTCGCCGTGACCTGCTCGCTGCCCTGTGGGGGTAAGGCAGCGGGCAGGTCGCGGGACGGTGGGCTTGCGGGGAGGCGGCTGTGGTACACCGCCTCCCCGCGGCCACCGGTCAACGCCGCTGGCCGGCCTCTGCTCGCTGACCAGCCTCGGAGCGCTGTCCAGCCGCAGTGGGCTGACCAGCCTCAGAGGTGCGCTGGGCAGACTCGTAGCGCGGGCCCGCCTGAGAGCGCGGAGCGCCCTCGTACCGCCGACCGCTGGTCTGCGGTCGGCTCTGCAGGCGCGACGCGGCCATCATGACGGCCGCGGCGATACCGAGCAGGGCGGTCACGCCACCGGTGATGACGTTGTTGAGCCAGTTCCCCACTGGAACAGAGGACTGCTGGATCACCCAGGGCGATACGACAACCCACGCGCCGATGACGAATACCGCCCAGCTAAGCCGGAATATCCGTCGAGGCACGATGGTGAGGCCAAGTCCGATGGCCGCCACGATCAGGCCGAGGATCAGGTTACTGATCCGCAGGTCCGGCGTGGTGGTATCGAAGTGGACGACCCATGGAGAGATCGCCAGCCACGCACCCGCAAGCAGTACAAGCCCGTCAACTATCGACGCCGGACTGCTGTCGGTCATGCGTTCGTATCGGTCCCGCATCTCGGCTACGTCCGGGTGGTCTTGCATGCCCGTGTCGTAGCGCGACATGCTAGCCATTTCACTCACCTCCAGTAAGCGGCTAGCTTTCTGCGGTCTTGTGTCAGCTACCCGAGCACGGGCCGCACAACACCGTTCATAGCCGGATTTTTCCGGGCGATACGGGCGTCCGCGTCACGTCGCGTCCGCCCCGTCGTGTCCGTCCGGTCTTCCGCCGCCTGTCCGGATGGCATCCGTACTACCTCTGCGGGGTGGGGCCCCGCCGCCTCGCGGTGAGCTGTTCCACAATGGACATTTGAGCTACCGCGATGTCCGTTGTGGTCCGGACCACCGCGGGCGTCGCGGTAGCTCATATCTTTCATCAAGCTGTGAGCCGGCACTCACCATTGTGGACGGACCCAGACGGCCCCGACTCCCGAAGGTCTCTACGTGATCGGAGCGGTGGTCTGTAGGCGGCTGAGGGCGGTGACGAGCAGGCCGGAGAGGCGGGCCGGGTCGTTGCCTTTGGCGTGGCCCTTGAGCCGGAGGATCACCGTGACGCCGCCGCGGCGGCCGACGAGGCGGTTGGTGCCGGCGTAGGCCTGGTCGGCGATCCCGGGCAGGGGCTTGTCCATCATCCGGCTCATGCCGATGGTCATGTCGCCCGGTGCGCCCTCCAAGACCTCGACGTTGAGGATGTTGCGGCCGCTGCCGTCCCTGAACTCGGCCGTGCGCACCGGGTTGTCCTTCGACGCACGCTTGAACTCCACGGTCACCGCCTGCCCGAATGCCTGGCCGACCTCGGCGGTGGTGAGCAGTTGTTGCGGCGGGGGAACGGCGCGGGTTCGGACCGTCGCGCGCGCCACCACCTCGCCGGTCTCCGGCAGGTCGTCGTGCGGGCCGCGCCGCTCCGCGCGTAGCTGCGTGACCTTGACGACCCGGCGGGTCCAGAGCCGCGCTTTCGCGGTGACCACGTCCCCGATGCGGAACCCGTCCGCGAGCTCGGCCGGCAGGATCCAGGCCCGGGTCCGGTCGCTGTGGCCGTCGTCGATGACCAGGTGGTAGTTCGCGGGGACCGTCCGGCTGGGCTCGCTGTCGCCGCCGCCCACCTGCTTCGTCTTCCAGGTCCCGCGCCAGATCACCTGGCCCGTGACGGACACCGGTGTGGCGAGCGCGACGGTCACCCGCACGACGAGGTACGCACCGTAGGTGAGCAGGGCGAGCCCGAAGAGCTGGAACGCGGCGGACACCTCACGGCCGTACACGAGCATTGGTATGCCGATCCAGGCGGTGATGATCACGTGGCCGATCGGCCAGCCCAGCGCCTGCCCGACCCGCAGCCCGTACCGGGGATAGCTGACGTCGACCTGCCGCCACCGGCCGGTGTACGACGACCAGATCCGCCGGTGGTCCGACATCCCGAGGTCGATGACCTCCGACGCCACCCGGCTCTTGCCGAGCGCGACGCCGTACGCGAGGTACCGGTGCCAGACCGCGACGGCCGAGGGCGGCAGGTCGGCGAACGACTCGTGCCCGGCCAGCCACTCCCGTACGCCGAGCCAGCGCGCGGCGGCGGCCCGCCCCGCGGTGGTGTCCCGCTGGCCGCCCTTGCTCCGCGCGCCGGCGCTGATGATCGCGAAGGCCATGACCCAGGCGCCGAGCCCCGAGAGGTACTGCCCGGTGCGCTCCGCCGGGTCGCCGAGCCGGACCGCGACGTGCATGGCGCTCACCGCGATGCCCGCCGCTACCAGGCCGGCGAGCACGACGAGCGCGGCGATCATCGCCCGCGAGTAGCGGGGGCGGGAAAGCCCGAGGCGCTGGGCCTCCTCGACCACGTACCGGTTGACCCGCCGCGCCCAGGTGGCGTAACGGCCGGCGTCGGTGAAGGCAAGGGCGGTCAGCGGTACGACCCCGTTCGTCGACCGCTGCGCGACCCAGTTGTAGACCTGTAGCTCGTACTCGTTCAGGTCGCCGGGCTCACGGCGAGTGAGGTGCACGGTGGTGTGGCGGGCGTCGGCGCTGTTCTGGCGCAGCTCGACGTACCCGCGTGCGGCCAGGTCGAGCAGGGTGGCCGCGGCGGCGTCGCCGGTGCTGATCCGCCACCCGTCCGCGATCAGGCCGACCACGGCCGGAGACTCCGGGCCCGGGAAATCCATCGTCGCCGGCGCCGGTGCGACGGCGGCTGGGCGGGTGTAGATCCGGGCGGCTGTGTTGGCGAGTATCCAGACCCCGAGGCTGACGGCCGGTAGTCCGATTTCGATCAGCAGGTCGATCGTGGTCATCGCTCACCCTTCGCCACACGTCCTGACCTCAGCACCATGATCCACTGGCCGGTCGCCAGTGGTCATCCCGGTTCAGTGCCAAACAAGAGGCCGTTACGGTCGGCGGGGCTTGCCCGATCTCAGCAGGCGCAGGATTGCCGCGCCGGCCAGGTAGGCGACAAGCGCGGCGAGCGGTAGGCCGAGCGGTTCGGGGGTGGACCTCGACGCGGCGCTGTTGATGGCCAGGCCCGCCACCACACCGGCGTAGCCGGCGACCGTCAGGACGGTACGGAGGGTGGGCGCGGGCCACCCGGCTCGTTGCCCCGAGGGCGGATGGGTGGCGCGGGCCTCGACCCGCCCGAAGATCGCGGTCAGTCCGGCCAGGATCACGGCCAGCACGAGCAGCCAGGGCACCCGCCACGCCCACCACGTACCGGTCCCGACCGAGGTCGGGGGCAGCCAGTGGGCGAGGTTCAACACGCCGACGAGCAGCACCACGGCGCTCATGTGCCACAGGAAGACGGTGAGGACGACCGCGTTCATGGCGACCACCGCACGCCACGGGCCGGGCCGGTGCACCATCCGTTCGGCGGGCTCGCGGAGCAGCAGGATGAGCCCGAGCTGGGCGGCGGCGAGGGCGAGCAGCGCCAGCGTGGGCGGCGACGTGTTGTGCAGGTGTTCGCCCGGAATGTTGATCATGCTGACCTGGTACGGGCCGGCGAAGGTGAGCAGCGATACTGCGGCGGCGCCGACGACGAGAATGAGGACGGCGGCAGTCCGGTTCATCGGAAGCCGGCGGACCTTTCTGGTCTCACCGGCGTGGGAGTCGTACCAGGCGAACCCGACCTGGTGGAGGGCGAGCCACCCGAAGATGTAGCCGCCCCCGGCCAGCGCGCCGTGGTGGACCAGGCGCGCGACGTCACCCAGGGCGACGAGCACCACCAGCACCGCGACGACGGCGAACCCGAAGCGCTGGTGCAGCCGGTACATGACCGGCGTGAGCGCCACCACCGCGAAATAGGCGATGAGGAACCACAGCGGGATCGTCGCGAACTGCACGACCGTACGGATCTCGACCCGGTCCGCGCCGGCCAGCGACCCCACCGCGGCGCCCACCGCGAGGATGACCACCAGCACTGTGGTGGGGCGGACCAGTCGGCCGCTGCGGTCCAGCAGCCACTGCGTGGCGGTAGTCCCGCGGGCCCGGCCGCTGGTCAGCGAGGCGGCGTTGGCGAAGCCGCCGACCAGGAAGAACACCGGGATCACCTGGAACAGCCAGGTCAGCGGCCGGGCCCAGACGAGGTCGACCAGCGCGTTGAAGCCGGTGACCTTCCCGGAGGCGCCGTACGCGATGACGGTGACCAGCCAGTGGCCCAGCACCACGAGGCAGATGGCCAGCGCGCGCAGGAAGTCGACGTACCGCTCCCGCCCGGCCGGGGTCTGCCTGGCCAGCATCCCTACCCGGCCCATCCGCCCAGGCTATTTTCCGCGACCGGCAGGCCGGGGCGAATTGCGCACCCGGCGCGCTTCCACGACGCGCCGGAGCCGGCCCGGCGGGCCGAGGCGTCACCGGGAAGAGGGGGCTGGCGAACGTCAAGGGGCTATGTAGAATACCGACATGTCTCGGATACGGAGCGGCCCTCGACGGGGTGACGTCCATGGCCGGTGAGGTGCGGGTGACCGCCGGCGTGGCCAAGGTGCTCGCCGCGTTCCTGGAGGATCCGGCGGCCGACCGGTATGGCCTGGACCTGATGAAGGCCACCGACATGCCCAGCGGCACCCTCTACCCGATCCTCGCCCGGCTGCGCGACGCCGGCTGGGTGCGGGCGGAGTGGGAGCAGCCCGACCCCGACGCGTCGCGGCCGGCCCGCCGCTACTACCGGCTCACCCCGGAGGGCGTCGTCGTGGCCCGCGAGGGCGTCGCCGAGCTGTACCAGAAGCTCGGCATCGCGACCGGCGGCCGCGGGCGGCGCGTGGCCCCGCGGCCGAGTGTGAATCCGGGTCCGGCATGAGCGCGGGGGAGCGCCACGCCCTCGACGGCCTCGTCGGAGCGCTGGTGCACAGCGCGGCGCGGCGCTGGCCGCCGGCACTGCGGGAGGAGCAGTGTCGTGAGTGGACGGCCGAGCTGGCGGTGCTGCGCGACGAGCCGGGATCCGGCCTGCGGCGGTTCACGTTCGCGCTGAGCCTCGCGCTGAGCCCGGCGCCGGACGACGGCAGCGGGCTGCGCGGCTGGCGGGAGCTGCTGCCGGGGTTCGGTGCGCGGCTGCGCCCGGCCGCCGTGTTCGCGGTGCTGAGCCTGCTCGTCATGCACCTGTGGCCGGTGCGGTTCAACCTTTTCGGGTACGTGAGCGAGAGCGGCCGCTCGCTGTCCAACCAGGTCTCCGACTTCTCCGCGTCGCCGAACCTGCCCCTGGGCATGCTGCTCGCCTGGGCGTTCGTGCCGCTGTGCTACCTGATCGGCCGGCGGTCGACGGTGCCCACGGCAAACCCTGTAGCCGTCGCCGGCGTCGTCACGACCGGTGCCGCGCTGGGCTACCTCGCCTACCGGACCGTGCCGCTGCTCGCGTTCTCGGGGCCGACCCTGCCGCAGGGTTATGTCGGCGCCTCGCTGGTGTTCGTCGCGCTGACGACCCCGCTGCTCGCCGGCGTCCTGCTGGTTACGGCCCGGCGGGGCTGGGTCGCGGCGATCCCGCTCGTGGCGTTCGGCCTGCCGCTGATGGCCGTCCTCTCGTGGACCGTGGGTCGCGCGGTCTCCCCGGGGCGGGACTACGACGGCATGTTCTTCGACCCGCTCACCACCGTCATGGATACCCGCTTCGACCGCGGACCGTTCGGCATCGGCGAGATCAACGCCGAGGAGAGCCTCGTGGGCGCCCTGCTCCTCCTGGGCGCCATGGTGACCGCATACGGTTTCGGCCTCGCCGCTCGCTCGCGCGTATCCGCCGGGATCCCAACGGCGGACTCGCCCGGCTGGGCGCCGGCCCGCACCACGGCCGCCGTCGGGTGCGTCGCCGTCGTGGTCGGGCTCGCCGCTTGGGTGTACGCGTCCTCGCTGCTGCGGTCGCTGTCGGTGGTGACCCCCGAGACCGGCGACGAGCTGCGCTGGGCCGCGGTGATCCTCGCGGTCCTGGGCGTACGGGTCGCCGCCGCCCGCCGCCGGGGTGCCACGCTCGCCGCGTTCCTCGTCGGCGGTTGGCTGCTCGCCGCCCAGCTCGTGCTCGCCCGCCAGGCCGTCGTGGACGATGTGCTGCTGTCGATCGGCCCGGGTGCCGCCGCCGCGGTGATCGCCGCCGGGCTCGCGTGGTGGGTCCCCGGTCCACACGCCCACCTCGGCGCAACGGAAGCGACGGCCGTACGGCGGTCACTCGCCGTGGCCGCGGTGGTGGCCGCCGCGTGCGGACCACTCCTCGTCGCCCAGGCCGACCTCCGGCCGGACATCGCGGTCCCGGCGGGGCTCACGGTCGTCCTCGGCGTCGTGCCCGCGATGTTCGTCGTGCTGGCCGCGTTCGCGGCGGCAGCGGCCCGCCGTCGACCCGTCCGCCCCGCGCTCGCCGCCAGGCTCGCGGTCGTGCCCGCCGCCGCGACCGCCGCCGCCGGCTTCGCCACGTCCGCCACAGGGGTCGGCCAGGGCGTCATGCTCCTGGCCGGGGCGGCCGGCGCCGGACTCTTCGCGGTCGGCGCCGGGGCGCTCGCCCTGGCCGAGCCGGGCCGCGCGGCACACCGGGGCGGCTGGGCCGTCGCCGCGGTGCTGGCGCCGTTCGTCCTCGCCCCGGTCGCGCTCTACGCGGGGATCGTGCCCGGCATGCTGCTGCGCGCGCTCGTCGGCGCGGACCCGTACAGCACGGCGGCGTCGTTCCAGCCCGGCGTCCTGCTCGCGGTCCTGCCCGCCGCCGCGGTGCTCGCCCGGTGGCTGATCCCCGGCGCCCCGGTGCCGTACGCCCTCCAACCCGACAGTGAGCGTCCGGACGCGGCGCCAGCCTAGCCCGCGGCGGCGCGCAGCGACTCCTTCAGCGAGCCCATCGTCGCGATCACGGCGGTCGGCTCGTACCCGCAGTGCGCCATGCAGTTGGCGCACCGCGGGTCCTTACCCCGGCCGAACGCGGACCAGTCGGTCTCCTCGACCAGCTCCCGGTACGTCTTGGCGTACCCGTCGTCGAGCAGGTAGCACGGCCGCTGCCAGCCGAGCAGCGAGTACGACGGGATGCCCCACGCCGTGCAGTCCAGCTCCCGCTTGCCCTCCAGGAAGTCGAGGAACACGGGGGAGTGGTTGAGCCGCCACCGCTTGCGCCGCCCGTCGCCGAACGCCTTCCGGAACAGCGCCCGGGTCTCGTCCACGCCGAGCCAGTGCTCCTGGTCGGGTGCCTTCTCGTACGCGTACGCCGGCGAGATCTGCATGTTGTCGACGCCGAGCTCGTCGTTGAGGTAGTCCAGCACGCCCACCACGTCCTGCGGGGTGTCGGTGCTGAAGAACGTCGTGTTGGTCATCACCCGGAAGCCGGCCGCTTTGGCCTGCCGGATCGCCGCGACCGCGGCGTCGAAGCCGCCCTCCTTGGCGACCGAGGCGTCGTGCCGCTCGCGCAGCCCGTCGATGTGCACCATCCACGCGAAGTCGCGGTGCGGCGTGAACCTCTGCATGTGCTTGGGCAGCAGCAGCGCGTTGGTACAGAGGAACACGATCTTCTTGCGGTCCAGGAGCTGGCGGGTGATCTCGTCGATCTGGGGGTGCATCAGCGGCTCACCACCCGCGATCGAGACCATCGGCGCGCCGCTCTCCTCGATCGCGGCGACCGCCTGCTCCACCGGCATCCGCTGCTTGAGCAGTGACGCGGGCTGAGCGATCTTGCCGCATCCGGCGCACTTGAGGTTGCAGGCGAACAGCGGTTCCAGCTCGACGAGCAGGGCGAACTTGTCCCTGCGCAGCAGCCTCTGCTTGAGCAGGTAGCTACCGAGCCGGATCGTCTGACGCAGCGGCATCGCCATCGTCAAATCACCTCCCTGGAGAGCGTGAAACGCACTGTCACCGGCCCGAGGCCGGACAGGCAGCGGATGAGGTCGTCGACGAGCCCCGGCGGCGCCGACGCCGCGGCGGTGATGTCCACCCGGCGGGCGCCGGCCAGCCAGCGCAGGTCCACCCGCCGGACGTCGTCCACGAGGTGTACCGGCAGGCGGTCGTGCAGGGCGGCCGCGACGAGCCGCCGGGTCTCCGGCGAGCTTGCCCGGCCGGCGACAAGGACCAGGTCGGCGCCGTCGAACGAGGGCTGGTCGGCCACCCGCAGCTCCCGGTAGCCGGTCGCCGCCGCCCATTGCTGGAGTGCCGGTACCGCGCGGCGCAGCGCGCGCAGGGCCCGCACGCCCCGTGCCGGGGTACCGAATCTCCACAGTGGATGTTCCGGCGTGTCGACCACCGCGCGCACGACGGTGAACGGGGTTTCCCCGGGCGGCGCGAGCCAGGCCGACTCCATGTCGACGGCGTCCGCGCCCGCCGGACCTTTGAGCACATGCGGGCTGGACCGGATCGGTCCGGTGTGGACTCCCAGCCCGAGGCGGCGCAGTGCACCGGCGAGCAGCGGCGCGGAAGGGCACGGCACGACGGCGTCGCCGCCGCGTACCTCGCTCGCCACCACCAGGTCGCCGGCCACGAGCTCCCACGTGTGGCCGCCACAAACCCCGGCGACGACGGTCGGTCCGGCGGGGGCGGGCACCGCCCGCGCGCGCTTGGGACCCATGCCGGTACGCACGACGCGCAGGTTCGCGGGGGCGCCGAGCAGGGCCGCCCGCTCGACGAGCAGCGGCGTGTAGACGGTGGCCGTGCCGGTCACGGGCGCCCCGCCAGGTACCGGCCGAGCGCGGAGACCGGGAAGACGAGCCGGTACAGGTGGTAGTTGATGAAGAAGTCGCCGGGGAAACCGGTGCCGGTGAACTGCGGCTCGTCCCACGTGCCGTCCGGTCGCTGGGTGTCGACGAGGAAGCGTACGCCGCGCTCCACTGTGGACGAGGTTTCCCCGGCGGCGAGCAGGGCCAGCAGTGCCCAGGCGGTCTGCGAGGCGGTGGACGTGCCGCGGCCGGCCATGGCGGGATCGGCGTACGAGCGCAGGTCCTCGCCCCAGCCGCCGTCCGGGTTCTGGTGCGCTTCGAGCCACCGTACGGCGCGGCGCACCGGCGCTAAGGCCGGGTCGATGCCGGCGGCCACCAGCGCGGGTACGGCGGCGCCGGTCCCGTACAGGTAGTTGGCCCCCCAGCGGCCGAACCACGACCCGTCCGGCTCCTGCGCCCGCAGCAGCCAGGCCACCCCGCCACGGCACGCCGCCCCGCCGGACCGGCCCTCGGCGGCGAGCATCTCGACCACGTGCGCCGTGACATCGGCGGACGGCGGGTCGATGACCTCGCCGAAGTCGCAGAACGGCAGCTTGTTCGCCAGCGTACGGGTGTTGTCCGCGTCGAACGCCGCCCAGCCGCCGTCCCGCGAGCGCATGCCGACGGTCCAGGCCACGCCCCGGTCGACGGCCGCGCGCAACCGGACCCGGTCCGGGTACGCGGTGCGCCGCAGCGCCAGCACGATCTCGGCGGTGTCGTCGGTGTCCGGGTAACCGTCGTTGGCGAACTCGAACGCCCAGCCGCCCGTGGGCAGCCGCGGCCGGCGTACCGCCCAGTCGCCCGGCACCCGGATCTCCTCGTCCAGCAGCCAGTCGGCGGCGCGTACGACCGCCGGGTCGTCGGACGGTACGCCGGCGTCGAGCAAAGCGGTCATGGCCAGCCCGGTATCCCAGACCGGCGACTGGCACGCCTCCAGCCGGCGTACCCATCCGTCCGGCGTCTCCTCGCGGATGGTGAAGCCGTCGAGGCCGTCGAGGCCGGCCCGCAGCGCGGGATGGTCCAGCGGGTAGCCGAGCAGGTGCAGGGCGAGCAGCGAGTACACCCACGGTGGCTGGATGCCGCCCCACGACCCGTCCGACTCCTGGCGGGCCAGGATCCACTGCGCGGCCCGGCGCAGGGCGCGCCGGCGCAGCGGCCGGATCGGGCGGCGGGCGTACAGGTGCAGTACCCGGTCCAGGCGGTGGAACGCCCCGGCGACGGTCCACGTAAGTTCGGCGGGCACCGTCCTGCCCGTACGCAGCTCGTCGATGCCGAACGGCAGGGGCCGCACCGGGCGCAGCGCGCCGACGATGGTCAGCGGCACGACCGTCTGCCGGGCCCAGCAGGCCCAGTCGTAGACGTTGAGCGGAAACCACCTGGGCAGGAAGATCATTTCTGGTGGGAGCTCGGGCAGCTGGTCCCACGGCCACAGCCCGAAGAGGGCAAGCCAGATCCGGGTGAACACGCGGCTGCGCTCCAGCCCGCCGGACGCGACGACGAAGCCGCTGGCCCGCTTCATGTGCGGCGCGTCGGGAGGGTCGCCGGCGAGCCGCAGCGCCACCCACGCCTCGACCGTGGTGGACAGGTCGGCCGGGCCGCCGTAGAAGGTCGCCCAGGTGCCGTCGTCCCGCTGCTGGGACCGGATCCACCGGGCCGCCTCCGCCGTCTCCCGCTCGCCGCGGATGCCGAGGAACTCGCGCAGCAGCAGGTCCTCGGCGTCCATCGTCACGTTGGTCTCCAGCTCGCCCTTCCACCAGCCGGCGTCGTCCTGGAGGCCGCGCAGGTGCGCCACCGCCCGGTCGAGCGCCACCGTGGTGCGGTCGTCCGCCGGAACCGCGGGAGCCGAAACGAGATCCTGGGTCATCACGCCTCCCGGGTGACGATGAAACGGCCGAGCGCGACAAGCTCGTCGCGCGGCGGATCCGGGATCGGTACGGCGGCGAGCGCAGACTCGGCGAGGCGCAGGCGCCGCCCCGCCTCCTCGGTGGCCCAGTCCTTCCCGCCCGCGGCTGCCACGAGCGCGGCGATCTCGGGCAGCGCCGCCTCGTCCGCCTTCTCGGCGCTGGCCAGCCACTCGGCGAGCCGCTCACCGGCCGGGCCAGGCTGGCTGGCCGCGTACGTCATGGGCAGCGTCTTCTTGCGCGCGCACAGGTCGGAGAAGACCGGCTTGCCGGTGAGCGCCGGGTCGCCCCAGATGCCCAGCAGGTCGTCGACGATCTGGAAGGCGATGCCCACGTGGGCGCCGAAGGCGGCGAGGGCGCCGGTGGTGGCGGCCGGGGCGCCGGCCAGGACCGCGCCGATCGCCGCGCTCGCCGAGAGCAGGGCACCGGTCTTGCCGGCCACCATGTCCAGGCACTCGTCCAAGGTGACGTCGGTGCGGCTCTCGAAGGCGAGGTCCCGCACCTGGCCACGGACCAGGTCGCGGGTCGCGGACGCCAGCAGCCTGCCGGCGTCGGCCGCGTACGGCGAACCGGACTCCAGCAGCACCTCCTGGGCCAGCGCCAGCAGCGCGTCGCCGGTCAGGATCGCGCTGGGCGTACCCCACACGGCCCACACCGTGCGGCGGTGGCGGCGCAGCGTGTCACCGTCCATCACGTCGTCGTGCAGCAGCGAGAAGTTGTGTACGAGCTCGACGGCGATCGCACCGGGCAGGCCCACCTCGGCGGGGGCACCCACGGCTCGGGCGGACAGCAGCGCCAGCGCCGGCCGTACCGCCTTGCCGCCCTCGCCGGTGGACGTCTCGCCGTCCGCGGTGGTCCAGCCCAGGTGGTACCGGGCCTGGGCGCGGCTTGTCTCGTCGAGGCGTTCCAGCGCCGCGCTCAGTGCCGGGGTGACGATGTCCCGGCTCTGCCGAAGCGTGGTCGGCGGCGCGGTCGCGGGGTCCCCGCGGAAACGCCCCGCCTTGCCCTGCGTTTTCGTGGGGTGCATCAAGCCGTGACCTTCCGTGGGCGAAAGCTGGGTGAGTGTCTGGCCAGCAGCGCTTCGGCGGCCGTCTCGCCGCTGCGCACCGCGCCCTCCATCGTGGCCGGCCAGCCGGTGGCGGTCCACGCACCGGCGAGGAAGAGCCCCGGCGCGGCGGTCACGGCGCCCGGCCGCGACCGGGCGCTGCCGGGTGCCGGGCGGAACGTGGCGTGCCGCTCCCGGGTGACGAAGAAGTCGGTGACGGTGGCCTGCCGGGCCCGCGGCAGGAGCGCGGCCAGCGCCGGCAGCAACCGCTCGCGCAGGGTGGCGGTGGGCAGGTCGACGAGGTCGTCGGCGGCCGATATCGAGACGGCCAGGTACTGCCCGGTGGCGAGGCCGGACTGCGCGGTGCGGTCGAACACCCACTGGATCGGGGTGTCGATCCCGGCCACGAACGGCGCGGACAGCACTGCCCGGTCGTACACCACGTGCGCGTTGACGATCGGTGCGCTGCCCAACTGCCGCGCCCACCCGTCGGGCAGCGGCGCGCTACCCGGTGGCAGCAGGCGTTCGGCCGCCTCCGGCGGGACGGCGAGCACGACCTGGTCGACCATGTGGTCCCCCTCTCGCGACTGGATCAGCCATCGATCGCCGTGCGGCGTGATGGCCAGTACCTTCGCGCCGGTCAGCACGCGCGCGCCGGCCGCGGCCAGGTGGGCCCGGGCCGGCTCCTCGTGCAGGCGCGACAGCGGCACGGCGGACCAGCCGATGTCGGCGGCCGCGGTTTCCGTGAGCAGCCCGATCTGGAAGACGGTGGCGGCCAGGGCCAGCGAGGCCTCCGCCGCCCGCGCGTTCAGGGTGGCCACGCCGACCAGGTCCCACAGCGCGGTGACCGCCCGCTCGCCCTGGCCGTGCGCGGCCAGCCAGGCGCCGAAGCTCTGCTCGTCGGTCCTCGGGTCTGCCGGGTCGACCCGGCGCAGTGCCAGCGCGCCCCGGACGAAGGCGAGGCGCTGGGCCGGCGACAGCGGGCCGTACCGGGCCAGCGCCCCGGACAGGTGCAGCGGCGCGGGCAGTCCCGAGCGGCGCAACCGGGCCGGCCGCTTCGACGCGGGGGAGTGCACGGGGATGTCGAGCCGAGGCTGGAGCGTGACCCGGTCGGCGACGCCGAGCCGGTGCAGCAGCCCCTGGTACGCGGTGCAGCAGCGCAGGAAGACGTGCTGCCCGTTGTCGACGTGCAGGTCACCCCGGCGGAACGAGTAGGTGAGGCCACCGAGCCGCGGGGTGGCCTCGAACAGCGTCACCTCACGGCCGGCGTCCGCACAGCGCAGCGCGGCGGTGAGCCCGGCCAGCCCGCCACCGACCACGCCGACGCTCATGCCCGTCCTCGCTTCGCTGCGGGCGGGCACGAGGCTCCGACCGCACTGTGCCTAATGATTCGCTCGCTCCGCTCGCTCATGAGGCCCGGCCGAGCAGAGCGTGGGTCGCGACGCCGGCCTTCTGCCAGCGGGACAGCGACAGCCGCTGGTCGTAGACGGTGTCCGGCCGCTCGGCGATCCGGTCCAGCAGCCGCTGGTAGATGCCGGACATCGCGGTACAGCAGGCGGCGCTGCGCCGGTCCAGCAGCGGCACGAGGCGCAGGCCGTCGCGGTACCAGCCACGGGCGCGGGCGGCGCTGAAGTCGATCAGGGCGGCCAGCTCACCGTCCTTGTCGACGAGCGCGCCCTGCTCGTCCAGGGCCAACTCCACGCCGAACCTGTCGAGGTCCCGCTGCGGCAGGTACACCCGGCCGTCGGCGAGGTCTTCGCGGAGGTCGCGCAGGATGTTCGTCTGCTGGAGGGCGATGCCCAGCGCGTCGGCGTAACCGGACGCTTTCGGGTCCGGCCGGCTGCCGAAGACACCCAGGCAGAGCCGGCCGACCGAGCCGGCCACGCAGCGGCAGTACCCGACGAGGTCGTCGAAGCTGTCGTAGCTGTGGCCGGTGACGTCCATCTCCACGCCGTCGACAAGGTCGTCGAACGCGTCGAGCGGGATCGGGTACCGCCGGGCCGCGTCGGCGACCGCGAGCAGTACCGGATCGGTGCTGCCGTCGATGTCCCGCAGTGCCACCCGCAGCGCGGTGAGCCCCGCCGCCTTGTCCGCCTGGCGCAGGTCACCGTCGCCGATGTCGTCGATCCGCCTCGCCAGCGCGTAGACCGCGCACAGCGCCGCGCGCTTGGGTCCGGGCAGAAGCCTGATCCCGTAGTAGAAGTTGCGCGCCCGTTCCTTGGTGATGGACGCGCACCGCGCGTACGCCTCGTCGAGAGTTCCGCTCACGACACCGCCCTTCTCATGAGCCCCCTGGAAAGGTGTCGAACTACAGCTAAGCGTGATATCCCCGGGCTTCCCGACATAATCGCCCAATTGCTCTCGCGTAGCCGGTCGATCGCGGCCCGGCCACCGGCCACGTACCCCGCCACCGCCAGCCGGGCCCAGCCGCGCAGCATCCCGAGCAGATGGTCGCCGGAGTCCAGGAGCTTCTCCGCGCGCTCCGTCTCGTACGCCATCAGGCGCCGCAGCCGGCCTGAGGTCGTGGGCAGGTCCAGGTCGGTCTCCGGCACGTCGAACGCGGCCAGGTCCTCCTGCGGCAGGTAGACGCGGCCGGCCCGGCGGTCCTCGGCGACGTCCTGCCAGTGCTCGATGAGCTGAAGCGCCGTGCAGGCCCGGTCGGAGAGCTGGACGGCGCGCGGCGTACTGGCGCCGAAGATGGCCAGCACGATCCGGCCGACCGGGTCGGCGGAGAGCGCGCAGTACGCCCGCAGTTCCGCGTACGTGGCGTAGCGGTCGACCCGCTGGTCCTGGAGGTTGGCCTTGACGAGGTCGTCGAACGGCTTCGGGGACAGGCTGCGGGCCTGGACGGTCGGCACGAGCCGGCGCAGTACGTTCGCCTGCGGCGCGCCGCCCTGCCACACCGTCGCCAGGTCGGCCCGGAAGGCCAGCAGACCCGCCGTGCGGTCGCCGCCGTCCCGGTCGCCCAGGTCGTCGATGACCCGGGCGACGTCGTAGACCGCGCGCAGGTGCGTGCGCAGCTCCCGGGGCAGTACCTTCAGCGCGACCGGGAAGTTCTCGGACTGTTCCCGGCGGCGCAGATACGTATCCCCGGGCGTGCCTCGCGCGCCCCCCGCTCGCGACGCCCCTGCCGATCCGGACCCCGGATGCGCCATCATTCGATGCTGCACCTTGAGTGGGCGATGAGTCTGCGAAGAAACGAGTAAGTCGGTCGCCGCCGGCTTGTCACCCGCGTACAAAAACGCGGCAATCGTGTACCCGCGAACCGAAGATGAGGTACACCGGAAACCGATGCGATCACGCGATCCGGGACGGGACGCCTCGCTGGAGGCACTCGTTCCCGCACTGATCGGGCGGTTGCCGCACCTGCTCGACGAGGTCCGTCGGTTGCTCACCGCGGACTGGCCCGACTATGCCCAGTTTCTCGCCGAGGAGCAGGCCGAGGTCGAGGTCGCGGCGGAGGGGTTCATCCGCTGGCTCGTCGAGTTCGCGGAGGAGTACCTGTCCGAGCCGCACAGCGACCTGATCCCCGCGCCGACCACACCGGTGACCCTCTTCGAGGAGATCGGCCGCGCGCAGTGGCGGGAGGGGCGGGACCTGTCCGCGCTGCTGTCCGCGTACCAGCTCGGGGCCCGGGTGGCATGGCACGAGGTGTCCGGTACCGCCCTGGAGACAGGCGTCGCCCCCGATGCCCTCGCGGCGCTGGCGGAGGCGGTCTTCGCCTACGTCGACCAGCTGTCGTCCGCGTCCGCGCGGGGCTACGTCGCGGAGCAGTCGGAGGCCGTCGCCGCCCGCGAACGGCTCCGTGACGACCTCGTCGAGCTGCTGCTGTCGGACCGTTCGGACAGCGCCGCCGTGCGGGCCGCCGCGACCCGGGCCGGCTGGCCGCTGCCGCGCGAGGTCGCGGTGGTCCTCGTCGACCCGGACAACCCGGTCGGGCAGGCGACGCTGGCCCGGTTGGACGCCTCGTGCCTGCTCATCCGGCGCCGGCAGCTGACGGG
The DNA here is from genome assembly GCF_011764545.1 of Phytohabitans flavus. GTDB lineage: Bacteria > Actinomycetota > Actinomycetes > Mycobacteriales > Micromonosporaceae > Phytohabitans > Phytohabitans flavus. Next base: position 3,020,702 of record NZ_AP022870.1, on the reverse strand, counting down.
TGCCGTGCTGCCGGACCCGGCCCGTCCCGGCCGCCGCCAGCGGCTGGTCGCGGAGATGCGCGGCACGGGCGCGGTGATCGGGCATCCGGTACCGCCGGAGCAGCTCCCGGCCAGCGTGGAGATCGCCGAGATCGCGCTGCGGCTCTCGCGCGGGGGATGCTGACCGACGACCCGGTGTTCGTGGCGGAGCACCTCGACGCGATCATCGTGCATCGGGACACCCGGCTGCTTCAGGCCCTGCGCAGTCAGTGCCTGGCCCCGCTGGCGGACCTGACACCGGCCGTACGGCAGCGGCTGATCGAGACGCTCGCGGCCTGGCTGCGCCACCTCGGCGACCGCCGGGCGGTCGCCGCCGAGCTGCGCATACACCCGCAGACGGTGCGGTACCGCATGGCCCGGCTGCATGACCTGCTCGGCTCGACGCTGGACGATCCGGCCGCCCGGGCCGGCATGACGCTCGCCCTCGCGTGGGGAGCCGACGGCATGGAGCCGGCCGGCGTGGCCTAGCGGCCGGCGGCGCCGCTGCGGTCCGCGGCCGGGCCGCCCGCGGGGGTGACCGAGCCGTCCGGGGCGCAGCTGCGCAGCTCGTCCAGTACCCCGCCGATCGAGGCGGCCAGCTCGTCGGCGTCGTCGAGAAGCGCCGGGTCGGCGCTGATCCCGATGCAGAGCGACCCGTTCCAGCCGAGCGCGCCGACGGTGAGCGGCGTACCGGGCGCGAGCGGGAGGATCGGGTGTGCGCCGATGATCGGCACGCCGGCCAGGCTGAGCTGGATCGGCGGGCCCGGCATGTTCGACACGATCGCCTGGAAGAACCGGGCACCGTAGACCGTCCGGGCGAACCAGGCGTGTACCGGCGCGGGCAGCAGGCCGGCCAGCCGCACCATCACGAACCGTGATGCGATCGCCCTTGTGCCGGTGCGCAGCCGGCGGCAGCTCGCGGCGACGCCCGCCAGCCGCTCCGCCTCCGGCAGCGGCCCGAGCGGCAGGTCCGTCATCACCGCCGCCGTGCTGTTGCCCTCGGCGGTCGAGGTCGGGTCGCGCACCGTCAGCGTCACGGCGACCCGCAACCGGCTCGCGGCCTGGTCGGGGTCGGGCAGCATCCGGCGCAGGCCCCCGGCGACCGCGGTCAGCAGTACGTCCGACACCCGCGTGCCGTGCCGCCGGGCCAGCGAACGGACGGTGTCCAGCGGCACTTCGAGGGTGCCGAAGCGCCGCAGCGCGGTGGCACTTGTCGGGTAGCGGTTGGCCGGCCGGCCGTCGGTCGCGAGCTGGGCCAGGCCGACCGCGGTACCGAGCGCGGCGCGCACCCGGCCGAGGCGGGCCGCCGGACCGGGCGCCTGCACCGGGAGCGCCGGCTCGAAGACCTTCAGCGCGTGCGCGACGGTACCGATGCCGTCGGCCACCGCGTGGTGTACCAGCACGATGACGGCGGCCCGGCCGCCGCTGAGCCCGGTTACGACGACGAACCGCCACATCGGGCGGTCCCGGGGCAGGGGAGTAGCGGCGACCTCGGCGACCAGCGCGTGCAGTGCCGCGTCACCGTCGGCCGCACTCACCTGGCGCTCCGGCACGTGCCAGGCCCAGTCCAGGTCCGGGTGGTCCACCCAGCGGGGCCGCCGCCAGCGCGACGGTGCCGACAGCCGCTGCCGGAACCGGGGCATCTCGTGCAGGTGCGCCCGCACGACGCCCTCCACGGCGTCGCGCAGGTCCGGCCGGTCCGCGCTGTCCAGCAGCGCCAGACCGCCGACCTGCTGGGGCGCGGCGGCCGACTCCACGTGCAGGAAGAAGGCGTCGGCGGCCGCCACCCGCTCACCCCGGCCCGGTGAGGGTTTGGTGACCGCGACGCACAGCAGCGCCACGAGCGCACCGGCGACCGCGTCGAGCAGGTAGTGGTTGGCCGTGGCCATGATGACGAGCGCGGTGACCCCCACGTGTACCGCACTCGCCAGCTGGACCAGGCGGCCGCCCGCGTACGCGGCCAGCATCACGCTGACCCACACCGCCCAGGCGAAGTGCAGCGACGGCATGGCGGCCAGCTCGTTGGCGTGGGAGACGAGCGGCGAGCCCCACGAGCCCCAGGTCTGGCCGAGCAGGACCGTGTCGACGAAGCCGAGGCCGTGGACGAGCCGCGGCGGCGCCACCGGGTAGACCGCGAAGCAGGCGATGCTGAGCAGGTTGACGAGGACGAACGAGTTCCGGGCCCAGCGGTACACCGGCGGCCGCCGCCAGTAGAGCCAGAAGATCAGGGCCAGCGCGCTGACGATGTACGTGGTGGCGTACTCGTAGTTGGCGATGACGCGAAGGGTGTCGTGCGGCACCAGCCACCGGTTAAGGGCCGGCTCGATGTCGATGTGCAGCGCGCGTTCCAGGTCGAAGATCTGCCGGCTGCGCGCCATCGCCGTTTCCCGCCGGCCCGGCCAGTCCCGGCTGGTCACGACTGCGTAGACGGCGAAGACCGCCAACCCGATCGCGATTTCCCGGACCCAGGGCGGCCGCTCGGGCTTGCCCCCGGTGGTCACCTCAGACTTTTAGCACGATTTGTCGGGCGACTCGCCGGTATCGGACCCGCGCTCTCTTCAGGCAGCGGGTACCGGTGCGCGCAGGTGAACCGAGATGCCCGGCAGGCGGCGGAGGCAACGCCAGCCCCACCCGGTACAGGCGAGAATCGTCAACCCGGTCAGCAGTCCGCTGAACACGCCGCGGGACAGCAGTCCGGCGTCCAGCCCGAAGCGCAGCAGCGTCAGGGTCAGCGCCGCGTCCACCAGCCGAGAGCCGCCCCACAGCACCGCCACCTGCGTGAACATGCGGCGTACGCCGGGGCGCTCGAACAGGTGGGCGGGCAACGTCACGAAGTCCCTGGCCAGCCGCATCGTGATCGGGCGGCGGAAGGCGGCGCTGCCCAGGAAGAGCAGGGCCATCAGCACCGAGCCCACCACTGGCTGGAGGACGTACACGAGGGCGCTGGACAGGATCAGCGCCAAGCTCGCCCGGCCGCACAGCATCCCGACGCACAGCAGGAGCGTGCCGGGCAGGTGCCGGCCGCGTACCCAGCGGATCGCGAGCGTCAGCGCGCACCAGCCGAGCACCGCGCCCAGCCCAGCGGCGAGGCTCACGGTGTGCAGCAGCACGTACAGCAGAGCGGTCGGGATGAGCACCGTCTCGAGGAACAGCCGGCCGGCCCGCTGGAGCGCGGGCCGCAGTTCGCCGATCTCGATATGGACGTGTGGCTCGGTTTGCTTCATCGTTCGTCCTGGGTGATCTAGTCGTGATCTCGCGTCGCCCCCGCCGGCGCATCCTGCGTAGGTCGCACGATAGAGGAGTGCGAAAGGCCGACCACACCCGCACTGATCAGGGCTCCGGCACCGGCCACGCCGGCCAGCGCGCCAGCGGTTGTCGGCGGTTCGGCGTGGAAGGCCCACACCCCGACGAGGTAGCTCGCTATCGGATTTGTGATGGTCATTGTCGCGACCGCGGCGGCCAGCGACCCGGTCGTGAACGCCCACTGCACCAGGAGCAGGCCGCTCAATGTCGCGGCGGCCAGGCCGTATCCCACCCAGTCCGTGGCTGTCGCGGCGATGCCGCGCTCCAGCAGGTCTTCCGAGGTCAGCTTCAGCAGCACGGCGGACATGGCGAAGCAGAGTCCGGCCGCGACCGCGACAAGCGTCGCCTGCACCAGCGGCCGCCGCCCGAGCGCCACCAGTAGCAGCACGCCGACGACGATGATCGCGAGAACGCCGGCCACTATGATGCGTTCCCGGTTAGCGGCCCCGTCAACCGGCGCGGCGTCCGGCACGGCCAAGAAGATCGCCACCCCGCCGCTGATCGCCGCCGCGGACACCCAGGCGCGCCGGCCGGGCATCCGCCGGCTCCACGCGGTCGCCAGTGGTAGCGCGAAGAGCAACTCGGTGACCAGCAGCGGCTGGACCAGCGCCACCGAGCCGGCGGTCAGAGCCCCGGCCTGCGCCACGAAGCCGGACAAATCCGTCACCCACCCGGCCAGCCAGATACGGGTGTGGACTAAGCGGCGGGCTAGGGTGGGCACGATCGCCAGCGGCGATCCGCCCCGGTGCGGTGGCAGCGACTGGTGGGCTAGCTGGGTCCCGTGTTGCTGGAGTGAGGCCGCCGCCGCGTTGAGAAAGGCCGCCAGCAGCCCGAGGCTGACGGCGAGCAGCAAGGCGCACCCCCGTGGCTAGACGACGGGACGGTCTCGATCGTTTCACGATCGGGCCCCCGCGCTCCGGCAATCAGCTCCCGCCGTACCTTCCGGCCAGACGGCGGTAGAGGCCGGGCGCCACCGCGCGTACCGCGACGGGCAGGCGCAGCCAACCCGGTACGTACCTGTCGTCCCGTCCCGACTTGATCGCCCGGACCAGGACGTCCGCGACCCGTTCCGCCGGGATCGGGCGGGGGCGGCTGCGCGCGTACGGCTGGCCCCGGCGCTCGAAGAAGCGGGTCTGTACCACCCCGGGCGCGAGCGCACCCACACCGACGCCGCTGCCCCGCAGCTCCAGCCGCAGGCTCTCGGCGAACGCGTCGAGGCCGGCCTTTGTCGCGGCGTACACGGCCTCGCCGGCCACGCCCACGCGTCCCGCGATAGAGGTGACGAACATCAGGTGTCCGTCCCCCGCGCCCGCATCTGCGGCAGGACCGCCCTGGTCAGGCCGATGGGCGCGGCGAGGTTGACCGCGATGAGGCGTCCGATGTCCGGTTGCGGCATCCGGTCGAAGGAGCCGGCCCAGCCGCTACCAGCGTTGTGCACCACGATGTCGACCCGGCCGGCGACGTCGAGTGCGGCCTCGGCGAGCCGGTCGACCTGGCCGGGAGCGGCCAGCTCCCCGGTGAGCGGCACGCCGTTGACGAGGTCGGCGAGCTCCGCGAGCCGGGCCTGGTCGCGCCCGTGCACGACCAGCCGCGCACCAGCGCCGGACAGCCGGACCGCGGTGGCCCATCCGATGCCGGACGAGGCGCCAGTGACCAGCGCGACGCTGTCCCGGATCCGCACGGCGCCTCCCATCTCCGGTGAAACCGCCCAGTGACCCATTGTCGTGGCAATGCTGCCGGCATGTGGCGTTTCGCGTGCGCGGTCCCGTTCCCCGCGGCCGGGGCGCCGGCGAGCACGTGACCCGCTGGACCAGCACCGCGGCGGCTAGCCTGACGCCATGAAGATCGTTGTCATCGGTGGAAGCGGGCACATCGGCACATTCCTGATCCCCCGTCTGGTCCGGGCCGGCCACGACGTGGTCAACGTCAGCCGTGGACAGCGATCCAGCTATGTCGACGACCCGACCTGGCGCCACGTGCGTCAGGTGACCGCGGACCGAGCCGTCGAGGACCGCGAGGGCACCTTCCCGGACCGGATCGCCGGCCTTCGACCCGACGCGGTCATCGACCTCATCTGCTTCACCCCCGACTCCGCGACCGCGCTCGTCGAGCGGCTGCGCGGGCAGACCGGGCACCTGCTGCACTGCGGCTCGATCTGGCGGTTCGGCCCGAGCCTGAAGGTGCCGGTCACCGAGGACAACGGGGCGCCGCCGGTCGGGGAGTACGGCATCGCGAAGGCCGCCATCGTCCACCTGCTGGAGGAGGAGACCAGGTCCGGCGGGCTGGTCACCACGTCACTGCATCCGGGTCACATCGTCGGTCCCGGCTGGCACCCGGTCGGCCCTCTCGGCAACTTCGACCCCGCGGTGTGGCACAAGCTGTCGGCCGGAGAGCCGATCGACGTTCCGGGGATCGGCGCGGAGTTCATGCACCACGTCCACGCGGACGACGTGGCCCAGGCATTCGAGGCGGCCGTCGTTCACCGCGACGCCGCCGCTGGTGAGGCCTTCAGCGTGGTCGCGCCCTCCGCCTTGAACGTGCGCGGCTACGCCCGGATCGCCGCGTCGTGGTTCGGCCAGATCGCGGTGCTGCGCCCGGTGACGTGGGACGACTTCCGTCGCGACAATGACGGCGACGCCGCCCGGACCAGCTGGGAGCATCTGGTCCGCAACCACTACGTCAGCATCGACAAGGCACGCGCGCTGCTCGGATACGCCCCGCGGTACGAGCCGGAAGACGCGGTGCTGGAGTCGGTACGCTGGCTCATCGACCACGGACGTCTCGACGTCGCCAACCCGCTGACGGTTTAGATTGTCGGGAGCAGCAGATCGTGGTACAGAACTGCCCCTATCGGGGCTGTTGGATACCAAGATCTGCCTGAACGGCGGGCCACGCGCCCCTGGCTCACCCCACCACTCGGCTTACGTCGGCCCGGACCCCGCCCCGGGCCGCAGGCCGCCTCCTGGAGGGAAGCAGAGCAAATGCGCCCAGCGTACTCACCCCATGCCGCTCGTCCGACCAGACCTTGCCGTGCCGGGGGTTGTGAACAGCGGAGGGTGAGGCCGCGGGAGCAGCGGTCCGGACCACAACGGACGTCGCGGTAGCTCAATCTCCTTGGTTTGACAGCGGGCTAGGCTGGCGGGCTGGTCAGGCGCGCGGTCCGAGGAACAGGCCGCCGCTCGCGTCGATGACCTGACCGGTGATCCAGCGCGCCGCGTCCGTGGCGAGGAACGCGACCACCTCGGCGACGTCGTCCGGCCCGCCGAGCCGGTCGAGCGCCGTCGCTCCGGTGATGAACTCGGCCAGGCCCGGCGCCTCGAAGAGCGCCCCGTTCGTCGCGGTCCGGGTGGCGCCGGGCGCGACCGCGTTCACCGTGATGCCGCGGACGCCGAGCTGGTTCGCCAAGGTCATTGTCATCGTCTCGACCGCGCCCTTCGTCATCGCGAACGACGTCTGGGTGGCATTGGCCATCCGGGTCGCCGCGGACGAGATCGTGATGATCCGGCCACCGTCGCGCAGCAGCGGCAGTGCTCGCTCGACGATGAAGTACGGCGCTCGCACGTTCACCGCGAAGAGGTGGTCGAACTGCGTCCGCGTCGTGGCCCCGATCGGGCCGGCGGGCCCGGCCGCCGCGTTGTTGACGAGGATGTCCAGGGGCCGCCCGGCCAGGCCGGCCTCCACCCCCGCGAAGAGCGTCTCCACGTCGCCGTCCACGCCGAGGACCGCCCCGACGGCCAGCGCGGTACCGCCGGAACGCTCGATCGCGTCGACCGTCGCCACCGCACCCTCCTTGTCCGTGCCGAAATGCACGATGACCTCGGCCCCCTGTGCCGCCAATCGGGTCGCGATCGCCTGCCCGATGCCGCGCGACGCCCCGGTCACCAGTGCCGTCCTGCCGGTCAGATCACCCATGTCAGCCATCCCCGCTGTGTCGTCGATCCTGCTGTTAGCTACTACCGACATGGTAGTGACTACCACTGAGGTAGTGTCTACCACATGCCCGACCAGCACTCAACACTGCGCGCGCAGCGACGAGCGGAGACGCAGCGCGCGATCCAGGCACACGCGGTACGGCTGTTCGTCGAGCGCGGCTACGACGCCACGACCGTGATCGACGTCGCCGAGGCCGCCGGGGTGTCACCGATGACCGTGTACCGGCACTTCCCCACGAAGGAGGACCTGGTGCTGGTCGACCAGTACGGCCGACTGCTCGCCGAGCGGATCACCGCGTCGCCCGCCGCGCGGCCACTGGTCCGCCGCGTCGGCAACGCGCTCGTCGACTCGGCCACGGCGTTGACCCGGAGCGGCACCACGGGCGACCTGACGCCGGAAGGGCGGTTCCTGCTCGCCCGCCTCCGGCTCATGATCTCGACGCCGGCCCTACGGGCGAAGCACCTGGACAACCAGTACGCCCTCCAGCAGGCGATCGTCGGCGCCCTGGGGGAGGAGGCCGCCGAGCCCGACGCGGCGTTCCACGCCCAGGCGGCGGCCAGCGCCTGCCTGGCCGCCATGCACACGGCGTTGGTGCGCTGGGCCGAGGACGAGGGCCGGGCCGACCTGGCCGACCTGGTCCGGAAGGCACTCGTCGCCGCCTTCGGCGACGGCATCCTCGACGGCTGACCGGCCCACTTTACGAACGTTAAGTCGCCGCGCCGTTCAACCGCTCGCTCTGCGGGTCCTGCCGCCGCGCACCCGTTGAACGGCCATTCACCACGGACCGTCCACCGACGATCCTGTTGGTGGAGGTGATCTCCGTGGCAGCGGCACCCGTGGTGGCCGTCCAGGAGGACGACGAGATCCAGTTCGCGGAAAGCGCGCCGTACGACGAGTACGTGCACGCCCGCACCCTGCACACGCTTCAGCGCACCATCAGCGACGACCCGGGCGAGATGTCGTTCCTGGTGGTCAGCCAGATCATGGAGCTGTACTTCGGGCTGATCCGGTACGAGCTGCGCGAGGCGCAACGGCTCGTGCGCGAGGACGACGTGTGGGGAGCGCTGGAGCCGCTGCGCCGGGCGGGCCTGCACCTGGAAGGGCTCAACGCCTCGTGGCGGACGCTGCGCTGGATGTCCCCAACCGACTTCAACAGGTTCCGTGGCCAGCTCGGCGAGGCGTCCGGCTTCCAGTCGGCCATGTACCGGCACATGGAGTTCGCGCTCGGCCTCAAGAGTGAGCCGCTGATCCGCCCGTTCCGCCGGCAGAAGGCCGTCTACGCCGAGCTGACCCGCGACATCCGCGAGCCGAGCCTGTGGGACGAGGTCATCGCGCTGCTGGCCCGGCGCGGCAACGACATCCCGGCCGAGGCGCGCGACCGCGACCGCACCCTCGACCACGCCCCGCACCCGGCCGTCGAGGACGCCTGGGTGCGCGTCTACCAGAACCCGACGCCCGGCAACGACCTGTGGCTGCTCGGCGAGGCGCTCACCGAGGTCGGCGAGCAGTTCAGCGACTGGCGGTACCTGCACCTCAAGGCGGTGCTGCGGACCCTGGGCGACAAGCCCGGCACCGCCGGCTCCTCCGGGGCCAACTGGTTGCGCCGCAGCATGGGCAAGCCGGTCTTCCCCGAGCTGTGGTCCGCCCGGACCCACATGTGAGGCGGTGCTTGAGGTGACCTTCGACGAGTACGACGCCCGCCGCCGGGACGAGGCGGACCCCGGCCACCGGGACCTCTTCCACATCCCACCGGGTACCGCCTACTTCGCCGGCAACTCCCTGGGCCTGCAACCCAAGGCGACCGTGCCCGAGCTGCTGGCCGACCTCGGCGACTGGGCCCGGCTCGGCGTGGAGGGGCACCTGGAGGCCGGCCGGCCGTGGCTGCCCTACCACGAGCTGCTGACCGAGCGGGCCGCCCGGCTCGTCGGCGCGCTGCCCAGCGAAGCGGTCGTGATGAACTCGCTGACTGTCAACCTCCACCTGCTGATGGTGTCGTTCTACCGCCCGGCCGGCGCCCGCGACCAGATCCTCATCGAGGACACGGCATTCCCCTCCGACAGCTACGCGGTGCGCAGCCAGGCCCGCTTCCACGGCCTCGACCCCGACACCACGGTGGTACGCCTCACGCGCACTGAGGACATGCTGGCGTACCTGCGGGAGCACGGCGAGCGGGTGGCGCTCGTGCTGCTCGGCGGCGTCAACTACCTCACCGGCGAGCTGATGGACATCCCCACCGTCACCCGGGCCGGGCAGGCCGCCGGAGCGGTGGTCGGGTGGGACCTCGCGCACGCCGCCGGCAACGTGCCGCTGCGCCTGCACGACTGGGGTGTCGACTTCGCCGCCTGGTGCTCGTACAAGTACCTCAACGGCGGGCCGGGCGCGCTGGCGGGCGCGTTCGTGCACGAGCGGCACCTGGCCGACGGTGCGCTGCCGCGCTTCGAGGGCTGGTGGAGCACCGACCCGGCCACCCGCTTCGAGATGGCGCCGGTCGCCCGGCCACCGGCCACAGTGGACGCCTGGCAGGTGTCCAACCCACCCATCTTCGCGATGGGTCCGGTGCGCACGTCGCTGGAGATCTTCGACCGGGTCGGCATGGACGCGTTGCGGGCGCGCAGCCTGCGCCTGACCGGGTACCTGCGCGAGCTGCTCGACGAGGTGACGCCGGGCCGGCCCCTCGAAGTCGTCACGCCGCGCGAGCCGGAGCGCCACGGCTGCCAGCTGTCGGTCCGGATCGGCGACGGCGCGGCCGGAGACATCAGCCGGCGGCTTCGCCACGAGCACGGTGTCATCGCGGACGCGCGGGAGCCGGACATCGTGCGGTTCGCGCCGGTGCCGCTCTATTCCACGTACCACGACTGCTGGCGCGCGGCCCGGGCGCTGGCCGCGACGGTCAAGGAGGTGTGACATGAGCGGGTCCAATGTGGCCGTCGTCGGTGCCGGCCTGTGCGGCTGCCTGCTGGCGTGTTTCCTGGCCCGGCGCGGATACGAGGTCACCGTGTACGAGCGGCGGCCCGACCCGCGCACCAGCCGGCCCGAGCGGGGCCGGTCGATCAACCTGGCCCTGTCCGAGCGCGGCCTCAACGCCCTGCGCCAGATCGGCCTCGCCGAGCAGGTGATGGCCGACGCGCTCCCGATGCGGGGCCGCATGATCCACCCGACAGAGGGTGAGCTGGACTTCCAGCCGTACAGTGTGGACGGTCAGCGGGCGATCAACTCGATCAGCCGCGGCGCCCTCAACAACGCCCTGCTCGATGCCGCGGAAAAGGCACCCGGCGTACGGGTCGTCTTCGGCCACAAGCTCGTCGGGCTGGAGCCGGCGACCGGCGAGATGACCTTCGAGACCGAAGAGGGCAGAGTCCAGGTCACCGCGGGCGTCGTGCTCGGCGCCGACGGGTCCGGCTCGGCGGTACGCGGGCAGCTGCTCGCCCACGACGCGCTCACCGAGTCGCTCGACTTCCTCGACTACGGGTACAAGGAGCTGAGCATCCCGCCGGCTGACGGGGACTTCGCGCTCGACCCGGGTGCGCTGCACATCTGGCCGCGCGGCACCTCGATGATGATCGCGCTGCCCAACCCGGACCGCTCGTTCACCTGCACGCTCTTCTGGCCCAACGGCGGTACCCGCAGCTTCGCGTCGCTGAGCAGCCCGGCGGCGATCGAGCGGCACTTCGCCACCCACTACCCGGACCTGCTGCCGCTCGCGCCCAACCTCGTCGACGACTACCACCACAACCCGGTGGGGCTGCTCGGCACCGTGCGCTGCGACCCGTGGCACGCGCACGGCCGGGTCGGGCTGATCGGCGACGCCGCGCACGCGATCGTCCCGTTCTACGGCCAGGGCGCCAACTGCGCGATGGAGGACGTGGTCGAGCTGGACCGCTGCCTCGCCGATACGGCCGAGGACTGGTCGCGGGCGCTGCCGCTCTTCCACGAGCGGCGCCGGGACGACACGGAGGCGATCGCGGAGATGGCCCTCGCCAACTTCGTGGAGATGCGCGACAAGGTCGCCTCGCCCGTGTTCCGCCTCGGCAAGCGGGTCGAGCACGCGCTGGAACGCGCATTGCCCGGCCGGTACGTCTCCCGGTACGAGCTTGTCTCGTTCTCCAACACCCCGTACGCCGAGGTGCGCCGCCGCGTCCAGTTGCAGCACCGGGCCGTCGGCGTCGCGGCGCTGCTGGCCGGAGCCGGGCTCGCCGCCGCGGGCCTGCGGAGGTGGGCGCCGTGACGCTGTGGGACCCGCGGCTGGCCACCACCGGCCGCCCGGCCGGCGAGCCGGGGCTGCTGCGTAACTTCGTCGGCGGTCGCTTCGAGCCGGCCGCCCGTACGTTCGCCAAGCACTCGCCGGTCACCGGCGAGCAGGTCTTCGCGGTGGCCGAGGCCGACGAGTCTACTGTGGACGCCGCCGTCTCGGCCGCGCGGGCCGCGCTGCGCGGGCCGTGGAGTCGGCTGGGCGAGCGGGAGCGGGCGGCGGTACTGCGCAGGATCGCCGACGAGCTCGACCGGCGCTTCGACGACCTGGTGACCGCCGAGGTCGCCGACACCGGCAAGCCGGCGAGCCAGGCCCGGACGCTCGACGTACCGCGCGGTGCGGCGAACTTCCGGGCGTTCGCGGACATCGTCTCCGCCGCGCCCACCGAGTCGTTCACGACCGTCACGCCCGGCGGGGGCCGCGCGCTCAACTACGCCGTCCGCAAGCCAGCCGGCGTCGTCGCCATCATCGTGCCGTGGAACCTGCCGCTGCTGCTGCTCACCTGGAAGGTGGCCCCGGCGCTCGCCTGCGGCAACGCGGTCGTGGTCAAGCCCTCCGAGGAAACCCCGGCCTCCGCGACGCTGCTGGCCGAGGTGATGGCGGCGGCCGGCGTGCCCGATGGCGTCTTCAACCTGGTACACGGCTTCGGGCCGGACTCCGCCGGCGAGTTCCTGACCCGCCACCCGGGGGTGGACGCGATCACCTTCACCGGCGAGTCGGCCACCGGCAGCGCCATCATGCGGGCCGCGGCCGACGGGGTGAAGGCGGTCTCGTTCGAGCTGGGCGGCAAGAACGCCGGGCTCGTCTTCGCCGACGCGGACCTCGACGCCGCGGTGGACGGCTCGGTCCGCTCCAGCTTCACCAACGGCGGCCAGGTGTGCCTGTGTACCGAGCGCCTGTACGTGCAGCGGCCGGTGTTCGACGAGTTCGTGGCGCGGCTCGGCAAGCGCGCCGCCGCCCTGCCGTTCGGCTGGCCGTCCGATGAGGACACCGGCACGATGCCGCTCATCTCCCGCCAGCACCGGGAGAAGGTGCTCGGCTACTACGACCTGGCCCGCACCGAGGGCGCCACGGTCGTGTCCGGCGGTGGTGTGCCGGCGCTCGGCGACGCGCGGGACGGCGGCGCGTACATCCAGCCGACCGTCCTCACCGGACTCTCCAACGCCGACCGTACGAACCGCGAGGAGATATTCGGACCGGTGTGCCATGTGGCCCCGTTCGACGACGAGGAGGAGGCGTTCGCGCTGGCAAACGACAGCGACTACGGTCTGGCGGCGACGGTGTGGACGCGGGACGTCGGGCGGGCTCACCGCGCCGGCGCCGGGCTCGACGCCGGGATCGTGTGGGTCAACACGTGGTTCCTGCGCGACCTGCGTACCCCGTTCGGCGGCGTGAAGGCGTCCGGGGTGGGGCGCGAGGGCGGCGTCCACTCGCTCGCCTTCTACTCCGAGCTCACCAACGTCTGCGTGGACCTCTCATGACCGCGGCGGCAGTCCTCACCGAGGCTTACCAGACCGGGGTGCCGTGCCCGCCGCTGCGGGGGACGCACATTCCCGTGGGTGACGTCGACGCCGCGTACGCCGTGCAGCGCGAGCAGGTCGACGCCTGGCTCGCCGCCGGCCGCCGCCAGGTGGGCGCGAAGATCGGCCTGACCGCGCGCGCCGTACAGGAGGCGTTCGGCGTCTTCCAGCCCGACTTCGGCGTGCTGATGGCCGACGCGGCGGTACCCGACGGCGCCGAGATCGCGCTCGACCGGCTGCTACAGCCGAGGGTCGAGGCGGAGGTGGCGTTCGTGCTCGGCGCGGACCTGCCGGAGTCCCAGGTCACCACTGTGGACGTCATCCGGGCCACCGACCACCTGCTGCCCGCCATCGAGGTGGTCGACTCCCGGGTCGCCGGCTGGGACATCTCCATCGTGGACACCGTCGCGGACAACGCCTCCAGTGGCCTCTTCGTGCTCGGTACCCGCCCGGTCCGGCTGTCCGACGTGGACCTCCGGCTTTGCGGCGCGGTCCTGGAGCACGCCGGGGAGCCGGTGTCGGTCGGCGCGGGCGCGGCCTGCCTCGGCAACCCGCTGCACGCGGTGGCCTGGCTCGCCGCGACGCTCGCTAAGGCCGGGCAGCCGCTGCGCGCCGGTGACGTGGTGCTTTCCGGCGCGCTCGGGCCGATGGTGCCGGTGACACCCGGCGCGGCGTACGAGGCCCGGATCTCCGGCCTCGGCTCGGTGCGCGTCTGCTTCGACAAGGGGGACTCCCGATGACCGGCGTCGCCGTGATCGGGTCGGGCAACATCGGTACCGACCTGATGATCAAAGTGCTGCGGCTCTCCACGTCCCTGCGGATGGTGGCCATGGCCGGCATCGACCCGGCGTCCGACGGGCTCGCCCGCGCGGCGCGGCTCGGCGTCGCCACCACCTCGGCCGGCATCGACGGGCTTGTCGCGATGCCCGAGTTCGCCGACGTCGGGATCGTCCTCGACGCGACGTCGGCCGGCGCCCACCACCGCCACGCCGCGGTGCTGCGCGAGCACGGCCGGCTCGTCGTCGACCTCACGCCGGCCGCCGTCGGACCGTACGTGGTACCGCCGGTCAACCTCGACCAGCACCTGCGCGAGCCGAACGTCAACATGGTCACCTGCGGCGGGCAGGCCACGGTGCCGATCGTCGCCGCGGTCGCCGCCGTCACGCCGGTCGCGTACGCGGAGATCGTCGCCGCCATCGCCTCCCGCTCGGCCGGACCGGGCACCCGGGCGAACATCGACGAGTTCACCGTCACCACCGCGCGGGCCCTCGAAGTGGTCGGTGGCGCCGGCCGAGGCAAGGCCATCATCGTGCTCAACCCGGCCGACCCGCCGATGCTGATGCGCGACACCGTCTACTGCCTCTGCCCCGACAGCGGCGCCGACCGGGAGCGGATCGCCGTATCGGTGCGGGAGATGGTGGCCGGCGTCCAGGAGTACGTGCCCGGCTACCGCCTCAAGCAGGACGTGCAGTTCGCATCCACGGTGGACGGTCTACTGGTGACGGTCTTCCTGGAGGTGTCCGGCGCGGGTCACTACCTGCCCGCGTACGCCGGAAATCTGGACATCATGACGTCGGCGGCCCTGCGTACCGCGGAGCGCATGGTGGCCCTGCGCGCGGAGGTTGCGGCATGAGCCTGTACATCCAGGACGTCACGCTGCGGGACGGCATGCACGCCGTGCGGCACAGCTTCACCGTCGACCAGGTACGCCAGATCGCGGCGGCGCTGGACGCCGCCGGTGTCGCGGCCATCGAGGTGGCGCACGGCGACGGGCTCGCCGGGTCGAGCGTCAACTACGGGCGCGGGGCGCACACCGACGCCGAGTGGATCGCCGCGGCCGCCGAGGTCGTCCAGCGGGCCACGCTCACCACGCTGCTGCTGCCCGGCATCGGTACGATCGACGACCTGCGCGCCGCCCGGGACCTCGGGGTGACCAGCGTGCGGATCGCCACGCACTGCACCGAGGCGGACATCGCCGCCCAGCACATCGGCTGGGCCAGGGAGAACGGCATGGACGTCGCCGGGTTCCTGATGATGTCGCACATGAACGACCCGGCCGCCCTGGCGGGGCAGGCGAAGCTGATGGAGTCGTACGGCGCCCACTGCGTGTACGTGACCGACTCCGGCGGCCGGCTGCTGATGCGGGACGTGGCCGACCGCGTGGACGCGTACCGCCAGGTGCTCGACCCGGCCACCCAGATCGGCATCCACGCCCACCACAACCTCTCGCTCGGCGTCGCCAACTCGGTGGTCGCCGTCGAGCACGGCGCCACCCGGGTCGACGCCGCGCTCGCCGGGCACGGTGCCGGCGCCGGCAACGCGCCGCTGGAGGTCTTCGCCGCCACCGCCGACCTGATGGGGTGGGCGCACGGCTGCGACGTGTTCGCGCTGATGGACGCCGCCGACGACCTGGTCCGCCCGTTGCAGGACCGGCCGGTGCGGGTGGACCGGGAGACGCTGTCGCTCGGGTACGCCGGCGTGTACTCCAGCTTCCTGCGGCACGCGGAGGCGGCGGCCGACCGCTACGGCGTCGACGTGCGCACGATCCTTGTCGAGCTTGGCCGCCGCGGCATGGTTGGCGGCCAGGAGGACATGATCGTGGACGTCGCACTCGACCTGGTGAAGGAGGGCGCGCGATGACCGACGACCTGGCCGAACGCCTCGACACGGCGGCGCGCGACGCGGTCGCCATCCCGCAGATCGTCTCCGCGGCGGGCGTCGACCCCGACGGGGCGTACGCGGTGCAGGAAGCCCTCGTCGCCCGCCGCTTGGCCCGCGGCGAGCGGCTCGTCGGCATCAAGCTGGGCCTCACCAGCCGCGCGAAGATGGCGCAGGTCGGCGTCGACGAGGTGATCTGGGGCCGCCTGACCAACGGCATGGCGGTCGCCGACAGCACCACTGTGGACACTTCGCGGCTCATCCACCCGAGGATCGAGCCGGAGGTGGCGTTCCTCCTCGACGCTGCGGGCAACGCCACGGCGGTCGCCCCGGCGCTGGAGGTGATCGACTCGCGGTACGCCGACTTCACGTTCTCGCTGGCCGACGTCATCGCCGACAACTCGTCCGCGGCCGCGTTCGCGATCGGGCCCTGGCGGCCCTTGCCCGGCGGCCTGGACAACCTGGGGGTACTGCTGGAGGTCGACGGCCGGGTCGTGCAGATCGGCTCGACCGCGGCGATCCTCGGCGACCCGCGCCGAGCCCTCGTCGCCGCGCGGCGTCTCGCCGGGTCCCGTACCGAGGCCGGGTGGGTGCTCCTCGCGGGCGCCGCCACGGCGGCGGTCCCGCTGGTGAAGGGCGCGTACGTGCGGGCCGTGGTCGAGGGCCTCGGCACGGTGGCGGTGCGGGCGTCATGATCATCGACGGCATGGCCCGCCCCCGCGGCCGCTTCCCGCACGTGAAGGTCGCGGGCGGCTTCGCGTTCGTCTCCGGCACCTCCAGCCGCCGCCCGGACAACACGATCGCCGGCGCGGCGGTGGACGAGCTGGGTACGACCACATTGGACATCCGCGTGCAGACCCGCGCCGTGATCGAGAACGTGCGGGAGATCCTCCGCACCATCGGCGCCGACCTCTCGGACGTCACGCAGGTCACCACGTACCTGGTCAACATGAACGACTTCGGCGGCTACAACGAGGTGTACGCGGAGTTCTTCGACGAGACCGGCCCGGCCCGCACCACCGTCGCCGTACACCAGCTGCCGCACCCGCACCTGCTGATCGAGATGCAAGCCGTCGCTCTTCTACCGTGAGGGAGTTGCCATGTCCGAGGTCCCGCGCCCGGTGAGCTTCCCGAGCTGGCTCGCCGAGAATCAACACCTGCTCAAGCCGCCGGTGGGTAACAAGCAGATGTTTCCGACCGGGTCGGACTTCGTCGTGATGGTGGTCGGCGGCCCCAACCAGCGCACCGACTTCCACGTCGACCCGTACGAGGAGTTCTTCTACCAGATCAAGGGCAACATGCACCTGAACGTGATGACGCCCGAGGGCCCCGACACCATCCACATCCGCGAGGGCGACATGTGGGTGTTGCCGGGCAACATGCCGCACTCGCCGCAGCGCCCGGAGGAGGGGTCGATCGGGCTTGTCGTGGAGCGGGTGCGCGAGGAGGGCACGCTGGAGAAGTTCCAGTGGTACTGCCCCGAGTGCGGCAACCTGGTCCACGAGGTCGAGCTCCAGGTGCGCGACATCGTCGTCGAACTGCCGCCGATCTTCCAGGCGTTCTACGCGGACGAGGCCGCCCGTACATGTGACAAGTGCGGCACGCTCCACCCGGGCAAGGGATGAACCTTCCCGTCTACGACGTCCACACGCACGTCGTGCCGAAGGGCTGGCCGGACCTGGCCGCCGAGTGCGGTGGTACCGGCTGGCCCTGGCTGCGCGTCGACTCCGAGCGCGCGGCGATGCTGATGGTCGGCGACCACGAGTGGCGCCCGATCCAGTCGGCCTGCTGGGACGCGCCCACCCGACTGTCCGACATGGACGCCGACGGCATCGACGTGCAGGTGGTCTCGCCGACCCCGATCTTCTTCTCGTACGACCGGCCGGCCGCGCAGGCCGTGAAGGTGGCCCGCGTCTTCAACGACCTGGTGCTGGAGTGCGCGGCCGCGGGCGGCGACCGGCTGGTCCCGTTCTGCCAGGTCCCCCTCCAGGACCCGGACGCCGCGTGTGAGGAGCTGGACCGCTGCCTGGCCGCCGGGCACGCCGGGGTGGAGATCGGAAACCACGTCGGCGACCGCGACCTCGACGACCCCGGCGTCGTCCAGTTCCTGCGGCACTGCGCCGAGGTGGGCGCGCCCGTCTTCGTGCACCCGTGGGACATGCCGGGCGGCCCGAGGCTGGACCGCTGGATGGCCCGTTGGCTGACCGGCATGCCCGCGGAGACCCACCTCTCCCTGCTCGCGATGATCCTCGGCGGCGTCTTCGACGCGGTACCCGACACGCTGCGGATCTGCTTCGCACACGGCGGCGGAAACTTCCCGTACTGGCTGGGCCGCGCCGACAACGCCTGGCACCGCCGGGGTGACCTGGTACGCGGCCGCTCCACCCGCCCGCCGAGCCACTACATCGGACGGTTCTACGTAGACAGCGTGGTGTTCGAGGAGCCCGCGTTGCGCCTGCTGGTGTCGGTGATGGGGGAGGACCGGGTACTCGTCGGCAGCGACTATCCGTACCCGTTGGGCGAGCGCCCAGCCGGACAGGTCGTCCGCAAGGCCGACTTCCTGACCGAGGAGCAGCGGAGCAAGCTACTGAGTACGAACGCCGCCCGCTTCCTCGGCGGTCTACATCGGACGGCAGGCGTCGCCCTATCGGGTACTTGACAAGAGTTGACGCTTCTAGTCATTTCCCGGTGTCACCTCCACGTTCGTGTACTAGAGCCAACCATCGCGTGTCGTAGATACTTCGGGGCGTGACTGGCGAGCGACGATCAGTGTTCGGCGGGCAGGTCCGGATCTGGGGTGGCGTGCCGCTGCGCAACCCGGTGTTCACCGGCCGGGAAAACCTGCTGCTGACCCTGCAACGCGCGCTGGAAGACCGGTCGAAGGCGACGGTGCTGCCGCGCGCGCTGCACGGGCTCGGCGGCGTGGGCAAGACACAGCTCGCGGTGGAGTTCGCGTACAGGTACGCGGACCGCTACGACATCGTCTGGTGGATCCCCGCCGAGCAGCGGTCGCTCGTCCTCCAGTCGCTGCACCAGCTCGGCCGGCACCTCGACACGCCGGAGACCGAGGATCTCCAGCAGGCGGCCAGCCACGTGCTGGCGGAGCTGGCGACAAGCCCGCTGCGCTGGCTGCTGATCTACGACAACGCCAACGAGCCCGAGGAAATCAACCGGCTGATGCCGACGCGCGGCGGCCACGTCATCCTCACCTCGCGCAACCAGACGTGGTCCGAGGTCTTTGACCCGATCCAGGTGGACATCTTCGACCGGTCGGAAAGCGTCGAGCTGGTCCAGAAGCGCAGCGAGGCCGTGTCGGCGGAGGACGCCGACCGGCTGGCGGCCCGCCTCGGCGACCTGCCGCTCGCCCTCGACCAGGCGGTGTCGTGCCAGGTCGCGACCGAGATGACGGTGGGAGAGTACCTCGCCGAGCTCGACTGGCACGTGCGTGAGCTGGCCACGCCGGCCGACTCGTCGCGGACCACGCTCGTCGCTCTGGTACGGCTCGCGATCTGGCGGCTGCGGGAGCACGCGCCGGCCGTCGCCGAGCTGCTGGAGATGTTCGCGTTCCTCGGCCCCGAGCCGATCTCGGGTGGCCTGCTCCGGCGGGGCGGCAAGGGGACGTCTCGACGGCGCTGGGGCGGGCGCTTCGCGAGCAGATAGCCTGGGACCGGGCCGTGCGCGACCTGCGCCGCTACGGTCTGGCCAAAGTGGATCCGGACCAGCGGATCCAGGTGCACCGGCTCTTCCAGGGCGTGCTGCGGGACGAGCTGCGGGAGGAGGCGGCCCGCCGCGGCCGGACCAACGTGCATCACCTGCTGGCGTCGGCAAACCCGGGCTATCCCCACGACGAGGACAACTGGGGCATCCACGCCGAGCTCGGCCCGCACATCCACCCGGCCGGCCTGATCGACTCCGACGTGCCGGACGCCCGCCGCGTCGTGCTCGACCAGATCCGGTACCTGGACCTGATCGGCGACCTGGAGGGCTCCCGGCGGCTCGGCGACGACGCGGTGGACGCGTGGTCGAAGTTCGAAGGTGTCGCAGGACTCGGGCCGAATGGTGAGCTGACGCTCCGTGCGGCCAACTACCTCGCCGTCGCGCTCCGCCACCTCGGCTTCAACGAACGGGCCCGGACCACGTCGGAGCAGGTGCTCGGGCGGTTTCGGGTCAGCCCGGAGTTCGGCCCGGATCACGAGTTCACGTTGTACGCGGCCGCCGCGCTCGCGCCGCACCTGCGCGTCGCCGGTCTCTTCCGCGAGGCGCTGGCGCTGGACGAGGACACTGTCGCACGGTACCGGCGGGTCTTCGGGGACGAGGACGAGCAGACCATCAACGCCCGGAGCAATCTCGCGGTAAACCTGCGGATGCTCAGCGACTTCGCGGGCGCGTACGCGATCGACGCCGAGGCGGTGCACGCCTGGCAGCAGGTCGTGAGCGAAAACGACAACCGGCTGCTCTTCGCCCAGGCAAACCTGGCACGCGACCTGTACGGCCTCGGCCGCTACGAAGAGGCGCTGGGGCTGCTGCGCGCCAAGCTGCCGCCGTACCGCCAACAGCTTGGCGCGCAACACCCGTACGTGCTGCTTGCCGGTCGCACACTCGCCATCGCGCTGCGGAAGGTCGGCCGGTACAACGAGGCGCTCGCGGCGGCCGCCGAGCACGACCGCGACAGCGAGCGCCGGTACGGGCCACAGCACGAGCACGCGCTCGCCGCCGCGATGACCCACGCCAACACCATTCGCGTCACCGGTGACCTGCCCGAAGCGCAGCGCCGTGCGACGAAGGCGCTGGACCTGTACCGGGTCGCGTTTGGGGACACCCATCCGCTGACGCTGGCGGCGGCGAACAACCTCGCGATCGTGCTGCGTTCGCTGGGCGACCTGGAGCAGGCCCGGAGGCTGGACGAGCGCACCTTCGCCCGAATGCGGGACGCGCTCGGACCCGACCACGGGTTCACCCTCTGCGCCGCGACCAACTTCGCCAACGATCTCGCGCTGGCCGGCGAGACCGAGGCGGCGCGGAGCCTGTCCGCGCAGACCCTGGAGCTCTCCCGGCAGGCACGCGGCGACCGTCACCCGTACACGGCGGCCTGCGTGGTGAACGCGGGCATCGACCTGATCGCGGTCCACCGACACGACGAAGGCCAAGCACTGCTCGACCAAGGCGTGGCGGCACTCGCCGAGTCGCTCGGCGACGACCATCCCGAAACCGCCGGCGCGCGTGACGGACGTCGAGCGGAGGCCGACATCGAGCCACCGCCGACGTAGCGGAGGCTACGTGTCCAGAGCGTTTCCGTGCGCGGCGTACCGCTCACTAGGTCGGCTCAGGTCTCCCAGCAGCCGTCGCACGGCGTTGCTCAGGACGGAGTCGTCGGTGGCGAGAACAGCCTCCAGCGGCACTGATCGCAGGTCCGGGATCGCCGACGACTGGGCGTCCGGCTGTACCTCCGGTGCTTCGTACACGCTTGTTTCTCCTGACCCTAGGCCGTGTCACACCCTGGACAGGGGTAGACGATACGGCCCGGAGGTTCCTTTCCTTTGCGCGGCACGCGGGACAGTCAGAGGGTGCTGCTGTGGGCGGCGTAGCGCTCCGCCGGACAGGCCATGTCATCGAGCAGCCGCTGTATTGATTTGGTCAGCGCACTGTCGTCCGAACCGAGGACATATTGGAGTGGCAACCAGGTGAGGTCGGGGAGCGGGTTTGCGGCCCGCTCGGCGGGGGTGTGGTTTTCGTCGTCCATTTGGGATCTGCCCTTCAGCCGCATCCTCAGAACGAATTCTAAGCCCCCCAATGCTTTGGTTGTAGGTGCCACACGCGCCGCCGCTCGTTCAGCTTCGTGATCGCTTTCTCCGCGGCCGGCCGCGGCACCCACACCGCGCACAATCGATCTATTGTCTGCCGCAATCCGGCGGCGAACTCACGGCCGCGCGCCGTGAGTTCTGTCGATCCCTCTAATGCGGACAGACCGGCCGCCACCTGCTCGCGTACGAACGCGAACTCCTCGGTCGCCAACCCCTCCAGCCCGGGTGCGGACCGCAGGCCGCGCCACGTGTCCGCGACACCCAGAAACGCGTAGACGCCCTGGAACAGGCCGCCGGTCGGCCGGGCGTCCGCGCGCCACGGCGCGAAGTGCCGCTCGTCCCCGTCCGGCTCGTACAGCGGCACCAGGTCGAGCAACACGCTCAGTTTGGAGTGCTGGAACTCGTGAACCAGCGTGACCGCCAGGTCACTGGCCGAGCGCGGGCGGGTGAGCCCGAGCATGCCGAACGCGTCGCGGGCCGTCGCGCTGCGGGCCTCGCCCTCGTCTTCCGTGACGAGCGGGACCGCCGAGCGCAGGCCGGCCGCCAGCTCGGCGGCGCGCTCCGGAACGAACGTGGTGAGCAGCCACCACGCCTCGGCGAACCGGTCCTGCCACTCCTGGATCTCCTCAGTGGACAGACGGGCGGCGGCGGGGGCGTGGTACGAGTCGCGGTAGGGGTTGCCGTCCTCGATGATCAGCGAGCCGTCCAGGTCGCGGTGGTGAGCCACCAGCCGGCGCAGCGGCAGCCAGCGCGGATCCTCGGCGGAGACCGCCACCCGCGCCGCGCCGCCGGTCACGGTCGCTCCACTGTGGGCGATCGTGACGACCGCCGGGCCGTCGGAGCCCAGCACCGCGGAGCCGAACGTCGGCAGCGTGACCGTGCCGGACAGCGTCCGCGTCCGTACCTCGGTCTCCAGGCCGGTCCGGAGTGCCGCGGCCGCGGCCAGCGCCCCGAGCTGCGCGAGGTCGGCGGAGTCGTGCGCGGTGGACCCGGTGCCGCCGCTGATCCGCCGGGTCGTCTGCACCGCCCACTCGCCGACCATCGGGTCCGCGATCAGATCGGCGACCGCTTGGGGATCGCGCCGCTCGGCCTGTACGAGCACGTCCACGGCCGAGTCACCGGACTCGTCGCCGCCCCACCGCTCGGCCAGGTACCGGAGCAGCAGCAACTGCTTGCTGTGCTGGACGCTCCCGAGCCGCTCGACGGCGGCCGGTCCGCCAAGGCCCGAAGCGAGGGCGGCGAAGATGCTGTCCGGCACGTGGTGGTAGGTGATCATGGATCGGTCCTCAGGCGGGTCATCAGGTCGCTCGCGACGCGCCGGGTGACGTGGTGGATGAGCCGGAGCATGTCGGCACAGTAGACGGTCGGGTTGCGGAACCCGTCCCCGTCGCGGAACCGGTGGGCGTAGTGCCCGCCGCCGCAGACAGTGTGTACGGGGCAGCTCCGGCACGTGTCGCAGAGGGCATCGCTGCCGATCTGCCGCGCCACGACACCGGGATGTTCGAGCGCGGCGTCCAGCGGGTCGGCGAATACTGTCAGGCCCGTGGCGCACGCGCCGGGATACGTGGACTTGAGCGAGTCGACAAGCTCGATCGCGCCGTCCGTCTCGACCACGAGGACCGCGACCGGGGTGAGCCCGACCTGCTCCGAGCGGCCGGCCCCGCCGAGGGCGAGCGCGATCACGTCCTCGAAGAGCCGCACCCGCGTCTCCTGCCGGGCCGCGCCGTACCAGTGGTCGAAGACCGCCACGAGCCAGTCGCCGTGCGGCGTGGCGCCCGCGCCGGCCGCCCGGACCGGCGGTGCCGACCAGTTCGCGTGCGGCAGCAGGAAGTCGACCATCGGCGGCTCGTACCGGAGCAGCGCCTCGTAGCAGGCGAGGGGATCGACGGTGGGGTCGACCGTGCAGAGCAGCCCGGCGAACGCCGGCCGGTGCTCCGGCGTGCCCAGCAGCCGCAGCGCCCGGTCGACCGCGGCGAAGCTGCCACGCCCGTCGGCGTACCGGCGGTGCAGGTCGTTGGACTCAGGCGTGCCGTCGAGGCTGACCCCGATGCGGACGCCCAGCTCGCGCAGCCGGCCGAGCATGCGCGCGTCGAGCAGCACGGCATTCGTCTGGAGCTGCACGTCGAGGCGGCAGACGCGGTCGAACGTGGCCCGGAAGTCGCGTACCAGCGCGGTCAACCGGTCGAGGCCGGCGAGCAACGGCTCACCGCCGTGCAGGACGAGCCGCATCGAGGGCAGATCGTGGGCCGCCGCGTGCTCGACCATCCGGCCGGCGGCCGCGCGCCAGGTCGCCGGCTCGATGACCGTCGGGCGCTCCCGCCAGCTCTGGTCGGCCATTGTGTACACATAGCAGTAGTCGCAGGCTAGATTGCAGCGCTGGTGCACCTTGAGGACGACGTCGCGGAACGGTGTCGGGCGCCAGCCGGCGCCGCGCAGCGCCACCAGATCCAGCGTCTCGTCCGGCCAGGCGGCGTGGCTCCGGAGCGCGGGAGGTCCGGATGTCCGACCTGCGGGCACGGGTCACACCTCCGCGGAGGGCAGCGGCTCAAACCGCTTATTCATACCGTAATCCTCCCCGAATGGGCTGGATCTCATACCGGCGGGGGCTCGATGTCGCACTCTCCCGCGCGGCCGCTGGCGGCGGCCAGGACGAGCGGGTGCTCGGGGCCGAGGACGCTGCGCAGGTCGTCGAGGCTCGTGGCCAGCCGGCCGGCGGCGGGGTCGTCCGGGGGCAGCAGCAGGCCGAGGTTGATCGCGCAGGTCAGCGTGTCCGGGTGGCGCTGCCCGCGGACGCGCCGGGCGTCCTCCAGCGCCTGCGTGAGCATACGCCGCGCGCTCTCCTTCTCGTGCGCGAGCGCGCGGTCGTTTCCCACCCCGATCCCGGCGGCGATCGTGTACGGGTGATCCTGGCCGAGCACCCTGCGGAGCGTGTAGTAGGCGCTTTCACCCACCTGGCGGGCGCGGCGCTTCTCGCCCATCGCGCGCAGGATGATGGCCTGGTTGGTGGCGGCGGCGAGGGTGAGCGGGTTGCGCTCGCCGAACTGCCGGCGGTAGCGGTCCATCGCGTCGGTGGCCACATTCCAGGCCCGGGTCGCCTCGCCCGCGGCGCAGAGCGTGTTGGCGTACGTCATCATCGCGGCGAGGCTGAGCTCGTGGTCAGGCCCCACGTGTCCTTGGGACACCAGGTAAAGCCGGCGGGCCTCCTCCAGGGCGGCCTGTACCCGGCCGCTCTTGCGCAGCCCGAGCACGATCGTGCGCCAGGCGGCGAGCACCAACGGGTGGCGGTCGCCGAGCCGGACCCGGTACGCCTGCCAGGTGGACTGCTGTAGCTCCAGCGCCTTCGCGTAGTCGCCGAGCCCGTACAGGTCCCGGGCCAGGTTGGAGATCGACAGCAGGGTGCGCTGGTCGTCGGTACCGAGCTCCTGGCGGCCGGACTCGGCGAGGTCGGCGTCGATGTCGTACGCCGCCCGGTAGTCGCCGGCCGCGCGCAGGCTGGCGCCCAGGTTGTTTCGGGCCAGGACGGTGTCGCGGTGCTCCTCGCCCCGGATCCGCCGGTACCGCTCCACGCGGTCCCGGTCCAGCCGCAGCGCCTCGCCGTACCGCCCGAAGACCCGGTGCAGCACGGCCAGGGTGTTGGCGATCTCCAAGCTCGTCGGGTGATCCGGACCGTACTCGGGATGGGTCTGGAGCCTGTTCCACGCGTCGTCGACAAGCTCGCGGGCTTCGGTGTACCGCCCCAACGCCTGAAGGGCCGCGACAAGCCGACCCAGGCACGCGAACACCCGTACCCCATCCGGGTTTTCCTGCTGCGTCCACGCCGTCCAGGCCTCCTGGCTGAGCTGGCGGCTGCCCTCGAAGTCCCCGATCTCGTTGAGGTACTTGGCCTGGTCCACTATGACCTGACGACTGTCCGCATTGGACACCTCGATGACCCGGGCGGGCCGCAGGTGCGGGCCGATCTGGGCGTGCATGTCCCAGGTCAGCGGCTCGGACGGATTGCCCGGGTTGGCCGAGGTGAGCAGCCGCCAGGCGTTGCCGTACGCGAGGTCCAGCGCGTACGCCGGCAGCGTGTCCCGGACGATCGCCTGCACGAGCCGGTGCACCTGCAACGCCTGACCACCGTCGAGGACCTTGACCAGCCCGTACCGGCGCAGCAGCCGCACCGCCTCGTCCAGCAGGTCGGTCTGGTTGAGCAGCCGGCCGAGCGGGGGCGCGACACGGCCGCCGCCGCGGCGCAGCAGGGACAGCGTGATCGGCTCGGAGCCCAGGCAGGACAGCAGCTCCAGCAGCTGCCCGGCGGCCCGCGACTCGGCCCGGACCCGGTCGGCGGCGACCGCGAAGGCGGTGGCCACCGTGGCCTCGTAGTCGCCGGGCGGGACCGCGGCCAGCAGCCCTACCGCCCGCTCGTCGAGCTGGCGCAGGTACTCGCGCACCGGCGTGCGGGTGGCGGACTGCATGTCGGCCACCTGTTCGAGCGCCAGGGGGAGGTCGCCGAGGCGCTCGGCGAGCTGGTCCGCCTCGTCGAAGTCGATGTCGTGGCCCCGCGCCCGCAGCAGCTCGATGCTCTCGCGGCGGGCGAAGACGTCCACCTCGATCGGGCGGCCGGCACCGAGCCAGGCGGCGTCGCGGGTGGTCACGACCACGTGGCCGCCGGACGCGGGAACGAGGGACGCGAGCTCCGCCGGAGGCCCGGCGTTGTCGAGGACGATCAGCCACCGCACCCCGCCAAGCTCAAGCCGGCTCAGCACGATGGTCACGGTCTGGGCCATGTCGAGGCTGCTCGGCCAGTCCTGCCGCTCGCCGAGCGCCGCCAGCGACGCGGTCGCCTGCGAACGGTCCTCCGCCGCGATCCACCACACGAGGTCGTACTCGTCCGCGAAGCGGTGGGCATACTCGACCGCGAGCTGTGTCTTCCCCACGCCGCCCAGGCCGTACAGGATCAGCGGCTGCCACGGCTCGGCCGTCAAACCGGCCCTGAACATGTCCAGCAGCTTCTCGCGGCCGGTGAAGCCGGTATTCCGGTGCGGCGCCGGGCCGGTGGGTGTGATGCCGGCGGGAGATGGCGCGACGTCCGGCGACTCGGCCAGCGGCGGCTCCGAGGGCGGTGGCACCGCGGGCGGCTCGGCCGGCGCGGCCGCACCCGGTGCGAGCTGGTCGGAGGCGGCCAGCCAGAGCGCGTGAAACCGCCGCACCTCCTCGTCCTGGTTCGGGCGGTGGACGGACATGGCGGCCAGGTACCGCACCACGCACTCCACTTTGGACCACCGGGCCAGCCCTTCGCCGCGCAGGATCGCGCTGACCGTCTCGTGGCTGACGGTGTCTGGCATGTGGTTCTGCCGGCGGATCTCCGCGCTGATCCGGCGATACGACGGGCGGCCGGCGTCGCGGTGCAGCAGCTGCAGCTCGGCGACGAGGTCTTGCGCCACTCGCCACGCTCCCTGGTCTACTTATCGCGTCTCGGCTTGGCGGCCACCCGCCAACTAACGTCAATTTCCGGCAATGACAGCATTCCATACCGAGGCAGAGCCAGGAACCTGCTGTAAACCTTTGAACACCGCCGGCAGAAACTGATCTCCCGCTCAGGACATGCGCCATCCTCGAAATCAGAGGGCGACTCCAGCGAAGGAGCACGTGATGCAGGGAACTCCCGATGTTACTGAGCGATAACGCGACCCCGGTACGCATGGATCCGTTAGCGCAGACCCGCACGACCTGCGAATATCACGCCCAGAACGGGTTCGAGAATCAGCCGAAAATCCGACCGGTTCCGGCACTGTCCCGGCAAGCCACCGTTCCGGGAATCCCGTCCACTTCCAGGAATGTCAAGCGCACCGCGCGGTTCCGCCCGCTCCGTGAAAGGCCCACGAATAGGCGGGTCATGCCGCGGTGGCTGACCAGCGTGTACGCGGATGCGACCGCCGCGCTACAGGCGCTGAACCCGATCCGGCTCACCCACAGCGCGCGGGCCAAGGGTGCCGGCGCCACGCCCAACTCGCCGAGGCTGCGCGCCAACATGCTGGTGCACCGCCTCTCCCTCGCACCGTCGAGCCGGCGCCGCGGCTTGACCACCGCGGGTCGTCTCGTCGAGTCGCCGCCGCCCAGGGCAACCGACGCGGCGGTCCGCCAGGAGCTCGTCGTGCACGCGTTCGCCCCGCTGGAAGGGCCGGGGCGGGATCCGGCGTACCAGCAGATCCGTCGCCTGTGGACGGCGACCCGGCGGCTCGGGGCGACCGAGGCGATCGGCGGCGGCTCGCCCGACCTCCCGGACGAGTGCACCCGGCTCGCCGCCGGTCCGGTGGTCGCCGCCCAGCAGAGCGCGGACGAGCGGCTACAGGTCGTGCTCCGCCGCGAGCACGACGTGCTCAACCTGTCGATCGGGTGGCTGGCCGACCCGAAAGCGCCGCCGCGTACCTGGGCCGAGTGGGAGGAGCGGTGGGCCGCGGTCGCCGCCGGCGGCACCGACGAGCTGATCGGCATCGTGCGGCTCTACATCGGTACCCAGCCGGCGACCCGGCGCGGCGGGCCACCGGCGCGGCCACCCGTCGAGGTCGCGGCGGAGCTCGCCGCGGGCCTCACCGAGCAGGACGGGACACTGTGGAACGACGGGGTGCTCGTCGAAGGATGCGTGCTGTGGGAGCTGCCCCCGTTCGGCGGCCAGGCCCGGCGGGAGCGCCGGATCCTCGCATTGGCCACGCCCGACCGCGAGGCGCAGATGAGCGCGCTCGCGTGGTGGCGTGGCGAGGCGGAGATGGCACCGCTGCCCCGGTACCTGCTCGACGCGGCCAAGGTCCGGTACCAGCTGCGGGTCCGGGAAGCGGCGGAGCCTTCGCTGCGGGCCGCGCTCACTGGACAGGGCACCGCGGCCGAGATGGCCGTCCTGCTGACCCGGCTCGCCGACATGCGGCTCACCGTCGAGATCGCCAGGTCCAACATGGACGCGGTACTGCGGACGATCGACCCGTGGGGCGGCGCGCCGCTCGGCGGGCTCTTCGCCGACGACCGCGCCTGCGCCGCCTGGGTCGAGTCGCGCCTCGCCGACGACGTCCGGTACATGACGAACGCGCACCGGCGGGCACAGCACCTGCTCGACCGAGGGCGGCACGCCGTCACCACGCGGGTGCCCCGGCAGCCGGTGATCGGGCTGGTCACCGCGCTGCCCGAGGAGTTCGCCGCGATGGCCTCGCTGATCGACGACGAGGAAGAGTGTTCGGTGGCCGGCGATCCGGCCGAGTATGTACAAGGGACGGTCCCCAGCGCGCACGCCGAGCGGCCGCATCCGGTGGTGCTCACGCTGCTCACCGAGACCGGTACCAACTGGGCGGCGACGGCCGTGGCCAACATGCTGCGCAGCTTCGAGTCCGTCGACCAGGTGCTGATGGTCGGCATCGCGGCGGGCGTGCCGGCGCCGGGCGAGCCGCACCGGCACGTGCGGCTCGGCGACGTCGTGGT
Source organism: Phytohabitans flavus (assembly GCF_011764545.1). Lineage (GTDB taxonomy): Bacteria > Actinomycetota > Actinomycetes > Mycobacteriales > Micromonosporaceae > Phytohabitans > Phytohabitans flavus. The sequence continues at coordinate 2,991,771 of NZ_AP022870.1, read as the reverse complement.
GGCGACCTGGGGGATCGTCGACTACGACCACGTTGTCGACCGGCCCGGCGCGGTCACGTTGCGGCAGGGGTTTCCGCAGCCGTCCGCGCTGCTCGCGCACCGGGCGAAGGGGTTGCTCGCGGGGGAGCTTCAGGGGCGGCGCCCGTGGGAGGACGAGCTGACCCGGGTGCTCGCGGCGCTGCCCGGCTTCGCCCGGCCGGAGGCGGTGACCGACCGGCTGTACGCGCACGACGGCCCGGACGCCCGGGAGGTGTGGCATCCAGACCCGACCGCGTCCGGGCATCGCGACGGCGCTCCGAAGGTCCACGAAGGACGGATCGGCTCGGCCAACCGCTCCATGCGCAACACCGAGCGCCGCGACGAGCTGGCCCGCGAGTACGACCTGCGCGCGATCGAGATGGAGGGCTCGGGCATCGGCTCGTCCGCGTTCGCCGGCGGGCGGGACTGGCTCGTGGTCCGCGGCATCAGCGACTACGGCGACCGGCGCCTCGGCCGGCTGTGGCGCCCATACGCCTCGGCCGTCGCCGCCGCCTACACCCGCGCGCTGCTGCGCCGCTGCCCGCCGATCAGCCCCCACGGCGGCCGGACGGGAGGTGTCGCGGCAGCCTAGGACATCCAATCCAGGACAAGGATCTGAGCTACCGCGACGTCCGCGGTGGTCCAGACCGCTGCTCCCGCGGCCTCACCCTCCGCGGTCCACGACCCAACCCCCGCCCGGCAAGGCCAGCGGCGAGGTCCCGGCCCGCCCGCCGCACGCGACAAGCCGAGTCGCCTCTGGATCTAGTCGACTTCCTGCCGTCAGGGCGGCACAAAGTCGACTAGATCTACGGACCTTCCGCGTTTCCCTTGATCGGCGCGTTGGGTCGGAGCAGGCCAGCGATCGTGGTACCTGGCTGCCCCTGGAGGGGCAGTGAAATACCACGATCTGCCGGACGGCGTCCGGCCGTAGCGTCGATCAAGGCAAACGACCGACCTTGCGCGCCTGTGTTGCAACCAGCGCAACGGAAACGCACCCCAAGCGGCACTTCCCCCATCCCCGAGGCCGGCGCGCTCCCGCCGGAGGCGAAGAAGGGGTGACCGCAACCCCGAGCGACGCGGCCCGTCCGATGTCGGAGGCGGGGTGGTTCCCATAGGGAAGCAGAGTAAATGCGGTTGGCGCGCTTACCTTTTGCTCGTCTGCCGGCGGCCGACCCGCATGCCGGCCGCCGGCGGCGTGGGGTCGGTGGTTGTGGAGCGCGGAGGGTGAGGCCGCGGGAGCAGCGGTCTGGACCACCGCGGACGTCGCGGTAGCTCAAATCTCCATCGTGGACAGAGCCCGCGGAAGGGATCGTCCAGGGCTATTGGGTCGGGGCCACCTGGGCCAGGAGGAAGTCGGTTACGGCGGTGGCGAAGGTCGGGGTGAGGTCGGGTATGTGGCCACCGTCCTGGATGGTCCACAGCTCGGCCCGCGTGCCGCCCCGGCAGCCTTCGTGATAGGCCGTCACCGTGGTCTCCGCGTCCGCGAGCCCCGCGTCGAGGTCGATGGGCTGCGCGGAGGTGTCCGCCTTGTCGGCGCAGCCGTCCAGGCCGCGCCACAGCTTGACCGTGCCCTCCGCGGACGGGTACGGGCGGGTGGACGGGCCGCCCGCGTAGAGGATCGTGCGGTCGGACGTGCCGTGGATCTGAAGCACGCTGACCGGCCTCGCCGGCGTGCACTTGGCCGGGTCGGCGGTGGCCGCGCCGGCCAGGGAAGCGACCGCGGCGACCCGGTCGGCGTGCTCGCAGGCCATCCGGAGGGCCATGAAGCCGCCGTTGGAGTGGCCGACGAAGTAGACCCGGGCGGGGTCGACGGCGTACTTCGCGGCGACCGCGTCGACGAGCTTGATCAGGTATCCGGAGTCGTCCACCCCGGAGTCGAAGAAGTCGCAGCAGGCCGGCGTCGCGTTCCAGAAGTGGTGTTTCTCGTGGTTGACGGTGCCGTCCGGCATCGCGTAGAGGAAGCCGCGGCGGTCGGACTCGCCCTTGAGCTGGAAGTACTCCTCCTGCTCGGCACCGCTGGACGTGTACCCGTGCAGGACCACCACGAGCGGGGCCTTGGTCGCCGGGTCGTAGCCGCTGGGCACGTGCAGGCTGAAGGGGCGGTCGGCGAGCTCGATCGTGACGTCGGCCGAGCCGGGCTCCGGGGAGGACGAGCCCGCGGACGACGAGCACGCGGTCAGCGACAGCAGCACCAGGACCAGCAGCCGGGCCGTCACGCTCATGGCACGATCCTGCCGGACGGTCCGCAAGAGGGCATCATGCTGTCGGACATGCGCCATGGCGCATTCAAGACACTGGTTGTAGCCCCACCGTTACACATAGAGCCGCATCCTTACGTCTATCCCACCGGCGGATCGGACTACTGCAAACCAGAGTTAAACGTGTCAATACGAGTCGAAGGGGTGTGATCTAAATATTTAACTCGGTTGTGATAAGCCGCCGCTAGGGTGCGGAGCCAATGATCGACATGCGGGGGAAGGGGTTGGGGATGAGCGAAGACCTTGCCGTGCCACTGATCATCGGGATCGCCCCGTCGGCGGCCGCGCGCCGGCAGCTCGCACAGCAACTCGGCGGGACCGAGGCGTTCCTCATCGTCGCGACTGTTGAGCAGGCACGGGAGTTTCTGGACGCGGCCGTGCAACGCACCATCACGCAAGCCTCCTCGGCGACCGGAGGACCGGCCGTGAGCGAGGAGGAGGCGGGCCGCCCGCTGGACCTGAGCGTCGACTCCGACCGCCGGGTCCTGCGGTGGCTGGACCGCGAGGTCGAGCTGACCCGCCTGGAGCACGACTTCCTGCACCGGCTGCTCGACGCGCCGGGGCAGGTCTTCACGTACGAGCGGCTGCACCTGGAGGTCTGGGGCAACCAGCACCTCGGCCGCGGCTCGGACATCCACTCCGTCGTGCGCCGGGTGCGCCGCAAGCTCGCCGAGCTGGAGGCGGCCGCGACGATCCACTCTGTACGCGGCGTCGGCTTCCGGCTGACCGCGGCCTGACAGTACGAAGGCTGGTCGCGGCCTGACCATACGAGGGCTGACCGCGGCCTGACGATACGAAAGACAGAGGCCCCGCCCGGCCGAAGCCGGGCGGGGCCCGAATCAATCAGTAGGCGGCGTCAGCACTTGATGGGGGAGAGCGTGAAGTCCTCCACCGTCGGCGTGCTGGTGTTGATCCTCGTCTGGCGCGTCTGCGGCTTCCAGGTGTCCTTCGCGACGATCAACGTGAGCGGGTTGTTGCGGCGGTCGAGCCAGTAGGCGTACTTGCCCTGGGTGTCGGTGGCGAACGTCCAGGACATCGCCCACGAGTCCACCTGTACGACCGCGCCCGCGATCGGCGCGGTCACGCCGTCGCAGCCCTTGCCGGTGACGGTACCCATCAGCTTGCCCCAGGTCGTCGGCTGCTGCACCTCGAAGGTGAGCTGGACCGGCGGCACGGTGTAGGGGGTGTTCTCACCGATCGCGACCGAGCCGGTGTAGGTGCCCGGCTGGTCCACGTTCGCCGTCATCACGACGGTGACCGTGACGCTCGCACCCGGCGCCAGCGTCGCCTCGGTCTTGTCGATCGAGAACCAGCTGACGTCGGCGGCACCCTCGGCGCACTCCTCGAAGCCGGGCAGCGCCTCGCTGTCGGGCGTGGCGTTGAACTGGCCCGAGGAGCCACCGACCTTGTAGAAGCCGCACGCCGCGCCGCCACGGTACCGGGCGGTGTTGGCGTTCGGCAGGCTCGACCAGGTGTTGGCGGCCGGGTCGTACGCGAAGCCGGCGTTGGTGATCACACCGGCCTGCGAGCCGCCGACGACCAGCAGCTTGCCGTTGGCCACCGCGAACGAGCTGGCCCAGTTGTCGGCCGGCGCGTCCGCGATCGGGGTCCAGGTGTTGGCACCCGGGTCGAACGCGTAGCTGGCCTTCTGCGCCGCCGCGCCGTCGTTGCCGCCGGTGCAGTAGACGACGCCCTCGATGCCGCCGCACGAGGCGAACGCGACCGACTTCGGGTAATCGGGGAGCGTCTCCCACGTGTCGGTGGCCGGGTCGTACCGGACCACGTCGTTGGACATCGGCGTGCAGCCGGCGGTGGTGCAGCCACCGACCGCGTACAGCTTGCCGTCCACGACCGCCTGGCCCGCCGCCGAGCGCGGCGCCGGGTTGTCGGCCTTCTCGGTCCAGGTGTTCGCCGCCGGGTCGTACGACCAAGTGGTGCTGTCCGGCCCCGCGGCCGCCCAGCCACCGGTGGCGATGATCTTCCCACCGACGACGCCTACCGTCAGAGCGTTGCGCGCTCCGGGCAGGTCCGCGATCGCCGACCAGGTCTGCGCGACCGGGTCGTAGACGAAGTTCTTCGTCGTGGAGGCCGAACCGTTTCCGCCGGCGATCGAGTAGACCTTGCCGTCGAGGCTGACCACCCGGTTGTCCATCACGTTCGCCGGGTAGTCGGTGATGTCGGTCCACGGCGCCGCCTGCGGGGCGGTCGCCGGCACCGCGTTGGTGCCCATCGTCGCCTTCGCCGCGAACGACGTCGGCGCGTTGATCTGCTGCAAAGGCGCGCCGGACGAGGCCAGGATCTGGTCCCGGGTCATCCGCGAGCCGTCGGCGCGCAGGAGCTCGAAGCCACCGTCCCGCTCACCGAAGTTGACTTCCACCGGCGCGCCGCCGTTGTTGGTCACGGTGAACGTCTTGGTGACCTTGCCGCTGGGCATCCGCGCCTTGCCGCTCAGCGCGCCCGGCTGCACCGTGAGCTTGCCGGCCGCGAGCTGGAAGCTCGTCGAGGTGGTCCAGTCCGCCTCGACGTCGACGTCCTTGCTCTGGCCGACGTAGTTGCCCGCCGTGGCCGTGAACGGGCGCGTGCCGGTCAGCGACGAGAACAGCCAGAAGAAGCCGTCGGCCAGCCCGGTGTCGTCCGGGGTCGCCGCGGTGGTGGCCCGCTCCGTCGGCTTGGCGCCGCTGACGACGGTGGCGCCGTTGACGTAACCGTTGTCGTTCGCGTCGCGGACGTGGCCGACGACGAGGCCGCCGTTGGTCGGCACGCAGGTGACCTGGCTGCCGATCAGGACGTTGTCGACCTCCCACCACCACTCGAACGAGGCGTCGTAGTAGTGGAACCGCACCTGGACCTGGTCCTTGCCGGCGGCCTGCGGGATCGGGATCTCGGTGACCCGGGGTCCGCGGAAGCTGGCCGCTTGCCGGAGCACGTTCGTCCAGGTGGCACCGCCGTCGAGGCTGAGGTCGACGTCGGCCCGGTCACTGCCCAACCAGCGGAAGTCCTGGTTGAACCGGATCACCGGAGCGGCGACGCCGGTCAGGTCGACGACCGGGCTGACCAGCGAGCTGTCCTGCCGGTTGCCGCTGCCGTAGTTGTCGCTGTCGAGCATGGCGAAGCCGCCGGTACCGCCGGTCAGGTTGCCCCGGTTGCCGTCGTCCGTGAACTTCCAGACCTGACCGGTGCCGATGTGGTCGACGACCGTCCAGCCGGCCGGCGTCGTCCCGCTGTCGAAGGTCTCGTACTCGCCGTCCGAGCCGTACTCGTACCCCGGTGCGGTGGCGCAGGAGGTGACCGCGACCGGTACCGCGACGTTGTGGACGACGTTGCGCGAACCGACCACGACCTCCTTGGTGACGGTCTCGTAGCCCGGGTACTGCGGGACGAACGTCAGCGTGTACGTGGCGCCCGCCGGCAGGGAGAGGCTGTAGCGGCCGTTGACGGGGTTGGTGTAGTCGGCGGCGCCCGAGGGACCCGCGACCGTCACCTTGGCGTACAGCGGCCAGCCGTGCCCGGAGCCGTCGGTCACCGCGCCGCTGAGCGTGACCTTCGGTACCGGGTCGAGCGCCACGTTGAGCGTCGTCGTGTTACCGGTGGTCACCGTGGCCGGCACGGTCTTGGTGCCGTACCCGAAGAGCGTCACGGCGACCTGGTAGTCACCGCTGGGCACCTGCGAGGAGAACTTGCCGTCGCTGCCGGTGGTCACCTGACGCTCGGCGGCGCCGGTCAGGGCGACGGTCGCGCCGGCGAGCGGGCCGCCGGTGGCCGAGTCCGTCACGGTGCCGGCCAACGTGCCGACGTTACCGATCGGGGCGGCGTCGAGGAGCGCGAGCGCGTCCAGCCGGCCCTCGCCGTACACGTTGTTGTCGTCCGCCGTGCCACCGCACGCGGTGTCGAGCTTGTCCGTCGCGGTGTCGTTCAGCAGCGAGCGCGTGGCCGTGATCTGGCCGACCAGGCTGGGCGCCGCCGACCAGAGCAGCGCGATGGCGCCGGCCAGGTGCGGCGCGGCCATCGAGGTGCCGTTGGCGGTACCGTACGCGTTGCCGGGCAGGCTGGACCGCACGTTCACGCCGGGCGCCGAGATGTTGGGCTTGATCTCGCCGTCCTGCCCAGCGCCACGGCTGGAGAAGCTGGCGATGTTGTTGTTGATGTCGTACGCGCCGACGGAGTAGTTGGCGATGCGGCTACCGGGGAGCCGCTGGTCTGGCAGCCCGGGCCCTCGTTGCCGTTGGACCAGGCGCCGAAGATGCCGGACGCCTCCCAGGCCAGCGTCACGTCCTCCATGAACGGGTCGTTGGAGGGCAGCTCGGAGCCCCAGGAGTTGTTGATGATGTTCGGCCGCTTGCTCGCGTCCGGGTTCTGGCCGTTCAGGTCCCGCGGCTGGAGCATCCACTGGCCGGAGTTGATCAGGGCGGCGTCGCTCGGGCAGCAGCCGTTCGCCGCGATCCACTTCACCTCGGGCGCCACGCCGATCTCGTTGGCACCGTCGCGGCCGGCCATCGTACCCATGGTGTGCGTGCCGTGGCCGTTGTTGTCGCACGGCGTGGCACAGGTTCCGGCCGCGTTGAACCAGTTGTAGTTGTGGTTGAACGTCCCGTCGCCGTTGTTGCCGCGGTAGGAGTTGACCAGCGCCGGGTGGTTGAACTGCACGCCGGTGTCGATGTTCGCGATCGTGATGCCGGCGCCCTTGACGCCGTACCGCGACCACACGTCGTCGGCGTTGATGTTCGCGATACCCCACTCGAGGGCGTTCACCGTCTTCTCGTTCGTACCGGGGGTGAGCTTGGGCATCTCGTAGGCCATCGGGGCGTAGAGGCCCTCGACCTCGCCGCGGCCGGCGATGTCCTGCGCCATGCTCCGCGAGGCGCTGCTGACCTTGATGGCGTTTGTCGCCCAGAAGCTTTCGTACTTCACGCCCGCCGCGTCGAGGTCGGCCCGGACCTTCGCCTGGCTCTCCTCGGCGGTCTGCTGTAGAGCGGTGGCCACGGCAGTGCCCCGCTCGTTCCAGTCCTTGATGGCGCTGGCCTTGCTCAGGTCGGCCTTGGGGGCGAAGCGGATCCAGAAGTCGGACTCACCCTTGGCCTCGAACCGCTGGGTCAGGTCCGGGCGGATCTTGTCGCCGGGCGCCGCCTGCGCGCCCGAGCCGGTCGCGGCCAGGCTCGTCGCGACGACGACAAGCGCCGCGCCCGCGCTCAGCAGCGATCTGGCAAGTCGTAGTCGGCGTGTCGATCTCAACATCGATGTTGCCTCCCCTAGTGAAGGGCCGCCGCGCGGTTCTCGCCAGTGGCCCGGTTGGACACTAAAGATCACCGAAGAGATCGATCAAGGACGCTGCGTCAGCAAATCATCACCAAAACGTGAGCAGGAGTCGAGTCGTCCGATTCGCCTTGCTACGGGCGGCGTGCCGTGCCTATGATCCAAACGTTCAGATGAGTTGATGTTGTATCTGGACGTGCGCGACGGCTTCGCCGCCGGTGGCAGGGACCCGATGGCAAGGGTTCGGCAGCCTGGTTCCGGCGTGTCGCGGGCCCTCGCGAGTCATCGGTCGTCGGCGTGTGGCACCGCTCGACGAACGCCCGGTCACCCCAATGGCCGGCCGTTTCGCGTCGTGCTCCGAAGTCGGCGATACGAGCTTCTGGCGCTGTCCGGTCGGGGTGACTCATGTCCACCCTCACCAGGAGGCGTCTCCATGTGCATTTCCCACGAACAGTCCAGCACCGCAGCCGCGCCCGACGTCCCGGCGCTCAGCCGTCGGGGTGTACTGAAAGCGGCCACGGCCGCTACCGTCGGCGCGGCGGGAGTGCTGGCCGCGGCCGGGCCCGCCGAGGCCTCAGGCGGTAACCACGGTGGGTCCCGCCGGGTGCCGCTCGACCACATCAGCGTCCAGCTCTACACGCTGCGCGACCAGCTCGCGATCGACCTCGACGGCACGCTCGCGGCGCTGCGCCGGATCGGCTACACCCGCGTCGAGCACGCCGGCTTCGTCGGCCGCACCGCGGCCCAGTTCAAGGCGGCGCTCGACAAGGCCGGCCTGCGCGCCACGTCCGGCCACTCCGGCATCCCGCAGCCGTTCGACGCGGCGGCCTGGCAGGCCACGCTGAACGACGCCCGCACGATCGGGCAGCGGTACATCGTGCACCCGTTCTTCGGCGTCGACGCCAACGGCCCGATCCGCAGCTCCGCCGTGTACAAGGCGTTCGCCCGCGACCTCAACAAGGCCGGGCAGATGGCGAAGAGGTCGGGCCTCAAGTTCGGCTACCACAACCACCACTTCGAGTTCTTCCGCCAGGACGGCGGCTCGCGCACCGGCTTCGAGGTGCTCGCCGACGAGACCGACCCCGACCTGGTGCACCTCGAGGTGGACCTCTTCTGGGTGACCCGCGGCGCGCACGACCCGGTCGACGTCATCCAGCGCAACCGCGGCCGCATCCGCCAGTTCCACGTCAAGGACATGAACGCGGACGGCGGCTTCGAGGACGCCGGCAAGGGCCTCATCGACTTCGCGCGCGTCTTCCGGTACGGACGGGAGGCGGGCATCGACGAGTTCATCGTGGAGCGCGACGACGCCGGCACCCCGCCCCGCAACCCGGCTGACGCCATCAGCACCGCCGACGTCGGCTACGACTACCTAGCGTCCATGCGGTTCTGAGGTGATGGGCGTGAAGAGGCTCGCAGTCGTGGCAGGTATGGCGCTTGTCGTCAGCGGCGCCACCGCCACCCCGGCCGTGGCCGGCAGCAGCGCGCCGCCGGCGGACAGCGGCTTCCAGAAGGTCACCCTGAACGACTTCCCGGGCGAACCGATCAGCCTCGCCGTACTGCCCGACAACCGGGTGCTGCACACCGCGCGGACCGGCGAGGTCCGCATCCACGACCCGAAGACCGGCCTGAACGTGCTGGCCGCGGACGTGCCGGTGTACGAGCACGACGAGGAGGGCCTCCAGGGCATCGCCATCGACCCGGACTTCGCCCACAACAAGTGGGTCTACCTGTACTACTCGCCGCCGCTCAACACCCCGGTCGACGACCCGGCCACGCCGGACGTGAACGAGGGTGACGCGCCGTTCGAGGGTACGGAGGCCGACTGGGCGCCGTTCAAGGGCGCGCTCCGGCTGTCCCGCTTCAAGCTGTCCGGCAATACACTGCGGCTCGACACCGAGCAGCGGATCATCGACGTACCCGTGGACCGCGGCATCTGCTGCCACGTCGGCGGCCAGATCGGCTTCGACGGCAAGGGAAACCTCTACCTGTCCACAGGGGACGACACCAACCCGTTCGAGTCCGACGGGTACGCGCCGATCGACGAGCGGGCAAACCGCCATCCGGCGTTCGACGCGCAGCGCACCTCCGCCAACACCAACGACCTGCGCGGCAAGCTGCTGCGCATCCGGGTCAAGCCGAGCGGCGGATACACCATCCCGTCGGGCAACCTCTTCCGTCCGGGTACGGCGAAGACCCGGCCGGAAATCTACGCGATGGGACTGCGCAACCCGTTCCGCTTCGACGTGGACCCGAAGACGAACCGGGTGTACATGGCGGACTACTCGCCCGACGCGGGCGACGCGGACCCGGGCCGGGGTCCGGCCGGCCAGGGCCGCTGGATGCTCATCGACCGCCCGGCCAACTACGGGTGGCCGTACTGCGCCGCGCCGGATCTGCCCTATGTGGACTACGACTTCGCCACCGGCGAGTCGGGTGCGCCGTTCGACTGCGCCCGGCCGGTCAACGAGTCGCCGCACAACACCGGCCTCACCCGCCTGCCCGCGGTCGCCGAGCCGGAGGTCAAGTACTCCTACGACCTCTCGGCCGACTTCCCGCAGCTCGGCGAGGGCGGCATCGGTCCGATGGCCGGGCCGGCGTACGACTACGACAAGCGCGGCCGCTCGCAGGTCAAGTGGCCGGAGTACTACGACGGCAAGCCGCTGTTCTACGAGTGGACCCGCGACTACGTCAAGGCGTTCACGCTGGACCGCCGCGGCGAGGTGAGCGGCATCGAGCCGGTGCTGCCGTCGTTCGTCTTCGACAACCCGATGGACATGGAGTTCGGCCCGGACGGCGCGCTCTACGTACTCGAGTACGGCGACGGCTTCTTCTCGGAGAACCCGGACGCCCAGCTCGCGCGGATCGACTTCGTCCGCGGCAACCGCACACCCACCCCGAAGATCAGTGCCTCGCCGCTGGCCGGGCTGGCCCCGCTGACGGTCACGTTCTCCAGCGCGGGCACGACCGACCCCGACGGCGACGCGCTCAGGTACGCCTGGGACTTCGACGCGGACGGCAAGGTGGACTCGACCGCGCCGAACCCGACGTACACGTACCAGGAGAACGGCTCGTACCGCCCGACGCTGAAGGTCACCGACAGCACGGGTCGCTCCGCCTCGGCCGAGCTGCCGTTCTTCGTCGGCCCGATCGCGCCGGTGGTCAGCTTCGTGACCCCGGTCGAGGGGCAGCCGTTCGAGTTCGGGCAGCAGGTCGCGTTCGAGGTCAGCGTCCTCGACGACGAGCCGATCGACTGCTCGCGCGTCACGGTGCGGTACATCCTCGGCCACGACGAGCACGGCCACCCGATCAGCACCGCGACCGGGTGCTCGGGGACGATCAGCACCACGACCCCTGGGCACGGTGACGGCGACAACCTCTTCGCGGTCTTCATCGCGGAGTACACGGACGCGCCGAGCGATCCGGGCACGCCGCCCCAGACGGGTACGACGCAGGTCATCCTCGACCCCACCCCGGACGCGGCGGGGTAGACCGGTTCCTGGGGAATGGCTGGCCGGGCCGGGATCGGTCCGGCCAGCCTCAGGACGGCGGGCCTCAGGACGGCGGCCGGATCACCACCACCACGCCGCCCGTCTTCGGCTTGTTGGCGACCACCCACGGCGTGAGGGCGACCCGCCACATCTTCTGCTCGGCGGGTATGACGTGGGTCCGCATCAGCCAGATCCGCCCGGTGGCGCCGGGCGCGGCGGCGAGCTGTCGGGCGCGGGCGAGGCTGGCCTCGATGGCCTCGTAGGTGCGGTCCTCGACGACCACGACCCGGGCGTCGTCGGGGTACGTCGGCAGCCAACCGACCGCGAGGTGGGTGTTTCGCCGCGGGGCCGGCTCGCGTGGCCAGTAGAGCGCGAAGGCGAAGCTGCCGAGCGAGTTGACCACGATGACGTCGCCGGGCTTCCATTGGGACTCGAGGACCTGGACGCCGTAGCGCATGTCGCCCTGTTCCGTCCCGTTGGCCGGATTCACCCTCTCGGCGTCGTTGAGCCGCAGCCAGTCCTGGTTGTTGTTCACGAAGATGACGAACATCGTGACCGCCACGACGGCGGCCACCGCCGTCGTCCACTGGCCCGACCGTCCCGCCGCCCAGGCGGCCAGCCGTACGACGCCGATCGGGACGCCGGCCACGGCCAGCCCGGCCAGCGCCGCGCAGAGCACCAGGAAGAAGTGGGACGTGCGCAGGTCGAGCAGCGGGTAGGCCTTGTTGAGGCCGAGCACGGCCATGACCACCGGCACCAGCACGACGGCGATGGCGGTCGCCGGGCGGCCGGTGAACGCGACCACGAGGGCGCCGGCGCCGGCCAGGCTGAGCAGCAGCCACCAGGGCATCCCGAGGGACGGCTGAAGCTCGTTCAGGCGCAGGTTGACGTTTTCCCAGAACTGGTCGAGGTTGGGGAAGTAACCCTCCCAGTAGGTCTGTAGCGACTCGTTACGGCCGCGGGTGGTGACACCGAGGTACACCAGCAGCACCGCCGCGCCGGACACCGCCCCGGTGACCAGCGACTCCACGAGCCGGCGCCACTGCCGCCGGGCCAGCGTGGTGACGACGAGTCCGGCGCTCGCGCAGAGCGCGATGATCGCGGTGGGGTGGCTGATCAGCATGCCGACCGTGCTGAGGGCGGCGATCGCACCGAGATGCCGGCGGGACCAGTTGCGCTCGGTGAGCGACACGAGCGTGATCAGCGCCAGCGCCACGGCGGCGTCGGCCGTGTACTGCTTGAGGTCGTGCCGTATCTGCGAGGCCGGGAGCAGGATCACGCCGGTCGCCGCGGCCAGCCCGGCGAGGACACCCTCCCAGCGGTACGGAAAGCCAAGCGAGCGCCCCAGGGCATACGCGATGAGGATCGCGGCCACCAGGAAGGCGAGCGGGAGGAGCCGCAGGTAGTCGACGTCCGGCACGAGGCGCAGCAGGAACGTCCAGCCGAGGGGGGTGGACGAGGTGGCCAAGGGCAGGTCGGACAGCGGCAGCCGCACGGAGGCGGCCACCCAGGCCTCGTCCAGCCAGTAGTTCGCCTTCATCATCACGTAGATGTTGTGCAGGGCGAACAGCAGCACGACCGCCAGCGTCCCGGCCGCGGCGTCGACGTAGAACCGGCGGGCGGTGGCTCGCGCGCGGGCTGGCCACCGGGTGCGCTCCGCCGCTGGTGGCTCCGGGTCCGCGGTCTGGGTGGCGGAGGCAGTGGTCATCGAGGGCCGGGCGCTACTTGGTCAGCGCGGCGGGGCGGCGACCCACCCGCATGCGCAGGATGATCCACAGCGCCTCGATGCCGTCCCAAGCGGTGATCTTCTTGCCCTGCTCCCGCCCACGGGCGCGGTACGAGATCGGGATCTCGTACGGCCGGTAGCCCATGCGCAGCAGCTTGCCCGTCGCCTCGGCCTCCATACCGAACCCGGCGGACTTGATGTCCAGCCGGCGGTACAGCTCGAGCGGCATCAGCTTGAAGCAGGTCTCCAGGTCGCTGATGTAGCAGTTGAAGAGCACGTTCGCGAACGTGGTCACGAACTTGTTGCCCATCACGTACCAGAACGAGAACGAGGAGTGGCTGCCGAACGTCCGGGTGCCGTAGACGACCTCGGCCTCGCCGGCGATCACCGGAGCGAGCAGGCCGGGGATCTCCTCCGGCGAGTACTCCAGGTCGGCGTCGCATATGATCATGTAGTCGCCGGACGCGGATTCGGCGGCCGTGCGGATCGCCGCGCCCTTTCCACGGTTGCGCTCGTGCGTGATCACGCGCGCCCGGACGTCGTCGATGGCGGCCAGCGCCTCCGCGGTGCCGTCGCTACTGCCGTCGTTGACGATGACGAGCTCGAAGTCCACGGGGTAGGTCACGCCGAGCACCCGCTTGACGGCAACCTCGATCGTCCGTGCCTCGTTGTAGACCGGCATCAAGATCGACAACTTCATGGCGCCCCCAGTAAAATGTTCGCGGCCCTACGACCGCGCAGACCCTACCAGCTTCGCCGAAATCCGGCCCGCCGCGCTGTGCTAGACGGCCGTCCGGCGTGCCTGGCGCCGTCCTGGCCTGCGGTGGGTCAAGATCTGGGCGTGGCACTGGCCGAGGATCTCGACACTTCGACGCTGACCTCACGGCAGCGTGACATTCTCACCGTAATCCGGGACTGGGTGATCCGGTACGGCTATCCACCCTCGACTCGGGAGATCGGCGACGCGGTCGGGCTCGCGTCGACCTCGTCGGTCAGCCGCCACCTGCGCGTGCTGGAGGACCTCGGGTTCCTGCGCCGGGGCCGTACGGCCACCCGCCCGGTCGACGTGCGCCTGTTCCTCGGCATGGCCGGCGCCGCGGAGCACAGCGACCCGGCGACCGTCGGGGTACCGCTGGTCGGCACCATCGCCGCCGGGACGCCGATCCTCGCCGAGGAGACGTCCGAGGAAACGCTCACCCTGCCCCGTGACCTGGTCGGCCGGGGCAACCTCTTCTGCCTGCGGGTCCAGGGCGACTCGATGATCGACGCGGCCATCTGCGACGGCGACATCGTCGTGGTGCGGCAGCAGAACGAGGCCTACAACGGCGAGATCGTGGCCGCGATGATCGACGACGAGGCGACCGTCAAGGTGTACCGCCGGCGAGGCGGCCACGTCCTGCTCGAACCCCGCAACCCGGCCTACGACGTGATCGACGGCGACCGCGCGGTCGTGCTGGGCAAGGTCGTGTCGGTTCTGCGCCGGGTATAGAGATCCTTGGGGCCGATATTTTCCCCGGTCCGCGTCACTTGCGGACCGCATGCTCCCGCGGGCACCGCGCAGGTCGGCGGCTCGCTGGCGCTCGCCGAAACCCCCGACCCGCACTGCCGGCTCCGCGGTCCAAGCCCAACCCCCGGGACCCCTCCCTTTCGCGACCTGTCGAGTTGGGCGCGCGGCCGCGCCCAACCGCAGCCCCAGACCCTTGGCTTGCGCGTGTAGGTCTCAGTAGACCGCGATAGTTCTAGGCAGCGTGGATCGTTGGCGGGCGAGTGGCGAGAGAGCGGCGTGTTTGGTCGCATTTGCTCCGCTCCCTACAAAAAACAGGCCCGTGCCGTCGGCTCGGCGATAACCAACAGATCGCTCGGACCTGGTGTTTCCCTTGATCGGCTGGTCGCGGGGTGCCTTCCGTGCGTCCGTGGCGAAAGGGCGCCCCTCCAGGGGCCATTTCTCGACACGGACGACCTGGCCACCCATCGATCAAGGCCTCGTCCGCCGATCTGTCCGGACCTTGACCCTGGAAGGTCCTAGATCCTGGGCGCATCGATGCGCCCAGGATGGGCGGAGGCGGCGCCTAGCTGTCCCATCTAGACTTCGAGATCTAGGGGAGTTAGCGCGTCATAGCAACCCAAACTCCCCTAGATCTCACCGCTGCGGGCTGAGACCTTGACCCTGGAAGGTCCGTAGGCGCACAACCGCGCAGGGAGGGCGCGGTTGGGCGTGGGCTGCGCGAAGGGTCGGGATCGGCCGGCCACGGCCCGGGGGTGAGCTTGCCGACCGCGGAGGGTGAGGCCGCGGGAGCGACGGTCTGGACCACGACGGGCGTCGCGGTAGCTCGATTCGTCTCACTCGCGGGAGGTGACGACCGCGGCCGTGGCGGCGACGATGTCCGCGATCCGCTCGTAGTCGAGGGTCTCCGGGGTGTCGGTGGGCTGGTGGTAGTGCGGGTTGCGGAAGTTCGCCGTGTCGGTGACCTGGATGGCCGGTATGCCCACGTCCCAGAAGGGTTTGTGGTCGCTGCGGGCGAAGTCCCGCACGAGCGGGGCCACCCGGTCGAGCAGTGGCCCCAGCAGCGGGAGGTCGAGCGGGTCGCGGGCGAACATGACCGAGGGCGCCCCGGCGAGGTGGGCCAGCGCGCCGCCGAGCCGGGCCGCCAGCTCCTGGGCGGACGCGCGGTAGATGAACAGGGTCCACTCGCCGCGGAACTCGCGGGCGCGCATGCGCTTGACCTGGCCCCGGTAGAGCAGGCTCAGGCCGGGCGGCAGGGTCTGGCTCGCCGGGGTCCTGGCCGTGTACCCGATGCACTCGTAGACGATCACGCCGGCCGGCTCGCGCCCGGCGGCCGCCAGCTCCCGGGCCAGCGCGCGGGAGCCGTGCATGCCGGCCTCCTCCTGGTCGAAGACCACGAGCATGAGGTCCGGGGCGGGCGGGACGATCCTGGCCAGCTCCAGCAGCCCCGCCACCCCGGACGCGTTGTCGTCCGCGCCCGGGCTGCCCGGCACGGTGTCGAGGTGGGCGCCGACGATCAGGCGGGCCGGGCCACCGGGGCCGGGGGCGGTCGCCAGCAGGTTCACGCCGGCGACCCCCTCGGTGTACGGGCGCCGCCGCACCGACCAGCCGGCCCGTTCCAGCTGGTCGATCACGTACCGCTCGGCGCGGTCCATCGCCTCGGGCGCGTGGAGGCGGCCGCGGGGCTCGTCGAGGCGCTCCACGTCCATCCGCAACCGGGCGGCGTCCACCCGGCTTCGTAGAGCGCCCAGGTCAGCCGCGGGCAGCCGGCCCAGGCGCGGCTCGGAAGCGCCGAACACGGCCGGCTAGACCGGGGCGCCGCTGCGCTCGGCCGCCTCGATGACCGACTGGAGCGCGGCCACCAGCGCGCGTCCCGTCTCGAGGTCCAGCTCGACCGCGATGCGGGCGGACGGGCCGCGCGCCGGGTCGACGAAGTCGAGCAGCAGGGCGTGGTCGAAGCGGGAGCCCACCGCGTGGTCGAAGCCGACGTTCGCGGCGGTCACCGGGAACCAGCCGGCGCCACCCTTGGCGGCACCGGCGGCCGGGACCGTCTCGGAGATGTTCGTGCACATGGCTAGCTCCCCGTGGAGAGGTGACGGCCGAAGAAGTCGAAGACCTTCGCCCAGCCGTCCATCGCGGAGTCGGCGCGGTACGCCGACCGGTGGTAGTAGAAGAAGCCGTGGCCGGCGTCGGCGTACCGGTGGAACTCGTACTCCTTGCCGTGCTTCTTCAGCTCCTCCTCGTGCCGGTCGACCAGCTCGGGCGTCGGAAACTGGTCCTCGTCGCCGAAGAGGCCGAGCAGCGGCGCGTCGAGGTCGGCGGTGTAGTCGAGCACGGAGACCGGGCGCTGCGGGACGAGGTCCTCGGGCGAGGCCACCACGCCGCCACCCCACAGGTCCGCGACCGCGTCGAAGCCGCCGGCCTTGCTCGCCGCGAGCAGGGCGTGCCGGCCGCCGGAGCAGGTGCCGAAGACGCCGACCTTGCCGTTCGCGGTCGGCAGGGCGCGCAGCAGGTCGCGGGCCGCGACGAGGTCGGCCACCACCGTGTCGTCAACGAGGCCGCCGGCCGCGCGGGCCGCGGCGGCCACGTCGTCGGGCTCGCCGTGCCCGGTGCGGCAGTAGAGGTCGGGGCAGATCGCCGTGTACCCGTGGTCGGCGAACCGGCGGGCGAACTCCCGGTAGAGCTCGTCCCAGCCCGGCATGTGATGGGCGAGCACGACGCCGGGGAAGGGGCCGGGGCCCTCCGGGCGGGCGACGTAGGCGTGGACGAGGTCGCCGTCGCCGGCTTGGTACGCGGTGACGCCGGCGACGAGTCCGGCGGGCGCGTCGGTGCGCAGTGAGTTCCACACGGGGGACAACTTAGCCGGGCGAATGAGTCTGTCAGAACAGGGTGAGCGGCTCGGCCGGTATCGGCTGGGGGAGTGGCGCGAGGTCGGGTACCCGGGCGCGTACCTCGTCGTGGAAGCGGCGGGCGAGCGCCGGCGCGTCCGCGTTGTCCGGCGTGTGGATGAAGATCGTGGGTGAGCGCCCTTCGCGCAGCCACCCGGCGGCGACCTCGACCCAGCGCTGCCAGCCCGCCACGGTGTGTTCGGTGTCGTCGCGGCCGAGGTACCGGACGATCGGCCGGGCGGTCAGCGCGCGGGTGCGCAGCGGCACGCGCGGCTTCTTCGTCCACGCCTCCCGCTCGGCGTCGCTGGTGGGCGGGCTCCTGAAGAACGCCGTGGTGTCGAACGGGACCCACTCGGCGTCGATCGCGGTGAGCACCTCTTCGAGCTGGGCCGCCGCGCGCGGGTCGGCAAAGAAGGCGGGGTGGCGGACCTCGACCGCGTACCGGTGGGCGGCCGGCAGCCGGCGCAGGAAGCGGGCGAGCACCGGTACGTCGCCGGGCGCGAACGACCCGGGCAGCTGGACCCAGAGCGCGTGCGCCCGCGGCCCGAGCGGCTCGACCGCGTCCAGGAAGGCGCGCAGCGGCTCGTCGGCGTCGGCGAGGCGGCGCTCATGCGTGACGGTCTTGGGCAGCTTGACCACGAACCGGAAGTCGGGGTCGGTCTGCTCCGCCCACGACGCCACCGTCTCCCGCGTGGGCGTGGCGTAGAACGTGGTGTTTCCCTCGACCGCGTCGCACAGGCTGGCGTAGTGCCGCAGCCGCTCGTGCGGGGGGAGTGGGTGCGGTACGAGCCGCCCCTGCCACGACTTGAGCGTCCACATCGCACACCCCACGTGTAGACGCATGGGCCCACCTCACCACAGCCGCCTGCGGGCGACGAGGAACACCGCCAGGAGTACGGCGACGACGGCACCGGCCAGGATCACGGTGGGCCAGGGGACGGACGCGGCGGGAGGTACCTGCTCGGGCGCGGAGTCGCAGGTCACGGTGGCGGGTGCGGCCGCGGTGCCCACCTCGAAGCTGGCGTCGCAGCGGGCGACGGCCGGCATGGCCAGCTCGGCGGTCACCGTCCAGTTACCGGGCGGCAGCTGGCCCGCGTACGTCAGCGTGCCGGCGCCGTCACCGATCGCCCGCAACGGGGCCGGCCCCACCCGGTGGCCGGCCGCTGTCGCGGTCAGGATCGCGCTCGCCGGCCCCGTCACCGGGTGCCCGTCGATCCACCGCGCGGTGATCCAGACCGAGCCGGCGCCGTCCGAGTGGACAGTGAGGACGGCGCCGGCGTGTGCGAGGGTCATCAGGGTCCGAACGCCTTGACTTCCAGCAGCCCGACCGAACCGGCGCCGCTCTGGAGCAGCACCCGTAGCCGGGTCGTGCTCACGCTGCCGAACGTCACCCGGTTGTACCCGTTGAGCGCGACCGGGTACCCGCTCGCGCCGGGCACGTCGACGTACGCGCTGCCGTTCCACGACTGGAGCCGCCACGACGCCGGGACGCGGACGCCGCCGTTGTCGTCGAAGAAGTACACCTCGGCGGAGGTCAGCGTCTGCGCCGACGCCCAGGTCAGCAGCGCCCACTGCTCACCGGTGTTGGGCCAGGTGCCCCAGCGCGGGTTGACGGTGTCGTTCGACGTGGCGGGCTCGGCGCCGTCGTTGATGGCGGCCACGCTCTCCCACGACGATGTGTACGACGCGGACGCCGTCGCGGTGAGCGCGCGGTTCTGGCTGGGCTGCGGGCCGGGTCCGCCGCCGGTGCCCTTGATGAGGAAGAGGTTGTCGGCGACGTTGAAGTTGGTCGCCAGGTACGAGCCGGACGCCGGGTTGGTGTGGTAGTAGTCGTCGTGGTTGCAGTCCAGCCGCTGGTCGTGCGCGCGGTCCGGGCACTTGGTCTGGATGACGACGTTCGGCCCGTCCTTGTAGCACATGACATCCCACTCGTCGACGCAGTGCGCCGCGCCGGACGCGTTGGGTGCGTTGTTGTTGACGGCGCCGAGCGTGTGGCCGAGTTCATGTGCCGCCACGCCGGCGCTCCAGCAGCCGTTGTCGGCCCGCGCGTACTCGGGACCTGCGTTGGAGCGGTTGGCGTCGGTCTTGCGGGTGTCGCCGGCGAACCCGCCGATTCCACAGTAGACATTGGCGTCGACGAACTGGAGGTACTTGCGGTCGGTACGCGTGTAGCCGGCGGCCCGGACCGCGTTGAGCAGCGGGGCCCAGTCGTTCGCGTTGAGCGCCGAGTCAGCGATCTGCACGTCCCGTACGACCGGGCGGCAGGCGCCGTTGACGTTCTCGGTCACGTACCGCACGTGACGCTCGCCGCCGGTCTCCCGGGCGCTCTCGTTGAAGATGACGTCGACGCCCTCGGCGAGGGAGCGGAAGGTCTCCAGGTACTGGTTGTAACGGCTGGTCGAGCCGTGGATGTACAGCACCTCGACCCGCCGCCCCGAGGTGCCGTCGCCCTCGCAGACCGCGAGCGCGCTGGCGCCGGCGGCCGCGGCGGCGATGGGCTGGACGGAGCGCTTGACCGAGAGGCCGGCCGGCGCGGGGTCCGGGCCGTGCGTGCACATGGCCGGCGTGACGCCCTTGACCTGGAACATCCCGGCGCACGGCCCGTCCTTGGCGGCGAGCAGTCCGCTGTAGACCATGCCGCGTGCGGCGTCGTTGGCCGGCAGGCTGGGGTCGGCCTGCTCGCCGGCGTACGCACCGCCGCCGAGAAGACCGACGAGGACGGCGATCACGAGGGCGCCGGCGGACAGCGTGAGGCGCCGGCGATGGGAGCGATCGGGCATTCGCGGTTTCCCTTCCGGAGAGAAACGGCGCGCCGCCCGGAGGCGCGGGGATCGATGTGTGTCACAGAAAAGCAGCTATAGCAGTCGATGTCAAGGCGCTGCACCGATGATGATCAACTAAGTGTTCACGTTGACATCTTCTGTTGATCACTGTGCTGAGCCCGTTAGTTTCAAAGGGCTGGCAGAGACTCAGGCCAACCCCTCTCGACCTGGAGTGTTGTCCTTGCAGCCCCGCGGACTGGCGCGTGTCCTCGCGGTTTGCGCATGCCTGGTCGCCACCGTGTTCGATGCGCCCGCGCCGGCGCGGGCGCATCCGTTCGGCGACCCGCAGACCGTGGCAATCTCGCTCGACCAGGCGCGTCCCGAGGTCGTACGGGTGCGGTGGAAGGTCGGCGGGCTCGACGACCTCACCGTGCTCGGCGTCGCGCTCGGGGTGCTGCCGCGGGACCGGGTGATGCTCGACGGGGCGGTGTTCTACCAGGACTCGGACGCCGCGGCGGTCGGCCCGTCCCCGCGGTTCGCGGCGTACCTGCGCGAGCGGATCACGGTCACCAGCGACGGGCGGGAGTGCGCCGGTACCGTCGCGCCCCCCACCGACCTGGCCCGCACCGGCGCCACGGCCGACTTCACCTGCCCGGCCGCGGTCGGGGTGGTCGCCGTCGCCGTGCGTACGCTCACCGATCTCGACCCGGCGTACCAGACCCTCGCCACCGGACCGGGTGGTGCCCGGGCGGTGTACACATCCGACGCGTACACCCATGAGTGGACCCTGGGTGACGCGGTGCCGGCGGCGGGCACCGGTCGCAGCGCCGCCCTCCAGATCACCGCGGTGGTCGTTGGCCTGGTGCTCATAGCGGGTGGGGCCGTGGTCGTGGGCAGAAGGCGGCGTGTCGCCGCATGATCACGCTCGCCGACCAGCTCCAGAGCGCGATCCAGTCGCCGGGGGTGCCGCCGGTGGCGTTCGCGCTCGCGTTCGTCGCCGGGGCCGGCCACGCGGTCACGCCGGGGCACGGCAAGAGCCTGGCCGCCGCGTACCTCGTGGGCTCGCGCGGCCGGATCCGGGACGCGGCCTGGCTCGGCGGCTCGGTCGCCGTGATGCACACGCTCTCCGTGCTGGTGATCGGTCTGGCGTGGACGTTTCTGTCCCTTTCGGACGCGATCCGGATGGAGGAGCTGACCACGTGGCTCCAGCTCGCCGCCGGGTTCCTCGTGCTGGGTACGGGAGTGTGGCTGCTGCGGCGCCGGCAGCATCACCACCATCACGGCCACGACCATGACCACCATCACGACCACGACAGGCGGCCGGGCCTGCTGCTGCTCGGCGCCTCGGGTGGGCTCACGCCGTCGCCGGCCGCGTTCCTCGTGCTCGTCACCGGACTGTTCATCGGGCGGGCCGGCTTCGCGCTGCTGCTGGTCCTGACGTTCGGCGTCGGGATGGCCGTCGTGCTCTTCGGCGTCGGCCTGCTCGCGATCGGCGGCAGCACCGCCGTCCTCCGTGGCGCGCGCACGCACGCCACCCTCCGCCTCGCCACCCGCGTGGCGCCGGTCGTCGCAGCGGCCGGCATCACGCTCTTCGGCGCCGGCCTGACCGCCGTCGCCGCGATCCAACTCGCCACCGTCCCCTAAGGAGAGTCATGAAGCGCACGCGTGCGCTGTGGACCCTGGTCGCCGTCGCGGCCGCGGCCGTGATAGCCCCGACCAGCGCCGGGGCCGAGGAGGCGCCGCCGGTCGTCGCCGGCGCGCCCACGCTCAACCTGCGGGACGGCCAGGCGCTGGACGGCACCTTCACCGTCAAGGCCGAGCCCACCGCCGAGAACGACTCCGTTGTGGACATCGCCATCGACGACCATACGGTCGACGGGGTGCGGACCGCCGGTACCGCGCACTTCGCCTTCGACATGGGCGGCAACGGCACCGAGGCGCGCTACCACAACTACATCACCGTGAACGACCACACGGCCGAGGCAGACCGCGTCTTCTTCCCGGACATCCCGGGTGGCAACGCCGGGGTGCTCGACTTCCCGGGTGAGTGGCTGCGGTCCGGCGTCAACACCATCACCGTCCACGCCGGAGCCAACTGGGTCGACAGCACCAACACGGCCGCGATCGGGTACGAGCAGCTGCCGAACGGCGAGGGCGGGCGCTGCCCCAACTTCGACGACTTCCCGCTCAGCAGCATCAGCCTGAGCCTGCTCGGTGTGGTCATCGACGGTGAGCAGAACCTGTTCAGCTACAGCTTCGGCGACGGTACCTGCGGCACCTCGACGCCGCGGCTGACCCAGGCGCTGACGTTCGTCCTGTCCGGCGAGCCGGGCAGCACCTCGGGCCTGCGCCTCGACCTCGACACGCGGTCGCTGCCGAACGGTACGCACACCATCAAGGCGATCACCGCCTCCGGCGCCACCACGAGCGTCAACGTCGGCGTGAACAACCCACCGGCCGGCTCGGCGAAGGTGACCCCGGCCGAGGGCGCGCTCGTGCGCGGCACTCAGCCGGTCATCGCGGCGGCACCGCGCGAGGGCGACACCGGCGTCGACGCGATCGCGCTCGACGGCGCGCCCGCCCAGAACGCGGAGACGCTCGCGCCCGGCACCTCCACGCTCACCTTCACGATCGCGGCCGGCAACTCGGCCGAGGCGCGCTACCACAACTACCTGATGGTGAACGGCAACCGCCTGGGCCTCGGCGGCGACTACGGCGCCGGGGGAGCGGAGGCGGTCTCCGTCAAGCTGCCGAACCGCTTCCTGCGCCCCGGTGAGAACACCGTCCAGGTGCTCACCGGCGACTACAACTCCGGCAGCGGCGCGAGCCTCTGCGCCAACCACGACGACTTCCGGATCACCCGTTCGACGGTCGGTCTCGCGGTGAGCACCGGTACGGCCGCGCTGTCCAATGTGTACTACCTCAGCGGCGGCACCCGGACCGCGACCGCCGACGCCACCCTCGCACTCGGCGACGGGACCTGCGGCACCAACAAGGACGTCGAGTTCGCCTTCACGGTCTCGGACGCCCAGACCACCCGTACGGTCGCCACGCTGGGCAGCGGCGGGGACGCTCGGCTGCGCCTCTTCATCGGCGGCAACGGCACCGACGGCGGCTACCAGAACCAGGTGCACATCAACGGCATCCCGTTGAACCTCGGCATCTGGGAGAAGGAGATCGCCGAGCTGTCGTTCCCGAACGAGTGGCTCGTACCGGGCGTCAACGTGCTCGACTTCGTCGCGGGCATCAACCCCACGACGATCGCGCCGGACTGCCCCGGCGGCAACTTCGACGACTTCACGATGCGCGACTTCCAGCTCTTCCCGGCCGGCGGCCCCCAGGCCGTCCAGCTGACCCGCGAGGTCGCGCAGACGACCGTGACGATCGGTTCGGCGTCGTACCCGGCGGGGACGCAGGTCACCACGTTCATCGGGGACGGGACGTGTGGCAGCACGTACAACAACGCGCTGCGCAAGGAGATCCTCTTCGAGGTCGACGCCGGCCAGCCCGGCAAGGGGCTGCGGGCCGACGTGGACACCGCGGCGCTGACCGACGGCCAGCACAGCGTGACGGCGACGAGCGGTGACAAGACCGCCACGCGTACGTTCACTGTGGACAACACCGCGCCGGTCGTGGAGAGCAGCGTGCCGGCCGAGGGACAGCGGCTCACCGCCACGGTCGCGCTCAACGTCAAGGTCAAGGACGCGACGGGCGTCGCCGGTACGCCGACCATCACGCTCGACGGCAAGCCGGTGAAGCAGGGCGACCAGATCGGCCATGGCCTGCCGGCCGGCGCGCACACGCTCGCCGTCACCGCGACCGACACGCTCGGCAACACGGCCACCCGCGAGGTGCGCTTCACCAGCGCCAGCATCCCGGACGTGCCGACCGCGCTGGACACGGCCGTCAGCGGCACGAACGCGCCGAAGGCCACACTCTCCGCGAAGATCCCCGGCGAGGACGGGGTACCGCTCACCGCCACCTTCACCAAGGCCGACGTCGTGGCGCCCATCTCCGGGTACCAGGGCGTCGCGTCGGCCGTACCGACCACATTGGACGTCCAGCACGAGGGCGGCGTGGACGTCGGCTCGCTGCGTCCGCTCGACGGCCGGACGGTCGACACCCCGTCCAGCCGTGACGTGGTGTTCCAGCGGTACGACGTGCCGCTCGCCGCGAGCCAGCAGGCGCCGACGCTGCGCTGGGAAGGCACCATCGACCCGGCCCGGGTCGTGGCGCTGCGGGTGTGGGACCCGGCCGGCCGGAAGTGGGACGTGCTGACCAGCTCGCGCGGCAAGGCCGGGCAGAGCACCGTCCTCACCGCGCCGCTCACCGACGCGTACCGGGACGGCGCGACGGTGCACGTGCTGGTCACCGGCGAGGACCCGTTCGCCGACGACCTGTCCCCGCGCGACTCCTCGGCCCAGAACGACAAGGACCGCTTCGAGGACCCCGCCTCGTACGACTTCTCGCTCGCCCACTTCACCGACACGCAGTACCTGAGCGAGGGTGCGGCCGGCGGCACGTACGACGACTTCGACGGGCGGCAGGAGCCCTCCGACATCCAGGTCGCGGAGGAGCAGGCCATCTTCGCGGCGGCGTACCGCGAGCAGACACAGTGGATCGCCGACAACGCGGCTGGGCGGAAGATCGCGTACACCGCGCACACCGGCGACATCATCGAGAACGACTACTACGACCCGCTCGCCAAGAACCCGGACGGCTCGCTCCAGCGGCCCGGCCTGAACGAGCAGGTGGACCGGGAGTTCGAGCGCGCCTCCGGCTACCAGAAGGTGCTCGACGACAAGGGCGTGGTCAACCAGGTCATCGCCGGTAACCACGACAACCAGCTGGGCGCCGAGACAGGTCCGGACTCGCGGTTCAGCAAGGTCTTCGGCGCGGACCGGTACTACCAGGTGGCCGGCGCCTGGCCGGCGGGCGCCGAGTACCACGCGTGGGACGAGGCGACCAACGCCGACGGCACGGTCACGCCCGGCAAGGACAACCAGAACAACTACGTCCTCTTCTCCGCCGGCGGGCTCGACTTCGTGGCGGTCGGCCTCTCCTACGGCGTCACGCCGCAAGAGGCCAACTGGGCCGACTCGGTCTTCAAGCGCTACAAGGACCGCAACGGGATCCTGCTCTCCCACGACTACCTGCGCCCGTCGACGAGCCCCGACGGCCGTGGCGCCGCCTTCTCCGCGCCGGACGGCTCGCCGCTCTACAAGCTGGTCGTGGAGAACAACCCGAACGTCTTCCTGGTACTCGCCGGCCACGAGCACGGCGTGGGCACCAACGTGAAGTCGAACGTCGGGGTCACCGTCGCGCACGACGTGGTCGAGCTGCTGGCGGACTACCAGTTCTACACGGTGTCCGCGGGTGAGCTGTGGCCCGAGCTTGTCGACGCGAGCGGCAACATCGATCTGAACGCCGACGGCAAGGTGGACCACAAGTCCACCGACCGGCTCCAGTTCGGCGCGAGCTTCCTGCGGCTGCTCCAGTTCGATGTGGACCGTTCCGAGGTGCACATCGACACGTACTCGCCGCTCCTGCAAAACTTCGGCGCCACCGAGTACGACATCCGCGCCGACGGCAGCCAGACCCGGCCGAGGTACAACGGCGCGGAGGACAACCTCACCCTCCCCGTCGACCTCACTACCCGGCAGACGTCGTTCAAGACCGACTCGCTCGCCGCGTACGTGCCGTGCGGCGTGATCGGCACCGACCAGGTGACCGCCAACGGCACCGCCTCGGTGACCTGGAGCGGCCTCCAGCCCGCCACCTCGTACGCGTGGGTCGTCTCGGCCACGAGCGCGGACGACGGTGTGGCGGTCGCCCAGCCGGCGGTGTTCCGTACCACCAAGGGCACGCCGACCGTGACCGCCACCTCGACCCCGGTCGACTGGGGTGTCGCGGCGAAGGTGACCGTCAAGGTGGACGCCGCACCGGCGCCGGTCACCGGCACGGTCGAGTTGCGCGAGGGCACGACCGTCCGCGGTTCGGCGGGGCTATCGGGCGGCTCGGCGACGTTCACCCTCCCGGTGGGCCTCGCCGGCGGCACCCACACGCTGACCGCGTCGTACTCCGGCAGCGACACCCTCGACCCCGCGCAGGGCACGGTCACCGTGACCGTCAACCTGCCGGCGGCGTGGAGCGCGTCGAAGGTCTACAACACCGGCGACCGGGTCACGTACCAGGGCAAGGTCTTCACGGCCTCCTGGTACGCGAAGAACAACAAGCCGGGGGACCCGAACGGCCCGTGGCAGGAACTCGCCATGACCGAGGAGGGCACCGCGCTCTGGACGCCGTCGCGCATCTTCAACAGCGGCGACGTCGCGGTGCACGAGGGCAAGCGGTGGCGGGCCCGCTGGTACACCCGCAACCAGAAGCCCGGCGACCCGAACGGCCCGTGGGAGGAGCTAGCCCCGCCGCCGGCGGACGGCAGCCCGGCTGCCTGGACGCCCACGACGGTGTACAACGCCGGCGACCGGGTGACCTACCAGGGCAAGGTCTACGAGGCCAAGTGGTACACCCGCAACCAGGCCCCGGGCGACCGCAACGGCCCCTGGAAGCCGATCAGCTGACGGCAGGCATCAGATCGTGGTACGTAGCTGTTCCCACGGCTACGTACCACGATCCGCGAAGGGGCTCCAAGCTCCATTCAGGATCGAGAGATGAGCTACCGCGACGTCCGCGGTGGTCCAGACCGCTGCTCCCGCGGCCTCACCCTCCGCGGTTCCACAACCCAAACCCCGGCTGGCATCGCCGGCGGTGAAGGGCCGCGACCCCCACGCATGCGCGCACCGATCAAAGCCGGCCGAATCGTGAACGCTCGACCGGGTGCCGCACCCGGACGCTATCCAGCAGATCGTGGTATTTAGCTGTTGCTATAGCAACAGCTAAATACCACGATCACTAACGTGCTCCGACCGGCATGCGGACAAACCGGCTAAAGAGCCCAACCCAAGGTGTCGCTGTGGCCAAGCCCGCGCGATCTAGTCGACTTCCTGTCGTCCTGACGGCAGAAAGTCGACTAGATCCAGAGTTTCCGTCGGGAGTGCGCAGGCTCGGCGCCGGAAACCATTCCGGGAAAAGCTACGGCCGCTATGGCAGCAACAGATTTCCCCAAAGCCCGACCGACCCTCAACGACCCGACCCAACCCGGCACTCCGCGCGGGCCGCGCGGAGAATGACCAGGTCATCGCCTTGATCACTGTAGGCCGAGTGGCATTGGGGGTCCAGGCCGCTGCTCCCGCGGCCTCACCCTCCGCGATCGACGACCAAACCCGGCCGGCATGGCCGCGGTGAGGCGCGGCCTTGATCGGGGGTGCTCTGGTCGTCCGTGGCGAGAAATTGCCCCTCCAGAGCCTGTTGCAAAATAGCCCGGCTACAGCGGGTATCGAGAAAAACACGGCTGTGCCGGCCGTGGGCCGCCAAACGGCGGCCAGCGAGGGTCAACGCGACCCTCGGTTCGGTCGAATCTGACGATTCTGCAACAGCCTCTCCAGGGGCAATTTTTCGCCACAATCGCAGCGCGATACGACGCGCTTTCGCCGATCAAGGAAAAACCGCGGCCAAAGGCCATGATCGGCGTCTTGGCTTTCGCGTTGGGATTTGAGTCGCCGCGATGTCCGTCGCCGTGTCGCGAGAGGTGACTTTGTGAGGACTTGTGGTTGCCCTGGCAGCAATAGGTCATCACAAAGCCGGGCGAGCCATTCTCGCCGTGATCGTTCGGCCAGAATCCGCGGCGCGGTCGGCGTGTCGTGTAGGTATCGGGCGAACGATCACCAGTGAGATCACCACCGGCAGCGACGCCAGTCGCGCACCCAGCGCACCCCACCCCTTAGTGCCATCCCGTCGGCCCTCGACCCGCTTGTTCTTGGAGCGGGCCGACGCCCGGGGCGCCACCACCCACAAACCCGCAACGCACGGCACGGACGCTGGCGCCCCGGGCGTCGGTCTGCTCTGCTCTTGACGGGTCGAGGGCCGACGGGATGGCACTTTCCCCCATCCTGGAGGCCGGAGATCCCCGCCGGAGGCAAGAAATGGGGTGACCGCAACCCAGCGACGCAGCGCGACCCCACCACCTTGATTGGGCGCGCGCCCCTTGAAATCAAGGTGCCCGGCGTTGCGTCGCGAAGCGACGCAACGCCGGGCGGGTTGTGCACCGCGGAGGGTGAGGCCGCGGGAGCAGCGGTCCGGACCACCGCGGACGTCGCGGTAGCTCACATCTCTTTCTTGGAACGGATTTTCAGTTCACCAGGTCGAACTTTTCCCAGGAGCCGATCGCGGCGCGGTTGGCGATCAGCGCGGCCGCGCCGGCGTTCTCGGCGACCACGTAGCGGCCGTTGACCTGGGCGCGGAAGCTGACGCTGCCGTCGGAGTTGGTGACGCGCGCGAAGGTCTCCGACGGGCCGACCGTCGTCCGGTTGGCGATGAGCGCGGTGGTGCCCGTGCCCGCCGAGACGTACTGGCCGTTGGCCTTCGACCGGAAGGCCACGTTGCCGCCGCCGAGGTCCACGATGTCGAACCGCTCGTTGTTGGTCGACGCGGTGGTCGCGCTGGCGATCAGGTTGCCGGCGCTCGTGGTGACGAACCGGCTGTTTACCCTCGCCCGCCACGACGTGCCGCTGACCGGGTTGGTCGTCGGGGTGCAGGTGGCGGTCTGCGCGCCGCCGGTCCACTGGATGGCGCCGAGCAGCATGCGGGTGAAGTTGCTCTCCGCGTACGTCGCCTCGGTGTGCCCCAAACCGGTGTAGAACGAGCGGCCGCCGCCGTACTGCTGGCACCAGGAGATCGGATGATCCCCCATCGAGCCACCGCTGTACGTGCTCTCGTCGAGCCGCATCAGAACGCGCACGTTCGGGCGCGGGTTGGTGCGGTAGTTGTACCACTCATCGGAGCGGGTCCAGTCGGCCGGCAGGTGCGAGGTCATCACGTTCGAGCGATCCTCGACCCGGATTGTGGCCTGCTGGATGGCGGGGTGCGAGGCGAAGTAGGCGCCGACCAGGCCGCCGTACCACGCCCAGCTGTACTCGGTGTCGGCCGCCGCGTGGATGCCGACGTACCCCTTGCCGCTGGCGATGTACGACTCGAAAGCCGTCTGCTGCGCCGCGTTGAGCACGTCGCCGGTCGTCGAGAGGAAGACCACCACCTGGTACTGCGCCAGGTTGGCGGTGGTGAACTGGGCCGCGTCCTCGGTGGCTGTGACCGTGAACCCGTTGGCGGCGCCCAGCTGCTGGATCGCCGCGATGCCGTTGGGGATGGACGAGTGCCGGAATCCGGCCGTCTTGGAGAACACCAGGACCTTCGTGACCGGCGCCGCGGCCGCTGGCGACGCCGGTGCCACGAACGCCGCTACCACGAGTACGACCAGCCCGAAAAGGCCGGCCGCCAGACGTTTGAACACTGCTCCTCCGCACATGTGGGGTTGGGCAAGGAGCCGGGCCGCCGATGCTCGGCTGGATTGGTCCGCGACCCCCACCCGCCGAGTGGGCGGCCACAGTGTGACCGTAGTTAACCTGGGACGTCTTGACGCGTCAATCCCCCGATGTCGATCCCTTCGGCCGCCTTGATCACCTTCGGACGCACGAGACATCGGATGACTCGACCGGGCTCGAGCCGGCGAAGTCGCCTGGAGGGTTTCCCGCGACCACTACACTTGACCACCAGTCACGAGGGGGAGTGCGCGGCGGTGACTTCTCAAGATCCACCAGCGCTCTACATCGGTCATAATCCCGCGCTGACGGTCGTCTCGAGGCGGCCGTTGAAAGTCGACCGCGGTGGCGCCGGCACGCACCGGTGGGGCAGTGTCGCCGAGCTGGTGCCGGGTCCGGTGCCGGCCGGAGCGGCGGCGCGCCAGCTGCTGGTGCTCGCCATCGTGCTCTTCGTGGCGGCGGCCGGCGTCGCGGCGTTCGGCAGCTTCCTGGGGCTGGTCGTGGCGATGGGCGGGCTCGCCTCCCTCATCGCCTCCGGCCAGCGCGAAGGGGCGCGGCGGCGGCCGGGCCGGATCCTCGCTCCGGGGTTCGACCGGGAGGCGCCGGACTACTGCCTGCTGGCCGCGCCGGAGGACCGCAACGCCCTGGGGGCGGCGCTCAACATCGGAAAGCGGATCTGCCGGACGCTGCCGTCGCTCGCCGGAATGGTCGACACCGATGCCGCCGAACGCCTGCTGGCATCCGCGCTCTTCGACCTCGCCAAGGTGTTGCAGCACCGGCAGGACGTGCGCACCCTGCTGATCGAGCTGCGCCGGCAGCGGCATCGCGGCCTGCCGGCTGACAGCCCGGCCGCACGCAAGCTGATGGCCCAGCGGGACCGGTTGAAGCAGGCGCTGTCGGACCTCGACGCGGAGGTCGCGCGGCGGCTCGGTGAGCTGGAGGCCACGGCGGTGGCCAGCGAAAACTTCATGCGGGAGCGGGAGATCCACCAGGTGACGAGCCGGGTGGACCAGACGCTCGCCAGCCTGGCGCCGACCCCCCTTCCGGGCACGCCGGACTCCGGCCTCGAGCTGGCGGACGAGATCGCTGCCGTCCTGGCCGCGTACCGGGAGCTGAACGAGCGGTACGGCGCCCCGGGCTGAGCGGCGGCATTCTGAGCGGTGGATGCCGGGGCGCACACCGTTAGGATCAAGCCATGTCAGACGCGGAACTCGCCATTGCCGCGGCGGAGGCGGGTGCCGCCGTCGTGCGGGCCCGGTTCGGCCAGCCGCTGGACCGGTTCGCCAAGTCCGGACGGGACTTCGCGACCGCCGCCGACATCGAGTCGGAGAAGATGATCCTCGATGTACTGCGGTCCGCCCACCCGGGCGACGCGGTGCTGGCCGAGGAGTCGGGCAGCGACGGCGATCCCGACGCGGAGCGGGTGTGGCTCGTCGACCCGCTCTGCGGCACCCACAACTTCGCCGCCCGTACCCCGCTCGTCGCCGTCAACGTGGCCCTGCGCGTCAACGGCGAGGTGACCGCCGCGGCGTCGGCGGACCCGTTCAGCGGCGAGGTCTACTGGACCGACCGCAATGTGGCCCGGGTGCGCCTGGAGGGCGCCGACCACCCACTCAGGCCCGACGGCGGCATAGCGCTCGTGGACTTCAACCTCGAGCCGCCGTTCGAAAACGGGCCGGGCTTCCGGGCCGTACGGGTCATGAGCGACGTGGCGTTCGGCCAGCGGTTCGGCACGCGGGTGACGTCGTCGACGCTGGCGCTGCTGTGGGTGGCGGCCGGGCGGCGGGCCGCGTTCGTGAGCGACAGTGACCTGCGCGACAACGTGCACTTCGCCAGCCCGGTCGCCATCTGCCGGGCGGCCGGCTGTGTGGTGACAGGCCTGCGCGGCCAGCCCGCGTACGAGGGCGCGGGCGGCCTCGTCGCCTCCGCCGACCAGGAGACGCACGACGCGATGCTCGCGGTGATCGGCAAGCAGTTCCGGGGGAGTTGACGGTGACGCTGAAAGCTCTGGTGGTCCGCGGCGGGTGGGAGGGCCACCAGCCGGTCAAGGCGACCGACATGTTCATCCCGTTCCTGGAGCGGGCCGGCTACGAGGTGCGTGTCGAGGGTTCGCCCGAGGTGTACGGCGACGCCGGCGCGATGGCCGCCACCGATCTCGTCCTCCAGTGCGTGACGATGTCCCAGATCACGAGCGAGCAGGTGGCCGGGCTGCGCGCGGCCGTCGAGGCGGGTACCGGGTTCACCGGCTGGCACGGCGGCATCGTCGACTCGTACCGCGCCTCTTCCGACTACCTCCAGCTTGTCGGCGGCCAGTTCGCCACGCACCCCGGCAAGGAGCCGTGCGAGCGGCAGGGCGGGCAGGAAGACAATTACCTGCCGCACACGGTGGAGATGACCGCGCTCGGCCGGGAGCACCCGATCACCGTCGGGGTCGAGGACTTCGACCTGGTCACCGAGCAGTACTGGGTGCTGCACGACGACCTGAGCGACGTGCTCGCCACCACCACGCACCCGGTACAGCCGTGGCACCCGTGGCACCGCCCGATCACGTCGCCGGCGATCTGGACCCGGCAGTGGGGTGCCGGGCGCGTCGTGGTGACCACCCCGGGGCACAGCCTGGACGTGCTGGAGCACCCCAGCGTCCGTACCGTCATCGAGAGGGGCATCCTGTGGGCGAGCCGCACCGCGTCGGCATCGTAGGCCTCGGCGTCATCTCCCGCGCGTACCTGAAAACGCTCGTCGGGCACCCGAGCCTGCGGATAACCGCGGTGGCCGACCTCGACCCGGCCCGGTCCGAGGCCGCCGCGGCGGAGATCCCAGGCGCCGAGGCGATGCCGGTCGAGCGGCTGCTCGCCAGCGCGGACGTCGACACGGTGCTCAACCTGACCATCCCCGCGGCGCACGCCGAGATCGCGCTGGGCGCGATCGCCGCCGGCAAGCATGTGTACGCCGAGAAGCCGCTCGCCGTCACGTTCGCGGACGGCAGATCGATCATCGAGGCGGCCGCCGCGGCCGGCGTCCGGGTGGGATGCGCGCCGGACACAGTGCTCGGCACGGGTACCCAGACCGCGCGCGCCGCCATCGACGCAGGCCTCATCGGGCGGCCGATCGCGGCGTCGGCGACGATGGTCACTCCCGGACACGAGCGGTGGCACCCCAACCCGACTTCTACTACGTGGCCGGCGGCGGCCCGCTGCTGGACATGGGGCCGTACTACATCACTGCGCTGATCCACCTGCTCGGACCGGTACGGGCGGTGACCGGGGCGGCCAGCCGGCTGCGCGGCGAGCGGGTGATCGGTTCCGGACCTCGGGCCGGCGAGCGGATCCCGGTCGAGGTGGACAGCCACGTCAGCGGCGTGCTCGAACACGCCGGCGGCGCGCTCACCACGATCACGACGAGCTTCGACGCTGTGGCGACGACGGCGGCGCCGATCGAGGTACACGGCGAGGCCGGCACGCTCTCCGTCCCCGACCCGAACCAGTTCGACGGCGAGTCCCGCCTCTTCCCGCTCGCCGGCCGCGAGTGGCACCGGTTCCAACTGTCCGCCGGCTACGCCGGTGCCGCCCGGGGCATCGGCCTGATCGACCTCGTCACCTCGGAGGGACGGGCGAGCGGCGAGCTGGCCCTGCACGTACTCGAGGTGATGACCTCGCTCCTCGACTCGGCCGCGCAGGGGCGCCGCATCGAGCTGACCACCACTGTGGAGCGCCCGTCGGCGGTGCCGTTCACCCCTTGACCAGGTATTGACAGCGGGGCCCCCGCCGCCGATGGTGGAGTAGGTAGCGACTGCTGTCAATATCCACGGGGGCTGGCATGCGACGTCGGATCTTCGCGCTGGCGGCGGCCATCGCGGTCGTGGTCGCCGGTACGCTGGCGATGGTGCTGCGCCCGGCGTACGCGGCGATGGCGTGCACTGTGGACTACAAGATCACGCGCGAGTGGTCAAACGGTTGGATGGCCGAGATGAAGCTGACCAACCTCGGCGCGCCCGTCACGGATTGGCGGCTCCGGTTCCGGCTCGGCAGCGGCCAGATAGTGAGCCTGCTCGACAGCCTCCCGCCCGGATACTTCGTGGGTAGCGGCGAGCTGTACCCGTTGGCTTTCCTCACCCCGTCGCGGGGCTCCACGCTGGCGACCGGCGGCTCGGTCACGGTGCGGTTCGGTGGGGCCTACACGAGCGCCAACCCCGAGCCGATCGAATACTTCCTCGGCGCCCAACCGTGCAATGTGGACCTACCGTCGTCCAGCCCACCCCGTCCCTCGTCGCCGCCGGCTCCGTCTCCCGATCCGGCACCGCCGTCCGTCGCGCTGACCTCGCCGCTGCCCAACGACTTCTTTGCCGCGCCGGGCACGATCCCGATCCGCGCCGAGGCGACCGCCACCCCCGGACGGCGGATCGAGCGGGTCGAGTTCCGGGAGCGCGGCACGCTGCTCGCCGTCGACACCACCGCGCCGTACGCGTTCGACTGGCGGGGCGTGCCGCCGAACAGCGGGACCCGGGTCACCGCGACCGCGTACGACAGCGCCGGGGCCAGCGCCACCGCCGAGGTCCGCGGCGTCCGGGTGCTCAAGCCTTCCGCACCGGGTGCCGCGCCCCCGCTCAAGGTATCGGGCGACCGGATCGTGACCGTCGAGCGCGCCTCCCGGGAGTACCGGCCGCGCGGCATCGTGCGGTCCACTGTGGAGACCGGGTGCGTGGCGGGCGCGGTGACCTGGGACGGTCCGGTCGACGACGCTTCCGTGCGCGCGCTGCGGTCACGCGGCGTCAACGCGGTGCGCGTGGTGCTGAACGACGCCTGCTGGATCTACACCCCTGGCCCGACCTACCACGAGTACCGCACCGCCTACCTCGACGAGGCGGCCGCGTACATCACCCGCCTCACCCGGGCCGGCATCACGCCGATCGTGTCGGTCCGCCCGAGCGACATCCTGGGCCCCCGTGGCCTCTGGGGCTCGGCGGCGCAGCGGTTCGGCGAGGACAGCGCGGTGGTGTTCGACGTGACCCACTACGGCTTCCCGGCCGCGGGCACCGTCGACCCGGCGGCCGCGTGGACCTGCTGGCAGGACGGCGGCCCCGCCTGCTTCGACAACGGGCTGCCGAACTTCCGCGTACAGGAGCAGATCCGCCTCCTGCGGCTGCACGGGTCGTTCAACCTGGTCCTCGCCGCCGGCCTCGACGGTGGCAACGACCTGAGCCGCTGGCTCGAATTCCGCCCCGCCGACCCCGACGGGCGCAACGTGGCCGCCGCCTGGCGGGTCGACAACCGCTCGGCCTGCGCCACCCCGGCCTGCTGGCGGTCGACCCTGCTCCCGGTCGCCGCCGAGGTCCCGCTCGTCGCGACCGAGGTGACCGCGGACGCGAGCGCGCCCGGCTTCGTACCCCGCACCGTCGCCTGGCTCAGCGCCCACGACATCGGCCACCTACGCCGCTGACGGGCGCCGCAAGGTCTCCGCAAGCTTCCTGGCACGAAACCCGCCACCTCTGAAGCCGAGCCTGCGATGGGGCAGTGCGACGCGGCGGGCTGACAGGTCCGTTCCCCGCGTCGACCGGCGAGGGGGAGGACGACGTGGAGTTCTGTGTGCTGGGGCCGTTGACCGTGTGTCGCGACGGCAGGCAGCTGCCGATCGGCCCGGCGCAGCGTCGCAGGGTGCTGGCGACGTTGCTGTGCCATCCCAACCAGAGTGTCCCCGCCACCAGGCTCGTCGACGCGGTCTGGGGTGACGACCCGCCCCGCACGGCCCGCAAGAACCTCCAGGTGCACGTGTACCACCTGCGCCGCACGCTGGGCGACGCGGACCTCATCGCGTCCGGGTCGACCGGGTACGGGTTGCGCGCCGAGCCGAGCACCATCGACGCCTGGCGCTTCGAGCGGCTGGTCGACGGCGGGCAGGACGCGTCGCGCCGGGGCGAGCTGCGCCGCGCGGACGAGCTGCTCTCCGCGGGGCTGGCGATGTGGCGCGGGTCGGCGTTCACGGATCTGGACTTCGCCGGAGCCGCGCGGCGTGAGGCGCTGCGCCTTGAGGAGCTGCGGTTGGTGGCCCTGGAGGCACGCAACGAGGTCCGGTTGCGCACCGGCCGCCATCACGGTCTTGTGGCGGACCTTCTCGCGATGCTGGCCGAGCACCCGTTCCGGGAGCGCCTCGTCGGCCAGGCCATGACCGCACTGTACCGCGACGGGCGGCAGACCGAGGCGCTCGCGGTGTTCCACCGGACCCGGTGCGCCCTCGCCGAGGAGGTGGGCGTCGACCCCGGCGAACCGTTGACGAACGTGTACAAGGCGATCCTGGCCGGGGACGAGCTCGCGGTCGCCAAGGGGAACGGCTGATGGAAGCGGAAGGTCATGGCGTAACTCCGCTGAAGGCTCCCGCCTACGCCTCCGAGGGACGGCCGGTGGCCAGAAGCGCGATCGCGGCGCCGTACCCGCTCACCCGCGAGTGGGCATTCGGCGACGGTTCGGGTGCCGGCGTACGCGTGTGCATTTTGGACAGTGGGGTGGACGCCACCCATCCGGACGTCGGCGGACCGTTGGCCGCCTACCAGGTCGCCGAGGCAGACGGGTCCGGCGGGTACACCGTCGTGCCCGACGCCGACGGGGACGTCGCCGGACACGGCACCGCCTGCGCGAGCATCGTGCGCGCGCTGGCTCCGGCCTGCGAGATGACGAGTGTCCGCGTGCTGGGCGGCGCGCTGCGGGGGCGCGGCGACGCGCTCATCGCCGCGCTGGAGTGGGCGCTGGACGAGGGCTTCGACATCGTGAACATGAGCCTGTCCACGCGCCACCCGGACTTCCGGGACGCGATCCGCGACCTCTCCGACCGGGCGTACTTCGGCGGTACGACGATCGTGGCGGCGGCCAACAACCGTCCGGTCGCCAGCTACCCGTGGCGGTTCCCCGCGGTCATCTCGGTCGGCTCGCACGCGACCCAGGACGGCGAGCACATCGAGGTCAACCCCGCGCCGCCGGTCGAGTTCTTCGCCCTGGGCATCAACGTCCTCGCCGCGCAGCCGGGTAACCGCCGGGTCCGGCTGTCGGGCAACAGCTTCGCCGCGCCGCACGTCACCGGCATGTGCGCGCGGATCCTCAACCGCCATCCCGGATTTGGCGCACCACAGCTCAAGGCCGTGCTCGCCGGCATCGCCAACAACCTCACCTGAGGAGTCGTCATGACCGACCAGTTTCCCGCGTCCGGCTTCGGGCGGCTGGTGGACCCGCATGTCCACACCGAACTGCTGCGCTCCACGGTGCGGCTTTCCAGGCTGGTCTTCGGCGCCGCCGCGGCATCGATCTTCCTGCACGACCCGGGCCGTGACGCCCTCGTCTTCGAGGCGGCGTCCGGGCGCGGCGAGGATCGCATCATCGGTGTGCGGATCCCGTCCGACCACGGCGTCGCCGGCTGGGTCTTCCAGACCGGGCAGACGATGGCGCTCAACGACCTGGGCAACGACACACGGTTTGACCGCAGCACGGCCGAGGCGACCGGGTACGTGCCGGAGGCCATCGTCGCCGCCCCGCTCATCCTCGACGAGCCCATCGGCGTACTCGAAGTCCTGGACGCCGCTCCCGCCCGCTTCGACGACCTGACCGCGATGGACATTCTCACGGCGCTCGCCGACCATCTCGCCGCGTCGATGTCGTTGCTCCAGGCGGCTCGCACGGTCCAGCGGGCGATCGACGGGCAGCCGCACCGGGAGCCGTGGATCCGGCTGGAGCAGACCCTCAGCCGTACGCAGGCGGGGGAGAGCCCGGCGGTCCGCCAGTTCGTCGACGCGCTGGACAACCTCATCGCCGCCCGCCACGGCGACGTCGGCTAGCGCGATACCGGCGGCATACCGGCACGCAAGCGCGCGATTAGAGCCTGGCACGAGGACTACGCGAGGAGGCCGGAGTGCATCTGGTGGAAATGTTGCGACTGCGGATGGTACCGGCCGCCGGTGTCTACTTCGCCCTGACGCGGCGCTGCCCGCTGTCGTGCGCGCATTGCAGCACCGAGTCCTCACTGAGCAGCGAGCAGTACGGCGACGAGCCGTTCCGGCGGATCGTCGACTCCTTCACGCCGGACTGCCGCCCCGAGGTGATCGGGATGTCCGGCGGCGAGGCGTTGCTGCGCGCGAGCCTGGTGCGTGACCTCGCCGAGGCGGCCCGCCGCGTCGGCACCCGCGCGCTGGCGATGTCCGGCATGTACTTCGCCCGCACCGGCGAGGGCATCACGCCGGCGTTGCGCCGCGCGATCGAGAGCCTCGACCACCTCACCGCCAGCTACGACCGTTTCCACGAGCGGGAGGTGCCTCGGCGCGACATGTTCCGGGCACTGCACCAGGTGCGGGAGCTGGTGCCCGGGGTCAGCATGCAGCTGACCGGCGAGGGCCCGGACGACCCGTACCTGGTCGAGCTGATCGAGGACGTCCGGCGGGAGTTCGCGGACGAGGTGCCGATGCTGGTGACGACGCTCGCCTCCGTCGGCCGCGCCCGCGAGTGGTTCACAACCGACGCCGCCCCGGTGCCGGCCGCCGGCGTCGAGCCCTGCTTCCAGGCGTCCTGGCCGCTGGTCGGGTATGACGGCACCGTCCTGGCCTGTCCCTCGCGGCACGCGGCGGCACCGCACCGGCCGGCACACCTGGTGCTCGGCGACTCCGCGGTCGATTCGTGGCCGGTGCTGCGGCAGCGGGCGTTGACGACACATCTGCTGCGCGGAGTCCGGATGTTCGGTCCGCTGGAGCTGCGACGGCGGTTCGGCGCGGGGGACGGCACCGGAAACTACTGCGGTACCTGCTCCAGGCTGGGCGACAGCGCCGAACTCGACGTCGAGGTGACCCGGTTTCTGGAGTCGCCGAAGGGCCGGGCACTGGAGGCCGCCGCGCTGGCCGTCACCAAGCACGCCGGCGACCAGGCATATCTCGGCACCTACGGCGTGGCGGCGCACCGCGAGCTGGCCACGCTCGGTTGGCGGTAGCCGGCATGCGACGCCTGACGTTCGCCGAGATCGACGACCTGCGCACGCAGTACGGGAAGTCGGTGCTGCTTTTCATCACCGATCGGTGCCCGGTCGGGTGCGCGCACTGTTCGGTGGACTCGCGGCCGGACAGCCCGATGGTGACGGACTACGAGCTTTTCGACGAGGTCCTGGCCGGCATCCTGGACACGCCCGGGATCGAGCTGGTGGGCATTTCGGGTGGCGAGCCCTTCGTGGAGCGGCGGGCGTTGCCCCTGGCGGTGAGCCGGCTGCGCGAGGGCGGTAAGGACGTCACCGTCTTCACGAGTGGCTACTGGGCCTCGGGCGAGCGGTGCCAGCCCTGGATCGCGGCCGTACTGCGGCAGGTCGGCACCGTCTTCCTCAGTACCGACAGCTTCCACCTCGGCAGTGTGAACCGCGAGCGGTTCCGGCGGGCCGCGGGGTTCGTCGCCGATGCCGGCTGCCGCATCGTCGTGCAGCTGCTCGACCAGCCGGAAACCCAGGACTTCGTGCGAGAGACGCTGACCGAGCTGTACGGCGCGGACTGGGAGCGGCACGCCGACGTGAACCTCATCCCGGCGCTGCGGGTGGGTCGGGGGCGTGACGTATTCCAGATCCAGCCGCGCCGCCCGCTCGACCGGTGGAAGCCGTGCCGGGCCACGAAAGCACCCACCATCAGGTACGACGGCGTGCTCATCGGCTGCTGCAACGAGGCGCTCATCCTCGGCGCCGGGCCGGAGGAGCTGCGGCGCCGGGCGCGTAACCGGGCGGAGGTCTCGGCGGCGCTGCGGTCCTTCGAAACGGCACCGCTGCTGCGGGCGGTCGCGGCCGTGCCGATGTCCATGCTGGCCGAGCTGCCCGGTCTCGCCGAGCTCGGCGACCGCCCGTACGACAACATCTGCGCGCCGTGCTGGCGGGCGCACGACATCGTCGCCCGGGACCCGCGGACCTCCGCCGCGGTGGCCGCGCTGGCCGGGATGCTGCCGTGACCGGCAACTGCCCGCGATG
The DNA here is from genome assembly GCF_011764545.1 of Phytohabitans flavus. Lineage (GTDB taxonomy): Bacteria > Actinomycetota > Actinomycetes > Mycobacteriales > Micromonosporaceae > Phytohabitans > Phytohabitans flavus. Next base: position 2,952,477 of record NZ_AP022870.1, on the reverse strand, counting down.
CGCCACACCGGTAGCCGCCGGAGGTCGGTTCTGTACGGCGTGCGGCGCCCGGCTCGCGGAGGTGCCCGAGCCGGCCCCGAGCGAGCTCCGGTTCGTCACGGTCGTGTTCTGCGACGTGGTCGGCTCGACCGAGATGTCCACCCGGCTCAGCCCGGACGTGTGGGGCGCGATCCTGAGCCGCTACTTCGCCGCCGCCACCGAGGCGCTGTCCCGGGTGGGCGGGCGCGTCGAGAAGTTCATCGGCGACGCGATCGTCGCGGTGTTCGGAGCCGAGCAGGCCCGTGAGGACGACGCGGCCCACGCGGTACGGGCCGCGTGCGCCATCCGGGAGCACGCCGTCGCGGAGGGAAACCGCCTTCGCGCCGCCCGTGGCCTGGACTTCGCGGTGCGGCTCGGCGTGGCCTCGGGACGCGTGGCGGTGGCGGCGCACCGGGACTCCTCCTTCGCCATCGGGGACGTGCTCAACCGGGCGGCGCGTCTACAGAGCGCCGCCGCGCCGGGCGAGGTGGTGGTGGACGCGAGGACCTGGCTGCTGACCCGCGGCGCGGTCACGACCACCGCGCTCAGCCCGGTCCCGGCCAAAGGCTTTCCCAGCGGGCTGCGGGCCTGGCGGGTGGACGGTGCGCAGGCCCCGGCCCAGCCGGACGCCGACCCGGCGTTCGTCGGCCGGGACGACCTGTTGTCGCGCCTGGCCGGCTACCTGCGGGGCGGCCTCGACGCCCGGCACCCGGCGGTGGCGCTGGTCGAGGGCGAAGCCGGCATCGGCAAGTCACGCCTGCTCGACCGGTGCTGGCAGGATCTGGCCGGCGACGTCGACCGGGTCGTGGTGCGCTGTACGGCGGACGGCAGCCACGTCGGGCTGCGGTCGTTGCTGGGGCTGGACGAGGCGCTGGCGAGGGTCGACGGCCGAGCGGCTCAGTCGCAAGGCGCGGGCGTCTCGGCCCGTACCCTCGGCGAGGTCCGGTGGGCGATACGCGGACGCCTTACCGCGCTGGCGGCCCGGCGTCCGGTGCTCCTGGTGGTCGAGGACACGCAGTGGGTGGCACCCGCGCTCATGGAGTTTCTGGCGGACCTCGTGTCGTCTCCGGTACCACGGCTCGCGACCGTCCTCATCGGACGCGACGTGCCGATCCCGGTGGGCCAGGCCACGACGGTACGGCGCTTCCCGGTGCCACCGCTCGATCCCGGCGACTCGCGACGGCTGGCCACCCTCCTGTGCGGCGACATCGAGCTGCACGACGGCGACACGCTGAACCAGATGGTGGAGCGCAGCGGCGGAAACCCGCTCTACCTCACGCAGCTGGCGACCCTGGCCGGAGAGTCCGACGGGCGCCCCGACCTCTTCCCGCCCTCGGCGGAGGCGGCGGTGGGCGCGAACCTCGACCTGCTCTCCCAACCGGCGCGGCGGCTGCTGGCCCTCCTCGCGGCCTTCGCCGGCCGGGCTACGGTGGCCGACCTGACCGAGGCCGCGTCCACACTGGACTTCGCCGTCGAGGACCCGCTCGCCCAGCTTGTCGAGCGGCGGTTGGCGGTACTCGCGGACGGCGCGGCCGAGTGCACCGTCCCGATGGCGGCGGAGGTGGCGTACCGGCGGCTGACCGTCGGCGACCGGGCGTCGGTACACGAAAAGGTCGCCGAGCTGCTGCGCCCGCGCGTGGTCCGGGACCCGCCCGAGGTCGAACGCGTGGCCCACCACGCCGCGTCCGCCTACACGGCCTGGCGGGAATTCAACCCCGGCTCGGACGACGAGCGCCGTGCCGCGACGGACGCCGCGCGGTCGCTCTGCGCCGCTGGACGCTTCGCCATCCTCCACAGCGCCATCCCGGTCGCGTTGGGCTACGTGACGATGGCACGGGACGTGGACGTCGACGACGCGACGACGGTACTCGAACTCGCGGCGGTCGAGGCGTACGCCCGATTCGCCAGCGGCGAGCCGCAGGTGGCGCGTTCCCTTGTGGAGGCGGCGCTGCGCGACGTGGACCCGGAGTCGCACCGGGCGGCCGCCGCCGACCTGATCCTCACCGCGGCGGCGACCGCGGAACTTTTCGACGGCGAGCGGGACCGGGCCCGGATCGCGCGTGCGCAGGCACTGGCGCGGCGCAGCGGCGATCCCGGGGCGATCTCGCGCGCGCTGCTGTTCCAGGCGTACGGCGCGATCGAGACCGGGGACATCCCGGCGGCGCAGAGCGCCCTCGAAGAGGCCGCCACGCTCGTGCGGCAGGCGAGCGGATCCCTGTCCCGCGCGGAGATCTACGGCAATCTCGCGCTCTGCCTCGCCAACGGGGACCAGCCCGCGGCGGCGGCGCTGGAGACCTGCGAACGCCTCTACCGTGAGGCCGGCCGCGCCGACCTGCTCCGCGTCGCCATCAGCTGTCCGATGGCGTATCTCCAGCACATGGCGGGTCATCCGGAGGCCGCGGTGGACACTCTTTCCACCGCCGGCAGCGTCTGCGACGAGCTCGGCCATCGGCACGGCCTCGCCGCCGTCTACTCGTTCCGCGCGGCGCTCGCCGAGCGGGACGACGACCTGCCGCGGGCCGCCGAGCTGTTGGGCATGGCCGCCGATGTGTACGGGCACGCGGGCCTCAACGATCCAGCGGGCCGGGCCCGAGCACGGCAGGCCGTCATGGCGGTGCTGGCCGGCTCGCAGTCCCCGTCACAGCTGCCCACCCCGCACGTCCGGGCCGCTCGTTGGGCCGACGAGGTACTGGCTCTGGTCGTCGCCGCGCTCCGGGACGGCGACGCCACCCCGCTCGCGGACGTCCTGCGCGTCCTCGACGGGGTCAGGGGCGCGGGCGTGCGCAGCGGCGTGCTGCTGACGTGCGTACGGGTGGCGCGCCGGCTCGGGGACCTGTCGCTGGTCGCCGCGTTCGGCGAGCGGGTCCAGGCAGCGGTCCGGCTCAAAAGCGACGTCCGGCTACTGGAGCTTGTCGAGGCCGCGCCCGAGCGGTGGTGAAGGCCGCCGCGCGCATACCGCGGACATACCTGGCGACAAGCCACGGCTGCGACGGTTATCTGGCACGGCAAGGGGAGGGAGACATGGAAATGTCCACAACCACCACGGAGCGGCTGACGGCGAAGCTGCGGCTCGCCATGCCACCGACGACGGGCGGGCTGGGCTCGATGTGGGAGGGCGGCGACGTCCGCGCCACCTATGTGGAGTACCTGCGGGTGATGCACGGCATCGTCCGCGCGTCCGTGCCGCTGATGCTGGTGGGCGTCGAGACATGCCTGCGGCGTCCTGACGACCCTGTCGCGAGCGCGCTCGGCAGCTACCTCGGCAAGCACATCCGTGAGGAGTACGGCCACGACGACTGGGTGGCCGAGGACTACCAGACGGCCGGCGGTGACCCGGGCGAGCTGCGCGACATGACGGTCGGTGGCGCGGTCGCCGGCCTCGTGGGTGCCCAGTACTACTGGGTGCGCCACGTGCACCCGGTCGCGCTCCTCGGATACATCGCGGTGCTCGAAGGATTCCCGCCCGCCGTGGAGACGGTGGACCACCTCGCGGCGCGCAGCGGCCTGCCGCGTTCGGCGTTCCAGACGCTGGAGCGCCACGCCGTGCTCGACCAGCGGCACCGGGCCGACCTGCACCGAGTGATCGACTCGCTGCCCCTGGAGTCCCACCACGAGACGCTGATCGGCGTCAGCGCCCTGCACACCGCCGCCGGGATCCGCCAGATAACGCGAGACCTGTCGATCCGCGCCGCGGGCGACGGCCGCGTGCCGGCCGGGGCCAGGTGAGCCTGGCCGCACTGGCGCCCTTCCGCTCGCGTAACTACCGCGTCCTGTTCACCAGCACGGCGACCTCCGCCGTGGGGGACTGGCTGGACGCGGTGGCCCTCCTCGTCCTCGTCTCGGTCGTGTGGCGGGAGGGCGCGTCCGGACTGGCGGCAGTGGTCATCGCGATGGGCCTGCCGCGGCTGGCGGCCCCGTTCGTCGGGGTCTTCGTCGACCGCGCACCGCCCAGGGCCGTGATGGTCGGTGCCGACCTGGTCCGGGCCGCGGCCACCGCGGGCATGGTGCTCGCCGGTGGAATCCTCTGGCTGCTGCCGCTGGTGGTGATCCGGTCCGCGTGCTCGGTGGCCTTCGGGCCCGCGCGGCAGGTGGCACTCAAGCGGGCCGTACCGGCGGCGCAGCTCGTCCAGGCCAACGCCGTCATCCAGGTCGTCCAGCAGGGCACGAAGGTCGCGGGCCCGGCCGCCGGCGGCGTCCTGCTCACGTTCCTCCAACCGACGACGATCATCGCGGTCAACGCCGTCACCTTCGTGCTCAGCGCGGTCGTCCTGGTCGGTCTGCGGGTACCGGCGACACCCAGAGCGGCCACCAGGTCGAGCTACCTGGCGGAACTGCGCGAAGGAGTCGGGTTCGTCTTCCGCAGCCCGGCGCTCCGGCTCGCGATCGAGGCACTTGGCGCGACGCTCTTCCTCGTGTTCCTCGTTGACGCCATGATGGCGCTGGCCTTGATCGACCTTGGCCTACCCCCTTCGCGCCTCGGCTACATCGTGGCGGCGGTCGGCGTCGGCGGCGTCGCGGGCTCGGTGGTGATCGCCCAGTGGGGTACCGCGTTGCGGCCCTTCGTCCTGGTCGGCGCCGGACAGTTGCTCGGCGGAACCATGGTCGCGCTCCTGGGCACCGGCGTCCTGGCGCGACCGGCCGACCCGGGCCCGGTGTGGCTCCTCGCACCGGCACTGCTGGGTTTCGCCGGTGCCGCCGTGATGGTCGGGTTCCCCAGCGTCGTGCAGGGCGCTACGCCGGACCACCTGATGGGTCGTGCGTGGACCGTCGTGGACGCGGTGCCCACCGTCATGCAGCTTTTCGCGCCCGCACTGGGCGCCGCGCTCGCGCACCTTCTCGGCGTGGGGTGGCTCTTCGTCACGGTGGGCGTGGTGCTCGCGCTGCTCTCGGCCGCGACGTTCGTACGACAGCGTTCCGTGCCCGTTGGACCAGTGCCCATTCGACCAGTGCCCATTCGATCGGCGGCGGGTGATGTCGCCCCAGCCGCTGAAGAGACGTCCGGTGTGACCGCAAGAGCACCGGCCGAACTGTGAGGACAAAGGAGGTGATTCGAATGTCGCAGACTTCTCGACTGGCGGCCCTGGGGCTCGACCTGTCCACGGCCACCGAGGAGCAGCGGACCGTGATCGACGGTCTCTCCACGGAGGAGGTCGACGTGCTCAGCAGCATCAAGCAGCGCGTCGACGCGGCCGCGGGCGGTGACGTGGAAGGCCACGTCCAGCCCGCGGATGATGTCGGGTTCTTGATCTTCTTCTAGAACACGCCGCCCCCGCAATCACGGTCGGCCGCCGAGCGCCTCAATCGCAGGATCGAGGCGGCCGACCGTCGATTGCGGTCTCCGGTCAGACGCTGGCGAGCGCGACCACCAGGACGCCGGCCGCCGCCAGCAGGTAGAGCGGGACCGGACGGCGTACCCGTGGGGCCGGCGGCGGCTCCTGCGCGGAGCCGGCCAGCCCGGCGTCCTGCGCGGCCCGCAACCGCGCCTCGATGGTGACCGGCAGGTCGCGTGTGGACCGATGCACCCGGGCCAGCCACCAGGGCCGGTCGAAGCGGGCCTCCAGCACCCCGTCCGGCGTCCGGACCGAGACCCGGTTGTCCCGTACGCCGATCGCCTTGACCTCGGCCCAGGTGTGGCGGTGCACGCCCCGCCCGTCCACGAGCACCAGGCCGCCGTCATTCCACAGCAGACGGGGGCGCAGGTCGTACCGCCACAGCTCCTCCAGGAGCAGCAGCATGACGCCGGTCCACAGCAGCCGCATCCACAGCGGGTCGGAGAGGAAACCCGCCGTGCCCGCGGCGCCGACGGCGACGACCGCCGCGCTCCAGCCGACGACCTGGTTGGGGCGGACGACCTGAAGCTGCCGTTGGCTCACGCGACCGCATGGTACCGGTCGGACGCGGAGAGTAGATCACGGTGGCTGGCGGTTACCGGGCCAACGGGAGCGACACCTCGATCGTCGTACCCGCACCGGCCGGACTTGTCACGTGGATCGAGCCGCCCAGCGCCTCGACACGGTCGCGCAGGCCGGTGAGGCCGGAGCCGCGGGCCGGGTCCGCACCGCCCGCGCCGTCGTCGCGTACCCGCAATGCCAGCGCATTCGCACCGGCGTCGAGCGTGACCTCGACGTACGAGGCGCCGCCGTGCTTGGTGGTGTTCGTGACCGCCTCGGAGACGACGTAGTACGCGGCCACCTCCACCGGCTCGGGAAACCGCTCGGCCGTGCGGACGTCCAGCTCGACCGGCACCTGCGCGCGGCGGGCGATCGCGCGCAGCGCCGGACCCAGCCCGCCCTCGGAGAGGACCACCGGGTGGATGCCCCGGGACAGCTCGCGCAGCTCGTCGAGGGCCTCGGTCAGGTCGCCGGCCATCCGGTCGAGGTCGGCGCGCACCTGCGCCGGTACCGCGCTCTCCACCTGGCGCAGCTCCAGCGCCAGCGAGACAAGGCGCTGCTGCGCCCCGTCGTGCAGGTCGCGCTCCAGTCGCCGGCGCGTGGCGTCCGTGGCCGCGATAATCCGGGCCCGGGAGGCGGCGAGTTGGGTACGGCTCTCCGCGTTCGCGATCGCGATCGCCACGATCTCGGTGAACTCCGCGATCCGCTGCTCGGCGTCGGCCGGAAACGCGGTGCCGCGCCGCTGCGCCCCCAGCGCGCCCCAGGTGCGGCCACCGGCCACCACCGGGATCGCCACCGACGAGCGGACGCCCACCTGCCGGAGCAGCTCCGCGAACTCGCCCGGTACCTCCTCGTAGCCGTCCCGGCGGGCCGGCTCGCCGGTGCGCAGCGCCACCCCGAGCGCCAGCGGCGGCTCGATCGACCAGCGGCTCCCGACCGGCAGCCGCTCCGGACCGTCGCCGTCCTGGGCGATGACCGTGCTCAGCCCGTCCGGGTCGAGGCGGACGATCGCGGCGGAGTCGGCGCCGAGCAGGCGGCCGATCTCGCCGACGACCGTCGCGAACACCTCCTCCGGCGGCGCCTCGCGGGCCACCTGCGTGGCCACCCGCCGCAGCGCGGCCTGCTCGGCGGAGAGGCGGGCCGAGTGCTCGGCCGCCCGCCGCAGCCGGGCCGCGAGGTTGCCGACCACGACGGCCGTGACCAGGAAGACGCCGGTCGCGGCGGCGTTGTCCACCTCGGCGAACCACAGGCGGCGGCTCGACGGCAGGAACAGGTACCCGAGCAGCACCGTGCTGGCCACCGAGACCACCGCCGCCGGGCCGGCACCCCAGCGCACCGCGACCGGCAGGACCGCCAGCAGGTACAGCGGGAGCAGACCCAGCGCGGGCAGGCTCGGCTCCAGGAGGGCGACGACCGTGGTCACCGCCGCGACGCCCACCGCACCGGCGAGCAACCCGCCGAGCCAGCGGCCCGCGCCCACGCGGAGGGCCAGCCCGGCGGTCGTCAAGGTCTACCCGCCACCAGCTCGCGCACCGCACCGGCGGAGAGCTGCGCCTTCCACACGAACCCGGCGGCCGGGCTGAGCGCGATCAGGTCGGCGTAGTCCTCCTCGCGGCGGGTCGAGATCAGTACCACCCGGGCGCGCAGGTCGGGGTGGCGCTCGACGAGCTGGCGGGTCAGGTCGAACCCGCTCTCCGCGCCGAGCGCGACGTCCACCAGGACCACGTCCGGCCGCAGCCGGTCGGCCTTGTCCAGCGCGTCCGCGACCGTCGACGCGGTGCCCACGACTTCGAGGCCGTCCCGCTCGAGGCTCGTGCGGGCGACGGCCAGAAACCGCTCGTTGTCGTCGACGATCAGGCAGCGCCGTAGCATGCCCCCGATCATGGCAGCGGTACGAGGCACCCGCATTCCTGGTAGCAGGTAATCGGTTCACCCGGTGAGCTGGGCGATTCGCCACTAAAGTCGGATTGATGAGTGATCCGACTCTGGCTCAGCAGTTGATCGACGTCCTGCGCCAGGCCGGTGTCGAGCGGGTGTACGGGGTGGTGGGCGACAGCCTCAACCCCGTCGTGGACGCGATCCGGCGTACGGACGGCATCGACTGGGTCCACGTGCGCAACGAGGAGGCGGGTGCCTTCGCCGCGTCCGCCGAGGCGCAGCTGACCGGCCGCCTCGCCGTGTGCGCCGGCAGTTGCGGGCCGGGCAACACCCACCTGGTCCAGGGCTTGTACGACGCGCACCGCAGCGGCGCGCCAGTGCTGGCCATCGCGTCGCAGATCCCGGCCAGCGAGCTCGGTACCGGCTTCTTCCAGGAGACGCACCCGGAGCGGCTGTTCGGCGAGTGCAGCCACTACTGCGAGCTGGTGAGCCGGCCGGTGCAGCTGCCCCGGCTGGCCCGGGTCGCGATCGGCCACGCGCTGGGCCGCGGCGGGGTCAGCGTGCTCGTCCTCCCCGGTGACCTCATGCACGTCGCGCCCCAGAACCCGACCGGCGCGAGCGTGCAGGTCGCGGCGACCGGCCGGGTGGCGCCCGCCGAGGACCAGGTACGCGAGCTGGCCGAGCGGCTCAACGAGGCGACCTCGGTGACGCTCTTCTGTGGTGCGGGCACCCGCGGCGCGCACGCCGAGGTCATCGACCTGGCCACCAAGCTCTCCAGCCCGGTGGGGCACACGCTGCGCGGCAAGGAGTGGATCCAGTACGACAACCCGTTCGACGTGGGGATGAGCGGGCTGCTCGGGTACGGCGCCTGCTACGAGGCGATGCACCACTCCGACTTGCTCCTGATGCTCGGCACCGACTTCCCGTACGACGCGTTCCTGCCCGGCAAGCACACCATCCAGGTCGACCACGACGTGACCCGCCTCGGCCGGCGCACCCCGCTCGAGATGGCCGTACACGGCGACGTCGAGGCCACGCTGCGCGCGGTGACGCCGCTGGTGGAGCAGAAGGACGACGGCTTCCTGCGCCGGATGCTCCAGCGGCACGCGGAGCTGCTGGGCGACGTCGTCGAGGCATACACCCGGGACATCGACCACAGCATGCCGATCCACCCCGAGTTCGCGGCCCGCGTGCTCGACGAGCTGGCCGCCGAGGACGCGATCTTCACGGTCGACACGGGCATGTGCAACGTCTGGGCGGCCCGGTACCTCACGCCGAACGGGTGGCGCCGGATGATCGGCTCTTTCGTGCACGGCTCGATGGCGAACGCGCTGCCGCACGCGATCGGCGCCCAGCTCGCCTACCCCGGCCGCCAGGTGATCTCGATGTCCGGCGACGGCGGGCTGGGAATGCTGATGGGCGAGCTGATCACCGTGGCCACGCAGCAGATCCCGGTGAAGATCGTGGTGTTCAACAACTCCTCGCTCGGCATGGTCAAGCTGGAGATGCTGGTCGACGGCCTGCCCGACTTCGCGACCGACACCGGCCCGGTCGACTACGCGGCGGTCGCGCGGGCGCTCGGCATCCACTCGGTGCGGATCGAGGACCCGGTCGAGGTGCTGGGCGGGTTCCGTGACGCTCTCAACCACCCCGGCCCCGCGCTTGTCGACCTGGTCACCGACCCGAACGCGCTTGCCATCCCGCCTCATGTCACGCCCGGCGAGGTGAAGGGCTTCGGGCTGGCGGCCACGAAGGTCGTGCTCCAAGGCGGGGTGGGCAAGATGGTCGACCTCGCCGCGGCCAACCTCCGCAACATCCCGCGCCCCTCCTTTACCCGGTAGAGGGATACCCGGTAAGGCAAGTACCTGCTAGCGGGTACTCGAAACGGAGGCTGGCAGCGAAGCGCGGAGAGCGCCCTCGTTGCGAGCCTCTTCGTATGAGCGCTATGACCTCTCTCGTCGAGCCGGCACCGTACCCGGCGGCCTACCCCCAGGCGGCGGTCCGGCACCGCCGTCACATGCCGAGCTGGCTGAAGCTCTTCCTCGTCGGCGCCGCGCTGTGGGCGGCGACCGTGCTGATCACCTTCGCCACGCTCAACGTCAACCTGGTCCCGACCGTGATCCTGCTCGGCAGCTTCCTGGTGCCGGTCACGTTCGTGGCGTTCGCGTTCGCCCGCGCCGACGGCGTGCTGACCCCGCAGCGGATCTTCACCGCGTTCGTGGTCGGCGGCGTGCTCGGCGTGCTGGGCGCCTCGGTGCTGGAGTCGGCGCTGCTACGGCAACCCTCGGGGCTCGGCTTCGTGGGCGTCGGCCTCATCGAGGAGGCGGTGAAGCTCGGCGCGCTGTGGCTGCTGTCCCGCCACCTGACCCGCTACACGGTCCGCGACGGGATGGTGCTCGGCGCCTCGGTCGGCTTCGGGTTCGCCGCCCTGGAGAGCGCCGGCTACGCGTTCACCTCACTCTTCACCCCGAGCGGCCTCTCCCTGCTGAACGTCGTGGAGACCGAGGCCCTGCGCGGCGCCCTCGCCCCGGTCGGCCACGGCCTGTGGACCGCGATCCTGGGCGGCGTGCTCTTCGCCACCGCGGCACGGGCCCGCAACGGCCGGCCCAGGCCGCGCGGCTCGGTGTTCGGCTGGTTCCTGGTGGTCTCGGCGCTGCACGCGATGTGGGACGCGGCCGGCATCGTGGCGGTGTGGCTCACGCTGCTGCTGACCGGCACCGCCAGCCAGCTCCGGATGATCGAGCTCGGCCAGGCGCCCGGCGTAACGCAGACCCAGGTGCACCTGTACACGATCCTCAACTGGAGCCTGCTGGCCGCGGACGCCGCGGTGGGCGTGGTGCTGCTGTGGCTGCGCTGGCGGAGGCAGGCCACCGCGCGGGTGGCGCATGCCCGATAATCCTGACCATGACAGCGAACGGCGAGGCGACCCCGTTGCGGGTCGCCATCGCCGATGACGACATTCTGCTCCGCGAAGGGCTGGCGAGCCTCATGGAGCGCTCCGGCCTGGCGGTGGTGGGCCAGGCCGGCGACGGCACGGCGCTGTTGGCCCTGGTCCGGGAGACAAGCCCCGACCTGGCGGTCATCGACATCCGGATGCCGCCGACGCACACCACCGAGGGGCTTGACACGGCCCGCGCCATCCGCCAGGAGCACCCCGACATGGCGATCATGGTGCTCTCCGCGCACGCCGAGTTCGACCACGCGATGGAGCTGCTGGCCAGCGGACGCGCGGTCGGCTACCTGCTGAAGAGCCGGGTCAGCGACGTGGCCGAGTTCATCGACACGCTGGGCCGGGTCGGGCGGGGCGGCTCGGTGGTCGACCCGGCGCTGATCCAGGAGCTGGTCACCGCCCGCCGCCGCAACGACCCGCTCGCCGCGCTCAGCTCGCGGGAGCGCGAGGTGCTGTCGCTGATGGCGGAGGGGCGCTCCAACGCGGGCATCGCCCGCCGCCTCTGGCTGACCGAGGGCACGGTGGAGAAGCACGTGCGGCACATCCTGGCCAAGCTCGCGCTGGCCGAGGCGGACGACGACCACCGGCGGGTGCTCGCGGTGCTCACGTTCCTCGACGCCCGCTGACCCCCGACTAGCGCCGCCCGTCCGGGGTATTCGGGTACGTGCGCATCGGAAAGGTGGAGATCAGGTCGCTCGGCGGCGGGCCCGGCTGCCTGCTGATGATCGTGGCGTCGCTGGTGCTGTCCGTCGTGGCCACCGTCTGCGTCAACATCTTCTTCCGAACCTAACCGGGATGGCGGTGGAGGCGCCGGAGCGCGAGGGCGAGCTGGAGGCGGAGCTTGCCGTGCGCGTCGCGGACGCTTATTTCGAGAGCACGAGAGGATCTATTTCAAGATTTGGGCTACCGCGATGTCCGCGGTGGTCCGGACCGTTGCTCCCGCGGCCTCACCCTCCGCGCTACACAAACCAAAACAGCACCGGCCCGGCGGGCCGGGGCCACCGGGATGCGTCGGCGGCCTCCAGCTCGGCCCATATCTCACGGCGGCGTCGACCGCGTCGACCAGACCGGCCGGGGTTGTGGTTGTGAACCGCGGAGGGTGAGGCCGCGGGAGCAGCGGTCCGGTGCCCGGCGGACATCGCGGTAGCCCAAATCTTCCGGCCACACGTGCCGGGGACTACGCCGGCCTGCTGATCACTCGTTGACGGGTCACCGGGCCGCCGGTACATTCGCGTCAGCACACATCCGATCTTTGGCCGCGCGGTGGCACGGTGGCCCCTGACCGGATTGTCCACATTGTTCTTACGGCCTGTTCCAGGTGCGGCGGCGCGCCCTGTCCCACTTCGATCCGCTGAGTCATCACTCAACGGGAAGGAGCGCGCGATGCGCCGTCGCCTTTTGGCGCCATTGGCCTGTGCCGCACTCGTCCTCACCTCACTCACCGTTCCGGCCACCCCCGCGTCCGCGCAGGCCAAGGCCGCCGAACCGATCCTGCAAGAGGTCACCCTCGCCAAGGGACCGGCCGCCATGGGCGAGCCGATGTCCCTGGCCGTGCTGCCCGACCGCACCGCACTGCACACGTCGCGGGACGGGCGCATCTTCGCCACCGACCCGGTCGGCGGCACCAAGCTCGCCGCGACGATCCCGGTGTACACGCACGACGAGGAGGGGCTGCAAGGCATCGCGGCCGACCCCGACTTCGCGTCGAACCGCTGGATCTACCTGTACTACGCGCCGGTGCTCGCCTCCACACCGGCCGGTGACGCGCCGTCCAACGGCACCGACGCCGACTTCGCCCGCTGGCAGGGCCACAACCAGCTGTCCCGCTTCACGTTGCGGCCGGACAACACAGTGGACCTGGCCAGCGAGAAGAAGCTGCTCCAGGTGACCGCGGACCGGGGCATGTGCTGCCACGTCGGCGGCGACATCGACTTCGACGCGCAGGGCAACCTGTACCTGAGCACCGGCGACGACACCCAACCCTGGTCGTCCAGCGGCTACACGCCGATCGACGAGCGTGACGGGTACAGCTGGGACTTCGACGCGCAGCGTACCGCCGGCAACACCAACGACCTGCGCGGCAAGGTGCTCCGGATCCACCCGGAGGACGACGGGACGTACACGGTCCCGGCCGGCAACCTCTTCGCGCCGGGCACCGCGCGGACCCGCCCGGAGATCTACGCGATGGGCTTCCGCAACCCGTTCCGGCTCTCCGTCGACAAGGCCACCGGCACGGTGTACGTAGGCAACTACGCCGCCGACGCGGAGGCCGCCGACCCCAACCGGGGCGACGGCGGGCACCAGGAGTTCGAGCGGATCACCGGGCCGGGCAACTTCGGCTGGCCGTACTGCCAGGGCTACAACACGCCCTACAACGACTACGACTTCGCCACCGGCACCTCCGGCCCCAAGTTCGACTGCGCCGCGCCGGTGAACGAGTCACCGCACAACACCGGCCTCCGCGAGCTGCCCCCGGCGCAGCCGGCCTGGATCGCGTACGACGGCGGCATGTCCTCGCCGCTGGGCAACGGCGGCGGTCCGATGGCCGGCCCGGTCTACCGCTTCGACGCCGGCCTGGACTCGGCGACCAAGCTGCCGGAAAGCTTCGACGGCAAGTTCTTCGCCGGTGAGTTCACCCAGGACTGGATCAAGACGATCACCGCGGACGGCGACGGCAGCGCCGGTACGATCGCCGCCTTCCCGTGGACCCACAAGCACATCATGGACATGGCGATGGGCCCGGAGGGCGCGCTCTACGTGCTCGACTACGGCGCCGGCTGGTTCAACGGCGACGAGCACTCCGCCCTGTACCGCATCGAGACCGCGCCGGGCGGCAACCGCTCGCCGACCGCGGTGATCGACGCGGACAAGACCTCCGGCACCGGCCCGCTGACCGTCGCGTTCGACGCGACCGGCTCCACCGACCCGGAGGGCGACCAGCTCTCGTACGCCTGGACGTTCGGCGACGGCGGCACCTCCACCGCGGCCAGCCCCACCCACACGTACCAGAACAACGGCAGCTACACCGCGAAGGTGACCGTCACCGACACGGCCGGCAACTTCGGCAACGCCACGGTCACCGTCACGGTCGGCAACACCGCGCCGACGGTCACCATCACCGCGCCGGTCGAGGGCTCGGTCTTCGGCTTCGGCGACGCGATCCCGTACACCGTGACGGTCTCCGACCCGGAAGACTCCACGGTGGACTGTTCAAAGGTGACGGTGAGCTTCGTGCTCGGGCACGACCAGCACGGCCACCCGATCACGAGCGAGACCGGCTGCACCGGCGTGCTGCACACCACCGCGAACAGCGAGCACAACGCGAGCGACAACCTCTTCGGCGTCATCGACGCGTCGTACACGGACGCCGGTGGACTCGCCGGAAACTCGCAGATCGTCATCCAGCCGAGGCACCGGCAGGCCGAGCACTTCGCCACCTCCAGCGGCAACGTCGCGGTCACCGCGAGCCCGCGCGCCGAGGGGAGCTTCGTCGGCTCCATCCACAATGGTGAGTGGGTCGGCTTCAGCCCGTACGACCTGGACCGGGTGACCGGCATCAGCGCGGTCGTCTCCGCCGGAGCCGGCGGCGGGGGCCAGATCCAGGTGCGCACCGGATCCCCGGACGGCCCGGTCGCCGGCACGCTCACCGTGCCCGGCACCGGCGGCTGGGAAAACTTCACGACGGTGAACGCCGCGATCGCCGCTCCCGCCGGCACCGGCAGCATGTACCTCACGTTCAGCGGCGCCGCCGGCAGTGACCTGTTCAACGTGGACAGCTTCACGTTCCTCGGCGGCGGTACCGGCAACGGCGACCTCGCCCGCGGCCGCCCGGTGGTCGCCTCCTCCACCTACGAGGCGTACCGGGTGCCCGAGCTGGTCGTCGACGGCGACGCCACCACCCGCTGGTCCAGCGAGTACACCGATCCACAGTGGATCCAGGTCGACCTCGGCTCGGTGTACGAGCTACGCCGGGTACGGCTGAGCTGGGAGACCGCCTCCGCCAAGGCGTACGAGATCCAGACCTCGAACGACGGCCAGGAGTGGACCACCGTCTACAGCACGACCGCGGGCGACGGCGGCATCGACGACATCCGGTTCGAGGGATCCGGCCGCTACGTACGCATGCACGGCACCCAGCGCACCACCGCCTGGGGCTACTCGCTGTTCGACTTCAACGTGTTCGGCGAGACGACGGGCGGCGAGCCGCCGGGCTACCGGGTGATGCTCTTCTCCAAGACGACCGGCTTCCGGCACGACTCCATCCCGGCCGGCGTCGCGGCGATCGAGCGGCTCGGCGAGCAGCACGGCTTCGCCGTCGACGCCACCGAGGACGCGGCCGCCTTCACCCCGGAAAATCTCGCCAAGTACAAGGCGGTCATCTTCCTCTCCACGACCGGTGACGTGCTCGACGCCAACCAGCAGGCGGCGTTCGAGGGCTACATCCGGGGCGGCGGCGGGTACGCCGGCATCCACGCGGCGGCCGACACCGAGTACGACTGGGCGTGGTACGGCGGCCTCGTCGGCGCGTACTTCCAGTCGCACCCGGCGACCCAGCAGGCGACCGTGCGCTTCGAGGACCGGGCCAACCCGTCCACCGCGCACCTTCCGCCGACCTGGACCCGCACCGACGAGTGGTACAACTACCGCACCAACCCGCGCGGCAACGTGAAGGTGCTCGCCAACCTCGACGAGTCCAGCTACAGCGGCGGCGGCATGGGTGCCGACCACCCGATCACGTGGTGCCAGCGCTACGACGGTGGCCGCTCCTGGTACACCGGCATGGGGCACACCACCGAGTCGTTCGCCGACGAGAACTACCTGAAGATGCTGCTCGGCGGCATCCGGCTGGCCGCCGGCGACGCGGCCGGGGACTGCCGGCCGGAAGCGGGCTACACGCCGCTCTTCGACGGCACCCAGGCCAGCCTCGACCAGTGGCAGCACGCCGGTCCGGGCGGGTTCACGCTGGACAACGGCACGATCAGCTCGGTCGGCGGCATGGGCCTGCTGTGGTTCCCGGTCCGGACGTTCAGCGACTACTCGCTCAAGGTCGACTGGATGATGCCGGGCGACGACAACGGCGGTGTCTTCATCGGCTTCCCCGACCCCGGTGACGACCCGTGGAAACCCGTCGACAGCGGACACGAGATCCAGATCGACGCCACCGACAACGACCCGACCCGCACGACCGGCAGCGTGTACAGCTTCAAGGGGCCGGACACCGCACTGCGCGAGGCCAACCTCAACGAGCCCGGTGAATGGAACTCGTACGACATCCGGGTCAGCGGGCAGCACGTCGAGGTCTACCTCAACGGCGTAAAGATCACCGACTACATGAGCAACCGGGCCATCGCGAACGGCTACATCGGCGTGCAGAACGACGGCGCCGGGTTGGAGATCAGCTACCGGAACATCCGGGTACGCGCGGGCGGTACCACCGGCGACGACCTCGCCCGTGGCAAGCCGACCGAGGCGTCCAGTGTGGAGCCGGACAGCACGCACGTGCCAGGCAACGTGGTCGACGGCAACGCCTCCACCCGGTGGGGGAGTGTCCACAGCGATCCACAGTGGATCAGCGTGGACCTCGGCGCCGTGTACGACCTCAGCCGCGTGCGCCTCAACTGGGAGGCGGCGTTCGCCAAGTCGTACGAGATCCAGACGTCGACGAACGGCACCGACTGGGCCCCGGTGTACAGCACCACGAACGGCGACGGCGGCATCGACGACATCGAGGTCGCCGGCGTGGGTCGCTACGTGCGGGTGTACTGCGCGGAGCGCGGCACCGAGTGGGGCTACTCGCTGTGGGACCTGAACGTCTACGGCGCACCCACCGGCGGCGCGGACACCACCGCCCCGTCGACCCAGGCGTCGCTGACCGGCCCGCAGTCCGGCGGCTGGTACACCGGCGCGGCGACGGTCACGCTGGCCGCCTCCGACGAGCCGGGCGGCAGCGGCCTCGCGTCCACGCAGTACCAGGTGGACGGCGGTACGACGTGGACGGTCTACACCGGACCGTTCGGCGTCACCGGTGACGGTCAGCACGAGGTGCGCTTCCGCTCCACCGACAAGGCCGGCAACGTCGAGCAGACCCGTACGGTGACGCTGCGCACCGACGGGACGGCACCGCTCACGACCGCCGCGTTCGCGCCGGCCAACGACAACGGCTGGCACGCGGGCGCGGTACCCGTGACGCTCACCGCGACCGACGGCGGTGCCGGCGTGGCCACGACCCAGTGGTCGCTCGACGGCGGCCCGTGGACCGCGTACACCGGTCCGGTCGACATCACCGGCGACGGCGAGCACGAGCTGCGCTACCGGGCCACGGACGCGGCCGGCAACGCCGAGGCGCTCAAGTCGGCGATCGTGAAGGTCGACGGCACCAGGCCGACCACCATCGTCGCCGGCGTGGCCGACGGCGGGGTGTACGGCGACAGCCTGGACGTACGGATCACGTACCAGGCGGTCGACCCGACGTCCGGCATCGCCACGACGGTCGGCACGATGGACGGCGCGGCGTACGCCAGCGGGCGGGTCCAGCCCTTGTACGACCTCGGGCTGGGCATGCACGAGCTGACCGTCACCGCCACCGACAAGGCCGGCAACCGCACGACCACGACGGTCCGGTTCTACGTCGAAACGTCGTTCCGCGACGTGCAGAACCTGATCGACCGCTTCCGCAGCACGGGCCAGCTCTCCAAGTCGGCTCACCAGAAGCTGTCGAACAAGCTGGAGGCCGCCCGTGTATCGGAGGCGGCCGGCAACGACAAGCGGGCGCTACAGCAGCTCGCCGCGCTCCGCGTGCTGGCCACCGACACCGCGCTGGTGCCGGACGCGGACGTACGCGTGGTGCTGACCCGCGACATCGACGCGCTGACCGCGATCATCAGCGGCCCGGCGTGACCTGACGGGTTCGCGGCCCGCTCGATCGCCACGGTGGTCGAGCGGGCCGCGCTCGCGTTACGCCCGGCCGGCCGGCTCGATGGTGGCCAGGTAGCGCAGGCCGCGCATGAGGAACGAGCGCGGGTTCGTGTCGAGGTGGTCGGCCCAGTCCGGGTCGCTCTCCCCGCGCAGCCACGCGTACCGGGCCAGCGCGTACCCGTACATCGGCTCGGTCAGGTAGCCCAGCCGGGACGTCCTGGTGTAGGTGTTCCGGCCGGTGTAGGTGATCCCGCCGCGCGCCTCGTGGAAGAATTCGAAGGCCGCGTTGGCGGTGAAGATACCCAGTCCGAAGTAGACGGTCAGCAGGTCGGTGAGCGGCTCGTGGTCCTCCCGCTCGCCGACGGAGATCCGGTCGCTGCCGATCAGGAGGGCGTGCCCGAGCTCGTGCGCGATGGTGGCGACAAGCGCCATCGGCCGGCGCGCCTGCTGCTCCCGGATCCCGATGACCGACCGCCCATCGCGCATCCGGTGATGGCCCGCCGCCCCGGACCACGTCGTGTTGAGCGGCACGTGCGAGGAGAGCTCCGTCCTATCCTCGTCCGAGAAATGCTCCAGCTCCACCCGCTCCGGGTCGACGCCCATGTGCCCGCAGAGGAGCCCCATCACCCGCTCGACATCCGCCCGGCTGCCCACGTAGGCGCCGGGGAAGTAGTCGTCCGTCGGCAGCACGATCGGGCCGGCGAGCACCGCCGTACCGAACTCCGCGACGAACCAGTCCATCGACCGCTCGATCCAGTCCTGCTCGACCGGCCGTACCGGACACTCAGGCCTGCGCCGCCACCACACCACGCCCGGATTGTGCGCCACCTGCGCAAGCCTCACCCATCCCATGCCTCTTCAGAGGGTCGGCGTCCTGTCGCGGACAAAGGTCCAAAACCAAGGAGATTGAGCTACCGCGATGTCCGCGGTCGTCCGGACCGTCGCTCCCGCGGCCTCACCCTCCGCGGTTGTGCAAGCTCACCCCGGGGGCGTGGTCGGGCCGACCACGACCTTCGCTGCCTGGTCCGCGCTCCAAGCCCAACCTTGACCTAGCTCGGCGGTCGGGCGGGGGTCTACCCAAAGGGTAGGCATGCGCCCGAAGCCCGCTCGGTTTGCCTTGATCGGCGCGACGACGGACGCCGCCGGGCAGATCGTGGTACTTAGTTGCCCCTGGAGGGGCAGTTCGATACCACGATCTCCCGCGCCGGGGTCGGGGTTGGGCTTGGACCGCGGACGTGGCAGCGGAGGTCGGGGATCTCGGGGAGCGCCAGCGAGCCGCCGGCCGCAGCGGTGCCCGCGGGAGCATACGGTCTGCGACTGGCGCGGACCGGGGCCAATACCTCGCTGTTTGGAATTTAGTCTAAAGGGTGCCTTCCCGGGCGGCGCGCCACATGTCGACGGAGGCGGTACCGGTGTCCAGGATTTTGTCTATCGTGGACAGTTCGTCGTCGGTGAAGGCGAGGTTGTCCAGGGCGGCCACGTTCTGTTCCAGCTGGCCCACGCTGCTCGCACCGATCACCAGCGAGGTCACTCGCGGGTCGCGCAGGGCCCAGGCGAGCGCCAGCTGGGCGAGGCTCTGGCTGCGGCCACCGGCCAGGTCGTTGAGCGCGTTGAGCTGGGCGACCCGGGTCTGGTCGATGGATTGCGGGTCAAGCGACTTGCCCTGGGTGGCCCGCGAGCCGTCCGGGATGCCGGTCAGGTACTTGTCGGTGAGCAGGCCCTGCGCGAGCGCGGTGAAGCCGATGACGCCGGCCCCCACCTCGGCGGTCGCGTCCAGCAGGCCCTCGGTCTCGATCCAGCGGTTCAGCATCGAGTACGACGGCTGGTGGATCAGCAGCGGCGTGCCGAGTTCGCGCAGCAGTGCGGCCATCTGGCGGGTGTGCTCGGCGTCGTAGGAGGAGATGCCCACGTAGAGCGCCTTGCCCGCGCGGACCGCGGCGTCCAGCGCGGAGGCGGTCTCCTCCAGCGGGGTGTCCGGGTCGTACCGGTGCGAGTAGAAGATGTCCACGTACTCCAAGCCCATGCGGCCCAGCGACTGGTCGAGGCTGGCCAGCACGTACTTGCGGCCGCCGCCACCCTGCCCGTACGGGCCCGGCCACATGTCCCAGCCGGCCTTCGTCGAGACGACGATCTCGTCCCGGTACGGCCGCAGGTCCTCGCGCACGAGGCGGCCGAAGTTGACCTCGGCGGAGCCGTACGGCGGGCCGTAGTTGTTGGCCAGGTCGAAGTGCGTGATGCCGAGGTCGAACGCGCGCCGGGTGATCGCCCGCTGCGTCTCGAAGGGCTTGTCATCGCCGAAGTTGTGCCAGTAGCCCAGCGACAGGACTGGCAGGTCGAGGCCCGAGCGGCCGGTCCGGCGGTACTGCATACCGCTGCTGTAGCGGTCCGATGCGGCGACGTAACTCATGATCTTACTATCGCCACCGGGGCCTGTGCCGTCCAACAGCAGAATGAGATGCGATTCAGCAGGCTGGCGTATGAGTCAGCTGGCGATGCCGACCACCTGCTTGACCGTCTCCGGCTCGTCGAGCATACGGAGCATGTGGTGCGCGACGTCGGCGCGGGGCACCGAGAAGCCGCCCCGGATGTTGCGGTTGAGGGCGACGCGGTAGTGGCCGGTCAGCGGCTTGTCGGTGAGCTTCGGCGGGCGGGAGACCGTCCACTCCAGGCCGCTCTCGCGCAGGATCTGCTCGGTGAGCGCGAGGTCCGCGTAGTGCCGGCCGAACATGGCTCGGGCGAACCGGGCCCCCAGATGCCGCATGAAGAAGCCGTCGCCGGGGTCGTGCCGAGGTGGCGCCGGCTCGCCCGGCACGGGCACCGGGCCGACCGGCGCGGCGCTGACGACGATGATGCGCCGCACGTGCTCGGCCTGCATCGCGGCGACGATCGCGCGGGTGCCGCGCGAGGTGATGCCCACGTCGGCGCGCGGGTCGCGGGGGCCGAGCCCGGACAGGACGGCGTCCGCGCCGCGCACGGCCGCGCCCAGCGCCGCCATGGCGGGGGCGGCGAGGTCGACTGCGACAGGGTGTACGCCCTCCGGCAGCCCCCGCGGGCGGCGGGCGACCGCGGTCACCTCGTGTCCAGCGGCGACTGCCTGCTCCACCAGGTGCCTTCCGATACCGCCGGTGGCGGCCACGACCGTGAGCTTCATCGGTGCTGTCCTCTCGGTGCCGTACGATACGAGTTCCATAATATTTGAGTTTGAGGTCCAGACAATATGAGCCCCGTAACATCTGGAAACCAGCGCGCCCGTCGGCAGCTCACGACGCAGATCAAGGACTCGGTCCGCGACCTGCGCAACCAGCTCTCGATGCTCAACCGCCAGGTC
This sequence comes from Phytohabitans flavus, assembly GCF_011764545.1. Lineage (GTDB taxonomy): Bacteria > Actinomycetota > Actinomycetes > Mycobacteriales > Micromonosporaceae > Phytohabitans > Phytohabitans flavus. The sequence goes on along the minus strand of NZ_AP022870.1, from coordinate 2,931,497 downwards.
GGTACCCACCTCGACCTCAGGGAGGTCGACCTGGACTGCCTCGACCTGATCAGCCGGCACGGGCCGCTCAGCCCCACCGCGCTCGCCCGCCAGGCGGGGGTGCACCCGGCCACGGTGACTGGCATCCTCGACCGGCTCGAGCAGGCCGGATGGGTCGCCCGCGAGCGCGGCCCGGCCGACCGGCGCGCGGTCACGGTGCGGGCGCTGCCGGAGCGGGGGCGGGAGGTGTTCGCGCTCTACGCCGGGATGAACGGGGCGATGGACGACATCTGCGCCGGCTACGACGAGGAGCAGCTCAAGCTCCTAGCCGACTTCCTCCGCAAGACCACCGAAGCCGGCGCGACCGCCACAGGTGACCTCGCTGGGCGGGGCTGAGGCTTCGGCCGCGTTTTGGTAGGGATCCGACGGGCGGGTGTGGCGCACACTGCCGGCATGAGGGGTACGCATGGGGACGGCGAGCTGCTGGTGACGGAGATCGCCTGCCTCGCCGGCGGCCGGTGGGCGACGATCCGGGCCGGGCTCGTCATGCTGCTGCGGCGCGGGCGGCTCAACAGCAACCGGCGGGGCCGGATCGAGCGCGTCGGCAGCTCGCCGCGGGACGGGGAGCCGCTGGAGAAGGTGCTGTTCGCGGCGCTGCTGGGCTGGCGCGGCGCACGTGAGGTCGGCGAGATGCCCCGCGTCCGGGCCACCGTCGGCGAGGTGCGCCGCGGCCTGGAGCGGCGCGGGCTGCTGCGCCGCGTATGGGTCCGGGTGACGGTGCCGCTCGCGCTCGCGGTGGTATCGGGCGTCGCGACCGCCCGGCTGGTGTCGTTCGACGTGCTCCCGCCCGCGACGGGCGTCCTCGCGGTCGTGGTCTGCGCCGCCGCGGGCGTCTGGTTCCTGCCCCGCCGCACCATAGCCGGAGCCCGGACGCTACGCCGCCTCCGCGGTGAGTACGCGGCCGACGTCGCCGACCTTGAGGCGCGCACGGCGGACGTGGAGGCGTGGTCGCCGGTCCGGGTCGGCGCCGTGGTCGCCCTGTACGGCGACGCCGCCCTGCTGGCCATCGCGCCGGTTGCCGCCCGCAGCGCCGGCCTGCTGGACGGCGGCCGCTGGACCCGCCGCCTCCGGCAGCGCAACATCGACTACGGAGACTGGACGGACACCGCGATGAGCGAGATCAACAAAGAGAACCCAGTCTCCGGCTTCTGAAGACCTTCTGGCATCAAGGTTCGTGCGTCGTGCGGTCTGGTGGCTACCCCGATATTTGCCTACGGCGAGATAGATGCCTGCGTCGGGCCGAGGACGGGTGGGGTGTGAAGCGCGGAGGGTGAGGCTGCGGGAGCAGCGGTCCGGACCACCGCGGACGTCGCGGTAGCTCTAATCCCCATCCTGAATGCCATTGTGGACAGACTCTGGTCGGGCAGGATGTGGGGTGGACTGGAGCCGCCTCCTAAGCCACGGAGGTCGACGCCCGGGCGGCCCACTCCTCGTCCGCGGTCTTCTTCTTGGCCGCACCGTCGCGACCGTCGTACCGGAGGAAGGCCGGCATGGCGGCGGCCAGCGCCAGCGTCCCGGCCACGCAGAGGATGCCACCGGAGATGACCGAGCCGCCGATGCCCATGTACCGCGCGGCGACGCCGGAGCGGAGCTGGCCCAGCAGCGGGCCGGTCGCCCACGAGATCATCTCGATGCCGGCCAGGCGGCCGCGCAGGTGGTCGGGGATGGTCTGGTTCCAGATGGTCATCCGGAAGATGCCCGAGACCATGTCGGCGGCGCCGGCGAAGGCCAGGCAGAGCAGGGCCAGCCAGAGCGAGTTGGCCAGCCCGAAGCCGATGATGCCCACGCCCCACAGGCCGGCGGCGATCACGACCATCAGCCCGTGCCGGTGTACCCGCCCGGTCCAGCCGGACGTGACCGTCGCCAGCAGCGAGCCGACCGCGGGTGCCGCGTAGAGCAGGCCGAGCACGGCCGGGCCGCCCAGCCTTCCGGCCATGAACGGGTACAGCGCCTGCGGCATCGCGAAGAACATCGCGTTGATGTCGACGAGGTACGTGCCAAGCAGCTCCGGGCGGCTCCGCGCGTACCGCAGGCCGGTGACCACCGAGCGCAGCGAGGGGCGTTCCGCGTCCGGCGGGGGTGGCACCGCCTTGATCAGCGACAGGCACACCAGCGAGAACGCGAACGTGGCGAGGTCGACCGCGTACACCCAGGCCATGTCGATCGAGGCGATCAGCACCCCGGCGAGCGCGGGGCCGGCGAGCTGGGCGATCTGCATCCGCAGCCCGTTGAGCGCGCTGGCCGCCGGGATCTCGTCGGGCTTGACGACGCGCGGCGTGAGCCCCTCCAACGCCGGCCGCTGGATGCCGTCGATGGCCGCGGTGAGCCCGGCGACGAGGTAGAGCAGCCACAGGTGCGGCCGGTCCAGCAGCGCGTTGACCAGCAGCACGCCGCAGAGCGCGGTGAACGCGACCTCCGCGCCCAAGACCAGCGCGCGGCGGTCGAGGTAGTCGGCCAGCGCGCCGCCGACAAAGGCCATGAACAGCAGCGGTACGAGCTCGCAGACGCCGAGCAGGCCGACGAGGAGGGGGTCGTCGGTGAGCGCGTACACCTGGAAGGGGATCGTGACGTAGGTGATGAACGACCCGAAGCCCGACACCCCGCTGGCAGCGAAGAGCAGCCGGTAGTCCCGCGAGGTACGCAGCGGCGTGACGTCGAGCGCCATCCGGCGCAGCAGGCCCCTCACAAAGCAAGATCGTGCACGACCGGCCGGGGTAGGTCGACTGTGTTTCCGGTCAGCATAGGTAGAAGCGGCGCAGCGCCTGTGCCACCACCTTGGGGTCCGCGACGTGCCCCTGCCCGCCGAACGTCTCCCGCACCGCCGACGGCAGCAGCGCGGCGACCGCGTCCGCCGCGTACCCGAAGAACTCGTTCGCGCCGCCGGTCGCCACCAGCGTGGGCTGGGTGACGGTGGCCAGCCGCTCGGCCGGGGGTGGCCCGTAGAGGACGGCGTCGTACGCGAGCGTCGGTGCCAGGGCTTCCAGCGCGGACCAGTACGGCGAGGTGCGGGCGCCCTCGATGTCGTCGTCCGACGAGCCGGCCAGCCGCATGAACAGCGCCAGCGCCTCGTCCCGCCGCCCCGCCCCGAGCGCCTCGGCGAGCCGCTCGCGGTACTCGTCGTAGCGTGGCGCCGCGCCCGGCGACGGGTCGTAAGGCACCTCGTAGAGCGCCAGCCTCGCGACCGGCAGCCCGGCGGCGGCCGCCTCCAGCGCGAACATCCCGCCGGACGAGACGCCGTACAGGTGGGCGGGCTCGGCGGCCTCGGCGATCAGCGCCGCGAGATCCTCGATCTCCCGCTCGACCGCGTACGGCGGCGTGTCGCCACTGCCGCCCCGCCCGCGCCGCGCGTAGTTGACGACCGTGAAGTCGGTCGCCAGCGCGGGCACGAGCGCCGCGTTTTCCGCACCGTCGTCGAGCGCACCGCCCACCAGGATGACCGCCGGACCGCTGCCCTCCCGGGTGTACTCGATCGGCGTGCCGTCCTTCGATGCCACTCTCATCGTGTCGCCCCTCGTCAGTCTGCTGCCCCAGGGGCGCTAGATCTCCGCTAGACGAGATCTAGCGAAGCGTCGACGAGCGCGACCAGCGTGCTGCCGGCCGCGCTCGTCGGCGGTACCGTCAGCGCTCGTTCAGGATCTTGCTGAGCGCGATCGCGAAGCCGGCCGGGTCGCCGCCCATGCCGAACTCCGCCGGCAGGTAGGCGCCGTGGCCGCCAGGCACGGTGACCGCCTCGGTGCCGAGCCGCTCGGCGACGGCCAGACCGCCGCGGTACGCCAGCTCGCCCTCCGAGTCCGCGCCCACGGCGACCACGATCCGGGTCGACGCGCTGGCGAGCACGCCGAAGTCCGGCTCGTATTGGGTGCAGGTGATGATGTTCTGCGCGAGCAGCGCGTCGTCGCGCTTGCCGTCGTCCTCCGTGGGCATGCCGAAGGCGGCCGCGCCCGGCCCGGGCTGCTCGGCGAACTCGGCCGGCACCGGTCCCTTGATCCCGACCAGCGCGATGAACTTGGCCATCCCGTTGCCGAAGCCCTCGCGCTGGTACGTGTCGCGGATGCTCCGGACGGCGGCGAGCGCCGTCTCACGGTCCGGCAACAGCGCGGCGGACGGCGGCTCGTGCGCCACCAGCGTGCGCACCTGCTCGGGGTGGCGGGCGACCAGCGCCAGCCCGTTGACAGCGCCGCCGCTGCTGCCGAAGACGTCGACCGGCCCGCCGCCGAGCGCGGAGATCACCCGGTGCAGGTCGTCGGCGTGCTGCTCGGGCGTGGCCTCGCCGGACTCGGAGCGCTCGCTCCGCCCGGTGCCGCGCGGGTCGTAGGTGACCACGGTACGGTCCGGGAACTCCACGGCCAGGGCGGCGAACCCGGCCGCGTCCATGGGTGAGCCGATCATCAGAAGCGTCGGCTCGGTGCTCTCCGCCGCCGCCCGTACGTCATAGGTGATGACGGCGCCGGGTGCCTCGACGGTGTGCGTCTCAGGGCTGGTCATGATCTCTCCTTCTGGCTACTTGCCGGGTTAGACGACCCGGCGCGCGCAAACTCATCGGCGCGTGGTGCGGAAAGCTTGGGCGGCCCGCGCAGGTGGGTCAGGAAGCGGGCCACGGTGGGCGGCACGGTGCGGCCGGCGGCGGTGGCGGCGAAGACCCGGCGGACCGACTCGTCGTCGGCGTGCAGGCGGAGCAGCGCGACGTCGGCGGGCGTGCCGCGCACGGCCAGCGCCGGCACGAGCGCGACGCCCAGGCCCGCGGCGACAAGGCCGAGCTTGCCGGTCCACTCGGCGGCGACGAGGTCGATCCGCGGCTGGAAGCCGCTGGGCAGGCTGGCCCGCAGCAGTGTCTCCTCGGCGGTCGCGGAGCCGACGACGAACGGGTCGCCGGTCAGGTCGGCGAGGCGGACCGTGCGCCGGCGGGCCAGCCGGTGCCCGCGGGCGACCGCGACGAGTAGCCGCTCGTCGAGGAGGTGGTGCAGCTCGAACCGGGCCTGGTCGATCGGGCCGGTGGGGGAGAAGCTCACGACCGCGACGTCGGCGTCGCCGGCGGCCAGCCGATCCAGGAGTACGGGCGTGGTGCCCTCCACAAGGGACAGTGCGACATCCGGGTACGCCTCGCGGAAGGTGGCGAGCGCCCTCGGGACCAGCGCCGCCACGGCGGTGGGGAACGCGCCGACCCGCAGCCGGCCGCCGCCGAGCCCGCGCAGGGCGTCGAGGTCGCGGCGGGCCGCGGTGAGCCGGTCGAGCACCGCCTCGGCGTGCGGGAGCAGCGCCCGGCCTTCCTCGGTGAGCGCCACGCCGCGCGGCAGCCGGTCGAAGACCCGCGCGCCGAGCTCCGCCTCCAGCGCGGCGATCTGGCGGGAGACGGCCGACTGGGTGAAGCTGAGCTGCCGGGCGGCGGTGGTGATCGATCCGTACCGCGCGACGGCCCGGAACACCTCCAGCAGCCGCGTATCCACGAAGTCATGCTAGTCACGCATCGCTGCGATTCCGGACATTCGTTGGTCGCATGGGAGGAGCGGCCCTAGCGTGGGCGCCGCGCCGGCTGGTGGCCACGGGGGCACCAGCCGGTGGCACGGACATTGCGGTACCTATCGGACTGGAGCGACATGGACCTCAACTTGGACAATCCACCCAGCGTGGCCGCGCCGTTCGGCGACCGCTTCGCCCACGTGGCGCGCCTGGACGCAGGCGGAGGCGGCGCGCTGCTGCTACTCGCCGGCCAGGTGGCGGTGGACGACGCGGGCGAGGTGGTCGCGCCGGGTGACGCGGGCGCCCAGGCGGAGCGGATCTTCGAGATCATCGCCGGGATCCTCGCCGCGCACGGCGCGACGCTCGCCGACGTCGCGCACATCCGCACGTTCATGACCGACCTGGACGACCTGCCCGCGTACGGGGCGGTCCGCCGCGCCCTCTTCCCCGCGACGCCGGCGACCGTACCGCCGGCCAGCACCACGGTCGAGGTCAGCCGCCTCTTCCTGCCCGGGGCGGTGCTGGAGGTCGAGGTCACCGCCGCGGTCCCCGCCTAGCGGCCCCTCCGCTCACTTCATCGTGGCCCGCGTGGCGATGATCACCCGGTTGCCGTCCGGGTCGGCGACCGTGGCCATCCGCTCGCCCCAGGGCTGGTCGGTGGGCTCCGCCAGCACCTTTACCCCGGCGGCGCGGAGCTTGTCCACCGCGGTGTCGCCGTCGGACGCGTAGAGCCACAGCGTGACCCGGTCGTTGAAGAGCTCCCCCGGCTCCTCCTGGCGGCCAATGCCCAGGTGCGAGCCGCCGAGATCGAGCCCGACATAGCCGGGCTCACCCTCGGGCGGAAACTGGTAGGTCACCGTGCCGCCCAGCAGGTCCCGGTAGAAGCGCAGCGCGCGCGGTAGGTCGGCGGTGGTCAGGATCGGAAACAGCTCGTCGAACATAGTTACCTCCTACCCGATGATGACCGGACCGGGGCCGGATTCGACAGTCGGCCGGATCCGCCCCGGAGCCGCCCGCCGGGCCGTACTGTCGAGCGCGTGACCGCGCTGGTCAACTGGCTCGCCGGCACCCCCGACTGGGTGGTGTACCTGGTGATCTTCGCCGTGGTGTGCGCCGAGGCGGGTATCTTCGTGGGCCTGGTCCTGCCCGGCGAGACCGTACTGATCTTCGGCGGCGTGCTCGCCGGCCTGGGGCACGTCGACGTCGCCGCGGTCGCGGCCTGCGGTATCGCCGGCGCGGTGATCGGCGACACCATCGGCTACGGGATCGGCCATCGCCTCGGCCCCCGGCTGCGCTCGACCCGGCTGGGCCGCTGGGTCAGGGCGTCGCGGTGGGACCGGGCCGAGGCGTTCATGCGGCGGTACGGCGGCGCTTCGGTCTTCCTCGGCCGGTGGGTGGGCTTCGCCCGGACGCTCGTACCCGCCGTGGCCGGCGCCGCCCGCATCCCGTACCCGCACTTCCTGTTCTGGAACATCCTCGGCGGTGTGACCTGGGGAATCGCCTCCACGCTCCTCGGCTACCTGGCCGGCGGATCGTGGCGGCGGGTGGAGAGCATCTATGGGCGCGTCGTCCTCGCGCTGCTCGCCGTTTCCGTCGTGGCGGTCGCCGTGGTCATCGTGACCCGGCGGCTCGCCCGCCACCGGCGTTCCGCGAAGGGTTAGGCCCTGGCGCGTCAGTCCAGCGATGGCAGCTTCTGCGGGTGGTCCAGCAGCTCCTGGAAGAGGTCGCCCCGCTCCGCGATCCGGTCCACGATGGATCGGATCGTGAAGCCGTCCGGGCGCAGGCCGGGATCTTCGAGCTCGGTCCAGTCGATCGGGGCCGACACCGGCGCACCCGGGGCCGGGCGCGGGCTGTACGGCGCGACGAGCGTCTTGTTGACCGCGTTCTGCGTGTAGTCCAGCCGCGCCTTGCCCTTGCGCTCTTTCACTTCCCACTTCCAGCTCACCAGCTCCGGCACGACGGCGCCGACGGTGCGCGACAGCTTCTCCACCCAGGCGCGGGTGGCGGCGAAGTCGGGGCCCGGCGCGATCGGCACCCAGATCTGGATGCCGCGCCGGCCGGTGACCTTCGGGCGGGAGCGTACGCCGACGTGTTCCAGGGCGGTCCGGTGCAGGCGGGCGAGCGCGAGCATGTCCTCCCAGCTCGTGTCGTCGCCCGGGTCGAGGTCGACGAGCGCCCAGGTCGGCCGGTCCGGGTGGTCCACTGTGGAGGTCCAGGCGTGCCAGTCCAGCGCGCCGAAGTTGGCCGCCCACACGAGTGCGGCCGGCTCGTCGACGACAAGGTAAGTCTGGGTCTCGCCCGGGTCGGCGTCCGGGTTGTTCCAGCGCGGTAGCCAGTCCGGCGCGTGGTTGGGCAGCTCCTTGTGCCAGAAGCCCTTTTCCTCCGCCCCGTTCGGGTAGCGGTGCATGTTGAACGCCCGCCGTCTCAGGTACGGCAGCGCTGTGGGCGCGATCCGGGCCGCGTACCGGAGCAGCTCGCGCTTGGTGACCGGCTCCTCGCCGGGCCGCCCGGGAAGAGCACCTTGTCGAGGTTGGTCACCTTGAGCTCGCGGCCGAAGACGTGCCACGTACCGCCGGAGGCGCGCAGCTCGTCCAGCTCGCGCAGCTCGTCGTCGCCCGCCGGGTCGGCGGCGGCCTTCAGGGGTACGGCGGCGCGGGCGGGCGGCTGGTCGGACTGCCACATCCGGTCCGGGTCGGCCTTGACCTCCTCGTTGGTACGGCCGCTCAGCACCGAGCGCGGGTGCTCCTCCGGATCCCAGCCACCCTTGGCGAACTCGTCCTTCTTGTGCAGCAGCAGCCACCGCTCGCGGTTGCTGTCGTTGCCGGTACGGACCAGCACGAAGCGGCCGCGCAGCTTCTCCCCGTACATGTCCAGGTGCAGCTCGCCGCCGGCCAGCGCGCGCCCCGGGTCGTCCACCCCCTCGGCGGGCTGCCAGGTGCCGGTGTCCCACACGATGACGTCACCGCCGCCGTACTCACCCGCCGGGATGATGCCCTCGAAGTCGGCGTACTCCATCGGGTGGTCCTCGACGTGGAAGGCGGCCCGCCGTGCCTTCGGGTCGAGCGTCGGCCCCTTCGGCACGGCCCAGCTCGCCAGCACACCGTCGATCTCGAGGCGGAAGTCGTAGTGCAGCCGGCGGGCGCGGTGGCGCTGCACGACGAACAGCGGCGCACCCGGCTCCGGGCCACCACCGTCGCCGGACGGCTCGGGCGTACGCGTGAAGTCGCGCTTGCTCCGGTACTCGTCGAGCGTTTCCTCACGCCCCGACTTGGTCCTGGTCGGCGCCATTGCTTCTTCTTACCCCGCCGCGGCGGGGCCTACCGCCCGTCGCGGACCAGCCCAGCTCGGTGCCGCCCCGCGGGATGCGTGTGTGCGATGTCCTGGGCGGTCCGTTTGCGTGCCTTCTTGTCTGGCGTGTCCAGGACCGGATGCGGCGCCCAGTCCGGTCATGGCAGCATTCTCACCCGGCACGCGCGTATGGTGAGCGGATGGTCCTTCCCCGCCGGATGGCCAGGATCAACCGCGTGGCGAGCAACCATGTGCTCGGCCCGATCGTGCGGCAGCTGCCCGGCTTCGGCATCGTGGTCCATCACGGCCGCCGCAGCGGCCGCGAATACCGGACGCCCGTCAACATCTTCAAGACCCGCGACGGGTACGCGGTCGCGCTCGTCTACGGCGTCGGCGACTGGACCCGCAACGTGCTGGCCGCCGGGGACTGCGTGGTCGAGATCCGCCGCCACCCGGTCCGCCTGACCGACCCGCGCCTCGTCCACGACCCGACCCGCGCCGCCGTGCCACCCCGGTCCGCCCCATGCTCGCGGCGATCGGCGTAACGGACTTCCTCCACCTCCGCCCGGCCCCTGAGACGGCCCGGAGCCGATCGACTGCTTGATGCCGCCCGCCAACGCCCTGGTGCGCCGAGTCGTGCTGGTCTCGGAAGTCGGTCGGGGTGCTTGAGGTCGACAAAGGTCACCCGGATGGCGGTGCCGCTCACTGCGGCCCGGGCGCTGTTGCCTGCCACGGGTCGGTGTTGATGGTCGGACGCGTGGGTGTGTCATGCGCGGTGGTGGTAGAGGTTGCGGCGTGGCTCTCGGTGCGGATCAACATGGCTGGGCGGGATGAACTCCGGCAACCCATCGGCCGCGAGCCGGACGGTCCACTGTCCGCTGTGGATGATGCGGTGGTGGTAGCCGCACAGTAGGACGCTGTTGTCCAGCGAGGTTTGCCCGGACTCGACCCAGGCGCGGATGTGGTGCCCGTGACACCAGCGCGGCGGCCGGTCACAGCCCGGAAACGCACACCCCCGGTCACGCAGCTCCAGCGCCCGCCGCAACGACCCCGTGATCAGCCGCCGGGTCCGACCCAGATCCAGGACCTGGCCGTCGCCGCCCAGCACCGCCGGAATGATCTGCGCATCGCAGGCCAGCTGCCGGACCTGTGCGGGACTGACCCGGCCGCCGGTGTCCAGCGTGCCGGCCCCGACCTGCTCGCGCAGCGCGGCGAAGGGGACGGTAACGACGACGTGCGGCCGTTGGCCGCCGTTGTCCGGCAACTGCTCGGTGCGGGTGGCCAGGTCACACACGGCGACCAACGCGTCAGCTCGCCGCTGCGCGGGTGTGCGCGGCTCGTCGCCGTCATGGCGCGGGGCGCACAACGGGTCCAGGGCGGCGTTGACGGTGGCGGCGCCGACCTCGTCCAACCAACCGGTCACCCGCACCCGCCCATCACCCAACCGGGTCAGCTGAAACGCGCGGCTCTGCCACGCCCGGACCCTCCTGCCGCCGCAACACCGCAGCATCCCGGGCATCAGCGAGCTCCGGCGCCACATGAGCGAGGACCCGCTCCCCGGCCTTGCGCAGAATGGCCGGCTCGAACTGCTGCGCCTGACCGATCAGCACCGCCTCAGCCCGGTCGACCAACCCTGGTTCGACGGGCAGGTCCCGGATCGCCGCGGCCACGACCGCCGCCTGCTCAGCATTCACCACACCGGCGACCAACGCGGCGTCCAGAGCGGGACGCTCATCCACCGCCCGGGCCAACTCGACCATCCGCTTCGCCGCATGCATACTGACCCGCAAATGCTCCCGCAACCACACGCCCATACTCGACGCATGTCCTGCGACCGGCAAACCCCGCCCATCAATTTCTCGGATCAAATGCGACTGCGCGGCGGTGAGCGTTTGTGTGATCTGGTGAATGGTGTCCAGGCAATCAACGAGCGCGTCGTCGGAAAGGGGCCAGACCGAGGCGTCAGCGCATTTGGCCGCAAGGGCGGTGAGCTGGGCTAACGTGTCCTCGTCCACCTAATAATTGTCTCGTGCTGCCGCCAAGACCACCAGTTTAGATTCGTCGATCTAGGGATATTCGAATGCCCTTTTCGGAGACGTGATAGGCCCGCAGCCACGGGCGTGTGGCGAGCAGCGGTCGCGTCATTTGTTGACCGGGAGGGTGAGGCCGCAGGAGCAACGGCCTGGACCGCGATGGCGATCGCGGTAGCTCAAATCTTCACCATGGAATAGAGTCCGCGAAAGAAATCCCGACCCCGAAAACTCTATGGTGCGGCCCGGTGGGTTGCGGTTTCGTGGGCGGCATTGGCGTCGCCGGTTAGCTGTAGCGGTTCCAGGCGTCGCGGAGCGGTGCCCAACTGCCGTCGAGATCCTTCGCCAGCGGCGCCTCGAGGTACGCGGCGATCGGCTCGTCACCGTTGTCCCACCAGATGCCGGCGACGATGGGGGCGTCCGCGCCGGTACCGGAGATGTAGGCGAACTCGATGTACTCACCGCGCGTACGCTGCGATGCGCTGGGCCGGCGGAGCACGTGGGTCGCGCCCGGTGCCAGCCGCTGGGCGTCGTCGTGCTGCTGCCGGCGGGTGAGCCGGGCCGTGTCCCGTTCGGCCGCCGACGCGAAGCGTACGAAGTGGAGGCCAAGCTTGCCGAGCGTGCACGAGACGCGGGACTGCTCGCCCTCTTCGCCTGCGGCGCTCGCACAGCCCGTCGCGTCAGGCAGCCAGGCGGCGGCGAACGCGGCCAGCGCCTTGTCCTCGCCGAACGGATCCACCGTAGACTGTCGCCCCCCGCCCTCGCCGCCGCTGGCGACCGGGTTGCGCACGCCGACCCGGTAGCCGGCAGCCCCGAAGACGAGGAATCCGACGAGCAGCCCGACAAGCAGGCCGAGCAGGATCCGGCTGGCCGGCCGGCTCCGGCGCTTCTCGGCGGCGTCCACCACCACGGCCGTCAGAGGCACCGCCGTCGTCGGCTCCACAGCGGCCACGATCATGGCGGGCGCCATCGTGGCCGGCCCCACGGCCGGCACCGTCGTCGCAGGCACGGCTGGCACCATCGTCGCCGGGGCCACGACGGGTGGCCTCCCGATACGCGGCGGCAGCGGCCCGAGCCGCACCGGCTGTGGTGCGGGCACCGCCCGCAGCCCCGCCGCCGATCCGAGCCGCGCCGGCCCCGGCGGCGGAATGACGACCGTCGGCGGCGGGAGCACTGCACTCGACGTGCTCACCACCGCGGGCAGGGCGGCGGTCTCGTCCGGGTCCGGCTTGCCCTTGCCGGGCGGCGTCGGCGCCGCTGCCGGGACGACCTGGGCCGGCAGGGCGGCGGTTTCGGTTGAGTCGGGCTTGTCGCTCTTGCCGCTCGCGCCTGCCGAGGTCGGCGCCGCTGCCGGGGCGGCCTGGGTGGGCTGGGCGGCGGTTTCGGCCGGGTCTGGCTTGTCGCTCTTGCCGGTCGGCGATGGCGCCGCTGCCGGCGCGGCCTGGGCAGCTGTTCCCGCCGAGTCGGGCTTGCCTGCTGGCGTCGGCGTCATTGCTGGCGCGGCCTGGGTGGGTTGGGCGGTGGTTTCGGCCGGGCCCGGCTTGTCACTCTTGGTGCCCGGTGTCGGCGTCGACGCCTGGGCTGCTGTTCCCGCCGGGTCGGGTTTGTTGCTCTTGCCGGTCGGCGCTGGCGTCGTTGCTGGCGCGGCCTGGGCGGTGGTTTCGGCCGGGTCGGGTTTGTCGCTCTTGGTGGGCGGCGCTGGCGTCGTTGCCGGGGCGGCCTGGGCAGCTGTTCCCGCCGGGTCGGGTTTGTTGCTCTTGCCGGTCGGCGCTGGCGCCGCTGCTGGCGCGGCCTGGACGGTGGCTTCGGCCAGGTCAGGTTTGCTCTTGGTCGGTGGTACTGGCGCGGCCTGGGCGGCTGGTTCGGCTAGGTCGGGCTTGCCGGTCGGCGCCGGCGCTACTGCCGGGACGACCACAGCCCGCGCGACCACGGCGGCCAGGCCCGGTGACTGCGACGTAGGTCGCTGGTAGAGAGACGCCACGGACGGCGACATCGGCGCCGGTGACAGGGGCGCCGTCGGTGGCGGTGCCGGAGCCGGTTGCGGCGCGAGCCTGGCGGACAGGCCCGGTGACGCGGGCGGCGGTGACAGGAACGCCGTCGGCGGCGGCGCCGGCGCGACTACCGGTGGCGTCGATGACGGCGACGACGGCGTGGCCGGCACCATCGGAGGCGGCGGTAGGCCCGGGATCTCGCGCGGCGCCCGCATGGCCTGCCGGCGCCGGGAGGGCGGCGGCACGGTGACCGTCGGCGGTGGCGGAAGCGGCCGCTGCGAGACCACGACCGGCGCGGGTGGCACGGTCCGCGGCGGCACGGACACCACCGGCGGAGGCGGGATGGTGGCCGCCGGACTGATCGGAACCGGCGAACCATTCAGCCGCGCCGGTGCAGGCGGGGAGACGGGGGACGGCGGCGAGGAGACGGAGGCCCAAGGCGGACCGACCGTGGCCGGTGCCGCCGCACCAGCGTTCGCTGTCGCTGGTGGCTGGGCAACCGAGCCTGCGGGCGCTGACACGGGGGCGGCCTGGGCGGCCGGCAAGCCAACAACCGGGGCGACGGTGGCCGGCGCCGCCGCGCCGGGACCTGAGGTCCCGGTTGGCAAGGCGATCGGGCCACCCGGAGCCGGCGGCGGGCCGGCCTGAGCGACTGGCACGCCGGGACCCGGCGCGACTGGGGCCGGGGGCGCGGCGCCTGGGCCCGCGGTCGCCGGTGGCAAGGCAACCCGGCCACCTGGGGCCAAAGGCGGGCCGACCGGTGCGGCCCAAGTTGGCGGCGGGCTGACCGGTGCGGGAGCCGGGACGGGGGAGATGGGCGCTGTGGCCGGCGGCGCCGGGCGCGAGGGTGCCGCCGCCCTGAAGGTGTCGGGTGTGGTCGGCGACGTCCACACCGGACGGGGCGGGGGGCCACGACGGCGGGTTCCCACGGGGAGCGCGGGCGGGCGCGTAGCTCGGCGGCGGCCGCGCGGGCCGAAGGGTCGTCGGCGGACATCGGGGTCGGCTCCGCGGGCCAGCCCATCGGCTCGTCCGGCGGGGGCGCGGGCATCTGGTGCTCAGTCTGCGACATGGCCGTGCGCTACGCCGTCGTGCGGGGGTCGCCGATGACGGACGGGGGTGGGCTGGCGCCGTCGTCCCACTCCACGTTGTCCACGTTGGACCACGACGCGGCGTCGTCCGCGTAGCGGGGGTCGTTGACGACGTACCCGTCGGGGGTGCGGCCGACCGGTGCGGCGCCGATCGCGCCCGCCGGCGGTACCCCGCCCATCGGGGCCATCGGTGCCGTGGCGGCCGAGGAGCCACCGCCTCGGGCCTCGGGCCGTACGTTCTCCGTCGTGCCCCGGCCGCCGCCGCTCACGCCACTCAGCACGCCGCCCAGCGTGTGTGCCGGGGCAGAAGCCGCCGCAGTCGTGGGGGAGAGGTCCAGTACCGGACCGCCGCCCCCGGACCCGATCCCGGCCGCGGCCAGGCCACCGCCACCCCCGGGCAGCGGTGCGGGCCGGGGTGCCGTGTCCAATGTGGTCGCCCCCGCCAGCTCGGTCGCCGGCGGTAGTGTGAGCGCGGGCGGGAGCCCCACGCCGGCCGGCAGGTCCGGTGGCGGGGCGGGGACCGAGCGGGGCCAGGCACCGTGGTCGGTCAGCACGTACTCGGTGGCGAGGTTGGCGACGAGCACGGCAAGGCGTTCCCGCGACTTGGCCCGCTCCTCCTCGACCATCGTGTGCCCGAACGCTGGGCCGACGACGCCGGAGGCAGGACCCACAACAACGTCGGCCTGCTCGGGCTCGGCCTGCCGCTGGGCCTGGCGCAGCGCGGTCGACATGACGGCGAGGCCGGTACGGATCGCGCTGGCCTCGTCGGCGAGCTTGCGCGCGTACGCGGAGATGAGGCCGAGCCGGTACTGGAACTCGCGCCCCGCGACGCTGTTCCACGTCAGCGACAGCGCGCCGAGGTCACGGCCGAGCGTGGTGGCGACCGCCTCGGCGGCCTCCTCGGCGGCCCGCCACGCGCCGATCACCTTCTCCACCTGCCGGGGCGAGCCGGCCTGAAGTTGGGTGAAGAGTTCCTGGTGGCTCAGGTGCCGGTACCGCTCGTAGAACTCGTCAGCCATTGTCTTGTCCGCCATTGAGCGCCTCCTCCACGGGACGCAGGACAGCCTGTAGCTCCGCGACCCGCGCGTTCGCGAGGTCGCCCGCTGTGCGGTACCGCTCGACCACCTGGGCCGTCGCGGTCTGCGCGGCGGAGAGCGCGCCGACCAGCCGGCGCAGGCCGTCGGCGTACTCGTCGTTCAGGGTCCCGTGCCGGAGCGCGGTCTCCTTGGCGTGGTGGAACTCGCCCAGCGCCGGCGGTTCGGACCCGGGCGGGGTGAGCACCGCGAGCAGAGCCGCCCCCGCCTCCTCCATCCGTCGCTCCAGCCGCTGCCGGAAGTCCTCCAGCGACAGGATGCTTACTGACGTCTCGTCCGCTGCCATCACGTACCTTCCCCAGGAGGTGTGGGCCGCGGCGCGACGGTCGCCGGTGGGGCGAGCAGCGTCGCGGCTTTCGGGTCGAGCGCGGTCGCTGTGGGTATCAGCGCGAGGACGATGTCCGGTACCGGCACCGGGGCTACGCCCGCGTACCCCAGGGCGGCGAGCACGGCGTCGCGCTCCTCGGCCGGCAGCGGGTGCTTGAGTCCCTGGTCGGTGACGAGGTATGTGGCGCCCGGGCCGGTGGCGGCCTTGACCAGCGCGGCGTGCCCGCCCGGTACCGCGACCCGGTCGGCGGTCAGCACCCCGTCGGCGCCCGTGCGGGATGGCGCGACCTGTTCCGGCGTGAGGGTCAGCTCACTGTCCACAGTGTCGTAGGTCGCGAGCGGGGTGGCGCACGCCATCGCGAACTCGGCGCCCCGGACCTTCGGCACGTCGGTCGGGTACCCCGGCGGCTCGACGTCGCCCTCGACGAGCGCCGCGCCGGCCTCCTGCGGGGTGATGTCGGTGACCTGGGCCCCGCCGGCCGCGGCCAGCCGGGCGGCGACCTCGCCGACCGGGGCGAGGCCGTCGCGCACCATCACGTACGACTGGCCGGCGGCCCGGAAGAGGTCACCCACGTCGGCCGCCGCGCCCGCGACCTGGGTCCGGGCGGTCGCGCCGGCACCTGGCACCTTGGGCGCGACAAGGTCCGGACCCGCCGGTACCGCGTTGAGGAAGCCGAGGCCCACAGTGGTCGGTCGCACCGCCGCCCAGCCGAGCGCGGCCAGTGTGGCGTTGTCCCGGATCCGCAGCCGCGTGTCCCGCCACAGTAGATAGCGCTCGTCGCCGGCGGTGACCAGCAGCCCATCGTCCTCGCCCAGCGCGGTGCCACCGGCCGGTACCCGGCCCACGAGGACGTGGGTGGCCGGCGTGACCGAGTTCGCCGCGCGGGGCGCGGTGCAGACAGTGACCGGCGCGCCGACAAGGCTGCCCTTGCCCGGCAGTGCGTCGGGCGCGTCCGGGATGCCGACCGGTCGGCCGCGCGGCACGTCCCGCAGCGAGGCGCCGGCCATCGTGCGTACCGCCGGCTGGGCCTCGCCGAGGACGAGCCGGGCCGAGGTCCAGTTCAGCACGGGGTGCAGCAGACCATTGAGGTACAGGTACTTCGCGCCGGTCTCGCGCTCGACGATGATGGCGTTCGCCACCGGCTCGCGGCCGGCGGGGCGGAGCAGCCCGTACACGGCGACGCCGGCGAAGACCAGCCCGGCGATCGCGATGCTGCCCGCGACCGAGATCCCGAACCGCCGCATCGGCAGCTCGTTGGTCTCCGGCTCGCCGGACAGCAGCGCGGAACCGATCCGTCGGGTGAGGAACCGGTACGCCTGCACCTGCTCACGCCGAGACCACATCGCACTCCCGCTCCTCCAGCCGGACGACACACTAGCTACGTCGTGCGGCGTCGATGGGTTCACGATTTGCCAGTAGGGTTTTGGCCATGGCGGTGTCGACGGCGGTCGCCCGGCCGGCGGGCCGGGTGGGCGCCACCCAGGTCGTCGCGGTCGAGGTCGCGATCGCGCTGGCCGCGGCGGCCTACGCGTTCCCGCCGGTGGCCGCCGGCGTGACCGGCGCGGTGGGCGTGGTGGTGCTGTTCGGTGCGGTGCTGCGGTTCCAGGGCCGCTGGGGCTACGAGGTGGCCGCCGCGCGTTGGCGGCTGTGGCGCCGGCGTGGCGCGGCGCGGGCCGCGGCGCCCCGGGACGCCCTCGCCGTGCTGGCGCCGGAGCTGAGCCTGGCCACGGCGACCGACAGGTCCGGGGCGGTGGGGGTCGGCGCGGACGCGCTCGGCTGGTTCGCCGCGGTGGCGGTGGTGCCGCACGACGGCCTGGCCCGGGGCAGCGGCACCGAGCTGCGGCTCGACCGGCTGGCCCGGCTGGCGACGGACGCCGCGTTTCCGGCCGCACTGCTACAGGTGGTGACGCGGCGGGTGCCGTTCGCGGGCGATCCGCGGTCCGCCTACGCACGGTCCTACGTGGAGCTGCGCCAGGCGCTCGGGGTGCCCGCCCCGCTGGACGTCTGGATCGCGGTGCGGCTCGGCGTGCGCGACGGCGCGGCGGCCGCCGCGGACCGTGGCGGCGGGGCGGCCGGGGTGCACCGGGCGCTCGCCGCGGCCGTCTCCCGGCTGGGCAGCGAGCTGGCCGGCATGGGCTTGGCCCACCGGGTGCTCGACGCCGCCGGGCTCCGCGACGCGCTCGGCGTCGCATGTGGACAGGGCCCGCGTCCGCCGGGCGAGAGCTGGTCGCGCTGGCAGGCCAGCCCTGACTCGCACATCAGTTTCGCGGTACGGAGCTGGCCCGCCCGCGGCGCCGACGGCCTGCTCGCCCGGCTCGCCGAGGTGCCCGACGCCGCCGCGGTGCACACGGCCGTCCTGCTGGGGGCCGGCAGGGGCGGCGTGGCCGCACAGGCCGTGGTCCGGCTTGTCGCCGCGCCCGACCGCATGGCGGCGTGCGTGCGCCACCTGCGCACCAGCGCGGCCGGGCTCGGCATCCGGCTCATACGGCTCAACGGCGAGCACGCGGCCGGCGTCTACGCGACCGCCCCGACCGGCGCGACGACGGGGCTGGTCCCGTGGTGAGGGCGGGCCGGTCGGTGGCACCCGCGCGGGCGGTACCGGCGGAGACGCTCGCCCACCTGGCGGTCGGCGTCGAGCCGTCCGGCGTGGTGCTCGGCCGGGACAGCGCCGGCCGGGCGGTACTCGTCCGGCTGTTCGCGCGCGAGCCGATGTCGGTGGCGTTCGTGGGCGGCTGGTGGGCGGCGCGGCTGCTGCTGTTCCGCTGCCTCGCGCACGGCGCCGCGGTGACCGTCGCCGCCCGCGACCCGCGGGATCCGGCGCGGCCCGGCTCGGTCGCCGACACCGCGCACTGGCTCACGCTCGACCAGGCCGCCGGCCGCGGGCACGTGACGCTCGCGGCACCGGGGAGCGAGGGACCGCAGGCCGGCCCGGCGCGGCCCCTGCTGCGCGTACACGACCTGGGTCCGGAGTTTCCGGCCGGCCGCCTGCCGCGCCCGTGGCAGACCGGCCTGACCGTGCTGCCCCAGGTGACCCCGGCGAGCGTGCCGCTCCTCGCCGCCGCGGACGTGCTGCTCGTGCAGCGCCTGCCCGAGCCCGAGGCGGCGCTGCTCGGCTCCGCGCTGGGCGCCCGCGCCGACCTGGTTTCCCGGCTCCCCGCGATGGACGACGAGATGGTGGCGGCGTTCGGGGCCGGCTCGGTGCGGTACGCGTGGCTCACCCCGACCCCGATCGAGCGCCACCTTTTCGGCTGATCACCCTGCGGCGAGGCGGGCGGCTGTCAGGGCGGGCTCAACCGCGGATCGTGCGGATCCAGCCGTAGAGGCCGCTCGTCCAGGTGACCAGCGGCACAAGCGCGAGGATCAGCACGATCTCCACGATGTCGAGCGCCCGGCCCCACATCGGCGAGCTCGGCCGCCGCCCGCCGGCCAGCGCGAACCCGATGCTGGCCCCGGCCGCCACCAGCGCGGCGCCGAGCACGGCGGTGAGCCGGAGCAGTGGGCCGGCGGCGAGGAAACCGGCGACCGTCGCGGCGGCCAGCGCCACGACACCGCCGGCGAGCAGCGGGAGCCGCTGGGCCCGGCCGAGGAACCAGCGGGCCCGGGCCACCATCAGCAGCCCGATCACCGCGCTTGTCGCGAGGCCGGGGCCGCCGTCGGTACAGACCGCGACCGCGGCGCCCGCGCCGATCACGCCCAGGGCGCCGAGCATGCTGGCGAGGAACGCGTCCGCCCGGTCCGCCCGGGCCAGCGCGCGCAGCCCGTCGACGGTCTCGTCGTCCTGCCGCAGGCTCTCCCGCGCGTCCGGCACGGCCGGCACCGGCAGCTGGGCCAGCCGGTACGAGAGCATCGGCAGCACCGGCAGCGTGGCGAACGCGGCCACGGCGGTCACCGGCGCGGCCGCCCCGACATCGGCTCCGAAGCCCGCGCCGATCGCGGCCGTCACGAGTACCGCCGCGACGCAGGCCCCCGCGCAGAGGAAGACCGGGGCGGCGGCCGCGACCGCGACGGCGGCCACCGCGGTGGCGACCACGGCCGCGGTCGCCGCGACGAGCATGTGCGCCCAGCGCAGCTCGCCGAGCGTGAGGTCGCCGGCCAGCACGATCAGCCCGCCCACCCCCGCGTACGCGATCGCGACGAGGCCGAGCGCGGTGGCCGCGCCCACCTGGCCGAGCGCCCGGGCCAGCACCAGCGCGCCGACCAGCAGGGCCACGGACATGCCGAGCGCGACAAGCCCGCCGGCGACCTGCGGCGGGCCGGCCAGCAGCGCCACGGCCGCGCCGCCGAGCAGGGCGAGCACGCCGGCCGTGAGGCCGAAAACCTTGGTCGCGGCGGTATCCCAGCGCCCGGCCCGATCCCGGGCCGCGGTCGCCACCGCGTCGACAACGTCGTCGAAGACCGGCTGGGGCGCGTCGTCGCCGTGCGGTCGGAGGTAGAGCAGCTCGCCGTCGCGGACGTCGAGCTGCGCCGGGGTACGGGAGCTGTCCAGCGTCTGGCCGCCGAGGCGGGACAGCGTCCAGCCGTTGCGCGCGGTCGGATCGTCGGCCAGGTCGTTACCCGCGTACCGCAGCACCGTGGGCAGCAGGTCGGCGACCGGGACGTCGGACGGAAGTGCCAGGTCGACCCGCACCCGCGGGGCGACCACGGTGACCCGGCTCAGCCCTGTGGCCACGCCAACCTCCCCCATCGCTAGCGTCGATATACTAGCCCGCGTGGGCACGGTCTTGGTCCGACGTCCGCCCCGCCAGCCAGCCCCCCAGCTGCCCCGCGGCGAGCTGGTCATGGAGCCCCCGCCAGAGCTGCCCGAGCCGCTGCAACGCAGCATGCTCCAGCTGCTCATGGTGGTGCCGATGGTGGCAGGCATGGCGGCGATGGCGGTTCTCTACTCCGGTCGCGGCGGCGGCGCACTGACGTACGTGACGGGTGGCCTTTTCGGACTGTCCATGTTGGGCATGTTCGGCATGTCGTTCGGCGGCGGGGGTCAGGGCAACCGCCGAGCCGAGCTGGACGCCAAGCGCCGCGAGTACATGCGCTATCTCGCCCAGACCCGGCGCCAGGTGCGGCGGGCCGCCGACCGCCAGCGCAGCGCGCTGCTGTGGCGGCATCCGGAGCCGGTGTCGCTCTGGTCGGTCGCCGCCTCTCGGCGGCTGTGGGAGCGGCGCAGCACCGACGACGACTTCGCCGAGGTACGGGTCGCGGCCGGCACGCAGAAGCTCGCGGTGACGATCGTGCCGCCGGAGACCCGCCCGGTCGAAGACCTGGAGCCGCTGACCGCCGTGGCGCTGCGCCGCTTCGTGCGTACCCACTCGGTGGTGCCGGACCTGCCGCTGGCGATCCAGCTGCGCGCGTTCAGCTGGGTGGTGTTGCGCGGTGACCGCGACGCGGCGGCGGCCCTCGCCCGCGCGATGATCTGCCAGGTCGCGGCCTTCCACTCGCCGGACGACATCCGGATCGCGCTCGTCGCGCCGTCGTCGCGCCGCCCGCAGTGGGACTGGCTCAAATGGCTGCCGCACGTGCAGGACGACCGTAATGCCGACGGCGCGGGCCCGGCGCGGATGGTGTTCGAGTCGACGGCGGCGCTGGAGGAGGCGCTCGACGACGACCTGAGCGTGCGCCCGCGGCACTCCCCGGACGCGAAGCCCTGGACCGGCGGCGCCCACCTGCTCGTGGTGCTCGACGGCGGGGAGATGGGCCCGGCCAGCCCGCTGCGCGGTACCGGCGTGCAGGGCGTGACGGTGCTCGACCTGTCCGGCATGGTGCCCCGCGACGCCGGCCGCTGGCTGCTCGCGCTCGACGTCACGGCCGACGCGCTCGCGGTCGACCGGGGCGAGCAGGCCACCCCGCTGGGCCGGCCGGACACGCTCACCGTCGAGCAGGCCAGCGGGATCGCCCGGCAGCTCGCGCCGTTCCGCCTCTCCCACCACGTCGAGGCGGTGGAGGCGACCGCGCGGGTGATGGAGCTGCCCGAGCTGCTTGGGCTGAGCGACGCCTCAGCCGTCGACCCGGGGGTCACCTGGCAGCCCCGGGCCGACCGTGACCGGCTGCGCATCCCGCTCGGCATCAACCCGGACGGCTCGGTCGTGGAGCTGGACATCAAGGAGGCGGCCCTGGACGGGATGGGCCCGCACGGGCTCATCGTGGGCGCCACCGGCTCCGGCAAGAGCGAGCTGCTGCGCACCATCGTCGCCTCGCTGGCCATCACGCACTCGTCCGAAGACCTCAACTTCGTGCTCATCGACTTCAAGGGCGGCGCCACGTTCGCCTCGCTCGACGTGCTCCCGCACACCAGCGCGGTCATCACCAACCTGTCCGAGGAACTCTCCATGGTGGACCGCATGCAGGACGCGGTCGCCGGCGAGCTGGTCCGCCGCCAGGAGCTGCTCCGCGCGGCCGGCAACTTCGTCTCCCGCCACGACTACGAGCGGGCCCGCCGGGCCGGCACGCCGCTCTCCCCGATGCCCAGCCTGCTGATCATCTGCGACGAGTTCAGCGAGCTGCTGGCCGCGAAGCCCGACTTCATCGACCTGTTCGTGATGATCGGGCGGGTGGGGCGGTCGCTGGGCGTGCACCTGCTGCTCGCCTCCCAGCGGCTGGAGGAGGGGCGGCTGCGCGGCCTGGACACCCACCTGTCGTACCGGATCGGGTTGCGCACGTTCTCGGCGATCGAGAGCCGGATCGTGCTCGGCGTCTCGGACGCGTACGAGCTGCCCAACGCGCCCGGCCACGGCTACCTCAAGGTGGGCACCCAGACGATGCTGCGCTTCCGCGCGGCGTACGTGTCGGGTGCGTACCGCGACCCGGGTGCCGTGGCGCACCGGTCGCAGGCCACGGTCCGCCGCCGCATCGTGCCGTACGTGCTGACCCGCGTACCCGAAGCGCCCGCGCCGCCCGCCGAGGCCGCCGCGCCCGCGGGCGAGGAGGAGACCAGCGGCCCGGCCCGCACCACGATGCTCGACGTCATCGTCAGCCGGCTGCGCGGCCACGGCGTGCCGGCGCACCAGGTGTGGCTGCCGCCGCTGGCCACCGCGCCCGGCCTCGACGCCGTACTCGGCGAGCTGGCCACCACCCCGGAGCGCGGCCTGCACGCGCCGCGGTGGCGCGCCGGCAAGCAGCTCACCGTGCCGGTCGGCGAGGTCGACCGGCCGTACGAGCAGCGCCGCGACCCGATGGAAGTGCAGCTCGACGGCGCCGCCGGCAACGTGGTGATCATCGGCGCCCCGCGCACCGGCAAGAGCACGCTGCTCCGCTCGCTGATCTGCTCCCTCGCGCTCACCCACACGCCGCGCGAGGTCCAGTTCTTCTGCCTCGACTTCGGCGGCGGCACGCTGCGCTCCCTCGAAGGGCTGCCGCACCTGTCCGGCGTCGCCGGACGGCGCGACATCGAGTCGGTCCGCCGGACCGTCGCCGAGGTCAGCGTGCTGCTCGACGAGCGTGAGGCGCGCTTCGCCGAGCTGGGTATCGACTCGATCGACGGGTACCGTGACCGGCGCGCCCGCGGCGAGCTCGCGGACGAGCCCTTCGGCGACGTGTTCTTCGTCATCGACGGGTATGGCACGCTGCGGCAGGACTTCGAGGAGCTGGACGGCTCGGTCACCCAGCTCGCCGGCCGCTGCCTGGGCTTCGGCATCCACGTGGTGCTGACCGTGACCCGCTGGGCCGAGCTGCGGTACAACATGCGCGACCTCTTCTCCTCCCGGCTGGAGCTGAGGCTCGGCGACCCGAGCGACTCCGAGATCGACCGCCGCGCCGCCGCCAACGTGCCGGAGGGCACGCCGGGTCGTGGCCTCACTCGGGACAAGCTCCACTTCCTCGCCTCGGTGCCCAGAGTGGACGGCCGGGTCGGCGACGAGGAGCTGCCCGGCGGCACGGCCGACCTCGTCGAGCGGGTACGCGCGGCGTGGCCGGGCCCGCCGGCACAGAAGCTGCGACTGCTGCCCCGCGTGCTGCCCGCCGCCGACCTGGCCCGGGTGGTCGACCGGGAGCGGCCCGGCATAGCGATCGGCCTCAACGAGACGTACCTGGCCCCGGTCCACCTCGACTTCGACGTCGAGCCGCACCTCGTCGTCTTCGGCGACGCCGAGTGCGGCAAGACAAACCTGCTCCGCCTCATCGTCCGGTCCATAGTGGAGCGGTATACGCCGGCCGAGGCGAAGCTGGCGATCGTCGACTACCGGCGCGGGCTGCTCGGCGTCGTGGAGGGCGACCACCTGCTCGACTACGCGCCCTCCGCCCAGGTCGCCGAGAGTATGGCGGGCGGCGTGCACAACGTGATGACCGGCCGGCTGCCCGGCCCGGACGTGACCACCGAGCAGCTGCGCCAGCGCAGCTGGTGGCGCGGGCCGAGGCTGTTCCTGATCGTCGACGACTACGACCTCGTCGCCACCGGCAGCCGCAACCCGCTCGGCGGCCTGGAGGAGCTGCTGCCCCAGGCGCGCGATGTCGCCCTGCACGTGATTCTGGCGCGACGGTCCGGCGGTGCCGGGCGGGCCCTCTTCGAACCGATGATCCAGGGGCTGCGCGAGCTGGACTCACCCGGCCTTGTCATGTCCGGCAACCGCGAGGAGGGTCCGCTGGTCGGCGACGTGCGACCGGGGCCCCAGCCGGCCGGCCGGGGCACGCTCGTCCGCCGATCGGACGGCGTCAATTTAATTCAGACCGCGTTCACAGAACCGGATTGAGGATCTGCTCGTAGTGCTGTCGTAGCGGTTGCCAACCAGGATGGGGAGGTACGGCTGTGACGGCACCCGGAGGAATCACTCACGGCGGAGGCGCGACCAACAAGGCCGCCATCGAGGTGATGGACAGGAAGGCGGTCATCGCGCGCGAGGGCGGCCGCGTCGAGGCCACGATGAACCAGATGCGGGAACGCGAGTGGAAGGACATGGCCGCGCGCGACTTCGAGCAGACGATGATCCGGTGGCGGTCGAACCTCAACCGGCTCCTGCAGACGGTCCAGGACGTCGCCGAGCTGCTCCAGAAGTACAACAAGCGCCTCGTCGCCGCCCAGGACCAGGCCAAGACCCAGGTCGCGGCGGTCGGCAAGCAGGTTGATGGCACCGCCGCCGCCAACTACAGCGGCCAGATGTCGGTCTGAGGGAGGACCTGCCATGAATGACGATTCCCTGTTCGTCAAGTACGACGGGATGGAGCAGAGTGCCGGCACGCTCGTCCAGGTCGCCAAGACGCTGGAGACCGAGGTGACGACGCTCGAGAAGCGGCTGGCCGCGGTCGACTGGAGCGACGGCGGGCGCGAGGAGTTCGAGATCCTCATGCGACGGTGGCGCATCGCGTACCGGAACCTTGTCGCCATCGTGCACAGCAGCGGCGGTACGGTCCGCGACGTCAGCGGCCTGTACAACGACGTGGAGACCTGGGGCAAGCACGCGTTCCACGCGTGACCGCGCGCCCGGCGGCCGGTCCGTCCACTTCGGAGCGGCCGCCGGCGCGATCCACTTTCATGGGGGTGCCATGCTCGACCCTGCCCTTTTCGAACGACTCCCGCGCGACCCGGTCGAGGCGACCGACGCCAGCGGCACCGTACGGGTCACTGTGGACGCCGACGGGCTGCCCGAGTCCATCGCGGTGGAGCCGGGCTGGCTCCGCGCGATCGGCTCGGAAGGGCTCGCGGCGGCCGTGACCGAGGCTGCCGCGGTGGCCGTCCGGCAGGGGATGACGGTACTCGCGGACGCGGTGGCCGCGCAGCGCCCGCCGCCGTTCGAGCCGTTGGACGAGCCGGGCCTGCCCGAGGTGCCCGCGACGTCGCGCTCGCTCAGCACGGTCATCCGCGACCTGCACCGCACGATGGACGAGGCGCCGATCGCGTTCCGGCCGGAGCCGCAGGTGGGGGCGGCCGGATATGGTGCCCTCACGATCACGGTGACCGCCGAGGGCCGATTGTCCTGTGTGGCGGATCCGTACTGGGTGTCCGAACAGGACACCGACGAGCTCGTATCGGCACTCAACACCGCGCTCGCGTCCGCCCGCGCCGGGCTGCCCCCGGTCACCGAGCCGGCCCCGGATCTCGGGGCACGCCTCAACGACCTCGTCGCCGAGATGCGCGCCGCGATGGGCGGCGCCCCCGACCCGTACCCGTGAAAGGGATGCGACAGCCATGGCGGATAGACAGACGGTAGTCGTCTACTCGGAGATCGAGAAGCACCGCGTGATCTGGGGAACGCAGGGGCCGCGGCTGGACAAGGGCGACGAGAACGAGGACGGGATCGTGACGCTCTTGGAGCTGATGAAGTTCCGCAAGACGCCGACGATCAGCTTCGCGGCGGCCCAGCAGGGTCACGACCAACTGGTCACGACGTTGGTGGCGCGGTGCCGTGAAGGCGCCGAGGTCTGGTCGATGATGGAGCAGGTGCTGCGGATCGCGATCCTGAAGTACAAGGGCGCCGAGGCCGAGGCGGCCGAGCTGGTCCGGCAGTTGGAGAGGCGGCTGCCGCGATGACCGTGACCGGCCAGCAGATCGCCGCCGTCACCGCGGCCGACGTGCCCGCCCTCTTCAACGACTTCACGCAGGACCTCGAGAAGCTGCGCGAGTTCCTGCGCAAGGCACCTGAGCTGATCGCGGAGTTCGAAAAGTGGGCCAACGACATCCTGTGGTGGCTCTCCTGGTGGGAGTGGGCCCAGCGCGAGCTCAAGGAGCTCTTCGACTCGCTCCTGCCCAAGGCGAAGGAGATCTTGCAGCGGGTGAAGGATCTTGTCGAGGACGCCTTCGCACCCTTGGCCATGCACCACGACATCCAGCTCTGGCTGGAGATCCACAAACGCGCGCAGTCGATCAGCGAGAGCACCGAGCTTCCGGACTTCCCACACATGGAGTTCCAGGGGACGGCCGCGAGCTCGAGCTGGAACGGGCCGTTCGCGGACGCCTACAAGAGCCAGGTGGTGCCGCAGCACATGGCCGCCGAGCGGCTGGCGGTGGTGGCCAAGGACACGGCCAACACGCTTTCCAAGGTGTTCGCCGCGTCGGTCGCCGTCTACGCCGCCTGGGCGGCGCTGGCGTTCCACGCGGGTAGCCTGCTCACGAAGGGCTGGCGGCAGTGGCTGCGGAATGGCCAGGAGGAGTGGCGTACCCTCACCCGACTCCTCCTGCAGGCGACCGCCGCGGAAGGGCTGGCCAACACGATCAGCCGTGACGAGGGCAAGCTCATGACCACGGTGGCGAGCGGCCGGCCGGGCATGAACGCCCGGGACGTGGCGTGGCCCAACCCCTTCCGGGCCGTCGAGTTTGCCCGGCCGAGGATCGGCCCGGACGGCAAGGTGATCCTAGAGGGTGGCGCGCCGGCGATGCGGCAGAGATGAGGCGGTGATGTCAATCCAAGCGGGCGCGGCGCAGCAGCTCGTCGCTCTCGGCGAGCGCGGGCGGCTCGGAGAGCTTGGCCACCTCCCGCTCGAACGCCTCGCGGGCGCGCAGCTGCGCCGTACGCAGCGTGTGGGTGACCACCTTGCCGAGCGC
Source organism: Phytohabitans flavus (assembly GCF_011764545.1). Taxonomy (GTDB): domain Bacteria; phylum Actinomycetota; class Actinomycetes; order Mycobacteriales; family Micromonosporaceae; genus Phytohabitans; species Phytohabitans flavus. The sequence continues at coordinate 2,904,721 of NZ_AP022870.1, read as the reverse complement.
GCTCGGCGAATACCGCGTCACCGCCTCGGGCCGCAGGGTCACCTGGTGCACCTCGCCGGTGCCGTCCACTTTGACCACCACCCAGCCGTCCCGGGTGCGGCCCTCCACAGTGGAGGAGGCGAGGCGGGCGGCGCCCGCACCGTACTCCTCCATGGCCGACGTGGCCGCCCGGGCCAGCTGCTCGTGACGCTCCGCGTCGGCCATCTCGTCGAGCCAAGCCTGGTCTCGCGCGCTCATCGCGCCTCCCGCTCCTGCGTCGCCCCGCCCAGCAGGTGTGGGGCGCTGGGCTCCTCGGCCGGCTCGGGGGCCAGCGCGCGGTACGCCGCCGCCATCCGCTGCCGCGCGTCACTGACCGCCAGCCGCACCGCCTCACCGACGGCGGCCGGCTGGTGGCGCCCGATCCCGTCGGCGAACGTCACCTCGACGACGAGGCCGTCGCCGTCGACCGTCGCGGCGGCCAGCCCGCGCGGGTCGCGGCCGGCATACGTCGCCGCGCGCAACCGGGCCAGGTCTCCCATCGGATCAGCCACCGCACCATCTTCGCACGGAAAACACCGGTGCCCGCCGGCCTGACGCGGCACCGCCATCTGGGGAGGACTTTCGTGGACGAGCAAACCACCGGCACACCCGGTGCCCGCGGCGCGTTCGAGATGGTGCCGTCCGATGTGTTCGGCACCAGCAAGACGTACGCCGGCGCCGCGGACGAGCTGCCCAACACGATCGCCGGCGCGGTGAACGCCGCGCTGCTCATGATCACCGCGACCCCGGCTTCGCCACCGCGGCCGCGCTGCGGACGGTCATCACCGGTGACTACACGCAGGCGGTCGGCGGCGTGCGCGCCGAGACCGACGACGGCTCCCAGCTGCTGAAGACGATGGGGGAGAAGGCGCTGGAGGCGCAAGAGGAGGGGCGCGGACTGGTCCGCACCCGGCTCACCAGCGCGCTTCCGGTCGGCGACGACCCCGGCGTCCACGTGCGCGGGGAGGTGCGGTGATGCCCTCGTTCCTGGAGGCTCTCGCCGCGAAGCCGGAACTGCTCGGGACCGTGGCCGTCGTCGCGCTGAAGAAAGCCGGGGTCGACCTCGGCAACGTACAGGCGACCATCGCGGCCGCCTCGGCGCTACCCACCTGGAGCGGTACCGCCAAGGACGCCTTCTCGCAGAACAAAGCCGCCACGCTGTTCGACCAGCTGAGCAAGGTGATCGGCGGCATGGCGCAGACGCAGACGGCGGTCGCCGCCGGTGGTGCGCAGATACAGGCGTCGAAGGCGGCGATGGACGCGGCCGTGATGCTGGCCACCGCCGAGGGGTTCAAGGTGCTGCCCACCGGCGCGGTCATCCTCGGACCGCGGCTGCGCGCGGCCGCGGCGGCCCGGCCCGAGATCAAGCCGGCGTTGTACGCCCGGGCCGCCCAGCACACGGCGATCATCAAGGCCGCGCACGCGCAGACCAACGTGGCCGACGCCCAGCTCGCGCTGACCATCGCGAAGGTCGCCGTCGACGTGCTCGGTGGCATGCTCAACAAAAACGGCGCCGCCACCGGGGTACCGGGCACGACGGTCCCGCTCCCGCCCACCACGCCGCTGCCTCCGCTGCCGCCGTTGCCCCCGTTGACGCCGCTCCCGCCCACGTCCGGGCAGCCGCTGCCCGGCACGGTACCGGCGACGGCGTTCACCCCCACCGGGTCCGACACCAGCCTTCCCGGCACGCAGCTCGCCGGCGCGGGGTCGCTCGGTGGGGCGGGTGCTTTTGGCGGGGCCGGTGCGCTCAGCGGTGCCGCCGTCGCGGCGACCTCGCTGTCGCCGGGCAGCGCGCTCAGCGGCGGCGCCGTGGGTGGCGGTCCCGCCCAGCTCGTACCCGGGTCCGCGGCCGGCAGGGGCGGCGCGCCGGCGGTGCCCCCGCCGATGATGGGCGGCGGCGCGGCCGGCCACGCCCCGCACAGCGAAGAGGGGGAGCACAGCCGCAACGACTGGCTCCTCGAGGACGGCGAGACCTGGGGTGGGCCGAACGCGCCGAGCGGCGTGATCGGCGGCCTGGCATGAGCGCGGAGGAGGCCATCGCGCGGGCGGACCGGGTCGAGGTCAACGTCCGGCACCTCGGCAACATCAAGACGTACCTGGCCGACGTGCGCGGCGCCATCCCGGAGTACCGGGAGGACTTCAAAGCCGCGGACAAGGCGCTGCGTACCGGCGGCGACCAGGGGCGCAGCGCGCTCGGCAGCGAGCACATCGAGGTCGTCCGATCCATGCACGCGCAGATCGGGCGGATGCACGAGATCCTCGACAACAACCTCAAGGACCTCGCCGCCGGACTGGACAAGACCGGCGACGCCGTGGCGACGCTCGCCGAGAAGTACAAGTCGGTGGAAGCGCGGAACCGGCTCGCGGTTTCGGCGCTCCAGAAGCTCCTCGACCAGTAAGGGCGGTCGCCGTGCAGGCTGAGCAACTGAGCTGGGAAGAGATCGTCAACCGGGTCACCATCGCGGCCAACTACCGGGAGGTGACCCGCTCCGCCGGCGCGTGGGGGATGGCTTTCCGGCGCTCGATCGCCCTGCACAGCTCGCTTGAGAGGCTGAAGAACAAGAGCACGAGCTGGAAGGGCGGCGCGGCGGACGCGTTCCGCGCGCACGTCGGCAAGCTCGCCGACGCGGCCGAGCAGAACGTCCTCGCCCACGAGCGCGTCGCCGTCCACATCGACGCCTGCGCCAGCCATCTGGAGCGGGCGATCCGCGCGATCCCGATACCGAGCTGGAAGTTCGCGGAGGTCCGGCAGAAGCAGGTCGCGTTCGCGCAAAACGGCGTGCTGCAGGAGATGGGGGCCGGCGAGTTCTGGAACGGCCTGCTGGACTGGATGCACCGGCAGACCGCGGGCGCCCCGCTGGGGGCCGCCGCGCTCCAGGAGGCGGAGGATTTCTTCCGCATGGGGGAGCAGCGCGCGCGGGCGGCATACCAGAAGCTCTGCGCCGACTACGCCCTCGAGATGGCCGGCATGCCGCGGGGTACACCCGTGGCGGTACCGGGAGTCAAGCCCGGGGAAGGCGGACGGTCCAGAGGCAACGGCGCGCAGCCGAAGACCGCGGCGGCGACAAACCCGGCGACCGCACCGGCGAACCCGCTGACGAACCCCTGGCCAACACCACGCCGCCGGCCGCCCCTCCGGCGTCCCCGACGCTGCCCGACGACTCCGTACCGGACTTTCCCGGCCTGGACGACCCGGAGCTGCCGCCCATCGAGCGGCCCGGCTTCGACCCGCTGGATCCGCTCGATCCGTTCGACCCCTTCAATCCCGGGGACTCGCCGGGCGGCGGACCGAAACTCCCGGGCGGCGGGAGCGCGCTCGCCGGCGTCGGTCGCCTGGGCGGGGCCGGCTCGCTGCCACCGATCGGCGACGCCTTCTCGCCGCCGGAGAGCATGGTGGCGGCGCTGAACGAGGCGGGCGCCGGCCAGCAGGCGCGGGTCGGCGGTACCCCAGGCGGAAACGGAACGCCCGGCTTCACCGGGGCGCCGGTGGCGGGCGGTGGGGGTACGGCGCGGGCCAGGGCGGTGAGGGCGGCGTGGACGCCGACGGCAATCTGCTGCGCGAGGACAGCGACATCCTCTCGCCGCACCGCTGGGCCCCGCCCGGTGTGCTCCGCGGCTGACCACAAGGGACGGTCAGGGGCGCCAGCCTCGGCGGCGCCCCCGCCGGGTCACCGGTACCGCGAGCAGGACCAGCCCCGCCACACCCAGGCCGGCCACCGCGATCCACGGCGCGGCGACCCGGATCGCGCGCAGCGGGTCGGACTCGACCGGCTCCGGCTTGAGCCGCACGGCGTTCGCGTCCGTGGCGACGTCTGCGCCGCGCAGCGAGCCGACCGCGCGAGCCGGGTTGACGACGCCGTGGCCGACCTGCGGGTTCCACAGGTCGGCGGGGTGGTCGGCGGTCTCGGTGATCCGGCTGGCCACCTGCTCCGGGGTCGTGTCCGGCGCGTACGACCGGATCAGCGCGGCCACCCCCGACACGTACGCCGCGGCGAAGCTCGTGCCGCCCTCGGCCGTGAAGAGGTAACCCCCGCCGGCCGGCGCGGGCCCGGCGATCCGGGTGCCGGGCGCGGCCACGTCGACGTAGTCGCCCTGGGAGGAGCTATTCACGTGCGCGTCCTTCTCGTCGACGCTGGCGACCGCCAGGACACCCGGATACGCCGCCGGGAACGCGACCTGACCGCTCGCCGCCTCGCCGTCGTTGCCCGCGGCGGCCACCACGACTGCGCCCCGGTCGAGCGCGTGCCGCACGGCGGCCGCCAGCTCGGGCGTGTCCGGTGTGGTGAGCGACAGGTTGACGACGTCGGCGCCGCCCTCGTCGACCGCCCAGCGCACCGCCTCGGCGATGCGGTCGGAGAGGTCGGGCTCCTCCGAGCGGCGCTGGTCGCGCAGCACCCGCACGGGCACGATCGACGCGTCCGGCGCGACCCCGTAGAACCGGAAGCCCGCGCTTGTCGCCTCGCGCCCGGCGATGATGCCGGCGATGAGTGTGCCGTGGCCGTTCTCGTCGCAGTCACCGGGGCCGTCGCCGGCCAGGATGAAGTCGCGCCCGGGGCGGATCTTGCCGGTGAGCGTCGGGTGGTCGGCGGAGACGCCGGAGTCGATCACCGCGACCGTCACGCCCGCGCCGGTGCTGAGCGGCCAGGCGGCATCGGGCCGCAGCCGGGTCAGCGCGGCCGGCGCCTCGGCGAGCGGGTCGGGGATGGGGCGCCCGCAGTCGAGCGACGCCGCCCGGGCTGGTGCGGGGGCGGCGACGGTAGCGACTGCGATCAGGGCCGCGAAGAGCGACCGGGTCAGGTCACCGCGCACCCGTCCATTGTGTCAGGCCGTCAACCGGCGGCCAGTCAGATTCTTCACTCCTTCGATACCTGGGCGTCGTTGTCCGGAGCGGTTAGGTGGCCCTGAATGGTGGCTGTGACGGACGGGGTGATCCACTATCGGTGGGCGGTACTCTGCGCGGGCACCGCGGCGCAGATCACGGCGGGTGCGTTCATACAGGGCCTACCGGCGATCGGGCCGGTGCTGCGCACCGAGCTCGGGCTCAGCCTCGCGGCGGTCGGCGTGGTCCTCGCCTGCCCGATGCTCGGCGTCGTCTCGGCGCTGCTGCTGTGGGGGCGGATCTGCGACAGGTGGGGCGAGCACAACACGATGGGCGTCGGCCTCGCGCTGGCCGGCCTGCTGATGGCGACGGCCGCGAGCGTGACACCGTCGGCGGTGGCCGTGGCGGTCCTGCTCGCGGTGGCCGGGGCCGCGACCGCGAGCGTCTGCGTCGCCAGCGGCAGCGCCGTGATGGCCTGGTTCCCCAAGGAGCGGCGCGGCCTCGCGATGGGTGTACGCGCCTGCGGGCTGCCCGCCGGCGCCGCCCTGGCCGCGGCGACACTGCCCATCGTCGCCCACCACGCCACGCTCTCCGCCGCGTTCGGCGTGCTCTCGGCCGCCTGCCTGGTGGCCGGCATCGTCGTGGTGACGGTGGTACGGGAGCCCGACGGTGGTGTGCCCCTGCCGGTCCGGGGCGGCGGAAAGTCCACAGTGGGCGATCCCCGGCTGCTGCGGCTGTCGCTCGCGAGTGGACTGTTGGTGCTGCCGCAGGTCGGCATCACCGCGCTGCTGGCGCTATTCCTTGTCGAGCACCGGGGTGCGGACGTGGCCACGGCGTCCGCGATGGTGACGATGGCGCAGCTGTCCGGCGTCGCCAGCCGGATCGGGGCCGGCGTGTGGTCGGACGCGATCGGTTCGCGGCTGCGTCCGGTACAGATCGTGGCCGTGGCCGCCGTCCCGCTGGCCTTGCTCACCGCCATGCTCGTCGACGCGCCGAGCCTGCCGTTCGTCGGTACGCTGCTGCTGCTCTGCGCGACGATCCTGTGCTGGAACGGCCTCGCGTTCAGCGCCGCGGGTGAGCTCGCCGCGCCGGGCTACGCCGCGACCGCGCTCGCCGTGCAGAACACCGCGATCTTCGGTGGCTCCATGTTGGCCGCTCCGCTCGGTGCCGCGCTGGCCCAGTACACGAGCTGGCAGGTCGCCTTCGCGGCGCTCGCCTTGCCGGCGGCGGCCGCCGCACTCGTCCTGAACCCGATGGCGCGTACCGCCGTAGTGTCCGTGCGGGCCGCGGCATGAGCGGGCCGACGCGGGACGGAGGTGGACGTGCGGCGCGGCAGAGGCAGCGGCATCTTCAAAGCGGTATGGGAGTGGCTCCGCCGCCCTCGGGCGGACGGCAAACGTACGTTGTTCGACCGGATCCGGGGCCTGCCCGCGCGGCGGCAGCCGAACACCCGGCTCGAGGACCTCAAGGACTTCAAGCTCGGGGACGTCTGGCGGCAGGCCGACCCTCGCAACCCCGCGTCCCGAGACTTCGTACGCCGCAGCGACCAGAAGCTCGACCAGCTCGGCCGGCTCCGGGACTGGGAGCTGGAGGACGCGGTGCTCCAGCCGAGGGACGGCGCGTACATCACGGCGTACCGGGACGGCCGGGTGGTCGAGGGCAACCACCGTCTTTACGAGATGCTCCGCCGGGCTGGGATGCTTGACGGCACGCCACGCCCACCGGGCAGCACCTTCTCGCCACAGACACAGATCTACGTCAAGTTCCTGGACTGATTGGACGGTCAGCCGTGGTCAACCCGACCGAGCCCGGCCCCGCCTCGACGGCGGCCACCCACCTCCTGACCAGCGCGCTGCTGGAAATCAGGATGATGGCGTCGAGCCGCGAGGTGTTCATCGCCGGTGAGCAGCCCGACCCGGAGTCTGCCTTCGACACCGACGCGGTGGCCCGGATCCACATGCTCGCCGACACCTGCCACCGGCTGGCCGGCGCGCTCGCCACGCCCGACCCCGCGGCCCGCGAGGTCGCGCTGGCCGAGAGCCTGTCGTGGCAGTGGTCGGTGGCGCTGCCGGAGGCGCGCCGCTGGATGGCCAACCGGCTGGCGCAGCTCGGGCCGGAGTACGTGCCCGACCAGCCGGAAAAGTGACCACTGTGGACACGCTCGGCACTGGCGAGGCGGACGACGGCCGGGTACGGGTCACCGCCGTGGCTGGGCGGATCGACGCGGTACGGCTCGACCCGTGGGTGATGCGGCAGGACGGGGCGACGCTGGGGCGCCACGTCCGCGAGGCGGCCAACGCGGCCCTCGACGCCGCGCCCGCCGGCACTTCCGCGGGAGCCGACCCCGCGGCCATCGTGGACCGCCTGACCGAGGTACGCGACCAGGCGGCGCGGGGCATGGAGCGGGTCACCCGGTCGATGGACGAGGCGATGGCCCGGATCGCGGAGCAGACCGGCATCCAGGGCGATCCCGGGCCGTACGGGCTGGAGCAGCTGCTCGACGAGACGATCCGCGACGTGGCGGAGCTGTTCGCACCGGGACCGCCCGCCGAGCCACCGGCCGTCGACGGTGTCAGCGTCGACGTCCACGGTGGACGGCTCGGCCGCGTGGACATCGACCCGTCCGCGATGCGCCTGCCCTCGGTGGACCTGGCCGAGCGGATCGCGGCCGCGGCGAACGGGGCACTGTCGACCGGCTCGCCTCCGTCCGCTGTGGACCCCGGTACTTTCGCCCGCCGGGTGCGCCGGATGCAGGACCAGAGCTTGGAGCACATGCGCGTGTACTCGGCGTCGCTGGCTGCCATCATGGCCAGCCCGCACGGGCCCGACGACGACGGAGGTGTGCACGATGGACGGTAATGTGACCGAGGTCCGCGCGGGCCAGGTGACCCGCTCGGGTTCGGGCGTCGCGCTCTCGGCCGACCAGCTGGCCGAGGTGCTGCGCGTGTTCACCGCCGAGCTGGCCGGCCCCGAGCAGGCGTTCGGTACCGGGCGGATCGGGCGGGCCATCGCCGGCTGCTACGGCGACGTACGCACGGAGGCCCTGGACACGTACCGGGACAACATCCAGGCGCTCGGCGCGCAGGGCGGCGACGTGCGCACGCTCGGGATGCGGTTCCAGCGCGCCAGCGAGATGAGCGCCGACCTGACCCGGCAGCTGGGGAGGGGCTGGGCTGATGGGTATGGGGCCGGGCCAGTGGGGCCCGCTGATCGCCGAACTCAGACTGGAGTGGCCGGACACCGACGAGGACCGCCTGTGCGCGCTGGGCGACCTGTGGGCCGGCCTGGACGGCAAGCTCCGCGGCGAGGTCGGCACCGCGGACGGCCGCCTGCGCGAGATGATCCTGGGCAGCCAGGGCCAGTCGGTGGCCGCGGTCGGCGCCGCCTGGACGGCTCCGCAGGCCCCGAGCACCAACCTGGAGCACGGCGCGACAGCCGCCACGCTCGTGGCCCTCGGCCTGTACGCCTGCGCCGGCGTCGTCATCGCCCTCAAGTCCAACTTCGCGGTGCAGCTCGCGGCGCTGGACTCCCAGATCAAGTGGGCGGAGGACAACGCGACCAGGACGGACGGCGCCTCGCTGGACCAGATCCCCGAGTTCAAGGCGGACGCCGTCCAAAACATCAACCAGCTCGTCGCCGAGGCCGAGCGGGCCATTATGGACGATTAGCGTGCCGCCGTCATCGCGCCCACGTCGACGAGCCGTACCTCGGTCTTGCGGGCGACGGCCAGCGTCTTGCCGTCCGGGCTGAACGCCAGGTCCTGCGCGATCTCCTCGACGTGCTTCTCGATCGGCATCGGGTCGGCGACAAGCTGCCGCGTGCTCACGTCCCACACTCGCAGTCCTCTGTAGCCGGTCGCCAGCAGCCGCCCGTCCGCACTGAACTGCACCGGCCCTCCAGAACCCCGGAGTGACGCGACCTTCCGCCCCTTCGCCGAGTCCCACAGCTGCGTCTCCGGCACCGATTGGGCGACCGTGCCGCCACTGGGCACCTCGACCGGGATCGCGATCAGCGCGGCCTTCGGCGAGAAGGCCAAAGCGTTGGAGTTGGTGCGCGGAGGCTTGATCTGGCTGATCTGCCGCCGGTTGACCGGGTCCCAGATCACCACGCCGTCGTCCGGTGCGAGCATGTCGCGGAACGCGAGCCGCGTACCGTCCGGGCTCCACGACAGCCGGTCCGCGTAGTAGGGGTAGCCGGTGAGCGGCCCGCCCTTCTGCCGCCGCGTGCCCACGTCCCACAGCCGGATGCGGCTGTCCGCGCCCACGGTGGCGAGCGTCTTGCCGTCCGGACTGAAGGCGACGTCGGACACCCCGGCCCACCCGCGGTCGGTCGGATGCTTCAGCGCCGCGACGCGCTGCCGCCGCCGCACGTCCCACAGCCACACGTCCGCCACTTCGCCGGCCACCGCGAGGTACCGCCCATCCGGACTGAACGCCAGGTGGTAGACATCGCCGCCGTACCCCCGGAGCTCCGCCGCCACCTCCCGCTTACGCACGTCCCAGAGGCGCACGACCCGGTCCTCTCCACCGGCGGCGAGCATGTTGTCGTCGCGCGGGTTGAACACGACCGCCAGCGCTGGCGCCACAAGCCGATCGCTGACCGACCCGCCACTCCCCGCCGACGCGCTGGCGGACGGCTGGCTTGTAGGTCCCTGTGTCCGCGTGGCTTCGGGCCGGCCGCCGCGGTCCAGGATGGACGGAACGCCGAGAGCCGCGAGCAACACCAGCACCGCGACGGTCACCGCGATCGCGACCAGATGCCGGCGCCGGTCTTTGGTTTCCTCGGCCTCCGCGAGGACGGCCACCGCCGTCGTGGTCGCCGCTTCGGCCTCATCTTGTACGTTCGTCCCCGCCCCCGCCGCCCTGACCGCGCCCCGGGCCGCATCCCCTCCCGCCCGTCCACCGCCGCCGCACCATCCACTGTGGCCGCCTCTTCGTGCGGCGCCGGCGCCTGCTCGCGCTCCGTGGCTAGCTCGGCTTTCACTGACGCCGCCTTGGTGCCGGCTCCTGCGGTCGCGGGGTGGCCCTCGGCTGCCGCATCGTCGGCTGGCGATGGCGATGGCGATGGCCCAGCATCGGGTGCCGACGTGGGCTTGGGCTCCGCTAGTGCCGTCGCGGTGTGGGCGGCTGCGGTCGCGGGGTCGTCTGGCGCGGACATCCGGTCGACCGGCGGCGGTGCCGGCGCGGGACCTGGCGGTGGCGTGGCGGCTGGCGGGATCGCGGTCGGCAGGGTCGCCGTCGCCCGTGCCGGGTCCACAGCGGGGCGGTCCTGGACGGGCGCTGGCGGGAGCACGACGTATGGGGGTGCGGGGTTGGGGGTGGCGTAGAGGGCGCCTTCCGCAACCACCAGCTCGGGCTGCTCCAGCGCCGTCGGTGCCACGCCGAAGGCGCGGTGCAACAGCGACGCCGCCAGCGGCATGCGGCTGCCGCCGCCGACCAGGAGGATGCCGGCCAGTTCCGCGGGCTTGACCGAGGCGGCGTCCAGCGCGGCCCGTGCGGCCCGGATCGTGCGGTCGAGGATCGGGCGGGCCAGGCGTTCCAGCTCCTCGCGGCCCAGCGCGGCCGCGTCGTCGAAGAGGGGCACGGGCACCGCGGTGGTGGCGGTGCGGGAGAGCATCTCCTTGCCGGTGCGTACGTCCGTCCACAGTAGCCAGCGGTCACGGGCGTCGGATGCCGTCGCGGGGCGGAGGAGGCGGTGCCAGCGGGCCTGGTCGCGGCTGGCGTACACCTCGCCGAGCGCGTCCACCACCGCGGCGTCGATGTCGAGTCCGCCGGTGTCCGGCAGCCCCTCCACGGCCAGGACCGTGAATCCCTCGGGGGAGCGGCGGACCACCGACGCGTCGAAGGTGCCGGCGCCCAGGTCGTACACGAGCGCGGCCGCTGCCGGCCCGAGCCGCTCGCCGCCGGCCTCCGCGAAATAGCTGGCGGCCGCCACCGGCTCGGTGACCAGGCCAGCGAGGTCAAGGCCGGCGCGGCGGGCCGCCTCGGCGACCAGCGCGCGGCGCGCGGTACCCCAGCTCACCGGGCAGGTGACGACGGTGGGCGGCGGTGCGCCGCTGACCCGTACCCCCTCGTCGGCGACGCGGCGCAGCACCGCCGCGACAAGGTCGACCACCGCGAACTCCGCGTCGCCCAGCAGCACCGTGCCGTCGTCGACGCAGCGCTTCGGGTGCAGCTCGACCGCCTCGGGGCGGAAGCGGGCGGCGTAGAGCGCGTCCCGCCCGGTCAGCAGGCCGCCCGCGGGCGCGGCGCTGACCGCGGACGGAAGCACCGGCGAGCCATCGAACAACAGCGGGCGGGCCCGGCCGTCCGGCCAGCGGAGCACGGCGACCGTGTGCGAGGTGCCGAAGTCGACACCGAGCCGGAAGCCGCCCACGCCAACAAGACTAAGGGGCACGCCAACCTCTAGCGACGCTCAAGAGCCGTACCGCCGGGCCGCGGGGGCCTACCCGGCGTCGGCGCGGGACGGGCGCCGGCGCTGGGCCGCGGGGTGGATCGTGAGCAGGTCGCCGGGCTGGCAGTCGAGCGCCTCGCACAGCGCGGTCAGCGTGCTGAACCGGATCGCGCGGGCCCGCCCGTTCTTGAGGATCGACAGGTTGGCCAGCGTGACCCCCACCTCGGTGGAGAGCTCGGTCAGGCTCATGCCGCGGTCGGCGAGCATCTTGTCGAGGTGTACCTCGACGCGGTCCTCCTCAGCCGGCATCAGATCACGCCGTCCAGCTCGACGCGCATGCGTACGCCCCGTTTGAACACCTCGGCGATGGCCAGGAACGCGATCCCGGACAGCCACCACCCGCTCCAGATGAACCCGCCGACCGGCCCGTCGATGATCGGGGCGACAAGGGCCCGGTAGGCCAGCTCCTCGATCAGATCGGCGGCTATGCCGCCGGCGAGCAGCGTGACGCCGAGCCGGCGCAGCAGCCGCACGTTGCCCGCCGTGAACGGGTCGCCGCGGCGCGCCTCCCGGACGATGCGCACCAGCAGGAAGAGCATCGCGATCACGACGCACTTCGTGGGCAGCGAGGTGGCCATGTGGAGCAGGCTCTGCGTGGCCGTCGGCTCCTCGACCAGGGCCCGCACCTGGGCGGAGGGCTGGACCGAGACGCCCTCAGGCAGCCGGTTGGGGCCGGTGAGAGAGCCGGCCTGGTCCAGCGGCACCCAGACGGTGAAGGCCGCGCTGGGCGAGACGGTGACCTGGAACAGGGTCGCCACGCTGGTGAAGATCAAACCGCCCACAAGGCCGAGAAATAGCAGCCCTAGCCAGTCCAGCCGGGCGGCGTACACCTTGATCGCCATCGCCGGTGCCCCCTTATCGAAAAGCGATACATCGATAGTCGATAAGGGGGCGCCCGCTGTCAAGGTATCGGGGTGGTTCGGCGGAGGGCGCATCGGCCCTTGTGCATCCGGGTCGCGGCGGCTCGGCATTCGCCGGCGACTCGCGCGATTTACCGTAGGGCCGCATCCTCGGCGGCCACCCTTCCGGCGTCTAGGCTTCTCCCCAGAACCACATCCCTCCGCTTGCTCTGCCGCCGGGCGGCGGTATCCGCATACGTATGCAACGTCAGGGGCCACCGATGACCCGGGTAACGACCAGCAAAGACGTCGCGAAGGCCGCCGGCGTCTCCCAGCCCACGGTGTCCCGCGCGCTGGCCGGTCACCCGCAGGTGTCGCCGGCCACCCGCGAGCGCGTGCGCAAGGCGGCGCAGGAGCTGGGGTACGTGCCGCAGGAGTCCGGTCGCGTGCTGCGCAGCCGCCGCACCCGGCGGATTGCGGTGGTGTCCAGCCCGGACGACCTGCTCAACCCGTTCCACCCGCAGCTGATCGTGCCGCTGCACCAGGCGCTCACCGCGGCCGGATACCGCACGACGCTGCTCGCCGAGACCGAGGACGCCGCGGTGCTCGCCCAGCTCACCGACGGCTCGGTGGACGGCGTCGTGCTCACCGCGACCGACACCGGCTCGGCCGTGCCGCGCCACCTGGCCGCGAGCGGCGTGCCGCACGTGCTGGTCAACCGCCTCGTACCCGAGGAGGGGCACCCGAGCTGCGTGGCCGACAACCGCCAGGGGGCCGCGGACATCGCCGCGCTCGTGGCCGGTCTCGGCCACACCGAGGTCGCGCTGGTGCTCGGCCCGCGCCGGCTGAGCACGAGCCTCGACCGCGAGGCCGGATTCCGCAGCGTGCTCGCCTCGGGGCGTTCGGTCCGGACCCGGGTGCTGCGCGGCGGGCACGACCACGCGACCGGCGTCGCCGCCGCCCAGTCCCTGCTGGACACGGCACACCGCCCGACCGCGATCCTCTGCGCCAGCGACGAGATCGCGCTGGGCGTGCTGCACGAGGCGAGGCTGCGCGGTGTGGCGGTGCCCGGCGAGCTGACGGTGACCGGCTTCGACGACATCCCGATGGCGGGTTGGGAGCCGTACGCGCTGACCACGGTGCGCCACGACGCCGGCCGCATGGCGGCCGAGGCGGTGCGGCTGCTGCTGTCCCAGCTCAGCCCGGACGCGGACGGCGCGGCGCCCGAGTCGGTCGTGCTCCACGCCGACGTGGTACTCCGGGGGACGCACGCCCCACCAGCCCCATGATTCCTTTTTGATCCACCTGGGTACGTGGCGTCGTTGCCATCGGCTATGAGCTGAGGAGACGACGTGGAAGACCCGCTCAGGATCGGCGCCAGCTTCATCGACTACGTGCTTGTCGCCGTCTACTTCGCCGTGGTGCTGCTGATCGGCCTCGCCGCCCGCCGGCGGATCTCGGACAGCCTCGACTTCTTCCTGGCCGGCCGCTCGCTGCCGGCCTGGATCACCGGCCTCGCGTTCATCTCGGCCAACCTCGGCGCGGTCGAGATCATCGGCATGTCCGCGAACGGCGCCCAGTACGGCATGCCGACCATGCACTACTACTGGATCGGCGCGGTACCGGCGATGCTCTTCCTGGGCGTCGTCATGATGCCCTTCTACTACGGGTCGAAGGTGCGCAGCGTGCCCGAGTTCATGCTGCGGCGCTTCGGTACCGGCGCCCACCTCGTCAACGCGCTCAGCTTCGCGCTGGCCCAGGTGCTGATCGCCGGCATCAACCTCTTCCTGCTGGCCAGCGTGGTCAACAGCCTGCTCGGGTGGCCGCTGTGGGTGGCGCTGGTCCTGGCCGCGGCGATCGTGCTCAGTTACATCACGCTGGGCGGCCTCTCCGCCGCGATCTACAACGAGGTGCTCCAGTTCTTCGTGATCGTCGCCGCGCTGCTCCCGCTGACGCTGATCGGCCTGCACCGGGTGGGCGGTGTCAACGGCCTGATCGACAAGGTCACGAACGCGCCGGGCGGCGGCGCGGAGCAGCTCAACTCGTGGCCGGGCAACGAGCTGGCCGGGTTCGGCAGCTCGTTTCTCTCGGTGCTCGGCATCGTCTTCGGGCTCGGCTTCGTGCTCTCGTTCGGCTACTGGACCACGAACTTCGTCGAGGTACAGCGCGCGATGGCGACCAACTCGATGTCCGCCGCGCGGAGCACGCCGATCATCGGGTCGTTCCCGAAGATGTTCATCCCGTTCGTGGTGGTGATCCCCGGCATGATCGCCGGCGTGCTCGTGGCCGAGACCGCCTCGCTCAAGGCCGGCGGCGACGGCAGCGGTACCACGTACAACGACGCGATCCTGCTGCTGATCCGCGACGTGCTCCCCAACGGCCTGCTCGGCGTGGCGCTGGCCGGCCTGCTCGCCGCGTTCATGGCCGGCATGGCGGCCAACGTCTCCGCCTTCAACACCGTCTTCAGCTTCGACCTGTGGCAGCGGTACGTGAAGAAGGACCGGCCCGACGACTACTACCTGAAGGTCGGGCGCTGGGCCACGGTGGGCGCCACGGTCCTCGCGATCGGCACCGCGTTCATCGCCTCCGGCTACAGCAACCTGATGACGTACCTCCAGACGCTCTTCGGCTTCTTCAACGCCCCGCTGTTCGCCACGTTCATCCTCGGCATGTTCTGGAAGCGGATGACCGCGACCGCCGGCTGGGTCGGCCTCGTCTCGGGCACCGCGGCCGCGGTCACCGTGTGGGGCCTGAACGAGGGCGGCGTCTACAACCTGCCCGGCCAGGGCGCGGCGTTCGTCGCGGCGGGCGCGGCCTTCGTCGTGGACGTGGTGGTCAGCGTGCTGGTCAGCAAGGCCACCGCGCCGAAGCCGGTGGCCGAGCTCGCCGGCCTCGTCTACTCCGAGACCCCCAAGGAACAGCGCACGGACCCGGCCGCGAGCCGCCTGCCCTGGTTCCGGTCGCCGGTCAAGCTCGCCGGAATCTCGCTCGTACTCGTCGTCGCCCTGAACGTCGTCTTCCGCTGAGGAGGTCCCACCATGAGTGACAGTCCCGAGAGCCGGCCTTCGGCGGTGCCGCGCCGGGCCGGCGTCTCCGACGTACGCAACGTGATCGGCGCGCTGATCGGCTTCTACGGCGTCGTCCTGGTCGTCATGGGCGTCGCCGCCGACTCCGCCGAGGACCGGGCCAAGACCGGCGACGTGAACGCCAACCTGTGGGCCGGCCTCGCGATGCTGGTGTTCGGGGTGCTGTTCGTGCTGTGGGCCTGGCTCCGCCCGGTCATCGTCGAGCCCGACGAGACCGAGCCCGCCGAGGACAGCCCTATGTAGACGTTCGGCTGTGGGCTATGTAGAGTGCCGGCTATGGTGTCAGAGGTGCAAGTGACCGCCGCGGTGGCGAAGGTGTTGGCCGCTTTTCTCGCCGATCCCGGGGCTGATCGATATGGCCTGGATCTGATGCGGGCCACCGGGCACCCGAGCGGCACTCTCTACCCGATCCTGCAGCGCCTGCAACGGGCCGGCTGGGTGGCCGCGCACTGGGAGGAGGTCGACCCGGTGGCGGCCGGGCGGCCCGCGCGGCGTTACTACCGGCTGACCGCGGACGGCACCGTGGCGGCGCGAGCCGCGGTCGCGGCGCTCTACGAGACCCTGGCGCGCGGATACGACGCGAAGGGCGCGGTCATCGCGCCGACCACGCACGGCTCGCTGGGGTCGGCGTGAGCGCCGCCGACCGGGTCGCCGAGGCGCTGCTGCGGCTGGCGGTGCGCCGGTGGCCCGCGGAGCTACGCGACGAGCGGGCCCGGGAGTGGGGCGCGGAGTTGCACGCGCTGCGGAGCGAACCGGGCACGCGCGGGATGCGGCGTGCGGCCGGTCAGCTGCGGTTCGCGTTCAGCCTCGCCGCCGCGTCGCCGGTCGAGGACGAAGACGGCGTGCCCCGCGGCCGGCGGGAGGGCCTGCCCGGAGCGGGTCGCGGCCTGCGGCCGTTGCTGGTGCTGGTGCTCGCCGGGCTGCTGGCGGCGGGCCCGGTCAGCGGGATCGTCCAGGCCTGCGGTGGGTGGGTGCTGGGCGTCCTCGGGTTCCACAGCGGTTGGCCCACCAGCGCGGCCGTCACCGGCCTGACATCCCTGCCGGCCGTGCCGATCGTCGCGGTCGCGGCCTGGTGGCTGGGCCGCCGCATGCCGATCCCGTGGGCCGGAGGACGGCTCGGATCGGCGGTCGTGGCCCCGCTGGCACTGGCGGTCGCGTTCGCGCTCCTGGTGGTGGGTCGGCAGGCCGGCACCGGCGGTGTCGCCGCCAGCCTCGGCGCGGGTGCGCTGGCCTGGGTCCTGCTGACCGCGGGGCTGGCGGTCGCCGTCGTCCGGCTCGCCGTGCCGGGGCGCCGGTGGCTGGCCGCGGCGCTGGCGGTGATCGGCACACCGCTTGTCGTGGAGCTGGCTACAACGGCGGCGGCCCTGCCGGCCACACTCGGCGGCGGCGCGGGCGCGTTGACGGCGCTGGCGTGGGCGCCGCTGCTCCTGTCCGGCCGCGCCTGGTCCGTCGAGGCCGGTTCGTGGTTTGCGACCCCGGACGGGATCTCGCTGCTCAACGCGACCGGCACGTACCCGGTTCACCTGCTTGTGCTCACCGGCCTGGCGCTCGGGTACGGCCTCGGCGCGGCCCTACCGGAGCCCCGGTGGCTGAGCGGGCCGGCCACGACCCGGCCCGTCACCGCCCGGCCGGCGCCGGTCCGGGTGCTCGCGGCGGGTGCCCTCGCCGCCGGTGTGGTGGCTCAGCTGGCGGGCCTGCTCTCGTGGGCGTACACACTGGCGATCCTCACCCCCGCGATGCCGCTGGTGGGGCAGGCGGCGCCGATGCCCGGCGGCGACGGCGAGCTGTACATGTGGGTGGCCGAACTGCGCTGGGGGAGCATCACGCTGGCCGCGCTCGGGCTGCTGCTGGCCGCCGCCGACCGGCGCGCCGCCCCGCTCGCCGCGGTCGTGCAGACGACCGTCCTGCTGGCCGCGGACGGGATGCTCGCCCGTGCGGACGCCACCGGAGCGGGCGGGCTGCGCACGGCACTCGCCGCCGCGGCCGTCGCGGCGGCGGCCGCCTGGTGGGTCGCCGGGGCGCGCGACGCCGTGGACGCGTTGTCCGTCCGGCGGCGGCTCGCCTGGGTGGCGGTCGCCGCCTGCTGCGGACCGATCCTGCTCGAGCAGGGCACGGCGGCGGTCAACCACCCGTACCTGCCGGTCGGCCTCGCCGGGGTGACCGCGATCCTGGTGGCCATGCTCGCGGTGGTCGCCGCGTGCGCCGCCGCGGCGGCCCGACCCAGGCGGCTCACACGGCCGCGGCTGGCCGCACTCATCGCCGTCCCCGCGTTGCTGCTCGGCGCCTGGGGTGCCGCGACCGGTGCCGGGGTGCCGTACGAGCTCACCGTCCTCGGGATGCTGCTCACCGGCCCGCTGGCCCTGGTGGTCGTCGGAGTCGTCCTGGCCCGGCCGCCACGCCGCCGGTGGGGTCCCGTCGTGGCGGCAACGGTGCTCGTGCTCGGCGGCCCGGTGCTGGGTGCTGTCATCGCGTGGGCGGCCCTGATGTTCTCGGTGTTCGCGTCCAACATTCTCTTCGCGGTCGCCGGCAGCAGCTGGCAGGCCGACGGGCTGTCCCTCCTACCCGGCGCCGTGCTCGTGGCGGTGCCGGCCGGCATCCTGGCCGCCCAGGGACTGGTACGTCCGACCGAGCCACCCACGCCGCCTCAACCGACCCAGCTCCCCGCGCTCGAACGGGCCTGAGACAACAGGCCCTAGCGGGCTGGGGCTTCCGCCAGGCGGGGGTGATTTCGAACGTCAGCTTCTCCTCCTCGCTGACGTCGACGCGGACCTCCTGCCCGTGGGAGAGGCGGCCGTCGAGCATCATCTCGGACAGGCGGTTGTCCACCTCGCGCTGGATGGTGCGGCGCATCGGGCGGGCGCCGTACTGGGGCTCGTACCCCCGGTCGACCAGCCAGCCGATCGCCGGGCGGGTGAAGTGCACGTTGATGTCCTGGGCGTGCATGCGGCGGCGGGTCTGCTCCAGCATCAGGTCGGTGATCTCGGCGAGCTGCTCGGCGGTCAGGCGCTGGAACACCACGATCTCGTCGATCCGGTTCAGGAACTCGGGCCGCAGCTCCTCCCGCAGCCGCCGCATCACGCGGTCCCGGGCGTCCTGGTCGGTGCGTTGCTCGCTGGCGAAGCCGAGCCCTTGCTCCTGGGTGATCATCTCGGAGCCGAGGTTGCTGGTCATGATGAGCACGGTGTTCTTGAAGCTGACCGTGCGCCCCTGGCTGTCCGTCAGTCGGCCGTCGTCGAGCACCTGGAGCAGCAGGTTGAAGACGTCCGGGTGGGCCTTCTCGATCTCGTCCAGCAGGATCACCGAGTACGGGCGCCGCCGCACCGCCTCGGTCAGCTGGCCGGCCTCCTCGTACCCGACGTAGCCGGGCGGCGCGCCGACCAGGCGGCTGACGGTGTGCCGTTCCTGGAACTCGCTCATGTCCAGCCGCACCATGCGGTCCTGGTCGCCGAACATCGCCTCGGCCAGCGCCCGGGCCAGCTCGGTCTTGCCGACGCCGGTCGGGCCGAGGAAGAGGAAGCTGCCGATCGGGCGGTTCGGGTCGCCGAGGCCGGTACGGGACCGGCGGATCGCCTGCGACACCACCTCCACCGCGTCCGCCTGGCCGATGAGCCGCTCGTGCAGCCGCTGCTCCAGGTTGGCGAGGCGGTGCCGTTCCTCCTCGCTGAGCTGCTGTGCCGGGATGCCGGTGGCCCGCGACACCACCTCGGCGATGTCGTCGGCGGTCACCTCGGACACCCCGTTGGGTCCACCGTCGGCTTCGGTCATCTGCCGGCGCAGCTCGGTGACCTCATCGCGGATCTGGCTGGCCCGCTCGTACTGCTCGTTCGCCACCGCCTGGTCCTTGTCGTGGCAGAGCTGCTCGATGCGGCGTTCCATGTCGCGCACGTCGGTGGCGGGTGCCCGGCTGCGCAGCTGGACCCGCGCGCCGGCCTGGTCGATCAGGTCGATGGCCTTGTCCGGCAGGAAGCGGTCGGTGAGGTACCGGTCGGACAGCTCCGCCGCCGAGACCAGCGCCTCGTCGTTGAAGCGCACGCCGTGGTGGGCCTCGTACCTGTCGCGCAGCCCACGCAGGATCTCGACCGTGTCCTCGACGTTCGGCTCGGGGACGAGGATCGGCTGGAACCGCCGCTCCAGCGCGGCGTCCTTCTCCACGTACCGGCGGTACTCGTCCAGCGTCGTCGCGCCCACCACGTGCAGCTCGCCTCGGGAGAGGGCGGGCTTGAGGATGTTGGAGGCGTCGGTGGCGCCCTCCGCCGAGCCCGCACCGGCCACGGAATGTATCTCGTCGATGAAGACGATGAGGTCCTCGGTGTTGGCGCGGATCTCGTCGATCAGGTTCTTCAGCCGCTCCTCGAAGTCGCCTCGGTAGCGGGTGCCGGCCACCAGGCCGGTCAGGTCGATCTGCACGAGGCGCTTGCCGGCCAGCGTCCGCGGCACCTCACCGTCGACCATCCGCTGGGCCAGACCTTCGACGATCGCCGTCTTTCCGACGCCGGCCTCGCCGATGAGGACCGGGTTGTTCTTGGTACGCCGCGCGAGTACCTCTACGCACTGCTCGATCTCCTGCATCCGCCCCACGACCGGGTCGATCTTCCCGTCGCGGGCGAGCGCGGTGAGGTCTCGCCCGTACCGGTCGACGGTCGGTGTCGGTGTCGCCGTGGGGGCGCTGGGCTGGGCCGCGGTGCCCTGGGCCTGGCTCTGTGCCGCCTGGCGCAGCGAGTCGGGCGTGACGCCGCGCGCGGAGAGCGTACGGCCGGCCTCGGAGTCGCGGTTGACCACGAGGGCCAGCAGGATGTGCTCGGGCCCGAGGTAGGAGGAGCCGAGGGTACGCGAGATCTGGTGTGCCTGGAGCAGCGCCCGCTTGGCCGCCGGGGTGAGGGTGGGCGGCTCCCGCCGGGGCTCGCCGCGCCGCGCCCGCTCCTCGATCTCGGTGGCCAGCGTGCCCGGGTCGGCTCCGGCGCGGGCGATCAGCTGGCGCAGCGGCTCGCGCTGGCAGATCGCCCACAGCAGGTGCTCGGTGTCCAGGTCCTGGCTGCCCCACTCGGTGGCGATCTGCGCGGCGCTCTGGATCAGCTCGCGGGCGTCCTGGCTCATCAGCCGGGCCAGGTCGATGCGCCGGCCCTGCTGCCCCTGCCGCGACCCGAAGAACTGCGAAAGGAACTCCTCGAAAGGGTCCTCCCCGAACGGGCCGCCGCCCCAGTACCCGCCCGTCATGTCGGCCACCTCCCGGTCCCGGCGTCACTTCCTACCGGGTCGGGGCTACCCCTCCTCGATCGGGACAAACGTGGCACGCCTGAGCCCGGGGCCAATACGCCGACGCGTTTGTCGATCCGGTCGAACGGGCATCTTTCTCCGCGTCACCCCCGGACCCGGAAGGAGCCCGCCCGATGGGCCTCATGTTTCGCAAGCGGAAGAAGTTCGGCCCGCTGATCCTGAACTTCACCGAGAACGGCTTCTCCTCGTGGAGCATCAAGATCGGTCGCTGGTCGTGGAACTCGCGGGCCCGCGCGCACCGCTTCGACCTGCCTGGCCCGCTCTCCTGGAAGCAGGACAAGTCCCGCTGAGGACCACCCGCCGTCACCTCTGGCCGAGGGCGGCGAGCATGCCGGAGCGGTGCGGCTCGTCGCCGAACGGGCCGTCCGCCTCGTCGGTCCGCCACTGCGGCACCCAAACAAGGCCAGGTTCGGCGAGCGTCAGGCCGGTGAAGAAGCGCTCGATCTCGGCGCGGGTGCGCAGCCCGACCGGCGTCGTCGTCTTCTTGTACTGCTGCTCGGCGCTGTCGAAGTCGTCCTTCTCCAGGCCGGCGAACCCCTCGACGGAGGAGTGCGACACAGCCAGCCAGCTGCCCGGCGCGACCGCGTCGAGCAGGGTGGCCACGCACGGGTACGCCTCGTCGCCGGGTACGAAGTGGAGCACCGAGACGAGCAGCACCGCCACGGGCTTTTCCAGGTCGAGCACCTCGGCGGCCGGAGACTGGCGCAGCTGGGCCAGCAGGTCGACCGGGTCGCGCAGGTCGCCGCGGAGCGCGGTGGCACGCGGGGTGTCGGCGAGCAGCTGCCGGCTGTGCGACACCGCGATCGGGTCGAGGTCCACGTACACGGTCACCGCGTCGGGGTCGAGCCGGTGGGCGATCTCGTGCACGTTGCCCACCGTCGGGATGCCCGAGCCGACGTCCACGAACTGCCGCACGCCCGAGTCCACGAGGAACCGCACCGCGCGGCGCAGGAACGCCCGGTTGGCCTGGGCGATCCGGGGCAGGTCCGGGATCGCCGCGATCACCGCGTCGGCGGCCTTGCGGTCGGCGGCGAAGTTGTGGCCGCCGCCGAGGTAGTAGTCGTACATGCGGGCGGCGCTCGGCGTGTCGATGTCGACACCGCGTGCCCAGTCGCTGTCCATTGGCCCTCCACCCACTGTGCGATACTCGCCCGATTATGACCGCGTACGCCCTCCTGATCTCACCCGGCACCAACCGCGTCTACGCCGACTCGGCCGTCGACCTGACCCGTACCGAGTTGGCCCTGTTCAGCGAGGCGGTGCTGGGCGGGCGGATCGGCGGTGGAGAGGTCGCGACGATCGGCGGCGTGCGGTACGTCACGTTCGAGGCCGACGCCCTGAGCCCGCGCGACCTCGCGCTGATCGGCAACATGTCCTCGGTCTTCGCGCTCTTCGAGCGGGTCGGCGACCTGCTCCGCCCGGTCGAGCTGGACCCCCTGGACCGGTACGACGACGACCTGATCACGATCCAGAAGTACGCCGGCAAGACCAACGAGCAGTTCACCAAGCTGCTGCTCAACGCCACGCTGCTCGCCTCGGCTTGGGCCGACGAGCTGCTGGAGCGCCGCTTCCGGGTGCTCGACCCGCTGTGCGGCCGGGGCACGACCCTCAACCAGGCACTGATGTACGGCTTCGACGCGGCCGGCGTCGACCTGGACCAGAAGGACTTCGAGGCGTACCAGGCGTTCATCACCACGTGGCTGAAGCGCAAGCGGGTCAAGCACCGGGTGCTGGAGTCCGGCCCGATACGGCGCGAGCGGCAGGTGGTCGGGCGGCGGCTGCGGGTCGAGCTGGCACCGTCCAAAGAGGAGCAGAGGGCCGGCGCGGTCCAGCTGCTCGACGTCGTCAACGCGGACACCACGCGGGCCGGCGAGTTCTTCCGGCCGGGCACTGTGGACGTTGTCGTGGCCGACGCGCCGTACGGGGTGCAGCACGGCAGCCGTACCCCCGCGAAGGGCCTGGCCCGCGACCCGCTCGCCCTGCTGACGGCGGCCGCGCCGGTCTGGGCCGGGCTGCTGCGCCCCGGCGGCGCGCTCGGCATCTCGTGGAACACCTATGTGGCCCGCCGCGAGGACGCCGCCAAGGCGCTCGCCAACGCGGGGCTGACGGTGCGCGACGAAGGACCGTGGGCGCAGCTGCGGCACCGGGTCGACCAGGCCATCATCCGCGACGTACTCGTCGCCACGAAGCCCGCCTGAGCAGATTGTGCACCGCGCGCCGGGGAACTTCGGTTAACTGGCGTGCAGGCAGTCAGGAGGAGCGCCGATGAGAGCCGTCGTGTACACCCGTACCGGAGATCCGTCCGTCCTGGAGGTCGTGCAGCGACCGATCCCGGAGCCCGGCCCCGGTGAGGTCCTGGTGCGGGTGGCGGTCTCCGGCGTCAACCCGACCGACTGGAAGTCGCGGCGCGGCGGCGGCACCGGTGCCCCGCCGCCGGGCGGCTGGCAAATCCCCAACCAGGACGGTGCCGGCGTGGTCGAGGTGGTCGGCGAGGGCGTGGACGCCGGGCTTGTCGGCGAGCGCGTGTGGATCTGGGAGGCGGCCTGGCAGCGGCAGTGGGGGACCGCCGCCGAGTACACGGTGGTGCCGGCCCGCCAGGTGGTACGGCTCGGTCCGGCCTCGTTCGACCTCGGCGCGAGCCTCGGCATCCCGTTCCTGACCGCGCACCGCTGCCTGACCGCCGGCGAGGCGATGCCGGACCGGATCAACGCCGGCGCGATGGACGGGCGGGTCGTGCTGGTCCAGGGTGGGGCCGGCGCGGTCGGCAACGCGGCCATCCAGCTCGCCCGGTGGGCGGACGCCACGGTGATCGCCACCGTGAGCAGTCCGGAGAAGGCCCAGCTGGCCGCCGCCGCGGGCGCCGACCACGTGGTCGACTACCGCCAGCAGGACGTGGTCGAGGAGGTCAGGCGGATCGCCCCGCACGGCGTGGACGCCATCGTCGAGGTCGCGCCGGGCGCCAACGCCGAGACCGACATGCGGGTCGTCGGCCCGAACGCCTGCGTGGCGGTGTACGCCGGCGACGGCGCCGGGTCGCTGACCCTGCCGGTCCGCCCGCTGATGGGTCCCAACGCGCGCTGGCAGTTCGTGCTCGTCTACACGATGGCGGAGGCGGCCAAGGCCAAGGCGGTCTACGACGTCGCCGCCGCGGCCGGCGAGGGCGTGCTGCGGGTCGGGCCGGACGCCGGGCTGCCGCTGCACTACTACCCGCTGATGGAGGCCGCCGCCGCGCACGCCGCGGTCCAGGACAGCGCGGTGGGCAAGGTGCTGATCCTGACCAGCGAGCGCGACCTGAGTAGCTGAAGCGGCTGAGCGGCGGCTCAGTAGCCGATGCCCGCACGCTGGCCCGCCATGGGGCCCGAGGCGGCGCGGCGCGGGTCGGTCAGGTCGTAGACCGCTTGCAGCACCTCCTCCGGCGGAATGTCGTCCACAAAGGAGTCACTGTGGACGCAGCCGTCGCCGGGCCGGGCCGGGTACAGGTCGCGGGTGCAGTCGGCGCCGCACACCGGGCAGTGGACCCGCCAGGACGGGATCGGGCGGTGCCGGGCGCGGTAGGGCGGCGCGCTGTTGATGACGTTGCCGACCCAGTAGATGCCGACGCTCGGCGTACCCACCGCGGCCGCGACGTGCAGCGGGCCGGTGTCGTTGGCCACGGCCACGGCCGCGCCGGCCAGCAGGCCCACCAGGCCGCCCAGCGACAGCTCGCCGACGAGCGTCCGGATCCGCCGGTCCGCCTCGGCGACCCGCGCCACGACCGCGCGCTCGTCGGTGGTGCCGGTCACCACCACCTCGTACCCCTGCGAAAGAAGCTCGCGCGCGACGTGCCCGAAGCGCTCCGCGGACCAGCGCCGCCGCGGGTCGGTGGCGCCCGGGTGGATCACCACCCGGCGCCGCGACGGCGGGCCCGCCACGCGGCGGGCCTCGGCCACGTCGGCGGCCGTGACCGCGAGTGTCGGCTGGACGGTGACCGGCGTGGCGCCGACCAGCCCGACCACCTCGAGGTAGCGGGCGATCTCCGCCTGGTAGTACACGTACGGGATCCAGCGGTCCAGCGGCGGGCTGCCCGGCGCGCGCAGGCCGGCGGTGACCCGCGCGCCGAGCGCGGTCGCGATCCGGTTGCTGGTGCGGCCGCCGCCGTGGATCTGGACAGCGAGGTCGAAGGGGGCGGTGCGGGCGTTCGCCAGGAAGTCCTCCACCGGCACGGACTCCTCGCCCGGTGACGGCGGCCGCAGCCCCTCGATCGGCGGGAGGATCGCCACGCCGTCGACCGGGCCGGGGCGGCCGGTGAGCAGCTCCGCGTGCAGCGGGCCGCCGAGGAGCACGATCTCGGCGCTCGGGTACGCGGCCCGCAGCGCGTCGAGCGCGGGCAGCGCGAACATGAGGTCGCCGAGGGCGTTGGCGCGCAGGACCGCTATGCGCCCCACGCCGTCAAGGAGGCCGCCCATGGTCATCGGGCTACCCGGTGATCGCCGCGTTTATCCGGCCGTCGACGTGGAAACCCGCGCCCGTGGACGCGTCCAGGCATGCGGCCGCCCTCGACGCGTGGGGCGGCCTCCAGGTGCTCGTGGTCGGCGACGTGATGGTGGACGAGTGGCGGTTCGCGGACGCGGACCGCATCTCCCGGGAGGCGCCCGCACCGGTGCTGACGCTCCGCCGCCGGCAGATCTCCGCCGGCGGCGGCGGCAACGCGGCCGCCAACCTGGCCGCGCTCGGCGCCCGCGCCGCACTCGCGGGGTGGTGGGGGACGACCCCGCCGGTGAACGGCTCGCCGCCCGGCTCGCCTCCGACGGCGTCGAGGACCGCATGATCCGGGTACCGGGCCGGAGCACCCCGGTCAAGCGGCGCCTGCACGCCGGCGGGCAGATCGTCGCGCGCGAGGACGAGCCCGGCGGTGGCCCGCTGCCGCCCGCCGCGGTCAAGGCGCTGATCCGGACGCTGGAACGCGCGCCCGAGCAGGTACTCGTCGTCGCCGACTACGGGCTGGGCGGGCTGCCCGAGCCGCTACGGCGGTGGCTGGTGCGGCACCGCGAGCGGTTCGCCCTGATCGCGCTCGACGCGCACGACCTGTGCCCGTGGCGGGACCTGGGGCCGAGCGTCATGACGCCGAGCGTGGGGGAGGCCGCGAACGCCACGGGCCTGCCCCGGCCGGCCGCCGAGCTCGCCCAGGTGCTGCGGGAAGACTTCGCGGCCGGGGTTGTCGCGGTCACCCTCGGCTCCGACGGTGCCGTGGTCGTGGGAGCGGGCACCACGCACACGACAAGGGCCGAGGCGGCACCCGAGGCGCACACGGTCGGCGCCGGGGACGCGTACCTAGCCGCCATGACCCTCGCCCTCGCCACCGGCGCGCCGATGCCGGTCGCCGCCGACATCGCGCAGGTGGCCGCGGCCGTGGGCGTGGCGTGCGAGGGCACCTGCGTCTGCGATATCGAACCGCTGCGCGCGGCGCTCACCGGGCAGGCCACGCTCGTCGAGGCGGACGGGCTGGACCGGATCGTACGGCGCCGGCGGGCCGAGGGCGCCCGTGTGGTCTTCACCAACGGCTGCTTCGACGTGCTGCACCGGGGCCACGTGAGCTACCTGCGGCAGGCCCGCGAGCTGGGCGACCTGCTCGTCGTCGCGGTCAACTCGGACGCCGGGGTACGCCGCCTCAAGGGGCCGGACCGCCCGGTCGTACCCGTGGAGGACCGGGTCGCCGTGCTCGCCGCGCTGTCGTGCGTCGACCACGTCGTGGTATTCGAGGAGGACTCGCCCGCCGAGCTGATCGAGCGGGTCCGCCCCGACGTGTACGTGAAGGGCGGCGACTACCCGCCCGAGCTGGTGCCGGAGGCGGCGCTGGTACGGCGGCTGGGCGGTGAGGTGCGGACACTCGGGTATGTACCGGACAGATCCACCTCCGCGATCATCGAGCGGATCCGGGCGCACCGCCGGGAGCCGGCCTCGTGAGACCGCTGGACCCGGGTGACGTCGAGGGGTTCCGGGCACCGCGCGAGCTTGACGTGCTCATCCCCACCCGCGAGCGGCCGGCCGCGCTCGCCGCGACGCTCGCCGGGATCGCCGCGCAGGACGGCGTCGCGTTCGGCGTGGTGGTCAGCGACCAGTCCGACGGGCCACCCGGCTGGGCCGACCCGTCGGTGGCCGGCCTGGTCCGGATCCTGCGCCACCGCGGTCACCCGGTGCTGCTCGAACGCCACCTGCCGCGCCGCGGGCTGGCCGAGCACCGCGCGTACCTGCTCTCCCGCTCCGCCGCCCGCTACGTGCTCTGCCTCGACGACGACGTCTGGCTGGAGCCGGCCACGCTGGCCCGGCTCGTGGCGGCGATCGGCGAGCTGCGGTGCGGGTTCGTGGGCAACGCGGTACACGGCCTGTCGTACCGGGACGACGTACGCCCCGAGTCGCACCGGCAGTTCGAACCGTGGGACCGCCGCCCCGAGCCGGAGCGGGTGCGACCGGGCAGCCCCGAGTGGTGGCGCGCCGGCCTGCACGCCGCCGCCAACCTGCTGCACGTCACCGAGCAGCTGCGGCTGGCGCCGGGGGAGTGGCGCGCGTACAAGGTCTCCTGGATCGGCGGCTGCGTACTCTTCGACCGCGCCAAGCTCGTCGCCTCGGGCGGCTTCGACTTCTGGCGCCGCCTCCCGCCCGACCACCAGGGCGAGGACGCGGCAGCGCAGCTCGCGGTGCTGGAGCGGCACGGCGGCGCCGGCCTGGTCCCAAGCGGCGCCTACCACCTCGAGGTCCCCACGACGGTCACCGACCGCCGCGTCGAGGCCTGGGAAGTAACCCTCCAGGACTAACTACTGGAAGGGATCACATTCGACTTTTCTTAAGATCGATATTTGCCCCGGTCCGCGTCACCTGCGGGACCGTATGCTCCCGCGGGCACCGCGCAGGCCGGCGGCTCGCTAGCGCTCCCCGAAATCCCCGACCTCCGCTGCCACGTCCGCGGTCCAAGCCCAACCCCAACCCGCTTCCTTGATCGGCGGGTCGGGTTGGTGTGCGCGGGAGATCGTGGTATTCAACTGCCCCCAGAGGGCAGCTAAGTACCACGATCTGCCATTCGGCGGCCCGTCGTAGCGTCGATCAAGGCAAACCGAGCGCCCTTTGGGCGCGTGTCTGGTTTGGACGCCCCCCCCCGCCGCACAAACCGACGAGCTAGGTCGGGGCCGGAGCGACGGACCGGCAGCGAAGTCACGGTCGGCCGACCACGACCCGGGGTGAGCCTGGCCAACCGCGGAGGGTGAGGCCGCGGGAGCGACGGTCTGGACCACGGCGGGCGTCGCGGTAGCTCAATTTCCTTGGGTTTGGAGCTTTATCCGCGACAAGACGCCGAGGCCGCCCCAACTCCAAAGCTCTGTAGAAAGGCTGTGACTACTGGATGACGTCTAGGCATGCGTGGCTGGGGTCCGGTGGGAAGGTGGTCTGGCTGGGTTGGGGCGGCGCGGTCAGGTCGATCAGCGTCCATCCCGACGAGTCGACATCTCCTGGCGACCAAAGGTGGGAGTCGACCACGCGGCCGCGGTCGTCGAGGGCGGCTAGTACCCGGTCGAAGTAGTCGATCGGGTCGCCGGAGAAGCGGGCCGCGCGCACGAACCACAGCCGCTGGGCGCCGGCCAGCGCCGTGTCCACCGAGCCTGGTTGGCAGGTGTCCGCGCTGGTCAGCCGGAAGAAGCCGGGTATCGGCAGCTTCCTGCCGCCGCGGCCGTACCAATCGGCGAAGGGCCTGCTGAACCGATAGAGGATGATGACGTCACCCGGACGCAGTTGGGCGGCGACCTCGTTGAGGATGTCGCGGCCCTGATCGCGGTAGCGCGGCTCGCGCACCTGGTCCGCCCCGTCGGCGAACGACGGGGTAGCCGCCACGCCCGTCATGACGATGGCTACGGCCGCGGCCACCAGTGCCGTCGCTGGGCGCCACCCGCGGTCGCCGGAGCGCAGGGACCGCACCGTGTGTACGGCGACCCGAACCGCCGCGTCCACACCGGCCGCCGCCGCGACCAGGACCGGCGCCAGCAGGTAGACCGCGATCCGGCCCTCCCAGGGGTAGGCCCGTAGGGCGGCCGCGCCGAGCGCGGCGACGCCCAGACCGCCGAGCAGGCCGGCCCAGATCGCCTTGCCGCGCAGCGCCATCGCCACCGGGCCGGCGATCACGAGCACCAGCAGGACGAGGGGGTAGTGCCAGCCAAGCGGATCGGTCGCGAAGCCCGACCACATCCGCGGCAGCCAGGCCACCAGGTCGGACGGCCCGGCGTGCTCGGGCGGGAAGCCGGTGCGGAAGATCGAGTACTGGTTTCCCGGGATCGTGTACTGCATGCGCCGCCAGACCATCAGCGCACCCACCGAAAGCGCGGGTATCGCGGCGAGACCCAGTGCCAGCGCGGTGCCGAAACGGCGGGACAGCAGCAGGACCAGCACCCCGCCGGCGGTCGCGCCCGCGACCACGATGATGGCGCTGAAGCTGAACGGCGCGACCACCAACCCGGTCGCCGCGAGCGCTGCGGCGTACAGCCAACGCCGGCGCGGATCCGCCGATCGCTGGTCGTGCTCGACGAACAGCCCCATGGCCAGCAGCAGCACCATCGCGGCTGCCGCCTCGGTCGAGTACTGCTTGAGCTCTCCCGCGTAGTAGAGCAGCCCCGGGCTGAGCGCGGCCAGCGCGCTGGCGAGCACGGCGCCACCCCAACCGATCGCCCGCCGAGCGAGGACCGCGGTCAGGACGAGGGTGATCGCCGCGCCAAGTAGCCCGGCCAACCGCAAGGCTTGCTCGTCACCGCCGAGCTTGTGGTAGAACAGCTTGCTCGTGAACAGCCAGCCGGGCGGGGCGATCTGTGAGTATGCCAGCGGGCCGGTCAGCTCCCACCAGCTCTTACCCCGCAGGTTCACCGCGATGTAGATTTCGTCGGCCCATAGACCGCGATCGCTCGCCCAGACCCGCACCTGCCCGGCGATGCCGACCAGCAGGACGAGGCCGATAGCCAGCCACCTCCAGATCGCCCCGGAGCGACCGGCTTCCGCCGGCGAGGATGTGTCGGGCGAAGGAGCGGAATCCACGGTGACAAGTTGCACGCGGCCAGGCTGCCACAGGCGCTGTCAAGTCACAACGTTCTCAACAACAAGCAACGATTTGGGTGTACCCGCGGCGCGGTTCGACGGTCTCCATAGGTCAGAGACACATCCAGCAGTACAGGGACTCACCGTTGTCCCGCGCCCGGGTGGCCAGCGCCGTCAGTTGTTCCAGCGCGGAGCGGAGGTCATCAGGCGTGAGGAGGCCGCCGAATTCCTCGATATCGGCCCAACGCCGCGCCAGGTCGGGCACTCGCCGCGCCGGAACGCCGGCCAGCGTGTCCCGGGTCTTATCGTCCAGAGTGACCACCCACGGTCCCATATGCCCCGTGTCCTGCTCGCCGCCCTCAGGCCAGATCAGCCGATTGTCGACCAGGCCCGAGCTGTACTCCGTGTCCATCGCGAACGCGACCAACTTGCCCAGCGCCACCTCGGGATCCACGCTCTTGAGTTCGACGCCGTCGAAGGCCGCCGACTCGCGGTCCGCGCTCACCAGTGGACCACCGTCACGCTTTTCCATCTGCTCCCGCACGACGGCCACCCCGGCGCACGGAAGTAGTCGGTCAGGACACCCACGTTGGCTCCCTCTGTCGTGCGACCGATCGCGACCAAGCGACGATAGCCAAGACACGCGCAACTCGCCGCCCCGCCAACCGCGCAGCTCAGGGCGAGCCGAGGCCGGGCTGCGCGGGGTTTGTTCGACAAACTGGACCGACGTGGCCGCAGCCTGGTCGTGGTCTACCAGGCCGCCGTGATCGGCGCGCTGCGCATGGGTGTCGCCCGCTGCGGCGCACATACCGGGCCTGGTCATGGGGCCGGTTGGCCCACAGCCTGCGTGACCTGCTGCGCGCGACCTCCTGTCGGGGTCCTGATGCGCGTTCTCCTGCCCGCGTTCGCCGCGTCGGCCGACCCGGAAAGCCGCGCCTGCTACGACCGCCTAACGCGCCGAAGGCAAGAAACGCGACGCCTCGCCCTCAGGCGCGTCGACGTCCTCCACGCCGTGCTTCGCACCCGAACCAATGCCACCAAACCAGCGGACGAACCCCGACTCGCACCTTGACAAACCCATAAAGACATCCCACGAAAATGGATCCGGAACGTCGCAAGATTGCAATACAAATATCCCTAGATCGACGAATATAACTGGTGGTCTTGGTAATGGTGCGAGACAATTAGTGGGTGTCCAGGGATGCGTTAGACCAGCTCAGTGAGGTAGCGAGCAAATGCGCTACCGCGTCGGTCTGGACGTTGAGTGATGACGAGCTTGTCGATTCCCTGGACGCCATCCACGAGTCTCTGCAAACACTTACCGCAGCCCAGCTGCATTTGATTCGGGAAATCGACGGGCGCGGGCTGCCGATCGCGCAGCACGCTTCCAGCACCGCGGTGTGGTTGCGGGAGCGTCAACGGATCAGCATTCACGCCGCGAAACGGCTGGCCGACCTCGCAAAGGCGGTTGACGAGCGCCCAGCCCTAGACGGCGCCTTGGCTGCGGGTGCGGTCAACGCCGAGCAGGCCACGGTCATCGCCACTACCGTCCGGGACCTTCCCGCCGACTTGGGCCCTGATCTGGTGGATGAGGCGGAGGCGGTGCTGATCGGTCAGGCCGAGCAGTTCGAGCCCACCATCCTGCGCAAAGCCGGCGAGCGGATCCTGACCCACGTAGCTCCCGAGATCGCCGAAGCCCGTGATGCCGCCGCCTTGCAGCGGCAGGAGGCCCGCGCCTGGCAGGCCCGAGCGTTCCAGCTCACCCGCCTCGGCGACGGACGGGTAAGGCTCACGGGCTGGCTCGACGAGGCCGGCGCCGCCACCGTCAACGCCGCCCTCGACCCGCTCTGTGCGCCCCGGCATGACAACGACGAGCCGCGCACGCCCGCCCAGCGCCGGGCGGACGCGCTCGTCGAGGTATGCCACCTGGCCACCCGGACGGAGCGGTTGCCGGACAACGGTGGGCAGCGGCCGCATGTGGTGGTCACGATGCCGTTTGACGTGGTGCAGCAGCAGCTCGGTGTCGGCACGTTGGACACCGGTGGGCGGCTCAGCCCCACGCAGGTGCGGCAGATGGCTTGCGATGCGCAGGTGATTCCGGCGGTGCTCGGCGGTGACGGGCAGGTCCTCGACCTGGGCCGCACGCGGCGGCTGATCAGCGGGTCGTTGCGGCGGGCGCTGGAGCTGCGTGACCGGGGATGCGCGTTTCCTGGTTGTGATCGGCCGCCGCGCTGGTGCGACGGGCACCACATCCAGGCATGGGCCGACGGCGGACCCACCAGCCTGAACAACAGCGTGCTGTTGTGTAGCTATCACCACGGGATCATCCATCGTGGACAGTGGATCGTTCGGCTCCGCGCTGAGGACGGCAGGCCGGAGTTCGTCCCGCCCGCTTACGTTGATCTGCGGCAGCGACCACGTCGAAACCTCTACCAACACCGGACGTGATAACCACGGCCTAGAGAGGTTCGGGGTTGGGGTAGCTGGGTGGACACATGCCGTTCCCCGGGGCCGCTTTCTGCTGTCTTATCCGCTTGGCTGACGTCGTGCGATGTGGCGATGGTGGCGGGCTCAACCGAGCCGCACGGGTGCGGGCGCAACGAATCCGCCGCCAAGCGGCGGA
Source organism: Phytohabitans flavus (assembly GCF_011764545.1). Taxonomy (GTDB): domain Bacteria; phylum Actinomycetota; class Actinomycetes; order Mycobacteriales; family Micromonosporaceae; genus Phytohabitans; species Phytohabitans flavus. Next base: position 2,872,564 of record NZ_AP022870.1, on the reverse strand, counting down.
CCTGTTCGCCTGCGGGGTGACGCCAGGGCCCCGGCAAAGTGGTGACGGTGTCTGGCTTGTGAGGGTTGGAGTTGAAGCGCCGATGTTGGTGGCAGCAAGTCGGGCGTGAGCCATTTGGCATCGCGAGGGCTGCCAGGCTCGGGTATTCTTCCTGGGCTGGTAGATGCTACCGAGGTGGAGAGGCGCTGCGACGGACCACGGTTCGCCACGCTCTACCCCGGCTCTCGATCAGGAAGGGCGCCTTCTCGTAGAGGAGGCGCCTCGTGATTGACGGCGTGGTGGTGGGACGGGTGGCAGCGGTGCTGCGCTACCCGGTCAAGTCGATGGCCGCCGAGCCTGTCGAGCAGGTTGACGTGTCGTGGCACGGCCTGTCCGGAGATCGACGGTGGGCGTTCGTGCGCCCCGACGTGCACAGCAACGGATTCCCCTGGTTGACGTTGAGGCACCGCAACGACCTGAACGACTACCACCCATGTTGGGTGGAGCCAGAGAGCCCGGATAGGTCCTCACTCGTGGTCCATACACCGACCGGCGACCAATTCGACGTCACCGCGCCGGCCCTCGCGGCCGAGCTCGGCGCCGGCGTCCGGGTGATGAAGCTGGACCGCGGAGCGTTCGACACCTTACCGCTCTCGCTGATCACCACACGCACCGTCAAGAGCCTCGAAACGCTGCTCGGGACCGAGTTGAACGTACGGCGGTTCCGGCCGAACCTGGTCATCGAGGCCTTCAGTACCGCCCCATTTCCCGAGGACGAGTGGGTCGGACGGGCCTTGACGGTCGGGACGGCGGGGATGCGTATCGATGGTCGCGACAAGCGGTGCGTTGTCGTCAACATCGATCCGGTCACCGGCCGCCGTAGTCCAGCGGTGCTGCGCACTATCGCCGCTCACCGGGACACACGTCTGGGCGTGTACGCGTCGACGACCCGTCCCGGGCACGTGGCGGTCGGGGATCCCGTTGTTCTACACCCAGGGCCCCCGGCAAAGTCGTTAGGTGATGTCGGCGGACCTGTGGCGCCGCGCCAGGCCTGGTAGGCCGGTGGTGTCGACGCGTTGGCGTCCCAAGGGCGCGCCCCGGCCCGGACCCGAGGCTGTCCGACGTCCAGTTGACCAAGCTCAACGCCCGGCTCGAACGAGGCCCGCTGCGGCGGCCGGCTATAGCGAAGACCAGCGGTGGGCGGTAGCCCGGGTCACGGCACTTGTCGGCGCGATGTTCAAGGTTCAGGTCGGCATCAGAGACCGACCCAAAGGCTAGCGCGCAGCGGAACTGGCCGATTTGCTCGACCAGGCCTACCCGCAGCCCCACGCGGAGGGTGAGGCTGCGGGAGCAGCGGTCTGGACCACGACGGGGGTCGCGGTAGCCCAAGAATTTGGTCTTGGTCTTTGTCTTCTAGGGCTGGTGGCCGACGGCGTGGACCGGGTCGGGGAAGAGTTCGCGCACGTCGTCCGGCAGCTGTACCTGCGCGTCGTACATGGCGGACGGCGGCACGTTCACCGACAGCTCCTCGAGCACGGCGCGGGCGTAGCGGCGGGCCTCGTCCTCGTCGGTGTCGCAGGCCAGCGCGATCCGGGCCACCGGGTCCTCGCGGTTGCGCGGGCCGTCGTCCCAGGTGGACGGTTCGCCGGGGTGACGCACGTACGGGCGCAGCGCCGCTGGCAGCCCGTCGGCGAGGTAGGCGGCCTCGCCGGCTGGTAGCCGGTCGCCGAGGGCGCGGAGGACGGCGTGCACGATGTGGTCCGCGCCGGCGCGCTCGTCCCCAGCCTTGAGGTGGGACTGCACGTGCGCGGTGATCAGGTCGTCGCTCACCGGATCTTGGGTACCCGCTAGTCGGCCAGCCGTAACGCCTCTTTCGCGACCTGCTCGGGCGGGATGTCGAGGCACTCCAGGGCGTACGGGCAGCGTAGCTGGCGGCACGGCGCGCACGCTGTGGGTATCGAGAGCACCGCGGCCGGTGTGAAACGGGGGCGTACTGGGACAGCTGTTCCGTGCCGGCGAAGAGCAGCACCACCGGGCGGCGGAACGCGCTCGCCAGATGGGCGCCGCCGCTGTTGTTGCAGACCACGACCGCGGCGCCGGCGACGAGCGCGGCCAGCCCGGGTGCGTCCAGCCCCGTCTCGCCGCCGCCCGCCCGCTCGACGAGCTCCGCCTCCCGTGCCGAGCCCGCCACCACCACACGCAGCCCGGCACTGGACAGCAGCCGCGCGACGCGGGCGTACCGCTCGGGCGGGTAGCGGCGGGACGAGCAGGAGGCACCGGGGAGCAGCAGCGCGTACGGCTCCCCGGGCGCGATGCCGTGCCGGGCGAGCACCTCGCGGGCATCTTCAAGGGCGCCCGCCGGCAGCTCCAGCCGCAGCCGCGCGCCGTCCGGGGGTACGCCGACCCGCTCCAGCACCCGCAGCATCCGGTCGACCTGGTGCGTCTCGTCGGGTGGGGCGGGGACCCAGTGGGTGAGCCCCGCCCCGCCGAACTCCTTCGACTCGCCCACCCGCACCGGCACACCCGCGAGCCGGCACAGGTACGCGGCGGGCCACGGCGACTGGGAGAACGAGGTGAGGACGACCGCGGCGTCGTACCGGGCGCCGGCGATGCGGCGGATCAGGCCGCGGTCGGCGTCCGGCGCTACCTCGTCCGGGTCGAGCTGCTGCCACGACACCGCGGCCGTGAGCACCGCGCCGAGGTGCGGCAGCAAGGGTGCGACGGCCGCCCCGGCGGGGGCCGCGAGCAGGTCCAGCCGCGCGTCGGGGGCGGCCCGGTGCAGCGCGCGTACCGCCGGGCCGGCCATCACCACGTCGCCGAGGTTGTCCGGGCGCACGACGAGGATGCGGCGCAGCGCGGCCCAGTCGACGGGCGGTCCGGCGAGCGTGGCGGGATGCTCCATTACGACATGCTCCGGACGACCGCTTCCGCTACCGCCGTTACCGGGATGTCCGCCATGCAGGCCGGGTCGGTGGCGGAGAGCGGGCAGTTGGCGTGCCACCAGCAGACCTGGGTGGTGATCGCGGTCGGGCGGCGGTGCGGGCAGTCCGGCAGCCCTTGCAGGTGCACGGCGGCCGGGTCGCCGAGGCCGTACCGGCTGGCCAGCGTCGGGCCGAAGAGCGCCACCGTGCGGGCCCCGCTCGCCGCAGCCACCCGCAGCGGTCCCGTGTCGCCGCCCACGACCACGCCGCCCCGGCGGGCGACGTCCGCGAACACGGCCGCCAGCCGGCGCAGGCTCCCCGCTTGCGGTACCGCCGCCACCGGGACGCCCATGCCGTCGAGGATCGCGACGAGCTCCTTCCAGCGCCGCTCGGGCCAGAGCTTGACCGCCATGCCTGCCTCCGGTACCAGCAGCACGGGCCGCCGGCGGGTGGGGCCGAGGAGGCCGGCCAGCTCGCGGGCGCCCTCGGCGCGCTCGGCGGGGCTGAGCCGCAGCCGGGGTACGGGGTCCACCGCGGACGGGTCGAGCACCCCCTCCTCGACGAGGATGCGCAGGTAGCGGTTGCCGACCAGCTCGTCGGGCGGCGGGCCGCGCCACAGGTTGGTGACGCACCGGGCGCCCGAGTCGCGCAGCAGGTCGGGGATGCCGCCGTACCGGGTGGTGGTGACCGCCAGGTCGGGCCGCCGCTCGGCCAGCGCGGCCGTCACGGCCTCGCGCTCGGCGCCGTCGCGGGAGTGGGCGGGGACGCGTACGCCGGTGACGGCCGGGTCGCCGCGCAGTAGGCCCGCGCCGGGCTCGTGGGTCACCACGCGCAGCCGGGCGCCGGGGTGGCTGGCGGCGAGCGCGTGGATGGCCGGCAGCGCGATGACCAGGTCACCGATGCCGCCGAGCAGGTCGACGACGAGGATCTCCGCATACCGGTTACGCATGGGCCAGCACCCGCTCGTACAGGTCGAGGTGCGCCCGCGCCACGGCGGGCCAGGTGTGTCCGGCGGCGAGCGTCCGCCCGCCGGCGGAGAGCCGCGTGCGGAGTGCGGGGTCGCCGATCAGCCGGCGAAGGGTGGTCGCGATCGCGGCGGCGTCGCGGCGGGCCTCGATGGCGGCCACGTTCTCGCCGTCGCGCAGCCGGGGGTCCGGATCGTCGGGGACCGTGACAGCCGTCGGCACCCCGTGCGCGAGCGCCGCGAGCAGCGCGCCACTCTTGACCGAGACCCCGGCCGTGAACGGCAGCACCGCGCCGTCCGCCGCCGCGAGCAGCGCGGACACCTCCGGGCCGGGCAGGTACCCGGTGAACGTGACCGCGTCCCCGATACCGTGCCGGGCGGCGAGCGCCTCGAGCTCGCGGCGGAAGGCACGCGCCTCACCCTCTGGTAGCGCCTGCGAGGTGAACCCGCCGGCGACCACCAGGCGCAGGCCGGGGCGTACGGCGCGCAGTGCGGGGAGGGCTTCGAGGAGGTACCGCACGCCCTTGACCGGGTGTACGAAGCCGAAGAACACGAGCAGGAAGCCGTCCCCGCCCAGCCCGAGCCGGCGGCGGGTCTCGGCGCGGGCGGGTGGCGAGTCGGCGCGGTCCACGTTCGGGGCGATAGGGACGTTTGGGGCGATGGGGATGAGGACCGGCCGCCGCCCGGTCCGGCGCCGTACCTCCGCGCCGTGGTCCGGGTTCGTGACGACGACCGCGTGGCTCGCCGGTACCAGCAGGGCGGTTTCCCGGTCCCAGAGCCGCAGCCGTTCCAGCGGGCGCCAAGCGCGGCCGGGGAGCCAGCCCGGGGCGGCCCACCAGCCGTACTCGTGGATCGTGGTGACCAGCGGTGTGCCCGACGGCAGCAGGCGGGGCAGGAGGCCGGGGAGGGCGGAGAAGCGGTACGCCGACGGGGCGAACTGGACGTGTACGAGGTCGGGCCGCATCCGCCGGACCTCCTCGACCGCGCCGACCGTGGCGGCCAGCCAGCGGCCGGGTGCCGGGGGCCGGAGCGGTACGGCGTCGACCTCCACGCCGGCACCGTCGAGCGCGTCCGCCAGCCGGCCGGCGTAGTCGCTCACGCCGTCCAGGTGGGCCGGCGCCGGGCCGGTGATCATCGCGGTCCGGATCGTCACCGGCGACGTTTGCCCCTGAATCGCCCGGGTATGCCCGCGCGGTGGGTGCGCTCTCCTTCCTCGTCGTCGGTACTCCGCGCTCCGGGACCACGCTCACCCAGCGGCTCTGCTGCGAGCTGCCCGGCGTCGCGATGCCACCGGAGACCCATTTCCTGCACCGGTACGCGCCGCGCTTGCTGGCCCGCCGCCGCTTCCCGCTCAGCCGGGCCGAGGTGGAGCGGGAGCTGGAGGACTTCCGTAGCCTGCCCACGAGCGAAGGGCTGCGCCTCGACACGGGCCAGGTGCTGGACGTGATCGGGCGGCGCTGCGAGACGCTGCTCGAGTTCTTCGCGGCGGTGGTCGTCGCGCTCTGCCCGCCCGCGGCCCGGTACGGCGAGAAGACCCCCGAGCACCTGCTCTGGTGGCGCCCGCTCACCGACGCCGACCCCCAGCTGCGGCTGATCGGCGTGGTGCGCGACCCGCGCGCCGTCGCCGCCTCGCACCGCTCGGTGCCGTGGGGCATCGAGGACCCCGCCGTACTCGCCGAGGAGTGGGCGCTCGACCAGCGCCAGCTGCGCGCCGCCGCCCGGCACCTCGGGCCGGGGCGCTGCCTGCTGCTGCGGTACGAGGACATGGTGGCCGACCCGGACGAGGCCCGCCTCCAGCTCGGCAGCCTGATCGCCGTGGTGCCGGGCGGTGGCGGAGCCGTACCGGACGGGATCGTGCACGGGTGGGAGTGGTGGAAGTCCACCGCGCTGGAGACGGTGACCACCGACCGGACCGCGGCCTGGCGGGACACGCTGTCGCCGGAGGACGCCGCCACGATCGAGGAGATCGCCGGGCCGGAGATGGCCGCGTTCGGCTACCTGGACCACCCGCCGGCCCGCCGCCGCCACGCCAGCCCCGAGGTCCGCGATCGGCTCTCCGCCCGCCTCTACCGGATCCGCCGCCTGACCCCGCTCGCCTTCGGGCCGCAGGCCCCGCAGAGGCGGGCGCAGGCCCCCGAGGGCCCGCCCCGCCCCGGCCCGTCGATCCGGTCCCGGCCCCGCCCGTCGATCCAGCGCCGCCCCGGCCCGTCCATCTAGGAGGAACGCATGCCACAGCCCGGCCTCGTCCGTCTAGAGATCCTTCAGACTCCGGGTCACATTCGATTTCTTAAGATCGCTCTTTGCCCCGGTCCGCGTCAGTGGCGGACCGTATGCTCCCGCGGGCACCGCTGCGCTCGGCGGCTCGCTGGCGCTCGCCGAAATCCCCGACCTCCACTGCCACCTCCGCGGTCCAAGCCCAACCCCAGGGGGCGCGTCGACCCGGGGATCGTGGTATTCAACTGCCCCCAGAGGGGCCGCTCGGTACCACGATCTGCCGGGGGTTGTGAATCGCGAAGGGTGAGGCCGCGGGAGCGACGGTCTGGACCACAGCGGACGTCGCGGTAGCTCGATTTCCTTGGTTTTGGATCTTTATCCGCGACATGACGCCGGGGCCACCCTGACCCCAAAGCTGTCTAGTTAGGAGGAATGGATGACGCAGCCTGAGGAGAGTCGGGAGAAGGCTTCCGATACGGACGCGGTCTTGATGCGTCCGGGCAACGACCCGAACCGGCGGACCGCGCAGGTGGCGCCGCAGGAGCAGCCGGGCGAGGTGCTGGTGGAGCGCGACGGCGAGATGGTGCGGGCGGAGGACATCCCATCGGAGGACGTGGAGTGAGCTGGCCCGCGCCTTAGCCGCCGGCCGTGCGGTGCCGGACGGCCGGGCCGAGCGCGAGCATGCCGGCGGCGGTGAGCAGGCCGACCGCGCCCACCGTAAACCACAGCGCCGCCATGCCCACGGTCAGCAGCCAGCTCCCGGCCAGCGGCGCGACCACCGAGGCCACCGCCCAGGCGAAGCCGAACAGCCCCGAGTACCGCCCGCGCAGGTGGGCCGGGGCGAGCGCCGCCACGATCGTGCCACCGATGCCGGCGGCGATGATCTCGCCGGTGGTCCACAGCGTGACGGTCAGCGCGAGGTGCACAGCAGTCGTCGCGTACGCGGTTGCCGCGAAGCCGGCCGCCATCACCGCGAGGCCCAGCGCCATCACGCGGGACAGGTCGTAGCGGCCCAGCCAGCCGGAGACCAGCGGCTGGAAGGCGACGATCAGGATGCCGTTCAGCGCCATCGCCATGCCGAACTCGCGCGTGCCCAGCCCGGCCACGTCGGTCATCGCTACCGGCAGCATCGTGACCGTCTGGAGGTACACGAGCGCCTGTCCGAAAGTGATCAGCGTGAACGCCACCATCGTCCGGTCGCGCAGCACCGTGCCGAAGCCGCCGGTCGTGGTCCCGTCGTGCGCGGGGCGGGTCTCGGGTACGGCCCGCCACACAAGTACCGCGAACACCGCGCAGGTCGCCGCGTCCGCCCAGAAGAGCCAGGAGAAGCCGAGGTGGGCGAGCCAGCCGCCGGCGACCATCGCCACCGCGTACCCCAGGTTGATGGCCCAGAAGATGAGGCCGAACGCCTTCGGGCGCAGGTCCGGCGCGACGAGGTCGGCGACGAGCGCGCTGGACGCCGGGCGGTACGCGTCGATCAGCAGTCCGAGCACGAACATGCCGACGAGGATCGGGGCGAGCCCGGTGCTGTACCCGAGCGCGAGCATCACCACCGCGGTCGCGACCATGCTGCCGGAGAGGGTGGCGCGGCGGCCGATCCGGTCGGTCAGCAGGCCGGCGACGATCTGCGAGATCAGCGAGCCGACCCCGAAGAGCGTCATCGCCAGGCCGGCGACCGCTACCGAGAAGCCGCGCGCCTGGGTCAGGTACACGCCGGTGAACGGCATGACCATCGTGCCGAGGCGGTTGACGAGCGTGCCCGCCCAGAGTGCCCAGAAGGGGCGGGGGAGCCGCAGTTGCTCTTGCGCCGGGAGCGCGGTCGTCGTCACCCGCACAGAGTGGATCTCGCCGCGCCTCGGGGGCGAACGTCTTAGCCTAAGCTAAGACGAATGACGGTCACCTGGCTGCTCGGGCCCGACGACGTGGCCCGCATCCGGTTCGCGTACTCGCCGATGTGGGAGCTTGTCGCGAGCCTCCGCACGCTGAGTGACCCCGCGCGGCAGGCCATCCACCGCCCCTGGGTCACGGCCGTGCGCCCGCGCCTGGCCACCTTCGGCGCCGACCTGGCCGAGGTCTTCGCGCTGGTGCCACCGGACGGTTACATGCCCGATTTCCTCACCCCGCCACCGGAGGCGCCGGCGCCGACCTTCGCGTCGGAGTTGGCGCGCATCCGGGGTACGGCGCCCGAGGTCGCGGTCATCGAGGTCGGCATGCTCGATCCGGGGCGGTCGCCGGCGATCCGCGCGTTCCTCGACGACCCGGCCGCGGGCATCGACCGGGTCGCCACCACGCTCGGCCGGTACTGGGACGCGTGCCTGCGCGAGTACTGGCCGAGGGTGCACGGCCTGCTCGAGGCCGACGTGATCCGGCGCACCCGTACGCTCGCCGCGGGCGGCGCCCACGCCCTCTTCGACTCGCTCAACCCGGCTGTCACCTGGACCGGCGACCGCCTGCACGTCGACCGTCCGTACATGAGTGTCGAGGCCCCGCACGGCGAGGGCCTGGTGCTGGTGCCGAGCGCGTTCCACTGGCCGTCGGTCGCGGTGATGTGCCCGCCGTACCAGTCGATGCTCGCGTACCCGGTCGCCGGCGTCGGCACGCTCTGGGACGACACGCCACCGCCCGCGCCGGACGGCCTCGCCGCGCTGATCGGCCGCAACCGCGCCCGCATGCTCGTCGCCCTCGCCGAGCCCGCCACGACGACCGCCCTCGCCCGGCGGCTGTCGCTGACCACGGGCGCGGTCAGCCAGCACCTGGCAATACTTCGGGACGGCGGGCTGGCGGTCGGCAAGCGGGTCGGCAAGGAGGTCTACTACCGCCGCACCCCCACCGGCGACGCCCTCACCCAGACCGCCTCGTGAGGGTCGCGTAGCTCGCCCGGTGTTCCGTCGGGCTCATGCCGCGCCTGCGCTTGAACGCCACACTCAGCGCGAACGCGTTGGCGTAGCCCACCTTCCGCGCGATCGCGGCCACCGTGTCACCCGTCTGGCGCAGCAGGTCGGCGGCGAGCGCGACCCGCCGGCCCAGCAGGTACCCGATCGGCGGCTCGCCCACCGCGGCCGTGAAGCGGCGGGCCAGCACCGCGCGGGACACGCCGGTGCGGGCGGCGAGCTCGGCGACCGTCCACGGGTGTGCCGGCTCCGCGTGCAGCAGGCGGAGGGCGTGCGCCACAACCGGGTCACCGGCCGCGCCCGACCAGCCCGGGACGTCGCCGCGCGGGCGGGCGAACCACGCCCGCAGCGTCGAGACCAGCAGCAGGTCGAGCAAGCGGTCCAGCACGGCCTGCTGGCCCGGCAGGTCGGCGGCAACAGCCCGGTCGATGGCGGCCAGCTGGTCCGGCAGGTCGGTGTCCGTGGTCCGGTCGCGCTCGTCCGCGCGGACCACCAGCAGGCGGGGGAGCGCGTCGAGCAGTCGGTCCCCGATCGCGGCCGGCCCCTCGTACACGCCGCTGAGCAGCAGCGCCGACCCCTCCTCGGGGAACCCGCACGTGCGCGGGTCGAGGTCGAGGCCGTCCCGCAGGCGGGCGCGGGCGGTGTCGGCGCAGTAGTCCTCGCTGGTGACCACCCGGCCGGGGGCGATCGCCGGGTCACCACTGACCGTGTACGGCTCAGGGCCGCGGATCACCGCCACCTCGCCGGGCCCGATCCGCACCGGCTCGCCGCCGCCCGGCACCAGCCACCCCTCGCCCCGGCGCATCGCGAGCAGGCTCAGCTGGGCCCCGCTCGCGAAGCGCACCGACCAGCTGTCGCACAGGACTGTGCGGCCGATCAGCGCACCCCGGGCCCGTACCCCGTCCAGCAACCCCGCCAACGCGTCCACCCGGCAAATGTAGACGCGCGAAAATCGGTACGAGCGCCTGAGCCATGGCTCGAACACCGCGCCACGGCTTGACTTGAACGCATGACGGAGCAACCGATCCTGGTCACCGGCGGTACCGGCAAGTCCGGCAGCCGCGTCGTGTCACAGCTGCGGCAGCGGGGCATCTCGGTGCGCGTGGGCTCGCGGTCCGGCACGCCACCCTTCGACTGGACCGACCGCGCCACCTGGGATCGCGCCCTGGACGGCGTCGAGAAGGTGTACCTCGTCCCGCTCGACGGCGAGTTGCTGACCCGCCCCTTCGTCGACCGGTGCGTCGCGCTCGGCGTACGCCGCCTCGTGCTGCTCTCCGGCCGCGGCGTCGACGTCCCCGGCTACCTGCCCGACGACAGCCCCGCCGGCCGCACCCACGTCGACGGGGACGACGCGGTGCGCTCGTCGAGTCTGGAGTGGACAGTCCTGCGGCCGGGCTGGTTCGCCCAGAACTTCAGCGAGGGCTTCTTCCGCGACGCCGTGCTCACCGGCGAGCTACGCCTGCCCGCCGGCGAGGGGGCGGCCAGCTTCGTCGATGCCGAGGACATCGCCGCGGTCGCGGTCGAGTCCCTCACGGGCGAAGGACACACACGCCGCGTGTACGAGCTGTCGGGCCCCCGCGCCCTGACCCTGACCGAGGCGACGGCGACGATCGCGGCGGCCACCGGCCGGCCGCTCCGCTACGTCCCGGTGTCCCGGGAGGACTTCGTGGCCGAACTCCTAGAGCAGGGCTGGCCCAAGGCCGACGCCGAGGACTACGCGGACGCGATCAGCCCCATCCCGCGTGACCTCGACAGCTACATCTCTCCGGGCGTCCGCGAGGCACTGGGCCGCGAACCCCGCGACTTCACCGACTTCGTCAAGGCCGCCACGGAGGCCGGCGCCTGGCAACCCTAGCGGGGCTGGTGGCTCAGGGCTTCTTGGCCACCGCGCCGTACGCGTCGATGGCGACCGCGTCGGGCTCGTCCGGGCGCCACAGCGGGATCGGCACCAGGCCGGGCTCGACGAGCGTGAGGCCCTCGAAGCAGGTGGCCAGCTCGGCGGGGTCGCGCAGGATGTACGGCACGCCGCCGCTCTGGGCGAGCTTGTCCGCACCCTCGACGACCTCGGGGCTCGTGTTGGTGCCGTCCCACAGCACCAGGTAGCTGCCGGACGGGGTGGCGCCGCTGATCCGACCCACGATGGAGCGGACGACGTCCATGTCCGGCTCGTAGCCCATCACGCCCATGAACATCACGGCGATCGGCTCGTCGAAGTCCAGCGACTTCCGCGCCTCGGCCACGATCGTGTCGGGGTCGTGGTAGTCGGACGGCACGTAGGTGGTGAGGCCCTCGGCGGTCGTGTTGGCCAGCAGCGCGCGGGCGTGCACGAGCACCATCGGGTCGCTGTCGACGTACACGATGCGGGACTGCGGCTGTGCGGACTGGGCGACCTCGTGCGTATTCTGCATGGTGGGCAGCCCGGTGCCGACGTCGATGAACTGCCGGATGCCCGCCTCCGCGGCCAGGTGGCGGACCACGCGGATCAGAAACTTCCGCGACTCGCGGGCCATCACCACGATCTCGGGGTACACGCCGGCAACCGCGTCGCCGGCCATGCGGTCGGCCTGGAAGTTGTCCTTGCCGCCCATCCAGTAGTTCCACATACGCGCCGCGTGCGGCACGTCGGCCTGGAGCTTGTCCGCGAGGTCGGGGTCCACCATGCCGCGAATCCTACGTGGACGGATCTCCTGACGGCATCAGCCCGTTTGTCCGATGAGGCCGGAACTCTCGGTGCTCGCTTCTGGATTTGGTCGCGTCCGTCCTGGGTCATTCCCGTACAAAGAGCACCTTCGGCACCTTGCCCGCCAAGCCACGCGTCCGGCCTGCCGACCACGGCCACCTCTTCGGCCGCGGGGTGGTCGAAGATGACGCGCTCCACCTCGGCGGCCGACACGTTCTCGCCCCGGCAGCGCCGCGGTCAACCCAAGAGATCTAGTCGACTTTCTGCTGCCCTGACGACATAAAGTCGACTAGATCCAGATCTCCATCCCCAATTCGTCGCTCCGCGACGACCGCCGGTGATCGCCTGGAGTCTAAGAGCTTGCGTTGGGGGATCGGTTCTCCACCGAATGAGGTCGACCATGGTCGATGGCTGCGGCCTTTCCTTGATCGACGCGAGCAGTGCTCTTACGCGCTGCGTCCGTGGCGAATAGTTACCCCTCCAGGGGCAATTTTTCGCCACGGACGACCAGTGCATTCCCGATCAAGGCCGCGCCCTCTTTCCGGCTGTGCCGGCCACCGCGACCGATCGCCCCTGATCGGCGCGACGGGTCGGAGCACGCAGCCATCGTGGGAGACGACCGGTCAGGAGTCGACGGCTTCGCACATCGCGCGCTATGTGGCCCCCGGCCTGGGCGACGACGGACGCCGCTCCGGATATGACGATGGCCGGGGCCCTCGCAATGGAGGGCCCCGGCCATGCGGGTCTGTTTGTTGTTAGCTGTTCCAGTGGTCGGCCACGAGGTTGGCGGCCTGCGTTTCCCACTGGGCGTAGTGGTCCGGGTACGCCGACACCTGGACGGCCTGGGCGGCGTCGGTCAGCGGCATGTCCTTCCAGCCCTCGACATTCTTCAGGCCGGACAGGAACGCCTTCGTCGAGTACTCGGGGTTGGTGATCTGCTCCGCCGAGCCCCAGCCGGAGGACGGGCGCTGCTGGAACAGGCCCAGCGAGTCGTGGTCGTTCATGTCGCCGAGGTGGCCCAGGTTGTCCAGCTTGGACTCCTGAAGCGAGGTCGCGATCGCTACCACGGCCGCGCGCTCGTCCATGCCGGACTTCTTGGTCGCCTCGATGATCGCCTTGGCGTTCTTGGTCTGCTCATCGCTGAGCTTGACGGAGGACTGCTGACCCTGCACACCGTGCGGCGACAGCTTGTCCATACCCGGCTTAGGCGCCGGCTTGTCAGTCTTCACCTGGGCGACCGCCACCGTGGCCGGAGCCGCCGTAGCCGGTGCCTCGTGCGCCGGCGAAGCCAGCGCGGCGGTGGTCGGTCCGAGCAGGGCACCACCGGCGAAGGCGAACCCCGCGAACGCGTGAACCGTCTTACGCAGCATCGTGTTCATGCTCGAATCTCCATTCCAAGCGGGAAAGGCGCACGCCTCCACCCACCAAAAAGAATTGGGGAGACGCGCATACGAGCGCCATTTCGGCACTACCAAAAACAGGGGGATGCACATGTCCGGCGGTCTGTTTCACCGGCGCGGGTTAGTCAACGACCCGACCCCGCCCGGCATTCCCGGCCGAACTCCCGGCCCACTCTCTCGCGGGCCGTATGTGTAACGACCCCGGGCCGCCGGCCATTCCGCCGAGCTGTGGCCGGCCGCGCTTTTCGGTGAGCCGTATATGTAACGACCCCCGGGGGCTGGCCATTCCATCGAGCTCTGGCCGACCGCGCTTTTCCGTGAGCCGCATATATAACGACTCCCGGCCGCCGGCCATTCCGCCGAGCTTCGGCCGGCCCACTCTTCCGTGAGCCGCATGTATAACGACCCCGGGGCTGGCCATTCCATCGAGCTCTGGCCGGTCGCGCTTTTCCGTGAGCCGCATGTATAACGACTCCCGGCCGCCGGCCATTCCATCGGGCTCTGGCCGATCGCGCTTTTCCGTGAGCCGGGTATATAACGACGCCGGGCGGCCGGCCATTCCGCCGAGCTACTCGACACTCACCCCAGGTGTCGCGTAATCGGACATAACTCCACGCCTGCGAGCCGGGTAGCGGCGCTGCCGGGCGCATAGGCGCGGAGTCGGCTCGCGGATGCGTTCCGTCCGTCACCGAAACCGTGCATGATCCCCGTTAGCGGAATCGGTGCCCGCCAAGGCCCCAGGGATCACGCTGGTTACGCGCGACGCCAAGCTCGGCGACGTGCCAGGAATCAGGAATGCGGTGCCACGTCGGTGGCCTATCGCCGATACGGGTCACCAGGTGACGGCAGCGGCACCATGCACTCCTCCTGGACCTCGACCTTCATCCGAGCCCGATGGGCAGCCGGGTGCCAGATCTCTTCGAACGGCCCCATGACCTCGCCGCCCGCGCCGCGGCGACGCACCCGGCGACCCAGCCACACCAGACCAGCCGCGACCGCCGCCATGCTGGCCGCAGTCCCCAGGTACGCCAGAAGTGCTGCCACAGACCGAATTTACCGGAAGTGACGCTCTGAGAGAGGCCCCAACCTAGCGGCCGCCGCGCGAGGTTGTGGTCGTGTCGACGCCCACCGTCAGGGAGATTGTGTAGCCGTTCGTGACGTTGCCGGTCGCCGCGCCCAGCTGGTTGGCGCCGCCGTCGCGGAAGACGTTGTCGCCGCGCAGGGAGAGCCCCGACATGTTCCGGATCGACTGCTCGTAGCCGGACTGGGCGTACACCTGCCTGCTCACGTCGTCCGGGAGCGCGACCTGCGACGTGGCGATCGTGTTGCCGGCGTCGGTGATGCTGCCCTGGTCCGGATAGACCTCGAAGTGGATGTGTGGCCACCGGCCCGCGTAGCAGGCGGGGAAGATGCTCGTGAAGCGCACCCGGCCGGCGGCGTCGGCGATCTGGACGCCGCGCAGGTAGTTCTGGTCCTGCGCGCCATCGGAGTAGAGGGAGTAGCGGCCTTCCCGGTCGCAGTGCCACACGTACACGGCCACGCCGGCGAAGGGCTTGCCGCCGCCCGCAAGGTCCTGGATCACCAGCTCCAGCGTCATCGGTACCCCCTCGGCGGTACCGCTCGTCTCGCCAAAGCTGGAGCGGATGTCGCCGCGCACGATGCCGCTGTCGTCAAGCACGTTGGGGCCGTTCGAGCCGTCGCCGGGGTACGGGCCGGCCGTCTCGTCGGGGATCTCGCCGTTGGCGCTCGCAACCGCCTCCGCGGGCGTCAAGGCTGCGGAGGGGGCCGCCGGCGGCGCTGGCGACGAGCTCGCGCCGCAGGAGGACAGGCCCATGCCGGTGATGCCGAGACCGAGCGCCTTCAGCATCCGCCGGCGCCCCATCAGGGTACCGAGGTCGAAGCCGAGGCCCTGGTCGACAAGCTCCTCGTCCGGCCGTGGCAGCGGGCGTCCCTGGTACTGCTTGTGCGGCATGGCTCCTCCGTTCACATCGTGGCACCACCCGGCGCCGCACTCCACGGTGGACGCGGCGCCGGTGAGCCCGTTGTGGCCCGGCTGTGAACCAGCTGTGCCTACTCCGAACGGTACGCCCTGATTATCGCCCGGAAGTCCGGCTCGGGGGTCAGGCCGAGCACGGCGGCGCGGGCCGTCTCGAAGCGGGACGGCCAGCCCGCGACGATGGCCTCGACGGCGGGGTCGGGTACCCAGTCGATCAGCGCGGCCACCTCCGGCCCGACCTCGGCGGTGAGCGCGTCGACCATCTCGGCGACCGTGGTGGTGAGGGCGGGCAGGTTCATCGCGATCGGCGCGCCCCACTCCTCCTCGGACGCGGCGGCCGCCCGCAGCAGCCCGTCGATCGTGCGGCGCGGCGACGACAGGGCGACGGCCGTGGACGGCGGCACCGGGCAGACCGCGCGCCGGCCGGCGAGCGGCTCGCGGACGATACCGCTGAGGAAGCCGGACGCGGCGGCGTTGGGGCGGCCCGGCCGCACGCTGACGGTCATCAGCCTGACTGAGCGGCCAATCAGGAAGCCCTTGCGGGTGTAGTCGGTGACGAGCTGCTCCAGCACGAACTTCTGGATGCCGTAGCTCGTGCGCGGCGTCGGCAGCGTCGCGTCGTCCACCACGTCGAGCGGCGGGAGCTGCGGCCAGCGGCCGTACACGGCGAGCGAGCTGGCGAAGACGAGCACCGGCGGGCTCGGCAGCGCGCGGCAGGCCTCCAGCAGCACCTGCCCGGCGCGCAGGTTGGCGGACATGCCGAGGTCGAAGTCGGCCTCGGCCTCGCCGCTCACCGCGGACGCCAGGTGGAAGACAACGTCCGCGCCGGCCACGCCCTCCGCCGCCACCTGTGCCAGGTCGCCGACGACCGCGCGCAGCCGGGCATCGTCGAGGCCGGTGGGTGCGACGCGGTCCAGCAGCGTCACCTGGTGAACGGGTACCGGCGCGGCCCCGCGCACGGCCAGCTCGCCGGCGCCGAGGATCGTACGGGCGAGGCGGAGGCCGAGGAAGCCGGCACCGCCGGTGATGACGACGTTCATGGACGCACCAGCCAGGGTGAGGGTCACCGCCAGCGAACACCTCGTCGAACGCCACCACGCGGCCACCCCTGGCGAGCGTGACGTGTCGAACACCGCTCGCCTAGATTTGCCGCATGACGCCGTGGGGATCCCTGCCCGAGGTGGTCGCGCGTGGTGACCTGCCGGCCGAGATCCGGGGGCTCCGCGCGGCGTCCGGCCGCATTCTCGTAGCCCTCGACGACGACCCGACGGGCTCGCAGTCGGTACACGGCGTCGAGGTGGTCACCGTGCGGGACCCGGAGGAGTACCGGGCGGCGCTACCCGGCCCCACGCCCACCGGCTTCGTGCTCACCAACACCCGTGGCATGGCCGAGCCGGCGGCCTGCGCGGTCAACGCCGAGGTGGCCGCCGACCTGTTCCGGATCGCCGCCGAGCGGGACGCCCCACTCGATCTGGTCAGCCGCGGCGATTCCACGCTGCGCGGCCACTTCCTTGCCGAGATCGAGGCCCTCGACGCCGCCCGCCGCACCGCCACCGGCCGAGGCCACGACGCGGTGCTCGTCGTGCCGGCGTACCTGGAGGCCGGGCGGGTGACCGTCCACGATGTCCACTGGGCGCGGACCGGCGACGAGTGGCTGCCGGTGGGGGAGACCGAGTCCGCGCGGGACGCCACGTTCGGGTACCGCTCCTCCAACCTGCGCGACTACGTCGTGGAGATGGGACGCGGCACGCTGACTGAGTCACGGGTCAGCTCGATCGGCCTCGACGACATCCGCACCGGCGGGCCGGACCGGGTGGCCGAGCTGCTCGACGCGGCTCCGGCAGGCGGCTTCGTCGTCGTGAACGCGCTCGACAACTCCGACCTCGATACCGTCGCCCTCGCCGCCCTGACTGTGCAGTCAGTCGGCAAAGCGTTCCTGTACCGCACCGGGCCGTCCTTCGTGCGCGCGCTCGCCGGGCAGGACCCCCGGCCGCCACTCGCACCGACCGACATCTGGGCGGACGGGCACCCCGCTGGGCACGGCCTCATCGTCGTCGGCTCACACGTCGGCCGCACCAGCCGGCAGCTCGCCGCGCTTCGCGAGCGGGTACCACTGAAAGAGATCGAGGTCGACGTCGCCGCGCTCCTCGCCCGCGACGCTGAGGAACGGCGGGCCTACGCGGCCGAAGCCGGCGCGGCCGCCGCCCAAGCGCTGCGCGACTCGCACGTGCTGGTGCTGACCAGCCGCGGCCTCGTCGCCACCGGCGACCGCGACGCGAGCCTGCGCATCGCCCGCGACGTCTCGGCCGCCGTCGCCGCGGTGGCCAGGTCCGCGCTCGACGGCAACCCGGCCTGGGTACTCGCCAAGGGCGGCATCACCTCGCACGAGGTCGCCGTCGACGGGCTGGGCATCCGCCGCGCCGAGGTGTCCGGCCAGCTCTTCCCGGGCATGGTTTCGCTGCTGCGGCCCCGATCCGCGGACCCGCGCGCGCTCGGCAAGCCCTACGTGGTGTTCGCCGGCAACGTGGGCGACGACGACGCACTCGCCGACGTGGTGGCGCGGATGGACGGCACGACGGGAGGGTGACCGTGCGGGCGGGAAGGCTCGGCCTCGGCGCGCCGATGGCCGCGTTCCACGGGCATTTGCTCTGCTTGGCGGAAGCGGCCGCGGTTCGGCGGCGGCTCGGCGTGGGTCGCCCTGATCACCGCAGGACCTCGGCCTCGGTCAGCCCTTCGCCGAGGTCGGGCAGGCGGAACTGTCGCGTGCTCTGGCGTTCTCCCACCCGTCTTCCCCCGTCCGCGTCAGCTGCGGACCGTATGCTCCCGCGGGCACCGCTCCGGTCGGCGGCTCGCTGGCGCTCGCCGAAACCCCCGCCCTCCGCTGCCAGGCCCGCGGACCAAGCCCTGCGTTCGCGACCGACCAGTGTGTCGAGGAGATGCCACCGCTGGCCCCGATGGCCGACGGGCACCTGGCCGCATGCCGCCCTCCGGCGGCCGTGCGGCCTCGCCGCCGAGGTGGGAGGCAGCAAAATCCCCGATGTTGTTGCCTCCTCCCGCGTCCGAGGCAGCAAAAACAGGGATTTTGTCGGGATCTTGCGGCCAGCGGCCGCGGGCCACGTCGGCCTCCGATGCCGGCAGGGCAAGTCGCTGTTGATCAAGGGAGAGCGAAGATGCTCAACGTTGCCGCCGCTACGCGCGAGATTGACGACCTTCTGGACCGGGGAGCGTCATTCCGGCGCCTCGGCGGGGGTTTCGCCTTCACCGAGGGACCGGTCTGGGACGCGGCGACCGCCTCGCTTCTCTTCGGCGACATCCGCTTCGACGGCCGGTACCGCTGGTCGGAGGCGAATGGTGTGGAGCTGCTGGCCCGTCCCAACTTCATCGGCAACGGGATGGTCTTCGACCACGCTGGCGACCTCCTCGTGTGCGAGCACGTGACGAGCTGCGTCGTACGGATCCGGCGCAACGGCGACCGACATATTGTCGCCTATCACTATGGTGGGCGATACCTCAACATCCCGGAGCCTTGCGTGGGCGCGGGCCCCGCCGTTACGAGGTGGCCTGGTCTACCGCGGCCGTCAGCTCGCGCAGCGTGTACCCCTCGGTGTGGCGGATCCCGTTGACGAAGAAGGTCGGCGTGCCGTGGACGTCACTGCGGATTCCGCCGATGAAGTCGGCTCGCACCTTCGCCAGGTACACGTGCGAACGGATCTCGTCGGCGACCACGTCCGTGTCCAGGCCGAGGCCGGCCAGCCCGGTGATCAGCGTCCGTGGGGTGAGCTGGTCCTGCTCGGTGAAAAGCCAGTCGTGTATCCGCCAGAACTGCCCGCGGACGCCGGCCGCCTCCGCCGCCTCGGCCGCCACCTCCGCGTACGGGTGCACGTCGGTGATCGGGAAGTGTCGGTACACGTACCGCAGCTGGGCGGCGCGCTCCCGCATGAGCCGCTGGACGACCGGGTGCGCCCTCGCGCAGTACGGGCACTGGTAGTCGCCGTACTCGACGAGCGTCACCGGCGCGCTGTCCGGGCCCAGGATGTGGTCCTGGTCGTTCACCGGCACGGCCAGCCGATCGCTCGTGCTCAGCACTGAGGTGGTCACGTGGACTCTCCTGCCTCGGGCGCGTGTTTCCGCCATCGTCCGGAGCGCCGGGGTGAGGCCGGATCGCCCGTGGCGGGTGGGGAGAGCCCGAGGCACCCCCACCCGCGCCGCGCGGTCAGCAGCGGACCACTGTGGAGTTGCTGAGCGTCACGTTGGTGACAGTGAAGTTGTCGGCACAGGGGTTCTCCACGATGCGGCTGTTGACAAGCGTGAAGTTGCGCAGCGTGATGTCACGGTTGCCGGCAAACTCGGTGCGCTCGGCCAGCCGCACCTCGCCGCCGCCGCTGATCGTCCCGCCGTTCGTGGCGATGTTCACGTTGTAGCAGTTCTCGACGAGGATGGCGTTGTTGCCGGTGTTGGCGATGTCCACCCGGTCGATCGCAGCGCCGCCGCTCTCCGAGACGCAGAAGATGCCCCGGCCGCCGCCGCGCGCCCGCACCGTGCCGACCCGGATGTTGGTGCCGTAGCTGGAGCCGATCCGGCCGTTGCGGTTGGCCATCCGGAACGCGGCGTACCCGGTGCCGGCGCCCGCGTTCTCGGCGTCCACAGTGGTCACCGTGGCGTTGATGGTCTCGTTGAGCAGTAGGCCGGACTCGCCGACGTTGCGGGCGGTGACGGTGCCGATCGTGATGCCGTCCACGCCGTACGTCTCGACGGCGTGCGAGCTGGCCCCGGAGACGAACACGTTGTCGATCCGCACGTTGCGCGTCCACTGTGACGTGTCGCCGCGGTTGTCGATGCGTACGCCGAGGCCGCTGGAGAGCCGCATGTCGATCTGGCCGAGGATCACGTTGGTGACGTTGCGCATGAAGATTCCGTAGAGCGGGCTGCCGGTGACGTTGAGGTGCTGCACCTCGACCTGGGTGGTGCCGCGCGAGTAGATCGGCGCC
This sequence comes from Phytohabitans flavus, assembly GCF_011764545.1. Lineage (GTDB taxonomy): Bacteria > Actinomycetota > Actinomycetes > Mycobacteriales > Micromonosporaceae > Phytohabitans > Phytohabitans flavus. The sequence goes on along the minus strand of NZ_AP022870.1, from coordinate 2,852,531 downwards.
TGGTCGCCCGAGCCGGAGCCGGTCACGTTGATGGTGCCGCACACGTCGATCGTCGTGTAGCTGGGCAGCGAGATGCGCGAGCCGGCGCTGACCGAGCCGGAGCCGCGGACGACGACGCGCTGCTTCGAGGTACGGCCGGCGGTGAGGCTGTTGACCGCCGCCTGCACGGCCGCCCGCATGTCGGTACCGGTGTAGACGGTGCTGCTGCCGTTGCGGGCGGTCCAGGTGCTGCCGCTCAGCACCGCCTCGGCGTTGAACGAGCCGCTGCCGCACCCGGTACCGCCGCCGCCGGTGCCGAGGGTGACAAGCTGCCACTGCTGGTTGGCGCCGTCGAGGTCCTGGTACTGCGAGATCATCGCACCGTCCGCCGTGGACCAGCTCCAGACGTCGAGGGCCTTGCCGCTGTGCCGGTTGACGAAGCGCACGTACCCGCCGGCCGAGTCGGCGAGCCGGAAGTGCTGGCGGGTGTTACCGCTAACACTGGGCATCTGCGTGAGCTGTACGCCGTCGTTCGCGTTCGGCACCTCGAGCACCTTGCCACTGTGTACCGAGCGCACCTGGTAGTAGCCGCTGCCCACGTCGACGAAGCGCCACTGCTGTACGGCGAGGTCGTTGCGGGTGAACTGGTTGACCGGCGCACCGTCCGCAGTGGACCAGTTGTACAGGTCCATCGCCTTGCCGCTGTTGCGGTTGACGAAGACGTACGTCGCGTTGGTGTCCACTGTGGCCGCGTCCGCCGCCCGCGTCACCACCACGCTTCCGGCGGCGGCGAGCATCGCCGCGCCAAGGCCGGCCACCGCCAGCCGCCAGTGCCGTTTTCTCACGATGTCCTCCTGGGTTGTCGTCGGCGCGGCGCCCGCCGGGCGTGGGGAGCGCCCGGAAAGCGCTTTCCGGACCGGATCGTAACGATTCAATTCAAGGACGTCAATGCCTGGTACTCGTCGCACCCGCCGCTGCGGAGATCATCAGAACTCTCTCCGCGGCGAGAGGGAGGACTGGGTCGGAGTGGCGCTCAGCCGCTCCGGGCAGCGGCTGAGCGCGGCGGCTTGGTCGATGTGGACAGGACGGCGGGCGGCAGGCCGTCGGTCGCCCAGGTGGCCAGCGCGGCTCGGTCGACAAGGACGATCCGGCACCGCTGGGCGAGCTGCTTCGCCTTGACGGTCAGGCGACCCGTGGTCACCAGCAACGCGACATCGGCCTTGTGGATGTGCCAGGCGGTGCCGTTGAACTTCTGCACATGCGGGTCGCCGACCGACCCGGCGTACCGCTTGCACTGGACCACAACTCTGCGGCCATCGGCTGTGTAGGCGGTGATGTCGGCGCCGAGGTCGCCTGGGCCACCGCTCACGTGCACCCTTCGTAGCCCGTCGCGGCGCAGCAACCGAGCCACGTACTGCTCGAACTGCGGACCCGTCATCGCGTCGGTGACCGCGATGTTTCGGTCGCGTTGTGCCTGGCGGGCCGCTTGCCGGCGCCGGGCCACGACACTGAGGACAGCCGCCGCGGCAGCCAGGAGCAGGGCGGCGACCGCGACCACGACGATCGCGGTGGCGTGGGTGGCGGCGAAGTCACGGCCCCAGCTCAGCGCGACAGCGGCGGCGAGGAACCCGACGCCGACCAGCAACAGGGCGCTCTGGTTGCCTTTTCTGCGTCGTCGCCGACGGCGTACCACTCCGACGTCCTCTCCCATTTGACCTGTCAACGCGCGCGAGTAGCGCGTCGTCCTGATCGATTTCGAAGAACGCTCCGCGATCGCGCTGGCACAGCGGATCGGTGTCGGTTGATCCAGATCCGTAACAGCTCCGGGTAGACGATGGTTTATTCGGGCAGGATAGACGACCCGGCGGCTTGGGACCTGCCCGCATTGACTGGCAACAGTTGGCTATTCGTTTATTGCGACGATATCGGGGACCTCGACGGAGTCGCGGTCGAGAATGACGTGCTCGAGCGTGATCAGGGGGTGGCGAGGGCCTCGGTGGGGGAGAGGCGGCTGGCGCGGATCGCCGGCAGCAGCCCCGCTACCGCGCCGATGACCAGCGTCGCGGCCAGGCTGCCGGCGGTGGCCCACGCCGGCACCACGACGGGCCAGTGCTGGGTGTGGGCGTAGACGGCGGTCGCGGCGACGCCCAGCAGCACACCGCCGGCCCAGCCTAGGGCGGACAGCAGCAGCGACTCGGCCAGGAACTGGGTGCGGATCTGGCGGCGGGTGGCGCCCAGCGCGCGGCGGAGGCCGACCTCGGCGCGGCGTTCGAGCACCGAGATGACCATCGTGTTGGCGATGCCGATGCCGCCGACGACAAGGGCCACCGCGCCCAAGCCGAGCAGCAGGCCGTTCAGCGCGCGGTCGGTGGCCTGGCGGGCGGCGAGCGCGTCGGACGGGCGGGAGACGGCGACCTCGTCGGGCGACTCGGGGTTGGCGGTGCGGCCGAGCACTGCCTGTACCGCGGTGACCTGGGTGGGAGTCGTGCGGACGTACAGGCGGGTGGGGTGCCCGTCGAAGGCCAGGTACCGGCGCGCGGACTCCCACCCCACGAGCGCGGCGCTGTCCAGCTCCGGCGCGAGCGGCACCGGCGCGAGGATGCCCACCACCGCGAACCACTCGCCGCCCAGCCACACCCGCGTACCCACGCCGGGCACGTCGAGGCGGCGGGCGGCGGTCGCACCCAGGACGACCGTGGGGTACGCCGCCGTCGCCGAGGTCAGCCAGGTGCCGTGCCGGGTCGTGGCGCGGACGGTGGCGAGCAGGTCCGGCCCGGCCGCGAGGACGGCGATGCTGCCGGTCTGTCCACTGGGGACGTGGTCGTTGCGGTACACCGCCTTCGCTACCGCGCCGGTAGCGCTGACCGACTCGACCGGGCCGATCCGGCCGACCATCGCTACCGATTCGACCGGCAAGGTAGCCGGCTGCCCGCCGCGGGTCTCGCCGGGCGTGACGGTGAGCAGGTTGGTGCCGAGGCGGTCGAGGGTGCGGTCGAGCTCGGCGCGGCTGGACGTGGAGATGCCGACGACCGCGAGCATCGCGGCGATGCCGATCGCCACGCCGAGCGCCGAGAGGAATACCCGTAGCGGCCGTGCGCGCAGCCCGGCCGAGCCGAGCCGGATCACGTCCGCCGGACCCAGGCGAGGAAGCGCGGTCACGCGGAGATCACCCGGCCGTCGTGCAGCACGATCTGCCGGGGCAGGGCGGCGGCGATCTCCCGGTCGTGGGTGATGACCAGGACCGTGGTGCCGCCGGCGTGCAGGCCGCGGAGCAGCTCCAGCACCGCCGTACCCGAGGCGGAGTCGAGGTTGCCGGTCGGCTCGTCGGCCAGCAGCAGCGCGGGCTCGCCCACCACCGCGCGGGCGATCGCGGCCCGTTGCCGTTCGCCGCCGGAGAGCTGGTGCGGGCGGTGGCCGAGGCGGTGGGCCAGCCCCACGCGGGCGAGGGCGTCCGTTGCGCGCCGGCGCCGCTGCCGCAGGGGTACGCCGGCGTAGAGCAGGCCGTCGGCGACGTTGTCCAGCACGGGTACGCCGGCCGCGAGGTGGAACTGCTGGAAGACGAAGCCGATCCGCTGTGCGCGCAGCGCGGAAAGCGAGCGGTCGGAGAGGGCGGAGACGTCGTGGCCGTCGACCCGTACCGTGCCGGCGGACGGGCGGTCCAGCGTGCCGACCAGGTGCAGCAGCGTCGACTTGCCCGAGCCGGACGGGCCGACCACCGCCGCCAGCTCTCCATGGTGGATGGACAGGTCGACGTCGCGCAGGGCGGTGACGCCGCCGGGGTACGCGCGGGAGACGCCGGTCAGCTCGACGACGAGGCTCACTCCGGTACCCCACGCGCACGCCCTCCGCCAGGCCGTCGCCGGTCACCTCGACCCGCCCGTCCGCGAAGAGCCCCACCTTCACCGCCACGACACGGGTACCGGCGTCGCCGGACACCTCCACGCCGTACCCACCCTCGGCGAGTGCCAGCAGCGCGTCCACCGGCACGGTCAGCACGTCCTCGGCGCGCTCGGCCACGTACCGCACGTCGACCGGGGCGCCGGACAGCGCGCCGAGTGCCTTCTGGTCGGCGATCGCGACGGTCACCTCCACGGCGGCCGCGCTGTCGCCGGAGCCGGCCGCGGCGGCGGTCACCGGGCCCACCGACGACACCGCACCCGCGACCGAGCCACCCGTCGGCAGCGACACCGTGACCGCCACCCCGCGCGCGGCCCAGGCCGCCTCACCGGGGCCGGCGGAGACGGTGGCCACCCGCGTCGTACCGGTGAAGGAGAGCACCTCCGCCGCGGCCGCCGCTCCCGGGCGGACAAGGTGCTCGGCGACCCGGATCGCGCCCGGCGCGTACGCCACCCGCTCCCGCTCGACGGCGCCGGTCTCCGGCAGCGCCAAGTCCTTCTGCCACCGCTTCACCGCCGTGGCCGTCGCCGCCGAGAAGTCGTCGTCCACAGTGAACCCCTCGTAGCCGAGCGCGGCGAGGTTGCGCTCGAACTGCCGCACGTCCGAGCCCTTCACACCGTCGGCGAGCGGGCGGTACATGGGCAGGAAGCCGTACAGCAGCACAACCGGCAGCTCGTCGGCCCGCAGCACCGCCTCGCCGCGCCGGACCGTGGCACCCACCTCGGGCAGCCACGTCACCGTGCCGGGTGCGGTCGAGGCGAGCGGGACGGTCGGACCGTACCCGAGTTCGCCGGCGAGCGTCACGGACCGTACCAGCGTCTGCCGGGTGACCACCCCGGTGGCCGCGGGCCCGCTGCGCTCTGGAGCCGGATCCGTGGCCGCGCGCCCGCCGAGGCCGAGCGTGGCGGCCCCGGCCACGGCGAGCAGCAGCAGCGCGCCGGCGCCCAGCGCGATCCCCGGGCGGTCATCCCTTGGGAACCTCGTTCGGGTTGGCGGTGGTCGGCGGCCGGCCGTCCAGCACCGGCTCGCAGATCTGTAGCGCGGCCAGGTTGGCGGCCTGCTCCTGCGGGGTCAGCTCGCCGGACAGCATGTCCTCCGGCCACGATCCGTCGGGGTGGGGGTCGGGCCAGCTCGGCATCCCGTTGGCCCGCATGCACTTCGCGTACTCGCGCCGGTTGGCCAGCTGCTCCGGCGTCAACGGCTCCGGGCGGTCCTGGAGCTCGGCCGGCATCGGCACGTTGAACTCCTCGCACGCCTTCCACGCGGCCAGCACCTTCGGGTCGGTCTTCTGGCGGCCGCCCATCGCCGGACCCAGGTCGAGGCGGCCGCTCGGGTCCGGGTCGGGCACCTCGAAACCCGCTCCCGCAGGCACTTGGCGAGCTGGCGCTGATTCTCCACGTAGGCGGCCACCACGTCGCCGGCCGGTGCGACCGATGCTGACCCTCCGCCCGCGGTCGCCACCTCGGGCGTCCCGGCCGCGCTATCACAGGCGGTGAGGGCGAGGACCAGCGCGAGGGCCGCACCCGTTCCGCGGGCACGCGTCATCGTCGTCTCTCCTTTGTGGAATTCGTTGGAGGGCTAGCCGGCGGCGATGGCGGACCAGGTCCAGCCGTCTGTGGAGCCGTAGAGCCGTTGGTCGGTGTAGCTGTGCGTGTACAACCAGCCGTCCTGGGTGCGCTTTATCGGGTAGACGGTGGCCGGCAGGCCGCGCAGCTCGACCGGCTTGTACGTGCCGTCGCGAGCGGCCCAGAAGCGGTCGCCGTCCAGGCCGCTCGGTTGGGTCACGGTTTCGCAGAGCACGTGCGTGCCGTCCGCCGCGACGAACGAGGGCCCGCCCGCGCCGAGGCGGTCGGCGGGCACACGCTCCGCGCCGGACACCCGCTCCCAGCGACCGTCCGATGTGTACCTGTAGACCGCTCGTGCCGAGGCGCCGACCGTGACCACGTACGCCGTCTGGCTGCCGAGCGCGAAGTAGATAGGAAGGCAACCCTCGGAAGGGCAGGGCGGCGCGTCGGCGAAGACGTGTACCGACCACGTGCGCCCGGCATCCGCACTTGCCGCGACGGCCGGCCGACCGGTTACGGGATCGCTGCCACGGACCCAGATCCGCCCGCTCCACCGCACCGGCAGCAGCTCGTCGTGGGTGGGGACCAGCGCCGGCTGGTCGCGCAGCGGGGCCATCCGGCCCGCGACCGGGTCGACCGACCACAGTGTGCACGGCTCGCCGGAACGCGCCCAGCAGACCGGCACGCTCCCGCTGGGTACCGCGTCGACCGTCAGCGCCTCGTGCAGCCGGCGCCAGGTGCGGCCGCCGTCCGTGCTGGCGGTGAGTAGCCGGGTGCCACCGCTACCGGTATTCACGCTGGCCAGCAACGTCTCCGCCGCCGCCACGGACAGCTCGTAGACGTCGATGGGCTCGCCCCGGTCGGTCCACGTGCGCCCGCCGTCGTCGGAGCCGCGCACCTGGAACACGGTCTTCGGGCACTTCCGATCCGGGCAGGCCATCCGCGCCAGGTAGAGGTGCGCGGCGTCGAAGGCCTCCGCCCACTGGATCGGGTCCTCGGAGGGGGTCGCGGTCGCCGGCTCGTCGGCCGGTGGCAGACCCTGGCTCGACCCGCCCGGCAGCAGCAGCCCGCCGCCGACCATCAGCAGGCCGGCCACGACCGCGGCGGTGGCGGCGGAGACGGTACGCCGGCGGTGGCGCCGTCGCCCGGCCGCGTAGATCTCACCGGCGACCAGCCGGCTCGGCGGCGGCTCAGCGACCGCCTCCCGGAACAACTCCTCCACGTCGGTCATGCGCTTCCCTCCGTCGCCCAGGCCGGCGCGGCGACGGTGACCGCGTCGCCGAGGATCTCGCGCAGGGTGGCGAGGCCACGCGCGGTCTGGCTCTTGACCGTGCCCTCCGAGCAGCCCAGCACGGCGGCCGTCTCGGCCACGTCCATGCCCTGGTAGAAGCGGCAGACCAGGGTCACCCGCTGCCGCGGCGGCACCTGGCGCAGCGCCCGGGCGAAGACCACCCGGCGGGTCGCGGCCTCGGCGTCGTCGTCGGCGCCGGCCACGTCGGGCGGCTCGGCCACCGGCCGCTCACGGCGGCGCCACATGCGGCGGGTCTCCGACAGGTACGCCCGGACCAGGCAGGTCCGCACGAACGCGTCCACCGCCTGCGGGTCGCGGATCCGGTGCCACCCGGCGGCCAGCCGGATGAACGCGGACTGGGTCAGATCGTCGGCCCAGTGCCAGTCCCCGCACATGAGGTACGCCGTGCGGCGCACGACGTCTTGCCGGGCAGCGAAGTACTCGCTGAACTGGCGCCGATCCTGATCCTCGTCGCTTCGCATCCCGCTCCCTTCACCGGGTAGGTGCGCACGGCGTACCGGATGGGTTGCATGGATTCTCGACAAAGTCCCGCGGCACGCTACCGCCGGCCGAAGGCGGACAGTTGCAGGCAGCTTGTCGTCAGGTGGGGGAGCGTGGCGGCCGGCGCCGAGGCCGGGTGGAGTTCGACGAGCCAGCCGACGCCGGCGTGGAAGGCGCGGCGTTCGACGATCCGGCCCTGCTCGGCCAGCCGGGCCTCCATCACCTCCGGGGTGGCCGGGTTGGTGGGGGTACCGGCGTACGCGAGCACCCGGTGCTGCCCGGCGAGGGCCGTCAGCAGCGCGTCCGGCGAGCACTCGGGACCGGGCGGGACCGGGCGGACGAAGCGGCCGGGCCGGAGTTCGCCCATGCTCGCGTACCACCGGACGGCCGGGATGGACGACACGGATACCAGCACAAGGTCACCGGGGCGGCGTTCGGCGGCCAGCCACGCCATCGCGGCCCGGTCGTCCACACCGTCGACCAAGCGGGGCGGCCGTACCGCGTACACCATCTGTGGGACAAGCGCGAAGCCGGCGCCGACCGCGATCACGGTGAGCCCGGCGGTGGCCGGGATCCGGGCGCGCGGGGCGACCGCCGCGACCGCCTCGACCACGGCGGCGATCGGCAGGAAGAGCGACGGGAGCAGCCAGATCGCCAGCCGGCCGGCCAGCGGGACGGCGTGCGCCGCGCCGAGCACGACGGCGGTGGCCAGCGGCGCGGCGAGCAGCAGGCCGAGCGCGGTCCGCCGGACCAGGAGGACGGCCAGCCCGGCCGCCACCAGCAGCCAGAACCCGACCGTCACCGGCCCTTCCGGCAGGTGCAGCGGGTCGCCGGCGAGCCCGGCCGGCCGCCCGGCGAGCCAGGCCCAGAGGCTGCCGTCGGGGAAGCCGCCGCGCGCCTGCCACCAGGGGCGCAGGTGGGGCTCGCCGGTCGTGTACCGGAGCGCGACGAGGTAGTGCGTGCCGGCGGCGAGGAGCCAGACCGGGGCGAGGTACAACGTGCGCGGTGCGGCCCGCCACCCGTGCCGCCGCCACGCCGTGCCCACCAGCACCACGGCCAGGCCGGGCGTGACGAGGATGGCGTCCATGCTCAGCCACGACGCGGCGGCGGCCGCCAGCCACCAGAGGTTCGTCCAGCGGGGGCGCTCGGCGGCCAGGGCGGCGAGGGCGAGCAGGGTGAGGGCGCAGAAGGCGTCGGCGGAGTACTGCTTGACCTCGGCCGCGTACCGGATCAGGGACGGCGCGAGGCCGAACAGCAGGGCGGCGGTCACCGCGCCGAACGGCCCGAACCACCTCCGTACCACCAGCCCCACGACCACCAGCGTGGCCAGGCTGAACAGCAGCGGCAGGAGGCGCAGCGCCCGCTCACCGCTGCCGAACGCGAGCAGGAAGCCGCGTTCGGCCCAGAGCCAGCCCAGCGGCGCGCTCTGGTGGTGCAGCAACGGGCCGGCGAGCCCGCGGAACCCGCCGCCGTCGCGCACGTTGATCGCGATCATCTGCTCGTCGAGCCACAGCGGCCGGTCGTGAGCCCACTGCCAGACCCGGGCCAGCGCGCCGGCGAGGAGGGGTAGGAGCGCTAGGCGCACCCATGGCCGGGCATACACATGTACCAGGCTGGCGCAGTGGGATCAGGCCTGGCAGCCCTTCGGCTCGTACTGCGCCCGGCTGAAGATGTTCTTGCGGGCCGGCGGGTCGGGGATTCCCCGGAACGGGCGATCGGCTTCGCGTTGAAGACCCGCAGGAAGAAGTTCACCACCTTCTGCACGATCGCGGGGATCGAGTAGCCGACGTTGTACGTGGTGTCGACGGTCAGCGAGGCGCCCTTGCAGTCGAGGCTCCGTTCACCCGGTACGAGCGGGAAGAACTGGGACAGCGCCGACCCGCGCGCCACGCCGGTGGAGACCACGAGGCCGAAGTTGAGGCCGGCGCTGAAGCCGAGCGCCCCGATACCCAGCCGGAAGTTGGTCTTGAAGTCGAGGACGATGCCGTTGGCGCCGACCGACACGCCGCGTACCGACTCGAGCAGGCTGCTCTTGATGTGCGGCCCGTCGACCTTGTGCACGCCCCAGTTGCCGTCCCGGTACCCGAAGCCGAGCGTGCCCCCGATGGCGTACTCGCCGGACGCCCGGACATTGCCGTCCTTCGCGCTGAACGCGGTCTTGACCAGCACTTCCTGGTTGGCGCTGAGCGTGAACGGGATGCCCAGGATCAGCCCGACCGGCACGCTGAAGTCGATCGGGATGGTGAACGTGCGGTCGAGCTGCCGCAGGTGGCCGATCGCGCTGGCCGCGCTTACGTCGATCTTGATGCCGCCGCCGCCGTAGACCTGTAGCTCGGCGATCGTGATCTTGCCGCCGGAGACCGCGAGGTGGAAGCGGGCCGACGGGCTCTTCATGATGAGCTTGACGCTGGCCTGGATACGGATCTCGTTGTCGTCGTACCGCAGGTCCGCGCCCACGCCGTTGGCGCAGCACGTCGGCGTCACCTCGAAGCCGTTGGTCTTCGTGGTCTTCGGCGCGCCGGCGACCGGGCGGGGCATCTCCACCCGCTCCCGGTCGGCCGGGGCACGGCGGAGGGCGCGGCCCACCGGCAGTGAGCGCCCGGCCGGAGACGGCTCGGCCGCACCGGCTTCCGTGGCCGCCTGCGGGTCCGTCCACAGTGCGCCCTCGGAGCTGTACGACAGGATGTTGTCCAGCGGCACCGCGCCGTCGCTGGCGAACGTGCCGTCCCGTACCACCTCGGTGAACTCGACCGGCGCGATCGTCACCGCCACCGTGTCGCCGGAGCGCTGGGCGTCCACGACCCGCCCCACGCCCCGCGCGGTCGCGAACATCACCTTGCCCGGCACCAGGTCCGCCGCGCCCTTGGCGTTGGCGTCGATCGTCCACGTGAGACCGTCGGCGGTCACCGAGCGGACCGCCTCGGCGCCGCCCTCGACGAGCACTACGTCCGGCTGGAGCGTGACGTCCTTGTGCCGCTGCGGGGCGAGGCCGTATCGGAACTCGCCCTCGGTCAGCTCGTGCCCGCCGACCCGGTACCCGGAGTCGCCGTCACCGCCGCCCTTCGCGTCGCCGATGCCACAGCCGGCGAGCATCACGACGGCGAGAGACGCAGCCAGCCAGCGCCGCGCCATCGCTCAGTACCGCGTGCTCATCGTGCGGGCCAGGTCTTCGAGGGCCGGGCGGTACTTTGCCGGGTCGTCGATCCGTACCAGGTGCACCGACGTCCACACGCCGCCCTTGTTGACGAAGACGCTCAGACCGTCCTGGTAGGAGTACGCCTCGTCGCCCGCGCCGGAGATGGCCTTGTAGTTGTGGTCGAGCTGGAGCTCGATGTCGTACTGCTTCTTCGCGCCGTCTCCGACATAGACCTCCACCTGCCCGGTGGTGCCTTCCGGCGGAGTGGTGTACGCGCACGACTCGGGCGACTCCCGGGCGTCCTGCATCTTCAGGCCGGCCAACTTCTCGGCCTCCGCCTTCGTCACCAGCGAACACGGGTCCACAGTGGAGGCGGCGGGCGGGGCCTCGGCCGCCTCGGTCTCCTCGGCCGGTGCCTCGGTCTGCGCCTCCGCGGCCGGCGGCTGCGGTGCGGCCGGGGCCTCCTCGGCGCTCTCGCACGCGGTGATGGCCCCCACCAGCAGCAGCGCGGCGAGGACGGCAGAGCCTCGTCTCATCGGTTCCCTCTCTCGAAGATCCAGGTGGCGGCGTGGAGCCGGTCCACCCGCCAGCCGGCGGCGGTGGCCGCGTCCACGACCGACTGCTCGTCCTCGCCCTCCACCAGGGCGAGCACGACCTGGTCGGCGGGGAGGTGCACGGCCGCGACCAGGCGGGCGCCGGCGAGCGCCGGCAGCGATCGCGGCTCGCTGCCCGGCACGTCGTACCGCTCCAGGGCGAACAGTCGATCGGTCACATCACGGACGGTAGGTGCGCGCGGGCGCCGAGGAATCAGGGAGTTCCCTACCTAATGGCGGGCGGCCTCCCGCCCCAGCTCGGCGCCGAGCTCGGCTCGGGTGGCGATGCCGAGCTTGCGGTACACCCGGGCGAGGTTCGCCTCCACCGTCTTCGGGCTGATGAAGAGCGCGTCCGCGATGGCCCGGTTCGTGCGCCCCTGGGCGGCCAGCCGTGCCACCCGTTCCTCCGTCGGGGTCAGCTCGGTCGGCGCGGCCGTCCGCCCGCCGATCCGCGCCAGCTCCGCGCGGGCCCGGGCTTCGAACGCCCCGGCGCCGATCGCCGCGAACTCGGCCGCGGCGGCCTCCAGCGCCGTCCGGGCCTCCCGCTTGCGCCGCGCGCGGCGGTGCGCCATGCCGGCCACCAGCAGGCAGCGGGCCCGATCCAGGGGTACCGCGCCGGCCGGCACCGCCACGCGGGCGGCGGCCAGCTCGGCCAGCTCGGCGGACGGGTCGGCACCTGTGGCGCCGGCCAGCAGCACGCGGCTGCGGGCCAGGCCGAGCGCGGTCCACGGGCGCGGCTGGCGGGCGTGCCGCTCGGCCAGCCGGGCCAGGCCGTCCGTGGCGGCGTCCAGGTCGCCAGCGCCCACACACGCCTCGATCCAGTCCGGCTCGAACCGCTGCCCGAGCGGCTCGGCGATGCCGGCGTCGCCGATGGTGGCGACAAGCTCCCGGTACGCGGCCACCGCCTCGCCCGCCTGCCCCGCCGAGAGCGCGACGAAGCCGGCGAGCTGGAGGTGGATGCGGCGGGACCAGGGGTCGCCCAGCTCGTCGGCGCGGCGCAGCCCGTCCTCGGCCACCTGGCGGGCTGCGGCCAGCCGCCCCCGGTACGCGTCGAGCGTCCCGCCCAGCCAGGTCTCGCCGACCATCCCGGTGCCGAGCTGCTCGCCCAGCTCGCGGGCGGCGGCGATGTGCCGGGCGGCCGCGTCCCACCGCCCGGCCACCAGCTCCGCCTCGCCGAGGTGGGTGAGCAGCTCGTGCTGCCACGGCTCGTCCCCGGCCGCGACCGCATGGCGAAGCAGCGTGTCCAGCCGCTCCCGGGCCCGGTCGTGCTCGTCGATCGCCTTCCACCAGATCGCCGGTACCGTGCCGGCCAGCCACGACGGCCGGCCGCCCTCCAGCTCCAGCCCCCGGTCGAGCAGCTCGGTGCGGGCCGGCAGCCCGGCGCGTACCTCCTGGAAGAAGAGCTGGAACAGCGCGCCCGCCAGCAGCGCGCGGTCACCGTCCACAGCGGACATCAGAGCGATCGCGGCCTCCGCGTGCCGCCGGGCCGGCTCGGGCGCGTCGTAGAAGAGCGCCAGGTGGGCGTGGACCCGGCCGGCCAGCGGCGTATCGGCGGGTGCCGCCGCCAGCCCGCGCTCGCCGGCCGCCACGGCCCCGGGAGGTCGTCGGCGCACCACGCCACCATCGCGCGCAGCAGCAGCGCCTCGGCCCGCGACTCTCCACTGTGGTCGGTGGCCACCGCGTCGGCCGCCGCGCCCGCGGCGGCGTAGTCGCCACTGTCCAGCCGGCAGCGCACCGCGGCCAGTCGCCGGCGCCCCGGTCGGTCCCCGCCTCGGCGGGAGTGAGGGCGGCGGCCCGCTCGTACAGGTCGACGGCGACCGCGGGCGCGCCCCGGGCCCGCTGCCGGTCCGCGGCGGCAGCCAGCTCGGCGGCCACGGCCGCGTCGGGCTCGTCGGTGCAGCGGGCCAGCTGCCGGGCCCGCTCGTCCGGGTCGGCCACCGCGTCGGCGAGCGCGCGGTGCAGCCGGCGGCGTACCCCCGGCGGGATGCCGGCGACGACCGCGGCCGCGTACATCGGGTGCGCAAACTCCACAGTGGACACCGTGACGGCGAGCAGCCCGGCCTCCTCCGCCGCGTCGAACGCGTCCGCCGCCACGCCGGCCGCGGCCAGGTCGGCGAGCGTGGGCACGGTGAGCAGCGCGGCCCGGCGCACCGCGTCCCGGCTCACCTCCGGCAGCGCGGCCAGCGCGTCCCGCAGCAGCTGGCGCAGCGACGAGCCGACCGGCAGCTCCTCACCCGGCAGCGGTGGGCGGGGGAGCCGGGAGACCGCCCGGGACAGCTCGATGGCGAGCAGCGGGTTGCCACCGGACTCGCGCGCGATGCGGGCCCCGATCGGGCGGCTGAGCGAGACGCCGAGCCGGGCCCGGACGACGTGGTACAGGGCCCCGACGCCGAGCGGGGTGAGCGGGATCCGGGTGAGCCGCGTCTCGTCCAGCCCGAGGGGAGTGCCTTCGGTACGGCACGCGGCCAGCACGGCGACCCGGTCACCGAGGCGGCGCAGCGCGTACCGGAGCGCCCGCTCGCTCGACGGGTCCAGCCACGGCGCGTCGTCCACCGCGACGAGGACCCGCGGGCCGGCCGCCGCCAGGAGGGTGTGGGTGGCGGCGCCCACGGCCCGCTCGTCGGCGACGTCCTCGGCGGTGTCGGCGGTCAGCAGTACCGCCTCGGCGGCGACCCGCTGCGGCGCGGGGAGGTCGGGCACCCGGTCGGCGAGCGGCCGCAGCAGGTCGGCCAGCGCGGCGAACGGCAGCGCCGCCTCCGCCTCGGTCGGCGCGCAGGTGAGCACCTGCCAGCCGGCGCGCTCAGCGGCCGCGACGAGGGCCCGCCACACCGCCGTCTTGCCGATGCCCGCAGGCCCTTCGAGGAGTACCGGGTGGTGTGCGCCGAGTGCCTGCCACGCCCGCTCGTACACGGCGTCGCGGCCAACCAACGAGCCGTCCACAAGGAAGATCGTAGGTACCGGACACCAGTGTGTGGATCATGCTCTCGGACCGCCCCGGCCGACCACCCGGCCGGCCGGGGCGGGCGGTGGCGTAGGAATGGGTGTGTGATGGAGACGGCGGAGTTGCTGGAGGCGGCGCGCGGCGGGGACGAGCGGGCGTTCGAGCGCCTGGTCGAGCCGCACCGGCGGGAGCTGCACCAGCACTGCTACCGGATGCTCGGCTCGGTGCACGACGCGGACGACGCGGTACAGGAGTCGCTGCTGCGGGCGTGGAAGGCGATCGGGCGGTTCGACGGGCGCCAGCCGGTGCGGCCCTGGCTCTACCGGATCGCCACCAACCGCTGCCTGACCTCTCTGGAGACGCGGCGGCGCCGGGAGCTGCCCACCGACCTGTCGCCGGACGCGCTGCCCGGGGCCGAGGTCGAGTGGCTGGAGCCGTACCCGGACGCGCGGCTCGGGCTCGACGCGCTCGGCCCGGAGGCGCGGGTCGTCGCGCGGGAGCGGGTGGAGCTCGCGTTCGTGGCCGCGCTCCAGCGGCTCTCACCCTTGCAGCGGGCCGTGCTGCTGCTCCGCGAGGTACTGGAGTTTCCGGCCCGCGAGGTCGCCGAGCTGCTGGAGACGAGCGTGCCAGCGGTCAACAGCGCGCTGCAGCGGGCCCGCGCGGTGGTCGAGGCGCGTACGCCGGCCCGGTCGCAGCAGCGAGAGCTAGCCGACCTCGGCCCCGAGGTCCGGGCGGTCGTCGAGCGGTACGCCGCCGCGTGGGAGGCCGCCGACGTGGACGCGCTCGTCGCGATGCTCGCCGAGGACGTGCGGCTGGAGATGCCGCCGACGCCGGAGTGGTACGAGGGTCCGGCGGCGGTGCGCGCGGCGCTGCTGGCCGGCCCGATCACGTACCGCTGGCGGATGGTTCCCACCTGGGCGAACGGGCAGCTGACGGTCGCCGGCTACCGGTGGGACGAGTCCCGCGGCCTGTACGTGGGGGAGGGCGTCGACCTGCTCACCCTCCGCGACGGGCGGATCACGGCGATCACCGCGTTCCTCGTCGACGACCTCGGGGAATTCGGGGTGCCGAGGACGATGAGTTGACCCCACCTCCCCGGGTTGTACCGCTGGAAGGTTCGGGCGACTCGGAGGAGAGCACAGTGCTTCTGCAGGACAAAGTGGCAGTGATCTACGGTGGCGGCGGGCACGCGGGCGGCGCGATCGCCAGCGCGTTCGTCCGGGAGGGCGCGGTCGTGCACCTGGCCGGGCGTACCGCCGCTTCGCTGGAGAAGGTCGCGGCCGGCCTCCCGTCCGGCCGCGCGCACGTGGCGGTGGTCGACGCATTGGACGAGGCGGCGGTCGACGCGCACGCGCACGCGGTCGCCGAGGCCTCCGGCCGCCTGGACATCTCCGTCAACGTCATCAGCGACCAGGACCTCCAGGGCATCCCCATGGTCGACATGAACGTCGAGGACTACCTGCGGCCGATCCAGGTGTCGCTGCGGTCGAAGTACCTCACCTCGCGCGCCGCCGCCCGCCACATGGCGCCGCAGGGCTCGGGTGTGATCATCTTCCTCGGCGGCATGTTCGACTGGACGGTGTCGCGGCGGTTCAGCGTCGGCGGGATGGGTGTGACCTTCGACGCGGTCGAGTCGCTGCGCCGCCAGCTCGCCGCGGAGCTCGGCCCGAAGGGGATCCGCGCGGTCACGCTCTGCACCGGCGGCCTGCCGGAGACAATCCCGGCCGGGTACGACGGCCGGGACGCGATCACCGAATGGCTGAACGGCCAGACGCTCACCGGGCGCACGGCCACACTGGCGGATGTCGGCGAGGTGGCCGCGTTCGCCGCCTCGGACCGGGCCCGCACGATCACCGGCGCGGCCCTCAACTTCAGCGCCGGCGCCAGGATCGACTGAGGCCCACCCCGCCGCGTGCCCGGACGAACCCGATATCGGTCGCGGCGCCCGGCCCCAGGTCCCTATCCTTCGCCGCGAGCGAGAAGCCCAACGAGGGAGGCCGTCATGTACCGCGACCACGACGCCGAGGCGTCCTTTTGAGCCGACCAGCAAGCGCCGTAGGGGGTTCCCTCTAGCGAGACGCAGGTCAAGCGCGGCCACCGGGTGGTCGGCGAAGGCAAGGAGCTTGTCGAGAAGCTCGGTGGCAAGGACCCTTGTCCGTGCGGCTCCGGGCGCCGGTTTCCGCCGCTGCTGCCGCACCGGCGGCCGCTACGACGACACCAACGGCCACTACTACGTCCGCGACTGATCGGCCTTGTGCCGGAAGGTGTGCAGCCAGTCCCGTACCTGCTCGTCGTCGTGCAGGTACGGGCCATCCGGGTCGGGGTAGCGTTCGATTTCTTGAAACAGCCTGTTTTCCCCGGTCCGCGTCAGTCATAGACCGTATGCTCCCGCGGGCACCGCGCAGGTCGGCGGCTCGCTGGCGCTCGCCGAGATCCCCGACCTCCGCTGTCAGGTCCGCGGTCCAAGCCCCAACCCCCGGGGTTCCTGTTTCCGCGACCTGTCGAGCTGGGCGCGTGGCCGCGCCCAGCAACACACCCGCAACCACGACCTTGGCTTCGGACTTGGGATCATGCCGGGCGCATCGACGCGCCCAGCTCGACAGCCCTTCGGGCACGACACCCCGGGAACCGCGCGGGTGACGCGGACGCGGACCGGCGGCGAGGGTCGCGGTCGGCTGACCGCGCGACCGGGGGTGAGCTTGGCCAACCGCGGAGGGTGAGGCCGCGGGAGCGACGGTCCGGACCACCGCGGACGTCGCGGTAGCTCAATCCTTTTGGTTTTGGATTTTTGTCTGCGACATGACGCCAAGGCCACCCCAACTCCCAAAGCTCCCTAGAGCTTCGGGCCGAACCAGGTCATCGCCTGACCGTGCCCCCGCGTCCAGGCGAGCGGCACCCCGTCCAGCGCGAGCACGTTGTGGTGCGCCGGGTCGGGCGGCTCCGGCAGGCCGGCGTGCGGCACGACGTCCGGCGACTCGATCGACACCCAGTGGCCGGGCAGGCCGCGCACAAGCTCCACGAACTCCGCTCGCCGCGCCGCAGGCAGGTGGTACAGCACGGAACTGTGGAACACCACCAGCGTCGCCCCGGCCGGCGCCCGCGCGGCCAGCGCCGGCAGGTCGTCCACCGCGTCACCCCGGACGAGCAACGGCGGGTCCGCCGCGGCCACGGCCGCCGCGGCCCGCAGCCGGGCCCGCCGGTGCGCGTGCTCCGGCCAGATCAAAGCATCAAGCCACGCGACGTCCGCGGGGAGGCCACGTCGAGCGGGTTCACGTCCAGACCGGCACGCCAGGCGATCTCTGGTACGTTCGGCGGCACTTCCAGCCCCTGCACCGAGCACTCCAACAGCGGCTCACCGTGCCGGACCACCCGGTCGCCGTAGCGGTAGCCATACCGGTCGGGGTAGAGGCACAGCCCCGCCGAGGCGCCCACCTCCAGCAAAGCGAGCGGCTGGGGGAGCGCGGCCAGCACCGGCATGAGCAGCGCGCAGCGGCCGGCCTCGTTCGTCTGCGTGATGCGGACGCTCGTCTCGGCCGCGATCGCCGGCCAGTTCGCCCGCACGTACGCGAGGAAGGCATCCGGGTCCTCGACCGGCCCGCCCAGCAGCCGCACGACGCCGAAGAGCAGGTTGGGCTGCCGCTTACCCTCGGGCAGCGTCGCCACCAGCCCGAGAATCTTTTCGTCCCGCGCGACCGCCAGCGCCAGCCGCTCGTACGCGGCCGACACCCCGCGCGCCTCCCGGACCCCGAACTCGACATACGTATCCGCCATCGTCACCCGTCCATGATGCCCGCGGCGGCGATCTCCGTGGCGGAGGGTGTTGCCTCCGGACGGTCATCGGCGTTTAATGTCAACAACTTCTGCTGGCTTACATGCTGTGGCACGCGTGATGTCGGCGGGGTTTCTCGGTTGTTTCCGGCTCACCGGACCGCTCGGCGTCGGCCCGGCGGGCCGACGCGCGCAGCGCCACTGTGGACACCGGACCTGTGGTTTCAGGGGGTGGCGCGACGCCGCCGTATGGCTTAGCGTCCCATCCGGAACGATCTTCACCTCCACACCGTCGTCGGCGCGGCGGTTGCTCCGCCGACCTCGACGAGGAGGACTGATGACGGCTAGCGAGCAAGTCGCCGCAAATCTGCAGCAGCTCGGCCGAGAAACCGCACATTCGATCCCACGGCAGCGTACCGCGCCCGACACCGACTGGCGGCCACTCTCGATCGCGATGATCGGGCAGAAGGGGATGCCGGCCACCTACGGAGGGGTGGAGCGGCACGTCGAGGAGCTTGGCAGTCGCCTTGTTTCCTACGGCCACACGGTGACGGTGTTTTGTCGTGACAGTTACGGCGATTTGACAACGGAAACACACCGTGGCGTCCGGCTGCGTCGCGTGCGGACCGTTGCGAGCAAGCACCTCGACGCGATTGTCCACAGTGCCGCGTCGACGATGGTGGCGATGCGGGAGAAGCCGGACGTCGTCCACTACCACGGGCTCGGTCCGGGTCTGGTCGCGCCACTGCCCCGGTACCTCTCCGGCGCCAAGGTGGTACTCACCGTGCACGGCCTCGACCACACCCGGGCCAAGTGGGGCCGGGCGGCGCGTACCGTGCTCAACACCGCGTACTGGTTCAGCGGTCACGTGCCGGACGCCCGGATCGCCGTGTCCCGGGGGCTCGCGGCGCACTACGACGCGGAGTTCGGGCGGCTGACCCGCTACCAGCCCAACGGGGTCAACCCGGCGAACAAGGTCCCGCCGGACCAGATCACTGCCCGCTTCCGCCTCACACCGGGGCGGTACGTGCTGTTGGTCGGCCGGCTCGTCCCGGAGAAGCGGGCCGACCTGCTCATCCGCGCCTTCCGGCGTCTTCCTCTGGAAGCCAATGGGCAGGGTCCTGATGACGTCAAGCTCGCGGTGGTCGGCGGCTCCTCGTACACCGATGATTTCGTCGCCCACCTGAAGGCGACCGCGGAGGGCGACCCCCGGGTGGTCTTCACCGGTTTCGCCTACGGTGACCTGCTCGCGGAGCTGTACTCGCACGCGGCCGTCTTCGTGCAGCCGTCCCATGTGGAGGGCCTGCCGCTGACCCTGCTGGAGGCCGCGTCGTACGGCCTGCCCGTGGTGGCCAGCGACATCTCCCCGCACGTGGAGGTGCTGGAGCGGGAGGGGCCCGGCCACCGGCTGTTCCGGGACGGCGACGAGGACGACCTGGTGCGCGCGCTCCAGGCGGCGCTCGCCAACCCGAGGGCCGAGCGGGCCGGCGCGCTCGGGCTGCACGGCCGGGTGATGGCCCACTACAGCTGGGACGCGGCCGCACGCCAGCTCGAACGGCTCTACCTGGATCTGGCCACGAAGCGCTAGGGTCCCTGCGGGGCGCAACAGAACTATGAGCAAGAGAGCAGTGTGACGGTACTCCTACGAACCCCGGTGAAACCGGCTGGGACAGCGCTGACCGCCGTCGCGGCGTTGGCGGCCGCGGCGACCGCGGTGGTGTCCGCCTTCGCGATCGACGGCGGCAGCCGCACCCTCGCCGTCCTCCCGCTCGCGGTCGCCGGCGGCGTGCTTGTCGGGGTGCTCGCCCTGACCCGGTTCGCCGCGTACGTGCTGCTGATGCTCGCCGTGCGCCCCCTACTCGACCTGTTCAAGCTGAGCGGGCCGACCGCGGGCACCGGCTCGGACGGCGGCTCGGCCCGGGCGCTCGACCCGTCCACGCTCGTCGGGGTGCTCTTCCTGCTCGCCGCGGGCCTGTGGCTGGCCGCCCAGGCGCGCGCTGGAAAGCGCGCGAAGACCTCGCCGCTCGGCATAGCGCTGATCCTCGTCGCGGCGACCGGCGCGGTCAGCACGCTCGGCTCGGCCCAGCCGCAGTCGAGCACCCTGGAGATACTGCGGATCCTCACGGTCGTGGCGATGTTCCTCGTGCTGGAGCAGCTGCTGCCGAGGCGGGGCATGGTGCGGCGGGTGCTCTTCGCCGTGTACCTCTCGCTCGCCCTCGCGCTCGCGTACACGCTCGTGATGTCGCTTCTCGGGTCGCCGCCGTCCGAGGTTAAAGGGAGCTTCACCCGGATCAGTGGGCCGTTCAGCCAGTCCACCACGTTCGGCCGATACCTCATGTTCATGGTGATTTTCGGATGCGCCATCTACAGGTTCCTCGGCCGTCGCGCCAAGGTCGGGCTCGGCGTGCTGCTCGTGCTGTCGCTGGGTTTCCTGGCGCTGACCAACACCCGCAGCGCGATCCTCGGCGCCGCGATCGGCCTTGTCGTCGTGGCCGTACTGCACCGCAGTGCCCGGCTCCTCGTGACGCTCGGCCTCGCCGCGGTCGCCGCGATCGCGGTCGCGCCCGGGGTGGCCGACCGCTTCGCCCAGCTCGGTGAGGCCCGCGAGGTCGGCGGCGGCCCGACCGGCAACACGCTCGCCTGGCGTGCCGACTACTGGTCACAGGTCGTCACCCTCGCCAACCGCAACCCGCTCACCGGCATCGGCCCCAACATGACCCAGCGGGAGACCGACGAGGCCAAGAAGCCGCACAACGACTTCCTCCGCGCATACGTGGAGACCGGCGTGCTCGGCCTGCTCGCGTACCTCGGCTTGATCGTGCTCTGCCTGCACACGGCGGCGCTGGCCCTGCGCCGCGCGCCGCCGGGGACGTTCGACCGGGGGATCGCGGTCGGCTTCGCCGGCTGCGCCGTGGCGTTCGTGGCGGTGAGTGCGGCGTCCAACGTCATATCCAATGTCGTTACGCTGTGGTACTTCGTCGCGTTCGCGGCGATGGCCGGCCTGGTCGCCGCCCGCCGCCCTGTGGAGGAGCACTAGCGTGGAGATCGTCGACTACCTGCGGGTCGCCCGGCGGCGGCTGTGGGTGCTGGTGGGCGTGCCGCTCGCCGCGGCGCTCGCGGTCGGCCTGTTCGTCGGCCTGTCGCCGCAGCGGTACAGCGCCACCTGCTACGTGGCCGCGCCCGCCCTCGTCGGTGGGGCCGCCGCCCAGCAGTACACGGGAACGCAGGCGGCGAGCCAGTTCGTCGCCGCGTTCAAGGCGGCGGCCACCTCGCCGAGGGTGCTCGAGGACGTCGCGGCGGACACCGGTGTCTCCGCCAGCACCCTCCGCGACGGGCTCGCGGTGGCGCAGGTCGGGGCGAGCAGCCAGCTCACGCTCAAGTACACCGCGGCGAAGCGGGACACCGTCGAGCCGGTGCTCACCGCGACTGCCCGCCTGGCGCTCGCCTTCCTCTTCTCCTCCCAGGTCAACATCGCCACCGAGCAGGTGACCGCCGCCAACGCCGACGTGACCGCGGCGACGGCGGCGATCGCCGACTGGGAGCGGACCAACAAGGTCTCCCAGCCGGACAAGCTCTACCAGGCCACGCTCACCGAGATCGCCAACCTGCGGCAGCAGAAGCTCTCCATGGAGGCGGTCGGCAACAGCCGCGGCGCCGACGCCGCGAGCAGCGCGCTCGCCGCCGCCCAGAAGCGCATCGACGCGATCGGCCCGAAGCTGCCCGAGTACCAGTCGCTGCTGGCCCAGCGCGACGCCGCGACCGGCGCGCTCTCCCAGGCGCGGCAGGGCCTTCAGGGGGCAAGGGCACAGGCCCAGGCCGCGGATCCGGCCCAGGTGGCGAGCGTGGGCGAGGTCCGCGTCGTTTCCCGGGTACGGGCACTGGCTACCACCGTGCCGCCGGCGGCCGCCGCCGGGCTGCTGCTGGCCGTGCTGCTCGTCGTGGTGCTCGAGCTGCTGTCCCGGCGGGCCCAGCCGGCGGCCGCCGCCGGGCAGCCGACAATGTTGTCCCGCGCGGCGTGACGACCGAGACCACCACCTCACCGCCGGAGTCCACATCGGACTACGGTGACCGCCAGGTGCGCGGCATGGCCCGGGGCGGCGGTCTCAACCTGCTCGGCGCGCTGTGCAGCCAGGGCGCGCTCTTCCTGGTCATGCTGCTGCTCGCCCGCGAGCTTGGCACGGCCGAGGTGGGCCGGTACGCCCAGTGCTACGCCCTCCTGGCGTTGCTCGGGCTGCTGTCGCTGTCCGGCTTCCGGGCCGGGCTCACCCGGTTCGTGGCCGTACACCTGGCCGACGACGACCCGGCGAGCATCCGCGGCACGGTCCGGCTGGGGCTGGCCATCTCCGGCCTCGGCGCCGTGCTGATCGCGGCCGTGCTCGCCGTTTTCGCGCCCGCCCTGGCCGAGGTCCTGCACGACCCGGGGCTCACCGGCGGCCTGCGGCTCGTCGCGCTGGCCCTGCCGGCCGCGGTCATCTGCGAGGCGGCGCTCGCGGCCACGCGGGGCTGGCGCACGCAGCGGCCGTTCACGCTGGTGGGTCAGCTCTACGAGCCGGGCGCGCGGCTGGTGCTGACCGGGTTGGCGCTGCTGGCCGGGCTCGCCGTGACAGGTGCGCTGTGGGCGGTGGTGGTCGCCGCGTGGACGGCCGCCGTGCTCGCGCTCGGCGCGCTGCTCCGCCTGATGCGTACGGTGGCGCCGGCTCCGGCCGCGTACCGCCCCCGGCAGCTCTTCAGCTTCTCCACGGTCAGCTGGGCCTCGTCGCTGGCCTCCACCGGGCTCATCTGGATCGACACGCTGCTGCTCGGCGCGTTCGGCAACGACGACATCGGCGTCTACACGGTGGCCACCCGCCTGGTGACGGTCGCCATCTTCGTACTGGCCCCGATCAACGCGGCGTTCGGCCCGTACATCGCGTACCTCTACCACCGCGACGAGCTGGCCGAGGTACGCCGCGTGTACAGCGCCGCGACGGGCTGGGTGGTGCGCCTGTCGCTGCCCGCGTTCGTGGCGCTGCTCGTCTTCCCGTCGTCGCTGCTGCCGCTCTTCGGCCCGGGCTTCGCCGAAGGTGCCGCGGTCACGGTGGTCCTCGCCGTGGGCCAGCTCGTCAACGCCGCGACCGGCCCGTGCGGCACGCTCCTGAACATGTCCGGCCGCGTCTCGTTGAACATGTTCGACAACGTCGGCGCGCTCGTCCTCAACATCGGCCTCAACCTGTGGCTCATCCCGGCGTACGGCATCGTCGGTTCGGCGGTCGCCTGGAGCGCCTCGCTCATCGCGGTCAACCTGGCCCGGGTCATCCAGGTCTGGTGGCTGGTCCGCGCGGTGCCGGTGACCGCCGGTTTGGCGAAGGGGCTGTTGGCCGGCGCGCTGTCCTTCGCCGCCGCCCTCGCCGTCCGGACGCTGCTGCCCGACGGCCCGGCCCGGCTCGTGCTCGGCCTCGCCGCGATCGTGCTGGTGTACATCGCCGCGGTCCTCGCCCTGCGGCTGTCCAAAGAGGACACGATGGTGCTGCGGGCCCTCGCCAAGCGCCGGCGGGCCCGCGCGTGAGCCGGCCCCTGGGTCTTGCGGTTTGCGCGAGCGCCGGCTTTGACCGAGCGGAGGAGGCGGCATGAGTCGGCGGCCCGCGGTCGACGCCCTCCGCCGCGCCGTCCGGACCGCCCGAGCGTGGGCCGCGACACCGGGCGCGCTGCCCGGCTTCCTCATCGTCGGCGCGCAGCGGTCCGGCACGACGTCCCTGCACAGCTACCTCGCCGCCCACCCCCAGGTCCGCGCGGCGAGCGGCAAGGAGCTCCAGTACTTCAGCCTCCACTATGGACGCGGCGAGCGCTGGTACCGGGGCCACTTCCCGCCGCCGTCTGAGGAAACGGTGTCCTTCGAGGCGAGCCCGCTCTACCTCTTCCACCCTGAGGCCCCTTCCCGGGCAGCGGCGACGCTGCCAGACGGCCGGTACATCGCGCTGCTCCGCGACCCGGTCGAGCGCGCCTGGTCGCACTACCTGCACACCCGCTCGTACGGCCAGGAGCCGCTGGACTTCGCGGACGCCCTGGCGGCGGAGCAGGACCGCGTCGCGGCGTCACCGGACGGCTGGCGCCGCTACTCCTACGCCGCCCGCGGCCGTTACGCCGAGCAGCTGGAACGGTGGTTCGCGCACGTGCCGCGCGAGCGGATCCACGTAATCCGCAGCGAGGACATGTACGCCGACCCGGCCGAGGTCTACGCCGAGGTGCTGGCGTTCCTCGACCTGGAGCCGTTCACCCCGCCGGAGTTCGCGGTACACACCCGCCGCGCCGACAGATCCGCCGCACCCGAGGACACGGCTCGCCGGCTGCGCGAGCACTTCGCCCCGCACAATGACCGTTTGGCCGAGCTGCTGGGGTGGCCGCGGACCTGGCCCTCCGGTTAGCTGTACCCACACGAGGGAGGACAGTGCCATGGCGGACGAGGCGGTAAACGCGTACATCCGGGCGACCGCGGCACGGCTGAAGGCCGACGGCTGCGAGGTGTACACGGAGGACTGGAGCGGCACGCCCGTGCTGGTCGGCTACCGCGCCGACTTCCGCCTCCGGTGGATGGCGACGAAGCTGCATCTCATGACGGTGGTCGGGCCCGCAGCCTCGGTCAGCCAGCAGGTCCTGGAGGGCTTCACCAACGGCGCGTTCGACTACGCCCAGACGCGGAAGGGACAGTTCCGCGGCCTCCAGTCCGGCGTCGCCGTCTTCCCCTGCCTCGTCGGCACGCACGTAGACCCGGCGGCCATGGCATGGACGCAGCGGCAGCTACTCCGCTTCGGCAGCTTCGCCCGCCCAGTCGCCGTCGACGTCACGACCGGCGCCGTGGCAACCTTCCGCCGCATGACGATGCTCGGCTTCGTCTACTCCGGACACCTGCGCCGCAAGCTAGACCTGTACTTCCCGCAGGCCGCCACCCAGGCGCCTACCGCACACCCTTGAGCAGCTCCGCCGGCACGCCCTGACCGGCTACGCCGCCTCGACTTTCTCGAGGAAAGCCAGCCAGCTCGCGCTCCTCGCCGCCCACGGTGGCGTCAGCAGGCCAAGCTCGACGACCTTCTTCGCGATGTGAACGCTGTCGGACTCGGCGTACGAGCGGAATGCTGTCGACCGGTTGCCGGCCGGACGCACACACTGACGAAGCCGCTCCTTGGCATCCCTGACCCTGCCGACGTCTTTGCCGAGGTACTGATCCGGCGCACGCCACGACCGGTGGAGCGACGCGACCGCGGTCGGGAAGAGAAACCACCAGGTCTCCATCTCCCAGGCGGGTACCACGGCATGCACCGGCCAAGGGAGCGACCGGTACGTCTTCTCGATCTTCTCGATGAGCGGCACGTGCGCTGGGTCGAAGTCATCCGCGTCTTCGTGCATGAACACGCAGCGGATCGGCTCGCGGCGGTTGTAGGCGCGCAACACCGCGGAGACTTTGGTCGCCTTCGTCGGCAGCCGTTCCGGCGGAACACCCTTGACCAAGGTGATCGGTTCCCGCAGGTCCCGAAGCGATCCCGCCGGCAGATCAGGGCGGAGCGCCGCGATCAGCACCTTGAGGGTCTTGCGGTCGTTGTCGTCCTCGCCGAGGATGACGATCCGCTCACCCGGCTTCCTGCTGCCCTCGGCCACCTACGGCACCCCGCCCAAAGCGCCCGTGAACCACAGCTCGCCGAGTCCGACCTCGCCGCGCAGCTCGCGCTCCATCTCGCGGACCAGTCGCGGCTCGATGGCCGGTATCCGGGAAGCGGCGTTCTCGCCCCGCTCGCAGACGATCAGCTCGTCCGGCGAGAGCCGGTTGACCAGCGCGGGCGAGTGCGTGGCGATGAGGAACTGGGTGCGGCTCGATGCCTCCCGCAGAAGGTCGACCAAGCGGTCGAGGATGTGCGGATGGAGTCCGTGATCGATCTCCTCGATGCACGTCAGCCGCGGCGGCGAGGGGTCGTAGAGCAGGGCGAGGAGGGCAAGTGCCCGGACCGAGCCGTAGGACGCCTCGCCCAGCGTCGTGGAGCCGGACAGGCCCCGTTCGACGAGGTTGAGCACCATGCCTTCAGCGGCGCCGCCGACCGGCACGAACTCAAGTACTTCGAGCCCAGGTATGAACGCCCGCGCGTCGTCGCCGAGGGCCTGGAAGCGGTCAGGGTGTTCCTCGTGGATATACGCCAGAAAGGCGGCCAGGTTGCTTGCGTTCGGCGCGAGCGTGCGGCTGTATCTCTCCCGGGACGGCAGGCGGGCGCTGGCTACGTCGATGTCGAAGAGTCTGACGCTGGCGAAGAGCTCGGCCAGCTCCAGCACCTGGTCGCCGCCTTCTTCCGGTTCCAACAACTTTGGCAGGCTGGCGAGACCGAGCGCCCCTTCACGGAGGCTTGCTGTACGGTCGCCCTTGCGGGTGAACGTAATGTGGCCGCCGTTGACGACGATCTGCTGGTCCTGCCCGGCAGGCCGGTTGAACTCGAATCTCTCCTGACGCCTCAGCTCGGGGCGCTGTGTGGATCGACCGCGAGTGACTGTGAGCGAGTAGTCGTCGGTCGCGCCAGCGCCGCTGTTCTTCGTTACCGACGCCTCGGCCTCGATCGAGATCGAGGGGCTGCTTCTTGTGCCGCGAAAACGCACCCGGTCGAAACCGCCACGGGCGTCGAGTGCGGGTGCGAGGTCGGTGCGGACGGCGTCGCCGAGGAATGCGATGACGTCCAATAGATTGGACTTGCCCGATCCGTTCGGCCCGACGAGGACGTTCAGCGGCCCCAGGTGCACCTCGACGTCGCGCAGGCTCCGGAAGTTTCCGACCTTGAGCCTGAGCAGGTACGGAGGGCGTTTGGCGGCCACCCCGCGAGGATACTGCCCGAATCAGCCGCCTTGGCGGATGCCGGAGAGCATGTCGGCCGGCGGGCGTTTGGCAGTCAGCACCACAGGCGTGTCGGTGACCTGTACCGGGCCAGAGCCGGCCGCCGCGGCGCCGAGTGTGCCGCTCGTCAGGCCAGCGGCGGCGGGCACCGCGACCGGGTTTCCGGTTGCCCACACTACGAGTGCCGTGTCCGTGCCTTTGCGGAAGGCGGCGCCGGCTAGGCCCTTGTCGCTTACCGGCTCGGCGGTCGCTCCCTGGGCGAGCGCGGCCAAGCCGGCCAGCATCTGGCCGGCCGTGCGCTCCTTGCCGTCCGGGTCGAGGAGGCCGTAGCGCACCTCGCTGCCCTGCCGGTTGTCCGGGTTGTACGCCAGCGGCAGCCAGATCACCTCACGCAGGCCGCCCGCCGCCAGCTGCGCGACCGCTTTCACCATCTCTGCCGAGCGGGACGCGGCGTCGGCGTCGCCGTCGCGCCAGAACTGGCCGACCTCCCACGCCGCGACCGGGGTACCGGCCGGCGTCTCCGCGGACAGGTAGCCCAGCAGGTCGGGGACCGCGCTCCAGTGCTCGTAGAAATGCACCTGCCGCACGTCGACCACCTTTTCGTCGAGCAGCTTCTCGGTCGCGGCGAGGTACTCCAGGTTGCGCGCGTTCTGCGGCACGGTGAGTGCCGCGCGCAGGTCGGCCGGCGTCGAGACGGCCGGGATCTGCTTGCCGCGCGTGCCGATCCGGCGCTGGAAGTACGCGTTGTACGCGCGCACCGCCTCGGCCTCCTGCCCGGCCCTGAGCAGCCGGTCAGCGACACCCCAGCCGTACGCCACGCTGCTGATGCCCGAGTCGACCACGCGGGCCTGCGGGTCAGCGGCGCGGATCGCCTCGGCCGCGGCGGTCACGAGTGTCGTGTAGTCGGCGGGGCTGCCGGCCCAGTACTGCGGGGCGTTCACCTCGTTCTCCACCGCGTACTCGCGAACCCCGTACGGCGCGTAGCGGCGCACCAAACTGTCTACAAAGGACTTGTACGTGCCGAGGTCGCGGGGCATCGCCGACTCGGTCTTGTTGGCCTGCCCGCGCACGTGCTGAGCGGTGCCGCCGGTGGCCCAGCAGACCCCGGTGCGGATCTTCAGATGCAGCGTGATGCCCAGCGAACGGCTCCGCTCGGCCACCCGGTCGACCGCGCTCCAGTCCGGCTTGCCCTGCTCCCGCTCGATGTCGCACCAGCTCAGCTCGTGGTACGTCGCCGAACCGGCGATCTTGCGGAGGAACGGGGTGAACTGCTCGTACCGGTTCCAGTCCCAGTGCGCGCCGAACGGGGTCGTACCTGCGGCCACGGGTGGAGGGACGCTCGTGACAACCGGCGAAGGCGCCGGTGCGGGCGACGATGACGTGCAGCCGGCGAGGACGAGAGCGGCAAGACCGACGAGCAGGCGCCTCATCGGTAGCCCAGCTCGCGGAGCGTGCGGCGGGAGAAGACCCAGACCAGAACGCGCAGGAACGGGTCGAGCTCGCGCCGGTACGTACCAACCCGGGAGCCGTAGATCTGTGCGTCGGTGCGGGCGGCGGCGCGGCGCTTGTCGGCCTCGGTGGTGTATTTGTCGGCCACGTCGTGCTCTTTGTCGCCGTACTCGAGCACGCTCGGCTCCCACGGCTCGCCGAGGAACTCGAAGAGTCCCCGCAGCGCCTTCTCCGGCTCGCGCACCGCTTCCTCGTACCGCAGCTCGAAATAGCGCTCCGGCGGGAGCGCGCGGCCGGCGGCGCGGGCGACCCGGATGTAGCGCGGCCATTTCACCACGCACTTGACCGCCGACCAGTAACCGAACCGCTTGCGGTGCGACACGACCACGTCGCGACCGTCGCGGATGACATGCACGATCTGCGCGTCGGGAAAGACCTCGGTGAGGAACGGGATCGCGAGCGCGTACAACGGGGTCTTGTCGGCCCAGCGGGCCTTGCCGCGCCCGGCCGCGTAGTCGGTGTGGATGCCGCCGAAGAACTCGCGGATGCGGCGCAGCCAATCCTCGCGCGGGAAGCCGAAGCGGGCCAGCCGCTCCCAGTCGCGCCCGACGATCCGCTGCATGTCGGTGAGGAAGCGGGTCTCCGGGCCGCAGCTGATCCGCGAGTGCGAGTCGAGCACCAGGCGCAGCATCGTGGTGCCGGAACGCTGGCAGCCGAGCAGGAAGATGGGCGCGTCAGACATGGGCGGCCAGCCGCTCGGTCAGCTCGTCGCAGAGTGCCCGTACCCGGGGTCGATGTCGAGCGGGCGGCGGGCCGGCGTGCGCCGCTCGACGTGGGCGCAGAGGCGCGGGTCGTACGGCAGGTCGAGGAACGCGCAGAGCCGGCGGGTGGCGGCCTCGGGGTCGGCGACCAGCGCGTCGTACGAGCACAACAGCACGTCGTCGCGGCCGGCCAGGCCGAGGCGGAAGAAAAGACCGTTGCGGATGTACCAGAAGAGGGCGGCCGCCGTGTGTGGGCTCATCGCCATGTAGTCGAAGTCACCGATCAGCGCCCGGCTTTCCGCGTCGAGCCGCTGCCCCTGCCAGCCGGCGCCGATCGTGCCCTCGGCGATGGCGCGTAGCGCGTCGAGGTTGGACGTGCCGAACTTCGCCACCTCCGAGCGGGCCCGGTCGTCGACGTCGCGCCACACCCACAGCGCGCGGCCGGCCGGCAGGTCAGGCAGGGCGAGCAGCTCGTCGACGCGGTGGGTCTCGCAGAGTGGCTTGACGATGACGTACGCGTGGCGGCTGGACCGGATCGCGCCGCTGAGCACGGCGTCGGACCGGAGCTGGAAGCGGTGGAAGACCCGGCGGTCGTTTTCGTTGTGCACCTGAAACTGGGGTGCCGCGTCGAGGCCGCGCATCAGCATGTTGGTGCCGGAACGTTGCAGACCCACCACGTACACCGGCGTGGCCTGGCCCGGCGTGACGCCGTGCGCGCGTCGCCAGCGGCGCTTGGCCCACGCGGTTGTGGCGCGTTCGACCGGATTGAGCCGGTCTTCCTCGACGAGCCGCCGCAGGCCCTCGGTGCGCGCCCAGCGCACGTGCCGCGCGATGCGGCGAGCCGTGTACGCCACGGCGTGGGATTGGTCGGCTGCTGGCACGCACAGCATCTTCGCATGGCTGTAGCCTCACGGTCGATGCGCGTGTTGCACGTCAACAAGTTCCTGTACCGGCGGGGTGGCGCCGAGGGTTACCTCTTCGACCTCGCCGCGCTTCAGCGTGCCCGGGGCGACGAGGTGGCCTACTTCGGCATGACGCATCCGGACAACGACTCGCCTCAGCGGTACGGTCATTTCTTCCCGCCGCACGTCCAGTTGGAGCCACCGCCGCCGGGCATCGCCAAGCGCGCCGCCGCGGTCGGCCGGATGCTCCATTCGCCCGCCAGCCGGCGCGGGCTGGCGAAGGCGATCGCCGACTTCCGGCCGGATGTGGTGCACGCGCACAATGTGTACCACCAGCTGTCACCGTCGGTGTTGCGTGCGGCGGCGGACGCGGGCGTGCCGTGCGTGCTGACGATGCACGACTACAAGCTCGCCTGCCCGAGCTACCAACTGCTGGCCGGGCGTGCGATCTGTGACGCCTGTGTCACGGGCGGTCCATGGCAGGCGCTGCGCACCCGGTGCAAGGACGGCTCGCTCGGGCACAGCGCGGTTCTCGCCGCCGAGACATGGCTGCACCGGGTCACCGACGCGTATGGGCCGGTGCGGGCGTTCATCAGCCCGAGCCGCTTTCTGGCCGACGTGATGGCGAAGGCGGGCGTCTACCCGGACCGGCTCCGCGTGGTGAGCCACTTCGTCGACGGTTCCGTCATCGCGCCTTCGTCGTCCCCCGGTGACGGCGTGGTGTTCGCCGGACGGCTGGTGGACGAAAAGGGTGTGGACACTCTCATCGCCGCCGCCGGGCTCGGTGGGTTCCGCGTCGACGTGGCGGGGGAGGGGCCGGCCCGGGCCGAGCTGGAGCGGCTGGCGGCCGAGGCTGCGCCCGGGCTGGTGACGTTTCACGGCCGGCTCGCCAAGGACGACCTGCACGACCTGATGCGGCGGGCCCGGGTGGCGGCGGCGCCGTCCCGGTGGCACGAAAACCAGCCGATGGCGGTACTCGAGGCGTTCGCCTGCGGGCTGCCCGTGGTGACGACCGGGCTCGGCGGGCTGCCCGAGCTTGTGGAGCCGGGCGTCGACGGCGCGATCGTGCCGGCCGACGACCCGGCCGCGCTCGCCGCCGCGCTGGCCCCACTGGCGGCCGATCCGGAGCGCGCTTTCACGATGGGCAAGGCCGGCCGGGCGAAGGTGGAGCGTGACTTCGCGCCGGACGTGCACATCTCCCGCCTTCGCGATGTCTACAGTGGAGTTCCGGCGTGACGCGGGTGCTCTTCGTCGCCGGCAGCGGCCGCAGCGGGTCCACACTGGTCACCAACGTCCTCGGCCAGGCCGACGGTGTCTTCGCCGCGGGTGAGCTGCGATACCTGTGGCAGCGCGGGGCGATGGAGGATCGACCGTGCGGCTGCGGACAGTCCTTCACGGAGTGTCCGGTGTGGACTCAGGTGATGAAGGAAGTCGACACCGACCCGCCAGCGGTGGTGGACACGCTCCGGCGGCGGCTGCGGATGCGGCGGTTGCCGGCGATGCTGTGGCGGCGGCGGGCGAAGGCCCACCCGGGGATCGCCGCGCTCTACGCCGCCCTGGGGTCCGAAGTGGTCGTCGACTCCTCCAAGCTCCCGCCGTACGGGCTGCTCGTCGACGGGTTACCTGGAGTCGACATGCGCGTACTGCACCTCGTGCGCGACCCGCGGGCCGCCGCGTTCTCCTGGCGCCGGCGCAAGAGGCTCGACGGGCCGGACGACGTGACGTTCATGAGCCGCCCGCCGGTCGCCAAGGCCGCCCTCCTCTGGCTGGTGTGGAATGCCACGACCGCGCTGCTGTGGCGCCGCTCAGGCCGCTACATGCGCGTGCGGTACGAGGACTTCGTCGCCGACCCGGCCGGGGTGACCCGGCGGATCGCCGACTTCGCCGGTGTGCCCGGCGTGACGTTCGACGGAAACACCGTCCACTTGGCACCCACCCACGCGGTCGCCGGCAACCCGTCCCGGCACCGCACCGGGGACGTGGCCGTCGTCCCCGACGACGAATGGGTGCGCGGCCTGTCCCGATCCGCCTTCGCTCTGGTCACGGCGATCACCGCGCCCTTATTGTGGCGCTGGCGCTACCCTCTGCGCCGCGCCGCCGCGGGCTCTCCGGCTGGCGTCGGGACCAGGGCAACAGGAGGATGAGGCCGTGTTAGCCGTCGTCGTGGGCACCGGGCGGTGCGGGTCGACGCTGGTGCAGGAGTTGCTCACCCGCCATCCGGCGGTCGGGTTCATCTCCGGCGTCGACGACAAGCTCTCCCGGCTCAACCTCGACGGGCGGTTCAACGGCCGCGTCTACCGGCGGATGGCACCCCGCCCGCCGGGCATGACCTCACTCAAGCACAGCACCGGGCTGCTGGAGCGGGGCCGGCTGCGGGTGGCCCCCTCGGAGGCGTACCGGCTGATCGACCGGCACGTCTTCGCCGGCTTCTCCCGCCCCTGCCGGGACCTGCTCGCCGAAGACCTGACGCCACGCATGGCCACCCGGCTGCACGCGTTCTTCCAGCGGCGGATCGAGCGGCAGGGCTGCGAGGTGCTGCTGCAACACCTGACCGGCTGGCCGCGCACCGGGTTCCTGCACGCCGCGTTCGGTGACCTGCGGGTCATCAACGTGATCCGGGACGGCCGCGCGGTGGCCAACTCGTGGCTGCAAATGGGCTGGTGGGACGGCTGGCGCGGCCCGGACAACTGGCTGTACGGGCCGCTGCCCGCCCCGCTCCGCCAGGAGTGGGAGGACTCCGGGCGGTCGTTCCAGGTGCTCGCCGCGCTCGGCTGGCGGATGCTGATGGACGCGTACGCGCAGGCCCGAGCCGTGCACCCGGCGGCACAGTGGCTCGACGTGCGGTACGAGGACCTGGTCCGCGCGCCCAACGAGCAGACCGCGCGGATGCTCAGCTTCCTCGGTCTGGAGTGGACGCCGACGTTCGAGGCCGGCTTCGCGCGGCACCACTTCCACACCGAGCGGGACGCGGCGTACCGGCGTGAGCTCACCCCAGCCCAGGTGGCCGCGATGGAGCGGGCGCTCGACAAGGCGCTGCCCCAGTGGGGGTACGAAAGCTGACCCGCATGGTCGAGCTCGCGAAGGGGGAGTCGTGACGCTTCCGGTTGCCCGGGTTCCGATCCACGTGCCGGACGAGGTCCTGGACGACCTACGGCAGCGGCTGGCGCTGACCCGCTGGCCGGACGACGCCGGCAACGACGGCGGGTACTACGGCGTCGAGCGGCGCTACTTTCAGGAGTTGGTCGAGTACTGGCGCGACGCGTACGACTGGCGCGCGGCAGAGGCGGCCATCAACGCGTACGAGCACTACCGCGTCGACGTCGATGGCGTGCCCGTCCATTTCATGCGCCGCCCCGGCATCGGTCCCGCACCCACCCCGCTCATCCTCACGCACGGCTGGCCGTGGACGTTCTGGCACTGGTCCAAAGTGGTCGATCCACTCGCCGACCCGGGCGCGTACGGTGGCGATCCCGCCGAGGCGTTCGACGTGATCGTGCCCTCGTTCCCCGGCTTCGGCTTCTCCGGCCCGCTGCCCAACCGCCCGGACATGAACTTCTGGAAGGTCGCCGACATCTGGCATACCCTCATGCGCTCGGTCTTGGGGTTCGAGCGCTACGCCGCCGCCGGCTGCGACGTGGGCGCACTGGTGACCGGCCAGCTCGGCCACAAGTACCCGGACGAGCTACTAGCCATCCACAGGCGTACGAGAACCCGCCCGGCGTCACCACGGAGCGGCGGGTGGCGCACTTCCTGGCCAGCGATCGCGCCGCCTGGTACAACCACGTCAACCTGACCGCCCACGACCGCGGCGGCCACTTCATCCCCTGGGAGGTCCCCGACCAATGGGTGGACGACCTCCGCCGGACCTTCCGCGGCCGTCGCTAGGGGCCGCGCCCGGTGGAGGCCCCGGCCTCGGTCCCGTGACGACGAGTCCGGCCGCTGCCCCTCCCCGTCCTCGCGCGGCCGGCCTTCCGGGTCGTCGTCAGGGGAGCGGCAATGGCCGGGACGACATAGACGGGGTGGTCTTGGTCCGCGCCGGGTAGCGCGGCCGTCAGCTGGGCTCGGTGAGTAACGCGTCGACGATCGCCGCGACCGAGGTGACGATCGCCGCGCGGTGACGCTGGAGGCGGGCCTTCTCGGCGCCGGCGTCCGGGTTGCGGATGCCGGGTGCGGTCGTGCTCCAGGCCAGCCCGGCGCCGAGCGCCGCCATCAGCGCGTCCATGCCGCGCTCGACCGTCGTGCCGTGCACGGCGGCCAGTGCGCCGGCCTTGGACAGGTGGGCCTCGAGCTCGGCGGGAGCCGCGTCGGGCCGCTCCAGCGCCTTCCACTGGGTGAGGCGCACCAGTCGCCCGTCGGCCATGAGCTGGTCGAACAGCGCGCCGATGTAGCCGGGCAGGTCGTGCGGCGTGAACGGCACGAGGTCGGCCAGCACCTGAAGCCGCGCGTCGAGGACCGCGTCGAAGAGGGCGTCCTTGGAGCCGAAGTAGGCGTAGATGGCCTGCTTGTTGGCGAAGGCCGCGGCGGCGATGCGGTCGACCCGGGCGCCGGCCAGCCCGCGCTCGACGAACTCGTCGAACGCCGCGTCCAGCAGGCGGGCGCGGGTCGCGGCGGAGTCGTAGGCCATGCGTCCCAGACTAAACCAACTACCTGGTTGACATCCAGCTCGGGCGCCGCGTAGCTTCTAAACCATCCAGTTGGTTTCGTGTCCGGAAGGACAGCTCATGTCCCTCATCACCACCCCGTTCGATGCCCAATCCACCGCCAGCGAGGTCATCGACGGCGTCCGCCTGGATGGCAAGCGCGCCGTGATCACTGGCGCCACCTCCGGCATCGGACTGCACACGGCGCTGGCCCTCGTCCGCGCCGGCGCCGACGTCACCCTGGCCGTCCGCGACCTGACGGCCGGCGAGCGCGCCGCTGCCCTGATCCGCGAGTCAGCCGCCGGTCAGACTCCGACGGACGGCGATCTCGCCGGCGCCGCCGGCCCAGCCCGGCCCGCCGACACTGCGGACGCAGCGGAAGACGGCGTCCTCGCCGGCGCCGCTGGCCCAGCCCGGCCCGCCGACACTGCGGACGCAGCGGAAGACGGCGTCCTCGCCGGCGCCGCTGGCCTTGCCCGGCGCGCCGACGCCGCAGACGCGGCAAGCGCGGCAGCGCGGGTCGCGGCCACAGCCCAGGCGGGAGCCAGCTCAGCCGCCGGCGCCGCGCCGACAAGCGACCTCAGTGACGGCCCGGCCCGGGTCGGGAGCCGCGCGGGCCTGGCGGGCGGCGGGCCGGGTCAGGTTCGGGTGGCGTATCTCGACCTGGGCGACCGGGCGAGCATCGACGCGTTCGCCGGGAGTTGGACCGGGCCGCTCGACATCCTGGTCAACAACGCCGGCATCATGGCGCTGCCCGAGTTGACCCTCACGCCGGAGGGCTGGGAGCGGCAGTTCGCGATCAACCACCTCGGCCACGCCGCGCTCACGCTGGGCTTGCAGCGCGCGCTGGCGGCGGCCCCGGGTGCCCGCGTCGTCACGGTCAGCTCGTCGGCGCACCTGATGTCGCCGGTCGACTTCGACGACATCCACTTCGCCCGGCGGCCGTACGAGAGGTGGACGGCGTACGCGCAGTCCAAGACGGCGATGATCCTGTTCACGCGGGCGCTGGCCAAGCGGTGGGCCGCGGACGGCATCACGGTCAACGCCCTGCACCCCGGCTACATCATGACCAACCTCCAGCGCCACCTCGACGACGCCCAGCTCCGCTTCGTGGGCGCTACCGACGACGAGGGCAAGCCGTTGGAGGTGCCGCCGGGTTGGAAGACCCAGCAGCAGGGTGCCGCCACGTCGGTCCTGCTCGCCGCCTCGCCGCTGGTGGAGGGGGTCACGGGCCGCTACTTCGAGGACTGCGCCGAGGCAGCGCCCCAGCTGGAGCCGACGACCGGTGGGAGCGGCATCGCGCCGTACGCGATCGACGAGACGCTCGCCGACCGCCTCTACGACGAGACGCTCCGTCTGCTGTCCACGGAGCCGCCGGCGCGGTCCCGCTAGCGCGGGACCAACGAGGTTGCCGGGTGGCCCGGATTGCGCGCCGGAGCTCGACCAGGAAGGCTCGCCGCCGGCCGTGCCGGCCGGGCTTGGGTGTGAACCGCGGAGGGTGAGGCCGCGGGAGCAGCGGTCTGGACCACAGCGGACGTCGCGGTAGCTCGAATCTCGATCCTGAATCAGATCCGCGACCACCATTGTGGACGGACGGCATGTCGCCGCTAGCGGCGGCGGGCGGAAGCGACGGTGGGGGAGAGGCGGCGGTAGAGCGCGGCAGCCTGGCGTTGGACGCGGCCGGCCAGTGCGGCGTAGCTGATCCCGACCGCGAGGGAGGCGGCGACCGCGAGCAGGGTGTTGTGGTGGGCCAGGTGCGGGTACACCTGCCAGTGGGTGAGGTAGATGTACAGCGAGGCGCCGGCCAGGACCGCGGCCACCCGGTTGACCGCGCCGGTGCTCGGCAGGCTGGGCACCCACACGAGTAGCACCAGGCCCGCCACCACGACCGCCTCGCGGGAGGGGTCGCCGAAGTAGCCGGGCACCGTGCCCAGGATGGCCGCCGTCACGGCCACGCGTTGCCACCTCGTCGTGGCCTTGGCGGCGGCCCAGCCGATGGCGAAGAGCCAGAAGACCCGTACCGCGGACGGTAGGTGGTAGCGGGGATGCAGGTCGAGCAGGTCGTAGCGGGTGACCAGCCCTAGCGCCATGACGGCCAGCGGCAGGCCGAACGGCAAGCGGCGTTCCAAGCGGTCGACGGCGGGCACCGCGAGCAGCGCGGTCGTGGCGAGCAGGATGTAGACGAGTGCCTCGATGAACCAGAAGTGCCAGCCCGTACCGCCCTCGCGCCGGCCGAAAACGCTGTTGAGCAGGAAGAGGCTCGGCCACTCGTACGCGTTGAGCAGCACCATCGCCGCCCCGATCCAGGCGATGCTCGGTGCTACGACACGGCCCATGCCGGTCGCGATGTGGCGCAGCCGGTCGGTGCGGCCGGCGTCGGTGAGGTGGAAGCGGGCGAAGTTGAAGCCGGCCACGCCGAGCAGCATGTGCGCGCCACCGGAGATGTTGAAGAGCGTCGCGTGGGTACCGACGATCAGCACGATCGCGGCGGCGCGGAGCGCGACGCTCGTCTCCAGGGAGCGGCGACCGCCGCCGGGCACCGGTCGCAGCTCGCGGATGGGGATCGTGTGCCACTGGGGCGGCAGGTGGCCGAGCGCCTTCTCCAGCCGCAGCGACATGTCTACATAGGACAGCGAGTCGCCGCCGAGCGTGACGAAGCTGTCGTCGGGCGTGACGCCGGTGGTGTCCAGGACCTGCTCGAATAGCGCGCACAAGTCGGTGGGCGCGTCCGGGGGAGCTGTCGGGCCGTCCAGCGACCGGACAGCCTCGTAGTCCGGCTTTCCTGTTGGCAGGCGGGGAAGCTCGTCCAGCACGTGCACCCGGATGACCCGCGCCGGCAACCGGCACGCCTCCGCGACAAGCCGCCGTACCGACGAGGGGTCCGCGGGGGCGAGGGCCGCGACGACCAGCAGGTCGTCCCGCGACGAGCAGATTGCCTTCACACCCTGCCGCGAAAGCAGCGCCTCCACCTGCCGCGGGTCGATCCGGAGGCCGAGGATCTTCGCGAACCGGCTGCGCCGTCCCACGATCTCGTACAGCCCGTCGTCGCCCCGCCGCGCGATGTCGCCGGTGCGCAGCTCCGCCACGGTCCGGCCCAGAGCGAGGTCGGCGGAGCGCTCGGCGTACCCGAGCATGACGTTCGGTCCTGAGTAGACAAGCTCGCCGGATCCGGCCTCGATGCGGAACGACCCGCCCGGGATCGGCACCCCGATCGCCGCCGGCCGCGACTGCGCGAGCTCCGGCGGGAGGTACGCCATCCGCGCGGTCGCCTCGGTCTGGCCGTACATGACGAAGAACTTCCAGCCGTCCCGCCGACCCTGCGCCGCGTACCGCGTGACCCGCTCGGGCTCGAGCCGGCCGCCGGCCTGCGTCACGTACCGCAGTGCCGGGAGCCGCATCGAGGCGAAACCCACGCGGTCGAGCAGGTCGAACGTGTACGGCACGCCCGCGAACGACGTCCCCCGCGCGGACCGGAACAGCTCCCAGAAGTCCGCGTCCGCCACCGACAGGTCGGTCAGGATCAGCCCGGCCCCGCGCAGCAGGTGGCTGTTGACGACCGACAGCCCGTAGCAGTAGTGCATCGGCAGCGTGGTGGCGGCCCGGTCGTCGGCGCGGATGTCGAGGTACTCGGCGATCGAGGCGGCGTTCGCGCGCAGGTTCTCGTGCGAGAGGCGGACGAGCTTGGGGGAGCCGGTCGAGCCCGACGTGCTCAGCAACAGCGCGAGGTCCGGGTGCAGGTCGTGCGCGGACTCGGTGCGCAGCTCGACGAGGCCGGTGGGCCGGATCACCACGTCCGGGTCGTACGCGTCGGCCAGCGCCGAGCCGGCGGCGCCCGGCGGCACCAGGAGCACGGGATGGTTGCCGGCGAGCGCCCCGAGGTAGGCCACCACCGCGTCGACCGAATTGCCCCCTTCGAGGAGAACGAGCCGCCGCTGACCGCCGAGGCGCCGCGCCATCTCGCCCACCCGCGAAGCGAGATCCGCGTACGAGATCGACCCGGCGGCCGTGATCAAGGCCGGCCGGTCACCGAACGAAGCCAGGTTCTGTACAAAAGGGACAGCATGGAGCGCGGATGTCACGTCCCGGAGCTTAAGCAAGCCTTGCCTAAATCTGACCTACCTGGGAAGTCTCACATTGTGAGCTGGGAGAACGATTGCCAAGCCTACCCTCAGTAAGGTATGCCTTACCTGTGCTTTTGCGTCGACTCTGGACCCTCCTGCCTGTAAGCGCCCTCCTCGCGGTCACGGCCGCCTGTGGCGGCGACGAATTTGACAGCGGCGACCCCGGTGACAAGACCATCACCGTGTACAGCGGCCGCAGCGAATCCCTCGTGAAGCCGGCGCTCGAGAAGTTCGAGCAGCAGTCCGGCATCACGGTCAAGGTGCGCTACGGCACCACCGCCCAGATGGCCGCCCAGATCGAGGAGGAGGGCGACAAGAGCCCCGCCGACGTCTTCTTCGCCCAGGACGCCGGCGCGCTCGGCCAGGTCGCCAAGCGCGGCCTCTTCGCCAAGCTCCCCGCCGACGTGCTCGGCAAGGTGCCGGCGGTCTACCAGTCGCGCGCCGGCGAGTGGGTCGGCGTGACCGGGCGGTCGCGCGTGCTCGCGTACAACGAGAGCATGGTGCCGAAGGACGACCTGCCCGCCTCCGTCTTCGAGCTCACCGGCCCGCAGTGGCGGGGCAAGGTCGGCGTCGCGCCGACCAACGGCTCGTTCCAGGCGTTCGTGACGGCGCTGCGGGTGCAGCACGGCGACGCCAAGGCGAAGGAGTTCCTCACCGGCCTGAAGGCGAACGACGCGCAGATCCGGGAGTCGAACATCCAGATCGTCCAGGAAGTCAACGACGGCAAGCTCGCCACCGGCCTGGTCAACCACTACTACGTCTACGAGCAGGCCAAGGAGAAGGGCATCACGGCCGACAAGATGACGGCCAAGCTGCACTTCTTCCCGAACGGCGACACCGGCGCGCTGGTCAACGTCGCGGGCGTCGGCCTGCTCTCGAAGGCGGCCGAGGACCCGGACGCCAAGGCGCTGATCGACTTCCTGCTCGGCGGCGAGGGCCAGACGTACTTCGCCGAGGAGACCTTCGAGTACCCGCTGATCGCCGGCGTGCCGACCGCGCCCGGCCTGCCCGCGCTGGACAGCCTGGCGGCACCCCAGATCGACCTGAACGACCTGGATACGCTCGACGCCACCGTCTCGATGATCACGGAAGCGGGGCTGGCCTGAGCACGACGCAACCGGCCGCCGCGCCGGCCCGCTGGGCCGCGCGGCGGCTTCTACCCCGCCCGGCGCTCGCGGTGGCATCGACCGCCGCGGTGGCGGTCGCCCTCATCCCGCTGATCTATTTGGGGGTACGGACAGGCGAGGCTGGCTGGTCACGGATCGTGGGCGAGCTCTTCACCGAACGGGTGGCGGTGCTCGCCGCGCGCAGCCTCGCCCTGGTCGGGGTGGTGACCACGGCCTGCACCGCGCTGGGCGTGGCCGGGGCGTTCCTGGTGACCCGTACGGATCTGCCCGGGCGGCGGTTCTTCGGTGTGCTCGCCGCGCTGCCGCTGGCCGTACCGACCTATGTGGCCGGCTTCGCCTGGATTTCCACTGTGGACTCGTTCGCCGGCTTCTGGGCCGGCGCGCTGGTGCTCACGCTCTGCTCGTCCCCGTACGTCTTCCTCCCCGTCGCGGCCGCCCTCGCCGGTGCGGATCCCGCGCAGGAGGAGGTTTCCCGCTCGCTGGGTCGGGGCGCGTGGCGCACGTTCACCGACGTGACACTGCGCCAGGTGCGGCCGTCGATCGCGGCCGGTGCGCTGCTCGTCGCCCTGTACGTAC
This sequence comes from Phytohabitans flavus, assembly GCF_011764545.1. Lineage (GTDB taxonomy): Bacteria > Actinomycetota > Actinomycetes > Mycobacteriales > Micromonosporaceae > Phytohabitans > Phytohabitans flavus. The sequence goes on along the minus strand of NZ_AP022870.1, from coordinate 2,812,442 downwards.
TCTCCGACTTCGGCGCCGTCTCGATCCTGCGGGTGGACACGTTCACCCGGGCCATCTTCACCGCGTTCAACGTCGGCTTCGACCGCACCGGCGCGCTCGTGCTCTCCACCGTCCTCGTCGTGCTCACCGTGCTGCTGATCGGCGGCGAGCTGCTCACCCGCGCCCGCGGCGCCCGGTACGCCCGGGTCGGCGGTGCCGGCCGCCCGCCCACCCGGCTGCACCTGCGGGCCGCGCGCTGGCCGGCCGCCGCCGCGCTCACCGCGGTCGCGGTGCTCGCGCTCGGGGTACCCGCCGCCAGCCTGGCGCGGTGGCTCGTCGAGGGCGTCTCCCGACCCGGGTCACTCGGCGAGGTCGCCACCGCCGCCGGCAACTCCCTCGCAGTATCGCTGTCCGGTGCCGCGTTCACGATGCTGCTCGCGCTGCCGGTCGGCCTGCTCACCGCGCGGGCACCGGGCGCGCTGGCCACGCTGCTGGACCGGCTCACGTACGTGGCGCACGCCCTGCCCGGTGTCGTCATCGGACTGTCCCTTGTGTTCTTCGGCATCAACGTCGTGTACCCGCTCTACCAGAGCGTGTGGCTGCTCGCCCTCGCGTACGCCACGCTCTTCCTCCCGCTCGCGGTCGGCGCGGTCGCCGGTGCCGCCGCCCAGTCGCCGCCGTCGCTGGAGGAGGCCGGCCGCTCGCTCGGCCGGGGACCGTTCCAGGTGTTCCGCACGGTCACGCTCCCGCTGACGCTGCCCGGCATCGGCGCGGGTGCCGCGCTGGTCTTCCTCACCTGCATGAAGGAGCTGCCGGCGACGCTGCTGCTCCGCCCGACCGGCATGGACACGCTCGCCACCGAGCTGTGGACGCACACCAACACCGCCTCGTACGCCGCCGCCGCGCCCTACGCCGCGCTGCTCGTCGTCCTCGCCGCGGTGCCCACCTGGTTCCTGACCGTACGTGGAGGACTGTGATGCTGTCGGTCGCCGGCCTGCGCAAGGCGTACGGATCCGTCGTCGCCCTCGACGGCGCGGACCTGGAGGTGGCGACCGGTACGCTCGCCGCCGTGCTCGGCCCGTCCGGGTGCGGAAAGACCACGCTGCTGCGGTGCGTGGCCGGCTTCGAGCGGGTCCACAGTGGCACCATCGCCGTCGGTGGCCGCACCGTGGCGAACACCGGCACCCACATGCCGCCGCACCGCCGCCGGGTCGCGGTCGTACCGCAGGAGGGCGCGCTCTTCCCGCACCTGTCGGTCGCCGGCAACGTCGGCTACGGGCTGGACCGCGCGGCCCGCCGCTCCGGGCGGGTCGAGGAGGTGCTCGCGCTCGTCGGCCTCCCCGGGTACGGCGAGCGCATGCCGCACCAGCTCTCCGGCGGCCAGCAGCAGCGGGTCGCGGTGGCCCGGGCGCTGGCGCCGCGACCGCCGCTCGTGCTGCTCGACGAGCCGTTCAGCGCGCTGGACGCCGGGCTCCGCGGTGACCTGCGCCGGGACGTACGGGAGGCGCTGCGGGCCGACGGTGCCACGGCGGTGCTCGTCACGCACGACCAGGGCGAGGCACTCTCGATGGCCGACCAGGTGGCCGTGATGCACGACGGCCAGATCGTCCAGAGTGGACCACCGTCCACCGTCTACCGCGAGCCGGCCAGCCCGTGGGTCGCCCGCTTCGTCGGCGAGGCGGTACTGCTACCGGCCACAGTGGACGGACCGGACGCGGTGACCCCGCTCGGCCGCCTGCCACTGCACGGCACCGCGGGAGACGGGGCGGTCACGGTCCTGCTCCGCCCCGAGCAGATGCGGGTGTCCGCGAACGGCGGCGGTACGGCCGCGACGGTGGTCCGGCACGACTTCCACGGGCACGACGCGCTCGTGCAGCTCCGCCTCACCGACGGCACCGAGGTCACCGCCCGCATCCTCGACTCCACCCCACCCCTGGCGGTGGGCGACACGGTCACCGTCGCGGTGCGCGGCGCCGCGCGCGCGTTCCCGATGTTGTAGGTCCTGCCCCGCGGACGTCGGCGCGACTAGCGGAGCCGGAACACGGGGCCGCGCGGCGTGAACGGGAGCCGCGCGGCCTCCGGCACGAGGAAGGCGTGCTCGCGCCGGACGCGTATCACGTCGCACCATCCGTCGGTGATGACCAGGATCGGTGCGGTGGGCGGGAAGTCGGCGGCCCGTTCGAGCAGGTCAACGCCGGGCTGGAGCACGGTGCCACCGCGGCCGCGCACCCGCACCCGGCCGGCCACCTGCTCCATGGGCAGGTAGCCGGCGTCGTACGGGTACGCGTCGCAGAAGACCACCCGGGCGGCCGGCACGTCCCGTGCCATGGCGTACGAGGCGATTGCCCCGAGCGCCTTGCCGAGCAACTCGCGGTCCATCGAGCCGGAGGTGTCCAGCACCACGCCGAACGTGGTCCGCACGACCGCCTCGTCCGGCCACCGCCAGCCCGGACGGGGGATGCCGGGCGTGCTCGCCTGGCGCCGTGACGGGCGGGCGTACGAGCGGGTGCGCTGCGGCGACGGCACGTACTCCTCGAACCAGCGGGCCAGCCGCGCATCCCACGGCAGCGGCGGATGCTCCAGGACCCGAATCTCCTCCTCCAGCCCGGCCGGCAGCAGGCCGCGCCCGGCCCGCTGGTGGTACGCGTACCCGTCCAGCAGCGCCCGCCGGTAGAAGTCGTCCAGGTCGACGCCCCGCCCCGGGCTGCCCGGCCAGGGGAGCGGCGCGCCGAGCACGTCGCCGAGGCCGGTGCCACGCAGCGTGGCGAGTTTGCGCAGCCGGCGCAGGTCGGTGGCGATCCGGTCGTAGACCGCCTCCGCGGAGAACCCGGCGAGCTCCGGGTCGTGGAGCAGCCCGTCCGGCGGCTCGCCGACGCCCATCTCCAGGAGCCAACCGTTGATGACGTAGTCAGCGGCGACGTTCCACAGGTACGGGTCGCGCGCCCCGACCCGGTCGCCGTGGCGGAGCGCGGCGTGCAGCATCTCGTGCGCGAGCACGAACCTCCACTCCGGACCGCTCAGCTTCCGGAGCGGGTTGACGTAGATCTCACCCGCGGCCGGCGAGACCGCGGCGATCGCGATGTCCCAGCGCCGCGCCAGGTCGGCGTCCGCGACCAGCGTGAACCGGGACGCGAGCGCGCCCAGCAGCGGAAACGACGACAGGAACCAGGAGCGGGCCAGGTCCCACGCCTCGTGCCGGCTGGCCTCGCCGGTCAGGGTCGTCCGCAGCCCGCCGGCCACCTCCACAGCGGCGGTGGCCGCGGCGGCCAGCCCGATCGCGAAGTGTGCCGGCCAGTCGACACTGGACCGCAGGCCCAGTTTCTCCGGCGGCAGTACGGGTACGAGGTCGGAGCCGTGGCCGCCCGGGCCGCAGTGGGCGAGCGGTGGCGGCACGCCGGCTTCGCGCCACTGTCGCAACAGGACGGACTCCTCTGCGGTGGGCAACTCGGCGGGGAGTGGCAGCGGCTCGACGCCGAGCTTCACCGCCCGCTGAAACCGGGTGACCGCGAGACATGCCACGTCGGCGTACGCCTGGTCGTCCGCGTAGCGGTCCAGCGCCAGGTGCCCGAAACCCAGGTGCAGCAGGCAGTGGGCGAGTGCCCAGGTCCAGCCGCTCTCGTCCAGCCGGTGTGCGCGGCTGGCCGTGAGCCGTCCACTCTGGTCGACCCGGGCGATCGTCTTCGCGTCGCGTAGCTCGGCGTGGTCGACGAGAGCCGCTTGGACACCGTCCCGCCGCCACGCGCCGGTGTTGACGTATCGCATCGGTGCGAACATCGGGTGGACGCATAGCGCCTGCCACGCCGCCTGGAACGCCGCGACATTCGGGTCGACCTGCTCCTTGCGCTTCTTCGGCATCGCTACGCCCGGGCGGCGACGAGGCGGGGCAGGTCGCGGCTCACCTCGACCAGGAACCAGGCGGGCAGCACCGGCGTGCCGTCCTCACCGGTGGCGATGACGAGCTGGGCGCACTCCAGCGAGATCTCGGCCAGCTCGACCAGCAGCGCCTTGGCCCGGTGGGCGAACTGGCGCGTGGCCGGCGACGCGTGCTGCTTGCCGGCGGGCAGCTCCTTGACGAGCCGGGCACGGAACGACTCGGCCAGGAAGTAGAGCAGGTCGCGGTCGGCGGGCGTGGTGGGCCAACCCGCGTCGCCGCGCACCACGGCGTCCAGGCCGTAGCGGTGGCGCACGATCTTCACGTACCCGCAGAACGCCGACGCGTGCGCGGGGGTGAGCGTGCCGGCGGCGAGCAACCGCAGCGTCCGCTCGGAGATGGCCTCGCCGTACGATTTCAGCGCGTCGGAGAGCATGTGCCAGCTGCGCGGGGTGGAGAAGACTTCCTCCACTTTGGGAGGTTCGGACCAGAGCTGGTTGGGGCGCTCGGTGAGGTAGGCGACGATCCACGGGTGGATGCCGGCGGTGGCCGCCCAGGCCAGCCAGTCGTCGACGCTCGCCCGCAGGTGCACGTGGACGAGGCGGTTGACCAGGGCCGAGGCCATCGGCCGGGCGAGCGCGTTGTCGGTGGAGCGGTTGCCGGCGCCGATGACGATCGAGCCGGGCGGCAGCGCGTACGACCCGATCCTGCGGTCCAGGATCAGCGAGTAGAACGCCTTCTGCACCTCGGGTGTGGAGGCGTTCAGCTCGTCCAGGAAGAGGCAGTAGGGCTCGTCCCGCGCGATCGACTCAGGCGGTGCGAAGCGGCTGCGGCCGTCGCGCAGCTCAGGCACGCCGATGAGGTCCTCCGCGGCGAGCTGGGTGCCGACGAGCGTGACGCAATCGAGACCGAGCGAGGCGGCGAAGTCGCGGACCAGCGAGCTCTTGCCGATCCCCGGCGCACCCCACACGAAGACAGGCCGGACCACCGCGACGTGCAGGAGCACGTCCGGCAGCTGGCCCGGCGTCACAGTGATCGTGGAATGCACACCGGTCATGGTGCGGGAGGGGCGGCGCCGTACGCATCGGAATATCCCGGAACGCGGTCCGGAGGCGTAGCGTCCCATGGGGTATGCGACTCATCGCCGTTCCCGTACTCCTGGTCGTCCTCCTCGCGGGCTGCGCCGACCGCGCCGGTCCAATCGTCGACGCCGTCCCCGCGCAGGCCGCCGACCCGGTCGCGCTGATCGGCAACTGGCTGGTGATCGGCGCGGACGAGGAGGAGGGTACGGTCCTTCGCCTCGCGGGCCCGTCGCAGGTGTCGGACCTGTCGCTGTGGCGGTCGTGCGGGCAGCTCGGCGGCGGCTGGCGCGCGGACGGGGCGGGGATGTTCCTCGCCGATGTGCCGAGCCCCACCCTGTGTGCGCGGAACACCGTCCCCTCGCCGTCCTGGCTCGATCGGGTGACCGCGTACCGGCTGGACGGCGCGGACCGCGAGCTGCTCGATGCCGGCGGCGCAGTGGTCGCCCGCCTGGTTCCGGCCACCGAGCCGATCCCGGTGAACCCGAAGCTGTACTTGCCCGACGCGGCCAAGCCGCCGGTCGTCACGGATGAGGACCGGCAGGGGCTCAGGCCGGGCGCGCCGCTGCCCGCCGGCCTCACCCCGGCCACCGCGGAGACGCTGGTCGGCCGCTGGGTCGCGGACGCCGGTGTACATCAGCAGGTGGAGCCCCATGTCGAGCTGAACGCGGATAGCACCTGGTCCGGCTCGGACGGCTGCAACCCCTCGCGCGGCCGCTGGATCGCCGGCTCCGGCGGCACGCTGCTCGCCACGATCAGGCCGAGCACCAACATAGGGTGCGACAACCACCCGGCGGGCGGGTGGCTGTTTGACGCCCGGCTCGCGGCGATCGACGGTGACCAGCTGGTCTTCTTCGACGCTGCGGCGGAAGAGCTGGGCCGCCTCCACCGCGGTTGAACACTGACCCAGCCTCCTAGGATGCTTAGAGGTGGTGCCGCCGGTCACCGGCCGGGCACGGCGTGGCCCGGGTGTCCGGCACGGGGGAGGCGGTGTACCGGGGTTGGATGCTCGCCGCCGACCGGTACCGGGCGTTCGCCGCCGCGCTGGCCGCGCGCGGCGTGGTGCTGCGGACGAGCCCCGCGCAGTACCGCCAGGCGCACGAGCTGCCCGGCTGGTACGGCGCGCTGGCAGAGGTGACGCCGCGCTCAGTGTGGACGGTCGGCGCGGAGCGGAGCGCGTTCGAGGAGGCGTCTGCCCGGCTCGGCGGCGGGCCGGCGGTGCTGCGCGACTACACGAAGTCGATGAAGCACTACTGGGACGAGGCGATGTACATCCCCGACACCGCCGACCGGGACATCGCGTGGGCGGTGGCGGCCAGGTTTCGGGAGCTGCGCGAGGACGACTTCGCCGGCGGGTTCGTGCTGCGGCGGTACGAGGAGCTGACCGGCCCGAGGTACGGACCTGGTGGGTGGCGGGGGAGTGCCGGTTCGTCGGCCCGCACCCGGACGCCCCGGACACGGCCGCGCCGTCCGATGTGGACCTGTCCGGCGTCGTGCCGGCCGTCGCGGCGCTGGGACTTCCCTTCGTGACGGTCGATCTGGCGCGGCGGTCCGATGGTGCGTGGCGGGTCGTGGAGCTGGGAGATGGCCAGGTCAGCGACCGCCCGCCGGCCCTCTCGGCCGGCGCGCTCGTCGCCGCTGTGCGGTAGCGTCCAGCAGGTGCGCGCCGGGACCCTCGGCGGCGAGCGCGTCGTCCGGGTTGACCAGCGCGCACTCCTCAAGGGACAGACAGCCGCAGCCGATGCAGGCGGTGAAGCGGTCGCGCATCCGCTCCATCTTGGCGATCCGCTCGTTGAGCGCGTCACTCCAGCACTGCGAGGCGCGCACCCAGAAGGCCTTCGTCGGCGGGGTGCCCTCGGGTAGGAAGCCGAGCACCTCGCCGATGAGCGCGAGCGGTATGCCGACGCTCTGCGAGGCCCGGATGAACGCGACCCGGCGCAGCGTCGTCCGGTCGTACCGCCGCTGGCCGCCCGCCGTGCGCCGGCTGTGGATGAGGCCCTGCCGCTCGTAGAAGCGTAGCGCCGACGTGGAGACGCCGCTGCGCTCGGCGAGCTGGCCGACCGTCAGCTCGGCCGCGATCTCCGCCACCATCGCGCCAGCCTAGCTTGACTTCAACATTTGTTTAAGTTCGAGGCTTGGGGCATGACCGATTCCAAGCAGATCCTCGTCACCGGCGCCACCGGCAACATCGGGCGCCACGTCGTCGCCGGCCTCCTGGACCGGGGTGTTTCCGTACGCGCGCTGACCCGTACCCCGGCGCTGGCCGGGCTGCCCGACGGCGTGGAGGCGGTCGCCGGCGACCTCACCCGCCCCGACACCCTCCGCGACGCGCTGGCCGGCGTGGACGCCGTGTTCCTGCTCTGGCCTTTCCTGTCGGCCGAGGGCGTGGAGGAGGTGGCGCGGGCGATCGCGGAGTACGCCCGCCATGTGGTCTACGTCTCGGCGGCGAACGTGGACGACGCCCGTACCCCGGCCGAGAACGGGCTCTGGGGGCAGGTCGAGGACGCTGTACGGCGCAGCGGCGTGGAGTGGACGTTCCTGCGTCCCACCGGCTTCGCCACCAACACGCTGGAGTGGGCGGACGCTATCAGGGCTGGGCGGCCGGTGCGCATCCCATACCCGGAGGCGGCGCGGTCGCTGATCCACGAGCGGGACATCGCCGACGTGGCCGTGCGCGCCCTGACGTCGCCCAGACACCGCGATGTCGCGTACGTGCTGAGCGGTCCGGCCGCCGTCACCCAGGCGGAGCAGGTACGGATACTCGGCGCGGCAGCCGGCCGCCCGGTCCCGGTGGAGGAGGCGACGCGGGACGAGGCGCGCGCGGCGATGCTGGCGTGGGCGGACGCAGACTTCGCCGACGGGGCGCTGGCGTACTGGGCGTCCCTTGTGGACAGTCCGGAGCGCGTGACGGGTACCGTGGCGGAGCTGACCGGGCGGCCGGCGCGCACGTTCGCGGAGTGGGCCGCCGACCACGCCGGCGACTTCCGGCCCGACGCTCCGTAGGGCCTTGGTTGCGTTCCGGCCCGGCGCGGCCTAACCTGGGTGCAACCGCCCGCTGCGGATGCCGGCACATATGCCGCCCGCCCCGGGTGTTTCACCCCGATTAGGACGTGTCGGTCCGGTCTGGCCTTGTCAAGCCCACTTTTGTGTTTCCGCGACAGGTTTCCCGCTCGGGGTGTCACCGCACGCTCTCTCACGCCCTGAGGAGAACCCATTGAACGACCAAGAGGTGGCTCCGGCCACCGGCATCGCCGACATCACCGGCGATCACGGCTTCCTGCGCACCGGCGGTTACACGGCCGGTCCCGGGGACGCCTACCTCCCCGCCGCGCTGGTCCGTCGGTACGGGCTACGTCCCGGCGACCTGGTGACCGGCGCCATGTCCGACCCGGCCGCCGCCCAGCCTGGCCGGGCGGATGTCCCTGAGAAGGAAGCCGCTCGCGCCGGCCGCGATCAGCGGGGACGGCGGCCGGGCAAGCCTCCGCCGCTGGTCCGGCTGGACAGCGTCAACGGCATGCCGCCCGAGCAGGCCCGGTCGCGGCCCGACTTCTACGACCTCACCCCGATGCACCCGCGCGAACGGCTGCGGCTCGAGACCGAACCTCACATCCTCACCACCCGCGTCATCGACCTTGTCATGCCGATCGGCAAGGGCCAGCGGGCCCTGGTCGTCTCCCCGCCCAAGGCCGGCAAGACGATGGTGCTTCAGGCGATCGCCGCGGCCATCACCCGTAACCACCCCGATTGCCACCTCATGGTCCTGCTCGTCGACGAGCGGCCGGAGGAGGTCACCGACATGCGGCGGGAGGTGAAGGGCGAGGTGATCGCGTCACCCTTCGACCGGCCGCCGCACGAGCATGCCGCGACCGCCGAGCTGGCCGTCGAACGCGCCAAGCGCCTCGTCGAGCTCGGCCACGACGTGGTGCTGCTGCTCGACTCGCTGACCCGGCTGGGCCGCGCGTACAACCACATCGCGCCGTCGTCGGCACGCATCCTCTCCGGCGGCATCAGCACGACCGCGCTGTACCCGCCGAAGCGGCTCCTCGGCGCGGCCCGCAACATCGAGGACGGCGGGTCGCTGACCATCGTCGCCAGCGCGCTCGTCGAGACCGGATCGGTCGGGGACACGCTCATCTACGAGGAGTACAAGGGCACCGGCAACGCCGAGCTCCGGCTCGACCGCACCAGCGCCGAACGCCGCCTCTATCCGGCCGTCGACGTGCTCGCCTCCGGCACCCGCAAGGAGGACCTCCTGCTCGGCCCGGACGAGGCCGCCATCGTCGGCCGCCTCCGCCGCGCGCTGCACGGGCAGAGCCCGCAGCAGGCCCTGCAACACCTGCTGGAACGGCTGGCCGAGACGGGCAGCAACGCGGAGTTTCTGCTCGGCCTCACCCGCCGACCCGGATGACGCCGTTCTCGTACGCATACACCACGGCCTGGACCCGGTCGCGCAGGCCGAGCTTCATCAGCACGCGTGCCACGTGGGTCTTCACGGTCGCCTCGCCGAGCGTGAGGTGGTCGGCGATCTCCGAATTGGACAGTCCGCGGGCGAGCAGCCGGAGCACGTCGAGCTCGCGCGGGGTGAGCTGAGCCAGCTCGGGCGGCGGCTGCGGCGCGGGCTGGTGCGCGAACGCCGCGATGACCCTGGTAGTGACCGCCGGGTCGAGCAGCGCGGCCCCGCCGGCCACGACGCGGATGGCGGTGACGAGCTGCTCGGGCGGCGAGACCTTGAGCAGGAAGCCGCTGGCGCCGGCCCGGAGCGCCGCATACAGGTTGTCGTCGCTGTCGAACGTGGTCAGCATGATGATCCGCGGGGGAGCCGGAAGCGCGGCGATCTGCCGGGCCGCGGCGAGCCCGTCGAGGCGGGGCATCGCGATGTCGAGCAGCACCACGTCGGGCCGGGCGCGCCGGGTCACGGCGAGCGCGTCGGCACCGTCGGCGGCCTCGGCCACCACCTGGAGGTCGGGCTCGGTCTCCAGCACCATGCGCAGGCCCGCGCGGATCATGGCCTGGTCGTCGGCGAGCGCGACCCGGATCACCGGGGCACCTCCGCGAACACGTGGGCGCGGGCCAGCGGCAGCGTCGCGCTGACCCGGTATCCGCCGCCGGGCTCCGGCCCCGCCACCAGCCGCCCGCCGAACATCGCCGCCCGCTCCCGCATCCCGACAAGCCCGTGTCCGCCGCCCGAGGTGTCGCTGGCCGGCGGGCGGCCGCCGCCGGAATCGGTGATCGTGAGGCGGAGGTCGTCCGGCTCGTACGCCATCGTGACGGTGGCCTGGCGGGCGGCGGAGTGCTTCAGCACGTTGGTCAGTGCCTCCTGGATGATCCGATAGGCGGACAGGTCGAGGCTGGCCGGCAGCGGCCGTGGCTCGCCCTCGGTGGAGAGGCCGACCGCGAGCCCGGCCTCGCGGATCTGGTCGAGCAGCTCGTCGAGGTCGGCGAGGCCGCGCTGCGGGACGGTGCCGGCGGGCTCGGCGCCGCGCAGGAGGCCCAGCGTCCGGCGCAGCTCGGTCACCGCGTCGCGGCCGGCCTGCTCCACACCGGACAGCAGGTCGCGCTCGGCCTCCTGCCTCGGGTCGAGGCGGCGGCGCACGGCGGCCGCTTGGAGCACCATCACGGTGACGCTGTGGGCGACCATGTCGTGCAGCTCGCGGGCGATGCGGGCGCGCTCGTCGGCAAGTGCCTGGTCGGCGCGGAGCGCCTGGGCGGCGGCGAGCGCGGCGGTCCGCTCCGCGCTGCGCCGGGCCTGGATCTGGAGCAGCAGGCCGGAGAGCCAGGCCGCCGCCGTGTAGCCGGCCGAGGCGAACACATCGGACGTCATCGTGGTGCGCTGCCCGACCAGCACCGCCATGGTCGTGACGAGCATCGCGGCGGTCAGCAGCCGGCGCCACAGCGGGTCGCGGTCTGGGCCGACCAGGATGATCTCGCGGCCGACCGTGTGCAGGCCGATGAACAAGCAGAACGCCTGCCACACCCGGTAGTCGTCGACCTCGCTCGGCAGCCACAGCACCTGCACCACCGCGACGTCGAGCAGGAGCGTGGCCAGCGGCGCGGGCCGGCGCACCACCACGAGCACGGCGGCGAAGCCGAGGCGGAGCCACCAGAACGGCAGGCGGTGCGGCGCCGTCAGCTCCTCGACCAGCGCGATGGTCAGGAACACGACAGCGACCACGAGGTCGACGCGCTTGATCCGCCACAGCCGCATTTGCCGAGCGTACGGGCCGGGTAGCGGCGATTTCGCCCACCCGCGGGGGATCCGCGGTCCGCCTGGTGGGGGACCCACGATAACTCCCCGTGAGGGCGATCTTGGGGTCGTGCCGGGCCTAGCGTCGCCAACCGTAGCCGCCCAGGCACGCCGGCCGCCCTCATGGCCCGCCGTGCCGGGCCGTCGAAAGGAACGATGACATGCTGTCACCCGCCCGCCTGGCCCGCCGCCCCGCCGGCCTGGCCTGCCTGGTCGCCGCGCCCATCCTGCTCACCGCTGCCACGGCCGTGGACCCGGCGGTCGGCGACGTCGAGTTCGGCCCGGCGATCGCCGCCGACCCTGGCGCGGCCCGCCTGCACACAATGCTGCTGCACTGGTCCTGGGTGCTCTTCGTACCCGGGCTGCTCGCACTGCTCGCCCCGATCCGCCGCCGCGGCCGGGTACTCGCCACGATCGCTTGGCCAGCCGTCGTGCTGGGGCTCACCACGTTCGCCGGGCTCACCCTCTCCGACTACTTCGGCCTGGCCGTTCTCGAGGTCACGGACGTGGCCACGTTCGAGCGGGTCGAGGAGCAGGTCGGGCAGTACGGGTGGCTGGCCGCCGGCTGGCAGGTGCCCGGACTGCTCGGCTGGGCGCTCGCGCTGCTGCTCACCCCGCTCGCCGCCGCGCGGGCCGGGCACACCGGCTGGTGGTACCCGGCCACGGCGGTACCCGGGTTCGTGCTGTACCTGCTCTTCGCCATCGAGGAGCCGCCGCTGTCGCTGGCCGGGCCGGCGCTGCTCACGGTCGCCAACGTGGTCCTCGCCGCTCGGCTGTGGTCGCCGGCGAGCCTGGACGGTGAGGCCGCCGGGGAGGGGTTCGCCGCGTTCCGCCGTACCATCGGCGTGGTCTGCCTGATCGGCGCGCCGCTCGCGCTGGCCGCGGGCATGGCCACGCTCCCCGGTGGCGCCTTCCACATCTCCGCCGACTTCGCCTCGGATCCGGCGGCGGCGCAGGCCAGCGCGTTCTTCCTGCATCTGGCGTGGCTGCTGTTCATCCCCGCCGTCATCGAGGTCACCGGCCGCCTCACCGGCCGAGGCTGGCGTTTTGCCCAGGTCGCGGGCGCGGTCGCGCTGCTGGGACTGCTGCACTTCAACGGCCTGATGGTCGGCGACTACGCAGGGCTGGCCGCCGAGCAGGTGCTCGACCCGGCGCGGGTGGAAGCGGTGGCGGCACGCGTGGAGGGGTACGCGTCGCTGTCGCTCGGCGTGGCCATGCCGGGCATGTTGGGCGCGCTGCTCGGGCTGATCCTGGTACCGGTGGCCGCGGCCCGCGCCGGCTTCGTGCGCTGGCCGGTGCCGGTGCTGGCCGGTGTGGGCGTCGTGGCGTTCTTCATGCTCACGGTCGGGCGGGTGCCGGGCCTTGTGGCGCCGCTGCTCCTGCTGGCCGCGTACGGGCTGCTGGCCCGCGCGACCGCCACCCCGGCCGGCGCGCGGCCCGAGTCGGCGCCGCTGCCGGCGACCTTCTGACGCTCAACTGTGGACGGTCGGCCGGCCGCGCAGGCGGCCGGTCACGCCGTCCGGAGGCCGTCGAGCAGGCGGGCTAGTGCCGCCCAGGTCTGCTCCAGCGCGTACGGGCTTGTCGTCGTGGCCAGCCACAGCGCCGCCTCGTTCATCGCGCCGGAGAGCAGGTGGGCCAGCGGCGCCACCGGCTGCGTGGCGATCGTCCCGTCCGCGACGAGGTCGGCGAGCGCCTCGGCGAGGTGGTGCGCCGAGGCGGCCTCGTCCAGGGCGCGCCACTCGGCCCAGCCCAGCACGGCCGGCCCGTCGACGAGCATGATGCGCTGGACCTCCGGGGCGGTGCTCGCGGTCAGGAACGCGCGGCACCCCGCGGTCAGCCTCGCCCACGAGCCCGACTGTGCCTCGGCGGCCGCGACCACCTGCTCGGCCACCTCCTGCTGCACCTGCTCCAGCACGGCCCGGAAGACCGCGGCCTTGCTGTCGAAGTGGTGGTAGAGCGCGCCCTTCGTCACGCCCGCGGCGGCGACGATCTGGGACAGGCCGACCGCGCCGTACCCCACCGTCGCGAAGAGGCGCCGGCTCTCCCGCACCAGCGCCTGCCGGGTCTGCTCCCGCTGCTCCGCCCGCCGCAACGCGCCTCCCACCCCGGTCCGTCTCCAACCATGATTGACATACCGATGGTACGCCAATATCGTGGCTTCACATACCGATGGTATGCGAATGGAGTGAATCATGCTGCTGACCAGCTTCTACCCGGTGATCTGCACGGCGCGGCTGAAGGAGTCGCACGCGTTCTACGCGGAGTGGTTCGGGTTCGAGACCACGTTCGAGGCGGACTGGTATGTGAGCCTGCGCCGCCCCGGCGACCCGCCCCAGGAGCTCGCGCTCCTGGACCACACGCACCCGACGATCCCGGCGGGCTTCGGCAAGCCGGCAGCCGGGCTGCTGCTCAACTTCGAGGTGTCCGATGTGGACGCGGAGTGGCGGCGCCTGGTGGTCGACGGCGGGCTCCCGGCGCAGCTGGAGCTGCGCAGCGAAGACTTCGGGCAGCGGCACTTCATCGTGGCCGACCCGGGTGGCGTGCTCATCGACGTCATCACCCCGATCGCCCCGAGTGGGGAGTTCGCGGAGCAGTACACCGACCGTTAGGCGGGCCGGCGCGCGGGTAGCCCTCGCCCATGGCGAATGGGGAGCCAGGCGGCCTGCGTCCGGACACGGGGCGCGCCGAGGCGTTCAGCGACGGGGTCCTGGCGATCGTCATCACGCTGCTCGTGCTCAACCTGCGGGTTCCGGTGACCGAGCCGGGTGACCTGCGCGAGGGGCTGCTCGACCAGTGGCCCGCCTACGTCGCGTACGTCGCCTCGTTCGGAAACGTGGCCGTGGTGTGGCTCAACCACAGGGCGGCGTTCGCCCGCCTCCGCCGCAGCTCCCGCGGCCTTCAGTGGGCCAACCTCTTCGTGCTGTTCACCACCGTGCTGCTGCCGTTTCCGACCGCGGTCGTCTCGCGCGCGCTCCAGGACGAAAACCTCACCGACCAGCGCACCGCCGTCGTCCTCTACGCGCTGGCCAACATCCTGCTCTCGGTGAGCTGGGCGATGTTCTTCCAGTACCTCATGCGGCACCCGGAGATCTCGGCGGAGGAGGTGGAGACCCCGTTCTTCCGGGGCGAGCGGCTGCGTTCGCTGGTCGGCGTCGTCCTGTACGCGGTCGGCGCCCTTATCGGTTACCTGGTCGAGCCGCTCCTGGCGCTCGCGTTCTTCGTCGCGCTTCCGATCTTCTACGGCGTGACCAGCACCGGGCTCTACAGCTTACGCAGGGTCACCCGCCGCTTCGGCCGCTGATGACGGCCCGGTCGGGTGCCCGATGGTCCGACCTCTCGGGCGCCTTGCCCGCTCCGACCGTCGCCTGACCGCCGATACCTCCGATGTCCTGCGCATTCGTCCTCTCGTTGCGCCGGGCGACGCGGGCAAACCGCACTCATCCGACCTCATCGCGAAGCATTGACGATCGGAAACCTCCGATGTTAACTACCTGTCACGCGCGTGTGTCGAGGATTGGCATCCAGAGGTAGCACGGGAGCGTTCGATGAGAAGGAAAACCACCCTGGCCGCGGCGGCGGCCGTCTCCGTCGTCGCGACCTTCGCCGTCGCGACGCCCCAGCACGGGCCGCGGCACCGCCACCGGCCCAGCAGTGGACCGAGGTGCAGGCGTTGCTCGGCGGCATCCGCGGCGTGTGGACGACGCAGGACTACGCCGGCGCGGTCAGCCGCACCATGCCCAACACCGCCCTGCTCGGCAACGGCGACATCGGCGTGACGTCGGGCGGCGGCAACGGTTTCAAGACGTTCTACGTCTCCAAGGGCAACTTCTGGGCGGGTAATCCCAACCCGTCGCTCGTCGCCCTCGGCGGCGTCACGGTCGCGGCGGAGTCCGGCGGCGGCTCGGCCAACCTCGCGCTGGGCGCGACCGCGAGCGCGTCGAGCTCACACCCGAGCTTCCCGCCGGGCCGCGCGGTCAACGGCGGCTGGGGCAGCGGGTACGAGGGCTGGGTCTCCGAGGTCGGCAAGCCACAGTGGATAACGCTCGACCTCGGCACGGCCAAGACCTTCAGCCGGTACCTGCTGCGCCACGACGCCGCGGCCCGCCCCGCCGAGACGGCCAACAACAGCAAGAACTGGACGCTCCAGGTGAGCGACAACAACTCCACCTGGACCACAGTGGACACCGTCACCAACAACACCGCGGGCACCACCGACCGGACCATCGCCAGCCGCACCGCGCGGTACGTGCGGGTGCACCTCACCGAGCCGACCCAGGGCACCACGGCCGACTCGATCAACAACCCGCGCGCGCGGATCGGCCAGTTCGAGCTGTACAACGGCACCGGCGGCCCGGCACCCTCCGGACCGTTCCGCGAGGAGCAGAACATCCTGCGCGGCGACGTCGACACCACCATGACCGTCGGCGGGGTACCGGTGACGATGCGCACCTGGACCGCCGCGAACGACAACCTCGTCGTCACCCAGATCCAGTCCACCGGCTCGTCCACCGTCCGGCTGCGCGCGGAGACCTGGTCCGGCGTGCAGGACGCGCGCACCGGGTTCACCAACACCGCCGGCGTCGCGGGCAGCACCACGTGGGCCACCCGCCGCACGCCGTCCGGCAGCCGGTGGGTCTCCGAGGCGTCGCTCGCCACCCGCCTGATCGGTGGCGGCCTGGCCGGGACGCCGACCGCGTCGGGCGCGACCGCGCGGATGGTGTTCGACCTCGCGCCGGGGCAGACCATCCGCCTCGTCACCGCCGTGGCGGGTGGCGGCCAGAACCCGTCCGGTACGGCCGGCTCCGCGCAGAGCCTCGCTAACGCGCAGAGCGGCGCCACATTGGACACCCGGTACGCCGAGCACGTCGAGTGGTGGAAGCAGTACTGGCTACGCTCCTACGTGGACCTCAACGACGACGTGCTGGAGCGCTTCTACTACGCGCACCTGTACTTCCTCGGCTCGTCCACCCGTGCGGGCAAGACCGCACCCGGGCTCTACGGTGTCTGGGCCACCTCGGACTCGCCGAGCTTCAGCGGCGACATGCACCTCAACTACAACTTCATGGCGAACTTCTACGGCCTGTACTCCAGCAACCGCGCCGAGTTCGCCCGACCGTACCACGACCTGATCCTCGCGTACGTGCCGGAGGCGCGGCGGCGGGCGCAGCAGGACCTGCGCCGGGTCAAGCCGGACTACGTCGGCGCCCGCTTCCCCAGCGGCGGCGTACCCAGCGGCGTGCTCTTCCCGGTCGGCATCGCGCCGTTCGGCTCGACCGCCGACGACAACTACCACCAGCAGGTCGGCAACTCGCTCTTCGCGGTCACCCAGTTCATCGCCTACTACGACTACACGCAGGACACGACGTTCCTGGCCAACACGGCGTACCCGTTCATGAAGGAGGTCGCCGCGTTCTTCCAGCACTACCTGGAGTACGACGCGGGTGCGCAGCGGTACAACCTTTGGACCGGCCCGCACGAGGGGACCTGGGCCCGTAACTCCAGCGCCGACCTCGGCATGCTGCGCTACCTGCTTGCCGCGCTCGTCGACGCGAGCGTCGACCTCAACACCGACGCCTCGCTGCGCGCCACCTGGACGACGATCCTTCAGCGGCTCGCCCCGATCCCCACCACTGTCCAAAACGGGCAGACGGTGTACGCGCTCGGCGACCCCGGCACGTTCTCCGGCGGGGACACCCGACCGTTCCACCCGGGCGACAACACCGTCAACCTGGAGTTCGTCCACCCGGGTGAGGTGCTCGGCATCCGCTCCCCGGCCGCCGACCGCCAGCGGGCTATCGACACGGTCAACGCGATGAACTCGTGGGGACAGGACAACAGCTTCCCGAAGGTGTTCACCCAGGCGGCCCGCGTCGGCTACCCCGGGCAGACACTGATCGACCAGCTCAAGGGTCAGATCAACGCCAAGTCCGTGGCCAACCTCCGGGTCTTCGACCCGCACCACGGGCTGGAGAAGGCCGGCGCCATCGAGGCGGTCAACAACCTGCTGCTCCAGAGCGACGACGGCGTGATGCGGGTCTTCCCGGTCTGGCCGACGAGCCGCAACGCCAGCTTCGTCAACCTTCGGGAGAAGGACGCGTTCCTCGTCTCGTCCAGCCTCCAAGGTGGACAGGTGCAGTACGTCGACGTCACCAGCCAGGCGGGGCGCCAGGCGCGGCTCCAGCACGCGTGGCCGGGGCGCAACGTCGTGGTGAACCGGGTCGGCAGCGGCACGGTGAGCCACACGGTCAGCGGCGACGTCATCACGTTCGCCACCCAGTCCGGCGCCACGTACACCGTGACGCCTGTCTGACCAATCAGTGACATGCCCGACCCGCAGCGTCACCGGCGGGCCGGGCATGTCACTGTAAATAGTTGACCTGCTGACCTACGGGTGCGGCGAGTTCGCCTTCGAGCTGGTCAGGCAGGGATGAAGCCCAAGCACTCCACGACCTTCCGCAACGGCGTCGTCCGCAACACCTACGAGCCGCTGTCGGTCGAGCCGTAGATCTGGGTTGTGAATCGCGGAGGGTGAGGCCGCGGGAGCAGCGGTCCGGACCACCGCGGACGTCGCGGTAGCTCAAATATCTTTCTACGTGAGGAGCATGCGTCCCAGCCGGCGGTGGGTGAAGAACCAGCCGATCGCGCCCATGGCGCTCAGGTAGAGCACGGCGGCGAGCGTGCCGGCGCCCATCGTTCCGGTGGTGAGGCCGCGGACCAGTTCGATGCTCTGGTAGAGCGGGAGCGCCACGACGACCGGCTGGAGTGCTGGCGGGTAGACCGACAGCGGGAAGAACGTGGTCGCGAACAGGAACATCGGCAGCATGCACAACTGGAGGTACTGCTGGTGGTGGAAGTCCCGCATCAGCGTCGCCACCGCCAGCCCGGCCGCGGAGAAGGCAAACCCGACGAGCACCGCCGCCGGTATCGCGAGCAGCGCCCACCACGAGCGGACCATGCCCAGCGCGGTGATGACGAGCAGGAAGCAGGTGGAGGAGAGTCCACTTCGGAGCACCGAGGCGGCGATCTCGCCGGCCGCGATGTCGCCGACCCGCATGGGCGTGGTGACGATCGCCTCGTACAGCTTCTCGAACCGGACCCGGAACCAGAACGAGCCGGTGGTCTCGTTGACCGCGCTGTTCATCGCCGAGGTGGCGAGCAACGCGGGCGCGACGAACGCGGCGTACCGGGTGACCTCCGGGCCGGCGCCGGTGAAGGTGCCGACGAGCTGGCCCACCCCGATGCCGATCGACAGCAGGTAGAGGAACGGCTCGAAGATGCCCTCGACGAGCAGGTTCCACGGGCGGCCGCGGCGCAGTACCCACAGGTGGCGGACGACGATCAGGTGCGCGGACGACACGGTGGCTCCTCAGGCGTGCAGGTGGCGGCGGTAGTTGCGGCGGGCCAGCAGGTACCCGACGGCGACCATGGCGGTCAGGTACGCGACGTGGCCGAGCGACCCGGCCCACGTGGCTGTGCCGAGGCTCAGCGAGCGGCACAGGTCGACGCCGTGCCACAGTGGAGTGACGTACACGATCGGGCGGAGCACCTCGGGCAGCTGGGTGACCGCGAAGAAGGTGCCGGAGAAGAGGTACAGCGGCATCACCACCCACTTGAAGACCCGCCCCACCGGCTCCACATCGGACAGCGTGACCGCCCACGCCGCGGCCGGCAGCGCGAAGGCCATCGCGGTCAGGGTCGCCGCCGGCAGCGCGAGCAGTACCAAAGTGGACTGTGCCGCGCCGAGCGCCACCATCACGGCGAGGAACGCGGCGGCGCTCATCGTCACCCGTATCGCCATGAAGATCGCGTGCCCGTGCAGCAGGTCGGACGGCTCCAGCGGGGTGGCCGCGGCGACCGGGTAGGTGCCGCCGGGGCGGCTGCTGAAGCTGACCGGGAAGGCCGATTCGACAAGGCCGTTCTGCATCGAGGCGGCGGCGAGCATGCCGGGTGCGAAGAACGCCAGGTAGCTCACCCCGCCGAGCGCGTCCGTGTCCGGCGCGACGACCTGGCCCAGCCCGGCGCCGATCGCGATGAGGAAGAGCAGCGGGTTGGCCACGCTGATCACGACGGTGCCGCGCCAGGTGCGGCGGTAGCGCAGGAGCCAGTACCGGAAGGCGCGCAGCGCCATGCTCGCCCCCATCAGTCCACCAGCGCCCGGCCGGTGAGGGCGAGGAAGACGTCCTCCAGGCTCGCCCGCCGCGCCAGCGCCGTCGCGGGTCGCAAACCAAGCTCGTGTACGGCGGAGAGCGCCGCGTCCCCCTCGGCGGTGTACCAGAGCAGCCGGTCGGGCAGCTCCTCCATCCGGTCGGCAGGTCGTGCCGCGCGCAGCTTCTCCACGGCGGTGGCTTGCTCGCCGATCGGGAAGCGGAGCTCGAGCACCTCGCGCGTGGAGTACGTGGCGATCAGCTCGGCCGGCGACCCGTGCGCGACGATCTTTCCCTTGTCGAGCACCACGAGCCGGTCGCAGAGCTGCTCGGCCTCGTCCATGTAGTGCGTGGTGAGCACCAGGCTCACCCCTGCTGCTTGAGCCGGAAGAGGCGGTCCCACAGCACGTGCCGGGCCTGCGGGTCGAGGCCGGTGGTCGGCTCGTCCAGCAGCAGGATCTCCGGCTCGTTGATGAGCGAACGGGCGATCGTGAGCCGCCGCCGCATGCCGCCGGAGAGCGAGTCGACCCGCTCCGCCCCGCGCTCCTCCAGCTGCGCGAACTCCAGCAACCGAGTGCTTCGCTCGGCGATCACCGCCTTGGGCAGCCCGAAGTAGCGGCCGTAGATGAGCAGGTTCTCCCGGACGGAGAGCTCGCGGTCGAGCGCGTCGTCCTGCGGCACCACGCCGAGCCGCGCCCGGATCCGCCGCCCGTCGATGGCCGGGTCCATGCCGAGCACCCGCAGCGTGCCCCCGGTGGGCGGGGAGACGCAGGCGATCATCCGCATGGTGGAGGACTTGCCGGCCCCGTTCGGCCCGAGGAACCCGAACGCTTCGCCCCGCCGCAGCTCGAAGTCGATCCCGTCGACGGCGACGAAGGGCGAGCCGTGCCGGTCCCGGGGCGGGTACCGCTTGACGAGGCCGCGCGCCTCGACGAGAAGATCGTCACTCACCCGGGCAGCGTAAGAAATCGCACAGCCGTTCGCAAATAGATTGCACGGAGCTGCAATTCCGCGACTCTCCGGCTTTCGCTACTGGACTCCGGCGGCGGCGAGCAGGGCGTCGGCGGTGCGGGTCGCGGCGCCGTCCAGGGTCGTGCCGCGCATGACGGCGCGCACCGCGGCACCGTCGAAGACCATCGTGAGCTGGACCGCGAGCCCTTCCGGGTCGCCGGCCCCGGCGGTCTTGGCGTGGGTGGCGAAGTAGGCGGTGAGCTGGTCCTTGAACGCCCGGGCCACGGCCGCCGCCGGATGGTCGGGGTCGCGGGTCTCCACGGCCGTGTTGACGAACGGGCAGCCGTAGAACCCGGGCGTGCCGCTCTGCTCGTCGAGGCGTTCGAACACGTACCGGATGCGCTCGCGCGGGCTCAGCTCGGCGTCCGAGGCGGGGAAGTAGCCGGTGACGATCGCCGGGCCGTGCACCCGCAGGCTCTCCGCGACGAGGTCATCCTTCGTGGCGAAGAGCTGGTACATCGAGCGCTTCGACACGCCGGCCGTCTGGCAGAGCCGCTCCACGCCGACCGGCGCGACACCCTCCCGGCGCCGCCCGGGTGTACGCGGCCGCCCGCGACCCGCGCGCCGTCACCACGCCCGGCGCCGTCCCGCTCGCCCTCGACGTCACCGACCCGGAGTCCGTCGCCGCCGCGGCGGCCCAGGCCGGCGACGTGACGATCCTGGTCAACAACGCCGGTGGCCTTGTCGGGGCCAACTACCTCACCTCGCCGGTCGACGACGTGCGCCGCGAGTTCGAGGTCAACTTCTATGGCCCGCTGCTGGTCACCCGCGCGTTCGCGCCGGCGCTTGTCGCGGGCGGCGGTCACGTGCTCAACGTGCACTCGGTGCTTTCCTGGCTCGCGCTCAGCGGTTCGTACAGCGCGACCAAGGCGGCCCTGTGGTCGATGACCAACGCGCTCCGCGTCGACCTGGCGCCGAAGGGCGTCGGCGTGACCGGGCTGCACGTCGGCTACGTCGACACCGACATGGCCGCCGCGGTCACCGAGCCCAAGTCCGACCCGGCCGAGGTCGTGCGGCAGGCGCTGGACGGCGTGGAGGCCGGTGCGCACGAGGTGCTCGCCGACGAGGTCACCCGAAACGTCAAGCGCGGCCTCTCCGCCGACGTGTCCGCGCTCTACCCGCAGCTCGCGGCCGCCGTCTAGGCCGCGGCGGCGGGGCCGGATGCCTGCCGGGCACCCGCGCCGGCATCGAAAGAGTCAGCCGGCGAGCAGGGACATGATGTTCTTCTCGGTGATGTCGGGGCCGCTGAGCTGGCTGACGATCGCGCCGTCGCGGAGCACCACCACGCGGTCGCAGGTGCCCACGATCTCGTCCAGGTCGGACGAGATGAGCATGACCGCCAGCCCGTCGACGGCCAGGTCGTCGATGAGCGACTGCACCTCGGCCTTGCTGCCCACGTCGATGCCGCGGGTCGGCTCGTCCAGCATCAGCACCCGCGGGTGGGTGGCCAGCCACCGGGCCAGCAGCACCTTCTGCTGGGTGCCGCCGGACAGCTCGGAGGCCGGCTGGTAGGGACTCGTCGCCTTGATGCGCAGCCGGCTCATCAGCGCGCCGACCACCTTGTCCAGCCGGGCCTCCGAGACGATCCCGGCGCGGGCGAGGCGGGGCAGGGCGGCGAGTGCGATGTTGTCGCGGACCGACAGCGTGCCGACGATCCCCTCGGCCTTGCGGTTGTCCGGCAGCAGACCCACACCGGCCCGGATCGCGCCGGCGATCGAACGCTTGCGCAGGCTCGCACCCGAGACCGTGACCTGTCCGGAGTCGAGCGGCAGCGCGCCGGCGATCGCCCGCGCGGTCTCGGTGCGGCCGGCGCCGAGCAGCCCGCTGAGCCCGACGACCTCGCCGGGGCGCAGGTTGATGGAGACGTCGGTCAGCACGTGGCGGCGGGTGAGGCCGGTCGCCTGGAGGATCGGCTCGTCGGCCGGCTCGTCCGCCGGGACACCGAGCACCGCGGTCGGCCCGGGAGTGACCCGCCGCCCGAGCATCAGCGAGACGAGGCGCAGCCGGTCGAGGCCGGCGACAGGTCCGGTGTGGACGATCCGACCGTCCCGCAGCACCGTCACGCGGTCGCAGACGGCCTCCACTTCGGACAGTTTGTGGGTCACGTAGACCACCGAGCGGCCTTCGGCCCGCACGGCGGCGATCGCGGCGAAGAGGCGGTCGGCCTCCGCGGGCTCCAGCCCGGCCGTCGGTTCGTCCAAAACCACGACGGGGGTACCGGCGGAGAGCGCGCGCCCCACCGCGACCATCTGCCGCACCCCGGTCTCGTACGCCCCGAGCGGCCGGCGGACGTCGACCCGCAGCCCGAGTCCGGTCACGATGCCGGCGGCGAGCGCGTTCATCCTGGCCACGTTGATGAGGCCGTGGCGGCGCGGCTCGCGGCCGAGGAAGAGGTTGCGGGCGACGCTCATCTGCGGCACGAGGTTGGCGTCCTGGTGCACGGCGCTGATCCCGGCCCGCTCGGCGTCGCGGGGCGAGGCGAGGCGGACCCGCTCGCCGGCCACCCGCAGGATCCCGGCGTCCGGCTGCTGTACGCCGGCCAGCACCTTGACCAATGTGGACTTGCCGGCGCCGTTCTCCCCGACGACGGCGTGCACCTCGCCGCGGCCGAGGGCGAACGAGACGTGGTCCAGCGCGCGGGTGCCGGGGAAGTCCCGGACCACACCCGCCATATCGAGAATCGCGTCCGCCACGGGTGCCCCCTCGCAGAAGACTGACCGGAATGATTCCCTATGCGCGCGGAATCGTAAAGAGCCCTTTACATCCGAGCGACGTGCAGGCGGACCGCGCGGCTGGCCAGCTCGTCGAGCACCTCGCGGGGTGCGGCGTCGTCGGTGACCAGGTGGTCGATCTCGTCCGTGGGTACCGTCTGCACCATCGTGTCGACGCCGATCTTGGTGTGGTCGGCGAGGACGACGATCTCCTCGGCGGCCGCCGCGAGCGCCCGGTCGACGCTCGCGACCTGCATGTTCGGGGTGGAGACGCCGCGCTCGGGAGTGAGCCCGTTGCCGGAGATGAACGCCCGCCGCACCCGCAGCCCGGCCACCGACCGCTCGGCCGCGCTGCCGACGAGCGC
Source organism: Phytohabitans flavus (assembly GCF_011764545.1). Taxonomy (GTDB): domain Bacteria; phylum Actinomycetota; class Actinomycetes; order Mycobacteriales; family Micromonosporaceae; genus Phytohabitans; species Phytohabitans flavus. The sequence goes on along the minus strand of NZ_AP022870.1, from coordinate 2,789,038 downwards.
GTGGATCGAACCGCGCAGCGTGCCGCCGGTGAGTACCACCTCGACCCGCGGCGCGGCGGCCAGGGCCTGCGCGACGAGCAGCGAGTTGGTCACCACGGCGAGCTCGGCGTGCCGGGCCAGGTGCTGGGCGAAGACCTGCGTGGTCGTACCCGCGCCGATCACGATCGCGTCGCCGTCCTCGACGAGCGACGCGGCGAGCTCGCCGATCGCCGCCTTCTCGGCGGCGGCGACGTGGGCCTTCTGCGCGTACGTCGGCTCGCGGGACAGCGCGCCGGGCAGCGTCGCGCCGCCGTGGTGCCGGTTGAGCAGTCCGTCCGCCTCGAGGACCCGCAGGTCGCGCCGGACCGTGACCTCCGAGGACTGCACCGCCTCGGCGAGGTCGCGCAGGGAGGCGGCACCGTTGGCCCGCATCACCTCGAGGATGCGCTGGCGCCGCTCGGCCGCGAACATCGCCCGCCGCGTCTCCACCTGTCCCCGGGAGTCGTCCGCCGCCACGCTCCACCCCTTGTGATCGGATGACTTCGGATCTGATCGTACCCAGGCGGCGTCGGGAGAGTGGGCGACCACGGCCGTGACCGTTTCAGATCGAGTTCGAGACCGAACCTGATCGGTTGGTATTGACTTTGTTCGTCCGTGGGTGCTTCATTGAGTCCAACCGATGGCGCGCGTCGGTCCCACCCACGAAAGGATCATCATGGGTAGAACACGTGGATGGGCGGCGCTGGCGGTGGCCGCCCTGCTCGCGACCGGCGCGTGCGCCAAGGGCGAGGAGACTCCCGATACCCCCGCTCCGGTCGGCACCGAGGGGCAGCAGGTGGCGCAGAGTGCCGCCGCGGACGGCCCGACCTGCACGTTGCAGAGCTTCGGCGGCCAGGCGTTCGACGTGAAGACCGCGACGGTCGGCTTCTCCCAGTCGGAGAAGGAGGCCAACCCGTTCCGGATCGCGGAGACCCAGTCGATCAAGGATGAGGCGAAGGCGCTCGGCGTCGCCAACCTGCGGGTGACGAACGCGCAGTCCCAGTTCTCCAAGCAGATCTCGGACGTGCAGCAGCTCATCGCCCAGGGCGCGAAGCTGCTGGTCATCGCCCCGCTCAACTCCGACGGCTGGGAGCCGGTGCTCAAGCAGGCCGCGGCGAAGAAGATCCCGATCATCACGATCGACCGGAAGATCAACGCCCAGCCGTGCACGGACTACCTCACGTTCATCGGCTCCGACTTCTACGAGCAGGGCAAGCGGGCCGCCGACCAGATGATCGCGGCGCTCGGCAGCACCGGCGAGGTGGCGATCCTGCTCGGCGCACCGGGCAACAACGTCACCACCGACCGCACGGCCGGCTTCAAGGACCGCATCGCCGAGAAGGCGCCGAACATCAAGATCACGTTCGAGCAGACCGGCGAGTTCACCCGGGAGAAGGGCCAGCAGGTCACCGAGCAGCTGATCCAGTCCCGGCCCGGTACCAGCGGCATCTACGCGGAGAACGACGAGATGGCCCTCGGCGCGGTGACCGCCCTCAAGGGCGCCGGCAAGACTCCCGGGCAGGTCAAGATCGTCTCGATCGACGGTACCCGCGCGGCGGTGCAGGGCATCGTGGACGGCTGGCTGTACTCCGTGATCGAGTCCAACCCGCGCTTTGGGCCGCTCGCCTTCCAGACCGCGCAGAAGTTCGTCGCCGGCGATGCCATCCCGGCCACCACGATCATCAGCGACCGCGAGTACACGACCGAGAACGCGAAGGAAAGCCTGGGGCACGCGTACTGATGACGGACGGCCCTGCTCCCGTACTCGAGGCCCGGGGAATCTCGAAGGGGTTCCCCGGCGTCCTCGCCTTGGACGGCGTCTCCTTCCGCCTCGCGGCGGGCGAGGTGCATGCCCTGGTCGGCGAGAACGGCGCCGGCAAGTCCACTCTCATCAAAGTGCTCACCGGTGTGCATCAGCCGGACCGGGGGGAGCTGCGCCTGCACGGCGGGCAGGTGTCGTTCGGCACGCCGCTGGAGGCCCAGCGCGCCGGGATCTCGACCATCTACCAGGAGGTCAACCTCGTCCCGCAGATGAGCGTGGCGCACAACCTGCTGCTCGGGCGGGAGCCGCGCGGCCGGCTCGGCGTGATCGACGCGAGCCGTCTCAACGCGCTCGCCGCCGACCTCGTGGCCGGGATGGGGCTGCGGCTGGACGTGCGGCGGCCGCTGCGCTCGCTCGGCATGGGCGCGCAGCAGATGGTCGCGCTCGCCCGCGCCGTCTCGATCGACGCGCGGGTGGTCATCATGGACGAACCCACCTCGGCCCTGGAACCGCGCGAGGTCGACACCCTCTTCGGCGTGATCAGCGATCTGCGCGCTCAAGGAATCGCCGTCGTGTACGTCAGCCACCGCCTCGAAGAGCTGTACCGGATCTGCGACCGCGTGACCGTGCTCCGCGACGGGCGGGTGGCGCACACCGGCCCGCTCGGCGAGCTGGAGCGGGTCAAGCTGATCGCGCTGATGCTCGGCCGGGACACCACCGACGTGCGGCTGCGCGGCCAGACCGAGTTCGCGGGCCGGCACACCGCGAAGAACGGGCAGCCGGTGGTCGAGGCCCGCGCGCTGTCGCGGCGCCACCAGCTCCACGACGTCTCCATCCGGGTACGCCCCGGCGAGGTCGTCGGGCTCGGCGGGCTGCTCGGCGCCGGGCGCAGCGAGACGGCGAAGGCGATCGCCGGCGCGCTGCCGTTCGACGGCGGGGCGGTGGTCGTCGCCGGGCATCCCGTGCGCAAGGGCTCGCCGTCCGCCGCGATCCGGGCCGGCGCCAGCCTGCTGCCCGAGGACCGCAAGGCCGAAGGGATCGTGCCGACGATGTCGGTCCGCGACAACATCGCGCTCGCCGCGCTGCCGCGCCTCTCCCGGGCCGGGATCGTCTCTGAGGCGAAGCTCGACCGGGTGGTGGCCACGCTGATGAGCCGGCTGCGGATCAAAGCGACCAGCCCGCACCAGAAGGTCTCCGAGCTGTCCGGCGGCAACCAGCAGAAGGTACTGCTGGCCCGCTCGCTCGCCACCGGCGCCAAGGTGCTGCTGCTCGACGAGCCGACCCGCGGCATCGACGTCGGCGCCAAGGCCGAGGTGCAGGCCCTCATCGACGAGCTGGCCGCGGAAGGGCTCGGCGTACTGCTCATCTCCTCCGACCTGGAGGAGCTCGTCGAGGGCTCGGACCGGGTCGTCGTGCTGCGCGACGGTGCCGTGGTGGGGGAGCTCTCCGGTGACGAGGTGACCGAGGAGGCGATCATGAACGCGATCGCGGAAGGGGGAGGGGTCGATGGCTGACACGGCCGCGGTGCTGCCCAAGCCGCTCGGCAGCCGCACCCGCGCGCTCGCCTGGCTCCAGCGGTACGGCGTCTACGCGTCGGTGCTCGCGCTGCTGCTGTTCAATGTGGCGTTCACCCCGCACTTCCTGGAGGTGGCGAACTTCCGCACCCAGCTCATCCAGGTCGCGCCGATCGTCATCGTCTCGCTCGGCATGGCGCTCGTCATCGGTACCGAGGGGATCGACCTCTCGGTCGGCTCGGTGATGGCGCTGTCGTCCGCGATGGTGGTGCTCTACCTCGGGTACGGCGCGCCGGTCGCGATCGTCGCCGCACTGGTGGCCGGTGCGATCGTCGGCGCGAGCGGGGGAGCGCTCGTCGCGTACGCCGGGGTGCAGCCGATCGTCGCCACGCTCGCGCTGCTCGTCGGCATCCGCGGCCTGGCGAACGTGCTGGTCCCGCAGCTCACCGAGTTTCGCAACCCGACACTGATCACGCTGGGCAGCCGCTCGGTCCTCGGGCTGCCGCTCGTGGTGATCATCGCGGCGGTGCTCACCGCGGTCGTGGCGTTCGTCGTCAAACGCACGATCTTCGGGCGGCAGCTCGTCGCCGTCGGCGGCAACCGGGCCGCCGCCAAGCTCTCCGGCCTTCCGGTACGCCGCATCCTGGTCACCGTGTACGTCCTGAGTGGACTGCTCGCGGCCGTCGCCGGTGTGCTCGCCACGGCCCGCCTCCAGGCCAGCGACCCCACCTCGCTCGGCCTGCTGATGGAGCTGTCCGCGATCACGGCCGTGGTGGTCGGCGGTACCCCGCTCACCGGCGGGCGGGTGCGGGTGCTCGGCACGGTCATGGGCGCGCTGCTCATCCAGCTGCTCCAGGCCACGCTCATCAAGCACAACCTGCCCCAGTCGTGGACCCAGATGGTCCAGGCCGTCATCATCCTGGCCGCCGTGTACGCCGCCCGCGGGAGGAAGAAGTGACCGCTACCGTCGAGGCGGCGGCTCCCGCCGCGCCCGCGAAGGGGGAGCGGGCCAGCCAGATCCTCCAGCACCACGGCGCGCTCATGGTGCTCGCCGCGACCGTCCTCATCGGAGCGATCGCGTTCGACTCGTTCGCCACCCCGCAGAACGCGGCGAACATCGCGGTCTCGTCGTCGTTCATCGCCATCATCGCGATCGGCATGACGTTCGTGATCATCAGCGGCGGCATCGACCTCTCGGTCGGGTCGTCGTTCGTGCTCGCCGGGGTGCTCGCCGCCTACGGCTCCCGGTACGGCGTGCTCGTCGCGCTCCTGCTCCCGCTCGCGGTCTGCGGCACGATCGGCCTGGTACAGGGGCTGCTCGTGGCGCGCACCGGGATGGCGCCGTTCATCGTCACGCTCGCCGGGCTGCTCGGCATGCGCGGGCTCATGCTCGCCGTCTCCGGTGAGGGCGCCAACACCTACCTTGTCGAGGACGACGCCTTCGCCTCGCTCGGTCAGGCGTCGTTTCTCGGCCTGACCGTACCGGTCTACATCACGCTCGGCCTCTTCGTGCTCGGCGCGATCCTGTTGCAGCGTACGGGTTTCGGGCAGAGTGTGTACGCGATCGGCGGCAACGAGGAGGCGGCCGCGCTCATGGGCGTACCGGTCGCCCGGGTCAAGACCCTCGTGTACGTCATCTCCGGGCTGCTCGCCGGCCTCGCTGGCGCGCTCAACGCGGCCCGGCTCTCCTCCGGCGTCACCATCCTCGGTGCCGGGCTGGAGCTGGACGTCATCGCCGCCGTCGTCATCGGCGGCACCCTGCTCACCGGCGGTGCCGGCGGCCTCACCGGCACGATGGCCGGCGTGCTGCTGCTCGGCGTCATCCAGAGCCTCATCAACCAGGTCGGCACGCTCACGTCCTCGTTCCAGCAGGTCGTCAGCGGCGCCTTCCTCGCGCTCGTCGTCGTGGTGCAGCGCCTCCTGCACCGCGCCCAGCACCTGTCCTGACCCGAGCTCTGTCTTGGCTAGGCGGAGCTCTACCTCGAAGGGATCTGGACATGTCGATTAATCGACGTCAGCTCCTCGCTCTTGGGGCGGTGGTGTTTGGGGGCCCCGCGGTCGTCGCGAACCGTTCCCCGCTTCGCCCGGCCGCCTTTTTGAGGCTCCCGCCTGGTGCCGTGCGGGCGCAGGGCTGGCTGAGCACTCAGTTGGCCCGGCAGGTCGCCGGCCTGAACGGGCGCCTCGACCAGACCTCGCACTTCCTGCGGTACGAGAGCACCGGCTGGACCAACCCGGCGCTGGGCGGCTGGGAGGAGGTGCCGTACTGGCTGCGCGGCCTCGTCGACCTCGGGTACGTCACCGGCGATCCCACCGTGCTCGCCACCGCCCGGCGCTGGATGGACGGCGTGCTCGCCACCCAGGCGGCGGACGGCTACTTCGGCCCCGGCGGGCTGCGGACCGCGCTGAACGGGCACGCCGACCTGTGGCCGCACATGCCGATGCTGCACGCGCTCCGCTCGCACGCCGAGTACACCGGGGACGGCCGGGTGGACCCGTTCCTGACCCGCTTCTTCCAGTACATGAACGCCCAGCCGGCCGCGGTCTTCCGGGACGGCTGGGGCACCTGGCGGTGGGGCGACACGATCGACGTCGTCTACTGGCTCTACAACCGCACCGGCGCCGCGTTCCTGCTCGACCTCGTGCGGAAGATCCACGCCAACTCGGCCAACTGGCGCGACGGGCTGCCCAACCTCCACAACGTGAACGTCACCCAGGGCTTCCGCGAGCCGGCCCAGTACTGGGTGCTGTCCGGAGTGGACGCCGACCGGGCCGCCACCTACACGCTGTACGACGGGATTCAGCGGGACTACGGCCAGTTTCCGGGCGGCGGCTTCGCCGGCGACGAGAACATGCGGCCCGCGCTGGTCGACCCGAGGCAGGGATTCGAGACCTGCGGCATCGTCGAGTACATGCTCAGCCACGAGATCCTCACCCGGATCACCGGCGACCCGGTGTGGGCCGACCGCACTGAAGAGCTCGCGTTCAACTCGCTGCCCGCCGCGCTCGACCCGTCCGGCCGGGCGGTCCACTATGTCACGAGCGCCAACAGCGTGGACCTGGACAACGTCGCGAAGCCGCAGGGGCAGTACAGCAACGCGTTCGCGATGCAGTCCTACCAGGCCGGTGTCGACCAGTACCGGTGCTGCCCGCACAACTACGGCATGGGCTGGCCGTACTACGCCGAGGAGATGTGGCTGGCCACTCCGGACGGTGGCCTGTGCGCGGCCCTGTACGGCCCGTCCACTGTTACGGCGCGCGTGGGTGCCGGCGTCTCCGTCACGGTTACCGAGGAGACGGGCTACCCGTTCAGCGACACCGTCACGTTCCGGCTGCGCACGCCGTCCGCGGTAGGTTTCCCGTTCTCCGTACGTGTCCCGGGCTGGTGCCTCGACCCTGAGCTGCGGATCAACGGCGCGGTAGTGTCGGCCGGCCCGGGGCCGCGCTTCGTGACCGTCCACCGCACCTGGCGGGACGGCGACACCGTCACGCTGCGGCTGCCGATGCGACCGGTGGTGCGTACCTGGCCACGCCAGCACAACGCGGTCTCCGTCCACTATGGCGCGCTGGCCTTCTCGCTCCGGATCACGGAAAGCTGGACCCGCACCGGCGGCACCGACCAGTTCCCGGAGTACGACGTGCACGCCGGCTCGCCGTGGAACTACGGCCTTGTCCCGGGCGCCGCGGTCGCGGTCTCCACCGGTGGCAGCCTCACCGACCCGTTCACCGTGGCGAACGCGCCCGTGCGCCTGTCCACGAGCGGGCAGCGGATCGCCGCCTGGCAGGCCGACCAGCAGCGGGTGGTCGGCCCGCTCCAGGACGGTCCGGTCGCCTCGACCGCACCGGTCGAGCAGGTCACGCTGATCCCGATGGGTGCCGCCCGGCTCCGTGTGACGAGCTTCCCGCAGACCGGCGGCACCCGCGCGTGGCGCCGGCAGGGTGCCGCCTTCCGGATCTGGAACAAGCACTCGGGCAAGGTGCTGGGCGTCGACGGCATGTCCGTACAGGACTCGGCGAACGTGGTCCAGTTCGCCGACAGCGGCACCGCCGACCACCTCTGGCGGATCGTCGACGCCGGCGGCGGCTACGTGAAGCTCCAGTGCGCCAACTCGGGCAAGGTGCTCGCCGTGGAGGGCATGTCCACGGCCAACTCGGCCCGCGTCCAGCAGTACGCCGACGTCGGGTCGGCGGACCAGCGGTGGCAGCTCGTCGACAGCGGCGACGGCCACTTCCGCCTGCGTTGCCTGGGCAGTGGGAAGGTGCTCGGCGTCGCGGGCATGTCCACGGCGGACTCGGCTCAGGTGGTGCAGTACGACGACAACGGGACCGCCGACCACGAGTGGCGGCTCGTACCCGACGGCCCGGTCAAGATCCTGAACGGGCACTCGGGGAAGGTGCTCGCGGTGGAGGGCATGTCCACAGCCAACTCCGCGCGGGCACAGCAGTACACGGACGTCGGCACCCCGGACCACGTCTGGTCGTTCCTGCCCTCCGGGGACGGCTGGTACCGGATCCGCAACCAGCACTCCGGCAAGGTGCTCGGCGTCGACGGCATGTCCACGGCGGACTCGGCTCAGGTGGTGCAGTACGACGACAACGGCACCGCGGACCACGAGTGGCGGCTGCGCGTGGTCACCGGCGGCCCGGGCACCCTCCGGATCCAGAACCGGCACAGCGGCAAGGTCCTTGCCGTCCACGATATGTCCACGCTGGACTCGGCCAACGTGGAGCAGTACCAGGACAACGGCACCCCCGACCACACCTGGTTGATCCTCTAAGGCTCGGTCTTTTTTAAGGACGCACTATGAGACCACTGTTCGCGGTCATGATCCTGGTCGCCGGCCTGCTCGTGTACCCGTCACCGGCGCAGGCCGCACCCGCCAAGACCCCGCCCCTCACGACCCCCTGGACCGCTCAAGCGCTTAACGGCACGCCCTTGCCGGAGTACCCCGCCCGCAGATGACCCGCCCCGACTGGCTCAACCTCAACGGGGAGTGGCAGCTGCGGCAGTCGGCCACCGACGACGCCCCGCAGTTCAACACCACCCTCCCCGAGCGCGTCAACGTACCCTTCCCGGTCGAGTCCGCCCTCTCCGGCGTGATGCGCGCGGCCGGCGACAACCGCAACTACCTCTTCTACCGCCGCACGTTCACCGTGCCGGCGGGCTGGTCCGGGCGGCGGGTGCAGCTGCACTTCGGCGCGGTCGACTGGCAGACCACCGTGTGGTTGAACGGCAGCCAGGTCGGCGCGCACAGCGGCGGCTACGACGCCTTCACGTTCGACATCACGCCCCAGCTCAACGGCGGTACCAACGAGGTCGTCGTGAAGGTGTGGGACCCGAGCGACACCCGGCAGAACGGCAGCCTGCCGCCGATCGGCAAGCAGACCAAGACGCCGAACGGCATCTTCTACACGCCCAGCTCCGGCATCTGGCAGACGGTGTGGCTGGAGCCGACCCCTGTCTCGTCGATCAGCAGCGTCGACCTCAACCCGAACCTCTCCAACAACACCATCCGGGTACGGGTCTTCACCCGCGGCGACGTGACCGGGCACAGCGTGCTCGCCGAGGCGCTCAACGGCGGCACGGTGGTGGGCAGCGCGACCGGTGGCTTCGCCGAGTTTGCCGTGCCGGTGCCGAACGCCCGCCGCTGGACGCCGGACGACCCGTTCCTCTACAACCTGCGGGTCACGCTGCGGAACGCGTCCGGCGCGCAGGTGGACCAGACCACGCACTACTTCGGCATGCGGCAGGTCAGCGTCGGCATGGTGAACGGCGTGCTCCGGCCGCTCCTCAATGGACAGTTCGTCTTCCAGACCGGCACGCTCGACCAGGGCTACTGGCCGGACGGCGTCTACACCGCGCCCACCGACGCGGCGCTCGCCTTCGACCTCCAGAAGCACAAGGACCTGGGCTTCAACATGGTCCGCAAGCACATCAAGGTGGAGCCGCAGCGGTGGTTCTACCACGCCGACCGGCTCGGGCTGCTGGTGTGGCAGGACATCCCGTCGCTGACCGCGCAGGACGTCAACGCGGACAACGCGCAGCAGGCCCAGTTCGAGGCGGAGGCGCGGGAGATCGTGAACGAGCACCGCAGCTCGCCGTCGGTCGTCGCGTACACCGTGTACAACGAGGGCTGGGGCGAGCGGGCCCTCGCCGACACCCAGCGGGTGGGTAACGCGGTCAAGTCCCAGGACCCGACCCGACTCGTCAACGTCCACAGTGGCTACAACTGCTGCCAGTCGCTGGGCAACCCGGGCAACGGCGACATCGACGACTGGCACATGTACCTCGGTCCGGCCTCGCCGCTGCCGTCCGCCTCGCGGGTCGCGGTGCTCGGCGAGTTCGGTGGGCTCGGCCTGCACACGCCCGGCCACGAGTGGAGCCCGAGCGGTGGCTTCTTCGCGTACGAGTGGCAGCCCGACTCGACCGCGCTCACCAACCGGTACGTGGGACTCGTGCAGGGTGTACAGAACCTGATGGTCGGCAAGGGCCTGAGCGCCGCCGTGTACACCGAGATCACCGACCTGGAGGGGGAGCTGAACGGCTTCCTCACCTATGACCGGCAGGTGGTCAAGATGGACCAGGCCCGCGTCCGAGCGGCGAACCAGGCGCTCATCGCCGCGTCCCGCTCGCTGCCGAGCACCGCGCGGGTGCAGCTTCCGGTGAACGGCCGGGTCTCGTTCCAGGTCACCACGCCCGGCTACACCGACCGGTACCTGCGGCACCAGAACAGCCTCGCGTACACGGAGGTGGTCAACGCGGCCAGCCCGGCGCTGCTGAAGAACGACGCCACGTACACCGTCCGGGCCGGCCTGGCCGACGCGAGCTGCTACTCGTTCGAGTCGGTCAACTTCCCCGGGCAGTTCCTGCGCCACGCCAACTCGCGGGTGCAAAACTCGGTGAACGACGGCAGCGCACTCCTGCGGGCCGACGCCACCTGGTGCGCGCGCGGCGGGCTGACCGGCGGCGGGGTGTCACTGGAGTCGTACAACTACCGCGGTTCGTACCTGCGGCACGCGAACGCCGAGGTGTGGATGGGTGACGGGTCAGGCGGTGCCGCGTACAACTCGCCCGCGCCGTGGGCGGCGGACGCGACCTGGAATATCGTGGCGCCCTGGGCGCCGTAGGGTTCTGTCCTTTGTTGACTCCCGCCGCCCCAGCTGGTGACCGGGGCGGCGGGTCTCCCTCACCGGTAGCGGCCGGCGGTCACGTTGACGCGCAGCGAGTAGACCGTGCTGGTGGCCGTGATGAACAGGTCGTTGCGGCGCGGCCCGCCGAACGCGAGGTTCGCGACGACCTCCGGTACGAGCAGCTTGCCGATGAGCGTGCCGTCCGGCGCGAAGACGTGCACGCCGTCGTGCGCGGAGACCCACAGGTTGCCCCGGTGGTCCAGGCGCAGGCCGTCGAAGGAGCCGGCGGTACAGGTGGCGAAGACGCCCTGCTCCTTCAGCGCCCCCTGGTCGTCCACGTCGAACAGCCGGATGTGCTTCTCCCGCGTGTCCACGATGTACAGCTGGCGCTCGTCCAAAGTGAACGCGAGCCCGTTCGGCCGGATGAAGTCGCCGGCGACAAGCCGTACCTCGCCGCTGCCCGGGTCGATCCGGTAGACGTTGCAGGCGCCGATCTCGCTGTCCGCCTGGTAGCCCTCGTAGTCGCTGTCGATGCCGTAGCTGGGGTCGGTGAACCAGATCGAGCCGTCCGCGCGCTCCACGACGTCGTTCGGGCTGTTGAGCCGCTTGCCCTGGTACCGGTCGGCGAGCACGGTGACCGAACCGTCCGGCTCGGTGCGGGTCACCCGGCGGTTGCCGTGCTCGCAGGTGACCAGGCGCCCCTGCCGGTCGACGGTGTTGCCGTTGGCGTATCCGGACGGGGCGCGGAAGACGCCGACCGCGCCGGTCGTCTCGTCCCACCGCAGGATCTGGTTGTTGGGGATGTCGCTGAAGACGAGGTAACGCCCGGCGGCGAAGTAGGCCGGGCCCTCCAGCCAGCGGCCGCCCGTGTGCAGCTTGACGAGGTACGCGTCCCCGCCGTACCCCGCGAAGCGCTCGTCCAGAACCTCGAAGCGTGCCTCGATCCGATCCGTCATGAGTTTGAGCTTGCCATGTGCAGGTGCTTTCCGGTCCGTGACCCACTTGCCGCCACCTGCTCGGGCGTGCCTTCCGCGACCACCTCGCCGCCCGCGGACCCACCGCCTGGACCCAGATCCACCACCCAGTCGGCGGCGCGGATGACGTGGAGGTCGTGTTCGATGGCGAGCACGGTGTTGCCGGCGTCGACGAGCCGCTGGAGCACGCCGAGCAGCCGGGCGGTGTCGGCGGGGTGCAGCCCGGTCGTCGGCTCGTCCAGCAGGTAGATGGTCCGGCCGGTGGACTTGCGGGCGAGTTCCTTGGCCAGTTTGATGCGCTGCGCTTCGCCGCCCGACAGGGTCGTGGCCGGCTGCCCGAGCGGCAGGTAGCCGAGCCCGACGTCGGCGAGCAGCCGCAGCCGGTTGGCCGCGCCGGGCACGTCCGCGAAGGCGTCCAGCGCGTCGGCCACCGTCATATCAAGGGCCTCGGCGATATCGTGTCCCCGGTACTTCACCGAGAGCACCTGGCGGTTGAAGCGCCGCCCACGGCACGACGGGCAGCGCACCTCCACGGCCGGCAGGAAGTGCATCGACACGCTCAGCACACCCGCGCCGGTGCACCGCTCGCACCGTCCACCCGCGACATTGAACGAGAAGTGCCCGGCCGAGAGTCCCTGTTTCCGCGCGTCCTCCGTTGCCGCGTACGCCTCCCGGATCGGCGTGAACAGGTCTGAGTACGTCGCCGCGTTGGACCGCGGCACCCGCCCGATCGCCTGCTGGTCGATTGTCACCACCTTGTCGAGGTGCTCCCACCCGTCGATCCCGTCGTGCGGGCCCGGTGGGTCGCCGGCGCCGTGGAAGTGGCGGCGGGCGGCCCGGTCGAGGATGTCGAGAAGCAATGACGACTTGCCCGAGCCGGACGGACCGGTGACGGCGACGAGGAGGCCGAGCGGCAGCCGTACCGTGATGTCTTTGAGGTTGTGGGCCCTGGCCCCGCGGACGGTAAGGGCGCGGTCGCCGGCGGCGCGGCGGGTGGCGGGCACCGGCACGGTCCGCCGGCCCGCGAGGTGGTCGCCGGTCACCGAGCCCGCGGTGGCGGCGACCTCTTCCGGGGTACCGGCGGCCACGATCCGCCCGCCGTCCCGCCCGGCACCCGGCCCGACGTCGATGACGTGGTCGGCCGCGCGGAGCACGTCGAGGTCGTGTTCGATGACCAGGACGGTGTTGCCGAGGTCGCGCAGCCGGCGGAGCACCTCGACAAGCCGCTCGGTGTCGGCGGGGTGCAGGCCGATGGTGGGTTCGTCGAGCACGTACAGCACGCCGGTGAGCCCCGAACCGAGCAGCGCGGCGAGCCGGAGGCGCTGCGCCTCGCCGGCCGAGAGGCTGGGTGTGGCGCGTTCCAGCGTCAGGTACTCCACGCCGACGTCGACGAGCCGCCGTACGCGCTCGCGGAGGTCGTCGATGACCGGCTCGGCGAAGCGTCGTTCCTCATCGGCCGCCCGCATGGTGGTTATCCAGGTGGCGAGGTCGCCCAGCGGCATGCGGGCCGCGTCCACGATGGACAGTCCAGCGACCGTGACCCGGCGGCTCTCCGGCTTGAGGCGGGTGCCTTCGCACTCGGGGCAGGTCTCGGTGGTGAGGAACTGCTCCATCTTCTCCCGGTAGGCGGTGTCCTCGACCCGGTCCGCGTACCGGCGCAGCACGTTCGTCAGTACCCCCTCGAAGCGTCCCTTCGCGACGGTCGCGGGCGGCGGTGTGTCCGGGAAGTGCCGGGTGAACTCGGCGCTGCCGGCGCCGTGCAGCAGGAGGGCGCGGGCTGCCGGCGCCAGGTGCTTGACCGGCGTGCCCGGCGCGAACGCGAAGCCGTAGTGGCGGGCGGCGGCCCGCAGCACCGCGATGTTGTGTTCGGTGAGGGCCGGCGGCCAGCCGAGCACCGCGCCGCCGTCGACACTCCGCTCCTCGTCCACGAGGCGGGCGGCGTCCGCGCGGTGCACGGTGCCGATGCCGGTGCAGGTGGGGCAGGCGCCGGCCGGCTTGTTGAACGAGAAGTCGCCCATCACCAGGTTCGGCACCGGTGCGCCGCAGTGCGGGCACGGGAGGGCGTCGGTGGCCGCCTCGTCCCAGTCGTCGTCGCTGGCCACGTCATACCCGGGTGGTACGTCGGCGCCGCAGGAGGGGCAGGGCCGGTGGCCGATGCGGGCCCAGAGCAGCCGCAGGTACGTGAAGACCTCGGTGGCGGTGCCCACTGTGGAGCGCGGGCTGCGGTTGGTCAGATGCTGGTCGATGCTGATGGAGGGGGAGAGCCCGGTGATCGAGTCGACGGCCGGCTTGCTCACGAAAGCGGTCACCATCCCGAGCGACTCGAGGTACTGCCGCTGCCCCTCGCGGTGCAACGTGTCGAACGCGAGCGTCGACTTGCCCGACCCGGACAGCCCGGTGAGGACGACAAGCTGGCGCTTGGGTACGGCGAGGGTGACGTTCTTCAGGTTGTGCAGCCGCGCCCCGGTGACCGTGATCCATTCCATACCTTCAAGTCTCTCATTGAAGCTCCCGTAGAGGGTTCTGTGCGCTCTGCCTCGTATGCTGGTGCTCAAACCCTCAACACGTTATGGAAGGGGGCGGTGGAGTGCGCACGGTCGACCTGGCGCGCGCGGCGGGCGTGTCGACCCAGCAGATCCGCAACTACGAGGAGGCCGGCCTGCTGCCGCCGGTGCCCCGTACGGACAGCGGCTACCGCACCTTCGACGAACGCCACCTGAAGGCCGTGCTCGCCTACCGCGCCCTGGCCGCCGGCCACGGCCCCGAGGCCGCCCGCGGCATCATGCACGCGGTCCTGGCTGGCGACGTCGCGGGAGCACTCGCCCTGGTCGATGCCGGCCACGCCGCCCTGCACGAGGAGCGCGCCTCCCTCCGCACGACGGCGGCCGCCTTGGAGGCCGTTGCCGCCGCTCCCGGTGGTCGTTCTGCCGCGGGCGCCGTCCCGGTGGACGGTGGTCCTGCCTCTCTTCGCGCGGCGGTGGCCGCCGCTGCCGGTGGTCCGGTTGTCGCGGGTGTCGGCCCTGTGGATGGTGGGTCTGTGGACGGGCCTCGTCTTGTGGACAGCGGCCCTGGGGGTCGTGCTGGGGCTGTAGGCGGTGGGCGTCCGGGCGCCGACGGCGTCGCGGCGCCCGGTGGCGGGATCGAGCTCAGCGTTGGCGAGCTGGCCGCCGAGCTTGGGGTGCGGCCGTCGGCACTGCGGGTGTGGGAGGCGGCCGGCCTGCTGTCGCCGCGACGGGAGCGGATTACCGGATACCGCCGCTACGGTCCGGCCGACGTCCGCGACGCCCGGATGATCCGGATGCTGCGCCAGAGCTGGTATCCCCTGCCGCGGATCGCCCCGATCCTCGAAGGCCTGCGCCGCACCGGCAGCAGCGACGCGCTGCGCGAGGCCGTCGCGCACCGCCAGGCCGAGCTCACTCGCAGGTCGGCGGCTCTCCTCGACGGCGCCGCCCACCTTAGCCGCTACCTGGCGGACTTCCCTCCGGGCTGATGTTGGCCGATGCGGCGTTCCGGCCCTTGGGCCGCCCCGCAGGCCCCCTGATCGGCACCGCCGACCCCGGTCTGGGGGTGACGATCACCTTGCTGGTGGCGTGGCCGAGGGGAACAAGTTCTCCGTGTGCGCCGTGGACACAGTGGACTGAGCGGCCGGCCAGTCCTGGCCGGGCCGCCGGTCGATCTTCGTCGGCATGCGGTGTTCCGGCTGGCGCGAGGCCGGCATCCCGGCGCGCGAAGCTGGCGCCGCACTCGCTGCGGCACGGCCGGTCTGGGTTTAGAGGACTCGCGGCTAGGCGCCGGCGTGCGTTTTTTGGGGACGCGCGTGGGCCGTTGTTAGGGTGGGTGTCAGCGTCGCGTGCCGGTGACGGGCAGCGTCAGGCATGGAGGCGCCAAACCGGAAGGTCCGCTGTGGTCACCCACGACCGCGCCACCGCGCTCAGCATCCAGCTCACGCTCACCCATCAGGCTCTCCGCGAACGCGTCGCCGTGCTGCGCCACCAGCTGCGGTCCGGCGGCCAGGGCGGGCCGCCGGCCGGTTCTGACCTGCTCGAACACTGCACCAGCTTCTGCGATGCGCTGGAGCGGCACCATACCGGCGAGGACGGCGGGCTCTTTCCCGCGCTGCGGCGGAAGTTTCCCGAGCTCGCGCCGATGATCGACAAGCTGGCCGAGGATCACTGGCTGATCGCCGGCATCCTGCGACGGGTCGGCGAGCTGGCCACCGCCCACAACGCGGATCCGGCGGCGGTCGCGGGCGAGCTGGATGGGCTAGCCGCCATCATGGACTCCCATTTCGCCTTCGAGGAGCGACGTATCGGCTCCGCGATCGACGCGCTGAAGGCAACGCGGCGCGAGATCGCGGCCGCCGAATGGCTGATCGCCGGCCAGCCATAGCGCGGACGGCGTCGTTCGCAACGTGAGATCGTGTCGGATATCCGTCGGGCGGCCTGGGGGTAACGCCGGTACATTCGTTGGCGCGGCTGGAAAGCCGGTCGGGGTCGTGGGGAGACCGTGGGGGATCTTGAACGCTACCTGCTCGTGGTGAGCGGGCGCCTGGTGTCGGGCCGGGGCTTGTAACGCCCTTCGGCGGCACCGCCTCCCTGGCGCAGCCACCACCGGAAGTGGTCGCGGCCTCACGGAGCTTCCCTTGGTGGTCGGGGCGCCCTGCGCGGCACTGGGAACCGTGCTGGAAGCCCCGACCACGCCCGCCGCAACGCGTTCTCCCTCCGCCCGCCCGGCGTGCCGCTGGCCGCGTCGTTGTCAGGCCGCGCCGCGTGAGACGACGTGCGGGCTTGGCTGGCGCCGCTCCGTACGACCCGGAATCTTCCCTGTTCGGCCTTCGCGCCGGGCCTGGTCGGCCCGTTTGGTGACCCTTGCTTCCGTTCGCCAATCGGCGGCGCCGCACCTATGTCCCGCGACGACGACCTGACCGAGGACGCGCCTGACCGCCCCAGCCCACGCTCGCCGACCTGCCTGACCTGTTCGAGGAGTCCGGGGTATGTTCGCTGCTCGGCCACACTCGCGGGGTCTATGACCGCCTGTTCGGTGACCGGTCTCTTTCGCTGGTCGGCGGTGTCGCACTGTGTCCGGGTATGTTCGCTGCCCGGCCGCTCTCGGCGGGGTCTATGAACGCCTGTTGGGGACCGGTTTCTTGCGCAGGTCGGCGGTGTCGCACTGTGTCCGGGTATGTTCGCTGCCCGGGTCGCCCTCGCCGGCCAATGACCGCCTGTTCAGTGACCCGTCTCTGCCGCCGGTCGGCCGCCCCGCGCCTTTGTCGGGGGATGAGTCCCGCGCTCGGTCGTCGTGCTGGGGCCTGACGGCGGTTTGTTCGGTGGGCTGTCTCTTCCGGCTGGCAGTCGCCGGTTGGCGGCGCCGCGACGCGTGCCCCAGGTAAGTTCGTGATCGGGTTGTCTTCCCCGTACGTGTGTATCTGTAGACCATCCTGTGTATCTGTGGACGCATTCGCGAGGAGGGCTCGATAAGTGGGTGAGCGGCCGTACATCCTGCTCAGCTGCGGCATGTCCATCGACGGTTACCTGGACAATGCGGGTGGGAAGCGACTGCTGCTCTCCAACGACGCCGACTTCGACCGGGTGGACGACGTGCGGGCGAGCTGCGACGCCATTATGGTCGGCGCGGGCACGGTCCGGCTGGACAACCCACGGCTGTTGGTCCGCTCAGCCGAACGTCGTTCGGAGCGGGTGGCTCGCGGGCTGCACCCCACGCCGATCAAGGTGACGGTGACCGGGCGCGGCGAACTTGACCCGTCCGCCGACTTCTTCCGTACCGGGGCTGTGGACAAGCTTGTGTACTGCGCCAGCGAGGCTGTGGACAGCGCCCGCAAGCGGCTGGGCGATGCGGCGACCGTGGTGGACGCCGGTGAGCCGGTCGACTTCTGCCAGATGCTGACCGACCTCCACGAACGCGGTGTGCGCCGGCTGATGGTCGAGGGCGGTGGGCGCGTGCACACCCAGTTCCTCACCGCGGGACTGGTGGACGAGCTGCACCTGGTGATCGCGCCGTTCTTCGTGGGGGACTCCCGGGCGCCGCGGTTCGTCGGCGACGGGGCGTTCCCATGGGGTCCGGAGCGACGGGCCGCGCTGGTGGAGGTGCGCCAGATCGGTGACGTGGTGCTGCTCCGGTACGCGCTGTCCGAGCGGTTCGACGAGAGTGCCGGGTGCGGCCGGTTCGAGGAGGGCTGACCCTGTGGTGACCCGGGTGGCGATGTGGTCGGGGCCGCGGAACGTATCGACGGCGCTGATGCGCAGCTTCGGCTCGCGGGCGGACACGCTCGTGGTCGACGAGCCCCTGTACGCGTACTACCTGGACGCGACCGGGCTCGACCACCCGGGCCGCGACGATGTGCTGGCCAGCCAACCGTGCCGCTGGGAGGAGGTGGCAGCCGACCTCACCAGCCCGCTCCCGCCGGACATCGCCGTGTTCTACCAGAAGCACATGGCGCACCACCTGCTGCCGGGCGTCGGGCGCGACTGGCTTGTAGGGCTCGCGCACGCGTACCTGATCCGCGACCCGGTGCACGTCGTCGCCTCGTACGCCAAGGTGAGGGGTGCCCCAACTTTGGCCGACCTGGGGTACGCGCAGCAGGTGGAGATCTTCCGCGCCCACGGCGGTCCTGTGGTGGACGCGGCCGACCTGCTGCGCGACCCGGCCGGCGTGCTGGAGCGGCTGTGCGTGGCGCTCGGCATCGGGTACGACCAGGCGATGCTGAGCTGGGCACCCGGGCGGCGGGAGACTGACGGGGTGTGGGCTCAGCACTGGTATGCGGGAGTTGAGGCGTCCACCAGGTTCGGGCCGTACGCACCGCCCGACGGGCCGGTGCCGGAGCGGCTGGTGCCGCTGGTGGAGGCGGCCCAGCCGTACTACGAGGAGCTGTACCCCCACCGTGTCTGAAGCTCAGACCACGGGGGTGCCGTTCGCGCGGGCGTGGGTCACGTAGAGGTCCGCGATCCGCCCCGTCATGGGCCCTACCTCGCCAGCGCCGATCACCCGACCGTCGATCTCCGTCACGCCGGCGATCTCGCCCATGGTGCCGGTGCAGAAGACCTCGTCCGCCGTGTACATCTCGGTGAGGCTGATGTCGCGGACGGCGGCCGGGATGGCGGCGGCCTCGGCCAGGCGCAGTACCGTCGCGCGGGTGATGCCCTCGGGGCAGGCCGCGGTGCTCGGAGTGGACAGCGATCCATTGTGGACGGCGAAGAGGTGGGTGGCGTTCGTCTCGGCGACGAAGCCGCGGCCGTCCAGCATCAGCGCGTCATCCGCGCCGGCGACGGTGGCCTCCATCTTGGCGAGGATGGAGTTGAGCAGGTTGTTGTGGTGGATCTTCGGGTCGAGCACGTCCGGTCCCGGTCGGCGGACGCTGGAGGTGATCAGGCGGAGGCCGCTGGTGTCGTACACCGGAGGCTTGTGCTCGGCCAGCACGATGAGAGTGCAGCCGCTCTGGTTGAGGCGCGGGTCCATGCCACTGGTCACCTTGACGCCGCGGGTCAGTGTCAGTCTGATGTGGACATTGTCGCGCATATCGTTGGCCCGCAACGTCTCCGCGACCGCGGCGGTCACCTCCGCTGGCGAGGGGATGCCGGCGAAGCCGAGTGCGGTCGCCGACCGCCGCAGCCGTTCCAGGTGGGCGTCGAGGCCGAAAATCCGCCCCTCGTACAGGCGGAGCCCTTCCCACACCGCGTCACCACCCTGTACCACGGAATCGAAGGGCGAGATGCCCGGCTCGTCACGGTGGCGGAGCACGCCGTCGACCCAGTACCGGATGTCGGCGTTCCGTTCGTCGTAGCGCTGCAACATGATCCAAACGCTATCGGCAGTCTGGTGGCGCGGATGCAAGGGCGTCCCGCGAGCTGTCCGCGTTACACCCGTCGCGCGATGTTCGCACCAGTCGCGAAACTAGAGATCCACTGGGGGTTTCGCCTGGTGTGAGCCCATATCGATGGCACTACGGTGTCCGACATGCGACACCTCTGGACCTTGATTGCCGCCATCTTCATCGCGCCGCTCGCCTGGGTGCTGCTCGCCTACGGGCAGGACCGCTCGATCCAGGCCTTCCTGAACGAGGATGCCGCGGGGGCGTTCCAGAACGGCGACTTCATCCGTCCCGCGTCCTGCCTGGCCGCCACCGGGTTGCTGCTGGGACTCCTGGGGACCCTGCGCGTCTCCCCGGCGGGCGCGGTGCTCACCGGGCTTGTGTACACAGGCAGCTACCTCGCGCTGCTGGCGAGTCCTGACGCGGTCCTCAACTTCCTGCCGGGTCAGATCTCCCTGGCCGGCCGGGAGGCCGACCTCGAGACGCCGCTCCGTACGGGTTCCGCGATGGTGCTGGGCGCCGCGCTGCTGCTGGCGGTGGTGAGCGCGGGCCGGTGGCGCCGCCCGGAGACGGCGAGCGAGGCTGACGACCTCGTGGTAGAGCAGCCGCTCGGTGTGGAGGGGCTGGACCTGCCGGCTCCGGACCGCGTCGTGGATCCCGAGAGGATGCCCGTGGGCGCCGCGTCGCGGTGGTCGGGCGAGGGTGCGCACAGCCTGGTGCCGACCCAGCGGCAGAGCCGCTGGCAGGACTTGACGCAGGACTCAGATCCGGGTGCGCGGCGCTGGCCGACGACGGGCGAGTAGCACCGCCGGCGCTCGGAAGAGACCAGCCTCGGCCTGCGACAGAGACCGCGGCCATGCGAGGGGACGGGACCGCCTCGTATGGCCGCGGTCGACACCGGCTTGGGCGCGGCCTACGCCGATGAGGCCGGCACGGGCGGCCTGCCTGGCCTGAGCGGCTGGTTTCAGTCTGGCCTAGCGCTGGCGCGGCCCGCTTCGGTCGGCCTGCGGCCCGTGCGTGGTTGGGTGCGGCTAAGTGGCTGTTTAGGCGCGGTTTAGCGCTGGCGCGGCCCGCATCCGTATGCGAAGCCCGTACGTGGTTGGGTGTGGCTAAGGGCTGGCTCGCTAAGTGGCCGTTAGGCGCGGCTTAGCCCTGACGCGGCCCGCTTCGGTCGATCTGTCCGTGTGGGTGGTTGGTGCCGCTTCGCGCTGGCGTGGTCCGTCCCGGATGATCTGGCCCCCGGGTGTGGCTGGTTGGGCCGGCTGAGGGCTGGCGCGGCCCGCCCTGCGTGGCCGTGTGGCTGTTGGGTGCGGCTTCGCACTGCCGCAGCCTTCGCCAATGGCCTGAGTGGGGCTTACGCACACGGGTGCCGGTGTCGCGGCTGGTTGCGCATCCCTCGGTGCGATTCCAGCCGGAACCCCACCCCGCAAACTCCAGCGGACGCCGGCACGGCCCAGCCCGCGCCGGGGCTGGCTCGGAGCGTGGCTTACGCGGGTGTGGCCTGCTCAGCCGGCGGAGTCGCCGGCCGGAGCCACCGCACCACAAGGACCGCCGCACCGGGGAGGCTGGCGGCGAAGGCGAGCACCCCGTACACGACGGCGATCGTCAGGCCCAGGCTCGGGCTCAGGCCGGCCGCGCCGAACGCCCACGCCGTCACACCCTCGCGCGGACCCCAGCCGCCCACGTTGAGCGGGAGGAGCATCGCCAGCAGCGCGAGCAACATCAGCGGCGCCAGCCGGGCGAACGACGCGGTCGAACCGGCCGCCCGCGCCGCCACCAGGAACGTCGCCAAATGCCCCGCGATCACCAGCGCCGAGGACACCAGGATGCCCGGCCACACGTGTCGGGCGAGGAGGCCGCGGCGGATGTCGGCGGCGGCCGTTCCAAGTGCTCGGGTGACCAGCGACGCACCCTGTCGCCGCCGGGCCCACGCGACCAGCCCGCCGGTCACCGCGGCGGCGAGCACGACGGCGGCCGCGATCTGGACGAGCTGGTTGCGGGGCACGATCGGCGACGGGAGTACCAGCAGCACGGACAGGCCGACGACGACGAAGACGGCGGTGCCGGCGGAGCGTTCGAGCACGACCGCGCGGACGCCGCGGCCAACGTCGCCGGTGTCGCGGCCGTTGCGGACGGCCCGATGCACGTCACCGAGGATCCCACCGGGCAGCGCGGCGTTGAGGAACAGCGCGCGGTAGTAATCAGCGACCGCGCCCCGCAGCGGGAGCTGGATCCCCAGGCCGCGCGCGACAAGGCACCACCGCCAGGCGCTGAGCACGGTGGTGAGCAGCCCGATGCCGAGGGCGGCGAGGAGGGTGCTGCCGTCGATCACGTAGAGCCCGTCGAGGAACGCGCCGGTGCCGAGGCGCCACACGAGCGCGCCCAATATGGCCAACCCCCCAAGTACCTTGACCCAGGCCCACACCGACCGTGCCACGCAGCTCTCCCTCGCTCAGATCTCTCCCGCAACTACGGGAAGAGCGAGGGGAACGGTTCATCTCGGTCGCGAGGGGAAGGCGATCAGGTCGACGTGGTCGATCACCGCGCGGAGGTCGCCCGCCGCGACCGCGTCCAGACGGCGACGCAGGTACGCCGCCGCGGGCTCGGCCAACTCGGGGCGCTGCTCGACCGCCGCGCCGACCCAGCCGCGCAGCCACTCGGCGGCGAGCGCCGCCTGCTCGGGACCGAGCCGCCACGGGCTGGGCTGCTCGACCAAGGTCGCGCCACGCCGGGTGAACGCCTCCACCGCCGCCCCGGGCGCGTCCGGCCCAAGCAGTGCGCGAGCGCCATGCGTACGGCGCTGGTGGTTGTTGAAGGCGGCCTCAAGTTCGTCGTCGAGGGGGTCGGCGGGGGAGAGCTCCACCCGTCCGGCCACCGACAGAGTGAACAACGCTGGGCAGCCGGCCTCCGTGCACGCCTCGGCCAGCCCGTCGACCTCCTCGGCGGTGAGGAGGTCGAGTAGCGCCGAGGCCGTGACCAGAGAGGCGCCGGCCAGGTCCGCTGCGGTCAGGCCGGTGACGTCACTCTGCCGCGTCTCGACGGTGACCATCGGGAACGGTGACATACCGGCCGCCGCGAGCGCGAGCAGCCCGGGGTCGCGGTCGTGCATCACCCAGTGCTGTGGTCCGCCGAGGCGGGGCGCCAGCCAGCGCCCCATCGAGCCACTGCCGGCGCCGAGGTCGCGGATCACCGGGCGGGTGGTGCCGTCGAGGTACTCACGCAGAGGGTCCAGCAGCTCGACAGCGCGGGCGTCGGCGTCGGCCGGCTCCCGCAGCGCCAGCCAGGCCGGGGTGAACTCGCTCAACGTGCCTCCCTCGTTCGGTGGTCGGGCCCCGCGTGCGCCCTACCCTTTGTCACGCGTCGGGTGCCGTTCCGCGGCGCGGTCCGCGCAGCGCGCCGTTGTCACGCTTCCGGGCGCCGCAGCCGTCCAGCCTCCCGAGCCGTTCAGTGGCACGGAGCGTGGCGTCCCCATGTCGTTTGCTATCTCGTCACGCCTGGCGCACCGCTTGCGGCGCGGCCCGCGTGGACTGTCACAGTGCGTCCAGCACGGCGGCGAGTGCCCGCGCGGTCGCGTCCCAGCCGTCCAGCGTGGAGCGGCGAGCCGCGGCCGCCGCGCGCAACTTGACCCGCACCTCAGGTTGCGTGAGCCACCGCCTCAGCGCGTCTGCGAGCGCCGCCGAATCGCCGGGCGGCACCAGCATCCCCGGCCGTACCCACCCCGACCCGGCCGGCTCGCCCGGGGTGTCGACGCCTTGTCGCGCGGCCGCGCCGGCTCCACCACCCGCCACCGCGCCGGTGCCGGCCTGGCTGGCGCCGGCTCCACCCGGCCTCGTCAGCGACCACGATGACGGGTCGGCCGGCCGCGGCTGGCTGGCGTCATCGGCGAGTCGCCCGGACGGGGTTGCCGAGTCGGGCGGGTCGGCCTGATCCGGCGGTGCCGGTGCCCAGCCGAGCGCCTCCGGTACGCCACTCACGTCGGTCGCGAGCACCGGGACGCCGCGGGCGAGAGCCTCGGTCACCACCATGCCGTACGTCTCCGCGCGCGACGGCAGGACAAGGAGGTCCGCCTCGGCGTAGCGGGCATCTAGCTCCGCACCCACCAGCGGGCCGGCGAAGTTGACCCGCCCGCCAAGTTCGTCGGCCGCTGCGGCCACACGGGCGGCGTACGGTGGGTCGCGGTCGAGCGCGCCGGCGAAGTCGCAGGTCCAGTCGAGTTCCGCGACGGAGGCGAGGGCGGAGACCAGCACATCCTGCGCCTTGCGTGGGATCACTGCGGCGACGCAGAGCAGGCGTGAGCCGTTGGCGGTACCCGCTGACCGGGGTGCCGGGTCCACCCCAGGGGCGGCGACCCGTACGCCATCGAGACCGTGCAGTGCGGCCAGGCGCCGGGCGGCGCCCTCGCTGGTCGCGATGACGGCGCCCGCGGCCCGGAGGGTCTCCCGCTCGCGGGCGTCCAGGTCGCCGTCGCCGGCCTCGTCCACGAGCGGGAGGTGCACCAGAACGGCAAGCCGTAGCCGCGCCGCCGCGGGTACCACCACGTCGGGCGCCGCGCACGCCACCAGGCCGTCCAGCAAAATGAGACCACCGTCAGGTACCGCTGCGAGGGTGGCCGCCAGGCGGGCGACCTGTGCGGCGTCCGGGCGCGGCCAGTCGCCGTCCGCGGCGTGCTCGACGACCCGCCAGCCCTGCGCGGCCAGCTCGTCGCAGGCCCGCCGGTCGTAACGGTTGCCGCCGCTGGGGCCCGCCGGGTCGTCCACACCGGCCGGGAGCACTACGTGCAGGGTGGTCACGGCGCTTCCCCGTTCCGCCCCACGCCGCGCCGTTGCGGTCTACGCGGGCGGGCCGCGGCGTCCGGCCGTGCTGCCGCTCGTACTGCGGCGCCTCGCGGTGCCGGGCCGGAACGCTCGCTCGAAGGGGTCGCTCGTCGCTGACCCGCGCGCCGTGCGCGGGCCGCGGCGCCTCGCGGTACTGGGCCCGGTCGCTCGCTCACAGGGGCCGCTCGTAGCTGGCCCACGCGGCGTGCGACTCGTGCAGCGTGACCGTGATCCCGGACAGCCCTCGCGCGCCCTCGCCGAGCGCGCCCGCGGCCACCCGGTCGGCGAGACGATCCGCGATCACCTTGGCCAGGAACTCGGTGGACGTGTTGATGCCGGCGAACGCGGGTTCGTCGTCGAGGTTGCGGTAGTTCAGATCGCCCAGCACCTCGCCGAGCTGCGCGGTGGCGAGCCCGATGTCGACCACGATGTTGTCGGCGTCGAGCTCGGGCCGGCGGAACGTCGCGTCGACCACGAACGTCGCGCCGTGCAGCCGCTGCGCCGGGCCGAACACCTCGCCGCGGAAGCTGTGCGCGACCATGATGTGGTCCCGGACGGTGATGCTGAACAAACCCTCAACCTCCTGGGGCAGTGTCGGTGGGTGCGCCGCCAGCTCCGGTCGACGGGTTCGCCGGATCGGCCGGCGCCGGCGCCGGGTCGGTGTCGTAGCGTACGAGGTGGCACAGCGCGGGCAGCTCCCCGCCGGCGAGCTTGGGCAGCAGCGCGGGCAGCTCGTCGAAAGTTGACTCGCCCGTCAGCAGCGCGTCGAACGCGGGGTCGGCGAGCAACTCCAGCGCGAGCGCGAGCCGGTCCGCGTACGTCCGCCGCCCCTTCACCGCCGGTGACACCGTGCCCACCTGACTGCTGCGCACGGTGAGCCGGCGGGAGTGGAAGTGCTCCCCGAGCGGGACCGTGACGGTGCGGTCGCCGTACCAGCTCAGCTCGACCACCGTGCCCTCCGGTGCGAGCAGCTCCAGCGAACGGGCCAGACCGGCGGACGTCGCGCTGGCGTGGATGACCAGGTCGCGGTCGCCGGCCGCGCCCTCAGGCGCGGCGAACTCCACGCCGAGAGCGGCCGCGGTCACCGCGCGGGCCGGGTCGGCGTCGACAAGCTGCACCCGCGCACCGGGGAAGCGGGCCAGCACCGCGGCGACACTGCACCCCACCATGCCCCCACCGACCACGGTGACCCGGTCGCCGACGAGGGGGTCGCGTCCCACAGTGCGTTCACGGCGGTTTCCACCATGCCGGCGAGGACGGCCCGTCGCGCAGGCACGCTGTCCGGTACCGGCGTGACGGCGGACGCGGGGACGACATACCGGGTCTGGTGCGGGTACAGGCAGAAGACCGCGCGCCCGCGCAGCTCGTCCGGCCCGTCCTCCACAAGGCCGACGTTCAGGTAGCCGTACTTGACGGGGGCCGGAAAATCGCCCTCCTGGAACGGTGCGCGCATGGCCGCGTGCTGGCTCTCGGGCACCCCGCCACGGAAGACGAGCGTCTCTGTCCCCCGGCTCACGCCCGACCAGAGCGAACGCACGAGCACCTCGTCCGGACCCGGCGGCGCGAGGGTGACAGGGCGGATCTCACCGGCGCCGGGAGACCTGAGCCAGAACGCTCGACCACGGAGCGTCATGGATCTCCTTCCGTGGCCGATGAACCAAACCGGCCCGTTTCCCGTTTTCCAGTCCAAGGGCCCAGGTAACCATACGTGGTGGGGCCCTACCCGCCAGACAACTACGGAGGAACGTTGACTGTCAGCGACCGGCCCCTCGAAACCACCCCACCGTCGATGGGCACACAGCGGGACTGGCGGTGCAGTTCGTTCTCCTGAGCATGCTGGCCGCGGGGTGGGCCTCAACGCGGCCGGTTGGGCGGTCGGCGTGGTGTACGCGGTCGGCACGTGGGTGCTCCTCGGGCGGGCCCTCCGCCGCTCCGGTACCACGTTCCTCGGCCCGGCCAACCAGGTCACGCTTGCCCGCGCGACGCTCGTCGGCGGCGTGGCCGCGCTGGCCGCGGACTGGCTCACCGGGCACGCCGTGCCGGTCGTGGTCTTCGTGACGCTGGCCGCGGTGGCGCTCGCACTCGACGCTGTGGACGGCCAGGTGGCCCGCCGCACCAACAGCACCTCGGCGCTCGGCGCGCGCTTCGACATGGAAGTTGACGCCGTCCTCATTTTGGTGCTGAGCGCGGTCGTCGCCCAGTTCTTGGGCCCGTGGGTGCTCGCCATCGGCGCGTTCCGGTACGCCTTCGTGGCGGCCAGCTGGGCGCTGCCGTGGCTGCGGGCCGCCCTGCCGCATCGGATGTCCCGCAAGACCGTCGCCGCGATCCAGGGTGTGGTGCTGGCGGCGGCGAGTTCCGGAATACTGCCGTACCCGATGGCGATGGCCGTCGTGGGTACGGCGTTGGCGCTGCTGATCTGGTCCTTCAGCCGGGACGTGGCCTGGCTGTGGCGGGCCCACGAGATCCAGCGGTTCGTCGCCGCCGCCGTGGCGCTGCCCTACGCCCCAGAGTCGGCGAGCGGCACCGGCGGGAACGCTCCGCGCAGCATCGGGGGGAACAAGGTCCTCGCCGGCCCGCGGCGGTAGAGGGCGGCCGGGCGTCCGGTCTCCAGGACCCGCCGCTCGCCGGTCGGCTCGAGGAAGTCGGCGGCGTTCGTGACCTTGCGATGGAAGTTGCGGGCGTCGATCGAGACGCCCCACACCACCTCGTACACCCGGCGCAGCTCGGTCATCGTGAAGACCTCGGGGCAGAAGGCGGTGGCGAGGGTCGTGTACTCCAGCTTGGAGCGCGCGCGGTCGACCCCGTACTCGACGATGCCGAGGTGGTCGAAGGCGAGCTTGACATGGCCCGAGAGCACTGACCACACCGGCTGCCAGCGGGCGGCGCGGGCATCACTGCCGCCCACCGGCACCGGCAGGTCGGGCGCGATCGCCAGGTAGGCGACCGTGACGACCCGGCCGCGCGGGTCGCGGGCCGGCGCGGCGAAGGTGCGGAGCTGCTCAAGATAGAGGCCGCCGCGATCGAGCGCGGTCTCCTCGGCCAGCTCGCGCCGGGCGGCGGGCTCGGCGTCCTCGTCCGGCCCGATGAACCCGCCGGGCAGCGCGAGTGCTCCCCGGAATGGCTCGACCCCCCGCTCGACCAGGAGCACTTGCAGCTCGTCGTCGCGGATCGTCAGGACGACGACGTCGACGGTCACGGCCATCCCAAAGAACTGCGGCTGCGGTCCGCTCACGGCGGCCATGCTAGCTAATCGTCTTGTTGACGTAAAGGCTGGTCGCAGGGATGGCGGCCGTCCGCGCAGCGAAGGCGCCGGGTGTGCGGGCGCGGAGGTGCCAGGCGTCCACGGAAAGACGTCCATAGGAGCGGAGGCACGGAGTGTCCGGGGTTGTGGGGCACCGACAGTCCATGGCCGAGGTGTCCGGGGCGCGGAGGCGCCGGGGCGGCCGCGAGTCCGGAGGCCTCGGGCGGGCGGCGGGCGAGGCGTTCGCGTGCGCAGTGGCGCAAGGCGCCTCCTTGGGTGTGGAGGCGCCTTGGGGTTAGCGTCGGTCTCGCCAATGGGCGAGACCGCCACCGATGTCCGGTCGTGCAGTCTCCACCACGGGCGAGATTGCCACCGATGTCTGGTCGTGCTGGACCGGGCCGGTCTGTCCCTTGCCGCCAGCGCGGAGGCGCGCCGCAGGCATGAGTGCGAAGGGCGGCGCGGCCGACCACCAGTGCGGTGACGTCGGCCGCGGCCGGGCTGAGCGGAGAGTCAGGAGGCGTAGGCCTCCAGCTCGGACAGCTGGCCCGCCGGCCATCCGGTGTTCGCGGTGATCTGGACGCGCAGGTAGCGGACGCCCGCCGCCGGGAACGTGAGCGTCACCAGGTTTCCGGTGGCCGGGTTGAAGGTGCGCCCGCCCGAGGCGACCAGCGTCGTGAACGTCGAGCCGTTGGTGCTGCCCTGCACCGAGAGCGTCTGCGTGCGGGTGGCCCAGGCGGCCGGCGGCGGGAGCTTGAGCACCACACGGCCGACCGAGAGCGCCGACCCGAGGTCCACTTGAATCCACTGTGGAAACGCGTTGTTCGCGCTCTCCCAGTAGCTGCCCGCGTTGCCATCCACGACGTTGCCCGGCCCGTAGCTCTGAGTCTGGCTGCTCGCGGTCGCTGGCCGGCCCGCCGCCAGGTTGCCGCCCGGCTGCGGCGCGGGGTCGGTGGTGACGCTGACCGTGTTGGAGGGCGGCGAGGTGTTGCCGGCCGCGTCCTGGGCGGTGACCTGGAAGCTGTACGCCGTCGCGGGGCTCAGCCCGGTCACGGTCGCCGACGTCCCCGCGGTGGTCGCCACGACCGCGCCGCCGCGCAGCACCTGGTATCCGGTCACGCCCGCGTTGTCCGTGCTCGCGGTCCAGGACAGTGACACGCTGGTCGACGACTTCGCGGTGACGGTCAGGTTGCCCGGCGCGGTGGGCGGCGGGTCGGTGGGCTGGCCCGTGGCCGCGTACACCTCAAGGGTGGCGAGCTGGGCGGCCGGCCAGCCGGTGTTGGCCGTGACCTCGATCCGGACGTAGCGTGCGCTGGTCGCCGGGAAGGTCAGCGTCACCGTGTTGCCCGACGCGGGGTCGAAGACTCGGCCGGCTGAGGCGGCGAGCGTGGTGAACGTCGAGCCGTTGGTGCTGCCGCGTACCGACAGCGTTTGGGTGCGCGTCCCCCAACTTGAGGGCAGCCTCAACACCACGCGGTTGACCTGCGCGGCCGTCCCAAGGTCTACCTGAAGCCACTGGGGAAAGGCGTTGTTGACGCTCTCCCAGTAGGTGCCGGCGTTGTTGTCCACCGCGTTGGCGGGGACGAAGGCACCGTTCTGACTGCTGGCCGACGTGGGCCGGCCCGCCGCCAGATTGCCGCCGGGCTGCGGGTCGGGTCCGCCTCCGGCGACCGGTGGCGTGGGCCGCACCGGGGTGAGCGCGAGCTGGCCCTTCAGCATCCGGCCGCCGTCCGCCGTGATCCGCAGGTAGTAGTCGGACGAGCAGAACGTGCCGTCCTCGTCCAGCGGCCGGATCCCGCTGCCGGCCGGCACGGTGGCCGCGGTTTCAGCGGTCTTGGCGATCTGGTTGCCCTCGTTGTACTCGTCGAACATCGAGATGTAGATGCCCTGGCAACCGACCCGCACCATGTTGTAAAAGTGCCGCCAGTAGAAGTCGCCGTGCGCGCGAGCTCCGGTGGACAGGTCACCAGGCATCACACAGGGCTGGTAGTCGATGCCGTGCGCGTTGCAGTCGGCCTGGTCCGGCACATTGACGTTGGCGTAGAACCAGTCCAGGCCGTCGAGCGTGCCGGTGCGGCCGACCATCCACGGCGAGATCATGTTGAACGCGTGGTAGACGTCGAGGAAGCCGGGCCGGGAGTCGTTGATGCCCTGCCGCCAGTACGTGGGGACGCCGCCGATCACATAGCAGCCCTGCGCCTTGAACCAGTTGACCACCTCGAGGCAGGGCGCCGGCGCGAACGGGCGGCCGGAGTCGTTGAAGCCGAAGCCCCAGATGCACACGACCGGCTTGCCGTTCTGCCGGGCGTACGCGGGTGAGGCG
Source organism: Phytohabitans flavus (assembly GCF_011764545.1). GTDB lineage: Bacteria > Actinomycetota > Actinomycetes > Mycobacteriales > Micromonosporaceae > Phytohabitans > Phytohabitans flavus. Next base: position 2,759,442 of record NZ_AP022870.1, on the reverse strand, counting down.
GTGTGCGCCGACATCTTGGTGGTCCAGTCAGTTTTCAGCTCGGACTGCATGTTGGTCCAGCTTGTGACGTCGTACATGATGTAGAACTTGCGCCCGAAGCGCTCCGCCGCGTCCCGCACCTTGACCGCCATCGCGTCGCGGGTCGGCCCCTCGTCGCCGAACGGGTTGAACCGTTGCAGTGCCGCCGTGTCGCACCCGTTCTCCTGCATCCACCGGAAGTGGGTGTCGACGGTCTGCTGGTCGTACGAGGAGAAGAGCTGGGCGGGCTGCCCGTTGCCTAGGTTGGGGTAGGCGGTGGTGTAGCCGCGCGTGTACTCGCGCATGTCCGGCCAGGAGACGATCGTGGTGTTGCTCGGCGAGGGCGGCTGGAACCGGTCGCGGCTCCAGTGCCACCACCCGCCGATCGAGGCGCTGTCGCCGGGGCAGGCGAACCACCCCTGGTAGCCGACGGAGATCTTCCCGACCACGTCGCCGGGCGGGCTCGCGGCGCTGGCCGCGCTGGTCAGGGCCGAGACGATCTCGGTCGTCGAGACGGCGGCCAGGGCGGAGCCGGCGGCCACGGACGTCACGAAGGTACGGCGCGATACCGCCATGTCGGCGCTCCTCAGGGGGTGTGCGGGCTTGAGGGATCGACGGTCATCGTGCCAGGACTCGACACATGTTCGCAATAGTTGAACCAATACTCGAAATCTCGCGACAACACTCTCGCAAGAATCCGAGGGGATAGCCTCTGGTGGATGGCGGACTGGGCGGCGCTGGACGGCGCGATCACGGGGATGGTGCTGTGGCCGGGGCGGCCCGGCTACGACGAGGCGCGGCGACCGCCGATCGTGCGGTACCGCGAGGTGCGCCCGGCGGCGGTGGTGCTGTGCGCAACTGAGGAGGATGTTGAGGCGGCTCTCAACTTCGCTGGTGCCGCTCGACTGCCGGTCGCGGTGCGGAGCGGCGGCCACTGCTTCGCGGGCCGTTCCTCGACGACCGGCGTCGTGCTGGACGTATCGCCGATGGACGCGGTCGAGATCGGTGACGGCACCGTGACGGTCGGCGCCGGCGTGCGCCTCGGCGACCTCTACGACCACCTCGCTCCGCACGGCCTGACGATCCCCGCCGGCTGCGGCCCGACGGTCGGGATCACCGGCCTCACGCTCGGCGGTGGGCTCGGCATCCTCGGCCGGACCCATGGCCTCACCTGCGACTTCCTCCGCGCTGCCCGCGTCGTGGTGGACGCCGCAGCCGCTGACGGCGGGCCTGGCCATCCGGATTGCGCTGCGGCGGCCGACGCCGGGCGTGGTGAGCAGGACAGTGCTTGGGCGGCCATCGGCGAGGTCGGCTCCGGTGGGACTGGTTACCAGCAGCGACCCGCGGCCGCCGCCGGCGAGTCTGGGCTCTCGCGGCGCGCGGCAGGCGATGGAGGCGGCGGGCCGAGCCCGTTCCGGCGCTGGAGCGTGGTGGAGTGCGACGCCGAGCGGCACGCGGACCTCTTCTGGATGCTGCGGGGCGGGGGAGCGCCGGGCGTCGTGACCCGGCTGACGTTCGCGACGGTGCCGGCGCCGGACGCCGTCGCCTTCCACCTGACGTGGGCGCCCGAGCACGCGGCCGCCGTTGCCGTGGCCTGGCAGGCCATCGCGCCGGACGCACCCGCCAGTGTCGCCGCGAGCCTCGTCGTCTCGGCCGCCGCCGACCCGGCACGGCCGCCGGTGGTCAGCCTCTTCGGCGCCGCCATCGCACCAATCGCCACACAAGACGACAACGCGGCCGCTGGGCCACCCGCCGCAGAGGCCGGACAAGACAGCGCCGACCCTGCCGCCCCACTCGCCGCGATGGGCAGCGACGCGCCAGCGGGACAAGGGAGCGCCGCCGCTGCCGTCCAACGCGCCACACAAGGCACTGCCGCACCCGTCGCGCAAGACAGCGCCACCGCCAACGCGTGGAGCGGCGTGGCCGAAGCCGCGCAAGGCAATGCCGCCGTCAACGCGGCATTCCCCGCCGCGCGAAGCGGCGTGGCCGACGCCGCACAAGCCATGGTGGTTTTGGGCGAGCTGGAGGCGCGGGTCACGGCCGCGGTCGGGCACGGACCTCGCACGCGGGTACGGCGGCCCGGAACGTTCCGGGACGTCAAGCGTTTCCTCTCCGAGCTGGACGTGCACGGCGACGGTCCGGTCAAGCCACCCGAGCTGCCGGACCGGTGCCGGTCGTCGTACTTCCGCCGTCCTCTGCCGGACCGCGCGGTCGCCGCTTTGGTGGACCACCTGGTCGCCGCGCGGGTGCCGGGGCAGGCCCGTGAGCTGGACTTCTCGCCGTGGGGCGGGGCGTACAACGCTGTGCCCGAGGAGGCGACCGCCTTCCCACACCGGGCGGAGCGCTTCCTGCTCAAGCTGACGGCCAGCGACCCCGGCGAGGAGTGGCTCGCGCGCGCCTGGGAGATCGTCGAGCCGTACGGGACGGGTGGCAGGTACCCGAACTTCCCGGAGGCCGGGCTGCCGGACAGCCTGTACTACGGGCGTAACACGGACCGCCTCCACGCGATTCGGGCGGCCTACGACCCGTCTGGGGTCTTCCGGCGTACCGGGGAATCCTGACGGGGCCCTCAACGTTCCGTATCCCGGCGCCGACCGCAAGGTCGACGCGGATCGGAAAGGGGACCATGATGAAGGTTCGTAGTTCGCTACGTTCGCTGGCCCGCAAGCCTGGCGCGGTGGTGGTTCGCCGCGGCGGCCGGGTGCGTGTGGTCAACCGGGTCAACCCGCGGTTCGCCGGCCGCCAGGGCTGACACCGTTCGCGGCTTGACGGAGGACACGTGACGGAGTCGCCGTGGAGCGTGGCGGTAGTCGGGCCGGGTGGCGTCGGCGGTCTGGTCGGCGCCCTGCTGACCCGAGCCGGTCACCCCGTGGTGTACGTGGCGCGGCCGGATACCGTGGCCGCGCTGACCGCCAGTGGTCTGGACGTGTCCAGCGTCCAGTACGGCGACTTCCACGTGCCAGCCGCCGCCGTGCCGCGGCTGGCCTCGCCAGTCGACGTGTGCGTGGTCGCTGTCAAGGCGACCACGCTCGGCGCGGCCCTCGATTGCGTACCGGCGCAGGTGCTCGGCGACAGCCTGTTGCTGCCACTGCTCAACGGCGTCGACCACATGACGGTCCTGCGCAGGTCGTTCCCGGCCGCGTAGGTGGCCGCCGGTGCGATTCGGGTCGAGTCGACTCGTGTGGCGGCCGGGAGGATTGTGCACACGAGCCCGTTCTGCGAGGTCGACGTAGCCGGCGACCAGACACAGCGGACACAGCTGGAAAACTTCGCCGTCCAGCTGCGCGCGGCCGGTATCGACGCCTCCGTGCGTGACTTCGAGGCCGCCCTGCTCTGGAACAAGCTCGCTTTCCTGGCGCCACTGGCGCTGCTCACTACGGCGTACGGCGCGACCGCCGGCGAGGTACGCGAGAAGCGCCGCGCCGACCTGGAGGCTGTCGCGGACGAGGTGGTGGCGGTGGCGCGGGCCGCCGGGGCCACTGTGGACACCGGTGCGGTGATCGGCCTCTTCGACCGGGTCCCGGCGGTCATGAAGTCTTCTATGCTGCGCGACGTCGAGGCCGGGCGCCCGGCCGAGGTCGACGCGATCGGCGGGGCGGTGCTCCGCGCCGCGACCCGCTACGGAATCGACGTGCCGGTCACCGGCCAGCTTGTCGAGGATTTGCGCGCCCGCGGCCTCTGATGTCCGTTCGCGTACCTCCGCTCCGACGTCCCCGCTGAGCGGCGCCTCAGGACGGGGCGCCCGAGCGGAGAGGAGCGCGCGATGTCGACGCGTTCGCTGTTGTGGTGCGGAGTGCTCGCCGGGCCGGTGTTCCTTGGCTCCTGGCTGGTGCAGGCGCTGACCCGGGACGGCTACGACCCCGCCCGCCACCCGATCAGCCTGCTGAGCCTCGGCGACCTGGGCTGGGTCCAAATCGCCACGTTCGTGGCGAGTGGCGCCCTGCTGCTGGCCTGCGCCGCCGGCCTGCGACGGGTGCTGCGCCCCGGCCGGGCGGGTACCTGGGGGCCGGTACTCGTGGCGGTCAACGGGATCGGGCTGATCCTGGCCGGCGTTTTCGTGACCGACGCGGGGGCCGGCTTCCCGCCCGGGGCACCGGAGGGAGCGCCGGAGCGGATCAGCTGGCACGGCGCGCTGCACGAGGTCGGGTTCGCGGCGACGGCTGCCTCCTGGCTGGCCGTGTGTTTCGTGCTCCGGCGGCGGTTCGTCGCCGAGGGCCGGCGTAGGTGGGCCGTCGCGTGCCTGCTGGCTCCGCTGGCGTACCTCATCGTTGCCGCCTGGCCCCACCTCGACAGCCTGAGCCTTCGCCTGGTGGCCGGGTCGGCGATCTCGTTCGGCTTCCTCGCGGCGGTCGCGCTCCAGCGTGCCGCCGCCCTGAGCGCCGAGTCAGGCACCGCGCAAAGCGACACCTCAGGCACGGCGCTGAGCGCCCAGTCAGGCGGGCACCGACCGACCAGTCAGGCTGGGCGCTGAGCGCCCAATCAGGCGGAAAACCGACCCACCAGCCAGGGACGGCGCTGAGCGCCTAGTCAGGTGGAAAACCGACCGACCAGCCGGGCACGGCGCTGTGCGACCAGTGAGGCGTAACACCAACCGACCAGCAAGGGTGTGGCGCTGGGCGACAACGCGGGCACGCCGACCGGCCAGGAAGGCGGAGGGCTGAGCGACCGGTCAGGCGGAGGGGACGTGACCGCGGACCGCCCACGCGCGGGCGGAGAGCACGATGGCACCGTCCGGGTTGGACGGTAGGCGGTCGCGCAGCAGGTCGCGCACCGCGGCGCGGCGCTCCTCGCCGAGCGACACCGCGTACGCGGGCGCGGCCCCTGCCCGCCCAGGAACGGCTCCCAGTAGTCCTCGAAGCTGATGAACACCGTCGGGATGTCGATTGCCTCGACGGACACGTCAGCCAGACCCGCGTCCGTCCACAGTGCCCGCAGCGGGCCCGGTCGGCAGATCGGGAAGCGGCGCCCCTCGTCGAGCTCGACACTCGCCGCGTCGAGGGCGGCCGCGGCGTCCCAGAACTGGCGCATCAGCTCCATGCCCTCGGCGTAGTCCCACACGTACGCGGCGACGACCGCGCCTGGTGCGGCGACCCGGGCGCACTCGGCGGCCGCCTGCGCCGGCTCGGGTACGAAGTTGAGCGCCAGCCCGCTCACCACCGCGTCGAAGCGGGCGGGCGGCAGCGGCAACGCCCGCGCGTCACCGGCCATAAGGGACACGCGCGGGTCGGCGACCTGCGCGTGGGCCGTGGCCAGGAATCCGTCCGAGGGGTCGACCCCGGTCACCTCGGCCGGGTCGGTGAGTGTCAGCACAGTTGCGCTGAGTGCCCCCGTGCCGCACCCCACGTCCAGCCAGCGGCGGCCGGCCGGCACATCCAGCCACCGCACGAACTGGGCCGCCACCCGCCGGCTCCACCGCCCGACATACGCCTCGTACGCGTCTCCGCGCGCCCACACCTCGCGTGTCACGACGTCCACCCTAGGCGTTGAGCGTCCGGGCCATCGCCAGGTCCCGCCGTACACCGTCCGGCATCATTCCGTTGACCTCACCGGTGTACGCGAAGCCCTGGCGGACGTAGAGCGCCTCGGCGTTGGTGTTGCCCTCCACCACGCCGAGCATCATCTTCCGCGCGCCGGACTTGGCCGCCCACTCAACTATCGCGGCGATGAGGCGATCGCCGACGCCCACGCCGCGCGCGGCCGGGTCGACCCACATCGAATGCAGCCACACGACCTCCGGGTCGTCCTCTGGATAGCCGCTGGCCATGCCCACCGGCCGCCCGTCGACGACGCCGACCAGGTTGTACGAGCCGGGAATCGCCAGGCGGTCGCGCCACCGCTGCTCACGGTCGCCGTCACCCTGCCACTCGGCGAGGGTGCTCTTGAACGCGTACGACGCCTCGCCGAGCGCCTTGTGCCGCAGCTCGCGCCAGAGCCGCCAGTCGTCCGGACCCACCTCGACCAACTCGACCACGGCACCGACCATAGCCCGGACACCCGCCTGGTCCGCGACTCAATTCCGCTAACCTCGGCCCATGCAGGTGTTGTCGAGCGCCGGCCGATTCGCGCCACCCGACCCGGGGGAGGGACGGCGGTACACCGAGGAGTTGCGCGTGCCCGACCTGAGCGTCGGCACATACTGCATTCCGGTGGGCGGCGAGGACACCCAGAGCCCACACACCGAGGACGAGGTGTACGTGGTCGCCGCCGGCCGCGCCCGGCTGACCGCAGAGTCAGGAACGGTGGACGTGGGGCCGGGATCGGTGGTGTTCGTGCCGGCGGGCGAGGAGCACCGCTTCACCGACATCACCGAAGACCTGACGGTGCTGGTATTTTTCGGCCCCGCGGAGTACACCCGCCGGGACGCCTGACGCCCGCGCTCCTGCCGTGCCAGAGCGGCAGGGACACCGGACGTCCGTGTGCCGGCCGTGCCAAAGCGGCGCGACGCAGGGCACCGCGACGCGCCTAACCCTGCCGTCCGTGCTGGAGCAGTGCGACGCACAGCAGCGCGAACGAACTCGTACTCAGCACCACCCTCACCCAGTTGAACGCCCGCCAGCGGTCCTCGTTGAAGTCGCGGCGCACCTGTGCAAGGTCGTTGATCCGGTCGGGGTCGCCGGCCGACTTGATGGCGTCGTTGAGCGGCACGTTCACCGCGATCGTGATGATCACGACGATCAGGTACAGCCCGAAGGCGATCGCGATCCACGGCAGTGCCCGGCGGCCGGCGTCGCCGAGATGCAGCGCGCCGGCCAGCCCGGTGAGGATGAGCGCCCCGAAGAAGAACGCCATGAACAGCGGGTTGATGATCGCCCGGTCGATCTGCTGGAACGCGCCGACGAAGGTACGATCGTCCGTTTTGCCCAATCCCGGCATGATCGTGTTCGCGTACAGGCCGAAGACGCCGGTCACGACGCCGGTCGTCATCGTGGCCAGGACGAGCACGGTCGCGGCGAACAGCGAACCGTCGCCGGCCTGCTCGGCGGCCACCTGGTACCAGGCTGGAGCCGTCACGCTGCAATCACACCACAGGCACCTTTCATTTACTCACCTCAACACGGGTGACCGCGGTCAGGGCTCGGTGCCGCCGATCCGGACGCCGTCGACGGCGCGTTCGGGCGTCCAGCTGTAGTCGTTCCCCTCCGCGAATGCGTGTTGTCGCGCTTGGCCACCCGCAGCTGCACCGGGCCGGTCGCCGACGAGCCGTGGAGCGTGCCCGCCGCGTTCGTGAAGCCGACCTCAAGTTAGGCGTCGGCGCCCCGCCGGGTGTGGACAGCGGCACGACGCACCTGGTCACCGCGTCGCAGCCGACCCAGGTGTGGAGCGGGTGCGCCGCGGTCGCGGGTGAACCCCGTGCCGCAGCTTAAGCCGGGACAGGGCGATCGGCGTGGCGGTGGAGTTGGTGAGGCGCGCGCCGGGGCGGATCGGGCCGTCGCCGGGCGACCGGCGGTGGCGAGCGGGAAGAGTGCGCACAGGAGCCCGAGGTGTGGATAGCGCCCGGGGCGCGTGGCCGCGGGCATGTGGATAGTGCCCGGGCGGCGCGTCGCCCCGGGCATGTGGACGGTGAGCGGGCACCTGCCTCCCGGCGCCAGTGGGGTCCAGCCCGGACGCGGCCACGCAATCGCCGCTGCGCGACCGGCAAATGGTGGGCGTCGATGTTCATGGCGGTCTGAGCAGGGTGAGCGTCAGGCGCCGAAGGCAGCGCGAACCTCCGGCGCGAAGCCGGTCCATCGGAGCCGCTCCGGTAGGTGGCTCAGGTCGTTGAATGCCACCAGCGCGGGTGGGCGTTCCGGCCGGTAGAGGATCGTCGTGAGGCCGGTGTTGGCCGCGTTCAGGCCGAGCCACCGTGCGGCCGGAGCATCCAGCGAGTGCCGCACGAACCACGCGACCGTGAAGCTGTGCGTGACGATCGGCTCGTGGGACCGGCCCTCTGTGCCCGCATGCCGGGCTATCGCGGCGGCGGCCAGGTCGGCGCCGCGCTTGTACTCGGCGGGAGTCACATCGAGGAGGAAGCGGGCGTACGGCTCGGGCAGCGCGGCCGGGTCGGGCACCGGTGGCACGTAGTCGCCTACCTCCTCGGCGCTGCGCACCGGGACACCCGGCAGATGATCGGCGATCAGTGCGGCGGTCTGTGCGGCGCGCGGCAGCGGTCCATGATGGACAGCCGCGATCGGTAGCCGGGCGAGTCGCCGCCCAAGCAGCGTGGCCTGCTCGCGACCGGCGTCGCTCAGGTCGCCATCGTCCACCGCGTCGCCGTGCCGGACCAGATACAGAAAGCGGTGCGCCGTCATGCTGGCCACGATGTCAGAGGGGCCGACTTCGCTGTAGCGGCGGGCAGCACGCGGTGCGCCGTCACAACGGCCGCGATGTCGGAGGCGGCGGGCAGCACGCGGTGCGCCGTCACGACGGCCCTGATGTCAGAGGGCTGAGAGACGCGGCGGGCAGCACACTGCGCGCCGTCGCAACGGCGGCGATGTCGGAGGGCTGACGGACACAAGGCGGTGGGCGGCAGGCGGGGCGCCGTCACAACGGCGGCGATGTCAGAAGGCCGACTTCGACACGGCGGCGGGACAGCGGCCGTCCGCTGTGGATGGCGTGGTATCCCGGAGGGGTGACCGATCCGATCCTGGCGGTGGCGCGTGCCCTCCTGACGGTGGCTGCCGGCCCGGCGAAGAAGCGCGCGCTTCGCAGTCCCGAAGTTGTCGGCGTGCTCAAGAAGCTCGGTCTGGCGGGCGACGTGCCGCCGGCCGACTTTCGCAGCGTCTACGCTCGGGCGCTGGCGGACTACTGCGACGGCAAGCCCGAGGCCGTGGTGCGGTTGCTGGGCGACGAGTGGGTGCGGGACACGTTCGAGAAGTCGTTCGCCACCGGCGACTGGGACCGGGTCCGGGCCGAGGTGCGGGACGCGGTCGAGCGCAACCGGGAGACGGGCGAGTACGGCCGCCTGCACAACCGGGACGCCGAGGAGATCGACGGGTTCATCCCGGTGTTCGAGGGTCTTGTGGCGCGGACCCGCAATCCCGCGCAGGTTGTCACGGACCGCAAGATCGACCGGCTCGCGGAGGACATCCGTGCCGGGCTGGGGCGGATCGAGCAGGTCCGGCAGAGCGAGGAGGAGGCCCGGCAGGAGCGGGAGCCGGCACGCCGCGAGGCCACGTCCCTCGAGCGGCTGGAGTCGGACATCGTCGAATGGCTCGCCGCCACGAACCATCCCGTGCTCGACCGCCTGGAGGTGCCCGGCGGACAGGTCGGCTGGCTCGTCAAGGCGCCGGTCACCCCAGGTCGGTTCGGCCGCGTCGTGCTGATCGGAGTGGACGGTGAGCTGCTCGCCGGCCAGGTCGCCTGGGCGCTCGCGGAGAAGGCACGGCAGGGCGCGCAGGGCGTCTGGCTTGTCGCCCGCCGCCGCATCAGCACCGCGGCGGAGAGAGCCGCCGAGCAGGACGGCTCGGTGCTCTGCCTGACGTTCGACGACCTTGTCGACATGGCGGCGGACTTCGAGCCGTACGTCGACTGGCTGGACCAGGAGGTGGAGCGCCTCGGCCTGCCCGACCGCTACGTCCCGCTCTCCTGCCACCGCGACGACCCGGACGGGACGTCGAGCGAGTACGCGTGGGGCAGCGGCGGCCTCGACAAGTACGCGGAGCGGTGGCTGGACGACACGGCGCGGGAGCACCTGTCGGTGCTCGGCGAGTTCGGCAGCGGCAAGAGCTGGTTCAGCCTGCACCTGGCGTGGCAGCTCGCGAAGCTGTGGCGGGCGGCGCGCGAGGAGCGCCGGGTCCGCCCACGGCTGCCGCTGCTGATCCCGCTGCGGGACTACGCGAAGGCGGCGGACGTGGCGGCCGTCGTCTCCAAGTTCCTCTTCGAACGCAACATCGCGCTCAACGAGCGCGTCTTCGAGTACCTCAACCGCACCGGGCGCTTCCTGCTGATCTTCGACGGCTTCGACGAGATGGCCGCGCGCGTCGACCGGCAGACCATGGTGGCCAACTTCTGGGAGCTGGCCAAGGTCACCCACCCCGGTACTAAGGTGCTGCTGAGCAGCCGTACCGAGCACTTCCCGGACGCCGACGAGACACGCCGCCTGCTCAGCGGCGAGGTGCATGCGGCGGCGGCCCCGCCCGAGGGTGAGAAGCCCCGCTTCGACGTCGTGGAGATCTCGCCGCTGGACGACGCGCAGATCGACCGGATGATCCGCGGGCGTACGGCCGACGTGGAGGTGATCAGGCTCGTCACCGGCGATCCCGGCCTGCGCGACCTGCTTCGCCGCCCGGTCATGTCCGACCTCGTGCTCACCGCGCTGCCCGAGATCCGGGCCGGCGGGCCGGTCGACCTGTCGCACGTCTACCTTTACGCGATCCGGCACAAGCTCGACGAGGACATCAAGGCGGAGCGGACCTTTACCAGCCGGGCGGACAAGGTGTACTTCCTGAGCGAGCTTGCCTGGGAGATGGAGTCGACGAGCACGCTGAGCATGCACTACCGGGAGTTCCCGGAGCGGCTGCGCGCCTACTTCGGCGCGGCGGTCGCGGCGGAGCGCGACCTCGACCACTGGGAACACGACATGCGGGCCCAGACGCTGCTCAACCGCGACGCGGCCGGCCAGTACACGCCGGCGCACCGGTCGCTTCTGGAATGGTTCGTGGCGTACAAGTTCGCGGCCGAGCTCGGCGTGCTCGGCGGGGCGTTCCTCGACCTGCTGGGCACGGTCTCCGCGGACGGGGCGCCGGCGCTCTGGTCGACCTACTTCGCCGACCGGCGGCCGGATGGCACGCTGCCGCCGCTGTCCGGCTTCACCACCGAGGCGATGCCACGGCTCGCGGAGACCTTCGGCCAGACCCGGGTCAATCCCACGGTCGCCGGGTTCCTGCGGTCGATGGTCGCGGCGCATCCGGAGGGTGCGGAGCGGATGCTCGCGATCGCCCGGGCCACAGGCCCGGTCGGCGCCAGCGCCGGTGTGGCTGGTGCCAACTGCGTTATGGCCGCCGGGCTGCCGGGGGAGCGGCTCAAGCTCGCCGGCGCGCGTCTGGTCGGGCTCGTGCCCCCGCGGGGAAGGCTGTCGCTGGCCGGCGCGGACCTGCGGGACACCGATCTCACAGAGGCCGGCCTCGCCGAGGTCGACCTGCGCGGGGCGTGCCTCGTCGGCGCGCGGCTCGACAGCCCGGAGATCCTCGAGAGCCCGATCGGTGTGGACGGTGTCGTCGTCACCGAGGACGGCACGATCGTCGCGGACACCGACCAGGCATTGTTCGCATGGGACGGCGGCGACCTCAGTGGCGCTCCCCGCCAGCTCGCCACACCCCGCCCGGGACTGGTCCTCGCGAAGTCACGAACCATTCTCGCGCTCAGCGGTGATCGGTTCTATGGCGGTGCGCGTTACCAGGCGATCGTGAGTGCGGGCACCGGGCAGATGACGCCCGTAGGCCCGATCCGGCGTGCGTGGCCCATTCGATGGCAGGGCGTGCCCGCCATGCTCGTGGGCGATCCGGCCCGCCTTGCCGTCCACAGGCTGCCCGATCTGGCGGTGGAAGCCGTACTGCCGTTCCCGCCGGAGAAAGCAGGGACGCTGGGGATCTACCACTCCATGTATGGCGACACGCACGGTATCTGCAACGCTTCGATGGCCGGCGAGGACATCGTCGTTGATCGCTATGATGAGGGTTCCGGCCGGTGGGAGGAGTTGGCTCGCTGGCGGGTCCCGCGTGGACGAACGATCTTCGGTCGGGACACCGTGTGGTGCAGCCTGGACGACCGCGACACCGCACTGCTGTACGACATGGCAGGCGTGCTGATCTGGCGGGCAGAGGGCATCGGAGCCCGGCATGGCCACGGGGAAGGGTTGGCACTTTACGCACCGGGCGACACGGTGCTCACCTTCCGGGAAAGGCTTATCAAGGGTTGGCCGCTGCGGGGAGGGCCACCACGCTGGCAGGTACCGTTGGCGCTCGGCGCATACGCATACACGTCCCATCCGGACGGGGAGTCATTCCTCTATGCCACTAACTGTGGCGAGATCGTCCGACGCAGGCTCGATACCGGTGAGCTCATGTCCCGGGCGATCCTGACCTCGCGCCTGGAAGGCGCGACCTTCTCCCGCGACTGTGGCCTCGACGCCGCCGCGCTCGAAGTCCTGGAGGCGAGCGGAGCCATCCTGGTGTGAGCCAACAAAGACCGTCAGTCCAGCCACCACGTCAGTGCATCGCGGCCCAGCGGCGTCGCCACCGCCAGCGGCAGGGCGAGCGCGGTCGCGGCCGCCACCAGCAGCACGCGCCACGCCACACGGCCGGAGACCGCGGCCACCGTGCGGCGGCTGGCCACCAGTAGCGGTACCGATACGCTGAGCAGGCCGGGGCTGGCCAGGAAGCCGAGCACGAACATCAGGCTCAGCAGGTCGTACGCCCAGACGAACGGGTTCATCGGGCCACTGCCGAACGGCACGAGGTCCTTCGGGTCGTACGCGCCGCCGAGCATGCCTTGGCGGTCGCCGCCGTTCGCGGCCAGGCGGGTCAGATAGAGACCGACGACCAGGCACCATGCCGCGGCGAACGCCAGGTGCGCGGCCGCCGCCGTCCACAGGCTGAGCGGCCAGGGGTTTACGCCGCGGGATGACCGGACGCGCAGGCCGGCGGTGAGCGCGGCAAGCAGCAGCCACGCCGCGGCGAAGATGCCCAGCGGGTGGACCGCGGACACGGCGGTCGCCGGGAACAGAGCGTCCATCGTGGACCAGCCGCCGGTCACGACGGCGGCCACGGCGTGGTTGGTCGCGGAGAGCAGCACCGGGATGCCGGTCAACACGCCGAGGCCACCAAGGACCGTGACCGCCGGGCGTCGGCGGCGCAGTGTCCATCCCGCCGCCAGCCAGCCGATCAGGGCGCCGGCGGCTGCGGCGGCCAGGACCACGGCGGTGAACCAGCCGGGGGCGCGGCCGTGCACGTTCGCCCACAGCGGCTCCGTCCCGCCGGGGTAGCCGCCGACCTGCACGACGTGCTCGCCATGGGCGGCCCAGAAGGAGACCAGGCCGTGGTCGTCGCGGATCGGGGTCGCCTCCCACCCTTGGGCCACCAGGCGCTCGCGTGCACCGGCTACCTCGGAAGGGATCGCGCTGGCCGGTACCGCGTAGGAGAAGCCCACCCAGGCCGACGCCGGGTCGAAGTTGGCGCCGGGCGCGAGGTACAGCGGCTGGTTGTCCGTGATTTGATCCCCGGCGGGCTCGTGCGGGATCGCGGCCTCGACCACCGCGCGGGCCGCCCCGGGTCGGGCTCGGGCGCGGCGGCGCGCCAGCCGGTGCCGGCGGCGGCGCCGAGCGCGGCCAGCAGCGCGACCACGGTGGCGGCCGCCGCCGGGAGCGGGCCGCGCGGGATGGCCAGCCGGCGGCGCAGGCCACCGAGCACCAGGTCGAGGGCGTCGCGCGGGGACGGGCGGCGCTGGTCGGGGCGGGCCGCGTCGAGCAGCGTGGTCAGGATCTCGGTGCCGCGCTCGCGGCGGTAGCGCCGGGGGTAGGCGAGCAGCAGCCGGCGGTAGGCCCGCTCCAGGGGGCCGCGCGTCTCCACCCGTTCAGCCGATCGCGCCGAAGGCGAACCCGGCGCGGCGCAGCTTGGCGGCGGCCAGAGACGCGTTCGCCCGCAGGCGGGCCACCTCGCGCTCCAGCGCGGCGGCGCCGTCGTCGGTGAGCCGGTAGTAGCGGCGCAGCCGGCCGTCGACCGCCTCCTCGCGGTCGACGGTGAGCAGCCCGTCCTCGGTCAGCCGGTCGAGTGCCGCGTAGAGGGTGCCGGCGCGTAGCGACAGCCGGCCCTCGGAGAGGTCGCCCACCGCGCGCATCACGCCGTAGCCGTGCCGGGGCTCCTCGGCGAGCGCGGTCAAGATGAAAAACGTCGGCTCCTGCATTGCCATGCCGAGCAACGTACCGTCGATCGGTATATGCCGTCAATCGGAGCTAGAAGAGGAGCCAGAAGGAGAGGGGTCAGCTGAGGAGTTGGCGCGCGACGCGCCCCGCGCCATCAGCGTCGCGCCGCTGGTCATGGCGCGGCGCCACGGGGGTACACCGTCGATCTCGATCTGGAGCGAGAAGCTGAGGAACGTCCGGATCAGCACGATCAGCCCCAGCACCGCGACGCTCTCCAGCGTCGGGTTTACCGCGACGGTGCGGATCAGGTCGGCGGCGACCAGCACTTCGAGCCCGAGCAGGAGCGAGCCGCCGAAGAACTCGCGCACCGCCTGGTATGCCCGGCGGCCCCCGGCGCGGCGCCACAGCCGGACCGCGACGGCGGCCGACCAGACCAGGCCGACGATCAGCACCGCGACGCCGGCCAGCTCGAAGCCGCGGGCCACGTGCTCGATCAGTCCCTCGAACCCCACGGCGGCACGCTACCAACAAAGCGACAATCCGGGTCACCCGGACGCTACTTTCTGTCGCCACAAAAACACGTGGAGTCGCGGGGCGTGAGAACGTTCCACCATGACCGATCAGCGCGAAACATCCCCGTCACCTTGGCGTTTCCGCAGATCGGCCGGCTTGATAGCTTGATGTCGTGCGGTCGAGGTGGCGAGAGGACGTGCGGTGACGAGGCGTCCGGCCACGTCGCTTCCGCTGCTCGGCTGGCTCTTCCTGGCGGTGCTGTACGTCGCGACGGTCTACGTGACGATCGTGACCCGGGTGCAGTGGGGCCCGGACACGGCGTTCCATCTGGCGTGGACATTCCGGCTGCTGGGTGACTCCGAGCCGGAGGCGGTGCGGCGCACCGTCGAGTTCCTGGCCGACAAGGACGGCATCGACTGTGCCACGTCGAGCCTCCCGTGGTGCCACGCCGAGAACTACCAGATGTACTTCGCCGGCGACTACGCCGCGACCGTCGGTCCGCGGGTGATGACCCGGCTACTCTCTGTCCCGTTCGTCGCGGTGTTCGGGCCGTGGTCGATGGTGGCGCTCTCCGTCGTCGCGTACGCGGCGGGTGTTGCCTGCCTCGCCGTCCTCGCCGCCCGCATGTTCGGGCCGCGGTGGGGGCTGCTCGCCGGCGCGCTCGCGATCACGCCGTGGCTCGCCGCCAACTGGGCGGTGCACGCGAACACCGAGGCGCTCGCGATGGCGTTCACCACCGCGGCGATGCTCGCGCTGCCGCTGCGCCGCCGCACCGGCTGGCCCGACGTGGTGGCGTTCGTGGTGCTGCTCGGGTTCGGGCTGTTCACCAGGCAGTTCGCGGTCTCGGTGACCGTCGGCACCGCCCTGGCCTGGCTCGTCGTCGCGGTGCGCGACCGGCAGGTGCGGAACGCCTGGGCGCCGTTCGCCGCCGCCGGCGTCGCGGCCACCGGCGCCATTGTGTGGGTACAGGGCCAGATGACCGCCTCGTACGCGGGCAGCTTCTCCACATTCGCCACATACGAGGCCAACACCGGCACGAAGGGGCTCGCCGAGGTGGCCGCCTCGGTGCCGGCGACCGCCGCGCGCATCGTGGCCGGCGACTGGGACCACATCCGCACCGACCTGGTGCTCACCGCCGTACTGCTGACCACGCTGCTGAGCGTCGGGTGGCGGTTCCGCAGCGAGCTGTCCGCGCTGGTGGTGGGCATGATCGGGACCACGCTCGCGCTCAACCTGATCGTCAACGACGACTCGATCTTCCGGTACCACACCCCGAACTACCCGGTGTACGTGCTCGCCGCCGTCGCCCTCCTCGCCGACCTCACCGCCGGCCGCCGCCCGTCCACCGCGACCGAGTCGCCGCCATCGGGTCCGCCGCCCGAGACGCCGTCGCGGGTGCCGGTCACCGCGTGGGTCGCCCTTGGCATCGGGTACCTGGTGCTGTCGCTCGTCCTCCGCAATATCAACATTCGCAAGGCCTCGGTCGGCAGCGGTCCCGCCCTGGCCGACCCGATCGTCGCGACCTGGCCGGAGAGCGCGACGCCGATCCTCGCGTACGGCGCGGCGGTGGCGCTCGTCGCCTGGCAGGGCAGCCGCCTCTGGGGCCGGTCGGGGCTCGTCGCCGGCGCGCTCATGCTCGTGCCGACGGTGATGGTGCCGCTCGCCCGGCCGGACTTCCTCGAACCCTTCGCCGCCCTCGCCGTCGCGGCAGGACTGTGCGCGCTGCCATGGCAGGAGCGAGCGCCCCGGGGCGGCCCGTTCTGGTTCGGCTCGGGGGTGCTGCTCGCGACCGCGCTGGACCCGTTCGCCGGGGTGGTCGTCGCCGGTGCGTTCGCCGCCTGGGCCACCCGCCTGGACCGGGGGGCGCGCAACCCGTGGGCGCCGTATCCGCTCGCCGGCGCCATCGCTATCGCCGTCGCGCTGGGGTCGCGCGCCGCCTCCGGCCGCGACCTGGTCAGCACGGCCGCGGGCGACCCGGCGCTGGTCCTCGCCTGGATAGCGCTCGCCTCCGACTTCATGGTGGTCGCGGTGGTCGCGCTCGTCGCGGTGGTGGGCGTGCGGGCCTGGCGGGACGAGCCGGCGGTACCGCTCGCGTTCGGCGCCGTGGCGGCCGCGCTCGTGCTCTCCATGACCGCCGACCCGGTGAGCGGCCTGCGCCCGGTGACCGCGCTGATGCCGGTGCTCGCGCTGGCCGGCGCCGCCGCCGTGGCCCGCCCGCTGGCGCTTCGCCGGGCTCCGGTGGAAGCGGCCCGCGCCCCGCAGCCGTCGGCGGGCGTCGCCGCTTGACTTCGAGCGTTCTCTAACTCCTACGCTCACGATCATGCGTTACCGCGTACTCGGGGGCACCGGTATTCACGTGAGTGTCCACTGTCTCGGCACCATGATGTTCGGCTCGGTGGGCAACCCCGACCACGACGACTCGGCCCGGATCATCCACGCCGCACTTGACCAGGGGGTCAACTTCGTCGACACCGCGGACATGTACTCCGCCGGCGAGTCGGAGGAGATTGTCGGCAAGGCGCTGGAGGGCCGGCGGGACAGCGTCGTGCTCGCCACGAAGGTGCACTTCCCGATGGGCGAGGGCCCCAACATGGGTGGCAACTCGCGCCGCTGGATCGTCCAGGAGGTCGAGGCGAGCCTGCGCCGCCTGCGCACCGACTGGATCGACGTGTACCAGATCCACCGGCCGGACCACACGACCGATGTGGAGGAGACCCTCTCGGCGCTCACCGACCTGGTGCGGGCCGGGAAGATCCGGGCGTTCGGCTGCTCGGCCTTCCCCGCCGAGGAGATCGTCGAGGCCCACCACGTGTCCGAGCGGCGCGGCCTGGGCCGGTTCCGCACCGAGCAGCCGCCGTACTCGATCCTGGCCCGCGGCATCGAGGCGGCCGTGCTGCCGGTCGCCCAGCGGTACGGCATGGGCGTGCTCACCTGGAGCCCGCTCGCCTCCGGCTTCCTCTCCGGCAAGGTGCGCAAGGACCAGCCCGTCGACATGACCACGGGCCGCGCGCGGCTCAACCCGGGCCGCTTCGACCCGTCCATTCCTGGGAACGCCGCCAAGTTCGAGGCTGTGGAAAAGCTCGTGGCGCTCGCCGCGGACCTGGGGTGCACGCTGCCGGAGCTGGCGGTCGCGTTCGCCGCGGCCCACCCGGCGGTCACCTCGGTGATCATCGGCCCGCGCACGATGGAACAACTTGAGGGCCTGCTCAAGGGCGCGACGCTGGCCCTCGACGACGCCACCCTGGACCGGATCGACGAGATCGTCCCGCCGGGCACCGACCTGTACCGGGCCGACGGCGCCTGGCAGACCCCGTACCTGGCCGACGTCAACCGGCGCCGCCGCCCTGTGGACGACCGCGCGGCGGCCTAGGCCCCGCTCCCGAGAAGCTGCCGCCCGGGGCGGCAGCGCCGCGAAAGCCCTTGCTGGACCGGTCCCGGGCGGCGCCGCCGCGAATAGCCCGCGCCGGACATGCTGCGCCCGGGCGGCGCCGCCGTGAAAGCCCCTTGCCTGGGGCCTGCCGGCCCCGGGCGGCGCTGCGGTGAAAGCCCGTGCCGGACCTGCCGGCCCCGGGCGGCGCCGCGGTGAAAGCCCGTGCCGGCGGCGCGGCGCCCGGGCGGGCAAACAGGCTTAGCGCGCGGGTGGCTCCCAGTAGGCCTCCACGCGGTGGCCGTCGGGGTCGAGGCACTTGAACGCGGTGTACTCCGGCTCGTCGTACCGCTCGACGACCTCGACCCCGTCGGCGTCCAGCCGCCTTAGCAGCGCGCGGACGTCGTCGGGCGCCGGCAGCCGGAAGCCGAAGTGCAGGAACTCCGGCGACTGCCCGACCTCCTCGACGGCGTGCAGGGCGAGGTCGAACCCGTCGGCGTCCCGGACGAACACGGTGCCGTCGGGGTACCGCTGCGCGGTGGCCGGGTCGAAGCCGAAGTAGCGCTGGTAGAAGGTGACGCTCCGCTGCTGGTCGCGTACCGGCAGGCCGAGGTGGTTGATGCGCACGACACACGGTAACCGTGCCGGCATTCCTCCGCTACATAGTTACCTACCAGCCCTGACGCTTCGCCGGATGGCCCGATTCCGTCCGTGTACCGGGTGCCACCTGCTCTGCCACGCTGGGCCCGTGCGGGAACGGACGCTCCTGCTGGAGGAGGGTGAGCGGCTGCGCGCCGAGGCACGGATCCGCCCGGCGTTGGAAGCCGCTCCACTGTGGCGCGCCTTCGAGAAGGTCACCGAGCGCTACCGGGAGCTGCTGCCCGAGGTGCCGGTCGCGCGCTGCCCGTTCACCGACGCGCCGGTCTGGTGGCCGATCGACACGGCCGGGCTGGACGGATGGTTCTGGGAGTACCCGAGCGGAGCGCGCCGCCACCCCCGCACGCGGCCGCCGACGTGGGTGGCGATGACCGGGGCGATGCGGCTGGCCGAGCCGGTGGAGTACACCCCGTTCCCGGTGGTGCCAGGGCCGGGCGCGCCGTTCGTGGTGCCGCGGATCCTGGGCTCGGCCCCGGAGGTGCGCGCGGTGATCGCCGAGGTGGCCGTGGGGCGGCACACCGGCTGGGCGATCAGCTACTTCGGGCGGCCGGCGGCCGGTACGAGGCTTGTCAACCTGTGGGGCGGCGACTCGTACCCGGTGGTCGAGGACGGCCTGTGGACGGGCTGGGAGCGGGAGAGGTCGGGCGTGGAGCGGTACGACTTCGACCTGGAGCCGTGGATCGGCACCGGTGCACTCCTGTGGATAACTCCTGGGGACGAGTCGGCGACCCTGCGGCAGGGTGTGGACAAGTGTCCCTACCTCGACCTGCCCGGGCCGCGCGGGCTCGGGGTCGTCGGGTACGGCCAGGTGCGGTACACCCCACGGTTGGGCTGACGCGCCGCCGGGTACCTCGAAGGGGAAGTTGAGGAGGTAGTCATGATGCAACCCTTCATCCCCTGGGCCTGGCGCGATCCGGGACTGCTGATGGGCCAGGACCCCACGCTGCTAAAGCGGCGCGACGAGAGCCTCGAGGCCGACGAGGAAGCGCACGCGAGCCTGGCCGGCTACGACGTCGAGGCGACCGACGGCGGCATCGGCTCGATCGACGAGGCCAGCTACGCGGTCGGCGAGGCGTACCTCGTCGTGGACACCGGCCCGTGGATCTTCGGACGCAAGGTGCTGCTGCCGGCCGGCACGGTCCAGCACGTGGACCACGTCGAGCGCAAGGTCTACGTGGACCGTACCAAGGAGCAGATCAAGTCCTCGCCGGAGTACGACAAGGACACGTTCGCCACGCCCGAGTACCGGGATCGGGTGGGCACCTACTACACGGACAGCTACCGCGACGTCCCGCCGCCGCTGCGGTGAGCACCCGCGCGGTCGCGGCGCCACCCGTGCCGGCCCTGCGTGGACCGACCGGGCTGGGCGCCGCGACCGCGTTTACGCGTTCGGTCTGACAGCTACGAGGCGTACACCTCGAACTCGTAGACGCGGGCGGCCATATCGGTGTTGCTCGTGGGCGCCAGCACGTTCAGCCGCACGTACCTGGCGCTCACCGGCCCGATCGTGTGGGTCGTGACGTTCGCGGTGTTGGCGCGGGCCTGCACCCGCGTCGTCCACGTGGCACCGTCCACACTGGTCTGGATGTCGAAGTCACGGGTGTTCCAGGCCGCGTTCTCGCCACCCGCGCCGGAGTGCTTGACCACGAAGCGGCCCACCGTCGTCGCCGTGCCCAGGTCGACACGCCACCACTTCGACCCTCCCACCGAGCACCACTTGTCGGCGTTGCCGCCGGACACGCTGCCGTTCACCGCCTTCTCCGGGCCTTCGATCGCGGCGCAGGAGCTGTCCGCGGTGGCCGGCTTGCCCAGTGCCAGGTTGACCGGCGCTGGTGGCGGGTCGGTCGGACCTCCGCCGCCGGTCAGGGTGAAGTCGTCCACATCGAACAGTCCACCCGTGCCGGTGCCGTTGAACACCAGGTACAGCGGGCCTGAGCCGGCGCTCAGCGTCGTGGAGACGTCGGCGAAGGTGCCGTACCCGCCGGTGTTCGGGACGTTCAGCGTGCCGAGCAGCGGGCCGGTCGGCGAGCCCGTGCGGACCTGGATGGTGCCGCCGGTGCCGCCCGAAGCGACCCGCGCCGTGATGCCGGTACGGCCGGACGGGTTGACCGACGCGTACGCCAGCCAGTCGCCGTTGTCGATGTAGCCGACCCGGGTGCCGCCGTGGGCGTTGCCGTCCGCGACGTTCTGCGTGCCGGACTGGGAGGTGTACGACTCGGCCTCGACGCGCTGCGACGAGGTCGGTGGCTGGGTGGTGGGCGGGGAGAGGTCGTGGGCGGCGGGGTCGCCCCGGACGCCGTCTGGTACCGGTGTCCGGCCACGGCGGCGAACGTCGCCTGTGGACCGTTCCGGGTCAGCGTCACCGGCTGCCCGGTCGTGAGGTCGACCACGTTCGCCGAAGCCAGCAAGGGATTGCGGACGGTCAGGTTGCCGGTGCTGCCGGCGGCGATCGTGATCCGGGTGGCCGCGCCGCCACTCCAGGCGACGTCGACCGTGGCGTTGCCGCGGGCGCGCAGCCCGGTCACCGCGCCGTTCGCCCACGCTCCGGGCAGGGCCGGGAGCACGTCGACGACGCCGGTCTGGCTCTGGAGCAGCATCTCGGCGATGCCCGAGGTGGCGCCGAAGTTGCCGTCGATCTGGAACGGCGGGTGCGTGTCCCACAAGTTCGCCAGGGTGGAGCCGGTGAGCTGCTCGCGGAGCAGCTTGTGCGCGCGGTTGCCGTCTTGCAGCCGGGCCCAGAAGTTGATCTTCCACGCCTTGCTCCAGCCGGTACCGCCGTCGCCGCGGGCGTTGAGCGAGACCCGGGCCGCGGTGGCGTACGAGGGGTTGGACAGCGGGGAGATCTGGCGGCCGGGGTGCAGGCCGAAGAGGTGCGAGACGTGTCGGTGCGTGTCGCCCGGGTTGTCCCAGTCGCCCTTCCACTCCTGGAGCTGGCCCCACGAGCCGATCCGTAGCCCGGGGTCGAGGCGGTCCAGTGTGGACTGCCACTGCGCCCGCGCGGCGGCGTCGAGGCCAAGCGTGGCGCTGGCCGCGACGGTGTTGCTCAGCAGCTCCCAGATGATCTGTTGGGACATCGAGGCGCCGGCGGTGAAGTCACCGTTCTCCGGGGAGTAGCTGGGCGAGACGACGAGCCTGCCGTCCCGCGGGTCGGTGTGCAGGCTGGCCATCCAGAAGTCGGCGACCTCCTTCATCGCCGGGTACGCCCGGTCGCGCAGGAACGCCGTGTCGTTGGTGAACCGGTAGTGGTCGTACAGGTGCTGGCACAGCCACGCGGCCGCCTCGGGGAACCAGAACGACGTCGGCCAGTCGTGCACACCCGTGTACCCGAAGGGGGTCGTCTCGTTGTGCACCACCCAGCCGGGCGCCCCGAACATCGACTGCGCGGTCACCCGGCCCGGCGGCCGCAGCCCGTCGATGAAGTCGAAGAGCGGCGCGGTCGTCTCACCGAGGTTGGTGATCTCGGCGGGCCAGTAGTTCATCTGGAGGTTGATGTTGACGTGGTAGTCGGCGGCCCAGGGTGGGTTCGTGGAGTTGTTCCACACGCCTTGGAGGTTGGCCGGTAGCGAGCCGGCGCGGGACGAGGCGATGAGCAGGTACCGTCCGTACTGGAAGAACAGCGCTTCGAGGGCGCGGTCCGCGGCGCTGCTGCCGCCGGTGTACGCCGAGCGGAGGTTGTCGGTCGGGATGTTCGGCATCTGCTGTCCGATGTCGAGCGTCACCCGGTCGAACAGTCCCTTGTAGTCAGTCACGTGCTGGGCCCACAGCGCGTCCCACGACTGAGCCGCGGCTCCGTCCACCGCCGCCGTGACGCGGTCGTGCGGGTCGGTGCCCCGGTAGCTCGGGTACGCCTGGGCGTAGTTGGTGCCGGCGGAGAAGACGATCGTCGCGCTGTTGGCGCCGGAGACGGTGATCCGGTCGGTACCGCTGGTGCGGGTGCCACCGTCGGTGATGACGCGGAACTGCGACTCGTACACCATGCGGTTGTTGGGCAGCGTGCCCCGGACGGTGATGCGGTCGCCCGCGACGGTGACCGCCGCGCCGGCGTGCGGCGAGGTGTGCCGCAGCACGAACGACACCCGCCCGGCCTGGCTCGCGGTGAGCCGGGCGACCACGACGTTACGGGGGTTGCTGGCGATGTACTCCCGGCGGTATGTGACCCCGCCGTGCTCGTAGCTGACCCGGGCGGTGGCCTCGGCGATGTCGAGCTCGCGGCGGTACCCGTTGACCGCGCCGGGTGTGCCGGTCATGTCGATGTAGGCGTCGCCGAAGTTCTGGTACGCGCCGAACCCGGCCCGTGGTCCGCCCAGCCGGCTCGCCACAGTGGACGGTGCCATCCGCTGGTCGCGGTCGAGCTGGGCCTGCACGTCGTCGATGGCGGTGGGGCGGGGCGAGGTCCAGTTGCCGTTGTTGTACTGGCCGTCGCCCGGACCGCCGTTCCACAGTGTCTTCTCGTTGTACTGGAGGCGTTCGGTCTGGATGCCGCCGAAGACGCTCGCGCCGAGCGCGCCGTTTCCGATCGGCAGTGACTGCGTCTCCCAGTCGGTGGCCGGCTCGTCGTACCACAACGCGAGCGCGGGGTTCGCCGCCGCGGCGGCCGGGGGAGTCCGGACACGACGGCGAGCGTACCGGCGATGAGTGCGGCGCCGGCGGCGGCAGCGAGCCAGCGCCGGGCAGGGGGAAGGGGGTGGGTGCCCATGCGCTGGACGGTACAAAGAACATACTGATAGATGCAAGAACTTCGATGAAACTCGAAAAAACAGGACAGAGGCTCGATGATCATCGGCATGTTGAACATGTCCCGTTACCGTGCGGTCCTGGCGCTGCCGGGTGTCCGGTCGCTGCTCGCCGTCGGGCTGCTGGGGCGGCTGCCGAGCGCGTGCGCGGCCATCGTGCTCACCCTGTACGTCGTGCTCGACCTCGACCGGGGGTACGCGGCGGCGGGCCTGATCGGGGCGGGAGTGACGATCGGCGCGGCGCTGGGGACACCGCTCCTGGGCCGGTTCGTCGACCGTTACGGCCTGCGCCCCGTCGTCGCGGCGACCGCGGTGGTGGAGGCGATCTTCTGGTGTACCGCGCAGGCGCTCCCGTACCCGGCCCTGGCGGTCGCCGCCCTCGCCGGTGGGCTGTTGCGGCTTCCGGCGTTCCCGCTCGTCCGGCAGTCGATCGCGGCGATCGTCCCGCCCGAGCGGCGCCGCTCCGCGTACGCGCTGGACTCGATGGCGGTGGAGCTGTCGTTCATCGTCGGGCCGGCGCTGGCGGTGCTGCTGGCCACGACCGCCGGACCGCGGGCGGCGATGCTGGCGCTGGCCGCTACCGCGCTCGCCTCCGGGGTGGCGTTCTACCTGCTCGATCCCCCGGTCCGGACCGAGGCGGAGGGGGTGGGCACGGACCCGGCGGTGCCCTTGCGGCAGTGGCTGCGCCCGCGCCTGGTGGGCATGCTCGCGGTCGCGGCGGCCACGACGCTGGTGCTCGGCGGCAGCGACGTCGCCGTGGTCGCCGCGATGCGGGACGCGGACCAGGTCGGCTGGACCGGGGTGGTGCTGGCCTTGTGGGGTGCGTACTCGTTGGCCGGCGGCTTCGCGTACGGCGCGGCGTCCCGTGCGCCCGGTCCCGCGGCGCTGCTGGTGCTGATGGCCGCGTGCACGGTGCCGGTCGGGCTGGGCGGCGGGCAGTGGTGGCTGCTGGCGCTCGCACTGCTGCCGGCCGGTGTCCTGTGCGCGCCCACGCTCGCCGCGACCGCCGACGTGATCAGCCGCCTGGCGCCCGCGCAGGTGCGCGGGGTGGCGATGGGCCTGCACGGTTCGGCGGTCACCGTCGGGCTGGCGGTCGGCGCGCCGCTGTCCGGCGCGGTGATGGACCTGAGGTCACCGCCCTGGGGCTTCGCGGCGACCGGCCTGGTGGGGCTCGCGGTCGCGCTGACCGTGCTGCTGGGCGAACGCCGCCGCCGCGCGGCGGAGCCGCCCCCGACAGGGCCGGACAACTTGACCTAGCTTCCTAGGACGCCCTACGGGACGTGCCACCCCACACAGAAGATCAGAGCTACCGCGACGTCCGCCGGGCACCGGACCGCTGCTCCCGCGGCCTCACCCTCCGCGTCCCACAACCCATGGTCGCGGCGGTTGATCAGGGACTTGATGGAGCGGCGCGCCGACGACACGCCCAACCAAATCCCTGATCAACCGCACAGAGGGGGCTAGCGCTAGCGGGTGCTGGCGGCTAGTTCCAGCTCGGGTTCTGGGGGACTGGGAGGTAGCGCTCGGGTTCGCCCTCTACGTGGAGTTCGGGGAGGATGCGGCCTAGCCAGCGGGGCATCCACCAGTTGGCGCGGCCGAGCAGGTGCATGACCGCGGGGACGAGCAGCATGCGTACGACCGTGGCGTCGACGAAGATCGCGGCGGCCATGCCGACGCCGATCACCTTGAGCACGACGTCCGGGCTGGGCACGAAGGCCGCGAAGACCGCGATCATGATGGCCGCGGCGGCGGTGACCACCCGCCCGGTGCCGGCCAGGCCCTCGGTGATCGCGCGGCTGTTGTCGCGGGTGCGGTTCCACGCCTCGCGCATCCGGCTGACCAGGAACACCTCGTAGTCCATGGAGAGTCCGAAGAGGACGGCGAACATCAGCACCGGTACGAACGACGGCAGCGGCGTCTCCGTGTCGATGCCGATCAGCTGCCCGGCCCAGCCGCCCTGGAGCACGTAGGCGACCACGCCGTACGCGGCGGCGACGGACAGCAGGTTCATCGCCGCGGCCTTGATCGCCACCGCGACGCTGCGGAACGACGCGAGCAGCAGCACCATCGACAGCAGCACCACGCCGGCGATGAGCAGCGGGAGGCGGCGGGAGATGTTCTCCGTGCTGTCGATCGACGTGGCCGTGACGCCACCGACCAGCACCGTGGCACCCGAGTCCCGGGTGGCGGCCGGGATCGTCTCGTCGCGCAGGCGATGTACCAGCTCCTCGGTCTGCTCGTCCTGCGGCCCGGTCGCGGGCAGCACGGTGAGCACCGCGGTGTCCCCGGCGGGGTTGAGCTGCGCCGGCGTGACCATGGCGACGCCCGGTGTCGCCGCGACGGCCGCGCGGACGCCGTCGAGCGCGCTCGCGTCACCCGGTCGGGACAGCTCCGCGGCCAGCACGAGCGGGCCGTTGGCGCCCGCACCGAAGCCGGCGGCCTGCATGTCGTACGCCTGGCGGGTGGAGGTCTCCGCGCGGCTGTTGCCCGCGTCCGGGAACCCGTAGCGGACGCCCAGGAACGGCGCGGCGAGCGCGAGCAGGATGGCCACGCCGGCGAGCGCGGCGATCACCCGGTGCCGCTGCACGAGCCGGCTCCAGGCCAGCCAACCGCGGCTCGGCTCGATGTGCCCGCCGACCGCGACCTCGGCCTGGCGGCGCCGGCCGAGCGGCAGGCGCAGCCGGTCGACGTGCTTGCCGAGGAAGCCGAGCAGGGCCGGGAAGAGCGTGACGCTGGCCGCCATCACGACGAACACGCCGAGGATCGTGACCACCGCGGCGCCGCGCATGAAGGACAGGCCCATCGCGAACAGGCCGAGCATGCTCACCACGACCGTGCTGCCGGCGACCATCACCGCGCGGCCGGCGGTGTCGAGCGTCGCGACCGTGGCCGCCTCCGGGTCCAGCCCGGCGGCCCGCCACTCGCGGAACCGGGTGACCATGAGCAGCACGTAGTCGATGCCGATACCGATGCCCATCATCGTGGCGAGCGCGGTGGACCAGTCGGGCGCGTCCACGATGCGCAGCACGAGGCCGGTGAGCGTGCTGCTCACCGCGAGACCGGCGACGGCGGTCAGGATCGGCAGGCCGGCGGCGACCACCGAGCCGAACGTGAGCAGCAGGATCACCGCCGCCGCGAGCAGGCCGATGCCCTCCGAGCCGATCTCGCCCTGCTCGGCCAGGTTGATCGACTGGCCGCCGAGCGCGACGTCGAGTCCGGGCCGCTCGGCGCCGCCGGCGATCTCCAGGAGCCGCTCGCTGTCGGCGCGCGGCATGTCGTTGGGGTTGTTTACATCGAGGCGCAGGTGCGCGACGAGGGTGCCGCCGTCCGCCGAGATGCCGCCCGGCGCGGTGAACGGGTCGTCCACGCTCGCCACGTGCGGTACGGCGGTCAGCTCGTCGAGCAGCGCCTGCACGTCGCCGCGCGCGGCTGTCACCCCGCCGTCGGCCCGGACCACGACGTCGACGACCTCGCCGGACTGGGCCGGGAACTTGTCCCGCAGCAGCACCTCGGCGGCCTTGGAGTCGGAACCGGGCGCCGAGTAGTCGGCGGAGAAGTCGCCACCGAAGGCCGCCGAGAGCCCGGCGGCGAGCATGAGGGCGGCCAGCCACAGCAGTACCGTGCGGCCGCGGTTGCGGTAGGCGAGCCGGGCGATCCTGCCCAGCGGTCCTGCGTTGCTCATGATCGTCGCTCTCCGCCGTTCATCATCGTTCCCCCAGTGATGTCATGTCAGTTGAGTTATGGCTCATAACAAACACGAGGACCCGTCACTTGTCAAGCGGCTTCACGTCTGTAACGATGCTTAACGCAAAGCTTTACATGGAGGAATCACATGAGCCCGAGTCCGCGGACCGCCCCCCGCCGCGAACGGGCGCGAGCAGCCACGATCGACGAGATCAAGCAGACCGCCCTCGCCCTCATGCGGGAGCGCGGGACGGTGGAGGTGCGGTTCACCGACATCGCCCGCGTGATGGACATGACGCCGCCCGCGCTGTACCGCTACTTCGCCGACCGCGACGAGCTGTTCAGCGCGCTCATCCAGGACGCGTACGAGGCGCTCGGCGAGACCGTCGCCAAGGCCCGCGCCGAGGTCCCGCCCGGCGACGTCGCCGCCGCCTGGGTGGCCGCCGCCCAGGCGTACCGGCGGTGGGCGCACGAGGAGCCGCAGCAGTTCGCGCTGATCCTGGGCATGCCGCTGCCCGACTACGCGGCGCCGGCGGACGGCAGCACCACCGAGGCCGCCGGCCGGGCGATGGCCCAGCTGTCGTCGCTCTTCGTCGAAGCGCTCCACCTGGGGCAGCTCGGGCCGCCACGGATCCGCGAGGTACATCCGGCGGTGGAGCTGTGCGCGCGGGTGAAGCACGAGAAGCACGAGATCGAGGTCAGCCCGGAGCACTTCCAGGCGATGCTGCACGCCTGGGCGCCGCTGCACGGGTTCACGTCGCTGGAGGCCAACGGCCACTTCGACTGGATGGACCAGGCGGCGCGGGACGCGCTGTTCCTGGGCCAGCTCCGCCTGGCCGCGGAGGCCGCCGGGCTGCCGGTGCCGTCCTAGCTGGGGCTCCGCGGCCGCCGTCGTCTACTCCGCTGGCGGCCGTGGGCCCGGCGTCTCAGTGGGCGGCGGCGACCGGCGTCGGCGGCAGGGGCAGCGGGAGCCCCGGCAGGCCGTCGATGCTTGTCGCGACGTGCTCCTTCTTCTCGAAGTAGGCGCTCAGCGACTCGTCGTCCTCCCGGGCGAACCGCTTGCCGTGCAGGTCGCGGTCCTCCTCGTACCGCATGAACGGCACCGCGTAGCCGCACGTGTCCCGGATCAGCTCGGCCCGCACCACGATGATCGCGCGGAGCCCGTGGAGGCTCGTGTCGATCTCCGGGAAGTGCGCCATCAGCTCGCCCCAGCGCGGGTCGTCGCGGAAGACCGGCTCGCCGCGCCCGTGTACCCGCACGATGTTGGGCGGCCCCTGGAAGGCGCACCACATGAGCGTGACCCGGCCGTTCTCCCGCAGGTGGGCGATGGTCTCCGCGTTGCTGCCGGCGAAGTCGAGGTACGCCACGGTCAGCTCGTCGAGGACCGCGAGCGAACCGCGCAGGCCCTTCGGCGAGAGGTTGATGGTGCCGTCCTCGGCGAGCGGCGCGGTCGCGGTGAAGAAGATCGGCTGCGTCTCGATGAAGTCCCGCAGCCGTCCGTCGATGCGTTCGTGAACCTTCCCCATGATCACGATTATCGCCCCGTGCCGCTGCCGGATCCCGCGTGATTCCGCTGCGTGGACGCCCGGTTCATGAGCGTGAAGATGGGGTAAGCAGGACAATACGGGCAAGCCCTACAGGGGTAGGTGATCAACTATGAGCGAGCCTAGGAACAACGCACCACCGCCACAACCCGCGGACACCGAGCCGGCACGCCGGCCCGAGCCGCCACGGAAGCCCGGCCCTTCCCGGATCGGCGGCGCCTGGATGAGCGCGGTGCTCGGCGCGATCGTGCTGATCCTGCTGCTGATCTTCGTGCTCCAGAACCTGGGCCACGTGAACGTCTCGTTCGCCGGCGCCAACGGCCGGATCCCGCTGGGCGTGGCACTGCTGCTGTCGGCCGTGGCGGGCGCCCTGATCGTGGCGGTGCCGGGCAGCGCGCGGATCGTCCAGCTCCGCCGCGCCAACCGCAGCGCCCGCCGCGCGCTGAGCAGAAGCACCTAGGAGGCATGTCGAGGGCGGGCCGGCGGCTCCGACTCATTTCCAGATCCGTTGAACGGAGTAGGAGTGAGTCATGGAGACGAAGAGGCTTGCCGTCCCGGGGGCGGTCCTGCACTACGAGGTGCGGGGTGCCGGGCCGGTGTTGTTGCTGGTCTGCGGGGGTGTGTACGACGCGGCCGGGTTCGCGCCGCTGGCTGACGCGCTCGCGGACCGGTACACGGTGGTGACGTACGACCGGCGGGGGAACTCGCGCAGTCCGCTCGCCGGGCCGCCCGGGCCGCAGAGCATCGCGGAGCACGGGGACGACGCGTACCGGCTGCTGGTTGCGGTCGGGGTGTCCGAAGCGGCGCCCGCATACGTATTCGGCAACAGTTCCGGCGCGATCATCGGGCTGGACCTCGCCGCCCGGCGTCCGGAGCTCGTGCGGGTCCTCGTCGCGCACGAGCCGCCGCTCTTCGAGGTCCTGCCGGAGCGGGACCACTGGCGGGGCGTGATCCGCGAGGTGGAGGCCGCGTACCAGGAGGGCGGGTCGGCGGCGGCCGGGCAGGTGCTCGGCGCCGCGCTCGGGATGAGCGGGTCACCGACGGACGAGGCCGGCGAGGAGCGGATCCCGGGCGGGGGCGAGGCGCCGGCCGAACTCGACCCGGAGACCGCGGCGATGCTGGCCCGGTTCGCCGTCAACAACGAGTTCTTCTTCGCGTTCGAGGTGCCGCCGTTCTCCCGGTACGTGCCGGACGTCGCCGCGCTCAAGGGTGGCAGTACCCGGGTCGTGCCGGCGGTCGGCGCGGCGTCCGTGGGGGAGCCGCCGGCCCGGGCCGCGGAGGCGCTGGCCGGGCTGCTCGGCGTGCCGGCCGCGACGTTCCCGGGTGACCACGGCGGGTTCGGGCTGGAGACGCCGACCTTCGCGCGCCGCCTCGACGCGGTCATCCGCGCCGCCTAGCGCCTGTCGCCTCGGCCCTCCACAGAAACAGGCACCGGGGACAAGCGAGGGGTCGGGCACGGCGCCCGGCCCCGCTAGGCTCCAGTCCTGTGTCGATCGAGTGGGCCGGTTGGGGGCTGCCGCCGCTCGACCGGGCTGGCCCGGAGCCGCTCCGGGCGCAGCTGGAGGGCGGGCTGCGCGCGGCGATCCGCTCGGGACGGCTGCGTCCCGGCGAGCGGCTGCCGTCGTCGCGCGACCTGGCCCGGCAGCTCGGCGTCTCGCGCGGCCTCGTGCAGGACTGCTACGGCCAGCTCCTCGCCGAGGGATACCTGACCGCGCGGGGCGGCTCGGCCACCCGGGTGGCGGCGACCCCGGCGCCCGCCCCGGCCGCCCGCCCGGCGATCGTCGTCCCCGAGCGGCTGGAGATCGACTTCGCGCCCGGCGTGCCCGACCTGGCCAGCTTCCCGCGCGCCGACTGGGCGTGGGCGGTCCGCGAGGCCTGCCGCGCGGTGCCGGCCGCCGACCTCCACTACCCAGACCCGCGCGGCGACCGCACCCTCCGCGCGGTGCTGGCCGGCTACCTCCGCCGGGCGCGGGCCGCCGTCGCGGACCCGGCCGACATCGTGGTCTGCGCGGGCTTCGCCCAGGGACTCGGGCTGGCCCTGCGGGTCATCTTCAGCGCCGGCGCGCGCACTGTCGCGTTCGAGGATCCCGGGTACGGCCAGGGGGAGCCGCTCACCGTCGCCACCCGGCTCGGCTTCGAGGTGGTACCTGTACCGGTGGACGAGGGCGGCATCGACGTGTCCGCGCTGGCCCGCAGCGGCGCGACCGCCGTGGTGCTCACGCCGGCCCACCAGTCGCCGACCGGCGTGGTGCTCGCCCCCGACCGCCGGCACGCGCTGGCCGCCTGGGCCGCCGAGCGGGACGCCGTGATCGTGGAGGACGACTACGACGCCGAGTTCCGGTACGACCGGGAGCCCGTCGGCACGCTCCAGGGCATCGCCGCCGGCCGGGTCGTGCTGCTCGGCACGGTCAGCACGTCCCTCGCGCCGGCGATGCGGCTCGGCTGGGTGGTGTGCCCGCCGCACCTCACCGCCGGGATCGTCGAGGAGAAGCGGCTCAGCGACCGCGGCTCGCCGGTCCTCGACCAGCTCGCGCTCGCCCGGCTGATCGAGTCCGGCCGGTACGACCGGCACCTGCGTCGCCTGCGCGGTGTCTACGCGAGCCGGCGCCGGACGCTTGTCGACGCGCTCGCCCGGCACGCGCCGGGGGTACGGCTGACCGGGCTGGCGGCCGGCTTCCACGCGGTGGCCCACCTGCCCGCGGGCGTACATGAGGAGGACGTCGTCGCGGCGGCGCGGGCGCGGTCGGTAGGGCTGTACGGCATGAGCGCCTTCCGGCTGTCCGGCGCCACCACGCCCGGCCAGCTCGTGCTGGGCTTCGGCAACCTCGGCGAGCGGGCGATCGAAACCGGTGTCGCGGCGGTCGCCGACCTGATCAGCGGATCGGGTGTCCTGCGCATATGATGCGGCGCCATGAGCGAGCGGCGCCGGCGGTGGCGGAAGATCGGGCGGATCGCGCTTATCGGTCTGGCCGGGCTCACCGCGCTAGCCGTCGTGGCCGGGCTGCTCTCGGTGTGGACGGTCCGCCGCTCCTTCCCCGAGTACGACGGGGAGCAGTCGCTGCCCGGGCTCGCCGCCGAGGTGACCGTGTACCGCGACGCGTACGGGGTGCCGCAGATCTACGCCGGCACCGCCCCGGACCTGTTCCGCGCCCAGGGGTACGTGCACGCCGAGGAGCGCTTCTGGGAGATGGACTTCCGCCGCCACGTGACCGCCGGCCGGCTGAGCGAGCTGTTCGGCCGCGACCAGCTGGAGACCGACACGTACCTGCGCACGCTCGGCTGGCGCCGGGTCGCCGAGCGGGAGTGGGGGATCATCTCGGAGGAGAGCCGAGGCTTCCTCCAGGCGTACGCGGACGGGGTCAACGCCTGGCTCGACCAGCACGGCGGCGGCGACCCAAGCGGCGACGTGAGCCTGGAGTACACGGTGCTGGGCCTCACCACCCGCGGCTACAAGATCGAACGGTGGAGCCCGGTGGACAGCCTCGCCTGGCTCAAGGCGATGGCCTGGGACCTGCGCGGCAACATGACCGACGAGATCGAGCGGGCCGTCCTCGCCGGCGGCGGGCTCACCAGGGACCAGGTCGGCGAGCTGTACCCGCCGTACCCGGAAGCGCGGAACAAGCCCATCCTCGGCGGCGGGCAGGTGACCCGCGGCGCGTTCGTGGCCGCGGACGCCGTGGACTCTGGTGGCGCCGGAGGCGGCTGGCTGCCCGCGCTGGCCGCGGTGCGCGACGGCCTCGCGGACCTGCCGGCGCTCCTCGGTCGCCAGGGCACCGGCCTCGGCTCCAACTCCTGGGTGATCGCCGGCAACCGCACGTCGAGCGGCAAGCCGCTGCTCGCCAACGACCCGCACCTGGCGCCGAGCATGCCGGGCATCTGGTTCCAGGCCGGGCTGCACTGCGAATGCGGGTTCGACGTGTCCGGGTTCACGTTCGCCGGGGTGCCTGGTGTGGTGATCGGCCACAACGACGCGATCGCGTGGGGCTTCACCAACCTCGGCCCGGACGTCACCGACCTCTACCTGGAGGAGGTCGACGGCGACAAGGTGCGGGTCGGCCCCGGCTGGCAGGACCTCACCAAGCAGACCGAGACCATCAAGGTCGCCGGCGGTGGGCCGGTGACGATCACCGTCCGGACCAGCCGGAACGGGCCGCTGCTCTCCGACGCCTCGGCCGAGCTGCGCGAGGTCGGCGGCCGGTACGCGGTGGCGCTGCGCTGGACCGCCCTCGACCCGGGCCGCACCGTCGACGCGCTCTTCGCACTTAACCGGGCCCGCGACTGGACGAGCTTCCGGGCGGCGGCCGCGCGGTTCGAGGTGCCCGCGCAGAACCTCGTGTACGCGGACGTGGCCGGCAACATCGGCTACCAGGCACCCGGCCGCATCCCGGTGCGGGGCAAGGGCGACGGGCGGTGGCCAGCACCGGGATGGGATCCGGAGTACGGCTGGCAGTCCTACATCCCGTTCGACGAGCTGCCCAGCGTGCTCAACCCGGCGCAGGGGTACGTCGTCACCGCGAACCAGGCGGTGATCGGCTCCGGCTACCCGTACATGTTCACCCACGACTGGTCGTACGGCTACCGCTCCGAGCGCATCAACCAGCTCGTCGAGCAGGCCGGCCGCATGGTGACTGTGGACGACGTGGGGCGGATGCAGATGGACGGGTACAACGCGCTGGCGCCGGTGCTCGTACCGCACCTGCTGCGCGTGCCCTTCGACGGCGCCGCCCGCGACCTGCTCCGCGGCTGGGACTACCAGCAGCCGGTCGACTCGGCGCCGGCCGCGTACTTCAACGCGGTGTGGCGGGCACTGCTCGCGCGGACGTTCGACGAGCTGCCGGCCGGCCACAAGGCGGACGGCGGCGACCGGTGGTGGGAGGTCGTCCGCGGCTTGCTGGAGAAGCCGTCGTCGCCGTGGTGGGACGACCGCGGTACGCCCGCCGTGGAGACAATGGACCAGATGCTCTCGGCGGCCCTCGCGGACGCGTCCGCCGAGCTGACCGACCGCTTGGGGGACGATCCTGCGGCGTGGCGCTGGGGCGACCTGCACACGCTCGTACTGCGCAACCAGAGCTTCGGCGAGTCCGGCGTCGGCCCGATCGAGTGGCTCTTCAACCGCGGCCCCGAGCCGGTCGCCGGCGGTTCGTCCATTGTGAACGCCACGGGCTGGGACGCCGCCGCCGGCTACGAGGTCGACGCGGTCCCGTCCATGCGGATGGTGGTGGACCTCGGCAACCTGGACGGCTCGCGGTGGGTACAGCTGAGCGGCAACTCAGGCCACGCCTTCAGCCCCCACTACGCCGACCAGTTCGGCCCGTGGCGCAGAGGTGAGCTACTCCCGATGCGCTGGACCCGCGAAACCATCCGCAAAGAATCCAAACACACCCTCCGCCTCGTCCCCGCGTGATGGTGGGGGGTTGATCAGGGACTTTGTGGAGCGACGCGCCGCTCGACACGCCCACCAACTCCCTGATCAACCGCGAAGGGATCAGCGGGCGTCGGAGAGGCGCGCGATTGTCGCGGTGGCGCGGCGGACCTGGCGGATTTGGCCCGTCGGGATTACTTCGTCTAGGAAGGCGTATCTGCGGGCTACCTCGGCTTCGGCGTGGCCGCGGGTGGCGCGGGTCCTGGTGGTGCGCCACCAGTCGGCGATGTCGCCCCAGCCGGGCGCGGACAGCGAGCCGCCGAAGTGCTGCACCGACAGCGCGGCCACAAGGTTGGCGAACGCGAGCCGGTCCCCGAGGGGCCAGCCGGCGAGCGTACCGGTGACGAACCCGGCCCCGAAGACGTCGCCGGCGCCGGTCGGGTCCAGCGCCTCGACCGGGATGCCGGGCACCGACGCCTCCTCGCCCGTACGGCCGTCGAGCGCGAGCGCGCCGGCCGGACCGCAGGTCACCACCGCGACGGGTACCCGCTCGGCCAGGGCACGCAGCGCGGCGTCCGGGCTGCCGGTGTGCGTGTAGCGCATCGCCTCGACCGCGTTCGGCAGGAACGCGTGGCAGTGGTCGAGCACCGAGAGCGCCTCGGCGGACCAGCTGCCGGTGGCGTCCCAGCCGGCGTCCGCGAAGACGAGCGTGCCGGCCCGCTGCGCGCGGCGGACCCAGGGCACCGGCTCCCGCTCCAGGCTGACGTACGCGCTGCGGGCCGCGGGCAGCTCGCCGACCAGGCCGTCGACGGTGGCCGGGCGGGGTGACCGTGTGTGATCATGCTGCGGTCCCGCTCGTACGCCAGCGACACCGTCACCGGCGAGTGCCAGTCGTCGAAGCGGCGGGAGGCGGAGAGGTCCACGTTCTCCTCACGGGAGAGGATCTGCCAGCAGAACTCCCCGTACGCGTCGGAGCTCATCGGCGAGCTGAGCCCGGTGCGGACGCCGAGCCGGCTGGCCGCGACCGCGAGGTTGGCGATGCCGCCGGGGCTGGAGCCCATGCCGTGCGTCCACACCTCGGTACCGGGCGCGGGCAGCTCCGGCAGGCCGGTGAAGATGATGTCGAGGTAGACGATGCCAGCCACGAAGAGGTCCAGGCGGTCCCCCTCGACAGTGGCCGACATCTGCCGATCATGCCACGTTGTGGTCCCGTTCGGCGGGCAACGTAACGCGGACGAGCAGCCCGCCGCCGTCGCGTGGCTCGGCGGTGACCTCGCCGCCGTGTGCCCGGGCGACCGACCGCACGATCGACAGGCCGAGGCCGGCGCCACGGTCGCGGTCGACGCGCTCGGCGCCGTACCGGCGGAACGGCTCGAACAGCCCCGGGATCTCGTACCGGGGGATGACCGGCCCGGAGTTGGTCACCGTGAGCTCCACGAGGCCGTCGGGCAGCGTGCGGCAGGCGACCCGCACCCAGCCGTCGGGGCCCGCATTGTGCCGGATGCCGTTCTCGACGAGGTTCTGCACGAGGCGTTCGAGCAGCACCGGGTCGCCGAGAGTCGGCGCGGGCTCGGGCTCGCCGCCCACGCTCACGTCCGCCTTCTTCGCCTCCGGTGCCAGGTGGGTGACCGTGTGCTCGACCACGTCGGCCAGGTCGACAGGGCTCTTGTCGAGCATGTCGTTGTCGGTACGGGCGAGCAGCAGCAGCCCGTTGATCAGCCGCTCGTGCCGCAGGTTGATGTCGAGCAGCAGCTCGGTCAGCTGCCGTACCTCGGGCGGGAGGGCGTCGCGGTGGGCGGCGTACTCCAGCACCGCCCGGCTCAGCGTGAGCGGGGTGCGCAGCTCGTGCGAGGCGTTCGCCACGAAGCGGCGCTGGCCGTCGAAGGAGCGGTCCAGCCGTTCCAGCATCGTGTCGAACGTGTCGGCCAGCTCCTTGATCTCGTCGGGCGGCCCGGCCAGCGCGATGCGCTCGTGCAGCCCACGGTCGGCGGCGGGCGCGGCCGCGATCCGGTGCGCGGTCTCGGTGATCCGGTGCAGCGGCTGGAGCGCCCGCCCGGCCAGCAGCCACCCGAACGCCACCGCCACGGTCGTGACAAGCACCAGCGACACGATGCCGGTGGTGAGCATGTCGTTCAGGGCCGCCTCGCGCAGCTTGGCGGGCAGCTCGTTCGCGTAGAGTTGGTCCGCGTTCGGCAGCGGCTGGTCCGGCGTGCCGGTACGGGTGGTGAGCAGCTTCATCGTGGTCGGCAGGCGGGTGCTGACCAGCACGTACATGACCGCGACAAGCACCGCGCCGGCGACGAACAGCAGCCCGCCGTACAGCACGGTCAGCCGCGCCCGGATCGTGAGCCGGCTCATCGGATCACGTACCCGTCGCCCGGCACCGTCTCCACGATCGGCGGGTCGCCGAGCTTGCGGCGCAGCTTGAGGATCGTTACCCGCACCGCTGCCGTGAACGGGTCGGCGTGCTCGTCCCACACCTTCTCCAGCAGGTGCTCGGCGCTCACCACCGCGCCGTCCGCCCGCATCAGCTCGGCCAGCGTCGCGAACTCCTTCCGGGACAGTGCCACGTACCGCCCGTTCCGGTACACCTCACGCCGCGGCAGGTCCACCGTGATGCCGGCGCGGTTGAGCACCGGCGGCGCGGCCGGCCGGGACCGCCGGCCGAGGGCCAGCACACGCGCGGCGAGCTCGGCGAAGGCGAACGGTTTGGGCAGGTAGTCGTCCGCGCCGAGGGAGAGCCCGGCCACCCGGT
This sequence comes from Phytohabitans flavus, assembly GCF_011764545.1. GTDB lineage: Bacteria > Actinomycetota > Actinomycetes > Mycobacteriales > Micromonosporaceae > Phytohabitans > Phytohabitans flavus. The sequence goes on along the minus strand of NZ_AP022870.1, from coordinate 2,722,972 downwards.
CGCCGACCTCGGCCGCCGCGGTGAGCATCAGCACCCGGGCCTGCGCGCCGGAGTCGACGAGCGCCCGGCACACGTCGTCGCCGTGCACGACCGGCAGGTCGCGGTCGAGCACCACCACGTCGTAGTCGTTGACGCCCAGCCGTTCCAGCGCGGCGTCGCCGTCGTACGCCACGTCCACGGCATGGGCCTCGCCCCGCAGCCAGCGGGCGATGAGGTCGGCGAGCAGCCGCTCGTCCTCGACGACCAGTACACGCATCGCTCAATGATCGCCGACGGTCATGTTCGTTCCGCGTTAACGGCCGCGGAAACCGCCGGGTAACGCGCCGCCGCGTTCACTCGTGACCGGTCGCCGGCCATCGGGGCCGGCCCGGACAGGGAGTGACGATGAGACGTTCGGCATGGGCGGTCGCGGCGGCGGTCGCGTGCTCGGCAGCCCTCGCGCTCGCCGGCTGCGGCGGGGACGACGGCGGCGACGGTGGGATCGCCTCCGCGGGCGGCACACCCGCCGCCGCGGCGGGCGCCAGCCCATCGGCCAGCAAGGACAACTACGAGGCGATGCTCGAGTTCACCGAGTGCATGCGCGGCGAGGGCATCGAGATGCAGGACCCGGAACCCGGCCAGGGGATCCAGCTCCGGTTCCAGGGGACCGACCCGGCCAAGGTCGAGGCCGCGATGGCCAAGTGCCGCCACCTCATGCCGAACGGCGGCGAGCTGCCGAAGGCCGATCCGGAACGCCTCGAGAGGTCCCGCCAGTACTCGAAGTGCATGCGCGACAACGGCATCACCGCCTTCCCCGACCCGGACCCGGAGACCGGCGGCATCATGCTCCGCGGCGGGCCCGACAGCGGTCTGGACCCGAACGACCCGAAGTTCGCGGCCGCGCAGAAGGCCTGCGAGAAGCTGCGCCCGGTACCGCCGGGGAGCGGCGGATGAGCGAGCGAAGCGAGCGAATCATCAGGCACAGCGCCTTTGGAGCCTCATGGCCGCCCGCAGCGAAGCGAGGACGGCCATGAGCGTTCGCAAGCGCGGCCGGGCGCTGCTTGTCGCGGGGGTCGCGGTCGCCGCGGCGGGCGGTACGGCGGCGGCGGTCACCCTCGATGGCGGCGACAGTGGTACGGCCGGCGCCAGCACCCTGCCGCCGGCCACGGCCCAGGTACAGCGCTCCACCCTGACGGACACCGAGACGGTGGACGGCACGCTCGGGTACGGCACCGAGACCGCGGTCACGCCCCGCCTCCGCGGCACCGTCACCTGGCTGCCCTCGGCCGGCTCGACGGTCAAGCGGGGCCAGCGGCTCTACGGCGTCGACGACACGCCGGTGGTGCTGCTGCGCGGCACGCTCCCGTCGTACCGGCCGCTCGCGCCGGGCGTCGAGGGCGCGGACGTGAAGCAGTTCGAGCAGAACCTCGCCGCGCTCGGCTACGACGGCTTCACGGTCGACGACGAGTACTCCGACTCCACGGCCGACGCGGTGCGCGAGTGGCAGGAGGACCTCGGCATCGAGGAGACCGGCACCGTCGAGGTCGGGCGCGTCGCGTACGCCGCCGGCGACGTGCGGATCTACGAGGTGGGCGGGCAGGTCGGCGACGCGGCCGGCGGGCAGGCGGTGCTCTCCTACACGGGTACCACCAGGGTGGTCACCGTCGACCTCGACGTGGACCAGCAGCGGCTCGCCGGCAAGGGGACGGCGGTGAGCGTCACCCTGCCCGACGGGCGTACCGCCCAGGGCAAGGTCGCCGCCGTCGAGACCGTCATCGAGCTGGGCGGCGGCGGCCAGGAGCAGGAGCCGGAGACCAAGCTCGAGGTGACCGTCTCGCTCGCCGACCAGAAGGGCCTCGGCACGCTCGACCAGGCCGCGGTGGACGTCTCGTTCACCGCGGAGAAGCGGGAGAACGTGCTGAGCGTGCCGGTCGCCGCCCTGCTCGCGCTCGCCGAGGGCGGGTACGGCGTGCAGGTCGTCGAGGGCGCCACCACCCGGATCGTCCCGGTGGAGACCGGGATGTTCTCCGGCGGCCGGGTCGAGGTGACCGGCGACGGCCTCGCCGAGGGCATGACCGTGGGCGTGGCCTCGTGAGCGAGCGAGTTGGCGCGGCGGCGTCTGGACGGAGCCGTCCCGCCGACGAAGTCGGGGTTTCGGGGCGGCGGAGGAAGACGTCGCCTTTGGCGCCGCACGAGCGAGCGAACCCGGAGGCACAGTGAGCGAGCACGTGTTGGAGCTGGCGGACGTCACGAAGACGTACCCCGGCGGCGTCGCGGCCGTGCGCGGCGTGTCGCTGGCCGTCTCCCGCGGCGAGATGGCGGCGATCGTCGGCCCCTCCGGCTCCGGAAAGTCGACGATGCTGCACCTGATCGGCACGCTCGACCGGCCCACGACAGGCACCGTACGGGTCGACGGGTTCGACGTGTCCCGGCTCTCGGACCGGGAGCTGTCCGCGCTGCGGGCGACCCGGATCGGGTTCGTGTTCCAGCAGTTCCACCTCGCGGCCGGGGTGCGCGCGGTGGACAACGTCGCCGACGGCCTGCTCTACGCCGGGGTGTCGAGGCGGGACCGGCGCAAGCGGGCCGCCGCGGCGCTGGAACGCGTCGGGCTGGGCCACCGCCTCGAACACCGGCCGCACGAGCTGTCCGGCGGCGAGCGGCAGCGGGTGGCGATCGCCCGCGCGGTCGTGGGGGAGCCCGCGCTGCTGCTCGCCGACGAGCCGACCGGCAACCTGGACACCGCGTCCGGCACGGCGGTCATGGCGCTGCTGCGCGAGCTGCACGCGGCCGGTACCACGATCGTCGTCATCACCCACGACCTGGAGATCGCCGCGAGCGTGCCCAGGCAGGTGCGGATGCGCGACGGCATGGTCGAGGCGGCGGTGACGGTATGACGACCATGACCCATCGGCTGGCGCCCGCGCGCATGCGGGCGTCCGACGTCCTCATGGTGGGCGCCGCCGGGCTCCGAACCAGGCCGATGCGCGCGTTCCTGTCCGCACTTGGCATCGCGATCGGCATCGCCGCGATGGTCGCGGTGGTGGGCGTCTCCACGTCCAGCCGCGCCGACCTCCAGGAGACCCTCGACCGCCTCGGCACCAACCTGCTCACGGCGGGTCCGGGCAACGACATCTTCGGCGACGCGGCGACGCTCCCGGACGAGTCGGTCGAGATGATCCGCCGGATCGGACCGGTGACGGCGGTGTCCGCGGTGGGCAAGGTGCCGGACGCCAAGGTGTACCGCTCCGACCGCATCCCCGAGGTCGAGACGAACGGTCTGCTCTGCCTGGCCGCCCGGGTGGACCTGCTGTCGACGGTGAGCGCCACGGTGGCCAGCGGCACCTGGCTCAACGAGGCGACCGCGAAGTACCCGGCGGTCGTGCTCGGCAGCGCGGCGGCCGACCGGCTCGGCATCGGCGCGGCCGGCCAGGACGTACAGGTGTACATCGGCGGCGAATGGTTCACCGTCATCGGGGTGCTCGACCCGACGCCGCTCGCCCCGGAGCTGGACTCGGCCGCACTGATCGGCTGGGGGCCGCGGAGTCCTATCTGGACTTCGACAGCCATCCGACCACTGTGTACACCCGGGCCGAGGAGGAGCACGTCACGGCCGTCCGTGACGTGCTCGCCGCCACCGCCAACCCGGAGGCCCCGAGCGAGGTCGACGTCTCCCGCCCGTCCGACGCGCTGGAGGCGAAGCAGGCAGCGGATCGGGCGTTCACCGGCCTGCTGCTGGGGCTTGGCGCGGTGGCCCTGCTGGTCGGCGGCGTGGGCGTGGCGAACACGATGGTCATCTCGGTGCTCGAACGCCGCGCCGAGATCGGCCTGCGCCGCTCGCTCGGCGCGACGCGGGGCCAGGTCCGCGTCCAGTTCCTGTCCGAGTCCCTGCTGCTGTCCGCACTGGGCGGCGCCGGCGGCGTGGTACTGGGCACGGCGGTCACGGCCATCTACGCCGCGACGCAGGACTGGCCCGCGGTGGTACCACCCTGGGCCGCGGCCGGCGGCATCGGCGCGACGCTGGTCATCGGCGCGGCCGCCGGCCTGTACCCGGCGATCCGCGCCGCCCGCCTCCCCCGACGGAGGCACTGGCCACACCCTGACCCACCGGCTGCTGGACCGGGTCGCGGCGGGCGCCTGACCAGCATGGGGCGGGCCGGTACCGGCGGGGGCCATCGCCGCCGGTACCGGCCCGGGTCTCACATCGGCGTGGCCGTCAGACGGCGCGCCAGAGGGCGGGGACGTTCGGGGGCTCCCAGCCCGCGATCGCGGTGTGCGCCTGGATGCACTGGTACGTCCGGCCGCCGTACGTCACACGCGCGCCCACCGCGTACGCCGTGCCGGCCGCCCACGTGCCGCCCGGGTTCGGCGGGGCGTGGTCGGGTTCGGCGGAGGCGTGGTGGGGTTCGGCGGCGGGGTGGTCGGGTTCGGGTTCGGGTTGCCGCCACCGACCTGGAGGTCGACGCAGGCGTAGAACGCCATCGGGGTGTCGGCGATGTTCCAGATCGCGAGCACGGTCTGGCGGCCGCTGGGGATGCCGCTGACCGTGTGCGACAGGCTGAACGGCGGCTGCTGCCCGCCCTGGTTGAACGACGCGAGCAGCCGGCTGCCCAGCCAGTACTCCCAGGTGGTCGTGCGGTGCGCCGCGGTGAGCCGCCAGTTGAACGTGACCGTGCTGCCCGTGCTCGTCGCGGGGAAGCGGCCGCTGTCGTTCAGCACCGCGAACTGGGCCAGTCCGCCGTTGCAGCTGCGCAGGCCCTTCTGGCCCTCGACGCTCTGCGGCTCGTACTGGATCGGGCCGCAGTTGGCCACCCGGCCCGTGGCGCACATGTCCTGCCGGCTGGGCGGCGAGGTGATCCAGCCGTGCCCGCTGGCCGGGCTCGACGGCACCGCGAGGAGCACCAGCGGCACCGCCGCGATGCCACCGGCGAGCGCCGCCAGCTTTCGTCGTAGATTCATCCAGCTCTCTCCTTGTGGGGGAAACAGGGGGATTTCCGGCCGTGGGTAGCGAGAGGTTACATCGGCGCGACACTATCTGTAAATATTGTTAAGAGAAGATGTGCGCCTTACTCTTAATCTTCTTTACGGTTTGGAGTGCCGATGTCACGTCGAGTCGTGGTCGCGCTGATGGCGGTGCTGCTGGCCGGCTGCACCGCGAGCCCGGCGGCGCCCTCCACAGTGGAAACGCCGAGGGCGGCGAGCGGCGGGCTCAACAACACCGACGTCATGTTCCTTCAGATGATCTTGCCGCACCACCGGCAGGGCGTGGAGCTGGCCGGCCTCGGCCACACCAAGGCCGCCCGCTCCGAGCTCGTCCAGCTCGCCGCCGCCATCGAGGCCACGCAGGACGACGAGGTGGAGCTGATGTCCGGCATCCTCGCCGACTCCGGCGCGCCGTCGGCGGCCCCGTCCACACCCGGCGAGGAGGACCCGCACGCCGCGCACGGCGGCCTGCCTGGCACGAGCGAGCAGCAGGTGGCGGCGCTGCGCGCGTCCGCGGGTACGGAGTTCGAGCGCCGCTTCCTGAACACGATGATGGCCCACCAGGGTGACGCCATCCAGCTCGCCAAGATGGAGGTGGCCAGCGGTACCGACGAGCGCCTCGTCGACCTGGCGCGGCGGATCGAGCAGTCCCGTACCGCCCAGATCGAGCAGATGCAGCGGCTGCTCGACGCCACCCCGCGCTAAATCGGCGCTAGATCACCAGACGGCCGATGGGCGCGCTCCCGTGCGAGGGGCTAGATTGAAGCCCTTATTTCAGCGCGTGATGGAAGTGCGGGATCGGTGGACGCGAAGCGAGCGACGGTACGGGACATGCGCCGCCGCAACCGGGCGGTGTTGCTGTCGAAGCTCTACCACGACGGGCCGCTGAGCCGGCAGGACCTCACCGCCGCCACCGGGCTGAGCGCGGCCAGCGTCAGCAACCTCGTCGGCGAGATGCTGGAGCAGGGCCTCGTCGAGGAGGCGGGCGCGGTCGACTCGGACGGTGGCCGCCCGCGTACGCTGCTGCGCGTCCGCCCCGGCTACGGCTACCTGGTCGGCGTCGACGTCGGCGAGACCCGGGTGCAGGTGGAGCTCTTCGACTTGGCGATGACCGGCCTCGCCAAGGCGGACTACCCGATCGAGTCCGCGAAGCCGGCGCCGGAGACCGTCGTACGCCACATCCTCGCCGGCCTCGCGGCGGTGACCGCCTCGGCCGGGATACCGCAGGGCGCGCTGCTCGGCGTCGGCGTGGGCGTGCCGGGCGTGGTGGAGCAGGGCGCGTCGGCGGCCGTACACGCGCAGACGCTCGGCTGGGAGGCCGTGCCGCTGGAGGCGATGCTCCGCGCCGGCACGGACGCCCGGCTGTACTTCGACAACGGCGCCAAGACGCTCGGCCGGGCGGAGATGTGGTTCGGCGCCGGGCGCGGCGCCCGCCACGTGGTGATCGCCCTGGTCGGCTCCGGCGTCGGCGCCGCGGTCCTCACCGACGGCGTCAGCTACCGAGGGTCAGCAGCAGCGCCAGCGAGTGGGGGCACACCACGATCGTGTACGGCGGCCGCCGGTGCCGCTGCGGCGCGGACGGCTGCCTGGAGGCGTACGTCGGCGCCGAGGCGGTGCTCGACCGCTGGCGGGTGGCCCGGCGCGGCCGCGCGGTACCCGGCCCGGACGAGGAGAGCGGGATCGCCGCGCTGGTCGGTGGTGCCGAGCGCACCGACTCCGCGGCCCGCGTGCTGGAGGAGACCGCCGGGTACCTCGGCGCCGGCATCGCCAACCTGATCAACCTCTTCAACCCCGAGCGGATCGTGCTCGGCGGCTGGGCCGGGCTGGCGCTCGGCGGCGTGCTGCTGCCCCGGATCCGCGAGGTGGCCGCCGCGCACGCGCTGCGCCACCCGTACGGCCAGGCCTCGATCGAGCTGTGCCGCCTCGGCCCGGACGCGGTGTCCGTGGGGGCCGCGACGCTGCCGGTCGCGCGCCTGCTGAGCGAGGGCGGCGCCCGCTAGAGCCTCACTTATTTCAATGCTTGTATTGACTATTAATAGTAAACCTTCCTAACCTTTGTGGCACCTGCGCGGTACCGCGGTCGGCGCGCGGCCGCGACCGGACGACTACCGAAAGGATCGTCGATGTCACGAAGGGCCCTGACCGCCCTGCTCGGCGCGGCCACGACCGTGGCCGCCGCCGCGCTCGTCGCGGTGCTCAACCCGGGCGCCTCGAGCGCCGCCGTGCTGCCGAACGGCTTCAAGAGCGTCGGTTACATGCCGTCCTGGTCCGGCAACGTCAACAGCATCCAGTACGGCAAGCTGACCCACATCAACTACTCGTTCGCGCTGCCGAACGCCAACGGCACCATCCAGCCGGTGGAGAACATCCCCAAGCTCCAGCAGCTCGTCTCGCTCGGCCACGCCAACAACGTCAAGGTGCTCATCGCCGTCGGCGGCTGGAACGACGGCAACGACTCGGCCTTCGAGACGTTCGCGGCCAGCGCGGGCGGGCGGACGACGTTTGTCAACACGATGGTCAACTTCGTCACCCAGTACAACCTGGACGGTGTCGACATCGACTGGGAGTACCCGGACCCGGGTACGTCGGGCAACAATTTCACCGCGCTGATGCAGCAGCTCAGCACCGCCATGCACAGCCGTGGCAAGCTGCTCACCGCGGCGGTCGTCTCCGGTGGCAGCACCGCGAACGGCGTGCAACCGGCCGTCTTCGGCTACGTCGACTTCCTCAACATCATGACGTACGACGGCGGCACCCCCCACGCCGGCTACGACTGGGCGGTCAGCAACGTGAACGCCTGGAAGGCGCGTGGCCTGCCGGCCAGCAAGACCGTGATGGGCGTGCCGTTCTACAGCCGGCCCGGCTACTACACGTACGCCAACCTGGTGTCGATGGACCCGGCCAACGCCAACCGCGACTGCACCACCGCCGGCGGCGCCCAGCAGTGCTACAACGGCATCCCGACGGTGAAGCGCAAGACGCAGTACATGATGGCCAACGGCGGCGGCATGATGAACTGGGAGCTGTCCCAGGACGCCACCGGCGCCAACTCGCTCGTGAGCGCCATCTACGAGGTGGCCACGGGCGGCGGCGGCAACCCGACCACCCCGCCGCCGGGCGGGCGTACCGGTCAGATCCTCGGCATCGCCAACAAGTGCGTCGACGTGGCGGCGGCCAGCTCGGCGAACGGTACGGCGATCCAGCTGTACACCTGCAACGGCACCACCGCTCAACAGTGGACGGTCAGCGGCAGCACGCTCCGCGCGCTCGGCAAGTGCATGGACGTCGCGGCGGCGGGTACGGCCAACGGCACGCTGGTGCAGCTCTACGACTGCAACGGCACCGGCTCGCAGGTGTGGCAGGCGCAGTCCAACCTCACGCTGCGCAACCCGCAGTCCAACAAGTGCCTGGACGCCACCGGCAACAGCTCGGCGGACGGCACCCGGCTCCAAATTTGGGACTGCTTCGGCGGTGCCAACCAGCAGTGGCGCCTGCCGTAGGAGGCGTCGCCGGAGCAAACGGGCCGCGCTCCCGCACATGGGGAGCGCGGCCCACACATGCTCAGACGTGCCCGGCGATGGCGTGCGGCACGTACGGCGCTTCGAGCGCGGCCGCCTCCTCGTCGGTGAGCGTGAGGTCCGCGGCGGCGATCGCGTCCTCGATGTGCGGGAGCTTCGTGGCGCCGACGATCGGGGCGGTCACGGCCGGCTGGCGCAGCAGCCAGGCGAGCGCCACCTGCGCGCTGGGCACGCCGCGCCGCTCGGCGACCTCCGCCACCGCGTCCGCGACGGCGAAGTCGGTGCCCTGGTACAGCTGCTTGAGGAAGGCGTCGGACTCCGCGCGGGTGGTGCCGCCGCGGCCCGCCCGGGCCAGCACGCCGCGCGCGAGCGGGCTGTACGGGATCACGCCGACGCCCTGGTCGAGGCAGAGCGGGAGCATCTCCCGTTCCTCCTCGCGGTACGCAAGGTTGTAGTGGTTCTGCATGGAGACGAACCGGGTCCAGCCGTTGACCGTGGCCACGTGCTGTGCCTTCGCGAACTGCCACGCCCACATGCTCGACGCGCCGATGTAGCGGGCCTTACCGGCCTTCACCACGTCGTGCAGCGCCTCCATCGTCTCCTCGATGGGCGTCTCGCGGTCCCACCGGTGGATCTGGTACAGGTCGACGTGGTCGGTGCCGAGCCGGCGCAGCGAGGTGTCGATCGAGGCCATGATGTGCTTGCGGGACAGGCCGCGATCGTTGGGGCCGTCGCCGACCGGGTGGTACACCTTCGTGGCCAGCACGTAGTCCTCGCGCCGGTCGAAGAGCGCGCCGAGCAGCTTGCCGGTGATCTCCTCGCTGGCGCCCAGCGAGTACATGTCGGCGGTGTCGAAGAAGGTGACCCCGAGCTCCACCGCCCGCCGCACGATCGGCTCGGCGCGGTCGTAGTCGAGCACCCATTCGCGCCATTCCGTCGAGCCGTAGCTCATCATGCCGAGGCAGATCCGCGAGACCTTGAGGCCGGTCGAGCCGAGACGCACATAGTCCATGATCTACACCCTATGCCGGTGGCGGCGCGGACCGCGCCGCCACCGACCTGGCAGGAGCTATGCCGGTGCGTACGCCTTCACCTCGAGCAGGCCGACCGAGTCGGCCGCGCTCGTGAGCACCACCCGCAGCTGCGTGGTACTTACCGTGGCGAAGGTGACGTTGTTGTACTGGTTACCCGCGACCGGGTAGCCGCTGGCGCCGGCCACGTCGACGAACGCGCTGCCGTTCCAGTACTGGAGCTTCCACGAGGCGGGCAGGTCGATGCCCTGGCCGTCGTCGAAGAAGTACACCTCGGCCCGGTTCAGCGAGACCGCCGAGGGCCAGGTGAGCTGCGCCCACTGCTCGCCCTCGTTCGGCCAGGTGCCCCACCGCGGGTTGGCGGTGTCGTTGGACGACGGCGGGTCGATGCCGTCGTTGATCGCGGCCACCGTCTCCCAGGACGAGGTGTACGACGCGGACGGGGTCGCCGAGCCCGCGATGTTGCCGGTCGGCGGGTCCGGGTTGGGATCGGGGTCGGGCACGGTACCGCCGCGGTTGTACGCCTTGACCTCGGTCAGCCCCGCCTTCGAACCTGACGCGTGGGTGAGCTGTACCCGGATCCGCTGGGTGGTCACCGGCGCGAACCGCACGTTGTTGTAGTTCGCCCGCGGCGCGGACGGCGTCTTCACCTGCGAGCCGGCGTTGGTCCAGGTGCTGCCGGACAGGTACTGCACGTTGTACGAGGCCGGCGCCCGGTAGGTGGCGTTCTGCGGCCGGCTGTCCCGGAAGTACAGCCGCAGCTCGTCCACCGTCCGCGACTGCCCGAAGTTGATCTCGTACCAGTCCTGGGTGTTCGGCGACCCCGCCGCGCCCCAGATCGGGTCGTTGATCGTGAAGCCGTCGACTGCCGCGCCGGTCGAGGTGCCCGAGGCGGTGAACGACGCGGTCGCGGTCGTGCCCTGCGCCAGGTTCGGCAGCGTGGAGGTGAGGTCGGCGCCCGCCTTGGCGAACATGTCCACCAGCCGCGTGCTGGTCTGGGCCACCGCGTTCGGCGCCTTCACCGACGACGTGGTGTTGAACAGCAGCGAGCCGCCGGCCGGCAGCGACACCGCGCCGGTCGCCGGGTTGTAGACCGCGCGGGTCAGCCGGTCCACCGTGAACGCCCGCTGCCCGTTGACGAACACCGAGTAGCCCTGGGGCACGCCCGGGTACCGGGTCACGCCGTCGGCCGGGTCGTCCCACACGATCGAGAGGTCGCTGTCGCGGTACCGCAGGTTGTTGACCGCGAAGTGCGACCAGCCGATGTTGATCGGCCAGAGCTCGACCTGCGCGTCGTTGCGCGGCCGCAGCCCGGCGACGTCCTCGATGACGGTCCAGTTGCTGCTGCCGAGGATGTTGTGGTGGATCCACGAGCGGTACTGGATGCTGCGGGACGAGCCGTTCCAGTCGGCCCAGAACTCGTTGGCGTCCGGCCAGGCGGTGTTGCCGCCGACGTACTGCGCCCAGACGTTCCAGTACAGCAGCTGCTTGTAGTTGTCCGCGGTCATCCACTGGTTGGGGTAGTTGCGCAGCGCCGAGGAGTACAGCCGGAACTGCACGGTCGAGTTGATCGTGGAGAAGTTGTTGCTGCCCGGCTGTCCGGCCGCGGCGGCTGCCGCCTTGTCCACCTGGTTCGCCGTGTAGAACGGGAAGATCGGGTATTCGGCCGGGTTGTCGAACAGGCGCAGCGCCTGCCGGTACTGGTCGGTGTTCGGCATCAGCCCGACCGCGTACGGGTAGTAGTTGTTGATCTCCTTCCACGGCACCAGCGTGTTGGTGGCGACGTGCCGGTGCTGGAGGAGCTGGCTCGACGAGTTCCAGAGCTGGTTGATGATGCCGTTCTGCACGCGGGTGGCGATCGCCTGCATCTCGCTCGCCTTGGTGGTGCCGCCGAGCAGCGTGTACGCCTGCGCGGCGGCGAGCGCGTTGCTGTACACGTACGCGCCCTCGGCCCGGTCCAGCCAGCCCGAGCGCCAGTGGAACGACACCGCGTCCGCGTCGTTGCCGGTCAGTGCGCCCCAGTCGTACTCGATCACGCCGTCGTTGTCGTGGTCGTAGAAGGAGAGCTGCCCCTTCACGTCCTGCTCGGCGTACCGGGCGAAGTTCGCCAGCATGGCCGGCTGTCCACCGTGGATCTGGTACGCCCGCCAGCCGGCCTCGGAGATGTACTGGGTGTACGAGTTGGACCAGTTCGCCGGGTCACCGGGGTTGTCCAGGTACCGCCCGTTCCGCGAGACGGAGCCGACGTTGAGCCAGTTGCCGTACGCGTACTTGGGGTCGCGCAGGTACTTCAGGTCGTCGATGTGCATCGGCTGGGTCAGCACGATCGCGTTGTTGTAGCCCAGCGCGCCCTCGACGGAGGTGGGGAATTGGAACGTCTGCCCCGGGATGTCGCCGTCGAAGTTGTTGAACCGCATCAGCCACCAGCGGTAGTAGACGTTCTTCTTGATAGCCGCCTCGGGCACGTCGATGTACGGCACGTTGTCGGCCCACCAACGGTTGTACGCGCGCACGTGGGTGGCGAACGCGGTGGCGTTGTTGAACCCCCGGTAGCTGTTGTACTCCGACAGCGACTCCGGGATCTCGTTGACGACGAAGCCCATGACCACCTTGGCCTCGACGGTCTGCCCAGCGCCGACGGTGACCGAGCGGTTCAGACCGCCGCTTGACACCGCGAACCCGCTGTCGCCGCCCAGCCGGGGAAGAGCGTCGTCAGGCTGTTGTACGACGCGCGCTGCCCGGTCAGCTCGGTGCCGCTGGCCGTGGTCGCGTACGGCGAGGTGGCCCGCAGTTGCAGCGTCGTCGAGGCGGTACCGGTGTTGGTGATCGCCAGGTTGGTGACGAGCGCGTTGTTGTCCGTGATGAACTTGGTCTGGTTGACCCGGATCGAGCCGGACGTGTGCACGCTGCGCCAGTGGCTGGGCGCCTGCCAGCGCTGCGACACCTGCTCGGTGAACGTGCCGGGCGTGATCGCGACCGAGTACGCGGCCTGGTCGCTGATGCTCTCGAAGTAGGCGACCCGGCCACCGAAGCCGATGACCGAGGGGGAGTGCACCTTCATGAACGCGCCGCGGCCGCGGGTCATCAGGATGCCGCCGTCCGCGTCGGACGGGTCGCTGCCCGAGCGGGACAGCAGCCGGTCGACCCAGAAGTCGGTGCCGGCGCTCTCCGCGTCGTAGATGGCCCGCATCATGTTGCCGTTGGTGTACCCGACCGGCGGCTGCGGGACCGCGGGACCGGAGAAGGTGGGTAGGCCGATGGTCTGCGCGGCGCTGGCGGGTGAGGCCAGCAGCGAGGCCGCGAGGACGGCGACCACGCCCGCACCAAGATTTTTACGGGAGAAGACTTTGCGCATCGCGTATCTCCTACAAGGGAACCGGGCGGGACCGGTGCGAGACCGGTGGTGAGCGACGCCGCCCGGCCGCGCTCACGTGATGCGTAGGGGGAGCGTACATTACGCTCGCCGCGTGCTCTACCCACCGGAACGCCTTGCGCACGCTCAGAAAGCGATCGCCGCGGCTGGCCTCGACGCCCTCTTGGTCACGCCCGGCTCCGACCTGCGGTATCTCACCGGGTACCACGCCCACGCGCTCGAACGCCTGACCTGCCTGGTGCTGCCGGCCGAGGGCCAGGCCACGCTGATCGTGCCGCGCCTCGAGCGTCCCGCGGCCGAGGCGTCGCCGGCACCCGGCACGGGAGTTCTCGTCGTCGACCATCAGGACGGCGACGACCCGTACCCCCTGGTGAAGCAGGCGCTCAGCGGACCGGCACGTGCCGTCGGCCTGTCGGACCGGATGTGGGCCGTGCAGGTCCTGGCCCTGCGCGACGCGCTGCCGGCGGCGCGGCAGCGCCTGGCCAGCGAGGTGCTCGCGCCGCTGCGGATGCGCAAGACGCCGGCGGAGGTGGCGGCGCTGCGCGAGGCCGGCGCGGCGATCGACGCGGTGCACGCGCGGATGGGCGAGTGGCTGCGCGCCGGCCGCACCGAGGCCGAGGTCGGCGTGGACATCGGGCGGGCGATCCGGGAGGCCGGCCACGAGACGGTGGACTTCGTGATCGTCGCCTCCGGTCCGAACGGCGCGAGCCCGCACCACGCCACCTCCGACCGGGTGATCGCGCTCGGCGACCCGGTGGTCGTGGACATCGGCGGCACGATGCCGTCGGGCTACTGCTCCGACTCGACCCGGACCTACGTGGTGGGTGACGCGCCCGCGGACTTCGCTTCGTACTACGAGGTGCTGTTCGCGGCCCAGCGGGCGGCCGTCGCGGCGGTGCGCCCGGGCGTGTCGGCGTCGTCGGTGGACGCGGCCGCCCGTTCGCTGATCGCCGAGGCCGGGTACGGCGACGCGTTCCTGCACCGCACGGGCCACGGGATCGGGCTGGACGGGCACGAGGAGCCGTACATCGTGGCCGGCAACGCGCTGCCGCTGGAGCCGGGCATGGCGTTCTCGGTCGAGCCGGGGATCTACCTCGCTGGGCGGCACGGGGCGCGGATCGAGGACATCGTGGTGTGTACGGCCGACGGCGTCGAACGCCTCAACACGCTTTCTACATCGTTAGTGGAGCTGTAACCCTAACGAACGTTAACCTATGGGGTATGGATCGTCTCCTGCCCACCCCCGAGGCGTACGAGTTGCTGGACCTCACCCGCGAGCTGGCCGACGGCGAGCTGGCCCCGCGGGTGGACGACTTCGAGGCGCGCGGCGAGTTTCCGCGCGAGGTGATCCGCACGGTCGGCCGCGCCGGCCTGCTCGGCCTGCCCTATCCCGAGGAGGTCGGCGGCTCCGGCCAGCCGTACGAGGTGTACCTCCAGGCGTTGGAGATCCTCGCGGGCCGGTGGCTGGCCGTCGCGGAGGCCGTCAGCGTCCACACGCTGTCCTGCTTCCCGGTGTACGCGCACGGCGGCGAGCAGCTGCGCAAGTTCCTGCCCGACATGCTCGGCGGCGAGCTGCTGGGCGCCTACTGCCTGAGCGAACCCCAGGGCGGCTCGGACGCGGCGTCGCTGACCACCAAGGCGGTCCAGGACGGCGAGGCGTACGTGGTGAGCGGCACCAAGGCCTGGATCACCCACGCCGGGCGAGCCGACTTCTACAACGTCTTCTGCCGTACCGGCGGCCCGGGCCCGCAGGGCATCTCGTGCCTGCTTGTCGACGCCGCCACGCCGGGCATCGCGGCGCTGGCCCGGGAGAAGACGATGGGCCTGCGCTCGTCGCCGGTCGCCCAGCTCGCCTTCGACGGGGTCCGCGTCCCGGCCGACCGCCTGGTGGGCACGCTGGGCAGCGGCTTCAGGATCGCCATGGCGGCCCTCGACGCCGGCCGGCTCGGCATCGCGGCGTGCGCGGTGGGCCTGGCCCAGGCGGCGCTCGACTACGCGGTCTCGTACGCGCGGGAACGGGAGCAGTTCGGCAGGTCGATCCTGGACTTCCAGGGCATCCGCTTCATGCTCGCGGACGCGGCCACGGGCGTGGCGGCGGCACGGGCGCTGATGCTGTCGGCGGCACGGCTGAAGGACGCCGGCCGCCCGTACTCGGCCGAGGCCGCGAAGGCCAAGCTCTTCGCCACCGACACGGCGATGAAGGTGACGACGGACGCGGTACAGGTGCTGGGCGGCTACGGCTACGTGGCGGACCACCCGGTGGAGCGGTACATGCGCGAGGCCAAGGTCCTCCAGATCGTCGAGGGCACCAACCAGATCCAACGCCTGGTGATCGCCAAGTCCCTGTAGGTTTTGTCGGGATGCCGATCGGCGTCGCGGGCCGTCCGGCATCCGCGGCCGGTGTAGTTTTCTCGCCGTGGAGGAGATCGACCGCGCCATCGTCGCGGCGTTGACCGCGGACGGCCGCCTGTCGTACACGGACCTGGCGGAGCGGGTGGGGCTGTCGGTGTCCGCCGTGCACCAGCGGGTGCGGCGGCTCGAGCAGCGCGGCGTCATCAAGGGGTACGGCGCGCGGGTGTCGTACGAGGCGCTGGAGCTGCCGCTGAGCGCGTTCATCGCGATCCGGCCGCTCGACCCGTCCCAGCCCGACGACGCGCCCGAGCGGCTGTCCCACCTGCCCGAGATCGACTCGTGCTACTCGGTGGCGGGCGAGGACTTCTACATGCTGCTGGTGCGCGTGGCGAGTCCGGCCGCGCTGGAGCGGCTGCTACAGCAGATCCGCACCGCGGCGAACGTCACCACCCGCACGACCGTGGTGCTCTCCACGCCCTACGAGGGGCGGCCGCCGCGGGTCATGAATTCCAATGGTGGATGACGGGTCGGCGGTGCTCGTACCCCAGTACCGAGATCGTGGCGGTGTCCAGCCGCAGCTTGCCGCCCCCACTCGGCGGTAGGTCGACCCAGCGCGCGCCGGCCACCCGCAGCGCGTGCCCGTGGCCGACGAGCGCCACGTCACCCCGCTC
Organism: Phytohabitans flavus; assembly: GCF_011764545.1. Lineage (GTDB taxonomy): Bacteria > Actinomycetota > Actinomycetes > Mycobacteriales > Micromonosporaceae > Phytohabitans > Phytohabitans flavus. The sequence continues at coordinate 2,707,068 of NZ_AP022870.1, read as the reverse complement.
GGCGGCCACGCGCGCTTTCGCGAGGATCCGGTCGAGGCGCGCACCCACCTGGTAGGGGGACTCGCCGCCGGGGCAGCCGTCGGTCCACAGGTTCCAGTGTGGATCGCGGGTGCGGTGGATCTCGTCGGTGGTGATCCCCTCGTACTCCCCGTAGTCCCACTCCGCCAGGTCGGCGTCCACCTCGGACACCGTGAGCCCGGCGAGCTCCGCGGTGCGCAGGGCCCGCTTGCGCGGGCTGGAGAAGACGGCCACGAACGCCCGGCCGGCGAGGCGGCGCCCGGTGACACGGGCCTGTTCCTCGCCGTCGGGCGTCAGGTCGATGTCGGTGTACGACGTGTGCCGGTGCGACGCACTCCACTGGGTCTGCCCATGACGCACGAGAACGACTTCGCCCACGCCGTCCAGTCAACCAGAGCGCCCAGGTACCTAGCATCCTAGGACGCCTTACAGGTTATGCCTCCGTACACAAGACACGGGTTTTCAGCGAGCCGGGCACGGGCACATCGAAGACAGGAGTGAGCTACCGAGAAGGAGTGACGATGAGCTTCGCGGATAAGGCACGCAACAAGGCCGAAGAGCTCAGGGGCACCGTCAAGGAGCGGATCGGCGACGCCACGGACAACGAGAGCATGCGGGCCGAGGGTCGCGGTGAGCGCGCCCAGGCCAAGGCCAAGCAGGCCGGCGAGCATGTGAAGGACGCCGGTCGGCAGGCGCGGGACTCGTTCCGCGGCTGACAGCGGCGAATCGACTTATGCGGGCGTCCCTTGTGGACGCCCCGCGTCGTCTTGTGCGCTACGCGCTCTGCTCCTGCTTGCGCCACCACTTCTGACCGGATTCGGGCAGGGTGTCGATCGGGTCGTAGTACGGGTAGCGGCGGGCCAGCGCCTCGTCGTCCTCCTGCTCGATGGAGGTGCGGTAGTTCTTGGTCCAGTACGAGATGCCGTGCTCGCGGTCGTACTCGGTGACCATGTGGACCCAGCGCTTGCCGACCAGCGGTACGTCGCACACGATGCGGGGCGTGGCGTAGCCGGGCAGGTAGCCCATGATGTCGTGCTGGAGCTCCTGGGCCTGCCAGACGGGCACGCGCCAGTGCTCGGCGTTGGGGATCATGTCGCACATGTAGAAGTAGTAGGGCAGGATGCCGGCCTCGCCTTGGAGCGCGAAGCACAGGTCGAGCAGGTCGGCCCCGGTGGCGTTGACGCCGCGCATGAGGACGCCCTGGTTGCGTACGTCGCGGACGCCGACCTCCAGCGCGGTCTGCGCGGCGCGCGCGACCAGCGGGGTGAGCGAGTTGGCGTGGTTGACGTGGGTGTGGATGGCGAGGTTGACGCCGCGGCGGGCGGCGGTGCGGGCGACGCGTTCGAGTCCCTCGACGACATCGGGCTGGAGCCAGTGCTGCGGTAGGCCCATGAGTGCCTTGGTGGCGAGGCGGATGTCGCGGATCGTCTCGATGTCGAGCAGGCGCATGAGGTACGACTCGAGGTGGCGCCAGGGCACGTTGGCGACGTCGCCGCCGGATACGACGACGTCGCGGACGCCGGGGTGGGCGCGCAGGTAGGCGACGTGCGCGTCGTACCTGTCGGTGGGTTTGAGGGTCAGCTTGAGCTTGTCGACGGCGGGTGTGGAGTTGCCGACGAGGTCCATGCGGGTGCAGTGGCCGCAGTACTGCGGGCAGGTGGAGAGCAGCTCGGCGAGGACTTTGGTGGGGTAGCGGTGGGTGAGGCCTTCGGCGACCCACATGTCGTGCTCGTGCAGGGAGTCGCGGGTGGCGTGCGGGTGGGACGGCCAGTCGGCGCGGCGGTCGGAGCCGACCGGGATCATGTACCGCCGGACGGGGTCGGCGTAGAACGCCTCGGTCGACTCCACCGACATGGTGTTGAGCATCTGCGGCGTCACGAGCATCGACATCGTCGCGGATGCCGCCTGGTCGGCGAGCAGGTCGTCGTAGAAGGAGTCGGCGATGAGGTCGCCGAGGACGGCGCGGAGCTGGCGGGCGTTCTTGATGCAGTGGACGCGTTGCCACTGTGCGGACTCCCACTGCTCGCGGGTGATGTCGCGCCAGCCGGGGAAGCGGGCCCAGTCGGGCTCGACGAGCTCGCGCCGGCGGTATTCGTACGGCTGCCCCACGCTCGGCCCCCAAGCTAGAAATCATCCCGTGATCTGGTTAATCTACCGTAAGATTTCCCGTGGAAGAGGGCAAGGCTGATGAGTTCACCGGTCGGGTTGCATCGTGTTCTGGCGCCGGCGGGCGTGCTGCCGCAGGCGGCGGAGCGCCTCGACGCGCGTCCGGAGATGGGCGCCGACGAGGTGCGGATCGCGGTGGAGCGGCTCAACCTGGACGCGGCGAGCTTCCGGCAGCTGTGGGAGAAGCACGGCGGTGACGGTGACGCGGTGCGGGCCGAGGTCTTGGAGATCGTCGAGCGGCGGGGCAAGATGCACAATCCGGTCACCGGTTCGGGCGGGATGCTGATCGGGACCGTGGACGCGGTGGGTCCGCAGTCGCCGCTGGGGCTCAAGCCCGGCGACCGGGTGGCCACGCTCGTCTCGCTGACGCTGACGCCGCTGCGCATCACGGGTACGACCTGGGACGGCCGCAGCGAGCAGGTCCCCTGCTCGGGCCACGCGATCCTGTTCGCCCGCTCGGTAGCCGCCGTCCTCCCCGACGACCTGGACCCTCGCCTGGCGCTGGCGGTGCTCGACGTCTGCGGCGCTCCCGCGCTGACCGCGCGCGTCGTCCGAAGTCGATCAGGGACTTCGTGGAGCGGCGCGCCGGGCGACACGCGGGGCCGAGCGTCGCGGTGCTGGGCGGCGCGGGCAAGAGTGGGTCGCTTTCGCTTGCGGCGGCTCGGGACGCGGGGCTGGGCGTTCCGTCGGCGTGGTTCGGGATGAGGCGGAGGCGGCGCTTCTGCGCGGTGCCGGCCTGGCCGACGAGGTTGTCGTCGCGGATGCCCGGGATCCGGTGGCGGTCGCGGCGGCGGTGGGTGAGCCGGTCGACGTGACCGTGGTGTGTGTGGACGTGCCGGGGTGCGAGCACGGGGCGATCCTGGCGACCGCGGCGGGCGGCACGGTGATCTTCTTCTCGATGGCGACGAGCTTCGCGGCGGCGGCGCTGGGCGCGGAGGGGCTCGCGGCGGATGTCACGATGCTGGTCGGCAACGGGTACGTGCCGGGACACGCCGACTACGCCCTCGACCTGGTGCGCAAAGTCTCCGCCGTGCGGCGGCTCTTCGAGGGCAGACTGAGCCCATGACTGCCATGACCACCTTGTACCTCGGCGGGAACGTCTACAGTCCCGCGGACCCGACGGCGACCGCCCTGCTGGTGCGCGACGGCGTGATCGTGTGGGTCGGGCCGGACGCCGACGCGCCTTCCGCCGACGTCACCGTGGATCTCGACGGTGCTCTTGTCACGCCGGCGTTCGTGGACGCGCACGTGCACGCGACCGACACCGGGCTGGCGCTGGCTGGCCTGGATTTGAGCGGTGCGCGTTCGGCGGCGGAGGTGCTGGCGGCGGTGGCGGCGTTCGCGGAGGGGCTGCCGGGCGACGCGGTGGTGCTGGGGCACGGGTGGGACGAGACGACGTGGGTGGACCAGGCCAAGCCGGAGGCGGCGGCGCTGGAGCGGGCTGCGGGTGGGCGCCGGGCGTACCTGTCGCAGGCGTCGATCCACTCCGCGCTGTGTACCCCCTCGTTGCTCGCGGCGGCGCGCGGCACGCCGGGCTTCGACGAGTCGGGTTGGGTGCGCCGGGAGGCGCACCACGTGGTGCGGGAGCTGGCGCTCGGCTCGATCCCGGCCGTCCAGCGGACCGAGGCGCAGCGGGTGACGCTGGCGCGGGCGGCGGAGCTGGGCATCGCGGCGGTGCACGAGTGCGGTGGGCCGGGTACGTCGAGCGAGGCCGACTTCACGGGGCTGCTCGCGCTTTCCGGGCAGGGGCTGCCGGAGGTGTACGGGTACTGGGGTGAGCTCCTCGCGGCTGCCAAGGCTCGTGATCTGGGGCGGTGGGTGCGGGCGGTGACCTGTACGCGGACGGGGCGCTGGGCTCGCAGACCGCGCACCTGTCCGAGTCCTATCTGGACACCGATGGGTGCGGCCACGGCTATGTGACCGCCGAGCAGGTGCGTGACCATCTGCTGGACTGTGCGGCGCACGGGATCCAGGGCGGGTTCCACGCGATCGGGGACGCGGCCATCGGCACGGTGCTGGCCGGGTTCGCGGAGGTGGCGCGGAAGCTGGGTGTGGAGAAGCTGCGGGACGCCCGGCACCGGGTCGAGCATGCCGAGATCATGAACAAGCGGCTGATCGCGGGTTTCGTGGAGTACGGGATCGTGGCGAGCATGCAGCCGGCGTTCGACCGGCTGTGGGGTGGCGAGTCGCAGATGTACGCGCAGCGGCTGGGCGTGACGCGGTCGTTGGAGTCGAATCCGATGGGCGCGATGCACGGGGTGGGCGTGGCGTTGGCGTTCGGGTCGGACTCGCCGGTGACGCCGCTGGATCCGTGGGGCAGTGTGCGGGCGGCGGTGCGGCACTTCAACCCGGTGCAGCGGATGAGTGTGCGGGCGGCGTTCGCGGCGCACACCCGGGGCGGGTGGCGGGCGGTGCACCGGGACAACGACGGGGTGTTGGCGCCGGGCGCGTCGGCGACGTTCGCGGTGTGGTCTGTCTCCGGTGGTCTGTCGAAGGGCCTGCCCGAGCTGTCCCGGACGGCGCGCTGCCGGTGTGCCGGCGCACGGTGCTGCGCGGAGACGTGATCTACGAGGGGTGATGCGCTCCCCGGGCGTGGCCCGGGGGTGCCAGTTGGAGGTGTGAGGCGGATGGGCAAGCTCGGTCTGGACCCGACGACCGTCGCGCGGGCGCGGGAGCTGGCGGCCGAGGCCGGGCGGCCCGTGGTGGATCTGGCGCGGTCGCACACGACGGTGTCGGTGGAGCGGGCGGTGCTGCGGCTGGCGGGTGTGTCGGGCGCTGACCCGGATGGCATCCCGTGGGTGAACCGCCTTGTCGACGCGGTTGTCGCGGACGTGGGGCTGGGTCATGGGGTGGCGGTGCCGGTGTTCGACGCGCTGCTGCGGGAGGGCGTCGAGGATGTCACGCTGCTGGCGCAGAAGGCGGCGGCCGGGTCGGTGCGGTTCGCGGTACCCGCGAAGTCCGGTCCTGCCCGCCGGGCATCGCTGCGGCATGTGCGGGCCGGCCTGCGGCGGGTCGACCGGCGCCGCGCCGAGCGGGACCGTCTCGTCAGGCGGCACGGGGACGCCCCGCGCCGCCCCTGGATCTACCTGATCGTGGCGACCGGCGACATTTTCGAGGACATCCCGCAGGCGCAGGCGGCCGCCCGGGCGGGCGCGGACGTGATCGCGGTGATCCGGTCGACGGGGCAGTCGCTGCTGGACTATGTGCCGGAGGGGGCGACGCGGGAGGGGTTCGCCGGCACGTACGCGACGCAGGAGAACTTCCGCTTGATGCGGGCCGCGTTGGACGAGACGTCCGCGCAGCTCGGGCGGTATGTGCGGTTGACGAACTACGCGTCCGGGCTGTGCATGCCGGAGATGGCGGTGCTGGCCGGCCTGGAGCGGCTGGACATGATGTTGAACGACTCGATGTACGGGATCCTGTTCCGGGACATCAACCCCATCCGGACCTTTGTGGACCAGCGCTTCTCCCGGCAGGTGCACGCGCGGGCCGGGATCGTCATCAACACCGGCGAGGACAACTACCTGACGACGGCGGACGCGGTCGAGGCGGCGCATACGGTGACGGTGTCCCAGCTGTTGAACGAGTACTTCGCGCACGAGGCGGGGCTGGCCGACTGGCAGCTGGGGTTGGGGCACGCGTTCGAGATCGACCCGGACCTGCCCGACTCGTTCCGGCTGGAGTTGGCGCACGCGCTGTTGGCCCGGGAGCTGTTCCCGGACGCGCCGCTGAAGTGGATGCCGCCGACCCGGCACATGACGGGTGACGTGTTCCGGGGCAACCTGCTGGACGGTTTCTTCAACCTGGTGGGTGCGATGACCGGGCAGGGCATCCTGCTGGTCGGCATGATGACCGAGGCGGTGGTGACGCCGTGGCTGTCCGATAGGGACATCGCCCTACAGAACGTGCGGTACGTGCTCGGCGCGGCCGGCGGCCTGCACGAGGACTTCGTGCCGGCGCCGGGTGGTCTGATCCAGAAGCGCGCGCACCAGGTGCTGGACGAGGCGGTGGAGCTGCTGTCGCGGATCGCGTCGGGTTCGCTGCTGGAGGCGATCGCCAACGGCACGTTCGGCATCATGAAACGCCCGGCCGACCGCGGCAAGGGCCTGGACGGCGTGGCCGCCCACGAGCCCGGCTACTACAACCCAGCGACCGACCTCCTGGAAGACAGGAGCTGATTCTTGCGGTTTACTTGCAGGATGAGGGCTGAAGGTAGCCATGCTGCGTAGCTTCCGCGTCGAAAACCACAAGTCGATCAAGGACGAGCAGGAGCTGTCGCTCCTGCCGGCGTACGACAAGAGCAAGCCGGTCGTCCCGGTCGCCGCGATTTTCGGCGCCAACGCCTCCGGCAAGTCCAACCTGCTCGACGCGCTGCGGTGGCTCCAGAACGCGGTACGGACCTCGTATGCGGCATGGGAGGCCGGCTCCGGGATTCCGCGTACGCCGTTCCGCCTCGACCCGAAGGCGGTCGAGGCGCCTTCGGGGTACGCGGTCGAGATCGCGGTGGACGGCGAGCGGTATTCGTACGGCGTCGAGGTGGACAGTGAGCGGGTGCGCAGCGAATGGCTGTACACCTATCCGCACAACCGCCGCCGGGCCATCTTCGAGCGCGACGACAAGGGTCTTCGCCTCGGCTCGACGGTTCCGGACTATCGAGCGCGGGCGGAGTCTCTGGATCGCCAGACGCGTCCCAACGCGCTGTTCCTAGGAGTCGCCGCCCAAAACGAGCTGGCGGAGGCCGACCCCGCGTTCCAGTGGTTCCGAAAGGCGGTGGTGTTCGGCGACGCCGGGGAGGTACTGCAAGACGAGGTGATGGCACGGCTGCGGGACGAGCGCGGCCGGGCATCAATCCTGGCCCTGGTCCGGGCCGCGGATCTTGGGATAACCGACGTGACGGTCAGTGATTCCGCGACCGAGCGGTTGGCCGCCGAACTGGTTGATGATCTTGTCGATCGCGGACTGGTCAACCAGGAGATTCTCCAAAACACCAGGGCGGACCTCAGGCGTCTGGTCGAGGCGGCCTTCGATCGGCCACTCATGGAGGTCGTATGGGACAAGTTCAGCCAAATACGTGACGGCGGCCAGTGGATCACTCACCCTCGCCTGCTTTTCCACCACGGGCAGAACGCGGTAGGCCTGGGGCTTGAAGATCAGTCCGCTGGCACTAAGAGCTGGCTGGCTCTCGTGTCCCACGCGTTGGCCGTGATCCACAGCGGAGACCTGCTCGTCGTCGACGAGGTGGACGCAAGCCTTCATCCGCACCTTTCGGCACGGCTGATCGACCTGTTCAGGGATCAGGAGACGAACCCGCGCGGCGCGCAACTGGTGTTCACCACACACGATGCGACGCTGCTCGACGAGGAGATGCTGTCGCGGGACGAAGTGTGGTTCGTGGAGAAGGACGCCGATACTGGTGCTACCCGCCTCTACCCGCTCACAGATTTCCACCCGCGAAAACACGAGAACACCGAAGGTCGTTACCTCGCTGGTGGCTACGGCGCGATCCCCATCCTGTCGGGCTCCGACTTCCGCGAGGCATTCCGCCCCAGGCGAGGGCCCGATGAGGCGACGTGATAGCAGCGCGGCTCGGCAGGCCGCCTCGCAACGTCGGCACACAGTCCTGATCTACTGCGGCGCCGTCCGGACAGAGCCGGACTACTTCGACGGGCTGAGGAAGCAGATCCGCGGGCAGACCGTCACGATCAAGGTCCGGCAGCAGGGCGTGTCGCCAAAACAGCTCGTGCAGGCCGCCGCCGCGTACCGGGACCGGAAGCCGGGCTCGTTTGACGAGGTCTGGTGCGTCGTGGACGTCGACCAGTTCGACATCGAGGCCGCGGTTACCGAGGCCAGGCGCAATGACATCAACCTCGCCGTGTCGAACCCGTGCTTCGAGTTGTGGTTGCTGTTGCACCATGCCGAGTGCCGTGCGCACTGTGCCGGGTACGAAGACGTGCTGGTGCGGCTGAAGAAGCATGTGCCGGGCTACGACAAGGCGCGGCTGGACTTCGCTGACCACGTCGCGGGGATCGGTGACGCGACGAAGCGGGCGAAGGAACTCGGCGGCGACCACACGCAGAACCCGTCTACGGGGATGTGGCGGCTGGTGGAGATGGTCAGGGAGCAATCGTGAGTGGGCAGATCGTGCGGCCGTACGGGGATATGACTGGGGACGGCATGGTGCAGGTGTCGTTCACGCTGCCGGTCCCGCATGACAAGCGGGCCGAGGGGGCCGCGTTGCAGCTGGCCGGGAAGATGGGGCTCGACCCGGCGATGCTTGTGCATGCCCGCCAGATGGGTGACGGTTACACGTTCTTCGTGGTGTACGGGCGGGTGAGCCACCTCGTCGACCTCGACGCGGTCCGGGTGTTGGAGCGGGATTACCCGCTGCTGACCGCGAAGGACGTGAACGCGGCGGTACGGCGCCGGATGCGGCGGAAGCTGTCGGTGGTCGGGGCGTGCATCGGTACCGACGCGCACACGGTCGGCATCGACGCGATCCTGAACGTGAAGGGCATCGCGGGTGAGAAGGGTCTGGAGTACTACCGGGAGCTGAAGGTGCTCAACCTCGGGGCTCAGGTGACGGTCGCGGAGCTTGTGGAGGCGGCGCGCGTGGAGAAGGCGGACGCGGTGCTTGTCTCGCAGGTGGTCACGCAGCGGGACGCGCACCTGCACAACGTGCGGGAGATGTCGGCGGCGTTCCGGGAGGCGTTTCCGGCGGCGCGGCGGCCGCTGCTGGTGGCGGGCGGGCCACGGTTCGACGAGATGATGGCCGCCGACCTCGGCGTCGACCGCATCTTCGGCCGCGGCACCACACCCCGCGAGGTTGCCAGCTACCTGGTCCACGCGCTCACCAACCAGAAGGCGGTGGCGGCGTGAGCGAGGGGTTGACGGTGACGCACCGGCGCTATGTGCCGTACTCGCACGCGCACTACGCCGGTGACCTTGTCGACGGGGCGTACGCGTTGGGGCTCTTCGGCGACGTCGCGACCGAGGTGTGCATCCGGATGGACGGGGACGAGGGTCTGTTCGCGTCCTATTCGGACGTTCAGTTTCGGGCGCCGGTGCGGGCCGGGGACGTCGTGGAGGCGACCGCGACGGTGACGCGGGTCGGCACGCGCAGCCGGACGCTGGAGTTCTCCTGCGTGGTGGTGTGCCGCGGGACGGGCGGGTCCGGCGCGCAGGTCCTCGACCCGCCGATCGTCGCGGTCACCGCGGTGGGCACCGTGGTCGTGCCGTGAAGACGCGCCAAGGAGCGCCGTGACGGTCGCGGTCTGCGCGGACGTCGGCTCCACCTACACGAAGGTCGCGGTCGTCGACGTCGACGACGGCCGGCTTGTCGCGACCGCGGCCCATCCGACGACGGCCGGCGACATCATGGCCGGGTTGGGCGCCGCGGTCGGGGCCTCCACCGCGGGGCTCCAGGCCGCTTCCCTTCCTTGGTACGTGTGCTCGTCCGCCGGTGGCGGACTGCGGCTCGCGGTGGTGGGCTACGAGCGGCTGGTCACCGCGGAGGCGGGACACCGGGTGGGCCTGTCCGCGGGGGCACGGGTGGTGCACGTGGCCGCCGGGCCGCTGGACGCCGAGGGGGTACGGGCCCTGCGCGCCGCCCGCCCCGACGTGGTGCTGCTGGTCGGCGGTACCGACGGTGGTGACGCCGACGTGCTGGTCCACAATGCACGGCGCCTGGCCGCGACCGGCAAGCGGTGGCCGGTGGTGGTGGCTGGAAACGCCGACGCCGCGGGCGAGGTGGGGAGCATCCTCAGTGGAGCGACCATTGTGGACAACGTGCTGCCGCGTATCGGGGTGCTGCGGCCGGGCCCGGCGCGGGCGGCGATCCGGGACGTGTTCCTGCGGCACGTGATCGGCGGGAAGTTCGGGGCGCGGTTCGCGCGGCTGGTACGGGCGGCGACGCCGGACGCGGTACTGGCGGGGGTGGAGTTGCTCGCCGACCGGAGCGGGCGCGGGTTGCTCGTCGTGGACGTGGGTGGGGCCACCACCGACGTGTACTCGGCGCTGCCGCCCGGTGCGGAGCAGCCCGCCGAGGCCGCCGGCACACTCGCCCGGGCCCGCACCGTGGAAGGGGATCTGGGCGTGCGGTGGAGCGCACCCGGTGTGGTGGCGGCCGCCGCGGCCGAGAAGCTGCCGCACGACGACGGCCTCGCCGAGGCTGCCGAGCGCCGCGCCGCCGACCCCGGGCTGATCGCCGAATCCGGGCACGACCTGCGGCTGGCCACCCTTGCCGCGACCGTGGCGGCGCGGCGGCACGCCCGTGGTGAGGCGGGCGGGTTCGGGCGGCGGGACCTGCGGGAAGTGTCGCTTGTGGTCGGCTCGGGCGGCGTCCTTCGCCATTCGTCGACGGGGGACGCGCGTGCCGTACTCGATGCGGTTTTGGCTGATCACGGCGGCGGGTGGCCCCTCCCGCGGGCGGCGACCACAGTGGTCGATCGGGACTATGTGCTGGCCGCGGGCGGCCTTCTGGCCGCCGACCACCCGGCGGCGGCGCTCGCTTTGTTGCGGAAACACCTGTGCGGCGAGTGACTGCTGAAACACGCGGTGCGTCGACACGCCAGAGTGGTTGACAGGCGGCGGGGGGCGGCACGTACCGTCTTTAGGTCCTACAACGGGGAAGCGGCTGTTGTTCGCTTCGCCCCTTCGCCAGCTGGCCAAGCAAGCCGACACCAGGTCCAGCCGGCGGGGGTCGGCGGGGCGGCGCGGACCGGCCGAGGAGCTGAGTCGATGCTACGGCAGGGGGGTGACCGCGGCCAGTAGACAACGGCGGCGCGGGAGCAGCCAGCGATCGTCCCGTCGGTCCGAAGGTCGTGGAGATCAACTGTCGCATCGGCCCCGGGTAGGGCCTGGGAGCATCGGGGTGCCGTTACGGCGGCGCCCCGATTTTCCGTTGTACAACCGTGTGCCTTATGGGATCGGACATTGACGCCCGCGGGGCGGTACCCTTCGGCAGGTGACGATGGTGGAGCCCGCCGAGACCTCGGCTTCTGAGGCCGACTCTACGGAATCGCAGCGGCGGGACGCCCTGCATCCCCTGCCACTGGCCGCCGGTGCGGTGATGGCGGTGGCCGCCGGTGTCGCGCTGCTGCTGTCGTTCCCCACGTATGGGTTGTGGTGGCTCGCCCCGGTCGGTGTCGCGCTGCTGGCCGCCGCGGTGCACCGGCGCCGTTTCCGGGCCGGGCTGGGGTTGGGGGCGCTCGCCGGGCTGGTGCTCTTCCTGTTGCTGTTGAGCTGGACCAACCTGCACACCGGGCTGGCGCCGTGGCTGCTGCTGTCGGGGCTCCAGGCGGCGTTCATCGGGCTGCTCGGCGGTGCGTCGGCGTACGTGAGCCCGCTCGTGGACCGGTTCCGCTGGGCGTGGCCGCCGGCGACCGCGCTGCTGTGGGTGGTGCAGGAGGCGGTCCGCGACCGTGCCCCGTACGGCGGGTTTCCGTGGGGGCGGCTCGCGTTCGCCCAGGACGACTCGCCGCTGCTGCGGCTGGCGGCGGTGGGTGGTGCGCCGCTCGTCACGTTCGGGGTGGCGCTCGCCGGTGGGCTGCTGGTGACCGCCGCGTGGCGGCCGTGGAACCTGTGGCGGGTGCGTCTGGCCCGCGGCCGCCTGGTGCTGTCCGCGGCCGGGCTGGTCGCCGGTGCGGTCGCCGTGACCGCGGTCGGGCTGCTCGTGCCGACCTCGTCGCCGAGCGGCCCGCCGGTCACCGTCGCGATCGTGCAGGGCAACGTGCCGCGGATGGGCCTGGACTTCAACGCCCAGCGCCGCGCCGTCCTGGAAAACCACGTCAACGCCACCATCGCGCTCTCCGAGCGGGTCGCCGCCGGGCAGGAGCCGCAGCCGGACCTTGTGGTGTGGCCGGAGAACGCCAGCGACGTCGACCCGCTCCGCGACGCCACCGCCAACCGTCGCATCTCCGACGCGGCCGCCGCGATCGGCGCCCCGATCCTGGTCGGCGGGATCCTGCGCGGCCCCGGGGAGGGCGAGGTCCGCAACGTCGGCATCCTGTGGCGGCCGGACGCCGGCCCCGACCTGGACCAGCTGTACGCGAAGCGGCACCCGGTGCCGTTCGCCGAGTACATGCCGATGCGAAACATCGCCCGCCTGGTGAGCGAGGAGGTCGACCGGGTCGCGAACATGGTGGCCGGCGACCGGCCCGGCGTGGTCCGGACCGGGCCGGTGGTGGTCGGCGACGTGATCTGCTTCGAGGTCGCCTACGACGGCATCGTCCGCGACACGGTCACCAACGGCGCTGGGATCCTGGCGGTGCAGACCAACAACGCGACGTTCGACGTCGCAGAGGCACGCCAGCAGATGGCGATGGTACGGCTCCGCGCGGTCGAGCACGGCCGCGAGTCGTTGATGGCGTCCACGGTCGGGGTGTCCGGGTTCGTGACCACGGACGGGAAGGTGCACCAGGACACCGGGTTCAACACCCAGGAGGTCGTGGTACGCCAGTTGCACGTCGGCGAGTCCCGTACCCTCGCCACCCGGCTCGGTGTGTGGCCCGAGGTGCTGCTGGTGGGCCTGGGCCTGGTGCTGCTGGCCGGTGCTGTCGTGGTGCGCCGCCGTGGCTGATGCTGATGCCGATGACTCCTTTGTGGACGACTACCTGGCGCGGATCGGCGCCGCCCGCCCGGCCGCCGCGGACCTGGCGGGCCTGAAGGCGTTGCAGCGCGCGCACCTCGGTACGGTGCCGTTCGAAAACCTCTCCATCCACCTCGGCGAGACCATCGACCTCAACACCCTCCCCGACAAGATCATCGGGCGGCGGCGGGGCGGCTTCTGCTACGAGCTCAACGGGGCGTTCGCGCAGCTGCTGACCGCCCTCGGGTACCGGGTGAGCCGCCACTCCGCCCGGGTGTGGAGCGGCAAGCGGTACGGTCCGCCGTTCGACCACCTCGCGCTGCGGGTGCAGCTCGACGAGCCGTGGCTCGTCGACGTGGGCTTCGGGCGGTTCGCGCACCACCCGCTGCGCCTGGACCACCGCCGGCCGCAGCCCGACGCGGCCGGCACGTTCCTGGTCATGGACGCCGATACCGGTGACGGCTTCGGCGACCTGGACGTGCTGATGGGCGGGGAGCGGCAGTACCGGCTCGACCCCCGCCCGTACGCGCTGGAGGACTTCGCGCCCACCTGCTGGTGGCAGTCCACCTCGCCGGCGTCGCACTTCACCCGTTCGCTGACCTGCTCGATGGTGACCGCCGACGGTGGCCGGGTGACCCTCAGCGGCGACAAGCTCATCGTCACCGCCCCGACCGGCCGCCGGGACGAGCGGCTGCTGGTCGGCGACGAGGCGGTGCTGGCCGCGTACCGGGAGCGGTTCGACGTGGTCCTGGACCGGGTGCCCCGCGTCACGCGGTAGCTGGGGCGCCGGCGCGGTCCGTGGCATCCTTGATGGATGGGACGGGCAATCGCGTTGGGCGTGCCGCTGGTGGCGATCGCGGAGATCGTCGTCTTTGTCCTGGTCGGCGGCTGGATCGGCTACGGCTGGGCGCTGCTGGCGGTTCTCGCCGCCTCGTTTTTCGGGATGATGCTGCTGCGCCGCGAGGGCATGCGGGCCTGGCGGGGCTTCATCGCCGCCGCCAATGCCGGCCAGCATCCGGGTGAGCGGGTCATCGACGGCATCGTCGGGTTGGGCGCCGGCATCCTGCTGAGCGTGCCCGGCTTCGTGACCGCACTGGCCGGCCTGGTGCTGCTGACACCGCCGGCCCGGTCGGTGGCGCGGCGCGGCGTGCAGCGGTGGACCGAGCGGCGCGTGTCGTCGGCGGTCGCGGGTGACCTCTTCGGCCCCCGCAAGGTGAAGGTGCACCGCGGCGCCCCGGAGACCGACGGCGCCATCGAAGGCGAAATCGTCTAACTCGGCATACGAAGTGGCCCCCGCCGGATCGGCGGGGCCACTGTCGTGCGTGTCGCGTCAGGCGGAACGGCCGCGCCGAGCGCGGACCTCCTCCAGGCGCTCGGCCAGGATGTCCTCGAGCTCGGCGATCGAACGCCGCTCCAGCAGCATGTCCCAGTGGGTGCGCGGGGGCTTGGCCTTCTTCTGCTCCGGCTCGCTGCCGTCCACCAGGCGTGCCACGCTGCCGTCGAACTTGCACTCCCAGGTCATCGGGACCTCGGCGTCAACGGCGAAGGGCACCTCGAACTGGTGTCCCTTGGCGCAGAGGTACTCGCGGGTCTGTCGCGGGGCCAGCTCCGTGTTGCGGTCGGACTCGTAGCTGACTGCTCCCAGACGGCTCCCGCGCAGCATGCGCTCGCCCATGATCGGCTTTCCCCTCGGTCGTGGTGCTGGTCTTCACTTTTGTAACGACAGGGGTCGGTCGGACGATTCCCGACCGGCCCCTTAGGTGTTTCGGCTCGGTGAACGATATCGAGGGTAGCGGGTGGATCTTCGTGGTGAGCGACACCACGGTCACGCTCGGACAACAACGACCTATTGGTCCGGTATTTCCATACTAACGGGAGTGTCAGTTCGCCGACGGTGCCGCCGCCGGACTCAGGTTGGCCAGGGCGGACGCCAAGTCGCTCACCTGACCGGAGAGCTGCATCACCCGGGCCTGCGCGGCGTCCCGCTCGGCGAGCGCGGCCGTGAGGCGTACCCCCAGGTCGGCCACCTGGCCCTCGGCGGACGCGGCGGTGTCCCGCGTCACCCGCAGCTCCGCGGCGAGCCGGTCCTTCTCCGCCTCGGCCTCGCCGCGGCGGGCACGGGACTGCTCGGCGGCGGCGTTGGCGGCCTCCGCCTCGGCCCGGAACCCCTCCGCGGCCGCCCGCGCCGTCTCCGCGTCCGTGCGGGCCCGCACGGACGCCGCGGTGGCCGCCTCGCTCTCGGCCCGGAACGCGTCGGCGGCCTCCACCGCCTCCGTGGCGGCCCGGGCAACCTGCTCGGCGTGCACGCGGATCGCGTCCCGTTCGCGGACCGTCTCGGCCAGCTGGCGGCGGTCCGCGTCCCGCTCCTGCCGCAGCGCGTCCGCCTCCGCCCGGGCCGCGTCACGGTCCCGCTCGGCCTGGAACCGCAGCGCGTCCGCGGCCGTCGCCGACCGCTGCGCCTCCTCCCGCGCCGCGTCGGCCGCCGCGGCCAGCTCACCCGCCGCCGCGGCCGTCTGCGCCGCATGGGCGGCCTCGGCGAGGGCACGCTCCTTCTCGTGTACGGCGGCGGCCTGCTCCTGCCGCGCCCGGCCCAGCGCCTCGGCGGCACCTTCCGCGTCGCGGCGAGCCTCGTCCCGCTCGGCCTGGGCGGCGGCGATCTCGGCGGCCGCCGCCGCGCGCACCTCGGCGACCTGCCGGTCGACGCCGGCCGGGGACAGCTCGGCGTGCAGCGCCTCGGTCAGCGTCTCCACGGCCTGGTCGAGCTTGTCGACCACCTCCCACGCCCGGGACACCTGGCCGGCCAGGCCGGGCGCGTTGCGGTGCCGCATCCGGACGTTGCGGGACGCCTTCTGGCAGGCGCCGTCGTTGTCGCGGCAGTACCGGAACGGCCGGCCGGCGCTGGACCGCTGCGGCACCGGCTTGCCGCAGTGCGTGCACGGGCGGGTCTCGACAGAAGTGTCCATCGTGGCCCGGAGTCTAGCCGCGGGTGGCCGTCGAGCAGGCGCAGACGCGCGGCTGCCGGCTCTTTGCGGCCTGAGCCTCGGCTTCCGAGGCCGCTAGGCCGGGTAGCCCACGGCGAAGGTGCGCTTCACGTACTCCCACACCTGCGCGGTCACGACGCCGCGGGTGGCCGCCTCCGGGCCCTTGCCGTCGATACTCGCGTACATCGCGGACAGGATGCCCCGGTCGCCGCCGGTCATCCGGTCCATCAGCGCCGTCCACCGCCGGGCGGTCTCCTGCGCGGCCGGGTCGGCGGGGTCACGGCCGGCGTCCACATGCGACTGGACTTCGGCGGCCAGCTCCGCCCAGCGGGCCTGCCACCGGGCGAACCCGGCGTCGCCCGCCTCCCGGTGCCGCTCCCGCAGCCGGTCCATCTGCTCCGGCGTGAAGTAACTCGCCGCCATCATCGCCTCCATCGTCTCCAGTAGCTGGTCGATCGTCGGTTCGCCGACCTCGGCGCGGGCCCGCAGCAGCGCGTCCAGACGGCGGCGCAGCTCGCGCAGGCGTACCAGGTGGTCGTCGACCTGGCCGAGCTGGGCGCGGACCGCCTGCTCCACGTCGTCGACGCCGCCGTCGAGCGCCTCCCCGATCTCCGCGAGCGGTACGCCGAGCTGGCGCAGGCTGAGCACCCGGTACAGGCGGCGCACGTCCGGCGCCGTGTAGAGGCGGTGGCCGGCGGGGAACGAGCGACCGGGCGGACCAGGCCGATCTCGTCGAAGTGATGCAGCGCCCGCACGGTCAGCCCAGCCGCGGTGGCCAGCTCACCGACCCGCCAGGTGCGTCCGTCTCCCACATCGCGAACGCTATGGCCTCACGCCGCGTGAGGGTCAAGGGGTTACGGTGGCGCGGTGACTCCTGCCCCCGAAGCGTTCCTGCGCCGTGCCATCGCTCTCGCCGCCGAGGCCCGTGCGGCCGGCAACCCGCCCTTCGGGTCGCTGCTGGTCGGCCCGGACGGCACCGTGCTGGCCGAGGAGCGCAACAGCTCGGTCACCGACAACGACATCACCGCCCACCCCGAGCTCAAGCTCGCCCGCTGGGCCGCCCGCGAGCTGGACGCGGAGACGGTGGCGGCGACCACGATGTACACCAGCTGCGAGCCCTGCGGGATGTGCGGCGGCGCGATCGTGCGGTCCGGGCTGGGCCGGGTGGTCTTCGCGCTCTCGACCGAGCAGCTCGAAGCCATCAAGCCCGGCGGCGGCTGGCCGATCGTGCCGCAGGACGGCCCGGCCCTGTACGACGAGGCCAGCGCGGTCGTCGCCGGCTACTACTGAGCCGGCCGCCCGGCCGGCTCTTTGGCCCTGGTTCTGGCCGCGGGCTCACAGCCAGCCGGGACCGGGCCGTCGCCCGCGCGACGTCGTCGGCCGGGTACGGGGTCGCGCGGCGCCGCCAGTAGAACGCGTTCCTCACCTCGGCGGTCAGTGAGCACCTCTTGCGCCGAGGAGACGTGCCGGTATCTCGCCAATCGCCCTGACGATGCCGTCTGCGGATTACCGGATTTGGATTACTGGTAATCCAGTAATCCAAATGGAGCACTTGGGGTCGCGCATCATAATGACGGTTATGAAGTGTGATGACTTAGGCTGGTGTAGCAGCTTTCGTTAGCGGGCGTCCCAGCGGGCCTTCGACTCGGCCAGGCCCTGGGGAGTCAGGGAGGCGGCGCGTTCGGCGGCCTGGCGCTCGCGCCAGCGCTTCTGGGCCTCGGCGTTGCAGGCCCGGCACTGCCGCCGCAGCCGTCCGGTCGACGGGTCGACCTCGCGCCCGTGGCCGTTGCGGCAGGTGGGCGCCTGCGCGCGGGTGCGGCAGTTTTCCGCGTGGCTGAGCTGGCGCAGGTGGGTGGGCTCGACGCAGTCCTCGACCCCGCAGGTGTGGTCGACCTCCAGGTCGGGGTCGATCGGGCCGACGAAGACCGCGTAGGCCACGATGTGCGCCCAGGCCCGGCCGGCGATCTTCTGGTAGACGCCGCGCCGGGTGCCGTAGCCCTGGACGATCAGGCAGCCGTCCGGGCGGCGGGTCGAGCGGGCCAGCAGCAGGGCGCGCAGCGACTCGGGTGTGTGGTGCTTGGACAGTCCGCCCACGTGGTCGAGCACGGCCTCCAGGATGACCCATGGCCAGCAAATGCGGGTGCCCACGCCACGCCGGTCCGGTACGGTCCCGGACATGCCGCCACCCCGGGAGCGCCCACCATTCGTCGCCGACGAGCGTACGCAGCTCGTCGGCTGGCTCGACACGCAGCGGGCCATCGTGCACTACAAGTGCGAGGGACTGTCCGACGTGGACGCCCACCGCGTGGTGCTGCCCACCTCACCACTGATGACCGTGGCCGGGCTTATCTCGCACATGCGGTGGACCGAGCACGGCTGGTTCGAGGTGCTGTTCCTCGGCGGCTCGTACGCGGACAACCCGCAGTACCTGGAGGAGCCCGAGGACGCCGACATGCGCGTCGACGAGGGCGTGCCCCTGGCGAAGCTGCTCGACGAGTACGACCGGCAGTGCCAGCGTTCCAACGAGATCGTGGCCGCGCACGCGCTGGACGAGGTGGGCCGGCACCCGCAGTTCCGGTCGGCGCAGGCGACGCTGCGGTGGATGGTCATCCACATGGTCGAGGAGACCGCGCGGCACGCCGGGCACCTCGACACGATCCGCGAGCTGCTCGACGGCGAAAAGGGCTACTACTAGCCTCACGGCATGGCAACCACGTCGCCCGAGTCCGCACCGGCCGGCGACGAGGAGGAACCGGCGCCAGCCACACCGCCGCGGCGACGGGGCATCGACCAGAATCTGCTGATCGCGATCCTGTCGGTGATCAGCTCGCTCCTGGGTGCCGTGGTCGGTGGGCTCGTCACCGCCTACGTCGCCGGGACCAGCGTGACCGCGCAGCGCGACACCACCCGCATACAGGCCGAGGCCGACCGCGCCATCCAGCTGCGCGAGGCGAGAGGGCGGGTGTACGAGGCGTTCCTCAACGCCGTCGCCGACGCCAATGCCACGCTGGCCGACGTCCATGCGTGCACCGCCGAAAACAGCGCCAACTGGGAGTTTGTCGCGTTCTCGCCGGGGCCCGATGAGCAGACGATGTACCTGCGGGTCAGCACGCCCGTGCTGGCCGCGGCGCAGCACGCGGCGTGCCGCCCGGGCGCGGCAGCCTACGCCGAGGCGCGGCACCAGGCGGAGAAGGCGTTCAACGCGGTCTACCAGTGGGGTACGCGAGAGACCGTCTCGGCCGCACAGCGCCTCACGCTGCTGCTGCCGAGGGTCGAGTGTCCGTCGTTCGGGGAGAACGCGCGGCGGTGCGTCCACGGGCTGATCGTCGCCAGCTGGATGCACGACTCCCTCTACCCTTCGGTGGATCCCTGGCCGGCCAACGTGTTCGCCGTCGACACCGATGAGGTCCTGGCTCTGGGCATGGCGGTGGGCGGGAGGCTCAGGTCGGACCACGGCGAGTTGTACGCGCTGGCGCTGACGAGGTTTCAGCAGGCCGGCTGCAAGGACCTCGCCAGCGGGGCCGAGGCCGACTCCTGCTGACGGCCAATCAGCGCTCTATCCGGTGTAGCTGGACGTCCCGGAGGGCAGCGGCTGCCACCGTCGCGGTCAGGAATGTGGCGTACGGCTGGCGGCGGCGGTCGGTGGGCGATCCCGGGTTGAGCAGGCGCAGGCCGCTCGGCGCGACCGTGTCCGACGGGATGTGCGAGTGGCCGAAGACGAGCACGTCCGCGTCGGGGAAGCGGGCGGCGCAGCGGGTCTCGCGGCCGGCGGTAGCGAAGAGTCGCGGCCGGCCGACCACAACCCGGGGTGAGCTTGACCAACCGCGAAGGGCGAGGCCGCGGGAGCGACGGTCCGGACCACCACGGACGTCGCGGTAGCTCAATCCTTTTGGATTTGGATCTTCATCCGCGGCATGACACAAGGCCACCCAACTCTATGAGTTCTCTAGAGCGGCCTGCGGAGGGTCCGGTAGACAGGCCTGGATCCGCTCCCGGAACGGGCGGTCGCGCAGCGCCGCCTCCACCGCCCGCAGCAGGCCTGCGAGGGGCATCGGCAGCTCGGCGTCCAGCTCCCGCATCGCGGCGGCGGTGGCGGCCCACTCGGCCTCGATGACCGGCAGCAGCTCCCGGGCGCGGCCGGTGAGCGTCACGATCCGCTGCCGCGCGTCGGTACCCGGCGACAGCTCGACGAGGCCGGCGCGGGTCAGTTGCGCCACGGTCTGGCTGGCCGCCGAGTGGGTCACACCGACCGCGGTGGCCAGGTCGCGGATCGTCATCGGGCCGGCGGCGACAAGTGCGCGGATCGGCGGGGAGAAGCGCGGCCGGTACTCGGGCAGGCCGGCGTCCCGGTAGACGGCGGCGACGTCGCCGTCGAGCAGCTCCAGGACGTGGCGCATGAGCGTGCCGACGGCCTCACGGTCAGGCGATGGTGTCACCACGGTAATGTAACAGTGCTGTTAGATTGGGGGAGTGATGTACCCGCACATCGAGCCGTACGCGCACGGCATGCTCGACGCCGGCGACGGCCACCACGTGTACTGGGAGACCTGCGGCAACCCCGACGGGCGTCCGGCGGTCGTGCTGCACGGCGGCCCGGGCTCGGGGTGCACGCCGGCGTGGCGGCGCTTCTTCGACCCCGAGGCTTACCGGGTGGTCCTGTTCGACCAGCGCGGCTGCGGCCGCAGCACCCCGTCGGCCGGCGACCCGGACGTCGACCTGTCCACCAACACCACCCACCACCTGCTCGCCGACATCGAGCGGCTGCGCGAGCACGTGGGCGTGGACCGGTGGCTCGTCTTCGGCGGCTCGTGGGGCTCCACGCTGGGCATGGCGTACGCGCAGCGGCACCCCGAGCGGGTCTCCGCGCTGGTGCTGTTCAGCGTGGCGGTGGCCACCGTCCGCAACGTGGAGTGGATCACGGAGTCGATGGGGCGCCTCTTCCCGGCGCAGTGGGCCGCGTTCAAGGCCGGCGCCGGCGGCGAGGGCAGGCTCGTCGACGCGTACGCCCGGCTGCTGGCCGACCCCGACCCGGCCGTACGGGACAAGGCTGCCCGCGACTGGTGCGACTGGGAGGACAGCCACGTCGCGGTCACCGCCGGCCACAAGCCCTCCGCCCGGTACGCCGATCCGCACTTCCGGCTGCTCTTCGCCCGGCTCGTCACGCACTACTGGCGGCACGGGGCCTGGCTGGACGACGACGAGATCCTGCGCGGCGCGGCCAAGCTCGCCGGGATCCCGGGCGTGCTGATCCACGGGCGACTCGACGTGAGCGGCCCGCTCGATGACGCGTGGCACCTGGCCCAGGCGTGGCCGGACGCCGACCTCGTCGTGGTCGACGACGCGGGCCACGGCGCCGGCTACCCCGGCATGGCCCAGGCCTGCCTGGCGGCGCTGGACCGCTTCGCCGCGGCCCCGTAAAACAAGAGCTCAGACGCCGTTGCCGGCGATCCGGCGCACGTTGCCCTCGGCCAGGCCGTATGACAGGCCGACCACGCCCAGGCGGCCGTCGGCGAGCCGGTCGCCGATCACCTTGGAGCGGCGCAGCAGCAGGTCGACCGTGTACCGGATGTGCTCCTCGACGGCCGCGTCCGCGTCGGCCAGGGCGTTGCTCTGGACGGCGAGCACGCTCAGCATCACCCGCTCGACCACGTCCCGGACGAACCCTTCCGGCGTCGTCCCGTGCCGTACCGCGTCGAACGCCGCCGCGATCGCGCCGCACGAGTCGTGCCCGAGCACGGCGATGAGCGGGGTGTTGAGGGCCGCCACCGCGTACTCGATGCTGCCCAGCACCTCGGCCCCGACCACGTGGCCGGCCGTGCGGACGACGAAGAGGTCACCCAGCCCCTGGTCGAAGATGATCTCGGCGGCGAGCCGTGAGTCGCTGCACCCGAACAGCACCGCGAACGGCCGCTGCTCCGGGGCGAGCGCGGCCCGCCGGTCGGCGTCCTGGTGGGGGTGCAGCCGCTCGCCGGCCACGAAGCGCTTGTTACCGTCGATTAGAAGCTGAAGCGCCGAGGCCGGCGACGCCGGCCACTCGCTGTCGATGTCGTCGTCCATCCCGTACACACTCCCGCGGCAAGTCGGGTCACGTCTCCAAAGTGTGCCGGTTCAATCTTGATGTTTAACCATATTCAGTGGTTTACGTTCGCCACACCTGTGCGCCCGCGGCCCGGGTCGCCCTGGCGCCGAGCGCGCGGAGGTGGGCGATCAGCTCGGGCGGCTCGTGCACCTCGACGTCGCAGCCCAGGGTCATCAGCCGCCAGGCCAGGAAGTCGAGCGTGTCGCTGTGGCTGTTGAGCCGGCAGGTCCGCTCGTCGACCGCGACGAGGTCGCCGGGGGAGTCGCCGACCCGGCCGGCCACCCGCTCGATCGGGGCGTGCAGCGTCGCCACCGCCCGGTACACCGGTGCCCGTTCGGAGAGCCGGCGGGTCACGAACGCGGCCGCGTCGCCGTCGGGCAGCTCCCGGGCCGCCGCCCGGTAGCCGATCACGGCCGGGTCCGCGATCCGGTCCACCCGGAACATCCGCCAGTCGTCGCGGTCGGTGTCCCAGCCCACCAGGTACCAGCGGCGGCCGGCGGAGACCAGGCGGTGCGGCTCGACCCGCCGCTCGGTCCGCGCGCCGTCCTGGCCGCGGTACCCGAAGCGGACCCGCTCCCGGTTGGTGACCGCGGCGGCCAGCAGCGTGAGCAGCTCCGGGTCGACGGTCGGCCGGTCCCAGGTCAGCATCGGCTGGGTGGCCGCGCCGAGGGCGGAGACCTGGTGGCGCAGCCGCTTCGGCAGGACCTGTTCGAGCTTGGCGAGCGCGCGTACCGCCGCCTCCTCGATGCCCTCGACCGCGTGGCCGGCCGCGGTGCGCAGGCCGACCGTGATCGCCACCGCCTCGTCGTCCTCCAGCAGCAGCGGCGGCATCGCGGCCCCGGCGCGGAGCCGGTAGCCGCCGGCTGCCCCCATCGTGGCCTCCACCGGGTACCCGAGGTCGCGCAGCCGCTCCACGTCGCGCCGCACGGTGCGCAGGCTGACGCCGAGGCGGCGGGCCAGCTCGGTACCCGGCCACTCGCGGGGCGCCTGGAGCAGGGACAGCAGACTGAACAGCCGAGTCACGCCGTCAACTGTGACAGATCCTGACCTACTTGCTTCCTAGCGTGGACCGCATGACACCTTTCCGGATCGACGTCCCCGACCGCGACCTCGACGACCTGCGCGACCGCCTGGCCCGTACCCGCTGGCCGGTCCAGCTGCCCGGCGACGACTGGAGCCGGGGCGTGCCGGTCGAGCACCTGCGCGAGCTGGCCGACTACTGGCGCGGCGGCTTCGACTGGCGGGCGCGGGAGGCCGAGCTGAACGCGTTTCCGCAGTTCACCACGTCGATCGACGGCCTCGACGTGCACTTCCTGCACGCCCGCTCGGCCCGGCCGGACGCGCTGCCGCTGCTGCTCACCCACGGGTGGCCCGCCACGTTCGTCGAGTTCGTGCGGCTCATCCCGCTGCTGACCGGCGCGTTCCACGTCGTGGTGCCGTCGGTGCCCGGCTTCGGCTGGTCGCAGGCGCCGGTGGAGGCCGGCTTCAGCGTCGGCCGGGTGGCCCGGATGTGGGCGGAGCTGATGGCCCGGCTCGGCTACGACAGGTACGGCACGCAGGGCGGCGACCTGGGCGCGTACGTGGCGCCGGAGGTCGCGGTCGTCGACCCCGAGCATGTGGTCGGCGTGCACATCGACGGCGGGCTGGGCTTCCCGAGCGAGTCGGACGTGGCGCAGATGAGCGCGGCCGAACGCGCCGAGTTCGAGGAGATGATGCAGTGGGCCGGCGCCGGCGTCGACCATCACGCGCTGCTGCGGGCGGCGCCGCAGACGTTCGCGTACGGGTGGCAGGACTCGCCGGCCGCCGCACTGGCCTGGCTGGCGCAGAAGTTCCGCGACTTCGGCGACGTGGTCGACCGCGACCTGTTCCTCACCAACGCCAGCGTGTACTGGTTCACCGGCACCTTCGGCACCTCGTCGTGGCCGCTGTACGACACGGAGCGGACGACCTGGCCGGTCGGGCAGAAGGCGGTGCCCAGCGGCGTGTACTCCGGCGGCCCGGCCCTCTTCCGCCGCCTCGCCGAGCGGCACAACACGATCGTGCACTGGCCGGAAGGCAACCCGGGCGGCCACTTCGTGGCGATGGAGGAGCCGGAGGCACACGCGGCGGACATCACGGCGTTCTTCGCCAAGGTGTCCTAGCTGGGTTGCTTGATGCTCTCGATGATTCGGGCGAAGCCTTCCTGTCCGTGGCCCGCGTCGATCTGGCGCCGGATGAGCTGCTGGACCATGGCGACGGCGCCGGTGTCGATGCCCTGGTCGGCGCTGGCGGCCACGATGTCGCCGAGGTCGGAGAAGTCCAGGCTCTGCTGCCCGTCGACGGTGTAGTCGCCGCCGTCGATGACCGTGGCGAACTCTCCGAAGGCGCCGGTCATCGCGGTCAGCCACGGTGCGGCCATCGCGGCGAACTCGCCCGCCGACACACCCTCGGGCGCGAGCATGGCGGCGCCGTGCATGAACCCGGCGAACATGACGTACATGCCGGCGAGCAGGGCCAGGTCGTACAGCGACGCCAGCCCGGGGTCCGCACCGAAGTAGGTGCTGGCTCCCCACAGGTCGAGCAGCGGCTTGTACTGGTCGAAAGCGGTGGCCGACCCGCTGTAGAGCACTGACGACCCGGGTTGGCCGATCATCGGCGGGATGGCCATGATGCCGCCGTCCAGGTACGTGACGCCGGCATCGGCGGCCCAGGCGGCCAGCTCCCGCGCCTGGGCCGGTGTCGTGGTGGTCACGTTGACCAAGGTCCGGCCGCCCAGCTCGCCGGACAATGGGTCGAGCACCTCGTGGACCGATGCGTGGTCCAGCAGGCAGGCGATGACCAGCCGGCTGGCCCGGACTGCGTCGCCTGCCGTGCCGGCGGCGGTCGCGCCCTGGGCGACGAGGTCGCTCGTCCTGCCCGGCGAGCGGTTCCAGACCGTTGTCGCGTGTCCCGCCTTCACCAGGGCGGTCGCCAGGGCGCTGCCCATCGCACCCAGCCCGAGAACGCTCACCTGGACGTCGTGGCTCGTCGTCATGCTTTTCCGGCTCCCTCATGTGCGGCCCACCGGGCCTGAACCGATGAGTGATCGTGGTCTAGGCGATCCTCTCCGCTGCTGGTAGAAGTTGACCAGTACCGACTAAATAGTCTGGTACTCACCTTTTGGTAAGTACGGTTGGGAGGGAGAAGGTCCCGGTTGACGCGGGATAGACCGTCTATGGATGGCTTTCCAAAGAGCGACCGGCGAGGCGCTGGGCCTGCCAGTCGTGCACGTCGCCTACCCACTCCCAGCCGGGCTTGGCCGATGGGCCGAGCCGCGGGTCGCTGACCACCTGCTGATTGTCCCGCAGGGCCTGCACGTACGCCCGATCCTGGTCGATCCGTGCGCGTAGCTCGTCAGCTCCGCCCGTGGACCCGTGGCCGGGGATGACGACCTCGACGCCGTCCGCCACGGCCTCGAACAGCCGCAGCGCGGCGAGGTAGTCCTCGATCGGGTCAGCGGCGCCGTCCAGGTCGAGCATCGGGACCAAGACATCCGAGAGCATGTCGCCGGCGACGAGCACCCCGCGTTCCTCGATGAACAGCGCCGCGTGGCCCACGGCATGCGCCCGATGCTCGATGATCCGGACTTCCGGGCCGTCCCACGGTATCCGCGCGGTGTCGGCGGGCAGGCCGGTGATGAGGCCGAACAGGTCCAGCGGTACCTCCTCGGCGATTTCCGGGGGTAGCCCCTCGGCGACGCGGGCCTTCCAGTCCGCGTCCGACAGCACCTCCGCGATAGAGGCCGCGCAGCGGGCTGTGCCGTAACGGGGCGCTTCGCCGAGCTCGGCGTGCCAGAGCACGTGATCCCAGTCAGGATGCGTCGCGAAGCCGGCCACGACGGGTTGGCCCAGCTGACGAAGGTCGCCCGCGAGGGCGGCCAGCTCGCCGCCTGTTATCCCGGGTCGACGAGCAACACGCCGGCCCGGCCCTGCACGACAACGGTGTTGTTCTGGAGTAACTCACTCTGGTGGATCAGCACACCCTCGGCGACCTGCCTCAGCATGAGCTTGCCTCCCTTACATCCTGGATGGCGTAGCGGTGCAGCGTGACGCCCCGCTCGAAGGTTCGCTGCTCGAGCAGTTCGAGCTCGATCGGCACGTCGTAGTCGTCGAACAGCGGCCTGCCGAAGCCGAGGATCGCCGGATGGGTGCAGAGCAGCAGCTCGTCGAGCAGTCCCGCGCGGAGCAACTGCGTGGCGAGCGCCGCGCCGCCCACACTGATGGTGCCCTCGGTCTGGGCGCGGAGGGCGGCGAGCTGCTCGATCGCGTCGTCGCCGCCGATGATCCGGGTGTTGTGGTCGGCGCTGCGGCGGGTGCGGGAGACGAGCACCTTGGGCTTGGAGGTCCAGATCTCGCCGTATTCACGCAGGATGTCCGGCAGCGACGCGTCGTCGCGCGCCCGCGGCTGGGACTCCTCCATCACTTCGTAGATGACCCGGCCCTGGACCATCACCGCGAGATCCCGCGCCAGGGCGTTGAACTCGCGGTGCAGCTCCTCGCTGATGCGCAGCCACTCACCCGCGCCGTTGTCCCCGGAACCTGCTCGATCCGCAGGTCGAGGGACACGTTCATGAAATATACGAAGCGGCCCATCTATCTCCACTTCCTCAAAGTGGTTGCGTTCCGCAACTACTATATTGAGGGCGAGATACCTGTCAAGGAGGAAGTCGTGGAACCACGGTCCGGGTGTCCGATCAACGCCGCCGTCGAGGTGCTCGGAGATCGCTGGTCGTTGCTCGTGCTGCGCGACGTCATCTTCCGCGACCGCCGCTACTTCCGGGCGCTGCTCACCGGGTCGACCGAGGGCATCGCGTCGAACATCCTCGCCGACCGCCTCGTGCGGCTCGTCGAGGCGGGGATCCTCGTCCGCGGCACCGCGGGGCGGGGGCAGCGCGCTCGCTACAGCCTCACGGAAGCCGGTATCCAGACTCTTCCGATCATCTACGCGCTCGGCAACTGGGGCCTCGACTGGCGCCCCGGCAGCGACGAGCTCCGCAGCGGGCAGCAGCTCATGCGCGAGGAAGGTCCGGCGTTCGTCGAGGAGCTCATGGACGAGCTTCGGGTACGCCACCTCGACGCCCCGCCGAAGCCGCACCACGGCCCGGGACCCCTCGATCGCCTAGACGCCGCCTACGCCGCCGACCGGGGCTAGCTGTCGAGGTGTCGCTCCAGGCGGTCGAGGCTGTCGGTCCACAGCCGCCGGTACGGGGCGATCCAGTTGTCGATCTCGGCGAGCGGCTCGGGGCGCAGCTCGTACCAGCGGCGCTGGGCGTCCTGCCGCACCCGCACGAGGCCGGCCTCGCGGAGCACCCGCAGGTGCTTGGAGGTGCCCGGCTGGGTCAGGCCGAGCAGGTCGACAAGCTCGCCGACCGGGCGGGGCCGCTCCAGCAGCAGGTCGAGGATACGGCGCCGGGTCGGCTCGGCGAGCACGTCAAACGTGGACAGCACGCACCAAACATAACCCGAGTCGCATATACGGGGCTACGGTTTCCGGGCCAGCACCACGACCGGGATGGTGCGGGTGACCTTGGCCTGGTGGTCGGCGAAGAACGGGTACCGCTCGACGACGCCCGCGAAGATCTGGTCCCGCTCGCCGTCGCCCGGCACCACGGCCGTGGCCTCGTACTTCTCGCCGTTGACCTCGACCACCACCTCCGGGTGCGCGACGAGGTTGCGGTACCAGTCGGGGTGGTTCGGCGCGCCCGCGTTGGACGCCACCACGAGCAGGTCCGCGCCGTGCGGGATGAACATCATCGGCGCCGTGTGCTCGCGGCCGGTACGGGCGCCGGTGGTGGTCAGCAGCAGCATCGACCGGCCGTGCGCGCTGCCGCCGGACGCCCGGAACTCCTCGATGACCCTGCGGTTGTGCGCCTTCATGTCGCTCGGGATCGTCATGGCTCCTGCGTGGTCCCTTCCAGGTAGACGCGGCTCATGCCGCGGACGGTTTCGGCGAACCGGGCGCGTAGCTCGGGCGGGCCGAGCACCTCGACGTCGGCGCCGAGCTTGAGCAGCTCGATCAGGCCGTGCCGGACCGACTCGATCGGCACGGTGGTGTGCAGCCAGCCGTCCTCGTCGGGCGGGCCGGCGTTGAGCAGGGCGCCTCGGCTCATGGCGGGCGGGAAGATGTGCGGCATCAGGCCCAGCGCGCCGGTGGTCATCCGGACCACGGCCTCGTCGACGTAGACGCTCTCCTCGTACCGCTTGGCCCAGGCCTGCCAGAACTCGCCGAGGTCGAAGCCGGCCGGCCGGGTGAACGTCTCGTCCAGCACGTCGACGCCGAGCACGTTGCTGACCCGGTACGTGATCGGCTGGTCCAGGTCGTCGGCACGCGCGGCGACCAGGTACCAGCGGCCGGCCTTGAGCACCACCCCGAGCGGCGCGAGCGTGCGGGTGACCTCTCGGGGCGCCTTCCACCGCAGGTAGCGGGCCTGGACCAGGCGCTCGTCCCAGACCGCGCCGGCCAGCGCGGCCAGGTGCGGGGTCTGCTCGTCGCGGCGGAACCACCCGGGCGCGTCCAGGTGGAACCGCTCGCGGATCCGCCCGGCCCGCGCGCCCAGCTCGGGCGGGAGCGAGGCACGCAGCTTCAGCTCGGCGGCGGTGAGGACCGCGCCGAGGCCGAGCTCGGCGACCGGGCCGGGCACCCCGGACAGGAACAGTGTCTCCGCCTCGTCGACGGTCAGGCCGGTGAGCCGGGTGCGGTAGCCGTCGAGCAGCTGGTAGCCGCCGGCCGGGCCACGGTCCGCGTACACCGGGACGCCGGCGCCGCTGAGCGACTCCACGTCCCGGTAGATCGTGCGCACCGACACCTCGAGCTCGTCGGACAGCTCCTGCGCGGTCATCCGCCCCGCGTCTGTAGGAGCAGCAGCAGGGACAGCAGCCGGCTCGCGCGCACGTCCACGAAACTAGCGGAGGTTCCCTGACAGCGCGTGTCAGGTACCCGGTGGGCGCTTCGCCACTGGGATGATCGCGGCATGTACCCGGCCGTGCTGCCCTCCGGACTACCGGTCACCGCCGCCGGCGGGGCGGATTTCACCGAGGCGTGGCTGCGCAACCGGCGGCTGTCCGAGCACACCCGCGCCGCGTACCGCCGGGACATCGCCGGCTGGCTCGCCTGGTGCGCCGGCCGCGACCTGGAGCCGCTGCGCGCGTCGTTCCTGGACGTGAACGCCTACGGCCGCGACCTGGAGGCGACCGTCGACCCGCGCAGCGGCCGCCCGCTCACCGCGGCCACCGTGGCGCGCAAGCTGTCCGCGCTGTCCAGCTGGTACGACTTCCTCACCAAGCTCCGCGCCGTCGAGGCCAACCCGGTCGCCGCCGCCGACCGCCCCAAGGTCGCCCGCGACCACTCCAGCACCGTCGGCCTCACCCCGGAGGAGGTGGACGCGCTGCTCGCGGCCGCGGACGCCGACACCGGGCCGCACGCGGCCCGCAACCGGGCCGTCGTCGCACTCCTGGCCGACCTGGGGCTGCGGGTCGGCGAGCTGATCAGCCTCGACCTGGAAGACATCGGGTACGAGCGGGGGCATCGCAGCGTGCGGTTCGTCGGCAAGGGCGGCCGTCCGCGTCGCAGGGCCCTTGCCCCGGGTACGTCCGCCGCGCTCGACGCCTACCTCACGGTCCGCCCCGGCCCGCCCGAGGGTGCGGTGTTCCTGACCGCGAGCGGCGCCCGCCTGGACCGGCACGCGGTGTTCCGGCTGGTACGGCGGCTGGCCCGGGAGGCCGGAATCCCGGCGTGGGCGAAGCTGTCCCCGCACTCGCTGCGGCACGCGTTCGCGACGACCGCGCGGGCCGAGGGGGTACCGCTGGAGGACGTGCAGGACGCGATGGGTCACGCCGACCCACGCACCACCCGCCGCTACGACCGGGACCGGCACAACCTGGACCGCGATCCGGCGTACGCGATCTGGGCCGCCCGCGCCCGCCGTACCGCTAGGTGATCGGCTTTTGCTGGTCCAGTCGGCGCAGGTAGCCGCCGAACCGCTCCCGGTCCGCGTCACTCCAGCCGGCGGTCAGCTCCAGGAACACCCGCTGCTGCCACGCCCGCGCCTGCTCCAGCAGCTCCCGGCCGGCGTCCGTGGCCGCGAGCACCGCACGCCGGGCGTCGAGCGGGTCCGGCCGCCGCTCGACATAACCGGCCGCGACCGCCTCGGAGACCATGCGGCTGCCGACGGACCGGTCCACGCCGAGCTGCTCGCCGACGGCCGGGATGGTGGGCACGGCGGCGGCGTCCAGGGCCTCGAGCACCTGGACGTGCGCGACGTGCGGCTGGCCGGCGGCCTGGGCTGCCCACCGCCGGCCCCAGAAGCGAACGAGCCGGAAGAGCGCCGCCCCGGCCGAGATATCCTGTGCAATATGCACACAATACCTGAGGTGATCGCCGCGTTCCACGAGGCCGTCAACACCGCCGACCCCGACCGCGCCGCCACCCTGGCCACCGACGACGTACAGGTGGGCGGCCCGCGCGGCTCCGCCCAGGGCGTGGACCTGCTGCGCGACTGGGTGGCCACCTCCGGCATCCGGCTGACCCCGACGGCCGCCCACCCGACCGCCGACCCCGACGTGCTGGTGGTCGCCCAGCGGGCGACGTGGCCCGGCGACGACGCGACCCACGAGATCGCCACGCTCTTCCGCACCCGAGCCGGCCGCCTGACCGCCGTGATCCGCTACGACTCGCTCCCGGCCGCCCTGGCCGCCGCCGGAAAAGGCACCAGCGGCTAGGTGAGGACGTCCAGGTTGTGGTGGGCGTCGACCGCGATCTCGTCGTGCCGCAGCCAGCGCCGCGCCCACAGGCGGGCGGCGACCTCGGCCTGCTCGTCGCCGGTTGCGGCGTGTTCGACAAGCAGGGCCGCGGTCAGCGCGTACCCCATCCGCAGCGCCAGCCCGCGCGCGCCGGCCACCACGGCGGCGGCGGTCGGGTCGGTCGTGACCTCGCTCAGGTCGGCGCGGAGCGCGGCGGTGGCGGCGGCGAGCTGGTCGGCCAGGGCCGGTGCGATGCCTCGGGCCGTGTCCTGGGCGGCGTCCAGGCGGGCCAGCAGCGGGCCGGCCGCGTCCTCCCGGACCACCGCGCGGAGGGCGTCCAGGGCGAGCACGTTGGTGGTGCCTTCCCAGATCGGGAGGACCTGGGCGTCGCGGAGCAGGCGGGGTACGCCGGTGTCCTCGACGTAACCGGCGCCGCCGAAGCTTTCCACGTACTCGCTGGCCGACGCGACCGCCAGCTTGCCGGTGGTGAGCTTGGCGAGCGGGGCGACGATGCGCAGCTCGGCGGCCGCGGCCGGGTCGGCGCCGACCTCGACCCGGCCCAGCAGCGCGAACGCGTGCGCGGCCAGCGCGAACGCCCCGGCCGCGTCGACGGCGAGCGTGCCGAGCGTGGCGCGGTGCAGGGGTGAGCCGGCCAGCGGGCCGCCGGCGACGGTGCGCTGGGCGGCGAACGCGAGCGCGTACGCCAGGCCGCGGCGCATGCCACCGGCGGCTGCCGCGGCGTTGTGCAGGCGGGTGACCACGACCAGCGTCATCGCGCGGGTGAGGCCGCCGGGGCTGGTCGGGTCACCGAGCGGCAGGGCCGCCGCGCCGTCCAGGCCGATCTCGGCGGTGGGCAGCGCGCGGGTGCCGAGCTTGTCCTTGAGCCGGTGTACGCGCACGCCGGGCGCGGGCGAGAAGCCGTCGCTGTCGTAGCGGGGGATCAGGAACGGGGCCAGCACCCGGCTGCCCGGGCCGGCGCCGTCAGGGCGGGCCAGTGCCACGGCCATTGCGGAGTCGGCGGCGGAGCAGAACCACTTCTCGCCGGTCAGTGTCCACCCTCCACCATCCATAAGGGAGGCCACTGTGGACGAGCGGGACAGGTCGGAGCCGCCCTGTGACTCGGTCATCCACTGCCCGCTGGTAACCGTGACGGACGGGTCGGTGGCGACGAGGCGGGGCAGCCACGCGTCGCGTACGGCGGGGTCGACCTCGGGGTGGCACAGCAGCGCGGCGGCGCCGTCGGCCATCGCGACCGGGCAGGAGAAGGTGGCGGACTCGGGACCGTACAGGTGCAGGAGCGCGTGCTGCACCACCCGCGCGGCCGCGCCCCAGGTGCCCCGGGCGTCGGGCAGGTACGGCAGGGCGACGACGGCGTGGCGGGCGGCGGCCGCGCGCTGCTCCTGCCAACCGGCGCTGGTCTCGATCCGATCGACCCTCGCGCCCCACGCGTCGTACCGGATGAGCTTTGGCGGGTGTGTCTCGGCGTCGCTGTGCGCCGCGCGGAGGCTGCCCACGACGTCGGCCGCGAGCGCCGTGAGGCGGTCTTTGGCGGCGGCGTGCCCGGCGGGGCCGAGCACACGGTCCAACCAGGAGCGCAGGAAGGGGTCGCTGGCGTACGGGTCGGCGGGGGCCGGCACGGCCTGTACGAAACGGTCCATGCCGAACCTATAGCACGTGCGGCGGCTGGTTGCCGGCGGCGAGGATCGCGCGGCGCAGCGGTACGAGCATGAGCAGCACGAAGCCGACCACGAAGAACGCGACGAGCGCCACGATGCCGACCCGGTAGCTGTCGGTCAGCTGGAACACCAGGCCGAACGCGAGCGGGCCGAGCCAACTGGTGCCCTTGTCGCTGATCTCGTAGAAGCCGTAGTACTCGCCTTCCTTGCCCTTCGGGATGAGCTGGCTGAACAGCGACCGGCTCAGCGCCTGGCTGCCGCCGAGCACGATGCCGATCGCGGCGCCGAGGGCGATGAACGGCATCGGGGCCTCGCCGGGCAGCCAGTACGCGGCGACCACGACCGCGGTCCACAGCACGAGGCTGAGCAGGATCGTCTTGCGGGCGCCGATCCGTCCGGCGAGGCGGCCGAGCCCGAGCGCGCCGAAGAACGCGGTCAGCTGCACCACCAGGATCGTGATGATGAGCGTGCCGGTCTCCAGCCCCAGCTCCTCGCTGCCGAACTGGCTGGCCAGGTTGATCACCGTCTGGATGCCGTCGTTGTAGACCAGGAAGGCGAGCAGGAAGAAGAGCGTGAGCGGGTACGCGCGCATGCCGCGCACGGTGCGGGCGAGCTGGCGGAAGCCGTCGGTGACCACGTTGGCGCCGGTGCTGACGTGCAGCGCCGGGTACTCGCGCATCCACCGCAGGGGCACGAGCGTGAACAGCGCCCACCACACGCCGGCGGACACGATCGACCACCGGGCGATGTCGAGGGTGCGCTGGTCGTCGCCCTCGATGCTGAACAGCTGCACGGCGACGAGGTTGAGCGCGAGCAGGATGAACCCGCCCAGGTAGCCCAGCGCCCACCCGCGGCTGGAGATGTTGTCGCGCTCGTCGGGGCCGGACAGCTGCGGCAGGTACGAGTGGTAGACGACGATGCTGGCGCCGAACGAGATGTTCGCGATCAGGAAGAGCAGGCCGCCGAGCAGGTACCGTTCGCCGGTCACGAACGCGAACCCGCAGGTGGCGGCGGCGCCGATGAACGCCGCGCCGGCCAGCAGCCGCTTCTTGTGCGCCGAGCGGTCGGCGACCGCGCCCATCACGGGGAGCACGAAGACGGTGAGCAGTACCGACAGCGACACCACGTACGGGTAGTAGGAGCCGGCCGCGACCGTGATGCCGAACGGGTACACGTCGGCGTCGCACTTGTCCGCGCCGAGCTGGCAGCCGGCCGCCTGCTCGGCGACCGCGGTGAGGAAGGGGCCGAGGAAGACCGCGATGACCGTGGTCTGGAAGGCGGAGTTGGCCCAGTCGTAGAAGTACCAGCCGGTGCGCTCGCGGCGGTTGGCGCTGGGGGCGCTGCTGACGCTGGTGGTGTCGGTGGTTGTCACTCGGTCCCTTCGCCGTGCCAGACGCCGCGGCTGACATAGACGTCGCGTAGCACGTCGACGCGATCCGTCATGATGCCATCAACACCAAGATCAAGTAAGTCGTGCATCTCGGCGGGTTCGTCGATCGTCCACACGTGCACCTGGAGTCCCAGCTTGTGCACGTACCGCACGAACCGCCGGTCGACCACCGGCAGCCGCCCGTACCGCACCGGCACCTGCGCGGCCACCACCGACGTCGGCAGCACCAGCCGCTGCCCGGTCAGCGACGCCACCCGCAGCCTGGCCACCCCGCGCATCCCCAGCGACGTGGCCACCTTAGGGCCGGCGAGGGTACGCAGCCGGGCCAGCCGCGAGTCGCTGAACGAGGCCAGCAACACCCGGTCACCGGCGCCCGCGCGGCTCACCGTGTCGACCGTGGCCTCGACGCCGCTGTCCGCCTTCACGTCGATGTTGAACCGGACCTGCGGCCACGCCGCCAGGATCTCGTCCAGCCGCGGTACCGCCGCCGCGCCGCCCACCCGCACGGTCGAAAGGTCCGCCCAGGCCAGCTGGTCGATCCGCCCCGGCCGCCCAGCGACCCGGTCCAGCGTCTCGTCGTGGAAGACCACCA
This sequence comes from Phytohabitans flavus, assembly GCF_011764545.1. GTDB lineage: Bacteria > Actinomycetota > Actinomycetes > Mycobacteriales > Micromonosporaceae > Phytohabitans > Phytohabitans flavus. The sequence goes on along the minus strand of NZ_AP022870.1, from coordinate 2,672,825 downwards.
CCACACCGTCGGTGGTGGCGTGCACATCGGTCTCCACGTACCGGTAACCGAGCTCGACGGCGCGCGCGAACGCCTCCGCGGTGTTCTCGTCACCCTCCGCGGCGCCCCCTCGGTGCGCGAAGGCCAGCGGGACCGGACGGTCGAGGTAGGTCACTGCGTCTCCTGGTTGCTCGCCCCGCTTTGGCCCGCCCGCGCCGGGCCGACTCACGGCGTGCAGTATGCACCGAGATGGCGACGGTAGGGTGACGGCCATGCGGGTGCTCGGCATCGACTTCGGCACGTCGAACACGGTCGCCATGGTCCGGGGCGCGGACGGGCGGGCGCGGCCGTTGCTGTTCGACGGTTCGCCGCTGCTGCCGTCCGCCGTCTACCTCAACCCGGACGGCAAGCTGCTGGTGGGCCGCGACGCCGAGCGCACCGCGCGGCTCGACCCGGCCCGCTTCGAGCCCAACCCCAAGCGCCGCATCGACGACGGCGTGGTGCTGCTCGCCGAGCAGGAGCTGCCGGTACCGCGGGTGATCGCCGCCGTGCTCGGCCGCATCGCCGGCGAGGCCGCCCGCCACCTCGGCGGCGCGGTCGAGGAGGTGCGGGCCACCCACCCGGCACGCTGGGGTGAACGCCGCCGCGCCGTGCTCGTCGAGTCGGTCCGCGCCGCCGGCCTGCCCACCCCCCGCCTGGTCGTGGAGCCGGTCGCGGCCGCCTCGTACTACACGGCCGTGCTGGGCAGCGCGATGCCGGTGGGCCGCGCGCTGGCCATCTACGACCTGGGCGGCGGCACCTTCGACGCGACGGTGGTGCGGCGTACGCCGGCCGGGTTCGAGGTGCTGGCCGAGGCGGGCCTGTCCGACCTGGGCGGCCTCGACTTCGACCAGGCGCTCGTCGAGCATCTGGGACGCGGCTACTCGGAGACCCGTACCACGCTGTGGAACAGCCTGGTCAGCCCCGCCGACCCGGGCCAGCGGCGGCAGCGGACACTGCTCTACGACGACGTACGCGGCGCGAAGGAGATGCTGTCCCGCACCACCAGCGCCGACGTGCACCTGCCCGCGCTGGACATCTCCGCGCACATCACGCGGGACGAGTTCGACGGGCTGATCCGCCCGTACATGATGCAGACCGTCCACTGCCTCGCCCAGACCATCACCGCCGCCCGCCTGGCCCCGCACGACCTGGTCGGCATCTTCCTGGTCGGCGGCTCCAGCCGGATCCCGCTGGCCGCGCACCTGCTGCACACCGAGCTGGGCGTCGCCCCGACGACCCTGGAGCAGCCGGAGACGGTGGTGGCCGAGGGCGCCCTGTTCTTCGGCGGCCCGGCGAGCGCGGCCGGCCCGGTCCACTCCGGGGTGCCGCGCCCGGTCGCCCCGCCACCGCGGGTGCCGGCCCCACCGCCGGCCCGCCCGCCTGTCATGCCCGCCGGCCCGCCACCTGTCGCCCGACCGCCGGTGGCCCCGGTCTCCCGGCCGCCGGTAGCGCCGCCCCGCCCCCCGGTGATCGCCCGCCCGTCGGCGCCACCGGTGAGCGCCACACCGGTCTCCCCACCCCGCACGGTGGCACGCCCACCCCAGCAGCACGTACCGCCGCGGCCCGCGCCCGTCGCCCCGCCCCGCCCGCCGGTGGTCAGCCCGCGCCGCGCCTGGTACGAGGAGCCCGCTCTGGTGTGGACGGTGGCGCTGGGCGCGATGGTCCTGATCGCGATCGCCGTCCTGGTCGCCCTGGCCACCTGACCCCGGGCATGGATATGGCCGATATCGTGCAGACGCCGCGATGCCGCTTGCACAGGGTGACCGTGCGGACGGGTCTTTGCCATACCCTCGACTTATGTTGTCGTATGCTCGACGTATGACCCAGCAGCCCGGCCCGGATGTCCGCGAGGACATCGCCGCCATGCTGGCGGCTGCCGGAATTACGGTCACCGAGGAAGGAAAGGCCCGCGCGCGGGCCAAGCTGGCCGCCGCCGACGCGAAGCGGACCCCGGAGCGGTTGGCCGCCCTGCGTGAGCGGCTCGGCCTGCCTCCGGCCGCGTGAGCGACGAGCACGACGGCCGGCCGACCCGGGTCGTCCTCGACGCGTCCGCGATCATCGAATTCACCCGCCAGTCGATCCACGTCGGTGAGCTGCTGGCCGAGGTCGCCGACGAAGGCGCCGTGGCCGCGCTGCCCGTGGTCTGCTTGGTCGAGGCGCACCATGCGGTCGCCGACACCGACCGGCTCGATCTGCTCGTCAACCACCGCGCTACGGCGCTGCTGGCCGACCAGCCCGCTGACTGGCTGGCCCTCGCGGCCACCTACGACATCGTCGGACGGATCGACGCGGCATCAGCGGTCCTGGCGGCCATCGACCACAACTGTGGCGTGCTGACCCGCCAGACCGGCCTGTACGCCGGCCTCGACGAGGGTGGGCTGGTCATTCCGATCGGGGAATAGCTGCCCGAAGGTCGGATCCAGCCCGCTGGCCTGGCCTCAGGCGTCGGGGGACCACCAGCGGGCCAGGGAGCTTGTCGCGGGGTCCTCGGAGGCGGACAGCGCCGTCCACGGGTCCGCGCCGGCCGGGACGTCCTCGCCGGCGTAGGCGGCCAGCTCGTTCGCCTCCGGAGCGCCCTGGAAGCCGGCCTCGGGGTCGGGCAACGGGGCGGCGCCCAGCGTCGTCGGGTCGGTCCACGGGAAGCCGTCGACCGGCTCTGGGGCGTCCAGGTCCAGCGGCTCCGGGAACGCCTGCTCGGCGAACGTGTCGGTGTGCCCGTCGAGGTCCGGGTCGGCGCCGACGGTCGTCAGCTCGGCCGCCCCGTCCGGCGTCAGGTCGCCGCCCGCGTCGCCGTCAGCGGCGTCCAAGGAACCGTCGCTCGCGTCCAAGGAACCGTCGCCCGCGTCCAGGGAGCCGTCGGCGGCGTCGAAGCCCGACATGTCCATCGTGGAGTCCCCGGCCGGGTCCAGCGGCGCGTCCGATGTGGAGTCGGGCAGGTCCGGGAAGTCGCCGGACGGGTCGTCCGGGCCGTCGGACAGCGGGTCCAGGTGGCTCAGGTCCGCGGTCTCGGCCTCCCCGAAGTCCGGACCGAAGCCCGAGCTCAGGTCCGAGCCGAGGTCCGGGGCGTCCGGGCCCAGGTCGCCGCCGCTGTCGGGGTCGAGGTCGTCCGGCCACTCGCCGCCCCAGCCATGGTCGCTCATGCCCGTCCTCGCTTCGCTGCGGGCGGGCATGAGGCTCCCGCCGCACTCTGCCCAATGATTCGCTCGCTCCGCTCGCTCATGGTGCTACTCCTCCGTGGGCCGTGCCGGGGCGAGGGATCGCGCCCTCGCCAGTACCTCGTCGACCTGCTTGACCCGGGCGCGGAGCCCGTCGCGTTCGGTTTGCAGTGCCGCCTTGCGGCGGGCGCGGCTGGCCTTGTCTTCGGCCAGCGCCTTGTCGATCTCGGCGATGTGCGCGTCGAGCTGCTGGAGGCGCCGCTCGATCGCGTCATCGAGTGCCAGTGTCAGCGCGTACTGCAAGTCGGTGAACCGGTGCATGATCTCGTCGGAGAGGGCGGCGCGGGCCTCGCCGAGCACCTCGCGGAGCCAGATGCGGGCCTGCTGGCGGTCGTTCTGCACGCGCCGCCGGTACAGGATGAACGCGCCCGCGGCCAGGCCCAGGCCGAGGCCGGCGACCGGGATGAGCAGCCCGCCGCCGATGATGGCGCCGGCGCCCAGCGCGGAGGCGCCCGCGATCGCGCCGCGGCCGGCCATGAAGGCCATGCCACCCGCGGACATCGCGATCATCACGTTGTCGCCGCCGCCGCCCTCGCGGCGGGGCTTGGTGGCCAGGGCGTGGCGGAGGGTGGCGTTGAGGCGGCGGAGCACGAACTGGAGCTCGTGCGGCCCGAACACCTGGGTGAGGGTGCGTTCGGCGACCTTGCGGAAGCGGAACTCCAGGTCGTGCGAGAGGCGTACGGACAGGGCGTGCAGCGCGCGGTCGACCTCCTGCGGCAGCTGCTTGATGTCGTCGCCCTTCGCCTTCTCGATCTTGTTGAGGTACTCCTCCTGGAGCGAGGTCACGTAGTTGCGCAGCCGTCCGGTGGCCTCCACCCGGGCCCGCTGCGTCTCGGTGTTGAGGGCGAGGCTCCACTGCCGCGACTCGGTGCGCTTGCGGGCGGCCAGCGCGGTCCGGTCGGCCTTGGCCTTGGCCATGTCCTGCGGGTCCGGGTCGGTCGCCTTTATCTTGTCGCCGACCTGGAGGTCGAGGCGGATGTACTCGCTGCGTACCGCGCGCAGCACGTTGGCCTGGGACAGCAGGTGGCCCTTGCCGGCCAGCTCGATGAGCGCGTGCTGAAGCTCGGCGATCCGGGACTCCTTGATGAGCTCCGGCGCGGTCTCGCGGGGCAGCGTCATGGCCAGCTCGGCGAGGCGGGCGGAGACCGGGTACCAGGGTGCGGAGCCGAACCGCGGGGCGTGCGCCTGAAGCTGGGCGCGGTCGTCCTCCCAGATGGTGCGCCAGCCGGGGTACGCGTCGGTCTTGGTCAGCGCGAACACCACGAAGTTGACCCGCTTGCTGGCCTCGATGAGGAACTCCAGCTCCGGCTTGGCGAACGGGGCGGCCGCGTCGACCACGAACAGCAGCGCGGTCGCCTTCTCCACCGCGTCCAGCGCCACCTCCACGTGGGCGGGGTCGAGGCCACCGGTGCCGGGGGTGTCCACGAGGGACAGGTACTGGAGCAGCGGCGCCGAGTGGGTCACCTCGACCCGCCGCGGCGGCCGGCCACCCTCGGGCAGCCGCCCGAACGGTGTCGCCCAGTCGCGCAGGTCGGCCTGGTCGAACGGGACCGGGTCCTCGCGGCCGGGCAGCCAGGCCCGCGCGCCGTGCTGGGCGCCGTGGGTGAACTCCAGGTACGCGGCGGTGGCCACGGCCGCGTCCACCGGGGACAGTCCGGGTACCCCGATGAGGGCGTTGACCAGCGAGCTCTTGCCGCGCTTGGTCTCGCCGACGACCACGATGGCGGGGCGGGCGACGTCGCGGCGGCGGACCGCGTCGAGGTCGGCGGCCGCGTCCGGGTCGGTCTTGCGCAGGAACGCCAACGAGGTGTCGACCGCGCCGGTGAGCAGCTTCTGGAGCGCCTCGGGCTTGGGACTCGGATTCGGACTCGGTGAGCTCATGCCGTACCCCGGACCTTCTGGCTGAGCAGGTAGAAGCCGCGGTGCGCGACGAGGGCGACCCGCGACTGGGACGGGCTGGCCCCGGCGACCGCGTACACCCGCCACCGGGTGGCCGCGTCGAGAGCGGCCTTGACCAGCTGCTCGGTGCCGGCGGTCGGCAGGTTGAGGATCCACTGTGGATCGTTGGAGAGCGCGAGGCGGGTCAGCTCCTGCTCCATCGTCTCAGGCAGCTCGACCGACCCGGTGGAGACCAGCTGGGCGACCTCGAGCAGCCGCAGGCGGTGGTAGTCGGGCTGCTGGAGCACCCGTTCGATCGCGTCGCGCAGCAGCTCGCGGTCGTTGGGGCGCTCGGTGTGGCTGGCGACCTTCTCCAGGCTGGACAGTGCCCACCCGGCCTTGATGGCGTCGGTGCGCCACCGGAACGCCTGGTCGAGGGTGTGCCGCAGCCGCGGGAAGCCGGACGCCTGGAACAGCATCCGGACCAGGTCGCCGCTGGCCAGCTGGGGGCGGGCGGCGAGCTGGGCCATGGCGAACCCGATGCCGTACAGGTCGAGCAGCCGCAGCAGCCGCTCCCGCTGCTCGCGGGGCACCTTGCACTCGCGGGAGGTGAACAGGTCGACCGAGGCCATGAGTACCAGCCGCTCGGTCTCCGGCAGCTGGGCCAGCACGCGCAGCGCCTCGCAGTCGGCGGCGGTGAGCCGGCCGGCCTCGGTGGTCTCGGCGAGCAGCCCGACCACGGGTACGACGTCGGAGACGACCCGGCGCAGCACCTTGGTCTGGTCGGCGGCGAGCGGCCCGGCGACCGGCCACGGGTCGGCGACGCCGCCGACGAGCTTGTCCACCTTGTTGAACAGGCCGAGCGAGTTGATCGGGTTGCTGGCCAGCCGGGCCGAGATGGACCGGAACGCCTCCAGCGCCTGGAGGTCGTCGTCGCGGACCGACTGCGTGAACACGTAGATGATGGCCTCGGCGCCGGAGATCGCGCCGACCGAGTCGTCGTCGATGTCGTCGTCGATGGGTGCCTCGTTGAACAGGAAGCGACGTGCCCCCGCGCTCACCGACGTGTTGGTGGAGGAGAGGCCCGGGGTGTCGACGACGGTCAGCTCACGCAGGTGGTCGCTGGTGAGGGTCACGTCCACGTACGAGATGTCGTGGCGGGGCACACCGAGCCGCTGCGGAATCATGCCGGACTCGTCGAGCGGCAGGCTGGAGCGGGAGCCGTCGCGCCGGATCACGTCGACCCGGTCCGCGGTCCCGTACCGGAACTGCGTCACGATTCGCGTGCATTCTCCCACCTCGGTCGGCGCGACACGCCGGCCGATGAGGGCGTTCACAAGTGTCGACTTTCCGGCTTTTAGACGTCCGGCGATGGCCACCCGGAGGGGCTCGTCAAGCCGTCTGCGCACGCCGAGTACCTGCGTCTGGGCCGCCGGACCCACCCGCGGGCCGACGTCGTCACAGAGCGCTGCCACCCGGGCGCTGAGCGGACCTGGTCCCATGACTCGTCAGCCGGCGGTACGGTCGGCGACAATGGCGTGGTTCCTGTGGTCGTGCTCGCTCATCGTGTCGGTGTCCCTCCTGCCGGATCCACACTATGAATATCCTGCCGGCGCAGGATCCCATGTTCGTGCCACGGTCTGACGCGGGAGGCTCCAGTTGCGTCACGCGCCCCCCGACTCCCGGCCCGGCGCCCTCGTCGAGGAGGCGACCGCGCTGCTGGCCGCGCCCGCGCTGGTCGTCGTCGCCGGCGGGCCGGGCAGCGGACGGTCCACCGTGCTCGCCAAGCTGGGCGAAGCCTTCCGCGGGCCGGTCTTCGCCGGCGGCGGGCTCGCGATGCTCCAGGCCGTGCCGGCGTTCGCGCTGGCCCGCGCGGTGCGGGTGCGGCTGCCGGCCACCGACCCGGCGCTGCTCGCCGAGGCGGTCCGTTCCCGCGTACGCAACGGGCTGCTGCTGCTCGACGACCTCCAGTGGGCCGATCCCGCCACCCTGTCCGCCCTCCCAGCGATCGCCGCGCACTGCCGGGTAGTGGTCGCTCTGCGTACACCGCACCGGCTTCCGGCCGCGAGCGTGGCGGCGCTGCGTACGGCCGCGACCGGGTGGTTGGCGGTACCGCCACTGTCCGCTGAGGACGCCGCCGACCTCGCCCGCCGCGTCGCGCCCGGCCTGGACCCGGCCGCGGTCACGGCTGTCGTGACCCGGGCCGGCGGGGTGCCGCTCGCCGTCGAGACGCTCGCCCGCCACACCGCCTCCCGAGGTACCGCCGACGTGGCCGAGGACGCCGCCCAGGTGGAGTACGCGGTGGCGGCCGCGCTCGCCGACCTGACCCGCCCGGCGCGTACCGCGATGGCCGCGCTCGGCCTGCTCGGCCGCCCCGCCACCGCGGCGGTCCTCGGCGCCGGTGTGGACGAGCTGCTCGAGGCGGGACTCGTGGTCGCCGCCCCGGACTCCGGCGACGAGCTCGCCCCGGTCTCGCCGTACCTGGCCGAGGTCGCCGCCGGCCTGCTGGACCCGCCCGGGCGGCAGGCGCTGCACCAGCGCCTGGCCAGCCTCGTGCCGCCGCGCGAGGCGGCCCGACACCTCGCCGCCGCCGGGGACGGCCCCGCCGCGTACCAGGTGGCCGTCGCCGCCGCCGGCCGGATGGCGACCGCCGGCGAACGCGCCGAGCTGCTCCTGCTCGCCTGCGACCTGCCCGGCGTCGACCCCGAGCCGCAGGTGCGGGTGGCCGCCGCCTCCGCCGCCCTCGCATGTGGACGGCCCCGCGCCGCGGTGCGCGCCCTCACCGTCACCGGCGGGCCGCCGCTCGGCGTCGACGCGGCGGTGCTGCGCGCCGAGGCGCTGCTACAGGTCGGCGAGGTCGCCGCCGCCCGGGAGGCCGCCGCGCCGGTACCCGACGGCGCGGCCCGCGACATCGTCGCCGCCCGCGACCGGATCCTGCTGCTGGCCCGCCTCGCCGAAGACCCGGCCGAGGCCACCGCCGCGGCCGCCCGCATCGCCGAACGCCACGGCGACCCACCCCCGCACGCCGGCCTGCGCGCCGCCCTCGCCGCGGTACGGGCACACGCGCGCGCCGACGGCTGGGAGTACGGGCTGGCGTCCGCCACCGCCGCCGCGGGCGCCGCCGGTGACCTGCTCGCCGCCCGGTGGAGCGCCTGGCTGCTGGTGGAGACCCTCGCCGCCGACGGCCGGCTGGCCGAGGCGGCGCAGGCCGCGGGCAGCGCCGCCCAGGCGTGCGCGGCCGACCTGGCGTACAGCTGGCAGACCCGCTTCCTCGCCGCCGAGCTGTGGTGCGTGGCGCTGCGCGGCGCCGCCACCGACGACGTGGTACGCCGCGCCGGCGACCTCACCGACCGCACCCTGCCGGCCCTCGCCCGCGGGTACGCGACCGCCGCCGCCAGCCTCGTCGAGGCCGACGGCGGGCTGCTCGCCCCGGCCCGGTCCCGGCTGGCCGGGGTGGCGGCGCCGAGCGCGCTGCTGGACTGGGTGGGGCGCGAGGCGGCCTGGCTGGACGGGCAGCCCGACCTGGCGCTGCGGCCCGCGCACGCCGACCTGGCCCGGGCCGGCGCGCTGGTCGCCGGCCTGCACGAGATCACCGCCCGCTGGGCGTCGTCCGACCTGGGCCTGGCACCGCCACCCGGCAAGGCCGCCGTCGACCGGGCCGCCGCGGTCGCCGCCACCCTGGAGGCGTGGACCGCAGCCGGCGGCTTCGACCGGGCCGCGGCCGCCTGGCACGACCTCGCCGTCCGCGAAGAGGTCCGCTGCCTGCTCGCCCAGGGCATCCACGAGACCGACCCCGCGCTGGCCGTGCCGCCGCTGCTGGCCGCCGAACGCCTCGCCGAGGAAGCCGGCCTGGTGGTGCTGCTCGGCCGGGCCAGGCGGGCGCTGCGCCGCCACGCGGTACGCCGGGACCAGCGCGGCCCCCGCGCCGGCACCGATCTCACCGACCGCGAACGCGACGTTCTCCGCCTCGTCGCCGCCGGCGAACCGACCCGCCGCATCGCCGGGCAGCTCGGCATCTCCGGCGAGACCGTGGAGACCCACATCCGCTCCGGCATGCGCAAGCTCGGCGCCCGCACCCGCACCGAGGCGGCCGCGCGGCTGGGCCAGGCGACATGAGTGACGCGCCCCGCTACGTGGTGTCGACGTCGACGGACGCGACGAGCGTGCTGCGCCGGCTGGCCCGCGGCGGCTGGCAGACCCGCGAGGGGTTCGCGCTCACCGAGGTCGCGTGGGACATGGCGGAGGCGCGGCTGGTGCTGTTCGGCCGGGTGCCGGACGCGGAGACCGCCCACCTGGCCGTCCTGGCCGCCGCCCGCGGCACCGGCATCGTGGCGATCACCGACCCGGCCGGGGACCTGGGCCGGGCGCTCGTCGCCGACCTGGGCCGGCTCGGCCCGGTGTACGCGGACCCGGACGCCGAACCCGAACCGGACAGCGACGACGTGGTCGGCCAGCTGATACCGGAGCAGCGGGCACTGCTGGAGCGCCTGGCCAACGGGGAGACGATCGCCGCCGCGGCGGCCGCCGAGTTCCTGTCGCTGCGCACCGCCAACCGCCGCATCGCCCAGGCCCGCGAGCTGCTCGGCGTCCGCACGACGCGCGAGGCCGTGCTCGCCTACGTCCGCCAGCGCAGCCAGCCCAACTAACCCTTTTCGAAGAGGGCTACCGCGATGTCCGCGGTGGTCCGGACCGTCGCTCCCGCGGCCTCACCCTCCGCTGTTCAAGGGCCGGCGGAGCGCGAATGGGACGAGGGCCACTCTCGCCGTACCCGGGAGGAGGGGCCGTGCCGAACTACGATCTACTACGGGACGTAGTAAGGATGGAGGTCCCGTATGGACGCGCTCGACGTCGCCCGCTGGCAGTTCGGTGTCACCACCGTCTACCACTTCCTCTTCGTTCCCCTCACGATCGGCCTGTCCGTGCTCGTCGCGGTGCTCCAGACCATCTGGGTACGCACCGGTGACGAACGCTACCTGCGCCTGACCAAGTTCTACGGCAAGCTCTTCCTGGTCAACTTCGCCATGGGCGTGGTCACCGGCATCGTGCAGGAGTTCCAGTTCGGCATGAACTGGAGCGACTACTCCCGCTTCGTCGGCGACGTCTTCGGCGTACCGCTCGCCATCGAGGCGCTCTTCGCGTTCTTCCTCGAGTCCACCTTCCTCGGCCTCTGGATCTTCGGCTGGGAACGGCTGCCCCAGCGGATACACCTCGCCTGCATCTGGATCGCCGCGGCCGGCTCCACCGCCAGCGCCTACTTCATCCTCGCCGCCAACTCCTGGATGCAGAACCCGGTCGGGTACGAGGTCGACCCCGACACCGGCCGGGCCCGGCTCACCGACTTCGGGGCCGTGCTCACCAACAAGGTCACGCTCGTCACGTTCCCGCACACCATCGCCGGCTGCTTCCTCGTCGCCGGCGCCCTGATGACCGCGGTCGCCCTCTGGCACCTGGTCAAACACCGCACCGAGGCGTTCCGGCCCGCGCTGCGGCTCGGCGCCTGGGTCACCCTCGCCGCCGCGGCCGCCGTCGCCATCACCGGCGACACCCAAGGCAAGATCATGACCGAGGTACAGCCGATGAAGATGGCCGCCGCCGAAGCCCTCTACCAGACCGAACAGCCGGCCGCGTTCTCCGTCCTCACCATCGGCAGCCTCGACGGCGGGCAGGAAGTGTTCGCCATCAAGATCCCGTACCTGCTGTCCTGGCTCGGTACGGGGGACACCCACGGCCGCGTCGAAGGCATCAACGACCTACAGACCCAGTACGCCGCCCAGTTCGGCCCCGGCACCTACAACCCGGTCATCCCGGTCACGTACTGGAGCTTCCGCCTCATGATCGGCCTCGGCATGCTCGCCGCCCTCATGGCCCTGATCGCCCTCTGGTCGCAGCGCCGCGGCCGCACCCCGACCTCCAAGTGGCTGGCCCGCGCCTGCCTCGTCCTGCCGCTGCTACCCATGGCCGCGAACATCTTCGGCTGGATCTTCACCGAGATGGGCCGCCAACCCTGGCTCGTCTTCGGCGAGATGCTCACCCGCGACGGCGTATCCCGCAGCGTCTCACTCACCGAGGTCCTCACCTCGTTCACCACGTTCACCCTCCTGTACGGGGCGCTCGCCCTCGTCGAGGTGCGGCTCCTGGTCCGGTACGCGAAGGCCGGCCTGCCCACCACTCCCGCCCCTGACCCTGCTCGCGTGCCCGTGGAGGTCTGATGGAGCTCACCACCGTCTGGTTCGTGCTCATCGCCGCCCTGTTCACCGGCTACTTCGTCCTGGAGGGCTTCGACTTCGGGGTAGGGGCGCTGCTGCCCGTCCTGGGCCGCGACGAACGCGAACGCCGCACCCTGCTGGCCACCATCGGCCCCGTCTGGGACGGCAACGAGGTGTGGGTCATCACCGCCGGCGGGGCGATGTTCGCCGCGTTTCCCGCCTGGTACGCCACGCTCTTCTCCGCCCTCTACCTGCCGCTGCTGCTCATCCTCGTCGCCCTCATCCTGCGCGGCGTGGCGTTCGAGTACCGCGGCATGCGCGACGACCCGAAATGGCGGGCCCGCTGGGACGCCGCCACCGTCTTCGGCTCCGTGGCACCCGCCTTCCTGTGGGGCGTCGCGTTCGCCAACATCGCCCGCGGGCTGCCCCTTGCCGCGGACGGCGAGTACACCGGGGGACTGCTCGACCTGCTGCACCCGTACGCCCTGCTCGGCGGCCTCGTCACGCTCACGCTCTTCGTCACCCACGGCGCGGTCTTCCTCGCCCTCAAGACCGTGACCCCGATCCGCGAACGCGCCCTCACCGTCGCCGGCCGGGTCGGCCCGGTGGCGCTGCTCGCCCTGGCCGCCTTCGTCACGTGGACGCTGTCCCTGCGCTCGTCACCCGCCGCTGTGGTGGCCGGCGTCGTGGCGGCGGCCGCCCTGGTGGGGGCGCTGGCCGCCAACCGCCGGCGCCGCGAAGGCTGGGCCTTCCTCGGTACCGCCGTGACGATCGGCCTGCTCGTGGTGGCCCTGTTCGCCGCCCTCTACCCGGCCGTACTCCCGTCCACGCTGCCCACCGGCGACCTGACCGTCCACAACGCCGCCTCGTCGCCCTACACGCTGCGCCTGATGACCTGGGTGGCCGCCATCTTCACCCCGCTCGTCCTGCTCTACCAGGGCTGGACGTACTGGGTCTTCCGCAAACGCGTCACCGCCGACGACGGCTACCACTGACCCGGCCCGTCAGCGCCTGAAGCGGCGCAACCCCTCGCCGGCCCGCCACAGGTCGATCAGGAGGTGGTCCGCCGGGCTACCCACCCGCGTCCAGACCACCTCCTCGACATCGGCGCGGAACAGGTGCGTCGGCTCCTCACCCTGCTCCGGCTGGGCGACCTCCACCGCCCGGCCGGACAGCTTCGCCTCGCCGGACCACGTGGACGGGTCGCCCTCCGGCGGATCCACCGTCGGGCCGTGCAGCGCGAACCGCGGATCCCGCCGCAGATCGACCGCCTTACGCGCCATCCACATGCTGCCGAACCACAGGTCACCGTCGCGGAACTCGGTCTCCGTACCACTGATCCGCGGACCGCCGTCGCGGCGCAGCGTCGCGAGGGTCTTGTGCTTGTGCGCCTCGAACAGGCGCCGCACCACCGACGCCAGCTCCGGCGCCTCGCCCTCGAACTCCGCCCACCTCGCCACGGCGCCTCAGCCCACGTCGCGCAACTCGGCCAGCCGCGCCTCGATCTCGGCCAGCTCGGCACGCAGCTTCTCCGCCTGCTGCTCGGCCTCGTTGCGCTCCGCCGACAGGATCTGCTCGACCGCCTCCTGCACACCCGGCACGTCCACCAGCGCCACCATCTTCAACGCCTCGGCCGGGCGGATCACATACGGCTTTGCCAGGGACTTCGCCCCCTGGTTCGCCGCGACCGTCCACTCTCCCTCGGTGTACGACAGCGTGACGGTCAGACCGGCCGGCGCCTTCGCCTTCACGGCCTTGGCCGCCTTCCGGGCCGCCGGCTTCTCCGCCGCCCCCGAATCCTCCACGGCTGCGTCGTCCACAGTGGTCACTTTCGCCTCCTCGCGCGGCGCCGGCACCGGCGACCTGGTGATCAAGAACTCTGGCTGGGGAGCGGCGGGCACCTCCGGCTCCGGCGCCGCCTTCTTCGCCGGCGCGGCCTTGGCACCCTTGGGCGGGATGACCAGATCGGTGGGGGAGAACGGCAGCTCGTCCTTGCCGAACCGCACCACGACCCACTCGTCCGACAGGTCCGGGTCGTTGAGCTCCACCACCTGCCCGATCTGACCGGCGATCTGCCCGGCCGTCTCGGTGAACATCACCCGCGGCTTACGACCCGCGGCCAACGTGTCGCGGATCGACTGCAGGTCGTCGGTCGACAGTCCTCGAACGGCGGAGCGCGCGGCGGCCATCACTACCTACCTCTTCCGTACACGTGTTTGATGACAGCTTCCTACCAGCCCGGTCCGACAACGTCCACCGACACGCGGGTGGGCGTGGGCCACCTCGTTGTTCGATAATGCACATTATGTCAACCTGAGCGTGCGCCGCTCTTTCGGAGCGGCCTTCTCAAAGAGGCGACGGGTCGTCGCGGAGGCGGCTGTAGAGGTGGCCGTCCCGCCACCGGCCGGCCCGCCACTCCGCCGCCCGGATCACACCCTCCAGCCGGAAGCCGGCCTTCTCCAGCGAACGCTGCTCCGCCAGGTTCTCCGGGTGCGTCCCCGCCTGGATCCGCTGCGCCGGCGTGTGCTCGAACAGGTAGTCGCACAGCATCGCCTGCGCCCGCCACCCGATCCCACGGCCCCGCCACTCCGGCAGCAACGCGATACCGATCTCCCAGCCCTTCGCCACGCCGTACCCGACGACGCGCCAGCTGACGAGACCCGCCGCGTCGAAGTCCGGCCCGGCCTCGACCATCAACCGGCCGTCCTCAGCACTGAGATAACTGTCCGTAGCGAAACGGCGACTGACCGCGCCCGGGTCCTTGTAGCCCACCCAGTCCAGGCCGATCAACCCCGGCTCCACCGCGAACCGGCGGAACATCGCCAGGTCCGCCTCCACCACCGGACGGAAACGTACCTCGATGTCAGCCACGGCAGCCCAGCCTACGCAAAAGGCCCGGCCCCTCGGGGGCCGGGCCAACAGCGACAAACCGGAAGGCTACGGCTTGAGCGGCGGGTGCTTCGGGTCGAGCAGATCGTTCTCCTTCAGCAGCCCGTACAGCGGGACCTCGCTCGGGTAGTGACCCCACGCGTGGTCACCGTCACCGTCCTGAAGCCCGACAAGCTGCCGCTGCACCGGCGTCAGCCCCGGCAGATCCACGGCCATCGTCTCGCGGGTGTGCACCCACCGGTACGTGTACCCGAAGAAGACGCCCTTGCGGGTCACCTGCGAGTAGTTGTTCGACCGGGCGTGCCAGATGCGCCGGTCGAAGAAGACCGCGTCACCAGCGTTGGCGGTCACCTCGATCGCGCCCTCCGGGTTCGGCCACTCCATGTCACGGCGCGGCGGCCCGTCGATCCAGTTGGTGACGTGGCTGCCCGGCACGACCTGGAAGTTGCCGCGGCCGGTCTGCGACACGTCCGACAGCCAGTACGCGACCTTCACCGACAGGCGCGGACGCGGGTCCGACTCGATCTCGCGGTTTTGCCGGCCGCCGTCCTGGTGCCACTCGAACCGGAACGGCTTCTGCTCGGTCAGCGGCGGGTGCACGTCCAGGTGCGAGTGGTACACGTGCACGTTCCAGCCCAGCATCGACCACACCAGGCCGAACACCTTCGGGTGGTCCAGCAGCGGCGCCAGGTCGTGGCAGCTGTCGACAGCGTTGAGCTTGTGCAGCGACCGGTCGGCGGCGAGCTTGCCGGCGGCGGCGTGCTCCTCGTAGACCCGGTCAACGGCGGCCGCGTAGTGGGCGACCTCGTCCTCGGAGAGCACGCCGGGCACGACGATGAAACCGTCCCGCTCGAAGTTGGCGCGCTGCTCGTCGGTCATTGCGGTGCCCGGATGGGGACGGGCCGAGACAGGGGTGCTCACGAAGGGGTCCTTTCCTCCCGTGGACAGTCTTTCTGCTGCACGTACGACGGGCCGACCCCGTCGCCGCGTTGCCCCCAGAGCCGGCACGAATGCCGAGGGGTCAGGCAACGTTCCGGAAGAGTACTCGCATCATCCAAACGCCGGTGACCCCAGGCAACTAACAGGCAAGAAAACCCACGGACCAATCACCACAAGCCACACGGAACGGTCATCCGCCGCTACGCGACGCTCACGACCCGTAGCACCATCACCCGGCCGGACTTCGTCACCACACCCACCAGATCACCGGCCAACGCCACCTGCACCGGCTGTTCCGCACCCACGTCCACCGCCTTCGTCGCCTTGCCGCCGGCCTCCGCCACGTACACCCGCCACGCCAGGGTCGTGCCGTTCACACCCGCCGTCCGCACCACGAACCGTCCACCCTGGACAGCCTCGACCGAGGCGCCGTTCGGCAGCCTGCCCAGCTCCGCACCGTCCGGCCCCAACACCCGCCCGTCACCGACCGGGCCGAACGTCGCGTCGCCGAGCACCAGCCCCGCCGGCGTCACGTACCAGCCGGCGTCGTCACTCCAGTCCATCGGCGCCTTCCACGCCTCCTCGCCGGTGCGCACGTCCACCGCGACCACGCGGCTCTGGTCGTCCGCGTCGACCGCCGCGCACACAAGGAACTCCCCGCACGGCTTCACCCGCTCGATCGTCTGCCCCGCCGGCAGCCCGAACGTCCACGCCTTGCCGAAACCCGCCAGCTTGTACCCCGCCAGGACCTCCCGGCCCTTGCCCACCTCGTCGTTCTGCACACCGATCACCTGGCCGCCGAACACCGTCCAGAACGAGTTCTCCAGCGGCAGCGCGCCGGCCGACTTCTGCCGACCGGTCGTGGCGTCCACCACCACTCCCCTGGCCTCTTCCGCGTCCAGCTCCACCACCGTGGCCTCACCCGCGGTCAGCGCGTCGTTCAGCACCCCGTTGAGCGCCGGCAGCACACCACCCGGGACGCCCACCCACTGCCGTACCGGCTCGATCCGATGCTCGTCGATCGTCAGCGTCTCGTCGGTGCCGGGATCCCGCTTCCACTTCTGCTTCCCGGTACGCAGGTCCACCCGCAGCAGCTGATGCCCGTCGAACGAGTCGTTGATATCCACCACCACGTCCGTGCCCAGGTACGCGACGTCGGTTCGGCTCTCCCACTTGTTACGCCAGAGCACCGTCCCGTTGCTGGCCGACAGCACCGCCCGCACGTTGGCGCCGTCGTCGGTCGCCGAGCGGTCCCCGTCCACCACGATCAGGTCACCGACCGTGGTCAGACGCAGGCCCGCCGGCTCGATCGGCACCTTCGCCGTCCAGATCGCCGGCGCCCCTCCCCCGGCGCCCGGCAGCGCCTTCACCTCGGTGAACCCACTGCCGACCGCCGCCACGACGACGTTCTGCCCAGCCACCGTCACCGCGGCCACGCTCGCGTCCGGCTGCGACAGCGGCTGGTCCTCCGCGACCGCCAACTCCCCCGCGCCGCCGACCGTCTGGCCGCCCGGCTGCCCGAACTGGAACGGGCCGCTGCCCAGCCCGGCGCCCGCATCGTCGATCGTGCGGCCCAGCCACCTACTCCCCTGCACCACACCCGCGACAAGCGCGCCCACCAGCACGAACACCACACCCGCGAACACCGCCCGGCGCACCGGCCGCCGCTTGCGCGGCGCAGGCGTCGCCAGCGGACCGGGCGCGCCCGGTCCAAACGGACCCTGCGGACCCATCGGCGGGCGCGGCGGCGGGATCGCCGGGCCCGCACCCTGCGGAGGCGGCGCAAACCCGGGCGCCGGCGACGCCGGAATCGGCGCCGACACCACACCCGCCGCGAACGCGGACGAGACCGGATACGGCCCCGCCGGCGAACCGAACGGGCCCGACACCGGGTACGCCGGACCACCCACAGTCCCGGTACCCGGCGCTGTGGCCGGAGCGGCCGCCATCGCGTGCACCAGCGCCCCGTACGCCACCGGCAGCTCCGGCTGCTCCGGCACCGACGGCGCCACACCCAGCCGCGCGTGCAGCCGGCTCGCGACAAGCGGCATCCGGCTCGAACCACCCACCAGCAACAGCCCCGCCAACTGCCCCGGCTCCACACCCGCGCGCTGCAACACCCGCCGCGTCTCGTCCACCGCCCGCGCGACCAGCGGGCCACCCACCCGATCCAGCTCGTCCCGGGTCAGGTGCATCGGCTCCATCCGGCCCGGCACATGTACCGGCGCCGTCGACGAGCGGGACAGCATCTCCTTGGCCGCCCGCACCTCCGTCCAGAACGCCTGCCGCTCCCGCCGCTGCTCCACGTCCGCCGGCTGCTCCAGGCGCCGCCACAGCTCCGGATCGCGGACCGCGACAAGCTGCCCGAGGTGCGCGACGAGCGCGCTGTCCACGTCCAGCCCACCCAGGTCGTCCAGGCCCCCGGTGGCCAGCACCCGCAGCCCGGCCGGCTCCCGCCGCACCACCGCCACGTCGAAGGTGCCCCCGCCGAAGTCGAACACACCCAGGCAGCCGCCCGGCGGCACCTGCTGGCCGAGCACCTGCACGCAGTACGTGGCCGCCGCGATCGGCTCGTCCAGCAGCGTCACCTGGCCCAGCCCGGCCCGCCACGCCGCCGCGCGGAGCACGTTGCGCCGCGGCTGGCCCCAGTCCGCCGGGCAGGTGAGCACCGTCGCGCCGTCCGCCGACACCCCGGCCGTACGGGCCTCGTCCGCCACCCGCCGCAGGCTCGCCGCGAGCAGCTGCTCCACCGGCACCTCGTACTCGCCGAGCAGCACCGTGCCCTCGTCGACCCGGCGCTTGGGGTGCGGCTCGAACCGCTCCGGCGACGAACCGCCCAGCCGGGTACCGTCCCGCCCGGTGTGCAGCCCGCCCGTGGCGTCGACGAACACACCCGACGACAGCAGCGGCGTACCGTCGAACAGCAGAGCCCTCGGCTCCTGACCGCCGCGGCGTACCACCGCCACGGTGTGCGTCGTCCCCAGGTCCACCGCGAGGCGTACCGATCCGTCCACGCCGACGCCCCTCCCCTGTCGCGCCGTGGATTGGCACGCCGTCTGCCCCGCGAGCGCGCCGCCGCCGGATGTTACCCGCGCCGCTCCGGGTGCCGGTGATCAGGCTGTTCGCCGACCGTGACCCCAGGCACAACCCGTAGGGCATCCTAGGAAGCTAGTTTGGAGGGTCCCGGCGCCCGGCTTGCCCGGAGATCACGAAGAATTGGGGTGTGCACGCACCCGACCCGGCCGCGACCCTGTCCGCGCTCGACCGCGACCGGCCGGACCTCGTCACGCCGTTCGAGAAGGCGCTGCCCGGCGCGCGGAGTGCGGTGCTCGCCCGGCTCTGGGGCGCGTACGCCCGCGAGCCCGTCCCCGGCCTCCTGCGCCGCTCGCAGGCCGGCAACCACCTCACCGTGCACACCAGCGCCGGCCAGCTGACCGGGCCCGCGGACGCGGCCGAGCCGTACGCGGTGGCGGCCGATGGGCTCACCATCCACCTCGACACCGTCCCGTACACCGACCCGGCCGCCCTCGCCCGCGCCCTCGGCCACGAGGGGTTCGCCGTCGAGGTCGACAACAGCGCGGCCAACCTCGCCCTCGCCCGCGCCGCCGCACCGGACCGCCAGCCGACCCTCACCGGCACCCTCCCGGAGCTGGAACAGTCCGTCGTGGACGGACACCCCCTGCACCCCTGCTGCCGCACCCGCCTCGGCATGTCCACACTTGACGTGCTCCGGTACGCCCCCGAGCACCGCCCGATCGTGCGCCTGCACGTGGTCCGGGTCCCGCCCGCCCGGTGGTACGGCGACGGTCCGCCCCTGCTCCTGGTCCACCCGTGGCAGCGCGAGCACGTGCTGGACACGTACCGCTGGCTCACGCCCGTGGGACGCGTGCCGGCGCGGCCCCTGATGTCCCTGCGCACGATGGCGCCCGCGGGCGGTACCCACCACGTCAAGACCGCGGTCGACGTGCAGATGACCTCCGCCGTGCGTACCGTCTCGCCCGCCGCGATCCACAACGGACCGGCGGTGGGCGCGCTGCTCGCCGCCCTCGCCCCACCTGGGCTCGAGGTGATGGCCGAGGACCGCGGCGGCGCCGTGCTCGTCGACGGCGAGCCGTCCCGCAGCCTCGCCTACCTGCGCCGCCGCCTGCCCCGCCTGGACGCCGGTGAGGTCGCCGTCCCGCTCGCCTCGCTCGCCGCCGCGGTCCGCGCCGGCCACCGGCTGCCCGACCCGATCGGCTTCTTCACCGCGCTCGCCGGCGTGCTGCTCACCCCGCTGCTGCATCTGCTGCACCGCGGCATCGCCCTCGAAGCCCACGGCCAGAACACGCTCGTCGTGCTGCGCGACGGCCGCCCGACCCGCCTGCTGTACCGGGACTTCGGCGGCGTCCGGGTCAGCCCGGCCATGCTGCGCCGGCACGGAGTCGAGCCGCCACCCCTGTACGGCGACGTCGCCACCGACGACCCGGAGGCGTTGCGCGCCAAGCTCCTCGCCGCCGCAGTCAGCGGCACCCTCGCCGAGCAGGTGGCCGCGTTCTCCCGCGCCTACGGGATCATGCCGGCGCTACTGTGGTCCCGCGCCGCCCGCCCCGAGCTACGCGACGGCCCGCTGCCGGTCAAGGCCACGACGGCGATGCGACTGGCGTCCGACCCGCTCACCGATGTGTGGGCCTCGCTCCCCAATCCGATGGCAGGTTAAAAGGGTGACCGATCTGAGCGTCTGCGCTTACTCGCCCGGGACCGTCCGCGACGCGGCCGCGCACGCCGAAACCCACCTCGCGGTGCTCGCGCCCCACCTGCGCGCCCCGTTCCGGGACGCACTGCCAACGGCCGCGGCCGCCGTCGGGCGCCGGCTCCTGGGGGCGCTGTGGCGCGAGGACATCGCCGACACCCGCAGCCGGTACGGGGGAACGGGTCACCCGCACGCGTTCGACCGGGTCGACTTCGACACGGTACCGGCGGACGACCCGATCGCACTCCTGCCGCACTCCATCGTGGACGGTCGAGGGTGGACACTCGCGGCCGAGCTCGCCAACGCGGTCACCAACCTCGCGATCGCGTACGCCCGGCGCGACACCGCCCCCGCACCCGGCGACGGCCCCGACGCCGCGGCCGTCGCGCTGGAACGGCTCGCCATCGACGGCCACAACCTGCACCCCTGCGGCCGTACCCGGATCGGCTGGGACGTCGACGACGTGCTCGCCCACGACCTGGAGGCCGGCGCCACCCGGATCGGCTTCGTCGCCGTACGCCGCGACGCCCACGTCGGCGACGACCTGGGCTTCCTGGACGGCGCGCCGCCGGCACCGCCTGGCTACGTCGTGCAGCCCGTACACGCCTGGCAACGCGACGCGGTCCTCGCCCGCCGCTACCCCGACCTGCTCCGCGACGGCACCCTGCGGATCCTCGACGGCACGCTCCCGGCCGTACCCACCGCCGCGCTCCGCACGCTGCTGCTGCCGGGCGGCGACTACCTCAAGCTCTCCCTCGACATCCAGGTCACCTCCACCCGCCGCAGCATCTCCGTGGCCAGTACCCGCAACGGTCCTGTCCTGTCGGCGCTGCTCACCCGCCTGCTCGCCGGCGAGGAACGCGTCGTGCTGCTCGCCGAGACCGCCGGCGCCGCCCTCGGCGGCAGCCGCGACGCCTCCGCCATCCTCCGCGACGGCCTCGCCGGCCACCTCACACCCGGCGAACGCGTCATCCCCGGCGGCGCGCTCCCGCTCGTGGTCGGCGACCTGCTCCGCGAGTACGGTGGCAGCCCACTCGACTTCCTCACCGACTACGCCCGCCTGGTACTGCCGCCGCTGCTGCGCCTCGCCACCCGGTACGGCATCGCGCTCGAAGCCCACCTGCAAAACTGCCTGCCCACGTTCATCGCCGGTACCCCGCACCGGCTCGTGCTCCGCGACCTGGCCGGCATGCGGCTGCACCGCCCCCGCCTCGCCGCAGCCGGCATCGAGCCCGCGCTCTGGCCCGGTTCGGTGATCGGCACCGACGACCTGTACACGATGCGCGCCAAGCTCGGCTACACCGCCTTCCAGGCCCACCTCGGCGAGCTGGTCATCGCGCTCGGCTCCCACGGGCTGGACGAGGCGACCGCCTGGCGGGCGGTACGCGAGGTGGTCGACGAGGCGTACGACCCGCTCCGCGCCGACCCCACCACCGCCCGCGCCGCGGACGCCGACCACGCCGCGTTCACCGCCCCGCGGGTACCGCACAAGGCACTCGTCCGGATGCGGCTGACCGGCGGCGGCGACGTGTACCTCCCCGTCCAGAACCCGCTACATGCCGTCCAGAACCCGCTGCACACAGTCCGGAACCCGCTCCATGCTCCCTGAGCCCGTCCGCGCCGCCCTGGCCGGCCTCCCGTCGCCCGCCTGCGCGTACGTCTACGACACCGCCGTCCTGCGCGCCACCGCCGCCACCCTGCGCGCGGCACTGCCGGCCGGCGCCACCCTGCTGTACGCGGTCAAGGCCAACGGCCACCCCTCGGTGGTCCAGGCGCTCGCGGACGTATGCGACGGCTTGGAGGTGGCGTCCGGCGGCGAGCTGTCGCTCGCGGTGGAGTGCGGCGCTCGCCTCGTCGCGTTCGGCGGCCCGGCCAAGACCGACGACGAACTCCGCGCGGCGGTCGCCGCCGGCGCCCTGATCCACGTGGAGAGCGTCCTCGAACTGCGCCGCCTCGCCGCTCTTTCTTCGGGCCCGCCTTTGGGTCCGCACTCAGGCCCGCATTCCGGTCCGCCTTCTGGGCCGCATTCCGGCCCGCTGGAGATCGCGCTGCGGGTCAACCGCGCCGGCGGCACGCTCGGCGGGACGCACCGCATGACGGGCACGCCCACACCGTTCGGCATCGAGGAAGCCCAACTGCCCGCGGCCGCCGCGCTCGCCGCGGCCCTGCCCCACCTGCGGGTAGTCGGCTTCCACCTGCACGCCGTCTCCAACAACCTCGACGCCGAAGCCCACACGACGTTCGTCGACGAGGCGGTCCGCTGGTCCGTCGACACGGCCGCACGACTCGGCATACCGCTGTCCTATGTGAACGTCGGCGGCGGCCTGGGCATCGACTACACCGGCGGCCCACCCTTCGACCTGGAACGCCTCCGCGCCCAGGCACCGCCCCCCGGCGTCCGCCTCGCCTTCGAGCCCGGCCGCTTCCTGGCCGCGGACGCCGGCTGGTACGCCGCCGAGGTCCTCGACCTCAAACACACCCACGGCCGCTGGTTCGCCGTCCTGCGCGGCGGCACCCACCACTTCCGGCTGCCGGCCGCGTGGGGGTACAGCCACCCGTTCACGGTGCTGCCCCGCGACGAGTGGCGGTACGACTTCCCGCGACCAGAGATCCGCGACACCGAGGTCGACGCCGTGGGCGAGCTGTGCACCCCCCGCGACGTACTGACCCGCGCCCAACACGTCGACCGCCTACGCGTCGGCGACGTACTCGTCTTCGCCAACGCCGGCGCGTACGGCTGGGACATCTCCCACCACGACTACCTCCGCCACCCCCACCCCGCGATGCTCGTCGTCTAACCAGCTCCGGACGAGCGGCACGGCTGGGTGGGTGGGTGTGCTGGCCGCTTCCCCAGAGTCCAGACAAACTGACGTTGCTCACGCTGGGCGTGAAACCTGCGGTTTCCCGTCAGGAAGCACGTGTCCGATAACCGCACGCCGACCGCGTCCGGCAGGAAAGCAGAGCGGCGTCGCTGGTGGAAACCCGCCGCTCAGCGGCCCCACGAGCCGGGATCACGCTTGCTCTGCTTCCCGAGGAAGCGTCCCGTCCGGTA
Organism: Phytohabitans flavus; assembly: GCF_011764545.1. GTDB lineage: Bacteria > Actinomycetota > Actinomycetes > Mycobacteriales > Micromonosporaceae > Phytohabitans > Phytohabitans flavus. Next base: position 2,649,896 of record NZ_AP022870.1, on the reverse strand, counting down.
GCCGGACGCGTCCCTGCGGATGGTGGCCACGGCCGGCATCGACCCGGCGTCCGACGGGCTCGCCCGTGCGACGCGCGGTGTCGCCACCACGGCGACCCACCCGACGCGGGCATCCGTATGCGTCGATCAAGGGAAGACCCGCGACCAACGCCATGATCGACACCCACGCCTCGACCCGCGGCGCATGCGCCGCGAGTTTGTGAACGCCTACCGTTGCCCTGGCAGCGGAAAACGTTCACAAAGGCCCGACGAGCCCCTGCCCGCGCGGCCTCCCGCTGGCCGGCCGACACCGCATGGACGTGGGAGGGCGGAGGGGTTGTCAGTAAACGTACGGCCATCCGGCGGCGTCGTAGGCGATCAGGTTGATGCCCAGGAACGACGCGCCGCTGTTCGCGTAGTAGTGGTAGAACAGCACATCGCCGCCGCCGTCGGTGAGCACCGCCTGGTGCCCCGGGCCGTGGATCGCGTCGTGACCGGCGAGGACCTCGGTGCCGCCGCCCGAGGTGAGGGGCGTGCCGTTGCGGTCGGTGTACGGGCCGGTCACCGACGTCGAGCGGCCGACCATCACCCGGTACGTGCTGGACGCGCCCTGGCAGCAGCGGTCGAACGACACCCACAGGTAGTAGTAGCCGCCTCGGCGCTGGATGAACGGGGCCTCGACGGCGCCACCGGCGTTCGGGCGGCTGGCCAGCGAGCGCACCGACGTGTCCGATGTGGAGCGGCGACCGGTCGACGGGTCGAGGCGGATCAGCTTGATGCCGCTCCAGAACGAGCCGAAGCTCAGCCACCACTGCCCGCTCGCGTCGACGACCAGGTTGGGGTCGATGGCGTTGTAGTTGACCGCGTTGCTGCTCTCGATGACGAGGCCCTGGTGGGTCCAGGAGCCGGACGCGGCGGTGGGGCTGGTGGCCAGGAAGATGGCCGAACGCTGCGAACCGAACGTGGAGGCGGAGTAGTACAGATAGTACTGTCCATTGTGGTACGAGATGTCGGGCGCCCAGAGGTTGCGACCCCCGCCGGTGTACGGGGTGGTCCACGGCGCCCCGCCCGGCCACACGGCACCGGCGTTGCGCCACGCGATGCGGTCGGTGGAGGTCTTGAGCGACAGGTTGTTACCGGTCGCCGCAAGGATGTACCGCCCGTCCGGCGCACGCACCACCGCCGGGTCGTGGGTACCCGTGTCACCGGTGACCCGGCCCGGGTTGGGGTACGCCGCCGCGCTCACCGGACTCGCCCCGCCGAGCATCACGACCACCGCCGCCAGTACGGCGACCGCACCACGCCACCTGTTCCCAGCCATGACCAGCACCCTCCCGCGAGCATGGTTAGCGTTAACACCATCCACAATCCAACGACAGATGTCAATGTAATGGTGAGACATTTCTGTGATCTCGGGTGCTGCCCCATGCCTGGGCGTCGCTCTCAAATCTCTGCGGAACGGGCCATCCCGACCCGCCACCATCGCCGGGATGAAGGCCCGCCGGGACCGGTGCTGGATCTCCGGCGACGAGGTCCGGCTCCGTTTCTACCAGGCCGGCGACTCGCGCAGCCGGGCCGGTGGCGGCGGCCTCGCGATCGTCGCATCCGTCGTCGCCGCGCATCGCGGCCAGGTTTCCGCGACGGCCACGCCCGGCGGCGGCGCGACCTTCCGCGTCGCCCTCCCTGTTGACGGCGAAGTTGGCGGCCGTCTCAGCTGGCCGGCTGCGCGTCCGGCCCCGGCCAAGGCGAAGTTGGCGGAGGCGTCGAGAAGTTGGCCGCCGTCTCAGCTGATCGACAGCGGGCCCGGCCACCCGCGACGACGAAGTTGGCGGGGGCGTCAACTAGTCGGCGGTGCGCCCGGCGCCCGTCGCGGCTTTCGCGTCTGCCCGCGGTGGCGGAACTGGCGGGGTGACATTCATCGACAGGCGTTCGGTCGTCTGTGATGGCGAACCTGGCGGTGTGCCAGCTAGTCCCTGGCGCACTCGGCCGCCGTGCTGCGCCTGGGATGATCGTATGCGAGGCTGGCGGGGTGACTGAGGTGCACCGCGCGGCGCGCATCGAAGACGCGGTGCACGAGGTCCTCGAGGGCTGGCTGCGCAAGCGTGGCTGGTTCGCGACCGTCGTTCCGTATACGGGATATGGCGCGCCGGGCTGGGTCCGGGTGATGGGCCGGGTCATGGTGAGCCGCCCCGACCACGGCCGCCCCCGCAAGGCGGGCAAGGTCCGGGGCTGGCGCAGCTTCACCACCGTCTCCGCCAAGGACGCGCCGGTCACCGTCGAGGTGGCCGGGCGGCGCCACGAGACGGTCGCGGACCGTAGCGGGTTCATCGACACCGTGGTCAAGGTCGACCTCGAACCGGGCTGGCGCACCGTCCTCATCAGCAGCGGTGACACCGAGCCGGTCGAGGCCCCGGTGCGCGTCGTCGACCCGGCGGCCCGCTTCGGCGTGGTCTCCGACGTCGACGACACCGTGATGGTCACGATCCTGCCGCGGCCGATGCTCGCCGCGTGGAACACGTTCGTGCTGGACGAGCACGCCCGCGCCGCCGTGCCGGGGATGGCCGTGCTCTACGAGCGGCTGACCGGCGCCCACCCCGGCGCGCCGGTCTTCTACCTGTCGACCGGCTCGTGGAAGGTCGCGCCCGCCCTCACCCGCTTCCTCTCCCGCCACCTGTACCCGCCGGGCCCGCTGCTGCTCACCGATTGGGGCCCGCAGCGGGACCGGTTCTTCCGCAGCGGCCGCGCGCACAAGATCGCCGCGCTCAACCGGCTCGCCGAGGAGTTCCCGTGGATCCGGTGGCTGCTGATCGGCGACGACGGGCAGCACGATCCTGAGATCTACCGCACCTTCGCGGAGACCCACCCCGACCAGGTGGCCGCCGTCGCGATCCGGGCGCTCTCCCCACCCAGGCCGTGCTGGCGGGCAACCTCCCGTCGCCGGCCGGCAAGCAGCTGACCACCTCCGACCAGGCGGGCAAGCGGTGGTTCTCCGCACCGGACGGCGCCGGCCTGTGGAAACTGCTGTCCGAGTCAGGCGCGCTCGACCGGTCATAGTCCGGCACGATCGGCACCCACGACCCGCAGCCGCCGCGCGGCGGGCGGTCGGCGGGCCGGCGCTTGATCAGGGAGTTGGTGGAGCGGCGCGCCGGCCGACACGCCCACCAACTCCCTGATCAACCGTTCATCACCACGGCCGCCGCGCGCAGCATGGCGAAGCCGCGGGGGTTCACAAACGACCATCGATGTTGCTACCTTGCGCACTGTCGTGAAAGTTCTTGCGGTCATCGCAAGATCTTCCAACGAACGGACCCCGGGAGTGCGCAGTGAAACTTCGAAGAAGGGCCGCGGCCGCCTGGGCAGCGGCCGCGACCGCCCCATTGCTCCTGCTCACCACCGTCGCCGTCACGGTCGCCACCGCACCTGCCGCCCACGCCGCCGTCGCCAACGGGTCGTCGATCGTGCACCTGTTCCAGTGGCGGTGGAGCTCCATCGCGCGGGAGTGCGAGACCACGCTCGGCCCCAACGGCTGGGGCGGCGTACAGGTCTCGCCGCCGCAGGAGCACGTCGTGCTGCCCAGCGCCGAGGGCGCCACCTACCCGTGGTGGCAGGACTACCAGCCGGTCTCCTACCGCCTCGACCAGACCCGCCGTGGCACCCGCGCCGAGTTCGTCGACATGGTCAACCGCTGCCGGGACGCCGGCGTCAAGATCTACGTCGACGTCGTGCTGAACCACATGACCGGTACCGGCTCGGCGGGCAGCGGCCCGGGCAGCGCGGGGACGGTCTACAGCAAGTACGAGTACCCGAACCTGTTCGACGACGGCTCCGGCGACGCGTACACGTACCCGGACTTCGGCCCCTGCTACACGACGATCGGCAACTGGAACAACAAGGCCGAGGTGCAGGACTGCGAGCTGCTCGCGCTCGCCGACCTCAACACCGGCGATCCTGAGGTACGCCGCAAGATAGCCAAGTACATGAACTCGGTGATCGACCTCGGCGTGGCCGGCTTCCGCGTGGACGCGGCCAAGCACGTGCAGGAGGCGCACCTGGCCGACGTCATCTCCCGCCTGCGCGACGTGCCCGGCTTCGGCGGCCGGCCGGACATCTTCCACGAGGTGTACGGGGACGCGACGATCCCGTACACCGCGTACGCGCCGCTGGGCAAGGTGACCAACTTCGACTACCAGCGGGCCGTCTCCAGCGGCTTCCAGAGCGGCAACATCGCCCAGTTCGCCAACCTGCCGAACTACGGCGGGCTCACCGCCACCCAGGCGGTCGTGTTCGTCGACAACCACGACACCCAGCGGGCCACACCGACGCTCACGTACAAGAACGGCGACCGGTACTACCTCGCGGACGCGTTCATGATGGCCCACCCGTACGGCACGGTGCAGCTGATGTCGAGCTACGCCTTCGGCGCCAACCAGGCGCAGGGCCCGCCGAGCTCGTCGAACGGCACCACCAGCGCCACCGACTGCGCCAACGGGCAGTGGATCTGCGAGCACCGCAACGAGCAAGTTGCCGGCATGCCCAGCTTCCGCAACGCCACCGAGGGCACCGGCATCTCCAGCACGGTGACCGACGGCAACGGGCGGCTCGCGTTCGCCCGGGGCAGCCGCGGGTACGCCGCGTTCAACGCCACCGGTGACGCGTGGAGCCGCACGTTCGCCACGAGCCTGCCGGACGGGACCTACTGCAACGTCGCGCGCGGCACGTACAACGCGACGACCGGCGTGTGCACGGGCGGCACCGTCACGGTGGCCGGCGGCGCGTTCACGGCGAGCATCCCGGCCAACCGGGGCGTCGCGCTGCACGTCAACGCGCGGACGACCGGCACGCCGCCGCCGACCACGCCGCCACCGGCCGGAAACACCACCTTCCAGGTCACCGCACCGACCGGGCAGGACGTGTACGTCGTCGGATCGGTCGCGCAGCTCGGCTCGTGGACGCCGGCCAGCGGGCTCCGCCTCACGCCGGGCGCGACGGCCGGCTCGTTCAGCGGCGGTATCTCCATCCCGGCCGGCACCGCGTTCGAGTGGAAGCTGGTGCGGATCAGCAACGGCCAGGTCACCTGGGAGAGCACACCGAACCGCACCGGCACCGGCGGCGGAGCGCACACCGCGACGTGGAACCAGGCCGGCGGCGGTACGTCGAACATCACCTTCAACGCCACGGCCACCACGACCTGGGGGCAGAACGTCTTCGTGGTCGGCTCCACCCCACCGCTCGGCGCGTGGAACCCGGCCAACGCGATCGCCCTCTCGCCCAGCCAGTATCCGGTGTGGACGGGCACGGCTTCGCTGCCGGCCGGACAGGCCGTCGAGTACAAGCTGATCAAGAAGAACCCCGACGGCACGGTGACCTGGGAGGCGGGCGCCAACCGGACGCTGACGCCGGCCGGGAACGCCACCGTGACGATCACCTGGCGGTGACCCGAGACGGTGCCCGCCCATCCCGGGCGGGCACCGTCGTCACACCTCGCGCACGCAGGTCTGGGGCGGCACCTTCGGGTGGCCCATGTCGGCGAGGGCGATGTTCACGTCGGTGGGCTGGGCCAGCGCCTGGAACTTCTCGCCGATGACCACGTCGATCTGGGTGCCGCGCCGGTCGGGCTGGTACTCCCTTGTGGCCTTGCCGAGGAAGTAGGCGTCCACCACGTGGGCCGCGCCGACCGCGTCCGGCCCGTGGCGGAGCACGGCGACTTCGGCCACCCGCTCCGGCTTCGGCGCCTTGCGCGTCGGCCGCACCTGGAAGCCGCGGTTGCTGAACTCCGCGGCGACCGTGGCGGCCGTGCCCGCGGCCCGGGTGCCGTTGAAGACCGCGAGGGTGATGTCGCGGACCGCGGGCAACGTCATGTCCGCGCGCGGCCACTCCGACGGGCAGCCGGCGACCACGGCGTCGCGCTGGCTGTCCTTGCCGAGCACGACGGCGATCCCCGCCGCCGCCCCGACGACCAGGACACCGACGATCACGAACGCGCGTACCTGGGCCATCATCCTGGCACTCCTTCCCCGTTGCCAGCGTGCCGGTCTGTCTTATCAGACGTCTACGGCGTCTCCTACGTTGCGCGCCGAGCGCGGCATGACAGCCGCGATCGCCAAACCGGCCAGTATCCGCCGGTAGCCGAACGCGTAACCGATGGGTTACGCTTCCGGTGTGGACGAGGTGGCTGGCGCGATCGCCGACCCGGTGCGGCGGGAGATCCTGGCGATGCTCCGCGAGCGCCGGATGTCGGCCGGGCAGATCGCCGACCGGTTCGCGATCAGCCGGCCGGCGGTGAGCCGCCACCTGCGCGTGCTCCGGGAGAGCGGGCTGGTCCACGACGACCTCACCGGCCGGCAGCGCTTCTACCGCCTCGACCCGGCGCCGCTCGCCCGGCTGGCGCAGTGGCTGAGCCCCTTCGTCCACCACGAAGACCCGGCCGCCACCTGGGAGGGCCGCTTCGACGCGCTGGAGACCGAGGTGTACCGCACCCGCCGCGAGCACCGCCAGCAAGCCAAGCCCGGCGAACCCGCCACCGCGACACGCCGCGAGCACCGCCAGCAGACCAAGCCCATCGAGCCCGCCGCTGCCGAAGGCCGCAGGCCCGCTACCAATGAGAGAGAGGAACGAAGCGCATGAGTCCCGTACCCACCGGGCGGTTGTTCCGTACCGACACCGGAGTCGACCTGGTCCTGACCCGCATGTTCCGGGCGCCCGCCGAGGACGTCTGGGCGAGCCTCACCGAGCCGGAGCGCACGGCCCGGTGGTTCGGGCCGTGGGAGGGCCAGGCCGCGCCCGGGCGCTCGGTCAAGGTGCAGCTGGCCTTCGAGGACGGGGCGCCCTGGATGGACATCCGCATCGAGTCCTGCGAGCCGCCCCGGCTGCTGGACCTGTCCTCTGTGGACGAGTCCGGCACCTGGCGTACCGAGCTGCGGCTGTCCGACGTGGACGGCGGCACGGAGCTGCGCTTCGTCCACCACCTGGAAAGCACCGAGGGCGTGGGCGACGTCGGGCCCGGCTGGGAGTACTACCTGGACCTGCTCGTCGGCTCGCGCGAGGGCGCGGCGCCGGTGCGGTTCGAGGACTACTACCCCGCGCAGAAGCCGTACTACGAGGGGCTCGCCGCCACCTGACCGCTCACGTACACCCACGCCCGCGCACCCGAGCCGAGCGTGGCGAGCACCCGCTCGTAGTCGTCCACTTCGTACTCGTCGGCGGCGGCCAGCTCCTCGTCGGTCACCTCGAACACCACGCCCGGCACGGTGTCCCGCGCGTCGCCGGTCGCCACCACGATCGGGTGCTGGGCGAGGCCGCTGAGGTCGAGCACGTGCTCGTCGGTGATCTCGAGCAGCTCCAGCCGGTACCCGACGAGGTGGTCCTCCCGCCCGGAGAGCTCACGGCCGAAGCTGGCCCGCTGGACCTCGGGGTCCCGGAGAGTGCCGTACGAGAAGAGCAGGGGCATGGACGCTGAACTTACGCGAAGGGTCAAGCTGCGGGAGCAGCAGAGGGTGAAGCCGCGGAAGCAACGAAGGGGTCAAGCTGCGGAAGCAGCGAAGGGTGAAGCCGCGGAAGCGACGGAGGGTGAGGCCGCGGGAGCAGCGGTCCGGACCACCGCGGACATCGCGGCAGCTCAAATCTCTCTGATTGTGCGCGGTGGCGCCGTGCTCTCGCGGACCACGAGGTCGGTCGTCAGCTCGACCCGGTGCTCACGCGGCGTCTGCCCTGAGGCGAGCGCCACGAGCATGGCGGCGGCGGTGCTGCCCATGCGCCGCAGCGGCTGCCGCACCGTGGTCATCGGCGGGCCGGCCCACCGGGTGAAGGGCAGGTCGTCGAAGCCGACCACGCTGATGTCGTCCGGGATCCGCAGGCCGGCCAGGCGGGCCGCCTCGTAGACGCCGTGCGCCTGTAGGTCGTTGGTGGCGAAGAGCGCGGTCGGCGGCTCGGGCAGGCGCAGTAGCGCGGTGGTCTCCCGGGCCGCGCTCTCGACGTAGAGCGGGCCGACCCGGACCAGGTCGGGGTCGACCGGCACGCCGGCCTGGTCCATCGCGGCGCGGAAGCCGTCGAGCCGGGCCCGGCAGAAGGGCCACTTGAGGTTGCCGCAGAGCATGCCGATCCGGCGGTGGCCCAGCTCCAGCAGGTGGCGGGTGGCGACGAGCGCGCCGCTGTAGTTGGCCGCGCCGACCGAGGGCGTGCCGTGCAGCGGCTCGCCGGTCGGGTCGAGCGTGACGAGCGGGATCGAACCCGTGGCGAGCTGCGCCTGCTGGTGTGCGGTGAGGTCGGAGAGCACCGCGATCACGCCCATCGGCCGGCGGGAGAGCACCTGCTCGGTCCAGCCGGCGCCGGGGGTGAGCCGGCCCTGCATGGTGGTGAGCACGACGCCGAGCTTCTGGTCGCGGGCGACCTCCTCCACGCCCTGGATGATCTCGAGGGCCCACAGGCTGTCCAGCGCGTGGAAGACAAGCTCGACCAGCGGCGCCGGGGTGGCCGCGTCGCCGCGCTGGTAGCCGTGCTCGTGCAGCACCGCCTCGACCCGGCGCCGGGTGCTGAGCGCGACGCCGGCCTGGCCGTTGAGCACGCGGGACACGGTGGGCGCGGAGACGCCGGCGAGCCGGGCGATGGTGGCCACGGTGACCTTGCCTCGGCGACGGCCGTCGCCGAGGGATGCGGGGGCTCCCATCCCGGTCACGCCCGGCATTCTACGTTGCGGGCCTTGCGACCGTCTTTCCGGAACTCTCCGAAATCGTCGCTCTCCTCCGCTCCGTCCCGAGTCCCGTCGGCGGCCGGAAGCCGCACCCTGAGCAGAGTATATAGACGAACGTTTGCGTCTTGATGTGTTCCGGTACATACTACGGAATGTTTCAGCGCCCAGGGCACCCAACGGTTCGGGAGGACCACCCCGCAATGAGACTCAGAAGCATCGCGATCGGCGCCGCGGGCCTCGCGACCGCGCTCATCGCCGCCACCCTCACGCTCGCGCAGCCCGCGTCCGCCGCGACGCTCACCGAGGTGACCGGCTTCGGCACCAACCCGAGCAACCTGCGCATGCACCTGTACGTGCCGGACCGGGTGCAGGCCCGTCCCGGCATCCTGGTAGCCGTGCACTACTGCACCGGCACCGGGCCGGCGTTCTACTCCGGCACCCAGTTCGCGCAGCAGGCCGACCAGTACGGCTTCATCGTCATCTACCCGTCGGCCACCCGCAGCGGCCAGTGCTTCGACGTGTACTCGCCGCAGGCCCTGCGCCGCGACGGCGGCAGCGACCCGGTCTCGATCCGGTCGATGGTCAGCTACGTGCAGCAGCGGTACAACGCCGACCCCAACCGCATCTTCGCCACCGGCGTCTCGTCCGGCGCGATGATGACGAACGTGCTGCTCGGCCTCTACCCGGACGTGTTCAAGGCCGGGGCCGCGTTTGCCGGCGTGCCGTTCGGCTGCTTCGCCACCACCGACGGCTCCACCTGGAACAGCCAGTGCGCCAACGGCCAGATCACCCGTACCGCGCAGCAGTGGGGCGACCTGGTCCGCAACGCGTACCCCGGGTACACCGGCGCGCGGCCGAGGATGCAGCTGTGGCACGGCACGAACGACGAGACGCTGCGCTACCCCAACTTCAACGAAGAGATCAAGCAGTGGACCAACCTGCACGGCTTGAGCCAGACGCCGACCTCCACCGACACGCCGGCTTCGGGGCAGACCCGGACGCGGTACGGGAGCAGCGGCGGCCAGGCGCCGGTCGAGGCGATCAGCATGCAGGGCGTACCGCACAACCTCCCGGTGAACGCGGCTGAGGCGATCCGCTTCTTCGGCCTCAACACCAGCACGCCGCCCACCTCGACGCCGCCGACCTCAGGGCCGCCGACCTCGACCCCGCCGACCAGCGTGCCGCCCACGACGACGCCGCCGCCCACCGGTGGGGCATGCCGGGTCGGCTACACGGTCAACGCGTGGAACACCGGCCTGACCTCGTCCATCACCATCACGAACACGAGCAGCACCACGGTCAACGGCTGGGCGCTGGCCTTCACCCTCCCGGGTGGACAGACCATCACGTCCGGCTGGAACGCGTCGTACTCACCGAACAGTGGGGCGGTGACCGCCCGCAACGCCTCGTACAACGGCACGCTGGCGCCGAACGCGTCGACGGGTATCGGCTTCCAGGCCACCCACACGGGCAACACCGGACGGCCCGCCTCGTTCACCCTCAACGGGGTCGCCTGCACCGTCGCCTGACGTCGCCTCCCCCTCCTGGACACCGCCGCCGGACCGGGCGCCGGCGGCGGTGTACGGCGCGTAGATGAACCGGGCCAGCATCGCCCGCAGCAGGTTGAGGTCGTCGTAGGTCAGCTCGGGATAGCCGTGCTCGACCAGCACCGCGCGCACGTCGGTCACGAGGTCGAGCGTGAGCCGGTGGTCCCCCGTGTGCCCACGTACCGGGTAGTTGTTCATGAACCAACGGTCCGTGCCCAGCCCGCCTTCGCGTCGCACGCGCAGTCCGCATCCGAACCGGTACGGCCCGCCGGTTACACCGCGATGCCGGCGTACTTGGTGTTCAGGTACTCCTCGATGCCCTCCGGCCCGCCCTCGCGGCCCATCCCGGACCACTTGACGCCGCCGAACGGCGCGGCCGGGTTGGAGACCAGGCCCTTGTTGAGGCCCACCATGCCGCTCTCCAGCCCCTCGACGATGCGGAGGGAGCGGTTGAGGTCGCGGGAGAAGGCGTACGCCACCAGGCCGTACTCCGTGTCGTTGGCCAGGCGCAGTGCCTCCTCGTCGGTGCGAAACGTGTAGATCGGCGCGACCGGGCCGAAGATCTCCTCGCGGTGCATGTCGGCGTCGGTCGGCACGCCGGTGAGCACGGTCGGGGTGAAGAAGTACCCCTCGCGGTCGGGCGCGCCGCCGCCGGTGAGCACGTCGGCGCCGCGCCGTACCGCGTCGTCGACAAGCTCGACCACCTTGCCGCGCTGCTTGTCGTCGATGAGCGGGCCGACCTTGACGCCCGGCTCGGTGCCTCGGCCGACCGACAGCCCGGCGAGCGCGGCCGCGAGCCGCTGGGCGAACTCCTCGGCCACCGACTCGTGCGCGTAGAAGCGGTTGGCCGCCACGCACGACTCGCCCATGTTCCGCATCTTGGCGACGACCGCCTGCTCGACGGCGAGCTCCAGGTCGGCGTCCTCGAAGACCAGGAACGGCGCGTTGCCGCCCAGCTCCATCGAGAGCCGCAGCAGGTTGCCGGCGGACTGCGCGACGAGCATCTGGCCCACCTCGGTGGAGCCGGTGAAGGAGAGCTTGCGCAGCCGGCGGTCGCCGATGATCGGCTTGATCACGCGGCTGGCCGAGGAGGCGGTGATCACGTTGACCACGCCGGCCGGGAGGCCCGCCTCGGCCAGCAGCTTGACCATCATGTTGTTGGAGAGCGGGGTGAGCTGAGCGGGCTTGACCACCATCGTGCAGCCGGCCGCGACGGCGGGGCCGATCTTGCGGGCGCCCATCGCGAGCGGGAAGTTCCACGGGGTGATCAGCAGGCACGGCCCGACCGGCTGCTTCATGGTGAGCAGGCGGCCGGCGCCGTTCGGCTCGTCGGACCAGCGGCCGCTGATCCGCACCGCCTCCTCGGCGAACCACCGGAAGAACTCGGCCGCGTACTTCACCTCGGCCGCGGCCTCGGCCAGCGGCTTGCCCATCTCCATCGTGACGAGCAGCGCGAGCTCGTCCACCCGCTCGTTCATCAGCTCGAAGCAGCGGTGCAGGACCTCGCCGCGCTGGCGGGGCGGTGTGCCGGCCCACGCGGCCTGGGCGCCGGCGGCGGCGTCGAGCGCGGCCACCGCGTCGTCCGCGGTGGCGTCGGCCACCCGGGCGAGGGACCGCGTGGTCGCGGGGTCGACCACGTCGACCCACTCACCGCCGGCGGCGGGCCGCCATTCACCCCCGATAAAAAGCCCATCGGGTACGGAGGCGAGGAGCTCGCTCTCGTCGACGCTCATCGCACACCTCCTTCCATTGTGGACGGTGTCCACTCGAAGTCGAGCGGTGCTCAGCGTTCTTTCCCGGCAGGAAGCCCGCGACACCTGGGACCGCGGCCCGCTCCGTGATCATGCTACGCGCGCAGCCACCTGCGGAAGTCCTCCGCCAGGATCGCCGGGTCCTCGAGGAAGTACTCGGTCTTGATCTGAGCGGTGCTCACGTACACCCGCACGAGCAGCGGGCCGGGCGTCTCGCGGACCCAGTCGAGCGCGCTCGACAGCTCCTCGTCGGTGCGTACCTCACGACCGCCCGCCCAGCCGCAGGCCAGCGCCACGGCGACGAGGTCGACGCCGGCGGACGCGGTGGGCTGGCCGCCGGTGGCGAGGTACACCCCGTTGTCCAGCAGCAGGACGGCGAGGTTGTCCGGCTTGAGGTGGCCCGCGGTGCTGAGCACGCTCAGCCCCATCAGCAGCGACCCGTCGCCCTCGACCGCGACGACCTTGCCGCCCCGGCTACCGCCCAGGCCGAGGGCTGCGTCTTCTGGCCCGCGCTCCGCGCGGGCTTGGCCCTGGCTCCCGGCGCCGTCCGGCCTCGTCGCTTCGCTCCTCGGATCGGACGCCGCCAGGCCCAGGGCCAGCCCGAGCGCGACGCCGACGGTCTGGCCCATCGCGTCGAGGTTGACGAGGTGGTTGGGGCGGCGGCCGGCGACGGCGATCATCTCGCGCGCGGTGCCGCCGAGCGTGAGGACCACCGGGTCGGCCGGGAACGCCGCGTCGATCCGCCGCAACACGTCCGCGCGGGTGAGGGTCACGGTCAGCCGCCCATGAGGTTGACGAGGGTGAACACCGGCCGGTGGGTGGTCCGCGAGTATGTCCAGGCCCGCTTGATCTCGGGTGCCCACGCCTCCACCGGGGTACGCGCGTCGAGCTGGAACCACCGCACGCCGGCCGCGTCGAGGATCGCCTCGACCCGCTCGCTGACCGTGTGGATCATCGAGTTGTACTCCCCCAGCCCGCCCCGCCGGGCCACCACGCCGTAGAGCGGCACGTGGTACGGCTGGGGAAGGTGAGCAGCACGGTCAGCAGGTTGCCCACCCCGTTGTCCTGGAAGACCATGACGGGCCGGCGGCCGGCGAGCTCCAGCCCGGACGTGATCGCGACGCCCTCCTCCTCGCGCGGCATCGCGAAGACCGTCCGCCCGACCCGCGCGCCCGGCCCGCTGATGAAGTGGTCGAGGACGACGCCGAGCGTGCTGCTGGCCAGGTGCGCGACGAAGTCGGGGGCGATGCTCTCGATACCGTCGATCACCGCCTGGCTGCGGGCCGCGTGGATGGCCGCCAGCCGCTCCGCCTCGCCGGGCCGGCCGGCACCCTCAGTCACCCGCGCCCGCGCCCTCCATGCCGAGCACCTCGAACGTCGTCGCGCCCTCCCGCAGCCGCGCGAAGCCGGCCTCCTCCTTGTCCCGCCGGGCCTCGGCGGCGTCGAGCACCGCGTCGATCCGGCTGGCCGGTACGACCACCACGCCGTCGTCGTCGGCGAGCACGTAGTCGCCGGGCGAGACGAGCACCCCGCCGGCGACGACCGGCTCGTTGACCGACTGGGCGGTCTGCTTCACCGTGCCGTGCACCGAGACGCCCGCGGACCAGACCGGGAAACCCATGCCGCGCAGGGCCGCGGTGTCCCGGCAGCCACCGTCGATCACCAGGCCGGCCACGCCCCGGTACCGCGCGGCGACCGCGAGGATCTCGCCCCAGTAGCCGGCCAGGTGGCCGCCGGCGGCGACCACGAGCACGTCGCCCGGGCCGGCGGCCAGCACCGCGCGGTGTACCGCCAGGTTGTCGCCGGGATGACAGGCCGCGGTGACCGCCCGGCCGGCGAGGGTGCCGCCGGTCTGGATCGGCCGGATCCCCGGGTCGAGGTCGCCGGTGCGCCCGGCCGCCTCGTGCACGGTCGCCACGTCGAGGTCAGCCAAGCGGGCGATCGGGTCACGCGCTGCCATCCACTCCTCCAAGATCTTGGGGCTACGCGAAGAACATACCCAAGATCAATCGGGTGCGACCGCGACCACCGCGCGGTGGTGCGCGCGGCCTGCGGGGCTAGCGGGCTTTGACCAGCCCGCGCACGTAGGCCGCCTGCCCGACGTGCTGGTCGTCGTCGTTGAGCACGCTGATCAGCCGCACGCCGAGCGTCACCGGCGGGTCCAACCGCTCGTCGACCACCCGGTCGAGGTCCTTGGCGCTCAGCCCGCGCACGAACTCGCTGGTGCGGGCGGCGACCGCGTCGAAGTACCCGATCAGGGCCTCGCCGCTGTCCGGGCGGACCTGGTCGACCTGGGCGGCGCTGTGCCCATACCCGGTGTCACCGGTCGCGTCGGTGAGCCCGAAGCGGCTCGCCCAACCGTCGCGGACCCACACCTGCTCCACGCCCATGATGTCGGCGAGATGGTCGTCCTGGATCCGGGAGAGATGCCAGACCAGCCAGCCCACCGAGTTGGCGCCGGGTGCCGGCACCCAGTGCAGCTCCTCCGGGGTCAGGCCGTCGACGGCGGATCGGACCAGCTCGGGAAGGCGGTCGAACGCCTCGGCGAGCACCTCTCTCGCGTCCACACCGCACACCCTATCGGCCCGGCCGAGGGCGCCGCGCGGCATCCCACAGGTTGACGCCTGTCGTTAATGTGCACCGGGTGACCGAGCAATCACCAGTACACCGGCTAGTCGGCGCGTTCCTGCTGGTGCCGGCGTTCCTGGCGCTGCTGTGGTCGTATGTCCTACCGACACTGTCCACAGTGGTGGAGAGCTTCCGGCACGGCTCCTTTCTGGAGGCCGGCGGGCCGGGCGCGGAGAGTGCCGGCTTCGACAACTACGACCAGGCCCTCACCGACGGTTTCGCCGGCGGCCTCGGCACCGCGCTGCTGCTGGCCCTGGTGCCGCTGCTCGCCGCGCTGGTGGCCGCGCCGCTGCTCGCGCTGGCCGCGGACCGGGCCGGCCGGGCGATGCGGATCGCCACCCGCGTGCTGCTGGCGCTGCCGCTCGCCCTGTACGCGCCGGCCGCCGTCACGGTCGGTTGGTTCACCGGCCGGCTCGGTGACGGAGACGCGGACTTCAGCACCCGCTGGCCGACCGTGTCGGTGTACGCGTGGATCTCGTTCGGGCTTGTCGTCGCGATCGCCGCGACCGCGTTCCTCGCCGCGCTGCGCGGCCGCCGCCCTGGTGGCGGGTCGGGCACCGCCCTGCTCGCGGTGGGTGGGGTCCTCGCGCTCGGCGTCCTCGCCACCGCGTTGCAGGCGGCGACCGTACCGCTGCTGCTGGGGACGAGGGCGCAGCCGCCCGTCGTGTACGCGGTGGTGCACAGCCTCAGCATCGGCGACTTCGGGGCCGGCGCGGCCGCCTCCGTCATCCTGCTGCTCGTGCTCGGCGCGATGGGGCTGGGCGCGGTGGCGCTGCTGGTGTTCACCCGCACCCGGATCGAGGTCGAGCCCGAAAACCCCGCGCCCACGGCCAACCCGGCGGCGGTCGCGGCCGTCGCGGTGGGTGGCGTGGCGCTGCTCGCGATCGTCGGGTACGCCCTGTTTCCCTGGCTGCGCGACGTGGGCGATCTCGGCGGCGACCTGCCCCGCGGCTTCTCCGTCGGGCGGATCGTCGTGAACACCTGGCTGCCGCCGCTCATCTCCGCGGTCGTCGGTGTGGGCTTCGCGGCGCTCGGCGGGTACGGGATCGGCGCGCTCCGGCCACTGGGCCGGTACAGCGAGGTGATCCTGCTGCCGTTCGCGCCGTGGCTCTTCGTCGGCACCGGCCCGCTGGCGATCGCCGGGTTCCTGCGCGCCCGCGAACTCGGCCAGTTCGACTCGTTCCTCGGCCTGATCCCGCCGACCTGGCTGTCGATACCGGCGCTGGTGCTCTTCACGCTCTTCTTCCGGGCCCGGCGCTCCACTGTGGTCACCGCGCTTCCCCTGGCCGCGCTGGCGCTGCTGCTGGTGTGGCTGTTGAGCGCGCAGGACACCCTGTGGCCGTACCTCGTCGCGCAGTCCCCCGACCTGCGCACCGGGCCGCTCGCGCTGGTCGTGCTGGCCACGTCGTTGGCCACGCTGGGCGGCGGCGGGGGCGCGATGGCGCTGGTGCTGCCGTTGCCGCTGCTGCTGTTCTTCGCGGCGGCGTGCGTCGCGCTCCAGGTTGGATACCTGGACCGGCTGGCGATCCGGGCCGGTCGGGAGGAGGACGGACCTTGAGCGGAGTGGGTACCGTCGCTTCATGGACCGCGCCGGCCTCCCGCTGCGTACCGGACCGAGCTCCGTCGACCTCGTGATCGCCGAGATAGGCAGCCTGGGCCTGCGCGGGGAGCTCGCCATCAGCGCGGCCATCGCCGCCGTCGCGGCCCTGGTCGGCGGCGCGCTTGTCGTGGCGATGACGCTGGTGCTCGAGCTGTTCTCGTGGACGCCCGTGCTCGGCACGACCGTCGGCGTCTTCACGGTCGCGGCCGCCGTCATGGCCTGGCAGGTGCTGTCCGGCACCCGGCGGATCGAGTTCCGGCCGGTCGACGAGCCCGGCCTGGTCCGCGTCGTGGGCGGCGTGTGGGCCGCGGAGTACCCGGTCGCCCATCTGCGCCGCGTGCTGCTGCGGCACAAGGTCCGGCAGTCCAGCCGCTACCCGTTCACGCTGCGCCCGACGGGTCGGGTGGAGCTGCGCCTGGAGTTCGACGGCCGGACGGTCCGGGAGTCGCTGGCCGGCGGCTTCGACGTGCCCGCGCTGGCCGACCGGCTGCGCGCGCTCGTCCGGCCCTCGGGCGTACCGGTGGCGGTGGAGACCACGCAGACGACCGTCTACGACCCGGAGGTCGCCGACGACATCCTCCCCCGCGAGGGCATCGTGCTCGCCGTGATCGCGCGGCGGCTGCCCGACCGGTCGGCGCCGATGCCCGGATACCTCTCGTGGGAAGAGGTCCGCGTGGCCTGGCCGGCGGTGTGGGACGTGGCGCGGGCCGTCGAGGCGAACGGGGTGCGCGCCAAGCGGCGCCGCTCCACCGGCGCGGGCGGCCGGGAGTTCAGCTGGTACGAGTACCGGGCGGTCGACGTGCAGCGGGTGGCCGACGCGATCCTGGGCGGCACGGCGGTGCTCGAGCCGTCCTGGCGTACGGACACGGCCGAAGGGCTGGCGGCGCACGCCGCGCTGACCACGCCGCGGCACCGGCGGCTACGACTCGGGCGTAGCAGGAATACCGACCATAGTGGACGGTAGATCTGGACGCGCCGTGGTGTCCTGGCTACAATCCGCGTCCCCCTCCCGGGCGACGCCAGACCTTGGTAGTCTGCCGCTCTCACGGCTGGGATCCAGGAGGTCTTACCAGTGACTGACAGCGGGATGAGAGGTCGTGTGAAAGGACTACTCGGCGGGCCCACGCCCTTCGTCAACGACACCCTGGAGCCAATGGACGTGTCTCCCAACGACGCCAACGCTCAGCACCACGCCCTTCAGGTGCTCACTCTCGCCCAGCGCACGGGCGAGGAGCACATCGCCAGCGCCCGGCGCGAGTCGGACCGGATCATCGCCGAGGCCCGCGCACAGGCCGAGCAGGTGATGCGCGACGCCCAGTCGCACGCCCAGGTCCTCCAGAAGGACGCGGAGAAGGCGCTCGCCGACGCGCACGCCTCGGCCGCCCAGATCACCGAGTCGGCGCAGGCCCACTCGGACGCCGCGCAGCGCAACGCGGAAGACATCCTGAACGACGCCCGCAACCGCGCGGACGAGCTGGTCAAGGCCGCGTCGGCCAACGCCGACGAGCTCAAGCACCAGGCGCAGCAGCGGTTCGAGGACGTGGTCGGCAGCCTTGCCGCCCGGCGCGAGGGGCTCCAGCGGCAGATCGAGGCGCTCGAGCGGTTCGACCACGACTACCGGGCCCGGCTCACCTCGTTCATGCAGCACCAGCTCCGGTCGCTCTGGGTCGACGAGCCCCGGGTCGAAAACGAGGCGATCGACGGCGTCGAGGAGTGCGAGAACGAGCCGCACCCCGCGCTCGAAGAGGCGACCATGATGGTGCCGACCCAGGGCGGCAAGGCCGACCTCTCATAACGGGCAGCAACCTCGTAACAATCAGCCACACCGCCGTAACATTCGATGATCATCGGCGGTAACAGGACGGCCATTCACT
Organism: Phytohabitans flavus; assembly: GCF_011764545.1. Classification (GTDB taxonomy): domain Bacteria; phylum Actinomycetota; class Actinomycetes; order Mycobacteriales; family Micromonosporaceae; genus Phytohabitans; species Phytohabitans flavus. The sequence continues at coordinate 2,631,831 of NZ_AP022870.1, read as the reverse complement.
CCACTCGGTCGCGTGATCCGGACGATCGCGCGCATCGCGAGGAAGGAATGGCCATGGCTGCTCCCCCGCCACCCACCGACGCTGAGCTTGACACCTACATCAAGACCCGTTATGCCCTGATCGGCATTGACCTGTCCACTTTGCCGGAGAACGACCCCGCCGCCCCGATGGACCAGGCGCGCGTCATGGCGAACGCGCGCAGCACCATCCGCCAGGAAGTGGACTACTCCAACTACGTGCCCGACCAGCAGGCGCACGCGGCGGTGCTCTACCCGGCCCCGTTCGCCGTGTGGACGGGAGAGTACAAGCCATGACCGTGGAAGCACGCCAGGACATGGCGGTGGACGCACCCCAGGACATGGCCATCGACCGCCGCTGGTTCCTGTCCCGGATGGCGGCCGTGTGGGCCGCGGCCGGTGCCGGCACGCTCCTCGGCGGCGGCGCGCTGGCCGCACCGGCGCTCGCGCACGGCGGCGGCTCCGGCGGCGGAAGCGTGTGGGAGGGCGCGTACGCCAAGACGATCCGCCGCGCCGCCCTCGACGACCCCACCGAGCTGACCATCAGCGAGGCGGCCGCCGCCTTCCGCCGCCGGCTCCTGCGCCCCGTCGACCTGATGGAGGCGTACCTGGAGCGGCTCGGAAAGTTCGAGGAGATCTACAAGGCGTTCCTGTGGCGCCCCACCGACGCGGAGCTGCTCGCCGCCGCGCGGAAGGTGCGCCTCGACTCCCGTTCCACGCCGCTGGCCGGCATCCTGACCGCGGAGAAGGACAACTACTACACCAAGGGCATCCCGACCACCGCGATGTCCCCTGTGTACGCGGACTTCGTGCCCGAGTACGACTCGACCGTCCACGCGCGACTCAAGGCGGCCGGGGCCATCATGATGGGCAAGGCGGCCATGGGCCCGCTCGCGTCTGGCCGGGCCCGGCTCGCCGACGGCACGGCCACGACGGTGAACGCGTGGACGCCGGACGACATCCGCTACAGTCCCAGCGGTTCCAGCGGCGGCACGGCAACCGCGGTCGCGGGGCGACTGTCCACATCGGGCACCGGTACACAGACGGGCGGCTCGATCACCAGCCCGTCCCAGGCGCAGAACCTCACCGGCCTCAAGCCGACCTTCGGCCGGGCCTCGCTCTTCGGCATCGTGCCGCTCACGTTCACCCGCGACCACCCAGGCCCGCTCGCCCGGGACGCGATGGACGCCGCCATCATGCTCCAGTCGTTCGCCGGGCCGGACAAGAACGACCCGCGCACGCTGGGCATGCCGCCGGTGCCCAACCTGGTCAAGGCGGCCACTGTGTACACCCAGCGCGGCAAGCCGAAGGTGCGGTGGGCCACCACGGTCGGCTACCCGCCGGACTTCCTGAGCGGTGCCAACGCGGAGACCCTGCCGATGCGGCAGTCCCTTCTGGACACTCTCGTGAAGGTGGGCTGCCGGGTCGAGGAGGTCCCGTACCCGGCCGACTGGGACCTGCTCTCCGGCCTGTCCAGCACCGCCGGCGAGGCGACGAACATGTTCCTGCCGTTCCTGCGCAAGGACGTGAGCCTCTTCGCCGACCGGCTGCCCGGCTTCCTCAACGGGATGTTCCGCAGCTCGGACAACTACATGAAGATGCTCCAGGCCCGGTACCAGTTCCTGCGGCTGGTGCTGGACCAGGTCTTCGACAAGTGCGACGTGTTCCTCACCGGCACGGTCTTCGACGGGATCGGGCTGCCGCTGATCGCCTTCCCGTACGGCATGGGCGTGGACACCACCACCGGCCTGCCGGTGCCGCGCGGCACGACGCTGGGGGCGCCGCCGTTCGGCGAGGAGCGGCTGCTCGCGGTCATCGCCGCCTACCAGGCCGTGACCGACCACCACCTGCGCCGCCCGCCGGACCCGACGGTCTCGGCGGCGAGGGCCCGTTCCTTCACCGCGCCGTACAAGGTACCGGCGGACTACGACGCCTCCGACGAGACCTGAGTTCGCATCGGGACCGGCGGCCGCCCCGGCCGCCGGTCCCCGGCCTTCGCGTCAGCGGCGCCAGTCCTCGCGTCAGGGCAGCCGGCCTTCGCGTCAGCGGCGCCGGCGCGAGCGCAGCTCCGCCAGGTCGACAAGGGGTGCGCACTCGCCGGTGATCTCCTGAAGCGTCTCCCACAGGGCGTCGAACCGTGCCTCGCCGACCTGGTCCCGCCACGACTCCAGCACGCCTGCGATCGCGGCGTGGACCTCCCGCTCGAGCGCGCGGCCGGCCGGCGTGAGGTGCAGCGGGCGGCTGCGGGTGTCGCCCGGGTCGGGGCCGCGGCGCAGGTACCCGTGCCGCTCCAGGTGGGTGACCAGCTCGTGCATGGACTGCTTGGTCATGCCCGCGTGAGCGGCCAGCTCCGCCGAGGTCGAGCCCTCGATCCCGTCGAACCGGAAGATCAGCAGATGCGCCCGCCGCAACGCGGGGTGGGCCGGGCCGACGTCGGCGAGCACCGCGTCGAGCGCCTGGTCGAGGGCGACGCGGAGCAGCCCGAGCCGGCGCCCGGTGCGCGGTAAGGCCCCGTCCGCGTCCTCGGTGATCTCGGTTACCATGATAGTCAGGCTACCTTACCTTCGCTGACACCGGCCGGTCCTCGCTTCGTGGCGGGCCTGTCAGGTGCCGGACCCGGGCGACCATGCGTCGGCAAATGTCGGAATCGTGATCTTCGTTGTACGAAGGACGACAGGTGAACGGGCAGGTGAGGGCCTCCCGGCCCTGCTATGGTCCCCCGCGTGACAGAGCCCCCTCCGTACGGATACCAGCCGCCCACACCGCCCCCCACCTCCGGCGCGCCGCAGCAGCCCGACGCCTGGGGTCAGCAGCAGCCTCCCGCGTGGGGCGAGCAGCAGCCCTCCTCGTGGGGCAGCAGCCGCCACCCGGGCAGTGGGGGCAGCCGCAGGCGGACCCGTACGGCCAGCAGCAGCAGCCGGGCCAGTGGGGGCAGCCGGCGACGGACCCGTATGGGCAGCAGCCGCCGCAGGCGGATCCGTATGGACAGCAGCCGCCGCCTGGACAGTGGGGGCAGCAGCCCGACCCGTGGGGGCAGCAGGCGCCTGGCCAGTGGGGCCAGCAGCCGGCGGCGTACCCGCCGCCGCGCCAGGGCACCAACGGGTTCGCGATCGCGTCGCTCATCTTCGGCGTGCTCGGCGGCATCCTGCTGAGCGTCATCTTCGGCATCGTGGCGCTGTCCCAGGTCAAGCGCAAAAACCAGGGCGGCAAGGGACTGGCGATCGGCGGCCTCGCCCTGTCCGGGGTGTGGCTGCTGGCCATCGTCTCCTTCGCCGTCATCGCGACCATCAACACCGCCAACGACACCGACGACCCGTCGACGTCGCTCGCGGACGGCAATGATGTCAACGTGCAGCAGCTCGCGCCCGGCCAGTGCCTCAACGGCCTGCGGGAGGGCAGCGCGATCCGCGACCTGCCGGTCGTGCCGTGTACCCAGCCGCACGAGGGCGAGGTGTTCGCGGTCTTCGAGCTGCCCGGTGGCGGCTTCCCGGGTGACGAGGAGGTGGCCAAGCAGGCGGAGGACGGCTGCGTCGACCGCCTCCAGTCGAACGCGCCCAAGGCCGCCGAGGACCCCACCGTGGAGATCTACTTCCTGCACCCGACCCGGAGCTCGTGGCGCCTCGGCGACCAGGGCGTCACCTGCGTCGCGATGTCCAGCACCGGCAAGGTGACCGGCTCCATCAACGACTGAATCCCGCGGGGCCGCCGCCCATCGGAGCAGCGGCCCTCGCCAGGGCCGCCGGGGTAACAAATCGGATGACCGGGCGCTACGCCGCCGTCGACGTGCACTATCCAGTGTCCGGCGGCGCCCACGCGGCGGCGGTGGTCGCGGCCGACGAGCGGTTCGCGTCCATCGTGGACGAACGCACGCGGTGGCTGCCGGAGGTCGCGCCCTACGAACCGGGCCGGTTCTTCGCCCGCGAGCTGCCCGCGTTACGCGCGGTCCTGGCCGGCCTCGACGACCTGGACCTGGTGGTCGTCGACGGGTACGTGGACCTGGACGCGGCCGGCCGGCCCGGGCTCGGCGCGCACCTGTACGCCGAGATCCGGATCCCGGTGGTCGGCGTGGCCAAGACCGCCTTCCAGAGCGCCACCCACGCGGTCGCGGTCCGCCGGGGTGGTGCGGCACGCCCGCTGTACATCACCGCGGCCGGCCTCCCGGTCGAGCGGGCCGCGGCGCTCGTCACCGCGATGGCCGGCCCGCACCGGACTCCCGACGCGCTGCGCCGGGTCGACGCGCTCGCCCGCCGCCACCCCGCCTAGCCTAGAAGGCCATTGGAGTCAGGGAGGCCTCGGCGACACGCGGCGGATAAAGATCCAAAACCAAAGGAATCGAGCTACCGCGACGTTCGTCGTGGTCCAGACCGTCGCTCCCGCAGCCTCACCCTCCGCGGTTGGCAAGCTCACCCCCGGGGTCGCGGTCGGCCGACCACGACCTTCACTGCCGGCTCCGCGCTCCGACCGAACCTTGACCAAGCGAGCGCCAGCGAGCCGCCGACCTGCGCGGTGCCCGCGGGAGCATACGGTCAGCAGCTGACGCGGACCGGGGCAAATATCCGTCTCAAGAACATTGGATGCCTAGTCCGCGGGTCTACACAGTGGACGATGCTGCGGCGACGAACGCGTTGTACGTCGGGGTCCCGGGCGCCCGGTCGAGCACCGCGAAAACCACGTGGTCGAACGCGTGGACGCGGTCCAGCACCACCGCGAACGCGGCCGCGACCGTCGCCGGGTCGTTGCCGAAGACGCCGCAGCCCCACGCACCCAGCACGAGGCGCCGGTGCCCGTGCGCGGCCGCCACCTCGACCACCCGGAGCGCGCGCTCGAGTAGCACCGCGGGGACGGAGTCGGCGAGGTCCGGCTGGTTGGCGAGTATGGCCCGCAGGTTCGGCGCGGCCGAGGTGAGCATCGCCGTCCGGTATGGACGGTCCAGCAGACGGAGGGAGTCGTCGCGGAAGACCGGCACACTCGGCGAGTAGATGACCCTGTCGCTGTAACGCAGGTCGGCGTTCGTCCGGTGGTGCAGGTAGAACGCGGGCACCGCGCTGAGGCAGGCGTGCAGCGCGGAGGCTCGGGCGACGTCCTCCTCCTGCGCGCGGGCACCGGAGAGGAAGCCGCCGCCGGGGTTGCGGGCGGACGCGAACACGAGCGCGGCCGTGCCGTCGCCGAGCCGCCGCGCGGCCGCCAGTGTGGACTCGTTGGTGACCTCCACGACCACCCCGCCGTCGGTACGGCCGGCGCCGGCCGGTAGCGGATCCCCTGGCGCGTACAGCCGGGTGCCGGCGACCGCCGCCCGCACCGCGTCCCGGATGTCCACCCACTTTCCGGTCCGCGCGCGGTAGCCGCCGGCCTGCGAGATCGCGACGGTGTCCGCCGCGACGGCTCGCAGTCGCTGGTTTGTCACAGCCGCTCCCGCACGTCCATCAGCGCGAAGCCGAGCAGGTTGAGCCCGCGCCACTTCAGCGGGCTCGCGACGTCAGGGTTGTTAGGCCCCATTCCGATCCCCCAGATCCGGTCGTACGGGCTGGCCTCCACGAGCACCCCGTCACCGGTGGCGAGCAGGAACTCGCGCAGGTCGTCGTGCTGTCCGAACTTCGCAAGATTGCCCTCCACAACGATGTCGTACCGGGCGTCGACCCATTTCGGTTCGTGGAAGTCGCGTACCTTGCGGCCGGCCGCCTTCGCCGCGGCGGGGCTCTTCGCGGCGAGCACCGCGGCGAGACCCTCGTCGTCGCCGAACAGGCGTGCCTTGCCGGCCATCATCCAGTGCTCGGCGGTCGGGTACGTCACGCCGTCCACAGTGAACTCGACCGGCCACCACTGGCTCATGCAGCTGAGACCGACCGCGCCGCTCGCGGTCGGCCGGTGGCCCCAGAACGGGGTCAACGTGATGGGCTTGCCGTCCAGCTCGGCGTCACGCAGGGCGGTGAGGCGTTCTTTCGGTGTCATGAGGTTCCTTTCCGGAGGGCGTCGATGCGGGCGGTCGCGGCGGCGAGCCGGGCGGGGCGGTCGCCACGCACCTCGATCCAGGGCTCCGGCCGGGCTTCGAGCAGCCGGCGGAAGCGGTGGGTCATCCAGCCCCGCACGTGCTCACCGTCGCGGGTGCCGTCCTGTACGAACGGGATGTCGTCGGCGGTGAGGATGTACAGCGCGTACGTGCGGGCGGCGGCCAACCGCTCCACCTCGGGCGAGACCGTGCCGACGTACCGCTCGTGCCATACGGACGTGGCCAGCGCGTCGGTGTCGCAGATCAGCAACGGTCCGCTCCGCCGTGCGGCGGCGTCCTCATCGGACTGCTGGCACCGTGCGATGTGGACGAACTCCTCGCGCCGCCAGCCGACGGCGGGACGGCGCTCGCTGTACGCCCGGCCGTACTCCGGCACCCACTCGCAGCGGTAGTGGTCGGCCAGGTCCCGGGCGAGCGTGGTGGTACCGGTGGACTCCGCACCGAGCACGCAAACCCGGGTGACGAACCAGGCACGGACCGCGGGCGACAGCAGGTTCGCGTAGCGCCACGGGTCGGCGCGGACGGCGGTACCGGAGACGGGGAAGCGCCGCCGCTCCCGGTCGACGCACACATGCCGGGCGCCGAGGAACGCGGCGTACCGCTCGCCGTACCCCTCCGAGGTGAACACCACGTCCGGAGGCGTACCCCCGAGCAGCGCGACGGTGCGGTGCGCCCACGCCTCCGACGTGGCGTCCCCCTGGCCGTCCGGTATGTCGTCCGGGGTGACCACGACGGTCGCCGCCGGGTGCAGCTCGCGCAGCACGGCCGCCCGCCGCTCCGCGGGAAAGGGGTCGTCCGGGCGGGCGCAGACGACGACCACGACGCGGTCCGCGCCCGCCAGGGCCGTGTCGATCAGGTACGAGTGTCCGAGATGCGGCGGCAGGAACTTGCCCACCACCACGCCGGTGCTTGTCATACCGCCACCCGCTCGGCACCCGTCGACGGGACCGCGTCCGCCTCGCCGGCGCGCAGGCTGGCCCGCCACTGCCGCAGCCCCACCACGCACATCGCGACGAAGAGCGGCTGGAGGGCGGCGGTCAGGTACAGCTCCTGGTGCGCGTACATCCCTAGGTAGGCGACGTCGACCGCGATCCAGCACCACCAGCTGCCGAGGAGCTTGCGGGTGAGCATGTACTGCGCGATCAGCGAAACCGTCGTCGTGGCCGCATCCAGCAGCGGCGACGCGTCACCGGCGAGCGTCATCGCCCACCACAGCACGAGCGTGGCGATGCCGCCGACCGCCCACAGGACGAGCGCGTGCCGCCGTCCGGTCCGGCGCACCGGCAGCCGGCCGGGACGGTCGCCGCCACGGAGCCACCAGTACCAACCGGCGACGCCGAGCGCGATGTAGACGACCTGGAGCCCCGCGTCGAGGTACAGACGCGAGGTCCAGAAGAGCACGAGCCAGCAGCCGCTGTTGACGATGCCGACCGGCCAGGCCCACACGCTCTGCCGAACGTAGAGCCAGACGGACGCGGCACCGGCGGCGAAGCCGGCGACCTCAAGGTAGGACATGCCCCAGAACACGAACATCATCATGACTCACTTTGAGTCGCTACACAACTCATCATGAGTACACTGCTCTGTGTGACCGTCGACAACTTCCTCACCGACGAGGACCGCGCCTTCCTCGCCGGTTACGACCCGCGCGCGTTCCCACCGGTCGCCGTCACGGTGGACCTCGTGGTTCTCACCGTGCGCGAGAGTGAGCTGTGCGCGCTGCTGATCCGCCGGGGCGAGCCTCCTCAGCGGGGGCGATGGGCGCTGCCCGGCGGCTTCGTCGGCCCGGACGAGACGCTCGACGAGGCCGCCGCGCGGGAGCTGGCCGAGGAGACCGGGATCCGGCCCGGCGCGCATCTTGAGCAGCTCGCCACGTTCGGCGACCCGGGGCGCGACCCGCGGATGCGGGTAGTGTCCGTCGCGTACTTGGCACTGGTCCCAGATTTGCCCATGCCGATCGCGGGCACCGACGCCAGCGAGGCCCACTACCGCCCGGTGGCCGAGCTCGGCGGCAACGGCGCCGGGCTCGCCTTCGACCACGGGCGCATCCTCGCCGAGGGGGTGGAGCGGGCCCGGGCCAAGCTCGAGTACACGGGGCTGGCGACGACGTTCCTGGACGAGCCGTTCACGGTCGGCGACCTGCGCCGGGTGTACGAGACGGTGTGGGGGGTGCCGCTGCACGCGGCCAACTTCCGGCGCAAGGTGCTGTCGACGCCCGGGTTCGTGGAGCCGACCGGTGAGAAGCTGGCGACCGGGCGGGGCTGGGCCGAGCTGTACCGCCGGGGCACCACGGCCCACCTCCACCCGGCGATCCCCCGACCACCCAGCTGAGGCGGTACGCTGCGCGTGGCGTGCTCCCGCGCCCAACCTCCTGACCGGGTCCCCACGCGACCCGGCGGCGCGGAGGCAAAGGGGTGTCCGGCCTCGGGATGTGGTCAGGTCCGTGTCGTCTGTTCGCACCGGATGGTCGCAGCGGCCGTGTGAGCGTGGGTCCGCGGTGGCGCGCGGCCAGGTGAAGGACGCACGATGACCAGCGGCAAGCACCTCAAGGCGCGGATCCGCACGCGCATGGCCCGGACCGGCGAGCGCTACAGCACCGCCCGGCGGCACGTCGTCGGCGCCGCCGAGCCGGCACCCAGCGACCACGGCTGGGCACTGCGCGGCGGTACCCACCCCGACTCCGCCAACATCGCCAACGTGCTCGCGCACGCCGGCGTATCGAACCTCTCCGAGGCCATGGTCCTCGGCATCGGCGGCGGGCTGGGCGCCGGCTACATCCTGTGGGAGTTCAAGCAGCACCGGTACACGAACCTCACGCTCGGCTACCGGTACCGGTGGAACTACATCGACTGGACCGCCCGTACCCTCGACCGGCTGGGCGCCACCGCGCACGTGCACGCGACGTCCGGTGCGAAGGGCGCGGCCGGCGAGCTGACCGCGCGGCTCGAGGCCGGCCAGCCGGCGATCGTGTGGCCGGACCGGCAGCTGATCGGGTACTGGCACCTGCCGCCGCACCTCGACGGGTTCGGCGGGCACCCGGTCGTCGTGTACGCCGCCACCGGCGACGCGATGCGCGTGGACGACCGCAACCTCGCTCCGCTCACCGTCGAACGGTCCACTCTGGACCGGGCCCGGGGGCGGGTCTCCTCGTACAAGAACAATCTGGTGGCGGTCGAGGCGGTGACCGTCCCCGCGGACCTGGCGCCGCTCGTGCGTGCGGGGATCGCGGACTGCGTGGCGCACCTCGGCGCACCGTCGGCGTCCTTCGCGGTGCCGGCCTGGGGCAAGTGGGCGCGGCTGGTGACCGACACCCGCAACGCCAAGGGTTGGCCGCGGGTCTTCGCCGACGGCCGCGGGCTGACCGACGCACTACTGTCGATTTGGGAGGGTATCGAGCCGGTCGGCATGAGCGGCGGGCACCTGCGCGACCTGTACGCGGACTTCCTCGACGAGGCGGCGCCCCTGGTCGGCGACACGGCCGCGGCGGCCTCGGCGTTCCGCGAGGCGGGGCGGCGGTGGCACGACCTGGCCGAGGCGGCGCTGCCCGCGGACGTGCCGGAGTACCAGCGGCTGCGCGAGCTGACCGCGGACCTGGCCGCCGGGGTCGCGGCGGGCGACGAGGGCGCGGAGGCGCGGGCCACGGCGGCGGGTGAGCTGTGGACGCTGCGGGCCGACCTGTACGAGAAGCCGCCGGCCGACACGGACTTCGCGGCGCTCGGCACGTGCCTGTCCACTGTGTACGAGGCCGAGCGCGACGCGGTGGACGCCCTGCGCGAGGTGCTGTAGGCCCGCGGCGGGGCCGGGACAGGCCGTGTCCCGACCCCGCCATCCCCCGAGACAGTCACGGTCGAGTGCGGCCGGGAGCGGGCCCACCCCTCACCTCGGCGCGATTTGAACGTGTTCAACACAGGCCGCTTCGAAGTGCTACCCACCCGCCGCGGGCGATACGGGCTCACCCCCATCGCCGGGACCTTGGGCATATGGAGCTCGCGTTCATCCAGAAGGTCGCCGAGTGGACCGGTACCACCACGGACGTCGCCGAGGCGCTGACCGAGGCGACGCTGCGCACGCTCACCCAGCGGATCAGCGGCGGGGAGGCCGCCGAACTGGCCGACCGCGTGCCGGACGAGCTGCGGCCGTACCTGACGAAGGCCCAGGAGCCTCCCGAGCCGTTCCCGTACCAGGAGTTCATCCGCAGGATCGGCGAGTACGCGAACGTCGACCTCGCCACCGCCGAGTCCGGCGTCGAGGCGGTGCTGCACGCGCTGCGCGACGTTGTCGGCTACAAGGAGTTCATGGACGCGATGGCTCAGCTGCCACAGGACCTGGGCAGGCTGGCCACGAGCGGCACCACCCGCCGCTAACCAGCGAGGCCCGCGCAAGCCGGGCCGAGCCCTCCCGCACGCCACCGCTCCGTCGCCCCTCGACTGGCGCCCGGTGACGGCGTCCACTTGTCTTTCACAAGGCATTCAGTGGACCACCGTAGTTTCCCTTCCAGGCGACTGGCAGGAAGGGGCGGGAGATGAAACAGACCATTGGTTCCGAGGCGGCTGCCAAGAGTCGATCCGTACACGACATGCCCGGAGGGGCGCTCGACATCTGGGCGTTCGTGCTGTCGTTCTTCGTGCCGGTGGCGGCGTTGATCTTCGGGATCATCTGGCTCGCCATCGCCGCCCACGGAGGCGGCCGATGAAGACCGCGGTCGTCACCGGGGCGGGGGGTGGGCTCGGACGGGCCATCACGGCAGAGTTGGCACGGCGCGGTTTCGCGGTCTGGGCGACCGACGTCGAACTCGGCATCGCCGAGCCGGCAGTCGACGGCCTCGGCCCACAGTGCCGCGCGGCGGTGCTCGACGTCACCGACGCGAGCGCCAGCCGCGCGCTTGCCGATTCGATCGTCGCCGAACGCGGTCACCTCGACCTCTGGGTCAACAACGCCGGCGTGCTTGCCGTGGGATACGCCTGGGAGATCGGCGAGGCGAGCAACGAGCGCGTCCTCGCCGTGAACGCGACCGGGACGATCAACGGCACCGTCGCCGCTCTGGCCCACATGATCCCGGCCGGGCGGGGCCAAGTGATCAACGTAGTCTCGCTCGCGGGGATCGTCGCCACGCCCGGGCAGGCGGTCTACGCGGCGAGCAAGCACGCGGCGATGGCCTTCACCCTCAGCACGCTCTTCGACCTGCGGCGCGGCGGCCACCGAGGCATCGACATCTGCGCGGTCTGCCCCAGCGGAGTCTGGACACCGCTGTTGGGGAACCGCGTCGACGATCCCGAAGCCGCCGCCTCCTTCACCGCGCCGCTGCTCACCGCCGACGTGATCGGCCGCGTGGTCGGCCGCCTCACCGAGCGCCCCCGCCCGGTGACGATCGTGCCGCGCCGGCGGGGGCTGATGATGCGCTTCGTGGATCTCTTCCCTCGGCTCGCCACGCCAATGGTGCCGGCGCTGATGCGGGACGCCCGACGCCGGCAGCGGCGCTACAAGCGACTCACCGAGGTTGGCGAACGGCCGTGACGGCCGGCAACAACCCGGGGCGTCACCGCCGGCGATGCCGGCCGGGGTTTGGTTGTGAACCGCGGAGGGTGAGGCCGCGGGAGCAGCGGTCCGGACCACCGCGGACATCGCGGTAGCCCAAATCTTCATCTTGGTTTGGGTCCGCGAAGAGATCGTGGAGAAACCCTCCCCTCGGCCGGACCGTCACTCGTGGGCGGTCTCAAGCGCGGCAAAAGCGCCGCTCAGCGGCACCGCGCGGGCTACCGTCACGCGATGATCTTGCGTGATACACCTTGTCACAACATCGACACCGCGCTATCAGTGCGGTACCCAACTCCTTCCTGTCCTGTGCCACGGCGACCGGCCGTGGCGCAACAGGGGGAGGAACCACATGCTCGTGACGAAGAGGGGGCTTCTCGGCGCCGTCGTCGCAGCTACCGTCGTGTTCGCCGGGCTCGGTGCCGGTGCGGCCCAGGCCGCGCCGGACGGGGACAAGGACAAGGGGGGCGACCGCGGGACCGCGCGGGTGGACGCCAGCCTCGCGCCGGACCGGCTGGCCAAGCCCAAGGCGGCCGAGTCGGCGACCACGGCGGCCACGCTCGCCGCGATCCAGAAGCGGATCGCCGGGTACGTGGCGAAGAACGGGACCAAGTACACGTTCGGCAGCTACTTCGACGCCGGCACCGGCCGGATCGTGGTGGAGACGGACGCGCCGGACGCTGTGGTGTCGTCGCTGACCAGCACTTCCGGGCTGACCGCGGCGCAGGCGCAGGTGGCGGTGTCGACGCAGGTGCGGCCGACCACGATCGACGACGCGTGGCACCGGCGGGACGACATCCCGAACTACTACGGCGGTGGTGGCATCCAGTCCGGCGGCGGGCTCTGCTCCTCGGGGTACACGGTGCAGAACGGCGCGGGCACCCGCTTCATGGTGACCGCGGGCCACTGCTTCGCGAACGGCGCGACCGTGCTGACCGAGTCGGGCAACAACACGTACGGCACTGTCTCCAACCGCCGGCTGCCCACCGTGACCGGCCACGCGCAGGACATGGAGCTGATCGGCGGCCAGGGGTACTGGGGTCGGGTGTTCACCGGCGGCGTCACCAGCACCACCAGCGGTCCGGTGGTGGCGGCGGGCACCGCGTTCGTCGGGTACACGGACTACTGCACCAGCGGCCGTACCACGGGTGAGAACTGCGGCCACACCGCGACCAGCATCAGCGGCCAGGTGTGCACGGCGACCGGCTGCAAGTCGCCCGTGATCGTCTACAACGGAGGGACGCTGCCGCAGGGCGGCGACTCCGGCGGCGCGTTCTACGCGAAGGACACGTCGGGCAACATCTGGATCCGCGGCCACCACATCGCCGGTGGCGGCGGGACGAGCTACGCCACCCCGTGGCTGGAGACCCAGGCGGCGTACGGCGTCAGCATCGTGCTGGGCTGAGCCGCCCCGACCTGAGTAGCAAGTGACCCTCCTCCTCGTCGCCCCCACAGCCAGCGACGAGGGGGAGGGTCCGGGCTGACCAGCCGGCGGGGGAAATGCCCGGTCAGCCCTCCTCGGTGAGCACCGTCAGCAGGCCGGTGACATCGAGGAGCCGGCGTACCTGCGGTTGCGGATCGGCCACCACGAGGGGACGCCCTCATGGCGGGCGCGTTGGTGGGCGTAGACGAGCGCGCTGAGACCCGTCGAGTCGAGGAACGTGACACCGCCGAGGTCGACGGTGAGCGAGGCCGGGGTCGTGTCGAGGGCCCCGGCCAGGTACTCCCGGAACTGCCAGGCGGATATCACGTCGACGTCGCCCGCCACCACGAGCCGCATGCCGCGGCGGTCCCGTACGGCGGACACGAGCAGCGCGGCCGGCGCGGGGCCGAGTTCGTCGATCATGATCAGCCTCCGGGCTCGGTTCGGGCGCACCGTAGGGAAGAGCGTCGCGCGCGCCGCCGGCGTTACCCGGCCGTGTTTGACCTGGTGGGCACCGGGCATGACTAACTCACAGGGAGTGAGGAGTTGCTGATCATGTCCGATGCCATGCGTGGCGCGGGTACCGCTGATCTCGTCCGCCAGGCGGCCGACCAGATCTCCCGCCTGGTCCGCGACGAGCTGGCCCTGGCCCGCGCCGAGGTAATGCAAAAGGGCAAGCGCGCCGGAGCCGGCGCCGGCCTGCTGGGCGGCGGCGGCGTAATCGCGATGTTCGGCGTCGCGGCCCTGATCGCCGCCGCCATCCTCGGCATCGCCGAAGGACTACCCGGGTGGCTGGCGGCGCTGATCGTCGCGGTTGCCCTCTTCGCGATGGCGGGGGTGCTGGCGCTGGCCGGCCGCCGCCAGGTCGTGCGGGGCGTGCCACCGGTGCCCCAGGAGGCGGTCCGCAGCGTACGCGCCGACATTGACGAGGTACGGGAGAGGGCCCACCGATGAGCGCGAACGAACCCACATCATCCGGCGGTCCCTCGCCGAGCGAACGCGACCTCATCCGCGCGGACATCGACCGCACCCGCGAGGAGCTGGGCGACACCGTCTCGGCGCTCGCGGCGAAGGCGGACGTCCTGGCGTCGAAGGCGAACGTCAAGGCCCGCGCCAAGGACATGGCCGCCGACGCTCGCGGCCGGGCGAAGCACGCGGCCGAGGATGCCGGTAGCCGCGCGAAGGATCGCGCGAAGGGTGCCGTCGCGGACGCCCGTGGCCGCGCGAAGGGTCGCGCGAAGGATATGACCGCCGATGCTGGCGGCCGTGCCAAGGATGCGACCGCTGACGCTCGCGGCCGCGCGAAACATGCGGCCGCCGACGCCCGGGACCGCGTGCAGGACACCGCCCACGCCGCGACGAAGCAGGCGGCGATGCGGGCGGGCGAGCTTTCCGAGACGGTACGGCACCGCCCTGGACCCGCCGTCGCCACGGCAGGCGCCGTGCTCGCGGTGGCCGGCACCGTCGCGGTCGTGCACATGTGGCGCGCCAAACGCCACGCCCGGTAGCCTGCCGTTCTCGGTCGCTCGCGCGACGACAGGCCCGAAAGGCCAGTGAGGGTGAGGCGATGGCCCGCTACGCGGTCTTCCTGCGCGGTATCAACCTCGGGAAGGCCAGGCGCGTGGCCATGGCCGACCTTCGCACGGTGCTTACGCAGAGCGGGTACGAGAACGTCGCCACGTTGCTACAGAGCGGCAACGTGGTGCTGGACGCCGACCAGCCGGCCGACGAGCTAGGCAGGACGATCGAGCAGCTGATCGAGAAGCGGTTCGGACTCGCCGTCGACACGATCCTGCGCAGCCACGACCAGATGACGCGCATCGTGGCGAAGAACCCCCTCGCCGACGTGGCGACCGACGGCTCGAAGTACCTCGTGGCGTTCATGGCGGAGCCTCCGCAAACGCCCGTCGGCGCCGTGCTGGATGGCGCTGACATCGGCGACGACCGCTACATCGTCGACCACACGGAGATGTACATCTGGTGCCCAGGCGGCCTGCGCGACAGCCCGCTGATGACCATCCTCGGCAAGGCGAAGAACGGGCCGTCGACCACGGTGCGCAACTGGAACACGGTGGAGAAGCTGCTCACGATGATGGGATAGACCCGTTGGGCAGGG
This sequence comes from Phytohabitans flavus, assembly GCF_011764545.1. Lineage (GTDB taxonomy): Bacteria > Actinomycetota > Actinomycetes > Mycobacteriales > Micromonosporaceae > Phytohabitans > Phytohabitans flavus. The sequence goes on along the minus strand of NZ_AP022870.1, from coordinate 2,616,736 downwards.
TGTCCAGGCAGAAGGGCCCGGCGCCACCGGCGCCGGGCCCTTCTTTGGATCCGCTGGTTCAGGCGGTCGGCTTCTCGTCGTCCGGGACGGCGAGCACCACGCGCCGCCGCCGAGCCATGAGCAGCATCGTGCCGCCACCGGCCACCACGAGGAGGCCGACGCCGCCGATCAGGCCGGCCTGCACGCCGGTGACGGGCAGCTCGCCGCCACCGCCACCGCCACCGGCCTTCGCCACGTGCACGGAGAACTCGTCGGTGTTGTCGCTCTCGTCGACGTCCTTGGCCGAGCCGCCCTCGACGCCTTCCGGCAGGGCCGCGGCCGTGATCCGCTGCGCCGCCACCTCCGGCTGCTTCTCCAGGACGATGCCCTCGGCGCTCACCACGCCGCCGTCGAGCACGGCCGGCGCCGGCGCGTCCTCGGCGACCTTGATCAGGTTGACGAAGTCCGCGAGCGAGTACAGCTCATCCTCCGTGTTGGAGTCCTCGTCGGCCGGGATCAGCCCGAAGTCGTAGCCGCAGGTGGCCTTGCGGTTGTCCGCGTCGTACTCGCAGCCGTCCTCCTGCTCCACGAACGTCACGTGCTCGGGAAGCTGGATGGTGAGCTTGAGGCCGTGGACCGCCTCGTCGCCGAAGTTCGCCACGCGGTAGAACAGCTCGGCCTGCTCGCCTGGCGCCACGGTGCCGATGCCGCCTTCTTCGATCGGCACGTCCGGCGCGAGGACCGTCAGGTCGGGGCCGGTGGTGTCGCTGATGTTCACCTTGGCGGTGGCCTTGTTGTTGCCCGCCTCCGGGTCCTCACCCTCGTGCGCGACGGTCGCGGTCACGCTGCCCGGCTCGCCGTCGCCCACTCGGATGAGCACGAAGGGCAGGTCGGCGTTCTGGCCTGGCTTGAGGTCCACCACGCCGCAAGTGAACTTGCTGCCGTCCTGCTCGCAGGCCTCCTCGTCGGGCGAGGGCACGCTGACGACGTCGGTGTCGAGGTCGCTCAGGTCGAAGGTGATGACGATCCCGGTCGCGGTCTCGGTGCCCTTGTTGGTGACGCTCGCGGTGGCAAGCTTGCCCGAGGTGGTCGCGGCCAGCGTCGTACCGCTCAGAGTGAGCGACAGGTCGGTCGAGCCCGCGGCGAGCGCCGGCGCGGCGAGGGCGCCCGCGGCTACGAAGCCGATGGCCGCGGCACCGGCGAATGCCAGGGCGCGGGTACGAACGTTCATCAGAGAGGACTCCGTGAGAGAGATGTTAAGGAAGACGAGCAGAAACACCATCCCGGGGTACGGCGAATGTCAGCCGTTCGTACGAACGGATCCGCCACTGCCGTAATAGGGGAAATAGCCGGGTACCGTGTCGGCCGTGGCCAACGATGCGGCGCGTTCCCCGCGGATCCTGTCGGTCTCGTGGGGGCACATGGACGTGGAGGGCCTGCCGCCGGCAAAGGACATCAAGCTCTACCCGGGCGGCGGCCGGGCGTGGGACTGGACGGAGACGGGCACCCAGCACTCCCCCGGCATCCAGCCCGCCGACGTCGAGGAGCTCCTCACCCACGGCGCCACGGTCGTGGTGCTTTCCCAGGGCATGCGGCTCCAGATGGAGGTCGACCCGCGCACGCTCGCGCTGCTGGCGGAGCGCGGCGTAGAGGTGCACGTGGCCGAGACCAACGAGGCGGTCCGCCTCTACAACGAGCTCGCCGCGACCCACCCGGTCGGCGGCCTCTTCCACTCGACCTGCTGATCCCTCTCCGCGCTCCCGACACCGGCCGGCGGCCGGGCCCGCCGCTACCCGCGTGCGACAGCGCGCGCCTGTGCGCGAATCGCAACATCGGGTCGGTTGACCGGGGTCGATGCGGCCGGAACGATCATGTGCACGTCCACTTCGGAGGTGCCGCCCGTGTCCCGAACCCCCCGCGTCCTCGCCGCCCTCCTCGCCTTCGCCGTCGCCCTACCCGCTACGCCGGCCGGAGCCGTGCCGACCGATCCGGTGGCACCCAGCGACCGCGCCACCCGCGAGCCGGGCAACGGGCCCGAGCGCAACGAGGTCGCCGCGACTGACCCGCTCCTGACCGCCGGGGCCATGGCCCGCACGCAGGGCCACAACCAGCCGACGAAGACGGCCGGCTACCCCAAACAGACCAAGCTCCGGGTGTACCCGGAGGACCCCACCGACCGCGCCATCAAGCTGGGCCTCGTGCCCTACCACGGGATCGCGCCCGCCCTCAACGACCTCCAGGCCCGCAGCGACCGGGTCTCGGTCGAGGTCGCGGGTCAGTCCACATTGGGCCGTGACCTCTACCTCGTCACGGTGACCGCGCCGGAGCACGTGAGCGAGACCCGGCGGCAGGACCGGTGGCGGCAGCTGATCGAGGACGACCCGCGGGCCGCGGCGCGCGACCGGCAGCTGCGCGACGGGTACAAGACGCCGGTCTGGTTCAACGGAAACATCCACGGTGACGAGTGGGAGGGTACCGACGGCGCGCTCCGGGTGATCACCCAGCTCGCCACCGCCACGGACACCGCGACGCGGCGGCTGCTGGAGCGGAGCCGGCTTTACTTCACGGTCACCAACAACCCGGACGGGCGGGTGGCCGGTACCCGGGTCAACGGCGCCGGCTTCGACATCAACCGCGACCACATCACCTCCAGCCAGCCCGAGTCCCGGGCGGTACGGGACGTGCTGATCGCCACCCAACCGGTGCTGATGCTGGACGAGCACGGCTACACCGGCACCACGCTGATCGAGCCGAGCACCGCGCCGCACGGGCAGAACTACGACTACGACCTCTACATCCGGCACGCGTACCCGAACGCGCTCGGCATGGAGGCCGCGATCGCCGCCCTCGGCCACCCGGAGACGGCGCGGGCGAACATCCCGTTCCGGGACGACGCGCCCGGTGACTGGGACGACTGGCCGCCCATCTTCACCCCGATGTACTCCATGTACCACGGCGCGGTCGGCCACACCGTCGAGGTGCCGATGCAGGTGAACCGCGGCTCGTACAACAGCCTCCCGGTCGAAGAGCTGCGCCGCCGCTCAGGCATCAACACCGACGTGGCCGCGGCGACGATCCGGGCCGCCATCGGGTACGCGGACAGCCACCGCGCCGCGCTGCTCGCCGACCAGATCGAGCTGTTCCGCCGCGGGTGGGCCGGCGAGGCGCAGCGGTACATCCCGGACGGGTACGTGCCGGGCTTCGGGCCGGAGGACAGGTACACGACACAGTTCCCGCGCGCGTACGTGATCCCGGCCGGCGACGGTCAGCGCTCCCCGGCCGCCGCGGCCCGCCTCGTCGACCACCTCGTCGCGCACGACGTGCGGGTGCGGCGGGCGAAGGCGCCGTTCAAGCTCGCCGGCCACTGGTACCCGACCGGGTCCTATGTGGTCGACATGCACCAGCCCAAGCGCGGCCTCGCGAACGCGGTACTCGAAGCGGGGCGGGACATCTCAGCGCTCGTCCCGCAGATGTACGACATCTCCGGCTGGAGCCACGGACTGCTCTGGGGCGCGACCGTCCACACGAGCCGGCGGGAGTCGCCGCGCGTGCCCACCACACCCGTCGCGGTGGCCTCGCCGACCGGTGGCGTGCTCGCCCCGTACGGCCGCGACCTGGCCCTCACCGTCGACGACGGCAAGGACGTCCAGGCGGTCAACGCGCTCCTCGACGCGGGCGTGGCGCTGCGCCGCCAGGACGACGGCACCATCGTGGTCCCGGCCTCCGCCCGGCGCTCGGCGTCCGAGGTGGCCGAACGGCTGGGGGTACGTTTCACGGCCGCCCGCTGGCCGGCCCGGGGTGAGGCGCTGACCAAGCCGGTGCTGGCGGCGGCGGTCGCCGCGGACGAGCTGTTTGTGCTCCGCGACCTCGGCTTCGACGTGCGCCCGGTCTCCACCGCCGTACTCAACGCCGGCTACGACCTGTCCGATGTGGACACGCTGTTCGTCTCCTCCGGACTGTCCTATGCGGGCCTCAACGCCGCGGCCAAGTCCCAAGTGGACGCTCTGCTCGCGCGGGGCGGTGTCGTCACCCGGGGTGCCACCGGTGCCCGGTTCAACGCCGACGCCGGTGTGCTGCCCGCTCGGGCGGTCGCCGGCCGTTCCGACGCGAACGGCGTGGTCTCGGTCACGGGCGGCGGTGGCCCGGTCGGCACCGGCGCGCTGCCGCACTCGTTCGTGTACGCGCCGCTGTGGTTCACCGACCTCGGCGCGGGCGTGACGGCCGACCAGCGGTACGCGGCCACGCCGCTCGTCGCCGGGCACTGGATCGCCGACCCGGACGACGGTACCGGCGGCCCCACCGACGCGAGCGGACAGGCGGCGGTGGTCTCCGGGGTCGGGCCGCGCGGCACGGCGGCCGTGCTCTTCGGCACGGAGCCGCTCTTCCGGGCCCACCCGAAGGGCCTCTTCGCACAGGTCGGCCGGGCAATATTCTGGACCGCAACACATAATCCGCCGGTAACATAAATCGGACGTTACGATTTCAGGATCTACTTCACGCGCAATTTACCGGAGGGCTGGAAATCACATTTCCAGTTCGCCGTGGGTCCTCCCGGAGCGGGCTACAATTGGTCCGCATCCGGGGGACCAGACGCATGCCGATGATCAGGATCATGCTGGCGGCCGAGCCGTCCATGCTGCGTGAGGGCATGCGTGCCGTGCTGCGTGCGGTCGACGACTTCGCGCTCGCCGGCGAGACCACCGGTGGGCCGGGCGCGGTCGCCGAGGCCGCCCGCCTTGCCCCCGACGTCGTCGTGACCGACACCTTCGACACCGCGGCCGCGCTGCGCCGTGCGGGTGAGGCCGCCCGGATCGTCCTGCTCGCGGGCACTGTCGACGAGGCTCCGGTCGACCCGGCCGCGCGCGGCGGCGTCGACGGGTTCGTGCTCACCGCCGAGGCCGGCACAAGCCTCATCGCCGCCGTGCGCGCGGTCGCGCAGGGGCACGCGTGGCTGTCACCGCCGTTCGCCCGCCGGCTGCTCGACCTCTACCGGGCTGCCCCGATGGCGCCCCGCGCGGCCGGTGGGCGGCGGCTGAGCGAGCGGGAGCGGAGCGTGCTGCGCCTCGTCGCGCACGGCCGCACCAACGCGGAGATCGCCCACGAGCTGGTGCTCGGCGAGTCCACGATCAAGACCCACGTCTCCCGCCTGCTGACCAAGCTGGAGCTCCGCGACCGCGTGCAGCTAGCCGTCTTCGCCCATCACCACGGCTTGACCTAGCTGACACGCCCAATTCACATTTTCCGTCGACCGGCGGAATGGCGAATTCGATCGGGCGGCGGACGACGCATTGTGGGGTCCGACCCTATCGTTGCTCAGCGAACGGGTAATCCGATCACGAGGGGTACGGAATGACGAGCAGTCCCGCCACGCTCACCGGTGGACTTGTTTCCACCGCGCCACCGCCGGCCGGCGCGATCATGCCGAAGACCGTCAATGCGTGGCCACGCACGTATTCTTTGTCCAACCTCCTCACCGTGCTGCGGGCCCGGCGCAACGGCGCGACGGTCAGCCTCAACCAGGTGAAGCTCAAGGACACCGTCGTCGAGCGCAACGCTTTGATCATGGAGTACTCGCTGCTGTGGCGTAGCAGCGTCCAGCCGTACTCGATCGTGGGGCGGTTCGCCTCGCTGTTCAACACGGACGTCGGCCCGTACGCGGGCATCGCCGAGAAGGTCACGGTGGGTGCCAGCCCGCACTGGCCGCAGCTGCCCACGACACACGTGTTCCCGGTCAACCACGAGTTCGGCTTCTGCGACGACCCGTGGCCCGCGGTCGGGCGTACGACGATCTGCGCGGACGCGTGGATCGGGGCCGGCGCGACGATCCGTGCCGGCGTGCGGATCGGTGTGGGCGCGGTGGTCGGCGCCGGCGCGGTGGTGACCCGCGACGTGGCCGACTACGAGGTGGTGGTCGGGGTGCCCGCCCGCCACCTGCGCCCGCGCTTCCCCGCCGCGATGGTGGAGAGCCTCCTCGCGCTGCGCTGGTGGGAGTGGCCGCCGGCGGTGATCCGGGAGCACCTGGCGCTCTTCCGCGAGCCACTCACCCCGGAGCGCCTGGCACTGCTGCACGAGCTGGCCCCGCCGCGACACCGGGTCGCGGCGTGACGGCGGCCATCCGCGCCGAGGGCTGCGCAAGGGGTACCACGGCGTCGCGGCGCTGCGGGGCGTCGACCTGGAGGTGCCGGCGGGCAGCGTGCTCGCGCTCCTCGGCCCCAACGGGGCCGGCAAGAGCACCACGGTCAAGATCCTGACCACGCTCGTCGCGCCCGACGGCGGGCGCGCGCAGGTGGCCGGCTTCGACGTGGTCCGGGATCCCCGCCGGGTACGGTCGGCGATCGGCGTCGCCGGCCAGTACTCGGCGGTCGACGGGCGGCTCACCGGACGGGAAAACCTCGTCCTGTTCGGACGGTTGCACCGCATGTCCCACCGGGCGGCGCTGCGGCGGGCGGGCGAGCTGCTCGACCGCTTCGGCCTCGGCGGCGCCGCCGACCGGCTGGCCCGCACGTACTCCGGTGGCATGCGCCGCCGCCTCGACCTCGCCGCGAGCCTCGTCGCGCACGCGCCGGTGCTCTTCCTCGACGAGCCCACCACCGGGCTCGACCCGCTGCGCCGCGACCAGCTGTGGGCGATCGTCGGCGAGTTCGTGGCGGCGGGGACGAGCGTGCTGCTCACCACTCAGTACCTGGAGGAGGCCGACCGCCTCGCCGACCGCGTGGTGGTGGTCGACCAGGGACGGGTGGTCGCCGAGGGTACGGTGGAGCAGCTCAAGCACCGGACCGGGCGGTCGTCGCTGGACGCCGCGTTCCTGGCGCTGACCGGAGCGGCCGCATGACCACAGTGGACACTCTACGGTGGAGCGTCACGGACACGCTCGTCCTGGCCGGGCGGAGCCTGCGGCACTGGCGCCGCCAGCCCGAGCTGCTGCTGCTCTCCACGGCCCAGCCGGTGCTGCTGGTGCTGCTGTTCTCGCAGGTGTTCAGCGGCGCGGTGGCCACGCCCGGCATGCGGTACGTCGACTGGCTCGTGCCCGGCGTGCTCGTACAGGTGGTCGCCTGGGACAGCGCGAAGACCGCGGTCGGCGTCGCGGAGGACCTGGCGAGCAGCACGATCGAGCGGTTCCGGACGCTGCCGATGTCGGCGCCCGCCGTGCTCGCCGGACGTACGCTCGCCGACGCCGCCCGCAACCTCTTCGTGGTGCTGGCGATGCTGGCGGCGGGCACGCTGGTGGGGCTGCGTTTGCCCGGCGGCCCGGTGGCGGTGGCCGGCGCGGTCGCGCTCACGGTCGCCTTCGGGTATGCGCTGACCTGGCTCTTCGCGTACCTCGGCCTGCGCGCCCGGGGCGGTGAGGCAGCGCTCGCCGCCGGCATCCTGGTGGTGTTCCCGCTGATGTTCGCCTCCAGCGCGCTGGTACCGGTGGAGTCGATGCCCGCCTGGCTGCGGCCGATCGCCGCACACCAGCCGCTGACCGCGGTGATCGACGCCGTGCGCGCGCTGACGCAGGGCCAGCCCGCCGCGGGCGCGGTCGCCGCCGCGCTGGCCTGGACCGCCGCCATCCTCGCGGTCGCCGTACCCGCGGCTGTGCACCGCTTCCGCCAGGTATCCGTATAGAGACCTTCTGGAGTTGGGGCGGCCTCGGCGTCTTGTCGCGGATAAAGATCCAAAATCAAGGGAAGGCGGGCTACCGCGATGTCCGTGGTGGTCCGGACCGTCGCTCCCGCGGCCTCACCCTCCGCGGTTGGGCAAGCTCACCCCCCGGGTCGCGGTCGGCCGACCACGACCTTCGCTGCCGGTCTGCGTTCCGGCCAGCCTTGACCTGGCATGGCGGTTGGGCGGGGGGCCGCCCAAGGCAGACATGCGCCCGAAGGGCGCTCGGACGCCGTCTGGCAGATCGTGGTACCTAGCCGCCCTTGGAGGGGCGGTTGGGTACCACGATCTCTCGCGTACACCAACCCGACCGCGCCGACGGCGCGGCCACTCTGCGGCCAGCGCTACTGGCCAGGGGTCAGGTCCCGCATCATGACGCGCTCGCGCAGGTCGGGGTCGCCTGGATGTGGCTGGTACTCCTCCGTAGCGCGGAATCCGTGGCGTTGGTAGAGGCGCTCGGCGATCAGGTTCGCCTCGACGATCCAGAGTTCGACGCGCTTGTGGTGGTGTTCGCGGGCCCAGTCGAGGACCTCGGTGACGAGCAGGTCGCCAATGCCTCGGCCGCGCCAGGACGGCTGCACCCACATGCTGTAGAGCTCTACCGCGCCGTGCCGGTCTTCAGGCAGCCAGGCTCCGACGAGGCCGGCCGCATCGGTGTGAGCGTACGCAACCGCCTTCATCCCCCGGTCTGGGTGGAGCCAGTCGCGCCAGCCCGCTTCGTCGTAGCCCTGTTCCTTGGCCAACGAGGAGGCGAAGGCGTGCGGCGCCTCGGCAAGTGCGGCGAGCCTGACATCGCGCCAGGTCTGCCAGTCATCGGGGCCGAGACGGCGTACGGAGATGCGCATGCAGCTGATCCTTCCGGCTGGTCGCGCCGATGTTACGAACGAGGCCGGACATCGAGCAACGGAATACCGCCCAGGTAGCGCCGGCTGCGACCCACATCGTGTAGGTGGCTCTCTCGCTAGCATGTGACGTGTGCCGAGAGCCGTTGAGCCGACCGATGGTGAGCGGGAGCGAGGGCTTGGGCGTATCGCCCTGTGGCTCAGCCCGGAGGACTTGGGCTGGCTGGCATCGCAGTGCGGATGCACCGAAGCGACCGCGGACGAGGACAAGGAGCGGTGTGGGCGGGTACGGTTCCGCGCCAGCGCCGCGCTGCATAAGGCGGGGCAGAAGCCGGCGGTGGATGGCGCGGGCTGACATGTCCGGAGTGGGACAGCGCGGTGGCGGCCAACGTGCCGATGGTTTGTGAGGACGCGGTGGATCGCCTGGTTCTGGTCCGGCATGCGATGCCTGAGCTGGATCCGGAGGTACCGGCCGAGCGTTGGGAGCTCGGCGATCCGGGCCGTGTGGCCGCCCGGTCGTTGGGTCCGTTGCTGGCCGAGCCGGCGTACTACGTCGCCAGCGAGGAGCCCAAGGCGGTCCAGACGTTGCGGGAGATGGCCGCGGGCCTGGATGTGGCTGTCGATCCGGGTTTGGCGAGGTCCGGCGTCCGCACGTGTGGTCCGACGACCACGACTATCGGGCGGTGGCCCGCGCTTACGTCGTGGGCGTGCGGCATCACGGATGGGAGGCGCATGGGCAGGTGGCCAGCCGATTCGACGCGGCCGTCGCCCGCCATGCGGCAGTCGCTGCCGAACGGGGGCTCACGCTGGTTGTCGGCACGCACGGCCTCGCGCCGACGATCTGGCTGGCCAGCCGGATGTCGCTTGTGCCGACGCCGGCGGAGTTCTGGGCGGACCTGCGTTTTCCCGACATCCTCGATGTCGATCTGATCGCCGGCACCGTATCGCGGCGCGCTGGTTGGGTCTGACGCCCCGCGACGCGGAGGGTGAGGCTGCGGGAGCAGCGGTCCGGACCACCGCGGACGTCGCGGTAGCTCGAATCTTCTTCTGGATCGTCCTATGTGGTGGCGCGGACGACCAGGTCGAGGTCGAGGACGGTGGTGCGGCGGGCCGTGGGGCTGCCCTGCATCTGGTCGAGCAGCGCCCGCAGTGCCAGCCGCCCCGACTCCTCGAAGGGCTGGCGCACCGTCGTCAGGTCGAGCGCCTGGGCCAGGTCGGAGTCGTCGAAGCCGACCACGGCGAGGCCGTCGGGCACCGCCAGGCCGCGGTCGCGGGCGGCGGCCAGCACGCCGCCGGCGAGGATGTCGTCGTGGGCGAAAATGGCGGTCGGCGGGTCGGCGAGGTCGAGGAGCTCGTGGGTCGCGGCGCGCGCCTGGGCGACGTCGTGCGGCACCAGCCGCACCGCCTCGTCGGGCAGGCCGGCGCCGACCACCCGGCGGAAGCCGGCGAGGCGGCTCTCGGACGGTGACACGTAGGCGTGCGAGCGCTGCGCCTCCCCCATATATCCGAGGCGGCGGTGGCCCCGGTGGAGCAGGTGCCTGGCGACAAGCTCGCCGCCGGCCTCGTCGTCGGTGACCACGGCTTCGAAGCGCGGGCGCGGCGAGTCGATCACCACCGTGGGCAGCCGCTGGGCGCGCAGCCGCTCGACGACCGACTCCTCCAGCGGGACTCCCATGATGATCAGGCCGTCGAGGCGGCGGGTGATCGGGAGGCTGGACAGCAGTGGCGAGGCGGCCGAGGCGGCCGACGGCTGGTCGAAGACCACGACCTCCAGGGCCTCCGCGCCGATCGCCGTCAAGACGCCCCCGAGGCGGCGGCTGAACGACGGGTACGAGCTGAACGGCGCGATCACGCCGATCCGGCCGACGCCCTTGCGGGCCCGGGTGACCGCGTCCGCCTTGGGGACGAAGCCCAGCTCGTCGGCGGCGACGAGCACCCGCTCGCGGGTCGCCTGGCGCACGCGGGTGGGCGAGTTGAGCACGAGCGAGACGGTGGAGATGCTCACGCCGGCCCGCGCGGCGACGTCGTAGATCGTGATCTTGTCGGTCACACACGCCTCCTCACGGAACAGGTTAGCGGAGTCTTCGAAGTGCTTCGAGCGAAGCTCTTGACAAGTTTGTAACACGAGCGTTCCATTGCCGTCATGGCTTGATCTCCACCTACTGAGGGAGGGCACCCTCATGAGAACGCGACCCCTCACCGCCACACTCGCCGCCGTCCTCCTGGCCGCGGGGTGTGGCGGATCCGGATCATCGACCCAGGCACCACCCGCGCAGGCGGCGGATCGGCTCCAGGCCGCCCGCGACGCCGCCACCCGCGCGGCCGACGGCACGAAACCTGGCGGCACCCTCAACTTGCTCGGCGTCCTGAGCGGTCCACAGCTCGACGCCTATCTCGGCACTTTCGCCCCCTTCGAGGAGGCGACCGGCATAAAGATCAAGTACGAGAGCACGGGCGACGTCTTCGCCGTCCTCCAGACCCGCATCGCCGGCGGCAACCCGCCGGACGTGGTCTCCAACCCCAGCGCGGGCCAGGTCGCCCAGCTCGCCGAGCAGGGCAAGCTTGTCGCGCTCGACCCGTTCCTCGACATGGACGAGGTCCGCGCCGACTATCCTGAGGGCCTCCTCAACTTGTCCACCATGGGCGGCAAGCTGCACGGCGTCTTCTACAACACGGCCGTGCAGGGCCTCGTCTGGTACGACCCCAAGACCTACCAGGGACCCAAGCCGCCCGCGTCGTGGGACGAGCTGTCGACCTGGGCCCAGCAGAAGTCGGCCGCCGGCACCACCCCGTGGTGCATCGGCCTCGAGTCCGGGCCGAGCAGCGGCTGGCCGGGCGCGGTGTGGATAGAGGAGTTCATGCTCCAGCAGGCCGGCCCCGAGGTCTACACGAAGTGGTGGAAGGGCGAGCTGCCCTGGACGGCGCCGGAGATCCGGCAGGCGTTCGAGCGCTTCGGCGCGATCGCCACCGACGCCGAGCAGGTCAGCGGCGGCCCCACCGCCGTACTCACCACCGACTTCAACTCCAGCCCGCAGGGGCTCTACGCCGACCCGCCCGCCTGCCACCTCCACGTGCAGGCCGACTTCCTCGGCAACGCCCTCGCCCAGACCGTGCCCGGCGTGGTGCCCGGCACCGACATCGACTTCTTCCCGTTCCCGCCGGTCGACCCGGCGCGGGCCGGCTCGGTCGAGATCTCCGGCGAGACGCTCGCGCTGCTCAAGGACAGCCCGCAGGGGCGGGCATTCATGCGGTACGTGGCGACACCCGAGTTCAGCGCCCTTGTCGCCGGCACCGGGCAGTGGATCGCCGCGAACCGCCGCACCCCGCTCGACGCCTACACGTCCGTGCTGTCCCGGCGGGCCGCCGAGGTCTACGCCGACGCGAAGACGGTGCAGTACGCGGCCCAGAACGCGATGCCGCTCGCGATGACCCAGGCGTTCCTCAAGGCGGTCCTCGCGTACGTCGAGAAGCCGTCCACACTGGACGCCCAGCTCGCCGGCCTGGAGCAGGCCCGCGCCGGCGCGTACAAGAGCTGAGCCATGGTCCCGACGACCCGCGTCCTCGCCGCGCTCGCCTTCACGGTCGCCGTACCGGCGTTCCTCCTCGGCTGGCTCTGGGTGGTCGGCCGGCTGGAGGCGGTGCTCCCCCACCGCCTCCAGCGCCGGCTGGTGCCCTGGCTGTGGCTGGCGCCCGCGCTCGTACCGGTCGGCGTCTTCCTCGCCTGGCCGCTCGCGAACACCGTCTGGCTCTCGCTGCGCGACGCCGGCTCGGGCGCGTGGGCCGGGCTGGACAACTACCGGTACCTGGTCACCAGCACCGAGGTGCACACCGCGCTCCGCAACAACCTGCTGTGGCTGGTGCTGCTCACCGGCGGCTGCCTGGTGACCGGGCTGCTCGTCGCGGTGCTGACCGACAAGGTGCGGTACGAGGCGGTGGCCAAGGCGGCGGTGGTGCTGCCGACCGCGATCCCGTTCGTGGCCGGCGCGGTGATCTGGCGGTTCATGTACCAGTACCGCCCGCCCGGCCTGCCACAGACCGGCACACTCAACGCCGTGCTCACCGCCGCCGGAGCCGCGCCGCTCGCCTGGCTCGTGGACACCCGTACCAACAACGCCGCACTCATCGGCGTCGGCGTGTGGATGACCGCCGGCTTCGCGACCGTCATCCTCTCCGCCGCGCTCAAGGCGCTCCCGCCCGACCTGCACGAGGCGGCGCGGATCGACGGTGCCGGGCCGTGGCAGGCCTTCCGCCACGTCACGCTGCCACAGCTGCGCCCGGCCGTCGTGGTCACCGCGACGCTCGTCGCGGTCAGCGCCTTCAAGGCATTCGACATCGTGTACGTGATGACGAACGGCAACTACCGCACCGACGTCATCGCGAACCTCATGTACCGGCAGCTCTTCGTCGCCCAGGACTACGGCCGGGCGAGCGCGATCGCGGTGCTCCTCACCCTGCTCGCCGCGCCGATCCTCGTCCTCAACGCACGCGCCACCGGGAGGGCCGGCCGATGACCCAGCTACTGACCCGACCCGCGCCCCCCGTGACCGCCGCGCCCGCCGTCCCGAAGCGGGCCCGCCCGCGCCGCCTCCCGACCCACCTCACGCTCCTGCTCGTCTGTGGAGTGTGGACGGTACCGGTGCTGGGGCTGCTAGTCAGCTCGTTCCGGCCGGCGTACGAGATCTCCACCACCGGCTGGTGGCGGGCCGGCGAGGGCCGGCTCACCACCGACAACTACCGGGACGTGCTCGCCACCGGCGGGTTCGGCACGGCGCTCGCCAACAGCCTGCTCATCACCGTGCCGGCGGTCGTCGCGATGGTGGCGATCGGCTCGGTGGCCGCCTTCGCGCTGGCCCGCATGTCCTTCGCCGGCCGCCGAGCGGTCACCGTCGCGATGATCGCACTACTCGCGCTGCCGGTGCAGATGACGCTCGTACCGGTGCTACGCCTCTACAACGCGGCCGGGCTGACCGGCACGTTCGCCGGGATCTGGCTGGTACACCTGGGTTTCGGGCTGCCGTTCGCCATCTATCTACTGAGGACATTCTTCGCCGGGCTGCCGGAGGAGGTGTTCGAGGCGGCCGCGCTGGACGGGGCGTCGACCCTGACCACCTTCCTGCGGGTGGCGGTGCCGGTCTCCGGGCCGGCCATCGCCTCGGTCGCCATCTTCCAGTTCATCTGGGTCTGGAACGACCTGCTGATCGCGCTCATCTTCCTCGGCGGCGACCCGGGTGTCGCGCCGCTGACCGTCGCGGTGAGCAACCTGGTCAGCGCCACCACCGGCCAGGGCTGGCAGCTGCTGACCGCGGCGGCGTTCGTGGCGATGGCCGTGCCCATGGTGATCTTCTTCGCGTTGCAGCGGTACTTCGTCCGCGGCCTGCTGGCCGGGTCGGGGAAGTGAGGGACTGTTCATGGCCGACGTGCCCTACGGCGACGATCCGCCGGCGCCGACCGCGTACGACCTCGATCCTGAGGTGCTGTCCGGCTACCGGCCACCGCGCGACGAGCCGGACGACTTCGACCTCTTCTGGAAGCACGCGCTCGCCTACGGCCGTACCGGAAGCGCCGCCTCCGCGCGGCTCGAGGCCGTCGACAACGGACTGTCCACGGTGGTCACCCACGACGTGACGATCGCCGGGTACGGCGGCGAGCCGGTCAAGGCCTGGCTCACGCTGCCCGCGCGACAGGACGGGCCGTTGCCCTGCCTGGTGCAGTTCGTCGGCTACGGCGGTGGCCGTGGCCTGCCCTTGGAGCACCTGCTGTGGGCCAGCGCCGGCTACGCCCACGTGGTGGTCGACGCGCGCGGCCAGGGCGGCGAGACACCCGACGCGGCCTGTGGCGACGCGGCACCCCCGGTGGTCCGCGGCCTGCACGATCCGGAGGCGTACTACTACCGGCGAGCCTTCGTGGACGCCGCGTGTGCGGTGGACGCGGTCCGGAAGCTGTCCATGGTGGACGCCGAGCGGATCGTGGTCGGCGGCGTGAGCCAAGGCGGGGGCATCGCGCTCGCCGCGGCCGCGCTCGCCGGCCACGTCGCCGCTGTGCTGTGCGATTTGCCGTTCCTGTGCCACTGGCGCCGGGCGGTACGGATCAGCGACCGCGGCCCGTACACGGACGTGGCCCGCTGGTGCGCCAACCACCGCCAGCCGGTCGACGAGGTGTTCGCGACGCTGGCGTACTTCGACGGCATGTCGTTCGCCGCGCGCTGTACCGCCCCCGCGCTCTTCTCGGTCGCGCTGATGGACCGCGTCTGTCCACCCTCGACGGTCTACGCCGCCTACCACCACTACGCCGGGCCGAAGGAGATGGTGGTCTGGGAGTTCAACGACCACGAGGGCGGCGGCCTCCACCAGGTGCGGCGCCAGCTGGACTTCCTGCGCCCACTGCTGTCCGGCGAGCCAGCGGCCGGCGAGTCCGCGAAAGCGGCTTCGCCGCGTGGCGGGCCGGCTCGCCCTGGCTGACGGATGCCAGCGTCTGCTGAGAGCAGATTCCTTTGGCGTGGTGCGCTTTCCGGCCGCATGGTGGGTGCACGGCGCTCATCGAGGAGGAAAAGCTCATGCAGAACGTGGCCGGACTGACGGCTGGCACGCTCGACGACCAGGTGGCCGCGCGGCTGCTGCACCAGCGCATCGTCGTGCTCGGCGCGGAGGTGGACGACCAGGTGGCCAACCGGCTCTGCGGGCAGCTGCTCCTGCTGTCGGCGGAGGACCCGCGCGGCGACATCAGCCTGTACATCAACTCGCCGGGCGGCTCGGTCACCGCCGGCCTGGCCATCTACGACACGATGCGCCTCATCCCCAACGACGTCAGCACCCTCGCCATGGGGCTGGCCGGCAGCATGGCGCAGTTCCTGCTGACCGCGGGCACCGAGGGCAAGCGGTTCAGCCTGCCGCACGCGCAGGTCCTGATGCACCAGGGCTCGGCCGGCTTCGGCGGTACGGCCGCCGACGTCGAGATCTACGCCGAGCAGCTGGACCGCCTCGGTACCACCGTGCTGCGGCTGACCTCCGAGCACACCGGACAGCCGATCGAGAAGGTCGAGCGGGACAGCCGGCGGGACAAGTGGTTTACGGCCGAGGAGGCGCGGGCGTACGGCCTCATCGACCACGTCCTCACCCGCGTCGAGGACGTACGCCCGGCCGGCGCGCGGACGCTCGTGGGGATGATCGGATGAGTCAGTACCTGATCCCGACGGTCGTCGAGCGGACGTCGCAGGGCGAGCGGGCCTACGACATCTACTCGCGGCTGCTCTCCGAACGCATCATCTTCCTGGGCACCGACATAGACGACGGCGTGGCCAACGTGGTGATCGCCCAGCTCCTGCACCTGGAGGCGCAGAACGAGCAGGAGATCGGCATGTACATCAACTCGCCGGGTGGCTCGTTCAGCGCGCTGACCGCCATCTACGACACGATGAACTTCGTCCGCTGCGACATTTCCACGATCTGCGTCGGCCAGGCCGTCTCGGCCGCGGCGGTGCTGCTGGCGGCCGGCACGCCGGGCCGGCGCTCGGTGCTGCGGCACGCGAAGGTCACGCTGCACCAGCCGTCCAGCCAGGCCCGTGGCACGCTGCCCGACCTCGCCGTACAGGCCAAGGAGGTGTCCAAGGTGCGGGCCGAGATGGACGAGATCCTGAGCCGCCACACAGGGCACGACGTGGCCCGGATCCGCGAGGACACCGACCGCACCATGACACTGTCCGCAGTGGACGCCGTGGCGTACGGCCTCGCCGACCGCGTCATCGAGCGCCGCCCGAACCAGCTGCGCCGCGCGGCCTGACCCGCGGCCGGGTCAGGCGGCCAGGAGCATCACGTCGCCGGCCCGGTGCGCATTCGGCGCCATCGGGTACTGCCGCGAGCCGTGCGCCGGCGCGACCTGGGTGACCAGGTGCAGCCGCACCTCGGTGAGGAAGTCGGCGAGGTCGAGCCCCAATGCCTCGCACACGGCGGCGAGGACCTCGGAGCTGGCCTCTTTGCGGCCGCGCTCCACCTCCGACAGGTACGGCACGGACACGCGGGCCGCCCGCGCGACGTCGGCGAGCGTGCGCCGCTGCGCGATCCGCCTGCGCCGCAGCACGTCACCGACGAGCATGCGCAGCAACGGCTGGTGCCGCCGAGACCCGCCGGGACCGATGTACGCCACGTCCGCCATTCGCTCACGATACGTGCGTGCCGGACCGCCGAGCACCGATTTCGCGGTGAGCGTAGCGGTCCGTGACGGGGTTAAGCGGCTTGGAGCCGGCGCCAGAGGAACTCCAGGGTCAGCGCCCAGATGGTGGCCGCCTGCTCGTTGTCCGCGGCCGCGCCGTGCCCGCCCTCCACGTATTCGTAGTAGGACACGTCGTAGCCGTGCTGGCGCAGCAGGGCCGCCATCTTGCGGGCGTGTCCAGGGTGGACACGGTCGTCGAGGGTCGAGGTGATGAACAGGACCGGAGGGTACGGCTGGCCGGGTCGCACGTTGTGGTACGGCGAGAACTCGCGCAGGTACGCCCAGTCGGCCTCGTCGTCCGGGTCGCCGTACTCCGCGATCCACGACGCGCCGGCGAGAAGCTTGGTGTACCGGCGCATGTCGAGCAGCGGCACCGCGGCGACGACCGCCCCGAAGAGCGCCGGGTAGCGGGTCAGCATGGCGCCCATCAGCAGCCCGCCGTTGCTGCCGCCCTCAATGCCGAGCTGGGCCGGCGTCGTGATCCCGCGCGCCACCAGGTCGGCGGCGACCGCCGCGAAGTCCTCGAACGCCTTGGTCCGGCCTTCGCGCAGGGCAGCCCGGTGCCATGCCGGACCGTACTCGCCGCCGCCCCGGATGTTCGCCACCGCGTAGGTGCCGCCGCGGGCGAGCCACCCGCGCCCGATGACGCCGCTGTAGCCAGGGGTCAGCGCGATCTCGAAGCCGCCGTAGCCGGTCAGAAGCGTCGGCCCGGCGGTGTCGGGGCCGACGACGAAATACGGCACGCGCGTACCGTCGGCGGAGACCGCGAAGAACTGGCGAACCGCCATGCCGTCCGGGTCGAAGAAGGTGGGCTGCCGCTTGATGACCTCGACCTCGCCGCCGACGGTCCCGAGGCTGAGGGCCGCCGGCTGGAGGTAGCCGTCCGAGGAGACCAGGTACGAGTCGTTGTTGTCGGGGTCGGCGTCGACGATCCACGTGTCATCGAACTCGCCGGCACCCGGCAACGGCTGCCGATGCCAGCCGGACGCGTCCGGGGTGAGGGCGTGCACCTGGGTCCGGACATCCGTCATCGTGACGAGAATCAGGTGGCTGCGGGTCCAGGTGTACGAGCTGAGCGACGTGCGGTCGTCCGGCCGGAACAGGACGGTGAGGTCCCGCCGGCCGTCGAGGTACGGCTCGAACCTGGTGGCCAGCAGCGCGCCCGCGGGATACGTCACGCCCTCGACCGTCCACGGCGTCCGGGGGCGGATCAGCAGCCAGTCGCGGTGTACTTCGCAGGCGGCGTCGTCCGGGACGTCGATCCGGACGAGGTCACCCGCCGGGCGGCGCAGGTACAGCCGGCTGCGGTAGAAGTCCAGGTATCGGCCGACGAAGTCGCGCTCGTAGCCGGGTGTCGGGTCGTGGCCGGCGCTGACCGAGACGTCGTCGACGTGCCCCTCGAACACGAGCTCCGCCTCCGACAGCGGCGTCCCGCGCCGCCACCGCTTCACGATCCGGGGGTACCCGGACGAGGTCAGGGAGCCGGGCCCGAAGTCCGTGCCGACGTAGATGTGGTCGACGTCGATCCAGCCGACGTCGCTCTTCGCCTCGGGCAGCGCGAACCCGTCCTCGACGAAGGCGCGGCCACGCAGGTCGAACTCGCGGACCACCACGGCGTCGGCGCCACCCCGGGAGAGACTGACCAGGCAGCGGTCGTAGCTGGGGCGGAGCATCGCCACGCCGCCCCACACCCAGTGCTCGCCCTCCGCCTCGTTCAGCGCGTCGACGTCGAGCAGCACGTCCCACGCGGGCTCGTCGCGCCGGTACTCGTCCACAGTGGTCCGCCGCCACAGCCCGCGCGGGTGGTCGGCGTCCCGCCAGAAGTCGTAGTAGAAGCCGTCGCCGAGCCAGCTCGGGTACGGGATGCGGTCCTTGCTGTCGAGCACCTCACGGATCGCGTCCCGGGTGGCGGCGAAGCCCGGGTCGGTCAGCGCGGTCAGCGTCTCGGTATTGCGCTCGGTGACCCATCGCACGGCGTCAGCCGCGTCCAACTCCTCGAGCCAGAGGTACGGGTCGTCGGCGTCCTCGTCCAGCGCAGCCACCTCCGGGCTCGTTCGATAGCTCGATGATAATCGGGGGTGTGACGTTTCCCGCCGGCTGGACCACGCGCCGACCGACCCTCGACGACCTGACCGAGATCCTCGCGCTGGTGCACGCGAGCGACCTGGCCGCGGTGGGTCAGGCCGACTTCAGCAGTGACGACGTGCGAGAGGCGCTGGCCGGCAGCCCGCACGTCGCCCCCGAGCGCGACTCCCTGCTGGCGTACGCGCCGGACGGGTCGCTCGCCGGCTGGGCCTACCTGGAGAACGAGAGCGGCGGCGACCGCGACTTCCTGGAGGTCTACACCCATCCGGAGACCGGGCTGCCGGCACAGGCGCCGCTGCTGGCGCTGACGCTCGCCCGGGTGGCCGAGCGCGCCGGCGAGCTCGGTCACGGCACGATGACCGTCCGGGCCGGTGCCATCCCGACGGAACGGCCGTACATCGCCGCGCTGCGGGCCGCGGGGTTCGAGTTCGTCAAGCGCTACGCCCGGATGCGGCGTTCGCTGGCGGACGTCCCGGCTACGCCGCCGCCGGTGCCGGACGGGATCTCGATCCGGCCGGTCGACCCGGGCGAGGACGCCGACATGCGGCTGTTCCACCGGATCCTCGACACGGCGTTCCGGGACACGCCGGACTACCAGCCGCGCGCGTACGAGCGGTGGCGCGAGTGGGTCGACGGTCAGGCCTCGGTGGCCTGGGACGAGTGGCTCGTGGCCGCCGTCGGCGGCAGGCCGGCCGGCATCCTCCAGTCGGCCGACCAGTCCCTCGAGGACGGCGAAGGTTGGGTGAAGATGCTCGCCGTGTCGCGGGAGTACCGCCGCCGCGGGGTGGGTGAGGCGCTGCTGCGCCACGCGTTCGCGCTCTACGCGGCCAAGGGCCGGGCGAATGTCGGGCTCGGCGTCGACCTCGAAAACCCGACCGAGGCCGCGCGCCTCTACCGCGCGGTCGGCATGACGCCCGCCTACGAGGCCGACATCTTCGAGCGAACGGTGGCCAGCTCGCCGATGGGCCGGTGACAGCGGGGCACCTTCCGGTGCGTCGCGCACCTCAAAGTGCGTACTGCCGGTTGAACAAGTTCAACTCTAGCGTCGGGGACATGAGCATGATCACTGTCCTCGGCGCCGGCAACGTGGCCCGCGCGCTCGTCCCCGCCCTCAGCGCGGCCGGCCACGACGTGCGGACCGGCACCCGCGGCACGCTGGCGGACGCGGCGGCCGGCGCCGAGGTCGTCGTCAACGCGCTGCCCGGCGCCGTCTCGCTGGAGGTGCTGCGCGGCCTGGCCCCGGTGCTGGCCGGCGCCGTCCTCGTCGACGTCGCGAATCCGGTCGAGATCGGTCCGGACGGCTTCGCGAGCAGGCTGCTGCACGCCAACTTGGCCGCCGCCATCCAGGACGCATTGCCCCGGACCAGGGTGGTCAAGGCGCTGAACACGGTCGGACCGGCGCCGCTGATGGCCGCGCCGGCAAGCCTCGGTACACCCCCGTCGACGTTCCTGTGCGGCGACGACCCGGCCGCGAAGCGGGTGGTCGCCGGCCTGCTCGCCGACCTCGGCTGGCGTCCGGAGTGGATAGTCGACCTCGGCGGCGTGGCGAACGCGTGGTGGCCCGAGTCGTTCGCGCTGATGGTGCGGCCGCTGATCGGCGCGCTGGGCCCGGTGCCGTTCGCGCTCGCGGTGGCCCGCTGAGCGGCGCGCCGGTCAGGTGCGGATCAGGAGGACCGCGTCGGTGAGGGAGATGCCGGGGAACTCCTTGCGCACAGCGCGTACCGCGGCCAGCTCGCCGGCCTGCTCGCGGATCCGCTGGAAGCCGCTCAGGTCGTGGGTCTCCCTGATCCGCTCCACCGAGTGGAACCGGGACCGGAACTCGGCCTCCCGCCGCGTCTTCGTCCGGTGACTGCCGACCAGCGCGGTCACGGTAGCGACGAACAGGAGGGCGCTGGCGGGCAGCCACTGGCCGACGAAGATCAGGACGATCGCGCCGGCGGCGAGCACGACACTGGCGGCAGTCAAAATCATGCCGTCAGTGTGCCCTCTCACGCCGCCGGCGTGCCGACCCAGGCCGCGAGCGCGCCGATCAATCCCGCCCGTGTGCCGCTCAGTCGGCGAGCGCTGCGGGCGTGCCGCGGAAGCGGCGGCGGTACGCGGTCGGGGGCAGCCCCACGGCGGCGGTCAGGTGCTGGCGCAGCGAGGCGCCGGTGCCCAGCCCCGCCTCGGCGGCCACCCGGTCCACCGCGAGGTCGGTGGTCTCCAGCAGGTGGCGGGCGTGCTCGATCCGCTGCTGGATCAGCCACTGCCCGGGAGTCATGCCGACCTCGTCCCGGAAGCGGCGGCTGAACGTACGCACGCTCATCCGCCCCCGCGCCGCCAATGTGGACAGTGAGAGCGGCTCGCGCAGCCGGCCCAGCGCCCACTCCCGTACCCCGGCGGTGGTGGCCGTGTCCGGCTCGGGTACCGGCCGCTCCACGAACTGCGCCTGCCCGCCGTCCCGCCACGGCGGCACGATGCACAGGCGGGCCACGCGGTTGGCCACCTCGGTGCCGTGGTCGCGGCGGACCAGGTGCAGGCAGAGGTCGATGCCGGCCGCGACACCGGCGGCGGTGAGCAGGTCGCCGTCGTCCACGAAGAGCACGCCGGGGCGCAGGTCGACGGCCGGGAACGTGCGCTGGAAGTGCCGGGCCTGGTTCCAGTGGGTGGTCGCCGGGCGGCCGTCGAGGAGGCCGGCGGCCGCCAGGACGTACGCCGCCGTGCAGATCGACACGACGCGGGTGCCGGGCCTTCGGTGGGCGAGCGCGGCGGCGAGCGGCCCCGGCAGCCAGTCGCGGTCCACCTCCTCGCACCGCGCGAACGGCGGGATCACCAGCGTGTCGGCGGTGGCCAGCAGCTCGGGTCCGTGCTCGACGGAGAGCGTGAAGTCGGCGTCGGTGGTGACCGGCCCGCCGTCGACGCCGCAGGTCAGCACCTCGTACAGTGGGCGCTCGTCGGGGCCGGTGGCGGTGCCGAAGATGCGCTTCGGGATGCTCAGCTCGAACGGGTAGACCCCGTCGAGGGCGAGTACGGCGACGCGGTGCATGGCGCGATCCTTGCACATATTGGCGGTCTGGCCACTCGCTTGCCCGGCACCCCGGCCGGCAGGCTGCCGGACATGCGAGCGATTGGACAGGACGTCCTCGGCGGGCCCGAGGTGCTGAAGGTGGTCGAGGTGCCGCGGCCGGAGCCGGGCTTCGCCGAGGTGCTGGTACGGGTACACGCGGCAGCGGTGAACCCGACCGACTACTGGCACCGCGCCACAGGCGGCCTCGCCGGGCGGCCGATCCGGCTGGGGTGGGACGTCTCCGGCGTTGTCGAGGCGGTGGGACCGGGCGTGACGCTGCACGCGCCCGGCGACGCGGTGTTCGGCATGCCGTGGCAGCCTCGGCCGGCCGGCGCGTACGCGGAGTACCTCGCCTCCCCCGCCCGCCACCTGACCCGCAAGCCCGCGTCACTGTCCCATGTGGAGGCCGCCGGCCTGCCGATGGTCGCCCTAACCGCGTGGCAGGCGCTTGTGGACACCGCTGCGGTACGACCGGGGCAGCGCGTTCTCGTACACGCCGCGGCGGGCGGGGTCGGCCATGTCGCGGTGCAGATCGCCAAGGTGCTCGGCGCGGAGGTGATCGGCACGGCGAGCGGCGCGAAGCACGCGTTCGTCAAGGGAGTCGGCGCCGACGAGGTCATCGACTACACGACGGTCGACTTCACCGCCGCCGTACGGGACGTCGACGTGGTCGTCGACACCATCGGCGGCGAGTACGGTCCACGCTCACTGCGCGTCCTCAAGCCGGGCGGGCTCGTCGTCTCGCTCGCCTCACCGGCCGAGGCGGCGCTCACCGGCCCCGCACGGGAGGCCGGCAAACGCGCGGCGTTCATGGTCGTGGAGGCCGACCAGGCTGGCATGCGCGAGGTGGCCGCCCTCGCCGAGTCCGGCCGCCTGCGGGTCACCATCGACAGGACGCTGCCACTGGAACAGGCCGCGCGAGCCCACGAGCTCGGCGAACGCGGCCACACCACCGGCAAGATCGTCCTCACCCTCTGACCCGGGCGGGTTTGGTTGTGAAGCGCGGAGGGTGAGGCCGCGGGAGCAGCGGTCCGGACCACAACGGACGTCGCGGTAGCCCAAATCTTTATGATCCGCCCGGACGACCGCGGCCTGGGCCGCGGTCGTCCTATGTCTACGCACTGTGGACGGAGCGGTTAGACGCCCGAGGGGTATGTCTCGGGCTCGAAGATCGGCGCCGGCGGCACCCGCATCGGACTCACCGCGCGGGTCTCGTCGAACCAGCAGAACGCGTCGTACCGGTCGCCGAGGACCGTGGGCACGTAGTTGCTCCACTGGTCCTGCTCCGGGTGGTAGACCACGCCGATCGCGCGGTGGTCGAGCGTGTCCGTCAGCAGGTCGGGACGGTCCTCACGGGGCGGAAACACGAACAGCCCCCGCTTCGGCGCCGCCGAGTGCAGCACGCCCTCCAGCGCGGTCTCCCGGGCCGGTGGTACGAGCATCTCCTCCATCGGCGCGCCCCAGCCGTCGCCCGCCACGACAGTGCCGTGGTGGCTGCCGAAGCCGAGCAGCACGACGTCGTCCTCGCCGTACCGCTCGCGGGCGAGCTGGCCGATGTTCACCTCGCCGCGCTCGCCCATGTCGGTCGCGCGGGCGTCCCCGACGTGCGTGTTGTGCGCCCACACGACGGCCTTCGACTCCGGTCCATAGTGGTCGAGCAGGCGGGCGAGGGTGGCGTCCATGTGGCGGTCGCGGACGTTCCACGACTCGCGGCCGCCGTGCACCATGGCGCGGTAGTAGCGTTCGGCGCCGGCGACCACCTCGGCGTTCTGCCATGCGGCGAAGCGTTCCGGGCCGTCCTCCTGCTGAGCCCGCTCGCGCAGTCGCACCAGTAGGTCGACGACCTCGTTCTCGCAGGAGGCCGTGACGAAGCGGCTGGACAGCGCGTACAGCTGGGCGTCATCCGCGTACGGCTCGAAGCACCGGTACGCGGCGAGTGCGGCCGGCACCTGCTCCGGGTCGTGCTCGCGCAGATACACGAGGATCTCGCGGAGCGACTCCCACAGCGAATACACGTCTAGGCCATGCAGGCCGGCGCGCACCTCGGGGTCGCGCTGGGCGTTGTGCCAGCGCAGCCACTGCGCGAAGTCGGCGGTCTCGTCGTTCGCCCACATCCAGGTGGGCCACCGCTCGAACGTCGCGAGCGCGGCCCGCGGGTCCTCGGGTGCCCCGTCCTCCAAGCGGACACTGCGGTTGACGCGGTCGCAGTCGGGCCAGTCGCCCTCGACGGCGACGAACGAGAAGGCGGCCTCCTCGACGAGCCGCTCGGTGAGCTGCGCACGCCAGTGGTAGAACTCGTGCGTACCGTGGCTGGCCTCTCCCAGCATCACGACCCGGGCCGTGCCGACCCGGTCCAGCAGTACGTCGAAGTCGTCGGCACTTTCCAGTGGCGCGGCAAGCGCGGCGACCTCGTCCCCGTACCGTGACATTGTTACCCTCCCGGCGGGTTCGGTTGTGCCGTTCCATCCGGTTACCCGAGGGGTCCGTGCCTCAACCGCGGCGGCCGCCGGGCCACCCGTGATCAGCCCAGACGCGCGGACTGCTCCACGGTGGTGATGATGCCGAGCGCGTGCGCCGGGGTCAGGCCGAGGGCGTTGGCCAGCCAGCCGAGCGCCTCCCGCTCGGCCGGGGTGAGCTGGCCGTCGGCGAGGCCGATCCGCGCGCCGTCGGCGAGGTAGCGCTCGCGGGCGTCCAGCGTCAGGTGTGCGGCGAGCGCGCGCAGGGGCTCGGCCGCCGCGTCGGCGGGCTGGTTCAGGTCGGCCTGGAGGTGCGCCACGTCGTACCCCTGCGCACCGGACGCACGCACGGCGGCGAGCGCGGCGCCGATGGCGGCTTCAGACGTCCCGCCGGCGCGCAGTATCACCGCCGCGACGGCCCGCATGCCGGCGGGGAGTGAGCTGGCGAGTTGGGCGCTCGTCGGCGCGGCGAGCACGGCTGGGTCGAAGCGGACCCGGCAGGTCTGGCAGCGCACGACCTCGCCCACCTTGTCCAGCGGGATCACCGGGATGAAGAAGAGCGTGAAGAAGCGGCGGGCGGTGCGGTGCTCGTAGTCCCGGTCGCCGCCGCAGTTCGGGCAGGCGAACCGGCCCTTGGCGATCAGGCCCATGAAGTAGAAGACGGACAGTCCGAAGATGATCACGCGCGGCAGGGTATCAGCACCGCGCCAGATCGACGCGCGTCACCGGATCGCGGCCGGCCCCGCGGGTCCGCGACGTGCCCGGCGGGCCGCGGCCGTGCTCGCCCGGACCACCAGCTCCGGCGCGAGAAGGACATGGTCCGGCGGTCGCTCGCCGCCCTGCTTGAGCTGGTCCAGGAGTACGGCGAGGCTGCGCCGCCCGAGCTCGGCGAAGTCCTGGTGGACGGTGGTCAGCGGGGGCAGGAAGTAGCCGGAGTCGGGCATGTCGTCGAAGCCGACCACGCTCACGTCCCGCGGCACCCGCTTGCCGGCCTCGTGCAGCGCGCGGAGCACGCCGAGCGCGATCTGGTCGTTGGCGCAGAAGATGGCCGTCACACTGGGATCGCGGGCGAGCACCTGGCCCTGCTCGTACCCGGACTGCGCGCTCCACGACCCCGGCTCGACCGGTGGCACCGGCGCACCGGCCGCGTACAGCGTGCTGCGCCAGCCCTCGACGCGCTCGCGCGCCTCCGGCCAGTCCGCCGGGCCGGCCACATGGTGCACTGTGGAGTGTCCTAAGTCGAGCATGTGCTGGGTGGCGAGGCGGGCGCCGGCGGCGTTGTCGATCCGGACGGTCGGCACGGCGTCGTCGTCCGCGCCGCCGCCCACTCCGACGCTGGCCAGCCCGGGCGGCACCTGGACGAGCGCGTTGGTCACCGCAGGCTTTGGCGCGATCGCGATGATGCCTTCCACCGACTGCTGGCACAGCCGGTCGACGGCCTCGACCACCGAGCGGCGCTCCAGCGTGCGGACCGAGGCGACCGTGACGAAGTAGCCGGCGGTGCGGGCGGCGTCCTCGATCCCGTACAGCATCGAAGCCGGCCCGAAGAGCGTGGTCTCCAGGCCGACCACGCCGAGCGTCCCGGAACGGCGGGTGACAAGCGTGCGGGCGGCGAGATTTCGCCGGTAGTTGAGCGCCTGCATCGCCTCCAGGACCCGCCGCCGGGTTTCCTGACGCACGTTGGGGTGCTCGTTGAGCACACGGGACACGGTCTGGTGCGAGACCCCGGCCAGCCGGGCCACGTCGCGCATGACCGAGCCGCGGGGCTGGGCCGGCGCCGCCCCCTCGGTCCGGGCGGCCTGCCCGTCGTCGGCCGCCGGTCGCTTCCCTGACACATCGCCCCCTTGAGCCCAGTTGTTACCGATCACAAGTTAGCGCTCGGAGCCGCAATGCGTGAGTCCTGCCCGGTGACAACGCATCGGCAACAGATTCGGAACCATCTCTTGACGCGCGTGTGGAGAACGGTAACATTCACGTTCGCGGAGGGTGATACAGGCCACTTCCGCGACCCATGTCGATCTCCCATGGCGTGTGGATCTTCAAAGACCTGATACGGCCAGCGGTACGACGATCCTCGTTCAGCGGACGAGGATCGTCACGGTTGTCAATGTTAACGCTCACCTAGCGCGGTTCGCACCAAGTTTCGTGGCAGGAGGAAGCGATGATCAGGAGATGGTCCGCGGCGGTGGTCGCCGGCTTGCTGGCCGCCGTCACCGTGACGGCGTGCGGCGGCGGTGATGACGGCGCCGGCTCCGGTTCCGACGACGGGAAGATCACCCTAGGGTTCTCCCAGGTCGGCGCCGAGAGCGGCTGGCGCACCGCGAACACCAAGTCCATCCAGGACTCGGCGAAAGAAGCTGGGATCGACCTCAAGTTCTCCGACGCCCAGCAGAAGCAGGAGAACCAGATCAAGGCAATCCGCTCGTTCATCCAGCAGAAGGTCGACATCATCGCCTTCTCCCCGGTCGTCGAGTCCGGCTGGGACACGGTGTTGAAGGAGGCCAAGGACGCCAACATCCCGGTCATCCTCACCGACCGCGCGGTCGACTCCCCCGACACCAGCCTGTACAAGACCTTCATCGGCTCCGACTTCGTCGAGGAGGGCAAGAAGGCCGGTGACTGGCTGGTCAAGGAGTACGCCTCGGCGACCGATCCGGTGAACATCGTCGAGCTCCAGGGCACCACCGGCTCCGCCCCGGCCAACGACCGCAAGAAAGGCTTCGGCGACGTCATCGCCGCCGAGCCGAAGTTCAAGGTCGTCGCCTCACAGACCGGCGACTTCACCCGCGCCAAGGGCAAGGAGGTCATGGAGGCCTTCCTGAAGTCCAACCCGGACATCGACGTGCTCTACGCCCACAACGACGACATGGGCCTGGGCGCGATCGAGGCCATCGAAGGCGCGGGCAAGAAACCTGGCACCGACATCAAAATCATCACTGTGGACGCGGTCCGCGACGGCATGCAGGCCCTGGCCGACGGAAAGATCAACTTTATCGTCGAGTGCTCCCCGTTGCTCGGCCCACAGCTGATGGAGCTGGTCAAGAAGGTCAACGCGGGTGAGACCGTCGAGCCTCGGGTGATCACCAAGGAGACCACCTTCACCCAGGAGCAGGCCAAAGCCGTCCTGCCCGAGCGGCAGTACTGACCCCACAGCGGCCGCCCCGTCCTCAGCGCGGCGGGCGGGGCGGCCGCTCCCGAGAAGGGCAGGCAGGTGACCGAGGCCATCCTGACGATGACCGGGATCGGCAAGGAGTTTCCCGGCGTCAAGGCGCTGAGCGAGGTCGACTTCCGGCTGCTGCCGGGTGAGGTGCACGCCCTCATGGGCGAGAACGGCGCCGGCAAGTCCACCCTCATCAAGGTGCTCACCGGTGTGTACGACATCGACCAGGGCAGCATCGTGCTGGACGGCCGGCCGGTGGAGTTCAGCGGGCCGCTCCAGGCCCAGCACGCCGGCATCAGCACCGTCTACCAGGAGATCAACCTCTGCCCCAACCTCTCGGTGGCGGAGAACATCTTCATCGGGCGCGAGCCGCGCCTCCTCGGCCACATCCGGTGGTCCACTGTCGAGAGACGGGCGAGCGAGCTGCTGCGCCGGCTCCAGCTCGACATCGACGTGTCCGCGATGCTCGGCACGTACTCGATCGCGGTGCAGCAGATGGTCGCGATCGCCCGAGCGATCGACATCTCGGCCAAGGTGCTGATCCTCGACGAGCCGACGTCGAGCTTGGACGCCGGTGAGGTGGGGCAGCTCTTCCGGGTCATGCGGCAGCTCAAGGACGAGGGCATCGCGATCCTGTTCGTCACGCACTTCCTGGACCAGGTGTACGAGATCGCCGACCGGATCACCGTGCTGCGCAACGGCCGGCGGGTCGGCGAGTACCGGACCGCCGAGCTGACGCTGATCGACCTGATCGGCAAGATGATCGGCAAGGAGCTGGAGGTCCTGGAGCGGCTGGAGGACCGGCCCAAGCGCGCGCAGGAGGGTGACGTACCGCTTGTGGACGCGCGGGAGCTGGGGCGCAAGGGGGCGGTGGCACCGTTCAGCCTGACCATCCACAAGGGAGAGGTGGTCGGCCTGGCCGGCCTGCTCGGCTCCGGCCGCACCGAGGTGGCCCGCCTGCTCTACGGCGCGGACCGGGCCGACCACGGCCAGCTCGCCGTCGACGGCCGGGCGGTCACGATGCGCGGGCCGCGGTCGGCGATGGCGAAGAACATCGCGTTCTGCTCGGAGAACCGCCGCACCGAAGGGCTCATCGAGGAGCTCACCGTGCGGGAGAACATCGTCCTCGCCATGCAGGCCACGCGGGGCTGGACCCGGCCCATCCCGCGCCGGCGGCAGGACGAGCTCGTCGACAGGTACATCAAGGCGCTGGACATCCGGCCGGCCAACCCGGACGCACCGGTCCGCGACCTGTCCGGCGGCAACCAGCAGAAGGTACTGCTGGCCCGGTGGCTGATCACCGAGCCGCGGCTGCTGATCCTCGACGAACCGACCCGCGGCATCGACATCGGCGCCAAGGCGGAGATCCAGCGCCTGGTCGCCCAGCTCTCCGACGGCGGCATGGCGGTGCTCTTCGTCTCGGCCGAGCTGGAGGAGGTGCTGCGGCTCAGCCACAAGGTCGCGGTGCTGCGCGACCGCCACCTGATCGCCGAGCTGCCCAACGACGACACCCTCGACGTCGACCGCGTCATGGAAACCATCGCCAGTGGAGCCAAGCCGTGAACACCTTGGTCAAACATCGCCTCTTCTGGCCGGTCGCCATGCTGGTGGCCCTGTTGCTGTCCAACTTGGCCTTCACCCCAAGTTTCTTCAGCGTGGAGGTGCGGGACGGCCACCTCTACGGGAGCCTGATCGACATCGTCCGCTTCGGCGCTCCGCTGATCATGGTGGCGCTCGGCATGACGCTTGTCATCGCCACCGGCGGCATCGACCTGTCGGTCGGCTCGGTCGTGGCGATCTGCGGCGCCCTCGCGTGCTGGCGGATCAGCGAGCAGGGCGACCAGAACAGCGTGGCCGGGGTGCTCGTCGCCGTCGCGCTCGCGCTGGGGCTGGCGCTGCTGCTCGGCGCGTGGAACGGCTTCCTCGTCGCGGTCGTCGGCATCCAGCCGATCATCGCCACGCTCATCCTGATGGTCGCCGGCCGCGGCCTGGCCCAGCTGATCACGGACGGGCAGATCATCACGGTCAACAGCTCGCCGTACAAGCTGATCGGCGGCGGTTACCTGTTCACCGTGCCGTTCGCGATCCTCGTCGCGCTCGCGGTCACCGCGCTGGCGGTACTGCTTACCCGGCGCACGGCACTCGGCATGCTGATCGAGTCGGTCGGCGGCAACGCCGAGGCCAGCCGCCTCGCCGGCATCCACTCGCGGCGGATCACGCTGATGGCGTACATCGTGGCGGGGCTCTGCGCGGGCATCGCCGGCCTGATGATCAGCTCGAACGTCTCCAGCGCGGACGGCAACAACGCCGGCCTCTGGTACGAGCTCGACGCGATCCTCGCGGTCGTCATCGGCGGTACGTCGCTGGCCGGCGGGCGGTTCTCCATCGCCGGTACGGTCGTCGGCGCGCTGCTCATCCAGACGCTCACCACGACCATCTACACGACCGGCATCCCGCCGGAGACCACGCTGCTGTTCAAGGCGCTCGTCGTGACGGTCGTCTGCCTCGTCCAGTCGCCCGCGTTCCGGGCCAAGGTCTTCAAGGGCCGGCGCCGGCGACCCTCGGCGCCACCGGCTGGCCCCGCGGCGGCCACGACGGAGAAGGTGGAGGTGCCGGCGTGACCACGTTCGCCGAGGTGCGGTCCCGGCTGGCGGGGACGCGGCAGCGCCGGTACCTGCCGCTCTACGCCACCCTCGCCCTGCTCGCCCTGATGTACGGCAGCGGCGTGGTGCAGTACGAGGCGTTCAGCGATCCGCAGGTTGTGTTGAACGTGTTCATCGACAACGGCTTTCTGCTCGTTGTCGCGGTCGGCATGACGTTCGTGATCCTGACCGGTGGCATCGACCTGTCGGTGGGCGCGGTGGTGGCGCTCACCACGATGGTGTCGGCCACGCTGCTGGAAGGTCAGGGCTGGCCCGCGTTCGCCGTGCTGCCGCTGGTGCTGCTGATGGGTGCCACGCTGGGCTTCGGCATGGGCTGCATCATCCACTACTTCGAGATACAGCCGTTCATCGTCACGCTCGCCGGCATGTTCCTCGCCCGCGGCCTCTGCTACACGATCGGCACCTCGTCGATCACCATCGACGAGCCGTTCTGGACGACGATGGCGCAGTCGAAGGTCCGCTTCGGGGACAACTTCATCTCCCCCAGCGTCGTCATCGCGCTTGTCGTGGTGCTCGTCGCCGCGTACGTGCTGGCGTTCACCCGGCTCGGCCGCAACACGTACGCGATCGGCGGCAACCCGCGCTCCGCGCACCTCATGGGCCTGCCGGTCGCGCGTACCCGCATCGGGGTGTACACGATCAGCGGCTTCTGCTCCGCGCTCGGCGGTGTGCTGCTCAGCTTCTACATGCTCTCCGGCAACAGCCTGCACGCGGTCGGCATGGAGCTCGACGCGATCGCCGCGGTCGTCATCGGCGGCACGTTGTTGACGGGTGGGTCAGGTTTCGTGCTGGGGACGGTGCTGGGCGTGCTCGTGCTGGGCATCATCCAGACGCTGATCACGTTCGACGGCCGGCTCAGTTCATGGTGGACGAAGATCGTGATCGGCGCGCTGCTGTTCGCGTTCATCCTCCTTCAGCGCCTGATCACGCCACGCAAGCAATGAAAGCCAGCCGCGAGGCAGGACCGGGCCTACCGCGCACTCGGGGTTGCGGCCCGCGCACCGCGCGGGCCATCCCGCGCCACCTGGCCCACCGCGCGATCAAGGCTGCGGCCCGCGGGCCCCGGTGCCACCTGGTCTGCCGCCCGATCCGATCTTTCCGCGACGGCGCGGCGGCGGGACAAGGTCTGCGACCGCGCTGGCTGGCCCTGGTCGTCACGGCGGTGTGGAAACGATCAGGGTGAGGCCGCGGGAGCGACGGTCCGGACCACCGCGGACATCGCGGTAGCTCGATTTCTATGTGGAAAGCCGTGCGCGGACAGGCGGAGCACTCGTTACGAGACCGTGACGACTGGAGGTCGAGAGAGGGGCTTGACCAGCATAGATGTGAGCGCTAACAATGTGCTCGTCCTGATCATCATGTCCATGGATGTGACCTGTTCCGGAGGGGAGATCACGTGAACAGAAAACTCCTGGCCACGCTGGGAGCCGCCGCCCTGGCCCTGAGCCTCGCGGCCTGTGGCGGTGAGGGCGCCGGAGGGGATACCGACACGTCCGCTCAGGACCCTAAGGACCTGACGATCGGCGTGTCGATGCCGACGCAGACCTCGGAGCGCTGGATCGCCGACGGCAACTCGGTGAAGGAGAAGCTGGAGGCGAAGGGCTACAAGGTCGACCTCCAGTACGCGGGCGACGACATCCCGACGCAGTCGCAGCAGGTCGACCAGATGATCACGCAGGGCGCCGACGTGCTGATCATCGCGGCCATCGACGGCACCGCGCTGAGTGGCCAGCTTCAGGCGGCGGCGGACAAGAAGATTCCGGTGATCGCCTACGACCGGCTGATCCGGGACAGCCAGAATGTTGACTTCTACGTCAGCTTCGACAACTTCAAGGTGGGCGTGGCACAGGCCAACGCGCTGCTGGTCGGTCTGGGGTTGCAGACGAAGGACGGCGCGAAGGGCACGAAGACCGGGCCGTTCAACGTCGAGCTGTTCGCGGGGTCGCTGGACGACAACAACGCGCACTTCTTCTTCGACGGTGCGATGGAGACGCTGAAGCCGTTCATCGACAACGGTTCGCTGGTGGTCAAGTCGAAGCAGACCGACATCGAGAAGGTGGCGATCCTGCGCTGGCAGCAGGAGACCGCGCAGAAGCGGATGGAGGATCTGCTGACCTCCACGTACAACGACGGCACGAAGGTCAATGGTGTGTTGTCGCCGTACGACGGGCTGTCCCGGGGCATCATCACCGCTCTGCAGAACGCCGGCTACGGCACGGCCGCCAACCCGATTCCGGTGGTGACCGGGCAGGACGCGGAGATCGCCTCGGTCAAGCTCATCGACGACGGCGTGCAGAACTCCACGATCTTCAAGGACACCCGGCTGCTGGCCGAGCAGGCGGTCGTCGCGGCGGAGGCGTTCCTGCAGAAGAAGCAGCCGCAGGCGAACGACACCAAGACGTACGACAATGGCGTGAAGGTCGTGCCGT
This sequence comes from Phytohabitans flavus, assembly GCF_011764545.1. Taxonomy (GTDB): domain Bacteria; phylum Actinomycetota; class Actinomycetes; order Mycobacteriales; family Micromonosporaceae; genus Phytohabitans; species Phytohabitans flavus. The sequence goes on along the minus strand of NZ_AP022870.1, from coordinate 2,584,227 downwards.
CCTACCTGTTGCCGGTTCAGACCGTCTACAAGGAGGACATCAAGACCGCACTTGTCGACTCCGGCTACTACACGGCGGAGGAAGTCGCCGCCGGCCAGGCCAAGTAGGCCGCGACTCGGTGCCCGGCGGTCGGTGGCCGCCGGGCACCGGGCCACGAACGGAGGACGGATTGGACGCCGACGTACTGCTCCAGATGCGCGGTATCACCAAGCGCTTCCCCGGTGTCACCGCGATCGAGGACGTGTCGCTCGCCGTCCGGCGCGGGGAGATCCACGCGATCTGCGGGGAGAACGGCGCGGGCAAGTCCACGCTGATGAAGGTACTGTCCGGTGTGTACCCCGCCGGCAGCTACGACGGTGAGATCGTCTTCGACGGGCGGGCTGTGCACTTCGGCGGTATCCGGGACAGCGAAGCGGTCGGGATCGTCATCATCCACCAGGAGCTCGCGCTGGTGCCGTACCTGTCGATCGCGGAGAACATCTTCCTCGGCAACGAGCGCCGCGGGCGTGCCGGTTTCATCGACTGGAACCGCACCAACGCCGACGCGGCCGGGCTGCTGGCCTCGGTCGGCCTGGACGAAAACCCGGTCTCGCCGGTGATCCAGCTCGGCGTCGGCAAGCAGCAGCTTGTCGAGATCGCGAAAGCACTGTCCAAAGAGGTGCGTCTGCTGATCCTCGACGAGCCGACCGCCGCGCTCAACGACATCGACTCCGCGCACCTGCTCGACCTGCTGCGGCGGCTGCGGGACCAGGGCATCACCTGCATCATGATCTCGCACAAGCTGAACGAGATCACCGCTATCGCCGACTCCACGACGGTGCTCCGCGACGGGCGTACCGTCGAGACGATCGACATGCGCTCCGGTGACGTGACCCAGGAGCGGATCATCCGCGGCATGGTCGGCCGCGACCTGGACAGCTTTTACCCCAGCCGCGAGTCGGCGCCGGGTGAGGAGGTGCTGCGGATCGAGGACTGGACCGTGTGGCACCCGGTCCAGCCCCGCAAGGTCGTCGACGGCGCCAGCCTCAACGTGCGGGCCGGCGAGGTCGTCGGCATCGCCGGGTTGATGGGCGCCGGTCGCACCGAGCTGGCGATGAGCGTGTTCGGCCGCGCCTACGGGCGGGACATCAGCGGCCGCCTCTACAAACACGGCAAGCCGATCAAGGCGCGCACCGTGGCGGAGGCGATCGACAACGGCATCGCGTACGCGACGGAGGACCGCAAGCGGTACGGCCTCAACCTCATCGCCGACGTGCGGGCCAACGTCTCCGCCGCCGCCCTCGACAAGCTCTCGCGCGCCGGCTGGGTCAACGGCAACGAGGAGATCAAGGTCGCCGAGCAGAGCCGGCAGGACCTGAACATCAAGACGCAGAGCGTCATGGACCCGGTTGGCACCCTCTCCGGCGGCAACCAGCAGAAGGTCGTGCTCTCCAAGTGGCTGCTCACCGACCCGGACGTGCTGATCCTGGACGAACCCACGCGCGGCATCGACGTCGGCGCCAAGTACGAGATCTACACGATCATCAATCGCCTCGTGGCGGAGGGCAAGGCGGTCATCGTGATCTCGTCCGAGCTGCCCGAGCTGCTCGGCATGTGCGACCGCATCTACACGCTGTCGGCCGGGCGGATCACCGGTGAGCTGCCGGTCGAGCTGGCCACCCAGGAAAACCTCATGGCGCTCATGACGAAGGAGAAGGAGCTCGCCGGATGACCAGCCTCAAGCCGCCCCCGACCGCGTCCGAGGGCAGCGCCCCCGCGGCGGCGCTGCACGGCGGGATCCGCGACCCACGCACGCTCATCCTGCGCAACCTGCGCCAGAGCGGCATCTACATCGCGTTCGTGGTCATCGTGGCACTCTTCGCGTTTTTGACCGACGGGGTGCTGCTCAGTCCGGGCAACATCACCAACATCGTGCTCCAGTACTCGTACATCCTGGTGCTCGCGATCGGCATGGTGATCCTGATCATCGCCGGACACATCGACCTGTCGGTCGGATCGGTGGTCGCGCTCACCGGCGCGGTCTCGGCCGTGCTCGTCATCCAGCAGGGGTACCCGTGGTGGATCGGCGTCGCGGCGGCGCTCGCCGTCGGCGTCGCGGTCGGGGCGTGGCACGGCTTCTGGGTCGCCTACGTGGGTATGCCCGCGTTCATCGTGACGCTCGCCGGCATGCTGCTCTTCCGCGGCCTGACGCTGCGGGTGCTCGACAACGTCTCGCTCTCGCCGTTTCCGGCCGAATACCAGAAGGTCGCGACCGGCTTCTTGAACGGCCTGCTCGGTGGTCACGGTTACGACGCGTTCACGCTCTTCATCGCCGCTTTCGCCATCATCGGGTACGCGGTGAGCGTCTTCCGCACGCGGCTCGCCCGGATCCGGTACCAGCAGTCGGTGGAGTCGTTCCCGCTCTTCGTCGCGCGGGTGCTGCTGGTCGCCGCGGTCGTCATGTACTTCGCCTGGCAGCTCGCCCACGCCCGCGGCCTGCCGATCGTGTTGATCATCCTGGCCGCCCTGGTCATCGTGTACGGGCTGATGACGCAGAACACCGTCTTCGGCCGCCAGATCTACGCGATCGGCGGCAACCTGTCCGCCGCGACCCTCTCCGGCGTCAAGGTCCGCAAGGTCAACTTCTGGATCTTCGTGAACATGGGGCTGCTCGCCGGCATCGCGGGCGTCATCTACTCGTCGCGCTCCAACGGGGCGCAGCCGGCCGCCGGCAACATGTTCGAGCTCGACGCGATCGCGGCCGCGTTCATCGGCGGCGCGGCCGTCGCCGGCGGTGTCGGCACCGTCGTCGGGGCGATGGTCGGCGGTCTGATCATGGCGGTGATGAGCAACGGCATGCAGCTCGAGGGCGTCGACCAGTCGACGCAGTACGTGGTGAAGGGCCTGGTCCTGCTCCTGGCCGTGGCATTCGACATCTACAACAAGCGCCGCGCCGGGGCTACGCGCTGATTCGTCGCGCCGATCGTGACCCCGCCGCTGGCGTCCGCCGCGCCCAGCGCAGCGTCCTGGTTGAGGATTTTTCTGGAGCACTTCGAAAGGACGGCCGTGACCGGCGACTTCTACAGCGGCAAAGAGGTTTGGTTTCTCACCGGGAGCCAGGGACTGTACGGCGAGGCGACACTGCGCCAGGTCGCCGAGCAGTCCCAGCGGGTGGCGGCGGCCCTGGACAGCGCCGGCGACGTACCCGTCAAGGTCACCTGGCAGCCGGTGCTGACCAGCGCGGATGCCATCCGCCAGCTGATGGGCCGGGCCAACGAGGACCCTGCCTGCATCGGTGTGATCGCGTGGATGCACACCTTCTCCCCCGCCAAGATGTGGATCTCCGGCCTCGACACGCTCCGCCGCCCGCTGCTGCACCTGCACACCCAGGCCGACGCCGCCCTGCCCTGGGCGACGATCGACATGGACTTCATGAACCTCAACCAGGCCGCGCACGGCGACCGCGAGTTCGGCTTCGCGCTGACCCGGCTGCGGGTACCGCGTACCACGGTCGCCGGGCACGTGAGCGACCCCGCCGTCGCGGCCCGGATCGGCTCCTGGGCCCGCGCCGCCGCCGGGGTTGCCGAGGCGCGGTCGCTGCGCCTGGCCCGGTTCGGCGACAACATGCGGGACGTCGCGGTGACCGAGGGCGACAAGGTCGAGGCCGAGCTGCGGGTCGGCGTATCCATCAACACCTGGGGCGTGAACGACCTCGTCCAGATCGTCGACGGGGTCAAGAGCAGCGAGGTCGACACGCTTGTCGACGAGTACCTGGACGCGTACGAGATCGCGCCCGACCTGCGCCCCGGCGGCGACCGGCACGAGAGCGTCCGCTACCAGGCGAGGGTCGAGGCGGCGCTGCGGCAGTTTCTGGGTGAGGGCGGGTTCGGGGCGTTCACCACGAACTTCGAGGACCTCGGCGGCCTGCGCCAGCTGCCCGGCCTCGCGGTGCAGCGGCTGATGGCGGCCGGGTACGGCTTCGGCGGCGAGGGCGACTGGAAGACCTCGGCCCTGCTGCGCGTCCTCAAGGTGGTCGGCGCCGGCCGCCCCGGCGGCACGTCCTTCATGGAGGACTACACGTACCACCTGGCTCCCGGCACTCCGAAGGTGCTCGGCGCGCACATGCTCGAGGTCTGCCCGACGATCGCCGGCGAACGCCCCCGCGTCGAGGTGCACCCATTGTCCATCGGCGGCCGCGAGGATCCGGCCCGGCTTGTGTTCACCGCCGGTACAGGCCCCGGCGTCGTGGTCGGCTGGGCGGACCTCGGCGACAGGTTTCGCTGGGTCGCCAACGACATCGACCTTGTACCGCCCGACGAGCTGCTGCCCAACCTGCCGGTAGCCCGCGCGATCTGGCAGCCTCGCCCCGACTTCGGCACCGCCACGGAGGGCTGGCTGAACGCCGGCGGACCGCACCACACCGTGCTGTCCACCGCGGTACAGGGCGACGAGATCCAGATCCTGGCCGACCACCTCGGCATCGAACTGGTCCACATCGACGCCGACACCACCCGCCGAGGCCTCGCCAAGGAGCTGCGCTGGAACGCGGCCTACTACCGACTCGCCCGGGGTCTGTGACCCGGGCTACCGCCCTCGCCGCCGGCCGTTCCGCCGCTACTGCTCGTCGTCGGTATCGCCCATCGGCTCCGCCAGGTCGTCGGGCACGGTGATGCTCTCGGCCGTGTCCTCGAGGTCCTCCAGGCGCGGGTCCGGCGACGTGCCCCCACCGGCGTAGCCGTAGGGGTTCGGCTCATTGGCTGTGTTCACGCCGCGCGGATACCCAGGGCCGGCACCGCTATGCACCGCCCGCTCCGGCGGCGGTCGCGCTGGCGGCGCCCCGGGCGTCGGCCAGCTTGGCCGCGTCGGGGGTGGCCGGGGTACCCGCGTCCTCATTGGACTGGCCCGGTCCCGGCCCGGTGGTCGTCGGCGACCGCTGCCAGCTCGTAGCTCAGCGTCACCTGGCTTCGACAACGCCCTGATCCTGACCGTATGTCCCACGAGTGCATTGCCTCGGCACGCCCGGCTGCATGGGGTGTTCGTGCCCGAGGTTCGGGTTTCCGCGGGCGAACGGCGGCCGCACGGAGGAATCGGATCCGCGGTGGCGGGTAGCCATCTGCTTAGCGACGATGAGGAAAGGAACGCAGGATGGCTCAGCACAAGGGGCAGCGCGGCGGGATCCGCACGGGTCCGGACACCTCGCGGTCGCTGCGGTACGCACAGGAGATCACGTCGACCGACGACCAGCCCGAGCGCCCAGGGCGCAGCCTGGTCACCAGCAGCCGCGAGGTGATCCAGCAGTGGGCGGATCGGCGAGACGCCGCGCCGGCGACGATTACTGGGACCGGGCCCGAAGATCGAGCGGGCGTCCTGACATTCGATTTTCCACTCGGCAACAGCGGCAGCCGGCTGCGACGGATCAGCTGGGACGACTGGTTTCGCAGCTTTGACGAGCGCAACCTGAACTTCATGTACCAGGAGGAGCGCAGCGACGGCCGCCAAAGCAACTTCTTCCGGCTGGAGAACCCCAACCGCGAGGACGCCTGACGCGTGGCCGGGCGGCCACGGGTCCTGCTCTACACCAGCGTCGACGCGATCGGCGGCGCGGAGGTCGCGCTGGGCAACCTCGTCGGAGGGCTCGGCGACACGTACGAGGTACACGTTGCCGGCACCGACGAGCCAGTGGTGCGGTGGCTGGCCGGGCATTCGCCCGGCACGCCATGCCACGTGACCGCGGCCGGGGCCCTGGCCCACGTACGCCTGCTGCGGCGGGTGCGCCCGGACCTGGTACAGGCGAACCTTGAGGTGCCGTGGGCGTCGCCAACGATGCTCGGTACGGCGCTCGCGCTGCGGCGGCCACGGGTGGTCGCCGTGCAGCACATGGCCGCGCGCACCGTGGACCTGGCGCTCCTGCTGCGCACGCGTGCGCTCGCGCTCCGGCTGGACGGGAACGTCGCGGTCAGTGCGAACGGCGCCAAGCGCGTCGAGGACTTCTACGCCCTGGGCCGTGGCTCGGTCCAGGTGATCCACAACGGCGTGCCGATCGCGGAGTCCACAGTGGTGGGTCCGGCACCCGCGAGCCGCCCGAACGGGGAGATCGTGATCGGCTGCGTCGGGCGGCTCGACGCGGTGAAGGGGCAGGACGTGCTGATCGACGCGCTGCCCCGGCTGCCGGGGATGCGGGCCAGGCTGGTCGGCGCGGGCGCCGAGGAGGCCGCGCTGCGGGCCCGGGCCACGAGCCTCGGTGTCGCGGACCGGGTGGAGCTGACCGGCTGGACCGACCAGGTCAGTGAACAGCTCCGGGACGTGGACATCTACTGTCAGCCGTCCCGCTACGAGACGCTCGGGCTCGCCCTCATCGAGGCCATGGGGCACGGTCTGCCGTGCGTCGCGAGCGCCACCGGTGGCGTGCCCGAACTCCTCGACGGTGGCCGGTGTGGGCGCCTCGTACCGGTCGGCGACAGCGCCGCGCTCGCCAAGGCGATCAGCCGGCTTGCCTCCGATCCAGCCGCCCGGGAGCAGCTCGGCCAGCGGGCCCGGAAGCGGACACTGGCCGCATTCACGGCGGATCGGATGGCGGCACGCTACGAGTCGCTCTGGGCCCGGGTGCTCGCCGCTCCCCCGGCCGGGCGGCTGCGGCCGCACCCGCCGAAGCCCTGACCGCGCCGGCTCCGGCGCCGTGCTCCGGTCACTCATAGGAGATCGCCCGCAGAACGTCGACCCTGGACGCGCGAACCGCCGGCAGTAGGGCGGCGAGCACGCCGACCGCGGCGCCGACCGCCAGATACAGGGCGAGGAAGCCCCACGGCAGGCGTTCGAGGACCGGCGACATCGTGGACTTCGTCGAGGCGCTCGACCGGGTTGCCAGCGGCCACACTGTGGTCGACCCGGAGGTGGTGCGGCAGCTGATCAGGGACCGCCGCGACCCGCTCGCCCGCCTGTCGCCGCGAGAGCGCGAGGTGCTGGCGCTGATGGCGGAGGGGCGTTCCAACACGGCGATCGCCCGCGCGCTCTTCGTCACCGAGGCGGCGGTAGCCAAGCACATCAGCAGCCTGCTCGCCAAGCTCGACCTGCCGCCCGCGGAGGACGACCACCGCCGGGTGCGGGCAGTGCTGGCGTACCTGCGGGGTTGACCTACGCGCCCACCGCGGTGGAGATCGGCGTCCACACGTGGAGGTAGACGAGATCAGGTCAGGCGGACCGACAGGCCCTTGCCGCCGAACTCCTCGCATACGAATGCGGGCTCGGCCGGCGTGCTGAGCGCCTCGTCGTACCGGTAGCCGATCTCCGCGAACTCCCGGATCGCGCCCTCCTTGACCCGCCCGGTCACGAGCCACCGCGCGAAGGCACCTCGCGCGATCTTCGCGTGGACGACCACGAACTTCGCCTCGCCAGAGGCCGCGTCCACGGTCAGGAAGCGAGGAGTGACCACGCGGGCGGCGTCGACGTGCGGCAGGACGGTGCGGCTGTACTCGTTCGCCGCGAGGTTGACGATCCGCCCCTTCGCCGGCAGCTGCTCGGCGATCGCGGTGCCCCAGAACGCGTACAGGTTCGAGTGCCGCCCGGGCTGGAGGCGGTAGCCCATCTCCAGCCGGTACGGGCTGATGCCGTCGAAGGGGCGCAGGATGCCGTAAAGGCCGGAGAGGATGCGCAGGTGCCGGTCCGCGTACGCGCGGTCGGCCGCGCTGAAGGTGTCGACCTGAAGCCCGCTGTAGATGTCGCCCACGAAGGTGGCGGCCGCGGGCGCCTGGCGGTCGGGCTTGGTGCTCCACTCATCATGCAGGTCGCGCACCTTGGCGGCGAGGTCGTCGGAGACCTTCATGACCCGGGCCAGCTCGCTCGGCGAGTGGGCCCGCAGGTGCGCGACGAGCTCCTCCGCCCGGTCGAGCAGGGCCGGCGTGCCGGTCGGTGCGAGCCCGGACGTGGGCGGACGCATGGTCTTGGAGCTGTGCATCAGGATGATCATGTTGCTGGCGGTACCTCCGAATCGTCGCCATTATGCCGCCCGGCCCACCGCGCGCGGCCCCCGGCGCCACCGACCAAGCCGGGCCCGGACACGCCGGGCTGGAGCCACCGCCAGCGCAGCTGGGGACTCACTGGGCCCTCGCGTAGCGGGATGGCGGCAGGCCGACCAGGCTGGCGAAGTCGCGGGTGAGGTGCGCCTGGTCGCTGTAGCCGAGCTCAGCCGCGAGCGCTACCAGGTCGAGGGTAGCGCCAGACGTGGCCCGGGCCGCGGCCTCGTGTAGCCGGTGGCGGCGGATGACCCACTTGGGGCCGACGCCGACGTACTCCGAGAAGAGCCGCTGGAGCTGCCGCATCCCCACACCGAACTCGCTCGCCAGGTCGTCGACCCGGGTGATGCCGGGCTCGGCCGCGACTCGGGCCACTACTTCGGCGACAAGTTCGGCGGCGGGGTCGGGTTCGCGCGGGGCGCGGGTACCCAGGAAATCGTCCATGAGTGTGGCGGCGGCATCGTCGCCGGCGGCGCGGATGGCGTCCGCGAGGTCGCGCGCGTCCGGGCCGAAGACGGCCTCGACCGGGAGGAAGCGGCCGGTGATCGACGAGACCGGCGCGTCGAGGAACGGGCGGAACCCGCCGGGGAGGAAGCGGGCGCCGAACACGCGACCTACGCCGTGCAGCACCTCGGAGAAGCGGCCGCGCGGTACTCCGGCGACGCGGCAGCGGCCGGCGGTGAAGGTGACGTTGACGGCGGGGTACGGGAGAACGTGCTGCTCGTACGGCTCCTCGCCGCGCAGGTCCCAGCTCACGACCCAGTAATGCGCGACGAACGGGCGCAGCGCCGGCGCGGCCTCGGGCGTGCTGAACCGGAACTTTCGCAGCCCCGCGCCGGGGTGCAGGATCGCCGGCATACCGGCACGGTAGCAGCGTCGCGTTTCTTCAAGACGGTGCCGCACGGCCGCGTCTAGCCTTCGCCAATGCGCGATGTACTGGAGAAAGCGATCACCGAGACGGCGGCCGTGATGCGGGGTGTGAAGCCGGACCAGCTCGGGCTGCCGACGCCGTGCCGGGACTGGGACGTACAGACGCTCGCCAACCACCTGCTCCAGGTGGCCACCGCGCTCAGCCTGGCCGGGCGGGGCGAGCCGGTGCCGGGCGAGTTGTGGGGGCGGGAGCTGATGGCGGACGGGTGGGCCGACCGGTTCGAGTCGCTGGCCGCGCCCGCGGTACCGGCCGAGTGGGCGGGGATGGCGCGGGTGGGCGAGGCGGAGATGCCGGCGTCGGTGGTGGCGGCGATGCTGGTCAGCGACGCGGTGCTCCACGGGTGGGACCTGGCCCGCGCGACCGGACAGGAGTACCGGTGCGACCCGGAAGTGGCCGAGTTGACCTACCGCTTCGTGCTGGAGACCGGCGAGCAGGGCCGGCAGATGGGCATCTTCGCGGCCCCGGTACCGGTGGCGCGGGACGCGGCGCTGCTGGACCGTGCGCTCGGGCTGAGCGGCCGGGACCCGCGGTGGGCCCGGCCGCTGTCGCCGAGGGGATAGGACGGATTCAGGCCACCGCGATGAGGGCGGCGATCAAGCCGTACTCGATGGCGGTCGCGGCGGTGGAGAGCATCTGCGCGCCGCCGGAGACGACGGCGATCAGCGCCGCCCCGGCGAGTGCTGTGGACGCGACGGCGAGCCGGCGCAGCCTGAGGCGTGCGGACATGTGGGTGACTCCTTCCGGAAAGGCCTGCCGAAAGGGTAGGAGCCGCGGGCGCCGCTGTCGTGAGTAATCGGGATGCCCAGTTAGGCTGCGGTGAAAGCCCAGGTGAGGAGCGTTCCGGATGTTCGATCGCAGCCGACTGACCGCCTTGCTGGCCCGCGAGCGCGCGGCCTACGCGGACCTGCATCCCCGCTCCGCCGCCGCGTACGAGCGTGCCCGGCACCTCTTCGGCCGCGTGCCGATGACCTGGATGAACAAGACCGCGGCCGGCTTCCCTATCTACTTCGAGACCGCGTACGGCGCGCGGGTGACCGATGTGGACGGACACGAGTACGTCGACTTCTGCCTAGGCGACACGGGCGCGATGGCCGGCCACGCGCCCGCGCCGGTGGTCGAGGCGGTCACCCGGCGGCTGGCCGAGCGGGGTGGACTGGCCACGATGCTGCCCACCGAGGAAGCGGACGTGGTCGGCGCCGAGCTGGCGCGGCGCTTCGGAGTTCCACAGTGGAGTTTCACGTTGACCGCGACGGACGCCAACCGGTGGGCGATCCGCCTGCTGCGCGCGGTGACCGGCCGCCCGCGCATCCTCGTGAACAGCTACTGCTACCACGGCTCGGTCGACGAGTCGCTCATCGTGGTCGGGCCGGACGGGCAGGCGCAAAGCCGTGAAGGCAACGTGGGCGCCCCGTACGACGTGACGGAGACCAGCCGAGTCGCCGAATACAACGACCTCGACGGCCTGGCGCGGGAGCTGGCCCACGGCGACGTGGCCGCGGTGCTGATGGAGCCCGCGCTCACGAACATCGGCATCGTGCTACCCGAGCCCGGCTATCTCGCTGGCGTCCGCGAGCTGACCCGCCAGCACGGCACGTATCTCGTCAACGACGAGACGCACACGTTCTCCGCCGGGCCGGGCGGCGCCACCGCAGCTTGGGACCTCCAGCCCGATGTCGTCACTATCGGCAAGGCGATCGGGGGCGGCATCCCGATCGGTGCGTACGGCCTCACCGAGGAACTCGCCGCCGCGCTGAGTGGCCGCTCAGACCTCGACCTCGTCGACATGGGCGGCGTGGGCGGCACGCTCGCCGGCAACCCGCTCTCCCTCACCGCCGCCCGCGCGACGCTGGGCGAGGTGCTGACCGACGCGGCGTTCGCGGGCATGGTCGAGGTGGCGACCGGGTTCGCCACCGGAGCCCGGAAAATCATCGAGGGGTACGGGCTGCCGTGGTCGGTCAGCCAGCTCGGCGCCCGCGTGGAGTACCGCTTCGCCTCCCCCGCGCCCCGCAGCGGTGGCGAGTCGGCCGCGCACGCCGACGCGGAGCTGGAGGACTACCTGCACGCCTACCTGGCCAACCGGGGAGTCCTGCTCACCCCGTTCCACAACATGGCCCTGGCCTGTCCACAGACGACACACGACGACGTGGCCCGGCACCACGACATCTTCACCGCCGCGCTGGGCGAGCTTGCCGGCTGAGTCGGGGCCGCGCCGGCCGACGGCGACCGCCGCGCGGGTGAGCCGATCGGCCGAGGGTGACCGCCGCGCCGGCTCCGCTTGAACGGACCGCCGCTGGGCGAGCCGGGGTGCGCGTCAGAGGACGTGGGTGATGCCCTCGGCGGCGACCCGCCGGTCCAGTTCGTCGCGGTCGAGGTTGGCGCAGACCAGGATCGACGCGCCGGCCGCGAGCGGCGCGAGTAGCCAGGTGACCGGCTGGACATGCGCGGCGTCGGCGTCGACCAGCACGCGGTCGCCCGGGGCGAGGCCGAGCGTCGTGGCGATTTCGGCGGCCAGGCCGCCCCACTGGCGGTAGGTGGTGCCGTCCGGGCTGGCCGGGTCGGTGTACCGCACCGCCTGGCGGGCCGGCACGTCGCCGGAGTGGCGGCTGGCCTCGGAGATGTAGTCGAGGTAGCCCTCGGGCACTTCGTCGGCCGCGCCGGGTGCGAGGTCGTGCACGAAGCGGTGCCGTGCCTCGGGCACCCGCTCCAGCCAGCTGTCGAGGCGCTGCCGGGAGACGAACACCGCGTCGAACGGCTCGTACTCGCCCGGCCCCACCGCCGGCAGACCCGCGGTCGCCCACGAACGGTACGAGACGGTGACGCCGATCGACCAGGCCCCGAGCAGCACCGCGGCGGTCTGCCAGTGCGGCGGCAGCAGCACGGCCGCGCGGTCGCCCGCCACCAGGCGGCCCTCGGTCAGGAGCGCGGCCGTGCGGGCCGCCCACTCGCCCAGTTCCACCGCGGTGAGGGTGGTGCGCTCGCCGGTAGCGTCGTCGCAGTACGTGAGTAGCGCCGCACTTGTATCGCGCGGGACGGTGAGGCTGTGGGGCAACATGCCGCCCACCCTATGCGCGGGCACGGGCCCGCGACGGCGGCGGTCCGGCCCAACCGGGGCTGACAACGCAGAACGGTGACGGCGCGCCGCTACTCGCCGGTCGATAGCGGTCGCGGACCTGCGCCGACGGTCCAGCGAGTGCGGGCCGGATGTCGGATCCGGCCACCCACGTCCCGGCCCTAGGGTCTCGGATCATGAGCGACCCGCTATCGCCGGCGGCCCGCGTCGCACGGCGGATCCGGCTGTTCCGCGTCGCCGCCGGCATCCTGGTGATCCTGGTCGGCGTCGTCGCGGCCATCGTCGGCGCGACGCTGACCGCCAGCCAGACGTGGCCGTCGGCCACGGGCACCGTACAGTCGTGCACCACCGTCTCGAACCGCACCGGGACGTCGGGCACCCGGACGTACCGGCAGCGGTGTGAAGTGTCCTGGATGGACGGTGAGCACACCCGCACCGCCCAGCTTGACCTCGACGGCGATCAGTATGTGCCCGGCGCGCCGGTCCGCGTGCGGTACAACGGCGGCACGACCGTGGTCGAGACGCCCGCCTGGATCGGCCTGGCCACCGGCGGAGTGGGCCTGGTGCTGCTCGCGGCGGGCGCCTACGTGCTGCTGCGGGCCACCCGCCGCGCGCGGTGAGGCGGGCTCAGTCCAGCTCGGCGGCGCGACCGATGAGCGAGGCGAGGTCGTCCACTGCGGGGTCGCGGGTGTCGTCGCCGGCCCGGCGGGCCACGGGAGCGAGCGATCCGAGTGACACCACACCGCTTCCGCGCAGCGCCTCGGCGAAATAGCCGGCGGCGTAAGACATCCGCAGCCGTGGCCCGGCGGCGTCGAACCGGGCGCCCAGGTCGGCGACGGTGAGGGACTCGTACACCTCGGCCGCGTCCCGCGAGCCCGGATCCAGCCAGCGCGCCCGCACCTGGGCCACCCGCGCGTTTCCGGCCGCCTCGGCGGTGAGCCGCACCGCGTACAGCGCGGTCACGCTGTGGCCCGGGCCCACCTCGCCGCCGTCGACCCGGTCGTCGCGGAAGTCCTCGTCGGCGATCGCGCGGTTCTCGTAGCCGATCAGGCGGTACGAACGAACGGCTGCCGGGTCGAAGGTAACCTGGACCTTAGCGTCCAGTGCCCGTACCGCGAGCGTGGCCGGAAGCTCGCGGACGAAGACCCCGCGGGCCTGCTCGCGTTCGCTGACGTACACGACGAAGCCGTCGCCGCGGTCGGCGAGCCGCTCCATGAGCGCGTCGCCGTACTCGCTGCCCACGCCGACGCCGAGCAGCGCGATCTGCTTGCCGGCCTCCTCGCTCACGCGCCGCAGGATCGCGTCGGCGTCGGTGTCGCCGGTGTTCGCCAGCCCGTCGGAGAGCACGATCACCCGGTTGGTACGGCCGGGCCGGAAGCCCTCGCGCGCCACCTGGTACCCGAGTACAAGCCCGGCTTCGAGGTTGGTGCTACTCCGCGTGCGCAGCGCGTCGACCGCTTCGTGGAGGGCACGCGCGTCCGAGACGGGGGTCATCTCGGTGACCACTTCCGCCTCGCCGCTGAACGCCACGATCGCCACCGAATCGGTCGGGCGCAGCTCGTCGATGAGCGTGTGCAGGGAGTCCTGTACCAGGTCGAGCCGGCCGGGCTCGGCCATCGAGCCGGAGACGTCGACCACGAACGTCAGCGCGGCGTCCTCCCGCGTCGTGGGGTCCTCGCCGCGCGTGCGCAGGCCCACCCGCATCAGCCGGGTATCGGTGCCGGCCTCGTGGAACTCCGGGAACCGCGCGCCGTCGAGGTGCACCGCGAAGCCGTCACCGCTCGGCTCGGGGTAGTCCTGTTCGAACGAGTTGACGAACTCCTCCGGCCGTACCTGGCTGGCATCCGGCTTGCGGCCCTCGGTGATGAGCCGGCGGGCGTAGCCGTACGACGCGGTGTCCACGTCGATCGCGAATGTCGACTGTGGATCGTCCGTGACGCTCGTCTCGCCGTCCCGGTCCGTGCGCGGGGTGGCCGGGCCGTGCCGGTCCGGCAACGGCTCCGGTGCGACGAGGCTGTCGCTGCGCCCGCCTCCCCCGCATGCCGCGACGCCCAGCACCGCGGCGACCCCCACGACCAACGCGAACTGTCTAAGCTTGACCATCTTCCTTCCCTCCCCGTGTACGGGTGACCTGATGGCAATTGGGACAGGTCGAAGGGCAGGGAGGACTCCGCCGTAGCCAAGCCGATACTCAAGCGTGAGCCTCGTGACCGGGTCGTACGGAAGCCGTGATCGGACCATGGTTGCGAGTGAGACCGCAGGCCGCGCGGTGCTACTGAGAAAGGTCGGCGGCGCGGTCGAGGAGTGCGCGGCGTTCGGGCTCGGCGTGGGTCCGCGCGGCGGCCTCCCGGAAGAGCGCCGCCGCCCGCTCCCGGTCGCCTTGGCGGGCGGTGAGGTCGGCCTCGGCGGCCACCGCGAGCGGGTACCCGTCCAGCGCCCCACCCGCCCGCGCCTCGGCGAGCAACGCCAGCCCAGCCGCCGGCCCGTACGCGTAGCCGTGCGCGACCGCACGGTTGAGTGCCACCACCGGCGACGCCGAGCGGGCGGCCAGTGCGTCGTACCAAGCGGCGATCGCCGGCCAGTCGGTGGCGTCGAACGAGGTGGCGGTCGCGTGGCAGGCGGCGATGCGGGACTGGAGCGCGTACGGGCCGTCCTCCCGCACCCGGCCCAGCACGGCCAGCCCTTCCGCGATCGCGGCGTGGTCCCAGCGGTCGCGGTCCTGCCGGTCGAGGGGCACCAGGTTGCCGTCGCCGTCGCGGCGGGCATCGCGGCGGGAGTGCTGGAAGAGGAAGAGGGCGAGCAGCGCCGAGATCTCGGGCTGTCCGGGCATCAGGTCGTCCAGCAGCCGGACCAGCCTGATCGCCTCGTCCGCGAACGCCGGCTCACCGTCCGCGTTGTACCCACGGGTGAAGAGCAGGTACAGCACGGCCAGCACGCCGGGCAGCCGCTCGGCGAGGGCCGGGCCGGACGGCACGCGGTACGGGATACGGGCGTCCGCGATCTTCGTCTTGGCTCGCGTGAGGCGGCGGGTCATGGTCGACTCCGTGACCAGCAACGCGCGCGCGATGTCGGTGGTCGGGATCCCGCAGATCGTCCGGAGCGTGAGCGCCACCCGGGCGTCGAGGGCGAGCGCGGGGTGGCAGCAGGTGAAGATGAGCCGCAGCCGGTCGTCCACGACCTCCTCCTCTCCCGCCGCCGGCGATTCCGCGTCGGTGGGCGCGAGGGTGGCGAGCTCTTGTAGCTTCCGGCGTTCCACGGTGGCGCGGCGCAGGACGTCGGTCGCCCGGTTGCGGGCCACGGTCATGAGCCAGGCCGCCGGGTTGGCGGGGACGCCGGCAGCCGGCCAGCGCTGGAGGGCCTGCACGAGGGCCTCCTGGGCGCAGTCCTCCGCGAGCGTCCAGTCGCCGGTCACGCGGATGAGCGTCGCGACGATCTGGGCATGCGAGTCCCGCGCCGCGTGCGCGGCGGCCTCCGCCGCTACCGCGGGCGCGGCCCGGACGGCGCCGCCGTCAGCCAAGGTCGGCGAACGGGCGCAGCTCGATCCGCCCGGCCCGCGCCATCGGGTGGGCCCGGGCGATCTCGATCGCCTCGTCCAGGTCGGCACACTCCAGCAGGTCGTAGCCCACGATCACCTCCTTGGTCTCGGCGAACGGCCCGTCCGACACCAGCAGCTCGCCGTTGCGCACCCGCACCGTCGTCGCGGCGTTGACCGACGCGAGCTGGTACCCGTCGAGGCGGCGGCCGCTCGCGTCGTTTTCCGCCACCCATACCTCGATGTCCGGCTCGGCGCTCTTGTCGGTGTCCGGCTCGGTGTCGGTGCAGACAAACATCATGTACTTCATCTCAGCTCTCCTCCTCGTCTGGATCTCACTCGTCTGGATCTCACCACCCTGACGAACGGTCCGCGCGAATCCGGACAGCCGGCACCCGGAAACGTCGAAAATTTCAGCCGGGCAGCGCGACCAGCGACGTGTGGTCGTCTTCGGGCAGGTCGGCGGCGGTCGTCGCGACGATCTCCTGGCCGATCGGGTTGAGCGTGCCGGTGAGCATCGTGGCGAACGCGACGTCCGCCGCGTCCCGCCCCGTCGCGATCCGCGCGAGCGCCGGGCGCGGCGCCAGCCGGGTCGCGTCCCACACCCACCAGCCGCCGTCGAGCGCGGTCTCGGCGACGAGGTGGAAGTCCATGGGGTCGAGGCCGGGCGCGTACACGGCGGCGACCCGGGCCGGCACGTCGACCGCCCGGCACAGGGTGGCGACCAGGTGGGCGTAGTCGCGGCACACCCCCTGGCCGGCCAGCAGCGTGTCCGCGGCGTCCGTCGTGGGCCCGCTCGCTCCCAGGGTGTACACCAGGTGCCGGTGCACGTGATCCACGATGGCTCGTACCGCATCCGCGCCGGAGAGCGTGCCGAAGCGACTTGTGGCGTACCCGGCGAGCCGGTCGGACGGGCAGTAGCGGCTCGGCCGCAGCGCGACGAGCCGGTCACGGTCGGAGGGCGGCGGGGGTCCTTCCCGGCGGTCGGGCAGCTCCGCCGCGTAGGCGGCGACAAGCCGCCCCGTCGCCCCGACGCGCACCAGGTGGGTACGGTCGACCGCGGTCACCGGCACGGCGGCGCCGTCGAGCGTGACGGTCAGGACCTCGGACGTGACGGGGCCGGCGACGGCCACCTGGAAGGCGACCTCCGCCGGCCCGGCGACGTCGTACGACAGGGTGCTGGCAACCCGCATGGCCGCAATTGTCGGCCAGCCGTACAGCGAGCGCACGCTACTCGTCTGGCGGTAGCACCGCGGTGCTACTCCGCCGGCGGGAAGAACAGCGGCCGCACCTCCACGCCGCCGTCGATCGTGGCCGGGTTGAGCTTGGCGATCGCCACCGCGGTGTCGTAGTCGGGCGCCTCCAGGATGAAGAACCCGGCCACGACCTCCTTGGCCTCGATGAACGGCCCGTCGGTGACCACGTCACCCCGGATCGAGGTGGCCCTGGTGCTCGGCTCCAGCGCGAAGCCGGTCACGATATTGCCGCCCAGCTCGGTGACCTGGGCCGGGTAGCGATCGAGCTGCTCAAGGTACTCCGGCGTGATGGTCATCGGGTCGGCCGGCGCGGGCGAGTGGATGAGGATGGCGTACTGCGGCATCGTCTGCTCCTGGTTTCTCGTTCTTTGTGTTCCTACGTCTCGCCGACGGACGGGGTCGGCCGGAATCGACAGCCCGCCAAAACATTATTTCCGCGCGCTCTGGAACGTACGGCGGTATGCCTCCGGAGCTACGCCGCAGCCACCGCAGCGGGCGGGGCACCGACGGTTGACCGCGTGCTTCGCGGGTAGCCGGCAACATGGTTTCGGCCGACACACGCACCACCGCCCGGCACACGCTGGTCGTCATCGGCCTGCTGCTGTTGACGGCGCTGCTGATCTTTTTCATCACGCACACCGCCCGCGTGCTTGTCTGGATCATCGTCGCCGCGTTCTTCGCGGTGGCCCTCTACCCCGCGGTCAGCTGGACGGAGCGAAAGCTGGCGTGGTGCCGGCGGTGGCTGGCCGCGCTGATGGTGTTCCTCGCGGTCTCCCTGCTGCTCGCGGGGCTGGTGGCGGCGCTCGTGGTGCCGCTGATCCGCGAGGGGATCCAGCTGTACGACGACCTTCCCCAGATCGCCCAGGATGTCAAGGCGGGCCGAGGCCCGGCCGGCCGCCTGGCCGAGCGGTTCCACGTCCTGGACTACGTCGAAAGCCACTCCGAACAGATCCGCCAGCGCGCGACCGACCTCGCCCCGCCCGCGATCGCGTTCCTGACCGGGATCGCGGCGACGGTCATCGGCGCCATCAG
This sequence comes from Phytohabitans flavus, assembly GCF_011764545.1. GTDB lineage: Bacteria > Actinomycetota > Actinomycetes > Mycobacteriales > Micromonosporaceae > Phytohabitans > Phytohabitans flavus. The sequence continues at coordinate 2,566,418 of NZ_AP022870.1, read as the reverse complement.
CGTCTTCGTGCTCGCCTACCTGATGGTGCTCCAGGCGCCGAGGCTCGTCGACGGGTTCCTCGGCGCCTTCGAACCGCGGCTGGCCGGGCGGATCCGGCGGGTCGGGTCGGCCTGCGCCCGGACCATCACCGGATACATCACCGGCAACCTGCTGATCAGCCTCGTCGCCGGCGTACTCACCTTTATCGTCCTGTTCATCCTCGGTGTGCCGTTCGCCGGGTTGATCGCACTGTTCGTGGCGATCGCCGACCTCCTCCCGCTCGTCGGCGCCACCATCGGCGCCACCGTCGCCATACTCGCCGGCTTCACCCACTCGGTCGTCGCCGGCATCGTCCTGATCGCTTTCTTCATCGTGTACCAGCAGCTGGAGAACCACCTGCTACAGCCCGTTGTCTTCTCCCGGACGGTCAAGCTGAGCCCGCTCACCGTGCTTATCGCGGTCCTGCTCGCGGCCCAGCTGGCCGGCATCCTCGGCGCGCTCCTGGCCATCCCGGTCGCCAGCATGATCCAGATCATCGGCCGCGACATGTGGGAGGCGCACAAAGCGCGGCTCGGCGACCAACGACCGATCGGCCCTAAGCAAAAGTCGAGTGATACTTAGCCGCATGCGGCTGACCATCCTCGGCGGTGGCGGCTTCCGTGTCCCGCTTGTGTATCGGGCCCTCCTCGACGATGTCCGGGACGGGCGGGTCACCGACGTCGTCCTGCACGACGTCGACGCCGGCCGGCTGGCGGCGATCCGGCGGGTCCTCGCCGAGCAGGCCGAGGGCGTCGCCGCCCCGCCCGGCGTCACCGCCACCACCGACCTGGACGAGGCCGTCCGCGGTACCAACTTCGTCTTCTCCGCGATCCGGGTCGGCGGCATGGCCGGCCGCGCGGCCGACGAGCGGTTGGCCCTGGAGGAGGGCGTGCTCGGCCAGGAGACGGTCGGCGCCGGCGGCGTGTCGTACGCGCTGCGCACCCTGCCCGTCGCGACCGGCATCGCCCGGCGAGTCGCCGCCCTGGCGCCGGAGGCGTGGGTCGTCAACTTCACCAACCCGGCCGGCGTCGTGACCGAGGCGATGGCCGCGCACCTCGGCGACCGGGTCATCGGCATCTGCGACACACCGGTCGGGCTGGTCCGCCGCGTCGCGTGGGCGCTCGGCCTGGACCCCGCCGAGGTCCGGTTCGACTACGCCGGCCTCAACCACCTGGGCTGGCTGCGCGCGGTGTACGCCGGCGGGGTCGACCACCTGCCCCGGCTGCTGGCCGACCCGGAGGCGCTCGCCTCGTTCGAGGAGGGCAGGCTCTTCGGCGCCGACTGGCTGCGCACGCTCGGCACGCTGCCCAACGAGTACCTGCACCACTACTACTACACGCGCGAGGCGGTCGCCGCCGGGCGGGCGAGCGAGCGGACCCGCGGTGCCCTCCTCCTGAACCAGCAGGAGCGCTTCTACTCGGCCGCCGGCGGTGCCGGCTCGGCGCTGGCCGTCTGGGAGGAAGCCCGCCTGGAGCGCGAGCGGACGTACGGCGCGGAGAGCCGGGCCGCCACCGGCGCCGGCCCGCGCGACTCCCGCGACCTCGACGGCGGCGGCTACGAGCGGGTCGCGCTCGCCCTCATGCGCGCCATCGCCCACGACGAGCGCACCACGCTGATCCTCAACGTCCGCAACCGCGGCACGCTCGGCATCCTCGACGGCGACGCGGTCGTCGAGGTGCCCTGCGCGGTCGACGCAGCCGGCGCCCACCCGCTTCCGGTGGACCCGCTGCCCGAGCACGCGGCCGGGCTCGTGTGCGGTGTCAAGGCGGTGGAGCGGGCGACGATCGAGGCCGCGGACACCGGCTCCCGCGCGGCGGCTCTCCAGGCCATCGCGCTGCACCCGCTGGTCGACTCGGTCACGGTCGCCCGGCGCCTGCTCGACGCGTACATCCGACATCACCCGCAGCTGGCGTATCTGAGCTGAGGAGGCCGCGTGCACGACAACCGAAGGATCGTCGAGGAACGCATCGCCCGCGCGTTGCGCGAGCGGATCCAGCCCGCGCGGTATGCCGCCGCCGTACCGCTGCGGGTCGAGGCGTGGCCGGTCCCGGGCGAGCCGGTGCCGGTCGCGGACGCGCTCGCCGCCGGCTACACACCCTTCACGGTCGGCGACGCCTGGGGTCCGCCGTGGTCCACCACCTGGTTCCGGGTACACGGAACGGTGCCGCCGGCGTGGGCGGGCCGGCGGGTGGAGGCGGTCTTCGACCTCGGATTCGGGCCCGGCTGGCCGGGAAACCAGGCCGAGGCGCTCGTGTACGACCACAGTGGACACCCGCTGAAAGGCGTCGCGCCGCGCAACCAGTACGTACCTGTCCCCTCCGAGGGCGAGGTGCAGCTGCTCGTCGAGGCCGCCGCCAACCCGGACATCCTCGCCAACGGCTTCCTGCCCACGCCGCTCGGCGACCTGGCCACGGCCGGCGACGCGCCGCTCTACCGGCTGCTCCGCGCGGACCTCGCCGTCCTCGACGAGGAGGTGTGGCACCTCACGCTCGACATCGAGGTGCTCGGCGAGCTGATGCTCGAACTGTCGACGGGTGAGCCACGCCGCCACGAGATCCTGCGCGCCCTCGAACGCGCGATCGACGTGCTCGACCTGCGGGACGTCGCCGGTACCGCGGTCCGGGCCCGCAAGGAGTTGTCCGACGCCCTGTCCCGCCCGGCCCACCGCAGCGCGCACATCCTCTCCGCCACCGGCCACTCGCACATCGACAGCGCCTGGCTGTGGCCGCTGCGGGAGACGATCCGCAAGTCGTCGCGTACGTTCGCCAGCGTCACCGCGCTCGCCGCCGAGTACCCGGAGTTCGTCTTCGCCGCGTCCCAGGCCCAGCAGTACGCGTGGGTGAAGGAGCACCAGCCGGAGGTCTACGCCCGGATCGCCGCCGCTGTCGAGAGTGGACAGTGGGTGCCGGTCGGCGGGATGTGGGTGGAGTCGGACGCCAACCTGCCCGGCGGCGAGGCGCTCGCCCGGCAGCTGGTACACGGCAAGCGGTTCTTCCTCGACGAGTTCGGCGTGGAGTGCGAGGAGGTGTGGCTGCCCGACTCGTTCGGCTACACGGCCGCGTTCCCGCAGATCGCCCGGCTGGCCGGGATGCGCTGGTTCCTGACCCAGAAGCTGTCCTGGAACCAGACCAACCAGCTGCCGCACCACACGTTCTGGTGGGAGGGGATCGACGGGACGCGCGTGTTCACCCACTTCCCGCCGATCGACACGTACGTCGCGGAGTTCTCGGGCAAGGAGCTGGCCCACGCGGTCGCCAACTACGCGGAGAAGGGGCGCGGCACCCGGTCGCTGGTCCCGTTCGGGTACGGCGACGGCGGTGGCGGCCCGACCCGGGAGATGATGGAGCGCGCCCGGCGCCTGCGTGACCTCGAAGGCTCGCCGAAGGTGGTCGTCGAGCGGCCGTCCGACTTCTTCCGCGCCGCCGAGGCGGAGTACCCGGACGCCCCGGTCTGGTCCGGCGAGCTGTACCTGGAGCTGCACCGCGCCACGTACACCACGCAGGCGCACATGAAGGCCGGCAACCGGCGCTGCGAGCACCTGCTGCGCGAGGCCGAGCTGTGGGCCGCGACCGCGACCGTCCACACCGGACGTCCCTACCCGTACGACGACCTGGACCGGTTGTGGAAGATCGTGCTGCTGCACCAGTTCCACGACATCCTGCCGGGCAGCTCGATCGCCTGGGTGCACCACGAGGCCGAGCGGACGTACGCGCGGGTCATCGCCGAGCTGGAGTCCATTGTCGACGGTTCGATCGCGGCACTGGGCGCGACTGCGACGGTCTTCAACGCCGCACCGCACGCGCGCGCCGAGGTGGTCGGGGACGCCTTCGTGGCGGTGCCCGCGCTGGGCGCCGCGCCGCTGACGCCGGCGGAGCCGCCCGCCCCGGTGACGGTCACGCCGCGCGGCCTGGACAACGGCCTCGTCCGGGTCGAGATCGACGACGACGGCCTGTTCACGTCGGTACGCGACCTGGCCACGGGCCGGGAGGCGCTCGCACCCGGCACCCGCGGCAACCTGCTACAACTCCACGCCGACCTGCCGAACAAGTGGGACGCGTGGGACATCGACGAGCACTACCGGCGGCAGCGGGTGGACCTCACCGCCGCCGACGCGATCACCGTCGTCTCCGCCGGGCCGCTGGTGGGTGAGATCCGGGTCGAGCGGAGCTTCGGCTCCTCGCGGGTGTCGCAGACAATCCAGGTACGGGCCGGGAGCCGCCGCGTCGACGTCCTCACCGAGGTCGACTGGCACGAGACCGAGAAGATCCTCAAGGCCGCGTTTCCGCTGGACGTACACGCGGACCGGGTCGCGTCGGAGATCCAGTTCGGGCACGTGTACCGGCCCACGCACACCAACACCGGCTGGGAGGCGGCCCGGTTCGAGGTGTGGGCACACCGGTGGGTACACGCCGGCGAGCCCGGCTACGGCGTCGCGCTGGTCACCGACTCGACGTACGGGCACGACGCCAGCCGGAACACCCGCGAGGGCGGCGGCACGACCACCACCGTACGGCTGAGCCTGGTGCGCGCGCCCCGCTCCCCCGACCCGCACGCGGACCAGGGGCACCACCGCTTCACGTACGCCATCGTGCCGGGCGCGACGGTGGCCGACGCGGTGGCCGAGGGCTACGCGCTGAACCTGCCGCTGCGGGTGACCGGCGACGGGCCGGCGTCCGCCGCGGTCCCGCCGCCGCTGGTGTCCTGCGACAGCGCGGCCGTGGTCGTGGAGGCGGTCAAGCTCGCCGACGACCGCTCCGGGGACGTGGTCGTACGGCTCTACGAGTCACTGGGCGGCCGGGCCGAGGCCGTGCTGCGCACCGGGTTTCCGCTGGTCACCGCCGCGGTGGTCGACCTCCTGGAGCGGCAGACCCCCGGATCCGGCCTGGAGCTGGATGCCGGGGGCGCCGTACGGCTGTCGCTGCGCCCGTTCCAGATCGTTACCTTGCGGCTCAGACCCGGACGAACCGCGACCTAGTCGTCATCATCGTCGTCATCGTCGTCACTCTCGCCGCCCGGGCAGGCGGTGAGCGTCAGCAGCCCCACCGCGGCCCCGGTCGCCATGAACGCCCGGCCGAAAAAGGCCCGCCGGCCGATGGTGGCCTCGGCGCGCTCGTCCACCGAGCCCCGCTCCGTGTCATCCATGACCGGCATTCTCGCAGCGCCGCCGTGCCCCCGTGAAGCCCGTCCCAAACGCCTGACCACTGTGGACGCTTGATCAGATGCGCCGCTCTCAGCCGGCCGGCTCGGCGGCGAGGGTGCAGAATAAGCCGGGGGGCCTTGGGACCAGGGCCCGTGTGGGGAGGATGCCGGTGGCTGGCCTCGGCGTGTTCGGCGCCGACGAGGAGGTCGGCCGGGACCTCGCGGCTGTCGACTGGGCGTCGACCCCGCTGGGCCCACCCGGCACCTGGCCGCAGAGCCTCCACACCGCGGTCAGCATCCTGCTGTCGTCGCGCTTCGCGATGTGGATGGCGTGGGGCCCGGAGCTGACGTTCTTCTGCAACGCCGCGTACCGGCGGGACACGCTGGGCCGCAAGTACCCCTGGGCGCTGGGCCGGCCGGCGAGCGAAGTGTGGGCGGAGGTCTGGACCGACGCCGGCCCGCGGATCGAGTCGGTCCTGACCACGGGCAGCGCCACCTGGGACGAGGCGCTGCTGCTGTTCCTGGAGCGGTCCGGCTACCCGGAGGAGACCTACCACACGTTCTCCTACAGCCCGCTCCGCGACGACGACGGCGTACCGGTGGGCATGCTCTGCGTAGTCAGCGAGGACACGAAGCGGGTCATCGGCGAGCGGCGCCTGGAAACGCTGCGGGACCTGGGCGCGGACCCGGGCGTCGTCCGCGGCGAGCAGGAGATACTGGCCTCCGCCGGCCGGCAGCTCGAACGCAACCGGCGCGACCTGCCGTTCACGCTCACGTACCTGTTCGAGGACGGCACGGCCCGGCTGGCGGCCACGACGGGTATCGCGCGGGAGCACCCGGCCGCGCCAGCGGTCCTGCCGCCGCACGACCCCGACCGGGTGTGGCCGAGCACCGCGCTGGGCAAGGGCGAGGCAGTCCTGGTCGACCTGGATCGCGCGCCGTTCACCGGGCTGCCGGCCGGCGACTGGGCCGAGCCGCCGGAGCAGGCCCTCGTCGTACCGTTGCTTCAGCAGGGCAGCGCGCCGAACGGCTTCCTGGTGGCGGCGCTCAACCGCTACCGGCCGCTGGACGAGGGCTACCGCTCGTTCGTCGAGCTTGTCGCCGGGCACGTCGCCGCCGAGATATCGAGCGCCCGCAGCTACCAGGCGCAGCAGCGGCGGGCCGAGGAGCTCGCCGAACTCGACCGCGCCAAGACCGCCTTCTTCTCCAACGTCAGCCACGAGTTCCGTACCCCCCTCACGTTGATCATGGGACCGGTGGAGGAGCTGCGCGGCCGCCTGGCCGGCGCCGACCAGGGGGTGCGTGACGAGCTCGACGCGATCCACCGCAGCGGGCTGCGCCTGGGCAAGCTCGTCAACACGCTGCTCGACTTCTCGCGTATCGAGGCCGGACGGGTGCGGGCGCGGTACGAGCCCGTCGACCTGTCCGGGGTCACCGCCGAGCTGGCCAGCGTGTTCCGTTCCGCGGTGGAACGGGCCGGGCTCGCCCTCACGGTCGACTGCCCACCCCTCGCCGAGCCGGTGTACGCGGACCTCGGCATGTGGGAGAAGGTCGTCCTCAACCTGCTCAGCAACGCGCTCAAGTTCACCTTCGAGGGCTCGGTCAGTGTCGCGGTCCAGGCGGTCGGTGACGAGGCGGTGGTGACCGTGGCCGACACCGGCATCGGCATCGCGGCCGACCAGCTGCCGCGGCTGTTCGAGCGGTTCCACCGGGTCGAAAACCGCCGCTCCCGCTCCAACGAGGGCAGCGGCATCGGCCTGGCGCTGGTCCGCGAGCTGGTGGCCCTGCACGGCGGCACCATCACCGCGGACAGCGTCGAGGGGCGCGGCACCCGGTTCGTGATCCGCCTGCCGTTCGGCTACGCACACCTGCCGGCCGACTCGGTCGTACCCGCCAGCAGCGCCACCGCGGTCTCCGCCACCGCCGGCCCGTACGTGCAGGAGGCCCTGCGCTGGCTGCCCGGCCGCGCCGGTCCCGACCCCGGCGTGGTCGAGCCGGCCGCCGGGACGCTCGTGGTCGCCGACGACAACGCCGACATGCGGGAGTACCTGACCCGGCTGCTTTCCGGCGCCGGCTACCAGGTCGCCGCTGTCGCCGACGGCCAGCAGGCCCTCGACGCGGTCCGCGCGTCCGCCCCGGACCTGGTGGTCAGCGACGTGATGATGCCCAACCGGGACGGCCTGTCGCTGCTCGGCGCGCTGCGCGCGGACCCGCGCACGGCGGCCGTGCCGGTCCTGCTGCTCTCCGCGCGGGCCGGGCAGGAGGCCTCCATCGAGGGCCTCCAGGCCGGCGCCGACGACTACCTCGTCAAGCCCTTCGCCGCCGCCGAGCTGCTGGCCCGGGTCCGGGCGAACGTGCAGCTCGCGCGGCTGCGCAACCACCACGCGACCCAGCGGGAGACGGCGCTGGCCGCGCTGAGCGTACGGCTCTCCGGGGCGGCCACGCTCGACGAGGCGCTGGCCGGCGCGCTGGACGAGCTGCGCGGCCTGTGGCACGCCGAGCGGGTGACAGCGGCGGTCTTCACCGCCGGCGGGGAGCCGGCCGTGACGGTGAGCGGACCGGAGGTCGCCGGCTGGGGCGAGCTTGCCACCGAACGGCGGACCGCGCTGGCCGCGCTGCGGGACGGTCCGACGCTGACCGCCGTACCCGTCGAGGGCAGTGCGGCCGGCATCACCCTGGAGCATCCGGACGGGACGCTGGCGCTCTGGCTCGACCTCGGGCCGGGCCGCCCGTTCACCGCTGACGACCGGCTGCTGCTGTCCCTGCTGGCCGGACACCTCGCCCAGGGCCTGGCGCGGGCCCAGCAGATCGGCCAGCAACGCGAGACCGCGATCGCGCTGCAACGTTCCATCCTCGGGCCGTCCCTGCTCCCGCCCGGTTTCGCCGCCCGCTACGAGCCGGCCGCCCGCCCCCTCGAAGTCGGCGGCGACTGGTACGACATCGTCACCCTCACCGACGGCCGGATCGGCATCGTCGTCGGCGACTGCGTCGGCCGCGGCCTCGCCGCGGCGGCGGTCATGGGCCAGCTGCGCAGCGCCTGCCGGGCGCTGCTGCTCCAGGATCCCAGCCCGGCCCGCACGCTCATGACGATGGACCACTTCGCGGCGGGGGTACCGGGCGCCGCCTGTACCACCGTCTTCTGCGGGGTCCTCGACCCGGCGACCGGGCACCTGACCTACGCCAGCGCCGGACACCCGCCGGGCATCCTCGCCCACGCCGACGGCACCCGGCATCTGCTGGACGGCGGCCGCTCGCTGCCGCTGGCGGTCCGGCCCGGCCGGGTGCGCCGCCAGGCCGAGCACGTCGTCCCGGCCCGGGCCACCATGCTGCTGTACACCGATGGTCTGGTCGAGCGGCGGCGGCGCCCGCTGACCGACGGCATCGACCTGGCGGGGCGCTCGGTCCTCGACGGCGCCGACCGCGGCCTCGACGAGCTGGCCACCGGCCTCATGGCGCAGCTCGCGTCGGGTGGTGGGTACCACGACGACGTGGCCGTGCTGCTGTACCGACACCCCGGTCCCCTGGACGTGACGTTCCCGGCCGACGCCGACCAGCTGGCACCCGTCCGCGGGGCGCTGCGCCGGTGGCTGGACCTGTGCGGCGTGCCGGCGCCGACCGCGCAGAACGTCCTCGTCGCCGTGGGCGAGGCGTGCGCCAACGCGATCGAGCACGGCCACCGCGACGCACCCGGCGGCCCGATCCGGCTACGGGCCGAGGCCTATGTCGACCGGCTGCACCTGACCGTCACCGACAGCGGCCGGTGGAAGGCACCGGTGCCGGACGCCTACCGGGGTCGCGGCCTGAAGCTGATGCGCGCGATGATGCGGCGGGTCGCCATCGACGCCGGCACCGGCGGCACCGTCGTCGACATGGACACGAGGATCACAGGATGAGCGCACCGCTTGCCATCAGCGCCAGCCAGGGCCCGGACGGCGCCACCGTCCTGACCGTCGCCGGCGAGATCGACATGAGCAACGCCGGCGCGCTCGCCATAGCCCTGGAAGGCGTACCGAACCGCGTGGTCGTCGACCTGACCGCCGTCGACTACCTGGACAGCGCCGGCCTCGCCGTCCTGTTCGCCCACGCCGACGGCCTCACGCTGATCGCCAACGCCCAGCTGGGCCCGGTCCTGACCATCTCCGGACTCACCGAGCTGGCCACCGTCCACGGTGTACCGACCGGCGATCCCCCCGCTCCGCCAGGCTGAGCCGCTACCAGCAGCCGCCGCACGCCGGGCGGCCACCGCCGTGGCCGTACCGGATGTCGCGGCTGTACGCGACGTCCTTCCTCGGCAACGGCGTCACCTCGAGCGGCGCCGCCGCGCTCTCGCGGAGCACCCCGACGCAGTCGACCGCCACGTCGTAGTCGGTGACCACGCAGATCGCGAAGTACACCGGGCCGTCCTCGACGTACCGCCCCTCCTCGAACGGCACCCATGCCGCATGCCGGTACCGCCTCAGGTCGGCCGCGCGCAGCTGCCCCGACTCGCTGTCGCCGTCGTACCGGGCGTACCCGAACCGGGCCTGCCTGTTATGGACTGAGCAGTCGAGATGGCCCCGCAGCGTCAGGAACGCCTGCCCCCGCTCGGACACCTCGACCGCGTCGATGGCCCCGGAGAAGCACCGCGCCCGGTGCCACACCGGGTCCGCGGCCATCGCCGGACCGGACGACAGCACCCCGACCGCGACGGCGATCAGCGCCACGAGGGCGCGCTTCGGTAACGCTACGTACGACACGCACCGATCCAAGCACAGCCGCCCATGCCTGTCCGTCGCGCGCAACCTCGTCGACGAACTTCGTTGCGCGATACAGCAACGCGCGCGGCTACGGCTTGAGGGCGACGCCGACCAGGCCGGGGATGTCCGGCGTGCTGTCGGCGTCCGCGGCCGCCGGGGCGCGCCACCGCAACACCCGGGCCACGCCGGGGTCGGCGAGCTGCCAGCCGGCGAACAATGCCTCCACCTCGGGCTGCGAGCGGAGCGTCAGCGGCGCGGCGCTGGAGCTGTAGGTGCGCACGCTCTGCTTCACCTCGTCGGTCATCTCCGCCGGATGGCTAATGTGCGAGATGACGAGGCCGCTGCCGGACGGCACCGCGTCGCGGTACGCCGCCAGCGCCGCCCACGGGTCGTCCGCGTCCGAGACGAAGTGCAGGACCGCGACCATCAGGATGCCGACCGGGCGGTCGAAGTCGATCAGGCGCTGGGTCTCCGGATCGGCGAGAACGGCGTGCGGCGACCGCATGTCGGCCTGCACCACGCCCACGCGGTCCGCGACGTCGGCCACGAGGTGCCGGCTGTGCGTGACCGCCACCTGGTCGACGTCCACGTACACCACCCGCGCGTCCGAGGTCGCCCCGAGCGCGATGTCGTGCACGTTGCCCACCGTGGGGATGCCCGCGCCCAGGTCGATGAACTGCCGCACGCCCGCGTCCAGCAGGTACTCGACAGCGCGGCCCAGGAAGCTGCGATTCGCCGCCGCCCACCGCCGCGCCTCCGGCTCGACCGCCAGCAACTGCTCAGCCAAGGCCCGGTCCGACGCGAAGTTGTGCCCGCCGCCCAGCAGATAGTCGTACACCCGGGCCGGGCTGGGCCGTGAGAGGTCGACGCCCTTCGCCCAGGACGGCTGGTCCGCCGGCGCCGGGAAGCGCTCGCGGAAGCGGGCGTCGTCGCCGTCGACGACCGGGTCGTCCTCGTCCGCCAGGTAGAAGGCGAGGAACTCGCTGTCCGCGTCGCCGCCGGCCAGCAGCTCGCGCCAGGTCCACAGGTTGGGGTGCGGGATGTGGGTCGCCGACTCGGCCGGTGTGAGACGCGCGACAGCCTCGGCGAACCGCTCACGGTCCAGGCGGAAGACGCCGGTCGTCGACACGTACCCGCAGACCGATGCCATGACCACCGAGGGCAGCGGGCGGGCGGCGCCGGGTGGGTTGATGTGGCCGAACGTGAGGTCGTCGCCGTCCTTGCGGGCCACGCCGTGCGCGGCCGGCGCGACGTAGCCGGGAATGCCGGCCGCGTACCGCTGATGCGCCTCGCGCAGCTCGTCGTCCGTTACCCAGGTCTCAGCCACCACTTGCTCCTCCCAGTCCGCAGGGATCCTAGAGGTACTGCCTGGGAGATGACCGGAGGTCGGCCGCTACGACCGGGTCCGGACCGGCCACGTTGGCAGCGCTCCCGGCGATTCGCGTTGCGCCCCGGCGGCAGCCGGGGCGGCGATAGTCTTGCGCCACTCACCTCACCGCGTCGGGAGCAGCCACTGATGGCAACCGGTCCAATCTCCGACACCACGTACCAGACCCATCGGCTCGAGGTCTCCGTCGACGTGCCGTTCGACGAGTTCAGGCGACGGTTCGAGACGGCGGTCCCCGCCATCGACGACGCGACGCTGGACGCGCTCGTGGGCCGCAAGGCGGACTGGTCGGAGATGACCACCTTCGTGGACGGCTCGGCGCCGCAGGGCTTCCTCAGGTACTGGACCAGCAACCCCGGGCCACTCATGAGCCTGGCCGGCGACCCCGGTGAGTGCGCGGCGTACCTGATGGGCAACCACATCATCGCCGAGCGGATGTACCGGTACGACCCGGCCGCGATGATGTACGCACCGCTGCGCCCGGTGATCTCACAGCGCGACGGCGGACCCACCAAATTCACCATCGAACGCCCGGGCGCGGCCTTCGCCTCGTTCAGCGACGGCCGCATCGCCGAGGTCGGCGTCGAGCTGGACCGCAAGGTCGCCGCGCTCCTCCAACACCTCGGCGCCCCCGTCCCACCCAGCCTCCTCGAATAACGGTCGGCCTCGCGGCTGTCCACAATGGTGTCCGCGGATCCAATCAGGACAAAGACTCGAGCTACCGCGACGTCCGTTGTGGTCCGGACCGCTGCTCCCGCGGCCTCACCCTCCGCGTCCCACAACCAAACCCTCCGCCACGGCCAGCCGTCGCGGCGGCGCCGGAGGCGATCCAACAGATCGTGGTATTTGGCTGTCGCTGTAGGACAGCTAAAATACCACGATCTTTCGTGATGCCGGCTGGGAGCCGGGCAGGTTGGGTTGTGAAGCGCGGAGGGTGAGGCCGCGGGAGCGGCGGTCTGGACCACCGCGGACGTCGCGGTAGCTCAAGTCTCTTTCGTAAAGAGCCGCGGCCACCATTGTGGACAGGCCTGATGACCGCGGCCCCAAAGGTCCTTAGCTCAAGGTGCCGGTGACGTTGCTGCCGGACTTGGTGACGTAGTACGTGAGCGTGGTGCCGCTCCAGAAGTGGAATGTCAGCGTCACCCGCTGGCCGTCGTTGACCTCGGCGAAGAACTCGGGCTTCAGCGTGATGGTGTTGGCGCTGTAGTTCGGCGCGAACGCGACGTCGAACTCCTTGAAGGAGGTCCAGTTGTGCGGGCCGGCGTTGCTGCCGTCCGCGTACCTCGCCTCCATCGTGGCTAGCTGGTCGCCGCGGAACTGTGCCGGCAGGCTGAACGCGCCGGTCTGGCCGGTCGCGGCGCCGAGCACCGGCGGGTCGTACGTGATGATGCTGATCCGCCATGGCACGCCGGCCGAGAAGCGGGCCTGGATGTTCGCGTTTACGCCGTACGCCCGGGAGCCGACGAGCCGGGTGACCGCGGCGGCGGTGAGCGTCAGCGTGCTGCCGGAGACCGTGTAGTCGGTACCGCTGGCCAGGTCGGTGCTCCCCTGCCGCAGCCCCTGGAACGACAGGCCGTTGAGGTTGAGCGTCAGGCTCTTGCTGGTGACCGAGCCGGTACGCGGCACGTACACCTGGTCGCTCGACGCGGTGCCGGAGCGGGTGGTCCAGCTCGACTTGACCTGGGCGATCAGCTCCGGGTCGCTCCACTGGAAAGACGTGCGGCCGAAGTGCTGGCCGTTGTCCCACAGCTGGGTGGTGAGCCGCCGGCTGCGGGCGTACCAGCCGAGGTACTCGAAGAACTTCAGCTTCTCGCCCTGCTCGATGGTCCCGGTGTGCCGGTCGAAGCCGAGCAGGCCGTACTCGCCGATGATGACCGGGATGTTCCGCGACACGAAGGCGTTGTAGACGCGGTCGAACTGGCCGACCAGGTCCTGCTGCGCGGTGGCGTCGAAGCGGGTGCCGCCGGCGACGTTCACGCTGAACGGCCAGTAGCCGTAGAAGTGGACGGTCGCGATGAGATTCGGGTCGTTCAATGTGTTGAACGTGTTCAAAAGCTCGTCGACCCTGGGCTGGTCCGCCGACGTGTGCAGCGTGGGGAGCACGAGCAGCCGGGTCGCGTTGCCGCCGCCGGACTGGCGCACGATGCGGTGGAACGAGGTGTGGAGCTCGTTCAGCAGCTGTGCGTTCTGGGCGTCGCCGGAGCTGCCGGTGAACTGCGGCTCGTTCACGCTCTCCAAGGTCAGCCGAGGTGAGGCGTCCCGGAACGCGGCGGCGAGCTGCGTCCACAGCGCGTTGTACCGGTTGTGCACGTTCGTGCGGTCGGTGGGCATCGTGTTGATCCACTGCCACGAGTCGTGGTGCAGGTTGATCATCACGTAGAAGCCGTCGGCGAGGGCCCAGTTGACCACCTCGCGGACCCGGGCGAGCCAGGCCGCGTCGATGGTGTAGTTAGGCGCGCCGCCGTGGTGGTTGCTCCAGGTGACCGGGATGCGGATGCTGTTGAAGCCCTGCGCGCGGATGTTGTCCAGCAGCGCCTCGGTGACCCGAGGGTTGCCCCACGCGGTCTCGTCCGCGCCGACCGCGTCGAACGAGTTGCCCAGGTTCCAGCCGGGCTGCATCGCGGCCACGGCGGCCATCGCGTTCCCCGCCGGCGGCGGCGTGGTCGGCGGCCGCGAGGTGGGCGGCACGCTGGTCGTGGGCGGCGGTGTGGTGCCGCCCACGCTTCCCGTGCAGGTGACGCCATTGAGGGTGAACGAGGTGGGCGCGGTGTTGGTGCCCGTCCACGAGCCGTTGAACCCGAACGAGACGGTCGCGTTGGTGGCGATCGCGCCGTTGTAGCCGACGTTCGTCGCGGTGACCTGGGCACCCGAGGACGTCACGGTCGCGTTCCACGCCTGGGTCACCCGCTGTCCGGACGGGAACGTCCAGACCAGGCTCCAGCCGTTGACCGGGTCGCCGAGGTTGGTGATGCCGACGTTCGCGGTGAAGCCGCCGGGCCACTGGCTGCCGGCCGTGTACGCGACACGGCAGCCGGCCGCCGCCTGCGCGCTGGTTGCCACGACGATGCCGGCCACCGCGACGAGTCCGGCGGTGGCCGCCGCGAGTCCGAGCCGCCAACGGGTACGCCTCATAGGTGCCCTCCAGGTCACGGCGGCGCGGGGAGCCGGGCGCCACCCGCGCGCGCCGTGAACATTAAGTTGGGTCGGCAAACTTTGTCAATCGGTGAGTACCGATGCGAGCGTTACCGGTACGTGAGGTCCGAGCTGGCGTAGAAGCAGTTGGTACTGTCCGCGCCGGTGCCCACCTGCGACGGCTCGTCACCGCTGTTGTTCCCGTTGTACTTGCGGCAGATGACCATCGCGCGCGACGAGTCGTTCACGATGGTGATCCCGCTGAACCGCGCGGTGTCCCCGTAGTTGACGTTGACGCCGGCGATCGTGTTGCCGGGCCGGGTGAGCGTCACGTTCCGGATCACCACGTTGCGCTGGTACTGCGAGGAGCAGTTGCCGCACGACCGGTAGAACGTGCCGAAGTTCGACGCCTGGAAGTTCTGGATGGTCAGCGTGCCCGGGCCGTTGTGCTGGAAGACCTTGTCGCTGGCGCTGCGTGCGCCACCGCCGTCGACCAGGAAGCTCGGCGAGCCGCTGCCCCGGAACGTGGCCGCGTCCTCGCCCACGTCCTCCCACCACACGTTGCGCAGCGTGCACGGGCCGGCGCAGTGCACGCCGTCGCCGGCCGGGGCGCCGATGATGACGTTCTGGAGGGTGGCGCCGGAGGCCAGGCTGAACATCGGGTCCTGGTCCTCTTCCTGCCCACCGTCACCGATACAGCAGTAGCGCCGCATCCCGCCGTCGAGCGTGCCGGAGACGTTGATCGTCCCGTTCACCGAGACCTGCCCGGTCGGGGTCGGCCAGCTGCCCGACGGCGGCGGCCCGGTGGTCGGTGGTGGCGTGCTGCCGCCGCCCACGTTGATCAGCTGCCACTGCTGGTTCCACCCGTTCAGGTCGGTGAACTGGGCGATCGGCGCACCGTCCACTGTGGACCACTCCCACAGGTCGAGGGCCTTGTTGCTGTGCCGGCTGATGAACCGCACGTAGCCGCTGTCCGAGTCGGCGAGCCGGAAGTGCTGGCGGGTGTTGTTGTTGTCGGTCATCTGGACCAGGCGGGCGCCGTCGGTGGCGTTCGGCACCTCGAGGACCTTGCCGCTGTGCGCCGACCTGATCTTGTAGTAGCCGCTCCCCGCGTCGACGAAGCGCCACTGCTGTACGGCGAGGTTGTTGCGGGTGAACTGCACGATCGGGGCACCGTCGTTCGTGGCCCAGTTGTACAGGTCCATCGCCTTGCCGCTGTGCCGGTTGACGAACACGTAGTTCACGCTTGTGCTGACGTTCGCCGCCGACGCCGAGGTGATGCCGACGGTGGTGATCGCACCGGCGGCGACGAGGGCGGTCGCACCGGCTACGAGCGCCAGGCGGCGCCGGCCGGTACGTCTCAGTTGGATCATCCTGGGACTCCTCTGTGGTCACGGTGAGCGAGGCGCCGTGGCAGATGCGGCACCCGGGTAGACGCTCCGGAACAACAGCAGACAATGAAGAGAATCGATCTGCTACAGAGATACGCCCATTACCAGCGTCGATGCAAGAGATAGTTTGACGTCTTTACTTACTCGCGCCGCTATGCCACCATCGGTGGGCCGTGACCCAGAGTTAGGAGAGCTCCTTGCCGAACGAGCGGACGTCCGGCGCGTCCCGGTAGAAGCCGAAGTCGGCGATACGGCCGTACCCCGAGGTCAGGTAGAGCTGGATCGCCTCGGGCTGGCGGATGCCGGTCTCCAGTACCACCCGGCGCCGCCCGTGCTCGTGGGCGGAGCGCTCCACCTCGGCGAGTACCGCCCGCGCGAGGCCGCGCCCTCGGGCGGCCGGCGCGGTGTACATCCGCTTGATCTCCGCGGTCGTGCCGTCCGGGCCGTGCCCGCGCCAGGCACCGGACGCGACAGGTTCGCCGTCGAGATAGGCCACGAAGAACGCGCCGCGCGGCGGGTCGAAGTCGGCGGCGTCGATCGGGGTACCGTCGCCGTCCCCGTCCCCGTACCGCTCGCGCAGGTCGGCCAGAGCGGCCTCGACGAGCGCCTGCGCGTCCGGGTCGAGGTAGCCGACCCGCCTGATCTCGATCTTCTCCACGACCCCATCTTGCCTGGTCGGGCCGGCGGTGCCGGCCTGCGGGCCCCCGGGCCGGCCTAGCGGACCTCGGGGTGGGCCGTGTCGTGCGTGGTGAGGCGGCCGCACATCCCCCACCGCGCGCCGTTCGGCGCTTCGAGCACCGCGGCGTCGCCAAGGTGGGCCGCGTCGCCCCGCGCCAGGGCGTCAAGCATGCCGGCGGTGCGGCTGGCCTCGCGGGCGACCGTCTCCTCCCAGATCCGCCGCCAGCCGGCGACCGCCGGGCGGACCAGCGCGACCGCGCTCGCGTAGAAGCGCGCCAGCGGCTCCGGGTCGCCGGCGCGCAGCGCGTCCGCGATCCGCAGGAAGCCTTCGACCGCGAGGTCGCGCCGCACCGCGACGGCGGCCTCGACACCCTCGTCCGGGAGGATCGCCGCGGCACGGTACGCCTCAGGGTCGGCCAGCACCTCGTCCGGGAACGTCATCACCGCGTCGCCGGCCTCCGGCAGACCGGCGTTCGACATCACCACGACGACCTCCAGACCACCGTGGTTGACCGCGCGGTGGATCGTGCCGGGCGTGAACCACACCGTCGTGCCGGCGCGCAGCGGCGTCTCCGCGAAGCCGGCGCCGGACAGGGTCTGTAGCGCGCCGTGGCCGCCGATCACCACGTAGCCCTCGGTGGATGCGGTGTGCACGTGCGGGGTACCGCCCTCGAGGCCGTCCGCGCACTGTCCGCTGTAGACGGAGAGCCGGCTGACCGAGGTACCGCCCGGGAAGGCCGGCGTGTTCATGCCAGCACCTTCCGGCCGCGCTCGGCGAGCTTCCGCGTGCCCTCGTCGCCGTGGTCACCGGCGGCCACCACGACCGCGTACCGGAAGCCGACTGTCTCGCCGTGCGGCACGGCGACCTCCTCGTGGAAGAACGGGGCCGGGCAGAGGCAGGCGAACTCCTCGCTGCGCGCGAACCACGGTGTCGGGTGCCGAGGGTTGGCCGGGTCGTCCACCATCACGATCGTCGAGCCGCGCCCGCCGTCGCTGCGGTAGGCGAGCCACTCGGCCCGGGTACCGCGCAGGTCGTTGCCGCCGCCGGTGCGCTCCGGCGACTGCACGGTACCCCCGGTGAACGAGCGCGGGCCGCGCCAGAAGAGCCCGCCGTAGCCGGCGTTCGGCCGGCCCTTGGTGGTGGGCGACCCGATGTCCAGTGTGGAGCCGGAGACGTTCGCCATCTCGGTGGCGAAGACAAGCGCCCAGGCGCGCCCGTCCAGCACGGTAACGGCGAGGCTGCGCCGCTCGTCGAAGACCGGCTCCCCCGCCTCGGTGCGCCAGTCCAGCCGGTGCGCGACCGCCAACTTGTCGCCGTCGGTGGTGAGCGCGGTCATTTCCTGGTGCGTGGCGCTGCCGTTGTTGGCCAGCTGTACGTACTGGCCGTCCACATAGGTCGGACCGCCCCAGAAGTTGTGCTTCCCCACGTACGGCAGCGACCACGCGATGCCCTTGTGCCACACGTGGTCGTCGGGGCGGAACGCGGTCACCACGTCACCGGCGAGCGTCCGTACCGGGTGCAGGTACGGCTTCGGCGACTCGAGCGTGGGGGTGTCCGGCGCGTACACGTACGTGAGGAGGTCGACGTTGCCGGCCGTGACCGTGACCGACCGGCCGGTGTCGTGGTGTGCCTTCAGCCCCATGGGGCGCCCGTCCCGTCCATCCGTGCCGCGAACGGCGCTGGTACCGCTCCGCCGCGCACCCGCTCGCCGGTGAAGGCGGAGGCGTAGAGCGCGGCGATGAACTCCACCGTCGGGCGGGCGTCGGCGAGCGTGACGGGCGGTGGCTCGCCGGCGTCGAGCGCGTCGTACACCGCCGCGAGCTGTCCACTGTGGCCGCTCTCGCCGGGCACCGGGTCGGCCGCCCAGCGGGCCGCCACCGCCTCGTGTCCGGGCGCCGGCGTCACCCGCCAGTCCGCGTCGCTGTAGCTGTAGAGGTGCTCGAGCTCCACACTCGCGTACTCGTAGTCGAAGCGCAGCGCGGTCACCTGGCGGGGCGAGAGCACGGAGTTGACGACCGTGGCGACCGCGCCGCTCTCGAACGTGACAAGCGCCATCGACACGTCTTCCGTCTTCACCGGCCGGGCGAGGCGGGCCGCCACGGCGGTGACCTCGCGCCACGGTCCGAGCGTCGAGAGGAGCAGATCGAACTGATGGATGCCGTGCCCCATCGTCGGCCCGCCACCCTCGGTCTCCCAGGAGCCGCGCCAGGGGACGGCGTAGTAGGCGTCGCCTCGGTACCACTGGGTGAGGCATGTGGCGGTGAGGGGCCGGCCCAGCTCGCCCGCCGCGGCCATCCGGCGCAGCCGTGCGACGCCGGGCCCGAACCGATGCTGGAACACCGTCGTCACATACGCCCCCGAGCCGCGCTCGGCCTCGATCAGCTCGTCGAGCTCGTCGAGCGAGACGACCGGCGGCTTTTCCACCAGCGCGGTGACGCCGGCCGCGAGGCACCGCGCCGCCAGCGACGCGTGCGATCCGGGGGCGAGCAGATGTGCGCGAGGTCGAGCTCCTCCGCGCCGAGCAGCTCGTCCAGGCTCGCGAACACCCGCGGCACGTCCCACTCCTTGGCGAACGCGCGGGCCCGGTCGGCGTCCACGTCGACGGCCGCGACGAGGCGGCCCCGGCCCGAGTCCCGCACCGCCCGCGCGTGGGCGCCGGCTATGCCACCGGTGCCGACGATCGCGATACGGTACGTGCGCTGCGCCATCCACCTGACCCTATGTGGGTAATCGTGAGCCGGCCAAGCGAAAACTCAGGTTCCGGGAAGTGTGTCGGCTAGGTCATACCCGCACCCGGCCCGTCGAGCACCTCGGCGAGGCGGCGGAGGATCTGGCCGCGCCAGCCACCGCCCATGATGCGACGGGCGAGCTGCTGGGTGGGGTCGTCGGGGTCGAAGCCGCTGTGTTCGAGCAGCACCCGTGTACCGGTGCCCTCGGCCGTCAGGGTCCAGGACACCTCGGTGCGGTTGGCGTCCGGGCGGGCGGCGTCCGTCCAGCTGATCCGCAGCCGGTGCGGCGGCGTGACCTCGAGGACCTCGCAAGCGATCACGCCGGAGAAGCGGGTCGCGCCGACCGGGCGGGCCTGGAACGTGAAGCGGTGTCCCGGCTCGGCGCGGAAGTCGTTCGGCATCAGCCACTGCGCCATCAGGTCCGGTGTGGTCAGTGCCCGCCACACCTTCGCCGGTGGGTGCGGGTAGAACTGGTCCACTCGGATCGCCTTCAGGTCCTCGGGGACCGTCCACTCGTCACTCATCGCGATCCATCCGGTCGACGACCTCGCCGAGCGCCGCGAGGCGGTCGCGCCAGAAGCGCTCGTACGGGCCCAGCCAGTCGACCAGGCCGGCGAGGGGCGTGGCGGTGACCCGGTAGATCCGCTGCCGGCCCACCGCCCGCTCCTCCACCAGCCCGGCCTCGCGCAGTGCCCGCAGGTGCTCCGACACGCTCGGCCGGCTCATCTCGAAGAGGCGGGCCAGGTCGCCCGCGCTCCGGTCGCCGTCCAGCAGCGCGTCGAGGATGTCCCGGCGCGTCGGGTTGGCCAGCGCACCGAAGAGCTGGTCGAGCGGGCTTTCCTTGACGCGTCGGGGCACGGCGCCAGCATCTCATCCGTTGAGGACGTACCCGTTTCCGTCCGGGTCGGCGAACGTGGCCTGGCGGCCCCACGGCATGTCCGTCGGGCCCTCGACCGCCACGCCGGCACCTCGCAGCCGCGCCACGTCGGCCTCGACGTCCGAGCTGGCCAGCACGGTGCCCTGGGCGGCGCCCGCGCTCGTACCCGGGAACGGCCGGTGCAGGACCAGCGACGTGCCGCCCGCCGGGCCCACCTCCAGCCACCGGTTGTCGCCGAAGGCCCGGTCCGCCTTCACCTCGAAGCCGAGCACGTCCACGTAGAAGTCGCGGGCCTTGTCCTGGTCGGAAACGAATACGGTCATCGTCCGCACGCTGTCGATCGTCATGCCGGAGACAATACGTAGGAGATTTCCTACACGTCAAGCCGGGTGCCGCGTCCGGCCGCGCGCATAGCGACCGTGACGCTGGGTACACCTTCGGCATGAAGCTGGATGCCGCCGGCGCCGTTCTCGACGCCGACGTGGTCGTGCCGGAGGAGCCGCGCGGGATGGTGCTCTTCGCACACGGCAGCGGCAGCTCGCGGCTGAGCCCGCGCAACCGCATGGTCGCCAGCCGGCTGAACGCGGAACGCTTCGGCACGGTGCTGACCGACCTCCTCACACATGAGGAAGAGCGGGTCGACGCGGCGACCGCGGAGCTGCGGTTCGACATCGAGCTGCTCGCCGGCCGACTGAACGCGATCATCGACCGCCTCCCCGAGCTGCCCCAGGTACGCCAT
This sequence comes from Phytohabitans flavus, assembly GCF_011764545.1. Taxonomy (GTDB): domain Bacteria; phylum Actinomycetota; class Actinomycetes; order Mycobacteriales; family Micromonosporaceae; genus Phytohabitans; species Phytohabitans flavus. The sequence goes on along the minus strand of NZ_AP022870.1, from coordinate 2,545,590 downwards.
CTGCCGATCGGCCTGTTCGGCGCGAGCACCGGCGCGGCCGCCGCGCTGGTGGCCGCCGCCGCCCGGCCCACCCGGGTAGACGCGGTCGTCTCCCGCGGCGGCCGCCCCGACCTGGCCGGCGACCACCTGGCCGGCGTGGCCGCGCCGACGCTGCTGATCGTGGGCGGGCAGGACGAGGAGGTGCTCGACCTCAACCGGTCGGCCGCGACCCGGATCGGTGGCGAATGGGGACTGCGGGTCGTCGACGGCGCCACCCACCTCTTCGAGGAACCGGGCGCGCTGGAGGAGGTGGCGAACGCGGCAACGGCGTGGTTCAACGTCCACTTGGACGAGCGCGGCGGCGATGTCCAGGAGCCGGAAGGCGTGATCATGGAAGGTGGCGGCCATGCGTGAGTCACAGTTCACCGACCGCGACGAGGCCGGACGGGTCCTCGCCGAGGCGGTCACGACCCGGGCGCCGGAGCTGGTCGGCCAGGGCACGCTGGTGCTCGGCCTGCCGCGCGGCGGCGTACCGGTGGCGCGGTACGTCGCGGAGGCGCTCGACGGCGAGCTCGACGTGCTCGTCGCCCGCAAGATCGGCATGCCCGGCCAGCCCGAGCTCGGTATCGGCGCGGTCACCGCGGGCGGGCCGGCGGTCTTCGACCACCGCTCGCTGTACCAGTTCGGCCTCGACCCCGAGCGCCTCGAACCGGAGGTGGAACGGGAGCGGGCCGAGGCCCAGCGGCGGCTGCTCCGGTACCGCGGCGACCGCCCGCCGCCCCGGGTCGAGGGCCGGCCCGTCGTGATCGTCGACGACGGCCTCGCCACCGGCGTCACCGCGCGAGCCGCGCTGCGCGCGATACGGGCGCGGGAGCCGTCCCGGCTGGACTTCGCGGCGCCGGTCTGCGCGGCACAGGCCGCCCCGCTGCTGAGCGAGGAGGCGGACGACGTCTACTGCGTGATGCAGCCGGCGGACTTCGTCGCGGTTGGCGAGTGGTACACGGACTTCGCCCAGCTCACCGACGCGGACGTGGAAGAGGCGCTGGCCGCGGCGCTGCACCGCGCGCGCCGCTGAGGCTGTGGCCGGCCCCGCGGAGCGGGAGGGAAACCCGCCCCGCCAGCCACATGAGGCGAGCGCCCACTACTCCGCCAGGAAGCCCATCAGCGCCGGGTTCACCTCTTCCGGGTGGGTCCACCCGACGTTGTGCGGCCCGCCTTCGACCGGTACCAGCCGCACGTCCTTGAGCAGGGCGGGCAGCCGCTGGGCGGTATTCGGGAACGGCAGGATCCGGTCCTCGGTGCCGTGGATGACCAGCACCGGCACGTCGATCTTCGGTAGGTCGCCGCGGAAGTCGGTCAGCCACGAGTCGACGCACACGTAGGAGGCCCACGGCGAGCCGTCCGCGGCCACGTTGAAGCTGGCCTGCCACGCCTGCGGGCTGATCCGGGTCGGGGCCAGCTTGTCGACGTTGTAGAAGTTGTCGAAGAACATCTTGAAGTACGCGTACCGGTCAGCCAGGATCGAGCTCTTGATGTCGTCGAACACCTGCTGGTCGACGCCCTCGGGGTTGTCGCCGGTCTTCAGCAGAAACGGCGGGATCGCGCCGAGCAGCGCCGCCTTGGTTACCCGGGACGAGCCGAAGTTGCCCAGGTAGCGGGTCACCTCGCCGGTGCCCATCGAGAAGCCGACAAGCACGGCGTCGCTGAGGTCGAGCTGCTCCATGAGCATGTTCAGGTCGCTGGCGAAGGTGTCGTAGTCGTACCCCAGCGTGGGACGGCTTGACATGCCCCACCCGCGCCGGTCGTACGCGATCACCCGGTAGCCGGCGTCCAGAAGCTCACGGTGCTGCCGCTCCCACGAGCGCCCGTTCAACGGGTACCCGTGGATCAGCACCACGGGCTGTCCTTGCCCGTGGTCCTCGTAGTAGAGCTTGATGTCGGCGCCGTTCTCGGCGCCGACCTTCACAAACGACATGGTGGCCCTGCCTCTCTCGTGACGGCCTGCGCCCTATCCTCCGCACGGAACCGTCCCGATTTCTGGCGTTTACCGGCTTTCCCTATCGCCTGCGCCACCACTTCGCCGGACGGGATACTCCCCGCCCGGCGACGGCCGTCTCAGGCCGCGATCTGCTCCGCCGGCGCGGCCGCGGGCGTGAGCGTGGGCTCCGGTGCGCGGGCGCGGTGTCCGCGCCTGAGCGCGAGGGCCGCGCCCATGGCGGCCAGCGGGATCGACGGCACCGTGTACCGGGGCTCCATCACCGACGTCGCGACCGAGATGACGATCATGCCGAACGCGACGCCGGTCAGGAACAGCCCGTCGATCACGTCCCGCCGGTCCTGCGCCACCCGCCGCCAGCGCCGGACCAGCGGCGCGGCGATCGCGAGCAGGAGGCAGAGCGCGGTGAACGTGGCCGGCAGCGTCCCCACCTGGCTGTAAGTGTGTAGCGGGCCGGTGAGGGCGGTCCGGTGCTCCGACCCGTTGACCCCCTCGCGCCGCGTCGCGATGTCCTCGGGCGCCATGATCGGCTGGCAGTTGGTCAGCCCGGCGGTGGGAAAGCTCCACAGCTGGTCGAAGCACGAATACCGGTCGTCGGGATCCGGGCCGACGCGCACCATGAACCACGTCTCGACCGCGACGGTCCGGGCGTAGTCGAGCGGCTGGGCCATGATCGCCTTGCGCGCGAACGACGCGAACATCGCGTCGTGCTCCCGCTTCTGAAACTTGGCGGCCGGCGAGGCGCGCGACCAGATGTACAGGTCGACGGCCCTCCGCTCACCCAGCGGCTCGGGCGGGCAGATCTGCCGCTCCCGCGCGGTGAGGTTGTGGACCTTGGCACAGTCGACGAACGACATGGTGCGGGCCCACATGAACCGGCCGGTGAACGTGCCCAGCGAGTAGGTGCCGTGGTGGTGCTCGTACCACACCGCGTACCCGGCCAGCGGTATGGCGAACGCCATGGCGAAGGCGCCGACGCGCAGCAGCCCGGCACGGCGTACCAGCAGGTAGAGCGCCACGACGACGACCAGCGGCAGCGCGATCGTACGGGTCAGGGCGGCCGCCGCGAGCAGCGTCCCGCCGCCGGCCGCGGCCCACCAGCCCGGCCGCTCCGACCAGCACAGCGCGATCACCGCGCCCACCAGCAGCGCGATGAAGAGCGACTCGGCGATCAGGAAGTGCTCCAGCAGCACGGTGCGCGCGTCCAGCAGGATCGGCGCGACGGCGATCGTGGCCAGCCACCGGGCGAGGTCGCGGCGGCGCAGGAAGGCGTACATGAGTATCGCCACCGCGAGGCCGAGCAGGTGCTGAAGGCCGATGATCAGGCGGACCGAATGCAGCGGCGACAGTACCGAAAGTACGAACGAGTACCCGTACGGCCGGGACGGGTTGGGAACATGGGTGTACGCACCATTGACGTAAATGGTGGAGTCACCGAAAAACCAGAACCCCGGCGAATACCCGATCATCGCCAGCACGCGGAATGCCGCACCCGCGGCGACCACCACGAGAAATGGCCAATGACCGCGCAACAGGCGCCACAGCACTATTCCCCGAAGCCCTGCCACCGGCCCCGTGCCGGTTTAGGGCGTAGGCGACGGTACAGCAGCCCTCAGGGCCAGGCAACGCCCGGTAGCCGGCCGTTACGGCGCCGACCGCTCGATCGCCGAGGGCCCTTCGTCGGCCAGCCGGCGCCGCGCCTCCTCGAGCCTTTCCGGCGTGGGATCCTTCCCTTCCGAGATCACCAGGTCCTCCGGCTCCCACGGCTGCTCCGCACCGGTCCGCGGCTGCTTCTCCCGCCGCCGCTCCGCACTGTTGTCCGTCATAGCTCTCACCCCCTTTGGCAGGTACCCCCGTGCCCGGAGTCCACGCTTTTCAGGCGCGGCGGAGTAGTGGCAGCACGGCGCCCCAGGCTCGGGTCGGCCGGGTCGACGAGCCCGGCATGACGGACAAGCACCAACTGTCCGGTTGATCGAACTCGCCCGCCGCTCAATCGGCAACGGTGGTTGTCCATGGACCGGGTGTGGCATAGCGTCCTCTCGTCGCCCGCGTGTCCGACCGGGTACGTGCGGTGATCACCTCGTGCACTGACGCGCGCGGAAAGGGGAGGACGTTGTTACGTCGTACATCCAGCGGGGGACTATGTGGACAAGCAGGAAAAGACGGGCACTGATTTCGGTACCCATGCTGGTCGTCGCAATCGCTGGTGTGTCGGTGACCTCGGCCGGTCCAGCGGCGGCTGACCGCCCCGCCAGATTCATCCCGACGGACCGTGACTTCTACATCAACTATGTCGAGCCGAAGGTGGAGCGCGCCTCGGACGGCAAAGAAGTCGTGACCACGGCCGGCAAGCACAAGGTCAAGCAGGCGCAGCCGGACCCGGTGACCCAGTACGGTCGCAAGTTCTCCGAGGGCAACCCGGTCGCCGCCCGCAGCCTGGCCAGGACCGAGGCCGAAGCGATCCGCACCGGCAAGAACCCCCGGCACATCCGCTACAAGCAGGCCGACGAGACCCAGGTCGCGAAGCTGCTGACAATTCTCGTCGAGTTCAACCCGAACGCGAATGACGACTTCTCCGGTGTGATGGTGCCGCAGGCGACATTCGACGACGCCACCACTCCGCAGAACGAACGCGACTGCGTGCCCGGCAACGTACAGAGCGGGCCGCTGCACAACAACATCCCGAACCCGGCCAACGCGTCCCACCCGGACAACAACAGCTTCTGGGTGCCGGACTTCTCGCCGGACCTGTACAACAAGATGCTCTACACCCGAGACGGCATCACCGACCGAGTGCGCAAGGACCTGCGCGGCCCGGACGGCAAGCGGGGCATCAACCTGCGTGGGTACACGATGCACAACATGTACCTGGAGATGTCGAAGGGGGCGTACACCGTAGACGGTGAGGCGACCCCGTGGGTGACGGTTCCGCACTCCGAGGCGTGGTACGGCGCCGACACCTGCACGCTCGTCGACGGCGAGTGGGTGGCCGGCCAGAGCCAGGACATGAACGGGCACCCGGACAACCCGGGCGGCGCGGCGACGCTGGGCATCGACGCGGTCAACGTCCTCGCGGCGCAGAACCCGAACTTCCCGTGGGCCGACTACGACCTCGAGGACGTGTCGGACGCGGACGGCGACGGCAACATCAACGAGCCGGACGGCGTCGTCGACCACCTGGTGCTGGTGCACGCGGGTGAGGACAAGTCCGGTGGCGGCGGTGCCCAGGGTCCGTACGCGATCTGGGCCCACTCCTCCACCGTCGTCCCCGGTCACACGATCCCGGGTACCAACACGATGATCAGCAACTACATCGTGCAGCCCGAGGACTCCGGCGTCGGTGTCTTCGCCCACGAGTACGGCCACGACCTCGGCCTGCCGGACCTGTACGACATCGCGTCCGGCGGCGAGTCCGACGTCGACTTCTGGGACCTGATGTCCTCCGGCTCGCACACCGGGCCGATCTTCCAGGGCATCCCGACGCACATGGGCCTCTGGGACAAGTTCGTGCTCGGCTGGGCCGACCCGCTGATCCTCAACCCGGGCGACGACCCGGCCCGGGTCAAGGTGGGCCAGACGTCGCGCACCCCGGTGGGCACCGAGGACGGCGTCCGGGTCAACCTGCCCACCAAGGAGGTCGCCCTCTCCACACCGCACAGCGGCACGGGCCAGTGGTGGACCAACAACGACCAGGCGTGGGCGGACATCCGCATGACCCGCGAGCTGGCGGTTCCGGCCGGCGGCGACATTCGGTTCTGGCTGTGGAACCACTACCAGATCGAAGAGGACTGGGACTTCGGCTTCGTCGAGGTGTCCACCGACGGTGGCGCCACCTGGGCCGAGCAGAAGGTCTTCGACGCGGCGGGCACCCTCGTCTCCACGGACGACGGCTACGCCGACCCGCACGGCCGGATGCACGACTTCGGCGACAAGAAGTACGGCCTCACCGGCAACACGGGCGGCGACTGGCGGCACGACTACGTCAGCCTGACCCCGTTCGCGGGGCAGACCGTCCAGCTGCGGCTGCGGTACGCCACCGACGAGGCGTTCGAGGACGTCGGCTGGTTCACGGACGACTTCTCGGTCACCGCGGACGGCACCACGACCTGGTCGGACGACGCGGAGAGCGGCAACAACGGCTGGACGCCGACGGTCACCTCGTTCACCAACACGACCGGCACCGGCTGGAGCATCTCGCCCGGCAAGTTCTCGTACGCGCACTACTACCTCGCCGAGTGGCGCAACCACGACGGCTTCGACGAGGGCCTGAAGTACGCGTACAACACGAACTACAACCGGGACGGTGCCTGGAAGGTCGAGCGGGTGCCCTACAACGCGCCGGGTCTGCTGGTGTGGTACCGCGACACCAGCTACGGCAACCTCAACCTGGTCCTCAACAACCTGGGCGACCCGCCGAGCATCGGTAGCAAGGGCGGCCTGCTGATCGTCGACTCGCACTTCGATCCGCTGCGCCGGCAGGGCCTGGCCGCCGACAAGGACCCGTCGGGGCTCAACAACCTGCCGTCCCGGCCGCAGTCGTCGAACGCGGCGTTCGGATTCGGCAAGACGTACCCGTTCACCGACTGCTACGAGGCGCCGAACGAGCCGTTCAGCGCGTACTGCACGAAGTTCAAGTCGCAGCCCGGCGTCACGAGCTTCACCGACGCCAAGACCTGGTACCCCGGTATCGAGTACCGGCCCGACCTCAACGCCGCCAACCCGTACTTCTACCGCGACATCGACGCGTCGGTCGTGCTGCCCTCCGAGGGCAACACGCCGTACACCGTCCGGATCGTGGACAAGAACGGCAAGCCGGCGAAGGGCCAGTACGGCCTCGACCTGGGTGGCGGCGTCCTGACCGGCACGGGCAACCCCGGTGACGCCGGCGTCAACTTCGGCGTCGGGTTCCGGCTGCTCTACCCCGGCCACGGCAACAAGTGGGTCACCGTCCAGGTGACCCCGCCGCCCGCGGCGCCGTAACCCCGCACCACCTTTCGGGGCCGCCGCCAGCGCCGCTGGCGGCGGCCCCACCTTTGGGGGCTGAGCTTGCCAAACGCGAAGGGTGAGGCCGCGGGAGCGACGGTCTGGACCACGACGAACGCCGCGGTAGCTCAATTTCTTCAGAGCCAGCCGCGATGACGGAACAAGCTGTACAGGGTGGCGCACGTCAATGCCATGAGGGCGAGGGCGAACGGGTAGCCGAACAGCCAGTGCAGCTCCGGCATGTGGTCGAAGTTCATCCCGTAGATGGTGCCGATCAGCGTCGGCGCGAACAGGATCGCCGCCCAGGCCGAGACCCGCTTTATCTCTTCGTTCTGCGCGAACGACGCGCGGGTCAGCTGCCGGATCTCCTCGTTCTGCGACTGCGAGACGAGCGTCGCGTTGAGGGTGAGGATGTCGGCGAGCGCCTGCCGGAACCCGTCCACCCGCTCGGCCGCCGTCGTCGCGTGGTCGGCCACGTCCGCCAGGTAGCGGCGCAACTCGGGGTCCGTGCGGTACTTGTCGAACCCGGCGGTCAGTCCCGCCAGGATCTCCAGCAGCGGCCGGGTGGCCCGCTGGAACTCGACCACCTCGCGGGACAGCTCGTAGATGCGGCGGGACACCTTCGGGTCGCCGCCGAACACCTGGGTCTCGATCTCGTCGATGTCGTTCTGGAGGCCGGCGATCACCGGCGCGTACCCGTCCACCACCGTGTCCAGGATCGCGTACAGCACCGCCTCCGGACCCCGCGCCAGCAGCTTCGGGTCCCCCTCCAGCCGCCGGCGCACGGCAGGCAGGTCCGGCGCCGCGCCGTGCCGCACGGTGACCACGAATTCGGGCCCGACGAACAGGTGCAACTCGCCGAAGTCGACCTCCTCCAGGTCGTCCAGGTAGCGCGCCGCGCGCAGCACCACGAAGAGCGTGTCGCCGTACCGTTCCAGCTTCGGCCGCTGGTGCGCGACGATCGCGTCCTCCAGCGCCAGCTCGTGCAGCCCGAACTCCTCACCCACGGTCAGCAGCTGCGCCTCCGCCGGCCGGTACAGCCCGATCCAAGCCATCGCGTTCGGCGTGTTCCGCATGCACTCCGAGGTCCCCGCCACGGTCTGTGGGGTATCCATCCGCCGCCCGCCGGCGTAGATCGCCGACGTGACGACGCTCTCCTCCACCGGCGGGACCTGGCCGTCCTGGGCCGCCCGGGGGTCCATCGAGAGCTCCGGCGGAGGACCGGTCGGGGTACGGCTTTCGGAGCGCCGCAACAGCCGCGGACGTACCTTGGTGCGCCAGTTGTCCCCCATGACCGCCTCCGCCCTCCCCCGCCGGCGGTTGGGCCGCCGTCGCGTGCCAGAGATACCCGCCCGGCGCCGGGTTCTCTCCGGAATTCAGGGATTCTGAACGCGGGATGTAGAAGCATGCGCTACCGCTGAATGCCTGAGCACGGGACGATCAGGCCATGACGGAGTACCGGGCGGCCTTCGACGCCGACGTGACCTTTACCAACGGGGGCGACCTGCGGGTGCGGGGCTTCCGGCTGGACGTGCCCGGCGCCGAGGTCGCCGAGGACGTGCTCGCCGACCTGTTCGTGCGCGAGCTGGGCCTGCTGATGGTCGGCGAGGTGCGGCTGCGCGACGTGCGGGTCGTCGCCGAGGCGCACAAGGGCACGCGTGTCGCGTCGCGGTCCGCTGTCGGCGGCGGCGGGCGACGGCTCGTCGAGCTCAACCACGTGATCAGCGCCGGCATGACCACCTATCCCGGCCTGCCCGGACCGGAGATCACGCCACACCTGACGCGGGCCGAGTCGCGCGGGCGCTACGCGCCCGGCACCGAGTTCGGCATCGACCGCATCAGCATGGTGGGCAACACGGGCACCTACCTCGACAGCCCTTTCCACCGGTACGCGGACGGCACCGATCTGGCCGGTCTCCCGCTCGACGCGGTCGCCGACCTGTCCGTGGTACTCGTCCGGGTGACCGGTAGCGCCGAGCCGGGAGTGAGCGCGCGGGCCCTGGCCCCGTACGAGGTGGCCGGCGCCGCGGTGCTGCTGCACACAGGCTGGGACCGGCACTGGGGCACCGAGGAGTACGGCGCGTCCGACGCCCCATACCTCACCGAGGACGGCGCCAAGGCGCTCGCCGCCGCGGGAGCCCGCCTCGTCGGCATCGACAGCGTCAACATCGACAGCACCGCCGGCGACACCCGCCCCGCCCACTCGATCCTGCTCGCCGCCGGCATCCCGGTGCTGGAGCACCTCACCGGGCTCGACAAGCTGCCGCCCACCGGCGCCCGCCTGCACGCCGCACCGCCGCGCGTACGGGACTTCGGCACCTTCCCGGTGCGCGCGTACGCCATACTGTCCGAATAGGACGGCCACGCTCTGGATTTCGAGATCTTCTGGGGTAGGGGTCACATTCGATTTCTTGAGACAAGGTATTTGCCCCGGTCCGCGTCAGCCGCTGACCGTTTGCTCCCGCGGGCACCGCGCAGGCCGGCGGCTCGCTGGCGCTCGCCGAGATCCCCGACCTCCGCTGCCACGTCCGCGGTCCAAGCCCCCCGGGGGTGTTGCCGGACGCGGGGTAGAGGTGGGTGCGCAGGCGCAGATGCTGGTCCCGCGGCGACCGCGCAGACGCTTCCTTGATCGGCGCGGTCGGGTTGGTGTACGCGACGGATCGTGGTACCGAACTGCCCCTCCAGGGGCAACTAAGTACCATGATCTGCCCTCTCTAGATCCACCGGTTTGGTTCAGGGGTTCTCGGGCTTGCCGGGCATTGTTCGGGTGTGGGCGTCAGCATGGAGCGGTGAGCTACCCGCCCGAGCCCTGGGACCTGCGCGGCCAGATGTACGTCTCGGTCTGGCCGCTCCCCCGCGCCCTGCTCCCGCCGCTGCCCGCCACGCTCGCCGCCGAGGTGCGGCCGCTAATCGTCGCCGGCCGTGGCCTGATCGGTACCGCGTGGGTGGACTACGGACCGGGCGGGGTGCTGGAGTACCGCGAGCTGCTCTCCGCCGTGCTGGTCCGCCGCGCCGGGCGGCCGCTGGTGTCCATCGTGGACATCTGGGTGGACAGCACCGCCTCGCGGGACGGCGGGCGCGAGCTGTGGGGCATCCCGAAGGAACTGGCCGACCTCGACTTCCGCACCACCACGCGCCCCGGTCTCGACGCCCGCGCCACAGCGGACGCGCGACCCGTAGCGGACGCCCGGGCCGGGCTTGACGCGGGGGCCGCAACCGGCGACTCGGCCGGTGGGATTGCCGAGGCCGAACTGCGGGCGGGCTTACGCCTGCCGGGGCGCTGGCCCGCGGGGTTCTCGGTCATCCAGGTAGTCGGCGACCGGACGAAGACCACGCCGGTCCGCGCCCGCGCCACCGTCCGCCTCGCGAAGGCGGCCTGGCGGGTAGCGCCGGACGGGCCGCTCGCCTACCTCGCCGGACGGCGTCCCCTGCTCACGTTCGCTCTGCACGACTTCCGCCTGGTATTCGGCCGGCGGCCCGCGCCCGGCGAGGCCGCCGGCGGCGGCCGGTAGGCCACACGCCCGGCAACGCCGCCGACAGCGGCTAGGCGACACCCGGCCGGGCCGCCCGACGATAGGTAGACCGCACGTCCGGCCAGGTGGTCGACAGCGGTTGGACACACCGCCCGGGCAGGCCGCCGAAGGGCGGTAGGCGCGCACGTGGCCGGGCCGCCAATGGCGGCCCGGCCACGCTCCCGGAGGGGGTCAGATCATCCAGCGGTTCTTCTGGACGAGAGGCAAGCGGGCCCAAACCCGGCCCAGCCCCCAGGTGTGCCCGGCGTAGGTGAGCGCGAGCACGGCCAGGACGAGCGCGTAGATCAGGTGGTAGTCCATGAACGGGTTGGTCGACCCCGACGCCTCACCAGCCGCCGTGAACCGGTCGGGCGGGAACTCCGCCGCCCACATCATCACCATGATCAGCGAACCAGCCGCCGCCGAGACGCGCAGGCCGACACCGGCGATCAACGCGATACCGACCGCGCCCATACCGACCATGAAGAGGGTGTCGGCCCACCAGGCGCCAGCGATGCTGTGCGCGATCGACTGGAACGGACCAACCCCGACGTGGGACAGGAAGCCCTTGGTGGGCGAACCGCCGTTGACCCAAGCCCGCTCGCTCGCGGTCGAGAAGCCGAGCCCGAACGTCTTGTCCAGGAACGCCCACAAGAACACGAACCCGGTACCGACCCGCAGCACAGCCAGCGCACGGGCCGCGGAAGTGGTGAGCATGTGGCCGGGAGCCTCGGCCTTCTCCAGAGTGTGGGCCGGCACCTTGACCTGACCGCTGTTGGTGGTGGACATCGTCGCCTCCGGGATGGAAGTCCTTGACTTGTTGACACCTACAGCCTCGCGTTCACCGGCCGCCGGCACCCGGGCCGTGACTCCCCACCTCGGCGGGACCAAAGTCCCCAACACCACGGGACCCTCGGTTTCGCTCACGTAGATAAAAGTTTGAGTCTTTCGATCGAAAGATGTGGCGGCGCCGACGAATGTGGTCGATGATGTCCCCTATCGCCATGATCGAGGTTCATCTCTCCGCCACCGGGCAGGCACCCTCGGCGCGGTCTCGACGGCGATCGCCCACGAGCACCGTTCCAAGGAGGAAGGAAATGCCCCTTCGCCCCCCACGAGCGCGCCGCCTCGTCGCGCTTCTCGGTGCCGCGCTCCTCGGCCCGCTGATGGCCACCGGCACGTCGCCGGCCCCTGCCCGGGCCGCCGACCTGCCGCCTCAGGAGCCCGGCGTAACCCTGCGCACGTACGACATACGGGTGCCGCTCGCCGAGATCTGCACCCTCAAGCCCGGACAGACACCGAACGTCGACAAGCTGATGCCGGTCATCGACTGGTCCAGCGCGGCCGACTTCGGCTTCGAGGACAACTTCCTCACCCACGCGCTGGCCAACATCGACATCCCGGCCGCGGGTGCGTATACGTTCCGCCTGACCAGCGACGACGGCTCCCGGCTGTACATCGACGACGCGCTGGTGGTCGACCACGACGGCCTGCACGGCGCCACGCCGAAGGACGGCACGGTCACGCTGACCGAGGGCTACCACGCGCTGCGGGTGGAGCACTTCGAGGCCGGCGGCGGCCAGCAGCTCACCCTGTCGTGGCAGCCGCCGGGCGCCGCGGCGTTCGCCGTCGTACCCAACTCGGTGCTGAGCACGGACGCCGGCGTCGTCCGGGTGACCGCGCCGGGGTACAAGGCGTGCCAGGGTGTCGCCGACGCGCCGGGAGACGGCCTCCCGCTGGAGTCGGTGCACCCCGGTTACACCCTGACCGACCTGCGGCCCGCCGGCTTCGAGCCGCAGGTCACCGGGATGGCCTGGACCGCCGACGGCCGGCTGGTCATCAGCACCTGGGGCGGCAGCGACAAGCTCCTCGGCGAGGTGTACATCGTGGACGGTGCGACCGGCGCGACCGGCCCCGCCCAGGTCACGTACAAGAGGATCGCGAGCGGCCTGAAAGAGCCGATGGGCGTGGCGGTCGTCGACGGCATCGTCTACGTGTCCCAGAAGCACGAGCTCACCGAGCTGCGCGACACGAACGGTGACGAGGTCGCCGACGAGTACCGCACGCTGGCCACCTGGCCGTTCGGCGGCAACTTCCACGAGTTCGCGTTCGGCCTGCTCTACAAGGGCGGCAACTTCTACCTCAACCTCTCGGTCGCGATCAACCTGGGCGGCGCCACCACCAACCCGCAGCCCGCGCCGAACCGGGGTACCAGCATCGTGGTGAACCGGCGCACCGGCAAGATCAGCTACGCCGCCGGCGGCCTGCGCACCCCGAACGGCATCGGCTGGGGCCCGGACAACGACCTGCTCGTCACCGACAACCAGGGTGGCTGGCTGCCCGCTTCCAAGCTCGTCCGGATCGAGCAGGACACGTTCTTCAACCACTACACGAACCCGGCTGGGCCGTTCGACGCCAACCCGGTGACCCGCCCGATCCTGTGGCTGCCACAGAACGACATCGCCAACTCCCCCAGCACGCCGGTACTGCTCAAGTCGGGGCCGTACCGTGGCCAGCTCCTGATCGGCGACGTCACGTACGGCGGGCTTCAGCGCGCGTACCTGGAGCAGGTGCACGGCGAGTACCAGGGCGCGGTCTTCCGGCACACCCAGGGACTCGAGGCCGGCGTCAACGAGGTCAACATCGGCCCGGACGGCGCGATCTACGTCGGCGGCCTCGGCGCGGGCGGCAACTGGGGACAGCCCGGCAAGCTCGCGTACGGGCTTCAGAAGCTGACCCCGAACGGCACCAACGTGTTCGACATGAAGTCGATGAGCGCGACCCGCGACGGCTTCAAGATCGAGTACACCCGCCCGCTCTCCACCGCCACCATCGAGAGCATCGCGCAGGGCTACCGCCTCGCGCAGTGGCGGTACGCGCCCACCCCGGCGTACGGCGGCCCGAAGATCGACGAGGAGGCGCTGACCGTCACCGGTGTGAAGGTCTCCGCCGACCGCAAGATCGTCACGCTGACCGTCGACGGCCTCCAGCGTGACCGTGTGGTGCACCTGCGCTCGCCCCGCCCGTTCACCGCCGCCAACGGTGAGGAGCTGTGGAACACCGAGGCCTGGTACACCCTGAACGAGATCCCCGGCCCCCAGCCGGACCGGGTCTTCTACGAGGCCGAGGAAGGCCACCGCGAGGGCGGCGCCGGGCTGAACACGGACCACCGCGGCTACTCGGGCGTCGGTTTCGTTGACGGGTACGGCTCGTTGAACGCGGCCACCACCATGCACGTCGAGGTGAGCGAGGCCGGCGAGTACGAGGTCGGGCTCCGCTACAGCAACGGACCCAACCCGTTCCGGGGCGACAAGTCGGTGAGCATCCACGTCAACAGCCGCAAAGTGCGACAGACCGTGCTGCCCACGACGGTCACCTGGGACGAATGGGCCACCAAGACGGAACGGCTCACGCTGCGCCGGGGCGTCAACGCCATCCAGTACCGGGTGGACGCCACCGACACCGGCCACGTCAACCTGGACCTGATCTCGGTGCGCAAGCCGGGCGAGCGGATCGTCCTGTTCGACGGCGGCTCCCGCGCGGAGTGGCAGCACACCGACGGGCGTACCGCGAGCTGGCCGCTCGTACCCGGCGATGCGATGGAGGTCCGCAACGGCGACCTGCGCACCAAGCAGGCGTTCGGTGACTTCCGGCTGCACGTCGAGTTCAAGGTGCCGCTCCTGCCGCCCGACGTGACCGGGCAGAACCGCGGCAACAGCGGCGTCTACCTCCAGGAACGGTACGAGGTCCAGATCCTCGACTCGTACGGCGACCCGACCTTGGACAACAACGAGGCCGGCGCCATCTACCTCCAGAAGCCGCCCGACGTCAACGCGGCCACGGCGCCGGAGACCTGGCAGGCGTACGACATCGAGTTCCGCGCCGCCCGCTACGGCAGCGACGGCGCCAAGACCGAGGATGCCCGGGTCACCGTCACCTGGAACGGCGTGGTCGTCCACGACAACGTCGCCATCACCGGACCCACCGGCGGCAGCATCCCCGAAGGCCCGGCGACCGGGTCGATCCGGCTCCAGGACCACCAGAACACCGTGCAGTACCGCAACATCTGGATCGAACCCCTCACCTGACCGCTCAGCGGTAGCGTGCCGGGCCGGCTCACGGCCCGGCACGCTCGCCGCGGGTCAAGGCATTGACGAGCGCGTCCGGGTCGGCGACGGTGACCGTCACCGCGGGATGGCGCAGCCACCCGCCGGGCGCGAGCGCGGGCACCGGGGAGGCGAAGCTGACGCAGACGCCCGGGCCGGTACTCGTACCGAAGGTGACACCCCGGTCGACCATCGAGAGCCGCGGACCGAGGCCCCGCCACCACCGGTACGGGCCGGTCCGCCGGGCGGAGACCACGTTCGCCCGGGTGGTCGTCAGCCGCCAGAAGCCAAACCTGATCTCGAACCTGCCGTCCGCCAGCACCACCCACGCGGTCGCCGGGGTAACGCCGATCACCGCCAGCGGCAACCGCGCCGACGTGAGGAAGTCGAACGCGAACCGGGTTTCACCTGCTGGTGCAGTGTTCGGTCCCATTGCTTGCCGGTTACCCACGACTGCCCGCCCACTAACCCGCTCCACTTGTGCGGTCGGCGCCGTTCGGGAGTACCGGTCGGGGTGTCCGCGCAACCGTCGGGGGCCGTTGCGGGCTGAGGGGCCGGTAAAGTGAGGTTCGTGGCGGGTGGTACCAGCACCGGTCGCGTCATCCATCTGGCGCGGCCCAACCGCCCTGTGCTCGTTGCCGACAGTCTCGACGAGCTCGTCGGCCCCGACCACGGTGGGGTTCAGCTTCCGCAGCGCCTGATGTGGAATCCCAACCGGCGTTTCGACCTCGACGACCCCGACCTGCTCCTGTGGATGTACGAGAACGTGCTGCGCGAAGCGATCCGCCGCGACGAGCTACGCCAGTGGATCAACGGGCGCGTCCTGGCCCGGGTCTGGCCACAGCTCAACCTGCCGCGTCCCGTCCGGCAAGCCTGGGAGACCCGCCACCCGCGGCTGCGTCCTGCGGCATGACCTCGGGACCGCGTGGGTAGGCGCGGGTCGGGCTCAGTCGGGGTGGATTCGGGGCGGCCGCTTTGTAGGCGGTAGCCCATGCCGGGCTCGGTGAGCAGGTGCTTGGGGTGGGCCGGGTCGGCCTCCAGCTTGCGGCGTAGCTGGGCCATGTACTGGCGCAGGTAGTGGGTCTCGTTCGTGTACGTCGGGCCCCACACCTGCTCCAGCAGCTGCCGCTGGCTCACCAGCTTGCCCGGGTGGCGGGCCAGGATCTCCAGCAGGTGCCACTCGGTCGGGGTGAGGCGGACCGCGCTGCCGTCCGCGGCGCGTACCACGCGGTCGGCGAAGTCCACTGTGTGCTGTCCGATGTGGAGCTGTGACCTGTCGCCACCGGCCGGCGAGGATACGCGGCGGGTGGCGGCGCGGATGCGGGCCAGAAGCTCGTCCACGCCGAAGGGCTTGGTGATGTAGTCGTCGGCGCCGCCGTCGAGCGCGGCTACCTTGTCGGCGCTGCTCGCCCGTCCGGAAAGGACAATCACCGGAACGGCGGTCCAGCCGCGCAGCCGGCGGATGACCTCGACACCGTCCACATCGGGCAGTCCTAAGTCGAGCACGACAAGGTCGGGCGGACGGCGGGCGGCGGCCTCCAGCGCGGTCGCGCCGTCTGCGGCGGTGTCCACGTCGTAGCCGCGGGCGCGCAGGTTGATGCGCAGCGTACGCAGGATCTGCGGTTCGTCGTCGACGACCAGGATGCGGGCCATCTAGCCTCCTTCACGTCCGTCGCTGGCAGGCTCGGAAGCCGTGCGGGGGCGGCGCTGGATGCGTTCGAGAATCGCCCGGTCCGCCAGCGCGGTGGCCTCCTCCTCGCTGGCCGCGACCGGCGGCTCGGCCGACGGCAGGCGCAGCACCATCGTCAGGCCGCCGCCGGGCGTGGTGTCCGGGGTCAGGGTGCCGCCCATCGCCTCGGCGAGGCCCGGGACAGGGCGAGGCCGAGACCGACGCCGCTGTGGTTGTCCCGGTCGCCGAGCCGCTGGAACGGCATGAACATGCTGCCCCGCTGGTCCTCCGGTATCCCCGGCCCGTGGTCCACCACCCGCAGCTCGACCTGCCCGTCCAGGTCACTGGCGGTGACGGTCGGCGGGCGGTCGGGCGGGCTGTAGCGGAGCGCGTTGCCGATGACGTTGACAAGGACGCGTTCCAGCAGCGCGGGGTCGGCGCGGACGGCGGGCAGGTCGTCCGGGTACCGCATGCGCACCGTCCGCCCCGGTCGCCCAGCTCGTCGAGCGCGCGCGGTACGGCGTCCTCGATGCCGATCTCGGCGAGCGTGAGACCGAGTACACCGGCCTGGAGGCGGCTCATGTCCAGCAGGTTGGCGACAAGGCGGCCGAGCTTGTCCAGCGACTCGTCCGCGGCGGCGAGCAGCTCCTCGCGGTCGTCGTCGGAGAAGTCGACGTCGTGGCTGCGCAGGCTGGTCACCGCGGCCTTGGCGGAGGCGAGCGGGGTACGCAGGTCGTGGCTGACCGCGGCGAGCAGCGCGGTGCGCATCTTGTCCGCCTCGGCGAGCGGCTGGGCCTTGGCTGCCTGGGCGGCGAGGCGTTCCTGGCGCAGCGCCAGCGCGGCCTGCGCGGCGAACGCCTCCACGACGCGCCGGTCCTCGGCGGCGAGCGGGCGGCCGCGCAGCACGAGCGCGAGGTTGTCGTCGACCGGTACGTCCACGTCGCCCTCCCCCGGCGCGGCGCACGGCTTGTCGCCGACCGTCGCGGCGACCTGCCAGGCGTCCGGGTCGCGCTGTCGGTCCGGGGCCACGGGCACGTCGGGGCGGCGTTCGAGCAGGGTGACCGATCCGAGGCCGAACAGCTCGCGCAGGCGTTCCAGCAGGGCCGGCAGCGGGCGGGCGCCGCGCAGCACGCTGCCCGCGACGGTGGCGAGGGTGGAGGCGTCCGCGCTGGCCCGGGCGGCTTCCCGGGTACGGCGTGCGGCGGTGTCCACGACCGCGCTGACCGCGACCGCGATGATCAGGAACACGGCGAGGGAGAGCAGATTCTCCGTCTCGGCGATGGTGAACCGGCGGATCGGTGCCGTGAAGAAGTAGTTGAGCAGCAGCGAGCCGGCCGCGGCGGTGAGCAGCGCCGGCCACATCCCGCCGACCAGCGCCACGAGGATGACCCAGGCGAGGTAGAAGAGGATGTCGCTGGCCAGCGCCAGCTCGCCGCGCTCGACCCAGAGCAGGAGGGTCAGCAGCGGCAGGCCGAAGACGGCGAGGCCGAAGCCGGCGAGCCGGCGCGGGCGGGAGAGCGCGGCCCGGCTGGAGATGATCGGGCGGCGGCGGCCCAGGCCGATCTCCTCATGGGTGACCAGGTGTACGTCGATCGCGCCGGACCGCGCGGTGGTCGTCACGCCGATGCCCGCGGCGAAGATCTGCGCGAGCCGGCCGCGGCGGCTGGCGCCGAGCACGAGCTGGGTGGCGTTGACGCCGCGGGCGAAGGCGAGCAGCGCGTCGGACACGTCGTTGCCCACGACCTGGTGGTACGTGCCGCCGAGCCCCTCCACGAGCAGCCGCTGGCGGGCCAGCAGCGCGGGGTCGGCACCGGCCAGGCCGTCGGCGCGGGTGACGTGTACGGCGAGCAGCTCGGCGCCCTTGTTGCGGGCGGCGATCCTGGCCGCCCGCCGGATCAGCGTGTCGCCCTCGGGCCCGCCGGTGAGCGCGACGACGACGCGTTCGCGGGTCTCCCAGGTACCGCCGATCCGGTTCTCGGCGCGGTACCTGTCGAGCTGCTCGTCGACCTTGTCGGCCAGCCACAGCAGCGCCAGCTCGCGCAGCGCGGTGAGGTTGCCGACCCGGAAGTAGTTGCCCAGCGCCGCGTCGACCTTGTCGGGCTTGTACACGTTGCCGTGCGCCATCCGCCGGCGCAGCGCCTCCGGTGTCATGTCGACGAGCTCGACCTGGTCGGCGCCGCGCACGATCGCGTCGGGCACGGTCTCCTGCTGTACGACGCCGGTGATCTGCTGTACCACGTCGTTGAGCGACTCCAGGTGCTGGATGTTGACCGTGGTCAGCACCGTGATGCCGGCCTCGAGCAGCTCCTGGATGTCCCGCCATCGCTTGGTGTTGCGGGAGCCCGGCACGTTCGTGTGCGCGAGCTCGTCGACGATCGCGACCTCCGGCCGGCGGGCCAGGACCGCGTCGACGTCCATCTCCTCGAAGGTGGTGCCGCGGTACGGAACCTGTGCCCGCGGCACCACCTCGAGGTCGCCGATCATGTCGGCGGTGTGCCTGCGGCCGTGCGTCTCCACGAACCCGACCACCACGTCGGTGCCCCGGCTCTTACGGCGGTGGGCCTCCTCCAGCATCGTGAAGGTCTTGCCCACCCCGGGGCGGCGCCGAGGTAGATGCGCAGCTGACCACGTGCCATGACTCGATCTTCTCGCTTTACCGGGGGAACTCGCGGTCGAGGGCCAGGTTGAGCTGAAGCACGTTGACCGCGGGCTCACCCATGAAGCCGAGTGCCCGACCGTCGGTGTGCTCGTCGATCAGCCGCCGGACCGCGGCGACGTCGGTGGCCCGTTCCCGTGCGACGCGGGCCGCCTGGAGCTGCGCGTACGCGGTGCTGATGTGCGGGTCGAGGCCGCTGCCGCTGGCGGTGACCGCGTCCGCGGGTACCGCCGGCTTGGCGGGTGCGTCACCCCGGATCGGGACGATCAGGCCGCCCTCGGCGACGTAGTCGACCCCGACCTGGGCGCTCTGCACCGGCACACCCTGGTACGTGGCGATGAACGGGGTACCGGTCTGGTTGACGCTGACCACCCGGGTGATCGGGCCGGTGAGCCCGTCCCGGTGGAACACGGCCAGGACCGCGCCCACGCCGTCCGTAGTGCAGTACGGCCGGCTCCCGTCGACGCCCTCCAGCTCGCCCACAGCGACGCTTCGCGCGCACACCTGGGTGAGGAGGCTCTGGCGGTCCGCCGTGTCGATCACATCCTCGGGCCGAGGTTGCTGGCCGCGGTGGACGTCGGGTCGTACCCGTCGCCGGCGGCCGAGGGCCGGGACTGGAAGTACCTCGGGATCGGGTTGCCGTCGGCGTCGGTGAACGCCTGGCCGATGAGTCGGCTGCCCACTGTCTGGCCGGAGGCGTTCTCCACGAGGGAGCCCTCGGCCCGGCCGTGCAGCCCTGGGATGGTGCCGACGCCGACCATGACGAGCGGGTACGCCAGGCCGAGCAGAACGGTGAAGACGAGCAGCGCGCGAAGCGCCGCGAGGTGTTGGCCGAGCCATGCGGGAAGGCGCATCACTACATCCCTGGGAGGAACTGGACGACGAGCAGGTCGATGAGCTTGATGCCGATGAACGGTGCGACGATGCCGCCGAGGCCGTAGATCAGCAGGTTGCGGGTGAGCAGCTGGCTGGCGCTCGACGGCCGGTACCGGACGCCGCGCAGGGCCAGCGGGATCAGCGCGATGATGATCAACGCGTTGAAGATGATCGCCGAGGTGATCGCGGAGGCCGGCGAGTGCAGCCGCATGATGTTCATCGCGTCCAGCGACGGGTACACGGCCGCGAACATCGCCGGGATGATCGCGAAGTACTTCGCGATGTCGTTGGCGATGGAGAACGTCGTGAGCGCGCCACGGGTGATGAGCAGCTGCTTGCCGATCTCCACGATCTCGATCAGCTTGGTCGGGTCGGAGTCGAGGTCGACCATGTTGCCGGCCTCCTTGGCGGCCGACGTACCGGTGTTCATCGACACGCCCACGTCCGCCTGGGCCAGGGCCGGGGCGTCGTTGGTGCCGTCACCGGTCATCGCGACGAGCCGGCCGCCCTCCTGCTCCTTGCGGATCAGGGCGAGCTTGTCCTCCGGCTTGGCCTCGGCGAGGAAGTCGTCCACGCCGGCCTCGTCCGCGATCGCCTTGGCAGTGCGCGGGTTGTCGCCCGTGATCATCACGGTCCGGATGCCCATGCGCCGCATCTCGTCGAACCGCTCGCGCATGCCGGCCTTCACGACGTCCTTGAGGTGGATCACGCCGAGGGCGCGGGCCGGCTCGCCGCCGACCTGCTCGGCGACCACGAGCGGGGTACCGCCGGTGGACGAGATGCCGTCGACCACCGGTTCGACGTCGGTGACGGCGAGCCCACCGTTTTCGCGTACCCACCTCATGACGGCCGCTGCCGCCCCTTGCGGATCTTCCGGTCGTCGATGTCCACACCGGACATCCGGGTCTCCGCGGTGAACGGCACGAAGTGCGCGTGCGGCATAACGCCTTCGTCCCGGGCGCGCAGCCCGTACTCGTTCTTGGCGAGCACGACCACCGACCGCCCCTCGGGCGTCTCGTCGGCGAGGCTGGAGAGCTGCGCGGCGTCCGCCACCTGCGCGGCGGTGACGCCGCCGACCGGGATGAACTCGGATGCCTGCCGGTTACCCAGCGTAATCGTGCCGGTCTTGTCCAGCAGCAGCGTGTTGACGTCACCGGCGGCCTCGACCGCGCGCCCGCTCAGGGCGAGCACGTTGCGCTGGACGAGCCGGTCCATGCCGGCGATGCCGATCGCGGAGAGCAGCGCGCCGATCGTGGTGGGGATCAGCGCCACGAGCAGCGAGACAAGCACGATGCCGGTGACGCCGTCGCCGTTGATGGTGAGCGAGTCGGGCGCGGCCGCGTTGTAGTTCTTCGCGAAGATCGCCATCGGCTGGAGCGTGGCCACCGCCAGCAGGAAGATGATCGTGAGCGCGGCGAGCAGGATGTTCAGCGCGATCTCGTTCGGCGTCTTCTGCCGGGCGGCGCCCTCGACCAGCGAGATCATCCGGTCGAGGAAGCTCTCCCCCGGCCGCTGGGTGATCTTCACGACGATGCGGTCGGAGAGCACCTTGGTACCGCCGGTCACCGAGCTCCGGTCGCCGCCGGACTCCCGGATCACCGGGGCCGACTCGCCGGTGATCGCCGACTCGTCGACGCTGGCGATGCCCTCGATCACGTCGCCGTCACCGGGAATGACCTGGTCCGCCTCGACGACCACGATGTCGCCCTGCTTGAGCTGTACCGCGTCGACGGGCTCCTCGCGGACGTCGGCCGTACCCCAGCCGACGAGACGGCGGGCGACCGTCTCCTGCTTGGCCTTGCGCAGCGCGGCGGCCTGGGCCTTGCCCCGGCCCTCGGCGACGGCCTCGGCCAGGTTGGCGAAGACCACGGTGAGCCAGAGCCACACGGTGATCAGCCAGGCGAAGAAGGACGGGTCGGTGACGGCCAGGACGGTGGTGAACACCGCGCCGACCTCGACGATGAACATGACCGGGTTGCGCCACAGCGTGCGCGGGTCGAGTTTGCGCAGCGCATCCGGGGTCGACTGCCACAGCTGGGCAGGGCGCATCGCTACGCCGTTCATGAGAGTCCTTCCGCGAGGGGGCCGAGCGCGAGCGTGGGGAGGAACGTCAAGGCGATCAGAATCAGCACGACGCCGACGACCATGCCGACGAAGAGCGGCTTGTGCGTCGGGAGCGTGCCGGCAGACGCGGGCGTTGGCACCTGCCGGGCGAGGGAGCCGGCCAGGCCGAGCACCATGATGATCGGCAGGAACCGGCCGAGCAGCATCGCCAGCCCCAGCGCGATGTCCCACCACCAGGTGTTGACGGTGATGCCGCCGAACGCCGAACCGTTGTTGTTGCTCGCCGAGGTGAACGCGTACACGACCTCGGAGAAGCCGTGTGGGCCCACGTTGAGCGCCGTGCTGTTGTTGCCTGTCGCCATGGCGGCGGCCACGCCGACCAGCACGAGCGCCGGTGTGATGAGGAAGTACAGCGAGGCGAACTTGATCTCGCGGGCGCCGATCTTCTTGCCGATGTACTCGGGCGTGCGGCCGACCATGAGACCGGCCACGAAGACCGTCAGCACGGCGAGGATGAGCATGCCGTACAGGCCGGCACCGACACCGCCGGGCGCGACCTCGCCGAGCATCATGTTGATCATCGGCATCATGCCGCCGAGGGATGTGTACGAGTCGTGGAACGAGTTGACCGCGCCGGTCGAGGTGAGCGTGGTCGCCGCCGCGAAGGTGGCCGAGTTGGAGACGCCGAACCGGACGTCCTTGCCCTCCATCGCCGCGCCGACCGCCTGCGGCACCGTGCCGTTGTGGGCGAGCTCGAAGACGTTGGTCAGCACGATGCTGGCGATCGCGAGCGTCGCCATGACCGCGAGGATGGCGTACCCCTGGCGGTTCTGGCCGACCATGCGGCCGAAGACCCGGGGCAAGCTGAACGGGATCACGAGCAGCAGGAAGATCTCGAACCAGTTCGTCCAGGTGGTCGGGTTCTCGAACGGGTGTGCGGAGTTCGTGTTGTAGAAGCCGCCGCCGTTCGTACCCAGCTCCTTGATCACCTCTTGCGAGGCGACCGGGCCGCCGGTGATGTGCTGGCTTCCGCCGGTGAGGGTGGTGACGTCGGTACCGCCGGAGAGGTTCTGCACCACGCCGCCGACCATCAGCACGACCGCGCCGAGCACCGCCATCGGCAGCAGGATGCGGATCGTGATGCGGGTCAGGTCCACCCAGAAGTTGCCCAGCTGCTCGGTGCGGGACCGGGCGAAGCCGCGCACCAGCGCGACCGCGACGGCGATACCGACCGAGGCGGAGACGAAGTTCTGCACCGCGAGGCCGGCCATCTGCACCAGGTGGCCCATCGTGGACTCACCCGAGTACGCCTGCCAGTTGGTGTTTGTCACGAAGCTCACCGCGGTGTTCCACGCGACGTGGTTGGTGACCGGGTCGAAGCCGAGGGAGAGCCAGAGCTTGTCCTGCACGCGCGTGAAGGCGTACAGGAACAGGATCGAGATCGCGGAGAACGCGAGCACGCTCCGGGCGTACACGCCCCAGGTCTGCTCGCCGCTCGGGTTGACCCCGACCAGGCGGTAGGCGACCCGCTCGACGGCGGAGTGCTTGGTGCCCGCGACGACCCGGTACATGTAGTCGCCGACGAAGCGGTACGCCACCGCGAGGGCGACGACGAGGGAGATGACGAATACCGCGCCCATCAAAACCTCTCGGGGAAGAGAAGTGCCGCGACCAGGAAGATCGCGAGGGCGGCGGAAATGATCAGACCGATCAGGTTGACGGCGCTCACAGCCGCTCCACCGCCCGCACCACCAGCGCTAGTAGCGCGAAGAGCGCCACCGTCAACAGCACCAGGGCTATGTCAGCCACCGCGTGCCCCCTTCAGAAAAGCGTCGAGCTCTCGCGCGACCGCCGATCGGTCGCGCCGGGCAATAGAAACCTCGCGGCGGTCGCCCTGTAAGGGGTCTTGACGCCATCCATACGGGCCGGTCGCGTTTCTTGACGCGCTCCTGACGCGGCCCTGGTCAAACGCCGCTCGCCGTCAAGCAGCCGTCAAGATTGTGCGCCGCGACGTAGTGATCGCGTAGCGAAACGGGCAAGGCGCTCACCTGCCGCGCGGTGCTGCGCTGGATCGCCGAGGAGGGGCTGGGCCTGAGCGTCTGCTCAGCCGGCCAGCTCGCCGCCGCGGCGGCGGTCGGCTTCCCGGCCGAGCGGATCGTCCTGCACGGCGACGCGAAGACCCCCACCGACCTGGAACGCGCACTCGCCTACGGCGTCGGCACCACCGTTATCGAGTCTCCCTCCGAAGTGGCCCGGCTGGCCGCGCTCTGCCCGCGCCGTCAGAAGGTCTTGCTGCGCGTGCTGCCCGGTCCCGGCGCAGACCCGGCCGCTGCCCTACCCCCGGGCCCGGACGCCGACCGCTTCGGCCTACCGGCCGACTCCCTCGCCGGGATGCTGCGGCGGATCGCCGACCAGCCCGCGCTCGACCTGGCCGGCCTCGACTTCTACCTCGGCTCCCAGGTCGCCCGCTTCGGCGGCTACGAACGCGCCATCGACCAGCTCGTCGCGGTGGCCGCCCGGTCCGGGCTGCCGCTGCGCGAAATCAACCTCGGCGGCGGCCACGCGGTGCCCGGCACCGAGGCCGAGGCGGAGTTCGCGCTCCAGGCCTTCGCCGCCCGCGTGCGCACCATGCTCCAGATCTCCAGCCAGCGGTACGGGGTTCCCGTGCCACGACTGGTGGTCACACCCGGCCGGGCCATCGTGGCGCGCGCCGGCGTGGCGCTGTACCGGGTCCTGGCGGTTCGCCGGGACCCGGACGGCCACCAGCTCGTCGCCGTGGACGGCGGGCTGAGCGACAACCCCAGACCGGCCATGTACGGCGCCCGCTACACCGCCGCGCTTGTCGGCCGCGTCAGCCGCGACAGCACCCGACCCACCACAGTGGTCGGTCGGCACGACGAGGCAAGCGACGTGATCGTGCGGGACGCCGGGCTGCCCGGCGACCTCCGCCCCGGCGACCTGCTGGCGGTGCCCGGTTCGGGCGCCTATCACCTGCCGCTGGCTTCCAACTACAACCTTGTGCCGAGGCCGCCGCTGGTCGCCGTCCACGAGGGACAGTCGAAGCTGCTGGTACGGCGGGAGACCATCGACGACATCCTGCTCCGCGACCTCGACCCCATCTCGGCCCGCGACTGACCACTCATGCCGTCGCCGGGCCTCCTTCACGCTTAGAGGCTCCACAATGGAGGTTTGAGCTACCGCGATGATGCTCCTATGGATGTCAAGCGGCTAGTTCAAGATCGTTTGTTGTGATGTGTTGGTAGAGCTCGCGGGCGACGTATCGCTTGAGGCATCGGATGATTTCTTTCTTGGACAGGCCTTGCTTGGTGCGTCGTTCGGCGTAGGCGCGGGTGCGGGGGTCCCAGCGTAGGCGGGTGAGTACGACGCGGTAGAGGGCGGCGTTGGCTTGTCGGTCACCGCCGCGGTTGAGGCGGTGGCGGCTGGTTTTGCCGGAGCTGGCGGGGATGGGGGCGGCGCCGCAGAGCATGGCGAACGCGGCTTCGGAGGTGAGTCGGTCGTGGTTTTCGCCGGCGGTGACCAGTAGTTGGCCGGCGACGTCGGGGCCGACGCCGTGGACAGCGAGCAGGTCGGGGTTGATGGCGGCCACGAGGGGTTCAAGTAGTTCGTCGAGGTCGGTGATCTCGGCGGACAGTTGCTGGTGACGGCGGGCCAGGCAGCGTAGGGCGAGCTTGACGGCAGTGGCCGGCGTGGCGGCGTCGGCCCGGTCGGGCCGCAGGGTGGCGCAGGTCGCGATCAACTGCTTGACGTTCAGGCCACGCAGTCGGGCGCGTAGTTCGTCGGGGGCGGTGACGATCAGGGTTTTGATCTGGCGTTGGGTGTCGGCGCGTTGTTCGACCGCGCTGCGCCGGGCCACGCGTAGGTTGCGGAGGGCTTCGACGCGGCCGTCGCGTTGTTTGGGGGTTCCGGTGCGGTGGCCGGCCAGGGCGGTCTTGGCGGCTTGGACGGCGTCGATCGGGTCGGACTTGCCTTGCGAGCGGCGGGTCTTGCGGTCCGGGCGGTCGACCTCGATCACCTCGACGCCGGCGTTGCGTAGTTGGCGGGTCAGGCCGGCGCCGTAGGCGCCGGTGCCCTCCACCCCCACGCGGGCCAGTCGTCCGTGTCCGCGCATCCAGGCCAGCAGGGCCGTGTAGCCGGCTGTGGTGGCCGGGAACTGCTCAGTGCCGAGCACCCGTCCGACCAGGTCGATCACCGCGACGGTGTGCGTGTCGAGATGGGTGTCCACGCCACCGACGACCTCGATCGCGGCGGTGTCGGGTGTAATAGAGGGCATCGTCGTCCTGTCGTTCGTGACTGGGGGCAGGGCGGCACGCACCAGCCGGGCAACGCGGACAAGACAGAGACGGGGCCTCTAGCCAGGCTCCTATGAAGTCACAACGCCACGTCCAGTGAGTGCACGAGCACCTCCCGACCAGGGCCGACAGATCATCTTCCAAGACCCCAAGGTCAGTCCGCCGTCGGGTCAGACCCCGGACGGGAGGTGCTCACAAACATCATCTCTGTCCGCCGTGGTCCAGACCGTCGCTCCCGCGGCCTCACCCTTCGCGGTTGGCAAGCTCACCCCCGGGCCGCGGTCGGCCGACCGCGACCTTCACTGCCGGGTCCGCGCTCCGGACCGACCTTGACCTAGCCAGGCGGTTGGGCACAGGTCCGTCCAAGACAGACACGCGGCTTGCCTTGATCGACCCTACAACCGGACACCGGCTGGCAGATCGTGGTACCCAACCGCCCCCACAGGGGCAGCTGGATACCACGATCTGCCGCGCGGGCGCGGGGTCCCCGGGGAAACGTGGAGCGCAGCGGAGCGTTTCTTGGGGTGCTCTCCCGCGGCCTCACCCTCCGCGATCCACAAGCCATCCGACCCGTACGCCACCGACGGTGAGGTACGGGTCGGGCCATACCTATCGGGGTTCGCGCGCGGCTGGCCGAATATTCGGCTTAGGCTCGCCGCGCTCCTGCTCGCCGTCCAACTCGTGCCGGGCGTGCCGGATCCAGCGCTGCCCGAGGCCGAGCGCGGTCGCGACGGCGAGCACCGTCACGTGGCCGACGCTGGCCCCGCCGTCCCAGCTCAGCTCGCCGAACCGGTTGACGAGGAAACCGTTGAAAATCAGGTAGCCAACCAACGCCGTGGCGAGGGTCGCGCGCGTGCTCGTACTGAGGGCGGCGTATGCGCCCACCGCGACCGCCACGACGAGCAGCCGTCCCGACGTGTCGCCGCGCGGAAAGAGCACTGCCGCGCCGATGGTGGCGGCCATCGTCACCGCCGCGCCGGTCGCCACTCCGATGCCGAACGGGGTCCGCACCGCGCACTCCTGACCTCTTCGCGGCCGCTGATCGGCCGCGCCAAGCCATAGAAACGCCGTGGCTCCGCACGTGACGACGTTCTTGACGGGATACGTACGAGATGACAGCGGACTCTTGACGCGGCCCTCGACGCGGCACGCCACCTGGTCGCCGCCACGACGGCACCTCTGTGAGCCACATCAAGGTTGTGATGGCGCCATCATGGTGCCACTATGGTGCCATGGACTTGAGGCCGTACATCGAACAGCTGCGCAACGAGTTCGCGGTGGCCGCCGAGGGGGCCGACCCTGCGGGCCGGGCGCTGGCCGAGCGGCTCGTCACGCAACTGGAAGCGGCGACCCGGCTGACGCTGCTCGACGCGCTGTCCGATGCGACCGACGAGATCACCCGCGAGCTCGCTCCCGGGTCGGTTCACGTGCGGCTCCGGGGTCGGGAGCCCACCTTCGTGGTGGCGCTGCCCAGCTCACCGCTGGACGACGACGAGCGGGCCGCCGCTCCGGCCGCGCCACCGGC
Source organism: Phytohabitans flavus (assembly GCF_011764545.1). Taxonomy (GTDB): domain Bacteria; phylum Actinomycetota; class Actinomycetes; order Mycobacteriales; family Micromonosporaceae; genus Phytohabitans; species Phytohabitans flavus. Next base: position 2,517,914 of record NZ_AP022870.1, on the reverse strand, counting down.
ACCCATGCTGGCACCGGACGGTGATGAGGGCGGCACGTCGCGGATCAACCTGCGCCTGCCCGACCATCTCAAGGCCAGCATCGAGCAGGCCGCCGGCCGGGCCGGGCTGTCGGTCAACGCCTGGCTGGTGCGCGCCGCCGCCGCGGCGGTCGAGTCCGGCGATCCGCAGCGACTGCCACCGCGCCGTGGCGGGCCGAGCTCCGGCCAGCAGTTCACCGGCTGGGCGCGCTAGCCGCGCAGCCGATCCGCTCCCACCCTCTGACCAGCAACAACATCCACCGGGCACACCTTCGGGAGACCACCATGCCTGTTTTCGACACGCCAGAACCGATTGCCGTGCAGTTCGACCTGTCGGTCGGCGACACGTGGATCACCGCCACCGACCGGACCGACACCGTGGTGCGGGTCCGTCCCCGCAACGCGTCCAGCAAGGCCGACGTGAACGCCGCGGAGCAGACCACCGTCGAATACTCGGCCGGTCAGCTGACGATCAGGGCACCCAAGAGCTGGCGCCGATTCGGTCTCGGCAACGGCCCGTCAGTTGACGTGCGGGTCGAGCTGCCGAGCGGATCGACGGTGCAGGCTGAGGCGTTCTGGGCGGCGTTCCGGTGCGAAGGACGCCTCGGCGAGTGCCGGGTCAAGACCGGCGGCGCCGTCCGGCTCGACCAGACCGGGCCGCTGGAGGTCGATAGCAGCCACGGCGAGGTCGTGGTAGAGCGGGTCGACGGCGCGGCCCGGGTCACGTCCTCGTCCGGCAACGTGCGCCTCAGCGAGGTCGACGGCGCCGTCGAGGTCAAAAACTCGTCCGGCTCCTGCTGGATCGGGCAGAGCACTGGGGACGTGCGTGCCAAGACCGCGTACGGCGACGTCACCATCGACCGGGCGATGGCCTCGGTCACGGCCCGTAGCAACCACGGCAGCGTCCGAATCGGTGAAGTCGCGCGCGGAGCGGTCGACGTACAGACGGGCTACGGCGGCGTCGAGATCGGCGTCCGCCAGGGCAGCGCGGCATGGCTCGAACTCAGTTCCCGCCGCGGCCGGGTGCACAACGCGCTGGAGTCGACCGAAGGGCCGGGCCAGGACGACGACACCGTCGAGATCCGGGCGAGCACGCACTGGGGCGACATCCTCGTCCGCCGGGCCGCCTGACCACCCCTCTCGTCAAGAAACGAGGAACCATGACCGCGATCACCCTGACCGGCCTGCGCAAGTCCTATGGCGACAAGGTCGTGCTCGACGGCATCGACCTCCGGATCGCCGAAGGCACGATCTTCGCGCTGCTCGGCCCCAACGGCGCCGGCAAGACGACCACCGTGCAGATCCTGTCCACTTTGATCAACGCCGACGGCGGCGACGCCGCCATCCTCGGCCACGACGTGACCCGGGAGCCGGACGCGGTACGCGACCTGATCGGCGTCACCGGCCAGTTCTCCGCCGTGGACAACCTGCTCACCGGCCAGGAAAACCTGAACCTCATGGCCGACCTGCACCACCTGGACAAGGCGGCCCGCCGCCGGCGCACCGCGGAGCTGCTCCAGCACTTCGACCTGACCCAGGAGGCGGGCAAACCGGTATCCACCTACTCCGGTGGCATGCGTCGGCGGCTCGACCTCGCCATGACCCTCGTCGGGCGACCCCGCGTCATTTTCCTCGACGAGCCGACCACCGGCCTCGACCCGCGCAGCCGGCGCGGCATGTGGGACGTCATCCGAGACCTCGCCGCCGATGGCGTCACTATCTTCCTCACCACGCAGTACCTGGAAGAGGCCGACCAACTCGCCGACCACGTCGCCGTCCTCGACCACGGACGCCTGGTCGCCCAGGGCACCCCCGACGAGCTCAAGCGCCTGGTCCCCGGCGGTCACGTACGCCTTCAGTTCGCCGATCCGGACGAGTTCCAGTTCGCGTCCCAGGTGCTCGACGCACCCGTACGCGACGGCGAGGCCCTCACCATCCAGCTGCCCAACGACGGCAGCGTGCGTTCCCTGCGCGCCCTGCTCGACCAACTCGACCACGCCTCCGTCGACGCCGTGAGCCTGTCGATGCACCTGCCCGACCTGGACGACGTCTTCCTCGCCCTCACCGGTCACCCAAACCGCGAAAGGACCACCACGCCGTGACCACGCTGCCCCTCGCCGTGCGCGACTCCAACACGATGCTGCGGCGCAACCTGCTGCGCATGCGCCGCTACCCGTCGCTGACGTTCATGGTGATCGGTATGCCGGTCATCTTCCTGCTGCTGTTCGTCTACGTCTTCGGCGGCACGCTCGGCAACGGCCTCGGCGGAGCTTCGGGCGGCCGCGCGGCCTACGCCAACTACGTCGTACCCGGCATCCTGCTCATGGCCATCGCCGGCACCGCGCAGGGAACAGCGATAACGGTGGCCATGGACATGACCGAAGGCATCATCGCCCGGTTCCGTACGATGGCGATCTTCCGCCCGTCGGTGCTGACCGGCCACGTCGTCGGCGCCGTCATCCAGACCATGCTCGGCCTGGCGGTCGTCGTCGGCATCGCCCTGCTCGTCGGCTTCCGCCCGAACGCCAACCTGGTCGAATGGGTCGCCGCGGCCGGCGTACTGGCCATGACCGCCCTCGCACTCACCTCGCTGTCGGTCGCCCTCGGCCTCGTCGCCAAGACCGTCGAGTCGGCCAGCAACCTGCCCATGCCGCTGGTGCTGCTGCCATTCCTCGGCAGCGGCTTCGTCCCCACCGACTCGATGCCCACGGCGGTGCGCTGGTTCGCCGAGTACCAGCCGTTCACACCCATCATGGAAACCCTGCGCGGGCTGCTGCTCGGTACCGGGATCGGCGCCAACGCCATCGGCGCGGCCGCCTGGTGCGCGGCCATCACGGTGCTCAGCTTCTGGTGGGCCAAGTCGCGGTACAACCGCAACACCGCGCGCTGACAAGTCCTAGAGCCACCCACGGCGTTTGAAGACGCGATAGAGGACGAACGAGGCAATGAACATCACCGCGAGCGCCGCCGGATAGCCGAGCAGCCACTTCGTCTCGGGCATGTGCTCGAAGTTCATGCCGTACACGGTGCCGACCAGGGCCGGCGCGAAAAGGATCGCCGCCCACGCGGAGATCTTCTTGACCTCCTCGTTCTGCGCGTAGCTCGCCTCGGTCAGGCGCTTGACCTCCTCGTTCTGCGCCTGGCCGACGAGCGCCGCCTTGATGACGAGGATCGTCTGGTAGAACTCGATGACGCCTTGCAGGTATTCACGCTCCCCGTCGGCGAGGCTGCGGACCCGTTCGAAGCGGTCGGCGATGTCGGCGACCCGCTGGTGGCCGTCCTCGGAGATCCCGGTGAAAGCCGCCATCCGGCCGTAGATGGCGCTGCTCAGCGCGCTCATCGTGCGTACCGCGAGCAGGCCGTGCCGGGCCCGGAAGAGCTCGTTGAGAAACTCCTCGGGCTCGCCGACGTTGCCGCCGGTTACCCGCTGCTCAAGCTGCCACACGTCGGTCGTGACCGTCTCGATGTACGCCTCCTGGTTACGGGTGAGCGCGGAGGCGATCGCGTGCGACAGGTCGAACGGGGTGCGCGGGCGCAGCCGCCCCGACTCGATACGGGCCAGCACCGCGCCGGTCTCGCGGAGCGCGGCCTGCGGCTCGACCGCCGGGTTGAGCGGGCCGTGGACGGTGACCAGGTAGTTCTCCCCCACGAACTGGTCGAGCTCCAGGTAGTGCACGTGGCCGCGGCTGCCGCGCTCAGGTGCGTGCAGTACCACGAAGACGTGGTCGGGGTACGCGTGCACCTTCGGTACGCGGTTGCGCTCGACGCAGTCGGCCACGGCCATGGGGTGGAACTTGAAGACGTCCCGGAGCACCTTCGCCGCGGTCGGGTCGCAGCTCGGCACGTCGACCCAGATCAGCGCGGTGTCGTCGGCGAGCAGCGCGGGCAGGTCGGCGGCCGGCCGCTGCTCGATCCCGTCCTCGGTGATGAGTCGGACGTCCATGGCTGTACCCCTGTCAGCCGCCCACGTGGATCCGGGCGCGTCGGTCGGTGCGTGGTTCGCTCTTGCGCATGATCCCAGACCCTAACCGGCGGTCTGGCCCAGATGGGGGCGTTGCGCGCGGCTGGCGCATTGACCTACGCTGATTTCCGCGGTGAGCCGGGCAGAGATCAGCGGGTCCTTCGCGGACCCCTCCTGCCCCGGGCTCCCGGGGCCTCCCCTTTGAGGAAGGTCATGAGAAGACAGCTCACCGTCCTCGGCGTCGCCCTGGTGGCCGCCGCGGCATCCATCCTGATGTTCGTGCGGCCGGCCGACGCCGCCGTGGGCCTGCACGTCAGCGGCGCGAACATCGTCGAGGCGAACGGCCAGCGGTTCGTCATGCGGGGCGTCAACCACCCGCATGTCTGGTTCACCGGCCAGACGGGCTCGTTCGCGAACATCAAGGCGCTCGGCGCCAACACGGTGCGCGTTGTGCTGGGCAGCGGCAAGCGTTGGGGTCCCTCCACCGATGTCGCCAACGTCATCACCCTGTGCAAGCAGAACCGGATGATCTGCGTCCTGGAGGTGCACGACACCACCGGGTACGGCGAGGAGGGCGCGGCCGCCAGCCTCGACGAGGCGGTCAACTACTGGATCAGCCAGAAGAGCGCGCTCGTCGGCCAGGAGAACTACGTCGTCATCAACATCGGCAACGAGCCGATCGGCAACACCAACGCGGCACAGTGGACGGCCGCCACCACCGCCGCGATCCAGAAGATGCGCACCAACGGCTTCGAACACCTGCTGATGGTCGACGCGCCGAACTGGGGGCAGGACTGGCAGTTCGTGATGCGGGACAACGCGCAGACGATCCTCAACGCGGACAGCCGGCGCAACACCGTGCTCTCCATCCACATGTACGCGGTGTTCAACACGGCCGCGAGCATCACCGACTACCTCAACCGCTTCCAGTCGAACGGGTGGCCGCTGGTCGTCGGCGAGTTCGGCTGGCGGTTCAACTCGGGCGAGGTGGACCACGACACGATTCTGGCCGAGGCGCAGGCCCGCGGCATCGGGTACCTCGGCTGGTCGTGGAGCGGCAACACCGACCCGATCCTCGACATGGCCACCAACTTCAACGCCAGCCAGCTCACCACCTGGGGGCAGCGCATCTTCAACGGCGCCAACGGCATCAAGGCGACCGCGCGGGAGGCGACGATCTTCGGCGGGGCCCCGCCCACGACCACGCCGCCGGTGACCACTCCACCGGTCACGACCCCACCCGTCACCACTCCGCCGGTTACAACGCCGCCGGTCACGACGCCGCCGCCGGGCAACCGAACCTGCACGGCCGCGTACTCGAACACGGGTCAATGGCCGGGTGGCTTCCAGGGCGACGTGCGGGTCACCGCCGGTAGCGGCGCGATCAGCGGCTGGACCGTCACGCTCACGTTCCCGAACGGCCAGCGCGTCACCCAGGCCTGGAACGCGACCGTGACGACCAGCGGCACCACCGCGACCGCCCGCAACGTCAGCTACAACGGCGGCCTCGGCGCGGGAGCCAGCACCAACTTCGGCTTCCTCGGCTCGTGGACCGGCAGCAACGGCGCGCCCACGCTGTCCTGCACCGCGACCTGACACCGGGGCCTCACGCGCGGCGGGCGGCCCACCGCCCGCCGCGTGCCTGGTCAACGCGGCCTCACCCCGGGCCTGGCCAGCCTAATCTGGAAACATGGCGGCTTGGCAGCAGCGGTACTACATCTACAGCACCCGGGTGTACCGGCCGGACCGGCGCGCGATCCCGCTGAGCTGGATCGGCGACGAGCGGATCGCGATCGGCAACCTGCCGCTCGCCACCGCCCTCCCGGGCCTGCCCGCGCTGGGCGTCACCCACGTGGTCAACTGCCGGTCCCGGGCGCAGATCTGGCTGTCCCAGGACCTGGCCGTCGAGCGGGCGCTCTTCGGGCCGGGCCGGGTCGTGCACGTACCGCTGCTCGACTTCGGCCAGCACCAACACCCACGCTTGTGGTCGGCCGCCGCCCACTTCGCCGCGGGCGTGCTCGACGGCGATCCGGACGCGCGCGTCCTCATCCACTGCCACCAGGGCCGCCGCCGCTCGGTGATGCTGGCGTACGCGGTACTGCGCCTGCGCGGCCACTCAGTCGCCGGCGCGTCCGACCTGATCACCGGCCACCGTGCCGAGGCGGTGATGGTGCAGGCGTACGCCCGCAGCGTCGAAGGCTGGCTGGCCGCCGGCGGCCTCCCTTAGGCGCCCTCCGCGTCTAGTAGCCTCTCCAGCCGTAGAGTCATGATATGCCCGATTCAGTAGGAAAGCCGCGGCGGTACCGTGAGCTGACGGGACTGCGGCTGGGGACCTTGGTGGATCGCCTGCGCGAGAGCCTGCTGTTCCTGCCGACGGTCATGCTGATCTCCGCGTTGGTGTTGGCCGAGTTCTTCGACCATTTGGACCATCGCAAGATCGGCCCGGTGATACCGGAGCGGTTCCAGTTCGCGCCCGAAGTGGTCACGGTGCTGCTGAGCACGATCGCCGGGGCGATGATCACCGCGGCCGCGGTCGTGTTCTCCCTGTTGCTGATCTCGCTGCACCTGGTCAGCCGCCAGTTCTCGCCGCGGGTTCTGCGCGGCTTCTGGCGGGACCGCTTCAGCCACCTGCTGATCGGGCTGCTGCTGTCCACGTTCGCGTTCTGCGTGGTCGCCCTTGCCCGGGTGGACGTCGCCCAGGAGTTCGCACCGCCGTACACGGTGTTGTTCGCGCTGGTGCTCACGCTGGGCTCGGTGCTCGGGATCGTCGCCTATCTCGACCGCGTCATCCGCCAGCAGTACATCGGCAACATCATGCGCCGGGTACTGGCGGAGTCGCTGTACCTCATCGCCGGACTGCCCTACGGGCGGCACAGCGGAGGGCAGGTGGGTGAACCGGTGACACCCCCGAGCCGGGCTCGCTCGGCCCCTCGCTGGTGATCACGGCGCCGTTCGACGGGTGGGTCCAACAGATCAGCAGGCGGGGCCTTATGACCGCCGTGCCCGAGGGGACCGTCATACGGTTGGAGACCCGGGTCGGCGCCTACCTCACCAAGGACACGCCCCTGGTGACCCTGTGGCCGCCACCACCGGCCGACCAGCAGCACCGGATCGGCCAGCTGGTGGCGCGGAGCGTCGTCACCGCCGCCGCCCGCAGCATGCAACACGACATCGACTTCGGGATCCGCCAGCTCAACGACCTCGCCCTACGCGGGCTCTCGGACGTCAACGACCCCACCACCGCCGCCGAAGCCGTCGCGCGGCTCGGCTCACTGATGCGTCCCCTGCTCATGGCCGACCTGCCCGCCCGATCGGTCCGGGACGAGTCCGGGCGGGTCCTGCTCACACCCAACGACCTTGACCACGCCGCCTACGTCCGGCACGCGTTCGACCAGATCAACGTCTACTCGGCGGATCATCCCCTGGTCCGCGAGACCGTCACGGAGACGATACGCATGCTCCAGGCGGCCTCCGCCGGCCTGCCCGGCCGGGAAGCGGCGCGCGCGGAACTCGACCGCCACTTGGGTACTTCTCGCCGACACCCCCTCCTGACCCAGGCTGCCCGCGCTGATCATTTTCGGTCGGGCGATCGCCGGCCACGCTGGCGATCCGCCACCACTCGCACCGGGTGACGGCGAGGAGCGCCACGGCGACGCCGGCGCGGGTCGTTCTCGAGCGAGACGATGTTCGATACGCTCGGCGGGATGGGTACGTACAGGCGTCTCGGTGAGGCCGTGCGCGTGACCCGCGACCTCGGCGGCCCCGTCGACTTAGCCACCGCGATCGGCCTGGGTTTCGGTTGTGAAACGCGGAGGGTGAGGCCGCGGGAGCAGCGGTCCGGACCACCGCGGACGTCGCGGTAGCTCAATCTTTATGGGTCAAATGCTTCTAGGGGCTATGCCTTGCGGTCGGCGGTGGCGTCGAGCTTGCCCACCACCTCCAGCAGCCCGGACGGCCGCGGTCATCGACAGTGGTACGGTGACGCCGTGATCTCGCACTGTGCCTTCCGCCAGTGGATCACGCCTGACCTCCCGCTCTATGGCAACGACCACGAGCGGGGCGACTTCGCTCCCTGACCGGCCCGGCCGTTGTGGCCCCGCCGTCGCCCCAGTCGCCCTGAACACCGGGAGTGTCCCCCATGTCCGATTCAGGTGTGTTCACCGTGCTGCGCGCCGCCCAGGTGGCCCGCGTGCTCGCCGCCAGCACGGTCGGCCGCATCCCGCTCGCGTCCTCGCCGGTCGCGCTGCTGCTCTTCGCCCGCGAACGCTGGTCGATCGGCATCGCCGGGCTGCTCGTCGCCGCGTACACGATCGGGCTGGCCGCCGGCGGTCCGATGCTCGCCCGGATCGCCGACCGGTGGCGCCAACCGCCGGTGATGCTGGCCGGGGTCACGGTCTCGACCGCCGGCTTCCTCGCGCTCGCGGCCGGCGACCCGCCGCTCGGCCTCGCGATACCGGCCGCGCTGCTGGCCGGGGCGGGCGCGCCGCCGTTCGAGTCCGGGCTGCGGGTGCTCTGGCGCGACCTGCTGCCCGAGTCGCGGGTACACACCGCGTACTCGCTGGACATCGCCGTCCAGGAGCTGATCTTCATCGTCGGCCCGCTGGTGTCGGTCGCGGCGATCGGCGCGGGTGGCCCGGCCGCCGGCCTGTACGCGACCGCGGCGCTGCAACTGATCGGCGCCGCCTGGTTCGTCTCCGCGCCCGCCGTGCGGCGTTGGCGTGGGGTGGCCGCGGAACGCCACTGGGCCGGCCCGCTCCGCTCCCCGCCGCTGCGGCTGCTGCTGGTGGCGATCGTGCTGGTCGGCGCCGGCGTGGGCGCGCTGCCGGTGGCGGTGACCCGGCTGGCCGAGGACGCCGGCGACCGTTCGTGGGCCGGGTGGCTGCTCGCCGCCCAGGCCACCGGCGCGCTGGTCGGCGGGCTGATCAACACCAAGATCAAGCTCGCGGAACGGCACGCGCCGTGGATCGCCGCCGCGCTGGCCATCGGGTACCTGCCGCTGGCGTTCACGGCGTCACCGCCGGTGCTCCTGCCGCTGGCGGTCCTCAGTGGCCTCGCGCTGCCGCCGCTGCTGACCGCCACGTTCGTCACGGTGGACCGGATCGCACCGAGCGGTACGGCCGCGGAGGCGTTCGCCTGGGTGGCGACCGCCTTCACGAGCGGCGCGGCCCTCGGCGCCGCGCTCGACGGCGCGATCCTGGACGGCACGGCGAGCGTCGCGGCCGGCTTCGTGCTGTCGCCGGTAGTGATCGGGGCCAGCGCGGTCCTGTACCGGCTGCTGTTCCGCCGCCTCCCCGCTGAACAGCCCATGGAACGTCATGCCCCCGTCGGCTGAGGCGGAAATGTCATACCTCCGTTTTAGGGTGCGGTCATGGACTGGAAGATCGAGCTCATCCCCGTCCCGGTCACGGACGTCGACCGGGCGAAAGAGTTCTACGTCAAGGTGGGCTTCAACGCCGACCACGACTACCAGGTGCGGGAGGGCCTGCGCTTCGTGCAGCTGACCCCGCCCGGCTCGGCCTGCTCGATCGTGCTCGGCGAGGGCATCACCGAGAAGACGCCTGGCACGCAGGAGATCCAGGTCGTGGTCGCCGACGCCGAGGCGGCGCGCAAGCAGCTGCTCGACGCGGGCGTGGCGGCGAGCGACGTCGACCAGCAGCCATGGGGCAACTTCGTCTACTTCCGCGACCCCGACGGCAACAGCTGGTCGCTCCAGGCGATCGAGTCCCGGCCGAACGGCTAGGCCTGTTCTGTTGTGTGGCCTTACGGCCGACGCCGCCAGGCGCCGCGGTCCGCGACCGTTACCCGGCCGTTGCGGGTGCTGGTCGGGTGCCGGGCCGGGCTGGGCCGCTGCTGGGCGAGCGTGAGCAGGTCGTCGTCGCTCGTCACCTGCCAGCCCTCGGCGGCGAGCAGGTCCCGTAGCCGTTGCGGGGTCCACGCCGAGCGGCGCGGCTCCCGGGCCATCGGGTCCGGGCGGCGGGAGAGCGTGGCCATGACCCGGGCCACTCCGAGCCCGAGCGTGGCCTTGAGCGACGGCGACTGGTAGTTGACGACGAGCCGGCTGCCGGGCGCCGAGCATTCGGCGACCGCGCGGACGGTCGCGGCCACCTCGGGTCGGCTGAGGTAGGGCACGACGCCCTCCCAGATCCAGGTGGTCGCGGCCGCTTCGTCGTGGCCGGCCGCGCCGAGCGCCGATCCGAGCGGGTCGCGGGCCAGGTCGACCGGCACCCAGCGCAGCGCTCCGGCGACCGGCTCCAGGTCCGCGGCCCGGTCGCGCTTGTCCGCCTGGGACGCGGGGTGGTCCACTTCGTACACGTCCACATCGGACAGCTCGGCCATCCGCCACGCCCGCCCGTCAAGTCCCGCGCCGAGGATCACGAGCTGCGGGTTGGGTCGGGCCCGTACAGCGTCGTCGATCGCGACCGTGCGCGGCACCATCGTCTCCGCGACCGCGGTCAGCGACTCGTACTCGATGCGGGCCGAGACGCCCGGCGGCGGTGTACCCGTGCGGGCCCGCTCGACGGCGGCCCGCTCGTCGCCGCGCAGCAGCGACATCGCGACCGGGTCGGCGAAGCGCCCGGGCGCGATCCTGCCGTGCGCCACCGCCCGGCCCTGGCACACCAGCACCGCGGTACGGCTCGCCCCGGCGGGCTCAGCCATCGCCATCCCGTAAGAAGTCGATCAGCAGGGTGTTGAACGCGTCCGGCCGCTCCAGGCTGGGCAGGTGCCCGGCCCAGTCGAGCGGGACGTGGCGGGCGTGCGGCAGCCGGCCGGCCAGCTCGACGGCGATCTCCCGGAAGTCGGGCAGGTCGTGCGCCCCCGAGACGAGCAGGGTCGGCGCGACGATGTCCGACACGTCGAACTCCACGCCGAGCGACTCGACGTCCGGGTCGCCCGCGAGCTGTACCTCGAACGCGTGCCGCTGCATCTGCCCCACCCGCGCGCGGGTCTCGTCGCTCGCGTACGGGCCGAGCCAGGTCGCCACGTTCAGCGCGGTGGCGCCGGCCACGTCCCCCGCCTCAAGCAGCTCGTCCTCCCGCTCGCCGAACGCCCGCAGCTCGGCGCCCGGCTCGTGCCCGCCCAGCGCGGTGCTGACCAGCATCAGCGCGGCCACCCGCGCCGGCCAGCGGGCCGCCACCTCCTGCCCGACCCGGCCGCCGCCGGAGACCGCGACCACCGTGGCTCGTTCGACGCCGAGGCTGTCCAGCAGGTCGACCACGTCCTGGGCGTCGCTGTAGGGCCGGTCCGGCATCGGGGACTCACCGAAGCCCCGGAAGTCGGCGCGGACCGTCCGGTATCCGGCGTCCACGAGGGCCGGCACCTGGGGATCCCACATCCGCCGGTCACAGACGGTGGAGTGCAGAAGGACAACGGTGGGCCCGCTTCCGGCCACGTCATGCGCGATAGTCATCGGCTCCGACAGTAGAGATCGGACCGGCCGCGGTACACGCGTTATCCGCGGGTCTGGCCAGCAGAGGTCCGATCCTGGCGCTATAGATTGGTAATCTACTCATACGAACGGCTGGTGCTCTGGTGGCCGATCGACTATGTTCTGTCTAGCTGTTCATCCGACTGCCCGGGTGACAGCGACGACCTTGTAAGCGACGGCTCAGGGGAGGAAGCCAGATGCCACTGTCGACGATGCGTACGCCAACCGGTCGGGTCGAGGAAGACACCACCGTGCTGCTCACCACCCTCGCGGCGATGCCACAGGACCATCCGGACCGGGCGGGCGTCCGCGACCGCGCGATCGAGCTGCTGCTCCCGCTGGCCCACCACCTTGCCCGTCGGTTCCGGGAGCGCGGCGAGCCGTACGACGACCTGGTGCAGACCGCGACACTCGGGCTGATCAAGGCGGTGGACCGGTTCGACCCCGAGCACGGGACCGACTTCGCCGGGTTCGCGGTGCCCACGATCATCGGTGAGATCAAGCGGCACTTCCGAGACCGCACCTGGGCCGTCCGGGTGCCGCGCCGCCTACAGGAGCTGCGGCTGGCGATCAACGAGGCAAACACGGTGCTGACCCAGGAGCTGGGTCGCTCGCCGACGGTCGCCCAGGTCGCCGTCCACCTTGGAGTCAGCGAGGAAGACGTGCTGGAGGGCATGGAGGGCGCCCGGGCGTACAAGGCCGCCTCACTGTCCACCCCGGTCACAGGCGAGCCCGACAGCACCGCCCTCGGCGACCTGCTCGGCGCCGACGACCCCGGCTACGAAAACGTGGAGGCCCGCACCACGCTGGTGAAGGCGCTCGCCACTCTGCCGGAGCGGGAGCGCCGGATCATCCTGCTGCGCTACTGCGACAACCTCACCCAGCAGCAGATCGCCGACCGCGTCGGCGTCTCCCAGATGCACGTCTCCCGCCTACTCACCAGGACCCTCGCCCGCCTCCGCGAAGAGCTGGGAGAGCTCGTTTAAAGAGTTGGCGCTGACGCGAACAACTGGGGTGTGGCCTCGTGGGGCCAGGTGGTCGCCTTGCCGGCGCCGCCGCTGACCTCGCGCACGGTGGTGTTTACGCCATCCGCGGCCGGGAGCGGCCGCGGGCCCGAGTTCGAGTCGGGCTTTGAGCTTGGCCAACTGGCCATCGGCCAGCTCGACCGGTGTCATCCCGCGGGCAGTCGTGTGGCCTGCTTGAGCCCGCCGCCGACGCCGTACGCATGACCTTGAGCCAAGCGGACAAACCCGCAGAAAGCGAACCCTCGGACGCGGCATCGTGGACCGACCCACCTACCTCAACCCCGAAAGCTCCCCGAGCCTATGGCCATCACGTCTGGTGGTGGTAAGGGTTTCGACGGGGTCGCTGCCGCGGGTCGACGTAGGCGGGTGGGATGAACTCCGGCCTGCCGTCCTCGACGCGGAGCCGGATGGTCCAGTGTCCACGGTGGATGATGCGGTGGTGGTAGCCGCACAACAGCACGCTGTTGTCCAGGCTGGTAGGTCCGCCGTCGGCCCATGATTGGATGTGGTGCCCGTCGCACCAGCGCGGCGGCCGATCACAGCCCGGGAAGGCACATCCCCGGTCACGCAGCTCCAGCGCCCGCCGCAACGACCCGCTGATCAGCCGCCGCGTCCGGCCCAGGTCCAGGACCTGCCCGTCGCCGCCAAGCAACGCCGGAATCAGCTGCGCGTCACAAGCCAACTGGCGGACCTGCGTGGGGCTGAGCCGCCCACCAGTGTCCAACACCCCAACGCCGAACTGCTGCTCTAGCAGTTCGAACGGAACGGTGACCATCACGTGCGGCCGCTGCCCACCATTGTCCGGCAACCGCTCCGTCCGGGTGGCCAGGTCGCACACCTCGACCAACGCATCCGCCCGACGCTGTCCCGGCGTGCGCGGCTCGTCGTCGTCATGGCGGGGCGCACACAACGGATCCAACGCCGCGTTGACGCTCGCGGCGCCGGCCTCGTCCAGCCAGCCGGTGACCCTTACGCGTCCGTCGCCGAGACGGGTGAGCTGAAACGCCCGCGTCTGCCAGGCGCGGGCTTCCTGCCGCTGCAACGCGGCGGCATCGCGAGCGTCGGCGATCTCGGGAGCGACGTGGGCGAGGATCCGCTGGCCAGCTTTGCGCAGGATGGTGGGCTCGAACTGCTCGGCCTGACCGATCAGCACCGCCTCCGCCTCATCAACCAGATCAGGGCCGAGGTCGGCGGGAAGGTCCCGGACCGCAGTGGCGATGACCGTGGCCTGCTCCGCGTTGACCGCACCCGCGACCAGGGCGGTGTCGAGGGCCGGCCGCTCGTCAACCGCCTTCGCGAGGTCGGCCAGCCGTTTCGCGGCGTGGATGCTGATCCGGTGACGCTCCCGCAACCACACCGCCATGCTGGACGCGTGCTGCGCGATCGGCAGACCGCGACCGTCGATCTCCCGGATCAAATGCAACTGGGCTGCGGTAAGCGTTTGCAACGCTTGGTGGATCGTGTCCAGCGAATCGACAAGCTCGTCATCGCCCAGGGTCCAGACCGACGCGGTAGCGCATTTACTGGCTACCTCGCGCAGCTGCTCTAACGCCTCCCTGGACACCCGTTAATTGTCTCGCATCAACACCAAGACCACCAGTTATATTCGTCGATCTAGGAATATTCGAATTGCAATCTTGCGAGAAATGAGGCGGAGTTCCTGGCGGCGACGGGAGGCTTGGAGTCAGCACGAGCGGCGACAAACGGCCGGGCTCTGCCTCCCATAGGGAAGCAGAGCAAAGGCTTCCAACGGCATCACCCGGACAAGCCCCAATACCCCAGCCCTGACAGGCCTACAGATTCAGAACCTAGCGATCGGTATCGCTCCAGCGGCAGGGCGACCTTGCCCCAGAAGACCCTTTGTGGCGACTCATGGCAGCCTTGGCAGCCGCCTTGGAGCCTGTTGCAAAATGGCCCGACGACAGCGTGTGTTGAGGAAACAGGGCTGAGTCGGCCGTTGGCCGGCGAATGGCGGCCAACGAGGGTCAACGCGACCCTTGTTTCATGCGAATCTGGCGATTCTGCAACAGGCTCCTTGGCGGAAATACGTCTTCAAAGCCCGACGAGCGGCTCCCGATGCCGGAGGCCGGAGATCCGTCCGTGCTTCACAACCCGTCGCCGGTCTTGCGGTCGGCCGCGCCGGCTTGGTAGGCGTCCGGTACCCCGTCGTGGTCCTCGTCCGCGGCCTGGGCCTCCTGGAGGCGGCGGTGTGCGCGGTCGCGGAGCCGGAGCACAGCGGTCGCCAGGAGGGCGGCCCCGACCGAGCCGGCCAGCACCGCGACGGTCACGTGCTCGGCGCGGGGCGAGCCGGGTCCGAAGGCGAGTTCGCCGATCAGCAGTGACACGGTGAACCCGATCCCGCCGAGCATCCCCAGCCCTACCACGTCCGCCCAGCGGAGTCCCTCGTCCAGGCTGGCCTTGGTGAACCGGGCGACGAGCCATGTCGCAGCCGTGATGCCGATCGCCTTGCCGACGATCAGCCCGGCGACGACGCCGACCGCGGCCGGGTCGCTGAGAGCGTCCGCGAGGCCGTCCAGGCCGCCGATGGTCACGCCGGCTGTCAGGAACGCGAACACGGGTACCGCCACGCCCGCCGAGATCGGCCGGAAGCGGTGCTCGAATCGCTCCGCGAGCCCGTCGCCGTTGCTCCCGACCGGGACCGTGAACGCCAGCAGTACCCCGGCCACGGTCGCGTGCACCCCTGACTCGTGTACCAGCACCCAGGTGGCGGCGGCGAGCGGCAGCAGCAACCACCACGACCGGACCCGGCGCCGGACGAGCAGGCCGAACCCGGCGAGCGGTACGAGCGCACCGAGCAGCGGGAGCACATCGAGGTCGGTGGTGTAGAAGACCGCGATGATCAGGATGGCGATGAGGTCGTCGACCACGGCCAGCGTCAGCATGAACGTGCGCAGCGCGCTGGGCAGATGCCGGCCGACGACCGCGAGCACCGCCAGGGCGAACGCGATGTCCGTCGCGGTGGGCACCGCCCATCCGCGGGTGGCGTCGCCACCGGCTCCTCCGGCGATGAGCAGGTACAGGATGGCGGGTACCGCCACGCCACCGATCGCCGCCGCGACAGGTACCGCCGCCCGCCGTGGGTCGCGCAGGTCGCCGGCGACGAACTCGCGCTTGAGCTCCAGCCCGGCCACGAAGAAGAAGATGGCCAGCAGGCCGTCGGCCGCCCAGGTCGCGACGCTGAGGTCGAGGTGCAGGGCGGACGGGCCGAGCTGGTACTCCCGCAGCGACGCGTAACCGGCGGACCAGGGTGTGTTGGCCCAGACAATGCCGACGAGCGCGGCGCCGAGCAGCAGCGCGCCGCCGATCGTCTCCTGGCGCAGGATCGCCGCCATCCGCCGCGCCTCGACCCACGATCCGAGCCGGAAAAGCCGCGGCTTGGCACGCGGAACAGCCATGAAGGGTCGCCTTTCCGGGGTCACACCAGCACAAATGCCGACCAGACTTCCCGGCGCGCCGCCCCAACCCTACATGCCCCGGCCCAGGGCTATCCCAAACCGGCGCGGCGGGAACTTTTCGGCCTTCGCGCCCGACTTGGTATCCGGTGCTTGTCGGCGCCGGCACGGCGCCGGCGGAACGGATGAGGAGCGGTGATGCGAGCAGCAGCACGGATCGTGGCGGGGCTCGGCGTGGCGGTGCTGGCCGGCGCGGTGGCGGCGGTCGGGATCGGGGTGGGTCCCGCGTCCGCGCATGTGACGGTGAACCCGCGGGAGGCTACCCAGGGCGGGTACGCGAAGCTGGCGTTCCGGGTGCCGAACGAGCGCGACAACGCCTCCACCACCAAGGTCGAGGTGAACATCCCGGCCGAGACCGCGATCGCGTCGGTGTCGGTACGGCCCACGCCGGGCTGGACCGCGACGGTGGAGCGGGGGAAGCCGGCCACGCCGCTGAAGGCGCACGGCGAGGAGATCACCGAGGCGGTCTTGAAGATCACCTGGACGGCCGCACAGGGCAGCGAGGTCAAGCCGGGGCAGTTCCAGGAGTTCGAGGTGTCGGCGGGGCCGCTGCCCGAGGTGGACAAGATCGTGTTCAAGGCGCTGCAAACGTATTCGAACAACGAGATCGTGCGCTGGATCGAGGAGCCGTCGGCGGCCGGCGGTGAGGAGCCGGAGCACCCGGCGCCGGTGCTGAAGCTGGCCAAGGCGCCGGCGGAGGGCGCGTCGACCGCGGCGAACGCGAACGTCAACCTCGCCGGCTCCACAGAGGACACCGGCGAGGACGGCGACGGCCTGGCGACGTTCGCGGGCCTGGGCGGGCTTGTCGCGGGCCTGGCCGGCCTCGTCTTCGGCCTACTCGCCTGGCGCCGCGCGGGAGCAGCCCGCCCGAGCTGACCGCAGCGGCCCCGAGGGCCGGCAGCCCTGGGGCCAGCAAGCTCCGACCGAAGGAGCACGCCAGCCGCCACCCGGCAGCGCCCGCCCGAGCTGACCGCGCCCGCCCCGGGGCCGGCGGGCCGGCCGGGGTCTCAGCCGGCCGAGCTTCCGGGGCCGAACCGACGTGGCGCGGCTCGGCCCCGGGGCCTGGTCACTGGTACGACAGCGACGGCGTGACCGGGCGGCTGCCGAACAGGCGCGCGGGCACCGCCACGATCGCCGCGTACACGAGTGGGACGATCACCGCCACCGCCGCGTACGTGCCGAACGTGAGCCGGATCGGGGCCAGGTCGTCGTCGGCGACCAGGTTGAAGAGCAGCACGCCGAGCGGGATGCCCGCCGCGCAGGCCAGTAGGCAGCCGCCGAGCTGGGCGACCACGAACGCGACCATCGTCTGGCGCGGCGTCGCCCCGACCGTACGCAGGATGGCGTGGTTGCGGGCGCTGTCGCGGGCCGCGAACACCGCGACGACCACGGCGTTGACCGCCGCGAGGGCCAGGAGCAGCCCGGCTCCCGCGTAGACGACGGCGACCAGCCGGTCGACGACCTCGGCGACGATCTCGGCGCCGGGCGCTTCGACCTCGTCGGGCGTCTGCTCGGTCATGAAGATGTGGACACTGCGGTCCAGCCCGAGGCCGATGACGACCATCGCCACCCCGAGGGTGAGGCCGGCGGCGTTGGCGAGCACCCGGCCGGGCCGGCGCAGGGCGGAACGCAGTCCGAGTACCACCGGCAGTGGCAGGCCGAGCCGGCTGGCGAGCCCGCCGACGCGGCTGGACCGGCGCGGCGGCCGTGCGCTCGTGGCGAGCGAGCGCAACGTGCTGCGCCGGGCACCGCGCAACGCCGGCCGTACCGTGGCGAGGAGCACCACCGCGACGGCGACCGCGACGACCAGCGCCGCCCGCTCCCACGTGACCGGTGGTGCCTGCGGAGAGCCGTAGAGGCTGAGCGAGACACCGGCGAGCATCGGCGTCAGCATCTGGCCGGCGGCGAGCCCGACGGCCGCGGCGAGCCCGGCCACGGTCAGGTACTCGGCGAGCAGCACCATCGTCACCTGACCGGGCGTGACCCCGATCGCCTTGAGCGTGCCGACCTGGCGGATCTGTGCTGCCATGCGGCTGGCCACCAGGACCGCGGCGGTGGCGATGGTCAGCAGCCCGAGCAGGACACCGATGCCGACCAGCGCGATCGCGAAGGCGGAGAGGTCGTCGTGCGAGCCGTCCCGCAGCTGCTCCCATGTGGACAGTCCAACGTAGAAGAACTCGCCGCGCCGTGGCGGGGGCGGGGCGTGCGCCGCCACGAACGCCGCCGCGTCGCCAGGCTGGGCGAGCCGCAGCTCGACCGAGGAGGCGAACGCCTCGACGCCGCCGCCCGCCTGGATCCGCTCGCCGGTGGGCTGGTTGACCCAGATCCGCCCCGGCTGGTACATCGGGAAGCGGCCGGTCGTGGACGTCATCGCGACGCCGCGCACGGGCAGCGCCTGGCCGGCGACCGTCACGGTGTCGCCGAGCCGCACGCGCATCGTCGAGGCGAGCCCTTCCTCCAGGACCACCCCGTCTCCCCCGTCGAGCCACTGTCCCTCGGTGAGCAGCGGCTGTCCGACGGCGGCCGGCGCCGGGTCGCGAACCAGCACCTCGACGTCCATGCGGTCGCCGGCGACCTCGCCGGTGGTGACCATCGCGTCCCACGGTCCGCTGGCGGCGACCACGCCCGGGGCGGTGGTGAGCGCGGCCAGGTCGGCGCGCACCTTGGCCAGCGTGGCATCGCTCGGCGTGCGCTCCGCCCCGTACCCGAAGAAGCTCTGCACATGCGGACCGTTTGTGTCGCGCCAGACCCGCTCCCAGGAGCGGTCGCCGGCGCCGTTGACCGCGAGGGCCAGGCTGAGCGTGGTGGTGGCCAGGCAGAGGGCCAGCAGCAGCATGACCGCCTGGCCCGGCCGGTGGCGCAGGTTGCGCCAGGCCAGGCGGGCGATGAGGGCGAAGGCGCGCACCGCTACGCCTCCCAGCCGGCGATCTGGGCGAGGACCGCCTGCCGCGGGAGCCCGCCGTCGAGCCGGGTGTCCTCGACGATCTGCCCGTCACGCATGGTGAGCAGCCGGTCGGCGCTGGCCGCAACCCGCGGGTCGTGGGTGACCAGCAGCAGCGTCTGCCGGGCCTCGCGCAGCCCGGCGAAGAGCCGCAGGATCTCACCTGTCGCGTGGCTGTCGAGGTTTCCGGTCGGCTCGTCGGCGAGCACCAGCACCGGTTCGTTGACCAGGGCGCGAGCCAGCGCCACCCGCTGCTGCTGACCGCCGGAGAGCCGGTCGGGCAGGTGTGTCGCCCGGTCCGCCACGCCCAGCCGCTCCAGCAGCTCCATCGCCCGCCGCCGCGCGGCCCGCCGGGAGGTGCCGACGAGCAGCGCGGGCAGCTCGACGTTTTCCACCGCGGACAGCTCGTCGACAAGGTGGAACGCCTGGAAGACGAACCCGACACTGCGCCGCCGCAGCCGCGCCCACGCCGCCTCGGACAGCCCGTCGACCCGCTGCCCCGCGATCGTGACCGTGCCCGCGGTAGGCCGCTCCAGCCCGCCGACCAGGTGCAGGAGTGTCGACTTGCCGCAGCCGCTCGGCCCCATGACCGACACCGACTCGCCCTCGGCCACCGACATGTCCACCCCGTCGACCGCCCGCACCGGTGCCCCGTCACCCGGATAGAACCGGCTCAGCCCAGCCGTCTCGATGATCCCGCTCATCCCGCTCTCCTCGCGCTCCACCGCTGCTCGCACGCTTCGAGCCAGCGGATGTCGGCCTGTAGCCGGAGGGCGCTGCCCTCTAGGATCAAGACCCCGTCCCCGTCGGGTGGCTCGGACTCGGCGAGCAGCTGCACCTCACGCAGGCGGCGCAACAGCTCACGACGCTGCGCGTCGATGAGCGCCACCGGATCGGCCAGCCCGGTCGCGGCGGCGGCCACCAGCTTGAGGTGGAACTCGGTCGGCGCGACCTTGGGCCACGAGGCGTCCAGCAGCCAGGCGGCGACGTGCTCCCGCCCCTCCGGCGTCGCCTCGTAGACTCGCTTGTCCGGCGCCGCGCTCTGCTCGACCTGCACGCCCCGCACGAACCCGGCCTTCTCCAGCCGGCCCAGCGTGACGTAGATCTGCCCGGAGTTGACCACCTCGCCGATCGGCCCGAGCGCCTGGATCAGCCGTTGCCGCAGCTCATAGCCGTGCGCCGGCTCTTTGGCCAGCATGGCCAGCATCGCTTCGCGCACCGTCCACCCCCTCTAGATAACGGTAATCTACAACCGTTATCTAGAAGAGTAAAGCTACTGGCGCTGAGTGCGGTCGTTGTTCGGCTAGCCGCCGTGCCAGGGCGCCTGTCAGACTTCTCGCCATGCCGGCCACCGACCGCCTGCGACCGTGGCCGCTGGCCCTGCTCGCCCTCCTCGTGCTCGCCCTCGTAGGTGGAGCCGTCCTCGCGGTGGTGCTCGCCGGCGGCGACCAGCAGGTGATCGGCATCGTGGTCTCGATCGGGACCGCGATCTTCACGCCATTGGTCACCGCCGCCGGTGCGGCGCTCTGGCGGCGCCGGCACTGGCAGGGCATCGACCAGGACGCGGCGCTCGACGCCGCCGCCGACGACCTGGCCCGCGCGGTACGGCGGCAGTGGGAGGCGGCCGTCGCCGACCGCCAGCTGCTCGGCCCGATCCCGGTGCGGTGGGAGTGGTCGAGCGGCTCGGTGAGCGGGCAGGTCGACGACGCGGTCGGCCGGGGTGGTCTCGCGCACGGCCGGTTCGCGCCGCTGCCGGGGACGGCCCCGGCCACCGCCGACACGGTACGGGCCGGTGGCCTGCCCGAGCTGTTCGCGGTGTACGCGGGCATCGCCTCGGGGCGCACGACCGTCCTCGGTGGACCCGGCGCCGGCAAGTCCGCGGCCGCCATCCTCACCGTGCTGGAGGCGCTGGTGCACCGCGCCGCCCTCGCCCCCGCCGAGCGCGCCGCGGTGCCGGTACCGGTGCTGGTCACCCCGCAGGGCTGGGACCCGGAGCGGGAGCCGCTCGACGCCTGGCTGGCCGCCCGGATCGCGAGCGACTTCCGCTTCCTGCGCGCACCCAAGTACGGCCCGGACGTCGCCCGCCGGCTCGTCGAGGAGCGCCGGGTCGCGCTGTTCCTCGACGGGTTCGACGAGCTGGCGGCGCCGGTACGGCCGGCCGCGCTGGAAGCCCTCGACGCGCAGGCCACCGGGCGACTCGTGCTGTTCAGCCGCACCGGGGAGTACGCCGAGGCGGTCCGCCGCTTCCGCCTGCGCGGGGCGGCCACCCTGGAGCTGCGGCCGGTACCGTCCACAGTGGCCACCGACTACCTCGCCCGCTGGCAGCTCGCCGAGCCGCCGCCGGAGTGGCGCCGCCTGCTCGACCGGCTGGGCGCGGAGCCGGCGAGCCCGCTCGCCCAGGCGCTCTCCTCCCCGCTGACCGTGACGCTGCTGCGGGACACCTTCCCCGAGCCGGCAGAGCTCGACGAGCTGCTCGCGCCGGACCGGTTCGCCACGCCCGGCGAGGTGGAGGACCACCTGCTCGACCGGGTGCTGCCGGCCGCCTACCGCCGCCGTCCGGGCAAGCCGCCGGGCCGGTACGACCTGGACCAGGCCCGCCGCTGGCTTGTCTTCCTCGCCGTGGCCATGGACCGCGACGGCACCCGCGACCTTGCCTGGTGGCGGGTACACCGCTGGGCGGCGGCCGTCGTACGGGTGGTCGCCACCACCCTCCTCGGCGCGCTCACGGCCGCCGCGACGACCGCCGTCATCGCGCGGTTCACCGAGGACTTCGGCGAACGCGACACCATCGACAGTGGACCGGCCGCGGTCATCGGACTCTTCCTGGGCCTGGCGATCGGCCTCGCGATCGAGCGCCGCGAGTCCCCGGTCGGCGGCCTGACCGGCACCTCCGGGCACCGCTTCAACCTGGGCATGGCACTCGTGGCCGGAATCGCGGCGTGGATCGCCACCGTGCTCACCGTCGGCCCGACGATCGGCGCGGTCGGGTTGGTGGTGGCGATCGGCGCCGCGCTCGCCGCCGGCGCCGCGACCGGGTTCGTCTCCCAGACCGGTGTCCCGCCCAGCGGACCGGGCCTGCCACCCCAGTCCGGCGCGGCGGGCACGCTGCGCGCGGGCCTCACCCTGGGCCTGCCCGCGGGCTTCGCGACCGGGGTACCGATCGGCCTGTTCACCGGCATCCCGGTGGGCCTCAGCGACGGGGCACCCGCCGGGCTGGTCACCGGAATCGTCATCGGCGCCACGTTCATCCTCGCGTTCGGCCTCGTCGACGGCTTCTCCGCGGCGTCGCTGGACGTGGCCGCACCGCTCGACCCGGTCTCCGCGTGGCGGCAGGACGGGCGGCGCAGCCTCGCCGTCGGCGGCGTCTTCGGCCTCGCGGTGGGCGTCGCGGCCGGGGTCACCGACGCGATGGCGATGGCCCGCCACGACCCGCTGTACGTCGCCGTCGGGGTCGGGCTCGTCACCGGCGTCGCGGTCGGGGTCGCCACGACCATCGCCGCGGCGCTCACGGTGTCCAGCACCTGGCGGACCACCCTGGCCTTCCTCCAGCTGCGGGTACGCGGCGACGGCCCGGCCCGCGGCATGACCTTCCTCGAGGACGCGCACCGCCGCAGCGTGCTGCGGGTGGTCGGCTCGGTCTACCAGTTCCGCCACGCGCGCCTACAGGACCGCCTCGCCCAGAACGGCCGCCCCTGACGCCTCCACCGGGCAGGGGTGGTCAGCCCGCCCCGGCGCGGCGGCGGTGGTTGGCGTGCTTGCGGGCGGCGTAGTCGTGCGCCTCGGCGAGCAGCGACCGCACCGCCGGGAGGGTCGCCGCCCCCGGGTTGACCACGCACACCCAGTACTGGGAGCCGTAGACCGGGTGCGGCATCAGCGTGTCCTCGGCGGTCTGGTCGTACCCGGTCGCCAGCACGCCGTCCGCGTCCCGCTCGGTGGGTGGGTCGCCGAACATCGCGGTGTACGTGGCCTTGGTCAGCCCGATGTTGAGCCGGTAGGCGTCCCGTCCGTCCAGTTTGGACACCTTCTCGTAGTGGTCACCGGTCACGATCGTCGCGAACGGCATCTGCCGCTCGGGCGGGAGGTCGCCGTCCGGGTCGTAGAGGAAGAAGGTGTCGCCGTAGGCCTCGGTCGTGCGGACCCCGGCGAACTCCGCCTCGACGTACCGCCTCATCTCAGTCGCATCCATGCCTCAAGTGTTTCATTGAACTCCTAGTTGAGACTTTGACGCGAACTGCCCTGGACGAGGCGGTCGAACCCTCGAATCGAGGTCAGGCCAGCCAGGCGGCCGCGACGACCGCGACCTCGGCCACCGCGACCGCGATGAGCACGAGCAGGAGCACGATCCCCCGCTCACTGTCCGGTGCGGGGTGACTCAGCGCCCGTACCCGATGAAGGATGCCGGACCCACCCGTGCCGGATGTCGCCGGCGAAGGCGGATGGCCCGCGAGCGCCGCGCGGGTGACGGCGCGGGCGACCAGCGCGCGGTCGCCGACCACGGCGGCGGCCTCCTCGTCGGCCCAGCGTTCGGCCTGGTGGGCGACCTCGTCGCGGACCGATGCCAGAAACGGGTCGAACGCCGCGGCGGCCGCCGCCCACGACACGAGCCGGTCGTGGTGGCGGGTCAGGTGGGCCCGCTCGTGGGCGAGCATCGCCCGCCGCTCGCCCGCGTCCAGCGCGCGCAGCATGCCGGTCGTGACCAGGACGTGGCCCGGCCGCCCGGGCACCGCGAGCGCGTGCGGCTCGTCCCACTCGGCCACGACGAGGCCGCTGCCGCGCGGGCGACCGACGCCGCGCAGGCGCCGCCGCATCCCGCGCCGCACTGCCAGGTCACCGGCGAGCCGCCACAGCCCCCACGCCAACAGCACCGCGGCCACCGCGGCGATCGGACCCGCGCCACCGTCGCTTGTGGACAGTGGCAGCAGGTCCTCCATCAGCGTCGAGGCCAGCATCAACAGGCAGGCCGCGTATGCGCCGGACGTCACCACCGCCGCGACCACCAGGCCACGCGCGGCGAGCGCGGGTGCCGTGCGCCGCACCGCCCGGGGCGCGAGGATCGCCAGCAGCAACGACAACGCGACGGGCAGGGGCACGGCGAGACTCATGATCTGAGCCGCACCAGCAGCGCCCGTAGCCGGTCGGCGTCGACCCCGCGCAGGCTGGTCACGAACTGGCGCAGCGCCGCCCGTTTGGGCCGCCGCCCGGCCAGCGCGGTCCGCATCCTGCTCGCGGCGTCCGCCGCCGCATCCCTCATCGGCCAGTACACGTGGCCCCGCCCCTCCACGGGCCGGCGGGCCACCACTCCTATTTCCCACAGCCGCACGAGTGTCGCCTGCACCTTGTCCTCCCCCAGCTCCGACCCAAGTGCCGCCTGCACTTCGGCCGGGCTGAGCGGTGCCTCCGCGGCCGCGAGGGCCGCCACGACCTCAGCGGCCAGCGCGCCATGCGCACGGTGTCCCCTCACCGCTCACCTCCAGGTCCCGCTTCGGTCAACGCGCGAGGCCCGCATGCGTAACGCTCACGTGACAGGGTGCAGCTGCGGGATCGCGGCGAGCAGCTCGCGGGTGTACGGGTGGCGGGGTGCGGCGAGCACCTCGTCGACCGGGCCGGTCTCGACGATCACGCCGTCGCGCATCACGGCGATGTCGTCGCTGATGTAGCGGACGACCGCGAGGTTGTGCGAGATGAAGAGCATCGAGAAGCGTTCGGCGGCGAGGATGCCGCGCAGCACGTTGAGCACCTGCGCCTGTACCGACACGTCGAGCGCGGAGGTGATCTCGTCGGCGATCAGCACGCCGGGCCGCGCGGCGAGTGCGCGGGCGATCGCGACCCGCTGCCGCTGGCCGCCGGAGAGGCGGCGGGGCAGGCGCTCGGCCAGGTCGGGCGAGAGCGACACCAGCTCCAGCAGGCGGGTGACCTCGGCGGCCCGCTCGCGCGCGGGCAGTTCGCCGAGCGCTTCGAGGCCCTCGCGGATGATGCCGCCGACGTTCATTCGCGGGTTCAGCGAGCCGAACGGGTCCTGGAAGATCATCTGTACCCGGCGGGCCCGCTGCCGGGCGGAGAGCCGGCGGACCTCCTGGCCGCCGGCGGTGATCGTGCCCGCGTGCACCGGGGCCAGGCCGAGCACCGCGCGGGCGATCGTCGACTTGCCCGAGCCTGACTCGCCGACCAGGCCGAGCACCCGGCCGTCGGTAACGTCGAGGTCCACATTGTCCACGACCGTCCGGCCTCCATATCGGACAGTCAGGCCACGGACCACAAGACCGCTCACAACGCGCCTCCCTGTGGATGCCAGCACGCGGCCAGGTGCCCGTCGGCCATCGGGGACAGCGGTGGCATCTCCTCGACACACTGGTCGGTCGCGAACGCGCACCGGTTCGCGAACGGGCACCCGGACGGCAGGCTGTCCAGCGCCGGCGGGCGGCCGGGGATCGTGGCGAGGTCGGCCGCGCGGTCGGTGGCCATGTCCGGCACCGAGGCGATCAGCGCCCGGGTGTACGGATGCGCGGCCGCCCGCAACAGGCTCGCCACCGGCAGGTCCTCGACCACGACACCGGCGTACATGACCACGACCCGCTCGCAGACGTTGGCGATGACCGAGATGTCGTGCGAGATGAGCAGGATCGCCGCGCCCGCGTCCCGGTTGATGGCGAGCAGCAGGTCGAGGATCTGCCGCTGTACCGTCACGTCGAGCGCGGTGGTCGGCTCGTCGGCGATGACGAGGCGGGGCGTCTCCATCAGCCCCATCGCGATCATCGCGCGTTGCCGCATACCGCCGGAGAACTCGTGCGGGTACTGGCGCAGCCGCCGGGCGGAGTCCGCGATGCCCACCTCGGCAAGCCGGTCCGCGGCGCGGGTGCGAGCGTCCGAACCGGACAGTCCGGAGTGGACCCGGGCCACTTCGGTGAGCTGGGCGCCGATCCGCATCGCCGGGTTGAGGCTGCTCATCGGGTTCTGGAAGACCATCGCGAGGTTGGTGCCGAGGAAGCGGCGGCGGGCGGCGGAGGCCATCGTGGACAGTTCGGTGCCCAGGAAGCTCAGCCGGTCGGCGGAGACCACGGCCGGGTGCTCGACGAGCTGCGCGATCGCCATCACGGTCACGCTCTTGCCGGAGCCGGACTCGCCCACGATGCCGACCCGCTCGCCGGCGGCGACCCGCAGCGAGACACCCCGCACGGCGGGAAGCTCCCCGCTTCGGAAGGAAACCCGACCCGGAGGTTCGCCACATCCAGCAGGACATCCGAAGGAGGGAGAGTCGCTTTTGAAGAGCGGCGGGCCATCGCCCGAGCGACCCGGCCGAAGCGGCGGCCCGCCTGGCTGTCGCCGAACGCGCCGGCGATCACCTCGCCGAGGAGGCTGAACACGATGCCGGAGAGGGCGATCAGCGCGCCCGGGCCGATCGCCGCCAGCGGGCTCGTGTAGATCGCCTTGAGGCCGGTGCTGAGCAGGCCACCCCAGTCGTACTGCGGCGGGCGCGCGCCGAGCCCGAGGAAGCTGAGCGCGGAGATGCCCAGCAGCGAGGTACCGACCGAGGTGGTCGCGGTGATGACGAGCGGCTCGGCGACGTTCGCGAGGATGTGCCGGCCGACAAGCTTGTGCAGCGGTACCCCCATCGTGCGCGCGGCCGCGACATAGTCGAGTGAGACCACCGAGGCGGTGAGGGTCTGGGTGAGCCGGGCGAACATCGGCGCCAGCGCGATGCCGACGCCGAGCACCGCGCCGGGTACACCGATGCCGATGACGGTGCCGACGAACATCGCGGTCAGCAGCGCGGGGAACGCGATCGCCACGTTCACCACCGACTGGAAGGCGCTGGTCAGCCGCGGCCCGAAGAGCGCGGCGAGCAGCCCGATCGGTACCCCGACGACGATCGCGATCCCGCTCGCGGCGACCGCGCTGAGCAGCGAGAGCCGGGTGGCGACGAGGCTGCGGGCGAACATGTCCCGGCCGAGTTCGTCGGTGCCGAACCAGTGCTCCCCGCTCGGCGGCAGCCACGCCTTGGCCACGTCGATCGCGTTCGCCTTGGCCGACCAGACGATCGGGCCGACGATCGCGAGGAGGACGAGCAGGAGCAGCAGTACGGCGGCGACGCTGCCGGTGACGGTGGAGAAGACGGTACGGAGCTGTCTGCGCATCGGTCAGCCCCGCTGCCGCTTCGAGCGCGGGTCGAGCGCGCCCAGCGCCACGTCGATCAGCAGGTTGAGCACGAGCACCGCGCTGGCGAGCAGCACCATGATGGTCTGCACCACCGGGTAGTCGCGGGTGGTGAGCGCCTGCACGAGCGCGGTGCCGAGGCCGGGGATCGCGAAGACGTTCTCCACGACGATCGTGCCGGTCACGACCGTACCGAGCTGAAGGCCACCGAGCGTGAGCGCGGCGGTCAGCAGGTTGGGCAGGCCGTGCCGCAGGTACACCCGGGTCGACGGCAGCCGTTTCGCGCGGGCGACGAGCATGTAGTCCTGGTCGAGTACCACCGCTGTGGAGGAACGGACGACGCGCATCATCGTGGCCGCGGAGCCCAGCGTGATCGCGAGCGTGGGCAGTACGAACGACGCGGCGCTCGACGCGCCGGCCACCGGGAAGATCGTGAACGTCACCGCGAAGAGGAAGACGAGCCCGACGGCCACGAGGAAGTCGGGCAGCGCCGCCGCGATGCCGGTTGCCAGCGTGAACCCGGTCCCCAGCAGCGGCCGCCGGCCGCGGTGGGTGGCGATGCCGACGAGCAGGCCGCCGAGGATCGACACGACCGAGATGGCCAGCAGCGACAGCGCCACGATCGTGGCGGTGTTGGCGATCCGGGCCTCGACGAGCAGGCTCACCGGCTGCTGGCTGAGCAGCGAGTCACCGAAGTCGCCGGTGAGCATCCGGCCCCAGTAGTCGAGGTACTGCGCGACGAGCGGCTGGTCGAGGCCGAGCTGGTGCCGCCGCTCCTCGACGAGGCTGGCCGGCGCGTCGGGCCCGAGGGCCAGCCGCACCGGGTCGCCGGGGATGAACTGGATCATCAGGAACGTCAGCGTGAGCACCGCCCAGATCGAGATGACCAGGCGGAGCAGCTTCCAGGCGAGGTCGGGTACCCAGCCGGGCACCTTGCGGCCCCGCGCTGCGTGCGCGCCACGCTCGGGGCGGCCGGCGGAGGCCGGGCGCTTGCCGACCTCCGCCGTGCTCGTCGTCATCTTGGCTGGAGGAGCCGGACGCTCTCGGCGATCGGGCGCCCGCCGAGCGTGTCCATCACCGCGTTCTTGACCACCCAGTTGGTCGGCCAGCTGGCGATCGGGATCATGTCCGCCTCCTCGAAGAGGGCCTTGGACGCCGCGGTCCAGCTCTGGCAGGCCGCGTCCTGCGTGGACGCGGTCCGTGCGGCGGCGACCGCGTCGGCGTACGTCTTGTTGGCCACGTGCCCGGCGTTGGTGCCGTCCGGCGGGAACGGGCCGGCCAGCAGCCCAATCAGCGTAGACGGGAACGGGTTGCTGAACTGTTGCAGCATCACGTCGTAGTCACCGGTGGTGAAGACCCGCTGGGTGTAGTCCGCCTGCGCGAACGGGGAGATCGTGGCCTTCGCGCCGATCTTGCCGAACGCGTCCGCCATAAGCTCCGCCGCCGCGGCCGCACCCGGCGTCGCGGTGCTGTACCCGAGCTGGAACGCGAGCTGCTTGCCGCCCTTGGTCATGATGCCGTCGCCACCCTTGGTCCAGCCGTCACCGGTCAGGGTCGACTCGGCGGCGGACGCGTCGAAGGCCGGGATGGCGGACGCGGCCGAGGCGTCGTCGCAGATTTGCGGCTGCGCGGCGGAGACGCTGGTACCCGCCTCGGGCAGCAGCCCCTGCGTGACCACCTTGGCCACCGCGCCCCGCTCGAGCGCCTGGGTGAGCGCCACGCGGACCGCCTTGTCCGCGGTGATCCGCCCTTCCTGGTGGTTGAACGAGATGACCACGCCGCCGCTTACGTACGTCTTCTCGGTGGCACCCGCCGCGGTCAACCGCGCCCGGTCCTGACCGTTGACGACCGCCGCGTTGATCGCGCCGGAGAGCAGCAGGTTGGCCGCCGTCGACTCGCTGTCGACGATCTTCATGACGACCTGGTCGGGTACCCCCGGTGCGTCGTTGCCCGGGAAGCCGGGCCGCTTGGTCATCACGTACTCGCTGTTGGGGGTCGCGGTTTTCAGCACGAACGGGCCGGAGCCGCTGCTCGTGGTCGTGAGGCCGGCCGGGTTTTCGCCACCGGCGCCGCAGGCCTGGTGCATGAAGGACAGCGACGGCAGCAGGTTGCTGAACGGGCTGTCGAGTGTGAGCGTGAAGGTGCCCGCCGCGTCGTCGGCCACGAACGTGAAGTCGCGGTTGGGCAGCACCGCCCCGATGACCGTCGAGGTGTTCTTCGGGTCCTTGACCCAGGTGAAGTTCTTCGCGATGACGCTCGGTGTGATCTTGCTGCCGTCCGAGCAGGTCGCGTTCGGGTCCAGGGTGAAGACCGCCTTGGTGCCGTCGAAGTCCCACTTCGTGGCGAGGCCCGGCCCGACCGAGCCGTCCTCCTTGCGGGTCACGAGCGGCTGGTAGAGGAAGCGGAACAGCCAGTTGGCCGTCGTCGCGGTGTTGTTGAGGGGTTGAGGGTGCCGGGGTCACCCGCGACCGCGAAAGTGAACGTGCCACCGCTGGCGAAGTTCCCGTTCGCGTTCGAGTCGCCGCCGTCGTTGTCACCAGAGCAGGCCGAGGTCGCCGCCAGCGCGAGCGCGAGGCCCGCCGCGGCCAGAAGCTGGGGTCTTCTCATCTGAGGGCCTCCGGATCGCATGTTGCGTTAGGCGCTAAGCTATTGCGTCAGGCGGGAGAAGGCCTGATTGTGGCGGACCAGCTTTCCCTTCCGGTACACGCGAACGATGTTCCCTGGGTACGCGGCGAAGTCCAACGGGTCACCGGATACAACGACCAGGTCGGCCTGCTTGCCGTCGCCGATCGTGCCGACCCGGTCGTCGATGCCGAGCAGCTCGGCCGCGGAGCGGGTGGCCGCCTCCAGCACGCGCAGCGGCGCCAGCCCGCCCTCCGCCATCAGCCGCAGCTCGACCAGGTTCCGGCCGTGCATCTCGGCGGCCGCGTCCGAGCCCATCGCGATCCGTACGCCCGCGTCGACCGCGCGCTTGAACGAGTCTGCGCGCATGGCGTGGTTGGCCCGTGCCTTCTCGGCGATGCCGGGCGCGACGGCCGCGCCCTGGTCGATCCGGTCGATGATGAACTGGGTGACCCCGAGCGTCGGCACGAGCCAGGTGCCCCGCTCCAGCATCAGCGCGATCGCCTCGTCGTCCAGGTCGGTACCGTGCTCGACCGACCGCACGCCGGCCCGGATCGCGGCCTTGATACCGGCGGCGCCGTGCGCGTGGGCCATCGTCGGTACGTCCACGCGGGCCGCCTCGCTGACGATCGCGTCCAGCTCCTCCTGGGTGAAGTGCGCGTGCGCGGGGTTGTCGCGGGGCGAGAAGACGCCGCCCGAGGTGTTCACCTTGATGAAGTTGGCGCCGTTACGGATCAGCTCGCGTACCCGCCTGCGGGCCTCGTCCGGACCGTCCACGATGCCGGACGGGCGGCCCGGGTGCGGGAGGAGGATCTCCGGTGAGTTGCCGCTGGGCAGCCAGTGGTCGCCGTGCCCGCCGGTCTGGCTGAGCGCGATGATCGAGATACGCAGGGCCGGGCCGTCGATCAGGCCGTCGTCCACCGCCCGCTGGATGCCGAGGTCGGCGCCGGACGCGTCGCGGACCGTGGTGACGCCGGCGTCGAGGGTGCGGCGAAGGTTTCGCTCGGCCAGGAAGAACTGGTAAGAGAAGGGGTACCCCAGGTTCGCCATCAGGTCGAGGTTGCTTAGGCAGACATGTACGTGCGCGTCCACGAACCCCGGTAGTACGGTCAGGCCGGTGAGATCCACGGTCTCGTCGGCGTTTTCCGCTCGGCCGAGCCGCAGGAATTCGCCGTCGATCGTCAGATCCTGCTCGCGCGGGTCAGCCCCGGTGCCGTCGAAGACCCTGGCCCCGGTGAGCAATGTCGTCGGCACGGCAACCTCCGAACGTGATTTTTTCACGGAAGTGTAGCGTTGAGCGCAACAGCGTCTTTCCTGGTGTAACCTTCTCGTATGTCGCTGGAGGATCGTCCCCTTCGCTGGGGTGTCGCGTCGCTCGTCGAGCAGCCCATGCCCGAGCTCGCCAGCCGGGCCCGGGAGTACGAGACGCTCGGCTTCGACGACGTGTGGGTTCCGGACGAGCGGCTGCTGCGCAACGTGTACGTGAGCCTGGCGACGATCGCCAACGCGACCACGCGGATCGGGCTGGGGCCGGCGGTCACCAACCCGTACACCCGGCACCCCGCGCACACCGCGGCCGCGATCGCCACGATCGACGAGCTCTCCGGTGGCCGGGCCACGCTCGCGTACGGCGCCGGCGGTGGGCTCGACGCCTATGGCGTCAAGCGGACAAACCCCGTCCGGACACTGCGCGAGGCGGTACAGATCGCACACATGCTCTTCCAGGGCGAGACGGTGACCTACGAGGGCGAGGCGTTCGCGCTGCGCGCCACCCAGCTCGACTTCGCACCGCTCCGCCCGATCCCGGTCTACCTGGCCGCGCGCGGACCGAAGATCCTCCAGCTCGCCGGCGAGGTCGCGGACGGCGCGATCATCGGCGGCTTCGCCGAGCCCGGCGGACTGAAGTACGCGCTGGACATGGTGGGGCGGGGCATCGAGCGGGCCGGCCGGCGCGCGGCGGACGTCGACATCATGTCCTGGCTGTACGTATCGGTCGACGACGACCCGGCCGCCGCCCGTACCGCGGTCAGCAAGATCGTGCTCGCCTCCCTGATCACCAGCCGGCCGATCCTGGACCGCATCGGCATCAAGCTCCCGACGTCGCTGCGCGACCACCTCGACGCGCGCGGCTGGCGGTACCCGACGAAGACGCCCGAGGAGGCGGCCCGGCTGCTGCCCGACCACATCGTCGACGCGTTCGCCGTGCACGGCACGCCGGAAAGTGTCCGCGAGCGACTGCGGGTGATCCACGCCTGCGGTATCGATCATGTGTCGTTCGTGCTCTTCCCGGTCGCGGGCACCTCGACCGCGGGGCTCGCCCGCCGGATCGCCCAAGATGTAGTGTCTCCGCTGTCGCGGGGGTGACGGCGTGAACGACGGGAGTGCGACAATGCCGAGGCGTACGCCGGTTGGTCCGCGGGCGACCGGTACCCGCGCGGACTCCCGGCACCCCACCAGCGCGACCGAGCCCGCGGGTGAAGCACGAAACTCGACGGTCGACCGGGCGCTGCGCGTGCTGGAGGCATTTCTCGGCGAGGAAAGCCAGATCGGCGTATTGGAGCTTTCCCGGCAGCTCGACCTCGACAAAAGCGTCATCCACCGCATCCTGTCCACGCTCGTCGCGCGCCGCTTCATCGAGCAGGACCCGGTCTCCCGCCGGTACCGGGTGGGGCTGCGGATCTGGGAGCTGGGCCAGCGCTACCTCGCCGGCCAGCTGCTCAAGGACGTGGCCGAGAAGGAACTTAGCCGGATGATCGCCGCGCACCAGTACGCGACGGCGTATCTGGCCCAACTCGACGGCGGGGACGTCGTGGTCATTTCCACGATCCGGGTCCAGGGCCGATCAACCTGTACATGGACCCGGGCAGCCGCCTGATCGCCGAGCACACCACGACCGGCCGCACGCTGCTGGCGTTCCTACCCCCGATGAAGGCCGACCAGATCGTCGCCCGCCGGCGGCAGGCGGGCGGCTCGATGCGCAAGTTCCCGGACATCGACGAGGTGCGCGCCGAATTCGCGGCGATCCGCGAGCGGGGCTTCGGCGAGAGCCAGGGCCGCTACAGCCCAGGGGTGAACACGGTCGCGGTGGCCCTCACCGACCAGGAGGGCTCGCCGATCCTCTCGCTTTCGGTGGACTATCTGGGCTTTCCGGAGACCGAGGGCCTGGGCCGCATCCTGCCCCGCGAGCTACAAGACTGCGTACGCCGTATCGAACGCCTCGTACGCGCCGCCGGCACCGAATCCGAAGGCTAACCCCACCGTCGGCACACGAACCATCTCTTGATCGGCGCTATCGCAGGGCGCTCTCGGGCAGATCGTGGTCGTTGCTTCCCACCCACCCCCAAAATCCCGAGTGGGCAAAATCCGGGGCATTGCCCGCTCCGGCGCGTGCAGTGGGCATTGTCCCTTCGAGGGATCCGCGCGGGACTTTGTAAACCCTTACCGTTGCCCTGTCCCCTGTCATGCGGCCTTGCGGGACGGCCCCGATCCAAACTTCGCATACGACGCACCCGCGAGCCGCCGCAACGCCGCCACACCCGGCAGCCCGCCGCCCAGCGCGCGGGCCCCGAAGTTATGTCCGATTCTGCGCCGTCTGGGGTGAGTGTCGAGTAGCTCGGCGGAATGGCCGGCGGCCCGGCGTCGTTATACATGCGGCTCACGAAAGAGCGCGGCCGGTCGAAGCTCGATGGAATGGCCGGCGGCCGGGGGTCGTTATACATGCGGCTCACGGAAAAATGCGATCGGCCAGAGCTCGATGGAATGGCCAGCCCCCGGGGGGTCGTTACATATACGGCTCACCGAAAAGCGCGGCCGGCCACGGCTCGGCGGAATGGCCGGCGGCCCGGGGTCGTTACACATACGGCCCGCGAGAGAGTGGGCCGGGAGTTCGGCCGGGAATGCCTGGCGGGGTCGGGTCGTTGACTAACCCGCGCCGGTGAAGCAGACCGCCGGACATGTGCATCCCTCCTGTTTTTGGTAGTGCCGAAATGGCGCTCGTATGCGCGTCTCCCCAATTCTTTTTGGTGGGTGGAGGCGTGCGCCTTTCCCCCTTGGAATGGAGATTCGAGCATGAACACGATGCTGCGTAAGACGGTTCACGCGTTCGCGGGGTTCGCCTTCGCCGGTGGTGCCCTGCTCGGACCGACCACCGCCGCGCTGGCTTCGCCGGCGCATGAGGCACCGGCTACGGCGGCTCCGGCCACGGTGGCGGTCGCCCAGGTCAAGACTGACAAGCCGGCGCCTAAGCCGGGTATGGACAAGCTGTCGCCGCACGGTGTGCAGGGCCAGCAGTCCTCCGTCAAGCTGAACGATGAGCAGACCAAGAACGCGAAGGCGATCATCGAGGCGACCAAGAAGTCCGGCATGGACGAGCGCGCGGCCGTGGTAGCGATCGCGACCTCGCTTCAGGAGTCCAAGCTGGACAACCTGGGCCACCTCGGCGACATGAACGACCACGACTCGCTGGGCCTGTTCCAGCAGCGCCCGTCCTCGGGCTGGGGCTCGGCCGAGCAGATCACCAACCCCGAGTACTCCACGAAGGCGTTCCTGTCCGGCCTGAAGAATGTCGAGGGCTGGAAGGACATGCCACTGACCGACGCCGCCCAGGCCGTCCAGGTCTCGGCGTACCCGGACCACTACGCCCAGTGGGAAACGCAGGCCGCCAACCTCGTGGCCGACCACTGGAACAGCTAACAACAGACGAAATGGCCGGGGCCCTCCATTGCGAGGGCCCCGGCCATCGTCGTATCCAGACAAAGTCGGTTGTGGTCGGGCAACCCCGGCGGTGAGGATCGCGTGATGGATCAAGTCGAGCGGGTCGTCGGACTGGTCACCGAAGTCATCGAAGCGGACCTGCTGGGTGCGTACATGCACGGCTCGTCCGTACTCGGCGGCCTGCGGCCGGCCAGCGATGTCGACATCCTCGCGGTCACCCGGCGACCCCTGAGTGAGGGCCAGCGGCGGGCGTTGGTCGCGGGCCTTCTGCCGATTTCCGGTGCGCCCGTGGGTGCTTGGCCAGCGGAGCTCACCGTCGTGGTCCAGGCTGCCGTGCGCCCGTGGCGGTACCCGCCGATCGGCGACTTCCTGTACGGCGAGTGGCTGCGTGCCGACTATCAAGCCGGCGTGGTCCCAGCGCCCGCACCGATGCCCGGCCTGGCGCTGGAGATCGCGGTGGCCCTGGCCGGCGACCATCCGTTGGCCGGACCCCGACCAGCGCACGTACTCGACCCCGTGCCCGCCGAGTTCCTGGTCCGGGCCTGCATGGATAGCATCCCGGGTTGCTTGCGGACCTGCCCCATGACACCCGCAACGTGCTGCTGACCCTCGCCCGCGTCTGGACAACGCTGGGCACCGGCACGATCGTCGCCAAAGACAGCGCCGCGGACTGGGTGCTGGCCCGCCTCGCGCCCGAGCATCGGCCGGTGCTCGAATTCGCCCGGGAGCTTTACCTGACCACCGCCTACGCGGACGAGACCTGGCCCGATGAGCTGAAGGCGCAGGTCGGACCCCATGTTGACGAGGTCCTCACCCAGATCCGGCGGCTGCACGACACGCTCGCGTGACCGCGGCGCGGCGAGGGTTTGATTGTGGGACGCGGTGAGTGAGGCCGCGGGAGCAGCGGTCCGGACCACCGCGGACGTCGCGGTAGCTCAAATCTTTGGGCCTGGTCGCCGGCCAGGCGGTGCCTGACCAGGCCGGCGACCAGGCCTGCCGGGGGGACGGCTAGGCCGCCGCGGCCGTGCGGACGTCGTCCAGCGCGACCGTCCAGCCGAAGAGGGAGCCCATGACGTGCAGGGAGTGCTCGTGCGCGGCGGGCGAGATGTCGCCGGTTGCCTCGGTCACCACGTACGTGCGGAAGTCGCGCTGGCTGGCGTCGCGCACCGTGCTCTCCACGCAGGCGCTCGTGCCTACGCCGCCGACGAGCAGGTTTTCCACGCCGAGCGCGCGGAGGCGGTCGGCGATGTCGGTCTCCACGAACGGGCTGAACCGGGACTTGCTCACCACCAGGTCGCCGTCGGCCGGGGCGAGTGGGGCGAAGAACTCGGCGTCCCAGGTGCCCTCGACACAGCTGCCGATGCCGATCAGCCCCTTGTACATGGGCACCTCGGTGAGCATCCGCCAGTCGGAGAGGTCGTTTTCGTGGATGGCCCGGGTCCACACCACCGGGATGCCGGCGTCGTGCCCGATCCTGACCAGCTCCTCGCAGGCCGGCGCGGCGGCGCCGCAACCGGACACGTCGGCGCCGGCCCGGCCGAACGAGCCCTCCGGGTGGCAGAACCCGTTCTGCATGTCGACGATGACGACCGCCGCGCGGTCGAGGGTGTGAAGCGCCACGCGTACAGCATAGCCATGCGACGCGCAACAGGATAGCGTCAAACGCAACATGGGTACGAATGCCGCCGGGGCCACGCTACCGGCCCAGGGTTACAGGAGGCGGAACGCTCGGTGCCCGGGCGGGGTCCTCACGAGATGGTGACGACCGCCTCGATCTCGGTGCTGATGTCCATCGGTAGCGTCGCGACACCGATCGCCGAACGGGCGTGCCGGCTGGACGGGCCGTAAACCGCGTGGATCAGGTCGCTGGCGCCGTCCGCGACGAGGTGCGGCTGGGTGAAGTCCGGTGTGGCGTTGACGAGCACGAGCAGCTTGAGGAAGCCGGTGACCCGGCGGAGGTCGCCCAGCTCGGCCTTGAGCGAGGCGAGGATGCTCATGGGCCCTCCTCGAACGCGGGCAGCACCTCGGCGGCGAAGAGGCGCATCTGCTCGCGCATCTCGTCCGTCGAGTTGGCCACCACGATCATGCCGGCGAGCTGGGTGGCGCCGGCGTCCTTGAGCCGCCGCACCCGCTCGACGATATCGTCCACCGTGCCGATGAGGTTTTGCGACGCGTAGCTGTCCAGCTCGATGCCCTTGAGGGTGGAGCGGCGCAGGCTCACCAGGTGCTCGTACGCCTGGGACGTGGTAAACCGCTCCATCGCCCGCACGGCGTTGCGGTCGACGCAGAGCACGAGCTGCGGCGCCACCTCGATGGCGTCGCCGTCCCGGCCGGCCTCGGCGGCCATGCCGCGCAGCCGCTCGACGCCGGTGGCCAGCCGCTCGGCCGGCATCCCGGCGGGCATCCAGCCGGCACACCACCGCGCGGCGCGCAGGATTGTGCCGTCCGCGTTGCCGCAGGAGAACATCGGGAACGGGTCCTGCTTCGGCTTCGGGTACAGCTCGACGTCCTTGAAGCGGTAGTACTGGCCGGAGAACCCGGCGACCCGCTGGGTGAAGAGCGCCTTCAGCGCCTCGATCCCCTCGGCAACCAGCTCGCCGCGGGGCGCGCCGGCCAGCTCGGGGTGCACCGACTCGAACTCCGCCCGGTACGCCCCACGCCGATGCCCAGGGTCAGCCGGCCGTCGCTGAGCTGGTCGAGCGTGGCCGCCTGCTTGGCCAGCAGCACCGGCTCGCGCATCGGCATCACCACGACGCCGGTCATCATCCGGATGCGGGTGGTCCGCGCGGCCAGGTACCCGAGCGTGATCAGCGGCTCGTAGAAGCGCGGCGGGTCGGCGAACTGCTCCCGCACGTACGGCATGGTGCTGAAGTGGTCGTTGACGAGCACCGAGTCGAAGCCGAGCTCCTCCGCCTCGACGCCGAGCGCGACGACCTCGTGCTGGTCCGCGAACCGGATCGGATACGCCATCCCCTCCACGCAGGTGGGGATGCTGATGCCGAACTTCATCCGGGCTCCTTCGTGACGCGCGGGGGCCCGCTCAGAGTACGGTCAGGTCGCGGCTGAGGGTCGTGATGATCGACGAACCCTCGTCGGTGACCACTACCGTGTCCTCGATGAACGACCCGCCGACACCCAGCCGGTAGTACGGCGTCTCCACCTCGAACACCATGCCGGGCTCCAGCACCGTCTCCGCGTTCGGGGTGAGCACCGGCAGGTCGTAGTACTCGATGCCGATGCCGTGGCCGACGTGCTGCCGCCTGTAGCTGGGGATGCCGGCGTCGCGCACCGCCTGTACGGCCGCGGCGAAGACGTCCTTGGCGACCACGCCGGGGCGCATCATGTCGATCGCCGTCTGCTGGCCGGTCTTGGAGGCGTCGAAGAGGAACCGCAGCTCGTCCGAGGGCTCGCCGAAGGAGACGAGGCGGCCGATGTCGGAGCGGTACCCGCGGTACTTGATGCCGACGTCGAAGAACGCGAAGTCGTTGGCGCCGAGCTTGATGTCCGGCGAGGCGGGCACCTGGCCGAGCGCCAGCCCTTTGCCGAACCGAACGAGGCAGAACCCGGTACGCCCGCCCTCGGCGGCCACCGCGCGCTCGAACGCGTTCTGCACGTCCTTCTCGCTGACCCCTTCGCTGAACGTGGCGAACGCGGCGCGCAGCCCGTTCTCGGTGATGCTCAGCGCCTCGGTGATCCGCTCGATCTCGTCGGGCATCTTGACCGCCCGGATGTTGCGGAAGAGCCCGGAGGCCGGCCGGAACCGCGCCTTGGGGAACCTCTCGGCCAGCGCGGCGAGCAGGTCCCGCCTGGGGCCGCGCTCGTCGACGGCGACGACGCCCTCCGCGAGGCCGAGCCGGTTGATCGCCTCGGCGAGCGCGTCGACCGAGGGGCGGCCCACCTCGTGCGCCTCGGTGATGGTGCGGACGCGCAGCTCGTCGGGGTCGAGCGGCACACCGTCCACAATGTCCCGGAAGAACGTGCCGAACGTGACCACGTCCTCGAGCGTCGGGTACCCGCCGAGCGTGAGGTCGACGGCGCCGATCGAGCAGACCACGATGCCGGAGTCGGGCGCGTCCGCGGTGGCCACCGTGTAGAACTCGCTGTCGAGGGGGAACAGCTCCTGCCCGTCGTCCCACACGCCGGAGAGGTAGAAGTTGTTCTCGAGCGTGGCGGAGATGATGCCATCCACACCCTCCGCCCGCATGAGGGCCGTGGCACGAGCGACGTTGACGGACATGTGTCATCCCCTTCCTTGGGCCCGGCTGGTGGCCGGGACCGCGTGTTCGCGTGCGTCGAAGCCGTAGCTCGCCGCCAGGGTGCTGAGCGCCGAGTCGAACTCGGCCGAGCAGTCCGGGATCGGCGGCAGCGCCGCGGCGGTGGTGTTCGGGTCCTTGAGACCGTCGGCGGTAAGCACCGCGACGACGAGCGAGTCCGGGTCGACCGCGCCGGCGACGACGAGCCGGGGCAGCGCCGCGACGGAGAGCGCGGACGAGGTCTCCACCCAGATGCCTTCGAGGGCGCCGAGGTCGCGCTGCGCCTGGAGCATCTCCTCGTTCGTGGCGCTGCGGGCCGAGCCACCGGTGCGGCGCAAGACGTCCAGCGCCTGGTAGGTGGAGAGGTTCGACCCCACCGAGACGGCGACCGTGGGCACCGGTACCTCGACGGCGTCCACCACGTCCGCCCCGCGCGCGAGGGCCTGTTCGAGCGGCCCGTACACCTCGGCGGCGTGCATGGCGGGCAGCCGGTCGATCACGCCGGCCCGCCGGTACTCGTCGATCGCCTTGAACGCCCCGGAGAACGCGTCGCCCGCCCCGACCGGGAAGACGACGTGGTCGGGTAGCGCGTCGAGCTGGTCGACGATCTCGTACCCGATGGTCTTGTAGCCCTCGATGCCGTAACAGTTGCTGCCGAAGAACGGGTAGCCGAACACCGTGACCGGAAACCAGCCGAGCGTGTCGACGCCGGTCTCCATGAGGCTCCACCGGTCCTGCACGGTGGGCGCGGCCAGCAGGTAGGTGCCGTAGACCGCCATCTGGGTCTTCATGGCGAGCGGAAACTTCTGCGTCGTGAACATCACGCACGGCAGCCCGGCCCGCGCCGACATCGCGGCGACGGCGGCACCCGCGTTTCCCGACGAGGACCCCACGACGACCCGCCGCCCGAGCTCGCGCGCGGCCGAGACCGCCGCAGCGGCCAGGCGGTCTTTGAACGAACCGGTGGGGTTGCGGCTCTCGTCCTTGAGGTGCAGCTTCGGGATGCCGAGCTTGGCGCCGAGGCGGGGCGCGGGCAGCAGCGGCGTCGCCCCCTCCCCAGGCTGACGATCGCGCCGTCCGAGACTGGCAACACCTCGCGGTAGTGCCACATATCCCGCAACGACGCCGCCTGGCCCGCAACACGGCGCAGCGCCGGCAGCAGCTCCTCGTCGTCGTAGACGACCTGGACGTTGGTCGGCTTCCCGGCGGCCGCGCACACCGGGCAGCCCTTGAACGGTCCGGTGACCTCACCCTCGGTCCCGCATCGGACGCACCGAAGGGCACGTGGGCGCATGCGGGGTACCTCCAGCCGATCCCAACGTTGCGCCCAACGCTACATCATTGCGGCTGATGATCTCAACAGGCTCTACGTCATGGCGCGGACCGTGCGGAGCAGGTAGCCGGCCAGGGCGAGTTCCCGACCGTCCACCCGCGCGGCCACCTCGATCTCCTGGACGTCGAGGTCGGCCCACTCCGGCCCGGCAAAGGCCTCCCGCAGGGAGTCCTCGGTCACGCCCCAGCCGTGCCCCGCCGCGAGCGACACGGCCAGCACGAACACCATCGCGCCGGGCGTGGCGAGGTCCGGCAGCAGCGCGAGGTACGCGTCCTGCTCGCCACGCCCCCGCCGCATGAGGCTGTGCAGCAGGCCGGAGTCGAACACCGAGTCGAACGGCGCCGACGGCAGCGAGAGCGCGGTGGCGTCCTGGACCTCGAAGTGCACCGTCAGGCCCTCGGCGGCGGCCTTGGCGCGGGCGGCGTCGATCGCCACGGACGAGATGTCGATCCCGGTCACCTCGTAGCCGCGGCGGGCCAGGGCGATCGCGAGATCCCCGGTGCCGCAGCCGACATCGAGCACTTTGGTACCCGTGACCTCGCGGTCGAGTACCTCCTCGAGTGCCGGCTGCGGCCCCCGATGTCCCACGGCGGCCCGCCCGAACCGGCGGCTTCGCGGTAGATCTCGTCGTAGTCAGGGTCGTAGCCGCCGCCGTCGCGCGCGCTCACCGCACACCCCCTCGACTGCTGGATCCGGCCGAGCGATCTTCGTGGGTGACGCTACTCCGAGTGCACGGCCGGCGGGGGCGGTGCCGTGCCGCCGAGCGGAGTCGTGTCGAGGTACCTGATCTCGTACACCCGTTCGGCGAACTTCCAGCCGTCGTCCGTGCGCTGGTAGCGGTCGTGGTAGATCGCGTAGTTCAGGTGCGAGCTGCCGTCGCGCATGCGGATGACCTCCTGGAGGTACGCCCGGCCGGTCGCGGTGTCACCGCCCAGCCGGATGACGCCCGGGTGTGTGTTCTGCACGAAGAACTCCACCCGATCCGGTACCTGCTCGCCCCAGGCCCGGATCTGGTCCCGCCCTACGATGTCGGCCGGGACGTGCGGCATCCGCAGCGCGCCGTCGGATGTGAACAGTGACGCGATTCGTTCGTAGTCGCGCATCATCGCCGCGTCGGTGTACTCGCCGCGCAGCGCCTCGATCTCGACGCGGTCAGCGATGGCCCGCGGGTCGCTCATCGGTTCCTCCCTGTCGTACCGGTCTGTCAACCAGTGGGTACGACAGAACGACCTTGCGAAACGTCAGGCGACTTCCGTCACAAACCGATGCCCAACCCGGTCGTAGCTGGGACGGCGAGAGGACTGAGGAACGCGTGGTGCTCGACCGGCATGACGATGTCGTGCGCAGGCTTGCGGAGGCCTGCCACGGAGGAGACTTCGGCACGGTCCGCACGGTCCTCGCCGCCGATGCCGTGGCGATCTGCGACGGCGGTGGGCTGGTGCTGGCCGCGCTGGGCCCGGTCCATGGCGCGGAGGACGTCGCCCAGCTCGTCGTCGTGCTGCTGTGCGGGCGGCCGGACACCGAGCTGACCGTCGAGGCCGTCAACGGCCGGGCCGGGCTGGCGCTGCGCCGGGCCGGGCGGGCCCTGACGGTGGTCAGCGTCAAGGTCGCCGGCACCCGGGTCGCCGTCGTCTGGATCGTGCTCAACCCGGCCAAGCTGCGCGGCTGGCACCGCCCTTGACAGCCTTGTCCCGGTAGCCTGGGCCGCGGCCGTGATGCCGGCCCGGGTTGGATTGTGAACCGCGCAGGGTGAGGCCGCGGGAGCAGCGGTCCGGACCACCGCGGACATCGCGGTAGCTCAAGTCTTCATCGTGGAACCGATCCGCGGAAGTTGTCGGCGGCGCGGTCAGATGAGCGACAGGGCGTCCGTGGGGTGTTCGACGCAGTCCACGACGAAGCGGAGGAAGCCGGCCGCGGTGCCGCCGTCGCACACCCGGTGGTCGAAGGTCAGCGAAAACTGGGCGATCTTCCGCGGCACCACGGCGCCGTCCACCACCCACGGGCGGTCCAGGATCCTTCCCACGCCGAGGATCGCGGCCTCCGGGTGGTTGACGATCGGGGCCGCACCGTCCACATTGAACACGCCGTAGTTGTTCAGCGTGAACGTGCCGCCGGTCAGGTCGCCGACCCCAGCTCGCCCGCGCGGGCGCCCTTCGCCAGTCGGGTGATCTCGGCGTGCAGCTCGCGGACGTTGCGCCGGTGCGCGTCGTGTACGACCGGCACCAGCAGGCCGCGGTCGCCCTGGGCGGCGATGCCGAGGTTGACGCCCTCGAAGCGGACGATCTCACCGGCCTCGACGTCGACCCGGCTGTTCAGGTCCGGGTAGCGGGCCAGGCCGGCGACCACGAAGCGGGCGATGTACGCCAGGATGCCGACCGGGTGCTCCGGGTCGCGGGCCAGCGCCTGCCGGCGGGTCTCGACAAGCTCGGTCGCGTCGACGTCAACCCAGGTCGTGGCGTCCGGGATCTCCTGGTGGCTGCGGGTGAGCCGGTCGGCCATCGCCCGGTGGACGCCGCGCAGGGGCACCCGCTCGCGCACCGGCAACGGGCCCTGGTCGGGGGCACCGGCCCGGTGGACGGGGATGGGCGGTGACGTGACGACGGCCTGGTCGGCGGGCGGGAACGCCGCGGCGATGGCCTGCTCGACGTCGCGGCGGGCGATCACACCGCCGGGTGCGGTGCCGGTCAGGGCGGTCAGGTCGACGTGGTGGTCGCGGGCCAGCTTGCGCACGATCGGCGAGATGACCAGGGGCCGGGTGCCGTTGGACGGCAGCGCGGCGACCGGCCGGCGCCGGCCGCGGCGACCGCGGCGCACCTCCGCCGTGCCGTAGCCCACGAGGACGTTCCCGGAGCCTTCCCCGGCCGGCGACGCCGAGGAGTCCGTGATCGAGATCAGGGGTGCGCCGACGTCCAGCGTCCGGCCCGCCGCCGCGTGCAGCTCGACCACCACGCCGCCGTACGGCGATGGCACCTCGACGCTCGCCTTCGCGGTCTCCACCTCGACCACCGGCTGGTCCACCGCGACCGTGTCGCCGACCTCGACAAGCCAGCGCAGGACCTCGGCCTCGGTCAGCCCTTCGCCGAGGTCGGGCAGGCGGAACTGGCGCGTGCTCACGCGTCCTCCCACTGGAGTGCGGCGACGGCGTCCAGGACCCGTTCGACGTCGGGCAGGTGGTGGTGCTCGAGCTTGGGCGACGGGTACGGGATGTCGAAGCCGGTCACCCGCAGCACCGGCGCCTCCAGGGCGTGGAAGCAGCGTTCGGAGAGCAGGGCCGCGATCTCCGAGGCCACGCTGGCGAAGCCGGGCGCCTCGGCCACGACCACCGCGCGGCCGGTCTTGCGTACGCTCGCGACGAGCGTCTCCTCGTCCAGCGGCACGATGCTGCGCACGTCGACGACTTCGAGGTCCCAGCCCTCCTCGCGAGCTGCCTCGGCGGCGGCCAGGGCGATCTGGACGCTTGGGCCGTACGCGACGAGCGTGGCGTCCGCGCCCACCCGCCGCACCACCGCGCGGCCGATCGGCTCGGCGTGTACCGGCAGGCTCACCTCGTCCTTGCTCCAGTAGAGCCGCTTGGGCTCCAGGAAGATCACCGGGTCGGGCCAGGCGACCGCCGCGCGGAGCAGGCTGTACGCGTCCGCGACCGTCGCCGGCGCGACCACGGTGAGCCCGGCGGTGTGCGCGTAGTACGCCTCGGAGGAGTCGCTGTGGTGCTCGACGCCGCCGATGCCGCCGCCGTACGGTGCGCGGATCACCATCGGCAGGCTCACCTTGCCGCGGGTGCGGTTCCGCATCTTGGCGACATGGCTGACGATCTGCTCGAACGCGGGGTACGCGAACGCGTCGAACTGCATCTCCACCACCGGCCGCATCCCCTGCATGGCCATGCCGACCGCCATACCGACGATGCCGGACTCGGCCAGCGGGGTGTCGAAGCAGCGCCGCTCCCCGTACTTGGCGGCGAGCCCGTCGGTGATCCGGAAGACGCCGCCCAGCGTGCCGACGTCCTCGCCGAAGACGAGTACCCGGTCGTCCTCGGCCAGCGCGTCGGCGAGGGCCTGGTTGATCGCTTGTGCCATCGAGGTCGCCACGATGCTCAGCTCCCGTCCGACTCGGTCTCGGCCCGCAGCAGCGTCGCCTGGTCGCGCAGCCGCTGCGTGGGTCGGTGGTACACGTGCGCGAACAGCTCCTCCGGCGCCGGCGGCACCTCGGCCACCAGGCGGGTACGCAGGTCGGCGGCGAGATCCTCCGCCTCGGCCGCGATCGCCGCCTCGATGTCGACGTTGAGCTGGCCGGAGTTCGTCAGGTACGCGGCGAGGCGGGACACCGGGTCGCGGGTCAGCCAGCCGGTGACCTCCTCGTCCGGGCGGTACCGGGTGGCGTCGTCGGCGTTGGTGTGGGAGTCGATCCGGTACGTCGTCGCCTCGACGAGCGTCGGCCCCTCCCCTCGCGGGCCCGCCGCGCGGCCTCGCCGACCACCGACAGCACCGCGGCGACGTCGTTGCCGTCGACAAGGACGCCCGGCATGCCGTACCCGACAGCTTTGTGGGCCAGCGACGGCGCCGCCGTCTGC
The DNA here is from genome assembly GCF_011764545.1 of Phytohabitans flavus. Taxonomy (GTDB): domain Bacteria; phylum Actinomycetota; class Actinomycetes; order Mycobacteriales; family Micromonosporaceae; genus Phytohabitans; species Phytohabitans flavus. Next base: position 2,473,428 of record NZ_AP022870.1, on the reverse strand, counting down.
CGGCTGACCGGGACCGAGATCGCGTACTGGTTGTTCTGCACGAAGAACACGACCGGCAGGTGGAAGACCGCGGCGAAGTTGAGCGCCTCGTGGAAGTCGCCCTCGCTCGTCGCGCCGTCGCCGACGAACGCGAGCGCGACGGTGTCCTCCCCCTTGGCCTGCGCGGCGAAGGCGAGCCCCACCGCGTGCGGCGCCTGGGTGGCCAGCGGCGTGCACTGCGGTGCGGCGTGGTGCGTGTACGGGTCGTACCCGCAGTGCCACTCCCCCGCAGCAGCGTGAGGATCTCGACCGGGTCGACGCCGCGGGTGAGCAGCGCGATGCTGTCCCGGTACGTCGGGAAGATCCAGTCGGTCGGGCGCAGGGCGAGGACCGCGCCGACCTCGGCCGCCTCCTGGCCGTGCGCCGACGGGTACACCGCGAGCTGTCCCTGCTTGACCAGCGCGGTCGCCTGCTGCTCGAACCGCCGCCCGAGCACGAGTGCCCGGTACGCGGCGCGCAGCTCGGGGCCGCCGGGCAGCCCGCGCCGCGCGAGCGGGGTGCCGTCCGACTCGATGAACCGCACCGGCTCGGCCGAGGGAAGCAGCGCCACCCCCGCCGGCTTCGACTTCGCCGTCACCTCTGCCTCCTCCGAACGCTTGCCGCTACGATGCGTTCGATCTTGGCCAGCTGTCCATAGACTGGGAAATCTCCGAGACGGATGAGCACCGGAGGGCGCGATGGAGAGACAAACAGGCACGACGCCCGGCCCGCCGGCCCAGGTGGCGAGACAACCGGCGGCGGCGCCGCTGGACGACGTAGACCGGCGGATGATCGCCGAACTCGTCCAGGACGGCCGGATGGCGGTGCGGACCCTCGCCGAGCGGCTGCACATCTCCCGCGCGAACGCGTACAGCCGGCTCGGCCGCCTGGTCCGCGACCGCGTCATCCGCGGCTTCTCGGTGCGCCTCGACCCGGTCCAGATCGGCCTGACCACCGCCGTCTACGTCACGATGCAGATCGAACAGGACGCGTGGCGCGACGTGCGCGAGCGACTCACCCGGCTGCCCGCGATCCAGCATTTCGCCCTGACGGGCGGTGCGTTCGACATCATCGCGCTGGCCCGCGTACCCGACCAGGCGCACCTGCGCACGCTCATCCTGGACGAGATCCAGTCCATCCCCGGCGTCCGCAACACCCAGACCCAGCTGGTCTTCGAGGAAGTACCGGACGAGGTGCTGCTGCCGTAGCGCGCGATGGGAGTGCCTGGCCAGCCCAGGATGGCCGGCCAGGCACGTTATTCGCGAACTACCACTGGGCGGTGTTGAACGCGCGCAAGGTCGTGTCGGTCACGTTGCCGCAGCGACCCGCGGGCAGCAAACCGAAGCCCCACGAGGTGATCGTGCTGGTGCGGCGGCACAGGCTGAACGGGGTGTTGCTGGTGTCGACGAAGATCTCCCAGAGGTCGTTGATGTACGACGTGCCCGGACCCGCCGTGGTGGCGGCGAATGGGATCACGTTGAAGACCTCGCGGACCAGGAGGGGGTGCCACGACGGGTTGATCTGGAGGCCGTTTGGGGTGAACGGCGAGACGCCACCGACACTCTGCAGCCGGGCGCCATTGCGGCGGTCGATCGGGGTGCCCGCGCGGGCCTGCTGGGCGAGGTACTGGGCGATGGAGTACGGCATGATCGCGTTACGGTCCTGCGCGACGGCCGTGCCGTCGTTCTCCGGGACCGACAGGCCGGCACCGTACGTGTCCTTCACCCACGGGACAGGAAAGTTGAGGCCCATCGCCGCCGCGAAGAAGCTCCCTGTTCCCGCGCCAGCCTTCGGAAGCAGCAGGTGGATCGCCGTGCTACCCGGTGCCGGGAGGTCAGCCGGGTTGCTGGTGTCAACCGGGTCGTAGCTGACACCGTTGCTGGCGGTCTGCGGCGCGCCGGTGGTGTACATCATCTGCAGCTGCGACAGGGTGAAGGTGCCCCCGATCAGGGTCGGGTTCGCCCCCGTGTTCGGGCCGACCGCGACGCCCACGGCGTCCAGTGCGAACGGGACATACTGCAGCAGCCCCGTGGAGCTCGCGACGGGCCGAACGGTGGAACGGGCGTACTGGAAACACAGCGAGCCGATCGGCGGGGCGCCGGGGTAGTTGGCTGCCGTGATGGGGTACTTGGGCAAGGGAACATTGGGGATGACCGGAGTGTCGCTCAGCGACCGGCGCAGCGCGATCAGGCCCTCGACGTCAGTGTTCGGCCGGGTGATGGTGCCGCAGTGCACGGTGCTGGGAGGGGCAATCGTGGCCTTGGGCGTGATCAGACTGCCGGCCGGCGTCGCGTTCCACGAGCTGAACCCGATCGAGTTCGCCATCGCGTTCATCACGTCCTGCGTGGCCTCCGCGCCGCTACCGTCGATGTTGATGGGCGTCGTCGGACCCGACGGGTCCGCGGCAGCCGGGCCGGCAACGCCGACCACGGCGCCGAGGACGAGGGCGCAGACGCTCGCGGCGCCAATGAAGCTCTTCAGCTTCATGCGTTTCACCCCTTTCAGGGCTGAGAAATTGCGAACTACCACCGGGAGACGTCGTATGCGCGCAGGGCCGGGTCGATCAAGCCGCAGCGACCCGGGGCCAGTACCCCGAAGCCCCACGAGGTGATGATGTTGTTGTAGTTGCACAGGCGGAGCGGGCTGGCGGAGTTGGTGTCGACGAAGATCCGCCAGAGGTAGTTGAGGTAGCCGGTGCCCGGGCCTGCCGTGGTGGCGGCGAACGGGATCACGTTGTAGTGCCCGCGGAGCAGGGGGAAGTGGAACGACGTATTGAACCGGAGGCCGGTCGCGTCAAATGGCGAAAGGGTGCCGATGTTCTGCAACCGGGCGCCGTTGCGGCGGTCGATGGCGGGGTGGTTCATCTGGGCGAGCCATTGCGTGGTGTTGTACGGCATGAGCGCGTTACGGTCCTGCGCGACGGCCGTGCCATCGTTGTCCTGGACCTGCTGGGTGGCGCCGCCGCCAGTCGGCGTGTACGTGTCCTTCACCCACGGCGGCGGGGAGTTGGAGTTGAATCCCATCGCGCCGGCGAAGAGGGACCGCGTAGCGGAGCCGAGCGGCGGAACCAGCAGGTGGATCGCCGTGCTGCCGGGCGCCGGAGTGTCAAGCGGGTTGCTGACGTCAACCGGGTCGTAGGTGAAACCGTCGCTGGCGGTCTGCGGCGTGCCCGCGTTGTACATCGACTGCAGCTCGGCCAGGTCGAAGCTCCCCCTGACGAGGGTGGCGTCCAGACCCGAGGCCGGGCCCACCGCGACCGTCCAGCCGTCCACAGCGAACGGAACGTATTGCAGCAGACCCGTGAAGCTCGCGTTGACGCCGGGCCCGTTGGCGGAACGGGCGTACTCGAAGCACCGCGAGCCGATCGGGGGTTGGCGATCCCGTTGTTGTAGATGGCCGTCGTGATGGGGTAGAACGCGGGGTTGGGCCGGGCCGTCGGGAGGCTACTCAGCGACCGGCGCAGGGCCGCCACACCGTCGAAGTCGCTGCGCGGCCGGGCGATGTTGGCACAGCTCGCCTTGGGCGTGATCAAGCTGCTGGGCGGCCCCGGGTCCCACGAGCTGAAGCCGATGGCATTCGCGAGCGCGTTCATCACGTCCTGCGTGGCGGGCCCGCCGCTGCCGTCGATGTCGATGGGCGTCGTGGGACCCGGCGGGTCCGCGGCGGCCGGGCCGGCCACGCCGACCACGGCGCCGACGACCAGGGCACAGGCGCCCGCTATGAAGCTCTTCAGCTTCATGAGTTCACCCTTTCAGGGCTGAGAAAATGCGAATTACCACTGGCTGTCGTCGAACGCGCGCAGGGCGGGGTCGGTCGCTTTGCCGCAGCGACCCGTGGGTAGCAGACCGAAGCCCCACGAGGTGATCATGCTGGTGCGGCGACACAGGCTGAACGGGGTGTTGCTGGTGTCGACGAAGATCTCCCAGAGGTCGTTCAGGTAGCCGGTGCCCGGACCCGCCGTCGTGGCGGCGAACGGGATCACGTTGAAGACCTCGCGGACCAGGATGGAGTGCCAGTTCGGGTTGAGGTGGACGCCGTTGGGGGCGAGCGGCGAGATGCCACCGATGCTCTGCAGACGAGCGCCGTTGCGGCGGTCGATTGGGGTACCCGCGCGGCCCTGCTGGGCGAGCCATTGGGCGATGGAGTACGGCATGATCGCGTTACGGTCCGCCGCGACCGCCGAGCCGTCGTTCTCCGGGACCGACAGGCCGGCACCGTACGTGTCCTTCACCCACGGCGGCAGGACGAAGGGGTTGAATCCCAGCACGTTGGCGAAGCGGGTCCGCGTTGCGGAACCGGGCGGCGGAAGCAGCAGGTGGATCGCCGTGCTGCCGGGCGCCGGGAGGTCCGCTGGGTTGTGGGCGTCAACCGGGTCGTAGCTGACACCGTTGCTGGCGACCACCGGCGCGCCGGTACTGTACATGGTCTGGAGCTGCGGCAGCGTGAAGGTGCCCGTGATGAGGGTGGCGTTCGCCCCCGAAGCCGGGCCCACCGCGACCGTCAAGCCGTCGATCCCGAACGGGACGTACTGCAGCAGACCCGTGGGGCTCGCGTTCAGGCCGGGCCCGCTGGCGGAACGGGAGTACTCGAAGCACCGCGAGTTGAACGGCGGGTTGGCGATCCCGTTGTTGTAGGTGGCAGTCGTGTTGCGGTAGTTCGCGGGCAAAGGCGGGGGCAGGGTCGTCGGGAGGCCACTCAGCGACCGGCGCAGGGCCACCACGCCGTCGAAGTCGGTGCGCGGCCGCGCGATGGTGCCGCAGGGCACGGTGGCGGGGGAGGCGATCGCGATCTTGGGCGTGATCAAACTGCTAGGCGCCGTCGCGTCCCACGAGCTGAAGCCGATCTGGCTCGCGAGCGCGTTCATCACGTCCTGCGTGGTGGGCCCGCCGCTACCGTCGATGTTTATGGGCGACGAGGGACCCGACGGATCCGCGGCAGCCGGGCCGGCCACACCGACCATGAGGCTGGCGACCAGGGCACAGACACCCGCGGCACCGATGAAGCTCTTCAGCTTCATACCTTCACCCCTTTCAGGGCAGAGAATCTTGCTCGACCCATTTGATCGAGTAACAACAATCCTTCCGTCCAACAATGGCCGCGAATACCTCGATTTAACGTCGGCTTGACAATTCCACGGACACGCCAACATTAAGAGGAAGTAACAGGCGCGAATTCAGAATCGTCCCGGCGCTTCGGGTTTCCTGAGAGCAGTTACGCAATTGTCAGATCAACGACGCAACGAATATCGATCATCGGCTGCCTCGCCGGCACAGGATGGCCCGGCCAGGCAGCCAAGGGAGGGTCGATTAGGGACGTCTATGGCGAATTACCACTGAGTGGCGTTGAACGCTCGCAGGGTCGGGTCGATCGCGCCGCAGCGACCTGCGGGTAGCAGACCGAAGCCCCACGAGGTGATCGTGCTGGTGCGGCGGCACAGGCTGAACGGGGTGTTGCTGGTGTCGACGAAGATCTCCCAGAGGTCGTTCAGGTAGCCGGTGCCCGCACCCGCGGTGGTGGCGGCGAACGGGATCACGTGGAAGACCTCGCGGACCAGGATGGAGTGCCAGTTCGGGTTGAGCTGGAGGCCGCTGGGGGTGAACGGCGAAACGCCACCGATGTTCTGCAGACGAGAGCCGTTGCGGCGGTCGATCGGGGTACCCGCCCGGGCCGTCTGAGCGAGGTACTGGGCGATGGAGTACGGCATGATCGCCCGGTTGTCCGCCGCGACCGCCGAGCCGTTGTTCTCCTGGACCGCCAACAGGCCAGGGCCGTACCTGTCCTTCACCCATCTGGGCAGGAAGTACGGGTCGAAGCCCAGCACGCCGGCGAGGTAGGTCCGCGTCCCCGAGCCAAACTGCGGAACCAGCAGGTGGATCGCCGTGCTGCCGATCACCGGAACGTCAAGCGGGTCGCTGACGTCAACCGGGTCGTAGCTGACACCGTTGCTAGCGGTCTGTGGCGCGCCGGTGCTGTACATCGCCTGCAATTGCGACAGGGTGAAGGTTCCCCCAATGAGCGTGGCGTTCGCCCCCGAATTCGGGCCCACCGCCACCCCCACGCCGTCGAGCGCGAACGGAACGTACTGCAGCAAACCCGTGGAGCTCGCGTTGGCGCCGGGCCGGACAGTGGAACGGGCGTACTCGAAGCACCGCGAGTCGAGCGGGGCGCTGCCCTGGGCCATCGTGATGGGGTACGTGGGGAGGAGGGGGTTGTTGGGGAGGAGCGGAGTGCCGCTCAGCGACCGGAGCAGCTCCACCAGACCCTCGAGATCGGTGTTGGGCCGGGTGACGGTGCCGCAGGGCACGGCGGCGGGCGGGGCAATCCCGCTCTTGGGCGTGATCGGGGTGTGGACCGGGATAGCGTTCCATGAGCTGAACCCGATGGCGAAAGCGCCTGCGTTCATCACGTCCTGCGTGGTGTCCGCGCCGCTACCGTCGAGGTTGACGGCCGTCGTGGGGCCTGGCGGGTCAGCGGCAGCCGGACCGGCGGAGCCGACCAGAATGCCAGCGACCAGGGCACAAACGCTCGCGGCACCGATGAAGCTCCTCAGCTTCATGTATCCACCTCTCTCTGGGATGAGAAATCCACTCGACCTATTGGGATAATTTCGCGTGGATAGGGTGCCTGGCCGGCGCGGAGTGCCGGCCAGGCATTCGAAGGCAAGCCGATTACGGACGCCTATTGCGAACTACCACTGGCTGCTGTTGAACGCGCGCAGGGTCACGTCGGTCACGTTGCCGCAGCGGCCAGCGGGCAGTTGAGCGAAGCCCCACGACTGGAGAACGCTGGTGCGGCGGCACAGGCTGATCGGGGTGTTGCTGGTGTCGACGAAGATCTCCCAGAGGTCGTTCAGGTAGCCGGTGCCCGGACCCGCCGTGGTGGCTGCGAACGGGATCACGTTGAAGACCTCGCGGAGCAGGATGGAGTGCCAGTTCGGGTTGAGCTGGAGGCCGTTCGGGGTGAACGGCGAGATGACAGGTCCAAAGCGCGGCGGAGAAGGAGCGACGCCAATCAGCCGGGCGCCGTTGCGGCGGTCGATCGAGGTACCCGCGCGGGCCTGCTGGGCGAGCCACTGGGCGATGGAGTAGGGCATAAGCGCCCGGCTGTCCGCCACGACCGCCGAGCCGTCGTTCTCCGCCACCTGCTGGGCGGCACCGCCGCCGGCCGGCGTGTACCAGTCCTTCACCCACGGGACAGGAAAGTCGATGCCCATCGCCGCCGCGAAGAAACTCGCTGTCCCCGAGCCAGCCCTCGGAAGCAGCAAATGGACCGCCGTACTACCCGGCGCCGGCAGGTCAAGCGGGTTGCTGACATCAACCGGGTCGTAGGTGACAGCATCGGTGGCGGTCACCGGCGTGCCGAACCTGTACATCTCCTGCAACTGCGACAGGGTGAAGACGCCGCCGACGAGCGAGGTCCCGCCCTTCGCGATGCCAACGGCGTCCAGGCCGAACGGGACGTACTGCAGCAGACCGGCGTTGGACTGCTGGGCGGAGGTGGGCCGGACGGAGGTACGGGCGTACTCAAAGCACCGCGAGCCGAGCGGAGGGTTGTTGACCCCGGCGTTGTAAAAGGCCGTCGAGGAGACGCTCAGCGATCGGCGCAGGGCCGCCAAACCGTCGAAGTCGGTATTCGGCCGGGCGATGTTGGGACAGGTCGGCTTAGGCGTGATCAAACTGTAGGGCGGAATCGAGTTCCACGAGCTGAACCCGATCATATTCGCGAGCCCGTTCATCACGTCCTGTGTGGTGTCCGCGCCGCTACCGTCGAGGTCTATGGGCGTCGTGGGGCCTGACGGATCAGCGGTAGCCGGACCGGCGGCGCCGACCAGGACGCCGGCGACCAGGGCACAAACGCCCGCGGCAGCGATGAAGCTCTTCAGCTTCATGCATTCACCCCTTTCAGGGGCGGAGATCTCTGCCCGATCTTGTGACCGAACCAAGACAGTTTTTCGAGAGAGCGACGGCCGCGAATACCCCGCATTGGAAACGAGTGGACAATTCCATGGAAACGCCAGCATTAACAGGAAGTAACCAAGGTTCACCCTGCTCCGCGCGTCGTTGATCCGACAGAAGCGTCACTACTTTCACGAAACCCGAAGCACCGGACGACCTCGAATTTGTGGAAGCTCGGGACGCTAGTGAGCTTTTGGAGTCAGGGTGGCCTCGGCGCCATGCCGCGACAAAGATCCATAACCAAGGAAATCGAGCTACCGCGATTTCCGCCGTGGTCCAGACCGTCGCTCCCGCGGCCTCACCCTTCGCGGTCGGCAACCTCACCCCGGGGGTCGCGGTCGCCCGACGGCGACCATCGCTGCGGGTCCACGCTCCCGCAGGATCGCGATTGAGTCTTCACAACTGACGTTGGTCACGCCGGGCGTGGCGAATCTTGACCGCTTGCTTCCCTTGGTCGCCGCGTGCTGCGATCCCATCGCGCCGCTCAGGGCGATAGGTCGCGGATGGCCGGCACTGGCGAGATGAGGGCGTGGCCTTGATCGGTGGTCGCCCTGGTCGTCCGTGGCGAGAAATTGCCTCTGGAGAGCCTGTCGCAGAATCGCCAGATTCGCTTGAAATGAGGGTCTCGTTGACCCTCGCCGGCCGCCGTTCGGCGGCCAGCGGCGGACACAGCCGTGTTTTTCTCGACACACGCTGTAGTCGGGCAATTTTGCGACAGGCTCTGGAGGGGCAATTTCTCGCCACAATCGCAGCGCGACACCGTGCCGCTTACGCCGATCAAGGAAATCCGCAGGAGAGACTGCGGGCAGACTCAATGACGCCGACTCCGAAAGCTCTATGGACCCACTCGGAGCGCGGGCTGGCAGATTCGACGGAGCGCCTTCTTGGGTCGTGCACCGCGGAGGGTGAGGCCGCGGGAGCGGCGGTCTGGACCACCGCGGACATCGCGGTAGCTCAAAAAGATCTCTTGGCTTTTAGATCTTCTCCGGACGAGCGGAGGCCGGCTGGTGGCCCGGCGAGCCGGGCGCGGGTCGAGCCACCAGCCGGGGTCTGTTCGCGGCTACTGGCCGGTGGCGTTGAGGTCGGCCACCTCGGCCGCGGTGAGGACGCGGCTGTAGAGGCGCAGGCCGTCGACGGCGCCGTCCAGGTAGGGGTCGCCGCTGTACTGGGAGCGGCCGATCCAGTTCTGTGTCGTGCTGCCCAGGTCGGCCGGGCGGAGTGTCAGGGCCGCGTTGCGGGCGACCTCGACGCCGTTGACGTAGAGGACCCCCACCGTGCCGGACAGCGTGACCGCGACGTGCGTCCACGCGCCGGTGGGTAGGGCGGCCGGGGCGTTGATGCGCTGTTCGCCGCCGGAGCCGGAGGTGGTGATGGCGAACCGTGCGGTGCCCGCGCTGCTGCGGGGGGTCAGGAACATGCTGCCCGTGGACCCGGAGCCGAAGTCGAACAGCCGGGACCAGCTTGTGATGGCGTCGAGCCGCACCCAGGCCGCTACCGTGCACGCGGTAGCGCCGGCCAGGATGCCGGCCGGCAGCGACACGTACGCGCTCGTGCCGTTGAGGTTGACCGCTCCCCCTGTGCGCCCGGTGGTCCAGCCTGCGCCGCCCGCGAGGGTAGCGGTGCGGCCGTTGCCGGTGGCGTCGGCCGCCGTGGTGCCCGAGGTCTCGTCGAAGCGGTAGTGCGCGACGAACGGCGCGGGCGGCGGCGTGGTGGTGTTGACGTTCCAGTAGACCGTGTACCGCTGGCCGTGCATCTTGTAGAACGGCAGCAGCGTCACCGCCCCGGTGCTGGCGGTCGCGGTGAACTGAAGCGGCGTCGACGTCGCCGCGATCGTCGCCGGGTTGAGGGTGGGCATGGTGGAGAGGTTGTTGGTGCCGTAGACGCCGGAGAGCACGATCGGGCCGTACTTCACCGCCTGGACCGCGGTGTTGTCCGGTGTGGACTCCCGGGTCAGGGACATCGGCAGGGTCACGTCGACGACGTCACCCGACGCCCAGGTCCTGCTCATCGTCGCGTACGTGCCGGGCGTGGTCGCCACGCTCTGGAGCGCGCCGTTGAGCCGGATCTGCGCCCCGCTGGTCCACGATGGAATCCGCAGCCGCAGCGTGAAAGCGCCGGAACCGGTGATGGTGAGCCGGGTCGAGGCGGCCTCGGGGTAGGAGGTCTCCTGCCGCACGGTCATGCCGCGACCGGGCCAGGTGAGCACGGAGGCGATGAAGAGGTTGACGTAGAGCGTGTCTCCACTATGGAAGTAGATGCTGTCGGCGTACTTGGTGTTGCTCTCCATGCCGGTGCCGTGGCAGCACGTCCAGTTGTTGTAGTCGTTGCTGTACGTCTTGATGCCACCCGGTCGCAGCGGCACGTAGTAGCAGTGGAAGCCGTGCGTGGAGCTGGGGTTCTGGGCGCCGAGGATGTGGTTGTAGAGCGCCTTCTCGTAGTAGTCCATGTAGTCGGTGCGGGCCGGGTTGGTGAAGAAGAGCTGCCGGGTCAGCTTCAGCATGTTGTACGTGTTGCAGCACTCGCACGTCGTGTCGGACAGCTCGCTGGCGATCCGCCCGGGCGCCTTGAAGTACTCGCCGTTGGAGTTGCCGCCGATCGCGTAGGAGTGCCGCCCGGTCACGATGTCCCAGAAGTTGACGGCGATGTCGCGGTAGCGGGTCGTGCCCGTGGCGTGGTACTCGCGGATGGCGCCGAGCACCTTGGGGATCTGCGTGTTGGCGTGGTAGTTGTTCAGCGCGTCCACATTGGATGCCAGCGGGTCGAAGACCTCGGCGTGGTCGAAGTGCTGGGCCGCGGCCAGGTGGTTGGGGTCGGCGGTGAGCTGGTAGAGGTTGGTGAGCACCTCGTTCATCCCGCCGAACTCGGTGTCCAGCATGTTCTGCCGCTGGGTCTGGGTGAGCCGGTCGTTGCGAAACTTCACCCAGGCCGCCATCCGGGTCAGCACGGTGAGCGCCTGGGCGTTGCCGGCGAGCAGGTGCATGTCGAGCAGGCCCGCCATGATCTTGTGGAGCGTGTAGTACGGCGCCCACACGGACTGCCGCGCCTCGACCCGGTCGATGAAGCTCTCCGGGTACGCGGAGAGGTAGCCGGTGTTGAACCCGGCGGCGGTGGCCCGGTCCTGGCACTTGGCCAGCTCGGCGACGAGGTAGTCGCCCTTGGTCTTGAACGCGGCGGGGCCGCCGTTCGCGTACCCCTGCGCGAGCGCGGTGAGCACGTGACCGGTGGAGTGACCGCGCAGCTCGGTGGTCGGGGTCTCCCAGCCGCCCATCGCGGCGGCGGAGGAGGGTAGGCCGACGTTGAGCCGGAACATGTGCAGCAGCCGGTCGGCGTCGAGGAAGCTGAGGTAGCTGTGGGTGCGTCCCGTGTTGGCCTGGAACGGGCCGGCGAGCAGGGTGACGGCGGAGAGCGGGAACGCGTAGGCGGACACCCCGGTGTCGGGGCGAGCGGCGGCGGCGGGCGTGGCCTTGAGCGCGGTGATGCCGGCGGCGGCGACGGCACCGGCGGCTGAGGCGCGCAGCACGGTACGGCGGGTGAGGGACACGGGTTACCTCCTCTACCTAGGGGCCACCGGGAGCCAGACCCGCATGGTCGCCGGACCGCGGTTGGCCCACAGGTGGTACGGAACGAGGGTGACGTTGCCCGGCTCTGGGTCGGCTGTGCTGTGGGATCCGTATGGCCAGCCGTTGCCGGCCGCGTCGGTGGTGGGTGGTGGCACGTCGCCGTTCGGCTCGCTCCGGTCCCGATCGACCACGAGCGCGACGACGTCCCGGCCGAGCGCCGGCAGTGGGCGCTCGGCGACGGGCGCCGCGCGGTCGACGTTGACCGCGTCCAGCGCGACCGCCGGGTCGTGGTCGACCGACTCGGCGCAGTACACCAGTGGGCCGCGCTCCACGGCGGCGCACCCGCGGACCGCGTCGATGCGCGGGTCGGGCTCTGTCCATCGTGGAGCGACCGGCAGCTTCAGCCGTATCTGGTCGCCGGCACGCCACGCGCGCGACACGACCGTGTATCCGGGCTTGACCCGTTTGGTGCCTTCGGGAGTGACCAGCTGGGCCTCGCCGGCCCACGCGGGCACGCGCAGTGACAGCCCCCACGGGGCGTCGCCGGTGCGGTCGACGCTGATCCGGACGACGCCGCCCCAGGGGTAGCCGGTGGCCACGGTCAGCGTGGTGTCACCGCTGGTCACGGTGCCGCTCGCGTACTGGTGGAGCTGGAGCCCGCCGCCGTCCTCGGTGGCGACGTAGCCGCCGAGGGAGGCGAGGGTGCGGGCCACGTTGGTCGGGCAGCAGGAGACGTCGCGCCACGGCGCCCGCTCACTGGAGCTGGCACGCGGCCACGGCCGGGAACGGTCGAGGGCTTCGCCCGGGCTGCGCTGCTGGAGCGGATTGGTGTAGAAGAACGCGCGACCGTCCAATGAGGTGGATGCGGCGACGACGTTGTAGAGGGTGCGCTCGGCGAGGTCGGCGAAGCGGGCCTCGCCGGTGGCGAGCAGCAGCCGCCAGGAGAGCATGACGGAGGCGACCGCGGCGCAGGTCTCGATGTACGCGCGGTCGGCCGGCAGCTCGAAGTCGTCGCCAAAGGCCTCCCCCTCGTGGCGCGAGCCCATCCCCCCGGTGAGGTACGTGCGGGCGGCGACCGTGCGCTCCCACTGCCGCACGACGGCGGCGAGCAGCTTGTCGTCGCCGGTCTCGACGGCGACATCGACGGCGCCGCAGGCGAGGTAGAGGGCGCGCACGGCGTGCCCGGCGAAGGCGGTGCGCTCGCGGATCGGGACGTCGTCCTGGAAGTACGCGCGGCCGAGCTCGATGTCGGGGAGGGTGGCCTGGCCGCGGCGGTCGAGAAAGAGGCGGGCCTGGTCGAGGTAGCGGGCGGTGCCGGTGGCCCGGTACAGCTCGACGAGCGCCATCTCGATCTCCGGGTGCCCGCAGAGCGCCTGCCGGCCGGTGGGGCCGAACTCGACGCACACGTGGTCGGCGGCGCGGATGGCGGCGTTGGTGAGCGCGTCCCGCACGCCGCCGCGAAGGCGGGCGACGCCGGCCTGGACGAGGTGGCCGTAGCAGTACAGCTCGTGGCCCCAGGTGAGGTCGCTGTAGCGCGGCTGCTGCCCCGGCCGGCCGAACATCGTGTTGAGGTATCCGCCCGGCTCCTGCGCGGCGGCGACCACAGTGGACAGCTCGTCGAGGGGCGCGCTGCCGCCACGGGCGGTCTCCCAGGCCATCGCCTCGGCCAGCTTGTACACCTCGGAGTCGGAGAACTCGCGGCCGTGCCGGCGGTGCGGGGTGAGGTCGTCGGTGGCGGCGAGCTGGAAGTTGCCGAGCCAGCCGGTCTCCTCCAGCCAGTGGTGGGCGTGCGGGATCGTGGCTCTGGCGTTGCGCTCCTGCCGCTCGCCCCAGAAGCCGCCGGTGAGGCGCACCTGGTCGAGGCCGAGCGGGCGCAACGCGCCGGCGGACGGAAGCACCGGTCCGATCATGGTCCACCCTTGAACGCGCTTGGGACCGATGGCCGCCCGGTGGCCGAAAACCTTTTCGGCAATGTAGCCACCCGGTTACGTCCGCGTCAAGAGACGAGGTTGCTGGGGTTGTTGATGTACGCTTTCGCTCCGAAACATATTTCGAAAGGATTTTCGGTGGGCAGGCAGCGATCCCGGACGGTCACGTTGACCGACGTGGCGCGGCTGGCTGGGGTGTCGGTGGCCACCGCGTCGAAGGCGCTCAACGCGCGGGACGAGGTCGCCCCGGAGACCCGGCGGCGGGTCCTCGAGGCGGCCGAGGAGCTGAGGTTCCAGCCGAGCGTGCTGGCCCGCGGCCTCCAGACCGGCCGCACCCGGACGATCGGGCTGCTGACCGACGAGCTGGCCCACCGGTTCTCCATCCCGATCCTGCTCGGCGTGGAGAACGCGCTCGCCAACGGCCAGATGTCCGTGCTGCTCTGCGACGCCCGCGGCGACGCGATCCGCCGGCAGCACTACATCCGCACGCTGATCGCTCGCCAGGTGGACGGCTTCGTGGTGCTGGGCGACTCCAACGACGTGCGCCCCTCGCTCACCCCCCAGATCCCGGTGCCGGTCGTCTACGTGTACGGCGAGTCCGACGACCCCCGCGACGTGTCCGTCCTCGCCGACGACGAGCACGGCTCCCGCCTCGCCACCGAGCACCTCGTCTCGCTGGGTCGCCGGCAGATCGCGCACGTCACCGGGCCGCAGAGCTACCGCGCCGCCCGCGACCGGGCCACAAGCCTGCGCGTGGTGCTCGCCTCCGCCGGGCTCGCGCTCGCCGGCGGCGCCCCGCTCTACGGCGAGTGGTCGCAGCGCTGGGGGCGGACCGCGGCCAAGATGCTGCTGGCGGCCAACCCGGACATCGACGCCATCTCGTGCGGCAACGACCAGATCGCCGCGGGGGTGGCCGCCGCCGTCCGCGAGCTGGGCCGCCGCGTCCCGGACGACGTCTCCATCGTGGGGTACGACAACTGGCACGAGTTCGCCGCGGACTGCCAGCCACCACTGACCACTGTGGACCTGAACCTTCAGCAGATCGGCGAGATCGCGGTCAAGCACCTCTTCGCCGCGCTCGACGGGCAGCCCTCCTCCGGCGTCGTGCGCCAGCCCAGCCGCCTCATCGTCCGCGACTCCACCGGCCCGCGCCTCAGCCCGGCGAGGACCAGCACGGATTGAAGCTCGTGCCCCGGCGCGGCGCACCATCCGCATTCGGACAAACAGTGACATGGCGCATAGATGAACGAACGGTGTCGCCGGTCGGTCCAAAACGTGGACGATGGACTGATGGCATGGCGAACGCGGCCGTCCAGGCCCATCTCCGTCTTCGGCTACGCGCGCAAGGGCTTCGAGTCGGTCCGGGACGCGTTCGTCGAAAACCTGGTCCGCCGCCACGAGCTTGGCGCGGCGTGCTGCGTCTACCAGGACGGCGAGCCGGTGGTCGACCTGTGGGGCGGGGTACGCGACGCGGCGACCGGGGCGCCGTGGGCGCGGGACACGATGGTGCTCGTCTTCTCGACCACGAAAGGGCTGGCCGCGATGACGCTCGCCCTCGCCCACTCGCGCGGCTGGCTCGACTTCGACGAGCGGGTGAGCGCGTACTGGCCGGAGTTCGCCCAGCGGGGCAAGGAGCAGGTCACCGTCCGCCAGCTCCTCGCCCACCAGGCCGGGCTCTTCGCGCTGGACCGGCCGATCGGGCGGAACACGGTGCGTGACCCCGACCGGCTCGCCACCGTCCTCGCCGCGCAGGCGCCGGCGTGGGAGCCGGGCAGCCGGCAGGCGTACCACGCGCTGACCCTCGGCTTCTACCAGAGTGCGCTGCTGCGCCGGGTCGACCCGGAGCGCCGCACGCTGGGCCGCTTCTTCCACGAGGAGATCGCCGGGCCGCTCGGCCTGGACTTCTACATCCGCCTGCCCGGTACCGTGCCGAACGTCCGGCTGGCCCGGATCCAGCGTCCTAACCCGCTCAAGGTGATGCTCAGCGTCTCACCGGGCCTGATGCTCCGCGCGCTGAACCCACGGTCGAGCCTCTTCCGTTCGATGGTGAGCGCCCCCGGGCTGACGACGCACCGCGAGCGCGTCTACACCCGCGACCTCGAGGTGCCCGCCGCGCTCGGCGTGGGTACCGCCCGGTCGATCGCGAAGGCGTACAGCGTCTTCGCCACGGGCGGCCGGCAGCTCGGGCTCGGCCCCGACACGCTGGCCGAGCTGGCCGCGCCGGCGGTGCCGCCGCACAACGGCCTGCGGCACGAGTACCTCGACGGCGAGATCCCGCACTCGCTCGGCTTCATGAAGTCGAGCGCGGCGTGGAGCTTCGGCGGGCCCGGCGCGTACGGCACCGCGGGCATCGGGGGTTCGCTCGGCTTCGCCGACCCGGAGACCGGCATCGGGTACGCCTACGTCACCAACCGCATGGGCGCCGCGCTGACCTCGGATCCCCGTGAACGCGCCCTCCGCGCCGCCGTCCCGCCGCTGCGCCCGACCGTCGTACGGGTCTGAGGAGCGCCCTACTTGCGCCGCCCGAGGACGGCGACCAGGACCACCACGATGATGGCGACGGCGGCGACGCAGAACAGGGCCAAGAGATGCCACGGCTTGATAGCTCCCACGCGGCGAGACCTTAACAGAGATCGATCAGTCGAGGTGGCCCGCCCGGGCTTGACCGATGCTCGCGACATCTTGCCCGATCCTGCTGTTTCGGCCTCCCGACCGCACTCGCTGCCCTGAGATAGGCGGATCCCTTGATGAAAGGCCTGGTCCGATGTCGTTCCTGAGCGAGTTCGTCCGGAGTCCCTTGACGGTGGGTGCGGTCGCGCCGAGCAGCGCGGCGCTGGCCCGCGTGGTCACGGCGCCGATCCCCCGCACCGGGGACCCGGTGGTCGTGGAGCTCGGTGCCGGTACCGGCGCCTTCACCGGACTGATCCAGCGGCGGCTCGGCGGTCGCGGCCACCACATCGCGGTGGAGGTCAACGAACGGTTCGCGATGCGGCTGGCCGCCCGGTACCCCGGCGTCGACGTCGCGCTCGCCGACGCCCGTGACCTGGAGGCCGTACTGGCCAGCCGCGACCTGCCGCCCGCCGACGTCATCGTCAGCGGACTGCCGTGGGCCGCGTTCGCCGAGCGGCAGCAGCGGGACGTGCTCACCGCGGCGGTCGGTGCGCTCGCCGCGGACGGGGCGTTCACCACGTTCGCGTACGTCCACGCGCGCTGGGCGCCACCGGCCCGCCGGCTGCGCAGAGCGCTGGAGTCCCGGTTCGACGAGATGGTGATCGGCCGTACGGTGTGGGGCAACCTGCCGCCCGCCCTCGTCTACCACTGCCGGCGCCCGGCCCCGATCCTGGTCCCCGGCGCGGCCTAGCCGTCGCCCGGATGCCTCGGATTTGCAGCTTTCACCCGTCTCGTGCGAGATGCTGGGGTGAGTACGGACGCGATGCCAGCCCCCTGGAGGTGGGTAGCCATGGCCGACACGGCCGAGAGGACCCTGGAACTGCTGGAGAAGCTGCGCGGCGGTATGAACGCGGGCGCGGTGGTCGGGGAGCCGATCAAGCAGGACGGCATCACCGTCGTACCGGTCGCCCGCATCTCCGGCGGTGGGGGTGGCGGCGGTGGCGGCGGGACCAAGCCGGGTACCGAGGCCCAGGAGGGCAGCGGCACCGGGGCCGGGTGGGGCGTGTCGTCCCATCCGGTGGGCGCGTTCGTCATCAAGGACGGCACGGTCCAGTGGCGCCCGGCGGTGGACGTCAGCCGGATCGTCCTGGGTGGTCAGATCGTCGCGATCGTGGCGCTGCTGACGGTCCGCACGATCGTGAAGTCCCGGATGCGGCGCCGGCGCTGACGACCCGGCGCTACCCCAGCGCGCTGACGGTGGTGGCGACCCGGGCCCGGATCTCCTCGGGGAGCGGGGTGTAGCCGAGCCGGGTCACCGCCTGCTGGCCGGCGGGGCTGGAGGTGTACGCCAGGAAGCCCTTGACCAGGTCGAGGGAGGCCGGGCGGGTGCCCTTGGCGCACACCACCTCGTACGTGACCAGGACCACCGGGTACGCGTCCTGCGTGGTGGTGTCGTAGTCGAGGGCCAGCCGCAGGTCGCCGCCGGCACCGGAGACCTCGGCCGTGGCGACCGCCCGACCGGCCGCCTGGTTGGTCAGCTCGACGAACTGGCCGGCACTGTTGCCCACCTTGGCGGTGTCGAGGTTGTTGGCCTGCGCGTACGACCACTCCATGTACCCGATGGCGCCGTCCGTCTGGGTGACCGCGGCGGCCATGCCGGCGTTGCCGCGCCGCTCCTCGCCACCCGGCGCCTTCCAGCTCGTACCGCTGCCGAACGACCAGTCGCCGCCGGCGGTCGCGGCCAGGAACGAGGTGAAGCTGTTCGTGGTACCGGAGCTGTCCGCGCGGTGCACGGTTTTGATCGGGGTGGGCGGCAGGGTGGCGCCGGGGTTGTCGGCGGCGATCGCCGGATCGTTCCACGCCTTGGCCGTGCCGGCGAAGATCCGGGCGATCGTGGCCGGGGACAGCCGCAGGTCGCCGAGGCCGGCGACGTTGTACGCCAGCGCGACCGGGCCCACCACCATGGGCAGGTGGATGGCCGGGGCCTGCCCGCAGCGCTCGTCGGCCTTGGGCTGGTCCTCGGCGGTCAGCAACGCGTCCGTGCCGGCGAAGTCACCGGTACCGGCGATGAACGCGCGCAGCCCCGCGCCGGAGCCGATGCTGCCGTACTCGATCGCCGCGTCCGGGCAGGCGGCCTGGTAGCTGCGGATCCAGATGTTGACGGCGTTGGCCTGGGCCGACGAACCCTGCCCGGTGATCGCACCGGGGGCGCACGACTGGACGCCGCCGAGCGGGGCGGACTGCAGCGCGGCGGGACCGTCCGGCGCGCACGCGGCGAGCGCGGCGACCAGCGCGAGTGCGGCGGGGAGCGTGCGCGGCCGGTGGGCCATGGCCTTCCTCCTGTCGGTTCGCCGCGTCATCGGTACTCCGCCAGCCGGGGCCAGACGCCCGCCACGACAAGCAGGATGACCGCGCCGAAGACCACGAGCGGGATGACGGACCACCCGGTCAGCAACCCTTCGGCGTCCTCGAACGCGACGTCGAACGACTGCTTCTGGGCGGTGGCGATCTCACTTATCGCGACGTCGTAGTAGTAGAAGTCGAAGGCGGCCTCGCCCCGCTTGATGCCGGTGAGGGCGTCGATCGCGGCCTCGGTCTGCCCGGCGTCGGCGAGCGCGACGATCCGGTCGTGGTCGCGCTGGTAGCCGAGCCACCGCTCGCGCACCTCGTCGCCTTTTCGCACGCCGACCGGCCCGTCGGCGAGCACGGCCAGGCCGCCGTCGAGCGCGTCACCGCCGCTGCCGCACTGGCCGCCGTCGACCAGGCAGGTCGACTTGCGGGTGAAGTCCTGCTGGTACAGGGGTAGGTTGCCGCTGAGCAGGTACCGGCTTGTGTCGGCCGCGGCGTCGTAGCTGATCGCCTGCGCGTGGGACAGCGCCAGGTACGGCGCGAAGCTGTCCCGGTGCGCGTCCCGCAGCCGCTGCCCCTCGACCGAGAGGAGCGCGGCCGACCAGACCACCAGGCCGACCGTGACGATCGTGGCGAGCAGCAGCGCCGGGTTGACCCGTCGCCGGAAGTGCCGCCCGAACCAGCGCTGGAGGGAGATCAGCAGGATCGTCAGGGCACCGCCGAGCAGCACGACGAGGGCGATGCCCACAAGCTCGGTGGCGCGCTGCGCGTCGTACGCGTCGTCCAGCCGCGCCTGGCTCGCGTCGCGCAGCCGCTGTGCGGTCGGCAGCAGCTCGAAGTGCAGCACGTTCGTGGCCTGGCCGTAGTACCCGAGGGCGGCCGGTGGGAGCTTGCCCGGCGGCTGGGGCGGCGCCTGCCAGATGACCGTGAGGGCCTGCCACGCCCACTGCCGGTACACCGCGAGGCCGTTGAGCAGCTCGCGGACGGTGCCGCGCTCCTCGTCGGTGGTCGCGGTCGAGAGGGCGCCTTCCAGGTCCGCGTCGAGCTGGAGGCTGCGCTCACGGTACGTGCTGAGCGCGTCGATCTGGCTGCCCGCCTGGGCCTCGGCGTTGCCGATAAGCACCAGCCTCGCCACCTGCGCGTCGAGGTCACTGAGCGCGAAGTACAGGTCTGACGCGGTCGCCGCCTGCGGTGCCGCCTCGGCGCCGATCGTGCGCACCTGGCCCTGCACACTGGACATCAGCAGGCTGGTGGCGGCCATGACCGCCGCGGCGGCCACCACCGCCCAGAGCATCCGCCACCACAGTCGATTTGGCGTATTGGGCCGGAACGCCCTCAGCGATCGTCGCCGGGGCCGGGTCGTCACCACCACCGCGGACACGACCACACCCTAGGCAATGGCGGCAAACAACAGATGACCAAGGCTCGCCTTCGTGCCACCGTCGGCGGGGCCCGCCGTTGCCGTGCGCACCTACCCTGACGCCGTGACGAGAGAACGCTTCGTCGCCCTCGCGACAGGGCGGACGATGGCGCTGGCCGGCGACACTTTCGACTACACGCTCATCGAGCGAAGCATCTTCGTTCCCACCAACCGCACGCACCGCTACTACGTGACCGACGCCGCGGGAGCGACGGTGGCGTGGTTGGGCCCGTCCAATCCGGTCGAGCCGGTGGAGAAGCCCTGGTACCGGTACCTACTCTTCGGCGGCATGTTCGCGCCCGACGGTCAATTGCTGCGCCAGTACGAGCACGGCGCCCAGGGCCGCACGGCGATACTCGATGCCGAGATCAAGCCTCGCTCGTGGCTCGTCCTGTTCAAGTTCAAACTGACGATTTCGGTTGGCCAGCAGGTGATCGGTGGGCTGGACGCCCAGAAGTTCCGCCCGTACGACCCGATCGCGGTAGTCGCGACGGACGGCAGGCTGATCGCCACGATCCAACGACTGCAGTTCGATCGCGACCGCCTGTACGCGAGCCGCGGGGCCAGGACACGCATCACGCTCACCGAGAACGCGTGCGCCTGGCCGCCCCACGCACTGCTGATGCTCGTTCCCGCGCTCGACCACGTCTGCGAGTTCCACAGCAACAGCTGACCAACACCCCCGACCAGGACCAGGCCCGGGGGCCCGCGCCGCCTTCGGGCTGGTCCACATTGCACGCTCGCGTTAGGCGTCATCTCGCTAATAAAGATCCAAAACCAAGGAAATCGAGCTACCGCGACGTCCGCGGTGGCCTAGACCGTCGCTCCCGCGGCCTCACCCTCCGCGCTTCACAACCCCGCCCCGCCTGCGGACATCCGGCGGCCCGGCGGTGGGCCACCAGTCGGCGGGCCTCTGGAGCTGGGCGCACCGATGCGCCCGCCCCCATCGGGGGTAGGCACCGGCGCGAGCAGATCCGGAATAACGCTGCGATCGTGGCGAAAAGTTGCCTCCGGAGGGGTAACTTTTCGCCACGGACGACCAGAGCACCCACCGAGCCGCGCACGAGGTTTCGGGTTGTGAATCGCGAAGGGTGAGGCCGCGGGAGCAACGGTCCGGACCACCGCGGACGTCGCGGTAGCTCAATCTCTATTGTGGACCTAGCGGCACAGGGTGCGGTCGATGAAGCTCCGGAGTGCGGCCTGGCGGGCCTCGGCCAGTTCGCGGTCGAAGGTGTTCGTGAAGAGCGACACCGTCAGCCGGCGGTCGCCGGCCGTGGTGACCGCGGGTTCGATCTGGTAGCCCAGGCCGGTGCCGCCGTGCCGCCAGTACCCGCCGCCGCAGGAGAGCGGGACGAAGGATATGCCCATCCCGTACCCGCTGCCGGCTGGATAGCCGGCGTCCGGCGGCAGGGCGACCAGCTCACGCATCCGCGCGAGCTGTTCCGGCCTCAGCAGTCGGCCGCCGATCAGCGCGGCGAGGAAGCGGTTGACGTCGGACGCCGTACTGATCATCGAACCGTCCGCGCCGCTGTCCAGGCCGCGTACCGCGATCGTGGTGTCGACAAGCGGACCGCCCGGCGCGAACTGGTGGTAGTTGTTGGCGTGCGGTGCCGGCAGAAACGGCCACGTGCCCGGGGTCAGGGTCCGCCGCAGGCCGAGCGGAGTGATGATCCGGTCGTGCACCTCGCGCTGCCAGTCGCGGCCGGTGACCGCCTCGACAAGCATGCCGGCGAGGACGTAGTTGGTGTTGGAGTATTCCCAGCCGGTGTCGCCCGGCGGGTGGTTCATCGCGAGCGCCACGAGCTGCTCGGGGGTGTACGTGCGCCAGCGCTCGCGCCGGTACGACTCCGGGGTGACGTAGTCGAACACGAGGTCCCCGGTGTAGTCGTACAGGCCGCTGGTCTGCTGGAGCAGCTGCCGCACGGTCACCGCGCGCCCGTCGTTGCCGTTGCCGGCCACCACCCCGGGCAGCCACCGCTCGACCGGGTCGGACAGCGCCAGCCGTCCCTCCCCGACCAGCTGGAGCACCACCACGGCGACGAACGTCTTGGTCGTGCTGCCGATCCGCAGGTACGGGTCGGCCGGCACCGGGCGGCCACTGTCCACATCGGCCACTCCTGAGCGGGCGACCTCCACAGTGGAGCCGGTCTCCAGGCGGGCCAGCACCCCGGTCACGCCCAGGGCGCGCAACGCCTCGACGTCCTGCCGCAACGGGGAGGACGGGCCACCGCCGAGCGCCGGGGTCCCCGCGCCGGTCAGTACCGCCACCAGCAGGCCGGCCACGCCGGCCAGGACACGCTTACGCCATCTCGTCATGGGTAGAGGGTCGCCGCGACACGGCCATGCGGTCACTCCGGCCAGCCCCCGGATCGAACCGCTGGGGATAACCCCACTGTCTTACCGCTGCGGGATTACTGCTGGAGGTACCGCAGCACGGCCAGCACGCGGCGGTTGGTCCCTTCGGTCATCGGCAGGTCGAGCTTGGCGAAGATGCCGGCGACGAACTTCTCCACCGCGCCGGGGGTGACGACGAGTGCGTCCGCGATCGCGCCGTTGGAGAGGCCGCGCGCCATGAGGTGCAGTACGTCCGACTCGCGCGGCGAGAGCCGCTCCAGCCCGCGTCCACGTCCACGGGTCGCCACCAGCCGCGAGACCACCTCGGGGTCGAGAGCTGTGCCACCGGCGGCGACCCGCTCCAGCGCGTCCAGGAACTCACCCACCTCGCCGATCCGGTCTTTCAGCAGGTACCCGATGCCGGTCCCGCCGCCGGCGAACAGGCGGCGGGCGTGGTGCACCTCGATGTACTGGGAGAACACCAGGATCCCGACGGCCGGGTGCGCGCGGCGGACCTCGATCGCGGCGCGGAGGCCGTCGTCGGTGTGTGTCGGCGGCATCCGTACGTCCACCACCGCCACGTCGGGCGCGTGCTCCGCGACCGCGGTAAGCAGGCCGGGAGCGTCGGCGGACTCGGCCACCACCGCGTGCCCCTTCGCGGTCAGCAGCCGGACGAGGCCGTCCCGCAGGATCACGGAATCCTCGGCGATCACCACGCGCAAGACGGCTGCTCCCGTACGGCTCAGATGGTCATGGGAAGCCCGATGGTGACGACCGTCGGTCCACCGGACGGGCTGTCGATCTGTAGCGTGCCATCCACGGTGCCGATCCGGGCGGCCAGGCCGGCCAGCCCGGTACCGCCGCCGCCGGGCACGCCGCCACGGACGGCCGCCCCGCCGGTGCCGTCGTCGCGCACCCGCAGCGTCATCCAGGCCCGGTCGCCGGTGACATCCACGGTCGCGGCATCCGCGCCGCTGTGCTTCACCATGTTGCCGAGCAGCTCGACCGCGCAGAAGTACGCGATCGTCTCCACCGCCGGCGGTGGGCGGCCGGCCAGCTCGACACGCAGCGTCACCGGTACCGTCAGCGCCTCGGTCAGGCTCCGCAGCGCGGGCTCCAGCCCTGTGTCCAGTACCGGCGGGTGGATGTTCTGGACCAGGTGGCGCAGCTCGACCACCGCCTGCTGGGCGTTGCGGTGCGCGGCCTCGACCGTGGCCCGCAGCCGGGTGGCGGCCGGGCCGCCGTCATCGACGTCGCCGAGCAGCTCGCGGGCATGCCCGAGATCCATCGCGAGGGTGACGAGCCGGGCCTGGGTACCGTCGTGCAGGTCCCGCTCGATCTGCCGGAGCGTGGCCGCGGAGGCGTCCACGGCCTGGCCCCGCGCCTGCTCCAGCGCCCGGATCCGGCCGGCGAGCCGGGACGGGCCCAGCAGGCCCCGCACCGCCAGGCGGCTCAGGGCGAGCGGGCCCAACAGCAGCCAACCGCCGGCGAAGAGCAGCACGAGCCCGATCAGCACCACCGCCAGCACCGACGGCAGGGTGTCCAATGTGTACATGCCGAAGACCATCGGCGTGCGGGAGAACCACAGCGGGTAGGTCAGGGCCTGGCCGGCGCCCCCGTAGACGCAGATCGCCAGCGCCGACGTCACCCCCGCGAGCGGGGCCTTGACCAGCAGGTACAGCACCGCCCGCCAGCCGGCCGCGTCGGTCAGGTCAGCGAGGCGTGGTACGGCGGTCACCGTGGGCGGGTCCGGCACCCGCTCCCCCAGCAGCACCCGGGCCCGCGCCCGCTCGAACCGCGCCCAGCCCCGAGCCGCCACCACTCCGGCGGCCAGCACCGGCACGCCGACCACGACCACCACGAGCAACACACCCACCGTGAACGTCAGGAGCACCGCCAGCAGCCCCGCGAGCGCGATCGGCCCGTCCGTCAAGGCGTAGGCCGCCTCCCCCAGCCGGCGCCGAAACATGCCCTTACTTTCGCACTTGGACGGCCCAGCCCCGACTACCGCGGTGGTGGCCGGGGCTGGGGCTGGTCAGGCGCCGAGGGCGGGGTCGGTGATGCTGTCCTCGCCGTTCTCGACGTGGCCGGCGAGCTGGTACTGGAAGTGCTGGTCGCCGTTGACCCGGACGGTCAGGTCGTACCAGCCGTGGGTGCGCTCGAGCGACCACTTCTCCCGCTCGGTCTCGCCCGGGCGCAGCGAGATCGTGGTCGGGTGCCCGCGGTACGCGTCACGGACGGTGAGCTCCACCCGCTTGCCGGCGCGGTTGGTGATCTCCAGCGTCAGGTCGAGGTGGCGCTCGTCGTACACCGGCTTGATCTCCAGGTCCGGCGCGGCCTTGCCGCCCTTGAAGCGGCGGAAGAAGCCGTTCGGGCCGTGTACCGACAGGTCGTAGCCGTTTTCGGAAGCCCAGGTGTCGGAGAGCTGCTTGCCCGCCTCGACCGTGTAGCCGCGCGGTACCGCCGTGCTCCCCGCCTCGCGGACCTGGAACACCGCGGCGGCGTCGCCGGTGTTGCGGAACTGGACGGTGACCGCCGTCGCGCCCCGCCGCGCCGTGGCGTGCAGCTCGTACGGCAGGGCGCGGGCCGGCTTGACGCCACGCTCCTGCTTCGGGACCTCCTGGTCGGCCGGCGGCACCGGCGGCTCGTCCGGGAAGCGGACCAGGTCGTCGGGCATGAAGTCGTCGGTCTCGGGGAGCCGGATCGGGCGCGCCCGGTTCGGGTTCTTGAAGTCGAACGCCGAGGTCAGGTCGCCGACGACGGCCCGGCGCCACGGGGTGATGTTGGCCTCGACGAGGTCTCGGTTGCGGTGCGCGAACCGGGCCTCCAGGAACCTGATCAGCGAGGTGTGGTCGAACAGCTGCGAGTTCACCCAGCCACCGCGGGTCCACGGCGACACGACGATCATCGGTACCCGGATGCCGAGGCCGTAGGGCGCGGAGACGTTGCCCGCGGTGTCGCCGGGGAAGATCTCGTTGGTGGTCGGGACCGTGGAGAGGCCGTGCGCCCGGGTCTGCGGCGGCGTGGGCGGCGGCATGTGGTCGAAGAAGCCACCCTCCTCGTCGTACGTGATGAAGAGGGCCATCTTGCTCCACACCTCGGGGTTGGCCGCGAGGATGTCGATGACCTGCGAGACGTACCAGGCGCCGAAGCCGGGCTCCCAGTTGGGGTGCTCGGTGTACGCCTCCGGGGCGACGATCCAGGAGACCCGCGGCAGCCGGCCGCGCCGCACGTCCTCACGGAAGTCGGTGAGCAGCTTCAGCGGGTCGCGCCCGAGGGCGTTGACCTCGGTGCCGACCTTCGCCTTGTCCGCGAGGGGGTTGCCGGGCAACGCGTTCTGGTACTGGTGGAAGTAGAGCAGCGAGTTGTCGCCGTAGTTGCCGATGTACGGGTCGCCGGTCCAGCCCCAGAAGCCCTCGGCGGTGAGGCCCAGGCCGATGTCCTGGTAGATCTTCCAGGAGATGCCGTTGCGCTCCAACCGCTCGGGGTAGGTCGACCAGTCGTACCCGGCCTCGGCGTTGTTGATGACCGGGCCGCCGGCCTTGCCGTCGTTGCCGACCCAGCCCGACCACATGTGGTACCGGTTCGGGTCGGTCGGGCCCATCAGCGAGCAGTGGTAGTTGTCGCAGACCGTGAACGCGTCGGCGAGCGCGAAGTGGTAGGGCAGGTCACCGCGGGTGTGGTACGTCATCGCGGTGACGCCCTTGTTGGGCACCCACTTGTCGTAGCGGCCCTGGTTCCAGGCGGCGTGGCCGTCGTTCCAGCCGTGCGGCGGGTCGGGCAGGAAGGTCTGGCCCAGGTCCGGCACCTCGGGGCGGAACGGCAGCAGCTCGCCGCCGCCGTTGGGCTGGTGCCACACGCTCTTGCCCGACGGCAGGTTGATCGGGTGCGGGTCACCGAAGCCGCGGACACCGCGCATCGTGCCGAAGTAGTGGTCGAACGACCTGTTCTCCTGCATCAGGAAGATGACGTGCTCGACGTCGTTGATCGACCCGGTCCGGTTGTGCGCCGGGATGGCGAGGGCCTTGTCGAGGCCCGCCGGGAGCGCCGCGCCGACCGCGGGTGCCCCGACCATTTTGAGGAATTGACGACGATCCAGTGCGCCCATATCGGCGACCCCTCCCCGGGAAACGGAATACAGCTTCCGGAAGCTATCGACGGTGGGTGGACGCCAAGTGACCAGCTCCGGGCGGTTGGCGGACGTCAGGCTGGCGTGCTCGCGGACGCCGCGCAACGCGCCAGCCTGCGCTGTTGTCCTGGTGTTCGGTACCGGTCAGGCGCTGGTGCGCCGGGTGAAGGTGGCCTCCCAGTTGGTCTCCCACGTCTGCCCGCCGTCAGTGGAGAACGACTGGTCCCAGCGCGGATGCGGGGTGTTCACATCGGACCAGCGGTACCGGACGCGGATCCGCGTGCCCTCCCAGATGTCGTCGCACTCGAAGACGCCCACCCCGTCCTCGAAGCGCCCGACCACCGGCACGTCGAGCTGGCCGCCGCTGGACTTGGCGGCCCACCAGATGCGCCAGACCTTCTCGTCCGGGCTGTACAGCCGGAGGGTGAGCCCCTCGATGTCCCGCTCCGGGGCGCGGAGCACGTCGAATACGCCATTGCCGTCCAGCAGCACCTGGCAGTCGAGCGTGGCGTCGAACTCGTACCACTCGTCGTTGCCGGCCAGAACCTTGGTGAGCCGGCGCTGGCGGCTGTCCCAGCTGCCGGTGAGGAAGTCGAAGTCGGTGTTCGTCATGCCGGCACGCTAGGCGCACCTACCTGACATCCTGTGTCAGGATCCTTCACCCGGTGACTGCCTCCCGTACCGCCGGCGCGATCTCCCGCGCCCAACGGCCGAGCGTGGTGTCCAGTGGGGTGCCGTCGTGCACCGGGAAGAGGATGAAGCCCCCGCGCCGTGCGCGAGTACCGCACCGGTCAGCTCCGCCACCCACTGCTCCACCGAGCCGCCGATCCACCGGCCGCCGGCGTCGCGGGTCGCCCGCAGTGGGGACGCGGTGATGCGGCCAGGCAGGTTGTAGATGGTCGCCACCTCCGCCGGGTCGCGGCCCGCGGCGGTGGCGGCTTCGTCGATGATCGGGCGGGAGGTGGCGTACCGCTGGCTGAGCCAGTCGGCCGCGTGGCCCGGGATCCAGCCGTCGGCGCGGCGCCCGGTGACCGCGAGTGACTTCGGCGCGACCGAGCCGGTCCAGATCGGCGGGGTCGGCACCCGGGCCGGTACGAGCCCGTCGACCCGGTAGAACTCCCCCTCGTACGTGACCGGACCGCCGCCACCGGAGAGCGCCCGCACCACGACGATCGCCTCCTCCATCGCGCGTACGGCCTGGCCCGGGAGAGCGGGGGCACCCCGAGCCGGACGATCTCCGGCCAGAGCCCGCCCGCACCGATGCCGAGCGCGACCCGGCCGCCGGAGAGCGCGGAGAGGCTGGTGATCGTACGGGCCAGCATCGGCGCGGGGCGGGTGGGCAGGTTGGTCACGTTGACCGCCACGGTGAGCTGCGCGGTCCGCCCGAGGACCATTCCGACGGCCGCGTACGCGTCGAGCCGCTCGGCGAGGTAGGGGTGGTCCGACACCGTTACGAGGTCGAGCCCGCCGGCGTCCGCCGCGACCGCCTGGGCCAGCAGCGCCTCCACCTCGCCCACCCCGGCCGGCAGCCCGAGCCCGAAGAGCACCTTCCGGTTCGTCACGCCTCCGACTGTGGCTGATCTTCCGGGCGGCCGGCAGACCGGGGCGAGACTGGTACCCCCGGGCCAGCCTGCCGCCGGCAGCCTAGCCTGCGCCGGCCTCGCGGATCGCTAGGGCGGCCTGGATGAGGGCGGCGTGGGTGAGGGTCTGCGGGTAGTTGCCGAGGTGCAGGCCCGTGGCCGGGTCCATCTCCTCGGCGTAGAGGCCGAGTGGGCTGGCGCGGTCGAGCAGCTCCTGGAACATCGCCACCGCCTCGTCCAGCCGTCCGGTGCCGGCGAGGGCCTGTACCAGCCAGAAGGAGCACGGCAGGAAGGCGCCCTCGGGCCTGGCAGGCCGTCGCGGCCGGGTGGGTAGCGGAACAGCAGCGGGCCGCCGGCGGACAGCTCGTCCCGTATGGCCGCGATGGTGCCGTGGACCCGTGGGGAGTCGGGATCGTCGAGGCCGATGACCGGCAGGAGCAGCAGCGCCGCGTCGAGTTCGGTGGAGCCGTAGTCGCGGGTGTAACTGGCCTTGGCCGGGTCGAAGCCGCGTTCCCGGACCTCGGCGGCGATCGCGTCCCGGGCGACGGTCCACCGCGTGCGCTGCGCGGGCCGGACGCGGTGGGTGTCGGCGATTTGCAGGGCGCGGTCGAGCGCGAGCCAGGCCATGAGCTTGGAGTGCACGAGCTGGGCCGGCCCGCCGCGGATCTCCCAGATTCCGGCGTCGGGCTCGGACCAGCGCTGGGCGACGAGGTCGGCGAAGGCGCGCATGGTCCGCCACGTCTCGCCGTACAGGCGCCGCCCGGCCTGCACCAGCACCCAGGCCGCGTCGATCACCCAGCCGTACCCGTCGAGCTGGTGCTGGTCGGCCGCGCCGTTGCCGAACCGCACCGGGACGCTGCCGGCGTACCCGGGCCAGTCGACTCGTTCGCGTTCGCGCGGTACGTGGCGGCCGTTGAGGGTGAGCAGCGAGGGCAGGCGGGGGCGCTGGAGGCGGCTGGCGTACAGGAGCCAACCGAGGAAACCACGGGCCTCCTGGGCCTTGCCGGCACCGAGGAACGCCGCGACACCGATGCTGGCGTCGCGGGCCAGACGTAGCGGTAGTCCCAGTTTCGTACCCCGCCCGGGTCCTCGGGCAGCGAGGTGGTCGGCGCGGCGACCGGGGCGTTCGAGGGTGAGTAGGTCAGCAGCCGGAGCGTCAGCAGGCTGCGGACCACGGCGTCGCGGAAGGGAAGCGACTCGTCGATCTCGGCCGCCCAGGCGCGCCAGCCGGCCTCGTCCCCCGCCAGCAGGTCCCAGGCCGCGGCCGGGTCGACGTGGACGAGGGGCTCCCGCTGCGCCACGGCCAGCACGAAGGTGACCGGCGTTCCGGGCGAGATCGTGACCGTGGTGGGCTCGCCCGGCACGACGCTAAGCCGCGGACCGCAGGCCAGGGACATCGCGAGCGAACCCCATTCGCACACCACCGCCTCTCGGCGGTCGCGGACCCGGGGCGGCGGTGCCGTTCGCCGTGGCGGGGATCGAACTCGACCGCGGCGTCGACCGCCGTACCCTGCGCCGACAGGCGCCGCACAAGCAGCGTCGTGGGCAGCAGCCGCCCCGCGACATCGGCCACCATCCCCTCGGTCAGGGTGAGACGGGCCTCCCCCACCTGCCACGTCGTCACCAGGGTGGCCGTGTGCGGGTTGTAGCGGCGCTCGGCGACCGGAGCGGGGCCGACCGGACCGAGCCGGAACGTTCCCGCCGGGGCTCCGCCGACAAGCCGGCCGAAGAGCGGTTCGCCGTCGAAGCGGGGCACGCAGAACCAGTCGATCGCGCCGGTACTGGACACCAGCGCGGCGGTACGGGTGTCGCCGACCAGCCCGTAGTCGGCGATCGGCGGCTGCGTACCGGTCACGGATGCCCCTTCCTCAGGCCCGCAGGAGCAGCCCCAGTGCCCCTCCGTAGACGAGATGGGCGACGGCCGCGACCGCGGGAGTCTGGGCGCCGTAGTTGAGGGCGAGCAGGCCAGGCGGCTCCAGCACGGTCGTGCTGGCCCGACCCGCTCGGAGCGAGGCCATGCGCGGGTGCACGCCCGGAAGCAGCGGCAGGACCACCGTCAGCACGACGGCTACGTGTATGGCCCCCAGCGACATCCCCAGCCACCAGGTCGCGCGGTCCAGCAGTACGAACGTTGTCGCGTAGCCGAGCGCGAAGCCCTGGCCCGCGGCGAGGTGGAGGAAGAACCCGGCGACCCGGGCCTTGTCCGGATCGCCGGTGACGAGCGTGCCGAGCGCCAGGGCGAAGTCGAGCCGGGTGAGGCCGGCCAGTTGCGCCGCGATCAGGACCGCGGTGAGGGAGGTGGTGGCCACCACCCCGAACAAGGCCCATCCGGCCCAGTCCATCTCAGCGGCGGGCAGGCGCGTCGAACCGTTTCCGCATGCTCATCCGTCCACCTCCCGCAGGGCCCTGGAACAGCAGTCCCGCCTGCCGTATTCACCGCGCCCCGCCCGGTGAAACGTCGTGACGCGTGAGGGTACCAGCAGTACCTGTCAGGCACCTCCGGTGGGCAAGGCGCGTGGCTAGCCTGGACGCATGCACCAGAACGGAGCCGTGGGCGAGTTTCTCCGCGCCCGCCGCGCCCGGATCTCGCCGGACTCGCTGGGACTCCCGGCCGACGCACCGCGCCGCGTGCCCGGCCTGCGCCGCGAAGAGGTCGCCTTCCTGGCCGGCGTCAGCGTGGACTACTACATCCGCCTCGAGCGAGGGCGGACCCGCGGGGTCTCGCACGTCGTCTGGGAGGCCCTGGCCCGTGCGCTCCAGCTCGACGAGGTCGAACGGACGCACCTCTTCGACCTCGTCGCGGCCGAGACCGCGCGGCCGCCGCGCCCGGCCCCGCTGCCGAGGCAACGCGTCAGCCGAGGGCTGCTGAGCGTGCTCGACACGCTCGACCGGGTCCCCGCGATGGTGCAGGGCCGGCGGATGGACGTACTGGCGTTCAACGACCTGTTTCGCGCGCTGTACGCCGACTTCAGCAAGCGTCCGCCCCGAGACCGCAACATGGCCCGTTTCATCCTTCTCGACCCGGCGGCGCGAGACCTGTACGCGGACTGGCCAAAGGTCGCCCGCGACGTCGTCGCCACGCTGCGGCTGTACGCGGGATCCCACCCCCACGACCGCGAGTTCACGGAGCTGATCGGTGAGCTCTCGCTGCACAGCGACATGTTCCGCCGCACGTGGTGTGAGCACGCCGTCCTGCGGCATTCGAAGGGCATGAAGCGGTTCGTCCACCCGGTCGTGGGTGCGCTGAGCCTGAACTACGAAACGTTCCAGCCCACCGAGGACCCGGATCAGACGCTGGTGATCTTCCACGCTGACCGGGGCTCGCCATCGGCGGACGCGCTGCGGTTACTCGGCGCCTGGGACGCGACCGAGCCTTCCCCGCCGTACAAGGCGACCCTCGACGCCTGAGGCGCCCCCAGCACATCAGCCCGGAATCCCAGCCGGGCCGCTCCGCCATGCCCGCGCTCATGAACCCGTCGCAAGGAGAAGACCGTGAAAGCGATTCTGGTCAAGCGGTACGGAGGTCCAGAGGTCCTCGAACTCGTAGACCTGCCGGTGCCCACCCCGGGCCGGGTGAGGTCGCCATCGACGTGACGCACGCCGCCGTCGGCCTCATCGACGTGCTGATCCGCCGCGGCGCTTTCGCGGACTACGACCTGCCGATGCAGCCGCCGTACACGCCGGGCATCGAGACGGCGGGCACGATCCGGGCCGTCGGCGAAGGTGTCACGTCGCTCAAGGTGGGCGACCGGGTGTCGACGCTGTCGATCGCGACCGGCGGCGGCTACGCCGAGGTGATGGTCGCCCCCGCCGAGGTGACCTTCCCGCTCCCCGATGGCGTCGACCCCGCGCAGGCCGTCGCCGCGCTGCCCAACGCGACCACCGCACAGCTCGCGCTGACCCGCGCCGTCACCGTCCCGCCGGCGGCGAAAGTGCTCGTCCTCGGCGCCACCGGCGCGCTCGCGTCGGTCTTCCCGCCCATCGCCCGGCGCCTGGGCGCGCGCGAGGTGGTCGGCACCGTGCGCTCGGCCGATCGGGTCGCCGAGGCCGAGGGGCTCGGCTTCGACCGGGTCGTGCTCTCCGGGCAGCTCCTGGAGGCGCTGGAGGGCGAGGAGTTCGACATCGTGGTCGACCCGGTGGGCGGCGAACTGCGCGGCACGGCGCTGCGGCTCCTGGCCGCCATGGGGCGGCTGGTCGCGGTGGGGAGCGCGGACAGCAGCGGCCACTCCGTCGACACGAACGAGCTGTGGTTCACCAACCGCGGCATCGTCGGCTTCGCCGTCGGCCAGTTCCTCGTCCAGACCCCGGCCGCCGCGGCACCCGCCGCCGCCGAGGCGCTGGCCGCGATCGCCGAGGGCTCGATCAAGCTCGGCGTGGAGACATACCCGCTCGAAAACGCCGCGGACGCGCACGCCCGGATGGACGCCGGCGGGGTGTCCGGCCGGCTGGTCCTGACCCACTGACAACAGAGATTGAGCTACCGCGATGTCCGCGGTGGTCCGGACCGCTGCTCCCGCGGCCTCGCCCTTCGCGGTTCACAACCCCAGCCCGCCGGCCTTACGGCCGGCGGGCTGTCTCGTCCAGGCTCAATGGCTCACTGACGCCGAACAACCTCGAACAGGCAGGTGCATTGCGGTCGCAATAGTTGCCTGTTAACTCTCAGCGGCGCCGGCCGGAGCGTCGTCTCTAGTGGGGTGGGTCGTCGGCGAGGATGCGGGCGAGCGTGCGGCGGCCCATGTCGCTCATGGTGGGGTTGCTCTCGCGGTAGTACCAGACGGTCCCAATCGCCTGCACGAACGCCCATGCTTTGCCGCGCTCCCACTCCACGTCGCTGGAGCCGAGCTCGGCGCGGAGCACCCGGCGCGGCCCGGGCTCCAGCAGGTGCCACGCGGCCACCAGGTCGAGCGCGGGGTCGGCCGGCCCGAAGCCGCCCACGTCGAGCACGCCGGCCAGGCGGCCACCGGCGACCAGCACGTTGCCGGAGATGAGGTCGCCGTGGGTCATCAGGTCCGGTGCGTCGCCGCGCGGCAGGGTGCGCAGGACCGACCAGGTACGCCGCAGGCGCGGCACGTCGAGGAGCCCTTCGCTGCGCTGGAGGCAGGTCTGCACCCACTCCTCGTGCGCGGTCAGCTCGCCGCCCCGGCCACGCCCGTCGAACGTACGGCCGCGGGTGTCGATCGCCCGCACCTCGCCGATGAACACGGCCAGGTCGCGCGCGAACCCCGCCGACTCCCCCGGGTCGTCGTCGGTCGCTACCGTCCCCGGCAGCCAGGTCTGCACCGACCAGGGCAGCGGGTACCCGCGCCCGGGCTCGCCGAGCGCGACCGGCTCGGGCGTCGGGAAGCTTGTGCGGCCGGCCAGCTCGGCCGCGGCCTCCGCCTCGGCGGCGAGCCAGCGCCGGTTGACCTCGATGTCGCCGGGTTCGAGGGGAAACCGGGCCGCCAGGCGGTCGCCGATCCGGAAGATCGCGTTGACCGTCCCGGCCGAGGCGACCTCGCTCACCGGCTGGTCGCGCCACTGCGGAAACTGGTCTTCGACCAGCTCACGTACGGTCTCCGGAGAGATGGTCAGTTGATCGGCATGCATCCGCACGCCGGCAGCTTCTCCGGTCCGGCTCGCTGCGGGCAACCGACTTTCCCGCGCGGCGCGGTCACGGCGACCGACTCTCCCGTGCGGCGTGCCGGCGCCCTGGGTGGGCCCGCCCGCAGCTGCGCCGGGAGCCGTCAGGCCGCGGCGAGCAGGGCGGCGAGCTGGCGGATGAGCGCGGGCCGGGGCGGTAGTAGACCCAGGTGCCGCGCCGCTCCGCGTCGACAAGGCCGGCGTCACGGAGGGTCTTGAGGTGGTGGGAGATCGTCGGACCGCTCAGCGTGAACGCCGGCGTCAGCTCGCAGACGCAGATCTCGCCGTCAGGGGCTGAGGCGATCATCGACATGAGTTGGAGCCGGACCGGGTCGCCGAGCGCCTTGAACGCCGGCGCGAGTGCCGCGGCCGTCTCGGCGGACACCCGCTGCTCGCTGATCGGCTGGCAGCATGCCTCCCCGGCAGAGACGTCGGCAAGCGCGAGACCAGCCTGTTTAGACATGCGTCTAGGTTGACAGATCCCGAAACAGGGTGCAACGCTGTTTCGAGGGATGTCTAATCAGATCGAGCCCCGGACCACCGGCGGGAAGGTGCGGATGAGGATCCGGCCCATGTGCGACGCGGACGCCGCCGCGGTGCTGCGCATCTACCAGGCCGGCATCGACTCCGGCCACGCCAGCTTCGAGCCGGCGGCGCCCTCGTGGGCCGCGTTCGACGCGGGGCGGCTGCCCGACCACCGGTACGTCGCGGCCGACGACCGGGACACCGTGCTCGGCTGGGTCGCGGTCTCCGCCGTCTCCAGCCGAAACGTGTACGCGGGCGTGGTCGAGCACTCCGTCTACGTCGACCCGGCCGCCCAGCGCCAAGGTGTCGGCCGTGCCTTGCTCGATGCCCTGATCGCCTCCACCGAGGCGGCCGGCATCTGGACCATCCAGTCCGGGATCTTCCCGGAGAACGCCGCAAGTCTGGCCATGCACCAGCGGGCCGGCTTCCGTGTCGTCGGCGTCCGCGAGCGGATCGCCCGGCACGCCATGCACGGCGGGCGGTGGCGCGACGTCGTGCTCCTCGAGCGCCGCAGCCCGCACATCACCTGAGACAAGGGGTTCCACTGTGGACGTACACGCGCTGCCCGTCGTGGTCATCGGCGCCGGCCCGGTCGGCCTGGCCACCGCCGCGCACCTGTACGAGCGCGGCCTGCCCTTCACCGTCCTGGAAGCCGGGGACGGTCCGGCCGCGGCGGTACGGCGGTGGGGGCACGTGCGGCTGTTCTCCCCGTGGCGGTACAACGTGGACGATGCGGCCCGCCGCCTGCTCGGCGGGGCGGGCTGGGTCGAGCCCGACCCCGAGGTGCTGCCCACCGGTGACCAGCTGGCCGCCGACTACCTGCGACCGCTCGCCGGCCTGCCCGCGCTCAAGCCCCACGTCCGGTACGGGGCACGGGTCGCCGCGGTCACCCGGTTCGGGCTCGATCGGCTCCGCACGGCCGGGCGGGCCGAGGCGCCGTTCGTGGTCCGGCTGACCGGTGGGCAGGACGTCATGGCGCGCGCGGTGGTCGACGCCTCCGGTACCTGGGAAACGCCGAACGTCCTGGGGGCCTCGGGCGTCCCCGCGCACGGCGAGGCGGCCGCCGCCGGCTTTGTCGAGGCGGCGCTGCCGGACGTGCTCGGCGCGGACCGGGACCGGTTCGCCGGGCGCCGGACGCTGGTCGTGGGCGCCGGCCACTCCGCCGCCAACACCCTCCTCGCCCTGGCCGACCTCGCCGCGCGGGTGCCCGGCACGTCCGTGGTGTGGGCGATCCGGACGGGCGAGCCGGCCCGCACGTACGGCGGTGGGGCCGCCGACGCGCTGCCGGCCCGGGGCAAGATCGGCAGCCGGCTGCGGGAGCACGTCGAGGCTGGCGCGATCGAGCTGGTGACGGGATTCGGCGTACACGGGATCGCGCCCGGCCTCGAAGTCTCGGACGGCACCCGTACCATCCGCTGCGACCGGATCGTCGCGGCCACCGGCTTCCGGCCCGACCACGGCTTCCTCAGCGAGCTGCGCCTCGATCTCGACCCGGTGCTCGGCGCGACCCGCGCCCTGGCCCCGCTCATCGATCCCAACGAGCACTCCTGCGGTACCGTCCCACCGCACGGCGTCGACGTGCTCGCCCACCCCGAGCCGGGTTTCTACGCCGTCGGGGCCAAGAGCTACGGCCGCGCCCCGACGTTCCTGCTGGCCACCGGGTACGAGCAGGCCCGCTCGGTCGTCGCCGCACTGGCCGGCGACTGGGGCGCCGCCCGCCGCGTACACCTCGACCTGCCGGAGACCGGCGTCTGCCGCAGCGGCCCGGAATCCGATGGCGGCTGCGCCTGCTGACGCTATGCCCGGACCGGGACGTGCAGCTCGTCGAGCAGGTGGCGGACGCGGCGCTCGATCTCGTCGCGCACCGGCCGGACCTGCTCGACGGGCAGGCCGGCCGGGTCATCCAGCACCCAGTCCTCGTACCGCTTGCCGGGGAAGAACGGGCAGGTGTCCCCGCAGCCCATCGTGACTACGACGTCAGCGGCCCGGACGACCTCGTCGGTCCACCGCTGCGGCTGCTCGCCGGAGATGTCGATGCCCCGCTCGGCCATCGCCGCCACGGCGGCCGGGTTGACCTCGTCCGCCGGCTCGGAGCCGCCGGACCGGGCGATCGCGTTGTCGCCGGCCAGGTGCCGGAAGAAGCCCAAGGCCATCTGTGAACGGCCTGCGTTGTGCACGCACAGGAACAGCACCACCGGCCGGCAGCCGCTGGACGGGTCGGTCATCGCCTGCTCCCTCAACTCGTGGGGACGTCGCCGCGCAGGACCGGCGCCAGCCGGTCGACCCGCGACTCGATCTCGGTGTACGCGGACTCGAACGCCTCGTCGGTGTCCGCCGCCGCCGGGTCCGGCACCGACCAGTGCAGCCGGGACCGCGACGGAGCGGGCAGGCGCTCGTGCGCGCTGTCGCAGACCGCGATCACCAAGTCGTCGGCACGCACCACATCGGACACATGGGCCGTCGCGTACGGGTCCAGGCGAAGGCCGTGAGACCGGGCGACACGCACGGCGCGCGGATGCACCCGTCGGGCCGGCTGGGTGCCCGCCGAGGCGGCCGGTATCCGGCTGCGCCGCTCCCACAGGGCGGCGGCGAGCTGCGAACGGGCCGAGTTGTGCGTACACACGAACACCACGCGCTCCGGCGCGGGCACCGGTGGGGTGGCGATCGCGGCCACCGTCTCCGGCACCAGGCGCAGGTAGGTGCGGCGCCGGTCGCCCTCCGACCGGGTACGCACCACAAGGCCGGCCGCGACCAGCACCTTCAGGTGGTGGGCGACGAGGTTGGTCGGCATGGCCAGCGCCTCACCGACCTCACCCGGGGATGCGTCGCCGAGCGTCAACGTGTCCACGATCGCCAACCGCGACGGATCGCCGAGCGCGGCGTGCACCCGCGCCCGCATCGCCAGCGAGTCAGCGTTCATTGAGTCAATATTCGCTGACCTAATCCGTTGCCGTCAAGTGCACCTATAATCGCCGAGGTCCGCTATCATCGCGGCGTGGCGATGAATGACGGGTGCGGGATGGGGCCGGCGGTGGCGCTGTTCCGATCTCTCGCGGACGACACAAGGTTGCGGATCCTGACCCGCCTGGCGGTGGGTGAGGCCCGGGTGGTGGACCTGACCGGAGAGC
This sequence comes from Phytohabitans flavus, assembly GCF_011764545.1. GTDB lineage: Bacteria > Actinomycetota > Actinomycetes > Mycobacteriales > Micromonosporaceae > Phytohabitans > Phytohabitans flavus. Next base: position 2,436,273 of record NZ_AP022870.1, on the reverse strand, counting down.
TGGGTCTGGCCCAGTCCACGGTCTCGAAGCATCTGGCCTGCCTCCGCGACTGCGGCCTGGTCGACTACCGGGTGCAGGGCCGCCAGTCGTTCTACGCGCTGACCCGACCCGAGCTGATGGATCTACTCGCCGCCGCCGAGGGTGTGCTGGCGGCGACGGGTTCGGCGGTCGCGCTGTGCCCGACGTACGGGCTGGACACCCCGGCGGTGTCCCGATGAGCACTACGGCGCTGGACCCCGCCCGGCGGCTGCGCCTGAATCGCCGCAGCCTGCACCTGGCGTACGCGACGGCCGGCTACAACCTCGTCGAAGGTGTGGTCGCGGTGGCGGCGGGTGCGGCGGCGTCCTCCACCGCGCTGCTGGGCTTCGGGCTGGACTCGTTCATCGAGGTGTCCAGCGCCCTGGTGGTGATCTGGCAGTTCCGTACCAGAGTGCCCGAGGAGCGCGAGCGGCTGGCGTTGCGGCTGATCGCGGTGTCGTTCTTCGCGCTTGCCGCGTGGATCTCGGTGGACGCCGTGCGGTCCCTGCTCGGCGGTGGCGAGGCCGAGCCGTCACCGGTCGGCATCGGCATCGCGGCCGTCTCGGTGGTGGTCATGCCGGTACTCGTGTGGGCAAAACGGCGCACCGGCCGCGAGCTGGGCTCGGCCACCGTCGTCGCCGACTCGATGCAGACGATGCTGTGCACGTACCTGTCCGCGATCGTGCTGGTCGGCCTGCTCCTCAACGCCACGCTGGGCTGGTCCTGGGCCGACCCGGTGGCGGCGCTGGTCATCGCGGCCGTCGCGGTACGAGAGGGCGTCGAGGCGTGGCGCGGCGAGCAGTGCGACGACTGCTGCGCCGCCCCGACGGGAGTCGACGGCTGAAAGCTGGGTCGGTCATCCCGCGTCGGAGAGCCGGGGTACCACGACCTCGTCCGCCGCGACCGCCGGTCGCGGGTAGAGCAGCGCCAGCAGGCCCAGGCCCACGACAAGGCCGGCGAGCTGCGCGATCACGAAACCGGGGACCGAGGCCGGCGCGATCCCGGCGAACGTGTCGGTGAAGGCCCGACCGACGGTGACCGCTGGGTTGGCGAAGCTTGTCGAGGAGGTGAACCAGTAGGCGGCACCGATGTAGCCGCCGACCGCGGCCGGCGCCACCGCCGACCGCCCCGAGCGGGCCAGCGCGAACACCAGCAGGACCAGGCCGGCGGTGGCGACAACCTCGCCGAGCCACAGGTGCGGCCGGTCGCGTTCGGTAGCCGATAGGTCCACCGCGGCCAGGTCGAACATCAGGTTCGCCAGCACCGCGCCGCCAATCGCACCCGCGACCTGCGCCGGGATGTACGCGGCGACGTCCCGGATGGGCAGGCCGGTGCCGGAGCGGCGGCCGAGCCACCAGTCGGCGAGTGAGACGACCGGGTTGAGGTGGGCACCAGAGACCGGACCCACGACCAGGATGATCGCCGCCAGGCCGAACGCCGTCGCGGTGGAGTTTTCCAGCAGTTGTAACCCGATGTCGTCGGGCGACAGGTGGGCCGCCATGATCCCGGAGCCGACCACGACCGCGACCAGCAGGCCCGTGCCGACCAGCTCGGCGGCGGCCCGCCGCCAGAGCGACAAGCCGCTCATCAGGACTTCCGCCGTTTCAGCACCACGTGATCTAACGGGTACGGGCGACGGTTGTCCAGAGCGGGAGCCCGGCGGCTAGAGCAGGGAGGGTGCGCGGTCGGGTACCTCGACGCCGTCGGTATCGCCGTGGGTGCACATGCACACGCCGAGGTCGGCGACCAAGCGGGCGCGGGCCGGCGTGTACTCGTTCTTGTGCAGGGCCGGCAGCGGGCGGCCGCACTGGTCGCAGCGGCGGATGCCGTTCTCGGTACCGGCGCGGATGTCGGTCATCGGAGAGCCTCCTCGTGGGTCGGGCGGGCAGCGCCCTGAGGGTCGGGCGCGCACGCTGACCATTCACGATTACCCTCCGCACCCCGCCGATGCCAATGGGTGGAGTGCGGGTGAGGCAGTTCACGAACAAACGGCTACCCGGCCGGGCGCTTGCGGCGGGTCGGGAGGCAGCCCCAGCCGACGTGCTCGGTCGGTTCGCCGGTGGCGACGTACGAAAGGGCGAGCTCCCACACCTGTTCCGGCGTGATGCGGGTCTCCGGAGGGTGGAACGGCGTCGCCGTGCCGTCGAAGCTGAACGCGAGGTCGCGATGCCACGGGCGGACGCCGCGGTGTACGGCGTACCCCGTGTTGGGCCGCCCGTACGGGAAGGCGAACCCGCGCTTCTCGTGACCCACCCCGAGGTGGAGTCCCCGGGTGACGCGCAGGCCGTGCACGTCGACCCGGGCCTCCAGCGTGACGACCACCGGCTCGTGGCTCTCGTGGATCGACACCAGGAGCGGAACGACGTCCGCTGCGCAGTCGAGGTCGTAACGGTGGCCTTCGGCCCAGGTTGCCAGGTACTGCACAGACATCGGTCGGACGCCCTTCCGAACAGTGCTCACATTTTGTCGAGCACAGTCAGTAAAGACGAGCACCCTCGGCGTCACAACGAGCTGATACAAGGTCCGGCCCGCGGATACCGATACGTCTGCCCTAAGGACTCACCAGGCCTTCGCGGGCCACCTGGTCCAGCCGGGCGCGGACCTCCTGGGCGGTCGCGTGCCCGAGCACCTCCAGCAGCTGGAGGGAGCGGCGCCACGCCTCCCGCGCCGCGCCGAGGTCACCCAGGGCGCGATAACAATCACCGAGGTGTACGAGGGCGTCGGCCTCGTTGTACCGGTCGCCCATCTCGTGGAAGATCTCCACCGCCCGGGTGTACGCCGCCACCGCCTCGCGCCGCTCCCCCAGCCCGGCGTGGATGAAACCCAGGCTGTCCCAGGTGCTGGCCACCGCGTTCGCGATGCCAAGCTCGCTGAGCGCGTCGAGCGCCTGCCGGCAGTGGGTCAGCGCCTCGCCGAAGTCGCCGAGCATCGCGTGGCACCAGCCGGTGTCGTTGAGCGCGCTGGCGACGCCGGCCGGGTCGCCGGCCGCCCGGTACAGCTCCAGCGCGCGCTGGCTGGCGCCGAGCGCCAGGTCGTACCGGCCCTGCTGGCCGTGCAGGAAGGCCAGGCCACGGTAGCTGCGCCCCTGGTTGGCCCGGTCGCCGACGGCCTCGAAGAGCTCGAGCGCGCAGAGCAGGTGCTCCTGCGACGCGTCGAGCTGGTTGAGCCGGGCGTAGGCGCTGCCGAGGCTGCGGTGCGCCGCGGCCTGTACGCCGAGGTCGCCCACCCGCATGCCGGCGGCGAGCGCCAGGGTCTGCATGGCCACCTGGTCGCGCCAGTGGCCGTGCCGCTGGAAGATGTCGGAGAGGGTGCCGGCGAGGTGGCACAGCTGGGTGTCCAGCTCGTGCTCGGCGGCCAGCTCGACGGCCGCCACCGCGGAGTGGTGCTCGACGGTCAGCCAGGTGCGCGCAGCCTCGGCGTCGGCGATCTCGGCGGTCACCACACCGTCCACGGTGGACTGATCCGGGTCGAGGTCCCACTGCGGGTCGAGCAGCTGTACGGCGGTCCGGGCCGAGCGCGTGTAGTGCTCCAGCATCCGGCCCAGCGCGGCGCGCCGCTCCAGCCCCGGGTCGGTGTCCTGGGCCCGCTCCGCGGCGTACGCGCGGACGAGGTCGTGCAGCAGGTACCGCCCCGGCGAAGGCTCGCGGACCAGGCTGGCGTGCAGAAGCTCGTCCAGGCCGGCGCGCACCTCGCGGACCCGCGCGCCGGCGAGGCTGGCCAGGGTGGCCGGCGCGGCGTCCGGGCCGGGGTGCAGCGCGAGCAGCCGGAGCAGGCGCGCGGCGGACGGTCCGATCCGCTCGTACGACCACGAGAAGATGGTCGTCAGGTCGATCGCCGGGTCGGTGTCCGCGAAGGAGTCGAGCGTGCCGTGGTCGGCCGAGAGCTGGCCCGCGAGCGTGGCGACCGAGCCGTGCGGGTTGAGCACGGCGCGCGCGGCGACAAGGCTGAGCGCCAACGGCAGCCCGCCGCAGAGCCGGACGATGCTGTCCACCTCCGCGCCGTCGTCGGCGCCGACCCGAGAGCCGAGCCGGCTCAGCAGGTACGCGCGGGCGTCGTCGTCAGGCAGCACACACAGCTTGATCGGCCGGGCCTGCTCGATGGCGACCAGGCTCGGCATCTGGTGCCGGCTCGTCACCACCACAAGACAGCCGCGCGAACCGGGCAGCAGCGGCCGCACCTGCTCGGCGTCGCGCGCGTTGTCGAGCAGCAGCAGCATCCGGCGGCCGGCCATCAGGCTGCGGTACAGCGCCGCCTGCGCGTCGAGCCCGTCCGGCAGCTGCCGCGAGTCGACGCCGAGCGCGTCGAAGACCGCGCGAAGCGCTTCGAGGGGGCTCATGACGACGCCGGACGGGTGGAAGCCGCGCAGGTTGACGTAGATCTGGCCGTCCGGGAAGCGGTCGGCGATCCGGTGTCCCCAGTGGACGGCGAGCGCGGTCTTGCCGGTACCGGCCATGCCGTGGATCGCGCTGATCAGCATCGCCGGCGGCGGAGCGCCATCGGCGGGCAGGAGGGCGTCGAGGCTGGCCAGCTCGGCCGCGCGGCCGGTGAAGTCGGGCAGGTCGGCGGGGAGCTGGGCGGGCGTCGCCAGGCTCATGCGGTTGCGCGCGACCGCCCGCGTGGCCGCCACCTGGTCCACCTCGGCCGCGGGCGCCGACCGTGGGGCCGGGACCGGCGACGGCTTGGCCGGCTGGACCGGTGCCGGCGAGTCGGCCCGCAGGATCCGCAGGTGCAGGGCCTGGAGCTGCGGCCCCGGGTCGACGCCGAGCTCTGCGGCGAGCACGTCGCGCGCGTCCTGGTACACGGCGAGCGCCTCGGCCTGCTGCCCGGACCGCCACAGCGCGAGCATCAGCAGGCGGCGGAAGCGCTCGTCGAGCGGGTGCTCGGCGACGAGCGAGGCGAGCTGGTCGCCGGCCGAGACGTACGCCCCCAGGTCGATCTCCGCGGCCAGCAGGGCTTCCAGCGCGTTCAGCCGGAGCTTGGCGAGGTTTGCCCGGTACCGCTCCATCGCCTGGCCGGGCAGGCCGGCCAGCGGCTCGCCGTTCCAGAGCGCGAGGCCGCGGCGCAGCAGCTCGGCCGCCCCCGCGGTGTCGGACTCCCGCCGGGCCACCTCGGCCGCGCCGACAAGCTGCCGGAACGTGGCCAGGTCGAGGTCCTCCGCCCGGACGTCGACGAGGTATCCCGCGCCGACCGACCGGATCACGTGCGGGGCGCCGTCCGGCGTGAGGACGCGGCGCAGCCGGTACACATATGTCCGGATGGTCGCCTCAGCCGAGCGGGGCGCGTCGTCGTCCCACAGCGTCTCCATGAGCTGCTGGACGGAGACGGGCACACCCGCCTGGAGCAGCAACGCGGCGAGCACGGCCCGCTGCTGTGGCGAGCCCAGGTCCAGGTCCGTCGGTCCGCGCCGGGACCCCACGGGCCCGAGCAGCGTGAACCACAAACGGTCATCCACGCATTCCCCCGAATGCAGCTGCCGTAATGCTCCGGTAACGGATACGACACTCCCCCTGCATCCTCCGCCCGGAGGCTCGCCATGCTACCCCCGGCGCCCCCCGCCGGTGCACCCAGCGCCCCGGTCTGCCCCGCAGGACATCACTCCCTTCCCCTGCGGCGCCTACCCGGTCACAGGGCGCCGCTTCGGATCGCGTACGCCACCGCGTGCGTGCGATTACGCAGGCCGAACCGGGTCATCACGCCGTAGATGATGTTCTTGACGGTGCGTTGCGAGTAGTTCAGCTTCAGCGCGACCTCACCGGTGTCGAGGCCGTCCGCGAGCAGCCGCAGCACCTCCAGCTCCCGCTCGGTGAAGCCGCTGACGGTCAGGCCGCGCGGGCCGAGCACGTCCCGCTGTACCGTGCGCAACTGCTCCAGCAGGCGCCGGGTGACCGCCGCGGGCAGCTCGGCCCGGCCGGACGCCGCGGCCACGACGGCGCGGGTGATCTGCTCGAACCCGGCGTCCCGTCGGTGCAGCAGGCCGGCCAGGCCGAGCTCGACCGCGCGCATGACATGGTGCTCGCGGATCTCGTTCGCGACGACGACCACGCCGAGGTCGCGGTGCCGGGCGCTCCGACCGAAGCGCTCGATCCCGCCGAGCACCTCCTCGGAGACCTGGTCCGCGACGACCAGCAGCACCCGCGCCGACCGCTGGCGCTCGCCGAGGTACACCTCGACGGCGGGATGGGACGCGAGACCGGCCACGAGACCGTCCCGGGTGAGCTGGTCGCCGGCCAGCACCGCGACCCCGACTGATTCCACCCGTCCATGAAGGACCGGGCGCGTCGACAACCGATCGTCAGCCGATAGACGCCAGTCGGGGTCCGGTCCCGTCAGAAGCCGACGACCTCGCGGATCAGGACGACGTGGATGCGGCCGGGCAGCTCCTGGTGGATCTCCAGGACCTTCCCGACGTAGCTGTGCTGCCCGTACACCGCCTGCGCGCGGGCGTCCTCCAGCTTGAGGCTGTGCTGGTACACCCGCTCGCGGGCCGCCTCCAGCGTGGGGACGAGCTTCTGCGCGCCGACCACGAGGATCACGTTCGCCGCGCCCCAGGCGTACGGGGCGAGCTGGCTGCCCGACGCCGAGGCGATCACGAGCGTCCCGTCCCGGGTGACCGCGTGCGCGCTGCCCAGCGCGTACTCCGCCTGGCCGGCGATCTCCTTCATCCGCTGGCCCTCGGTCTCGTAGTCCAGGGCGAGCATCTTGTTGCGGGCCGACTCGTACGGCCCGTCGCCGTTGACCGCGTCCTCGATGCCGGTCTCCTTCAGCGTCACCGAGGTGTTGGTCATCACCGTCGCGCCGTGCGGGATCCGGGCCAGCGTGGCCCGCCGGGCGGCGTCGAGGTCGTCGACGACCTCCACGCTGAAGCCGTGCTCCTCCAGCGCGACGACGGTCGCGGTGAGCGTCGCCTCGTCCGGCAGCGTGCTGAAGCGTTCCGCGGTGTCGATGGTGCTCATGGGTGTCTCCTCATCTGTGGTTGGTCCGGAAACGGACTTTACCCCGCTTCGGCGAGACGTCGCTAAGGTGATGGCTGTGAAACGGACCGACCTAACGTGGGGTGCGCCACAGACCGAGCGCGCCGACGCGGCCCGCAACCGGCAGCACCTGATCGCGACCGCCCGGGAGATGCTCGCCGAGGTCGGCGCGGAGCGGATCACCATGGACGCGCTCGCCGAGCGGTCCGGCCTGGGCAAGGGGACGGTGTTCCGCCGGTTCGGCACCCGGGCCGGCATCTTCGCGGCGCTGCTGGACGACGGCGAGCGGGCCTTCCAGGAGCTGGTGCTGGCCGGTCCGCCGCCGCTGGGTCCGGGCGCGCCGCCGTTCGACCGGCTGGTCGCCTACGGTCAGGCCCGGATCCGCTTCCTCATGGAGCACCAGGAGATCGCCCGCGCCGCGCTCGACGGCCGGCAGCCGATCCCGGCCGGCGCGCAGACCCCGCTGTCACAGACGCACATCAGGATGCTCCTGGGTCAGATCGACCTCGGCCCGACCAATCTCGACCTGCTCGCCGTACAGCTCACCGGCGCGCTCGACGGGCCGCTGCTGCTCTACATGCAGCCGACCGCCGAGGCACCCCTGTCACAGCGGGTCGAGCTTCTGCTGTCGGAGAGCTGGCACGACCTGGTCCGGCGGGTCTGCCGGCCCTGAGTCGTCCTGCCGCCGCAGCTGCTCGGCCCGCTCGCGCAGCTGGGGCGGTACGAGCTCGATCAGCTGGTCGGGGCGGAGCGGCAGGTCGAGCAGGCTCAGCTTGACCCGGTTGCGCTGTAGGTGGATGTCGGCGTCGAACCGTACGATGTGGACCGCCTCGGGCCGCAGCCGCAGGCGGAGTGCGGCGCCCGGCTCGAAGGGTTCGGCCGACGCCCCGTCCACGATGAAGCGCAGCGCCTCGCCGTCGCCCGGGTTGCGCAGCTCCACACCGTCGCCGTCGCCGAAGATCACCGAGCGGCTGATCCCCGACATCGGCGCGACCGGGGTCAGTGCGATCGAGGGCGTGGAGGGCGAGATGACCGGCCCGCCGGCGGCGTAGTTGTAGGCGGTCGACCCGATCGGGGTACAGGCGACGACCGCGTCGCCTCGGTAGTAGCCGTGCGCGGCGCCGTTCACGAACAGGTCGACCACCGCGGCGCGGAGCTGCGCCGAGGCGGTCACGACCACGTCGTTGAACGCGGTGAACGACCGGCCGCCGGCCTCCGCGTCGAGGCAGCTGTGCGGCTCCACCGAGTACTCGCCAGCCACCATGCGGTCCAGCGCCGCCTCCAGCCCCTCCGGCCGGACCTCGACGAGGAAGCCGAGGTTGCCGTGGTTGACCCCCAGGATCGGGATGCGCCGGCCGACGAGCAGCCGCATCGCGCCCAGCATCGTGCCGTCACCGCCGAGGCTGACCACCGCGTCGACCGCGTCCACGAACCCGTCCGCGGCGACCGTCTCCACCCCGGGTCCGACCCGCGCCGCGTCCGCCTCCCGCGCCACCACCCGTCCCCGTGCCGGCGCGCGTACCGGGTGATGATCTCCACCGACCCGCGCACCGGCCGGGTCGGGTGGACCACCAGGCCGATCGCGTACCCCGCCTTGCCCATGCCGCCATACTGCCGTGCGGTCGCGGGGCACGCAGCGGTTCAGCGCGGCGCGCCGCCGCAGACCGGTTCACGGGTGGGCGCCAGCCGGTGCTGGCCGTCGACGGCGAGGGCGGCCCGCACGCCGGACTCGATCGCGCCCTCGATGGACGACCGCTTGAGCGAGGTGTGCTCGCCGGCGAAGTGCAGTGTGCCGGCCGGCGCGATCGCGGCGAGGTGGTGCGCGGTCAGCTGGCCAGGGGCGAGCACCGCCTCCCCGGTCGTCCAGCTGCCGGTGGCGCCGCGTCCGGTGTAGAACGCCTCGATCCGGCTGCCGTACACCTCCTGGAGCCCGCGCAGCGCCCGGGCGTACCGGTCGTCGGGCTTCATCGCGTCCCACCGCACCGCGCCGCCGGCCCGCGCGTGGCTGGCCAGCACGACGCCGCCGGCGCTGCCCGGCACCGGGCCGCTGGGGAACGAGGCCAGCCGGTTCGTGCCGCCCGCCGGACCCGCCCGCCGTGGCCGCGCCTGGCCGTAACGGTCGTACAGGCCCGGGGCGAGCGCCTCCAACTCACGCCGCCAGTCGTCCTCGGTGAACTCCCACCACCGCCGGTCGAACTCCAGCTGGACGGTGGTCACCGGCTCGTACCGCAGCGCCATGACCGCGCGGCGCTTGGCGGCCGGCGGCGACGGCTCGATCCGTACCTGGCGCAGCGCCGCGAAGGGCAGCGTGACGATCGCGGCGTCGGCCGTGTACCCCCGGCGCTGCCCGCGGCTCGACAGCGTCTCCACCCACACGCGCGGGCCCTCAGGCGCGACGTGGCGGTAGGCCGCGGTGGGCCGGGCCGGGTCGTAGTACTCGATCCGGGTCACCCGCCGGTCCAGGGTGACCATGTCGTCCAGCACCGGGCCGAACGCGTACGGCAGCCGCCAGCTCCCACCCTCGATCTCCCAGCGCGCCGCGCGCGGGGCGGTGTGCAGGTGGTGCAGGTAGAAGTCCACGAAGGACATCGCCATCCGGTACCCGACGTGCTCCAGCCGCCCGATCGCGGTGACCGCCGCCGTGTCCAGGCCGGCCCACTCGGTCAGGAACCGCCCGAGCGACAGGTGGTCCATGTCGTGCAGCAGCCGCGCCCACCCGACCGCGCGACCGTCCGGCGTGTCCGCGGTGTGGTACTCGCGCACCGCCTCCAGCACCGCGTCGAGCAGGTCGACCGCCGTGTACCCGGCCGGAACCGCGGCCGGTGTGACCGGGCGGCGGCCCAGCCCGAACCCGTCCACGAGGGACAGTGCCAGCGTGTGCGTGTCCGGGATGGAGACTCCGCCCGCGTCCCCGTGCGGCGGTGAGTCCCGGAACGGGGTGCGCGGCGCCGCGGCGAGCCGGCCACCGATACGGTCCGCGTCCGCCTCCAGGACGTGGACCTCGTGGCCGGCCCGCCGCAGCGCGTACGCGGCGCAGAGCCCGGCCATCCCGGCGCCGAGCACCAGCACCCGCAGCGGCCGTTCCGCCGGTAGCGGCCCGTCACCAAGCAGCACCTCCAGGTACCGGCGCCGCGGCTCCGCGCCGTCCGGTCCCGTCGCCGCCAGCTCCTGCCCCAGCCGTAGGCAGCGCTGCCATTCGTCCTCGGCGCGACCGCCCCCACGGTGCGCGCCGTCCCCCTCGTACGCATGACGATGCCTCCCCCTCGCCGTCCCCGGCGGACGACCGTGACCCAGCGTGAGCGGGACGCATAGACGCCGGATAGACGTCCGCTAGCCGCTCTCGCGGGTTGGTACAAAGGCAGGGAGGAGTTTGTCGAGCGCGAGGGGCGGAGCACGTTGTCCGGAGTGGAACTCTCTACGGCGTTCAAGCTGCTGGGTGCCATCGCCAAGCCCGCGACCGAGAAGCTCAAGCGCTCGCAACGGCGCGATCCTCGATTAGCGGTGCTTTGACAAAGGTTTCTAGCGTGGGTCCATGACGGCGGTGAAAGGTCTCCTCGAAGCACTCGTGCTCGTGGTGATCGCGGCGGTGGTCGCCGCGGTCGCCGCTGGTATCTGGGTCGCGGCCGGCGACGGCACGTTCGTCTCGCGGCTCGGGATCTGTCTTGTCGCCGCCGGGGCGCTGGTCGCGCTGACCGGCGGGCTCGGTTTGACCAAGATGGGCGGCGCGGACACGTTCGCCTGGTTCGGGCACGCACCGGAGCGCGAGACCGTCGATGATGGTCGGGTCCTGACGGGCATCGGCATCTTCCTGTTCGTCACCATCCCGCTCGTCGTCCTCGGCGGCTTCTTCGCGACGCTGTAGAAAATCAGACCGCCACTGCTAGGAGCCGCCTGATGCCCGCTGTCCACGTTCCCGCCGGCGATGCGTTCCGGACGCCCAGCGGGGTCGTCCTGCCGACGGACATCGACCCGTTTCACCGGCGGCTGCACCGGATCGCGCCCGCCGGGCTGGTCGACCAGACCTCGCAGACGTCCGGTATGAAGCGGCGGGAGGCGATCAGCGGCAACCCGGACCCCGACACCGAGGCGGTCGTGGTGATCGCCCGCACCACGCAGGAGGCCATCGTGGTCAACCTCGACGGCCTCGACTGGTCCGAGGTCACCCGCGACTTGGCGTCCTGAACGGCGGCGTTACGCCGGCTCTCCGGTGGCAAAGGCCTGAGCCTGGCACCACAGCCGAACTCCCGCCTCCGCCACGTCCGGGTGATCCTGGTCGATGCTGCCGTCGCCCAGTCGGGGCGCATGCATGAGCGCCGAGGCCACGTCCGGAGCGAAGCGCGAGTACGCCGCGACATCCAGCCGGACATGCTCGCCGCGCCGCCACTCCTGGACCTTCCCGTCGGTCAGGAGGGCGTAGCCGGAGATGCCGGCCAGCAGCACCGCGTCCAAGCCACAAACGACAGCCGCGAACCAGTGATGGTTGATGGCGCCCCACACCGCCACGCCGCTCGACACGACCGCCAAGGCGAACACCGCGCCCATGACGTCGGCCACCCAGCGCGGCCACTCCCACGTATCGCGCTCCACAGGGATGGGTCAGCCGCCCTCGCGAATGCGGAACACCACCGCGGTTCCGTCATCCCATGCCTCGACGCGTACCTCGCCCACCTGCGGCATGAGCGCCACCCTCCAGCGACCGGCCCCTAAATCATCCTGGACAGGCCCGTCAAGCCACGCTCCAGCTCGCTCACCTATTCCAGGATGGAGATTCGAGCTACCGCGACGTCCGCGGTGCTCCGGACCGCTGCTCCCGCGGCCTCACCCTCCGCGCTACACACCCCAACCCGGGCGCCGTTTCGCCAGAGATCGTGGTATTTAGCTGTTGCTATAGAGCCTGGCGCGTAATTGGCGGTGCGCTGTTCGTCAAGTCCGCCAGCTTGGTCGTTGCGGTCGGATCGAAGTAGATCTAGAACGTTTAGGGTCGATATAGCACACAAGACGTTCTAGATCTACATTCGCAAAAGAATATATGGGGCAAACCCGGCAACCGATGGTGCCTGCGCGTCGATGCCAGGCGAATTCCAGCCGCTCGCGGCGGGATTGACATCGAGCCTGTGCCCAATTACGCGCCAGGCTCCCTGGCAGCAACAAGTCTTCCCAAAGCCTGGCGAGCCACCCTCGCCACGGAGGGCTCTGGTGATCGTTCGCCCAGAATCCGCGGCCCCGTCGGCGTGTCGTGTAGGAATCGGGCGAACGATCACCAGCGAGATCACCGCTGGCGCGCGACACCAGGCGCACACCCCACCCGCAGTGCCGTCCCGGAGGCCGGAGATCCCCGCCGGAGGCGAAGAAGGGGTAACCGCAACCCCCGAGCCCCACAGAGCCGCAGCGGGACCAGGTGGCAGCAAAATCCCTGATTTTGCTGGCTCAACCTTCGCCGGAAGCAGCAAAATCAGGGATTTTGTCGGGATCTTGACCGGTAGCCGCGCGCCGAAGGCGCGCGTAGCGCGCTCCCGGCGCTCAAGGTGTGTTGGGTGTGGAGCGCGGAGGGTGAGGCCGCGGGAGCAGCGGTCCGGACCACCGCGGACGTCGCGGTAGCTCAATGAATCTGGATCTAGTCGACTTTCTGTCGTCGGGGCGGCGGGAAGTCGACTAGGGCCTGTTTCAAAGGATTGTCGAGGCGAGCCGGGATCCAGGCGGCGATCCGGCAAGTCGGGCGCAAGGTCGCATACCGGTGTTGTATGCGGCCTTACGCCCGGCGCCGCCGGTCGTCGTCTGGACCCGGCGCAGCCCGGCAAGGATCTTGAAACAGGCGCTAGATCCAGGAGCCGGGTGGGCGGCGGGCTAGCGGCGGGCGGGGACGTCGCCGTAGTCGCCGGCTACGGCGGCCAGCTCGGCGCTCGGGGATGTGTCCAGATCGGACAGTGGGCGTTCGTGGGCGCGGTCGTGCTTGTAGGCGAGGCCGTGGATGAGGGCGATCGCGGCCGCCACCGCGCCGCCTACCGCGACCACGACGAAGGACAGCGTGTACCCGTCCAGGCTTGGTGCGCTCGTGCCCTCGATCACGTGGCTGGTCAGCAGTGAGGCCGTCACCGCGCCGGAGATGCTGCCGCCGACGGTGCGGACCAGCGTGTTGATGCCGCTGGCGATGCCGCTCTGGCTCATCGGCACGTGCTGTACGGCCAGCGTGCCCAGCGCCGCGTACCCGATGCCGATGCCGGCGCCCATCACGCCGCTGTAGATCAGCACGTCGTAGACGTGGCCGTTGGAGATCGTCAGGTAGACGAAGCTCGCCGCGACGAGGAGTGAGCCGATGGCCAGGGTGTACGCGGTGCCGAGGCGCCGCTCGAACCGGCCGGCGAGCGTCGAGAACAGCATCATGCCGAACGTGCTGGGCAGCAGGTACAGGCCGACGTCGAGCACCGAGCCGCTCAGGCCGTACCCGAGCTGGTCTTTCGGGGTCTGCACGAAGTTGGAGATCAGCGTGAAGCCGCCGAACATCGCGAAGCCCAGCAGCAGCGAGGCCAGGTTGGCGGTGAGCGAGCGGGGGCCGACGAGCAGGCTCATGCGTACCAGCGGCTCGCGCACCCGCAGCTCGACGAGCACCCACACCGCGCAGAGCACCACCGCAGCGGCGAAGAGGCCGACCGTGCGGCCGGAGCCCCAGCCCCACGACCCGCCCTCGCTGATCCCCAGCAGGAGGCTGACCAGCCACACCGCGAGCAGGAGCGCGCCGAGCACGTCCGGGCGGCCACCGGTGCGGGTGCCGAGGTCCGGCGTGAAGGCGGCGATCAGGATCAGGCCGAGCACGGCGGCGGCGGTGCCGATCCAGAAGATCGGGCGGTAGCTCTCGGTGTGCTGCGCGATCACGCCGGTGATCAGCATGCCGACCGTGCCGCCGACGCCCATGGTGGCGGAGACGATGCCGATCGCGGACATCACCCGCTCGCGCGGGAACGCGTCCCGGATCGTGCCGATCGCGAGCGGGATCATCGCCGCGGAGACGCCCTGCAGCGCCCGGCCGGCGATCAGCGTGCCGAGCGAGGTGGAGAGCGCGCAGACGATCGAGCCGGCGATGAGCGTCACCATCGCCGCAATGATCATCTTCTTCTTGCCGTACATGTCGCCGAAGCGCGACAGCAGCGGCGTCGCCACCGCGCCGGCCAGCAGCGTCGCGGTGAACACCCAGGTCACCTCGGTGACCGAGGCGTCGAGCTCGTGCATCAGCCGGGGCAGCAGCGGCAGTACGAGGGTCTGCTGCAACGAGACGACGAGTCCGGCGATGGCCAGCGCCATCAGCGTGAGCCCACCCGAGGCGGCCCGTGTTTGATCTTTCGGCACGTGCCGACGATAGTTGCTTAAGTTAAGTAACGCCACGGTAGGCTTTGTCACATGCCGGCTGACGTACGCGCCCAGATCCCCTCCGACATCGTCGAGATCGAGCGCGCCCTCTCCCGGATCAGCCACCTGTTGAACAGGGCCCGCCAGCACCACCAGATCGCGGTCGAGGCGGGCGTCTCGGTCGACCGGGCGGCCGTGCCGATCCTGCGCCTGCTCCACGACGCGGGGCCGCAGCGCTCCGGCGACATCGCCGCCCGGCTCGCCGTCGAGGCACCCCATGTCACCCGGCAGGTGCAGCGCCTCGAAAGCGTCGGCTACGTCGAGCGGGTGCCCGACCCGGCCGACCGCCGGGCGTACCGCGTCCGCCTCACCACCGCCGGCCGCGACGCGGTCGAGCGCGTCCTCGGCGTGGGCTGCCAGTCGATCCAGCACGCCCTGTCGGCCTGGGACCCGGGCGAGCGGGAGCAGCTCGCCACGCTCTTCAACCGCATGGTCGACGACTTCGTACGGGTCGCCGTCGAGCGCGGCATCCTGCCCAAGTAGCCGCCAGCCCGGTTAGGCGCGGGCGTCGCGGGCAATCCGGCGCATGCGCGTCGCCTACCTTGCCGGGCGGGCCGTGCTCACCGGGCTCGTACGGCGGCTGCCGCTCGCCGCGGTCCCGCCGCTGCGCCGGTACTCGCCCGTGCGCCGCGCGGTGCGGTGGGGTGGAGTGCCCCGCGCGGTACACACGTTCGCGCTGCCAGACAACCCGGAGCTGCGGTTCGTCAACGCGGACTCGCAGGTGACGCAGCAGCTGTACTGGGGCGGCGAGCGGGGCTGGGAGCCCGAGCTGCTGCCCTGGTGGCGGTACGCCTGCCGGCGCGCGGCGAAGGTGGTCGAGCTGGGCAGCAACGTCGGCTACTACGCGGTGCAGGGCGGTCGGGCCGCACCGGGCGCCCGGTACCTGGCGGTGGAGCCGCACCCGACCTCGGCCCGCACCTGCCGCGAAAACCTGGCCCTCAACGGCATCACCTCGGTCGAGGTGCTCGCCGCCGCCGCGACCGCCGACCCGGCCCAGCCGTACATCGACCTCGTCGTGCCGTGGGAGCAGCAGGGTACGCCGACCGTGGCCTTCATGGCCCGGGGCTCCGAGCTGCCCGCGTCGATGGCGGACCGCCGGGCCACCACGGTCCGCGTACCGGCGGTGGACGTGCGGTCGCTGCTCGACGGCGTCGACGTGCTGAAGGTCGACGTCGAGGGCCAGGAGCACGCGCTGCTCGCCGCGAGCTGGGCGCCGCTGCGCGAACACCGACCCACCATCTTCGTCGAGGTACTCCCCGGCACGCCGCAGCTGCGTGCGCTGCTGGCGCGGCTCTGCGTCGAGCTGGGGTACCGGTGCTTCATCCCGCGCCCGGACCGCCTCGTGCCGCTGTCTCCGGGGCGGCTGCCGACCGTGGACGTCCAGGGCGAGCAGGGCACCAACGACCTCATCCTCCGCGCCGGCTAGCCGGCTCAGGCTTCCGCGCGCACCTCGCGGGGTTCCTTGTCGGTGCGCAGGCCACGCCAGGACGGGTGGCGGAGGCGGCCCTCGGGGCTGAGCGTGCGGTACGCGACGTCGCCCACGAGGCGGGGCTCGACCCAGGTGGCGTCCCGGGCGTCCGGGCGGGGCACCGGGCCGTCGAAGGGCGGGTCGTGGCGGTGCAGCGGGGCGAGCCGCTTGCCGAGGTCGGCGAGCATCTTGTTGGTGAAGCCGGTGCCGACCTTGCCGATGTAGACGAGCCGGTCCGCGTTGTCGTACGCGCCGAGCAGCAGTGAGCCGATGGCGCCCGAGCGGCGGCCCTCGCCCGCCTTCCAGCCGCAGACGACGACCTCGGTGGTGGCGTTGCGCGGGGTCTTGATCCACAGGCGGGAGCGGAGGCCGGGCTGGTACGGCGAGTCCAGGCGCTTGGCGACCACGCCTTCGAGGCCCTGCTCGGCGGCGGCCGCCATCAGGTCGCCGCCGCGGTCGTCGGTCCAGTACGGCGGGGTGCGCACCGGGTCGTCCTGGAGCGCCAGGCCGTCGAGCAGCTCGCGGCGCTCCCGGTACGGCTGCTTGACCGTCGACCGCTCGCCCAGGTGGAGCACGTCGAACGCGTACAGGTGGACCGGCACCCGCCGCAGCAGCGTGGGCGCCGGCTCGCGGACGTGCATCCGCTGCTGGAGGCGGCTGAAGTTCGGCGCGCCCGCCTCGTCCAGCGCCACGATCTCGCCGTCCAGCACCACCGGGCCGGGCGGCAGCAGCTTCGGCAGGCCGCGCAGCTCGGGATAGCTGTCGGCGATCTCGCGGTCGTTGCGGGACAGCACACGTACCTCGCCGCGCTCGACGTAGACGATCGCGCGGACCCCGTCCCACTTGAACTCGTACGACCACCCGCCGCCGCTCGGCAGCTCGCCCAGCGTCGCCAGCATCGGGCGCAGCAGCGGGAGCGACCCGACCTCCATGATCAGACGATCGCACCCCGGCGGGCCGAGGTCAGGCGAACGGCTCCTCCGGCCGCTCCAGTGGGGTGCGGAGCCGCGCGACGGTACCGGACGGGCCGCTCTCGATCCGCATCTCGCTCGTCATCCGCTGGGCGATCCAGAGCCCCAGGCCGCCGTCGGCGGACGGTGCCGGGCGGGCGCGCGGCTCCAGGTACGGCTCGGCGGCGAACCCCAGGCCACGGTCGCGCACCTCGCAGTACAGGTCGCCGTCGCGCCACACGAGCAGCTCGCCGGAGCCGCCGCCGTGGCGGAGCGCGTTGCCCATCAGCTCGTTGACCGCGATCACCCAGTCATACGCCTCGTCGGGCGTCAGACCGCACCGGCGAGCGACCGCCTCGAGCCGGTGGCGGACCGAGGGCAGCTCGCCCTCCGCGAACGAGGTCTCGAGCAGCGGCTCGGCGGGACGGGTGAGGCGGTCGTCCGGATGCCGCCCTACCGTCACGACCTCTCCTAACCCCGTACCGACCCATGAACGTCAAAAATGTACCCGGCGAAAGTGTGCCAAACCCGGAACCTGGACCGCGCGGGTGCGTCCAAGAACCGAGTGCGTTCCAATAGCGTGGCATCGATCGAATAGCCGGGGAGGAATGATGCTCATGCCCGCCCGCCGAGAATACGCTGTCCCCACCGTGGCGGTACTACTCGCCGTCCTCGTCGCCGCTGCCGGCTGCGGCAGCGACGCGAGCGACCCGCCGGCACCGGACAGCTCACCCAAGGAGAGCGCGACCGTGGAGCCCGTCCCCACCACCGACCTCACCGCGCTGGTGTGCGGCGCGACCTTCACCCCGCCGACCGGCGGTGGCCTCTACCTGAGCGGGCGGTTCCCCGCGTCCACCCCGGCCAGCGGGCCGGCGGTGACTGGCGCCGTCGAGGTCAACAGCCCGCGCGCGGTCAGCGGCGTGGTCGCACCCAGCGCCGAGGTCTTCCTGGTACGGGACGGGCGCATCGCCACGGTTCCGCTGCCCCAGGACACGGCCGGCAAGAAGCTCGACCTCAAGCCCAGCCAGCCGCACGAGCTGCCGGGCGACGCCGCGCTCGTCTCCTGCGCGGCGGGCGGCGAGCCGCTCGCGCCGGGCACCTACCAGATGTACGCACGGGTGGTCTTCACCCCTGACTCGGGGACGCCGGTCGAATCGTTCGGCGGGCCGTGGCCCATCGACGTGACATAAGGGCTCACAAAAAAGCAAATATGCATTGAAGACAAGCGATACACGCGAAGATTTGTCACGCCGCCTGCGGGTCCACGTGGATTTTTGGGCCACGGGCGGCGTGGGCGGGCCGCTTTCCGGCGAGCACCGGTCCCACCCCGTCGAGCCCGACGGTCGCGGCGACGAGCGGCCGGGGGTCGACGGCCCCGCTCGCGTACGCGGCGATCGTGGCGTCCAGCGCCGGCGAGGCGGAGAGGATGCCGACCGCGGTGACGTCCTTGAGCACTAGCGCGCGGGTGTCGACCTGGCTCGGCTCGCCGGACAGTCCGATGTAGGCCACCCGCCCGCCCGGCTCGACAAGGTCGAGGGCGAGCGCGGGCAGGCGGACCGCGTTCGTGGCGTCGACGACCGCGTCGAAGGGCAGGTCGGGCAGCGTCGCCTCGGTCCACGCCTGGTCGAAGCCGAGCCCTCGGACGAAGTCCAGCGCCGGCTCCGAGGGGCCCAGCAGGTGTACCTCGGCACCGGCCGCGCGGAGGAAGAGCGCCGCGAGCGACCCGATCGTGCCGGGGCCGAGCACGAGCACCCGCTCCCCCGGACCCACGTTCGCGGCCTGCGCGACCCGGAGGGCGTTGCCACCCGGCTCGACGAGCGCGCCGAGCTCGGCGTCGACACTGTCTGGCAGTACCCGCAGCGACGAGGCGGGCACCGCCAGCCGCTCGGCCAGCGCGCCGGCCCGCCCGCCCCGGATGCCGACCTCCTGCCGCGCCGCGCACAGGTGCTGTCGCCCGCGCCGGCAGCGGTGGCAGGTACCGTCGCCGAGCATCGTGTCACCGGTGACCCGCCGGCCGAGCCAGCTCTGGGGTACCCCATCGCCGGTCGCGCGGACCGTGCCGGCCCACTCGTGGCCGAGGCGCATCGGGTAGGCGGCGTGCCCCTGCCGCAGGTACGCCATGTCGCCGGTGAAGAACTCCACGTCGGTACCGCACACGCCGACCCGCTCGACGTCGACCACCACCTCGCCCGGCGCCGGCTCCGGGGGCGGCACGTCGTCCACTGTGTACTGCCCCGGCCCGGTCAGGATGAACGCCCGCACCGTCCGATCATGGCAGAGCGGGGCGGCCGGGCCGCCCCACGAGCACTCCACCAAGAAGTCGTTTGGGTGTACCGTCCGATCCGCGACAGTCCGGCGACTTCCCCTCGCCGACCACGCACCATCGGGCCGGAACCCAAGATCTTCAGTGGGAGTGGGAATGAGCAGTGGCGGCGTACTAGGCGTCGTGGGTGGGCTCGTCTGCTTGCTGGCGGTGATCGTCCTCGTGTGGGGCCTCTCGGGTTACAACCGGCTGGTCCGGCAGCGCAACCAGGTACAGGGGTCGTGGGCGCAGATCGACGTGCAGCTCAAGCGCCGCCACGACCTGATCCCCAACCTGGTCGAGACCGTCAGGGGGTACGCCGCACACGAGCGGGGCACGCTCGACGCGGTGGTGGCCGCCCGTGGCAACGCGGTGATGGCGGCGACCCAGGGCCCGGGGCGGGCGGCCGGGCGGCCGCCGAGAACATGCTGACCCAGACACTCGGCCGGCTGTTCGCGGTCGCCGAGGCGTACCCGGACCTCAAGGCGAACCACAACTTCGCCGCGTTGCAGGCCGAGCTGGCCAACACCGAGGACAAGATCGCGTACGCGCGGCAGTTCTACAACAGCGCGGTGCAGACGTTCAACACGAGCGTGCAGACGCTGCCCATCAACGTGATCGCCGGCCTCGGTGGCTTCCGCGCCATGGACTTCTTCCAAGCCGACGGCGGCGAGCGCGGCCCGGTCCAGGTTCGCTTCTAGCCACGATGGACGAGCGGGCACTGCTCGACCTGGCGGTCAGCGGCATCGCCATCGGCTGCTGGTTCCTCGCGTACGGACTGGCCCGGCTGGTCACCCGGCCGGCCAGCCCGCCGCCACAGCCGGCCACCCCGGACCTCGGCACCGAGCCGCCGGCCGTGGTGAGCCTGCTGGTCAACCGCTGGACGACCACCGAGGACGCGGCCGAGTCGACGCTGCTGGACCTCGCCGCGCGGCGCTTCATCGAGCTGCGCCAGCCGGGCAACGAGCCGATGCAGACCACAGTGCACCTGCCGGCGGCGGCACCGGACGAGAGCGGGCTACGGCCGTACGAGCGTCGGGTGCTCAGCCGCGTCCAGGGGCTCGCGGTCGGCGGCGTGGTACCGCTGACCGCGCTCACCTTCCGCGACCAGGCGCAGGCCAAGACGTGGAACAAGCGGCTGCGCGCCGAGGTCGTCGCGGAGGCCCGCGCGGCCGGCCTGTCCCGCCGCCGCTTCGGCCGAGGCGTGGCCGCGGTACTTGTCGCGCTCGCGGCGCTCGCCGCGGCCGCGGCCGGCGCCGCCGCCTACCACTACGGCTCGTGGAGCGCCTCGGAGGACAACCCGGGCGTCGCGGCCGGGATTGTCACGTTCCTGCTGCTCAGCGGGATCGCCGGCCTCTCCCCGGCGAGCGGGACACCCCGCTCGGCCGGCAGGTGGCCGCCCGCTGGCTCGGCGTACGCGACTGGCTGCGCGGGCACGAGGAGTTCGCCAACCTGCCGCCGGCTTCGGTCGTGGTGTGGGACCGGTACCTCGGCTACGGCGCGGCGGTCGGCGCGACCCACCTCACCAGCGCCGTCCTCGACCTGGGCATGGGCAACCGCGAGCTGGTCTGGTCGTCGTTCGGCGGTACGTGGCACCGCGTGCGGGTCAGGTATCCCCGCGTCTGGTCCCGCTACGGCCGTACCCCGGCGAAGCTCATCCTCCGCGCGGTGATCGCGATCGTCGTGGGCGGTGTCCTGCTGCGGTTCGCGCCCGGCGGCCTGGACTCCCTGCCCGACATCGACGGCAGCGGCCGCCAGCTCCCCGACGCGGTGACGAGCGCGGTCCTCGCGGTCGGCGTCCTGCTCATCGTCAGCGGCCTCTACCGGCTCGCCCGTACCCTCGTCGACCTCGCCACCGAACGCACGATCACCGGTGAGGTGCTGTGGCTGGAGGTCTGGCTCTCCACCAGCAACGACAGCGACAGCTCCACGCCCTGGCTGCACTACCTGGCGGTGGACGACGGCACCGACGACCGCACCACCGCGTGGGGGCTGCCCAGCGAGTGGGCCAACCGCTGCCACGACGGCGACACCGTGACGATCCGGGTACGCCCCTGGACCCGCCGGGTGGTCGACATCACCGTCGTCGGGCACGGCCAGGCCCGCGAGCTTGTCGAGCCGCCCACCGGTGACATCGCCGCCCCGGCCCGCCCCGCGCTTTCGGCCGACCTTCTCACGGTCGACGAGGTGGCGCGGGCGCTGGGCCGGCCGGTGCGGGCCGGCGACTCGATGGCGCTTGGTGGGGTGCTCGGCGGCGCGCAGTTTCTCTCCGCCGACCGTGGCAAGCCGCTGCTGCTCGTGCAGGCGCTCACCGGTACGCCGGCCAGGTGGGCGTGGCGGGCCAACTCGCGCGGCCAGGCACTGCCCGGCATCGGCGACGGCGCGTACGCCTCCGGCGACCGGGCGGCCCTCCGCGTCGGCGAGACCACCGTCGTGTTCACGCTGATGGGCGAGGCCCGCGACCGGCAGGCCTACCTGCCCTGGCTCGCCGCCCAGTGCGCCGCCCGCCTCGCCGCCCACCACAGCTAGTTACATTTTCCCCGGTCCGCGTCAGTCATAGACCGTATGCTCCCGCGGGCACCGCGCAGGTCGGCGGCTCGCTGGCGCTCGCCGAGATCCCCGACCTCCGCTGCACGGTCCGCGGCCCAAGCCCAACCCCCTGGGTTCCTGAGAGATCGTGGTATCCAACTGCCCCTCCAGGGGCAAGTAAGTACCACGATCTGCCAGGCGGCGTCCTGGCGTAGCGTCGATCAAGGCAAACCGAGCGCCCTTTGGGCGCCAACCGCGAAGGGTGAGGCCGCGGGAGCGACGGTCCGGACCACCACGGACATCGCGGTAGCCCAATCTCCTTGATTTTGGACCTTTATCCGCGACAAGACGCCGAGGCTACCCCAACTCCAAAGCTCTCTAGAGGTTTTGGCCGCCGGATACCTCGATGTCCTGGCCGGTGATCCAGCGGCCGTCCTCGGCGAGGAGGGTGGCGATGACCATGCCGACGTCGTCGGGCTCGCCGATCCGTCCGAGTGCGAAGGTGCGTGCCAGGTCCGGCTCGATCTCTGGGTGCCGTCCGAGGATGTTGTCGGCGAAGCGGGTGCGGGTGGCGCCGGGAGCCACGGAGTTGACGCGGATGCCGCGTGTGCTCAGCTCCTTGGCCATGTAGCGGGTGAGCACGGTCACCGCGCCCTTCAACGAGGCGTAGACCGACCACCCGGGGCCGGTCACGTTCGGCCGGTTGGCGTTGCTGGTGATGTTGACGATCGCGCCGCCGTCGGCGATCAGCGGCAGCAGCGTCTGGGTGAGGAAGAAGGGGCCCTTGAAGAGGGCGTGGGTCTGCTTGTCGAAGGACTCCTCGGTGGTCTGGCCGATCATCGACATCTCCCCGAAGCCCGCGTTGTTGACGAGGCTGTCGAAGGTGTCGCGCTGCCAGGTACCGCTCAGCGTTTCGGCCAGGGCGTCGCGGAACGCGGGAAAGCCGGCCGTATCGCCGAGGTCCAGCCGCAGTGCCACGGCGGTGCCGCCCTCCTTCTCGATCTCGGCGACGGCCTCCTCGGCACTGAGCTGGTTGGAGTTGTAGGTGAGGACGACACCGGCGCCCCGCTTGGCGATCTGGATCGCCGCGCTCCGGCCGATACCGGAGCTGGCGCCCGTGACCACAGCAATTTTCACGATCTGCCTCCTGTGATGGGGAACTGGGCGAGCGGCTTCGAGCCTTTCCGGCCTGGCGCTACCCAGCCAGGTCACGCCCGCGCGTACGCCCGGCGTGCCTACCACTGGCAGGGACAGGTTCGCCGGCGTACGGCGGGGGATACTCGATCGCATGGAGCAGCGGCGGTCGGACCTCGGCGAGTTCCTGCGCACCCGCCGCGCCCGCCTGAAGCCGGAGGATGTCGGCCTGCCCGACTACGGCCGGCAGCGCCGGGTGCCGGGGCTGCGCCGGGAGGAGCTGTCCCACCTGGCCGGAGTGTCGGTGGCGTACTACACGCGGCTGGAGCAGGGCGACGGGCGCAACGTCTCGGCCGAGGTGCTCGAGTCGATCGCCCGCGCGCTGCGGCTGACCGAGTCCGAGCACGCGCACCTGATGCGCCTGGCCAAGCCGAAGGCGCCCGGGCCGAAGCCGGCCGCCCGGACCCAGCAGGCACGCCTCGGCCTGCTGCGGCTGCTCGACGCGATCGACGTCATCCCGGCGTACGTCATCGGGCGGCGCGCGGAGCTGCTGGCCTGGAACCGCCTGGCCGCGGCGCTCTTCGGCGACTGGTCGCGGCTGCCGGCGCCGGAACGCAACTGGGCACGGCTGATCTTCCTGTCGCCCGACCGCTACCGCGAGCTCTTCGTGGACTGGGAGCAGAAGCAGATCGACGCCGTCTCCGCGCTGCGCCTGGAGGCCGGCCGCTACCCCAACGACCGCGGCCTGTCCGCGCTGGTGGGCGAGCTGTCCGTGAAGAACGCGGACTTCCGCCGACTGTGGGCCACCCACGACGTCAAGGAGAAGCAGCGCGGCCTCCAGCGCCTACGCCACCCACTGGTCGGTGAGCTGTCGCTGCGGTTCGAGTCGTTCCGGCCGGCCGGCGACGCCGACCAGTCCCTGATCACCTTCCACGCCGAGCCGTCCACGCCGTCGGAGGACGCGCTGCGCCTGCTCGCGAACTGGGGCCTCGACGCGATCCGCGCCGGCACCGCGAACTGACCCGGGCGGGCTCACTCACGGACCGGCTCGGGCCTGGGTATGTGGGCCAGGAGTCCCGCCCAGCGTCGGACCTCAAGCACGCTTTAAGTCAAGCGCTAGCCCGCGCGAGGTGATGACGGCAGGCCGCTTTCACCGATCTGGTCCGGAGGTGCAGGGCCGCACCCACAATGCCGGGTATGCGAGGTAGGTACTTGGCGGTCGGTCTCGCGATCATCCTGCTCGTGCCCGCGTGCACCGACGACGATCGCAAGAACCCGGCCAGCCCGGTGACGGCGAGCCCCACGCAGGCGCGGCCGACCACCCTGACCGTCGCGGCGGCGGGTGACCTCTTCGTGCAGCCGGCGCTCGTCGCGCAGGCGCGGGCCGACGCGCGGGACAAGTCCGGGTACGACTTCCGGCAGATCATGGCGGCGATCGTGCCGCCGATCCGGGCCGCGGACCTCGCGGTGTGCCATGTCGAGCAGCCGCTCGGGCCGGAGCGCGGGCCGTTCACCGGCTACCCGATCTTCAACGCACCGGTGCAGCTCGCCGACGCCGCGGCCGCGACCGGCTTCGACACATGTTCCACGGCCTCCAACCACACGCTCGACTACGGGCCCGACGGCGTCACCCGCACCCTCGACAACCTCGACCGGGTCGGCCTGCGGCACACCGGCTCGGCCCGTACGGCCAAGGAGGCGGGCACGCCCAACGTCTTCGACGTGCGCGGTGTCCAGGTGGCGCACCTGTCGTACACGTTCAGCTTCAACGGCATCGACCGCCCGAGCGGCAAGGCATGGATCGCGAACCTGATCGACCCGAAGGCCATCCTGGCCGAGGCGAAACGGGCCCGGAACGCCGGCGCGGAGATCGTCATCGCGTCCCTGCACTGGGGTACCGAGTACCAGAACGCGGCCGACGTCGGCCAGGTCGGGCTCGCCAACCAACTGCTGGCCAGCCCGGACGTCGACCTGATCATCGGGATGCACGCCCACGTGGTGCAGCCGTTCGAGAAGATCGGCGACAAGTGGGTGGCCTACGGCCTGGGCAACCTGCTGGTCCGCTTCGAGGACGGCTCGCCGGAGAACACCGCCGACTCGGCGGTACCCACCTTCACCTTCGCCGAGGTGGCGCCCGGAAATGGAAGGTCACCGGCGTCGAGGTGCGGCCGATCTTCATGGACTACCAGCCGAAGGCCCGCCTCGTCGATCTCACCACGGCCCGCAGCGGCGGCGGCGCCCGCGCGGCCGACTACGCCCGCATCCACAAGCGCATCGGCGGGTACGTGACCATGCGCGGCGCCGCCTCCGACGGCCTCCGGATCAGCGACGGTCCCGCCGCGACACCGGCCGCCGCGACGAGCCCCGCACGGTAACGGTGGCCCCCGTTGGACACGGCGTTCTAAGGTGTTCGCCGTGAGCGACGACATCGCCGCGGCGAAGGCTAGCCTCGGCTTCATGACGACCTTGCGCGGTGAGCGGGTGACGCTGCGGCTGGCTGCCTCGGCTGACATCGACGCGATCGTCGAGATCCGTTCCTCGCCCGAGGTGCGCCGGTGGTGGGGCGACGAGGAGGACTACCGGGCCGCCGTCCTGGAGGAGATCTCCCAGACGTACGCGATCGTGCTGGACGGTGAGGTCGTCGGCGCCATCCAGTGGTACGAGAACGACGATCCGCAGTACCGCCACGCGGGCCTGGACATCTACCTGCACCCGGACCGGACCGGCCAGGGGCTCGGCACGGACGCGGTGCGCACGCTCGCCCGCCACCTGATCCGCGACCGGAGCCACCACCGGCTGGTGATCGACCCGGCCGCGGACAACGAGCCGGCCATCCGGGCGTACCGGAAGGTGGGTTTCAAGCCGGTCGGCCTGATGCGGGCGTACGAGCGCGGCCAGGACGGCACCTTCCACGACGGCCTGCTGATGGACCTGCTGGCCGGCGAGCTCACCTGACGGCGGGCCGGCCGGAAGGCACGACGGGCGCGTCCACCCAGACCACCTCGCGGACCGGCGCCCACCGCTGCCGGTAGAGCCCGCGGAGCACGCCGAGCGCGAGGATCGAGCCGAGCAGGACAAGCAGGAACGCGCCGACGAGCGACAGCTTCGCCACGTCCGAACCTTCGTCGTCGATCACCCGGTCGGCTTGCGACAGCAGCACGAGGGCCGGCGCGATCAGGACCGCCGGGACCAGCAGCCAGCCGAACGCGTACGTCCGGAGGACCTCAGCCGCGCGCAGCCGCGACTCGCCCTCGATCCGGTACCGCGCGGTGGCGCCGAGCCACGTCTCGCGCGGGCGATCCTCGCTCAGATAGCACCGGGACAGCGGCACGATCGGCAGGCCGAAGGCGACGAACCAGCACGTGGCGAAGCGGCGGCCGGTCGCGTCCGGTCGGGTGAAGCCCTTCAGCTCCCGCCCGAATCCGTTGCGGCTCGACGTCGGGCGCGGGTGAGCGGTCAGCCACACAGCGTCGGGCATGGCCGCATCGTATCCACGCCGGCCGAGATCGCGACCGATACGCACGGCAACCGTCCCCTATCTGACAGCAGCGACCTACCTAGGGGCGCGGGAGCGTGCGGCGGGATGCGAGGCTGTCCGTCATGAGAGCCGCCGACGCCCCGACCCACCAGCGGTGGGCTCCGGTGTGGATAGTCGCGGTCGTCGGTGTCGCGTACGGGCTCGGCTCGGGCTCCGCGTGGCTGCTGTTCCACGCGTCGGACGTGGGCGCGGTGTTCTTCCCGCCGGCGGGCGTGACGCTCGGCGCGCTGCTGCTGGCCCGGCGCGAGCACTGGGTGTACGTGCTCGGGGCGGCCGCCGCGGTCGAGCTGGGCATCAACCTCTCGCAGGGGCTGGCGGTCGGCGCGGCCGCCGGGTTCATGCTCACCAACACCGTCGAGCCGCTGGTCGGCGCGACGCTGGTGCGGCACTTCCTGCCCGGCCGGATCGACCTGACCCGGGTCCGCGACGCCGGCGTGTACCTGACCTGCGCGGTGGGACTGGGCCCACTGGCCGGCGCGCTGATCGGGGCGACCACGACCGCGTGGACGGCGGGCGCCGGGTGGTGGACCGCGCTCGGGCAGTTCTGGGCCGGCGACGGGCTCGCCGTACTCACGCTGGGCTCGGCGGTGGTCGGGCTCGGCACCCTGCGCGCGCCGCTGCCGGCACGGCGGCTGTGGCGGGCCGCGCTGGTGCTGACCGCCACCGCGCTACTGACCGCGATCGGCTTCTGGCCGCAGGACGTCCCACTGATGTACCTGCCGGTGCCGCTGCTGCTGGCGGCCGGGTTCGGCGGGCGGATCGCGACGGTCGGCGCGGCCGGCTTCGTGATGGCGTTCGTGGCCAACCTCCAGAGCGCGGCCGGCCGAGGGCCGTGGGCGGTGCTCGCCGAGCATCCCGACGTGGAGGCGGCCACGCTCCAGGTGTACCTGGCGTTCGTGGTGGTGGGCGCGTGGGTGCTGGCGATCGCGGTGGCCGAGCGCGACCGGGCGCGGGCGCAGTCCCGCCGCGAGGTGGCCGCCCGGCGGCGGCTGGAGACGCTCCAAGAGGTGACCGCGGGCCTGGCCGGCGCGGCGACCGCCGAGCAGGTGGTCCGCGTGCTCGTCGAGAAGGGCGTGGGCGTGGTCGCCGACCACGGGTACGTGACTCTGCTCGACCGTGACGGCGTCAACCTGCGGATCTGGCCGACCAGCACGGTGCCGCCGGCGACGATGGCGCGCTTCGCCGAGGTGCGGCTCGGCGACCTCGCCCGACTCCCGGTGCTCGACGTGGTGCAGCGCGGGCAGCCGGTCACGCTCGGTTCGCTGGCCGAGATCGCCGACCGGTACCCGGCGGTCATGGACTCGGGCGCGGAGGTCGCCACCCGAGGCGTCCACGTGGTGCCGGTCCGGGTGGCCGAGCGGACGCTCGGCGCGCTGGCGTTCGTGTACCACCAGGACGGCGCGGTCACCCCGGAGGTCGCCTCGCTCGCCCAGACAATCGCCGACCTGGCCGGGCAGGCGGTCGACCGGGCCGAGCGGCACGAGGCGGAGTACACGGCGGCGCACGAGCTTCAGCGCTCGCTGCTGCCGCGGATCTCCGATCATCTGCCGGGGTACGGGCGCGGGCCGCGTACCAGCCGGCCGAGCGGGGCAACGACGTCGGCGGCGACTGGTACGACGTGTTCGAGCTGCCCGGCAGCCGGGTCGCGATCGCGGTCGGCGACGTGGTGGGACACGGCCTGACCGCCGCGGCCGCGATGGGCCGGCTCCATCTGCTGCTCCGCTCGACCGCGCTGGCCGGGGCGTCGCCCGCCGAGGTGCTGGAGAGCCTCGACACCGCGTCGCTGGCGATCGCGGGCGCCGCGTACGCGACTGTCGGTTACGCCGAGTACGACCCGATCGAGCGGACGCTCAGGTACGCCAGCGCCGGACACCTGCCGCCGCTGCTCGCCGTCGGCGACACCGTCACGTACCTGAACGACGGCCGCTCGCCGCCGCTCCAGCTCGCCACCCGGGCCCGCCCCGAGGCCGCGATGGCGGTCCCGGAGGGTGCGATGCTGGTCTGGTACTCGGACGGGCTCCTGGAGCGCCGCGACGAGGTGATCGACGTGGGGCTGGACCGGCTCGCCAAGGCCGCCGAGACGTTGCGCGGCGCCGACCCGCAGGAGTGGTGCGACCAGATCGTATTCGCCATGACCGGCGGGGCGGCCACCACCGACGACGTGGTGGTGACCTGCCTGCTGCTCGGCGGGATCGCCGCGCCCACGGACGAGTCCGGCGTGCTGCGCATCACGCTCAACTCGGTCAAGGACCTGCCGCCCACCCGCCGGGCGCTGCGGGCCTGGTCGGTGACGCACGAGCTCTCCGCCGACCAGACCGACGCGCTGCTCATGGCGGCGAACGAGGCGCTCATCAACTCGCTGGAGCACGCGTACCACGGCCGACCGGCCGGTCCGGTGACGCTGACCGCGATGCGCGGCCAGCGCCGGGAGATCCGCGTCGAGGTCGACGACCGCGGCCGGTGGCGGGCCAGCTCCACGGACGGCGAACGCGGCCGCGGGCTCGACCTGATCAACCAGATGGCCCGCCGGGTCGTGGTCAACCTCAGCCGCCACGGCACCCGTGTCACCATCACCGTGCCCGAGTCGTAGATACCCCACCGGGGGTACGCGGGGTGTCCCCGTGAGGGCGACGATTCCGGCGCCGGGCGCTCGTAGCTTTCGCGGGCATGAGAGAGGTTCTTCGGCAGGCGTGGCAGGCGGTCCGCCCGCTGACCGCGCAGCAGCGGTTTCTGGCCCGGTGCGGGGCGCTGCTGGTGGCGTCCGGCGCGGTACACGCGGTGGTGGCCATTGTGGACTGGTCGACCTGGTGGGGTCCGGTGACCTGGCGCAAGCCGGTGGTGTTCGCGCTGTCGTTCGGCGTCCTCGCGTGGAGCGCGGTGTGGGTGCTGCGCCAGCTCCCGGCGAGCCGCTTCGGGTGGCTGCCCGCCGGCCTCGTCGGCGGCGGCGCGGTCGCCGAGGTCGGCATGATCACGACGCAGCGGTGGCGGGGGCAGCCGTCGCACTTCAACCCGAACCCGGGCGTCGACTCGGCCATCTGGTCCGCGATGGCGCAGGTGGTGCTCCTCGTCGCGCTCGGGGTCGGGCTGCTGCTGATCTGGTCGCTGCTGCGTTTCGAAGGCCCGCCGGCGGCCCGCGTCGCGGTGCTCGTGGGCCTGGTCGGGATCCAGGTGACCGGCTACATCGGCTTCGACATGGCGGCCACGGGTGAGGCGGTCGTCGTGGCCACCGGCGACGTGCCGGAGTCGGTGCGGTTCGGCGCGGAGGGCAGTGCCAAGCTCGCGCACGCGCTCGGCCTGCACGGCCTACAGGTCCTCGCCGCGCTGGCGATCGGGTTGGGGCTGCGCCCGCCCGCGGCGCGTACCCAGGTCGGGTTGATGGTCCTGGCCTCCGCCGGCTACGCGGCGGTGTTCGCGTCGGTCGCTTTCACCGCGTACGCCGGGCGGCCCTGGACCTCGCCCACCGCGGCGATGGCCCTGCTCGCGCTGGCCGGGCTGGCCACGCTGCTGGCGGTATCCGGGGTTGTGGCGCGGTGGCTGCTGCCGGTCGTTGGGCGGCGGCCGGCCGTCGTGATGAGGTAGGCGCATGCACCGGCTGGCCGCGCTCGTCTCGTGGGTCAACGGCCTGCCCCCGCGGGCCGTCGACACCGCGCTGGCCGCTGTCGCGGTGGCGCTCGTCGCGACCGAGCGACTGACCAGTACGCCGTCGCTCGGCGCGCGGCTGCCCGGTGCGCTGGCGCTGGCGGTGGTGCTCGGCGGCAGCCTCGCCTTCCGGCGCCGGGCGCCCGTGGTCGCGTTCGCGGTCGGGACCGCCGCGCTCGCCGCCGACGCGCTCTGGCTCGACCCCGCGACGCTCTCCCCGGCGATCAACCTCGTCGGCCTGTACTCGGTCGGTCGCGAGGCAAGCCCGCGGCGGTCGCTGTGGGGGCCGATGATCATGCTGCCCGGCATCGCCGCCTACTTCGTCGGCGAGGGGCCGCCGCAGGCGGTCGTGCCGGCCAGCGTCGTGTTCATCTGGCTGCTGGTCTGGGGTGCCGGCTACGCCGGCGCGCGGCGGCGCGAGCGGCAGGAGAGCGAGCGGCGCCTGCTGCGCCGGACCGCGGTCACCGACGAGCGCGCCCGCATCGCCCGCGAGCTGCACGACCTGCTTGGCCACACGATGAGCGTGATGCTGGTACAGACCGGTGCCGCCCGCGTGGTCCTCGACGGCGACCCGGCGAAGGCCCGCGAGATCCTCGGCGGCGTCGAGCGCACCGGGCGGGAGGCGCTCGACGAGCTCGACCGGGTGCTGGGGGTGCTGCGCCGGGACGAGGACGCCGACCTGCGCCCCGGGCTCGACGCGCTGCCCCGGCTGGTGCGGCGGACCGAGGATGCCGGCATGCGGGTGCGCGTCCGGGTCGAGCCCGAGCGGCCGGAGCTGCCCGGCACCCTCGACCTGTCGGTGTACCGGATCGTGCAGGAGGCGCTGACCAACGCGTTCCGCCACGGCCGCGCCGCCTCGGCCACCGTCGCCGTACGGTGCGGCGGGCAGCGCGTCGAGGTAGAGGTGGAGGACGACGGGCGGGGCCCCCGGCCTGGGTACCAGCTCGGGCGGGGGCTGCTGGGGATCGCCGAGCGGGTGGCACTCTTCGGGGCACGGTCGAGCACGGCCGCGGCGGCATGGGCGGGTTCCGGCTCCGCGCGGTGCTCCCGCTGCCCTCGGGCGGTGAGGCGGCGTGACGATCCGGGTGGTGCTCGCGGACGACGACGCGCTCATGCGGGCCGGTCTCACGGTCGTACTCGACAACGCCGGCGGGGTCGAGGTGGTCGGCGAGGCGGGCGACGGCCTGCGGGCGGTCGAGGTGTGCCGCCAGCTGACGCCCGACCTGGTGCTCATGGACGTACGCATGCCGGGTGTCGACGGCATCGAGGCCACCCGGCGCATCGTCGCGGCCGGACTGCCGAGCCGGGTGCTGGTGCTGACCACGTTCCGGCACGACGAGTACGTGTGGGGTGCGCTCCGCGCCGGCGCCAGTGGCTTCCTGCTCAAGCGCGCCTCGCCGGAGCGGCTTGTCGACGCGGTACGCACGGTGGCGGGCGGCGAGGCGCTGCTCGACCCGGCGGTCACCCGCGACCTGGTCGAGCACTTCGTGCTGTCGCCGGGCGCCTCCGCTGTCGACGGCGACGAGGCACGGCGGGTCGCGGTGCTCACCCAGCGCGAGATCCAGGTGCTCCGCCTTGTCGCGGAAGGGCTCTCCAACGCGGAGATCGCCGACCTGCTCGTCATCGCCGAGTCGACGGCCAAGACCCACGTCAAGCGCATCCTCGCGAAGATCGGCGCCCGCGACCGCGCCCAGGCGGTGGTGCTCGCCTACCGGGCCGGGCTCATGGCGGCGGGCGGCCGCTGACGGGTCAGGCCACCGCTTGTTCCGCGGTGCTCGGCGCCACCCGGGCCGGGCCGCGGGTGACGAGCACGACGTCGCACTCCGCGCGCTCGGCGTCGACCCCGCCGCGGATCAGTCGGTGGAGGGATACACCCTCGTGGTCGGTCAGGTCGCGGGCGTCGACGAGCAGCCGCCGGGGAGCGAGCCCGTCGACCGTCGCCCTCAGCACCCGCCGCAGGCGCCGGGCGGCCGGCCCGTCCAGGTCCCCCTCCAGCGCGAGCCAGGCGACGTTGCCGTTCCGGTCGTAGCTGAAGGTGAAACTGAACCCGGTCATGGCCACCGTCCCGCGCTGATCTTTTCCTTTGGGGGAAAAGGCGTCCGCGACGTCCGCCGCGTTACACCCGGGTGGACCTACGCCGTCAAGGCCGCGACGAGCCGGTCAACGAGCTCGGCTCGGGGCCGCCAGGGAAAGCCGGGCGTCGCCGGCACCAGCACGAGCATGCCGTGTAGCGCCGCCCAGAACGCCTGCGCGTCGCGCACCGCGTCCGCGCCCGGCCGGTCTAGCCCGGCGAACGCCTCCACAAGTGTGGTGAACGCGCGGATTCCGGCCGCGTACTCGTGCGGCGGCTCCACCCGGTTGCCGGCCACCCGTTCGAAGAGGATCCGGTAGTCGCCGGGGTGCTCCTCGGCGAAGCGCACGTAGGCGGCGGACACCGCGCGTAGCCGCTCGATGCCCGGCGGAGCGGCGGCCGAGGCCGCGCGGCATGCGTCGCCCAGGCGCTCGAAGTTGCGCTCGACCAGCGCGTCGAGGATCGCGTCGCGGTCGGCGAAGTGCGGGTAGATCGAGGGCGCCGCGATCCCCGCCTCGCGGGCGATCGCCCGCAGCGTCACGGTGTCGGCCGGCGACGAGACGAGCAGCCGGGCCGCCGCCTGGAGGATCTCCTCGCGGAGGCGGCCGCCCTCGCCCCGCCTGTTGAGCTGCCTGGCGCTCGGTTTCATGTGAGTTCCCTCGCTCGCGACTCTAGGACTAACACTCGTTAGGCGTTCATGCTACCGTTCACCTAACAGATGTTAGCCGTCTCGGATGTCAGTCGTCCCGGTCGAAGGAGCGTTCGCCATGAAGGTCAGCCACGCCGTCCCGCTACAGGTGCCCATCGAGTCCGTAAACCTGGAGGAGTGGATCTTCTCCCTGAGCGACGAGGACTACCAGGCAGCGTCGCCGGCCCACCGCGCCGCCAGCGTGACCAGCTCGAACGGGGTGCGCGGCACGATCAACGTGGAGTCGATCGGCGGCACCCTGATCATCCAGCACTACCGCGAGGTCGCCGCCGGGGCTCGGGGCTTCGAGCTGCTCTCTCCCCGCAGCCGCGGCTACCTCTTCCACCTCATCCCGATCCCGGCCGAGGTGCGGTGGACGATGACCGCCGCCCCGCGCGGCGCCAACGAGTCGGAGCTGCGCTGCGTCGTGGAGTTCAACCTCTCCCCCGTCCTGCGCCTGCTGTCGCTGACGATCGCGACCGGCTGGTTCGTGCGCCGGCACGTCGTCGGCGAGACGTACGGCTTCGCCCGGGACATCGAGCGCAAGTACGCCGCCCGCACCCAAAATCCGGAGGAGCGGTCGCGGTCGCGCGGCTAGCATCCCGCGCATGAGTGAGATCTCCACGGACCCTGTCGCCCACAACCGCCGCGCGTGGGATCGCGAGGTGGAAAAGGGCAACGAGTGGTCGCGGCCGGTAACGCCCGAGGTGATCGCGAAGGCACGGGCCGGCGAGTGGTCGATCGTCCTCATTGGATACCAGCCGGTCGACCCGACTTGGTTCCCCTCGGACCTCGCCGGCCGCGACGTGCTCTGCCTCGCCTCGGGCGGCGGGCAGCAGGGCCCGGTGCTGGCCGCGGCCGGCGCGCGCGTGACAGTGTTCGACAACTCGCCCGGCCAGCTCGCGCAGGACGAGATGGTCGCCGCGCGGGACGGGCTCGACCTCCGCACCGTGCTCGGCGACGCCCGCGACCTCAGCGCCTTCGCGGACGCCTCGTTCGACCTGGTCGTCCACCCGGTCTCCAACCTCTTCATCCCCGAGCTGGCGCCGGTCTGGCGGGAGAGCCACCGCGTGCTGCGGACGGGCGGCACGCTGCTGTCCGGCTTCGTCAACCCGGACATCTACCTCTTCGACGCGCACGTACTGGACACCCGCGGCGAGCTTGTGGTGCGGCACCGCCTCCCGTACAGCGACCTCACCCACCTCGAGCCCGGCGAGCGCGAGCGCAACTGGGGCGCCGAGGCGCCGATCGAGTACAGCCACACCCTGACCGACCAGATCGGCGGCCAGACCGCGGCCGGCTTCGCCATCACCGCCTTCGCCGAGTCCCCCCACCACTCGGACGCGACCGCGGGGTGGCTGTCCGGCTACTTCGCCACAAAGGCCATAAAGGTCGACGCGATCTAGCGATCGTCCGAAGTCGGAGTCACTGGGTCCGTCCACAATGCTCGGTGAAGATTCATTGCCCAAATAAAGATGTGAGCTACCGCGACGTCCGCGGTGGTCCGGACCGCTGCTCCCGCGGCCTCACCCTCCGCGATTCACAACCGAACCCCTGCCAGCGCGGCCGGCGGTGCGCCCACGAAGGCTGGCGATCGCGAACCCCGTCCCTTGACCTGGCGCCGCGACCGGACGCTATCCGGCAGATTATGGTACGTACCGGCCCCTCTAAGGGCAGTTGCGTACCACGATCACTACGCGCTCCGATCCCATCGCGCGATCAAGGCGATGGTGGTGGATGGCCGGCACTGTCGAAGGGGTGTGGCCTTGATCGGTGGGAGCTCTCTGGCTCGGTCGGGTCGGCGGTGATCTCCCCCGTGATCGTTCGCCCGATATCCGCACGACACGCCGACAACGCCGCGGATTCCGGGCGAACGATCGTCAGACCCTCGCCGCCGGCGGAGCCGGGCGGGCTGTTTGGTTGTGAAGCGCGGAGGGTGAGGCCGCGGGAGCAGCGGTCCGGACCACGACGGACGTCGCGGTAGCTCAAATCTTCACCAGGCACTGAGTCCGCGGCCACCATTGTGGACGGACCCAGTGACTCCGACTCCAGCGGTGTCTAGGTGGCCAAAGGGCCGCCGGCTAGGGCGACCACGACGCCCACGGCCGCGGCGGCGAGCAGGGTGGTTACCACGCCGCGGCGGGCGGCCAGTAGCAGGAGGGCGGCGCCGGCGGTTACCGCGTACTGCCACCACTCGGTGAGCGCGGCGGCGAGCGGGATGACCGAGCCGAGGATGGAGCCGATCGCGGCCGGGCCGGCGCCGTCCAGGAAGGCGCGGACCGTGGGGTTGCCGCGTAGCCGGTCGAAGCGGTGGGCGCCGAGCAGGATGAACGCGAACGACGGGCTGAACGCGACCGCCGCGGCCAGCAGTCCGCCACCCACACCTGCCGCCGCGAAGCCGACCGCGGCGACGGTGTGCACCACCGGGCCGGGCGTGATCTGCCCGAGCGCGACCGCGTTGAGGAACTGGGCGTCGGTCATCCACCCGTACCTGTCCACCGCGTCCGCCTGCATCAGCGGGATGATGACGAAGCCGCCGCCGTACGAGAGGGCGCCGACCTTGAGCGCCACCCACGCCAGCGGCAGCAGCACGCCACCGCCGATCGCCGCGGCCGCGAGCACCGGGGTCAGATGGACCGAGGCGGTGTTGCCGGTGCGCTGGCGGACCCGCTGCGCGGCCACCTCGACGACGCCGCAGGCGAGCAGGAGCAGGACCAGCCACGGGCCGACCAGCGCCGCGCCGGCCACGCCCACGGCCGCGTAGATCAGCCAGCGCACGCGGCGGGCGCGCTGGGTTGTGCGCCGCCAGCTCGGTGCGATGAGGCCGATTCCGGCGTGTAGGGCCACCGCCGCGACCGCCGCGCCCGCGCCGGCTCCCGCGCCCTCCACCCACAGCGGTGGCGCACCGGCCAGAAACAGCGCGGAGAGCGCCAGGATCGCCACCAGACCCGGTGCTATGAACGCGATACCGCCCACCACCGCGCCCAGCCGCCCCCGCACGTGCCACGCGCAGAAGATGGCGAGCTGGGTGGAGGCCGGGCCGGGCAGCAGGTTGCAGGCGGCCACCGCGTCCTCGAAGGCCTTGTCGTCCAACCACTTGCGCCGCCCCACGCACAGCTCGCGCAGCAGCGCGATGTGGGTCGGCGGCCCGCCGAACCCGATGCAGCCGATCCGCCCCCACTCCTTCAGGACCGTGCCCAGCCCGGCGACGTGCGGCCGCGCCTCGCGCACCGCGCCTTCGGCGTCGCTCACCTGCTCGCTCATGCCGGCTGGAAGAGCTCGACCGGGTTGCCGGACGGGTCGTCCAGCACGATCTGCTGCCCGCCCGGCCCGCTGACGATGTCGCTGCGGAAGGTCAGGCCGGCCGCGCGGAGCCGGGCCACCTCGGCGGCGATGTCGGCCACGCGCAGGTGGATGCGGTTCCACCCGCCGGGCTCCGGGCGGCGGCCGTCCGGCAGCGTACGCCCCGCCGAGCTGTCCGGCCCGGACAGCAGCAGCCGCAGGCGGCCGCGCGCCACATCGGCGAACGGCGGGAAGCTGGCCCGCACCGCGAAGCCCAGGTGCGTCGTGTAGAAGTCGATCGCGGCGGGCACGTCGTCGACCAGATACCGGACGTAGACGTCGTCGTCGGCGGGAGCGGACATCTAATCCTCCACTGTGGATGTCGGCATGATGCGGTGCAGCAGGTAGTGGATGCGGGTGCTCAGCTCGTCGGCGGTACGGACGAACGCGGCCAGCCCGTCACCCGCCCGGGCCGGATCCGGGATGCTCCAATGGACCCGCTCCGGCTCGCCGGGGAAGTCGGGCGCGACAAGGCGTACCCGGTCGCAAAGCGTCACCACATGCCCGAACCGGTCTCCGGTGAACTCCCCCAGGTGCTTGCTCCGCCGCTCCGACATGTCGATCCCCCGTTCGGCCATCACGCGTACCGCGTCGGGGTGCAACGGCTTGGGGTGGCTGCCGGCGCTGGCCACGGTCAGCTCGGGCCGGGCCCGCTGGAGCAGCACCTCGGCCATCTGCGAGCGGGCGCTGTTACCGGTACACAGGAACAGAACCGCGCCCGGCGGCGCGAAACCGGCCAGCGGCGGCGGCACCAGCGCGAGCGCCGGATGCAACGCGGCGCCCGCCGCGGCGAGCAGGTCGCCGCAGCGGGCGAGGTCGAGCGCGTAGAACCCCACCCGGCCGTCGGCCGCGCTGCGCCGCACGAAGACGAGGCCCGCCGCGCGCAGCCGCCCCAGGTGGTACGAGACGAGGTTTTGCGGCTCGCCCACCAGCGCGGTCAGCTCGTGCACCTGGCGGTCGCTACGGGCCAGCGCGGTCAGCAACCGCCACCGCACCGGATGCCCCGCGAGGCCCAGGAAGGCCGGCGGGGCAGCGTCAAGCTCGCCCATGACCCCGGACGATACATCAAGCCGGTTTGATAGATCTACCGGGTGGCGCACGACCCGGACGCATCGTGCCAGCGTGTGTTGGTCTGGCGCAGAGTGCGCGTACTCAGGCCGGGAACGTGATCCGGATGCCCACCGAGCCGTCCCGGCCGCGGCGGACGCGGCTACCGAACATGGTGATCCGGCCGAGGATGCCGTACTTGCGGGCCATGAGCCGCCGGATCCGGTCGTTGAACTCGGCCGCGCCCGTCAGCGTGGCATGCCCGGCCACCGCCTCGCCGCGCGGATTGCCGCGGATGTCGCAGGCGGCGACGGTGACCTCGCCACTGCGCCGGATGCGCTTGACCTTGCCCGCGTCGGCGACGCTCCAGACCGCCAGCGCGTCCCCGTCGCGCACGGCCCAGACCGGCGTGGCCACCGCCCGCCCGTCCTTGCGGAACGTCGTCAGCAACACATAGGTCTCGTCCGCGAGACGATCGAGCGCGCTCATCGCCCGCCAGGCTACCGGCGCGGAATATCCGGCGGAAGGCAGAGCGTTACCCCACCTCGTGAGCATGCTCGAGCAGTACCGGCAGGCCCTCCTCTTCATGGAGATGGGCCACCCGGGCGACGCCGCGCGCCTCCTGGCGCCCATCGTGACCGCCGAGCCAGGCAACGCCGAGGCCCGCCTGCGGCTGGCGCTGGCCTACTACGCGTCGGCCCAGCTCAACCGCGCCCAGGCGGAACTCCGCGTGCTCGTCGAGCGCGACCCCACCGACCACTACAGCCACCACCTGCTCGGCCGCACCCTGGAGCGCCTCAACCGACCCACCGAGGCCCTACCCCACCTGCGGCTGGCCGCCGCGATGGCGCAGGTCCCCGACTACAGCTCCGCCGTCGACCGCGTCGCCGCCACCCTCAGCCGCGGCCGCGGCCGCCGCTAGATCTCTTCCTGGAGCCAACCCAAGATAAAGATCCGGGCTACCGCGACGTCCGCGGTGGTCCGGACCGCTGCCATTCAGCGTAGTTTGATCAAGGCGATGACTTGGGCGTTCTGCGGGCTGCGCGGAGCACCGGATTGGGTCGGGTCCTTGAGGACCAGTCGGGTTTGGGGAAATCTGTTGCTGCCGTAGCGGCTATAGCTTTCCCCGGAATGGTTCCGGCGCCGAGCCTGCGCACTCCCGACGGAAACTCTGGATCTAGTCGACTTTCTGCCGTCAGGACGACAGGAAGTCGACTAGATCTCGCAGGCTTGGCCACAGCGACACCGTCGGGTTGGGCGCTTTAGCTGGTTTGTCCGCATGCCAGTCGGAGCACGCCAGCGATCGTGGTATTTAGCTGTCGCTATAACCACAGCTAAATACCACGATCCGCCGGACAGCGTCCGGGTGCGGCGCCGGTCGAGCGTTCACGATTCGACCAGCTCTGATCGGCGCGC
Organism: Phytohabitans flavus; assembly: GCF_011764545.1. GTDB lineage: Bacteria > Actinomycetota > Actinomycetes > Mycobacteriales > Micromonosporaceae > Phytohabitans > Phytohabitans flavus. The sequence goes on along the minus strand of NZ_AP022870.1, from coordinate 2,397,759 downwards.
GCATGGGCGGGGCACGCTCCACGACCCAAACCCCGGCGTGCGGCGGATCCATCGCTGGCGCAGGTAGGCCCGGTTGGCCTGGCGCCCGCACGGCTCACGGCCCTGCTCACATTTCGGTGGTCGGCTTGGCTTCTATCCCTTGGGCAGCAACAGCTCCCAGCATCGTCACCACCCGTCGCCAGATCGCACCGCCCCGCCGCCGCCAGAGTAGCCACGCGGTCTCCGGTATCAGGTTTTCCTAATCGATTCTTATTCCTCGCAAGATTGCAATTCGAATATCCCTAGATCGACGAATATAACTGGTGGTCTTGGAGCTGATGCGAGACAATTAGCGAGTGTCCAGCGATGCGTTAGACCAGCTACGCGAGGTAGTCGGTAAATGTGCTACCGCGTCGGTCTGGACGTTGAGCGATGACGAGCTTGTCGATTCCCTGGACACCATCCACCAAGCGTTGCAAACACTGACCGCAGCACAGCTGCATCTGATCCGGGAAATCGACGGGCGCGGCCTACCGATCGCGCAGCACGCGTCCAGCACGGCGGTGTGGTTGCGGGAGCGTCACCGGATCAGCATCCACGCCGCGAAACGGCTGGCCGACCTCGCGAGAGCGGTTGACGAGCGGGCCGCCCTCGACACCGCCCTGATCGCGGGTGCGGTCAACGCGGAGCAGGCCACGGTCATCGCCACTACGGTCCGGGACCTTCCCGCCGACCTCGGCGCCGATCTGGTTGATGAGGCGGAGGCGGTGCTGATCGGTCAGGCCGAGCAGTTCGAGCCCACCATCCTGCGCAAAGCTGGCCAGCGGATCCTCGCCCACGTGGCACCGGAGATCGCGGACGCCCGTGATGCTGCTGCGTTGCAGTGGCAGGAAGCCCGGGCGTGGCAGACCCGCGCGTTCCAGCTCACCCGTCTCGGCGACGGCCGCGTCCGGGTCACCGGCTGGCTGGATGAGGTTGGTGCCGCCACCGTCAACGCGGCATTGGATCCGTTGTGTGCGCCCCGCCATGACGACGACGAGCCGCGCACCCCGGGCCAGCGGCGGGCGGACGCGTTGGTCGAGGTGTGCGACCTGGCCACCCGCACCGAGCAGTTACCGGACAACGGCGGGCAGCGGCCACACGTGACGGTCACCGTGCCATTCGAACTGCTCGAGCAGCAGTTCGGCATCGGCGTGCTGGACACCGGTGGGCGGCTCAGCCCCACCCAAGTCCGCCAGCTGGCCTGCGACGCACAGATCATCCCGGCGGTGCTCGACGGCGACGGGCAGGTCCTGGACCTAGGCCGCACTAGGCGGCTGATCACCGGGTCGTTGCGGCGAGCGCTGGAGCTACGCGACCGAGGATGCGCCTTCCCAGGCTGTGACCGACCACCGCGCTGGTGCGACGGCCACCACATCCAATCATGGGCCGACGGCGGACCCACCAGCTTGCACAACAGCGTGCTGCTGTGCCGCTACCACCACCGCATCATCCACCGAGGACAGTGGACCGTCCGGCTTTGTGTCGAGGACGGCAGGCCGGAGTTCATCCCACCCGCCTACGTTGATCCGCGGCAGCGACCCCGTCGAAACCCTTACCACCACCGGACGTGACCGGTCGCTACTCGCCTAGAAATCTCTTGATATCAGGGTGGTGGTCGCTCTGTGCGACTCGTGGTTGCGGTTGCCTCCCTTGACGACGCGCCGACGGCGCCGCGGATTCTGGGCGAACGATTGTGTGGCGCGGAGGGTGAGGCTGCGGGAGCGGCGGTCTGGACCACCGCGGACGTCGCGGTAGCTCAATGTCTGTTGTGGATGCGACTGCGCCCTTGCCTTTGCCTTTGCGCCCGGTGGGGGTGACCGGCGGGTCAGCGCAGGCTTACCGGAAGGGTTGTCAGCGCGTTGAGGACCATCGACGGGGTGCGTGTGAGGGTGTGTGCGGGCACGTTCAGGCGGATGCGTGGAAAGCGGTCCAGCAGCGCCTCGAACGCGATGCGGCCCTGCACGCGGGCCAGCGGCGCGCCGAGGCAGTGATGGACGCCGTGGCCGAAGGCTAGGTGGGTGGCGCGCTCCCGTTCGATGTCGAATGTGTCCGGGGCGGCGAAGACGGCCGGATCGCGGTTGGCGGCTTGCGCGGCGAACATCACCAGCTCGTCGGCCGGGATGGTTACGCCGGCGACCTCGACCGGCTCGGTGGTCAGGTACGGCAGCGTGCCCTGTACCGGCGGGTCGAAGCGCAGGAACTCCTCGACCGCGCGGTCGATCAGCTCGGGGTGTGCGCGCAGCTTGGCGAGCTGGTCCGGGTGCGTGAGGAGCGCGAGGACGCCGTTGCCGATGAGGTTCACGGTCGTCTCGTGCCCGGCGAACACGATCAGGTACACCGACGAGGTCAGCTCGTCCTCGGTGAGCCGTTCCCCGTCCTCGCGGGCCGCGATCAGGTCGGACAGCAGGTCGTCCCGCGGCGCCGCGCGCTTGGTCGCCACCAGGTCGAGCGTGTACCGGTGCAGCGCCGTGGCCGCGGCCTCGATCCGCTCGCGGGGCAGGATTCCCGGCGACATGAGCGGTGTCGCCCAGCCGCGGAAGTCCGCCCGCGCCTCCGGCGGTACCCCGACCAGCTCTGTGATCACCGCGATCGGGAGCGGCGCGGCGTATGTCGCCATGAGGTCGGTGGTCTCCTCGTCGCGCAAAGCGTCGAGCAGCTCGCCGGCCAGCTTGGCGATCGTCGGCTGAAGCAGGTCGATCCGGCGCCGCGTGAACGCCTTCCCCACCAGCTTGCGCAAGCGGCCGTGGTCCGGCGGGTCCTGGGTCAGCATGTGCGTGTACAGGCCGCGCGACAGCGCTTCGGGAAGCCCTTGACCCGGCGGCGTCCAGCGGGTCCGGCCGTCCCAGCCGCCCTTGACCACCCGCGGGTCGGTCAGCAGGGACCGCGCCTGCTCGTAGCCGGTGACGAGCCAGATCGGTACGCCGGTGGGCAGGCTGATCCGGTGCACAGGACCTCGGCGGGCCAGCTCGGCGTAGGCCGCGTGGCGCTCACCCTCGGCCGTTGCCGCGAATGGGGCAGACATCGACTCTCCCTGCTGTGTGGTGACGCGGGGAGAAAAGCTATCGGCGCCCGTTCGACAACGGATACACAGCTGATAGACGCGCGGACCGCGGCCACATGGGTGCCTCCGGGATGAGCTGGAACGACCGGGCGGTGGAGCGCAGCGCGCCGACTTCCGCGTCGACGTAGGTCACCGCGTTGCGCACGCTGTCGCGGTAGTTGGAGTCGGTGGGCGCCCGGTCGATCATGTCCTGGGCGAGCGCGACCTGCGCGGCGTCCTGCTGGGCCTGCGTCAGCGCGGCGAGGTTCACCCGCCCGGTGCCGTAAACCGTCTGGAACGCGGCGAGCGCGTCGTTGACCGCGCCGTTGCTGTCGAGCACCCGGCCGGGGCGGTTGACGTGCCAGCGCAGCAGCGCCGTGACGGCACGCTCGCTGGTGAACACCTCGCCGAATGTGGCGACCCGTTGCCCGCCGGCGCCGTCCGGCACCACCGGCCCCGGACCCGCCGCCGGTCCACTGTGGAACGGTCGGGCGAGCAGCGCCCGCAGCCGGAAGAGCGTGAACGTCCACATGAGACGCCACATCGATTCGTTTGTCCGCAGCCCCATCGCGAGGCGGTGCAGGGCGTGCCAGCCGCGCAGGTAGTCGATGAGGTAGGCGTCGGCGATGTCCTCCACCTTTTTCGCGCCGAGCGGCAGCGGCTCGGCCGGGTGCAGCCGCCCGGTGCCGTCCCGCAGGCCGTAGAAGGCGAGCCGGCCGGCGTACTTTGCCTGCGCGCCGGCACCGTCCGCGGTCCAGGTGGCCGGGTCCCACGGCTTCTCCGGCAGGATCCCGTACCGGCCGAAGTCGCGCTGGTACGCCTCCGGGTCGATGTGCGCGTAGTAGGCCAGCAGGGCGGCGTACTCGCCGATGCCGGTCGTCATCAGAGCCCAGTGGCACACTCCGATGGATACGCGCCCGCGGTCGTACGCGTTGATGATGTCGAAGTTGCCCTGGCACTCGACGTGCGCGATGGCCCGCACCACGCGGTAGGTCGAGCCGATCGGGAGCCCGGCCGGGTCCGCCGGGGGTGCGGGGAGCAGGCCGGCCGGTACGAGCGTGCGCGTGGTGATCGCCGCCTCCGGCCAGGAGTGCACCTTGCCGAGGTTGGGCCCGGTCGTCTCGGCCTCGCTGAACGCGCCCACCACCGCGACAGTCGGGTCGCCGTCGACGATCCGCTGCCGTGGGATCGGGTACCGGGCCAGCCCGTCGGCGGCGTAGAACCGCACGTTCGTCTCCTTGACCTGGTCCCAGCGCCAGACGTCGGTGTGTACGACCGCGCCCGGTACGCCGTCGTTCACCCGCCGGGTGTAGACCCGCACCGGGCAGAGGTTGCGCAGGCCGCCGGCGGGTCTGCGCCACTCGGCGATGGTGGCGGCGGTCTCCGGGTCGAGGCAGCCGTTGACGTAGCCACGGAAGCGGCGGGCCGCCGTCTCCACCGCCATGCCGGGGACGGGCGCCCCCTTCTCCTGCCAGACCCGCGACTGCTGCGCTTCGATCTGAAGCTCCCGCAGCGCCATCGCGGTGCTCGCGCCGAACTGCCCGTCCGGGGTGACACCGCTGGTGAAGCCGAGCTCTTCCAGGTGCTCCTGAAGGGTGCGGACGTACTGCATCACGGCGGGAACCGCGCCGTTCTTCCCGCCGTACCGCCGGGCCGCGTCGCTGTCGCCGTACTGGAGCAGGAAACCGCCGTACGGCTCGAGGGGTGAAGCGTCCTGTGGCCACGCGCCGACGTCCCAGCCCTCGCCGGCGAGTCCATTGAGGAGGAAGTCGGTAAACCGCGCGGCCACCTCATCCAGCATCGCGGCGCCCCACGGACCGTCCACGTCCTCGCGTACGGACGCCTCGACCCGCAGGCCGCGAAGCACGTTGCCGGTCTGGTCGAGGAGGCCGATGATGCCACGCTCGCGACCCGCGATCCGCAGCCGGGTGATCCGCAGAATCGCCATCGCCACGTCGCGGATGTGCCCGCGGATCACCGGTAGCGCCTCGGCCCGATCGACGGTGACCACACCGGTCTCCTCGTCGACGGTGTGCGGGATCGCCGGCTGGGCGTGCCGCACGAAGAGGTGGAACCGGTTGTCGGCGTGCAGCAGCGCGCGCCCGACCTGCACCGGGCTCGGTCCATAGTAGACACGAAGCAGGTCGGTGACGGGAGTCGCGCCCTGGCCCGGCTCGGCGAGCGCGCCCATCAACGCGATCGCGTCCATGTCGCCGAACAGGTCGTCGACACCGCACCGCCAGGTGGTCGACCGGTGCAGCCACTGGAGCGGGGTGGCGAGCGCGGCCGGGTCGGTCGGCTCCTGCCACTCCTGTCCCGCCTCGACGGCCGCCGCGCGCGCCGTGAGCCGCTGGTCGTTGTAGGAGCTCCACCAGGAGGCGAGGTCGCCGGTCCAGCTCAGCGCCCCGACCGGGTCGGCGGTGGCGGCCAGCGCGTACCCGCCCGCGCCAAGGCCATTGCGGACATAGTCGGCGAGTACCCACAGGTGCGAGATGTCCACCGGCGGCCGCCACGTACCGGCCGAATCGGTGACGAACGTGGTGAGCTTGCCGGTGCCGATCAGCCCGTCGAGGGTGGCCTGGCCGGCGTGCGCGAGGGTCATCGGCGCACCCATGCGGTTCAGCTTCGAGTCGAGCACAATGTCAAATAGGACGTTCCCGGCCGCACGTCCGTAGTGGAGCAAACGGAGCCGTTGCACCAGCTCATCGGTGTCGGCTATACGACGCTCCACCTCCTCCACCCACCGGCTGTACGTGGGCAGGTCAGGCCGGTACGCCTTGTACTCGCGGGCGAGGCAGATCGGCCCTTCTGGCCAGCGCCGCGCCGCCTCTGGCAGGGTCTTCACCGCCGCTGCCAGCACATCCTCGATCCGCGGCCCCGCCTCCGCATCGACCATCACCATCTCCGGTCCCCCTTTCCGGCGCCACCGCACCAGATACGCCCTCGGGTTCTTGTAAGGGATCTTGCGGCGCTTGGCAATACACCGAAATGCCGGTGCCGCGGACGGGGTGCCGCTGCCCAGAATTTGCTCCCGGCGCATCCCCGGCGGCGGAAACCCACCAGCCACCGGCCCTCCCCCAGGGTGCGCCGGACAGCCACGCGTGTACGAACTGGAGGGTGGGGTGCAGACACAGCCGATCGAGGCGATGCTCGCCGAGCACGCGATGAGCCTCCTGCGCCCACTCACCGAGGCGGCGACGAGCGCGCCGGCGCGGCAGCGGCTGTGGTCGGGCATCGGCTGGACGCCGGCGGCGCTCGCCGGCGCGGACCCGGAGGAGCTCGTCGAGGCGTTCCAGGTCTGCCGGACCACGGTGGCGGAGCTGGCCGAACGGCTCGCGGAGGGTATCGACACCCTCGGCGACGCGGTCGCCTGCCTCGACAAGGTCCGGGCCGCGGTGACGGCGGTGTCCGGCGTGGTGGACGGCTGGCGACCGCCCAGCACCGACCCCGCGCCGTACCGGCTGCTGCTCGCCGACCTCTTCGCCCACCTGCTCGACGCCCATCTGGCCATCCGCGCTCCCAGGCTGCTGGTGTTCTGCGACGTCGTCGGGGTACGCCGGCTGGTCACCAGCGCGCCGCTGGAGGTCGGCGGCGTGCTCGCCCGCGACGGGCGGGCCCGGCCGGTGTACGACCTGGCCCCGCTCGCGGCGCTGCTGCGCGACCCGGTGGGCGCGGTACGCGAGCGGGTCTTCGGCCAGGCGGTGCCCCCGGCGCTGCCAGACGCGTTGGCCGACGCGCTCGGCCCCCTGCTCGCCGGCTGGCTGAGCGACATCGGGGTGCTCGCCGCGTACGGGACGCCCGGGGCGGACTCCCCGGAGTCCGGGCTCACCGAGGCCGAACGCGCCGCCGCGGCCCACCTGCTGCACGTGGCCTGGAGCGGCGACTACGGCGCTGTGGACGCCGGGTTCCGGCTCGCCGCCGGGCTGATCCGCGACGTTTCCCCGGGCGGTACGGACGGTCCCCTCGCCGCTGTGCTGGCTCCCCGAGGCGAGCTGCACGCCGCGCTGGACGACGGCGTGTGGCGGGTGGACGCGACCCTGGCCGGCAGCACCCGCCCGGTCATCGTCAGCCGGAACGGCGCCCGGTTCGAGCCACCGGACCAGGCCGGTAGCCTGCGCGGCGAGGTGGTGCTGCGCTACGGCGACGCCGAGGCCGGCGTACCGATCCTGCGGTTCGGCAGCGCGGACGCGATCCGGCTGGAGATCGCCGAGATCCGGCTCAGCGGGACCGCCCTCGTCGACGCGGACGGCCCCACCGGTGGGCTGGCGGCCCAGCTTGTCGGCGCGCGGCTGGTGCTGGAGCCCGGTGCCGACGGCTTCCTCGCCGCGGTCCTGCCCAAGCAGCCGGTCGTGGTCGACCTCGACCTCGGGCTGGCCTGGTCACCGTCGACCGGCCTCACGCTCGCTGGCGCGGCCCGCCTGGACCAGACCTTCCCGGTGGGACGCACCCTCGGCCCGCTCACCGTGCAGCAGGTGCGGGTCGTGCTCGGCAGCACCGCCGACGGGGCGGTACAGCTGCTGCTCACCGCGGACGTGACGGTACGGCTGGGGCCGGTCACCGCGTCGGTCGCCGACCTCGGCCTGCGCGCGGCGCTCCGGCCGGCGGCGGAGCCGGGCGCGTTCGGCCCATTCGACTTCGCGCTCGAACCCGTCACACCCAAGGGCGTGGGGATCGCGGTGAACGCCTCGGTCGTCACCGGCGGCGGCTACCTGTTCGCCGACCCGGACACCGGCGACTACGGCGGCGCGATCGAGCTGAAGTTCGCCTCGCTCCAGCTTTCCGCGATCGGCCTGCTGTCCACCCGGATGCCGGACGGCTCACCCGGCTTCTCGCTGCTGGTGCTGATCTCGGCGCGGTTCCCCCGGTACAGCTCGGCTTCGGCTTCTCGCTCACCGGCGTCGGCGGCCTGATCGGCATCCACCGCTCCGTGCAGCTCGAGGCCGTACGCGGCGGCCTGGAGTCGGGTGCGCTGGACCGGATCCTGTTCCCCAGCGACGTGGTCGGCAACGCCCAGCGCATCGTGCGCGACCTGGCCCGCTACTTCCCCACCACGGTGGGGCAGTTCGTGGTCGGCCCCACGGTGGAGCTGAGCTGGGGCGCGCAGAACATCCTCACGGCCCGGCTGGGCCTGTTCATCGAGTTCCCCACACCTACCCGGGTGGTGCTCGCCGGCCAGCTGCGCCTGGCCCTGCCGCCGGGTACGGCCAAGCCGGTCGTGCTCATCCAGGTGGACGTGCTCGGCGCGCTCGACTTCGACCGCAAGACGCTCGCCATCGACGGTGTCATCCGCGACTCCCGGATCGCCAACATGACGCTCTCCGGCGGCCTCGCCGTGCGGGCCGGTTGGGGGACGACCCGTCGTTCCTCGTCTCGCTCGGCGGTTTCAACCCGCGGTTCAAGCCACCGGAGCACTTCCCGGTGCCACGCCGGCTCACCCTCTCCCTGGGCGAGAGCGACAACCCGCGGCTGCGGCTCTCCGCGTACCTGGCGCTCACGTCGAACACCGTCCAGTTCGGAGCCCGGCTCGACCTCTACGCCTCGGTCTCGGTGCCGGTCGTCGGTACCTTCTCGATCTCGGCGCTGCTCGGCTTCGACGCGCTGATCACGCTCGACCCGCTCGGCCTTGTCGTGGACATCTACGCCGGCGTCTCGCTGATGTGGGACGGCGACCCGGTGCTCGCGGTGTACCTGGAGTTCACGCTCACCGGCCCCACCCCGTGGCACGCGGTCGGCACGGCGACGTTCAAGTTCCTCGGTACGCACAGCATCCACTTCGACGTCACGGTGGGCCGGCGCGCGGTCGAGCCACCGCCGGTACTCGTCGACCTCGGCGGCCGGCTGCGGACGGCGCTGGAGGACGTCGACAGCTGGTCCGCGGCGCTGCCGGACGCCACGGGCGCGGCCGTGACGCTCGCCGAGCACGCCGCCGTACCGGACGTCGTCACCGTGCACCCGCTCGGCTCGCTGACCGTGACCCAGCAGGTGGCGCCGCTGAACCTGCGCATCGACAGGTACGGCAGCGCCCGCCTCACCGGTGACGCCGCGCCGCCGTTCACGCTCGGTATCACCCTCGACGGCCGGTCCGCCGAGGCGGAGCCGGTGCGGGAGGACTTCGCCCAGGGCGAGTACCTGGATCTCACCGAGGCGGAGCGGCTGTCCTGGCCGTCGTTCGCGTCCTGGGAAGCGGGCGCGCGGGTGGACGACAGTGCGCTGCTCGTACCGCCCTCGGCGGCGCGGACCGTGTCGGCGCGGTACGAGCAGTGGGAGCTGGGGCCGGACGGCGTGGTCACCCCGCTCGGCGCCGCCGACCTGCCCGACGACCGGATGCGGCTACAGGTCGCGGGCGGCGCGGCGGCGGTCAACGGCGCCTGGGCGCGGGGCGAGCGGGCCTTCGCCGGGCCGGACATCGGCGTGGCGGTCGCCAAACCGACGTTCGCGGTGGTGCGGGTGGCGCCGCCGGCGAGCGGCGTCATCGCGACCCTGCAACCGGAACAGATCATGGTGGACAGTTACGCCGCCGCGCGGGAGGCGCTCCGGGCGGCCGCCGAGGCCGGCGTGCGGCGGCTGCGGCTGGTCGACAACGACGAGGTGCCTGCGGGATGACAAGCTCGACGTACCACTTCCTGCCCTGGCTGCGCGAGGGCCTGGCGAGCCGGCTGCGCCAGCCGGCACCGAACGAGGACCCGCGTCGCGGCCATCTCGCGGTGGGCGGGACCCTCAACGGGCAGCCGCTGACCGTACCGCCGGTCCAGGTCCTCGGCCCCGGCGACGTGATAGGGCTGGACCGGGCCCAGGTCATCCGGACCGACCCCGTCCCCGGCGCCACCGGCTTCGACACCGGCCAGTACGCCACCGTCGACTTCGACTCGCCCACGCTGCCGTGGCTGTTCACGCCGCGACCGCCGGACGGCGACCGGCTGGCGCCGTGGCTGTGCCTGATCGTGGTACCCCAGCAGCGCGGCGTCAGCCTGAGCGTCAACGCCCGCCTGGGCATCGCCGAGCTGACCATCAGCGGGCCCACCGACGCGGCCGCGGTGCTGCCCGACCTCGCGAACGCCTGGGCCTGGGCACACGTGCAGTACGCCGGCGATCTCGATCCCGGCCAGACCCTGGGCCAGGCGATCGCCAAGTACCCGGAGCGGTCGGTGTCACGGCTCGTCTGCCCGACGCGGCTCGACGCGGACGTCCGGTACCACGCCTGTGTCGTACCCACCTTCGCGATCGGCCGGGACGCCGGGCTCGGCCGCCCGCTCGGCTCCACATTGGCCCCTGCCTGGACGGCGGCCGACCACCAGGTGACGCTGCCCGTGTACCACCACTGGGAGTTCACCACCGGCGCCGGAGCCCGGTTCGTCGACCTGGTCCGGGCGCTGCGGTTCCGTACGCCCCCGGCCGGCATCGGCGAGCGCCCGTTCGACGTGTCCCAGAGCGGCCTGACCACGCCGGCCGGCGCCACGATGCCACCGCTGGTCGGGGCGCTGTGCGGGTTCGGCACCGAGGTCGACCCGGCGCCGCAGTGGGCGCGCCAGGCGCTCGCCCCGATGGTGGGTGCCGCCACGGGCCTGCCGCTGTACGGCGGCGAGCAGGCCGGCGCCACCGCCGTGCCCGCGAACGACCCGGGCTGGCTGGGCGAACTCAACCTCGATCCGCGGCACCGGGCGGTCGCCGCCCTGGGCGCGGCGGTGGTCCGGGACCGCCAGGAGGACCTCGCCGCCGCCGCGTGGGAGCAGGCCGGCGAGGTCAGCGCGGCCAACGAGCTGGTCGGCAGCGCCCGCTTCGGCGCGCGGATGGCGACATCGCGGCTGGACCGCCACATCACCGGACTGGCGACCTCGACGCTGGCCCAGTTCGTCACGCCGCTCCAGCGCGCCGCCGCGGCCGACCCCGAGTCGTCCAACGCGTACCGCCGCATCACCCGGCCGCGCGGCCCGTTCGCCGCCAAGGTCCAGCCCACGACACTCTCCACATCGGACGGTGTGCGGGCGGCGGCGGCCGCGACCGGCGGCGAGCGCGACGCGCTGCTCGCCCTGCTCTCGCCGCAGACCGCCGTCCACGACCGGTTGCGGCGCCGGCTCGGGGCCATCGTCCCGGAGACCCGCGCCGCCCGCGCCGCCGCGGCCGCGACGGATGGCGAACCGGTACGGCCGGTCCTCGTCGCGCCCACGATCCCGACCGCGATGGCACCGGAGCTGGCCCGCGTGGCGCCCCAGTTCCTGCTGCCCGGCGCGGACGACATCGAAGCCGACTCGGTGCTGGCGCTCCAGACCAACCCGCACTTCGTCGCGGCCTTCCTCGCCGGCGTGAACGCGGAGCTCGCCAGCGAGCTGCGCTGGCGGCAGTACCCGCTGGACGGCACCGCCACCCCGATCCAGCAGTTCTGGGACCGGCGCGGCCAGGGCGGTGGCGCGGCCGCCTCGCCGGACATCGAGGGGATGGCCAGCTGGGACCGCGCGGACGGGCTGGCCGGCGCGTTCCGGGGCGCCAGCGCCACGGCCCAGGTGGTGCTGCTGATCCGCGGCGGGCTGCTGCGGCACTTCCCGCGTACCGCCGTCTACATGATCCGGGCCGCCGACCCGGACCACCTGGCCGACGAGCGGAATGCGGCCAACGTCGCGTACCCCATCTTCAGCGGCGCGCTGGAGCCGGACATCCGGTTCTTCGGCTTCCCGATCTCCACCACGGACGCCGCCGGCGGCGCGACCGGACCGGGCTGGTTCTTCGCCCTCTCGGAGCAGCCGACCGAGACCCGGTTCGGGCCGCCGCCCAGCGACCCGCGACCGCCCACCCAGGGCGCGGCCAGCGCGGCGGAGGTCGCCGAACGCACCCTGCGCCCGCCGGTCCGGGTGATCGTCCACGCATCGACGCTGCTCGCCACGGAGCCCGTGGCCAACGGAGAGAACTCATGACCGAGCTGACCGGCGTCTCCGCCGCGCTGCCCCTGGCGCTGCTGCCGGTGCGGCTGGAGACCCGCTACGTCACCACCGGCAGCGGCGGCACCGAGCTGCTGGTCCGGATCTTCCCGGACACCATCCACCAGGACGCCCACGACCCCCGCCTCGCGCCGGTCGAGGTCCAGGCCCGGGAGCGGTACGCCGCCGAGGGCGGGTACGGCCCGGACGGCGAGGCGGCCGCGGCGGCCTGGCGGCGGCTCGCCGACCAGTTCGGCGCGGCCCGCGCGGCCTGGATCGCCCGCACCGGCGACCCGGGGGTACCCAACCCGGGCGAACGCCCAGCGATGTGGGACCGGGCCACCGTGGCCCGTTGCCTGCCCGACCGGTGGATCCTGTACGCCTTTCGCGGCGACAGCGACCCGGTAGTCCACATTGGACGTGACATCCCGCGCGACCTGCCGATCGCGCCGGGCCCGCGCGACCCCGCGCCGAACCTCGCCGACCCGGACCGGCCGGTGTTCCCGCCGAGCATCGCCTGGATGGTCGACTTCGAGGCCGCGGTCCAGGTCGGCATGGCGATGCGCGTCCCGGTCGAGGACGATGACGGCTACGGCCTGCTGATCGTGGTCGGTGCCACCGCCGAGACCGGTGCGCAGGGCGCCGCCCGGCTGGCCACGCTCCTCGAGGCGCACCACTACACCGGCGGCCTGGGCCTGCTGGCGCAGGGTACGCCCACCAACAACACCGACGTGGCCGGCTCCGGGTACTCGTCGGCGGACCGCGACCACGCCGCGAGCCGGGCCCGCGAACGCGGCGGGCTGGCGGCGCCGGCACCCGGCTCGGACGCGGCCCGGCTGGCCGGCGCGCTCGGGATCAACCCCGCCGTGTTCGCCGCCGCCGAGGGCGCGGGGCTGCGCGAGGCACTGGACGCACAGGCGATGAACGCCGCGCTGTGGCCGGCCACCTGGGGCTGGTTCCTGCGCCGGCTCGTGCCGATCGCCAACGACGCGACGCTCGAAGCGGTACGCCGGCACTTCGTCGACTGGGTACGCGCCCGTGGCCCACTGCCCACCCTGCGCGTCGGCACCCAGCCGTACGGTGTCGTGCCCACGGTGGCGATGGCCCAGTTCCAGCCCGACGCCGGGCCGGTCGAGGGCCCGCTCCACAACGTGCTGACCTGGCTGCGCCACGAGTGGATGCGCACGACCGGCCGCGACGACGAGATCCCGGACATCCTGCGCCGCCGCCCGGTCTCGGACGGGTACGCGGTGCGCGCCCAGTTCTCCAGCGAGTGGCTGCCCACGGCCGAGGGCTTCATGGGCCTCACCGACGAGCAGGTCGAGGACAAGGTCACGGCGTACACGGCCGACCTGGCCAACGTGCGCACGCTCGTCGGCCAGATCTGGCGGCCCGAGGTGTTCGCGCCGCTGGCCGGCGTGTTCCAGCTGCCCGACGCCTGGCCGGGCGTGCCGCCGACGGTCGGCACCGACCTGGACCCGGCCGCGCCGGCCGCCTGGCTCGCCGCCCTGCTGGCCCGGCTGCGCGAGCGGCTCCCCCAGGACCCGGAGCTGGACTGGACCGGCCGTCCCGCCGACTCCCTGCTGTACCTGCTGCTGCGCCACGCCGCCCGGCTTGTCGCGAGCGGCCCGGCGCCGGCACTTGTACCGCTGCCCCGCGCGGCGGCGTCGGCGACCCCGACGGCCCGGCGCTATCGGCGTACCAGGAGTTCATCTCCTCGGTCGACCACCTGGCCGCGCGGCCGAGCGCGGCGGTGGACCGGGCCGCCCGGGAGACGCTCGACCTCGCCTCGCACCGCCTGGACGCCTGGGCGACCTCGATCGCCACCCGCCGGTTGGCCGCCCGGCGCGCCGCCACCGCGGGTGTCGCGGTCGGCGGGTACGGCTTCGTGCAGGGCCTCGAACGCGCCACCGAAACGGTCGTCGACCCCGGCGCCCGGCCGCCGCTGCTTTCGCGGGCGAACAACGCCGGCTACCTGCACGCGCCGAGCGTGCCGCAAGCGGTGACCGCCGCCGTGCTGCGCGCCGGGCACCTGGCCCACGGCGGGGAGACGAGCGATACCGGCACCACACCCTTCGCGCTCGACCTGGCCTCGACCCGGGTACGCCTCGCCGACCAGCTCCTGGAGGGCATGCGCCAGGGCCAGAGCCTGTCCGCCCTGCTGGGCTACAGGTTCGAGCGCGGGCTGGAGGAGTCGGACCTGGCGCGGTACCGGCCCGACTTCCGCCGGCTCGCGCCCAGCGCGGCGGATGGCACCGATCCGACCGGCGAGGTCGTCGACGGGGTGCGCCTGCTGGAGCTGTACCACGCCGGCGCGATCCCCTGGGGCAGCGACGGGCTACCGGCGGCCGGCACAGTGGCTGGACTGCTCGGCCAGGTGACCGAGGCGCTGGACGCGGTCGGCGACGCGGCCGTGGCCGAGGGTGTGCACCACGCGCTCCAGGGCAACCACCACCGGGCCGCCGCCGCGCTCGCGATCGGCACGCTCGACCAGGGGCCCCGCCGGAGCTGGAGTTCGTTCGCACGCCGCGTACCGGCGCCGCGATCACGCACCGGCTGCTGCTGCCGCTCGCCGCGCCGGCGCCCGGCAGCGGATGGGGTTCCGGTCCCCGGGAGCGGGCCGAGCCGGCGCTCGCCGCGTGGCTCGCCGCGCTGCTGCCCGCGCCGGACAAGCTGCGCGCCGACGTCGAGCTGCGGGACCCGAGCGGGGCGGTGGCGCCGGTACAGCCGCTCACGCTCGACGACCTGGACCCGAAGCCGCGCCCGCTGGACCTGCTCGCCGACGCGGCGAGCCCGGCCGACCTGGCCCGCCGGCTCGGCCGGTACCTGCTCGCGCCGGGGCGCCGCCCGCAGCAGGTGGGTCCGGACGCGACCGCGCGGCTGCTGCCCGCGCCGACCACACCGCTGGCCGCGGGCGAGGTGTACCTGGCCGACGTCCTGGAGCTGCTGGAAACGGTCTCCGCCACGCTGCGCGCCGCCCGGCCGGCACACGCCTCCGACCTCGACGCACCGGTGTCCACATCGGACAACGATCGCGTGGAACTGACGGACCTCGCCGGCCGCGCCGCACGGGCGTACCAGGATCTCGTGGACCTGCGAAACGCGGTCACCGCCGGACTCACGGCCACACCGCCCACTGTGGACGTTCTCGCCGGCAGGCTCGTCGAAGCCGCCTCTTTCGGCATCGGCGGGGCGCTACCGCCGGTGAACGCCGACGCCGACGCGCTGGTCCGCCAGGCGACCGAGATCCTCGCCGAGCTGAACCGCCGGGTCGACGCCGCGGCCACACCCGCCAACGCCGGCACCGATGAGCAGGTCGCCTGCGTGAAGGCCATCTTCGGGCGGGACTTCGTGGTGGTACCGCGGTTCACCGTCGCGGATCCCGCCGCGCTGGCACGCGCGTTCTCCGGTACCGACAGCGGCGGGGCGGCCGGGCAGGACCCGCTCGCCTGGTTCGCCCGCATGGCCCGCGTCCGGCCCGCCGTCGAGCAGGCCGAGACCCTCGCGCTGTACGGCCAGGCGCTCGGCACCGGGGCCGGGCTCGCCCTCGCGGTCGGGCAGTTCCCGGCGTCCGCGCAGGGGAACACGCAGCGGTGGGTGGGGCTGCCCCCGGCGAGCCCGGACCAGGCGGTCGCCGCCAACGCCGCCTCGGTGGTGGCGCTGGGCGCTCCGCCGGCGGGCGCGACGCTCGCCGCGCTGGTGCTCGACCAGTGGTCCGAGGTCGTGCCGTCGCGCCGGGAGACCACGGCGGTCGCGTACCACTTCGACGCGCCGAGCACCCAGGCGCCACAGGCGATCCTGCTCGCTGTCCCGGGCCGGCCGGCCACCGGAAACTGGACGGTCGAAGAGCTCGTCAACACCGTACGGGAGACGCTCGACCTGGCCGTGGTGCGCTCGGCGGACCCGGTCAGCCTGGGCAGCTTCGAGCACCTCGTCGCCGGCGCGCTCACGCTCCCCAACTGGGGGCCGGGCGAGGCCAGTACCGTCGACGCCGGACGCCTCGCCACGCCTCCGGCCGGGTACGGCGTGCCGCAGACCGTCGGCGAACCTGTCTTGCAGTCGGTCGCCTTCAACTACCCGTCCAGCGCCCCGAGCATGACCGCGGTCCGGCAGGGCCGGCAGGTCAGCGGGATCGTGGCGACCGGCCTGCGGCTGCGCGGCACCGACCGGCAGACGCGGTGGCAGATCGACGCGGTGCCGCCGAACACCACCGACGCGAGCCGGTACCTCGATGTCTATACGGGATCGAGTAACAACCCGGACACCTCAGCGAACCTGACCGTTCGGGCCCATGCGGACACGCCGCCCGGCGAGTACCGCCTCACGGTCGTGACCGGCAGCGGCCAGTCGTCGCGGCCGATCCACGTGCTGCAACGGTTCCACGTCAACCCCACGGTCAACCCTGGAATGCTGCGCCAGGAGCAGTGGGGGTACGTGGCCGATCCGCTCACCGTCACCGGGCGGCGGTTCACCGAGTCCGGCATGACCGTGACGTCCGACCACCGGGCCGTGCGCGGCACCGTCGCCTTCATGAACGCGACAACGGCCCGGCTCTACCTCCGCGTCGACGGCAGCCCGAGGCCCCCGGTCGTCTGGGACCCGACCGAGCCCGGCGCGCCGCACAAGCCGCCGGAGCCACCCGAGCCGTACCGCCAGTCGGTGACCGTGAAGCTCACCATCACCGGTGTCGCGGAGAACGGCGAGA
The DNA here is from genome assembly GCF_011764545.1 of Phytohabitans flavus. Taxonomy (GTDB): domain Bacteria; phylum Actinomycetota; class Actinomycetes; order Mycobacteriales; family Micromonosporaceae; genus Phytohabitans; species Phytohabitans flavus. The sequence goes on along the minus strand of NZ_AP022870.1, from coordinate 2,381,084 downwards.
CGGCTGACGACGTCGTGAAGTACGTGTACATCACCCTGGACGCGCTGCACTGGCGGGAGGCGGGCATCCAATGACCACCGCGCGCGCCTGGTCCCGGCTGGAGCCGGTGGCCAGGGAAGAAAAGCCGAACGAGGGCATCCGGGCCGAGGTGGCCGACCCGTTGTGGCTGCTGGCCCGGCAGTGGCAGCTGCGCGAGTTCGACGCCGAGGACGCCGGCACTCCAGTGTGGACGCGGCTGGCCGGCGCCACGAGCGGGCTGACCCGCTTCAAGGCCGGCGGGCCGGACGGCACCGCCGGGTACGAGTTCGAGGCGGGGACCGCTCCCCTGGAGGCACTCGTCGAGGCCGAGCCGCCCGAGGTGGTCGCCGCGGACAAGGGCTTCGCGGTGCGCGCCGGCGCGTACCTGATGCGGCTCATGTCCACCACGACCGGCGTGCCGGCCGGCTACCGCGCCGCACTGCCCGGCGCCTACCTGGTCGCCGCCGCGCAGGTGGCGCCCGGCCAGCGGCTGCTGGCCCGCACCGTACCCGACGGGGTTGCCGCCTATGCCGCGTTCCACCAAGGGCTGCGCGGCGGCGGGTCACCGACGCTACCGGCGAACCCGCCCGTGCCGGCCGGGGCGACGGCAGCTGTCCGCGCCGCCGCCGAGCGGTTCCTCGACTGGTACGACAACCTCACCGGCGCGACGGTGTCCACACCGGACATGTGGCGGCCGGAGCGGTTGGAGTACCAGCTCAGCGTCGCCGCACCGACCGCCACCGGCGAGGTCGTGCTGGCCGCGGAAGAGTACGCCTCGGGCAGCCTGGACTGGTGGTCGTTCGACCGCGTCTCCGGCTCGCTCCGCGCCAGCCAGGGCGACGCCGGCGGCGAGGTGCGCGACTTCGTGGCGGCGGGCATCCCGACCCCGGTGTCCTACCGTGGCATGCCGGTGCCGCGCTGGTGGGAGATGGAGGACGCCGCGGTCGACTTCGGCGCGATCGGCACCACCACCGACAACACCGCCGCGCTGATGCTCGTCGAGTTCGCCACGGTGTACAGCAACGACTTCTTCCTGGTGCCGGTGCCGATGGACGTGGGCAGCCTCTTCCGGGCCACGTCGCTGGTGGTGACCGACACCTTCAACACGCGCCACCTGGTACGGCCGGCGTCCCAGTCGTACCGGGGCGACGGCTTCGCGCTGTTCGAGCACCGCCACCTCGGCTCCGCCGTACGCGACAGCACGTTCTCGCTACTGCCCACAGTGGACGAAGGCCACACGGCGAAGCCGGTCGAGGAGCTGTGGCTGCTGCGCGACGAGACCGCCAACCGTTTCTGGGCGGTCGAGTCCGTGGTACACGCCCCGGACGGTACCCGGGTGGACCGGGCCGAGGCGTTCGCCGAGCAGGTGCGGCAGGAGACCGCACCCGGGCAGACCGCCACCCCGGCCGCCGACCCCGACCTGCCGCTGCGCTACTTCCTGCGCACCCAGGTCCCCGATCACTGGTTCCCGCTCAATCCCTCCGATGGAGCTCACATGTCGTCGCTACTCGAGGTCGGTCTCATGCCCCGCCTGGACGGGTCGGAGCCGCCAGAACCCTGGGCCAACTCCTCACCGAACTGCGCGAGCACGGGCTGCACCGGGAGGAGGTGACCGCCGCCGGAGCGCACGTGAGCCGGTCCTGGCAGTACGCCCGCGGCGCCGACGGCCGCGCCCACCTGTGGCTGGGGCGCCGGGCCACGTTCGGCCGGGGCGGTGGCGCCAGCGGCCTCTACCACGACGTGGTCTGGCCCGGCCCGGTCGCCGGGCTCGGCCTGCCCGGACCGCAAGGGCCGGAGGGACCGTCCGGCCCACCCGGTCCGCAGGGCCCCGGCGGCCAGACCGGCCCGCAGGGCGTGCAGGGCTCGACCGGCCCGGTCGGCGGGCGCGGGCCGGCGGGCCCGTCCGGCCCGCAGGGGCCGATCGGTCCCGGCGGACCCACCGGGCCGTCCGGACCGCAGGGTCCCGACGGGGAGTCCTATGTGGTCGCCGCCGGCCGGTTCGACGAGCGGGGCCAGGCGATCGCCGCGCCCAACTTCGCGTACAACCTCACCGCCAGCCCGCGCAAGGACGCCCCGCACATCTACGACCTGTCCTCGCCAGCCTTCAACCAGGAGGGGTACTTCATCGTCCGGGGCTCGGCGGTCGCCAGCGCGAGCCTCCCGCCGTCCGTGCTCGACGTGCTCTACGACGAGCGTGCCCGCCTGTACTCCGTGCGGGTCACGACGGCGTCCGGCGCACCGCAGCCGATGTCGTTCATGGTGGTCGTCAGCCGCTTCCCCGGCAACATGATCCCCCGTCCGGGCCTGTAACTGTGACCGCCCCGGTCCTGACCGCGCTGGAGCGGTTCGCCGAGCGCACCGACGAGCGGTGGCTGTACGGGCCGCGCGCCCTACCCGGCGAGTTCCGGTCGTACACCACCGGCTTCGCCACCTGGCGCGGCTGGGTGTCCGAAGTGGAGCGCTCCTGGCCCGACCCGGCCGCCGTGGTCGCCCGGCTGCGGCTGGCCGGGGAGCCGGGCGCAAGCCGGTGGCCGGTGGGTCGGCTGCTGGCCACCATCTCGGCGGATGCGGCCATCGCGCCGCTGACCACGGCCGACCTGTCCCGCCGCGCGCTCGACGGCCTGTACCGCACCGGCCAGGTCGAGGTGGAGCGGGACGCGGCCGGACAGCCGTCCTGTGTGGACCTCGACCGCGTCCTGCTGCTGCTCGACGCCCGCCTGAACGGGACCACCGCGACCGGATCGGTGATCGACCCGGAGGTCGCGTTCGGATGGCCGGGGCTGCTCGCCGAGGCGTGGTACGGGTACGAGGAGCGGCGCCGCGCGGCGAAGGCGGCGGCGGAGCGCGCCGGGCAGCCCTGGACCGAGCCGGCCGGCGACCTCACGCAGCCGCGGCGCTGGCTGGACGAGTCGATCCTCGCGCACTGCCCGGTGGAGCGCCTTTTCGGCATGATGGACGGCACGGTCCTGGCCGGCTTCTGGACGCCGCTGCACGCGTTCGGCGCGACGCTGGAGCGCTACTACGGCCCGGCCGTACCCGCCGACCGGTTCGAGTCGCACGCGGCCAACCGGGGCCGCCGGTTCGTGCTGTCCGCCGGCATCGACCACACGGTCCGCGCCGACGGCACGGTCGTCCTCGGCAACGGGGTACAGGCGGCGGTCGTCGCGCGGGTGCGTACGGCGGCCGCCTGGCTGTCCTATCTGGACGACCCGGTCACGGCGGCGTTGCGCTGGGCCGCCATCGAGGAGCGGCTGGACAGCCCGTGGGGCGCCGCGATGCTCACCGAGCTCGGGCAGCGGTTCACCGCCTTCCTGACCGCCGTCGTCAACCAGGACGGCACCGTGCGCGGCGGGTGGCCCCAGCGCCCGACCGCGCTCGCCGCGTACGGCGGGTTCGCGCTCCGCGCCGGCGACAGCGACACCGGCCGCCGCTTCGGCGGATACCCGCGCTCGGGCAACATCCAGCCGGCCAACCCGGTCGCCGCCCTCCAGGCCCGCCTGCGCGACCTCGGCTTCGCGGTGCAGGACGCGACCGGCGAGTTCGCCACGTCCACCGCCGCGGCCGTGCGCGAGCTCCAGTTCGGCGCGTACGCCAACGAGGTGAGCGCGGTGCGCTCCGGCGTGGCCAGCCGCCGGCCGGCGCACCGCCGATACCTCGGTGCCGCCACCGGCGTGGTGGACGAGGAGACCGCCCGCGCCATCGACGTGTGGCACGACCCGGGCCGGTACGGGGTGTCCGGAGTGGACCGCTTCGTCCGCACCACGCTCGCCGGGATCGGCGCGGCCGAGCTGCTGCGGCGCTGCCAGGCCCAGCTCTTCCGGTGGTCGGCGCTGACCGAGGGACGCGCGCACGCCGGGCTGACCGACGCCCAGTGGCGCGCGGTCGGCGACGCGCAGAAGGCACAGCTGCGCCGCCGGTTGGTGCGCCGCAGCCGGTACGCCGACGATCCGCACGGCGCCACCGACCTCGCCGACGTCGTCGACCCGCACTTCGCGTTCGACAGCGACGACCTGGAGAACGTCTTCCAGCTGGAGGCCGTGGCCGAGTTCTACGCGAACTACACCGACCCGTGGCTGCCACTGGCCGAAGTACGGGTGCCGGGCGAGAACGTGCCCCGCGCGCCGGGCGACTCCCGGTACGTCACCGCCGACATGCTCGACCCGTCCGGCGAGGCGGCGCGGGCGGTACCGCCGCCGGCCGGTTCGACCACGACGAAGAAGGTCGTGCTCGACGGCACCGTGGACCTGAGCCGGGTGTGGACCTACGGGACCAGCGCACCCCACCGCGACCTGATCTACCTGGCCGGCGCCACGTCACGCGCCTCCAAGTGGTACAAGATCAACGGTGTCGACGTGGCGACCCGGACGCTGACGCTGGATTCGGACCCGAAGATGGGCACCGCACCGTGCGCCTGGAAGATCCGGATACGCCCCGGCTCGTCCTGATCGACCCGCTGGGACATCGGCCCGGCCTGCGGGGCGAGCACGCCGCCGTCGCCAGCCCCGCCGAGCAGGACGCGCGGATCGTGAAGCTGGACGCCGGCAACGAGCTGGCCACCGTGAACATCAACTTCGACACCATCTACCTGCCCGGCGACACCGCCCGCGCCTCCAAGACGTACCGGATCGTCGGCTGCGACCGCGACAGCCACACCGTCACCCTGGACGGCGCGCCCCGGCTCGACGCCCACCACTCGGCCTGGCAGATCCCGGCCGGCGTCGGGGGCGAGTTCACCCCGCTGGAGACGGAGTTCACCGCCAACAAGGCCGGCGTCGACTACTACGAGGGCGTGATGTTCACCGTCTTCGACGGCCGGGTGCACACCGCGCTCTCCTGGACCAGCTACACCTCGTGCCGGGAGGAGGGCGGCGGCCTGTCGTCGGTGCGTGGCAACACCGAGTACGCGACCTACTCCTGGGTGTCGGAAAACAACTTCCGCAACTACTCCTTCGTCGTCACCGAGAAGAGACTGCCCGACCCCGACCACATCGACGTCGGCCGGTACTACTTCGACGGCATGGCCAACCCGCCGGGCAGCTGGCCGGCGCCGGCGCCCACCCCGTACGTCAGCCGCGACAAGGACGGCAAGGGGAGGATCCGGATCCACGATGGACACACAGGCGTCGGCGAAAACGCCACCAAGACGGGATCCGAAGGGTGCATCGTCTCCCCGCTGGTACACGAGTGGCGATCCCTCATCACCGGCCTGTACATCGCCGAACGCCCGCTGATCGGAATCGCCGGCACCGAGGCCACACTGGAGAAGGTGCGCGCGGCGAACACCCGGGCGCTGGCCCAGGCAGCCTGGTCCGCCGGCGAAGAAGGCTGGGCCTACCACGTCAGCGCCCGACTGTGGCTCGTCCGCCCCGACGAACGCTCCGAGCCCCCGCCGGCGGCGGCGCCCTAGCGCGCCGCCGCCGGTAACCGGCGGTCGGTTGACCTCGGCGGCTGACTGGATTGTAAGATCGTCATACAACCAGTGTCGACGAAGGGCCCGGATCGCGTGGACGAGGTGCTTCTTCCGGCGGCTCAGCCGGACGAGTTCGACCGCCTGCTGCGCGGCGCGATCGACGTCCACGTGCACGGGCAGCCGGACCTGTCGGCCGGGTTGCCCAACCGCGGCGCGGACGTCGACGTGGCCCGGCTGGCACACGCGTACGGGATGTCGGGGTGGGTCCTCAAGTCCCACCTCTGGTCCACAATGGACCGGGCCGGGGCGGTCCAGCGGGCGATGGCGGAGACCGGGTTCACGGTCTACGGCAGCATCACCCTCAACCCGCCCGCCGGCGGCCTGGAGCCCGCGGTCGTCGAGCTCGCCGCCGCACACGGTGCGCGGGTGGTGTTCCTCCCGACCTGGGGCGCCGCCGCCGACGTCGCCCGCGACGGGTACATCTCGATGCTGCTGCGCCGTATCTCCCCGTCGTTCGGCGAGTACAACGACCGCACCGCCATCGCGCTGTGCGACTCCACGGGCGCCCTGTCCGGCCGGGCGCGGGCAGTCGTCGACGCCTGCCACGCGCTCGGCCTCGCGCTGGCCACCGGTCACGCCTCGGTCGAGGAGAGCCGGGCGGTCGCCGAGTACTGCGCGGGGATCGGACAGCGGCTGCTGGTCACCCACCCGCTGCACTACGCGAAGGACGCGGCGCGGCTGCGCGAGTTCGTGGACATGGGCGCGTACCTCGAGTTCTGCAACGCGCCGCTGGTACATCCGGACGGGCACCTGACGATCCGGGACGTGCACGAGGCGCTGGCCGGTGTCGGGCCGGAGCGGGCGATCCTGACCACCGACGTGTTCTCCCGCTGGGTGCCGCCCGAGCCGGAGTGCCTGCGTATGTTCGTGGAGCAGCTCGCGTACCTCGGCTGGACCGCCGAGCAGATCGCCACGATGGTGGCCGCCAACCCGCGCGCCTTTCTGGGGGTACCGGTATGAGAGTCGACGACCTCGATCCCGCGGACATGACCGATGCCCAGCGAGAGCTGTACGAGTGGTACGCCACCGGACCCCGCGCCGCGCCGGACAGCCCGTTCCGGCTCGTCGGCGCGGACGGCCGGCTCCAGGGCCCGCCCGCGGTCTGGATCCTCAGCCCCACGTTCGGTCAGGCGCTGCGGCACATCGGCGGTGCGGTGCGCTTCGGCTCGCGGCTGCCCGCCCGGGCCTGCGAGATCGCGATCCTGCTCGCCGGCCACCACCACCGCAGCCCGTTCGAGCTGTACGCGCACACGCGAGCCGGCGCGGCGGCCGGCCTGACCGACGCCGACCTGGCGGCGCTCGCCGCTGGCGAGGAGCCGGCTGGGATGTCCGATGTGGAGGCTTGCGTCTACCGTACGACGCGGCGGATCCTCGACCACGGCACGCTGGACGACGGCGAGTTTCGGGACGCGGCCGGCGTGCTCGGCGAGGTGGAGCTCTTCGAGCTGGTCACGCTCATCGGCTACTACACGATGGTCGCCTTGCAGCTGGCCGTCTTCGACGTACAACCGCCGGCGGTCGCGCCGTGAACTACTCCATCTGGATCCTCGAGTACGGCTTCGTCGACCGCTTTCCGGCCAGCAACATCTTCGCCGCCCAGCCCAACGAGGGGCACCGGCGGATGCCGTACTGCTTCGGGCTTGTCCGCTCGGCCGACCGCTGCGTGCTGGTGGACACCGGATTTGTCGACCAGACCGTCTACGACAGGCTCACCGCCAAGTACGGCTACACCCGGTGGCGGGCGCCGGTCGACATGCTCGCCGCGGTGGGCGTACAGCCCGAGCAGGTCGACACGATCCTGTTGACCCACAACCACTTCGACCACGCCGGCTGCGTCGACGCGTTCCCCGACGCACACGTCTACATCCAGCGGCGGGAGATCGACCGCTACCTGGCCGCGGCCGCCCGCCCCGGCCGGTTCGAGTTCCTGACCCGGTTCAGCCAGGCCGACCTGCCGCAGCGGCTGGCGGCGAGGCGGTCGACGCTCGTCGAGGGTACGTTCGAGGTCGCGCCGGGCATCGAGCTGCGCCCGGCGTACGACACCCACACCGCGGGCTCGCAGGTGGTCGCGGTCACCAACGAGGTGGACGGGCCGTGGGTGTTCGCCGGCGACAACGTGTACAGCTACGAAAACGTCGAAGGCTTGCGCGGCGACGGCGTCCTCGTACCCATCGCGATGAGCACCGGCAGCGCCACGACGTGGCTCGACTTCGCCGACGGGCTGCTGGAGAGCGTAGGCCGGGAGACCCGGCGAATCCTGCCGTTTCACGAGCCGGCCGTGTGGGACCGCTTCCCCACCGCCACAGTGGACGGCGAGCTGCACATCGCCGAGATCTCGCTAGCCGCCGGCCACCCCAGCATCGTCCCCTCGTAGGGACCCGCCGCCGGGGAGTTCGGCGAGCAAGTCGTTGGCGCGCGTGGCGAAAAGGTGGGCTCCGCGCTCCTGCGCAAGGGTGAGCGCTCGATGGGCGGCGCGCACGGCGGACTGGACGTCGCCGCCGGCTCGGAATGCCTTCGCGCGGATGAGGATGACCAAGCCCTCCGCATATCGTTCGCCGTACGTGTCGATGAACGTCTCGGCCTTGTCCAACGCGGTCATGGCGGCGGAGAGATCGCCGGCGCGAAGCTGGACCTCGGCGAGAAGCGCGTACCACGTGGCTAGGTTCGATCGAGGTGGGTCGACCAGTGTGGCCTCGATAATGCGCTCCATCTCGATGGCCGGCGTGACCGGGTCACCGCCGGACATGGCCGTCGCCCAGTGCCTCGCGAGCCGTGGGTAGCTGCCGGAGAATGTGAAGGAGAAGTCCGGGTCAGCGCTGATCGCCTTCTCAGCCGTCCAAAGCGCCCAGGCGAAGTCTCCCGCGGCGGCGGCCGCGGTGACCGCGAACGAGCCCCAGATGCTGATGGCATAGGGGTCGTCGCCAGCGCCGAACTCCACCACGTCGAAAAGCTCGCGCGCGGCGACAAGGTCGCCGCGCAGCGCGGTGTTGAGCGCTAACATGACCGGCGTCATCATCTGAAGACGGTGTCGCAGCGGCTCGGCGTCTCGATGGGCACGGATGAGCGCATCTGACTGGCTCAGGTTTCGATATGCCTCACCGACGTTGCCCGAACTCCACTGGTGCACTCCCCACGCGTGATGGCCGGAAGCCCGGACGACAGGGTCCGAGGAGCGCCGGCCATAATCCAGCAGTCGGCGCGCGAGGCGCCCAGCGGCGTCGAGCTGGATGCCCTGGGCGTGAGCCAGGAAGCGGGAGAAGAGGAAGCCGATAGCCTCTCGTTCCTGGCCGAGCGACCGCGCGACCTCCTCGGCGCGGTCCAGATGGTCCATAGTGGCTCCGACGAAGCCGGCGTGGATACCCGCGATGGCCGTCAGCTCGGTGAGCGCGGTCAGCTCGAGGTCGAGGAGTCCGGCGCCGCGTGCGATGCGGGTCGCGGTGTCGAGGTGCTTCTCCGCGGTCTCGTAGGCGGATCGTCTTGTCGCGATGCGGGCCGCGACGACGAGTGCTTGCGCCGTCTGCTTCGGCTCGGCGAGCGGGCCCGCCGAGCACAGGTGGTGGGCGAGTGCCTCACCATGGCGCTCGGCTGGTTCCTGGATCTGCGCGAGCGCGGCCGCGATCCGCAGATGGAATTGGCTCGCATCCGATCGTGTGGTCGAGCGGGCTACCGACTCGCGGACGAGATCGTGCACGAACCGCCAGTCACCCAGGTAGCCGGAGGTCACCTCGACCAAGCCAAGCTCCTCGAGGGCCTCTAGGCGAGTGAGGCACTGCGACACGTCGAGGTCGGATGCGCTCGCCAACAGGCGGGCGTCGATGTCGCGGCCCATCAGGGCCGCGATGTCGATCAGGCGACGGTCTCCCTCGTCGAGCTTGCTCGTCCGGTCGCGGACGATGTCGCGTACCGTGGCCGGGACGGCGGCTTGGGCTGCCGCCTGGTCAAACAGGTGGTTCTCTTCGGCCAAAAACCTCGCGAGCTCGCGGACGAACAGCGGGTTGCCCTCGGTGCGGGCCTGAATGCTCCGCGCGACGCCGGGACTCGGAGACTGACCAGTCTCCTGGCGGACCAGCTCGGCGACATCGGATGGGTCGAGGGGACCAAGAGCGATGCGTCGGTGGCGGTCTTGGCGCGCGACCGCCGCCAGCATGCGCCGCACGTGTTGACTGGGTGTCGGTGCGTGGCCGCGTAGGGTGCCCATCAACACGCTGCTGGCCGGGAGCGACTCGGCCAGGTGTGCGAAGAGTTGAAGCGAGGACTGGTCTGCCCAGTGAAGGTCGTCCACGACCACGACCAAAGGCTGGCGTGCGGCGACCGCGCTGAACAGTGCGACGACGTTGCTGTACAAACGGAACTGCGCTCTGGCATCGGGCCGCGCCAGGACTTCGGCACGGTGTGCGGGGTGCTGTAGCAGGCCGCCAAGTTCGGCGGTCCAACGCGCCCGATCGTCCTCAGGCAGTGCCGCGATCAGGGCCTCGACAATCTGGACCCAGGGCCACATCGACGGAGTGCCTTCGCCCTCGTGGCATCGACCCCAGACCACAAAAGCACCGTTCGCAGCGGCCTCGTCGGTGACTTCGGCGACCAACCGACTCTTGCCCACCCCTGGTGGACCCTCGACGAGGACGATCCTCGCCCCGGCGAGGGTGGCAGACTCGACGGCATGACGGAGGAGGGCAAGTTCCTCCTGTCGACCCACCAGACGATCGGACTGACTGCCGGAACGTTCCCGCGCTCCGGCTGTGGAGCGCACGCCGGACTCAGATCTGGGCGAGGCTTCGGGAGGAAGACCGGCGGAGCGTGGTGTAAAGACAGCCTCGGCTTGCTGAAGGACGTGTCGGTGCGCCTCGCGAAGCGCCGGACCGGGATCTATGCCCAGCTCGTCGGCCAGCCGTGCGCGCACCGTGTCGAACACGGACAGGGCCTCCGCCTGCTGTCCCGACGCTGCCAGGGTGGTCATGAGCGTCGCCTGGATGGTCTCGTCGAAGGGCTCGATCCATGCGGCTAGCCGCAGGGGTTGCAAGATGCGTGCGGCACGACCGCGAGGCACGATAACGCGAGCGGCCTCGACGCAGGCGTCGAGCAGCTCGCGGTTGACGGAGGCGAAGAGGGGGCCAGCGGTGGCGCTGACGGCCAGCCCGTCGCCCGCGGACCCTCGCCACCGCGACAAAGCCTCTCCGTAAGCATCGGCTCCCTCCTCGAACCGCTGAGCGTCCAGTGCGGCGCGGGCCAGGCCGAGGAGCTGGCGAAACTCAGTCAGGTCGAGTGCCACGTGGCTGTCGTCGAACTGGTAGCCGCCGCTGCGGCGGTGGAGGTAGGAGCCGGCCGCCCGCGCGGGCAGGTCCGGTTCGAGCAGCCGTCGCAACGTCCCGACATATTTCTGAACGATGTTCAACGCCGACGTCGGCATGCTGTCGTCCCAGATGAGGTCGATGAGCTCAGAAGGGCTCACCGGTCGACCCGCACGCATCAGCAGCAGGGCCAGCAGGTAGGTCTGCTGCCGCGGTCCGGTGTCGACCTCGACGCCGTCACGCCACACACGCAAGGGACCGAGGACCTGGACGGTCAGCGAAGCGCCGCCACCCCCTGGACCGGCCACGGGCCCGGCAGCAGCGGGTACGGCGAGCGTCGGTTCGGTTTCGACGCTTCGTCGTGAGGCGGAGGCCTCGGCCATCGCGCGCTTCCTCAGACCGGGTGGATGTTGAGGAAAGGCTACCCCTGGCCTGCTCTGCTTTCCCAGAGGAAGCGGCCCCCGCCCAAGAGCCAGACGCATAGCGCTTCCCGGGAGGAAAGCAGGGCAAATGCGACCAGCGCGCACACCCAACCCCCGCGCCCTCTTAAGATCGGTATTTGCCCCGGTCCGCGCCAGTCGCAGACCGTATGCTCCCGCGGGCACCGCTGCGGTCGGCGGCTCGCTAGCGCTCCCCGAAACCCCCGACCTCCGCTGCCACGTCCGCGGTCCAAGCCCAACCCCAACCCCGACCGGGACCAAAGGTGGGTGCGCAGGCGCATTCGCTCCGCTTACCTACTCCGAACGCGAGAGATCTTGGTACCCAACCGCCCCTCCAGGAGCAACTCTGTACCACGATCTGCCAGACAGCAGATCAAGGTTGGGCTTGGAGCGCGGACCCGGCAGCGACGGTCGTGGTCGGCCGACCACGACCCAGGGGTCAGCTTGCCCAACCGCGAAGGGTGAGGCCGCGGGAGCGACGGTCTGGACCACCACGGACATCGCGGTAGCTCGATTTCCTTGGGTTTGGATCTTTATCCGCGACAAGACGCCGAGGCCGCCCTAACTCCAAGCGCTCTCTAGCTTCGGGTGCGGAGGCCGAAGCGGGCGATGACGCGGGTGGCGATCGCGTAGGCGAGGTGGCCGCCTGGCCACTGCGTCACGTTGTGTCCGGCCGGGTCGTGGTAGTAGTTGTGGCAGCCGGACTCCATGGCCGAGGCGTTCGTGGCGAGCCGGCGGTCTACCCACGCGACGAAGCGCCGCGCCGCCTCGGGCTTCGTGTCGATGCTGCGGCGCCGGCCGCGGGCCAGGCGCCGCACGGCGCCCACGACGACCTCGGCCTGCCGCTCCAGCTGGGCGATGATGGACACTCCGCCGTTGGTGTTGGGTCCATAGAGGATGAAGAAGTTCGGGAAGCCGGGCACGGTGATGCCCATGAAGGCGCTGGCCCGTTCCCGCCAGGCGTCGTGGATGCTGCGCCCGTCGCGACCCTTGACGTCGATGCTGGCCAGAAAGCGCGTCGGCTGGAAGCCGGTGCTCAGGACCAGCACGTCGATGTCGCGGGTGGTCCCGGTCGCGTCGACCACGCCGGTCGGGGTCACGCGGCTCACCGCGTGCGGCACAAGCTCCACGTTGTCGCGGTTGAGCGACGGGTAGAAGGTGGAGGAGATGACCGGCCGCTTGCACCCCCACGGGTAGTCCGGGGTGACCGCCGCCCGCGTCGCCGGATCCTCGATGCTCTCCGCGATAAACCGCTGGCACACGTCGCGCATCCGCCGCTGCCGCTGGGATCCGGTGTCGTACCCCTTGAACCGCCGGTTGCCCTGGTGGAAGATCCAGGCCCGGTGTGCCCGCTGGGCGAGCGGTACGTTGCGGTACCACCACCGCTCCGTGGGGCTGAAGTCACGCTCGTGCTTGGGCTCGATCCAGCCGGGTTCGCGCTGGAAGACGTAGACCTTGTCGGCTTTCGGCGCGATCGCCGGGACAATCTGCACGGCGGTGGACCCGGTGCCCACCACCGCGACGGACTTGCCGGTGAGGTCGTGCTCCTCCCAGCGCGAGGTGTGGAAGCACGGCCCGGCGAAGGTGTCGAGCCCCGGCCACTCCGGGTACCTCGGCACGCTGAGCAGTCCCAGCGCGGAGATGACGACGTCGAACTCCTCGCTGTCACCGTGCTCTGTGGACAGTACGTAGCAGTCGCTCGACTCCTCCCACACCAGGTCGGTGACGCGGGTGTTCAGGCGGAGGTGTGGGGTGAGCCCGAACCGCTCGACCACGTGCTCGGCGTACGCGAGCAGCTCCGGCTGGGTGGCGTGGGTACGCGGCCAGTCGTACTTGAGGAACGAGAACGAGTACGCGTGCGAGTGCACATCCACTTCGCAGCCGGGGTACCGGTTGTCGAACCAGGTACCGCCGACGCCGGCCGACTGCTCGAAGATGACGAAGCTGGCCGAGGTCCGCTGGCGGAGCTTGACGGCCGCCGCGATGCCGCCCAACCCGGCGCCGATGATGGCGACCCGGATCGGGGCCTTGTCGCGGCTCATCGGCTGGACGGGGCTGGGTAGTCGTCGGCGTTGAACACCCAACCCTCCATCGCGGAGAAGTCGAACCTCGGCGGCGAGAACACGTCGATGAGGTGGTTTTCGCCGGCACCGATCGCCTCGCTGGTGTGCAGGGACGGCGGCGGGATCACCGTGACCGACGGCGCCTGGCAGACCTCGTGCTCGTCCTCGCGCCAGTGGGCCCGGTTTGTCGTCCACGGCCAGCGGATGTGGTGCGTGTACTCCCCGCCAGGACGATGGAGCACTGCTCGAAGTCGTCGTGCTTGTGCGGGGAGAGCTTCGACGGGTCGCGCGGCCCCTGCTTCGGGTCGATGAAGTTCACCATGAAGGTCGTGCAGCGGTACAGCCGGAACGACGGGTTCGACAGTGGCGGGACGGTCAGGTCGTAGGTGCGCACGCGGTAGCCGCCCACCGGCTCGGGCCACGGCTGGAAGTCGGGGATATTCTCGTGCGGCTCGGCGTACGAGTCGGCGTTGGCGGCGAGCGCGGCGATGTCGGCTGAGCGCGTGGTCAGCAGCCGCAGCACGCGGCCCTGTCCGATGACGGTGACCGTGCTGTCGCCGGGCGGCAGGACGAGCATCGTGCGACCGCTGACCGAGACCTCCTCGCCGGGCGCCCGCACCTCGGCGGCGAGGGAGTCGTCGGCCAGCAGCACCACGTACTCGTCGGGCTGCTCGCTCCGGGTGAACGTGGCGGTACCGTCCAGTTCGGAGTAACCGACGACGAAGTTCTGCCCGCGCGCATACCAGGTGGCGATACCGTCGGCCTTCTCCACCGGGGCCAGGTCGCGAAACTTGACGTGCTCCGACCCCGAAAACCGTTCCGGCGCGGGTTTCTCGCTCGACGGCAGGGTGGAGCGCAGATCGGAAGCGTCATACGCCATGGCTGTCCCCTTCGGTGAATCGGCTGCCGAGGCCGGCGACGGCGTTCGTCGCGGCGCTCCTCAGCAGGCTCGTGTCGTTGCTGACCATGACATACCGGAAGCCGCGCTCGGCCGCCGCCTGTGCCTGCGCGGCGGTCTGCACGGCGGTACCGGCGGGCACACCGCGCGCCCGCGCGGCGGTCAGCAACCGGTCGACAAGCTTCTGGAGCGCGGGGTCGGACTGCGGCAGGCCGGATGACAGCTGGAGGTCGCCCATGCCGAGGAAGACCCCGTTGAGCCCGGCGACGGCGAGGATCTCGTCGACCGCCTCGATCGCGGCGCGCTCCTCGAGCTGGACCGCCCGCATGACCTCCTCGTTGCCGGCGCGCAGGTACTCGTCGCGGGCCAGGCCGCCCCACCGCCCTGCACGGGACGTGGTGCCGAGGCCGCGCTCGCCGGCGGGCGAGAAGAGCATCTGCCGGACCGCCGTGCTGGCCTCCGCGACGGAGGTGACGCGTGGCACCAGGATGCCGTCGACCCCGACGTCGAGCAGCCGCTGGAGGTAACCCCCGCTGCGGTCGGGCACGCGGACGAGGACCGACATGCCGGCCCCCTGCGCCACCACCGTGGCCTGGTAGGCGAACTCGAACGTCAGCGGCGCGTGCTCCTGGTCGATGACGATGTAGTCGAACCCGGCGTCGGCGAGGATCTCGATCGGCTCCAGCGCCGGGATCTTCACCCACGTACCGACGAGGCAGCGGTCGGTCGACGCCAGCCGGCGCGCGAACCCCAGCCGCGCACTCACGCGTCAAGTCCGATCAGCCAGTGCAGGTCGACCGCGCTCATAACGCTCCTCACAAGGGGTTTTGGTCCGCAGGATTGTAGCATCGTCATACGATTTGAAACAACGGGCGAAGCCTCCGACGCGGCTACCCGCCAGGCGGCTCCGGGTGGGTACGATGTCAGGCACAAGCAGGTCAGGTGGCGCGCGGAGGGAGGACGGCGGTGACCCGAGCGAATACGTTGCGGGTTGAGCGGACCCCAGCCCTCATCCGCTCACAGGTCGTGGAAAACCTGCGCCAGGCGATCCTCGACCGCCGGCTCGCGCCGGGACAGCGCCTGATCGAGCGCGAGCTTGTGGAGCTGACCGGTGTCTCGCGCACCAGCGTCCGCGAGGCGCTGCGCGAGCTCGCCGCCGAGGGCCTGGTCACCGCGATCCCCAACCGGGGCACCATCGTCACAAGCGTCAGCGCCGAGGAGGCGCGCCAGCTGTACCAGGTGCGCTCGGTGCTGGAGGCCCTCGCCGGCCGCCTCTTCGTCGAGCAGGCCAGCCCCGCGCAGCGCAAGGCGCTGGTCCGGGCTATCGAGCGGATCGAGCGGCTGACCGCCAAGGGTTCACCGGTCCTCGCCGCCAAGGACGCCTTCTACGACGTGCTCTTCGAAGGCGGTGGCAACGACGCGCTGCGGTCGGTCGTCGGCAGCCTGCACGCGCGGGTGAGCGTGCTGCGGTCGCTGTCGCTGTCCGTCTCGGGGCGGGTCGAGCACAGCACCAAGGAGCTGCGCGCGATCGTCGACGCCGTCCTGGCCAACGATGCCGACGCCGCCGCCGCGGCCTGCGCCCGGCACGTCGAAGAGGCCGGCCGCGCTGGGCTTATCGCCCTCTCCGAGCAGGACCAGGCCTAGCCACTCCATGTGATTCACCATCGGCTCCCTTCCGTTCGCCTCGTCGGATTGTATGATGATCGGACATTGAGATGGGAGCGGTCCATGAGTGATGACGAGAGCCGACGCGAGCGCGGCATGCGGGTCCGGCGCGAAGTGCTCGGCGACTCGCATGTGGACAGATCGATGGCGAACGCCACCGACTTCACCCGCGTCGTGCAGGAGTACGTGACGGCGAGCTGCTGGGGCGACGTCTGGACCCGGCCCGGGCTCGACCGGCGCACCCGCAGCCTGCTCAACCTCGCGATGCTGACCGCGCTCAACCGCCCGCACGAGTTCTCCGTGCACGTGCGCGGCGCGTTCCGCAACGGATGCACCCAGGACGAGATCCAGGAGGTGCTGCTACAGACCGCGGCGTACTGCGGTGCGCCGGCCGCGCTCGAGTCGTTCCGCCTCGCCCAGCAGGTGATCGAGCAGCTGCGCGAAGAGACGGCGGTCGGGAGCACCAGCGCGTGAGCCGCCGCACCGGTGCACGGATCGTCGCGGACATGCTCGACGGCTACGGCGTGACACATGTCTTCCTGGTGCCGGCGATCCTCCGCCGTACCCTGGCCGAGATCGAGCAGCACCACCCGCACATCCATCGGGTGGTCACGCACGGTGAGAAGGCCGCCGCCTACATGGCCGACGGCTACGCCCGCGTGACCGGCCGCCCCGGCGTCGTCGCGGCACAGGTGGTCGGCGCGCTCAACCTCGCCGCCGGCCTGCGCGAGCCCTTCCTGGCCGGCTCCCCCGTCATCGCGCTCACCGGCGGCCGGTCACCGGCGACCAAGTTCCGGCACGTGTACCAGGAGATCGACGACCTGCCCGCGTTCGAGCCGGTGACCAAGTTCAACGGCACGATCGACGACGCCAGCCGGTTTCCCGACATGCTCCGGCACGCGTTCCGGGTGGCCACCACCGGCTCCCCCGGCCCGGTCCACCTACAGATCCAGGGCAACGAAGGGCAGCTAGACACGGCGGAAACCGACGCCGAGCCGCTCGTCGAGCCGGGCTTCGCGCAGGTGCCACCGGTGCGGCCGGCGCCGGACGACGAGAGCGTGACCGCGGTGCTCCGGCTGCTCGCCGAGGCGCGGCGGCCGGTCATCGTCGCCGGCGGTGGGGTGCGCACATCCGGCGCCGGCGCCGAACTCGTGGCACTCGCCGAGGCGCTGCGCATCCCCGTGGCGACTTCGGCCAACGGCAAGGACACGATCCCGGGCACCCACCCGCTGTCCGCCGGCGTGGTCGGCACGTACTCCCGCGAGTGCGCCAACCAGATCGTCGGCCGCGCGGACCTGGTCTGCTTCATCGGCACCGCGACGGGCGGCATGACCACGCACTTCTGGGCGGTACCACCGATCGGCACCCCGGCGGTCCAGATCGACATCGAGCCGTCGCGCCTCGGCCGCAACTACCCCCTGCGGGCGCCCGTCGTCGCCGACGCGAAGGCCGCACTCACCCGGATGCTGGCGCTCGCCGTCCATCATGGACAGCCCGACCGCACGGCCTGGCTGTCCGAAGTGGATGATGCCAAGGCGGCGTGGCGGGCCCGCTACCGCGACGTGCTCACGAGCGACGCGGTGCCGATCCGCCCCGAGCGCGTCTGCGCCGAGCTGACCGCCGGCCTGCCGGCCGACGCGGTCCTCGTGGTCGACACCGGCCACGCCGGCATGTGGATGGCGCAGTTCCACGACATCACCGCGCCGGCGCAGAGCTACCTGCGCACCGCCGGCCACCTGGGTTGGGCATTCTCGGCGGGCATCGGCGCCAAGTGCGGCGCGCCCGACCGGCCCGTGGTCGCCTTCACCGGCGACGCCGGCTTCTACTACCACCTCGGCGAGGTCGAGACCGCCGTACGCCGGCGGGTCAACCTCGTCACCGTAGTGAACAACAACCACGGCGGCAACCAGAGCAAGCGCGGCTTCGACCGGGCATACGGCGGGCAGGCCACCGACCGCGCACGCGAGCTGTGGACCTACAAGGACGTGGACTTCGCGCGGATCGCCGAGGAGATGGGCGCGCTGGGCATCCGCGTCGACAAGCCGGGCGACCTGGCCGGCGCGCTGGACCGCGCCCTGTCCGCCGACCGCCCGGTGGTGGTCGACGTCCACACCGACATCGGCGTAGTCGCCCCCCAACCGATCACCTGACCCTCCGTCCGATCAGGACGGTGCCTTGATCGGTGGGTGGTTGGGGCGTCCGTGTCGAGAAATTGCCCCTGGCGGGGCGCTTTTTCGCCACGGACGCAGGAGGGGCACCCCGCGATCGGGCCGATCAAGGAAGAGTCCGTGGCCTGCCGCCATCCGCTGCTTGTCGCGGGGCCCGCTTCCCTAGGGAAGCAGAGCGGGCGCGTCCCACCCACCGTCAGCGCGGGCCGTGCGGGTGGCGGGTTTGGTTGTGAAGCGCGGAGGGTGAGGCTGCGGGAGCAGCGGTCTGAACCACCGCGGACGTCGTGGTAGCTCGGATCTCGGTCCTGAATGGATCCCGCAGCCGCCACCGTGGACGCTAGCTGGCGGTGGCCTCGCGGTCGCGTCGCAGCTCCTCGGCGAGGATGGGGACGGCGGTCGTCGCGGCGTGGATGCCGATGACGCTGGCGATTTCCAGCACCTCGACGATCTCCTCGGTCGTGGCGCCGAGGCGGATCGCGTTGCGCATGTGGAGTTTCAGGCCGGGTGCGTACAGGTGGGTGGCCGCCGCGTCGAAGGCGATGTAGACGAACTCTTTGACCTTCGGTTCGAGTACGCCGGTCTTCCACGGCACCGAGGAGAACTCGACGTACGCCTCGAACAGCTCGGGGTCGAGCTCCAGCAGGCCGTCCCAGAACTCGTGCCAGTAGCCGCGGTTCTTGGTGAACTCGGCCTTCAGCCGCTCCCGCCGCTCGTCCAGCGGTGCCGGGCCGGTGCGCAGGCCCTCCTCCTCCAGCACTTCGAGCAGCAGCGGTATGCCGATGTTGCAGGCGTGGATGCCCAGCGTGCTGGTCAGCTCCAGCACCTCCATCAGCTCGGCCGGGGTGGCGCCGAAGGCCAGCGCGGCGCGGATGTGCTGCCGGACGCCGGGCGTGTACATGTGGGTGGCGGCCGCGTCGACGGCGACGTAGATGAACTCCTTGACCTTCGGGTCGAGGTGGTTCTTCCGCCACGGCACGGCCGACCAGTTCAGGTACGCGCGCAGGAAAGCGGGGTCGAGCTCCAGGATCCGCTCCCAGGTGTCGCTCCACGTGGAGCGGACCGCGATGAACTCGTCCTTGATCTGCTGCTGTTCGGCGGTCAGCACGGGCCACTCCCTTGTTCGTCGGTTGTCATGCGCGCCATCAGCCAGGCGGCGACCTCGGTGTGGTCGGCGTCCGGGGCAGTGCCTCGGCCGCCGCCGCCCAGGCCGCCACGGCCGCCGCGGAAACCGCCGATGGTGTACCGGTCGCTTCCTGCAGGCCGAGCGCGATGCCCATGTCCTTGAGCATCAGGCGCAGGCCGAACCCGGAGTCGTACGTGCCGGGCAGCACGAACTTCGGCCACTTGGTCTCGGTCGAGCCGCTGCGGCCGCTGGAGGCGTTGACGATGTCGAGCATCACCCGCGGGTCCAGCCCGAACGCCTGCCCGGCGAGCAGCGCCTCCGACGCCACCATCAGGTGTGCGGCGGACATCAGGTTGTTCAGCGCCTTGATGGCGTGGCCGGCCCCCACCACCTCGCCGGCGTGCACCACGCGCGTGCCCAGCACACCGAAGAGCGGTCCCAGCGCCGCGAAAGCGTCCGCGGGGCCACCCACCATGATGGTCAGCGTGCCCGCCTTGGCCCCCGCGACACCGCCGGAGACCGGCGCGTCCACCAGCGTGACACCCCGCTCGGCGGCGGTGCCGGCCAGCGCGCGGGTACGGCCGGGATCCGAGGAGCTCATGTCGACGAGCAGCGTGCCCGGGGCGAGCTGGTCCAGGAGCCCTTCGCCGAGCACGACGTGTTCGACCACTGTGGAGTCGGGCAGCATGAGCAGCACCGTGTCCGATGTGGACACGTCGGTCACCTTCTCGGCGAGCGTCGCGGTGCCAGCGAAATGCTCGCGGGCGGCGGGCAGGACGTCGTACACGCACAGGTCGTGCCCGGCCTCGACCAGCCGCGCGGCCATCGGACCGCCCATGTTGCCCAGCCCGACGAAGCCGATCATGCGCGGGCCAGGTATTCGTCGTCGGTGACCGCGTCGCGCCAGCCGGTCTGGCCCAGCGAGATCGCCAGGTGGACCAGGTACGTCTCCGGGCCGCCGCCGTGCCAGTGCGCCTCGCCGGGCGGCACCCACACCGTGTCACCCGGGTGCAGCAGCTGCGGTACGCCGCCGGCCGAGCAGACCAGGCCGGAGCCGGCGGTGACCACCAGGATCTGCCCCTTTTCGTGGCTGTGCCAGTAGGTCCGGGCGCCGGGCGCGAAGAATACGCTCGCCATGGTGACGTCCGGCCCGGACCGCAGCGGGTCGGCGAAGACGGTGCCGGTAAACGTGGCCGTGCGCTGCTCGGACGGCAGCCTGCCGGCACTCCCCCGAACGATCTCCATCAGTGCTCCTCCGGTGTGTGCAGCCGCGTCCCGCCGGCGACGTCGCCGATCGCGTCGACCACGCGGTTACTGATCTTGTCGGCGTACCCGAGGTTGTTGGCGAGCCCGAACGCGGCGAGCGGCCCCGCGGCCGACAGCGACGGTACGCCGAGCTGGCCCAGGCAGTCGACGTACAGCGCGACGTCCTTGGTCATCAGCGAGTTGGTGAGCCCGCCTTCGAGGTAGTCGCCCTTGATGATGTGCGGGAAGCGGTTGAGCGTGGCGAAGTTGACCCCGCTGCTGGCGTTGAGTACGTCGAGCACCTGGGCCAGGTCAAGTCCCGCCCGCTTGGCGGCCACCATCACCTCGGCGGTCGCGGCGAGGCTTATCGCGTTGAGGAAGTTGTTGAGCACCTTCGTCGTGTGCCCGGCACCCGGCTGTCCCATGTGGACGACTGTGCTGGCGAAGGCGGCGAACACCGGCCGCACCGTCGCGAGGGCGTCCGCTGACCCGCCGACCATGATGGTGAGCTTGCCCCGCTCCGCCGCGGCGGCACCACCGGAGATGCCCGCGTCGAGGTACTCGATGCCGGCCTTGGCGAGCGCGTCGTGGACGCGGACGGTCGAGGCCGGTGCCGCGGTGCTGAGGTCGACCACGATCTGGCCGGCGCGGCCGGACTCCAGTACGCCGCCGGGGCCGAGCACGACCGCCTCCACGACCGGGCTGTCCGGCAACGAGAGCAAGACCACGTCGCTCTCCTCGGCCACCGCCTGCACGCTGCCGGCCAGCGAGGCACCCGCCGCGGCCGCCCGCTCCGGGTCGGTGTCGAAGCCGAGCACCGGCGTGCCGGCGTCGACGAGCCTGCGGGTCATGCGGCCGCCCATGTTGCCCAGCCCGACGAACCCCACCCTCATGAGACGTCCTTTCCGTACAGCGCGCGGTCGTGGGCGGCGAAGTCCCAGGCGCCGGCGCCACCCGACGGCCGTACCGTGCTCACGATGCTGGCGCCGCCGTCGACCGAGACCACCTCGCCGGTCAGGTACGCGGCGTCGTCGCTGAGCAGGAACGCCACCACGCTCGCGATGTCGTCGCCGGTGCCGGCCCGCCGCAGCGGGGTACTGCTGGCCCGCCGCACCATGTCGTCCTTGCCGCCGGCCGCGTCGGGCGTCGCGGCGAACAGGTCGGTGGGGACGATGCCGGGCGCGACCGCGTTCACCCGGACGCCCAGCGGTCCGCCGTACATCGCGGCGCCGTGCAGGATCCCGAGCACCGCGTGCTTCGACGTCTGGTACGCCAGCAGGTCCGCGCTGCCGCGCAGGCTGCCGATCGAGCCGGTGATCACGATGCTCCCGGCGCCGCCCTGCTCGGCGTATCGGCGGAAGGCCGCGCGGACGCCGAGGAAGACGCCGCGCACGTTCACTGCCATGACCTGGTTGAACTCGGCCAGGGTCACGTCCGGCAGGGGGCGAGCGTACCGGCGATGCCGGCGTTGAGGTGGTGCAGGTCGACCCGGCCGAACCGCTCGACGGCGAGGTCCATATAGGACTTCACGCCGCCCTCGTTGGACACGTCGGCGCATATCCAGGCGCCGTCGGTGTCGAGCGACTTCGCCACCGCCCGCACCCCGTCCTCGTCGGTGTCCACCGCGACGACGTGCACTCCGTCGGCGGCCAGCCGCCGCGCGGTGGCCGCACCGATACCGCCGGCCGCACCGGTCACCACCGCGACCTTGCCCGCGAGTCCGCGCATACCTAACTCCCGTCCAATGTGATCAGTGCGGCGAGGCCGTCGCCGACGACTGGGAACCGCCGCATCACGTCCGGGTCGTGCCCGGCGACCAGGCGGTGCGTCTCGCCGAGCTGGCGCAGCATGTCGAACCCCGCGTACATCGCCGGCAGGTCGGCGACGTGGACGAACGGGCGGTCCTCGTCCAGCTCCTCGTAGTAGTGCAGCGCGTCGGAGGCGAGCACCACATCTCCCACCCGCACGATGAGCTGGCCCGGGGTGTGCCCGCCGACCTCGACCAGGTCGACGCCGCCGGGCAGGCTGGTGTGGGTGGTGAAGAACTCGATCCGGCCCTCGTCGTGCGCCGCGTGCAGCGCCGCCACGTCGTCGGTCTCCGCCGAGACGGCGAAGAGCGGTTTGCCGCCCATCGGGCTGGTCCAGAAGTCGTACTCCCGCCGGGCCATCACCAGCCGCGCGTCCGGAAAGTCGGGCAGGTTGCCGATGTGGTCGTAGTGGCCGTGGGTCACGACGATCGTCGTGATCGTGCCCGGGTCGATGCCCAGCCGGGACAGGGCCCGGCTGGGCGGGCAGAGCATCGTCCTCCTCCGGCGCCCGCCGCTGGCCTCGTTGAAGCCGCAGTCGACCAGGATCGTCTGGCCGCCGAGCCGCAGCACCCAGAAGTAGTAGTCCATCTGGATGTCGGCGTCGGGTTCGCCGTACATGTCGAAGTGCAGGAACACCTCGCTCTTGCGGGCCGCACGCGTGCCATACCGGACCGCGAGTACCTCCGCCACCGCCCCACCGCCCTCCCCGGCACCTTGCCCAGGAAACTGTAGGGCAATCATACAATCTTGTCATCCGCCCTGGTCGGGTGGCCTAAGCCTTCCACAAACGGGACGTGGCAAGGGCCGCCCCGTCGGACATCGCCCGCAGCTTGGCCCAGACGATCTCGGCGTGACCCACCCGGGAGCCGATCCCGCAGTCGGTACCCGCCTGGAGGTTCTCCCGGCCGACCACGCTGGCGAAGTTGACCAGCCGCTCGGCCACCAGCTCCGGGTGCTCGACAAGGTCGGTCGCGTGGCTGACGACGCCGGGCACGAGCACCTTGCCCTCGGGGAGCTTGACGTCCTCCCAGACCCGCCACTCATGCGCGTGCCGGACGTTGCCGGACTCGACCGCATAGTGACCCGCGTCGATGGTGACGAGCAGGTCCGCGATGTCGCGCAGCGGCACGTCCCGGGTGTGCGGACGGTGCCCGCTCCCCCAGCACATGTGGAACCGGATCAGCTCGCTCGGCAGACCCTCGACCGCGTGGTTGACGACCTCGACCGCGAACCGCAGGTAACGCCGCAGCTCTTCGAGCGTCCACTCTGGATTGTACTGCCAGGTCGTGGCGAACTCCGGCTCGTCGATCTGGAGGACGAGGCCCGCGTCCGTGACCGCCTTGTACTCCTCGCGCAGCGCCTCGGCCACCGCCATCATGTACGACTCGTCGCTGTCGTAGTGCTCGTTGCGGGCGCCCGCGCCGAGGCTGAGCGGGCCGAGCGCGGCGATGAAGCCGTCGACGTCCTTGCCTTCGATGCCTGCCTTGAGCGCCCGCACGTCTTCGGCGATCGCCGCCTGTCCGGTGTACGTGACCGGGCCGGTGCACACCTGGACGGTCGTCCGCTCGGGCGGGACCTCGCCGGGGGTGGCGAAGCCGGGCCGGACCGGGCCGCCCGAGCCGGACAGCCACAGCCCGGAGGCGTAGAAGCCGGGGAAGTCCGCGCGGTCCCGGGCACCCACGCCGGCCCGCTTGGGCTGGCGGGTCGCGTCCACCGGCAGCCACTCCCAGCCGGTGACCCGGGAGAAGATGTACCCGTGGTAATGCGTTGCCGCGGCCGCCTTGACGTACTCGCCGTCGTTGAGGATGTCGACGCCGCAATCCAGCTGCTTCGCCACCACCTCGGCGACCGCGCCCGGCACCCGCGCGTCGATGTCGGCCCGCGCCGGCTCGCCCTTGGCGATAAGCGCGTCCAGGTCCTCCGGGCGGGGCAGGTTGCCCCCGTGGGTGGTGCGGATCCGGTCGGTGGTTCGGTTCATGCGCGGGACTCCTCTAGCTCGTGGCGGCCACGGCGGTGGCCGCGGGTGAAGGGTTGCCGACCGCCTTGGCCCGCGCCGGCAACCAGCCCCACGGATGGGTGCCCCAGCGCGGCGCGTACGGCACGCCGGCCCGGATGGTCTGCACCGGCGCCAGCCCGGCCTCTCCGGTGAACGACTCCTTGACCGTGTCGGTGAACTCGAACTCGCCCGGCACCATGTCGAACACGGTCAGGTCGGCCTCCCGCCCGACCGCGATCGCGCCGAGCGTGTCGTCGAGGCCGATCGCACGGGCGGCGTTCGCCGTCGTCATCTCGACCACCTCGGACAGGCTGTATCCGACGGCCATGAACTTGGCCATGCACTCCAGCAGGCTGTGGAAGGTCTGGCCGAAGACGGTGAGGTCCGAACTGATGGTGTCCGGCCCGAGCCCTGCGGCGTGCTGCTCCTTGGCGACCCGGTAGCCGAAGTTGCCCATGCCGAGCGCGGAGTCGAGCACGACGCCGCGCGCGCGGGCCGCCGCCAGCAGGGGTGCGGTCTGGTCGAAAGCGTGCATCACGCCGCCGACGTTGGGCGTACACAGGTGGGTCAGGATGTCGCCGGGCCCGAACGACTCGATCAGAAACCGGGTGACCTCCTGCATCCGGGCCGCGGTCTCCGCCGCGCCGAACAGGTCGCCGATGTGCACCATCAGCGGCACGCCATGCTCGCGGGCGAGCGCCTTGGACCGGGTGACGATCTCCTCGCCGTCGGTCAGGACCAGCGGGCCGACGAGCCGGAGCTTGAAGCCGCGCACCAGACCGGGATTCGCCGCGACGCAGGCCCGGATCGCGTCGGCGTTGATGTCGGTCAGCGCGGACACGTCGGCCTTGCCGGGCATGCTGTGCGCGTGGCTGCCCACGTTGAGGTAGCAGATGATCCGCGTCCTGGCTTGGTCGACCACGTGGGCGGCGAGCACACCGACATTCGCCACGCCCACGGAACCCGCGTCGAGCACGGTGGTGACCCCGGACTCGACGCCGATGAAGTCTGGCGCGCAGCACTGCATGCCGACACCGGGCGTCGTGGCCCCGTACGCCACGTGGGTGTGCACGTCGATCAGGCCGGGCACGACGTACCGCCCTGTGCCACTCAGGTCGAGCACCTGGCGGGCCTGCCCGGGCGGGATCTCCCGCTGCACCGCGGCGATCCGGCCGCCGGTGATGGCGATGTCCAGTCGGTCGTCGATGCCCTGGCCCGGATCGAGCACATGGCCGTTGACGAGCAGCAGGTCGTAGGTCATCGAAATCCCTTTCACCCGCGGCGGCGGAGCTGACTCACGCTACCACGGGATTGTCTGACAGTCCGTCAATCTTGTGCCCGGCCACGAAGTCCGATCGGAGTCCTTGCCGGGCGGTATGCTGGTCGGACAGAATCCCATTTTCTTAGGCGAGGGAGCGCGTCCAGAGCCATGTCGACCCCCCGCAAGCCGGCCAAGACCACGAGCCGCACGCCGGCCAAGACCACGAGCCGCACCCCGGCGAAGGCGAACGGCGCCGCCCAGTGGAGCGTCGGTCCGGTGGGCCGGGTCGCCGCGCCCTTGCGGGAGCAGGCGGTGTCCGTCCTGCGCCAGGCGATTCTCGACTTCGAGATCCGGCCGGGTCAGCGACTGATCGAGCGCAAGCTTGTCGAGGAGCTCGACGTCTCCCGCGCCACCGTTCGCGAGGTGCTCGCGCGGCTCGCGTCCGAAGGGCTCGTCACGGTCATCCCGCAGCGCGGCGCGATCGTCTCGGTGCTGTCGGTCGCCGAGGCCGTCGACATCTACGAGATGCGCGTCGCGCTCGAGGTCCTCGCGGTGCAGCGGTTCGTCGAGCGGGCCACGCCGCAGCGGGTGCGCGAGCTGCGGAAGGCGCTGACCGGGTACGAGAAGGCGGTCCGCTCCCGCGGCGACACCAACAAGCGACTGCGCGCCAAGGACGCGTTCTACGAGGCGCTGCTGGCGGGGCGGCGAGCCCACCGCTGACCGAGATGCTGACGATCCTCCAGAGCCGGATCAGGCTGCTGCGGTCGACGTCGCTGTCGGTGCCGGGCCGGGCGCTGGACTCCGTGCACGAGCTGACCGCGATCGTCGATGCCATCGAGGCCGGCGACGTCGAGCGGGCCGGGCAGGCGTGCGCCGCGCACGTGCGCGCCGCGGCGAAGACGGGCGTCGGCCGGCTGTCGGAGATGTCCGAGCCGGTCCACTGAGCGCGGCAAGGCGCGGGCCAGGCTGGTCATGGGCCGAGGTACCCTCCTTGAGGGACTTCACCGCACGCTGCACCTCGACCAGCGCGCTGGGATCGTCGTCCACGCCGACCAGGAGGCCGCCAGCCAGTCCGGCGACCCGCTGGGCCAGGTCGACCGCCAGCTCGACGCCGACCCGGCGCTGCGCGGCGCCCGCCCGGGCCAGTGCCGTAAGCGCGCTGTCCGGCAGCACCACGTCGGGCACCTCGTGGCGCAGGTACTCGGCCTCCTGGAAGCTCGCCAAGGCGCGCAGGCTCACCAGGACCGGCACCCGGCCGGCGACCACCTCGAGCATCCGGGTCAGCGCGATGTGCTCGAAGATCGGCCGGGTCACCAGGAAGTGCACGCCCGCGTCGAGCTTGGCCCGGGTGCGGCGCAGCTCCGCCGCGAAGTCGCGCGCCCCGGGATTGACCCACGCCCCGATCTCGAACTGGGTGCGGCTCGGCAGCCGCAGTCCATTGTGGTCGGCACCGGCGTTGAGGCCGGCGAGCAGCTCCGCCAGGCCGACCGAGTCGACGTCCCAGCGACCGTCGGCGTTCGGGTAGTCGCCGGCCAGCGTCGGAGTGCCCGTCTCGCAGATGACCCTGGTGACGCCGCGGGCGTGCGCGCCGAGCAGGCTCGCCTGCAACATCATGATCGACTTGCCGGCGGTGGACACGCCCGCGACCGCGCGCAGACCGAGCTGGTCCTGCACCGCCGCGCCGGCGCTGACCGGGTTGGTGGGCAGGCGTACTCCCGGCTCCGATCGCACGGCGACCAGGTCGACGCCGGCCTCGCGGGCCAAAGCGGCCCGCCGCAGGACGCCGGCCAGCTGGCCGGCCGGATCGGTCGCGTCCGCCGCCGTCAACCCGACAAGTCCACCGAGGACGAAGCCGGCGTCGCCGAGTAGGCCGGACGCGGGGCGGGCGGGCGCGGCGCGCTCGGCTGGCGGGCGGACGGTCGCTCGTCGCGAGTGCTCCGACGCGACCGTGGACACGCTGTCGACGACCGCCCGGATGTGCTCCGGGGTCGTGCCGCAACACCCGCCGACGATGGCCGCACCGGCCGCCACCATCTTCCGCGCGTAGCGCGCGAAGTAGTCCGAGTCCACTTCGTACTCGAACCGGTCCGGGGCGACCCGCCGCGGCAGCCCCGCGTTGGGCTGGACGCTCAGCGGGACGCTGGTCCGCTCGGCGAGCTGTACGAGGACCGCGAGCGAGCCCTGCGGACCAAGGGTGCAGTTGACGCCGAGCGCGAACAGGTTGCTCCCCGCCCTCGCGACGACCGCCGACACGACCTCGGCCGGCGCGTGACCGCTCAGCGTCCGCCCGTCGGTGGCGAACGTCGACTGGGCGATCAGCGGCAGGTCGCTGACCTCGCCGGCCACGTCGATCGCCTCGACGAGCTCGTCGAGGTAGCCGAACGTCTCCAGCACGACCAGGTCCACCCCCGCCTGGGCGAGGGCCTCGATCTGGTCGCGCAGTGCCGAGCGGCGTTCTTCGGGGGTCGCCTTCGCCCGCTGGCGTACGGTCACGGCCGGCGACACCGAGCCGGCCACGAAGACCCGATGTCCGGCCGCCTCTGCGGCGGCCCGCGCGATCGCCACCCCGGCGCGGTTGATCTCGGCCGCCGCGTCGGCGTAGCCGTAGCCGGCCAGCCGCAGGCGGGACGCGCCGAACGTGTTGGTCTGCACGATGTCGGCGCCGGCCTCGACGTAGCTGTCGTGCACCGAGCGCACCAGCGCCGGGTTGGAGAGGTTCAGCTCGACCAGCGACTGGTCGAGCGAGTTGCCGACCGCGTGCAGGACCGTGCCCATCGCGCCGTCGCAGACCAGGACCCGGCGGCTGAGCATCCCGGCCAGCTCATCGCGCACGCTCACAGCTCGTCCCCGAGTCCGTTGATGATCTCCAGCGCCACCTGTACCGTCAGCCGGTCCCGGTACGACGAAAGGCTCAGACCGGTGATCTCCTCGACCCGCCGGATGCGGTACGTGACCGTGTTCGGGTGCAGGTACATGATCTTCGCTGTCCTCTTCGGACTGTCGTTCTCCTGGAAGTAGACGCTGAGCGTGCTGAGATAGTCGGTCGAGTTGTTCCGCTCGTGGGCGATCAGCTCGCCGAGTACGTCGGCGGCGAACGCGCGCAGGTCGTCGACGTCGGCCACCCGCGACAGCAACCGCTGGATGCCGAGGTCCCGGAAGGCGACGACGCCACCCAGGCGGGTCATCCGGATCGTGGTCTCCACGGCGAGCCGCGCCTCGGCGTACGACCGGGCGAAGTCCGACAGTCCCCGGCAGACGCCGCCCACGCCGACGTTCACACCGCTGCCCGGGTAGCGCGCCCCGGACGACGCGCGGCACAGCCGGCCCACCGCCGTCACCTCGTCCACCGCGGCCCGCTCGTCGTCGCCGACGGCCACGATCGCGACCACGCTGGTGTCCCGCCGGGCGACGGTCGCGTCGCTCAGCCGGGCGGTCAGCAGCCGCTCGACATAGGCGCCCAGCCGGGCGAGGCCGGCGGCCGAGCCGCCGGGCGGCGGCTCGAGCGCGACGGTCATCACCACGTGCGGCCGGCGGTCGTCGATGCCCAGGTGCCGGGCCCAGTTGTGCAGCTCGAACTCGGTCCGGTCGCGGGCCAGCAGCAGCGCCTCGACCAGGTCCAGCCGGGCGTTGCCGACCACCGAGGCGACGAGGCGGTGCCGGCCGAGGACGATTCCGCAGATCATCGCCGCGTGCTCGGTGGCGAGCAGGCCGAGGTCCTCGACCGCGCCGCCGCCCGAAGGCCGGCCGGTGAGCAGGTAGGCCGGGATCTCCTCGCCCATCACGATGGGCGCGACGACCAGGGCCACGTCGTTGTCGACGCCCGGAAGCGTGATGGCGCGCCGGGCCCGG
This sequence comes from Phytohabitans flavus, assembly GCF_011764545.1. GTDB lineage: Bacteria > Actinomycetota > Actinomycetes > Mycobacteriales > Micromonosporaceae > Phytohabitans > Phytohabitans flavus. Next base: position 2,351,792 of record NZ_AP022870.1, on the reverse strand, counting down.
GCGGACGCCGCCAGGACCTTGCCCAGGTCGAGCTGGCGCAAGTGGTGGTGGACGTCCTCGACCGCCTGGGGCGACGGCCCGGCCGAGGCGAGCACGTCGCGCTCGTCGTCGATCACCATCGCGCCGACCCCCAGCCGGTCCGCGATCAGCGCGACCACCGAGCGCAGGTCGCTGTCCTGGGTGGCGAGGCCGGACAGCTGGGTGTACAGCCCGACGACCTCGCGCAGCACCCGGTTTTCCTCGACCACGCGCGGCCCCGGTCCAGAGTCGACGGTCACCGGCCGCTCCTCGGCGCGGGGCGCCCCGCTGACCAGACACAAACCCGACTGCGTGTTCAACGGTCGCCTTCGGACGCGTCGACGGGATCGAAACGCTGGAGCTGGTGGCTCGCGTGGTCGGCCGGCACCCAGCCCGGCCGCAGCGCGAAGCTGTAGGTCACCTCGGCGACGTACAGGTTGCCCCGCGAGTCGAACGTGAGCCCGTGCGGGGCGATGAAGTTGCCCGGGGCGTTCTTGGCGGTGGTCGACGCACCCCACCGGCCGAGCACCGCGCCCGAGGCGTCGAGCACCGCGACCTGGCTGGGCTGGTCGAGGCCGGAGTCGTCCCGGAGGAAGCCGCGGTTGCCCTTGGGCCGCCACAGCTCGCTCACGAACACCCGGCCGTCGCCGGCGACCGCGATGTCGGTCGGGCGTTGCAGTCCGGTCCACTGGCCGAGGAACGTCCCGCCCTGGTCGAAGATCTGGATCCGGTCGTTCTCCCGGTCGGCGACCAGCAGCCGCCCGTCACCGGTGAGCACGATGGCGTGCGGCAGCCGGAACTGCCCCGGGTCCGACCCCACCTCGCCCCACGAGCCGAGCAGCTCACCGGTGGCGGAGAAGTGGTGGACGCGGCAGTTGCCGTACCCGTCGGAGACGAAGAGGTCGCCGTCGTCGGTGACGGCCACGTCGGTGCATCCGTTGAACGGCGGACCCGGGTGCCGGACCCGCTCGACACTGTGGACGCTGACCGGCTCGCCCGGCCGGATCCCGGTCGCCGTGCCGATGCCCGACGTGCCCAGGGTCAACAGCAGCTCACCGCGCGGGCTGAACTTGCGGACCGTGTGGTCGAGATTGTCCACACAGTACACACAGCCGTCGCCGTCGACCGTGATGCCGTGGGCCATCTTGAACATCCCTCGGCCGAAGGCTCGGAGGTGCCGGCCGTCCCGGTCGAAGACGAGCACCTGGGAGTCGTGCCGCACGAACAGGTAGACCCGGTCGTCCCGGTCCACCGCCACGTCCGCCACGTCGCGATGGGTCAGCCCCGAGGGCAGCCGCTCCCAGCCGGTACGGACGCGCAGACCGGCGACTTCCATCGACGTCCGCATCACTTCACCGCCATGGCGTTCGGTGGCGAGCCGACGCCACCGACCAGGTTGAGCGGCTTCGCCGTGAGCAGGAACTCGTACCGGCCGTCGCGCGCGCACGCCTCGGCCAGCGCGGAGAGCTTCCACAGCTCGCCGAGCAGCAGGCCGAGCAGGGCGAGCAACTGCCGGTGCATCATGCCGTTGTGGCTGGGGCCGCGTTCCGGGGGTGGCTCGTCTCCAATGTGGAACCCGGAGTCGGGGTCGACCGGTATCGCCTCCAGGCCCGAGTTGTCGGCGGCGACAAGGCTGAACCTGTGGTCCCACAACCACGCGAGCATCTCGTGGGACTGGTGCAGGCCCGGCGATCCCCGCCGCCGCGATGCCCGCCCCTCCGCGCTGAGCCCGAGGTACCACCGCGCCCATCCGGTGTGGACGAGCAGGATGTCGCCGGGCGCGAAGCGCACGCCTTGCAGCCGCGCGGCCGCGTCCAGGTCGGCCGGCGTGAACGCCTGGTTGTGCGCCAGCTCCCGCCCCTGTGCCGCGAAGAAGCGGGGCATGTCGAGCAGCACGCCCCGGCCGACGACGCCGCGCTCGGCGACATGCTGGATCCCCAGTCGGGGTGAGCCTTCGACGATCTCGGCGTCGGCCGCGCCGTTGTAGAAGCCGGCCACGGGGTGCCGGATGTGGCGGAGGCCGTCGATCTGCGAGGTCGACTGTAGGTAGAACGAGTCGACCCAGTCGTCGCGGTGGTTGGGGTTGTTCGCGAAGATCGTGTGCCGGGTGGCCGGACGCGTCCCGGCCAGGCTCGGCACGAACGTGTTGAGCGGGTAGTCCAGGTCGAAGACCTCGCCGGTCGTCACCAGCGCGGCGGCGGCGACCGCGCACTCCGGGGTCAGGAAGTTGAGCATGCCCAGGTCGTCGTCGGGCCCGAAGAGCCCCCACGACGATCCGGGCGGGCCGTCGGTACGCGCGCGCAGCGCGGCGTAGTCCGGCACCTCCAGCTGTGCCTGCCACGCTCCGTCGCTCGGCGCTCGTCCACCGTCGTGCGCACGGCCCGTAGCCTCGCGACTCCCGCTCATGCCTGCTCCGGCAGGACGAACGCCTGCGCACCCGGCTCCCAGGCGGCCAGCACCGACTCCCCCGGCCGTACCGTCACGGCCGCGTCGGTCGGCATGGTCGCCGATCCCGTGGACCCGTCCGGAAACGTCATGTCCACTTTGCACACGGCGCCCAGGTGCGACCGGTCGGTCACCACGGCGGGTGTGGAGTTCCAACCCTCGGGCACGGACTCCAGGTCGAATACCCGCACCTTCTCCGGCCGGACGACCAATACCGTGTCGCCGGCGCGCTCAGGGCCCGCGACCCGCCACTTCCGGTCCATCCAGAGGTAGGTGGTCGGATCGACGAGCGAGCCGGCGAACACGTTCGCCTCGCCGAGGAAGCCCGCGACGAACAGCGTGCCCGGGTCGTCGTAGAGCTCGCCGGGAGTCCCCACCCGTTCGACCCGGCCCTTGTTGAACACCGCGATCGTGTCGGAGAGGAACATCGCCTCGTCCTGGTCGTGGGTGACGAAGACGAAGGTCAGCCCCAGGTCGCGGTGCAGCCTCTTCACCTCGGCCTGTAGCGACTGGCGCAGCTTCCGGTCGAGCGCGCCCAACGGTTCGTCGAGCAGCAGCACCGCCGGTGAGAACACCACCGCACGGGCGAGCGCCACCCGCTGCTGCTGCCCGCCAGAGAGCTGGTCCGGCTTGCGGGACTCCATCCCGCCGAGGCCGAACAGGGCGAGGATGTCGCCCACCAGCGTGCGCATCTTCTCGCGCGGGAGCCGCCGCTGCCGCAACGGGTACGCCACGTTGTCGAAGACCGTCATGTGCGGGAACAGCGCATAGTTCTGGAACACCATGCCGAAGTTGCGCTTGTGCGTCGGCACCTCGGCGAGGTCGCGATCGTTGAGCCGAATCGTCCCGGACGTCGGCTGCACGAAGCCCGCGATCATGTTGAGTGTGGTGGTCTTGCCCGACCCGCTGGGCCCGAGCAGCGTGATGAACTCCCCCGACTCGATGGTGAGGTCGATGTCGTCCACGGCTGGCTCGTCGTGCGGTCCGTACCGCTTGCGCAGCTTGCGGATCTCGATGTGACCGGTGCGGCTCTCATTGCCCATGAATTCCTGCCTTTTGGTCCGTACGGATCCAGCCGAGCTGTACCAACAGGATGACCAGGCTTACGACCACGACGAGGATCGTCGACGCGGCCGAGATCGTCGGGTTGGCTTCTTCGGTGACGCTGTTGAACATCTGGACCGGGAGGGTGGTGGCGCCCGGCCCCTGTAGGAGCAGGGCGATGACGAGCTCGTCGAAGGAGGCGACGAACGCGAACACGCCACCGGCGACGATCCCCGGGAGGATGAGGGGAAGCGTCACGGTCCGGAAGGCGGTGAACGGCGGGGCGCCCAGGCTCAGGGCCGCCGACGTCATCGACTTGTCGTAACCCTGGAGCCGGGTCAGCACGGGGATCAGGACGAACGGCACCGCGAGCGCGGTCTGGCCGAGGACCAGACCCTGCAAGGTACCGCTAAGGTCGAGCTTGAGGAACGTGCCGTAGATGGCCAGCGCCAGCAGGATGTGCGGCACCACGAGCGGCGATATCAGCGTGGTGAGCCCGGCGGTGCGCAGCCGCCGGCCCAGGCGGAGCAGCCCGAACGCGGCGCACGTGCCGATGACGAGCGCGAGCGGCGTGACCATGGCCGCGACCTTGAGCGATGTCACGGCCGCGGCACGCCACTCCGGTTCCTCGACGAGGTTCTTGTACCAGCGGCCGGACCATCCGGGCGGCGGAAACTGGAACGTGGTGCCGCTCGACAGGCTCATCGGGATCAGGAACAGCGTCGGCACGGTGACGAGCAGCGCGATGAGGAACACGACGGCGTACAGGGACGACCGGCTGGCTTTCACGAGTCACCACCCATCGTCTGGGCCAGACCCTTGCCGCCCCGCGCACCGCCGCCGCGCCGGGCGGAGAGCTGCCGGCTCAGGCCGAGCATGGCGAGGGTGACGACAAGCAGGAGGATGCCGATCGCGTTCGCGCCGGCGAAGTCCAGCACCTGCTGTACGCGAATCATGATGAGCTGCGCGATCAGCGTTTGCTGGGTCGACCCGAGCATCGCCGGGGTGACGTAGAACCCGAGCGACAGGATGAACGTCAGGGTCGCCGCCGCGGCGATGCCCGGCACCGACAGCGGGAGGTAGATGCTGCGGAACGCCCCGGCCCGGGTCGCGCCGAGGCCCTGCGCGGCGTCGAGCAGCCGGCGGTCGATCTGGTCCAGCCTCGCGTACAGGGGCAGGACCGCGAACGGGAGCAGCACCTGCGACATCGCGATCACCACGGCCGGCGTCGTGCCGAGCAGCGACACCCCGAACGCGCGGTCGAGCAGGCCGTCGCGCTGGAACAGGATCAGCCAGGCGAAGTTCTTGGCGATCGCGCTGGTCCAGAACGGGATGAGCACGATCGTGAAGAGCACCGCCCGCATCCGCCGGCCCGACACCGTCATGGCGTACGCGTACGGAAACGCCATGAGGATGTCGATGAGGGCCACGAGCAGCGCCACCCAGATGGTGCGGACCATCACCCGGACGGTGTAGCCGTCGGTGAACAGGCTGACGTAGTTGTCGAATCCTGTCGTCGGCTCGGTGAGGCTGACCTGGATCATGCGGGCGAGCGGGTACAGGAACAACACGCAGAAGGCGACGACGGCCGGGATCAGGAGCACGAGGGTGGCCGCGCGAGAGGCCACCCATCGCGCCCCGTCCCGCCGTACGGGTGTGGGCCGCACGCCCACCTCAGGTGCGGCGGTCACGGTCAGCCCACCTGCCAAGCGGTCCACTTCTTGGTCACCTCGGCGATGTTCTCCGCCCAGAAGGTGTTGTCCTGCCGCGCCTGCCGGCCGCGGTCGGAGCCCAGGAAGGGGTTGAAGACTTTGGCCGTCTCGGTGAACGGGATCTTGTTCAGGTCGATGTCAGTACGGACTGGCGTCAGACCGTTCATCGCGCAGAACTTGATCAGCTGCTCCGGTTCGAGCGCGAAGGCGACCGCTTCCTCCGCGGCCTTGGCGTTCGGCGCGCCCTTGGGGATGAGCCAGGCGGTGTAGTCCCAGCTGGTGAAGTCCCAGACCGGGGCCATGGTGCCGCCGCTTTCGTTGGTGATGTGCAGGCGGCCGTTCAGCCCGAGGGCCATGGTCGCCTGCTTGTCGACAAGGTTCTGCTGGAAGGCCGTGTACGAGGGCGCGAAGATGATGTCGGACTTGATCGTGCCGAGCTTCTTGAGCGCGCGGTCGACGTCCAGCGGGTAGAGCTGCTCCGGAGCGACGCCGTCGGCGACGAGGGCCGCCTCCAGGATGCCCTTCGGGTTGTTGTAGAAGACCCGCTTTCCGGGGAACGTCTTGGTGTCGAAGAAGTCGTTGATCTTCGTCGGGACGTTGCCCTTGTACGCGGTCGTGTTGTAAGCGAACTCGGTGGCGAACTTGGTGCCGGGCACGGAGCACTCGGTGGTCGTGCCCTCCGGCACCTGCGTGGCGGGCATCCGCGACATGTCTATCTTCTCGAACAGGGTGCCGCAGTACGCCTTGGCCAGGTACGAGCCGGTGTGCACGACGTCCCAGACCGTCTTGCCGGACTTCACCATCGTCTGCACCTGGCTGATGTAGCTGAGCGAGGTGACGTTGTTGAACTTCACCCCGGTCTTCGCCGTGAACGGCCCCTGGAGGGCCTCGGCCTCCTGCTTCTGCGCCTCACCGCCGGTGGACTGCCAGGTGATGGTGATCTTGTCGCTCGGCACGGCCTCCGGTGCTGCGCCCGACGAGGAGCCGCAGGCGGTCGTCACCAATATCGTCGCCACCAATGGGGCCAAAAGTCTCTGAGGGGACACGGACCTACCTCACCTTCGACGGGGGAAAATGCCGGCGGCGCGGGGCCACCACCGGTCCGCAGGGGGTGGACGCCGGGGACGGGATTGCCGGGAACGGTAGACCGAGATTGTCAGACAGTCAATCATTTCTTAACAGACCCGAAATGGCTCTGGCGGGCCGGATACCGCATCGCACAAGGCATCCGGACCAGCATTGTCGGCAACGGCGAGACCCGATCTGTGCGCCAACCCAAAACACGCCACCCCGGTCTGGTGCGCCACCACATTCCATACCGAGGGCGGTGGGACTAGCCTCCGCGCCTTGTGCTTCACCACAACGAACCCGGCCCGGCTATTGGACCTTCGCACGGTGCCCGTGCGCGGTCCGGGCTGGGATGCTGCGGGGATGACGCTCATCGTGACGGGCTCGATCGCCCAGGACTACCGCATGGTGTTCTCGGGCAGCTTCGCCGACCAGTTGCTGCCAGAGCACGCCGAGGCGCTCTCGCTCTCCTTCCTGGTCGACGAGCTCGAGATCCGCCGGGGTGGGTCAGGTGCGAACATCGCGTTCAACCTCGGCTGGCTCGGGCTGGGGCCGGTGCTCGTCGGCTCGGTCGGCACCGACTTCGGCGAGTACGACGACTGGCTGCGCGCGCACGGCGTCGACACCGGATTCCTGCACGTCTCCACGACCCGGCGCACCGCCCGGTACCTGTGCACGACCGACAACGCCCGCAAGCAGATCGCGTCGTTCTACAGTGGAGCGATGGTCGAGTCCCGCACGATCGAGCTGGCGCCGGTGGTCGACCGGGTCGGCGGGACGCCGCTCGTGGTCGTCGCGCCGAACGTCCCGGCGGCGATGCTGCACCACACCTCGGAGTGCCGCGCACGGGGCTACCGGTTCGCCGCCGACCCGTCCCAGCAGCTGGCCCGGCTGAGCGGCGAGGAGGTGCGTGCCCTCGTGGACGGCGCCGAGTTCCTGTTCGGCAACGAGTACGAACGCCGGCTCCTCGAACACAAGGCGGGCTGGTCGCCGGTCGAGCTCGCGCGCCGGGTGTCGGTCGTGGTGACCACGTTGGGCGAGCGGGGCGTCACGGTCACCCGCGGCGGCGCCGAGCCGACGGTCGTCCGGCCGCCCAAGCCCCGTACGCCGACCGACCCGACCGGGGGCGGCGACGCCTTCCGGGCCGGCTTCCTGGCCGGCTGTCAGTGGGGCCTCGGCGACGAGCGGGCGGCCCAGCTCGGCTGCGCCCTGGCCGTCATCGCGCTGGAGACGCCCGGCGCCCAGGAGCACCCCACCGACCGCGGCAACCTGCTCGACCGCCTGGCCGACGCCTACGGCGCCGAGGCCGCGGCCGACGTCCGCCCGTTCCTGCCCTGACCAAAGATCTTCCAGGGTCGGGGTCACATTCAATTTCTTAAGATCGATATTTGCCCCGGTCCGCGCCAGTCGCTGACCGTATGCTCCCGCGGGCACCGCGCAGGTCGGCGGCTCGCTGGCGCTCGCCGAAACCCCCGACCTCCGCTGCCACGTCCGCGGTCCAAGCCCAACCCCCACCCGCCACCGCCGCCGGCCGAGGAGCAAGGAGGTAGGTGCCCAGAGCGGACCCGGCGGCGAAGGTCGCGGTCGACCGACCACGACCCGAGGGGTGGGCTTGCCCAACCGCGAAGGGTGAGGCCGCGGGAGCGACGGTCCGGACCACAGCGGACGTCGCGGTAGCTCAATCTCCCTGGTTTTGGATCTTTATCCGCGACATGACGCCGAGGCCCAACTTGGCCCCAAGATCTCTAGTGGCCGGGCTGGCCCAGGCGGCGGGCCGCCGTGACCGTGTTGGCCAGCAGCATCGCGATGGTCATCGGCCCGACACCGCCGGGCACCGGGGTCACCGCCCCGGCCACGGCCCGTACGGCCTCGAAGTCCACGTCGCCGCGCAGGCCGTCCGGCCCGCGGTGGATCCCCACGTCGATGACACTGGCGCCGGGCTTGACCGCGCCGGCGCCGACCAGGCCGGGTCGGCCGGCGGCGACGACCAGCACGTCGGCCCGCCGGCAGACGGCCTCCAGGTCGCGGGTGCGCGAGTGGCAGACCGTCACGGTCGCGTCGCGGCGCAGCAGCAGCGCCGCCATGGGGCGGCCGACGAGGTCCGACCGGCCGACGACGACCGCCTCGGCGCCGGCCAGCTTCACCTGGTACGCGTCGAGCAGGGCCAGCACGCCCGCCGGGGTACAGGGACGCAGCCCCGGGCGGCCCAGGGCGAGACGGCCGGCACTCGCCTCGGTCAGGCCGTCGACGTCCTTCTCGGGCGGGATCCGCGCGATCAGGGAGGCGGCGTCCAGGTGGGGCGGCAGCGGCAGCTGGAGAAGGATGCCGGTCACCGCCTCGTCCTGCGCCAGCTCGTCGAGAACCGCCGCGAGGTCGACCTCGGTGACGTCGCCGTCGAGGTGGCGGTGCAGGTCGCGCATGCCCGCCTCGACACAGAGGCGGCGCTTGTTGCGCACGTACACGGCCGACGCCGGGTCGTCGCCGACCAGGATCGTGGCCAGGCCGGGCGGCCGGTCGAGCGTGGCCACGCCGGCGGCCGCCTCGGCCCGGATCCTGCGGGCCACGGCCGCTCCGTCGATGATGGTCGCGCTCAACGCTCGCCCTCCCTCCGCGTCGGCCCGACGCTAACCCCGGCACGGCCGGTGCGGAAATGTGGAGGCGCACAAGACCGAGGTGGCTCGGCTTGGGTCGGCGCACAGACCCGCGACGACACCTCGCGGTCGGGATGGCGTCGATCGCCTTGCCCAGTACGGGTTTCCGGTCGACAGCTATGTTTCAGTGCTGTGACGAAATGATTGACTGTCTGACAATCTCGGTCTACCGTTCCGGGCTAACCATCCCCGGTGTCCTTCCCGCGAGCCGCTAGCGAACCCCGCACCGCCGGCCGCGTCCCCTGTTGAAATTAGGTAGGTGCCGTGTGTCCACACAGAGACTGTTGATCCCCTTCATCGCGACAATATTGGTGACGACCGCGTGCGGCTCCGCCACGTCTGGCGAAGAGCCGCGGGCCGTACCGAGCGACAAGATCACCCTCGCCTGGCAGACGATCGGCGGGGAAACGATGAACCAGCAGGCCAAGTCCATCCAGGAGCCGTTCACGGCGAAGACGGGCGTGAAGTTCGACAACGTCAGCTCGCCGACCTACATCAGCCAGCTACAGACGATGGTGGAAGCTGGCAAGACGATCTGGGACGTCGTGCACACCGGCTCGTACCTGGCGAACGCCTACTGCGGCACCCTGTTCGAGAAGGTCGACACCAGCAGGATGCCCGCCACGCTGGTGCCGGAGGGCACGACCACCGAGTGCTCGGTGCCGGGCATCAAGTTCGCGAGCGAGTTCGCCTACGACACCACCGCGTACAAGGGCACCGTCCCGACGAAGGTCGCCGACTTCTTCGACACCAAGACGTTCCCCGGCAAGCGGGTGATCTACACCAACCCGAAGGGGACTCTGGAGGTCGCTCTCGTCGCCGACGGCGTGCCGCCGGACAAGCTGTACCCACTCGACGTCGAGCGGGCGCTGCGGAAGCTCGACACCGTCAAGTCCGACATCATCTTCGCGCCGTCGTACACGGCGTTGCAGCAGAACCTCGTCAGCAAGCAGGCCACCATGACCCTGACGACGGGCAACCGCCTGAGCATCATCAACGACAGCGGCGGCACCATGGCCCCGGTGTGGGACTTCACCAGCTGGGACTACGCCAACTGGCTCATTCCCAAGGGCGCGCCGCACGCCAAGGCCGCCGAGGACGCCATCGTCTTCGCTCTCGAACCGGCCCAGCTGATCAAGTACGCGGCGATGAGCGGCGACGCTCCGGTCCGCACCGACGTCGACCCCAACACGATCCCGTACTCGGAGTCGGCCAAGCTCTTCAACCCGTTCCTGACCTCGGGCAGCGGCACGATGGTGCGGCAGGACAACAAGTTCTGGGCGGAGAACGTCGCCGAGGTGACCAAGAAGTGGACCGCCTGGCAGGTGGGCTGAGCCATGCCTGGTGTACTCGACGGCATCTCGGTGGTCGACTTCGGTCACCACGTCGCGGGCCCGCTGGCCGCGGTGCTCCTCGCCGACCACGGCGCGGACGTGATCCGGGTCGACCGGCCGGGCACGACCGCCGGCGAGCACCCCAGCGCCGCCTTCCTCCACCGGGGCAAGCGACGCATCACGCTCGACCTGAAGCGGGAAGCCGATCTGGACATCGCTCGCCGGATCGTCGAGCGGGCCGACGTGCTCGTCGAAAACTTCCGCCCCGGTGTGATGGACCGGCTCGGCCTCGGCGCCGACGCCGTACGGGCCACCAACCCCGCGCTCGTGTACTGCTCCCTCCCCGGCTTCGGGTCCGGCGACCCGCGGGCCGCGGTGCCGGGGTGGGAGGGGGTGATCGCCGCCGCGACCGGCAACTGCCGGCCGCGGCGGGACGAGGCGCCGGACGACTGGGACTGGTCCCGCCCGAGCTACTGCGCGCTTCCGCTGGCCTCCAACTTCGCCGCGTTCCTCGGCTGCCTCGCGATCGTCGCGGCGCTCACCGAGCGGCACGGCACCGGGCGGGGTGAGCGGATCGAGGTGCCGCTGTTCAACGCGACGTTCGAGCTGATCGGGGTCGCCGGCGCGTACCCGGCCGAGCGCGGCCGGCCGCCGGAGAAGCGGCGGGATCCCAACGGCAGTGGCACCTACCGGTGTGCCGACGGGCGCTACGTGCAGTTCGACCCTATCGGCGGAAGCATGCGCTTCATGAGCTGGTTTCTGGACGCCGCCGGCCAGTCGTCGTGGGTCGCCGAGGGCTTCACGTCCCGGCAACGGCTGGCGGCCGATCCCACGCTCGCTCCCGAGCTGCGCGAACGGCTTACGGCGCTGTTCCTCCAGCGGCCCGCGCGGGAGTGGGAGGACCTCGCGAACGCGGCGGGCGTACCGCTGTGCATGGTCCGCACGGCGGCCGAGTGGACGCGGACCGACCACGCCCGTGAGACGCGGGCGGTCGTCCGCCTGGACGACCCGGTCCTCGGGCCGACCTGGATGCCCGGCCGCCCGATACGGCTCTCCACGCACGAGGCTCCACTGTGGCCGAGGCACCTCCCGGACGCCGACCGGGCCGCCGTCCTGGCCACCCTCGACGCTCCCCCGCCGCGGCGCCCGGCCCTGCGGCCCGCGACGGGTGCGCCGCCGTACGCGGGAAAGCGGGTGGTCGACCTGACGCAGGTGCTCGCCGGGCCGACCGCCGGACGGATACTCGGCGAGTTCGGCGCCGAGGTCATAAAGATCAACTCTCCGCAGCGCCGGATCGACGCGCACGGGTACGTCAACCGTGGCAAGCGCACGATGCTTGTCGACGTCGAGTCCGCCCGCGGCCAGGAGGAGGTGCTCTGGCCGCTCGTGCGGGAGGCGGACGTCCTCCTCCAGAACTTCCCGCGCGCCACCGCCGAGCGCTACGGCACCGGGTACGAGCACGTGCGGGTCACCGGCCCGACATCGTCTACGTGTCCGTGAGCTGTTACGGAGACGGCGGCCCCTGGGAAAGCCGTCGGGGGTACGAGACGCAGGGGCAGGCGGCCACCGGGATCGTCGAGCGGGCCGGCCGGGGCCGGCGGCCGATGGTGCAGGGGCCGTACAACGTGCTCGACTACGGCACCGGCACGGTCGCGGCCCTGGGTGCCGCGCTCGCCATCTACCACCGGGTCGTACGCGGGGAAGGCTTACACGTCACCACGTCGCTGGCCCAGGTGGGGACGCTGCACCAGGCGACGCTGATCGTCGAGCCCGAAGCGGGGCCGCTGCCGGACGTGGAGCCGGCCGGCCTCTGGGCCCTCGGTGCCGGCCCGTTGCAGCGGTTCTACCAGGCGACCGACGGCTGGTTCTACCTCGGCGCGGCGGCGGACGACCTGCCGGCGCTGGCCGAGGTGGACGGCCTGGCGGCGATCCACGGCCGTACCGCCGGCGACGAGGCTCTGGCCGCGGCGCTGGAGGCGGCCTTCGCCACCGGCACCGTCGAGATGTGGGTGGACCGGCTCCGCACCGCCGGCGTGGGCGCGCACCGCGTCGTGGAGCTGGCCGAGCTGATGACCGACCCGGCGGTACGCGCGCAGGGGCTGTCCATGACCCAGGTGAGCGAGGAGGCCGGTGCGGTCGTCATGCCCGGTACCGCCGTGACCATGGAGAGCCGATCGCTCCAGGCCGGGCGGCCGGCGCCCCGACCCGGCTCCGACGCGGTCGCCATCCTCAGGGAGATGGGGTTGGCGCCGGAGCGGATCGACGGTCTCGCCCGTGCGTGGGTGGTGCAGCTCCACGACCTGCCGCCCGGCTGGCACGCCTGAGCAGCTACCCCAGCAGTAGCTGCCCCGCGTTCGTCCCCACGAGCTGCCGGGTCTCCGCCTCCGTGACGCCGGCGTCCAGCAGCGCGCGGACGGCCCTGCGGTAGAGCGTCACCGGCAGCGGGTTGTTCTTCTGGCCCGAGTCCGAGGAGATGACGGTCTGCCCGGGGCCGACCGCCTTGATGAACGTGAGCAGCTCCCCCAGGTCCCGCCGGCGCTCCGGGCGGCCGAAGTACATGACCGCGCAGTGTTCGATGTAGACACCCTGCCGCGCCCAGGCCGCCGCCTGCTCCACCGACGCGCCCACGACGAAGCACGGGTGGTTGACGACGATGCGTTGTACGCCCGCCTCGAGCCCCGCGTCGATGAGCCGCTGTGACTCGGTGACACCGAGGTGGCCGCAGGTCAGCACGGCATCTTCGGCCGCGATCACCGACAGGATGTCCCTGACCTCCGGGAGCACCGCGCCGCTCTCGTCGAGGATCGAGAGCGGCGGCTGCGGGCGCAGCTCCACCACCGAGGTGGGAAAGCCTGAGTCGTGCCCCTCGTGGTGCTTGACGTGGGCGGCGGAGGAGAGCGTGGGAAACCACACCACCCTGCCGCCCATGCGCAGGGCCAGCTCGACGGCGTACGGGTTGAGGCCGCCGACGGTCCGGTTGAGCGCGATCCCGCCGACGACCTCGATCGGGAGGTCGGCGAGTCCCGCCGAGCGCAGCGCGAGGATGTCGGTGACCATGCTGTGGTGGTGCGACTTGGCCACGATCGCGCGGAATCCCGCGCCCGCGGCGTCGCGCGCCGCGTCGAGGATGCTCATCCGCCGGGGAACGGACTCGGCCCGGGGTGCTGGTGCAGGTCGACCGCGCCGACCAGCAGGCGATCCACCTCCTCGTCGGGCACCTCCCGGCCCGCGTCCAGTTCGGGGTCCAACAATGAGACCTCTGCGATCATGCTGCTTCCTTCGCGTCTAGCTTGCTCTTCTTCACTTGGTCACCAGGACCTGGTCTTCGGGCCGCCAATGGGCGACCACCTTGGCACCTGGCCGCACGGCGGCGGGTGTGCCGACGGGTAGCGCGGCACAGCCGACCGAGCCGTCGCCGTACGTCAGCTCGATCCGGTTGTACGTGCCGTAGAACGAGACGTCCGTGACCACCGCGTCGGCGGCGTTGGATCCGGACGGGACCGACTCCTCGTCGAGGGCGAGGCTTGTGCGCTCGGGCCGTACGATCAGCACCCGCTCCCCGGTACCGCGCCCCTGTTCGCCGACCGTCCACTTGCGACCGTGCCACTCGTAGACGTCGTCGGCCAGGTACCGGCCGGCGAAGACGTTGGACTCGCCCAGAAACCGCGCGGCGAACTGTGTCGCCGGCCGGTGGTAGAGGTCTGCGGGGGTACCGAGGGAGTCGATCCGCCCTCGGTCGAAGATGGCGATCCGGTCGGACAGCGTCATCGCCTCGTCCTGGTCGTGCGTGACGAAGACGAAGGTGAGCTTCAGCTCGCGGTGCAGCCGCTTGACCTCGCGCTGGAGCGACTGCCGGAGCTTGCGGTCGAGCGCGCTGAGCGGCTCGTCGAGCAGCAGCACGCTGGGCGAGAAGACCACCGCGCGGGCCAGCGCCACCCGTTGCTGCTGCCCGCCGGACAGCTCGTGCGGGCGGCGCTTGTCCATGCCACCCAGGTCGACGAGCTCCAGCGCCTCGCCCACCCGCCGCGCTGTCTCCACTTTGGACACGTTGCGCTCGCGCAAGGGAAAGGCCACGTTCTGCGCCACGGTCAGGTGCGGGAAGAGCGCGTAGTTCTGGAACACCATGCCGAACTCGCGCTTGTGCGACGGGAGCCGAGAGATGTCCCGGCCGTTGAGCCGGATGCCACCCGAGGTCGGTGCGATGAAGCCGACGATCATGTTCAGCGTCGTCGTCTTCCCCGAGCCGCTCGGGCCCAGCAGGGTGATGAACTCACCCGGCTGGATGTCGATGTCGATGTGGTCCACCGCTGGCGGGTCGTTGGACCCGTACCGCTTGCAGAGGTCCACCAGCTCGATCCGTCCCCCACCACTTCTCACGGTTACCTTCCCTTTCCGCGCCGCGCGCCGATGACTTGGGCGAGCAGGATGGGCACGCTCACGAGGACGACGATCAGGCTCGACGCGGCGGATATCGTCGGGTCGATCTGGACGGTGACGCTGTTGAACATCTGGACCGGGAGCGTGATCGCACCCGGCGCCTGGAGGAACAGGGCGATGACCACTTCGTCCAGCGAGGTCACGAACGCCAGTACGGCGCCGGACAGGATGCCGGGCAGCAGCAGGGGAAACGTCACCCGGCGGAACGCGGAGAACGGGCTGGCGCCCAGGCTCGCCGCCACACCGGGCAGGCGGCTGTCCATCCCTTGCAGCCGTGCGGTCACCGCGATCACCACGAACGGGATGGCCATCGCGGTGTGCGCCAGGATGATGCCGAAGAGCGTGCCGTTCAGTCCCCATTGGAGGAACGCGGCGAAGACCACCAGCGCTACAAGGATGTGCGGGACGATGAGCGGCGAGAGCAGGAGCCCGTTGAGCGCGCCGCGCCAGCGCGGGGCCAGGCGCATCAGCCCGAGGGCCGCCGTGGTGCCGAGCAGCGTCGCGAGCAGCGCGGTGAAGAGTCCCGCCTGGATCGAGTTGAAGATCGCCGCAGTCCACTCCGGCGAGGTGAAGAGCCGCTCGTACCACCGCAGCGACCAGCCGTCCGGCGGGAACTTGAAGGTGGTACCCGAGGAGAAGCTCATCGGGATCACCACGAGGGTCGGCGCGGCCAGCAGGATCGCGACGAGTGCCGTGTACCCCTTGAGCCACGGCCGCAGCTCCCCTGGCTGGCCTCCCTTTCCGGACGAGCGCGCCGGCTGGTAGCCGGGTGCCACGGCCGACGCGCGCTGTCCCGCGAGGCGGCGGCTGACGCCGAGCACGAGCAGCGTGACGACGAGCAGCAGGACGCCCATCGCACCGGCACCGCCGAAGTCGAGCAGCTCCTTGGTGCGTACGTTGATGACCTGGGCGATCATCGCGTTCCGCGTCGAGCCCAGCAGGGCGGGCGTGACGTAGAAGCCCAGCGCCAGCACGAAGACGAGGGACACACCGGCGACGATGCCGGGCATGGACAGCGGCAGGTAGATCCGCCGGAAGGCCCGTCCCCGTGGTGCGCCCAGGCTCTGGGCGGCCGACAGCAGCCGCCGGTCGATCTGGTCCATCGCGCTGTACATCGGCAGCACCAGGAACGGCAGGAGCACCTGGGTCATCGAGATCCCGACGGCCAGCGTGGTGCCGAGCAGGGTGACGTCACCGAGCCCGAACGGCGAGATCATCCGCTGGATCAGGCCCTCGTCCTGCATCAGGACCATCCAGGCGAAGTTGCGCGCCATCATGCTCGTCCAAAATGGAATGAGCACGATGGTCACCAGCACGGCCCGCATCATCGGGCCGACAAGCGTCATCGCGTACGCGTACGGGTAGGCCAGCAGCAGCCCCGCCGCCGAGACGACGAACGCCACGAGCAGCGTCCGGCCGAGCACGCGGAGCGTGTACCCGTCGGTGAACAGCGACGCGTAGTTGCCGAGACCCGCCTCCGGCTCGGTGACGCTGTCCACGAAGACGTTCGAGAGGGGCAGTACGAACAGGACAGCCAGGGCGGCCAGTGCCGGCAGCAGGAGCAGCCAGCCGCTGGCCCGCGTCCGGTCGAAGCGGGGCCGGGCGAGGCGCCCCGCGGTGGGCGCCTCGGCCGTGGCTGTGGGGGCAGCCATTCGTGTCAGCCAACCTTCCAACTGGTCCAGCGCTTGACGACCGCGTCGGTGTTGTCGATCCACCACTGCTTGTCCTGCTCGACGAGCCGGCCGCGGTCGGGCAGGAACGCGTTGAACGACTTCTGCTGCTCGGTGTAGCCGATCGAGGCGATGTCGACCTCGCTCCGCGCGGGGGCCGTGCCGGTCAGCTTCGCGTACGCGGTGGCCTGCTCGGGTTCGGTGACGAAGGCGAGCATCTGCTGGGCGAGCTGCTTGTTCGGGGTGCCCTTCGGGATGACCAGCGCGCCGATGTCGGTGGTGTTGAAGTCCCAGACCGGTACGAGCTTGGCGCCACTCTGCGCGCTGACGATCGACCGCGCCGTCACGGTGAGCACCATGCTCGCCTGGCGGTCCACGAGCATCTGCTGGATGGCGCCGTAGCTCGGTGCGAAGACGATCGAGCTCTTGATCGTGTCAATCTTCTTGAGCGCCCGATCGAGGTCGATCGGGTACACCTTCTCCGGCGGCACACCGTCGGCGACAAGCGCGGCCTCGAGGAGCCCGGCCTTCGGGTAGTCGTAGACGATCCGCTTTCCTGGGAAGCGCTTGACGTCGAAGAAGTCCTCGATCTTCGTCGGCTTCTCGTTCGGGTAGAGGTCGGCGTTGTAGCTGAAGATGTTGGCGTACCGGTAGGTGGGGACGAAGCAGTCCCCGGTCGTACCCGGCGGGAACTTGGCCCGGTCCAGAGCCGGGTCGTCCAGCTTCTCGAACAGCTCCCCGCAGTACGCGCCGGCGTAGATCCAGCTCATGTTGGCCAGGTCCCAGATCGTCTTGCCCGACTTCACCATGGTCCGGACCTGTGCGATCTCGGCCGGGCTGATGTTCGTGAACTGGGTGCCGGTCTTGGTGGTGAAGGGCTCCTGGAGAGCCTTCTTCTCGTCTTCCTGGAACTGTCCGCCGGTGCTCGCCCAGGTCAGCTTCTGCTCGCCCGTACCGCCGCCGGAGTCACCACCCGCGCCGCAGGCCGTAAGTAGCAGGGAACTTATCGCAACCAAGGAAAAGAAACGAAGTGTCTTCATTATTTCGCCCTTTTTTCGACAATCGGGGACTGTCTCGACGATCGGGAACATCACGCCGCTCCCGCTCACGGATGAACTCTGGGTCGGCGACTTCCCGGGATCAGCCCGGCTTCGATACCCGGCGCGCCGGTCTCAGCGGCGGCGTCCAGGCCTCGACGTCAATCCGCTCCGCTCTCGAGCGGGTTGACCATCCGCCGGGTGATCGTTTCGGCGCCCGCCAAGAGGGCGCGCGCCACCGGGCTGTCGGTATCCTGCGGCACAAACTGGGAGATGCCGACAACGGCCAGCGTGGCGACGACCTGTCCGGCCGGATCTCGCACCGGGGTAGCCACCGCGCTGACGCCTTCGCTTGGGCTCACCCGGACCGCGATCCCGGTCCGGCGAACCTCCGCCAACTCTTCTTCGGTCGCGTCCGCCGCCTTCGCGCCGAACCTGTAGAACGACTCGCCCCGGAAGGCCCAGAAGACCATGGCCTGGGCCGTGCCGGGGCGGAGCCGGCTGCCGACCGCGATCGACACGTGCGCCGTACGGCTGCTGTCCTCGTGCACTCGTGCCACGACGGGAGCGTGGCCGTTCCACACGCTGAGCACGACCGTGTGGCGCACCCGCACGCTGATCTCTTCCATCACCGGCCCGGCCAGGTCGGTCACGCCGAGCCGGGACAGCGCTATCGTGCCCAGCTCGGCGAGAAGGACGCCGAACTCGTACCGGTTTCGGTCACGTCGTTGTAAAAGACTGTGGTTTTCCATCGACGCCAGGTAACGATGGGCGGTGGACTTACCGACGCCCAACTCCTCGGCGGCGGACACGAGGTCGATGGTCTCGTTGACCGCCAGCAGCCGGAGGAGCTGCGCGACCCGCGCGACCACCTGGATGTCCCCGCTGGCGATCTCCAGCCCATCGCTGGCGGGACGCGGACCCCGGGTGTCGGCCATCGGTGCACTCCCCTCGCTACCTTGGTCGCCGTCCCGCATTGCGGGGCGGCCATCCGGCTATTCGGTACGGGGACTGTAGGTGATCACGCCGACGTCGTGTCAAGACCTTGAACAAGATTTCCGCCAGATTTCTGTGAAGTTAGACGAAGCGTCGCGCGACCCCTTGACTGCCCAGGTACCGGCACCTAGCCTCACGTCATCCTGGATAACAGGATGCCTATACCAGCAGCCGGGATGGAGACCTATATGGATCTGACCGCCGTCGTGACCGGCGCCGCCCGGGGCATCGGCCGCAGCACTGTGGTGCGGCTGCGGGCCGCGGGATACCGGATCGTCGCCGTCGACATCTCGCCGGCGGTGGCGGACCTCGCCGAGGAGGGCTGGGTCGTGCCGCTGCCCGCCGACGTGGCGACCGCCGAGACGCCGGGCGACGTGGTCGACCGCGCGGTGGCCACCTTCGGCCGGCTCGACCTGCTGGTCAACAACGCCGCCCGCTTCCTGCGCCGGCCCATCCTGGACACCACCGACGAGGACTTCGACGCCCTCTTCGCGGTGAACGTGCGGCCGGCGTTCCGGTTCGCCCGGGCCGCGCTGCCCCACCTGACCGAGGTCGGCGGCAGCATCGTCAACGTCGCCTCGATCTCCGGCCTTGTCGGTATCGCGAACCAGAGCGTGTACGCGATGACCAAGGGCGCGATCGTCCAGCTGACCCGCCAGTTGGCGATCGAGTACGGGAGTCGCGGCGTGCGGGTCAACGCCGTCGCGCCCGGCGCGGTCGACACCGACTTCATGGCCGAGACGCGGGCGGCCGACCCCGATCCGGCGGCGAGCCTCGCCATCACGTTGAGCAACCATCCGATCGGTCGCATGTCGACCCCCGACGAGGTCGCTCGGGCCATCGCCTTTCTGGCCTCGCCGGACTCCGCCGGGATCACCGGGACGATCCTCAGCGTGGACGGCGGTTACGTCGCCCGCTGAGCCGGGCACGCTACCGGCGCTGGTCCCCCACCTGGGCCAGGTCTTCGGCGAGGCGATCGAGCCAGACCCGAAGGTCGCTCAGCCGGTACATGTCGAGTCCGAGGTCGGTCGGCCACCCGCCGGGGTCGGCCGGCGGCGGTTCACATCGCGGCTTTGGATCCCGCAGCGCGGCGGCGAGCCGCTCGTAGCCGCCGGCGACCGCGTCGGCGTAGCCGGTGAGCTGACGGTGACAGGACAGCGGCTCGGCCGGCGGCGAGCTGCGCAGGAGGCTGTCGGCGCCACCGACCGCGTGGTGCCCGGCGTCCAGCGCGCCGGGCCAGTCCACCTCTGCTGACGGGTGCCGCTCGACCTGGTACAGGGTGTACGACGCCTCGGCCAGCAGCCCCCCGCGCCGGGCCATGGGCAGCGCCGACCCGGCCGGTGCGGAGCCGGCCAGCGCCGCGATCGTCTGGCGCACCACGGCCGCGGCGGCGACGAGGAAGCGGGCCGTGGCGCGGCGCAGCTCGCCGGCGCTACCGCGCGGCCAGGCGAGCAGCCCGGTCAGCACGCCGATGGCGAGACCGACCGCGACGTCGATGGCACGCGCCTCGGCCAGCTGCCAGTTGACCGGCGACAGCTGGGCAAAGACAAGCGAGACGACCAGCGTGAACAGTGCCTGCGACCAGCCCAGCCCGAGCAGCGGGCCGGCCGGTTGGCGTACCAGAACGGGCCGGGCTGGGCGGCGGGCGGCACCGGGCCCCAGCGGGCGGGTGCGCCGGCGGCCACCCGTACGGCGGTGACCGCCTCCTTGGTCCACTCGCCGATGCCGATCGCGAGCGAGCCGGCACGCAGCCGATCCGCGTCCTCGCGGCCCGGTACCACCTCGCGGCGTTCGCGCCGGAAGGTGTCCAGCGCCTCGTCGATCGGGGCTGCCTGCGGCGGCGGGCCTTCGCCGCGCAACGACCTGGCCGCGGCCTCGGCACTGGCCGCGAGCTGGTGCAGCAGCGTGGCGATGGCCTGGCTGCGGGTGGCCGCCGGATCGACCTTGTGCACCAGGTCCGCGGTGTCGCCCAGGATCATGTGCACCAACCCGCCGGCGTGGCCCAGCGCCCGGTCCCGCCGGCTTGCCGACGCCGGCCGCTGCCCCGGCTGGAGCTTGTACGGCCGGGTCGCCTCCGCCGCGCGCTCGGCCTCCGCCAGCCGCTCGGCGGTCCGGCCCCGGCTCCGCTCGTCTCCGCCGCTCGCTTCGGCCAGCGCCGACAGGCAGCCGGCGGTCGCCGCGAACCCATTGGCCAGCAGTGCCTTGAACGGGACCGGCGCCGGGTCCGGCCACAGCACCCGCTCGGCCACCGCGAGCAGCAGTACCGCCATGGTCAGCCCGGCCAGCCGGTAGCCCAGGGCGCCGGGGTCGTACGGCGGGAAGCTCGGCAGGATGTAGAGCAGTTGCACGCCGGCGGCCAGGCCGATGAGCCGTGGCCCGCCGACACCGGCATAGCTGATGACGAAGCCGAAGGCGAGCATGCCGAGCACGGCGGACCAGGTCGACACGGACAGCAACGTCCCGGCGGTCACCAGCACGTACCCGACCGGCAGCACCGTGACCAGCGTGCGGGAGCGTTGCGCGGGGGTGCCCGGGATCTGTGCGAGCGCGCCCATGGCGACGGCGCCGAACAGCGCGTACGTGGCCATCTGGGTGTTGTGCAGCCCGTACCGGGAGAAGTAGAAGCCCACGCACGCGGCCGTCGTGACCCGCACCCCACGGCGGACGACGGTCAGCGCCGGGTCGCGCCGGCGCACCCAGGCGAGCGCGGAGCCGAGCACTACGCTCCTTCCCCGGGTGC
The DNA here is from genome assembly GCF_011764545.1 of Phytohabitans flavus. Classification (GTDB taxonomy): domain Bacteria; phylum Actinomycetota; class Actinomycetes; order Mycobacteriales; family Micromonosporaceae; genus Phytohabitans; species Phytohabitans flavus. The sequence goes on along the minus strand of NZ_AP022870.1, from coordinate 2,330,640 downwards.
GTTTGGCGGAACGCCTCGACATTAGTGACAAACCGGCCAGCCCGGACACGCTTTGACCAACTTGCCGACGACTCGGAAGGGGACCGCGTGGACATGGAGTTGTCGCGCGATCGCGCGCTCGCCCACGTGACGTCGCTCGCGACCGGCGAGCCCGCCGACCCCTCACTGCGGGTGACGCTGCACTTCCACCCCGACCGCCTCGTCGGCGGCGTACACATCCTGGAGATGATGGCCCGCGACAGGCTGTACCGGTCGCAGTTCGAGACCGGTACCGGCAACGGCGGCCTCACCGCGTTCGAGGGCGGCGACCGGTGGCTGTGGGAGAGCCGGATGTTCGCGACCGCCTACGACGCCGGGCCGCCGACCGACCGCCCCAAGTACGGCTCGCTCAACTTCCGCCGCCGGGTGGTGGGCGGCTCGCCCCGCTTCGGCTCGGCGCACCTGCGCATGGCCGCGCACACGCTGGCCCGTACCACGTTCTGCTATCCGGACAGCTACCTCCAGCCTCGGCACTTCGGCGTCGTGACGCGGGTGTCGACGCTCATCGCGATGGCCGAGGCGGACGACATGGAGCCGCTCGACGACTACGTCGAGGCGCACGTGCACGGCCCGCTCGACCTCGCTGCGGACGTGGAGGCGCTGGTGCTCGACCCCTGCTACCGGGGTACGCCGGTCGAGGCGCTGGCCGGCGAGCTTGGCTGCCCGGTCGAGTGGCACGGCGGCTTCCGGCTGGCGATCGACGAGCTGCGCCGCCATCCGGACTACCGAGGTCCGGAATTCGTCCGCCTCGGCGAGGAGATCGCCCGCGGCGGCCACCTCGACCCGGCGATCATCGGTGACGCGTCCCGCACCGGGCTGTACGACGAGCAGTCCCTCAAGCGGGTGTGGCACTACGTCGCCCGCTTCGGCAGCCCCGAGATGGCGACCGGTTAGCAGGGCACCGTGTCGGTGACCTCCCTGACGTAGAAGGAGTCGTCGACAATGACCTGCGTTGTGGCTCCCGGCGCGGGGCTAGGGGTGGGAACGGCCGCGGCCTCACGGGTCGGGATCAGCGCCTGCACATGCACGTGCCAGTCGACGTCGGCCTGGCGGAGCATGCCGGGCACCTCCGACAGGGTCACAAAGGTTCCGCAGGGGCCGTTGGCGTAGCCGGGCCGGTTGTAGAGGGTCCGGTGCACGGTGACGTCGAAGGTGGCCAGGGCCCTGCCGTCCGCGAGTGGGATGAGGTCCACGGAGACCGGGCCGGGGTTCGCCGCGTAGCGCTTCGAAAACTGGCCGATGAACTCGTCGGGCACGGCGAAGGCCACCGCTAGCGCACGGAGCCAGGAGTCGTTCCCGCGGGTGCGAGCAAAGGGTCGGCGACGACGGCGCCGGCCGCATCGGAGCGGCGCCACCAGTCGAGGTAGAGCTCGGGGAGTCGGGCGGGCTCCACGACCAGGTCCGCTACCGGCGTGGGCGCGAGGTAGCCGTCCGGATCCAGCCTGGGCGCGGCGGCGACGCGGTCGCCCCAGGCGCTCAGGCTGCTCATCAGCCACGGCTGGTCGGCGTTCGCGCGGTCGAACCTGGCGGCCAGATAGGTGGCACCGTCCGGTTTGGACACCTGCCCGGCGGCGACGAAGTAGGCCGGGTAGCCGTGCTGGCCCCGGGGCACCCCCACGCCGATGCCGGTGAGCTGGCTGCCGGCGTCCGGAAAGATCGTCTTGACGCTGTCCCGCACGAAGTTACGGATCGGCGCGTCGATGTGGACGAGCGTGCCACCGCGGGCCTCGGCGACGGTCTGTACGAAGATGACCCGGGCCGCCTCGGGCGTGATCACGTCGGTGCTGTTGCTCGGCTGCGCGGTGGCGATACCGGAGAGCGCGACGGCGGCCACGGTGGCGACCGACAGCACCGGCGTGGCGAGCGCCGCGACCTTGCCGGCGGGGGTGCTCGCCGCCGTGGCCGTCGCGGTGAGCGTGCCGGCGGCCTGGGCCATCCCGGTACCGGCGGCGGTGGTCGAAACGGTCACGACCTGGGTGGCCGCGCCGAACCCGGCCGTGGCGGCGGCCGTACCGGTCACCGCGACCCCGGCCGCTCCCGTGGCGCCGGCCAGGGCGCCGGCGGCGAGTACCCCACCGGGCAGTACCACCGTGCCGGTGAGCGCGCCGAGGCTCATCCAGTCCGGCCCGTACGCCTGCGCGGCCGCCTCCAGCAGCGCGGCACGCATCCCGGCGGCGGTTTGCGGGCGGGCGTCGGGATCTGTCGCCATGGCCCGCGCGACGAGGTCGGCGATGGCTGCGGGCAGCTCGCGGTCACCGGGGGCAGCAGCACCCGACCAGCGTCGTCGTCGACCACCGGCACCGCGCCGGTGAGCAGCTCGGCCAGTACCGCGCCGGCGGACCACAGGTCGGCGCGGCCGTCCACCGGCTCGCCCCGGCGCTGCTGCGGCCCCGCGTACGGCGGGACACCCTCGGCGGCCAACGCGTTGTCGTCGCCGGTCGCCGCGACCTCGAACCCGGCGAGCAGCACCCGTCCGCCGGCGTCGAGGTAGATGTTGTCCGGCCGCACGTCGCGGTGCACCATGCCGGCCTCGTGGATTGCGGCCAGGCCGGCCAGCGCCCCGTCGAGCACCGTGCATGCCTGCGGCCCGGTCAGCGGCCCGCGTTCGTCGAGTGCGCGGCGGGCGGTGACGCCGTCGACGTACTCGGTCACCAGCACCGGCGGCAGGTCCGGTGGACGCAGGGTGTCGCGCAGCCGCAGGCAGTTCGGATCGTCCAGGCGGGCCAGGATCTCGGCCTCGCGGGTCAGCCGGGCGGCGGCCTCCGGGGCGGCGGCCAGGTCGGGCAGCACGACTTTGAGCAGTACCCGTTCGCCGGTGTCCCGGTGGGTGCCGCGGTCGACCTGGGCCACCGTCGTACGGGTGAACGGGCCGTCCGCCTGGTACCCGCCCAGCGGCACGTGCGCCGGCGCCTGCCACGGCTCGGCGCCCGCCGGTTGCGCCGGTGCGTCGGCCGGTACCCGGCGGCGGCGGGTCAGCGGCAGCAGCGCGGCCAGCAGCAGTCCGGCCACCGGTACCGCCCAGGTCACCTTGCTGAACGGGCTGATCAGCCCGGACTCCTGCAACAGCACCGCCTCACCGGCACCGGCCAGCAGGCCCAGCGGTGCGCTGAGCAGGAACCTGCGCGCCCAGCCGCCCCGGCGCCGGCGGGCGAGCAGGATCGTCAGCACCCCGAACAGCGCCGCGGCGGCGAGGCCGGCCAGGCCGAGGTGGCTGGCGAACACACTGCGGTCGGCAACCAGCACGAGGCTGCCTTCGCACGCGTTCGACTCGGCGCGCAGCCCGACGACGCGGATCGTGGTCCCGAACTGCGGCATCTCGGTCGTGCTGACGTACCGGTCGCTGCCCGGGCCGGTGCCGGACTTGATGGGGAAGTCAAGTCCAAACAGGACCAACCAGGCTGAGCCCTCGGTCAGTGGTGTCGCCGAGTCGACCACCACGACCGGGTGGCTGCCGGCCGGTACCACCCAGGTGTCCGCCCCTTCAAGCCGGGTGCCGCCCAGGTCGCTCCCGGTCTGCCCGCGCAGCGTGTCGTGCAACGCGTTGGCCGCGTCGGCGCTGGCCGGGGCGTAGCCGCTGACCGCGCACGCGGGCGCGGCCGGTGCCGTCGGGGATGGTGCGGCGCTGCCCGCCGTCGCCGGCCACGCCAAGCCGGCGAGTACGACCACCGCCGCGGCGGCCACGCTGTACGGACGGGCCACGATAACCTCCACAGAGGACGGCGCCGGAGGTCATAGGCTGGCCGCTCGGCAGAGCAGGATTGTGCCACTGCCGCGCCAGCCGCCGCGTCCCGTAAGGTGGCAGCGTGGCAGCGGGCGTCACGGTGAAGCGCCGGCTCCGGCTCGCCATCGACTTCGGCACCTCGACCACCGTGGCGGCGGTCAGCCGTCCGGACGGGCGCCCGGCACCACTGCTCTTCGACGGCTCCCCGCTCTTGCCCTCCGCCGTCTTCGCCGGGCTCGACGGCACCCTGCTGGTCGGGCAGGATGCCCGGCACAGCGCCAGGGTCGCCCCGGAGCGCTTCGAACCCAACCCGAAACGCCGGATCGACGACGGCACCGTGCTGCTCGGCGACCGGGAGTTGGACGTCGCCGACCTTGTCGCGGCGGTGCTGACCCGGGTCGCGACGGAGGCTGTGCGAGTCGGGGGTGGCCCGGTCGGCGAGCTGATCCTGACGTACCCGGTGGCTTGGGGAAGCCCGCGCCGCGCGGTGCTGGAGCGGGCCGCGCGGTCGGCCGGGCTGCCAGAGCCGCGCCTTGTCCCGGAGCCCGTGGCCGCGGCGGCCCACTTCGCCGCGGGCGACGACCCGGTGTTGCGGCCGGGCGACCGCGCCGTCGTCTACGACCTCGGCGCCGGTACGTTCGACGCGACCGTCGTCCGGCGCACGCTCACCGGCTTCGACGTGCTGGCGAACGCCGGACTGCCCGACGCCGGCGGGCTGGACGTCGACGCGGCCGTCCTGGCGCACCTCGGCGACGTCTACGCCGCCGCCGACCCGGACGGATGGCGACGGTTGACCGCGCCGGCCGCGTCCGCCGACCGGCGTGCGCTGCGGCAGCTGTGGGACGACATCCGCGCCGCCAAGGAGATGCTGTCGCGCACCTCGTCGGCGTTCGTGCCGATCCCCACGCTCGGGGTGGACGCGCCGGTCGGCCGCGAGGAGCTGGAGGAGCTGGCCGACCCGCTGCTGGGTCGGACCGTGCGGACCGTCGTCGCCGCGCTCGCCCAGGCCGGCATCCCGGACGCGAGGCCGGACCTGGTGCTGCTCGTCGGCGGTTCGAGCCGGATCCCCGCGGTGGCGACGCTGCTGCACCGCGCCACCGGCGTCGCACCCACCGCGGTCGAATGGCCGGAGCTCGCCGTCGCCGAGGGTGCCCTAGCCCTGCCGGGCGACCAGCCCGGATCGTCCACGACGCCCGCGCCGCCGTCACCCACCGCGGACGACGAGCCCATTCCCCGGGTACGGCCACAGTGGCGCCGCCCCGCGACGGTCGGTCTCGTCGCGGCGGCCGCGGTGCTGCTGGCCGCGCTGGTCGCCGACCGGTCCACCCGGCAGGCGATGGGGTCGGCCTGCTCGCCCCGCCGAGCCGCCCGCTGTACCCGCTGCTGGCCGCCGCCACGCTCGCGCTCGGGCTTGTACCGTTCACGCGCGCCCGGCCGCCGGCCACCCTCCCGCCCAGCGGAAACCGCACGGCCTGGCTCACCGCCGCCAGCCTCGCCGCCGCGTCCGGCTGGACCCTGGCACAGTCCACTTTGGCCGCCATCATCACGACCGGGTTCGTGTCCCGCGCGATCCAGCCCGGCGCACTCGCCGACCGGGGCGGCCCGCTGACGCTCGGCGCCCTGGTCATCGGCGCCGCCGCCGCGGCACTGGGCGGCTGGCTCATGGCCGGACCCGCCACACCGGACCCGCTGCGACCGCCCAGCGACGCCCTGGGACTCGCCCGCCGCCTGGCCGCCGCCGCCACCGTGGGCGCGCTGCTGGGCATCGCCGCGCACACCCACCTGTACGGCAACAGGCTCGACACCGCCGACGGGACGATCGCCACCGACCACGGCACCGACGACCCGGTGCTGTTCCTGGCCCGCACCTTCAGCCAACCAGCCGGACCGCTGGAGCACCTCGCGCACGCCGCCGCCTACACGCTGGGTGTGGCCACGGTGTTCTGGCTGCTCGTCCACGCCGCCATCGCCGTCCGCCGCGTCCTGCCGACCACCCGCCGCTACGCCGCCGGCGCCGCGACCGGCATACTCGTCGCCGCCGGCCTGTACCTCGCCTACCACGGCCTCCAGGAGGCGCGCTACTGGGCCGGGTGGCACCTGACGAACACCGGCTGGGCACCCCCGACCGACCCGCAGGACGCCATCCTGCGCTCCGCGGACTGGCTCTGGTCCACGGCGGGACCACCGCTAGCGATCCTCGCCCTGGTCCTCGCCGCCATCGGCCTACTCGCCCCACGCCGTCCCACCAACTCCGCGACCTAGACTCACCCTCCGCAGACCTTCCACAATGGAGATTTGAGCTACCGCGACGCCCGCGGTGGTCCGGACCGCTGCTCCCGCGGCCTCACCCTGCGCGGTCCAAGACCAATCCCAAGCCGGTGAGGCCGCGGGCCCACCTGACGCGCGATGCACAGAGCTGGCGGCCCTCGACCGCTTGTCTCTTCAATCGCTGCGTGCTCCTACCCCATCACACCGATCAGGGTGACGCTCGCGGACGGCCGGCACAGTCGAAAGGGGGCGCGGCCTTGATCGATGGGTGCTCTGGTCGTCCGTGGCGAGAAGTTGCCCCTCCAGGGGTAATTCTTCGCCACGGACGCGGTCCGGTACCGCGCCGCTTGCGTCGATCTTCGGAAAGTCCGCGGCCATCGACCTTGATCGGCGTCTTTGCACGGGGGTTCGTTGCCGTTACGCCGGTCTGGGCCCTCCGGCCCTCGGCTTCGGCCCCGGCCCGGCTACCGCGACGTCCATCGTGGCCCAGACCGCCGCGTCCGCAGCCTCCAGAGCAGATCGTGGTACTTGACTGCGCCTCTGGCGACAGCTGAGTACCACGATCGCTGGCCTACTCCGACCCCATCGCGCCGATCAAGAGAAACCAGGTCTCTGCGGTCGCCGTCGGGCCGACATCACCGATCTTGAAGCCTGCGGCGCGCGGACAAACCAGCCAAAGCACCCACATGGGTGCCGCTGGGCCAAGCCCAAGCGATCTAGCTAGTCGCGCCGGCCATGGGCCGGCGGTGGGGTTGTGAAGCGCGGAGGGTGAGGCTGCGGGAGCAGCGGTCTGGACCACCGCGGACATCGCGGTAGCTCAAGTCTTGGAATGGATTGTCTGGGGCTGGGTGGGTTGGGGATTCGCGGAAGCTCAAGTGGGCTTGAGATCCGGCTGGTAGCGTCCGTGGGCGTGCCCAAGGAGCCGGATGACACGCTCTCGATCGGCGACGTGGTGCGGCGCACCGGGGTGGCCGCGTCCGCGCTGCACTACTACGAGCAGATGGGGCTGATCGCCGCCCACCGCACCTCTGGCAACCAGCGGCGGTACCAGCGCCACATGCTGCGGCGGATCTCGCTGATCCTCGTCGCCAAGCGGCTGGGCATCGGCCTCGCGGACGTGCGCGAGGTCTTCGCCACGCTGCCGATGGAGACCGTCCCGACCGCCCGCGACTGGCAGCGGGTCTCGCGGCACTGGCACAGCCAGCTCGAGGCGCGCAAGCGCGAGATCGAGCAGCTGGAGCGGGAGCTGACCGGCTGCATCGGGTGCGGCTGCCTGTCGCTGACCGTGTGCCGGCTGCTCAACCCGGACGACGAGCTGGGTGCGCAAGGGCCGGGTCCGCGGCGGCTGGGGCCGTCCGCCGACCACCTGATACGCCAGCGGCGCGAGCTCGACGTGCTGCAATGAGCCGCGTCCTGGCCGCGCTGCGCTCGTGGACCACGCTCGCCCCGCTGGTCGCGGCGGCGCTGCTCGTCGGCGTGTGGGGGCGCCACCCGGGCGTGTTCCTGGCCGTGGTCGTGGCGATCGCGCTGGCCGGCGCGGTGATCACGGCCGTACACCACGCCGAGGTTGTCGCGCACCGGGTGGGTGAGCCGCTCGGCTCGCTGGTGCTCGCGGTCCCGGTGACCTTCATCGAGGTCGGGCTGATCATCACGCTGATGCTCTCGGGTGGGCCGGAGACCTCCGCGCTCGCCCGCGACACCGTCTTCGCCGCCTTCATGATCACGGTGAACGGCATCCTCGGCCTCTGCCTCGTCCTCGGCGCCGCCCGTTCCAGGCTGGCCGTCTTCAACGCGGAAGGTACCGGCGCGGCGCTCGCCACGGTGGCCACGCTCGCCACCACCTGCCTTGTGCTGCCGACGTTCACGGTGAGCCGGCCGAGCGGGGTGTTCACCCCGGCCCAGCTCGGGTTCGCCGCGGTGGCCTCGCTGCTGCTGTACGGCCTCTTCGTGTTCACCCAGAACGTGCGGCACCGCGACTTCTTCCTGCCGGTCAAGGGCGATGGCGCTCAACCGGACACGCACGCCCCTCCCCGTCCGGCCGGGCGACCATCGCCAGCCTGGGACTGCTGCTCGTCGCGCTGGTCGGCGTCGTCGGCCTGGCCAAAGTCGAGTCCAACTCCATCGAGGACGGGATCGACGCGCTCGGGCTGCCGAACTCCTTCGTCGGCGTGGTGATCGCGCTGCTGGTGCTGCTGCCGGAGACCATCGCCGCGGCGCGGGCCGCGCTGCGCGACCAGATCCAGATCAGCCTCAACCTCGCACTGGGGTCGGCGATGGCCAGCATCGGGCTCACCATCCCGACGATCGCGGTGGCGACGATCTGGCTGGACCCGCCGCTTCAGCTCGGCCTTGGCGCCACGCAGATGGTGCTGCTGGCGGTGACCGTCGTCGTCGGCGTGCTCACTGTGGTACCCGGACGGGCGACGCGGCTGCAGGGCGGCGTACACCTGGTACTGCTGGCCGCATTCGTATTCCTGGCCATCCACCCTTGAGTCGCGCCCATCCCTGAGCCGTCGCTCAGTGCCAGGCCGCGGCCCGCGGTGAGCGGGCGGCGGCGAACGCGACAGCCGCGCAGCCCAGCAGCAGTCCGGCGGCGGCCCACAGCGGCGCCGAGTGCCCCACCCAGCGCAGCAGCGCGCCACCCGCGCACGCGCCGGCCACCAGCGCCACCACCGCCGCGACCCGCCGGGCCCGTACCGCCGGGCTCGACGCGCCGCCGGGGTCACCGGCCAGCCCGGCGAGGGTCGTGGTCAGGACGTTCGTGCTCACCTCGGGCAGGCCGAGCCGGCGAACGACCGCGTTCTGGCTGCCCATGGCCAGCGCGAGCAGCGCTACCAGCGGGAGCCGCACCGCGCGCGACCCGGGACCGCCCGTAACCGCCACGATGGCCGCCGCCAGGACCAGCACCGACTGTGCCGCACACGCGGCGGCGAGCAGGCGGCCGCGGTGCGGGCGGGACATGCGGGCCAGCCGGCCGCCGATCGCCGCGCCGATCAGGAACGCCACGAGCGCGAGCAGGCTGGCCACCACCGACACGTCGCCGACACCGGCCAGCGCGAAGCCGAAGAACACCGAGTTGCCGGTCATGTTCGCCACGAAGACGTGGCCGAGGGCGACATAGCTGAACGCGTCGACAAGCCCGGTCACGAACGTGATCCCGACCAGCAGGTGCGGCAGCGGGCCCTGCTCGGATGCCATACGTCGTGGCCCCTTTCGGCCGTCGCCGCCTTGCGATGCTAGCCGCAACCAGCGCCCGGGTACCGGCGAACGCTGTCCCGCGGCCGTGACCGCGCACTACGGTGGCGAGGTGACTCCGCAGGCGGTGCTGAACCCGCTCACCCGGACGGCCCTGTTTCTCGTGGTGACCATCGACCCCGGCGGCGAGGACACCGTCCGTGACCTGCTGCCGGACCTGTCGGGGTTGCGGCGGGCGGTCGGCTTCCGCTCCCTGCACGGCGAGCTGAGCTGCGTCACCGGCATCGGCTCCGACGCGTGGGACCGGCTCTTCGGCGGGCCACGCCCGGCCGAGCTGCACCCCTTCCGGGAGCTCGCCGGTCCGGTGCACAGCGCCGTCGCCACCCCCGGTGACCTGCTCTTCCACCTGCGTGCCAACCGCCCAGACCTGTGCTTCGCGCTGGCCGGCGAGATCATGGAGCGGCTGCGCGACGTCGTGACGACCCAGGACGAGGTGCACGGCTTCAAGTACTTCGACGTGCGTGACCTGCTCGGCTTCGTGGACGGTACGGAAAACCCGGTCGGCGAGGACGCGCGCGACGCGGTGCTGATCGGCGCGGAGGACCCGGAGTTCGCTGGCGGCAGCTACGTGATCGTGCAGAAGTACCTGCACGACCTGCGCGCCTGGAACGCGCTGCCGATCGAGCAGCAGGAGCTGGCCATCGGCCGCCACAAGCTGTCGGACGTCGAGCTGCCCGACGACGCCAAGCCGGCCAACTCGCACGTGGCGCTGACCACCATCACCGACCCGGACGGCACGAAGCACGAAATCCTGCGGGACAACATGCCGTTCGGACAGGTGGGGCGCGGCGAGTTCGGCACGTACTTCATCGGGTACGCGCGCACCCCGGCGGTGACCGAGCAGATGCTCCAACGGATGTTCCTCGGTGCTCCCGGTGCCGCGCACGACCGGATCCTGGACTTCTCCACGCCCGTCACCGGCAGCCTGTTCTACGTGCCGACCGTGGACTTCCTCGACGACCCGCCGGGCCCGCCGTCACTCACGGTCACCATCGAGGCGCCGCAGGCCGAGGCGTTCGCACCGTCGTTGGCGATCGGCGACCCCAAGAGTCGCGGCGGCGACCTCACCGAGAGCGAGGTGTGATGGACAACCTGCACCGGGAGCTCGCGCCGATTTCCGCGGCTGCCTGGGCCGGCCTGGAGGAGGAGGCACGCCGTACCTTCCTGCGGCACCTCGCGGGTCGCCACCTCGTCGACATCGCCGGCCCGCTCGGTCCGGCGCTGGCCGCGGTCGGCACCGGCCACGACCGCCCGATCGACTCCCCGCCGACGGCGTCGCCGCGCGGACCCGGGTGGCCCAGCCGCTGGTCGAGCTGCGGGTGCCATTCACCGTGGCCCGCGAGCAGGTCGACGCCGTCGAGCGGGGCGCCAAGGACGCGGACTGGGGTCCGGCGAAGGACGCCGCCCGCCGTATCGCGTACGCCGAGGACCGGGCGATCTTCCACGGGTACCCGGCGGCCGCCATCGCCGGCATCAGCCCGACGTCGTCCAACCCGCCGGTCCCCCTGCCCCCGGGCGCGGACGACTACCCCGGCGCGGTCGCGCGAGCCGTGTCCGCACTACGCCTGGCCGGTGTGGACGGCCCGTACCGGCTGGCGCTGGGCGCCGACGCGTACACCAGGGCGACGGAGGCTGTGGACGACGGATACCCGGTGGTGGAGCACATCGCCCGCCTTGTCGACGGTGACGTCGTGTGGGCTCCGGCGATCACCGGCGGCGTGCTGCTCTCGACCCGCGGCGGCGACTTCGAGCTGCATCTGGGCCAGGACCTGGCGATCGGGTACCTCAGCCACGACGCGACGACCATCGAGCTGTACTTCCAGGAGTCGCTCACGTTCATGGCGTACACCGCGGAGGCGGCCGTCGCCCTCACCGCCCCCGCTGCGTGAGGCCCGTCTAGCGCATGCCGAAGAGGAAGCGGGTGACGCGGGTGCGGCGCACGGCGAGGTCGTACACCGCGAGCATGATCGCGAACGAGATCACCACGATGATCGTGTACTTGACCGGGATCGGCGCGGACCAGCGCACCACGAAGTACGCGACCGCCACGACGATCGGCTGGTGCAGGATGTAGAGCGGGAGCGCGGCCGAGGCGAGGTAGGCGTACACCCTGCGCCGCCCGCCGGGCGTTGCCTCCTCACCCGATGGCGTGTCGCGGCGGCGGTCGAGCAGGCCGAGGATCGCCACAAGCCAGCACCAGCCGGCCAGGCCGAAGAGCACCCGCGCCAGGATCGCGACCGGGGTCATGTCCGTGAACGGTTCGTCGCCCGCCGCGCCCAGCGACGCACCCGCGCCCATGAAGAGCAGGAAGCCCACCACCGCGGCCGGTACCGCGTCGCGGCGCATGGCGGTCCGGAAGCGGTCGTCGCTGGCGAGGACGAAGCCGTACATGAAGAACAGCAGGTAGGCCCAGCGGCTCCAGCCCGCGTACGCCTCCTCCATCCCGTGCAGGGCGGCGATCAGCGCGAGCGGGACGGCCGGCAGCAGCACCACACCGCGCCGCGCCGTCGCACCCGCCACCGCGTCCCGGACCGCGCCGACCCGGTGGGCCGGCAGCCAGGCCACGAGCGGGGCGAGCAGGAGCGAGTACGCCAGCAGCATCACCACGAACCACAGGTGCCCGCTCTCGAACTGCTCACCCTGCACCACGAACGGGAAGTCGGCCGGGCTCAGGTGCACGTCGAAGAAGGTGAGCAGGAAGCGCGGGTACGACTCGTCGTAGCCGGGGTCGGCCGCCCGGAGGCGCAGCCACTGCGGTACCGGGATGATGGTCACCGTCGCGAAGGCGAGCGGCACACCGAGGCGCAGCAGCCGCTCGACCGCGAAGCCGCCCGGGCCGCGCCGCGACAGTGAGTGCCACGCGCCGAGGCCGGCGATGAGGAAGAGCGCCGGCATCGCCCACACCACGCCGAACCCGGCGAGCACGGTGATCGCGTCCGTGGTCTGCGGGTTCTTGACGTAGTAGTCGTCGCTGCCGTCGAAGACCAGCGCGGTGTGGAAGAAGACGAGGCCGAGCACGACCGCCAGCCGGATCGCGTCGAGCTCCGGCCGCCGGGCGGCCACCGCCGGTGCTGCCGCGGGTGGTGCCGCCACATCCCCTCCTCACCGCACGCTGGACGACACACCATGCTCGCAGGCGACGCGGGCGCCGAAAAGGACCGCGCTGAATTCTCCTGAAGTCTTGCACGATCCTCCCGTACGCGGGAGTAGCGGCCAAGGCGCGTGATCGAATGGAGTATGAGCCTCGACGAGTTCCGTACCCTCGTGGCCCGGCACGCGCGCCCCGACACGACAACTCCCATCGAAGGCTTGCAGGTCGCCAAGGTGGAGCGGCCCGCCCAGCCGTCCGCGTCGATGTCCGGCACGGTGCTGGCACTGATCGCCCAGGGCGCAAAGCGCCTCGCCCTCGGCGACCGGGTGTACGAGTACCGGGCCGGCCAGTACCTGATCGCCTCGGTCGACCTGCCGGTCACGGGTCACTTCGTCGGGGCCAGCCCGGAGCACCCGGCGCTCGGTATCGGGCTCACGCTCCAGCCGGACGCGATCGCGGAGCTGCTGCTGCGGGCCGGGCCGGGCGACCTGCCCAGGCCCGGCACCGGCGCGCTGCCCGGTATCGCGGTGAGCGACGCCCCGGCCGAGATGCTCGACGCGGCCGTACGGCTGCTGCGCCTGCTCGACCAGCCCCGCGACCGTACGGTCCTCGCGCCCCTCGTGATCCGCGAGATCCTCTGGCGGCTGATCACGGGCCCGCAGGGTGGCATCGTCCGCCAGCTCGGTCTCGCCGACAGCAGCCTGACCCATGTCGCCCGCGCGGTGCGGTGGATCCGTGACAACTACCGGCGGCCGTTCCGGGTCGAGGATGTGGCACAGCTGGCCGGCATGAGCGCGTCCGCGTTCTACCGCAACTTCCAGGCGGTGACGGCGATGAGTCCGATCCAGTTCCAGAAGCAGATCCGGCTCCAGGAGGCCCGGCTGCTGCTGGCCACCCACCCCACCGACGTCGCGCGCGTCGGTCACCGGGTCGGGTACGACAGCGCTTCGCAGTTCAGCCGGGAGTACCGCCGCCAGTTCGGCGTACCGCCCAGCCAGGACGCCGCCCGCCTCCGCGACGCGGCCGGCCCGGTGACGGTCACGCTGCCCTGAGCTCGCCCCGCCGCTGTCAGGGCGCCTGGCCGAGGATCGAGCGGGTACGGGCCGGCGCGGTCGCGGGCAGCTCGTCGAGGATGCCGGCGAGCGTGACGCCGGCGAGGCTGGCCCGCCACGCCTGGTGCGCCTCGGCCATCTTCTCGGCCAGCACGCAGGTGCGCTGGCACTGCTCGGCGGGGAGGGCGCCGCGCCCGCGCTGGCGGATCTCGCGGCACTCGTACGGCGCGGCAGCCCCGTCGACCGCCTCCACGATCTGCAACAGCGTGATCTCCGCCGCCGGCCGCCCGAGGCGGAAACCTCCCCTCGGCCCGGTCGTCGCGGCCAGCACCCCGGCCCGCACCAACGCTTGCAACTGCTTGGCGAGGTACGCCTGCGGCAGGTCGTAGTAGGCGGCGAGCTGCGCCGCGGACGCGGTGGCGCCCGGCGCGAGCTGGGCCAGCGTCGCGGCGCAGTGCAACACCCACTCGGTACTCACGGGCAGCTTCACACCCGGCATCCTATCGCAGATATTGCGGATCTATTTAGTCCTAGATAGCCTGACCGAGGCGTTACGCCACGCGGGACGCCGCCGGAGAGCTACAAGAAGGGGATGAACGTCATGCGGATCGCAGTCGTCGGAGCGACCGGAAACATCGGCGCCCTCACCACCGCGGCGCTGGAGCGGGACGGGCACGAGGTCGTGCGGGTGAGCCGTTCGCTCGGCGTGGACCTGCTCACCGGCGCCGGCCTGGACGAGGCCCTCGCCGGCGTGGACGCGGTCGTCGACGCCTCCAACGCGCCGCCCGCCGACCGTGACGGGACGGTCGCCTACTTCGGCACCACGACGCGCAACCTGCTCGCCGCCGAGCAGCGGGCCGGCGTCCGCCACCACGTGCTGCTCTCGATCGCGGGGGCCGACCGGGTCGAGGGAAACGCGCACTACGCCGGCAAGCGCGAGCAGGAGCGGCTCGTCACGGCCGGGCCGGTGCCGTGGACGATCGTGCCGGCCACGCAGTTTCACGACTTCGCCGCCATGGTGGCGAGCTGGACCGAGCAGGACGGCGTGGCCAGCGTCCCGCCGCTGCTGATGCAGCCGATCGCCCCCGCCGACGTGGCCGGCATCCTCGCCGAGATCGCCGCCGGCGCGCCGCGGGGCCGCTACCAGGCGATCGCCGGCCCCGAGCCGCAGGACCTCGTCGACATGGCCCGCCGTACGGTCGAGGCCCGCGGCCACCACGTCAAGCTCGTGCCGACCTGGTCCGGCCTCTTCGGACCGGAGATGGCCGGAAACGCGCTGCTGCCCGGCGACGGCGCGCGCATCGCCCCGACGACCTTCGACGAGTGGCTCGCCACGCAGCGCTAGCCGTTCAGCCGTTCGCGATCCAGGGAGCCACGCCGAGCTTGCCGGTGGTACCGAGGTCGATGCCGCCCTCCGGCTCGACGACCTGGGGTGGCACGCCGCCCGCCACGGTTACCTCCACGTAGTGGCCGAGCACGACCGTGCCGTCCGTGACCTTGTTGCGCCATAGGAGTGCGGTCCCCGCCCGCTGGCCGGGCTTCAGCGTCACGGTCGCGGGCGCGACATCGAAGCTGGGGACCGTCGCGATGCCGGACGAGCCGGCGCTCACCGCGACGTCGAGCGGTTGCCGGTCCTCGTCCAGCAGGCGTACCGACGGGTGGCCGCGCACGGTCCGTGCCACCGTGCCGCAGTTGGTCACCACGAGCTGGAGCACCCGCAGGCCCATCGCGGCGTCCTGCCCGCCCGTCCGGATCGACAGGCCCGAGTCCGGGCAGGCGGCCGGGGTCGGTGACGAAGTCGGCGTCTGGCTGGACGTGGGTGACGGGAGCGCCTCGACCCGGTCCGAGCTGGCCGGCCGGCCGCCGTGGTGGTCGTCCCGGTCCAGCCGGTCGACTCCCATAACTGCGATCGGGGCCACGAACGCCACGCCGACCACTAGCCGCAGGAGATTCCACACCCAGGTCGGCGGCTCAAGCATCACACGCCGAGCCTAGAGTGTCTCTCCAGTGGATAATCAACGGCTCAGCACCATCGCGCACTCGCACCACCCCATCGCGGCACCGATCTTCGGGGTCAACGCCAACCGGCTCCTGCGCCGGGCCGGGCGGGAGCCGCGAGCGCGCGTCCTCGACCTCGGCTGCGGCCAGGGCGCGTGGGCGATGCAGGCCCTCGCCCACTACCCCGACGGCCACGCGGACGCCGTCGACATCAACCCGTACGCGCTGGAGCGGGCCGCCACCGTCGCCGCCGAGCGCGGGCTGGCCGACCGGCTCTCCCTGCACGAGCGGGACGCAAGCGGCTACGTACCGGACGGCGACTACGACCTCGTGCTCTGCATCGGGGCGACGCACGCGTTCGGCGGGTTCGCCGGGACGCTGCGGCAGGCCGGGCGGCACGTCAACCCGGACGGCGTCCTCCTGGTCGGTGCCGAGTTCTGGCAGGTGCCGCCGACCGCGGCGGCCCTCGCCGCGCTGGACGCGAAGCCGGACGACTACACCGACCTCGCCGGGCTGCTCGACGCCGCCGAGGAGGCCGGCTGGACCGCGGTGTACGCGCACGTGAGCGACGCCGCCGAGTGGGACGACTACGAGTGGTCCTGGGTCGGTTCGCTCACCGAGTGGGCGCTCGACAACCCCGGTCACCCCGACGCGGAGCAGGTGCGCACCGCCGCACGCGAGCACCGCGACAGGTGGCTGCGCGGGTACCGAGGTGTGTTCGGCTTCGTGACGCTGGTGCTGCGCCGCGGCTGAGGCTCACGGCGACTCGTCCCCTTCCCCGGCTCCCCGGCGGGCACGCCGGGCGGCGTGCCGGCGCGCATCGCCCCGAGGGCCAGGCCGAGCTGAAACCGGTTTTCCACGCCGAACCGGTCCATCAACCCGCGCAGCGTGTACGTCAGCGTGCGGGTGGACATCCCCAGCTGCTTGGCGGCGGTGGCGTCCGTGTGCCCGTCGGCGAGCAACGCGACAACCGCTTTCTCCCGTTGGGTGAGCACGACCGTTGGCACTCCGTTCCGGCGTGGATCTGTCGCGCCACTCCACTGGCGGACAAACAGGGTGACCAGGGACTCGACCGCGGCGGGGTCGGTGAACTCCCAGCTGCCGCGGTCCAGGTCGAGCGGGTCGACGGCGACGAGCGCCACCCGCCGATCGAAGACCATCATCTTGTGTGGCAGCCGGTCCGCCAGCCGGTACTCGCCGCCGAGCCGGACGAACTCCGCCGTGTACGCGGACGAGCGGTCGCCGTCGGCAGGTGGAAGGCCGAGCGAACGTACCCGCACGCGCCGGCCCAGCAGGTCCGCGTCGATGGCCGAGCCGATCGCGAGGGTGTCCGCACTGAACGCCTGCTCCGGGTGCATCGCCAGGTGCTCGCCCCGCTCCAGCGCCACAAGCCGCGCGATCCGCTCGCGGGTGGCGCACAGGTCCGGCAGCAGCCTTGTGGGCGGCGGCACCGGCTCCGGCCACGCCCGGTCGGTGATCGCGGGAGCGGGTACCCGGAACGCCCGGCGCCGCAGCGCGTCGACGGCCTCGTCCGGTGCCACCGCCTGCCAGCTGCCGCCACCCGCGCCGCGCGCGACCGGGTCGCGGCCGCCCTGTACGAGACCCGCTTCGACGAGCTCGTCCAGGGCGACACGCACCCGGCGTACGGCCAGCCCGAGGTCGTCCGCGACGTCCCCCGCGCACTGCGGGCCGAAGCTGGCGAGGCACCGGTACACCAGGTCGGCGTCGGCGGACACACCCCAGCGGACCAGCGACGGAACGGCTCGGCCGAGTGTCAGCGCCACCCTGTCGCCACCAGCCACGGACAACCTCCCCCGTTGGATGGCCGATATGGACGCATACAAGCACAGGCGGCCGTCCCTGTCTCCATCCGCAAGATCCACTAAGGACATCCGTTGCTAGATTCCGCAACCACCCCGCGCCATTTGGCCCGGCTAGACTCCGGCGCGAAAAAGGGGAGGAACGCAATGTCGATACGTATCCGAGGCCTCCGTATGGCCATCGCCGTCCTACTTGTCGCCGCCGCCCTGCCGGCGGCCTCCGCGGAAGCGCACGGCCGAGGTGGGTCGGTGCGGTTCGCCACGTTCAACGCTTCGCTCAACCGGGGCGCCGAGGGCGCGCTGCGGGCCGATCTGTCCACACCGAACAACGCGCAGGCCGCGACGGTCGCCGAGATCATCCAGCGGGTCCGGCCGGACGTGGTGCTGATCAACGAGTTCGACTTCGACCCGGAGGCCGCGCGGCTGTTCCGGGACAACTACCTGTCGGTCGGGCACAACGGCGCCGCCCCGATCACGTACCCGTACCACTTCATCGCGCCGAGCAACACCGGCGTCGCGTCCGGCTTCGACCTCAACAACGACGGCCGGGTGGTCACCACGCCGGGTGCCGCCGGGTACGGTGACGACGCGCTCGGCTTCGGCGCGTTCCCCGGCCAGTTCGGCATGGTCGTCTACTCGAAGTACCCGATCAAGCGCCACGACGTGCGGACGTTCCAGCGGTTCCGGTGGAAGGACATGCCCGGCGCGCTGCTGCCGGACGACCCGGCGACCGCCGCCCCGGGAGACTTCTACTCCCCCGCCGAGCTCGCCGCCTTCCGGCTCTCCTCCAAGAGCCACTGGGACCTGCCGATCGAGGTCGGCAAGCGTACGGTGCACTTCCTCGTCAGCCACCCGACGCCGCCGGTGTTCGACGGGGCGGAAGACCGTAACGGCCGCCGCAACTTCGACGAGATCAGGTTCTGGGCCGACTACATCCGCCCTGGCCACGGGCGGTACATCTACGACGACAAGGGGCACCGGGGCGGCCTGCGGCCGGGCTCGTCGTTCGTGATCGCCGGTGACCTCAACTCCGACCCGCTCGACGGCGACAGCATCCCGGGCTCGGCCCAGCTGCTGCTGGAGAACCACTGGGTCGACGCCTCGTTCCGGCCGAAGAGCGCCGGCGCCGCCGAGGCCGCCGCGCTTCAGGGCGGTGCCAACGCGACGCACCGCAGCGACCCGTCGCGGGACACCGCGGACTTCGCCGACGTACCCGGTCCGGGCAACCTGCGCGCCGACTACGTGCTGCCGTCCCGGGGCCTCGGGGTGCACGGCGGCGGCGTCTTCTGGCCCGTCTCCACTGACCCGCTGTCCCGGCTGACCGGCACGTTCCCGTTCCCCAGCTCCGACCACCGCCTCGTCTGGCTCGACGTCGCGCGGGGCCGCTAAGCAATTTCCGCACGCCGGCCGCCGCCTGGCACCCCGGGCGGCGGCCGCCGCGTGTCCGTCGCTCCCGTGAACGTGAAACACCCGGCGCGCTGTACCGCCGCGGGCTAGGCTTGTTCACTACAGGGTGTAGTGAACAGCGGACCTGCCGGTCGTGTGGCGAAGCACTCAGCCTTTTCTCAGAGCCGGCGCGGGAGCATGGAGGTCATGGGGACGACGCGGTCTCGGTGGCGCAGGTGGCGGCTACCGCTCGTCGCCGCGGTCGCGGTGGTGGCACTGGCCGTCATCGGGCTGCACGGGCGCCTGCCCGACCCGCGCGACATCCTCACCGTCCTGGCCGGCGCGGACTGGGGCTGGATCCTGCTCGCCGCGTTTCTCCAGACCGTGTCGCTTGTCGCGTTCGCGTACCAGCAGCGGCGCATCCTCGTCGCGATGGGCGTGCCGATGGGGCGCCGGGACGCGCTGGGCATCACCCTGGCCAGCACCGCGATCTCCATCGCGCTGCCGGCCGGCGCCGTCGCCTCGACCGGCTACAGCATCCGCGAGTACGAGCGGGCCGGCGCGACCCGCGAGCTCAGCGCCGCCGCGGCGGTGGTCTCCGGCCTCACCGCGATCGGCGGGCTCAGCCTGCTCTACCTCGCCGACGCGATCGCGATCCTGGTCAACAGCTCCAATACGTTCCTCGACTGGCAGCCGCTCGCGATCGTGGGCGCACTCGCCGCGCTGACCGCGATCGCGGTAACCGCCGGTCGCCGCCTGGCGCGCCGGCCGTCCGGCGCCTGGGTGGCCCGCAGCCGCGAGCTGGAGGGTCGGGCGATCCGGCTGCTGCGGCGGCTGCTGGTCCTGGCCCGCGACTCCTGGCGGGCCGGCGCCGCGCTGCGCATCCGGGACTGGGCGTCCGCCCTGGCGTACGCGGTCGTCAACTGGGTCGCCGACATCGCCTGCTTCGCCGCCACGGCCAAGGCATTCGACCTGCGGGTCAGCCTCGCCACGCTGGCCGCCATCTACCTCGCCGTCCAGATCGTGCGGCAGGTGCCGCTCACCCCCGGCGGCGCCGGGATCGTCGACACCGCGTTCATCGCCGGCCTCACCGCGGCGGGCGCGACGGCGGTCAGCGCGACCGCGGCCGTCCTGGCGTACCGGCTGCTCTCGACCTGGCTGCTCATCCCGGTGGGCGGCGCCGCCGCCGTCCTGCGCCGCTACGCGATCGCCCGCGCGGCCGCCGCCGGACCGCGGTCTGCGCAGGCTCGGGCCGACCGGGGTGCCGGCCGGCCCGAGTCCGTGTCCGTCAGCTGAACGCGACCGAGTAGCTGTTCGTCGTGAAGTTGAGGCCGCCGGCGGACGAGGTGATCTCGTAACCCAGCTGCACGTCACCGACCGTGACGTCGCCGAACCAGCCCTGGCTCCGGATCCAGTTCATGATTGCGAGGACGTCGACGCTGCCGGCGTTGGTGTTGGCGCTCCGGATGAACGAGAACACCTCGTTGGCGCCGTTCGAGCCGCGGTAGACCTGCCACGTGTGGCCGCCGACCGTCGCGGTGGTCTGGAGCGAGCCGAGCGGGCCGACCGGGCCGGTCTTGTTCAGCCACAGCATGATCTCGTATGCGTGGTTGTTCGCCCAGATGTCGTACGCCGTCGCGTAGGCACCACTGCTGGGCACCGTCACGTTGAAGCCGCTGGTGAGCGTGCGCAACGAGCTCAGCGTACGGTTCACCGCCCGGGTCGCGTTCGGGTACGACTTGACGCCGCCCGTGTTCGGGTGGTTGGCCGTCACGCCCCAGTTGCTGAACGAGTTCGCCCAGATCGTCTGGCTGCCCGCGCCGCTACCCCAGATGTTGTTGTAGAGCGTGTACCCACCGTTCGTCCACGTCCCCCACTGGTCGGACGACCTCCAGGCGACCCCGCCCGGCGGCGGCGTCGTGGGCGTGATCGTGGTCGGCGCGGGGCTGGGGGTGCCCGGCGAGGTCGAGCCGCTACAGGTCACCCCGTTGAGCGCGAACGAGGTAGGCGCCGAGTTCGTGCCGTTCCAGGTGCCGTTGAAGCCGGGCGTGACGGTGGCGTTGGTGCCGAGGCTGGCGTTGTAGCTCTGGTTGGCCACGGTCACGCGCGCGCCGCTCTGGCTGAACACGCCATTCCACCCCTGGGTGACGGTCTGCCCGTTGGCGAAGCTCCACTCCAGCCGCCAGCCGTTGAGCGGGTCGCCCAGGTTCGTCACGGCGGCGTTCGCGGTGAACCCGCCCGGCCACTGGTTGACCGTGTAGGCGACCCGGCAGCCGACGGCCGCGCTGGCCTGGGCGGCCACCACGACCGCCAGGCCCGCGGCCAATGTGAGTGCGCCCGCCAGGGCCATGCCGGTACGTGTTCTCATGCCGACCCCTCTCGATATAGTTGGACGTCTATACAAACTCTCCCACATACTGCCAGGCCCACAAGACCACGACAACCATCAATCTCACCTGATCAGCCACTGGCGCGACGGGCCCTCTAGGACGACGGCGGCCGCGTCGAGTCACTCGCCTCCGGACTCGACTACGCCTCGGAGAGAGGTAGGCGCGTCACCGCCGCACTACCGGAATCGCATAAGCTGCGATACCACCCATTCCACAATGGATGTTCGAGCTGTCGGCCTGCCACGGCCCTCGGCGGATCTATCCACAATAGAATGGAGCTACCGCGATGTCCGCGGTGGTCCGGACCGTCGCTCCCGCAGCCTCACCCTCCGCGATTCACAACCCCGCCGCCGGCCTTGCGGCCGGCAGCGCGAGAACGCTGGATCTAGTCGACTTTCTGCTGCCCTGACGACAGAAAGTCGACTAGATCTCTCGAGCTTGGCCACAGCGGCACCTCGGGTTGGGCACTTCGACTGATTTGTCCGCATGCCCGGCCTCCAGAATCGAGGCGATACCGGCCGCGCGGACCTGGTTTGCCTCGATCGGCGCGTTGGGGTCGGAGCAGGCCAGCGATCGTGGTACTCAGCTGCCCCTATGGGGACAGCAAAATACCTCGATCTGCCAGATGGCTTCCATCTGTAGCGCCGATCAAGGGCAACGAGTGTGACCTTTGGGTCCGTTGGTTGCGCCACGGCGATGGGAAACGCACCCAAGACGGCTGAGCGCTCAAGAATCGCGCGGGCCGCACCCTCTCAGTGCCGTCCCGTCGGTCCTCGACCCGCTTTCTTTTTGGGAGTGGGCCAACGCCCGGGGCGCCACCACAGACGAACCGGAACAAACGGCACAGACGCTGGCGCCCCGGGCGTTGGTCTGCTCTGCTCTTGACGGGTCGAGGGCCGACGGGACGGCACTTCCCCCATCCCGGAGGCCGGAGATCCCCGCCGGAGGCAAAATGGGGTAACCGCAACCCCAAGCGACGCACCAACCTTGAGCCCGAAGGGTGTTTAGCTATCTGCGGGCTTGATGAGGAGTTTGCCGGTGGCGCGGCGCTCGTCGAGTTCGGCGACGGCCTCGGCGGCTTGCTCCAGCGAGAAGGTCCGGCCCAGCAGCGGGTCCAGCCGGCCGTCCTCGATGAGCGGTAGCAGGTCGTTCCACTGCTCGCGCAGGTACTCCGAGCGGCCGCGCACGAAGGCGCCCCGACCGACGCCTACCACCGAGATGTTGTTGAGCAGCAGGCGGTTGACCTTCACGCTCGGGATCTCGCCGGCGGTGAAGCCGATGACCAGCAGCCGCCCCTCGGGCGCGAGCGTACGCAGCGAGTCGGTGAAGCGGTCGCCGCCCACCGGGTCCACGACGATGTCGACGCCGCGGCCGGCGGTCAGGTCCTTGACCGCGTCCCGGAAGCCCTCGGCCAGTACCGTTTCGTCCGCGCCCGCGGCCCGGGCCACCGCCGCCTTCTCCTCAGTGGACGCCACGCCGATGACCGTGGCGCCGTACGCCTTCGCCAGCTGGATCGCGGCCGTGCCGATGCCGCCGGCCGCGCCGTGTACGAGCACTGTCTCGCCGGGGTGCAGGCCGCCACGGCGGACGAGTCCGAAGTGGACCGTGAAGTAGTTCATCGGGAGTGCCGCGCCGGCCTCGAACGAGACGCTGTCGGGCAGCGGGAAGACCGCGTTGGGCTCGGCGGCCACCACCTCCGCGAAGCCGCCGAGGCCGGGGTACGAGGCCACCCGGTCCCCGGCCGTAAAGCCGGAGCCGGCCGGGGCCGCGCGGACCACGCCGGCGATCTCACAACCCGGGATGAACGGCAGCGGTGGCTTGATCTGGTACAGGCCGCGGGTGAGCAGCGCGTCCGGGAAGGTGACCCCCGCCGCGACGATGTCTATCACGACCAGGCCGTCGCCGGCGGGCTCCGGAACGTCGCCGACCTCGATCGCCGCCGGCCCGTCGAGCCGGGTCACCCGCGCCGCACGCAATGCTGTCTCCTCTTCCCTCGGCCGCCCCCGCCTAGGGCCCGCCTCCGCGAGACAGGCCCTAAACGAGACCACGACTCTAGTGGAAGCGGGCCGTCAGGGCTGGAGCCACCACGGGCTGGTGTACGCCACGCCGAAGTCGTTGCACGGGTGGCCGGCCGGTCCGGGCGTGCCGTTGGCCACCGCCGGGTCGGAGACGCGGAGCACGACCCAGTTGCCGTCGGCGGCGTTGAGCCGGACGGTGAAGTCGGCGACCGCACCGTTCACGGTGTCGACCACGTTGACCACCGTGGGCACCGAGGTGCCGGGGCGCAGCACCTGGATGCGCAGCGGCTTGCCGTCCCACTCCGGACCGCGGTCCACGTCCACCAGGAATCGCACGTCCGCGACGGCCGTGTTGAGCACGCCACCCATCCGTACCCCGTTGGCGGTCGCGTCCACCCGCAAGCCGGAGACCCGCGTCGCGAACGAGCGCCGCGCGAGCATCGCCGCGAAGACCGCGTCGCGGGTGTTCTCGGTGACCCACAGGCCGCTGCGGCCCTTGCCCTCGTGGAAGCCCCACGTGGTGCCGTGCTCGTCGGTGACGCCGGTCAGGCCCGGCCGCCAGCCGGCGTTGAGGCAGGCCACCAGCGGCGAGGTCATCCCGGACGACCAGCCCTCGAAGATGTAGTCGTCGGTGCGGTTGAACATTTCCAGACCCACGAGCTGGTTGCGCGCCGAGGCGTTGAACGAGAAGTTGCTGAACCGGCCCGCCTCGCGGCCCGGGTGGTTGAAGCTCGCCAGCCCGCCCGGCCGGCCGGTGAGCCAGCTGTACAGGCTGCCCGGGCTGCTCGCGCGGGCCAGGTCGGCGAAGTCCGAGGTGTTCCACACGTTGATGTGCCCCTGAAGCGGGTGCGACCACTCGAAGCCGCGGATCGCGGTGAACTGGCCCGGGTCGTTCGCGGCGTTGGCGAGGTCACCCGTGGTCCGCCACTCCCCCGAGCTGAGCCCCTCGATGGCGAAGAGCGTGGCGTGGTCGGTCAGCGCGGCGACGTCCAGGCCGGCCTCGCGCATCGAGGCGAACGCGTTGGCGGCGCTGCCGTCACCGTCGGACATGACGGTGTGGTTGTGCATGTCGGCGTGTACCAGCGTGGTGCCCTGCGTGATCTTGGAGGCCCGCGCGGCGCCGGCGGCGGTGGCAACGCCTGCGACCTTGGTCTGCGCGGCGCGAGCGGTGCCCGGCAGCGCGGCCAGCATCAAGGCGCCGCCAGCGCCGGCCAGCAGTGCCCGGCGGGCCATCGCCGGGACGAAGCTGACCTGGCCGTACGGGACCTCGTCGCGGGCATCGTCGTGGTGGTGGTGACAGTGATGGGAGTCGAATCCACTCATAGACAAACATCAGCAAATCGCGATGCGTTCATGCCACCGCGCCGAGCCGTCCGCGAGGAAAACATCGCGGTACCGGTAGGGTCACTACGTGCTGCCAACACCCGTTGACCTGGAGGACATCCGGCTCCTCGCCGCACGGGTCGACACCACCGCCCTGTGCGACGTCACCCCGGACATCCGCGTGATGACGCCCGCCCTACAGTGCCGCTCGGCCAATCCGGTGCTGTGTGGGCCCGCGGTGACGGTGCGCTGCCGCCACGACTTCCTCGGCGTCATCCAGGCCATCGAGCGGGCCGCGCCCGGCGACGTCGTGGTCGTCGACGGCGGTGGCCACGAGACCGCCCTCGCCGGCGAGCTGTTCGCCCGCGCCGCGCTCGCCAAGGGCCTGGCCGGCATCATCGTGGACGGCGGCTACCGCGACCGGCGGTACATCGCCTCGTGCGACCTGCCGGTGTACAGCCGGCACGTCACGCCGCAAGCCGGCACGACAGTACGCCCGGCCGAGGTCGGCCAGACGATCAGCTGCGGCGGCGTACGCGTGGACGCCGGCGACATCGTCATCGCCGACCACGACGGCATCGTGGTCCTCGACCCGGCCACCGCGACCGCCGCGCTCACCGCCGCCTCCGACGTGATGGCCGCCGAAGCCCGCGTCACGGAACGCCTGTCGGCGGGCGCCACCCTCGGCGACTGCCTCAACCTGGCCGAGCACCTGGACCGCCTGTCCCGCGGCGAGCCCTCAAAACTGCGATTCGCCGTCTGAGCCGCGACGGGCGCCGGAACCAGCGAAGGCACCCTGCGGGGAGATGCGGCCGTGGACCGCGGTCAACCAGTCGATGGCTGCGCCAACCGACGCGGTGATTCCGTCCGCTCCGACAGCCTCAGCTTTGGCGCGCAGTTCGTCGGTCACGTGGGAGGTGAAGAAGTAGGCCGGGCCGGTGTATCCGGCCTCGCGGAGACGCGCGAGGTCGTCGAAACCAACCTCCTTGCCACCTCGGGAGACATCGGACAGGACCGCGTTGGCTCCGAAGTACGGGAGCAGGCGGATGGCGTCCGTTCCGTCGGTGGCGGTTCGCACCTGGGTGCCACGGGCCATCAGGCGGTTGATCATGCTTTCGTTGCCCGCCGGGCTGTCGTCGATCCACAGCAGCCGCAAGCCGTCCAACCGGGACGGCTCCCCCTCTGGCGCCAGCGTGGTCGGCGTGGTGCTCAACGGCCGCCGACGAAGTCGCTGCTGGAGGCGTTCCCGCTCGTTCCGGTCGCCGAACTCTCGTAGCAATGCGAGGAACTCCGCGCTCTCGACCACCGACCGCCAGGCCGGGGGCACACGTTGGTCGAGCTGCGCGAGCGAGCTGCGGTACTGATCGAGAGAGTCCGCGTCGCTGTCCCTCGGAATGGGAACGCCGTGGTGGTCGAGGATCTCGCCTTGATCCTCTTCCGGCGGCCGAGCCCGAAGGAGCCAGTCCCGGGCCCTCTGGTAGTCGAGCAGGCCGCCCACGTGGTCGATGCCACTGTCGAGGATGCCCTGGTAGAAGTCGGGATAGTAGTGCTGTAGCACGACTGCTTTCATGAGGCCATCGGCGCCGAACTCCCGCCATTCGGCATCCAATTGGTACTCGGCCACAAAGCTGTTGAGCAGCCGCTTGATCTTGCGGGGATTGCCGGCGGACTGCTGGGCGATGAGCGCCTTCATCGCGTCCGTGAGCAGATCGCCGGTACCGGACCTGGTCGCGTACCCCTCGATCATCTTCTGCAGCGCACCGGCGGTGGGGATCGGTATCCGGTAGCTGACCTGGATGATCTTTTCGAGGTAGTGCCGGACATGGGTGGGTTCCTGGGCGCCCGGCACCGCGATTCGGGACAGGATACCGAGGTCGCACCCGAGAACGAACACCATGCCGGGCAGGTCGAGGTACAGCTTGATGGCCTCGCATATCTCGATGGCCGTGGTATCGCCACACCGGTCCAGGTCGTCGACGAACACGACGATCGTGCGACGCTGTGACCCGACGCTCTGCTCCACCCAGGACGTCAAGGCGGTTTGCAGGAGCTGGCGTGCCTGCTCGCGCGCCTTCGCGTCGATCGACATCCGCTCCCACAGCTGGTCGATCGCCCGATCGACACGAAAGACCCCGGCCAGCATCGTCACGCCGACACGCAGGGCGTTGCCGAGGAGCCCGCCGCCGTTGAGCCGCCGAAACGACCGCCGGACGAGGCTGGGGTCCAGCTTTTCCAGCACCCGCTCGAGCATGCCAGTCAATGCGCTAACGCCGCTCGCAGTCCAAGCGTTGAACCACACGATCTCGACGTTTTCGCGATCCCGCAACAGACCGGAGAGTCGCCTCATCAGGGTGCTCTTGCCCGCACCCCACCGGCCATCCACGGCGAGGACGAAGGGGGTGTTGCCCCGAGAGCCGTGAATGAGGTCTGCGAGATCAGTGGCGACCTGAGAGGTGCCCAGCAGATCAGAGTCCTCGTCCTCGACCGGAAGATCATTCAGCAAGAGAAAGCGATCGTCGCCCACCCCGGACATGCCGGACAGTGTATGGCCAGGGACTGGCTAGCCTGTGCCCATGAGTGCCGTATCGCAGGGATGCGACCCCCATGGCTGACGCCGACGACGTACGGCGCTTGGCGCTGTCCCTTCCGCACGTTGTCGAGGTCGACAGTGCGGGCTTCGACTTCCGAGTCGGGGACAAGGGTTTCGTCTGGTCCTATCCGGAGCGGACGCCGGGCCAGCCGCGAGTCATCCGCACGGACATCGCCGTGCTGTTCGTCGGCGACGAGGCGGAGAAGCAGGCGCTCGTGCTCGGCGAGCCGGACCTGTTCTTCACCACGCCCGCGTACGACGGCCTGCCGCTGGTCATGCTCTGGCTGGCCCGCGTGGACCTCGACCGCCTTACCGAGCTGGTCACCGACGCCTGGCACATGCGCGCACCGTCAGACCTCACCGACCCACCAGGGCACGGCTAGGTCACGACTCTGGCCATGGGTTTTCGATCAGCCCGTCCTGGATAGCGCGGCAGGCCCGCTCGTCGTTGCGGTAGCGCAACGGGATGACCGACAGCGGCAGGGGCTGTCCAGTTAACCGGGACCTGGCGCGAACAGGGCGCACGAACGGCCGCGGTCCCGGCCCGCTGGCGATCCAATCGGCGAGCGGCACCTCGACGTCGCCGAACGGGTGACCGACGACCACGAGGATGTCGTCGAGGTCAGCTGAGCCGGCGTCCGGATCCACCCGTCGATCGTATGGCCGATCGAGAAAGTCCGCGCCGGTCCCGTCGCTCCGACCCCGCAGGGCGCGGGTCGATCTCCGTGCGGACCCATTCCAGAATCGAGGTTTGAGCTACCGCGATGTCCGCGGTGGTCCGGACCCAATGGCACTCAGCTTAAGGGCGTGTCCTAGATGGATGGTGGTCCCGCCTGCGGCAGGATCTTTGTTCCGTGGTGGAGGATATGATCCGTACTTGGGCGCCGGATGACTTTTGGCAGGTTGCGCAGCCGTTGATCCCGGCCCAGTCGGTGCGCCGGCAGGGTGGGGGTAAGCGGCGGGCTGATGACCGGGCGGTGCTGGCGGCGATTGTGTACCTGGTTCAGGCGGGCTGTTCGTGGTGGAAGCTGCCCACGCAGATGTTCGGGATCTCCCGCTCCACTGCGCATCGCCGGTTCACTCAGTGGACCGCCGATGGGTTGTGGGAACGGCTGCATCAGCAGTTTCTGCACCGGTTGGGTGTGGTCAGCGAGATCGACTGGTCTCGGGCGATGGTCGATTCGATCGCGGTGCGGGCTGAGAAAGGGGGATCTCACGGGGCCAAACCCGGTCGACCGCGGCAAACCCGGCAGCAAGATCCATGTTCTGTGTGACCGCCGTGGTGTACCGCTGACCTGCCTGATCTGCGCCGCGAACACCCACGACAGCCGCTTGCTGATCCCGCTGCTGGACTCGATCGCACCGATCCGCGTACCGCGCGGCCGGCCCCGCCGCCGTCCTGGCAAGCTGCACGCGGACAAGGCATACGACGTGCCCGCGCTGCGGGCCGCGATCCGTGATCGCGGGATCAAGGTCCGGATCGCCCGCAAGGGCATCGAGTCCTCCCAACGTCTCGGCCGGCATCGCTGGATCGTCGAGGCCTGCCTGAACTGGCTGCTACGCAACCGCCGACTCGTCCGCCGCTACGACCGCAAAGCCCAACATTTCCAAGCCTTCGCCGACCTCGCCTGCGCCCTCCTGACCTACCGCCGCCTACTCAAGGCCACCAAGTAGGACACGCCCTAAGTCGATCCTGAAGGCTCGAGCGGCGCCTGCACCTGGACGCTATCCGGCAGATCGTGGTATTTAGCTGTGGTTACAGCGACAGCTAAATACCACGATCGCTGACGCGCTCCGACTGGCATGCGGGCAAACCAGCTAAAGCGCCCAACCCGAGGTGTCGCTGTGGCCGAGCTCGCGAGATCTAGTCGACTTCCTGTCGTCCTGACGGCAGAAAGTCGACTAGATCCAGAGTTTTCGTTAGGGAAGCAGAGCAATGCGGCTGGCGCGCCAACCTCTCGCGCTGGTCCGTCAGCGGTCCGACCCGGATGCCATCCGCTGGTCGCGGTAAGGCGCCGCCGGGCGAAGACCGTCGCGCAGCGCCCCTCGGCCCGGCTTCTCTACCGGAAACACCCGATGCCCGCCGTCCGCTGCAATGAGGAAGCCGCGGGCGGGGTTTGGTTGTGTGACGCGGAGGGTGAGGCTGCGGGAGCAGCGGTCCGGACCACCGCGGACATCGCGGTAGCCCATATCTTTGTCGTGAAATAGATCTGTGGCGGCCGATGGATAGAGCTGTAGGCTGCGGCGGTGAGTGTTCTGCGACCACTGTGGACCGAGGTCACCGACTGGCTCTCCGCCAACGCGCCGGGCACGCTCGACGACCTGCGGCTGCCCGCCGGGCCGGCGCGGCTGCGGGAGGCCGAGGAGGAGATCGGCTTTTCGATGCCGGCCGAGCTGGCCGAGTGGTGGCAGCTGCACGACGGGACCGACACCGAGGCGAGCAGTCTCCTGCCGGGCTACTACATGCACGGTGTAAGCGAGATGCTCAACGACTGGCGGATCTGGCGCGACGTCGGGCTGGAGGTCTACCTCGACCAGGTCCAGCCGGAGGACAGCCCGGAGGCGGGCGGGCCGGCCTATGCGTTCCGGCCCGACTTCCTGCCGATCGGCGGCGACGGCGCGGGCAACAACATCTTCGTCGACTGCCGGCCCGGCGCGCGGCACGCCTGCCTGATGGACTACGACCACGAGGCCGGCGCGCTCCAGCCACCGCTCTACGCGAGCCTCGCCGACCTGCTCACCCAGGTCAGCCACGCTTTTCGGACCGGCGAGCCGGTGCGGCACCGCACGCCGGTGGTCTCCGAGGGACGGCTCTCCTGGGACTTCGCCTGAGTCGGCGCAGCCACGACGGCGAAAGGGGCCGAGCGTTACGGCTCGGCCCCTTTCACTGACTGTTGGCTCAGCCGAGCCAGGCGCCCTCCGAGTCCTGGGCGGCCCCGACCGCCGCCGTGCGGGCGGCCGCCGCGGCCGGTGGGGTCCGCGGCGGGATCGTCGAGGTGTCGTACGCGAACGTGGCCACCGCCGTCGCGACGGCGTCCGCGTTGGTCTCCAGCGCGAACGTGTTCACGTTGCCGAAGAGCCGGTACTCACGGCGCAGCTGCCGGTAGAGCGCGGCGTCGGCACCGTCGCGTTCGGGCGTGAGGCTGTCGCACGGCGCGTGGTAGCACGGGTCGTACTGCGCACCCGCGACACCGCCCCACAGCGCGACGTCCGCCGCCGTCTTCTGCACCTCGGCGCCGGTGAAGAGGCCACCCGCCGGGATGCCGACGCCGGCCGCGATGAACGGACCGTAGTCGGAGCGGCCGGTGAAGTCGGACGCGTCCGTGGCCTCGCCGCGGGAGGCGAAGAACGCCTCGAAGACGTCTTCGATCTGCGCCGAGCCGGGCGGCCCGGCCGGCGAGCCCTCAGCGGCCGAGTCGTCACCGTCGTACACACCGAACGTGTAGTTGGGCGACCCGATCATGTCGAAGTTGAGGTAGAGCGCGATCTTGTCCCGCTCCGCCTGTGGCAGGTTGGCGACGTAGAACGTGGAGCCGACGAGGTTCGACTCCTCGGCGCCCCACCAGGCGAACCGCACCTTGTTCTTCGTCTTGAACTTGGCCATCTGCAGCGCCACCTCGAGGATGCCGGCGCTGCCTGTGCCGTTGTCGTTGATACCGGCGGTGTCCGGCTCCGAGTCGAGGTGGGAGCCGACCATCACGACCTCGTTCGGGTCGCCCCACCGGGACTCGGCGATCACGTTGGACGTGTTCCGGGTCTCGGAGATGGCGTCGACGGAGATCTCCAGGTTGAGCGTGCCGGCCTGGGCCGCCGCGACGAGCGCCGCGCCGAGGTCGTACGAGACCGAGACGGCCGGGATGCTGACCGGCCCGCCCAGCGTGCCGGCGAACAGCCCGTACCGGTCGGGGTTGGCCTCGGGCGTGCCGTTGCCCTGGTTGAAGATGATCGCGCCGATCGCGCCCGCGGCCTGCGCGTTCTGCACCTTCACGCCGAAGGTGCAGGTGACGCCGGGCGGGGCACCGCGCTGCATGATGGCGATCTTCCCGACGACGTCGGGGCCGAAGTCGCTGGCCTCGCACCCGGAGGAGCTGGCCCGCGGCGGCGTGAGGTTGACGTCGACGGGTACGGCCTGGCCGGTGGCCGTGCCGTCGCCGGAGCAGTCCAGCACGTCGTAGTCGGTCTGGTCGACGTATGTCGTGGGTGTCGGCGAGAGCTGGCGGAACGACGAGCCGGTGTCCTCACAGTACGTGAACGAGAACGGCTGTCGCGTCACCTTGTAGCCGGCCTTCTTGGCGAGGGCCGCGACGTAGTCGGCGCTGCGGTCGTAGCCGGGCAGGCCCGACGCGCGGTTACCACCGTTGAGCGCGGCGATCCCCTGGAACGCGACAAGGTGCCGGAGCACGCCGGGAAGCGTGACTTCCTTCGTGAGCTTCTTGACGGGGTTGTTGCTCGAATGCGCTTGTGCGGGCGTGGCGATTGTGAATGCGCCGAGCAGCACGGCTGCCGCGGCCGCACCACACAGGCGTCTGAACGAGCGAGACACCACGGTGTGTTTCTCCCTTCGCGAGCACGGAGCGGTAGCTCCGTATCCAGCAATCTAGATACAGCACTGACCGTGTGGAAGGGATGACGGAACCGATGGGCCGCCCGCCACCAGAAGCGTGACCGGGCGGGTGACCCCGGCACCTCGGACCGGAGGTTGTATTCGCGCGCCCAATATGGCAGGAAACAAGCGCGCGTCCGCTTTGTACGGTTGATCCCGGGTGCGACCCGCCGAAGGCCCGGAGGCGTCGCATAGTCGGAAGCTGTCCTTCGGTGGAGGTGGAGATGCGCGTCGAGGACGAGCGCGAATATGTCGACTACGTTGCCGCACGCCTGCCGGTCCTGCGCCGCGCCGCGTACCTGATGTGTGGCGACGTGCACCGGGCCGACGACGTCGTGCAGGCCACCATCACGACGCTGTACCGGAAGTGGCGCCGCGCGCGGGGCGCCGACAACCTCGACGCGTACGTGCAGCGGATCCTGGTCCGCAAGCACCTCGACGAGCGCCGCCTCGGCTGGTCGCGGGTGCGGCTGCTGCCCGAGCCGCCGGACACGACCGCCCCGGCGACCGGGGACGTGGAAATACGCGAGGAGCTGCGCGCCGCTCTGGAGCAGTTGCCCCGCGCCCAGCGCACCGTACTCGTGCTCCGCTTCGCCTGCGACCTCTCGGTCGACGACGTGGCAGCCGTGATGCGGTGCTCGCCCAGCAACGTGAAAAGCCACACCGCGCGCGGCCTCGCGGCGCTGCGCCACCTGTACGACGTCGAGCGAGTGTCCTCATCGGACAGTACACACGGGAGGAAGCGATGACAGTGGAAGACGAGCGCGGCGCCGGTGCCATGCGCGCGCTGATGGC
The DNA here is from genome assembly GCF_011764545.1 of Phytohabitans flavus. Classification (GTDB taxonomy): domain Bacteria; phylum Actinomycetota; class Actinomycetes; order Mycobacteriales; family Micromonosporaceae; genus Phytohabitans; species Phytohabitans flavus. The sequence goes on along the minus strand of NZ_AP022870.1, from coordinate 2,298,291 downwards.
CGAGGTCGACCTGCCGCCGTCCAGTGTGGACGTGGACCTCGCCGTACGGACCGCACGCCGGCTAGACCGGCGCCTGCGGGTCACGACCGCGGCGGCCGTGGTGCTGGCCGTCGGCACTGCTTCCGGGGCGGTGGCCGTGGGTATCGGGGGCGGCCAAACCCCAGACGACAAATCCGCCACACGGGAGTGCACCGGCCCGCCGACCGTCACCGCGCTCGCGGCCCCGGACATCGACCACGCGGGCCTCACGTTCACCGGCGCGGACCCGTCCGGCCGGTACCTGGTCGGCATCGCCCACGTCCAGAGCCAGGACCGGTACATCATCCGCGGCGTGCTCTGGGTGGACGGCAGCCCACGCGTGTTCAACCTGCCGCCTCAGGACAAGAACGAGTTGACCTACGCCACCGACGTGAACGGTGCCGGCCTGGTCGTGGGCGGCGACGTCGGTGACATCGGTGGGAGTGGGCCGTGGACCTACCGGGACGGCGAGTTCCGGCGGCTGCCGGCGGCGCCCGGCTATGACCTGTACAACGGGATGTTTGTCAACGAACGCGGTGACGTCGTGGCGACCGCCGGCGCCCGGGACGGCGAGAGCCGGAGCAGCACCACGCCGTCGGTCGGGGTGGTGTGGCCGGCGGACGCGCCCGACCAACCCCGGATCCTGCGCGCGCCGGGCTGGGTGACGGTGACCGGCATCGGCGACGACGGCACCGTGCTGGGTTACGTCGGCGACGACTTTGGCAGCTTTTTGTACGACCCGTACGCCTGGTCGCCGGGGGCGAGGCGCGGGCGCTCGCGGTGCCGCAAGGCTGGGAGCGCGGCACTTCCGCCGCCGTCCGGGACGGTCGCATCGTCGGCTACCTCGAGCGGACGACCAACCAAGACCTGTCGAGGCCGCCGGTGGTCGAGGCGGCGCCGGTGGAGTGGCCCCTCGACGGCGACAGCGCCGAGGTGGGTCCGGCCGTCACCGGCGGGGTCGTGACCACCACCGACTCGGGATGGCTGTCCGTGCGCAGGGACGACGGGCCGACCCTCGCCGTCGCGCCCGATGGCCGCGAACGCCTGCTCGACTCCCCCGCGGGCTCGGAGCTCACCATGCTCGACGCACGGTGGGTGAGTGAGGACGGCCGGACGGCGGTGGGCATGGGAAGCTCCACATCCTCGCCGGACCCGGCCGCCAACCGCCCGGTCGTCGTCTGGCGCTGCTGACCGGCGGCTCAGGCGTCCTGGCGCAGGAAGCCCGACAGGGTCGCGACCAGCCACTGTGGATCGTCCAGCCACGGGAAGTGACCGGCGCCCGGTGCCACGGCCAGCTCCGCCCGGGCGAACATGCCGGCGAAGTCGGCGGCTCGCTTGGGCGGCAGGCCCACGTCGTACTCGCCGGCGACAAGCAGCACCGACGCGCCCAGGCCGGCGAGCGCCGCGCGGACCGCGGCCGGGTCGATGGCACCGGCGGAGTAGTAGACAGCAGCCGCGTCACCGTTGGTCAGGCTCGCCTCGCGCGCGTTGGCGGCCTGACTGACGGCGTCCCACCGCCCGTAGCTGAACGGCGCGATCGCGCCCCACTCGGCGGCCGTGGCCTGTCCGGCCCAGATCCGCTCGAACGCGGTGAACGCCTCCGGAAACCAGTCCTCACCGCGGCGGGACTCGGCCACCTCGCGGCGGTCGGCGTCGGCGATGTCCAGACCGACCACGCGGGGGCTGGGGTTGAGCAGGACGAGGCGGCGCACCCGGTCGGGGTGGCGAGCGGCGTAGAGGGTGGCGAGCGTACCGCCGGCGGAGTGTCCCAACAGGTCGATCGACTCCAGCCCGAGGTGGACGCGGAGCGCCTCGACGTCGTCGACCTGCCGGTCGCACCGGTACGTCGCGGTGTCCGCGGGGCGGCCGAGTCGCCGGTACCGCGCAGGTCGAGGCGGAGCAGTGCCGGCAGCCCGCCGAGGTCGTCGAGGTAGACCGAGGCCTGCATCGGGCCGCCGGGCAGGCAGATCAGTGGATCCCCGACCCCGGATCGGTGGTATGCGAGCATGGTGCCGTCCGGAGCTACGAAGGTATCCACCTCGGAATCCTACCCGCCGCTACGCGGCCAGATGGACGGTCGCCCAGGCCTGGGCGAGCTCGGGACGGCGGGCGGCGATCGCGTCGGCGATCGAGCGGTGGTCGTGCCGGGCGGCGGCGACCGCCTGCGGCAGCTCCGCCGGCCCGCGCCAGAGCCGGGCCCGCGTGGTCGGCCCGGAAAGGCCGTCGACGAGCGCGCGGAGCACGTCGTTGCCGGCCGCCGCCGCGAGCAGACCGTGAAACTCCTGCTCGTGCGCGACAAGCTCGTCCAGTGTGGACTCTTCGGCGAGCGCGTCGGCGAGGGCACGCAGCTTCGCGGCGTCCGCCTCGCTCATCCGCCCGGCGGCCAGCGCCACCGCGGTCGGCTCCAGCACCCGCCGCAGCTCCAGGATCTGCGGCGCGGTCCCGTCCCGGTAGAAGTCGGCCACGAACGCGAGCGTGTCGAAGAGCTGCCGGGGCTGGAGGCTGCCGACGTAGATGCCGTCGCCGTGCCGTACCTCCAGCACCCGGATGAGCGCGAGCGCGCGGAGCGCCTCACGCAACGTGTTGCGGGACAGGCCGAGCGTGGTGGCGAGTTCGGCCGCGTTCGGGAGGCGTTCGCCCGGGCGCAGGCGCCCCGACAGGATCATCGCCTTGATCCGGTCGATCGCGTCGTCCGTCAGCGGCATCCGGCCTCCCGCCGGTCACCGCGGGAGCGTCGCCTGCGGCGCCGCACCAAGCACACCGGACCGCGCCAGGTTGAGGCCGGTCAGGCTTCCGATATCTGGTACGTCCACAGTGGCGGCCCGATCCTCGGAGAGCGACTCGAAGCCAGGCTCCACCCCGAAGAGCCCGGCCAGCACGGCTTCCGCCGTCGCGGCCCCGGCGATGGAGTCCCGGTTGGCGGTGCCCCGCTCCGCGACCCGCGCCCGCCGCCCGCCGTCGACCAGCTCCATCGCCTGTCCCCACAGCGCGCCCGAGGCGGCCCGTGGGGTGGCCCGGAGCACGCCGAGCGCCAGGTCCCGCCGCCCGAGCTTGGCCAGACCGTACGCGGTCACGCCCGGCCACGCCCCGAACGCGCCCGCCGCACCGTGGTCCGGCCGGTCGGAGTGCGGGGCGATCGGGTCGTCGGCGGCGAGCGCCCGCATCCAGTCGCCGCTGAGCAGCCGCTCAGTCACGAAGGACACCATCTCGCCGCGGACCCGCTCGTCCAGGTCGGCGTGGAGGGCGGCCGCGACGAGCCCGAAGTCCAGGACGTGCCCGATCGTCTCGCTGCGGTCGGGGTGGCGTACCTTCCACCGCCCGCCGCCCGCGTACAGGCCGCCCACCGCCGCGGCGAGCGCCGCCGCGTCGGACATGACGCGTTCCGCTTTCGTGGCGTCGCCGAGATGCCGCAGGAGCGCCGCGTAGGAGCGGAGCATGCCGGCGTACGCGGCGTTGAACGAGGCGACCGCGTTCGTGTAGTTGGGTACGCACTCCAGCAGCACCCACGGGTCACCGCCGAAGTCGGCCAGCACCCCGCCGGTCCCCCGGGTCTGCCGGTCCCGCCACCCGTACGCCAGCCGCTCCAGGTGCGCGCCGACCGTCACAGACCCGGCCAGCTCGTCCAGGAACGCGAGGTCGCCGGTCACGCCGACGTAGTGCTCGACGAGGCGGAAGAGCGAGTAGTGGTTGGATGCGTAGTTGTTGCCCAGCGGCCCGCCACCCCGCACGTCGAAGCCGAACGCCTCGTCGTACGGCTGGGCCAGCCCGCGCAGCAGCCAGGCGCGCAGGCCGGCCGGCTCCAGCAGCGCGTACATCCGGCTCCACTCGGTGTGGTCCCAGTAGAACGTCGTGGTGGGGCCGAGCCGCGGCCCGCCGGTGAGGAACGTGGGCTCGGCACGGCTCGCGGTGAGGTTGCGCATGTACAGCACGAGCAGCGCGCCCATGTAGTACGCCCGGGCCAGCTCGCGGTCACCGGTGTGCAGCGTGGGCAGGTGGCCGCTGAAGTCGTCGTTGTCGGGCTTGAACATGTTCGACCACAGCTGCCGCCACCCCCGCTCGACCGCCTCGTGTGCCTCGGCGAAACCGGCCGCCGCCCGCCGTGCCGCCGCCGCGACCGCCGCCGGATCGGTGCCGTACGCGCAGGCCACCCCGAACGTGCGGGTCTCCCCCGGCGCGAGCTCGAGGGTCCAGGTCGCCCGCCCGCCGAAGCCCCGCCGCTCCACCGTCGACGGCACCCCGTCGAACGCGTAGAACGCCCGCGCCGCCGACCCCCGGTCGACGATGCCGACGACGTCGCCTTCCACCTTGGACACCCAGCGGGGCGACGCGGTCCAGTGCCGGGTGCGCGCCGCCTCCCGCCCGTCCAGCCGGAGCACGGCCTGGTGCTGGTCCACGCTGATCTCGATCCGGTGCCAGGTACCGGCGGTGACCGGGCGGGCCGCGTACTCCCGCTCGCCGCAGATCGCCACCCACAGCCGGTCGCCGTCGAGTCCACACTGGAGCGAGTCGGGGTGGTTGCCGTGGGTGAGGATGACGCCGGCGTGGCCGAGCGTGGCGGGGCGGAAGTCGAAGCCCAGCTCGGTGCCGTCCTGTACTTCCACCGCGTCCAGGTCGACGCGCGTGTCCCGGTCGAGCTCCACCTCGCCGTCGTGGCGCAGCGGTCCGACGCGCAGCGCCCGCACGGTGCCGTGGGCGGCCTCGCCGTGCGGGTACACGACGTCCTGGCTGACGTGCCGGGGCAGCGCGCTCTCCAGCAGCATCGCCACCGCGTCCTCGTCGCGCTGGATGCCTGGCGGGCGGGGCCGGCCGAGGCGGACCCGGCGGGCGCCTTCCCAGAGCAGGTACGGGTCGTCCTCGTGGCCGGGGCGGGTGGTGGCGCGGACCCGCTCCAGGGAGTGGTAGTCGTGGTAGTCGCCGCCGTTCCAGGGCACGCTGTAGAGCCAGCCCCACCCGGTCTCGCTGTGCGCGACCGGCGCGAAGAGGTCCTGGCTGACCGTCACCGTCGCCGCCTCGGCCCGCTCGTTGGTGACCGCGACCCGCCACAGGATCAGGTCGTCGCCGAGCGCCAGCCGGGTGTCCGTCGCGACGGTGACACCGGCCGCCTTCCCCTCCCGCCGTACGCCCCACGGCTTCCACCGCAGCCGTTCCGCGCCGACCACCGCACCGTCCACCCGCAACAGTCCGGTGTGGTACCCGAACGAGTACGGCGGTGCGGCCAGCCACGACAGCGAGGCGAGGTCGTGGTTGACGTGCGCCTGCCCGCGCTGGTTGCGCAGCGACGGCAGGTGGGCGAGGTCGCCGGCGTCCATCCACTCGCCGGCCACGTCGTCCAGGTCGGGTACGCCGCTCACTTGGTCGACCCCGCGGTCAGCCCGGCGATGAACTGCTTCTGCACGGTCAGGTACCCGATCACCGGCAGTACGCCCGCCAGGAACATGATGCCGAAGAGCTGGCCATAGTCCACTGAGTACTGTCCAATCGTGAGGTAGAGACCGGTGGTGATGGTCTGGCCCTGGAGCGGGCCGAGGATGAAGAGCGGGTTCAGGAAGTCGTTCCAGATCCACAGCGACAGGAAGATGGCGACCGTGGCCGTGGCCGGCCGCACCAGCGGCATCACGATCTGCCACCAGATGCGCAGCCCACCGGCGCCGTCCATCCGGGCCGCCTGCACGATCTCGTCCGGCACCGAGCGCATGAAGCCGACGTAGACGAAGACGGCGAACGACAGGTACCCGCCGCCCAGGTTGCTGAGGATGAGGCCCGGATAGCTGTGGTCCAGGCCCAGCCAGGTCAGGATCTGGATGGTCGGCAGCAGGATCACCTGCGGCGGGATCATCAGGCCGGCGGCGAGCGCGGCCAGGATGACGGCGCGGACCCGGCCTCGGCGGCGGGAGATGTAGAAGCTGAACGCCGAGCCGAGCGGGATCAGCAGCGCCACAGAGCAGACCACGACGATGAGCGAGTTGCGCAGGCCCAGCGGGATCAGGTTGTCCGGCCGGGTGAGCGCGGTGGTCAGGTTTTCGAGGGTGGGCGGCAGCGGCGGCGCCACCGGGTTGGCGCGGATCTGGTCGCCGGTCTTGAACGCGTTGACCAGCATCAGGTAGATCGGCGCGATGAAGACAAGCGTGACCACGATCGCGACGATCAGGCGGGTGCGCCCTCGACTCCTCACAGGGTCACCTCGCGGCGGCGCAGCGCCCCGGTCACCGCGAGCGCGACGACCGCGGAGAGGGCGAGCAGGAGCATCGCGACGGCGGAGGCGTAGCCGAGGCGGTCGCTGGTGAACGCGAGCCGCACGATGTAGAGCGCGGTCGACTGGGTGGAGTTGGCCGGGCCGCCGCCGGTGAGGACGGCGATGATGTCGTACAGCTTGAGGACCGTGATGAGCGAGATCGTGACGCTGATCGTCGTACCCGGTGCGATCATCGGCCAGGTGACCTTCCGGAAGCGCTGGGTGCCCCGGACACCGTCCATTGTGGCCATGTCGTTCAGCTCGATCGGCACGCTCTGGAGCGCGGCCAGATACACGACGGTGGTGAAGCCGCTGAGCACCCAGGTCAGCACGACGCCGATGGAGACGAGGGCCGCGCGCGGGCTGCCCAGCCAGGGGTACGGTTCGTCGAGCAGCCCCACGCTCGTCAGCACGTTGTTGAGCAGCCCGTCCTGGGTAAGGATCGTCTGCCATACGAAGCCGACGATCACGCCGGAGAGCACCTGCGGCAGGAACGCGAGCGTGCGCATCACCCGGTAGCTGAGGTGCGTGCGGTTCAGCAGGATCGCGAACGCGACGCCGAGCGCGTTCGCGGCGAGGGTGACGCCGACCGCGAGGGTGAGGGTGAAGACGAGGCTGTCGCGCAGCTGTACGTCGCTGGCCATCTCGCGGTAGTTGCGCAGGCCGATGAACTCGTTGGTGGCACGCAGGGGGTTCTCGTTCGTGAAGCTGCTGCGCAGGCTCAGCAGCAGGGGCAGCACCAGGAATATGAGGTACAGACCGAGCGCCAGCGCGGCCAGGAGGGCCAGGCCGCCGTCCGCCCGGCTCTTGCGACTGAACATGTCACGTCCTTGTGAGGGGGTCGGGCCCGAGCGGACGGACCCGACCCTGATTGAGTGATCAGCCCTGATTGAGGGGTCAGTTGGTGGCGGTCTTCCAGGCCTGGTCGAGCTTTTCCATCTCGCCCTTCACGTCGGCGCTGGTGAAGAGGGCCTGGCTGGCCGCGTAGAACTGGTCGTTGAGGCCGGGCGGGAGGGCGTCGTCGTTTGTCGCCCAGCCGATCGCGTTCACCTTGGTGTTGTCCTCGGTGACGTACGCGTACGAGTCCTCGAAGACCTTGGTGACCGTCACGTTGTAGTCCGCGAGCGTCTTGCCCTTCAGCATCGGGAACGCGCCGTCGCCCTCGATGAGCGCCTTGAGGTTGGCCGGGTTGAGCGACCACGCCTGGGCGAACTTCGTGGCGCCGTCGGGGTCCTTGGTCTTCGCGCTGATCGCCATCGAGCCGCCGACCACGAACGGGATCACGACCGAGCCGTCGTCGGTGGGCCAGGGGAAGGCGCCGAAGTTGTCCGCGTTCTCCTTCGGCACCGAGCCGAGGAACCAGCTGCCCATCGGGTACATCGCGGCCTTGCCACCGGTGAACTGGGTGATCGAGTCCGCGTACTTCACGCCCAGCGCGCCCTTGTCGAAGTACCCGTTGCTGACCAGCGTGCGGTACTTCTCGACGGCCGTGACCACGTTCGCGTCCGAGAACTTCACCTTGTCGGCGTAGCGGTCCTTGAGCCAGTTGGGGTTCTTGCCGAGGACGTCCGCGCTGAAGATGCCGACCAGCGGCATGCTCGCCGCGAACGGGTCGCCACCGCCCAATGTGAACGGTGTGATGCCGGCCGCCTTGAGCTTGGCGCAGACGTCGAGGAACTCAGCCCAGTTCTTCGGCGGCGCGCCGATGCCGGCCTTGGTGAACAGCTCCTTGTTGTAGAAGACCTCGGGGACGACCTGCGAGTTGGTCGGCGGGATGTAGACCTCGCCCTTGAGCGCGTTGCCCTGTGGCAGCAGGAAGTTGGCGTCCACCCACGCCTTGTCGTACGGCTTGAGCAAGCCCGCGCCGACGAAGTTGGACGGCGTGATCGACTGGAGCAGATCGGGGAACTGGCCGGACGACTGGAGCTGCTTGGCGTACGCGTCGCGGTCGGTGCTCGGCGCGGTGATCCGGTTGATCTGTACGCCGGGCGCCTCGGCCTGGGCCGCTTTGATCGAGTTGTCCCAGAACGTCGAGGTGAGGTGCGGCGTCTCGAACGTCAGGTATGTCAGCGTGCTGCCGCCGCCGCTGTCGCCACCGCCGTCGGAACAGGCTGTGACGGCGAGCAGGCCCGCGAGGCAAGCCGCCAGGAAGGTCTTGCGTAACACGGTGTCCTCCTACGGACGGATCTGCGAGCTGTGATAACGATGCACTGATGCCCGGCTGCGGAGTATCCGCAGCCCAGTTATGCAGGTATGGTTGCGTAAGATAACGTTGTCTAGAGAGGATGGCCACGTTTCGACGGCGTGTCAAGGGCGTTGCCAGAGACGGGTATCGGTGGGCCCGGTGTACCGCCGCAGGCTTGGAAAGGGGACGATCGGGCGATGACCGAGCGTGCGGCTGACGGCACCGGGGTACGCGGGCGGCGTAAGCGGCCGACGATGCTGGACGTGGCGCGGGAGGCCGGCGTCGCGCTGCGCACCGTGTCCCGGGTAGTCAACGAGGACCCGACGGTCGGCTCCCACCTGGTCAGCCGGGTCCAGGCGGCGATCAGCGCACTCGACTACGTACCGGACGAGCGCGCCCGCCAGCTGCGCCGCGGCGTCACCGGCACGATCGGCGCGGCGGTGCGCAACCTGACCGACGCCCACCCGGTGCTCGGGGCGATCGACCACAACGCCCGCGAGGCCGGACTCACCGTGCTGGCCATGTCCACAGAGGACGAGGAGGCGCGCGAGCGGGAGGTGGTCACGTCGATGTGCCGGCGCCGGGTCGACGGCATCATCATCGAGCCGATAAGCAGCAACCACCAGTACCTGTCCGCCGAGGTCGAGTCCGGCCTCCCGGTGGTCGCGGTTGACCGGCCGCTCAGCGGGCTGGAGGCCGACACGGTACTGTCCGACAACGCGGCCGGCATCGGCACGGCGTTCCGGCACCTTGTGCTGCACGGCCACCGCCGGATCGCGTACATCGGCGACCACGAGCGCATATTCACCGGACGCGAGCGAGCCGCCGCCTTCCGCGCCTGCGTGGCCGCGCACGGCGGCCCGCTCGACGGCATGGTGCACCCCGGCGCGGTCGAGCCGGACCGGGTGGTCGCCGCTCTCCAGACCGCGCTGGGCGGACCGGAGCCGGCCACCGCGCTGATCGCCGGCAACGCCGCGACGAGCATCGAGGTGCTGCGCCATTTGGGTGCGGAGGCCGGCCGCCTGGCCATCGTCGGCTTCGACGACTTCCTGCTAGCCGACATCCTCCGCCCCGCGCTAACCGTCATCGCCCAGGACGACGCCGCGATCGGCCGCACGGCGATCGAACTACTCCTGGCCCGCGGCGCCGATCCCACCCATCCGGTCCGCACGGTCACCCTCCCGGTAACCCTCGTCCCCCGCGGCTCCGGCGAGCTACCGCCGGCCTAGATCTAGGGCCTGTTTCAAAAGATTTGTCGAGGCGAGCCGGGATCCAGGCGGCGATCCGGCAAGCCGGGCGCAAGATCGCATACCGGTGTTGTATGCGGCCTTACGCCCGACGCCGCCGGTCGTCGTCTGGACCCGGCGCAGCCCGGCAAGGATTTTGAAACAGGCCCCAGGGTCAGGCTCATTCCACAATGGAGATTTGAGCTACCGCGACGTCCGCGGTGGTCCAGACCGCTGCTCCCGCGGCCTCACCCTCCGCGCCCCACAACCCAGCCCAACCCCGCCCGAGCGCCTGAGCTTCTTCGGACTTCGACCGCGGGCATGCCAGCGGGGTTGGGGTCTTGGGGCTCTGCTTACCTATGGGAGGCGGCGTCCGGCCGTTTGTCGCCGCTCGCGCTGGGTGCGCAGCGCACCTCGAACCCGTCGTACCAGGTCGCCAAGCCACGGTGTTTGTTCGAGCCGCACTTAAGGGCGTGGTCTGGCGGGCGCGCCCGTTCGGCGAACGCCGGTGACCGTCCACGCTTGGAGCCGCCCTTGCGCCGGTCGGCGGCCTCGGTCCTGATCGGAAACGTGCGGCTGATCCGCCGCTGGCCCCAGATAGGCCCGCCCAATCGCCGCCAGCGTGGCCACGAGATTCTCCGGTATCAGGTTTCTTGGCCGCTTCTCACTCCTCGCAAGATTGCAATTCAAATATCCCTAGATCGACGAATATAACTGGTGGTCTTGGAGTTGATGCGAGACAATTAGCGAGTGTCCAGGGAGGCGTTAGAGCAGCTGCGCGAGGTAGCCAGTAAATGCGCTACCGCGTCGGTCTGGACATTGAGTGATGACGAGCTTGTCGATTCCCTGGACAGCATCCACCAAGCGTTGCAAACACTTACCGCAGCCCAGTTGCATTTGATCCGCGAAATCGACGGACGTGGCCTGCCGATCGCGCAGCACGCCTCCAGCACGGCTGTGTGGTTGCGGGAGCGTCACCGCATCAGCATCCACGCCGCGAAACGGCTGGCCGACCTCGCGAAGGCGGTTGACGAGCGGCCCGCTCTCGACACCGCCCTGGTCGCGGGTGTCGTCAACGCCGAGCAGGCCACGGTCATCGCCACCACGCTCAGGGAGCTACCCGCCGACCTCGGCCCTGAACTGGTTGATGAGGCGGAGGCGGTGCTGATCGTCCAGGCGGAGCAGTTCGAGCCCGCGATCTTGCGTAAGGCTGGTGAGCGGATCCTGGCCTATGTGGCGCCCGAGATCGCCGATGCCCGCGACGCTGCTGCCTTGCAGCGGCAGGAGGCCCGGGCGTGGCAGACTCGGGCGTTCCAGCTCACCCGTCTCGGCGACGGACGCGTCCGGGTCACCGGATGGCTGGACGAGGCCGGCGCGGCGACCGTCAACGCCGCCCTCGACCCGCTGTGCGCGCCCCGCCACGACAACGACGAACCACGCACCCCCGGACAGCGCCGCGCGGACGCGTTGGTCGAGGTGTGCGACCTGGCCACCCGCACCGAGCAACTGCCGGACAACGGCGGACAACGGCCGCACGTGATGGTCACCGTTCCGTTCGAACTGCTCGAGCAGCAGTTCAGCGTCGGCGTGCTGGACACAGGTGGGCGGCTCAGCCCCACCCAGGTCCGCCAGCTCGCCTGCGACGCACAGATCAGTCCGGCGGTGCTCGGCGGCGACGGGCAGGTCCTGGACCTGGGCCGCACGCGGCGGCTCATCACCGGGCCGCTACGGCGGGCACTGGAGCTACGCGACCGGGGATGCGCCTTCCCAGGCTGTGACCGGCCGCCGCGCTGGTGCGACGGGCACCACATCCGCTCGTGGGCCGACGGCGGACCTACCAGCTTGGACAACAGCGTGCTGTTGTGCGGCTACCACCACCGCATCATCCACCGTGGACACTGGACCGTCCGGCTTTGTGTCGAGGACAGCAGGCCGGAGTTCATCCCACCCGCCTACGTTGACCAGCGACAACAACCCCGTCGAAACCTCTACTACTACCACCGCACGTGACGGCCACGGTCTAGGGCCTGTTTTAGTGTTCAGTGCTGGGTGTTGGCTGGTCGGTTGGGGTAGTCACGGTGGGCCAGCCACCGGGTGAGGTCCTGAGCGATGTCTGCTGGGTTGGACGCCAGCAACGGCCCGAGCATGCCACGCCGGCCTGTCAGAGCCATTCGTTGATCGCTGCGATGTGCACGACGGCCTCGAACCGGACCGCGAGCTTGTCGTACCGCGTCCCGACGGCTCGGTGACGCTTGAGCCGGTTGATGCCGCACTCCACCGCGTGGCGGGCCTTGTAGTCCTCACGGTCGAACGGCCCGCTGGACGCCCACGCCCCACTACACCCGGGAGCTGAGGCGTGCGAGGTGTCGTGGCTGTCATGGGTTGGGTTTGGTGACGGCGCCGGCCGTGTATTCGCTGAAGATGTCACCGAGGATGCGCTGCGCGCTCGCGGATCCGTCCGCGTCCTCGGGATCGTCGAATGTGTTGGAGTAGGTGGCGAGGGTCTTCCAGAGGGCCCAGCCACGTCCGCGCGCCCACGTCGCCTCATCCACTGATAACCGCTTTCGGAATGCCTGCCGTCCGTCGGCGGTCACCAACGTCCAGGCGATCGCCAGATCGCAGGCTGGGTCGCCGACGCCGCATGTCCCGAAGTCGATGACGGCGGCCAGCTGCCCGTCCTTGAGCAGAAGGTTTCCCTCGGCTACGTCACCGTGGAACCAGCGGTCCACACCGTCCCAGCGGGCGTCGAGCGCGCTCGCCCAGATCTCGCGTGCCAGCTCGGCATCGACGTGGCCGTCCAACTTCGTGAGCGCGCGCTCGACTTGCTCGTCGTAGGTGCGCAAGGTGCCACCCCGGAACCAGTTGTGGATTCCCGGCTGCGGACCGTCAGCGGTGTCGACCCGCTGCAGAGCCGCTAGGAACTCGGCCAGTTCGAGCGCGAATCGCATCGGGTCCGCGATACGGTCCACGGCCGCGGGTTCGCCGTCGAGCCAAGGGTAGATCGACCACGGATAGGGGTAGCCCGCGCCGGCCTTGCCTTTCGCGAGCGGGGTAGGGATGGGCAGCGGCAGCCGAGCGGCGAGGGCCGGGAGCCACCGATGTTCCTTGTCGACCGCCAAGGCGTACTCGGCTGCGCTGGGCAGACGGACCAGCATTTCGGGGCCGAGGTGGAAGGTCCAGTTGTCCCAGCCACCGTCGGCTACCGGCTCAACCGGGAGGTCGGCGAACTGAGGGAACTGGTCGGCGACGAGCCGACGCACCTGATCCGCGTCGACTGCCAGACGCTGCGGCACAGGACCGAGATCCGGAACATCACTCACTGAGCCATCCTCATCTGACCATAGACGCTGAACGCGATGTGGGTCTCTTGGCCAACCACGCCAGCGATCATGGTAATCAGGTCAACCTACTCGCGGGCGAGCGTGCTACGGCGCCCGTTGCCCGCCGACAGGGCAGCAGCGACCAGAGCCAACACCCCCGCGCAGAGGATCGGAAACCCGATCGACAGGATGCCGAGAAAGCCCAAGGCCGCCATCAGCAGGCCCGACGCCGCCAACGCCAACCCGCGCCAAGGCGCCGCGCGGACCGCACCGTAGATCGAAAGAAGTGCGGCCGCCGCCATGCCGGCGACGAACCAGGCCACCACCTGGCTGCCCTGCTGACGTATCACTCCGATGTAGACGCCGATCATGATCAGCGCGATCGCAGCCGCGATCGCCGCTAGAGGATCCCAACCGTTTCGCCACCCAGAGGCCATGGTTCATGGTCGCAGACCCCGAGGGCAGCACCGAACCCTGGACAGATCCGGTGACTGGTCAGGTTCGGGCGGATCTGCCAGCCATCGTGCCTGGTTCGCTGTTTCACGGCGGCAGGCGAACGATCCCGAACGGTCCCGAACGGCCGCCGCCGTTGCGTCCCGATTGTGCGACGTCGATTCTTGAATGGGCAGGGCGATCAGCCAAAGCCGAAGCGGACGTGGATGCTCGGCGAAATGCCTTGTCAATGCACCCGGGAAAGGCCCAGTTGATGGATTGCGCGACAGCGACGGCGTCGCCGCGCAGCGGAAAGGGAGCAGTGATCCGTGAAGGTAACGACGGTCAGATCACGCGGAGGCCGGTGGCGGCGTGTCACGGCGACGACGGTGGCGACGATGGTCGCCATGGTCGCGCTGCTGTTCGGCGCCCAGCAACCAGCGCTGGCGGCCAACGGCCCTGAGGGTGTGCCGATCACTCTGGGCGCCTATTTCCCCGACATCTACAGGAACGGTGTCCACACGCCGCTTAGTGGTCCCTACCAGTGGCTCGACCGCGGCAATTGGTGGACCTTCGGCAACGTCGACCTCGTCATGCAGAACGACGGCAACCTCGTTATGTACCGCCGCGGCAACCACTCGATCGTCTACTGGGCATCCAACACACAGTGGTCGGGCGCCAGCCAACTGCTCTTCCAGCGCGACGGAAACCTCGTCCTCTACACACCCGGCTACGCACGGGCGGTGTGGGCCAGCAACACCTACAACGGGTGCTCCGGGGAAACTCGTCCCTTCATCTCCATACAGAGCGACTCAAACCTCGTGATCTACTGCGCTAGGCAAGTCCCCGTGCTCGGCTCCCTTCAGGTGCCCATCTGGGCGACCAACACAAGCGGGGTCTGACCCGCGAAGGACCGGCGGGCTAACGGGAGTTCGGCCCGCCGGTCCCACAGCCGAAGGCGACCTCGATGTCGAGGCCGCCTTCCGGGCGTGCGGTGACGTTGAGCGCGGCGCCGTGGGCGCGGGCGATGGCCCGGACGATCGCCAGCCCGAGGCCGTGACTGTCGGCGACGCGGTCGCGGCCGGCCCGTTGGAACGGCTGGAGCAGGCGCTCAACCTCGCCGGCGGGCACCACCGGACCCGTGTTCCAGACCCGCACGAGGCCGCCGGCGCCGGTCGTGGCCGTGGTCACCTCGATACGGCCGCCGGGTGTGTTGTGGCGGACGGCGTTGTCGACGAGGTTGGCGACGAGGCTCGCCACCAGGCTCGGGTCGCCGGCCGCCGGCGCCGGGGCGAGCGCGGTCTCCACCCGGACGCCGCGCCGGTCGGCCTCGTCGCGGCGGGCTGCCACCGCGTCCCGGGCCACCGCCGCCAGGTCGAACCGCTCCCGCCGTTCCACTCCCTGCTCGCCGCTGGCGAGGGTCAGCAGCGCGTCGATCAGCCGTTCCTGCGCGGCGCCGAGCGCGACCACCTCCTGGCAGGCGGCGCGGAGCGCACCGGTGGTGGCCTCCGGGTCGGCGAGCGCGACCTGTAGCAGCGTCCGCTCGGCGGTGAGCGGAGTACGCAGCTCGTGCGCGGCGTTGGCGACGAACCGCCGCTGCGACTCGAACGTCGCCTCCAGCCGCGCGAACAGGTCGTCCAGCGTCCGGGACAGCTCGGCGAGCTCGCCGCGCCCGGTGTCGCCGAGCCGCCGGTGCAGGTTGGTGGCGGAGATGTCCCGGGCGGTCGCGACGATCGTGCGCAGCGGCCGCAGGAACCGGCCGGCGACCAGCCAGCCGAGCACGACCGCGAGCAGCAGCAGCGCGGCGAGCAGGGCCGCGAACAGCGTGAGGTCCAGTCGCTCGCGCACGACCTCCCCGCCCGGCGGTGCGGTGCCGGCCGGCCGGGACTCGCTGACCTGCGCGAACGGGATGCTGAGCAGCAGGGCGCCGGCGGCGAGGAACGGCACGGCGTACAGGAGCGTGAGCTGCGTGCGCAGCGACAGGCGGGGCATCAGGCGGCACCGATCCGGTATCCGGCCTCGCGCACGGTGTGTACGACCGGCGGGTCGCCGAGCTTGGCCCGCAGGCGGCGCACGGTGGTCTTCACCGCGGTCGTGAACGGGTCGGCTGCCTCGTCCCACACGCGTTCGAGCAGCTCCTCCGCGGAGACCACCCGCCCGGCGGCGGCCATCAGGCACTCCAGCACCCCGAACTCCTTCGGGCTCAGGTCGAGCCGCCGCCCGCCGCGCGAGGCGACCCGCGTGTTCGAGTCCAGGGTCAGGTCGCCGCTCTCCAGGACCGGCGGCAGCGCGGTGGTCGGCCGCCGCCCGAGGGCCCGGATCCGGGCCACGAGCTCGGCGAAGTCGAACGGCTTGGGCAGGTAGTCGTCGGCGCCGAGGCCGAGCCCGTCGACCCGGTGCTTGACCGTGCTGGCGGCGGTGAGCATCAGCACCCGGCTGGCCGAGTGGGCGGCCACGATCCGCCGGCAGACCTCGTCACCGTGGGTACCGGGGATGTCGCGGTCGAGCACCACCACGTCGTACCGGGTGACGGCCAGGTGCTCGAGCGCGTCGTCGCCGTCGAGCACCACGTCGACGGCCATGCCCTCGCGGCGCAGCCCGGTACCGATGGTCCGGGCCAGGATCTCGAAGTCTTCCACCACGAGTACGCGCATGTGCCCACGATGCCAGGCGGAAAGTGTCAACGGAGTGTCGTTCCGCGGCACCGGGCTGACACCGGCCGGCGCGTAGAAATCCGGGCCATGACTACTGACGCGACGATCGAGGTGCGGGGGCTGCGCAAGCGGTACGGGCCGCACCTCGCCCTGGACGGGATGACGTTCACGGTGCGGCCGGGGCAGGTCACCGGCTTCGTCGGGCCGAACGGCGCCGGCAAGTCCACGACGATGCGGGTGATCCTCGGCCTGGACCGGGCGGACGGCGGCTCCGCGCTTGTCGGCGGGCGGCCGTACCGGAGCCTGACGCACCCCCTGCGGGTGGTCGGCTCGCTGCTGGACGCGGGCGCGCTGCAGCCCAGCCGCACCGCCCGCAACCACCTGCTGTGGCTGGCCCACTCGCAGGGGCTCGGCGCGGCCAGGGTGGACGAGGTGCTCGACATCGTCGGGCTGGCCTCGGTGGCCCGACGGCGGGCGGGCGGCTTCTCGCTGGGCATGCGCCAGCGGCTCGGCATCGCCGCCGCGCTGCTGGGTGATCCGGCCGCCGTGCTGCTGGACGAGCCGTTCAACGGGATGGACCCGGAGGGCATCATCTGGACCCGCGGCGTCCTGCGTTCCCTGGCCGCCGAGGGACGGGCCGTCCTCGTCTCCAGCCACCTGATGGGTGAGCTCCAGGGCACCGCGGACCACGTGGTCATCGCCGGGCGCGGGCGGGTGGTCGCCGACGCGACCGTCGCTGACCTGCTCGCCGCGGCGGCCGGCGGGCGGGTCACGGTCCGTACGACGGCACCGGGCGCCGGGGCGGTGCTGGCCGAGGCGGGCGCCACCGTCACCCCGGCCGGCCCGGACGCGCTGACCGTGTCGGGGCTGGCCGCCGAGGAGGTGACCGGGCTGCTCGGCGCGCGGCGGGTGCCGTTCTCCGAGGTGTCCGCGCACCGGGCCACCCTTGAGGACGCGTACCTGGAGCTGACCCGGGACGCGGTCGACTTCCGGGGAGCCGCCTCGTGAACGGTTTCCTGCTCGCCGTACGGGCGGAGTGGACGAAGTTCCGGACGGTACCCGGCTGGGTGATCGCCACCGCGCTCGCCGCGGTCGCGATGGTGGGGCTCGGGCTGGGGCCGAGCATGCAGGGCTCGTGCGGGCGGCACGGACCCGGCTCCGAGTGCGCGATGCCGGTCGGGCCGGGCGGCGAGGAGGTGACGGACGCGTTCACGTTCGCGCACCGGCCGCTCACCGGCGACGGTAGCGTCACCGCCCACGTCGCGTCGATGACCGGCCAGCTCTCCGATGACCGTGCTCTCCTCACCCCGTGGGCCAAGGCCGGCCTGATCGTCAAGGACGGCACGCGGCCCGGCTCCAGCTACGCGGCGGTCATGCTGACCGGCGCCCATGGGGTACGGATGCAGTACGACTACACCCACGACCGCGCCGGGTCGCCCGGCACCGCCCCGCGCTGGCTGCGGCTCACCCGGTCCGGCGACACGGTCACCGGGGCGGAGTCCGTGGACGGTGCACAGTGGACCGACGTGGGCTCGGCCCGCCTGCCCGACCTGCCCTCCACTGTGGAGATCGGGCTGTTCGCCACCTCACCGCAGTACGCGGAGATCACCAGCGAGTCGATCGGCACGATGAGCGCGGCGACCCAGCGGAGCCTGCTCACCGCCGCCTTCGACAAGGTCACGCCCGCGGACGGGTGGACCGGCACGCTCGTCGGCGAGCCAACCAACCGCGACCGCGGCGGCTACCAGCAGGACGGCGACCGCCACATCCTCACCGGCACCGGCGACATCGGCCCGGCGGTCGCCGGCGCGACCGGCCTCGGCACGACGGTCACGCAGACGCTTGTCGGCACGTTCGCCGCGCTGATCGGCATGGTCGTGGTCGGCACGCTGATGGCCACCGGCGAGTACCGGCGCGGCCTCATCCGTACCACCCTCGCCGCCACACCCGGACGCGGCCGCGTGCTGGCCGCGAAGGCCGTGGTGGTCGCGGCCGTGACGTTCGTGACCGGCGTGGCGGCCGCCGCCGCCGTGGTGACCCTGGGCCAGCGGGTCCTGCGGTCCAACGGCGTGTACGTCCATCCGGCCTCCACCACGACTGAGCTGCGCGTCATCGCGGGTACGGGCGCGCTGCTCGCCGTCGCCGCGGTGCTCGCGCTGGCGCTGGGCACGCTGCTGCGCCGAGGCACGACGGCGGTCACCGCGGCCGTGGTCACGATCGTGCTGCCGTACATGCTGGTGCTGACCGCCCTCCCGGTCGACGCCGGCCGGTGGGTGCTGCGGGTGACGCCGGCCGCCGCGTTCGCGGTGCAGCAGAGCGCGAAGCAGTACGACCAGGTGGAGAACCTCTACATCCCGGTCGAGGGCTACTTCCCGCTGCCGCCGTGGGCCGGCTTCGGCGTGCTCGCCGCGTACACGGCTGTCGCCCTCGCGGCGGCGGCGTGGCTGCTGCGGCGGAGGGACGCGTGATGCGGTACGCGCTCCGTGCTGAGTGGACGAAGCTGTGGACGGTACCCGGCACCGCGTGGCTGCTGCTCGGCGCCGTGGTGGGTACCGCCGGGCTGGGCGCGCTCGCGGCGGCCGCCTGCTCGCCCGGCGAGTGCGGCGCGGACCCCACCCGCACCAGCCTCACCGGCATCCATATCGGACAGTCGGTGGTCGCGATCCTCGCCGTCCTGGCGATCGGCGGCGAGTACGCCACGGGCATGATGCGCGTGACGCTCGCCGCCATCCCCCGCCGCCCCGCCGTCCTGGCGGCGAAGGCAGCCGTCCTCGCCGCGGTCGTCGTCCCCGCCGCCGCCGTCGCGGTGCCGGCGTCGCTGCTGTCCGGCGACACACCCTCCCTGAGCGGCGGCCCGGTGCTGCGGGCGGCGTTGGGCTCGGTGCTGTACCTGCTGCTCGTCGCCCTGCTCGCGCTCGGCGTCGCCACGGTCGTCCGCCACCCGGCGGCGGCCATCGGCTGTGTGCTCGGCCTGCTCTACCTCTTCCCGATCGTCGCGGCCGCGATGGCCGACCCGGACTGGCAGCGCCGCCTGGAGAAGGTCGGCCCGATGAGCGCCGGCCAGTCCATCCAGGCGACGACCGGCCTGGACGGGCTGCCGGTCGGCCCCTGGGCGGGGCTGGGCGTGCTCGCGCTGTGGGCGGCGGGCGCGCTGCTGGCCGGCGCGCTGGCTCTCCAAGCGAGGGACGCGTGACGTGGGAGGGACGCGTGAAGTGGGTAGAAAGGGAGCATGCGGGAACGGATCCAGCGGACCATCGACGACCTCGTCGCGAGCGGGAGCGAGACCGGGCTCCAGGTAGCCGTCATCCGCGACGGTGAGACCATAGTGGACGCCGTCGCGGGCCTGGCCGGCCCGGACGGCCCACCGGTCACGCCCGGCACGCTCTTCTACGCGGCCTCCACCGGCAAGGGCGTCGCGGTCACGCTCGCGCACGTCGCGGTCGAGCGGGGACTCATCGGGTACGGGACACGCGTGGCCGAGGTGTGGCCCGAGTTCGCCACGCACGGCAAGGGTGGCGTGACACTCCGGGACGTGCTGCTGCACAGGGCGGGGGTGCCCGGACTGCCGGCGGACATCACGGTGGCGGACATGTGCGACTGGGCGCGGATGTGCGCGCTTGTCGCGGACGCCAAGCCGTGGTGGCCGCCGGGCACCGAGACCGGGTACCACGCGCAGACCTTCGGTTACCTGCTCGGCGAGACGCTGCGCCGGGCAACCGGGCAGCCTCTGTCCACATTGCTCGCCGAGCTCGTGACCCGCCCAGTGTCCGTCGAGGGCGAAGTGTGTTTCTCCGTACCAGAGAATCGCCTGCCGCGAGTGGCGACGCAGGTGGCCGGCCCGGCGCTGGAGCGACCACCGCCAGGGTCACCGGCGGCGCGTGCGACGCCGGCGGCGGTCCTGCCCGACGCGGCCTACGCGAACCGGCGCGACGTGCTCACCGCCGACATCCCCTCGGCCGGCACGATGACCGCGCGCGGCGTGGCCCGGATGTACGCGGCGCTGCTCGGCCACGTGCCCGGCGTGGGGCTCGTGTCGCCGGAGCGGCTGGCGCTGATGGCGGCGCCCGCGTTCGCCGGCGTCGACCAGGTGATGGGCTTCCCGACCACGTGGGCGTACGGTTACAGCCCGTATCGGCCTGGCGGAATCGAGGGGCGGTCTGGCTCGACGTTCGGGATGATTGGGATGAACGGCTCGGCCGCGTGGGCGGACATCGACACGGGCGTGGCGGTCGCGGTGATGCGCAACAGGTTCGCGGCCGGTGACCTCACGGCGGTCGAGGCGGTGGGACGGATCGTGGCGGAAGGGGACCGTTGATGCAGCCGGTGGTGGAGTTCGACGGGCGGTACAGCAGCCCGGAAGCGGCGGCCACGCCGTGGACCGACGTGCTGGAGGCGATCGCGCGGGCCGAGGTGTTCTGGCTGACCACGCTGCGGCCGGACGGGCGGCCGCACATCACGCCGCTGATCGCGGCCTGGCACGGCGACGGGATGTACTTCACGACCGGCGCGGGCGAGCGCAAGGCGGCCAACCTGCGGGTCCAGGACCGGTGCGCGCTGACCACCGGCACGAACACCCTGCGCGGCCTCGACGTGGTCGTCGAGGGCACCGCCCGGCTGGTCGAGGGAGCGGCGGAGCGGGACGGGGCGGCGAGCGCGTTCGAGGCCAAGTACGGCGCCCACCTGACCAGCCCAGAGGGCACGTGGGCCGGGATGGGCGACACGATCCGCGCCGGCGGGGTGCAGCTGTACCGGGTGGAGCCGGCGGTGGCGTACTCCTTCGCCAAGGGCGACGTCTACGCCCAGACCCGCTACCGCTTCGGCGCCTAGCCTCACCCGCTCTAGGCGTTGACGGCCTCGTCGACGCCGGTCTCCCGGCGGCCGAGGTGGACCGGGTCGCGCCCGGAGATCACGTCCAGGGCCGCCTTCACGCAGGCGCCGAGCTCGCGGGTGGAGCCGAACCGCCACGGCCGCTCGAACCGCTTCACGGTCTCGTCGCCGACCCCGGTCGCGTCGACGCCGAGCCGGCGACAGAGAGTAACGGCGCGCGGCAGGTGGAACGTCTGTGTCACCACGATCGCCTGCCGCACCCCGAAGACGCGGTGGGCCCGGGCGCACGAGTCGTACGTGTCGAAGCCGGCGTGGTCGAGCACCACCTTCTCGCTGGGCACGCCGGCGGCGGTGAGGTAGCGCAGCATCGCGCCCGGCTCGTTGTAGTCCCAGTTCATATGGTCGCCGGAGACCAGGATCGCGCGCACCTTGCCGGTCTCGAGCAGCTGCCGCGCCACGTCCAGGCGGGCGGCCAGGAACGCCGACGGCGTCCCGTCCTCGTACACCCGGGCGCCCAGGACGAGCGCGACGGGCGCCGGTGGTACCTCCTCGGCGCTGAAGATGTGCCCGCTGGCGGCCGTGCGCACCCAGACCACGCTGCCCGCGACGGTGGCCGTGACCGCCACGGCGCCGGCCGCCGCGAGCCGCACGCCCCAGATGATCCACCGCCGGAGTCCAGCCTTCGAAGGCGGGCGAAATCGCATGGATCCACCATGCCAGCGCGCGGCAAACTGGCGGACGGCCACCCCCACGACGTAGGCAGGGACCATGCACACGATCACGCTGGACGAGATCGAGGGTTGGCGCGGCGCGCCGCTCGTGGTGTTCGTCGGGGTCAGCACGGGTGGCTCGCTCGCGCACGCGGTGTTCGGCAGGTGGGCGGCCGCGCTGGACCAGCCGTGGGAGCTGCGCGGGCTGGACCTGCCCACGGACACGCCACCCGCGACGTACCGGCGGCTGCTCTCCGCCGTGCGCGGCAACCGGGCCGTCGCGGGCACCGTCGTCACGGCGCACAAGCTCCGGCTGTACCGCGCCTGCGCCGCCGCCATCACTCTCGGTGACGACCTCGTCGAGGTCACCCGGGAGATCAACACGCTCGCCACGGCGGGCGGGCGGGTCCTGGGGTACGCGCGCGACGCGCTCGCCCTCTCCCACGTCCTCCCACCGGCGGCGGACGTGCTCTGCCTCGGCGCGGGTGGGGCGGGGACGGCGCTACTGCTCGCGTTGCAGGGGCGGGAGACTGCGAGCGCGACGTTCGCCGACACTTCGCCGGAGGCACTGGACGACCTGCGGGCGGTCGCGGAGCGGGCCGGCGTCAAGGGGGTACGCCTCTCGTACGCGCCGGTGAAGAGTCCGGATGACTGCGACGCGCTCGTCGCCGGCCCGCCCGCGCCGACGCTCGTGGTGAACGCCACCGGCCTGGGCAAGGACGCGCCGGGCAGCCCGGTGACCGACCAGGCGCCGTTCGGTCCGTCCACGCTCGCCTGGGACTTCAACTACCGGGGCGAGCGGGCGTTCCTGCGCCAGGCCACCGCGCGCGGCGCCCGCACGATGGACGGCTGGGACTACTTCGTGGCCGGCTGGACCGGCTGCCTGACCGCGATCGCGGGCGTACCGTTCACCGCCGGGGTGCTCGACGACTTCGCCAAGGCGGCCGCGCCGTACCGTCCACAGGGGAGCCGCTGACCGGCGGCTCAGGCGAGGGCGGCGCGGAAGCGGGCCGGGGTGTCGTGCTTATCGATGGCGGTCGCGAGCTCCCCCGCGCGCACCCGGGCCGCCTCGTCGGACAGGGCACGCCGCACCGCGTCCCGGATCGCGGTCACGGACGCCCGGCCGCCGCGCAGGAGCCAGCCCGCGCCGGCCCGCTCCACAAGGGACATGTTCAGGTACTGGTCGAGGTTGTCGCAGATGCCGAGCACGGGCACGCCGGCGGCCAGCGCCTGGTACGCGCTCGGGCTGCCGCCGTTGCCGATCGCCAGCACGGCGCGGGGGAGCATCCGGGCGGCGGGTAGCATCGCCGCCACCCGCGCGTTGGCCGGCACCCGTGCCGGAGCGGGCCGGCCGGCCGTGGCGGCGACCACGGTCACGGGCAGGTCGGCCAGCGCGCTCAGCACCCGTGCCAGCAGCGGCGCGAGTCCGGAGCTGCCGAGCGTCACGTACACGACCGGCCGGTCCTCGGGCAGCTCGTCCCACCACTGTGGACAGGGCAGGTCGGGTGACCAGGTGACCGGGCCGACGAAGTGGTGCTCGGGCGGCAGGTCCACCACCGGTACCAGCTCGGGCAGGTCGGCGTAGAGGGTGGTGTCGGCGCGGGTGTACGCGTACCGTACGTCGGCCGGGCCGGGCGGGAGCCCGTGGTGCCGCCGCAGTTCGCGGTACGCCCGGCCGTGCCACCGGCTCACCGCGTGCTGGCCGTGGTCGAAGAGCCGCTGCGCCAGCCGTACGCCCACGAGCCGGGTGAGCGTGATGTCCGGCACCGGCGGGAGCACCTGGGCGAACGGGCTCCAGTACCCGTTCGTCACCGTCAGGTACCGCACGCCGGCCAGCCGTGCGCTCACGTCCAGCGACAGCCGGAAGTCGCCGACCACCACGTCCGGCCGGAACCGCTCGATGAGCGCGAGGTCGTCGGCGACGTACCGGCGCAGGTCCGGACCCTGGTAGATCGGTGTGCCCCGGGCGAGTGCCGCCGCGAAGCGGGCGCGCGGGATCGTGCGGATCGGCACATACGGGCTCGGCGGCTCGCCGATCAGCTCGTTGTAGCGGGGATCCCAGGCGTGGCACACCTCGTACGCGGCCGGGTCGAGCGTCCGGGACAGCGCGAGGGCCCGGGTCACGTGGGCGAGCGTGACCGCCTCCGCGACGAAGAGCACGCGCCGCTTCACGGGACGGCGACCCCGGCGTCGCCTCTGCGCAGGGCCGCGACGAGGTCGGCGTGCTTGGCCTCGATCAGCTGACGCTTGAGCTTGCCGGTGTGGGTCAGCTCCTCGGCGCGGCCCGGCTCCCAGCGCTCGGTGAGCACCGCGAAGCGGGCGATCCGGTCGCCTACCGGCAGCCGCTCGTTCGCCGCGGCCACCATCGCCGCGAGGTCGTCCACCGTCCACCTGTCGGGCGGGGCGGCGACGACGAGGAGCGCGTGCAGGTCCGGCTCCCCCTCGCCGACCACGCAGGCCTGGTCGACCAGGAGGTTGGCGCGCAGGTGGCTCTCCACCCGGGTCGCCGGGACCCGGTGGCCGCCGGCGAGCGGGAAGACCTCCTCCCGCCGGCCGTGCACGCGCACGTACCCATCCGGGTCGATCTCGCCGAGGTCGCCGGTGTGCGCCCAGCCGCCTTCGTCCACATGGGACGGCGTGTCCACGTACCCGAGCATCCGGCTGCCGGACCGGACGAGGAGCTCGCCGTCGCCCGCGGTCCGCACCTCGACGCCGGGCAGCGCGCGGCCGGACGTACCGATCCGGATCCGGTCCGGGTGCCCGCAGGTGGCCGCCGAGACAAGCTCGCTCTGCCCCCACCCCTCGGCGAGCGGCACGCCCGCGGCGTTGAAATACTCCTGCACCGGCTCGGCGAGCGCCCCACCGCCGCTGAACGCGAACGCGCACTCCTCGAGCCCGGCGAGCGCGCGGGCGGCGTAAAGCTTCTCCCACACGCGCAACACGCCGCCGAAGAACTGTGGCCGCACGTCCGGCAGGTACTCCGGGAGGCGGCCCGGGTCGGGGCAGAGGTGCACGGTGCCGGCCCGGACGAGCGGGTACCAGGTCGTGACGAACCGCTCGGTGGCGTGCGCCCGCGGCAGGTACGCGAGGAAGCGGGTGCCGGGCGCCACCGGCCAGAACCGGCCGAAGGACTCGGCGTGCCACAGCACGTTGCCGTGCGTGTGCTGGACGCCCTTGAGCGCGCCGGTGGTACCGCTGGTGTAGTTGACCGACACGACGTCGTCCGGGCGCGCCGCCCGCCAGGAGCGGTCGAAGGCATCGCCGTCGCGCGCCGCCACCTCGCGGCCGGCCGCCATGACCCGCTCCCAGCCGCCGCCTTCCACCACGATGAAACGCAACGCGCCGGCCGGCGTCGCGGCGGCGAGCCGGGCGGCTGCGGCGCCGTCCTCGACGATCACCAGACCGATGCCGAGGGTACGGAGCACAGTGGACAGCTGCGCGCCGGTGAAGCTGTCGAACAGGCAGACCGGTACCGCCCGCGCGTGCAGCAGAGCCAGGTCGGCGACGGCCAGCTCGGGGCGGTTGGACATGAGGACGCCGACCCGGTCGCCGGGGCGTACGCCGACCTCGACAAGCCCCAGCGTGGCGGCCTCGACCTCGGCCCGGTACTCCCGCCAGGTGAACGAACTCCACTGTGTACCGTCGCGCCACTTCAACGCGGGCAGGTCGGGATGGTCCCGGGCGTTGTCGTGGAACGCGTGCAGCAGCGTCCGTCCCGCCACGACCTGCCCGATCTCGGCTGCCTCGCTCAGTGTCACTGTGCCTCCTGGATGGTCGTGAACGTCTCCCACGGCTGCCGCAGGGCTCGCACGGCCGGTGGTGGCGCCGTGGAGAGCCGGAACACGAAGATCGGCCGGGCCTGCGCCGGCAGCCCGAACGCCGCCCGCAGCTCGCCGCCCATCCGCGCCACGGCCGCCCGCTCCGCGGCGGTGAAGCCGGCACCGGCGAAGACCTCAAGCCGGAGCAGCTCGAGCGTGCTCACCGTCCACGGGTGTACCGCCACGCCGGCCCGGGTGGCTTCGAGCCACAGCCGCTGGACGGCCCGGCCGGCGGCGACCATCGCGTCCGGCGTCGGCTCGGCGGTGGTGGACAGGCAGCAGACGTGCGAGCAGCCGAGGACGAGCGTCCGGGCCGTGTCGCCGAGCCGGGCGGACGGCAGCAGCAGGCGCACCCAGGGCAGGCGGCGCAGTACCGGCAGCAGCGCGCGGGTGGCCGCGGGCAGGTCGAGCGAGCGCAGGTCGAGGCCGTCGCGCTGGGCCCGCGCCTCCCGCTCGGTCCAGCGGATCTCCTGGACCATGTCGTCGAACATGGCCCGGTGCCGCATCCGTACCGCGTCGGCGAGGCCGAGCGCGGCGGCCACCGCGCGCTTGCCGTCCGGGTCGGCGACGGCGGTGACCGCGAGGCACGGGTCGGTGGACTCCGCCGTGGCGGTGAGGCGGCGTACCTCGTCCTCGGCGAGCGGCGGACCCTGGTGGAGGCGGCGGTTGGTGACCCGCTCGGCAAGGACCGCCGCGAGGGGCTCGGGCTCGGGGTCCCGCCGGCCGGTGAAGGTGACCGTGGCGGCGCCCTCACGTACGGCCACCGTATGCTCCAGGCCGCGCGCCCGGGCCGCGATCACGACGTTCTCGGTGAAGCAGCCGACCGCGAAGTGGGCGGCGTACCCGCCGACGTCGAGGAAGCTGCCCCGGGACGGGTCGATGTCGACGTCGATCCGGTCGGCGGCCACCGTCACCCGCCACGGCTGGGCGTTGCCGCCGGACGGGGCGCTCGCGCCGGCCGCGCAGAGGGCCGCGACCTCCTCGCGGGTCAGGCTCGTCGTCACTGCGGCGTCCTCCCTAGGGCGGCCTCGACCGCGGCGCCGATGGTGGCGAGCGGTCCAGGTTCGAACATCTCGAAGTGTCCACAGGGGACGTCGTGGCTCTCGATCCGCCCGGTCACGTACGGCGCCCAGCTCTCACGGCCTACGGCATCGGCGGCGTTGACAACCAGCAGGTCGCCGTCGAAGACAGCGGGCGTATGGGCCGCGGCCACGCGCGTGTGATGCGCGGCGGTGGCGAGCATCTGGTCCACTGTAGAGGCGTCCAGGTGGGACAGTCCAGGGACGAGCCGCAGGGCCGCGTCGGGTACCGCCTCCGGGGCGGCGTGCGGGTGCGCGTCCAGGATCGCCAGCAGTCCGACCTCCTGCCCGGTGGCCCGCAGCTCGGCCGCGACGGCGTGCGCGAGGTAGCCGCCGAACGACCAGCCGAGCAGGTGGTAGGGCCCGGTGGGGCGGATCGCGCGGATCCGTTCGGCGAGGGTGGCGGCGAGCCCGGCGACGTCCTGGCCCGGCTCGGCGCCGGCGAGCTGGAGGCCGTACACCGGGCGGTCCGGGCCGAGGTGGTCGCGGAGCGGGGTGTAGCACCAGGCGAGCCCGCCGGCGGGCGGCAGGCAGAAGAGCGGGGCGAGGCCACCGGCGGCCCGGATCGGCAGGACCCCGGCGCGCCTTCCGCCACCCGAGGCGAGGCCGGCGACGGTGGGGGTCTCGAAGACCTCGTGAAGGGTCATCGACAAGCGCCGGGCGAGCCGGGCGGCGTGCAGCGAGTCGCCGCCGAGGTCGAAGAGGTCGTCGTCGGGGCCGACCCGGGGCAGGTCGAGCACCTCGGCGACCACCCGGCACAGCTCCTCCTCCAGCGGTGACGCGGGCTCCCGGCCCCCGGCTGCGCCCGACAGCGGCTTCGGCAGCGCGCGGTGGTCGAGCTTGCCGTTCGGCGTGAGTGGCAGCCGGTCCAGCGGCACGACCGCGGCCGGTACCAGGTGGGTGGGGAGTGAGCGGGCCGCGAACCGCCGCAGCCCCGGGCCGTCGACGCCGTGGCCGGGGCGGGGACGGCGTACGCGACCAGGCGCCGGTCACCGGGCCGGTCCTCGCGCACGACCACCGCGGCCCGGGCCACGGACGGGTGCGCGACGAGCACGGCCTCGACCTCGCCGGGCTCCACCCGGTGCCCGCGTACCTTCGCCTGGCGGTCGACCCGGCCCACGAACTCGAGCTGCCCGTCCGCCCGCCACCGGGCCAGGTCGCCGGTGCGGTACATGCGGGAGCCCGGCGCGGCGAACGGGTCGGCGACGAACCGCTCCGCCGTACGCCCGGGGCGGCCCAGGTAGCCGCGGGCCAGGCCGGCGCCGGCCAGGTACAGCTCGCCGGCGATCCCGGGTGGCATCGGGCGCAGCGCGGCGTCCAGCACGTACGCCGTGGTGCCGGCGATCGGGTGGCCGATCGGCAGCGGACCGTCCTGGATGTCCGCTGTGGACAGTGGCGCGCTCATCGTGGCGCAGACGGTCGCCTCGGTCGGGCCGTACGCGTTGACCAGGCGGCGCCCCGGGGCCCAGCGGGCGGCCAGGTCGGGTGGGCACGCCTCGCCGGCCACGACCAGCGTGGCGCCGGGCGGCAGGCCACCCTCCGGTACGGTCGCGAGCACCGACGGCGGCAGCGTCACGTGGGTGACGTCCGCGCCGTCCAGCGGGGCGATGACCAGCGTCGCGCCGGCCACCAGCGTGGTCACCACCTCGGCCACCGCCGCGTCGAAGCTCGGCGAGGCAAACTGGAGCACCCGGCTGCCGGGCTCGATCGCGAACCGCTCGATCTGGGCGGCGGCCAGGCTGGGCAGCCCGCGATGCGGTACCACCACGCCGTTGGGGACGCCGGTGCTGCCGGAGGTGTAGATGACGTACGCCGCGCCGTCCGGCCTCAGCCGTAGCGGCGGCTTCGGGGCGGGTGTGCCGCGTACCGCGCGGACCGCCGCCGGGGTGAGCACCACCGCCGGCCGGGCGTCGGCGAGGAGCGCCGCGATCCGCTCCGCCGGGTACTCCGGGTCGACCGGGAGGTACGCGCCGCCGGCCCGCATGATCCCGAGCAGCCCGACGACGTTCTCCACGCCACGCGGCGCTCGCAGCGCGACCACCGCGCCCGGGCGGACGCCGGTGTCGACGAGGTGGTGCGCGAGGCGGTCGGCCCAGCTGTCCAAAGTGGCGTAGTCGAGCCGGGTCGTGCCGTCGACCACCGCCGCCGCGTCCGGCGTCTCGGCCGCCCGCCGCGCGACGAGCACCGGGAACGCCTCGCCCGGCACCGCCCGCGCCGCGGCGGGTACCCGCGACGCCGGCTCCCGCAGGTCGAGGGCACCGACCCGCCGCTTCGGGTCCTCCGCCGCCGCGCCGAGCAGCCGCAGCAGCGCACCGTGATGTGCGGCGAGGTCGTCCGGGCCGTACCCGCCGGCCGCCAGCTCGACCTGTACGCCGCGCCCGTCCGGCCGCCCGAACGCGAAGAACGCGAGGTCGCCGACCGGACCGTTGGCCAGGTTGTGCCGGACCGCCGGGTGGCCGCCGAAGCGCAGCTCGTCCTCATAGGACATCACGTTGACGGCCGGCCCGAGGAAGTCCGCGCCCCCGAGGTCCCGCCGCAGGTCCTCGTACCGGTACCGCTGGTGCGCCATCGCCGCCCGCACCTCCTGGGACACCTGGTCGACGAGCTCCAGGACCGGCATTTCCGGGCGCACGGCGAGCCGCAGCGGTACGACGTTCGCGGCCGGTCCGGGTGTACGGCGGGCCAGCGGAGTGCCGCGCGCGGCGACAGGCAGGGCGAGCAGGAGGTCCCGCTCGCCGGTCACCCGGTAGAGGTACGCCGCCACGGCCGCGATGAGCAGCCGGGACCACGGGATCCCGGCGCGCTCGGCCGCGGCGGGCAGCTCGGGCAGGAAGGCGGTACGGGTCAGTGGCGGCCCGGCCGGCGGGGTGCCGCGACCGGGCGGCATCGGTGGCTCCGGACGGTCCGCGAGCCGCTCCAGCCAGTACGCCCGGTCCCACTCGCGCTCGGACGACCCCTGGTACGCCGACTGCTCCGCCAGCAGCTCGGGCAGCCGGCCGAACGTCGCGCGCGGAGCCGGGAGGCCGCCGGCCAGCGCGCTGTAGACCTCGGCGAGCCGGGCCGTGGTGAGCACCGCGCCGTAGTAGTCGGTCGCCACGTGGTGGAAGCGCTGGTACCAGAGAAAGCGGTCGGCGGCGGTCCGGATGAGGACGAACGTGGGCGCGCTGGCGGGGCGGTCCAGGTCGGCGCCCATCCAGGCGAGGGCGTCCGCCTCCCCCGGCAGGTCGACGAAGGGCAGGTCGCGCTCGCTGTACCCGATGATGGTCTGCTCAGGGCCGTCCGCCGCGAACCGCAACCGCCACGCGTCGGTCTCCGCGAGCACCGCCCGCCAGGCTCGCTCCATCAGCGTCCGGTCGACAGGCCCGCGAATCTCCAGGTACTCGGCGATGGTCGTGGCCCGTCCGGTCGGGTCGAGCCGGTCGGCGAGCCAGAGCCCCTCCTGGGCCGCCGACAGCGAAAACGGTGCACCGTGCCGCTCCCCCATTGCCCCCGCCCATCCGGCGCCGACGAGGGCCGACGCCGGCTCGCCACGCTACCTGGAGGACGCAAACGTCGGGTAGGGCCTAGTCTGCGACGCGCATGCTGAGCTCGGTCTCCCACCTCGTCTTGCGCGGCTCGGTGCGGGGGTCGGTGAGGTACGCCTCGTAGCGGCAGCCGAACGCGTCGCCCTCCGACGTCTCCTGGCGGTCGAGCGTCACCCGGTTGTCGCGGACCCACTGGAGCAGCGCCTTGTTGGCCCGCATGGCGTGGTTGCGGTAGACGAGCGTGGCGTACCGCCCGGCGGGCAGCGTCGCCGGACGCACCCGCTCGCGGTCGCCGGCCAGCCGCTCCGGCGTGACCGCGCCGACCTCCAGGTCCATCGGGCCGGACATGTCGATGACATGCAGCCGCAGGAAGAACGGCCCGACCGCGCCCGCGCCGCGCGCCTCCAGCCATCTGACGAGCTCGGCCAGGAGGTCGTCGCGGACCCGCATCATCCCGCTGAACGGCGTGATCACGCGAATGCCGACGTAGTCGACCTTCGGCCGCTCCTCGACCCGAGGTGACTTGATGAGGTCCACAGTAGACTCCTCACGGCTTCGTGCGGATTTCGTAGTGCAGCACCAGAAACGGCAGGCCGAAGACCCAGAACGCGTGCTCCGCGCGGAGCGCGCCGTCCCGCACGTACACGTCGAGCCGTTCGGCGAAGCCGTGCACTGCGAGGGCGGTCAACTCTCCCGACTCGGGGTCGATGTAGGTGAGGTAGTGCCCGGGCTGGTCGAGGTCGCTGCGGCTGGTCAGCACCAGGCCCCCGTCGGGGCGTGGCTCAGGTACCAGCGTGGCCGTGAAACTGGCCTGTGGCAAGGGAAAGCCGACGCTCACGTACCCTCGGCCCGCGTGCCGGTAGGTGGTGTAGATACCGACGTAGATGGGTTCGTCGGTATCGGCGAAAGAGCGGATCCAGCCGCGGATGCCGACGACGCCGTCGCCCTCGGGCTGATCGTGTCGATGCGGCTGCGGATGCCGCGCTGCGTCTCGCGCTGGTTCATCGGCACGTTGGCCTGCCCGAGCGGCCGCGCCACCAGGCTGCGGTAGAGCAGGTAGCCGGGGCGCACCCACAGCCGCCACTCCGGCACGATGTCGAGTGAGAAGCGGGTCGTGTGCTCGTAGAACTCGCGTACCCGAGGGTCCACACCGGACGGGTCGAAGCCCGGTCCGGCCAGCTCGTCGAAGGACGCCACGATCCCGACGTCGGGGGCGTCCGCGCGGAAGTCACCGCCGATCGCGGCGGCGAGGTCGCGGACATATCCGGTGCCGACATAGCGGGTACGGGCGGCGAGCGGGACCACGAACGGCAGGTCCGCGGCGGACACCCGCTCGGCCAGGAGGCTCACCTGCGGGTCGCGGAAAATCAGGGCGGAGAGCGTCCGGTACGCGAGCACTGTCGCGCCCGCCACGATCGCGGCCGGCGCCTCCCACCAGATCGCGAGCGCGAGCCCCACCAGCAGGCCGACGACCGGGCCGAGCAGCACCTTCTGCGGCCGTACGCCGAGCAGCCCGACCAGCAGGCCGGTGCCGACGCCGACGAGCAGCGGCACGGCGCCGAGCCGGCCGGCCACCCAGCCGAGCGGCGCGGCGAGCGCCACGCTCATCGCGATCCGCGACCACAGTGGCGGGATCTCGCCGGGACGCTGCCGGGCCCGGGCCACCGCGTCGCACGCGGCCAGCCCCACGGCACCGGCGACCGCCCCGACCAGCGCGGCGGCGGTGCCCCAGTGCCCGGCCAGGGCGGCTCCGGCCAGACCCCCGACCAGCAGGGCGAACCCGGCCGCGCCGGCCCGCCCCGCTCGATCCTGTGCCACGGGCGGCAATCTACTCCGCCAAGTACCGGAAGAGCACGCATCGCCGCCGTGGCGAAGCGGAACGTGGCGCCCCACCGCCCGGGGTGGGACGCCACTGTCCGGATAACTCAGGCGTACGGGAGTCGCACGATCGACTGGTTGCCGATGCCGAGCGTGGTGGGCGCGTTGCCGATCGCGCTCCACACCTCTACCCGCACTGTGCCGTTGCTCAGGTTGCCGAGCGCCCCGGTGGCCGAGGCCAGCCCCGCCGCCTGGGTGTAGTGCTCGTAGCCGGTGACCGGGTCGGTGGCGAAGTAGCGGTACGTCTCGACCCGCTCGAAGCTCCCGTTGCCGGTCAGGTCGTACGAGACCCGCACCTGGGTGGCGTTGCCGACCGAGCCGCCCGCGTCCACGAAGAGGTCGAACGCGGTCGCCCCACCGTTGTACGTGAACGTGAGGCCGGTCGCGGTGAAGGTGGCCGGGTTGAACGGCGTGCCGTCGTGGTTGGTCCCGCCGGCCGACGGCACCGCTACCGTGCCGGCCGTACCCGCGCCGGCCAGCCCGCCACCGGCGAGCAGGTACCGGTTCGCCGAGCCGGACGGCGGCGGCGTGGTCGGGGGTGGCGTAGTGGGCGGCGGCGTGGTGGGCGGCGGCGTGGTCGGAGGTGCCGTCGTGGGTGGCGGCGTGGTCGGCGGCGCCGTCGTGGGCGGGTTCGTCGGGTTTGTACCCCCGCCGGCGCTGCCGCCGCTCCACGAGAAGGCCCCGGAGGTCACCGTCCGCCCGGCTGGCACGCTCAGCGTGGTACCGGTGGAGAACGTCACCGTGATGGGCGAGCTGCTGATGTTCGACGCCACGTACGTGCGGGCGCCGTTCTTGACGAACGTGGCCGAAAGCGGGTGGTTGGCGGATACCGAGGTGTCCACCGTGCCCAGAGCGGCCAGGTTGCGGATCCAGTGGAAGGTGTGCGCCTTGCTCTCCCCCTCCTCCGAGGTGAAGCCGCTGTTGGCCCGGAAGTTGGCGAGCGCCGCGTCACCGTTGCCCAGCGCCTGGAACTCCCACAGGATGTCCTGCCACACCGTCGGCGGCCCGCCGTTGTTGCGTACCAACTCGGCGTAGTTGGTGTTCACATAGGACGGGTTGTAGCCGAGGTAGAGGTGGCCACCGGTGATGGGCAGCATGTTGATGCCCTGGATCATCTCCGGCTCGCCGCTGAACCAGGTGGCGTACGCACCGCCGTCGCCCCACACCATTCCGACCGTGGAGTGCCCGAACGCGGTCGGGAAGTTCTGGTCGGCGGAGTCGAACCAGTACTCCTGGATCGCCGCCGCCTGCGTGGTGTAGATGAAGATGCCGGCGTCGCGGACCGCTGCGTTGCCGGTCGCCTGGCCCCACTGGATGAGCGCGTTGGCGAAGTTCTGACCCTCCGAAGAGGACTCCTGGTTGTTGCCGGAGCCGAACGAGCCGTGCCCGGAGGCCCAGTCGTGGCCCGCGTAGATGTCGAAGTCACGCATGTACGGGAAGCGGGTGTCGCCCCGGTCGTAGTTGTTCGCGTCCCGGATCAGCAGGTCGACCATGCCGCCGTACTGGCCGGACGCGGCCCACGCCGGGTCGAACTTGGCCAGCGTCGCGGCCGCCGCGATGAAGTATCCATAGTGGAAGTGGTGGTCGTTGAGCTCCAGGTCGGAGCCGTACGACGCGGGGTAGCCAATCAGCGTGCCCCAGTTGGCGTTGTAGTAGAACAGCTGAGCGGTCTCGCCGGACGAGGCGGTGAGCCAGTTGTTGAGCCGGTTACGGATCGCGGTGAGCGCGCTGTTGCGCACGGCGGTGTTGCCCACCTGGTCGGCGATCTCGGCGATGCGGGCGGCCCGGCCGAGGCCCTTGCCGGCCCAGTACGTGTCGCCGCCCGAGGGGCCCTCCGGGCTGCCCTGCACCGCGGCGAGGTAGCTGTTGAGCGTGGTCAGGTCGGCGCCCGCGCTGTCCGCGACCGCCGGTATCTCGGGCAGGACCCCGCGGAAGGTCATCGAGGTCTGGAAGCTCGGCACCCCGACCAGCGTCCGCATCGCGCCGCGCGCCGAGACGTAGTTCTCCGGAATCGGTGAGCCGCCGCTCAGGTACCGCCACTGGTGCGGGTACATGCTCACGACCGTGCCGGTGGCGCTGCCCTCGCGGGCGGTGGTCGTGAACCCGTACGTAGTGGTGAGCCCGCTGTTCGCCGGGTTGTACGAGTAGGAGACCCGGGTACCGGTCACGTGGGCGTGCGCGTACTGCCCGTACCGGTTGGCGAGGTCCACCCTGGACCCGCCGCCCGGCAGCAGCGCCACCGAGAAGTACCCGCGACCGGCCAGTGTGGACGTGATCGTGTCGCCGCTGACCGTCCAGCTCGCCCCAGTCGGCGCGTACGCCACGTAGTCACTGCCGCCAGCCGTGAAGCCCAACGTACCCCCGGTGTTGAGCCACACGGTGGGCGCGCCGGCGGTGGTGATCTGCGCGTTGCCGCCGGTCGCCTGGAAGTACGCGAACGGCAGCCCGTGCCCGATCGTGGCGCGCAGCGTGCGGGTGCCGTCCGTCCAGTACGGCGACACCGTCCAGTCGCTCCAGCCGTCGACGCGCACGATCGGCGCGTTCAGCCCGGCGACGCCGACCAGGATGTCCTGCGAGTACGGGTAGTGGTACTCACCGACGGTCGTGGGGGTGCCGCTGATGGTCGGCGTGGTCGTGTACGAGAAGCCGAGCCCGTTCGCGAACGTGTCGTACGAGATCGGGTGCGCGTGCAGCGGCAGGCTGTACGCACAGTCCGAACGCTTGTACACCAGCGACGACCACCAGTCGTTGGTGGGTACGGCACCGGCCGGCGCGTTCGCCGTGAGGAACTGTCGTGGGTTGCTGGAGATGGTCCCGCAGCCGGCGGGGAGCGCCCTTCCGGCTGGCAGTGTCTCGGTGTAGCTGCCCGCCCCTACGGGCGCCGCGCCGGCGGCCCGCCCGGCGGCGATGGTGATGAGGCCGCTGGCGAGGATCACCACCGCGCCTGCGGCGAGCAGCCTGAGCCGCTGCCGCTTTCGGGGTCCTTGAGTCGTGGTCGACGGTCCGGGTCTCATCATGACCCCTTCAGGTCAGGACGCGCGCGTCCGCGTGGAGGAAACAGCCGGGCACGCGCTCCGACCCGCCGACGTGAGAGCGCTCTCCCAGCGCGATTAGAGTGACGGCTGTCGCTCCCCAATGTCAAGGGATTGTTTTGGCGTGGTTTCCAGATAGTTGCGCTGCCACCGCGCGGTCCGCGTCCTCGTCGACCAGGTCGTGGTTGATCGCCGCGCCCGCCATCACGCCCTGCGCCGCCGCCGAGATGACCTGGGCCATCAGGTCGGTGACGTTGCCGGCGACCCAGACACCGGGCACGTCGGTCTGCCCGGTCGGCCCGGCCGGGTACGCCATGCCGGCGCCCATCGGGTGCTCCACCGGCTTCAGCCCCAGGTCGGCCAGCACCGGCGAGGAGGCGACCATCCGGGACGTCACCGCGACCACCTCGCGGGCCACGACCTCGCCGCCCGCCAGGCGCAGCCCGGCGACCCGGTCGCCGTCCACCTCGACGGCCACCACCTCGCCCTCGACCACCCGCACGCCCCGGGCCGCCAACCGCTCGGCCTGCTCCGGCGTCAGCGGCGCCGCGGTGTGGGTGAAGAGCACCACGTCTGGCGACCACTGGCGGAAGAGCAGCGCCCGGTCGGCCGCCACCGCACCACTGCCGAGCACGCCGATGGCCTTGTCCCGGACCTCCCAGCCGTGGCAGTACGGGCAGTGCACCACGTCCCGCCCCCACCGCTCGCGCAGCCCGGCCACGTCGGGCAGCTCGTCCACGAGCCCGCTGGCCACCAGCAGCCGCCGGCCCGCGAGCCGGCCACCGCCGTCGAGGTCGATCTCGAAACCATCGCTGGTACGGCGGGCGCCGCGCACCACGCCGTCGAGAATGGTGCCGCCGTACCGGGTCACCTCGGCCCGCCCCTGCGCGACCAGCGCGGCCGGGCTCATCCCGTCCCGGGTGAGGTAGTTGTGCACGCCGGCGGCGGGCGCGTTGCGCGGCTCCCCCGCGTCCACGACGGCTACCGCGCGCCGGGCGCGGGCCAGGGTCAGGGCGCCGCTCAGCCCCGCGGCGCCACCACCGATCACGATCACGTCGAACTGTTCCATGCGCTTTTCCATGCGCTCGACAGTGGCCCCGTGCCCGTTCGGCGGCAAAGGTTCTTGCCGTTATGGCAAACTGGCCGGGTGGAAGGCGACCTTGAGGGGGTACTGGCCGCGGTCGGCCCCGGCTGCGGGAGCTGCGCCAGCGGCGCCGCACCACGCTGACCGACCTCTCCACCGCGACAGGCATCTCGGTCTCCACGCTCTCCCGGCTGGAGTCCGGCCAGCGCCGCCCCACCCTCGAGCTGCTGCTGCCCCTGGCCCGCGCGCACGGTGTGCAGATCGACGAGCTCGTCGGCGCGCCACCCACCGGCGACCCCCGCGTGCACATGCGCCCGATCCGCCGCAACGGCATGACGATGGTGCCGCTGACCCGCCGGGCCGGCGGCGTGCAGGCGTACAAGCTGATCTTCGGAAGCGGCCGGTCCAAGCCAGAGCCCAAGACACACGAGGGCTACGAGTGGATGTACGTCCTCAATGGACGGCTCCGGGTCCTGCTCGGCGACCAGGACCTGGTGCTGGAGCCGGGCGAGGCGGCCGAGTTCGACACGCGGGTACCGCACTGGTTCGGCGCGCTCGGCGACGAGCCGGTCGAGGTGCTGAGCCTGTTCGGCCCGCAGGGCGAGCGCGCCCACCTGCGGGTCGGCACCACCCGCACCCGCCGCGCCGATGCGGCGAGCTCCTGACCGTCAGGCCGGGCCGGCGAGGCCGACCAGGTTGCCCTCCGGGTCGGTGAAGTGCGCGACCACCAGGTCGCGGCCCGGCGGGCGCTCCGGCCCCATCACCCGCTTACCGCCCAAGCTCTCCGCCTTGCGCAGCGCCGCCTCCACGTCCGGCACGCCAACGTAGAAGACGGTCTGCCGCT
Source organism: Phytohabitans flavus (assembly GCF_011764545.1). Lineage (GTDB taxonomy): Bacteria > Actinomycetota > Actinomycetes > Mycobacteriales > Micromonosporaceae > Phytohabitans > Phytohabitans flavus. The sequence goes on along the minus strand of NZ_AP022870.1, from coordinate 2,261,428 downwards.
GGTGACCGGCGCCACCGCCGACGCCGCCCGGGATCCCGCTCTCCGGCTGGGTGAACCCGTACCGCCCGTCCTCGGAGACCGACGCGGCGACCGGGCCGCTCGTGTCGAACTCCCACCCGAAGAGGTCGCCGTAGTAGCCGCGGAGCCCCTCGGGGTCATTCCCGATGATCTCGAAATGCACAACCGGCTGTCCCATGTTTTTGAACCTACAACGCTCGTCAGGTTGCCTGCTTCCGGCCGCCTGAGCTGAGGTTGCGACGGCCGTCAAGTTGGCGCTTACGGCCGCCAGACCAGGAGCACCGTGTCTCGCAGGCGCTCGGCGAACCGGCCCGACGGGGACGCCGAGCGCAGCAACGCGCGCAGGTCCCGCTCGAAGTCGGCGACCCGCTCGCCGAACAGGTGCGGCGCCGACGAGGAGAGCGAGAAGACCATCGCGACGACCTGGTCCGCGGACCGCTCGTGCACGGCGCCGCCCTCAACCGGCAGCCGCTCCGGGCCGGTGTAGCCAGCCGCCCGCATCACCTCCGCCTCGCCGGACGGCGTGCCCTGCGGCAGGAACCCGGTCCCGGCCCTACGCACCGGCCCCAGGTACCGCCGCACCAGCGCGTCGATCTCGTCGCGAGGTGGCTCCGGGTGGGGCAGCGGTTGGTCGCCGGGCGCGCCGCGGTCGGTGACCCCGTCCACGTGTACCCAGGCGCCGCCGGGCTCGAGCATGTCGCGGACCCGCCGGGCAACGAGCGGGCGATCCATCCAATGGAACGACTGTGCGAACGTCGCCACCCGGAACGTACCCAGCCCGGCCAGCAGCTCCTCGGCCCGCAGGTGCCTCCACTCCACACTGTCCACACCCGACCGCCGCGCCTCGGCGATCATGTCGCCGTCCGCGTCCACGCCGACCGCGCCGGCGAAAAGCGGTGCCAGCAGCCGGGTCAGCGTGCCGGGCCCGCACCCCACGTCGAGCAGCCGGCCCCGCCCGTCGAGTCCCAGCCCGTCACGGAGTACATCGGCGAGCCGCTCGGGGTACGGCAGCCGGCCGGCCGCGTAGTACCGGGCGCTGCCGGCATAAAGCGCGTCATTCACCGGCCGACCTTAAGGCTCGCGGGCGCGGCCGTCTGCCGGCTTCTCGCGGGGTACGGTGCTCGGATGGACGAGAGGCATCCAGCTCTGGCCCGGCTCGACGCGCTGGTCGGGCGGTGGATCGTGCAGCCGAGGGTGGCGGGACTCGGCGCGGGGTGGAGCGAGTTCGCGTGGGTGGAGGACGGCAAGTTCCTGCGCCAGTTCTCCGACTCCGACCCGCTGCCGGAGTCGGCGCCAGCCGTATGGCGGGAGAACAACCCCCTCCCCACCACGGCGCTCATCGGCCTGGACGACGCGGCGGAGCGGTTCACGATGCTGTACGCCGACCGGCGCGGCGTGTACCGCGTCTACAAGATGACGTTCGACGGTCGGGTGTGGACAGTGTGGCGCGATGCGCCCAACTTCAACCAGCGCTTCACCGGCACACCGAGCGACGACGGCCGGACCATCGACGGCCAGTGGGAGATGTCCCGCGACGGCGAGACATGGAACGTGGACTTCGCAATCACGTACACCCGCGAGGCTTAGTCCTCAGTGGTGCCTAGTTTGTCCGCTTGTGCAGGAAGCGCATCGGCGCTAATGTTTTGCTCCGGCTGGGCGGCGCGCGCCGATCTTTGAGACGGCAGGTCAATGCGTATCTCCTGACCAAAAGCCAAGCGCGAGGCATCTGGACCAACGACACGTTGATATTCCTCATCCAGGATCTTCACGAAGCGTTTCCGACCCCTGGAGCTCAGATAGGAGAAACGCCAGGCCTCCCACCACTCTCGAGAGATCCGATCGTTGAAAAGACGTGCCGCGTTCCCCCGCAGGGTGCGCACAGACATCATCCGCAGATCCCAAGCCATGGCCCAGTGGCTGACGATGAGGTTCGCGTAGACCTTCAGCGTCGCATCGCCGTCCACCGTCGGGTCGACGCCGTCGACGTAGAGGAACTTTGGATCTTGAAGGGCGAGTTTGGTCAGCTCAAGGTGCTGCTGCTTGAAGGAGTAGAGCTGCGTCATGCGATTCTGCCGCCATTGCAGCAGGAGCGACGCGGCCACCCCGCAGAAAGCCAGGCTGGACAAGATCGCCGAGACTCCAGCATAGGCGTCGCCCACATTGGCGAGGAAATCCCAATCCCCGCGACTCCCCGCGAGCCAGCCGAGAAGTGCGGGCGCTTGGGATATCAAGACCAACAATGTCACACCAAAGGCGATCACCGATGCCGCCGGCAACCACGGCCAACCTTCTCCACGGCGCAGCACAGCAACCTCCCTCAGCCGTGCTAGCTGGACCAATCACGTAGGGCATTTTCATTGTTACACCAACGGGCGACATTCTTCAAAATAAAAGACCTTGATCTCTTTCTGAATCATGACGAAGGCGGAACGGCTAATATGCGCAACTCCCAACAACCAATATCAACGAAATGGTCGATGAACGGCACGTCCGCTGTCCCGGCAAGGAGGGGATGATCCATGTTCACGACGATCCAAACACCCTGGTACAAGAGCACGCGCAGTGCGATGGGTAACGAGTGCGTCGAAGTACGGGCCGCCGGCTCCGTCGTCCAGGTCCGCGACTCAAAGCAACCCGACACGGGAACGCTGTCGTTCGTTCGCGGATCTTGGCACGGTTTCATCGAGGGTCTGAAGCTGGGCGAGTTCGACCGGACCCTTTGAGCCGTCCCTCAGGATGGTGCCGGTATCGGCGCCGGGCCGGTCGACTCGCGGACGGTGAGGTGGGTGGGTAGGACGACCGTGCGGCGCACGGCGTCCGGCGGCGTCGGGCCCTTGAGCCGGGAGAGCAGCATCGCGACCGCGACCCGGCCCGCCTGGCCGATCGGCGCGGTGAGCGTGGTGAGCGGCGGGTGGCAGAAGTCGGCGCCGAAGATGTCGTCGCAGCCCACGATGCTCAGGTCGCCGGGCACCCGGACACCCCGCTCGGCCAACCGGCTCAGCATGCCGATCGCGAGCAGGTCGTTGAAGACGACGCACGCGGTGGCCCGGGTGTTGACCACGGCGTCGGCCGCCGCCGTGCCGGAGGGTCGGGAGCCGGCGAACGGGCCGACGCGGCGCACCTGGAGCCCGTGCTTCGCGGCGGCGGTGCGCATCGCCCGCCAGCGCGCCTCGTTCGGCCAGGAGCGCTCGGGGCCGGAGACGTAGATCAGGTCGTGGTGGCCGAGCGAGGCCAGGTGCTCGACGGCCTGGGCGATGCCGTTCGGCGTATCGATCATCACGCTCTGCACGCCGCGCACGTTGCGGTTGATGGTGACCAGCGGGATCTCCGCCGCGAGCAGGCTGAGCGCCCGCTCAGGCAGGCGGGAGGCGGCGAGGATCGCGCCGTCCAGTGACTGCCGCATCCGGTGCAGCATCTGGGTTTCGACCTCGGCCGAGTCTTCGCTGTCGATGAGCAGCTGGGCGTACCCGGCCGCCTTCAGCGCCTGGTGGGTGCCGCGGATGATGCCGAAGTAGAACGGGTTGGTCACGTCGGAGACGAGCACCGCGATGGTCTGCGTGTGCCCGGAGGTGAGCGCCCGGGCCTGCGTGTTCGGGATGTAGTTGAGCTCGCGGGCGGCGGCCTCGATGCGCTCGCGGGTGGCCGCGCTGACCCGGCCCGGCTTAGTGAGCGCACGCGAGACGGTGGAGGCGGCGACCCCTGTCGCCGCGGCGATGTCGTTGATGGTCACCGGGCGGGTGCGTTCCTGCACGGGCTCAGGCAACCACAGATGGCAAATGATGGCAAACGGTTGCCACGAGATTGCCGTGGAGTTACGTTCGCCACCACCGCAATGAGGAGTACCGATATGAAAGCCATCCGCGGCGCCATAACGCTCCTTCTCGGCTCGGCCTTGTTGACCGCCTGCGGCTCCGACGACGGCGGCGGCACCGACGGCGCGGGCAAGACGCTCGACGTGCTGATCGGGGCCAATACGATCTATCCGGAGCAGCAGCGCAAGTGGTTCGACGATGTCTCCGCCAAGTTCAAGGAGCAGACCGGGGCGACGGTGCGGTTCGAGACCTTCGCCACCCCCAACGACGAATTGACCCGCATCCAGACGTCCGTGCTCTCCGGTCAGGGACCGGACGTCTACGCGCTCGGCACCACGTTCACTCCGACGGCGTACTCGACCAAGGCGTTCGTCGAGCTCACCGCCGAAGACTGGACGAAGCTCGGCGGGCGCGACAAGTTCCTGCCGTCCACATTGGGCATCTCGGGGCCGGACGAGCAGCACGAGGTCGGCGTGCCGTTCACGAGCCGGCCGTTCGTGATGGCGTACAACAAGGAGCTGCTGGCCAAGGCCGGCTACGACAAGCCCGCCGACAGTTGGGACGGGCTGCGCGACCAGGCGAAGAAGCTCACCGCCGGCGACGTGCACGGCCTGGCCGTGGCGTACGCGGACAGCTTCGACCCGTGGAAGTTCATCTGGGCCATGTCGCTTCAGGCGGGCAACCCGCTCGTCAGTGACGGCAAGGCACGGCTCGACGATCCGACGACCGCGGCGGCGTACCGCACGTACCTCGGCTGGCTCGCCACCGACAAGGTCGTCGACCCGGCCGCGGTCGGGTGGAAGAACGCACAGGCGATCGCCGCGTTCGGGCAGGGCAAGGCGGCGTTCCTGCCGATGGTCTCGGCGACGTCCAAGGTGACACTGGACAAGTCGTCGGTGGCCGGCAAGTACGCCTACGCCATCATGCCGACGATCCCGCCCGGCGCCACCTCGCTGCCGTCCGGTGGCGAGGGCGCGACGAGCATCCTGTCCGGTGACAACCTCGTCGTCGCCTCGTACTCGAAGAACAAGGACCTGGCGCTCTCGTTCGTGAAGATGCTGACCGACGTGGATTCGCAGCGGACGTACTACCAGACGTTCGGCGAGCTGCCCACCAACGCCACGTTCGCGAAGGAGCTGCAAGCCGACCCGGCGCTCGCCGCGATGGTGGAGTCGTCGTCGAAGGCGGTCGGGACGCCGTTCACCGGGGCGTGGAGCCAGATCCAGCTCGCCCTCGTCAACGTCGTCGTACAGTCGGTGCCCGGCCTCTCCTCGGGCACAGTGGACGACGCCAAGCTGAACGGGCTCATCAAGGAGGCCCAGTCGACCGCGCAGGGCGCGCTGGACAAGGCCAAGTGAGTCGCACACGTCGCGTCGCCGAGCGCCAGCGTCCCCTGTGGATGCTGGCGCCCGGCGGTCTGCTGCTGGTGCTCGTGGTCGGCGTCCCCCTCGTGGTGGCCGGCCAGATCTCGCTGCTCGACCTCGACCAGTACACGTTCCGGCAGTGGCTGGACGCGCCCTTCGTCGGGTTGGACAACTACGTCGAGGCGGTACGCGACTCCGCCCTGCCGCACGCCATCTGGGTCAGCGCCGCGTACGCCTTCCTCGTCACGCTGATCACGCTGCCGGTCGGCCTGGCCGCCGCTCTCGCCGCGCACGACAGGTTCGCCGGCCGCGGGCTGGTCCGCTCGGTGCTGCTGATCCCGTACGTGCTGCCGGCCTTCGTCGTCGGTACGGTGTGGCGCATCATCCTCCAGCCGGACGGCGTCGCCGACTCCGCGGTCGGCCGTCTCGGCCTCGACGCCGGACTGTGGCTGAACGGGCCGCGCAGCTTCTGGGCGCTCGTCATCGTGCAGGCGTGGACCGCGTGGCCGCTGCTGTACCTGCTCGCGCTCGCCGGGCTGCAAACCGTCGACCCGGAGGTGCACGAGGCGGCCGCGATCGACGGGGCGGGATGGTGGGTGAAGCTGCGCCGGCTCATCTTCCCGTACCTGCGCGGACCGATCGCCCTCGGCCTTGTCATCACGTTCCTGCACAGCGTCAACAACTTCACGCTGCCGTTCGTGCTCTTCGGCGTGCCCAGCCCGCGGGACGTGGAGGTGCTGCCCGTGCTGACCTATGTGGAGAGCTTCCAGAACTTCCAGTTCGGCCTCAGCGCGGCGATGGCGGTCTTCTCGCTCGCCGTGGTCGCGGTGCCGATCGTCGCGTACCTTCGGGCGGTGCGGCTGACATGAGACACACCCGCCTGCTCCCCCGGCCGGTACAGACGGCGGTGCTCGTCGTGCTGCTGCTCACCGTGCTCGGCCCGGTGTCGTACATGGTCTTCGCATCGGTCAGCTCCGACCTCGACGTCGCGTCCGGCGCGTACCTGCCGACCACAGTGGACCTCGGTGCGTACCGCCGCATCTGGTCCACGGTGGACCTCGGCACCGGGCTGCTCAACAGCCTCCTCGTCGCCGGCGTGGTCGCGGCCGCGTCGGCCTTCGTGTCGGTCGGCAGCGCGTACGTGCTGGTGCGCTTCGCCTTCCGCGGCCGAGTCGCCATCCTCCGCGCGCTGCTGGCCATGCAGAGCATCCCGGGCACGCTCATGCTGCTGCCGGTCTTCGTGCTCTTCGCCAGCGCCTCGGCCGCGATCGGCGTACAGGTCATCGGCACCCGCTGGGCGCTCGGGCTCACCTACCTGACGTTCGCGCTGCCCTTCTCCACCTGGGTGATGGTGACCTACCTGCGCGGCCTTCCGCCCGAGCTCGACGAGGCCGCCCGCATCGACGGCGCGTCATCCTGGCGCATCCTCACCCGCATCATCATCCCGCTCAGCTGGCCCGGCCTTGTCGTGTCGGGCATCTTCGCGTTTCTGCTCGGCTGGAACGACGTCCTCTTCGCCTCGGTGATGACCGACCCGGACACGCGCACGGCCGCCGTCGCGCTCCAGGTCTTCGGCGCCACCCAGGAGGGTGGGGCGATCCCGGTGTACGGGCAGCTGATGGCCGCCGCTCTCGTCTGTGCCGCCCCTGTGGTGGTCTTGTATCTGGTGTTCCAGCGCTATCTGGTCGGCGGGTTGACCGCGGGAGGAGTCAAGTGACGGTGGGGTACACGCGGGCCGACTGGGAGTCCCTCGCCGACCGGCTGCTGCTCGCGGTGCGGCCGTACGCGTCGCCGCGGCACGCGCTCGTCGACCTGCCGGGGCCGGTCAGCCGCTCCGGCGCGTGGAGCGACGGCTTGGAGGGGTACGCCCGGACGTTCCTGCTCGCCGCGTTCCGGATCGCCGGTGCGGGCGGCGCCGACCCGCACGGCTTCCTCCCGTGGTACGCGGAGGGGCTGGCCGCCGGTACCGACCCCGCGTCGCCCGAGCGCTGGCCCACACTGCACGAGCGGCGGCAGGCCCGGGTGGAGGCGGCCTCGGTGGCGATCGCGCTGCACGAGACCCGCCCGTGGTTGTGGGACGCGCTCGACGAGCCGGTGAAGGCGCGGGTCGTCGACTGGCTCGCCGCGTTCCTCGGCACGAGCGGGTACGACAACAACTGGATCTGGTTCCAGAACATCGCCGAGGCGTTCCTGCGCACGGTCGGCGGGCCGTGGTCCAAGGAAGACATCGAGCGCAACCTGAGCCAGCACGACGCTTGGTACGTGGGCGACGGCTGGTACTCCGACGGTGGCTCGGGCGGCGACGCCCGCCTCCCCGGCGGCGTGGGGAGGTGCCAGAACTTCGACTACTACTGCGGCTGGGCGATGCAGTTCTATCCACTGTGGTATTCGCGGATCCTCGGCGAGCGCCCCGACCCGGTGTGGCTGGAGCGGCTCACCACGTTCCTCGGCGACGCGCGGCACCTTGTCGCGACCGATGGTGCCCCGCTCTTCCAGGGGCGCTCGCTGACGTACCGCTTCGCGATGCTCGCCCCCTTCTGGACCGGCGCGCTGGCCGGCGCCACTCCCCTGCTACCGGGCGAGACGCGACGGCTGGCGGGTACGGTGCTGCGGCACTTCGTCGACGGCGGTGCGGTGGACGCGCGCGGGCTGCTCTCGATCGGGTGGCACGGCCCCTTCCCCCGGATCCGGCAGCTCTACAGTGGACCCGGCTCGCCGTACTGGGCCAGCAAGGCCTTCGCCGGCCTGCTGCTGCCGCCGGACGACCCGGTGTGGACCGAGCCGGAGCAGCCGCTGCCGGTGGAGCGGGGCGACGCGGTCGTCTCCCTGCGCGCGCCGGGCTGGGTGGTCTCGTCCACGGTGGACGACGGGATTGTGCGGGTCGCCAACCACGGCAGCGACCACCTGTGGGACCGGCACGCCGAGGTGGACGACCCGTTCTACAAGCGGCACGCGTACTCCACCCACGCCGCCCCCGACCTCTCCGACCGGGCGCACCGCGAGCCCCTCGACTCGCACGTCGCCCTCCTCGACGCCACCGGCCGCCCGTCCCACCGTGGCCGGATCGAGCGGGTCGCGCAGGGTACCCACTGGGCGGTGTCCCGCTGCCGCCCGATGTGGCTGCACCCGTCCGGCGCCGGCGCCCCGGCCGCCACCTGGTACGGCATCCGCACCGGCCCTTGGCTCACCACCGCTTCCGTCCTGCGCGGCCCGGTCGAGGTCCGGCTCGTCCGGGTCCACGGCGCGCGGGTGCCGGAGTCGCTCGGCGAGGACCCCGAGGCGCACTGGCCGGCCGACCCCGGCCCGTGGCGGCTGCACCTGGGCGGCTGGGCGGTCGCCGGCGAGCGGGTGGCGGTGGCGGCCGGGGAGGGCTGGGCCCGGGCGTCGTCGGCCCGGCTCACCGGTGCGCTGTACGCGCTGCGCGGCTTCGACGACATCGGCGTGAGCGAGGGCGACGGGGCCAACCCGCTCGGCCCCCGCTCGGCGGTGCCGTGGGCCCGTACCCGGGACGCCGTCGCGGAGGGCGAGGTGCTCGCGGCGGCCGTGGTGCTGACCGGCGCCGACCCGCAGGTGGCAGCCGACCTCGCGACGGCGGTCGAGGTGGCGGTCACGGACGGCACGGTGACGGTCCGTTGGCCGGGCGGCGAGGTGGACACGGTCCCGCTCGACTGACTTGCCGAAGACTAGAGGGGCGGGCGCCGCGGGACGCCCGCCCCTCGCCTTGTCCTCAGCGCGCCAGGCGCCGCGCGACCGCGGCTCGATCAGTTGTTCGAGGCGGTCGAGGATGCGGTTCTTCGTGGTGGCGTAGCATCGGCTGCCTCAACGCGCGAATCTTCCGCATCGGGCGAAACAGAAGGATTTTTGGGGTGCCAGGAGAACAGGTGCCGGAAGCACAGGTTCCGGACGTACCGGTACCAGCTGGACAGGTGCCGGACGAGCAGGTGACAGACAAGCAGGTGACAGACAAGCAGGTGCCGGAGGAGCAGGTGCCGGACGAGCAGGCCGCGCCGGCGCCGGACCAGCGGAGACGACGGCCCTGGCGGCGCGGCGTCTCGATCGGTCTGACCGTCCTCGCCGCCGCCCTGGTCCTCGCCGCCCTCGTCGCCCCCGACGACCTGGAGCTACTGAGTCCCGGCACCTTCGTCCGCATACCCCTCGAAGCCCTCGTCGGCGCCGCGGTCCTCCTGCTGCTGCCGGCGACGGCCCGGCGCGTGGTGGCGGTCGTCGCCGGTGCGTTCCTCGGCGTCCTCGCCGTCGTACGCATATTCGACATGGGCTTCCTCTCCGTGCTCGACCGCCCGTTCGACCTCGTGCTCGACTGGGTGCTCCTCGACGACGGGCTGGTCGTGCTCCGCGACTCGGTGGGCCAGGCCGGCGCGGTCGCCGCGGTCATCGGCGCCGTTCTGCTCGCGGTCGCCGTGCCCGTCCTCGTGGCCTTCTCGGTACTGCGACTGTCCACTGTGGCCGCCATGCACCGCACCGCGACGGCCCGCGTGGTGGGTGCGCTGGCGGCCGCCTGGGTCGTGTGCGCGGTGGTCGGCGTACAGGTCGTGTCCGGCGCGCCGGTCGCCTCGCGGGACACGGCCGCGCTCGCGTACAGCCACGGGCGGCAGGTGGTGAACAGCCTGCGGGACCGGCAGGAGTTCGCGGACGAGGCGGCCGCCGACGCGTTCCGGAACACCCCGCCGGACCAGCTGCTCGGTGCGCTGCGCGGCAAGGACGTCATGCTCGTGTTCGTGGAGAGCTACGGGCGTTCCGCGGTGGAGGACCCCGAGTTCGCGCAGGTGGGCGGGCTGCTCGACGAGGGCACCCGGCGGCTCGCCGCCGCCGGGTACGGCTCGCGCAGCGGCTGGCTCACCTCGCCCACCTCGGGCGGCGGCAGCTGGCTGGCCCAGTCCACACTCCTGTCCGGCCTGTGGATAAACAACCAGCAGCGGTTCCGGACCGTGACCTCCAGCGACCGGCTCACGCTCACCAGCGCGTTCGCCAAGGCAAGCTGGGACACCGTGGCCGTCATGCCGGGCATCACGCGGGCCTGGCCGGAGGGGCATTTCTACGGCTTCGACCGGGTGTACGACCTGCACACCCTCGGCTACCGCGGCCTCGGCTTCAGCTGGGCGACAATGCCCGACCAGTACACGATGCTCGCGTTCGAACGCATGGAGAACTCCAAGCCCGGCCATCCGCCGCTGATGACGGTGATGCCGCTGGTGTCCAGCCACGGCCCGTGGACACCGCTGCCGAAGTGGCTCGACTGGGACCAAGTTGGGGACGGCTCCATCTACATCAACGACGCGCGGGTGGGCGACACGCCGGAGGAGGTGTGGAAGGACCCGGAGCGGGTGCGCACCCAGTACCGCCTCTCTGTGGAGTACTCGCTCAACACCCTCATCTCGTATGTGGAAAAGTTCGGCGACGACAACCTGGTCATGGTCGTCCTCGGCGACCACCAGCCGGCCCGGATCGTGACCGGCGCGGACGCCTCCCACGACGTACCCATATCGATCGTCGCCCACGACCCGGCCGTGCTCGACCGGATCTCCTCATGGGGATGGCAGGACGGGATCAAGCCCGGCCCGCAGAGCCCGGTGTGGCGGATGGACGCCTTCCGGGACCGCTTCCTGACCGCCTACTCACGCTGACAAAACCCCACAAAGCTCCACAAGATCCTCGCGCCCTTGTGTGTACGTAGACGTATACGTATAGTCGGAGCAGCAGAAGGAAGCTGGCCATGCCGAACAAGACCATCTACGTGTCCGACGACGACATGCCGCTCTTCCGCCGGGCGCAGGAGCTGGCGGGGGGCAACCTGTCGGCGGCGATCTCGACGGCAGTGCGCCGCTACGTCGACATCGAGGAGGGGCGGCAGGAGGGGTACGACGAGATCATCGTGCGGATAGGTCCGGGTAAGGGCCGCAAGCAGCGCTTCTCCGGGGTGCTGCTCGGCGAGTGGGGCGTTCCACGAGCCAGCGGTTCGAGATCTTCCGGGTCTACCGCTCCCGGACCGGCAAGTTCGTCGTCCACGTCGAGCGCTCGGCGCAGCTGACCAGCGACAGCGAGAAGTGGACCACCGGCTGGCGCGCCTGGGTGGGCAACTGGAGCAGCGACCAGGCCTGGGGCGTCACCGCACCAGAGTCGATCCTGCATATCGCCGGCACCCTCGAGGAGCTGCGCGACCTGCTCCCCCGGAGCTCTACGAGATGGTCGCCGACATGGCCGACCAGCCCGTCATCGAAGACCTCGACATCTGACCCCCGCCGGCGGCTCGGCGGGTAGGAGCTGCTGCCATGAACCAACCCGCCATCGAGACCGCCGGGCTGCGCAAGTCGTTCGGCGACAAGCTCGTGCTCGACGGGGTCGACCTCCGCGTCGCCCCCGCCACCGTCTACGCGCTGCTCGGCCCCAACGGGGCCGGCAAGACAACCATCGTCCGGGTACTGTCCACATTGCTCAGACTCGATGCCGGTACCGCGCGGGTCGGTGGCCACGACGTCACGGCCCACCCCGACGCGGTACGCGCGATGATCGGCGTGACCGGCCAGTTCTCGGCTGTGGACAACCTGCTGACCGGTGTGGAAAACCTGCACCTGATGGGCGACCTGCACCATCTCGGCCGGCGCGAGGTGCGGGGGCGCGCCGAGCGGCTGCTCGCCGACTTCGACCTCGTCGAGGCGGGTGGCAAGCCCGTCCAGGTGTACTCCGGTGGCATGCGCCGCCGACTCGACCTGGCCATGACGCTGATGGGCGACCCGCGGATCATCTTCCTCGACGAGCCGACCACCGGCCTCGACCCGCGCAGCCGCCGCAACATGTGGCAGATCATCCGCGACCTGGTCGCCGACGGCGTCACCATCTTCCTCACCACGCAGTACCTGGAGGAGGCCGACCACCTCGCCGACCGTGTCGCGGTGCTCGACCACGGGCGGGTGATCGCCGAGGGCACGCCGCACGAGCTCAAGCGGCGGGTGCCGGGCGGCCACATCCGCCTCCAGTTTCCCGACGCGCGGGCGCTCGCCGCCGCCGCGGCAATCCTCGACGGGGCCAGCCCCGACGCGGAGGCGCTCACCCTCCAGGTGCCCGGCGACACCGGCGTGCGGTCGCTGCGCGCGCTGCTCGACCGCCTCGACCGCGCCGCGGTGGAGGTCGACACCCTCTCCGTGCACCTGCCCGACCTGGACGACGTGTTCCTGGCACTGACCGGCAAGGAAGACCGAGAGCGGGAGACCGTGGCATGAGCACCATGAGCTACGCGCTAACTGACTCCACCATCATGTTCCGACGCAGCCTGCTCCACATGCGGCGGTACCCCGTGCTCACGTTTATGGTGGTCTTCCTGCCGGTGGTCTTCCTGCTGCTGTTCGTGTACGTCTTCGGCGGCACGCTCGGCAACGGACTCGGCGGTCCCACGGGTGGCCGCTCGGCGTACGCGAACTACGTCGTGCCCGGCATCCTCCTGATGACCGTCGCCGGCGCCGCGCAGGGCACCGCCATCACGGTCGCGATGGACATGACCGAGGGGATCATCGACCGCTTCCGCACGATGGCGATCTACCGGCCGTCGGTGCTCACCGGCCACGTGCTCGGCAGCATGGTGCAGTCGCTGCTCAGCCTCGTGGTCATCATCGGCATCGCGCTCGCGATCGGCTTCCGCCCAAACGCGACCCCGATCGAGTGGCTCGCCGCGGCCGGGGTGCTCATGATGGTCACGTACGCGGTCGTGTGGCTCTCCGTCGCGCTCGGCCTGGTCACGAAGAGCGTGGAGAGCGCCAGCAACCTGCCCATGCCGTTGCTGCTCCTGCCGTTCCTGGGCAGCGGCTTCGTCCCGACCGACTCGATGCCCGCGGCGCTGCGGTGGTTCGCCGAGTACCAGCCGTTCACGCCGGTCATCGAGACGCTCCGCGGGCTGCTGCTCGGTACCGAAATCGGCAACAGCGCGTGGCTCGCGGTCGCCTGGAGCGTGGCCATCACGGTGGTCTGCTTCGTGTGGGCCAAGCAGCTCTACAACAAGGAGCGCTAGCGCGGGGTTGGCGCCGGCGGCGGTCACGCCGCTCGGCGTCGGCAGGCCGGCTGGCGCCGGCTTTCCATACTTGTCCGCGGGGAGGCTCGTATGGATCGCGTGCGGTGGTTGCGGTTGGTGGTCGGGGCCGTCGTGGCCTTGGCGTTGATGGGCTGCATCGGCCCCTGCTCGTACGTAGTTGACGACGCCCTCGAGTACAAGCCGGTCGACCTCAACACATGCTGCTTCGGTGCCGACCGGGACCGGTTCGCCGAGTTCGCCGGTGTCCCCGTCACGGCGGTGGACCCGGCGACCGGGCGGCTGATGGGTGAGTCCCACGTGATCCGCGTGGACGCCGTCGCCACGGTCGGGCAGATCTCCAAGGAGAAGGCGGACGACATCCGGTGGGAGGCCGAGTTCGACGGCGTCTGGCCGCCGGACGACCGCCACGAGTGGGTCATGGCCCTGGTGACGCTCGCCCCGGGAAAGGCGTCGGTCGCGGGCCGGTCGACGTGACCTGGGACTTCACCGTCGTCATCCCCGGCCGGCCACGTCTGGAGTACGACGTCGTCCCGCTCCTCGACCCGAGCAACGGCAAGACTGTCAACTCGATGATCATGGTGGTCCGCGTACCCCGCGGCCGGCCCGTCCTGCTGACACCGGACTGGACGCTCGAGGACGACGTCGACGGATGGCACGAGGAGCGGCGGGCTCTCGACCTCCGAAGCGGTCGCGGCGTGAAGGTGCCGCTCGGACGCTGACGCCCGCATGGCCGGACCGGTCGCTGCCTCGGGCTGGACCGGTCGCAGCGCGAAGGCGCCGCTCCGGCGCGGACGCTGCGCTGCCGGACCGGTCGCGGGCGCGAACGTGCCGTTCCAGCGCTGATGCCGCACATACTCCTTCGACCCACATCTATCTGGCCTTCGCCAATCGGTCATATCCCCGGCGCCGGCCGCCACGAAGATTCCTCACGATCGATCCATCGGTTTGTGGGGAGGAACCATGTTCAACAGGTCCACAGTGGCGGCCGTTGCCACCGCGGCGCTCGTGGCCGCGGGGCTCGCGGTGCCGTCGCCGGCCGCCGCCGCGCCCAGCCGGGCCCAGCTCGCACTGCGCTGGGCGCCGATCCACCACCAGGACGTGGACGCCACGGGCAGCCATGCCCTGGGTGGCCGCGCCGACTACATCACCCGCGTCGACTTTGACGGCGACCTCAACGGCCGCAACAACTGGGACCGTGCCGGCCAGTCGGGCACGTCGATGGCCGCCGCCGCGTACTACTCGGTCGCCGAGACCAGCACCCACTGGTACATCACGTACCTCTTCTTCCACCCGCGCGACTGGGTCGACCACCCGTTCTTCGAGACCGAGCACGAGAACGACGGCGAGGGCGTCATGTTCGCCATCGAGCGGGACGGCTCGGAGTACGGCGTGCTGCGCGGCGCGGTGTCCGTGGCGCACACCAACTTCTACTCGTACACGCCGTCCGGCAGCAGCTGGACCGGCGGCCAGGAGAACGTTGACGGGACCCTCAACTTCGCCACGTCGCCGCACGACTCCTTCTCCCACCCGGTGACCGCGCAGGAGGCGAAGGGCCACGGCCTCAAGGCCCACCCGCAGTACGCCATCAACGGCGACGGCATCGTCTACTACCCGTCGACGGTCGGCGAGACCCCGAGCAACGGTGACGACCGCGACGTGCGCTACCAGCTCATCGACATCTTCGCCGCGGGCGGCCTGTGGGCCGAGCGCAACAACACGAACCTCTTCGCCAACCTGGGCACGTTCGCGGGCGACACGTCGGGCGGTTGCGGCTCGGGCACGTTCGGCTGCGGCACCAACTCGGCCAACGCCCCGTGGGGCTGGGACGACGGCGACGACCTGCCCGGCCGTGGCGAGATCGCGACCAACCCCGCCAAGCTCTCCGCCGAGTACTTCACGATCCCGGGTGGCGTGTCCCGCACGTACACCTACAACCCGTACAGCGGTGCGGCCGCCGCCCTGAGCGCCGCGGCGAAGACCGCGCCGCGCGTGGTCGACTGACCTGAGCCCGATCGACTGGCACTGACGGTGCGGCCGGGCGTGCGCCCGGCCGCACCCATTTCGAGCCACCGCCAAGCGGAGGCCCCTTCGGTCCCACGGCTACGCGGCGTCACTATGCGGCGCGGTGTTGGGCGGCGAGAGGCGGCCTGGGAACAGAGCTACCGCGCCCGAGACATCCCGGCTGAGGAGTGTCACGGCCCGCTCGACCCGTTCCGTCCATTTTGGTCACGTCTTGGTTGAGGATTGAACCACTCGCGCCCCCGGCACGTGGTACCCGTACGCTAGCGCGCAGCCCACTGTCGAGGAGGCACCCTTGTTCGAGGAATTCATGGGGATTCCCGCCCATCCCCTGCTGATCCACGCGGCCGTGGTGTTCGTGCCGCTGCTGGCGCTGGCCGCCGTGGGGTACGCGTTCCTGCCGATCCTGCGCCCCACCTCCGGCTCGTGCTGGCCGCTCTCGCGGTCATCGGCCCGATCTCGGCGCTGCTGGCGAAGCTTTCCGGCGACGCCTTCTTCGAGCGGATGCGGGAGCGGAACCGGGTGACGGAGGGCTTCATCCCGGTCATCGAGCAGCACCAGGACTTCGGCACGAACACGATGTGGGCCGCGATCGCGTTGGGCGTCGTGACGCTCGCGCTTGTGTACTTCGTCGGCCCGTCCGCCGTCGCGGCCCGCACCGCGGGTGGTCCGGGTGGCACGCGGGTGATGTCGATCGCGCTGACCGTGCTGTCGGTGGTTGCTGCCGCGATCGCGATCTACTACGTCGTCCGCACCGGCGACTCGGGCGCCAAGGCGGTGTGGGAGGGGCAGTGACCTCTCCTGACCGGCCGCTCAGCTTTCGGCTCTCCTGAGCGGCCGGTCAGGCGTGTCTGAGCGGCGACTCAGACGTCGCTTGTCCGGCCAGACGTCCCTGAGCGACGACTCAGACGTTGCGCCTCCGGTCCGTCACGCTGAGCGGCGACTCAGGCGCCTGAGCGGCCGGTCAGGGACGTGAGCGGCGGCTCAGCTCGCGACGGGCTGGGCCGCCGCGCGGAACTCCTGCGGGCTCACGCCGCGCACCCTCTTGAACGCCGCACTCAGCGCGAACGGGCTCCCATATCCCACCTGCCGCGCCACCGCGCCGAGCGTCGCGTCCGGCTCGCGCAGCAGGTCGGCGGCGAGGGCGAGGCGCCACGACGTCAGGTAGGCCATCGGCGGCTCGCCGACCAGCTCGTTGAAGCGCCGGGCCAGCGCGGCCCGCGAGACGCCGAGACGCCCCGCGAGGCTGGCGACCGTCCAGGGATGGGACGGATGGTTCTGGAGCATGCGCAGCGCCCGCCCGACCACCGGGTCGGCCTGCGCGCGGAACCACCCCGGCGTCGACTCGGCCCGCGCGAACCAGGCCCGCAGCACCGCGATCAGCAGCAGGTCGAGCAGCCGGTCGAGGACGGCCGACTGGCCCTGCTCATCCTTGGTGATCTCACTGGCGAGCAGCGGCACGAGCGGGCTGTCCCACTCGTCGCGGGCCAGCACGAGTACCGGTGGGAGCGCCCGCAGCAGCCGGTCGCTGATCTCGCCGGCGCTCTGGTAGGTGCCGACAAGCATCACGGACGCGCCGTCGTCGGTATTGCCCCACGTGCGCACGCCGCGGTCCATGGCGACGCTCAGGTCCTCGCCGTACAGCGTCGTGCACCGATCGTCCGGATGGATGATCACCTGCGGCGGCGTCGCGGGGTGGTCGGCCACCGTATACGGCTCGGGCCGCGGGTCACCACGATGTCGCCGGCCCGCACCTCGATCGGCTCGCCGCCGTCGGTGATCAGCCACGCGCTGCCCCGCGCGACAGCCACCAGGGCCAGCGCGGCGCGGTCCTGCACGCGGATCGACCACGGCGGGTCGAGCACCACGCGAAGCAGGAACGCCTCGCGGGCGCGCGGTCCGTCGAGCAGGCCGGCGAGCGCATCCACCCACCCATCGTAGACGATCGCGTATGCCCGTGCGCTCGTCGCCCATGGTTGCCACGGCCGCCCACGGGTGGAATAAACGCATGACATACCTACTGATTGGCGGCACGGGCAAGACGGGCCGCCGGGTCAACAACCGTCTCACCGCCCAGGGCCTCCCGGTCCGCGTCGGCTCGCGCTCGGGCCAGCCGCCGTTCGACTGGAACGCCGACCCCGACACCTGGAACCCGCTCTTCGAGGGCGTCACCGCCGCCTACATCACCTACTACCCCGACCTCGCCTTCCCCGGCGCCGCAGAGTCGATCCGGGCCTTCGCGGAAGGGGCCGCCGCGGCCGGCGTCGAGCGGCTGGTGCTGCTTTCCGGTCGCGGCGAGGAGGAGGCCGAGGTCAGCGAGCGGGGGGTACGGGAGTCCGGCGCCGAGTGGACCGTTGTCCGCGCGACCTGGTTCGCCCAGGACTTCAACGAGCACTTCCTGCTCCCGCCGGTGCTGGCCGGCGAGATCGCGCTCCCCACGGACGTACCTGAGCCGTTCGTCGACTTGGAGGACGTCGCGGACGTGGTCGTGGCGGCGCTCACCGAGGACGGTCACCACGGCAAGGTGTACGAGCTGACCGGCCCGCGCCTGGTCACCTTCGCGGAGGCGGCGGTGGAGATCTCGGCCGCGTCGGGGCGAGCGGTGCGCTTCGAGAGCGTCACGCCAGAGGAGTGCACGGCGCGCATGGTCGCGGGCGGGGTGCCGGTGGAGGAGGCGGCGGCGCTGACCGACCTGTTCGCCCGCATCCTGGACGGTCGCAACGCCCACGTCACCGACGACGTGAAACGGGTGACCGGCAACGACGCCCGCGACTTCCGCGACTTCGTCCGGGCCGCGGCGGCGACCGGGGTGTGGGACCCGAGCTGACCGGTCGTCGGGCCTGTGGACGGCGAGCACGGGGGTCGCCGTCCACATGTGGACCGCGACGGCGCGGCCCCCGAGGGCCGCGCCGTCCTATCCGGGGTACGTGCCGTACCGCGGCGCCCCGATGGTCTCGAAGACCTGGATGACCAGGCCGCCCGGCGTGGTCTCGTTGCGGGTCACCCGCAGTCCCGCGGGCGCGCCGCCGACTGGGAAGAGGCGGCGCCCATGGCCCAACACCACCGGCGCGATCACCAGGCGGAACTCGTCGACCAGCCCGGCCGCCAGCAGCGACTGGGCCAACTCCGCGCTGCCGTGGACCTGTAGCTCCCGCCCCGGCCGCCGCTTGAGTGCGGCCACCTCCGTCGCCAGGTCGCCGGAGAGGATCGTGCTCGGCGCCCACTCCGCGCTGGTCAGCGTCCGCGAGGCGACGAACTTTGGGAGCCCGTTCAACTTCGGCGCGAACGGGTCGTCCGGGTCGGTGACCTTCGGCCAGGCGATGGCGAAGTTCTCGTACGTGCGGCGCCCGAACAGGAACGCGTCGGCCCCGCCCAGCCAGTCGGCCGCGACATCCAGGAACGCCTCGTCCATGTGCGGGACCATCCAGCCGCCCTGGGTGAACCCGTCACCGCGGTCCTCGTCCGGCGAGCCCGGCCCCTGCGCGACGCCGTCCAGCGACAGGAACTCGGTGACCGTCAGCCGCATCAGTCCACCGCCAGCGGCTCACCGGTCTCCAGCAGCGTCTTGAGGCTCGACAGGATCGACGGCCAGCCCTGCGAGACGCCCTCGAGCACGACGCTGCCGGGGTCGAAGTCGTCGTGCGTCACAGTGAGCTTGACCAGGTCACCGGCGGGCTCGATGTCGAACGTCACCTTCGACCGGCGCTCGGCCGACGCCCTCCGGAGGAACTCGTGGTCGTCGCCGTACGCCGCCACGAACTCCGGCGTGATCGAGTGCCACGAGTAGCTGAGCCTGCGCGGCGGCTCCGCGGCGAGCACCACCGATTCGCCGTCGGCGACGGTCAGCTTGTCCAGCTCCCAACTGACCGTGCTGCCAACTTGCCAGTCCGACCTGAGGGCGAGGCCCCAGTAACGCTTCGTGAAGGCTGGGTCGGTGATCGCCTCCCAGGTGCGCTCCGGTGTGGACTTGATGTAGGTGATGTAGACGAATTTGTCGGTCATCGTCCGCTCCTCCAAGGCGTGCTTGAGATCGGTGAGCGCGTCGGCCCGCGCCCGGTCGTATCGCGTCATCCACCGGTCGGCGATGGCGTTGATCGGCTCGGCGTTGAGAAAGTGCAGCTTCTCCCGCCCTCGTCGCTCCGTGTTGACCAGCCGGGCCGCCTCCAGCACCGCGAGGTGCTTGCTCACCGACTGCCGTGCCATATCCAGGCCCGCGCAGAGCTCCTGCAGGGTCTGTCCATTGCGCTCGTTGAGCCGGTCGAGCAACCGGCGGCGGCTGGGGTCCGCGAGTGCTTTGAATACGTCGTCCATCGTCGCCATCCGTTAGGCAGCCGCTTGGCTGCCTTTGACAATATGCAGCCGATCGACTGCATGTCAATCGCCGCCCAGCTCCACAGGTCGTCGCGTTCCATCGGGATGAGAAGATCAACGCTGAGCCGGTGGCTGGCGCACCTCAGGGGCGCGGAAGACATCGGAGGTATCACGATCAACTCTTGTTTCATCTTGATGTCGTCCGTAACCTCACGGAGGAAACATCGGATGACAGGAGTTGTTGCCTCATGTCCGTCCTCCCCCACCATCGGCTGCGGCGCCTGCTGGCCATCGGCGTCGCCGCCACCCTCGTGACGGTCGCCCCCGCCTGGGCGGCCCATCCCCCGTCATGGCCGCTCCCGTCGGTCCCACCGCCGCAGGAGATCCACTCACCCTTTGGTATGACGAGCCGGCCACCAACTGGGAGACCCAGGCGCTGCCGATCGGCAATGGCGCCCTGGGCGGCATGGTCTTCGGCGGCCTGGCCACCGAGACCGTGCAGTTCAACGAGAAGACGCTGTGGACCGGCGGCCCCGGCTCCGCGCAGGGATACAACTTCGGCAACTGGACCTCGCCCCGCCCCGGCGCGATCGAGCAGGTGCAGCGCGACCTCGACGCGCGGCAGCGGATCAGCCCGCAGGAGGTGGCAAACCGGCTCGGGCAGCCCAAGAGCGGCTTCGGGTCGTACAACACCTTCGGCGACCTGACCCTCCGGCTCCCCGCCGACCCGGGCACGGTTCAGGAGTACCGCCGCGAGCTCGACATCGCCCACGCGGTCGCCCGCGTGTCCTACGTGGACGACGGCGTGCGCTACACGCGCGAGTACTTTGCCAGCAACCCGGACGGCGTGCTCGTCGTGCGGGTGAGCGCGGACCAGCCGGGCAAGGTGGCGTTCACCACCGGCGTCACCGCGCCCAACAACCGTTCGAAGACCACCACCGCCGCGGGCGGGCGGATCACGTTCGCCGGCGCGCTCAACGACAACAAGCTCAAGTTCGAGAGCCAGATCCAGGTACGGAACGAGGGCGGCTCACGAGCCGACAACGCCGACGGCACCGTCACGGTGAGCGGCGCCGACTCGGCCGTGGTGATTCTGGGCGCGGGTACCGATTACGCCGACCGGTACCCGTCCTACCGCGGCCCCGACCCGCACGCCGCCGTGACCGCCAAGGT
Source organism: Phytohabitans flavus (assembly GCF_011764545.1). Classification (GTDB taxonomy): domain Bacteria; phylum Actinomycetota; class Actinomycetes; order Mycobacteriales; family Micromonosporaceae; genus Phytohabitans; species Phytohabitans flavus. Next base: position 2,240,693 of record NZ_AP022870.1, on the reverse strand, counting down.
CGACGGTGCCGCTGCCAAGTCCTACGAGGACCTGCTGGCCGCACACCGCGCCGACTACCAGGAGCTCTTCGACCGGGTGTCGCTCGACATCGGACAGGCGATGCCCGGGGTACCCACCGACGAGCTGCTGAAGTCCTACGTGGACGGCAGCAGCCCGGCGGACAAGGCGCTGGAGACGCTCTTCTTCCAGTACGGGCGCTACCTGCTCATCGCCTCGTCCCGGGACGGCTCGCTCCCGGCCAACCTCCAGGGCGTGTGGAACAACTCGACGAACCCGCCGTGGGACGCCGACTACCACGTCAACATCAACCTGCAGATGAACTACTGGCCGGCCGAGACCACGAACCTCTCGGAGACCACCGCGCCGCTCTTCGACTACGTCGACGCGATGGCGCCACCCGGCCGACACACCGCGCAGTACATGTACGGCAACCGCGGCTGGGTCGTCAACAACGAGACCAACCCGTACGGCTTCACCGGGTTGCACAACTACCCGCAGTCGTTCTGGTTCCCCGAGGCGGGCGCGTGGCTGGCTCTGCACTACTGGGAGCACTACCAGTTCACAAAGGACACCGCGTTCCTGCGGGAGCGGGCGTACCCGATTATGCGGGAGCTGTCCGAGTTCTGGCTGGACGAGCTCGTGGTCGACCCGCGCGACGGCAAGCTGGTGGTCTCGCCGAGCTTCTCCCCGGAGAACGGTGAGTTCACCGCGGGCGCCTCGATGTCGCAGCAGATCGTGTGGAGCCTGTTCTCCAACTTCCTCGAAGCCGGCAAGGTGCTCGGCGGCGACGGACCGTTCCGCAACACCGTCAAGGGCGCGCTCGCGCAGCTCGACCCCGGTACGCGGATCGGCTCGTGGGGGCAGCTCCAGGAGTGGAAGGGCGACTGGGACAACCCCAACGACCAGCACCGGCACGTCTCCCACCTGTTCGCCCTGCACCCGGGCAGCCAGATCGCCCCGCTGACCGACCCCGAGTACGCGGCGGCCGCCAAGGTCTCGCTGACCGCGCGCGGCGACGGCGGTACCGGCTGGAGCAAGGCCTGGAAGATCAATTTCTGGTCCCGCCTGCTGGACGGCGACCACGCCCACAAGATGCTGAGCGAGCAGCTCCGGTTCAGCACGCTCTCCAACTTGTGGGACACGCACCCGCCGTTCCAGATCGACGGCAACTTCGGCGCCACCGCTGGTGTCGCGGAGATGCTGCTCCAGAGCCACACCGGTGACGTACACGTGCTGCCGGCCCTGCCTGGCACGTGGCCGGACGGCTCGGTCAAGGGCCTGCGGGCTCGCGGCGACCTCACCGTGGACACGCGGTGGGCGAGCGGTGCGGCGCAGGAGATCGCGGTGACCGCCGGCTCCACGGGTGACGTGGCGCTGCGCAGCACGCTCTTCGCCGGCCCGTACCGCCTCGTCGACGCGACCACCGGTCGCACCGTACAGGCGGAGGGAAACGGCGAGCGGGTCAAGTTCACGGCGCGCAAGGGCCACCGGTACGTGGCCACCGCCGAGGTCGGCGTGGCCGTGTCCGCACCCTCCACTCTGGAGGTCGGCGACTCGGCACCGGTCACCGTGACGGTGAGCGCGGCGGCGAACGTTCCGCAGTCGAGCCTGCGGCTGGCCGTGCCGGAAGGTTGGACGGTCCGGCCGGGCACGGTGCAGGTGCCGCGTCTTCAGGCCGGTGACTCGCAGGTGTACCGCTTCACGGTGACGGTCACCGACGCCGCGACGCCGGGCGACTCCCGGCTGACGGCCAGGCTGATCGGCCCCGACTGGCGGGCAGTCGGCCAGGCCACGGTGCATCTGCCGGTGCCACCGCCCTGCCCGATCCCCGACCCGGCGCGGCCCCTCGTCGCGTGGGACCCGGCGAGCGGTGACACAGTGGACGACGTGTCGTCGTACAACCGGGACGCCACAGTCCAGGGCGGAGCCGAGTACACGACCGGTGGCCCGACGCCGAGCTCACTGGTGCTCAACGGCAGCAAGTTCCTACGCACCGCGCCGACGACGCTGGGGTACCTGCCGAAGGCCACGTTCGCGGCCGAGGTGAAGGCGACGACGAGCGGCAGCTACCGCCGGCTCTTCGACTCCCAGCCTGGCGGCGACCCGGGCACCGACGGCGTGCTGATCGACCTGACCCCGTCCAACCAGGTCCGGTTCATCGGCGCGGGCCAGGGCGTCACCACCAACGCGGTGGTGCCCACGGGCCGGTACGTCAACGTCGTGGTCACCCTCGACGAGGGCGACCTGACCGTCTACCTCGACGGTCGGGTGGCGGGGACGGCCCAGGTGGGTCCGGCCATCTTCGGTTGCAACAACCGCGAGCTGCGGTTCGCGGCGGACCAGGGTGGCGGGCAACGCCTGACCGGCGAGGTGGACCGCGTGGCCATCTTCCCGTCGGCCCTGTCCGCGGCCGACGTGGCCAGGTGGCAGGCGCTCGCGTTCGGCTGACCAGCGAATCAACCATTGTGGACGGCCGGCGCTGGTGCGCCGGCCGTCCCTCGTTGGTGGCCTCTCGCGGCGTCAGCGGTCGGGGAGCAGTCCGTGGTCGTGCGCGTACACGGCGGCCTGGGTCCGGTCCCGCAGGCCGAGCCGGCCGAGGATGCGCGAGATGTGGTTCTTGACTGTCCCCTCACTCAGGAATAGCCGGCCGGCGATCTCCCGGTTCGTGGAGCCGGTCGCGACAAGCCGCAGGATCTCGATCTCACGGGCGGTCAGCGCCTCGTCGGGGCGGGGCGCGGGCGGCGGCGCGACCGGGCGGGCGGCGCCGCGGGCCAAGGCGGCGGCGAGGCTGGCGGTGACCGACGAGTCGAGCTGCGCGACGCCCGCGTTGGCCAGCCGTACCGCTTGGGCGAGGTCGGCGGCGGGCAGATCCTTGAGCAGGTAGCCGCTCGCACCGGCGCGCAGGGCGTGCAGCACGTACTCCTCGTCGTCGAACGTGGTCAGCATGATGACCCGGATCTCCGGCGCCCGCCGGTGCAGGATCGCGGCCGCCTCGACGCCGTCCATCTCCGGCATCCGGACATCCATCAGCACGACGTGCGGGGCGAGCTCGATGGCCGCGTTGACGGCGGCTTTCCCGTCCGCCGCGGTGCCGACGACCGTGATGCCGGGCTGGATGCCGAGCAGCGATGCGATGCCCTCGCGCACCAGCTGCTGGTCGTCGACGACGAGCACCCGCACTGCCTCGCTCACGCGGCGCTCCAGTCGCGCGCGTGCGGGATGGTCACGGTGATGACGGTACCGGCGCCGGGTCCACTGTCGACTTTGACGTCGCCGCCGACCAGCTCGACGCGTTCGCGCATGCCGAGCAGCCCGAACCCCTCGCCCGGTGTCACGAACCCCCGCCCGTCGTCCGCCACGACGAGCCGTGCGGCCCCCTCGTCGAACGCGGCGGACACCGTCACCACGCTCGCTTCCGCGTGGCGGCGTGCGTTGGTCAGTCCTTCCTGCGCGGCGCGGTAGAGCGCTGTTAGCGCCGTGGCGTCGTACCGGTCGGGCTCCCCGGTCACCGTCACGGTCACCGTCGGCTCCCCCGCGTCGCGGGCGAGGTCGGCGAGCGCGTCCCGGAGCGAGAACGGCGTCCCCTCCTCACGGAGCGCGTGCACCGAGCGGCGCACGTCGGCGAGCGCTTCCCGCGCCGACCCGCGCGCGTCTTCGATCGCCTGCGTGGCGAGTCCGGGGTCGCGGTCGGCGAAGGCGGTTGCCTTCTCCAGCTGGATCGCGATCGCGGTGAGGTGATGGCCGAGGCTGTCGTGGATGTCGCGGGCGACCCGGTTGCGCTCCATCGCGGCGGAGATCTCGGCGATCCGGTCGAGCGTGCTCTCCAAGCGGGAGCGGGCCGCCCACTCGGCGCTCGCGACCGCTGCCATGCACACCGCGAGCACGAGGCCGATGGTGAACATGAGGAGGTCGGACACGTACTCGGCGTCCCGGTACCAGTCCGGTGTGGACACACTGAAACCGGTCACGATGAGGGCGACGCAGGCGGTGGCGAGGGCGACGCTGGTGGCCCGCCCGAACGCGAAGTAGGCGACGAACGGCACCAGCACGAAGAGCGCCCGCGAGGTACCCGATCCGTCCAGCAGCGCGGCCGCGGTAAAGAGCCCGACCCGCGCGGCGAGGAAGCCAGCCGCCGCCCAGCGGCCCTCGCTCCTGGTGTCCTTTCGGGCGTCGCGCTCGGCGATGGCCTGTCTTGGCGGACGGACGCTGGCAGCGGGTGCCGGCCAGCGGCGCCATTCGAGCACCTCGATGCCGAAGAGTAGCGCGAGCACGAGAACGAAGCCGGCGAGTCGGCCCGGCCGGTCAAGGCCCTCGCCGACCAGCGACCAGTAGACACCGCCGGCGAGCACGGCGCCGTACACCACGGCCACCGCCCATGGGAGGGGCCGCCGGGGACGATCCATCCGGTACTCCTTTCGCCGCCTCTACCGCAGGCTACGACCGCACGCCGGGATCTGGACCACCCGCGACCTCATTCTGGCCGTTCCGCATGTGCCGATCGACTGGCTTCCCGGCACTTACCGCGGGTCGTCGTGCGCACCTAGCGTCACCGCGGACATGTACCGGAAGGAAGGTGCTCGCGATGTCCACAACCTGGCTTCTGCGCTTCGGGGCCGCCTGCGGCGTGGTCCTCGGACTGTCCACAGCCGTACCCGGCCTCGTCGAGGCGTTTACCGGCGAGACCGCCGCTACCAGCTTCGTCGTCGGCGTCGGCGTGGCGTTCGGCGCGCCCGCGCTCACTGCCCTCTACCTGCGCCAACACGCCGAGTCGGGCCGCTTCGGCGCGGTGGCGTACGCCGTGAACCTCATCGGTCTCGGCCTCTTCGCCGGAGTTGCGTTCGCCCTCAACTTGGTTCTCTACTACGTCGACGAGGCGGTCGCCGACGAGGTGCTGGCCGGCCCGACCCGGTTCGCGGTGCTCGGCAGCGCGCTGGTCTTCGTGATCGGCACGATCCTATTCAGCGTGTCGATGCTGCTCGCGCGCGTGCTGCCGCCGCTGCCGGCCGCTGTGTACGGCGCCGCGTTCACCCTGCTGGCCGTCCTTGCCCCGCTGCCCGACTCGCCGCTGACCAGCGCGGTGCACGTGCTCGCCGGCGGGTCGCTGATCTGGCTGAGCGCGGCACTGCGGACGCCCAGGGCTGTGCCGGTGGAAGGCCGCTCCTCCCGGATGGCGGGAGCGGCGCCGCCGGTCAGGGGCTGAAGAGCGGGACGAGGGCCGGGTCGAGGTACGCGTGCAGGGTCGCGACCCGGCCCGCGCGCCACTCCAGTACATGAAGGGCGCTGGGCTGGCCGGAGGGGCCGTACATCGCCACGGCCGGCACCCCGTTGGCCTCGGTCGCGACCCCGCGCCGGTACTCGCACCCCACCCTGCCCGCGCGCAGGAAGTCGCGGAACGCGTCCCGGCCGTGCAGCCAGAACGCGTACGGCGGCATGGAAACGACCGCGTCGTACCGCAGGAGCGCGACGATGCGGTCGACGTCGAAGCGCTCGAACGCGTCGACGTACCGGGCAAGGAGCGCCGGGTCGACCGCCTCCGCGCCCGCGCGTGCGGGGTCCGCGCCGCGCGCCTCGGCAAGCGCCGCCCGGGCCCGCCGCAGCGTGCTGTTGACGCCGTCGACGCTGGTGTCCAAAAGGGACGCCACCTCGGCCGCCCGCCAGCACAGTACGTCGCGGAGGATCAGCACCGCCCGCTGGCGCGGCAGCAGGAACTGGAGCGCGGCGACGAACGCGAGCCGGATCGACTCGCTGCTCACCGCCCGCTCGAGCGGGTCGTCGCCGGCCACGAGCCGGGTGGGGATCGGCTGTACCCAGGTCGACTCGACCAGCGGCACGCCAAGCTCACCGCTCGCCTCGGCGGGTGTGGTGAGGTCCATGGGCAACGCCCGGCCCCGGCGGTCGCCGAGCGTGTCGAGGCACACGTTCGTGGCGATCTTGTACATCCAGGCCCGCAGGCCGCCCAAACCGTCGAGCCGGGCGAGTCCGCGCCAGGCCCGGATCATCGTCTCCTGCACCGCGTCCTCGGCCTCGTGGTGCGACCCGAGCATCCGGTAGCAATACGCGAGCAGCGGCCGCCGGAACTCCTCCAGGTCGGTCTCTCGTCCTGGGACGGCGGCGGCCTGTGCGGGTCTCACGATGGGCATACCTGTTCAGACTCCGCCCGCGCGGAAAAGTCGTCGCGACGAGTTTGCGGGTCGCCACAAGTTCTAGCCGGCATGGTCAACCACGCACGGCCGCCACTCCGCACGGGGATCATCCTCGCGTTGGTGTGCAGCGCCCAATTCATGATCACGCTCGACATCGCCATCGTGAACGTCGCTCTCCCCTCCGTCCAGGCCGACCTCGGGCTCGCCCAGGACGACCTCCAGTGGGTCGTGATCACCTACGGCCTCGTGCTCGGCGGTCTCCTCCTGCTCGGCGGCCGGGCTGGTGACCTGCTCGGCCGCCGGCGCGTCCTGCTGGCCGGTCTCGGTATCTTCACCCTGGCCTCACTTTCCGCTGGCCTTTCCGGTTCGTTCTGGCAGCTGGTCGCCTCCCGCGCGGGCCAAGGGCTGGGTGCGGCTCTGGCCGCGCCGGCGGCATTGGCGATCGTGGCCGCCACGTTCGCCGAGGGGCCGGCCCGCAACCGGGCCCTCGGCATCTTCGGCGCGGTCGGTGGCAGCGCGGCCTCCGCAGGCGTGGTGCTCAGCGGCCTGCTGACCGCCGGCCCCGGCTGGGAGTGGATCTTCTACCTGAACGTGCCGGTGGGCGCAGCGATGGTCGCGCTGACAGTGCGCTACATCCCCGCCGACCCGCCGCCCTCCCCCGCTCGTGAGCACACCGCCGCCCGCGGTGTGACGGGCGCGGTCGCCGCCCGCCGACCTCGCCTGCCGGACCCGGGCGGCGGCCCGCTTCACCTCCCGGAGACGGAAACCGCCAACCAACCGCGCCTGCCGGACCCGGGCGGCGCCGGGCGGAAGGGGCGGGGGCGGGCCGACATCCCTGGTGCGGTCACCATCACCGCAGGGCTTATGGCGATCGTCTACGCCATCAACAAGGGCGTCGACCGCGGCTGGACTTCTGCCACGACGCTCGGGTTCCTGGCCGCGGGAGTCGCGGCACTGGCACTCTTCGTGCTCGTCGCGCATCGCGCGCGGCAACCGCTCGTGCCACTGTCGATGTTTCGCCGCCGCACCTTGAACGCCGCCAACCTGGTGGCCGCGTTAGTTTTCGCCTCGTTCTTCGCGACGATCTTCCAGGCGTCGCTGTTCATGCAGCAGGTGCTGGGGTACTCCGCGCTGCGCACCGGCTTCGCCTACCTGGCGATCGCCGCCACCGCCGTCGTGGCCGCCGCAGGACCGGCACCCCGACTGATCGCCCGGCTGGGTCCGGGTTGGACGATCGCCCTTGGGCAGGCCGCCTCCGCGGCCGGCCTGCTCTGGCTGGCCCAGGCCCCGGTCGACGCCGGCTACTGGGGCGGTCTGTTCGGTGGCTTCCTGCTCACCGGCGCGGGTTTAGGTCTGTCGCAGGTCGGAGTGCAGGTGGCCGCGTTCATCGGCATACCAACCGAGGTGAGCGGTCTGGCCGGCGGCATGGTGGAGACCGCGCGGGAAATCGGCGGTGCTCTGGGGACGGCCGTGGTGGCCTCGGTAGCGATCTCGGTCGCTGCGGGCTCCGGCCCGGCCGCCCTCACCGATGGGTTCCGCAGCGGTTCGTATGTTGCGGCGTCCTTCAACATAGCCTGCACGCTCGCCGCAGCGCTGCTGCTCCGGCAGGTACCCGCAACGCCGGGCGCCGACGCGGCTGCCGTTTCCGCAGCCACACTCGCCGAGACACGTACCGCCCCTTAGGGCCCTGTTTCAATCCTTGCCGGGCTGCGCCGGGCCCAGACGGCGTCTGGCGGCGTCGGGCGGTCACCTACAAACCGGGCCGCCCGCCACCACCAGACGTCGCCTGGACCCCGGCTCGCCTCGGCAAACCTCATGAACAGGCCTAGCGTCCCTCGTCTCCCGGTCGCGCCGATGGCCCGCCAGCGGCGCGACCGCGGGTGACCCGGCGCCTGTCCCGCGTAGCCTCGCGCGGAAGACGCCGTTGCCGTGCTGCCGACGGCGATCGCCACCCGCAGGCCCTTAGTGGACTCGCTCGCCGTCGACATACGTATGCACGACGCGCGCCAGGTCGATCTCGTCGGGCGGCCCGGCGAACGGGTCCCGGTCGAGCGTCACCAGATCCGCCGCCAGCCCCACCTCGAGGGTCCCGCAGACGCGATCGTGCTGGTTGACCCACGCGCTGCCGGCCGTGTACGCGGTGAGCGCCGTCGACAGGTCGAGCGCCTGCTCCGGGAGGAAGGGCGCCTCCGCCTCCCCGGGCGCCACCCGCGTCACCGCGACCTTCACTCCCCACAGCGGATCGGGGCTACTGACCGGCCAGTCACTGCCGAAGGCGAGGTGCGCGCCGGCGCGGTACAGGTCGCCGAACGGGTACTGCCGCGCGGCCAGCCCGTCCCCCAGGAACGGGATCGTCAGCTCGTCCATCTGCGGCTCGTGACAGGCCCACAGCGGCTGCATGTTGGCGGCGGCCCCAAGTTGCGCGAAGCGCGCCACGTCGGCGGCCTGCACGACCTGCAGGTGGGCGAGGTGGTGGCGCCCTCCGCCCGGTCCGTTGCGACCGCGGGCCGCCTCGACGGCATCGAGTGCCTCCCGGACGGCGCGGTCGCCGAGCGCGTGGAAGTGCACCTGGAAGCCCTCGGCGTCGAGGCGGGTCACGTACTCGCGCAGCGCGGCCGGGTCCACGAAGGACAGGCCGGCGTTGCCGGTGGCGTGGCCGTGCGCGTCGCGGTACGGCTGGGTCATCGCGGCCGTGAAGTTCTCCGCGACACCGTCCAGCATGATCTTCACGGCGGGCGTGCCGAACCGGCGCCCGGTGGTCCGGCGTTCGCGGAGGTCGTCGAGCTGTTCGAGGCCGCGCTCGCGGTCCCACCACAGCGCACCTGTGACCCGTGCCCGCAGCCGGCCGTCCGCGTCGGCGCGCAGGTAGGTGGCGAGTGGGTCGGGCTGACCCAGGTACGAGCCGACGATCGCGTCCTGCCAGCCGGTGACGCCGAGCGCGAAGAGGTGCCGCTGTGCGAGGTCGAACGCCGTGTCCAGGTCACGCTCGGTGAGCGGCGGCAGCAGCCGGCCGACGAGCAGCGCGGCGCCCTCGTGGAGCATGCCGGTCGGCGCGCCGTCGGGGTCGCGCTCGATGCGGCCGTCCGGCGGGTCGGGGGTGTCGCGGTCGATGCCGGCGAGGGCCAGCGCGCGGCTGTTGACCCAGGCGCCGTGGTAGTCGCGGTTGGGCAGGTACACAGGGCGGTCGGGTACTGCCTCGTCGAGCGGCTCCTTGCGCGGGGTGCCGCCCGGGAACGCCTCCATCGACCATCCACCGCCGCGTATCCACAGCAGGTCCGGATGTGCGGCGGCGTAGGCGCGGACGTTTTCCACATACCCAGCGGCGTCGCTGTCCCGGTCGAGGGTGCAGCCGAGCAACTGGATGCCCGCGTACACCGGGTGCGCGTGCGCGTCGGTGAACCCGGGTAGCAGCAGTCCACCGTCGAGGTCGACGACGGCGGTACCCGGGCCGGCCAGCTCACCGACCTCGTCGCCGACGGCGACGATGCGGCCGCCGCGCACCGCGACGCCGCCGGGTCGGGAGCGGCCGCCCACGAAGACCGAGCCGCCGACGAAGACGAGGTCAGGCCGGGACATCCCGCAACTTTAGGCCAGGCTGAACTTCTCGGCGTGTACCTGCCGCCGGGGAACGCCGAGCGCCCGGAGGCTGTGGACAACGGCGTCGGTCATGGCCGGTGGCCCGCAGACGAAGACGTCCCGCTGCACGATGTCCGGGATGGCGGCGGCGAGGTTGGCCGGCGCGAACGGGACGTTCGGCGGTGTGCCCGCGCCGGTGCGACCAGTGAGCACGTAGAGCTGCGCACCGCGCGCCTTGGCGAGGGCCTGGAGCTCGGGCAGCAGCACGGCCTCCTCCACGGTGTGCACGCGGTACAGGACTGTGGTCGGCCCGCCCGGCTCCTCCAGCAGCGCGCGGATTGGGGTGATGCCGACGCCGCCTGCGATCAGCAGCGACGCGGGGCGGGTCTGGTGGATGGTGGTGAATGCCCCGTAGGGGCCCTCGACGAAGACCCGGCTGCCGACCGGCACGTTGCGGAGCCCGGCGCTGCCCTTCCCGACGGCCTTCGCGGTGAGGCGGAGGGAACGACCGTTGGGCGCGGCCGAGAGCGAGAAGGGGTTGGCTCGCCACCAGCCGTGGTGGCCGGGGAACCGCCAGATGAAGAACTGCCCGGCCCGCGCCGGCAGCTTGTCGAGGTGCTGGCCGGTGATGTGGACGGAGACGACGTTGTCCGACTCCGGTACCACCGCGGCGACCGTAAACCTGTGGTAGAGGTTGCGCCACACCGGCACCGCCACGCGTCCGGCGAGCAAGGCGGCAAGCACGAGCCCCCACACCGACCACCAGTACACGGTGGCCCACGTCGAGTCGAACGTGGTGCCTTCGAAGGCCTGGTGCACGAGCCCGATGCCGAGCGCGACGTAAAGCAGCAGGTGGAGGCCGTGCCACGCCTCGTACGGCAGGCGCCGCCGCACGTACCGGACGGAAATTGAGGCGACCACCAGGATGATGACGGCCGCGACCATGCCGAGCAGTGAGGCGGTGACGCCGGCGAGGCTCAGGAACGTGTCCCACGGCGGCTGCGAGGCGAGGTCGGCGTAGCCGACGATAATGAACGTGAAGTGGAGGATGAGGGTCCAGACCAGGCCGAAGCCGATCCACCGGTGCCACACGGTGAGCCGGTCCATCCCGATCCGGCGATCGAGCCACGGCAGGCGGGCCACCAGCACGATCTGAAGCATCATGATCGCCGCGAGGTGGAGGCCGAAGAACTTGCCGACGGTGAGCAGCGAGTTCTTGCCCTGGCCGTAGCGGATGAACAGGTACTCCACAACAAGAAGGTGGGCTACCACGGCTGTCCACAACGCCGCCCGCGCCACCGCGCCCACAGCCATGACAATCGCCCCCACATGATCGGCTTCCCGGCATTGTCAGTACGAGCGGGGCGGCCGGGTGGGGTCAGTCAGGTATCCGACGCTGCTGTGCGGGTGTCCGCCGTGAGGACGCTCATGACGTCCCGCAGGTAGGCGCGGCGGCCATCCGCGGTGTCCGGCAGGACCCCCTCCGTGGAGTGGGCGAGCTGGGCGTGGCCGAGGTACGCGCTGTACGCGAGCAGGGCGCGCGACCGGGCCTCCGGCAACGGGAAGCCGAGCCGGCTGAAGACCGTGACGATCAGGCCGATCCGCGCGCGGGTGACGCGGTCGATGGCCCTCGCCACCGCCGGCTGCCCGGCCGCGGCGAGCAGGGCCGGGCCGACGCGGTCGCGCTCGGCGGCGTCGATGACCCGCACGATGAGGGTGCGGAGCTGGCCGGCCGGGTCCTCGGTGGCGTTGGCGATCTCGTCGATCACGGCGGTGGTGGTGCGCTCCTCCCACTCGGAGAGGGCGGCTTCCAGCAGCGCCGCGCGGTTGGGGAAGTGCCAGTAGAAGCTCCCCTTCGTGGTGCCGAGCTGGGCGGCGATGGGCTCGACGGCAACCGCGGACACGCCGCCCTCCGCGATGGCGGCCAGCGCCGCCTCCACCCAGTCCTCCCGCGCCAAACGCCGCTTTCCTTCGGCCATGGACATACGCTATCGTACGGCTCACCATACGGTACCGTATGGTGAATGTGGACAGCCAACAACCTGTGGACGGGGGACGCGATGGCATACGACGTGATCGTGGTGGGCGCGCGGGTGGCCGGGGCCGCTACGGCGCTCCTGCTGGCCCGCCAAGGACTGCGGGTCCTCGCGGTCGACCGGGCCGCCTTCCCCAGCGACACCATCTCCTCGCACCAGATCCAGCCGCCGGGCGTCGCGCGGCTGGCACGGTGGGGCCTGCTGGACCGGCTCGGCGACGCACCGTCCACCCGTCGCGTGCGCTTCGACTCGCCGGCCGCCGTGCTCGACGGCGCCTTCCCCGCGGGCGGCGCCATCCACAGCCCGCGCCGCACCGTGCTCGACCACGCGCTCGTCGACGCGGCGCGGGCGGCTGGGGCCGAAGTGCGCGAGCGGTGGCGGGTCGAGGAGCTTGTCTGGGAGGGCGGCCGCGTGGCCGGCATCCGCGGAAGTTCGCCCGGTGGTCAACTTCGGACCGAGCGCGCCGCCCTGGTGGTCGGCGCGGACGGCAAGCGGTCGTTCGTCGCCCGGGCGGTGCGGGCCCGGGCCTACCGGCAGCGGTCACCGCGGTCGTTCGCCAGCTACACGTACTGGGCGGGCGTGCCGGTGACGACCGGCGAGCTACACCATCGGGACGGGCTCGCGGCGGCGGTCTTCCCCACCAACGGCGGACTCACGATGGTGTACGTGTCCGCGCCGCTCGCCGGCTTCGACGCGTTCCGCGCGGACGCCGAGGCCAACTACCTCGCGGCGCTCGACCGGTGCGGCGACCTCGGCGACCGGGTACGGGCCGGCGCCCGAGCCGAGCGGCTGCGCACGACACCCGACCTGCCCAACCACGTCCGGCCGGCGCACGGGCCCGGGTGGTGCCTCGTCGGTGACGCGGGCGTGACGATGGATCCCGTCTCCGCGCAGGGCATCGCCAACGCCCTGCGCGACGCGGAAGGGCTCGCCGGCGCGATCGCCGCCGGCCTCGGCGGCGCCCGCCCGCTACGCGACGCGCTCGGCGCTCACCAGCGCGACCGCGACCGAGCGCTCGGGCCGATGTACGACTTCACGCTCGGGCTGGCGACCTACCACAGTGGACCAGCGGAGCGCCTGTTCCTGCGGGCGCTGGCCGAGCGACGCGACCCGGCGGAGGTAGAGCGCCTCTTCGGTGCCTTCGCCGGCCTGACGCCGGTAAACGAGTTCTTCAACGCCCGTACCGCGCTGCGCCTCGCCGCCGCCAGGCTCGCCGGCGACGTCACCGCGCGGCTCTGCACCCAACCGTCGACACAATGAAAACTGGTACGCTTCAAGAATTCGAGAGTGACGTTGGTAGATGAATCATCCCGACCGCCAACGTCCACCGACATGTCCACGTAAAGACGACAATTGCTTCACACCCCCATCACACAACAGGTGAACGGATTGCCGACGTGTGGCCGATTACGGGATGCACTCCGCTAAATGCCTGGCTAGCTTTCATTTCACCCGTGATCACGTGGAGGCAGTCGTGGCGAAGAGCGCACTCATCATCGGTTCAGGCCCGGTGGGCAGCACATTCGCCCGGCTCCTGGTGGGCGCGGGAATCGATGTCACCATGATCGACGCAGGTGGGGAGCGATCCAGCGAGGTGGGACGCCACCTGCGAAATGAAACGATCTACCAGCACAACCCGGACAGATTTACCGACGTGATCAGAAGTAGTGCGATGCGGATATCCGTGCCATCGAGCCGGAGATCCGAAAGCGATTCGCACATCAACCCTGACCAGGATCCGGCCACCAATCTCGGCGCCTCCCGGGCCGCACGGGCGGTCGGCGGGATGGGCATTTTCTGGGCGGGTGCCACTCCTCGGACACATCCGGTCGTCGAGCACATTCCGTTCGTCGATGGCGACGAGCTCTCCCGGTTGTACGGCGTCGCGGAAAAACTTCTGCACACGACCACCAGCGCCTATGAAATGTCGGTCCAGGGCCGGGTCGTCACGGAAAGGCTCAACGAAGCCGGGTATCAGGTGCGCCAGCTCCCCCTCGCCGTGGAGCGGCTCAGCGTCGATCCCCCGCGAGTCCACTGGAGCGGCCCGGAGATCATCCTCAAGGGCGGCGACCGCAATGCGCCAAGCGTGGCCGACGACCCCCGCTTCACGCTCCTCCCCGAGCACCTCTGCACCGCCCTCGTCCACAGTGGAAGGCAGGTCACCGGCGCGGTGGTCCGCGATCTGGCCACTGGCGCCGAGCGCACGCTCGTCGCCGACACATTCGTCGTGGCGTGCGGCTCGGTGCTCACCCCGCAGCTGCTCTGGGCCTCCGGAATCCGGCCGGACGCGCTCGGCCGGTACCTCTGCGAGCAGACGATGGCCACCTGCCAGGTGGCCCTTTCCGACGACCTGGCCAGCCGACTTGACGACGGTCCCAATGTGGTCGAGCCGAACCTGTGGATACCCGTCGCCGAGGGGCGACCGTGGCACGCCCAACTGCACCGCGGGATCTTCGGCTACGCGGCGGTACCCGACGGCGTCGACCGGCGCACCGTCACCGACCTGGTGTGGTTCAGCACCTGTGACGTGCGGCGGGAGAACGCGGTGACGTTCTCCGACCGGGTCGCCGATCCGTACGGCTTGCCGCAGCCCACGTTCCACTTCGGAGCGAACGTGGCGGACCGTGCCCGCGCCGACGACATGGTGACCGACATGGCGAAGGCGGCGACGGCGCTCGGCAAGTTTCTGCCCGGGGCCGAGCCCGCCTTCCTGGAGGCCGGCTTCGCGTTGCACATCACCGGTACCACACGGATGGGCGCGGACGCGCGGGAGAGCGTCGTCGACCCGTACGCGAAGGTGTGGGGTCTGGACAACCTGTACCTCGGCGGCGGTGGCGTGATTCCGGCGGGCGTCGCCTGCAACACGACGCTCACCAGCATGGCGCTGGCGGTGCGCACCGCCGAGGCGATCGCGGCCGGCTAGATCGCGCCGACCTCGCCGAGCCGGAACATCACTTCCTCCATCTGGTCGCGGGTGAGCGGCTCGGCCGGCAGCGGGTGCGCCGCCCCGGCACGCAGCCCGTCGAGGAGGAATCCGACGCTGCGCCGCCACGCGTCCGGCGCGGCGTCGGCGCTGTGCCGCACCAGCATCGCCGTGGACCAGAAGACGAAGAGCAGGTCCTCGCGGGTGAAGTCGGCGCGCAGCAGGCCCTCGCGCTGGGCACGCTCGATGATGTACCGCTCGCGCTCCTCGGTCACCCGGCAGATGACGGTGAGCTGCTCGGACGCGTACCGCCGGGAGATCACGTCGTTGAGCGCGGGGCAGCTGGCCTGTAGCTCGCATACGCCCATCACGTACCCGGCGAACCCGTCCCACGGGTCACGCTCGGCGAGCGCCCGCTTGGCCACCTTGCCGAGGCTCTGCGCGGCGAGCTCGGGCACGACGGCGTCGATCAGGGCCTCGCGGCTGCCGAATCGGTTGTACAGCGTGCCGGAGCTCACCCCGGCCCGCTGGGCGATCTCGTCGAGCGGCGCGTGCAGCCCTTTCTCCTGGAAGACCAGCAGGGCGGCCACGCGGAGCTTCTCGGTGTTGCGGCGGGCGTCCGCGCGCAACGTCGTCTTCGCCATGACCCCTCCCCACCTAAGTTGACGCTGGCCCCAAGTTTAGTGCTACGGTTCGAGACGTAAATTGAGGCTTGCGTCAAGATACCCGGGGAGCGGCGTCGTGGATGACCCCGAGCTGGAGGCCGCGGAGGCCCCCGAGGACGAGGAGGCGCCCGTCGCCCTCGTCATGGTAGAGGCGGACGGCGCCGACGTGTGCGCCGCCGACGGCACCTGCTGGTAGCGAGGAGAAGGCACGTGAAGATCGAGGTCTGGTCCGACGTCGTCTGCCCGTGGTGCTACATCGGGAAGCGGCGCCTGCAGAATGCCCTGACCCGCTTCGACCACACCGGCGACGTGGAGATCACCTGGCGCAGCTTCCAGCTCGACCCGTCCCAGCCGCGCGGCGAAAACCAGCCGACGACGGACATGCTGTCGAGCAAGTACGGGGTGGCGCCCGCGCAGGCGCAGGCGATGCAGGACCGGGTCACCTCCCTCGCGGCTGAGGAGGGCCTCACGTACCACCTCGACCGGTCGCTGACCGCCAACACGTTCGACGCGCACCGGCTGACCCACCTCGCCGCGACGCGCGACCTCGCGGACGGGATCCACGAGCGCCTCTTCCAGGCCGCGCTCGTGGAGGGCGAGGCGGTGGACGACACCGAGACGCTGGTGCGGATCGGCACCGACGCGGGACTGCCCGCGGACGAGGTGCGCAAGGTGCTCGAGGGCGACGCGTACGCCGACGAGGTCCGCGCCGACATACGCGAGGCCCGTGCGCTCGGGGCGAACGGGGTGCCGTTCTTCGTCTTCGACCGGACGTACGGCATCTCCGGAGCGCAGCCGATCGAGGTCTTCCTGGCCACGCTGGAGCGGGCCGCGTCCTAAGGTTTACGCCACCATCGCCTGAGGGCGGACGGCCTACAGGCTCTTGCTCGTGCGGGCGAGCATGGCCGCCGGTCTCGGCGCGACCGCCATGCTCACGCGCAGAGGGTGATGCCGACGACGGCGGCCCACGAGCGATCAGATTTGGCACGCTAGGCGGCGGCTGAGGCGGGGCGGACCCGTTCTCCGTCTGTCCGCGGTGTGCGGCACCGGCCGTGCGCCCGGCCGCGGCGGTGCACGTCGGCGACCTCGGCGGAGGGCGGCGGGGCGCAGCAGCGCCGTACCGTGCTCCGATCGTGGCGAAAAGTTACCCCTGGGCCGGCGCCCACAGCCGCACGACGACCCGGCCTGCTCGCCGGATGGTCGCGGGCACGCGTCGACGCGCGGCTGGTTGAATGTCCCGCGCAGGCGCGCCCGCACGGGGCGGCCCAAGATCGGAGGTCACGTGAGCGAGACGCGAGACGTCGAACGTATCTACTCCACGCCGGAGGTCGTCGCGAAGCTGCGGCGCCTGGCGGACGCGCTGGAGTCGGAGACGCCGTTCCGGATCCAGATCGCCGGCGAGCGGATCCGCGTTCCCGCCCACGCCCAGTTCTCCATCGAGCACGAGCGGGGCGAGGACGAGGAGGAGATCGAGTTCCAGCTCAAGTGGTCCCTCGACGAGGACGGCGAAGACGAGGACGACGACGAGGACTCGGACGTCTAGGTCCGCGCTGGGAGCCGGGCCGCAGGCCCGGCTCCTTTACTTGAGCTCACCCTCAAGTAATCCCATCGTGTACTTGTCGAGCCACTGGCCCTCCCGCCGGAACACTTCGCGGAGCCGCCCCTCCTCCACGAAGCCCACCCGCCGGTACACGCGCAGGGCCGCGTCGTTCTCGGTGACGACGGTCAGCGCGATCTTGTGTAGGCGCATCGCCTCGAAGCCGTACCGGCACACGGCGCGCACCGCGTCGGTCGCGTAGCCCTGGCCCCAGTACTCCTTCTCGCCCAGGTAGATGTTCAGCTCGGCGCAGCCGGTCTCCGGCTCCGCCCCGGAGAGCCGCACGAGCCCGATGAGCTGCCACTCAGCGGTACCGGCCGTGGGTTTGGCGGGCGCGTCAATCCCGAAGAGCACGTCGCCGTACGCGTTGCGCGGACGCTCCTCCAGCCACGTCCGCACCTGGACCAAGGGCTGCGCGTAGCCGGCGTCCATCCAGCGCATGACCTCGGGATCGTGGTTCCACCACCACAGCGCCTCCGCGTCCGCCGGCTCCATCGCCCGCAGCCGCACCCGCTCGCCCAGCACGAACATGTCCCGCTCCCCCGTCCGACATCGGCACTACCTGCATCATGCCCCGCTACGGTGGGGCGGTGCTCGCGGTCGGCGCCGAGCCGACCGGCCTGGCGCTGGCGGCCCGCCTCGCCTCGAACCGGGCCAGCGGCCCAGGCGCCGATGACGCCGGCGTGCGAGCCCGTTCGTGCAAGCAGGGGCGCGCAGGCGGGCGGCGTCTACGCCGCTTCGGGGAGGTCTAGCCAGTCGGCCCAGCGTGGGTCCGGGGGATAGAAGCGGCGGAGCCTGATCGGCCGGTCAGGACGGGCGGCCGGCGATGAACCCGCTCAGCCGGTCGCCGAGGCGGGCGACCGGTTCGTGGAAGCGTTTCTCCCGGTGTCGCGCCCGGGCCAGCCGGCGAGCCCACCGCTCACCCGGCCGGTGGTAGAACCACCGCGCCCACGGTGCCTTCGGTCGGGCCAGCCGGATCGCGCCGACGTAGAGCAGGATCGGGAAGAACAGTCCGATGAGGCCTGTCCACAGCTTTCCCTTGAGGACGGTCACGACGGCCAGGCTCAGGTTGAGCGCGGCAAGCGCGACACCTGCCACCCAGGCGTCCAGGCCGCCATGGTCATCGGCCCGGACAAGGTCGGTGAGGTTCTCCGGCTCGACGCCGACGACGAGCAGCCCGGTGACCGCGCAAGCAGCGAAGACGGCGGTGACCGACTCCCGCCCCTCCTGCGTCCAGTACACGTCCTGTAGCCGCAGGATCAGCGCGAACTCGTCCAGCACGAGCGCCGCGCCCACCCCGAAGATGGCCGCCGCGACCGCGCGCCAGCCGGCCAGGTCCGGATCGAGGGCGAAGCCGACAATCCCGCCGAGCAGCATGAATCCGATGCCGAACACGGCGTGGTGGATGTGGAGTCCGCCAGGCGTGAGGTTGCCCGGCCACCAGCGGACGCCAGCCCGGATCATGCGGGTGGAGAAGCGGATAGCGAGGAACGAGAGCACCATCGCGGCGAAGAAACAGAACAGCGGCAGCCGGCCGGTGTCCACAATGGTGTGTCTGAACCAGTCCCCCATGATGCCCCGTACGGAGGCTATCAGCGGCGCGAGACCACCGTGGCCGGGTCCGCGATACCGCAACCTGCGAATCCGCGGCGGGTAGGCGGGGCACCTGCCATGCGGAAAAGTTGACGCGGGTCGCAACATGGTGAGTACGCCGTTCGTCTACATCTCAAGTGCACGGCGAGGGGCGGGGACACCGGATGCGGGACGCGGAGAGTTTCGACGAGTTCTACCGCAGCACGTCCGCGCGGCTGATGCGGTACGGGTACGCCGTGGTGGGCGACCTGACCGAGGCGCAGGACGTGGTGCAGGAGGCGTACACGAGGGCGTGGCAGCGGTGGCGGACGGTCGCCGTCCATCCACACCCGGAGGCGTGGGTGCGGCTGGTCGTGACGCGGCTGGCCACGGACCGGTGGCGACGGCTGGCTCGCTGGCACACAGTCCTGCACCGCACGGGACCGCCTGAGCACGTCCACCCACCCAACGAGGACACCGTCGTGGTCGTCGCCGCGCTGCGCCGGCTGCCGGTGACGCAGCGGCAGGCGTTGGCGCTGCACTATCTGTTCGACCTGCCGGTCGCGGAGATCGCGGAGGAGACCGGCGTGCCCGTCGGCACCGTCACGTCCTGGCTGTCCCGGGGCCGGGCCGGCCTGGCCGAGGCGCTCGCGGACCCGGCCGCGACCCAGGTCCCGCCCAAACAGGCCGGGCCGCGGCGATCGCGGCCCGCCGCCGGAGCCAGGCCAGCAGTGAGCGGCGTGTGGGAGGGGAACCGTGATGAGTGAGCTCGACCAGGCGTACCGTGCGCTGTCGCACGAGGCCGACACCATGCGGCTGGCCACGCCCGAGGCGCTGCGGGCGCGCGCCGATCGGCGGAACCGCGTCCGGGTGACCGCCGCGGCGGTCGCGGCGGCGATCGCGGTGGGTAGCGCCGTCGTGGGTACCCAGTGGGTGTTCCGCGCGGACGGAACGTCGCCGGCGCCGCTGCCGCCGGGGGCGACGTCGTCGCCGACGCCCCCGGCGCCCACCTCGGCGCCCCCGACGTCCGCGTCACCGACCCCGCAGCGGGCCACCACGGCACCACCGACGACCCCGTCCGGCAACACCGCGCCCAAGAGCATCCCGAACAGCGCGTTCCTCCAGGTGGCGGACACCAACGGCCGGGAGCCAGTGGTGGACACTCCGAGCGATGACGTGCTGCCCGCGCTCTGCGACGCCACGTACGCCAGCGACCGGTCCATCGACCTGCAACGCAGCCGCCGGGTCACCTACTGGACGGCGCCGGGCCGGGAGGGCTACGTGCCCGACGGCACGTTTCGGCAGAGCATCAGGGTGTACGAGCCGGGCCGCGCGAGCCGATTCGTCGACGAGCTGCGCGACGCCGTCGCAGCCTGCCCCTCAGACGGTGACCGCCGCTACCGTACGGTCTCCGCCCCCAAGCAAGGTGACCAGTCCCTCATGTTCGAGGTGCGGTATCCCACCAAGGACCCGGAGGGCAACCCGACCGGCGGCGATGACGTGCGGCTGGTCTCGGTGGTACGGATCGGCGACGTGGTGACGATCCTCTACGAGACCGGCTGGGAGGCGGGCTGGTCCGCGGAGCCGGACGTGGTGAACGCCTTCACCGACAAGGCGGTCGACCGCATCCGGTCCTGGTTGGACTGACCAGCGAATCAGGAGTCCGGGCCCGGGCGCGCCTGCCGAGGCGTGACCGGGCCCCGGTGCCGCGCGGAGGTCGCCCCGTGCGGCGAGCACCTCCAGCGCCGCGGTCAGCTGCTCCCCGACCGTCCGGCGGCGCTCGGCCAGGCCGGGCCGATCATGGCGGCTGGTGTCGCCCATCGCGAACGCGAAGATCCCGACGGACAGCAGCGGCCAGGGGAGCTGCACCGCGGGCGGTTGCGCGCCACGCCGACCGCTACCGCCA
Source organism: Phytohabitans flavus (assembly GCF_011764545.1). GTDB lineage: Bacteria > Actinomycetota > Actinomycetes > Mycobacteriales > Micromonosporaceae > Phytohabitans > Phytohabitans flavus. The sequence goes on along the minus strand of NZ_AP022870.1, from coordinate 2,220,274 downwards.
GCGCGCTCACCTCGGTGCAGGCGGCGATCATCCGGCGGCTGGACATGATCACATCTCCCCGCCCGTACGACGGCCCTGCGGCCTGACAACCCGGCCGTCCGACTGTCCGGCCTAACCCTGGCCCCACTGCCGCCCAATATCCGTAGGCTAACTCCCGGATGATCCTTTCAAGCGGCGTTCAGGAGCGGCGTGTGGACCTTCAGGTGACGAGCGTCGCCGAGCGTCCCGATCTCGCTTCCCGACTTGACGGTCTCCTCGGCACCTGGCCTCGCTTCCTGCACCACCACCCGCTCTCGACCCTCTTCTACGCTTCTGTCGCCCCCGCCACCCCGGCTTCTGCCTTGTCGCGGTGGACCGGTCGGCACCGGACGAGCCGATCGCCAAGGCGTACAGCTTCCCGGTCTCGTGGCCGCCCGGCACCCTGCCCCGGACGGGCACGATGCGGCGATCATGACGGCCGCCGGCGATCTTCTCACTGGCCGGATCGGCCACCTTGTCGTCGGCGTGGAAGTCACCGTCGCGGCCGAGTGGCAGGGGCGCGGGGTCTCCCGGGTAATGGTGGACGCGATGCGGGCCAACGCCGCCCGGCACGGGTTCGACGCCCTGCTCATCCCGGTGCGCCCGACGCACAAGCACGAGGAGCCGGAGGTGCCGCTCGCGGCTTACGCCGCCCGCACCCGCCCGGACGGGCTGCCGCAGGACCCGTGGCTGCGCACCCACGCACGGGCCGGCGGCGAGATCGTCGGTATCGCGCCGACCTCGCTGACCCTCGCCGCCCCACTCGCCGACTGGCGGGACTGGACCGGGCTGCCGTTCGACACCCCTGGACCGGTACTGGTGCCCGAGGCACTGGTGCCCGTGCACTGCGACCTGGCACGCGGCAGCGCCGTGTACGTGGAGCCGAACGTGTGGGTGCGCCACCTGCTCCGCTAAGTTGAGGCACCCCGCAGGTACTCTCCGACCCCGCGGGAAGCTGCCCGCGGTCGAGGGTCAGGGCGCGCGGCGGGCCGACAGCATGACCATTCCGGTGTCCCCCCAGTCAGGCAGGTCGGGGTCGGTGTCGATCCGCCGCACAGCCAGGTCCACTGTGTACGGCGCGAAGACCTCGGTGACCTGCTCGGCGTCGACCGGTATGGCCGGCCAGCCGCGCCCGCCGGCGATGGAGTAGCGCCCATGTTCTCCATGAAGGACGCGACCAGGTGCCCGCCCGGCAAAACGCGGCGAATTCCGCCCGGTCCTCGGTGACGCGCTCGGCGCCGAAGTTCATCGAGCCGAGCGCGTACCGCCTTTCCGGCAGCGCGAAGGCGTCGGCGCGGGTGACCCGTACCCGGGAAGGGCCTGGGCCAGCGCCGGATTGCTCCGCCGGCACCGCGCGTAGAACGGGTTCCAACTCGGATCCGGGCCGTCGCGCAGCTGGTGGCGCGGGCACGCGACGGAGGCGGCGCTGGGCTCGACCGCGTGCACAAGCCGGCTCGTGGCAGCGGCGAGTGCGAGCGGGTACAAGTTGGGGCCGGCCCCACATTCGATGCTGCGGTGGAGGGAGGCGGGCGTACACCTCGCTGTGGTGGTCGATCCTCGTCGGCGCGGTGCAGCCGGCGGTAGTTTCCCGTGAGGTAGGCTTCCACGGGCCACGCGTCCCGATTGCGCAGCATGATGTGGATCTTAGTCGGAACCGTCCACTGTGGTCATTAGCCGTCGCAGCCGCCCGCGGGCGACCAGCTCGCGCCGTCGAGGCACGACGGCGGTAGGTGGAACCAGCGCAGCGCCTCGAAGTCCTGCGCCAGCCCGGTGGGCCCTTCGTCGACCGACTCGGGGTATCCGGCCATCAGCCGCCGCGCCTGGTCCAGGTATCCGGCGAGCGCCTCCTCACCCGCCTTCCGCGGTCGGGCGGGACGGGCGATCGTCCCGTCCGCCGCGTACGCGAGGTCCCGCAGCCGCAGCGGGGGCCGGCGGGTCCCCGCGCGGTGCCACCAGAGCCCGGTCCGAGGGTCGAAGCGGTAGTCGCCGAGCAGCCGGTCGCCGTACCGCGCGATGAGGTCGACGGCGTCCACAAGGTAGTCGGCGACGACGTCGGAGATGAAGTAGTTGAAGTTGATGCGGGTCCAGCCCGGCTTGATCCCCTCGCAGCCCTGGCTGATCTCGTCCTGGAAGCGGTGCGAGTGCACGACGTCGATCGCGAGCAGCCGGTGCCCGTACGGCCCGGCGCACGAACAGCCGCCGCGCGCCTGGATGCCGAAGAGGTCGTTGAGCAGCGCCACTACGAAGTTGTGGTGCAGGTAACGTTCGCCGCGGCGGATGCGCAGCGAGACGATGGACAGCCGCCGCGCGTCCGGGTTGCCCAGCAGCTCGACATCCGGGTTGGCGGACCAGCGGCGCAGCGCCCGCTTCCACAGCCGCTCCTCGCTGGCCTGGATCACGTCGGTGCCGACCGCCTCCTTGAGCGCGAAGACCAGCCCGGCCCGGATCGACTCGACGATGGCCGGGGTGCCGCCCTCCTCGCGGGCGATCGGGTCGTCCAGGTATCGGTGCGAGGTCGGATCGACGAACGCGACGGTGCCCCCGCCTGGCACGGTGGGGACCGCGTTGCGGACCAGCTCGCGGCGGACGACCAGGACGCCGGGCGTCTGCGGGCCACCGACGAACTTGTGCGGCGACAGGAACACAGCGTCCTTGTGGTCGGCCGCACCGGGCGCCGATTCGCCCACCCGGATCCGCACGTACGGCCCAGCCGCCGCGTAGTCCCAGAACGACAGCGCCCCGTGCGCGTGCAGCAGGGCAGCGACCCGGTCGGCGTTGGAGAGGATGCCGGTGACGTTGGAGGCGGCGGAGAAGCTGCCGATCCGCAGCGGGCGCTCGGCGTACCTGTCGAGCTGTGCGGCGAGCTCGTCCAAGTCGATGTGGCCGTCACGATCGGCGCCGATGGGCACCACGTCGGCAACGCTCTCCCGCCAGGGCAGCTCGTTGGAGTGGTGCTCGTACGGCCCGACGAAGACGATCGGCCGGCTTTCGGGGCGGGGGTACCCGGCCGGCAGGCGGAGCTCCAGGATGCCGATGAGCTTGTTGACCGCGGCGGTCGCACCGGACCCACAGAAAATGACGAGGTCCTCATCCGTGCCACCGACCGCGTCGTGGATGATCTCGCGGGCCTCCTCACGCAGCCGCCCGGTGGCGAGGCCGGTGCCGGAGCTCTCGGTGTGCGTGTTCGCGTACCGCGGCAGCACGTGCGCACGGATCGCGTCCTCGATGAAGTCGAGCGAGCGGCCGGAGGCGGTGTAGTCGGCGTACGTGATACGGCGCGGCCCGTACGGCCCGTCGAGCACTGCGCCCTCGCCGACGATCCCGGACCTGATCCGCTCCAGCAGCGCGGCCTTCGTCGCCCCCGCCGCCCGCGTGGTCGCGATCATGCCGGTCATAAGTTGAGAGTGCGCCTCAGGTTGCGGCAACGCCAGAGCCTTTCGGGCAGCCCGCCTGGCGTGAACCGGACACAACGGCCGCACTGGCACAGGCGCGTAAATACCCCGAGGCGACTTCGTTTCGCCTGTTGATCTCCAGGTGGACGGGTCGCACGCTCAAGCCACGGTGTCCGTCGCCCGCGTCTAGCCAGAGCCCTGGTCATCCACACCCCGTTTTGTCCACAGCCCTGGTCTATCCACCGCTTTCGCCTTCCACAGCCGCTGTCTGCCCACGGCCGCTGTTTGTCCGCGGCCTTCATCCACAGCCCTCTCGGGACCAGGCCGCTGCTCGTCCGCACCCACTGCTCGTCGACACCCGCTGCTCGTCCAGGCTCCCCTGCTCGTCCACATCCGCTGCTCGTCCAGGCCCACCGCTCATCCACATCTGCCGCTCGTCCACGCCAGTTGTTCATCCACACCGGCTGCTCCCACGCCAGCTGCTCGTCCACGCCAGCTGTTCGTTCACATCTGCGCCCTTCGTCCACGCCCACTGCTCGTCCATTCCGCTGCTTATCCACATCGCTGTTCGTGTCCCAAGGTGCATTGGAATCACCAAAAGCGGCTTGGACCCCCATCTGGCCCATCAACCCCGGCCCCATCGCGAACCGGCGGAACATCGCCAGGTCCGCCTCCACGCTTGAAACGCCCCATAGCCCCTTGTAAGTGCCTGAGACGCCTTGGTTCTCCCCAAACCTCCATCGGAATGCCCAAAGCCCCTTGAAGGGAGTGTCATGCCTGCCCCTTATACCGACGAGACGGCACTGGAGCTCGCCCGCCAGCTCGCCCCGCTGCTGGGCCTCTCCGAGATCCACATGCCGACCGCGATCGCCGCCGACGTCCTCAACGGCGCGGCCGAGTGCGACGCCCTGCTCGCCAGGATCCCGCAGGAGCGGACCCCGGCGCCGCTGACCCAGCTCGTGGCCGAGTGGCTCCCGTGACCGCCCCCGCGATCAGCCGGCGAACTCTGGTTGCCGGTGCGGCGATCGCCGGTGTCGCCGCGGCCGGCGCCACGACCCTCACCGCGGCACCCGCGCAGGCCTCACCGTTCGGCGGCCGGGTGCCGGACGTGCCGTTGTACGACCTGGAGGTGTGGCAGGCGGCCCAGCTCATCCGCAGCCGCAAGCTCTCCCCGTGCGACTCGCGGAGGCCACTCTCGCCCGCATCGCGGCGGTCGACCCGAAAGTTCAGGCGTTCGTCAACTTGTACCCGGCGTCAGAGATCCTCGCCGCGGCCCATGAGGCGGAGCGCGAGATCCGCCGCGGCCACTACCGCGGCCCGCTGCATGGCGTGACCGTCGGCCTCAAGGACATCTACTTCACCAAGGGGAAGGTGACCGAGGGCAACTCGCGCCTCTACACCGGCTTCGTGCCGAGCTTCGACGCGACCGCGGTCGCGCGGCTCAAAGCTGCCGGCGTCGTCATCTTCGGCAAGGTGGGCACCAGCGAGCTGGCCACCTCGACCGCGAGCGCGGCAAACAACCCCTGGGATCTGGCCCGCACTCCGGGCGGGTCCAGCTCCGGTTCGGCGGCCGGGGTCGGCGCGTCGGAGTTCATGATCGGCATGGGTACCTGCACCGGCGGCTCGATCCGCGGGCCGGCGGCCAACTGCGGGCTGACCGGCTTCAAGCCGACATACGGCACGATCAGCCTGCACGGCATCTTTCCGCTCGCCTGGTCGATGGACCACCCGGGCCGCTCGTCCACAGCGCCCGCGACGCCGCGTTGCTGGTCGACGCGCTTGGCGGCGAGGACCCGCTCGACCCGCTCACGCGGAAGGTCAAGCGGTACCGCCTCGCCGACGAGGTGGCCCGCAACGACGGCCGCAAGCCCCTGCGCGGCATCGTGGTCGGCGTGCCTGTGCCCGACGACTTCCTCAGCGGCGTACCGAACGACGAGGAGGTCGCCGCGTTCGAGGAGGCGGTCGGCGTGATCCGGTCACTCGGTGCGACCATCCGCCCGGTACGCAGCCAGGCGCGCCTGGCTGGGCTGACGAGCGTGAGCTCGTTCTACGACCCGATCCGCAGCGGCGAGGTGGCGGCCTTCCAGCACCGCAACCTGATGACCCAGCCGCAGAACATGTCCCAGGACTACCGGAACAAAGTTGTCGCCGGTCTCATGTTGCCCGGCACCGCGTACCTCCAGGCGCAACGGGTGCGGCGACTGTGGCGGGACGGGTTCCTGTCGATGTTCGACGACATCGACGTGGTTATCCACGCCGCGGACAACATCGCGGGCCTGAAGGCGGGCGGCAACCCGCCGCTTCCGCGCCCGTCGAGCGGGAGCAAGACGAACATCTGGAACCTCAGCGGGGCGCCGGCGGTCGCGATCCCGACCGGCTTCTCCCGCGCGGAACGGATGCCGCTCTCCATGCAGGTCGCCGCCAAGCCCGGCGACGACGGCCTCGCGCTGCGGGTGGCCGACGCTTTCCAGTCGGTGACGGCACATCACAAGGCACGGCCGGCACTCTAGGCCGACGCTTCCCCGTCGATGGCGGCGCACCGCAAGGCACGGCCGGCAATCTAGCCTGATCGTCCGGTCAACATCCGCCAGGTACCGCCGGCGTTCGCCTGCCGGCCGGGATGGACGGGCGTAGCGTTCCGTAGTGAGAGCACCACGGGGTTATCGGCAGAGGAGGCCGCCATGCTGTCGGAGCGCACACCTATCGCGACCCTGCCCACGGCCGACGTCGCCCGTGCCCGCACCTTCTACGAGAACGCTCTCGGCCTCACTCCGCAGGAGGAGGCACCCAACGGGATCATGTACAGGTGCGGCGCGGGAAAGCTCTTCCTCTACCAGTCGGAGTTCGCGGGCACGAACAAGGCCACCGCGGTCACCTTCATGGTGAGCGACGAGGAGTTCGACGGCGAGGTCGACGCGCTACGTGCGAAGGGCGTCAACTTCCAGACCTTCGACTACGAGGGCATGCAGTGGAAGGACGACGTAATGGTGAGCGACGGGATGCGAGCTGTCTGGTTCAGCGACCCGGACGGCAACATCCTCAACGTCGGCACCGGAGCGATGTAGGACAAGAGCGCCGCGCCCGGCCAGGGAGTGGCGCGACGCCGGTCGGGCCGGCCGGGCATGAATCGACCCGCTCTGTTGTTGGCAACGGTTGTCATCAGCGAAGGAGGAGCGGACCATGGCTAGCCGCACCGAGAACCGGCCGGTGATCTCCGTCCGGAGCACCGCTGGCACCGGCTACACGTACGTGACCAGGAAGAGCCGCCGCAACAACCCGGACCGCCTCGTGCTGCGCAAGTACGACCCGGCCGTCCGGCAGCACGTCGAGTTCCGCGAGACGCGATAACTAGACACACCCCGAGCCGCCCGTCGTATTCCGCGACGGGCGGCTTTCCTGTTGGCGACGCCGCGGCCACGGGAGACGCCCGCTGTGGACGGCGATCGGCTGTCGACGACGGCCGCTGTGGATGGCGCATCTGCGGAGCCTGGGGGCGCCCGCCGTGGATGGGCAAGGCTGTGGACGACGCCCGCTGCGGAATTGCGCGACTGCGGACGGCGCCCGACCGCCGAAACGGCGCCCGCTGCGGATGGCGCGCGAGCGGTGAAACTGAGCCCGCCGTGGACGATGCACGCCCGCGACGGTGTACGACCGTGGACGGCGAACGTCTGTGGACGGCGGAACATCTGTGGACGGCGGAACATCTGTGGACGGCGGAACATCTGTGGACGGCGGAACATCTGTGGACGGCGCCCGCCGCAGGCGGGGCGCCGGGTTGTGGATAGCGCGCAGGAGCCTGCTCAGTCCATGCCCGCCGGGGCGTGCCAGCCGCCCGCCGGCGGCTTGCGCACCAGCTTGAGTACGTCGCGCCACCGGCCCTCGCTGGGCGGCGACGCCGCGATGAGTCGGTCGACCCAGGCCCGCGCCACCCATTCGTCGCGGAACGCCGGCCAGGTCAGCTCGCGCCCACCCGGGCCGCCGTCGCGGGCGCGCACGAGCCACCGGTCGTCCACCTGGTGCAGCCAGATGTCGCGGCGCTCGGGCCCCGGGAGATCTCGTTCCACCAGCGCCCGACCAGGTCCATTCCGCCACGCTATAGAACACGTGTTCGAATCACAAGCGCTACGCGAGCACCAAGAATCCCGCCCCGGACGAGGTTAGGACCGCGGAGGATGAGGCCGCGGGAAAGCTGCGCCCCACGTTTCCCCGGGACCCCGCGCAGCGGTCCGGACCACCACGGGCATCGCGGTAGCTCGAAGTTTCGATGTTTTGGGTTGGATCGCGTCCGGTCAGGACGGCGAGAGCGGCGGCGAGCTCGCACCCACTCGGCCGTACTCGGCAACTCTCTGTCCGGAAATGGATTCTCTCGGCGACGAGACCTCACACCGCCTTGACTTCGTGTGGGCGAGACTGGCGGCGCCTGCGATACGCGGCGGCATAAATGGGCACGGCGGTTGGGGACGAGGTATGCCGGAGCTGGAGCTACGAGATCGCGGAGATCTCACACAAGCCTTGCTGGACAACGAGATCTGGCCGGACGACCTCGTCGCGGAGGCTGGCATCCCGGTGCACGACGTGCCGCTGGTCACGGTGGGCGGCGGCATCGGCTCGTTCGTGCTGGTCGACTACCTGCGCATCGCGGGGGCGCCGACCGCGGACATCCGCGTACTGTCCAATATCGACCATCCATGGCAGACATACGAGTACCTGACCCGGGTCTCGCAAATTCCCGGGCCGGAGCGGATCCGGTCCGACTCGTCCTCTAGGCCGGACAACATCTGGGGTTTCCCGTCCTACGCGCTGAGCGAGGCGTGGCGGGAGCGGACCCTCCGGCCGCTGGCGCACGTGCTCGGCGAGCCTATCTTCGCGGACTACTGGACGCCGCGCGTGGGCGACGTGTTCAAGAGCATGGCCCGCGAGTCCGCACGTATCGGGTACCCGAAGATGCTCGTGAAGGGCGTCGCCCGGATGGTGCGGCGGCGGGCGGGCGGCGGCTACTTCACCGTGCTCACGCCACCGGCCGCCACCGGCCCGACCAAGCGGGTCGCCTACCGCTCGCGCTTCGTGCACCTCGCGGTCGGGTACCCCGGGCTGCGGTTCCTGCCCGACCTACAGGAGTTCCGGGAGAAGTACGGTGACTTCACCCGCGTGGTCAACGCATACGAGTCGCACGAGCACGTGTACGAGGCGCTGCGCACCAGGCCGGGCACCGTGATGGTGCGTGGCGGCGGCATCGTCGCGTCCCGGGTGCTCCAGCGGTTGATGGACGACCGCGAGCGGTACGGGCTCCAGACGAAGATCGTGCACATCTTCCGCACGTTCGTCACCGGCGCGCACGGGCCGCACCTGTGGTCGCGGCGCAAGGGCGGCGACGGCTGGGCGTACCAGGGATTCAACTATCCGAAGTCGGTGTGGGGCGGGCAGCTGAAGGCGAAGATGCGGCGGCTCGACGGCGCCGAGCGGGCGGCCGAGTACAAGCGGATGGGCGGCACCAACACGCCCAAGCGCCGCCGCTGGCAGCAGCAGATGCGCGACGGCCGCGACGGCGGGTGGTACGAGGCGAGCCAGGGCATCGTGGAACGGGTGGAGCCGGCCGCCGACGGCACGCTCGTGAGCCTGGTCGCCGGCGACGCGGGCACGCGGAAGGTCGGCGCCGACTACATCATCGACTGCACCGGGCTTGAAGCCGACATCGCCGAGCACCGCGTCCTCGCGGACCTGCTCGCGCACGGCGGCGCGGGCCGCAATCCGCTGGGCCGGCTGGAGGTCGAGCGGCACTTCGAAGTCAAGGGCACGGCCAGCGGCGACGGCGCCCTGTACGCCACCGGCGCGGCCACGCTCGGCGGGTACTTCCCAGGCGTGGACACGTTCCTCGGGCTACAGATCGGTGCCTTGGAGATCGCCGACGACCTCGCCCGCCGCGGCTTCGGCCGTCGCATCGGGCCGGTCCGCTCCACCGCGCAGTGGGTGCGCTGGGCGTTCGGCCGGCCGGTCCGGGAGGGATGAGAGATGGTGCCCGTGCTGTCCGGCCGGATCCAGACCCGGTTGGTCCTCCTCCTGATTGTCGGCTCAGCTGTCACCGCGGTCGTCACGCCGCTCGTGGTTGCCGGCTACCGCACCACGTTCGCGGTGCTCGCCGGCGTCGCGGTGCTCGGCGTCGGCTGGGAGCTGCTGTACCACCTGCTCATGCAGTTCCGCTGGGAGAAAGACTGGCCGTCGCTCTTCGGCCTGCTGACGGCGGTGCCCGAGGGCCTGCTGCTGTGGCTGCTGCTCGACGCCGGCCTGGTGCCCACAGTGGACACCGCGCCGCCGCTCGCCGCGTACGCCATACATTTCACCGCCGTATGGCTGGCGGTCTGGCTCGTCGCGAACGGGCCGATGCGGGTGCCGTTCCTGCGCTGGCGCTTCCGCGGAGGGCGGCTGGCATGAGGCAACCCGACCGCAACGCGCCCTTCGAGGCGGTCCTGCTCCTTCCCGGAGCGGCGGACGCGCCGGCGGAGGCGGCACCGCGCAACGAGCCGACGCGCCTGCTTGTCGAAGGTGTGCACTGCGCCAACGGCCACTTCAACGACCCGGCCGTGCCGTACTGTCAGATGTGCGGCATCTCGTTGGCGCAGCTTACGCACTTCACCGTCATCGGCCCGCGGCCGCCGCTCGGCGTGCTGCTCGTCGACGACGGCGCCACGTTCCGCCTGGACGCCGACTACGTGGTGGGGCGCGAGCCGCAGCGCGACCCCGCGGTGGCGCACGGGGCGCGGCCGCTGAGCATCGCCGGGCCGGCGAGCGGCGTGTCGCGGCAGCACCTGCGGATTACGCTCGCCGGCTGGACCGTCCGCGCGGTCGACCTGGGATCGGCCAACGGCACGGTCGTCGAGCCGCCCGGCGAGCCACACCCCGGAAGCTCCAGCCTGGTGTGCCGGCGGAGATCCGACCCGGCACCCGGGTCGCGTTCGGGATGCGCTGGCTGCGCTACGAATCCCACCGAAACCCGTGAATATCCACCGAGCCCGTGAATATCCCACCGAAACCCGTGAACACCTCAGGGGAGCAGATGCACGGCATCGCCGATTACGACTTCATCCGGCCGCTCGGCTCGGGCAACCACGGCCAGTACTTTCTCGCCCGCCGGCCGGCCCGGCTGCCCGTCCAGGCCGCCGAGGTGGCGGTGAAGGTACTGGCCGCCGAGTCGACCGAGGTGGCGTACCGCCGAGCCACCCGCGAGCTGCGCGCGTTCGCGGCGGTGCGCTCGCCGTACCTCGTCGCGCCCTACGACGCCGGGCAGCAGGACGGCATCTTCTACTACTCGACCGAGTACCTGCCGGGCGGCTCGCTCGCCGCGCCGGCCGCACCCCTCGGCCGCACCGCCGCGCTGCGGGCGGTGGCACACGCCGCGCGGGCGGTCGCCGCCCTGCACGCCGCCGGCGCCGTGCACCGGGACGTCAAGCCCGGCAACGTGCTCCTGCACGAGGGCGGCGCGCGGCTGTCCGACCTCGGCCTGGCGCACGTCTTCGCCGAGGGCGTCACGATCACCGGCATGGGAGGGCTCGACTCGGTGGAGTACGTCGACCCCGCGCTGCTGCTCGGGAGCGACCGCAGCCGCCGCACGACGTCTGGTCGCTGGGCGTGTTGCTGCACCGCGTGGTGGCCGGCACCGGCATCTACGGCACGCTGCCGGAGGGCGACGGGCTGCTGGTGCTGCGCCGCGTGGTCTCCACGCCGCCCAAGCTGAGCGCGGATCTGCCGGAGTCATTGGCGGCACTGGTTCGCGAATGTCTTGCGCCAGCCGACGAGCGGCCCACCGCGCTGGCGCTGGCCGCCCGCGTCGAACTGCTCGCGGGCGGTGCCTCATGAGCGCGCACACCCTCATCCACTTCCTGCTCGCGGTCGCGGCGATCATCGTGCTGGCCCGGGCCTTCGGCTGGCTGGCCCGGCTCGTCGGCCAGCCGCCCGTGATCGGCGAACTCGTCGCCGGTGTCCTCATTGGACCGACGCTCTTCGGCACGGCGGTCAGCGGCTGGCTCCTGCCCGCCGACATCCGGCCCGCGATATCCGGACTGGCCAACCTCGGCCTGGTGCTGTTCATGTTCATCGTCGGATACGAGCTGGACCACGCCTCGCTGCGCGGCCGCGGCCGCACCGCCACCTCGGTCTCCATCGGGTCGATCGCGGCGCCGCTCGGGCTCGGCGTGCTCCTCGCCATGTGGCTCGCCGGCCGCCACGACGTCTCCGACCCGCTGCCGTTCGCCCTCTTCATCGGCGCGGCGATGGCGGTCACGGCGTTTCCGGTGCTGGCCCGCATCCTCACCGACCGCGGCATGGTACGCACGCCGGTCGGCGGGCTCGCCCTCGCCAGCGCCGCCGTCGACGACGTCGCCGCGTGGTCGCTGCTCGCCGTCGTGGTCGCCGTCGCCGGCGCGGACAGCGCCAACCCGTGGCTGCCGCTGCTCTGCGTGCCGTACGCGCTGCTGATGCTGCTCGTGGTGCGGCCGCTGCTGGCCCGCGTCGACGCCGCCCGGGCGCGGGCCGGGCGGCTCACGCCCGACATCCTGGCCGTGGTGCTCGTGGGCCTGCTGCTGTCCAGCCTCGCCACCGAGTGGCTGGGGCTGCACGCGATCTTCGGCGCGTTCCTCTTCGGCGCGATCATGCCCCGCGCACGCGCCAGCGCGGACAAGGCGGCCATCCCCCAGGCACGCGCCGACACGGCGAGCAGCGAGGCGGTGCAGAAGGCGGAGCCGAACGGCGCGGACAAGCTCCGGGTCGAGATTCTCGAACGGCTCGAACAGGTCAGCGTGCTGCTCCTGCTGCCGGCGTTCTTCGTCCTTTCTGGACTGCGGGTCGACCTCTCTACGCTCGGCGGGACGGGGCTGCTGGAGCTCGCCGCGATCCTCGTCGTAGCGATCGGCGGCAAGTTCGCCGGCGCGTACGCGGCCGCCCGCCTCAATAAGGTGCCCACCCGCCCGGCCGGCGCGCTCGCCATCCTCATGAACACGAGAGGGCTCACCGAGATCGTGATCCTCACGGTCGGGCTGGAGCTGGGCATCATCGACGAACGCGTGTTCTCGATGATGGTCGTGATGGCGCTTGTCACCACCGTCATGGCCGGCCCGCTGCTCAGCCTCGTCTACCCGCGACGGATGGTCGAGCGGGACGCGCTCGCCGTGCAGCGGCCCGGGGCACCGCCGGCCGGCTACCGCGTGCTCGTCTCGCTACCCCAGGGCGTGGCGCCCGCGCCGGCCCTTGTCGACCTCGCCGCCGACGTCGCCGAGCGGGGCGCCGCCGCGACGGGACACGGCACCGGAGAGGTGGTGCTGAGCTGGCTCGTGCCGTACCCGGCACGGCCGCTCGACGTGGGCAGCGGCCTGTCGGAGGAGCTGCTCGGCATGACCACCGCGATGGGGGAGCTGGCCGGCGAGGCCGTGCGGCGCGACGCGGCCGAGCTCGCGGCCACCCGCGGGTTCGATATCGTCATCCACTCTGGAGGGTCGGGGGAGTCCCGGACGAGTGGGGTGACGAGCGGATGACCGGCGAGAAAGAGCTGCGCCCCGGCGACCCACGGCGGCTCGGCCGGTACGAGCTGGAGAGGCGGCTCGGCCAGGGCGGCATGGGCACCGTCTACCTGGCCCACGACGCCGGCCGGCCGGTCGCCGTCAAGGTCATCCGGGCCGACGTCGCCGCGCACGAGGAGTTCCGGCGCCGCTTTCGCAGTGAGGTCGAGCGGGCGCGGCAGGTGCCGCCGTTCTGCACGGCCGAGGTACTCGACGCCGACCCCGACCACGACCCGCCCTACCTCGTCGTGGAGTACGTCGACGGCCCCAACCTCGCCGACGTCGTGGCCGAGCGCGGCCCGCTCAGCCCGGCAAACCTGCACGCGCTCGCGATCGGCGTGGCGACCGCGCTGACCGCTATCCACAGCGCCGGCGTTATCCACAGGGACCTCAAGCCCAGCAACGTGCTGCTCGCGCCCGGCAGCCCAAAGGTGATCGACTTCGGTATCGCGCGCGCGGTCGAGGCGACGAGCCACCTCACCCGCACCGACCAGATGCTCGGCACCGTGGGGTACATGGCACCCGAGCGCTTCGGCCCCGACGCCGCCAAGGTGATCAGCCCGGCGGCGGACGTCTTCGCCTGGGGCGCGGTGCTCGCGTACGCCGGCACCGGCCGCCCACCGTTCGGTGCGGACACTCCACCGGTCGTGGCCGCGCGCATCGTCACCCAACCACCCGACCTGACCGGGCTCGTGCCCCCGCTGCGCGACCTTGTCGAACTCACACTGGCCAAGGACCCGGCCGCCCGCCCCACGTCGCGCGAGCTGCTCGACATGCTGCTCGCCCCCGGCCAGGTACGCCCGCCCGCGGTCCGGGCCGCCCTGGCCGAGCAGCCCGCCCTGCTCGCCGCCGCGGCCGAGGCCAAGGCGGCCACGGAACATTTCCCCACACCCCGCGCCGGCCACGACACCACCCGCCTGGCCGGCGGCACTCCGGCGGCCGCCGCGCCCGCACGCACCGGCGGGGGCTGGGGAAGGTTCGCGAATGCGGCGTTGGCGGCGGTGGTGCTCGCCACGTCGCTGACCGCCGCGGGCATCGCCAGCGGCATGCTCCCGTTCGGCCGCGACGGCGACGGGTCGGACGGCGGGACCCCGACACCCACGGCGACCTCGCAGGTCACCACGGCCGCTACGAGCTCGCCGCCCACCAGCTCGCCTTCGCCCGGACCGCCGGTCCTGCGCGACCCGCTGACCGCGGCCGGGCTGTGGCAGGTCCGCGAGGACGAGGCACAGCACACCACCTGCACGTTCGACGAGGCGCTGGTGGTCACCCGCGAAAGCACCGGCCCCTACCGCTGCCCGGGCCCGACCGGCGTCTACAGCGATGTCGCCGTCGCCGTCGACGTACGGCTCCAGACACCGGACAGCTGCGCGGCGCTGTGGTTCCGCTTCGCCGGCACCTCCGGCTACCTCGTGCGCGTCTGCGCCGACTCGGTCAAGCTCGCCACCCACGGCGTCGGCGACGGCGCGCGCGTGAACGTGCTAAGCACCATGGAATTCGACGACCCGATCCAACCCGACACCACAACCCGCCTCGCGATCTCCGCCCGCGGCACCACCATCACCGTCGAACGCGACGGCGAACGCGTCGGCACCGTCGACGACGCCACCTTCACCCAGGGCCGCGTCGTGCTGGGCATCTTCCCCGTCACACCGGGCGCGGAGCCACCGTTCCGCGTCGCCTTCACCAACGTCGAAATCCGCGCCCTGGGCGGGTGACGGCTCACGCTCCCCTTTGGACAAACCCGCCGAAGCGCTGAGCGCGGCCTAGCGAGGCGTGTAGCGCGCCTGCCTAGAGAGCTTTGGAGTTGGGATGGCCTCGGCGCCATGTCGCGGATAAAGAGCCAAAACCAAGGAGATTGGGCTACCGCGACGCCCGCCGTGGTCCAGACCGTCGCTCCCGCGGCCTCACCCTCCGCGGTCGGCAAGCTCACCCCTGGGTCGTGGTCGGCGGACCGCGACCTTCGCGGAGGGCTTCGACTTCGGGTAGGGGCGCTGCTGCCCGTCCCGGGCCGCGACGAACGCGAACGCCGTACCCTGCCGGGTCCGCGGTCCAAGCCCAACCTTGACCTAGCTCGGCGGTTGGGCGGAAGGTCCATTCAAGACAGACACGCCCGAAGGGCGCTCGATTTGCCTTGATCGACGCTACGGCGGGCGGCCGTCTGGTAGATCGTGGTACTTAGGTGCCCCTGGAGGGGCAGTTGGATACCACGATCTCTCGCGTATACGAACCCGACCGCGCCGATCAAGGAGGCGGGTCTGCGGGTCGCTGGGGGATCAGCGTCATCCGGGGCCAGAGGGCCGACCTGGCGGCATGGTCGCCCGCTGATCGTCGGCGCGGCTACTCCAGGGAAGCAGAGCAAAGGCGTCTGCGCACCCACCTCTTGCTCCTTGTCCGACGACGATCCCCGGGTCGACGCGCCCCCGTTCGACAGGCCGCGGGAACCCCGGGGGTGGGCTTGGACCGCGGACGTGGCAGCGCGGGTCGGGGATCTCGGCGAGCGCTAGCGAGCCGCCGACCTGCGCGGTGCCCGCGGGAGCATACGGTCCGCAAGTGACGCGGACCGGGGCAAATAGCTTGTCTCAAGAAATCGAATTTGACCCCGACCCTGAACGTCGTGTCGGCCAACCCACGCCGACACGAGACGGCCTTCGGCGCCGGGACAGGCTGGTGGGCATGTGTCCTGACCTGATCCGAAGCCGACAGCACGCCGACCTCGATGGCTGTGTCGGCGCGCTCCGCGCCGTGCACGACGCCGACGCCTACCCACTGAACTGACCCGCGGACCCGCGTGCGTGGCTCACCCCGCCGCGACTGGTGCGGGGATGGCGTGAGGCTGCGCTACTACGCTCTCGGATAGCCGGAAACACCTAGACATCGCCGTCAATAGAAAAGTGAGGCAGACCTAACCCAATCCTCTTGGGGATAGGTACACCTAAGGCGTGGCGATAATCGCGGCGACTGGTCAAACATGCCGAGCCACGCAGTTAACCTGCACATTCGATCCGCAAGTTGCAACCGGTCCCCGGTGCAGGCCGCCGCAGGTCAGAGAAGTGCCGCGTACTGGAGCAAGCCGGCCGAACCACAGCGAAAATGTTAAGGCCGAATGAACAGTCACCTTCGGGATGAATCAATGCGTGCCCTGGTTGCATCACTGCGATCCGAGCCTGGATGCGGACCGATCATGCATGCTAATGTGCGGCCGAACGATCGATCAGGTGATCGTTCTCAGCCAATCACGCCATTGGAGGTGAATTCATGCTGAGCTTTTCCGGCCAGATCGGCACCACGGCCACCGGCGGGCTGACCGTCACGGTCGCCCGGGCGCCTCCACCACCTGCGGCGGCGGCAACTGCTGCTGCACCAGCTGCTGCTCCTGGTAGTAGCGGCGAGTCCACGCGCTGAACTAGTGAAGGGAACCTGGTCATGCTGAGCTTCTCCGGTCAGATCGGCACCACGGCCACCGGCGGGCTGACGGTCACCGTCGCCCCGGGCGCCTCCACCACCTGCGGCGGCGGCAACTGCTGCTGCTCCAGCTGCTGCTCCTGGTAATCCGGCCCCTGCCGGTCGTCTCCCCGTCCACGCTCGTATCGGAGTGACATGCCCTACCGCCGCACCAGGGAAGAAGTCGAGGAAGCGCTCAAGGACCACGACTACCTCCGGGCGGTCGGCAGCTTCGCGATGCAGCACACGATTGTCTCCATCTACTCGTCATCCACGGTCGTCCGCACTCCAGACTCCGTGGTGCGGGGTCGATGGGCGACCGGGGATGACTCCTTCGCGGGCGAGGAGCTCCTGCTCAACTACCGCCCGGACAACGCCCGGCTGGGCTTCCAGATGGGCATCGGCCGGTTCTTCGAGCCGGACGCGGTGCTCTCCTCCTGCCACGCGGACCTCGAGGAGGACCTGCGTAACGTCATCGAGCTGCCCACCGCGAAGCCGATCCGCACGGGACTGACCGCCGTGGTCACCGAGCGGCGCAGCACCCGCGCGTTCACCGGCGAGCCGATCTCGATGGCTGACCTGTCGGCGTTGCTGTTCCACTGCCAGGGTGCCACCGGAAGCCTGCCCTACGGCAACCCAGCCGAGCCGCACGGCGTGATCAAGCTGCGTACCGTCGCCTCGGGTGGCGGCCTCTACCCGGTGACGCTGTACGTCCACGCGTTCAACGTCGCGGGGCTCGCACCGGGCGCGTACGAGTACCTGCCCCACGCCCACGGTCTTTCGCCGCTCCCGGCGCATCCGCAGCTGTCCCCAGCGGAGGTGCTGCGCTCGCCCGACCTGGACGCCGAGCGCACCGGGTTCGCTCTGACCTTCGTCTACAACCTCTACGACAACTCGCGCAAGTACGGCGACAGCGGTGTCGTGTTCGGACTCGTCGAGGTCGGCGCGATCCTGCAGAACCTGCACCTGGCCCGCACCGCGCTCGGCCTGGCCGGCTGCGACCAGGGCGGCTACGACAAGCAAATGATCGAAAAGATGCTCGACCTGGACGGCCTGACCAGCCACGTCGTGCACCTCACCTTCGTCGGGCAGGGAGAGTAGTACACAATGGATAGTTACCGGCTCGCGAACACGGCGCGGCTGGTCGAGGACGGCGCCGGCCGGTTCCGGATCCGCACCGGGGTCTGGAACTTCGAGGAAGCCGTCATCGACGTCAGCCGCGAGTCGCCGGCGGTGGCGGCCACCGTCCGCGCCGCGCTGCGCACCGCGGCGACCGGGCCGGTGCGGCTCGCGGACCATCTGGATCCGGGGCTGCTGCCGATCGAGTCGGCCAACGTCGAGCGCCTCTTCGTCGATCTGGCGCAGGCCGGGCTCTTCGTGCCCGCCAGCGACCGCGACAGCCAGGACGCGGTGACCGCGGCGCTGCTGGGCCGGATGGTCTCGCCGTACCCCGGCGACGGGGAGCCGCCGAGCGGTGAGGTCGCCTTCCTGTCGGACTCAGCCGCGTCGACGGCACAGGCCGAGCACCTGGCGGCGGGTATGCGACTGCGGCTGGCGCCGCTCGCCCAGGAGACGGTGGACCACCTCTCGACCGCCGACCTCACCTCCCGTATCGACGGACTCGCCACCGAGCAGGCGGTGACCGACCTGACGCCGGCGCTGACCGGCGCGGCGGCGCTGGTGACCTGCCTGCAGCGGCCGTCGTTGCCGCTGCTGCGCAACATCAACCGCGTGCTCGAAGGGCGCGACGTGCCGTGGGTGTGCGCGTTCATCGACGGGCCGTTCGTCTCCGTGGTCGGCATGAAGTCCCCGCACACCGGCTGCTTCGAGTGCTTCGAGCAGCGGGCGCTGGCGCGGCTGGAGGACCATGTCTCCTACCACGACTTCGCCCGCTCGCCGGTCGGCGCCGCGGCGCCCAGTGCGGCCGACGCGCCGATGATGAGCCTGCTGACCACGATGGCGCTGACCGAGGGCTACCTGCACGCGGCGGTGGGGGTGTCCCGGATGTCGGGCCGGGTGATCAGCGTGCACCTGCCCACACTGGAGATCCAGACGCAGGACCTGCTGCGCATGCCCGCCTGCCCGGCCTGCGGCAAGGTCTCCCGCCAGCGGGTACGCGAGATCAACTTCAACAGCCGGGCGGCCGTGGACCGGATCGTGGCCGAGGTGCTGCGGTGACCACCGTGGCGCACTACCCGTCGATGACGCGGATGCTGCGGCGCTACCGGCACATAGGGGCGAACCAGACCGGCATCATGCCCGGGTTCTTCGTCGCCGTCGCCGACATCCCCGGCGAGCCGCAGATGCGGGCGATGACCTCGACCATGCCGCACTACCACCGTCTGATCATGGACGACCCGCACCTGCAGGTGCAGTACCACCTGAGCGGGTATGGCCTCTACCACGAAGAGGCAATGATCAAGATGATGGGCGAGAGCGTCGAGCGGTACGGCGCGATGGTCGCCATCCGCCTGTTCGACCAGGACTTCCGGTACGCCTCGTGGCGCGAGCTGTCCCAGGAGGGCGAGTGCTTGCCGCTGGAGTACCTCGGCATCCTCAGCCCCGACCAGCAGCGCCTGCTCAGCTCCCGCCTGCACCGGTACACCGACCGGCCGCCCACCGAGGACGACGTCATCGCCTGGGTGCGCTGCCCGTCGCTGACCCGGCCGGGCGAGGATCTCTGGGTGCCGGCGCAGCTGTTCTTCCTCGGCTTCACCACCTCGGCCACGCACGGCGACCTGCTCTTCACGCCGTCCTTCTCCACCGGCACGGCCGCGCACGTGACGCTGGAGAACGCGCTCCGCAACGCGCTGATCGAGGCCGTGCAGATCGACTCGTTCATCCTCAACTGGTACACGCCGAACCCGTCCCCCGGTGTCGTCATCGACGATGACGACGCGCTGCGGGTGCTGGCCACGATGCGGCTCGGGCCGGACTCGGACTACCGGGTCAAGGCGATCCACCTGACCCGGCCCGACCTGCCGCTGCCGACCATCGGCGTGTACATGGACCGCAAGACCGACGCGCTGCCGATGCTCACCTTCGGGGTGCAGGGCGACGCCGACCCGCGGTCCGCACTGCTGCGCGGCGCGATGGAGAGCGCGGCCATCCTCGGCCTGGGCATGTACAGCGCGATCTTCGACACGGCTTCGGTGCACGCGGCGACGAACACCTCGCCGTACCTGGACCTCGACTCGAACGTGCTCTTCTACGCCGGGCCGCAGGACGCGGACAAGAAGCGCGCGATCGTCGCCGACCGGTTCAGCGGGTCGGTGAAGCTCTCGGAGATCGCCCCGCTCTCCGGGCCGTCGACGCTGGAGTCGCTGATCGCGATGGTGGCCGGGGTGAGCCGCTGGGCGACCTACCTCGACATCACGCCGCCGGAGCTCGCCGGCACCGACTGGAAGGTGGTCCGCGTCCTCATCCCCGAACTGCTCAGCATGTGCCTGCCCGGACTGCCGCCAAAAGCCCATCCGCGCATGGTCGCGCACGGCGGAGTGACGAATGACCACCCGCACCCTCTGCCTTAGCGTGCTGATCCTGCTCTGCACGGCGTTCCCGGCGCAGGCGTTCCGGCTGACCCTCGCGGGCGTCGTCGGCGGCGGCAGCACCGGTACGCGTAGCTCGGCGCCGCGCCGCCTCGACCCCGCGGTGACGGGGCAGGTGGCGTTCGCGGTCGCGCTGATCGCGGTGGCGGCACTCGCCGCCACACTGGCGCCGATGGAGTGGGATCTCACGTCGTCGGTCGATTGGTACTGGTACGCCGCCGCGGCCGCCTTCGGGTTCCTCGCCCCGGTGCTGGAGTGGGCCGTCGGCGCGGCGGTGCTGGCCATCCGGCACCGGCGGCTCGCCGGCATCGCGCTGCACCGGCTCGCCGGCGGCGGGTCGGCCCTGGTGGTGCTCGCCGCCGTCGGCGCCGCCGCCGCGGAAGAGGTGCTGTTCCGCGGCGTGGGACTGCACCTGCTGGAAGGCGTCCTGGGCTGGCCGGCCGCGGCGGCGCTCGCGATTACCGCTGTCGTGTATGGGCTCAACCACCTGTACTTCGGCGCCATGACCGTCGTGCAGAAGACCGTCACCGGCGTCGGGTTCGGGCTGCTCTACCTGCTCGGCGGTCACAACGTGCTGGTGCCGCTCGTGGCCCACGTGGTCCAGAACGTCGTCGTGCTCACCCTGCTGCCACGCAGGAAGGTGGCGTCGTGACCCGGGACGGGGTGGTGTTCACCGCCATCGCGCTCGCCGCCACCGTGGTCTGGCTCGCCCTGTACCGGCTGCCCTTCCGGCGCAACCGCACCCGCCAGCGGATCCGGATGGCGGTCGCCGGCCGCACCGGACTGCCCAGCAAGTACGTCTTCCCGGTCCTGGGCACCGTGATCTACCTGGTCGGTGGAATCCTGGCCTCGGTCGTCCTGCTCTGGGCCGGCGACCTGGGCCTCGGCGGCCTGCTCGCGTGGCACGTCACCCCGCACAGCGTCGGCCTGCTGCTGCTCACCGCGATCGGCGCCAGCGCGCTGACCGCGTTCGCGATGTCCACGTTGTACACCGTGCGACCCGGCATCGACGTGCCCGGCGCGGTCTCCAGCGTCCGCTGGATCACCGAGATCCTCGCGCTGCCGCGGCAATGGCGCTACGCCGTTCCGGCGGCCAGCGCCGTCGTCGAGGAGTTCTTCTTCCGCGGCGTCTTCCTCGGCGGCCTCCTGGCCACCGGCACGCCGGTCTGGGCGGCGATCGCGATCAGCGGCGCGGCCTTCACCATCGGCCAGGTGCTGCTCACCGAGACAGCCCTCCAGGCCACCGTGCTCGCACTGTCCAGTGTGGTGCTCGCGGTGGTGTGCGGGCTGTTGGTTGCCGTCGAAGGCAGCGTTCTCCCGGCGATCGCCGTCCACGCCTCGTTCGCCGCGTACTACACCCAGACCAGCGCGCGCCGGGCCGCTCCCGTCGCGGCAGCGGTGCCCCGATGAGGAGGCTCGACAACGGTGACTGAACAAGCAGCATCCGGACCATTCGTCGACGCCCGCGACGTCACCGTCCGGTACGGTGATCTCACGGCCGTCGACGGCGTCGACCTCAGCGCCACGAAAGGCCAGGTCGTGGGCCTCATCGGCCCCAACGGCTCGGGCAAGACCTCGCTGCTTTCGTGCATCGAAGGGCTACGGAAGCCGGCTGGGGGCACGATCCGGGTCGGCGGCTTCGACCCCGTCACCGACCGCACGCGGATGACCCGCATCGCCGGGGTCCAGCTCCAGCAGATGGTGTATCCGCCGCGGGCCACCGTCGAGGAGATGTGCCGCCTCTTCGCGTCGTTCTACCCCGACCCGGCCGACCACCGCGAGCTGCTCGACCGGTTCGGCCTGAGCGAGCAGCGGCGCAGCCAGGTCGTCAAGCTCTCCGGCGGTCAGCAGCAGCGCCTCTCACTGGTACTGGCACTCGTGAACAACCCGCAGGTGGTCTTCCTCGACGAGCTCACCAACGGGCTGGACCCCGCCGCCCGCCGTGTGGTCTGGGACGAGCTGCGCCGCCGCAACGACGAGGGCCTCACCATCGTGATCACCTCGCACTACATGGAGGAGGTCGAGTACCTCTGCGACCGGGTCAACGTGCTGCTCAAGGGCCGCATCGTGGCCACCGGCACGCCGAGTGAGCTGATCCGCGAGCACGCCGGCGACGCGGCCCGGCTCGTGCTCGACGGGTCCGGCGGCAACCGCGAGCTGCGCGACAGCCTCACCGCGCTCGGGGCCGGCGTGCAGGTACGCGTCGCCGGGCAGCGGCTGCTCCTCGACGTACAGCCGGCGCGCCGGGCCGAGGTCGACCGGGTGCTTGCCGAGCACGGCAGCACTCCTCGGGACCTGCCGGCCTCGCTCGACGACGCGTACCTCAATCTGACCGGACAGGCCGCCGGATCGGCCGCGAGCGAAGCGGACAACGTCAATGTTTCCTAACGTGCTGGCGTTCGAGTCGAAGCGCATGCTGCGGAACTTCCCGCCGATGTTCTTCGGCCTCGTGTTCCCGGTCATGGTGCTGGGCATCTTCGGCGGCATCTACGGCAACGACCCGTCCGACCTGTGGGACGGCCTCGGCACCGTCGACGTCTCCGTACCCGCGTACGTCGGTCTCGTCCTCGCCGTCGCCGGGCTGATGAGCTTCCCGCTCGGCATGGTCGAGTACCGCTCCCGCGGGTTCCTGCGCCGGCTCCGCGCCACCCCGGCCCAGCCCAGCGCGTTCCTCACCGCGCAGCTGCTGGTCAACATCGTGATCTGCGTGGTGGGCATATCCCTGCTCATCGTGGTGGGCACGCTCGTCTTCGGGCTGCACCCGCCGGCCCGCCCGTTCGCGTTCGCCGGCATCGCGCTGCTGTCCGGCGCCGCCATGTTCGGCATCGGCCTGCTCATCGCCTCGGTCGCCCGCGACGAGCAGGCGGCCCTGGTGATCGCCAACCTTGTGTACTTCCCGATGATCTTCCTGACCGGCGCCACCGTCCCGCTCGAGCTGATGCCGGGCTGGATGCGGAAGATCAGCGACGCGCTCCCGCTGACCTATGCGATCGAGTCGCTGCAATGGGCCTGGCTCGACCGAGGTGACTCGATCGGCGTCTCCCTCGCCGTGCTGGGCGGCACCATCGTGATCTGCGCCGCGGCCGCCGCCCGACTGTTCCGTTGGGAGTGAACCCGCTGGTCGACCAGAGCGTGCAGGCCACCGCGTACGCCGCGGCGGCCTGCCGGGCGGCGGAGAGCCGCCGTCCGAACCCGCGACTGTCGGACCCGTTCGCCGAGCTGTTCGCGCCCAGCGGCGCCGACGCACAGGTCGCGCGCCTCGCCGACGCCGGTGTCGACGAGGTCGTCGGCCGCACCGTGCTGATCGACAAGATGCTCGTCGCGGCGCTGGACAGATGGCCGGGGGCGGCGGTGGTAAACCTCGGCGCCGGCTTCTGCACGAGGCCATACCGGCTGGACCTGTCCGGATTCCGCGAGCTTGTCGAGGCCGACGACCCGGCCGTCGTCGAGCTCAAGACCCGGGTTCTGCGCGGGCGGCAGCCGAGCTGTCCGGTGCGCCGGGTCGGGCTCGACGTCCGCGACGAGACCGCGCTGACCGCCGTCCTGGACGAGGCCGGACACTCAGGCGCGGTGATCGTGGTGACCGAAGGCCTGCTTGTGTACCTGCCCGCGGTGGCGGTCACCGCGCTGGCCGGTACGCTCGCGCGCCGTCCCGCCGTCGTGCACTGGCTCGCCGACATCGTGAGCGAGGGCTCCGCCAAGCAGATGCAGGCGATCGCCCAGCGGGTGCCGGGCGGGCTGGCGCTCTTCGGCATCGACTCCCTCGCCCCGCTGGAGGCGCCGGGCTGGCAGGTGGTGGGCTACCGGGCCCTGCCGGTGTCGCGACCCCGGTACGGCCCCGCCACCGGCACGTCCAGCCGCGCGCTCGTCGACGGCGTGGTGGCCCTCGACCGGCACCACCATGGCACCATGGCCGGGTGACGCTGGTAGAGATCTCCCTGCTGCCACCGGCCGCGGCCGGCGACGGCACGTTCCTGGCGCGGGCCACCGACCTCGTCAACCGGGTGTACGCCGACGCCGAGAAGGGCATCTGGCGCGAGGGTGCCGAGCGGACCAGCCCGAGGAGCTGGCCGCCATCGTGCGCGCCGGCGAGCTGGCCGTGGCTCACCTCGACGGCACGCTTGTCGGTGCGGTGCGGGTGCAGCGCCTGGCCAGCGGCGAGGGCGAGTTCGGCATGCTCGTCGCCAGCCCCGACCATCGCGGGATCGGGCTGGGGCGGCGGCTTGTCGACTTCGCCGAGGGGTGGGCGCGGGAGCAGGGGCTCGCGACGATGCAGCTGGAGCTGCTGTGGCCGCGCGACTGGACGCACCCGGTCAAGCAGTTCCTGCACGAGTGGTACACCCGCATCGGCTACCTGCCCGTGCGCACCGCCGACTTCGCCGACGACTACGCCGCGCTGGCACCGCTGCTGGCCACGCCGTGCGACTTCGTCATCTACCACAAGCCACTGTCGCGTTAGGACACCTTTCGCGCTCAGGGTCGCAGATTCAGATTCCGTGAGATGGGCATTTTCCCCGGTCCGCTTCAGTCGCAGACCGTATGCTCCCGCGGGCACCGCTCCGGTCGGCGGCTCGCTGGCGCTCGCCGAGATCCCCGACCTCCACTGCCGGGTCCGCGGTCCAAGCCCAGGCCCGTGGGGGTTCCCGTTTCCGCGAGCTCTCGAGCTGGGCGCGTGGTCGCGCCCAGCCGCTGCCGGGTCCGCGGCCCAAGCCCAACCCCGCAAGGGTTCCTGTCTCCGCGAGCTGTCGACCTAGGCGCGTGGACGCGCCCAGGCACTGCCGGGTCCGCGGTCCAAGCCCAACCCCGCGCGGGTTCCCGTTTCCGCGAGCTCTCGACCTGGGCGCATGGACGCGCCCAGGCACTGCCGGGTCCGCGGTCCAAGCCCAACCCCGCGCGGGTTCCCGTTTCCGCGAGCTCTCGACCTGGGCGCATGGACGCGCCCAGCCGCAGACCCACGACCACGGCCTCGGACCGGGAGCTTCGCCGCTACATGCTGGGCGCATCCACGCGCCCAGCTCGAGAGCTTGGACCGCGTACCCGGAAGCGACGGTCGGGGGCGGCCGGCCACGGCCCAGGGGGTGAGCTTGCCAACCGCGAAGGGTGAGGCCGCGGGAGCGACGGTCTGGACCACGACGGACGCCGCGGTAGCCCAATGTCCTGGATCTTTCATCCAGGACATAAGGCCGAAGCACCCTCTCAAGACAAGCGGACGGTGTCCAGGCGGGCGGGGGCGGTGAAGACGAGGTAGACGTCGTGGCGGCCGCCGGTGCGCCGCAGCGCCGCGGAGACCTCCGTCCACGCGTACCGGCCGCCGGTGGCGGGCACGGCGATCGTGCCGAGCAGCCGGCCGCGGGTGGGATGGTCGAGGCGGATCTCGATGCCGGCCGGCGCGTCGGACGACGCGCGCACCGTCGCCTGCCCGGGTCCGCCGCCGAGGTCCACATCGGAGTACCGGACCCACTGCCCCGCCGCCGTCGCGGCGACAGCCGTGCCGGCGGCCTTCGTGGTGTCCACGAGCGTCGTGCCCGAGTAGTCGTCGAACGTCCAGGCGGCGACCGGCGCGCGGAAGCTCCGCGGCGGGATCGTCTCGCCCTTCACCTTCAGCGTCGCGATGCGCCGGATGTCGGTGGCCGAGGCGCCGACGAGGATGTCGTAGGTGCCGCTCTCCACCACCGGCCGGCTCCGCGTCACGTCCCAGTAGGACAGATCGCCGGCGCGCAGCGGGATCCGCACGGACTTCGTCTCCCCTGGCGCCAGCGACACCCGGGCGAAGCCGCGCAGCTGCTTGAGCGGCTGCTCAGCCCGCGACCGTCCAAAGTGGGTGTACAGCTGGACCGTCTCCACACCGGACCGCCGACCGGTGTTGGTCACGTCGAGCGAGACACCGTTCGCGTCCACCCGGAGCGGCGAGTACCCGAACGTCGTGTAGCTCAGCCCGTACCCGAATGGGTACAGCGGCGTGCCCCGGTGGTAGAGGTACGTCATGCCGGTCTTGGCGATGTCGTAGTCGAGGATGCTCGGCAGCTCGGCGTCGGAGCGGTACCAGGTCTGCGTGAGCCGCCCGCTCGGGTTGGTGTCGCCGAAGAGCGCGCCGGCCACCGCGTTCCCGGTCTCCTGCCCAGCGTGGCTTGTCCACAGGATCGCCGGCACGTTCGCCTGCTCCCAGGCGACGGTGGTGGGATAGGAGTTCTCCAGCACCACGACCGTGTTGGGGTTGGCCGCGCGGACCGCCTTGACGAGCGCGGCCTGGCCCGGCGCGAGCGCGGTGGAGACGCGGTCGTTGGTCTCCCGGCCGTTGATGGCAGGCATGCTGCCGACCACGACGATCGCGACGTCCGCGCCGGTGGCGGCCGCGACAGCGCTGTCGGTACCGGCGCGCACGACCTCCTTCGCGAACCGCGCCGCGGTCGCCGCCGTCGGTGCGCCGAGCGCCAGCCGCCCGTCTGAGTCGACGGTCAGGTACCGGTTCGGCGGAAACCACGGCTCGCGGGTCTCGTAGCCGGCGTACCGGATCGCGTAGGTGCCGTCCGGCTGACCCTCCAGTTTGAACTGCTGCTGCACGTACCACCCGTTGGGCTGGGCGTCCCGCGTGACGAACGGCCCCCAGTTGTACCCGAGGTAGCGCCCGTTCGCCGCGCTGCGCAACGTGAGCAGGCCCTCGCCCCAGTCGAAGACGTCGAACTGCGCCGCCTCGCCGGCCCCCGTACCGCCCACGGTCACCGCGTCCGCGTCGGTGGTGCCGGTGGCCGTGACGTACGCACCGGTGGCGACGTCGCGCAGCGCGATCCGGTCCACGCCTTCGTCGCCGACGACGGTGGCGCCGGCGCCGAGCCGGGACGTGATGCCCTGGCGCGGCGTGACGGTGTAGGGCGGCGTGCCGCTGTACCAGTCGGTGTAGACGGTGTCGGCGAGCGGGCCGACGACCGCGACCCGGCGCGCCTTCGACGGCGACAGCGGCAGCGCGCCCCGGGCGTTCTTTAGGAGTACGAGCTGCGCGTCGGCGGCCTCGCGGGCCAGCCGGCGGTGCTCGGGCGAGTCGATGACGTCCGGCGTGATGGCCGCGTACGGGTTGCGCCCCGGCGGGTCGAACTCTCCCAGCCGGAACCGAATCGAGAAGATGTGCCGCAGCGCGTCGTCCACTTCGGACCACGGCAGCAGCCCCTGCTCGGTGGCCGAGGTGAGGGCGGCCACCGTGGACGCGGGGCTGTTGCCGTCCTGGGTGAAGCTGTCGATGCCGGCCTGGACCGCGGCCGCGTTCGCCTCCGCCTGCGTGGTGTAGTAGGCCTGCGGCCCGGTCAGGTTGCCGGGCGCGTACGCGTCGCTGACCACCATCAGGTCGCGGTCGGTCCAGGTGCGCACCTCGGCGTCGAGAGATGGCTCCACAGTGGCGGGTCGCCCGTTGACGAGGTTGTACGACGTCATCACGCCGGTCGCCGCGCCAGCCTCGATCGCGGGGCGGAACGCCGCGTACTCGTAGTCGTGCAGTAGCCGGGGTGGGAGCACCGAGGACGTGGTGTCCCGGAGTACCTCGTTGTTGTTGGCCAGGTAGTGCTTGAGCGTCGGCGCGGTCCGCAGGTAGGTGGGGTGGTCGCCGGCGAGGCCGCGCGCGTACGCGGTGGACATGACGCCGGTGAGGTACGGGTCCTCGGAGTACCCCTCCTCGTTGCGGCCCCAGCGCGGGTCGCGCAGCAGGTTGACGACCGGAGCCCAGACGTTGAGGCCGTTGTTGGCGGGGTCCTGGGCGTGGAAGCCGCGGGCCTCCTGCCCCACCGCGCCGCCGACCCGCCGGATCAGCTCCGGGTCCCAGGTTGTGGACAGCCCAATGGCCTGTGGAAAGACGGTCGCCTCGCCGAGCCACGCGACGCCGTGGAGGGCCTCGGTGCCGGTGCGGAACGCGCCGATGTCGAGGCGCGGGATCGCCGGCTGGTACTGGTGCAGCAGCGAGATCTTCTCCGCCGGGGTGAGGCGGCCGACGAGGTCGTCGATCCGCGCGGCGAGGGGGAGGTCAGGGTCGCGGAAGGGGTATGCCGGCTCGGCCGCCCGGGCTCCTTGGCTCGACCCCCGCGGGTACGGCGGCTCGGCCGCCCGGGCGGGGGCGACCGGGGCGAGCAGGACGGCGGTGACGGCAGCGGCCAGCCAGGCTCTCGGAGCGCGCACGCAACGACACTTGCCGACGGCAGTGGAACCTGTCAATAGTTTAGACGTCATACGAACTATTCGGGGGAGGTCGGTTGCTGAAACCGTTACGAAATCATCGGTTGACCCCGTTGACACGGCGGCCGGTGGTCGCGTTAGCTAGCGAACTAGCAGTCGAAGCGCTTCGACTGCACTCTTCGACACGTCGCCCTACCGGGGCGCGGGCCCGTTGACGCCGGGCCGGCGAACCGCACCCCGTTCCCACCTACCTGTCTCGCTACGCGGACCCCCGGTCCGCTCACCGCCCCACGAGGAGGCAGCCGTGAGACTTCTTGACCCACCCCCCAGCTTCCGTCGTGCCAGCAGCGGAAACTGGCGGCGCGCACGCACGGGCACCATCGCCGTACTCGCCGCCGCGTCGCTGGTCCTGGCCGCGTGCGGAGCCGACGCCGACGACAGCGCCGGCAGCGGCGACGGCAAGACCCTCAAGCTCTGGCACTACGAGGGCGCGACGAGCGCCATGGGCGTCGCCTGGGCCGAGGCGATCAAGCAGTTCGAGGCGTCCCACCCGGGCGTCAAGGTGCAGTTCGAGGAGAAGGGCTTCGAGCAGATCCGGCAGAACGCCGGGATGATCCTCAACTCGGACGAAGCGCCCGACATCATGGAGTACAACAAGGGCAACGCGACCGCCGGCCTGCTGTCGAAGCAGGGGCTGCTCACCGACCTCAGCGAGGAGGCGGGCAAGCGCGGCTGGGACAAGATCGGCCCTAGCTTGCAGACGACCTCGAAGTACGACGCCGAGGGCATCATGGGCGACGGCAAGTGGTACGGCGTCCCCAACTACGCCGAGTACGTGATGGTCTACTACAACAAGGAACTCTTCACGAAGCACAACGTCCAGGTGCCGACCACGCTCGCCGAGTTCGAGGCGGCGATGGACACGTTCACGAAAGCCGGCGTGACCCCGCTGTCGGTCGGCGGCGCGGAGTACCCGGCTCAGCAGATCCTCTACGAGTTGGCCCTCTCGAAGGCGAGCCGCTCCTTTGTGGACAGCTTCCAGCTCTACAAGGGCAAGGTCGACTTCAAGGGGCCGGAGTTCACGTACGCGGCCACCACGTTCGCCGACTGGGTGGCGAAGGGATACATCGCGAAGAACTCGGCCGGCATCAAGGCCGAGGACATGGGCGTGGCGTTCACGCAGGGCAAGTTCCCGATGGTCATCTCGGGCAGCTGGTGGTACGGCCGCTTCGTCTCCGACGCCAAGTTCCAGTGGGGCACGTTCCTCTTCCCCGGCAACACGCTGCACCCCGGCTCGGGCGGCAACATCTGGGTCGTCCCCAAGAACGCGAAGAACAAGAGCCTCGCCTACGACTTCATCGACATCACGATGAAGCCGGAGATCCAGAACCTGCTCGGCAACTCCGGCGGCGTACCCGTGCTCGCCGACCCGGCGACGATCACCGACGCCAAGAGCAAGGAACTCATCGACAACTTCGACAAGGTGACGTCGACGGACGGGCTCGCCTTCTACCCCGACTGGCCGGCGCCCGGCTACTACGACGTGCTCGTGGCCGGCACCCAGCATCTCATCAACGGGACGAAAAGCCCGGACGCGGTCCTCGACGAGATCGCCAAGCCGTACAACGACAACCTCACCAGCCTCGGCAAATGAGATCCAATCGGGGGTACGCCGCCTTCCTGATCCCCGGCGCGCTCCTCTCGCTGGTGGTCATCGTCCTGCCGCTCGTGATGAACGTGGGCATCAGCTTCACCCGGTGGCAGGGGTGGGTACCCCCGAGTGGATCGGGCTGGACAACTACACGCGGTTGCTGGACGACGACAACTTCTGGGCGTCTTTCCGCAACATCATCTTCCTGATCGTGGCGATGGCGGTCGTTCCGACACTGATCGGCCTGGTCCTCGCGGCCGTGCTCTTCGACTACGTGGCCAAGGCGATCGGCCCGCGCACCGCCAGCGCCCTCCGCTCCGGCTTCTACCTCCCCAGGTGCTTCCCGTCGCGGTGACGGGAATCGTGTGGGGCTGGATCCTCAACCCCAGCTTCGGCGCGCTCAACGCGATCCTCACGAGCGCGCATCTTGACGGCCTCGCCAAGAACTGGCTGGGTGACCCGGCCTACGCGCTGTACAGCGTCATGGTCGTCATGATCTGGTTCCAGGTCGGGTATCCGGTCGTGATGTTC
This sequence comes from Phytohabitans flavus, assembly GCF_011764545.1. Taxonomy (GTDB): domain Bacteria; phylum Actinomycetota; class Actinomycetes; order Mycobacteriales; family Micromonosporaceae; genus Phytohabitans; species Phytohabitans flavus. The sequence goes on along the minus strand of NZ_AP022870.1, from coordinate 2,189,991 downwards.
ATGTCCGGGCTCCAGCGCGTCGACCCGGAGCTCTACGAGGCGGCCGCCATCGACGGTGCCGGCTGGTGGCGGCGCTTCACCCGGATCGCGATCTACCAGATCAAACCGGAGATCTACGTGGTACTCGTGACCACCACGATCGCCGCGCTGAAGATCTTCGGGCAGATCTACGTGCTCACCCGCGGCGGCCCGGGCAACGCCACGCTGGTGCCGGCGTACTTCGCTTACCAGAACTTCTTCGAGAAGGCCCAGGTCGGGTACGGCTCGGCGATCGCCACTGTGCTGGCGCTCATCATCGTCGTGCTGTCGGTGGTGTTCCTGCGCATCCAGGCCCGCGACGAACGGCGGGACCTGGCATGAACCGCGCGCTCCGGCCCGCTGTGCTGGCCACGCTGACGGTGCTCGTGCTCCTGGTGCTTTCGCCGTTCGCCCTCGTCGCGGTCAACGCGGTCAAGAGCCCCGACGAGTACGCCACGGACGGGCCGCTCTCGCTCCCGAACGGCCTGTACCTGAAGGGGCTCGCGGACTTCTGGATCCGGGTCGACTTCGGCGAGAAGCTCTTCAACAGCTTCGTCATCGCCTTCTCGGTCGCGGTGCTGGCGGTCGTCGTCTCGGTGCTCAACGCCTACGCGCTGGGCATCGGGCGGGTCCGCGGCCGCTCGGCCTTCCTGGTCTTCTTCCTGCTGGCCAACCTCCTGCCCCAGGAGGCGCTGGTCTACCCGCTCTACTACCTGTCCAAAGAGGTCGGTCTCTACAACACGCAGCTCGCGGTCGTCGTCATCTTCACGGCGATCCAGAGCGCGTTCGGCACGTACCTGCTCTCCTCGGTCTTCGCCACATTCCCCCGGGAGATGCTCGAGGCGGCCGCGATCGACGGTGCTGGCAAGGTGCGCACGCTCTGGCGGGTCGTGGTGCCGATCAGCTGGCCGAGCCTGTCGGTGCTGTTCACGTTCTTCTTCATCTGGACGTGGAACGAGTTTTTCCTGCCCCTCATCTTTCTCATCTCCAACGACAAGCAGACCGTGCCGGTGGCCCTCGGCGTCCTCCAGGGCGACCGGATGATGGACGCCACCACGACGAGCGCCTCGGCGCTGCTCGGGATCCTGCCGGCGATCCTGTTCTTCCTCATCTTCCAGCGGACCCTGTCCCGGGGCGTCATGTCCGGGGCCATCAAGTAATGCGAGGCGACAGCGAGTGAGCATCGCAGGGAGCGCTAGCGACCGAGGAGCGGAGCGAGCGCGGAGCCGAGCCCAATGGAACGCGAGGCGACAGCGAGTGAGCATCGCAGGGAGCGCTAGCGACCGAGGAGCGGAGCGAGCGCGGAGCCGAGCCCAATGGAATGGAGTGTCGCCTTGAAGTTCTCCGACGGCTACTGGCACATGCGCGAGGGCGTCCACCCCCTGTACCCCGCGCAGGTGCACGACCACACCGCCGACCGCGACTCGCTCATGGTGTACGCGCCGACGAAACGGCTGGAGCACCGCGGTGACACGCTCAACCGTCCACTTGTGACGGTGCGGGCCGAGTCGCCGATGCCGGACGTCATCGGCGTGACCGTGTCGCACTTCTCCGGCGAGGTGTCCCGCGGCCCGTTCTTCGAGCTGTCCACGGTGGAGGGTGCCGCCTCGGTCGACGGGCTCACGCTCACGTCCGGGTCGCTGTCGGTGCGCTTCCAGCGGGACCCGTGGCGGGTGGAGTTCGTCGCGGCCGGCAAGGTGCTCACCACCAGCGGGTACAAGGCGATGGCGGTCATCGAGGACGGCGGGCTCCACTACGTGCGGGAGCAGCTGACGCTGGGCGTGGGCGCCTACGTGTACGGGCTCGGCGAGCGCTTCGGCGCGTTCGTGAAGAACGGGCAGACCGTCGACATCTGGAACGCGGACGGCGGCACGAGCAGCGAGCAGGCGTACAAGAACGTGCCCTTCTTCCTCACGAACGCGGGCTACGGCGTCTTCGTCGACCACCCCGGCCTGGTCTCGTACGAGGTGGGCTCGGAGGCGGTGTCCCGGGTGCAGTTCAGCGTGGCGGGGCAGTCGATGCGGTACTTCGTCATCTACGGGCCGACGCCGAAGGAGATCCTGCGCAAGTACACGGCCCTCACCGGCCGCCCCGCCCTCCCGCCGCCGTGGTCGTTCGGGCTGTGGCTGACGACCTCGTTCACCACGTCGTACGACGAGCAGACGGTGACGTCCTTCGTGGACGGCATGGCCGCGCGGGAGCTGCCGCTGTCGGTGTTCCACTTCGACACGTTCTGGATGCGCGAGTTCCACTGGTGCGACTTCGAGTGGGACCCGCGCACGTTCCCCGACCCCCGGGGGATGCTGAAGCGGCTGCGCGAGCGCGGCCTGCGGATCAGCCTGTGGATAAACCCGTACATCGCCCAGCGCTCGGCGCTCTTCGCCGAGGGCGCCGCCGCTGGCTTCCTCGTGCGGCGGCCCGACGGCGGGGTGTGGCAGACCGACAAGTGGCAGGCCGGCATGGGCCTTGTCGACTTCACCAACCCGGCCGCCCGCCGGTGGTACGCCGACAAGCTCCGCGCCCAGCTCGACCTCGGCGTCGACTGCTTCAAGTCCGACTTCGGCGAGCGGGTCCCCACGGACGTGGTGTGGTACGACGGCGGTGACCCCGAGCGGATGCACAACTACTACACCCACCTGTACAACGAGACTGTCTTCGAGCTCCTGCGCGAGCACCGCGGCGAGGCCGAGGCGGTCCTGTTCGCCCGCTCCGCGACCGCCGGCGGGCAGAAGTTTCCCGTGCACTGGGGTGGCGACAGCGAGTCCACGCTGGAGTCGATGGCCGAGAGCCTGCGCGGCGGGCTGTCGCTGGCGATGTCCGGGTTCGGTTTCTGGAGCCACGACATCGGCGGCTTCGAGGGGCGCCCGGACCCGGCCGTGTTCAAGCGGTGGATCCCCTTCGGGCTGCTCTCGTCGCACAGCCGCCTGCACGGCAACCAGAGCTACCGGGTGCCGTGGCTCTTCGACGACGAGGCGGTGGACGTGCTGCGCGCCTTCACCCGCCTCAAGCACCGCCTGATGCCGTACCTCTTCGCGGCGGCGGTCACCGCGCACCGCGAGGGGGTGCCGGTGATGCGCCCGATGGTGGCGGAGTTTCCCGAGGACCCCGCCTGCACCCACCTCGACCGCCAGTACATGCTCGGCGACAACTTGATGGTGGCCCCAGTTTTCTCGGCCTCCGGCGAGACGGCGTACTACGTGCCGGCCGGGCGGTGGACGCACCTGCTGACCGGCGAGGTCGTAGAGGGGCCGCGCTGGGTGCGCGAGGTGTCCGGCTTCGACCAGGTCCCGGTGTACGTACGGCCCGGGACGGTCCTGCCATGGGGCGCCCGCGACGACCGCCCGGACTACGACTACGCGGACGGGCTGACGCTGCGCCTGTTCGAGGTGGAAGCCGAGACGACCGTCGAGATCCCCGCCCGGACGGGAGCCCGGTGGCGACCTTCACCGTGACCGCGGAGGGTGTACGGCGCACCGGGCGCCCGGCGCCTTGGCGCGTCGAGCTCCCCGGCCAGGAGCCTGTCGATGTCGCGGCCGGCACGGATTTCTGGGAGCGTGGCCGGCAGCTACCCTGACTCAGGCGTCGTCTTTTCTACAGCCGCCGCGCGAGCGACGCGGCCAGCTCGGGGATGACCCGCCGCGCGAGGTCCGGCGGCAGGGCCCTCACCGCCTGTCCCTCCGGCGAGTTCGACACGACTTCCGGGGGCGGGACGGCTCGCGCCGGCCGCCCGCTCTCGCCGCGGGTCAGCGCCGCGAGCTGAAGCATCCGCCTGGCGATGGTCGGCAAGGGGAGGTCCGGGATATGAATGTCGGGATGCCGGACCAGGAGCGCGATCAGGGTCTCCGCCGGCATCGCCAGCTTCTCGTCTGCACAGCGCTCCACAAGGCGGCGGACGGTCTCGGTGTCGACGTCGGCTCCGTGTCGCGCCGCCACGAAGGTCGCCAGCAGAAGCAGGTCTGGCGTCCCCTCACTCGAGGAAGCGAGGAGAGACGACGTATCTGGATCGAGCTGCCAACTAATCAGCGACTCAACCAGCAGCTCGGCTCTGTCCAGATCACTAACGTCGTCAAAACTCTCGAAGACCGCGCTTGTCAGGGCGCGCCCAGCGGCGCGCGACAGGGCCGCCGGCTCGTCAAAGGCAAGCATGTCGGCGATATCGTCGAAATGCCCATACATCCGCTGGCGGCGAAGGCGCGGCTCGGGTAGGCGGTCCAAGGAGAGGGGGCCGACAACCGCGTTCGATTCGGCCTCCGGGAGAGCGGCGGTCCAGAGCCGCACGCGTGCCCGCCACCAGGATTCGACGTCGACGCCGGGGCGACAGAGCCGGGCGATCGGCACCGGGTCGCCCGCCATCGCGATTCGCAACGAGACGATGTTGGCGGTGTAGGCCGCGTGCCGCTGCACCGCGGTGCCGCCCGAGGGGTCGTAGTCCGCGTACCGCCCCTTGCCCCACCTGTCCTCGGCGATGGCGGAGAGGTGCTCCAGGACGCTGGCCACGGCGGGGTCACCCGCGACCAGCTCGGCGAAGAACGTGACGGCCTGCGATCCGAACCCACCGAGGAACGCGTGCGACAGCAGCGCGAAAAGTAGGTCGTCGTCCCAACTTTGCGACATCGTGCGGTGCGCGCGGGCCGCGGACGCGTCCCGGAGCAGCTCGGCGGTGTGGTGTGCGATCAGGTAGTCGCCGAACGTGGCGTGCAGGAACTCGTAGCTGCGCCCACCCGCACCGCCCTCGGCCTCGGGCGCGTGGACGAAGAAGAACCGCCCGACCACCCGCCGCGCCGGGTCGACCGCCCGCGACACGTCCCGGCCGCGGCTCGGCGGGGCGGCACCGGGCGGCGGCAGCGCCCGCAGGTCGGCCGTGAGGTCCTGCTCGTGCAGGTGCTGCTGGCCCCGGTTGCGGATGCCGAATGCGACAAGTCCCAACTTCCACAGCTCGGCCAGGCGCCGCTCGTCCGTGCTCAGGTGGGCGGTCTCCGGGTCGGGCCGGTCCAGCTCGCGCCGCACGAAGTCGTCGAGCAGCGTGCGGTAGAGGTCGGCCGAGGTCGCCGCGGGCGGCAGGTCCCGCTCAGCCGCCACGATCGCCAGCAGCAGGAGGAGAAGCGGCTGGCGGGCCAATTCCCCGTACCCCCGCAGCGTGGCGGCCTCCACCGCGCGGACGTCGCCGGTCGCGACGGCGCTTGCGTTGGCCGCTGCCCACCGCTCGGCCCATGCGTCGATCTGCTCGTCGGTGAACTCCTCCAGCTTGACCACCAGGCAGCCGATCGGGATCGCGGTCAGGTCCGCGACCACGGTGCGGGAGGTCACGACGACCGCCACCGGCCCACCGGCGGCCGCCTCGGTGCGCTGGAAGTCGATGACGTTGCGCAGGTAGCGCGACTCGGTCGCGCCGGTCGCCTGCATCAGCTCGTCGAGGCCGTCGATCAGCACGACGCGGACGACGTCTTTGCTCGCCGCGCAGAGCGCGGGCCACTCGACCCGGCCGTTGGTCGAGTCGCGGAGCACCTCCTCGATCTGCCGGTAGACGTTGGCCGATGGGTCGGGGACCTCGCGCAGCGGCACTCGCACGGTGACGAACGCGCCGGCGGCGGAGAGCCGGGCCGCGCAGACCTTCGTGAAGAGGCTCTTGCCGGCCCCCGGATGGCCGAGCACGACCAGCGGGCGCTCGGCCGCCGCCGGCGAGACGAAGTGAGCGGCCAGGAAGGCCGCGAGGTCGGTGCCGTGCGGCTTCTCCTCCCACCACGACTCCTGCGCGGGTTGCGACGTCCCCGTCATCACCGCCCACCGGAAGCCGGGCTCGACGTAGCCGTCCGCCACCGTCGGCACCCGCACGGCGGTCACCTCGGCGGCCTCCGCCAGGTCGACGATGGGCTCGGCGAGTACGGCGCGGTTGATGTCCGCGATCGTGCTCCGGGCCCCGGCGGCCGGCGCCTTCGTCGCGGCCACGAGGTCGCCGGCCAGCTCCTCCAGGCGGCCGAGCGCCCGCTGCTCGGCGAGGTGCTCGCCGAAGAGCGCCCAGATGCGGAACTCCGGGATCTCGGCCGCGAGCGCGAGGTACTCGGCGCGGTAGCGCTCAGCCGCCCGCTCCATGATCTGTTCGGCGAGCGGCCGGCGGCCGATCAGGTCACCGACCCGCTTGTGCCATGCCTGGAGCCCGCCGAAGAAGCCGAGCGTCAGCTCCTGCAACTTCCAGTAGTACGGACGGATGTTCGAGTCCAGGTTGGCCTCGAACCCGGTGCCGGCCCAGGGCAGCGGGACCTCCTCCCGCGCCACCTCTCCCACCGCACTCCGCAGAGCCGAGGGCGCCACGGTGCGGTGGAGGAGGCGTTCGATGTCGGCGTCGGTGACGTCCAGCTCGTCGTACACCGGGCCGACCGTCTCCCGCAGGGCGGCGAAGAACGAGCCCACGACCAGCGCGGTGTGCGTCGCCGCGAGCAGCTCGTGTCGCTGCCCGCCGGACGCCTTGCGGAGCTTGCTCCGGCCCTTGGCGACCAGCTCGTCGAGCCGGGCGATCAGCTCGTTCTTCTGGTCGATCCAGCCCCAAGCGGCGAGCAGCCATGGCTGCCCCGTGGCCAACGCCGCCGGGCCGGCCGCCAGGATGCCCAGGCCGAGGAGCCTGTCGAGCACCTTGACCGTGGGCGACCGCTTGCCCAGCAGGACCTCGCGGGCGGACTCCAATGTGTACGCCGATCGGGCCATGACATTCGACCCTAAGGGTCCCAGCCCCTGGGAGCGAGTCAGCTTGCCGACATCGGAGGCAGTCGACCCGGAGCCAAACCTCTACCGCACGCCGAACGCGAGCCTTACGTTCCTCGTACATTCGGGCCGTAGGGTCGGCGCGATGGCGGAGAGGGAACAGGTCGCGCTACTGCTGCGGCGGGCCACGTTCGGGCCGACGGCGGCGGAGGTCGACGCGGCCGAGCGGGCTGGGTACGCGGCCACCGTGGACCGGCTGCTCACCCCGCGGGCGGCGGACGCGGGGGCGCGTGAGACGCCGCCGCCGGACCTCGGCACCGACCCGGCGGCGGCCCTCACCAAGGGCTCCACCCGGGAGCAGCGGCAGCAGGCCCGCCAGGAGCAGCGGGAGCAGGCGCGGGCGCTGGTGCTCTGGTGGCTGGACCGGATGGTGGCGGCCGACGACCAGCTCGGCGAGAAGCTCGTCTTCTTCTGGCACGGGCACTGGGCGACCAGTGTCCAGAAGGTACGGTCGGCGGTGCTGATGCGCGGGCAGCTGGACACGCTGCGCCGGTACGGCCGCGGCGAGCTGCGCGACCTGGCGACCGCGATGGTGACCGACCCGGCGCTGATCCTGTGGCTGGACGGCCACCGCAACAGCCGCAAGGCGCCCAACGAAAACCTGGCCCGCGAGCTGATGGAGCTCTTCACGCTCGGGCCCGGCCACTACACGGAGGACGACGTCCAGGCGGCCGCGCGGGCGCTGACCGGGTGGACCGTCGACCGCGCGAAGGGCACGGCCGAGTTCGTCCGCCGGCGGCACGACCCGGCGCCGCAGGCGATCCTGGGCGAGACGGCGGCGTACGACGCGCGGTCGCTCGTCGCCTTGCTGTGCCGGCAGCCGGCGGCGCGCACGTTCCTGGCCGGGCGGCTGTGGCGACGCTTCGCCAGCGAGGCGGTGGCCCCGCCCGCCGACCTGACCGGCACGGCCGCTGTCCCGCTGCTGCGGGCCGCGTTCACCCAGCCCGCGTTCGCGGGTACCGCCGGGCAGCACGTGAAGGAGCCGGTGGAGTGGGCCGTCGGCGCGATGCGGCAGCTGGGCGTGCGCCCGTCCGCCCTCGGTGACCAGAAGCAGAAGCAGCTGCTGGCCGCGCTCGGCGCGATGGGCCAGGTGCCGCTGCGGCCGCCGAGCGTGGGCGGCTGGCCGTACGGGGCGGCGTGGCTGACCACCTCGTCGCTCCAGGCCCGCGCCCGGCTGGCCCGGCTGATCGCCGCCGAAGCCACAGTGGAGGTACGGGACGAGGACGAGCTCGCGAGGCTGCTCGCGGTCGACGCGTGGAGCGCCCGCACCTCGGCCGCGCTCAAGCCCATCCGGAACGCCGCGCAGCGCCTCACCGCCGCGCTGATCAGTCCTGAGTACACCGTCTGCTGAGGAGGCTCCACGATGGACACGCTGACCCGGCGCCGGTTCCTGCTCGCCAGCGGTGTCACCGGGGCGGCCGCGCTGGTGGCCGGCGCGGGCGCGTACACGCTGCGGGACATCCTCGCGACGGCGGGCGACCGGCCCACGGACGCCGGCACGCTCGTGCTTGTCACGCTCTACGGCGGCAACGACGGGCTCAACACGGTCATCCCCTACGCCGACCCGGCCTACCACGACGCCCGGCCGGACCTGGCGTACGGCGCGGACGAAGTGTTGCGTGTGGACGATGCGCTCGGCCTCAACCCGGCGCTGGCCGGCCTGCACGGCCTGTACGGCGCTGGCCGCCTCGCGATCGTGCGCGGCGCCGGCTACCCGAAGCCCAACCGCAGCCACTTCCAGTCGATGGACATCTGGCAGACCGCCCAGCCGGACCGGCCCGGCACGACCGGCTGGCTCGGGCGGTGGCTCGACGCGAGCGGCGGTGACCCGCGCCTCGCGGTCTCCTTCGAGCCGGCGCTACCGGTGCTGCTCGCCGGCGAGCGGGGCGCGGGCGCGGCGGTCCCGGTAACCCGGCAGCTCGCGAAGGAGGCGCTCGCGGATCCGGTGTTCGCCGCGTTCGGCGAGCCGCAGGAGGGCGAGACTCCCCTGCGGGCCCGGGCGTCCGCCTGCTTCGCGGACCTCCTCGCGGTCAATGCGCTCGTGGCCGGTGCCCGGCAGGCCGCCGCCGACGACGATCCGGACACTGAGGACGGTGCCGAGGGCGCGACCGCCACGGGCGGGGCGACGAGCCCGCTCCAGGCCCAGCTGGACCTCGTCGCGCAGTGCGTCGAGGCGCGGGTGGCGACGCGGGTGTTCTCGGTGTCGCTCGGCGGGTTCGACACGCACGCCGACGAGAAGCAGGCCCAGTCGGTGCTGCTCGGGCAGGTGGACAAGGCGCTGACGGGGTTCGCCGACCGCATGGCCCGTACTGACGCTGGGCGCAAGGTGGTGGTGGCGGTGTACTCCGAGTTTGGCCGGCGGGTCCGGGCGAACGCGTCGGACGGCACCGACCACGGCACCGCGTCGGACGTGTTCCTGCTCGGCGCCGGTGTCCACGGTGGACTGTACGGGGCTCAGCCCAGCCTGACCGACCTCGACGGCGGCGACCTCAAGTTCACGACCGACTTCCGCGACGTCTACGCCACGCTGCTGGAGGGTGTGCTCGGCACCGACCCCGAGCGGGTGCTGGGCCGCTGGCCGGGCCGGCTCGCGGGCCCGCTCCCCTAAGAGGAGCCGCTGGCCGGGCCCGGCTCGCGGGCCCACTCGCCTAAGAAGACAGGTCGAGGCGGTCGGCGCCGTGCAGAGCCAGCAGCCCGTCCGCCTCCTCCGCCACCTCGTCACGCTCCCGCTTCGTCAGCGGGCGCAGCGGGACGACCCGCAGCTCACCGCCGGCGACCGTCCAGGTGGCGGAGACCCGGCCGTCTACAAGCACGAACCTCGCGCCCTCCACGCTCAGGCCGCGGTGCTCCTTGTCGATGATCCGGCTGCGGTCGTCGAAGCCGAGCACCGCGTTGTCGAACGCGGGCAGGAAGCGCACCGGCGCCGGCGTCTCCGGGTCGGGCAGCTCGCCGTCGAGCACGTCGAGCAGCTCGCGCTTCCGATCGTCGCGGAAGACCCGCAGCCGTGGCCGCAGGCGGGTGACCGACTCGCGCAGGCCGCTCAGGCCGGACCAGGCGCGGATGTCGGCGCTGGCGGCCGGCCCGAACGCGGCCAGATAGCGCAGCACTAGCCCGTCGACGGCATCAGGCGTGGACGGTACCAAGGAATCGCCCAGCCATCGATCGACGGTGATGTTGAGCGCGGCGCCCTTCTGGCCCCAAAGGCCGCGGGGTGGCACTTGAACCAGCGGGACCAGGCAGCTCAGCGCATCGCCCAGATCGCGGGCGGCCACGCCGGGCCAGCGGTCGGCGATCTCGCGGGCGGCGTCGGTGAGCATGCGCGGCTCGCCCTCGAAGAGCGGGCGGCCCAGTGCGGCCAGCTCTGCCCGGTCGACGCCGGGGAGGTTGCGGCGCAGCGTTGTCCACATGCGCGCCTCCAGCATCGGCTGGTGCACAGTGCGCAGCGCGAGGGCGTCACGGGCGGTGACCACGTGGAGTGTGCGGCGCATCAGCAGCGTGCGGACGGCGGTGCGCTCCTCGACCAGGTCCGACAGCTCGATCGGGTCGAAGTCGGCGAGGCGGCTCCACAGCCCCACGTACGGCTCCTGCGGCTCCTGCGCCTGTAGCCCGACCAGCCACTCCAGCGCCTCGAACGCGCTCATCCCGCTCCGGGTCAGCAGGAGCTGGCGGGCGAGCAGGGCCCTGTTGAGGGCGCGGCCATCGAGCGTGATCATGCGGGTCACCGTAGCGCTCGGGTCCGACAAGGCGTGTACAGGACAACGCCACCGGGTACATGGCGGCGTGTCGACCACCGATCTGGCCGAGAAACCAACGAAAACGCGCGGTGTCTGGGAGTCGCTGTCCTGGTCGCTGCGGTACGGCGCGGTGGCCAGCGGCTGCGTGCTGCTCATCGCCGCGGTGCTGTACCTGGTCATCCGCCTCGCGGTGCTGGTGGCTCCACTGACGCTGGCCATCATCGTGGCGCTGCTGCTCGCCGCGCTGCTGGATCCGGTGGCCGCCGCGGTGCGCCGCCTCCACGTGCCCGACTCGGTCGCCGCGCTCGCGGCGATCGGCGTACTGCTCGCGGTCGTCGTGGTGCCCACCGCGCTGCTGTGGCAGGTCACCGCCGAACAAGCCAGTGACCTGCCACAACAGCTCGCCCAGGGGTGGGACCGCACCCGGGAGTGGGTGATCGGCGCGGGCATGAGCGAGGAGCAGCTCCAGAGCGTCAGCGACCGGATCGGCGAACGGGCCCGTTCGGCGGGCGGCAGCGTCGCGTCGGCGGCGATGGGTGTCGCCGAGGCGCTGGGCGCCGCGCTGCTCGCGCTCGTGCTCCTCTTCTTCCTGCTCAAGGACGGCCGCCGGATGGCCGGCTGGGCCACGACGCGGCTGCCCGAACGCAGCCGCGACCGCGCCCGCCAGGCCGGCCACGCCGGGTGGACGGCCCTCGCCCGGTACGCGCAGGGCACGCTCGCGGTCGCCGCGATCGACGCGGTCGGCATCGGGATCGGGCTTGTGCTGATCGGGGTACCGCTGGCGCTGCCCCTGGCGTTGCTCACGTTCATCGCGGCGTTCGTGCCGGTCATCGGCGCGACCGTGGCCGGTGCGGTGGCGGTGCTCGTCGCCCTCGCCGCGAACGGCCCGGTCGACGCGCTTCTCGTGCTGATCGTCGTGGTCGCCGTACAGCAGATCGAGGGCAACCTCCTCCAGCCGCTCATCATGGGCCGCGCACTGAAACTGCACCCCGCCGTCGTGCTGATCGCGGTCACCGCGGGTGGGCTCACCGCGGGCGTGGCGGGCGCGGTGGTGGCCGTCCCGATCACCGCGGTCGCGTACCGGGTCTGGCGATCGTGGAGCGCGAGCGGACCGTAAGATCATCGAAGTGTTCCGACCCTCCCATCCAATCCACACTCGACGGTTGACGCTCCGCCCGTTCACGATGGGCGACCTGGACCCGGTGTGGGAGTACCAGCGGCTGCCCGAGGTGGCCGAGCACATGCTCTGGGAACCCCGCGACCTGGTGCAGGTCAAGATGGCCTTGGAGCGGATGGTCCGGGAGGACCGGCTGGCCCGCGAGGGCGACTGCCTCAGCCTCGCGGTGGTCGGCCGGGAAAGCGGCGTGGTGGTCGGCCAGGTCGAGCTTGTGTGGCTGAGCGAGCGGCACCGGCAGGGCGAGGTCGGGTACGTGCTGAACCCGCGCTACCAGGGCGCCGGCCTCGCCACCGAGGCGGTGATCGAGGTGCTGCGGCTTGGCTTCGAGGGCCTGCGGCTACACCGCATCATCGGCCGCTGCTCGGCCGCCAACACCGCGTCGGCCGCGCTGCTGGAACGGGTGGGCATGCGTCGCGAAGCCCACTTCCGGCAGAACGCGCTGCTCAAGAACGCCTGGCGGGACGAGTACGTCTACGCCATGCTCCGCGCCGACTGGGGTTAGACCCACGGCCCAAGATTTGAGCTACCGCGATGTCCGCGGTGGTCCGGACCGTCGCTCCCGCGGCCTCACCCTCCGCGGCACACAATCAAACCCCCGGCCGGCATCGCCGGCGGAGAGCCCGTGACCCGCCCATCCCGCGCGGCGACCAGAACTCGCCGACCTGAACGCCGCTTTCTTGACCGCCGCTGCGGCCAGAGCGATCCGGCAGATCTTGTCGACTTTCTGCCGTCCTGGCAGCAGAAAGTCGACTAGATCCAGCGGTTCTCACGCTGCCGGCCGCGAGGCCGGCGACGGGGTTGTGAATCGCGGAGGGTGAGGCCGCGGGAGCAGCGGTCCGGACCACCGCGGACGTCGCGGTAGCTCAAATCTCGATCTTGCACTTGCCATTGTGGACAGACGCGATGAACCCGACTCCGGAAGGTCTCGCCCGCCCCGGCCCCGGACGCGGTCGTCCACGCCGATGAGGTGCGGTCGCTCAGGCGGGGGTGAGGGGTGCGAAGGAATGGTCCTGCCAGATCAGGCGTGAGGGCTGCTCCGGGTAGGTGGTGACGGCGCAGGGGGTGTCGAAGATCTGGGTGAGGCGTTGGTCGGGAGTGTAGGCGGGCCAGCCTGGGTCGCCGTGGGTGGCGAAGGCGGTCCAGGCCGCCCGCATCCGCACCGACAACGCGACAGCGTCGGTGCTGGGCTCGTCGTCGAAGAGCAGGGCGGGTTGGCCGCTGGTGAGGTTGCCGAACACGAGCGGGCTGTCGAGGCCGTGGCAGGCGCCGAGGACGCCACCCATCCCCGGGGCGGGCCAGGTCAGCTCGTAGAGATGGGCCTGGCCACCACCCGCGACGTGCGCGTCGGCGAGGTGCACGGTCGGCATGCGGAACAGCCAGTCGGAGTTGACGAGTTCGTAGAGCTGGTCGGGGCCGGCGTCCGGGTAGGCGTCCCGATAGCGGTGGGCGCCGTCCGGGGCGGGCGCGAGGATGTCGAGGGCGGTCGCCGCCTGGTCGGGGGTCACCTGGCCGAGCAGGCCGGTGATGGCGGTGAACAGCCGCTGCTCGTCGCGGGTGTGTCCGGCGAGCAGCGCGACGTCCCGCGCGGCGCCGGCGCTCAGGGCCTGCCACGGAGTGGCCGGCAGGATGTCACCGTCGACGATGGGTGCGAACACGATCGACCGGTACCCCGCCGGGCCCCAGCGGTCCGGCTGTTTGACGACCATGGCGGTGACGGCGTCACCCGCGGCGGCCAGCCGGGCCGGGTCCACATTGGAAAGGTCCGCGACGGTGGGGCGCAGCCCTACCTCGGCCGCGCAGGCGGCGGCGATGCCGGCGGCGAGCTCGCGGGAGAAGAACGTGCCCGGCATGCTCTGCGCGACAGCGCCGCGGAACAGCCCGGCCGCGCCGGGCATGGCCAGCAGGGCGGCGACGGAACCGCCACCGGCGGACTCGCCGAAGATCGTCACTCGGTCCGGGTCGCCGCCGAAGGCGGCGATGTTGTCGCGCACCCACTCCAGGGCGGCGACCTGGTCGAGCAGGCCACGGTTGGCGGGGGCGCCGGCGATGTCCGCGAACCCCTCCACGCCGAGGCGGTAGTTGAGGGTCACGAGCACGATGCCGCCGTCTCGGGCGAGGTGGCCGCCGTCGTACTCGGACCAGCTCGACGTGCCGATCGTGTAGGCGCCGCCGTGAATCCAGACCATGACCGGAAGCTTCGCCGCCGGGTCGAGGGCGGGTGACCAGACGTTGACCGTCAACCAGTCGTCGCCCGTCGCCGCCTCGGACGGGCCCCGGCTGAGCCCATCGGTCTGCGGCGCCGGCGGCCCGAACGACACCGCCGGCCGCACACCGTCCCAACCCTGCGCCGGTCGCGGCGCGGCGAACCGGCCCGCACCGACCGGCGGCGCCGCGTAGGGGATCCCGCGGAACACCGCCACATCCGACTCCCAGCGGCCGCGCAGTGCGCCACCCGTCACCCGGACCGTTGTCGACATGGCGTCTCCTTCGCGGGTGATCGCGGCTGGGACAGCGCAATCCTCATGCGAGATCGACACCCACGCCAACCATTTATCAGCGACCGGCTCAGGCTTCGCGGGCGAACTCCATGTCCATCCAGTCCACCCAGGTCGCGCCGTCGGTCGAGCGCTTCCACTTCGCGGCCATCGTCTTGCCGTCCGGGTCGATGGTCAAGGTCGCGCGCATCGTGTCCCCGGCGAACGTCCATACGCCGGCCTCGTCGACGCTCGCGCGCATCTCGCCATACCAGCCCTGGCCGTCGAACGCCCGCATCCGCAGCCGGCCACCGTCGGTCGGGTCCGGATCGCCGATCAACTCGATCGCTCGTACCCGATCCTCGCCCATCCGCACGTCGACGTGGTGCACCAGAAACCCGCGACCCGGAAACCACTCGTACGCGTCCGTGCCGGCGATCTGCATGCCGTCGACCGTGCGACCGCTGGATCGCCACCGGCCGACCAGGGGTTCGAGCCGCTCGATCACAGAATCACACTCCCCACTGTGTAAGCTCGTAAGCACAAGCTAACACGAAGGATGTGGATGGACGAGGTACTCGTTGCCGTCGCCGACCCCACCCGCCGCGGGATCCTCCTTCTCACCCGCGACCGCGAGGTGGCGGCAGGCGAGATCGCCGCGCGGTTCCCGATGATCAGCCGGCCAGCCGTCTCCCAGCACCTGCGCGTCCTGGTCCACGCCGGACTGCTCGACGTGCGACGCGACGGAAGCCGCCGCCTCTACCGGCTGCGGGCCGAGGGCTTCGCCGAGGCGGCTGGCTTCCTGGACACCATGTGGGCGGCCCGGCTCGACAACCTCAAGCGAGAAGCGGAGAAGGAACACAAAGGATGATCGAGCGGACGATCCAGATCGACGCACCGCCCGAGACGGTCTGGCGCTTCTTCACCGATCCGGCCCGCATGGCCCGCTGGCTCGGTCCGGCCGACCTCGACCCGACGCCGGGCGGCGAGCTGAGGTTCCAGCTCACCGAGCCTCCGAGGCCCGTCGTGCGCGGCCGTTTCGTCGAGCTTCGGCCGTACGAGAAGATCGTCTTTACGTTCGGCTGGGAGCCGACGCCTGGGGTACCCGACCTGCCGCCCGGCTCCTCCCAGGTCGAGGTGACCCTGTCCGCGCGAGCCGGCGGCACCCTGCTGACCCTGCGACACACGAACGTGCCGCCCAACCTCGTCGCGAACACCAGCACCGGCTGGGCCGGCTTCCTCGATACCCTCAAATCGGCAGTGACCTTCAAGCTCACGACGCTGCCGGCCATCTCCGCCGGCACGCTCGCCGGCACCCCGCAGCCAGTGCTCTCCGCCACCGGCGGCTTGCTCCTGCGGCCGTGGGAGGCCACCGACGCCGCCGTCTTCTACACCGCCTATCGCGACCCTGGGATCCAGCGCTGGCACACCCGCCAACCTGTATCCGAGGACCAGGTCCGTGAGTGGTTCGACCAGTACCGCCAGGACTGGGCACACGAGAAGGGCGCGCATTGGGCGGTGACCGGCAGCGACGGTGCGGTGCTCGGGCGCATCGCGCTGCGCGGGCTGGATCTCGATGACGGTGTCGCCGAGTGCGCGTACTGGGTACTGCCAGCCGCCCGCGGCGTGGGCGTGGCCTCCCGCGCGCTTACCGCCCTGAGCGTCTGGGCCCTCGGCGAGACAGGCTTCCACCGTCTGGAGTTGGTCCACTCGACCCGCAACCAGGCCTCGTGCCGCGTCGCCACCAAGTCGGGCTTCCTTCTGGAGGGCACCAAGCGGAGCGCCGCCATCCACTCCGACGGCCGGCACGACATGCACCTGCACGCCCGCATCCGGGACGAATGATCAGGTGGCGCTGTCCTTCCTGGCGCGCAGCGAGTACTGGAGCGGGAGGGTGGGGTGCCCATCCGGAAACCGCCACCGGCCGTCGTCCTGCCGTACCAGGACCGGGAAGATGGGGAACCAGATCCAGTCGTGTTCGTGCACGAACTCCACGCGCAGGCCGGCGCCGCCGAGCACGCTGACGACCTCCGCGATGTGGTGGATCCACTGGTAGCTGACCGGCGACTCCAGCTCCGCACCCGGGTTGCCGTATGTGCCCTCGTCCTTCACGATCACTTGGCGGTTGAAGTATCCGCCGCGCAGGCTCCGGCAGTCGAAGTCGAGAAAGCCGAGGAGCGGGTGCGTCTCGGCCACATAGCAGATCCCGCCCGGGGCCAGCAGCGCGGCGACCACCCGCGCCCAGCCTTCCAGGTCAGGCAGAAACTGCAACGACCCGATGCTTGTGTACACGATGTCGAAGCTCTGGCCGGCGAGCACGTCCGCCCCGTCGTAGACGTTGGCTCGCACGAAACGAGCGGAGGCGGCACCGATCTGAGCCGCGACCGACGCGGCGGCGTCCAGTGCCGGCCGGGAGAAGTCCAGACCCGTCACGGTGGCGCCCCTGCGCGCCCACGACAGAGTGTCCAAGCCGATGTGGCACTGCAAGTGCAGCAGCGACTTTCCGCGAACGTCGCCGACCTCGCCGGGTTCGTGGTCACGCAGCGTCTGCTCGCCGGCGACGAAGGCCGGGATGTCGTACACCTCGCCGGTAAGGTGGACCGGGACGCGCGCGTCCCAGTTGGCGCGGTTGATTTCCAGCCAGTTGGCCGGCGTGGCGCTCGCCTCCATGGCCCACGGACGCTAGCCGCCGCCGGCCGGGGCAAGCAATCGAATAACGGCGCGCCGCACGCGGTCAGGTTGCGGCGGAGGCGAGTGGAGTTGACGGTGCTGCGCGGTGCCACCCGGCTGGTCGTGGTCGTGTGCCTCGGCTATGCCCTGGTCGGCTGTTCCGGCGTCCCGGCCAGCCCGGCCGCGAGCGAGCCGGCACGGACTCCGCCGGCCCCGACCGCCCCGCCGACAGCGCGTGCCACGTCCCCGAGCCCGCCGGCGGCCCGCGTCGGGGACGCCACCCCCGCGCCGCCGTGGCTGGGAACGCGGGTCCTCAAGGTGGGACCCGGCGGGTTCGCGGCGGCCCAGGACACCCCACCCGAGCTGCGCAACCGGTCCATCATCACCGTCGACGACCTGCCGCCGCCGCCCGATGGCCGCTTCCACTCGACCGTCCAGCGGGTGCCCGCCAGCGTGCTCGCCCGGTCCAGCTGGAGCGACGACTGTCCGGTGGCCGCGGCGGACCTGCGCTACCTCACGGTCAGCTTCCGCGGCTTCGACGGGCGCGCCCATACCGGCGAACTGCTTGTCAACGCGCGGGCGGCCGACGACCTCGTCACCGTGTTCGGGCAGCTCTTCGCCGCCGACTTCCCGATCGAGCGGATGCGGATCTCCAGCGCGGCCGACATGAACGCGCCGCCCACCGGTGACGGCAACACCACCGAGTCGTTCGCCTGCCGGCCGGTGCGAGGGCACAAGTCGTGGTCCCAGCACGCCTACGGGCTCGCCGTGGACGTCAACCCGTTCCAGAACCCGTACCACAAAGGCAAAGTGGTGTTGCCGGAGCTGGCCACCGACTACCTCGACCGGGCCGAGGCGCGGCCGGGGATGGTGCGGCCCGGAGGGCCGGCCGTGCGCGCCTTCGCCGCGATCGGCTGGAAGTGGGGCGGCGACTACCGATCGCTGAAGGACTACATGCACTTCTCCGCCAACGGCGGCTAACCTTACTGGCCGACGCGACCGTCGATGCGCTCGCGCAGCAGATCGGCGTGTCCACAGTGCCGCGCGTACTCCACGATCTGCGCCACCAGGATGTCGCGAAGCTGCAAGTCCGCGCCGACCGGGCCGAGGTCGGAGACGCCGGCGTTCTTGGTACCGAGGTCGGCGACGCCGGCCACGAACCGGTCGGTGGCCTCGACCTCGGCCCGCCACTGCCGCCAGGCGTCCGCCGCGACCGCCGGGTCGGCGACCGCCCCGTTCCAGTCGCCGTCACGGTCCTCGTCGGTGCAGTAGAGCTTCGGCGCGTCCGCGCCGGCCATCACCCGGCGGAAGTGCCGCTCCCCTCGGCCAGGTGCCGCACCAACCCGAGCAGGGACATCGTGGACGGTGGCACCGATCGCTGGGCCAGCTGCTCGGCGTCCAGCCCCGCGCACTTCATCTCCAGCGTGTGGCGGTAGTAGCGCAGGTACTCCAGCAGTACGCCACGCTCGTCAACGGCCTGGACATCGGTTTCGCGCGGGTCGTCGTCCGGGTCGACCCACATGTCCTGGTACACCGTCGACCGCGTCCACCGCGCCGGGACAGGCCCATCCGCATCCGAGATCGCCATCCCGGCATCGTCGGGCCACCCCGGCCCGGCACGCCACCGAATTTCAGCCGCACTAGCGAGCGCGTCAGGCTTGCTGGACCACCTCGAACTCCAGCAGGGCGGCGCCGGACGCCACCGGCTTACCGTGGGCACCCGCGTGTGCCTCCCGGGCCGGGCCCTTGGACCATGCCTGGAAAGCCTCTTCGCTCTCCCACTTGGTGTAGACGAAGTAGCGGCTCTCCCCGCGACCGGCCGCAGCAGCTCGAATCCGAGGAACCCGGGCTGGTGCTCCACCGCGTGCAACCGGGCGGCGAACCGCCGCTCCAACTCCGGGCCAGCGCCCTCGGGGACCTCGATCGCGTTGATCTTCACAACCGCCATAGACATCACGGTAGCCGCATCCGCCGCGCCGCGACCGATGTCTACAAGGCTTCCGCACGCACCAAGAGATTGCCCAGCAGTGTCAGGTCGACGCCGGCCAGGCTTTCGAGCAGGTGCAGGCCCTCGATCGGGTCGAGCGGCACCTCGCTCGGCACGCCGAGCACCGCCGCGCCCGCCGCGAGTGCGCTCGTCACGCCGGCACGCGAGTCTTCGATCGCCACGCACCGCTCGATCGGGACGCCCAGCAGCTGGGCCGCCAGCAGGTACGGCTCCGGGTCGGGCTTTGGCGCGCGGACCTCGTCGCCGGCCACCACCACGTCGAAGTTTTCCCGGCCCAGCGTGTCCAGCGCCACCTCGACGAGCGGCCGGGCGGTCGAGGTCACCAGCGCGGTCGGCAGGTCCGCCGCGCGTACCGCGGACAGCAGTGCGAGCGCGCCCGGGCGCCACACGAGGCCGGTCCGGAACAGGTCGCTCATCCGCCGCGCGATCCACGCCTGGCTGGGCCCCAGCTCGCGCCACTCCTGGCCGATGTCGGCGTGCAGGATCCGCATCGAACTCGCGGCGTCGCTGCCGATCATCGCCACCCGGGCGGCGTCGGAGAGGCTTCCGCCGTACTCGATGGCCAGCTCGCGGAGGGCGACGTCCCACAGCCGCTCGCTGTCGACGAGCGTCCCGTCCATATCGAACAACACGGCGCCGAGGCCCGGCCTGCTATACGTCACGACCTCGATCCTCCCCGATCCGCCGAAGCCGCGCTTGCGCTGCCCCGCCCGTTGTGGCCGATGCCTCACCCGGATGATGGAGCGTCGTGACGGACATCATCGGCGCCGGCGACCGCTGGATACCGGCGGACGAGTACGAGCGCATCCTCGCCCGCGTACCCATCTCCTGCGTCGACCTGCTGCCACTCTCGACGGACGCCACGCCCCGCGTCGGCCTGATCCTGCGGGAGACGCCCGGCGGCCGCGGCTGGTGCCTGGTCGGCGGCGCGGTCCTGCGGGACGAGCCCCTCGCCGCCGCCGTCGCCCGTCACCTGGCGGCCACGCTCGGCACCCAGATGACCGTGTCGTCCCTCGCCTACGCCACCACCGTCGAGTACTTCTCCCAGCCGGGTATCGGCGACTTCCACGACCCGCGCAAACACTCGATCGCCCACACGTACACCGGAATCTGCTCTGGCACAGCCGCGCCCACCGGTGAGGCCGAGGCGTTCGAATGGTTCGCGGTGGACCGGCTGCCCGCGGAGGGCGACTTCGGCTTCGGGCAGGGACGCGTCGTGCGGCAGGCGCTGCGGGCGCTCGGCCTCAGGTGATGTCGCAGGGGGCGAGCGACCCCTCGTACCCCTCGAAGAACGCGTCGGTGCGCTGCTCCGCCGTGCCGTGCGCGTCCGGCGCGAACCACGGCTGGCCCGGGTCGTCCGCCACCGCCAGCAGCCCCTGCCGCAGCTCGTCGATGTCGCCCCGGTCGAGCGTGAGGCTGCCCGCCTTCACCGAGTCGCCGATGTAGGCGCCGCCCATGCAGTCGGCCTGCAACTCCTGCTGGATGGTGAACCGATACTGGATGCCGAGGCGCACCTGGACCGCGTGCGCGTACTCGTGGCCGAGCAGGTAGAAGATGAACGCGTCGCCGATCTGGCGGAAAGCGCCGACGGCCCAGTTCACGTCGTACGCGATGAAGTCGCCCGCCGAGCAGTACGCCGCGTTGTTGCGGGTCAGCGGCTGGCCGCCGCACGCGACCTCACCCTCCTGCTGGTACGGGGTGATCCGCCGCACCGGCTCGAAGCCGCGGACCCGCTGCCCCAGTACGCCTCGGCCACGTCGACCGCGCCCTCGATGTCCCGCTGGAACTCCTCGACGGTCATCGTGCCGTCTTCCTGCTCCCCGGCGAGCCACTCGCGGGCGGCGGCGCCTCGGGCGGTGCGCCCTGGTCGTCGGTACCCACGAAACACGCCGCCGCGAACAGCGCCAGCACGAGCCCGCCTAGCCGCACCCACCGCATCGTCACGTCCTGTTTGTACCCCGGCGTGGCAACCCCGAAGCACTCGCCCACCGGCGTCTAGGCTGGCGCCGTGGACGAGGCGCGCGTGGTCCTCCGGCCGGCCACCGCGGAGGACTTCTGGCTGTTCGAGCGGCAGGCCGTGGAGCCGGACGCCGGCGGCACGTTCAACTGGTCGGGCTTCCGCGACGTCCGCGCCACGCGGCGCCGCTTCGACGAAAACGGCCTGATCACCCCGGACGGCGGCTGCCTGATCGTCGTACACGACAGCACCGTCGTGGGCACGGTCGGCTGGGGCCGGGTGTCGTACGGCGCGGACACCTGGTGGTGCTGGAACATCGGGATCTCGCTGCTCCCCGAGTACCGGGGCAAGGGCGTCGGCACGGTGGCCCAGAAGCACCTCGTCGCCTACCTCTTCGACACCGGCCCGGTCCAGCGCGTCGAGGCGTACACCGACGTGGACAACATGGCCGAGCAACGCGCCCTGGAAAAGGCCGGCTTCGTACGCGAGGGGGTGCTGCGCGCGACCCAGTTCCGCGCCGGCCGCTGGCGCGACGTCGTCATCTACAGCGTCCTCCGCCCCTAGCCGTCGCCAGGTGCGCTACGGCAGGTCGAGAACGAACGCGTCGAAGATCGGCGAGTCGGGGAAGGGCTGCATCGTGCCCACGATGCGCCAGCCCCACCGAAGATAGGCCGAGTGCGCCGGCTCGTTGTCCGGCCGGGTGAGCAGTGTCGCGCGCTGCTCGGAGCGGTCGGCGAGTAGCGCGTCGTGAAGGGCGTGGGCGAAGCCGCGGCCGCGCCAGGCCGGCACGGTCATCAGCTCGTTGAACGCGAACGTCCGGGTACCGTCCTCCCGGGTGAACGCTTGGTCGCCTTCGTACTCGCCGCGTAGCGCTTCCCACCACCGCGACCGCGCGGGTAGCGGGTAGCCGAGTGCGAAGCCGACCATCTCGCCGGCCACGTGGCCGCAGACCATGCCGAAGCCGTCGCGGCTGGCGTACGCGTCCAACCGCTCCCAGAACCGCTCTGGCGTACGGAACGGGTCGCCGAGCTGGTCGGCGTACACCTGCCGATACACGGCCAGCACCGGCTCACGCATCGCGCGCAGGCCGGCCGCATCGTGTCCTTCGATGACCAGATCGCTCATGCGGGCGCTCCGTAGGGGGTGGTGCGGTACCGGGCGAGCACGTCGGCGACGGCCGGCAGCTTGCGGTGCTGGTGGAGCTGCTCGGCGAGGAGCCGCAGCTCTGTTCCTACGCGGACGCTGGCCACGTCGCTGTCGAGCAGGTCGAGTGCCTCGCTGGTGGCGTGGGCGCCGGCGTCGACCTGGCCCGCTGATGTACGAGCTTTGGCTAGCCGCACGAGGTGCAGGCAGCGGTTGCGGGCGAACCTCGGGTCGTAGGCCGCTAGTGACTCCTCCAGCAGGATCGCGCCGCGCTTCGGTTTGCGCAGGTCCAGGGCCGCGTCCGCTTCCACGGCGTCGATCTCGGCGTGGCCGAAGAAGCCCAGCCACGACACCGGAGCGGCCTGGTCCCCATCAAGGGTGTGCCGCGCGGCGGTGAACGCCTGCTTGGCGCCGTCGACGTCGCCCAGCATGGCGAGCAAGCGGCCGCGGCGCATGGCCAGCATCGCGGGCACGCGGCCCAGCGGCTGTGCGGGCAGGGCCCGCTCGGCGGCCGCGACGTAGCGCAGGGCCGGCCGTGGTCGGCGCTGCACGCCGGCGTGCAAAGCGAGGTTCGACAGGGCATGTACCTGTATTTCTGGGCTGCCCGCCTGGCCAGCGATCGCGAGAGCTTCGGTGTAGGAGGCGTGCGCCCCGTCGTGCTGGCCAGCGTCGGTAGCCAGCCAGCCCGCGCACATGAAGGCGCGCCCGGCCAGCTCGACGAGCGCGGCACCCACCTGGTCGCTGTACTCGGCGTGGTCCAGCAAGGAGGCGATGCCCCGAGCCCGTGCGGCCGCGACGTCCCACAGGTCCGCGGCCCCGTGCCGCGCGTCCAGCGCCCGCAGCCGCACGACGCTCCGGTTGAGCTGATCGAGGTCGGCCTCGGTCAGCTCGGCGCCGTCCTGCAGATCGATTCCCGCGAGGCCAGCCACACCCGCCGCGGCCGCGGCGGCACCGAGGTTGAGGAACGTGCGCCGGTACACGTCATGGAACGCTACCGTCCCAGCCGCCGCCGGACCGCGCTGAACAGCGTCCTGCTCGTACGCCGCGACCAGGTCGCCGCTGGCGTCGAGCGCGGTATCGCAATGCTCGGCGAACTCACGGCTGCCGGGCCGGCGCCCGTTCTCCACCTTCGAGATGTAGCTCTTGCTGAAGTTGACCCGTGCTTCGAGCGTGTCCAGGGACAACCCGGCGCGCCGGCGGGCCCGCCGCAGTGCCTCGCCGAACGTGTCCACAGTCAACCTCTGTCAACGGGTCAATCCCTGCCGGTCGCACAGCGCACCTGTGACGCTACCGAGAGGCCGATGGCGGGAACAGTGCCTCCCGGCGTCAGCCGCACAACGACGGGCCGGCGCAGCCACGGCAACGGCCGAGCCCGGAACGAAGCCGGCGCGGCGGCTCGCACGGGCCGCCGTGTCGCCAAACGTGGGAAGGAGCCCCACCGTGAACAACACAACCAGGCCGGCGCCGGCAGACGTCGGCCGGCGGGCAACCGAGATCCTCGACCTGATCGAGGCGTCCGAGGAGTACGGGCGGCTAGCGGAGTCGACCCGGCTCTACCCGGACTGCTGGGCGACGTTCACCGGGTACCCGATCGTGGCCAGCTTCGACCTGTCCCGTGACGCCGGACCCCTGTTCGTCGAGGCGATGCGGGTGCTGGCGCTGAAGGCGGCCGTGTTCGAGCTCACCCACGGCGACGAGCGCACGGCCGAGCTGATGGTGTCCGCGCCGGTCGACGAGATGGTGCATGCGGTGCTCGCGCAGTACACGCTGTGCGTGCGAATGACCGCCCGGCTCGGTATCCAGTTCGTGCACATGACCGACCAGGAACGGTTCGGCTGGCAGCCCGGCGACTACACCCAGCAGTGCTACCAGGGCGCTGGCTGGGGCGTACCGGACCCGCGGTACTGGATCGGCAAAGACGAGACCGGCCGCCGGCTTGGCGTGCTGCGCGAGCGGTACGCCAGCATCGGCATCATGGACGACGGCCGCCGTCACGACATCGACTTCGCCACCGGCAGGCCGGAGCTAGTCGCTGCGGGCTAGCTCGACCGACAGCACCCGGCGCATCGCGGCCACCACGGTCTTTTCCGGAAACCGGGCAACCGCCTCGGTCTCCGCGGCCGCGAGTGCCCCGTACATCCGGTCCGGGCCAGCGTCCCGCAGCACCGCGATCAGCCACCCCTCCAGGTCGGTCAGGTCGACCGGCAACGCCAGGGCCGCGGGTGTCGGTGCCGGAGGTTCGTCGAGGATCTCTAGCACCGGCACCCCGGCCGACGCGTACGCCGCCGGCGGGAGACCGACCCGGTACGGGTGCACACAGGTCGGCGCTCCGCTGTGGACGTTGACCCGGTAGCCGCGCGCCGGCTCGTACCGGGAGTCCGGGCCGGGCCGGTCGATGACGTCGAACTCGCCGGCCTGTAGCAGCTGGGCGGGGCAGACGGAGCAGGTGTCCGTCTCCCACTGCGCCGGGCGTACGTCGGTCACACCCAGCACGGTAGCCGAACCCATACGGACAGGGAGATACCAGGCCATGACGGTCTTCACACCACCACGATCCCCGCTGGTCGACGACGCGCTGGAACTCGCCCGCCGCTGGTGCGCGGGCCACACCATCGACGGCGCGCCGGCGCTGCGGCACGCGGTCGAGGTGGCGATCACGCTGGACCGGTATGTCCCGGGTACCCCGGCGGAGATCATCGCCGCGGCGTTGCTGCATGACGCGCCGGAGCTCGCCGTCGACGTCGATCTGGACCAGGTCCTGACCGACCGGTTCGGTCCCTCCACCACCCGGGTCGTGCGGGCGCTAGAACGCGAACACGCCGCGCTCGGCCAGACGCCAGCGCCGCCGGTCGACGCCGGCGACGTCGTGACCCTGGCCGCCAGCACCGCTGACAAGATCGTCAGCCTCGGCTCAGTTCTACGCCGGGCGTCGTTCGCCGGCGACCGGGCCGCGTACTGGCGCGCCCGCCGCCCGTTCCTGGACCTGGTGTCGTACTTCCGCGCCTTCCACACCGCCGCCCACCAGGCTCTACCCGACGAGATGGCCGCCGCACTCGACCGGCTCGTCACGGACGCCGAGCAGATCAGGGCCACCCTTGCCTGACCGACACCGACGTCGGTTCGCCACCAGCTCCCAGCACGGTCTGACGGCCAGGTCAATCACTCTTCTTCGAGGACCGGCTCGCGGATCAACCGGGCGAATCGCTTGCTGATCCTGGGCAACAGGACGAACGCCAGGATCGCCGCCACCGCCAGGCCGGTGAGGACCGGTGGGAGCACTCCGGCGGCCGGCGTCAGTGCCAGCAGGCCGATCAGCGCGATCACCCGGGCTGGCGACGGTCGGCCCAGCACGAGGAGACCGAACAGGATCCGGCCGAGCATGAACAGGACGGGTCCGACGATGATCACCGCTACCCAGAACCCGTTCGGCTGTTGGAGGGGGTACCGGATCTTCAGGTCGATGCCGGCCGAGCTGACCACGATGCCCAGCAGCATGAGTAGGTGGCAGTCGACCGCCAGCCGCGCGACGCGTGCCTTGTTACCGCTTCGGGCGATCGATTCGGCCAGTCGCTGACCGGCGACCCGGAAGTAGCTCTGCAACAACAGCGCCGTATACACGAACGCCAACGCCAGTGCCGCGCCCCGCAACAGCGTCGTCGGCGAAGCGTCCCACGCCATCCCCATGGTGAGGAACGCGTCGCCCATACCGATCAGCAGGATCTGGCGGTACCGCTCGGCGAGGTGCTCATCGCCGACCTGCCACCGTTCGTGGATCGAGCGGCCCAGCTGTGGCACCGGCGAGCCGGCCGCGGCGCTCTCGTAGTCGATCAGGACCGCCGCCGCCCACAGCGCCACCTGCCACCAGCCGTGCAACGCGGCGCCGACGAACCAGAGGGGTGCGCTGGCCAGGGTCCACAGCAATATCCGCAACGGCGGGCGCTTGGTCGCCTTGCCGCGCTCGGCGACGAGCAGCGCGCTGCTGCGGACGAGGTGCACCCCCACGTAGGCGCCGGCGAACATGAACGCCTGCCCCTCGAACGCGCCTGAGATCGCGACCGCCATGGCGATCACGCCGAAGGTGAGGACCGTGACCAGTACCTGAAGGCCCGGATTCGTGTCGTGGTAGACGTCGGTGATCCACGTGACCACCGTCCAGATCCACCACAGGGCGGCGGTCAAGACCGTGGTCTCGAACATGCCCCGCCAGGACAGGTGGGTCACCAGATAGTGCGAAAGCTGGGTCAACACCAATACGAATGCCAGATCGAAGAACAGCTCCAACACCGTGGCGCGGTTCAACCCGGTTTCGGCTGGCTTCCAGCGTTGGGCGCCGCCTCCCATCACCACGCAGAGGAAGTACCGCCCGGCAATCTACTGAAACACTTGACCAAGCCGGGCGAACTCCAGCTCAGTACGCCCGGCTTAGCCGGTGGTCACTTGGCGTTGAAGTAGTTCGCGTCGGGGTGGTGGACGACGATCGCGTCGGTGGCCTGCTCCGGGACCAGCTGGAACTCCTCCGAGAGCTCCACCCCGATCCGGTCGGCGCCGAGCAGATCCACGATCTTCGCGCGGTCCTCCAGGTCCGGGCAGGCCGGGTACCCGAACGCGTACCGGCAGCCGCGGTAGTCGTTGCGCAGCAGGCCGGCCAGGTCCGCCGGGTCGGTGTCGGCGACCGTGCCGCCGGCCGGGAGGGTGAGCTCGGTGCGGATGCGCTTGTGCCAGTACTCGGCGAGCGCCTCGGTCAGCTGCACCGACAGGCCGTGCACCTCGAGGTAGTCGCGGTACTCGTTGCGGGCGAACAGCTTCGCCGTGTACTCGCTGATCGGCTGCCCCACCGTCACCAGCTGGAGTGCCACGACGTCCAGCCCCTCGGCACGCGGGCGGAAGAAGTCGGCCAGGCAGAGCCGCCGCTCCTGCCGCTGCCGCGGGAACGTGAAGCGGGCGCGCTCGGCGTGCCCGTTTTCGTCCAGGACGACGAGGTCGTTCCCCTCCGAGTAGGCCGGGAAGTAGCCGTAGACCACGGCCGCCTCCAGGACCTTGTCGGAGATCAGGCGGTCCAGCCAGTACCGCAGGCGCGGCCGCCCCTCGGTCTCCACCAGCTCCTCATAGGACGGGCCGGAGCCGCCGCGCGAGCCGCGCAGGCCCCACTGGCCCAGGAACGTGGCCCGCTCGTCCAGCAGCGCCGAGTAGTCCGCCAGCGGGATGCCCCGGATGACGCGGGTGCCGAAGAACGGTGGCGCCGGCACGTCGACGCCGGTCGCCACGTCCGAGCGGACCGAGTCGTCGCTCAGCTCCGGCAGCGACTCGGCGACGACCGTACGCTGCTTCTCCCGGCGCGCCCGGCGGGCCTCGAGGGCGGCTTCGCGGGCCGGGTCGACGACCGGGGCCTCGCCGCGCTTGGCGGCCATCACCCGCTCCATCAGCGACAGCCCTCGAACGCGTCCCGCGCGTAGTGCACCTGGCCGGTGAACATCGAGCGCAGGTCGTCCTCCACGTACGCCCGGGTGAGCGCCGCACCGCCCAGCAGCACCGGCCACCGGCTGGCCACGCCGCGGGTGTCCATCTCCTGGAGGTTTTCCTTCATGATGACGGTGCTCTTGACGAGCAGGCCGGACATGCCGATCGCATCCGCCTGGTGCTGCTCGGCGGCGTCCAGGATCGCGTTGATCGGCTGCTTGATGCCGATGTTGACGACCTCGTACCCGTTGTTGGACAGGATGATGTCCACCAGGTTCTTGCCGATGTCGTGCACGTCGCCGCGGACGGTGGCCAGCACGATGCGGCCCTTGCCGCCGTCGTCGGCCTTGTCCATGTGCGGCTCCAGGTACGCCACCGCGGTCTTCATCACCTCGGCCGACTGGAGCACGAACGGCAGCTGCATCTGGCCCGACCCGAACAGCTCGCCGACCACCTTCATGCCGTCGAGCAGGATGTCGTTGATGATCAGCAACGCCGAGCGGGTGGTCAGCGCCTCGTCCAGGTCGGCCTCCAGGCCGTTGCGCTCGCCGTCGATGATGCGCCGCTTGAGCCGCTCCTCCAGCGGGAGGGCGGCCAGCTCCTGCGCCCGGTTGGCCCGCGCCGAGGCGACGTCCACACCCTCGAACAGCTCGATGAACCGCTGGAGCGGGTCGTAGCCCTCGCGCCGCCGGTCGTACACCAGGTCGAGCGCGACCGACCGCTGCTCCTCCGGGATCTTCGACATCGGCAGGATCTTGCTGGCGTGCACGATCGCGCTGGTCAGCCCCGCCTCGACGCACTCGTGCAGGAACACCGAGTTGAGGACCTGGCGGGCGGCGGCGTTGAGCCCGAAGGAGACGTTCGAGATACCCAGGGTGAAGTTCACGCCGGGGTACAGGCGCGCGATCTCGCGGATCGCCTCGATGGTCTCGATGCCGTCGCGGCGGGTCTCCTCCTGCCCGGTCGAGATCGGGAAGGTGAGGCAGTCGACGAGGATGTCCGGCACCGAGAGGCCCCACCGGCTGGTGAGGTCGTCGATCAGGCGGGAGGCGACCCGCACCTTCCACTCCGCGGTGCGCGCCTGCCCCTCCTCGTCGATGCAGAGCGCCACGACCCCGGCGCCGTGCTCCTTGACGATCGGCATCACCTTCGCGTACCGCGACTCGGGCCCGTCGCCGTCCTCGAAGTTGACGGAGTTGACCACGCAGCGGCCGCCGAGCATCTCCAGCCCCGCCTCGATCACGCCCGGCTCGGTCGAGTCCAGCATGATCGGCAGCGTGGAGGCGGTGGCGAAGCGGGCGGCCAGCTCGCGCATGTCCTGCGCGCCGTCCCGGCCCACGTAGTCGACGCACAGGTCGAGCAGGTGCGAGCCGTCGCGCGCCTGGCCACGGGCGATCTCCACGCACGACTGGTAGTCACCGGCCAGCATCGCGTCGCGGAACGCCTTCGACCCGTTCGCGTTCGTCCGCTCGCCCACCATCAGCACGCTCGCGTCCTGCGCGAACGGCACGTGGTGGTAGATCGACGACACGCCGGCCTCGGTGGTCGGCCGCCGCGGCGCGGCGTGGCCTCCCCGAGTCGCTCCGACACCACGCGAACGTGCTCCGGCGTCGTGCCGCAGCAGCCGCCGATCAGGGAGACGCCGTACTCGTTCACAAACCGGTCCAGCGCCTCGGCCAGCTCGTCCGGGGTCAGCGGGTAGCGGGCGCCGTCGGCGGTGAGCTCGGGCAGGCCGGCATTCGGCATCACGGACAGCGGCACCCGGGCGTGCTGCGACAGGTAGCGCAGGTGCTCGGTCATCTCGGCCGGGCCGGTGGCGCAGTTGAGGCCGATGAGGTCGATGCCGAGCGGCTCCAGCGCGGTGAGCGCAGCGCCGATCTCGCTGCCCAGCAGCATCGTGCCGGTCGTCTCCACGGTCACGTGGCAGATCAGCGGCACGTGCCGGCCGGCCTCGGTGGCCGCTCGCCGTACCCCGATGATCGCGGCCTTGGTCTGTAGGAGGTCCTGGCAGGTCTCGACGATGAGCGCGTCGGCGCCGCCGGCGATGAGGCCGGCCGCGTTCTGCTGGTACGCGTCGCGCAGCGCCGCGTACGGCGCGTGGCCGAGCGTCGGCAGCTTGGTGCCCGGCCCGATCGACCCGAGCACGAACCTCGGCCGCTCCGGCGTCGAGAACCGGTCGGCCGCCTCCCGCGCGATCCGCGCGCCCGCCTCCGACAGCTCGAAGATGCGATGCGGGATGTCGTATTCACCGAGGGCAGCGAGGTTGGCGCCGAACGTGTTGGTCTCGACACAGTCCGACCCGGCTGCGAAGTATGCTTCGTGCACCTCGCGCACCACGTCCGGGCGGGTCACGTTGAGCACTTCGTTGCAGCCCTCGAGACCCTCGAAGTCGTCGTCAATGTCCAGGTCAGCGGCCTGGAGCATCGTGCCCATCGCGCCGTCGGCGATGAGGATGCGGTCAGCGAGCACGTCAAGCAGCGAGTTCGGCACGGTACAAGGTTAGTGCCCCATGCCGCCCGACGGGTTCAGCGGTGTGCGATCCCGGCGCGCCCAGCGGGGAGCGCTGCCGAGTGAGGCCACGCCAAGGCACGTAGGCTGAGAGCGTGACAGAGTTTGACGGCCTGCCAGTACTGCGCGCCCCGTGGCCATCGCCGCGTTCGAGGGGTGGAACGACGCGGCCGACGCGTCCACGGCGGCGGTCGAGCATCTGGAGCAGGTGTGGGAGGCCAGGCAGATCGCGGCGCTCGATCCGGAGGACTTCTACGACTTCCAGGTGAGCCGCCCCACCATCACGATGGCCGACGGCGAGACCCGCCGCATCGAGTGGCCCACCACGCGCTTCATGCGTGCGAACCCGCCCGGTACCGACCGTGATGTCGTGCTGATCCGTGGCATCGAGCCGAGCATGCGCTGGCGCACCTTCTGCGAGCAGGTGCTGGAGCTGTGCCACAGCCTGGAGATCGAGCGGGTGGTGCTGCTGGGCGCACTGCTGGCCGACGTGCCGTACACCCGGCCCCTGCCGATCAGCGGCAGCGCCTCCGACAAGGACGCGGCCGAGCGCTACCGCCTCACCCCCACCCGCTACGACGGCCCGACCGGCATCGTCGGGGTGCTCCAGGACGCGTGCGCACGAGCCGAGGTCGACGCCGTCTCCTTCTGGGTGCACGTGCCGCACTACGCGAACAACCCCCCTGCCCCAAGGCCACCCAGGCGCTGCTGCACCGCGTCGAGGACGTGCTCGACCTGCCGGTACCGATGGCCGACCTGGCCGAGGAGGCGGCCGAGTGGGAGCAGCGGGTGCGGGCCGCGGCCGAGCAGGACGCCGAGCTTGGCGAGTACGTGCGCGAGCTTGAGGAGCGGGTCGGCGACGCCGGCATCCAGCCGCTGACCGGCGACGAGATCGCCCAGGAGTTCGAAAAGTACCTGCGCCGCCGCGGCGGCTCCGCAGGGCCTACGGCCGGCTCCTGGTAGCTCTCCACTTCCAAATCTGAGCTACCGCGACGTCCGCGGTGGTCCGGACCGCTGCTCCCGCGGCCTCACCCTCCGCGCCTGGTCGCGGTTACCCATTTCTTGCCTCCGGCGGGAGCTCTCCGGCCTCCAGGATGGGGGAAGTGCCATCCCGTCGGCCCTCGACCCCATCAAGAGCAGAGCAGACCAACGCCCGGGGCGCCAGCGGCCGTGCCTTCGTTACGGTCCGTCTGTGGTGGCGCCCCGGGCGTTGGCCCGCTCCAAGAGCGAGCGGGTCGAGGGCCGACGGGATGGCACTAAGGGGTGGGTGGGCGCCTGGTGTCGCTGCCGTTGGTGATCTCACTGGTGATCGTTCGCCCGATACCTACACGACACGCCGGCGATGGCGCGGATTCTCGGCGAACGATCATCGGAGCCTGGGGCATCGCCACGTCCGGGCAGATCTTGGTACCGAGCCGCCCCTCTGGAGCCTGTCGCAGAATCGCCAGATTCGCTTGAAATGAGGGTCTCGTTGACCCTCGCCGGCCGCCGTTCGGCGGCCAGCGGCGGACACAGCCGTGTTTTTCTCGACACACGCTGTAGTCGGGCAATTTTGCGACAGGCTCTCTGACGGCCGTTCCGTACCACGATCTGTCCGGACGTGGCGGTGGCCGCGGGCATTTCCTTGATCGGCGCGTACAGCGACGTACCCCGCTGCGTGCGTGGCGAAGAGTTACCCCTCCTGGGGCAATTTCTCGCCACGGACGCCCCAACCACTCACCGATCAAGGCCTCGCCGCCGACATCGGCGCGAGAGGTGGGTGCTGGTCGGCGTGTCTTGCGGTGAGTGGCACAGTGCGTACGGCATCCTAGGAAACTATGAGTATCAACCCCGGGGCGGCTGAGTTTCCGCATCGGCAGATCGCCGCTCAGTTGCGGGAGCGGATTCGGCGCGGGGATTGGGCGCCGGGTGAGCGGCTGCCCAGCATCCCCGCCATCGCGGAGATGTTCGGGGTGGCCAAGCAGACCGTGCAGCGTACCGTCGACCAGCTGCGGGTCGAAGGGCTCCTGATCACCAAGCCGGGCTCCGGGACCTACGTGCGCGGTACCCGCCGCCGCCTCAACCGGCTCTCGCGCGGCCGCTACGGCGCCCACCGCGGCTACCACGCGGACCTGGCCGCACGGTACCGCCAGCACCTCACCGAGGTCGGGCGCGCGCCGGCGCCGCCCGAGGTGGCGGACGCGTTCGGGGTGCGCGACGGCACCGAGCTCGTGGTGCGGCGGTACATCGTGCGCACCGACGACGTGCCGGTCGAGGTGGGTGCGTCGTGGTTCCGGGTGGACGCCGTGGGCGGTACCAGCCTGGAGCGGCGGGAGGCGTTCGGGCGGCCGCTCTACCAGGAGGCCGAGGAGGTGACCGGGCGGCAGTACGTCTCGGCGACGGACACGATCAGCGCCCGCCAGCCCAGCCGCGAAGAGGCCGAGATCCTCCAGATCCGCCCGGACACGCCGGTGCTGCACCTGCTGCACGTCGCGTACGACCGCGACCACAAGCCGATCGAGGTGGCGCAGGCGACGTGGCCGGGGCCGATGACGACGCTGACCGAGGAGTACAAGATCCCGGCGCCGCTGCCGGACCCCGACCCCGACCCGGGACTCGCGCTGGGCTGAGCGAGCCGAACGGCTAGAGACGGACTCCCAGCAGCGCGTCCACCGTCCGCGCCATCAGCTCGGGCGCCGCGCTGTCGTCGCCCGCACCGCCCAGCGCCCGGTCGGCCCAGTCGTCGACCACGGCCAGCGCGCCAGGCGTGTCGAGGTCGTCGGCGACCCTGGCCCGTACCCCCGTCAGAAGGTCGGCCCCCGACGGGCCGGTGGTGACGGCGGCGGCCTCGCGCCACCGGGTCAGGCGCTGTTGTGCGGTCTTGAGCAGGTCGTCGGTCCACTGGCGGTCGGCGCGGTAGTGGTCGGCCAGCAGCGCCAGCCGCACCGCCATCGGGTCGATGCGGTCGGCCCGGAGGCGGGAGACGAAGACGAGGTTGCCCTTGGACTTCGACATCTTCGCGCCGTCGAGGCCGATCATCCCGGCGTGTACGTAGTGGCGGGCGAACGGCGCCTCCCCCGTGAGCGCCTCGGCATGCGCGGCCGAGCACTCGTGGTGCGGGAAGAGCAGGTCGTTGCCGCCGCCCTGTACGTCGATGGTGTTGCCGAGCAGGTCCATCGCGATCGAGGCGCACTCGATGTGCCATCCCGGCCGCCCCGGCCCGAACTGCCCGCCGGGCCACGCCGGCTCACCCTCGCGGGCACCGCGCCACAGCAGCGGGTCGAGGGGTCACGCTTGCCGGCGCGCTCGGGGTCGCCACCGCGCTCGGCGAAGAAGGCGAGCATCTGCTCCCGGGAGAGGTTGGACTCGTACCCGAAGTCGGGCGCGGCGGCGATGTCGAAGTAGACGTCGCCGGTGCCGTCGTCGAGGCGGTACGCGGCGCGGCGGTCGACCAGCGTCGCCACCTTTTCCACGATCGCCGGGATCGACTCGACCGCGCCCACGTAGTACGCCGGCGGGATCATCCGCAGCGACTCCATGTCCTCGCGGAAGAGGGCGGTCTCGCGCATCCCGAGCACGATCCAGTCCTCCCCGTCGCGGGCCGCGCGCTCCAGGAGCGGGTCGTCGATGTCCGTCACGTTCTGCACGTAGGTGACCTCGTGCCCCGCGTCCAGCCAGGCCCGCTGCACCAGGTCGAACGTGATCATGGTGGCGGCGTGGCCCAGGTGCGTCGCGTCGTAGGGCGTGATGCCGCACACGTAGATGGTCCGCGCGCCGGATGGCCCGCCGGTGGGGTGCACGGCACGCCGCGCCGAGTCGAACAACGCGAGCGGCTGGCCGCTGCCCGGCAGCCGCGGCACCTCGTGGCCGGTCCAAGATTCCATGTCGGCCAGCCTATCCAGCGACCGGCGGCCGATCATCGCCGCGAGCCGTCCGCCGCTGGTAAACCGGCCGAACAGCCGAGAACAGCGATTTTGAGCTACCGCGATGTCCGCGGTGGTCCGGACCGCTGCTCCCGCGGCCTCACCCTCCGCTGTGCACGACCCAGGCGGCCTAGATGGGCGGCCAGGGGACCGCGGGCCAGTCCTCCGACGGCCCGGGGAAACGCCCCGTCGCGAGCAGGTCGCCGACCCGCTCCTGGGTGCGCCGGATCTCGGACAGCGTCAGGTGGACCGCCAACTGCTCGCCCAGCGGGCCTTCCAGAGCCGGCACCAGCCGCTCCAGCACCTCGACCGCCTCGTCGGGCAGCCGCTCGCGGGTCCAGCCCCACAGCACCGTGCGCAGCTTGTCGTCGACGTTGAAGCTCACCCCGTGGTCGACGCCGAACACCTGCCCGCCCGCTCCGACCAGCACGTGGCCACCCTTGCGGTCGCCGTTGTTGATGACCGCGTCGAAGACGACCATCCGGGCCAGCCTCGGGTCGTTGGCGTGGGCGAGCGCATAAGCGTTGCCCTCCTCGTCGCGCGCCGACGCGATCCGGAACCACCCGACCGGCAGCTCGAACGCGGGCACGAAGCCCACCACCTGCTCGCCGTCCTCGGGTTCGTCGATCCACAGCTGGCAGGCGCCGGGGCCGAGCGGTCCGTCACGGAGCACGGTGGGCGGGACGAGGCGCCAGCCGGTGGCGCGGGAGACCAGGTAAGCCGAGACCTCCCGCCCAGCCAGCGTGCCGTCCGGAAAGTCCCAGAGCGGCCGCTCGCCGCGCACCGGCTTGTACACACACCGGGCGGTCACCCCGTCGAGGGTGAGGAACCCCCGCAGCGTGGTGTTGGAGGCGTCGACGAGCCGCCCCTCCAGCTCGAACTCCCCGTGCCGCAGCAGCCGCAGCGCGTCACCCTCGTCGAGCACCGGCTGCACATCGAGCCTGGTCATGGCCGGCGAGACTATCGGTGGTAGCCGTTGTGGCGCGGGCAGAGGTGGCCGCGCGGGTCGAGCGGCTGGCCGCACAGCGGGCAGGGTGGCCGCCCAGCCGCGAGCACCCGCCGAGCCCGGTCGATGAACGCCCGCGCCGCGGCCGGCGTCAGCCGCACCCGCAGCCGGTCGAGGTCGTCGTCGGGCTCTTCGTCTTCGTCGTCGTCCTCGGCCAGCTCCGCGTCGCCGCCGAGCTCCACCTCGACCTCCGACTCGCCGGCCGCGATCGCCTCGATCACCACAGTGGCGGTGTCGACGTCATAGGCGAGCCCCAGCGTGCCCACCCGGAACTCCTCGTCCACCGGCGTATCGAGCGGCTCGTTGTCGGAGAGGGCCGCGGGCGCCTCGGGCAGCTCGGCGCCGAACCGCCGGTGCGCCTCGGCGAGCAGCTCCTCCAGCTTTTCGGCCAGCAACGACATCTGCACCTTCTCCAGGGCGACGCTGACCAGCCGGCCACCGCCGCGCGCCTGGAGGAAAAACGTCCGCTCCCCCGGCGGACCCACGGTCCCAGCGACGAACCGCTCCGGCGGCTCGAATGCATGCACCTGGTGGGTCATACTAAGACCCTATCCGTACGGCGGTCGGTCTGTGCAGTGCGTTCAGCCACCGGCCCGGCCACCCACCGTGGCATCCGAGTCCCCGGGGCGCGCGCGGCGTGGACGCCGCCTTTTCGGAGGGATCAGACCGGCCAGGTCGCCGCCGGTGTCGTTGAGGCGGAGCAGAAACGGGCGCGTCGGGGTAAAGCTGATCGCGGTCAGCGACGCCGGGTCGGCCACGATCCGCTGAAACAGATCCAGGTGTACGCCGAGCGCGTCCGCCACGATCGCCTTGATCACGTCGCCGTGGCTGCACGCCAGCCACACCGCCTCCGGCCCGTGCTCGGCGGTGATCCGGGCGTCCCACCCGCGTACCGCCGCGGCCGCCCGCGCCGCCATCGCGGCCATCGCCTCCCCGCCCGGGAAGACGGCCGCGCTCGGGTGCTGCTGCACGACGGGCCACAGTGGATCCTTGGCCAGCTTCTTGAGCGGCTGCCCCTCCCACTCCCCGTACCCGCACTCGATCAGCCCCTCCTCGACCGCGACCTCCGCCGAGGGCAGCGCGATGTCGAGGGTCTGCCGGCACCGGATGAGCGGGCTGGTGACGACGGCGGCGAGCGGTAGCGCCTTGAGCCGCTCGCCCACGGCGGCGGCCTGGGCACGGCCGATCTCGTCCAGCTCCACCGGGCGGCGCCCGGCGAGCCCGCCGTCCGCGTTCGCCGTCGTGCGCCCGTGGCGCAGCAGCAGCACAGTAGCCACGATCACCCACCCTACGACGCGGGCCCGGCGGGTCCGGGGTTGGATCGTGAACCGCGGAGGGCGAGGCCGCGGGAGCGACGGTCCGGACCACCGCGGACGTCGCGGCAGCTCAATCCTGGAATTTGATCGTCTACGTCGCGGTGATCGTGCCGGCCGCGAGCAGGCAGAGCACGAGGCTGCCGAGCGCGACCCGGTACAGCACGAAGGCGTACAGGGTGTGATGCGCGACATACCGCAGGAGCCAGGCGATCGACGCGTAGCCCAGCGCGAACGCGATCAGCGTGGCCACCACCATCTGCGGTACCGATGGGGTGAGGCCCTCACCGCTCTTGTCGAAGACGTCCGGGACGGAGAAGATGCCGGACATCACGACGGCCGGGATGGCCAGCAGGAACGAGTAGCGGGTGGCTGTCTCGCGGGTCAGGTTGAGCAGCAGGCCGGCGGTGACGACGCCGCCCGAGCGGGAGACGCCGGGCACCAGCGCCATCGCCTGGGCGAAGCCCATCACCACGCCGTCCTTCAGCGTGAACTGCTCGATCGTGCGCGCCTTGCGGCCCCAGTACTCGGCGAACGCCAGGATCAGCGCGAACACGATGAGGGTGGTGGAGACGAGGTACAGGTTGCGGGCCGCCGAGCGGATCTGGTCCTTGAAGAGGAAGCCGAGGAGGCCGATCGGGATCGAGCCGATGATCACGTACCAGGCCATGCGGTAGTCCAGTGTGGAGCGCACCGAGCGGTCCCACAGCCCCACGATCCAGGTCTTCGCCAGCCGGAAGATGTCCTTGGCGAAGTAGATCAGTACGGCCGCCTCGGTGCCGAGCTGGGTGACCGCGGTGAACGAGGCGCCCGCGTCTTCGTCGAAGAAGATCGCCGACGTGATCCGCAGGTGCGCCGAGGAGCTGATCGGCAGGAACTCGGTGAGTCCCTGGACGATCCCCAGCACGATCGCCTCGACCCAGGTCATTCACCCACCCCCGCCAGCTCCAGTGCCTCGGCGACCACGCGGAGCGTCTCGATGCCGCTCTCCGCGTCGCCCGCGAAGAGCGAGACGGAGAGGGTGGTGACGCCGGCCTCCGCGTACGCCGTGAGCCGCTCGGCGATCCGCTCCTTCGGCCCGAGCAGGGAGGTGCGGTCGATGAACTCCAGCGGTACCGCCGCGGCCGCGTCCCGGTGCTGCTTGGCCAGGTACAGGTCCTGCACCTCGCGCGCCGCGTCCGCGTAGCCCATCCGGACCGCCAGCTGGTTGTAGTAGTTGGCCTCCCGGCTGCCCATCCCGCCAACGTAGAGCGCGGCGTACCAGCGGACCAACTCGGCGCAGGAGGCGACGTCGTCGCCGACCACCACGGGCACGGTGGGCACCACGTCGAAGCCCTTGAGGTCGAGCCCGGCCTTGGCCCGCCCGGCGGCGACCGTGGCGAGC
This sequence comes from Phytohabitans flavus, assembly GCF_011764545.1. GTDB lineage: Bacteria > Actinomycetota > Actinomycetes > Mycobacteriales > Micromonosporaceae > Phytohabitans > Phytohabitans flavus. The sequence goes on along the minus strand of NZ_AP022870.1, from coordinate 2,152,484 downwards.
TGCTCGGCGGCCGCGTCCGGGGCGAAGAAGATCGCCAGCCACCCGTCGGCGATCTCACCGGCCAGCTCGAGGTTCTTCGGGCCGACCGCGGCGAGGTAGATCGGGATCTGCGTGCGCGGCGGGTGGAAGCCCAGCTTGAGCGCCTTGCCGGGGCCGTCGGGCAGGGGCAGGGTGTAGTGCGCGCCCGCGTAGGAGACGGTCTGGCGGGCGATGGCCATCTTGACGATCTCGACGTACTCCCGGGTGCGGGCCAGCGGCTTGCCGAAGGGCACCCCGTGCCACCCCTCGGACACCTGGGGCCCCGACACGCCGAGGCCGAGGCGGAAACGGCCGCCGGAGAGCGAGTCGATCGTGGCGGCAGTCATCGCGGTGGCCGCCGGGGTCCGCGCGGGGATTTGCATGACCGCGCTACCGACATCGATGGTCGAGGTCTGCCCCGCGATCCAGGCCAACGTGCTGGGCGAGTCCGACCCGTAGGCCTCCGCCGCCCACACCACCGAGTACCCCAGCCGCTCGGCCGCCTGTGCCATGGCCAGGTGGTCGGCGGGTGTCGTCCACGCTGTCTGGTACCCCAGAGTCAGTCCTAACCGCACATCTCCCCCAAACACGGTCCCCAACGTGAGTCGCACCAGGTTACGCAATCAGCCCGCGCCTCTGGACAGGGACACCGGACTGAATAAGGTTCACCCATGCAACAGCGACCGCTCGGGCGCAGCGGGCTGGGAGTGTCCCGGCTCGCGCTCGGCACCATGACGTGGGGCCGGGACACCGACGCCGACGACGCGGCCGCTCAGCTCAAGAGTTTCCTCGACGCCGGGGGCAATCTCGTCGACACCGCCGACGTGTACGCGGACGGCGAGGCCGAGGCGGTCATCGGCGCCCTGCTCGACGCGCTGGTCCCGCGCGAAGAGCTGCTGATCGCCACCAAGGCCGGTCTCCGCCCGGGTACCGCCCGCCGCCGCGACGGCTCCCGCGGCCACCTGCTCGGCAGCCTCGACGCCTCGCTGCGCCGGCTCGGCACGGACCACGTCGACCTGTGGCAGGTGCACGGGTACGACACCGAGACCCCGCTCGAGGAGACACTCACCGCGCTCGACCACGCGGTGGCCAGCGGTCGCGTGCGGTACGTCGGCGTCTCCAACTTCTCCGCCTGGCAGACCGCCCGCGCCGCGACCTGGCAGGCCGCGTTCCCCGGGCGGGCGCCGGTCGTGGCCACCCAGATGGAGTACTCGCTGCTGGAACGCGGCGTCGAACGCGAGGTCATCCCCGCCGCCGCCGAGCTCGGGCTGGGCCTGCTGCCCTGGTCGCCGCTGGGGCGCGGGGTGCTGACCGGCAAGTACCGCAACGGGCGCCCGGCCGACTCGCGGGCCGCGTCGGCGCACTTCGAGCCGTTCGTCGCGCCGTACCTGGATCCGCGCTGCTCCAGCATCGTCGAGGCGGTGGTCACGGCCGCGGGCGGGCTCGGCGTGTCGCCGCTGGAGGTCGCGCTGGCCTGGGTGCGGGACCGGCCCGGCGTGGTCGCACCCATCCTCGGCGCCCGCACGGTCGGCCAGCTGCTCGGCGCGCTGGCGGTGGAGCAGATGGTGCTGCCCGCCGAGATCACCCAGGCACTTGACGACGTGTCGTCGATCCCATTCGGTTATCCAGAACGGGAAGGCTAGCGGTACATCACGAGCGTGTGCAGGATGGGTCGCATGGACTACGAATACGCGCCGCTACGGTTACCGTCAAATGTCGACCGGCTGACCGCGGCAGCGCAGCTGGCGATCCAGGCCGAATTCTCCGGTTGGGAGCTCGCGCGGGTGCGGCTCTTCCGCGACGGCACCCGGCAGGTCGTGCTCCGCCGGCGGGTGGCGAGCCCGAGCCCGCCTCAGCCCGGCCTGTCGTACTAGCTAGCTCTTCACAAGCGCGTTCACCAGCGCGCTCGCTTTTCACAAAGCGCGTTCACCAGCGCGGCGAGTGAGGGCCCGGGGTCGAAGTCCGGGTCCGGATAGGCCAGCTGGTGGAGGGTCAGCGCCTCCACCTGGTTGCCTAGATACCGTACGTCGCGCTCCGGGTCGGCCGAGCCGGCCGCGCGCATCAATCCGGTACCCCAGGCGCGCACATCCGCGGCGGCTTCCGCCAGCTTGCGCCGCAGCGGCGGCCGGATCGCCGCCTCCACCAGGATCGCGAAGCGGGCCAGGGTCAATGTCCGCCGCTCACAGGGCCTCCACGCGGAAACGGCGCGGCGTCCGGGGTGGGCACCCCGGACGCCGCGTGCGACGCTCAGGACGAGTGCTCGACCTCGTCGTCCATGGGCATGAACGGGTGCTCGTCCAGCCGGCCGACCAGGCGGTCCTCCGGGCCGGGCGCGAAGGGGCCCGTGGCGTCCTCCTCGCCGTACGACTCGAGGTCCAGCGGGGTGGCGACCTCGGACACCATCACGACGCCGTCCAGCGGCTCCAGCTCGGGGATGTCCAGCGCGCCCAGCGAACCGTCGCCGGCCTGGAGGAGCTCCAGCACCGCCTCGCCGACGGACTCGACCGGCTCGGCCTCCTCCTCGTCCTCCGGCAGGCCGGAGCGGCGGGCCGCCTCGGCCACGCGGATCAGCGCGGCCATGCTGGGCACGCGGTAGTCGCGGCGCTGGCGCACCGAGACGACGTGCGGGTGCGGGTCTTCGGGCTCGTTGCCGTCGACACCGCCCAGGCCCACGCCGAACCGCTCGTCGGCCTCGTCCGGGTCGATCGACTCGACGTCCCATGGTGTGACCTCGCCGAACGCGTCGAGCAGCAGCTCGTCGTACTCGTAGGAGGCGTTGTTGAGCGTGACGTACGCCTGCCAGACATCGTCGTCGTCGATACGGCCCTCGGCCGCCTTGACGGCGGCGAGGTGGCCGCGCGCGGCTTCGATCACCCGCTCGAGAGCGGCGTCCAGCTCCGCGTGCTGGTCGGTCATGGTGAGGAGGGTCCCTTCAGCGGGTTTCAGGAGTTACGCATGAAACGGTCGAGTACACGCACGCCGAACTGTAGTCCCTCCACCGGGACCCGCTCGTCAATGCCATGGAACAGCGCGGAAAAGTTCAGATCGGGCGGGAGCTGGAGCGGCGCGAAGCCGAAACAGCGGATGCCGAGCCGCTGGAAGGCCTTGGCATCGGTACCGCCGGACAGCATGTACGGCACCGGCCGCGCGCCCGGGTCCTCGGCCCGCAGCGCCGCCGCCATCGCGTCGACGAGCGCGCCGTCGAACGTGGTCTCGAGCGCCGGCTGCCGCTGCACGTGCTCGATCTCCAGGTCGGGGCCGATCACCTCGCGCAGCTGCTCCAGGAAGAGGTCGGCCTGGCCGGGCAGCGTACGGCAGTCGATGGTCGCCGACGCGCGGCTGGGGATCACGTTGTCCTTGTACCCGGCGTCGAGGCGGGTCGGGTTGGCGGTGTTGCGGATCGTGGCGCCGATGAGGTTGGCGATCGGGCCGAGCTTGGCGATCGCGATCTCCGGGTCGTCCGTGTCGAGCTCGATGCCGAGCGCGTCGGAGAGGTGCTCGAGGAACGCCCGTACCGTCGGGGTCATCACGACCGGGAAGCGGTGCTGCCCCACCCGGGCGACCGCCTCGGCGAGCGCGGTGACCGCGTTGTCGTCGTGCACCATCGAGCCGTGGCCGGGGCGGCCGCGGGCGTGCAGCCGCAGCCAGTTGATCCCCTTCTCGGCGGTCTCCACGAGGTAGAGGCGCACGTCCTTGCTGACCGTGTACGAGAAGCCGCCGACCTCGCCCACCGCCTCGGTGCAGCCGTCGAGCAGGTCGCGGTGCTTGTCGACGAGGAAGTGCGCGCCGTACTCGCCGCCGGCCTCCTCGTCGGCCGTGAACGCGAGCACGATGTCCCGGGGCGGCCGCACGCCGGTACGGGCCCAGTCGCGCACGACGGCGAGGACCATCGCGTCGAAGTCCTTCATGTCGATCGCGCCCCGCCCCCACAGGAAGCCGTCGCTGATCTCGCCGCCGAACGGGTGCGCCGTCCACTCGTCGGCCTCCGCCGGCACGACGTCCAGATGGCCGTGTACGAGCAGCGCGTCGCGGCTCGGGTCGGTGCCCTCGATGCGGGTCACGACGCTGGCCCGGCCGGGCGCCGACTCGTAGATCTCGGCGGCGATGCCGACCTCGTCGAGCTTGGCCGCCACGTACTCGGCGGCGGCCCGCTCGCCGGCGCTCGTGGCGTTGTCCCCGGTGTTCGTCGTATCGATGCGCAGAAGGTCGCGGCAGATCTCCACGACCTCGTCGACGGGTGTGCTCATGGGCCACTTCATATCAGTCCCCGGCGCTCTGGCCGAGCGCCGGGGACTGGGGCTGCCACTGGGACGCGTCCGCTAGACCAGTGCCGGAGTCCAGGCGAAGCCGGCTGCCCAGCTCGTCGAGGCGAGCACCGTCTGGCCGGCGGTGTTCGGGTGGAAGTAGTCCCAGCCGGACACCTGCGAGAGGGCGAACGGGTAGTTGAAGACCGCGCCGCCGTCGTACTTGCACAGCGACCCGTACGCCGCGCACGCCGCCGCGAGCTGCCCGTTGTAGTCCGCGACCCGCTGCCGCACCCGGTCGCGGCGGGCCACGTCGGCGGCCGCGGTCGAGGTGGGGTTGGCCAGGAGGGACTGGCAGATGCCGAACAGCGACCAGGCGCTGCGGGCCAGGAAGTCGCCCTTGCCGACCTCCCACAGCCGCTTGACGTCCGGGATGCTCATGATGAACACCCGCGCGCCGGGCCGGCCGGCCTTCAGCCGGGCCAGGGCGGTGTTGATGTGCCCGCGGTACGTGGCAACCGGCGTCATCGTGGCCTCGCTGCTCGTGCACGCGTCGTTGGCACCGATCAGCACGGTCACGTAGTCGACGTTCTGGCTGACCGCGAGGTCGATCTGGCCGGGCAGGTCGGCGGCGGCGGCGCCGGTCTCGGCGTTGTTGAAGTTGCGCCCGTTGATGGCCGGGTTGGCCGCCAGGATGCGCCGGTAGTGGGCGTTCACGCCGGTGTCGGTACCGGTGCTGAACGAGCGCGAGGGGCAGTCGACGTAGAAGCCGCAGGCGTTGAAGCCGCGGGTGATGGAGTCGCCGGTGCTCGCCATCGAGGACGGGAACGGGTCGGCGGCGGCCGCCGGCGCGGCGACGCCGAGCGTGGCGGCGAGGGTGGCCGCGACAGTGGCCGCGAGCGTGCTTAGCAGGCGGAACCTGGGCAGTGCCCGAGATTTGGGCAGCGTGCGGCGCGGGAGTGACATGAGTGAGCCTCCGGGACGCGGGGTGACCAAGTTGCAGGGGGTGATCAGACCGTAATCTGTGTGTCACATCGGTGGCAATGGTTATGAGGCGTGTCCTAGCAAAAGCCCCACAACAGGCTGTTTTCAAAAACACGCCCACGGGGTACCAGTGCGCCCGTGACCTTCGGCCTGCCGCCCCTGCCCCCGGCCCCGGGTACCACCGCCGGCCGCCCCGCCGGGGACGTACTCGGCGACGAGCACCGCCTGCTCGCCGCGCTCTGCACCGCCCTCGCCGAGCCGGGCCTGCCGCCCCGCCGCCGGCGCGACCTCGCCGACGTGCTGGCCGCGACCGCCACCCGCCACCTGTCCGCCGAGGCCCAGTACCTGTATCCGGCCGTGCGTTCAGCCGTACCCGACGGGGCCGCCCTCGCGGACCGGGAGATCGCCGCGACGCGCGAGCTGCTCGCGGCGCTGCGGACCGGCGAGGGCCGGGAGGAGAAGCTGCGGCGGCACGCGTTCGCGACCGCGGACCTCCTGGACCGGCTCGCCGCGGCGGCGTCCACTGAGGATCTCGTGCGGCTCGGCAACCGGATCGAGACCGCCGAGGAGGCGGCACCCACGCGGCCGCACCCGGGCGCGCCGACCACCGCACCTTTGAACAAGATCACCGATCCCGCGATCGGCCTGCTCGACCGGCTGCGGGACGCGGTCACCGGGCGCCCTACGCGGCAGGAATGCCTTTACCAGCGGTACTCCACTCGGCTTTTTTGATCACCCCGTTCACCATTCGGTTACATTGAACCTGGCCTTTGGGGGAGCTTTCACAAGCCGAAGGTCTTCCGAGGATCCCACGTTGGTCCTACCGTCACGCTATGAACCTGGAGTTGCGGCACCTCAAGGTGGTCGTCGCGATCGCGGAGACAGGCAGCGTTACGAAGGCTGCCTCGCAGCTGGGGCTGGCACAACCGGCACTCACGGCACAGCTCCAGCGCATTGAACGAACCCTCGGCGGCCCGCTCTTCGAGCGCGACCGGCGGGGTGCGCGCCCGACCGCCCTCGGCGAGCTTGTGCTGGCCCGGGCCCGGGTGTTGCTGCCGGCGATGAAAGGGCTGCAGGACGAGGCGGCCCGGCTCGCCGGCACGGGGGATGTGATGACCCGCTACCGGGTCGGCGGGGCGAACAGCCCGATCGTCGGCGGCCTGGTGCACCGGCTGGCAGCCGCGCAGCCGGAGGCGCAGATCAGCACCTACGCCTCGTGGTACGCGGACGAGCTGGCCCAGATGGTGCTCGGCGGGCGGCTCGACTACGTACTCGTGGGGGTCTGCGGCGACTCCGCGCCCTCGGCGGCGCACGGCCTGGCCTGGCGTGTGGTCTCGGTGGACGCGGTGTTCGTCATGCTGCCCACCGCGCACCCGCTCGCCACGTCCGACGAGGTCGACCTGGCCGACCTGGCGGAGGCCCAGTGGGTGGCGGCGCCCGGTGACGGCTGCTTCGGCGACTGCTTCGCCGCGGCGTGCGCGCGCTCCGGGTTCACGCCGCGAAAGGTGTACGAGACAGACATCCGTGGATGTATCGACATGGTCGAGTCGGGCGAGGCGGTGGCGCTGTGCCAGGCCACGTTCCGCCCGGTCACCGGCCTGGTGACCCGACCGATCGCCGGCGCTCCCCTGCGCTGGCGACTGCTGCTCGGCTGGCACCCCGAGGCCCTCGCGGCGAAGTTCGCCGACGACGTCCTCTGCCACGCGGTCGCCGCGTACGAGGACATGGTCGGCCGTAACCCCGTCTACCAGCGCTGGCTCAGCGACAACCCCCCGTTCGGCGCCCAGCAGGTCGCCCCCATCTGACCTCCCGCACAAGCGGCCCTCCTGGGGACCACGCGGCGCGGTATTACCCACCTGATATCTGCCGTGATCCATTAAACGGCCGTTAGGGTCCCGCCGTACGACTCTTCCAACCCCCAGGAGAGCCCAAATGAATCGAAGACTCGCCATGCTGGCGGCGGCGTTGCTGCTGCCCGTGGGTGCTGTCGCGCTCCAGGCCGCCCCGGCGGCCGCGGCGCCCGCACCCGCCACGCCCGCCGGCAGCGCCGCCTCGGCGGAGATGCTCGGCGCGATGCAGCGCGACCTCGGCCTCACCGCGGACGAGGCGCGGGCCCGGCTGGCCCGCGAGGACAAGGCCGGCCGGACCGACGCCCGGCTGCGCAAGCAGCTCGGCGCCGCGTACGGTGGCGCGTACCTGACGGCCGGCGCCACGTCGCTGGTCGTCGCGGTCACCGACAAGGCGCACGCCGCGAAGGTCACCGCCGCCGGTGCCACCGCCAAGGTGGTCACCCGCAGCGAGGCCCAGCTCGACGCGGTCAAGTCCACCCTGGACCGGAGCGCCGCCAAGGCGCCGGCCGCTTCGGTGCCCGGCTGGTACGTCGACGTCGTCACCAACACCGTCGTCGTGCTCGCCCGGGGCGACGCCGCCGCGGCCCGCGCGTTCGCGGCCACGGCCAAGTCCAGCGCGGTACGGGTGGTCGCCAGCAACGAGACCCCGGTGCCCCTCTACGACGTGCGCGGCGGCGACGCGTACTACATGGGTGGGCGCTGCTCGGTCGGCTTCTCGGTGTCGGGCGGCTTCGTCACCGCCGGCCACTGTGGCACGACCGGCACCGCGACCCAGGGGTTCAACCAGGTCGCGCAGGGCACGTTCCGCGGCTCCTCGTTCCCGGGCAACGACTACGCCTGGGTGCAGGTCAACTCCAACTGGACGCCGCAGCCGTGGGTGAACAACTACGCGGGCGGCAACGTGACGGTCGCCGGCTCCACCGAGGCCGCCGTGGGCGCGTCGATCTGCCGCTCCGGCTCCACCACCGGCTGGCACTGCGGCACGATCTCGGCCAAGAACCAGACGGTGAACTACTCGCAGGGCAGCGTCATGGGCCTGACCCGTACCAACGTCTGCGCCGAGCCGGGCGACTCGGGCGGCTCGTGGCTCTCCGGCCAGCAGGCGCAGGGTGTCACCTCCGGCGGCTCGGGCAACTGCACCTCCGGCGGCACCACGTACTTCCAGCCGGTGAACGAGATCCTCACCGCGTACGGCCTCACGCTCACCACCAGCGGTGGCGGCAACCCGCCGCCGACCGGGTGCACCGGGCACGAGTTCACCCGTAGCGGCTCGATCTCCAACGGCGCCAGCGTGTTCCAGCCGGACAACAGCTACTACTACTCGTCCGTCTCCGGTGCGCACCGGGCCTGCCTCGACGGCCCGTCGGGTGTGGACTTCGACCTGTACCTGCAGAAGTGGAACGGCAGCGCCTGGGCCGACGTGGCCGCCGGCACCACGCCCAACCCGGACGAGACCGTGAACTACAGCGGCACCGCCGGCTACTACCGGTGGGAAGTGCACGCGTACAGCGGCTCGGGCAGCTACACGCTCGGCTTCACCAACCCGTAAACAATAGAGAAAAGTCACCGGGGCGGGCCACGTGCCCGCCCCGGTTCCTACTGTCTGGGGTGGCTGATCGCGTAGTTGGCGTACGCCTCCGGCAGCGTCGGATCGGCGCTCTCCGGCGGGCTCGGGAGGGTGACCATCACCCCGAGCTCGGAGAGGCGCGTCGCCAGCGCCAGCGGTATCTGGTAGCTGCCGGCCACCGCCGCCTTGATCGTGGCCCGTTCGTCGTCGTCGGCCTCGCGGTCCCACCACCGCGCGAATCGGTCGAGCTCCTGGTCGCGGTTGTCCGCCACAAGATCACCCCCAAGGGTTCATCGTCCCACCGCGGAACTTTGCCGGCAGGCGACCGCGCCAAACACGTGTGCTCCGCGCCGTTATCCGATATCAAGGCGGAGTGAGTGACGACGACATCCTGCGGCGGGCGCGGCGCACGGCCGAGCTGCACACCGGGGCGGTACGAGACATGGAGCGGTTCGTCGAGGGCTACACCGGTACGCCGGACGCGGCCACCCTCGCCGAGTACGCGGCCCTGCTGGCCCGCGAGGAGTCCACCCGCGCCGACCGGCAGGACCTGCTGGCCGCGCTCGGTCTGGAGGCCCCGAGCGTCGAGTCGTGACGCTCCTCGTGGTCGACGGGGCGAACGTGGTCGGCTCCCGCCCGGACGGCTGGTGGCGCGACCGGGCCGGGGCCGCCGAGCGCCTGCGCGACGCCCTCCTCCCCCTCGCCGCGGACGGCCTGGGCGACCTGCCGCCGCCGCTGGAGGTGGTGCTCGTCGTCGAGGGCCGGGCGCGCGGTGTCCGGGGCGCCGGCACCGTACGCGTGGTGGCCGCACCCGGGTCCGGCGACGACACGATCGTCGACCTCGTCGCGGCGGCCCGCCCCCGGCACACCGTCGTGGTCACCGCCGACCGAGGGCTGCGGGAGCGCGTCCAGGCGCTGGGCGCGGAGGTCGTCGGCCCCCGCGCGCTGAGCCCCGCGTATTAGATCACTCATTCTCATTCGCGTTCGGTGAAGAGGGCCGAGTGCCTACGGGGCGCTACCGTCACTGGCGGGCCATTCTGCCGATCACGTGGGACGTCGTCACACACCGCGTGCGACGCGCCGGCGGATATTTGGCTCAGCGTAGTCATTCGTTCGCGCTGAGCGGCAAAACGGTAGGGGGTCGCGAAGCGGGCATCCGGTTTACCGTGATGGAATATGTCCTCCCCCGCCCCCCAGGAGGTCCCGCGTGGCCAGCGTCGCCGAGGTCAAGTCGGCAATCGATGCCGCGATCCAACAGGTGAGCGAGGGACAGGCCGCGGTGCACGCGGCCAGTGAGAAGCTCGCCGAGGCGCAGCAGAGCCTCGCGGTCGCGCTCGACGGCAGCGGCCACGACGCGGTCAGCACCGCGCACGCCTCCCTGCAGCAGGCCACGCAGGAGCTGGAAGAGTGCCTCGCCGCCACGATGGCCGCGGTCGAGCAGGCACAGATGTACTCCGCCGCGCTGTAGCCCTGCCATGTCCCTCGTGCAGGAGCTTGGTGCCCTGGTCCGCGCGACATCGGACGACCTGCCGATCGGCCAGGTCGCGGTCGCGGTCGAGCGGCTGCGCGCCGCCGGCGAGCTGCTCATGTGGGTACGGCAGGAGTCGACCGACCCGATCGGTGTGCCGCGGCTGGCCGGCGCGATGGAGCACGCCGAGCAGGCCGGCCAGGCGCTGCGGGTGGCGCAGGACGCGCTGCTGACGTACGTGACCGCGCTCGGCCTCGGCCACGACGGCACGCGGGGTCCGGAGAGCGCCTGGCGCACCGCCTTGGAGACCCCGGACGGCGAGCGGCCGGCGGAGCCCGCACCAGACGGCGAGGAGCCGCCCGAGCTCGGGCGCTGGTGGTCGGCGCGGGTCGCCGAGCTGACCGGCCACGGCAGACCGGCCGCGCGGCGCGACTCGGCCGCCTCGGAGGGCCCGGACCTGCTGCGCCGGGTCGCCGCGGGCGTACGGGCCGAAGACCGCGACCGGCTGCACCGCGAGCTGGGCGGCGTCGAGGCGCCGATCGGGCTGGGCCTGTCCGCGATCACCCCGCCGGTGCTGTTCCGCCTCGCCGGCGACCTGCTGCGCCACCAGCCGCGCGCCGAGGACCTGCCGGTGCTCACCAAGCAGATCGAGCCCCGGGTGCGCGAGCTGCTGCCCGGCCTCCCCCCGGACATCCTGGACATCCAGCTGCGCCGGATCTGCCGGGTACCGATCGACCGCAAGGACAAGGACAAGGACGAAAAGGACAAGAAGGACGACGACGCGCCGCCGCCGCACCCGGCCGACTTCGCGGTGACCGGCAGCGTGGTCACCGGCATCCTGCTGCGGCTGCTCGACCGCGAGCCGGACTCGCTCGACCCGGAGGCGCCGGAGCCCGTACCCGACCCGGAGACCCATGCCTGACGTCCGCACATCGGTCGTCGAGTCGATCCGCGTCGCGTTGTCCCGCGCCCGCGCGTCCGCCCGCGCCGACCAGGACGCCGCCAAGGCCGACCTCGCCGCGGCGCAGGCCCGCCTGGACCGGGTGCGGCTGGCGGCCGCCCAGCGCCCCGCCCGCGCCGCCGCCGAACGCGACAGCCGGCTGGCCGACCTCGACGCGGCGCACACCGCCACCCTCGCCGACCTGGCTCGCCAGGCGTCCCTCGCCAGCACGATGCGCGCGCCGGGCGCCGCCGGGGAGCCGTGGGAGAGCTGGCACCCCACGCCGGCCGTCCAGGGCGAGCCACCGGACCTGCTGCGCATCGGCGAGGTGCGCATCCCCCGCGCCGGTACCACCCCGGCGCTCGTCCCGCTCCTCGACCACGGGCACGTCACGCTTGTCGACAACGTCCAGGTCGGCGGCGACGCCGTCGTGGCCGGCCTCCTGCTGCGCGCGCTCGGCCGCACCGCACACGGGCAGATCGAGATCACCGGGTACGACCCGGAGCGGCTCGGCGGTGGCCTGGCCGGCTTCGCGCCGCTGGCCCCGGCGGGGCTGCTCAGGTTCGTCGGGCCGGGTGGCCTCACCCCGCTGCTGAACGAGCTCGTCGACAACATCCGGCGGATCAACGAGACGGTGCTCGCCGGTGACTACACCTCGCTCGCCGAGATGGCCGAGCGCACCGGCCGCCGCCCGGAGCCGTGGCGGGTCGCGGTGCTGCTCGGCGGCGACGAGCCGTCCCGCCACGAGCGGGCCCAGCTGGAGCGGATCCTGCGCACCGGCGCGGCCTGCGGCGTACACCTGATCGTGCGCGGCATCAGCGTCGGGTCGCACAAGGACGTGCAGGTCATCCGGGTGGACGGCGAGCGCGCGACGGTCTCCGGGTACGGGGCGCTGCCGGTGTACCTCGACGAAGCCCCGCCGGCCGAGCTGGTCACCGCCACCTGCCGCAAGATCGCCGGCCAGGTGTCGATCGGCCCCGCTCCCGCGGTCTTCGCCAACCTGATCCCCGGCAAGATGTGGACCGAGCGCTCGGCGGGCGGCCTCACCGCACCGGTCGGCGACAGCCCCGAGGGGCGGCCGGTGGACGTGACGCTGGCCGACTACCCGCCGCACGCGCTGATCGCCGGCCCGTCCGGTACCGGGAAGACGAACCTCATCTACGCGTGGATGGGCGCGCTCGCCTCCCGGTACTCCCCGGACGAGCTCGCCTTCTACCTGCTCGACTTCAAGGAGGGGGTGTCGTTCGCCCGGTTCGCGCCGGGGCGGCGGGACCCGAGCTGGCTGCCCCACGTACGGCTGGTCGGCGTCAACGTCAACACGGACCGCGAGTTCGGGCTGGCGCTGCTCCGCTTCCTCGGCGACGAGCTGCGCCGCCGGGCGGACGCGGCCAAGGAGCACGAGGTCACCAAGCTCTCCGAGCTGCGCCACGAGGACCCGAAGGGGCACTGGCCGCGGATCGTGGCGGTGATCGACGAGTTCCAGATCCTGCTCACCGGCCGCGACGCCCTCGCCCAGGAGGCGGCCACGCTGCTGGAGGACCTGGCCCGGCGCGGCCGCTCGCAGGGCATCCACCTGATCCTCGCCTCGCAGGACGTATCCGGCATCGAGGCGCTGTGGGGGCGGCCGGCGCTCGTCGCCCAGTTCACGCTCCGGATCGCGCTGCCGAAGGCCCGCCGCATCCTGCACGAGGCCAACCTCGCCGCCGAGACGCTCCCCGGCACCACGCGGTGGTCAACGCCGACTCCGGGGCGCCGGACGCGAACCGCATCGTGCGCATCCCCGCGGCCAGCGACCGTCGCGTGTGGAGCGAGCTTCAGCACCGGCTGTGGCAGGACCGGCCGGCATGGCTGGGCGCCCCCCGCCTCTTCGACGGCGACGCGGTACCCCGGCTCGCGGAGGCACCCGACTTCGCGAAGCTGGCGCCGAGCGCGGCCGACTCGGCCCCGGTGGCGCTGCTCGGCGAGTCGATCGACGTGCGGGCCTACTCCGCCCGCCTGCCGCTCACCCGCTCGCCCGGCCGCAACCTGGCCGTGCTCGGTACCCGGGTGGACGAGGCGTGCGCGGTGCTCGCCGCCGCCGCCCGCTCCCTCGCCCGGCAGCACGCCGACGGCGACGCCCGCTTCTCGGTCGCCTGCCTGGACCCGGACGCCGCGGCCACCGCCGCGTCGCTCCGCGCCGACCTGCCCGTCGACACCGGCTGGTACGACGTGGAGGGCCTGGCCGCGCTCCTGCCCTCGCTCAACCCGGACGGCCTCCGGCCGCATTACCTCATCCTCTTCGCCGTCGACGCCGCCGCCTCCCGCCTGGCGGTCAAGACGGGCGGCCAGTCCGGCCACGACCACCTGCGCCGCGTCCTCAACACCGGTCCGGAGCGCCGCACCCACGTACTCGGCTGGTGGCGTGGCGTCAGCCGGCTCCGCGACGACCTGGGCGGCGTCGGCTCGCGCACGGACTCGATCGGTGCCTGGGTGGCGCTGGACGTGCAGGGCGCCGACCTGACCAGCTTCGTCCCCCAGCAGGGCGGGCCGGCCTGGTACCCCCGGCCGTGGCGCGCGCTCTACTTCGACCGTGCCCGCCACCGCACCCGGAGATCCTCATCCCGTACGGACTGGGCGGATGACGTACCACGAGGCGATCACCAAGCTGGCCGAGACGTACGCGGCGGTCGACGCGCAGCGCATCGAGGCCGACGAGTGGTACGAGCGCCAGGTCGCCGCCGCGACCCGGGCCGCACGCGAGGCCGCGGCCGCCGTCGAGGCCGCGCAGGAGACCCTCACCGCCGCCAGTGACCTTGTCGAACGGATCGACGACCAGGCCGAGGAGGTGTGGCGGACGACGGTACGGCGGCTCGGCGCGCCCGCCGCCCGCTACGGCGGCTCGCCCCTTCCGGCGCCGCTTCAGTCCGGCGAGGAGTACAACCCGCACCAGATGATCGACGCTGCCTCCGACCTGCTCGACCAGAGCTGGCGGCCGGGTCGCATGCCCAGTCGGCGTTGCCCTGGCTGGTGCTGCTGAGCGCGACCGGGGCCGCGGTCGCGTTCAGCATCCGCGAGGCCATCTTCTGGGTCGGCCGTTCGTACGGCGGTGATCTCGCGGTGGGCCTGCCCGTGCTCGCGCTGGTGGTGACGCTCGTCGCCCCGTTCGTGGGGCTGTGGCCCGCCAAGGTCGTCGCCGACCGCCGCCACGTGGCACTCGACGCCACCACGATCGCGGTCGTACTGGCGGCCGGCGTCGCCACAACGGTCATACTCGCCCTGCTTACCTAGAGGATCTGTTCCAAGGCAAAGATTTGGGCTACCGCGATGTCCGCGGTGGTCCGGACCGCTGCTCCCGCGGCCTCACCCTCCGCGACCTCCGGCGCGACGCCCAGCTTGCGAGACCTCAACTCCGAAGAACCGAGAGACCTTTCGGGGTTGAGGGATTGGGGCTTGTCCCAGCGATCGTGGTATGCAATGGCCCTATCGGGGCGGTTAAGTACCAAGATCTGTCGGACGACTTCCATCTGTAGCGCGGACGAGCCGTCCTTGCGGGTTGTGACGCGGAGGGTGAGGCCGCGGGAGCAGCGGTCCGGACCACCGCGGGCATCGCGGTAGCTCAGGTCTTGGAATAGTTCGTCTAGGTGTAACGCGCGCCAACGATGAGTAGCGGCACTCAAGCGACGGCACCCCGGTTCGCGGGACCTTGCTTGCGTGCCCGTTCTCGCATGTGTCGCAGGCGCCCAGGCGCTGTCCCGCCCGGCTCGGCCCGCCCGCCGGCGCGATCCCGTGTACCAGTTCGTCACCAGAGCGCTCGCCGTCATGCTGGTACCGCTGGCGTTTCTCGCGGCCGGCAGGCGCGCCCGGCACGTGGCCTGCCAGTGGGCCCTCACCGCGCGGTTTCCCCGGGAACGCCTCGCGGGGCTGACGCCGGCGGCGCGGGCGGCGTTCGAGGCGGCCCGGACCGAGGCGCTGTGGCGGGACGGCGAGCTGCTCGGGCTCACGTCCGGGTACCGGGACGCGGGTGAGCAGGCCCGCCTGTTCGCCGAGGCGGTGCACCGGATGGGTTCGCCCAAGGCCGCCCGGCGGTGGGTGCTCCCGGCCCACGAGTCGCGGCACGTCGCCGGGACCGCGCTCGACGTACGGCCCACCGAGGGGGCGCGCTGGCTGGAGCGGCACGGCGCCAGACATCGGCTGTACCGGGTCTACGACAACGAGTGGTGGCACTTCGAGTACCGGCCGGACGGTGCGCCGCGACGCCTGCCGCATCCCGGTGCCGGACACGGCGAGTAGGAGCCGCGCTATGCCGGGGTCAGAATGGCTTCGCGGAGGAGCCGCCGGGCCAGCACAAGGCGGTCCTCGTCGGTCTCCAGGCCGGGTAGGTCGCCCACCCGCGTCACGCCGCCGTCCAGCAGGGCGCGCAGGGCAAGCGCGCAGCCGCTCGGCAGCGTCAGCGTGCGGTCGAAGGTGTGCAGGGCGACGCGGTCGTCGCCCTCGGCGGTGAGCCGCCAGCGCAGTCCCTCGCGGACGGTCACGCGGTCGTCCGGGCCCAGCGCGGCGATCGCATCCGCCTGGGCCAGCGGGCGGATCGGTGCCGGGCGGGCCGCCGGCCACACGCGGGCGCGGAGCTTGTCGGCGACCGGGCCCGGGGCGGCGGCCACCAGCCAGTCGCGCAGGGCCTCGACCGTCTCGGTCAGCTCGGGCTCGATCTGGTTGTGGTCGCCGAGGTCGAGGCCGTACGGCAGTGTCGCCCGCAGCCTCGGGTCCTCCGCCGCGAGCTCCAGCAGCGCCTCCACCAGCGCGTACCTCGTCAGGGCCTTGATCCCCACGGTCAGGTGCAGCGACGCCTCCTCCTGGGCCTGGGCGCTGTGCAGCCAGCCGCGCGGGAGGTAGAGGGCGTCGCCCGGCTCCAGCACCTCGTCGAGCGCGGGTGCGCCCTGCGCGACGGCGGAGACCTCGTCGGCGCGTCCGCCCCACGCTTGGCGTTCCAGGGGGTCCGGCAGGACCGGCTCGTGGACGCGCCAGCGCTTGCGCCCGTGTACCTGGAGCACGAAGACGTCGTGGGTGTCGTAGTGGGTGGCGAAGCCCTGGCTGGCGGCGGGCGTGAGGTAGGCGTTGACCTGTAGCGGCTGCCCCAGCTGGCCGCCCAGCTCACGGGCGAAGTCGACGAGCGGCGGCCAGATCCGGTGCAGGCCCTGGAGGACGAGGGTGGCGCCGTCCGCGTACAGGGCGAGCACCCGCTCGTCCAGCACCTGGTCGCCCACCTCGGCGCCGGCTCCGCCACTGCCGGTGAAGCGGGACGTGGGCAGCACCTGGCCGTCCTTTGCCACGCGCAGGAACGGGGTACGCAGGCCGCGGCGGCTCAGCAGCTCGTCCGCGTCCTCGGGGCTGAGCAGGTCGTGGAAGCCGTACGGGCCGGCCAGCTCGGCGGCGCGGGACAGCAGCGGGGCCCTGCCCCAGTACGCGCCGGCGAACTTCGCGGGCTCGACCGCCACGCAGCGCGCGAGCGCCGGGCGGAAGGTACCGCCCGGCGCGTCGCTCGTCCTCGCCGTGTCCATCAAGAACCTCGCCGAGTCCATCAGGACCTTGTCGCGCTGCCGTCGGCACCGCCGTCGTGACCGGCCGGGTTGGCGCCACCGTCCGCGGGGCCTTCGGCGGCGGCGCTGCCGTCGGCGCCACCGTCCCGGCCCATCGGGTTCGCGCCACCGTCGGCCGGACCCTCGCCGCTGGCGTTACCGTCCGCACCACCGTCCCGGCCCATCGGGTTGGCACCGCCGTCCGCGGGGCCTTCGGCGAGGGCGCTGCCGTCGGCGCCGCCGTCCCGGCCCATCGGGTTCGCGCCACCGTCGGCCGGACCTTCGCCGCGGCCGCCGCTGGTGTTGATGTCGTTCTCGTCGAGTCGCATCGGTGCCCCCTCTGTCGTGTCACCCTCGTGCCGGGCCCCGAAGTACCCGGAGACACGCACTTCTAACGCCAAAAGGGGCACAGCGCGGCAGCTGGGCAGTCTGTCGCGCTGTGCCCGGTCAACGAGGGCTAAGCCCAGGTCGCTTACCACTATCAATGGAAGCGTTCCCAAGTATCGATTGCCCACCAGCGCCCGTCAATGCCTACCGGAAATCTCCCGGAAGTTGCCCGGCACGTATCGGAACAGAGCGGCCGGGCACCGAAAAGCCGGCCCGATCCGGAACTTATCGGGCCTTGGTGCTGTCCCGCACGACGAGGTCGGTCGCCAGCTCGACCCGCGGGGTCTCCACCGCCTCGCCCTGGGCCAGCCGCAGCACGGTACGCGCCGCCAGCAGCCCCATCTCGGCGAGCGGCTGCCGGATCGTGGTCAGCGGCGGCGAGGACCAGCGCGCCTCGGGCAGGTCGTCGAAGCCCACCACGCTCACGTCGTCGGGCACCCGCAGGCCGCGCTGCCGCACCGCCTCGTACGCCCCGAACGCCATCTGGTCGCTGGACGCGAAGATCGCGGTCGGCGGCTTGTCGAGCGCGAGCAGCGCCTTGGTCCCCTCCAGGCCGGACTCGTGGTAGAAGTCGCCGGGCTGGATCAGCTCCTCGTGCATCGGCAAGCCGGCCGCCTCCAGCGCGGCCCGGTAGCCGTCGAGGCGGGCGCGGCTGCACAGCAGCTGCGGGCTGCCGGCGATGAACCCGATCCGCTCGTGGCCGAGCGAGATCAGGTGCTCGGTGGCGCGCAGCCCGCCGGTCCAGTTGGTGGCGCCGATCGTCGGAATGTCGAGGGTCGGCACGCCACCCGGGTCGACGAGCACCATCGGCACGTTGAGCCGGCGCAGCTCGGCGTGCACCGGCGGGGCCAGGTCGCTGGCGACCAGCACCACGCCGTCCGTGGCCCGCGTACGCAGGTTTTGCAGCCACTGCCGGGTGGAGGCGGTGCGCCGGTGGATCGCGGAGACCACGGTGCCCACGCCGGCCCCGTGCGCCACGTCCTCCACGCCGCGGATGATCTCCACGGCCCATGGGCTGTCCAGGTCGTTGAAGACCAGGTCGATCAGGCTCGCGCTGACCCTGGGGCGGGCCGCGCGCCGCCGGTACCCATGCCGGCGCAGCAGCTCCTCGACCCGCTCGCGGGTCTGCGGCGCCACGTCCGAGCGCCCGTTGAGCACGCGCGAGACGGTCGGCACCGATACGCCGGCCTCGCGCGCGATCGCCGTAATGGTGATCCTGCGCCCCTCGTCGACCGTCACGTTCCGCTCCTTCGTCTCAAGGAGGCCAGCGTACGACCGAAACACTTCCGAGCCGAATCCGACCCTCCGGAAGCCTTCCGAAGCCTATCTTGCCGCACTTCCAGGGCTTGACGACCCGCATCGACGCGCATAGCGTTCCGAACAAGTTACGGAAGTGTTCCGGAAGCTTACTCCGAAAGGGATATCTATGAAGGTGACTCGCGTGGTCGCCGGCGCCGCCGTGGCCGCGGCCGTCCTCGTCTCCCTCAACGCGACGGGTGCGCCGGCCGCTCCCGTCGCTTCGGTCGCTCCCGTCGCCGCGGCCGGGCAAGACGCTGCCGTCCAGGGTGGCAACGCCGACACCCTCCGCGCGCTCGCCAAGCGCGCCGGGCTGAAGATCGGTACGGCCGTCGACATGTCGGCCCTCAACAACGACGCCACCTACAAGGACCGGGTGGCGGCGGAGTTCAACAGTGTGACCGCCGAGAACGTCATGAAGTGGTCGGAGATCGAGCCCACCCGGGGCGTGCTGAACTTCGGCCCGGCCGACCAGCTCGTCGCGTTCGCCAAGGCGAACGGGCAGAGCGTGCGCGGGCACACGCTGCTGTGGCACAGCCAGCTCCCCGGCTGGCTCACCGAGGGCGTCGCCTCCGGCGACATCGACTCGGCCGAGCTGCGGCAGCTGCTCAAGCAGCACGTGTTCGACGTCGCCGGCCACTTCCGCGGCAAGATCTACCAGTGGGACGTCGCCAACGAGGTGATCGACGACAATGGCCAGCTCCGCGACACGATCTGGCTCCAGAAGCTCGGCCCCGGCTACATCGCCGACGTCTTCCGCTGGGCCCACCAGGCCGACCCGAAGGCCAAGTTGTACATCAACGACTACAACGTGGAGGGTCTGAACGCGAAGGCCGACGCGTACTACGAGCTCGTCAAGCAGCTGAAGGCGGACCGGGTGCCGATCCACGGCTTCGGCATGCAGGGCCACCTCGGCGTGCAGTTCGGCTTCGACGGCCGCGCCCTTCAGAACGTCCAGCGCTTCGAGGCGCTCGGCCTGGAGACCTCGTTCACCGAGGTCGACGTCCGGATGCTCATGCCGGCGGACAACCCCAAGCTGCACGCCCAGGCGAACGGGTACAGCATCCTGCTGCGCGCCTGCCTGCTGGCCAAGAAGTGCACGTCGTTCACCGTCTGGGGTTTCACCGACAAGTACTCCTGGGTACCGGGCTTCTTCACCGGCCAGGGCGCGGCCAACCTGCTGGACGAGAACTTCGGCCAAAAGCCGGCCTACCAGGCGGTAAAGGAGACCCTGGCCTTGGCCGGGTGAAAGCCGGCAGGCCAGACTAGCGGGAGGCACCCACCCCACGGGGTGCCGCGTGACGCACCGGACGGGAGGATCCGATCGGCACCTTCGCCAACCCCGTGATCCCCGGTATGCACCCCGACCCGAGCATCTGCCGGGTCGGGGGCACTACTACCTCGCCTGCTCCAGCTTCGAGTATTTCCCCGGCGTACCGGTATTCCGCAGCCAGGACCTCGTCCACTGGGAGCAGATCGGCAACGCGCTGGACCGCACGACCCAGCTCGACCTGCCGCCCAGCACACCCTCCTCGGGCGGCGTGTACGCGCCCACGCTCCGCCACCACGACGGGCGCTTCCACCTCGTCACCTCGGTCGTGCCGCACGCCGGCACGATGGTCGTGACGAGCACCGACCCGGCCGGCCCGTGGTCCGACCCGGTCTGGTTGCCGGACGTGGGGATCGACCCGGACCTGGCCTGGGATGCGGACGGCACCGCCTGGTGCACGTACGCGGGCATCCGGCAGGTCCGGGTCGATCTCGCGACCGGCGCCGCGCTGGAGAAACCCCGCAAGATCTGGTCGGGTACGCCGGGCGCGCAGTGGCCCGAGGCGCCGCACCTGTACGAAGTGGACGGCACCTGGTACCTGCTCATCGCCGAGGGCGGCACCGACGCCGGCCACGGCATCTCGGTGGCCCGCGGCCCGGCGCCGGACGGCCCGTTCGAGCCGTGCCCGGACAACCCGATCCTCAGCCACCGCAGCACCGACCATCCGATCCAGAACACCGGGCACGGCGACCTGGTCCGGGCGGCGGACGGCTCGTGGTGGATGGTCTTCCTCGGTACCCGCCCGCGCGGCGGGTCGCCGGGCTGGCACGTGCTCGGCCGCGAGACGTTCGTCGCGCCGGTCACCTGGGTCGACGGCTGGCCGGTCGTCGGCGAGGTGGACACCCGCATGCGGTTCGGGCTCCCGCCGCAACCGGTGCCGGTACCGCCGGCCCGCGACGACTTCGACGGCGTCGACCTGCGCTCGTGCTGGATCTCGGTCCGGGCCCGCCCGGCGCACGCGTGGTCGCTCAAGGACCGCCCCGGCTGGCTCACCCTGCACGCGCAGGACGGTTCGCTGGACGACCCGTCCGTGTCCTTCGTCGGCCGCCGCCAGCAGCACCACTCCTGCCGGGTCCGCGCGCTCGTGGACGCGTCGGAGGGGCACGGCGGCCTGGCGGTACGCCTCGACGACCAGCACCACTACGAGGTCGAGGCGGGCGGCGGCGAGATCGGTGTACGGGCCCGGATCGGCGCGCTGGAGCACTGGCGCTCCGCCCGCCCGGTACCGGACGGCCCGGTCGTGCTGCGGATCGAGACCCAGCCGTCCGGCCCCAGCCCCGACCATCCGAGGCAGGAGCCGGACGTGGTGCGCCTCGGCTACGAGACACCGACCGGCCAGTTCGTGGTGATCGACGAGCTCGACGGCCGGTACCTGTCCACTCAGGTCGCCGGCGGCTTCACCGGCCGGGTCATCGGCATGTACGCGATCTCCGGCACGGTCCGCTTCGACTGGCTGGCCTACGAACCAAACGGCGACGCGAGCCTCTAGCGAGCTTGTGGAGGTTGGGGTGGCTCGGCGTCATGTCGCGGACAAAGATCCAAAACTAAGGAGATTGAGCTACCGCGACGCCCGCCGTGGTCCAGACCCGTCGCTCCCGCGGCCTCACCCTCCGCGGTTGGCCAAGCTCACCCCGGGTCGCGGTCGGTCCGACCGCGACCCTCGCCGCCAGGTCCGCGGTCCAAGCTCAACCGTGACCTAGCTCGGCGGTTGAGCGCAGGTCCATCCAAGACAGACACACGCCCAAAGGGCGCTCGCTTTGCCTTGACCGACGCTACGACGGACGCCGTCTGGCAGATCGTGGTATCGAACTGCCCCTGCAGGGGCAGTTCGATACCACGATCTCTCACGCACACCAGCCCGACCGCGCCGATCACGGAAGCGAGTCTGCGCGGTCGCTGCGGGACCAGCATCACTCAGGACAGCGGGCCCATCCGGCGGCAAGGCCGCCACTGATCTCCGGCGCGGCCACTCGATAGAGCCTTCGGGGTCAGGGTCATTGAGTCTGTCCACAGTTTCCTCTGCGGATCTGGACGCCCTGGCCGCCTGGCTTGAGGCCTAGGGAGTCAGGGCTGGTCGCCCTACCCCAGATTTCAGACATAGCGATCGATGTTGCTGGGCGACGAGGGCGGTCTCGCCCTCGAAGGGCCTTCTTTGTGAGGACTTGTGGTTGCCCTGGCAGCAATAAGTCTTCCCAAACCCCCGACGAGCCGCTCTCGCCGCGAGGGCTCTGGTGATCGTTCGCCCAGAATCCGCGCCGCAGTCGGCGTGTCGTGTAGGTATCGGGCGAACGATCACCAGCGAGAGCGAAGGCGCATGCGCACCCACCTCTTACCCCTCGTCTGACGACAGGTCGCGGGGACCCGGGTGGGGCTTGGACCGCGGACCTGGCAGCGCGGGTCGGGGATCTCGGCGAGCGCCAGCGAGCCGCCGACCTGCGCGGTGCCCGCGGGAGCATACGGTCAGCGACTGACACGGACCGGGGCAAATAGCTTGTCTCAAGAACTTGAATGTGCCCCCGACCCTGAAAGATCTCTAGCCTGCGCCGCCGCAGGCGTGGCAGGCGCCGCGGCGGCGCAGGTGGTAGGCGAGCGCCGCGGCGCCCAGCGCGACCCCCCACAGTGGCCAGAGCAGCATCGGCAGTACCAGCCACGCGTCGCCGCCGAGCAGCTTCGTCATAGCGCCGGAGGGAAACATCCCCAGGCTCGCCGAGGTGACGAAGACGGCCACGACCGTCGCGGGCACGGTGGCGAGCTTGACGGGTACCCGCCGGCCGGCGAGCCCGACCATCCAGCGTGGAAAGACCTCGCCCCACCGCTGTACCAGCCCGAGCGTGAGCACCGCCCCCACGCACCCGAACGCGCCCAGCCCGGCACCGGCCCACACCACCGAGTCGTCGTCGAACACAGTCGGGTCGAGCTCCATCACGCCGAGCAGCACAGCGGCCAGCCAGGCGAAGCGGGTCAGCGCGTACACGACCGGGATCGCCGCCGCCGTGTACGCGGCCCAGCGCCCCCAGCGGGCGGCACTTCGCGCGCTGGCCCACCCGCCTTCCGGGCCGTCGCCGCGTCCACAGGAGACACACGCGCCGGCGGTACGGAACTGCCAGGCGAGCAGCGCCCGGGCCAGCAGCAGCCCGCCGGCCACGCTGATCGCCATGTTCACGACCTGCCAGGTGAAGACGTCGGCGTAGTCCACCGGCGGCCAGCCGAACGGGGCGCCGACGATGAGCATCGGCGCGTACCCGGCGCGGGCCAGCAGCCGCATGTCCGGTACGACGAGGAGCAGCAGCGCCACCACCGACCAGCCGGCGGCGAGGAGCGCGACGCGGGCGGTACCGCGTGGGGATGTCGTGGGCAAGCTCAAGGCCGCAACCGCGGTCCCGAGCAGCACCACGGCGAAGAGTGGCGCCCCCGCGTCCGCGGGCAGCCAGCGCAGCAACGAGGCGCCGCCCGCCGGATCGTTGCTGCCGAACGGGAAGCCGCGGCCGGTGGCGGTCCAGACCAGCGCGAGCGTGCCGTAGAGGGCCGCCCAGGCCGCGACCACATGGGATTTCGTCATGGGTCCACGCTCGCCGCGTCCGCGCCCAAGCACCTCCCACCAGATCGGGAACCTCCTCCCCCGCCCGAGGGATCAGTCGTCGGGCTCCACCGTGAACCACCAGTTGCCGCTGATGTGGACCTGCCGCCTGACGCCGATGCTTGTCTGCGTCCGTTCCTCTTCTGGGGCGTTGGCCGGAGTGTCGGGAATGTAGGAGTAGTACCAGTTCCACCTCCAGGAGCCGTCGCGGAGGTGGAACGATGTGCCAGGGCCCCAGCCACCCTTCTCGATCCGGTACACGTCCACACCAGAGCGCGCGACCGCGCCGGATACCCGGGTGAACGCAGCCTCGCTGTCGGTGTCGAACGGCAGCTCCGGGTCGTCGGGATTCGCGCAACTCGAGACACGGTCCCGGAACCCTCCGTGCGACCAGGTGAGCACGCGGCACCCCGGACGACCCCACGCCGGTCTCTCGTCGATGTACATCGTGAGTGCCATACTCTCGGCTACCGGCAGCACCTGAAGCTCCAAGTCCGCGACATCGTGGAGCATCCGCTGGCGCGGGTACACGGGCGGGTCACCCTGGTTCGGGAGGGAATTGGTGTCGGGCCAGCCAGGGATGACGGAGGTGTCGAAGCCGGGCAGCTCGATCGGGCCTGCCGTGGTGAGTCCGACGAGCACGGCCGCGATCGCGGCCACGCTGCCAAGCGCCCGCCTGCCCCGCCCGCGGCGCAGCGCTCGTCGGGCGGCGGCGAGCGTACGCTCGGCGTCGGGACCGGCATCCGGGTAGCCCGGGGCGCCGGCCCGCAGACGGGCGATCACGTCGTCATCGTGTAGCCGGACGCTCATCGCTGATCCCCTTCCGTGAAGATCTCCCGCAGCCGGGCCATGCCCCGCGCGTGGTGGGACTTGACCGTGCCGACCGAGATCCCCAGTTCGCGGGCTACCTCGGTCTCGGTGAGGTCCAGCAGGTGTCGCAGCACCACGACCCGCCGCTGCGCGAGCGGCAGCCGGGCCAGAGCCTGGACCACGGCGTTGCGGGCGACGACCGCGCCCATGGGGTCCGGCACAGCCTGATCGGGGAGGGCGACCGGATCGACGACGACCTCACGACGTGTGCGCCGCCACCCGTCGACCCGCAGGTTGACCAGCACACGACGGGCGTACACCCGGGGATCGCCGTCACGCGCCACGCGCCAGGAGCGATACGTGCGCTCGTAGGTGGCCTGGACCAGTTCCTCCGCGCGGACCGGGTCACCGCACAGCAGCACAGCCGTACGCAGCAGGTAACGACCGGACGCCCGCACGAACTCGAGGAACCCCTGGTCACGCGTGCTCCCAGGCCTGACGCGGACGGGGGCATCCCCAAGCTCGTCAACCACCATGGGCACCGCGGAAGCGGGGCCCACCGCGGATGGTTCGCTATCCATGCTCACACCAACCACCACGCAGCGGCATCGCCGAACGTTGTCACGGGGTTGAGAAAAGGTCGTTTCCCTTGATCGCTGCGTGCTCCGACCCCGCCGGTCAGGGCGACGGTCGCGGACAGCCGGCGCTGTCGAGTGGGGGCCGCGGCCTTGATCGGCGAGCGCTCCGGTCGTCCGTGGCGAGAAATTGCCCCAGGAGGGGTAACTCTTCGCCACGCACGCATCGGGGATAGGCGATGTTCGCGCCGATCAAGGGGGATCTCTGGTCAACGACGCCGCGCTGCGGCCGGCGGCGACGGCGGGTCAGCCGGCCGGGGTGACGAAGCCGGACTCGTACGCGAGGACGACCGCCTGGGTGCGATCGCGGGCGCCGAGCTTGGCGAGCACGTTGCCGACGTGGGTCTTGACCGTCTCCACGCCGAGTACGAGGTCGGCGGCGATCTCCGCGTTGGAGCGGCCGGCCGCCACGAGCCGCAGCACCTCGGCCTCCCGCTCGGTCAGCGGCGGCCCGGGCAGCCGCGCGGTGTGGCCGCCCCGCCCGCCGTACGCGTCCGCGAGCCGCCGGATCGCCGCCGGGAAGAGCAGCGACTCCCCCCGCGCCACCACCCGGATCGCGTCGACCACCTCGGCTGGCCGGGCTCGCTTGAGCAGGAAGCCGCTGGCGCCGGCGCGGAGCGCGTCGTATACGTATTCATCGTTCTCGAACGTGGTCACGACCAGCACCTTCGGCGGGTCGGCCGAGGTGGCGAGCAGGTGCCGGGTGGCCTGAATACCGTCGATGCCGGGCATGCGCACGTCCATCAGCACGACGTCGGGGCGGAGCTTGGCGACCAGCGGCGGCACCTCCGCCCCGTCGGCCGCCTCGCCGACCACGTCGATGTCCGGCTGCGCGCCGGCGATCGCCCGCAGCCCGACCCGGATCAGCTCGTCGTCGTCGACGATGAGCACCCGCGTCACCGCGCCACCCCCGTCGGCAGGCGCACCGCCACCCGCCACAGCCCGTCCTCCCGCCCGGCCGTCATCTCACCACCGAGCAACGCAACCCGCTCCCGCATGCCCGCCAGCCCGCGCCCCCACCCGCTCCCGCCGCCCCACCTCGCTGCGCAGCGCCACCCTGGCCCGCAACCCCACCCATGCCCGCAGCCCCACCCGGGACCACGACCCCACCCGGGACCACGACCCCACCCGGAACCGCGACCCCACCAGGGACGGTGACCTCGCCCGGGATCGCAGCGCCACCCGGGACCGCGACCCCACCTCGGACCGTGACCTCGCCCGGGACCGCAGCGCCACGCGGGCGGGCGGCGTCGCCGCCCGCGCTGGACGCGGGGGCGCCGACCGGGTTGATCAGCTCCACCGCGAGCGCGCCAGCGGAGACCGCGACCCGCAGCGACACCGGGTGGCCGACCGCGTGCCGGGCCGCGTTGGTCAGCCCTTCCTGCGCGATCCGATACCCCTCCCGGGACACCGCCGCCGGCACCCCGTCCACCGACGCCGGGCGATCCAGGCACACGTCGATGCCGGCTGCCCGCGCGTCCGCGACCAGCCGGTCCAGGTCGGCGAGCGTCGGCTGCGGCGCCCGCGGGGGCTGAGCCCCACCCACCGCGCCAGCGGCCCCGGCGGACGCGCCGCCCACCCCACCGGCAGGGGCAGCGCCCGCCGCGCGGGGGTCGTGTGGCGGAGGGGCGCGGAGCAGGCCGAGCACGTGGTCCAGTTCGGCCATCGCGCCCCGGCCGGTCTCCTCGATCGCGGCGAGGGCCCGCCGCGCGAACTCCGGGTCCGTGTCCAGCACCTCGCGCGCGGCGGCTGCCTGAAGCGTCGTCACCGTCAGTGCGTGCCCCACCGAGTCATGCAGCTCGCGGGCGAGGCGGTTGCGTTCGGCGAGCCCGGCGGCGTGTGCCTCCAGCGCCGCGATCCGCTCGGCCGTCGACGGGCCGAGCAGCACCGGGGCCATCAGCGCGGCGAGAGCGCCCAGTCCGGCGACCGCGTACCCGAGCGCGACCAGCAGCGCCAGCCCCACGACCGTGAGCCACCCGGTGTCGCCCTCGTCGAGCGGGCCGAGCCGCAGCCCTTCGCTGGCATCCGTGGTCAGGCCGAGCCACCCGCCGGCGAAGACCAGCGCCATCGGCAGTGCGAGCAGCAGCCCGCCGGCGACCAGGCCGCCGGTCACGAGGTGGATGGCAAACCAGAGTGCGCCCCGCACCCGCGTCTCCACTGTGGACCGTCCGGGCGGCGGGTCGGGCAGGTCGACGTCGAGCAGCGCCCGCGCGGCGGCGATCTCCAGCGCGCGGGTGCCACGCAGGAAGGCCGGCACAGCGGCGATCGCGGCCGCCGCGACGAGCAGGAGCAGCGCCGCCGAGCGCTCTTCGCGCGGCCCGGCGAGCGTGTCCGCGAACACGACGCCGAGCAGCAGGTACGGCAGGAGGATCACGCCGCCGAGCAGCAGGTGCACCCCGCGGCGGTACGTCGTACCGCTGACCAGCGGAGCGATCGCGGCCGTAACCCTCACGCGAGCCATTGTCCCGCCCGCCGCCCCAGAAGACGGCGGGCAGCACAGGTGGCTCTCAGCCCTTCGTCGCGCCTGAGGCCAGACCGCCGACGAGCTGGCGCTCCGCGATCGCGTAGAAGCCGAGTGCGGGGAGCATCGCCAGCACCACGTACGCGAGGACGCGGGCGGTGTCGTCCGCGTACTGGCCCTGGAACTGCTGCACGCCCACCGGGAGCGTCCACCAGCCCGGGTCGGTGAAGACGACGAGCGGGAGCATGAAGTTGTTCCAGCTCGTGACGATCGCCAGCACGGACACTGTGGCCAGTGCGGGGCGGGCCATCGGCAGCAGGATCTTCCAGTAGAAGCCGAACGGCGTGCAGCCGTCCAGGATCGCGGCCTCCTCGACCTCGCCCGGGATCGTGCGGAAGAACGAGCGCAGGATGATGATCGTCATCGGCAGGCCGAACGCCACCTGCGGCAGGATCACGCCGAGCGGGCTGTTGAGCAGGCTCAGCTCGCGCAGCAGCACGAAGAGCGGCAGGATCGCCACCGTGAACGGGAACATCAGGCCGGCGGCGAAGAGCGTGTAGAGGAACTCGCGGCCGCGGAAGTTGAAGCGGGCGAAGACGTACGCGGCCATCGACGCCACGAGTACCAGCAGCACCACCGTGGCCAGCGCGATGAGCGTGCTGTTGAACAGGGGCCGCCAGAAGGCGCTGGAGCCGAGGATGCTCGTGTAGTTTTCCGGCACCCACGGGTCGGGCAGCTTGAACGGGTTGGTGGCGAGCTGCCCGTTGTCCTTGAAGCCGCCGAGCACCCCGAAGGCGACCGGCACGATGATCACCGCGCCGACGACGATCGCGACCAGGTGCAGCCAGAAGTGCTTCACCCGGGTGTCCCTGCGCGGACTCATAGCGCCTCCCAGATCGCTCGCTCGCGGCCGTCGTGGGCGGGCACCGCCCGCGCACGCTCACTCATCGCTTCTCCCGCATCGTGGTGATCGCGCCCTCGATGTCCCGGCGCATGACGAACCGCTGGTACAGCAGCGCGAACACGAGGCTGATCAGGAACATCGCGACGCTGATGGCGCTGGCGTAGCCGACCTCGGAGCGGCGGAAGCCGTACTGGAACATCGTGACCGCCATGGTCTCCGACGCGTGGATCGGGCCGCCGCCGGTGAGCACCCACACCATGTCGAAGAGCTGGATGGCCCCGATGATCGACAGGAAGATGCTGATCCGGATCGTCGGGCCGAGCAGCGGCAGCGTGACGTGCCGGAACACCTGCCAGCTACCGGCGCCGTCGGTGACCGCCGCCTCGGTCAGCTCCTTCGGGATGCTCTGCCGCCCGGCCAGGTACAGGATCATGTGCAGGCCGAAGTACTTCCAGCTGACTACGAAGAACAGCGCGTACAGCACCGTCGACGGGTTGGCGAGCCACTCCTGCTGCTGACCTTCCAGGCCGATCGCCGACATCAGCTGGTTGACCAGGCCCTGGTTGGGCGAGAAGACCATGGTGAACAGGACTGCGGTGATGACCTCGGAGAGCACGTACGGCGCGAAGAACACCAGGCGGTAGAACGCCCGCCCGCGCATCGGCTGGTTGAGCAGCAGGGCGAGGCCGAGGGCGACCGGCAGCTGCACGAAGACCGACAGCAGGACGAGGATCAGGCCGCGCCGGAGGTCGCCGATGAAGACCTCGTCCTCCAGCAGGCGCCGGAAGTTGTCCAGGCCGACGAAGTCTTCCGGCAGCCCGCCGAACCCGTTCCACTTGAACAGGCTCGTGTACATGGCCAGCACGATCGGGCCGACGACAAGCACGAGGAACAGCGCCATCGCCGGGGCGAGGAACAGCGCGACGGTCAGCTTGTCGAGGCGGCGGCGCCGGCGCAGCGAACCGTCCACCCGCGGCCGGCGCGGCTCAGGGGCGTACCCCGGGCGAGCCGCGCCGTCGCGGGTGCCGGTCCGGTGGGAGGTGGGGGCCGGAAGGTGTCCTTCCGGCCCCTGCGTCGTCGTTTTCATGCACCTACTGGTTCTTCGCGACCTTGGCGATGTCCTGCGCGACCTTCTCCGGGGTGGCCTTCTTGGCCACCAGCTCGGCGACACTGTCGTTGACCTGCGTACCGACCGCGGGCGGGTAAGCCTGGTCGAGGTACAGCTGAAACTTCGGCGCCTTGACGATGGCCGCGTGCACCGACTTGAGGTTGGCGTCCTTGAGCGCGTCCTCGGCGCCCTGGGTCACCGGCAGGATCGAGTCGCTCGACGCGCCCTTGCGCTGGCTGTCCGCCGTGAGCAGGAACTTGATGAACTCGGTCGCCTGCGGCGGGGCGTCCTTGCCGAGCGCGAACCCGTTGCCGCCACCGAACGCGTCCTCGACCGAGCCCTTGCCGCCGTCGACCGACGGGAAGGGGAAGAAGCTCAGCTTGTCGCCGATGCCCTTCTTCGTCGTGGAGTACGCCGCCTCGGTGGTCGGCGCCCACTGTCCCATCAGCTCGATCGCGGCCTGGCCGTTACCCATGATCGCGGACTGGCCGTCGGTCGCCGAGTACTTCGCGCCGAGGAAGCCCTTCTGGAACGGGTCGAGGTCGATGAGCTCCTTGAACCGGGCGCCCGCAGCCACGAAGTCGGGCTGGTCGAACGAACCGTCCGCGGCGGCCGCGGCGAGGCCGTCGACGCCGGCGATGCGGATCGCCAGGTACGCCCAGTAGAAGTGGGCGGTCCAGCTCTCCGAGCCGGCGAGCGCGATCGGCGTGACGCCGGCCGCCTTCAGCTTGCGAATCGCGTCGAGGAACTCGCCCCACGTGGCCGGCGGCGCCGTGATCTTGGCCTTGTCGAAGAGCTCCTTGTTGTACCAGAAGCCGACCATGCCGAGGTCGAACGGTACGCCGTACTGCTTGCCGTCCACCTTGTAGATGTCCAGGCCGTTCTTGTTGATGCTGGCGGCCGCGTCGCCGAGGTCGAGCTCCTTGACCAGGCCGGCCTCCACCTGCTGCTTGAGCACGCCGCCACCCCAGGAGTGGAAGATGTCCGGCGGGGTGCCGGCCTGGGTGACGGTGGTCAGCTTCGCCTTGAAGGCCTCGTTCTCCAGCGGGGTGATCTTGACTTCCACGCCCGGGTTCGCCGTCTGGAAGTCCTTGGCGAGGTTGGCCCAGGTGGTCAGCATCGGGTCAACGTTCGAGATGTGCCACCAGTCGATCGTGGCCGACCCGCCCCCGTCGCCGGAGTCGCCGGACCCGTCGTCGCCACAGCCGCCGAGCAGCGCCGCGCCCGCGCCCAGGCCGGCGAGGCCCAGAACCGATCTGCGCGAGAAATATGTGGGGGTCGTCATGTGCCATCCCTTCGGGTGGGCCGGGGCGTCACGACTCGCCCCGGCCTAGGTGTTCCGTAGGCCAGTCACGGGGTCGACGCCTTGGGTGCCCGGAAGTTTTCGGCGCCGGCCCGATAATTCAAGGTGATGTGGCGCACGCTACGACGACGTGAACTACCGGTCAAGCCCTATCGCTGGGCGGGCACAAGCGTTACCGTAAGGCAACCTAGACCGCTGGACGTCCGAAAGATGTTCCGGAAACATCTCGGAAGAAGTTCCGAGCAGCCCGGAAGCCCGGCATCGGAGGCGCAGGCGGATACCGGAACATGCCCGATAACACATGCTGAAAACAACTGTGTTGCAGACGACAGGAGCACTCTTCGATGAGTGATCGGAGCGCCGCGGCGCCGGACGCGGTGACCATCCCCGAGCCGTGGCAGGACCCGAGCCTCCCGCCGGAGAAGCGGGTCGCCGACCTGCTCGGCCGGCTGACGCTCGAGGAGAAGGTCGCCCAGCTGTACAGCGTCTGGATCGGGGCCAACGCCACGGTCGACGACATGGCGCCGCAGCAGCACGAGCTGGTCGACGACTCGCTCGACTGGGCACACCTGATCCGTACCGGCCTCGGGCAGCTGACCCGCCCGTTCGGCACGGCGCCGGTCGACCCGGCCCTCGGCGCCCGGGCACTGGCCCGCATGCAGGTTGAGCTCGTTGCCGCCGGCCGGTTCGGGATCCCGGCCGTCGCGCACGAGGAGTGCCTGTGCGGCGTGATGACCTGGGGCGCCACCGTCTACCCGACGCCGCTCGCCTGGGGTGCGACCTTCAACCCCGCGCTGGTCGAGCGGATGGCCGCACGCATCGGCGCCGACATGCGCCGCCTCGGCCTGCACCAGGGCCTCGCGCCGGTGCTCGACGTGACGCGGGACGCGCGGTGGGGCCGCACCGAGGAGACGATCGGCGAGGACCCGTACCTTGTCGCGACCCTCGCCACGGGGTACGTGCGGGGGCTGGAGTCGGCCGGCGTGGTCGCCACCCTCAAGCACTTCGCCGGATACTCCGCTTCCCGCGCGGGCCGCAACTTCGGACCCGTGCACATGGGCCCGCGCGAGCTGGCCGACGTGCTGCTGCTGCCGTTCGAGATGGCGGTCCGGGACGGCGGCGCCCGGTCGGTGATGCACGCGTACACCGAGATCGACGGCATGCCCGCCGCGGCCAACCCGGCGCTGCTCACCGGCCTGCTGCGCGACGAGTGGGGCTTCACCGGCACGGTCGTCGCCGACTACTTCGGAGTGTCCTTCCTGGAGCTGCACCACGGCCTGGCCGAGGGACCGGTCGAGGCCGCGGCCGTCGCGCTCTCCGCCGGGGTCGACGTCGAGCTTCCGGCGGTACGGTGCTTCGGCCCCGGGTTCGTGGCGGCGGTACGGGATGGCGCGATCCCGGAGTCGCTCGTCGACCGGGCCGCCGCCCGCGTGCTCCGGCAGAAGATCGAGCTGGGCCTGCTGGACCTCGACTGGAGCCCCTTCCCGGCAGAGCTGGACGCCGCGGGCGA
This sequence comes from Phytohabitans flavus, assembly GCF_011764545.1. Taxonomy (GTDB): domain Bacteria; phylum Actinomycetota; class Actinomycetes; order Mycobacteriales; family Micromonosporaceae; genus Phytohabitans; species Phytohabitans flavus. The sequence continues at coordinate 2,120,540 of NZ_AP022870.1, read as the reverse complement.
CGCCCCGATCGACGGCCTCATCGACCTGGACCCACCCGCCGGCCGGGCGCTCGCCCGCGAGGTCGCCGAGGAGTCGGTGGTGCTGCTCGCCAACGACGGCGGCGCCCTCCCGCTCCGCCCCGACGCGCGGATCGCCGTCATCGGCCCGCTCGCCGACCGCGCCACCGGGATGCTCGGCTGCTACACGTTCCCCGCGCACGTCGGCATCCACCACCCCGAGCTGCCGGCCGGCGTGGCCATCCCCAGCCCGCTCGAGTCCCTGCGCGCCGAGCTGCCCGGGGCCGCCTTCACGCACGTACCCGGATGCGACGTCAGCGGACGCGACACCGAGGGATTCGCCGCGGCGCTGGCCGCCGCGGAGGCCGCCGACGTTGTCGTCGCGGTGCTCGGCGACCGCGCGGGCATCTTCGGCGACTCCACCTCCGGCGAAGGCTGCGACGCGGAGAGCCTCGACCTGCCCGGCGTGCAGCCGGCGCTGCTGGAAGCGCTGCTCGGCACCGGCACGCCGGTGGTGGCGGTGCTGCTGACCGGCCGGCCGTACGCGCTGGGCGCCTACGCCGACCGCCTCGCCGCCACCGTGCAGGCGTTCTTCCCCGGCGAGGAGGGCGGCCCCGCGGTCGCCGGCGTCCTCTCCGGCCGCGTCTGCCCCTCCGGCCGCCTCCCGGTCAGCGTCCCCCGCCGCCCGGCCGGCGGACCGTCCACGTACCTGGGCCCGACGCTGGCGCACGCCAACTCGGTCACCTCGGTCGACCCGACCCCGCTGTACCCGTTCGGGCACGGCCTCTCCTACACGGCCTTCGCCTGGGACGGCGTGCGCGTCGACGGCGCGACCCCCGACCCCGACACGCCGGTCGAGGTGCCGACCGACGGCGCGGTCACGGTCTCGCTGACCGTGCACAACATCGGCGACCGCCCCGGCGCCGACGTGGTCCAGCTCTACCTCCACGACCCCATCGCGCAGGTCACCCGCCCGGTGATCCGCCTGATCGGGTACGCGCGGGTGGCACTCGCCCCCGGCCAGTCCCGCCGCGTCGACTTCCGGGTGCACGCCGACCTGTCCGCGTTCACCGGCCGCGCCGGCACCCGGGTCGTCGAGCCGGGCGCACTGGAGCTACGCATCTCCCGCTCCAGCGCGGACGTCGCCCACACGGTCGCCCTCAAGCTGACCGGCCCCGAACGCCAGGTCGGCACCGACCGCCAGCTCACGACGGAGGTCACCCTCCACTAGCCGACCCGGGCAGTTGATCAGGGACTTCGTGGGCGAGTCGTCCCGCGTGTCCCTCCACCAACTCCCTGATCAACCCCGCCGGGCTAGAGGTTGTGTGTCGCGGAGGGTGAGGCCGCGGGAGCAGCGGTCCGGACCATCGCGGACGTCGCGGTAGCTCAATCTCTTGGAGGGGTCTTCAGCGGATCCGTCAGATGGTGGACATCTGGCATTCAGGAACGTTGATCAGACTGCCCCGCGTGAAAGCCCGCCCCCGGCCGGTCCTGATGATCCCCCTGCGCCGCTGCGGCAGCCACGCGCTGCGGCTGCGCCTCGGGCTCAACCCCCAGTGCTACGCGCCGTACCCGCTGCACGTCGTCGACCTCATGCCCGCGCTCCCCCTCTACGGTGACCTGGACGACGACCGCGCGTACTTCCAGCTCGTCGTCGACGTGGTCGGCCTCCAGGCGGCCAGCCTCGTGAAGTGGCCGGACGCGGCCTTCGACCCGGTCGAGGTCTTCGACGCCATCCGCGACCAGCCGCGCAGCGTCCACCGCGTGACGTGGGAGCTGCTGCTGCGCGGGGCCGAGCGGCGCGGCGCGCGGGTGGCGCTCGACAAGTCGCTGGACAGCGTCCACTACGCGGCCGAGCAGTTGGCGCTCTTTCCCGACCTGCGGTTCGTCAACGTCGTACGCGACCCGCGCGCCCAGGTGGCGTCGATGAACGCGGCCGTCATCCACGACTTCGACACGCTGCTCAACACGCGCACCTGGGTACGGGCCCACGAGGCCGGCCGCGCGCTGGCCGCCGCCCATCCGGAGCGCGTGCTGACCGTCCGCTACGAGGACTTCCTCGCCGACGACGAGCACACGCTCCGCGCCATCTGCGCCTTCCTCGACATCGACTTCCTGCCCGCGATGCGTGACGTCAGCACCTCCAGCGAGGCCCGCCAGATCTCCCGCCTCTCCGCCCTCTGGTCCTCCAACACCCTGCCGCCGGTACCGGCGAACGCGGACAAGTTCCGAAGCACGCTCCGCCTGCCGGAGATCGAGGTCATCGAAACGCTCGCGGGCGGCCTGATGGACCACTACGGCTACCCGCGCATGACCGCGGCGTCCGCCCCGGCGGCGGCGCTGGACGTGGACGCCGCCGCGATCCGGTCGGAGCGCGAGCGGCTGCGGTCGTGGGAGGCCCTGGAGCGGACCAACCACCGCGACCACACGCTGCGCACCTTCCGCGGCGACTACCTGGCCACCGTCCAATCGCGACTGCGCCGCCGCACGCCCGCGGCCGTCCAGGCCACGCCCGGCTGACCCGCCGGGGGTCAGCCGTCGACCAGGAGGGAGCCCACCTCGGCGGCGCGGTCGCCGAGGATCTCGCGCAGGCGGGCGGCGATCTGCTCGGTGGTCTCGCCGGCGCTGACGGCGGTCAGGACCTCGCCCGGTACGCCCTCGATCCGCGTGCCGATCGTGTCGAGGTCCTTCTGGAGCTGCTTCTTGGTCTCCTCGTCGATGTGGCTGACCGCGGTGGCCAGCGCCTTCACCGCGCCGGTCATCCAGTCCGCCCACACGTGCATCGGGACCCGACCGGGGCCGGTGGGGCTGGGCACGCCCTTCGCCAGCACCCAGTGCGAATCCCTGAGCTGGCTGGCCTGCTCCGGAGTCATGTCCTCAACGTCCTCTCCGATTTTCGCGCCGCCGAGCGACTTCTTCACGTCCTCGCGGAACTTCTTCATGTCGAAAGTGGGGTCGGTCTTCGTCGATGTCTGCCCGCGCGGTGGGGGCTGGGCTGGTGCTCCTTGTGCCCCGCGATCCGGCTGACCGGGATGTCCAGGCGGCGGGCCAGGGCGGCGACACCACGGACGTACGAGGTGTACTGCCGCTCCGTCCACCGCTCACTGTCCTTGTTGGAGTGCTGCGCCTCGATGCCGAGCAGGACCGAGTTTCCGAAGCCGCGGTTGGGACCGGCCCAGCCGACGCGGTTGTGGTTGCATTTGCCGGAGGCGACCACGTGCCAGTGCCCGGTGCGGGACAGGTACAGCTGGGCGATCGGCGGCGGCGCCGTCGACGAGCCGTGCAGCAGCGTGCTGATCTCACCGTCGTCGGTGGAGTTCAGCCCGCCCGCGGTGGCGTGGCAGGTGATGCCGCGGATCTCGCCGAGCGAGCCGCCGCGGGTCTTCCAGCCGGGGACCTCGTGCACGGTGAGACCGGCATCCCGGAGTACCTGCGCGAGCCACAGTAGACGTGCCATGACCGGATTCTGATCCCGGCCGGTAAGGACCGTCTACGGTTGATCGTCCACTACCACAGTCGCATAGTGGACAGCATCAGACATCGCGTGACTGGTTCAGGTAAGCAGCTCGATGAGCTGGCCCGCGTTTCGCTGGGCGTAGTCGCTGTAGCAGTTGTTGGTCAGAACGTGCATCTGTTCTGCCTGGCTGGCCAGCTTCTTCAGTTTAGGTGCCCAGTCTTTGAGCTCGCGGTCGGTGTACAGGTAACCGAACTTCTCGTGGATGTCGTTGCTCGTCCACTTCTCGCTATGTCCGTGGAAACGCACCACCGCGAGGTCAGCGGTCGCGGCGAGTACCGGCGGGATCGACGACTTGTACCCCTGTGGCATGTCGACCGACACGTACGGCAGCTTGTGTTCGCGCAGGAACTCCAGCGTCTCGTCGCGGTTTCCGCCCTCGAACCAGGAGGCGTGCCGAAACTCGTACACCGCGCGTAGCGGCCGCACCCGGCGCTGCACCTCCAGCAGGTACTGCTTGTTGGAGCGACGGATCGTGAACCACGGCGGAAACTGGAACAGCAGCGCGCCGAGCTTGCCCGCGTCGACAAGCGGCTGGAGCGCCGAGAGGAAGCGCTCCCACACCTGTTCGTACGCGGCCGGCTCAAGGTCGCCGGGATAGACGTTCTTCTTCTCGGTCTCCGGCCGGAGGTCCTTGTAGAGCGCCGAGACCTTGGTGGGGTGGCCGGTCAGCAGGCTGAAGGCCTTGATGTTGAACGTGAAGCCGGGCGGGGTGCGCTCCGCCCACAGCGCGGCGGTCTGCTCGGCGGGCGGTGAGTAGTACGTGGCATCGACCTCGACCAGCGGAAACTTCTCCGCGTAGAAGCCCAGCCGCTTTTCCGGCGTGTCCGCGCCCGCCGGGTACCACCCGGATTCGAGCAGCGTGCGGTCGGTCCAGGAGGCGGTGCCGACCTTGATCTCACCCACGCCCCCAGTCTGCCCGAGAGCGGTGCCGGCCGCCGGGTAGCCAGCGATGATCAGACCAGTACCAACGCTGGGTGCCGGGGGTCGTCGACGCGCACGACCACGTCGGCGAAGGCGGCGGGGTCGACCTCGTCCGTGTACCGAGCGTAGGCGGGCAGCGTCCACCGCAGGTCGGCTGGCATCCGCCGGTCCAGCGCCGCGGGCGACAGGACCAGGTGGAAGGCGACGTCGAACTCCAGGCCCCCGCCGAGCAGCATGGGGCCGCTCACGAGTACGGCGCCGCCGGGCGGGACGGTCACGTAGGGCGCGCGGGTGGCCCGGTCGGTCACCGGGTCCCAGAGGCTGGGCAGCACCCGCCCGGCACCGCCCGGAGTGAGCGGGTCGAGCACCTCGCGGCGCAGCCCCGCCTCGTCCAGCCAGCCCATGTAGAAGGCATCCGGGTTGTCCCGCCCGTACTCGAAGCGGAGCGACGCCGGGCGCAGGAACCCGCCGGCCGGGATGTGGACGGCGGGCCGCCCGCGGGCCCGGAGCGGGTCCACGAGCGCGGCGGCGAGGCGGTCCGGGTCGGCCGGTGGCGGCCCGTCGACCGCGACCCGGAGCCACTGGCCGGCACGGTCGGCGACGAGCCGGTCGGCCAGCTCCTCGACCAGCAGATCCGGAGCGATGGGACGGACACGCATCCCACGAGCCTGCCTCAGGCGTCGCGGTCCACGATCACCCGGGCGTCGTCTGCCAAGCGGTAGCCCACCCCGTACACGGTCGTGACCAGCGGCACCTGCATGCCGATCTTGGAACGGAGGCGCCGGATGTGCACGTCGACCGTACGGGCGCCGGCGTGCTCGTACCCCCAGACGCCGGTCAGCAGCTGGATGCGGCTGAAGACGCGGCGCGGGTTTTCGGCCAGGAAGAGCAGCAGGTCGAACTCAAGGCGGGTCAGCCGCAGCGCCTCGTCCCCGAGCAGGACCGTCCGGGACGCGGCCAGGACGCGCAGCGCGCCCTCGCCCGCCGGGGCGGCCGGGCTGGGGAGTGGCTCGTCGCCGTCATCCTCGAGCTCCGGCTCGAGCGGCGGCGGCGAGAGGCTCACCGTGCCCTCGCCGCGCTCGACAAGCTCGCGGGCCACCTCGAGGAGGCGGAAAGCTTGTGGGGTCAGCCCGTCGTCACTGGCGAGCGGAATCGAAAATGTCACGGTGAGTGTAGGTGAGCCGCCAGCCGGGCGGCGACCGCCGGGCGTCCGGCCCGGCCCAGGTGGCTGCGACAAGTGCCACCCGTTGCGGATAGTAGTGGCGACGACCGACATGGGTCCTCCTCAACGATCGGATATCGCCCGCGCGCCCGGCACGTCAATTGGGCCGGTGTTAGCACGCGAGACGAATCCCCAGGAAACTCGAGTTTCTACAGCGGTGTCGCAGGGCGAATTCCCGGCGACATTCCAACCGTCAATCGGTTTCCGACCAGGGAGAGACCCAACCGTACGGTAGGACTAATAGAGGCGCGGAAGGCACGCGAGTATCCCCAACAGACCGCATGACACGATCGTCCCGGCAAGCCCCGTCCGCGGTCAATAGGCTGAGCGTTGCAGAAATGTGATAATCGACAACCTTTGCAGGAATCGATATCTTTCGCTTGATTTGACCGGCGAAAGGGCCTGCGACGCCGCGGTAATACCGTCCGGTATCGTAGCCGCGAGGTGGATACGCTGACGAACCCGGGGCGGGCACCACGCCCGCCGGCCACGGTGGCGGCCGGTGCGGCAGCCCTGAGAAGGTGGCTCTTCGAGCCGGTGCCGCGCGGCCGGATCGCCGCCTTCCGCACGCTTGTCTACCTCTTCGTCGTCGCCGACCTGACCGTGCTCACGCCCTGGGTGCGCACGCACGCGGACGTGCCCGGCGACATGTACCAACCGCTGCTCGTCGGCCGGCTGCTGCCGCTGCCGACGCCCACTCCCCTGCTGGTACACGGCATCTTCTGGGCCTTGATCGTCTTAAGCCTGGCGGCCGCGACCGGGCGGGCGCCGCGGCTGTTGGGCTGGACGGTCTTCGCGCTCTACTTCGAGTGGATGATCATCGCGATGAGCTACGGGAAGGTGGACCACGACAGGTTCGGCTTCCTCGTGGCGCTCGCCGTGCTCCCCACGGTGGGACGGGCCCGGCACGGCGACTCCACCCCGAGCGAGGCCGGCGGGTGGGCGCTGCGGGCGACCCAGATCGCGGTGGTGTGCACGTACTTCCTGGCCGCGTTCGCCAAGCTCCGCTTCGGCGGGATCGACTGGGTGACCGGCTCGGTGCTGGCCCGCGCGATCATCCGGCGGGGCACCGACTTCGCCGACCTGATCGCCCAGGTGCCGTACCTGCTGATCGCGGCGCAGTTCGGGATCGTGGCGTTCGAGCTGCTCAGTCCGCTGATCTTCGTGCTGCGCGGCCGTTGGCGGTACGCCGGTGTCGCGTTCCTATACACGTTCCACCTGTTCACGTTCGCGGCGATCACGATCTCGTTCGCCCCGCACCTGGCGGCGATGACGTCGTTCCTGCCGCTGGAGAAGGTGCGCCCGGTCGAGTGGCTCAGGTCGCGCGCCGGTGCCAGGGTCCTTCAGACCTGAGCGTCCCGCGGCGGCACGGCGCAGGCGGCGGTACCACCTGGCATGCGGTGGCGGTTGCGGGCCACCCAGCGGTACGCGGGCCAGGCCAGCGCGCGTACCGGCGGTACGCGAAGCACGGCCCCGGCCACCTGCCACCAGGGCCGGCTGGAGCGCAGCAGCTCGGCGATCGCGTCCGGCCCGGCCGCGGTGACGCGCGTGGCGGGATCCACCCACTGCACGGCCTCGGCGCACTGCTCGGCGGTCAGCCCGAGCGCGTCAAGCTCGGCGAACTGCCACGGCACGATCCGGGCCGGGGTCGGGACCCAGCGCTTGGCGAACTCCGCGCTCGAGGTGCAAAACGCGCAGTCCCCGTCGTACACGAAGGTCGGTTGATCCATACCTCCATCGTGCCGCAACCGGCGGTAAACCGCCGGGGCATCCGCCGCGTCTGCCTCGCACCACAGACTCAGGAGGTAGACATGTGGATCAGGTACCCGCTCGCGGTGCTCGCCCTCGCCGCGCCCGTCCTCGTCGCGACCGGCGCCGCCGCCGGCACCGCTGACCTGCCCGCACCCACGCGGACCAAGCCGATCGTGGGCACCGCCACGGCACCGCCGGACAGACCGGTGCTCACCGGCGTGCGGCACGGGCGGCACGACCGGTACGACCGCGTGGTGTTCGACTTCACCGGCGGTACGCCCGCCTACCGCGTCGAGTACGCCCCGCTGGCGGGCATCGGCACCGGCGACCCGATCCCGCTGACCGGGCCGGCCGACCTGCGGATCACGTTCGTCGGCGTGCCCAGGACCACCGTGAACCTGCGCGCGGTGGTCGACCCGGGCTACCCGACGCTGCGGCAGGTCCGGTTCGGCGGCGCATTCGAGGGCCGGATCCTCGCCGGACTCGGGCTCGCCGACCGGGTCGGCTTCCGGGTGCTGCGCCTGTCCAACCCGCCCCGGATCGCGGTCGACGTGGCGCACCAGGCGGCACAACCGTTCGGCACGGCCACCTTCCGCGGCGGCGGGGACGCCAACCTTGTCTCGATCGGCGCCGTCCGCTCCGGCGCGCACCCCGGCTACGACCGGCTCGTGCTAGACCTACGCGGCGCGAAGTTTCCGCTGGTGACGGTCGCCTACACGAGGCCCGCCCCAACCCGGATCCACATCGGACTCACCGCCTACACCACAGCGGCGGCCCAGGTGGCGGGCCCCCGCAAGCTCCACATCGGACTCACGCGCCTGCGCGACGTGACGATCGTGACCTACGAGAACGGCACCGCCTCGGTATTCGCCGACACAAGCCGCCGCACCGCCTTCCGGGTGATGCTGCTCCCCAACCCCACCCGCCTGGTGGTAGACGTCGAACACTAGGCACGCATCGGGGTCATCCAGAGGATCTGAGCTACCGCGATGTCCGCGGTGGTCCGGACCGCCGCTCCCGCAGCCTCACCCTCCGCGTCACACAACCAACCCCCGGCCGCCATGCCCGCCCGCAGCGCCCGGCATCGCCTCCGGCCCGATGCGGCCTCCAGCCCGGCAAGACCGCCGGTCCGATGCGGCCGCTCGGTCCAATGCGGCCGGGCGGTCCGGCCGCAGCCGGCATGGCCGGCGGTGCGGCCCGCCGGCCGTGTGGCCCGCGCGATGGGCAGAGCCGCCCGGATCTTGAAGGCTCGTCGGGCCTTTGGGTGCGTCTGTTGTCGCTGGGGCAGGAACAAACGCACCCAAAGGCCGCACGTTTCCCTTGATCGGCACGACAGCCCGACGCCAAGCAGGAGATCGTGGTCGTTTACTGTCGCGATAGCCACAGCTGAGTACCACGATCGCTCGCGTGACCCGGCCCTCTCGCGCCGATCAAGGGAAACCAGGTCTCCGCGACCGCGGCGGGGCCGCCATCACCCCGATTGAAGCCTGCGACGTGCGGACAAACCAGCGGAAAACACCCGGATCGAAGCGCCGCTCTGGACGATCGCGCCGGTCCTGGGCTGACGATCACTGACCTCGGCGCGCGGGCGGGGGCTCGTTGGGCTTTGGGTGCGTTTTCCGTTGCCATAGCAACTGGAAGCGTTCACAAAGGCGCGGCGTCGAGGTCTGGCGGACCCGGACGGCGAATGCGTCTCCAGACCTCCGCTGCGGTCACATGGGCCAGCCGGCTCCTCGATGCGGTCCTGGTTTCCGCGGGCGACCCGCCGGCACGACGCAGCGCAGCGAGCGGGCGCGCCTCCGTAGTGACCCGCCGGTGCCGCGCAGTGAGCAAGCGGGTGAGCAGCGCGGAGAGGGCGGGGCGAGCGGGCAAGGCCGCCGATCTTCGCCCGCTCGCTGGCGTGGGCAGAGGCATGGCCCGCGCGACTGGGCTGGCGTGGGCGGAGGCATGTCCGCGCGACTGGGGCTCAGCCGTCGACGAGCCGTACCGGGGCGTCGTCGGCCAGGCGGTAGCCGACCCCGTACACGGTCGTGACCAGCGGCACGCCGTCGCCGATTTTGGCGCGCAGCCGGCGCACGTGCACGTCGACGGTGCGGGCCACCGCGTGGTCGTACCCCCAGACCGCGCCGAGCAGCTGGAGCCGGGTGAAGACGCGGCGCGGGTTTTCGGCCAGGAACACCAGCAGGTCGAACTCCAGGCGGGTCAGGTCGACTGACTGGCCGCCGAGCGACACGGTCCTGGAGTCGCGGAAGACGCGGAGGCCGCTGGGATCGTCGGCCGCGGGCAGCGCGGGCGGTGCCGGGGCGCGAGTGGTGTGGGTGTGATCGTCACCGTGCCCTCCCCGCGCTCGACCAGGTCGCGGACCACCTCCAGCAGGCGGAACGCCTGCGGGCTCATCGTGTCGCCCTCCAGCGGCACCGTGAACGTCACGGTGAGCTCCGGGACGGACGTCGCCGCGGGCCGTCTGGTTGCCCGGCCCGGGCCGGTGAGCTGCTGCGGGTGGCGGCGCTGCGGGATCGCGATGACGGTCATGAAGGGGGCTCCTAGGTGGTCGGCCGTAACCGGGGGTCGCCCGGGGCGGCGGCCTGGAGGTACGTGTAGACGTTTGCGGGGCCGAACGCGGGTAGGCCGGCCAGGCGCCAGGCGGCGAACCCGCCCGCCACGTCGGTGGCGCGGTGCAGGCCGAGGTCCTGTAGGGCGGCCGCGGCGAGGGAGGACGTGTAGCCCTCCTGGCAGAAGACGATCACCGGCAGGTCGTACCGGCCGGCGATCGGGAGCCGCGCGGCGCTGCGCGGGTCGAACCGCCACTCAAGGACGTTGCGCTCGACGATCAGCGCGCCGGGGATCTCGCCGTTGGCGGCCCGCTGGGCGGCCGGGCGGATGTCGACGAGGGGCGCACCCTGGCGGTACGCGACGTGCGCCTCCTCCGGCTCCAGCCGGTGCAGCCGCGAGCGCGCCTCGGCGAGGATCTCGTCGATTCCCTTCGACCCAGCAGGAGCCCGATCAGCCGTGACGGACGGACAGGAGAGAGCCGTTCTCACCAGGAGACCCCCGCTCGCTCGACCTCGGCCACGCGGAGCTTGCCGTCGACCAGCCGGTAGCGGGTCATCGAGCGCAGCGCCGGCGCGTACGCGTGGATGCTGATCGCCGGCACGTCCCCTCGGTTGGCGACGCTGTGCACGTGGTGCGCGCCGAAGCGGCGACCGGCACCGGCGGGCAGGTCCGTCTGGCGCACCCGCCCGCCGCTCACCGTCCGCTCCACCAGCGCCCCGGAGACCACCGTGAACGCCCCGGCCGACCCGCCGTGGTCGTGCCAGTCGGTCTCCTGGCCGGGCAGCCAGGTCAGCAGCCAGACCTCGTGCTCGGTCGTCTCGGATATTCGCGCGTACCACCGCTCGACAGGGTCGTACTGAGGCTGGATGGGCCACGAGTCGGGGTCCGACGCCCACCGCCGCGCCGCGGCGAGCAAGTCCGAGAACAACGTCATGGCGCCACCCTACCCCATAAACCCCATCGGTCTAGTAGGGAAGGCGAGAATCTGTTACGCGCCACCCTCCTTCAGCTCCACCGTGGCGGGCTGGAACGACGTCCCGTTCACGTCGAGACCCTCGCCCTTGAGCGCGTCGAGCGCCTTCTGGGCGTACTCATTGGTGTACGCGGTACCGTCCGGCTGCTTGGTGATGACCGTCTGGCCGTCCTGGTTCTTCGTGCCGAGCGAGAGGTCGACGGTCTGCTTCCAGGCGGTTTCGTCGAGCAGGCCGACCCCGTTTGGCGAGGGCCAGACGAGCTTGTTGACCTCGTTCATCTGCCACAGCTGGTGGCTGGCGCCGAGCTTGGAGCCGCGCTTGACCACGAGGTCACGGCACTCCGCGGCGTTGTCCCGGCAGTACGCCCAGCCCTTCAGCGAGCCGGTGAGGAACTTAACCGCCGTGTCCTGGAAGGCGGAGTCCTGCAACTTCTCGCTGTTGGCCCACACCGCGTCCTGGAGCATCGCGGTGCCGACGTCGTTCCAGTCGAGGATCGTGAAGTCGGCCGGGTGTAGAGCGCGCCGGTCTTCGGGTTCTTCGCCTCCAGCAACTGCGCGTACTCGTTGTAGCTCATCGCCTGCGCCGCGTCGATGTCCCGCCGTAGCAGCGCCTGCATGTCGAACTGCTGCTGTACCAGCGTGACGTCCTTGCCCGGGTCGAGCCCGGCCTTGGTCATCGCCGCGAACAGCTCGAACTCGTTGCCGAAGCCCCAGTTGCCGACCTTCTTGCCCTTGAGGTCGGCGGGCGCCTTGATGCCGCTGTCCGCGAACGACACCTGGTACGTGCCGGAGCGCTGGAACACCTGGGCGATCTCGGTGATCGCCGCGCCCTGCTCCCGCGAGGCGAGCGCCTTCGGCACCCACGCGATCGCGAAGTCGGCCTGGCCCTGGGCGAGCACGGTCTGCGGCACGATGTCGACGCCGCCCTCCAGGATCTGTACGTCCAGGCCCTGCTCGCGGTAGAAGCCCTTCTCGGCCGCGGCGATGTACCCGGCGAACTGGGCCTGCACGAACCACTGGAGCTGAAGCTTGACCGTCTTGGTGCCGCCGGTGTCCCCACTCGGGGTTTCCGACTCGTCCGCGGTACCGCAGGCGGCGAGCGCGAGCACGCCCGCGAGCGCCCCACCAATCATCCTTCTCATCGCATCCTCCAGGGGGTTTGGTTTAGGGCCTACGCCACGGCGTGGCGAGCCGCTCCAGTCCGAGCGCGGCGATGTAGAAGACGAGACCGAGCACACACGCGCCGACCACGAAGGCCCAGGCACGCGGGTACGCGGTATTCGCCGCCGCCGAGGTGATGCGGGAACCGAGGCCGTCCTGAAGACCGCCGAAGTACTCCGCCACCACCGCCGCGATCACCGCCAGGGAGGACGCCTGGCGGAGACCTGTGAAGACGAACGGGAGAGCGCCGGGCAGCCGCACCAGCCGGGTGAACGTCCAGCCACCGGCGGCGTAGCTGTCCATCAGCTCCCGGTGGGTGGGGTCGACCTGGCGCAGCCCGCGCAGGGTGTTGACGAAGACGGGGAAGAAGACCACGATCGCGACCACGATGCGGCGGGGGATGCTGCTCGTCGACTCGAACATGTTGTTGAGGATCGGCGCGAGCGCGATGATCGGCAGCGCGTTGAGGGCCGCGGCCACCGGGATCGACGCCTCGCCGAGCAGCCGGAAGCGGCTGGCCACCATCGCCGCGAGGATGCCGAGCACCGCGCCGCCGACGAGCCCGACGAGCGCGTTGGTGCCGCTGGCCAGGCCGGTCTTCCAGATCACCTCGCGGCTGAGCCAGAACTGCTCCCAGATCGCCGAAGGCGCCGGCAGGACGAACGGCGCGATCCGGCCCGCCTTGACGACAAGTTCCCAGAGCGCGAGGCCCCCGATGCCCACGACGATGGGGGCAGGACGCGCTTCACGCCGCGACCTCCGTGCCGCGCAGCGCCCTCCGGACCTCGGTGATGCCGGCGAAGAAGTCGGCCGACTGCCGGGTCGCCTCATTGCGGGAGCCGAGGTCGATGTCGATGACGTCGGTGATCCGCCCCGGGCGCGGGGACATGACGACGACCCGGTCGGAGAGGTACACCGCCTCGGGGATCGAGTGGGTCACGAAGATCGTGCTCGTGCCGGTCCGCGCGCAGATCCGCAGCAGCTCGTCCTGGAGCCGCTCGCGGGTCATCTCGTCGAGGGCACCGAACGGCTCGTCCATCAACAGCAGCGGCGGGTGTACCGCGAGCGCCCGCGCGATAGCCACCCGCTGCTGCATGCCGCCGGACAGCTGCGGCGGGTAGTGCCGGGCGAAGTCGCCGAGCCCGACGAGGTCGAGCATCTCCCGGGCCCGTTCCCGCCGCTCGGACCGGGAGGCGCGGCGCAGCTCGAGCGGGAGCTCGACGTTGCGCTGGACGGTACGCCAGTCGAAGAGCCCGGCCTGCTGGAACGCGATCCCGTACTCCTGGTCGAGGCGCGCCTTCCGGGCCGGCTTGCCGGCGACGGTCACCGTACCCTCGCTGGGCGGCACAAGGTCGGCGACAAGGCGCAGCAATGTGGACTTGCCGCAGCCGGACGGCCCGATCAGCGACACAAACTGTCCACTCTCGACGGTCAGGTCCACGCCCGTGAGCGCGACGACCTGGTCGGCCCGCCCGGGGTTGAAGACCTTGCCCACACCGACCAGCTCGACCGCTGTCATGCTGCCCTCCGGCTAAGTGCGAACTCGGCGATCCCCACCAGCGCGGCCACCGCCAGGCCGAGCAGCGCCGCGCCGACCATCGCGGTGTAGACCTTGGCCGGGTCGGCGGTCGCCTCCCGGGAGTACTCGATGACGAGGCGGCCGATCCCGCCCCGCGTACCCGTGGAGATCTCCCCACCACGGCCCCGACGACGGCCGCGGCCCCCGCGAGCCGCAACGCCGGGAAGAGATAGGGCGTGGACGCGGGCAGGCGCAGCTTGACGAGCGTGTGCCACCACCCGGCCGCGTAGCTGTGCATCAGCTCCTCGGCTACCCGCGGCGGCGACTGCAAGCCCCGCAGCATCCCGACCGCGATCGGAAAGAACGCCAGGTAGGCCGCGATCGTGGCGACGGACATCCACGGCTGCCACGGGTAGGAGCCGAGCGACAGCTTCCCGCCCCACCCCGCGATGGCCGGCGCGAGGGCGATGAGCGGCACGGTCTGGGACAGGATCACGTACGGCAGCAGCCCCGCTCGACCACGCGGAAACGCTGCATGACGACGGCGAGCAGCAGCCCGACCAGCGCCCCCACACCGAAGCCGACCGCCACGCTGCGCAGCGTGAACAGGCACGCCTTCAGCACGACGAGCCAGATCGGGTCACCGCTCGCCTGCTCCGGCTCGCCGAAGCGGCGCAGTACGTCGAGCACGTGGGGCATCGCCGCGTCGTCCGCCCGGGGCAGCACCCGCACGCCGAGGAGGCTGGTGCCGTCGTCGCCGCCGACCGCCTTGTACGCCTCCCACAGCAGCACCGCGACGACGACCGCGCCGATCCCGGTGGCGAGCGCCCGCGCCCCTCTCATGGCGTCGGGGCGTGCTCGGCGCGCAGTGCGGGGATGATGTGCTCCCCGTACGCGGCGAGGGTGTGCTCCTTGTCGTCGTGCTGGAGGTACACCGCGAACTGGTCGACGCCCAGGTCCCGCAGCTCGCGCAGCTTGGCCAGGTGGGATTCCACCGGGCCCAGTACGCAGAACCGGTCGACGATCTCGTCCGGTACGAACGCGGTGTGCGTGTTGCCGGCCTTGCCGTGCTGCGCGTAGTCGTAGCCGCGGCGGCCCTCGATGTAGTCGGTCAACGCCTGCGGGACCGCCCCGGAGGTGCCGTAGCGGGCCACGATGTCGGCCACGTGGTTGCCCACCATGCCGCCGAACCACCGGGTCTGCTCGCGCTGGTGGGCCAGGTCGTCGCCGACGTACGCGGGCGCGGCCACGCAGAACTTGATCGCCGCGGGGTCACGCCCAGCCCGCTCCGCGGCCGCCCGGACGGTACGGATCATCCAGGCGGCGATGTCCGGGTCGGCGAGCTGGAGGATGTACCCGTCGCCGACCTCGCCGGTGAGCGCGAGCGCCTTCGGGCCGTACGCGGCGACCCACACGTCGAGCTCGGTGCCCGGCTGGACCCACGGCAGGCTCACCTCGTTGCCCCGGTACGACACCGCGCGGCCGGCGACAAGCTCACGGATCACGTTGACGCACTCGCCAAGCTCCTTGAGCGTGGTGGGTGCGTAGCCGAGCGTGCGCAGCGCCGAGTCACCGCGGCCGATGCCGCAGATCGTACGGTCGCCGTACATCTCGTTGAGCGTGGCGAACAGCGACGCCGTCACGGTCCAGTCGCGGGTGCCCGGGTTCGTCACCATCGGCCCCACGACGACCCGGGAGGTCTTGGCGAGGATCTGGGAGTAGATGACGAACGGCTCCTGCCACAGCAGGTGGGAGTCGAACGTCCACACGTGACTGAACCCGGCCGCCTCGGCCTTGACCGCCAGGTCGACCACAGTGGACGCGGGTGGGTCGCACTGGAAGACGACGCCGATGTCCATACGTCACCGCACTTTCGGAAAGCCCAGGTCCACTTCGGACGTCGACGGATCGGGCCACCGGGAGGTGACCACCTTGGTACGGGTGTAGAACTGCAACCCTTCCGGGCCGTACATGTGCAGGTCGCCGAAGAGGGATGCCTTCCAGCCGCCGAAGCTGTAGTACGCCACCGGCACCGGGATCGGCACGTTTACACCAACCATGCCGCACACCGCGTCGTACTGGAAGCGGCGCGCCGCCCCGCCGTCCCGGGTGAAGATGGCGGTGCCGTTGCCGTACGGGTTGTCGTTGACGAGCTTGAGCGCCTCGTCGTACGTGTCGACCCGCACCACCGACAGCACCGGCCCGAAGATCTCGTCGGTGTAGAGCGGCGAGCCGGTGTCCACGTTGTCCACAAGGGACGCGCCGAGGAAGAACCCGGGCCCGTCGGTAGCCGGGTCTTCCCTGCCGTCGACGACGAGCTCGCCCAGGGAAAGGTATCCGGCCACGCGGTCGCGATGCTCGCGCGTGATCAGCGGGCCCATCTCCGAGTCCGGGTCGGAGGCCGGGCCGACACGGATCTTGGCGAGGCGCGCGGCGATCGCCGGCACGAGCGCGTCGCCCGCCGAGCCGACCGCGACCACGACGGAGACGGCCATGCACCGCTCCCCGCCGAGCCGTAGCCGGCCGAGACCGCCGCGTCCGCCGCCGCGTCCACGTCCGCGTCGGGGAGCACGACCATGTGGTTCTTCGCGCCGCCGAGCGCCTGGACCCGCTTGCCGGCCCGGGTGCCCGCCTCGTAGATGGCCCGCGCCACCGGCGTCGAGCCGACGAACGAGATCGCCTGCACGTCCGGGTCCGCGAGCAGCGCGTCCACGGCGCTCTTGTCACCCTGGATCACGTTGAACGCGCCGTCCGGCAGCCCGGCGCGGCGCAGCAGGTCGGCCAGGAGCAGCGAGACGGACGGGTCCTTCTCGCTCGGCTTGAGGACGAACGTGTTGCCGGCGACGAGCGCGTTGCAGAACATCCACATCGGCACCATGGCCGGGAAGTTGAACGGCGTGATGCCGGCGACGACGCCCAGCGGCTGCATGATCGAGTACACGTCGACGCCGGTCGCCGCCTGCTCGCTGTACCCGCCCTTGAGCAGGTGCGGCGCGCCGGCCGCGAACTCCGCGTTTTCCAGCCCCCGCGCGACCTCGCCGGCCGCGTCCGCCACGGTCTTGCCGTGCTCCGAGGAGAGGAGCGTGGCGATCTCCTTGCGGTTGGCGTCGACGAGGTCACGGAAGCGGAAGAGCACCTCGGCGCGGCGGGACAGCGACGCCGCCCGCCACTTGGGCTGTACGTCGAGCGCGTTCTGTACCGCGGCGCGTACCTCCGCGTCGGTGGCCGCCACGACGGTGGCCTGCTGCTCGCCGGTGGCCGGGTCCCAGACCGGGAGGTGGCGGTCGCCCGCTCCCTCGACCTGAGCGCCGTTGATCCAATGTGGAACGATTCGCATGTCCATCACACCAGGTACGTAGAGAGGCCGCGGGGCAGGTACTTACCGCGTCCGGCGCGCCCGTGGTAGGCGCCCTCGGAGACGATGACCTCGCCGCGGGAGATGACGGTGTCGACCTTGCCGGCGATCTCGTAGCCCTCGTACGCCGAGTGGTCCATGTTCATGTGGTGCGTCTCGACGCTGATCCGGGTGCGTCCGTTCGGGTCGTACAGCACGATGTCGGCGTCCGAGCCGGGCTGGATGACGCCCTTGCGCGGGTACAGGCCGAACATCCGGGCCGGCGTCGTGGCGATCGTCTCCACCCACCGCTGGAGCGACAGCTTGCCGTCGACCACGCCCTGGTACAGCAGGTCGACCCGGTGCTCGACGCCGCCGATGCCGTTCGGGATCTTGGAGAAGTCGCCGACGCCCAGCTCCTTCTGGTCCTTGAAGCAGAACGGGCAGTGGTCGGTGGAGACCACGGCGAGGTCGTTGCTGCGCAGCCCCTGCCACAGGTCCCGCTGGTGCGACTCGTGCTTGCTGCGCAGCGGCGTGGAGCAGACCCACTTGGCACCCTCGAAGCCGGGCGCGCCGAGCTGGTCCTCCAGCGTGAGGTACAGGTACTGCGGGCAGGTCTCGGCGAAGACGTTGCGCCCTGCGTCGCGGGCGGCGGCCACCTCGGCGAGCGCGCGGCTGGCGGAGAGGTGCACGATGTACAGCGGGCAGTCCTGGGCCACCTCGGCCAGCATGATCGCCCGGTGGGTCGCCTCGGCCTCCAGGGCCTCCGGCCGGGTCAGGCCGTGGTGGATGGGGTCGGTCTCGCCGCGGGCCAGGGCCTGCTGGACGAGCACGTCGATCGCGATGCCGTTCTCCGCGTGCATCATGATGACCGCGCCGTTGTCGCGGGCCTTCTGCATCGCCCGCAGGATCTGGCCGTCGTCGGAGTAGAAGACGCCGGGGTACGCCATGAAGAGCTTGAAGCTCGTGATCCCCTCGTCGCTGACGAGCTGGTCCATGGCCTTGAGCGAGTCGTCGTCCACGCCGCCGAGGATCATGTGGAACGCGTAGTCGACGTGGCAGTTGCCGTCGGCCTTCGCGTGCCAGGCGGCGAGCCCGTCCTGCACCACCTCGCCGGTGCGCTGCACGGCGAAGTCGATGATCGTGGTGGTACCGCCGAACGCCGCGGCCCGCGTGCCGGTGTCGAACGTGTCCGACGCGAACGTACCGCCGAACGGCAGCTCCATGTGGGTGTGCGCGTCGATGCCGCCCGGGATCACGTACTTGCCGGTGGCGTCGAGCGTCTCGGTGTCCGACGGTCCGGTGCCCGGTGCGTAGACGGCGGCGATGGTCTCGCCGTCCACGAGCACGTCGGCCGGGGTCGCGCCGGTGGGGCCGATCACGGTGCCCCCGGTGATCAGCAGGGTCATTGGTAATCCCTCTCTTACGGCTGGACCAGCGGACCGTATGCGTCCGGGCGGCGGTCGCGGTAGAAGGCCCACCTGTCGCGCACCTCGGCCAGCAGGCCCAGGTCGAGGTCACGGACGATCAGCTCGGCCTGGTGCGGGTCGCCGGTCTCGCCGACGAACTTGCCCTCGGGGTCGACGAAGTAGGACGTGCCGTAGAAGTCGTTCTCCCCGAGCGGCTCGACGCCGACCCGGTTGATGGCGCCGACGAAGTACTCGTTGGCGACCGCGCTGGCCGGCTGCTCCAGCTTCCACAGGTACGACGAGAGGCCGCGGTGGGTGGCGCTCGGGTTGAAGACGATGGTGGCACCGGCGAGGCCGAGCGCCCGCCAGCCCTCGGGGAAGTGGCGGTCGTAGCAGATGTACACGCCGATGCGGCCGACGGCGGTGTCGAACGTGGGGTAGCCGAGGTTGCCGGGGCGGAAGTAGAACTTCTCCCAGAAGCCCTTGACCTGCGGGATGTGCGTCTTGCGGTACTTGCCGAGGTACGTGCCGTCGGCGTCCACGACCGCGGCGGTGTTGTAGAGGACGCCGGGCTGCTCCTGCTCGTACATCGGCAGGACCATCACCATGCCCAGCTCGGCGGCGAGTGCCTGGAAGCGCTCGGTGGTCGGGCCGGGGATCGACTCGGCGTACGAGTAGTACTGGCTGTCCTGGACCTGGCAGAAGTACGGGCCGTAGAAGAGCTCCTGGAAGCAGATCACCTTCGCGCCCTGGGCGGCGGCCTGGCGCGCGTACTCCTCGTGAGCCTTGATCATCGATTCCTTGTCGCCGGTCCACGTGGTCTGGACGAGCGCGGCACGGACGGTGGGGCCAAGGTCTGCCATGGGGGCGTCCCCTCTCGGCTCTGTTCTTTTCTCAGCTGATGGCGTAGGACTTTAGTGACACAGGTGCGGGCGGACAATGGCGAGATTGTTACAGGATATTGCGTAGGAGTAACATGCTCCAGCTCATCGCCGGGGCGGTCAACGACCGCACCGCCCGCGGGATCGCCGCCGCGGTGAGCCGCCTCGTGCACACCGGCGAGCTGCCCGCCGGTACCCGGCTGCCGACCGTCCGTTCGGTCGCGCAGGCGCTCGGCATCAGCCCCACGACGGTCAGCGAGGCGTGGCGATCGCTCGCCAGCGCGGGGGCGATCCAGACCCGCGGGCGCTCCGGCACGTTCGTGCTGACGCCGACCCGGCCCCGGCAGAAGATGCGCTTCTCCCGACTCGTGGCCAACCCGTCGACGCTGCCGCACGACTTCTCCACCGGCGTGCCCGACCACGACCTGCTCCCCGACCTCGCGCCCGCGCTGCGGCGGATCGGCGACACGCGGCTCACCACGTCGTACCTGGAGGACCCGGTCCTGCCCCGGCTTGAGGTGGTGCTGCGCGAGCGCTGGCCGTTCCCGCCCCAGCAGCTCACCGTCGTCGACGGCGCGCTGGACGCGCTCGACCGGGTGGTGGGCGCGGCGGTGCGGTTCGGCGCGCACGTGGTGGTGGAAAACCCGACGTTCCCGCCGCTGCTCGACCTGCTCGAGTCGGTCGGCGCGGTGCCCGTACCCGTGTCGCTGGACTCCTCGGGCGTCTCGCCCGCCTCGCTGGCGGCCGCCCTGGAGCGCGCCCCCACGGCGGTCTTCCTCCAGCCCCGCGCGCAGAACCCGACCGGCGTCTCGATGACCCCGGAGCGCGCCGCCGACCTCGCCGCGCTGCTCGCCGCGCACGAGTCGGTCACGGTGGTGGAGGACGACCACGTCGGCGACATCGCCACCGCCCCCGCCGTCTCGCTCGGCGTACACCTGCCCGACCGCGTGGTGCACGTGCGCAGCTTCTCCAAGAGCCACGGCCCGGACCTGCGCCTGGCCGCGGTGGGCGGGCCGGCCACGACGGTCGCCGCGATCGCCGACCGGCGGCTGCTCGGACCCGGCTGGTCCAGCCGCGTGCTCCAGGCCGTGCTGCTCGACCTCCTGACCGACCCCGCCACGGTACGGGTGGTGGCCGCCGCCCGCCGCGAGTACGCCCGCCGCCGCGACCTGCTCCTGTCCGCACTCGCCGCCCACGGCGTGGAGGCGACCGCCGCGGACGGCATCAACATGTGGATCGCCGTACGCGACCAGCAGGTCGCCCTGGTGACGCTCGCCGCGCACGGTATCGGTGCGGCGCCGGGCGCGCCGTTCGAGGTGCAGCCGGTGGGCGGCGACCACATCCGCGTGACGGTCGGCCTGGTCCGGGACGGCTTCGACGACCTGGCCGCGATCCTCGCCGAGGCGGCCGGCGCGCGGCACCGGGCCAGCGGCCACCGCACCCGCCCCCTGCACCGCGCCGCGCGCTGACGACCCGCTAGACAACCAGCCGGAAGAACTTCTCCCAGGGGCCGACCGCGGTCCGGTTGGCGATGAGCGGGGACGCGCCGGCGTTCTCCGCGGTGACGAACCTGTTGTTGGCGTTGGCGCGCAGGCTGACCGTGCCGTCGGCGTTGGTGACGACCGTGAACTTCTCCCAGGTGCTGATCGCGGTGCGGTTGGCGATCAGGGGTGCGGCCCCGGCCCGCTCGGCGGTGACGTAGCGGCCGTTGATCCGCGAGCGGAACGCGACGAACCCGCCGCCGGCGTCGATCTGGTCGAACTGCTCCCACGTCCCGACCAGCGTCCGGTTGGCGATCAGGGGGTCCGCGCCCGCGTTCGCCGCCGTCACGTACCTGAGGTTGGCGTTGGCCAGCAGGTTGACCACGGGCGGCGGCTTGACCGCGCGGAACTTCTCCCAGGGGCCGATCGCCGTACGGTTGGCGATCAGCGCCGACCTGCCGGCGTTCTCCGCGGCGACGAACCTGTTGTTGGCGTTGGCGCGCAGGCTGACCGTGCCGTCGGCGTTGGTGACGACCGTGAACTTCTCCCAGGTGCTGATCGCCGTCCGGTTGGCGACCAGGGGTGCGGCCCCGGCGTTCTCCGCCGTCACGTAAAGGCCGTTGATCCGGGCGCGCAGCGCGACCATGCCGCCGCCGGCGTCGATCTGGTCGAACTGCTCCCACACGCCGAGGGCAGGGCGGTTGGCGATCAGCGGGGCCGCACCGGCGTTCGCCGCTGACACGTACCGGTTGTTGATCGTCGCCAGCAGGCTGGTCGCCGGGCCGGCGGCAAGCTGGGCGAGGGCCGCGTAGTCGCCCTTGAACAGGTCGAGGTCGGGCGAGGCCCACGGCGAGCCGGGGATCTGGGCGCCCGCCGCGTGCTGCCAGAGGGCGAACGACGCCCAGCCGGCCGGCAGCGGCGGCGGGTTCTGCGAGTAGTTGGCGATGAAGAGCGGGTTCGCCGCGAAGCGGGTGCTGTTGCCCATGCAGGGGTTCCACCAGTTGGTGTTCGTGTAGATCATCGCCTGCCGGCCGGTGCGTACCGCGATCTCGGTGACGAACTCCTGGACCCAGGCGCCGAGCTGGGCCGGCGTCATGTTGAAGCAGTCGTTCAGCCCCACTCGGCCCGCGGCCACTCGATGTCGAGCATCGGCGGCAGGCTGAGCCCGTCCGCGGCGTACGGCGCGAGGTCGAGCAGGACGTCCGCCTGCTGCTTGCCGCTGCTCAGCCCCGGCCGGGCGCGGTGGTAAGCCCCGGCGTACAGGCCGTTGGCGCGGGCGCCAGCCCAGTTGGTGGCGAAGAAAGGATCAGGGTTGTTGTTGGGAACGGCACGCCCGTCCTGCTCGCTCACCCGGATATAGGCGAACTTCGCACCACCCCGGGCCAGTGCGGCCCAGTCGAGCGACGGCCCTTGGTAGTAGGAAACGTCGACGCCCCTGATCGGGTATCCGGGCGGCGGCGGAAGCGCCTGCGCCGGGGACGCGATCACCGCCAGCCCCGCCGCTACGAGCGCCGCCCCGAGCAATGCCGCTAGACCCCTGCGCACCATGGCCCGCCTCCTACACACAGGGTCCTACGTGCGCCCGAGATGTCAAGCACCCTCACGTCCGTGGTTTCTCAGCTAAGAGACTGAACTGACGGCTCGTATACGTGGTCCGGTTCGAGTCGATTTCGCTCTTGACTCGCATGTACCACTCGTCGAGCTGGCTCGCCTCGATGGCGTATTCCGGCTCTTGTGCACTCTTGCACGCGTTGTAAATCATGTCGAGCTGGAGGTGCAACACGGCCTTCTCCTCGGCCGTGAACTCGGGATTGGGGTAGAGAAACCAATCCGCCGCCACGAGCTTCACCAACGTGAGCCCGTTGTCCCAGGCATAGAGAGGCAGGAAGCGACCGGCGCGACTGCCATTCACGGCTTGGATGCCGTATGACACTCCCCACTCGATGGCATTGCGGTTGTAGGCCCTCTGGATCCGTGATTCCAGGTCGGCGTCAGGGCCGGGAGCGAACTTGTACGTGCTGTCATACACGAGGGACACGTATATCCAACCCCCCGGCTTCAGCACCCGAACCATCTCCCTGAACATTCGTGGCCCATCCATGATATCGATCGTCGAACGGGTGGCGACGATATCGAAGGCCTCGTCCTCAAAAGGAAGGTCATAGAGATTGCCGATACACGGAGCATGGCCTGCCTCGCCATACCTTTCCCGGGCAATCCTGAGGTACTGCTCGTAGTTGTCCAGCGCGATGATCCTCGTCGACTGAGACGCTAGGTACAACTGCCTCGTGAATCGACCTTGACCGCTAGCCACATCCAAGATCTCCAGATCCGCTTCAGCGCCCCTCGCGCGCTCCGCGATCAGCGGCAGTATCTGCTCCCGCTCCTGCGCCCCGGATCAAGGATGTCTTCTTTGAGAGTGAGCCAGTCGGCGGGGCCATAGTCCCCGATAAGCACGCTTCGATGATTCTGATCGCTCATCACTCAAACTCTCGACTGCTGGCCGAAGGGATCGGAACTGGCAAGTCGGCAACGGGAGTCCCGATCCATTTGTCCCCCTCTTGGATCGTCAAATTCGGAATCGCGTCGACGATCGGGTACTTCCGGCCGCAAGTGCGACAGGCTAGCCAACACTCACGTTCGAGCGTCAAGAGACCTGGGGAACTCCCGGCGCCAACTGTATGGACCTTGGCGCAACCTGGACACCTGATCTTCTGTAACAAATACTCCGACGAAGGCACTGATGATCTCCGCCCATCTGCAAGGAGGCCCACAGCTACGTTCGGGGAGCATACTCGACGTACAGAGCGCTGTCCCTCCTGAGGCTATGGGTGATTTGCGCCCTGTCTGCGGCGGAGGAACTCGTCAGCCGCTTCGCTGACCTCCACCGAGTTCGCACCGCCTACCTCGTATGCATTCGTTGACAACGAGGATATCCTCGCGAGTCCGGGCATGAGCTTGCAGACCAGCGCCGGAATGTCGAGACCCTGGGTCATATACGCGTAACGCTCCGTCATGAACTGCTGGTACTCGATCTTGGCCGGGTTTTCCACACCGACTTTCCCGGAAATGCCCTGAGCCCACCCGGATGGCCTGAACGTGCCGCGATCCCATTTTTCCCAGAGGGTTGACGTAAGCAAGCCTGTGTCCGCCTCCAGATCCTCGAAGGCGCGGGTCGGAACTTCAGGAAAATAGGAACGCAGAAAAGCGTTGACAAGCATCCTGTGTATCGACATCGCATGCTCGACCGACCTCAACTCGCCCGAGCGGACCGTGTCAGCGATGACATGGAATACGCCGGTAGCGGCATCCCGCACCGCTTGGAGCGCTCGCGTGCGGGCGGGCAGTCCAGCTTATAGCGGGTTGAATCAAGATCCACCAGGAAGATGCCGTGGGCGCCAAGACCAAGGTTCGACGCATGAGCGTTGTGCCGATAGAACCCGCATCCGTGAAACTCCCGCAACCTTTTCCCGTAATCGCCCCATAGGGCGAGCTGTGCCCCGGCCCAGTCGAACTCGCCGTCGCCGGTCTGGGCTCGCGCCCAGCCGCGCAGCGCCGCCTGGACAGAAGGGCTTTGCTTGGCGTAATGAACAAGGTTGTCGGCCCGCACCGGAGAGTCCGTCGGAAGGCCGGCCACCAGGACGGCTAGGTCGGACACGCTTCCGGAGTCGTCTCGAAAGCCTTCCAACTTCGTGTATCGATAGACGAAAAGCGGAACTTCAGAGATCGGTCCGACCGCACAGAGCTCACGTGCCGTCGTGTATTCGACGATCGCTCGGTTCAAGGCAAGGGCGCCCATAGGGGCGGGCGCGGACCACACCTCGCAGAACACGCCGTCCTCGTCGATCCCTAGGTGAGCGTCGGGTCGCCTGTAGACCGTATTGCTGGGGTAGTGCATGCCGCCGCGATGGTCTCGTAAGCCGACGCCCTTCAGCTTTAGTGACCGTATGACCTGTGTGCCCTGGCCGCATGGCGCCTCAAATGGGTGTATCAGCTTAACCCAGGCACTGCGCCCAATTTCGGGAAATTCCGGCATTAGCCCCCAAGCGATGACCTGCTCCATGAGTTCGAGATCGTCGGGGTGCATACGCTGGGACAGAGACGCGGCACAAATCACTTCCGCCTGCAATTGACCTTCAGTGGCGCGTGGACCCATGAATCCCTCACATCCTGTCTCCCACGGGAGGATACCGCAGGCAACAGCAGAAATCAGGGATTGACGTTTCCAGATGATCTCGCACGGCCGACCACAGCCGGGCCGTCATGATCGGCATTCGACCAGGTAAGGCAGGATCGAGGTCGGCGGCGAGCCATCCCAGGTGGCGCCCCTGCCGCAGCCACGTCGCCGCCTACCTGATCTCGGCTAAGTGCATGACTGCCGCGGTGACTGCATTTGTGGTGGCCTTGGCTTTGCTGGCCCCGTGTATAGTCCAATTACAAGCGTGGCAAACGCTCTGCGGAGAATTCATGCGACTGCGAAACCCGGCGTCAAGCGTGCACCAAGCCAAGCGGAGAGGTGGGGCCAGGGATGGTTGACATTCTGAAAGACAATGCCGTCTTGATCATCAGTGTGGTCGCATACTTCACAGGTATAGCTGGATTCGTGGTGGCCTTCCAACAGTTGCGAAGCAATGCTCAGACAAACACCGCGTTGTTCTGGCTCAACCTGCGATCGATGTTCGACGGGCACGAAGACGTCCACAGGTCGCTACAGACAGATATGTCGTGGCGGGATGTCGACAGGGACGTTTCCGATGCGGAAGCGATAGCCATTGTCGCATACATGGGCATGTTCGAGCTGGTATACAAGATGTTGAAACGGAAGCTGATAGACTGGAGCACCTTCAAGGACGTATTCGGGTACCGTGTCCTCCTCATCATGAATAGTCCGGTAATCGTAAAGTCTACGCTCGTCGACAATGGCAGATGGTGGCTCACTTTCCGTCAGTTAGCGACCGATCTTGGGCATCAGGTGCCCGACCGTTCGGATCACAACCTGGACCGCACCAGCTTGGGTTTCCCGGCCGGGTGGGGTCGGGCGGCTGTCGAGAAGCTTCCCCGCCAGACTCCGGGTCGCGCTTGAGCGGTGCTTCGCCAGACGGCCGCGCGTCGGGCCGGTCCCACAGCGGGTTGACCACGAACCCGCGGTTCGCCGTCGTCCGACCACGAGGCCGGCCGGGCTCAGGAAAGATCCAAAGGCCCCACCAGGCTCGACAAGCTCGCGGTCCGCTACGACGCCACCATTGCCAGCGCCGCAATGGACCAGTGACTATGAGCCGACTTCGATACACGGCCTAGCCGTGATGCCTCACCCCGCTGATGGCGTGTCTCGCACAGATGGTCCGTGTCCAACGCCGGCTGCCTGCTAGGCTGCCCGCGTTGGACGCTGTCCTCTTTGGATCATGAGGCAGGCAAATAGATCTCGTCTCGGCGAAAGGTGGAGTGTGGCTGGCGGTCTAGCGCTCATCGAAAAGGGGAGCGAGCGGATGGCAATCAGTGGCTATCCAATCCCCGTGACAGAGCGTGCGGTTCACGCTAACGGCATTGACTTTTGGTATGTCGAGGCCGGCGCCGGGGTCCCACTTCTCCTTTTGCATGGTGGGACGGTCTCGAATGGCCCACTGTGGACGGGGCATAAGTACGGCTGGGGTGCGCACTTGGCCGCCCTTGCCAAGCACTTTCATGTCATTGCCCTGGATACACGCGGGCATGGGCGCACCCGTAATCCGTCAGGCGAGCTCAGCTATCGACTGTACGCCGAGGATCTGCTTGCCGTCATCGAGGCGTTGGAGCTGGATCGTCCGCTGATCGCCGGGTTCAGCGACGGTGGGACGACGGCAACGATTCTCGGCATGATCGCCCCGGAGGTGCCGCGAGCGATCGTGGATTATGCGGGATATCAGACGTTCAACCCCGACCCGGATGCCTCAAACTACAGACGCCTCCGTAATTGGTTCGGCGGCTCGCCGAATGCCACAAAGCTAGACTATGACCACTTCAGCAGTGACTTGGTCGATCCGCAGCGCCACATCGATGATTTTGAGCCGACGCAGGGCGCGGGTTACTTCCGCACCTACATCGAGCAGATCTTCACGTTCTGGACCAAGCCGATGGAATTTACCTATGCAGACTATCCTCGGATCACTGCCCCTATGCTGATGCTCGTCGGCGATCGGGACCCGAGCTGCTCGTTGGCCGACGGAGTCGAGCTGTACCAGAAGCTGCCGCAAGGGGAGCTCGGGGTTGTCCCTGGCGCATGTCACGAGGTGACAAGCCTCGGCCGCGACATGATGCTGGACTACCTGCGCCGCCACCAGGACTAGGGCCTGCGTAAGGCCGCATACAACGGCCGCCTGATGGCACTGCCAGCGCCGTGTGTCCATCACTGAGCCGATCTACGGAGCTGGCGGCTCGAAGAGGTCCGGGTTGTCGGCGATCTTCCGCAGGTGGGCGCCCGGGTCCGCGATCAGGCGGCGCAGGTCGAGGTCGAGGACGCCGCCCACCGCCGTCACCTCCGCCGCGAGCGTGCCGTCCGTCTTGCGGATCTCCTGGTGCAGCTTGAACGTCTTGCCGCCGCCCCACTCGAAGGCGCACGACACGTCCACCTCGTCACCGGCGCGCAGCTCGGACAGGTACCTGATCGTGGTCTCCAGCACGACCGGGCCAGAGCGGCTGGCCTGGAGCTTGGCCGGGGTGACGCCGGCGGCGCGCAGGTACTCCCAGCGGGCGTGCTCCGCGTACTGAAGGTACACAGCCTGGTTGAGGTGGCCCTGGATGTCGAGCTCGTAGCCGCGCACCGCGACGCGGACCTGGAACAAGTCCCCCATGCGGCCTGACACTACCGACCCCAGCGCCGGGCGAGTATGGCGCAGACCACGAGCTGGATCTGGTGGAAGAGCATCAGCGGTACGACGAGGATCGCGGCGGCGGCCGGGCCGAACATCACCGCGGCCATCGGCAGGCCCGTGGCCATGCTCTTCTTCGAGCCGCAGAAGACGATCGTGACGCGGTCGGCGCGATCGAAGCCGAGCAGGCGACCGGCCAGCCAGGTCAGGCCGAGCACCAGCGCGAGCAGGACGGCGAGGACGGCGAGCAGGACCGCGAGGCGGGCGGGTGAGATCTGGCGCCAGACCCCGGCGACCATGCCGGCACTGAACGCGGTGTACACGATGAGCAGGATCGCGCCCCGGTCGGCGTATCCGAGCAGGCGCGAATGCCGTTCCAGCCATCCCGCGATCCACGGGCGGGCGGCCTGTCCGGCGGCGAACGGCAGCACGAGCTGGGCGGCGATCTCGACGAGCGAGCCCGCGGAGAAGATGGCGCCGCCGCCCAGCAGCGCCGCCGCGAGCAGCGGGGTGAGGAGGACGCCGGCCAGGTTGGAGAACGAGGCGCTGAACACGGCCGCCGGTACGTTGCCGCCGGCCAGCGCGGTGAACGCGATCGACGTCTGCACAGTGGAGGGCACCACGCTCAGGTACACGAGGCCGTCGTAGAGCGCGGGTGTCAGCACCGGACCGTCCAGCCACCTCGCCCCCAACGCGAGCAGCGGGAAGAGCACGAACGTGGACAGCAGCACCACCCCGTGCAGCCGCCAGTGGCGGGCGCCCTCCCAGGCGGCGCGGGGTGCGATGCGGGCGCCGTACAGGAAGAAGAGCGCCCCGATCGCGACGGCTGTGGCCACCGACGCGACCGTGGCGGCGGGGCCGCGCGCGGGCAGCAGCGCGGCGACCCCGACCGTCGCCACAAGGGCAAGGATGTACACACAGAAGATCTTGTACCTACCGGCTGAGCCTCCGGTAGGCGCGTACCGACAGGGGGAAGAAGACGGCGGTCAGCACCGCCGGCCAAAGGAAGGCCATCAGGATCGAGTGCTGCGCCACCCACGAGTCGCCGCCCCAGCCGGGGTTGCCGAACAGCTCGCGCGCGGCGGCGACGGTGGCGGAGAGCGGGTTCCACTCCGCGAGCGTGCCCAGCCAGCCGGGCATCGTCTGCGGTGCGACGTACACATTGGACAGGAAGCCGAGCGGCCACACCAGGATCTGCAGCGCCATCAGCGCCTCCGGGCTGCGCAGCACCAGCGCCAGCCAGATGCCGAGCCACAGCAGCGCGAACCGCAACAGCAGCAACAGCCCGAACGCGGCCAGCGTCGCCCCGACCCCCTCGTGCCACCGCCAGCCGACCGCGAGCCCGCAGGCGACCATCGCGGCGAGCGTGAGCATCGAGTTGAGCATGTCCGCGCTGGCCCGGCCCATCACCACGGCCGACCCGGCCATCGGCATCGCCCGGAACCTGTCGGTCACGCCTCGGTCCGCGTCGGTGGTGACCGCGGTGTAGGTCGCCTCCAGCCCGAACAGCATCGTCAGCGCGAACATGCCGGGCAGCAGGAACTCCCGGTAGTTGCCGCCGCCCGGGACCTCGATCGCGCCGCCGAAGAGGTACCCGAACATCAGCACGAGCATCACCGAGAACAGCAGCCCGAACACGATCTGCCACGGCTGGGCGGCCCAGTGCTTCAGGTCACGCAGCGTGATCGTCCATCCGTCCGCGAGCGCCCATTTCAACTGCTGAGCCTGCGGTCGCTCCGTCGCTCGGCGCTCGTCCACCGTCGTGGTCAAGACCGTAGCCTCACGACTCCCGCTCATCCGGCACCTCCGTCAGTCGCAGGAACACCTCGTCGAGCGTGGGGCGGCGCAGCGCGATGTCCTCGACCGCGATGCCGCGGGTGTCGAGCACGCGTACCACCTCGGTGAGCGCGGCGACCCGGTCGCGCACGGGCGCGGAGACCCGCCGGTTGTCCGGGTCGATCTCCGGCTCACCCTCCGCGATCCCCTTGACCACCGCCGCCGCGGCGACGAGATCGGCGTCCGCGCGCACGATCACGTCGATCCGGTCACCGCCGATCCGCGACTTCAGCTCATCGGGGGTACCGCCGGCGACGACCCGCCCGTGGTCCAGCACCGAGATCCGGCTCGCCAGCTGGTCGGCTTCGTCGAGGTACTGCGTGGTAAGCAGCACCGTCGTGCCGTCCGCGACGAGCGCGCGCACCGCCGCCCACACCTCGTTGCGCCCGCGCGGGTCGAGCCCGCTGGTCGGCTCGTCCAGAAAGAGCACCGCCGGCCGCAGGATCAGGCTGGCGGCCAGGTCGAGGCGGCGGCGCATGCCACCGGAGTACTGCTTGACCGGCTTGCCGCCGGCGTCGGCCAGCCCGAATCGTTCCAACAGGTGGTCGGCGCGGCGCCCGGCCTCCCGCTTGCCGAGATGGAAGAGGCGGCCGAACATCACCAGGTTGTCCCGCCCGCCGAGCACCTCGTCCACCGCCGCGTGCTGGCCGACGAGCCCGATCCGCTCCCGCACGACCGCGGGCTGGCGCGCCACGTCGTACCCGGCGACGAAAGCCTTGCCGCCGTCGGCCCGCAGCAGCGTGGCCAGCACGCGCACCGCGGTGGTCTTGCCGGCCCCGTTGGGGCCGAGCAGCCCGTGGACAGTGCCGGCCGGCACGTCGAGGTCGAAGCCGTCCAACGCCGGCTTGTCGCGGTACCGCTTCCGCAGCCCTGTTACGTGGACCGCGAGGTCAGAAGCCATGACATCCCCTAACTCTCTACGCCGTACAGAATAGGCGCGCCGGGAGTATAGCTCTACGCTGTACAGAGTGACCACCGAGTACAGCGGCGGGAGCGACCCGAAGCGGATCATGGAGCTGCTTTGGGGCGCCCCGGAACGGACCCGCCGAGGCCCCAAGCCCCGCCTCTCCGTCGAGCAGATCGTGGCGGCGGCGACCGCGATCGCGGACGCTGAAGGGCTGGCCGCGGTCTCCATGCGCCGGGTCGCCGAGCGGCTCGGGGTGACCGCGATGTCGCTGTATACGTATGTGCCCGGCAAGGCGGAGCTGCTCGACCTCATGCTCGACCGGGTCTGCGCCGAGACCGCCAAGCCCGACGACGTACCGGGCGGGTGGCGGCCCCGGCTCGAGCTCGTCGCCCGCGAGGCCTGGGCGCTCTACCTGCGCCACCCGTGGCTGCTGCACCTCGCGACGAACCGCCCGGTGCTCGGCCCCAACCTCATCGCCCGGTACGACTACGAGCTGCGGGCCGTCGACGGCACCGGCCTCACGGACGTCGAGATGGACCTTGTCGTTCAGATGGTCGGCGACTACGTGCACGGCGCGGTACGGGGCGCACTCGCCGCCGCCACGCTCCCCGTCGACAGCGGCAAGACCGACGACGAGTGGTGGGCCGAGCTGTCACCGCTGCTGGAGAAGGTCTACGACGCCGATCGCTTCCCGGTGGCTACCCGGGTCGGCGCGGCGGCCGGCCAGGAGTACAGCGCGCCGCTCGATCCGGCGCGCGCGTTCGAGTTCGGCCTGGCGCGGCTGCTGGACGGGGTCGCCGCGCTCATCGAGCGTCGTTAGGGACTGCCGCTGCCGTGGTCGCCCGAGCGCGTCAGCGCCAGCGAGCCGCTGACCTGCGCGGTGCCCGCGGGAGCATACGGTCAGCGACTGACGCGGACCGGGGAGAAATATCCATCTCTCCGGATGCCCCGGGGGCGTAGAAAGGACGTGCCGACCTTGACCCGGAAGGGTCTCTAGCGGCTGCCGTCGTACTCCGCCTGGGCCTTGCGCACTTCGGGCATCTCGCCCTCGACCAGCTCGATCAGCTCGATCAGCTTCGTGGCGACCCGCTGGCCGCTCGTGGTCAGCGAGTACTCCACGCGCGGCGGGATCGTGGCCTGCACGTCGCGCTTGACGAGGCCGTCGCGCTCCAGCGCCTGGAGGGTCTGGGCGAGCATCTTCTCGCTGATCCCGTCGACCCGGCGGCGCAACGCGTTGAACCGGTAGGCGCCCTCGGAGAGCGCGGCGAGGGCGAGGATGCCCCACTTGCCGGCCACGTTTTCCAGGACGAGGCGGGAGGTGCAGGCGCGCGCGAACACGTCTGCGACGAGATCCTCCATGGCCTCTTCTGGCATGCCAACCAGACTACCCGATGTTGGGGTACTCTCTTCTGGTTAGTGCTCTCCAACAGTTAGTGGGGTCTTTCCAATGACCGTTGCCGTCACCGGCGCCAGTGGCCAACTGGGCCGGCTCGTCATCCGCGCCCTGCTCGACCGGGGTGTCCCGGCCGGCGAGATCGTCGCGGCCGTGCGCAGCCCCGAGAAGGTCGCCGACCTGGCCTCGCTGGGCGTGCGGGTGCGCGAGGCCGACTACGACAAGCCCGAGACGCTCGCCGAGGCGTTCGCCGGGGTCGACCGGCTGCTGCTCATCTCGGGCAGCGAGGTCGGCGTGCGCGTCGCGCAGCACACCAACGCGGTGAACGCGGCGGTGGCGGCCGGCGTGTCGCTGATCGCGTACACGAGCGCGCCCTACGCGGACACCACCGACCTGCCCATCGCGCCCGAGCACAAGGCGACCGAGGAGGTCATCCGCGTCAGCGGGGTGCCGTTCACGTTCCTGCGCAACAGCTGGTACGTCGAGAACTACACCGACAACCTCGCCTCCGCCCTCCAGTACGGCGCGATCCTCGGTGCGGCCGGCGACGGCAAGGTCTCGGCCGCGCCGCGCGCCGACTTCGCCGCCGCGGCGGCCGCCGTCCTCCGGGGCGAGGGGCACGACAACAAGGTGTACGAGCTGGGTGGCGACCAGCCGTTCACGCTCACCGAGCTGGCCGCGGAGGTGGCGCGGCAGAGCGGCCGTGAGGTCGTGTACCGCGACCTGCCCCAGGAGGAGTACGCGCAGGCGCTGATCGCGGTGGGGCTGCCGGACGGGTACGCCCACGTGCTGGCCGGCTCCGACGTGTCGCTGAAGGAGGGCAAGCTGCTCGTGGAGACCGGCGACCTGAGCCGCCTGATCGGCCGCCCGACGACCCCGCTCGCCGACTCGGTGGCGGAGGGGCTGGCGCGCCTCGCCCATCTCTCGTAGCCATGTCTTCATAGCCAGCCGCGTTCCTGGGCTCGGCGGATCGCTTCGAGGCGGTTGCGGGCGCCGGTCTTCCGGAGGATCGCGGACATCCGGTTGCGCACTGTGCCGTGGGCCAGGTAGAGGCGGTTGGCGATCTCTTTGGGCGGGAGGCCCTCCGCGGCCGCGCGGAGGATCTCCCGCTCGCGGGTGGTCAGCGGGTTCGGCGGCGGGTTGAGCACCGCCGCCGCCACGACCGGGTCGATCACCCGGTGGCCGCTCGCGACCGACCGCACGATCCGCACGAACTGGGCCGGCGTCACGTCGGTACCGGCCAACCCGAGCGCGCCCGCCGCGAGGGCCCGGCGCAGCGAGTCCGCGGTCCAGCGGGCGCTCAACGCCAGGACCGCCACCGACGGCAGCCGCTCCCGCAGCCGGGTGAGCACACCCCGGGTGTCCGCGGCGGTCAGATCCACGTTCACCACGACCACGTCCGGCCGCTCCCGCCCGGCGACCGACAGGATCTCCGCCCGGTCGCCGATCTCGGCCACCACCTCCAGGTCGCCTTCGCTCGACAGCACGGTGCGCAGGGCGCTCCGCAACAGCCCCATCTCCTCGACGACCATGATGCGGATCACGAGGGTGTTCTCCGATCTCTGGTGCCCGCTGAACCCGCTTCCGCCTGTACCGCGCAGCGCGAGCGCCCCAGATGGGGTGGTGGAAAGGTTCATCTGCCCTCCTCCGGTCCTTTGTGGACCGCCGGGAATCTCCGCGTCGCTCTATGGGTCATCGCTGGCGAGCCGCACACCGCAACACCGTGACGCGCATTCATTGCGCGAATCTGGCGCTCGCCGGTCGGTCCGCCATCGACGGCGCCTGGTCCACCGCCACAGCCCCGGCCCGCAGACCGCCACGCCCCCGGTATCGACGGCCTCTGGTCCGCGGCCGCAGCCCTGGGCCGCAGACCACCACGCCGTCGGTACCGACGGCGCCTGGTCCGCCGCCACAGCTCCGTGTCGCGAACCGCCACGCCGCCGGTACCGGCTGCGTCTGGTCCGCCGCGCCGCCGGTCTGGACGAAGGATGAAGGAAGGTGCCGATCGAGCCGGCGGGCCCGTGGCTCACGACGGTCGGTGATCCCATTGGCGGGCGCGGCGGCGGCATCGCCAGGTCGGCAGCCTCCGGAGGCGGCTGACGGCGCGCAAGGACGGCCGGTGATCCACTCGGCCTGATCCGGCCCTCAATCGCAAGAAAAGATGGCCCGTCCACCGCTGGCGCAGGTGGCGCCCGGTCGGCTCTGGGGCTCCGCACGGCTTGCGGCCCTGCCCACATTTCGGTGGTCAGCCTGGCTTCTGACCCTTCGGCAGCAAAAGCTCCAGCACCACCCACTACCTGTCGCCAGATCGCACCGCCCGTCGCCGCCGCCAGGTGGCCACGGGGTCTCCGGTATATCAGGTTCCTTGGCGCTTTCTCATTCCTCGCAATATTGGAATTCGAATATCCCTAGATCGACGAATATAACTGGTGGTCTTGGAGTTAATGCGAGACAATTAACGGGTGGCCAGGGAGGCGTTAGAGCAGCTCAGCGAGGTAGTCGGCAAATGCGCTGGCGCCTCGGTCTGGACCCTGGGCGATGACGAGCTTGTCAATTCCCTGGACGCCGTCCATCAGGCCCTGCAAACACTCACCGCAGCACAACTACATCTGATCCGGGAAATCGACGGACGCGGCCTACCCATCGCGCAACACGCCTCCAGCACGGCGGTGTGGTTGCGGGAGCGGCACCGGATCAGCATCCACGCCGCGAAGCGGCTGGCCGACCTGGCGAGAGCGGTTGACGAGCGGGCCGCTCTCGATACCGCTCTGGTTGCGGGTGTGGTCAACGCTGAGCAGGCCACGGTCATCGCTACTGCGGTCCGGGATCTTCCCGCCGACCTCGGCGCTGATGTGGTTGATGAGGCCGAGGCGGTGCTGATCGGTCAGGCCGAGCAGTTCGAGCCCACCATCCTGCGCAAAGCCGGCGAACGGATCCTCGCCCACGTCGCTCCCGAGATCGCCGACGCCCGCGACGCTGCTGCATTGCAGCGGCAGGAAGCCCGCGCCTGGCAGACCCGCGCGTTCCAGCTCACCCGCCTCGGCGACGGACGCGTCCGGGTCACCGGCTGGCTCGATGAGGCCGGCGCCGCCACCGTCAACGCCGCCCTCGACCCGCTCTGCGCGCCCCGCCACGACGACGAGCCGCGCACCCCCGGACAGCGCCGCGCGGACGCCCTGGTCGAGGTGTGCGACCTGGCCACCCGCACCGAGCAACTGCCGGACAACGGCGGACAGCGGCCACACGTGATGGTCACCGTGCCATTCGAACTGCTCGAGCAGCAGTTCGGCGTCGGGATGCTGGACACCGGTGGGCGGCTCAGCCCCACCCAAGTCCGCCAGCTCGCCTGCGACGCGCAGCTGATCCCGGCGGTGCTCGACGGCGACGGACAGGTCCTAGACCTAGGCCGCACCCGGCGCCTCATCACCGGATCGCTACGGCAGGCACTGGAGCTACGCGACCGAGGATGCGCCTTCCCAGGCTGTGACCGACCACCACGCTGGTGCGACGGGCACCACATCCAATCATGGGCCGACGGCGGACCTACCAGCCTGGAAAACAGCGTGCTGCTGTGCGGCTACCACCACCGCATCATCCACCGAGGACACTGGACCATTCGGCTTTGCGTCGAGGACAGCAGGCCGGAGTTCATCCCACCCGACTACGTTGATCCACGGCAGCGACCACGTCGAAACCCTTACCACCCCCGGACGTGACCGGTCGGTGCTCGTCTATCTAGATCTGGCGTCCTTGCGGATCTGCTCGCGCAGCCGGCGGCAAGGGGCCGGCAGTGGGGAGGTATGGGGGCAGTAGTATCCCGCCGTGCCTCGCGACCGTGCCCTCGTGGCGTGCGTGCTTCTCGTCCTGACCGTCGCCGGCTGCGGCGGTGACCAGGATCCCAGCGCCGAGGCTCCAACTCCCACGCCGAGCCCATCGGCGGCTCTCAACCGGTTCGGCATGGATGCCTGCCGCGCCGCCGCCCAGATGCTCAAGGAAGGCGACTGGAGCGCGGGCAACGGCCAGATGCTCGGTTCGCTGGCGAAGACTGCGAACCACAAAGCCATCTTCGACGCGGGTGACAGTCTCTTCCGGGCCGCGACCGCCGTCGCCGCCACTCCGGATGAGCCCGGCGAGCGCGAGGCATTGTCCGCCGCACAGCAAGGCCTCTGGGACGCATGCAAGTCCGTATTGGGCGACGAACCCTGGTAATCGGCCGCACTGGCACCAAGGCGAATACATGCCAATTCTCGGGTGGCTGACTCCCACGGCGGGCAGCGCGTTCGAGGGGTCTCGGGCTACTCGCGGAAGCCCTGCCTGAAGCGGCGGAAGAAGCCGCCCTCGCGGGGCAGGGGCGGCGCGGTGGGTGGGGCGGTGGCGCGCTGCCGCGCGATCGGCTGGTCGTAGTCGGTGCGCGCGATCGTGTCGATGACCTGGTGCTCGTCGAAGTTTTCCGAGCCCTCGATATGCGGGACGAACCCGACCAGCACGCCATTACGCATCACCTGGGCCTCCAGGCCCGCGGTGCCGTCCGTGTCCCACATAGCCTGCCGCCCGTCACGCAGCGCGACCCGTACGCCGTACTGCGCGACGCCCGCCCGCTCCAAGTGCGCCGGCACGCCGCGGTCGCGGAGCGCGTCGACGACCCGTTGGGCCCTGCTCTCATCCATGCCGCGACGGTAGCGCTACGGGCTGTGAAGTGACTGTGAGTCACCTGTGCGGATCACTGACCCGGGGCGATCGGCCACTCCTCGAACCACTTGCACCGGCCGTCGGGCGCGAAGCGCAGGATCCACAGGTCGCGCCACTGCTGGTCGAGTGGTGGCCCGTAGCGCACCTCGGCTCGTACCACCGCTGTGTCGCCGTCGATGGCCACCACCTCGCGGCTCATGTCGAACGCCTCGTCCGGCCCGGCCCGCTCGGTCTCCCACATCTCCGCGATGGCGGGCAGGCCGACGACCGGATTCCGGTACGGACCCTGGAGGTAGCTCGCCTCGCTGCTGAAGATCTCGCCGAGGCCGCCGGTGCCGGGCGAGCGCCACGCCCGCTCGTACGCGTCGACCCAGCTCAACACGTCGGAGTGCTCCACGCCGCTCAGTCTTCCAGGTACCCGAGGATCGTGTGGCGCAGTGCGGCGGCCGCGTGGGTGGGTGTGGACTCGCGGCGTTCGGCGATCGCGACGGTCCGCTGGATGCCGGGCGGGGCTAGCGGTGCGGAGTGCAGCCCCGGGTGGCCCGCGAGCACCATGCTCGGCACCACCGCCACACCCAGGCCGGCGGCCACGAAGCTGAGTACCGCGTCCATCTCGCCGCCCTCGACCGCGAACGCCGGCTCGAACCCAGCGGCGTGACAGGCGGCCAGGGTGGCGTCGCGTAGGTCGTACCCCCTGCGGAACATCACCAGAGGTCGGTCCCGCAGGTCCGCGATGGCCATGCCCCCCGCGGGCACTGGGAGGGGTGACGCCGAGGCGACGACGAGGTCTTCGCGGATGATCGGCTCGGCCCGCAGGGCCGGGTCGATGCCGTGCGGCGGCAGGATGACCAGCGCGAGGTCGAGGTTGCCTTCGGTGAGGTGGCGAACGAGGTCCTGCGAGCCGCTCTCCTCCACATGCAGGTCGATGCCGGGGTGGTCGGCGCGGAAACGGGGCAGCACGCGCGCGACGAGGCTGGTGGAGAGGCTGGGCGTGGCGCCGAGCCGCACCCGGCCGCGGCGGAGCCCGACCAGCTCCTGCACCTCGCGGCGGGCGGTCTCGACGTCGGCGAGGATGCGGCGCGCGATCGGCAGCAGCGCGGCGCCGGCCGGGGTGAGCGTGACGGTGCCGCGGGTGCGGTCGAACAGCGGGGCGCCGATGTCGCGCTCCAGGCTGTGGATCTGCTTGCTCAGCGTGGGCTGCGCCATGCCGAGGTCGGCCGCCGCGCGTGTGAAGTGGCGCTCATCGGCGACGGCCACGAAGTACCGAAGCTGCTGGAACTGCACTCGTCATAGCCTACAGCTATCGGAGCTGTGTCGATCATGCATTGGACGAATGGAGTCGTCCGGCCCTAGCGTCGGTGACGTGGTTACGGTAAGTGCGGTCCGGTCGACCGTCGGGCAGAAGACGCTCATGGCGGTGAGCGGCATCTTGCTGGTGCTGTTCCTGGTGGCGCACATGATCGGCAACCTCAAGGTGTTCGTGGGCGCCGGCTCGTTCGACCACTACGCGCACTGGCTACGCGCCATCGGCGCGCCACTACTACCCCATTCTGGGTACCTGTGGATCCAGCGGGCCGTGCTCACCGCGGCGCTGGTGGCGCACGTGTGGGCGGCGACGGCGCTCGCG
Source organism: Phytohabitans flavus (assembly GCF_011764545.1). Taxonomy (GTDB): domain Bacteria; phylum Actinomycetota; class Actinomycetes; order Mycobacteriales; family Micromonosporaceae; genus Phytohabitans; species Phytohabitans flavus. The sequence continues at coordinate 2,082,523 of NZ_AP022870.1, read as the reverse complement.
CTCCGGGCCCGAGCCGCGCGACCTGTCGGGTACGCGCACCGCCGGCCCGTCCAAGGCAGCTACGCGGCCCGCACCATGCGGTGGGGCGGCGTGATCATCCTGCTCTTCGCGATCTACCACGTGCTGGACCTGACCACCGGCCACCTGAACCCGGTCGGCGATCGCGCGCACCCGTACGGGAACGTGGTCGCCGACTTCGCGCCGGAGCGGTGGTACGTGACGCTCTTCTACACGCTCGCGGTGCTGGCGGTGGGGTTCCATCTGCGGCACGGGCTGTTCAGCGCGGTGCGCACGCTGGGCCAGCGCACGGCGGCGGGCGAGCAGCGCGCCCGGCTGGTCGCGCTCCTGGCCTCGGTCGGCCTCTGCGCGGGTTACCTGTCTGTTCCGTTCGCCGTCATGGTTGGGTTGGTGGGCTGATGTTGTTCGATGTTGGTGCTCCGATCGCGGACCGCAAGGCGCCCGGCGGGCCGATCGAGACGCGGTGGGACCGGCGGCGCTTCGAGGCCCGGCTGGTCAACCCGGCCAACCGCCGCCGCCTCACGGTCATCGTCGTGGGCACGGGGCTCGCGGGCGCGTCGGCCGCCGCGACACTCGGCGAGGCCGGGTACCGGGTCAGGTCCTACTGCTACCAGGACAGTCCCCGCCGCGCCCACTCGATCGCGGCGCAGGGCGGCATCAACGCGGCCAAGAACTACCGCAACGACGGCGACTCGGTACACCGCCTCTTCTACGACACCGTGAAGGGCGGCGACTTCCGCTCCCGCGAGTCCAATGTGCACCGTCTCGCCCAGGTCTCCGTCGAGATCATCGACCAGTGCGTGGCGCAGGGGGTGCCGTTCGCGCGGGAGTACGGCGGGCTGCTCGACAACCGCTCCTTCGGCGGCGCGCAGGTCTCGCGGACGTTCTACGCGCGCGGGCAGACCGGGCAGCAGCTGCTGCTCGGCGCATACCAGGCGCTCGAACGCCAGGTCGCGGCCGGCACCGTGACCATGCACGCGCGGCACGAGATGCTCGACCTGATCGTGGTGGACGGACGTGCGCGCGGCATCGTGGTGCGCGACCTGGTGACCGGCGAGGTGACGACCGAGCTCGCGGACGCGGTGGTGCTCGCCACCGGCGGGTACGGCAACGTCTTCTTCCTCTCCACCAACGCCAAGGGCTGCAACGTGACGGCCACCTGGCGGGCGCACCGGCGGGGCGCGCTCTTCGCCAACCCGTGCTTCACCCAGATCCATCCCACGTGTATCCCGCAGTCGGGGCCGCACCAGTCGAAGCTCACGCTGATGAGCGAGTCGCTGCGCAACGACGGCCGCGTGTGGGTACCGCTGCGCGCCGGCGACGACCGCGCGCCCGGCGACATCCCCGAGGCCGAGCGCGACTACTACCTCGAGCGCATGTACCCGGCGTTCGGCAACCTGGTCCCCCGCGACATCGCCTCCCGCGCGGCCAAGAACGTCTGCGACGAGGGCCGCGGTATCGGAGACGGCGTATATCTGGACTTCGCGGATGCGATCGTCCGCCTTGGGCGGGCGGCGGTCGAGGAGCGGTACGGGAACCTGTTCGAGATGTACCAGCGCATCACCGGCGAGGACCCGTACGAGGTGCCGATGCGCATATACCCCGCCGTGCACTACACGATGGGCGGCCTGTGGGTCGACTACGACCTCCAGTCGACGATCCGCGGCCTCTTCGTGATCGGCGAGGCCAACTTCTCCGACCACGGCGCGAACCGGCTGGGCGCGTCGGCCCTCATGCAAGGCCTGGCGGACGGGTACTTCGTGCTGCCCAACACGATCAACGACTACCTGGCGGACGGGCCGTTCCCCACGGTCGATCCCACCAACGCCGAGGTCGTCGACGCGCTGGCCTCGGTCACGGAGCGTATCGAACGGCTGCTCGCGCTGAAGGGTGACCGTACCGTCGACTCCTTCCACCGCGAGCTGGGCCGCATCATGTGGGACCACTGCGGCATGGAACGCACGGACGACGGCCTCCGCAAGGCGATCGGCGAGATCCGGTCATTGCGGGAGGAGTTCTGGGCACGGGTACGCGTCCCCGGTGACGGCGTCAGCCTCAACCAGGCGCTGGAACGTGCCGGCCGGGTGGCCGACTTCTTCGAGCTGGCCGAGCTGATGTGCGTGGACGCGCTGCACCGTACCGAGTCGTGCGGCGGTCACTTCCGGGCGGAGAGCCAGACCCCGGACGGCGAGGCGCTGCGCGACGACGGGCACTTTTCCTATGTCGCGGCCTGGGAGTGGACGGGCGACGTGCCGGTGCTGCACCGCGAGGACCTGGAGTTCGAATACGTCACGCCCAGCCAGCGGAGCTACAAGTGAACCTGACCCTGCGTATCTGGCGGCAGAACGGTCCCGACGCGAAGGGCCGCCTGGTGGCGTACCGCGTCACGGACGTCTCCCCCGACATGTCCTTCCTCGAGGTGCTCGACATGCTCAACGAGCGCCTGACGATGGAGGGCGCCGAGCCGGTCGCGTTCGACCACGACTGCCGCGAGGGCATCTGCGGCGCGTGCGGCGTCGTCATCAACGGCGTCGCCCACGGCCCCGAGAAGGCGACCACCACCTGCCAGCTCCACATGCGACACTTCCGCGACGGGGACACCATCGACGTCGAGCCGTGGCGGGCCAGGGCCTTCCCGGTCGTCAAGGACCTGGTCGTCGACCGCGGCGCGCTGGACCGGGTGATCGAGGCCGGCGGCTACGTGAGCGCCCCGACCGGCAGCGCCCCCGACGCCCACGCGCTGCCCGTGCCGAAGGCCGACGCCGACGCCGCCTTCGAGGCCGCGACGTGCATCGGCTGCGGTGCGTGCGTGGCCGCCTGCCCGAACGGCTCCGCGATGCTCTTCACCGCCGCGAAGGTCACCCACCTGGGCCGCCTGCCCCAGGGCCAGCCGGAACGCCAGTCACGCGTGCTGGACATGGTGGCGGCCCACGACGACGCCGGCTTCGGTGGGTGTACCAACACCGGTGAGTGCACCGCCGTGTGCCCGAAGGGCATCCCGCTGGAGACCATCGGCCAGCTCAACCGCGACTACCTCCAGGCATCCCGCCGCCCAGCCCGGTCGCGCTCGTAGCCACCCCCCTGCCCGGCCGCGCCGGCGGAGGCTGCGGCCTGGTCACACGGCGTCCAGGGTCGTCTGTGGACATCCAGGACCGCCAGTCCGGACCAGCGATCAAGTAACCATCGAGTCGGCCAACAAAGAAGTCGCACGCGATGTGCGGAATGCGTTAGCCGGATCCGATCACTCTCCACATCAGGTCGGCGGACGGGCGGGCCACGGGCGGCGGTTTTTGCATTGATGTACTAGATTGGCTATTTGCTGAGACGGACTGGGGAGGATTTCTACCGTGTCGGACTCAGGGGCGGCTCCGTCCCATGTGCGTCCCTACGTTCGGCAGCACGCCCCGTTCGCGCCGCACCAGGCTGCCCTTTTCGCCGCCGAGCTGGCCGAGCAGGTCGCTGCCCTACACGCGGCGGGTCGCCGGCCGCTGAGGCTCGACAGCGATGTGCGGGTCGAGGTCCATGAGGGCCGCGTCCGGCCGGTAATCATGGCGTCCGAACCGGAGGCCGGGCCACACACTCGGACCGACGACGTGCGTGCGCTGGGCGGCGTGCTGTCCGACCTGCTCGGTGCCCCGCCCGAGCCGGACGGTGGCCTGCCGCCCCGCCCGAATGGTGCTCCCGAGGCGTTGTGGTCGCTGCTGGAGACCGCGGTGGCCGCCGATCCGGCGGCGCGGCCGACGGCGGCGCTGCTGGCGCGGCAGCTTCGCGACGCGGCACGGGACCTGCTCCTCGGCGTGACGCCGTGGCCGGCCGCGGCCGGCGCGACGAACGAAGCGCTGCCGGCCAGCTCACTCCACGAGGTACCGGTGCCCGGATACGTCCCGGTGCCCGGCGCGGTGGACGACCTGCCGGCGCCCCGGGGCCCGGGCCGGCGGCTGGCCATCGGCCTCGCGGCGGTGGCGACCTTGGTAGTGCTCTCGTCCGCCGGTGTCGTTACCGCCCGCGCACTGTCCACAGAGGACCCCGGCACCGGCATACCCTCCAAGAACGTGGCCGCGCCGTCCCCCACGCCGACCACGCCGGCCCGGACCGCCGGCCCACCCTCCGCGAGTCCCGCACCGCCTCAGCCCGGCCGGCCCGCCGCCAGCCCCGCACCGGCCCAGCCCGACAAGCCCCAGGCGTCATCGCGACAGCCGGCACCGACGACGCCCGCGCGGCCAAACACGCCCCAGATCGCATCGAGCACCAAGAGCATGAATGTCGCCCAAAACTACGGCCGCGCCCAGGGATCGGTGTCCTGGGACGGGACGTCGGCGCAGGCGAACGGCCGGCTCGTCGACGCCGCGGCGAACGAATCCCAGTCCTGGCTGCGGATCGCCTACCAGATCTACGAGGGCGGCACCTGGAAGACGCGCTACGTGCAGCCCGACCCGTACGCCACTGTCGCCAATGGACAGGGCGCGAACTTCTCGTGGTCGCGCAGCGGCCCGATCAAGGATGTCCAGTGGGACGTCTGCTCCAAACGAAACGGCACCACCTATTGCACCGGCTGGAAATAACTAGGTAGCCACAGAAGGGATCGAAGATGTCTAACCTGCGCGGCGGCAACGTGGAGGAGATGCAACAGCTCGCGAGGTTGTTCTCGGCCAACTCCGGCAAGCTCAACAGCGTCATCAGCGACCTCAACAGCAAGACCGTCGACAGTGAACGGATCTGGACCGGCCCGGCAGCCGACCGTTTCCGCAGCGCATGGGGCGAGGCCAAGACGGCGTTCGAGAAGATGCGCCAGGCGTTGGACGAGGCCAGCTCCGCGGTCAGCAAGAACGCGCAGAACATCGAGCAGGCGACGCGCTGAGGCGAGTTCCGGGCCGCTGGGGGCCTCCCCGGCGGCCCGGCCCGAACCGGGACCGGAGGCCATGTCCAAGGAACAAGAGGAATACGAGCAAGCGCTGGCCACCTACAGGCGCATCAAGGCACTGTCCGACGAGCATTGGCACGCACTCGATGCGACCTGCCGCGCCATGGACAACCAGACCTGGGTCGGGCCCGCCGGGCGCAAGTTCGGCAAGGGCGTCCATGACCACCGGGCGGAGCTGTGGCGCCAGCTCACATCGGCAGTGAATGCCGCGGACCGTGACCTCAATACCAAGAGGGCGATAGCCAGGGCTGCGGAGAAGAAGAAGTGACGAACTCGAACTTCTCCGGCGTCAAGCGGCCCGAATTCGAGCACATGACGCATGCGCACGCGCGGGCCGCGTCGCGGCTGAGCCGGCTGTCCCATGAGTTGTGGGTGGAGCTGACCAAGGCCGACCTGGGCACCTCCGCGGCGATCCGGATCCGGGACATCGCCGCCGAGATGCAAAACGAGGCGAACGACCTGCAACGTAGGCAACGCCTCTTCGCCGAGATGGACCGCCTCGGGACGAACATCAAGGTTGGCCAGCCAAACGGCCTGTACTGGAAACTGCCCGATGGCCCGCTCGACCCGACCGCGGATGTCCGCTTCGCCCTGACACTCGCCCGCAAGGGCAAGGCGCTCACCGACGCCGAACTCCAGCAACTCGCCCTCACGCTGCGCCGTCACCGCGGCGACGAGACGTTCGCCGCAATCTTCGCGAGCGGTCTGGGCGCGCGAGGCACACTCGAATTCTGGGGCGGTGTCTCCGAATGGGCCGGGCAGAAGGGCAAGGAGCGGCAGGCGATCCTGAAGGATCTGCAGAAGGAGTTCGGACACACGCTCGCGCGCGCTACCAGCATGGATTCGGCGGCGATGGAGCAGTGGAAGCGGGAGATCATCAGTCTGGGTGGCCAGGAGATCAACCTGTCGCCGGCCATCCGCGAGCCCCGTGGTTTCCAGATCATGAGCAGCCTGCTGCGGCACGGCGCGTACGACACCAAGTTCTTGGTCAACTACGGCAAGGCGCTGATCGAGTACGACAAGGGCGGCGGTAAGGATCTGGAGCGGTTCTGGACCCACTTCGGCAGGCGGGACTTCAACGTCGGCAACCAGCAAGACGCCGGCAACGACCCGATGACCGGGTTGATGGAAGCCCTCGGCCACAACCCAGACGCCGCGATCGGCGTTCTTAAAGATGACAAAATATTCAAGTACGTGATGGCCGAGCGCGCATGGTTCAAAGACACCCTCGGCGCCAGCGAGAACGAGATCGTCGCCGGCCGCGACGCCCTCGGCCACGCGCTACAGGCCGCCACTACCGGCCGCCAGTACGACCAGGCACCGATCGACCTCGACCCGAGGAAGGGCAAGGGACACACCGCGGATCAGGCCGCCCTTTTCCAGGAGCTCATCAAGCTGGTGTCACGTGACACCACGCGCGCCTACCCGGAGATACGGGACAGTTTAGGCCGCATCGCGGCAGAGTACATTCCGGACATCAACCGGGTTCTCAGCGCCGAGACCGTGGGCGGGGAAAAGAACGCCGCCCTGTTTCCGACGGTGGGCAGCTCCTTCGGCCCAGGCGAAGCGGCACCAACCCGGAGTGAGGTCGCCAGGTTCCTCTACGAGGTCTCGAAGGACCCCGACGGTTACGCGCCGGTCCTGCTGTCGCAGAAGCACTACACCAGCGGGCTGATCGACTATCACTTGCAGCACCCAGACAGGTACCTGTCGCTGACCGACGACGGTTGGGAGACGGTCCATCTCGCCACCCATGCCGCCGGAGCGGTCCACGGCATCCTCGCCCTCGGGCGTTGGAATACGACCACCGGCGAGGCCGCCGAGGACGACAAGAAATACAACGACTCCCTGGGAACGAGAATGGATTGGATAGCAGGGGCACCGGCACGCTCATTGGGGTCGGGACGTCGTTCATCGCGTCGCCTGCGGTTGGTGCGGCCGTCTCCGGTGGGGCTACCACGGTTTTCGGGATCGTCAACAAGCAGGTCGCCGAGAAGCTCAAGCACGACACGGTGGAAGGCAGTATGCACGCCAATGGCGAGGAAATCGAAGCTTCGAGGGCGGAAACTCTGAGGACGCTGCAGGACGCCGTCGACAAGGCCGGCCGCAGTTACAACTCACCCCGTCACGAGACCTTCAGCGGCGCCGTGGGACTGGGCTTCGGCGGGGGATTCACCGCAGGCATGGGCCTGACCGGAGTGTCAGTGTCGATGCGCAGCCCGCTGTACGACGGGTTCTGCCGCCGCGTGTCGGTGAGGGCGAGGTGCAGCTCCCCGCGCGGCCCGAGCACCCCGTGCCCGCTGTAATAGAGCAGCAGCAGGTTTTCGGCCTGCCCGGCCGCCTCCTCAAGCCGGTCGCCGACCTCGGCCACCGAGATGCCCTCGGCGTTGGCGTCGATCTGCGGCACGTCGGGCAGTTCCGGGTCGCGGTAGCGGGCCGTACCGAGCAGCACCAGCCGCGACCGCGCCGGATCGACCGCCCGCGAGCTCAACTCGGCCCCTCCAGCGCCTGCCGCACCAGCCCTTCGACATCCTTGCGCGCCCCTTCCGGCGTCAGAACCGCTGCGCGGCCTGGATCGCCCTGTCGACAGACTCCAGCGAGTAGTCCTGATCCGGTACCTGACGCAGCACGTCGTTGAGTGCCCGCACCCGCCGCAGTGCCGCCGACATCTCATCGAGCGTCGGCGCCAGGTCGTTCACGGTCGGCCCGTCCGCGCACACCAGCAGGTACTTCGCCCCGGTACTCGGATGCGTCTTCACCGTGGTCTTGCCCCATTGCCGGGTAACCTGCGGCGGGTTGGCGACGATGAACTCCCTGAACCGCAGCAGGCTGTCGACGAGCCTGGCCGACTGCGAACCCATTGACCCTCCCGACACTGGGGACACTGTGACGATCCCATCAACAACCCCAGCCGGAAAGCCTCGACGCGACGCCCGAAGCCCGCACCGCGCGGCTCGTCCACAGTGGCCGAACGGCGCGGCGGCCAGCCCAAGTCGCCACCGGCGGCATGCTCCATCCACAATCGGGCTACAGATCAATTGCCTAACGAAGATTTGAGCTACCGCGATGTCCGCGGTGGTCCGGACCCAATGCCACTCACCTTAGTTTGATCTTGGTGGTGGGTGGGTTGGTGTGGCGGGTGCCGGTGTCGTGGGGTTGTTTGACTCGGTAGCTGTTGTGGCGCATGCGTTTGACGACGCGGGGGTAGCTGCGGTGGCGGTGTTGGTTGAGGTGTCGGTGGTGGGTGATGTCGGCGCCGATGGCGGCGATGAGGTGGTGGCGGTGGTCAGGGGGAAAATGCCGTCGGGTCTTGGACCCGACGGCGCAGGATACGCACGGTGCGGTGGAATTTGACCTGGTCGGGATCGATGTCGGCTTCGGTGGCGGCCTGGCAGATCAGGGCGCTGATCGCGTAGTGGGTCAGCAGGTAGCCGTAGATTTCTTGGGTCACCATGGCCGGGCTTTTCGAGCGTAGGACCCGTCCGGGGCCGCGCAGGTGGGTTTTGAGTTGGCCGTTGCTGGTTTCGTGGTCCCACCGTTGGTGGTATGCCTCGGCCAGCACGGCGGCCGGGGCGTCGGCCGGGTCCAGGATGCTGGTGAGCAGGCTGATCGGTTCGTCGTTGTCCGCGCGGTCGGTGACCTGATAGGACACGACCCGGGCGATGCGGGCGCGGTGCGGGTCGATGTCGGCCCGGGTGGCCGGGTCACGGGCCAGCGCGAGGATCCGGTCACGTTCGCTTGGACGCGTCCGGGAGGCATACACCACGGTCAGATACGAGCCGTCGGGCAGATCTTGCACGACGGGTAGGGCGATCGCGCCGCCAGCGCCACCGGCCCGCCACAACACGTCCGCGCCGGTATCGGTAGCCGCACACCAGTCGCGCCAGCCGTAGAAGTTACGATCGGCCAACAGCAGCATGCCCGGCTCCAGCAACGGATACAACCCACGGGCCAGGCTCTGCTCCCCCTGCCCTTTACCCACGACCGGCCCGATCACCGCACCGATCGGCGCCCGCGAACCGGTCTCGACCAACGTGACCAACCTGGCCTTGGGAAACGCCGAACGTCTCGTAGCCCCGCCGGCATAGCCGAAGAACTCCGCGTTGGCCGGACTATCCGGCACATCAAGCTCACTTCCATCGACCGACACCAACCGCCGCCCAGCCAGCCACGCACCCCGGGTCAACACCCCACACACCGGCCGAGCCACCCGCTCGAACACCTCCCGCACCGGCTCGGCCCCCAACCGCTGCCGGGCCTGCGTAATCCCCGCCGAACCCGGCATCGACCAACTCGCATCCCAACACCCCCACGCCATCAACGGCTCAGCCAGCCGCGCGAGCACCCCCTCATAGTCATCCTCAGCGAACAACGCCAACGCCATCGCGAAGTACACCATCACATGCGCCGGCAACTTCCCATCCGACCGCTTCGACTCCCGGCCATACACCGCCACCGCCGCATCGACCACATCCCGCGGCACCGACCCGGCCAACACCCCACCGAGACCCAGTCCGTCAACCGCCCACCAGCCCCAAACACAACCAGCGATCATCACCCACACCAACACCACCAACCCACACCGACACACCCACCCACCAAGATCAAACTAAGGTGAGTGGCATTGGGTCCAGACCGCTGCTCCCGCGGCCTCACCCTCCGCGCTTCACAACCCCAACCCCTGGCCAGCGCGGCCGGCGGTGCGGCAACGGCCCCGCCTGTCACGCGCGATACCAGGCTGGCAATCGCGAACGCCGATTTCCTTGATCCGGCGCTGCGACGGACGCCATCCGGCAGATCGTGGTACGCAGCGGCCCCAGAGAGCCTGTCGCAAAATCGGGTCGGTGTGGCTGACCTGGTGTTGATTTGCTGTGATCGATAATTGGTGGGTGGCGAAGGGGTTTATGCCGGTATGGCGGGATCAGCCGATGTTGTTGCCGCCGGATTTGCGGGATTGGCTGCCGGTTGATCATCAGGTGTGGTTCGTGTTGGACGCGGTGGCCCGGTTGGACACGGCGGGGTTCGCGGCCCGGGCCAGGTTGGGTGGTGCGGGCCGGGCCGGCTACGACCCGGACATGTTGTTGGCGTTGTTGATCTGGGCGTATGCCGGTGGGGTCACCTCCTCGCGGCAGGTCGAGCGGCGCTGTCGGGAGGATGTGGCGTTCATGGTGATCTCCGGTTTGGCCCGGCCGGACCATGCCACGATCGCCCGGTTCCGGCAGCAGCATGACGAGGCGTTCGTGGACTTGTTCACGAAGGTGTTGGCGTTGTGCGGGCGGGCCGGGATGGGCGGGCTCGGGCATGTCGCGGTGGACGGGACGAAGATCGCGGCGAACGCGTCGATGCAGGCGATGACCGACGAGGACGGACTGCGCCGGATCGCCTGTCGGCTGGTCGAGCAGGCCGCCGCCGACGATGCCGTCGAGGACGAGCTGTTCGGTGACGCGCGCGGGGATGAGCTACCCGAAGCGTTGCAGGACCCGGCCCGACGGCGGGCGCTGCTGGACGAGTTGATCGAACGGGCCGAAACGGATCCGAACCGCGATCGCGGCGGCAAGCGGCGGCGGGCGGTGGACAAGGCCGACCGGGCTCTGGCCCTTGCCGACGAACTGGCCGCGGTCCGCGACACGACGCGGCGCGCAGCCCGGCAACGGCTCCAGGATGAACTGGACGCGGCGCGTCACTCAGCGGCGCACATCCGCGCGGCCGTGCAGCAAAAAGCTGACGAACGCGCCACCCAGCACGCCGCGGCGGCAGCCGAAGGGCGGCGGTTGCCCGGGGCCAAGCCCGTCCCGGTCGACGAACACAGCCACGTACGCCGCGCACAAACCCGCGTCGAGGCCGTCGAGGCCGAACTCGCCGCGTTCGAGGCCACACCCCACACCGGCAAAACCAACAGCGGCAAGAAGAACAACAACCCGGTCCGCTGCCTCACCGACCCCGACTGCCGGCTGATGCCCACCCGAACCGGGTTCATCGCCGGCCTGAACACCCAACTCGCCGTCGCCGCCGACTACCTCATCCTCGCCGTCGAGGTGGTCCAGGACACCGGCGACGTCAACCAGCTAGAACCCATGCACGACAAGATCGACGACGCCGTCCAAACACTCCGCGACGCTACCGCCAACCCCGACCTGGCCGTCGGCACCACCCTGTTCGACGCCGGCTACAACAGTCACGACAACCTCACCGCACCCGGCCCCGACCGGCTCATCGCCCAAGGCAAAACCCACCAACCCACCGGCCCCACCCCACCCACACAACCACCCCACCCGAACGCCACCGCCCGCGAACACATGGCCTGGCGCCTATCCACCCCAGAAGGCAAAACCCTCTACCGCAAACGCGGCGCCACCGTCGAACCCGTCAACGCCCACCTCAAAGACCGCCGCGGACTACGCCGCTTCTCCCGCCGCGGCCTCACCGCCGCCAAAGCCGAAGCCCACCTCGCCGCCGCCGTCACCAACCTGCTCCGCCTCGCCACCACCCACGGACCAACCGCCCTCACCACGGCATAACCGCAGACCAGCACCACCAACCCCGCCCAACCCCCAACACCCACAGCCCCACCCACACACAAAACAATCTGCGACAGGCTCCAGAGGGGCCGCTGCGTACCACGATCGCCGCGCGCTCCGATCCATCGCGCCGGTCAGGGCGACGGCCGTGAATGACCGGCACTCTTGAAGGTGGCGTGGCCCTTGATCGGTAAGTGCTCTGGTCGTCCGTGGCGAAAAATTGCCCCGCCAGGGGCAACTCTTCGCCACGGACGTAGCGCGGTGCGGCGTCGTTAGCGCCGATCAAGGGAATTCGTGGCCATCGGCCACGATCGGGGCGTCTTTGCGCGAAGTTCGATCTCGTCAAGCGCGGCTCTGGGCCTCCGGCCCAGACCGGCCCCGTCCCCCGACCCCCTACACATCCAGCGTTCTTGCGAATCTGCTCGCGCCACTGGCCGCTAGGCCAGCGGTGGGTTGTGAAGCGCGGAGGGTGAGGCTGCGGGAGCAGCGGTCCGGACCACCGCGGACATCGCGGTAGCTCAAATCTTGATCTTGCATCCACCATTGTGGACAGTGTCGCCTTCGCGGTCAGTCGAGGCAGAACTCGTTGCCCTCGATGTCTTGCATCACGAGGCACGACTCGTTTTCGCCGTCGGCGCGCAGCAGGCGCACGCGGGCCGCGCCGAGCGCGAGCAGTCGTGCGCATTCGGCTTCGAGTGCGGCCAGGCGCTCCTCGCCCACGAGGCCGGTGCCGACTCGCACGTCGAGATGCACCCGGTTCTTGACGACCTTGCCTTCGGGGACACGCTGGAAGTACAGCCGCGGGCCCGCACCCGTCGGATCGACGCAGACGAAGGCCGCGCCCTGACGCTCAGGCGGCAGCGAGCTACCGAAATCGTCCCACGTGGCAAACCCATCGGGTGGCGGCGGCACGACGTACCCCAACACCTCGCACCAGAAACGAGCGACGCGCTCGGGCTCCGCGCAGTCGAACGTGACTTGGACCTGCCTCACCGATGCCATTGATCAACCATAGATGGCGCAGCTGGCGGCGATCACGCCGGGGACGGTGTCAGCGGCTGCCCGCGAGGACCTCCCGGGCGATGGCGTCTCGTTCGGCGGCATCGCGTTCGGCTTGGGTTTGCTCCTCGGCGGCGCGCTTGTCGTAAGACGCACGTGCGGCGGCGATTTCGTTCTGGTGTGTCTCGGTCCAGGTCACCAGCGCCTGGATTGTCGTGTGCAGGGTGGTGCCGAGCGGGGTGAGCGCGTAGTCGACGCGGGGCGGGACCACCGGGTGCACCGTCCGGGTGACCAGCCCGTCGCGTTCGAGGTGCCGGAGAGTGCGCGCGAGCATTCGTTGGCTGACGCCGTCGATCTTCCGCCGCAATTCGGTGAAGCGCAGGCTGCGCCGGTCCAGCAGCGCGATGACGAGCAGTGACCACTTGTCGGCGACTCGGTCGAGGATCTGGCGGACCTCGCAGTCCTCGCGGGTGTCCCACTGAAGGACGTCGTAGTCGGCGTCGGTATCCGCGCAGTAACCGAGGGACTGAGAAGTTCCGTCTTCCATGCCTCCCGATGGTGCCTGACGATGCTGTCGGTTACAAGAAGGAACCGGCATGCGTCGGGAGAACCGGAGGGCGGGGTACGCCCTTCGAAAGGAGTCGAGATGTCTGCGTCGAGCATCCGCATGGATGGGCGCGCGTGGGGCGTGTTGTTCGTGTTGTGCGGGGCGATCTTCCTGGAGGGGATCGACGTCGCGATGCTGAACGTGGCACTGCCCGCGATCAGGGAGGATCTGGGGCTGTCGACCGGGGTCCTCAGCGGAGTGGTGAGCGCCTACGTGCTCGGGTACGGCGGCTTCATGCTGCTGGGCGGGCGGGCCGCCGACCTGCTCGGCCGGCGGCGGATGTTCCTGCTGTGGTTGGTGGTCTTCCTGCTCTTCTCCGGGCTGGGCGGCTTCGCCACCGAGGGCTGGATGCTGCTGGTGGCGCGCTTTGTCACCGGAGTGGCCGCCGCGTTCATGGCCCCCGCCGGACTGGCCCTGATCACCAGCAACTTCCCGGAGGGCCCGCAGCGTAACAGGGCGCTGGGCGTATACGCCGGCACCGCCGCCGGTGGCTTCTCCCTTGGCCTGGTCGCCGGTGGCCTGCTGGTCGCGGCCGGCTGGCGGTGGGTGTTCTTCGCTCCGGTCATCCTCGCCGCGGTGATCCTGCTGGCCGCGGTTCCGCTGCTGAAGGACCAGGTGCAGGAGACCCCGACGGTACGGCGCTTCGACATCGCCGGCGCAGCCAGCGTCACGACCGCGATGCTGCTGCTCGCGTACGGCGTGGTGCGGCTGGAGCACGGTGGAGCGGGACTCGGGACGACGATGGCGGTCTTCGCCGCCGGCGCGGTTGTTCTCGGGGTCTTCGTCTTGATCGAACGGCGCTCGCCCAGCCCGCTTGTCCGGCTCGGCATCCTGCGGTCGGCTCCGCTGGTGCGGACCAACCTGGCCGCGCTGCTGTTCATGATCTCATTCGCAGGCTTCCAGTTCATGGTGACGATCTACTTGCAGGAGCTGCGCGGCTGGAGCGCGCTGGAGACGGGTCTGGCGATGCTGGTCGTCGGCATCGACACCGTCCTCGCCCCGACCCTGACGCCATGGCTGGTCAACCGGTTCGGCAACGTGCGGGTGCTCTTCGGCGGCATCGTCTGCGCCGCGGTCGCCTACGCGCTGTTCCTCCCCGTGTCGCCGGATTGGACGTACGCGGCGATGCTGCCAACCATGCTGCTGCTGGGACTGGCCTTCTCACTGTCCTACGGACCGCTGACCATGGCGGCCACCGATGGGGTCGACGAGCAAGAGCACGGCCTGGCCGGCGGCCTGCTCTACACCTCGATTCAGTTCGGCACGGCGCTCGGTATCTCCGCGGTGACCGCAGTGAGCGTGGCCACGGTGAGGGCGCAGGACGGCGAGGGCATCAGCCTGGAGGCGATCCGCAACGGCCTGACAGTGCCGGCCGCCGCGGCCATCCTCGCCGCACTCATCACGGCAATGGGTCTGCGGCGGAAGGCCGCGACGCCTCAGGCGCCGCAGCCGGCAGTCGCCGAGACGTCGGTCTGACCCCGGGGCGCGGCGATGACGATCAGGGTCCCCACCTTCTCGTCGGTCGAGGGACAGTTCAACGACTACCTGCGGGAGATCCGCTACGCCACCATGACCACCGTCGACGCCAAGGGACGCCCCCGGGCGCGGGTGCTGATCGCGGTGTGGGAACAGATCGACGGGCGGCCGCTGGGCTGGCTGGCCACGTACAAGACGCCGGTCAAGGCGGCACACCTGGCCAAAAACCCGCACACCACCTTCTCGTACTGGAGTCACCGGCAGAACGCCGTGGCGATCGACACGATCGCCGAGTGGGTGGACGACATCGAGACCAAGCAGTACGTGTGGCAGCTCTACGACCGGACCAGCCCGACCGGAGTCGGGTACCCCCTCGGCAACTTCTGGCGCGGCCCGGCCGACCCAAAGCTGCACGTGCTGCGGCTGACCCCGTGGCGCGTCCAGGTCATCCGCGGCAGTGACTTGCAGAGCCGCGTCTGGCGCGCACCGGACATCGACTGACCCTTGCTTGGGGCGGTGGCGGCACCGACAGGGTGCCGCCACCGCGAAGGATCAGCCGCAGCTGATCGTGCTGAACGGTGCCTGGATCTGCGCGCTCACCGGCTGGCCGTTGACGGTCCCGGTGACCGTCACCGTCGCGGTGCCGGCCGGTACCGTGCTGGTCCGGCTGTTGAACGCCTGGTAGGCGGACTTGCCGGGAGCGACCTCGGAGGCCGCCCGCGACCCGTACGGCGTGACCAGCTCGATGGTGAGCGGCACGTCGTCGGCGTTGCGGGCGTTGACCGCGACATGCGCCTTGGTGCCGACGCACTGGGTGCGGGCCGTCACCTCGACGTCCCACGCCGGCCCGGCCTGGCCGATCGTCGACCGCGGGGCGGTGTCGGCGGTCACCGGCGTGTTCGCGGCGAAGTAGCTCACCAGCATGGTGAGGTCGTTGTCGCCGGTGGTCGCCGGGTTGGTGCCCTGGCCGAGGGTGGTGAAGTTGTCACCACCGGCGGCGAGGAACGAGTTCACCGTGACCCGGTAGCTGCCGGACGGGTCGAGCGCCACGCCGTTGAGCTTGATGGACGTGATCCGCGAGCCCTTGGCCGCCTCGGGGTCGTAGGTGTAGGTGAAGCCCTTCGAGACACCCAGCCACAGCACCGGCCGGGACGCGCCCGTGGGCTGCCACTGCTCCTCCAGCGTCTGCTTGATCTGGGCACCGGTGTAGCTCTTGGTGACCACATCGTTGGCGAACGGCTGGACGGAGAAGGCGTCGGCGTAGGTCACCGTGCCGTTGGTCCGGTAGAGCAGGTCGGCCCGCAGACCGCCCGGGTTCATGAACGCGATCTGCGCCCCGCCCCGGCCGGCGTCCTTGGTACCGGCGAGCTGCACGTCGGCGATGAAGTTGCCCATCGCCGACTCCTTGCCTCGGTCCTCGTTGCCGTTGGTGTAGGCCCGCCGGATGTCCGCGGCGATCGCGCCGAGCGTCTGCTGGCCCAGCTCGCCCGCCTTGACCTTGGCGGCGGCCACGATGCCGGCCACCGTCGGGTCCTGTGGCGCGCCGACGACGTCGACCAGCTGCACGTTGGAAGAGGTCACCGAGTCGGTGGTCGGGTCGAAGGTCAGGTCGACCTTGGCCAGCCGCAGGCCGTAGTCCTCGGCCTGCACGACCGGACGCAGCTTGTCCGATCCGGGGACCGGGAGCTTGAACGCGTACGGCTGGTGGGTGTGGCCGCTGAAGATGGCGTCGATCGTGGCGTTGACCCGGGTGTACTTGCCGAAGACCGGGTCGTTGGCCAGCGCCTCGGCGGAGGTGGTGTTCTCCGTCGCGGCGCCCTCGTGCGCGAGCAGCACGACCACGTCGGCCTCGCCATTGTCCGGGTTGCCGTCCTTCAGCTGCCCGGCGACGAGGTTGGCCTCGGCGACCGCGTCGCGGAAGGTGATGCCGGCGATGCCGTCCGGGCTGACCAGCGAAGCGGTCTGCTCGGTCACCACGCCGATGTAGCCGACCCGGACCCCGGCGATGGTGTCGACCGCGTACGCCGGCAGCTCCCGGGTGTTGCCCCGGTACACGTTCGCGCCCAGGTACGGGAAGTCGGCGCGGTCGTTTACACGGCCGGTGAGGTCGGCGATGCCCTTGTCGAACTCGTGGTTGCCCACGGCCGAGGCGGCCAGGTCCATCGCGTTCAGCGCGTCGATCGTCGGGTTGTCGCCGTCGATCGCCGAGATGAAGGTCGACGCGCCGATGCTGTCACCGCTGGCGACGAACGCGGTGTTCGGGTTCTGCGCCCGCAGCTGACCGACCAGGCCGGCGAGCTGGGCGGCGCCACCGGCCGGCTGACCACCCACGGTGGCCGGGGACTCCAGCCGGCCGTGGAAGTCGTTGATGCCGAGCAGCTGGAGGTTGATCGGCTCAACCACTACCGGGTCGTTGCGGACGCCGAAGGTGTGCGGCGCCGGCGGCGTCCAGGTGCCGTTCTTCTTCTGGAGCGAGGAGCCGACCGGGATAGTGGCACCTTCCTTGACCCCGATGTCGGTGCCGGCACGCCCGTTGGCCGGGCCGCCGACCGCGGTGAACGTGCCCCCGTAGGTCAGGAACTCCGCCACCGCGCCCGCCGGCGAGACCAGCGCCACGCCGTCGGGGTCACCGTTCTGGATGCCGTTGGCCGGGTAGTCCGCGACGACCACACCGGCCGCCGGAACCGTGCCGCTCAGCGTCCGGGTGTTGTACACCGCACTGTTCGCACCGTTGTAGAGGACGATCTGCCAGCCGCTCAGGTCGAAGCCGACCGGCGCCTCGATCTCGATCGCCTCACCGGTGTCGGTACCGTTGTTGTCGTAGTGGATCTCACTGATAGAGGGGGTCGACGCCGCCGACAGCGCGGGCGCCCCGCTGGTCAAGAGGAGAGCGCTGCTTGCGAGGAGGACGCCGAACACGGCTTGTGTTCTATGGCGCCGATTCCAGTCCATCAAATTAGCCTCCTGCGGGGAGTTGAACGCATGAAGCTAGATGATCTTTCTGTCCACCTAAGAGCCACCAGATGTACAGCACGGGATTGACCGTCTCCTGCTTCAGGGAGTAGCCCTGGAATTCCGACCGGCGCGGCGATCGCATCAGCCGAATGGCCATTGTCGACAGACCGCAGGACGAACGCACGGCACTACAAGCGGCCAAAACGCCGGTCAAAGCAAGTCACAGGTCGGGCGATTCCGGCATCCCCCGGCAACGTTGCGGCCAGACGATTCTTTGGTGAACACTCCTCGGCGTCATGTCGCGGATAGGGATCTAAAACCAAGGAGATTGGGCTACCGCGATGTCCGTGGTGGTCCGGACCGTCGCTCCCGCGGCCTCACCCTTCGCGGTTGGCAAGCTCACCCCAAGGTTGTGGTCGGCCGACCTCGATTTTTCGCAGCCGGGTCCGCGCTCCGGTCCAGCCTTTGACCTGGCTCGGCGGTTGGGCAGGGGTCGATCCAAGGCAGGCAGGCGCCCGAAGGGCGCTCGGTTTGCCTTGATGAGATACACGCTCACCGCCGACCACCGCATCATCGACGGCGCATTCGCCGCCCAATTCCTCGCCACCCTCACCGACCTGATCGAACACCCGCTGCGAATCGTCGCCTGACCGGCCTCACCGGCTACGGTGCCGCATCGGGTTGCCGGTGTTGCTCCCAGAGTGCGCCGATCGCGGTGAGCTCGGTCGTGAACGCGTGGACGTCGTGGCCGAACGCCCGCTCGTCGAGAAACAAAAGCAGCTTGCGCTGGCGGTCGCGGATGGAGATGGTGACGATGTAGCGGGAGGCGACCTGGAAGCCGTACACCCGCAGGCCCGCGCTGCGGTCCTTGATGGCCAGCTCGGTGATGTCCGGCCAGGCGATTTGCTGATCGCCGAAGAACCCGTTGCGTACGATTCCGCCCTTGGTGACGGTCGTCCCTATCGATCGGCATTGGACGAGGATGAAGATCCAAGCTGCTGCCGCGACAAGCACAGCGACGAGCAGGATCTCGGCGGCAACCAACGTGGCCCACAGCGCGCCGCCAAGGATTGCCGTGGTGAGCACCGCGACCATCACCGCGTAGCGCATCAGCTCGCGCGGAATCCGGTAGCTGACCGGCAGCTCACGCATCTGGGTGCTCCACGTACTGGCCCAGCGCCTCCTGTAGCTGCTCCGTGCTCAGCTTGCTGACCTGCCGCCGGTCCGGTGACGCCTCCCCGCCCACGAGGCCGAGGCGGCAATAGCGGTTTGCGCCGTCGAGCCGCATCTCTGCGATCACCTTCGCGGTGCGTGCCTCGCGCACCACCAGCCGGTACCGGCCCAGCACCATGTCCTGCGTGACGCCCTCCCGGCCGATGCCGTGGTATTCGCACTTTTTCAGCACCCGTCCCTCGCTGCTCTTCACACAGACCACGAGCTGGATCTTCGCGGGGTCCTCGGAGTGCCAGCTGTCCGGCCCACGCACGCCACCGTTGTGCACATAGATCGGGTGCGGGCCAGCACCCTGATAGGGCGGCGCACCGGGAAAGCCACGTCCCACACAGGCAGCCGAGTACTCGTAAACAGTCTCGGGCAGGCCAGGCCGTGGCGAAGGGCTCGGCGAGGCGGTCGGGCTCGACCCGGTGCCCGACGGGGACAGCGCCGCCGGCCGGGTGCTTGCTGACCCGGCCGATCCCTTGTCGCCTACCGGGCCGACCACGGCGTAGGCGACGCCCGGCAGCAGCGCGAGCGCCGCGAGGCCGGCGAGCGAGGCGAGGTGCGGGCGGTGCCGCACGCCGGCCCGCTCGGCGTGGCCGCTGGTCGGATCCGGCATGATCACGCTGGCGGTCGGCCGGAGGCCAGCGATCAGCCGGACGGCGCCTAGGGCGTCCGGCACGGCGCCGCTGAACCAGCCGCGTTGCCCACCAGTCTCGCCGATAATGATCCGGTCGTCACCCACCAGCCGGACCGACCGGACCCGCTCCCAGGGCAGGTGGACGCCATCGGCGAGCCGCTCGATCGAGTCGGCGGTCACCGCGAGCGGCCCCACCACCAACCGCTCGCCTTGGCGGATGGCAGCGATCTGCTGCGCGACGGACACCGACGTGACCGGCTGGTCGACAGCCTCAGCCTCGCGGCGGCCGCCTTTGGGCAGGGCGAGCGCATACCCAACCCCGCAGGCGATGGCCGCCGGCACCAGCAGGACTCCCGCCACTGGCATCCCAA
Organism: Phytohabitans flavus; assembly: GCF_011764545.1. Classification (GTDB taxonomy): domain Bacteria; phylum Actinomycetota; class Actinomycetes; order Mycobacteriales; family Micromonosporaceae; genus Phytohabitans; species Phytohabitans flavus. The sequence goes on along the minus strand of NZ_AP022870.1, from coordinate 2,062,803 downwards.
GAAGGAACATGAGCAGCGCGAGCGGCGCACCCACCGCGGCGCCCAGCCACCCCGCCCGGATCGGATCCGTGCGCCGGGTAGCGGCCGCGACCAGCCGCGCGACCAGACCGTGCCGCGCCGCCTCCGCGGCGACCGTCTCAGGTGGACCATCCAAGGCGCAACCTCCCCTCCCCATAGTGTCGCCTCGATGGCCCGACAAGCAAAGCCGCCACGGTCCGAGGTAGACACACGACCTGAGAGAGCCTTGGAGTCAGGGTGGCCCCAGCGCCATGCCGCGAACAAAGATCCAAACCAAGGAAATCGAGCTACCGCGACGTCCGCCGGGCACCGGACCGCTGCTCCCGCGGCCTCACCCTCCGCGCCACACAACCCAACCTCCTCGGCCGGCATCGCCGGCGGTGAGGGGCCGCGACCCCACCCATGCGCGCGCCGATCAGCGCCGGCCGAATTGTGAACGCTCGACCGGCACCGCACCCGGACACCATCCAGCAGATCGTGGTATCTAGCTGCGCCTATAGCGACAGCTAAATACCACGATCGCCGGCGTGCTCCGACCTAGATCCAAAGTTTCCGACGGGAGTGCGCAGACTCGGCGCCGGAAACTATTCCCGGGGAATCAGTGGCCGCCATGGCAGCAGCTCGGTGGACCGCTGACGGGCGGCGCGTGCCGAAGCTGCTCAGCGCGGATTCGAGCAGCGGCAACGCGTGCAGCACCTGCCGGGTGCGGATCAGCGCGTCCCACACGCGCTCGAACTTCTTCCACCCGCCTGCGTACGCCAGGTGCCGCAGCCGGTCGCCGAGCCGGTCCTTCGTCGCGGCGCCCCGCCACAGGTTGCCCAAGCTGTAGAAGTCCCGGTACGCCCGCCAGTACCCCTCCTCCAGCTGTTGTGGGCTCATGCCGCGCGGCCGGTACACCACGTGCCGGGTGTCGTACAGATCCCAGTCGCGGTGGACGATCCGGCCCTCGGCCTCGATCCGGCGAAACAGGCCCGTGCCCGGGTACGGCGTCATGATGTGGAACGTCGCGGTCTCGATCCCCCGCTCGACCGCCCAGGCGACGGTGCGGTCGAAGACGTCCGGCCCGTCGGAGTCCATGCCGAAGACGAAGCTGCCGTTCACCATGATGCCCGTGTCGTGGATCCGGCGCACCACCGCCGCATAGTCGCGTCCGACGTTTTGCCGCTTGCGCTGCTCCGCCAGGTTGGCCGCGTTGACCGATTCGAAGCCGACGAACAGGCTGCGCAGTCCGGCCTCGAACGCCTTCTCCAGCAAGCCGGGCGCGAGCACCGCATCCACTGTGGACGCCGCCTGGAAGACCCTGCCCATACCGCGCATCCCGTCGAACAGGGCGTTGGCGAAGCGCCGGTTGCCGAAGAGGTGGTCGTCCAGGAAGTACAGGTGCCGGCCGGGAAGCCGCTCGATCTCGGCGAGCGCGTCGTCGACGGCCTGGACGTAGAACGATTTTCCGCCCTCGAAGAACGCGTCCTTGTAGCAGAAGTCGCAGTGGTGCGGGCAGCCGCGCGACACGACGATGGAGTTCGGCACGAGGTAGCGGTGGCGCTGGATGAGGTCCCGCCGGATCGGCGGAAGTCCCTGGAGGGTGCGCAGCTTCGAGGTGTACCGCTGGCGCGGTGCCCGCCGCCGGAAGTCGGCGAGAAACGCCGGCCAGGTGTCCTCGCCCGGCCCGCAGAAGATGGCGTCCGCGTGCGGCGCGGCCTCGTCCGGCAGCGACGTCACGTGCAGCCCGCCGAGCGCGACGAAGACGCCGTGGGCGCGGTACCAGTCGGCCAGCTCGTACGACCGGCGCGCCGACGTGATGTACACCTGGATGACCACGAGGTCGGGCAGCTCGGCGTCGTCGGGCGCGAACCGCTCGACGTGCTCGTCGACGATGCGCACCTCGTCGCTGTCGGGCAGGTAGCCGGCGAGTGTGGCCAGTCCGAGCGGCGGGAAGAGCGAGTACTTGATCGGTCGGAAGAGCGGACTTGTCGCCTCGGTCAGCGCGGGCAGAATCATGAGGATCCGCATGGCCACGACGCTAGGGCCCGGGATCCGGGCAGGTGGTGGGGGAAGTGTGAAGATGCGGAGGCCTTTACGGGCGCGGCAACCGCCGTACGCGTGGCAGGACGAGCTGCTGCACCTCGGGCAGGCTCGCGGACAGCGAGATCCACGTCCCGTCGAGCTTCATCACGCTGGCGAGCCCGCCCCGCCGGTGGTGCTGGAAGTCCGCGATCTCGTCCCACCGGCACTCCTGCACGGATTGCTTATGGCGGTACGCGAACCCGTCCTCGTGGATTCGCAGCTCGTCGTCGCGGTCGCCCCGGACCACCCACAGCAGCAGCGCGCCGAACGCCAGCGCGGCCGTGACGCACCCGAGCGAGATCGCGATGTCCTTCGGATCGCGGTCCGGCACTCCGACCGCGGCGCACACCAGGAACACCGCGATCAGCAGCAGAAACCCCGGCAGTAGCAGGATCGTCAGGTCCCCGCGGCTGCGCGGCACGTGGTAGGTCGCGAGCAGCGCCCCGATCCCGTCGCCGCCCGGCGTGTACTCGAGGGGCGCGTCCCGGCCGCCCCTGGTCTGGTGCGCCCGGTACAGCGCGTCCAGACCACCCATGAACCGCCCGAACGCGATCTGCTCACCGCGGCGCGTCGTCGTCACCGCGTGCAACCGCAGCCGCCGGTCCATGCCCATCCGCACGTCCGCCGACCGGATCTCACCCCACCGGCACGCACTGACCTTGCCCCAGTGCCGCAGCGTGAACCCGTCGCGGTACACGACCAAGAGGTCTCGCCCTCGCGTCACGACCTGCCAGCCGACCAGCCCGACCGGCACCAGCGCCACGGCGGCGACCCAGTTGTGGATAACGGACAGACACAACGCGCCGACGGCGGTCGCGGCAAGCAGCAGCGCCAGCACCCCGAAGCGCAGGCGATGCCGCGATAGCTCTTCTCCCAGCTCAGCCATGATGCCGCGACAATAGGTGCTGCCCGCCACCAGCCCAAGGCTGCGTCGGCTTCCAGTCAGCGCCACACGTGTCTCGCCGCCGTGGTGCGGTGAGGCCGGCCGTGGTGGCTGGCCTCACCTGCGTCGTTGCTATCGCGGGCCGGGTCGGCTCAGACCGGTACGCATGGCATCGTGGTCACGCTCTCGTCGGGCAGGACGGGCAAATCCAGCACCTGCTCCCAGCCTGCCGCGGAGGGCCAGCCCGACCCGGGTGGAAGGTCGGGGTGCTTGAACCTGACCCTGACCTTCAGCTTGTAGTCCACCTGCTGTTGGTTTCCCTCTTGGCAGTCGACTTTGAGCACCGCGTCCGCCCTGCCGTCTTCGAACTCGTCGTCGATGTCTGTATCCCTTCCGATGATCTCGCCATCGGAGGGAAGGACGACGTCTATCCTGTTGCCACTGTTGTCGACGTAGGAACCGCTCATCGTCAGAGTCACCTCGATGTCATTGAGCGGCGTGTTACACCGGCCGATGCCCTTCGCGACCAGCTGGTTCTCGGTGAAGTCTACGCTGGGCAGAGCACGGTCGATCTCACAGCCACGGTCATCCGGCAGTCCGGTGTCGAGCATCGCGCCATCGCCCACGAAATCTGGGTACGGAGCTTCGGCCTGCCAGGTGACGACGTTGCCGTTGACCTGGCATTGGGTGAAGAGGTAGCGGGCGGTCTGGAAGTCGGTTACCGAGCAGCCGCTCCACGTGCGGCCCGGTGGTGCCTCCGTCCGTCCGGAGTAGACGACCTTCACCTCCCGGCCGCCCTTCTCGCTTTCCTCGTAGGTCACGGTCTTCGAGCTTGTGCCGTTGGCGCCGCTGGCGCCGCCGCGGATGTCGAGAAGGGGCGCGGACAGGTCGACGAGCCTGGCCTCGGAGGTCCCGGTGATCCCAAGCCCTTGCGAGCAGGCGATCGTGCCGGTGAAGTCGACGTCGACCACATGTTCGTTGTTCGCGATCGTCCTCTTGTTCTTGGCGGTCGCGGACAGGGTCACCGGGCATCCTTGTCCTTGACCCTGGCCCAGGAACAACGGCGGCGGGTCCTGGAGTCCAGTCTGGAATGGGCCGGTGCCCACGACGACGTGCAGCAGGTTTCCGCCTACGCCGTCACACCGGTAGTACCGCAGCCCCTGAATCGGGCCGCAAGGGCCCCACGGGATCGCCGAGAAGAGGTAGACCTCTTCGATCACCTCGATCGTGCGGGCGCGCCGGTCGGTGTCGCCGAGGATTTCGAAGTCCCCTTGGCTGAACCCGTAGTAGTAGTTCTGGAAGTAGTAGTCGGTGCCGATGTCCAGGAACTGCCCCGCGTTGCCGGGGGTGTGGTCGATCACCGCGGCGATGCCGGCGCCCTCGATCAGGTAGAAGTTGCACAGTACGTCGCCGTAGTACGCCACCCGCAGCACCTGCGCGCCGGACTCGTCCCGCCCCACACGCGCGTCCTTGTTGATGAACTCGTCACAGGTGAACGACTGCGCGACCGCGGCGCTCTTGCCTTTCGGACGCGGGCGAGCCGCCGCGGAGCCGTCGGCCCTCTTCAACCGTGACCCGGCCGCGGCCGCCGCAGCCGGATCCAGCGTCGACCCGGTCGCACCCTTCGACGCTGGCAACGCTTTCAGGTGGGTCGGGTCAAGCGATTGGAACGCGGGCACCTTCTCGCCCGAGCCGGGCATCACCAGCTGCGGCACCCGGCCAGGATCCGGCGTGTCGGTACCGACCGCGTCCGGCGCAGCCACCGCCGGTCCCGCCACCGCCACCGCCGCCACGACCAGTACCGCCGCCGCGAGGACAGCGGACGGCCCTGTCAATCTGCGAAGCATCCAGGCCTCCTCCGAAGAGTCGTTGACTCCCGTAGCAGGCCACACCCGGCCGGGCCGTACCAGATCAGTCCGACTACCCAGCGAGGGCCCGACGACCGCGCCGGCTTGGGCCCACGCACGCCCCATGATGTGATTGCAGATCGAGCCAGAACGGAGGTTCAGATCATGGGCAGGGACGTCGTCGTGCCGCTGACAGTTGCGCTCGTCTCAGGTCTCGTGTCGTTCCTCACCGGGGTCATGCTGACACGGCATCGTGCACGCGTCGATGCCCAGCAGCAGTACCAACTGCAGGCACGTCAACGACTCTACGAAGCCGTTGGCCCCCTGCGTTTTCAACTCGTGGTCGCTTGTCGCGAGGTGGCTTCGCGGGTCGAGTCGCTTCACAAGCGCCGCTACCGCACCGCGATTGACGGCTACTTTGGGCAGAATACGCTCTACCGGCTGCTCCGCCCGCTGGCGCTGGCGGAACTCATCGAGCGGCAGACGAACTACGTGGATTTCAGTGTCGATCGCGCCTCCCTCGTCCTGTTGAGGTTTCGGGCAGCCTCCTACGACGCCCTCACCGGCGGCGGGCCCGTCTTCCATGGGCTGCCCTTGGACTGGACCAAAGAGGCGCAACACGTGTTCGCCGGGCGCCTCCAGCACGCGGCAACCCTGCTGGTTATTGAGATTGAGGACCAGCCACCCCGATGCGCCAGATTCGACGAATTCCCAGCGCTCCTGCAGGCCGCGCGGCAAGCAGACCCGACAGGAGGGATGGCACGCCTCGCCGCACTCGTCGATGGCACGTCACCCGGCCGCGACCCGGTCTTTTGGTGCAGACTCGTCGCCTACGGGTATGTGGCGAACTGGCTGCTCAGCATCGAAGGCCGCGCAGCGGGCTATAACCCGGTGCCCTATCCAGTCACCAACATGCTCAGCATGGCCAACATTGCCGAACTCAGCGCCATCGCTGAGGACATGCCAAGGCGACTTGAGTCGATGATCGAGGCAACGCCGGGCGAATCGACAGCCAGCCGGTCCCGCCGCTGGTGACGAGGCTCGCGGGGGCCGGCGGGGCTGGTGCCCCGCCGGCTGGCCTCGCTACTGGAAGACGTCGAAGCGGTCCACGAGCATGTAGGTGCCCGACCGTTTGACGCCGCGCAGGGTGTGCGAGCCCTGTGATAGTCCGCGGACTCCGTAGATGACCTGTTGTGTCTGGCGGACGCTGCTGCTGGTGTCCACTGTGGCCCGCAGGACACCGTCGAGGTAGATGTCCACCAGACCCTGGTCGGAGTAGCGCTCCGACAGGAAGTCGATGCCTGTGCCGTTGAACGTGTAGGTGAACGACCCGCCGTTGCTGGTGGTGTAGTGCACGTCGTCGTTGAAGTCGCCGAGGCCACGACCGCTGCTGACGGACCAGCCGCTGCTGTACGTCGCGACGCTGTCGTTGAGCCGCTGGACCGTACCGGTGGTCGGATAGAGCTGCGACTGCGGCACGATCTGGGCCGGTGTGTTGGGGCTGCTCCAGATGAGCTTCATGTACGCCGAACCGCTCCGGTCGGTCTGCTCCAGGCGGATGTCGTGCCGGCCGGCGGAGAGTGTGACACTGCCCTGGTCGACAGCCGGCCCGTGGGGGACGGAGTTGTCGATGACGAGTTGTCCGTCAATCCACAGCCGGACCGTGTCGTCCGACACGGCGGTGAAGGTGTACCTCTCGGAGTATCGCGGCTCGATCGTGCCGGTCCAGCGGCTGGCGAAGTTGTCGGTGCCGATCGAGGGGGCCGGGGAGCCGCTGAAACGCCAGGCGTAGTTGACGGTCGGATCCGTACGGGTGACCGCTGGCGTACCGGCGAATGTGGTGTTGTTCCAGAATTCTGCCTTGAGCCCGGAGCCGGTGCCGGCCGCCGCGGGCGCGGGAGTGGTGATGTCGGCCTCGATGACTGTGGCGATGGCGTTGGTGGCGCCACCGCTCGGCAGGAAGTCGTAGCCGTCGCCGGCGGCGCGCACGGTCACCGGTGACCCGCTGCCGACCACCCGCGCGCCCGTGACAGTGAACGGCGACCGTTGGCTGACGTGCAGGGTCGTGGCCCAGTTGTTGACGATGAGATAGAGCTTGTTGCCCTTTCGGGTGACCTTGCCCCAGCTGGGCTGGCCGACCAGTCCCGTGTATCCCGCGCCGTTGATGGCCACGCCGTTGGTGGTCATCCAGGTGCCGACGCCGTTCAGCGCATTTGACTGACCCGCCGAGACCGCCCCGGTGGGCATAGGGCCGATGTTGAGCAGCAGGTTGGCGCCGTTGCTCGTCAGGGTGGCCAGGTCGCGCACGAGCTGGGTCGGTGACTTGAAGGCGGTGTCCCAGGCCGCGTACCCCCAGGTGTTGTTGATGGTCATGCAGGATTCCTGTAGCTGTGCCGACGGCGGAGAGCCGGCGAGGGCCTGCTCAGGAGTGCCGTAGTCGCCGTCGACGGGGCGTCGCTTGCCGACCCGGTTGTTGATGATGGCCTGGGGTGCGATGCCGCGAACGAAGCGCTCCAGGTCCTCGCCGTTCTGCTCCGACCACGGGTTGGTGGGGTTGGTCTCGGTCCACTCGCCGTCGAACCACAGCAGCGCGGGGTCGTAGTTGGTCACGAGCTCCTGAAGTTGCGCCTTCATCTTGGTGACGTACGCCGGGAAGTTCGCGACGAAATCCGGGTCGTGCCAGTCCCAGATCGAGTAGTAGAAGCCGAGCTTGATGCCGTTGGCGGTGGCGGCGTCTTTGAGCTCGCGCAAGAGGTCGCGGGAGAAGCCGGAGTGGTCGCGGAGGTTCCACCGGTTGACGCGGGTGGGCCACATGGCGAACCCGTCGTGGTGCTTGGAGGTGATGACGATGTATTTCTGGCCCGCCTGCTTGGCCATCTGCACGATCGTGTTCGCATTGAACGAGGCGGGGTTGAAGGTGGCGGCCTTGGCCTCGTAGTCGCTCCACGGGATGTTGCACTGCCGCTTGATCCACTCGACTTCGCGACACGTCCCGTATTGCCCTTGGTAGACCGCATATGGTCCGAAATGGATGAACATGCCGAAGCGTGCCTCGTCGAACCACCGGGTCCGCGGTCCGCTCAACGCGTCGTCGACGACGTAGTTGTCGCCCGGTGCCGCGACGGCCGGCGCCGAGGGGACGACGAAGGTCGCCGCTGTCGCGATGAGCAGCGACAGTCCTATCCGGAGTGCTGATCGCATGGTGCCCTCTCTCCTGCGCGCGCCCATCAACGCCGGCCCCCGGGTGGCCGGTGAAGATGTTCTAGAGATCGAAATGACTCGATAATCCTCCCGAAACATAGGACCTATGTCAATGGAGGCGGCTGCGCCAGCGGGATCAACACACCAAAAGGGACACTCAGAGGAAATTCATCGGACTACCCGGCTGGACTACCAGTCCATCCACCCGTCCAGCGGGGGCTTGCGCATGTACGGCGGCTCGTCGTAGTCGATAGCGGTAAGCCACTGCGCCCCCGGCATCACCCGGTAGCCGAGCTTGCCGGTCAACTCTTGGACGACGGTAGGCATGTGCAGCGCCCCGAAGACGACGGCCACCTCCATGTCCTCGGTGGCGAACTCGCCGTCGATCTCCCGCATCACGCCGAGCAGCAGGTCCTCCCGCTTGCGGTCACTGGCGTCCCGGTGAACCTCGGTATCGTCGTGGATGTTGAGATCGTGGCTGCCGAGCCAGTCGCCGTCGCCCGTGAGGGCCATGTGCAGCGCGAGGATCGGCGTCATCACGGCCGCGGTCAGCCGCTCCTCACGCGACATCCGGCGGTCCGGGTCCGCGTTCGGCGCCAGGTATTCGTCGGGGAAGATAATCGGTACGCCAAGCGCGCTGAAGTCGATGTCCTCCGGCACCAGGTCACGGCTGGCTCGCTGCCGGGCCAGGCGCATGGCGTTGGCGTAGGCCATCCCGGTGGAGCTGGGCCCGTCCCAGATCTCGGCGATGACAGCCTGGCAGGACCGCAGCCGTTGCCAGATCGCCCAGTAGTAGTCGGCGTGTCCCATGTGGATCGTCGGGATGATCACCCAGCGCAGCCCGCCGGCGGGTCGCCGGAACACGGTGACCGACGTCCGAAACCCCATGACGCTCATCTCGGTCAGCTGCATCCCCACAGCGTAGAAAGCCACCACCAGCCCGGACGGCACCCACGGCGGGTGGGACCGGCGATGGTTAGGTTCGACTATGCGAGTGACGATGACGAGCGTCGCGGCTTGGTCGGGCCGCGTAAACGAGGACTTCACCGGCGCCGTACCCGCGGCGGCGGTGCTGATCGACGGCGCCGGCATCCCTGGCATCGATTCGATCTGCCAGCATGGCGTGGCCTGGTATGCCAGGAACCTGGGAGGCAGCCTGCTCAGCCTCCTGTCGCTCGCCCCGGACCGCAGCCTGTCGAAGGTGCTCGCCGAAGCGATCGAGCAGGTGACGGACAATCACCGGTACACCTGCGATGTCGCCAATCCCATCAGCCCGTCGGCGACGGTAGCCATGGTGCGCGTGTCCGGCGGAGTCGTCGAGCATCTTGTGCTCGGTGACTCGGTCGTCGTCCTCGACAGGACCGACGGTGCGCCGCAGGTCGTTTGCGATACCCGCGAGGTAATCATCAGCCGGTCGTACCAGTCAGCGCTCGAAGGCGTGGCCGAGGGCAGCGAGCAGTACCACCGTCTCCTGCGCGACTTGCGCGCCCGCCGAAACCAGCCAGGGGGCTTCTGGCTGGCCAAAGACGACCCGCGAGCCGCGGACGAAGCGATCACCGGAAGCTGTCCCAGCTATGAGCTGACAGGTGCCGCACTGCTCAGCAACGGAGCCAGCCGCTTCGTGGACCGGTTTCAGCTCGCCGACTGGCCAGGGCTCATGGCCCTCCTGAAGTCGAACGGACCCGCCGACATCATCCGCCTTGTCCGGCAGGCCGAGGTGCGTCACGCGGCGCCATCAGACGATGCGTCAATCGCACACTGCACCGATCTCAGCCAGACCTGACCATCGTCGAACTACCCGATCCGTCGCGGGGCGTGGAACTGGTTGGAACGCCTACCGGTTGGCGATCGCGGGGGCGATCGATGAGCACGGAGGGGACGTATGCACTCGAAGGTATGGCGGATCGCGACTGCCACGGGGGCGGGGGTGGTTCTGGCATTGGGGGTCGGGGCGGCGCCAGCCAGTGCCGCCCACTTGGTCATGCGAGATTTCGGGACCGAGCAGGGCTGGCAGAGCGACAAACATCCGCGACTCGTCGCGGATATCACCGGGGACGGGCGCGGCGACGTCGTCGGGTTCTTCTTCACCGGGGTACACACCGCGGTGGCGACCGGCAATGGCCAGTTCGCGGCGCCGAGCCAGGTCAGCAACGACTTCGCGATCACGACCGGCTGGCGGGTCGACGCGCACGATCGCTTCGTCGCCGATATCACCGGCGACGGGCGCGCTGACATCGTCGGAGTCCGGGAGACCGGTGTGTTCACCGCGGTCTCCGCCGGTGGTGGCCGCTTCGGCCCGATCGCGCACGTGTCCAGCGGTTTCAACTCGGTCGCGTGCACCATCCGCAAGCTGGCCGACGCCGACGGAGACGGCCGCAGCGACCTGTTCTGCATCCGCGACCAGCGGATCGAGGTCGCGCTCGCCCGCGGTGACGGTGGGTTCGGCTCACCGATCTTTGTCAGTGGCGTCTTCCCCGTCGACGACTCGCTGGCGCGCACGACGGAATTCCACATCGTCGACGTCACAAGGGACGGCCGGGCGGACATCCTCGGCGCGATCACCAGCCGCCAGGGAGCGCCGCCCACCCTGTTTTCGCTCGTAGCACAGGGCGGCGGCCGCTACAACGCGGAGGAGTTCGCCGGCGGGGTCTGGCCACCCTCGGGTAACCCGGTGCCGCCCGATCTGGTCAGTGACGTCAGCGGCGACGGCTTCGCCGACCTGATCTTCTTCCAATCCACCACCTTCGTCGCCCGAGGCCGCGGCGACGGCACGTTCAACTCGTTCAGTGTCGCCATCAGCGACTTCGGTTTCAGCACCGGATGGGTCGCGGGCACGCACCCGCGGATGGCGGCCGACCTCAACGGCGACGGCCGCAGTGACATCATCGGATTCGGCAACCCGGGCGTGTTCACGGCGGCGGGTCGCACCAACGGCGCGTTCGAGGCGCCGGTCCGGTTTGTCAGCGCGGAGTTCGGCCGTGACCGGCAATGGAAGGTCGTGGAACACCCTAGATTCGTCATCGACATCACCGGTGACGGACGTCCAGACATCGTGGGATTCGGCGACCACGGCATCTGGACCGGGATTTACCAGGACGGCTTCTTCGTCTAACCGCCGTCATCTTGGCCCGGATCGGCTACGCCGGTCCGGGCCAGCACTTCGTTTCGGTGGCCTGAGGTATGTGGTGCGGCAGGATGGCGTGGTGCTGCCTGTCGAGAAGGTTCTACCCGCGGTCGAGGGCGCCTTGCGGGATGCGGGTGCCGCCGTTCTGGTGGCGCCGCCGGGTGCTGGGAAGACGACGGTGGTGCCGCTGGCGCTCATGGAACAGGTGTCCGGCCGGGTGGTGGTCGCGGAGCCGAGGCGGATCGCGGCCCGTGCGGCGGCGCGCCGGATGGCGGGGCTTCTGGGTGATCGGGTCGGTGGGCGGGTCGGGTATGCCGTTCGCGGGGATCGCCGGGTCAGCGCGGACACCCGGGTCGAGGTGGTGACCACCGGAGTGCTCGTGCGGCGGTTGCAGCGCGATCCGGACCTGCCCGGCACGGGCGCGGTGATTCTGGACGAGTGCCATGAGCGGCACCTGGACTCGGATCTGGCCATGGCGTTCTGCGTCGATGTACGTGCCACGCTCCGGCCGGACCTGTGGCTGCTCGCGACCTCGGCGACCGCCGACACCGCGGCTATGGCTCGGGTGTTGGGCACCGAGGAGGTTGTCGTCGCCGACGAGGCGTCGCACCCGGTCGAGGTGGTGTGGGCGCCGCCGCCGCGGCCGGTCGACGCGCCTCATGGCCTGCGCGTCGACCCGCGGCTGCTGGATCATGTCGCGGCCACGGTGCGGCGGGCGTTGGGCGAGCACGACGGCGACGTGCTGGTGTTCCTGCCCGGTGCCGGTGAGATCTCGGCGGTCGCGTCCAGGCTGGGTGAGGTCGCCGTGCTGACGCTGCACGGCCGCCAGGACGCGGCGTCCCAGGACGCTGTGCTTCGACCGGGTACCACCGGCCGGCGGGTCGTGCTGGCCAGTGCTGTCGCGGAGAGCAGCCTGACCGTGCCCGGCGTGCGGGTGGTTGTCGACGCTGGCCTGAGCCGGGTGCCGCGTACCGACCACGCCCGCGGGCTGGGCATGCTCGCCACCGTGCCGGTGTCGCGGTCGGCCGCGGACCAGCGCGCCGGACGGGCCGGTCGAGAGGCGCCCGGTGTGGTGTATCGCTGTTGGTCGCCGGCCCAGCACGATCGGCTGCCGGCCCAGCCTGAGCCCGAGATCGCGGTGGCCGACCTGACCGGCTTCGCGCTCGATCTGGCCTGCTGGGGCGACCCGGACGGGGCTGGGCTGGCGCTGCCGGACCGGCCCCCGGCCGGTGCGATGCGGGCGGCGACCCAGACGCTCCGCGCGCTCGGCGCGGTCGAGGCTGGTGGTCGGGTCACGGCGCGCGGGCGTGCGATCGCCGCTGTCGGCGCGCACCCGCGGCTGGCGCGGGCCCTGCTCGACGGCGCCCCGGCGGTCGGTGCCGACCGGGCCGCACAGGTCGTCGCGCTGCTCACCGAGCAGACCCCGGGCGAGGACCTGGTCGCGGCGTGGCGCCGGCAGCGCTCCAGCGCCGATCACCACTGGACGACGGAGGTACGCCGGCTGCGTGCCGAGGCCGGCGACTGGCCCAAGACGGAACTGCCGGACGATCTGGCCGCTGGGCTGGTGGTTGGTCTGGCGTACCCGGAAAGGCTGGCCCGGGCTCGGCAACCGGGCGGCACGGCGTACCTCATGGCGGGTGGGACCGCCGCGAACCTGGCGCCCGGGTCGGCGCTGGCGGGCGCGCCGTGGCTGGCGATCGCCGCCGCGGACCGCGACCCCAGCCGGCCCGCGGCGCGGATCCGGGTGGCCGCCGCGATCGACGAGGCGACTGCCCGGGTGGCCGGCGCCGACCAGCTGACGCGGGGCCAGGAAGTGGCCTGGTCCGGCGGCGACGTGGTGGCCCGCGCGTTCGAACGGCTCGGCGCGGTGACGCTCGTCGAACGGCCGCTGCCCGACCCGGACCGCGACGCACTCGACCGCGCCCTGCTCGAGGGCCTGCGCCGCGAGGGCCTGGCGCTGCTGAGGTGGGACCGCGACGCGCGTGCGCTGCGCGAGCGGCTGGCATTCTGCCGGCACGCGCTGGGCGTCCCGTGGCCGGACATGTCCGACGACGCCCTGCTGGATACGGCCGAGCTGTGGCTGGGTCCGGAACTGCACGCGGCGCGGCGCCGAGCCGATCTGGAACGGGCCGACGTCGCCACCGCCCTGCGCCGGCTGCTGCCCTGGCCGCAGGCCGCGGCGCTGGACCGGATGGCGCCCGAGCGGCTACCGGTGCCCGGCGGGTCACGGCTGCGGCTCGACTACACCGATCCCCAGGCACCGGTGCTGGCGCTGCGGGTGCAGGAGGCGTTCGGCTGGCGGGAGGCGCCGGTGATCGCGGATGGGCGAGTGCCCGTCCTGCTGCACCTACTGTCGCCGGCCCGCCGTCCGGTCGCGGTCACGGCCGATCTGGCGTCGTTCTGGCGTACGGGATATCCGCGGGTACGCGCCGAGCTGCGCGGCCGCTACCCGCGCCACGCCTGGCCCGAGGACCCCACCACACCACCCTGATCGGTCCGCTACGTGGCCTGAGCTTTGTCGTGTACCTCGAAGCCGACTCCGCGCTCCACACCCCAACCCCGGCCGGCATAGCCGCCGCTGTCCCGATTCACTGGGTGCGTAACCCGGATCGCGCCGTCCGGTGTCTTGGTGTGTGACGGAACCGGGGAGGACGTATGGGCGAGGCGCCCGGCGCGGAATTCGACGACTTCGTGCGCTCCAGGTGGGTGTCGCTGCTGAGGGTGGCATACCTGCTGACAGGTGACCGGCACGCGGCGGAGGACCTGCTCCAGGAGGTGCTGGAGCAGGTCTACGTGCGGTGGCGCCGAGTGCGCGCGACGCCGGACGCCTACGTGCGCAAGGCGCTGGTCAACCGCGCGGCCAACCGCTGGCGGCGGCGCAGCCGGCGCCCCGAGCAGGCGCTGGGCGACCTCGACCGGTCCGCGCCCGACCACGCCGGTGACGTGGCGCTGCGGGAAGGGGTGGTCGCGGCGCTGCGCGCCCTGCCGCTGCGCCAGCGGGCCGCGGTGGCGCTGCGTTTCCTCGAAGACCTCTCGGTCGCGGAGACCGCGGCGGCCCTGGACTGCTCCGAGGGTGCGGTGCGGAGCCATACCGCCCGTGGGCTGGCCAAGCTACGCGAGGCACTGTCCGGGTCCGATCTCGTCCTGCCCGAACCCGACTCGCACCGGAGCGCGCGATGACCCTGAGCGACAACGACATCCGGACCCTCCTGCACCGGGCGACCGACCACCTGACCGGCCCGCCCGACCTGATCGACGACATCCGGCGGGGCGGGCGGCGCCGGGTCGTGCGCCGCCGCGCACTGCTCACCGCCGGCCTGGCCGTCGCCGCCACGGGGGCCTCCTGAGATTTGTCGGTACCGACACCGACGACGAGCAGCCGCTCGACCCGAGCAACCCGCTGTTCGCCGAGCCGACCCGCGGTGACCTGGCCGGCGACAAGGACTACCTGCGTCAGGTACGACAGCAGTGGTTCGGCTTGCAGGACCCGCTGCCCAACATGCGGGGCGAGCCGCACGTGCTGTGGGCGGGCAGCACACCGGCCGGCCCCGCGGCGTTCATCGCGCAACGCGGTGGCACCGGGGCGGCGGTCGGGTGGATCGAGCCGACGGCGGAAGGTCCGCGAGTGTCGACTGTTTCGTCGGTCAACGCGCCGACGCGGATGGAGGACATCGGGCAGGCGATCCTGCTCGGTCCGGAGCGCGACGTGCTGCTCGTGCTGGACTTCGGGTGGCCGGTGGAGCTTTCGACCGAGCTGCGATACGCGCCGGACGGCAAGGTGGTGCGGCAATATCAGCCCTTCGCGTTCGACGACGGCGCCGGCTGGCAGCACGTGGGCCGGCAGCTCAGGAAAATCACCGTGGCGCTCCGGCGGCCGAACAGCCAGCCGGGCCAGGTGTACATCAGCAACGCGACGTACGTGCTCTACCCGGAGCAGAAGGAGGTGCCCGCGCCGGAGTGGTTCGAGTACACGCTGCCCGGCGCGCCCGTCCCCTCGCGCCGGGACAACACATTCTCGGCGCTCGCGCCCTACGTGGACTTCCACGGCGCGCACATCGAAGACCCGCGGCTGCCGCGACTGACCGTCCGCGGCGCCACCCCGGACGGTCGCCGGCTGCTGGTCGAGACGATCCAGTTCGACGACGACCCGACCCGCGTCGTGGCCATGCTGGCCCGCGGCGAGGCCGAATACCAGGCGGTGGCGAGCGGCTCCGTGGACTGGACGGCGATCCTGCCGGTGCGGATACGACTCCCCGACGCGCAGGGCACGCTGGTCGCCGCGCCCCGCGCCGCGCTGCAACACCGCGCCGGCGGCGGGCGCTGGCACGACGCGGGGCGAAACGCCGCCCTCCTGCCTGCCACCGCCACCGAGGTCCGCATCACGCCCCCCGCTGGCCCCACCCAAGTCGTCCAGCTGTAACCGCACAAGCGAGCCACCATGACGGCGTCGCGAGGGCGGGGGTTGTGGAGCGCGGCGGGTGAGGCCGCGGGAGCAGCCCGGACTGGTTATCGAGGAGTCGGAACGCTGGCTGGCCCGCTTGCGGTGAGCCGTGGCGTCTCCCTACGGCGAGGCCGGCACCCGGCTCCAGATGTCGTTGCACTCGGCGCAGACGGCCTCCGGAATCAACCCGACCCGCATGAGCCCGGCGAAGATCGTGCAGCCCACGCAGAAGGCGAACACCGACTCCAGCGTCGCCGCCACGATGACCGCGCCGAGGACCAGGTACGCCGCGAGATGCTGGCCGAACCCCAGCGCCAGCACGGCGGCGGTCACGGTGAGCACCGCGCCGATCCCTTGGGCGAACCGCTTGGGCGGACCGGGCACGAGCTTCTCGCGCACCGGCAGCCGCGGGGTGATCACCCGCGTGACGAGCAGGGCCAGCGGGCTGAACCTCGGCCCGGCGAGCACCCGGGCGACGAAGCCGTACGCGATGAGCGCCGTGAGCCAGGGCTGGTCCAGCGCGATCGCCACCACGGACAGGACGACGACACCGCCGGCCACGAGCCGGGCGGACACCTCGTTCACCGGATTCGGGAAGCTGAACAGACCTCCGTTCATGGGCTCATGCTACCTACTATTCCCATGGTTTGAGTAGGCTAATCAGCCGTCGCGTGCCGGATCAGCGCCCCGAGGTACCCGTCGGATGATTGCGGTCCACCTCGGCCGCTGAAACCGTTACGTGCGAAACGGACCGGAGCGTGCGAGAGGGCCGACAATGGCCGGACTGATCGGTTCCCGGCAGGCGCTGATCATCGCGACCGCTGGATACCGGGACCCTGGGCTCAGCCGGCTGCGCGGGCCGGTCCACGACGCCGCCGGGCTGATCGAGGTGCTGGGGGCGCCGCACATCGGCGGCTTCGAGGTGACCGAGCTGACCGAACAGTCGGCGCACCAGCTCCGGGTCGGTATCGAAGACTTCCTCACCGAGCGGGTCCGCGACGACGACGTCGTGGTGTACCTCTCCTGCCACGGGATCCGCGACGCGCGGGGCCGGCTGTACTTCGCCGCGACCGACACGCGCAAGGACCGGCTCGGTTCCACGGCTGTCGAGTCGCAGTGGCTCCTCGACCAGCTCGACCAGTGCCGGGCGCGGCGCCAGCTCCTTGTGCTCGACTGCTGCTTCAGCGGTGCCTTCGCTTCGGGTGCCAAAGGTCCGGATGCCAAAGGGGACGACGAAGACCTCCGGCAGCACCTGAACAGCCACGGACGCGGGCGTACCGTACTCACCGCGTCGCGGTCGAGCGAGTACTCGTTCGAGGGCAAGCCGCTGCCCGGGGCTTTCCGCACCGGGTCGGTCTTCACCACCGGGCTCGTCGAAGGGCTGCGGACCGGAGCCGCCGACGCCGACGAGGACGGGTACATCTCGGTCGACGACGCCTACGACTACGCGTACACGTACGTTCAGAGCCAGGATGCCGGGCAGACTCCGCAGCGGTGGCTGACCGGCGGCGAAGGCAAGATGTGGCTCGCCCGCAACCCATCGGCGCCGACACGCCGCCCGCCCGTTCCGGCTCCGGCTCCGGCGCCCCAGCCGGCCACGGCGCCGCCGCGACCGGGTGCGGGCGGTACGGACGGTTGGCGGGCGAAGGTCGGTGATCGGCAGACGTTGAGCGTCACCGGTACGAAGGTCTACGGCGTCGAATGGTTTAACCCGACGGCCGCCATCGTCTCCTACCTCGTGTGGCTGTTCGCGGCCGGCGGGCTGGCATACACCACCAGTCCGGTCGGATGGCTGGGCGCGGGGTTCACCGTGGGTACCTTCGTGCTCAGCGCGGTCTGGTTCTCCGGCATCAGGCGCAAGACCATCGTGGTCACGGCCACGCTCGGCCTGCTTGGCACCGGGGTCGGCGTGCTGTACCTGTTGGTGGCGATCCTCGACCCCGCCCGCTGGCCGGTCCGGGTCTGGGTCGTCGGCACACTGCTCGCCTACCTCCTCTGCCTGGCCGCGCAGGGGTCCTGGCTCGCCGACGTCCGCCGGGTCCGCGCGGCCCGGCGAGAGCAGCCACGCCGCGAGGAGATCGCGGCGATGGTCCGCGCCAACCGGTGGCTGAACGGGCGCGGGGCGGACAGCCCGCACGCCCGGCTACTGGAGCACCTCGCGGTGATTCCGGCCGCCCGGTTCGCCCGGCTCGAGGATGGCCGCTTCCTGGTCCTGGTCGGCCGGCGCGCGGTCGTCGTCAAGTTCGTCCGCTGGCCGGCCGGCACCTACACGCGTTACCCCGGCGCCGGCGCGGACATCCGGCTCGACGGCGCACCGTACCTTGACGCGATCGAGCACGCCGGCGAGGTCATCCGTGAGGCCGAGCAGTGGGACAGGGCGCTGCTGCTGGTCAAGGTGCGCCCGGTTCTCGTCGTGTACCCCTCGGGCGGCAAGGTGAGCCTCCCCGCCGCCGACGGCGCCGGACTGGTGGACCTCGTCACCCCCGAGGCGTTCGCGGACACCGCCGGCAACTTCCTCGTCGAGTACGCCTATCAGGCGCGGGATATCAGCGTAGAGACAGTAGAGCGCGTCCTCACACGCTTGGAGACCGTGCCGGTCAGCGCTGACCGGGCGGACGTGGAGCCGATGCCCGCCGCACCGGTAGCTGGGCTGAGCCTGCCCGCACCAAAAGCCGCACCGACGGAGCCGCGCGAAGCACCTGCGGGACCATTTGCGTCACCGGCCGAAATCGTGGCCCAACGGCCGCTCCCCGACGGCGACGAGCTCGACTCGGTCGCCGCGGACAGTCTGCGCTACGCCGCCAAGCTGGTGCGGCCACCCGGAGCGCTCGACACCCGGTTGCTGCTTGTCGCGGTCGCCCGGGTACACGTCCGCGGCCGGTGGGAACGGATCTGGCTGTACTCCGGCCAGGCTCTGGAGCACGTCGCCGCCCGCACCGACCTGCGTGACCCGGACAGCGAGTCGCGGGAGCGGTGGATGGGAGTACCGCTCACGGCCACCTGCGCCGAGGCGCTGCGCACAGCCGCGGCGACGGCCCAACAGTACGGGATACCGGTCAGTCCGGGCGTCCTCGTGCTGGGCCTACTCCACGACCCGGGCTCGGCGGCAGCCCGCGCGCTCGGCGTCGGTACCACCATCGGTCACGACGAGCTGACCAGCCTCGTCCGCGAGGACATCCTCGGCATCTCGGCCTAGCGGCTCGGCCGAGGGCGGCTCAGGCGGCGCTTCCCGTCACGCCGTCACCGGGAGCGAACGCTGATGATCCATGATGGTCGGTATGCCGGTCCGCGCAGTGGCGCTCCCACGGCAGGTAGACCGACGGCTGCGGTCACTGGCGACCATGGAACTCGTCAACATCCCACTCCAGGCCGGACTGTGGTTCGGCTTGGTCGACCTGCCGCTCACGGCGGTGAATCTGGTCGGCTTCAGCGTGTTCGCCCTGCTGCTGGTGCAGGGAGCCGGCTATTGGGCGGCAAAGCTCTCTCAGCTCCGCGGTCGCGGTCGCGGTCTGCCGGGCGAGCGCGCGTTCCGCGCGGCGCTGGCCGTCAATCCGATACTGCTGGCCGCCGCTCTCGCGGTCACGGGACATGCCACAGCCACCGATCCCGGTCGCGACACCTGGCCAGGGCTCGCATTCGCGGCATTCGCGGTCCTGGAGCACATCAACTACTTCCACACGCAGCTGATGCACGACACGTTCGCTGATCTACGTCAGCTGCGCTCGGCGGGCCTGCGACGGTCCCACCTCGCCCGCGACCTGCGGCGAGCCAGGCGCACATCTTCTCAACGACCGCCCGGCACCTGATTCGGCGGCTTCACATAAGGGCTCAGCCTCAGGCGTCACCGCAGGTCGGCAACCCGGGTCAGTCGCCGGCCTGGAACCGGCGGGCTGCCGCTATCCGGTCAGCCGGGAGATCCAGGCCGCCAACGGCGTGTTCGAGTAGCCCGTTGCGGTATCCCGCGTGCGGTACCTCTGGCGCCAGCTCCAGCAGCAGGTCCAGGTCGACGATCGAGCCCTCGGCGCGTGCCCGGTACGCGGCGCCTGCCGCACGTAATGTGACATCCTCCGGCTCATGCTCAAGGCCCTGGCGTACCAGGTCGGCCGCTTGGGCGAAGTCGCCGTCCTCCACGGCTAGATCGGCGAGATCCAGGTAGAGCGACCAGTTCGTCGGGTCCAGCTCCAGCGCCCGCCGGAACGCCGCGGCTGTCTGCCGCTGGTCGCCGAGACGGCGCCACGTCCCGGCGCGGACGACCTCAGTGAACATCACCCGATCGACAGAATCCGCGCGGTCGCACAGGGCCAGCGACGCATCCGTGCGTCCGCAGATCCGCAACAGGATTGCCATGCGAGCCATCGCCTCCGCCGCCGGCTCTCGCTCGCAAACCACGTCGATGGCCCGAAACCACGGCCCCATGCGTTCCCGTGCCGCGTCGTTATCCATCTCAGGGCCGTAGTCGGTGATGTTCAAGGTTGCGTCGGCGAGTCCAGCGGCCGTTACTGCCCCGAGGAATCGTTCGTCGCCGAACCAGGGCGCGGACGCCCACGCGACCTCCGGGCGGTAACCAATCACCGAGCCCAGCCTCTGCGCGGCCTGATCCATGTCACCGTCGAGGAAGTTCAGGTACGCGTCGACCACGAACTGCCACAGGCTGCTTGGCGACGCGACCGTATCCGCCACCACCTCGGGTGACTCCCGGCGCAATTCGGAGAGCAGGTCGTACGGCTCGGGATCGTCCGGGCCCTGCGCGATCGCCTGGGCGAGGTACTTCACCGCCTCGCCAGGTGCACCACCGCAGTGGGCCATGACATGTGCGATCGCCATTGATGCGGACTTCGACACGCCCCGCAGGCTACCTGGATGCTCGGCCGAAATTTGTTGGCGCGTCTGTCGTCAAACGGCAGGGTCGTCAGCGTCCCTCGTAGCGACCCCACTGACCGAAGGGCGCTCAGCGTGACATTCGAGGAGTTCGTCGATGCCCGGCTGATGGCGATCCTGCGCTACGCGATCGTCGTGGCGTGGGATCGTCACCTCGCCGAGGACATCACCCAGAACGTGCTGGCCCGTGCCCAGCCGCGCTGGGATCGCATCAGCCGGACCGGCGTGCCGGAGCTCTACGTCAAGCGCATGATTCTCAACGAGTTCCTCTCCTGGCGGCGGCGCCGTGAGGTCCGCGTGGTCGTGGCAGCGGGCGACCGTATCGAGTCGCTGTCCGCGCCGTTCCCCGATCCCGCCGAGCGTCTCGCCGACCGCGACACCATGATGCGGTTGATCGCGCTCCTGTCGCCGAAGCAGCGCGCCGTGATCGCGTTGCGCTTCTACGAGGACATGTCGATCGACGAGATCGCCGAGCTGACCGGCGCGCGTCCCACCACCGTGCGGACGCATCTGGCCCGGGCGCTGGCCGCATTGCGCGAAGCACTTCCCGCGACAATCCTTTCTACCACCGGGAGCGACACATGAACGACGACCTGGAACGGCTGATTCGCCAGGCACAGGAACGCAAGGCTTTCACCATCGACGACGCGGCCGAGACACGGGCGGCCATTCCGGTGCGGGCTGCAGCCCTCCGCCGCCGGCACCGGAGCGGTATGGTCCTCGGCGGCTCGGTCGCAGTGCTGGTGGCGATCGCGGTCACGGTGCCGATGGTGTTCTTCTCCCCCGACCGGACCTTCCCGGCAGCATCGGCGTCGGCGGATCCGACTGCGCCGCTCAGCACCCCGTCAGACGACCGTATTCGGCTAACCACCCCGTCCCCCACCCCGTCCGACCCCGGTGTTCCGCGAGCCACCGCAGCTGTACCGACGGACGGTGCGGGCAACACGCCGGTGCGCTACACCGCCACCTGGCTGCCCGCCGGGTACAAGGAGCTGCGGCGGAATGCCTACACGACCGAGGTCTCCCGGACCTGGGCCACGACGACCTCCGACGTCGCCAAGTACTCGGTGTCGAGGAAGGCGGTCGAGCTGAGCAGTACGCCGGCCACGATGAGCGAGATGGACCCCGAGAGGGAGCAGCCCGATACCACCACCGCCCCGGTCGACGTCAACGGCGCAGCCGGCGTCTACCGCGCGTACACCAAAATCACCTCGATGACGGTGACCTGGCCGGTCGGCGACATCGTGCTCCAGGTGCACAGCACCGACCCGGCGTTGACCAAGGAGGACGTGCTGCGGATCGCCCGTTCGGTGCAGCCCGACCCAACCGTCACCAACCTCCCGATGCGGGTCGGCTGGACCCCCACCGGCTACGTCAACCAGGGCTTCATCTTCTTCGGCAGCTCCCCCACCGCCTACGACGCCCGCATCACTTTTAACGCCGGCGTGACCACGACGAACCCGATCGGGTCAAGCCAGTTCCACGTCGACATCGGACAGACCACGGTCGCCAGGTCCGGCGGCACCGATGTGATGATCAACGGGCATTCCGGACGAATCTTCGGACCGACCGAACACAACCCCGGCATGGTCACAGACCTGATCGTCGAGGCGGCCCTCGACAACGGCCAGATCCTCACCGTGACAGCTAACTGGGCAACCGGCACCGCCGGGATCGACGAGGACACCCTCCTACAGGTCGCACGCAGCGTCGAGTTCGTCGGTGGCGACACCGGGTGGATCGGCCAGACACCCTAGGCCATACCGTCGTTACGGCGCTGAACCAGCACACCTGCAATTTTCACTACAAGCTTGTAGTCGCCACCCCTGGCAATGACTACAAGCTTGTAGCTATGCACGCCCACCCCGACGACATCGCGCAGACCTACTGGGACCTGCACACCCAGCGCAACCAGCCCGAACACGTCATTGCCCGCTGACCCACCCGCCGCCGCGCCACCGCGCCGCCAGCGTCGCTTGGGGGCAAGCGATCAGGCGGGGAGCCTGATGCGGAAGGCATACAGGCGGGTGACCTGGGTGCTGTTGGAGTTGTCGTCGGTGATCAGGTACAGCAGGCGTGTGCCTACTTCAGGGCCGGCGGTTTCCTCGGGGCCCACGGCCATGCCTTCGACGTTGTCCAGCAAGGGATTCGACTGCGGTTGTCGGGCAGTGACCTGACCAGGGCTGCCGGCCGGACAGGTCCGAAGGTCGAAAAGGAGTGTGCGCGGCACCAACATGTCGGCCGTGTTGTCGGCCAGTGCGCGATCGCCAGTGACGTCCTCGGCGTTGTCGAGTCTGACGTCGTGGACTTGGATGACGTTGCCGAGCCCTTCCACGTACTGCCGCTCCAGGGCGAGGAGCCGATCCTGCCCGACAACAGCAAGCTCCGTTAGGTAGAGCCCTGCGCCGGTCTCGTATGCGTACTGATAATCCGGCGTGTACGTGCCACCTGGTTCGCCGCGGTAGCGCTGAATCCGTAGTCGGTTTCGTCCCCGCTGGTCACTGTCGCCACTGAGCGGCGCCTCCCAGCCCGCATAGAGATAGCGGCCGTCAGGTGTCGCTGCCAACGACTCGATGGTGCGGCCAAACTGCGCGTCGCCGGTCGGCGGGTCCTGTAACATCTGCGGCACGACAATTGGCTTTTCCAGCTCATGACCGGTGCTGATGTCGAAACGCCGGATCGACGGGCCTTTTTCGGAGCTCACGAGCATCGTCTTGTTGCCCCGCTCGATCACCAGGCCTTCGCCGTCGATTCCCTTGCTATACGGCACGCCATTGGTGTCACGTAGAGTGCGACCGACCCCGGCAGAAACATGCAAATCGTCCGGGTTTTCCAATGTCAACGGAAAAACGCGACCGGGCTCGTTGTCCGCAAGGGCGAACCCTTCCGAACTGCCGGTCAATGCGAGCGCCGACAACCCGGTTATCCGTTCGCCACTTACCTCGGTCTTGTCGAGCTGATCGGAATAGCTGAGCAGGGTGGCGTTCGTCGAGCACTGACCGCCTGCGGGCACCGGCACCGCACGGAGCTCGCGCACGCGGTCGATGCCGGGAGGCACGCCGAGCCCGAGAACAATCCCTATCACGATACCCGCGGCAAACACCGGCGAGCGCAGAACCCGCGGACGTGGCGATGGTGGCAGTAGGACCGGGGGGCGTTGAGGGATCCTTGCGATGTTGCGGGTGAAGGGCAGATGGCCGACCTGGTTGTTGTCCAGTTCTCCCGGCACCGGTCGGCTGTCCCTCTTCAGCCGCCTTCGTACCTCCCGGAAAATCACCCCGAGACTGAGCATGAGCTCAGACTCTTGGGGAATACCTTCACGGAGGACGTCCACCAGTTCCCCGGTGAAGACCGTACATTTTTCGGCACTCGGCGCAAGCGCTTTGCGGTTGGGCGCCGTAGCGCACATGAAATACATGCCTTGGACGTCGTCGATGTCAGCATCGGCGCGGATATCGTCCACGGCTTCCGACATTCCACCATCTATCGCAATACCGCTATGGCAGCAGTCGATAATCATGACGACGCGCTGTGCCTGACGACTTTTAGCTATCGCCTGCATGACCGCCTTGAAGCGGACCGAGGTTTCCAGCTCACCCGGTACCGAGTGTGGCAGAGCCAGGTACAGCTCATTTTCGTCGAGATCCTTCAGGCCGTGACCCGCGTAATAGACGATCAGGGTGTCGGCGGCCAGTTCGGACATCTCCCGAATCGGCCGGATCAACTCCGCGGGAGTTCGCGGGTTGTGTACCTTACGTATGCGACCGGGTTCGACGCCCCAGACGTCCTCGTCGGTCAGGACGTCGTAAAGCTGCTCGATGTTGTTGTACACCGCGCGCAGCGATGGCAGTTTTGGATCGTCGTAGCTGTCGATACCGATGAGCACACACGCAGAGTTGGCCGGGTCGATTCGCCCCGTCGGCTTGACACCCGCGCTCCCTGCGGCCGCCGCGATGACCGTTTCGTGCCGCTCCTCCGGTAGCCCAGCACCGCGTAACGCATCGAAGACCGCCCGGGCGTTGTCTCGATGTCCGTCAGGGACGACGAGTTGGAGGGTCGTAGGCCGGTTCAGCGCTTCGCGCCAAACCTGGAGCGCGACCGCCAGCTGGCCCACCGACGCGACTGTGGACACCACAGTCACCACCTCCGCTACGCCCATTTCACCCGGCCGCACCGGCCCGCTTGGGGCGGACACCTTCGCGTGTTTCCGGAGCTCGTGGTCGGCAGCCAAATGGGTGTAAAGCGTTCGCAGATCGTCATGTGAACCGTCGTTGGCGTCGCCCGCTTCGAACCTGAACTCGATGCTGTCCAACGTCTCCCCAGACAAGGTCGACCCAACGGGAACCCCGGCCGACGCCAACTATCGCACAGTTCGGCCATGCGGCGCCGCGCCCGACCGGGTCATCGTTCGCCTACCAAACTACCGAAACCACGACCGTCTACATTCGACGCTCCGGCATCCCCCGCGCTCCGCACACACACGCCGCACTAGAGATCTTTCAGGGTCGGGGTTGCATTCAATTTCTTAAGATGGGTATTTTCCCCGGGTCCGCGTCAGATGTGGACCGCGGTGTAGGCGAAAGATCGTGGTATCCAACCGCCCCCAGAGGGGCCGCTCGGTACCACGATCTGCCAGACGGCGGCCGTCGTAGCGTCGATCAAGGCGAACCGAGCGCCCTTTGGGCGCGTGTCTGTCCTGGATGGACCTGCGCCCAACTGCCGAGCTAGGGCCTGTTTCAAAAGGATTGTCGAGGCGAGCCGGGATCCAGGCGGCGATCCGGCAAGCCGGGGCGCAAGGTCGCATACCGGGCGTGAGCGAGCTTGCGAGCGAACCATCAGGCTCAGTGATGGACACACGACGCTGGCCCGCACCATCAGACGGCCGTTGTAAGCGGCCTTACGCCCGGCGCCGCCGGTCGTCGTCTGGGCCCGGCGCAGCCCGGCAAGGATCTTGAAACAGGCCCTAGGTCAAGGTTGGGCCCAAGCGCGGACCCGGCAGCCAAGGGTCGTGGTCGGCCGACCACGACCCCCGGGGGTGAACTTGCCCAACCGCGAAGGGTGAGGCCGCGGGAGCGACGGTCCGGACCACGACGAACATCGCGGTAGCTCAATGCCCTTGCTTTTGGATCTTCGTCCGTGACACGACGCCGAGGCCCACCCTGACCCCAAAAGCTCCGCCTTCAGCCGTCACGCCGGCGCTAGCCATCGCTACAACTTGATATGAGCACCGTCTTGAGGCCCGCCTACGCACCGCGTCACGCCGCGTGCAGCACGAACCGCGTGGATTACGGCACGTAGCGCCCCGTCGCCCGGGCCCACCATCCCCACCCAACCCGCACGCCAGCGGTTGACAGCCAGCGGAGCCGACGAACCGCCGTTAACACACCGGACACATAGAACGGTTCGGAAGAAGGTTTGATCACAGGAGCCAAGGAGTACTTGAGAACTGCTCAAGTTTCGGTCGAGGTCGATCTCTATAGCGGGAAGGATCTAGACCAGGCCGCTAACTGACAGCACTGTGTCCGATGTGGTGAGTAACCAGATCGCTCCGTCAGGGTCGGGATCCGGTGATGCCTGATGGAGCTCCGATTGCTTGGACCCGTGGAGTTGCACGCCGGTGGTCGGGCGTTGTCGGGCGGGCGCCCACAGCAGCAGGTGCTGCTCGCGGTGCTGGCCGTGGACAGCGGACGGCTCGTGTCGGCGGAGACGCTGATGGATCGGATGGCCGGACCGGTGCCCGCGAGGCGGAGCACCAGGTTGCTGCACACGCACGTCACGCGCATCCGGCGCGCGCTCGAAGAGGCCCAGGCCGCCGACGGTACGACGGTCCGGCTGGCTCGGCGCGCCGGCGGATACGTGCTGGAGATGCCGCCGCACCAGGTCGACGTGCACCAGTTCAACCTGCTGGTACGGCAGGCGACCCGCGCCGGCCGGCCCGCCACGGCGCAGGTCGCCCTGCTCCGCGAGGCGCTGGACCTGTGGCGGGGCGAGCCGCTCGCCGGCCTGTCCGGGCCGTGGGTGGAGGCGACCCGGCAGGTACTGCGCGAGCAGCGGCTCAGCGCGGTCATCGCCTGGGCCCGTTCCGCACTCGACGCCGGGGACGCGCCGGCCGTGATCGGTCCGCTGGTCCAGGAGCTTGTCGAGTACTCGCTCGCCGAGCCCCTCGTGGCGGTGCTGATGCGCGCGCTGGCCGCCACCGGCCGCGCCGCCGAGGCGCTGACGCACTACGCGGCCGTACGGCACCGGCTGGCGCAGGAGTTGGGCGCCGATCCCGGTACCGAGCTTCAGGCGATCCACCGGGCGATCCTGCGCGGCGAGGGGACGCAGGAGGCGCGGGCGATCCGGGTCACGCCGGCGCAGCTGCCGGCCGGGGTACGCGCGTTCACGGGCCGCACGCGCGAGCTGGAACGGCTTGACGCGCTCCTCACCGGCACTGGCGCCGCCGCCCCGGCCGAGGTGCCCGTCGCCGTCCTCTCCGGGGTCGCCGGGGTGGGCAAGAGCGCGCTGGCGATCGAGTGGGCCCACCGCGCCGCGGACAGGTTTCCGGACGGGCAGCTCTACGTCAACCTCCGCGGGCTGGACCCCAACAACGCACTCGCGCGGCTCCTCAGGGCACTGCGGCTGGACGGCCCGGGTGTCCCGGGCGACTTGGAGGAACGGGCCGCGTACTACCGCAGCGAGGTGGCCGGGCGCGGGCTGCTCATCGTGCTGGACGACGCCGTGTCGAGCGAGCAGGTGCGCCCGCTGCTGCCCGGTACCCCGACCTCGGCGGTGCTGGTGACGAGCCGGGACCGGCTCGCCGGCCTGGTGAGCGTGCACGGCGCCCACCGGCTCGACCTCGGCCCGCTCCCCCACGCCGACGCGGTGGCGCTGGTACACCGGTTGATCGGCCCGCGGCTGGTACACGAGAGCGAGTCGGTCGCCATCGACGCGATGGTCCGCAACGGGCTGAGCCGCCCGCTGACCCTGCGGGTGGCGGCGGAGCTGGGGGCCGCGCGGGTCACGCCGTCGCTGGTCGAGCTGCTGACCGAGCTGGCCGACCAGGACCGGCTCAACCTGCTGGACGCGCACGCGCCGCCCTCACCCGGCGGTTGCGGGCGGCGCGGCGACCGCACGGTACCGACGCCGGTGCATGTGCTGCGACACCAGCAGGCCGACCGCGCCAACGGTGGCCCCGCTCAACGTGCTGACCAGGCGGCTGGCCAGGACGACGGTGGTCGCGACCGACAGTGGCATAACGGTCGCCAGCCCGACCGCGAGGACCGCTTCGCGGACGCCGAGCCCGTCCGGCGCGATCATCACGACGATGCCGGCGGTGGTGGCCACCGCGAAGCCCGCGACACAGACTAGGTACGACTTGGCGGGCGGCGCGCCCGCGGCGACGGCCAGCAGCCACACGTGGTGCCCCGAGACCACCCAAGAGAGCGTTTGCGCGACGATCGCCTTGCGGACGCCGCCGTTCGAGGCGGAGACGTCCGGATCGGGACGGCGCAGCAGCCGGGCTCCCGTCCGGATGCCCCAGTTGAGCAGGCCCGGGCGCACCATCAGCGCTACCGTCGGCACCGCCGCCGCGATCAGCCAGCCGGTGCTCAGCCCGGCGGCCGCCGGCCCGGCCGCGAGGCCGAGGGTCAGCCCGGTCAGCGCGACGACGGACCAGCTCAGCACGAACACGGACGCCAGCCGGATCGGCCCGATGTCGATCGCCTTGCCCATGCGTACCAGCACCGGCAGGGCGATGAGGCGGCCCGGTACGAACTTCGTGAGGAAGCCGACGAAGAACAGGCGCGAGGACGTCCACACGTCCACCCGCGCGCCGAGGTCCACGAAGAGCGCCCGCCACGACATGACACCCAGCAGGAGCCCGCAGGCGTCGACCAGGAACGCCGAACTGAGCGCGAGGGCGATCTCGCCGGGGCTGAGCCGCGCGGCAAGCTCCGCCACGGGCGTCCAGTCCTGGCTCCGCACCATCAGCACCAGGCCCACGCAGAGCAGCCCCACGAAGGCGAGCGTCACCGTACGGTCGAGCACGCGCCGCCAGCGCGGCGCCGGCCGCCCGGTCACCGCTGCCGCCCCGGTCGCACCGTGGCCGCGACGGCTCCGGCGAGCATCCCGACGATCTGGGTGGTGTGCATCAGGAAGTGCATCGGGATGAAGTACAGGAGGAACGGGCTCCCCTTCTCCCGCCGGACGAAGCCCCACAGCCGCCGGTCGATGGTCACGAAGACCACCACCAGCGCCAGCGGTACGAGCAGCAGCCAGCCGGAGACGACCGCCAGCGGGAGCGCGACCACCGCCAGCGCGCAGCTCACCATGCACGCGACCGTGGCGACGTCGACGCCGCGCGAGCCCCGGTCCGGCCCCGGACGCGCGCGGCCCAGCAGCAGCCGCGCGACGAGCGCCCCGTAGTTGCGGGCGCGGCCCACGTGCTCGGACATGTACGGCCAGAACCTGTCCACGTCGTCGTGCCGGCCGAGCACCCGGTCGCTCATCCAGATCGCGTACCGGGCCGGCAGGCGGGTGCCGAACTCGATGTCCTCGGCGTCGCGCATCTTCTCGTCGAAGCCGCCGACCTCCTCGAAGACCCGCCGCGGCACGGCCGTCAGCGCGAACAGGGTCGCGTCGACCACACCGGCGCTCCGCTGCCGCCAGTAGTGCTCGAACAGCGTCTTGTACGCCTCCACAGGCCCGTCCGGGAAGAGCGGTTGCGCTTCGTAGATGCCTTGTACGACCCCGCGGTCGGGGCGTTCGCGGAGGAGGCCTACCGCGTTGGCGACGGCGTCGGTGGCGAGCGCGATGTCCGAGTCGACGAAGAACAGCACATCGCCGGTGGCGGCTGCCGCGCCCGCGTTGCGCGCCGCCGAGACACCGCGGTTGGCCTCGAACGCCACCAGCCGGCAGGGGAACTCGGCGGCGATCGCGCGGGAGCCGTCGGTGCTCGCGTCGTCCACGACGATGACCTCGAACGGCGGGTGTCCTTGCCGGTACACCGACTCCAGGCAGGCGCGGAGCGTCTTCGCCTTGTTGTAGTTCGGGATGATCACCGATACCCGGGTGTCGGGGTCGTCGGTGGCCGGTGCGGGCTCGGCCTGGGCGGCGGGCGGTCGCGGTGTCCCGTACCGCTGCCACAGTGCGCGGCCCAGCCGCTGACCCGGCACCTCGACAAGCCGGTGCGAGAGGTAGGAGATCGGCAGCACCACCGCGAACACCGCGGCGAAGGCCGCGACCTGCCACCACCACGCCGCGCGCCCGGCTTCCTCCAGCATCGGCAGCAGCATCAGAATCACTCCCATGTGCAGCAGGTAGATGGAGTAGCTGGTGACGCCGACCACGGCCAGCGGGCGCGGGATCAGCCGGTCGCGCACGAGCGGCGCGAGGACGAAGAGCAGCACCCCGGAGACGAGCCCGGTGAACCACACCCGGGCCGCCGCGCCGGGCGGCAGCTCCGACAGGTACGACAGTCCGCCGCCGGCCCACCCGGTGACCGCCGCGGCGGCGAGCAGCGTGCCCACCGCGAGGAGCGCGCGCCGCCGAGCCTGGTAGAGGGCGGCGCCGGTGAACATCATGGCGAGGATGACCAGGCCCCAGCCGTCGGCGTGCTGAGTTCGGGCGGTGAGCGCCAGGATCGCCAGCACCAGTACGCCCGCGCCCGCCGCGGCGACCGCTCGGCCGCCGCGCAGGGCGGCCCACAGCCCTGCCGCCAGGACCGCCACCGCCACGGCGACGAACCACCCGGTGCGCGGCAGCGGCACCGGCCCGAGCAGCCGCTGGGCGAGGGTGACCACGATGGCCAGCGCGCCAAGGGCGATCGCGGTCTCGGCGCCGCGCCTGTGCAGGCCGAACCGGTACGCGGCGGTCACCAGCGCGTAGAACGCCACCTGGTAGCTGAGCGTCCAGAGCACGACGAGCAGCCCGGGTACGCCCAGCAGGTTCTGGAGCAGTGTGAGGTTGGCCAGCAGCATCATGCCCGGCTGGCGCCACAGCTCGCCCGGCAGCGGAGCCACACCGGCGAGGCTGGCCGCGATCGCCGCCACGGCCACGACGATCCACATCGGATAGAGGCGGAAGGCCCGGCTGACCCAGAACCGGGCGGGGCTGCCGCCGCGCTCCAGCGAGGCTGGTATCACGTACCCGGTGACCAGGAAGATCACCGCGAGGCCGAAGGCGCCGATGTGCGCCACCTGCATCAGCCCCGCCCAGACACTGTGGAACGCCATGAACGTCACGTGGTCCACGACCACGGCGATGATGGCGACGCCGCGGACGGCGTCAAGCCACCGTTGACGTGTCACGGTGACACCGCCGTGTACTGGAGGCGGTGGTCGGAGAGGCCGGCGGGGTCGCGCAGCTGGTACCGGTGCACCTGCACGCCGGGCGAGACGAGTGCCCAGTCCAGCCGCCACCAGAGGGGAAGTTGTCGCCGCCGACCGGCCACGACGCGGGGTAGAACGCGCCCCCGGCCTCAGCCGCGTCGCGCAGCCCGGCGGGGAACCGCTCGCGCTCCCCCATCGCCGACGTCGTGTTCATGTCGCCAGCCACGAACACCGGGTTGGGGTTCGCTTCGACGTCCCGTGCCAGGGCGGCCAGCTGCGGCCCGCGCTGGCCGTGCAGGTCGCGGATCGTGTTCCAGAACTGCGCGCTGAACGGGCTCGGCCCACCGATCCACAGTGGAGTCGGAATGTGCGCGTTGTAGACGGAGAGGACCCGGTCGCCGACGCGGAGGTCGGTACGGAGGGTCTTGTAGCGCCAGAAGTCGGGGAAGTCGGAGTCCGGCGGCACGGGCGCCCCGGGCGCGTCGAGGCCGTACTGGGCGACGATCGGGTACCGGGACAGCGTAATCAGCTCGCCGGCGACCGCCACGTGGTAGTCGGGCATCCGTTGCCGGAGCGTCTCCAGCTCGTCCACCCGGACCGGTACGCCATCGGGGTAGTACAGGTACTCCTGGAGCAGGTAGACGTCGGCCTCCTGCCTAGCGAGCAGGGCGTAGAAGTCGCCCTCTTCACCGGGCTCGTGCCAGTAGCCGGTGTTCCACGAGACCACCCGCACGCCGTCGGGCGGGACCGGCCCGCCTCCCCGCAGCGCCCCGAGCGGGTTGAACCCGGCGAGGCTGACCCCGATGGCCAGCGCGCCGGCGCAAAGCACGGCCGCGTTGCGCCGCGAGCAGCGGAACGGGAGGGCCACCAGCGTGAGCAGCACCGGTACGGCGACGAACAGGAACGGCGGCAGCAGGTCCGCCGGGCGCCACCACCACAGCCGTCCACTCACGACTAGCTGGGCGACGACGAAGAGCAACCACAGTGCCGGAGCACCGGTGAGCACCACGCGTACGGGGCGTCGCCAGTTCCAGCCGACCGGAGGGAGACCGTCACCCGGACAGCCTCGCGGACGGCGGTCTGGCTCGTCACGCCGGTACCTTGCTCGGGAACGTCGTGTCGTAGAGCCCCCGGAACGGACGGGACACCGCCCACTGCACAACGCCCACCCCGAGCCCCGCGGCGATCGTCGCGTTGACCGCGAAGTGCGTGGCGGCGAAAAAGATCAGGAACGGTACGCCCTTGCGGCGACGCACGAACCCGTACATGCCGTGGTCGACCGCGATCGACGCGGTGAGCAGGGCGGCCGGCGCGATCAGCCACAGTGGACCGAAGAGCAGCGGCAGCGCCAGCGCGGGCAGGGTTGCCAGCGCGGCGAGCGTCCCGTAGGCACGCGTGGCGGTCTCGAAGCCCGTCGCCGACTCGCGCGCCTTGGCGTACAGCGGCACCCGCAGCCGCGCCCGGTGGAAGAGCTTGCGCAGCAGTGGCCGGAGCGCGTGGTCGGGGTCGTGGCGGCCGCGCACGGCGCTGGTCAGCCGGATCCGGTACCGCCGGGACAGCCGGTACGCGTAGTCGACCTCCTCGGTCTGCGCGAGCCCCTCGTTGAACGGGCCGATCTCCTCGTAGACCGCCCGTGGGATCGCGAGTATCGCCGGGAAGAGCACCGTCACGTCACCCTCGCCGCTCACCGACCAGTAGTGGTACTGAAGCCCGCGGTACCGGGCCACGGGCGTGTCGTGCAGCAGCGGCTCGGGGTCCTGGAGCCCGCACACGGCGCCCAGCCCTGACTCGTCGCTCAGGGTAGCCACCGCCCGCTCGACCGCGTCCGGCGCGAGCGCCAGGTCGGAGTCCACATAGAACAGGATCTCGCCGGTGGTGTGCGCCGCGCCGACGTTGCGCCCCCGACCGCACCCGCCGTTGTCGGTCAGCGCGACCACGCGCACGCCGTGCGCCCGCGCGACCGCTACCGAGTCGTCGGTGCTCGCGTCGTCGACGACGACCACCTCGATGTTCGGGTAGGTCTGTGCCTGGATCGCGCGCAAGCAGAGGCCGAGCGAGTCGGCGTAGTTGTAGTTCGGCACGACCACCGACACGAGCGGAGTCTCCACTCAGCCCACCTCCGCCGGCCGGTCGTACAGGCGGCGGAACCGGCGGGAGAAGAGCACGCGGAGGACGCCGACGGCCGCCGCGGTGGCCATGACGAGGTTGAGGAAGAGGTGCATGGCGACGAAGTAGACGAGGAAGATCGGGCTGCGCAGGCGCGCGACGAACCGGTACATCGGCCAGTCGCAGCCGAGGTAGACCGCGAAGACGCCGAGCGGCACCAGCGCCCAGATCGGGCCGAAGACGATCGGCAGCACCAGCGTCAGCACCGTGAGCAGCGCCGCCACGCTCCCCCACGCCCGCGGGCCGCTACTGAGCCCGCCGGGGAAGTCCGGCTTGTTGGCGTACATCGGGATGTGCAGCATGGCCCGGGTGAAGGCCTTCCGGACCAGCTCGCGCAGGTCGTGGTCGTGGTCGTGCACGCCGCGCAGGGCCGGGGTGAGCAGGATCTCGTACCGTTGGGCGAGCCGGAGGCCGTAGTCGGCGTTCTCCGTCTCGCGCAGGCGCGGGTTGAACGGACCGACCTCGGCGAAGACCTCGGCCCGCATCGCCAGCAGCGCGGTGTAGAGCGTGTAGATCCGCCCCTCGTCGGCGATCAGCCAGTACGACTGCTGGAGGCACCGGTACTCCTCCACCAGGCTGTCCCGGATCAGCGGCACCGGGTCGTAGTTGCCGCAGACCGCGCCGAGCTCGGGCCGGGTCCGCAGCAGCTCGACCGCGTTGGCGACCGCGTCGGGCTTGGCCGCCACGTCCGAGTCCACAAAGAACAGGATCTCGCCGCGGGCGTGCGCCGCGCCGAGGTTGCGCGCCACCGCGGGTCCACCGTTGGCCGGGGTACTGACCACCCGGACGCCGAAGGACTCGGCCACGGCGACGGAGTCGTCCGTGGAACAGTCGTCGACGACGATGATCTCCAGGTTGGGGTGGGTCTGCGCGCGGAGTGCGGTGAGGCAAAGTTTCAACGCCCGGGCGTAGTTGTAGTTCGGGACCACGACCGAGACGAGTGGTTCGGACACGAGGGTTCCACCTTCTCGATTCAGGAGCTGGACTCGACGATGAGGGCGGTGAGCACCGCCGCTCCGAGCAACAGCGCGTCCGCGATGAGCAGCCGGTCGCGCATGAGGGTGCGTACTGGGTCGGCGCCGCGGCGCCGGACCAGTACCGACTGGAGGTAGCGGAAGACGCCGAACAGGGCCAGCGGCGCGGCGAGCGCCGGCAGGAGGTTGTGGAGGTCGCCGATCGGGGCGTCGTGCCGCAGGTACAGCAGGAAGCTGAGCACGGCGAGGATGGCGCTGACGGCCAGCACCTGGTCCAGCAGCGCGACGTTGTACCCGCGCAGCGCCGGCCGGTGCGCCGTACCGGCGGTGGTCAGCTCGTGCCGCCGCTTGCCGGCGATGAGCACCATGCATCCGGTGAGCACGGCGACGAGGAACCAGCCGGAGAAGTCACCGCCGGTCGCCGCGTACCCCTGAAGCACCCGCAGCCCGAAGCCGGCCGAGACCACGCAGATGTCCACCAGCGGGACGTGCTTGAGCCAGCGGCTGTACGCGAGGTTCAGCGCGACGTACGCGGCCAGCGGCCACAAGTGCATCGTGGGCCCGGCGAACGCCGCCATGCACAGCAGCAGGGCGAGTGCCCCGGCGTAGATCCGCGCGCCCGACGCCGAGATCCGCCCGCTGGCGATCGGTCGCATCCGCTTGGCCGGGTGCGCGCGGTCCAGGTCCCGGTCGGCGATGTCGTTGATCACGTAGACCATCGACGAGGCCAGGCAGAACACGATCACGGCCCATCCGGTACGCAGCAGCGCGCCGGCGTCCCAGCTCGCGCCGCTGGCCGCCGCGAGTGGTATCACCAGCACGTTCTTGGTCCACTGCACCGGCCGGGCCAGCGTCACCAGGTCGGCCCAGATCCGTGCCAGCCGGCGCGTGCCACGCCGTGCCGGCTCTATCGGTACCTCGACGGGAACCTTGTCCGGAATACCCTCCGCCGCCACCGCCTCGGTGGTCATCCTCAGCCCTCCCCCTCAGAAGAAGACCTTGGCGGCGGCGAGTACGCCCTGCCGCCACGGGTCCTGGCTGGTGCGCCCACCGTTCGTTGTGGTCGCTTGCTCGGCCCGCCCGCGCCACGACTCGAACGCCTGAAGGATGGCGTCCTGGTTGGAGCGGCGTGGCACGAAGCCGAGCCGCTCGGTGGCCTTGCGGGTGTCTACATAGGAGTCGGCCATGAGCTTGTGCAGGAGGCGTCCGTACACCGGTGAGAGCCGGGCGCGCTCGAGCAGGCCGAGCGCGGCGCGGGCCGGGCGGGCGGGGAGCGCGACGACGCGCTTGCCGTGCCCGGCGGCGTCGAGCACCGCTTGGAAGTCCTGGCGCAGCGAGCCGAACTCGACCGCCGCGATGTTGTACGTGTCGTTCGCCACGCTCGCCGGCGCGGTCAGTACGAGCGTGATCGCCTCGACGAGGTCGGCGACGTGCAGCATCTGGATGCGGACCGAGCCGTCACCCAGCACCGGGAAGTTGCGCCCCTCGTGCGCCCACTGGAAGAGCATCGAGAACAGGCCCATCCGCCCCGGTCCGAGGAACGTCTTGGGGCGCAGTACCGGTACGACCGCGCCGGTGTCCCGGTGGGCGACGGCGAGCTGCTCCGCCTCCACCTTGGCCCGGCTGTACGGGTCGACCGGCGCGTACCCGTAGTCCTCCCTGGTCGGCACCCGGTCGGGCAGGCCGTACACCGCGGTGGAGGAGATGTGGACGACCCGCGGCACCTTCGCGGCGGCAGCCGCGGCGAGCACGGTACGAGCACCGTCCACTGTGATCGACTGGATCTGCTCGACCGGGTAGCTCGGCAGCGCGGCGGCACAGTGGACGACCGCGCCGGCGCCCGCCATCGCCTCGCCCAGCACGCTCGCGTCGCGGATGTCGCCGGTCACGTGCCGGTACCCGGGCCGGTCGTCGCCGGGCCGCAGGTCGACACCGACCACGTCGTACCCGTCGCCGGCCAGCCGCTCCACCACCGACGCGCCCAGCATGCCGCGGGCGCCGGTGACCACCACGCTCACCACAGCGAGCTGAGCTTCTGCGCGGCGAAGCGGGTCAGCAGCTTGGTGATGCCCTGGCCGAGTACCGCGTCGAGGGCGTCCAGGAAACGGTCGACCTCGTCCGGCTCGACGATCAACGGCGGGCCCACGATCAGCGGGTTGTCACCGTTGAGCGCGTAGTAGCTGTAGATGTCGTGGTCCTGGTAGAGCGCGTTGACCACGGCGGCGGTCACCAGCTTGGCGCGGAAGCGGGGGTCGCGGGCCAGGCCGCCGGGCGCGATCTTCGCGGCGAGGTCCAGCACCCTCGGCCCGCCTCCGATGGAGACGCCCCACAGCGCGCCGGCGCCGGCTACCCGGGCCACCTCGTCCGGGTGCTCCTTGGCGATGCGCTTCAGGCCGGGGGCGAGCTGCTCCTCGATCCGCCGGGCCCGCCCGGGGTAGTCGTCCTCGACGGCGATGTTGACCGCCTCGATCGCGGTGGCGCACTCCTCGCCGAAGCCGTAGTACGTGGTGGACGTGGAGTGCAGGAGCGCGTCGGTGGCGTTGTCGTACGCCTTGCGGAACACCGGTTGCCGCGCCACGTACGCCGAGATCGACGACTTGCCGCCGCCGAACGACTTCGACGTGGTCACCACGTCCGGTACGAGGCCCGGGTACCGCATGAAGTAGAACAGGCTGCCGGTCTTGCCCCAGCCGGTGTAGATCTCGTCGAAGATGAGCACGATGTCCTCGGCGGTGCAGAGCTCGCGCAGGCCGCGTAGGAACTCCTCCGAGCACCAGTTCACAGTGGACGCGCTGAACGGCTCGATCAGGATGGCGTACACGTCGCCCTTGTGCGCGGCCACCGCGGCGCGTACCGAGTCGAGGTCGCCGTAGGTGAAGGGGACCGCGCCGGAGATGCCGGGGAAGGCGAAGTGGCCCCGCGAGGCGCCGGTGAGGGTCCCCGAGCCGAGCAGCTTGCCGTGGAAGCTGATGTCCGCGTGCAGGACCGTGTGCCGCCGCCCGCCGTGGTACTTGTACGCCAGCTTGACCGCGCCCTCCACCGCCTCGGCGCCGGAGTTGGGCAGGAACGACATATTGAGGTCGCCGGGGAGCAGTTCGGCCAGGTTGTGCCCTAAAGCAGCCACATACGGGGAGAAGTAGGTTTTGTGCACCTCCATCCGCCGCCGCTCGGCGAACCGCTGCCGGACATCCAGGATGCGCGGGTGGTTGTGGCCGTGGTTCAGTACGCCGACACCGCCGGTGAAGTCGAGGATCCGGCGACCGTCCCGCAAGTGGAGGTAGGCGCCCTCGGCCCGCTCGACCAGCTCCCGACCGAAGCCGAAGGAGGTCATGAGGTTCACCTGGCTGCGGTTGACGAAGCGGCGGTACAGGTCGTGGACCTGCCCCACCGTCAGATCGTCACAGTCTTCGACACTGAGCAAAGTCGACACTCGCCTGTCACCCTTCGTCCGGCCCGGCGGCACCCAGGCATGTACCGGGATGGATTCTTCGGCCCGAGACTCGACATCGACTCAACGCGATGTTGACAGGCACTGAACCGGCCGGTGCGACGCCTGTCGATGTCCCCGGGCGGTCCGATAGCGTGACGCCGGCATCCGATGGAACGCGCATTCCTTCTCGGCAAGGCGGTACGTGTAGATGAGCCGAACCATCTCCGTCGTCGTCCCGGCCTACAACAGCGAGCGGACCCTGCGGGCGTGCCTCGCCGCGATCCTGGCCCAGACCCGCGGACCGGACGAGGTCGTCGTCGTCGACGACGCGAGCACCGACCGGACCCGCGAGATAGTGCGGGAGTTTCCGGTGACGCTGATCGAGTCATCGGTCAACCGCGGCCCGTCCGCCGCCCGAAACACCGGGATCCGGGCGACCAGCGGCGACATCCTGTTCTTTGTGGACGCTGACTGCGCGCTCTCCGGCGACGCGATCGAGAATGCCGTGCGCATCCTCGAGGAGACGCCCGACGTCTCCTGCGTACACGGGATGTACCTGACCGAGCCGCTGTTCGACGACGGGCCGGTCGAGGCGTACAAGCTGTTGCACGCACACTACTGGCGCCTGCGCAACGTGGGACGGGTGCGTACGGCGATATTCGCGGTGTGCGCCATCGAGCGGGCGGTCTTCGCGGACGTCGGGCTCTTCGACGAAAACCTGCGGGCGTCCGAGGACGTGGAGCTCAGCGACCGGATGGCCGACCGGTACGGGATCCTGCTGACCCCGGAGGTGACCTGCCGGCACGACGACGACAGCGAGCTCTGGCCCATGCTGCGCAAGCAGTTCGGCCGCTCCCAGCTCCTGGTCCCGGTGGCTGTGCGAGAGCGGGGACCGGCCGGGATCCGGGCCAACCGCGCGAGCGGCCTGCTGGCGGCCGCGCTGACCGTGGCGACGCTCCCGCTCGGCGCGCTGGCCGCACCACTGTTCGCGCTCCCGATCGCCTTCGCGCTGCTGTTCGCCGTCACCGACCCCGGGCTGGCCCGCTTCGTGCTGCGCCGCCGCGGCCCGGCGTTCCTCGCCTTCTTCCTGGCGATCCACTTCCTCGTGCAGCTCACGATCGTCGCCGGCGCCGCCACCGGCGCGCTCCGGTTCCTGCGGCGGCGGGACTTCGGCCCGTCGCGTGACGTCCGGCTGGAGGCGTCACGGTGACCCGTCCGCTGCCGTACCTGTGGGCGCGGTCGCTGGAAGCGCTGCTGCTCGGGGTCCGCGCCCACCGCCGGCGCCGCCCGTTCACGCCCGGACGGCGGGCCTGGCCGCTCTTCAACGCGGAGACCGGCGCGGTCGCGCTCACCGTCGACGACGGGCCCGACCCTCGCTGGACGCCGGCTTTGCTCGACGTGCTCGCCCGCCACGAGGTGCCGGCCACGTTCTTCCTCATCGGCGCCCGTACCGCCGAGCAGCCCCGCCTGGCCCGGCGCATCGCGGAGGCCGGGCACGCGATCGGAAACCACTCGATGCACCACCCGCAGCCGTTCGCGGCCCTCGACGCCGCGCGGCAGCGGGCCGAGATAGGCGAGACGCAGGAGCGGATCGCCGACGCCGTGGGGCAGCCGCCGCGGCTGTTCCGCGCGCCGGGCGGTGGCTGGTCGAGGACCGTACTCGGCGTCGCCGCCGAACACGGCCTGACCGCCGTCGACTGGACCGTCAACCCCAGCGACTGGAAGGAGCCGGGCGTGCCGCACATCACCCGGGTACTGTCCCGCAGCGGCCCCGGTCACATCCTGCTCTGCCATGACGGGGGCGGCGACCGGTCGCAGACGATCGCCGCGCTGGACAGGGTGATCCCCCTGCTGAAAGAGCGCGGGCTGCGGTTCGTTCCGGTGCCGGCGCGCGACGCGGCGGTGGCGTGACCATGGCCGGAATCCTCTTCCGCACCGCCGGGCGGCTCCTGAAGTGGCCGCTGACCGTGCTGATCCGGCCCTACCCCCGGCTCAACGCGCGGGTCTGGGACCTCCAGTACGCGCTGGGCCTCTGGTCCTACCTGGACCAGCCCGGCAGCGGCAGCCCGCTCGACCTGATCCAGAAGTACGCGCCCCAGGCGCGCATCCTCGACCTCGGCTGCGGCACCACCGTCAACCTGCCGTTGGTCCCGGGCAGCTATCGCCACTACCACGGGGTCGACATCAGCCGGACGGCGATCCGGCGGGCCCGCTCGCTGCGGCGCGCGGACGCCTCTTTCGAGGTCGCCGACGTGCTCAGCTACCAGCCGGCCGGCCAGTACGACGTGATCCTGCTCCGCGAGATCCTGTACTACTTCCCGCTCGACGACGCCATGGCGCTGCTGCACAGGCTGGCTCCGGCGCTGACCCCGCACGGCGCGATCATCGTCGGCGTGTACGACACGGGCACTCCCGAGGGGGCCGCGTTGCTCGACCGGGTACGCGACTGCGGGCTCGCCGTCGCCGAAGAGCTGGCCGAACCCTCCGAGGGCGGGCTCTTGCCCGTCACCATCGTCCTTCGCACCGCGACCGGCGCGGGAGTCGCGAGGCTACGGGCCTCGACCACGACGGCGGACGAGCGCCGAGCGACGGAGCGTGGCGGGCACAGCGCGGCGGACCAGCGGTGACTGCCGCCGCGTCGACCGTCTCACTGCGCCACTGGCCGGGCCGTGTGATCGCCCTGGCCTCCGCCGCCGCGCTCGTCGCGGTGGTCGCCGGCGCGGTCGCGGTCCACCTGGTGACCGGGGAGTTCTGGGGCGATCTCGACGTGCTCCGCAGCAGCGCGGCGATCGCCGCCGGCGGGGACGGCGCCGTGTACCGGACCGTCTTCAGCAGCGGCGGCGGGGTGGAGTACGGCTTCACCTACCCGCCCTTCGCCGCGCTGCTGCTCCAGCCGCTCGCGGGTACGGGCATGGCCATCGCCATCGGCTGGTGGACGCTCGCGTCGGTCCTGGCACTGCTCGCCGCGGTGTGGGTGACGCTCCGCGCGGCCGGAGTGCCGGCGGATCGGCGCGTGGTACCCGCGCTCGCCGCCACGGCCGCGGCGCTGCCGATGTTCGCGGTCTCCGGGCACCTACAGACCGGACAGGTCGGCGCCTTCCTGATGCTGCTGGTGCTGGCCGACCTCACCGGCGACCCGCGACGGTGGTGGTACGGGCTGGGTACCGGCATCGCCGCCGGCATCAAGCTCACGCCGCTCATCTTCGTCGCGTACCTCGTCGTCACCGGCCGCATCCGGGCGGCGGCGACGGCCATGGCCGGCTTCGCCGCCACCATCGCGATCGGGTTCGTATGGCGGCCGGCGGACTCCCGCTGGTACTGGAGCGGCGGTCTCTTCGAGGCGTCCCGGGTGACCGAGGATCCGCGTACCATCCTCAACCAGTCCTTGCGCGGCGCGGTGGCCCGCCTCGCCGACGTGGGCGACCCCGGCACCGCGTGGCTGCTCGCCGCCGCCGTGGTCGGGGTGACCGGCCTCGCGATCGCGGCCTGGTGTGCCCGCGCCGGCGAACCGCTGCTCGGCCTCTTCGCCTGCGCGACCACCGGCCTGCTTGTCTCCCCGATCTCCTGGCACCACCACTGGATCTGGGTGGTCCCCGTGCTGGTGCTGCTCGCCGTCCGCGCCTGGCGCCGGCGCGACCGGGCCGGGCTCGCCGCGATCGCGCTGGTCTGGCTCGTCTTCGTGGCCGGCACCACCTGGGTCCTCGCCGGCATCCAGGGCTGGGACCTGCATTTCCGGGGGTGGGGACTTGTCTACAGCAACTTGTACGTGCTGGTCGGCCTCGCCGCCCTCATCGGGCTGGCGCTCCACTTAAGACGGTCGCGCGCTCGGCCTGGCTGACGCGCGATAAGCCGTAGGCGCCGGCGGCGAGTGCGGCCACGACGACGACGTTCCGCAGGACGAGCAGCACGGTCCCGGGCCACTGTGGATCGGTGGAGACGTGCTCGTAGTACCACGGAAACAGCGCGCTGGTCAGCAGCGTCGCGACGACGATCAGGGCGCTCGCCGCGCGCTGCGTCGTGTCGCGGCGGGTCAGGCAGACCGCGGCCACACCGACCAGCCACAGCATGTACTGCGGGGAGAAGACGCGGCTCGTCACCACCGTGACGAGCACCGCGACCAGCGCCGCGTCGAAGCCGACCGTGGCGGTCCAGGCGATCCGGCGCCCCCGCGTGAGCCACCAGAGCCCGAGCAGGCCCAGACCGGCGAGCGTCAGGACGGGGAGCGCCACCGTCGCCGGCGGCACGAACGGGTGGTCGACGAACTCCATCGCGCCGTACGCCGACTCCACGCGGATCCCGCCGTCGCCGACGCGGGCGAGGACGAGCGGGGTGGCGCCGACGGACTCGATCTGTAGGCCTCGGTCGACCTGGTTGCCGGTGAGCCCGCCCCACGCGCCGCTGAAGGCGAGCGTGAGCGCGCCGCCCAGCACGGCGAGCGCCATGGCGAAACCGGTCAGGGCTGGCCGCAGCCCGCGCAGCGGCCGGATGCTGATCAGCAGCACCGCCGGCCACACCTTGACCAGCGTGCCGACGGCCGCGGCGGCGCCCGCGACGGCGGGACGCCGCGCCATCGCGGCGAGCGCGACGACGGCCGGGACGGTGGCGAAGATGTCGTACCGCGCGTAGGCCAGCAGGTTGAGCGGCGGGACAGCGAGAGCCCAGGCCCAGGCACCGAGAAGCAGCCCGCCGCCGCGGGCGAGCCTGGTGAGGGTGAGCAGGACGAGCAGATCCGCCCCGATCGCCAGGCAGAAGAATGTCGCCTCGAACGCCCCGCGGAGTCACCGGCGACGTAGCGGATGGCGGCGAAGAGGGCGGCGGCACCCGGCGGGTACTGCCACATGGGGTCCTCGATGGGGATCCGCCCGTCGAGGAGCGCGTCGCTCCAGCGGTGGTAGAGCGCAACGTCGTCGAAGACACCGCCGACCGGGGCGTCGACGACACCCGCGTAGATGAGCACGAACACCGCGCGGCTGGCGATCCAGACCACGAACAAACCTAGCCGCCCCGTAATCGCCACCTTACGAATTGTAGGCACCCGGGGGCGCCTACAACAGACAGTCCAATTAGGAGCAACAACACATTGCAGCCGGGCAAGGAGCCTCGGGGAGTTCAGCCGGTGCGGCGGGCTCGGCGTGCCGTGTGTTCGGCGCGGGCTGGTGCGCCCACCTGGTGCAGGTATCGCAGGGCCTGGCGGTAGGAGGTCACGAGGCTGGTTTGTTCGTAGGCGACGCCGACTTCGGCGCAGTAGGCCCGCACGATCGGTTGGGCCTTGCGCAGGTTCGGGGTCGGCATGGCGGGGAACAGGTGATGCTCGATCTGATAGTTCAGGCCGCCGAGCGCCGCGTCGGTCAGCCAACCGCCGCGGACGTTGCGGGAGGTCAGCACCTGCTTGCGGAGGTAGTCTTCGTCGCCGGTCGGGTGCGGCATACCTTTGTGGTTCGGCGCGAAGGTCATGCCGAGGTAGACGCCGAACAGCGCCTGATGCACGAGCAGGAAGGCGATGGCCTGCACGGGTGAAAGGACGACCAGCAGCGCTGACAGGTAACCGACGCCGTGCAGGATCAGCAGCGCGCTCTCGAGGCGGCGGTGTTTCACCGTGCCGTTTCGCAGGGCCTTGACGCTGGCTACCTTCAGGTCAGCGGCGAGCAGGCTGAGCAGCGGGAAGAACAGCGCGGCCTGATGCCGGGTAATGAACCCCTTCAGACCGCGGCGGCCGAGGGCGGACTTCGTGGCCCAGATGAGCACTTCGGGCGCGACGTCCGGGTCGAGGTCGTCGTGGTTGGGGTTGTTGTGGTGGCGGGTGTGCTTGTCCATCCACCAGCCGTAGCTCATCCCGATGCCGAGGTTTCCGGCGAGCCGTCCGGCGACCTCGCTGGGGCGTTTGGTGCGGAACACCTGGCGGTGTGCCAGATCATGCGCCACGAGCCCGACCTGGGCGAACGTGACGGCGAGGAACGCCGCTGTGATCATCTGCCACCAGGAGGAGCCGAGGGCGAAGAACGCGGTCCATCCGCCGAGGAACATGAGCGTGACGACGCTCAGCCGCGCGATGTAGTAGGCGGGCCGGCGCTCCATCAGCCCTTCGCCGTTGATTCGGCGAGACAGTTCGGCGAAGTCACTGCCCGTCGTCGTACGCGACGGCGTCATGGAGGTCGTCATGGCGCTATCCAACCGGCCGCTGCCCGGATCGTCAGGAGCGCTAGGGCCTGCGACCCGGTGGTGCTAGCACCACCATGAACCGCCCGGCTGGCAGGCACCATATGAGCTGTGCGGATGAGTGAGACCGGTGCGCGGCTGGTGCGGTGGGTCCGGGGCGGTGTGCGCTCGGTGCTGGCTGAGCTCGCCGCGATGGGTCTGGCGTTCACCAACCTTCCGCTGTTTGTCGCATCGGTGGTCGCGCTGGCCCTGGCGCCGGTGCCGTTTCTCGGCCTGGCGCTGGCGCCGTGGACGATGACCCTGGTCCGGATGCGCGCCGATCTCGAGCGCAGGCGTGCCTCCCGGACCGGTGTCCTGGTTACCCGCCCGTACCATCCGCCGCCGGAACGGGCCCTGGCCGGTGGCTGGAAGCAGTTCCGATGGATCGTGACGGACCCGGCCACCTGGCGCGACCTGGCCTGGCTCCTGCCCGGCGCGATCGTCGGTTTCACGCTCGGCATGGTCGCCGTGCTCGTACCGCTGTACGGCCTGGCCGGCCTGGCGTTGACGCCGTTGTGGATCTGGCTCGGCACCGGCTGGTACGGCTACGGCGCCATCTGGTCCATCGACACGTTCAGTGAGGGCCTGCTCTGCCTGCCGCAAGGCGCCGTCATCCTCGCCGCCGGCCTGTGGATAGCGCCGTGGCTGCGCCGCGTGGACGCCCTCTTCGGCCGGCTCCTCCTCGCCCCCACCACAGCAGCCGCGCTCCGGCTGCGCGTCACCCAGCTGACCATCACTCGCGCTGACACCGTCGACGCCCAAGCCGCCGAGCTGCGCCGCATCGAACGCGACCTGCACGACGGCGTCCAGGCCCGCCTCGTCTCGCTACGGATGATGATCGGCCTGGCCGACACCCTCATCGACT
Organism: Phytohabitans flavus; assembly: GCF_011764545.1. Classification (GTDB taxonomy): domain Bacteria; phylum Actinomycetota; class Actinomycetes; order Mycobacteriales; family Micromonosporaceae; genus Phytohabitans; species Phytohabitans flavus. Next base: position 2,018,407 of record NZ_AP022870.1, on the reverse strand, counting down.
GCAACCCGGCCCAGGCCCACAAGCTGCTCGCCGAAGCACGTGAGTCCAGCGGCGCGGCGCTGGTCGAGCTGCGGCACCTCGTCCGCGGCATTCACCCGCCGGTACTCGCCGAAAGGGGACTCGCCGGCGCCGTCCGCGCGCTGGCGCTCAGCCTGCCGGTGCCGATCACGATCGATATAGACCTGCCCGGACGACCGGACACACCGGTCGAGTCCGCGGCGTACTTCGCCGTCGCCGAGGCGCTGACCAACATGGTCCGGCACAGCCGCGCCTACACCGGATCGGTGTCCGTACGGCACGCCGACGGGACGCTGACCATGACGGTCACCGACGACGGCGCAGGCGGCGCCGACCCCGCCGCGGGCAGTGGGCTGCGTGGCATAGAGCGCCGCCTCGCCGCGTTCGATGGCACGATGGCGCTGTCAAGTCCCGACGGTGGACCCACCGTCATCACCATGGAGCTGCCGTGCGCGTTGTCATCGCCGAGGACCACGCCCTCCTCCGCGACGGACTGACCCGGCTCCTGCGGGCGTTCGACTTCGACGTCGTCGCGGCGGTCGAGAACGGCCCGGCCCTGCTCCCCGCCCTCATCACCCATAGGCCCCAGGTCGCGATCATCGATGTCCGCCTCCCGCCGACATTCACCGACGAAGGCCTTCAGGCCGCGATCGCGGCCCGGACCCAGATACCCGGCCTGCCCGTCCTCATGCTCTCCCAGCACGTCGAGCCCATGTACGCCCGCGAGCTGCTCACCGCCCCGGACGGCGGCGTGGGCTACCTGCTCAAAGATCGCGTGTCCGACGTCGAGGAGTTCGTCGTCGCCGTCCGCCGGGTCGCCTGCGGCGGCACCGCCATGGACCCCGAAGTGATCTCACAACTACTCGTCCGCCGAGAGCCTCTGGCGGTACTCACCGCCCGCGAGTACGAAGTGCTGGGGGTCATGGCCGAAGGCCGCTCCAACGCCGCGATCGCCGCCACGCTCCGTATCACCGAGAAATCCGTCAGCAAGCACATTAATAACATTCTCACCAAACTGGACATGCCGCCCTCGGACGACGACAACCGCCGCGTCCTCGCCGTCCTGGCATACCTCAACGCGTGAGGGTGGCCAGGTAATACGGGGCGTCGGTGTTGTCGACATCGGCCAAGCGCCAGCCGGCGGCGGCGACGAGTTCGGCTAGTTCGTCGGGTGAGCAGACCAGATAGTCGAACCAGTGCGTGGCCAGCTCGCGGTAGCGCAGCCGAAGGCGTAGTTGACCGCCGAGCCGCCCCTGCGAACGGTTCCTCTCGTGGTAGCCGACGTGGACCGGGTCGGTCGTGTTGTACGGGTCGGCGCTCTGTGCGATGACCTGGGCGCCGGGGCTGGCCAGCTCGGCGAGCGCGGCCAGGAACGCCGGCGCGCGCTCACGCCCTTCCAGCAGGCCGAGGTTGTTGCCCAGCAACAGGAAGGTGTCGTAGCGCTCACCGGCCCTCGCATGCTGATCGACAGTGGCGTGCACGAGGTCCCGTACCCCGCGGGCGCGACACACCTCGATCGCGCCAGCTGAGATGTCCAGGCCGGTCACCGGTACACCTCGGTCCTGTAGTGCCAGCGCTGTCCGCCCGGCCCCGACGCCGATATCGAGCACCCGGCCCCGCACCCGGTCCAGCGCTCGGCGGTCGTGTGCGGGCCACTGATCCGGCTCGGCGAAGTACGGCTCCGCCAGTACCCCACTTATCAACCCGTCATCGCGTTCGACGATCTCGATGACTGGCCGGACCAGCCGACCGCCGGCCAAAGGGCGCCTGCCCGTTCCCGACGCCACGGCGAAGGCATCACGCAACATGGCTCCGAACACGTCGTCGGGCGGGGAACTCGCGATCATGTTGCTACGCTATAGGGCGTACAGTTCCACAGTTCTGCCCCGGCCGCGGTGACCCCGGCCACCAGCGCGCACGGCCGCCGGCCTGCGCCGGGCGGTTCACCCTTCCAGGTTCGGAGACTTCATGGCGGTACGCCGCCCTCGTTCCACCGCACCATCCACCGCCACGTTCCGCCAGCTGGGCGTGCCCGCGCCGCTCGTCGAGGCGTTGGCAGGGCGAGGCGTGACCACGCCGTTCCCCATCCAGTCGGCGACGCTGCCCGACGCCCTCGCGGGGCGGGACGTCCTCGGGCGGGGGCGCACCGGCTCCGGCAAGACCTACGCGTTCGCGCTGCCGCTGCTCGCCCGGCTGTCGGCGCGACCGGCACCGCGCCGCCCGGGGCGGCCGCGGGCACTGATCCTCGCACCGACCCGGGAGCTCGCCGCACAGATCGAGGCCTCGGTCGCGCCGCTGGCGGCGGCCGTGTCCCTGCGCACCCTGACCGTGTTCGGCGGGGTGGGCCCGGGGCGCCAGATCGCCGGCCTGCGGTCCGGTGTCGACGTGCTCATCGCCTGCCCCGGCCGGCTCGAAGACCACATCGAGAGCGGACACGCGAGCCTGGACGCGGTCGAGATCACGGTGCTCGACGAGGCCGACCACATGGCCGATCTAGGTTTCTTGCCGGCTGTACGGCGGCTGCTCGACCAGACCCCGCGCCGTGGTCAGCGGCTGCTTTTCTCGGCGACCCTGGACGCCGGTGTCGACGTGCTGGTCCGGCGATACCTCACTGACCCGGTGACCCACAGCGTCGACTCCTCGCCCGCGCCGACAACCGTGCCGCACCACATGCTGCACGTCGCGCACCGCGACCGGCTTGCCGTGCTGGTCGACCTGGCCGCGGCTCCGGGCCGGACACTTGTCTTCGCCCGTACGAAGCGGCGGACGAAGACGCTGACCCGCCAGCTCGTCGAAGCCGGTGTTCCCGCCATCGAGCTGCACGGCAACCTGGCCCAAGCGGCACGGAGCCGCAACCTGACAGCCTTCGCCGCGGGCAGCGCCACCACGCTTGTCGCGACTGACATCGCGGCCCGCGGCATCCACATCGACGACGTCACGCTCGTCGTGCACGCCGATCCGCCCGCCGAGTACAAGGCGTACCTGCACCGCTCCGGCCGGACCGCCCGGGCCGGTGCGACCGGTACGGTCGTCACGCTGATGACCGACGACCAGGTCGACGGCGTCCGCCAGCTCGCGCGCCAGGCCGGCATCGCGCCGACGACCACGCGCCTGCGGCCCGGGCATCCGCTCCTCGACGAGATCGCCCCCGGCCCGCGTACCCTGGTCGACCCGCCGCCCGCGACGCGTGCCGAGCCAACACCACCGGCCCGCCGCGGCGGTGCCCGCCGAGCGACCGCTCCCACCAAGGCGAAGTCCCGCGGACACGGCCACGCACCAGCGTCCGGCGCCACACGAGGCGACCGGGGGAACGCCGTGTCACAGCCGTCCGGCGCGGCGGCCTTCTCCGCGGGAAGCCGGGTCGGCGCCACCCGGCGGTCCGGCGGCAGGTCCCGGTAACGCCGGTCAGCCGGTCCCGCCCGCCGTAAGCCGAACAGCCCAGGGGCTTGGAACGCGGCGGTCGATGCTGACGCTCACCACGTCGTCCGCGCAGTGGCGGCTGTTGGGTTAAAAATTCTTGACACCATGTTTGGGCTGCTTTACCTTCGAGATGTCAAGTTTCTCTTACATGGGAGCGGGACATGTCCTCCGACAGGACCGACGAGCGCGACCGGGAGATCAACCGCCGGGGTGAGTACGTCGGGTACTACGTCGAGGGCGTCTTCGGATACGCCGACACCCACGAGTAGACCCCTCACAACGTGACACGGCGCGCGAGGCAACCGCCTCGCGGCCCCGGTTCCACGCACCCGAAATCAAGGAGAGATCATGCATGCGCTAACGCGTACCGCCCGCATGACCGGGCTGTTCTACCTCGGCGTTGCCATCACCGGCGTACTCGGGTTCCTTATTGTCCGCCCGCAGCTCTTCGCAGCCGACGACGCCAGTGCGACGCTGGCCAACCTGGTCGCGCACGAGTCGCTCGCCCGCGCCGGCGTCGCCTTGGAGCTGGGCATGGTCGTCACCCAGACCTTCGCCGCCGTCTGGTTCTATCGCCTCTTCCGCACCGTCGATTCCTTTGCCGCGAGCGGGATCGCTGCATTCGGCCTGGTCAATGCGATCGTGGGCCTTGTGAGCGCGGCAATGTTGGCCACCGCGGTCGGGGTATCGGTCGACCCGGTCGGTGACGCGGCGGCCAACGTCCAGCTTCTGTACCTGGTCAGCGACAGCATGTGGGGCGTGGGAGCACTGTTCTTCGGCCTGTGGCTTGTCCCGATGGGCTGGTGCGTGCTGCGCTCGGGCTGGATGCCCCGCGTCCTGGGCTGGATCCTCGTCGGTGGCGGTGCCGGGTACGTGCTCAGCGCGTTCATCAGATACCTCGCACCCGACGCACAAATCGTCGCCGAGGCACTCGCGTATCCCGCGTCCGTAGGCGAGTTCTGGATGGTCGGCTACCTGCTCATCTACGGCGTACGCCGGCGGGCACTGAACGAAGCGCCGCCAGCCGTCCACACGCCGGCGCCGGTGGCAAGCTGAAGCGTTGCTCCCCACTCACCGGGCGCTGAGGTACGGCGGGAGCAGTACGGTCCGGGTGTGGGTACCGAGTCGGAACGGGCCGCGCGGTTGATGGCGGCGGAGGCGAAGGCGGCGGAGCTGTTCGCCGAGGTGGAGCGGCGGGGTCTGATCGCGGCGGGGCGGGGGACCGCGAGGTCAGCGACGGCATCCGCGACCTGGCGCACGAGATGTTCGGCGTGGACCGGTTCTGGCACAAGCGGATCGTGCGCTCGGGGCCACACACGCTCCAGCCGTACCGGCAGAACCCACCGGACCGGGTCATGACGGATGACGACGTCGTGTTCTGCGACTTCGGGCCCATCTTCGACGGGTGGGAGGCGGACTTCGGCCGCACTTTCGTGCTGGGCGACGACCCGGTCAAGCACCGGCTGCGGGACGACCTGCCGGTGGTGTTCGAGGCCGGCCGCCGCTACTTCGACACCCATCCGGACGCTAGCGGGGAGCAATTGTTCGCGGAGGTGCTGCGGCTGACCGCCGACGCCGGCTGGGAGTACGGCGGGCCGCACGCCGGGCACCTGGTCGGGGAGTTCCCGCACGAGCGCATCAACGGCGACGAGATCGAGTACTACATCACCCACGGCAGCACCCAACCGATGCGCCGCGCGGACCGTGCTGGCCAGGCCTGCCACTGGATCCTGGAGATTCACCTGATCGACCGGGACCGGGGGTTCGGCGGGTTCTTCGAGCAGCTGCTCGACCTGCCACATCCGCCGCGGTGACCCCGGGCTCGTGTCACATCCGGCGCCTTCGCGGGTTCATGTCTATGCGCCTTTGCCGAGGGGATGATGTGAACGATGGAAGAGACCGACTGGCTGGCCGAGCGTTTCGAGCAGCACCGGCCGCGGTTGCGGGCGATGGCCTACCGGATGCTGGGCTCGCTGGCCGAGGCCGATGACGCCGTCCAGGACGCCTGGCTGCGGCTTAGCCGCTTCGACGCGGACCGGATCGACAACTTCGGCGGCTGGCTTACCACCGTCGTGGCCCGGGAATGCCTGCACATGCTGCGTTCCCGCCGGCAGCGGCGGGAGCAGCCACGCCTGCCCGAGCCGGTCGTGATCCTGGAGAACGGTCTCGACCCGAGCAGGAGGCGTTGCTGGCCGACTCGGTGGGGCTGGCCATGCTCGTGGTGCTTGACCGGCTCAGTCCGGCCGAACGGTTGGCGTTCGTGCTCCACGACATGTTCGAGCTGCCGTTCGACGAGATCGCCGGCATCATGGGCCGTACCCCGGCCGCCACGCGGCAGCTGGCCAGCCGGGCGCGGCGCCGCGTCAACGGCGCCGAGATCCCGTCGCCCGACCCAGATCTGGTACGGCAACGACGGGTGGTCGACGCCTTCTACGCGGCCTCACGGGCCGGTGACTTCAACGCCCTGCTCCAGATCCTCGATCCCGATGTCGTCCTGACCTCCGACTTCGGCCCCGACGGGCAGCGTGTCGTCGTCCGCGGCGCGGCAGCCGTGGCCAAGCAAGCCCGGGGCCCGCGTGGTGGGCGGCTGCATCCTGTGCTGGTCAACGGCGCGGTCGGCGCGTTGATCACGGTCGACGACCAGCCGTTCGCCGTGCTGCTATTCACCGTGGCGGGCGACCGGATCGTTGCCATCGACGGGCTCCGCGACCCGGAGCGGGTCCGCCAGTTCGCCGACGCGGCCGGGATTTCTCCGCCGCCTGTCACATCGCCGGTGCGCGAGGGCTCATAGGGACGACAAACACTCCCAAGCAGCATGGAGGACACCGTGGGAGCACGGATTCCCGACGCCAACACGCACCTGCCCGAGATCCAGCAGTTGGCTGGCATGCTGGTCAAGGCCACCGGCAACGGCTCGGTGCCAGCGACCACGACCAGCCTGGTCTACCTGCGTGCCGGCCAGATCGTCGGCAGCACCTATCAAGTGATGCGGCACTCGGTCGACCTGCGTAACGCGGGCGAGTCCGAGGCCAGGATCGCCGCCGTGGCGACTTGGTGGGACGCGTCCGACTTCACCGACGCCGAGCGCGCCGCCCTGGCGTTGACAGACGCCGTTTTCCAGCCCAGCGCGCCTGGCCGGGAACGCGTACCGGACGACCTGTACACCGAGGTCGCGAAGCACTACGACGACAAGGCGATGACCACCCTGATGGTGGTGCTCGCCTCGGCCGGCTTCTGGATGAACGTCGCGCTCATCAACAAGCCCACACCCACGCCGGCCTGACCGCGGCGGTCGACGGGGATGTTCGACAGGTCGGCGGACATCCCCGTCGCGGATAAAGGTCCAAGACCAAGGAAATTGAGCTACCGCGATGTTCGTCGTAGTCCAGACCGTCGCTCCCGCGGCCTCACCCTTCGCGGTTGGGCAAGCTCACCCCCAGGGTCGTGGTCGGCCGACCACGACCTTCGCTGCCGGGTCCGCGCTCCGGCCGGCCGCCGTCTGGCAGATCGTGGTATCGAATTGCCCTCTGGAGCCTGTCGCAAAATCGGGTCGGTGTGGCTGACCTGGTGTTGATTCGCTGTGATCGATAATTGGTGGGTGGCGAAGGGGTTTATGCCGGTATGGCGGGATCAGCCGATGTTGTTGCCGCCGGATTTGCGGGATTGGCTGCCGGTTGATCATCAGGTGTGGTTCGTGTTGGACGCGGTGGCCCGGTTGGACACGGCGGGGTTCGCGGCCCGGGCCAGGTTGGGTGGTGCGGGCCGGGCCGGCTACGACCCGGACATGTTGTTGGCGTTGTTGATCTGGGCGTATGCCGGTGGGGTCACCTCGTCCCGGCAGGTCGAGCGGCGCTGTCGGGAGGATGTGGCGTTCATGGTGATCTCCGGTTTGGCCCGGCCGGACCATGCCACGATCGCCCGGTTCCGGCAGCAGCATGACGAGGCGTTCGTGGACTTGTTCACGAAGGTGTTGGCGTTGTGCGGGCGGGCCGGGATGGGCGGGCTCGGGCATGTCGCGGTGGACGGGACGAAGATCGCGGCGAACGCGTCGATGCAGGCGATGACCGACGAGGACGGACTGCGCCGGATCGCCTGTCGGCTGGTCGAGCAGGCCGCCGCCGACGATGCCGTCGAGGACGAGCTGTTCGGTGACGCGCGCGGGGATGAGCTACCCGAAGCGTTGCAGGACCCGGCCCGGCGGCGGGCGCTGCTGGACGAGTTGATCGAACGGGCCGAAACGGATCCGAACCGCGATCGCGGCGGCAAGCGGCGGCGGGCGGTGGACAAGGCCGACCGGGCTCTGGCCCTTGCCGACGAACTGGCCGCGGTCCGCGACACGACGCGGCGCGCAGCCCGGCAACGGCTCCAGGATGAACTGGACGCGGCGCGTCACTCAGCGGCGCACATCCGCGCGGCCGTGCAGCAAAAAGCTGACGAACGCGCCACCCAGCACGCCGCGGCGGCAGCCGAAGGGCGGCGGTTGCCCGGGGCCAAGCCCGTCCCGGTCGACGAACACAGCCACGTACGCCGCGCACAAACCCGCGTCGAGGCCGTCGAGGCCGAACTCGCCGCGTTCGAGGCCACACCCCACACCGGCAAAACCAACAGCGGCAAGAAGAACAACAACCCGGTCCGCTGCCTCACCGACCCCGACTGCCGGCTGATGCCCACCCGAACCGGGTTCATCGCCGGCCTGAACACCCAACTCGCCGTCGCCGCCGACTACCTCATCCTCGCCGTCGAGGTGGTCCAGGACACCGGCGACGTCAACCAGCTAGAACCCATGCACGACAAGATCGACGACGCCGTCCAAACACTCCGCGACGCTACCGCCAACCCCGACCTGGCCGTCGGCACCACCCTGTTCGACGCCGGCTACAACAGTCACGACAACCTCACCGCACCCGGCCCCGACCGGCTCATCGCCCAAGGCAAAACCCACCAACCCACCGGCCCCACCCCACCCACACAACCACCCCACCCGAACGCCACCGCCCGCGAACACATGGCCTGGCGCCTATCCACCCCAGAAGGCAAAACCCTCTACCGCAAACGCGGCGCCACCGTCGAACCCGTCAACGCCCACCTCAAAGACCGCCGCGGACTACGCCGCTTCTCCCGCCGCGGCCTCACCGCCGCCAAAGCCGAAGCCCACCTCGCCGCCGCCGTCACCAACCTGCTCCGCCTCGCCACCACCCACGGACCAACCGCCCTCACCACGGCATAACCGCAGACCAGCACCACCAACCCCGCCCAACCCCCAACACCCACAGCCCCACCCACACACAAAACAATCTGCGACAGGCTCTCTGGGGGCGGTTGGGTACCACGATCTCTCGCGTGCGCAACCCGTCCGCGCCGATCAGCGAATGCGCCCGCGCACCCACCTCCTTGCTCCTCGTCCGACGGCGATCCGGGGTTGGGCTTGGACCGCGGACGTGGCAGCGGAGGTCGGGGATCTCGGCGAGTGCTAGCGAGCCGCCGGCCGGAGCGGTGCCCGCGGGAGCATACGGTCCGCAGGTGACGCGGACGGGGGCAAATAGCCTGTCTCAAGAATCGAATGTGACCCCGACCCTGAAGGATCTCTGGCGCCGATTCGGTTGACGGGGCTGCATAGACTGCGGCGGGTGGATCGCCTGCTGATCGATCTCGCAGTGGACGAAGTTTCGGTGTCGACCTATGTAGACAGTCAGCAGCCGCAGGCGGTCGGTGCTCCAGCCGCGCTGAGCCCGCCGCTTGATGCTGAGGCGCTGCGGGAGCTGCGCTGGTATCTGGAGGAGTACCTCCTCGCGCCGTTCGCGGTTTACGAGGATCGGGGCCGCCGGATCGCGGACCGGCTCCCGGAGTGGGGCCACGCCCTGTTCAATGCCGTGTTCGGCGGTGGTTCTGCCCGGGAGGCTTACGACGCGGTACGCCGGCATGCCGAGACGTCGGGAGCGGCCGAGCTGGTCTTGCGGTCGGACTCGCCTCAGCTGCTCGGACTTCCCTGGGAGCTGATGCGTGAGCCGAGCGCCGACGAGCCGGTGGCGCTCAGTGGTATCGGGATCAGCCGCAGCCTCGCCACCAGTACGCAGACCCAGACGTTCACGGTCGGCGGCGCACAGCTTCGGGTCCTGATGGTGATCGCCCGGCCGGCCGGCACCCGCGACGTCGCCTACCGGATGATCGCCCGCCCTCTTCTGGAGCGGTTGGACGCGGTGCGCGGCAAGGTTGACCTGCGGGTGCTGCGACCGGCGACTATCGACGCCCTGGCCGCGACCCTTCGTGAAGCGCACGAGGCGGGCGAGCCATTTCAGATCGTGCACATCGACGGGCACGGCGTGCTGACCGGCGCCCGCCCAGGGTTTGACTCGCCAGACACTGACCAGGGTCTATTGGCGTTTGAGCGGTCGGGCGGCGGACAGGACCTGGTGCCCGCGGAGCGGCTGGCGGCAGTCCTGGCAGCGGCGCGGGTGCCGGTCGTGGTACTCAATGCTTGCCAGGCCGGCGCCGTGGGTCGTCAGCTTGAGACCGCGGTAGCCACCCGGCTACTAGCTGGCGGCGCCTCGGCTGTGGTGGCCATGGCCTACACCGTGTACGCGGTGGCGGCGGCCGAGTTCATGGCGGCCTTCTACGAACGGCTGTTCACCGGCGCGACGGTCGCCGAATCCGTGCGGATCGGGCGGGAGCGGATGGCGCGCAGGCCGGCCCGGCCCAGCCCGCGAGGCGACCTGCCGCTGTCGGACTGGCTGATCCCCGTGCATTACATGCGTCAAGCGGTGCGCTTCCCCGAGCTGGAGGCCCTATCCCGGACGCATTTGCTGGCAGACTCGCTCGTTTTGACCACCTCGGCTCCGGACGTAATCCTGGATCAGCATCGCTCCCTCGAGCGCGGCCAATATGACGTGGATGATCCGACGTCGCCCGCCGACGGTGTGTTCGTCGGTCGCGACGATCTGCTCTACACAGTGGAGATGGCGCTTCGCACCCGCAAAGTAGTCGTGCTGCACGGGTCCGCCGGTAGCGGCAAGACCGAGGCGGCCAAGGCATTCGGCCGATGGTGGCGCGACACCGGTGGGACCGACGATCCGGACGCTTTGATCTGGCACTCCTTCCAGCCCGGCATCGCCTCGTTCGGGCTGGAAGGCGTGATCCTGACGGTCGGCAACGCGCTCGGCCTAGACCTGGCCGGCGTCGAACCCGCGGAGCAGCGCGCGCAGGTCCGCGACACGCTACAGGAACGCCGCGCGCTCATGGTGTGGGACAACTTCGAGTCGGTGTGCTCCATGCCGGATCCCACTTCGGCCACACCGCCGTTGGACGCCAGGGCACACGCGGAGTTTCGTGACTTCCTCAGCAGCGATCTCGGGCAGAGCGCCGTTCTGATCACCAGTCGCACCGACGAGGCATGGCTGGGCGAGGACGATGTCACCCGGGTCGAGGTGGAAGGGCTGCGTCGACAGGAGGCAGCCGAGTACGCCGACATGCTGCTGCACCGGACCCCGGCCGCGGCGCCCAAGCGCGAGGAGCGGGCGTTCGAGGAGTTGCTCAAGTGGCTGAACGGCCATCCGCTGAGCATGCGCCTGACGCTGCCAATGCTGGAGACCGACGATCCGGCCACGATCCTGGCCGAGCTGCAAGGCACGCAACCACCGTCCGCGGACAGTAGCCCCGCGTCGCTGGCCGCCTCGATCACTTATTCCATGCGGCACCTGGCGCCCGAGACGCGCCAGCGGCTTGCCGTCGCCGCCCTCTTCCACGAGATCATCGACGTCGACGTCCTCGCACGCTTAAGCCGGCTACGGCAGGTGCCGCGCCGATTCCGCCGGCTCACGGCGGCGGACTGGACTGCGGTGCTCGCCGAGGCGGCGCGGGTCGGTCTGCTCACCGCCTCTGGCGACGGTGTGCAGGGCGCCTACCGTATCCCGCCGGGGCTTCCCGGCTATCTCGCCATGCAGTGGCGGGCCGAGGACGGTCAGCGGTACGAGCGCAGACGCGAGCGCGCGATGAGTGGCCTGCTCGAGGCCTACGCCGGGTCGGCCGACTGGATGGACGACAACCAAAGCGGCCCCCAGGCCGACTTCGTCCGCAGGATCATCCGGGCGCGGCTGCCGATGATGGGCCATCTACTGGGCTACGCACTCGACCAACGTCGATGGGATCTTGCGCAGCGCATCTACCAGCCACTCGGGGACTTCTGGGCCCGGGAGGGGATGTTCGTCGAGGCCCGCGACTGGACCGACCGCGCCGTGCGTGCCGTTGAGGATGGGAATGGCGAGCCGTCCGCACTCGGCGGCAAGGCTGGCACCTTCTGGTTGTATCTCATGAGTTCCCAGGTCGAGCAGCTCGGGCAGGCCGGCTACTTCGACGCTGCTGAGCAGGTCGTGCTCAAGCTGCAAGGCGTCCTCCAGCGCCGAACGCAGGGCCGTGGCACGAAGGGGTACCGGCTGCTGCTCGCTGAGACCTACCATCTGCGCGGCACGCTTGAGGACTCGCGCGGCCGGTTGGACCTCGCTGAGCAGTGGCTGCGGCAGGCCCTTCACATCACGAAGGAAGTGGGCGACCGGCGCGCCATCGCAGGCACCTGTCACCAGCTCGGGATGATCGAGCACCGACGCGGGCAGCTGGACCAAGCGGAAGAGTGGTATCGGCAGTCGATCGCGATCAATATGGAGATCAAGGACCAGCCCGGCCTGGCCGTGACCTACCACCAACTCGGCCTCGTCGACCAGTTCCGGGGTCGACTGGATGAGGCGAGGCACTGGTACGAGATGGCGCTCGACATCGACTCGGCACTGGGCAATGAACCCGGCGTGGCGGCGGCCTACGACAGCTTCGGCATGCTCGAACGGCTGCGCGGCCGGCTCGACGAGGCCGAAGAGTGGTACCGGGAATCCTTGATCGTCAGCGACCGGATCGGCGACATGCCCGCCATGGCCGTCACCCGTTTCCAGCTCGGCGTCGTCGACCAGCAGCGGGACCAATACGACGAGGCCGAGCGGTGGTATCAGGAATCCCTTGCCATCTTCCAGGAGCTGAACAACCAGCCCGAGATCGCCAAGGTCTACCACCAGTTGGGCTCGCTCGCCTTCGACAAGGGGCTGCTGGAAGACGCCGAGGGCTGGTTCCTCCAAGCCCTCGGCATCCACGGCCGACTACACAATGAGGCCGACACGGCGCGTAGCCTCCACCACCTGGGCGCCGTGGAGCAGGAGCGGGGCCGTCTCGACGAGGCCGAACGATGGTATCGACGTGCGCTTGAGATCAACGAGAGGCTGGACAACCGGCCCGAGCTCGTCATGCACTACGGCCAGCTGGGCCTGCTCGCCGAGCAGCGCGGCGACACCGACGACGCGATGAAATGGGTATGCCGCAGTGTCGCCGTCTTCGACGACTTTCCGCACCCGATGACCGCGCAGTCGGCGTCCCATCTGGCCATGCTCTCCCGGCAGTATGGTGTCGAGGCCGTAGAGCGCAACTGGACCGAGGTAACCGGCGCTCCGCTGCCGCCGCCCGTACGGCTGTTCATCGACCAGTGGCAGGAGCCGGAGGAGGACGAATGAACGAAGCCGCCCGGGCAGGGCGAGCGGCCGCGCGCAGGCTCGCTGCCGAGGGGGGTCCAGACCTGCGGCTTGACGTGGAGAAGGCCCTCACCCAGCAGGATCAGCGACAGTACCTCGACCCGGTCTCGCTCGGCTCGCTGATAGTCAGCGTGGCCGCCCTAGCCTGGACGATCGCCAACGATCTCCGCAGCCGCAGGCAAGCACCGTCGGTCGAACAGGTAGCCCGTCAGGTACGCATCGAGCTGACCGTCACCGGCCACCTCGCCAACGCCGAAACCCTCGACAAGATCGTAAACGTTGTGATCGCCGAGACGCTGAAGTTGGACCAACCTGAACCCGGCGGCAAGGCCGGAAAGCCGGCTTCGACCTCGGCAGCGGACGCCCAGTAACCCGGCCCCAAGGACGCCCGCCGAGCCAGCCGCCGTCGCGTGCGCTAGCGCGACGCACGCAGGGTCAGGCGAGGTCGATTTCCACCGGGGTCGCGGTGCACGGGTTTCCCAGGGTGATGGTCGCGTGGCGGCGGGCGCAGTCGAAGACGACCGAGGCGGCGGTGACCGTCGGCTCCTCGGCGGACGGGTGGCGGCAGATGGAGAGCGGCTGGCCGGCGTGGTCGGTAAGCACCAGGTGCGGGGTCGCATCCGGTCGGGTGGCCAGGTCGGTGGCGCGGCGCAGGCGGGCGTGGCTCGACGGGTACGTGGCAGTGAGAAGGTCAGAGTCCTCGTGTGCCGCGATGGTCGGGGCGAGCGCGTGGTTCGTGTGTACCGTGCCTCCCGGGTGGCGGGTGACCGCCGGCCCCGCCTCCGCCGCCACCTCGACCGTCACCACGTCGCCACCGGCGTCGGCCAGTAGGTAGGCGCGTCCGCCCACGGCCGGGCGGGAGACGATGGCGTGGAGCGCGCGGGCGGCCGTGGCTTGGGCGAGCGCGTCGCGGCGGACGGCCTGGCTGGGCACGCCGGGGCGGACGGCGCGGGTCAGCAGGTCGTTGTTGACCAGTGCCACGCCGTGCGCGTTGAGTCCGATCCAGCCGAGGCCGCCGGGCGAGGCGAGCAACACGGTCGTGGGGATGTCCGGGCCGCGGTGCAGGTGGATGCCGACCGTGGCGGCCAGGGAGGGGTTGGCGTCCCAGTTCTGGGCGAGGATCGGGCCGGGCAGCGCGACCGCCGTGCAACCGCCAAGCTCGACCTGGCGGGCCACCTCCACGGCCTCGAAGGCGTTGAGCAGCACCACGTCGTGCAGCGGCACACCCGCGCCGGCCGCGATGCCACGCAGCTCAGCCCCGAGCGCCCCCACCGTGTCGATGGCCGCCAGCCACGGGCCGGCCACTGCCTCGGAAGGCCCGGATACCGTACCCGCGATCCGTGCCCGGATCTGGTCCCGCATCCGTGAGCCGTGCTGGCGGCCGCGCTCCCCCGCGTCGCCGGCCAGTTCGAGGATCATTCCGCGATCAGCAGGCGTCGTGGGGTGGCGGTCAGCCGCTCGTACCCGTCGTCGGTGATGAGGATGGTGTCGCTGACGACCAGGCCGACGCGGAGCACGGAGAGCATGTGGAAGACCATGCCGGCGGCGAGCACCCACGGCGCGCCCTCGCGGAAGTCGGCGGTCTGGCCCTCGCCGGCGATGGGCGGGAAGCCGATGCCCATCGAGTAGCCGAGCCGCATCCGGTAGGCGGGGCGGCCGGCGTCGGCCAGCCGTTGCCGGGCCTCGCGGGTGACCCGGTCGACGGGCACGCCGGGGCGTAGCGACGCGAACGTCTCGTCCTGTAGCCGCACGCAGAGCTCCACGTCGGCGGCCACGGCCGGCTCCGGCGTCCCGATCGAGACCATGCGGGTCAGGCCGGCGTGATAGCGGCGGCGCACGCCGAGGTACTCCATTTTCACCAGGCTTCCGCGGTGCAGCGGGGTGTCGGTCCAGTGGGCGTGGCCGAGCTCCAGGCGGTCGCCGGAGGAGATGTAGTGCGGCAGAGCCGGGTACTCGCCGCCGGCCGCGATCTGGGCGGCGTGCGCGGCGGCGGCGACGTCGTTTTCGGTGGCTCCCTCGCGGGCCGCTTCGAGGGCGGCGGTCGCGGCGAGGTCGGCGAGTTGGGCCGCGAGGCGCACGTACCCGATCTCGGCCGGGCTCTTCACCAGCCGCAGGCGCTCGACGAGCCGGTCCGAGCCGACTACGCGATGGCCGGAGAGGTGCTCCTCGAGGGCGGCGCCGGTGTCCGCCGGCACAAACCACGAGTGCCGCTCGAGCGCTACTGTCCCCTGTGGACTCATGTGGCGTACGACCGCTGCCGTGGCGGCGAGGTAGTCGGTACCGTCCTTCCAGACGTGGGCGCGGTCGAGCCAGGAGTACTCGTCGACGTTGAGCCGCTCCACGTTGCGCACCAGCAGCTCGGGTGTGCCGGCGGCGGGCACGACGAGCGTCTGGTACTCGAAGTAGCCCGAGGTTTCGTAGCCGGCGAGGTAGTAGATGTTCTCCGGCGCGTGCACCAGCAGCACGTCGAGGTCGCGGGCGCGCATCGCCTCCTGGGTGGCGGCGAGGCGGCGGGCGTACTCGTCGGGGCTGAACGCGAGCCGGCCGGGGCGCGCGGGATCGCGGTGGTGTACCTCGTCGGCGACGGGGGCGTGCTGGGTGGTCATCGCTCCTCCTGCGGGCGGGAGATGGTCTGGGTGAGCTCGTGGGCGTCGACCGGCGAGGTGGGGTCGAGCAGGCGGGCCAGCGCGGCGTCGACGGCGGGACCGTGCCGCGCCGCGAGCCGTCGATGCTTGTGGCGCAGCGCCTCCGCCGGCAGCGGCAGCCCAGGGTCGCCGCGTGCGGTCGGTGTGCTCAGCTCTCGCACCCGACCCGCCGTGCGTACCCGGACAGTGGCGGGCGTCCGGCCCGGGAAAGCCGCGTCGTACGCCGGGTCGGTGGTGAGCCGGACCCGCTTGGCGAGGTCCACTGTGGCCGGATCGCCGAGCGTCTCGGGCCGGATCGGCAGCAACGCGTCGGGGCCGGCGGTCAGGGCGAGTGCCACGCAGAAGGGGAAGCTGTAGTGCGCCTCCTCCAGCGTTCGCGGGTCGGGCCGGTTGGTCAGGCGCAGGCTCCGCTCGAAGGTGACCACCTCGACCGCGTCGATACCGGCGAGCTCCGCGGCGCTCAGGGGGGCACCGGGGTACATGTCGGCGAGGCGGTCGAGGACCGGGTGGATCCAGCGGCAGCAGGCGTACCGCTTGAAGTAGGACTCGGTGACCGTGCCGGGGTGGCGGGCGGCGATCCGGTCGAGGTCGCCGGGCCCGTAGGCGTCCTCGCGCTCCAGCAGGTACAGCGGGCCGGGCACCCGGGCCCGGGCGAGGCGGGCGGCCATGAGACCGGCGACGACCGCCCAGGGCGTGCCCTCTTTGATGCCGTCGACGGCGCGCGGGTCGGGCGGGGCCAGCTGGGGTGCGAGCGATCCCGCGTGGGCGAGCGCGTGGGCCAGTGTCGCGGGCGGGTCGCCGTGTACGAACCAGGAGGCCGCGGCCGCCGCGTAGCTGCCCCAGCGGCCGGTGGCGGTGCGCTCGAAGCGGGCCGGGTCGCGCGCCTGCGCGATCCGCAGTGCCGCCTCGTAGCCGACCGCGACCGCCTCCAGTGGGTCCACCGTGGAGCCGGTCAGCTCCAGCTCGGCGAGGACGGCCGGCATCACCGCGCCGCCCGGGTGGCCGATGGCGCCGCGGTGCCCGTCGTCGAGGTCGTGGGCGCTGACCGCGACGCTGTTGAGGTACGCGGCCGCGAGCACCCCGGTCCGGGTGCCGCTGAACCACACTGTGACCGGCTGGGTGTCGCCGCCGCGGTCCAGGTCGCCCATCGCCGCCGCCGCGCTCGCGTGTGCGGGCGTGCCGACACCTGCCGCGGCGCAGGCGAGCGCGTCGGCGAGGCAGGTGCGGGCGGCCGCGCGTTCGGCGCCGGTGACCGACCCGGCGAAGGCGTACAGCTCGGCCGCGAACCGTTCGATGGTCAGCACGCCGCGAACCGGTCCGGGTGCAGGGGCGTCACGTCGACCGAGGTCGGCTCGCCAGTGACCAGCTCGGCGACCGTGCGGCCGATGGCCGGGCCGAGGCAGAAGCCGTGGCCGCTGAAGCCGGCCGCGACAAGGTAGCCGTCCACTCCGGACGGTGTACCGAGCAGGGGGAGGTGGTCGGGGGTGAGGTCGAGCGTGCCGGCCCAGGTCCGCAGGATGCGCATCCGGCCCAGTTCGGGCAGGATCTCCACGGCCCGGGCGAGGTGCGCGATCTCGGCGTGGGTGACCCGCTGGTCGAACGTGCCGTCCACTGTGAACACGCCGCCGACGTGCACCTGCCCGGCGCGCGCCTGTCGCAGGTACACCTTCAGCTCGTGCGAGGAGACGAACTCGGCCAGCAGCGGTGGTACGCGCTCGCTGACGAGCATCGCGTTGCGGGCCGGGGTGAGTGGCAGCTCCACTCCGATCGTGGCCGCCAGCGCCGCGGTCCACGGCCCGGCGGCGTGCACGACCGTCGGCGCCTCGACGTGCAGGACCTCACCGCCGGCGGTGGCGCGCAGGCCGCGTACCCGGCCGCCGTCGACGTCGAGGTGGGTCGCGTCGGCACCGGTGAGGTAGCGGACGCCGGCGGCCTTGGCCGCGTTCACGACCATCCAGGTGGCGAGGATCGGGTTGGCGTGCCCATCGGTCGCGCAGTACTTGGCGCCGGCGAAACGCGCCGACAGGTGCGGTGCCCGGCGGCGCAGCGCGGCCCGGTCCCAGATCTCGGTGGCGAGCCCGTCCTCGGCCTCCTCCACGCCCTGCGCGGCGAGCGCGTCGAGGGTCGGCTCGGCGAGTGCGACCCGGAGGTTGCCGCCCTGGCGGTACTCGATGTCGATGCCGGTGCGGGCCGCCAGGTCACGCCAGAGCGCGATGCTGGCGAGTGCGAGCCGGCGTTCGGTGCGGTTGCGGCACTGGGCGCGTAGGCCTCCGGCGTTGCGCACGGACGCCTGGGTGGGGCCGCTGGCGCGTTCCAGCACGACGACGTCCTCGCCCCGTTCGGCCAGGAAGAGTGCCGCCGCCGAGCCGACGACGCCGCCGCCCACCACCGCCACCGACGCGGTCAGCCGCACGACGCCACCGCCTCGAACGGCACCGGGACCAGCGGCGCCCGCGCCTCGGGCGGCGGGCCGGCGGCGGTGAGCTGGGCGACCGCGGGCAGGCAGATCCGGCCCTGGCACGGGCCCATGCCGCAGCGGGTCACCGCCTTGACCGAGGAGACGGTACGAGCGCCGGCCGTCATCGCCGCGTCCACTGAGCCGCGGGTCACCTCCTCGCAGCGGCACACCACCGTGTCCGGGCGGGCGAGCACGGCCAGCCCGGGGCGGGGTGTGAAGAGCGCGCCGTAGAGCCGCTGGAAGCGCCGCTCCCGGCGGAGTGCGGTGAGCGGCAGCCGCCTCGGCTCGCGCCCGGTCACGTGCCTGACGGCGCCGTGGCCGGCCAGCTCACCCTCCACGAGCGACAGCCCCGCGCCGCCGATGCCGGTGCAGTCGCCGGCCGCGAAGACGCCCGGAACCGACGTGGCCATGAGCGGCCCGCGCGACGGCACCCACCCGCCCAGCTCGGGACGGTGCTCCATGGCGGCGCCGAGCAGGCGGAGCAGGTCGGTGTCGGGTACCAGGCTGTAGTGGGTGGCGATCGCGTCGCAGACGAGGGCGCGCTCGGAGCCGCGGACCGGCCGCCAGTCGGCGTCGAGGCGGGCGACGACCGCGCCCTCGACCCGGTCGTCGCCGAGCGCCCGGACGATGCCCCAACCGGTGCGGAGCGGGGTGCCCGCGCGCCGCAACCGCCACGCGCTGCCGAGCCCTTCACGCAGCCGCTCGCCTTGGCGCCACAGTCCGGCGGCGGTCGCCAGTGGGTGGCGTGCACCGGCCTGGGCCAGGCGGCTCGCCTCCAGCACCTCGACGGCGCGGGTGCCGGCGGCGGCGACCAGCAGCAGCGGTCCGGTGCCGGCGAAGAGTACCCGCTGCCCGACCGCCACGCCGTGTGCCTTGTGCAGGGCCTGCACGGCGCCAGCGGTGTAGACGCCCGGCAGGGTCCAGCCCGGAAACGGGACCACCCGCTCGTGTGCACCGGTGGCCACGACCAGCGCGCGGCACTCCAACGTGGACAGCCGGTCGCCGCTGGTGAGCCGGAGTGTCACGCCGCCGTCCGGGCTCACGGTGGCGTCCCAGACGCTGGTGCTGTTGCGCAACTCGACGCCGGCCGTGTACGCCGCGTCGACGAGCCGCCGCCCTTCGACCTGGGTGCGCGACGGCAGGTGCGGTGTGGAGACCGGCTGGCGGTAGTACTGGCCGCCGGAGCGCTCGTAGGAGTCGACGAGCACTGTGGAGAGTCCAGCCAGGGCGGCTACCGTGGCGGCCCGCAGTCCTGCCGCTCCGGCACCGACCACCGCGACGTCGGCGCTCACGGCGCACCACCCGTCGCCACGCGCAGTCCCGGCGCGACGGTCGTCACGCAGGTTCGCACGCCGGGTACCCCGTCGACGGTGGCCGTGCAGTCGTGGCACACGCCGATACCGCAGAAGAGGCCGCGCGGCCGGCCCGACGCGGTGGTACGCCACGCGACCCGCCCGCTTTCCAGCAGCGCGACGGCGACGGAGGCCCCGGTGCGGGCCGGGACCGGCTGGCCGTCCACCTCGATCTCCACAGTGGAGGTCACGCGCCCCACCTCAGCCCGGCAGCCGCCACCGGCGCGTCCCACAGCGCGGTGAGCTCCTCGTCGAGGACCGCCACGGTGAGCACGGCGCCGGCCATGTCGAGCGCGGTCAGGTACGGGCCGACGAGGCTGCGCGCGACCCGGTGGCCGGCCGCGGTGAGCCGCGCGTGCAGCTCGCCGAAGAGCAGGTACTGCTCCATGAGTGTGGTGCCGCCGAGCCCGCTGGCGAGGGCGAGCAGCGACGCGCCGGGCGGCGGGGCGAGGCTGGCGAGCAGCTCACCGGCGGCCATCCGGACCAGATCGGCGGCGGGACGGTACGGCGCCCGCTCCCGACCCGGCTCGCCGTGGATGCCCACGCCCATCTCGATCTCGTCCGCGCCGAGCGCGAGGATCGGCGCGGCGCCGGGCGGGGAGCAGGAGCCGAGCGCGATACCGAAGCTGCGTGCGCCTCGCAAAAGGCGCTCGGTCACCGCGACCACCTCGTCGATCGGGCGTCCGGCCTGCGCCGCCGCGCCCGCCACCTTCTCGGCGAGCACAGTCGCCCCGGTGCCCCGCCGTCCGACGTCGTGGCGGGAGCTGTCCACACCGATGTCGTCGGCGATCACCACCCGCCGCACGACCACGCCGCGCGCCTGCGCGAGCTCGGCCGCGATGCCGAAGTTGATGAGGTCGCCGGTGTAGTTCTTGACCAGGTGCACCACGCCCGCGCCGGCGTCGGCCGCGAGTGTGGCGGCGAGCACCTGGTGCACGGTCGGCGAGGCGAACACCGGCCCGGGCGCGACCGCGGTGAGCATGCCGGTGCCGACGAAGCCGCCGTGCATGGGCTCGTGCCCGGAGCCGCCGCCGGCCACGAGCCCGACCAGGCCGGGGCTCGGCTGCCGGCGGCGCAGAAAGCGGTCGCCCGGCTCCCATACGACGAGGTCGGGGTGGGCCAGCGCGTAGCCGACGAGGGATTCGGTGACCGCGTCGTCCGGGTCGTTGACGAACTGCTTGGTGCCGGCCGGCTCGGCCGCGCCCGGCCGGGCCAGCTCGACCCGGCTGGCCGAGTAGCTGGCCGGCGGCCGCACCGGCGAGCCGTACGCCTCGGCGACCGCGCCGAACATCATGGCGACCGCG
This sequence comes from Phytohabitans flavus, assembly GCF_011764545.1. Classification (GTDB taxonomy): domain Bacteria; phylum Actinomycetota; class Actinomycetes; order Mycobacteriales; family Micromonosporaceae; genus Phytohabitans; species Phytohabitans flavus. Next base: position 1,997,650 of record NZ_AP022870.1, on the reverse strand, counting down.
GCGGCGCCCGGGTCGAAGCGGCCCACCGCGCGGTCGCCGACGTAGGCCGCCCTGCCCCGCCGTGCCGCGTAGCCCGCGGTCCGCGCCGCTCCCGCCCAGGCACCCTCGGCCGCGGCCTGCGCGACCTCGGCCGCGGGGGCGCCGTCCGGCAGGGCGCTCACCGCCGATGCGGCCGCCAGGAGCGCGTCGAGGAACGTCTTGTCGCCTTCCTTGGCGCCGCCGTACTCGCTGATGCCGGCGGCGGCCGCCGCCAGCGCCGGGCCCACACCCGGGTCGGCGTCGAGTGACCCGGCGGCGCGGAAAAGCCCGATAGTCCAGAGTGGACCGGAGCTGCCGCCCATCTCGCGGCTGAGGATCTCGGCCACCCCGCGCAGCAGTGCCGGGGGCTGCCTCGGTCCAACGTGGACCAGGCGCCCAGGACCGCCGAGAAGCCTCGGTGCGCGGTGGTGCCGAAGTCGCCGTCGCCCACGGCGGCGTCGAGCGCGTTCCACTCGGCCCTGTGGTCGACCGCGGCCTGCGCCGCGAGCCGGACGACATCTTCCAACGAGTTCATGCTGACCTCTCTTGAACTGCTTCGGACGGCACCACCGGCGCGATCGCGGGCACGGCGTCGAGCAGGGAGCGGGTGTACTCGTCCCGTGGCGCGCCGTACACCTCCTCGGTGCGGCCGGACTCGACGATCCGGCCGTGCCGCATGACGTAGACGTGGTCGGCGATCGAGCGCACGACACCCAGGTCGTGCGAGATGAACAGCACCGACGTGCCGAGGCGGCGGCGCAGATCGGCGAGGGTGGCCAGGATCGCGGCCTGCACGGAGACGTCCTGCCCGGAGGTGATCTCGTCGCAGACCACCAGCCGAGGGCGGGCCACGAAGGCCGCGGCGATCGCCACCCGCTGCCGCTGCCCGCCGCTGAGCTGCCCGGGGTATCGGTCCAGCACGGCGGGCGCGAGCTGCACGGCGGCCAGCGTCTGCGCGATCGCCTCGTCCCGGGCTGCCCGGTCGCCCTCGACGAACCGGCTGGTGACGTGCCGGAGCAGGTCGCCCACGGTACGGCGCGGGTTGAGGGAGGTGCTCGGGTTCTGGAAGATGAGCTGGATGTGGTGGCGCTGCTCGACCGTGCGCCGGCGCGGGTCCAGGGGTAGCGGCTCGCCGTCCAGCCGGATCTCGCCGGAGACCGGGCGGAGCAGCCCGGCCACCGCGCGCCCCAATGTGGACTTGCCGCTGCCGCTCTCCCCCACCAGCGCGGTCACCGAGCCCTCGTGCACCCGCAGCGACACGCCGGCCGCGGCGGTCGTCGTGCCGTAGGCGCAGGTGACGTCGACGACCTCCAGGGCCGTGCGGGTGTCCGGCTCGCTGGCGGCCCGCCGGCGGTCGGCGACCACGGTGAGGCTCAACTCGCGGTGGCGCACGCAGCGCACGGTCCGACCGTCCTCGATGGACGCCAGCGCCGGCACCGCCGCCCGGCACGACGCCGCGGCGTGCGGGCACCGGGCCGCGAAGCCGCACTCGCCGTCGACCACCCGGCCGGGCGGCACACCGGGGATGCCCTCGGTGGTTACCGCCTCCAGCGGTGAGGGCACGGCGTTGAGGAGCGCCCGGGTGTACGGGTGGCGCGGCTCGTGCAGCACCGCGGCCACCGGGCCGGTCTCGACGATCTCCCCGGCGTACATGACCGCGACGTCGTCGGCGACCTCGGACAGCAGCGCCAGGTCGTGGCTGATGAACAGGGCCGCGACGCCCCGCTCCCGCACCGCCCGGCGCAGCACCGTGGCGACCTGCTGCTGGCTGTTGACGTCGAGACCGGTGGTCGGCTCGTCGAGTACCAGCACCTCCGGGTCCGGCGCGAGCGCGAGGGCGAGCGCGACCCGCTGGAGCTGGCCGCCGGAAAGCTCGTGCGGATACCGGCGCAGTGCGGCGGCGGCGACGTTCACCGAGGCGAGCAGTTCGGCGGCGCGGCGGTCGGCGGCCCGCTTGTCGAGCCCGGCGTTGAGCCGCAGCGTCTCCCGAAACTGGGTCCGCACCCGGTATGTGGGGTGCAGCGCGCCACCGATCTCCTGCGGCACGTACCCGATCCGCCGCCCCAGACCCGCCGCACCTGGCCGGGCGGCAGCGCGCACAGGTCGTCGCCGTCGAGCAGGCTCGCACCGGCCTCCCGGCGCAGCCCTTCGGTGACGCCGATGGCGGCGAGCGCGGCGGTCGACTTGCCGCTGCCGCTCTCCCCCACCAACCCCAGCACCCGGCCCCGGTACAGCTCGAAGCCGACGCCGCGGACCACCCGCACCGGCCCGGACGGGCCGCGGTAGTCGACGGTCAGGCCGCTGACCCGCAGTACGGCGGTCACGGCGCCACCACATCCACCGCGAGCCGCTCGGCGACCCGGTCCGAGACCAGGCTCACGCCGACCGCGAGCGCGGCGATCAGGGCGGCCGGCACAAGCACGGCGAGCGGGTTTGTGCGCAGCAGGAGGGTGTTCTCCGCCACCATCAGCCCCCAGCTCGGCTGCGGCGGGTGTACGCCGAGGCCGAGGTAGTTGAGCGTGGCCACGAACATGACCACATTGGACAGCCGGGCGCCGAACTCGACGACGAGCTGGCCGGAGATGTTGGGCACCACGTCGCGGCGCAGGATCTGCGTAGTGCTGTCGCCGCGGGCCCGGGAGGCGGCCACGTAGTCCGATGCGACGACGGCGGCGGTGGCGCCGCGTACGACCCGCACGACGCGGGGCACGAAGAAGAGCGCGGTCACGCCGACCAGCACCACCGCCGACGAGCCGAACGCCGAGATGAAGACGATCGCCATCAGTAGCGGCGGCAGCGAGATGAGCACGTCGACCAGGCGGGAGGTGACCAGGTCGCGGTGCCCGCCGGCGAGCCCGGTCCACACCCCGATCGCCGCCCCGATGCCGAACGCCACGAGCGTCGCGAGCGTCGGCACCGCGACCACGCTCCAGCCGCCGTGCAGCACCCTGCTCAGCAGGTCGCGCCCGAGCTGGTCGGTGCCGAGCAGGTGCTCGGCGGACGGGCCGAGCCGGGGCCGGCCGGCGATCGCGACCGGGTCGAACGGTGCGAGCAGCGGGCCCAGCAGCGCCACGCCGAGCGCCAGTAGCAGTGCGGCGCCGCCGACGGTCACCCCGACCGACGAGGCGGCGGACCGTTTGCGCCAAGGGGCGGCGATCGTGTCCACAGTGGTCGTCACGGGATCACCGCCTCGGACGCGACCGGGACACGCTGGCGGGTACGCGGGTTGAGCACTGCGACGAGCGCGTCCGCAGCGACGTTGACGGCGACCAGCAGCGCGGCTGTCACCACCGCGACCGCCTCGATGGTCGGCAGGTCGTTGTCGCGTACCCCGCCGATGAGCATCGTGCCGAGCCCGGGATAGGCGAAGAGGTTTTCCACCACGATGACGCCGCCGAGCAGGTAGATGGCGTTGAGCGCGACGACGTTGACGACCGCCGAGCTGGCCACCGGCAGCACGTGCCGCCAGGTGAGCCGGCGCTCGGAGAAGCCGCGCAGCCGGGCCGAGCGGACGAACGGCGAGCCGGCGGTCTCGGCCACGCCGATCCGGGCGAAGCGGAACACGTACGACACGGCGGCCAGGCCCAGTGCGAGCGCGGGCAGGATCAGGCCCGCCCACTGTCCATTGTCGACTCCGTTGCTGAGCACCGGGAGCAGGCCGAGCCAGGAGGCGAAGATGTACACGAGGCCGATGCCGACGACGAACTCCGGCACCGCGCTCACCCCGGTGGAGAGCAGGTTGGCGACGGTGTCGAAGGCGCCGCCGGGGCGTCTCGCGGCGCGGGCGGCGAGCGGGATGCCCACCGCCACGCTGATCAGCAGCGCGGTCAGGGCCAGCAGCGCGGTGCGGCCGAGCCTCGGCCAGAGCTCGTCGGCGATCGGGCGCTGGGAGATGATCGAGTCGCCGAAGTCGCCGCGGAGCATGCCGCCGGCCCACCGCGCGTACCGCACCGGCGCCGGGTCGTCGAGGCCGTACTCCTCGCGGAAGGCCGCTCGCTGCTGCTCCGTCGACTCGTTGCCAAGGGCGGTGCGGGCCGGGTCGCGGGGCAGCACCTCGACCGCCGCGAAGACCACCATGCTGGCGAGCACGACGGTGAGCAGGCCGGTCACGAGCCCGGCCAGCGCCTTGACCAGGATGGCGCGCATCAGGCGACCGCCGCCTGGTCGACTTCGAGGAACGACACGGGATTGGTCTTCACACCCTTGACCTTCGTGCTGAGGCCGGAGAGCCGGGGAAGTGCGCCGGCACGACCGTGGTGTCCCGTTCCGCGATGAGGCGCTGGGCCTGGGAGTACGCGGCGACTTGCTGGTCAAGCTCGGTGGTCTGGCCGGCCGCGTTGATAGCCTGGTCGATCTCCGCGTCCTTCAGCTTGGACTGGTGCCAGGTGCCGCTGCTCAGGAAGACCAGCTTCATGATCTCGTCGGGGTGGCGGCGCAGGTACGTGTTCGAGTACGAGGCGACCTTGAGCCACGAGTTGTCCCAGTAGGTCGCGCCCGACTCCGGCTTGATCTCGAACCGGATGCCGGCCTCCTTCAGCTGCTGCTGGGCGACCTGGAGGAACGCCATCGTCGCCGGCTCGTCGGAGAGCCCCACTACGGCCGGCAGGTCCAGCCCGTCTGGGTAGCCGGCGTTGGCCAGCAACTGCTTGGCCGCGGCCACGTCCCGGGTCGGCTGCGGCAGGTTGGCGAACCACTTGTCCTGCGCGGCGATCGGCGTGTCGTACCCGATCGTGCCGTAGCCGCCGAGCGCGTTGTCGATGATCTGCTGCCGGTCGAGGGCCAGCTTGATCGCCTTCACCACGTCGGGCTTGTCGAACGGCGCGACCGTGCCGTCCAGCCCCATCGCGAGCCACCTGGCGTTCGCCTGCTCCAGGATCGTGTACCCGTCGCTGTTCTTGATGTCCGGCGCGGCGGCCAGCGAGATCTCGAAGACCAGGTCAGCGTCGCCGGCCAGCAGCGACGAGACCCGCGAGGAGTCGTCGGCCACGTTGGTGATGACGACCCGGTCGAGCGTGACCTGGTTGCGCCAGAAGTTCGGGTTGCGCTGGGCGACGAACTCCCGGCCGGGCGTCAGCGAGACGAACGTGAACGGCCCGGTGCCGACCGGCTTGGCGAAGTCGGTCGTGCCCGCCTTGTAGATGCGCGCGAACCGGGTGGCCATCGCGTTCGGGAAGAAGACGTACGCCTGCTCAAGGCTGAAGCGCACGGTGCGGTCGTCGACGGCCTTGATGCCGGCGGGCAACAGGATCTTGTCGAGCTGGCCGGCGAGCGAGTTGCCGGAACCGGCCTCGGGGTCGAGCGCGCGGCTGATCGAGGCGACCACGTCCGCTGGGGTCAGCGGCGAGCCGTCGTGGAAGGTGACGCCCTGCCGCAGCGTGAACGTCCAGGTCTTGCCACCGTCGGTGGTCTCGAACTTCTCCGCGAGCCGGGGCTGCGGCAGTAGCTGCTCGTCCAGGTCGACCAGCGCTTCGTAGATCAGCGGCGCGGCCAGGATCTGGAAGCTGCGCTCCAGCCGCAGCGGGTCCAGGCTGTCGTTCGTGCTCCCGTCGTTGGCGAGGATCCGCAGCGTGCCGCCGGCCTGGCCGGTCGCCGAGTCGTCGCCGTCGCTGGCGCCGCAACCGCCCAGTCCGACCGCGACCGCACCCGCTCCGGCGAGGTGAAGAAACCGGCGTCTGCTCCAGCCTGTACCCGCAGTCATAACCCTGCCTCCTCGGCCTCTATATCGCGCCCCACCTGGGAAAATTGCCTCGCGTGCCGCCATTCTGCCGCCGCCGCAACCATCGGTCCATGAGGAGTTCAAGCTAGCGATCATCTGGTTTTCAGATGATCGATGGCGCTATCTTGCTGGGTCATGGAGCTGCGCCAGCTGGAGTACCTGCTCGCCGTGATCGACTACGGCACGTTCACCCGCGCCGCGCACCGCCTGCACATCGCCCAGTCCGCGGTGTCGCACCACGTCGGCGCGCTGGAGCGCGAGCTCGGCGTCAGCCTGCTCTACCGGGCCCGTCCGACCGTCACGCCCACGCCCGCCGGCGAGCTGTTCGCCGCCCGGGCCCGCCGGATCATGGCCGAGGTGAGCACCGCCCGGGACGAGGCGGTGAGCCTGCGCGGTGACACGGTGGGCCAGGTCAGCTTCGGCGCGACGGTGCCGTCCGCGACGCTCGATGTGCCGGCCATCATCGCCGACTTCCGCTCCGCGTACCCCGGTGTGCGGGTACGGCTGCGCGAGGGCACCGGGCCGGAGCTGATCGACATGGTCCGTGACGACACCATCGACCTGGCCATGGTCTCCACCGAGCCCGACCAGCTGCCCGCCGGCGTCGGCTGGCTCGTCATCGACACCGACGACCTGCGGCTGGCCGGGACGCCCGGGCACCCGTTCGAGGACTACGAGTCGGTGCCCGCCCGCGAGCTCGACGGCCACGACCTCATCAGCTTTCGCGAGGGGGCCGGACTGCGCGCCGCCGCCGACAAGGTGCTCCGGGCGGCGGGTGCGACTCCCAACATCATCGTCGAGTCGAACGAGATGCCCGTGCTCGTCGGACTCGTCGGGCACGGGCTGGGGCTGGCCATCCTGCCGGTCGCGTTCATCGAGCAGAGCCCGTACCCCATCTGGAGCCGGCCCCTCGACCCGCCGATCCGGCCGTCCCTGATGCTGATCTGGCGCCGCCGCCGGCGGCGCGCCCCGGCGGCGGCCGCGTTCCTGCACCACCTGGCCGCGCTGGCCCCGCAACCCCATCCAGAGACGATCGACTAACGCCACTCTTTCATAAGCCGGGGTCATGGCCCAGAAGCTTTACGCTGGGTTCCGGCGCTCGATAGTCCTGGCATCGCATTCCAGCTACTACCAAGGAGATGGGCGTGACGGGTACATACGCGCGTTTCGGCGAGGCCGTGCGCACGACGCTCGGCACCGCGGCCGTCGCGGGCTTCCTGTGCCTGGTTTTGGCGGGTGTGGCGCCGGGCGGGCTCGCCTGGTTGTCCCTCTGGGCGGCGCTCGTCGCGGCCGCCGCATGGTTCTACCTGGCCGACCACAAGCGGTGGGGTGTTGGGGTGGCACTCGCCGGGCAGTTCGTGATCGTCATCGCCGGCCTGACCGTAACTGTGGGCCTCGTTACCGGCAGCGCATGGGTGCTGCTCGGTGGTCTGGCACTCGCAGGCGTCCTCGCTGCCCTGATCCTGCTGAGCGGCGACCAGCCCGGCAGCGACCTCGGCGGCCCCGTCGACTGAATCACCTGAGGCTGATCATCGACGCGGTCGGGTGGGGTACGCGAGAGATCGTGGTACCGAACTGCCCCTCCAGGGGCATCTAAGTACCACGATCTGCCAGACGGCGGCCCGCCGTACCGTCGATCAAGGCAAACCCAGCACCCTTTGGGCGCGTGCTTGCCTTCGGACGGACCCACCGCCCAACCGCCGAGCCAGGTCAAGGCTGGCCGAAGCACGGACCCGGCAGCGAAGGTCACGGTCGGCCGACCACCGCCCCGGGGGGGAGCTCGCCCAACCGCGAAGGGCGAGGCCGCGGGAGCGACGGTCCGGACCACCACGGACATCGCGGTAGCTCAACTTCCATGATTTTGAATCCTTAACCGCGACATGACGCCGAGGTCGGACCTCGCCAATCCCCACCACCAGGGCGCACGCTGCGCGTGCCCTTCCAATGTCCTGCTGTTGCGGGCATCGCTACGGTTGGATGGTGCCAGGTCGCGAACTACGGCTCAGTGTGGACTTTGGGACATCCACCACTGTGGCGGTCCTGGCCTGGGCGGATCGCGTCCGGCCGCTGCTGTTCGACGGCTCGCCGTTGTTGCCGTCAGCTGTCTGCGTCGATGCTGACGGTGAGTTGCTCACCGGTCGCGACGCGCTCCACGCCGCCAGGTCCCGGCCCGAGTCGGCGGAGCTTCACCCCAAGCGCTGCCTGGACCACGGCACCGTGCTGCTCGGGTCGCGGGAGCTGCCGGTCACCGATGTGATCGCCGCGGTGCTGCGCCGTGTCCTCGCCGAGGCGACCCGGACCACCGGCGGTGACGTGCCTCCGGTCGTGCTGACCTACCCCGCCGGATGGGGGCGCCAGCGCCGCGCGATCCTCGTCGAGGCCGCTGTGCGCGCCGGCATGGAGCCGGTCGGCTTGGTCGCCGAGCCGGTCGCCGCGGCCAGCTACTTCGCTACCGCCGCGGGCCTCGGGCTGGGATCGGGCGAAACCGGGCTGGTCTACGACTTCGGCGCCGGCACCCTCGACATCACCCTGATGCGGCAGGACGGCGACAGGGCGACGGTCCTGGCCTCTGGCGGCCTGCCCGAGTCCGGTGGTCTCGACATCGACGCGGCGGTGTTCGCCTACTTCGGTCGCCTGCTCGCCGATCGTGACCGTCCGCTGTGGAGCCGCCTGGCCAACTCCGGCGACGTAGTCGACCGGCGAGCCCGCCTGCAACTGTGGGCGGACATCCGGTCGGCCAAGGAGTCGCTCGCCCGCACCGCCACGAGCCTTGTGCCAGTTCCCCTCTTCGACGACGACCTCCCGCTCGGGCGGGAGAAGCTTGAGGACCTCGCCAAGCCGGTACTCGACCTCACCGTCCGCGAGGTCCGGGCCATTCTCCGATCGGCCTCGCTGTCCGGTCCGCCGCAGCGGGTGTTCCTCGTCGGCGGCGCCTGCCGGATGCCATTGGTCGCCACGACGCTCCACCGTGCGCTCGGCGTCGCTCCGGTCCTGACCGACCAGCCGGAGATGGTGGTGGCAGAAGGGGCGCTCCACGCGGAAGTCGAGACGCCGATCGTCCCTGTCGCGGACCCGGAGCCCTCGACCGTCGAGGCTCCCCCACCGAGCGTCCCGGAGCCGACGCCGTCACTGCCCCACCGACAGAGGAACAGGCGAATGGCGGGCAGCCGGCCGCTGTCGCGATGGTGGTCCTGGCGGTGGTCGTGGTAGCAGTCCTGCTGTGGTGGTCAGCGGGTAATGGGCGCCGACCGGTGTCCGGGCCACCAACCACAGCCCCGCCTACGGCCTCCGCGCAGCCGTCGTCGGCCGCGACCGCGCCTGTGATCGGTAGGGCGGCTGGGGACAGCCCAGCCGTGGCGGCAGGCCTGATCGGGTACTCGAACCTACGTTTCAGGCCGGGTGACGGCAACCTGCTGGCCGGGTCTCACGACGGCCGCATCGTGATCTGGAACATCGCGTCCGCCAAAGTCGCGGTGGAGTTCGCCGGGTTCCCCGGCGACATCCAGGAGTTGGCGTTCAGCCCCGACGGCCGGCTGCTCGCGGCCAGCGGCAAGAGCACCGAGGTATGGGTCTGGGACATCGCCAAGAAGCGCCGGATCGCGAACCCCGTGGTCGCCCCGCCAACGGGCAACGTGGGCGTCAACGCCGCGTTCTTCGGCATCGACGACATCGCCTTCGCACCGGATGGGAAGTGGTTGCTGGTCAAAACTGGGGGCAGGGTGGAGCGCTGGGAAACCCGCGGATTCACCCGTCAGGGCATCGCCGTTGAGGTGAGCGGTCGCGGGATCGTCAACTTCCGGCTCGGTGACAACGGTCGCATCGGGGTCGGCAACGTCACCGACTACAAGACCTTCTACGTCTGGAACATGGCCGGTCCGAGCGTCATAAAGCGGTTCGACCTCCCGTACTACTCGGTCCCGGCGGTACAGCCCAACGGGACCCTGGTGGCTATCGCGGCGGCTGACGGCATATCGCTGTGGGATACGACGTCCCGGCGGCAGGTCGCGACGGTGCCGGTGGTTCCCGCGACGAGCACTCCCGACATCCGCGTGGAGTTCAGCCCGAACGGCAAGTACCTGTGGACGCATGCGAAGGGGGTCTCCCAGCTCTGGGATGTTGCCACACGCCGCCCGCTGGTTGACGCCTTCGCCGGGCCAGCCGGCCTCGACGAGGCGCGGTTCAGCGCGGACAGCCGCTTCCTCGCGCTCGGGTCGTTCGGGGGCGCCCAGGTGTGGGATCTCTCCGCTGTGCTGGCCAACGGGTGACCCCTGTGCGTCCCGCCGCCGCGTCGAGGCGGTCCTGGTGGACAACCAGTTCGCGGCAGATGGCGTCAGCGACGCTCGAGTAGCCCGCGTTTGGCCATATAGGCCCGCAACGTCTCGGCGTCCTCCGCGGACATCAAGTGGCGTGGGATCACGGTGGCCGGCATCCGTCCGACGTACACGATCCAGAACTCCGGGGTGTCTTTGACCTGGGCGACCCCATCCCAGGCGATGCCGCCGGACTCCGAGCCGCTGCGCATCATGATGTTGTCGTCGGTGATGTCGTACGCGCCCTCGACGGCGTAGCGACTGGAGCGACGCTGGGCGCGCCACCGCACCCACGGCGCCCACAACATCGACAGCAGGCCACCCACGACCAGCGGCGTGCACAGCAGCGAGAGCTTGTCGCCCCACGAGAACCCTCGCGAGACGACCAGACCGATCGCCCCGACCGCCGCCAGCACCGCGCCGACATAGCCGTACTTGCGCAGCCGAACACGGCTGAGCGCGGCGGCCACGCGGCCTGGGTAGTCGGGATCGGCTGGGACGTCAAAACGGATGTGCACGCCAGAACGATAGTGCCCCCGACTCGCCCTGGGGCGGCGATACTCCAGGCGGAGCCCTCATCTGCAACAACGTCGAGGTAGCAGCAATCAGCGGCGTGCGGGGCGGGTCGCTCAACCCAGCAGCGCCGCACCGATCCAGCCGCCCTCGGCGCAGCCGGGTGGGACGACGAAGACCGCCGAGCCGATCGGGGTGATCCAGTCGTTCATGAGGTCGGCCTCGGCGAGGTTGCGCTGGATCGGCAGGAACTGTTCGCCCACGTCGCGTTGGTAGGCGGCAAAGATGAGCCCCATGTCCGGCCGGCCGTCCGGGCCCGGTGGCTCGTCGTAGTTGTAGGGGCGGCGGAAGATCCGCTGCCGGTTGGAATCGACGTGCGCGCGGGCGATGTGCGAGGTCTCGGAGATGACGGTCAACCCCAGCTCGTTCGTGGCCCGGTAGTCCGGCAGGTCGTGTTCCTGGGTGCCGGTCAGCGGCGCGCCGGTGTCGAGCTTGCGGCCGACGGCGAACTCCTTGCCCATGGTGTCGACCGCGTCCCACTTCTCCATCTCGGCGCGGATACGCCGCACGACGAGTGTGGTACCGCCGCGCAGCCACGATGGTCCACTGTCGACCCATACCGCGCCGTCGAACTCCGGGCTGCCCAGCGGCGGGTTGCGGGTACCGTCGAGCTGGCCCATGACGTTTCGCTGTGTGACGCCGTCGTCCTGGCTGCCACGGCTGCGCCGAAACCCGCGCTGTGTCCATCGTGGACGGGCGAACGCGAGGGTGTCCTTGAGCAGCATGCGTTGGGTATGGGTGACGGTGAGCGGGTCGTCGGCACAGACCTGGATGAGTAGATCACCACCGGACCACCGCTCCTCCAGCCGGTCGATGGCGAACGCGGGCAGCGGCGCGACCGACCTCGGGCGGAGCTTGTCGAGTCCGGCGGCGGCGAAGAAGCCCGGACCGAACCCGAACGTGACCGTCAGCCGGGCCGGCAGTACCGCCAGCTCCGGTTCGGTGTCGGCCAGCGCCGGCCGCCCCGCGTGAGCCGGGCCGCGTCGTCGGTCAGCAGGCGCATGAGCCGGACGAGCGCCGCCCGGTCCACGCCGGCGACCAGGTCGAACGCGACGAACGCGGCATGCGCCTGCGCCGGCGTGTCGATGCCGGCCTGATGTACCCCGTAGAACGGGACCGTCTGCGTGCCGTGCGCCACCGGCTCCGCCACGATGGTGGCCGGGGCTTCCTGGGGTTGGCCGAGAGCGACGCCAGCGGCGCCCGCGACAGCGCCACCGGCGGTCAGTGCCCCGCCGGCCAGCAGGTGGCGCCTGCTGACGCGGCCCATCAGCCAGCGCTCGGCGACATGCCAGGCATCTCCGGCTGGTAGCTTTCGTTGCCGCCGGCGAAGTCCTTGCCCACCGCGGTGAACTCCATGGTCTTGCCGTCGGCGAACGTCAGCGTGATGGTGACTTCGGTGCCGGCGGTAACCGGCGTCTTCACGTCCATCAGCATCAGGTGGTCGCCGCCCGGCTTGAGCTCGTGCGTACCGCCGGCGGGGATCGTGAAACCGCCGTCCTTCGGCCGCATCACCATCTTGCCGTCCACTGTGGCCACTTCGTGCAGCTCCACCATCGGCGACGCGGTCGAGGTCGCCTTGACCACCGTGACATCCGTGCCGGTGATGTTCATCAGCATGCCGAACGCGGCCGACATCCCCGAGCTTGCGGTCTTGACCCACATGTCCCGCACCTCCAGCGGCCGCGCCGCCGCGGGCGCGGCTTCCCGCGCGGACGGTGAAGCGCCGCCCGAAGGCTCGGCGTCGTCGGAACACGCCCCCACGAGCAGTACGGCGGCCACGAGTACGCCGCACCCCAGCACCCGGCGTCGGTTTCCGCGTGCGGCCTTCGTCACCATCATTCGAACTTGCCCTCCCACGATGAGGCTCGGTCAGAGAGGTTTGTCGCTAGCGGCCCGCGGAAAGTTCCCTTGACAACCCACCAGGGGTGAGGCGCTACGGTGGGCGCCGTGAACCGTTACCGACTGCTGTCCGCCGCCACCGCCGCTCTCGCCGCGGCACTTGTCGTCGTCCTGCCGGCCGCGCCCGCGTCGGCACACACCGAGCTGAAAAGCACCGTCCCGGCTGCGAAAAGCACCACGACCAAGCCGGTCGCCGAAGTGACGCTGACGTTCACCGGGCTGATCAAGAAGCCGGGTACGACGATCGTGGTGACTGGCCCCGACAAGACCTCCTACAGCGCCGGCGCCGCCGAGGTCGTGGACAAGACGATCACCCAGAAGGTGGACGCGCTGCCGGTCGGCGCTATCACCGTGGCGTGGCGCACCTTCGCCGCGGATGGGCACCCGATGGAGGGCAGCTTCACGTTCACCAACCAGGTCGCGCCGCCCACCCCTCAGCGGAGCCGAGCCCGAGCCTCGATCCGACCACGGCCCCGGCCACCAGCGCCGCCGCGCCGTCATCGACCCCGGTGGGCCAGGCCAGCGACTCCTCGTCATCCTCGGGTGTCGTATGGGTGATCGTGGCCGTCGCGGTCCTCGCCCTCGCCGCGCTCGGCGGCCTGCTGTGGCGCCGCCGGCGACAGTCCGGAACCTGACCTGTCATCTCCGGGAACCTTCCGGCGTCTTGGACCGACTACCAGTACATGGGGTGCGAACACTTCCGGGAATCGCTGTCGGTCCGCCTCGACGGCGAGGAGAGCCTTGCCGAACGCGAAGCCACGGACGCGCACCTGGCCGGGTGCGTGGCCTGCCGCGACTGGTTCGACGCCGCGGCCAGGGTTACCCGGCTGATGCGCACCGCGCCGGCGCCGACGGGCATCGCGGTCGACGACACGGTCCTCGAGGCGGCGCCCGGCCCGCGCCGGGCCCGCCTCTCGGCGGCGCTGCGGATCCTGCTCGGCGCGTTCGGGCTCGCCCAGTTTCTGCTCGGCGCCGCCCAGATCGGCGGCTCCGCGGCAACGCAGCACCTGCACGCCGCCGGTGCCGGCGCCGGGGGTCACCTGTGGCACGAGTCGGCCGCGTGGAACCTCGCCGTCGCCGCCGGGTTCGCCTGGATCGCCTTGCGTCGCACCCGGCCGACCGGAATCGTGCCGACCCTCACCGCGTTCGTCGGCGCGCTCACGCTGCTGACCATGAACGACCTGATCGCCGGCCGAGTCGACCTGACCCGCGTGCTAAGCCACTCGATCATCGTCGCCGGCTACGCGATCATCCTGGTCATGTCCCGGCTCGGCATCGGCCCAGGTGAACCGCCCGCCGGCAGGGGCGATCGCCGCGATCGGTGGCGGGCCAGCTTCGATCCCGAGCCGGAGACAGCACCCGCCCGACCCACCCTCCGGCTCGTACCCGGCCAACTCCGGGCAACCGGCGCTGTTCATGCGCGAGCGGACGACCGGTGGGCAGCGTGACACAGAGCCTCGGGCGAGAGCACCGTACGTGACGCCGGTATGGAGGAATACATGGACGACGAGCACCAGACGACGCGGCTGGCGGTCGCCGCCGGTCGCGGAGACCAAGCCGCCGCGGCCGCGTTTGTCCGCGCCACCCAGCAGCAGGTTTGGCGGTTTATCGCCCACCTCGCCGGCGCAGGGGAGGCCGACGACCTGACGCAGGAAACCTACATCCGAGCGCTGCGCAGCCTGCCCCGCTTCGCCGCCCGCTCCTCCGCCAGCACCTGGCTGTACGTGATCGCCCGCCGCGTCGTCGTCGACCACCACCGCGCGGCAGCCGCCCGACCTCGACCACGCCCGCTGGAAGACTGGCAGGCTGCGGCCGACTCCCGAGCCGCGACCGGCTCCGCCGTCGAGGACCAGGTGGTGCTGCGGCGACTGCTGACCGGCTTGGCACCCGAGCGGCGCGAAGCGTTCGTCGCCACCCAGATCCTCGGCCTCTCCTACGCCGAAGCGGCACAGGTCTGCGACTGCCCCGTCGGCACCATCCGCTCCCGCGTAGCCCGCGCCCGCGACGACCTCGTCGCCGCCATGACCAACACCGATGGCGGCAAGGTGCGCCGCGACGACTCCGCCTGACGCGGTACACCAACGGCTTTAGAAGGGGTATGTGGCTGGTTCGCCGCGCAGGGTGATCCATCGGGTTTCGGTGAAGGCGTCGATGTTGGCCGGGGCGCCGCCGAAGCGGGAGCCTGTGCCGGACGCGCGGACGCCGCCGAACGGGGCGTTGGCCTCGTCGTTGACGGTTTGGTCGTTGATGTGCACGATCCCGGTGGGGATTTGCTCGGCGACGGCTAGGCCGCGCATCACGTCCCGGGTGACGATGCCGAGCGAGAGTCCGTATTCGCTTGCCCCGGCGAACTCGACCGCCTCGTCCACAGTGGAGACCCGGGTGACCGGCGCGACCGGGCCGAACACCTCCTCGGCGAAGGCCGGGGCGGTCAACGGCACGTCGGCCAGCACCGTCGGCCGGTAGAACAGCTGCTCGTACGATCCCCCGGCGATGACCTTGGCGCCCTGGTCGGCGCTGGCCGTAACCATGCCGTGGATCTTGTCGCGCTGACCGGCGTCGATGATCGGGCCGAGCGCGACCTGCTCGGTCGCCGGGTTGCCGACGGGCAGCTTGCCGGCCTTGTCGGCGAGCCGCTCCACAAACTCGTCGTAGATCCGCGCGGCGACCAGGTGCCGGCCGGTGGTCATGCATATCTGGCCCTGGTGGAAGAAGGACCCCCATGCGGCCAAGTTGACCGCGGCGTCGACGTCCGCGTCGTCGAGTACCAGCAGGGCGGAGTTGCCACCGAGTTCGAGATGAGCCCGCTTGAGGTGCTTGCCGGCGAGCTCGCCGATGCGGCGGCCGACCGGGGTTGACCCGGTGAACGAGATGACCCGGATGTTCGGGTCGGTCACCATCGCCTCGCCCACGTCGGCACCGCCCGGCAGCATGTGCAGCAGCCCGGCCGGCAGGCCCGCCTCCTCGAAGATCCGGGCCATCAGCGTGCCGCCGGTGACCGCGGTGCGCGGGTCCGGCTTGAGGATCACCGCGTTGCCGAGCGCGAGCGCCGGAGCGACCGAGCGGATACCCAGGATGATCGGCACGTTGAACGGCGAGATGACGCCGACCACGCCGGCCGGCACGCGGCGGGCGATCGACAGCCGGGGCTGTTCGGAGGGCAGTAGCTCGCCGATCGCCCGGCTGGGCAGCGATGCCGCCTCGTAGCATTCCTCGGCCGCGACGTGCAGCGCGAAGCCTGCCATGCCCGGCACCGCGCCGACCTCGCGGACGTTCCAGCCGCTGATCTCGCCGGCGTGTTGCTGCCAGAGGTCTCCGGCCCGGCGCAGCACCGCGGCGCGAGCGGTATGCGGCAACGCGGCCCACTCCTTCTGCGCCTCGGCGGCGTGGGCACCGGCCTCGGCCACGTCCCGCGCGTTGGCGTGGCCCATCCGGCCCAGCGTCGCGCCGGTGGCCGGTTCGACGACCGGGTAGTCGCCGGCGCCACCGGCCACCCACGTCCCGTTCTTGAAAATGTTTCCTTGCCAGCCGACGCTGTCGAGCAAACCCATGGCGTGGCTCCTTTCCTCAGAGTCTGACGTGATAGCCGACGGGGAACAGGCTGAGTCCGGTGCGGTCGCGCATCACGCCCCACAGCCCGCCGGGGAGCCAGAGCGCGGCGGCCATACCGATCGCGCCGAGCAGCACCAGGTACCAGGACCCGTAGTCGGCGAGGAACTGTTGCAGGGCGAAGAAGACGACGGCGCCCAGGAGCGGGCCCTCGATGAAGCCGATGCCACCGATGACCACAATGAAGATCATGTAGGCCGACCACTGCACGCTGAAGACGGCGTCGGGGTTGACGCTGAGCGAGCTGACCGTGATCACGCCGCCGGCCGCTCCGCATCCGGCCGCCGCTACCAGGTAGACCAGATACTTGGCCCGCCGTACGTCGATGCCGGCGGAACCGGCCGCTGTCTCCTCGTCGCGAACCGCCATGAGCGACAGGCCGAGCCGGCCGCGCAGCAGCAGATAGCAGGTGGCGATCGAGGCGAACGCGAGGCCGAGTGCCACCCAGTAGGTCAGCGCGCCGCGCAGGGTCTGGTCGATGCCGGCCAGCCCGGTCAGCCCCTTGCCGCTGGCCCCGCCGAGGCTGTCGACGCGGACGACCACCAGGCGGTAGACCTCGGCGATCACCCAGGTGCCGACCGCGAAGTAGTCGCCGCGCAGGCGGAACGCCAACCACGAGGTCGGCACCGCGAAAATGACGCTGGTCAGCGCGGCGAGCAGGATCGCGAGGTACGGCTGCACCCCTTGCCCGGCGAAGGCGATCACGCTATAGGCACCGATGCCGATGTAGGCCTGCTGCCCGACCGAGACCAGGCCACCGAACCCGGCGAGCAGGTTCCACATGCTGGCCAGCGCGATCAGGACGAAGAGGTTCACCAGGGTGTCGGTGACTCCGGCGTACACCAGGAAGGGCAACGCGGCCAGGACCACGACGGCGGCCAGCGGCATCAGCGCGGACACCGTGGCGGATCGGCCGGCCCGGCGGACGTCGACCGCGGCGGCGGCCCGGCTGGTGAGGGCGGCGGACAGGCTCATGCGGTCCGTCCGGGGATCAGGCCCTGCGGTCGGAACGCCAGCACGGCGAGGAAGACCAGGTGACCGGCGAGCAGCGTGAGCGCGGGGTCGATCTGGGCGCCGAGCGACTGGGTGACGCCGAGGACGACACCACCGAGCAGAGTGCCCCAAAGCGACCCGAGCCCGCCGATGACGACCGCCTCGAACGCGAAGATGAGCCGGGACGGCCCGATCGACGGGTCGAACGAGGAACGCATCGCGAACATCAGCCCGGCGATCGCCACGGTGGCGAACGCGATTGCGGTGGCGATCCCGTAGATGTGCCGCGGGTTCCCGCCGACCAGGCCGGCCGTTTCCCGGTCGTCGGCGGACGCGCGCAGCATCCGGCCCAGACCGGTGCGGGACAGGAACAGCTGGATCCCGATCAGTACGAGCACCGCGAGCAGGAACGTGGCCAGCGACAGGTAACCGATCGAGACGGCGGCGTTGAGCCGGAACGAGCCGGTGGCGAACGAGCCGCCGTCGAGCGTACGGGTGTCCGCGGAGAACGCCTCCAGCAGGACGTTCTGGAGCACGATCGACAGGCCGAAGGTGACCAGCAGTGTGGCCAGCGGGCCGGACGACAAGCTCCGTTGCAGAAGCACCCGCTGGGTGAGGTAACCCAGCAACGCGAACATCGGAACGGTCACGAGTACGACCAGCCACAGGGGCAGGCCGGTGCCGCTGACCAGCGCCAGCGCGAGGAAGGCGGCGACCACGGCGAGGTCGCCGTGCGCCAGGTTGACGATCCGCATCACGCCGAACATCAGCGACAGGCCGGCGGCGAACAGCGCGTACAGGCCGCCGATCAGCAGCCCCTGGATGACGGCGTTGAGTATCTCCATGTCAGTGCCGTTCCTCTCCGATGCCGAAGTAGGCGTGCTCGACCCGTGCGGCGTTGAGGTCTTGGGGCCGCCCTTCGAGCACCGACCGACCCTCGAGCAGGCAGTGCACCCTGCCTGCGACCCGCATCGCCTGCGCCACGTCCTGCTCGACGATCAGGGCGGCCGTCCCGCCGCTGACGATGCCGGGCAGCACCTCGTAGATCCGCCGGACGACCACCGGCGCCAGGCCCAGCGACAACTCGTCGAGCAGCAGCAGGTCCGGGTTGGACAGCAGCGCCCGGCCGATCGCCACAGCCTGCTGCTCGCCGCCGGACAGCTGGGCCGCGTTCTGCCGGCGCCGGTCGGCCATCCACGGAAACAGCTCGTACACCCGGGCGAGGGTCCACGGGCCGGGCCGCTTGCGATAGGTACCGGTCAGCAGGTTGTCCTGCACCGTCAGCGAACGGAACAGCCGCCGTCCCTCGGGCACCAGCGCCACCCCGGCGCAGACCCGTTCGTGGGCCGGCAGCCGGGTGATATCGCGGTCCCGCAGGTGGATGCTGCCCGAGGAGGGTGGGGTGAGTCCGGCGACGGCGCGCAGCAGCGACGACTTCCCCGCGCCGTTCGCGCCGATGACGGCCAGTACCTCGCCCTCGCCGACCCGCAGGCTGAGCCGGTCCACGGCGCGCAGCTGTCCATGATGGACGGTGAGGTCCCGGATCGACAGCAGGGTCATTGCAGCACCTCCGCTGCTGTGCCTGCGCCGGCCTCCGGGCCTGCGCCGAGGTAGAGCTCGCGTACCTTCGGGTCGGCGAGCACTTCGACCGGGTCGCCGTCGGCGACCACGTCGCCGCCGGCCAGGCACACCATCCGGCCCACGGTCTTCACCAGCGCGTGTACGACATGCTCGATCCAGACGATGCCCAGGCCCTCGGTGTGCAGCTGCCTGACCACGGTGACCAGCTCCAGCACCTCGGGCTCGGTCAGCCCGCCGGCCACCTCGTCGAGCAGCACCAGCCGCGGGCCGGTACCCATGGCGCGTGCGACCTCGAGGCGCTTGCGTTGCAGCAGCCCGAGGCGGCCGGCCGGGGTGTTGGCGAGCGGAGCCAGGCCGGTGCGATCAAGGACCTCCATGGTCCGCTGCCAGGCCGCCCGGCCCTTGAGCCGGGCGCCCTGGTGCCCGCACACCAACACGTTCTCGAAGACCGTAAGGTGCTCGAACGGCCGCGGGACCTGGTAAGTACGGCCGATGCCGGCCCTGGTCCGGGCGTGCGGCGCGGCCCCGGTGATGTCGCGCCCGTCGAACCGGATCGTGCCGCGATCCGGCCGCAGATCGCCGGAGATCATCGCGAAGAGGCTGGACTTACCGGCGCCGTTCGGGCCGACGATACCGAGCGCCTCGCCGGGCGCGACCGAAAGCGTCATGTCCTTCGCGACGGTGACCCGGCCGAAGCTCTTGGTGATGTTCTCCAGGTGGAGCAGCGGTGCCATCAGGCGTTGGTGGGCTTGAGGTCGCCGCCGATCGGTACCGCCGGGTTGGCGGTGTTGTCGACGACCACGATGTCCCAGGGGAACTTCTCGCCCTTGCGCCACTGCACGCCCACCGGGTGCTGAATCGCGATGCCCGGCTCCGGTCCGGTGTTGAAGTCCAGGTCGCCACTCATGCAGCTGATCTTCATGGTCCGCAGCTTGGACGCCACCTCGTCGCGATCCTTCGGGTCACCGGCGTCCTTGAAGGCCTGGATCGCGATCTCGAAGAGCGAGTAGATCGAGCCGAGTGCCTGAGTCCATTGCTTGCCGGCCGAGGCGGCGAACCCGTCGGCGAGGTCCTTGGCGCTTTTGCCGTCCAGTGTGGACTTGTACGGGTGGGCGGGGCTCCACCAGCAGTCGGTGGCGATGTTCTCGGCGAGCTGGCCGAGCGCCTCTGCCTCAGACGGAAACAGCATGACCTTGGCGACCGTGGCGAGCTTGGGGCGGAACCCCTGCTGCTGGGTCTGCTTCCAGAAGGTCTGGAAGTCCGGCGGGATCGGCGTACAGGTGAAAAGCTCGGCGCCGGAGCTCTTGAACTTCGCGATCTGAGCGGTGAAGTCCGTTGCGCCATCCTGGTATGCGCCGCCGTCGATCGGGGTGTAGCCGGCCTTTTGCATCATCGGGCCGAGCCCTTGCCGGAACGCGTTGGCGTCGGTGTCGTTCGGCCATAGCGCGGCCACGTTCTTGCTGGTGGCGCCGGCGCGCTGCCACATCGGGAAGAAGCAGTCGGCGAACTCCTGCATGCCGAAGAAGAACAGCGTGGTGTATTTGAAGCCCTCGCCCGACTTACCACCGCGGCCCTTGAACCAGGCTTCCCACGGCGCGATCGTGGTGACGTTGGGAATGCCGTTGGCCTCGCACTGGTCGGCGACCGGGTTGGTGGTGTCCGGCGTCGACGAGCCGACGATCAGGTCTACCTTGTCGCTGGTGATCAGCTGCCGAGTGACTTCGGTGGCCCGGTTCGGATTGGACTGGGTGTCCTTGACGACGATCTCCAGCTGGCGCTTCCTGCCACCGGCGTCGAAGCCGGCCTTGACCGCTTCCTGGATCTGCGACACGACGAAGTTGTCGGCGGTCGCGAAACTGGCCAGCGGGCCGGTCTGCGGGCTGACGTAGCCGATTTTCAGTACGTCGGACGAGGAGCCGCCCGTTCCTTTGAGTCCACCGCAGGCACTCAGAAACGGGGTACTGCCGATGGCGGCGGTGCCGAGGCCCACTGCCCGTATAAGAGAACGACGGCTGATAGCGCCGGATGACGTGTCGCTCACGCTGGACTCCTTCAAGGGGTGATCGGAGACCGCGCATCGCCTGCGTTGCGGGCAACGGGGGCGCTGGCGTGCGACGAACGTAAGAGCCCCGTGTGACGCGGGCAACACTGCGTTCGGGATACCGAAACAGTTTTTTACTTTTCCGAACGGTGCCCCATGCGGTACGAGATCTCCCGCGCGGTACGCCGCAGGTGCGGCTCGATCTGCGCGGCGAGCGACTCGATCGAGCTGGGGGCGGCGCTCAGGTGGATCGCCACGTTCACCGCCGCGACGACCTCGCCGGTCCGGTCGCGTACCGGGGCGGCGAACGAGCGCAGGCCCGGCGCGAGCTCCTCGTCGTTCACGGCGATACCGGCCTGGCGCACCCTGGCCAGCGCCGCCAGCAGTTCCTCGCGGTTTGTGATCGTCTTCGGGCCGCGGCGGGCCAGGTCGGAGCGTTCGAGGATCTGCCGCAGCGCCTGCGGGTCCTTGTAGGCGAGCATCGCCTTGCCCATCGCGGTGCAGTAGGCGGGCAGGCGGGAGCCGACCTGAAGGTTGAGATCCATCGCCAAGGTGTTGCGGCGGGCGCTGCGCCGGCGGTCGACGTACACCACGTCGCGGCTCTCGCAGACCGCCATGCTGACCGTGAAACCTGTCTCGTCCGCGAGGCCCTGTAGCAGCGGTGCCGCCACCCGGGTCAGGTCCATCGACTCGATCGCGGCGAAGCCCAGGTCGGCGACCCGCGGGCCGAGGGAGTACTTCCGGGTGTCCGGGTCCTGCTCGACGTAGCCCAGCTTCACCAGCGTCGCGACGTACCGGTGGGCGGTGCTCTTCGTGACCCCGACCATCCGGGCGAGGTCGGCGATGCCCAGCACCGGCCGGCCGCCGCCGAAGGCGGACAGGATCTTCAGGCCGCGCTCGAGCGACACCGAGAAATCCGCGGATGCTGGCTGCGTCATGGGTTCAGGATAGGAGAGAGTTGTTCGACCCATCCGAACCACTGGTTGACGAGGTGCCGGCCGTCGCCGCTCATAGAATCGCGCCGTACCCACATGGAAGCGAGGGCCATGGACGCCGTACGCCACTTCATCGGCGGAGACTGGGCCGAGGCGGTCTCGGGACGCACCTATGACAACCGCTCGCCCTGGTCAGGAGCGGTGATCGGCCCGGTCGCGGCCGGCGACGACGAGGACGCCCGCCGGGCGATCGAGCACGCGCACACCGCGTTCTCCGGGTGGTCTCAAGCCGCGCCGGGCCGGCGGCAGACCGTCTTCCTTCGCGCCGCCGACATCCTGGAGGGCCGCCGGCCCAGCGTCCTGCGGGCGCTGGCTCTCGAAACCGGCTGCGGCGCGCCGTTCGGCGAGATCCAGGTCGACTTCGCGGTGAGCCTGTTGCGCCAGGCGGCACAGCTGGCCTACCGGCCGATCGGTGAGCTGCTGCCGTCCGACATCCCGGGCACCCAGGCACTGGCGGTCCGCCGCCCGGTCGGGGTGGTCGGCGCGATCGCGCCGTGGAACGCCTCGCTGGCCTTGAGCGGACGGGCGATCGCCGGCCCGCTGGCGCTGGGCAACACGGTAGTGCTGAAACCGTCCGAGGAATCGCCGTACACCGGTGGTGCGCTGTGGGCCGAGATCCTCCAGGAGGCGGGGCTGCCCGGTGGCGCGCTGAACGTCGTGACGCACGCACCCGGCGAGGCGGGTCTGATCGCCGACGCGATGCTCGCCAGCCGGCGGGTCAAGCGGATCAACTTCACCGGCTCCACCCCGACCGGCCGGCGCCTCGCCGAGAAGGCCGGGGTCCACCTCAAGCGGATCGTCCTCCAGCTGAGCGGCCAGAACCCGATGATCATCGCGGAGGACGCCGACGTGGACTACGCCGTCGAGGCCGCGGCGTACGGCGCCTTCCTGCACCAGGGCCAGGTCTGCATGTGCGCCCGCCGCATCTACGTGGCCCGGCCGGTGGCCGAGCAGTTCCTGGCGAAGTTCGCCGCCAAGGTGCGCGCCCTGCCCACCGGCGACCCCGCCGACCCGGCGACGATCATCGGCCCGGTCATCAACGAGTGGGCGCTGGCGATGCTCGAGCGCCGGGTCAAGCAGGCGGTCGACGCCGGCGCGCGGGTAGTCGCCGGCGGTGAGCCGCAGCCCCCGTGCTATCCCCCGACGGTCCTGACCGACGTACCGGCGGACACCGAACTGGCCCAGGGCGAGACGTTCGGGCCCATCGTCACCGTCGAGGTCGTGGAGTCCGCCGACGAGGCGGTCGACCGGGCCAACCGGTCGGACCTGGGCCTGGTCGCGTCCGTCATCTCCAGCGACGTGCCACGTGCCATGCGCCTGGCGGCCCGGCTGGAGGTCGGCATCGTGCACGTCAACGACCAGACGGTCAACGACGAGCCGCAGATGCCCTTCGGCGGTGTGAAGGACACCGGCTGGGGCCGCTTCGGCATCGGCTTCGCCGCCGAGGAATTCGCCGAACTACAGTGGATCTCCGCCCGGGAGCAGGATCGAACGTTCCGGTTCTAACCGGCGTCCGGATGGCACACTCCTAGGTGGCGGAGCCCACGCGGTCGGGAGTCGACATGGTCGTACCTGAATCGGTTCCGGTCGCCGGGTCCGCGCCCGCCCTCGGCTGGCGTCCCGGCGACTGGTGGAGCGCCGCGTTCCGCGTGCTGCTCCTTTTTGTCCTTGTCGCCGGTGCCGCGACCACCATGGCCTCGATCCGCCCACCTGAGCGGTCGGAGTCGGACCTGACCGCGGACCTCGCCGCGGGTCGGATCACCTACCTGGACTACGAACGCGGCGACCACAGGGTCCGATGGGCCAACGGGTGGTGGCGGTGGCGGACGACCACGCTGGTGTCGTGGCAGGAGAACATCGAACGGCCGGACGCCATCTATCCGGAGAGCGACGCCGCGTTGGCGTGGCTCCAGCAGCAAATCAACGCGTCGGACCGTCCAATATCGCTGAGAATCCGCGCCGACCGCGAGGCCGGTTGGTGGCCCGCCAATGTCGTGTGGGAACCGCTGCAGGTGGCGACATTGGCCGCCTGGGTGGGGACGTTCCTGCTCATGCTCGGCCATAGCCACCATCGGTACGCCAACAGATGGGCGTGGTTCTGGTTGTTCACCGTCGGTCAGGTGGGCGTCCTGCTCTACCTGGTACTGGAGCCTCAACCGCTCTGGCGACCACGGTCGTGGCCGCCGCGCACCGACTCGCCGCCCATCCGCGGCGGGACTGGCTTGGCATGGGCCATCCTCCTGTCGATCGCGCTCAGTCTGGCGGCGGTCGGCGTCGCCGTTGTCTGAGCGGTTGCTCAACTGGCCGAGTGGCCGGCCGACGCGGCGGCGCGCAACAACCCGGCCTCGCGCAGGATCTCGCGGATCTGGGCGAGGTCCTGGGGGTCGTCGACCGGCAGCTTGGGCTGGCGGGGATAGCCCCCGCTCTCTCCGAGAACGTTCATGGCTGCTTTCAGGGTCGACTGCATCCCGCCGAAGGCCCAGTTGTAGCCGTCCGGGCGTGCCCCGGCGATACGGTCCATCAGCCTGGCGTAGCGGGCGGCGATCTCTTCGGCGCCAGCGACGTCGCCCTTCCACGTCGCTTCGAAGAAGGCCGGCATCTGGGCTCCGAGCAGCATGCCGCTGCCGAAATGCCCGTCTCCGCCGAAGCCTGACCGAATCAGGGCCGCCCCGAGCCGGCTCAGCATGTTGCCGAACACCCGCAGGGTCGAGCCCACTGCCTCGATCGTGGCGATCAGCTCCTCGATGCCGGGAGCGCTCTGCTTGACCGCGACCACGGTCGGGATGGCGCTAAGCCTGACGAGCTCGTCGACCGAGATCGCGTGCCCATTGTCCTGCGGGAAGTTGTAGAGCCAGGCGGGCAGGTCCGTCGCATCGAAGATCTCGCTGTAGTAGGACTCCAGCTCCCTGTACGTCGGACGGGCAAGCGGTGGCGGAGCGGCGATCACGGAGTCGGCGCCGATCTGCGCGGCGTGCTTGGCGAGGTCCACGGCGTCGGACACCCGAGTCGCGGTCACTCCCACGACGGTTGGGGTCTGGCCACCTACGGCTTCGACGACAACTTCCGCGACTCGCCTACGCTCGGACAACGTCTGGCTGAACCACTCCCCGGTGCTTCCGTTCACACAGATGCCGTGGACACCCTGGCCGACCGACTGGGTCACCACGTCACGTAGAGCCTGTTCGTCGACAGCTCCTGTGCTCGTAAACGGGGTCACAGCGGCGGACCAATAGCCGCGCCAGGTCACGTCGTTGCGGTCCATCAGCGTTGTGCTCCTTGGGTGTCGACAGTGGAGTGAGAGGTTTCCGGACGTCGATCGACGACGAAGGCACCGTGTTGCAGAACGGCGTGGATGCGTGACTTGTCTTGGAGTACGTCAATGTCGTCCACCGGGTTACCGTCGACGATCAGCAGGTCGCCAACGAAGCCCTCGGCCACTTGTCCGAGGTCGGCCCCGCGCCCGATGAGCTCCGCGTTGACGGACGTGGCCGCCCTCAGAGCTCCCAAGTTGCCCAACACGCGGGCCTGGAGTTCGAGGGCCAGGGCTTTGCGTGTCTGGTGTCGCGCGAGGACATCGGACCCCGACCCGACGCGGACGCCGGCGGCGACGGCGATCTCGATCGACGTGAACGCGGACTTCAGCACAGTGTCCACCTGGTCGACCTGCTCCTGCGTCATTCCCATGCTGGTCCCCTCCAGCGACAGCAGCTGGAACGTCGGGATGGTCGGCACCAGAAAACAGCCGGCGCTCGACATGAGGGCGGCCGCCTCTTCGTCCAGCAGGTTGCCGTGCTCGATCGACCTGACGCCAGCCGCCACAGCGTTCGCGATCGCCGCGGGGTTGTATGCGTGCGCGATCACAAACTTCCCTCGCGCTTGTGCCTCGTAGACGATGGCTGACAGCTCATCCCGGGTGAACTGGGGCTCGGTCACGTCGTCCCCATGCGAGGCGCAGCCACCACTGGCCATGACCTTCACCTGGTCGGCCCCGGCTCGCAGGACCTCGCGGGCGCCCCGTCGAGCCTGGTCCACTCCGTCGACGACGACTCCCGGCCAGACCAGGCCGTCAGTCGTGGGGACAGCCTCGCGCTGGTGCGCCGGCCTGAGGTCGGAATGCCCGCCTGTCTGGCTCAGCGGACCGTTGGAAGTCAAGAGGCGTGGTCCGCGCACGAACCCGTCACGGATTGCCTGCTTGAACCCCGCATCGGTGTAGCCGGCGTCCCTGATGGTGGTGTAGCCGTGGTCGAGCGTCGACTCGATTTCGGCGAGGACGCGGGCCGCGAACAACGGTCGAGGGCTGTCCAGGAGCCGGTCGAGATAGTCGACAGCCGCCATGTGGGCATGGGCGTCGATCAGGCCCGGCATGACCGTACGGCCAGCGCAGTCGACCGTCGTGGCCTTCTCCGAGCGTGGAGCGGCACCGGTGCCCAGGCCAGTGATGATCCCATCGGTCAAGCGCACCCAAGCGCCTTCAAGCGGATCGTTTCCGGCGCCGTCGATCACCACGGCATTGACGAGGTAGGTGTCGGTCATTGTCGAGCTCTCCCTTGCTGCTCCGGGGTGGCCACGTCGCCGCCCAGGTACAGGCCGCCGAGCCGGGGATCATCCAGCAAGTCCGAGGCTGTCCCTTCGAGGGCCACCCGGCCGCCTTCGAGGACGTAGCAACGATCCGATGCTGCCAGTGCGAGCCGGACGTTCTGCTCCACGACCAGGACACTCACGCCACGCTCACGCAAGCGTCCGACCATCGCGAACACCTCCGTGGCCGCCTTGGGAGACAGCGCTGCCGCGGGTTCGTCGAGCAGGAGCACCTTGGGTTCACGGACCAGGGCCATGGCCAGCGCCAGACTCTGCCGCTCGCCACCCGACAACAGGCCAGCCGGCCGCTCTGCCAACCGGGTGATCTGGGGAAACTGCTCCAAGAGGTCGGCGACTCTCGCGCCGATCCGACGTCGACTCCACGACCGTGGCGCCATCACCTGGAGGTTTTCCCGCACGCTCAGGCTCGGGAAGGTGTTGCGTACCTGTGGCACGTAGCCAAGCGACGCACGCGCTGGATCCTGCCCACCCGCCGAGGTGACAGGTACACCACCCACCTCGATCTCGCCGCGCGTCCAGGGCAGCAGCCCAGCGATGACCTTGACGCAGGTGGACTTACCGGCACCGTTCGGTCCGATGACGGCGACAACCTCTCCCTCGCCGACCTCCAAGTCGACTCCGTTCAGGATCTGCGCGCCGCCGTAGCCGGCGCACAGACCCGACACCCTGACGGCCGTCACTGGTGACCTCCCAGGTATGCCTCAAGCACCTCGGGACGTCGTCGTACGTCGTCGGCCGCGCCGGACGCCAGCTCCGATCCCTGAGCCATCACGTAGACGTGCGTGCAGTTCGCCATGACGAACTCCATGTTGTGCTCGATCACACCGACGGCAACGCCTCGTTCGGCGACCTGCCGTATGGTGGCCGCGATCTGCCGAGCCAGCACAGGGTTCACACCGGCCACCGGCTCGTCGAGGAGAAGTACCTTGGGCTCGCGCATGAGCGCACGACCGATCTCCAGAAGCTTTCGCTGCCCGCCGGAGAGGGCGTCCGCCCGGTTTTCCCGCACCTCGGTCAACCCGACGAATGCCGCCTGCTCACGGGCTCGGGTCGTGAGCAGGTCCACCAGCGACCGATGATGGCGGGCTCGAAACGTGGTGAGGAACGAGGACAACGACGAGGCTGGCGCTCCAGCGACCACGAGATTCTCGAGAGTGGTGAGGCTGTCGAACATGCGCGGCGTCTGAAAGGTCCGGGCAACCCCAGCGGCGGCCACCAGGTGCGGGGCCAACCGCCGCAGTGGCCGGCCGTCGACCAGGACCGTGCCGGTATGAGCCTTGACGAAGCCGGTGACACAGTCGAAGAGCGTGGTCTTGCCCGCACCGTTGGGGCCGATGAGGCCGGTGACCTGGCCAGCGGCGAAGGTGAGCGAAACATCCTTGACGACCCGCATGCCTCCGAAGCGCACGTTCAATGCTCGGGTCTCAAGCATCCGCGCTCTCCTTCACCCGGCGGTCCCCGCTCGCCGCCGGTGCGGTCACCGTCGGGGCGGCGGAGCGCGACAACCGGGTGCGTACGGGAAGGAGGCCTTGCGGGCGGAATCGCATTGTGAGGATCAGGACCAGCCCGATGATGATCCACCGCACCGAGGCGATCTGCGTCTCGGACAACGCGGTGAAACCGAAGTCACCGATGAAACGGGTGGCCTCGAAGAGACCGGCGATGGCCGCACACCCTAGCCATGCGCCGGCGTTGCTCGCCCCGCCCACCACGATCCCTGCCCAAAGGTAGAAGGTGACGCGAGGGTCGAACTGCTCCGTGGATGCGTACCCGATCCAGTGGACGTAGAAGGCTCCCGTCAGGGCGGCGAGCATGGATCCCCAGGCGAGCACCAGGGTCTTGTAGGCCGCGACGCTACGCCCGAGCATGGCGGCCGCCGGCTCGTCGTCGTGAATTCCGGTAAGGCTCAGCCCGAGGAGCCCTCGCGTGAAGAGCCGTACCAGCCCGTAGGTCAGTGCGAGCAGGCCAGCCGCCAGGACCAGCCACACCATCGAGAATGTCTCCAGTGGAGCGTCACCGAGCGGACGCGGGACGCCGACGAGGCCGGACGGCCCGCCCGTGACCTCGAGGTTCAGCAGGACCACCCGGAGGGCCTCGGCGAAGCCGATGGTGACGATGGCCAGGTAGTGCGATGTGAGTCGGGCGGCGGCCCAGCCGAGCGGAATGGCGCACAACCCACCCGCGACAGCGGCAGCCGGCACCGACAGCCACAGCGGTATGCCGTGCAGCGACAGCAGGGCGGTGGTGTAGACCCCGACTCCGAAGAACGCGATGTGGCCGAAGTTGATGATTCCGGTGCGTCCGACCTGCAGATTCAGCGACAATCCGAGTGCGCCGTACATCAACGCCACCGTCGCGATACCTGGAAGGTAGGCGTTCATACCCGGACCGCCTTCCCGAAGAGTCCGCGCGGCCGCGCGAGCAGGAGGACGGTCAGGACGACGAAGGCCATGGCGGGCTTGTAGACCGTGGGCAGCAGGAGCGAGAAGACCTCCATGCCGACACCGATGAGAACGCCACCGAGGATCGCTCCCGTAAAGCTGCCGAGCCCGCCGAGGATCGCGGCGGCGAATGAGGGCAGGAGCAGGTGCCATCCGAGCATCGGAGTGAGCTGCGCCTTCACTCCGTAGGAGACGCCGGCCAACCCGGCGAGCAGGCCGACCAAGCCCCACGTGAACAGGAGTGTCCGCTGGCGGGACACCCTGGCCACCTGGGCCAGCGAGGGGTCGTCTGACAGGGCGCGCATGTCGCGGCCAAGTCGCGACCGGGTCAGGACCACCGCGGTTCCGGCCATGGCGAGCAGCGCCACCGCACTGGTCGCCAGGGCCGCATGCGTGGTGTAGAAACCACCGACGGTGGTCTGGCCGGTGAGCCCGAAGTCGTATGTGCGCAACGAGTTTCCCCATACGAGGGCGATGGTGTAGTCGAGGACGAACTCCAGGCCGATCGTCACGATCATGAGCGTCATCAGTGGTGCGGCGATGAAGGGCCTGATCACCACCTGGTATGCCGCCATGCCGAGCGCGACACTGAGGACCAGCCCCAGAGCTACCGCGAGGTACCAGCGTTGGGTCAGTGCCTGACTGAGGTAGGTGAGATACGCGCCGCCCGTCACGAGGGCACCATGACTGACGTTGGGGAATTTCTGCACCGCGTAGATCAGCGTGATGCCCAGCGCCATCAGTCCGATGAGCATGCCATCGGCGATTCCGTTGACCACTGCCTGGATCATCGCTTGTCACCTGTACCGGTCACGGTGTCTGAAGTGAGAACGCTCGGACCAAATCGATCTTGCCGGCACGCACCTGGTAGATGCCGTAGTCCGAGAGCTGGTCACCCTTGTCGTCGAACTCGAGGTTGCTCGACGCGCCCTGGTAGTTGATGTCGGCACCCTTCGCCAAAGCGGCGACGCCCGCGGCATACGTGTCGACCTCCTCGCCGGGCCCGCCGGACACTGCGCGGATGGCGTCGGTGAACGCCTTGCCCTTCGTACACGTGCAGGCGGTCATCGCGAGGGCCGCCACGACGGCCGAGTCGTATGCCGAGAAGACGAACGTGTTGCTCGGCAACAGCTCCTTGCCCGTCTTGCTCTGGAACGCCTCGCTGACGTGGCGGAAGGCGCCGCCGTCGACGTTGGGTGCCGCGTCGACGGAGTAGATTCCCTCCGCCGCGGCGTCGCCTACTGCCTTGAACAGGTCGCCGTTGACCGACCAACCCACCGACAGCCAGGTTCCCTTGTCGGGAGTGTTCGCCGCGTCCTTGAGCATCGCCGACAGTTCAGGGGTGTAGCCGACGTTGACGACGACGTCCGCTTTGGCGTCGATCGCCTTGCGTACCTCGCCGGTGTAGCTGGACTGACTGGGCGGGTAGGTGACCGAGTCCAGGATCTTCCCGCCCTTGGCCTCGAAGCTCTTGCGGAAGCTGTCGATGATGGTCAGGCCGCTGGGGTCGTTGCGAGACATCGCGACGGCGCTATCCCAACCTTGGGCTTTCACGGCTTGGGCGATGGCCTCACCGGTGTATTTGCCCGGCGGGTAGAACCGCCAGACCAGGTCGCGGTCGTCGAGCTTCGTCACATCTCCCGCTCCGGCTGCTGTTCCGACCATCACGTCGCTCTGTATCGCCATGGGTGCCACCGCCAAAGTGACCGAACTCGACCAGATACCGAGAATCGCGGACACCCGGTTGACGCTGATCAGCTTCTGGGCAGCGCGGGTACCCGCATCCGGGTCGGTCTGGTCGTCGGCGATGTGCAGGTCGAACTTGCGTCCCATCGGCGGCTTCTGGTTGATCTCGTCCACAGCGACCCTGAGGGCCGTCTCGATGTCGGGTCCGTAGACGGAGCCACCGCCCGAGAGCGGAAGCAGCCCACCAACCGCAATAGGCTTGGACGAGTCGCCGCTCCCCGAGTCCGTTCCTGAGCATCCACCGACGGTCGCCACGGCGACGCAGGCAGCGGCGATGATCGCCGCGCAACGAGTTCTTCTGGGCATCTTTATCTCCTGATCGTCGACCGGGGCAGACCCAACGGGATGCTGGGTGCGGTGACGCCGGGGCGGGTCTTGTCAACGGTCACCGCCGAGGGCGGCAGTGGTGACGCAACGCTTGTATTGCTCGGTGGCTCGATGCTAATGAGCCACACAGCGCACACTGATGCTGATTGCGACAAGTTTCATGCCCTACAAGGCATCACCGTCATCTCTTCGACGTGGTGGATGTCGCGCGTTGGGTCAGGTGGAGCAGGTTCGCCCGGGCCGCGCTCGTCTCCCCGCGACGCCACGCGAGAAGGATCGTCGAGCCGGCGGGATCCCCAGTCAGGGGGACGAAGTAGATGCCCTTGCGTGGGATCCGCGCCATCTCGCTGGAGATGAGGGCGACCCCGTCACCGGCAGCGACATGGGCCAGCACCATGACCGTGCTCTGAACCTGTCGCCGCACCACCGGCGTGAATCCGGCCGAGGCACAACCGGACAGCAGTGCGCTGATCATCCCCTGCCCGATGGCGCCTTGGTACGAGATGAACGGCTCGTCCGCCAGCTGTGCCAGGTCGATCCGCGCGGCTCCCGCGAGGGCCAGCGGGTGATTGTGCGGCAGGGCGGCCACGAACACATCGGTGCACACCGGCTCGAAGCTAAGCCGCGGGTCGACGTTCGCCGGGGCTCGAATGAACCCGCAGTCCAGGCTGCCCTCGTGGAGCCGAGCGATCTGGTCCCGCGTGTCGAGCTGGTACAGATCGAGGTCCATGTTCGGATGCAGGAGGATGAACTGGCTCATGACCTGGGGAAGGATCGAGACTCCCAGGGGCTCTACGAAGCCGATCGACAACCCACCGGACTGCCCGGCGGCGGCCGCTTGCGCAAGCGCGGTCGCGCGGTCCAGCCGGGCGATGGCGACCTCCACCTCGGCCAGGAACGCGACACCCGCCGAGGTGAGCTCGACGTTGCGCGTGTTGCGCTGGAAGAGGGCGACGCCCACGGCCTCCTCAAGCGCCTGGATGTGGCGCGTCAACGGCGGCTGGGACGTGTGTAGCCGTGCCGCGGCCCGCCCGAAATGAAGCTCGGTCGCCACGGCCCGAAACGCACGCAACTGCGGCAGCGTCGGATTCTTAGCCATTCTGGCAATGGAATCTGCGCTAACGGTATATGTCAACGGTCCCGGGATGACAGGGTGTAGTAGGAAGCCCACCCCGAAGGAGTAGTGCCTTGCTGCCCTCCCTCACTGCCGCTCTCACCGCGATCGTCGGCCCGCACGGGGTGCTCACCCCCGACGACGACCTGGCGCGCTACCAGGAAAGCCCGAATAACCTGTCCGGAATCGCCGCGCTGGTGGTCCGGCCCGCATCGGTGGATGAGGTACGCCGTGTCCTCACCACGTGCCGAAGCCACGGCGCGCATATCGTCCCTCAGGGGGCGAACACCGGCCTTGTGGGTGCCGGGCTTCCCGACGGGTCGGGGACACAGGTGATCCTGTCGACCGAGCGAATGCGCCGGACGTTCGACCTCGACGTCGACTCCCGGACCCTGACCGTCTCGGCAGGGTGGCTCCTGTCGGACATCAACCAGCGGCTGGCCGAGTGGGGGCTACGCCTCCCTATCGAAGTCGGCTCGGACCCATCGGTGGGTGGCATGGTCTCCACGAACATCGCTGGCTCCAACGTGATTCGATACGGCGATGCGAGGCGGCGCACCCTTGGCGTACAGGCAGTCCTGGCCGACCCCGACACCACCGTGCTCGACCTGCTTCGTCCGTTGCGCAAGCAGAACGAGGGCCTCGACCTCACCCAGCTCTTCATCGGGACGGGCGGCACCTTCGGGATCGTCACGGCGGCATCGTTCGAACTCGCCTACGAGCCGTCGTCGCGTGCGACGGCATGGATCGCCATACCCGACGGCAGCACGTTGCCTGGCGTCCTGCGCTCGTTCGAGCGCCGGTGCGGCGAGTGGCTGACGGCCTTCGAGCTCGTCTCCCGCTCGGCGATCGCCCTGCTCGCCGACAACTACGCGGGACTGCTCAAGAGACTGCCCGCCACCGACGGCGACTGTGTGCTCGTCGAGGTGGGTACGTCGTGGGGTGGCGCGGAGGACGTCCTGGTCGCCGTGCTGGAGGAGCTGGACGAGCAGGGTCTGATCGGCGACACGGTCGTCGGCACACCAGACGAGTTGTGGGAGGTGCGACACGTCATCCCCACCATCACCGAACGAATGTCTCCGGTTTTGAGCTTCGACGTCGCGACACCACGCGGAAAGCTCAACGAGTTTCGAAGGACTGTCGTCGAACGGATCGCGGTCAGACATCCAGACCTGGTCCCGGTGGAGCTGGGTCACTACGGCGATGGTGGATTGCACCTGATCCTGCCCCTCACACCGGCAGCCGCCACCCCCGATGCTCGAGCAGCGTTGGTGCGGCTCGTCTACGACACGGCCGTCCTTGAATTCGACGGCACCTTTTCGGCCGAACACGGAGTTGGTCCGAAGAATGCCGACACCTATCTGCGCCTGACGCCGCCCGCAGCCCGGGCCCTGACGGACAGGATTCGTGAGGCCATGGACCCGGCAGGCCTACTCGGCTGGCGGTGACCCAGTAGTCCCGCTGACCACTGCGAAGGCCGCGTGGTCCTGGCTGATGCTGATCCCACAGCAACCCGCAGACCCGCTCCCTTGATAGGCGCGGTCGGGCTGGTGCACGCGAGAGATCGTGGTATTTAACTGCCCCACCAGCGGCAGTTGAATACCACGATCTGCCAGACGGCAGCCCGTCGTAGCGCCGATCAAGGGGGAACCGAGCGCCCTTTGGGCGCGTGCCTGGCTCGGATGGCCCCCCGGCCCAACCGCCGAGCCAGGTCAAGGTCGGACCGGAGCGCGGACCCGGCAGCGAAGGTCGTGGTCGGCCGACCACGACCCGGGGGTGAGCTTGGCCAACCGCGAAGGGTGAGGCCGCGGGAGCGACGGTCCGGACCACGACGAACGTCGCGGTAGCTCGACTTCCTTGCATTTGGATCGTTATCCGCGACATGACACCGCCTTGCGCCACGTGCCGGCGCATCGTGGCGAGGAGCCCCGCGCAGCCGCCGCCGATCGCACCTCGGCGAGGCAGGACAGCCTGCCGGAGCTTGTGGAACGGGTGCGGAGACTTGATCTTCGGGTCTACATTGGCCGGATGCAGCGAGTACGACAGCGGCGCCCTGTGCGCCGTGCGGTCCCCGCGAAGCAAGGGCGGCGGCGCGATCGTCGCGCTCGATGGGCGGCCAAATGGATGACGTTGTTCTTCTTCGTCGCCTTGGCAGCGCTGCTTGTGGCTTGGCCCATGGCGGCGGCCGATCTCGGCAACCCGCTGCTGCCCTACCTGGCCTGCCTGGCTTTCCTGCTCAACATCACCTCCGCCGTCGTCATCCGGATGGCCAAACCGGTCGCCGGGGATCGATTCCCGGTGGCTTGGCGCGGCAAGCTCGGTAAGACCGGCGGTTTCTCGGCCGGCCTCCTCCTGGCGTTCATGTCGCTGATGATCTTCCTACTAAGCTTCGACGCCTGATCGCCGGCGGTCGAAGCCTCACCTCGCTCGTTGGTGACGCCGGTGTCTCGGCAATGCGGGCCGCCAGTGGGCAGGGCGCCGCAACAGTTGGGTTGTCGACTCAACCCGCCGTCGGTGCCCTCGGGGACGGGACAATCATCGTCGTGTCTGCGCGGAACACGGCGGAAGCGGCCCACCTATGGCACCCGGAACAGCTCGACGACCTTGAGGGGGCGATTCGGCGGGCGCGGACAGGAGAGCCGACGACACTCGTGGTCAGCGGCCCGGCCGGCGTCGGTAAGACGTCGTTCCTCGACGACCTAGTCGCCCGGGCCGCGGATTTCACCGTGCTGGCCGCGGAGGGTCTGGAGGACGACGGCTTCCCCTACAGCGTTCTGGCCCAGGTGGGGGTGGCCGTGCGGGGCGGCGGTGACGTCGACCCTTTCGTCATGGCCCAACGCCTGCGGGCGGTGCTCGACAGCTGCGGCGGGCGGCCCGTGCTGCTGCGCGTGGACGACCTGCACTGGGCCGACGCCGAATCGGTGAATGCCCTGCTCTGGCTCCTGCGCCGGGCCGCTGGGGATCGGCTGCTCGTCGCGGTCGGCGCCCGCCCGCTCGACGCCGACCAGCATCCCGCCTGGCAACGGTGGCTGGGCAACCGCCGGCAGGTCGTCCGGATCGAGCTCTCCGGGCTGTCACGGGACCAGGTGGCGACCCTTGTCGCGGCAGACGGTCGCGCGGTGCCTGAAGGTTTCCCGGCCTTGCTCTGGGAGCACACCTCCGGCAACCCGCTCTACCTGCGCGCCTTGCTCGACGAGTACGAGCCCGCCGAGCTGGCCGACCGGGAGGTGCTGCCGGCGCCGGCACGGTTCGCCCGCACAGTCGCGGCCCGCACAGGTCGGCTCGCGCCAGCGGCGACGAGGCTGCTCGGCGCGGTCGCGGTGCTCGGCACGGGGTGGCATCCGCTGGCCGACGCGGCCGCCGTGGCCGGTCTGGACGATTCCGCAGTGGCCGCGCAGCAGCTCACCGATGCCGGCTTGCTACAGGTGCGGGCGGCAGGCTCCGGCGACGCCGTCCGGCCGGCGCACGCCCTCATCCGCTCGGCCGTCCATCAGCAGCTGCCGCTGGCCGAGCGCAAGCGGCTGCACGCCCGGGCGGCACAGGTGCTGGTGGACGAGGGGCAGGTGCTCGACCATCGACTGGCCGCGGCGAACGGCTACGACGACGACCTCGCGACGACGCTGGAGGCGTACGCGCAGCGGCTGCGTACCCGGCGGATCTGGCGGGTCTCGGCCCGCTACCTGCGCGGCGCCGCCGCCGTCACCGCACAGCCCGGCCGGCGCCGACGCCGGTGGCTGGAGTCCCTTGTGGACACCACACTGATCCCCGACCTGCCTGCTGCCCGGGCCGGCTTGGCCGCCCAGGCCGCCACCGACGATCCCGCCGAGACGATGCTGCGGGCGTTGCTCGACTTGGCTGACGGCAACCCGGCGGCCACGGTCGCCGCGGCCCAACAGGTGCTGGCGCTTGCCGAGGAGTCCGTCGATCCGGTCACCCGCTACCGCGCCGGCGTGCTGCTGGCCACCGCGATGCGGGAGCAGGGCGAGCCGGCGGACCAGGTGGACACGGTGTTGCGGGCCGCCGAAGGGCTCAAGGTGATCGACCCCTGCCTGCTGTTCCAGGCCCGGCTGGCGCGCACGTTCGTGGACGAGGAACTCCTCGGACCGGTGCGGCACTGGGCGAGCATCGACCCGGCGCTGGGCACGCCAGCGGCGGTGCCGGTGGCGGCGACGCTGGAGCTGGCCCGCCGGGCGATCGCCGCGGTCCACATCGGACTCTACGAGGTCGCCCGCGACGACCTCACCGAGGTGATGCGCCGTTGCCGGGACGGGATCCTCTCGTTGGCCGACGGGCGGATACCGGACGGTCTCGGCTACGTCCACTATCTGCTCGGCGACTGGAGTTCCGCCAGTCGGTGGCTGCATCTCGCGCACGACATGCGGGGCCTGAGCAGGTACCTGCCGTACCTGCTCATCGGGCAGGACCGGCTGGCCGAGGCGGACGACTATCTCGACCGGCTGCTGCCGACGTTCGGCCGCTCGCCACGCGCCGGGTTCGAGAACGCGCTACACCTGCTCATCGCGCGGGGGCACGCCGGCGACGACCCGGCCCGGCGGCGCGAGATCGGCGCCCGGCTGGTCGGCGAGATCGGGCGGCGGGTCCGGGGGCCGCAGCCGGCCGCCAGCACGGTACGGGTGCTGATCAGCGCGGGTACGGCGGCGTTGTGGGCCGACCGCCCTGACCTCACCGAGATCTGCGCGGACCTGATGACGCCGGCGCTGCCGGTGACGCCCTGGGCGCGGTCCGGTGCTTCGTGGCTGCGTGGCTTGGCCGCCGAGGCGACCGGTGATCGGACCGGCGCGCTGGCGATGCTCGACGCGGCGACATCCGGCCCGCCGATGACGTTGCCGCTGTACCGGGCGCACATCCTGGCCGACCAGGCGCGGCTGCTGCGGGCCACCGGGGAGGAGGCGCGCGGGCGGCAGGCGTTGCGCGACGCCGCGGACGGCTACCGCGCGATCGGCGCCGTCGGCTATCTGGCGCGGGTCGAGGCGGCCCTGTCGGGTCAGCCAGGGCCGAGGGCGGTCCAGGACGGCCGGGCAGGATCACGGATCGGGCTGACCGAGCGGGAGGTCGACGTGCTCGCCCTGGTCGGCAAGGGCATGAGCTACGCGCAGATCGCCGCCGAACTGTTCATCACCCGCAAGACGGTGGGCTACCACCTGTCCAACCTCTACGCCAAGGCCGGCGTGGCGAACCGCCATCAGCTCGCCGACCTCGCCCGACGTGAGCCTGGGCAGTTCGCCGTGTTGAGCTGAGTGGCACCGGTACGGCGAAGCGGGGGCCCGCGTTCCGGAGAACGCGGACCCCCACGGGTCGGGCTGTGCCGGCGGTCAGCTCAGTTGGGGTCGCAGAAGATGCGCACCTGGGCGGTGATGCTGTACGGGTCACCGATGACCAGGGCATACCACCAGAGCTCGAAGCGGACGTGGCTGCCGTTGTCGGCCGCGTAGTTGGAGGTGTGGGCGTCGGAATCGTTCGACCAGCGCGAGTCGCCCGCGTTCTCGTAGCTCACCCGGTGGCGGAACTCGTCCTCCCAACGGTAGTGCCAGCCCGAGGCGCAGGGGCCGACGTAGAGCGTGCTCGGCCAGCCCGAGACGACGGTCGTGGAGCCGGACTTGATCCTGTAGCTGCTCGGGGTGAGCTGCCAGGCGACCGGGTTGGTCTCCTGGACCATCCGGGCCCAGGGGATGACGCCGTGGCCGAGGTCGTACGACAGGTACATGCCGCTGTGCTTGGCCTGGATGCTGTAGTAGCCGTTGCCCAGCGGGGCGATCCGCCACGCCTGGTTGTCCGCGGCGATGCAGTGGTACTGGATGACCGCCGCGCCCGCGTGCCCGTAGGCGCCCCGGACGTCGAGGCAGAGCTTGCCCGCCTCGCCGTTCTGAACGAGCGTGTGCTGGGTGATGATTTTGTAGTAGCCGCCGCCGGCGTCACGGAGCTCGAACTGCTGGTTCTCGCCGCCGTGGCGCGGGAAGAGGATGGGCTGTTCCACCGGCGCCGTGGAGCCCTCGGGACGTCGATGGCGTAGTTGAGCGCCTCCGTGCCCGGCGCGCGCAACTCCAACTGGTAGACGCCCTTGTTGATCGGAGCCGCGGCGGCCGCCGGGCTGGCCGGAGCCGCGAGGAGGCTGGCGGCGAGACCGGCCGCCACGGCGATGCTGCTGATCCACCGGGATCGCGCTGACCTCGTCTGCTGGATCACTGTCCTGTCCTTCCGATGTGGAGTGTGGCAGCGCTCGGATGGCGCCACCGGAACCCCTCCTACGATCACCGGACCGCGTCCCGAGGCGACTGGGCAGAACTCCTAGGTCCCAGGGCCGGACCACTGTCCACAAAGGGACAGCAGCGATAGCGGCGGCGACCTGGTGTCCGATGCACGACTGCCTCCGTGAACCGGTTACCGTGCGTTGCCCGGCTGTGTTAGTTTGCGCGCCTGCCGACCCGGAGCGGAGGTTGTCGGACGGTGCGGGAACGGATCTTCGTTTCGCAAGCGCGTGGCACGGTGCCATTTAGCGCTGCGGATGAGGATGCTTGGCTCGTCCTGCCTGCTCTCGACGTCCAGTACCGGCTCGGGCTGCCCACGGTCCCCACGAGCAGCTACCTAACGGTGGCGCGCGGCGGTTCGCCCGGCGACGCGAACCCGGCGACCGACCGCCCTTACTTTTTCCTGTCGTACCGCACCGACTCCCGGGCGTCCGGCCCCTTCGACGCGGGCAACACCCGGCACGGCTTGCGCGTGGCCCACAACGAGCTCGGCGATCGGCTGCTGCAGGTCGGACATCTGCACCACGCGGAGCGGTACTACCGGGCGGCGATCGAGGTCGGACGGCAGGATCTGCGTCAGGCCCCCGACGACATGCAGGGGTTGCGGGACCTCAACGCCTCGTACAGCCGGTTGGCCGACCTCCTGCTCGCGACCGGACGTGCCGCGGGAGCGATCAACGCCTACCGGCGAGCGGTCGCGGCGAGCCAGCGGCTGCTGCGGTTCGCGCCGCACGATGTGGAAGCCCGCGAGCAGACCAGGGTCAACCTGCTCAAGGTGGCCAGCATCATGACCGCGGCCGGTGACAGCACCCGCGCCGGCGAGCTTCGGCAGCGCAGCGACCTCGTCGGCGGCGGTCTCGCGGCTGGACAGGCCCCGCTTCTGGAGGAGCTTGGCGCCCCCACGGCGTCCTTCGTGGAGCGGCTCGGGCTCCTGGTCCCCGGCGAGCCGTCCCCCGATCCGGCGGCAGGCGCCGTCTTCATGTTCGCCGAGGGCGGCTTCTGCCCAGTATGCGATGCGGCACTGCTGGCCGGCCCGCGCCATCAGCACCTGCTCGCCGAGGCGGAGCGTGACGGCGATTGGTCCGAGCGGGTCCTGGTCCGCGACACTCCGGGTACGGACTCGTCTCCGCCCACTGTGACCACCGCGACGGCGAGCGCAGAGTGGGCACAGACTCTGGATCAACTGGCCGAGGCGCTGAC
The DNA here is from genome assembly GCF_011764545.1 of Phytohabitans flavus. GTDB lineage: Bacteria > Actinomycetota > Actinomycetes > Mycobacteriales > Micromonosporaceae > Phytohabitans > Phytohabitans flavus. Next base: position 1,958,222 of record NZ_AP022870.1, on the reverse strand, counting down.
CCCGGCGACGGTCCTCGACCTGGCCCGAGCCAGGGCACTGCGTGACCTGCCGGCGATTCAGGATCCGAACCGGCCCTTCCGGAGCGGTGGGGTCGACATCGCGGGCGAGAGCTGGTGGGTGGGGATCAGGATCGAGCCTAGCGACGACCCAGGCCAGGACATCGTCGTCGGCACGGCCACGCCGGACTCGCTGCTGCGGCCGTCGGCCCGCGGCGGGACCAGGCAGAAGCACAGCCTGTTGCGCAGCGCGGACAAGCCAGCGATGGTGCTCCGCGAGGTGCTGCTGACCGCTGCCAGCCGAGACCACGACCTTGGCGCCGCCATGGCCGCGGCCCGCGGCGCCCGTGCAGAGCGCCCGCGCGCGCCGGCGCGCCATCACGCTGTCCGAGGCACGGGGCGAATCCGGTTCAGCGACATGGTCGCCATCCATGGAGACCAGATTGCCGGCGACAAGATGGTGTACACCGAAACCGGGCAGCCGGGCGTCCCCGCGTCCGGCGGTCGTGCCGACCCGACGGATCCGGAGCGGCTGCTCGCCGTGGACGTGCCCGATCGCGCCCCGGTCGGTGCGGAGGTCAGCCTGCTGGTGCGGATCATCGATCGCGGCAACTTGCCTCCGGGCTCGCGGGGCGCCGCGCTCAAGCCGTTCGCCGTCGCCGCTGAGGGCACAGACGTCACCGTCATCGTCGAAACACCCGTCGGGCTCTGGGCAGTGGACGGCAGGCAGCGTGTCATTCGGGTTCCACCGTCAGGTGACTCAGATCCGGCGCGCATCTCGTTGTACGTGGCCGGCGTGGGGCTGCACCAGGTCGTGGTGACCGCGTGGATCGGCGGCACGCTGCTCGGCGAACTCACCGTGGAGATTTCGGCCTCCGCGGACGGGACCAGCGTCGACGGACTCCGCCGCACCGCACCCCTGGGGCCGCTGCGCGCCGAGCCGGGCGAGGTCACCCTTCAGGTGCGATTCGACGACGGGCGATACACATTCCAGCTGCTGTCCGAGCCGTACATCTTCGAGCCGGTCATCGCGGAAGCGCTGACGGCCAACCCGGGGATAGCGGTGGAGCGTGCCAAAGAGGCGCTGCACCGCCTCGGGGTCGGCAGGTCCGGCTACGAAGGGCGTAACGCGCGGGAATGGATGGAGGGCGTCGGGATCGCCCTGTGGAACGACATGGTGCCGCAGCTCATCAAGGAACAGTTCTGGCAACTGCGGGAGAACATCTCCAGCTTCAGCATCGCGGCGGCCAACGACACGGTCCCCTGGGAGCTGCTGTATCCGCTGTCGGCGAGCGAGGACGAAGGCTTCCTGGTGGAGCAGTTTCCCGTCCTGCGGCGCGTCTATCGGCAGCGACGCACGAGGAGCCTGTGCATCGGCGACCTACGGTTCGTCCTGCCACCCCGCCGCCCGTCGAACGCCGACGACGAGATTCACGCGATCCGCCGGCTCCTCGCGCAGATTGATCACGGCGGCGACGTCATCAGCGAGCTGGAGGCGCTGCTGCGGCTGGTGAACTCCGGGACCGCAGGCGCCCTCCACTTCTCATGCCACAACGACTTTCGCACCACGGGCGGCTCGTCCATCGAGATGGCCGGCGGCCCGTTCGTGCCAGACCTGCTCGAGCGAGCGGTCACCCGCCAGAGCCTGGCGGAGCGACACCCGGTCGTCTTCATCAACGCCTGCCAGAGCGCGTCGGGTGCCGCCGAGTACCGGCGGATGATGAGCTGGGCCAACCAGTTCATGGCGGCCGGCGCGGGCGCGTTCGTCGGTACACTGTGGAATGTCGTGAGCACGAGCGCCGCCGCTTTCGCGGTGTCGTTCTACGAAGCGCTGCTCGGCGGGCTGTCGCTCGGCGAGGCCACCCGGCGGGCCCGGATCGAAAACAGTCGCGACGGCTCGGACCCAACCTGGTTGGCATACAGCGTCTACGGCGACCCCGCCGCGACTGCCGAACCCAACTGACCGGAGAGATGGATGCGCGTAGCTGACGACTCGGTGCCCGTCGACGAGCTCATCGCCGACGTCAAGAACTCCCTGCGGCGGGCCGGCGTCACGGGCGCACATCCGACCGGAGACCTGCGCGTCGAGCTGGTCCGGCTCACCTTGCGCGCGGTAGCACGCGCGGCCGGGGGCGCGGCGCTGGAACTCCGGATACCGGTGATCGGCGCCCAGATCAAGGTCGGCCAGAAGGTGACCCGCGAGCAGACACACACCATCGAGGTGACCCTCGTTCCACGGACAAAGGAAGAGGTCGAGGTGCGCGGCGGCGAGGTCCAGCTGGCCCTCGTGGAGGCGATCGAAACCATTCGTGCCGTACTGCGGGCCGCAGCCGCCGGCGACGACCCACTCGACCTGGACGCCGCCACCGTGGATCTCAGCTTCGTGGTGACCCGGGACGGCACCATCTCGCTCGGCCTCGACGGCGAACTGCATGACGAGATAGCGCACGTACTGCATCTCCAGGTCCGCTCCGCCCTAGCCTGACCACACGAGGCCCGTCTTACTGCCCGGCTGGGATGATGAGGCCCCGCCGCACGCAGCGACGGGGCCTATCGTTTGTTTGGTTACAGGCTGAGCGTCCAGGAGTCGATGCTGCCCACGTCGGCGGTCGCCGCGTCCTGGACCCGCAGGCTCCAGGTGCCGTTGCGCGCCTCCGAGGACAGGTCCACGGTGTAGGTGGTGTTGATGTTGTCAGCCGAACCACCGGTCCGGTTGTGCAGCACATAGGCGGACCCATCCGGTGCCACCAACGTGACGACCAGGTCGCCGATGAAGGTGTGGATGATGCCCACCGTCACCTTGGACGTCGCCGAGGCGTTGCCCGTACAGCCCGACAGGGCGATGGTCGAGGTGACCGTGGACACGTCCGGGATCGCCACGTCGGTGCCGTTGGTGCCCGCGCAGGCAGGTGAGCCGCCGCCCAGGTTCAGCGTCCATGTGTCGATGCGGCCCACATCCCCCGTTGCCGCGTCCTGGACCCGCAGGCGCCACGTGCCGTTGGCCGCCTCGGAGGACAGGTTCACGGTGTAGGTGGTGTTGATGTTGTCAGCCGACCCACCGGTCCGGTTGTGCAGCACATAGGCGGTCCCATCGGGCGCCACCAACGTGACCACCAGGTCCCCGATGTAGGTGTGGATGATGCTCACCGGCACTGTGGACGTCGCCGAGGCGTTGCCCGCGCAGCCCGCGATGGCGATAGTGGACTCTACTGTGGACACGTCCGGGATCGTCACGTCGGTACCGTTGGTGGCCGAGCAGCCGGGCGTGGGCGCGGCGCTGACCGTCCACGTGTAGGACGTGCTTCCCGTCTTAGCCGGCACCGCGCTGTCCCTGGCCGTCACGGTGACGGAGAAGGTCCCGGCGGACGTGGGGGTACCCGAAATGAGTCCCGTCGAAGAATTGATCGACAAACCGGCGGGCAAGCCGGTAGCCGACCACGTGTAAGGCGCGGTCCCGCCGGCGGCGGTGTGGTTGACCGGAGAGACGGCGGTGCCGACGGTGCTCGTCTGGTTGCCGGGGTTGCCGACCGCCATGCCGTTACTGGACTGGCAACCGCCCAGCGACGCCGCGGCCGAGCAGATGTCGTTGGCAAAGTAGCGAACCTCGGTGTAGACACCCGGATTCCCGGGCTGCGCACAGCCGATGCCCCAGCTGGTGATGCCGACTTGGATCCACTCGTTGGCCGCGTTGCGTTTGAACATCGGGCCACCGGAGTCACCCTGGCACGTGTCGACGCCGCCGCTTGCCCAGTTACCAGCGCAGATCTCCTGGTCGAAGATCAGCCCGGAGTACGCGCCGCCGGCGCTGGCGCACTGGGTGTCGGTGATGAACGGGACGTCGGCCTTGAGCAGGAACCGCTGCTGCGGCCCGCCCTGCGTCGCCGCGCCCCACCCGGCGACGGTGAAGTTGCCGCTGTGCAGCGAGGTGTCGGTCGCGAGCTTGAGCAGGGGGCTGTCGATCGGCTGGGAGATGCGGATGAGCGCCCAGTCCCGGCCGTTGCCGTTGTAGCCCGGCGCGATGTGGATGTAGTTGGAGGTGCGGGTGGTGCGCGCGGGGTCCTGAAGGTCGACCACGCCCCACGTTACGCCGACGGAGGTGTTGGGTCCGGTGCCGAGGTTGTCCACGCAATGCGCCGCGGTGAGGACGAGAGTCGGGGTGTACATCGCTCCCCCACATCCCATGGACAGACGCACCATCCATGGAAACTCACCCTGCGCCGCCCGGGTCCCCCGACCACCTGGGGCGACATCCCGCCGTCGGCCGGGTCGGTGGCGGCACTGCCGACGGGGTTACCGGCCGGGCTATTGGCTTCGGTGCCGGCCAATGTGTTCGCGTAGGCGGGCGCGGCGGCAAGACAGCCGAACGCCACGCCGAGGAATGCGACAATCGCTCCCCGGGCCACGGCACCCCATGCTTGTTTCACGTGCTCCTCCTTGGATTTCCCCGGGTTCTCCGGGTCGGCAAAAACCTAAGTGAGGAACCAAACACCTGGCAATGTAGGAAGATTTGACAACAGGCCCTGTCTGCGGATACGGCCCGACGTCGGGAAGTGGTCTACGTTTTCGTGTATCAATGCGACCCGACCTCCCTGCACCCAAATCGCAGTTCGCCGGCGGTGTCTGGTCGCACCTTGTTCGGGCAGTGTTCGCCGTAATCGTCTCTGGCGGCCACGCGGGTTCAAGATCATCGAGGCTGTCGCGGGGTGGTGTCACCCGACGCTGAGCGTGCGGCTGGACCCCCTTCCCCCTTGGTGTGGAGGCATAGTGTTTCCTGGTCGAAATGACGCCGTTAGCCATCGATGGAACGTTCTAGGACGCGGTCCCAGAAGACGGTGGGCGGCGATGCTCGCCGCCGTCGCGGTCGTGGTCTCCCCCGCCGCGGGGGTCAGCGTGGCATCCGCCGCCGAGGAGCCCCCGGCGTCGTCGTGGACCTTCACCCAGGTCTCGTCCAGTAGCGTCAACACGATGGCGCTCCGCAGCGACGGTGCGGTGTTCGCCTGGGGGCAGAACAACTTCGGTCAGGTCGGTGACGGTACGACCACGCAGGCGCCGACGCCGGTCCAGGTGCAGCGGGGCACCATCCCCGAGGGCGTTCGGATCGTCCAGATCACGTCGTCGTACACCTCCGTGGCGGTTGGTGACGACGGCAAGGTCTACACGTGGGGTTGGAACTCCAACGGCCAGCTGGGCGACGGCACCACGACCCAGCGGAACGTGCCCGGGCCGGTCGTGCAGGGCGCCATCCCGGAAGGCGTGAAGATCGTCAAAGTCGCGGCGGGCGCCTCGACGCTGTACGCCCTGGGCGACGACGGCTGGCTCTACTCCTGGGGCTCGGACAGCTTCAACGCACTCGGCGACGGGGACAGCTCCACCGTCGCCCGGCGGACGCCGGGGCCGATCGCGCGGGGCGTGATTCCCGCGGGTGTGAAGCTCGTCGACGTCGCTGCCGGCGCCAGCACCGTGGTCGTGTTGGGCGACGACGGCATGGCGTACGGATGGGGTGGCAATGCCGCCAACGGCCAGTTGGGCAATGTGACCGTGGCCCAGGCGCCGGTCGCCATCCCGCAGGGGCAGATCCCGGCCGGGGTGAAGCTGGTCAAGGTCGGCGGCGGCAGCTACTTCAACGCGGCTCTGGGCGACGACGGCAAGCTCTACGGCTGGGGCGAGGGCTCGTACGGCCAGCTGTGCGTCGGCACTTTCCAGACGAAGCAGGCGACTCCGGTCGCCGCGACGGGTGCGCTGCCGGAGGGGGTGCGCCTGGTGCAGGTCACGGCCCTTGAAGGCACGGTGCTCGCGCTCGGTGACGATGGCAAGACCTACGGATGCGGCCAGGGTTCCGCCGGCGAGCTCGGCAACGGAGCGAGCGACGGTTCGTCGAGGCTGACACCCAGCGTGCAGGGCGAGATCCCCGACGGGGTCAAGCTGACCACGGTCGCGGGCAGAGGCGCCACGGCCGTGGCCCTCGGCTCCGACGCGAAGGTCTACGCGTGGGGTTCGAACGGCCAGGGGCAGGTCGGTAACGGCGGCCGGGGCGTCCGGCTCGCGCCGACGGCGGCGGTCTTCGACGCCGGCTCCATCGTTGCCGAGCCGACGAGCACGACGTTGAGCCTTCCTGGCAACCTGCGGGCGGATGTCCCGTTCACCGCGACCGTCACGGTCTCCCCCGCCACCGCCGCCGGCACCGTGCGGCTGCGGGACTCGGCCACCGGCAGCGCGCTCGGCACCACCGGGACGCTCGCCGGCGGGACCGCGCAGGTCACGGCGACCGTCACGGCGTCGGGCAGCAAGCAGCTCGTCGCGGAGTTCACGCCGGACCGGCCGCTGTACTTCCTCGCGTCGACCTCCCAGCCGGTCACGGCGGATTTCGGGCTCTCCCCGAAGCCGAGGCTCACCGCGAACCGCACCCAGGTCGCCACGACGCTCGGCACGCAGGAGAACGCGGACCTGACCCTGACGCTGACCGACGGCGACAACCCCCTGGAGGACGTCACGCTGACGGTGTCGTCCAACAGCGCGCAGGTCCCCGCCGACCGGATCACGATCACCGGTACCGGAGCGACCCGCACCGTACGGATCGAACCCGCCACGGCTGACCGGATCAACGGGGCGGCGCTGACGTTCACGGCCAGAGACCCGGACGGAAACACCGGCCAGGTCCAGGTACAGTACTACGCCTCCCTGGCCGTGGCCTCGCCGACGGCGACGTACTACTACGGCGACGCGGACGCGTCGGCCGCCGTGGACGCGGGTGACGGGTACATCCTGGTGGCCGACGACGAGCACGAGATCATCAAGCTCTACAAGGCTGGCCAGAGCGGCAACCCGGTCAAGGAGTACGACTTCGCCGCGGTGCCCGGCGGACGCGAGCTCGACATCGAGAGCGCGGCCCGGGTGGGCGATCTGGTCTACTGGATCGGGTCGTACGGCAACAACCGCGACGGCGAGTCCCGTGTGGAGCGCCAGACCACCTTCACCACCACGGTGACCGGCTCCGGGGCGAACACCGAGCTCACGCTGGCCTCGGTCCTGCCGGCCACTCCCTCGTCGTTGTTCAGCGCCCTGCTGGCCTGGGACTCCGGCAACGGCCACGGGCTGGGAGCCAACCGCCTGAAGTTCGTCGCGGGCGCCAGGAGCGGCGTCCAGCCGAACCCGCCGAACGGCTTCAACATCGAGGGCTTCGCGTTCGCGCCCGGCTCGACCAGCACGGCATACCTCAGCTTCCGGGCGCCGTCGATCACGGTCGACGGCACCGAACGCGCGCTTATCGTGCCGGTCACGAACTTCGACACCCTCGTGGCCGGGACCGCGCCCCAGCCGCAGTTCGGCGCGCCGATCCTGCTCGACCTGGGCGGACGCACGATCCGTGACATCCGCAAGAACGCGCACGACGAGTACCTCATCTCGGCCGGCCCTGGCCTGGGGAACGACACGTGGGCGCTCTACATGTGGAACGGCGACCCGGCCGCGGCCCCGGTGTTCAACCAGGTCCTGCCCACGATCGACGCCCGGGTCGGCGGTGCGTGGGAGGCGATCAGCATCATGCCCGACCGGATCGCAGGCGGCGCGAAGGTCGAGATTGTGAGCGACACCGGTGACGCGCCGCTCTACGGGCCCACCGCGGCCAAGGACCTTGCCCGCCCGATTCGCAAGGCGTACACCGACACGTTCACGATCGCGGACTTCCTCGCGGCCACGGTGACCGCCACGCCGCGGTGCCTGGCCGGCAAGGCGTACGTCGCGGTCCAGGCCCGTAACGACCACGACAGCCCGATGAGCATCGACCTGAAGACCGCGTACGGCGAGCGGTCCGTCGCGAACGTGGCCCCGGGTGCGAACGCCTACCAGTCGTTCACTACCCGGGCTGCTTCGGTCGCGGCGGGCTCGGCCACTGTCCGGGCGACCGGGACCGTGGACGGCAAGGCCGTGACCACGGTCTACACCGTCCAGTACGCCGGCCTCAACTGCGCCGGTTAGTCCCTGACCATGACCCAAGGTAGCGGGGCCGCCGCGCACGGCGGCCCCGCTACCGCGTCAGGTCATCGGCTCGACCCAGATGTTGCGGTAGAACACGTTCGCGCCTGGATCGCCGTGGTCCTGCAACCGGATCGGACCCACGGACGGCCCTTCCGGCGCGCCGTTGCCGGTCGGCCCGTCGATCTGGACGTTGTTGTGCACGGTGACGCCGTTCCACACGACCGTGACGCGGGCGTTCTCGGTCTTGACACCCGAGGCGTTGAAGCGGGCGGCGCGGAAAGTGACGTCGTAGGTTTGCCAAGTTTCTGGCGCGGTCGCGGCGTTGGCCGACGGCGCGAGCTTGCCGTAGATGGAGCCGCACTCGTCGTTGGCCAGGGTGGTGTCACCCCACGAGTCCAGCACCTGTAGCTCGTACCGGTCCTGTAGGTAGATCCCGCTGTTGCCGCGGGCCTGCCCGGTAACGTTCGCCGGCAGGTTGGGCTCCCAGAACTCGATGTGGAGCCGGAAGTCGCCGAAGCTCTGCCGGCTACGGATGTCACCGCCGAGCACCTCCACTCCGCCGTTGCCCAGCGGCCAAGTCACCGCGCCACCGTTGCTGCCGACGAAGTTGTTCATGTTGGATCCGTCGAACAGGACCACGCGCCCGGGGTTCGAGCCGGTGCCGTACGCCTCGAACTCGTAGATGCGTGCGGCCGTATCGGTGGTGGTGTTTGTCGGTGCGGTGATGTTGAGCCGCAGGTATCTGGCTTGTGTGGCGGTGATGTTGTGTGTGGTGGTGTTGGCAGTGTTGCCGGTGACGGTGGCGACTGTCGACCAGGTGGTGCCGTTGGTACTGACCTGGATGGTGAAATCGCGCGTGTTCCAGGCAGTGTTCTCACCGCCGGCGCCAGCGTGCTTGACGACAAATTGGCTGACCGTCTGCGCCGAACCGAGGTCGACCTGAAGCCACTTCGTCGCGCCGCCCGAGCACCACTTGTCGCTGTTTCCACCGGTGGTGCTGCCGTTGACCGCCTGAGCCGGACCCTCGCTCGCGCTGCACGAGCTGTCCGCGGTCGCCGGCTTGCCAAGGGCCAGGTTGACCGATGGTGGTGCCGCGGTGCCGTACGCCTCGAACTCGTAGATCCGTGCGGCGGCGTCGGTGGTGTTTGTCGGTGCGGTGATGTTGAGCCGCAGGTATCTGGCCTGCGTGGCGGTGATGTTGTGTGTGGTGGTGCTGGCAGTGTTGCCGGTGACGGTGGCGACTGTCGACCAGGTAGTGCCGTTGGTACTGATCTGGATAGTGAAATCGCGCGTGTTCCAGGCAGTGTTCTCACCGCCGGCACCGGCGTGCTTGACGACAAACTGGCTGACCGTCTGCGCCGAACCGAGGTCGACTTGCAGCCACTTGTTCGCGCCAAGCGAGCACCACTTGTCCAGGTTGCCGCCGGTGGCCGTGCCGTTGACCGCCTTCTCCGGGCCTTCGGACGTCGCGCAGGAACTGTCGGCCGTCGCCGGCTTCCCCAGCGCCAGGTTGGTGACGGCCTGCTGCCCCGGGATGGCGTTGAGCGTGTACCAGACCTCGGTGCTCCACAGCGACTGCCCGTTGGCGGCGCTGAACGGTTTGGGCGATCTGATGTGGACCACCCGCCCGGCCTTGAGTCCGTTGATGGCCAGCGTGACCTTCTTGCCGTCCGCCGACAGTGTGGCCGAGCTGACAGCGAGGGTCTCCTCGTCGACCTTCGGGCCGCCGTAGGCCGCGGTCGGCACGTAGCGCCACTGCTTGACCCGGTATTTGGTGGCCAGGGCGGTGGCCGTCGCGGCCGACAGCGGCTGGGTGTACTCGATTTCGAACCCGTTGGGCAGCGCCCGCATCGCGAGCATGTCGAAGGGGTTGCTGCCGTTGGGAGTCAGCTTCTGCAGGCCGTAGCTCAGCTTGCCAGTCTGGCCCCAGTTGCCGCCCGCGCCGAGCCCGCCGACGTAGATGGCGCCGTCGGGGCCGAGGTTGACCTCCGAGACGCCGGCCTCCAGGCCCTGGGTCATCCGGAACAGGGCGCCCTGGTACTCGCCGTTGACCTTCTCCAGGAACGCCCGCTGCAGGCCGCCGTAGGTGACGTCACCGATCACGAGCTGCCCCGCGAAGGTGCCGGTCGGCATGAGCACCGGCGTGCTTGGCGAGTTGGCGATCTCGTTTTGCGGCATCCACAGCACCGGCGTGGTCGGCGGCCTCGTGTCGAAAGGACCCGCCGGGTTCATGTAGTGGTTGAAGAACCGGTCCTGCTTGATGTGCAGCAGCTTCGACGACGGCAGCCAGCCACCCTGGTTGTCGGTGACGAAGATGCCGTCCTCCGGTCCCCAGCCGATGCCGTGCGGCGTGCGCAGCCCACCGGCCACATAGGACACCGCGCCGTTCGACCGGTTGACTTTGATGGTGGTTCCCCGGTTCGGCGCGGGCTGCGGGTTGGACGTGTTGCCACCGTAGTCGATGCCCACCGAGAGGTTGATGTAGAAGAACCCATCCTTGTACAGCAGGCCGAACGCGAACTCGTGGAATGTACCGCCGTACGGCCAGGTGGCGATCGTGTCGTACCGGTCGGCCACCTCGTCGCCGTTGGTGTCGACAAGCGCGGTGAGCCGTTGCTTCTCGGTGACGTAGACGGTGCCGTCGACGATCTTCAGGCCCATGGGTTCCTTGAGGGCGCTGCCGATCCGCTTCGTTGTCACGTTGCCCGGGCTGGTGTTGCCACCGGTGTTGCCGAGGATCCACACCTCGCCGGCCTGCGAGGTACCGGAGTCGTCGCTGCCACCCCAGGTGCTGATGACGAGGCGGCCGTCCGGCAGCCAGTCCATTCCAGTCACCTTCGGCTGGAAGGTGCCGGGTCGCAGGTTGGTCAGGGTGTAGCCGGGATGCACACCGGTGAGCTGGAGGCCGTCGCCCGGGGAGTCGCCGGCGCCTTCGCACTCCTTGCGGCCTGGGGCAGTCACCCGCACGACACCGGCGTCGGTGCTGAGCACCGAGTTGGGCACAAGAGTGAACGCCGACGCGCCCGGGGGCCGCCAGTCCAGGGTGAGCTGCTGCCCGCCGTCCCGCTCGAAGTGCTCGATCCGCAATGCGTGGTAGCCGGCGGTGAGGTTGATCGAGCCTTCCATCGGCGTGGGACCGTGTAGGCCGTCGTGGTTGATGACCAGGGTGTCGTCGATCAGCAGCCGCGAGCCGTCGTCGCTGGTCAGCCGGAACGTGTAGCTGCCGGCCGTGCTGATGTTGACGTAGCCGAGGACGTGGGCGACGAAGAAGTTGTCGAAGCCGAAGTCAGCGACCGCCGACCAGTTGACTGTGGACATCAGCTTGTCGACGTTGGGGGTCTGGCCCGACTTGAGGGCGCAGATCTCGTTGAGTGGTGTCTGCACGTCGTAGACCCGCAGTGTCACGCCCGGCTCCTGTGGTGGCGGAGCCGCCTGCGCCGGGGTTGGAACGAAGGTGACCGTCAACGCCACGGCCAACGCCATGACGACGGATCTGCTCGCGTGGCGGCCACGCCGCCATCGCTGCCAAGTGCCCATCGCTTCTCCTTGAGCGGGAAGGTGGGGCGACGGCAGCAAGGCCTGACCAGGGACAACGTTGTCAAGACACCGTCACCGTCACCCACCGGAGGGAAACGTGGATCTTTGTTGCGACCGACATGGCATCGCCGAAGACCGATGTCGTGACCGACACGCTAAGAGACTTTTGTCGTCGTGTCCAGATGTTCCGTCGACATATCTGCAACTTTGATTGAAGACTCGAAAAGTCCACGATCGATGCCCGGCGGTCGTGGGATTCTGTGACGTGGACTCATCGACCTTGCACACGGCGGCACGCCGGTGGCTGATGGAGCGGTCGGCACCACGCCCCGCCGGGTCGGCTGGGGCTGGGTCGGCGGTACCAAGCAGGCGTACCTCGGCTGGCACGAGGGCGACGACCGCACGGTCGCCGCCCTGGCCCGCCCGTCGCTAGGCATCAAGTACCACGGCCCCGCTCGGTAAGGTCGGACCTGCACGCCGCCAACACCAACGAGGGCCTTTTCGCCGCCCCCGTCGACGGCGAACTGGTCACGCTAGGCTGATGATCGTGCCCGATGCCGTCCGCAGACGTCCGGACCACCTCGTCGACGGTGTCGAGGAGTGGACCCTGGACACCGACGATCCCGACGTGCGCGGCGTCAGCGTGCTTCTTCCACAGCGTGGTTGGCCCTGGATGGTGACGGTGGCCGCCGCCGAATTCGTGCGCAGCGAGCCACTGGAAAGCCAGCTACGCCAACGGATCCACGCGGCGCTGACAGCGGTTGACGGGGTGACGCAGGTTGATGAGGAAGACCGGGAGGTCTGGGCAGTCGAGGGCAAGCCGGACGGCGAAGCTCTGGTCCATGCCGTCGCCGCAGTCCTCGACGAACTCACCCCAGCGATCCGGGCCCACGTCACCGACAGCTGACTCGACCACCAGGCCGTCCAGCGCGGACTTCCAGTCGGGACGATCGGCCACGAGAATCACCTACTGGTTCTCAGTGAGCGGAGTAGACGCACAGTGTCCTCCAAATGTCGATGTCCCTCGATGGGGCGAGTATGAATGCGAGGGCACCGTCGGTAGGCCAATCTGGACGACCTTGGACGACCTTGGACAGACTCTTCGAACGCTGCCCAAGACGCAGGGCAGACACTGCTCCTTACGGCCGACCAGAGGATTTGCGTCACAGCGGGTTTGCGTTCGCGCGCGCTCAAAGCCATAGCGTCGCCGCCATGACGACACAGACCTGGATCATCACCGGAGCGTCCCGCGGTTTCGGGCGAGCACTGGCGGAGTCGGCGCTCGCCGCGGGCGACCAGGTGGTGGCGGCGGTACGCCGGCCGGACAGCGTGGCCGACCTGGCGGCCAAATACCCCGACAACTTTCTGATCGCAAGCTTCGACGCCCGAGACATCGCGGCGGCGGCGTCGCTCGTGCGGGCCACCCTCGACCGCTTCGGTCAGCTCGACGTTCTCGTCAACAACGCGGGCCGGGCTGTGGTCGGAGCGGTCGAGGAGGTCAGCGACGCGCAGCTCCGCGAGCTGATGGATCTGCACCTGTTCGGCCCGGCCGCGCTCGTGCGTGCGGCGCTGCCCGCGATGCGTACCCGGGGCGCCGGGATGATCGTGCAGATGAGCAGCCAGGGCGGGCGGATGTCGTTTCCCGGCGTATCGGCCTACTCCGCGTCGAAGTTCGCCCTCGAAGGCTGGTCCGAGGCCCTGGCTGGGGAGGTCGCACCGTTCGGGATCCGCGTGATGATCGTCGAACCAAGCCGGTTCCGGACCGACTTCAACGCCGCCGACGTGCTCGAATTCACCGAGGCGTCCGAAACCTACCGTGACCTGCTCGCCGCCGTCCGCGCGGACATGGCCGGGACCGACGGCCGCCAGGAAGGTGACCCAACGCGGGCGGCCGAGATCATCGTGTCCCTCGCGCACAGCGACGAGGTGCCGCTGCGCCTGCCGCTCGGGCGCGAAGCGGTCGAGCGTATCTCGGGCGTGTACCGGCGTGGTCTGGACGAGGTCGAGCGGTGGGCCGAGACTGCCCGCAGCGCCGACTTCGACGGCGTCCCGGCGTCGGTCCGGCCGATCTAGGGTGATGTCATGGCCACTGACGATCTGATGACCAGGGCCCTGGCATTGGTTGGGGATGACGGCCCGCTGTCGGTCGAGGTGATCCGCCGCCTCACCGACCTGGCCGACGTCCCTGAGCCGATGACGATCGCCGAGGTCGCCGACCTCCTCGACATCACGCCTCACACGCTGCGCTACTACGAGCGGGCCGGGCTGGTCGAGGTGGCCCGCGATCGCTACGGTCATCGCGTCTACGACGCCGAGGCGGTGCGGCGCCTGGTGTTCCTCACCAGGATGCGGCTGTCCGGGATGCCGATGCGCGACCTACAGCACTACATTTCGCTCGTGGACGCCGGGCAGGACACGGTGCCCGAGCGGCTCGACATGCTGCTTGAACATCGCGACATCATCCGTCGCCGGATTCGTGAGCTGACCCTCTCCCTGGCGGCGACCGAGTACAAGATCGCCACGTATGGCGGCTCGACCGGACCAGACGCTGCGGCCCTCGACACCGCCACCGAACTGTAGGGCCCGGCCCGCGCGAACCGTGCCGATGACGCCTGCACTGCATTAGGCATGACAGTGCGCGGCGCTGTCCGCGGCATGAGCCTGCGTCAGCTCCGCGTCAGTTCAGGCGTGTTCGGATGATCGGATCGGATCGCGGCGGTCGGGCACGGCCGGGTTGTCGTCCGCCAGAGTTGACGTCGATAGGAGGCCTCATGATCTCGGCACTCAACCGGCTTGTCGATCTGGTCGAAGAGCACCTCGGCGAGGAGTTCGACGTCATCGCATTGGCCAGGGCGCTTGGCACGACCGAGTACCACCTGCGCCGGATGTTCTCGTCGTTGGCCGGCATGCCGCTGTCGGAGTACGTGCGCCGGCGCCGCATGACCGTCGCCGCCGCCGGCGTCGTCCGGGGCGAGGACGATCTGCTGAGCATCGCCGTCCGGCACGGATACAGCTCGACCGAGGCGTTCGGACGAGCGTTCCGCGCGGTCCACGGCGCCAATCCCGGTGACGTACGCCGCAATGGAGGCCCCCTTCGCACACAACCGCAGCTCAGGTTCCGCCTGACCGTCGAAGGGAGCATCCCCATGGACACCCACATCGTCGACCGCCCCGCGTTCCGGCTCGTCGGACACGCAGCCCGGGTCCCGCTCATCCACCAGGGCATCAACCCGCACATCCAGCAGCACATCACCGCACTGCCGCAGGACGAGCATGTCCGACTGAAGGCCCTCAGCGACACCGAGCCGATGGGCCTGCTGCAAGTCAGCGACGACGTCGACCCCGACGGCACCGAGGGGAGCGAACTGACCTACCTGCACGGGGTCGCTGTCTCTCAGGACACGCCGGCCCCCGACGACCTCGACGCCATCGAGGTACCGGCCGGCAGGTGGGCGATCTTCCGCACCGCCGGACCCCACCCGCAGACCCTCCAGGAGACCTGGGCCGCGACCGCGACCGAGTGGTTCCCCTCCAACCCGTGGCGGCTGCGGCCAGGCCCCTCGATCGTCGCGGTACTCGATCACACGGACGACTTCAGCACCGCCACCTGCGAGCTGTGGCTACCCGTCGAACCGGTCTGACGGACCTGCACCAATCCAACAGCCTCAAGGATCCGGCCCGCCTCCTCGCTGGGAGTCGGGCCGGCGCCTGGCCACGCATTCGGCCTGCCCGACTCGACTTCCACCGACGGCACGCCGATGTCCGCGTCCTTCTACAACTATCCGAACACCCACTTCAGCCAGACGCAGAAGGATCGCATCCTGAACGGCCCGTACGGCGCCTTCCTATCCTGAAAGGTCCTTCGTCGGGCACTGTCGCAGTACTGAGTTACATTCGCGCGCATGCTTGACGGACTCGACGCGGTGGACTGGACGGCGCTGCACGGGGCGTACGGGCCGGCCGGGGAGGTGCCCGACCTGCTGCGGGCGCTGAGCGGGCCGGACGCCGAGGCTGCCGGCAAGGCACGGCGGCAGATCGAGGGGATGGCCTGCCACCAGGGCACCACCTACTCCGTGTCGGCTCCGGTCGTGCCCTTCCTGGCTGAGCTGCTGGTCAGCGGCGGCACGCACCACAGAGGTGGGCTGGCCTGGCTGCTCGGCCAGATGGCCGCGTACAACAACCAGCGCACCAGACACATCGCGGCCGTCCGGGCCGCCGTCAGCGCGGAGGTCGACCGGCTGCTGCCCCTGCTCGGCGACCCGGATCCGGAGGTACGGGCGGGCGTGGCCTTCGCGCTGTCGCAGTGCCCGAAGCGCAAGAAGGCCAGCCTGCCTGCGCTACGTGCCCGGCTCGCCGTCGAGGACGAGCCGCAGGCCAAAGCGCGCCTGCTCGCCGCGACACAATGGCTGGAGCCGAAGTCCGACCTGGTCACAGCGGCGCTGGCGGCACGAGAGCCGATGCCGGTACGGGCCGCCGCAGCGATCCTGCTCGCGCGGTCGGAGCTGCCCTGGTCGGACGAGGCCACCGAGACGGTACGGGCCGGGTGGGCCGACGGCGAGCCGCTGGAGTCGTGCTGGTGGTGGGGCTGGGCCGGGAGCCCGCTCGAGGACCTCGTCACCGGCATCAGCAAGCGCGACACCGACGCCGCGCGGGTCCTCACGGTGCTGCTGGCGTCAGCGTCCACATCGGTGCGTCAGCGGGCGGCAAAAGCGTCGGTGTGGGTGATGCGGGTGCAGCGGACCAGCCGCCCGGCGTTGGTGCCGGTGCTGGCCGCCGCGCTGACTGACCAGTCGGTCGAGGTGCGCGACCTCGCCGCGGCGGCGCTGCACGAGGCGGGTGAGGCGGCCCGGCCGGCCGCGGACGCGCTCGCCGGCTCCGCGAGCACACGGTCGGCGTCCGCGCTGCTACAGCTTGGCGACCCGAGGTGGCGCGACCTCGTCACGCCCGCCAACGTCCTCGACGTACTCGCCGGCATCGAGGTGCCGGCCGACCCCGCCCTCGTCGAGGCGCTGCTCGGCACCCGGGCCCAGGACTGGGACAACCACATCCGGCGGCTGCTCGCGGCGTGGGGGCCGGCGGCGGCCCCGCTGGTACCGCGGCTTATCGATGAGTACGGGCGGCATCTCGTCCTGCCGGCGCTGGCCGCGATCGGCCCGGCCGCCGCCGACGCGCTGCCGTTGCTGGGCTCGACAGTGGACGAACGCATCGCGATCCTGCGCATCAGCGGCGACCCTGGGCCGGCCCTGGAAGCCGCGCGGGCAATGCTGAGCACAGCCGACGTGGTGCCGTTGCTCGACGCGCTCGGTGAACACGGCCGGGTGCTGCTGCCGCAGATACGCGAGCTGGTCGCCGCCGGTCAGGACGACATCGGGCTGGCCCGCGCTCTGTGGCGGTGGACCGGCGACCCGGCCGAGGCCGCGCCGACGGTACGGCGGGTGCTGGAACTCGCGGCCGGCCAGCTCCGCCAGCAGCGCCCGCGCTACCCCGCACACGAGGCCGCCGCGCTGGCCGGCGAGCTCGGCGACGCGTCACTCGTACCTCTGTTGCGGCCGCTGCTCGCCGACCCCACGTCGCGCTGCCGGGTGCCCGCCGCGCAGGCGATCTGGCGCTTGACCGGCGACGGCGAGGGGCTCGTGTCACCGCTGCTGAAGGAGGTCACATCGCGGCCGCCCGGCTTTCGCTGGCCCGATTCCTTCGACCTGCTGGCCGCGATGGGCGCGGCCGCCAGCGAGGCGCTGCCCGAGCTGCGGGCGATCGCGGAGCACCCGTGGTGCCCGTTCGTCGACGACTTCGACAGCGCCACCCGGCGCGGGCTCGGCCACCGCGACGACACCTTCCGCGCCGCGGCCCGCTCCACCGTGGAAGCAATCGAGCGAGAAGCCTCGAAGACGGCGTCTGGGCCTGCCGCCTGATCGTGAACCTCAACTAGAGATCTTTCAGGGTCGGGGTCACATTCGATTTCTTGAGACGGGTATTTGCCCCGGTCCGCGTCAGTCGCTGACCGTATGCTCCCGCGGGCACCGCGCAGGTCGGCGGCTCGCTGGCGCTCGCCGAGATCCCCGACCTGCGCTGCCAGGTCCGCGGTCCAAGCCCAACCCCGACCCGGGGTCGCTGCCGGGCGAGGGGTAGGAGGTGGGCGCGACGAAGCTTTTGTCTGTTTGATCAAAAGCTATTGCGAGATCTCATTGACTTTGAAGTACATCGTTGGAAACAATCTGGAAGCACGCGGGAACACGCTTTCCTAGCCCGCCAGGCGAGACACCGCTCGCCACCGCGGCCGGTGTTCGCGCACGTCCCACCGCGCCTAGCGGGGACCACGGACGGGCGCCGACCCTGGCGGCGAGAAGGGAGTGGTCGTGTCCGAGCAGATCGTCGACCGGCAGCTCACGCCGCGCGGCGCCCGACAGGTGCCCAGCGCGCCACCGCGACCCGGCACCCGACTCGTCCGGCTGGTCGAGGCCCTGTGGCGGCCCGCCCTCCTGCTCGGCGCGGTCTTCGCGGCCTGGTGGTTCGTGGCGGAGCGCGAGTACGTGGCGAACTATCTCGTGCCGACCCCCGCCCAGGTCGCGGCCAAGATGACCGACGAGTGGTCGTTCCTGCTCCGGAACACGTTCGTCACGCTCTACGAGACCGTCATCGGCTTCGTCCTGGCGGCGCTGCTCGGACTCGGCACCGCGATCCTGATCGCCTACTCCCGCACGATGGAGAAGGCGATCTACCCGATAGTGCTCTTCGCCCAGGTCATCCCGAAAATCGCGATCGCACCGCTGCTCGTCGTGTGGTTCGGAGTGGGCTTCACGCCGAAGATCGTGCTGGCGGTGCTCATCGCGTTCTTCCCGGTGGTCATCTCCGGTGTCGCGGGCCTGCGTTCCACCGATCCCGAGCTCATCGAGCTCTCCGCCACCATGGGCGCCGGCCCGTGGCGGACGTTCCGCAAGATCCGTTTTCCGAACGCGCTGCCGCACCTGATGTCCGGCCTGAAGGTGGCCGTCACCCTCGCGGTCGTCGGCGCGGTGGTGGGCGAGTTCGTCGGCGCCGACAAGGGCCTCGGCTATGTGCTGCTGGTGGCCAACGGCAATCTCGACGCCGCGCTGCTCTTCGCCGACCTCATCCTCATGTCGCTGATCGGCATCGTGCTCTTCATGCTCGTCGAGGTCGCCGAGGCGCTGCTGATCCCGTGGCATGCCAGCCGGCGCTCCGGCGTGCCGCTCACCACTTCCTGAACCGCCCCACCCCTTGGAGGCTCCCGATGAAGGGCATCGCCGCCACCGTCGCCGCGCTCGTTCTGCTCGGATCGGCCACTGCCTGTGGCGGATCCGAAGACGCCGCGCCCTCCGCCGATGGCACGTCGAAGGTCACCCTGACCCTCAACTGGGTCCCCTACGGCGAGCACGCACCGTTCTACTATGGACTGAAGCAGGGCTATTACGCTGCCGAGGGCATCGAGCTGGAGATCAGGCCGGGCAACGGTTCCGGCAAGACCATCCAGGCGGTGGCCCAGCGGCAGACCGACTTCGGCTGGGCCGACACGCCACCGCTGCTCAAGGCGATCGGCACCGGCATGCCGGTGAAGAGCGTCGGCGTCTTCCTCCAAAAAGGACCGGCGTCGATCGAGTTCCTCGCGGACAAGGGCATCAGCAAGCCCGCCGACCTCAAGGGCAAGACCATCGGCGGTACGCCGGGCGACGCGCTCTTCGCGACGTTCCCTGGTTGGTTGAAGGCGAACGGTCTGGCCGAGAGCGACGTGCGGGTGGTCAACCTGGACGCGGCCGGGAAGGTGGCCGCGCTGGCCGAGGGACGGGTCGACGCGATCCAGGGCTTCTTCCACGACCAGGCGCCGACGATCGAGGCGAGGACCGGCAAGAAGGTCGAATACCTGCTCTACGCCGACTGGGGCATGAACATGCTCGGCACCGGCCTGGTGGTCAACGAGGTCACCCTGCGGGACAACGCCGAGCTGGTCCGCAAGTTCGTCCGGGCGACCCAGAAGTCGTGGCAGGAGGCGGCCGGCAACATCCCAGTCGCGGCCGACGCGATGGTGGAGCTGGCCGAAAACGAGCCGGCCAAGGAGGTGCTGGTCAAGCAGCTCACCCTGGCGGTGCCGCTGCTGGGTGCGGCCGGTGGCCTGCCCGGGGCCAACAGCGAGGCGAAGTGGACCGAGACCATCGACCTGATGAGCCAGTTCGCCGAGCTCAAGGACGCCGGGGCGCCGGCGAAGTACTGGGATCACTCCTTCGCCGGCAAGGGGTGAGGGCGGCGTGTCGGGCGCGGCGGTCGAGCTGACCGGTCTGACAGTGCGGTTCGTGTCCCGGCGGAGGCGCACCGTGGCCGTCGACGACGTGACACTGCGGGTAGAGCCCGGCGAGTTCGTCGCCATCGTCGGGCCGTCCGGCTGTGGAAAGTCCACATTGCTCAGAGCGGTGGCCGGTCTGGTACCGCCCACGGCGGGCTCGGTCACGCTGCTGGGCCAGCCGGTCACCCGGCCGCAGACCGACATCGGCTTTGTCTTCCAGCGCCCGGCGCTGCTGGAGTGGCGTGGCGCCCGTAAGAACATCCTGCTCCAGGCGGAGATGCGTGGCCTGGACCGGGCCTGGGCCGCCCGGCGCGCGGACGAGCTGATCGAGCTGACCGGCCTCACCGGTTTCGAACGGGCGCTGCCGCACGAGCTGTCCGGCGGAATGCAGCAGCGGGTCGCGCTCTGCCGGGCCCTGCTGCACCAGCCGCCCGTCCTGCTAATGGACGAACCGTTCGGAGCGCTGGACGCACTGACCCGCGAACAGCTCAACGCCGAGCTGAATCGCATCTGGCGCGAGACCGGCACCACCATCCTGCTGGTCACCCACTCCATCGCGGAAGCGGTCTTCCTCGGCACGCGGGTGGAGGTGATGAGCCCGCGTCCGGGACGCATCGTCAGCACGCTCCCGGTCGACCTGCCCGTCGAGCGTTCCTACGCCCAGGTGATGACCGACGAGCGGTTTGACCGGCTGTCCAGCTCGATCCGGCTCCTGCTCGGTGCCGGTGCCAACCACTGACCTGATCCGTTCACCCCCACCGGAGCGAATCATGAGACGTGCCCACAGCGTCCCCATCACCCTCCTCGCGGTACTCCTGCTCGTCGTATCCGCCATGCCGGCACCGGCCCAGGCGGCACCCCGGTTCAGGGTCCTCGTCTTCTCGAAGGTCACGAACTTCTACCACGACTCGATCCCGGCCGGCGTCGCCGCGATCGAGCAGATGGGCGCGGCCAACAACTTCGAGGTCGAGGCGACCATCGACGCCGCCGCGTTCACCGACGCCAACCTCGCCCGCTTCGACGCGCTGGTGTTCAACAACACCAACTCGCTCCCGACGTCCGGGGACCTGCTGAACGCGGCCCAGCGGGCCGCGTTCCAGCGGTTCATCCAGGGCGGTGGCGGCTGGGTCGGCCTGCACGCCGCCACCGCCAGCGAGCGGAACTGGACCTGGTACGAGGGTCTGGTCGGCACCATCTTCGACTACCACCCGGACTTCTCCTCGACCGGCGGCACGTTCCCCGGCCGCATCAAGGTGCTGGACAAGGCACATCCGTCCACAGTGGGCCTTCCCGAGCTGTGGGAACGCAGCGAGGAATGGTACAACTGGCGGGTCAACCCGACCGGCAAGGTGCACACCCTCGCCCAGATCAAGGTCCGCGACGGCATCTCCGGCCTGGACGAGGGAAACGACCACGCGTACTCGTGGTGCCACAACTTCGACGGCGGCCGCTCCTGGTACACGGCTGGCGGGCACGCCTCCTCCTCGTTCAGCGAGCCGCACTTCCTCAGCCACCTGCGGGGCGGGATCGAGTGGGCGGCCGGCGCCGTGCCGGGTGACTGCGGGGCCACCAAGGACATCAACTTCCAGCGGGTGCCGCTCGTCACCGCCGGCCTGGCCGACCCGTTCGAGCTGGCGGTCGCGCCGGACCGCCGGGTCTTTTACATCCAGCGCACCGGCGCGGTCAAGGTGATCAACCAGGACACGCTGGCCGTCACCACGCTCATCGACTTCGCGTACACGCCGGCGCAGACCAGCCAGTCCGACGGCCTGATCGGCATGACGCTGGACCGCCAGTTCGCGACCAACAACTGGATCTATCTACTGTGGTCGGACAAGACGGCCAACCAGCTGAACCTCTCCCGGTTCACCGTCACGGGCAGCTCGATCGCCATGTCCAGCGAGCGGCGGCTGTTGACGATACCGACGTGGCGCGGCGAGGGCCGGGCCAACTCGCACATGGGCGGCTCGCTCGCCACCGACCGGCTCGGCAACCTGTACGCCGCGATCGGCGACAACACCGACCCGTTCGACTCCGGCGGCTACACGCCGATCGACGAGCGCGCCGGGCGCCGCGCCTGGGACGCGCAGGGCACCTCCGGGAATACGAACGACCTGCGCGGCAAGGTCCTGCGGATCCGGCCGCAGGCCGACGGGACGTACACCGTCCCGGCCGGCAACCTCTTCGCGGCGGGCACCGCGCGGACCCGGCCCGAGATCTACGCGATGGGCATGCGCAACCCGTTCCGCATCACGGTCGACCCGATCACCGACGCGCTGCTGGTCGCCGACTACGGGCCGGACGCGGGTACCGCCAGCGCGACCCGGGGACCGGCGGGGCTGGTCGAGTTCAACCGGATCACCAGCGCCGGCAACTACGGCTGGCCGTACTGCATCGGGAACAACACCCCGTTCAACGACTTCGACTTCGCCACCAGCACGTCGGGCGCGACGTTCAACTGCGCGGCGCCGGTCAACAACTCGCCGAACAACACTGGCCTCACCACCCTGCCGGCGTCCAGGGCACCCCTGGTCTGGTACGGGTACCCGGCCTCGACGCAGTTTCCCGAGCTGGGCGCCGGCGGCGGTGGCCCGATGAGCGGCCCGGTCTACGACTACGACCCGGCCAACCCGCGGGCGACGAAGTTCCCGCAGTACTACGAGGGCAAGTGGATCGTGTACGAGCTCACCCGCAAGTGGTGGAAGACGCTCTCGGTACACAACACCGCGCAGACCTTCAGCAACCCGCGGTTTGGGCCCACCCGGGTCGGTGACCTCCAGTCGATCAACGGGATGCTCGCGGGCATGTCCTGGATCCAGCCGTTCGAAGCGGAGTTCGGCCCGGACGGCTCGCTCTACGTCATGGACTTCGGCGCCGGCACCGGTAGCGGCCGGGGCGGCACCAACGAGGGCGCCGGCATCTACCGGATCGACTATGTCGCAAGTGGACGACCACCGGTGGCCAAGATAACCGCGAACGTCGACAGTGGACCCACGCCGCTGACCGTCGCCTTCTCCAGCGCTGGCTCGGCGTCCGGCGACGGCACACCGATCACGTACGCCTGGGACTTCGACGGCAACGGCAGCATCGACTCCACCGCCGCCAACCCCACCTTCACGTACACCACCGGGGGACGGTTCACGGCGCGGCTCACGGTGCGCAGCGGCAGCGGTGCGACGGCGGTGGCCACCCAGGAGATCGCGGTGGGCAACTCCCGCCCGACCGTCACGCTGAGCGTGCCGAGCGGCGGCTTCTTCGAGTTCGGCGACCGCATCCCGTACACGGTGACGGTCAACGACGCCGAGGACGGCACCATCGACTGCTCCCGGGTCGTGGTGCAGACCCAGCTCGGCCACGACGCGCACACCCACCCGCTCGACAACTACACCGGGTGCAGCGGCGTGGCGGTCACCGACGCCAGCGCCGGCGACGGCCACGGCCCGGGCCAGAACCTCTACGTGGTGCTGACCGCGCAGTACACCGACGGCGGCGCCCCCGGCGGCGTGCCGCCCCTCGTCGGCTCCACGCTGAGCGAGCTCCAGGTGAAGAACAAGGAGGCAGAGCACTTCGACGGCTCGAGCGGCGGTGTCCAGGTGCTGGACCGCGCGACCGCCCGCGCCGGCAAACGCCTCGGCGACATCGACAACGGCGAGTGGATCAACTTCGGGCCGGTCAACCTCACCGGCATCGACACGGTCACGCTCGGCGTCAGCTCCGGCAGCAGCGGCGGCGCCGTCGAGTTCCGGGCCGGCTCGCCGACCGGGCAGCTGCTCGGCCGGGCCACGATCGCCAACACCGGCGGCTGGGACGCGGTGGTCTCCCCCACCGTCGCCCTGACCAGACCCGCCGGCACGGTCACCCTCTATGTGGTGTTCGTCAATCCCGCGCAGGTCGGCGGGACGCCCGACCTCATGTCCCTCGACTGGCTCCGCTTCAACGGGGTCGGCGTGAAGCAGGAGACCGGGGCGACCGTGGTCGCCCGCGCCACCCCCGCGACCGGCGGGCCGCCGCTGGCGGTCGCCTTCAGCAGCACGGTAACGCCGCCGCCGGGCCGGACCATCGTCGACCACGCCTGGGACTTCGGCAACAACAGCGCCGTCGTGCACGGGCCCTCGGCGAACCACACCTACACCCGGCGGGGCACCTACACCGCCTGGCTCACCGTCACCGACAACACGCGCGCGACGACGTCCGCGAGCGTCACGGTCACCGTGACCTGACCTCTCCGCGGCGGGTCCCGCATCCTCGTCGGGTACGGGACCCGCCACCGGTCACCTCGGATAGCTCACTTCCCTGAGCACGTCGTTCACCGGGGTGGCGCTCACGCCGAGGATCTTCTCGGTCTCGGAGTAGTCGATGACAAACGGGTGGCCGGGTTTGGTGAGTACTTCGTGCATTTCTGCCCAGAACGGCTCGGTGAACGTCAGTAGGGTCAGGTCGCGTTCGGTCATCTCTTCCATCCGCGGTTTCGGTGCATCCGCGAGATCGGCGAGTCGCCCAGCCAAATCCCGCACTGACAACGTCGAGGTGGGTACGTGCCAGGCACGGCCGTACGCCTGCTCATTCCGGCTCGCGGCAACCAGCGTGCGTGCGGTGTCGCCGATCGCCGAGTAACTGTGCGGCACGTCGAGTTCTTGCGGCACCAGGACCAGCCTGCCTTCTATGACCTGCCGCTGCACCATGAGGCTGAACACCGAGACAGCGCCGGCGCCGTAGAACTGGGCGGCCCGTACCTCGGTGACGCTCACCCCTGAGGCCGCGGCCTCCTCCCAAGCCCGCCTTCTGGTCCGCCCCTTGGGACCGGTCGCCGTCAGGGGGAAGTCCGGCGTGATCGGCCCGCTCACCGGCCCGTAGGCGTAAAGGTTGCCGAGCATGACGTACGCGACCCCGGTCCGCTTCGCCGCTGTGAGGAGCGACGCCGACAAGGCCGGAAACTGTTCGGGCCAGCGGTGGTACGGCGGCGCGGCGGTGGTGATCAGTGTGGCCCGCCCCTCCGTCAGCTCGGTGAGCCGATCGGTGTCGGTCGCGTCCGCGGCGACCTTGTCGATGAGGGGGTGGTTAGGCCCGCCGCCTGTCCGGCTGATCATTCGCACCCGCTCGCCGTCTTCGGCAAGAAGAAGAGCAGTCCTCGATGCAGCGGCTCCGCGACCCACGATCACATGAGATTTCATGCCGACAACGGTGCCGCTCTACAGCTCCGTGGAATAGTGGCCACAATGCCAACCATCCGGAGGATCGGGCCATGCATCGCGTCGCCGTAGTCATCGTGCCGCCCGTACTGAGCTTCGATGTCTCGATCCCGCTCATGGTGTTCAACAACGTCGAGCACTATGACGTGCGTGT
This sequence comes from Phytohabitans flavus, assembly GCF_011764545.1. Classification (GTDB taxonomy): domain Bacteria; phylum Actinomycetota; class Actinomycetes; order Mycobacteriales; family Micromonosporaceae; genus Phytohabitans; species Phytohabitans flavus. The sequence goes on along the minus strand of NZ_AP022870.1, from coordinate 1,933,078 downwards.
CTGCACGGCGCGGCCGGGCCCGACGCCGACGGTCGGCGGCCCCGACATCGTGGTGCCGGACGGCCTGGACGCGACGGCGGGCGCCGACACGGTGATGGCCGTGGGTAGCGGCGGTGAGCAGGCGCCCACGGAGGTCCTTGACACCCTACGGAAAGCCGCAGCCACCGGCGCACGAATTGCCTCCCTGTGTACGGGTGCGTTCGTATTGGCCCAGGCCGGCCTGCTCGACGGGCTCCGCGCTACCACCCACTGGGGGCTGGCAGCCGACCTCGCTACCCGATTTCCGTCCATCAATGTGCAGCCCGACCTCCTCTTCGTCGAGGACGGGGGCATCTTCACCTCGGCGGGTGCCGCAGCCGCAATCGACCTGTGCCTGCATCTGATCAGGATCGACTACGGCGCGTCGGCCGCCAACGCGGCCGCGCGCCTAGCGGTCGTCCCTCCCGTGCGGCCGGGCGGCCAGTCCCAGTTCATTGAGACCCCGCTGCCGCCGGAGCGCGGCACTTCACTCGCCCCCACCCGCGTCTGGGTGCTCAAACACCTTGATCGCCCGCTCACGCTGACCGACTTGGCCAATCACGCCAAGACGAGCGTGCGCACCCTCACCCGACGCTTCCACGCAGAGACTGGACTGAGCCCGCTCCAATGGCTGCTGCACCGGCGTATCGACCGGGCCAGAGAGCTGCTGGAGACCACCGAGCTGCCCATGGATCAGGTAGCCGGGAAGAGCGGTCTGGGCAGCGCGGACTCCCTCCGCAAGCACATGGTCGGCCGGGTTGGACTCACTCCCACGGCCTATCGCGCGAGCTTCAACCAGACGCCCGCTGGTACCTCCCGCTGATGTCACCTTCCGGATCGGCAGGGGACCGTCCGGGGAGCCGATGGCCACCGTCGGATCGGTCTCCGGCGTCAGGCCCAAAGAAGCGAGCTGGGCAACCTCGGCCTACGCCGGCACCGGGTGACGGTCGCGGTGCCACACCGGTGCCTACGGTCGCCAGCCGCGCCCGTTGCCGCGGCGCCTTATAGCGCGGCGCGGTACAAGGCTTCGAGGTCGGCTTTGCTGTTTGACCGTGGGTTGCCCGGCCGGTCGATCTGGGTGAGAGCATCTTCTGCGAGTTGAGGGATCGCATCGGCGGGTATGTTGAGCTCGGTGAGCGTGCGCGCGACGCCGATGTCGGCCGCGAGCTCGTGGACCAGCGCCGGGGCGCGCTTGGCGGCCGCGATCGTGGAAAGGCCGGCGGTGGGTTCGCCCAGGGCGACGGCGATGGCTGCGAACTTCGGCGGGTTGGCGGGAACGTTGAATTCCATCACGTATGGCAGAAACAGCGCATTGGCGGTGCCATGATGTACGCCGAAATGACCGCCGAGCGTGTTTGCCAGCGCGTGGACCAGACCGAGTCCAGCATCGTGGAAGCCTGCGCCGGCCATACAGGAAGCGATGAGCATTTCGTACAAGGCCGTGGAGTCACCGGCCACGGCTGGGCGTAGGTGACGGCCGATCGCGCTTATCGCGGCGAGGTTGAGGGCATCCGTGAGCGGGTTGGCGCCCTTGGCGACGTAGCCTTCGATCGCGTGGGTCAACGCGTCCATTCCGGTGCCTGCGGCGATGTGCCCGGGCAGCGAGGCCACCATGCGGGCGTCGAGAACCGCGATTGCCGGAAACATGAAGTCGCTGACGATCACCATCTTGACCTTGGTGCTGCTGTTGGTGATCACAGCTCCCTTGGTGACCTCGCTGCCGGTGCCGACGGTCGTCGGAACCGCGATCACCGGTGCCGCTGGCTTGGCGATCCTGTCGAAGCCTTCGTAGTCGGCGACCTCGCCTCCGTTGGTGGCGAGAACAGCGGCGGCCTTTGACACGTCCATCGCGCTGCCGCCGCCGACCGCGACAAGCACGTCGCTGCTGGAGGCCCGCAGCGCCGATAGACACGCCATGACCTGTTCCACCGTCGGGTTGCCGCCGACGCCGTCGAAGACCACGGTCTCGATGCCCGCCGCGTCCAGTGGCGCCTTGACCAGGTCGACCAGCCCGCTCGCCGCGACGCCAGGATCGGTGACGAGCAACGGCCGCTTGCCGAGGCGCGACACCTCGGTGCCGAGCTGTTCGAGAGCGCCGTCGCCCATCAGAACCTTGGTGGGTGAGGAGAACTGAAGCACCATCACGACCTCCTTGGGGCATTTGTGGCGACCGTGCCACACGCCCGAGCCCAGACGCTACGTTCCCGGGCCGACAGCCGAGAAGGTCCGGGGACAAACATCCGTTTGTCTGTGCCAAACGTCCGGCTGCTGCCAGTGCTCGGCCACGACCGTTTGGCAGCACCAAACGGTCTTCGTCAGTGACGTCTGTCCGAGCCGCCTCGCCGCGATCTATCCTCCTCGCTACGGGACGGACGCATAGGCAGGAGCAACGGCCATGGCTTCCCAAGATCGTAACGAAAATTCCCTGCTTGCGGCCAATAACGGCCGCCCGAGCCCGCGACACGTACAGGCAGTGCTACACGCATGGAGTGTGCTGGATGCGATGGCCGCCGCTGGACGCGATATCGGTGTGAGCGACCTGGCCCGGCGCACCGGACTCACGAAGGCGTCTGTGTACAGCATTTTGACGACGCTGGAGACGCGTCACGTGGTTGTCCGCGACCCGGACACCGCTCGGTATCGGCTGAGTTGGGGGCTATACGTGCTAGGCGCCACAGTCGCTCGGGACTCCGACCTGCTATGGGCAGCACGTCCACTGCTCAACGGACTGGCGGAGGCGACGGGCGAAACCGTACTGCTGGGAATTCTGGACGAGAAGACGGTCCTGCATCTCGATCGCGCCGAAAGTTCGAGTGGCCTGCGGATGGTCGCGAACATCGGGCGCAGGTCTCCGCTGCACGCCACGGCAAGCGGCAAGGTCCTGCTGGCCTGGCAGCCGGAGTCGGTGGTGAATCGGCTGTTGGATGGCGAGTTGCGCCGCTACTCACGCAACACCATCACCGATCCGAAGGAGCTGTTGAACCAGCTCGCGGTGGTTCGGGAGCGCGGTTATGGCGGCAACTGGCAGGAGTACGAAATCGGTTTGTGCTCGATTGCGGTGCCGCTGCACGACCACACCGGCGAAGTCGTCGGCGCACTCACGCTTGCCGGACCGGCGCAGCGGCTGACACCCAGGTCGGTCAAGAGACAGCTGAAGCCGCTGAGCGAGACCGCCGAGAGCATTGAAAAGCGGCTGGGCGCCCGCATTTCGCTGAACGGGAGTGCGGTGCGATGAGTAACACCCCAGTTTCCGAGGACTTTCCCGGCGAGAAAGTCCAACAGGCAGTTCAGTCGGGTCCGGCTGGATCCATGGCGGCCGGTCTGTTCGACCTGTCCGGCAAGCTTGCCCTCGTTACCGGAGGAGCGCGTGGCCTCGGCCGCGTCGCCGCGGAGGCCTTCGCCGCACACGGAGCCAGAGTCGTGCTGCTGGACCGGCTTACCGACCAGGTCCACCGCACAGCCGAAGAACTGTCCGCCGCCGGCTACGAAGCGCACGCGATCGCCGGCGATCTGACCGATGCGGATGTCCGGCGGCGGGTCCGTGCGGCGACCGACAGCCTGGGAAGTCTGGATGTTCTGGTCAACGCCGCCGGGGTGGTGCGCCGGAAGGACATCAGGGACACGACGGTCGAGGACCTGGATTGGCTCTGGGCGGTCAACGTTCGGGGCTTGGTCGCTCTGACGCAGGAGTACCTGCGGGACATGATCGCGCGGCGCCAGGGGAAGATCATCAACCTGGCCTCGCTGGGCAGCCGGATCGGCCTCGAACGGCGGACCGCGTACGCGGTCACGAAGGGCGCGGTGGCTCAGTACACGGTCAGCCTGGCCAGCGAGGTCGGCAAGCACGGCATCTGCGTCAACGCCGTTGCCCCCGGATACGTGGACACCGACATGACGGCCGACTGGCTCTGGGGCGACAAGGACCGTACGGACGCGATGCTCAACCGCATCCCCTTGGGCTACTTCGCCCGTCCCGAGCAGCTCGCCGGGGTGTTCGTCTTCCTCGCCGCTCCCGCGTCGGACTACCTCACGGGCCAGATTGTCGTCGTCGACGGTGGATGGACGAGCCAATGACGCGCCGGGCCACAGCACGATTTTGCAGCGCGGCGGAGGCCGCGGCCTTGATACCGGACGGCGCGACCGTACTGGTCGACGGCTCCGGCGGCGGCGTCAACGAGGCCTCGGCACTGCTCGCCGCGGTCGAGGCTCGATTCCTCGCCGAGCACGCCCCGCGCGACCTGACCCTCGTCCACGTCGCGGGTATGGGCGACGGCGCGGGCGGTGGCATAGACCGGTTCGCGCACCGCGGCCTGGTGCGTCGGGTGATCGGGGGCACTGGGGATGGTCACCGCGCATGCAGGCGATGGCGACGCGCGAGGAGATCGAGGCGTACTGCCTTCCCCAGGGCACGCTGTCGCAGCTGCTGCGCGAGATCGCCGGACACCGCCCCGGCGTGCTCACCCACGTAGGTCTGGGGACGTTCGTGGATCCCCGGCAGGCCGGCGGGCGACTGAACGCGGCCGCGGTCGACCCGATCGTGCATCTCGTCGAGCTGCATGGCCGGCAGTGGATTTTCACGCCGTCGCTGCCGATCGACGTGGCCATCATCCGGGGCAGCGTCGCCGACGACCGGGGCAACATCACGATGGACAAGGAAGGCCTGTTCGCCGAGGCATTGTCCGCCGCCCAAGCAGCGCGCAACAGCGGCGGTATCGTCCTGGCTCAGGTCGGCGAACGCACGAGCGCCGGGTCGCTCGATCCGCGTCGGGTCAAGGTCCCCGGTGTGCTCGTCGACGCCATCGTGGTGGACCCGCATCAGCGACTGTCCGCCGCCACCGCCGACGACCCGTACCTGACCGGGCAGCTCCACGCCGGCGACCTGCCGACCGAGCCGATGCCGTTGACCGTCCGGAAGGTGATCGCGCGGCGCGCCGCCCGCGAGCTCGTCGCGGGCGACGTGGTCAACCTCGGGTTCGGCATGCCCGACGGCGTCGCCGCGGTGCTCGCCGAGGAGCACGTCTCGGACCAGGTGACGTTCACCGTCGAGCAGGGTCACGTCGGGGGCGTGCCCCAGGTGGGAAGCAACTTCGGCCTGTGCCGCAACCCCGACGCCACCCTCGACGCCAGCTACCAGTTCGACTGGTACGACGGCGGCGGTCTGGACGTGGCGATCCTGTCGTTCGCGCAGGTCGACCTGGCCGGAAACGTCAACGTCGGAAAGTTCGACGGCCGGACCCCCGGCGTGGGCGGGTTCATCAACATTTCCCAGGGCGCGCGCCGTCTGGTCTTCGTCGGCACGCTCGCCGCCGGTGGACAGGTGAGCCTGGACGGCAACGGCGGCACCACCATCTCGGCGCCGGGCAAGGCGAAGTTCGTGGGCCAGGTCGACCAGATCAGCTTTTCCGGGCCCGAAGCGGCACGCAGCGGCAAGGACGTGCGCTACGTGACCGAACGCGCCGTATTCAGCCTGACGGATGGGCAACTCACCCTCACCGAGCTCGCTCCGGGCCTGGACCTGGAGCGCGACGTGCTCGCACACATGCACATCCGCCCTCGAATCCACCATCGGGTACGGACCATCGAACCGGCGCTGTTCCGTGCCGGACTCGTCGGCCTGACGCTGGCGAGCTCTCCGGAAAGGCGGTGATGAAGGTGCCGATCTCGACCACCAGGCTCGGCAGCATCCTGCTGGTCACTCTCCAGCGACCGGAACGGGCCAACGCGCTGAGCGACGAACTGATCGGCGCAATCGGCGACCAGATCGACGAGATTGAACGCGACACCGAAACCCGCGCCGTTGTCGTCACCGGCGCCGGAACCACTGCGTTCTGCGCCGGCGCCGACGTGCGGGAGCTTGTCGACCTCGACGAAGCGGCCGCGCGGGCCAAGATGCTGCACGGGCAGAGGGTCTTCCGCCGACTCGAGCTGCTCCCGCTCCCGGTGATCGCCGCCGTCAACGGGCACGCGCTCGGCGGCGGCCTCGAGCTGGCGATGGCGTGCGATCTGCGCATCGCCGCCCGGTCGGCCCGCTTCGGGCAGCCCGAGATCCGGCTCGCCAACGTGCCCGGCTGGGGCGGTACGCAACGGCTCCCGCGCCTGGTCGGTCTCGGTCGGGCCACTGAAATGATCTTCACGGGTGACCTGCTGAGCGCGGAGGAGGCGTGCCGCATCGGCTTGGTGAACCGCGTCGTCGCGGACGAACAGGTCACCTCCGAGGCACTCGCGCTCGCCGAGCGGCTGGCGGCGTACAGCACGGTCGCGCTCGCCGGCGCCAAACACGCGATCCATGTCGGGCTGGATGAAGGAATGACCGCGGGCGAACTGGCGGAGGCGCACGCCGTGGCCACCTGCTGCCAGACGGCCGCTCAGCGTAAAGCAGTCACCGACTTCTTGAACCGGCGTGCCGCGGCGCACAACCACCCCACTGGTTGAACCGAGGAGTAGACGATGCCCCGCTTGACACCCACACCACAGCGAAGAACACCACGGTTGCCCGGCACTACAACCATTTCATCGGCGGATCCTGGGTGGAGCCGACCGGTTCGATACCGCGCCGCGCCCCGGCCACCGGTGAGCTTGTCGCGGAGTTCGGCGCGGGGACGGCGCACGATGTCAACGCCGCCGTCGGCGCCGCCCGTACCGCGTTCGACGAGGGACCGTGGCCGAGGATGAGCGGTCTGTCGCGAGCCGAAGTGTTGCTGCGCCTCGCAGACCTCATCGCCGCCAACGCGTCCCTGTTGGCCAGGCTGGACGCCGAGGAGGTGGGGAAGCCGCTTCGGTTGGCCGAGGGCGACATCGCCGGCGCGGTCGGGCTGACCCGGTACGCCGCCGGACTGGCCACCCAGATGCACGGATCCACGTACACCAACCACGACGCGGACTTCACGGGACTCGTCCTCCGCCAGCCGGCCGGCGTCGCCGGCTTGATCACACCCTGGAACTTCCCGGCGCTGATCCTCTGCCAGAAGCTCCCGTTCGCGCTGGCCGCCGGCTGCACCGTCGTCGTCAAACCGTCGGAGTTCACCAGTAGCAGCACCCTTGAGATCGCCCGGCTCGCGGCCGAGGCAGGGCTACCCGATGGTGTGTTGAACGTCGTCACCGGCGACGGGCAGCCCGGACAGGCGCTGGCCGAGCACACCGCGGTCGACGTGCTGTCGTTCACCGGATCCACCGTCACCGGTCGCAAGGTGCTCGACGCGTCGAAGACCAACCTCAAGCGGGTCTCGCTCGAGCTTGGCGGCAAGGCGGCCAGCATCGTGTTCGACGACGCGGACCTCGACGACGCACTCGACGGCGTCGTGTACGGCGTCTTCTTCAACCAGGGCGAGTGCTGCGTTTCGGCGTCGCGGCTGCTCGTTCAGGAAAGCATCGCCGACGAGTTCCTTGAGAAGGTCGCTGAGGCCGCCGAGCGGTTGCGGGTCGGGCAGCCGTTCGACCCGGCCACCGACGTCGGCGCCATGATCCACCCAGGACACCTGGAGAAGGTGCTCCAGTACGTTTCGGTGGGCGCGCAACAGGGAGCCACTGTCCTCACTGGAGGCCACCGCCTGACTGGCCCCGCCCATGACGACGGGCTTTTCGTCGCGCCCACCGTGCTCGACGGTGTGCGGCCGGACGCACGAGTCTTCCGTGAAGAAATCTTCGGTCCGGTGTTGAGCGTGACCCGGTTTGGTGACGCGGACGAGGCAGTTCGTCTCGCGAACGGCGTGGAGTACGGGCTCGCCAACACGATCTGGTCGAAGGACATCGACAAGGTGCTCGACGTTGGCAAGGCACTGCAAAGCGGCACCGTATACGTCAACACCACGATCGACGGCGCTCCCCAGATGCCATTCGGTGGCTACAAAGCCAGCGGGGTGGGGCGGGAGATGGGCCAGGCCGGATTCGAGGAGTTCACCGAGCTGAAGTCGATCAACATCCGGACCGGAAAGCGGCGAGGCACACTCGGCCTCGGCGCGGGCCCGGCCGCCACCGATTGATCGCCGAGATGACGACGCTGTTGTCCGTACGCGGTGCGGTGAAGCAGTTCGCCGGAGTGCGGGCACTCGACTCCGTAGACCTCGACGTCATCGCCGGCGAGGTCCACTGCCTGCTCGGGCAGAACGGGGCGGGCAAGAGCACGCTGATCAAAGTGCTGGCCGGCGCGCACGAACCGGATTCCGGGGAACTGCTCCTGGACGGCCGACCGGTGCGCATCCCAGACCCGCGCGCGGCTCTGGACCTGGGCATCGTCACCATCTACCAGGAGCTGGATGTCGTACCCGGCCTGCGGGTCTACGAGAACGTGTTTCTGGGACACGAGCTCGCCAGAGCCGGATGGGAACAGCGCCGGCGCATGCGCGCGGCCACAACCGATGCGCTCGTTCGTCTCGGACATCCCGAGATAGCGCCCGACGCCGAGTTGGGTGACCTGTCGCCCGCCGGTCAGCAGGTGGTCTGCATGGCACGTGCGTTGTTGCGCGAGGCGCGTCTGGTCGTGATGGACGAGCCCTCCGCGGCGCTCGCGAGTCACGAGGTCGCGAACCTGTTTCGGGTCATCGGAGAGCTCACGGCCGCGGGCATCGCGGTGATCTACATTACGCACCGGCTCGCCGAGATCCGGCAGATCGGTGACCGGGTGACGGTCCTCAAGGACGGCCGCACCGTGTCGCACGGCCTGGACATCAACGCCACCTCGGACGAGACGCTGGTCCGGCTGATGACCGGTCGAGATGTCGCGAACACATTTCCGCCGCGCCGCGTCGTGGCCGAGAACGCGCCGGAGCTCCTCCGGGTCGAACGGTTGAACCGGGCGGGTTCGTTCGCCGACGTGTCGTTCAGCATCCGCGCCGGGGAGATCGTCGGGCTGGCGGGTCTGGTGGGTTCGGGTCGGTCGGAAATCCTCGGCTCGATCTATGGCGCGATTCACCCCGACTCGGGCGAGGTCACGCTCGACGGCCAGCCCCTGCGGCCGGGTGATCCCGCCATGGCCGTTCGCCGCGGCCTCGGCCTTGCCCCCGAGGAGCGCAAGAGCCAGGCGCTCCTGCTGGACCAGGCGGTCTACCGCAACCTGAGCCTGGCATCGCTCGAACGCTTCGCCACGGCGGGAGTGATGAATCGGCGCCGGGAGATGACGGAAGCGGTGGCGAAAATCCAGTCGTTGGGCGTTCGTCCGACGGAGCCTCGACAGAGCATCAGGCAGCTTTCGGGTGGCAACCAGCAGAAGGTCGTGGTCGGGCGCTGGCTGGTACGTGAATGCCGGGTACTCCTGCTCGACGAGCCGACCCGGGGCGTGGATGTAGGCGCCCGAGCCGACCTGTACGCACTCATCCGCCAGCTCGCGGACACCGGGGTCGGCATCCTGCTCGTCTCGTCCGAGATCCCTGAGGTGCTGGGCCTGGCCGACCGGGTCCTCATCGTGCGGCAGGGCCGCGTGATAGCCGAGTGCGCCGCCGACGAAACCGACGAAGAGCAAGTCCTGTCGCTGCTCATGAAAGGAAGCGCACTGTGAAAACAGCGGAAACCACCGTCGCGCGTGCGCATCCGGCGCTGGTGGCACTCCAGCGCATCAAGCACCGTTCGGTGGCGGTACCGAAGGGACCGGCGCTCGTACTCGTCGTCCTGGTCGTAGTAGGCACGCTGCTGTCTCCTTACTTCGCGACGTGGAGCAACGTGCTCACGATGCTGACGAGTGCGTCAGTCATCGGAATCATCAGCGTGGGGATGACCTTCGTCATCATCTCGGCGGGGATCGACCTGTCGGTCGGGGCCCTCGTGGCGCTGGTGGCCGTTGTAGCGACCATGGACTCGGTCCAGCAAGGCGGCTGGGCGCTGATGATCGCCGTCGCGCTCGCGACCGGCTTGGGAGCCGGACTGGTCAACGGCCTTCTCGTCGCCTACGGCCATCTGGTCCCGTTCATCGCGACGCTGGCGATGCTCGCCTCGGCCCGCGGCGTGGCCGAGCTCATTTCCGGTGGAACGCCGCAGACCTCGTTGGACGAGACGTTCAACCAGATCGGATCGGCGAAGCCTTTCGGCATACCGTTACCCGTCTGGGTGTTCGCCGCCGTGGTCGTCGTCGGCTGGTTCTTGTTGAACCGTACGACCTTCGGCCGCCGCACATTCGCTCTGGGCGGCAACCGCGAGGCGACCCGCCTGGCAGGGATCAAAATCCGTAAGCACATCCTGATCCTCTACACGCTCTCGGGCCTGACAGCGGCGATCGCCTCGGTACTGCTCACCGCACGCCTGACCTCGGGCTCGAATGCCGTCGGCACCCTCTACGAGCTCGACGCGATCGCTGCCGTCATCATCGGCGGGACGCTGCTGGCCGGAGGCCGGGGAACGATCGCAGGGTCGGTTCTCGGCGTGCTCATCTTCACGGTGATAACGAACATCTTCGTGCTCAAGAACCTGGAAACCGACGTCCAGAACATTGCCAAGGGCGTGATCATCGCTGGCGCGGTTCTCCTCCAACGACGCAGACAAAACGCCCCTGAGAGAGCTCAGGGTCACCACAACGAGCAAAGGAACGACGGATATGACAACTTCAGTCGAACGAACGGTTGGGCGGTTAGCGACAAGGCGGGCGATGCTCGCCGGGTCGGCGGCCCTAGGTGCGGCCGCGTTGGTGTCGGCGTGCACCAGTGACGATGGTGACGCAGGACCGAAGGCCGGTAGCGGCGACTCGACCACACTCGGCAAGCACGTGACGATCGGGTTCTCCTCACCGGGCGCCGATCATGGTTGGGTCGCCGAGATCGGCAAGAACGCGAAGAAGGCCGCCGCGAAATGGGCAGACGTCGAGTTGCTCCTGACCGAGTCCAACGCGACCTCGGCCGAGCAGGTGGCGCAGGTCGAGACGCTGATCAACCGCAAGCCCGACGTCTTGGTCATTCTTCCGCAGGAAGGACAGGCGCTGACCGCGGTCGCTCGGCGGGCGATGGACGCCGGCATCCCGGTGATAAACCTGGATCGCATCTTCGACTCGCCGCTGGCCTACCGCACCTGGGTCGGTGGGGACAACTACGGAATGGGTGCCGCGGCTGGCGAATTCATCGGCAAGACGCTCAAGGCGGGCAACGTCGTGGAGATTCAAGGGATCTCCGGGCTCCAGCTCACCAAGGAGCGCAGCCAGGGCTTCGCCGACGCACTCAAGAAGTACCCGGACGTGAAGCTGGTGGCGCAGCAGGCCGCCAACTTCACGCCGGACACGGGTGAGAAGGTCATGTCGCAGATCCTGCAAGGTCAACCGAAGATCGACGCCGTATGGACCCACGACGACGACCAGGGCGTGGGCGTCGAGGCGGCGATCCGCAACGCCGGATGGCAGGACCGGATGTTCCTCGTCGGTGGCGGAGGCACGCGTGCGGTGATGACGAAGATCAAAGCCGAAAACCTGTGGAAGGGGACCGCGCTCTATCTGCCGACCATGTCTGGCACGGCGGTCAACATCGCCAGGCTGATCGCACAAGGACGCGGGCTCGAGGAAGCCTGGGAGTTGGAGATGCCCAACTACATCCAGCTGAGGTCGGCCGTCGTCGACAAGACCAACGTCGACAAGTACCTGGAGTTCTCGTTCTGATGGAATTGTCTGACACCGGGGCCGGTCTTCCGGCCCCGGGCGGGGGCCAGACTCCGGCCCGGAGCCGGAACCCGATTCGGTGGGGCGTCATCGGGTGGGCCGACATCGCGCGCCGGGCCTTTGTCCCGGCTCTCGCCGCATCAGCTTCGGGTCGCCTGGTCGCCGTCGCGTCGCAGCGTGCCGACGCCGGCGAGATTCGCCGCCACCTTCTCGATGGGCCCAGAGTGCACGCCGGTGCCGGTGCATACGAGGCGCTGCTCGGGTCCGATGACGTCGACGCCGTTTACATCGCGGTCGCCAATCATCATCACGCGACGCTGATCGCGGCTGCCGCCGCGGCGGGCAAGCATGTCCTGTGCGAGAAGCCCATGGCTACAAGTGCCGCCGAGGCCACCGGCGCAGCCGAGCGCTGTGCCTCGGCGGGAGTCGTGCTGATGGAAGCGATGATGGCGCGGTTCAACCCCCAGCATGAACGCGTGCGCCAACTGATCGCGTCAGGAGCGGTCGGCCGACCCCGCCTGTTCCGCGCGAGCTTCACCGTCAGCCTCCCGGAACCCGAAAACAACATCCGGTTCCTGTCATCGCCGGGAAGCGGTGCGCTGTTCGACGTGGGCATCTACCCGATCAGCGCGGCCAGGTGGATATTCGGCAGCGAGCCCTTGGAGGTCAAGGCCGTCACTGTCGAGCTGCCCGGAACCGGCGCCGACGAGCTGAGCACCATTCTCCTGCGGTTCCCGGATGAGCGGCTCGCGGTGATCGACTGCGGGCTTACGGTCACGCCGCGCAACACTTATGAGGTCGCGGGGACCACCGGTTCGATCTCGGTGACCCGCCCGTTCGCGTCCCCGCCGTTCGTGCCGGCCGAGCCGGCGCTCGAGCTCAGACTGATGCGCGCGGGTGAAGTGGAGATCGAGCGGTTCGCGGATCTCGACCAGTACGCACTTCAACTGGCGGCGTTTCATCGCGCGGTCACGGGTGAGAGCCCGTTGGCGTACCCACCCGAGGAATCCATCCACACACTGCGCATCATCGATGCCTGTAGGACGGGCGTCTACGATTCGGCGACGCCCGTCCTTACCGACCGCTGAAAGACGGCGGGCCGGTTCTCACAAAAGCCCAGCGGTCCTCATCGCAGCGATTACCGCGTCCCGGTCCGGTGCGGAAAGCGGCATGAGCGGCGGCCGTACCACTGTCGAGTCGATGACTCCGAGCGCGGCAAGGCCTTCCTTGATTCGTGCCCGAGAGTCGCGCATCGGTGGTCCATACAAGGTCGCAGCCAACAGCTGCACCGATTCTGCGTTCAACTTCGCCGCCTCATCGAACGCATGGGACTTGACGAGATCCAACAGCGTGACGGTCATCCGTGCGGCCAGCGCCGCAAAGCCGAGCAAGGCGCCGTCGGCCCCCAGCAGAAACGACTCGTGGATGAAGTTGTCGCATCCGGACAGGAAGCCCACCGGCCGGCCCGCCGCGCGCACCGCGTCCCTGCTCTGGATGTAGGTCACGGGGTTGAACGATGCTTCCTTGATTGCGTCTATGAGGCCCTCGTCGATGAGGTGTTTGATGGTGCCGGTGTCCAGAACGGAGCCTCCGAGGTCAGCTGCCAAGTTGAAACCGATCAGTGGCAGCCCGATGCCGCGTATCGGTTCGAAGTACCGCAGGACCATGTCTGTGGGCAGCGGCTGACCGAGAAACGACGGTGGATTGAACACCAGCAAGCCGTCCGCGCCCGCGTCACGCAGTTGCGAAGCGAGCGTGACCGCGTCGGAGGTCCGGGCGCAGATCAAGCCGGAAATGACAGGCAGTCGCCCGCCCACGGCCTCTCGCGCGGCGGCGACCACCTGGGCGCGTTCGTCGCTCGTCAGGTGCGCACCTTCGGCCGTGTCCGCATTCACGACAACGCCCGTCACCCCCTGCGGCTCAAGCCACGCCAGATAAGAGCGCAGCGCGGCCAGGTCGATTTCCATGTCGGCACTCATCGGTACGGGGACGGAGGCGATGACACCGTCATACGAGGGTTTTGGCACGTCCGGACGCTCCTATGTGGTCAGTAAGAATGGCGTAGGCAAGAGCTAATGCGGCCCACCGGCAAATCGTAGGCATGAGAACAGTTGCCGGCCCATACCACCGGGCGCGATTGTGTTCGGCAACGCCAAACACAATGTGGCAACCCAAGGCCTCCACCACGACCCGGTCCATCCGCGGCCTGGCGGAGGCGGCTCCGACGGCAACAGCGCCGGCATCCCTTGAGCCGGCCCTCGCCATTTTCTTGAGATGGATATTTGCCCCGGTCCGCGTCAGTCGCTGACCGTATGCTCCCGCGGGCACCGTGCAGGTCGGCGGCTCGCTGGCGCTCGCCGAGATCCCCGACCTGCACTGCCGAGTCCGCGGTCCAAGCCCAGCCGTCGAGCGAGGTCAAGGTTGGGCCTGATCAGGCCGCAGACCTTCCTTGATCGGCACAGCGGCGCTGTATCCCGCCGCGTCCGTGGCGAAAAATTGCCCCCGCAAGGGCAACAGATCGCCACGGACGACCAGAGCACTCACCGATCAAGGCCATACCCCCTGCGGCAAGGCCGGCCATCCGCGACCAGCGCAACGGGCGGCGCGCGCCCGGCGATGATCGGGGACCAAAGGTCACGATTCGACCAGCTCAGGTCAGCGCACGCGGCAGATGGGCATGTGTGCCGCGCTGTCGAAGGCCATGCTGCTGAAATAGCGCCAGCCCTACCCACATCGCCTTCCCCACCGCCGGCCATGCCGGCCAGGGGGACGCGGCCTGCGGTCGCGGCTGGGTCACTGGTGAAGGTCACAGATGCGAGCGCGCCGCCGGCCATGTCAGCGGGCACCGGGTGAAGGTCGAGATTTCGAATCGTGCGCGATAAACCCGAGGCGGCGTCGCCGATCGACCCGCGATAATGGCCGGCGTGGAAGAGGTCAAGGTCGTCGTCGCCCATGACGAGCGGGCGACCCTGCGTGTCGGTGATGTGTTCCTGAAAATCGACGCTGATCAGACACGCACCGACGTCGAGGTCGAAGCGATGGCCCTGGCGCCGATCCCGACCCCGCAGGTCCTATGGCGCAAGCCGCCCGTGCTCGCGCTCGTCGCCCTGCCCGGGATGGCACTTGGCCGCCTCGGCGAGCCGTCGCCCGCGTCGTCGGCGGCTTGGGCCGCGGCCGGTGCGGCCGCACGGGCGCTGCACGACGCGCCCCTGCCACCATGGCCCGGCCGGCGCCTCGACGAGCTCGCATCCCGCCTCGACGGCGAATGCGAATGGCTCGTCACGAACGGTGTCCTTCCCCCCGACCTGGTCACCCGTAACCGTGAGGTTGCCGAGGCAGCGCTACGGCCGTGGAAACCCGTGTTCATCCACGGCGACCTACAGATCACCCACGTGTTCGTCGACGACGACAAGATCACCGGCGTGATCGACTGGTCCGAGGCCGCCCAAGGCGACGCCCACTACGACCTCGCCGTCCTGACGCTCGGACACGAGGAGCACCTTGACGACGTGGTCACCGGCTACGGCACCGATGTCGACCTCGACGTGATCCGCGGATGGTGGTCGTGGCGCAGCCTGGTGGCGGCCCGCTGGCTGGTCGAGCACGGCTTCGACCCATCCCTGCCCGGCTGCGAGTTCGACGTGCTGAGATCCCGGATGTGAGGCCGCAGCGGTTGCTAAAAGCCTTTGTGGAGCGTGTCGGGCGGGCTCAGGTCGATCGGGTTGGGGCCGGTCAGTACGCCACCCTCTACGGGCAGGGTGTGTCCGGTGATCCACGCGGCGTCGTCGGAGCCGAGGAACGCGACCGCTGCGGCGATGTCCTCTGGCTCGCCGACGCGGCCGAGTGGGTACATCGATTTGAGCCTCTCCAGCGCGTCCGGCTGGGAGTCCCAATTCGGTGTCCGGACGGTGCCGGGGCGACGACGTTGAAGCGCACGCCGAGCGGCCCGTACCGGGCGGCGTAGTTCTGCGACATCGCGATCTGGCCGGCTTTCGCCGCGGCGTACTCCACGTTGCCGAAGGCCGCGATGCCGTTTACCGAGCTGATCGTGACGACGTTGCCGCGAGTCTTCACCAGGTGTGGGATGGCCGCCTGGATGCAACGGGCGGCGCCGACGAGGGTGAAGTCGAGCTGACGGTGCCAGTCCTCGGCTGAGGTGTCCTCGGGCACCGAGGTGACGATGCAGCCGCCCGCGTTGTTCACCAACAGATCGAGCCGGCCAAACCGCCCAACCGCCGCGGCGACCGCGGCGTCGACGTCGCCGCGTGAGGTGACATCGACCTTGACCCCGAGCGCAAGCTCCGCACCGACCTCCTCAGCCAGCGCCGCGGCCGCGTCCTCCCGCAGGTCCGTGACGACCACCGCACCGCCCTCAGCGGCGACCCGCCGCACGACGGCCTGCCCGATCCCCTGCGCCGCCGCCGTGACGAGCGCGACCTTGCCCTCGAATCGCCGCATCACCACTCCCCAGAATCTTTGCCGCCATTCTCCCCGCGATCGCCAGCGTCGATGTATAGCTCCACCGGGCCAGTCAAGCAGGCGCCGGCCAAGACTTCACCCGGCGGGTCCGCACGCCGACCACGCCCTCAAATGCCGATGAGCGCGCATCCGGTACTGCCGATCTCTGCGCCGGGTGCGGGATCGGCCGTGGCTCCGCGACGAGGGCCAGCGCGTTGCGTGCCGCGACCTCGCGGCCTTTCGTTTTGACCGTACTGCGCCGAACCAGCCAAGCGAGCGGGTCGCGCCCGTGACAACGAGCGCGACCCGACGCGCCACGGTTAGTACAAGCCGTGGAAGGCGACCGCCATCCGCGCCCTCTCGATCGGATTGCCGACGCCGTCCTGCGTGAAGGTCGACAGTTCGCCGTTCATGTCACATGACCTGTAGTAGTCACAGTACATGTAGGTCTTCCGCCCGTTGTCAAAGCGGAAGTTCGAGTGAACATCGACGGGGTTCCAGCCGAATTGATTCCAGTGGTAGACGAGCTTATGGCCATAGCTCGGGCGATTGCGGGCGATGGCGCTGCTCGAATGGACGACGCCATCATCCTCGATCCCGACCAACGTCCAGTCCGTCCCGCTCGACGCCTGAGCGTTTTCGTTGAGCCAGTTGAGCGTCGGCGCGTCCCCACGCATTTCAGCGCACTGCACGGTGGAATGCTGACAAGCGCCCGGGACAGTCACGCCGTTCCATGGAGTAGCGATCGCGACGACGTCATCGACGTACAGGTACGGCGGGAAGGCTGGATCACCCCTCTGCACGCCGGTAATCGCCGCGTTCGCCACGAGTCCGCCCATCGAATGGGCGACGACGTCCACCGCCACGTTGTGTGACGAGAAGCGGTAGAAGATATCCCAGGCAAACACCGAGCCGAGGGTCTTGATGGTGTCCTCCCGGTCGCCGTTCTGGTCTTTGACCCGACAGTTGCGGGCGTGGCTGTAATAGCAGTAGGTCCACGTCTGCCCGAAGGCGCCGGTCAGGTTGCCCGGGCCACCGGGACCTGCCGAAACTGTGCCATCGTGTTGCCCCAGTACTGTTCGCCGTCCGGCCCGTCTGTACTCGAGTCGTAGCCGTGCAGGAAATACACGGGCTGGATGAGGTTGGAGTTCGGCGACTTGGTCGGGGCATTCGGCATGCCGTGGAACCACACCTGGTCGGCGAAGCTGTTGTCGCACTTCACCTGCCGGGCGTCGGCGTTGTTGACCCGCATGACCAGGCACAGGTCGCTGTACCGGTTCCTGAGCTGGAAGCCGTTGGGGGCCCACGTCTTCTTCCAGTGCTGGTCGGCGAAGCCCGCGCATGGGAAGACCAAAGCGCGGGACTCCCCGGCCTTGCCCTGGACCACCAGGCACCGAGGGGTGGCGCCGGCGGGCGTGTTCGCGTTCTGAATCTCGAACCAGCCCTCGCCCACATCGACGAACCGCCAGTGCTGATCGGCGAATTGCAGATAGCACTGGGCCTTGTTCACCCAGACGTTGCCACTGCCCTGCGCAACCGCACAGCCGCTGCCGACCCGGGTGGCGAGCGGGTAGGCGAGGTTGTCGTCCGCGGCGTTCGCGGCGGGCGCCTTGAGCGCCATTGTGCGCGCTGCCGGAGCTGTCACGGGCGTCGTGGCGCCGACCGGCTTCGCCGCCATCGCGGAAGGTCCGGGGACGAGCATGCAGAGCAGCAGGCCGAAGACCAAAGCCAGGGATACCCGGGTGGAACGTCGTTTCATGCGTCGCTCCTGTCTATGTCAACGGGTCGACAGCACGACCCGCGGACACCATGCTCGGGGCCCGGCGGCTCCCGGCGACACGTCGCGAACCCGCCGTTGACCCGCCATTGACCCGCCATCCCCCGTCGCCGACGGCCGAACGGCCCGGTAGCCACAGCGGACACTGTCCACTGTGGCTACCGAGGGTTTGCGCGCTGGCGTGTTGCCTGGTCAGAGCCTGCCGACGTTTAACGTCCCAGACTGCGGCTGAAAGAGCCCTTGAACGTGGGGTGGCTGGCTCAGGTCGCGGACAGCGCGCCGGTGACGAGCCCGGCCGCCAGTAGCAGGCCGAGCGCGACTCGGTATCCGGCGAACACCACGATCGAGTGCCTGGAGACGTAGCGCAGCAGCCAGGCGATCGAGGCGTACGCGACGACGAAGCTGACGACCGCGCCAAGGGCGGTCGGCCCCCAGCCGACGGTCGATGCCACGTCGTCGCGGGCCGAGAAGGCTTCGAGGATGCCCGCCGCGGTCAGTGCGGGGATGCCGAGGAAGAACGACATCCGGGTGGCGGTCACCCGGTCGAGGCCGCGCAGCAGGCCGGCCGAGATGGTGGCGCCGGAACGGGAGACACCGGGGATCAGCGCGACGCACTGGACCAGCCCGATGACGATGCCGTCTTTGCCGGTGACGTCACGTTCCTTGCGCGCCTGGCGGGCGACCCGTTCGGCGAACACCATGACCAGCGACCACAGCAGCAGCCCGGCCGTGACCCACCACAGGCTTCGTAGCGTGGACTCGATGACGCTCTTGGCGGCCAGCCCCACCACGGCGATCGGGATGGAGCCGAGCACCACCGCGACCGACAGCCGCCAGGCGGGCTGCTCCCGTCCGGCCGCGCTGGCCAGGCCGGTCACGAACGCCACGACGATGCGGACGATGTCACGCCAGAAGTAGATGATGGCCGCGACGATGGCCCCGACCTGGATGATCGCCGTGTACGCGGTGACTCCGAGGTCGTCGGTCTTGAGGTGCATCAGGTTCTCGGTGATCGTCAGGTGCCCGGTCGACGACACCGGAAGGAACTCGGTCAAGCCTTCGACGACGCCGAGGACAATCGTCTGCCACCACTGCACAGCCTCACCCCGCACCTATCCGCATCGTCACAAGGTGGCGTGGGATAGCTGAGAGGAGCCTTAAGCGCGGCGGTCTCCACCAGCGAATCCTCAGGTTTGCCGCTCTACGCTGCGGTTATGGCAGAGCGGGCCAGGTGGTGGTCGCGGCTGGGCGGGGTACGGCTGAGGTCGGCGCTCGCCGCCGCGTGCGTTGTCGCGGTGGCCGTCGTGGTCGCCGGCCTGATCTTCGTGGCCACCGCCAGGTCGACGCTCACCGACAACGTCGACGCGGCGGCCGCCCTGCGCGCCGACGAGGCCGCCGTCGCGCTCCAGGCCGGCGAGGACCCGCTCGAGGAGGTCCGCCCGGACCCGAACGACCAGGCCTTGATCCAGATCCTCGACCCGTCCGGCGCGGTGATCGCCGCCTCGCCCGAGCTGGCCGCCGTGCCGCCGATAACCGCGCAACGCCCCGCGCCGGGACAGCGCCGCTTCGAGGAGCGGACGATCCCGGTCAGCGACGACGATCCGTTCCGGATCCTCTCCCAAGGCGTAGCCACGAGCGGGGGCGACCGGATCGTGGTGGTCGCCCAGTCGCGGCGGCCGATCAACGAGAGCATCGAGCTCGTGACCCGGTCCCTGCTGGTCGGGATGCCGCTGCTGGTGCTGGTGGTGGGTCTGGCGACGTTCGTGTTCGTGGGCCGGTCGCTGCGGCCGGTGGAGTCGATCCGCCGCCGGGTGGCCACGATCACCGGCCGGGACCTGCACGCCCGGGTGCCGGTGCCGGCTGCGCGGGACGAGGTGGCCGCCCTGGCCGAGACGATGAACGGGATGCTGGACCGGCTCGAGTCCGCCGCCGACGCCCAGCGCCGCTTCGTCGCCGACGCCAGTCACGAGCTGCGCAGCCCGCTGGCGACCATCCAGGTCGGCCTCGACCTGCTGCTCGCCGCCGACTCCGCGCACCGCACCCAGCTGCAACGGATGCGGGGCGAGGCGGAGCGGCTCGGCCGGCTGGTCGGCGACCTGCTGCTGCTGGCCCGCGTCGACGAGCACGGCCTCACCCTGCGCCGGGCCGACGTGGACCTGGACGACATCGCGTACCGCGAGCGGGACCGCCTGATCGCCCAGCACCCGCACCTGGCGGTGCACGCCCGGATCGATCCGGTGCGGATCGGCGCCGACGCCCACCAACTCGAGCGGGCGGTCCGCAACATCGTCGACAACGCCGCCCGCCACGCCCGCTCCCGCATCACGATCGTGGTACGAGCCGCGCGCGGTTCGGCCTACCTCCTCGTCGGCGATGACGGCCCGGGGGTACCGCCCGCACAGCGGCAGCGGATCTTCGACCGGTTCGTACGCCTCGACGACGCCCGCACCCGCGGCGACGGCGGCTCCGGGCTCGGCCTACCGATCGCGCGGGAGATCGTGACCGCGCACGGCGGTGACATCACCGTGACCGGCGAGGTGCCCGGCCTCGACCACGGCGGCGGGGCGGTGCTCCAGATCCGGCTACCGCTACCGGCCGCCGAAGCCGATCACACCAGGTAGATGGTCAGCCGCCGTCGGGGGCGAGGCGGTAGCCAGCGCCGCGTACGGTCTGGATCGCGGTCCGGCCGAACGGCTGGTCGATCTTCTTGCGCAGGTAGCTGACGTAGACCTCGACGATGTTGGGGTCGCCGTCGAAGTTCATGTCCCACACGTTGTCGATGATCGACCGCTTGGACACCACGTCGCCACGGTGCCGCATCAGCAGCTCCAGCAGCGCGAACTCCCGCGCGGTCACCTTCACGTCCCGGCCGGACCGGGTGACCTGCCGCCGTGCCGGGTCGACGACCAGGTCGCCGGCGGTCAGCACGGCCGGACGCTCCGGGGCGCCGCGCCGGGCCAGCGCGCGCAGCCGAGCGACCAGCACCACGAACGAGAACGGCTTGATCAGGTAGTCGTCGGCGCCCAGGTCGAGCGCGTCGGCCTGGTCGTACTCGCCGTCCTTCGCGGTCAGCATCAGCACCGGCGTCCACACCTTGCGGTCACGCAGGCGGCGGCAGACCTCGTAGCCGCTCAGGCCGGGCAACATGAGGTCGAGCACCACCACGTCGTACGGATGCTCGGTCGCCGCCCACAGCCCGTCCGGCCCGGTGTGCACGACGTCGACCGCGAAGCCCTCCCCCACCAGACCCTCACGCACGGTCTCGGCCAGGCTGACCTCGTCCTCGACCACGAGTACCCGCATCGCACCTCCTGCCCCGGCTACCCGCCAGCCTGCCAGGCCGGGCACGGCGATGCCGACAGGACCGGCGGTCACCTGGGCGCGGGGACGGCCACCGTGACGGCCACCGGATGGGGACGCATGTGATCAGTGAGCCAGGTTGGCGTGGAGTTGTTTGTCTACTGTGTCGGCACGGGTGATGACTGGCGGTGGCTGATCGGTTTGGATAGGTAGCCTGCGGCGAGGGGCGGTGCGGTCGTGCGGTGGTGGCGTTTCGCGTTCCTCGTCGTCGCGGGTCTTGTCGCAGCAGTCGCCGCGGCCGTGGCGGCGGTAGCGGTAAACGTCGCCAGCGTCGGGGGCAGCCGGTGGCTGCCGATGGTGCAGTCGCGGCCGTTGTGGTGGTTGGCCGGGTCCACGGTGGCGGTGGCTGCCTCGGGCCTGTTGGTGTGGTGGGCGCAGCACCGGTACGAGCGCGGGCTGGTGTCGCTGGTGCCGGTGGCGCAGCGTCCGGAGTCGTGGGTAGTGGATCGCCCGGTCGAGGTGGATCAGATCGTTGCCGCCCTGCGACGCGGGGACGGCGGGACCGTGGGGATCACGACGGCGGTCCACGGCGCCGGTGGGTTCGGCAAGACCACGGTGGCGAAGTTGGTTCGGGCGGATCGGCGGGTGTTGCGCCGGTTTCGGGGCCGCGTGTATTGGGTGACGCTGGGTCGCGACGTTCGTAAGGGCGCGCTCGTGACCAGGGTCAACGATCTCGTCCGGCAGGTGAACCCGGGCCGGGCCGAGTCGTTCACCGACCTGCGCCAGGCAGCAGAGCATCTCGCGGCGGTGCTGGCCTTGGGCTCGCGCCGGTTGATCATCCTCGACGATGTGTGGTTCGAGGATCAGCTTGACGCCTTTCCGATGGCCGGGCGCTGCGCCCGCCTGGTGACCACCAGGGTTCCTTCCCTCGTCAGAGCGCAGGGAATACCAGTCAAGGTGGATCAGATGTCGGAAGCGCAGGCTCGGGCGGTCCTGACCGCCGATATGCCACCGCTGCCGTCACCGGTAGAGGCGGGGCTGCTGGTGGAGACCGGGCGGTGGCCGCTGCTGCTCCGGCTGGTAAACAAGATCCTGCTCGACCAGCTGCGGCTGCGTACCACGACCACCGCCGCGGCCGAGGCGTTGCTGACCAGACTTCGTCTCGGCGGCGCCTTCGAGGTTGACGAACTGACCGGGGCGGCCGGCCGTGAGCTGGACGTCGCCGATCCGGGGCAGCGCAAGGAAGCGATCGCCGCGACGATCGAGGCGAGCACCGGGATTCTCACGTCAGCGGAACGCGAGCGCTTCGCCGAGCTAGCGATCTTCGCCGAGGACGAGACGGTGCCCGTATGGCTCGTTCACAAGCTATGGCAGGGCACCGGTGGCTTGGATCCGCTGGCTACCGACGTGCTATGCGTTCGGCTCGCCGATCTGGCGCTACTGACGCTCACCCCAACCGACGACGGCGGCACCATCAGCCTGCACGACGTCCTACGCGAACACCTACAGGGTGAGCTCGGCCAAGCCCGCCTCGCCGCCCTGCACCGCACGTTTTTGGAAGCGGTCGCCACAGGACTACCAGTGGTCGCACCGGCGGAATCGCTCGAGTCCGGATCGCTCGACGCCGGATCGAGGACGATCCACACCTGGTGGGACCTGCCCGACTCCGCGAGATACCTCTCTGATCATTTGATCGAACATCTCCTCGCCGCGGAGCGGAGCGCGGAGGCCGAGGCGATGGCCACAGACCTGCGTTGGGTCGGTCATCGCATCGAGCAGTCCGGGCCGACCGCGCCATACGCCGACCTAACCTTGATCGACACCGCGCGGACCGCGCGGCTGAGGCGGCTGCTCGGCCAAACCGCGCACCTGCTCGAACCCACCGAACCAGCGCACTCGCGCATCGACATCCTGTACAGCCGGATCGGACACGACCCTGAATGGGGCGGCCAGATAAGCGGGCTGCTGCCTGGTCGACCGAGCGGAACCCTCGTTACCCGGACGCCACTTCCCGACCTTGCCGACCCGGCACTGCGACGTACCCTCATCAGCCACGCCGGTCCGATCAAGACGCTCGCGATCGCCCCAGACGGTGCGTGGCTCGCGGTCGCCGCCGGCAACACGGTACGTATCCTCGACGCTGTCACCGGCGAGCACCGCTCCACGCTGACCGGCCACACCGGCCGCATCAACGCGCTGGCGATGTCTCCCGACGGCACCTGGCTCGCCACCGCCGGCGCCGACCAGACCGTCCGGACATGGGACACCAGCACCGGCCGACAGCGAGCATTGGTGGCAAAGCGCACCGCACGAGCAAACGTGCTCGCGATTGCTCCCGACGGCACCTGGCTGGCCACCGCCACCCGTGACCTGCTGTTGGTCCTGGACATTCGCACTGGGCAGCGTCGCTTCTTCATCCCCGGCCATGTGGGGTGGATTTGCGCGGTGGCGATCGCCCCCGACGGCACCTGGCTCGTCACCACCAGCGACGACGGCGCCGTCCGCACCTGGGACGCGGCGACCGGTCGGCGACGCGGCACCTTGGCCGGCCATACCGGGCGGGTGCACTCGGTGGCGATCGCGCCCGACGGCACCTGGCTTGTCACCGCAAGCGACGACCGAACCGTAAGAGTCTGGGACGCTGGCACGGGCAGGCGACGCTTCACGCTCACCGGCTACACCGACAGGGTACGGGCGGTAGCCATCGCCCCGGACGGGACATGGTTGGCCACCGCCAGCGACGACGGCGCTGTGCGGACCTGGGACGCGGCGAAAGCTCAGCAGCGCGCCACCCTGCTCGGCCACACCGCGAGAGTGAATGCGATCGCTATCGCCTCCGACGGCACCTGGCTCGCCACCGCAAGCGACGACGGATCGGTGCGACTGTGGGATACCACCAACACCGCACAACAACCCGTCAAGCTGACCGGGCGAATGCGGCGGGTCAATGCGGTGATCATCGCCCCAGACGGCACTTGGCTCGTCACCGCCTCGACCGACGGCGAAGTCCGAATCCTGGATCATCGCCGCGGCAGTCACCCACGGATCATCGCCACCGGCCACCTCGACTCCGCCCGCACGGTGGCAACCGCCAAGGATGGCACCTGGGTAGTGACCGCCAGCGGCGAGGGATTCGCACGCCTGTGGATCGCCGGCGCACGCCAGCCGCTGACCGCGTACGGCCGCATCGACTGGCATCGTGTCGCAGCAATCTCAGCCGCGGGGAAGTGGGTCGCGATCGCCAACTATGACGGGACGATCCATGTCGTGGACGCCGTCACCGGCCACCGGCTCACGATGTTTTATGGCCCCAGCTCGCCCACTGTGGCCGCCCCTGCCCCCGACGGCACCTGGCTCGCCGTCGCGGACACCGACGGCGCGGTCCGGATCTGGGACATAGCCACCGGCCGGAGGCGTGCCGCCCTGGACCGGGCCACCGGCCGCATACGCCGGCTAGTGGTCGCACCGGACGGGACCTGGCTGGCCACAGCTGGCGAGGACGGTTCCGTACGCACCTGGTCCTCCCGGACCGGCAGGCAACACACGCAGCTGGCAAGCCGCCAACGACACCTGAAGAACGCGATCATCGCACCTGACGGAAGCTGGCTCGCGACCACCAACGGCGACAACGCGGTGCACGTTTGGAGCGCCGCCACGGGCAGCCCACGGGCCGTCCTGACCGGTCACACCGGGTCCGTCAACGCCCTAGCCGCCTCGCCGAACAGCGCCCACCTCGCCACCACCGGCAACGACCGCACAGTGCGAATCTGGGACGCGGCCACCGGCAAAGCCCAAGCAATGATGCGCGTCGAACAACCGGTAACAGCCTGTTCATGGAACCCGCACGGCCAGCACCTCACCGTCGGCGGCGACGGAGGCCTGTACGAACTCACGTTCCGCCCCTAACGGTCCGTGGTCAGCTGGCCAGCCGGGCCGCCTCGCGGTCCCGCCAGGCCGTCGCCATCTTCGTGCGACCGTTGGTGCGCAGCAGCGAGCCCTCGTAGATTCGGGCCCCCACGAACACCATCGCGGCCGCGGTGAGGGCCAGGATCGCGAGGGACAGCAGCGGCTCCCAGCCGGCGGCCTCCCCGGCGAACAGCCGGGCCGGCATCGCCGTCGGCGAGGACACCGGCAGGTACGACAGAAGCTTTATCGCCACCGGGTTGTCCTGGAGGGCGATGACCGCGACGAACGGCAGCATCATCGCCAGCTGGATGGGCATCGACGGGCCGGCGATGTCCTCCTGGCGGTTGACCAGCGCGCCGACGGCCGCCCACAGCGCCGCCAGCATGACGAAGCCGACGATGAAGAACGGGATGAACCACCCGATCGCAGGGCCGAGCAGCGACAGTACGTTGTCCGGCGCTCCGCCCAGCCGGGCGCCGACGATGCCCACCGCCGTGATCAGCGCGATCTGCCCGAACGCGAGCACGGCGCCGCCGATCACCTTGCCGGCCAGCAGCGCGCGCACCGGGATGGTCGCGACGAGGATCTCCACCACGCGGGTCTGCTTCTCCTCGGTGACGCTCTGGGCGATCTGGAGGCCGAACGTCAGCGAGGTGATGAAGAAGACGAACGCGAACGCGTACGGGACGAGGAACGCGAGTGTCTGGTCGACGGCGTTCGGGTCGAGCAACTCGACGGGCGGTTGCGCGCTGAGCGCGTTCACGACGTCGGAGGGCGCGTCGTCCATGGCCAGTACCCGTGGGCCGGCGACCACGGCCGCGTCGACATCGCCGTCGCGGACGAGCCGCTCGGCCGCGGCGTCGTCGGGGACGGTACGGACGTCGAGGCCGGCGTCGGCCAGCGCGGTCGCGGCCGGGCCGGGGGCGGTGGCCACCGACGACGCGCCACCGCCGAGGAACCCGGGCAGCACCGTCGAGGCGACCACGATGAGCAGGAAGATCGCCGTACTCCAGAGGAACGTCTTGTCGCGCAGCTTGACCCGGATCTCCCGGGCGGCGACCAGGCGGACGGTGTCGAACGTGGTCATCGGGCAACCTCCCGGAAGATCTCGGCCAGCGTCGGGGCGACGGGGGTGAACGCGCGCACCGGTCCACGGTTGAGCGCCGCCCGCAACACGGACTGCTCCTCGACCCCGGTGTCTAGGTCGAAGACCGCGCGCGGCCCGTCGAGGTCGATCATGGTCACGCCGGGCTGGTCACGCAGCCACCCGGCGTCGCCGTCGACCCGGATTTCGTACCTGGGCAGGGCGTACGCCGCGCGGAGTTCGTCACGGCGGCCGGCGGTGAGGATGGCGCCGTCGCCGATGATGACCAGGTCGTCGCAGAGGCGCTCGACCACGTCGAGCTGATGGCTGGAGAACAGCACCGGTACGCCGCGTGCGGTCTGCTCGCGCAGCACGGCCACGACGGTGTCCACGGCGATCGGGTCGAGGCCGGAGAACGGCTCGTCGAGGACCAGCAGTTGCGGCTGGTGCACCAGCGCGGCCGCGATCTGGGCACGCTGCTGGTTGCCCAGCGACAGCTTCTCCAGTTGCTCGTCGGCCCGCTCGCCGATCCCCAGCCGGTCGAGCAGGCTGGTGATGTTCCGCGCGACCGCGCCGGCGTCGAGGCCGTGCAGCCGGCCGAAGTAGGTCAGCTGTTCCCGGATCGTCATTTTGGGGTAGAGGCCGCGCTCCTCCGGCATGTAGCCGAAGCGCCGCCGGTCGGCCCGGGTGAGCGGGGCGCCGCCCCAGGTCACCGTGCCGGAGTCGGCGGCGAGCACGCCGAGGATGATCCGCATGGTGGTGGTTTTGCCGGCGCCGTTGGCGCCCACAAAGCCGGTCAGCCGTCCCGGCGCCACGTCGAACGTGACGTCCTTGAGCGCCTGCCGCTCGCCGAAGGCCCGGTTCAGCCCGTCGAGACGCAGCAACTGTGTCATGTCTCGACGCTAGGCAGGCCGGACCGCCGGCGCCTCCGACGTGGGATCGATCGTCGAGGTCCCCCGCGCGACGGACCCGGGTCAGCCGCGCGGCGTAACGACCCCGTGCTCGTACGCGAACACGACGGCCTGGGTGCGGTCGCGCAGGCCCAGCTTGGCGAGGACCCGGCTGACGTGGGTCTTGACCGTGGCCTCGCCAAGCAGGAGCGTCGCGGCGATCTCGGCGTTGGTCGCACCGCCGGCCAGCAGTACCAGCACCTCCTGCTCGCGCGGGGTCAGCTCGGACAGCCGCGCGCCGTCGGTGCGGGTGGGTCCGCCCCGCTTGGTGAACGTCGCGATGACCCGGCGGGTGATCTCGGGGGCCAGCAGCGCGTCGCCGCGAGCGACCACGCGGATGGCGTCGACCAGGGCCTCCGGGGTTCCGTTCTTCAGCAGGAAGCCGCTGGCCCCGGCCTGTAGCGCGGCGAACAGGTAGTCGTCGCGGTCGAACGTGGTGAGGATCAGCACGGAGGAACCGGCGTCGGCGGCCACGATGCGGCGGGTGGCTTCGAGCCCGTCGACGCCCGGCATCTCCACGTCCATCAACACCACGTCGGGGCGGGCGCTGGCGGCGAGGTCGACGGCCTGCGCCCCGTCGGATGCCTCCCCGATCACCTCGATGTCCTCCTCGATCTCGAGGATGACCCGGAACCCCGTCCGCACGAGGTGGTGGTCGTCGGCCACCAGCACCCGGATCACGCCGGCACCGCCTCGGTCTGGGCGAGCGGGAAGCGGGCCCGCACCCGGTAGCCGCCGCCGGAGCGCGAGCGGGCCTCCAGCGTGCCCTCGTGTGCGGCGACCCGCTCCCGCATGCCGATCAGGCCCAGCCCGACCCCAGCATGTGCGCCGGGCGGGGCGCCGTGGCCGTCGTCGGTGACGTCGACCTCCAGCTCCGCGGCGTGGTACCGGACGCGCACGTCGATCACGGACGCGTTCGCGTGCTTGAGCGTGTTCGTGACCGCCTCCTGCACGATGCGGTACGCCGCCTGGGACAGCGACTCAGGAAGCGGCACCGGCTCACCGTACACACCCAGTGTCGCCGTGAGCCCGGCGTCGCGGGCGTTGGCGACCAGCGCGTCGAGGCGGTCCACACCGGACCCGCTGGGCCGTTCCTCCACGTCGCCGGTCGCCCGCAGCAGGTTGAGCATGCGGCGCAGCTCGTCGACAGCGGTGCGGGCGCTCTGCTCGACCGCGGCGAGCGCAGTGCGCGCCTTGGCCGGATCCCGGTCCATCACCCGGCGCGTGGCCGAGGCTTGCACGCCCATCACCGACACGTGGTGGGCGACGACGTCGTGCAGCTCACGGGCGATCCGCACCCGCTCCCCGATCACCGCCTGCTCGCTGACCTCCGCCGCCAACCGCCGCAGCTCCTGCGCCTGCACCTCCAGCTGATGCCGGCGGCGGGCCGAGATCCACGCGGTCTCGCCGAAAAGGTAGGCGAACCCGAAGAACAGCGCGTTGAGCAGCACCCCGTTGGCGATGGTCGCGAGCAGCGGCTCCACCGGACCGGCGGCGTTGGAGAAGGCGCCCTCGGGCACGTCGGACGCGGAGATGCCGATCGCGATGGCCAGCCAGGCGAACATCGCGACGATGATGGCGATCCGCACCCACCGGGCCCACCGCCGGTCACGGCCCCACGCGCCGAGCGTGTAGATCGAGACATAGAGGGCACCGTTGGACACCTGCTGCTCCGGCGAGTGACGAACTTGTGCCACGATGAAGGCGGCCGAGATCACGATCGCCACGGCGGCCGGCCACCGGCGGCGCACCGCCAGCGGCAGTGTGACCGCGAGCGTCCACAAGACCTGCTCCAGCCGGCTCGGCGGGGCGCCCAGGACGAAATAGCCGGCGCTCGTCGTCAATACCAAATTGAGCTGCGCGACCGCCGCGACCGCCACCCCGACGAAGACGTCGTTGCGTCGCTGTTCCCCCGTCGGCCCGGGCCGACGCCATGCCGTCGGTTCGACGCTCATGCCCGCGACGATGACACATGCGCCGGCCAAGCCGCGAACCGACGCCGCGTCATCCACTCAGGCCCTGGTGTACCCAGGTGAGCATCGTGCTGATGTCCCAGACCGGGAGGCCGGTCGCGGAGCGGATCGACGCGGCGTACGGCGGTAGGTTGGCGCACTCGAGGAGGAAGGCGCGGATGCCGGGGTCTCGGGCGACGGCCTCGGTGGCGGCCGCGACGACTTCGGGGGCGGCGCGGGTCGGGTCGAGGCGGCCCTGGCCGAGCACGACGGTCGGGTAGAAGTGTGCGGTCTCCTCAAGGCCGATCAGCTCGATCCGGGGCCGCTCCCCGCGGTGACGCCGGCGGCTTCGAGGTGGGCGTCGCTCAGGCTCGCGGCGTTCGCGGTGACCACGCCGAGCCGGGCGTCGCTGGGGAGCATCCGGAGCAGCAGCGGCGCCTGAAGAAGGGCGGAGGTGGCGACGGTGGCGCCGGTCGCATCGGCGATCTGCCGCTGGTAGATGCTGAGGAAGCCGCACGAGGTGGAGAGCGCCCGCGCGCCTTGGCCGACGAGCGTACGGCCGGCCGCGACGAAGATGTCGAGCAGCCCGGACGCGCCACGCTCGACGACGTGCGGAGCGTACGCCCCGGTCGCTCTGTGGTAGCGCACCGGGAAGGCGAACGTGTCGGGGTTTCCGACGTCGCCGACCGGCCGGTACAGGTCGCTGTCGAGCAGGATCACACCGATGTCAGACATCTGGCCTCCTTCAGTGGTCGAGGATCGAGTGCAGGAATTCCCTGGTGCGGGGCGAGCTGGGCGCGGTGAAGAGCTGCGCCGGCAGGCCGTCCTCGACGACCTCGCCGCGGTCGAACATCACGATGCGGTCCGAGATCTCGCGGGCGAAGCGCATCTCGTGCGTGACGATCAGCGTGGTGATGTCGGTGGTACGGGTCAGCTTGCGCACCACCTCCAGAACCTCGCCGATCAGCTCCGGATCGAGCGCCGACGTGATCTCGTCGAGTAGAAGCAGCCTCGGGCGGAGCGCGAGTGCGCGAGCGATGGCGACGCGCTGCTGCTGCCCGCCGGAGAGCTGCCCGGGATACGCGTGCGACTTGTCGCGCAAGCCGACGTCGGCCAGATGTTCCATGGCCAGTTCCTCGGCCTCGTCGCGGCGGAGGCCGAGCACGGTCCGCGGCGCGAGCGTGAGGTTGGCCAGGACGGTCATGTGCGGAAACAGGTTGTACTGCTGGAACACCATGCCGATCTGGCGGCTGCGGCGACCGGCGTTGGCTTTGGAGATGGGCAGGCCACGGGCCGGGTCGTCGTACACGACGCTCTCACCGAACACGCGGATGTCGCCAGATGTGGGGCGCTCGAGGGCCATCGCGAGCCGCAGCACGGTCGTCTTGCCGGATCCGCTCGGCCCGATGAGCGTGACCGTCTGTCCAGCTTGGACTTTCAGGGTGAAGCCGTCGAGCACCTGGGCCTGGCCGTACCGCTTGGTCACCGCGTCGAACTCGACGGCCGGTGGCCGCCCCGATTCAGAATCCGCCACGGGTCATCCTCTTCTCCAGTCGTCGGACGAGCCAGACCGAGGGCAGGTTGAGCAGCAGGTAGAGCACCCCGGCCAGGGTGAACGGTTCCAGGTAGCGAAACGACTCGTAGCCGGCCACCTGCGCGTTGGTCAGCAGTACGGGCACGCCGATGGTGAACAGCAGCGCGGTCTGCTTGTACAGGATGACGACGTAGTTGCCCAGCGCGCCGACGTTGGCCCGTACCACGGTCGGCAGGATGACCCGCGTCCAGGTGACGAATGTGGACAGACCCAGGGCCGCCGACGCGTCCCACACTGTCGGCGGCACGCTGGCCAGGCCGCCGCGGTACACCTCGGAGCAATAGGCGGCGTATACCGCGCCGAGCACGACGACGCCGGTGACGAACGCGGATGGGCGCAGGCCGAGGCCGGGCAGGCCGTAGAAGCAGAAGAAGAGCAACACCAGGATGGGTACCCCGCGGGTCAGCTCCACCAGCAGCCACAGTGGAGCGCGCACCACCGCCGGAGACAGCCACCGCGTCACGGCCACGGCGAGGCCGCCGAGCAGCGCGATCGTGGCACTGACCAGCGTCACCAGGAACGTCTGCGCCACGCCGTCGAGCAGCGTCGGCACGATCTGCCACGCGTACCGCCAGTCCCAGCTCATCGCGCACCCCGCAACACGCGCACGTGGCGGCGGGCCCGGCTGACCGGCAGCGTGTACTCCACGGCCCGGAACAGCAGCGCCGTAACGACACAGAGGATCACGTAGCAGCCAGCGAGTCCGATGTAGACGATGACGGTCTCGTTGGTGTCGACCCGGATCGCGTTGCCGACGTAGAAGACGTCCTGCACCGAGACGAAGCTGACCACCGACGTCCACTTGACCATGTCGACGGCGATGCTGCCGAAGGCCGGCACGATCTGCCCGAGCGCCTGTGGGAGTACGACGCGAAGCAGCCGGACCCCGGGGCGCAGGCCGAGCGCCTGGCAGGCGTCGAGCTGGCCGGCGGGCACCGAGAGGATGCCGTTGCGCACGATCTCGGCGCCGTACGCCCCACCGTTCAGGCCAAGCACGAGTACGGCGGCGACGGTGGGGGTCAGGCTGGGTGCGCCCGGGATCGACGGCAGCGCGTAGTAGACCCAGAAGAGCTGTACCAGCACCGAGGTGCCGCGGAGGAACTCCACCGCGGCACCGGCGCTCGCGCGGGAGCGCGTCCCCGGCTGGCGCGCAGTGCGCCGAGCACGACGGCGACCGCGGCGGCCAGCAGGATGCTCGCCGCCGCGATGCCGCAGGTGGTCAGCAGGCCGCTGGCCAGGCGGGGCAGGTAGGGCTCGATCTCGGACACGGCGCCGCTACTTGCATTCCGCGGCGATGTCCGCCCGGGTGGCGGTGGTGAGCAGGTCGGCGTTGGTGAAGCCGGCCTTCGTGTACAGGTCCTGAAGGCTGCCGTCCTGGCGCAGCTCGGTGAGTACCCGGTCGAACTCGTCCCGGACGTCCCGGTCGGACATGCGGAAGCCGATCCCGACGCCGGAAAGCTTGGAGGCCAGGTCGACCACGATCTCGATCGCGGCGCCGGTGCCGTCCTTTTGCGCCTGGAGCGTGAACTGCCCGGCCGCGAAGGCGTCCGCCCGCCCGCCGGTGACCGCGGCGATACCGGTCTGCGCGTCGGGTACCGCGAGCATCTGGTCGGCCTTGACGCCCTGGGCGCGGGCGAAGGCCTGCTGGCTCGACCCGCTGAGCACGGCCAGCTTCACCGCCGCGTCAGCGGCGACGTCCTTGTACGCGGTCAGCTTCTTCGGGTTGTCGGCCGGCACGGCGAGCGCCTCATGCTGGACCGTGACCGGCTGGGAGAACAGGATGGTGCGGCACCGCGCCTCGGTGATGTTCAGCGCGCCCGGCAGCAGGTCGTACTGGCCCGCCTGGAGCGCGGGAATCATCGCGTCGTACGTCGTGGAGGTGGCCCGGATCTCGGGCACGCCCAGCTTGCCCAGCACCAGTCGAGTCACGTCGACCATGTAGCCCGACGCCTCCCCGCTCGGCGAGATGGCCGTGTAGGGCGGGGTCTGCGCCAGCGGCACCCGGGCGTAGCCCGCGCCGCGCATGGTTTCCAGCAGCCCGCCCTCACCCGCCGAGCCGCCACAGCCGGTCGCCAGCAGTGCCACGGCGGCGAGCACCGCGGCCGCGTTCCGTCGCGTCATGATGTCCTCTCCTCCTGTATGTCGGCGAGCCGCCGGCGTAGCTCGGCCCGCTGGGTCTTGTTGGTGGTAGACGTAGGCAGCGCCGTCACGAACTCCACGCGGCGCGGGTAGGCGAAGGGCGCGTACTTCTCCCGCACGTGCGCCTGGAGCGCCGCGACGAGCGGCTGGTCGGGTACGACACCGTCGGCCGGGACGACGAAGGCGCAGACCACCTGTCCACGCTCGACGTCCGGCACACCGACCACCGCCGACGCGCTCACCGCCGGGTGCGCGTCAAGCACGTTCTCCACGTCGTACGGGCCGATGCGGTAGCCGGCGGAGATGATGACGTCGTCGGCGCGGCCGAGGTACCAGTAGTAGCCGTCCTCGTCGACGCGGGCCAGGTCGCCGGTGTGCCACCACTGCCCGCCGAACGTCGCGGCGCTTGCCTCCGGCCGCCCCCAGTAGCCCAGCGGGTACTGCGGGTTGGACCGGGCCCGCAGGCACACCTCGCCGGTGGTGCCGGGCGGCACCGGAGCGCCGTCGTGGCCGAGCACGGCGACCTGCCAGCCGGGGGTGGGTGTGCCCATGGAGCCCGGCTTCACCGGCTGTCCCGGCCGGTTGGAGACCATCGGGTACGACTCGGTGCAGCCGTAGTAGTCCAGCAGCGTGACGCCGAACTGGTCGCGGAACCACTCCAGCAGGTCGGCCGGGAGCGGTTCGCTGGAGCTGCACGCGATCCGCGGCCGCAACGGGATCCGCGCGCCGGCGTCTGGGGCCGCCTGCCGCAGCCGCCGCAGCACACTCGGGTTGAGCAGGAGGTTGGTGACGCCGTGGTCGGCCATCGCGGCAAACAGCGCGACCGGGTCGAATCGAGGCCCCTGCTGGTACGCGAACTGCACGGCGCCCGCCCGCCACGGGCCGAGCAGCTTCATCATCGACCAGGCCCAGTCACCGGCGCCGTGGAACACCTCGCCGGGGCGGAGGTCGTGGCAGACGTCGAACTCGTTGTGGCCCAGGAGCCTGCGGTGCGCGTGCACGATGCCCTTCGCCGGCCCGGTCGTACCAGAGGTGTAGGAGATCTGGGCCGGCTCGTCCGCGCCGGTGTCGACCGCCTCGGCGTCCTCGGTCAAGCCGTCGAGGAGGGTCGGGGACAGGACGACGACAGCGGTGCCGGTACCGGCCGCCGCGACCGCCGCGCGTACCACCGGTTCGCGGTCCCGGTCGGTGAACACCACCGTCGGGGCGCAGTCGCGCAGCCTGTACGCGATCGCGTCCCGCTGCCACAGCGCCGACATGACCACGATGACCGCCCCGATCCGCAGCGCGCCCAGCGCCGCCGCCGCGGTCTCCGGCAGCGCCGGCAGCACCAGCGCGACCCGCTCGCCGCGGCCCGTGCCGACTTCGCGCAGCAGGGCGCCGAACCGGCCGGTCAGCGCGGTCAGCTCGGCCCAGGTGACGGTCCGCCGAGCCCCCTGGTGGTCGGCCCACAGCATCGCGACCGCGTGCGGGTCGCGGTCCGCCAGCACGTCGACCGCCATGTTGTACCGCTCCGGCACGATCATGAGCTGCGCCCCAGGAAGGCGCGCATCCCGTGCTGCGGCCCGCCACCGGCGAACGCCGCGCCGTGCTCGGCCCGGGCCGCCTCGAACGCCCGCCGGTACCCCGGCTCGGTCAGCTGGCGCAGCCAGGACTTGGTCCGGGCGACCGCGTCGCGCGGCTGTTCGGAGAGCTCGCGGGCCACGCGCAGCGCGGTAGGCATGAGGTCGCCGGCCGCGACGAGGTGGTGGACAAGGCCGGCGTCGCGCGCCTCGGCCGCGTCCATCAACCGTCCACTGAGTACCAGCTCGCTGGTGCGGGACAGGCCCAGGTGCTCGCGGATGACCCAGGTGCCGGTGATGGAAGGGATGCCGTGCCGGACCTCCGGCTGTCCCATGAGGACACCGGCGTGCGCCACGCGTACGTCGGTCAGCAGCGCGACCTGGAAGCCGGACCCGGCCGCCACGCCGTTCAGCGCGGCCACGGTCGGCTTGGAGATGGACCGAACCGCGTCGTAGAGGGACTCGCAGTTGTCCAGCCAGTCCCGGGCCACGGCCGGGTCCGCCGGGTCGAACGCGGCGGTCTCGGCCAGATCCTGCCCGGCGCACCAGCCGTCGCCGGCCCCGGTCAGCACGACGGCCCGGACCCCGTCGTCGGCCTCCAGCGCGCGCAGCAGCCGGGTGAGGGCGGCGCGGTCGGCCTGCGTCCAGGCGTTCAGCTTCGCCGGGCGGTTGAGCGTGACGACCGCGACCTCCCCGTCACGGCTGGTCAGCAAGTAAGGATCCGGGTCGTCCGGCTGGATACCGATCATGGCGACCTTCCTGGCAGATGCGGTCTGGTTGCCGACCAGTAAGACCAATCAGGTATCGGCGTGTCCAAGACCAATCCCGATACGTCGATACCAGGTTGGTATCGTCGGGCCGTGGAGATCCGCCACCTGCGGTACTTCCTCGCCGTCGCCGACGAGCTCCACTTCGGACGCGCCGCCGAGCGGCTCCGCATGACCCAGCCGCCGCTGTCCCGCCGGATCGCCGACCTCGAGCAGGAGCTCGGGCTGAAGCTGTTCGAGCGCGGCTCCCGCGGCGTCACGCTCACCGAGCACGGCCGGCGGCTCCAGCAGCCGGCCCGCCGGGCAGTCGCCGCATTCGACGCCGCGGCGGCCGCGATGAGCCGGCCCAGCCGGGCGGCCGCGCACGAGCTACGGATCGCGTTCCCGGCCGACACCTCCGCCGCTGTACTCACCGCGGTCGCCGGCGGCCTACGCCGCACCGGCCTGGAGGTGGAGCTGGTGGAGGCGACCACGGCGGAGCAGGTGCAACTGCTGCGCGAGGGAGCCATCGACCTCGGCGTACTGCGCCACCCGTTTCCGCCACAGGGGCTCTGCCCGTCGCGGCAGCTGCGCCAGCCGCTCGGGGTCATCATGCCGGCCGACCATCCCCTGGCCGCACGGTCCCGGCTCCGCCTGCCGGACCTGCGCGGCCAGACCCTGGTGATGTTTCACCGCGCGATGGCCCCCGGGCTCTACGACCAGACCCTCACGATCTGCCGCCGGCACGGCTACCGGCCGCAGCGAATCCACCACGCGTCCCGGATCGTCGACGGCCTGCTGGTGGTCGACGCCGCGGTGAGCTTCAACGTCGAGGCGTCGGCGCTGCGCTGGCCGGGCGTGGTGTGGCGGCCCCTGGCGCAGGAAGACCTGGAGTGGCGGACCTCGGTGGTACGCCGCCGCGGCGAGGTCCACGACAGCCTCCGCGGCGCCACCCGCCTGATGCTGAACGCGCTACGCGCCCACGACGGCTGGCAACCCGATGCCGCTCCGTAGCCGGCGGCCCGTCGTAGCGTCGATCAAGGCAATCGTGGTCGGCCGACCACGGCCCTGGGGTGAGCTTGCCCAACCGCGAAGGGTGAGGCCGCGGGAGCGACGGTCCGGACCACCACGGACATCGCGGTAGCCCAATCTCTTTGATTTGGACCTTGTATCCGTTACAAGACGCGGAGGCCACCCCAAGTCCAAAGGTCTCTAGTCGATGGGCACGGTGACTACGGTGACGCCGGGTAGCGCGCGGAACGGGTCGAGTTGGGCGGCGGTGGCGCCTTCGTCAGTGACGAGCGTCCAGCTGCGGGCCAGGGGCGTCCACGCGTTGAACGGGCTCCGGCCGAGCTTGCTGCTGTCGGCGAGCACGTATACGTCGCGTGCCCGTTCGAGCATCTGCTCTTTGATCGTGGTCTGTGCCAGCTCCGCCTCGCAGATGCCGTGCTGGGCATGGAGTCCGTCGGCGCCCAGGAACGCCCGGTCGGCGGTGAGCCGCCTGAGGCCCAGCTCGGTGAGCGGGCCGACCAGCCCCTGGCTGATCCGGCGCAGGTGGCCGCCGAGGACGAGTACGTCCGCCTCGCCGTCGGCGATCTCGGCGAGCGCGGTGAGCCCATTGGTGACGAGGGTGATGGTGGGCCGTTCGCGCAGGTGCCGGGCGAGCCGGCCGACCGTGGTGCCGGCGTCCAGCAGCACGGTCTCGCCGTCCAGCACCTGCGCGGCGGCCCAGCGGCCGATCGCGTCCTTCTGCGCGGTGGCGAGGCTGGACCGGTGGCGTATGGTCGGCTCGGCGTGCGCGGTGATGACCGCGCCGCCGTACGTGCGGGTGATCCGCTTGTCCGCGGTGAGCTCGGCGAGGTCGCGGCGGATGGTGGACGCGGTCACCGCCAGCGCGGTCGCGAGGCCTTCCACGCTGACCTCGCCGTTGTCGCGTAACAGGTCCTCGATCGCCCTGCGTCGCTCGTTGCCGGTCATCGCTCCGCCTCCCCTGCCGTGTGGCCGCCGGGCCGTCAGCGCGACCGGCGGGCCAGCGCGCTCGCCTGGCGCAACGCCTCGATCATGCTGCCCTCGTCGGCCCTGCCCGTACCCGCGATGTCGAACGCGGTGCCATGGTCCACAGAGGTGCGGATGACCGGCAGGCCGACCGTGATGTTAACGCCGGCTTCGAGCCCCAGAATCTTGACCGGCCCGTGCCCCTGGTCGTGGTACATCGCCACCACGAGATCGAAGTCACCGCGCCCGGCGCGGAAGAACACGGTGTCCGCCGGGAGTGGCCCCTGCGCGTCGATGCCCTCCGCGCGCGCCAGCTCGATTCCGGGTACGACCTTCTCCTCCTCCTCGCCGTACCCGAAAAGGCCGTTCTCGCCGGCGTGCGGGTTGATGCCGCAGACGGCGATGACCGGCGCGGTGATGCCGGCGTCCAGCAGGGTCTGGTAGCCGCGGCGGATCGTGCGGTACACCAGCGGCCCGTCGATCCGGCGTACCGCGTCGAGGAGCCCGACGTGGGTGGTGACGTGGATGACCCGGACCTTCTCGGTGGTCAGCATCATCGACACCTCGTCCACACCGGACAGTTCGGCGAGCAGCTCGGTGTGCCCGGGGTACTTGTGCCCGGCCGCGTGCAGCGCCTCCTTGTTGAGCGGCGCGGTGCAGATCGCCTGCACCTCCCCGGCCATCGCCAGCTCGACCGCCCGCCGCACGTACTGGTACGCCCCTTCGCCCGCTGCCGCGGAGAGCTGCCCGAACGGCAGGTCGGCGGGGAGCACGCCGAGGTCGACCACGTCGATCGCGCCGGCCTCGTACGCCGCCTGGGCCGGTCCCGCCACGGTACGCACGTCCGCGCTGACGCCGCAGAGGTCGGCGGCGGCCTTGAGCCGGGCCGCGTCGCCGATGACCAGCGGGCGGCAGAGTTCGCGCACCACCGGCGTACGCAGCGCCTTGACGATCACCTCGGGGCCGATGCCGGCGCCGTCGCCCATGGTTACGGCGATGATCGGAAGGGTCATGGGGTTGGCTCCTTCAGAGTGTCCCGGGGTACGGGTGAGGGGGTTCGACGGAGGGCGGCGACCGCCCGGCCGAGGGTGTGCGGGTCGCCGAACGACCCGGCCTTGGTGACGACGAGCCGCCCGGTCGCCGGGTCGGCGGAGACGACTACGCCCGGCTCCGGCTCGGCGAGCAGCCACAGGCTCGCCACGTCGGCGCCGGTGAGCACGCCGCGGGCGGTACTGCCGCCGGTGAGCAGGAGCAGGCGGGCACGGGTGGCGGCGGGCGCGGTCACCGCGGCGAGTGCGGCGGCGACCCGTCCGGTCGCGGCCGGGTCCACACCGCCGTCGACGCGGACGACGGTGTCCGCGACCGCCGCGGTGCGGCTTATCCGTGCGGCCAGGTCGCCGTGGCCGGCGACGAGATCCTCCGCCGGTATCGAGAGCAGCTGGGCGCCGCGCGCGGCCAACTCCTCGGCCTGGGCGAGCGCCACCGGGGTCGCGCTGCCGACGACCGCGAGGTACGGCCGGTCCACCGCGTCCCGGTAGGTGCCGATCAGCTCGGCGAGGGCGTCGGCCGCCCCGGACGGCTCGGCTGGGGCTAGCGCGGCGGCCAGGGCGCTGGTGAGGCCCGCGCTCCCGGCCCAGCAGATCGGGCGCCGGGACGCGAGACCGGCGTACACGATCGCGGCGAGGTCGGCGTCGGTGGTCGCGTCGCAGAGCACGATCGGGGTCGTCGCGGCGTCGATCGCCGCGGTGAGCCGCCCGCCGCGTACACAGTGGAGGCCGATCTGGGTGACCCTGAGCGGGGCGAGCTGGGTGGCGATGTCCGGCGCGGGCGGCCGGGGCTCGGCGGCCCAGGCGGCGGTGCGGTGCAGGGGTGTGCCGTCCACGTGCTGCACACCGTCCACTGTGGTGCGACTGGCGGCGGGCAGGGCCGGCGCCAGGACGATCAGCGTGCCGGGCAGGGCGTCCAGCAGCCCAAGCAGCTCGGCCGCGAGCGGGCCGCGCAGCAGCGAGTCGACCTTCTTGACCACGTGCCCCGCGCTGACCCGCCGTGCGGTGTCCCGGACCAGCCGGCGTGCGGCGTCCGGCGGCAGCTGCCGGCTGTCCGTGTCGACGACGAGCGCGCCCGCCAGGTCGCCGTCCAGGTCCGCGGACCTGGAATCGATGAGCAGGCGCGTGGGCATCCCGGCCCGGGCGAACCGGACGCCGGCGTCGGCGCCGCCGGTGAGGTCGTCGGCGATCACCAGTAGCTGGCGTGCTGGCATATCCACCCCCGGCCGATCGGTCCTCCCGTGTAGGGCGAACCCTAGGCGGCGTTGCGCGAAACGCGCAAGGTCCAATCGTTACTTGCGCGAAACACGTAGAGAGAGGAGGGTTGGGTCGGACCGAGCAGAAGGAGACGACCGCCATGACCGCCGCATCCGCCCAGCTCAATGCCGATGATTCCGCGCGCAGGCCGGCTCAGCTCGTGCTCGGCACGATGACCTTCGGTGCGCAAGTCGATCAGAGCACGGCGGCCGAAATGATCGCGCTGGCCGCCGACGCGGGCCTCACGATGGTCGACACCGCGAACGTGTACGCGGACGGTGCCAGCGAGGAGATCGTCGGCCGGCTGCTCGCCGCGCACCCTGGACGGTTCACCCTCGCGACGAAGGTCGGCATGCCCAGCCGGGACACGCCCGCCGGTGCCGCGCCGCTGTCCGCCGCCGCCGTGCGCGCCTGCGTCGAGGCGAGCCTGCGGCGGCTCGGGACCGACCGGATCGACCTGCTCTACCTGCACCAGCCGGACCGCGCGACGCCGGTGGAGCAGACCCTGTCCGCGGTCGCCGCACTCGTCGCCGAGGGCAAGGTCGGCGAGCTCGGCGTCTCCAACTACGCCGCCTGGCAGATCGCCGACCTGCACCGGGTCGCGGCGGCGGGCGGGCTACCCGCGCCCACGGTCAGCCAGCCGCTCTACAACCTCGTCTCCCGCCGGATCGAGGAGGAGTACCTGGAGTTTTCCCGGGCGTACGGGCTCACCAACGTGGTGTACAACCCGCTCGCGGGCGGGCTGCTCACCGGCAAGCACGACTTCGCCCGCCCGGCCGAGGACGGTCGCTTCGGCACCGGCTCGGCGATGGGCGGCATGTACCGCGATCGGTACTGGTCGCCGCGGCTCTTCGCCGCCGTCGAGGAGCTCGCCGCCGCGGCCAGCGCGCACGGGCTGAGCCTGGTCGAGCTGGCCATGCGCTGGCTGGTCGGCCGCGACGGCGTGGGTGGCGTGATCCTCGGCTCGTCGCGCACCGAGCACCTACGCGCCAACCTCGCCGCCGCGGCCGGTGGCCCGCTGCCGGACGAGCTTTCGCAAGCCTGCGACCGGGTGTGGCAGGACCTGCGCGGTCCGGTGCCCAGCTACAACCGGTGAGCCCCGATGGCGTTAGAGCGTGATGGCGCCGAACGCGCGGGTCTGCGCGACGATCGCCCGCTCGACCGGAAGCCGCTCCATGGAGGACGCGCCGTAGAAGCCGTGCACGCCCTTGGTCTGGCGGAGCAGCTGGGCGACGTCCTCGGGCTCGGCGAGCGGGCCGCCGTGCGCCAGCACGATGACGTCCTCGCGGACCGCGCGGGCGGCGGCCGCCCACTCGGTGGCGAGCGCCGCGCACTCGTCGATGCTCCGGGCGGTGTCCGCGCCGATCGCCCCGCCGGTGGTCACGCCGAAATGGCAGACGATCACGTCGGCGCCCGCTTCGGTCATCGCCCTGGCGTCGTCGGCGGAGAAGACGTACGGGCTGGTGAAGAGGTCCAGCTCGTGCGCTGTCGCGATCATCTCCACCTCCTGGGCGTAGCGGGTGCCGGTCTCCTCGAGGTTGATCCGGAACGTCCCGTCGATCAGGCCGATCGTGGGGAAGTTCTGCACGCCGGAGAAGCCCAGCCGGGCAAGCTCGGCGAGGAAGACCCGCGGGGTGTAGAAGGGGTCGGTGCCGTTGACGCCGGCCAGCACCGGCGTGTGGCGGACCACCGGCAGCACCTCGGCGGCCATCTCCACGACGAGGTCGTTGGCGTTGCCGTTGGCGAGCAGGCCGGCGAGCGAGCCGCGGCCCGCCATCCGGTAGCGGCCGGAGTTGTAGATGACGATGAGGTCGACGCCGCCGGCCTCCTCGCACTTGGCGGACAGGCCGGTGCCGGCACCGGCGCCGATGACCGGCTGGCGTTGGCGCACCTTCTCCTGAAGCCGGTCGAGGATGTCGGAACGGGGAACGCGTGGCATGCCGCCTTCTCTCAGGTTTCTCTAGGCCGCGGCCGGCACGAGGGAGTGCAGCTTCTGCACCATCGCGTCGGCGAACGGCGGGTCGTTCACGGCGAGGTCGAGCTCGACCAGCTCGACCGCGGGGTTGGTGAGGCCGTCCCGGATGGCGGCGAAGAGCCGCCGGTCGGCCTCGGGGTCGTGGAAGGGCTTGCCCTCCGCGTCGATCGCCGACACCCCGCGCAGCGGGAGGAAGACGGCGGTCGGTCCGGTGGCGGCGTTGACCTTCGCGGCCAGCCGCGCGCCAAGCTCGGCGCACTCGTCCGGCGTGGTGCGCATGAGCGTCGTGGTGGCGTTGTGCACGTACAGGTTGCGGCCGGCGAACCGCTCCGGCACGGTGTCCATCGGCCCGAAGTTGACCATGTCGAGCGCGCCGACCGAGACCACCTGCGGGACGCCCCGCGCGCCGGCGGCGGTAAGCCGCTCGTCGCCCGCGTCGAAGATGCCGCCGACGAGGTTGTCGGCCAGCTCGGTGGTGGTCACGTCCAGCACGCCGGCGAGGAAGCCCTGTGCGGCGAGCGACTCCAGGGTGCGCCC
The DNA here is from genome assembly GCF_011764545.1 of Phytohabitans flavus. Taxonomy (GTDB): domain Bacteria; phylum Actinomycetota; class Actinomycetes; order Mycobacteriales; family Micromonosporaceae; genus Phytohabitans; species Phytohabitans flavus. The sequence continues at coordinate 1,891,219 of NZ_AP022870.1, read as the reverse complement.
ACCCGCGCCGGTCATGTGAAACACCAGCACCTCGTACCCGCGCCGCTCAAGCTCCTCTTTGGCCCGGGTGACGCAGGGCGTGGTGACGCCGAACATGCTCGCGGCCACCAGCGGGCGGCCGTCCGAGTCGGGCACGGCCTCGGCGCCGAGCATGCCGGCGAGGGCTCCCGCCGCGTTGGCGAGGATCCGCATGGAGATGCGGTTGAGCCCGGCGATGTCGACCACGCTCGGCATGAGGATCAGGTCGGTCTCGCCGATGTACATCGCGGTGTTGCCGGACGCCGCGGTGGAGACGATCAGCTTCGGCACGCCGAGCGGCAGGCCACGGAACGCCTCGGCGGCAAGCGACGTGCCGCCGGTGCCGCCGAGCGCCAGGGCGCCGTCCAGCCGTCCCTCAGCGTGCAGGCGGCGGACCACCTCGGCGGCGCCGCGTGCCATCGCGCCGACCGCGGCCCCTCGGTCCGCGGCCCGCACCAGCTCGGCGAGGTCGGCGCCACTCGCGGCGGCCACCACCTCCCGTGGCACGTCTGGGGTGAACGCGGGAGTGCCGAGCACTCCGGTGTCGACGGTGATGACCGACATACCAGCTTTGAGCAACCGGTCACGCACGAAGGCGTACTCGGTGCCCTTGGTGTCCAGGGTGCCGACAAGGACGGCTGTGCGCACTGGCGGACTCCTTCACGTGCTCGGCCACCGTGGGCGGTGGACCTCACCGGGCACTCATGATCCCGCTACCAGTATTCGAATCACGAGGGCCAATCGGAGCGCAATGGCTGCCTGGATCGGAACAAACCACCTGGTCCGCCTCCTAGAGGGGTGGGGCGTCGGGGAGGGCGCGCTGCCCGTGCGGCTCGCCGGCACCCTGCGAAACCTGATCCGCTCGGGCGCGCTGCCCGCGGGTGCCCGCCTGCCGTCCGAACGGGCGCTCGCCGCCGCGCTCTACGTCGGGCGGAACACGGTCAGCGCGGCGTTCGACACGCTGCGCGGGGAAGCGGTCTTCACCAGCCGGCGCGGCGACGGCACGTACGTCTCCGCTGCCCGCCGCTTCGCCCTGGCCCGCGGCGACGACCGGCTGCACTCGTTCCTGAGCGGGCCGTACCCGGCGGACACCGCGATCGACCTCCAGAGCGCCGCCGTGCCGGGTCTGGACATGGTCGCCGAGGAGGCGGACCGGATCCGCGGCGACGGCATCCGGCCGCTGCTGGACAGCCACGGGTACCTGCCCGCGGGCCTGGACGCGCTCCGCGCCGAGGTCGCGGCCATGTACTCCCGGCTCGGCCTGCCCACGACCGAGGAGCAGATCCTCATCACCTCCGGCGCGCAGCAGGCGTTGCGGCTGGCGGTCGCCTCGATCCTGGACCCGGGCGCGACGGTGCTCATCGAGGAGCCCTCGTTCCGCGGGGCGATCGAGGTGCTGCGCGGCGCCGGCGCCCACCTGATCCCGGTGCCGAGCGGCTCCGACGGCGTGGACGTGCCGGCGCTGAACCGGGCGCTACAGGCGCACCGCCCGGCGCTCGTCATCCTTCAGTCCACTGTGCACAATCCGACCGGCTCGGTGCTGGAGGACGACGCGCGCAAGGCGATCGCCACGCTCGCCGAGACGTACGGGGTGCCGGTCATCGACGACATCTCGCCCGCCGACACGCTCGTCGACCGGGCGCAGCCGGTGCCGATGGCGGCGTACGGCTCGCCGGTCATCACGATCGGCTCGGCGAGCAAGGCGTTCTGGGGCGGTCTGCGGGTCGGTTGGCTCCGCGCCGACCCGGACACCGTGCAGACGCTCGCCTCGCTCAAGGGCGGCGAGGACCTGGGCACGTCGCTGCTCGCCCAGAGCGTCGTCGCCGGGCTGCTGCCCCGCATCGAGGAGGCCCGCGCCGCCCGCGCCGCCTGGCTCAAACCGGCCCGGAACACGCTGCTCACCGCGCTTTCCGAGCTGCTGCCCGACTGGGAGGTCCAGGTGCCGGCCGGTGGCGCGTCGGTGTGGATCCGGCTCCCCGGGGACAGTGCGCAGTCGTTCGCGCAGCGGGCCGAGCGAGCCGGTGTACGGCTGCTGCCCGGCCCCACGTTCAGCTGCGTGGACGGGCTCGACGACCACCTGCGGATCGGCTTCGCCAGACCGCTGGAGGAAGTCCTCGCCGGGGTACGCCGCCTCGCCCGCGTCTGGTGCTGAAGCGCGCTGAGAGCCACTGGCAATTCAATGGCCCTCGCCCGCCGGGCCGCGCGCGGCGAAACATGTGTGTCCCGAGCTGGTAACGAACAGGACGGAATCCGATGACCCACCCAGCAGTAGTCAGGCCCGAGGGGCACCAGGTCGAGGAGCACCCGTGGGGCCATCTCGAGTGGATCGTCTCCGGGAAGATCGGCAACTCGACGGAGCTCACCGTCGGCAAGTGCTTCATCAGCCCCGGCGAGCAGAACCCGCCGCACCACCACCCGAACTGTGACGAGGTCCTGCACGTCCTACAGGGCACGATCTCGCACCGGCTCGGCGACGAGTACATCGAAATGGGCGCGGGTGACACCATCTCCATCCCGACCGGTGTCCTGCACAACGCCCGCAACATCGGCACCGACGAGGCGATCTTCCTCATCTGCTTCTCCTCGGCCGACCGGCAGGCGGTCGGCGAAGGACTTCACTGAGATGGCCCGCCAGCCGGACGGAATCGCCATCGTCGGCTGCGGCCGGGTGTCCGCCATGCACTTCAAGGGGGCAGCCGCCCACCCGGACGGGGTACGCGTGGTCGCCGCCTGTGACCCGGTCGCCGAGCGGCGCGAGTGGGCCCGCGCGACGTACGGGGTGGAGCGGGTGGTCGCGTCGCTGGACGAGCTGCTCGACGTCGCCGGCTGGCACACCGCGATCGTCTGCACCCCCACCCACGTACGCACCGAGGCCGTCCGCGCGCTCGCCGAAGCGGGCCGGGACATCCTCGTGGAGAAGCCGCTGGCCGACGAGTACGAGCCGGCTGCCGCCCTGGTGGACATCGCCGAGGCGGCCGGCGTGCGGCTGGCGGTCAACCAGAACTTTCGCCACTTCTACCCCTTCGGTGCCGCCCGCGACATGATCGCCGGCGGTGGGCTCGGCAACGTGCTCGGCGTCGCGCACCTCGACCTGGCGTACCGGCAGGAGGAGGGCTGGCGCAACGAGGCCACCCGCCACGCGCTGTCGGTGATGGGCGTGCACTGGCTCGACGGCTTCCGCCACATGCTCGGGCGGGAGGCGGACACCGTCACCGGGCGCGTGCTCTCGTCGCCGGCGCTCGACGCGGTCGGTGACACCGACGCCCACGTCCAGATCGCGTTCGGCGCCACCACGGTTTCGTACGTCCAGAGCTTCTCCAGCCGGGTCAAGCTCACCGAGACCGTGGTGATCGGCGAGCGGGGCACGCTGGCCCTCGGGTACGCCGGTGCCACCCTCACCACCGCGGAGGGCGAGACCGCGCTCCCCCACCCGTACGCGGGCGACAAGCCCGCCGCCGCGTACCAGAGCCTGCGCGACCTGCTCGACGCGGCCGCGCTGGGGCGCGAGGCGCCCAACAGCGGACGGGACAACCTGCACACCATCGCCCTGCTGGACGCCGCGTACCGGTCCGCCGGTGCCGGCCGGCCGGTCGAGCCACACCAGCCCAAGGAGGCGGTCGCGCCATGAGGATCGCGCTGTCCAAGCCCACGTACAACGACGAAGACCGGCGGGAGCTCTTCGCCCGGTTCCGCGCCGCCGGCCACGAGGGCCTCCAGCTCAAGGCGCGGCAATACGAGGAGTACCTGGAGCGGCCGGCCGCCTTCGTCGCGGAGTTCGGCGACGACACCGGCCTCACCTCCGCCCTCATCTCGAACGACAGCCTGGACGAGGCCGGCGTCGAGCGGCTGCGCGCGCTGGTGCGGTTCGCCGCGGCGGTGCGCTCCGAGCGGATCGTGTACTGCAACAAGCGCAGCCGCGAGAACGTCACCGACGCCGACATCGCCGAGTCCGCGCGGATCCTGTCCCGGGTCGGCAAGGAGGCCGCGGACCAGGGCGTGGCCATTTCGCTGCACCACCACTACGACCAGCCGGTCATGCACCGGCCCGACTTCGACGTCTTCTTCGACGCCGTGGTCGACGGGGCCGTCGGGCTGACCGTCGACACCGGACACCTGCTCAAGTGCGGCATCACCGACATCCCCCGGCTGATCGCCGACTTCGGCAGCGTCATCGACAACTACCACATCAAGGACTTCGACGGGGAACGCTGGCGGCTGCTCGGCGAGGGCACCCTCGACTTCGCGCCGATCCTCGAGGCGATCCGCCGCACCGGCTACACCGGCTGGCTCTGCGCCGACGAGGAGAGCAAGGCCGACCTTGTGCCGGCCATCGAGGTCTCCGCCGCCTGGCTGCGCGCCGCGGTCTCTCCGCAACCCACCACCGAAGGTCGAGGATAGTGATGAACAGGAACATATCCCGCAGATCGCTGCTGCGGGCGGTCGGCGGCGGCGCCGCACTCGCCGGGACTGCCGCTTTCGCCGCCGCGTGTGGCGGGGGCGAGTCCGCCACCAGCGCCGACCCCAAGGTCGTGCGGTGGTGGGACTACACCACCGACCAGGCACCGGTCGACAACATGCTCAAGAAGTTCATGGCCGAAAACCCGGACATCAAGGTCGAGCGCCGCTCCATCCCGTACGACGACACCAAGCGGATCCTGCTTCAGTCCGCCGGCCAGGGCAGCCTGCCGGACATCGTGGTCGTCAACAACCCGGACCACCAGCAGTTCGCCGAGCTGGGCATCGCCGAGGACATCACCGACCGGCTGAAGACATGGCGCCAGACCGACCTGTACGTCCAGGCCGCGGTGCAGTCGGCCACCTGGAACGGGCGCAACTACGGCCTGCCGCAGCAGGTCAACTGCCTGGCCCTCTGGTACAACACCGAGGCGCTGGAGCAGGCGAAGCTGGAGGTGCCGACCGACTGGGCGAGCCTGCGCGCGGCGGCCAAGGCGCTCACCAAGTCGCCCCGCTACGGGATGGCGTACTCGGCGCCCAACAACCAGTCCGCCGTGTACCAGTGGCTGCCCACGCTGTGGCAGGCCGGCGGTGACCTGACCGACCTGGGCGGCCCGGCGGCCAACAAGGCACTCCAGTTCTGGACCGACCTGATGAAGGACGGCTCCGTCTCCCGCGAGGCGCTCAACTGGTCGCAGCCGGACATCGGCACCGAGTTCGGCCAGCAGCGCGCGGCCATGATGATCAACGGTCCGTTCATGGTGCCGACGCTCAAGAAGGACGCGCCCGACCTCAAGTGGGGCGTCGCCCAGCTGCCCAAGGACGTCGCGGCGGCCAGCTGCCTCGGCGGCGAGAACTACATGATCATCAAGGGCGGCAACGTCGACGGCGCCTGGAAGCTCCTCGAATGGACGCAGAAGCCGGAAAACCTCGTCGAGTACCTGAAGGCGACCGGTGGCCTGCCCAGCCGCTCCGACATCGCCGGCGACGCCGCCTGGGCGGACGAGGTCTCGCAGGTCTTCGTCGAGCAGCTCAAGGTAGCCCGGCCGCGCGCCTACGGCACCAAGTACCCCGAGATCGCCACGGCTGTCACCACCGCGATCCAGTCCGCGTTGAGCGGCACGGCGCCGGTGGACAAGGCGTTGAGCACCGCCGCGACCGCCGTGAAGCCACTGCTACCGAAGTGATTGAGAGCCGATGACAGCACCAACCCTGGCCGCACCCCGGCCGCGTACGGGCGACCCGCGACGAAGCGGGTCGCCCCGGCGCCGGTGGGCGAAGGCCCGCTCCGCCATGGGGCGGTACGCATTCCCGGCACCCGCGCTCATCTACCTGCTGGTGTTCATGGTCTACCCGATCCTGTACACCTTCTACCTGAGCTTCCGGGGCGCCAACGCGGTCAACTTCCTCAGCGGCACGGCGCCGTTCGTCGGCCTCGACAACTACCGTGCGGTGCTGTCGTCGCCCACCTTCGTACGGACGCTGGTCATCACGCTCACCTTCACCATCTGCTCGCTCGCCTTCCAGCACGTGATCGGGTTCGCGCTCGCCCTGTTCTTCAACCGCGAGTTCCCGTTCGTCCGGCTCTTCCGGGCCCTGCTGCTGCTCGGCTGGATGCTCCCCGCCGTGGTCAACGCGAGCCTGTGGCGGTGGATGTTCAGCGGCAGCTTCGGCGTGGTCAACTCGCTGCTGGAGACCGTGGGGCTGGGCGGCCTCCAGCACGACTGGCTCACCGACCCGAACACCGCTCTCGGTGCCGTCATCGTCGCCGACGTCTGGGTCGGCATCCCGTTCCACATGCTGCTGCTCCACGCCGGACTACAGAGCCTGCCCGGCTCGGTCTACGAGGCGGCCCGGATCGACGGGGCCAGCGCGTGGCGGCAGTTCACCAGCATCACCGTGCCGCTGATGCGGCCCATCATGTTCACCGCCCTGCTGCTCGGCTTCGTCCAGACGTTCAAGTCGTTCGACATCATCTACGTGATGACCGGCGGCGGCCCGGCCGGCGCGACCACCGTGCTGCCGGTCTCGGTCTACAACCTCAGCTTCGACTACTTCCAGTTTGGCCAGGGCGCGGCCGCCGCCAACATCCTGCTGGTCATCCCGCTGCTGCTGTCCATCGTGTACCTGTGGAACCGCCGGCGGGAGGACGCGGCATGAGAAAGCGTTGGGGACTCACCGCTGTAGGCGCGGTCATCACCGCCGCGTACCTCTTCCCGGTCTACTGGATGGTCGCGACCTCGCTGAAGGACCGCACCGACATCTTCAGCTCGCCGCCGAAGTGGGTGCCGTGGCCGCCGCGCTTCGACGCCTACCACAGCGCCGTGCTCGATAACCCGGTCATGCTGCGCGCCCTCGGCAACAGCGCCATCATCGCGGTCGGCACAGTCATCATGACGCTGCTGCTGGCCGCCCCCGCCGGCTACGGCATGGCCCGGCTCAAGCTGCGCTGGACCGGCCTGATGATGCTGCCGTTCCTTGTCTCCCAGCTCGTGCCGACGATCAACCTGGCCGTGCCGCTCTACCTCATCTTCAGCCGCACCGGCCTTGTCAACACCCAACTCTCGCTCATCATCGCCAACACGATCATCACGCTGCCGTTCGCGGTGATCCTGCTACGCCCGTTCTTTCTACGGGTGCCGGCCGAGCTGGAAGAGGCGGCGGCCACAGACGGCTGCGGCCGGCTCGGCGCGTTCTGGCGGATCGTGCTGCCCATCGTGCGCCCCGGCCTGCTGACGGTCGCGGTCTTCGCGTTCGTGATGACCTGGGGCGAGTTCGCGATGGGGCTGACGCTGACGACCGACGAGCGGGTGCAGCCGGTCACCGTGATCCTCAACCAGTTCATCGGCCAGTACGGCACCGAATGGGCCCCGCTGATGGCAGCCTCCACGATCGTGGCACTGCCCATCGTCATCCTGTTCGTCGGCCTGCAACGCCTTGTCGTCGGCGGCCTCGCCGCCGGCGCCGTCAAGGAGTGAGCGACTCTTGTCCATCTGTTCGTCGGCCCGCGACGGCTCGTCGTCGGCGGCCTCGCCGCCGGCGCCGTCAAGGAGTAAGCGGTCTTTGTCCATAGTGGAGGATGTGTGAGCGGCAACCCGCTGATCGCGGCCTGGCAGGCCGGCCGCAAGACCTACGGCGTCTGGAGCACGATGCCCGGCTCGGTGCCGGCGGAGCTCATCGCCCGCCAGGGCGTCGACTACGTCTGCGTCGACTATCAGCACGGTCTGATCGACCACAGCACCGCGATCCCGATGATGCAGGCGATCGACGCCGGCGGCGCGACGCCCATCGCCCGGGTCAGCTGGAACGAGCCCGACCGCATCATGCGCGTCGCCGACGCCGGCGCCCGCGGCGTCATCGTGCCCATGGTCGACACCGCCGCCGAGGCCGAACGCGCCGCCCGCGCACTACGCTTCCCACCCCACGGCAACCGCTCGTACGGCCCGGTGCGCGCCCGCGAGGTGCTCGGCACCACCGACCTCGACGCCTTGGCCGACCAGGCCTGCCTCATCATGATCGAGACCGCCGAGGGCATCCGCAACGTCCGCGAGATCGCCGCCACCCCCGGCATCCACGGCCTCTACGTCGGACCGAGCGACCTCGCCCTCGCCATGGGCCTGCGGCCCGGCCACACCCCGCCGGACCCCGAGTTCGTCCGCGTCATCGACGGCATCCTGGCGGCCTGCAAGGACAACGGCATCGCCGCCGGCATCCAATGCGCCAACGGCGAGACCGCGGCCCACTACGCGGAGCGCGGCTTCGACATGCTCACGATCGCCTCGGACGCCCCTCTGCTGGTCGCCGCCGTCCGCACCAACCTCGCAGCCGCGAAGCCCACCACCTAGAGATCTTTCGCGGTCGCGGTGGCCTCGGTGCCTTTCGCGGGTAACAATCCAAAATCAAGAAGATCGACCTACCGCGATGTCCGCGGTGGTCCAGACCCAATGCCACTCGACCTAGTTTGATCAAGGCGATGACTTGGACGTTCTGCGCGGCTGCGCGGAGCGCCGGGTTGGGTCGGGTCCTTGAGCGCCGGTCCGGCTTTGGGGAAATCTGTTGCTGCCATAGCGACCATAACTTTCCCCGAATGACTTCCGGCGCCGAGTCTGCGCACTCCCGACGGAAACTCTGGATCTAGTCGACTTTCTGCCGTCAGGACGACAGGAAGTCGACTAGATCGCGGGCTTAGCCACAACAGCACCTCGGGTTGGGCGCTTTAGCTGGTTTGTCCGCATGCCGCGGGCTTCAGAATCGTTGATCGGCACGTCGGGGTCGGAGCACGCCAGCGATCGTGGTATTTAGCTGTCGCTATAACCACAGCTAAATACCACGATCTGCCGGATAGCGTCCGGTTGCCTTGATCGACGCTACGGCGGGCCGCCGTCTGGCAGATCGTGGTACTTAGGTGCCGCTGGAGCGGCAGTTAAATACCACGATCTCTCGCGCACACCAGCCCGACCGCGCCGATCAAGGAACGGGTCTGCGCGGTCGCCGCCAGGACCAGTGCAGTGGGCCCGACCTGGCGGCGAAGGTCGCCGCTGATTGCCGGTGCGGCCGCTCAGAGCGAATGCGCCTGCGCACCCACCTCTTTACCCCTCGTCCGACGGCGGTCCCGGGTTGGGCTTGGACCGCGGACGTGGCAGCGGAGGTCGGGGATTTCGGCGAGCGCCAGCGAGCCGCCGACCTGCGCGGTGCCCGCGGGAGCATACGGTCTGCGGCTGACGCGGACCGGGGAAAATATCTGTCTCAAGAGAATCGGACCTCGCAGGGAGGGCCATCGGGGAGCGACGTGCCGATCGGTCACCGGTAGCGGCGGCGCGTGCGCGCGGCGCGCTCGGGGCATCCTGATTTCGATCTTTGGTGACCTTCTGTCACCAAGCCGACAACCCATAGCAATTGATCAACATCTATGCTCTTTCGTGGAGACGCTGGCACACGAGCAAGGTCTATCCACGGGGGAGCCGACCATGTCCAGTCGTACCGTCCTTCGTCGTACCCGTTTTCTGGCGCCGGCCCTGGCGTTGACGCTGATCGCCAACCTGACACCACCCATTCAGGGCGCCCGGGCCGCAGCCGCCACGATTCCCGCACCGCCGGCCGCGCAAGGGCCGGTCGACCGGCCGATGCCCGAAGGCGTACGCCCGAACGAGGCGTTCCCGCCGGACAAGCGCCCGCCCGTCGTGCCGCCGGAGGTCCGCGCAGATGGGGCGCCGCAGGCGCTGAGCCGGGCCGAGTGGGACCGACGCACCGCGCCCGCCGCCCGCACGGCCGACGCCGAGCAGGTCTTTACCAACATCCTGCTTCAGCCCGGGTTCCTGCTCGGCGACACCTCGCTCGGCCTCTACTTCGACGTCGACGCCGCGGCGCCGCCCTGGTCGACGTGGCGGGTCACCGCCTACGACAAGGAGTCGCAGACCGAGCAGGCCTCGACCACGCTCACCCGCGCCGACCTCGACAGCTACACCTGCCCAGGCCAGCGCACCTACTGCCGCCTGTTCGGCACGGAGCACGGCTGGGTCCTCGACGCCGGCCGGACCTACGAGGTCACCGTCACCGCTGTGCTCGACGACGGTCGCGAGGTCGTCTCCGAGCGGTTCGAGGAGCGGCCGCGCGAGACCATCGACCCGCCCGCGATCCCGACCGGACAGGCGGCCGGCTGCGGCTGCGGCAACGCGCTCGCCCTTACCAGCGGCGGCCAGGCCATCCGCGGCAACGGTGTGAACACCGGCACCGGCGCGTTCATCCAGACCAGCCAGGACCTCGCGATGGGGTCGTTCGGCGTGCCGTTCACGTCGTCGCGGGCCTACTCGTCGGCGAACGGCACCGGCGCGTTCGGCGGCGGCTGGGCCTGGTCGTACGGCATGAGCGTCACCCCGGTCGACGGCGGCGCGGTGGTCCGGGCCGAGGACGGCGCCGAGGCGACCTACCGGCTCGACGGCGACACCTACCGGCGGCCGCCGGGCGTGCGGTCGAACCTGCGCGCCTCCGGCGACGGCTGGACGCTGACCACGCCGAACAACATCGCGTTCGCGTTCGACGCCCAGGGCCGGCTCACCTCGGTCACCAACCCGCGCGGCATGGGTGTGCGGCTGGCCTACGCCGATAACGCCATCACGATCACTGACGCCTCGGGGCGGGTGGCCAAGGTGACCCTCGAGGGCGGCCTTATCCGCCGGATCGGCCTCCCCGACCGCCGCGAGGTGAAGTACTTCTACACCGGGACACTGCTGACCTCGTACGTCGACGCCCGGGGCAAGGTCTGGAAGTACGGCTACGACGCCACCGGCCGGCTCGCCACCGTGACCGACCCCGACAAGGTCGTCGCGGTCCGCACCGAGTACGACGCGACCGGCCGGGTGGTGCGGCAGCTCGACGCGCACGGCAAGCAGGCCGTCTTCCGGTGGGACGCCGCCGAGCAGGAGGCGCTGACGATCGACGCCGACGGCGTGCAGGTCTTCGACGGCTACCGCGGCAACGTCCTCGTCCACAGCCAGCGTGGCAACGGCGACACCGAGCACCACCGATACGACGGAGCCCTCAACCGCGGCCTCGTCGTCGACGGCAAGCAAAGCCAGCACGCGTCGGAGTTCGACGAGCGCGGCAACCGCGAGCGGCGCCAGGCGCCCCGCGGGGTCGGCGGGTTCGACGAGAAGACCCAGTACGACGCCCGCAACAACCCGACCACGCACACCGACGCCAACGGCAAGGTCTGGCAGGACACCTACAACGAGTTCGACGAGCTGATCCAGAGCAAGGATCCCAAGGGCAACATCGTCGCCTACGCCTACGACGACCGGGGCCTCCTCGTCTCCCGGACCAATCAGCTCGGCAAGGTGACCCGGTACGAATCCTTCCCGGCCGGCGACCCCAACAGCGGCCTCGCGAAGGCGGTCGTCTCGCCGGGCGGACGCCGGGTCGAGTTCGGCTACGACAAGGTCGGCCGGCAGATCTCGGTCACCGACCCGCGCGGCACAATGCCCGGCGCCAACCGGCGTGACTACACGACCCGCTACGAGTTCGACGCCCAGGACCGCCCCGTCGCCGTCCACGAGCCCGGCAAGGACGACCCGTGGCGGACCAGCTACGACGACGTCGGCCGGACCCGCACGCAGACCACCCCGACCGGCGCCCGCACCGAGTACGCCTACTTCGACACCGGGCTGCTCAAGTCCACGTACGACGGTCGGAGCACCGTCGCCCACACCTACACCGACGCCGGCCGCCGCGCCTCGTCCCGGCTCGAGCTCGACGGCCAGGACGCGGTCACCACGTACGCGTACAACGCCAAGGGCCTGCTGCACAAGGTCACCTCGCCGCGCGGCAACGTGCCCGGCGCCAACCCCGCCGACTTCACCACCAGCTACTTCTACGACGCCAACGACAATCCGCTGCGGATGGAACGCCCCTACCCGGGCGGCGTCACCGTCAAGCGCGACATCCGCGTCGACGACCTCGACCGCACCACGGCGAAGACCGACGAGCTGAACAAGACGTCGAGCTTCCAGCGGGACAACCTCGGCCAAGTCACCGAGGTCACCGACAACCTCGGCCGCAAGACCGGGATGGAGTACGACGACAACGGGCAGCAGACCCACATCCGCGACCCCGAGCAGGGCGTCGTCGAGCACAAGTACGACGCGGCCGGCCAAAAGATCGAGACCAAGCGGGCCACCGGCGGCATCTCGACCTTCGCCTACGACGACGACGGCATGCTGGTCAGCACCACCGAGCCGCGCGGGAACGTCGCCGGCGCCGACCGGGAGCGGTACACCACCCACCACGAGTACGACCTCGCCGGAAACCCGTCCCGCACCATCGACCCGCTCGACCACGTCACCAGCTACCGGTACGACGCGAACAACCGGCCCACCGCCGTCACCGACGCGAAGAACCGCACCACCCACTACACGTACCGGGACGACAACCTCCCCCGGACCATCCGGACGCCGGACACCCCGCACGGCCGCGACGGCACCGTCTACGACTACTACGAGGACGGCCTCGTCAAGTCGGTGCAGGACCCGGCCGGGGAGCGGACCACGTTCGGCTACGACGACGGCGGGCGGCTGGTCACCCGCACCGACCCGTTGGATCGGGTCAACGAGTACGAGTACGACGTCGAAGGCAACCGGACCTCGAGCCTGACCCGCTGGAAGCACGAGCGGCTCTCGTCCACCGAACGCGCCAAGCGCACCGTCGTCGACACGTTCGACATCGTCGGCCGCCGCGACAGCCGCACCCTCGGCAGCGAAGGCCCGCGCTACTCCTGGCAGTACGACGCCAAGGACCGCACCACCGCGTACGTCGACCCGCTCGGCCACCGCTCCGTCGTCTACGACGACGAGGACCAGATCAAAAAGGTCACCCGCACCGAGGCCGACCTGGAGGAGATCTTCTCGTACGACTACGACGCGCGGGGCAACATCACGTCGCGGTCGTATCCCGACGGGACCTCGGCGACCGCGACCTACGACGCCGACAGCCAGATGAAGACGCTCACCGTCGCCGAGTCGACCTGGCGCTTCGACTACGACGTCGCCGGCCGGCGCGAGGCCACCTGGCTGCCCGCCGCGACCGGCCTGGTCGAACGGCGCGCGTACGACGACGCCGGCCGGCTCACCCGGATCGGCACCGAACGGGCGCCGGCGGCGCCGGACGTCGAGCTGCCCGACGGCGGCCTGTTCTCCTTCGGCGAGCGGCCCGACCCGCCCACCGACGTCACCGCCCGGCCCGGCGCCGGCCTCGCCGTCGTCTCCTGGAAAGCGCCCCGCGACGGCGACGTCGCCGGATACACCGTGACCGCCAACCCGGGCGGGAAGACGACGACGGTCGGCGCGACCTCGACCAGCGCCGTGTTCAACGGCCTCGACGCCGGCACTCCCTACACCTTCACGGTCACCGCCCACGACGACGACGGCGCTGGCCAGACGTCACAACCGTCCGACCCGGTCACCCCGGTCGCATTGCCGCAGGATCCGGTCTCGTCCTTCGACCTGACGCTGGACCAGGTCGGCAACCCCACCCGCGTCGTCACCACCCGCGGCGGGGTCTCCGAGTCCGTCGCCTACACCTACGACGCCGTCGACCGGCTCACCTCAGCCTGCTATGCCGCCACCACCTGCGACGAGCGCGGCCGCCCCGCCGGCCGGATCGACTACCGGTACGACCTCATGGGCAACCGGACCAGCCAGAAACGCACCGGGACCGCCGGCGACGACACCACCACCTACGAGTACGACGACGCGAACCAGCTCACCAAGGAGGTGCTGCGCGAGCCGCGGCACGTCACCACCACCGAATACGCGTACGACGTCAACGGCAACCAGACCCGCTCCGGCACCGACAAGTTCGAGTACCACCTCGACAACTCGCTGGCCAAGGCCACTGTCGACGGCCGGGTCGCCACGTTCGCGTACGGCGCCGACGGGCTGCGGCTGTCCGGCACCACCGACCCCGGCAAGCCCGAGTCGGCGACGCAACGCTGGTCGTGGGACGTCGCCGGCACCCTCCCGCAGATCGCCGTCGACGCCGTCACCGACTCCGCCGGCAACACGGTCGAGAAGCGTGGGTTCACCTACGGGCCCGACGACGAGCCGCTCGCCCTCCTCGACCCGGCGACCGGCGCGCACGCGTACACCCACGACTGGCTCGGCGGCGTCGCGAACATGCTCACGCCGGCCGGCACGCCGGAGATCGGCTACGACTACGACCCGTTCGGCAACCCGCGCGCCGGGCCGACCCTGACCGGCGACGGCGACTCCGCTGCGACTTCGGCGCCGGAAAACCCGCTCCAGTACACCGGCGCCTACCAGGACTCGACGACCGGCGACGGCAACTACTACCTCCGCGCCCGCAACTACAACCCCGGCACCGGACGCTTCACTTCGGTCGACCCGATGCCGACCGGCGGTGCGGCCACCTCTCCCTACACGTACGCGGACAACAACCCGACCTCGTACACCGACCCGACCGGCGCCACGCCGGAGCCGGCGCCCGGCGGCGAACCCGCGATCAGCCCCGAGGACATCGCCAAGGCCAACCAGGTCCAGGGCAAGAGCGTCCTCGACGTGGTGCTGGAGGCCGGCGGCCAGATCCTCATGGAGATCCTGGGGATCAACGACATCCTCAACTGCCTGAAGGGCGACCTCGGCGCCTGCGCGATGATGATCATCGGCGCGCTGCCCTGGGGCAAGATCTTCAAGGCGAAGAAGATCGCCGAGGCCATCTTCCGGGCCGGCAAGGCCGTCATCACCTTCTTCAAGGAGCTCGACTGGGCCCGCGCGATCCTGCGCTCGGCCGAGAAGGCCGCCGAGGCGGCGAAGGCAGCGGCGGCCAAGGCAGCGCGTGAGGCGGCCGAGAAGGCAGCGGCGGCCAAGGCGGCGGCGGAAGCCGCGGCCCGCCGTGCGGCAGCGGCGGCAGCGGCCCGGGCCAAGGCACTGGCCGCCAAGGCGAAAGCCCTGACGAAGAAGAAACCCGACTGCGAGACGAACAGCTTCGTCGCCGGGACCAGGGTTCTGCTCGCCGGTGGCGCGACCAAAGCGATCGAGGACGTCGAACCGGGCGACACGGTCATCGCCACCGACCCCGAAACCGGTCGCACCGAGGCACGGCAGGTCACCCACACGATCCGTACGGACAGCGACAAGGAATACGTCGACGTCACGGTCGAGGGCGACGACGGGAAGCACACCATCACGACGACCGACCACCACAAGTTCTGGTCGGTCACCCGGGGCCGATGGGTGTCGGCCGGGGACCTGCGGCCCGGCGAACTCCTGCGGACATCGGCCGGCACGTATGTGCAGATCAGTGCGGTCCGGACGTTCGACAGCTCCCACATCACGTACGACCTCACGGTCGACGCGATCCACACGTACTACGTGCTGGCCGGCGCCGAGTCGGTGCTCGTCCACAACACCAACATGTGCGGCACGCCGAGCACGCGCGCCGCGGACCACGTCGAGTGGGCCCGCGAAGGTTCGGGCCCATACGCGAACGCCGCGCGACAGCGAGCCTACGAATACGAGTCAGGCGCGCCCGGCGCCCGCAGCGATCGGTTGACCAGACAATCTCTGGTGCCGCGACTGAGGATGCCGGGACTGAACGGCGACGTGACCGCGAAGTTCGACGGACTCCTCGGTGACGAGATCATCGACCGCAAGCACAACGTCCTGCCATTCACCTCGAACTCGATGGTGGACGAGGCCAGGCGTCAGGCGGGGACCTCCGCGTACCATGGCCTCCAAGCCGTCTGGGAGGTGCCAGACGAGGCCGTCAGAGCGAGAGCGCTTCGGTGGCTGAGCGATGCCGGAGTCTCGAACATCACCGTCAGGATTGCTCCGTGAATGTCGATCCGATAATCGTGGCCATGGTGTCCGCCATTCAGATGTTGGACCATGCGACCGAGCAGGAGGTCGATCCAGACTTCGCGGTGGAGCTACAGCAGGTGATGGGCGCCTACCTGGACGAGCTATCCCCGAGGACGTGGTCGAGTTCAGGGAGATCCTGCTGCGCATCGCGGGCGAACGCGCCGAGGCCGACCCACTGATAGCCGAATACCTGCGCAGGCTCGCCGACGGTTACGCCCGCGAAGCATGATCGATGCCAGACGACGTCGTGGGGGGCCGCAGACGAGTCTGACTGGCCAGGCGGCTGGCATTAGCAAACCCGTCGACTATCCTCACTGTTACCTGCTGCTGTCGATGGCCCGGGTACGCCGCGAAGTACCCCAACACATGACGCCTAACCCATGTTGGAGCCACGCCGCTCCGGTTCGGTGAGCCCCGCGATCAGGGTCCGCTCCCGTAAGGACCTTCAAGCCGCACGTCGCCGCCGCCCCCACGCCTGCTGGGGCCACCTGGTCGCCGCCGCGTTGTGGCCGCTGCACGGGACAAACCTCGGTACCCTCCTACGCACCTGCGACGCGGTCGGCGCCTGCCTGGCGGTGCCACCGTTTCGATGGGTCGACGAGGCCATCGCACGAGGCAACACGCTACGCCGGCCCAGCTGCATACACCGGATCGGCGACCCAGCCGACTGGCTGAAACGTGAGCGCGCCAACGGCACGCGCATCATCGGCGTCGAACTGGCCGACGAGGCAATCCGACTCGCCGACCTCCCACCAGCCAACCGCCGAACCATCATGGTTCTCGGACACGAAACCACCGGCATCCCACCAGAAGCGCTGAACCAACTCGACCTCGCCGTAGAAATCCCCATGGTCGGAACCGGTCACAGCCTCAACGTCGCCGTCGCGGGCTCACTCGTGCTGTACAAGCTCGCCGGACTCCTCTGACCGCTAAACAGTCCACACCAGGTGACGCGCCCGCTCGACCTGTTAGCGGGCCGCGTGACCTGGTGGTGTGGCGTCTTCGCCGAGATTGACCCTCTGCACCCGCAGGTGCGGTTGGTCCAGGAACCGATCGACGAGCGCGACAGGTCCTCCCAGGTATCGCCAGTCGTCGTCCCAGAGCCACGACAGTAGCCACGAGTGATCCGCCGGGAAGATTAAGTCGGGGCCGGGCGCTCGCCACGATCGCAGGTCGTGGCGCCACCGTGCTGCCTCGGTTGGGCCTGCCTGGACGAGCACGTACGGCCAGTCCGCGTACAGGGTCACTCGAGGAGCGTCAGGGAAGACCAAGTCGTCAGCACCGGTGTCCAGGTAGCCCAGCCACCACGGCTGGTCGCGGGACTGCTCGGTGAGCAGCCGCAGTACGAGATTGAAATGCTCTGGTCGGCCCTCGTCCTTGTCCGGGACGACGACAGTCGCGTAGGCCGGGAAGATCGGCGGGATCGCCGACGTGATGGTCAGCCCTGGCTCAGTCGATTCCTTAATCCACGCGATGTCCGCGTCAGTGCCGATGCGCCAGTGCTCGCCGTCCTTCCAGTAGCTGACTGGAGAGGCGCCATCGCCGGGGACCATTTCGACAGTGTAAGAAACCCATCAGCCTGCACAAGGATCGCGCGCGCCTCGGCGAGCGCCAGCGAGCCGCCGACCTGCGCGGTGCCCGCGGGAGCATACGGTCCGCCACTGACGCGGACCGGGGAAAGAAATCTAGATCCACCCCTGTTCCCACGCCCGGTGCGCGGCGGCGTGCCGGGACCTCACGCCGAGCTTCGTCATCGCGGCCGACAGGTAGTTGCGCACGGTGCCCGGGGCGAGGTGCACCAGCGCGGCGATCTCTTGCACCGACGCACCCGTGCGCGATGCGCGCAACACCTCCAGCTCGCGTTCGGTCAGCGGGCACGGGTCCTCGACGAGGGCGGAGGCGGCGATCTCCGGGTCCACGTACCGCCGGCCGGCCGCGACGTCCCGGATGATCTCGGCCAGCCGGGTGGCCTCGGTGGTCTTCGGCACGAACCCGCTCACCCCCGCGGCCAGCGCCCGCCGCAGCACCGCCGGCCGCGCGTGGCGGGTGACCAGCACGATCCGCGTGGGCAGCGCGGCCCGGATCTCCTCGGCGGCGCGCAGGCCGTCGGTGGGCGGCATCTCCAGGTCGAGCACCGCGATGTCCGGCCGGTGCGCCACTGCCAGCCGCACCGAATCGGTGGATGTGGACGCCTCGGCCACCACCTCGATGTCGTCCTCCAGCCCGAGCAGCGCGCTCAGTGCCCCGCGCAGGAGGTCCTCGTCGTCGGCGAGCAGGAGGCGGATCACGGCGCGCCCACCGGGAGCGTCGCGGCCACTTCGAAACGGTCGGCCTCGTGCCGCCAGGTCAGGTCGCCGCCGGCCGCGGCCAGCCGCTCGGCGAGCGTGGCCAGCCCGGATGCCTCCTCCGTGGGCGCCAGCGCGCCGTCGTTGCTCACCCTCAGCCGGGCTCGGTCGCCGTCCACGCGGTACTCCACGTCGGCGCGTGCCGCCCGGCTGTGGCGCAGCACGTTGGTGGTGGCCTCGCGCATCACCAACCCCAGCAGGTGCCGGCCGGTGGCGGAGAGGCCCGACGGGGCGGGCGCGAGGTCCATCCGCGCGTCGATGTCGGCGGCGGCCAGCACTCGGGTGGCATTGGAGATCTCCTCCTCCAGCGTCGTGCGGCGGTACCCGTGCACCAGAGCCCGCGTCTCCCGCAGCGCGTCCGCGGCGAGCCGCCGTACCTCGCGCATCTCGGCCTCCGCCCGGTCGGGGTCGGTGGCCGCGAGCCGGGCGGCCAGCTCGCTCTTCAACGCGATGACCTGGAGGTGGTGGCCCTGGATGTCGTGCAGGTCGGCGGCGAAGCGGAGCCGCTCGTCCTTGACCGCCAGCTCGGCCTCGAGCCGCCGCGCCGCGTGCAGCCGTCCGGCCACGTCCCAGGCCCACAGCGGCCCGAGCACCGACCACCCGCTGAAGATCACGAGGCCCGCGGGGAAGAGCGCCGCGTAGAGCAGGCCGCCGTCGGCCATGGCCCACGACACCACCAGTCCGGGTACGGCCGCCGCCGCGCTCGCCCCGCCCAGCAGCCACCGCTGCCCGTGCGGGGACAGGAACGTCGCGCCGACCGCCACGAGGACGGCGGGGGCGAGGGCCCAGCGCCCGTACTCGCCGAAGCCGAGCTCGACCGCGCCCAGCACGGCCGCGCCCGCTCCCCCGGCGGCCAGCCACCTGCGCGGCACCTCGCCGGGCACCACCGCCGCGAGCCGGCGGTGCAGCAGCACCACGCTCGCCGTGACCGCCACGCCCAGCGCCGCACCACCCAGGAGGCGGGCCCAGAGCGGCGTGCCGCCTGCCACGAGCCACCCGCCGGCGAAGAGGACGAGCACGCTCACGGCCGCGCCAGCCAGCGTCCACCACGTGTACCGGCGGAGGCTGGCCAACCCCGTCCCGTCCGCCACGCGGCCATTGTCGCAGCCCGGCGGCATGACAAGTGTCATGAGATCACGTGCGGATTACGTACTGGCGTGGATGGCCGGCGTCCTCTTGAATGGACGGCAGAAGATATACCCCCACCCGGTACCAGTATTCGAAGGAGTCGCTCCAGTGGGACGCTTCCTCTGGCACTACGTCGAAATGATCATCGCGATGGCCGTCGGCATGCTCGTGCTGGGCCTCGCCCGCGGCGGCGTCCTCGGCCTGTTCGGCGCCGAGCTCTCGAGCACCAGCCAGCCCGAGCTGGCCGCCCTGCTCATGGCCTTCGACATGTCGGTCGGCATGGTGGTCTGGATGCGCTTCCGCGGCCACGGCTGGGCCAGCACGATGGAGATGGTCGCCGCGATGTTCGCGCCGGTGGTGCTGCTCGCGCCGTTCACGCTCGCCGGCCTCATGTCCGGCCACGCGCTGATGATGGTCATGCACATCGCGATGCTGCCGCTCATGCTCGCCGTCATGCTCCGCCGCCGCGCCGAGTACTCCCGCGGCCACCGCGAGCACCGTCAGGACCAGCGCGCGGCCGAGGAGCTGGCCGGATGACCGCCGCGACGATCACGGGCAAGCGCGGCGGGCCGGGCCGGACGATCCGCGCACTGGCCCGGCGCTGGCCGACCGCCCTGGGCATCCTGTCCGCCGCCGTAATGGCGGGGGCAGCGACCTGGCCAGCCAGGTCATCGCCCTCGGCGAAATCCTGCTGTTCCTCCCCCTGCTCTACCTTGTCGCGGCGCGCGCCGACCGGCGAAGCCTGATCTGGCCGCTGCTCGGCATCGCGTTCGCCCTGATCATCGGGCTACGCGCGCTGGACGTGCCGGTGGCCGCGGTGGCCGTAACGCTCGCGGCGGCCGCGCTCGGCTGGAGCGCGATCGGGCACACGCCGCACCCCAGCACGCTGCGCGTCCAAGCGCTGGGGATGGTCGGCTTCGCCGCGCTCGGGCTAGCCGGGCTCGCCGTCGACCCCGACCTGGGGCTGTACCTGGTGGCGACGGGCTGGCTGCTGCACGGCGTGTGGGACTTCGTCCACCTCAAGCTGGACCGGGTCGTGCCCCGCTCGTACGCCGAGTGGTGCGGCGTGCTCGACGTGCTGACCGCCGGACAGCTGCTACTGCTCGCCTGGTGAGCATTCCGCCTGGTGCGATCGAAGCCCTGCTACGCGAATGCCGCGACGATCAGCGCCGGCCCGACCACCAGGTCGACGACACCGCAGAACTCCGCATACGGCCGGTCCACCACCTTGTCGATCCGAAAGTGGTACGCGTCCCAGGCGGCGTGCGCGAGGAATCCGGTACCGGCCAACACCACGCCCCACCGCGGCGCGAGCGCGGCGCACACCAGCGTGACGGCCCCGAAGCCCACCATGCCGGCCGTCTGGAGCCAAAACACGCCGCCGTCGGTGAACCGCCGCCGGGCCACGGCCCACAACCACAGCAGCACCACGACTATCGACATGCCCACCGCCGGCTCGACCGGCAGCACACCCGCCTGGCGGAGCGCGTGCAGCACCGACACGACGGCGCTCAAGGCCGCCAGCGCGACCCACGCCGCCCGTGGGCGGCCCACCGCGTACGCCATCATGTAAATCCCGGCCATCATTACGACGACCGGACCGAACAGCTCCACCTCGCGATCAAGCAGCACGATGACACTGATCGCGCCCGCTAGACCAACCACGGCCAATGCCGTCGGCCAACGGTCGACCAGCTTGATCGGCCGAGGCGACTCCACCGTTGTCATGGTCACCTCCCAGACGTGCCGGCGATCCGGCACCATTCGCTCCCACAAGCGACCACGAGCGCCGACTGCCTGCTCTGGTCGGCCATGCCGAGCGAACGTAATGACCGGCCAGCGCGCCCGGCAAGACACAGCGGCACCCATGGCTGGAATCCTGGGAAACGTGTCCGGCCAGCCACGCTTATCCCGCAGCGCCGCCATGCGAACATCGTTTTCATAACGGCCGGGAGGTCGTCGTCTGGGAGGGCCTGAACCCGTATGGCCGCAAGTGAGAACTTGCTCGAACAAACGACACGCACGCCCAGCCCCGGCGCGGGGCACCGCAGGCGCGTCGTTGTCGTCGGCTACGACGGCCTCGAGCTACTCGACGTCGCGAGCGTGACAAGCAGCCTCGACCTGGCCAACCGGCTCGGCGCCACACCTACCTACGACATCCAGTTCGCCACCCTGTCCGGCCAGGGCGTGCGCTGCGACTCCGGCCTCGACCTACACGCCCAGGTTGCCCTACCGGACGTGCCCGGCACACTGCACACCCTCGTCGTCTCCGGCGGCCTCGGCCACGCGGCAGCCGCAGCCGACCCCAGGCTCATCAGTCAAATCCAACGACTGGCCCGCACCTCAAGCCGAGTGGCGTCAGTCTGCACCGGCGCGACAATCCTCGCCGCGGCCGGCCTCCTCAACGGCAGACGAGCCACCACCCACTGGCACCACGCCGACGAACTAGCCCGCGCATACCCCGCGATACGGGTCGACCCCGCACCGATCTACGTGCAGGACGGCCGCATATGGACCTCCGGCGGCGTAACAGCAGCACTCGACCTCGCCCTAGCGTTCATCGAAGCCGACCACGGCGCCGAACGAGCCCGCTGGGTCGCCATGGGCCTGGTCACCTACCTACAACGCCCCGGAAACCAAGCACAAATGAGCATGTTCATACGCGCTCGCCGCCCCGAACACGACATCGTCCGCCGTGTCCTCGACCACGTCACCGCACACCCCGACGCAGACCTATCCACCACTCGCCTCGCCGCCATCGCCGGCGTCAGCGAACGACACCTCACCCGACTCGTCGTCGAACACACCGGCCAACCTCCAGCCCGAATGGTCCGACACGCGCGCCTACAAGCGGCAGCCACCGCCCTGGTCACCACCGATCGACCGATCTCCTCGATCGCGAAAGCAACCGGCTTCCGATCCGCCGAAACACTCCGCCAGGCATTCAACACATGGTTCGGCATCCCGCCAACGCACTACCGCAACGTGCACCGCCGACGCTAAACCACCTCAGCGCCACTCGATGAAGATGGCGGTGTCACCCAGGACGGAGAACGCGCCGCTCTGTTCCACCTTCTGGGGCGTAGAACTGGGTTGAGTGGCGGAGATCCAGTACTCGCGCTCCTTTTCGAACGCACTGAGGAACACGACCTGGCTGCCGTCCGGGGAGATGACCATGCCGGTGGTCTCCCGGTCGTTGTCGGGCAGGATGGGGCCTCTCGGCGTGCTCGTCCCGCCGTCGACATCGAGGGCCGCGAGGCTGCCGTTGCCGAAAGGGCACAGCAAGGTATCGTCGTCGAGCCACCCGACGGCGTCCGAACACATGTTGTCGCCGGCCTTCGAGGAACTGTCGGTGAGCGCAGTGCTCTGATCCGGCACCGCGAAGACGCCCTCAGGCGCATAGGTGCTGCTGAAGCGCCTGCCGTCCGGTGAGACGGCGATGTCGTAGCCCACCACTGCGCGGACCGGGTCTCCGACCAGGAACAGCGGACGCCCGTTGGGCACCTTGCCGGCCCGCTCGATCCGCTTGTGGTCCCCGGCCACCGCCCGGCTACCGATCTTCGTGCCGACCTGGGTATCCCAGTAGGTGAACCAAACTTCCGCGCCGTCGGGGCTGAGGACCGCGTAGCTCTCGTTCGGAGTGGACCCGAATCCGGTGTCAGTCGCGGTTAGGTCAGTGAGCTGTCCACCGCGATCGACGTAGCCCACATGGCCGGGGCCGCCGTCCTCGTCCTGGATGACCACGGCGAGCCTCGTGAAGTCGCGGTCGAACAGGGACCGGACCATCCGGACGACCGCGGTATCGCCCTCGCCGTCCCGGGCCGACTGGCCCAGCGGCCCGTAATCGCTGGGTGTGCATAGTGCGGTCAGAGCCGAACGCGGCCCCGAGGTCTGCTTGGTGGCGACGACCGTGGCCGGCACCGCGAAGGTGGCCTGCGCCTCGTGCGTCCAGGTCTTCGGATCCCAACCGTCCACCGAGACCCGCCAGCCGCCGTCCGCGCCAGCCGAGCAGACGGCCGTGACCAACAGGTTCTGATCTCGGAACTCGGCGGCGGGACCCTTCTGTCCACTGCCGGCGTCCGCCCCGGGCGCGTCGTTGCCGTCGTCCGCGGACGTACAGGCCATCAGGGCGCCCACCAGCAGCGACGCGGTAATGGTGATCAGGACCCGCTTGTGGGGTGGCATGCGTTGCTCATCCTCCGGAGGATCGCGTGGTCCGGGTAACCTGTCGAGCTACCGCGTGTCCAGGCATCCTGCCACAAAACGGTCCGGAAGGGCGTTAGCAATCCGCGCCACGCATTTAGCCTAGATTGCCAGCTGTTGATGAACTGAGAGGCGGTGTTGTACCTCCGACTAGAGAGACCCTAGTTTCTGCCGGCTCAGCAGCCCGGAGGCGAGGACTTCCAGGAGCTGACGGAGGACGTCGGCGAAGTCGATCCGCAGCACTGCCAGCTCCGGGTGCTCCTCGTAGGCCGCCTTCATCGCGGGCGCGGGGCGGGAGTGTGTCCAGGTCGCGCCGACCAGCAGCAGCGTGGCGGCGGCAAAGCGCTCCGCGTCTTGTTCGCCGAATTCAGGGACGTGGGTGAGCGCTTGCCGCGCAAGGGCGCGCACGTTCTCGATGGCGGCGCGCTTGTAGTCGGCTGCGACCCGCGTCGAGACGTTGTGTTCCAACACCGCGGCCTGGTTGCTCATCAGGTCGCACAGCACCGGCCTCGCGGCGAATGACGCCGACAGGACCGCGGCGAGCCGATCAGCTCGCTCCCGCGCCGTCGCGGCTGGGTCGATGCCGTTGTCGAGTTCGCCGCCTAGCTGCGCAAGCCATTCGCGCGTCTTCGTGTCGAGCAGTTCGAGCAGCACGGCCTCGCGAGATTCGAAGTAGCGCAGCACGTTCGACTTCGCCAGGCGCACGCGGCGGCTCAGCTCGTTGAGGCTGACCTGCGCCACTGGTAGCTCGTCCAGCATCGCGGCGGCGGTCTCGAGGATGTCCCGCCGCCGCTCCGCGCGCTGCTCCTCGCTCCGGGCCCGCTTGAAGGACGTCATGCGCCCAGCCTACAGACTGACGGTCTCTTGCGTTAAGGACTACCGGTCTGTTAACGTCGAGTCATAACAGACCGACAGTCTTTAAGGAGGTCCGCCATGTACTCCGTGCCCGACCAGTCCGGAAAGCTCGCCGTGGTGACCGGGGCCAACAGCGGCACCGGCAAGGAGACGGCCCGCCGCCTCGCTGAGGCCGGTGCGCGCGTCGTACTCGCCGTGCGCAGTCCCGCCAAGGGCGAGCAGGCCAGGGCGGACATCCTGGCGCGCCACCCCCGCGCGACGCTGGAGGTCCGCCGCATCGACCTCGCCGACCTGGCGTCCGTGCGCGAGTTTGCCGACGGCCTCATCGCCGACGGGACCCCACTGGACCTGCTTGTGAACAACGCTGGCGTGATGGCCCCGCCGCAGCGGATGACCACTGCCGACGGCTTCGAGCTACAACTGGGCAGCAACTACCTCGGCCCGTTCGCGCTGACCCTGCGCCTGCTGCCGCTCCTGCTGGCCGCCGACCAACCGCGAGTGGCGACGATGAGCAGCGGCGTAGCCAACTTCGGCCGCATCCACTTCGACGACCTACAGTGGGAACGCCGCCGCTACAGCCCCATGCTGTCCTACGCCCAGTCAAAGCTGGCCGACCTGATGTTCACCCAGCAGCTCGCGAAGATTGCGACCGAGCGCGGCTGGAAGGTGCTCAGCACCGGCGCCCACCCCGGCTTCACACGGACCAACCTCCAGACCGCCGGAGCCAGTCTCGGCCGCGACAAGGCCACCCGTGCCTGGGTGACGCGCTTCAACATCATCCCGTCCCAGGACGTCGAACAGGGCGCCGAGCCTCTGCTGTACGCCGCGACCGCCCTGGACGTCGGCGCGGGTGACTACTTCGGCCCGTCCCGGCGGTTCGGCCTTGTCGGCCCGACGACGAAGGTCCGCCCGACCCGCCGCGCCCTCGACGACGCCACCAACGCCCGCCTCTGGACCGAATCCGAGCGGCTCACCGCCGTCAGCCTGATCGAGCACCTTTCCTAAGAGCGCCTCCGCTCAGGCCCGCTCGTCTACGGCCGACCACGACCGTCGCCCCGGCCGGCAGTGTAAAGAACTCTTGACCCCGTGTCGGATTTACCTTACCTTAGGTGTGTCAAGTTTGTTTAACACTACGTGGTCGCCCCGCTAGTCCCGCCGGACGCGGGCTGTCCTGAGGAGACAATGATGAGAGCCGCTGTCCGTACCACCTATGGCCCGCCCGAGGTCGTGCATGAGGCCGATGTGGACACTCCGGTGCCCGGCCCGAACCAGGTGCTCGTCCGGGTCCACGCGGCGACCGTAACCGCGGCCGACAGCGCCTTCCGGTCGGGTACACCGCGCTTCGCCCGACTCTTCAGCGGGTTGCGTCGGCCGAAAAAGTCCGTGCTCGGCTCGGAGTTTGCCGGCGAGGTCTCAGCGGTGGGCGCGGCGGTCACCCGGTACGCCGTGGGGACAAGGTCTTCGGTGCCACCGACCTCGGCCTCGGAGCCCACGCGGAATACGTCTGTGTCAAGGAAGACGGAGCTATAGCGACGCTGCCCACCGGCCTCGGCTATGCCGAGGCGGTCACACTCGTCGACGGCACCGCGTTGGTGTTCCTCCGCGACCACGCGAAGCTCCACAGCGGACAGTCCATTCTCATCAACGGCGCATCCGGCAGCGTCGGCGCCCAGGCGGTGCAGCTCGCCCGGCACTTCGGCGCCGACATCACGGCCGTGTGCAGCGGCGCCGGCGCCGAACTCGTCACGCGTCTCGGCGCGGACCGGGTCGTCGACTACACCCGCACGGACTTCACCAAGGAAGGCCGTACCTATGACGTCATCTTCGACGTGGCCGGCGCCAGCTCCTACGGCCGTTGCCGGCGCCTGCTCAAGCCCGGTGGCCGCTACCTGACCACGGTGCCGTCGCTGGCCATCATGGTCCAGGCACCATGGACCGCGGTGGTCGGCAACCGGCGGGCGGTCATCGCCTTCACCGGGCTGCGGCCGGCGGCGGCGAAGGCGAAAGACCTGGCCCTGGTGAAGGAACTCGCCGAGGCCGGCCGGATCGTCGCGGTGGTCGACCAGACCATCCCGTTGGTGCGCATCGCCGACGCCTACCGTCATCTCGACCGCCAGGGCAAGCGCGGTACGACCGTCCTCGATCTGCCGTAAGCCACCGGTGGCCAGCCGTGCGCCTACGAGTCCTTGCCGGCCCGTGCGCGCCGCACGAGGTAGTCGTAGCCGGCCTGATACTGCGCCGGCGCCCACACCGACTCGCGCTTGGCGGCCACCTCGCTCGCGTCTGACCATCGGGCCGGTCCGCCCGCGCTCAGCGCCGCCAAATGGTTGCGGCAGGCTCGGTCCAGCAGCACCGCCCGCATCACCGCGACGGCGAGGCTGGGCCCGACCACGACGAAGCCGTGGCCCGGGATCAGCGCACCGGCGGCGCTGCCGACGGCGGAGGCCAGGGCGGCACCGAGCCGGTCGTCGCGGATCAGGTCCCCGGTCTCGGTGAAGCGGGGAACGTCCGGGTCGACAAACGGCACCGCGTCGTGGGACAGCGCACGCAGCGGGACACCGAGCGAGGCGAACACCGACGTCGCCGGGGCATGGCCGTGCACGACCGCCGCGACGTCGGGTCGAGCCGCCATGAGCTGGGTGTGGATGGGGTACTCGATGTGGCGGCGCCCGTCGCCTTCGACGACCTCGCCGCCCGGCGAGACCAGAACGACCCGCTCCGGGATGATCTCCTCGAAGCCCCAGCCCGCCGCCTTCATCCACACGCCGCGGCCCTGAGGGTCACGGAGGCTGGCGTGTCCCCACACCATGTCCGCCTGGCCCGCGACAGCCAGCGCCAGATGCGCATCCGCCACGTCGAGCCGCAAATCTTCCACCGCACACTCCATTTCGGTACTCAGCTGTCGATGGCGGCGAACTGTTCGCTGATGCGTTCGGCCGCCTTGCGGACCGCCGCCGCCAGCGCTGGGACCCGTTCGTCCGGGACGCGGTCGAGGCGACCTGCCGGCGGCTGGCCGCCCGCAACTTCCTCGCCGTGGCCCCGGATCTGTTCCACCGTACGGGAGTCGCCACCCTCGGTTACGAGCAGCGTCATCGGACCGCCCCGGCACAACGGCTCGATGGCCCGCCCGGCCAGCCGCAGGCTGACCGACGCGGAGAAGGAATTCGTCAACGGTCTGGACCACAACGGACATCGCGGTAGCCCGACTTCCCTTGATTTTGGATCTTTATCCGCGCCAAGACGCCGAGGCCACCCCAACTCTGAAAGATCTCTAGATCGTTTGGCCTGACGTGGACCGCACTCAGATCGGGGGATCGATGACCAGCGAAAGCCGGGAGGAACTGATCCGGACTAGCGACGCGCCGGAACGGGCTACTCTGCTGGAACTGCTCTTCGACCTCGCGTACGTGGCCGCCCTGGCGGTGACCTCGGTACAGCTGTCTGTCGACGCCACCCCGACCGGAGCCGTCCAGCTCCTCCTGCTGCTAATGGCGATCTGGTGGACCTGGACGATCACCGCGCAGCTGACGGACTTCTACCACCCGGAGCGGCGGCCGGTCCAGGTCATGATCACTGGAACTATGTTCGGCACTATCCTGCTGGCGGGCACGATCCCGTTCGCGTTCGGGTCGCTCGGGTGGCTCTTCGCCAGCGCGTACGTGGCCCTGCACGTCACCCGTGGCGTGATACTGCTATCCGTCCTGCGCGCCCGCCATGTCCGGGCCCGGGCAGCACGGTTCCTGTTCTGGTTTGTCGTGTCCGCGATCTTCTGGATGCTCGGCGCGTTTGCCACCGACTGGGCGCGTTTCGCCTGGTGGCTGGCGGCGATCACGATCGACTACGTAGCCAGCGGGCTGCGCTACCCGACACCATGGCTCGGCCGGGTGCCGCGAAAGCAGTACGAGCAGGCCAGCGCCGGCCACCTCGGTGAGCGGTACCAGCAATTCACCATCCTCGCGCTCGGTGACCTGCTCCTGATGCCCACGCTGCGCATCGGCACCACCG
The DNA here is from genome assembly GCF_011764545.1 of Phytohabitans flavus. Lineage (GTDB taxonomy): Bacteria > Actinomycetota > Actinomycetes > Mycobacteriales > Micromonosporaceae > Phytohabitans > Phytohabitans flavus. Next base: position 1,862,841 of record NZ_AP022870.1, on the reverse strand, counting down.
AGTTCACGCCGGAGCGGTTCGTCGCCTTCCTGATCACGTTCGTCACGACCCTGCTGCTATGGCAGATCTACGTCTTCCGGGCTGGTGCGTTCCTCCAGGTGGCGATAGTCCAGAGACCTGGCCGGATATCACGCGCGGCTCCCTACACCCACTTCCTCATAGTGGCCGGCATCGTCTCCAGCGCCGCCGGTTTCGACCTCGTCATCGGCCAGCCGACCGGGGACACACCAACGAGCTGGGTGGCCATCATCGTCGGCGGTCCGATCCTGTTCCTGCTCGGCCGCACCGTCTTCGAATACGTGGTGTTCCGCGTCGTCGCCTGGTCCCGGCTGGCCTGGATGGCGGTACTGATCGCGATCGCACCGGCGGTGACGTTCCTGCCACCGGTGTTCACCATCGCCACCACTGCGCTGGTCCTGTGCGGCATCGCCATCTCCGACGCGATCCGCAGCCACCGGGGCTCGCGCACCCTGCCCGACGTCACTTCGCTGCGAAGCTGAACTCTTCATGTTCAGGCTGCTTTCAGGTCGCCATCCCTACCGTCGCGACCATGCGTTTTCTCGACCCGGAGTGGCTCACGTCCACGTTCGGCGTGCTCGGCATCCTCGTGATCGTCTTCGCCGAGTCCGGGCTGCTGATCGGGTTCTTCCTGCCCGGCGACTCGCTGCTGTTCACCGCCGGGCTGCTGGTCGCCGATGGCCGGTACCTGCACCTGTCGCTGCCGCTGCTGTGCGCGCTCATCGCCATCGCGGCGGTCGCCGGCGACCAGGTCGGCTACCTGTTCGGCCGCAGCGTCGGGCGGCGCCTCTTCGACCGGCCAGAATCCCGGCTCTTCAAACGGGAGAACCTGCTGCGGGCCGAGGCGTTCTTCGCACGGCACGGCGCCCGCTCGATCGTGCTCGCCCGCTTCGTGCCCGTGGTGCGCACGTTCACGCCGATCATCGCCGGCGCCAGCAGCATGCCGTACCGCACATTCTTGATCTACAACCTGGTCGGCGGCGTGCTCTGGGGCTGCGGCATCACCGTCCTGGGCTACCTCCTCGGCCAGATCAGCTTCGTCAAGAACAACATCGAGCTGATCCTGATCGGCATTGTCGCCATCTCGGTCGCACCCATCGCTGTGCAGGCCCTGCGCTCGCGGCGCCGGCGCCAGCAGGCCGCGTCGGTCAGCTAGCTTCAGTAGCGCTTGCCGGCGCGGGTCGCCCTGGGCGGTGGCCGCCGTTGAGGATCTCGGCGGTCGCCGGGGACGACGTGACGATGGCGGGACCGCGGACCCGGATCCGGACCCGCGCGCCCTGCGCGACCAGCAGGTGCGCTGGCCATCGGGCGGTGAGCCGCTCCCCGCGCACGCGAGGCCTACCAGGCCGGTGGTTCCCTGGAACTCGACCGCGACGACCACGGCCTCGGCGCCGCTGTCGACGGCCTCGATCTGCTCCGGGCGTACCAGGACAAGTCCTTGACCGTCGCGGACGGTGGGCAGCGCGACCGGGCCGAGCGGGGTGTCGGCCATGTCCCCTCGGAAGGTCGCGGGGATCGCGGTCAGGTCGCCGGCGAAGGCGGCGACCTCGTGGTCGGCCGGGCGTAGGTAGAGGTCCTGCGGCGTGCCCTGCTGCCGGATCACGCCGTCGCGCAGGAGCGCGACCCGGCTGGCGAGGGTCATCGCCTCCGCCTGGTCGTGTGTGACGAGCAGCGTGGTGGTGCCGGTCGCGCGCAGGGTGTCGGCGACGGCGCGACGGGTACTGGCGCGCAGTTCGGCGTCGAGCGCGGAGAACGGCTCGTCCAGCAGCAGGATGTCCGGGTCGGGCGCGAGGGCCCGGGCCAAGGCGACGCGTTGTTGCTCGCCACCGGAGAGCGCGTGTGGTAGCCGGCCGGCGTGGCGCGGGTCGAGGCCGACAAGTTCGAGCAGTTCGGGTACCCGGTGGCGGGCGCGGCGCTGCCGCCACGGCAGCCCGAAGGTGATGTTGCCGGCCACGGTCAGGTGCGGGAAGAGGTCGCCGTCCTGGGTGACGTAGCCGATCCGGCGCCGCTCTGCCGGCAGGCCGTCGACAGTGCGGCCGCCGATGACGACGGAGCCGCTGTCGGGTCGCTCGAAGCCGGCCACGATGCGCAACAGCGTGGTCTTGCCGGAGCCGGAGCGGCCCAGCAGCGCGGTCAGCTGGCCGGAGGCCAGGTCGAGGTCGACGCCGGTCAGGACGGCCGTGCCGCGGTACGCCTTGCGCAGGCCGGACAGGTGCACGGCGGGGTTCACCGGGCCGCCTCATGGTCGGTTCGGATGAGCAGGTAGGCCATCGGTGCGGAGACCGCGATCATGAGCAGGGCGTACGGGGCGGCGGCGCCGTAGTGGATCTCACTGGACTGGCTCCAGAACTGGGTGGCGAGCGTGCGGGTGCCGATCGGCGCGAGCAGCAGGGTCGAGGTGAGCTCGGTGACCACGGCGATGAACACAAGCCCGGCGCCGGCACCGGCACCGCGCGCGATCAGCGGCAGCGTCACTCGCAGCAGGGCTCCGGCCGGGCGTACGCCGAGGGTCCGAGCGACGTCGTCCAGTGCCGCCGGTATCTGTGCCAGCGCCGATCGGATGCCCACCATCGCACGAGGGAGGAACAGCGTCACGTACGCGACGACGAGCATCGCGGTGGTCTGGTAGAGGCCGGGCGCGTACTTGATCGCGACCGTGATGAGGGCAAGCGCAACCACGATGCCGGGCAGCGAGTTGCCCACGTAGGTGCTCCGTTCGAGGATGCGGCTCGGCCAGCCAGGGCGGCGGACCGCGAGCCAGGCGACCGGCAGCGCCGCCGCGGTGGTGGCCGCCGCGCCCATGGCCGCGAGGGCAAGCGTGCTCCCCGCCGTGGCGAGCAGGTCGGCGGCCGGGAACGCGGTGGAGGTGCTGACCGCCAGCCAGTACCCGATGCAGCCCAGCGGCACGCCGAGCGCGGCGCCGGCGAATAGCAGCAGTCCGGCGGCCGCGACCGGTCGGGCCCGGCCGAGCCGGTGCAGGGTCGGCTGGCGGCTCGTCCCGGAGCCGACCCGGGCCAGCCGGACGCTGCCGGCCAGGCGCAGCTCCCCGGCCAGCAACAGCAGGCAGAGCAGCACGAGTACGCCGGCCAGCGCGGTCGCCGCCGCGCCGTTGAAGGTGGACTGGTACTGGTCGTAGATCGCGGTCGTGAAGGTGTCGAAGCGCAGCGCCTGCACGGCACCGAACTCGGCCAGCATGTGCAGTCCCACCAGCAGGCCACCGCCGAGGGCGGCGGGACGCAGCCGGGGCAGCGTGACCCGTGTGAAGGCCCGCCACGGCCCACAGCCCAACGACCGGGCCATCTCCTCAAACGCCGGGTCGGTGCCGCGCAGTGCCGCCGCGACCGGAAGGTACACCAGCGGGTAGTAAGACAGCGTGGTTACCACCACCGCCGCGCCGAACCCGGCGAACGAAGGCACCAGCGACGACCAGCCGAAGCTGTTGACGAATGCCGGTACCGCCAGCGGGGCCGCCATCAATGCGGTCCAGAGTGGACGGCCGGGCAGGTCGGTCCGCTCGACGAGCCACGCGGCGGCGGTGCCCAGCACGAGGCACGCGGCGGTACCGGCGAGCACAAGCAGCACCGTGTTGGTGAGCAACTCGCCGACCCGGGGCCGCCAGAGCAGATCGACCATCCCCGTGCCGGCGTCGGCCACCCCGCTGGCGACGTACCAGAGCGGGATGGCCGACAGCGCGGCGACCGCGAGCGCGGCAGACGTGCGGAACAGCGGGGGCCGCGGGCCGACCCCCGCCGCGTCGCGGCTGGTCACAGCAGGCCGACCCGTTGCATCTCCTCGACGATCTTCGGCCCGTTGAGGGCATTGAGGTCGACGGTCGGTGCGCCTAGCTCGGCCAGTGGCTTGAGCGCGGAGTTCGCCGCCACACCGGACCCGACTGTGTACTCCAGGGCGGCGCTGTCGGCGAGCGTCTTCTGGCCCTCGGCGCCGCTCATGTAGGCCAGCAGCTGCTGGGCCTCCGCGATGTGCTTGCTCGACTTGAGCACGCCGCCGCCGGAGACACTGACGAACGCCCCCGGGTCCTGGTTGCCGAAGTAGGCGAGCTTGGTGTTCTTGCTGTTGGCGCCGCCGTCAGCCTGGTCCCCGTACCAGTAGTAGTGGTAGATGACCCCGGCCGGGACCTCGCCGGCGTTGACCGCCTTCATGATCGTGCTGTTGCCGCGGTACACCTTGGCGTTGTCCTTGACCCCCTGGAGCCAGGCCGCACCGGCCGCGTCGCCCTCAAGCGCGTAGACCGCGCTGACGATCGCCTGGAAGTCGGCGCCGCTGGGCGAGACGCCGAACCGGCCTTTCCACTCCGGCTTGGCCAAATCCATGATCGATGTCGGGAGCTGGGCATCGGGAGCGTCGTGGTGTTGTGGATGAAGACGGTGGCCCGGGCGGCCACCCCCACCCAGTCGCCCTTGCTGGACGAGTACTGCGCCGGCACCTGTGCCTTCGTCGCGGCCTCGACCGGCGCGAACAGGTCCTTGCTCGAGACCAGCGACATCGCCGGCGAGTTCTCGGTGATGAACACGTCCGCCGGCGACGCGGCGCCCTCGGCGGCGATCTGGTTGGCCAGCTCGAAGTCGCTGCCATTGCGTACCTCGACCTTGATGCCAGTCTTGGCGGTGAAGCCGTCGGCCCAGGCCTGCCCGACCTCTTCGTGCTGGGCGTTGTAGAGCGTGAGCGCAACGTCGCCGGCCGGCGTGCCAGCATCCGAATCGGAGCCGGACCCGCAGGCGGCGAGGGCAGTCGCGCAGACGACCGCGACGACGAGTAGGCGGCGCACGGTAGAGGCACTCCTTGCTGCGGAGACGACGGAAACAAGCGAAGGTTAGGCTTTACTAACTAAGGGTGGCCTCCCTAAATTTGGGGGTGCCCCATGCGACCCCACCCGCTCCCCACCACAGGTGTCGCTGCTGCTCATCGACGACCATCGCGTCTTCACCGACTCGCTCGCGCTGAGCCTCGACCTCGAGCCCGACCTGTGCTGCGTCGCGACCGCCCAGACGGCCCGCGACGGGCTGGCCAAGGCCGCCGCGTTCCACTTCGACGCCGCGGTCGTCGACCTGCACCTGCCCGACGGGGACGGCATCGACGTCATCGCCGACCTCCGCCGGCTGCGCCCGGCCGCCCGGGTCATAGTCCTCACCGCCCACCCGCGCCCCGACCTGGCCGACCGGGCGGTCGCCGCCGGCGCGGTCGCGTTCCTGTCCAAGGACACCGGCCTACAGCGGATCCTGACGGCCATCCGCACCGCCGACGCGACCCGGCCAACGGTCGACAGACGGATCCACCGTCCCCAGGTGATGCTCACCCCGCGTGAGTACGACGTGCTGCGCCAGCTCGCCCAGGGGCGGGACGCGACCCGGTGCGCGACCGAGCTTGGCCTGTCCGTGTACACCACGCGGGACCACATCAAGGCGCTGATGGGCAAGCTCGGCGCCCGTACCCAGCTCGAAGCCGTGATCTCCGCGGACCGGCTGGGCCTGATCTCCATCGGCTCGCGGTACTGAGCGCCGTGCGCCGCACCGTCGCCCGACACCTCGCCGTGGCCGCCGCCACCGCGGCGGTGCTGACCGTGCTCGTGGCGGTCGGCGTCTGGCGGCTGGCCGACCGCGACGCCCACCGCGACGCGGAGCGGGTCGCGCGCCAGGTCGCCGCCGCCGTACTCACGCCCATCGCCGCTCACGACCTCGCCCACGCCGCCGGCCCCGACCGCGCCGATCTGCTCGAACCGCTGACCCCGTTTCTGCGCTCGCGCATAGTCGAGCGGGTCAAGGTGTTCACCGTCCACGATGGACGTGGCACGGTCGTCGTCTCTGACGAACCGCGGGCCGAGCGGCGGACCGAGCGCGTCGACACCATGCTGGGCACCGACGAGATCCTGGTCCGGCCGGTGCCCGACGACCCCGCGCACCGCTTCGAGAACGCGCTGGCCGGAGCCCGCGTCGAGGTGTTCTTCCCGTTTCGGGACGTCGCCGGCAACGACGCCAGCCTCGAGCTCTACGTGCCGATCGACGTCACCCGGATGACGGAACGCGGCGTCCTGACGATCCTGCCGATCGTCCTGGCCGGGCTCTGCCTCGCCACGTTCGCCCTGCTACCCGTGTCGTTCGCCCACGCCCGCCGGACCCGACGCGACCTCGACGAACGGCACGCCGCCCTGCGGTACGGGCTGGCCGCCGCCGACCGTACCCGGCACGACATCGCCCGCCGGCTCCACGACACCGTGATACCCGACCTGTCCGCCGCCGGTCTGCTCCTCGAACGCGCCACCACCGCCCCGGCCCGGGCCGACCTGCTCACCCGGGTACACCACCTGGTGACCGCCGAGGTGAGCCAGCTACGGACGCTGCTGACCGACCTACTCCCGGCCGCCGGCGACGACCCCGCCGCCGCTCTCGACGACGCGATCAGCCGGGTCCACCGCGAGTTCCCCGACCACGACGCGACCGTCGAACTCGCCGCCCCGGCGTGCCGGGCAGACGCCCAGACGGTGGCGGTGCTCCATCAGGTCGCCACCGAGCTGCTCCGCAACGCCCTGCGCCACGCGAACGCCGCCCGGATACGCGTGCGCCTCACCACCGGCGAGACCGGCGGGCTGACCCTGAGCGTCTGCGACGACGGCACCGGCTTCGAGCCGGACAAGCCCGCCCCGCCGGGCCACGTCGGCCTCCGCCTGCTGGCCCGACTCGTCGAGGACGCCGGCGGACGGCTGACCATCGCCAGCCGACCAGGTGGCGGCACGGACGCCGCCGCCACGCTCCCCGCCGCGGGCGACCACCACCCACGGTGAACGCTCGCCCAGCAACGCCTTTCCCTACCGAAGCGCGCGGTCCTTGTCCGGCGTCCGGACGGCTGGGGTCCGCGTGGCCGCCGGCTCCGGGCTGCTGGTACGCGGCGTGCACCAGCGTTCGTGCAGCCGGCGCAGCGGCGCCGGCGCCCACCAGTTCCACTCGCCGAGCAGGTTCATCAGCGCCGGCAGAAGCAGGCCGCGGACGACCGTGACGTCGAGCAGCAGCGCGACCGCCATCGCGAAACCGATCTCCTTGACTGCGATCAGGTCGCCGAGCAGGAAGCCGAGGAACACCACGCCGATGCACAGCGCGGCGGCGGTGACCACCGGTCCGGACTTCTCGATGCCGGCGCGGACGGCGTGGTCGCTGGCCCGCGTGGGGCTTACGGTGCGGCGGCGGGTGAGGTCGCGCCCGTCCCACTCCTCCTTGATCCGGGCGAGCAGGAACACCTCGTAGTCCATCGAGAGCCCGAACACGAACACGAAGAGCAGGAGGGGTGTGGTGAGGTCGATCGCGCCCCACGAGTCGAAGCCGAGCAACGCGTCGCCGATGCCCCACTGGAAGACGACGACCAGCACGCCGAGCGTGGCGAGCAGGGTGAGCGCGTTCATCAGCAGCGCCTTGACCGGCATCACCAGCGAGCCGGTCAGCACGAACAGCAGCACCGCCGTGGATAGCAGGATGACCAGCAGCGCGATGGGGAACCGGTTGGCCACCGAGTCGCGGTAGTCGACCAGTTCCGCGGCGGCGCCGCCGACGAGCACCGGGAACGGCGGGTCCAGCGCCCGGATCGCGCGTACGACGTCGCGGGAGGTCTGGCCGGCGGTCTCGCCCTCCGGCGTGACGTCGATGATGGCCGCCGGCGCGAGAATGTCGGGCCGCGGCTGTATCCGCAGCACACCGTCCAGTGTGTTGACCGCGTTCATGAAGTCGCGGACGTGGGCACCGGCCGGGTCGGCGTCGACCACCACGACGATTGGGTCGGCCTGGCCGCCGCTGAAGTCGCGCTGTACAACCTCTTGCAGCTTGCGGGTCTCGGCCGAGGCGGGCAGCGCGCGGGCGTCGGAGTTTTCGAGGTTGACCGCGAATATGAACGGCAGCGACAGCGAGAGAAGGCCGGCCGTGACGGCGAGGGCGGTCGGCGCCGGCCGGCCCTGCGCGAATGCGGCGAGCCGCGCGAGAAGGCCCGGCCCGGGTTCGGCGCGGCGACGCAGCGCGGCCGCGACCGCGTGGCGGAACGCGAGCACCCGGGTGGAATCGCGGGCCCCGGGGATGCGGCGGTGCGCCGCGGCGATGAGCGCGGGTACGGCGGTCAGGCCGGCCAGGGTGGCCAGCAGCACCGCGACCGCGCCGCCCAGCGCCATCGCGCCGAGCAGCGGTTCGGCGAACGCGTACAGGGCAGCCATCGCCGTGGCGACGGCGAGCCCGGAGATCAGCACGGTGCGGCCGGCGGTCGCGGTGGTGCGTGCGACAAGGTCCGCGACCGGTGCGTCGGGGTCGGCGTCGCGCTCCTCTCGGAACCGGGCGACTACCAGCAGCGCGTAGTCGACGGCGAGCCCGATGCCGAGCAGGGTGACCACGTTGACGGTGAACTCGCTGACGCCGGTGAGCGCGGTCAGTCCGAACAGGCCGAGCAGCGTCACCGACACGGTGGCCAGCGCCGCGGCGAGCGGGATCGCGCCGGCCACGAAACCGCCGAGAATCAGCACCAGCACGACCAGCAGTACGGCGATCGCGACCGACTCGCCGAGGGCCGCGTCCGCGATGGCCTGGTCGGCGAACGCGCGCTCCGCGAGCTTCTCGCCGCCGACCAGTACCTCGGGCGCGTCGATGCGGTGCAGCGCGCCGGCGACCGCGTCCTCCACCTGCTCCCGCCGGTCGTCCGGCAGGTCGCGCTCCAGTTCGACCCGGATCAGCGAACTGCGGTTGTCGGCGCCGATCCGCCCGCCCGCGGCGCCGTACAGGTCCTCGACCTCCGTGACGCCGTCCATCTCGCGGATCTCGGCGGTGACCGCCGTGACCTCGTCGACAAGCGCCTGGTCGTACACGTCGCGCCCACCGACGACGGCGATGACCAACGGACCCTCGGGCCGCAACGCGTCAACCCGCCGGTCCGCGAGCTGTGACTCGGCGTCCGGGCGCAGGCTGTCGGTGGTGGTGAGCCGGTCGAAGACCTGGCCCCCGAGGACCAGCCCGGCGATGAACAGGACGAGCCAGGCGCCGAGCACCGGCCACCGCCAGCGGGCACACCAACGGCCGAGTGCGGCGCACGTCACCGGGGCATGGAAGCACCTTCGTGTTTGGGGCGCCACCCCGCGTCCGGGCGGTCGCGCCCACCGATCGAGGTGCGTCATCGGACTGACGGGCAGGTTTGACCGGTGGGTGGGCGGTCGAGTCGGGCAGCCGACACTTCGGGGATTCCGTATCCCGTTACGATTCGCCGATCTTTCGGGCGCTGACGGACGTCCGTCCCGCTCGAAACGCGCGACTTGGGGTTCCGCGAGTTGGGGAGGGGAATGCCCGTGCTTCGCCGTGCGCTGGGTGGGTTCGTCGCGTTGGCGGCCGTGTTCGCGTCTTCGTCGTTTATCGGTCCGCCGCCCGCGTCCGCGGTCGCGCTGCCGAGCGGTTTCCAGGAGCAGATCGTCTTCAGCGGCCTCAGCTCGCCGGTCGATCTGGAGTTCGCGCCGGACGGGCGCATCTTCGTCGCCGAAAAGGGCGGCCGGATCAAGGTCTTCGAGGACCTCGCCGACACGACCCCGACCGTGTTCGCCGACCTGTCGGCCAACGTGCACAACCAGTGGGACCGGGGCCTGCTCGGGATGGCGCTGGCGCCCAACTTCCCGACCAGCCCGTACGTCTACGTGCTGTACACCTATGACGCCCCACCCGGACAGACCGCCCCGGTCTGGAACGACGTGTGCGCCAACGCGAACGACGGGCGCTGCGTGGTCACCGGCCGGCTCTCCCGCCTCCAGGCCAGCGGCGACTCGATGACCGGCGGCGAGCAGGTGCTGCTGCACGACTGGTGCCAACAGTTTCCGAGCCACTCCATCGGCGACCTCGCCTTCGGCGCCGACGGGATGCTCTACGTCGCCGCCGGTGACGGCGCGAGCTTCAGCGCGGTCGACTATGGACAGTTTCCCTCCGGCGCGCCGACCAACCCGTGCGCCGACCCGGCCAACGAGGGCGGGGCGCTGCGATCGCAGGACATCCGCACCGCGAGCGACGAGACCCAACTGGACGGTACGCTGCTGCGGCTCGACCCGGCCACCGGCGCGGCCGCGGCCGGCAACCCGAATATCGGCTCCGCCGACCTGGACACCCGCCGGATCGTCGCCAACGGCCTGCGCAACCCGTACCGGGTCACCATGCGGCCCGGCACCAACGAGGTCTGGATCTCCGACACCGGCTGGAACACCTGGGAAGAGGTCAACCGGGTGGTCAACCCCACGGCGGGCGTGACCAACTTCGGCTGGCCCTGCTGGGAGGGCAACGCCCGGCAGTCCGGGTACGACAGCGCCAACCTGCCGATCTGCGAAACCCTGTACACCGCGCCGGCGGGTACGCACACCGCGCCGTTCGTCGCCTGGAACCACTCCAGCCGGCTCGTCACGGGCGAGGCCTGCCCGACCGGCAGCTCGTCCTCGACCGGCGTGGCCTTCTACCCGACGGCCGGCGGTCCCTACCCGGCCGCGTACAACGGCGCGGTCTTCTTCGCCGACTACTCGCGCCGGTGCGTCTGGGCGTCGCTGCCGTCCACGCCGGGCGGCCTTCCCGATCCGGCCAACGTGCAGACGTTCATCTCCGACGCGGCCAGCCCGGTCGACCTGGAGGTGGGCCCCGGCGGCGAGGTCTACTACGTCGACCTGGGTGGCACCGTCCGCCGGGTGCGCTACTTCCCGGGCAACCAGCCGCCGAGCGCGGTCATCGCGGCGTCGTCGACGCAGGGTCCGACGCCGCTGACCGTGACCTTCAACGGCACCGGCTCCTCCGACCCCGATCCGGCCGACGAGGGTCGCCTGCGGTACGCCTGGGACTTCACCAACGACGGGGTCACCGACTCCACCGCGCCGACCCCGACGTTCACCTACAGCACGGCGGGCTCCTACACCGCGCGGCTGACGGTGACCGACACGTTGAACGCGACAGGTACGAGCACGATCACCATCACGCCCGGCAACGAGGCCCCGACGGCGGTAATCGACACACCGGCCGCGAGCACGACCTGGGCGGTCGGCAACACAATCACGTTCTCCGGCCACGCCACGGATCCGCAGCAGGGCACCCTTCCCGCGTCCCGCCTCAACTGGGACCTGGTCATGCACCACTGCTCCACGCCGGAAAACTGCCACGAGCACGCGATCCGCGGCTGGACCGGCGTGGCCTCCGGGTCGTTCGAGGCGCCCGACCACGAGTACCCGTCCTATTTGGAGCTCAAGCTCCTCGCCACCGACCAGGACGGCCTGACGCACGCGGTGACGCGCCGGCTGGACCCGAAGACGGTGAACCTCACCTTCGACACCGTGCCGTCCGGACTCCAGCTCACGGTCGGCTCGTCGTCGGGTGCCACGCCGTTCTCCCGTACCGTGATCCAGGGTTCGACCAACTCGGTGTCGGCGCCGTCGCCGCAGGGTTCCTCGGCGTTCGCCTCGTGGTCCGACGGCGGCGCGCAAACCCACGTCATCACCGCGCCCACGGCGGCGACCACGTACACCGCGACCTACACGGCCACCCAGACGCCGCAGCAGATCGGCTACACCCAGGTCGGCACGTCGCTGGACTCCGGCGACATGAACCACATGAACGGCTCGCGCTTCGTCACCGGGTCTGACCCGACGACGGTCACCTCCATGTCGGTGTACATGAGCGCCGTGCGGCCCGCGCCGAACAACCAGTACCAGCTCGCCATCTACGCCGACTCCAACGGCTCGCCCGGTGCCCGGGTGGCCAACAGCACGTCGGGCACGCTGACCGCCAACTCGTGGAACACCCGGCCGATCACCGCCGCGCTGGCCGCCAACACGCCGTACTGGCTCATGTACAACACCAACGGCGACAACAACATGAGCTACGACACCGGAACGGCAAACCAGGGCGCGTGGAGCGCGTCCACGACGTTCGGTACCTGGCCGGCGACCTTCGGCGCGTCCAACCGGTGGAACGCGAAGTTCTCCATCTACGCGACCACCGGCGCGGACACCGCCGCGCCGACGGTGACCTCCACGACCCCGGCCGCCGGCGCCACCGGTGTGGCCCTGAACGCGCCGATCACCGTGCGGTTCAGCGAGAGCATGTCGGCGGGCACCATCACGCCGGCGAACCTGGAACTACGCGGTCCGGGCGGCACGCTGGTCAACCGGAGCGTCACCTACGACGCGGCCAACCAGGCGGCCACGATCACGCCGTCCGCGGCGCTGGCCGCCTCGACCCAGTACACGGTGACCGTCCGGACCGGCGTGACCGACGCGGCGGGCAACGCGCTCGCGGCCAACCACCAGTTCTCGTTCACCACGACCGACCCGAGCGCCCCGCGATTCGGGTACGACCAGGTGGGCGGCACCCCGGACTTCGGCGACATGAACCACATGAACGGCTCGCGGTTCGTCAACGGCGCCACCGCGCTCACCGTCAGCCAGATCTCCGTCTACCTCAAGACGGTGCAGGCCGCGCCGGCCAACCAGTACCAGGTGGCGATCTACGCCGACGTGAACGGCTCGCCGGGCACGCTGGTGGCGTCGAGCACGTCCGGGACACTGACAGCCAACTCGTGGAACAGCCGGCCGGTCACCGCGGCACTGGCGCCGAACACGGCGTACTGGCTCATGTACAACACCAATGGTGACAACAACATGAGCTACGACACCGGCAGCGCCAACCAGGCCGCTTGGAGCTCGCGCCCGTTCGGCACCTGGCCATCCTCGTTCGGTACGTCCGACCGCTGGAACGCGAAGTACTCGATCTACGCCTCGTAGCGGCGGGCGGAACACCGGTGCCGTGCCCACCAGCCTGGGCACGGCACTGGTCGCGCTAGGGCGCGCCGTCGCGGCCGGCACGGCGACCGAGCACGTGCCACAGACCGGCGCCGATCTCATCGGCGCCGGTCATCGCCGGCCGCGGAGGCGCACCGACTTTGCGTTCGCGTGGTGGTCGCCGCCGCGGTCGAGGGTTCGGTGCAAGTCGACGCCCATGTGCGGACCGTCTGAGGACGATAACGCCGGCCTCACCCGTCGGCTACAGACTCGTCTTCTAGGCCATAGCCATTCACGCGGCCGTCACTTACGAGGCCGAGGTAGCCGGTTGAATCGCGGCGCCACTCCGCTCCCGCGTTGTCTCGGAAGGTCAACACCGGACGGCGGCGCTCGCCGTCCACCTCGGTGGGAACTTGCGTCTCGAAACGCTCGCCCGGCAGCAGGACATCCCGCTGGGTGACCACGCGCAGCGCCTTATCCTGTCCCAGGTCGAAGTGCACCGACAGCCGGTAGACGGGAAGCGTCGACATGTTCGCCGCTACAAACGTCAGCTCCGGTTCTGGTGCGGGTTCCGGCTCGTCCTCATCACGAAACAGCGGTTCCACGTCGTTACGAATCCACACGCCGACGGACGCCGCTTGTTGCCTCGCCAGTTGCATCTCCGTGCGGCGATCACGCTCAGACTCGATCCTGTAGAGCCGATACGCGACGAACCCGGCCGTCGCCGCGAGCAGGGCGCTGCCGGCTGAACCCAGCGCACCCACGACCTCCCACACAGGCCGCAGCGTACCGACGACGTCAACGGTAGGCGGCTTCGACCGTGCGTTTGAAGGCGACAAGCTGGCCGCCGTCGGCGCGGCGGATCGCTGCCCGCAGCAGGCTGCCGAAGGGCCGCCACACTCCGCCGGCGCGGCAGTCGGCGGTCACCGTCACGCGTGTGTGGTCGCCGTCCGGCTCGCAGGTGTACGTGTACGCGGCGGTCACCCCGCCCTGCGCCGAATGCAGCACGACCGTGCGGCCCGGCTGAACCACCTCGACCCGCCCGGCGCGCTCTCGCCCCCGCGCCCGGAACGTCAGCCGCGTGCCGTCGACCCGCACGCTCTGCACGCCCGGCATCCACGCGGGTGCGGCGGGCCAGTCGGTAAGCCGCGCCCACACCTCGGGCGTGGGCCGTTCGACGATGGTGTGCGCGGTGAATGCTGTTGTCACGGTCGCGAGCGTGCCCGCCCGAGCCGGCCCGCGTCTTGGACGGATTTCACATCGACGTCCAGCTCTGGCACGAAGCCCGGCTCCACCAACTCGGGGGTGAACGCGGCGCGCTGGGCGGCCACGTAGCGCGAGGGGTCACGCCGGTATGCCGCCGGAAGTCCCGGATGAAGTGGCTCTGGTCGAACCACCCGTACGTCGCCGCCAGCCCGGTCCAGTCGACCGGCCCGTAGACGTCGATCTCCGCCAGCAGCGCGCGGAGCCGCAGGATCCGGGAGAGCATCCGCGGGGCGAGCCCGACGATCGCCGTGAACTCGCGGTCGAGGTGCCCATGCGACACACCCAGCTCCGCGGCGAGTCCGGCGATCGGCCGCATCGGGTCGGACTTCAACGCAGCGACCGCGGCCTCGCAACGCCGCACGCCAGGGCCCGGCTCATCCGGCGCCAGCACGCCCTGGTACGAATCGAGCGCCTCCTCAGGCGTGCCCCCGGCCAGCAGCGCCCGGCGCAAAGGTACGGCAGCCGGCCACGCGGCCAGCAGGTCGACGACCCGGCCGCGTACCGTCGCCGGTGCCACGCCGAGCAGGGCCTGGCACCCGACCGGCGTGGTCACGACCCCGACGCAGTGGGTCTCGCCAAGCGGCTCGTTCACCACCGGCCGGTCGTGCGGACCGAGCAGGAAGCCGCCGCGCGCAACCAACGCGGGACCGTCACCGGCCACCAAGCGAATCGGATCGCCAAGCACGACGACCGCGACCGTGGAGCCGGTCGGCGCGATCCGCTCGCGCGGGTAGTCGATCTGGCCGCGGGCGAACCAGATCGACTCCACCCACCGCGCGAGCGCGGGCGGGCGCCGCGTCACGTACGTGAACTCCACCCGCCCATAGCACCACGCCGTTGCGCGTCAAGGACATCACCCGAAATCTCGACTGGGCTCTGCGCGCACTATCGGCGGCATGACTGAGCTGTGGTTCGGGTGAAGGCGGCCGAGGATCAGGTCGGGTCGAGTGAAACAACGAGGTCTTCATCGGCGATGATTACCTCGCCGCCGAACGCGGATCGGGCCGCAGCCGCGGACGCAGCACGATCGTTGCCTGGCCAAAAATGAGTGAGCATCAGTCTGCGGGCGCCGGCCTGGGCGGCCCAGTGCCCTGCCTCCTCGGAGGCAAGTAGGTTGCGGTGAAGCTGTTGCGGCTCGCCTTTCCTGTCGGTGGCTTCCACGATGAACAGGTCGCTGTCTCGACCCAATTCAGCAAGAAGCGGGTCTGGCCCCGTGTCGCCGGTGTAGGCGAGAACGACCTGGTCATTCTGCAGGCGGACGCCGGCGTTGGGCACATAGTGGGGAAGCAGGACACCGCTCAGCTCAAACGGACCAGCTCGATACGTCCCCGGGAGCTCGTGGACGTCGAAAACGGCACGCAGGTCAACGTCGGGCTCCAAGCCGCCGAGACGAGTCAACACACCCGGCGTGCAATACAGCGGCACCCTGGAGCCGTCCCCTCCACCGTAGAGACGCATCCGAAACAACCCATGTAGATCGATGCAATGGTCAGGGTGTTCATGAGTGATGACAACGGCGTCCACCGCACCGTCTGGACAATGAGCCAGCAAGCGCGGCAGGGTCGCGTAGCCGAGGTCAAGCACCAGACGGAAGCCGTCCCATTCCACCAGGAAACCACTGCAAGCCCTGCCGGGCTCTGGGTAAGCGCCACAGCTTCCAAGAACCGTGACTTGTCGCATCAATACAGCATAGGGCCTCGCAACCGGAAACCCTGGCTCGTGTATTTCCGACTTGGCGCCCAGAAGGTCGTTAGCGTGCTTGAAGGAGCACGAACCTGTCCGGGCGGTCGGGGTGCAGGTGCAGGCGCACCGCGTCGTCGCCCGCGAGCACGCTTACCGGCAGCAAGACGCCAGCCACCAGCCGCGGGGCGTCGGCAACGGGCACGAACGCCTGAAACGATCGTTGCAGGTCCAGCTCCTGGCCCGGGCGGACCACCCTGCCGACGATCGCGTAGCGAGTCGCGCCGCGCCGGGTGAACTCCGCGACCGCCTGCTCGACCTCCAGCGTTGCGCTGATCGCTTCGTCCCGCCAGCGTCGCTCGATCCCGCGACCGCTGAACCACGCCACTACCAGCCCGCCGACAAGCAGCGTGACCGCAGCGATCGGGGCCGCCACCGACCACGGCCGGTGGACAAACGCCGACGCGGCACAAACCAGCACGGCGGCAACGACAAGGACCCATGCAACCCGATGCACGCCACGACCATAGATGTCCGGCGACACGCACTCATATCCAGCGTTCAGCCGCGCCAGACATGCTCACGGGCAAACACCAAACCCGAGAAGCCTGCGGCCCGGCGACAGCAGGCAGCGAGCACGAACGCACGCTATCGGCGGCATGAGCGCGCAGCTGAGCCTGTTCGCCCCAAAGAGCGCATGCCCCGTGCGTCGGCTCAAGCCGGTCCGGGGCCTGGCCAGATAACCTGCGCGGCCGTGGTCAAGACCGCCGTGTCGGGCACCGGGAGCCCGGACAACCGGCACACCTCACGCACGGCGTCCGCGAAGCCTTCGGCGTCCTGGTGTACCTCGAAGTACTCACCCCAGGTGACGTCCACCGTCAGATCAACCCAGCGTTCGCCGTCGGGCGCAAGCTCGGTCACCGAGAGCGAGACGCCGGAGATCTCATCCCAGGGCAACGCGTAGACACTGGTAGCACCCGGCCGCATCTCCTTGCCGTACATCGAAACCAGCGGCTCGGTCACTAACGTCACCGTGATGCCCTCACCGGTCACCTCGATCCGCTGCACTGGCGCATCGTATACACAGCGACGCTACGCCGGTGTTGGCGTGGCCGCCCGGCGCTCCCCCGCCCGTGGGGGGCCGTTCCGCAGGTCAGGGAGTCCGGTCGTCAGGTGGGAGCTCACACAGTTTTTGCCCGCTTGTGATGTCTTCGAGAACTCGCCGCAGCTGTTGTATGCGGTAGTTCGCTTCGGTCGCTATGCGTGTGGCCAGGTGCTGCCAGTCATGGAGTGACGGATCGGTGGGAAGCTCGGCGAGGATGCCTCGGATCTCTGCGACGGACAGCCCCACACGTTGGGCCACGCGGATGATCTTGGCTCGGCAGACGTCTGGTTCCCGAAATCGGCGTTGGTTTCCTGGGGTGCGTTCGCTGGTGAGCAGGCCGTGTGTTTCGTAGAACCGCACGGCGGAAGGCGCCACACCGCTGGCCCGCGCCAGATCCCCCACCGTCAAGGAGGGCTGCGCAGTGACGCTGCCGGTCATGGTGACCTCCGGATGCTTGACTTCAACCATTGTTGAACTTCTAGCGTAGCGACCATGGCTCGCAGGACGGGGCCCCGGCGATCAGGCGTGTGAAAACAAGCGGCAGAACGGAGTGTGGGTGCAGTGCGAGCGGCCGTGGTGTCGAAATTCGGTGGCCCGGAGGTGTTCCAGCTGGTCGAGATGCCCGATCCGGTGCCAGGCCCCGGCGAAGTCGTTATCGGTGTCGAGGTGATCGACACGTTGTGGCTGGAGACGGCGGTGCGCTCCGGGGCGGCCCAGGAGTATTGGCCGATGCGCCCGCCGTATGTGCCGGGCGGCGGGGTCGCAGGGCAGATTGTGCAGGTCGGTGCAGGAGTCGATCAGGAGCTGCGCGGCCGCAGGGTGGCGGCCCATACCCCGGGGGTGGGTGGGTACGCCGACCAGACCGTAGTGGCCGCCGAGGCGGTGGTGACCGTGCCCGACGGCGTCAACCTCACGACGGCTGCCGCGTTGCTGCACGACGGGGTGACCGCGCTTGCCCTGTTCGACGTGACGAAGGTCGGCCCAGGGGACGGGGTGCTCGTGGTCGGGGCCAGCGGCGGCTTGGGAGTGCTGTGCGTACAACTCGCCCGCGCTCGCGCCGGCCGGGTGGTCGCGGTCGCCCGCGGCGCGAAGCTGGAGCGGGTCGCTCGACTTCACCCTGATGCGTTGATCGACTCCGCGCGGCCGGACTGGATCGAGCAAGCCCAAGCGGTACTCGGCCGGCACGGCGCCGACGTGGTGCTGGACAATGTCGGCGGCCAGCTCGGTGAGGCCGCTTTCACGCTGGTCGCCCGCGGGGGACGCTTCTCTGCACACGGCTCACCCAGCGGGCGTTTCGCGTACCTTGACAGGCAGGCCGCCAACGAGCGGGGCATTGCGGTGACCGGTATCGAGGCAGCGCAACTGGCCGGGCGTAACCGTTCGAATTACCTCGAGCAGGCGCTGCGCGAGGCAGCCGCAGGCGTGATCGCGCCGGTCATAGGGCAGACTTTTCCGCTGGATCAGGCTGGTGCGGCGCACGCCGCGATCGAAAGCCGCACCGTGTTCGGCAAAACCCTGATCACCACCCCGCGTGATTTACGGCGAACGTGAAGATGGGCCGATCCTCGGCTCAGCACAGCGATCGACGACCTCACCGCCCGGATCACCGAGACCGTCACCGCCCACAATCCGACCCTGCCGCAACGCTACGGCGTCGGCTCAGACACCGCCGCCACCCTGCTAATCGCCGCCGGCGAAAACCCCGAACGGCCGCACAGCGAGGCTTCGTGGGGCATCACGCCCTTAGGCCCGGCGCAGGGCCAGGTCGAGGGCGGCCGGTCTGGCCCGGGCGACGGCGGCGATGTACAGCAGCAGACCGGCCGTGGTGAGGACGAAGCCGGCCCAGACGGTCGACAGCGATCCCCAGCCGGCGTCGAGGGTGATCGCACCGCCGATCGCGCCGAGGGAGTTGGCCAGGTTGAGCGCCGCCAGGTTGAGCGCGCCCATCAGGGTCGGAGCATCGGGGGCGAAGCCGGTCAGCCGTACCTGGATGGTGGGGATCGCGAACATCATGGTGGCGCCGACACCAAACAGGCAGGGCAGCAGGATCGCCAGGTTGTCGCCGGCCACGCCGATCAGCACCAGGAGGGCCAGGACACCGCCGTAGCCGTAGACGAGGCCGCTGTTCTCGTAACGGTCGGCGACCCGGCCGCCAAGGTGGTTGCCCACCGCCATGCCCAGACCGAAGATTGCCAGCGCCACCGGGATCAGCGAGGCGTCCCGCCGCGCCGCGTCGGTGACGAACGGGCCGATGAACGTATAGACCGCGAAGATGCTGGATATGCCGAGGGCCGCGACGGTGACCATCAGCCAGACGCCCCGCCGCCGCAGGGCGCTCAGCTCGTTCGCGATCGGATTGCCGCGCAGGTCGTCGGTGCGCGGCAGCCAGGCCGCCAACGCGACCGTGGCGAGCAGGCCAACGGCGACCACGGTCCAGTACATGACGCGCCAGCCCGCGGCCTGGCCGACGAAGGTGCCGAGCGGCGACCCGACGATGGTGGCGACGGTGAGGCCACCCATCACCGTTGCGAACGCCTTACCGCCGCGGCCCGGGCCGTACACGTAGGCGGCGACGACAGCGCCCGCGCCGAAGAACGCGCCCTGCACACTGCCCGCGACGAAGCGGAACACGACGAGCGCCGCGATGTTGGGCGCCAGCGCGGACAGCCCATTGCCGACCAGGAACAGCACCATGAGGCCGAGCAGCAGGTCGCGCCGGTAGACCCGGGCGGCGAGCAGGGTGATGGCGGGTGAGCCGATTATCACCCCGAAGGCATACGCGGTTATCGCGTTCGTCGCGGCCGGAATCGACACGTCCAGGTCGGCCGAGAAGAGCTGGATGATGCCGTTGCTGCCGAACTCTCCGGTGCCAATCGCGAAGGTGCCCAGGGCCAGCGCGAACAGCGTCAACTTCGGATTGCGGACGGGTGCCCTCGCGGAGGTGTGCCGGCCTTCCGCCGCAACACACTGAGCTTCGTACGCCTGTCGATGCATCGTCCCGTCCTAGCAGCAGGGGGCAGTCCCGGGGTCGGATCCTCCCTCCGTCCACTGGACAACCAGTTGACGACGTTCCCTGCCCCCATTCACTGCTGGTACGGGGTCGTCCAGTCGCTCTTCAGTCCCTGTGCACACGCCCGCCGCGCGGGTGCAGGCCTACCGACGTGGGCTAGCGGGGGCTCACGGTCCGCAGGTGCGCGGGACGTAGACGATCGGGGCGACGCAGTGCCAGGTCTGCGGGTTGATCACGGACGGCGGCTGATGGATCTGGGCCGCGCGCTCGTAGGCGTAGGCGTAGGCGATCAGCTTCGCGTCGTCGCCGCCGGTACCGGTGAACGAGATCGCCACCGGGCGGCGCCGCGTGGGGTCGTAGCCCGCAGGCACCGAGATCTGCGGGTAGCCGGCCCGCGTGCCGACCTCGGCGAACGTCGCCGTCGGCGAGAGGATCGCGTCGACCGGCGCGCCGCCGTTGGCCAGCAGATTGTCGATGTAGGCGCGCGAGGCCGCCCGGCCGGCGGTGAGATCGGCCTGATAGCCGGCGGCGGTGGCGGGATCGGACAGGTCGATCATCGCGGCCGCATCGAGCCGCCCCTGGCCGAACTTCAGCTCGTCCGCCGCGTGCGCGTTATTGAACGCCACGATGTCGGCCAGTGAGCGCACGGGCCCGCGGTGGCTCGCCAGGTAGCCGGCGACGTCGCGGCCCAGCTCGCGGTCCACCACGCTCGGCGTCCGCGGCCGCGCCGGCGCGGTGAGCGGGACCGCCGTCGCGCCGAGGCTCGTCACGAGCGCCACCGCGTTCGCGAACGGCTGCACCGAGACGCCGCTCGTGGGCGCGATCACGCCGATCCGCTTGCCGGCCAGCGCGGTCTTGTCGAGCGCCGCGGTGTAGTCGGCCGGCTGCGCGCCGGCCGCGGCGTCGTCGTGGGGGTCGGGCCCGACCAGCGCGGTGAGCAGCGTGGCTACGTCGGGGACCGTGCGGCCGATCGGCCCCGGCGTCTCCTGGCTTCGCGCCACCGGCAGGACGCCCGTGCGACCGATCAGCCCGTACGTCGGCCGCATCCCCACGACGCCACCGGCGGTCGCGGGTACGACGATCGACGGCGAAGCGGGGTTGCCCGCGTTGCCGCCGCTGCCGGTCGTGGTCGCGTCGGCCTCGACGCCGACCGTCACCGCCGCGAGGCCGGCGGCCGCCGCGGCGACAGCTCCGGCGTTGGAGCCGTTGAGCGACGAACGCACGTCGTACGGGTTGAGCACCTGCCCGCTCAGCCCGCCGTAGCCGGCGGGCATGCTCGTGCTCATCATCCCCGACAACTCGGTGACGTTGGCCTTGCCGAGGATGATCGCGCCCGCCCGGCGCAGCCGCTGCACGAGCTGCGCGTCGTGCCGCGCCACGTTGTGCTCGAGCGCGAGCGAGCCCGCGGTGGTCGGCATCCCCGCCACGTCGATGGTGTCGCTCACCAGCACCGGAATCCCAGCCAGCGGCCCGCCCGCGACGCCGCGGCGCCGCTTCTTGTCGGCCTCCGCGGCTTGGGCGGTCGCGCTCGGGTCGATCGCCCGCACGGCGTTGATCCCCGGCCCCTGCGCGTTGACGAAGCGGATGCGATCGAGGTAGGCCCGCACCAGCTGCGCGCTCGTCAGCGTGCCGGCGGCGAAGCGACGCTGGACCTCGGCGATCGTCAGGCGCTGAAGGTCCAGCGTCGGCGGGACGAGTGCGTCGCTCAGCGGGCCGGCGGAGCCGCTGAACGGCGGGCACGAATGCGGTTTGAAGCGCGGCCCGGGCACGCAGCGCCAGCTCGCCGGGTTGACCTCGGAGGGCGGCCGCCGGTTGTGCGTCGCCTGCTCGTACGCATAGGCGTAGCCGATCAGGTTGAACTCGGAGAAGCGCCGCCCGACGAACGTGACGTTGACCGGGTTGTTCGTGCTGGCGGAGTAGCCACCGGGGACGCTGACGATCGGGTAGCCGGCGAACGACGCCGGGCTGATCAACCCGAGCTGTAGTTGCAGGACGGCGTCGAGGTCGTCGGCGGGGCCGGGGCCCTGATCCAGCAGGCCGTCGAGATAAACCTTCGCCCGGGCGATCTCGGCGTCGCGCGTCGCCTCGTACTCGGCCTGCTCCGACGGGATCTCGAGATGGAACATCGATGACGGCCCCATGCGCGAGTCGCCGTACTTGAGCCCCTCCTCGGGGTGCGCCTTCAGATAGGCATAGGCCTCGTCGAAGCTCTTGATCGGCGCGCTGGGCGGCAGCTGCGTGAGGTAATTGGTGAGGTC
The DNA here is from genome assembly GCF_011764545.1 of Phytohabitans flavus. Taxonomy (GTDB): domain Bacteria; phylum Actinomycetota; class Actinomycetes; order Mycobacteriales; family Micromonosporaceae; genus Phytohabitans; species Phytohabitans flavus. Next base: position 1,840,738 of record NZ_AP022870.1, on the reverse strand, counting down.
GCGGCGGAACTCGCGCGGCAGGATCGGATCAGCGGTCGGGAAGTTGGGCACCGGGATCTGCACGACGGTCGCCCCGAGGCTCTCCACCTCGGCCCGGGCGGCGTTGTACTGGGCGTTGTTGGATCCCATGACGCCGATCCGCGCTCCCCGCAGCGCATCCGCTTTGAGCGCCTTCGTGTAGTCGGTGCCGGCCACGCCGGCGCTGGCGGCGGTCTTGGGGTCCGCAGGATCGACGCCGGTCAGCGGCCCGAGCAGCAGGGCTGCGTCGGACACCGTCTGTGTGAGCGGGCCGAGCGTGTCCTGAGTGTCGGAGATCGGCACGACGCCATGGCGGCTCCACAGCCCGGTCGACGGGCGAATGCCCACGACGCCGTTCTGGCTCGCCGGCGAGATGATCGAACCCTCGCTGTCGGAGCCGATCGTCAGCGCGGCGAGGCCCGCGGCGGCGGCGACACCGGAGCCGCTGGACGAGCCGCCGGGATCGGCGGCCGTGTCGTAGGGGTTCAGAACCTGCCCACCCAGCGAGCTGTTGCCACTCTGCTGATTGTTGGACACGTAGGCGGCGAACTCCGTCAGGTTGACCTTGCCCAGGATCACGGCTCCGGCGGCGCGCAGCTTCCGCACGACGGTCGCATCCCTGTCCGGCACCGAGTGCTCGAGCACAATGGACCCCGCCGTGCTCGGCATCCCAGCCACATCGACGTTGTCCTTAAGCAGCACGGGCAGCCCTTCGAGCGGGCCGCGCGGGCCTGACCGGCGCCGGACCCGGTCCGACTCGCGCGCCTCCTCCAGCGCGTCCGGATTGAGCGAGCGGACGGCGTTGAGCGCGGGACCACGCTGGTTGACCGCCGCGATCCGCTCGAGGTACTCGCGGGTGAGCTTGTAGCTGCTGAGCCGCCCGGAGGCCATCATCGCCCCAAGCTGCGTCGCCGAGGTCATCTCAAGGTCCAATGGCCGGTCGGCAGCGGCTCGCGCCGGCACCAGGCCTATTCCCAGGGCCACAACCGCCGCGATCAGCACCAGACGATGCGCACGCATGCTCTCCCCCGATCCGCTAGCCTCCGCCGCGACGAACGGTACGCCCGCGCGGAGCAAGTGGACACTCACAACTGACTGAACTACTGGCCGCCGTCTCCGGCAGCTGTCGCATCCGCCGCGATGTCCCCTGGCCACCGGCCGGCTCGAGTCCGTGTCCAATGTGCTCGCTGCGATCGATCTGGACTGCCAAGTCCTGACCGGCCAGCTTCCGAATTGGACACTGGTGGTATGCGCGGCCTCGGCATAGGTCTGGAACAGGCCTTAACAGCAGTCCGTTGCGGTGCGGCCATAAGGCAGCGTATGCTGCGAGCGCATAGAGATCACTCGATTGATCTCGATGGGTGGTTCAGCGATGCGCGGACTACCCGCCCCGAGCAACCGCGAACGCGTCGACGGTCGGCTCAAACCTTCCGCGCTTTCCCAACCGACGCCGCGTGCCTTACGGAGCTCGGCCGTACTACCGCACCTGGCCGATCGGATCCGGCTGGCGATTCGCCCCACTACCCGCCCGGCCTCGTCGGCGACACATGTCTGGGTTCTGCCTGCGGGTGTGAACCCGATTCGACGACGAAAGGAAGAGTTGCTATGAGCAAGGGGCGTACGCGGTGACCGCCGTACCGGATCCGCGCTGGGTACGGCAGCCTGTGAGCAACGACCGTCCGCTACTGGTCCACGTCAACACCACCTCGACCGGCGGTGGGGTCGCCGAGCTGCTCCACCGACTCATCCCGGCACAGCACGACGACGGCACCGCGGTCGGATGGGCTGTGGTCTCCGGCAACCCGGAGTTCTTCGCCCTGACGAAGACCCTGCACCACCTGCTACACGGTAAGGGTGACCCCGCACCACTGCGGGGCGTGGACGCGGGGACGCTGTACCGGTCGGTGTTGCGGCCGCAGGGGCATTGGCTGGCCGGGCAGCTACGTGAGGGTGACACCGTCGTCCTGCACGATCCGCAGACGCTCGGGCTGGCGCCCATGCTGGCGGCGCGTGGGATCCGAGTCGTGTGGCATTGCCACATCGGCACGACCGACGAGTCAGCCACCAAGCCGGACCACGTGTGGCGGTTTCTCGCCCCCGAATTCGATGACGTAGATATCGTGCTGGCCACGCGACCCGAGTTCGGTCCGCCCGGGTTCCCCCGGCGACGGCACGTCGTCGCCCCGGCGATCGACCCCGACTCGCCGAAGAACCGGCCGCTCACCACCGCCGAGGTCGACGCGCTGCTTACCGGGATCGGGTTGGTCGGGACGGCGGCCGGCGACGACTCGTCCGCCACGATCGACCAGGTCGGGCCATTGCCCCCGAACGCGCCGATGGTGCTGCAAGTGTCGCGGTGGGATCCGCTGAAGGACATGACCGGAGTGCTGCGCTGCCTGCCCGGCATGCCGCAGGACGCCCACCTGATCCTGGCCGGGCCGGATCCCTATGAGGTTACGGACGATCCAGAGGGAGTGGCCATCCTGGCGGAGGTCCGCGCCGCGTACCGCGATCTGCCCGAGACCGAACGACGGCGGGCGCATCTGGTAACCCTGTCGATGCGTGACCCACAGCGGAACGCCCTGCTGATCAACGCCCTGCAACGGCGGGCCGACGTGGTGCTGCAGAAGAGCCTTGAGGAGGGCTTCGGCCTGACCGTCACCGAGGCTATGCACAAGGGCCGTCCGGTGGTGGCGTCGGCGGTCGGCGGCCTGGCCCTGCAGGTGGTCGATGGCAAGACCGGGTTGCTCGTCGACCCGACCGACTACGCGGGGGTGGCCGCCGCCATACGCCGCCTGCTCCTCGATCATGACCTTAGCCGCCGGCTCGGCTCCCAGGCGGCCGACGAGGTGACGCGTCGCTACCACATTTCACGACTGGTCGCGGACTACCGCCTGGTGGTCCACCAGCCGCAGACCGGAGAGGAAGTCTCCGCCTGAGGAAAGCGCGGTGAGCACGACTGGGAGCACCGAGACAGGCTTGGCGGGAGCGGCGTCAAATCCCCGCTCCCGCCAATCGCCCTGCTTTCCGCCCTCGCCGAAGCCGTCACCCTCGTCGTCCCGCCCGGGTCTGGCCGGGCGGCGGTGCTGTCGCTGCCGTGCGCGGGCAGCCCGATCGGGTTGGCTAGGGGCAGTGCAGCGCGGCAGGCATGGGCGATCGGGGCTAGCAGGGCGGAGGCACGTTCCGGATCGACGCCGGTCCAGGCTGTTGCGGCGGCGTTGTCGGTCACATCCTCGATCCGTTCGTATGCGGCGACACCGGTGGCCGTGGGAGTGTGGTGCCCGTCGAGCCAGCCGCGCTCGACAAGCCGTCCGGTCGCGGCGTTCCACTCCTCGTCGGTCCAGCCTCGGTTCGGTTGCAGGACCTCCCGGCCGAGGTCCCGTGCGGCCCGCCAAACCAGCGGCTCGCAGCCACTTAGCCCCGCTGCGACCAGGGCGCCGACGTGCCCATCGCCTCGATGCTCGCGCAGTGTGGTGGCGGCCTGCCAGAGCCGAGCCAGCGGGTCCCGCGGCACCGGCAGCGCTGCGTTGGCGGCGCCGAGTGGCCGGCCGGCCAGGTCGAGGCGGCTGACGGCTTCGGTCAACAAGTCGGCGGCAGCCCCGACTGCGCTGGTTGGAATGCCATCGGTGAGCCGGGCCAACGCGCCGGTGGCCCCGGCCAGCCGGGCCGTGAGCGTCTGTGCCGGGCTGGCCCGCTCCCAGACGTCGGGCAAGGCGCGGGCGACCATGGCAGGCGCGAAGTTGAAGAAGACAGCGATGACCGGTGCCGCCCCGACCGGCCCGAGCGGGGCCGTCCGCCCGGCGAAGTACCCCGCCAGTAGCCGCGTAACCCAACCGCCTCGAACGCCTGCCGCGCCTCGGCCGCGAAGTACGTGACGGCGTGCACGGGTTCGAAAAGCGTCCACATCTTCCGCACGGTCCTCACGCAACCAGCGTCTCATCCCATGTACGCACGCCCATCCCACGAACCGGCCAGCCCGCCTTCGAGATCAGGCCCCAACGACGGCCGCCGTCGCCAACGGTCAATGCACGTTCCACACGATGTCGGGTGGCCGCACGCGCGCGGCTCGCGGCTCGCCCTTGCCGTCGGTCAGGCCGAGCCGGCCGACGAGCATCCCGTCGCCGTCGTGCGCCGCACGCAGCAGTTCGGTCGGCACGTCGCCGAACATGAGCTTGACTCGCCTGAACATGGCGAACTCGTTGCCGTTGACGGCGCCCCAGCACAGATAGAGGAACCGCGCACCGGGCCGGCCATGCACATACGGCCCACCGACATCCAGCAGACCGTCGATCTCACGGCTGGCGACCTCGAACTCCCACATCACCGACTCCGCGTCGGCCGGAAACCGATCGACGACCTCGGCCCGGCGCTGCACGCCTACCTGCACATTGCCTCGCCGCAGCGCCAAAGCCTCGGTCCCGCCACGGCGGCCCGGCAGATCGCTGCCCTCAATCCGGATGCGCACACCCGCACTCTAGGAGAGCATCTCGTGCCACCCGCTCGGCGGTCTGCCGGCTGGCGCGAATCCGGCAAGCTCCTGGCCGGCCACCAATCGGGCGCGAACGTCCGCTCATGCCGCGATCAGGGTGCGTTGGAGTCACTGCCCGCCAGGCGTAGGAGTCCGAGTCCGTCGCGGGGCACACAGGCATACAAAATAAAGGTTCGACCGTTCCGCTGTGCTTCCGCCCAGGCGATCACTTCAGCGACGTCGGCCCTCTCGATCTCGTGCTCGTTGGCTGCGCCGGTCTTGTCGTGGAAGTAGACCCGGTACTTCGGCTGCGAGATCTCCCAGGTCTGGTCACGCTGGTCGACCGCTCTGATGTCCATGTTCTGAAGCCTGTCAGAGGATCGGCCGCAGACGCCCGGGATCTGCCGCAACCCTGCGCCCACCTGGCGTCATCGCGTGCGGCGTTGACGGTGGGTTGCCGTACGTTGTTTTCGGTCCGGTTGGCTGGCGGTGACGGCAGCCCGGGGTGATCTACGCGCGGCGGCGCTGGCCCCTTATCCGTGAGGTCGCCGATCTGCGACCCGGCGAACAGGCCTGGCTCGACGCGAACGACACGTGGCAACGCAGTCGGATCGAGGCCGACTGACCAGGAGATGACGTTCGGATGCAGCACAAGGCGAAACGGAGATATTAGGAGCGCTTTGGAGTCTGTTGAGGTCGTGGTGCGGACTCCGGTATTGATGCCTCAACTGTGGTCAGGCGGGGCCGCGTCTCGGCTGAACAGTTGGGTCCAGGTGCGGTGGGTGAAGCGCCAGCCGGTTTCGGTGCGTACGAAGCGGTCGTGGTCCTCTCCGACGACCCACGGGGTGCTGACCGGTCGGCCGTCCGCGTCGTTGAGGTACACCGTGAGCACGGTGACGCCTTCGGCGGTGTCGCGGCCGTCGGGGTCGGTGCCGGTGGCGGTGGCGACGAACCGCATGTTCGAGGCCAGGTGCCGGATGCCGGGGTACGGGTTGTTCCGGTCGAGTTCCTCACCCCAGGCGCGGATCGCGTCGCGGCCTTGGGCAGGCTGGCCGGTGTCGAGGATGCCGTCATCGACGAAGAGTTCGTGCACGGTGCTGGCCTGGCCGGCGTCGACCCGCCAGCCGCTTTCGACGACGAGCCGGGACAGGGCCAGGTGGTCCGCGTCGCTGACGAGTGCGGGCAGGGAAGCGCGTTGTTCGGTCATGTCACTCACCACGTCTGCTCTGCTGCTCGAACGAGCATCTCGTTGACCGCTACCCGCCGTTTCCGGGTGACCATGTAGGCGACGGCGTCGGCGATGTCCTGCGCTTCCAGCAACTCCAGGCCCTCGAGCTGCCGGGCAACCGCTTCCCGCACCCCGTCAGGCATGTGTGAGGCGAGCTCGGTGTCCACGGTTCCGGGTTCCACCACGCCGACGCGTACCCGCATCGGCTGCAACTCCTGCCGTAGGGCCTCGGAGAAGGCGATCACGCCGGACTTGGTCAGGGCGTAGACGGCCTGCCCGGCTCGGGCGACCCGGCCTGCGGTCGAGCTGATCGTGACCACGTCCGCTACCCGGCGCGGCGAGTCCTGGGCGGCGCGGATGAGGTGCGGCACCGCGGCCCGGGTCATGTGCAGCACACCCTCGATGTTGACCGCGACCATCCGGTCCCACTCCTGTGCCGAAGCCTGCGCGACCGGGCCGATGAAACTCACACCAGCGTTGTTCACCACCGTGTCTAACCTGCCGAGTTCGTCGACGGTGCGCTGAACCGCCGCTTCCGCCTGGCCCGGGTCCGTGATGTCCACTTCCAGTACCAGCGCTTGCGCGCCTTCGGCGCGGATCTGTTGTGCGAGGGCGCGGAGTCGATCCGCGCGCCGTGCCAACAGGGCGACCGTGGCGCCGCTGGCGGCCAGGGTCTGTGCCGTGGCGGCACCGATCCCGCTGCTCGCGCCGGTAACCAGGGCCACCGTGCCCTTCAACGATTCAGCCATAGCTCGCCCCCGGATAGAATCCTATAAGCGGAGCAGCGTCCGCTTACCATCAACCATAACCGGAGCACGCTCCGCTTGCAGCGGTGAGGAGGTCGAATGGCGCAGCGGGCTCAAGGGCACCTACGCGCCGACGCGCAGATCAACCAAGACCGGGTTCTGGCAGCCGCCACCCGCGCCTTCGCCCGCAACGGCGCCGACACCTCGCTCCGAGAGATCGCCAAGGACGCGGGCGTGGGTATCGGCACCCTCTACCGCCGCTTCCCCACTCGCGAGGACCTCGTCTGGGCCGTCTACCGCAGCGAGGTCGACCGGATCTGCGCGACCGTCACGGACCTGCGCGAGCAACACCCACCTGTCGCCGCACTCCGCGCTTGGATGCGGTCCTTCCTCGGGTTCCTCGCCACTAAACGCGCCATGGCCGACGCGCTCAAGGCCGCACTCGCCCACGACGAGGACCAACGGCTCGAAACCCGCGACCGGCTCAGCGACGCGCTCGCGACCCTACTCGCGGCCGGCGTCGCCGAAGGAACCATCCGCGACGACATCGCCGCATTCGACGTACTCACCGCGCTCGGCGGGATCTCCCTCATCGTCGGCGAACCCGATCAGCAGGAACAAGCCACCCGCCTGGTGGACCTCCTCATCGACGCCCTACGCCCAACCCCTGACCGTTAAGGCTGCGATCCGGCCGGTCATCCACCGGCTCAACGAGATGGGCAAGGCCAGACTGGACCCCGCCTTGGCTCGCCACGCCGGAACGCGGCGGGTTTTCTCAGCCATCTGCTCGGCCGTGTACGTCGACGGCGGCGGCGAATTGGAGTTGCGGCGGCCCACTAGCCTGGGGTTACCTTCGCTCCCTTGTGGAGGAGGACTGCATGTCTGACACGAAGCTAAACCGAACCCTCGCCGTCGTTGGCGCGGGGGTGGCGTTGATTGGCGTCCCCGCCAGCATCGTTGCCGGACGGCCATTTTCCGGCGTCATGATCGCCGTAGCGTTCATGGCCGGAGTTCTCGTTACGCCGTGGTGGTTATTCCGTCGGTCCGGCAGGCCACACCTCGCGGTAATCACGCCAGTATTCGCCGCTACGATCATGATCTTTTCCGTTGGGTACGGCTTGCTGGCAAGCAACAGCGGAAACTACATAGTCCACACCCTGATGGGTTTTCCGAAGCATGATCGGGTTGAGATCGCATCCGGTTCAGTTCAGAAGGTTAGTTCCGATGATGGTCGAACCTACGACCGATTCACGCTGGCGGTGTGGAACCCACGCGATACGGATCGCTTGGCAACCAAGATCTCAATCTATCAAAGTCGGTATAAAGAAGGCTTGTGTGGCAGCAATCGACCGTATCGTTACAGGATCGATGGCGAGGTGATCCTCGTCGGAAACCGACCCATGCTGGACGGCAGCGTGAGGCAGATTCTAAGCGATCGAGGGGTCGGCCGCCTAGCAGTTGCAGCGTCACTGCGGTTCGGTATGGGCTGGGTCGTCGCTGGCGTTACGCACCAGCCTTCTCTGCACTACGCAAGTCGATCTTGTTGGTAGGGCACTGTTCGGTGCTATGCCGCGGCCGTAGGTTCATGTTGCGGAACAGGCGCGGGATGGCGGTTGGCCGTGGTCGGGCCGCTTGTACTTGTGCTCCCATGGATAGTGTCCCCCTTGTGAACCTCTTGAGGGCTTGACTTGTCTCCCGCTTTGGGGCCTTGCCGGAGTTGCCGGTGGGTTCCAGACTGCATGCGATGGTCGTGCGTGCCCGGCTGCTGATCGCGGCCACGGCAGTGTTGGGTGGAGTGTGGCTGCTTGGTGGCGGCTGGCGGTTCGACCGGTCCCTGGCGTGGTGGAGTTTCACGGTTAGTGTGCTCATGCCGTTCGTGGTGGCCATCGGGTTGCTGGCTTTGGGCTGGTGGGCGATGAGGCGGTCGGCGTTTTCGGCCGCTTTTGACGTCCGCGATGGTGCATTCGTCGCACCGCCCGCGGCACTTCAGGTCGCCGCGCTGACGTCCGGGGCACTCGCGCTGTTGACGTCGGCGGCCGGCTCGACGTTGCGCGATCTTACGGAGGGCAATTCCGACGATGTCGTGTTTGCCATCGTGACACTCGTCGTACTGGTGCCGGTCGTGGTCTTGGTGGCGCTCATGGTCCTGGCGTCGTTCCGTGATCGGGCCCGGATCGAGTTGCGACCGGATGGCGTGGGTCTGTTCGAACGCCTCGGCACGCACGTGGTGCCGTGGGAGGCGATCGCGGTTGGCCCGTATCCGCATGTGCGGCCGGGGTGGGCGGTTAACCGGATCGGCTTGGCCCGATCCGATCTTGTGCGGCGACGCGGCGCGGCCAGGTTGCGGCCGAAGGCACGCGATGTGTCATTGCCGCAGATGGTGGCGACCCATCCGGCGTTCATCGCGGCGGCGATCAACCACTACCTGTTCTATCCGCAGTACCGCACGGCGATCGGAACGCCGCAGGAGTACGAACGTCTGTGTCGGGCGCTGACCTCGCCGGAAGCGAGCTGACGGACGCTGCGTAGATGGTCGAGTGGGTCGACCGCGATGGCCTCGACGGTTCAGCGTGATCCGGAGGGCGAGGACCGGGAGAAGGATCGATAGCGCCATAGGTAGCGAGGCACCTGCCGGAGGGCGACGGGCCGGGGCCACTCGCCGCGGCGGAGCCACGCCTCGGAGCCGCCGTCAACGACGACGACGCTGCCACACAGGAACGCTGCCGCTGGCGAGAGCATCATCATCACCCAGTCGGCGAGGTGTCCGGGGTCGCCCACTCCACCGACCGGGATGGGGAAGGCGCGGAACGCTCTGGCCGCGACCGCTGCCGGGTTCGCGAGTTCCTCGTCGAGCAGGGGAGTCTGCACCGGTCCTGGGGCGAGCACGTTGAGCCGGATCCCGGCGCCGGCCCACGCCGAAGTCACGGCCGCGCGGCGTGCCCAGTCGGTCACCGCGATCTTCGACGCCGCGTAGGCGATGTTCGGTGCGACCGGCCCGAAAAGTCGTAGCGTCCGCACCGCTCGGTCAATGTGACCGGCGCGCAGGGCGCGGACCACCCAGCGGGGCACTCCAGGAGTGACGGTCGCCGAGTTGCTGCCGAACACCACGGCTCGGGAATCGCCGCTCGCCGCGAGCGCCGGCCGCAGGGCAGTCAGCAGCTCGACCGTGCCCAGATGGTTGATCTGCGCGATTTTCCGCGGTCGGTCAGGACCGGGTGTTGGGCCGATCCCGGCGGCGAGGACCGCGCCGTCGAGTAGGCCACCGGACCGCTCGAGCACTGCGGCGGCCGCCGCCGAGCGGCCTTCCGGTGTGCCGAGGTCGGCGACGATGTCGGCGTCGTGCAGATCCACCCCGATCACGCAGTGCCCGGCGGCGCGGAGTCGCCCTGCCACCGCGGCGCCGATCCCCGACGCCGACCCCGTCACCGCATAGCTGGTCACTCGACTCCCCGTCCCTGCTGAACTTGTCGATTCACCGCGCCGGGCCGAACCCGGTCAGACACAGAGCCACGCTTCAGTTGGGCTCGGCCGCGCAGACGCGGTCGTGTGCGGGACGTTGCCCCGTGGTCAGGAAGGTCGTCACCGTGTCGTTCGCGCACCTGTTCCTGGCGAACAGCACGTACGCCCCGTGGCCGCCCTGGTCGGCCGTGACCAGCCTGGCCCGGTCGCCGAACGCCTTCCTGAGCTCACGGGCACCGACCAGCGGGGTACCGGGGTCGCGGAGGTTCTGCACCATGAGCACGTTCGACGGCCCTCGGTCACCGATGCGCACCGGCCGCTCGACCGGGGAGGGCCAGAACGCGCACGGCCCGATGTTGGCCGCGGCCGCACCGATCAATGGGTACTTCACCCGGTAGACGGCAACGTCACGCTGGTAGCCGCGGACCGTTCGCGGCCAGCTCGAATCACCGCAGAGCACGTGCAGGCGACTGGAGAATGAGTTGTCCAGGCCACTCGTAGGCGGCATGGGTGGCAACGGCTGGCCGGTGTCGAGCGCCTGCCAGATCGAGGCCAGCGTGGTGAAGCCCACGTCGCTGTAGAGCAGGTCGAACGTGGTCCCGCGGAACAACGAGCCGTCCATGCCTTGCACCGGTGTCTTCTCCAGCCGCGCGGCGAGTTCGAAGAACGTCGCGCGCACCTGCTCCGGCGTTGTGCCCAGTCCGTACTGCGGGTTGGCCGCGGCGAACTTCGCGAAGTCCGGGAACCGCTGCTCCATGCCGGGGGCCAACCTTTGGAAGGCCGTGTGGTCGTATCCGCCCGGACCCAGGTTGCTGTCGAGCACGAACCGGTCGCTGCGCTCCGGGAACATCGTCGTGTAGACGGCGCCGAGGTAGGTGCCATACGAGGAGCCGAGGTAGGAGATCTTCGGCTCGCCCAGCGCCTGCCGGATCCGGTCCATGTCCCGCGCGGTGTTCGCGGTGGTGATGTACGGCAGCATCCCGGCGGTCTCCGACGACGAACACTGCCGGGCGATCGTCTTCGCGATCTCGGCGTCCTTCAGCACGTCGGCCGAGCTTCGCGGGTACGGCAGGTTGAGCCGCGCGAGCTGGCCCGGCGTGTAGTCACACGTCACCGGCGCGCTCTGGCCCACACCGCGGGGGTCGAACCCGATCACGTCATACTGGTCCTGGACACTCTGGGGCAAGGGCTGCGGGAAGACGGGGTTCACCAGCAGGCTGGGGTAATCGAGTCCCGAACCGCCGGGGCCACCCGGGTTGGTCAGCAGCACACCGCGGCGCTGCGACGGCTTCTTGCTGGCCAGGCGGGAGATCGCAATGTCGATCCTACGTCCCTCCGGATCCCGGTAGTCCAGCGGCACCTCGACCGTCGTGCATTCCAGTGTGGACGAGCCGCTGTCCGCCGGGCACGGCTCCCACTGGAGCGTGCTCGGCGTCGCCGCTTCCGACACCCCAGGCACCGACGCGATTGTCCCCGCGGCGACGGTTACGGCGAGGGTCACTGACAAGGCCGCCCGCAACTGGCTCATCGTCAACATGGCGCCAGTGGAAACCATGTCGTCACCACAGAGTCAAGACGGTCCGGTCTGTGACCGGCCTCATTTGGTGCTGGCCGTACCCATGATCACGAATATGAGAGTCAGCCGTCGGCCTGTTCCACATTGGGCTTGACCCTGTGGCAGGAACACGGTTTCTGCTGGAGCTGACCTCCGCGCCCCGCCGGGTTTGGATGGTGTTTCTGTCGGCGCTTTCGGCGCGCCCATTATCGGAAGGTGAAATCGATGGCTGAGCAACCTGACGAGCTCTTGGCCGAGGATCTCCTGCTCCTGCTGTTCCAGCCGAACCCCGGCCGGGGCACCGGCACCATCGCGGGCGAAAACACGCTCTTCTACGTGCTGGCTGGAGCGGTGCTCGCGGATCTCGCGCTTGGCGATCACGTGCTAACCGAACGCGGCCGGGGTGGGGCGACGCTGGTCAAGGCCATCGAGAGCCGGCCGCCGTCGGACAGCATCCTTCGCTCCGCGTGGGACTACGTCGTACCGAAACCCCGTGGCGTGCAGACAGTGCTCGCGGCGGTCGGGCCACCCCTGCGCGGCCCGCTGCTGGACCGGCTGGTCGAGCGCGGCCACCTCCGCCGCTCGAGCCGTAAGACGCTCGGCCTGTTCACCACGACAGCCCTCGGGGAGGGTGACACCGGGCGCCGCGCTCGCCTGCTCGCCGAGGTACGCGCGGTGCTCGTCGACGGTGCGGAGCCACAGCCCCGGGTCGCCGCACTTGCGGCGCTGCTCTCGGGAGGCGGGACCCTGCCCCAGTTCGATCCCGAGATTCCCTGGACGTCCCCGGTGATCGCCCGCGCCAAGGAGCTCGAGCAGGGCAACTGGGGAGCCGGGGCCGCCGCCGAAGCGGTCACGCGCACCGTCACCGCGATCGTCGTCAACAGCGTCGTCGTCGCGACCACCGTCCTCCCCCAGCAGTGAACGATCGGTCACGGCCGAAGCCGGCCAGCGGATCCGGTCACACGGCAGGCGTGCGCAGTGCGCTCACCTGGACGCCGCACAGTCGGTGTCCCTCGGGAGCTTGCCGTCAACCAGCCAGGCCGTGCCGACGATGAGAGCGCACGCGTTGCCGCCGTAGACGTAGACGCCGTGCCGGTTGTCATCGACGGTGACCAGCCGGGACCGCTTGGCGAACTCCCTGCGGTAGATCTGTCCACCTTGCAGCGGCGTGGCGGCATCACGCCGGTTCTGCATGATGAGGATGTTGGCCGGTCCCCTGTCGTTGATCTTCACCTGGGGCTCGGACGGCCCGAGCGACCAGAAGGCGCAGGCGTTGATGTTGCCCGACGCCGCGCCGAAGACCGGGTACCTCTCGCGGTCCTCGACAACGCTGCGCTGGTACGCCTCGACACTGCCGGCCCAATCGCTGTCGTTGCACGTCACGGCCAGGAACGCCGAGAAGGCGTTGGAACTGGGGATGGGCTGGGCGTTCGGTGCCGGCAGGCCGCTACGGGTCGTCATCAGCCGCTTGGCCGCCGCCTCGTCGGACGCCTTCAGCGACTGCCACAACTGAGCCAGGAGGGGATAGGTCGTGTCGTTGTACAGGCCCAGGAACACGTATTGGCGGAAGACGCGCCCGTCCAGACCGGGGATCGGCTCCCGGTCCAGCTGCTCGCCGATGGCGAAGTAGGTGTTGCGCACCTCCGTCGGCGTGCGCCCCAGCCCGTACGCGGTGTGTCGCTCCGCCGCCCACCTGGCGAAGTCCGGGAACGCCTGCTCCGCGCCCAGCCCGAACCGGCGCAGGGCGGCACGGGTCAGCGCGGTGTCACCGAGGTTGCTGTCGATGATGACGCGGTCGGTCGTCGCGGGAAACATCGAGGCGTACGCGGCGCCCAGCGCCGACCCATACGAAAGCCCGAAAAAGCTCGCCTTCTCCTCGCCCAGCGCCGCCCGGATCCGGTCCAGATCCCGTGCCGTGTTGGCCGTCGAGATGTGCGCCATCCGGCCGTCCGCGTCGTTGGCCGCGCACTGCTCGGCGACGGACCTGGCGGCCTGGGCGTCCGCGGCGACCGTGGCGGCGTCCTTGGCCCATGGCGGAACGTTGCCGGGATAACCCTGCTCGACGGTGAACCTGCAGTCCACCGGCGCGGAGTGGCCGATCCCGCGGGTGTCCATGCCGATCAGGTCGTAGGCGTCCAGGACGCTGGCCGGGATGCCGCGGTTGACCAGCTGGGCCGGCATGTCCAGCCCGGCCAGGCCAGGGCCGCCGGGGTTGAGCAGCAGCACACCGCGCCGCTTCTGCGGGTTCACGCTGGCGATCCGGGAGATCGTCAGATCGATCGTCGTGCCGGCCGGGTTCCGGTAATCCAGCGGCACCGGCACGGTCGTGCACTGGATAGCGGGAGATGTCGCCGCGACCTCCGACGGGCAGGCGCCCCAGGCGGGCACACCCGTGCCGCGGCTCTGACCGGCGGTCGCGATCGGCACCGCCGCCACGGCGCAGCCGACCGTCACCGTCAGGGCCAGTCCCAGACCCACGCCACGCCTTCGCTCCATGTCCACTCCCAGGGTGTGGTCTTGACGCTGTTGTCCCGGCGCGGATCAGTGAAGACTGTGTTCCGGCAACACAGTCAAACCGGGCAACGAATCGCGACGTTGGCGCTCGCGCGTGGAATCTGCCGCACCGAAGTGAGCAGTCGGTCGTCGCGGCGCCCGGCCGCCGGGCGACTTCCGTACCGATCAGATCTCATGTGCTACCGTGCACTACAAGACCGATCGGAACAAAAGTTTTTGACTTGCGCCCACCGTGCGCGGCGTGATCCAGGAAGGGGCGGACGTGGCCTGGAGCACCCGGGAAGTCGCCGAGCTCGCCGGCACCACGGTGAACACCATCCGGCACTACCACCGGCTCGGCCTGCTCGAGGAGCCGGAGCGCCGGTCCAACGGGTACAAGCAGTACGGCGTCCGGCACCTCGTCTACCTGCTGCGGATCCGGCGGCTCGTGGAGCTCGGAGTGTCACTGTCCCAGATCGGCGCCGTCGGGTCGGACGGGGACATCCCTCCGGAGGTACTGCGCCAGGTCGACGCCGATCTCTCGGCAGAGGTCGAGCGCCTGCGCAGGGCCCGCGCTGACATCGCCGTCATTCTGCGCGACGGCGCCCCGGCCCACGCGCCCGCGGGCTTCGAGTCCGTCGCGCGCCGCCTGTCCGCATCCGACAGCTCACTCATCCATGTCTTCACCCAGCTGTACGACGACGACGCGCTGAAGGACCTACAGCGCATGGTCGAGGCCGACACCGACCCCGTCAACGCGGACCTGGACGCCCTACCGGCCGACGCGGACGAGGCGACCCGGCAGAACCTCGCCGAGAAGCTCGCGCCGATCCTCGTGCAGCACCTCATCGACTACCCGTGGCTGAGCGACCCGGCCGGGCACCTGTCCAAGAGCGAGCACGTCACCCAGCAGACCTTCGTCGACGCCGTGGTCGGGCTCTACAACACCGCGCAGATCGACGTGCTCGGCCGGGCCAGCGTCCTTGCCCAGCAGCAACTGCGCGTCGTGCGTGCGGCAGGAGAGGACGACGCCCCGGCCCGGTCAGGAGACTCCCGGCCAGGACATCATCACCTGGTCGACGATTTCGTCGAGCTCGGCGCGACCGAGACCGTTGGCAGCGTGCACGGGGATGCCGAAAGCCAGCGCCATGACGTAACGGGCTAGCCGTCTCGGGTCCGCGTCGCCCGGCAGGTCCCCCTCCTCGACGGCACGGCCGAACCGCAGCTCGAGTCGCTCGACGGCTTCGTTGCGAAACTGGACGAGCGCGTCATGGGCGGGACGGTTTTCGTCACACGCCGGCAGCGCACCCTGGATGGTCAGGCATCCCGCGAATCCCACGGGAAGGGTCGAGGTGCGGACCGATCCACGCAGCAGCGCCTCGACCGCCGACCGCGCGGTCGGCTGCTCCAGGGCATCGTCGAAGTAACCGGCCGGACCATTCGCGTACCGCTGCAGAACCTTGCGGAACAATTGTTCCTTGTTGCCGAAGGCCGCGTACATGCTGGTCTTGGTGATCCCCATGGCGCCGGTCAGATCAGCGAGGCTCGAACCCTCATACCCCTGCTCCCAGAACACCCGCATGGCGCGCTCCAGCGCCTCGTCGATGTCGAAACCCCGGGGCCGGCCCATCACTGAGCTGCGAGAACCACTCATGGCACAATCCTACCACTCGGTACAGAACTATTGCGTGTGCTGTTACGGCCGAGAAAGGGCGGGATCTGGTCGGGGCATAGGATCCGCTGGATGGAATGCACGGCTGAGGGCGCGAAGATCGCTGGAGGTGGCGTGGCGTGGTGCTTCCTCGCCTGGGTATAGGTGCGCTGGCGTTGGTGAGCGCGATCGCGTCGTGTTCCTCGCCCAAGCCGTCCCCCGCAACAACTGACGGTGGGTACGGATCCGACAAGGCGATCGCCGCGTTCGACTGCGGCATGATCCAAGGTCCTCTGTCGACGAACAGGTTCTACGAGGACAACCCGACCTATACGGATCCGGTCGACGACAGTGCGTCCTGGACGATCTCGACGCCAGCGGCACAGGGCATGGACTCAAGCCGGCTCGAGCGCGCCTCGACCACGCTGGCCGACCTGCCGTACACGCGGAGCTTCCTCGTGATCCGCCGAGGCGCCCTCGTGTTCGAGCGCTACTACCACGGCAGCGCGAAGAACCAGAGCAACAACGTTCATTCGGCGTCCAAGAGCATCTGGGGAGCCGCGATCGGCATCGCGATCGACCAGGGCCGGATCCCCGGCATCGACACGACGATCGCCTCGATCCTCCCGTCGCGCTATGTCACGGTGATGAACCCGCAGACCAGGACGATCACGGTTCGCGATCTGCTCACGATGACCTCGGGCAGCCGATGGGACGAGGATGAGACCGAGACTCAGATCCAGCGCACGCCTGATTGGATCACGGCGACCCTCAAGCTCCCCCGAGCCGCGCGGCCAGGCACGCAGTTCAACTACAGCACCGGCGACACCCACCTGAGCTCCGCCGTGCTGACCTCGGCCACAGGTACAACGGCCTGCCAGTTCACCCACCAATACCTGCTCGCGCCACTGGGCATCGTCGCCGAACACTGGGGTCGCGACCCGCAGGGCTACTTCTCGGGCGGCTACAACTTCTACCTGACGCCGCGCGAACTGGCGAAGTTCGGGCTGCTTTATCTCCAGGACGGCCGCTGGCACGGTACGCAGATCGTGCCGGCGGCCTGGGTGCAGGCGTCGATGACGAACCAGGTGGACGCGGGCGCCCCGTACAGTTACGGCTACGATTTCTGGCTGCGTGACATCGCGGGTCATCACGTCGCGATGGCCTGGGGTCCGGCGGTCAGATGGTCTACATCATCAAGGATCTAGACCTCGTCGTCGTGATGACGACAAACACCAACGATTTCACCCAGGACTCGTTCGACGGCCTATCCATCATCGAACACGACGTACTCCCGGCGGCCGACTGACGAACCCGAAGGTTGGACGCGGCGCCGCCAACGGAACGCGGGCCCGAGCCAGCCAGAGGCGACTCACCAATCTGCGTCCACGGCCCGGCCAGGCTTGGTCAAGGTGATCGGCGGGGTAGCTCTCATTCGCGGCTGCCGGTACGCGTTTCTGGCGACGATGGCGCGGACCGCCGAGGGCTTCGGACCTCTGCGACCGCGTCGGCAAGGGCTTCCACTCCGTCTGCGATGGCGTGTTCGGAGAGTGTGGCGTAGCCGAAGATCAGCCCGCCGGGCCCGGCGGCGCTCAGTCGATACTGGGAGACGCCTTGCACGACCAGTCCGTGCCGTGCAGCGGCGGCCACGACTGCGGCCTCGTCGAGGCCACGCGGGAGCCAGGTTACGACATGTTGGCCCGCCGCGACACCGACCGGTTCCAGTTCGGGCAGCCGTGTGCGCAGTGCGGCCAGGAGTGCGTCGCGGCGGCGGCGGTAGACAGGGCGCATGCGCCGCAGGTGCCGGTCGAATTCGCCGCGGTTGAGGAAGTCGGCGAAGGTCAGCTGATCGATGACGGGAGAGCCGCGGTCGGCCAGCACCTTGGCCGCCGTGATCTCGTCGACCAGGTGTGACGGTGCCAGTAGCCAGCCGAGTCGCAGCCCTGGCGCCAGGGTCTTGCTCGCTGTGCCGCAGTACACGACGGTGTCGGGGGCCAGCCCCTGCATGGCGCCGACGGGCGAGCGATCGTAGCGGTACTCCGCGTCGTAGTCGTCCTCGATCACCACGGCGCGGCGGCGCTGCGCCCAGCCGATCACCCGGGAACGCGCGGTGGCCGACAGGACCCCGCCGGTGGGCCACTGGTGCGACGGCGTCAGCACGACGGCGTCGGCGTCGGTATGTTCCAGTTCCTCGACGAGAATGCCGTCCGGCCCGACCGGGACACCGATCACGTCCAGGCCAGCGGCGGCCGCGACGAGGCGGGCGTCGTCGTCCGGGGAGGGGTCCTCGACGGCCAGCCGGCGGGCACCGCGCGCCGCGAGCACCTGGACCAGCAGCGAGACGCCCTGACCGTAGCCACTGCAGATCACGACGTTTTCCGGGCGGGCCGACGTGCCACGGACGCGGTTGAGGTAGTCGGTCAGGGCTTCGTGCAGTTCCGGCACGCCACGCCCGTCGAGGTAGGCGAACCGTTCGTTCGGTGTGGTGGTGAGGACCGTGCGCACCGACCGCAGCCAGGCGGCCCGGGGGAATGACGACACGTCGGTGCGTCCGTACCCGAAGTCGATCCGGACCGGCGGCCGATCCCCGGCGCGGCGACCCGGCGGCGCCGGAGCCGACTCGACCGCAACCTGGGTGTAGCCGCCCGCCCGACTGGTGAGGTAGCCCTCGGCGACGAGTTGCTGGTAGGCCTCGACCACGACGCCGCGCGACACACCCAGATCGGCTGCGATCGTGCGGGTGGGTGGCAGAGACGTCCCGAGACGCAACCGGCCGGCCCGGATGCTGCCCCGGATCGAGGCGGCGATCTGCCGGTGCAGAGGTTCGGCCGCCGACCGGTCCACATCGATGAGCAGGTCCTCCGCCGTACTCGAATTGGTCCTGATTTGGCCCATGCAATCGGACCTTACCGGGTGTACCGATTTCCGTCAGGCTCGGAGTATGACGACAGCGACCAGCCCCCGCCTCGACGGCCGCCTCCTCACTCCGGGCGACCCGGGTTACGACGCGGCCCGCACCGTCTGGAACGCCATGATCGACCGCCGGCCGCGGATGATCGTTCGTGCCGCGAGCGTCACCGACGTGGTGACCGCGGTGCGCCTGGCCCGTGAACTCGACCTGGAGATCGGGGTGCGTTGCGGCGGGCACAACGTGGCCGGCCTCGCTGTCCCCGCGAACGGCCTAATGATCGACCTGACCCCGTTGAACGGCGTCCGGGTCGACCCGATCCGGCGGCGCGCCCGGGTCCAGGGCGGCGCGCTGCTCGGCGCACTCGACCGGGCGTCGCAGCCGTACGGCCTCGCCACAACCGCGGGTAACGTCTCGCACACCGGGGTCGGCGGCCTGACCCTCGGCGGCGGCATGGGCTGGCTCGCCCGCCGGCACGGGCTGGCCTGCGACAACGTCGTCTCCTACACGATGGTCACCGCCGATGGGGACGTCGTGACCGCGAGCCGGACCGACAACCCCGACCTGTTCTGGGGCCTGCGTGGCGGTGGCGGCAACTTCGGCATCGTCACAGACTTCGAGTTCCAGCTGCACCACACCGGAACGCTGACCCTGGTCGCCGAGTTCGACTTCCGCGCCGAGGACGCCGTGCCGGTGCTCGAAGGCTGGCGGGACCTCAACGCCGTGGCGCCGCGGCAGGCGACCTTCACCGCCGATGTCCACAGCACGGCCAGCGGCCCTATCGCCACCGTCGGCTTCGTATGGGTCGGTGACCCTGCACAGGGTCACCGGTTGCTGCCGGCGATGCGCGCACTCGGGCGCCCCGTCGCCGAGCGGGTCACCACACCGTCATACCTCGAACTCCAGCAACGCGACGACACCACGGGCGGGCACGCCTACCGCCGATACTCCAGCGCGCACTACCTGCGCCATTTCCCCACCGCCGCGATCGAGGCGTTCCTTCTACGCGGCGCGACAGACCTATGCGCCGGCACCCAACTGCCCGGCGTCGGCCTGCAGGCGCACGGCGGCGCCATCGCCGACGTAGCCGACGCCGACGCCGCGTTCAGCCACCGCGGCACCATGTTCGAGTTCGGCGCCGGCTCCCGCTGGACCGACCCAATCGAAGACGACAACCGGATGGCAGCGGCTCGCACCGCCGGAGCCGAGCTCGCCCCGTACGCCAACGGCGTCTATGTCAACTCACTCGCCGCCGACGAGGGGCAACGCGGGGTACGCCGCGCATACCCGGCCGCCAAACTCGCCAGGCTCACCGCCCTCAAGACCATCTGGGACCCGCAGAACGTCTTCCACCTCAACCACAACATCCCGCCCAGCCACGCCTGAGCCGACATCGAGAATGCCGACAGATCGAAAGGATGCCCATGACCTCCACCACCCCCACCGACCGGCTCAGCACCCACGGCCAGCAGCGCCGCCGGCTTTTCCTGCCCGGTCTGGCCGCAGCGGCTGCCGCCGCCGTCACCGCGACGGCCGTCGCGGCCCTCGCCATGGCCGCCGGTGTCGATCTCGAGCTCCCCGACGGCGGCAAATCGATTCCGCTGGTCGGCTTCACACAGCTCACGTTCACCTTCAGCGTCGTGGGCATCCTTATCGCCCTGGCGATCCGCCGTTGGGCGTCCCGGCCGGCACGCACGTGGGTCCGCACCGCTGTGGCACTCACCGCGCTGTCGCTCGTACCACCGTTCCTAGTCGACGCCAACCTGGCCACCGAGTGCACGCTCGTGCTCGCACACCTGACCGCCGCCGCAGTCGTGATCCCCGTCATCGCCCGTCGGCTGGCTATCTGACGATCGCTCGCCACGGCACCGCTCGGTAGTGGTCGTCCACCAATCTGCGCCCACTCGCGGCAAGCCGACAATGAGGTTTGCGGAAACTGCAAGATGGTCCGTATGAGCGATGAGTTCGATGAGGTGCTGGCCGCGGTCGGCCCACGGCTGCGCGAGTTGCGCCGCCGCTGCGGCGTCACCCTGACCGCGCTGTCGCAGACCACCGGCATCCCGATCAGCACCCTGTCCCGGCTCGAGTCCGGTCAGCGAAGGCCGGGCCTGGAACTGCTGCTGCCGCTCGCCAAGGCTTTCCGCGTGCCACTCGACGAGCTTGTCGGCGCCCCCGCCACAGCCGATCCCCGGGTCTATCCGCGGCCGTTCACCCACAACGGTATGACGGTCATCCCGCTGACCCGCAAACCCGGCGGGCTGCAGGCATTCAAGCAGATCCTCCCGGCCGGCCCGACCGGCCTGCCTTCCGACTCGCGTTCACACGAGGGCTATCACTGGCTGTACGTCCTCAACGGGCGGCTCCGCCTTGTCCTCGGCGACCAGGACGTCGTCCTGGCCAGCGGCGAGGTCGCCGAGTTCGACACCCACCTTCCGCACTGGTTCGGCAATGCCGACGCCCGACCGGTGGAGTTCCTGAGCATCGTCGGCCCGCAGGGCGAACGCTTCCACATCAGGGCCCGCTACCAGCCCACCTGAACCGACCCGGCCCATCCGCCCTGACGAACGGCCCGTTGTCAGCGGCTTCACCGATCAGAAATCCTCCGCCACGTCGTCAGTTTCTGGTAGCCCCCCTCGCACCGGTGGAAGGATTAATGACCATGACCGACGCTAGACCGCTGGGCGCTGACGAGGCCACGTTCATCGCGGTGGTTCGCTCAGGCGATACGGCGCGGTTCGCGCTCATCA
Source organism: Phytohabitans flavus (assembly GCF_011764545.1). Taxonomy (GTDB): domain Bacteria; phylum Actinomycetota; class Actinomycetes; order Mycobacteriales; family Micromonosporaceae; genus Phytohabitans; species Phytohabitans flavus. Next base: position 1,819,465 of record NZ_AP022870.1, on the reverse strand, counting down.
CAGAGCGCCACCGGCGTGAGTTGCAGGTGCACTGCTACCGGATGCTCGCGAACTACGAGGACGCCCAGGACATGACGCAGGAGACGTTCCTGCGAGCGTGGAACAAGCGGGAGTCGTTCAAGGGCCACGCTGCGCTGCGGACCTGGCTGTACCGGATCGCGACGAACGTCTGCCTTGACTTCCTGGAGAAGCGCAATGACCGTACGCCGGTACTGTCCGGGCTTTCGGACTCCGACTCCGAGGTGCTGTACCTGCAGCCGTACCCCGACCGGATGCTCCCCGAGGACCCGCAGGAATCGGTGGTAACGCGGGAGACGATCGAGCTGGCGTTCATCGTCGCCGTCCAGCACCTGCCGCCGCGGCAGCGGGCGGTGTTCATCCTGCGCGACGTCCTCGGCTGGCCGGCGTCGAAGGCGGCCGACGCCCTCGAGCTGACCGTCGCGTCGGTGACCAGCGCACTGCAGCGGGCGCGCGTGACGATGCGCGAGCAGCTGCCCGACCGCCGCCTCGACTGGCGGAGCCCCGAGCTGTCGAATGACGAGCGCGGCGTGGTGAAGTCGTATATCGACGCCCATGAGCGCAACGACCTCGACGGGCTGATGTCCCTGCTGCGCGACGACCTGCGCTTCGCGATGCTGCCTAATGCGGGCACCTTGACCACGACGGCCAAGGACGCGGTGGACGGCTGGGTCTCCGGTGGGCTCTTCCAGCGAGGCTCCGACGACTGGCGCGGTATCACCACGACAGTCAACCGCATGCCTGCCGCGGTGCTGTACCTCCGCACCCCCGACGACCCGGAGTACCGGCTATTTGCCATCGCGGTCCTGCACATCGCCGACGGGAAGATCGCCGAGCTCACCGGATTCGACGCCACCGACAAACCATGGCTGGACCTGCCCGCGACACTGTGATCACACATCTCGCCATCGTCGACGAGTCCAGCGCACGGGCGGGCGTCACCGAAATCACCGCGGAATGACCCGACCAGCAAAATCCAACGCGACAACGAGAACACCGTCGCCCCGCCGGCGTTGCCGACGGGGCGTCTTCATGCCCCGAAGAATTCGTCACGATCAACGAGGCCGTCGTCGTCACGGTGAGCACGCCAGGAATGACTTCGACCTGGCCTCACGAACCGATCGTCTGGCCCGTGCTCATCGCCTCGTCTCGTATCGGGTCAGCAGCACGCCGCCGGGAAACGTCCGGGTCTCCACCAGGGTCAGGTTCACCCAGCTGTCCAGCGCGGCGAAGAACGGCGTGCCGCCGCCCACCAAGACCGGCGCGGTGACCAGCACGTACTCGTCGATCAGCCCGGCCCGCATGGCCGCCCCGGCGAGCGTCGCGCCGACGATGTCCATCGGGCCGGCGTCCTCGGCCTTGAGCCGGGTAATCTCGGTGACCGCGTCGCCGGTGACCAGGCGGGTGTTCCAGTCGACCGTGCTGGTCGTCGAGGAGAACACCACCTTCGGCATGTCCCGCCAGCGGCGGGCGAACTCGATCGCCGCCGGTGTGGCGCCGGGCTGCTGGTCGGCGGTCGGCCAGTCGGCACTCATCGTCTCCCACAGCTTGCGCCCGTACAGCGCCAGGCCCGTCGCCGCCACCCGGTCGGACCACCACTGGAACAGCTCGTCGCTCGGCGACGAGTCCGGTCCATCACCCCCACTCCAGCCGAGGTCATCGCCGGGCGCGGCGATGTAGCCGTCCAGGGTCACATTCATAGCAAATGCCAGTTTTCGCATGGCGTCAGCCTCCCGTGAGTCGATCTCACACGTACAGACGGGCGCGGCGCGAAAACCTAATCGGTGCGCGATCTGCGTCCGCAGGTAGTCCTCGCGTTCCAGACTGAGAACGTGTTAGTCGGGCGGTCTCGCGATGGAGGGTTGACGCAGCGTCAAGGTCAAGCCCGCAGGGCACACGCGATGGTGCGGGCCTATCAGCGGCGGCGTGCAGGTCGGCGGTGGAGGTCAGGCGATTCACCTGATGACCGCTACGCGGCGAGCGCCTCGGTCGGGGTGAGCCGGGCCGCGCGCACCGACGGGTAGACGCCGGCGACCGCGCCGACCAGTATCGCGCCGGCGACTCCCCCGGCGACCGACGTGGTCGGGATGACCGGTGGCCAATGCTGGTAGGTCGCGTACCCGATGGTCACGAGCATGCCCAGGACGGTGCCGGCGGCGCCGCCGAGCGCGGAGAGCAGCACCGACTCGGTGAGGAACTGCGCGCGGATCTGGCCGCGGTTGGCGCCGAGCGCGCGTCGCAGCCCGATCTCCTTTCGCCGTTCCAGTACCGATATGAACATGGTGTTGGCGACGCCGATGCCGCCGACGAGCAGGGCCACCCCGGCGAGCCCGAGGAAGAGTGCCGAGAACGTGTCTTCGGTGGCGCGTTTCGCGGCGAGGGCGTCGGACGGGCGGCTGACCTGTACCAATCCTGGTAGTTGTGGGTTGAGCGTGGCTGGCAGCACCGCGCGGACGTCCTCGAGCGCGTCTTCGTTGGCGCGCACGTAGATGACCGTGGGGTGGCCGTCGAAGCCGAGTACGCCACGGGCGGCGTCCCAGCCGACCAGCACCGAACGTTCGAGGTCCGGCGCGAGCGGCATCGGGTCGAGGATGCCGATCACGGTGAACCAGTGGTCGTCGATGATCACCTGCGGGGCGGGCTGGCCCGGTGGCAGCGTGGTCACGCCGAGGCGGCTGGCGGCGACGTACCCGAGCACCACGGTCGGGAACTCCTCGGTGCCCGGACCGAGGAACCGGCCGGCGCCGATGTGGCCATTGACCGCGTCGAGCAGATCACCGCGGGTGGCCAGGACGCTGAGTCCGGAACTGTCGTGCCGGTCGACCAGGTCGCTGCGCCGTACGACCGCGTGTGTGTTGGCGACGGCGCTGGCGTTCGTGACCGGCCCGATCCGGCCCGCCATGGCGACCGACTCCGCCGGCAGCAGCACGGGCGGGTCCTGGTCCGGTACGGGCTGGGCGCGCAGCAGGTTGGTGCCGAGCGCGGAGAGCTGGTCGATCAGGGCCCGCTGGCTCGAGGCCGGGATGCCGGTCACGATGATCATCGTGGCGATCCCGATCGCGATGCCGAGCGCGGAGAGGGCGGCCCGCATCCGGCGGCTGGTGAGGCCGAGCAGGCCGAGCCGGAGTACGTCGGCCGGGGCCAGGCGCACGGGACGGCTGGGGATCGCGCTCATCCGCGACCACCGGTGGCGGTGTCGGCGACGACCCGGCCGTCGCGCAGTTCCACCCGCCGGGGCATCCTGGCGGCGATCTCCCGGTCGTGCGTGATCACGGCGATCGTGGTCCCCTCCTCGTTGAGCCTGGTCAGCAGCGCCAGGACGGCCTCCCCGTTCGCGGTGTCGAGCGCGCCGGTCGGCTCGTCCGCCAAAACCAGGGCCGGATCGTTGACCAGCGCCCGTGCGATCGCCACCCGCTGCCGTTCGCCGCCGGAGAGCTGGTACGGCTGGTGGCCCACCCGGTGTGCCAGCCCGACCCGGTCCAGCGCCTCGTTCGCCAGCGGTCGCCGCCGGCGTCGGGGCACGTTGGCGTAGAGCAGCGCGGTGGCGACGTTCTCGGTGGCGTCGAGACCGTCGGTGAGGTGGAACTGCTGGAATACGAAGCCGATCCGCCTGCCACGCAGGGCGGATAGCCGCCGGTCGGTCAGGGCGGCGATGTCCTGCCCGTCGATGCGTACCCGTCCGCTGGTCGGCAGGTCGAGCGTGCCCATGATGTTCAGGAGTGTCGACTTGCCGGATCCGCTCGGGCCGACGATGGCGAGCAGCTCACCGGCGTGGACCGTCAGGGAGACCTCGTCCAGCGCGACGACCCCGCCGGGGTAGGCCTTGCCGACCCGCTCCGCGCTGAGCACCGGCGGGTTCACGCGGCCGTCACCACGTCGAGGCCTTCGGTGACGCCGGCGCCGCTGATCTCCACCAGCCCTTTGGCGAACATGCCGGTGGTGACCGCGACCAGGCCGCCGCCGGGAAGCTGGAGGGCGTAGCCGCCTTCGCGGAGCGCGACGAGCGCGCCGACCGGTACCGCGAGAACGCCTTTGTGGGTGGTGGTGGTGAAGCGGACCTGGACCGACGCCGCGTCGAGCGCCGCCACATCGGCGGCCTTGGCCGGCGTGACGATCACGTCCACCTTCGGTGGGCCGCTCTGGCCGAGCCCGCCGTCGCCTCCTCCACTTTGGACGGTGTGGCTGATCGACGCGACCCGGGCCGGGATCTCGGTGGTGTCGGGCAGTGTGACGGTGACGGCGGCGCCGACCTTGATGGTGCCGACCTCGGTGGCGTCGACCCGTACGGTCACGAGCTTCGCCTGTTCGGTGACGGCGAGCAGCTCTCCGCCGACCGGGTCGCCCGGCAGGGCCTTGACCGCGCTGACCCGCACCGGGCCGGGCAGGACCGCGACCTGACCGAAGGCGAACGTGCCGGTCGGTGCCAGCCCGGCGTCCTTCTGCCACTTCTTGAGCGCGGTGAGCAGGCTCTTGGTGAGGACGGCCTGCCCTTTGCCGACCTTGGCACCGGTCGGGTCGTACTCGGGCTGGGTGCCGGTGGGATATCCGAGGGCCTTGAGGTTTTCCAGCAGGATCCGGACGTCACTGCCGACCGCTCCCACCTTGTCGAGCGGGCGGAACATCGGGGTGTCGCCGAATAGGACCGGCACCGGGCGGTCGTCGACCCAGTAGAGCGGCTTGCCCCGCGCCACGGTGTCGCCGACGCGAGGCAGCCGGGTGACGGTGCCGGTGCCGGCGCCCTTCACCGCCCGCTCGGGGCCGAAGCCGAGCGTCCCGGCCAACACCTGACTGTCCGACAGGTCCGTCCTGGTCACCTTCGTCGTGGTGGCCGGTGGCGGGGTGCCGGCCGAGGCACCGGTGGCGCCGCCGTGGTTGGCCGCGACGACCGCGCCGGCTCCGGCGGCGGCCACCAGGGCCAGCAGTACCGTGCCGAGCAGGACGCGGCGGTTACTTCTTGGCACCGAAGATCTCCATCGTGCATTCCTTCTCCGCCTTGATCTGGACGTCCTGCGGCGGGCTGCTGGTCACCCCGTCGTCCCAGGTCCAGCCGGAGCCGTCCGGCAGCGCGTGTACCTTCATGCCGCGGCCGCGCAGGCACTGCACGTAGTCGTTCCACTGGCTGACATAGTTCGGGTTCTTGTCGGGGTCCAGCTCCGGCGGCTGGAGCGGCAGCTTGTTCGCGCAGGCGACGTACGCCTCCTTCGGCTCGCCGCTCTGGTCGAGGATGAGCCCGTGGCCCGGGCCGACCGCCGCGGCCCGGTCCTTGTTCTCCTTCACGCCGTGGTCGTGCAGGCATATCCGGTACGCCTCCCACATCGCGTTCTCCTCCTCGTCCGTGGAGTCGAGCCGCAACTGGGGACGGCCGGTGTCGGCCGCGGCACCGGTCGCCGGAGCGGACGGCGCGAGGGTGGCGAGGGAGGCCACCTCGTCCGCGCCGCCGTCCCGGCCGCTTTCCCGACCGCTTTTCGGGCCGCCGCAGCCGGTGAGAGCGGCGGCCAGCAGGGCGGCGGCGCAGAACGCAGCGGTACGGCTCCGATAGATGGAGATCGTCATGCCGACGAGCGTCCCGGGGACATGTTTTGAACCTGTAAGAAACCCGTAGTGGTCCCGTGGTCCCAGCTCAACGGCACATTCGCGGCCCTGGGCGCAGCCTAGACTCGCCGCTGTGTGCGCATACGTGGTGGTCGCCGAGGACGACGAGAAACAGGCTGAGCTGGCCCGCCGCTACCTGGAGCGCGAGGGCCACAGCGTGGTCATGGCGGCCGACGGGCGCGCGGCGCTCGACCTGGTCCGCCAGCAGCCGGTCGAACTGCTCGTCCTCGACGTCATGATGCCGAAGGTCGACGGTCTGGACGTCTGCCGCATCCTGCGCCGGGAGTCCGACCTGCCGGTGCTGATGCTGACCGCCCGATCCAGCGAGGACGACCTCCTGCTCGGGCTCGACCTGGGCGCCGACGACTACATGACCAAGCCGTACAGCCCCCGGGAACTGGTCGCCCGGGTCCGAACACTGCTGCGGCGCGGCCAGCGGTCAGCCAGCGCCGACCAGGTGCTGCGGGTCGGCGGGCTGACCGTCGACCCGCTGCGGCACGAGGTCAGCAGCGACGGACAGCCGGTCGAGTGCACACCCGGCGAGTTCCAGCTCCTCGCGGCGATGGCGGCCCAGCCGGGCCGGGCCTTCACCCGCGACCAACTCCTGGTGTACCTGCACGGCATCGACCGGTACATCACCAGCCGCACGGTCGACGTACACATGATGAACCTGCGCCGGAAGATCGAGCCGAACCCGCGCAAGCCGGTACGGCTGCTGACCGTGTACGGCGTCGGCTACAAGCTCATCGACGAGCCATACCGTGTCCCGTGACCTCCCGCTGCGGAGCAGCCTGCTCGTGCGGCTGCTGGCGCTCGCCGTGCTCGTCGCCGTCGGCTCGATCGCGGCAACCGCCTGGCTCGCCGCGCGGACCACCACCGGAGCGATCCGGCAGGAACAGGGCCAGGCGATCGCCGACGACGCCCGGATCTACGACACCCTCCTCGGGTACGCGGCGACCCACCCGGACTGGAAAGGCGTCGACGCCACCGTACGGCAGCTCGGCGCGCAGGTCGGGCGGCGGATCGCCCTGACCGACGGCTCCGGGGCGGCGATCGCCGACTCGATGCCCGAGGCCGGCCCGCTCCCGACGAAACCGTCCGCCACCATCGACGCGCTGTCGGTCGACACCGCCCTCGCGCCGCGCGCCGACGGGAGCGGCGACCGGATCGACCCGCGCGTCACCGGTCCGTACCTGCTGCCGCCCGGCGAGCGGGCCACCCTGCGCGACGCCGCCGACCAGGCCGTCCACTGCCTGCGCGTCAGGGTGGGCATCGACGCCGTCGTCGTCGATGGGCCGACCGGCCGCCCCCGCGTCGACACCCCTGGCACCGACCTCGCCAGCAACGAAGGCTGCCTGTCCCTGCGGGCCACCCTCGCGACCGCGACAGCCACCGAGAACAAGGCCCTTGCACAGCTCAACGGCCAGGTCAACACGTGCCTGGCCCGCCGCCAGCTGCCACCGGTACGGCTCGGTCTCGGCCCCACCTGGACCTGGCAGCAGTTGGCCCCGTCACCGGTCGACCAGGAGACGCGGATCCCGCCGGCACCCGACCCGGACGCCAACCGGGCGGCCAACACCTGCGTCGGCAGCAGCCAGCGGGAGCAGCTGGCCCCGTACGTCGCCCCGCCCGTGACCCTCTTCGTCTCCTCCCCCACCGGCAACACCCCGACCGGCTTCACCATTTCCCGCGCCAACCAGGCCCGGATCGCCGGCGTCACCAGCCTGGTCCTGCTGGTGACGGTCGGCATCACCGTGCTGGCCGGCGTCCGGCTGGTCCGCCCGCTGCACGCGCTGATCGGCGCCGCCCAGCGCATGCGCGACGGCGACATCACCGCCCGGGTACGGGTCACCGGCCGCGACGAGATCGCCCGCCTCGCGACGGTCTTCAACGACATGTCGGAACGGCGGGAACGGCTCGAACAACTCCGCCGGGCAATGGTCAACGACGTCGCGCACGAGATGCGGACACCGGTGAGCAACATCCGCGGCTGGCTGGAGGCCGCCCAGGACGGCGTCGCCACCGCCGACCAGCGGCTCATCTCGTCGCTGCTGGAAGAGGCGCTGCTGCTCCAGCACGTCATCGACGACCTGCGCGACCTGGCCGCCGCCGACGCCGGCGAGCTGTGGCTGCACCCGCAGCAGGTCTACCTCGCCGACCTCGTCGACCAGGTCGTGGACGCGCACCGGGCCCAGGCCGACCAGGTCGGCGTCACCCTCACCCCGCGGACCGACCGCGACCAGGAGCTGTACGCCGACCCGGTCCGGCTGCGCCAAGCCGTCGGCAACCTTGTCACGAACGCGATCCGCCACACCCCGGCCGGCGGAGCCGTGACGATCGCCGCCCACCCAGACGGCGCCGGGGCGACAATCGCCGTCACCGACACCGGCAGCGGAATCAGCGCCGAAGACCTGCCCCACGTCTTCGAACGGTTCTGGCGGGCGGAGAAGTCACGCAGCCGGCAAACCGGCGGCAGCGGCCTCGGACTGTCCATTGTGCGCAAGCTAGTCGAAGCGCACGGCGGCACGATCACCGCGACCAGCACCCTGGGGAAGGGCTCGACCTTCACCCTCCACCTGCCCGGTACACCGCCGCCCACCTGATAGCTCCGCCCGATCAGCACGTCACCCTAGGTCGGGTGCGATGCGATCGCGACCAGGTCGGCGACGACCTCATCGAGCGGTCGGCTGGCATCCAGCTCATGCGTGCAGCCAGCTCTGAGCAGCGGCTCGACGTTGGCGAGATCGTCTAGGATCATGGCCCGTTCCAGCGAGCTCTTCCCGTAGTCGTTCGTCGTTCTGCGCGCGACCCGATCGAGGATCACGTCAGCGGGGGCGCTGAGCAGGACGACCGCGTCGAAACGGCCGTAGAACCTCGACTGGTTTCGCACGCACCCCTGAACGAACAGTGAGCGACAATCATCGGAGTCCAGCAGCCCGGCGATCCTCTCCTCGACCCAGAGCCACTCGCCGCGGTGCACCTCGTCGATGGGCTCAGCATGCTCGCGATACTCGCGCCAGCCCGGATCATCGGTGTCCACCACGCGATAACCACGCCGGCCGAGCTCGAAGAGCGCCGACGACTTGCCCGTCCCCGACATGCCGGTTACCAAGATCTTCGACATCGCGACAACGCTACCGGCCCGTGGTTTGGAAGACTGCAACGGCGATGGACGAGGTCGTCCGCAGGGCGCGCGACGCGTGGGCGGCGCAGAGTGGGCGACGCTCAAGGAACTGATGGCCCGGATCGGGCACTCCAGCACGCGAGCGGCCGTGATCTACCAGCACGCCACCCGGACCGTGACCGGGCGATCGCGACAGCGCTGGACGCCCTGATCGAGGAGTCCCGGCGGAAGATCGACAGTGCATCCGGCACAGATCTGGCACGCAAGTCCGAAGGCGCGTGAGCCTCGCCGAGCGCATAGTCGGCTGATCATGGGCTCTCACCAGGAGGTTCCTCACGGTGTCAAGTTGGGTGGGCCGGACGCAGCAGAATGCGAAACCAGCCCTGACCGTGGCTGGCAATCCGTTGGCGGTAGGGATGGCCAGATCGCGCAGCCTTCGGAAGGTCTAATGAGGTCTGGTCGGCCGTCTCAGGCGATCTGGCGAAGGTCGTTGCCGTAGTCGAAGATGATCCGCATCCGGGCGCCCAGCGCTCGCGCGTACCGGCTCAGGGTCGCGACCTCGTTGACGTCCAGGTCACCGTTTTCGATCTGGCTGACTCGGCCCGGTGTCACCCCCATCAGGTCGGCGACCTGACGCTGGGTGAGCCCCAGCCGCTTGCGCTCTTCGGCTAGGTGAAAGGCGCTGATCCATGCCTCGGTACGCGCACGCTCCTCACCCACCGCGGCGGCGTCCCCGTCGTGCAACTCGGCCCGGATATCGTCCCAGTCGTGAAACTCGGTCATGGCGCCTCCCGCCGTTTCCTTTCGAAGGCCAGCCAGCCCTCGTACGCGACCTCCGCCGCCGGGATCGCCACCTTGTACCACCCCGACCAGTCACCAGCCTTGTTACCCGCGACCAACAGCACCGCCTGCGACCAGGGATCGAAGACGAACAGAACCCGGATCGCGACCTCACGGCCGACCTGGGTCGCAACTCCTTGAGATTGCTGACGCTCGAACCCTGCAACGTGTCGACCAACGGACGCCCCAGCCAGGACCAACCTCGGCAAGCATGTCGATCGCGACGTTCACCGAGCGGTACGTGTCCGGATCGGCCTGGCGAAGCGCACGCAGCCAGTCACGGACGTCGGTCGTCGTCCTGATCGCCCAGCGCCGGGCCGGTTCGGGAGGCACAGAGAAACTATAGCCCGGCCTAAACATCAATGCGATCAGCTAGCAGGTACCGTCCCCACATGGGCGGCAAAGGCGTGGCGGGTCTGACCGGTCGGTGGCGGATCGTGAGCATGGACCTCTGGGACAGCGACACCATCGACCTGACCGAGCCCGCCTACATCGAGTTCGACGGCGACCAGACCGGGCGCTTCGGATTCATCGCCGTCGAGGGCTGGATGGACTGCCGCCAAGCCACCCGCGACGGGAAGACCTGCGTCGAGTTCACCTGGGAAGGCAATGACGAAGGCGACCCCGCCAACGGCCGCGGTTGGGTCACGCTGGCCGACAGCCGCACCATCAACGGACACATCTACTTCCACCTCGGAGACGACTCCGGCTTCCAGGCAGTCCGCACCTAACCGCGACGCGGCCGGAACTCCCCGGCCTGCACATGCCTCGCGCCTCAGGCGCGCCTGCCACGCGTCTCCTGTGGGCCGCCGGTATCCGAATGCGAAACCGGTTCTGACCGGTGCTGGTGACCCGCTGAGGGTACAGATGGCCAGGTCGCGGCGGTTGCGGTGACGCACCGCACAGGCGCGGCGCTCAGTCGATGTGGTCCGACGGCGAGGTCTGCAGCAGCCACGCCATGGGCATCCTCGCCTTCTCCTCGTAGGTGCCGTCCGCGGTCAGCCGATGCAAGGTGACCGTCTGGGCACCGTCCCGGTCAATCACCCAGTACTGCGGGATACCCGCGAGAGCGTACTCACGGACCTTCGTCATCAGGTCCATGGCCTCCGAACCCGGCGACACGATCTCGACCACGAGCGCCAGGTCCGCCACCGCGGACCAAACGCTTCTAGGGGGCGGCTTCCTCCAGACGCTGACATCGGGAATCCGGCCGCCGTCGCCATCCCGCCCGGGGATCCTGACGCCTACTGCCTGAAGCACCTGTTCCGCCGGCCACCCCGCCATGATGAGCCACGCGAACAGTCGACTGGCGATCATCGCATGCTCGGAGTCGGGTGGTGGCATGACCGACAGGACCCCTTCAGGGCTGGTTTCGTAGCGATGACCGTTCGGGTCGGCAGCGTTCATCGCAGCCACGTCGTCGAGCGTGACGACGGCGGGCATGTGCATGCCGACGGCCTCAGCGCTCATGGGCCCATTGTAAGGGGCCGGCCAGGAGGGATAGACGCTGAGCCGCCTAGTTGGTGTGCGCCGGCGGTTAGCCGCTGTGGTCGATCATGCGGGGTCGGCGGGTTCGACGGCGATGATTCGTTTGAGGTTGAACCAGCGTTCGTCTTCGCGGAGTCGGCACCACGCCAGTAGGGAGCCGCCGGCGTCGCCAACCGCTCAGCCATCTCGCCCAACGACACCGGCGGCGGTACCCGCACGCATCCTGGAACGCGTCCTCGCCCTGACCGCCGCCATCTGGCACAACTGGCACACAGGACAGCCGATCATGCGTTCCCTGATTGCGTACGACCACTGACCCCTTGGAATTGATCGTCTAGGCCTGGACATCGGAACTCGGCTCCTCAGGGGCGGGTGCCGATGGCGAGCGTGAGGCCCTCGGAAACGTACGCCGCCGGGTCGTTGAGCGGGTTGGCGGTGTGGTCGGGGTCGGCGAAGGCGCTCCAGGCGTCCACGTCCACCTCCAGCCCCGCCGCCTGCCGGGCCAGCGCCGCGCAGGTGGGCGCGTAGAACGCCTTCGCCACATCGGAGAGGGGGCCGAAGTGCTCGACGAGCTCGGTGTGCTGCCGTACGGCGGTGAGGCCCGCGCCGGCGAGCCAGCGGTGCAGGTCGGGGGCGCGCAGCAGCTGCTCGGCGTACCCCGGCTTGGTGCCCGCGGCCCGGAAGAAGTCGGAGACCAGAAACCGCGGCCCGGGCCGCATGGTGATCAGGCCGACATCGAGCTCCTTGACCGCGACCAGGCCGCCGGGGCGGACGACGCGGACCATCTCGGCCAGAGCGCGTGACAGGTCTTCGTCGGAGAGGTACTGGACCGCATTGGCGCACCAGAGGGCGTCGAACGAGGCGTCGGGGTACGGCAGCGCGAGCAGGTCGCCCTCGCGGATCTCGATCGGGACCGCCAGGAATCGCGCCCGCTCCGACGCGAGCGCGACATGCTCCGGCGCGAGGTCGACGCCGTGCACGCGACCGCTGGGCCCGGCCAGCTGGGCGAGCCATGGCAGGAACGCGCCGCTCCCGCAGCCGGCGTCGAGCACCCGCCAGCCCGGCTGGATGCCCACCCGCTTCAGGCTTCGAAGGTATGCCGGCTGGCAGGCCTTGAAATGCGCGTCGACGATCGAGTCGTGGGTGAAGCCCTGGCCGGTCGAGGACGTGAATGCCCAGCTCACCCCGACACCTCCTGGTGCGCGCTGTCGAGCAGGTGCAGGAGCGCCACCGTGAGCGCTTCCGGCGTCTCCACCGGTGGCAGGTGCCCGGCCGTGGGGATCGTGACGAGCCGGCCACGCGGCAGCGCGCTGGCCATCCGCTCCGGCTCGGACCGGTCGATCAGCTCGTCTTCGGCACCGGACACGACCAGGGCGGGGATGTCGGCGGCGCGGAGCACGGCGAACGCGTCGGGCCGGCCGGCGATCGCCCGCTGTGCCCAGGCGATCGACTCGGGGGCCGCCGCGTCGACCATCGCTTGCACCGCGGCCAAGACCTCCGGTCGCGTGGCGCGGGTCGTGGCGCCGACCAGCCTTGGCGTCGTGGCGGCCACCAGCGCGCCACGGGCCTGCTGGTCGGTGACGAGTTCGGCGAAACGCTCACGCTCCGCCCGCTCGCGTGCCGTGTCGGCGGCCGCCCGCGTGGAGACGAGGCCCAGGGCCGCGACGCGGTCGGGATGGCGGCGCAGGAAGGCCATCGCCACGTAGCCACCCAGCGAGGCGCCGACCAGGGCGACCCGGTCGAAGTGCCGCTCGTCGAGGTCGCGGGCGAGGTCGTCGACCACGACGGCGAGCGACGGGGGCGCGTCGCCGAGCGGGGTGCCGCCGAAGCCTCGCTGGTCGGGTGCGAGGACCGGGTGCCCCCGCTCGCGCAGCGCTTGTGACAGCGCGTGCCACATGGTCGAGTCCAATGACAGCGCGTGCAGCAGCACCACCGGCGTGCGCTCCGCCGCGGTCATGGCGCGACGCTCCCGGCGACCGCGGCGGCTTCGGCGTCCGCGATGAACTCCCGCACGTGGCGGGGCGGTGCCGGGTCGCGACGCCAGGCGAAGGCCACCGGTGCCGGTGGTAGGTCGTGGATCGGCAGGACCCGGATCCCGGGGGGCGCCACGTCGGCCAGCGACTGGAGCGAGATGTGCACCGCGCCGGCCTCCGCGACCAGGGCCATCATCTGCGGGATGGCGGTCACCCGGTGCCGGCGGCGGATCGGCCGGCCGGCCGGCGTGCGTGCGGGCACGACCTGGTCCCACACGTACTCCGGCAGCCGCCCCGGCCGGTCGAAGGCGTCGTAGTCGGCGAGCTCCTCTATGGACACCGACTCGCGCCCGGCCAGCGGGTGGCCGCTGCCCACGACGACCGCCCGCTCGTCGAAGGCGAGCGTGCGGCTGACCTCCAGGTCCGGCTCGCGCAACCCGAACTTGACCACGATGACGTCGACCTCGCCGGCGCGCACGGTGTGAAACGGGTCGGCGATGTCATACGGGCTCATCAGTACGTCCTGCTCCCCTCGCCCACTCACGCGCGCGATACGGGCGGTGAGCACCGGTGAGCCGTGGTATCCCAGCCGGATCGGGCCGGTCGGGGCGGCGGTGTCAGGCATCGGTGTCCTCCTCGGTGAGTCCGGCGTACGCCCGGAGCCGGTCGGGTTGGCCACGCTCGGCGCCGACCCGCAGCGCCGCGAACCGTACGGGCACGCCCGACAGGCGCGGGCGCTGGTGCAGGGTCAGGGCGTCTCCGGGCGCGACCAGACCGTCGAGTACGGCCTCGACCAGCAGGTGGTTGAGGTGGACGAGGCACTCGGCGATGCTTACGCCGGCGGTGGCCAGGTAGAGCGCGCGCCGGATCGGCGGGCGCCGGCGGTCGACGTCACCGGGCACCACCGTGGTCGTTCGGGGCTGCGCCGGAGGCTCGGCCGAGCAGTCGAAGACGCGCAGCAGCCGACGCAGGGCGGTGAGCGTGGCCGCTGGTGCCGGGCCGGCCCATGCCACCGAGCCGTCCTGCGCGATGTGGTCGAACGAGAAGCGGTGGCGCAGGTTGATCGGGTTGCCGGCGAGGAAGACGGTGCGGGTGAAGGCGCGCCGCCACGGCTCCGCGCGCGCCGCGTCCACAGTGGTCGCGAACTGGCAGGTCTCGCGGAGCCACGGCACGAGCTCGAAGCGGCGCATCACCACGACGGTGAGCGTGTCGGCGCCGGTAATCTCCGCCTGCGCGGCCAGCAGCCCGGCGGTGGTCGACAGGTCGGCGCAGGCGGCCAGGTCGGGGCGGAAACCACGGATCCGGCGGGCCGCCTCGGTGCGCAGGATCTCCTGGGTGAGGGTCACAGGTACACCGCCGACAACAGCTCCGGACCGGGGGCGGGACGGTAGCGGGCGAGCAGGCTAGAGGTCAGGCGGTACGGGTCGACGTAGACGTGGTGGCGGCGGTGGCGTTCGAGCACCTCGGCCACCGGCGCGGGGTCGACCGCCCGGACGCTGGCGAGCAGCCGCTCGGCGCGGTGCAGGCACTGCCGCAGCAGGTCGAGGCGGAAGGACTGCTGCTGCCCGGGGCCGAGCACCGCGATGAAGTACAGCCGCATGCCGAGCCGGACCGCGTCCGCATCGACCTCGGCGCCTACGGCGTCGAGCAGGGCCCGCGCCGAGGTGTCGCGCCAGCCACCGTGCCGCGCCGAGCGGATGTGGCCGTCGATCGGCACGCGGCCGAGCGGGACCCGGTGCACGGTGTGGCCGAGGTCGGAGAGGACCACCTGGAGCAGGTGATAGTCGGGTTCGATCTCGCGGTCGTACAGCAGTACCACCTCGTCGTGCCCCTGGCTGAGCGGCACCAGCTCGCGCAGCGCGCAGGCGACGTAGTTGGGCCGCCCGTCAGCCGCCGCTATCTGCCGCAGCGGCAGCCCGTGGCGGGTCGCGTCGAGGTAGACCGGGCCGCCGTGCCGGCGCAGGTCGAGGCACATCCCGCTCGCGCCGAGGCGGTCGATGACCTCGTCCAGCCCCATGGCCGGCGGCTGGTGCGCGGTGAGTCCGGGGTCATGCAGGCCGAGCGCGGTGTACTGGTCGCGCCACAGCTCCAGCACGCGGGCGCCGGCGGGATGAGTCCAGCCGTGGAGCTCGACGGCGTGCGCGTAGGGCCGGAGCGCGGCGGTGGAAGCGGTGTGCCCCTCCGCGCGGAAGCCTACGTAGTGCTCGCCGATGTCCTCTTCGGACATGGCGGAGTAGTCGACGTCGCCGAGGGTGCGGTCGAGGTACTCCCAGAACGCGAGCGTCTGCTCGGTGAGGTGGTAGGTCGTCGGGCTGTAGCGGTAGGTCACGTGGGCCAGGTGCGCCGTCGCCCGAACCATCACGTCGGTCCAGAAGAGGCCCTTGAGGTGGCTCGGCCCCAGCGGCTTTGACGGGGTGACCGTGACCGGTGCCACCAGTACGCGGCGCGTCCGCGTGCCGGGCGGGGCGCCGGCCGGTCCAGTTTGGACGGTCAGCATCGTTACCGTCCGTCCGCCGTGGCGACGATGTGTACCAGCTCCGCGCGGGTCGGCGCGGCGGGCCGCGGGTCGGCGGGCGGCGCGGGCGCCTGCCGGATCCGCGCGACGAGCTTCTCGTCGCCGAGGACCTCGGCGGGTGTGCGCAGGCCCATTAGTACCCGCACCAGCCCGCGCCACACGGTGCCGTCGGTCGCGGCCGCGCGGGCGGCGTCGCGCATGGTCGGCCGCTCTGTCGCGGGCAGGGCCGGCGCCGGCCAGCCGTGCACCGCCGCGCTCCAGCGGGCGATCCGCTCCTCGTCGGCACGGACCGAATGCTCGTACCACGGCTGGAACAGCGCCTGTGCCATCCGGGCCGCCGCGCCGCCCTGGTCCGCTGCGGCCGGTCCGGCGGACAGCAGGTCGGCGAGCTGGTACGCCTGGATGAGCGCGAGCGACATGCCCCGCCCGAAGAGCGGGTTGGTGACGCACGCCGCGTCGCCGACCGGAAACAGCCCGGCCACCGGCGGCTCGGGCGAGGTGGCGAGCCCGCGCAGCAGGTTGGGCGGCGACGTGATCGCGAACACCGGTGAGATGGGCGTCGCGACGCCGTGGGCGAGCCAGGCACCCAGGCCCGGCGTGGCGCGGGCCACGGCGGTGAAGGCGGCGGGCTGCCGCAAGGCATCCATCGCCGGATCGTCGGGCAGCACGCCGAAGGCGATCGAGAACGTGCCACCGTCACCCGGGTGCAGCACGCCCGCGTAGTGGTCCCAGATGTCGCCGGCGGCGTTTCCCCGGTTTAGCGGCCCGGGCCACCCGTGGCCGGCAAGCCGGTAGAAGCGGGTGAAGCCGCGTAGGCCGGACGGGCCGGTGAGGTCGGCGGGCACCGGGACGCCGGCTGCGGTGAGCCAGGAGCGGGCGGCCGCCCGGTGGCCGGTGGCGTCGACCACCACGTCGGCGGGGATCCGCCCGCCGCCTTCGGTCACGACACCGATCGCGCTGGTGCGGGACCGGTCGAGCAGCAGCCCGCGGACCGCCACACCGTGCCCGATCGACACCAACCGCCGGGCGCTGACGACGCGGTACAGCATTCGCTCCAATGTGGAACGGCGGCAGGCGAGGGCGACCAGATCGTCGTCGTCCACCTCGGACGTGCGGCCGTCGGGTCCGGCCGGCAGGGCGACCGTGAGGTCCAGGAACGGGGCGCCGGCTGCCAGGCAGGCGCCGACCACGTCGGGCGCCCGCTCGCGCAGCACGCCAAAGCCCGCCGACGTCAGCGTGTGCGAGTGCCGGGCTTGCGGCACGGTGGGGCGGTGCGCGTCGCCCTCCGGCGGCGCGGCGCGTTCGAGCACCTCCACGCGCCATCCGGCGTCGCCGAGCGCGAGGGCGGTGGCCAGCCCCGCGATGCTGCCACCCACGACGACGGCGGTCGGGGTCACGGCCGGCACACCCCGTGCACGAAGAACACCCTTCGTACGTCCCTGACGCTTCGCGGCGGCACCGGGTCGGGCCACCGTCCATAGTCGGCGGACGGCTCGCCCGGCTGGACCGCTTCGGCGGTGATCCCGTACGCGTCGAAGAGTGCCTCCGGCTCGTCGGTGCCAGACAGCCACGGCGAGCCCCAGCCGGCGAAGACGTCGAGCAGGCCGCGCATGTGCGGCAGGGTTAGCGCGGCGGCGTTGACCACGTCGGCGGCGACCCGGCTGCGCGGCGCGCTGATCGCTCGCACCCGCCGGAGGATCTGGTGCACGTCGGGCTCGGGTATGTAGTACAGCAAGCCTTCGAGCAGCCAGACCGAGGGCAGCGCGGGATCGTAGCCGGCATCCACGAGGCGGCCCTCCCAATCGCTGTCGGTCAGGTCGACCGCGACCGTGCGGTGGGCGACGCGCGGCTCGACGTCGCCGAGGCACTCCCGCTTGTACGCCAGGACGGCGGGCCGGTCGACCTCGAAGTACCGCACGCGCGCCGGCCACTGTAGACGGTAGGCGCGCGAGTCCATGCCCGCCGGAGCCAGCACGACCTGCGTGATCGCGGGATCCTCGACCGCCCGCTGGAGGTAGTCGTCGAAGAACCGGGTGCGGATCGCGTTGTAGTCGGGAGTGCTGGGCAGGGTACGCGGCCGGTCCGGCGGGAACGTCGCGTGCCACACCTCGGCCAGCAGCGCCGGCCCGATGTCACCGGCGAAGCGGGCCGCGTACGGGTCCTCGTAGAGCCGGTCTTCGCGGCGGGTCTCGGCAGCGCGTAGAGCGGCCGTGAGCAGTGCCGTACGTTCGACGGCGGCCAGCGGTGCGGTCATCGGTCGGTTTCCTCCAATGTGGTCAGCCGTCGCCAGAGCGCTGGATCCTGCCGGAAGAGCCGGTCCTTGACCTGTGTCGGCCGGACGCCGGTGCCGACCGTGCGCTGCCAGTCGCGCAGGAACGCGTCGGCATCGAGCCGCAGCAACGTCGGCGACCCGAGCCGGCCGGCCTGCCGGACCTCCCGGTAGCGCGGTGCTTCGGCGGCCAGCGCCGCGTCGAGCGCGTCGGTGAATCGGCTCGTCTCCGCCGGGCTCCACGGTGACCGCGGCGCCACGGCGAACGCGTATCGCGGGGTCTCCCCGAGCGGTGTGTCGACCCGGCAGGACGCGTTGTGCAGCTCCAGCCCGGTCGAGCGGACGGCGGCGGCCAAGGCCCGGATCACCTGCGCTTCGCGGAGCCGCTCACCGGCCGCGTCGGAGCGGGTGGCGCGACCGGCGTACTCCAGCCGGGGCACGCCGTCGAGGTGGTCCTCGACCCGGACGACGTCGCCGACCGCGTACCGGTAGAGGCCACCGACGTGGCTGAAGAGGACGTGGTAGTCGCGCCCGACCTCGAGCTCGTGCGGCCGCAGCGTGGTGACGTCTGGGCCAAGGTCCGTGTCGGCGTCCACGAACTCGTAGGCCGAGGCGGTCACCACCAGGCTGCCGGCCGAGCCGTGCCGGTCGAGGGCGACGCCGACCGGGCCCTCGGACGCGGCCACCGGCGCCGGCAGGACGGTCACCCCGATGCCGAACTCCTCGCGCAGCCGGGGCAGGTACAGCGATGCCAGCCCGGTGGTCCAGCAGAAGATCACCCGCAGGTTGGGCCACACGTGTGCCGGGCGCAGCCGGTCGGCGCGCTCGGCTAGGCGCTCCAGCTCGGCGGCGCGCTCGGGATCCGGGGCGGCGTACGGGTGCCCTCCGAGCGTCCCGTCCCGTACCTCCTTGACGATCCGCGGCCACCACAGGCTGAGCTGGTAGGGCACCGCCGCGACCATCGCCGGGTTGATGCCGATCACGCAGCGCAGATCGCTTTGCACCGCCATGCGCAGCCGCAGGTACGCCTTTTCCAGGTGGTCGTCGGCGGCGACCGGGACGG
The DNA here is from genome assembly GCF_011764545.1 of Phytohabitans flavus. Lineage (GTDB taxonomy): Bacteria > Actinomycetota > Actinomycetes > Mycobacteriales > Micromonosporaceae > Phytohabitans > Phytohabitans flavus. The sequence continues at coordinate 1,800,583 of NZ_AP022870.1, read as the reverse complement.
GCAGCGTCGCCCAGGGCGCCCAGGTGCCGGGCTCGGCGGAGAGCGGCTCACCGAACGCCGCGCCGAAGTCGACCTGGCTGGCGCCGACGTGCGGCTGGCCCGACCTGGTGGTGGGCGGCGCGGCCACCGGGTCGTGTTTGAGGTTGAGCACGGCGTCCGGCCGGGCCAGCACGTCCGGGAAGTGCTCGGCCAGCGGCGCCCACGCCGCGTAGAAGAACGGGAAGAAGGTCGTGGCCATGAAGCGCGGCGTGACCGGGATCTTCTTGTGCCCTCCGGTGCTGCCGCTGCTCGTGAAGTACACCGCGGGGCGGTCGGCGGTCAGCACGTTGTCTTCGCCGGCGGCCATGCGCTCGATGTACGGCGAGAGCGCGGCATAGTCGAGCACCGGGACGGCCGACGTGAAGTCGTCCAGCGACCGGATGCGGTCGAAGCCGTGTGCGCGGCCAAACTCGGTGCCCGCGTTGTACGCCAGCAGGTCGGCGAGGACCCGGCGCTGGTGGCCGGCCACGTCGGGAAATGCCTGGCGCAGCCGCTCGCGCTCGGCGAAGACGCGCTCGCGAAACTCAGTAACCCTCACTTGCGAGCACCTCCCGTACGGCCCGGGCGGTCCGGGCGACGCTGCCCTGCTCCTTGATCACGCTCACGGGCAAGTGGCGGACCTCCTCCAACATCGCTTCGCGTAGATGCGTCTGGAACGTCGCGAACGACACCCGGTCGGGGTGGTCGCCGTAGTGCTCCAGCCGGTTGGTCACCGAGCCCTCCTGGCAGCGCATCCACGCGGTGTCCGGCGCCACGTCGAGGTAGATCACCCGGCGCGGCTGCGGGAAGGAACGCCACCACGCGAACATCGGGTTGTCCTCCACACCGGCCAGCCGGCACTTGGCGAGGATCTTGTAGTAGTACGAGTCGACCAGGGTGGGGCCGCGCGACGCGCTGCGCCGGATGCGGTCGCGCAGGTGCACCACGGCGACCTGGAGCACGCTGGCCATCAGGTCCGGGGAGTAGTCGCGGCCGAGAGCCGGCAGGACGTCACCCAGGACGGCCCGGCGCAGCCGCGAGATCAGCGCGTGCCGGCTGGGCACGAACGCGTCGTCGGTGGACACGAGATGCCACGGCGACCGCGCGGCCGCCAATGCGGACATCGTCGCGGACTTGCCCGCGTAGTCGGCACCGAGAAGAACGACGAATTCCGGATCGTCCGTCTCCTGTGTAACCGTGATCGCGTGCGTCATCGCGCGCCCTCCCCGTAAGGGCCGAGAACCTCCAGAGCTTTGACGAACGGCCCCCGCCAGGATGCGTCGTGAAAACGTCCCATGGCATCTCTCGGATTGCTCAGTCAGCGCCTTGGGACGAAAGGACTTACTCTGATTTTCTTAACTCAGTCCAGAAAACCGGTCCGCAGTCTCTCGGTGCGATCTACGTTCGACGCCGAGATTTTGCTGCGTAGGGCCGGTGTGCGGGCGACCCGGGCGGCGATATTGACGCGGTGCACGAGCACCCCGCGCCTACACGGAGTCGATCATTAGTGTGCCGTTCGAGCGAATCTCGATCAAGTCTCCAGCCCCACCCCCGGTTTCAGCATGCCTGCGACCGGCATCCCTTCGACCTCGCAGGACTGGTGGCCGGCGCAGGTCACTGACTGACGCCCCACCCAGAAGTTCTGGTCCAATCCTGAACCGCGGCTTGCAAGGGCACGCGCGTCGGCCGGCCAGGTCGATGGGCCGTCAACCCTGTCGGCCCGTCTACCAGCCGATACTCAACACCAGCTAGCTAGACTCAGAGCGGACCCGGCGGACAGGTATCGTGATCGTGACGGGCCGCTAGCTCAATTAGCAGGGCTGAGGACTTTTTACAGTGCTGAGATCCTCTGCACGACCCGCCTTCCACCTGTGAGAACGTGACCCCTCTGTCCACGGTGGATCGGGGGTGCTCCGTGGGTGCTCCGATTCTCACTCGGATATTCAGTACCAAATCGGGACAGACTAGCACGCGCGAAAAGTAGCCAACTGGCTACAGGATGCCATAGCCATAGGTCAAAGGGTGGGCCTGACGCAGCAGAATACGAACACCGTTCTGACGGTCGCCGGCGACCCCCTGCCCGTACAGGTGGCCAGGTCACGGGGCGTGACCAGCAGCGTTGCGGGTGACATGTGAACGGGCAGAGACCGCACGTTCGTCGCCTTGTGTAGGGCTAAGCTTGGCTTTTAACCCCTTGTGGCACGCCCCTGGGATCTGAAGCTTCATCGATCACTGCCGCCGGTCAATAACTCGTCCGTCGACGGCTCGGCATCGTTCCTGGTCAACAGCCTTTCGCTGACGTAGGGCGAGGTCAGGGCAAGAATGGATGTGGGCACGACGACGGCAGGAGGTTTCGGAACGCCGGCAGGACGGGGCTGGCGGGCGCCGATGTTCCAAAACCCCGACGCGTTACCCACCGTGGCCGCTGAAGTTCCCGGGACCTGGAAAGAGTCAGCGATCACTACGTTCCGCAGCGGTTCGGACCTTAAAACTCAAGCTAAGAGCGTGTTTGAGAGGGTGTTGATCAGGTCCAGGTGAATGTGCGGCGGGTCCGGCGGTGTGCTGGTGCGCCGCGGGTGATTTGGCGGGTCATCGCGGAGATCGCGGCCCCATCGGATGATGGCTTCGGAGGTTTCGGGTACGCGTTCGAGCCGGCGGCAGGCGGTTAGCCAGGCGAGGGTGCGGTCGACGACCCAGCGGCGCGGGTGTACGGCGAAGCCTTGCTGGTCGGCGGGTTTGCGGACGATCTCGATGGTGGTCTTGAGGATGTCGCGGGCCCAGTCGACCAGCCGTCCGGCGAAGCCCTGATCGGCGAAGATGTGCCGCATCGAGGGCGCGGCCAGGGTCGCGGCGACCAGGGTGCCCTTGGCGCCGTCGCGGTCCTGCCAGGAGGCTGCGAGGACCCAGACGGTGACCAGCAGCCCGAGCGTGTCGGTGACGATGAACCGTTTGCGGCCGTTGATCTTTTTGCCGGCGTCGTAGCCTCGACTGTCGGCCCCGACGGTGTCCGCGCCCTTGACGCTCTGGGAGTCGATGATCCCGGCCGACGGCTCCGCCGCTCGGCCAGCCTGCGCCCGGACCTTCACCCGCAGCGCGGCCAGCAGTCTTTGCATCACGCCGGCCTCCTCCCAGCGGGTGAAGTACCAGTACACCGTCTGCCATGGCGGCAGATCAGCGGGCAGGTACCGCCACGGACAACCCGCCCGCACCCACGTACAAGATCGCGTTCACGATCTCCCTACGTGGATGCTTCTCAGGCTGGCCATCGGTGCTCGCTTCCGGCAGCAGGGGCTCGATCAACGCCCACTGGTCGTCGGTCAGGTCGGACGGATATCCACGGCGAGGGGTCGGCACCGCACCACCCTGCCCGGCTCACCACCTCTGCGCACACCGCCGCCAGTCCACATTGGACCTTCTCAAACACGTTCTAAGCTTGGCTTTTAACCCCTTGTGGCACGCCCCTGGGATCTGAAGCTTCATCGATCACTGCCGCCGGTCAATAACTCGTCCGTCGACGGCTCGGCATCGTTCCTGGTCAACAGCCTTTCGCTGACGTAGGGCGAGGTCAGGGCAAGAATGGATGTGGGCACGACGACGGCAGGAGGTTTCGGAACGCCGGCAGGACGGGGCTGGCGGGCGCCGATGTTCCAAAACCCCGACGCGTTACCCACCGTGGCCGCTGAAGTTCCCGGGACCTGGAAAGAGTCAGCGATCACTACGTTCCGCAGCGGTTCGGACCTTAAAACTCAAGCTAAGGGCGTGTCCTACTTGGTGGCCTTGAGTAGGCGGCGGTAGGTCAGTAGGGCGCAGGCGAGGTCGGCGAAGGCTTGGAAATGTTGGGGCTTGCGGTCGTAGCGGCGTACGAGTCGGCGGTTGCGTAGCAGCCAGTTCAGGCAGGCCTCGACGATCCAGCGGTGCCGGCCGAGACGTTGGGATGACTCGATGCCCTTGCGGGCGATCCGGACCTTGATGCCGCGTCGGCGGACCTCGGCGCGCAGCGCGGGCTGGTCGTACGCCTTGTCCGCGTGCAGCTTGTCGGGCAGACGGCGGGGCCGGCCCCGCCGGCCACGGATCGGTGCGATCGAGTCCAGCAGTGGGATCAACAGTTGGGAATCGTGGGTGTTCGCGGCGGAGATCAGGCAGGTCAGCGGTACACCACGGCGGTCACACAGTACATGGATCTTGCTGCCGGGTTTGCCGCGGTCGACCGGGTTTGGCCCCGTGAGATCCCCCCTTTCTCAGCCCGGACCGCGATCGAATCGACCATTGCCCTGGACCAGTCGATCTCGCTGACCACACCCAGACGGTGCAGAAACTGCTGATGTAGCCGTTCCCACAGCCCATCGGCGGTCCACTGGGTGAACCGGCGGTGCGCAGTGGAGCGGGAGATCCCGAACATCTGCGTGGGCAGCTTCCACCACGAACAGCCCGCCTGGACCAGGTACACGATCGCCGCCAGCACCGCCCGGTCATCAGCCCGCCGCTTACCCCCACCCTGCCGGCGTACCGGCTGGGCCGGGATCAACGGCTGCGCAACCTGCCAGAAGTCATCCGGCGCCCAAGTACGGATCATTTCCTCCACCACGGAACAAAGATCCTGCCGCAGGCGGGACCACCATCCATCTAGGACACGCCCTAAGAACGAGCCCGGTGATCACATGACCGGTTTGGCGAAGGCTTACTTGATGTTTGCTATGGCCTGTCACCAAGCCGAGAGGCTTGACTTCGCCGCAGCGGCGGCCCGGCTGACGATTCAGACGGTCAATGAACTCGAACCCGAACAAGCCGCGCCTGCGCCAGATGGCGCAAGACCTCCTCGACCGGATCGACGTCCACTAGACCGCCGAGTAGCCCGGGGAATCCCAGCCCCCGGGCCCTCACAGAGTGAAGTAGGCCGCCGGCGAGGTGCCCGTGGTTCGGGTCCTTTTCCGTCGGCCCCTTCCCGAACCGGACAGGCGAGCTTTCCCCGCATCCGGCTCTCCAGTGGTCATATCCGGGTGGTGGCTGTGGCCCGTCCAGCGTGGATGTCCTGGTGACATGCTTGGCAGACCACGAGGGTCTTGCGTTTACGCATGGCCATCAGGCGTGCCCACGAAGGCCGCTCTGGCCGTCCTGACTTGTCGAGATCGGCGAGTTTGCGGATGTGGTGGACTTGCAGCCCTATCCGCCCTTCGCATAGCTCGCACTGTCCGGCCAGGAGCCGATGGATCAGCTCGTTGCGTCGGACGGTGGCCATGGTCGGCTTGAGATCGGCGATGACGGCGGTGCGCTGTCGTTTGAGGGGGATCCCGCCGAAGCGGGCGACCAGCGGCTTTCTCCCTCGGTCTCGCTGCACGGTGACCTGGAAGCCAGCCCGGGGACCGTCGGGGGTGTCGATGCTCGCCTTGTACTTGCGGGCCATCTTCGTGACGGAGGACTTGTGCTTCGCGGCCAGGGTCTTGAGCATCGAGGTCTCCATGACCCAACGCAGCAACGCCAGGCGGAACACGTCCTGGGCAAGGAGGTAGTACTGGACGAACCCACGGTATTCCGACCCGTACTTCGCGACGATCGTGAAGTCATCGTCGTGCAGCAGCGGGCCCGGAACGCGGGCTTTCCCTTGCTCATGTGGGCGGCGCACTTGCTCCGGATGACGTCTCGCGGCACGAACAGGCCGATCGCGGCGTTGACCGCCCGACGATGCCGGGTGATCTTCGTATCGGCGTGCTGTGTCCTGATCTCGTAGCCGAGGAACCGCGCCGCCTGGCTGGTGGCGTGGGTGATCAACGTCTTGGGTTCGGACAGCTCGAGCTTGAGCTCCTCACGCAGGAACGCCCGGATCTTCGACTTGATCTGTTCGGCTTCGTGCCGGGACCGGCGAACCCGAGCAGGAAGTCGTCGCAGTAGCGCACGTATCGAAGCCGTCGACAGCCTGGATCGTTGGGGTCCTGGCTCGGCAGGGTGCGGCGATGACGCCGCAGCGCCCGCACCGCCTCCCGGTCACCGTGCCGTTTCGCCTTCGCGATCTGGTTCTCGACGCTTTGATACGCGGGGTGAGTACGGCGACGCCCGCCACGGTGGTACTCCGGAACCAGTTGCCGTTCAACGAACTGGTCGAACCGAGGTTTGCTGCTGCACGCCGACTGGGAGCCAGGAAGCCCGCACGAATGGGAACAGTGGCCACATACACCGCGTTGTGCAACACCCGCAACCGTCCGGCGATCTCCGGGACCGGCACGTTCGGAGCGAACATCGCCGCAGCCCGCAACCGGACCACCTCACGCCGGGCACGGCCCTCAGCCGTCAGCCCCGCCACCATCGGGATAATGCACCCAAACCAGATACGCCACGCAGAGAGCATCGTGACGACGACACGCCGCATCTACTCTCGTCTAAACCTGACCATGCAGCCTCTGCATAGGTCCGAGCTATCGGAGGCAACGCATCTGAAGTCGTTTCGTGATCATTGACGTTGACAGGTACCATCCGCAGCATGCGCGACAAGAGGCCTCTCCTATCGGCGATCCTAGCTGTGTTGGCAACCGTTTGCGGAATTTTCCTCTTTGTTCTTTTGTTCAATGTCTGGCGTGTGTTCACTTTTGCGATTTCGCGTGTGTTCGCTTTTCCGATTTCGGTCGATTTTCCAAGCATTAACTGGGATGCTGTTGGTGCGATGGCAGGCGTCGCTGGCGTGGCAGTCGCTGCGGTCGCTCTAAAGCGACGGCGTTGACCTGGCATCGACCGCACTCGCGCAACTCGAGGGACCGCGTCACCGACGCTGGCGTCGCGGCGCAGCCAGTTCCGTGTCGAGAGTTCAGGCACGCCGCCGTCGCGGAGATAGATTGCGGAATGACGGCCAGCCACAGCAAGAGCTGGTAATCATACGAGCAGGTCGCAGCGTTCCTCCTCGCCCAAGTCGCATCAACCCTAAGGCTTGAACGCGTGGAAGACAAACAATGGATCACAGGACGGCGTTCCGACACCCGAATGGGAAATCGACGGCAACGACATGAGGGAAGGCAGCGCCGGATTTGTCGCTATCGAACGTCGTCGCTGCACTCGGGTCCAAACAGAAGCAAGAACAGGTGGCAGTGCTGGCCTATCGCATCATGGATACCGGCGCAGACCCGGGTATCATTGTCAGCCCTTTGGGGATCCAGGAAGGTGCTGCGATGATAGTGTTGGCCGAGAACAACCATCCAATTCACTTGGAAGAAACGTAACTGGATATGTGCCTGATTTAGGGGTGTAAGTATTGCCCGGGTGGTGTCTTGATGGTCAGGTGGTGGGGATCCAGGGGTTGCGTCCACCCCGACACCCACCGCCTCATCCCGCACGAGACCGAGCAGCACGTCGTCCACGACATCTTCACCCGCTACGCCGAAACCAGGGCCGGAACACGAGCCATCGCCGACCAGCTCAACGTGGAGGGGAAGCGGACTCGGGCCGGCAAGCCGTGGTCCGGGCACACCATCGGACGCATGCTCACCAACCGCCTCTACATCGGCGAAGTCGGCTTCCGCGACGTCGTCGTCCCCGACGCCCACCCGGCCATCATCGAAGCCGACCTGTTCGAGCGGTGCCAGCGCATCCTCACCGCCCGCGGCGAGGTCGGCTCAGCGCGGGCTGCGTCGAACTCGGACTACCACCTCACCGGACGGATCACCTGCCCGCGGTGTGGGCACAAGTACATCGGCACGGCGGCCACCGGCAAACTCCGCCGCTACCGCTACTACACCTGCTTCTCCCGCGCCCGATACGGCAAAGCTGGCTGCACCGCCCCACGCATCAACGCCGACCACCTCGACCCCGCCGTCGCCAGCGCCCTCATCGACTTCTACACCCACACCGACCTGATCACCGCCGCCATCGAAGCCGAACGAGAACTGCGTGCCGCCGGCAGCCACCAGCACACCGCCGAACTCGGCACCATCACCGCCCAGATCAAGACCACCGATGCCGCGATCGACCGGTACCTGACCGCGTTCGAGAACGAAACCCTCGATGAGCGCACCTGCGGCGCACGGGTACGCGATCTCACCGCCAAACTCGAACGGCTCAAGATCCGCCAGACGGAGTTGGCCGAGCTGATCCACGCCCAACCAGAGCCACCCAGCGCCCAAGCCATCAAACAACTCCGCCGCCAACTGGGGCAAGTCCTCGCACACGGAACCGCAGGTCAACGCAAAGCAGTCATCGAGGAACACATCGCCGAGGTCAAGATCCAGGGCGAGCAGCTCATACCGATCTTCAACGTCCCTACCAACGGCGAAGGGCCAGCCGACATTTCGACCGACCCCACATTTCGCTCATCACCCTACGTTGTGGAGCCGAGGGGACTCGAACCCCTGCCCCCACACTGCCAGTTCGGTCTACCCACGACGCGTATCGTCGCCGTCATGCCTGCCCCGCGCTGGTTCTTTCGCTTCATGTACGACTGCGAGAGCGCGGCCTGGGGGCGGCGACGCGATGAGCCGGAGCATCGTGAGCTGGTCGAGCGGACTGCCGATGAGCTCGCGAACGTGGTTGCACCGCCTGGACCTGTAGCCGACCTCGGCTGCGGACCTGGCGCGCACGCGCTCGCGCTGGCCCGGCGTGGTTATGACGTCGTCGGTGTCGATGGGTCACCTGGCATGGTCGAGGTCGCGCGGAGACGAGCTGCGCGCGACGAGGTCGACGCGACGTTCGACGTGCTCGATGTCAGCGCGCCGCTTCGCTTCGCGGACGCGTCGCTCGGAGGTGTTCTCGCGATCCTCGTCCTACAGCACCTCCCGTGTCCCGCGGCCTTCATCGCCGAGATCCGGCGCTGCCTCCGGCCGGGCGGGCACCTGTTGATCACCGCGCCCGCTCGCAACCGCACGTCGCTCACATCCCAGAACCTGTACTGGCGGCTGCGCGCTGCGTGCTACCACCTCGTGCCTGGCGTCGTCCGCTTCTACGACACGAACTCCCTGCCTCGTCTCGTCGAGGACCAGGGCCTGACCGTCGTCGAGTGCAGCGGTGAGCCCGGTCGCGTGAGCGTGTTGGCTCGCGCATGACATCGCCCGTCGAATGTGCCCTCCAACGCCGGGTCGCTGGCAGTGCCCCGACGACCCGTTTGCTACCAGGCGATCCGTCGTAAAGGTGTGGTCTCGGTTCTCGATCCGCAACCCACGGATGCGGAAGAATCGTGGCCCGCTCACACGCCGAGTGGTGCGGCGTGCTCGACGTGCTGACCGCCGGACAGCTGCTACTGCTCGCCTGGTGAGCGTTCGGGCCCCGTAGCTTGCTGGGTGGTGTGAGGACGGCCGCCCGCACGCGGCCGTCCTCAGAGGTCTTGCGGATGCGGAGCGCTTGCCCCGGGGTTCAGCGGTTCGCAGGCCCGCCTCCAGGGGCTGGCTGGACCCGCTCGAACCGTACCCGGCTCATGAATCCCGGCAGGTCACTGAGCACGTACAGCTCGCCGTGCACGTCGGCGTCGATCGCGGTCGGCTGGGTGGGGAAGCTGCCGATCGTGGCGGTCTCGTAGCCACCCGTGGACTTGGGGCGCACGGCGAACGCGCGGGTCGAGCAGTAGTCGCTCGCGATGTAGGTCCCCCGTGCCTCCGGGGTGGCGGACCCTCGGTACACCACGCCGCCGGTCACCGAGCAGCCGTCCGTCATGAAATGTTCGTACTCGAAGACCGGGTCGGTGTACCGCACGCCCGCCCGGCATTGCTCCGGGTCGAAGACCGGGGTGCCCTCCCGGCAGGACCAGCCGAGGTTCGCCCCACGCTGCCACGGGCGGATGTGGTTGATCTCCTCGACCAGGCCCTGGCCGACGTCACCGATCCACAGCGAGTTGTCGACCGGGTCGATGGAGAAGCGCCACGGGTTGCGCAGCCCGTAGACCCAGATTTCTGGCCGCGCGCCGCGCGTGCGGACGAACGGGTTATCGGAGGGCACGCAGTAGGGCTTCGCCCCGCAGGCGCGGTTGACGTCGATCCGCACGATCTTGCCGAGCAGGGTGCCGAGGTCCTGACCGGCCTTGAACGGGTCATTCGCGTGGCCGCCGTCGCCGAGGGACCAGTAGAGGTAGCCGTCGCGGCCGAACGCTACCTGTCCGCCATTGTGGTTGCCGTACTCGGCGTGCTCCTGGGTCAGTAGCACCTGCACCCGCTCAGGAGCGCCGATGGGCACCCGCGCCAGGGTTAGCGCGCCGGCGGGCAGGCTGGTGTAGGCCACGTAGAGCATCCCGGTCCGCGCGAAGTTCGGCGCGGGCGTGATACCGAGGAGGCCGCGCTCGTTGTCCGACGTGTCGATCCGGGCGGTCAGGTCGAGTACTGGCTCAGCCGCCAAGCCGGTGTCGGGGTGGTAGGCGCGGACGGTGCCGTTTTTTTCCGCGATCAGCATCCGGCCGTCCGGCAGCCCGGTGAGCGCGATCGGACGCTGGAGACCGAAAGCCACCTGTTCGAATACCACCGTCAGCTCAGTGAGTGGCACCGCGCGGGTGCGGGACGCGCCGGCTGCGGCGGTGCCGGCAACCGATGCTGGTGGCAACAGGAACGTGGACAGGGCCAGAACGAGCAGAACGGCCAGTACGGTGGCCGGGCGACGACGCCGTGGCGACATGTTTCAGCTCCTTGAGCAGAGTGGCGGACGCAAACCTGGGAGCGCTTCCAACATACATTGACTTTCACCTATATCCAACCTGTCATCCTGCCGTCTTCACGGACAGGTCGGGCAGGGTCGGCTGCGGCTGGCCGCCGGCGCCGGCCCACTGTCCCGGGCACGCCGACTCGGCGGCTTCGCACTAACCCTGCTGGGCCTGCCGATGCTCACCGCAGGCCTGCGCCCGCTGCGGAGCGACCCTTCGTTGGCCAGCGATGTGCCGCTCATGCTGGCCGCCGTGGTCCCGGCTGGACGCCGGCGAGGTCGCCAAGGACGTGGAGTGGCCAACGCTCGTCTTCTTCGCCAGCCTGTTCGTGATGGTCAGCGCTCTGGTCAACACCGGAGTCATCGACGAGATCTCCCGGGCGGCACCGAAGGCCGGATGTTTTCGCTCGATGCTGCTGCTGTGGGGATCGGCGCTGCTGTCCGCGGTCATCGACAACATCCCCTACGGGCTTGATTCGATCGGCGACCATCGTGACATGAGGCGATGGGAACGGCCGTACGCGTCGGATCAGCGAGTACGGACTCCAATCGCGATCATTTTTCCGAACGACCACGCTGCCTTGGGCCTCCGTAGCGGAAATTCGCAGCGGCATATCCACCACCGGCATCCCACCGGCCGCACGGCTATCGTCCCTGCTGAAGGGGCCGGGTTAGTCGTAAATCCCCGCCAAGACAGGGAGAAGAGTCTGTGGAACGAGTGAGCATTCGGCCGGCCGTAGGGATTGCCTTGGCCTCTGCGGTGCTGGCCATTGGGTGCTCTGCTGGCCGGCCCACGACCAGCAGCCCGGAGTCCCCGCCAGGCACAAGCCTCGCCGCCGACGCGACCACCACCGCGATCGATCGTCTCAAGGCCGGCACCGCATTCATCGACCAGGTTAGCTTCGCCGCCACCGTCGTGATCACCGATGGTGAACTTACGTTCGAGGCGCGTACCGACAACGTGAACAAACGTGCCGCCGTGACCGTTACGACTCCTGCAAACGTCACCCAGATTCGCATGATCGGCGACGCCGTCTACCTGGCATCCGACCCGCCTCTTTCCACCGCCCCTAAAGGCTGGATGATTCTGGACCCGGCGAAGGTCCCGGCGAGCTTCGCCCCGAGCTTCGATCGCGGAAAGAACGACCCCGGCGGCTCAGCGCGCCTGATCAACGCGATCACCTCGGCTCAGGTAACCGGCAGCGAGGTTTCCGGCACCATTGACCTTGTCAAGATCGGTACCGGAAACGGGATATCCTTTCGATTCGATCCAGGTAGCACGGTTCCCGACAGTGCACGACGCCAAGAGTTCCGGGCCGCGCTGGACAGTCAGGGCCGGCTGACGAGCTTCGCCGTCCTGGGCTCCCAAGGTGTGCCGAGGGCGCGCCTCGAATATCGCGGCTTCGGCACCGCGGTTACGGTTTCGCGCCCGCCTGCTGCGGTGCCGGCGCCCGATACTGTCTACCCCCTGTTGGGCCTTCGATAGGTATCTTGGGGCCTCACGGTCGTCCTCGGTTGATATCTCGTCAGCCGTGTTGCGACGTTGGCTTCTCGTCGGCGAGGGCGGCGGCCCAGTCGTCGGACCAGCGGACGAGCGGACGCAGCGCGCGGTAGGCGTCGTGCCCGAGCGGGGTGAGGGCGTAGGTCGTATCCGGGTGCTGCTCGACGACGAGGGCCGTCGCCAGGTCGGTCAGCCGCTGCCGGAGGACGCTGGACGACATGTTGTCGCAGCGCTGTTGCAGGGCGCGGAAGCCGAGCGGACCGCGTTGCAGCTCCCAGACGATGCGCAGGCTCCAGCGCCGCCCGAAGAGGTCGAGCGCGGCCATCAGGGGTCGGCCGGTGCTCGACCCGCGCACCGGCCTGCCTGGCGTGGGCGTCGGCATCGCGATCCCGCTCCCTTCTCCCGCGCTTCTGCTTCCGATACAGTACCGATTCGGATCTGATTCTTTTTTCGAAGCACTTAGAGGGTGTTTGCCATGACCACGGGGTTGCGTACAGCACTGACCGACCGGCTCGGCATCACCGTGCCGGTGGTGCAGGCACCGGTCGGTTCCGCGGCGGCGCCCGAGCTCGCCGCCGCGGTGTCGGAGGCCGGCGGGCTCGGCATGCTGGCCCTGACCTGGCACCGCTCCGACGAGGCGCGCGACCAGATCCGGGAGGTGCGGCGGCGCACCTCCCGGCCGTTCGGGGTCAACCTGGTGCTCGACTTCCCGGTGGCGGACACGCTGGCGGTCTGCCTGGACGAGGCTGTTCCGGTCGTCTCGACGTTCTGGGGCGACCCGGCACCTGCCAGCCAGCTGATCCGCGAGGCCGGGGCGCTGCACATGCACACGGTCGGCAGCGTGACCGAGGCGCGGCACGCGGCCGGCTGCGGTGTCGATGTCATCGTGGCCCAGGGCTGGGAGGCCGGAGGTCACGTGCGCGGGACGACCACCACGATGGTCCTGGTGCCGTCCGTCATCGACGCGGTCGGCTCGATCCCGGTCGTAGCGGCCGGAGGCATCAGCGACGGCCGTGGCATCGCCGCGGCGCTGGCCCTGGGCGCGCAGGGCGTATGGCTGGGCACCCGCTTCCTAGCCACCCACGAGGCGAGCGCGCACCGCCTGTACCAGGACCGGCTTGTCGCCTCCGGCGCCACGGACACGGCGCTGACCCGCTGCTTCGACGGCGGCTGGCCCGACGCGCCGCACCGGGCCTTAGGCAACCCCACCCTGCGACGCTGGGAATCCGCCGGCTCCCCTCCCGCACCTGGGCGCCCAGGCGAGGGCGACGTCGTGGCCGTCGGCGACGACGGCCGCACCCATCACCGGTACGAGGACATGATCCCCGTCCCCGGCATGACCGGAGACCTGGCGGAGATGGCCCTCTACGCCGGCCAGTCGGTCGAGCTCGTCCACGATGTCCGCCCCGCCGGTGCGCTCGTCCGCGACCTCACGACGCGTGCCATCGACGTCATAGCGCAGATGCGTGGTACCACGTCTCCCGCATAGTCGCCCCTGCTACTGTCGCGCGTGCCGCTGACGGGGCAGTACAAGTACGTCGGTCCGGCCGAGCTGCGCGGCCGGCTTGTCGCGGTGGATGCTGTTGTCGTAGCGGCGTCTGCCGCCCTTGACGGCTGGCTGGCCGGGCGAGACCGCGGGGAGCTCGTCGAGCCCTTCACCTTCGTCATCGCACTCGACGGCTCGCTCCGGCTTGCGCCTCGCCGCGGCGAGCACGTTGCCCTCGCTGAAGGTCGGGACGTCCTGGCCGCCGGAGAGATGGCGTTCGCGCGGGCCGAGACCGGTTGGTGCGTCGTCGAGGTGACAAACCAGTCGACCGGGTACTGCCCCGATCCGGACTGCTGGCCGGCCGTGGCCACAGCACTCGACCGGGCGGGCGTTCAGCATCCCGGCGGCTTCACCGAAGAGATCACCTTCCGTCGCTGTCCCACCTGCGGCGAGCGCAACATCGTGCGGGACGGCGACTTCACCTGCGCCCTGTGCGGCGGCGCACTGCCGCCACACTGGAACTTCACAACCAATTGATGATCGGCAATCTGGGTACGAAACGGGCGGTAGCCGCGGGTGTAGCACGAGCTTGGACAGGTCGTGGTGCCGGGGCACCACGACGTGTCGGTTCGGCAGCCCGATGCTCAGCTGGAAACGACCGCGACGGGGCACCATCGGCGGCGCGACCGCTACAGCATCGGCGTCCCTATGCGCGCCAGCGGCACCACCGCCGGCACCGAACGCCCGGATCGCATCAGATCCGGACACCAAGATCACATGCTCGGTCATCATCGACACGCGACCAAACGCGCGCGATCAGCGGCAGATGAACCAGCAATGCCTTTTGCTATTGACCGTACGATCGGCGCAGCCGTTCGTTGATGAGGACGTTGAGCCGGAACCGCATATGCCCAATCTTGCTGGCCGCCGGCTCCGGTCCCGGCGTCAGCAGCGTCCATCGCAGCCGACTCTCATAGCCATCCGGCTCAATGTCGAACCGTATCCGTTCGTCCAGCCTGTCCGGCCAAAGCGACGACCAGACCACGAGGCTCGGCTCGAGGCAATCCAGGATCTGTGGATCGACCTCGCCATCAAGCAGGTCCAGCCATTGCCGAGCCACAGGATCGCGAGGCCGGACCAGCGACGCCCAAACCACCCGGGCAGGCGCTGGCTGCGACCGCATCCGGCTACCCAACTCGATCACAGGCCCGAGGGTATCGGCCCCACCAGTCCAGCAGCGCGCCCGCCTGGCGGCAGATGAGTGAACTGGGAAGCCATCTCGGCTGTTGACCGTACGGCCGCCGCGACGGCTCCGCTGAGGTGATGCGGATCTGTGGCGAGGGCGTGGCTATGGGATCCGAGCGGCCAGGTTGCGCAAGAGTCCGCGGCGCATCCGGTGGGACGCACCCTGCTGTTTAGCCAGGATGAGAATTTCCGCGGGATCCAACTCGGGGCGTTGCGCAAGGGCGAGAGCCGTGGCATACGGCCTGCCGTTTGGCTGCCGCAACAGTGCCAGCGTTTGCCGAACTACTCGCAGCAGCACCGTCCGGTCGGCGTTCGGATGATGGGCGACCGTCGCCAGCAGGTAACAGCGATCCCAGCGATCGAGGTCCTCGGTCCGCAGCAGCGCGGTCAGGATCTGAGCGTCCGCGAGTGGGTGTGCGGCAACGGCCTTACGTACAAACGGGTACGGGCTGGCGGCCAGGCCGCGCAGCACCTCTTGGTCGACCCGCGGATCTGTGACCAGATTCAGGTAATCGCGAGGCGAACGCGCGCGTGGCAGCAACTCGTCGATGTCGGCCACCACAACAGCGTGGCAGCCGGCACCAGTACACGCGACGAGGTTTCCGCGAATGGTCCCTTCCCCGACGGCAAGCCCATCCGCGAAGGCTGCCCCCGGATACCATCCCGCTGCCGCACGTCCACAGTTCCATGTGCGCGAACTTGCGCGACCCCGCCGGCCACGAGATCGTGATGACCGTCGCGCTGGAGTTATCGCGAAGGAGGAGTCGTGGCGATCGCCTTCGAGTTGGCGGTCAATTTCGGGTCGAATGAGACTGCTGCTCGAGCCGCCCACGACCTCGTCATCTACAGCGGGCATCTGGCCGCCGGACGCCGACGTATCGGCCTGCATAAACCGCTGCTCAACCACAACCGTCGCACCGACAACGTGCCGTACCTGGAAATGAGTGTCATACCGGTCGGCGTCGGGTGGGGCGTCGCCCTGGATGACGGGCACGAGCCCGTGCGGCTGACCGCCGCGGAACTGACGGAACTGGGCCGAGGGTTGTACCAGTTGCTGGCTCGGTTCACCGGTTACCAGGCTGCCCAGGTTGGGTGGGACCCGGAATGGCGCGTGGATCCGGCCGAACTGCGGCAGGAGTGGACCGACGAACTCGCAACCGGCACCTTGCCCGGCCTGGTACTGGCCGAAGACGTCCTCTCGGAGATGCGCGGCTCGGGCTTCGTGCTGTTCGCCCCGGGCTTCTACTGGATCCCGTACGCGGGTGAGCACTCATCGACGCTCACCCGCGACGACGGAACATCCTGAGGCCTCCTCGGCGCCGACCCGCGTACGCACTCCAGCGCGCGTGCCGGCCAGATCCCGCAGCGCCCGATCAGCGGCATGAGGGTGCGTTCGACCCGACTTTGGCATTTGAATTGCTGCTTGCTGTTCTCCTTAAGCGGTGCTGAGTCCGCCGGAAGCCTAGCGTCGAGTTGGTGGCCTGATTTTGATCTCTGGTTGGTGTGGCCCTTATTCGCTGTGGTTTGCGGATCATTCCTTCCCGGCTTGTGGCACCTGGATGGATGAGAGGGGCGCTGGTTGGGTGTTTGTAGAGTCTGCGGGTACGCCATGGCTGATGTTGAGGGAGTGGCGATGCGGGCGTTGATCACTGTTGACGGCGGTGGGGACGAGTTGGCCGGCGTGTCGTTGTATCGCTGGCTTCGTGATGATCCGCAGGTGGCTCGGGATGCGTCGGTGTCGTTCGAGCCGTCCAGTTCCGGGTCGACGATGGGTGGGTTCGAGGTCATCCAGGCCATCGTGGCCAACAGCCTTGGGTTGGGGAGCCTGGTGGTGTCGTTCCTGGCGTGGCGGGATTCTCGGCCGCGGCCGGTGCTGCCGGTTATCCGGCTCCAGGTTGGCGAGGTGGCGGTGACGGTTGAGGGCTTGGGGCCGGATGAGGTACGGCGGGTCGTTGACGCTCTCACCGCCGCCGGCGAGGATGCGGAAGAGACGGATGCTGCTGATGCGCGGGAGATAGCGGGATAGTGGAGGTTTTCGCGGATCTTCCGGACCCGGCGTCGTCGCGGGTGGTCCTGATGGGCGTTGCCGAGTACGCGAGTCTGCATGCCCTTCCCGCAGTGCGGAACAATCTGGTCGGGTTGGGGCAGGCGTTGACTCGGCCGCAGGTGTGGGGGCTGCCGGAGAGCAATCTGACCGTGCTCGGCGAGGTGGAGCTGAAGAAGGCGGGCGAGCCGGCCCGGTTCGTGATCGATCGACTGACTGCGGTCGCGGGCCAGGCTGAGGATGCGTTGGTCGTGTACTACGCGGGTCATGGTCTGCCGGATGAGGACGGTGAAAGCGACCTGTATCTTGCGTTGCCGACCTCGGTAGCACGGCAGGCCTCGTATACGGCACTGCCGTTCGAGCAGGTCCGGCGGGCGGTACGCCGGTCCAAGGCCCGCCGCAAGCTGGTGATCATCGATTGTTGCTACAGCGGGATGGCGCATCAGCGGGCGATGGCCGCATCAGATCTGGGCGCCCGGTTCGCGATCGCCGATACCTGCGTGCTGACCGCGACGACCGCGACCCGGCAGGCATTGGCGCCGGAGGGTGAGCGGTACACGGCGTTCACCGGTGAGCTGATTCGACTGCTGAGCACGGGGCTGGAAGACGGACCGTCTGTTTTGGACGTCGGCACGCTGTACGCCCACCTGCGCCAGGCGCTGATCGCCAAGTCGCTGCCCGAACCGGACATGCGTGACCGCGGGCTCGGCGCCCGGATCGCCATCGCCCGGAACCTGGCCCGCCAGCGAGCGGTCGCTGGCGGTCAAGACGCTGCCGGTACGGCTGCAACGACTGGTTGGGGTGCCAGGTCCCGGTATGTGCAGCAGGTACGCGATATTGCACCTGTCGGTGGCGCGCTCGGGCGGGAGCAGGAGTTGGCGGAGTTGGCCGACTTCTGTACCACCCCGGCGGCTGGTGGTGGTGTGGACGAGGCGTATGTGTGGTGGCAGGCGCCGCCGTGGGCGGGAAAGTCCGCGCTGATGTCCACCTTCGTCCTCAACCCGCCCGCTGGGGTGCGGGTGGTGTCGTTCTTCGTGACCGGACGGCTCGCCGCCCAAGCGGACTCGAACGCGTTCACCGACGCCCTGCTGGAACAGCTGTCTACCCTGACCGGACAGGACCTACCCGGTTCGCTGCCGCCGGGCCAGCGGGACACGTACCGGCGGGACCTGCTGGACACCGCCGCAGCCCAAGCCGAACAACGCGGGCAGCGGCTGGTGCTCGTGGTCGACGGCCTGGACGAGGACCACGGCGGCCGCCCAGGATCCGGGATCCCGAGCATCGCCTCCCAACTACCCAAACAACCCGCACACGGGATGCGGATCATCCTGGCCGGCCGCCCCCACCCACCAATCCCCGGCGACGTACCCCCGGACCACCCCATCCGAGCCTGCCGCCGCCGCCCACTCGCCCCGTCGGAGCACGCCCAGCAGACCGCTTACCTCGCCAAACGGGAGCTCGACGAACTGCTGGCCGGCGACGTCCGGCAGCGGGAACTGGTCGGTGTCATCACCGCCAGCGGCGGCGGACTAACACTGTCCGAACTGGAAGAACTGACCGGCCTGGCCGCCTTCGAGGTCGAAGGCATGCTCGACGGCGTCTGCGGCCGGACCCTCGCTGGCCGCGCCGACTACGCCCTCACCCAACAGCGGCAGCTGTTCCTGTTCGCCCACGAGACTCTCCGCGCGCACGCTGAGCAACGCCTCGGCAAACTGGTCACCGTCTACCGGGACAAGATCCACCAATGGATCGACAGCTATCGACAACGCCGATGGCCGCCCGGCACACCCGCGTATGCGTTGCACGGCTACTTCCAGATGCTCACCGACCAACACGACCTCGAACGCATGCTCCACCTCGCCGTCGACCCACGCCGACACGACCGCATGCTCGACATCACCGGCGGCGACACCGCCGCCCTCACCGAAATCCGCACCCTCCAAGACCGCCACCTTCAGGCCACCGAGCCAGACCTCTACGCCCTCGCCCGCCTCTGCGTGCGCCGCACCACCCTCGCCGACCGCAACGCCAACATCCCCACCGACCTACCCGCCGTATGGGCCACCCTCGGCCACACCACCCGCGCCGAAGCCCTCACCAACGCCATCACCGACCCGAACCGGCAGGCACAGGCCCTGACCGCGCTGGTGACAGCAGCGGCGAAGACCGGCGACTACAGCCGGGCCGTAGGTCTAGCCGACCAGGCCGAGCAGATCGTCCACACCATCACCGACTTGAACGAGCAAGCGCAGGCGTTGTCCACACTGGCCGCAGCGGTCGGCCAGGCAAGCGACCACGACCGGGTTACACGCCTGGCCGATCGGGCCGAGCAGATCGCCCGCACCATCACCGACCCGTACAGGCAGGCGCAGGTGTTGGCCCCGCTGGCCACGGCGCTCGCGCAGGCGGGCGACCTCGATCGGGCCGAGCAGATCGCCCGCACCATCACCAACCCGTACGGGCAGGCGCAGGCGTTGACTGATCTGGCGACGGCGCTCGCGCAGGCCGGCCACCACGACCGGGCCGAGCAGATCGCTCACACCATCACCAACCCGCGCGTGCAGACGCAGGCGCTGGCCGCACTGGCCACAGCGCTCGCGCAGGCCGGCCACTACGACCGTGCAACCGGCTTAGCCGACCGGGCCGAGCAGATCGCCCGCACTTTCACCGACCCGTACGAGCAGGCGCAGGTGTTGGCCGCACTGGCCACGGCGCTCGCGCAGGCCGGCCACTACGACCGTGCAACCGGCTTAGCCGACCGGGCCGAGCAGATCGCCCACACCATCACCGACCCGACCCGGCAGGCGCGGATGCCGACCGCACTGGCCTCAGCCTTCGCACAGGCCGGCCACCACGACCGGGCCGAGCAGATCGCCCGCACCATCACCGACCCGCACGAGCAGGCGCGGGCACTGACCGCACTGGCCGCAGCGCTCGCGCAGGCCGGCCACCACGACCGGGCAACCGGCTTAGCCGACCAGGCCGAGCAGATCGCCCACACCTTCACCGACCCGAACCAGCAGGCGCAGGTGTTGGCCGCACTGGCCAGGGCGCTCGCGCAGGCCGGCCACCACGACCGGGCCGAGCAGGTCGCTCACACCATCCCCAACTCGTACCTGCAGGCGCTGGTGTTGGCCGCACTGGCCACAGCGCTCGCACAGGCTGGCCACCACGACCGGGCCGAGCAGGTCGCTCACACCATCACCGACCCGCACGAGCAGGCGCAGGCGTTGACTGATCTGGCCACGGCGCTCGCACAGGCCGGCCACCACGATCACGCAACCGGCTTAGCCGACCAGGCCGAGCAGATCGCCCGCACTATCACCGACCCGTACCAGCAGGCGCAGGCGTTGACTGATCTGGCCACGGCGCTCGCGCAGGCCGGCCACCACGACCGGGCCGAGCAGATCGCCCGCACCATCACCGACCCGAACCAGCAGGCGCAGGTGTTGGCCGCACTGGCCACGGCGCTCGCACAGGCCGGCCACCACGACCGTGCAACCGGCTTAGCCGACCAGGCCGAGCAGATCGCCCACACCATCACCGACCCGAACCAGCAGGCGCAGGTGTTGGCCGCACTGGCCACGGCGCTCGCACAGGCCGGCCACCACGACCGTGCAACCGGCTTAGCCGACCAGGCCGAGCAGATCGCCCACACCATCACCGACCCGAACCAGCAGGCGCAGGTGTTGGCCGCACTGGCCACGGCGCTCGCACAGGCCGGCCACCACGACCGTGCAACCGGCTTAGCCGACCAGGCCGAGCAGATCGCCCACACCATCACCGACCGGAACCAGCAGGCGTGGATGCCGACCGCACTGGCCCCAGCCTTCGCACAGGCCGGCCACCACGACCGGGCCGAGCAGATCGCCCACACCATCACCAACCCGACCCAGCAGGCGCTGGTGTTGGCCGCACTGGCCAGGGTGCTCGCGCAGGCCGGCCACTACGACCGGGCAACCGGCTTGGCCGACCGGGCCGAGCAGATCGCCCACACCATCACCGACCCGAACCAGCAGGCGCAGGTGTTGGCCGCACTGGCCACGGCGCTCGCGCAGGCCGGCCACCACGACCGGGCCGAGCGGATCGCTCACACCATCCCCTACCCGCACCTGCAGGCGTATGCGCTCACAGAACTAGCCGCCCAATCGTTCGAAGCCCGATCCCGGAAACTCTTGGGGACCGCCCTCACAATCGGCGATTGGAGTGACTCCGTGGGGCAACTCATTCGCAAAGGTGCGGCAGGGAATCGAGGACTGCTTGCACAACTCACGGATGAGGGCGTAGTCACTTAGGACCGGGGCAGACATCACGAAGGCCACCGCCGATACGAGGGCAACCGCGAACGGAAGCTACTCGCATCGACAGATCCGGATGTTCATTGGTTAGTGGCATCTGTCTCGGTGTTGAGCGTCGTCAGGTTTCCGCCTGTGGCTGTTTTGCCTCGATACGTGCTGTGCCGGCGGCCAGGCCTCGCGCCGTCGAGCCGGTTCGCTCCTCGCAGACCGTCATGAGGTCGCGCTCGGTCGCGTCGCTGAGAATGCTGGCCGGCGCGGCCGGGCGTCGGTTGGCGGGTCCATGACCATTACACCGTTTTGGTCACAGGAGGTCGGAGAGCAGTGCGGCCGCGCGGGCGGCGCCGTCGGTGGAGACGGGACGGTATCGGACCTCGCGGCCTATCTCAGCGGTGATCGCGTCGGCGAGCGAGTCGGGGGTGAGGTCGGCGAAGTCGAGTTGCCGGCCCGCGCCGTGGCGGCGGAGCCGGTGCGCTACGTGGAAGTTCTGCTCGAAGTGGTGGCGTAGTGGCACGTAGATGAACGGCCGGCTGGTAGCGGTCAGCTCCATGCACGTTGTCAGGCCGCCCTGCACGACCGCCAGGTCGCAGGCCGCGAGGTGACGGTGCAGGTCCGGCACGTACGGCCGGACTTCCAAGCCGTGGCCGGTGGGGAGCGAAGCCGGGTCGATGCGGGGACCGGTGACCACGATCATCCGCAGGCCGGCGACGCGGCGGGACGCCTCCGGGAAGGCGTCCATGACGCGGCGCAACAGGTCGGTGCCGACGCCGGAGCCGCCAGCGGTCACGACGCAGACCCGCTCGCCGGGCCGGTAGCCGAGCTCCGCCCGCAGTGCCGCGCGGTCGGCGTAGTCGCCGGGGTCGAAGCCGGTGACGTACCCGGCGAAGTCGTAGTGGGCCTGGGTCCACTCGCGAATCAGTGGCAGGTCGCGGCCGAAACGGTCCGCCACGATGTCGTCCGGGTCGCCGATGTACACCGCCCGGTCGCGCAATCGCGGGAAGCGGGCGATGTGGCCGATCATCTCGGCGTTGTAGTCGGCCGCGACGAGCGCCTCCCGCTCGCCGCCGTCGGGCATCGGCAGGTAGCCGACGAAGTCGGTCAGCCAGGCGTAGGCGAATCGTTTGAGCTCCGGGTTTTCGTGCAGGAAGTGGTCGACGTCCCAGGCCTCGTCGCCGATGACCAGGTCGTACTGCTCTTCGGTGACCACGTCTCGGAACACCATGAAGTTCGACAGCAGGATCTCGTCCATCCGGCGCAGCGCCTGGAAGCAGTGCAGGTCGTGCTCGCCCGCCTCGCTCTCGATGTGCTGGGACTCGTTGACCAGCCACCGGCTCGCCGGATGGACGTGCTCGCCGGCGTCGTCGAGCAACCGCGTCACCGGATGCTGGGTCAGCCAGTCGACCCGCGTATCCGGGTGGCGCTCACGCAGCTCGCGGGCGATGGCCAGGTCGCGCCGCGCGTGTCCCAGCCCGATCGGCGAGCACAGGTAGAGCACCCGCTTGCGCCGCCGGTCCCAGCGGGTCCACGTGCGGCGGGCCGGCGTCGGCGGGCGAAACCGCTCGGCGAACGCGCGGATCAGCAGGTTGATCCGGACCGGATCGCGGGCCATCGGGATGTGGCCGGCGCCCTCCAGCACCACCAGCTCGCCGCCGGACAGCTCGGCGACCCGCTCGCCGCAGCGCAGCGGTATCACGCGGTCGTCGTCGCCGTGGATGGCCAGCACCGGCGTGGCGATGCGCGCGCACCAACCTTCGACGGTCTCCCGCTTGGGGAAAGACGCGGCCGACTCTGCGACGAGTACCGCGCCGGCCGTCTCCAGGCCCCAACCGACCGCATCCTCTGTGGGTTTGGTGGAGTGCGCCTCGCTGAAGCACTGTCCAAAGAAGAACCAGAGGAAGTCCTCGTAGTGCTCCAGCCAGTACTCGCGGTTGTACTTCGCCCAGTGCTCGCCGGGGTCGGTGCCGAGCGCCGGCACCGACGACGGTTCGAGCTGCGGCGCGGGCCCGGTCAGCGACATGTGCGCGGCGCGCACCGGGTCGCGCGACGCGAGCGGGACCGCCGCGCCGACGACGATGGTCCCGTGTACTCGCGACGGGTGCTCGGCGGCCAGCTCCAGCGCCCAGGAGGCGGCCCGCGACAGCCCGACGACGACGGCCCGGTCGGTGCCGGTGGTGTCCAGGACGGCGAGCGCGTACGCCACCTGCGCCGACTGTTCGTATGCCGCAGGTGTGAGCGGCCGGTCGGACTGCCCGTTGCCAGGACCGTCGTACATGACGACCCGGAAATGTCGGGCCAGGTAAGGCACCTGGAGCTTCCAGAATCGCTTGTGGACGATCGTCCATGTCGGCAGCAGGAGGAGGGTAGGCCCGCCCGATCCATGTACCTCGTAGTGGATTTTGACGCCGAGGTGCTCGACGAAGCCTTCGGTGTCAGCCCGCCTGGCGTGCATGCCGCTGCCTCCTGGCGAGCGCGCTAGGGCGTGGCACGAAGCGCGGCACCCGCGCCAGATACCTCTCGTACGGCTCGCCGAGCTGGCGACGCAGGTCGTGCTCCTCAAGCCGCACGGCGACGAGGATGTAGCCCGTGGCCACGGCGGCGAACAGCAGCCGTCCGGCGCTCATGTCGGGCGTGACCCAGAAGGCGATCAGGAAGCCGACCATGAGCGGGTGCCGGACCAGCCGGTAGAGCAGCGGCTCGCGAAAGCCGGGCTCCGCGTAGCTGCGATCGCTGGCCCGGGCCAGCACCTGCCGCAGCCCGAATAGGTCGAAGTGACCGATCAGGAACGTGCTGAGCAGCAGGACGCCCCAGCCCAGCCCGTACCCGGCCCAGAGCAGTGACCGCGCCCAGGTGGCCTCCACCGACCAGACCTGGTCCGGCAGCGGGCGCCACTGCCATAGCAGCAACGCCACGACGAGGCTGGCCGCCAGCACGTACGTGCTGCGCTCGATCGCTGGCGGGACTATCCGCGTCCACCATCGCTTGAACCAGGGTCGTGCCATCACGCTGTGCTGGACGGCGAACGCGCCGAGCAGCAACAGATCAACGAGCACCGCTCGCCAAGCCGGGCCAGCCGGGCCGTCGTCGACGTCTTTGGGCACGCCCACGCCGGCGAGAAAGCCGACTGTGTAGAGCAGTACTCCGATAAACAGGGCGTACGCCACAAGCCCGTACGCCAGCACCGATGCGCGGCGAATCACATCTACCCCCCTACCGTACCGTTCGGTCGACCGACCGATAAGGTGGGACGCTAGCATTCGGTCGAGCGACCGACAAGTGTCGGAAATTGGCGGCGGGAGCACGCGATGGCGGAACGAAGCGGTGAGACGGCGGACCGGATCCTGCAGGCCGCGCGGTCCGGTTTGCTCACCGACGGCTATGCGGCGCTCTCCACCAGGCGGGTCGCCGACCTGGCTGGCGTGCCGCTCAGCCAGATTCACTACCACTTCGGCGGCAAACAGGGCCTGATCCTCGCGTTGCTCGAGCGGGAGAACGCTCGGCTGGTCGAGCGCCAGCGCCACATGTACGGCACGGAGACCCCGCTGTGGAAGCGCTACGAGCAGGCGTGCGATTTCCTGGAGGACGACCTCGCCTCGGGATACGTGCGGGTGCTTCAGGAGATGATGGCCGCCGGCTGGTCCGACCAGGCGCTCGGGCGTCAGGTCGTGGCGATGCTCAACGCGTGGTTCACCGTGCTGGAAGAGGTGGCGTGCGAGGCGGAGGCCCGGTTCGGTTCGCTCGGTCCCTTCACAGCCGGCGACCTCGCGGCTCTGATCGGCTTGTCGTTTCTGGGCGGTGAGGCGGTCATCCTCCTCGGCGAGGAGCAGTGGAGCCGGCGGGTGCGCGGCAGCCTGCGCAGCGTCGGCGAGCTTATTCGGCGCTTCGAGGAGCCCTCCTAGATCGATGGCCGGAAGTTTCGGTGGCGGTCCCGACACGTTGGCGGTTGGTGTATCAAAGGTCGACATCCCTCTGGCACGGTATTTGCCACCTATCGGGCGCTCTCATGGCCGTTGCCGCATTTGTGGTACATGTCGAAGGGGTTGGACGGAGCGCCGCACAAGGTGCCCGAAGGCCCCGTCGGGCGTCGCCCTCGGGGCGGTGACGGGCGGGTCCGTGGACCCGCCTGAGCGACCCGTCGGGCCCAGGCCGGCGACGCGGCAGGCGACGCCCGCGGCCCCGGAAGACCCGCTCGGGTTCCCCCACATTGCCATCACAGACCTCACATACGGGACATGCGGGTCGCCATCACCCGATGCCGCGGCCCGCACCCCCGGCCCGGGAATGGATCCGGGTCGCCGGCCGGTTGTACATGGCCGCACGCCGAAACCCCGGCCGCCACCAGCCCGGGTTGCGCACCTGGCCCGCCATCAGACGGGCCCCCGCCCGGCGGGAATCACCCGCCACCGCGGACGGTTACATCCCCCGCACGTCTGAGCAGCAGGCCCCCGGGCCGCGGGAATCACCCGCCGCCGCGGATCGTTACATCCTCCGCACGTCTGAGCAGGCCCCCAGGGCCGCGGGAATCACCCGCCACCGCGGATCGTTTACATCCTCCGCGCGTCTGAGCAGGCCCCCAGGGCCGCCGACGATCCCCCGAAGACTTTCCCCCTTTTCGCATGGCATCCGCGTCCCCCGGGCGCGTGCATGCCGTGTATCCCCAACGGAAGGCGTGAACTCACCATGCGTACCGACATCATGCGCAAGATCGCCCTCACCGCTACCGGTATCGCCGCCACCGCCGGCGGCATCGCCGGCCCCGCCGTCGCCGCCCACGCCGCCCCCGCCGCGCAGGCCGCGCAGGTGCAGACCGACCGCAAGCCGACCAGCGAGCGGGAACTGAACGTGCGCTACGAGGCCCAGCCGAACTTCTACTACTGCGGCCCCGCCGCCACCCGCAACGCCCTCTCCGTGCAGGGCAAGAACATCGACGTCAACACCATGGCCAAACAAATGGGCACCACCGAGGCCGGCACCAACAGCATCAACGACATCACCCCGGTCCTGAACAAGGAAACCGGCAAGACCGACGCCTACAAGTCGGTAGAGATCCGCGACAGCAACGCCGACGACAAGCAGACCGACAAGCTACGCACCGACGTCGTCCGCACCGTCGACGAAGGCCGCGCCGTGGTCGCCAACATCGCCGGCACCACCACCGACACCGACGGCGTCAGCCACTCCTACGAAGGCGGCCACTACATCAGCGTCGTCGGCTACCACGACAACGGCAAGACCGTCACCATCGCCGACTCCGCCAACCCCGACCAGGCCTCCTACCACATCAGCGTCGACAACCTCGCCGACTGGATCGCCACCCGCGGCTACTCCACCTCCTAACCATCCACACCAAACGACAAGGGCCGACCCCACAAGGGGCCGGCCCCTTCGTCCTATCAGGACCGGCCGGCTGCCAGTCTGGTCAGGGTTGGGGGCGGACCAGGCCGGCGTCGTAGGCGAAGACGATGGCGGCGGCGCGGTCGCGGGCACCGAGCTTGTGGAAGAGCGCGCCGACGTGGGTCTTCACGGTGGTCTCGGCGAGGAAGAGCTGTTCGGCGATCTCGCGGTTGGAGGCGCCGCGGGCCATCAGGCGCAGCACGTCGAGCTCGCGGTCGGTGAGCGCGTCGAGGCGTCCGTCCTTTCGTACCGGCGGCCGGGCGACCTGCCGGTACGAGTCGAGGATCGGACCGAGCAGCGTGCCGTCGATCCAGGTGCCGCCGGCCGCGACAGTGCGTACCGCCTCGATGAGGTTTTCCGGCGTCGCGGACTTGAGCTCGAAGCCTGCGGCGCCGGCGTCGACGGCCGACCAGAGCACCTCCTCATCGCCGAACGTGGTGAGGATGCAGACCGGTGGCCCGCTAGCGGCACGTACCAGGCGGGTCGCCTCGACGCCGTCGGTGCCCGGCATGCGTACGTCCATGCAGACGACGGTGGGGGCATGCGCGGCCACGGCCTGGACGACCTCGCTGCCGTCGTTGCATTCGCCGACGACCTGGATGTCGGGCTGGCTGCGCAGGATCAGCGCGAGGCCAGCGCGCACCATCGGCTGGTCGTCGACCAGGAGGACCCGGATCACGCGGACGCTCCGGTGAGGCGGCGGGGAAGGCGGGCCTGGACCACCCAGTGCCCGGCGTCCGGCTGGGCCTCGAAGGTGCCATCGATGGCGGCGACCCGGTGCTCGAGCCCGGCCAGCCCCATGCCGGAGCCACCGTTGGCGGAGCTCGTGCCGAGCTCGCTCGCCACCCGCACCGTCACCCTGTCGCGCTCAACCCCGATCCGGACCGTCGCCTCTGGCGAGCGGGCGTGCTTGGCCACGTTGGTGAGAGCCTCGCGCAGCACGTCGTGGAGGACAATGCGAGGGGCTGCCGATACGCCGTCCATGTCGCCGGCGACGTCGATGTCGATGCGCATACCGGCGTCACGGTACTTGTCGAGCATGCGGTCCAGCTCGCCTGGCTCGATCGGAGCGGTGACGTGCGCGCCCTGGTGCATCAGCATCAGCGCCTGGCGCAGCTCGTCCATGCCCTTGCGGCCCACCGCCTCGGCCTGTCGCAGAGCTTCCTCGGCCTCGGCGGGCGAGGACGAGAGGATCATGCGTGCCCCGGAGAGGTGCAGGAGTACGACGCTGAAGCTGTGCCCCACAAGGTCGTGCAGGTCACGGGCGATGCGCTGGCGGTCCTCGGCGACGGCCGTCTCAGCCAGCCTAGTGCGGGTGCGGTCGAGCTCGTCGATCAGCATCCACTGCTGCCGGACCACGTGGCCGAACCCCCAGCCGATCAGCAGCCCGCCGAACCAGAGCCAGGCGCCGATCCGCCTGTTCCAGTCGTTGGTCGTAAACCACCAGATCAGGAACGGCGACAGCAGGCACAGGCCCATCGCCACGACGTCGGCCCGCCCCTTGCGCCCCGCCGCGACCACCGCGAGCGCGGTGATGACCACCATGTACGGGGTCTGCGTGACGACCAGCGAGTCGCCGATGACGGTGGGGATCGTGACCCACGCGAGCAGGAGCCAGCCCGGCATCGACCGCCAGCAGGCCCGCGCGATCAGCGCCGGCAGCATCACCAGCGCCAGGATCCAACCCCACCGCAGGGTGTACGCGAGGTTGAGCACCCCGAAGCCGGTGCCCAGCAGGGCCGCCCCGATCACGAACTCGTCGCCGTCGCGCAGCAGTGGGGGCATGCCCGGAATATAAGTCAGCCGCCGGTCCGGACGGTTCCGACCGCGGTGCCCACCCACCTCCTCCCGTGGTAGGAGAAAGCGCTTCGTCACCAGCCCACGGACGCGCCACGTGCGGCACCGCGCTCCGACGACATCGTGGCCCGTCGACTCCTAACTTCATCGCCAGGCGTCCGGACGGACCGGGCCGCGAAGGAGGTAGTCATGTTCACCGCGCTCGGCAGACTCGTCGCGGGACGCACCAAACTGGTCCTGTTCGGCTCACTTGTCGCGTTCGTCGTGACCGTGATCCTCGGTGTCGGGGTGTTCGGCAGCCTGGCGTCCGGTGGCTTCGAGGACCCAGACTCCGACTCCGCGCGGGCCAGCCAGCTCCTCGAACACGACCTCGGCGCCGCCTCGCCCAACCTCCTGGTCGTCGTCACCCCGAACGCCGGCGACGTCGACTCCCCAGAGGCGACCGCGGCCGGCACCGCCCTGTCCGAGAAGCTCGCCGCCGTCGAGGGCATCGACGAGGTGACGTCGTACTGGCAGGCCGGCAAACCACCGTCCCTGCGCTCGGACAACGGGTCGTCGGCGATGCTGCTCGCCCACGCGGCCGGCGACGACGAGGACGCGAACGCGACGGCCGCACGGGTCCGCGAGGAGCTCACCCGCGACCGCGGCCCGCTGACGGTCGAGGTCGGTGGCCCGGCGGCCATCGGTGAGGCGATCGGCACCGGCCTGGAGGAAGACCTGACGCTCGCCGAGTCGATCGCGATCCCGCTGACGCTGCTGCTGCTCCTGCTGGTGTTCCGCGGCGTCGTGGCGGCCCTGCTGCCGCTCGTCGTCGGCGGCGCGGCGACCTTCGGGGCGTTCTTCGTGCTCTGGGGGACCGCGCAGTTCACCTCCGTCTCGGTGTTCTCCATCAACCTCGTCACCGCGCTCGGCCTCGGCCTGGCCATCGACTACTCGCTGCTCATGGTCTCCCGCTTCCGGGAGGAGCTGGACGCCGGCTGGGGGCCCGACCAGGCGGTCATCCGCACCGTGGAGTCCGCCGGCCGTACCGTGGTCTTCTCCGGGGTCACCGTGGCCGTGGCGCTGATGGCGCTCGTCGTCTTCCCGCTGTTCTTCCTGCGCTCGTTCGCCTACGCCGGCGTCGGCGTGGTGCTGGTCGCCGTGCTCTCCGCGGTCGTCACGCTCCCCGCACTGCTCAGGCTGCTCGGCCACCGGGTCAATGCGTGGCGCCTGCCCGGTATGCGGCGCCAGGCAGGCAGCGAGTCCCGGCAGTGGGCGGCCGTCGCTCAGCGGGTGCTCCGCCGCCCCCGTCTGGTCACCGCCGCCGTGATGGTGCTGCTGTTGCTGCTGAGCATCCCGTTCTTCAACATCCAGTTCGGCAACCCCGACGCCCGCGTACTCCCCGCCGACAGCCCGGCGCGGATCGCCACCGAGAAGGCCCAGAACGAGTTCGGGTTCGCCGCCGAGGCGTTCCCCGTCGTGATCGCCGGCTCGCCGAACAGCGCCGACGTCGACACGTACGCGGCAGCGGTGTCCAAGGTGGACAACGTGGCCGAGGTCCACACTGCCCGCGGCACCTGGACCGGCGGCCAGCGGGTCGGCGAGCCGACCGGGCAGTCCCAGCAGTACGCCACCGACGCCGGCGAGTGGTTCGAGATCGTGCCGTCGGTGCGACCGATCTCGGAGGAGGCGCAGGAGCTGGTCCACGACGTACGGGACATCGCCGCGCCGTTCGAGGCGCTCGTCGGCGGGAGTGCCGCCCGGCTCGTCGACACCAAGTCGGCCATCTTCTCCACCGCGCCCTGGGCCACCATCTGGATCGCGGTCGCGACGTTCGTCCTGCTCTTCCTGATGTTCGGCAGCGTGCTCGTACCGCTGAAGGCGATCGCCCTCAACACCCTCAACCTGACGGCCATGCTCGGCCTCATGGTCTGGATCTTCCAGGACGGCAACCTCGCCGGCCTGCTGGGGTTCACCGCCACCGGGTTCACCGACACCGCGATGCCGCTGCTCATGTTCGCGGTCGCGTTCGGCCTGTCCATGGACTACGAGGTCTTCCTGCTCGCCCGCATCAAGGAGGCGTATGACCGTACCGGCGACAACCACCGCGCGATCGTCACCGGCATCGCCAAGACCGGCCGCATCGTCACCGCGGCGGCGCTGGTCCTGTCGATCACGTTCTTCGCGTTCGCGGTCAGCGGGATCACGTTCATGAAGATGTTCGGCCTGGGCCTGGGCATCGCGGTCCTGATCGACGCCTTCATCGTCCGGGCGACCCTGGTGCCGGCCCTGATGAAGCTCGCCGGCAGGCTCAACTGGTGGGCCCCGGCCTGGGCCCGCCGCCTGCACGAGCGGGTCGGGATGGACGAGACCGCCGGCCCGTCCTCGTCCGACCGGCCCCAGGAGCTCACTCCGGCCGGGCGCTGACGCGCCCACCCGAGGGGCCTGCGACCACCCCGGGTCGCAGGCCCCTCTACGCCTGACGCGCCGCGACCACGGTGCCCGCGATAGCAAGCCCAGCCATGACCAGAAACGCGGTGTGGAAGCGCACGGCGGGTGCGGCCGCCCAGGTGGTGACGATCGCGGCGCACAGGCCGGTGGTCAGCGTGCTGGCGAGGCCGTCGCTGACCTGCAGCGCACTGGATGTCCCACCGTGCCGCGCGGGCGGCGCCGCTTCCAGCGCGTGGCGGTTTACCGCGGTCATTCCGGCGCCCATGCCGACTCCCGCGAGAAGCCAACCAGTAGCGATGGCCGCTGGCGGCAGCCGGTCGCTGAGGCCGGCCGCGGCGGCGAGAATGCCGGCAGCCAGGAGCAGACAACCGGCAGCCGGCAGCGTCCGCGCCGACTGACGGTACGCAGGCCGGGCCTGTAGCCAGGAGCCGACCGCCCAGCCCACCGAACCCGACGCCAGGACCAGGCCGGCAACGACGGCGCTCGCACCGCGTTCGCGGACGAGCATGAGCGGCAGCAGGATCTCCGTGCCGAAGAACGCTCCGGCCAGTACGCCGCGGAGCAGCACGAGGGCCGGTAGGCCGGGCCGGGCACGCAATGTGCCGGGCGGGAGCAGCCGGGGCACCGTGGCCGCGAGCACGCCGACGGCGACCGCGCCGCAGCCGAACATCACGACGGGCGACCGCGCGGTCATCGCGTACTGAAGCACCACCCCGCCGGCGGCGGTGCCAGCCGCCAGCCCTGCGATCCGCGAAAACCGGACCGGGTCATCCTGGTCCGGCGGTGGGCCTCCGCAGGAGCGCACGTGCGGCAGCAGCACGGCGATGGCCGGGGCTAGGGCGAGCGGGACGGCGGCGAAGATCCAGCGCCAGCCGGCGTGCACCGTGATGAGCGCGGCGATCGGCGGGCCGGCGATCGAAGGCACCACCCACGCGCTGGCCATCGCGGCGAACACCGCCGGGCGGGCCGTCGGCGGGAATCGGCGGGCGGCGAGAACGTAGAGGACCACCACCAGCAGGCCGGCGCCGAGTCCTTGTGCGGCGCGCCCGGTCAGCAGGGCCGCGGCCGTCGGTGCGAGACCGACCAGGAGCGATCCGGCGGCGAAGGCGACGGCCCCGCCGATGAACGGTGGCAGCGGACCCCGCCGGTCGACGGCCGCCCCGCAGATGACACTGGCGAACAGCGACGCGGTCAGGTAGACGCCGAAAGCCGGACCGTATGCGGCAATGGCGCCCAGGTCGGCGAGGGCGGCCGGCAACGCGGTGATGACGGCGAATGCCTCGAAGGCCACCAGTGATACGACGGCGACGATTCCGAACGTTGCCCGGCGCTGGCCGGTAACCGTTACGGGTGCGGGGGACAGCGCCACGGCGATGGGGATCCGCCGCTCACCGGTGGGAGGCTGGCAACGGTGTCGTTTCGCGTTCGGTGACCTGCCAGGACGAGCCAGTGCGGATGATGAACCGGGCCACGCGGCGGTGGCGGTCGAGATGCAGGCTGCGTTCGTCGGTCCACCCCTGTAGGCGGAACTCGCCGCCGCCGACATGTACCAAGGCGATCGGCGCGCTGGCTGTGCCATCGTCGAGGACCAGGCCGTTGGGCTGTTCCTCCACCGTCGCCCGCCGGTCGGCGGTGTCCGAGGGCCGATCGCCGAACGCCTCACCGGACCAGTGGCCGAAGTCCTCGGGCAGGGCGAACGCGCACCGGAACGTCGCCCGTTCGGGCAGCGCCAGGGGGATCTCCGGCCGTTCGAACAGCACGTCGGCGACCCCGAGCGCGTCGACGAAGCCCGGGGGAACAGGTCGAACAGCGGCCGCGTAATCGCGCAGTCGATGACGAGGTGTACCCGGTTGCTGGTGCCGGTGTTGGCGATGGAGTGGGGGCGTGAGAAGTCCCCGTACCAGAAGGTGCCGGGTTGCCAGCGGTGCACCTCGCCGTCGAGCACGAGGATCGCGCCGTCGTTGGTCACGATCGGCACGTGCAGGCGCAGCATGCCGTACGGGAAGCCAAGCGGTGTGTCCCGATGTGTCTCGACGCTGGCTCCGGGCGCCAGCGACATCAGCCGGGCGGCCCGCACGCTGGTAGGCACGGACTCGATGATTTCCGCGAGGTAGGGGGCCCGGGCCAGCCAGGACGTGGCCGCGAAGGGCAGCGGCCCGGGCCCGCCGGCGTCGGTGCGCCGTTCGTCACCGCCGGGGCTGCGTAGCGGCAGCACCCGCCAGTCCGCGGCGTACTCCTCGCTGGCACCGTCCTCCGAGTAGGTGCGCTGCCGCCGCCAGTCGTCTCTGGTCAACGCGGTCAGCTCGGCCCGCAGCCGGTCGGGGTCGAACGTGGCGGCAAGCCGTGCGGCCGCGGGCAGGCCGGTGGAGGTTTCCGAAGCGGTGGTCGTGGCGGCGGTCATTGGTTCCTCCATGCGACGAGCGGCTCAGTCGGATCGGGCGGTTGGGAGGCGCCGCCGGTCGCTGTGGCCGGGGAGAAACCGGCGGCGATGAGGTCGGCCCGGACGTCGGCGAGGCGGTGCACGTACCGGTGTCGCCGCATCTGGTGCACCGACCGGCGTCCGTCGCACTCGGCGACGTAGCGGTAGAAAATGTCGGCCGAGTCGTCCGTGGCCGCGAGGACGGTCACCGACAGCTGGTACCGGCACCGGCCGGCCTCGGCTTCGGCGACCACCGTCTCGGTCGGGCCCACCTGTGGCACGGCGGGCTTGGCCTCCACCATGTCCAGCGCCAGCGGTGCGCCGGGTCGCAGGTGCGCGGCGAGCTCGGCGAAGGTCCGGCGCCGGTCGGTGGCACTGAGGAACTGCAGCGAGCCGGCGAGGTAGGCGTAGTCGAAGACGCCGGTGATCTCGAGTCCTGGTGCGCTGCCGGCGGTGACCGTCAGGTACGGCCAGAGCGGGCGCCGGTCGGCGAGCTTTGCCAGCAGCGCGCTGCGCATGCTCGCGGAGGGCTCCACGCACCACACGTGGGCCTGGCGCTCGGCGACGGCAAGCGCGACCCGTCCGGTGCCGGCACCCACGTCGAGTACCCGCGTTCCGGGCTGTGCCAGCGCGGCGAACGCCGGCACCCGGGGCAGCGCGTCGTCGCCCTGCGCGGCGGCGAACAGGTCGTAGATGCCGGCGACGTCGGCGTACCCGTCCTTCTCGACCGCGGCGGTGTCGGGGGTCATCACCTGGTTCGACGTCACCGCGGGGCTCCCGGCGTGGTAGCCGCACGTACGTCGGTGACGTCGGTGGCGAGCCGCCCGAGCACCCACGCCAGGGCGGGCGCGTTGGCGTCGAGGGCCTGCCGGTTGATCGTGGCGGTGGCGTCGCAGGGCTGGTGGTAGCAGTGGTCGAACAGCTGCCCGGCCCGGCCGCCGAAGAGCGCCTGCTGCGCGGGGGTCTTGATCCCGATCGAGCCGCCGTCGATGCCGCCCACCGGGATGCCCACGGCCTGGAACGCCAGGTGATCGGAGCCCACCGAGTCGGGGCTGGTCCGCTCGTAGGGCAGCGCGTGCGTGTCGAAGTACGCGGCGAAGGCGTTGGCGATGACGTGTGAGCCGCCGGTACCTGGGTCCCAGACGAAACGGCCATAGTTGGGTGAGGCGATCAGCTCCCCGTTCAGCACGGCCGCGATGCGCTGCCGCTCGGCGGCGGAGAGGTTGGCGACGTAGTACTCCGAGCCGATGTTGACCAGCTCCTCCGCACCCCACCACACAAACCGCACCTTGTTGGGTACCGCGTCCTGGGTGCCGGCCAGCTCCAGCGCGACCTGAAGGACGGTCGCGGCGGTGGACCCGTTGTCGTTGATGCCCGGTCCCTCGGTGACGCTGTCGAGGTGCGCGCCGACCAGCACGACGTCGTCCGGGTCGCCGCCCGTGGTCTCGGCCACCAGGTTGACCGTGGTGCGTGGCACGGAACGGGCCTGCAATGCCAGGTGCGCGCGGACGGTACCGGCGCTCGCCGCGCGTGCCAGCCGCTCGCCGTCGCGCTGCGACACGGAAGCGGTGGGGATGGTGAAGTCCGCCGGGGTGAACGCGATGAACCGGTAGATGTTCTCGGGCGACGGCGTGGCGTAGTACAGCAGCACCGCGCGCGCACCGAGCCCGGCGGCGACCTGTTGCTGGCGGGTGTACCCGCAATCGGCGCGGGCCAGCACCACGATCTTCCCGGTGACGGCGACCCCGGTGTAGTCGGCCGGGTCGCAGCCGGTGCGCCCCGCGGGCGGCGTCGCCAGTGGCGCGTCGATGCCTCCCGGCGAGGTGGACGGGGTGAACCGCATCATCAACACCGGCAGGCCGCCACCGCCCGCGCCGGTGACCGCCAGCCTCTCGGTGTCGATCGCGAAATCGGTGTAGGGCACGGTCTGTTCTGTCACCCGGTAGCCGGCCGCCCGCAACTGCGTGCTCACGTACCGCGCGGAGCGGGTGAACCCGATCCGGTTGTAGCCCCGGTCACCGCCGCTGGCGTCAGCGATGGCCTGCAACGCCGCCAGGTGACGGTAGACGTCGGCACCGGTGACCGCGGACGCCAACCGGTCGGCCAACGGCGACCCAGCTGAATCCGCCGCTGGACCAGGCGCCGCCTGCGCGGCGCCGCCGGCGGTCATCGTGGCGACGAACAGCGACAGCACGCCGACGAGCCCGGCCAGCCGGCGCCAGTGGTGGCGCGGGGCTGTGGTGGAACTGGACATGGTGCCCTCCGGTTCTTCACAGGGTGCAGGGGACGGGCCAACGAGTCGGACGCCACGGCAGGGTGAGTACCTGGCCGCCCAGCCGCAGGATCAGACCGTGCCGGTGCAAGGCGGGCAGCACGGCCCGCACCGCCGGCGGCAGCACATCGGGGAGTTGCGGCAGGCGCAGCGTGGCGAGCGCCTCGACGGCGGCCTGGTCGGTGACGACCCGCCGGGTCGCCGGCTCGCGGCGGTCGTCGTGGACCACCACGAAGTCCGGGCCGCGGCGGTAGTAGCACAGGCCGTACCGGTAGCGATGCCGCCACTCCTGTAGTTCGACCGGGGTGAGCCCGGTCGCTTCCCGTGGCGGAGGCAGGTGGGTCAGCGTCCACACCGGCAGCCCGGGCGGCAGGTCGACCGCCCAGTCCACAGTGGTGGCCAGCGCGGCCGCCTCGCGGAGCGCCCGCACCTGGGACAGGGCGTCGGGGTCGGTGCCGTCCAGGCGTACCCGGTCGGCGATGCGCACCGACTGGTGCGCGCTCGGCGCGGCACCGGTCGACGCAGTTGCCGGCCCGGCGGTCATGGCGCACCCCCGGCGTCGGCACCGGCTGCGACCGGCTCGGCCGAAACAGCGGCCGTCACCTCCGGCCGCAGCGGCACCGATCCTGTGACCAGGGCGACGAGCCGGCCGCCCTCCTCGAAGACCAGACCGTCGACTCGCAGCCGGTCCAGCACCGCACGCGCCGCCGCCTGGTCGGTGCCGTCGGCGGCGGCGATCAGGTCGAGCACGGCGGTGGTGGAGCGCGGGCTCCGCGTGGCGGTCAGCGCGGCGAGCGCCCCGGGCGCCTCGACCACGTACTCCCGCTCCGGCCAGCCCTGCCGCCGGTCGCGGACCAGCAGCCCTGCCGGCACCGGTGTGGCCACCAGGCTGCTGCCCGCGTGCCGGTCGTGCCAGGCGTGCACGCCCTCACACAGCATCCGCTCCGGCTCGCCCCGCAGACCCTTCGGTGTTCCTTCGAACTGGTATGCCAGGTCGTGCAGCTCGTCCCGCGGCAGGTCGTACACGTGGTCGTACTGCTCGGCGGGCCGACGCCAGGAGAAACCGAGTTCGGGACGCTCGAAGTACGGGCTGAACCGCTCCAGGAGGATGCGGGTGATCCCGGCCGGTGGTTGCAGATGTACCAGCGCGCCCAGTTGAGCGATGATCTCGGCGTAGTCCTCCTCGGTCTCTCCCGGGAAGCCGTAGAGGATGTTCCAGTCGACGGTGAGGCCGTGGTCGTCGGCGTCCCGCAGGACCTGGATGTTCTGCGTGGCGTGCACGCCCTTTTCCATCAGCTGCAGCACGCGGCTGCTGAGGCTCTCGATCCCCGGTTGGATGTGCCGCACCCCGGCGTCGGACAGCAGCGCCAGCTGGTCTGTGCGCAGGTTCGCCTTGACCTCGTAGCGGATCGTCACATCCCAGTCGAGGGTCCGCAGCCGCGGCAGCAACTCGGTGAAGTAGTCGCGGCTCATGATGTTGTCCACCATCACCACGTCGAGGATCCGGTGCCGCGCGACCATGTCGCGTAGGTCGTCGAAGAACTCTGCGGCGGGCTTGGCGCGAAACGCCATGCTCGTGCCGTTGAGACCGCAGAAGGTGCAGTGGTGCTTCTCCCCCCACCAGCAGCCCCGGGCCGCCTCCAGCGTCAGCTGCGGACGCACCAGCGCGCCCACCCGGCTCTCGGTGAACGCCTGCTGCCAGCGGGCGTAGTCCGGCCGAGGCACCAGGGTCATGGGCACCGTCGCTCCGGGCGGGTTCACCTGTTGCTTTCCGTCCTCGTCGTACCAGCGCAGGCCCGGCACCCCGGCGACGGAACCGCCGCTGTCCAAGGCGTCGAGCAGGGCCACGAAGGCGTGTTCGCCTTCGCCGCTGACCACGTAGTCGACGAACCTGAAGTTGCGGCTGATCGCGTCGCCCATCGGCCCCTCGCAGTTACCGCCGCCGAACACCACCGGCAGGTCGGGGCGGTGCCGCTTGAGTCGTCGCGCCACGGCGAGTGAGGCCGCGTTTTGGGAGAAGGTCGTGGTGAACCCGACGACGTCCGGCGCCTGACCGAGCAGGTACGCCACGGTCGCGTCGACGAATCGGTCCGCGTACGGCCGCATCTGGAGCGACCTGCCCGGGTCGACCCGGCGCGCGCTCAGATAGGACAGGAACTGCTGATACCGCCACTGTGGATCGTCGTACAGGGCCCCGGCGAACACCCACTCGCCGATGGAGTGCCAAACGCCCACGTTCGCGATGTAGTCGTAGTCCTCGGGTGTGATGTCGCCGCCGCTCTCCGCCAGCAACAGATCGGCCCAGTCGAGGTTGGCGTAGTGGTCGACCACGTCGTGGCGTGCCCGGCACCGCTCGGCGCAGGACTTGAGGATGCCCAGTGGCAGCGACGCGGTCTCCAGCCCGTGCCACGGCATCGCGGTCAGGATGATCTTCACGGTTGGCTCCCTGTCGCGTTGGGCAGCCGGCCTGGGGCCCGCACCAATACGGGCAGCCGCGCCACCCCCCGAAGCGTGGCCGTCGGCTCGTACGTCGTCGCGCCGGACGGGACGAACCCCACCCCGGCGGCTTGCAGCCCGATCAGCACCTCCCGCAGTTGGAGTGTTGCCAGCGCGGCGCCGAGGCACGCGTGCGCGCCGCGCCCGAACGCGAGGTGGGTGCCTCGGGCCCGGGTCAGGTCGACGGTGTCGGGGGCGGTGAACACCTCCGGGTCGCGGTTGGCCGCCGCCAGAAACAGCACCAAGACGTCGCCGCGCCGGACGGGTTGCTCGCCGACCAGGCAATCGGTTACGCATGCCCGAGC
The DNA here is from genome assembly GCF_011764545.1 of Phytohabitans flavus. Classification (GTDB taxonomy): domain Bacteria; phylum Actinomycetota; class Actinomycetes; order Mycobacteriales; family Micromonosporaceae; genus Phytohabitans; species Phytohabitans flavus. Next base: position 1,762,291 of record NZ_AP022870.1, on the reverse strand, counting down.
GTCGGCCTGCACCGGCCCGTCGAGTCGGATGGTCTCGTCGACCAGCGCATCGACCAGGGGCGGCGTCTCGGCGGCCGCCAGCAGATCCGGGTCCCCGACGAGTCGGGCCAGCACACCGCCAAGCAGCCGGCTGACCGACTCGTAGCCGGCGTGCAGGACCGCGCGCAGGGAGTTGGCCAGCACCGCCGCCGGCACGTCGCGCTGGCGGGCGGCCTCGCGGGCCAGGCCGACGAAACCCCGGTCGTCGGCCGTGCGTAGCTGGTCGGTGATCAGCGCGCTCAGCTCGGCGCGGGCCCGGTCGCCGGGCTCGGCCCGGTCCGGGTCGAGGCCGGCGTCCATGCTCCGCACGATCGCGTTGGAGCACGCCTCGAACGACGAACCATCCGGCGCGTCGATACCCAGATAGGCGCAGATCGTCCGTAGGGCCACTGGACGGGCGAACGCGCTGACCAGGTCGACCGTGCCCGCTCGCTCGGTGAGTGCGGAAATGCCGCTGCGGGCGATCGTCGAAACCTCGCGCCGCATCGCCGCCGGCGACCGTTCGTGCAGTGCCGCCACCAGCAGGTGTCGAATATCGGCGTGCTCAGGCGGGTCCAGCGACTGCACGCTCAGCCGCGCCTCCGGGATATCCATTCCTATTCGACGGAAATCAGATCCGAAGTTTGTCGTGTCCCCAAGGACCTGGCGACACTGCCGATATCCCGTAACCACCCATGAGTCCAGCGCCGCGTGCCAATAGACCGGATTCGCCTCGCGAAGCCGCCGATAATACGGATGGGGATCGGCGATCACGGCCGGCGCCAGCGGATCGTAGACCGGGTCCCCCACCGCCGTGCGGCCCATTCCTGTCACAGGGCACATCCCTTCCCGAGGTGAGCTACGCGCTTCGAACCGGGCGTCGCTGCGGCCAGCCGGCACGCCGGATGGCCGCAACGCCCTGACCTGTCAGTGGATGTAACGCATGGCGAGCCCCCCTCCATTCAGCACGAACCGTCGCCGACACGCTTTCGGCGGCGCGACCAGAACTTGGGTATCCGCATACGGCAGGACCTTGGTATTCGCAGGCGTCGATGTCACCGCATGGAACCACAGGTCGGGCCATATGCTTTCGCTTCCTCAAGCTCCCACACCGGTCCGCATCGCGTCAACACTCATAACATCAATAGATACAGCTCCTTCATATGGTGAACGACGTATTGCGGCGCAAATTCGGTTTCCAAGATCATCGATCACGCGGACACGCAGCACGACGGCGGTATCCGGACCGCCGTCGTTAAGAGATTGCAGGTATCTGCAAGAGGCCGTTCAATTCGCGCACCCTCCACACCCGTGGTAGGTTGCGCCGCCCGCCGAGGTCATGCACGGCGCCTTGCTCGACCAGCCACTCCAGCACGCCGACGCCGCAGTTTGTCCCGTGCGCGATCAGCGGCGGATGACTGTGTGGGACTATTCGTGGCCGGTGGCGGCGGCCACGACCCCGCGAACACGGACGACTTGACGCCCGCTGTTGCCGAGCGGCGGAGACCCGTGAGAATTCTCCTGGCATTTGCGTCGGATCCGGGGCGGGTCGTGCGTAGAACAGGCAAGAGGCGGCTGGACGAGGCCGCTGGGAGAAGGGAGTCATGGGATGACGCGGTACTTGATCTCGTTCAATGACGGCGCGATGGACCACATCCCCGACGAGGATTGGCCCGACGTGGGCAAGGCCTCGCACGCGGTGATCCAGGAGGCCGTGAACGCTGGCGTGTTTGTGTTCGGCGCTGGACTCGAACGCCAGAGGGCGAGCGTCGTGGCCACGGACGGGATGATCACCGACGGCCCTTACCCGGAGACCAAGGAGGTCATCGGCGGGTTCGTGGTCGTCGACGTGGCCACACGCGAGGAGGCGCTGACGTGGGCGGCCAAGATTGCCGGCGCTTGCCGCTGCGCGCAGGAGGTTCGGGAGCTCATGCAAGATCCCGAGACAGACGCGATGCTTCGCCGGGCTGACAGGTGACGATGACGTTCCGACGATGTCGGATCGAGGAAGACTCGCCACGTCAGAGCAAGACTTGCGTGGCCTGGGCTAGGACGCCGTGACGGTGACCCGGGGATCGGGCGCGGGGCGAAGCCCAATCGAGGCGATCCTGGCCGCTGCCGCGCACGTCGGCGGCTGACTCCCGCGTCCAGCGCGCGATCAAATGTCCGGCGATTGCTGGTCGATTTCGGCCAGGAACCGCTCGGAGCGGCGCGCGAAGAGGTGGGCCCCGCGTTCGTCCGATCGGGCGCGGGCTGCTTCGGCGGCGGCTCGCACGACGTCGACGGGTTCGCCGCGGGCGTGCAGCAGGCGCGCGCGCAGCAACAGCAGGAGCCCTTCGGCGAAACGTTGGCCGTAGGTCGTGAGGGCCTGGTCGGCTCGGTCGAGGGCGGTTGCGGCCGCGTCGGTCATGTCGGCGGCCAGCCACATCTCGGCGATCAGTCCGTAGTGGTATGCGATGCCCCATCGCGGCGGGTCGAGGAGGGTCGCGGCCAGGAGCTGTTCGGCCTCTGCCGCCTTGCCGGCCGGGTCGTCGCCGGTGATTGCACAGGCCCAGTGCCAGTCCAGCCAGATGTAGTGCTCCTGCGCGACGCCGGAGCGGTCGGCGCCGGCCGCGATCCACCGCTCGGCCGCCCGCATCACCCATGGCGCGTCACCGGCCATCGAGGCCGCCATGGTGTGGTAGTAGGCCCAGGCCGACATCGCAAACAGGTCTTCGTCGGCCAGGTACGCCTTGTCGATCGCGGACCGTGCCGTCTCGACATCGCCGTGCAGCGCGGTGATCACGGCCAGCCAACCGATCCGTTCATTCGGCACCTTCCACGGTCCGCGGTCGCCGGCACCATGGCGCGGGCTGGTGTGGCCTTGCTCGCTGAAGAAGCGGTACGCCTCGCCGATGTTGCCGATGTCCCACTGGTACAAGCCCCAGGCATGCCGACCGTACGCCTGGACGATCGGGTCGGCGGACGCCTGTCCTTGCTCGTACACTCGGCGAGCCCACCTCCCACGGTCCTTCTCGATCGAGGTGTAGGCCCCGACCATCCGAACGAACAGAAAGTGGACGGCCTGCGTCTCGCGGCCGAGCATGCGGGCCAGGTACTCGGCCCGCTCCAGCAGGTCAAACGTCGAACCGCCGTATCCCGCGTGCCTGCTGGCAACAAGGGTGAGCAGTGACAGCACCGACAGCTCCAGGTCCCGCAGGCCGGCCGTGCGCGCGATCTGGGCGGCCGATTCCAGGTGCCGAGCGGCGGCCGCGAACGCGAGCTTGGTCGCCGCACGGCGGCCAGCACGGGCCAGTGCCTGCGCGGTGCGAGCCGGGTCGGCGAGCGGGCCGGCGGCCCAGAGGTGGTAGGCGAGGCGTTCGGCGACAGACTCGTCGTCCACATGGATGCGTTCGAGGGCGTCGGCGACTAGCAGATGCAGGTGGACGGTCTGCTGCCGCGTCGTGGTCTCGGTGACCGACTCGCGGACCAGGTCGTGCGCGAACCGTAGCGAGTGCGGGCTTTCCGGCTTGGTTTCCAGCAGACCGAGCGCCTGCAGCGGTTCGAGGCGTTCGAGACAGTCCGCGACGTCGACGCCGCCTGCGGCGGCGAGCAGGGCGAGGTCCACGTCGCGGCCGATGAGCGCGGCGACATGCAGCAGGTCGCGAGCGCTGTCGTCGAGACCGGCCATCCGGTCGCGGACCACGTCTCGTACGGTGGCCGGTACCCCGGCCGGCACTGCCGCCTCGCCGTCGCGCAGCGAGCCGCCGTCGCTCAGGAGCCGGGACAGCTCCCGGACAAAGAACGGATTGCCGGCCGTACGGGTATGGACGCCGCGGGCGACATCAGCGCCCGGGTCCTGGCCGATTTCGCGACGGATGAGCTCGGTCACCTCGGTCAAGCCGAGCGGGCCGAGCCGGATCCTGCGGTGATCCGGCAGCCGACTGGCCGCGGCCAAGACCCGCGACAAGTCAGAGCCGGGTACGGGTGCGCGATCACGGAGCGCGCCGATGATCACCGTGCCGGCGGGTAGCCGGGCCGCGAGGTGGCCGAACAGCTGGAGCGAGGCGGTGTCAGCCCATTGGAGATCATCGAGGATCAGTAGCGTGGGCCGCTGCGCCGAGGCCAGCCCGACGACGGTGACGACCTGTTCGAGCAGGCGGAACTGGGCACCGCTGTCAGGAACCGTCGGCGCGGCCGCGCTGTCGTTTCGCGGTTCGAGGAGACCGCCGAGATCACTGGCGAGCCATTTCTCCCGCAACGGCGGCGGCAGGCTGTCGAGGATCGGACGAAGAGCCTGCTCCCACGGCCACATCGACGGTGTTCCATCACCTTCCAAGCAGGAACCCCAGACCACAAACTGGCCGAGCTGGCTCGCCTCAACGGCGGTCTCCTGCAGCAGGCGGGTCTTGCCCACGCCCGGTTCGCCTTCGACGATGGCGAGCGCCGAGCGGCCGGTCAGTGCCATCTCGACGGCTTGCCGCAGGACGGCGAGCTCCTCGGCCCGGCCGACCAGCCCAGCCGCCGCTCGCGCCGACGCGGCGGCACCCCCGACGTCCGCACCCGTCACGACCGACGACGTCGCAGGCTGCGCCAGTACCTGCAGATATGCGGCCTGCAGCGCCGGGCCGGGCTCGACACCGAGCTCGTCGGCAAGGCAGTCTCTGACCGTGCGGAACGCCGACAGTGCCTCCGCACGGCGTCCCGCAGCCCCGAGGATGGCAATGAGGCTGGCCTGCACCGGTTCATGGAACGGCGCCATCGATGCGGCCAGCCGCACCGCCGGCAGCACAGGCACCGGCCGGCGCAGCGACATCGCCAGTTCGGCCGCCGCAGCGCACGCGGCGTGGAACTCGTCGTCGAGGGCCGCGAAGATCGGCAACGCGGTCGGCCCATGCGTGAATCCGCTGCCCGCACGGCCCTGCCACAGGCCGAGCGCTTCGATGTAGCGATCAAGCGCCGTTTCGTGACGATGCTGTGCGAGGGCCTCTTTCGCGGTCTCGACGAGCTCCCGGAAGGCGACCAGGTCCAACATGCCCGAAGGCGCCGTGAACAGGTAGGCGTTGCCGCGGCGGTGCAGGTATGAGCCGGTTCCACGGGAAGGGACCGCGGGTTCGAGCAGCCGCCGCAACGCCCCGACGTACTTTTGGATGACGTTGAGCGCGCTGCTGGGAACATCGTCGCCCCAGATCAGATCGATCAACGCGCTCGCGCTGATCGGCCTGCCCACCTGAGCCAGCAGCAAGGCCAGCAGATACGCCTGCTGCCGGGGACCGGTATCCAGCTCGACACCGTCCCGCCACACCCGTAACGGGCCGAGGACCTGCAGGCGCAAGCCAACGCCACCGACCGGCCGCCCCTCGTCGTCAGGCCGGACCGGATGAACTGGCAAGGCCACGCCGACCCCCGAGAACATGACAGATCGTCCGCTGACCAGCCGTCGAACACGGCGTCGCAGCGCACACAAAGCCTACCGGTCCAAACCCTGCCCAGAACCGAGGCGGAGCGTGGCACGGTATCGACGTCTTCCTGCCACTCGTACGCGGCCACGCCCGAACACCCACACACAGAACGCGACCACGTTGACCCCCAACCGCTGCCCGGCCGATCCCGGAATGCGGATTCCGGCCGGGGCGGAGGTACAGAAAAACGCGTACCGGAGGGAGCACGGACATCGACGCCCAGCTCAGTGACGCCGCCGCTACCGGCGCGGATGCCCGAAACTCCAGACTGTGCCGGCCGGATCGGCAGCAGATATCACCCGATCGACAATATGCCAATCGTTGGAGCATTGAGGAGTTTCAGTGAACCGTTATGCCAGACCGGTCGCCCGCCCGGACGGGTGATCGTCAATGGACGGACACGTGGGTCGGACGTGTGGACGGAGTGGTCGCCTTGCGGATCCAGGTTCTCGGTCCGGTGCGCGCCTGGCGCGACGAGGAGCCACTCGACCTGGGCCGGGTCGGTCAGCGCGCGCTCCTCGGCCTGCTGGCGCTGGCCTGCGGCCAGCCGCTGTCGCGGGCCGAGCTCGTTGACGCGCTGTGGGGTGACACTCCCCCGCCGAGCGCGGCGAACGTGATCCAGACCTGCGTCAAGCACCTGCGCCGGCTGCTGGAGCCGGGCCGGCCGCCCCGTACCCCGAGCGCGATCCTGCCCAGCGTCGGCGACGGGTACGCGCTGCGGCTGCCAGAGGGCGCCCTGGACCTGGTGCGCTTCCGCCACCTGACCGTGACCGCGGCCGGCGCGCACCAGTCCGGTGACCCGGGCCTGGCCGCGGCGCATCTCGGCGAGGCGCTGCGGCTCTGGCACGGCAGCCCGCTGGCCGACATCCCCATGCTCGCCAGCCACCCAAAGGTGGTGGCGCTGGCGGAGGAGCGGCGCGCGGCGCTGGCCCGCTATGGCGAGCTGATGATCGCCACCAACGCCGCCCGCGACGCCCTGCCCGTGCTCGAACAGGCGGCGGCCGAGCAGCCGCTGGACGAGGCGGCACAGGCCCGCCTGATCCGCGGCTACCAGGCGGCCGGGCGGCGGGCCCAGGCGTTCCTGGCGTACGAGGAGATCCGCCGCCGGCTGGCCGAGGTGCTCGGCATCGACCCGGGTCCGGAGTTGGTCGCCGCCCACACGGCGCTGATCAAGGAGGACGAGCCACCGGTCGCGGCGGCGAAGTCCACTGCGGTGCCCGAGCATCCGGTGCCCTCGCAGCTGCCGGCCGACGTCGCGCCGTTCACCGGCCGCGAGCGCCACATGCGAAAGCTGGACGACCTGCTGGAAAACATGACCAGCGGCCGGGCCAAGGCCGTCGTCATCTCGGCCGTGTCCGGCACCGCCGGGGTCGGCAAGACCGCGCTGGCCGTGCACTTCGCCCACCAGGTGCGCCACCGGTTTCCGGATGGGCAGCTCTACGTCAACCTGCGCGGGTTCGACCCCAGCGGGTCGGTGATGAGCGCCGCCGAGGCGGTCCGGGGCTTCCTCGAAGCGTTCGGTGTGCCGGCCGATCGCATCCCGGCCAGCCCGCACGCGCAGACCGCCCTGTACCGGAGCCTGCTCGCGGACCGGCGGGTCCTGGTGCTGCTCGACAACGCCCGCGACGCCGAGCAGGTACGGCCGCTGCTGCCCGGCTCACCCGGCTGCCTGGTGCTGGTGACCAGCCGCAACCATCTCACCAGCCTGGTCGCGGCCGACGGGGCGCACCCGGTCACGCTCAACCTGCTCTCGCCGGTCGAGGCGCGGGCGCTGCTGGTCGGCCGGCTCGGCCCGGACCGGGTGGCCGCCCACCCGGGCGCGGCCGACGAGATCATCACCCTGTGCGCGGGACTGCCCCTGGCCATCGCGATCGTGGCGGCCCGCGCGGCCACCCACCCCGATTCCACGCTCGCCACGCTCGCCGAGCAGCTGCGGCTGGCCGGCGGCGGGCTGGACGCGTTGACCGGCGACGACCCCACCATCGACGTACGCACCGTTTTCTCCTGGTCGTACCACGCGCTGACGCCAACGGCCGCCCGGCTGTTCCGCCTGCTCGGGCTCCACCCCGGCCCGGAGATCACGGTACCGACCGCGGCCAGCCTCGACGGCATGTCCACGGCGCAGGTACGGCCCGTGCTGGCCGAGCTGGTCCGCGCAAACCTGATCACCGAGCACAGCCCTGGCCGGTACGTCCGGCACGACCTGCTGCGAAGCTACGCGATGGAGCTGGTGCACACCTTCGACCCGGAGCCGAGCCGGCGCGCCGCCCTGCACCGGCTGCTCAACCACTGGGTGCACACGGCGTACGCCGCCGACCGGCTGATCGACCCGCACCGGGAGCCGATCACGCTGGCGCCGCCGCAGCCCGGCGTCGCCCTGGAGGCGCTGGCCGGCCAGGAACAGGCGCTGTCCTGGTTGACCGGCGAGCACGCCGTGCTGCTCGCCGCTGTGGAGGCCGCGGCGGCCGCCGGCTTCGACGCGCACACCTGGCAGCTCGCCTGGGCCATGACGACCTTCCTCGAGCGCCGCGGGCTCTGGCACGACCTGGCCGCCGTGCAGGGCGCCGCGCTGCTTGCCGGCGAGCGGTTGGACGACCGGTGGGTGCGTGCCCACGCCCACCGGCGGCTGGGCCACTTCCAGCTCTGGTTGGGGCGCGACGACGCGGAGACCCACCTGCTGGAGGCCCTCGACCTGTACCGGGAGCTCGGCGACGAGTGTGGGCAGGGGCGGATCCATCTCAACCTGGCCCTCGTCCGCGAGCGGCGCGGGCAGCACCGGGCGGCGCTGGGCCACGCGGAGCAGGCCGCCGGGATATTCCGCGCCGCCGGTGAGCGGTCCGGGCTGGCCGGCGCCTGCAACGCGGTCGGCTGGTACCACGCCCACCTCGGCGGCTACCAGGACGCCTTCGCCTACTGCCAGGGGGCGCTGGATCTCTACCAGGCGGCCGGCGACGAGATGGGCGAGTCGCATGCCTGGGACAGCCTCGGCTACATCTACAACCTCCAGGGCCACCGCCAGCGGGCCATCCTCTGCTATCAGCGCGCGCTCGACCTGCGGCGCAAGGTCGGCTACCGGTACTTCGAGGCCAGCGCGCTCAACAACCTCGGCGACGTGCAACAGGCGGCCGGCGAGGTGGACGCCGCCCGCCTCGCCTGGCAGGAGGCCCTGGACATCCTCGACCCGTTCGGCCACCCCGACGCGAGCGGGATCCGGGCCAAGCTCCACCGTGCGGATGCGGCCATCGCCTGTTGAAGCCAGCTATATATATTGGCGGAGTTGACGATCCACAATCGATACGTGGGCCGATGTCCTGGCATAATGCCTGTCGATTGCTGTCGGGCAAAATCGGGAGGTTTTCGTGCCTGATGTAGACGCTGGCCAAAGCGATGCGGAGAGCCTGGCGCACAAGCTACACGGGCTTGAATCCCAGTTGAGCGCCAGTGAGCGCCGGCTGCTCAAGCGGATCCTGGCGGCCGCCGTGCTCTCCGGCATCGTCCTCGGCGTCGCCGACACCGCCACAGGCTCGGTCGACCAAGCCGGCTCTGGTACGGCCGCCACTCAGGCAGCCAACGACCTCGACAGCATCCAGGCCCAGTTCGCCGAGGCGTTCACCCCCGGCGACGAGCGCAGCAACGTGTATCGGAGAGACATCGGCCTGGTCGCCTGAGCGCCGTGTCCGCCACCCTGCCGATCGTCGAAGCGCCGTTCGCGCACCGGCCGGATCCCGCCGCTCGGGCTCGGCACTCGGCCTGGCCCGTCGTGCTGGTCTCGATGCCGTTCATGGGCATCTACCGCCCGTCGATCCAGCTCGGCCTGCTCAAGGCGATCGCCGAGGAGCACGGCTTCCCGGTCCGTACGCTGCACGCGAACCTCGACCTCGCGGCCCGGATCGGCGCCGAGTACTACGGCGGGTTCTCCGAGCACCGGGGCCGGATGGTCGGTGAGTGGCTGTTCTCGGTCGCGGCCTTCGGCGACGCCGCCCCCGATCCCGAGGGCAAGCTGCTCGACGAGTTCGCCGACGAGCTCGGGCACCTCGTCGACTCGCCAGACGAAGTGCGGGACCGGTTGCGACACACCCGCGACCACGACATACCGTCCTATCTGGACGCACTTGTCGACACGGTTCCGTGGGGCGAGGCACGCGTGGTGGGTTTCAGCTGCACGTTCCAGCAGAACGCGGCCTCGTTCGCGCTGGCCCGCCGGTTGAAGCGGCGCTGGCCGGAGCTGGTCACGGTGTTCGGCGGGGCCAACTTCGACGGCGAGATGGGGCTGGAGCTGGTCCGCTCGGTCGACTGTGTCGACTTCGCGGTCATCGGCGAGGGCGACGTCGCCTTTCCCCGGCTGCTGTCCGCGCTCGCCGCCGGCACCGATCCCGGCGCCGTGCCCGGTGTCGCCCGGCGGGAGGGCGGCTCGGTGGTGGCCACGCCGGCCGCGCCGCCGCTGCCCCACCTCGACGGCCTGCCCGCGCCGGACTACGCCGAGTACTTCACCCGCGCCGAGGACCTCTCGCTGCTGCCCAGACAGAGTGGCCGCAACATCTGGATCCCGTTCGAGGCGGCCCGAGGCTGCTGGTGGGGGGCCAAGCACCACTGCACCTTCTGCGGGCTCAACGGCACGACGATGGCGTTCCGGGCCAAGTCGCCGGGACGGGTGCTCGACGAGTTGGGGCGGCAGGCGGGGCGGTACGGCGGCTTTCGCTTCGAGGCGGTCGACAACATCCTCGACCCGGCCTACCTCAAGCGGCTCTTCCCTGCCCTGATCGACGCGGAGGCCGGGTACGAGTTCTTCTACGAGGTCAAGGCCAACCTCACCCGCGAGCAGGTCAAGCTCATGGCGCTGGCCGGACTGCGGCGGATCCAGCCAGGCCTGGAGTCGCTGAGCACCGACGTGCTCCGCCTCATGCGCAAGGGCGTCACCGCCGTCCAGAACGTCAACCTGCTCCGGTGGGCGCACTACTACGGCGTCGACGTGGCGTGGAACCTGCTGTGGGGCTTTCCCGGCGAGACCGCGGAGCACTACGCCGACCAGGCCGCGATGGTGCCGCACCTGCGGCACCTGCAGCCGCCGCGCAACGCCGGCCGGCTTTGGCTGGAGCGCTTCAGCCCGCTGTACACCGACAAGGCCGCCTTCCCGCTGCGCTCGCGGTCGCCGGAGCTCAGCTACCGCTACGTCTATCCGAGCGGGGTGGACCTCGAGCGGGCCGCCTACTTCTTCGAGTACGACCCGGTCGATCCGTTGCCGCAGACCGCGTACGAGGAGCTCGGCCGGGCGGTCCGGGCCTGGCAGGCCGAGTGGGACTCCGAGCGGCGGCCGGTCCTCACCTACCGGTCGGCGCCCGGCTTCCTGCAGATCTTCGACGGCCGCGACCCGGAGAACGAGGGCACGTACGCCTTCCGCGGCACCCTCGCCGAGATCTACCTGGCCTGTAGCGACCGCCCAACGACGGCGGCGGCGGTGTCCGAGAGGCTGGGCGGCCGGCTGCCGGCGGAGGCGGTCCGGGAGGTCTTCGCCGAGTTCGCGCGGCGCGGGCTGATGCTGCTCGACGGTTCGCAGGCCCTCGCGCTGGCGCTGCCCGCGATCGGCGGGCGGTGACTCAGGCCGAGCGCATCAGCCCCGCCCGGTACGCGAAGGACACGAGCTGGGCGCGGTCCTCGAGGTCGAGCTTGCCGCGCAGCCGGTAGATGTGCGTACGGACGGTCGTGACCCCGATGAACAGCTTGCCGGCGATGTCCTGCGGCCGCATGCCCTGAGCGAGCAGCAACAGCACCTCCCGCTCGCGCGGTGTCAGCGTCTCGACGATTTCGTCGAGCGGCGCCTCGGGCGGGGTGTCCCGCCGGCGGAACCAGTCGACGAGGCGCCGGGCCACCGCGGGCGCCAGCATCGCCTCGCCGCTGGCCACCGTCCGGATGGCGTACGCCAGCTCCTGCCGGCCGGTGGTGCTGGTGAGCACGCCGCTCGCGCCGGCCCGCAGCGCCTCGCTGACGGCGTCGTCGGTGTCGGCCATCGAATACACGATCATGCGGGGTACCGGGCCGCGCTCCAGCCGGGCCAGCTGGCGGATCAGCTCGGCACCGCTGAGGTCGGCCAGATCGAGACCGGTGACGATCACGTCCGGGCGGGCGGTGCGGGCCAGCGTGATCGCGTGCGGGCCACTCTCGGTGGTGTCGACCACCTCGATGTCGGGCTCGGGCTCCAACAACGCGCGTAACCCGTTGCGAACCACCTGAAGTCTGTCACAGATCAGGATGCGCAGCATCATTCGTCCACCGTGCTCCCGGGTCCCGTCGGCCGCGACGCGGGCGAAGGCGGCCACCTCCTCCCGCTTGTGTGAGCGGATCGTAACCGAGCGCACTGGACATCGATTGACGAACGACTGGACGGCGTTGAACCCCGCAGGCCACCGCAGGTCAGACCGCCTGCGGTAATCACCACGACGACGAGCGACGCCACCAAAGTAATCAGGTCACGGAGACGTCGTTCGATGTCCTGCGGAAGACATCGAACGACGCCGAAAAGTAGCGTCCCCACCACGCAGCGGCGACCGGTGCACACATCGGGGATCACCGCCCGCGCGATTACGCGATTACGCAGACGGCACAAGGGGAGCTGATGGACGGCAAGGTTTCGCTGCGCGCTTTCCTGGAAGAGGATCTGCAATTCCTGGACCGGCTGTGCACCGATCCGGAGGCGGTCGGTGAGTTCGAGTGGATCGGTTTCATCGACCCACACATCCGGCGGCGGCGGTGGGAGAAGGACGGTTACGTCGGCCCCGACCTCACGGCACTCGCCGTGGCCGCGGCCGACGGCAGCGCCGCGGGCGTGGTGAGCTACCGCTCTACCCGCCGCAGCGGCCCTATCGGCGGCTGCTTCGAGATCGGCATCGCCCTGCTCCCGGAGTACCGGGGCCACGGGCTTGGCACGGCGGCGCAGCGGCTCCTGGTCGACTACCTGTTCGACTACACCACCGCCAACCGTCTGGAGGCGCTGACCGACGAGGAGAACTTCGCCGAGCAGAGGTCACTGGAGCGGGTGGGGTTCCAGCGCGAGGGGGTGCTGCGCGGCTGTTACTTCCACCGCGGCTCCTGGCGAAACCAGGTCCTCTACTCGGTGATCCGATGTGACGTACGACCGGCGGCCTGAGCGATGAGACCCGCCGCCCCGGTCCTCGTCTGCCTCTTCGGCGATTTCCAGCTGGTCAAGAACGGCCGGCCGGTGCCGCTGCGGCGCGGCGGCAAGATCAAACAGTTGCTGGTCACGCTCGCGCTCGACGACCGCCAGCAGGCGAGCCGGGCCGGCCTGGTCGAGGCGCTCTGGCCGGGCACCGATCCGGAACGGGCCGGCCAGTCGCTGAACACGCTGGTGCACGGGCTGCGCCGGCTGCTCGGCGACGCGCTGACCGGGCCGCCGCTGCTGCGCACCGAGGAGGGGTACCGGCTCGACGTCTCGACCGGCATCGACGTCGACACGCTGCGCTTCACCGGCGGCGTCGCCCGGGGGAGCGGGCCTCGCGGGCCGGCGACACCGCCGCGGCGGTCACCGCTTACGAGCAGGCGATCGAGCTGTACCGCGGGGACCTGTGCCCAGGCGACACCGACCTGTCGGTGCTGATCGAACGGGAGCGGCTGCGCGGGGTCTACCTCAACGTCCTGGCCCGGCTGGCCGAGCACCACCTCCTGCGGGCCGAGTACCTGCGGGCGCTGTACCACGGCCAGCGGCTGCTGTCGCGCGACCCGTGCCGCGAGGACGGGCACCGCATGGTCATGGTCTGCCACGCCCGGCTCGGCCAGCGCGCCCAGGCGATGAGCCAGTACCGGCTTTGCCGCGAGATCCTGCGCCGCGAGTTCGACGCGGTGCCGGAGCCGGCGACCGAGGAACTGTTTCGCCAGCTGCGGTCGGGACACGAACTGGCGCCGCAGCGAGAAATCAGCCAAACCTCATTGGTCCCTTACCTCGGTGCCCCTCTGGAACAGATCGAGGGGTTAGCGGCGGTCGATAGAAAACACCGTGACAGCGGTCGCCACAACGGGAGTAGCCGATGACAACAGGTCAGGCCCAACGATGGTTCGCCCGCGCCGGCAACCGGCCGGAAGCCGGATGCGTCCTGTTCTGCCTGCCGTACAGCGGCGGCGGAGCGAGCATGTTCCACGACTGGCGGGCAGCCTTCCCCACCGAGATCGAGATCGCACCGGTACGGCTGCCCGGGCGCGAGGACCGCATCGCCGAACCCATCGACCTCTCCCCGCCGGCGATCGCGGCCGCCATCGCCGAACGGGTCGACCGCCCCTACGCCGTCTACGGGCACAGCCTCGGCGCCCGGCTCGGCTTCGACGTCGTCCGCGAGCTTCGCCGGCTCGGCGCCCGGCCGCCCGAGCGGCTCTACGTCGCCGCCGCCGTGCCACCTGACGAGCCGGTCCCCCTCGCCCGGGCCGTCGAGCTGCCCGACGGGGCGTTCCTCGCCGCCCTGATCGACGGCATCGGCGCCCCCACCGAGCTGCGCGACCTGCCCGAGCTGCGGGAGCTGCTGCTGCCGGTGCTGCGCGCCGACTTCCGCTGGCTGCACGAGTACCGCTTCCGGCCGGAGCCGCCGCTGACCGTGCCGGTCGTGGCCCTCGCCGGCGCCACCGACCCGCAGGCTACCCCGGACCGGATGGCCGGCTGGTCGCGCCAGGCGGCCGCCGGCTTCGCCCTGTACACCCTGCCGGGCGACCACTTCTTCACCCGCACCTGCCTGACCGAGCTGGCCGCGCTGCTCGCCGCCGACCTGAGCGCCGTCACCGACGGCGCGGCCGCACGTCCGCCGGTGTACCGGTGACCGGCGTCCCGGCCCACCTGACAGCGCTGCCCGGCACTGTCTGGCAGGTGTGGCGGCAGGGGCTGCTGCGCACCGCCGGCTTCCCGGCCGGCGGCCTGACCCAGCTCTCCGCCCCCGACCTGGCCCTGGTCGCCGACGCCCACCTGGACGGGCGGGCCGACCGCGGCGCGCTCGACCGGGCCCTCGCCGGGGCGCTCGCCCGCGGCTCGGCGACCGTACACGCCATCGCCACCGACCCCCGCTTCCGCGAGGCGGTCACCTGGCAGGCCCGCTCGGTGCTGCGCGCGCTCGACGGGGTGGCCGCGGCCGGCCCGACCCCGCGGCGCGACCGCAAACACCGCGAACGCGAACGCATCATCGCCCGTTACTGGCAGCGGTACTGCGCGAAAGCCGAGACCATCGGCTTCTTCGGCCCCGTGTGCTGGGCCGGAGTCGACGCCGACGGCCCTGCGTCGAACACCCGGCCCGGCCACGGTCTCCTCCGGCGGCGGCGGGTCTACCTGGAGCACTGGGCACTGGCCGCGTACGCCGACCACGTCATGCGGGACCGCCGGGTGCGGCGGTACCTGCCGCCGGCGCTACAGCCGCACCTGGCACTGGCGCCGGGCCGGCGGCTGCTCGACCCGATCCGGCCGCCGGCGGAGCTGTCCGCGGGCGAGGCCGACCTGCTGGCCCGCTGCGACGGCCGGCACACCGCCGAGTGGATCGCCGCCGCGATGGCCGCCGACCCGGGATCGGCCACCCGCACCGAGGAAGAGGTGTACACGCTGCTCGATCAGCTCGCCCGGCGCGGCGTCCTGCGCTGGACGCTGGACGTGCCGGTGCGCCTCGACGCCGAGGACGTGCTGCGCGACCGGCTGGCCGCGATCGGCGACCCGGCGCTGCGCGACGCCGCGCTGGCCGGGCTGGACCGGCTGTGCCGGGCCCGCGACGCCGTCGCCGCGGCGGCCGGTGACCCGGACGCGCTGCTGGCCGCACTGGCCGCCCTCGACGCCGAGTTCACCGCCGTCACCGGGCAGGAGCCGGGCCGCAGCGCCGGCCAGACGTACGCCGGCCGCGGCCTGTGCTGGGAGGACACCGTCCGCGACCTGGACGTCGAGATCGGCGGGCCGGTGCTCACCGCGATCGCCGCGCCGCTGGACGTGGTGCTGCGGGCCGCCCGGTGGGTCACCGCCGCCGTCGCCGCGTCCTATCTGGACGCGCTGACCGAGCTGTACCAGGACCTCGCGGCCGAGCAGGGCTCGCCGCAGGTGCCGCTGGGCCAGCTCTGGTACCTGGCCCAGGGGCTGTTCTACGGCACCGCCACCCGGCCGGCCGAGGCGGTCGCCGCCGACCTGACCAAGCGGTGGGCCGTCCTGTTCGGACTCGACGCGGCGTCGCCGGGCGGCGGCGGTGACCGGGTGGTGCGGGTCTCGACCTCCGGGCTCGGCCCGACCGTCGAGGAGCTGTTTCCCGCCGACCGTCCGGGCTGGTCGGCCGGCCGGATCCACAGTCCCGACCTGCAGATCTGCGCCGAGAGCGCCGAGGCCGTCGGCCGCGGCGAGTTCACCGCGGTGCTCGGCGAGATGCACGTCGCCTGGGCCACCAACGCCTGTGGCGTGTTCGTCGGCGCGCACCCCGACCCCGCCGCGCTGACCGCCGCGCTCCGCGAGGACCTTGGCCCCGACCGGATGCTGCCGCTGCTGCCGCTGGTCTGGCCGAGGTACACCACCCGGCTGGCGTTCGCCCTGGAGGACCTGCGCGATCCGCAGCTCGGCTTCGCCGCGGCGCCGGGCGCCGACCCGGACCGGCTGGTGCCGATCAGCGCCCTGCTCGTGTCGGAGCAGGATGGCCGGCTGGAGGTGACCGCGCCGGACGGCCGCGCCTGGCCGCTGCTGGAGGTCTTCGACCGGCTGCTGGCCGAGGTGGCCGTCGATGTGTTCAAGCTGGCCGGCGCCGACGCGCACACCCCGCGGCTGGTGCTGGACGACATGGTCGTCGCCCGGGAGACCTGGCGGACCACGATCGCCGACTGCCGGCTGGCGTGGGCCGTCGGCGACGCCGAGCGGTACCTCGCGGCCCGTGCCTGGGCCCGCAAGCTCGGCCTGCCGGACCAGGTGTTCGTCAAGATCGGCACCGAGACCAAGCCGATGTTCGCCGACCTGACCAGCCCGCTGTACATCGCGTCGCTGGCCAGCGCGCTGCGCTCGGCACGCCTGGAGAGCGGCGAGCAGGTGTCGGTCGTGATCACGGAGATGCTGCCCGACGCGAGCCAGGCCTGGGTGCCGGACGCGGACGGCCACCGGTACATCTCCGAGCTCCGGCTCCAGATCCGCGATCCCGAGTTGCCCGCGACCCGCGTGGAGGACCTGTGATGAGCGCCGCGACCCTGCCGGAGCTGGTGCTCGCGCAGGCCCGGTCCACTCCGGACGCCGACGCGGTCGTGCAGTGGGAGCACCGGCTGACGTACCGGGAGCTGGTCGGCGCCGCCGCACTGCTCGCCGCGCGGCTGCGGGCCGCCGGCGTGGGACCGGAGGTGCGGGTCGGCATCTGCGCCACCCGCGGCATCGGGCTGCCGGTCGCCGTGCTCGGCATCATGCTGGCCGGCGGCGCGTACGTGCCGCTCGACCCCAACCACCCGCGGCGGCGGCTCGACACGATCCTGGCCGATGCGCGGATCGGCGCCGTCGTGGTCGACGCCACCGGCCGCGACCTGCTCGCCGACGCCGGCCTGCGCCTGCTCGACATACCGCTCGGCGCCCCGGCCGGTCCGATTCCACAGTGGACCGGCCAGGTGCGGCCGGACAACAGCGCCTACGTGCTCTACACCTCCGGCTCGACCGGCGTGCCCAAGGGCGTGGTGGTCAGCCACCGCAACGTCACCGCGTTCGGCGAGGCCGCCGCGCTGCACCGGCCACTGAACGGAGGTCGCAGCGCCGGGTTCGCCTCGCTCGGCTTCGACACCTCGGTCTTCGACCTGCTCCTACCGCTGGCCCGGGGCGCCTCGGTGGCGCTGGTGCCGGACGCCGACCGGGTCGACCCGGTGCGGCTTCAGCGGTTCCTTCGCGAGCACCGGGTCACCTCGGCCATGCTGCCGCCGGCGGTGCTACCGCTGCTCGACCCGGATCAGCTACCCGACCTGGCCGACCTGTTCTCGGCCGGCGAGCCGTGCGGCCCGGAACAGGTACACCGCTGGTCCGCGCCGCCGACCAAGCGCTTCCACAACTGGTACGGGCCGACCGAGACCACCGTGATCGTGGTCGGCGGCGAACTGACCGGCGCCTGGGACCGGCCGCTGCCGATCGGCACCCCGCTGCCCGGCTGCGACGCGTACGTGCTGGACGAGCGGCTGCGCCCGTGCCCGCCCGGGGTCGCCGGCGAGCTGTGTGTCGGCGGCCCGCAGCTGGCCCGCGGCTACCACGGCCGGCCGGCGCAGACCGCCACCGCTTTCGTACCCGACCCGTTCGGCCCGGTGCCCGGCGCCCGCCTCTACCGCACCGGCGACCTGGTGCGGCTGGAGCCCGACGGCACGATCGCCTACCTCGGCCGGCTCGACCGGCAGGTGAAGATCCAGGGGCAGCGGGTCGAGATCGGCGAGGTGGAGACCGTGGTGCGCGCCCACCCCCGGGTGCACCACGCGGTCGTCGACGTCGCCGAGCGCGGCGGAGTCAAGCACCTGGTGGCGTACCTGACGCCGGCGCACGCGCCGGACGTGGCCGAGCTGCGCGAGCACTGCCTGCACCGGATGCCCGGCTACATGGCCCCGACCGAGGTGGTACGCCTCCCCCAACTGCCCCTCAACCTGTCCGGCAAGGTGGATCTCGCGGCGCTTCGCAACCGCGCCCTGCCGGATCGGGCCGACACTCCCGCGCCGGAGCCCCGCCGGCCGGGGTGTGCTGGCGGCCGTCACCGCGACCTGGGCGCGGGTGTTCGAGTCCGCACCGCCGGCACCGGACACCGAGTTCATCGGCGCCGGCGGCCACTCGCTGCTGGCCATGCGGCTGGTCGCGGCGCTGCGCCCGGGCACCGGCCGGGAGGTCTCGATCGAGGACGTCTACCGGGGCGGGACGGTGGCCGGGCTCGCCGAACGGGTCGCCGCCGCGCCGCCGCTGACCGACGACGCGGTGCCGACCGGCTCGGCGCCGGCGCTGTCGGCGGCCCAGCGCCAGATGTGGTTCGTCGAGCAGCTCACCCCCGGCACCGCCGCCCACAACATCGCCCTGGCCGAACGGCTGCACGGACCCCTGGACGTGCCGGCGCTGCGGGCGGCGCTGGAGATGCTGGCCGACCGGCAGGAGGCGCTGCGCTGGCGGGTGCCGCAGACGGGCGGGGTGCCCCGGGTCGTCGTCGACCCGCCCGGCGACCTCCCCTTCGAGTACACCGACCGCACCGGCCTCGGCGGGCCGGAAGTCGAGCAGCTGCTGGACGCGACCGCGCGTACCCCGTTCGACCTGGCTGGCGGTCCACTGTGGAGGGCGCGGCTGATCCGGCTCTCACCGCAGGAGCACATCCTCGCCGTCACCGTGCACCACATCGTCTTCGACGGCTGGTCGTGGGGCGTGCTCTACCGTGACCTGGCCCGCGGGTACCGGCGGGCCACCGGCGCGGACGGACCGGCGTGGGAGCCACCGGCCGGCTTCGCCGACTACGTGGCCTGGCTGGAGGGGCGCACGGGTGCCGCCGACCGCGACCGGGCCTGGTGGACCGAGCACCTGGCCGGCGCGCCGCTCGTGCTCGACCTGCCCCGGGACCGGTCGCGGCCGCCGGTGCAGACCTTCCGCGGCGCCGACGCACAGGCCCGGCTGCGCCCGGAGACCGTCGCGCGGATCCGGGCGCTGGCCGCCGAGGCCGGCGCGACCCCGTTCGCGGTGCTGCTCGCCGCGTTCGGCCAGCAGCTGCGCCGGCTGACCGGGCAGCGCGACCTGATCGTCGGCACGCCGCTCGCGGACCGCCGGCACGCCGCCTTCGAACCGACCATCGGCTGCTTCGTGCAAGTCATGCCGCTGCGGCTGACAGTCCGTGACGACGATGGCTTCGCCAGCCACGTACAGCGCTGCCGCGACGAGATCTCCGCCGCGCTGGCCCACCCCGACCTGGCCCTGGACCGGCTGGTGCAGGCCGGCGGCGGCGCCCGCGACCTGTCCCGCAACCCGGTCGTGCAGGTGCTGTTCAACATGTACGGATTCACCGGCCACCGGCTGGAGCTGTCCGGAGTCGACGCGCGGCCGATCACGCCGGTGCTGCCCGGCTCGCTGTTCGACCTGACCCTCTACGTCGACGAGGACGCGACCGGGTACGCCCTGCGCGCCGCCTACAACCCAGACCTGTACGACGCGGCGCGGATCGAGGCGCTGCTGGCCGGCTACGTACACCTGCTGGAGCGGCTCTGCGCCGACCCGGACCGGCCGGTCGGCGCGGCGACGTCGCGCCCGCCGGACAGCGGCCTGCCGGGCTGGGAGCCGCTGCCGGCCCCCTGGCACGGCCCCGGCCTTGTCGAGCGGATCCGGGAGCGGGCCGAGGCCCGGCCGGACACGGTCGTCGCCGAAGGTGCCGGCGGCCGGCTGACCTACCGTGAGCTGCTGGCACACGCCGCCGGCACCGCGGGGGTGGTCCGCGACGCCGGGGTCACCGCCGGGCAGACGGTGGCCGTGCTCGCCGCCCGTGACGTGCGGCTGCCGGCGGTGCTGCTCGGCGTCCTGGCCACCGGTGCCCGCTGGCTGGTGCTGGACGCGGCGCTTCCGCCGGCCGCCCGGGAACGGCAGCTGCGCGCCGCCGCCCCTCGCCTGCTGATCGACGTGGCCGACGCGCCGGCCGGGGCGGACGGCGAGCTGTACGCGGTGCCGGCTGGCGGACGCGGCTACCTTTCGCTGACCTCCGGCACCACCGGCGAGCCCACGCTCGTCGCCGCGCCGGAGCGGCCGCTGGCGCACTTCCTCGACTGGTACCCCGCGACGTCCGGCATCGGGGCCGACGACCGGTTCGCCCTGCTGGCCGGGCTCGGCCACGACCCGGCGCTGCGCGACGTGTTCACGCCGCTGGTGCTCGGCGCGCGGCTGTGCGTACCGGAGCAGGAGCTGCTGCGCGACCCGGCGCGGTTGCTGGCCTGGCTGGCCGAACAGCGGGTGACGGTGGCGCACCTGACCCCGCAGCTGGCCCGGCTCCTGGCCGACGCCGCCCCGGCCGCCGCGGCCCTGCCCCGGCTGCGGCTTGTCGTGGTCGGCGGCGACCAGCTCCGCTATGGCGACGTGGCCGCGCTGCGCCGGCTCGCCCCGGCCACCCGGGTCGCCAACATGTACGGCGCCACCGAGACCCCGCAGGGGCAGGCCTGGTACGAGGTGCCGCCCGGGCCGGGTGCCGGCGACCAGCACCCGGTGCCGGTCGGCCAGGGCATCGACGGGGCGCGGCTGCTGGTGCTCGACCGCAACGGCGCACCGGCCGCCGTGGGCGAGCTCGGCGACGTCGTGATCCGCAGCCGGTACCTGGCCGCCGAGCCGGCGGACCGGTTCGGCACCCCGCCCGACCCGGACGGCGCCGACGACCGGCTGTACCGCACCGGCGACCTGGGCCGGTTTCGGCCGGACGGCACGGTGGTGCTGGCCGGGCGCTCCGACGACCAGGTCAAGATCCGTGGCTTCCGGGTCGAGCTGGGCGAGGTCGAGTCGGTGCTGACGGCGCACCCCGGCGTCGCCCGGGCCGCGGTCATCACCGCTGGCGACGGCGCCGAGCGCACCCTGCGGGCGTTCGTGGTGCCGGCCCGCACCGGGGTCCGCACCGGCGAGCTGCTCGCCCACGTCCGCGCCCACCTCGGCGACCACGCCGCGCCCGCCGACGTCGCGCTGCTGCCGCAGCTGCCGCTGACCACCAACGGCAAGGTGGACCGGGCGGCGCTGGCGGCGGTCGCGCCGCACCGGGGTGGCCCCGGCGCCACCGAGGACCCGGCGACCGCGACCGAGCGGCTGATCGCCGGCATCTGGCGCACCGTGCTGGTGCGCCCGACGCTCGCCGCCACCGACAACTTCTTCGAGGCCGGCGGCCACTCGATGGCGGCGGTCGCCGCCGCCGCACAGCTCGGCCGCGCACTCGGCCGGGAGGTACCGGTCATCGACCTGTTTCGCTGCCCCACGGTCCGCGCGCTCGCGGCCCACCTGGACGGCGGAAGCGAAGAAGGCCAACTCGACCGGGGCGTCAAGCGCGGTATGGAGCGGCGCCGCCGCGCCCGCCGCACCGCCCGCGCAGACCTGAGGGGAGCAACATCATGACCGACGACCCGGACGTGGAGCCGATCGCGATCATCGGACTGGCCTGCCGGCTGCCCGGCGCCCGCGACGCCGGCCAGTTCTGGCAGAACCTGGTCAACGGCGTGGAGTCGATCAAGACGACCACGCTGGCCGAGCAGGCGGCGTTCGGCGTGCCGGAGAGCATGCTGTCCGACCCCGCCTTCGTACCGGCCGCGGCCTACCTCGACGACTACGAGTACTTCGACGCCGCCTACTTCGGCATGTCGCCCCGGGAGGCGGAGCTGCGCGACCCGCAGCACCGGCTGCTGCTGGAGCTGGCACACACCACACTGGAGGATGCGGGCTACGACGCCACCCGCTACCGGGGCGACATCGGCGTGTACGTGGGCTGCGGCGACGCCAGCTACGAGTGGCGCAACGTGCGCCGCAACCGCCGGATCTTCAACGGGGCCGGTGAGCTGGCCGTCGCGGTCAACACCCACCCCGCGTTCCTGAGCACGTTCCTGTCGTACCAGCTCGACCTGCGCGGCCCCAGCCTGTCGGTCGGCACCGCCTGCTCCACCGCGCTGGTCACATTGCACCTGGCCTGCGAGGCGCTGCGGGCCGGCGAGTGCGACATGGCGCTGACCGGTGCGGCCAGTGTGGACCTGCCACTGGGCTGGGGCTACGTGTACGCCGAGGGCGGTGTGCACTCCTCGGACGGCCACATCCGCACCTTCGACGCCGCGGCCGAAGGCACCATCTGGGGCAACGGCGGCGGGATGGTGCTGCTCAAGCCACTGTCGGCGGCACTGCGCGACGGCGACCACGTCCGGGCCGTCGTGCTCGGCAACGCGATCAACAACGACGGCGCCGACCGGGCCGGGTACACCTCGCCGAGCCAGCAGGGCCAGACCGCGGTCATCGCCCAGGCGCTCGGCGTGGCCGGCGTCGACCCGACGACGATCACCTACGTCGAGGCGCACGGCACCGGCACCGAACTGGGCGACCCGATCGAGCTGGCCGCGCTCGGCGCCGCGTACCGGCGTGACCCGGCCCCGGACGGCGAGGCGTGGTGCGCGATCGGGTCGGTCAAGCCCAACATCGGCCACCTCGGGCCGGCGGCCGGCATCGCCAGCGTGATCAAGGTGGTGCTCGCGATCGAGAACGGGCTGCTCCCGCCCACCCTGCACTTCGAGAAGCTCAACCCCCGCATCGACCCGGGCCCGTTCTGGGTCAACGCGGCGCTGTCGCCGTGGAAGGCGAACGGCTCGCCGCGCCGGGCCGGGGTCAGCTCGTTCGGCATGGGCGGCACCAACGGCCACATCGTCATGGCCGAGCCGCCGGCGGCGGACCCGGTGCTCCGGCCGGCCGAGCCTCCGGCGCACCCCGCGCACCTGATCGTGCTCAGCGCGCGCACCGAAACCGGGCTCGCCGAGTCGGCCCGGCGGCTGGCCGCCCACCTCACCGAGGACACCGGCCGAGGCCCCTGGGAGGCGGTGCGCGAGACCGACCTGCGCGACGTGTCGTACACCCTGCGGGTCGGCCGCCGCCAGCACACCCACCGGCTGGCCGTGGTCGCCGGCGACCCGGCCGCCGCCGCCACCGCGCTCGGCAACGCCACCCGCCGCGGCGCCGGCACCGCGCCGGCCACCCCGCCGCGGGTCGCGCTCATGTTCTCCGGGCAGGGCGCGCAGTACGCGGGCATGGGCGCCCAGCTGTACGCGACCGAGCCGGTCTTCCGCGCGGCCGTCGACGAGTGCGCCGACCTGCTGCTGCCCGAGACCGGCGTGGACCTGCGCACGGTCCTGCTCGACGGCGGTGCGGAGGCCGAACGGGAGCTGGGCCGCACCGAGCTGGCCCAGCCGGCGCTGTTCACCGTCTGCTACGCCCTGGCCCGGCTCTGGCGCTCGTGGGGCCTTGGCGCGGCCGCGATGGTCGGGCACAGCATCGGCGAGTACGTGGCGGCGACCGTCGCCGGCGTCTTCGAGCTGGCCGACGCGCTGCGCGTGGTCGCCGCCCGAGGCCGCCTGATGCAGGGCATGCCGCCGGGCAAGATGCTCGCGGTTCGGCTCGACGAGGACGAGCTGCGCCCCCGGCTGCCCGCCGACGTGTCGGTCGCGGCCGTCAACGGCCCCGGCGCCACGGTGGTCGCCGGCCCGGCGGAGGCGATCGAGAAGCTGGCGGCGGAGCTGGCGGCCGACGAGATCGGCGCCCGGGCGCTGCGCACCTCGCACGCGTTCCACTCGGTGATGATGGAGCCGGTCCTGGCCGCGTTCCGGGCGGTGGTGGCGCAGGTGCCGCTCACGCCGCCGGCGCAGCCGTTCTTGTCCAACGTCACCGGCACCTGGATCACCGCCGCCGAGGCGACCGACCCGTCGTACTGGGCCCGCCACCTGCGCGAGCCGGTGCGCTTCGCCGACTGCCTGGACACCCTGATCGAGGGCGGCGCCTGGCAGCTGGTCGAGTGCGGACCCGGCCGGCAGCTGGCCGGGCTGGCCAAGCTACACAAGGGCGGCGACTTCACCGCCCTGGCCAGCCTGCCGCACCGCGGCGAGAAGAAGTCCGAGGTGGAGACGCTGTACGGCACGGCCGGCCAGCTGTGGGTCGCGGGCGTCTCCCTCGACCTGGCGGCGGTCGGGCCGGCCGGGCGCCGCGTGCCACTGCCCACCTATCCGTGGGAGCGGTCGTACCACTGGGTCAAGCCGGACACCGACGACCACGTCGACGACGTCGCGCACGACGAGCGGCGGCGCCCGCTGGACCAGTGGTTCGCCGTGCCCGCCTGGCGCCAGCTGCCGCCCGCCGCACCGGCGCGGCCACTGGGCCGGTGCCTGCTCTTCGCCGACCTGAACCGGCCCGAGGGGCCGCTGCCAGACGGCACCGAGGTCGTCCTGGTCCGCTCCGGGGCGGCGTACTCCCGCGACGGCGACGGCGGCTACACGATCCGGCCGGCGGTCCGCGCCGACTACGACGCGCTGCTGGCGGACCTGGCCGGCGGCGGTGTGCCGAGGCGGATCGTGCACGCCTGGCCGCTGTCGGACACCCACGGCGCGCGCGGCTGGCAGGCACAGGACCGAGGCTTCTTCAGCCTGCTCAACCTGACCCAGGCGCTGGCCGGGGCCGGGCTGGACGGTGGCGTGGAGCTTGTCACGCTCACCGCCGGCACCCAGGACGTGACCGGTTCGGACCTGGTGTGCCCGCAGCACGCCACGGTCGCCGGCATCGCCGGGGTGGTGCCGCTGGAGCTGCCGTGGCTCGCCGTCCGCCACATCGACCTCGACCCGGCCGCCGCCTGGCCGCACGCCACGCCGGCCGACGCCGCCCGACTCGCCGCCGAGTTGTCCGCCGAGCCGGTCGAGGGCGTGGTGGCGATCCGGGCCGGCCGCCGCTGGCAGCGGGAGTTCCAGCCGGTACCGGCCGGGACCGTGCGGGCCGACCCGGCGACCGGCGGGCTGCGCGAGGGCGGCACGTACCTGATCACCGGTGGGCTCGGCGGCATCGGCAGCACCGTCGCCGAAGACCTCGCCACCCGGCTACGCGCGCGGCTGGTGCTGGTCTCCCGCACCGCGCTGCCGCCGCGCGAGGAATGGGACGCCGCCCTCGCCACGCCTGGCACACCGCACCGGGTCAGCCGGGCCATCGCCGCGATCCGCCGGATGGAGGCGGCCGGCGGCCAGGTACTTGTCGCGGCCGCCGACGTCAGCGACGAGGCGGACCTGCGGGCGGTACGCGAACGGGCGCTGGACCGGTTCGGCCGGCTCGACGGCATCGTGCACACCGCCGGCGTACCCGGTGGCGGCATGGCGGAGGTGAAGGACCGCGAGGTCGCCGAGGAGGTGCTCCGGCCGAAGGTCGCCGGCACGCTCGCGCTGCACGCGGTCTTCGGCGACCTGCCGCTCGACTTCGTGCTGCTGTGCTCCTCGGCGTACGCGCTGGCGGGCGGGTTCGGCCAGGTCGACTACTGCGCCGCCAACCAGTTCTTGGACGCCTACGCGGCCAGCGACCACGGCTGGCGGGCGCCGGTCGTCTCGGTCAACTGGGGCGGCTGGTCGGAAGTCGGCGTGGCGGCCGAGGTGGCGGCGCCGGCGGCGTTCCGGGCCCTGCAGCGCGGCGACCGTCGTACCCCGATCGACTCCGACCTGCTCACCGCCCGGCACGGCGGCGACGGCGACGAACCGGACTGGTGCGGCGGCACGGTCGCCACCACCCACTGGCTGCTCGACGAGCACCGGGTGGGTGGGGTGCCGGTGCTGCCCGGCACCAGCCACCTGGAGGTGGCCCGGCAGGCGTTCCAGGCCGTCTCGACGCCACCAGCGCCCGGCCAGGCCGTGGAGCTGCGCGACGTGGTGCTGCGCGAGCCGCTGACGGTGCCCCAGGGCGGCGTCGCGGAGGTACGGGTGGAGTTCGCGCCCACTGCGGACGGTCTGGCCTTCACGGTGCGAAGCCAAGTGGGCGAGGCCCGGCGCACGCACGCCGAGGGCAGCGCGCACTGGGTCGACGCGGCCGGTACCTCCCTTGTGGACCTGGCAGCGGTGAAGGCCCGCTGCTCGCTGGTGGCCGAGGCCGTCGACGAGCACCGAGCCGGCCCGCACTGGGGCAACCTGCGCACCGTCCACGGTGGACAGAACGAGGAGCTGGCCCTGCTGGAGGCGGGCACCGCCACCGCCGCCGACCTGCACCGCTGGGTGCTGCACCCGGCGCTGCTGGACGAGGCGACCGGCCTCGGCGGCGACGGGTCGTACTGGCCGGCCGGGTTCGCCCGAGTTACGGTCCGCGGCCCGCTGCCGGCCCGGTTCTGGACCCACCTGCGCCACCGCGACCCCGAGGGCGACGCCGACGTACGGGTCTCCGACCTGTCGCTGCTGGACGAGAGCGGGCTGGAGATCGTGACGATCAGCCGGTTCACCAGCCGGCGGGTCAACGCCGAGCGGTTCGCCGCCGAGCTGCGGGCCGGCACACCGGCGGCCGCGGTCGCCGCACCGGCCGCCGCCAAGCAGGAGACCCAGGCCGGCGGCGACCCGTCGGTGCGGATGCGGCCGGCCGAGGGCGCGGAGTGCTTCCGCCTGCTGGCCGGCGCCGACCTCGGCCCGCAGGTCGTGGCCTCGGTGCTGCCGATCCACCGGCTCATCACCGACACCCGCCGGCTCACCCAGGAGACGATCGAGGAGGACCTGGTCGTCGGCGCGGCCGGCGCTGCCGCCGCCGGAAACGGCGCGGGCAGCCTCGACGCCCCGCGCACCGAACTGGAGGCCGGCGTCGCCCGGATCTGGGCGGAGGTGCTCGGCCGCCCCATCGGCGTCACCGAAGACCTCTTCGACGCCGGCGGCAACTCGCTCAACGCGGTGCAGTTCATCGCCATGGCCCGCAAGGAGCTGGGCGTCCGGCTGCCGATGCGGTCGATCTTCGAAATGCCGACCGTGGCGGCGCTGGCCGGCCACGTGGAAACCCTGCGCGCCGAGCAGAAGGCCGACGCGATCCCGGTGCTGGCCCGCACGGACCGCACCACCACGACTGGAAGGACGGCCTGATGGCTGAGCAGGAGTACCTCGTGGTCCGCAACGACGAGGAGCAGTTCTCGATCTGGGCGCAGGACGCGCCGGTACCGGCCGGCTGGCAGGCCACCGGCTTCGCCGGCAGCCGCGACCGGTGCCTGGCACACATCGACGAGGTCTGGACCGACATGCGCCCGCGCAGCCTGCGAGTCGCGATGGGTGAGGCCTGACCGTGGAGACCCTCCCGGCCACCTACCCGCTGCCCGCGTCGCCGGCTCAGGAGCGGCTGTGGTTCTTCAACCAGCTGGTACCGGACTTGGCCGTCTACAACCTGCCGTGCCGGGTGGAACTCGGCACCCGGGGCGCCCCGGTCGACGTCGCCGCGGTCCGGGCCGCCCTCGAGCTGGTCGTCGCCCGGCACGAGACGCTGCGCACCGGCCTGGTCACCCGCGACGGCCAGCTCACCCAGCTGGTCCACGCCGAGGTGCCGGTCGAGGTCGGGTACACCGACCTGCGTAGCCTGCCCGTGGACCGGCGCCGGGCGGAGGCCTCGGCGCTCGCCTCGGCCGACGGCACCGCGCCGATCCCGCTGGACCGCGCCCCGCTGTGGCGGGCCCGGCTGATCCAGGTCTCCGACGACGACTGCCACCTGGTGTTCGTCGTGCACCACGCGGTCTTCGACGGCGCCTCGGTGAAGAACCTCACCGTCGAGCTGCGCGAGGCGTACCGGGCGCTGCGGGCCGGTAGTGCCACACCGGACCTGCCGGAGCTGGCCCTACAGTACGGCGACTTCGCGGCCTGGCAGCGGGAGCGGATGGCTGGCGGCGACCTCGACGACCAGATCGCGTACTGGCAACGCGTCCTCGCCGACCTGCCCGCATCGCTACGGCTGCCGGCGATGGGCGCCGGGCGCGACCGCGACGGCGGCCCGCACCGCGGCGGGCACGTCATGTTCGCGCTGCCCCCGCGCTCGGCCACCGCCTGCGGGAGGTGGCCCGGGCCCGCCGCGCCACACCGTACGCCGTGCTGCTGGCCGGGTTCGCCACCCTGCTGCACCGGCTCACCGGCGAGACCGACCTGCTGATCGGCACCCCGGTCACCGGCCGGGGCCGCCCGGAGCTGGCGCCGCTGATCGGCATGTTCGTCAACACGCTGGTGCTGCGCGTCGACTGCGCCGGCGACCCGGGGCTGGGCGAGCTTGTCGACCGGGTCCGAGGCACCGTGCTCGACGCGCTGGACAACCAGGAGGTCCCGTACGACCACCTGGTCAAGACCCTGGCGCCGGACCGCGACGCCAGCGGGTCGCCGCTGCACCGGGTGGTGTTCAACCTGCTGCCCGGCGTGGTCAGCGACGACGTCGGCACCGGCACCGCCAAGGTGGACCTGCTCGTCGACCTCGGCGAGCGGCCGGACGGCTACGTCGGGCGGCTGGAGTACCGCCGGGACATGTTCGACGAGGCGGCCGCGACCGCCCTGACCGAGCGGCTGCTGCGGCTGCTCGAGGCCGGCCTGGCCGACCTCGACACCCCGATCGGCCGGCTGCCGCTGCTCGACCCCGCCGAGCGGCGGCAGCTGCTGGCGGGCCCGGTCGCGACCGGCACGCCCGCGTCGGTGCTCGACATGTTCGCCGAGCGGGTGGCCGCCGACCCCGAGCTGACCGCTGTCGTCGACGCCACCGGCGAGCAGCTGACCTACCGGGCGCTGGACGAGCGGGCCAACCGGCTCGCCCGGCACCTGGCGCGGGTCGCGCCGATCCGGCCGGACGCCCGGGTGGCGCTGCTGGTGGACGGCGGCGTCGACCTGGCCGTCGCGGTGCTGGCGGTGCTCAAGGCCGGCGCCGCGTACGTGCCGCTGGACCCGAAGAACCCGCCCGAGCGGCTGCGCCGCCTGATCGCCGACTCCGGCGCGGTCGCCGTGGTGACCGCATCGGGCCGCGACGAACACGGCCTGCCCGCCGTAGACCTACGCGGCGACGCCGCCAGCATCGCCGCCCAGCCACCGGACGCGCCCGAGGGTCGGCCGCACCCAGACGCGCTGGCGTACGTCACGTACACCTCCGGGTCGACCGGGGAACCCAAGGGCGTCGGGGTCGCGCACCGCAACCTGGCCGCGTACGTCGACGGGGTCCGGCCGCTGCTGGACACCGCGCCCGGCCGCTCCTTCGCCCAGCTTCAGTCGCTGGTGTTCGACTTCGGCGCCACCGTTTTCTACGGCGCGCTGCTGACCGGCGGCACCCTGCACCTGGTCACCGAGCTGGCCACCGACCCGCACGGGCTGGCCGACTACCTGCGCCGGCACCGGGTCGACCTCATGAAGATCACGCCGTCGCACCTGCGGGCGCTGCTGGCCGGCCGCCCCGACCCGGCGGCCTTGCTGCCCCGGCGGACCCTGGTGCTCGGCGGCGAGGGCTCCGACTGGGCGTGGGTCCGCGACCTGCGGCAGGGACGCGCGGTCGTCAACCACTACGGCCCGACCGAGACCACCGTCGGCGCCGTCGCCCTGGCCGCCGGCGCCGACCCGGCCGACGCGGGCACCACCACGCCGCTGGGCCGGCCGCTGGCCCATGCCGCCGCCTACGTGCTGGACGAGCACGGCCAGCCGGTACCCGACGCCGTCTGCGGCGAGCTGTGGCTCGGCGGGGCCACGGTCAGCCGGGGCTACCTGGGCCGGCCGGCGCTGACCGCCGACCGGTTCCGCCCGGACCCGTTCGGCGGGCAGCCAGGCGCCCGGCTGTACCGCACCGGCGACCGGGCCCGCCGGCTGCCCGGCGGCGAGCTGGAGTTCCTGGGCCGGCTCGACGACCAGGTCAAGATCCGTGGCTACCGGGTCGAGCCGGGCGAGGTGCGGCAGGTTATCGCCGCGGCGCCCGGGGTGGTCGACTGCGCCGTCGTCGCCCGCCCGCAGGGCCTGGTCGCCTACGTCGTCGGCTCTACTGTGGACCTACCGGCGTTCGCCGCCGCGTTGCTGCCCGACCACATGGTCCCGGCGGCGTTCGTCGCACTTGACGAGCTGCCGCGCGCCGCGCACGGCAAGGTCGACCACGCCCGGCTCCCCGACCCCGACAGCACCGCCGCCGGCGCCGGCGCCGGACCCGCGACGCAGGCGCCGGTGGGTGACACCGAGGAGCTGATCGCCGGGCTGTTCACCGCGCTGCTCGGCCACGGGCCGATCGGCCGCCACGACGGTTTCTTCGCCCTCGGCGGGCACTCGCTGCTGGCCATCCAGCTGGTGTCCCGGCTGCGGGCCGCCCTCGGCGTCGCCCTGCCGGTCCGCGCGGTGTTCGAGGAGCCGACGGTGGCCGGCCTCGCGGCGAAGGTCGCGCAGCGCCGCCGCAAGGCGCTGACGCTGCCGGCCATCACGCCGGTGCCGCGGGACGCGCCGCTGCCGGCCTCGTACGGCCAGCGCCGGCTGTGGTTCCTGGACCAGTTGGAGACCGGCGCCGCCGTCTACAACACCAGCCTGTACCTGGAGATCGACGGCGCGCTCGACGTCGAGCTGCTGCGCCGCGCGCTGACCGCGATCGTCGAACGGCACGAGCTGCTACGCACCCAGTTCGTCGACCGCGACGGCGAACTGTGGCAGGTCGTCCGCGACGAGGCGGAGCTGCCGTTCACGGTGGTGACCGAGCCGGACGACGCCGAGGGCCTGCTGCGCGAGCACGCGGACCGGCGCTTCGACCTCGCCGTCGAGCCGCCGCTGCGGGCCCTGCTGCTGCGCCTGACCGGCGGCCGGCACCAGCTGCTGGTCGCCGTGCACCACGTGGCCAACGACGCCTGGTCGGCCGACCTGTTCGCCCGGGAGCTGGGCGAGCACTACGCCGCCCTGCGGGCCGGCCGGCCCGCGGCGCTGCCCGCGCTGCCGGTCCAGTACGCCGACTACGCCGCCTGGCAGCACCGGGTGGTCGCCGGGGAGCTGGGCGAGACTCAGCTGCGGTACTGGCGGGAGCGGCTCGCCGGGCTGCCGGAGCAGCTGACGGTGCCGGCGGACCGGCCCCGCCCGGCCCGCCGCGGCACCGCCGGCGCGCTCGCCCCCTTCAAGGTGCCGGCGGCGACCGCCGACCGGCTGCGCTCCTTCGGCGTCGACGAGAACGCGTCGCTGTTCATGGTGCTTCTGGCCGGCTACCTGACCGTGCTGCACCGGTACACCGGCCAGAGCGACCTGGCCGTCGGCACCCCGGTCTCCACCCGTTCCGGGCCGGAGGTGCAGTCGCTGCTCGGCTTCTTCCTCAACACACTCGTGCTGCGCGCCGACCTCGCCGGCGAGCCCAGCTTCCGCGAGCTGGTCCGCCGGGCCCGCTCGGTCACGCTGGACGCGCTGGCCCACCAGGACGTGCCGTTCGAGGCCCTGGTCGAGGAGCTGCGGCCGCGCCGCGACCTGGGCGGCACCCCGCTGGTGCAGACGCTGTTCACGGTCGAGGACACCGAGCGGGCCGCGGTGCGCTCGGACGGCATCGAGCTGGCCTGGCGCCCGTTCGGCACCCCGACCGCCAAGTTCGACCTCTCCCTGTACGTGTGGCGGCAGCCGGACGGGCTCAGCGGCGCGGTCGAGTACCGCACCGACCTGTTCGACGAGGCGTCGATGCGGCGGCTGGCCGGGCACTACACCGCCGTGCTGGAGGCCGCGCTGGCCGACCCGGACACGCCGGTGTCGCGGCTGGACATGGCCGGCGGCGCGGACCTGGCCCTGGTCGACCGGTGGAACGACACCGCCGCGCCGGAGCCGTTCGTCCCGGTGCCGGCCGGTGTCGCGGCGGCGGCGCGGGCGCACCCGGACGCCCCCGCGCTGGTCTGGCGTGGACAGCCGACCAGCTACCGCGACTTCGCCGCCGGGGTGCGCCGACTGGCCGCCGCCCTGCGGGCCCGGGGCACCCGCCCCGGTGACGTGGTGGCCGTGCTGCTCGAACGCGGCCCGGAGCTGGTCACCGCGGTGCACGCGATCCAGGCCGCGGGCGCGGCGTACCTGCCGCTGGACCCCGAACACCCGGCCGCCCGGCTCGCCTTCCAGTGCCGCGACTCCGAGGTCCGCATGGTGGTGACCACCGCCGCGCTCGCCGATCGGCTGGCCGGTACCGGTGTCGACCCGCTGCTGGCCGGCGCGCAGCTGCCGGAGGCGCCCGACGTCGACCCGGAGCCGGTCCACCCGGCCTCCCCGGCGTACGTCATCTACACCTCCGGCTCCACCGGCGCACCGAAGGGCGTGGTCGTCTCGCACGGCGCGATCGCCAACCGGCTGGCCTGGATGCAGCGGACCTTCCCGCTGCGGCCCGGCGAGGACCGGGTACTGCACAAGACCCGGCCGGCTTCGACGTGTCGGTGTGGGAGCTGTTCTGGCCGCTGCGGATCGGCGCCGCCCTGGTGATCGCCGAACCGGGCGGGCACCGCGACCCCGGCTACCTCGCCGGCCTGCTCGCCGACGAGCGGGTCACCACCGTCCACTTCGTACCCTCCATGTTGGACAGCTTTCTGGACGAGCCCGGACTCGCCGAGCGGCTGCCGGCCCTGCGCCGGGTCGTCTGCTCCGGGGAGGCGCTCTCCCCCGCGCTGGCCGACCGGTGCCAGGCCGCCCTGCCGCACGCCGGGCTGCACAACCTGTACGGGCCGACCGAGGCCGCGGTGGACGTCTCCTGGCACGCCTGCCGGCCGGGCGAGCCCCGGGTGCCGATCGGCGCGCCGATCACCAACACCGAGCTGCGGGTGCTCGACCAGCACGGCCGGCCGGCGCCGATCGGTGTCCCCGGCGAGCTGTGCATCGCCGGCGTCCAGCTCGCCAACGGGTACCTGAAGCGGCCGGCGCTGACCGCTGAACGGTTCGTCCCCGATCCGTACGGCCCACCCGGCAGCCGGCTCTACCGCACCGGCGACCTGGCCCGGTGGCTGCCGGACGGGGAGCTGGAGTACCACGGCCGCCTCGACGACCAGGTCAAGATCCGCGGCATGCGGGTGGAGCCCGGCGAGATCGAGACCGCGCTGCTCGGGCATCCGGCGGTACGGGCCGCCGCGGTCACCGTGCTCGCCGCCGGCGCCGGCCACACCCTGGCCGGGTACGTCGTGCCGGCCGACCCGGACGATCCGCCCGCGCCCGGCGCGCTGCGCGAGCACTTGGCCCGCCAGCTCCCCGCCCACCTGGTGCCGGCCGTGCTGCACGCGGTCGCCGAGCTGCCGCTGACCTCGAGCGGCAAGCTCGACCGTGCGGCGCTGCCGTCGGTGCCGGTCCTCGATACCGGCCCGGACGAGTCCGGCACGCAGTTCGTGGCACCTGCCACGGCCGCCGAACGCGCCGTCGCCGGCGTCTGGGAGTCGGTGCTCGGGCTGGAGCGGGTCGGTGCCGCGGACGACTTCTTCGGCGCCGGCGGCGACTCGATCCGCGCGCTGAAGGTGGTCGCCCGGCTCCGCGACGCCGGCTACCGGCTGGAGCTGGCGCAGCTGTTCGAGCACCAGACGGTGCGGGAGCTGGCCGCCGCGCTGGCCGAGGGGCCGGCCGCCGACACCGCGCCGGCCGTCCCGTTCGACCTGCTGGGTTCGGCGGTCGCCGACGCGGTGCGGTCCCGGTGGCCGTCCGCTGTGGACGCCTACCCGCTGACCGCGCTCCAGACCGGCATGTTGTTCGCCAACGAACTCGACGGCTCCGGCGCCACCTACCACGACGTGTTCACGCTGCGGCTGGCCGGCGCCGCCTACCGGCCGGACGTCCTGGCGCGGGCGCTGGCCCGCGCGGCCGCCGTCCACCCGATCCTGCGTACCTCGCTGCACGTGGGCGACTTCGACGAGCCGGTACAGGTGGTACACGCCGAAGCGACCGTCACGGTGTCCGAAGTGGACCATCGGGCGGCGGCGGACGCCACGGCGGCGCTGGCCGCGTTCGAGGAGTCCGAGAAGCGCCACCGGTTCGACCCGGCGGCGGCGCCGCTGCTGCGGGTCTTCCTGCACCGCCTGCCAGACGACGAGCAGGCGCTCACGCTCAGCTTCCACCACGCGATCCTCGACGGCTGGAGCGTCGCCACGCTGGCGACCGAACTGCTGCGCGGGTACGCGGGTGGGAGCGAGCCGGCCGGTGCCGCGCCCGTGCCGGCGTACCGGGACTTCGTGGCCGAGGAGTTGGCCCGCCGCTCGTCGGCGGAGTCCGAGGGGTTCTGGCGGGAGGTCGTCACCGACGCGCCGGGCGGCCGGCTCCCCCGCCTCGCGCCGGCCGACGGCGCCGGCATCGGGATCGTCGGCGCCGTCGGCGTCCTGCGCACCGAGGTGGACGCCGGCGTGGCCGCCGCCCTGGGCCAGGCCGCCCGCACCAGCCGGGTGCCGCTGCGCACGGTGCTGCTCGCCGCGCACCTGCGGGCCACCGCGCTGCTGACCGGCGACCCGGACGTGGTCACCGGGGTGGTCACCTCCAGCCGCCCCGGCACGAGGCCGGCGAGCGGGTGCTGGGCATGTTCCTCAACACCATCCCGATCCGGGTACGGGTGGACCGGCCCAGTTGGTCGGAGCTGATCCGCGGCGTGTACGAGGCCGAGGTGGCGGCGATCCCGCACCGCGCCTTCCCGCTTGTCGACATCCACCGGCTGGCCGGTGGCGGCCCGGTCTTCGACACGCTGTTCGACTACCGCGACTTCCACGTGTACCGGGCGCTGCCGTCGGCCGACCGGCTGCGGGTGACCGGGTACCGGTTCTTCGAGCAGATCGACGTGCCGTTCGCGGTCAACCTGATCCGCGGCGCCGGCGACACGCTCACCCTCCAGGTCCGCTACGACAGCGACCAGTTCACCGCCGCGGAGGCCGCGCGGATCAGCGACCTGCACCTGCGGGTGCTGGCCGCCATCGCCGGCGACGTGAGGGCCGATCCCCGCCCGGCCACCGGCTACCTCGCACCCGACGTCGCCCGGATCGAGCGGTGGAACGCCACCCAGGCGCCGCCGCCGGCCTGGACCGTGCCGGAGCGGCTCGCCGCGCAGGCGGCGCGCACCCCGGACCGGGACGCGCTCGTCGCGAGTACCGGCCGGCTCACCTACGCCGGGCTGCTGGCCCGGGTGCACCGCCTGGCCCACCACCTGCGCGAGGCCGGCGTGCGGCCGGACGGCGTGGTCGGCATCTGCCTGCCCCGCGGCATCGACTTCGTGGTCGCGCTGCACGCCATCCAGGCGGCCGGCGCGGCGTACCTGCCGCTCGACCCGGACTACCCGCCGGAGCGGCTGGCGCTGATGGCGGCCGACGCCGGCGCGACCACCGTGGTCACCGCGGCCGCGCTGGCCGTACGGGTGCCCGGCACCACCGCCGTGCACCTGGACACCGAGGCTGAGGCGATCGCGGCGCGGCCGGACACCGCACCAGAGCTGGTGATCCACCCGGACTCGCTGGCGTACGTCATCTACACCTCCGGCTCCACCGGGCGCCCCAAGGGCGTCGGGGTCTCGCACCGGGCCATCGCCAACAGGCTGGCCTGGATGCAGGACACCTACCCGATCGGGCCGGACGACCGGGTGCTGCACAAGACGCCGGCCAGCTTCGACGTGTCCGTGTGGGAGCTGTGCTGGCCGCTGCTGACCGGCGCCGCCATGGTGGTCGCCGACCCCGGTGACCAGCGGTCGCCGGACCGCCTGCTCCGGCTCGCCGGCGAGCAGCGGGTCACCGTCGTCCACTTCGTACCGTCCATGTTGGACGCCGTGATGGAGGAGCCGGACCTGGCGGCGCGGCTGGCGAGCCTGCGGCTGATGTTCTGCTCCGGCGAGGCGCTCGCCCCGGCCCTGGCGGCCCGCGTCCTGGACGCCCTGCCCGGGCTCGGGCTGCACAACCTGTACGGGCCGACCGAGGCCGCCGTCGACGTGACCTACCACGCCTGCCTGGCCGGCGAGGCGGCGGTGCCGATCGGGCGACCGGTCGCCAACACCCGGATCGAGGTGCTCGACGCCACCGGGCAGCGGGTGCCGGTCGGCTCGCCCGGCGAGCTGTGCATCGGCGGGGTCCAGCTAGCCCGCGGCTACCTGGGGCGGGCGGCGCTGACCGCCGAGCGGTTCGTACCCGACCCGCACGGCCCGCCGGGTGCCCGGCTGTACCGCACCGGCGACCTGGCCCGCTGGCTGCCCGAGGGCGAGCTCGACTACCTGGGCCGCCTCGACCACCAGGTCAAGGTGCGCGGCTTCCGGATCGAGCCGGGCGAGATCGAGGCCGCGCTCGCCGCGGACGCGGCCGTCCACTCCGCCGTGGTGCTCGCGCCGGCGGCCCGGGACGGCAGCCGGAGCCTGGTCGCCTACGTCGTGCCGGAAAAGGGCGGCACGGTGGACGGCCCGGCACTGGCCCAGCGGCTGCGCGGCCAGCTGCCCGAGCATCTGGTGCCGGCGGTGTACGTACCGCTGGAAGAGCTGCCGCTGACCGCCAACGGCAAGCTGGACCGGGCCGCGCTGCCGGCGCCCGACCCGCGCGCGGGCGCGGCGCACGTACCGGCGAGCACCGACACCGAGCGGGCGGTCGCCGAGGTCTGGGGCGCTGTGCTCGGCGCCGCGACGGTGAGCGTCGAGGACGACTTCTTCGCCCTCGGCGGCGACTCCATCCGCAGCCTGAAGGTGATCGCCCGGCTCCGGGCAGCCGGCCTGCCGGCCGCGATCAGCGACCTGTACCGGCACCCCACCGTGCGGGGACTGGCCGGCGCCCTGGCCACCAGCGGCGGCGACCCGGCCCAGCCGGCGCGGGCAGACGCGCGACCGGGCACCTATGCACTGGTCGACGGCGCCGACCTGGCGATCATGACCCGCCTATTCGGAGGTAACGCAGCATGACCACGACAGCGCCACCCCCGGGCAGCACCGAGCGGCCGCCGGCCGCGGACGGCAACCTGCCCGAGGACGCGTACCCGCTCACGGCCCTACAGACCGGCATGCTGTATCACAGCGAGTTGCAGGCCGACTCGGCCACCTACCACGACCTGTACACGATGACGCTCCGGACCCGGTACGACGGGCCGGCGCTGCGGGCCGCCCTGGCCGAGGTCGCCAGCCGCCACCCGGTGCTGCGCACCTCGTTCAACCTCAAGGACTTTTCCGAGCCGCTGCAACTGGTGCACCGGGCGGTGACGGTGCCGCTGACCGAGTTCGACCTGACCGGGTACCGGCCGAGCGAGAGCCGGGAGCGGCTGCTGGCCTGGCGCGAGGAGGAGAAGCGGCAACAGATCGACTGGTCGACGCCGCCGCTGCTGCGGGTCTTCGCGCACCGGCTACCGGCGGGCCAGGTCGCGCTGACGCTCAGCTTCCACCACGCGATCCTCGACGGCTGGAGCGTGGCCACCCTCGCCACCGAGCTGCTACAGCGGTACGCCGCCCACCTGGACGGCACGGCGCTGCCGGCGACCTCGGTGCCGGTCACCTTCCGGGACTTCGTCGCGGCCGAGCGGGCCGCGGTCGCCGGGCCCGAGATGGCCGCGTTCTGGGAGGCGGCCACCGCCGACGGCGAGCCGGCGCTGCTGCCCCGCCAGCCCGGCCACCCGACCGGGCAGGGCGAGGACACCGCCACCGTCGAGATCGCCGTCGGCGAGGCGGCCGTGCGGCAGGTGGCGGCGCTGGCCCGGCAGCTGCGGGTGCCGACCCGTACCATCCTGCTCGCCGCCCACCTGCGCGCGCTCGGCCTGGTCAGCGGGACCGTCGACGTCACCACCGGGCTGGTCACCCACGGCCGGCCCGAGCACGAGGCCGCCGAACAGGTGCTCGGCCTGTTTCTCAACTCGGTGCCGGTGCGGGTACGGGTCGACCAGCCGACCTGGCGGGAGCTGGTCCGCGCGACGTTCGACGCGGAGCTGGCGATCCTCGACCACCGGGCGTTCCCGCTGTTCGAGATCCAGCGGGTGGCCGGGCGGTCCGGGCTGTTCGAGACCCTCTTCGACTACCGCGACTTCCACGTGTACGACGCGCTGCCCGGCGACGGCCGGATCGAGATCGTCGAGCAGGACTTCTTCGAGCAGACCAACCTGCCGTTCGCGGCCGGGTTCTCCCGCACCCGGTCCGGCGGCCTCGGGCTGCGGCTGACCTACAACCGGCTGGAGTTCCCGGCCGAGCAGATCGAGCGGCTGGCCGCGCTGTACCAGGCGGTGCTGGCCGCGCTGGCCGGCGACCCGGACGGCGACCCGCGCGAGAGCGCCGGGCTGCTCACCGCCGCCGGCCTGGCACCGGAAGCGGGCTGGAACAGCACCGAGACCCAGTGGCCGGACGGGGCGACGGTGCCGGAGCTGGTGGCCGCCCAGGCCGCCGCCACCCCGGCCGCCACCGCCCTGGTCTGGCGCCACACCGAGATCAGCTACGGCGACTTCGTGGCCGAGGTCAACCGGCTGGCCCACGAGCTGGTCGCCCGCGGCGTGCGGGTCGGGCAGACCGTCGGCGTGCTGCTCGAACGCGGGCCGCAGCTGCTGACCGCGGTGCACGCGATCCTCGCCGCCGGTGCGGCGTACCTGCCGCTGGACCCGGAACTGCCGGAGGCCCGGCTGGAGCTGATGAGCGCCGGCGCCGGGCTGGTCGTCACCACGGCGCGGTGGCAGGACCTGGTGCCCGGCGCCAAGCTGCTGCTGGACACCGACGCGGCGGCGATCGCGGCCCGGCCGGACAAGCCGGTGTGGCCGATGACGCCGCGGCGCTCACCGGCCTACGTGATCTACACGTCCGGGTCGACCGGCACGCCGAAGGGCGTCGTCGTCGACCACGCCGCGATCGGCAACCGGCTGCGGTGGATGCAGCGGGAGTTCCCGCTCGGACCGGACGACCGGGTCGTGCACAAGACCCCGTTCGGCTTCGACGTGTCGGTGTGGGAGCTGTGCTGGCCGCTGACCGCCGGCGCCGCCACCGTCATCGCCGAGCCCGACGGCCACCGTGACAGCGACTACCTGGGCCGCCTGGTCGAGGAGTCCGGCGCCACGACCATCCACTTCGTACCGTCCATGTTGGAGGCGTTCGTCGAGGACGTGGCGGCGGTCGGCCGGGCGGGCGGGCTGCGCCGGATCTTCTGCTCGGGCGAAGCCCTCTCCCCTGGGCTCGCCGACCGGGTCCTGGAGCTGCTGCCCGGCACCGAACTGCACAACCTGTACGGCCCGACCGAGGCCGCCGTCGACGTGAGCTGGCACCACTGCCGGCCCGGCGAGCGGCCGCTGCCGATCGGGGCGCCGATCGCCAACACACGCCTGTACGTCCTGGACCCGCTCGGCCGGCAGGCTCCGGTGGGCACCCCGGGCGAGCTGTGCATCGCCGGCGTCCAGCTCGCCCAGGGCTACCTGGGCCGGCCCGGCTGGACCGCCGACCGGTTCCGCCCCGACCCGTACGGCCAGCCCGGGCAGCGGCTGTACCGCACCGGTGACCGGTCGCGCTGGCTGGACAACGGTGAGATCGAGTACCTCGGCCGCTCCGACGACCAGGTCAAGGTCCGCGGGATCCGGATCGAGCCGGGCGAGGTCGAGGCGGCCCTGTCCAGCCACCCGGCGGTCCGGACCACGGCGGTGGTCGCCCGGCCCGGCCCCGCCGGAGCCGACCTGGTCGCCTACGTGGTAGCCGCCGACCCGGCGAAGCCGCCGACCGTCGACGAGCTGCGCGAGCACCTGACCGGGCTGCTGCCGCCGGCGCTGGTGCCCACCCGGTTCCAGCCGCTGGACGCGCTGCCCGTCACCCGTACCGGCAAGCTGGATCGGGCGGCGCTGCCGGAGCCGGATGCGTCGCCGCGCCCGCCGTTCCGGCAGCCGCGCGACCAGGTGGAGGCCCGGCTGGCGACCATCTGGCAACGCCTGCTCGGTCTGCCCGTCGTCGGCATCGACGACGACTTCTTCGCCCTCGGTGGGCACTCCTTGCTCGCCCTGCGGCTGGCAGTGCGGATCCGGGCGGAGCTTGGCCAGGAGGTGCCGGTGACCACGGTCCTCACCGCGCCGACCATCCGCCTGCTCGGCGCCGAGCTGCGCCGGCCCGAGCACATGGGCGCCGGCGGCCCGCTGGTCGCGCTCCGTACCACCGGCGACCGGCCGCCGTTGTTCCTGTCGCATGCGCTCGGCGGGCAGGTCTTCCGCTACCGGCCGCTGTCCGAACGGCTCGGCGACGACCAGCCGGTCTACACGATCCCGGCCCGCGGCCTCGTCCAGGGCGAAGAGCCACATTGGACACTCGAGGAGATGGTGGACGACTACGTCCGCCGTATCCGGGAGGTCCGGCCGCACGGCCCGTACCTGCTGGGTGGGTTCTGCATCGGTGGGAACATCGCGCTGGAGATCGGCCGGCGGCTGAAGGCGGAGGGCGAGGAGGTCCCGCTGGTCTTCCCGACCTGGTCGTCGGCGGACGAGCCGGTGGTCCGTTCCTCGCTGGAGGACGAGACGTTCCTGATGATCCACGCCCTCGCCGGCGGGGTCGACATCCTGGAGAGCGTCGACCTCGACGAGCTGCGCAGCATGCCCACCGACGAGCGGCTGGCCGCCGTGGTGGCCGCCGCGGGTCGCGAGCGCCGGCTGCGCCCGGACACGGCCGACCTCGACCAGGCCCGCCACTACCTCAGGGTGTTCAAGTCGACCGCCCACGCGGTCGGCCACCACCGGCACGAGCCGTACGACGGCGACGTCGTGCTGCTGCAACCGGCCGAGGACCCCGAGATCACCCCTGGCGACGACTTCGGCTGGCGCGCCGTCGTCAGCGGGCGCTTCGCCATCGCGCCGATCCCGGGAACCCGCTTTACCTCGGTATACGAACCGCTCGTGGCCGGTATGGCCGACCAGATCAGGAGGTGGACTGACAATGGTTTCGACCACTGACGTCGCAGCACCCGCGAAGGAGCCCGACGCACCGCCGAGCCTGTGGCGCAACGGCGACTTCCTCAAGCTGTGGAGTGGCCAGAGCCTTTCGGTGTTCGGCTCGTACGTGACCATCGTGGCGATGCCGCTGGTGGCCGTGCAGTTGCTCAACGCGACGGCTCAGCAGATGGGCGTGCTCGGCGCGCTGGCCCGCGCCCCGTTCGTGCTGTTCCTGTTCGCCGGAGTGTTCGCCGACCGGGTGCGGCGCCGGCCCACGATGATCGCCACCGACCTGGGGCGGGCCGTCGCGATCGGACTGATCCCGCTGCTGTTCTTCGCCGACTCGCTGACCATCTACTGGCTGTACGGCATCGTGCTGGTCGCCGGCATCCTCGGCGTCTTCTTCGAGGTGTCCAACCAGGCGTTCCTGCCCTCGCTGGTCGACTCCAGGCAGCTGCCCGAGGGCAACGCCCGGTTCCAGATCAGCCAGTCGGTCGCGCAGGTCAGCGGCCCCGGCATCGCCGGCCTGCTGATCGCCTTCTTCTCCGCGGCGACCGTCATGCTGATCGACGCCGTCTCGTACCTGGTCGGCGCGCTCACCAGCGCGCTGATCCGCAAGCCGGAGCCGCCGCCGCACGGCGGCGGCAAGCCGCCGAAGCTGTTCACCGCGATCCGGGACGGCCTCAAGTGGGTGTGGACCCAGCCGGTGATCCGCCCGCTGCTGATCGCCAGCGCCTGCTACATGACGTTCACGGCCGGGATCCAGTCGCTGTACGTCTTCTACCTCAAGGAGCACCTCGGCCTGTCGACCACGGTCATCGGCGTCACCCTGGGCTTCCTGGGCGTCGGCGCGGTGGTCGGCTCGCTGCTGTCGCTCAAGCTGCTCAAGATGGTCGGCCCCGGCCCGTCGGCGTTCTGGGCCACCGTGTTCGGCAACGGCGCGTTCCTGCTCATCCCGCTCGCCGGCGGGCCGACCTGGCTGATGGTGGGGCTGCTGGCCGGCGCGCAACTGCTGATCGGCATGTCCGGCCCGATGGCGCAGGTCGGCATGGCCTCGCTGCGCCAGGTGCTGACCCCCAACGACATGCAGGGCCGGGTGGTCGGCACGTTCCGCGGCCTGTCACTCGGGCTCGCCCCGCTCGGCGCGCTCGCGGCCGGCTTCCTCGGCGCGGCGGTCGGCTTGCGGCCGATCCTGCTGGTCTTCGCGATCGGCGTGCTGATCCCGATCGTGGTCATGGCCGTCTCGCCACTGCCGCGGCTCAGGGAGCTCCCCGACCCGGTGCAGGCGTCCGCATGACCGAGATAGCCGTACTGAAAGAGCCATACCCCGCCGACCCGGCGGACCGCCGCGAACGGGTGGCCGCGCTGCGCGACCACATCGACGAGCGGCTGCTGGACACCGGGGCCGTGCTGCTGCGCGGCCTCGGGTGACCAGCGCCGGCGAGTTCCACGACGTCGTGTCCTGCTTTGGCGATCCCTTCGACGCCTACCACGGCAACTCGCCGCGCACGAATGTCCAAGATGGAGTTTGGACCTCCACCGAGTACCCGGCCGAGTACGACATCTCGCTGCACAACGAGCTTTCCCAGGCCTCGCGCTGGCCGCGGCGGCTGTTCTTCTGCTGCCTGGTGGCGCCGCAGACCGGCGGCAGCACCCCGGTCTCCGACGGCCGGGCGCTGCTGGACGACCTCGACCCGGGCGTCCGGTCGCGGTTCGAGTCGAGGGGGTGGCCTACCTGCAGTCCCTGCACGGCGGGTACGGCCCGGGCAAGTCGTGGCAGGAG
Organism: Phytohabitans flavus; assembly: GCF_011764545.1. Lineage (GTDB taxonomy): Bacteria > Actinomycetota > Actinomycetes > Mycobacteriales > Micromonosporaceae > Phytohabitans > Phytohabitans flavus. Next base: position 1,719,823 of record NZ_AP022870.1, on the reverse strand, counting down.
ACGTACCAGACCGACGACCGGGCCATTGTCGAGCAGCTGCTGAAGGCCGGCGACACGGAGTTCCGCTGGACCGACGACGGCGACCTGCGCATCCGGCAGGTCCGCCCGGCGGTCCGCAACCACCCGATCACCGGTGACCAGGTCTGGTTCAACCAGGCCGAGCAGTTCCACGTCTCCAGCCTTCCGGACGCCACCGCCCAGGCGCTGCTGGCCATGGCCGAGTCCGAGGACGAGCTGCCGCAGTCGGCGACGTACGGCGACGGCAGCCCGATCCCGCCGGAGGACCTCGCGAACGTCCGCGAGACCGCCCGGCGCGGGGAGAGCGCGTTCGACTGGCAACCCGGCGACGTGCTGGCGATCGACAACATGCTCGTGATGCACGGCCGGCACGCGTACACCGGGTCGCGCCGCATCCTCGTCGCGATGACCTGACGACCGAACCGACAGGAGTGACGATGACGGATCACCTGGCCCCAATCCCGGGCACGCGGTGGCAGGTCTGGCGGTGGGGGCTGCTGCGGTCCGCCGGGTTCGGCGTGGACGGCCTCGACAGGCTCTCCATGCCGGCCTGCGCCAAGGCGGCGGACGTGCTGCTGACCTCCGGGGCGCCCGGGACCGACGAGGACTTCACCGCGGCGTTCGCGGCGGCGGTCGCCGACACCGGCCTGGCGCTCAACGAGGTCGCCGCCGACCCGCGCTTCCAGCAGGCGGTGATCTGGCAGAACCCGGGCGTGCTGGTGGCGATCGAGGGGCTGCTCCGGGCCGGCCCGGGCGCCGCCCGCAACTCCCGGCACCGCAGCCGGGAGGAGATCGTCGCCAAGTACTGGCAGCGGTACTGCGCCAAGAACGACACGGTGGGCTTCTTCGGTCCACTGTGCTGGGTCGAGCTGGACCCGCAGGCGCCGCCGCTGACCAGCCGGCCGGGTCCGGGCTCGGAGCGGCACCGCCGGGTCTTCTTCGAGCGCTGGGCGCTGGCGGCCGTCGCCGCCGCGTTCAGCGCCGACCCGCGGATCCGCCCCTGGCTCCCGGTCGGCCTGGCGCCGCAGCTCACCCTCGACGACCGGGCGGTGCGGCACCCGTACCTGGGCGCGATCCCGCTGTCCGCGCCGGAGGCGGCGGTGATCGGCCACTGCGACGGGATACGGTCCGCCCGGGAGGTCACCCGGCTGGTACTAGCCGACGCCCCGCCCGGGATCCGGCAGCCCGCGGACGTCGCCGCCGTGATCGACCACCTGGTGCAGCGGGAGTTGCTGACCTGGGGCGCCGACCTGCCGATGGACCTCACCGCCGAGGCGGCGCTGCGCCGGCTGCTCGAAGGGGTCGGCGACCCCGGCGCCCGCGAGCCGGCGCTGGCCGCCCTGGACCGGCTGTGCGCCCGCCGGGACGACATCGCCGCCGCGGGCGACCCGGCAGCGCTGGCCGCGGCGATGACCGCACTGGACGCCGAGTTCACCGAGATCAGCGGCCTGCCGCCGCGGCACAACGCCGGCCAGACCCAGGCCGGCCGCACCCTGTGCCACCTGGAGACGGTGCGCGACCTCGACCTGACCATCGGCGACGCGGTGCTGGCCAAGCTGGCCCCGCTGGAGCCGCTGCTGCTGTCCGCCCGATGGCTGACCAGCGAGCTGGCCGGCCGGTACACCGACCGGCTGGAGGAGCTGTACCAGGACGTCGCGGCCGATCTCGGCGTCGCCGAGGTGCCGTTCGAACGGGTCTGGTACCCGGCCGTCGACGCGTTCGTCGGCCGGGACCGGCCCGCCGAGCCGGTGATCGAGGAGTTCCGGCGGCGGTGGACCGAGGTCCTCGACCTGGACTCCGTGCCTGATACCACCAGCCAGGTCGACCTGCCACGCGCGGAGCTGACCGACCGGATAACGGCCGCGTTCCCGGCCACCGCGCCGGGCTGGGCCGCGGCCCGGATCCACAGCCCCGACCTGCACATCAGCGCGTCGTCGAAGGAGGCCGCCGAGCGCGGTGACGTGACGATCGTGCTCGGCGAGCTGCACATCGGCCTGGCCGCGTTCGACACCCACTTCTTCTCGGTCGGCCATCCCGACCCGGACGGGATGATCGCGGCGATGGGGCGGGACGTGCCGTCGAGCCGGGTGGCGCTCGCCGCGCCGGACAGCTGGCCGCGGCTCACCGCGCGCGAGGCCGAGTGGTTGACCGGCCCCGACGACGTGCAGCTCGGCTTCGCCCCGGCACCCGGTGTCGACCGGCGCCGGCTGCTGCCGGTGACAGCGCTGACCGTGGTACCAGGCCAGGGCGGGCTGCGCGCCCGGGACCGGGACGGGCGGTCCTGGCCTCTGATCGAGATGTTCACCGGCCTGCTCTGGCTGCACGCCTTCGACGCGTGGAAGCTGGCCAGCCTCGGCCCGCACACGCCCCGGATCTCGGTGGACGGGCTGGTGATCGCCCGCGAGACCTGGCGCAGTACGGTCGGGCAGACCGGCCTGGCCGGTGCCACCGGCGAGCGGGAGCGCTATCTGGCGGTGCGCCGCTGGCGGCGCGAGCTGGGCCTGCCGGAGCGGGTCTTCGTCCGCGTCGACACCGAGGTCAAGCCCTGCTACTTCGACCTAACCAGCCCGCTGTACGCGAGGGTGCTCTGCGCGATGATGACCGCCGCCCAGAAGACCGGCGGCCCGGAGACCGGGTTGGCTGTCACGGAGCTGCTGCCCGACTCGGACCATGCGTGGCTCACCGACGCCGACGGGCGCCGCTACACCTCCGAGCTGCGGGTGCAGATGCGCGACCCGATCTCCGCCCGGGCCGGATCGTGAGCCCGCCGCCGTAGCCGCCGCGCGCCTCGCCGGCGGTGCGGGGCGTTGACGGCGAACCAGTCCTCGTCCGGCCAGGTGCCGCCCTTGGAGTCGGTGACGTTCACCGTTCGGGTACCGATACAGGCCCGGGTTACCTTGGTGCAATTACACACGGTATTGGAAGTCTGCACCTTATGCTATGGCTGCTGGTTGGTGGTTAGGAGCGACCTTGACCAACGCGACGAATCAGCCGGGAGCCGGGGACATCGAGCCGCAGGACGGCCTGGTCAGTGAGCTGAGGCGCGACGGGGACCTCATCATGACCGGCGCCGCAGGGTATGTCGACGACCTGCCGCTCGGTCATGTGGCGCACGCTGCGATTCTGCGCAGTCCGCATCCGCACGCAAGGATCGTCGCGATCGACGTGGAGAAGGTCAAGGCCGCCCGCAACGTGCTGGCCGTACTCACCGGAGACGACCTCGTCGGGATGGTCAACCCGCTACCGCACCTGTTCGACCCGAAGATCTTCGGCCTGCCGACCGCCGAGTTCTACGCCCTGGCCACCGAGAAGGTCCGGTGGGTCGGTGAGCCGGTCGCCGCCGTGGCAGCCGAAACGCTCGCCGACGCGGAGCGGGCGCTGGATCTGATCGATGTCGTCTACGAGGAGATCCCGTTCGTCACCGACGCCGTTGAGGCTATGGCCCGGGGCGCGCCGAAGGTCTTCGACCACTGGGAGGACAACGTCCTTGCCATGTTCCCGTTCGAGGAGGGGGACGTGGACGCCGCTATCGCGGCATCGACCCACGTCATCAAGGACGTCATCTCGATCCAGCGCTTCCAGGCCGCTCCGATGGAGTGCCGAGGGTATGTGGGCGACTGGACCCGCGGCGGAAAGATCACCATTCACGCCTCCACCCAGCAGCCCCATCAGGTACGGACCAAGCTCTCCGTCACGCTCGGCGTCACCGAGGCGAACATCCGCGTCGTCCAGCCTCGCGTTGGTGGCAGCTTCGGGCTCAAGTTCCACGGCTACCAGGAAGAGTCCCTGGTGTGCCTCTTGAGCCGGCTCGCCGGAAGGCCCGTAAAGTGGCTCGAGACGAGGGCTGAATCGCTCCTCATCGGCGCGCGCGAGTTCCGTCACGAGTTCCGCGTGGGCTTCGAGCCCAATGGGCGTATCAATGGCGTCCACAACCGCTCGATCGGCAACATTGGATGCCTGTCCACCTGGGGCGGCTGGAGCATGGTCTACCCCAACGGAATGTCCTTCCCCGGTCCCTACGCCATCAAGAACTACAAAATGGAGTCCTACGGCGTGGTGACGAACAAGGCGCCCTGGAGTGGCGCCCGTGGCTACGGCAAGGAGTCGGCCACGCTCGTCATCGAGAGGATCGTCGACCTTGTCGCCAAGAAGATCGGCATGGATGCGATCGACGTGCGACGCGTCAACTTCATCGCCTCCGACCAGTTCCCCTACTGGACCCGGGCAAAGCACCTCGACAGTGGCGACTACCAAGGAGCTCTCGACCAGGTGGTGGAGCTCAGCGGCTACCACGAGTGGCGACGGGTTCAGCGTGATCGACCGGCCGACGGGCCGCTTCTGGGCGTCGGGGTCGCGTTCGACCTGACTCCCGAGGGCGCGGACGCCAGCAGCCTGATACGCGGCCACGACACCACCACCGTCCGGGTCAGCCCGAATGGGGCGGTGAGTGTGCTCACCGGCGTCACCAGTTCCGGCACAGGCAACGAGACCAGCATCGCCGCGCTCGTCGCTCGAGAGTTCGGTGTGCACCCCTCGACCGTGTCCGTCTTTCAGGGCGACACGGACATCAGTCCGTACGGTTTCGGAAGCTTCTCCGGGCGCAGCCTCGTTGCTGGCGGAGGCGCTGGGGTCCTGGCCGCTCGGGAGATCAAGGACAAGCTGCGCACCGCCGCATCGGTGCTCCTCGAGGTGGAGCCCGGCGACGTCGTCTTCTCGGACGGGCAGGTGCGATCGGCCGCTAACCCGTCCAGGGCGATGGACTTCGCGCTTCTGTGCGAGCAGATCTACAGCACCAGCTATGTCAATCCTGGTCTGCTCGAGCCTCAGCTTGAGGCCACTTGCACCTACCGGCCGGGCAACGTCACGATGGTCCCCGACGAGCACGGGCGTATTTCGCCCTATCCGTGCTTTCCGTACTCCGCCCATGTCGCGGTGGTGGAGATCGACCGCGAGACTGGCTATCCGCGGGTCATCGACTACAGCTGCGTCCATGACTCCGGCACGGTCATCAGCCCCAAGCTCGTCGACAGCCAGCTCAACGGTGCGATCGTCATGGGCATCGGTGGGGCGCTGTACGAGAGCCAGCCCTTCGACGACAAGGGACATCCGGAGGCTCTGACGTTCAAGCAGTACCTGCTTCCGCGCGCGACCGACCTGCCGACGATTCGTCTCGGCACTCAGGTCACCCCCTCGCCGTTCACCCTGTTTGGCGCGAAGGGCGCAGGGGAGAGCGGGGTCGGAGGGGCCTTGGCCTCGGTTGCGATCGCCGTCAATGATGCGCTCGAGCCGGTCGGTGTCACCGTGCATCAGCTTCCGCTGACCCCCTCGCGCATTCTCGATGCTCTTCTGAGTAGCGACGTCGCCCGATGATCCGATACGACATCCGATACCACCGCCCGACCACGGCCGAGGAAGCATCGGCGGTGCTCCTGGGAGCCGGTGCTGAGGGCGTCGTCATCGGTGGCGGCACCGTGGTTGTCCCGCAGATGGTCAGGAACGAGCGGCGTGCCCGCGACGTCGTCGACCTCCGCGGTCTCGGCATCGACAAGCTCACGGTGCATACCGACCACGTCGAGATCGGCGCGATGGTGACCTACGGAACGGTCCTGCGCGCCGAGCGGCTTGCCGGTAGCAGCGTCCTGCTCCAACAACTCGCGGGCGTCGTGACTGGTGGCTGCCAGATCCTCAATCTCGGGACGCTTGGCGGCTCGGCAGCCTACGCCAGCCCCTGCTTGGACGTCCCCGGAGCGCTGGTCGCCGTCGGCGCGTCGATGTGCGCTCATGGCCCTGACGGTCCGCGGGAGATTCCCGCGGGGGAGTTCTTCCTCGACGCGCAGAAGACCGCGCTCGGTCCGGCCGAGCTACTGACCGGGATGCGGATCCCGGTCGCACCAGCGTCGACCGGCTACTTGAAGATGCAAGCCGCGTCCAGCGGCTGGCCCGTGGTGACCGCTTCGGCCGTCATTGACGACTCCGCTGCGCACGTCACCATCGGCGCCGCCCAAGCAGTTCCGGTCCGCGTGGACGTTTCCGCGTTCCGCGTCGATGGCGGCTGGGACGGCGCAGCCCTAACTGAGTCGGTGCGCGAGGCTATCGAGGACCCGTGGCACGACTCCCAAGCCCCCGCTCACTACCGCAAGCACGTCGCCGGTGTCCTGGCGCGCCGAGCCGTCGAAAGAGCCGGGTCCGCATGACCCACCAGACCCCCGCGCCCGTGAGCACCGTCAGCGTGACGGTCAACGGCACTCGCCGGACCTTCGTGTGTGAGGACCGCACGCTCCTCGTTTACGCGATCCGCGACAACCTCGACCTGAAGGGCACCCGGGTGGGGTGCATGAACGGCGATTGCGGTGCATGCACCATCAAGCTCGACGGGCAGGCCGTCAAATCGTGCCTCCTGCTCGCTGCCAGTGCCGACGGTGCGGAGATCGTGACCCTCGAAGGCATCGCGCCGCCCGGACAACTCAGCCCGCTGCAGAAGGCGATGTGGGAGGAAGACGCCTTCCAGTGTGGATTCTGTGTGGCCGGTGCCCTGTTCGCCGCCCAGGAGCTTCTCGACACGCACGACGATCCTGACGAGGAGGACATCCGCAAGGCGCTGATCGGCAACCTGTGCCGGTGCACGGGGTACGAGTACATGGTCGAGGCGGTGAAGTCGGTGGCTCGTGCACGGCGCCAAGGCGGAACATGCGACTCAAGCGTCGACTGACAGATGCACACGGCTATCCGCCGGGTGGCGACGGCGGTTTGGGCGGGCGTCCCCTGGCAACGACGACATCGGTAAAGGCGATGCTGGCCAGGACAAGAGTAACCGTGGTGGCGACGGCCAATGGCGGCAGGAAGAACATCACTGGCGAGGCGCCGGCAAGCAGTAGTGCCCCGATCACCCGGGACTGGGAAACCCGGGCGAATATCGTGTACCCGAACAGGACCCGTCCGATCAGGAACACGACAGGCCCGCCGACGATGAGGGGGATCCAGGTCGGATCGATGTGCCCCAGCGGTTGCGAGATAGCCAGCTCGAAGCCGGCGTCAGCGGCGACGACGCCGCCCACCATGATCACGTGAGCGAGCAGCGTCCGGCGGACGATACGGGCCGGCACGGGAGCCGCCGCGATGGCGGCGTGCAGCAACGCGCCAGCCCGGTAGAGATACGTCCGCCAAAGCAGCACGGTGGTTGCGAACGCCAGAAAGAACCCCGCAGCGGCGCCACCGCTTGCCAAGTACTTCGCGCCGTCAGTGGCACCGGTGACCGCGATCAACTCGCCGAGGGCGATGATGAAGAACTGCAGGTAGCGCTCGGCGATGTGCTCCGCCCCAATGGACCACCGTGCCGGGGTCGGGCGGTGAACCCACGGCGCGGGATAGAACAGCGCCGCTCCCAGGTACTCGATGGCCAAGGCCAGCGCCCACAACGCTGCACGCGTTGAAATCTCCGGAGATGCCGCCCCGACGATCCACGGCACAGCGGAGACTGCGTACCACAGCATTACGCCCGCCGCTCGGCGCTGGACTTCGTGGCCCCGCAGAGCGGGCACGAGTACGAGGCCACGGCCGATATGGATCGCGACGTACGCACCGGCGAACTCCAGGCCCTCCGAGCCGAACGCCTCGGGCAGCGTGACCGCCATCACCAGGGCGCCGAACATGGCCCCCGCGACCACCAACTGGATCACTGGCCGCCGCTGGTCGTACAGGTCGGTGATCGATGCCGTCGACACCCAGACCATCATCAGGGCCAGCAGCAACAGCACCATCTGGGTCGCCACGGCAACATGCCGCCGAGACGTGAAGTCCTCGAGGAGCCATTGGGAAAGCCGAGTAAGCCCGAAGACGAACACCAGGTCGAAGAAGAGCTCCAGGTAGCTGATTCCTCGCGGTTGCCCCGGCTTGCGTAGTAGCGCTTCCGCCCTACGTGCCGTCATCAGCTCGCCCGTTCTGCCCGTCCTGCACCGTATTAGGAGTCGTACCACGCAGGTGGCGCCGCCGGTTCGAATCGGCGTGTTGATCTTCACCGCAGCCTTCCGGCAGCGCTACGGCTCCAAGCCCGGCCCGGCCGGCCGGATCGACGATCCGGGTCCCGCCTGACCCCTCATGGGGTGACGGCAGGCGCCGCCGCTCGCCCACCCAGCCCTAGTACTCCAGTCGCATGGGCCGACCGCCTCCCGCTCGACCAGGGTTGTAGTGGGTCGGCAAGGCGACGAACGGCACCCAGCCGTTGGCAGCCGCGGTCTTCCAGCGCCTGGTCCAGCCGTTCGGCGCCGTAGTTGGACGCGGCTACGTACCGGACGTTGCCGGACCGGACCGTCGCGGTGCCCGCCTACCCGCACAAGTGGGGGCTGTCCCCGGTGGGATGGCGGTGACAGGGTGAAGGCTAGGCGATGCCACGCGCCGCACGCGGCCAGCCAACCCGAAGCAGCGGCAGGACTACTCGACACTCCCTGAGGATTCGAAGGTTCTGCGGTATTCGCCATAGCCCTCGCGCTCGAGGTCGTCGCGCCCGATGAACCGAAGTGCGGCCGAGTTCAGGCAGTAGCGCAAACCACCCGCCTCCGCGGGACCGTCGTCAAACACGTGCCCAAGGTGGCTGTCCCCGTGCGCCGAGCGGACCTCCGTGCGGATCGTGCCGAGACTCGAGTCTTGAACCGCGACCACGTTCTCCGGTTCGACCGGCTTGGTGAAACTCGGCCAGCCGGTACCGCTGTCGTACTTGTTCACGGACGAGAACAGGGGTTCACCGGATACGATGTCGACGTAGAGTCCGGGCTCCTTGTTGTCCCAGTAGGCGTTGTTGAAGGGGGGCTCCGTCCCCTCTTCCTGTGTAACTTGATATTGCTCCCGCGACAGCCGAGAGATTGCCTCGGGATCCTTGCGATACTCGTGTGACACTATGGTTCCTCCCGGATCAGTTTCGTTGGCAAGAATCAGCCGGTGCTACCGGCCGCTTGTTGGTGACGGTTTCTCAGCCGCATACCCCGCCTCCGGTTCACTAATCACGATCTCAGGCCGCCTCGGCCAAGCTGGTATCGCGGAAGCGGTGGCCGGTTTGCTGGTCATGCCGCTGTGCTACGGGAATCCGCGCTGAAGACCATCGCAGGTCACAACCACGCTGGGATGGACTACGCCCACGGTTTCCGATCGTTAATGCGGGGTATCACGGGCGCATGGGATATCGGGCACGTCAGGGTAAACAGCCGGTCGATGCAGAGCACGCCGAGGACGAGGCCGGACAGGCCCGGCTGATCCAGGTGACCGCCGATACGGAAGTACCGGCGCCAGGTGATTCCACCTCGAAGCCTGACATCGTCACCGAGGACGACGGATCCGGTATGGCCGGCGGCGCTTCCGGCAGCAGCAGCGGTGGATCCGGGATGCCAGGCCACCCAGATGCTGCCCACTGAGCCGCCCGGTCCGGGGGCTACCGGTAGGTGGAGGCTGGCGCGACGCCGGACCCGCCGCCGCGACCCCAAATGCTTATCGCGATGGCGGGCGCCAGCGACCAACGATTTCTACCGCATCCACCGCCAGACCGACGTTCCCATGTTCAACGGGACACGCCGGGGTCGCGCCGAACATGGGAACGCAGACGCGTACCGGTAGGTCAGCCGACCGGTAGGCCAACCGCTATTGCCAGGCGCCAACCTGCGCCCTCGTCGTAGGCGACGAGGGCGCCCTCTGCCTTGGCATGGCCCGCGCTTCGCCCGCGCGGATCGCGGCTGCATGAGCGCGGCGCCCTCCTTCAGTAATCAGTTGTCCTCGTAGCCGAGATTTTCTTCGGAGTGCAGGCGCCACCCGTCGTGCCGCTTGACCAGGACGAAGGCGACGCGCTCAAAAGCGTCGTAGTACCCGGAATCCGGGTCGTGGCCAGATGTGTACCAGAGCGCCTCGACCCGCGCCGTGTCTGAGGTCTCGCTGACGACGGTCACCTTGTCCAGTGTGGACATCTCACCGAATCCGCCAGCTTTGTCGCGGTTGCGCACCTTGGCGTACTTGGCGCAAAAGTCAGCCGGGCTCTGGTAGAGCATCTGAGCGCCCCTTGGTCCTGCCTCTGATTGGCCGTTGGCGGTGCCGTCGCGTCGGGCATGCAATCCATCGTGTCGCTGGCTATCACGGTCGAGGTCTACGGAGAGTGACTCAGCGGCCCAATGCTGACGTCGCCGCAGCCTTCCTGTTCGGCGTCGCGGCCGCGTGGGGTGGAGCCAACTGCGGCGCGATCGAGGTTCAGGGATTGGCTGCGATGTAGTCAGACCAGCTGTTGCTTGCGAATTGGGTCCATCGATGGGCTGTGCCGGGGTGGATGCCGAACAGGTCCGCGAGAACGGTGGGCGGGAGGTCTGATTCCGTCCAGCCTGGTTCGGTTGCTGGCGTTGCTGTACTTCGCTGCCGTACCGCGTCAGACCGGCGGCTTCAGGATACCCGCCACCCGAGGATGCCGGCGAGATTGGCGAGCGGAACGTGGCTGAGCCAGAGCGAAGCCTCATGCCCGTTGGGCAGCGGCCGGTGCGGCTGTGGCGGCGCCGACGCCCAGCACCTGGCGCCGGGATCGAGTAGGAGGCCTCATCGCTAATGTTCGACGTTCGCGTCGAACAAAGCTGCGACCAGCGGTTGAGTCGGATTTTGTTCGATGTATCCCGTTCGCCGTTCCGGTCAAATGCCCGGGGCGCTAGAAGTAACGCAGAGCCACGATCGCACTCGACCAGTGGGTGGGAGACGCTCGACGGCAATTCACGACGTCCATCCGCCAATAGCCACGCTGTGTTGCTCACGAGTGCTGCCCACGACGTGAGCCAGAGAAGAAAGCGAGCTCCATGTACTCACGCCTCAAGGCCGCGCTCGGTGTGCTTGCACTCAGCGCGATGGCCACCACCGCCACCATCGTCGGTTCCGCAACTCCGGCGCAAGCCGCCGTCTGCAATTGGATAACCCCCGGCGACCAATCGAACTGTGACAATGTTGACCCGGACGTCCTCGGCCCGTCCTGCGGTAACGATGCGCGGTCGGTGTATACCGTCCGGATGAGGAATATCCACACCGGCAGAGTAGATGGGCCATATGTCGACCTGCGTTACAGCCCGAACTGTCGCACAGTCTGGGGGCGCATTCGCGCCGCATGGGGCCCAGACCAAGACCAGTTTGGCTGCTCGGTGACGATTCACCGCAACTCGGACGGCGAGAACCTATCCAAGCAAGTCCCGTACGGCGCGACGAACGCCACGGTCTGGACGAACGTTCTCTACGACGCCAACGTCAGCTCCCTCGTCTTCGCCGCCTGTGACACGGGCGTGGGCACGAGATACGAAGGCATCACCCCGAACTACTGATCCGCGCTGGCGAATTCCATCAAAGCCGGGACCGCCCGCGACCATGTTTCCGATGTCGAGCCGGCCGCCCACTGCCTTCGCAGTGGGCCGCCGGCGGCGCGTCGCGTCCGACGATGCGCAGGCGGTCTACTTTCCCTCGTGCACGTCGGCGATGTTCGGGGACTCGGGTGTGCGTGCCGCTTTCCTGGCCCTCTGCGCACGGGCCAGCGTGCCGATCCGGGTGCCGGAGACGATCGGATCGCTGTGCTGCGGCACGCCGTGGAAGTCGAAGGGGCTCACCGAGGGGTACGCCACGATGCGGGAACGCGCGCGCGAGGCATTGCTGCGCGCCACCGGCGACGGCGCCCTGCCTGTGGTCGTCGACGCCGCGTCGTGCACAGAGGGCTTGGCGCAGCTGGTGGCCGGGGCGGACGTCACGGTCGTGGACGCGTGCGGACACGGTGGCCGAGCTGGGCGAGAAAGTCGCGGAAGCCGTAGCTGAGCGGGTCGAACGCCGGGTCGAGGGCGGCCATCTTCGACTTCACCTGCGAGGCGGTCGGGATGGCCGCCGTGATCTGTTCCATCGCCGTGACCAGCAGCGTCTCGGGGCAAGGCCCGACCAGCGATCGGTCCGGCTTTGGCGAGGCGGCGTCGGGGAGCGCATTGGTTGGCGAGGGGTGACGCAGCTACGAACCCGTACCTGATCTCGACGGTGGCGGGGCACGCTCACGGCGCCTCGATACGAGGGCTCCACCGCGAATTTGAACCCCACACCGTTTGGAGCTTCCGGGCGACGTCGCCCACCAGCGGGTGACCGGCGTTCATCAGGGCCTTGTACGCCTCCTCCCACCGTTCCCTGGCCGAGGCGCTGTCGCCGATGGCCTGGTAGGTGTCCCCCAGATGACTGTTCAGCTGGGCCTCCAGGATCGGATCGGCCAGGTCCCGCGCCAAACGCAGCCCGTGGTCGTAGTGTTCGGCCGCGGCTTCGTGGTACCCCAGATTGTGGTTGGCCCGGCCCAGGGCGTCGTGGGCGACGGCTTCGTTCGCCCGGTCCCCGGCTCGCCGCTGCAGCGCGACCGCGCGCTCGTGGTACGGCAGTGCCAGGTGCGGGGCACCGAGTTGGGCGTGGTACCAGCCGACCGCGTTACTCGCCTTCCCCTCCCAGACGGGGTGGTCGAGGGCCACCCACAGCGCTAGCGACCGCTGCGCATGGTGCAACGCGCGCTCATGGTCGGCCTGCAACCAGCACACGTAGGAGAGCACGTACTCGGTCTCCGCCTCACCGGGTCGGTCGCCAGCCGCCCGGCTCATCTCGACTGCTCGACGCATGTGGTCGTGCGCTTCGGCGAACCGGTCGAGGCGGCCGGCGACCACGCCCAGGAAGCGGTGCGCGTGCGCCACGGCCTGGCGGTCCATCAACGCCGTGGCCGCCCGCAGCGCCACCGCCCAGGCGGCGCCCTCGTCGTGCCAGTGGCGGTGCTCGTAAAGGAACGAGTCCAAGGCCCAGCCCAGCTGCCAGGCGTGCCGGTCCAGCCCGGCGTCGCGGGCCTGGCGCAGGGTGGACAGCAGCACCGCCCGCTCGGCGGCCAACCACGCCAGCGCCGCCCCGACGTCGGGCGGTGCCGCCGGTCCGGTGCCGTCGGCGGCGACGCCCGACCCCATCGGTATCGGGGCGCGTGTCGGGTTCAGTACCCGGTCCGCCTGGTACGCGGTGTACGTGTAGTGGTCGAGCAGCCGGGTGAGCGCGGCCCGGCGGTCCTCCTCGGTGTCGGTCCGGTGGGCGAGCTGGGCGGCGTAGACGCGCAGCAGGCCGGGAAGGTGGTAGCGGCCTGGTGCGTGCTCGGTGAGCAGGCTGGCGTCGGTGAGTTCGCGCAGCGTCCGGCGGGCCTCCTCGCCAGTGACCCCGGCCAGCGCGGTCACCGCGTCAGTGCCGATGTCGACGCCGGCCGTGAGCCCTAGCAGGCGGAACAGTCGGGCGGCAAACGGGTCGAGGACGCGGTACGACCAGGAGAACACCACCCACACCCCGTCGAGGGCGGCGGAGCTGGGGTGGCGCAGTTCGGCGGCGACCGTTGCGAGCGGGAACCCGGTCTGCCGGATCCGCGCCGCGACCAACGCGAGCGCGAGCGGCTGCCGCCCGCAAACCGCGACGATCGCCTCGGTGGCGTCGTCGTCCTGCGATCCGACGCCGATACGGCGGTGCAGCAGCGCGGCGGCCTCCGCCTGATCCGGCAGGTCCAGCACGAGTGGCCGCGCGCCGACCTCGGCGACCAGGGCGGTTAGCCGGTTCCGGCTGGTGACGACGGTACGCACGGCCGGGCCGCCGGCCAGCAACGGGCGGACCTGGTCGGAGTCGCGGGCGTTGTCCAGGATCATCAGCAGCCGCAGCCCCGCCGACAGGCTGCGGTACAGCGTCGCCTGTGCGTCGCGCTCGGTCGGCACCTGGTGTGGCTCGACACCGAGCACATCGAGGAAGCCGCGGATCGCGTCCGCGGGATCGACCACCTCGTCGTCGCGGTCAAAGCCGCGCAGGTTGACGTAGAGCTGACCGTCGGGGAACCGCTCGGCAGCACGGTGCGCCCAGTGCACGGCCAGGGCGGTCTTGCCGACGCCGGCGGTGCCCCCGACCGTGACTATCACCGTCCCGGTCCCGGCGTCGCCCGGTGGCTCAAGCAACGCGTCCAGCTCGTGGAGCTGGTCCTCGCGACCGACGAAGTGGCTCACGTCGCCGGGTAGCTGGGCCGGAATGGAGCGGCCGGCTAGGAGCGCTACACCCCCGGTCGGGATGGGGGCCGGCTCGGCGATCGCGGCGTAGAACCGTTTCCGGTCCAAACCCTCCAGACGGAACGCCGTCGCCAGCAAGCGCACGGTCGCCTGTCGCGGACTGGTCACCTGGCCGCTCTCGATGGCCCGGATGTTGCGCACGCTCAATCCTGAAGCCGTGGCCAGCCCTTCCTGCGTGAGCCCAAGCCGGCGACGGTGTGCGCGAACGACATCGCCAAACAGTAGATACCCCCCGCATCCGACCGGTGCACGCGGAATGCATGCTGCCACGCCTGCGCAACCGTGCGGTGACGAAGCTGCCAGTGCAGAGCTCGCTGGCGTACTTCGCCGCGGCCCTGCGCATCCTTCAGGACCCGGATCACGGTGACGGCACCCCCGTGGGGGCCTGGGGCAACAACCCGATCAACCCGCGCTTCGACCCGCAGCGCAAGGCGTTCCTGGAGACCAGCTACGACGACGCGCGCTACCCGCAGAAGTGGCCGTCGACTGGGGCGCGGCGGAGCAGCGCTGGGGCGAGGTCGACCAGGGCTACCTGGACCAGGGCACCACCGGGTGCACCGACCCTGCCGCCCGCCGCCGGCAACCGCCGGTCAGTCGCCGGTCAGCTGCCTGGTGACCGGCTCCTCGGCAGCCCACGCTGGACGTAGGCAACAGAATCTGATTTGGACTTTGCCTCAAGGCCATCCACTGGGGAGAGAGGACGGCTGTCCACCATGCCTTTGGCCAGCGCCTGTAACCGGCAAAGCGACGGTCAGCCAATTCCTCAGCAGCGCTCGCGTGCGCCGAGACACGAAAGGTACCCCTGTGAAACGAAGAATGAGCCTCCTTGCGGCTGTCGTGATAGGACTATCCTTCACGGCCGCCGCCCAGCTAGCCACGCCGGCCCAGGCGGCAGGTCCACGGCCCTTGTTCCAGCTCCCGTTTCCGTGCGGGGAGTCGTGGAAGCTTCAGACCTACAAGGGCCACGACGACTACGACATTGACATGTATGCCAACTCCGGCGGGACCGCCGGCCGCCCCATCGTGGCCTCCTACGGCGGAACGGTCCAGTCCTCAGGGTTTGACAACGGCGGCGGCTGGCACGTCAAAATCAACCACGGCAACGGGTGGCAGACCCTGTACCTCCACATGAACGCGCAGCCGCTGGTCAGCGTGGGCCAGACGGTCGTGATGGGACAGCAGTTGGGCAACGTCGGCAAAACCGGCGCCGCTGGCGACACGTACCACCTGCATTACGAACAGCTTGCCGATGGCAACAAGACCGAGTCCTGGTTCAACGGCGTCCCCTCGGGGATCACCTCCGACGGCAGCGCGGGCACAGGCCCGATCTACGTCGAGGGTCCGATCAGCGGCCCGGTCAACGTCACCAGCAGCAACGGCTGCGCGCCCCCGCCCCCGTCCCAGTCCTCCGGTGCGGTCGTCTGGAACGGCATCCTGTATGAGTTCGCCAGAGGGTCTGACAACAAGCTCCACTACTGGTTCCCCAGTGGTGGCGGGTGGTCGGCCACCCAGACCATCGACTGGCAGATCGCCAGCGACCCCGTCGCCACCGTCCACAACGGAATTCTGCACGTGTTCGCCATCGGCACCGATGGCGCCATCAAGTACTGGTTCGCCAGCGGCACTGGGTGGTCGCCCGCCCAAAGCTTCGGCGGTGGGGCCAGTGGCGCGTTGAGCGCCGTCGTCCACAACGGCACGCTGCACGTGTTCGCCCGAGGGACCGACGGGGGGATCAAGTACTGGTTCCCCAGCGGTGGCGGGTGGTCGGCCGCCCAGACCGTCGGCGGCGCCAGCACCACGGTCGGCGCGTTGAGCGCGATCGTCCACAATGGAACACTGCACGTCTTCGGAATCACCGGCGACAGCACCATCAGGTACTGGTTCCCCAGCGGTGGCGGCTGGTCCCCCGCGCAGACCGTCGGCGGCTTGGCCACCGGCGGGTTGAGCAGCACCGTCCACAACGGCGTGTTGCATGTGTTCGCCCGGAGCAACGACGCGACGGTCAAGTACTGGTTCCCCAGCGGTGGCGGCTGGTCCCCCGCGCAGACCATCGGCGGCAACGTGAGGGGCGGGGTCAGCAGCACGGTCCACAACGGTGTGTTGCACGTATTCGCCCGGGGGACCGACAGCACCATCAAGTACTGGTTCCCCAGCGGTGGCGGCTGGTCGCCCGCGCAGACCTTCGGCAGTGGTGTGTACTAACCCGTCGCGGATCGCCGGTGGTCCCGGCATGCCACGCCGACCCTTGCGAGCCAAGAGATCTCGACGTGCAGGTCAGCCCCACCGCCACAGGTGCGGTGGGGCTGGCCGGGTTGGAACTCCCAGCCTCGTACGCGGTGAGGGCGGCGGCGATCCGCCGCCCCTCCGCCACCGGACCCCTCGGCGACACAGTCGATCGGTGCTGCATGTGCTTGGGCGCCTGCCTTCTTGAGCGGATTCGCTGTCGGCCTGCCCCCGCCAGTGGGCGAGGTTGTGGCGGACGGCCAGCGTGTCGGGGTGGTCCGGGTGAACGTCAGGCGGTCATGGGGCCGTGAGCGCCTCGGTCGGGGAGACGCGGGCGGCTCGCCATGCCGGGTACACGCCGGCGCAGCCGCCGACGATCAGCGTGGCCCCGATGCCGCCGGCGGTGGCCCAGAGCGGCACGACCGTGGGCCATCCCTGGTAGGCGGCGTATCCGCTGGTCACCGCGATGCCGAGCAGGACGCCGCCCAGCCCGCCGAGTGCGGAGAGGAGCAGCGCTTCGGCCAGGAACTGGATGCGGATGTGCCCGCGGGTGGCGCCTAGGGAACGGCGTAGGCCGATTTCTGGGCGTCGTTCGATCACGGCGATCACCATTGTGTTGGCCACGCCGACTCCGCCGACCAGCAGTGCGACGGCGCCGAGCCCGAGCAGCAGCGCGGTGAGCGTGGTGTCGGTGGCCTGCCTGGCGGCGAGGGCGTCGGAGGGCCGGGACACGGTGACCTCGTTGGGATGCTCGGGGTTGGCCGTCGCGGCGAGGATCTTCTGGACCGCGACGACGGCGTCGTCGCGGGTGCGGGTGTACACCGTGGTGGGGTATCCGTCGAACTGCAGGTTGGCGACGGCCGCCGGCCAGCCGACCAGGGCAGCGAAGTTCAGCTCCGGCGCGAGGGCGACGGGTTGCAGCACCCCGATGACGGTGAACCATTGGCCGCCCAGCCACACCCTGGTCTCCGGGGAAGGCGTTGTGACGCCGAGCCGTCCGGCGGCGTTGGCGCCGAGCACCACCGTCGGGTACTGCGCCGTCGCCTCGTTGAGGAAGGTGCCGCTGGCCACCTGTGCGCCGACCGTGCCGAGCAGGTTGGTGTGTGCGGCGACCACGGTGATGTTGCCGGTCTCGATCACAGGCGTGCGGTCGTTGCGGTAGGCGTGGACGTCCGGCAGCGCCGCGGTGGCGGTGGCCGAGGTGACCGGAGGGATCCGGTCGATCATTGTCACGGCGTCGGCTGGCAGGTGCGACTGCGCGCCGTTGAGTGCCTGCCCGGGGGTGACCCGCAACAGGTTGGTTCCGAGCGCCGCGAGCTGCCGGTCGAGGCTTTCGCGGCTGGAGTCGGCGATGCCGACGACGCAGACCATGGCGGCGATGCCGATGGCGATGCCGATGGCGGACAGGAACACCCGTAGTGGCCTGGTGCGCAGGCCGGCGGCGCCGAGCCGGACGAGGTCGCGGGGCAGGAGCACCGACGGGGCGGCGGCGGTGTCGCGCTGCCGCATGGGGGTCGGTGGTCCGGTGACGGGAGGCGCATTCATGCGACGACCTCGCCGTCGCGCAGGACGATGCGGCGGGGCAAGCCGGCCGCGATGTCGTGGTCGTGGGTGATGACGACGACCGTGGTGCCGGCCGTGTGCAGGTGCCGCAGCAGTTGCATGACCTCGGCGCCCGACCCGGAGTCGAGGTTGCCGGTGGGTTCGTCGGCGAGGAGCAGGGCGGGGTCGCCGACGACGGCGCGGGCGATTGCGACCCGCTGCCGTTCGCCGCCTGACAGTTGATGCGGTCGGTGGGTCAGGCGGTGGCCCAGCCCGACCCGGGTCAGCGCGTCGTTGGCGCGCCGCCGCCGCTCGCGCAGCGGGACGCCGGCGTACAGCAGTCCGTCGGCGACGTTGTCCAGGGCCGGCACGCCTGCGGCGAGGTGGAACTGCTGGAAGACGAAGCCGAGGGTACGCCCGCGCAGCGCGGACAGCTGGCGGTCCGACAGCTCCGACAGGTTCTGCCCGGCGATGGTCACGGTGCCGGCGGTCGGCAGGTCCAGGGCCCCGATCAGGTGCAGCATCGTGGACTTGCCGGATCCGGACGGCCCGAGGATGCCGACCATCTCGCCGGATTGGATGCTCAGCGACACGTCCCGCAGCGCCTGCACGCCGCCTGCGTAGGTCTTGGTGACCAGGTCGAGCGTGATCATGACGGAACCCCCACGACGGTGCCCTCGACGATGCCGTTGCCGGTGATCTGCACGCGCCCGTTGGCGAACATGCCGAGCTGGACGGGGACGTAGCGGCTGGTGGAGCCGGTGACGACCTGCACGCCGTACCCGCCCTCGGCGAGCGCGGCGAGCGCGGCGACCGGCACGGTCAGCACGTTCTCCACACGTGCCGAGACGAGCTGCACCCCGACCGGCGACTGTTCGAGAGTGCCGAGCGCGGACTGGTCGGCCAGCGTCACCGTCACCGCGATCGTCGCCGGATCGGCGGGTGTCCGCCCGGCGGTGGCCACCGCGCCGACATGGGTGACGGTGCCGTTGACGGCTCTGCCGTCGGGGAGCGTCACGGTCGCGGCGATGTTCTGGCGTACCAGGCCCTGCAGGGCGACGTCGAGGGCGATGCGCACGGTCCGGGTGGTGCCCGTGTACGTCAGGATCGGGCCGCTGGCCGGGTCGCCGAGCTGGCCGGCGAGCGTGGTGACCCGCAGCTCGGCCGGGGCGCGGATGACATCGGTCGGCTCGAACGTTCCGGTGGACGGCAGGCGGTTGTCCTGCTGCCAGCGCTTCACCACGGCCGCGGTCGCCGCCGTGTAGGTGTCGTCGACGGTCATCCCGGTGTACCCGAGTGCGGCGAGGTTGGTCTCGACCTGCCGAACGTCGTCGCCGTTGTCACCGGTGTGCAGTCGCCGGTACAGCGGCAGCCCACCGTAGAACAGGATCACCGGTCGGTTGTCGGCCTTGTACGCCGCCTGCCCGCGGCTGATCACTGTGCCGGGCTCCGGCAGCCAGGTGATCACACCGGCACCGCGTCCGTTGACCGTGACAGGCCTGCCGTAGTCGAGTGTCCCGCTCACCTGCTGCGTCTGCGTGAGCGTCGCCCTGGTGACCGTCGCGGTCGCCGGTGCCGGTGGGGCGACCCCCGTCGTCGGCGGCGAGCCGTCGCCGAACCCGATCGCGGCGGCGGCCACCGCCGAGGCCGCCACCAGCGGGCCACCGATCATCAGCGTGGCGCGCACGGACCGCCGCACTACTTGGCCCCTTGCGTGGGCAGCTTGTCTTTGCACGCCTCGTGCGCGGCCCGATAGGCGGGGTCTGCCTCCAGCTGCGCCTTGGAGGCGTCCTTCAGCCGGCCGCCGACCGTCATGCTGCCCTGCGGGGTGGGGTCGGAAACGTCGATCTGATGGGCGCGCATGCACACGGCGTACGCGCGCAGCTGCTCCAGCTCCTGGGCGCTGACCTGCTGGGCGTGTTCGCCGGAGTCGGCGGGCGCCAGGTGCACGCACGCCATCGCGGCGGCGTCGAACGCCGGGTTCGCGTCGGCCTGCTGCCGGATCCACGCCCTGGCGTCGACGCCCTGGGCGGGCTCCGGGACGTTCACGCCATGGTCCCGGATGCACTTGGCGTAGGCGGTCAGGCCGCCGGAGCCGGCGCTCTGCGCGGCACTGCCGCTGCTGTTCGCCGTGGGGACGCCGGGATCGGTCGTCGGGCTGCACGCGGCGGCGAGCGCCAGCACGCAGATCAGCACCGGGACCGCAGACATTCGTCTCATGAGAGGTTGGTCTACGCCCGGGCCGATGACATCAGCGCAACAACGCTTGTGGGACTGCTGTCATGTCCGGCCGGGCACAATGGCGCCGTGCGGGTTTTGGTGGCGGAAGACCACGTCGCGCTGGCCGACCGGATCGCCGAAGGGCTGCGCGACGCCGGGCTCGCCGTTGATGTCGTCAACGACGGGTCTACGGCGTTGGCCGAAGCGGCGGTCATCGCCTACGACGTGATCATCCTCGACCGGGATCTCCCGGTGGTGCACGGCGACCAGGTCTGCCGCGACCTGGCCGGCCGCGAGGCGCGGATTTTGATGCTGACCGCGGCCGCGGACGTCGCGGATCGGGTCGACGGCCTCGAGCTCGGCGCGGACGACTACCTCGGCAAGCCGTTCGACTTCCTCGAACTGGTCGCCCGCGTTCGCGCGCTAGGCCGCAGGGGGCCGTCCGGCCCGTCGGTCGTGCGCCGCAGCGACCTCACCGTCGACCGGGCCCGCCACCGCGCCAGCCGCGGCACCCACACGTTGTCGCTGACCCGCAAGGAGTTCGCGATGCTGGAGATGCTCGTGGCCGCGGACGGACGCGTCGTCAGCGCTGAGGAGCTCCTCGAGCACGTCTGGGACGCCAATGCCGACCCGTTCAGCAACGTCGTGTCGGTCACGATGGCCCGCCTGCGACGCAAGCTCGGCGACCCGCCGCTGATCGATACCGTCATCGGCCGCGGGTACCGGATGTGACCACACCACGACTGACAATCCGGGTCCGGCTGACCCTGCTCTACGCCGGGCTCTTCGTCGCCTGCGGCGCGATCATCGTCGTGATCACCTACGCGTTGGTGGCCAGCCTGCCGGTGGGAAGCCCGACCGTCCCGGCGGAGCAGATGAAACAGTTCCGGGCGTACGCAGCGTGCATGCGTGCCCACGGCATCGACATGTCCGATCCCGACCTGGACGGCAGCATGACGGTCGGCGGACGGCTGGAGCACGTCACCAAGGCCGAGATGACGGCCGACCCTGCCTACCTGCGCGCACAGGAGGCCTGCGGGCAGGAGCTGCCCAGCCGGAGCCCCTGCCCCATGGAGTGCAAGGAGGCGGCCCAGGAAGGCGCCAGGTACCAGCGCGAGACGACCCTGGCGCATCTGCTGCGGTACTCCCTGATCACGCTCGCCGCGTCGACCCTGCTGGCCGTGCTCGCCGGTTGGGTCGTCGCGGGACGGGTCCTCCGACCGGTCCACAAGATCACCGCCGCCGCCCTGGCCGCCTCCGAGCACGACCTGTCCGCCCGGGTCGCGCTGCACGGGCCGCGTGACGAACTGCACGTCCTCGCCAACACGTTCGACACCATGCTCAGCCGCCTACAGGCCGCGTTCGAGAGCCAACGGCGGTTCATCGCCAACGCCGGGCACGAGTTGCGCACCCCGCTGACCTTCATGCGGACCACCATCGACGTCGTCCTCGCTAAGCCATCACCGACACCTGGAGAACTGCGGGCATGGCACAGGACGTCCGGACGGTGATCGACGACGCCGAACGGCTGATCAACGCGCTGCTCACGCTGGCCAGCACCGAGCGGGGCCTCACCGTCCGGAACGAGGTCGACCTGGCCACGGTCGCCGAGGACGTCCTGGACGCCACCGAACGCGGCACCCTGCGCCTGCACGCCTCGCTGGAGCCGGGCACGACGCTCGGGGATCCGCTGCTCCTGGAACGGCTGGTCGCGAACCTCGTCGACAACGCCTCGCGGTACAACGTCGCCGGCGGCGAGGTGTGGCTCACGACGTCCACCGTGGACAGGAAGGCCACACTGATCGTCGCCAACACCGGGCCGGTCGTCGCCGACGACGCCGCCTCGCGCCTCTTCCAGCCGTTCGAACGTCTGCACGGTCGCACCGGCAGCGACGGCTTCGGGCTCGGCCTCGCGATCGTCGCGTCGATCACCTCTGCCCACCACGGCACCGTCACCGCTGAGCCCCGACCCGGCGGCGGCCTCACCGTCACGGTGACCATGCCCAAACCTGACTGACGGGCCTGCTGAGCCGGTTGTGGCAGATCAAGGCACAGGCAATCGCGACGAAGCCCGGAAAGTGCTGGTCGAGGTGGTCGTAGCGGCGGACAAGACGGGTTGGGCCTTCGGGCGAGGAGCAAAGGTTTCGTCACCAGTGCTCGTGCCGAAGGCCCCTCCTCATGTCACGACAGGACGCCTACCGACCTCAAAGCGTCGTTTTCAAGCTCTACCGAATAACGCGATAGTCGACGAGCATGGAGCCGCTCGGCGACCTCTCGCCCCGGATCGATTCGAGCTGAATCGATGGCAAGCCGTCGAGGAGTCGTCGTCCGCTTCCGGCGATATTCGGCGCTATCACGAGCCTGAGTTCGTCGACAACGTCGGCGGCGAGCAGCGCCTGCGCGACCGAGATACTTGCGTGGACGCCGATATCGCCTCCGCGCTGCTGCTTGAGATCCCGAACGAATTCGACCAGCCCGCCGTCGAGCACCGTCGTATTGGCCCAATCTCGGTCAAGGGGTGTCGATGTCGCGACATATTTTGTGACCCCGTTGATGAATGTCGCGAACGGCTCGTGCGTGCTGGTCGACCAGTCCTCCGCCCACTCGTCGTAGCTGCGGCGGCCGAGGATGACCGCGTCCTGTGTCGCGATCACAGCTGCCAGGTTTGCGTCCATCCTGTCGTCCCAGCCGGTGACGAATTTACCTGGGTCCTCGGCAACCCCGTCGAGGGACAACAACTCGTACATGACGATCTTTCGCATTTCTTGCGCCTCCGATTGGTCTCGATGCTACTAGTCATTGATCAAGCCGCCGAAACTCATCGCTGCGATGCAGGACGTCGGGTACGAGATCCGAACCTGCGTTTGCTGTGCAAATCACCAGGCTCTGGGTTGAGGACGATCTCGTACCAGCCCTGGCCGGCCTTTCTCATCGACATGCTCCGATCTAAGTCGGCTCCTCGAACGGAGCTCCTACCTGGTCGACGCGCGGACACCGCTGGAATCGACACCGGACGCCGGCCGAACTCGGCCAGGTCGGCCGGGAGCGCGGACGCGGCAGCGATCTCCTTGATGGCATAGACCACACCGATGATCGCGACCAGTGACTGCCCTGCGCTGAGGATGTCGATCCGGCCGGCGGTCGGGTCCTTGTTGCCGCTACCACGGTGGCGCCACCCGTAGCGCTCCCGGATACCCGTAGCGCCGATGACCTGCAGGGCTAACACGTCCGCTAACCCCCGTAGCGCCCGGGCCGGCGGTGCTACGGGTTAGCGGCAACACCGGCCGCGACGGCACGAGTGTGCCAACCTTTTCCGGCCCCAAATCTCGGCCCGTACCGGTCCGTGCCGTTACCGGCTGGCGCATCCACTACCGGCGTGCGCCGGGAACCATCCCGCTAACGGTCCGCGACAGTCCACCGTGGAGGAACATGGCCACAAGCCAGAACCCGAACCCAAGCGCCGTCGCCCGCCTGTAGGCAGCGTTGATGGTCCACGTGACCGCCAACGTCGAGCAGTGGCCGCCGCTGTCCGACGAGCAACGCGACACGTTGGGCGCGTTGCTGCACCGCGCGGTCAAGCGGCCAACCCGGCGACCGGGCGGGCGGGCGGCCTAGCGATGGTCGCGCATGACAACGGGGCGCCCCCACGATCGAGGGTTAGCCCGCTTGCTGAGATGGGCCTCATCACCGTCGCCGCGGGCCAGCCCGAACGAGACGCAGACCTCCGGCAGGTCGTACGACTTAACTTGGTGCTAGCCGGAGGCGTGTTGATGGTGGGCGCTACGTCGGTGGCCGCATCCGCTGGAGGAGCAGCGTGAGCGCCGGGAAGTTCCAGATCGTTTTAGGGTTGAGGATGATCATGGGTGCGCGAGCGTCGCCGCGTGCGAAGATCCGGAGTCTGTTGTTACTGAATTCGAACCGGTCGATGTTCGTCCACGGCACTCGTTGGTCCGGCAACGGGGAGGTAGGCGGGACGATCACATTGGCGGGTGGGGTGGCGTCCCGGTACACGGAAATGTCGTGTGGGCCGACTCTGATGGCGCCGAAGTCGACCTCCTCACCGGCCGCGATTTTCGCCTCGGCTCGGGCCGCCTGTAGCGGCGGCACCTGGTGGTCGAGGGCGGCGGCGATGGGTCCGGTGTCCTTGAACTCGTTGGAGATCGCGAACAGCCGGCCATCCCGGCACCGCAGGGCGTAGAAGTTCCAGGTACCGACGTGGGCGGAGCTGGTCCCGAACGGGCTCTCCTGGTGGATCTGCATCGCACCGTGCGAGAAGCTCTCGACGTCGTCCCAGGCGACCGCCTCCGGCAGGCCGCTAGGCTCGATGATCACCAGACCGCCGGTGAACTGGTGAACCCGGCGGCCCCGCTGGCGGAAGTACCCAGTGAGCCGGCGCACTAGCAGGTAGGTCAACGGCACCCCAGCGACGAGCAGCACAACACCCCACCAGGCGCCCGACGCGGTGAACGCGGCCCCCAACCCGAGTAGCACAGGCCCGGCCGACGGCAGCATCACACTAGAGGCGTCTCCAACGTAGCGGTAGCTGTGAACCAGGTCGCCCAGGCCACGCTCGGCGGCCAGTCGCGCCTCGTCGGGTGGAAGGTCCGACGAGTGTTCCGTTTTTTCCATAGCGCCTCCCCATCGACGGCTATGCGATTCTCGCAGCCCGCAGCAACCTGTCCGCCAACATGATCGCCGATCTCCGCCGCCGCGCTGGAGTGTCCGATCATTGGCCCGACTGAGCCCTTGTCTGAACGCCACCGGGCACCCTCGATCGTGGGGGCGCCCCGTTACGCAGTTGCGGCTGCTGCGGCCAGCAGTAGCTGCCCCGCTTCGCTGGCCGGTCTCCGGCACCGCGCAATCCCTGGTCAGCGACCTGGCTGGGCGCCTGCGGCACTGTGAGAGCTGGGCCACCTCGCCGTGTCCCCGCACCGCGTGCTTGAAGGCCAGTACCTCGTGTTGGTCACCCTGATTGTGGGGTGCACCTCAGGGAGTTCGATGTTGTGGCATCGGTCGGCGTTCCACGCGGCTACCTTGACAACGAGGGCGGCCGCAGCCGCCGCGAACTCGACCCGCGTCCGCGTCTCAGTGGCCGCGGCGTTTGGCCTGACCACGGCGCCAGCGAGGGCGTAACCGAAGAGCCGCCTTACGTTCCCTGATCGCCCTTTGGAGCAGATGATGACATCACGTCCCATCGTCGTTGGTTACGACGCGTCGGAGGGCGCCGAGGCGGCCTTGGGTTGGGCGTTGGACGAGGGTTGGCGTACCGGCGCGCCGGTCCTTCTGGTGTACGTGTTCGAGTGGTTGGGGCCGGTTGGGCCCATCCCCGCGCCCCGGCCGGATGACGGCGCCGAGCGGATTGTCTCGGCCCGGGTCGGGCGAGCCCGCACGTCACACCCGCAGGTGACGGTCGCGGGTACGGTTGCCTCCGGCCCCGCCACCGCGGTGCTGGTGGACCGGTCCGAGCAGGCCCGGCTGATGGTGTTGGGCAGTCGCGGGCACGGCGGCTTCACCGGACTGCTCCTCGGATCGACCAGCATCAACGTCAGCGCGCACGCGCACAGCCCGGTCGTCGTCGTGCGCCAGACCGCCGCCGCCGGTGACACACCGGTCGTGGTCGGCGTGGACGGCTCGGCGTGCTCCCTGCTCGCCGCGGACTTCGCCTTCGCCGAGGCCGCCACGCGCAAGGTCAGCCTGCGCGTCCTGTCGGCCCGGCCGCAGCCCGCACCCAACGGGCAGCCACCCGAGATACAGGGCGCGGTCGCACCGCTGCGGGACAAGTACCCGCAGGTCTCGGCCGCCATCGACATCGTCGACGGCCCTGCCGGCCGGGTGATGGCCGAAGCGAGCCACGATGCCCAACTCGTCGTGGTCGGCACCCGAGGGATGGGCCAACTACGCGGAACGCTGCTCGGCTCGGTCAGCCAACAACTGCTCCACCACGCCCACTGCCCCGTCGCCGTCGTCCGCGAACAGCCCACCTGACCCCACCAGCCGGGTAGCGGCCGCGACTATCTGGACCGGCAACCGTTGCACCCGGCCAGGCGGTTGTCATGCGGACGCGGGGGTCCCCGCCGCGGTTGGGAGGGCGGCGGGGACCCGCTTTTGGGGAGGGTGTGTCAGCTGCTGAGTACCTGGAAGGTGAACTGCTTGGAGCCGGAGCTGCTGGTGCCGCCGCCGACGAGCGTGCCGGTCACGCTGAACCTGACGGTGTAGGTGCCGGCGGCGTCGAAGCCGAAGTGGCGTGCGCGTGGGCGAGCCGGGCGACGTGCCAATGTGTCCGGTAGCCCGTCGCCGCTGTCGAACAGGACGGTGGGTGTACCGCCGGCGGCGGTGTAGATGCTGAAGCCGGCCGGCGCGCTACTCATTCAGGAGTTGCTCGCGCAGGATGTCTGCGTGCCCGCAGTGCTGGGCGAGTTCGCGCAGCATGTGGAGGTACACCCAACGCAGCGGGAGCGGACCGCGCCGGTTGCCGTGCACAATGTCGTCCAGCTCCAAAGGTGCAGCCGCGCGACGTGATGCCTCGCATGCTTCACGGTGCGCTAACTGGACGGCGGCGATGGTGTCCTCGTCATCGAGGTCGAACGACTCGCTTGGAGTCGCGGGGATGCCGATCTCGGTGCGTGACCGGCGCGTGATGCCTTCGTCGAACCAAACCTTCTCTACGAATGTCGCGTGCTTCACCAGCCCCAGCAACGTGGTCCGCGAGGGCACCAGGGATCGACGTACCTGCTCCTCCGTCAGCCCATCCAAGCATCGATTGAGCGCATCACGGTGCTCGTCGAGGAACACCTCAAACTGAACCCGACCAGGCTGATCGATGACATCTTCGGCCGACGTCCTTGGCAGAGAGGGCATCTCCGCAGCATCTCACGAGCCTGGTCGGGAACAACGTACGCTCCATCCGCGTGACCGGACGCCGGCGTGCGGCGCCCGCCGTCACTTCGGTGACGAGCGGATCGCGGCAGATCGCGGAAAGGGCCGGGTCCGCCTACTCGCGCCTGCGCGGTCCTTCGCTGACGAGTTCCTGGACTGCTACCACGGCCGTGCGCACGCTCGGTGGCGATGGACTCGTCTCCTGGGCGCGGACTGGCTCGCGAGTGTGAAGACGCGGGACGGGTGTCTCTGTGCCCGGCGGGCGCGCTACTTGATGCCAATTGCCCGCGCGACCACGACCACGATGATGAGCAGCGACAGGGCGCCTTGCAGCGCCATGCTCAGCTTCGCCAATGCGCTGATCGGCAGCGTGTGGGTCGGGCTGTACGCGGTGGAGTTCGTGAATGACAGGTAGAGGTAGTCGATGAGATTCGGCCTCCACCCAGTGGGTGCGGCACCCTGAACCGCCGTTTGTGGAAAGAGGAAATCTGGGTACGGCCGGCGGCCCTCAGCCCGTGCGGCGGGGCCGCCCCCGTCCATCTGCCAGTACCAGAGCCCGAAGATGCCAATGGCATTTACCCATATGACTCCCCCGGTGAGTATAACGGTCTTCGGGCTATCGGGGTCGCCCGCGATCACCAGCAGCGTGATCAGGCGACCGACTGACCACACCATCGCGAGGCTCGCCATCGCGAAAACGGCCGTAAACAGCGTCCGTACCAGCTGCGCCTTGCGCCTGACCTCGTAGCGGTGCAGCGCAACCAGGATGGCCAACAGCAGTAGTTCGAGGCCCGGCAACAGCCACGGTGGCTCGAAGTTCAGCCTGTCCGGCGTCAGCCATTGCAGGATGATCAGAACGACAATCACGAGGGCGGCCGGCCAGCGGCGATCCCTCGCGTGGATCCAGTGCGATAACCACCGGGCGCGCATCCACCCATTGTCGCAACCAGGAGGACATCGCCGGGCGAAATCCCCCGCGCCGGGACCGCGCTAACGGGTGCCTCCTCCACCGCTCGTTACGTTAGCTGGCTCACGTAACCCCTTGTGATAGCTGCCCGTCCGTGCCCGCATGCGTCCGCAACCCCGACGCAGCCTTCGCCGACGTTGCCGACTCGTAGCTCATCGTTCGCGCCAGGCACAGTCACGGGCGAGCTGTAGCCGCGCTCAATGACCCGCTGGGCCGGACGAGGCGCGTACCACCAGGCGGCACGGCACCGTTTGGATTCCGGGCTCGGTGGCGCCGCACTGGATGGCCTCCAGCAGCAACGCGCCCGCCGTCCGCCCGACCTGCTGGAGGTTGAGGTCGACGCTGGTCAGCGGCGGCCGGCAGCCCTCCGCAGTGGGCAGCCAGTTGTCGACGCCGACCAGTGCGATGTCCTCCGGCACCCGTCGCCCGCTGTCGCGCAGACCGTCGGCGACGCCGCGGCCGATCGCGTCGCTACCACAGAAGACCGCGTCGACGTCGGGATGCTCGCGCACGAGAATGGCTGCGGCGAAGCGGCCCCACACCTCGCTCCACCCGCCGTACCAGGGCTCGCCGACCATCTCCAGCCCGGCCTCCCGCAGCGCCCGCGCCGTGCCGTCGACCCGCGCGCGCACCGAGGCGTGGCCGTTCGGGCCCGTGACGTGGGCGATCCGCCGGCGGCCGGTGCGCAGCAGGTGCTGGACGGCGAGGGCGGCGCCGCCCTCCTCGTCGACGACCACGCTGCGGTCGGCGGGATCAGCCGAGCGGGCGAACGCATACACGACCGGCACCGGCGGCGCGCCGGACAGCGGCGGCCGCGGCTCGGTGCGGCGGCCGGCCACGATGATGCCATCGACCCGGCGGCGGGCCAGGCTGCGCACGTAGTGCTGCTCGCGAATTGGGTCGTCGCGAGTGTCGCAGACGAACGCGAGAGTTTCGTCCCAGCCCAGCGCGTCCTCAGCGCCGTGCAGGATCGGCAAGCTGAACCGTCCATGGTGGTCGGTCATGATCAGTCCCACCGTGTATGTGCGGCCGCTGTGCAGGCTGGCCGCGACCGCGCTGGGCACGAAGCCGAGCTCCTGCGCGGCGGTGCGCACCCGGTCGCGGGTCTCGGTGCGTAGCTGGCCCCGGCCATTGAGGACTTTCGAGACCGTGCCGACCGAGACGCCGGCTCGCTGGGCCACGTCGACGATGCCCACCCGGGGTCGCTTGCCTGCCACGCGCCCAACCATAGTGGCGGAAAACCTTTGCCTCAAGCGGGCATTGACGAACGTCTAGATGCCTCGTAACCTACGCGAAACCATATCGCGGTGCCGGAAAATTTTTCCGCAACCCCTGTTAGCGTTCACACCGGCGAGGAGAGACGTCCATGCGGCTGCCGAGAGCGACCACTGCCGCCCCGCTCTTCGACGGTGTCACGTACGCGTCGGAAAGGTTCCCCGGCGTCGTGCTGCGCTCCCAACACGCCCATGATCGACAGGATCACGGGCGCCCCGTTCAGCGCGGCGCTGCCCCGGCCGCGCTGGGCCCGTCCCGAGGAGGCACCCTCGTGCGATCGTCCCGCGTACCCGCGGCGGCGCTGGCCGTGGCCGTCACGGCCAGCCTCGCCTGCGTCGGCCTGACCGAAGGTCCGGCCAGCGCCGCCAACTCCACCCTCACCGTCAACGCCGCCAGCCCGTTCCGCCCGGTCAGCCACGTCGGTGCCGGCGGCCTCTACGCCCTGGCCGAGAACAACCGCCCTGCCGACAACATGCTGCTCCCGCTCAAGCTGAACACCCTCACTCAGCCAGCGCCTCGGGTCGGCCAGCGTCCCAACGGCCAGCCGCCGGGCGGCGATGCGCTGCTCGTCGCGCCACAGGCCGGCCGGGTCGGCGCCGGCGAGTACATCCGCATGCCGGACATCTACCCCAACTTCCCGTACCAGTGGGTCAGCTGGAACGACTGGCTGTCCAAGGTGGACACCCAGGTGAACGACCGGCTGGCCGCCACCAGCACCAGCAACATCGCCGGCTGGGAGCTGTGGAACGAGCCCGACTACACCTGGAACACCTCCGCCGCGGGCGACTTCAGCGCCGGGTGGGTCCGCACCTACCAGCGGGTCCGCGCCCGCGACGCGCTCACGCCCATCGTCGGCCCGAGCACCGCATCGTACAACGAGTCGTGGATGCGCTCGTTCCTCACAAACGCGCGCAACAACAACGCGCTGCCGGACATCATCTGCTGGCACGAGCTGCAAACCTCGGCAAACATCGCCGCCCACATCGCCAACTACCGCGCGCTGGAGGCGTCGCTCGGCATCAGTCCGCGGCGAATCTCCATCAACGAGTACGCCACGCCCACCGAGATCGACCAGCCGGGACCTGTGGCCAGCTACATCGCCAAGTTCGAACGCGGCGGCGTGGACAACGCCGAGCGCGCCTTCTGGTACGAGTACGGCACCGTGAACGGGCTTACCGTCAACAACCAGCCGACCGGGAGCTGGTGGCTGTACAAGTGGTACGGCGACATGGCCGGCAACATGGTGACCACCACGCCGCGCGCCCAGACCGGGATGGACGGTTTCGCCTCGCACGACCCCACCCGCCGCATCGTCAGCGTCGTTTTCGGCGGCGAGTCCGGCACCAACTTCGTGCGGGTCACCGGACTGTCCTCATTGGGCAATCAGGTGCGGGTGCTGGTCGAGTCGACGCCAGCCTCCGGACGGTTCACCCAGGTGGCCACGCCCACGACGATCAGCAACACGACCGCGGCCGTGACCAACGGCGAGATGACCGTCACCGTGCCCAATATGAGCGCGACCAGCGGCTACCACATCGTCATCCAGCCGACCAGCGGTGTGCCCAGCTACCAGCAGCGATACGAGGCGGAGAACGCGGCCATCTTCCGGGCCAACCGCTTCGGCAGCTCCAGCGCCTCGGCCGGCGCATACGTCGGCCAAATCGACAACACCGGCGATCCGCGCACCGCCAGCTACGTCGACTTCATCGTGAACGTGCCGACCGCACGCGCCTACACGATGCGCATCGGGTACGCCAACGCGACCGGCGCCACCGCGACGCACGGCGTGGCGTACAACGGCGGCGGCTGGTCCACGGTGAGCTACCCACCGACGGGCGCGTGGGGCCAGTTTGGCGCGACGGTCAGCACAGGCGTCAACCTGCGTGCCGGCTACAACGTCATCCGGCTGGCCAAGGGCGCACCGTTCTTCGGCGGCGGCACCGGGTATGCCGAGCTTGACTACATCGAACTCATCTGAGCCCCCGTTCGGGCGTGGCCGCCGCAAAGGGGCGGCGGCCATGCCGCCTACACCACCGCCGTGGGACTGACCTGTGAACCGCCCAACTGTGATAGCCGCGCAGGCTGAACCGGTCCCGGTCGAGGAATGGGCTAGCGCAGGCCCCGGTGTTTCGGGCTCCGCTCACCCTCGGTTCGCACTCTCTGGCGTAGGCCGGGCAGGCCAAACGCCCTGATCCGTGGCATGGCGTGGCTCAGCCTCCGGCGGCCCGTAGCGTGCGGCCCGAGGGGTAGTCGGTCTAGGCATTCCTGGCCGTGGGCGGCGTCGTCCCGGTTCCGGCCCATGAGTACCGAGGAGGGTGCGCGTGGACGAGAAAGAGCGTTACGACACCGACCGTGAGGCACGGCACGACGTGGCCGCTGATGCCGGCCGGTTGCGGAAACGGCCGACGGAGGCGATGGCCCATTTCGTCGGCACCGTGCTCTACAGCACGCACAGCATCGACCACCGAACCGAGCGGGAGCGGAAGCCGCAGCCGGAGGAAGACGACGGCCCGGCGGCGTAGCCGTCGAGCGCGCGACTGCAAATCTGGCGGTTTCCGCCGTCCCGTCTTGGCCAGCCTTGCCTCGTACCGCCCCGCGAACGCACGGTTTGGGGTCCGCACGACTGGGAGGAGCGCTACCGGTGCCGGGGGTCCGCGATCTGCTCGAACGCTTCCGTCCTGCTGGCGGTCCGGGGGCGGCGACCGCCCACCGGCGCGAGGCAGTCGCGGCTGAGCTTGAGCCCATATTCGCTGCGCTGGCAAGGACGGAACGGGAGTGCGACGAGTTGCGGGACACGGCAGCATCCGAGGCCGAACAGCGCGGCGCCGACTCGGCCGCACGGGTCCGCGCCGTCCTGTCCACGGCTCGCGCCGACGCGCCCGCCGAACGGGCCCGCGCCGCAGCCCGCGGGTGGGCTGCGGGGACGGCCGACCTCGACCGCATCGAGGCCGCTGGCCAGTCCACGGCCCGGGACGAACAGCACCTGGGTGGCGAGCAGATGCAGGGCCAGGTCGCCGCCGTCTTGGCCGCGGTCCACGCCGATCTGGCCTCTCTGGGCGAGGGTGAATCCGCATGAGTGCCCGCTGGGTGGCCGGCAGTGTACGGGCGCAGGCCCTGGCACGCCGGCGGCTAGACACCGAGCGCGTCCACACGCTCGCCGCGTCGCCTTCCGCTGCCGAGGCGGTACGTTCGCTGGCCGCCTCCCAGTACGGCGACCGGATGCACACGGACCACGATGTGGCCGCAGTAGAGCGGGCTGTGGCGGAGGCCCTGCTGTGGAACCTGCGGGTACTGGCTGGCTGGCTTCCCCGCGAGGGTGCCGAGGCGCTGCGCGCGCTCGCGGGCTGGTTCGAGATCGCGAACGTCGACGAGCACCTGCGGGCGCTCGCCGGCGAACCTGCTGATCCGCCGTTTCGGCTCGGCCACCTGGCGACCGCGTGGCCGCAGTTGGCCGCCGCCACCTCGCCGTCGCAGCTGCGGGCAGCGCTGAAGGTGTCGCCGTGGCACGATCCGGGCGGAGCCGACCCTTGCGACATCCAGGTCGGGATGCGGCTGGCCTGGGCCGAACGGGTGGCCAGCCGGGCGCCGGCCGCCGCGGGGTGGGCCAGGGCCGCGGCGGCGCTGCTGGTGGCCCGGGAGGGACCGGCCAGCGGTGGCCGGCTGGCGGCCGATGCGACCGCGAGGGTCGTCCGGCTTCTGGGGCCGGCGGCGGCCCGCGCCGGGTCGCTGCCGGAGCTCGCCACCGCCGTACCTTCGCGGGTCCGGTGGGTGCTCGACGGGCTCGACCGCCCCGCCGATTTGTGGGCGGCGGAGGTGCGCTGGTGGCGCCGGATCGCTGCGGAAGGGGCGGCCATGCTGGGCCGGGGCGGCTTCGGGCCGGAGCAGGCGGTCGGCGCGGCCGCGCTGCTGGCCGCCGACGCCCGGCTGGTCCGTGCCGCGCTCGAGGCGGCGGCACGCGGTGGCACCCGGGAGGCGTTCGATGCGGTGGCCTGAGCCGGCGGCACCGATGGCGATGACCCGGGTGGCTTTGGTCGTGCCCCGGCACGCGTTGCGCGACCTTCTGGTCCGTGTCGCGGGCGTCGGCACCGTGGAGATCGACCAGGTCACGCCGCTGGCTGATCTGCCGCTCGGTGACGCGGCCCGGGCGGTGCAGCGGGTAGCGGGTCGCGGCCAGCCGTCCCCGGTACTGTCGGGCGCCGCCCCGACCTGGACGCGTTGGTCCACGCCGGTCGCGCCGACCTGCTCGCTGGTGAGGTGGAGCTGTCCGGGTACGCCGCGCAGGCGGTTGTCCGCGGCCGGGTCGCCGCGCTTGTCGGCTGGACCCCGACCGCAGGGCTTCCCGCGCTGTCGGCGCGGCTCACGGAGATCGGCGCCGCCGCCGTGCAGCTGCCGCCGCCGCGGGGCGTCGACCCGCCCACCGCGCCGGCCGCCGGTAGGGCGCGCAGGGCTTTCGGTCCGCTCGTGGACACCTACGCCACGGTGCCGTACCGGGACGTCGACCCGAGCCTGCCGGCGGGGATCGCGTATGTCGTCATGTTCGGCGTCATGTTCGGCGACGTGGGACACGGCGCGTTGCTGATACTGCTGGCCCTGCTGGTGCGCTCCGGGCGGCTGTTGCGGGCGCTGCGCCCGCACTGGCTGTTCGTCGCGGCGGCCGGCGGCTGCGCCACTCTGTTCGGTCTGGCGTACGGGGAGTTCTTCGGACCGACCGGCGTGGTGCCGGTGCTGTGGCTGGCGCCGATGGACGATCCGGTGACACTGTTGCTGGCTGCTGTAGGGCTCGGCGGCGTGCTACTGGCGGGCGCGTTCGGGCTGGGCATCGCCAACCGGCTCCGGGAGGGCGGCTGGGCCGTGGCCCTGTACGCACCGGCGGGCTTCGCGGGGGCGCTGCTGTTCGTCGCCGCCGGTCTGGTCGTGGCCGCCTTGTACTGGCACCTGCTCGCGTTGGGCGTGGCCGCGGGCGCGCTGGCGCTTCTCGGCGCGGTCCTGGCGTTCGTGGGCCTGAGGGCCGGCAGCGGCGGCGGCGCGGCCGGCACGGCCCAGGCCGCCATCGAGTTGTTCGACCTGGCGGTGCGGCTCGGCGCGAACATCGCGTCATTCGCCCGGCTCGCCGCGTTCGGGCTGACCCACGCTGTCCTGGGTTGGATCGTCTGGGAGGCGACCCTGGCGCTGTGGGACCGCGGCGGCGTCCTGCTGGCCGTCGCCGTCGTCGTCTTCCTGGTCGGCAATGCGTTCAACTTCGGGCTGGAGGCGCTGGTGGCCGGGGTACAGGCGCTGCGACTGGCCTACTACGAACTGTTCTCGCGGGTATTCCGCCTGGAAGGGCGCCCGTTCCGGCCGTGGCGGGTGCCGACCTCGTCGGCTGATATTCCTGAGGAGGCAGCATGTCCCGTAAGCGCGCGATAGCCGCGCTCTGCGCGCTGGCGGCGCTCGCCACCGCCCTGACCGTACTGCTGATCGGTGCGCCCGTCGCCGCCGGGCCACTGGCTGCCGCCAAGGCTGGCGGGTCAGGTGGGATCGCGCTGCTCGCCGCGGCCATCGCGGTCGCTGGCTCCTCGATCGGGGCTGCCATCGCGGTCGCGCAGACAGGTGCGGCGGCCCTCGCCGCGATCAGCGAGCGGCCAGAGTTGTTTGGCCGGGCGATGGTCATCGTCGGCCTCGCCGAAGGCATCGCGATCTATGGCCTGATCGTCGCGATCATTCTCATCGGTCGGGCGTGACCGCGGTGGGCACGGTCGCGGTCATCGGCGAGGAGGAGCTTGTGGCGGGCTTCGGGCTGGCCGGTGCCGTCGTGCTGCCAGCCCGGGACGCGGCGCAGGCGCGGGCGGCCTGGCAGCGCCTTCCCACCGACGCGGCGGTGGTGATCCTGACCGCGACGGCCGCGGACGCCCTCGAGGAGAACTACCCGGCCCCGGCCCAGACCCCATTCGTGGTGGTGATGACATGAACCACCTCGACTCCGCGCTCGCGCCGGTGCGGGCGGCGCTGCTGGTGCGGGCTCACGCGGAGGCCGACCAGATCCGCGAACGTTCCGAAGTGGACGCCCGGGATGCGGTGGCGGCGGCGACCCTGGAGGCTGACCAGATCCGCGAGCGGGGCCGGGCCGAGGGCGAGGCGCAGGCCGCGGCGGCGGTCGCGGACGCGGGCCGCCAGGCTCGTCAGCAGGCGCGAACGCTGGTGCTGGGCGCGCGGCGGGAGGTGTACGAGCGGCTGCGGGACGCGGCACGACGCGCGGTCACCCGGATGGGTGCCGAGCCGGGGTTCGCTCCGGTACGCCAACGGATGGTGGCGGCTGTCCGGGCGACGCTCGGGGCGGACGCTCAGATCACGGACACCCCGGACGGTGGTATTGCCGGAGCCGCCGCCGGCCGCCGGATCGACATGTCCCTGACCGGGTTCGCCGACCGTGCTGTCGAGGCCGTGGCCGGCCGGCAGGCGAAGACCGGGCCGCAGGAGGCGGCCGACCGGCGGACGCCGCGCGAGGAGGAGCCGTGAATGCCGGGGTGGTGCGGCGGGTCAACGGCCCTCTCGTGGAGATCGAGGGACTGGCCGGGCTGGCCATGGCCGAGTTGCTCCAACTCGGCGAGGCCGGGCTGCCGGCCGAGGTGACCGCGCTCTCCGGCGGCCGCGCCACCGCGCAAGCCTACGAGTACACCGGCGGCCTGCGCCCGGGCGAACCGGTACAGCGCCTCAGCCGCCCGCTCGCGGCCCGCCTCGGCCCCGGCCTGACCGGCGGCGTCTATGACGGGCTGCTGCGCCCACTCGCCGGCGCGGACACCTGGCTCTCCCCCGGCGCGGCCCGTCCCGCTGACCCGCGGGCCTGGACCTTCACCCCGGCACGGCAGTAGGTACCCGAGTCGGACCCGGCGATCAACTGGGGACGGTCAGCGACGCCGGACCGGTCGAGCACCGGGTCCTGGTGCCGCCCGGCGTGCAGGGTCGCCTCGACGCATTGCGCCCCGCCGGCCGGTACCAGGACGACGAACCGGTCGCCACCATCGACGGCACGCAGGTAGCGCTCACCTCCTGGTGGCCGGTGCGCAAGCCGCGGCCGTATCCGCACCGGCTACCTAGTACAGCGCCGTTGGTGACTGGCCAGCGGGTGCTAGACGCCGTGTTTCCGATCCTCAAAGGCGGCGCCGCCTCGGTGCCCGGCGGCTTCGGCACCGGCAAGACCGTGCTGTTGCAGCAGATCGCGAAGTGGTGCGACGCCGACGTCATCGTCTACGTCGGCTGCGGTGAACGCGGCAACGAACTGGCTGACGTGCTCGCCGAACTGGCCCAACTGACCGACCCGCGCACCGGCGGTCGGCTGGCCGACCGCACCGTGACGGTCGCCAACACCTCGAACATGCCGATCATGGCGCGCGAGGCGAGCATCTACACGGGCGTCACGGTCGCCGAATACTACCGGGACATGGGGTACGACACGGTTGTCATCGCCGACTCCACGTCACGCTGGGCGGAGGCGCTGCGCGAGTTCGCCTCCCGCATCGGTGCACTGCCGGCCGAGGAAGGCTACCCAGCCGGACTAGCCTCCGCCCTGGCCGCCTTTTACGAGCGGGCCGGGCGGGTCGCCGGCCCGGGCGGCCGCGAAGGCTCGGTGACCATCGTCGGGGCGGTCTCCCCACCCGGCGGCGACCTGACCGAGCCGGTGACCGCCCACACCCAACGCTTCGTCCGTACATTGTGGACACTCGACCGGGACCTCGCCAACGCCCGGCACTACCCGGCGGTCTCCTGGTCTGGCTCCTACTCCCGCGACAGCGGGACCGTCGGCTCCTGGTACGCCGGCAACGGCGACCCCGGATGGGCGGCCCGCGCCAGCCGGATGGTGACGATGCTGGCCGAGGCGGATCGGCTGGCCGCCCTGGCCGACCTCGTCGGCGCCGCCGCGCTGCCCGGCCCCGAACGTGTCGCCCTCCTCGGCGGGCGACTACTGCGCGAAGCGTTCCTACAACAGAACGCGCTGTCGCCGAACGACGCGTTCTGCGCACCGACCAAGTCAGCGGCCCTGGCCGACCTGGTATTCGACGTGGTGGACCGGTCCGGGGAGCTCGTCGCGGCCGGCCGGCCACCCGGCGACGTGGAGAACCTGACTTCTCCCCGTGATCCGGGCACGCGAGGAGACCGGCCCTGCCGACGCGGACGCTGTCCGGCGACGCCGCGACGCCGCACTCGCCGCGCTGGGAGGGCCATGACCCCGATGCCTCCGGTCGAATACTCCACGATCGACGCGATCCGCGGACCGCTGCTGGTCGTCCGAGGCGTGACAGGTGTGGGATGGGACGAGTTCGTGCGGATCCGGCTGGACGCCGGGCCGCCGCGCCACGGCGTGGTCCTGGACGTCGACCACGACATCGCCATCGTGGAGGTACTCGAAGGCACGGACGGGATGGACCGGCTTGGCACCCACGTCGCCTTCAACGGATCGCCGTTCCGGATCCCGGTCGGCGACGGCTGGCTCGGCCGGGTCTGCAACGGCCGCGGCGAACCGATCGACGACGGGCCCCCCGTACTGGCGCCACACGACGCGCCGGTCGCGGGAAATCCACTCAACCCGACGCTACGCGAGCCGCCCGCCGAGCCGGTCCTCACCGGAGTCTCGGCGATCGACGGCCTCACCACCCTCGTACGCGGGCAGAAGCTACCGATCTTCTCTGTAGCCGGCCTACCCCACCTGGAGCTCGCCACCCAGATCGCCGCACAGTCATCCGCCGGCGGCGAACCCTTCAGCGTCGTGGTAGCCGGGATGGGACTGCCCCACGCCGACGCGGCGACCATGCGCGCAGCGCTCGAGGACCGCGCGAGAACCGGTGACCTGCTGATGGTGCTGAACACCGCGGACGACCCGGTCGTCGAGCGCATCCTCACCCCCCGGATCGCCCTCACCGTCGCCGAACACCTGGCGTTCACCCTCGGCCGGCACGTCCTCGTCGTCGCCGTCGACATGACCAGCTACTGCGAAGCGGTGCGGGAGGTCTCGTCGGCCCGCGGCGAGATCCCCGCCCGGCGTGCCTACCCCGGCTACCTCTACAGCGACCTGGCATCACTGTACGAGCGCTGCGGCCGGATCCGTGGACGGCCCGGCTCGCTGACCATCGTGCCGGTCCTGACCATGCCGGCCGGCGACATCACCCACCCCGTCCCCGACCTCACCGGCTACATCACCGAGGGCCAGGTCGTGCTTTCCGCCCAGGCGCAGGCGACCGGTGGCTACCCGCCCGTCGACCCGCTCTCCTCGCTGTCGCGACTGATGCGGCACGGCGCCGGGCCGGGCCGGACACGGGACGACCACCTGGCCGTGGCCGGGCAGATGCTCGCCTCACTCGCCCGCGCGCGGACGGTACAGGAGCTGACCGAACTGATCGGCACCGACGCGCTCAACGACACCGACCGCACGTATCTGGCCTTTACCACCACCTTCACCCGGGACTTCGCCACACAACGGCCGGACGAGCAGCGCGCGCTCCCCGACACGCTGGACCGCGCCTGGCAGGTACTCGCCGCGCTACCACGCCGCGAACTCACCATGCTGCCCACCGAACTGCTGGACACCCGGCTCCCCCGCAGCGACCATGCCTGAGCTGAGGACCCCACCCGGCCGGGCCGGCCGCCTGTGGCTGCTGCACCGCCTCGAGGCCGCCCGGCACGCCGCCGATCTACTCGACCGCAAGCTGCGGATCCTGTACCGCGAGCAGGACCGGCTGCGTAGGCGGGCGCGGGAAACCGGCACCGCCTGGCAGGCCGCCTGGCGCGCCGCCGACACCTGGGGCCTGCGCACCGCCCTGCTGGGCGGGCGACGCCAACTGCGGTTAGCCGCCCGCCCACCCACGGACGTGGGCATCACCTGGCAAACGATCATGGGCCTGAGCTACCCGGCAACAGCCACCTGCCATGCCGCCACCACAAATCCCCCGGGCCCGGCACGACCGCGACCGTCGAGGCGGCCGCCGCATACCGCGAGGCCCTCGAAGCCGCGATAACGCACGCGGCAGCAGCAGCCGCCTACCGCGCGATCAGCGCGGAGGTGACCGCCACCCAGCGCCGGCGCCGCGCCCTCACACAGCGGTGGATCCCTCGCCTGGACGAGGCACTCCGCGACCAGACCCAACGCCTCGAGGAGGCCGAACGCGCCGAGGCGATACGGATACGCTGGGCCCACCCGACACGCGACTGACTCCTCGCGGAGAAGCTGTCCGAAAGACCGGCTCTTCCTACCCCGTTCTGCCCGGCGCGCTCGTGCTTAGCTCAGTCCTGGTCGGGTAGCCCCAGGGAGATGCCTGCAAGACGAAACCGTGGTACCTGGACGCCGCCGAACGCCATCGGGATCCATCCGGACTGATCCGCGCGCCTATTCCGACAGCAATGGCGGCTCAGTATGACGGGAGGGACCTGTGTCGGCGCCGTGGTGGGCCTGGGCGGGTACCGTCGCGGTGGTCCTGGCGCTCATCACGCTGGACTTCGCCGCCGCGGCTCGCCGGCCGCATGCGGTCGGCCTGCGCGAGGCAACCGCCTGGTCGATCGCCTATATCGCTCTGGCGATCGGATTCGGGATCGTGCTTGCGGTGACTGACGACGGCCATCGCGCCGCCGCCTATCTCACCGGGTGGCTGGTGGAGAAGAGCCTGTCGGTCGACAACCTGTTCGTCTTCCTGATCATCATGCGGCAGTTCGCGGTGCCGCCGCAGTACCAACAAAAGGTGCTGCTGGTCGGCATCACCGCGGCGCTGGTGATGCGGGCGGCGCTCATCGCAGTTGGCGCCGCGGCGATCAGTCTCTTCTCGCCGACGTTCCTACTCTTTGGGCTGCTGCTGATCTTCACCGCGGTGCGGCTCGCTCGGCATTTCCGGGAGGATCCGGACGTCGAGAACAACCGGCTTGTCCGGGCGACACGGCGGGTGTTGCCGACCTCCGAGAAGCTGCACGGCGGGCGGATGCTGGCCCGGGAAGACGGCCGGCGGGTGGTGACGCCTCTGTTCGTGGTCTTCCTGGCCATCGGCGGCACCGACTTCATCTTCGCGCTCGACTCGATCCCGGCTGTCTTCGGCGTCACTCAGGACCCGTTCCTGGTCTTCGCCGCCAACGCGTTCGCCCTGCTCGGCCTACGCGCGCTGTACTTCCTCATTGAGGGCTTGCTCAGCCGGCTCGTCTACCTCTCCCTCGGTCTAGCCGTAATCCTCGCATTCATCGGCGTCAAGCTGATCCTCTTTTTCGGGCACGAGAACGTGTCCAGCGCGGTACCGACCGTAGCCACCCCCGTGTCACTGGTCGTGATCCTCGTCGTCCTGGCGGTCAGCACCGTGACAAGCCTGTACCGGGTGCGACGCCACCCTGAAGAGCGGGCGCACGCCGGCACCCTACGTAGGCGCCCTCCGGCCGAGCCCCGCCGCCAGCTGGACGAGGACCGGTAGCAGACTCGGCCCCTCCCATACCCACTGGTGGTACGTGGTTTCCGAGACCACAACAAGCGGCGGTAACCATCACGCATTAGCCCCTCACCGCCACTTTCCGCCAGATGGGGATGTCGCTGTCGAAGACCCCGACCAACGCTTCGGTGCCGTCGGAACTGATCCGCCATAGCTGGGAACCGTGCGGCAACCGAGCACTGTCCACCTTGAACTCAGCGACGACATCACTGCTGTCGCCCGGCGCGAAACCGTTGCCCCGGAACGGCGCCCGCTCGATCACCCAGCCCTCCATCGCCCACATGGCCACGTCGCTCTGCCCGCCGTAGGGGATCCGGTAAAGGCTGGAACGATGGGCCAGCCAACGCAGCACGTACGCCGTCTCGGCGTCCCGCCGCAACGACGAGCCCACATACCCGAGGCCCAGCGCCGCATACAGCTCGGCCGGCGTCCTCAGATGGGCCACCTCGCTCACTCGATGCACAAACCCGGAAACCCGGTCATAGCCCCGTTCCAAGTAGTCATCGACCTGACCTGGCGCAATCGTCTTTTGCATCATCGTCGGACGACCCAGATCCTCACCAACCGGCGCATACCTCGACCAAGGGGTCCCCTCCCCGACCGGTGCGCGCTCCGTAGGCCCACCCTCGACCCCGTCACCAAAACCGACCTCAGCGACCGAGGTCGCCAGCGCATCACTGCCACCTCCACCGGCCGCAGTGCCCGAGTGGACGGCAAGCGACAAGCTCTCGTTAGGCCAATCGCGGATCAACCGAGCCAACTTGACATCGATGGTCTCCCTCGGCCGAGCCGTACGGTTCTCCTGACGCTGGCGCGAGGTGAAGATGGCGACGTACGTCTCGGCGTCGAGTGTCTCCGTACGCCACGCAAGACCCTCGTCACCAGGCATTCCGCGCGCGGGGGACGCGGGCAAGACCGGAAGCAGCACCGTGGCGCGCAGGACGGTGGAGCCTTCACCGGCCGCGGCCACTTTCCGCCAGATGGGGATGTCGCTGTCGAAGACCCCGACCAACGCTTCGGTGCCGTCGGAACTGATCCGCCATAGCTGGGAACCGTGCGGCAACCGGGCACTGTCCACCTTGAACTCAGCGACGACGTCACTGCTGTCGCCCGGCGCGAAACCGTTGCCCCGGAACGGCGCCCGCTCGATCACCCAGCCCTCCATCGCCCACATGGCCACATCGCTCTGCCCGCCGTAGGGAATCCGGTAAAGGCTGGAACGGTGGGCCAGCCAACGCAGCACGTACGCCGTCTCGGCGTCCCGCCGCAACGACGAGCCCGCATACCCGAGGCCCAGCGCCGCATGCAACTCGGCCGGCGTCCTCAGGTGGGCCACCTCGCTTACTCGATGCACAAACCCGGAGACCCGGTCATAGCCCCGTTCCAAGTAGTCATCGACCTGATCCGGCGCAATCGTCTTTTGCATCATCGTCGGACGACCCAGATCCTCGCCAACCGACGCATACCTCGACCAAGGGGTCCTCTCCCCGACCGGTGCGCGCTCCGTAGGCCCACCCTCGACCCCGTCACCAAAACCGACCTCAGCGACCGAGATCGCCAGCGCATCACTGCCACCTCCACCGGCCACGGCCGGCAGGTGCTCTTCGATGTCGTTGGCCGGCGTGAAGTAGGCAGCAGGCGGGTCGACGGGCGTGGCCTGGGCTGAGATGTCCAAAGGGTCCGGCCGGGGAGATGCGGAACCGCTGGCTCGGCGCGGTAGCGCCGATCGGCCCTGAGTGCTGGCCGCCGCGTCCGGGCCGGTCGGGCCGAGGCGGACACGGTAAGGGGCGGTGCGTACTGGTCGTGCCGGGTTACCCCGCCAGGTCGTGCCGGCGGGTGCGCTACTGCCCTTCATGACGAAGGAGCCGGGCGTCACGTCCGCCGCGTCGGCCAAGTCGACGGCGTAGTGTACGAGCGCACCGGTGCCGACGGTGCAGCCGTTGCCGAGGCGGATCCGGTCCGACTTGAACGTCCCATCCTCCAGCGAGTGGGATTGCAGGGTCGATCCCTCGTTCAGCGTGCAGTAGTCGCCGATTTCG
The DNA here is from genome assembly GCF_011764545.1 of Phytohabitans flavus. Classification (GTDB taxonomy): domain Bacteria; phylum Actinomycetota; class Actinomycetes; order Mycobacteriales; family Micromonosporaceae; genus Phytohabitans; species Phytohabitans flavus. Next base: position 1,677,150 of record NZ_AP022870.1, on the reverse strand, counting down.
ACCAGGGTCCTCTCCGGTATGCCGCAGCCGTCGTCGTATACCCGGCGGCCGATCCGTACCCCGAGCAGCCGCAGGATCAATGGTTTGAACGGGGTTCCGTTGAAAAGTGCAAGGAACTCGGCGTCGCAGAGCTTCCAGTAGCGTTCGTGCCGCCAGAACCGGCGGTCGTAGATCGAGCAGTACAGCGGCCGGAGTCGGCGGAAGCCGAGGACGATCCAGTTCAGCAGGACCATGTAGACGACGGCCTGCACCAGCGCCAGCACCGAACCGGCGGCCAGCGTGAAGGCGTTCGACCGGGTCGGGTCAAGCAGCCCTCCGACGCGCACCACGATCAAGACCGAGAGGTAGAAAAGCAGCCAGCGGGAGAGCAGAAAGAGCCCGATGGTGGCGAGGTTCGAGCGGTTCTTCTGCGACAACCGGCGTCGGAACTCCTTCCCGGTCTTGAACTCGTCGAAGCGGGCGTCTCGGCGTACGCTTCGCGGGATCTCGAACGGCGGCGATCCCAGCAGCCCGACACCTTCCCGGACCGGTCCATCGATCGGAATCATCACCTTGGTCGCGAGCAGGCAGTTCTCTCCGACCCTCGCTCCGGCCGGGAAGACGATGTCGTTGCCGAGGAAGTTCTCTGAGCCGATCGACACCCGCGACAGCGTAAACGATGAATTGGAGAACCGGGCGTTGACCATGGACAGCCCGTCGGAGACGAGAACCCCGCCGCTAATGTCACACAGGAACGGGCTGTCGTGCTTCTGCTCAACCCCGAAGTTCGAACCGGTCTGCCGTACCCGATTGAAGCGCCAGCCGATCGAGCGGAGGTAGCCGAGGATGTAGGAACTGTCGCCGAAGAGGAGGTTGAAGAGGCGGACGTTGCTGAACCGGGTGACTATTTGGAAGCACGTCCAGTGCCATCCGTACAACGGATAGGCTCGGTCCGCGACGAGGAACAGGTTCGCCAGCCGGGGTACGACCACGGCGAGCAGCAGGCCGATCGGGATCGCGCCGAAGTACATCAGCAGCGAACCCGGAACAGTACTGATGTTGATGGCCGTGGCCAGCACGACCAAGACCACGATCGACTGGGTGTCGACCACCACCCGACCGAGCAGTTGGCCGATGCTGTAGTACGCCCGACGTGACCGCGAGCAGGCCATCCAGGCGGCCAGCGGATTGCCGGTCCGGGACGGTATCGCCGGTGACCCGTGGAAGGTGGCTCCGACTGGTACGACCTTTCCAGCCTGCAATGAGGAGGCGTGGCAGAGTTGGGCGTTGTCGCTTAGCACCGTGTCAATCTCGAGGACGCTGCCATCGCCGATCTGGACGTTCTGGCCGAGGGTGATCGGGCCGGTGGTGATCCACCCAGCCTCGGCCCGGTAGCCGAGGAAGTGCACGTCCTTACGGATCACTGTGCCGGCGCCGAGCGTGATCAGGTCGGTGCAGACCGGAACGGATCGCGACAGCACTACGACACACGGCCCGACCTTCGCCCCGAGGGCCCGCAGGTAGAGGGAGTACAGCGGCGATCCGCGGAAAAGCACCAGAGGGCTGGTCCGAACGACTCGCTTGACGATCCAGAACCGGAGGTAGGTGAGCCCCCAGATGGGGAAGGTTCGAGCCCGCCATTTACCGATCAGCAGCCACTTCAAGGCCACCGGCAGCAGGGTCGCCGCGAGAAACACGAGGACGCCGAATGTCAGCGAGCGAAGCGCGCGGTCGTACAGACCGGCACCGGTGCTGATCCAGCTGTATCCGGTGATCATGACGATGGATACAAGCAACATGAACGCCAGGCCGAAGAGCGCTTGGGCGGCCCCGCAGCCGTAGTACTGCAGGCCGCTAGGCACCCGCAGGGGCAGCGGCGGTGGTTCGACTGGTGCCGCCGGCGCGTCCGCGTCGAGCACGCCGGTGACCACCACGGCGAGGGCGCGGACGGAAGGGTTGAGGTACACGTCCTTGATGGACACGTCGCTGCTGAACCGTTCCCGCACGCGCGTGCAGTAGCGCGCCATGATCAGAGAATCGGCCCCGAGATCGGCGAAGAAGTCGTCCTCGACCGACACCTGTTTCACCCGCAGCAGCTCGGAGAGCAGGTCCGCGAGCGCCGCTTCCGTTGCCCCGCAGGGGCGACGACGGCCGACCTCGTCGGCTGTAACCGTGGCCCGGACGGTGCGGGCAGCCTCTTGCGGTCCACCTTGTCGCTGGGCAGTCTGGGCAGATCCGGCAGCTCCTCGAGGTACGCCGGCACCATGTAGCTGGGTAGCCTGGCCCGCAGCTCAATGAGCGCGTGTCCGTGGTCCAGCGGGGCGCACCGGCATGCTGCGTGTAGAACGCCGCGAGTTCCACACGGCCGGGATCCGGCTCGTATGAGGTGACAGCCGCCTGGGCGACCCTCGGCAGCCGAAGCAGCACCGACTCGATCTCGGCCAGCTCGATCCGGTATCCGCGGATCTTCACCTGGCTGTCGATCCGGCCCAGATACTCGATATTCCCGTCGTGGTTGACCCGGCCGAGGTCACCGGTCCGGTAAATCCTCCTGGACGGGTTGTTCAAGATCCCGACGTTATCGGGGACGAAGGTGCGTGCTGTGAGATCATCCCGGTTGACGTATCCCGGGGAGAGGCAGATTCCTGCGATGCCGATCTCGCCGGTCTCGCCCCGCGGCAGTGCCCGCTGATTCTCGTCGAGGATCACTACCGAGTACGTCGGGAGGGGGACGCCGATCGTCAGTGGCTCGTCGGGAGCCAGCCGCGCGTAGGTGGCGGTGACCGACGTCTCGGTGGGCCCGTACACGTTGAGCAGTGTCCGGCCTGGTCGGTGCCAGCGGCTGACCAGGTGCGGCGGACAAGCCTCGCCGGAGACGAGGATGAACCGGAGCTCGGGCACGTCCTCCTCGATCGTGGCAAGCAGTGTCGGTACGCAGCAGAGAGCCGTGACCCGGTGCTGGGCGAGAAAGGCTGCGAGATCGCGGCCGACGAGTGGTCCGGCCGAGGTGCTCGGCACCAGGGTCGCGCCGCAGATCAGTGGTACCCAGATCTCCTCGACTGAGAAGTCGAAGGCGATCGTCATCCCCTGGTAGACGCGATCGTCCGCCCGCAGGCCGTACGTCTCGGCCGCGACCTGGACGAAGTTGCAGATGTTCACCTGATTGATGGCGACGCCCTTGGGCTGGCCAGTGGTGCCCGACGTGTAGATGATGTATGCCAGGTCGTCGTCGGCCGGTGCCAACTCGTCCGGGCCGATCCGGCGCGCGTCGGGGAGATCGATATCCACCCGCTCGTCGACTCGGACCACCGTGTCCACTTGGATCACCGTGGCGTCCACGCCATCCAGGCGGCCGGCCAGCGCCGAGATCGTGAGGATCGTCCGGACACCGGCGTCGGCGACGATAAAGGAGATCCGATCCGCCGGGAAGGCGGCGTCCAACGGCACGTACGCCGCATGGATCTTGGAGGCGGCGAGCATGACCAGGTACGCGAAGGCGGACTTGTCGACGAATAAACCGACCCGGTCCCCAGGAGAAACACCTTGGGCCAACAGGTGACGGGCGAGCTGGTTGGCCAGGGCATCGAGTTGCGCGTACGTCATCCGTAGCTCGCCGTCGTCGACGGCCAGGTGATCGGGATCGCCTTCGGTTTTGAACTCGTCGCAGCGCCGCTCGAACAGGTGGTGCAGCCGCTCGCCCGGTCGCCAACGGATACCGTTGTCAACACCGTCGGCGGTCAGCACCAGCGCGGCGGCGGGTCCCGCGATCTGGTTCGTCGCGGGCGCCGTGCGCGTGTCTTCCGAACGCAGCCTGAGTTGTTCGCTCACGCGATCACCGGACCGGAAGAGCTGCGCCACTCGCGGCCCGACGCCGCCGCTCGGATGACCGACAGCAGGATGTCCAGACCCTCGTGCAGGACCTTGTCGGGTGTCGTCAGCGGCGGGAGCAGTTTGACGACCTGGTCGTACGAACCCGCGGTCTCCAGCATCAGCCCCTCGGCGAAGCAGCCGCGGACGACCGTATCCGCGTGCCGGCCGGACCCGACGTCGATGCCGCACATCATTCCGCGCCCCTTGACGGACGTGCCGGGCACAAGGGCGCCCACCTCGGCCAGTCGACGGGCGAGCAGCTGGCTCCGGCGTGCGACGTCGGCGGTAAAATCAACGGTCGACCAGAACTTCTCGAGGGCGACCCTGGCCGTAACGAACGCGTGAACGTTGCCGCGGAAGGTCCCGTTGTGCTCGCCCGGGAGCCAGACGTCGTACTCGGGCCGGATCAGCAGCAGCGCCATCGGGAGGCCGTAACCGGAGATCGACTTCGCCAGCACGACGAGGTCGGGAACGATATCGAAAGGCTCGAAGCTGAAGAAGGTGCCGGTCCGACCGCAGCCCGCCTGGACATCATCGACAACCAGCAGGGCCCCACTGGTCCGCGCGAGCTCTGCGATCCGGCGTAGCCACGCCGGCGAGGCGACGTTGAGCCCACCCTCGCCCTGCACGGTCTCCAGCAGGATCGCCGCCGGCGCGTCGAGCCCGCTGGAGGGGTCGTGCAGCATACGGTCCAGGAGATCGGCCGTGTCGACACTGTCGCCCAGGTACCCGTCGTACGGCATCCGGGTCACCCCGTACAGGGGGTTCTGTGGGCCGCCACGGTGATACCGGTTCCCGGTCACTGCCAGCGCGCCCTGCGACATTCCGTGGAAGCCGTTGGTGAAGGCGATCACATTGGTACGGCCGGTTACCTTGCGGGCGAGTTTGAGCGCGGCCTCGACCGCGTTGGCGCCGGTTGGACCGGTGAACTGCACCCGATAGTCCATCCCGCGCGGCAGCAATACCAGCGACTCGAAGGTCGTGAGGAAAGCACCTTTGGCCGAGCTGAACATGTCGAGGCTGTGTGAGATCCCACCGTGCTCGAGGTGGGCGATCAAGGCGGCCCGCATATCCGGGTCGTTGTGCCCGTAGTTCAGCGACCCCGCACCGGCAACGAAGTCGAGGTACTCCCGGCCGGTGATGTCCCGGACCAGGCTGCCCTCGGCGGTGTCAAGGACGCAGTCGAGGCGGCGGCAGTAGCTGCGCACCACCGACTCGCGGCGTTCGAAGATCGAAGGTTCGTTCGGGCGCTCGCCAACCTGGCCGGGCACGGCACGCCTGGTCATGGAGCCCCCTGCGGGCAGCGGACCATCCCAGACCTCCTTCCTGCCCCCCCCCGGGGATTTCCTTCCGCTACGTAGAGGCTTGGTGGTCGAATCCCGTCGCCTCGCCATCGCGACGGTGTTGCCTAGGTGTTGAGCCGCATGAGGATCGATTGCCTCAGCTGGAATCCTGCGGGATCCGACTTACGGAATCCTTACGTAATCGTCACGGAATTGTCACGGAATCGTTATGGGAGATCATTTGACGTCCAGGGCAGCCGCACCGGCGATGCCGGCGCCCGAACCCGGGTGATTCGTCCTCGGTGCACGACATGTGAAGGGATGTCGCGCAGCCAGTCGGATCTCCGACAGAGGTAAGCGGGATCCACAGCGCGAACTATGCGCAGGAGAGACACCCCGGCGCGTTCGCTAATCGCCGTCATGCCGCCGACTAAGTGGTCGTTGCCAGCATGGTGAACAGGCATCGGACCCGCGGCGATCGCGCGAGGAGGGGAAGATGACGGACAACGACGCCACCGCAGGCGAGCAGGTGACCGAACAGGTCGCAGCCTCGCAGTTGGAACACGACGAGCGCCCGGCTTCCAGAACAACCACAGAGGAGCGGGCACGCAGGGATCTACAAGAAGATCCACGGGTGCAGACGCTCGTCGAACGCGTCACGACGAAGCTCACCAGCTACACCCGTCAATACGAGGCAAAGTACGCGCAGCTCACGGAACGGGCGACCCGCACTCCTTACACCGCGATGGCGGGGCCAAGCCCGCCGCTGCCGGTGCCGTACCTGTGGTTCGACCTGATGGTCATGGGACCGTTCGAGCCGATCGCACCGAACGGTCCGTTCATCGCCCACCGCATCATCAGAGCCGGCGAGCCTGCTCTGCTCCTGGCGGTGCTGTGGCGCAACCCGGTTTCGCTGTTGGGCGGGCCGTCCGCCGCACAGATCATGTCCCCGTTCCAGTACGTGGTCCGGGGCCGGACCCTCGATCTCAACTCGGTTACCAGCGGTCCCGTCCTGGGTCCAATCACGAACATGTTCGGCGGTGGCTTCATCAACATGGAGGTGCTCCCCGTCGTGCCGATCCCCGCACCCTCGCGGGCAGAGCCGCGGATGCTGGAGATCCATGTGACGGTCGACATGCTCGGCCCCGGCCCCGGGCTGCCGCCGTTCGCCGGCTTCGCCACTCGCTGGTTCCAGCCGGACCTGCAGCCGCCGTTCCTCGGTCAGCCGGGCATCCTCCCAGGCTTCCTCGAGGAAACACCGGTACGGGTGCTGGTCTACAGCTGACATGGGCCTGTCCTTCATATGAATGGCCGAACTGTCGCCTCACTCGGCCAGGAGCGGCCGCCAGATTTGAAGGAGGAAGCGTCAGATGGGCACGCTCGATCCACGACTTCGGCATCTGCTTGGATCGGTCGCGGGCCGGCCGGTGCCGTCGGGCGGCGCCGCAGCCGCCGTGCCGGCTCTGGCTAGCCGCGTGGCATGGCGGCCCGGCAAGGGCTGGGGAGTCGTCGACGTTCTGATCCGAAGCGCCGACCTGAGTTGGGCGAGGAAACTCGGCCCCACCGATATGGTCACATCCGACACCGTGAACAAAATCGGGGTGTATACCGGCCGGGTGGCGGTAGACCAGCTGGAGACGCTCGCCAGACATGAGTCCGTCGATCGGGTGGAGGCTTCCCGACCGCTGTTCCCCGAACTCAACGTCTCGCGCGATGACGTGCGCGCCGGCGCTCTGCATGACAACCCAACCCCTGTCCGTGGCAGCGGTGTCGTCGTTGCTGTCGTCGACTCCGGCATCGACTACACACATCCGAACTTTCGCCACGACGACGGCTCGTCGCGAATCCTGTACCTGTGGGATCAGGGCGCGCGCGTTTGGGGCGACGCGTGGGTTCCCTACGGGATCGACTACACAAAGGCGGATCTCGATCGCGCGTTGGGCGCAGCCGATCCCTTCGCGGTTGTGCCGCATAGCGACGACGAGGTGGGACACGGCACGCATGTGGCTGGGATCGCCGCGGGCAACGAGCGTAGCGCCATGGGAATGTACTCGGGGATCGCGCCGGAGGCGGATCTGATCGTGGTCGCCCTCGAGGGCACACCGGGCGTGACGCTCGGCACTTCGGCTCGGCTGGCCGATGCGGTCGAGTACGCCGTCAACCAGGCGGCGCCGCGACCGGTGGTCGTCAACATCAGCCAGGGCACGAACGGTGGTGGGCATGCGGGCGAGACGCTGATTGAGCAGAAGCTTGACGAGCTGGCCAGCAGACCTGGAGTGGTTATCGTGAAGTCCGCGGGGAACGAGCGGGACTGGTCGGTCCACGCCGGCGGGCGCATCGGCGCCAGGCAGAGCGTGACCCTCGATCTGCTGGTGCCGCGCGGCAACCGACAGGACGAGATCGCGGAGATCTGGTTCGGCGGCGATGATCACATCACGGTCGCGGTGCAGGCGCCGAGCGGTTTGGTCTCAAGGGCTGTGGCCCCGGGACAGCGGCACACGTTCACCACCATCGCCGGCAACGACGTGACGATCGACAGTGTGCCGGACTCCGCAGGCACCGGAGACACCTCGGTCACCCTAATCGTCACCGCCGGGATGGCGGAGGAGATCGAGACCGGTACGTGGCAAATCCGCCTCGGTGCTGATCAGGTCTGCGATGGCCGCTATGACGCCTGGATCGAGCGCGCACCGGAGGACGACGGCGGGCGGGAACACAGTCGCTTCGCAGACGGTTCCTGCGACCCTTCCCGAACGATCACCATTCCCGGCACGGCACGGCGGGTCATCACTGTCGGGTCGCACGTGACCCGGCCACGCATCCTGACCGACGCGTCCGGCCTGGGCCGGCTGTCGCCCTTCAGCAGCAGCGGCCCCACCCGGTTGGGCGCCCGCAAGCCGGACCTGTCCGCACCCGGGGAAGTGATCGTCTCCGCCCGCTGTAGCAACAGCGCCATGCCCTTCGGCCCTGATCCCCGGCACACGGCGTTGTCGGGTACCAGCATGGCCGCTTCCCACGTCGCTGGCGCGGCCGCGCTGGTGCTGTCCGTGCGGCCCGATCTCACCGGCGAGCAGGTCAAGCAGCTGCTCCAGGTGGCGGCACGACGGGGTGGCGCGGGCCCCGACGCCCCGACGACGACTGGGGCGCGGGCCGGCTCGACCTCGCAGCCGCGATAGCGGCCGCGCGAGCGGCGCGCTTCCCCGCGGTACGGGGCGTTTACGTCGACGGCAGTGCCCTCGTCTTCGGCACCGACATCCCCGCCGACTCGAGCGTTCACTGCCACACTGTGCGTACCCGCCTGGCCGTCGGCAAGACCTTGGCGACGTTGGCCGGTGGCGCCGCGACGACAAGCCACCGCGCCGACCTCACCACGCTCGGCCCGGGTGACTACCTGTGCGAGATCGTCGTCAGTGGCCCGGACGGGCTGGTCACGGCCGACCACAACGATGGTCGATACTATGCCGTCCCGGTTCTGTCGGGCGTCAGCGAGCGACCCCCGCCATGCGTCCCAGCGGCAGTGGTCGCCCACCACGGCTGATCACACGACTCGGTGGGCGCGTATCGACTCGTATAACGAAATCGTCTTCGGATCGGGTGTCATCCCGAGATTGGCCTGCAACTGTCGTTTACAGAGTTCGAACTGTGCCAACGCCCGATGTGGCTTGTCGAGCCGTAGGTAAGACCGCATGACAAGACGGTGCGCCTGTTCCCAGCACGGGTCCCGGGCAAGTAGGCGGCGACAGGTATCCACACAGGCCGGGTACCTACCATCGTCGAAATGCAGGCGGGCCAGCTGCGCGAGCAGGTCGAGGTAGGTGGTGGCGAGTCGGTCCCGTTCCGGGACGAACCACTCCGCGAACGGGGTGTCCTCGATGAGGTCGCCTTGGTACAGCGAACAGGCTGCTTGCAGTGCGCGGATCGCGTCATCGCGTCCCCCGGTTCGGGCCAGCATGGTGCCCGCCGCCATCAGTCTGGTGAACTCCTCCACGTCGAGCCACACGGTCAGCTCCGGGTTGATGGTGTACGCGTCCCGATTGTGGACGACAACGGGTTTCGAGCTGACCTGGCGCAGGTCGGTGCGCAGGCCGTGCAAGGCGACGTGCAGTCGATTCTTGGCGGACGCGAGTGGGACACCCGGCCAGAAGGCGGCGAGGAGCTTGCCGCGGGTCACAGGCTTCGGCCGCTGAATCATCAGGTACTTGAGCAGTGACTTCCCGAGTACGCCGGACCAGCTGGTGACCTTTTGGTCGTCGAGGATGAGGCGGAAGTCGCCAAACAGGTACGCGACGAGATCACTTGCGTCGCTGGGCCGGACGTCAGCAACGGCGGGATGTCTTACGGGCCGGGCCGGTTCAGCGCGACGAGGCGCGGGCGGCCCCTCCCTGCTGTCGCCATTGGACGCGCGCGCTGGAACCTGAATCGAGCCGGTCGGCATGTTCCGGTACGCGGCCGAATCGAGCCTCGCCGCGAACTCCACCGCGCGGAGGAACTGGTCCATCCCCTTGTGCGGCGCCTTGATACGCCCGACCTCGTGGGTCAGCCGGACGAGCTGCTTGGCGTATCCGTGGACCGCTGCCTCACCGGTCTGGCGGCCGAGTTGGCCGGCGCGGCGCGCGTGGGTCCGCGCCGTGTCGAGACGCATCTCGGTGAGTGCGACGCACGATTCGTGCAACGCGACCCACGCCTCCTGCGGCAGCTGCGAGCCACGCGGCGGCTCAAGCGCCAACTCGGTACGCAGCCGCGAGAGTGCCGGGTGGCGGGCGAGAATCGTCGGCGGAAATCGATCGAGCCAGCGCCGCACCGCGTCGGTACGCTCGCCCAGCACGATGTCAAGACAGTCAATCAGCACCTCCGCCGCCGTGTCCCAGGCGCCCGTCCGCGCACACAACTCAATGGCTTCCGCGTGCGCACCCTCCGCCTCGAGCTCGCCAACGAGGCGAATCAGTCGGTCCCGACGGGACGCCGTCATCGCCGCCGGCAGGAAAAGGAGTGCCTTGCCCCACAGGTAATGAAGCCGCTGCCAGCCGCCTGCCAGTGGCTGCCACCATGGCTCTCGCTCCGCCGCGTCCACGGCCGCTCGAAGAGCACTCAGGCGGTCGTGCGCGTAGCCCAGCCGCGCGGCGAGTGCCAGCGCGTCCAGCCGGACGGGGTCGGCGTTTTCCAGCAGGCCGGCGGTCGTCGCAGCGATCAGACTTTGAACGTCATGGGCACGCTCGATGGCCAGCATCGCAGAGCGCGCAGATGGACCACGCGAAACCCGCAGCACGGAGTCGATCAGGGCCGCTCGCCCACTGGCGACGGCCACGAGCCGATCCAGCGCCTTTGCCGGGAGCGACGAACCCAGCTGTTCGGCAGCCGCGCCGGCGGCGGAACGGTCCGCCGGCAGGCGGGCAAATGCCCCCTCGTCGGGTCCGGTTCCGTCCAGGATCGATGCCAGCACGATCTCGCAGCCGGCAGCCAGTCCGCTTGTTGGCCCGGGCTTTGCGCCGACGGCCAACTGAACGACCACCGTGCTCTTGCCTGACAGCCCGGAAATGGGCGGGTGGTGGTCGACGGACGCGAGCATTCTCGCCAGGGACGCTTGTTTCAGTTCATGCTCCTCGGGCCGGAGCCAGATGACTCGCTGCCCGCGGCTTTCGAGATCGGCAGCCAGCCGGGACTCGATGAGGTATCCCTCGTACGTCCTAATTGTGTGGCCCGAATGCATAGTTCCAACGTCGGTCTGGCGAGGCCAATGCCCTTCAGGAAGGGGAGCGGCGACCTTGGCGGCGAGCACGCCGTCACCCTCCAGTCTCGCGATGACGAGTGGTGCGGCGATCGCCGAGTGGGCGTTTCCGGAGAAGACCGAAGGGAGGCGTGGAGCCGACCGTGGTCGAGGCGGCCGTGCCCCGATCAGGGATCGTCGCAGACATTCCGAATCCGGATCCTAACCAGGGGTATCGTTTCCGTACCTGCATGGAGTGTTGTTATGCAATCCGGTGGCGCGAGGCTATGCGCCCATTCGGAACCGCCGGGGTACCAATACCCAGCGTGCGGAATTGGCCGCGGTGATGAACCACGTGCCGGTGTTGTGGATGATGCCCAGCGATTCTGGGCGTACCGGTGGTATTCGTCTCGTATCGGCTAGATCAGGAATCTACCCTGCTCGGGTCGTTTCCTCGTGCAGGCCAGAGTATCCGCAGGTCAGCTGGGCGGTTCGTCGGTCGCGACGGTAGCCAAGCCCGGGGCGCGCGGACGTGGACCGGTGTCCGGTGGGATCTGGTTGCGTGACGGGGTCTCGGGCTTGCATTCGGTACCTGGGTACAGGCTTACCGTCGAGGAGACGGCGCCGCTTCCGGCGCCACCCGAGGTGCCCAGGAGTGTGTCATGTCGTTCGAGATGCCAGATGCTTGCACGCTGCCGACGGCCGAGCGGCCGCTGCGGCTGGCGGAGTTCGACGAGCTGTTCGCGACCGCGGTGCGCCGCGTCGAGCCGGTTACGGCCGAGCATGTGCGGATGTGGCTCACCGGGCCCGCCGGATTGGCCGAGACGGTACGGGATCTGACCGCCCGGGAGACGCAGTGCTGCTCGTTCTTCTCCTTCACGATCACGCCCGGGGCGGCCGGCAATGGTGAGGCGCTGTGGCTGGACGTTGTCGTGCCGGCCCAGTACACGGACGTACTCGGATCGCTAGCCCAGCGTGCAGCGACACCGGCGCTGCCGTGAGGGCCGCGTGATGGCCACCGCCGACGGCTCGGCTGGGCTGCGGACCGGCGAAGTCGCCGAACAGGCCGGCGTCAACATTCAGACGCTGCGCTACTACGAACGTCGCGGCCTGCTCGCCGCACCGGCCCGCACAATCGGCGGGCACCGCGTCTATCCGGCAGACACGGTCGCGCTGCTCGGCGTCATCAAGACCGCACAGCGCCTCGGGTTCACCCTCGACGAGGTCGCCGAGCTGCTGGAGACGAGCCGCCGCCGGCACCCGACACCAGATCTGCGGCAACGCGCGACAGACAAGCTAGCCGAGATCGACGCGAAAATCGCGGACCTGACAGCAATGCGGGCAGCTTTGGCCGATGTCGTCGCGGCCCGCTGCGACAGCCTGACCAACTGCACCTGCGCCGACTGTCCGTTCCCGTTCATCGACATCAGCCACCTCACCGAAGGAAGCCCGTGAGTCAACCCACCGCCCAACCCGTCGAACTCACCCCGCGGCACGCCCCGCCACCAGCGGTGGACAACGCGCCACCGGCCCGCAGCAAGGTCACCGGCGCGCTCGCCGCCCTGGCCTGCGCGGCGTGCTGCACCCTCCCGCTGCTGATCGCCGCCGGAGTGCTGACCGGTGCCGGCGCCGCGATCGCGAGGAACGCCCTGATCGCGATCGCGGCCGTCCTGGCCACCGCCGCGCTGGGCATGTGGTGGCTGCACCGCCGCCGCAGCGCAGGATCCGCCGCCGCAGCGCGCGGCGGCTGCGCCGACGGGAACTGTGCCTGCTGACCCGCGACCCGCGCCGGCCGAGCCCGTTGATCAGGCCCGGCACCGGTGTGCTGGCATACGACCATGACACTTGCCCGGTCCATCGGCCTGTTCCTGCTCGCCGCCGTCGCGGAGATCGGCGGCGCCTGGCTGGTCTGGCAAGGCGTCCGGGAACACCGCGGGCTGCTGTGGATCGGCGCGGGCGTCGTCGCCCTCGGCCTCTACGGCTTCGTCGCCACCCTGCAGCCGGACGCTCACTTCGGCCGAATCCTGGCCGCCTACGGCGGCATCTTCGTGGCCGGCTCGCTGGCCTGGGGAATCGTTGTCGACAAGTTCCGCCCCGACCGGTACGACCTGATCGGCGCGGCGATATGCCTGGCCGGGGTCGCGATCATCATGTACGCCCCACGCGGCTGATGAGGCGGCAGCCGAGCCCAGATGCCGGGGCGGCTGGGTCGCGGCCCCGGCACGGCGATGATCGGTGATCTCACCTAGGTTTGCACTTGAACATTGCCCAGCCGGTGCAGCGCGGGCCCGAGCCGCCGTCGCCGCCGGGCGTGCTGGGGGGCGCCGGCGCGGGCAGCGGGACACGCTGCCACGTCTGGGAACCCGGCAGCGCACCAGGCGCGTTCTGCTCCAGCATCCGCAGGTAGGACCCGTCGACCGGGGCGGACGTGTCCGCAGCCGAGAGCACCGGGTAGCTCTTGGTGGTGCGGTCGGGGGCCAGCATGGCGGCGTTCATTATGACGAAGTCGGCGCCGCGAGGCTTCAGGTTCAGCGACGTCACCCCGGAATACGCCGTCTGGGAACCGTCGAGGAGGGATGCGTGGATCAACGTGTTGCCGATGATCCACAGCTGGTTGGGCTGGTTGACGCCGTTGATGCCGCAGGCCCAGGTGTCGGCGACGGCGCCGACGGCCGGCTGGTCGCCGTGAGTGCCCAGGCACGTGGCGTGCTCCCAGTCGTTGCCGCGAACGCTCACAATCCGGTACAGCGAGGCCGTGTCCGGCTCGGTAAACATACCCGGCGGCGCAATCAGGCCCGGCGGCCGCGTGATCGTCGTGCTGCCGGCCCGCTGGAAGTACCACCGTTGGGTCGGGCTCTGGTCGTTGGCCGGCTTCAGGCGGGCCGGGGTGTTCCAGCCGTTGGCCGGGTCGTTGCTGTCGATGCGCAGGCCGGCGTTGTAGCTGTTGCCCAGGAAGAAGGCGTCGCCGCCCATCTGCACGATCGTCCAGTCGGCGCAGTCGTTGCCGGTCTCGAACTTGCTACGCAGCCGGGTGTTGTCCGGGGCGACGCAGAACGGCTCGTTGATGCCGAGGTAGCGGTTGGTGCCGGCCGCCCGCAGGCTGAACCGCTTGGAGCCCGGGCCAGTCTCACTCGCCCGCCAGCGCGCAGCCGCCTCGCAGGCCACCTGCTGGAACCGCTCGGTGTCGGTGCCGCCGGCGACCACGTCGAGGCACTTGCCGGAGTTGACGTTGCGTAGCCGGCCCGGACCTCCCCACAGGAGGTCATGCCCGCCATCGGGCAGGAACTGCCACAACTGGTTACGCTGCGCCAGCCCATCGGCGGTGGTGACCTTACGGTGCACATCGACAATGGCCCCACTGGCGGTGCTGTCGCCGTGCACGGTGAGTAGCTGGCCGGAGGAGCTCAGGCGGATCTCCAGCAGCAGGGACGACGGTCTGCCGAGCTGGCCCTCCCCCGCCTCGAAGACGTCGGCGGCGGCCGGCGACGCCGGCACGCCCAGCAAGACCCCGGCGGCCACCAGCAGCGTCGTGCCGAGCGCCGCCAGGGACGAAACAATGCGCTTCATCTGCGTTCCTTCGCAGGTCGGATGTGCTGTCCACACCATGCTCGAACGAACGCCGCCCCGGCGTACCGGGCAGAATTCCTAGTCCTGCAACAGCCTCCTCGGCGATCTCCACGATCGCGGACTCGACGTCGCGGGGCCGCCAGCCGAGGCCTCCCGGCCCGGCCGCTGCGGATGATCAGCCGCGGCGGCTCGGGCCCCGGGGGCCGCCCACGCGATAGCCGAAATCACCGACGAGCTGGCCCGGGGTTTGGTCGCCTCCGGCCAGGCCACAAGGTCAGGGGTCTGGGCGACCCCGCCGGCCGGCTGGGTCACAGTGTTGACAACGCCGTGGCACCGTCAAATAATTCATCCATTGAACAAATCTTGCGCGTTGCCCGGCTCTATCGGCGGACGGAGGTCCACCATGTCGATTCAGCCGACTCGCGATGACCCTCTCACCTTTGGTCCGTGGACCGTCGGCTGACGGGCCAAGGATCTCTTCGGTGACCCGACCCATCCGACGCTCGGCATCGTGGAGACCGTGCGCAAGCTGGCCATGCTCGGCGCGTACGCCGTGACCTTTATGACGACGACCAGATCCGGTTCGGCTCGGACCCGACCGCACGCGATGAGCACAGCGCCCGCTTCCATCACGTGCTGGATGAGATCCGCCTGAAGAAGACGTACGTGGACCTGCTGGTTGACCGGGACGCGTTCGAGGATCTCGCCGCCGCCACGGTCGGCGCCGAGGGCTTCGGGTTCGTCCGGCTCGCCGTCGCCCACCTGATCCGCCCCTACCAACCACGCCATCTGACCCGTAACCGACAACCCCGGGAGGAACGGTGCCGCTCGTCGCCGGGGTCGACTCGTCGACCCAGTCGTGCAAAGTCGTCATCCGCGACGCCGAGACCGGGAAGCTGGTGCGCGAGGGCCGCGCACCGCACCCGCGCGGCACCGCTGTGCCGCCGGCCGCCTGGGAGGCCGCGCTGTCCAACGCGGTCGCACAGGCTGGCGGTCTGGACGACGTGGCGGCCGCCTCGGTCGCCGGGCAGCAGCAAGGCATGGTGTGCCTGGACACGGAAGGCGCCGTGGTTCGGGACGCCTTGCTGTGGAACGACACCCGCTCGGCCGGCGCCGCCGCCGACCTGATCTCGGATCTCGGCGGCGGCGAGGCCGGGCAGCGAGCCTGGGCGGAGGCGGTCGGCCTGGTACCGGTGGCCAGCTTCACCGTCAGCAAGCTGCGCTGGCTGGCCTCGGTCGAGCCTGAGAACGCCGCCCGTACGGCTGCGGTGTGTCTGCCGCACGACTGGCTGACCTGGCGTCTGGCCGGCGCGCCGGGGCTGGATGCTCTGCGCACCGACCGCAGCGACGCCAGCGGGACCGGGTACTGGTCGGCCGCGACCGGTGAGTACCGTTCGGACCTGATCCGGTTGGCGTTCGGTCGGGATGGCCTGCTGCTGCCGCAGGTGCTCGGGCCCACCGGCCGGGCCGGGCACCTGCGCACCGGCGCGCCGCTGGGCCCCGGCGCCGGCGACTGCGCCGCGGCGGCGCTGGGTGTCGGCGCCGAGTCGGGCGACGTCATCGTGTCGATCGGCACCTCCGGCATAGTGTCCACCGTTTCTGATGTGCCGGCCGCCGACGCGAGCGGGATCGTGGCCGGGTTCGCCGATACGACCGGCCGTTTCCTGCCAGTGGTGTGCACGCTCAACGCCGCCCGGGTGCTGGACGCGGCAGCAACCTTGCTGCGGGTGGACCACGCGGAGCTGTCCGCGCTGGCGCTGTCCGCCCCACCGGGCGCCGACGGGCTGGCCCTGGTGCCCTACCTGGAGGGCGAGCGCACACCAAACCGCCCGTACGCCACCGGAGCCGCGCACGGCCTGACCCTGCGGACCTCGACCCCCGCGCACCTGGCCCGCGCGGCGGTGGAGGGCATTCTGTGCTCACTCGCCGACGGGCTGGATGCGATGATCGCGCAGGGCACGACGGTCAACCGGGTCATCCTGGTCGGCGGCGGCGCCCGCTCGGAGGCGGTGCGCCGGATCGCGCCTACGGTCTTCGGCTGCCCCGTGCTCGTCCCCCCACCGCTGGGGGAATACGTCGCGGACGGCGCCGCCCGCCAGGCGGCCTGGGTAGTGTCCGGCGGGCAGCGGCCGCCGGCGTGGACGGTCGGGCAGGTCGAGGTGTACGACGCAGACGCCGTGCCGGCAGTCCGCGAACGGTACGCCGTCGCCCGCGCAAACGTCCCCGACCACGCTGACTGACGGCACGTCCGCCGCCGTCACCGCCGCGCAGAGCGTCGACCTGCTGCAGGGCTCATGGTATTCGAGACGGAACGGCGAAGGGGCGGCGTGTCAACCTTTGTCTATACGGCTCGTAGTTCGCCGGATGCACCACCGCCGCCCAGCCAGCAGGATGCGTCATCACCACTGTGGACGGCATGGATGGTGCACTTCTTGCTGGAGTTGGTCTGCGCCGGTCCGGGAGACGTGGCGATGGCAGTGAATCCGAAGGCGTTCCGCGTCCAGGTCCCGAGCGATGCGGACCCGCAGGACCTGCCCATGCTGTTCGGCGACGTGTCGACCGAACTGCTGCGTGCGGCGCACGGCGGCGACGGGTTGCTCGTCGGCCGGCTCGGGCTGACCGATGGCAAGGGCGAGCCGCGAGCCGCGCGGGTGCGGCCACCCCGACATCGTGTGGAACGCGTATTGACCATTGGCGACGGCCGGCGACGGGGCCTGGGCTGTCCGGCCACAGCATGACGTTCCCGTGCGGCGCCTAGCGGAACGGCTGCGGCCCATCCTCGGCGACGATGCGCGCGGGGCGGTGAACGCGGGCCTGCCGAGCGGGGCGCCGATATCGAGACTGCCTCGTCGGGTAGCGGCACGACACGATCGGCGGGCACGACCGTGAACTCGGCGGCGCACACGCTAGTAGCTCGCGCCTCGTCCGCTGCTGCAATTCCGGCGTTGAGGCAAGGGCCGTCAGCCGGGCTCTCGTGCTCCCGCTCGGTGAGTACCGGCCGCGCCCCGTGCCGATCACACTTTCAGTGTTCGGGATCCACCAGACGCTGGCATACCTCGCCGAGCGGGAACCCGACCATGCCGCTGAGGCAGCGGCGCTTGTGTCGGGTCTGGAGCTGGACGCGACGATCACCGCCAAGCCGGCGCGGAGCCTGGACCGACTTCTCGCCGCCTGTGCTGCCACTGACCGCAAGGTGGCGGTGATCAGCGACCTGTCCGAGCACGCGGTGTTGGCAGCTATCCGGACGCACACGCTGGACACGCACATCAATGCTGTAGCAGCCCGGCAAGGTCTCGACCTTTCCGCAGTCGATGCCGGGAACACCGCTGAACGGGCGACCTATCTGCTCGGCGTGCCGCTTGCTTCTTGCCTCGCCGTAAGCGGTTCGGTCGGGCGGCTGCGCCGGGTCCAGCGGGCAGGTGCCATCGGCCTCGGCTGCGAATGCGGACGCGATCCACGCAAACACCTAGCCGACCCCCAGAGCCCGGTCGTATCCAACCTCACGGTCCTGACCCAGGCATTGCTCGCCCCATAGATCGTCACAGAGGCGCCCGTGGCTCGTGTCCGCGGAGGCGCCATTGCTAGATTGCCCCGGTGGGTGTCCGAGCCGCTCTCTACCTCGACTTCGACAACGTATTCGGCGGGCTCTACAAGCTGGATCCCGACGTGGCGGTTCAGTTTGCGAACGATCCGGGAGCGTGGCTGCGCCGGTTGTTGACGACGGCCACGACAGATGGTCCGCGACGCTGGCTGCTTCTGCGCTGCTACCTCAACCCCGCAGGGTGGGTGTACCACACGGACACGGCTGGAGAGCAGACGCGGTTGTTCTTCTCGAAGTTCCGGCCCTGGTTCGTCCGCGCCGGTTTCGACGTGATCGACTGCCCTCGCTACAGCGGGACGAAGAACGCAGCCGACATCAGGATCGTCGTCGACGCCGTTGACGCTCTGTCAGCTGATACCCGGTACGACGAGTTCGTCATCGCGTCCGGTGACTCCGACATGACGCCGTTGCTGCAACGACTGCGCCGCTCCGACCGACGAACCATGATCGTGTCACCGGCCGATGCGGCCGAGGCCTTCACCGCGATCGCAGACCAGGTTCTTGACAGCCAACAGCTGCTAGCACTGGTTCAAGGTGAACCCGTCGATCTCAATGACGAGATCGACAGCGAGTTCGATGATCGTGTCGTCGACGTTGACACCACTGCTCCTGGCCACCGCGAGGCGTACGAGGCGTTTCGATCGGTAGTGACCGGCGAGTACAACGCGGCGTCGGAGCCGTTGAACATGGCATCGCTCGCTTCCCGGCTGCGAAGCCAGCTCGGTCAGTCGGTGAGCGACAGCAACTGGTTCGGCTTCGGCAGTTTCGCCCGGGCCGTGGCAAGCCTGGAGTTTCCGAACCTTCGGATGTCGCAACACTTCTTGTGGGACGACAGCCGGCACTTCGCTCGGGAGCCGGCCGCAGCAGCACCGCAACGCATCATGCTTCCAGAGCCCGTCGAGCGCCTAGTTGACCAGCTCGACCTGCCCCGGTTGCCCCAGCCGTGGTGGCCCGCGATCTACCAGACGCTGTCCGACTACGCCCATTCCCACCGGTTTAACCTGACCCAGTGCACCAGCTGGTCTCGAGACCAGCTTCGCGATCAGGGACTGCCCGTCAGCCGCGGCGCCGTCGCGTTCGTCGCGCGAGGCACGTCGTTCGGCGGGTGCCCGTTGCACCGCCAACCGCCGCCGACGGCCGAAGAGATACGCGCGGCTTTCGTCGACAACGTCCTCACGCGAGCTGAAGCTGCAGAGATCGCGTTCTCCAGCGACGAGATCGCGACGGTGCGGGCCTGGCTAAGCGCAGAGTCGACAGCGGCGACGAGCCCGTAGTCCATAGGGAGAACTCCTCGTAGGCGTACAACAGGCGCGGCCGCGGCCTCGTGAACGCCGCCGGCGGCTTCACCGAGGCCGGCCGGCAGACCAGGCAGCGGATCGAGGACCTCACCGACAAGCTGGCGGCGCCAGCGTACGACGTGCTCAGCGCGGACGAGCTCGACGAACTGGTCGCGGGGCTTCAGCCGATCGCCGCCGCAGTACAGGCCGTCGACGACTGAACCGGCACATCAACGACGCGGCCACGCATGGACCGCGACGATCCAACCAGGTCTGCTGGTGGAGATACGAGGCGACGGCGGCCACGACGACGGGACCCGCGGATCCGTAGAGATGCTCGTCGACTTGGAGACCCTCGCTTCGACCCAGCCCCGACGGCTTTCGCTCCAAAAAGGAGCGATTTTGAGTGGTACGGAGCGTCTGAAGGCCGCCAGACGCGGTTTTGATCGTGAGTCGGCCAGTTCCGTATCGACGTTAACGTACGTCTGGATGACCTCTTGGGCTGCCGCTTCATCCGTTTCCGGGTCCGTCGCGAGTACGACATCTCCGGGTTGTCATCGACGGCCTCTACGAGCAAGCCCGCCTCGACGCCCTGATCACCGACCTCACCCCCGCACACCTGCAAGGCGCTGACCGCCGAAGCAAGTAGTACCAGCGCACCCACCTTCCTCTGCGAAGCCTCGTCCCGTAGCCGTCCGGGCCGGCGCGCATGCACAGCGGCGTGAGGGTGCGTTGCCCTGACCGGCTCGGCGGCAAGTTGCGGTCTCGCATGCGGAAAAGTCCTGGCGCGGTGTCGGATCGGCTGGCAACTGTTCGTAGTAAGGGTGGGAGCAGCCCGGCTCGGGGCCGGTCCCGTCCGTGACTGCCACGTAAGAAGGGAACCGACATGACCGCTGTCTACACCTGGGACGTCTTCTCCACCCTGGACGGCTACGGCTCATACGCTGCGCCAGGCGACTGGGGCGGCTATTGGAGCAAGCAGGGCCCTGAACTGCTCGCGCACCGCGCTGCCCTGTTCGACATCGAGCAGCGCATGGTCTTCGGGGCCACCACCTTCCGGGAGACCGCACAGATCATGTCCTCCGGCATCGACCCCAACGCGCTGGACGAGTGGAACCTCAGGACTATGCAGATGCCGACGACCGTGATCTCGTCCACGCTGCCGGACACCCTCGGCTGGCCGGACGCGAATATCGTCAGCGGCGATGCCGTCGACATCGTCACGCGGCTAAAGGAGGAGTCCGACATACCGCTACGTTCGCAGGCCAGCTTGTCGCTGAACTGGGCCCTGATGGCCGCCGGCCTTGTCGACCGCCTGCAGGTGACGATCTTCCCCGTCATCTCCGGACGGACCGGCACCAGTCCGATCCTTAAAGGCGCGGGCGACCTCGACCTCGAGATGCTCGAGAGCCGGACGCTCGACGGGCACACCCAAGAACTCATCTACCGACCCACTCCTCGGTGACAACGTCCTACGAAGTGTGGCGATCTTCGCCCGGCTGCCAACACGCTCTCGGCGGCTACTTGTCTAAATTGATCTACAACTTCAGCCCGGCCAGGCTGGGTCGAGGTGGCCGGTGGGTTGCTCTCATTCACGGCTGTCCACGGGCTCTCGGGTGTGGACTCTCATTTGGCGTGCGCCCGCCGGTCACCGCCCAGCCACTAAGCGCCACCAGCATCGACAAGCCCGCGGTTCGCGGCAGATCCGCACACCCGATCTCGGTGACGGGGGAAGCCAGCACAGCTACTCCGAGCGGTCCTGGATGTCCGGTACAGCGAAGGGATCGTCGGGAGGGAAACAGCCGTAGTCCTGTAGGGGCCGCTCGTTGAGTACCACGTGTTGCAGCCAACCCGCGGGCGACAGACCGTCCAGTCGGTCGGTGACTCGCACGCCGGGCGGTCGTCCACCGGCACCGATTGCTTCACCGTCCATCGCGTCGGCGGCAAGGTTTCCATCCCGATCGAGCAAGGCGTGGATGGCGTCGTAGACGTCGGTCACCGCATCGGCTACCTCGGCCTCAGTCAAACCCGGGTCGCGATCGCGCACTGCCCGCCGGGCCGCGGCCAAGAACCGATCCGGATCCAGATCAACGACGTCACGGCGTGTCCGGATGCTGATCGTCATGCCTCTCGTCGGTGTCACGCCGTCCATCATGCCGGCGAGGAAAGACCTACGATGCGCGGCGCATCGGCGGCAGAGCACACGCCGCGCCCGGATCGCGGCAAAAGCATGCACCTGATCAAGTGTGTCCGCGCCGGCCAAGCTCCCCCGCCGCCGTCTGCTTCGGCGGCGCCTCCACCTGGCGGCCGCCGTCTCGACCATCGCCGCCTGACGAGCACGAGCTCTCCGGCGCTAGGGTGATCGCGCTGCCGCTCGGGGGTCTCATGCATCCGTACCAGTACTCCAGCACCGACAAGTATCCGAATCCGATACAGACCGGCAAGCCAGATCCGCAAGGCCCGCACCGAAAGGTGTGGCCGCCTATTGTCGCGTTCCTGCTGGTGTCCGCTGTCGCCGTCGGCGCGGTGATCGCCGGCTACCGTCACATCCGCCAGGACGCCGAGCGGGCTGCGGCGGCCGACGCCGCAGCGGCCGCCCTGGCCCCGACCGAGGACGAATGCATCCAGGTCCTGACGAGCTTCGACGTGTGGACAGAGGACGACCCACATCTCACCCTCGACCAGACCCGGCAGCTCACCGTCGAGACCGCGGACGCCGCCCTGGCCGCCGGGCAAGAGTTCGCGGCCGGCTTGGCCATCCTCCCGCCAGCCAAGGGCGTAGAGCTGCGCGCCGCCGTCAACGACTACATCACAGCGCTGCAAGAGCTACGCGCCGCCCTTACGACCGGCGAGCCCACCGACCAGCGAGCCGAGTCGGTGTGGTCGGCCAGGTCGGCGGTGTACGACCAGCAAGCCGGGCTTAACTGCCGCTTCCGCGAATGAGGTCACCAAGCCGCCCGCAGGCCGCGGTCTCTCTGTCCTATCCGAGCAGGTCGGTGGAACCCTTCCCCGGCAGAGTGCCCGTTACCAGCAGACCGGTACGGCACCTTCGGCAGCGGCATCGGGAAATCAGTCCCCGCACCGCACCCCATGCCGGCTCGACTCACCTAAGCGATCTCACCTGCTCTACCACCGTCCACAAAGGCGTGCTAGTCGTCGTTGCAGTCTCCGGCATCGTCTAGCTACCACCTCGCCGGCCGACGCCTGACCGTGCGTCTCGACGGCGGCCTGCTGCAGCTCATCGAGAACGGCATCCTGCTGCGCAGCCTGCCCAACCCGCTGACCCCCGCCGAACAGGCCCGCATCCGCGATGCCCGCCCCGCCGGACCACCGACCCCGGCACCGGAACCCATCCGCGGCCAGCGGCGGATCAGCTCGCGCGGTTCCCTCACCGTTGCCCGGCAACGCATCCACGCCGGGATGATGCACGCCGGTCGCACGATCACGGTCGGTCCGCTGACCACACGTTCCGCGTCTACGACGGCAACGAACTACTCACCGACGTCGCACGCACCACCACCCTGCCGATCGCCCGATTCAAGGTCGGCAACCCGAACCACCACGCCCGCTTTGTGATAATGCTGCGAGCGAACAGCCGCCCGACAGGAGAAGCCGTGACGATTAGAGACGAAGTTCGACACTTCTGCCGACACGGCCCCCTGCCCTCGGAACAGGACGACTCGCAGGACGCTGACGCCGACCTCGAACTGCGAGAACGGCTCCTGCACGCGATCACGCCGCCCGTCAACGACGACGAGGCGCGACACCTGACGACCTGCTTCGGAGACGACAAAGGCTTCGGACTGGCCTGGACGCTGCTACACCTCGTGGAATCCGCTCCCACGCCGCCCGTGACATCAGAACCACCTGAGAGCGCCAACCCGTGGATCAGACTGTTGTGGAAGCGCTACCGGAACACGTTCCCAGCTTGAGCCCGAAGCGGATACAACCTGCGCAGTAGCTGAGCAACCCGACCAAGATCCCAACGATACGTAAGCAACCGAGACATGATCGTCCAACCGGGCTGCTGCGCTGCTGCATCTGCCGCCGACGCATGGACGCCCACTGGGTCAACCACCGGCCCGGCTACCGCTGCCGCCACGGCCACAACAGCGCACGAACGACCAACGCGATCCGACCCACCGACAGGGCCGGATTTACCGAGGTACCCACCTCGGCGCGGGGATGTTCTAGGTCAGCCTGTTCTCTCAGTCGGCACCGCGCGGATCGTGGCATTAAGCGAGTACCCGATCAACAAGTCCCGCCGGGGGTGGGGCCGGCGGCGGTCCTGGCGAATCGGCGGGCCAGGTGAGCGAAGGCGTCGACCAGCTCCGCGGGGCGGACGGCCGTGATCTCGGTGTCGAAGCGGGCGATGGCGGCGGCGAGGCTGGGCCATGACCAGGAGCCGAGCGTGAGCCGGCAGCGGTCCGGGCCGAGCTCCTCGACGATCCCGTCGCGGCTGTAGTGGGCGACGGTGGCGGCCGGTAGGTCGAGGATCGCGGTGCCCTTGCAGGGCCAACTGGTGGTGCCCTCGTCTGCGCCGCGGAACCGGCCGGTGACGAAGGCGGTCACGTCTGAGCCGGGCAGCTGTCTCGGGGTGAAGCGGGGTCCGTTGGGGATGCGCAAGGTGATCCGGTCGGCGCGGAAGGTGCGCCAGTCCGACCTGTCGAGGTCCCATGCGACGAGGTACCAGCGTCCGTCCCAGGTGATGACGTGGTGTGGCTCGACGCGGCGCGGGGGCTTGTCCGTGCTCTCGGAGCCGTAGTCGAAGCGGAGGATCTCGTGGGCTTGCACGGCGGAGCTGATCGCCAGGAGCGCTGCGGCGTCGATCGGGGCGGCTGGTCGGGTGGTGGGCCGTTCGACGGCGGTGATCTGGAGGGCGTTGATGCGGTGCCGGAGCCGGGACGGCATGACCTGCCGGATCGTGGTCAACGCCCGTGCTGCCGCGTCGCCGGTGCCGTCGCCCAGTGTGGTGGTGGCGATCTGCAGCGCGACG
Organism: Phytohabitans flavus; assembly: GCF_011764545.1. GTDB lineage: Bacteria > Actinomycetota > Actinomycetes > Mycobacteriales > Micromonosporaceae > Phytohabitans > Phytohabitans flavus. The sequence goes on along the minus strand of NZ_AP022870.1, from coordinate 1,652,873 downwards.
GTGAGGGCGACGGCCTGCTCGTCGTCGAACAGCAGCGGGGGCAGTTCGGTGCCGGCGCCGAGCCGGTAGCCGCCGTCGGGACCCTTGGCTGCGGCGATGGGATAGCCGAGCTCGCGCAGCCGGTCGATGTCGCGGCGCACGGTCCGCAGGCTGATGTCGAGCCGCTCGGCCAGCAACGTGCCCGGCCAGTCGCGGCGGGTCTGCAGCAGCGACAGCAGGGCCAGCAACCGGGCGGAGGTTTTCGGCATGAGGGTTGAATCTAGCCGCAGTAGGTGCCACTTCCTGTCACCTATGCCGTCGAGCCTTGGTGCTGACGCAGGTCCTAATCTCACCAGGAGTTTTGATGAGCATCACCACCACCGCCCACCTCAACTTCCGGGGCAACGCCCGGGAGGCGCTGGAGTTCTACCGCTCGGTGTTTGGCGGCGAGATCACGGTCATCACCTACGGCGACTTCGGGATGCCGAGAGAACTGCCCGACGCCGGCAAGGTCGTCTGGGGCCAAGTCGTCTCGGGCGACGGCTTCCGCGTCATGGCCTACGACGTGCCCGGCCAGACCGGACCCGGCAACGCACCAGCGCCCTCCACGCGGCGCGAGCACGGCATGACACTGACCGGCGACCCGTTCTTCCTGTCCGTCCGCGGCGAGACCGCCGAAGAGGTCGGCGCGCTGTGGGCGAGGCTGGCCGACGGCGCCACCACGATCGAGGCATACGGCCCGGCGCAGTGGGCGGCGGCCTTTGGGATGCTGACCGACCGCTTCGGCATCACCTGGATCCTCGACGTCCCCGCCCAGCACGTCAACGCCTGATCTTCGCCCGCCAGTGACGGGACGAGGCGGCACCGAGACCGGCGGCCTCGTCCCGTTGCCAGATCCCCGCCCCGAGAAGGAGCCATGCGTACCGCGTCCCCGTGACCATCCGTGACCGCGCTGCTGCGGCAGATCATGAGCGGTCCAGCACCCAAGCACACCGGGCAACCCTGATGCGCCGCGACGCCTACGGCATCGTGTGCCGCCTCGTCATCGATGGCCGCGACAGCGAACCGTTCAGCCTCAACACCCGCCCGCCCCCTGGCCTGGCCGTGCCGAGGCCCTGCGGGCGGCGGCCCGCACACGCGGCCTGTCCATCGCGGACCGCACCGCGCTCGCCGAGGCAGCGCCCTGAGTACTGCGATTGTTCTGTCGGCGTCGACACCCGGCCTTCTAGCATCGGTCGTGCTCCGGAGCCGCTAGATACCACCGATCAGATCAACGAGGAGAATTGATGATCGTGGATCGAGCCCCTAGGCTGGTCACGGCAGCGCTCAGCGCGTTCGCGATGCTGTGCGCAACCGTCGGCGTGGTGACCTTCTCGGCCGCACCGGCCCAGGCGGCGGCCTGCATCGACGACAACATCCGGCTGTATCGAGCGCACTCGACCTCCGGGAGCGTCGACACCAGCGCCGGCAACTGGATCGGCTACGACTACTACCAAGGCGGCACCGTGTACGTGAGCCGCAACGGCTACTACCCGTACGTCGCCGCGTTCGGCAACCACCTGGTCGCGAACACCATCGTGAAATACACGTTCGAGGGCCCGACGAGTGGCTTCCTCGACCCGCAGCCCACGGTGTCGAGCAATACCGTCATGAAGGACACCCAGCGCTATACCATCGCCAACACGATTCCGAACGGTCGCTACGAGGTCTACGTCGAGTACGTGAACCCGTGCGGGTCCAACCCGGAGACGTTGAAACCGCTCCTGGGCTACCTGGAGATCACCGACTGACACCAGGACGACTGGCCCCCGCATGGGGCCAGTCGTCCCACCGCCCACCAGCTCGGAGGGCATGTCCCATTGACGGACATGCCCTCTCTCGGTGCCGCGTAACCAGTGAAGGTCCTGCAGAATCGCCGGACGGGGCGACCAACCGCCAAGGAGCCGCCTCAGCTCTTCGGTGACGTCCGGATGATCCGGCTGGTGTGGGCGCGGCGGGTTCAGACCCGCGAGCTCGTAGGGCCTACGGCTGGCGGGGACAGCAACGTGGTGCGGGCGTCAGCGGGTGGTGGTGGAAGCAAGCGTCCCTGGGTCCTGGGATGCGCGGTCAGCGCCGACGCGTGTGCGATGGAGCAGAGCGACGGCGATCGTGCCAACCGCGCTGATGGCGAGGATCGCCAGCTGGACATGGCCGAAGACGCACGCATAGATGCCCGCGTTGCCTGGCTCGCCCGACGCCACGCGGTGGGCGAGGTCCGGGTCATCGACACGTGCGGCCACCAGCGCGCCGAGCACCGCCGCGTAACCGCCGACCGCGACGGTCTCACCGCCCAGCCGCAGGAGGTTGAAGACACCGGAGGCCGTTCCGCTCAGATGTGCCGGCACCGCGCCCATCGCCTCACCGTCGACGAATCCGAGCGGTAGCCCCATCGAGACGCCGAGCAGGACCAGCGGCAGGACGAGCCAAGCTAGCGGCAGCGACGGGGAGACGATCAGCAGGAAGGCGTTTCCGGCGAACATGCCAGCGAGAGCGACGTAGACCAGGGTCGTGGGCGAGATGCGATGGTTGCGGGCGATCAGGCGTACGCCCAGCGACGGCAGGAAGAGCACCGGTGCCGTCATGATCAGCATGACGAGGCCGGAGGCGCCGGCGCTAAGCCCCCAGATGGCGCTGAGCGCGACCGGGAAATAGGTCAGGATCGTCACGAATCCGAAGGCTTCTACATCGGTAGCGACGATGAGCCCCACCCCAGATCAACCACGTCTATCGCCGGGCGAGGAGACAGACGGACTTTCGACCTACTACCACGAGTCCGAGCTATGAAAAAAAGGGCACCCGCAAGTCGCTGACCTGCGAGAACCCTTCCGCTGTCGGGACGGCCGGATTTGAACCGACGACCCCTTGACCCGTTGGCGAACCGGTCCAGCCGTCCACGGACCTCACCGGCACAGACCCTCACCGGAGGTGAAAGCGGCGACCTGTGAGCTGCGCCGGACGCGGTTCCCTCACCGTTGCCCGACAACGCATCCACATCGGGATGATGCACGCTGGCCACACAGTCACGGTCGAGTCCACTGACCACACCTTCCGCGTCTACGACGGCGACGAACTGCTCACCGAGACCGGCCGTACCACCACCCTGCCGATCGCCCGATTCAAGGTCCGCAAACCCGAACCACCACGCCCGCTTCGGAGATAATGCTGCGAGCGAACAGCCGCCCGACAGGAGACGCCGTGACGATTAGGGACGAAGTTGCAGAGTTCTGCCGGCACGGCCCGCTGCCCTCGGAGCAGGACGACTCGGAGGGCGCTGACGCCGACCTCGAACTGCGAGAACGGCTGCTGCACGCCATCACCAAGCCCGTCGAGGATGACGAGGCCCGACTCCTAACGACCTGCTTCGGAGACGACAACTGCTTCGGACTGGCTTGGACGCTGCTACACCTCGTGGAATCCGCCCCCACACCACCCGTGACGTCAGAGCCACCCAAAGGCGCCAACCCATGGATCACGCGGTTGTGGATTAGGTACCGGAACACCCTCCCGGTTTGCCCCCGATGCGGTCTGTCCCCGCAGTAGCTGAGCAATCCGATCGGCGCCAAATTCCCCAACCACGTGAGACACGCCTACAATCCGACGCCATGATCGTCTAGCCGGACGTGTCACCCACGTCCCGAGACTGATCTGTCACCCACGTCCTGAGACTCGACATGCGGGCAGCGCGCCGCGCGGGCTCATCGACCAGGAGGCCGACCGAAAGAGCGCCGCCGCCCAGCTCGGCCACGCCAGCGAAGACGTCACCGACACCTACTACATCGCCAAGCCCATCCTCGCCCTGGACGTCTCCGACATCCTCGAACAACTCGGAGAGGATCGCGCGTAGGAGCGTCACTGGTCAAAGTACGGCGTGCACGGCGGACGCCCGCTGAGCTGACAAGCCGCTGCGCGACCTCGGCGCGGAGTCGCCGATACCGGGATCGAAGATGACGACCTGCGGCGGTTCGTGAAGGACAGCACCGACCAGATCGGCGTACCACCAACAGTCGTTGCCGACGGACGCAACACCGTTCCAGGTCTTCGGTGACCAACGGTTCCTCGTTCCCTCACCCGGTGGACAGGTGTCGAGGGAGTAACTCGCGAAGGTGTCGCCCAAGCCAGCCGCACGAACGCTGGGTCTTGTACTGCAGATGTCTCCACTCCACGGTCTCGTCAAGTGACGACGCGGCCAGCCTCGCCGCGTTGGCCGACCGGGGACATGCGCTCCAGGAACAGCTGGCGGAATCCCGGGCCTGGATCGCCGCCGAGAGCCGGGCCATGAACGAAGTCTTCGACGGCTGCCTCCGCGACATCACCGCCCTCGTCGGACCAGCCTGCATGAGCGTGCGTCCTCGCGTTGGCAGCCGCCGTTGCTGTGAGCAGCCGGAGATGGAGTGTTGACGCCGTTGGCTCAGCGGAGGGGGCGGCGTGTTCGGCGTGGGCGGTCAGTGCGGCGGCAAGGTCGGCATCGTGGGAGAGCGGGTAACGTTCGGCGAGGGAGCGCCAGATGGGCAGCGCCTCCTCGTCGGCTGCCACGGCGTCGGCCGAGCGGCCTAGGGCGTGCAGGGCATTGGCCACGTACCGCAGTGACCACGCGAGTTCAGCGCTGGCGGGTGGGCCCGTCCTGCGTTCAAGGGTCAGCGCTTCCTCGGCGGCGGTGAGGGCTTCCTCGGCGCGGGCAAAGCGGCGCAACAGGAGGTCCGATGTCGTGCGCAGGGCTGCGGCATGCTCCTTCGGGGCCGCGTTGCGGGCGGCGGCGGCGGAGTGGGCGGCGGCGGCGAGCGCCTCGTCGAATGCGCCGACGTTGTCCAGCCGTGCGGCCAGGATGACCAGTGCCCGGCTGTAAGCGGCGGGCCGGCGGCCCGCCGCGCGGTACAGCTCGGCCGCCTCGCGTGCGGCGGCCAGTGCCTCGTCGTTACGGTTGAATTGGGACAGGCTGACGGCCAGGTTGGTCAGCGCGTGGCCGAGGCTGTCGGCTCGCGCGCCGGGGTCGTTGCGGTTTGCCCCGCGCAGCAGCTCGACCGCCTGCTCGTCGAGGGTTAGGGCGTCCTTGTGGCGGCCGAGGCGATCCAGCTGTACCGCGAAGTTGCTGGTCGCCACCCCTAGCGCGGCGCGGTACGAGCCGGGGTGGCGCTCCTCAAGCTCCTCGTAGACGTCCACGGCCTCGTCGGCGGCGCGCAGGGCCTCCTCACGGCGGCCCAGGTCGCTCAGCCGGCGCGCCAGCGCGTCCAGTGCGGCGGCCAGCTTCGGCTGGTAGGCGTTCGGCTCCGCGGCCGCCATCCGGCGCGCCATGGCGACCTGCACGAGCTGCGAGCGGGCGCCCGTCGCCTCGGGTCCAACCGGTTCGGGTCTGGGCTCCGGCGCCGGTTTGGACTCCGGTGCCGGTTTGGACTCCGGTGCCGGCTTGGGCTCCGGTGCAGGCGCGGGCCGCGGCAGGCGTGGTGCAGGCGTCACGACCGTGAGCCACTCCGCGGAGCGTGGGCGGTACCCGTGCAGCCTGAGCATGCCGTGGACGATCGCCGCCGTGTGCCCGGCGCCGTAGACGACCGCCACGTCGATCCGCTCGGCCGCGCGCTCCCGGTGGATCTGCGACAGCGCCGCCAGCACGCGCTCGTCGCGCGCGCCGCCGAACACGCCGTCGAGTTGGTCGACCAGCTCGTGGTCGTCGAGGTCGGTCGGCAGGTCGGTCAGCTCCACCTCGGGGCCGAGCAGCCTTCGACGGCCGCCGAAGAACTGCAGCACGGCCGCAATCGGCATAACCAGCCACATGAGGAGCCGAGTGCGCCACGGCAGCCTCCGCCAGTCGTGCGCGAACTCGCCCGCGGTCACGTCCGGGTAGATCACCGGCACACCCAGCGAACCGTACGGAATGTTGTCCTCCACCAGGCCAGAGCGCTTGTTGGCCGGGATGAGCCGATAGGTGGACGTGATGGCCCAGCCCAACGCTGAGCGGCCGGAGACCCCTCGACCACGAGGAGGTCACAGCGGCGCAGCCGCTCGCTCACCTCCGCGTAGAACCGCGGGCTGGCCACATGGAACATGGGAAAAACAACGAACTGCAACTCGGTGCCGGGCCGGCGCAGCCGCAGCACACTCGAGCGGGTGCCGATAACACTGTGCTCGACGATCTGCACGACGACAGCGTCGCACACCAATACCACCCGCAGCAGAACGCGCACATGCATTCGCCGCGGCCTTGCGGCGCCGCCCGAAACCCACCTCGACCCGAAACCCACGGTCGGGCACCTCGACACTGGCGCAGACCGCGCTCGGCTCCGGAGACGACTAGATGATCCGTGGCGGCAAGATGCATTCGCCGACCGTTGCGTAGACCGCCGTTCCGCACCAAGGACGCATCCTCGGTGCACTGACATCGGCAGATCCAGTCCTTGCCACCCGTCACGATCGACGCCCTGTTCGCGGCATGTGAGCATGGCAGGGTGCAGACCGGCCGTTCTCGACAGGTGGGGTTCGCGTGGTGATGGCGCGGCCCGCGGCGGGTGGCGGGCGGTGGGTGGAGATCTCGCCGGAGCGGATTCGTGGTTGGCTCGACGGCTTCTACGGCCGGCACGACGGCGCCACCGAGCAGGGCCTGGTGTTGACCGGGGTGAGCAACGGCGATACAGCCACTCTGTATCCGCCGCCGGGGCTTGCCGACGCACAGGATGTCGACATGCTGCTGGCTGGCATTCTCCGACCGCCCCGGATCGCCGTGCTGCTGGCGCGCAAGGGCGCGGTCGCCGCCGGTGTCGCCGACGGTACGACCTTGACCGTCTCCAAGGTCGAGCGCTTCTACGTGCAGGGCCGCACCGCGGCCGGCGGTTCGTCGCAGCAGCGCTACGCCCGCCGCCGCGCCAACCAGGCCGGGGCAGCCACCCACCGGGCCACGGACATTGCCGCGCGAGTCCTGCTGCCCTACGCCCCTGGCGCGCACGACCCGCACGACGATGCGGTCAGTGCCCTGGTCTGCGGCGGCGACCGGTCGATGATCGACGCGGTACTGACAGACCGACGTCTGTCTCCATTGGCGCGACTACGTCATCCGCATCTCCTCGAATCCGCCGAGCCCCGGTTGGCCGTACTGCAGGACGCGGCAATCACAGCCAGGCGGATCCGTGTCCATCTCATGCCCTGACCACGAACAGGTTCAAACAAGGTCGACAATCACCCGACCAAGGTGGCACGCGACAGCCAACGGCGCTGACCTGTGCCCAATGGTCCGTAGACCGCGCGCTTTGCGGCAGAAGAGTGAACGTGATCAAGCACCGCGGCGGTGGCATTGCCCCCAAGCCAATGGAATACGCGACATGCCTTCGCGGTGCACCCCGCGCGGGCCGAGCAAATCGCCGCAGCGGCCGTCACTGCCTTGGGGCGTGATCGGCCCCGGACGGGAACACGACCTGACACCCGACCTCGCCAACCCCGGTGAAGAGGTGTTCTACGACGACGGAAACAGCCTCGCCGAACTGGACATCGAGCTGCAGTCGACGAAGGACGACAGCCCAGCCACATCGCCGGAATTGCTCAAAGTCAGCGCTGGATTTCGGTGAGGCAGAGTATGAAGTCTTCGCCGCGGCCCTTGCGTTCGAACGTCATCGTGGTCTGCGGGTATGCGGCGCACGCTTCCTCGGCTGGGACGTCGTCGCTCTCGACGCGTCCGATGATCTTCCACGTAGCGCGGTCGTTGTCGCAATCTGTGGTGCGCGCGACGGCGGCGGGAGCGTCGTTCAAGCACTGGCCGACCTTGGCTACGTCGGGGAACCGACGACGTACGACGTGCCGTAGGCCATGGCCAAGACGACTCCCATGAGGAGGATGAACAGCACCGGGCGAAGTGGCTTGATCGCGTAGATGCGGCGAAACAGTGACACGGACTTCCTTTGCTTCCTCAGAAGGCGTCGGGGTGGCAGGGAGGATACGTGATCAGCCGTGTTGTGCGACACCCACGAAATGGATCAGCCGTTTCGAGCCGGCGAGCGACCGTCAGGATGTGGGTCGGCCAGTCCAAGGCGTCGGCCGTCGAGGTCTGTCAGGGATGGGATGCCCCTCGGCGTAGGCGACACCAGTCCGGATCCTGTCCCGCGCGGCGACATGCCCATCGATCTGCAGGACAGCTCTACCGCCGCCTGCGGCGATCACCATACGTCGAGAACCAGGCCAAGAACTCACGGGCGGCCGCCACTAGGCATGATCAGCTGCCGCGAACTCGCCAAGCGTGCCTCCAACCTCGACTCGACGACCTGGCGCCCAGCCAGACCGTTGCAGCAATTCCCACGCGTCCGCCGCCTCGGCACCCACGCGAGGCAGTTTGCGGTGGGGAACACCTGCCATCGGGACGCAGCCAGCCACAACGCGCGACTCGCGGCAGATGTGTGCAGCTCGAGGACCGCATTGCCCCTGCTCTGCTGGAGCTGTCGGCAATCACTCGCGGCAGTGTCGTATGCGCCGTTTAACGTCGTGCGCGTTGACAGGCGACGGGAGGGCGGGTCATGACGGGCTGGGATGGAGTGCCGTTGTGGGGCGGCGGCGAGGATGAGGTGCGGGCTCGGCTGGCGGCGGGAGCCGACCCCTGCATGCCACTCGGGCATGACTCGGCCCTGCACGTCGCGGCGGAGCACTGGCCGCCCGCAGTCGTGGCGGCGATGGCCGCGGCGGCAGCCGATGTTGATGTCTTGTTCAACGGCCGGTCCCCGCTATGGCTGGCGGTTCACTCGCGGCGGCACGACAACGCCCGGGTGCTAGCGGCCGCTGGTGCGGACCCATGGCAGCCGATGATGGTCGGTTGGTCACCCGGTCGGCTAAGCCTCGCAGGCCCCGAACCCGACCTATTCGGCGCAGCCCCTGCCGGTGTCGAGCTGAGCCCAGCCGAGCGGGAAGCCGTCGCGTTGGCCAGTGAGCTGGGCGAACGTTTGCAGGTCGACTACTACGACGGGACCGGGCTTCTCTGCGTCGCCGGGATCGACGCGATCGAGGCAATCCGCCGGCTCGGCGGCACCCCGATGACCGAGAACGAACTGCTCGCCCACTACGACATCGACGTCGACGAGGAGCCGGAGCCAGGCGACGAGGAGGACTGGGGCTGGCTTTCGGAGATGGACGATCTGCTGCTCGTCGGCGTCACCGACGTGCCTGGCGGCTGCGTTATCACCCAGCCGTGGGGATACCAGCCTCAGACGCCCCTGATCGGTCGGCTGCTATCCGCCGGCACCGTCGCCTACGGCCTTTACGCGAACCCGAAAAGCGGCAACCAGGGCAGCATCCACCGCGATGGGGAGACGATCGGCTGGGACCTGCACCCTGGCGGTGCCGCGTGGAGCACAGACACCAGCCAGATGGTCCTGCTCAGCTACCTCTACCGGCTGCAGGCCCCCGCATACGCGTGCGCGTTCGTAGGCCTGCGCCCTGTCGACGCCCAATGCATCACCGGCCCCGCCGACCAATGGGTTCTACTGCCCGACCGGGACTACTGGGCCAGCAAAACAGTGTGATGACGTCAGGAACGATGAGGCACTGACTTGCCAGGTCGGCCGGCGAAAACGCTTAAATGCGGGAGGTGATGGAAGGCCGTCGGCAACTACCCGCTGACGGTAGCTCCCGGCGAAATTGCAAGGCCACGGTGCCGCGCTCAGCCGTCCGCATGTCGCAAGATCGAGTGCACTCACATCGGCAGATCCGTGCACCTGGTCTTGCGGCATGCGTTACCGCAATGCGCGTATGGCCCGGCCGAGCGTGCGCAGCGGCACCGAATTGGAGGAGTCGACCCTCCCAGCGGGGCCAGTGCGTGGCGGGAGGTGCCGGTGACTCGCGCAGGTAGGCGCGCTCGTCGACCATGTACGTCGGCTGGGCCAGGAAGGTGTCTGTTGAGATTCGACCGTGGGCGAGGCTCAACGTGTCGAACCGGTACGACCATTGCTGTCCGCATGGACAGGTGCCCGAGGACCGGTAGTTGATCCGCCACCGCACCCACTCGCCGACACGGAGATAGATGGCGGGTGGACGCCGCTTCCGGCGCGGCATCATCCAGGCGTTAGGCACGAGCAGTACACGCAGCCGCTCGTCCACCTGGCGCAAATCCACCTCGTCAATGGCGGGCAACTCCGCTCGGGCCTCGCCGTGCGGCCGGGAAACCGTCATTCTCATGCATCAATACCTCGTGGACCAGCGGTATGTCAGACACCGGGAGCAGGAAGCCAACCGGAACAGCGTTACGACGGACAGCAGCGTCGCCGCCGCGGGACCCCATACCGTCCACACTCGACGTGGTCGGTCGAACCTCCACGCCACCGGGTCGCCGGTGCTGGCTCGTGGCCGGCGCTGCCGCGACGAACCGGCTGCGGGCGGGCTAACACGGCCCGTGGAACGGAATGGAACGCCGTAGGTACGCCGAGATCAATCGGGGGTTCGTGTTCGTGTTCCGAAGTGGAGGGTTCATGCTTACCAAGCGAAGGTCGCTGGCGCGGCGCCTGATGGCCGCCTGGCTCGCGGCGGCGGTGTCCGTCGGCGTGTCGGTCGCCGCGCCGGCACCGGCGCGTGCCGATGTCCTGGACGACCTACTCAACGAGGCGGCGGGCTTCGCGCCCTTCTTCGGCTACCTGAAGCGAGGGCTCGACTTCTACGACAACCACCTGGCCGGCCGACCCGCGGTCGTCAGTCTCCAAGCGGAGATCAGAAAGGCCAGGGGCGAAATCCTGGCAGAGATCGGTGACATCGCGGCCGCGGACGTGTCCGCGTGCGCCAGCAACACGGTACATACCTTCGAGAATCTTCACCTGCTGTCACCGGACAACAAGCAGGCGTTCGCGGATTCCTCGGCGGAGTGCCTGTTTCGGGCCCGTGAGCTCATCGCCGCGCTCGGCCCCGACAGCAAGGCGGCCGTGGACGAGCTTGGCTTCGCGTTGAACGCGGTCGGTCCGCTGACTCTGGTGGCCAACCTGGAGGCGGGTTTCACCACTGAGACGCTTCGGCAGACGCTGATCTCCGGCAACGCCGAGCTGCTTGTGAAGCTGAGGCCAACTTGCGCGGTCAGGTCGCTAAGTTTCACTCCCGGCAGTCCCGAGGTGGACGGCAAGGTCATCATGCAGGGGCCGTGGAAGTGTGTGCCGTATCACGCCACCTTGGCCGACCCGGGCGGCACGCTGCCGTTCCCGGTGTACGCCGCCACGCACGCCGGCCTGTTCTCCATTCTGGACCCGGACCGTTGGCCGGCCGCCCAGGATCTCTCGATCGCGGCGAACCAGGCGATGGCCACCACCAGCTACATGCTCGCCAAGGCCGCCCTGGACAAGCTCCGCCCGGCAACCACCGGAAGGCTCGGCTCGCCCATCGCCGCGGCGACGTCGACAAGCGCGACAGGTCCGGTGAAGCTGTTCCAGGCCCGTGCCGACGGCGCCACCCAGCACACGCGGCGTTCCAGCCCAACGCAGTTCATCGGCTTCCGTACCTTCGAGGGGATCTCCCAGTTCGCCACGATCAAGGCGGTCGCTTCGGCCAGTCACCAGGACGGCCGGGTGGAACTGTTCGCGATCGATCGGTTGGGAGACATCCACCACCGCTGGCAAGGCCGGCCGAACGACGACGCGAGCTGGTCGGACCTCGCCCAGATGGACGGAAACCTGAACACCATCGCCATGGCCCGCAACCTCGGCGGCGCGATGCAGATCTTCGGCACCAACCGGATTGGGCAGGTCTGGACCCGTTGGCAGACAAGGGGTACCGAGCAGACGCCGATGGCACGCAACCTCGCCGCCGGACGCGACATCGACAGCAGGCCGGTGCAGGCGGGCGCGCTGACGATCAACAACTGGTCGCCATGGCAACAGATCCCCGGCGGCACCATGACGAACGTCGCGGCCGCGACCACCCGGGACGGACGGATCGAGCTCTTCGCGGTCGACACCGCAGGCGTCCTGCACCGCACACGACAGACGGGGCCTGACGCCAACGGCGGCTGGCGCCCTTGGGAGCCGATGGGTGGCGTGCTCACCGCGCTCGCGGCAGCGACCAACGCACGAGGCGAGATCGAGCTGTTCGGCATCACCGCCTCAGGCGATGTCCAGACCCGCAAGCAGACTTCGGCCAACAGCGAGGTGTACGGAGGGTGGATGTCTCTCGGGGACCTCGTCTGGGCGTGGCGGCCACCTTCGACAAGGCCGGCAACCTCGACCTGTTCAGCGTCGCCGACAACGGCGAGGTGACCGTCAACCGGCGGGTCGAACCGTCCGGTCTGTGGAGCGGGTGGCTTCCGCTGTCGCCCCCGCCACTGCCGCCGGTCGTCGCGGTGTCACCTGGCGATCTCAGCGACGTCGTCCGGGTCCCGGCCAACCGGTCGCTCAGCGCCACCGGTGGCGTCGGCCCGTACGCCTGGGCCTTCACCGGTCTGCCGCCGGGTGTCAACGGTGGCACGAACGGGGCGGCGACCGGCACTCCCTCGACGGAGGGGACGTTCCCGGTGACCGCCACGGTGACGGACTCGATCGGGCAGACCGCCAGCGTGACGTTCACCTGGTCGATCGTGAAAGCCACCGTGCCGAACGTCATCGGACTGTCGCGCAGCGAGGCCGGGCGGCGGTTGCAGAACGCGGGCCTGGGCGTCTCCTCGCAATTCGTCGTGGACTGTGACGAGGCGCCCGACCTGGTGCGCTCGCAGAGCCCATCGGCTTGCGCCCGCGTGCCGGGTCTGACCGTCGTCATGCTGGTCGTCACCGCGTTGCCGGCGGGAGACGAAGTTTGTAGTTGACGATCGCGGGCGGGGCGCCGGTTGGCGCCCCACCCGCTCGCCGAAACCTACGTGTCCACAACTAAGGCGTGCACCCCGGACACGGGGAGCGGTGGAAGTCGCCGTAGCGCGTGAATGGTCGACAGGATCGTGAAACGTCCAGGTGTTGGCGACCCTCGTACACAACCGGATGTGGGAGGTGATCCTGGCCAGATGCCCCTCCGGTATCGGCACCGGCCTGGTGTTCGCCAACCTGGTCAATCGGCGACCTTGAAGAGACCGACGACACAGCCGAGACGACCCAATCCAGCCTCGCCGGGTTCGCCCTCACTGAATCGACCGCATCATCACCGACCTCGGCCGGCCCATCGCGCCAAGCTGAGCCCTGAACCCACGTCCGGGTCCGGCGCTCCCCGGGCTCAGCGCACGGTCAGGAAGCTGCTGTCCAGGTACCCCATCGGGCGGGCTTTGCCGAGTGCGTCGAACACCCTGCCGCACTGCCGCTGCGTGGCCGCTGTCAGGCCGGGCAGCAGATCCTCCTCAATGGACTTCACGCCACAGGAGACGAAGGCGTTGCGGTCGACGAGGACGGTGGTGGCCTCGAAGCCGTCGTCCGTCTGGCAGCCCCGGTAAGGGCCGACCTCCACCGGAGCGGCCTTCTCCCCGGGCTCCTCGGGCGCGCACGGCGGCGCGGGAGGCGGCGTCCCGGCGTACACCCGGACGGTGAACAGGAACGCGATCTTCTCCTCACCGCGGCTAAACCGCCAGTTCGTCACGCCGCAGTCCATCGCGGCGATTCCGTCGTCCTCGTCGACGCTGAAGCCGTTGCCAGTCGGGGTGAGCCCCTCCTCGACGAGCGCGGCGTTGCCCTCCAGCCCTGTCTCAAGGTCGCTGTCGTCGACGACCGGGCACACCTTCTCGATCGGGAAGTAGCGGCCCTCGAAGCGCACCCCTTCGAGCTTTTCCTCAGGGGCGCCGTCGGAGTTGCTGGCCGCGACGACGATCGGCCGGATGACCAGCAGCGCGGCGAGAACTCCCAGGAGCAGGAGCACCAGTCGCAGCTGCCCCAGCCAGGGCCGGGGCGTCGGCTTGCCCATGTCGGGGCTGTCCCCGGCGGCGAAGAGACTGATGGCGCCACACTCCCCACGAGTCGCGACCGTTGTCCGGTATGGTATCGACCACCCGAATAGATAGGCCATGATGGACCAGCAACCGAGCCTGTCGCCACCCGGTGAGCCCGCCGCGCCTGACCCGGGCTACCAGCAGCCGGCCCCGCCGGTGGACGGCCCCGCGGCCGAGGTCGTGATGCCGCCGACCGTCCGCGCCCTGCGCCTCCTGCTGCTCGCGCAGGCCGTCGGGTACGGGGTGGTTGCGCTGGTGGGGACCCTGGCGTATCTGCTGCGCGACGGCGACCACGCCGGCCTCAACACCTACGGCGCACAGCGCACGCACCCGGTCGCGCTCGTCGTGCTCGGCGCGCTGGCCGCGGCCGCTTTCGTCCTTGTCGCCCGCGCCCTGCCCCGCCGGCCGTATGGCATCGGCCGCCGCGCCCAGCTGCTGCTCGTGCTCGCGGTGCTCGACCACATCGCCAGCTTCTGCGGCGGCGCCTTCAACCTCTGGATGGTCAGCGGCCTCCTGCTGGCCGTCGCGTCGCTGTGGTATCTACGCACCGACTCAGCCGAGGACTACCTGCTTTCCTAGCCGGCCCGCAGCCTCGTGGTCACTTCGAAGGGACCATCCCCGCGTCCGCAGGCGGCAGTAGCCTTGCCATCAGCACCAAGCGCGCCCATTCAATGAACGCTTTGCGAGACGGGGAGGCTCAGTGGCCGGTAGGCCCAACCACAGACGTGTACACCGTAGCGTCGCCCACGCTTTGGCCGGGCTGGTTGCGATGACCATTGTCGGCGTACCCACCTCGGCCGCCGTCGCGGCTCCGGCGGCCGCACAGCGGCTCACCGGCAGCCACAACGAGCGCCCGGACAAGCCCACTGGCCTGACCACGTCGCCGACGACGGACTGCACCGCGACAAGCCCCACGATCGTCGGCGACGAACAAGTCACGCTGTACGCGCCTGTCTACGACCGCGACGGCGGTGTCCTCGGCGTCGAATTCAGTCTGTGGGAGACGTCGGCTCCCCACACGATCCTGCTCTCCTCCAAGCCCCACCTGCTGACGGTCAGCTCGGGCAGCACCGCCGTGCTCGTCGTACCGGTCGCGACACTGCGCGCCGCGGCCGGCGGTGCGATCACCCAGTTCTCCTGGAAGGTGCGGGCCACCGACTTCCACAAGACAAGCGCGTGGTCGGCCACCTGCCACTTCAGGGCCGACCCGACCCGCACCGATGCGCCCGTCGTCACGCCGCCCGCCGAGGGCAGCGCCACAGTCGGCAAGCCCGTCACCATCGCCGTCAGCCCCGCGCCCACTGGCTCCACTCCCAGCGGATACTTGTACCAGCTCAACGCTGACCCACCCAGTCAGGTCACCGCCGCCACCGACGGCACCGCGTCCATCACCGTCGTGCCGACCAGGTTCACGAACACCCTTGCCGTTACCGGCATCTCCGCCGGCGGAAACCTCGGCGACAGCACCACCATCAGTTTCACCGCCGCACCGGCTCCGCCCGCCGCCGATGGTGATTTCACCGGCGACGACATCACCGACCTGATCACCGTCGGCGGAGTCCACGGGCTGCCCTCCGGCCTGTGGCTGGCGGTCGGAGACGGCACCGGAGCGATCTCGCCCGCCGCCACCAACCTCGGCGCGTACGGCAACGGCGGCACCAACAGCCCCACGGCCTTTAACGGCGCGCAAATCGTCACCGGCCGCTTCTTCGGCAGCGGCCCACAGGACATCCTTGTCTACTACCCCACGGGCCAGAACCCCGGCGGCGGCGTAGTGCTGAAGGGTAACGGCGACGGCTCTCCCATTCGGGCGGACCTCTCCGGTAACAGCGTGTCGATCTTCGCCGGCATGCTGGGCGACATCAACAACCTCAACCCAATCCAGCTCGCCAGCGCCGGCAACAGCTCAGGACACGGCCTGACCGCCCCCGACCTGATCGCCATCAGCGGCGACGACAGTGTCGGCTACTACCTGAACTACTACGCCCGCCAAGCCGATGGCGCACTCAACTACAACTTCCCCACCCAGCTGAACACGCCGACCCCGACCGGGGCATGGACTGGAACACCTGGACCATCACCACCGCTCAGACGGCGACCGGGACCGCGATGTTCCTCTGGCAACCGACCACCGGAAAGCTCTACCTGTGGGACGACCTCGCCTACGACGTCGACACTTCCACCTTCGCGTACACCGAATACGCACTCTCCAGTAGCTGGAACACCGGTGAAGACATGACCGTCCACGGCGGCGACATCAACGGTGACGGCAACGCGGACCTGTGGGCCGTCGGACCTGAGGCCACCGCCACGCCCTGGCTCGTCACCAACCTCGCCGCCGGCACCGGCACCATCGCGGCCGGACCCAGCGGGACGATAGGTACCAACACCAGCAGCTGACAGTGCTTGTCAGGAAAAGGGCGCCGGCTCCGCGGTTTGCGGAGCCGGCGCCGCCGTTCTACGGGTTGCGTTGCTGGCTGTGCCACGCCCTGGTGATGGTCTGGTCGATGGCGTTGCCCGCGGCATCGCGGGCGCGCACCCGGATCGTCACCTCTTTCGCGTTCCGTGGCGTACGGACATCGAACTTCGCCTGCCCGGCCGCGTTCGTGCGCCGGGTGCCCAACGGCGACCAGGTCCGGCCGTCGTCATGGCTGACCCAGGCGTCCACAGTGAACGGACCGGTGCCCGTGTACCCGGCCTGGTAGCCGGCGGTGATGGTCACGTCGTACGGTCCGGACCGCACGGAGTTGGTCAGGTCGAGTGGTACGTCGTAGTCGAGCCCGACCAGCGGCACCGGCCGCACCTTGCCGTCGAACGTGGCGTTGAAGGTCCACTCCGTGTGGGTCTTCGTACTGACCGCGGGGCGTGCCCAGTTGGTGGTGTCCAGCGTGGCGCGGTACACGCCCGACGGGGCGTCCTTCCAGCTACAGCTGCCCCAGGTGCCGGTCGTCTCGCACAGCAGCCGGTCGCCCTGCCAGTAGGCGACCCGCCGGACCGCGTCCGCCGGCGGGAAGCCCTCGGGGATACCGAAGCCTCCGGCGGTGTGGAACAGCGGCAGGGCCATCGACATGACGCCGGCCTGCGGGGTACCGGCCGACTCGAGAGCCACCTCGCCCGCGTCCTGATGCGGGTAGATCGGCGCCTTGAGATGGTCCTCGACCAGCCGCGCCCCAGCGGTGTAGGTGCGCATACCAGACTCGTTCTTGTCGCCCTCCCACGGTTGCCCGTAGGAGAGGACCTGCCACCACTGGCCCGGGCTGACGTACTCGGTACGGGTGAACGGTGCCTTGAACCGCATGAGCTTGAACGGCTCGTAGAAGTTGCCGGCCGTGAAGCGGAAGTCGTGCATCACCTGGCCAGGGGTGTCGGCGTGGTACCGCGCCCGCACCGTGGCGAGCTTGTCGTGCTTGATCCGGTAGACCGGGTTGGCCGGCAGCGCGCCCCGCTCGACAAGAGCCAGGTCGTAGAGGTACGGGCTGTCGGGCTGCCCGCCGGCCCGGACGGTGACCGGCCGCACCCGAAGAGCCCGCGCGAGTGCGTCGCCCTGTGCCTGCGGGATCACCGCGATCGGGATGTCTGTGTGCCCGCCCACCCACCGCTGGGTCGGACCAGGGTCACCGATGGCGTAGAGCACACCGAGGGCGCCGGCCGCCGCGGCATTGGCCGCGGGCGTGTTCAGGTCGTAGTACCCGGGCGCGTCGTACTCTGGCCGGTGCACCTCATGGACTAGGGCCAGCTTGCCGCGCACCCCAGCCGCCGCCAGCTCCGCGGGGTCCCGCTGCCGGCGTCGACCACTGTGTACCTGCCCGGTGAGGCGAATGCCGGCACGCAGCGCAGGTAGGCGATGTCGGTACAGTCGTTGCCGCCCAACGACCAACGCGGATACACGGGATCCAAAGTGGAGGGACGGACTCCCTCGGCGGTCATGGTGACGGGTGGCGCGACAAGCCGGGTGCCGATGGTCGTGTTGAACTCCCCGGTCGTGGCCCGAGGAGTGGGCAGCAGGTAGATGTTCGCGAGGTCGTAGTAGGACGTCCCGTAACGGAACTGCTCGTAGCCTGGCACGCCCTTGACCCGCGTCCACGACAGGTTCGGCTTCATGCCGAGCACCGGCGTGGATGGCAGCGGCGTCTGGATCTCCACCCGCTTGGCCTTGCGCGCGTCGATCGTCATGGACCTGTCCCGGTCCATCACGAACTCCGGGTCACCGCCGAGCGTCTCCGACAGCCGGGCGGCCGGCACCTGCTTCGCCCAGTCGGAGATGTTTGTGACCAGGGCGTACCGCCCCTCCGGTAGCGGGTCGGCGCCGAGCCCGACGAAGTTCGCCGTGCCCTGGTCGTACCAGCCGAGGTAGCAGCCGGTCTGCGGAAGGCACCCGATCTCGATGTCGCCCCCACCGCTGGCCGCATCGAGGTTGATCAGGGTCAGCAGGGAGTAGCCGGTGGTGTGGGCCGGCGCTCCGGTGCGGTCGACGCCGCGAACGGTAAGGCGGTGCCGCGGCGGGTGCTTGGTCCAGCTGACGGCGGTGTGCGTCAGTGCCGTGCCGCCGGCGCGGGCCTCGATCCAGCCGTAGTAGGAGGTGCCGCTCAGCTCCGGCTCGTCGAGCTGGGCGGTCCGCACGGTGAGCCGTACCGTCACGGAGCCGCCCGGCGCGATGTCCACGGTGGACGGTTCGACGGTGATCGTGCCGTCCGGCGCGTCGAGCGGCGTCTGCCGGTACCGCTCCTGGTCCGTCTTGAACATCTGCGGCACAAGGTCGGCGTGTACCGGATCGGCACCGAGGTTGCGCAGCGTGACCGTGCCGCCGATGGCCTGGTAGGGCGGATTCGCCTCGCCGAGGTTCAGCGTGCCGGTGGCGACAAGCCCGCTGGACGTGGCCCGGCCGGCGTTGACCATGCCACCGCCCTGCCAGGTTACCGGGGCGGACGGGTTCGGGTTCGCGGTGCTCACCAGCGCGTCCTTGATCTGGTCCGCGTTCCAGTCCGGGTGCTGCTGGGCGACGAGCGCAGCGGCGCCGGCAACGTGCGGGCTGGCCATCGAGGTACCGGTGAGGTTCTGGTAGCCGGGGTTGTCCACCGGGCTTCCTGGGTTGAGGTCGGTGCCCTCCGCCCTGGCCGCGACGATGCTCGCACCCGGTGCGGTGATCTCCGGCTTGATGGCGAAGTCGCCAACCCGCGGGCCGAGGCTGGAGCTGGGATCCGAGGCGAACGGAGGCGTCTTGGCCACGTTGCCCACGGCGAGTGCCCGGTCGGCCGACGCCGGTGAGGTGACGCTCTGCGGCCAGCCCGCGTTGTTGCCGGCCGCTACGACGAACAGCGCACCGGTGTCCGCCGAGATGCGGTTCACCGCCTGGGACAGCGGGTCCTTGCCGTCGCTCGGGTCGCCGCCGAAGCTCATGTTGACGACCTTGGCGCCCTCGGCGGTCGCCCACTCCATGCCGGCGATGATGTCCGAGATGGTCCCGAAGCCCTGGTCGCTCAGCACCTTGCCGACGACGAGTTGGGCAGCGGGCGCCACGCCCCGGTACTTGTCCGCCGACGCGGCACCGGACCCGGCGGCGATGGACGCCACATGGGTACCGTGCCCGAAGTGATCCTGGACCTCCTGGCCAGGCACGAAGCTACGGCTGGCGGAGATACGCCCGGCGAAGTCGGGGTGGTTGAGGTCGATGCCGGTGTCCAGTACCGCGATCTTCACGCCGGCACCGTCGTAGCCGGCCCGCCACGCCTGCGGCGCGCCGATCGCCGGCACGCTCACGTCGAGCGAAGCCTTCATCTTGTGGTCGAGCCACAGCTTGGGCGCACCGGTACCGGTCTCGCCGACCAGGCTGGACCACACCTGCGCGGCCTGTGCCTTCTCGACGCGCAGCGCCTGGCCGCCGATGCTGGCCAGGGCGCGGGTGCGCGCGGTGCCCTTCGGCGCGGCCGGTACCGCCAGCGAGCGGGCGCCTTCCTTGCCGTACGTCGCGATCACCGGTATCTGCTCGGCGTGCGCGTCGTCGTACCTGTCCTTGGCCAGCCGGGTCAGGTTGAACAGCTCCGGGTCGAGCCGTCCCATCCCGATCAGCCGCACCGCCTGGCCGGTCAGTGCGTACAGGCTGCCATTCGCCTCCTGGAAGACAACGTCGCCCTGGGGGCCAGCGTCGAACACCACCCGGCCGGCGGGCCGACCGTCGGGCGTCCGGCTCAGCTCGATCCGATCGCCGGTGAGCAGTGTGAAGGTCAGATCGTCCGGTGTGGACCGCGCGGCCGGAGGCGGCTGGGGCGCGGTGTCGGGGCGGGGGTTGGCCACCGCCGGCAAACCTGGCGTCAGTACGGCGACTGACAGCATGAGTCCGGCGGCCGCGGTCAGCGACCTGCGAAGCATGGGGACCTCCAAGGTCAACAGGGGTGCCCGCAGGCTCGCACAAACATTGATACCCTTGGCGGCGCGTCTTGAGGATCTTTGCGCCGTGGCGCAAAGCCGCCCCATGCAAAGGGGTTCGGTCGGTGCTTATCGAGTTGGGCGGCACAGATTTCGACGACGCGCTCTACCGCTATCTCCTGCGCGTTCCCGCAGCGACAAGTGCCGAGCTGGCCGAGGGACTTGACGCGCCCCGGCGCTCCGTGATGGCCTCGCTCGCCGCGCTGCACGAGCACGGTCTGGTCATCCGCCGCCCGGGAGGCCGACCAGCTACCAGGCCGCACCTCCGCACCTTGCCGGTCAGGCGCTTATCCTGCGCCAGCGGGAAGCCCTCGCACGCGCCGAGGCCGACCTACTCGACCTTGTCGAGACCTATCGGGAAAGCTCGGCCGTGCGCAGCGTCGCCGACGTGGTCGAGGTCGTGCTCGACGAGGTTGCCGTACGCGACCGGGTGCAACGCATGATGCGCAACGCGCGCCGCGAGTTTCTCGCCCTGGTCACCCCGCCGTTCAGGGTGATCGCGGTCGAGGACGCCGGCCGTACGCCGGTGCACGTGTCCGGCGCGAATCGCACCGTGTACGACCGTCGAGTCCTGGAGGTGCCCGGCATCGCGGAACTCATGCGGCTCCATGCCCAGCCGGGCGAGGACTGGCGGGTACACGAGCGGGTGCCGATGAAGCTCATCGTGGTGGACCGCGAGATCGCCGTGCTTTCCGCGGTCCAGGCCGACATCGGGCCGCCAGCCACGATGGTCGTACACCGCAGCTCGCTCCTCGAGGCCCTTGTCGGCTACTTCCAGTTCGTCTGGTCCGAGGCGGTGCCCCTGCCGTTCCGCCAGGCTCCCGCTGGCGACCACACCTCGATCCTGCCGCCCGAGGACCAGCGGCTTCTGGCACTCATGCTCGCCGGACTCCCCGACCGCGCGATCGCGACGCACCTCGGCATCGGTCATCGCTCGGTCCAGCGCCGAGTACGGCAGCTCATGGACCTGGCCGGCGTCAGCACCCGCGCCCAGTTGGGCTGGCAGGCGCACAAGCACGGCTGGTTGACCGAAGACGACGACAAAGCGAGCTGAGGCAGGTTCAGGCAGCCGAGAGCCAGATCCATAACCAAGAAAAACTTGGGCTACCGCGATGTCCGCGGTGGTCCGGACCGCTGCTCCCGCGGCCTCACCCTCCACGGCACACAACCCAATCCCAGCCCGCCTGGCCGGCGGCGAGGGCCGGGCTGGCCGCCCGGTCCCCGATCGGGGCACGGCACGGTTCGGGATGGGTCCGTGGCGCCGGAGGCTGGCGTCCTTGTCAGCGGAGCCGACGTATGAGCCGTGTATGAGGTGTCTCATACACGGCTCATACGTCGGTACCCAGCTACGCCGCTCCCGGCTGACCTGGCCGTGACGGAATTACGCGGAACGCAGGTGTCAGGTGTCAGGACCAGTTACCGATGATCTCCCCAGATGTAAAGGTTCCGGTGATGCGATTGGTGTCGGTGTCGATCAACTGAACCCGGGCACGAATCCTGTCCTGGCCCCCGGGTTCTCGTTGAGCTGGCTACCTAGGACTACGATTTCGAAGTCACCGCTGAGCCCCGACTCGGAAGTTGCGCCCAACCCGACCTGGGGGACTCCGAAGCGGATCAGGCCGGCGCTGCCGATGATGACCGCGCTGAAAGGGTCCCCCGCGTCGTCGACGTACTCCTGGGCCTCGGCCAGGCTCATGTGCACGTCGATGCCGACATGCACCCGGTAGCGGTTGTTGCCCTGCCCGTCGATCCACAAGCAGAGGTTGATGGCCGGTGCTCCACTGCATATCATCGCGGCCTGTGCCGGCACCGCCATCAGGCCGAGCGCGACGCTCAACGACGCGGCGAGGGCCAGCACCCGGGTAAGGCGGCGCTTGGCTGGTAGTGATGCCCGTAGCAGTTTGATCATCAGTCCTCCAGGGTTAGATCAGTCGATTACTCAACATTCAGTCTGGACAGGGGCGCGCCGTACCCATGAAAGGTTGTTCCGATCTGGAAATACCGCTTCGGTACCGAAGGTGTTGGATCACCGACTGCTTTCCTTTGCGCCGATGAATAGCATTCGCCTAGGCTCCGAGCGGGGTGCGACGGAGCCGGACGGAGGCTGCTGTGAACCGGTTCGACATCGACGTGTCCGCACTGCGCAGCTTCGTCGTGCTCGCGACCATGAGAAGCTACACGGCGGCCGCCCGCGAACTCGCCATCTCGCCGTCCGGGCTGACCAAACGCGTTCAGACGCTGGAACGACGACTCGGTACCCCGCTGGTCATCCGGGATCACGGCGGGGTCGGGGCCTGACCCCGGCCGGGCACACCCTGATGCGCGGTGCCGCCGGACTGCTCGACGCTTTCGAGCGGATCTCCCGATCGATCCACCGCGAGGCCGAACCCGGGTTGCGAATCGCGATCCAGGGTCTCGACCGGGTGGTCGCACGCCGGCAGATCAGGGCGGCCGCGTTGGCGCTACGGGCCGCCCACCCGGGCACCGTGATCGAGTATTCCCTGCTGGGTTACGAGGAACCCGTCGATACGTTGCGCAGCGGCCGGGCGGACCTTGCGCTGACGGCCGTACCGCCGCTCGCCGAAGGGATCGTGTCGACGCCGCTGTGGCCGCTGGAGCGAGTCGGTGTGGTGCCCGCACGGCATCCACTCGCGCGTCGGGGCCAGGCCGACGTGGAGGAGTTCGCCGCCCACCCCATGCTGTACATGCCGGGTATGCCGCCAGAGTTCATGTCGCTGTGGTCTCTGGGTGACGCCCGCCCGCTGAGCAGTGCCCGGCTGGTAGAGATCACCCCGCGCACCTTCCATGACGTGTACCGAAGCATCGCATCCACCGGCGGATCACTCGCGCTGCATCCCGAAGCAGCCCGCAACCGGCCACCCGGCATGCACACCGTTACCCTGAGCAGGGCACCCCGGATCTGGTACTACCTGACACATCGACGCGACGCCCGCAACATCCGGGCCGACGCGCTTCTCCGTCTCCTCCTCGGAGCCGGCACACGGTCAGCATCGGCCGTTCGGCCCCACGGTGCATGGGTATCACGTTCGTCGTCTGGCTGACCTGCCGGCGGCTGGCCGTGGCGTGGTCGTTGAGCTGCGGGTCCGGCGTCTGTTGTGCCAGAGCAGCGATTGCGGGCGGCACACGTTCCGGGAACAACCCGTCCCCACTCACCATCGCCAGGAACGCGGCCAACTGCTTGACATCCCACACCGCCACCACGCCGACCCGCCAAGAAAGGCCGACTACGGTGTCGTCGCTCACGGAATTCCCCGGGTCTGGGCTCACGTAATTCCCCAGGGTGTGGCCCTCGGTTGATGTTCTACTTGGTGCCGGTCGGTGTTGTCGAGCCGGCTCGGCCGGGTCGTTTGTTGGGGCGGTAGCTGGGTCCGTTCATGAAGACCTGGTGGCTGGTGTTGATGAGCCGGTCCAGCAGCGATTCGGCGACGACGGGGTTGGGGAACAGCGGATACCAGTCGGCCGGTGACCGGTTCGAGGTGGCGATCAAGGACCGGCCGGCCTGGGCGCGTTCGGAGATGAGTTCGTAGAGGTCGTCGGCCTGTTGGGCAGTCAGTTCGCGCATGGCGAAGTCGTCCAGGATCAGCAACGCGGGACGGGCGAGCTCGGCGAGGCGGCGGGGCCAGGTGCGGTCGGCGTGGCCGCCGGCGAGGTCGGCTAGGGCGCGGCTGGTTTTGGTGAAGCGGACGTCGGCGCCGCGGCGGATGGCGAGGTGCCCGAGGGCTTGCGCTATATGGGTTTTGCCGACGCCGACCGGGCCGTGCAGGATGACCGACTCGCCGGCCTGCAGCCAGCGCAGCGCGGCCAGGTCGCGGATCTGCGCGGCGGGCAGTTTCGGGCTGGTGTGAAAGTCGAACTCCTCCAGGGTGGTGGTCTGGTCGAAGCGGGCGCGGCGCAGCCGGCGTTGCATGCCCATGGTTTCCCGGCGGGTGATCTCGTCGTGGCAGAGCACCTGCAGGAACTCCAGGTGGCCGAGCTCGCCGGCTTGGGCTTGGGCCAGGCGGGCGTTGAGGGTGTGCAGCATGCCGGAGAGCTTCAACGCGCGCAGGCTGTCGTGCAGCGCGGTGTCGACGATGGTCACGAGGTCTCCTTGGGCTGGTAGAGGAAGTGGTGCAGGGCGGCCATCAGGTCGGCCCAGTCGGTGCCGGCCGGGCGGGGAAAACCGTTGCGCTGCAACACTTCGGCGACGTCGTGCAGCAGGCCGTAGGTGAACCGGGGATCTGCTCCGCCGGGCTGGGGCAGCGGGTAGGCCGGCTGCGGCGCCGTCGCCGTGGTGGTCTGGTCGGTCATGCCAGCACTCCCGCTGCGGCGCTGGGCTGCTCGTCGTCACCAGCGTCGCCGCGGTCGTCGTCCGCGATGACCGTGTCCATGTCGAGCGTGACGTTCGGGGTGGGCAGGGGGATGACGTTCGCGAACAGCTGCGAAGGGCCGTGCAGGTGCGCTGCGGCGCCGCCGTCACCAGCGGACGGTGGTGGCGGGTCGGTCTCGGCGCCGGCGACCAGGATGCCTTTGACCGTGCGGTAGGACGGGTCGCCAGCCGCGATCGCCTTGGTGCAGGCGGCCTCGAGACGGGCGGTGCCGTGCTTGTCGGCCAGTCCGAGCACGCCCTGCGCGGCGCGGAGCCGGAACAGAGCGTTGACCTCCAGAAGCCCGGCGATGACCTGAGCGCAGGCGGGGCCGATCTCGGCGGAGCGGGTGCGGCACCAGGTCGGCGTCCGCATCCGGAACGCGATCTTCTCGGGCGGATAGTGCCCGAAGTCGGTCTGCTTGCCTTGTGGCTTGCGGCCGTGCGTGGCGATCAGTTGTCCCTTGTGGAAGATCTGGACCACCAGCGGTGTCTCGCGGGCGTCGACACGCTGGCCGATGAACCGCCACGGCACCGAGTAGATCGTCTTACCGACCTTGGCGTGGATGTCCGGTCCCACCACCGCCGTCGACCACGTCGCCAACGCGAACGCCTTGCCAGGCAACGGTTGCAGCACTTCTGCTTCGACAGCCGCGAACACGGACGCCGGCGCCGCACCGCCCAGCGGCCGGCAGGACCTGCGGCCGGCGACCTCGGCGCACCACTGGGTCGCAGCGGCCTGCATCGCCTCCAGCGACGCGAACTGGCGACCGCGCCAGAAACTGTCCCGGATATACGGCATCGGCCGCTCGATGCGGGCCTTGTCCCGCGGCTTGCCGCGTCGGGCCGGGTCGACTAGCACCCCGTAGTGGGCGGCCAGTTCAGCATAGGAGCGGTTGATCTTCGGGTCGTAGAGGTCAGGCTTGTCCACCCCGGTGCGCAGGTTGTCCGGCACCAGCCGCCGCGGCGTGCCACCGAAGAACGCGAACGCCTCGATGTGTGCCTCGGTCCAGGCCCGCTGATCCATGGTCAGGACCGGCCGCACGAACATGTGCCGCGAACACGCAAGGACCATGGCGAACGCCCACACTCGACGCCGCTTGCCGGTCGCCGAATCTACCCAATGGCCCAGATGCCCGTAGTCGATCTGGGCCTCCTCACCCGGCGGGAAGTCCGTCTCATCGCGCAGCACCACGACCCGGTCCCGGCGCACCTGTTCCGGCAGGTTCGCCGCCACATACCGCTTCAACGACGCCACCGACGCGGTCAGGCCGTGCTCGTCCCGCAGCCGCTGGTGGATCGTCGCCTGCGTCACCCCCAACTTCAGCTGGGCAGTGATGTACTCGTGATGCTTAGCGATCTGCGGCCAGGTCACCTGCCGCAACCGGGTATCGGCCAACTGAGGGAACCACCGCGTCACCAGCGCCGCCCAGTCCTGCTGACTCATCGCCGGCCCACCCGGCACGAACCCAGCCGCGACCGCCGGGGCCAGGTACTTGCGGATCGTCTTACGATCCACACCCAGCGACGTGCCCACCTCGCTGATCGACCGGCCCGCGTACCAGTGGATGAAGATCTCGGTCACATCGACCACGTCGAACGTTCTCCTCGCCATCAGCTCCCTCACCCGTCACCCGGACAAGGGAGAACTCTTCAAGATCGCGAGGACCACCCCACTGGGAGCCCTAGGCGCCCAGGCGCCTCACCTGGGGAATTAGGTGAGCGAGCGGGTGGGGAATTACGTGAGCGTCAGACCGCTACAGGTGGGGAATTACGTGAGCGCCGACAGACTACGGCGTGTCACAGCCCGGCACGCCCGAGCCCCGATCGACCCACTCATCTGTCGAATAGCGTGTGTCATGTGGTCAGCGTGCTCAGGGACTGGTCGCGTGCCGGTGCGCGAAGCGTTGCCGGACGAGCGGGGTGTCGTCAAGGGCTTGGTCATGGATGGTCGCCGGTGTCGTTGCCAAGGACAATGTGCTGGTGGTCAGCTCATACAGCGTGTGGAGTGCAGCGGCCCCGGGCGATCCGGCGTCGATCAGCATCCGCAGCAGACCGGGTGATGTCATACCGGCTGGCCTGCTGGGGCTGCTGGTCGCGACCCGCGTATGGTCGGCCCAGCGGGTGCTGTGGCACGTCGAGCGCCTGCCGGTGCCGGCCGACCGCGGTGACGCCTTCGCCAGCCTCGCGGCGTACCTGCCGGACGCCTACCTCGGGCAGGCGCTGGCCATCGCCGTCGCCATCCCCGAGGAGCGCCCGCGTGCCGAGGCGTTGACAGCGCTTGCCCCGCACCTGACGGCCGATCTGCACGCCGAAGCGGTGGCCACGGCCACCGCCATCACCGAGCCGTCGGCCCGAGTCGAGGCGTTGGCCGGGCTCGTGCCGTACCTGCCCGACGAGCAGCAAACCACCATCCTGCGGCAGGCAACGGCCACAGCCGCGGCCGTCACCGATGGCTACTGGCGGGTCCGCGGGTTGACCAGCCTCGCCACGCACCTGCCGGACCATCAGCGCAGCACCGTCCTCCGGCCAGCCGTAACCGCGATCGGTGATGCCAGCATCGGCGAGAACCTGATGTACATGTTCGGCGAACTCGCGCCGCATCTACCGGTCGACCTGCTCACCGAGGCAACAGCCACCGCATGCACCCTCACCGACGTCGGCCGGCGCGCCAAGGCGTTGGTCGCACTCGCACCACACCTGCCGACCACCGCACTGATCATCCAAGCGTGGACCGCGGCCGAAGCCATCGTCCACGACGACTACCGCGCCAAGACGATGACGGCCGTCGCCCCACACCTGCCCACCGAGCGGCGCCCCGCAGCCCTACAGCAGACGCTGACCGCAGCCAGCACCCTCACCAATCCGTACGCACGCGCCACAACGCTGGCCAGCCTCGCCGCACACCTGCCCGACGAACAGCGCGCCGCCGCGCTGGAACAGGCACTCGCGGCCGCCGACACCATCACCGACCACATATACGGCGCCGCGCTGCAAGTCGAGGCACTGACTTCGCTCATCCCCCACCTACCCGACAGCCGGTGCACCGCCGTCATCCGCCGCACACTGCACGCCGCTGCCACCATCCGCCGCGAAAGCTGGCGCACCATCGAACTCGCCCGTCTCACACCGCACCTACCAACCCACCTCCGCACCGAAACACTGACCATGATCACCAAAATCCGGCGTGAGCAGTGGCGGGCCATGGGACTGGCCGCGATCGCCCCCCAACTGTCAACCGGCCAACTCCCCCAGGCCGTCGCCGTGGCCGACGCCATCCAGGACGCCTACTGGCAGGCCTACGCCATCGCCGGCCTTGCCTGGCACCTACCGTCCGACGAACGCACCCGCGCTGTGGCCGCATTGACCATCGCCACGCCCGAACCATGAGACGTCCACGACACACTCATGTCGATTGTCTGTTTCAGGGGGCTGTGGTCTTTCCGATTCGCTCGGAGAATTCGACGAGGCGGTTGGAGAATCCCCACTCGTTGTCGTACCAGCCGTGCACCTTGACCTGGTTGCCGACAGCCTGGGTCAGCGGTGCGTCGAAGATGGACGAGTAGGGGTTGCCGACGATGTCCGCCGAGACGAGCGGCGCCTCGGAGTACTGCAGGTAGTGCTGCAGCCGCTGGGAGGCGGCCGCCTCGCGGAACGCCGCGTTCACGTCCTCGACCTCGGCGCTCTGCCGCAGCACGACGGTGAGGTCGGTGATCGAGCCCGCCGGGACGGGGACGCGTAGCGCGGCGCCGGTCAGACGCCCGTCGAGTTCGGGGATGACCTTGCCGATTGCCCTCGCGGCGCCCGACGACGTCGGGATGGTCGAGACGGCGGCCGCGCGGGCCCGGCGCAGGTCGGAGTGCGGCGCGTCGTGGAGCCGCTGGTCGCCGGTGTAGGCGTGGACCGTCGTCATCAGTCCTGACTCGATGCCGAACGAGTCGTTGAGCACCTTCGCGAGCGGGGCGAGCGAGTTCGTGGTGCACGAGCCGTTGGAGAAGACGTCATGGCTGTCCGGGTCGAGCGTGTCGTCGTTCACCCCGAGGACGAACGTGGGGACGTCGCCCTTGGCCGGCGCCGAGATGATGACCTTCCTCGCGCCGCCCTTGAGGTGGGCCGCGGCCGCGACGCCGTCCGTGAAGTGGCCGGTGGACTCGATGACGACATCGGCGCCGGCGTCACCCCAGGGGATGGTGGCCGGGTCGGACTGGGCGAAGACCCTTATCCGCGTGCCCTGAACGGTGATCGCGTCGCCGTCGAAGGCGACTTCGTCGAGGTGGCCGGAGATGGAGTCCCACTCGAGCAGGGTGGCCAGCGTGCGGGCGTCGGTGAGGTCGTTGACCGCGACCACCTCGACGTCGGCGTTGTTCGCCAGGGCGGCGCGTAGGTAGCTGCGCCCGATCCGCCCGAACCCGTTGATGCCGATGCGTACCGTCATGGCGTTCAATTCCTCCTGATGTTCTTGTGGTTGGGCGTGGATGGTGCCGCCGCCCGGAGCAGGTCGAGGGCGCCGGCAAGGGCGTCGTCGAACGGGCCCGGGTCCTGCTGTGCGATCGCGAGCACGTAGCCGCCTTGCAGGACAGCCATCAGGGTGTGGGCGAGGCGCTCCGGGTCGAGGTCGTCCCGCAGTTCACCTGCAGCCACCGCCTCGCGTAGCACCTTGACCCAGCTGACGCGGACCTGGGCGAACGCGTGCGCTACTGGGGCAAGCAGCACCGGGTCCTCGCGGACCTGTGGGTCCTGGGTCATCCGGCCGACCTTGCAGCCCTTGAGGGCGTCGCGGGGACGCATCAGGTAGGCCTCGATCCGGGCCATCGGGTCGCCCGGACCGTCGAGCTCAGACGCGGCCGGCAGCAGGTCGGCGATGTTGCGCTCCAGGGCGGCGAGCGCCAGGTCCCGCTTGGTCGGGAAGTGGTGGTACATGCTGCCCTGGCCCACACCAGACCGTTCGCGCACGTGGCGTGGGCTGGTGTCGGCGTAGCCGCGCTCCCACATGAGCTCGCTCATCGTGTCGACCAGGAGTTGTCGCGAATCCACGGCGCCAGTGTACATACCAGTAGGTACAGTCCGACTTTGCCTCGCTCAGTTCCCCATCAGTGCCAGCCGCCGCGATCGAGCCAGCGTCAGCCCCTCGTCGCAGCAACGGACACGCCTCGCCAAGGCGGACCGGCCGGGATGAGCAGGCATTGGGGTTTGACGTGACCGCCATAGACGGCCGCGTTAGCCGGACCTGGACGCGGTGACCCGCCACGGCGAGCACGCCGAACGGAGGCGATGTCGGTCGCGATCGGGATCGCCCCGAAAGCTGCCCGGCAAGCGTTCACTACCGGGCGCCGCGACGGTGAAGACGTCGGGTCGTAGACGGCGCTATCGGAAAGGGCAGCTGGTGCGGGCCGAGGTATTCGGCCCGCACCGCGTGCTGTCGTGGCGTCTTAGGACGCGGCGATGCCTTCCATGCCGATTCCGTTGGCGAACTGGGGCAGGCCGGTGACGGTGGTGACGAGTGTCAGGGAGCCGTTCCGGTTGACCTTGTATCCCTGGACGTTGCCGGCGGCGGCGTTTTGGACGTAGAGGAACCCGCCGCTGGTCGTCATGTCGATCGATCCGCCGCCGGTGGCGGCGGCGACGGCAGCGAGCAGGACCAGGTTTCCTCGGCTGTCGATGGTGTAGGAGCTGATGGTGGAGGTGCCGGCGTTTGCGACGTAGAAGAATCGCCCGACTCGCTGGATCCAGCATGACGCGGTCTGGCCGTTGGGCACGGAGGGACCGATCTGGGCCAGCCTGCCGTTCGGCAGTAGCCGGAAGCGGGTGGCCGCGTTGGCGGTGGTTTCGGAGACCACGAGCTTGCCGCGTGTGTCGAAGGTGAAGCCGAACGGGCCACCCTCGTCGGTGTTGGCGATCGGCTGCCGGGCCAGCTGTCCGCTGCGACCGATGGCGAAGGTGAAGATGATGTTGAGTGTCTTGGTGCTGACCAGCACGAAGTGTCCGTCGGGGCTGATGCCGACCTGGGCGGGTGAGGTGGCGAAGGCCGGCGGGTTGGTGTTGTTCAGGCCGAGTGACCGGTGCGCTCCCGTGATCGGGACGAGCCGCTTGTTCTTCTCGAGCCGGTAGCCCTGTACTGCTCCGGCGCCGCCGGCGTTGAGGACGTAGACCAGGTCTTCGCGGACCGCGATGCTGACCGGCAGCAGGCCGCCGGACCCGATCACCTGTAGCCGCTCGAGCCTGTCGCCCTTGACCCGGAACAGGGTGACGGTGTTGCTGCCGGCGTTGACCGCGAACAGCAGGTCGTTCTGGAAGATGAGGGAGCCTTGGGAGGCGAGCGCGTCGACGGGCGGTCCGAGGGTGGCGCCGCCGAGGCCACCGGTCCGGACCTCGCGGACGCGGCGCAGGTCGCCGTCTTTCTCGCGGTCGTAGACGACGATGGTGTTGCCGGAGGGCTTGTTGGTCTGTACGAACACGGCGTGCGTGCCGTCGTGGTCCGGCCTGTGTCGTTCGCCGGCTTCCGCCGTGCCGCTGGCGAACAGGCCGCTGACGAGGCCGGCGAGCAGCGTCGCTGCGATGATCCTTTTTGAGCGCACTTACATGCCTTTCTACTCACCTGACCAAGAATGGGAGGAGTTCTGCCGTTGCAGAGGTTAGGTGAGCCATCGCTTTCCCAAGCGGTGATTCGACGAAGTCGCCCCCTTCGGTACCACGCCTGCATGGCGTGGCATCGTTGTGGCGCAAGGGCGGCAGCTCCGGCGCGGTGCGGCACCAGTACTGCGGAACGGCGGTGCCACGCAGACACCCGCCGAGGGAGCCCCCGTCGACCCAACGCGGATATCCGCTTTCTCGGCTGCGGCCACCGTTTGGCGGGGTCGCCGGAGGGTAACCGCGCGTAATGGATATGCAGATGATGCAACAGCAGATGCAGCAGCAGCTCGAGGGGATGAGCTTCCCGGCGAGCAAGCAGGATCTGATGAACTCGGCGATGCAGCATGGCGCCAGCAACGATCAGATGGACATGATCAAGAAGATGCCGATGGACAACTTCAACTCGATGGACGACGTCATGTCGGCGGCCAAGTCGATGATGAAGATGTGACCTGCTGGTAAGGCCCTCCTACCTTCACGCCCTTCCGGGCGCGGGTTCGGAGTGCGTCGCCATTTGGGGGCGTCGGCGAGTGCCGTGTCGCCGGCGTCGGCATTTCCAGCCGGTCCCAATGGGAGGCGGTGCCGAGGACCTGGGACCCCAGATGCTTAGCCCAGGGACTGTCACCATCGGCCCTGGGGCCGACCTGCTCCGGGCCGGCGTCTGCCCCCAAGGCCAGGTGGTTCTCGATCGGGGCGTGGAAGACCTCAACGCCGTATGGGAAGAAGGTGTCGGTCCAGGTCACCGTCGCAGGCCCCTGGTCGGTGCCCAGTTGGACGCCCATGACAGCGTGATGCCAGTCGCCGTAGTCCCATCGCGCCGGGTTCGGGACCAAAGTTGTGGAGATCCCAGTAGTCGACCGCCGTGAGGCGGCGACCCCGAAGATCACTCAATTTCGCCTCGAACCCAGCGCGTGCGGCGTCCGGCCTGTTGTCTGATCTCACAGGCGGAAACCGACTTGGACGAAGCAGCCCGCGCCGTTCTTGCCTGGTCGTATCCCGCGAAGGTCAGTGCGTAACCGGGCAGTTGATTGTTGGCCAGGGCCGGACTCGTGCCGCCCAGCTGGGGAATCAGTTTCCTGGGCGAGTCGATCAGGACGGCGTGGGCGCCGAGGCCTGTGGCGGTTTCGAGGTCGCTTTGGGTGTTGACTCCGAACATGACGATGGGCAGGTCGGGTCGCCCCTTCCGGAAGCAGTCCACGGCGCTCTGGGTCCACAGCTGGGCGTACACCGGCGAGTCGCCCTGCCCGAGGGTGAACATTTCGGTCAGGATCATCTTCCGCTTGAGTTCGAAGCCGACCCAGGGCTTGGCAGGGACGCTCTTGCAGGCGCCGCCTTCGAGTGCGTGCTCGGCCAGGCGTTGGCGGGTGCGGTCTCGGGATTCGGCCACCTGTGCCCTGGGGTCATTGCGCAACAGGCGGACGGTGTCTTCGTCGGTGGAGTACAGACGGACCTTGTCCCACGCGCCATGCCGGTCCAGCAGCTTGCTGACAGCCTCGACGACGTGCTTCGCCGGAGTCTGCTTCAGGTCGAGGTAGATCTGCTTGCCTTCGGGGATGAGCTTCAGCGCCTCCTCGACCGCGGGGATACCCACGGCCTTGTCCGCCTGCCGGTAGGAGTGAGTGCCGTCCGCACTCTTGAAGTGGTAGCCAGCGTTCAGCCCGGACAGCTCCTCGAAGGTCTTTTCGGCAACCGCCCCCGACCCGTTGGTCAGCTCCCTGAGGTCCTTGGGACGGTACAAGACCGGCACGCCGTCCTGGGTAGCTTGCACGCTCATCCACACGCCGTCCGCCCCGGCCTTCAGGGACTGCTCGATGGCCAGCAGCGTGTTCTCCGGATAGTCCGCTGTTCCGCCGCGGTGCGCGATGAGCAACGGCAGCTGGCGGCGGGCGTGCGTCTCGACCGTATTGGTGCTCGTGCGGAACGCCAGGCCGGCAGCCGAGGCGAACCCCCCGCTCACCGCTAACGGGACGCCGGGTGGCACAAGACCCTTCCTGGCTTTGAAAGGGTGTGAGCGTGCGGGAGGCCACGAACCGTAGATCTCCCGCATAACCCCGGCGCCCGCAGTGATCTGGTCGACGAGGCGTGTGGTCTTGTGCGGCTCGGCTGGGTCTTGTGCCGGTTCCTGAGCAGGCATGTTTCTCCTTAGGCGGTGCCGTATTCGCCGTTGGCGGATCGCTGCGATGGCCCTACGGATGGCCGGGGATCACGGTTCAACGCGGGCGGTTGCGTCTTCAGAGGACCTGCGCGCGGGCCTCCGGCCGCACCGCGCCTCCAGCGACTCCGCGACGGCTCGCTCCTCGGCAAGAATGTTGGTTCTCTTTGAACTCACCCCCGACTCACTCGTCATCCGGGCATGCCTCTGAGCGACACAGCTGTCTTGTTTTCCGATCCGCGTATCGCCGCTATCGCATTGGGGAATTCGGACGAGCCACTCGTCGACCTGCGCGACATGCCGGAAGTGCGGGTGGACGCCCGTCTGGCCGACCCCGCCGGTGCCTACGCCCAGCTGCGGGAAGGAGTTGTCTCGCGCCTGCTGGACGCTCACCGGCTGCTTCCCCGGGGGCTGTCCTTCCTGGTCACCGAGGCGTACCGGCCGCTTGACCGGCAGCAGGCAATCTTCGACGAGTACCGCGACGAGTTGCGGCGCCGCAGGCCGGCGACCAACATTTCCCCGCGGGCGCGACACCACCGGCGAATTCTTTCCGCGGCGCTTACCCGTGCTGGTTTCGCAAACTACCCGACGCAGTGGTGGCACTGGTCATTCGGCGACCGGTACTGGGCCCACCACACCGGAGCCGACCGGACCCGGTACGGCCCGACGCGATTCACGCCCGCGGCCCAGACGAACGGCTGTTAGCCGGGTCGAAGACGGACGGCGGGCTCGACCCCGCTCCGGGTCGAGCCCGCCGCCGTGTGCCTACAGGTAGTCGACCGCGTCGTCGGTACCCTCCGTCACCGCGGTGGCGAGCAGATCGCCGAGCAGCGGGGCGAACTTGAACAGGTTGTCGCCGTAGACGGCGGTGAACGGGCCGTTGCGCCGCAGGTGGAACCCGTCGCCGAGCTCGGCCATCGTGGTGCAGTAAAGCTCGTCCAGCACGGTCGGCTCGACCCCGTCGAGGTGCTCCCGGACGTAGTCGACGACCGCCTCGCGGGACGTACGGACCGCTTCGTCCCGCCCCACCTCCCAGGCGACGGTGGCGTTGCCGAACAGGCCGCCCACTGTCCACCGGCCGGGCCCGGCCATGTGCTGGTAGGTGCTCGGCACGCCCGGGGTCTCGTCGATCCAGCTGCGCAGCGGCCCGCCCCGCGAGGTGGCGAACGTGAACCTGACGTGGTGCTGTAGCACGGTCGGCGTGTAGATGCCCACCTGCGCGGCGAGCGGCGAGGTGCCCGCCCCGGCCGCGATCAGCACCGCGTCGGCATCGAACGGGCCGTCCGGGGTGTGCACGCGGGCACCGGAGCCGCGTTGCTCCAGCGCGTATACGGCGGCGACCCGCAGGGCCTCGCCCAGGCGGCCGACGAGGTACGTCCCGGCGTTCACGGTCTCGATCGCGCCGCCCGTGGTGTCGTGCAGCAGCACATCGGGCGCCCGCCGCACCGGCAGGCCCAGCTCGGGCCAGTCCGGCCCGACCACCTCGAACGGCGCGCCCGCCTTGCGCATGCACGCCGTCCACTCCAGCGTGACCGCGCCACTGATCAGGCAGCCGACATCCCGGATCAGCGGCCGGCCGGCGGCCTCGCTCCAGCGCGCCCAGCCGGCCCGCGCCTGGCGAGCGAGGTCGACCAGCGCGGCGCTGCCGTGGGCCAGTCGGAAGATCCGGGACGTGCCGGTGGAGCGCTCCGCCATCGGGCCCAGCCGGTCGAGGCACACGACGTCGTGGCCCCTTTCGAGCAGCGCGGCGGCCGAGGCCAGGCCCACCACCCCCGCGCCGATCACCGCTACCTTCATCGCGGCCTCACCCCTCTCCTTCCCCGCCGCAGCGGGCCTTGTACTGGTTTCAAGATGCCAGACGCCACAGGGTGGTCGCGGCGGTCGGCTCCCAACCGCGCTGCGACTCGTGCCCGAGGACACACACGTACTCGTTTGCTCCCCAGCTCACCCGTGCCCCGGCCGGGTAGTTGATCTGAGGCTGCCACTGCGCTGCCTTGTCAGCGTCCGGAGCGGGAACCCCGATCCACAGCGCGGGTACCTCCGGCGGCGCCCAGCCCGGCTGCGATGTGTGGCTCTGCCGGGCGGTGTAGCGGCGGCCCTCGAAGCTCACGACCGCGCCGGCGGCGTAGCTGGTGTGGGGCTGCCAGGCCGCCGCCGCAGGCCGAGAGTCCACTGTGGTCGGCGCGGGTGCCGCCGGTGGCCGGTGCCCGGACGTGGGCTTCGGGCTCGGCGTGGGGTCAGGGCTGTGCGTGGGGTTTGGCGGGTGGCTGTGGTCGTGCTCCGGGGGACCATCGCCGCGCGGTTTGACGGGGCGTACGACCGGCGCCCTCGGCGGGGGCTCGTCGCCGAATACGACATCGGAGCAGGCGTAGAAAGCCTCCGGGCTGTCGCTTCGCTGCCACACCGCGTAGATGAGATGCCGCCCATTCTTGCCGGCGGGGAGCCTCCCCGTCATCGCGTAGTCGCCGCCCGCATGGTCCTCCCGAATGCGCAGGAATGGACTCGGCTCCAGGTCGTCCCAGCGCAGCGGACCGGTCGGGTCGTAGCCATCGCGGGTGAGGAAGAGGTCGACGGTGCCCTTGTGCGCCGCGGAACCGTTGAGCCTGAAGTCGTATGTCGAGCCCGCAACCAGGCGGGTCGCCGGCCAGTCCTTCCTCGGCTGGTCGAAGCCCCGGTACTTGTCCCGCCCCGCACTGCACAACCGGCCGTCTGGAATCACCGCGCGGTGGTTTCCGGCGGCCTGCGGCACACTGATCTCGTTCCAGTCGTAGACGGCCTGGGCGCCACCGATCGCGATGGCGTCGCGGCAGGCGGGTATCGCGGGCTGCTGCGGCAGGTCATGGAACCGGCAGTGGTAGACGCGGCTTGGCGGCGACTGCATCGTGCCATGTGCGGATGCTTGGTCGCGGACGCTCATGACAATGATCGACCCCGCGGTCACCATCACGAGCGCCGCCGCGACGCTGGCCGCCACGCGGATGCGTCCCGTCCTGAGCACATCTCGGAGCGCCATCCTGCGCCTCCTTCACTGATCGACGGATCGACGGAGCCGGCGGGGTGACGGCTGCGGACGGCGGGGAGCCCCACAACTCCCCACCGCCCTGGCAGCCGTGGCGGCGCAGCTCGCCGTGCCCCGATCCATCCCGGACGCACCCCTCGACCGCACCGCCCCGCCAACCTCGCCCTACCACGGGGAAGGCCGCCCTCCGGTTCAACCAGACGTCGAGCCTTCTGGGCGCCGGTGTTGAACCACAGTCCGGCGGCGGCCGTCGTTACGGCCAGCGCCGTAGGACGCGAGTCAGCGAAACCGTATCCCTTGTGGAGGTGCCTGAATGACCAAGCCCAAACCGTCCGCGCCGGCCGTTTCCCTTGGTATGCCGGCGATGCCGCCGCCGCCTTTGGCGACGCGGCGCGAGTCGCGGCAGATCATGGTGGGCGCGGTGCCCGTGGGTGGTGGCGCGCCGGTGACAGTGCAGTCGATGACCACGACGTTGACGGCTGATGTCGACGCCACCTTGCAACAGATCGCGGAGCTGACGGCCGCCGGTTGCCAGATCGTGCGGGTGGCGGTGCCGTCGGCGGACGATGTGGTGGCGTTGCCGGCGATCGCGAAGAAGTCACAGATCCCGGTTATCGCGGACATCCACTTCCAGCCCAGGTACGTGTTCGCGGCGATCGATGCTGGTTGCGCGGCGGTACGCGTGAACCCGGGTAACATCAAGGCATTCGACGACAAGGTGGCGGAGATCGCGCGTGCGGCGTCCGACGCCGGTGTGTCGATCCGCATCGGGGTGAACGCGGGCTCCTTGGACAAGCGGTTGTTGGCCAAGTACGGCAAGGCGACCGCGGAAGCGTTGGTGGAGTCGGCGTTGTGGGAGTGTTCCTTGTTCGAGGAGCACGGCTTCCGCGACATCAAAATCGCTGTGAAGCACCATGACCCGGTGGTGATGATCCGGGCGTACCGCCAGCTTGCCGAGCGGTGTGACTACGCGTTGCACCTGGGTGTGACGGAGGCGGGTCCGGCGTTTCAGGGGACGGTGAAGTCAGCCGTCGCGTTTGGTGCGTTGCTGGCGGAGGGCATCGGCGACACGATCCGGGTCTCGTTGTCAGCGCCTCCGGTGGAGGAGGTCAAGGTCGGCATCGCGATCCTGGAGTCGCTGGGGATGCGTGAGCGCGGGCTCGAGATCGTGTCGTGTCCGTCGTGCGGGCGGGCGCAGGTCGACGTGTACAAGTTGGCCGACGAGGTGACCGCCGGGTTGCAGGGGTTGCCGGTACCGCTGCGGGTGGCGGTGATGGGCTGCGTGGTGAACGGTCCGGGCGAGGCGCGTGAAGCCGACCTCGGGGTCGCCTCCGGCAACGGCAAGGGCCAGATTTTCGTCAAGGGCAAGGTAATCAAGACCGTGCCCGAGTCGCAGATCGTCGAGACGCTGATCGAAGAAGCACTCCGCCTCGCCGACCAGATGGGCGCCGAACTCCCCGAGGAGCTTCGCGGCCTGGGCCCTGGCCCACGGGTGATCGTGGCCCAGCCTCCGAAGGGCCGGTAGCCGCCTCCCCGCGAAGGCGCGCCGCGGCCCGCAGTGGCCGCGGCGCGCCTCACTAGGCGGGGGGGTGAGCTTGCCGACCGCGAAGGGTGAGGCCGCGGGAGCGACGGTCCGGACCACGACGAACGCCGCGGTAGCTCAATCTCTAGTCCATGAAGTTGTCCCGCTCGATGTAGGGTCGCTCCTTCGGGCGGTGCGACCCGGCCTTGCAGCCCGAGAAGGGACCGTTCGGGTTTCGTAGCGCGTCCATTGTGGGCCACAGATAGACCTGGTGCCAGTCTGCGGGGTTGGACGGCGCGGCGTCCTTGCCGGTCTTGTCCTGCCAGGCGAGCCAAAGGCCGTGGAGATAGGCGATCGCCTCAGGATGTTCACGCCAGCGGGGGCACCACGGCGTGCTGGAGGTAGCCTCCGCGCCGTACACCGGGATCAGGAGGTTGTCCACCCAGAAGGTGAGCCGGTGCAGCTCCTCGACATACTCCGGCCCGTCCAGGTAAAGGATGAAGAACGGCTTCGATTTCCCGCCGGCGCCCTTCGCATCGGCCGGTGCCCTTTCGGCCGTCTGGTCCCGGACCGGCTCGCCCTCCTGGGACGCCGGCGTCATCGACTCTTGCTCTAGCATGTCAGCTCGCCCTCTTCCTCCGGCTTGACACCAAGCAGGCCAGCGATCCGTTTGTACGCCTCGACCCTGTTGCGCACCCGCTCCGGTTGGCGGCCGCCGCACTCCAGTGCGCCGTTGACGGTGCGGATGGTTTCGCCGAATCCGGCACCCCCGGTCATGGCGGCGTGCGCCGTCATCGAGCCGGCGCCGGTCTGGGTCATCCAGAACCACAGCGCGGTCTGCCACGCGACCGAGGGGTCGTTCTTCACCAGGTCCGGCTCGTTCAGCAGGTCGATTCCGAGCGCGTCACCCGCTGCCTTGTAGTTGTTGTTCCAGCTGAGCTGGATCGGGCCGCGGCCGTGATATGCCGCCTGGCCTGCCGGGCACCCGTAGGGTTGATTGGCGTCGCAGTAGTTGCCCCACGCGGACTGGTTGATTTCCTCAATGTGGACGAGGCCACCGGACTCGTGGTCGACGGTGGCCAGAAACGCGGCCATTTCCCGTTGCCGGGTTGTCGCGTCGCCGGTCGCGGCGAAAGTGGGAAACTTCGCCATCGCGTCCGTCAGTGCGGCGAATGTGTAGAAGGAGTTCCGGCTCGGGAACATCGACTCGAACTGTGCCTCGCTGAGCCGCGCGCTCCCGCTCTTGGGCGGCGGCGCGGTCGTTTCCTTCACCGGTTGCGCGGTGGCGGGCGCGCGCGGGGGTGCGGTCGCCGTCGGGGTGGCGGGCGCTGCCGTGGTGGCGGTCACCGAGCCCTCGCTGTAGCCCGCGAAGAGACCACGGATGACGAACGGATAGCTGGCCAGGTCGATGAAGGGTGTGCCGCCCTGCGCCTCGACCGCCGCCAGGCCGATGTCCCAGGCCAACAGGGTCAGCGTGAGATGGTCGCCGACGACCTTCTTCTCGTCCAGCAGTCTTTTGGTCTGCTCGGCCAGGTGGCAGAAGTACCGCGCGTGGGCGTAGATCGAGTCCTCAGGATCGAGCGGCGACGCCTCGCCGTTGTTGTCGTCGTCCTTGCCGAACTCGCTGAAGACCTGCGGGGTCAGCTGAGAGAGCCCCTTCCTACCATCCGGCCCTTCCATCTTCGCGTCGAAGCCGGACGCGAACCCGATCTGAGCCGAAATGATCACCGGTGTGAGCAGGTCGCACTCTTTGGCAGCGGCCACAATCGGCGCGACGAGCTTCTGGTCCGGCACTCTCGCCGGGGCGAACGTGCCGCGACCATCACCTCCGGCAAGCTCGGTGAGCATGCTGCCAGGCCCCGCGACACCGGAGGCCGACGGATCGGGCGGGGCCGTCATCTGCGAGCCGCCGAAACTGAAGATGGCGAGGATGGCGAGAATGACGATCAACGCCAGCATGGCAAGCAACGCGAAGGGGAGCAATCCCAGGCCGGCGATGGCGAGCCACATGAACCCTGTCGCGTCATTGCCGAGCACCGGCTTGGACGCCGCTTCCACCGCCAGGGCCTTCTTTGCGCCCATCGGGGTGTCAGCCCAGGCGGCGAAGCTGCTGGCGCTGCCAGCTCCCCGCCGCTCGTTCGGTGATGGCCTGGACTTCGGCCTTGGCCGCCGCGGAGATGGCCGCGGCGTTTGGCTCCTTGTACCAGGGACGGAGCCGGATCAGGGCCGGCCGGACACCTGTGGCGAGCAGCAGGGCCGTGCCCTTGGGCAAGGCGCGGATCTTCTCCGCCGGCAGGATCTGCTCCATCCGGTACGACACCGACCGCGACGAGCCCGACCCGCCGCTGCTGGAGTAGCTGCGCGTCTTCACGTCGTGTTGCCCGACCAGGCGGGCGATCTTGTCGACGAAGTTGGCGTCGTCCAGGCCGGCCCCGAGCAGCTTGATGGTGGCGGCGCTCCACAGCGCGTCCATCCCCGGCTCGCCCCAGACCCGGACACCCTGCAGGTAGCTCTGCAGGAGAGTGACCACGCTGATCCCGCGCGAGCCGAGATGGCTGTAGAGGTCGGGCAGGTCGGCGATGCGGCACACGTTGGCCGCCTCGTCGAGGACCGCGGTCATCGGTGGGTCCAGCCGCCCGCCCATCCGTTCGGCGGCGACGACGCCGGCGCGGATGGTCGCGTCCGCCAGGCCGGCGATGACGCCGGCGGCCGAGCCACCACCGTCCTTGGAGAGCAGGTAAAGGGTGTCCCGGCCGAGGACGTGCTCCTCCGGGATGAACTGCGGATGGTTCGGGTCATAGGTGACCCAGGCGAGGATTCCCGGGTCGAGCAGGCAGGCCACACACTGCCGGGCGGTCTCGTAGATGCCGTCCCGGGTCTGGACGGCACCGCGCACAGTGCCCTGCAGCTGGTCGGCCATGGCCTGCATGCCGGCGTCTCGAAGCAGGTCGATCGGGGCGCGCTCGCCCGGGTCGGCGAGCCACGCCAGCATGTCGTTGACGGTCGCGCCGCCCCGGGAGGCGGCCAGGAAAAGCGCGGTCAAAGTGTTCTGCGCGGCGGAGATCCAGAAGTCCTTTTTGGACGAGTCGTCATTGACCGAGCTGACGAAGTGGCTGGCCTGGCGTCGTGCCCCCTCGACGGTGTCGCAGCCGGCCAGCAGGTCCCACCACATTTCCCGCTCGCTGTACGCGATGCCCTGCGGGTCGAATGTCCATACCCTGCCGACCTTCATGCGTTCCTGCCGGGTGACGGTGAAGACGTCCGACTTGTTGGATGTGAGCAGGACCGATCCGGGTGCGCGCAGCAGCCGCGGGATGGCGATGCCGGTTGACTTTCCCGCTCGCGGCGCCATCAGGTCGAGCTCGACGTCCTCAAAGGAGGAACGCAGCTCGGGCCCGGAGGGCTCCAGGTTGCCGAGCAGGTTGCCCAGCTCGTCGGGATGCGGGTCGGCGATCTTCTTCAGGGACGGACGCAGTTGGCGGGCGCGGGCCTCGCCCCCCTTCGTCGTGAGGGTCTTGAGCTCGCCGGCACGGGCGAGGCCGTCGGGCCGCCGGGCCCGCCGGATCACCGCGGGAGCCACCATGGCCACCGGCGCCGCGGCGAGGGGGGCGAGCGCGAGCGCCCCGCCATAGACGGCGAACGGCGGTACGCCCGGCCAGACCTGCTCCGAAGACCCACTGACCAGAGCGAAATACACGTCGGCGCTGAACGGCGGAGGCTGCCAGCCGTACCCTGCGGCGGCGACTCCGACCGTGCCGCCAAGCCACAGCAGTGCGAAGACCACGACGTTGACCGCCGCGAGGCCGGGGATCACCCACGGGCCGAGCGTGCTTTTGCCGGTCATCGAGGCTCCGGGTCGTGCTGCCAGTCCGGAGCGCCGATCTCGGGCAGGTCACCGGCGGTCACCGTACGCATCACCGCGGCGCGTTCGGCCATCAGCCGTTCGGCGTCACCATTCGCGATCCAGCGGGTGTTGGTGTCGTGCAGATGGCGTTCGGTGGAGGTGATCGCGACCTGCATGGGTATCCCGGGACGCCCGCCGACCTTGATCAGGAAGCGGCCGCGGCCGGGCGGCTCCTCGTTCCCGCCTTCCTGAGCCCACCCGGGCGGCGAGGACCAGGACGAGACGAGCTCGATCTCGCGCCGGGTCAGGCCGACCACCCGGGCCAGCTCCTCCATCTCGGTCCTGGGCAGTCCGGCGCAAGCCACCATCCCGGCACGTTCCACGAAACCGCGTGCCTTGGCCTTGTCTGCCTCGTTGCCCAGGGCCTCGGCGTCCTTCAGGGTGTGGGTGATCTTCGCGTCGGCGAGACCGAGGGAGCGGTTGAGCCGGGTGAGGGCGTCGATCCGGTCGACGATGCCCGAGGCGGCGCGCAGCGGCCGCCACAGCTCGTCGAGGACGGTGAAGAACCAGCGCCGCGGTGCCAGCCCGGCGTCGGCCAGCGCGTGCGAGGCGGCCA
The DNA here is from genome assembly GCF_011764545.1 of Phytohabitans flavus. Lineage (GTDB taxonomy): Bacteria > Actinomycetota > Actinomycetes > Mycobacteriales > Micromonosporaceae > Phytohabitans > Phytohabitans flavus. Next base: position 1,610,452 of record NZ_AP022870.1, on the reverse strand, counting down.
CCGTACCCAGGCCGTCCGACCATGCCGCGAGCATCGCGGCGGCGGTCAGCTGGCTGTCGGCCTCGCCGATGCGCGAGATGTCGATGCACACGGCGGTGGCGTCGGGGTCGATCTGGGTGGAAGTCTCGGCCGCGAACGTGTCACCGAGGGGGCCATCGAGGATGCCGAGCAGGGACCGGTGCAGCGGGTCGACGGCGTCGCGGTACCGCGACTCCTGGCCGCGGTCGAGCGTGACCTGCCGTACCTGTGGTGGGCCCTCCGCCAGGACGCTGAGCAGCTGGGGCAGGCGGAATGTCTCGCCGTGCGGGGTGCGTTCGCGCAGGTGCCGCAGGCAGGCCGAGAGCACGGACTGCTCGTGGTCGCTGATCGGCCGGGCGCGCACGATCGTGAGCAGCGCCGCGACCATGTTGAGGATCCGGCCGTGGGTCTCGGCGGCCAGCGCCTGCCCAGCCTGCCCGCCGATCTTCACGGCGGCCGCACCCATGGCGCCGGGGTCCAGGACGTTCAGACCGCCGACACCCCGGGCGATCGAGATCACCTGGCCGCCGAGGGCGCGGACCGTGTCCACGTAGTCGGGCTTCAGGTCACCCAGCACCAGCGGGACGACGCCCTGCGCGGCCAGGCCGATCAGCATCCGATTGATCAGAGTCGACTTGCCGAGGCCAGGCATGCCCAGCATGAACAGGGACGGGTTGGAGATGTACCGGGCCCGGGTGAACCAGTTGAGCGGATCCCCGCACACCGTGGCGCCGGTGTGGAGGTGCTGGCCGAGCGGGACACCGGTCATCGGGGCGCCTGATCCGGAGGCGAACGGCCACAGCCCGCACGCCTGCACCGTGGTAGCCCGCCACAGCGTGGGGGGATCCAGGGGAGCTACCCGACCGCCGCCGGGGGCGAAGGAGCCGCGGCTCGGAACGCTGTCGTCGCGATTGGAACGGACCAGCCGCTGGGCGTACCGCCGCTCGTCCGCCTCGGCTTGCGCCCGGCGCCGGCGCTCCCTCTTCAGCGTCCGCGCGGTCTGCTGGCCGGTCTCGTCGGGCTCCCGGAACTGTTCCTCCGGCGCCGGCACGACAAGACCGGACAAGGCCGTGGTCGGTCCGGACGCGCGTGGCGGCCATCCCGTGGCGAGATCCGACGGCCACGGGTGCGAGCCGTTGCCGCTAGCCGATGCCATCACAGCGCCTCCTGGATTTCCTGTGGCACCATCGTCTGCTCCCACGGCAGGACGCCGACCGGAAGCGCACAGGTGAACGCCGCGGCCTGCATCCGGTCGGCTGGGCGCATGGCGATCCGGGTCGCGCCCAGCAGGTTCCGCATCGTCACGTTGGCGTCGCGCATCTCGGCCACTGAGTCGACGGTCAGCGTCACCACCATCGAGAACTCGACCAGGCCCGCCCCGGCCGCCTCCTCCGCGGCCGTCTGTTCCGCCGCCTCCACCTCTGTCGCCGCGCGGGCCCGGACCAGGCCGCGGGTGGAGCTGGCCATGAACTGGGCGGTCCGGCGGTCCGACTCGACGATCCGGGCGGACGTGGCCGGATCGATCGGGCGATAGACCAGGGCCACCCGCTTGCGCCGCAGGCCCGGCGTGGGTTCGAGCAGGCTGCGCAGGACATTCGAGCGCACCGTGCCGCGCGGCGCCAGCGTCAGCAGCCAGCTCCGCGAGACACCGGAGTCATGCTGGTACTGGGAGACCGTCTCCACCGCGGCTGCCGGCCCGGCATCGATCCACTCCATGCCGGTGTAGCCGTACTGCGCGCGGACGTCGAGCACCTCAGGGGCGACCGCCGGGTCGTACGCGATCCGCACTACCTCGGCGATCCGCTCCGCCGACAGCGGCTCCGCCCATCCACCCCCGGCCTCTATCAACCCGCCGAGCAGGCCGTGCATGCGCAGTGCGAGGTCGGCGACGGTCTCCTCCTTGGCGCGCCGGGCACCGTTGTAGGTGAGGGTGATGTATGTGTTCATCTCCGAGGAGGTGCTCGGGTAGTCGTACACCACCTCCTCCATCACGGCACGCGCGGCCGGCGGAGCGTCCGGAGAGATCCGCCCGAAGACCTCCGCGGCAAGACGTGTGCCTGGGTCCGGGGCGGTCTCGACGACGACCGCGGCGCCGCGCAGCCCCGGCTCGTGCGCCATCTGGGATAGCCACTCGCCCCACAGGGCCACCCAGGTGTCCACCTGGTCGGGGTCGACGAGCGACCCGCCGTCCGGTTCGCAGCCGATCACGATGGTGTATTGGTTGCGGGGCCGGTTGTACAGCACGCCGAATGGGCGGTCGTAGGGGTCGCGTCCTTCGAGCATGGTGACCCGGCTGAGCAGTCCGGGTGGGCGGAACCTGCCGCCGGGCCGGGCTGAGAGCGGGCCGGAGACGTACAGGTGCTGCCGATTGGCTTTGCGGTGCAGCCAACCGATCCGGACGCCGGCGAGGTTGTACAGGTTGCGGCGGTCCTGGGTACGGATCGCCAACGGCGCCAGCGTCAGGACGAAGGGAACCCCCACCACTACGGCCGAGTTCAGGGAGAACATGGAGGTGAGCAGGACAAGTACGAGCGCCCCGAACAAGCCCACTGTCCCAACCAGACCCAGCGAACCAAGCCCTGCCTTTCGGGGAAGCCGCCAGTTGCCGTACGTCGGGCTCTTGATGGTTTCTGTTGTTGTCATGGTGATACTCCTCGCTCAGCCGGGCGTCAGTCGCCGTCCGCTCCCGTGGTGAGCCCACGGCCGTGCCTGTTTGCGGCCGACGCCACTCTGGCGCTTTGCGCCACGACCCAGCCAGTAGCGTTGAGCGTGCCGCCCACAGCCGCCCCGGCACGGCGCCTGCCGGTGCCGCCGCCGCTGCCGTCAGCGGGCTTGCTGCCGCCGCTTGGCCCCCCGGCCCGGGAGGCGACTCCACCGAGTGTCTTCGCTCCGCTCGCTACGACGCCCGCGACGGCGGCGCCGGCCGCGACGCCGGAGGCGACATTGTCCTTGGACCCGAGTGCCGCCATCGCCGGTACGACAAGTCGCATCAGCGCGGGAAGAGCGACGGCGGCCAGCAACAGGATGCCCGCTCCGGCGAGCCTGAAATGTTTGGCGTTCCCACCCGTCGCGCCGATCATGGCCGCTCCTGAATACATGATCAGTCCGACCACCGGCTTGAAGGCCAGCCAAGCCACCATCCAGGCGATGTGCTTGCGCCACCAGCCGCCGCCCCACTCGGTCATGGAAGCCGCCGCGGCCATCGGGAGCGTGCCGGTCAGCAGCGTCATCACGCCGAGCCGGAGGTACATCAGGATAATGTGGATCACCCCAGCGATCAGCAGCAACAGACCGATGATGATCAGCAGGAAGGCGGTCCACCCGTCGGTATGGCAGGTAGCGATCAGCTTCAGCTGCGACTTGACGCCCTCGTCGTAGAGGTGTTTGGAGTAGGCGTCCGCTTCCTCGGCGAGCAGGCTCAGCACCCACCACGCGGCCCCTGCCGTGAGGACGAGGCGCACCAGGCCTTTGAGCGCCTCGGTGCCCGGCTGCCCCCTTCGCTCTAGCGCCATCCGGAAGGCCGCGGCCAGCAGTGACGCGACCGCGATGGTGACGACAAGCCAGTTGGTTTGCAGGTGGATACTGTTGTTGATGTTCTCGCCGCCGAGCGTCGGGATGTTTCCGAGGTCGCTGAAGAGGTCGACGGCCGCGCTCATGATGGCGCTGGCGATGTCGCTGAGGATGCCGTCGATTCCTTGCTCGGCGAACCCGCGGAAGTCCCCGAACCATCCGCTGTAGGACACCACGTCGCCGCTGGCGCAGTCGGCCACGTCAACCCTCCTTCCACAACGCGAAGCCGACCAGTGAAAGGACGGTGGTGACGCGGGTGTGCAGGTCGCCGATGCTCAGTGGCCGCAGCTTCCAGTCGACGCCGTCCCAGTCCACTGTGTAGTCGACGGACACGTAGGTCACCGTGGCCTGCCGGACGAGTACCCGGATGCTGGCTGTCGCGGGCGAGTAGCTCAGCACCAGGAACCCGGCCAGCGTGTTGGTGGTCCGCGTCTGGCCTGTTTCGGGCAGCGACTCGCGCATCGCCTCGAAATAGTCGCGCCCGAAGCCGGGCACGAGCTGTTCCCGGATGACTGTCCGCCAGTCGGGACCGCTCATGTGACGTGGGATGACGTGTGCCGCCATCACCGCGCCCATGGGGGTGTGCGCGAAGCACCACAACATGGGCCCTGTGCTCTTCAGCGGGCCGGCCGAAGCGGAAAACGGCGTCTGCGCACCGTTGAGGGGCCGCCACGTGACGTCCGGCGGTGCAGCATCTGGGATCCGCTGGTCGGAGTCGTCGGTACGGCAACCCTGCGGTCGGGACCCGTCCGGGCCCAGGCCGCCGATCGTCGGCCCGGACACGGTCGCGTCGCTCGAGCTGCCGCCGTTGACGAGCACCGCGACCAAGCCCGTGCACACGACGAGGCCGAGGAAGGCAGCCGACAGCTGCCACCGACGCTGTTGCCAGAACGGTTTCTCTTCCTCAGCCGCGCCGGATGCCACTTCGTCCGGCACGAGTTTCAGCTTCATGGCGTCACCTGTCGAGGACGGTTCGCATCGGTCAAGGAGTGGAGGTGGCGGCTGGGCTGGCACCGCCGCTGAAGGCGCCGGAGAAGAACCAACTGACGATCGGCCCGGCACTCGCCACCAGGACGCACCCAGCCATCACCCAGCCCAAGCGGCCCATGTGCTCCCCGCCGTCGCCTCGCCTTTGCGAAATGGCCATGACCGTGCCGGTGACCAGCACGCCGATGACACCGGCCGCGGTGCCCGCCCAGGCCAGGAGGTTGAGTGCGGTCACCACACTCTCTGCCAGCTCCTCGGGCGCGGAAGGACTCTGGGGTCGAGGAACGCCGACGTGGAGGGGAGAGCTGGTGGCCTCGGGAGCGGGGCCGGAGTAAACGATCCGAAGCATGCGGGGGTAGATATCGGACGGAAACACTTACACTCCCAGGGCTAGGACGTCGTTCATTGTCGATGGGTGCGTCGGATCGTTCACTAGGTGATTCCGAGGATCTGGACGACCGGCCCGGCGCCGGCCGCGACAAGGCAGGCACCGGCGACGATGGAGAGCGCCCGGGTGTATTCGCCCGCCTCGCCCGAGACGCCGCGACGCAGTTGCAGTGCCAGGTTCGTGCCGCTGATGATGAACCCGATGATGGCGGCGGCGCTCACGCACCACGCCATCAGATTGAGCAGCTGGATGACCGGCTCGTTCGGGTCGTTGGCGCCGATCCCGTACGGCGCGAACGTGGGCAGTGGATATGCCTCAGGGCTGGCCGACGGACGCGGGCAGTGGATCTTGGCGTTGTGCACGCTACCGGTGAACTTGCAGTACGTCGCTCCGGTGATGTCGTGGTCGTCGTCGGTTTCCGTGCCCACGCCGGTGACGTGCTCGAAGTCAAGGATCAGTCGATCGCCGGGGTTGTACTCGATCGTCATCGTGAAGTTGCCGTTGAACCTGCCCTTCTTTCCCGAGCAGACCCGCTCACTCCCTTGCGGATACTTTTTCGCCGTGGTCGTGGTGGTCAGGCAAGCGATGAAGGTGTACCAGACACTCTTGCCGTGGATATCGAGGCTGTAGCTGTATTTTCCGACTCCCGTCGGCGACCAGTCAGAAGGCCTAGGATCTGGAAGCCGAGAAGGCGGGCTCTGCTCCGGGAAGCTCGGCGGAGGCAGCGGCGGGGGCCGGCTCGGCTGACCCTCCAGGCTCGGACTCGGGCTCGGAGTAGCCGGCTGGTTGGACGGAGTCGGGTCGAGATTGGGGACCGCGGAAGCGGCGGCGCCGGGCGCCAAGACGCCAAGTCCCACGACTACGAGCAGGAGACCGGCTCGTAGGGTTCTGATCACGACCGCCTCCGGTACGGCTCAGGACGGGAATCCGCCATCGGCGACAGCCGGACCAACTGCTTGGGCAGGCGCTTGGGCATCTCCCCCAGCCGGAACGACGGAATCCATGGCACCCGGTACACCGGGGCGATCGAACGCAGAAGACGGATCCGGCTGGTCAGCTGCACCGGAAGCCATCCCGGGGCGTCCGCCATCAGCACCACGCCCATCAACCGCATGCCGGCGGGATGCCGACCCTCCCGCAAGGCGAGCAGCGCGCGTGAGACCGCTCGCAGCCCTTCCATGTTCGTCCGGCCGACCATCATGACCCGGGCGGGTTCGGCGAGCATCGCGTCCGGCCAGCGGCAGCCGATATCGATGCCGCCTAGCAGCCGCGTGAGCGTTGTCGCGCCGGCGCCGCCGTGGGCGCCGATCCAGCCGAGGCCGTCCTCGGAGAGCGTGTCCTGCTGCCGGGCCGGGCCGTCGCCGTTGGCCCGGACGGGCGGAGGCTCGTCGCGTATCGATCCCGGAGCCGGTGTTCGTGGTCGCCGCACCGTCGCGGACCGGTTGCCCATCCGTCTCCCCTCCTTCCTGACTGGTCGCCGTCACGCGTGATGGCCGCCTCTACGACGGGCCACCGGGATCGGTTCAGCGCGAGTTTCGGTTTTCCTTCAACGGGGTCCTAGAAGGACTGCTCGCTCGCGGGCCTGCGGGCAGAAATCGGCGGATGGGCGCGAACCTGACCGCCTCGCATCCGTAGCAGAGAAAGACACCAGCCTCCGGAGGAGCGATGTACCCACTGTCTGGCCATGACGCCAACGCGCCGGTCGCGGAAGCCGCCGCGCTGCCCAGCCTCAGCAGGGACCCGAGCTACGTGGACCACGTGGCGTTATACCGGGCGTCCAAGTTCGACTTCCGACAAGCCGGACGCGTGGAGGACAAAGAACACATCGATGTCGTCACCACCCCGCCATCCCATCCGGACGCGCAGAGGGAGTGGGCCGAGTGGCGCCAAGCCCGCGGCGAACGGCTCCGCAAACAGAACGTGGCGCTCGCCGACAGGAGCCGAGTAGTCAACGCCGCGCGCACCAGCAGCGTCCAATACCCGACTCGGTATGTCGCACGGTCCGCCCCGGCCGCTCCCGCCAAGGCCCCGGCTCGCGCTGCCGCGCCGGCTCCCGCGCGGTAAGACGCGACGGGCCGCTACCTCGCGGAGCCAGGGCTGTGGGTCGGCGCCGACCTGGGCGCCGCCGGCCCTGGCCCTGCGGTTCTCTGCGGCTGACCCGCGTGCCGAGATATCGCATCGGTGGCGGTGTGACTGGCAGCCGCGGCGGCCACATGAGACTTGGATCGGCGCGGTGAAGGGATCCTTGGCGCATGTCCGCCCCAGGAGGGCGGAAATACGTACTCGACAATATGGACGGGTGCCGCCCGTTGTGCCGCATAGGCTCGCAGAGCCCGAACCTCCTCCGTCAGACCCTTGTTAGTCTGTTTCAGGCGCTCAATCTCGTCATAGGCGGCTCGGAGTTGGTGCCTCAGGTCCGGTTGCGGTGGTGGTTCCGGGCGCTGTCGTGTCCATTCGGAAGGCGCTGCCCGGCGGTCGAGGTATCGCTGGCGCTTCGCCCACGAGTTCGTCCTCCTTTGCGGGCCCGGCACCGACCCGCCAGGACGGGGTGGCGGACCGGCGACGGACCTGGTGGCATCGCCCGCCACGGCGGTTGGCGGCTGTGGACTGAACTGCGGGCCTGCTGGCTGAGTCATGTGGACAACCACCCCTCGTGCGGCACGGACACGCTGACCTGCCGCTTCTACGACGCGCGCCGAGGCTCGGTTCAAACCCTCGCAGCCGGTCTGATGCGCGCCCGCGCGGGCAGGTCGACCCGCAGCCCACCGCCCCGGCGGATGAGCTAAATTCAGTCCGTCTTTCGTGATCGGTTCCGGCTCGTCGTTCACGTCCAGGAGGTCGAGCGGTGTCCACTGATCCGGCACCGGACGGTGACCCGTTCGGGCGATTGCTCGACCCATCGCTTCGGGGGCGGTCGCTGCGTGCGCCGCACTGGGCCGGGATCGGTGGACTGGCCGGGGCCATCGTCGTCGCCGCGGTCGTGATCCCGCCGCTGATCACCCCCACGATGGACCCGAATTCCTCGTCTCCTGGAGCCACGGGGTCGGCTCCGGCGAGCACCCCGTTCCCGGCGAGCACCCCGGCGCCCGCGCCAACACCGGGTGCCAGCGCCTCACCACGGCCTACGCTCCAGCGCGACGCCACCACGACCCCGACCACCCGCCGGCCGCAGACGCCCTCACCGACCGCGAGCCCGACCGGCGGCCAGCGGTTCACGCCGGTCAGCGTGCAGGCCGAAGCCCCGGGCAACCGTCTGGCGGACGGCGCCGGCGTCACCTCCTGCGACACATGCGACGGTGGTGCCCGCGTCCGCTACATCGGCGAGCTCACGGTCTACGCGACCCTGCCCGCGGCCGGCACCCGCACCATCACGGTCACCTACGAGTGCGACGGCCGGCGACACATCGAGGTGTCCACCGCCAACAGCGAATTCCGGCTGTTCACCCTGACCGGCACGAGCTGGCAGACACCCGCGACCTTCACGTTCGAGGCCAACCTCCCCGCTGGAAGGGTCGCTCTGGACTTCCGCAGCAACGGCAGCTCAGCCCCCGACATCGACAAAATCACCATCTCCTGACCAGCGCATGAGCCGGTTCGCTGCGTACTCCGCCACCTGGCGCGCCCTGCTGCTCGGGCGGCTGGCGGTAACCTTGGCCGCCGCTGGCGTCGGGGTCCGGGTGGTCAACGACCCATGGCGCCTGATCGGTGTGCTCGCCCTCATCACGGTTGCCACGGCCGCGGAATTCGGGGTGCAGAGCCGCTGGCCCGCGGTGCTCCGGTGGCGGCTCCTCTTCCTCTGGGTCGACGCCGCGCTCATGATCGGCGTACTCATCCTCAACGAGGGCGGGGTCGCGTACTTCTGTTTCGGCGCCGGGTGGGCCGCGCTCGCCGGCGCACTGCTGGGCCTGCGTGCCTTCCCGCTCTGGATCGCCAACGCGGGGCTCGGCCTGGCCGTCGCGGTGCAGTTGCTGCGGATGGAAAGCACGACCACCGGCATGTCGATCACCGCGCCATTCGTGCTCGCGTTCCCGATGATCTATATCGTCTGCGGGTTCGGCGGCGCGGGCATGACCGCCGCGCTCACCCGCTACATCGACACGTCAGCGGCGGCGATCGCCGCGACCCAGCGCTCGGCGGCCGCGTCGGAACGGGCCCGGCTAGCCCGCGAGCTACATGACTCGGTGGCCAAGACACTGCGCGGGGTCTCCTTCGCCGCGGTCGCGCTCCCCTCGCTGCTGCGCCACCAACCCGACGTCGCCGAGCAGCTCGCCACCACCGTCTCGGAAGGGACCGACGCCGCGGTACGGGAGGCTCGCCAGCTTCTCACCGGCCTGCGTCTGGACGTGCCCGACCGGCCGTTCGCCGAGAGCGTGGAGCGCATCGGCCGGGCGTGGGCGGAGGCCACCGGCATCCTGGTCCAGATCTCGGCGTCCACCGTGGACCTACCACTCAACGCGCGGTACGAGCTTGCCCGGATCTTGGATGAGGCGCTGCATAATGTAGCCCGGCACGCGGACGCGACCATGGTCCAGGTAAGTCTCCACCACCTGGAGGGACACGTGGAACTCACCATCCAGGACAACGGCGGCGGCTTCACAGTGCCAGGCGACCTGGCCAAACTGCCGGCCGCGGGCCATTTCGGCATCGTCGGGATGATCGAGCGGGCCCAGGCCGCCGGCGGCACCCTCCAGGTTCGCTCAGGTCCCGGCATGGGCACCACCCTGGTGGCCCGGGTGCCATCGGCCGCCGCGGGCATCGCGGCCAATCCACCACGGCAAAGGGGCAGCCGATGATCGACGTCATGATCGTCGACGACAACCCCATCGTCCGCAGTGCCCTGCGCGGCTTCCTCGCCGGCGCCGACGACGTGCAGGTCGTCGGCGAGGCCGCGGACGGCAGGACCGCGGTGACCGCGGCGCAGCGTCTCCGCCCGGATGTCACCCTCCTCGACCACCGCATGCCGATCGCCGACGGCCTCTCCGTCGTCTCTCACCTCGCCGAGCACACCTCCGTGCTCGTCCTCACCAGCGACGCCGCCGACGATCTCATCGCCGGGATGCTCCGCGGCGGTGCGCGCGGCTACCTCGTCCACGGCGAGTTCGACCCGCCCGAGCTGCTGCGCGCCGTCCGTGCCGTGGCGGCCGGCCAGGGATGGCTCTCCCCTCGGGGTGCCTCGGTCACGATCTCGGTCCTGCGCGACCAGGCCGCACGCGAGCGGGAGGAGGCCAGCCACGCGGACCAGCTCCACCAGATCCGAAACGGCTTCGGCCTCACCGCCCGGGAGCGGGACGTCATGGAGCTGTTGACCGTCGGCCACTCCAACGCCGCGATCGCACGGCGCCTGCTGCTGACCGAAAAGACGGTCAAGAACCACCTCCACCACATCTTTACGAAGCTCCACGCCAGCAACCGCACCGAGGCGGTCATGCGTTGGTCGGGCGGACAGCGGCAATAGCGGGCCGGTCTGACGCTGAACACGTCCGGCCCTTCCACCGTCATATGAACGGTGGAAGGAGTCCCTCCGCGCCACCAACGGCGAGCGAGGACGGGGACGCGTGGCAAAACGGCTTGACGGGCGCCCTGTCGGATCACCCACCACCGTCTTGGTCGTCCACCCTGACCCACACGACGGGGCTGCGATACGTGCGGCGCTGGGCACCTCCCGCCGGCTGCGGGTGCTGGGGGTCACCGGTGACGGTGACGAAGCGTTGGCGCTTGCCCGCCGGCTGCGGCCGACCGTATCCCTGCTCGACGACCGGGTCCTGACGTCCGGCACGGACCTGGTGGCGGCGCTGGCGCGATGGACCCTGGTGATCGCACTGACCGGCGCGACCGAGCGCGGCGCCATCGTCACGCTGCTCCAGGCGCCGGTCCAGGGCTGCCTCACCTACGGCTACATCGAACCGCCAGATCTGGTACGAGCCGTCCACGCCGTCGCCGACGGGCTGGGCTGGCTCTCCCCCGCCGCCGCGGCGGCCGTTACCTGGGCGATGCGCGAGGCCACCCCACTGCCCGCGCGGCCGGACCACCCGTCATCGCACCTCGAGCTCCCATAGCGAGTAGCCGTACCGGGCCGAGGCGCGGGCGGTACCCATCATCCTGACGAACCGGGCCGGGGTTTTGGGCACGGCGACCTGGTTGACACCCCCGGAGCCTTGGGAGGTCCGGTAAACGGTCTGCCAGGTCACTCCGTCCGTGGAAAGGTCGACGCGGTAGCCCGTCGCGTACGACGACTGCCAGTGCAGCCGGACCTGGCTCACCTGCCACACCGCACCCAGGTCCACAGTGAGCCATTGCGGGTCCGACACGTGCTCGCTGGCCCAGCGGGTGGCCGGGTCGCCGTCGACGGTGTTCGCGGCGCCGAGTGCACCCGAACGCTCCACAGTGGAGGCTGTCGCGGTGCCGTCGAGCGCCAGGTTTCGTCCCGACGTGTTGACCAGGCCGGGTAGCTCGGTCGGTGCCTGCGGCGGCTTCGCGGTCGTCGGCCGGCCCGACGGCACGGCGCTCGTCGTGGTCGGTGCCGCGGGCCTCGGTGTGCCCGCGGCACCGGCCGAGCCGGCGGCCGCAACGGTGCCCAATGTGGACGACGGGCCAGCCTGCGGGGACGCGGTGGCCTCCGTGGGGAGCGCCAGCGGCGTGCCGGGGTCCAGAGTCGACGACGCCTGTGGCGCCGCGGCCTGCGGTGCCTGCGCCGCTGGCGGCGGCGGTGTCGGCGCCGGTGTCCTGCCCAGCGCGTAGGCCGCCGTGGTCGCCACCGTCAGCACGGCCGCCGCCGCGGTGACCGGCGCCCACCGGCCGCGAACCCGGATCCGATGCTTACCGGGTACCGGTGCTGGCGGTTCCGGCTCTGGGCGGCGGGCGGCGCTCCCTGGCAGCGCGGGGGCGACCGCCGGCCGAGGGAGGATCGCGGTCTGCGCGTTCGCGGGCTCCGCGGAGGCCGCCGAAACCTCGGTCGGCCTGGCCAGAACCGCGGGTGGCCGTGTGACCTGCTGGGCGGCGGGGGCCGCCACGGACGGATCGAGCACTATCGCGCGCCGGACATCCAGCTCCATCGGGGTCCCGCCGGCCGGGGGTGGCAGCGCCGCCGCCGCGAACGGCTCGGGCACCAGCCGCACCCGCATACCCGTCGCCGCGGGCAGGCGGGCAAGCAGCGCACCGAGCAGCGGCAGCACCGAGGGTCCGGGCGGATCGCCGGGCAGTCCGACGAAGACCCGCACGCTCGCCGGCGTCCATGGGTGGCCGCGTACGAGGTCCGCACCGGTCTCGCGGCGCGGCGGCCGTACCCACAGGCCGGACTGGGTCACCTCGGCCACCCAGCGCTCGTCGAGCTGGAAGACGTGCTCGTCGAGCTGCGGGTACCCGTCGAGCCCGCGGACTGGACCGGACGGCCGCGCTGGTGCCGAGGGCGGGAACGTCAGGGTGGTCGCGAGGGGCATCCACCCGCCCGCGGCCGTTTCGTCGATCGCCAGGCTGACCAGCCCAGCGGCGGCCGCCAGCACAGGTACACCGGTTGCCACCGTGACCGAATGCCCCGCCTCCCTGGCCAGCCTCGCCGCCGCCGCGGGCAGGTCGGGGACCGGGCCGTACGGTGCCAGCACCAAGCGCCGGCGCAGCGGCGGCGGGAGAGCCCGCGCGACCGCGACTATCGCCCCTTCGGGCGGTGCCGGGAAGCCCGGACGGCCGACCAGCAGCACCGGCCGCCTGCCGTGTAGAGGCACGCTGTAGGCGAGGTCGTCCAAACCCGGCGGCGGCGCGCCGGGAAGGTCAGGGAAGATCCACAGCCCAGCCGGTACGGGGAGTACGACAAGACCGTCGGGTGCCGCGACCGCAGTGTCTACATCGGACTCCCATTCCGGTGCCGGGGTACGCCGCCCGGCCGAGTTGGTCGAGCCGCTGGCGTCGTAGCGCAACCAACCGTCCACGGCGAAGATCGACCCGCCCGGTACCAGCAGCGCGTCCGCCCGCGGCGCGATGACCGTGGCGGTCAGCTCGCTGGCGAGCCGCGCCGCCAAGCCGGGTGCGGGGGCGCCCGCGCCGCTGATGGCCAGGCGTCCTTGGCTGCCTGGCGGTACCGCGATCGGCCAGACCGTCTCGACCAACGACCAGTCGTCGAGCCGACCGAAAACCGTGACGACATCGGGCTCCGCGGCGAACTCCGATGCCATCGCGGTCACCACGTCGCCAGGGTCGGCGCCGACCACGGCCACACGGTCGCCGACCCAGTGCAGGGCAGATCCGATACGCCGCCACCGACCTGTGTCGGTGAGCCAGCTCGGTGGCTGATCATCCACGCCCTCACAACGTAGGGATCTGCCACGCTGTTCAAGCTGGCGGGTCGCATCGCTCCCCGCCGGCACAGATCGATCCACTTCGGACCTACCGGGTGCCGGCAGGACCACCGGGCGCTGGCGCCGCGGGCTGTTGACTTCTCTGCTGCTGCGCCGGACGCCCCTGCTGCTGAGACGTCGAGTCCCCAGACGAGGGTCGTGCTGCCGGTTGGACGACGCTGGCCGTCGCGGCGGCAAGGGATCGGGGGCTCGGAGGGGGTTGGACAGGTTGACCGCCGTGTTGGCAGCTGGGCCCGCGGCACCGCTGGTCCTATGCGGGTCGGCCTGCGAAGTCATTGGTGGCGAAGGCGGCGGCATCGGCATCGGCATCGCCTCAGCCTGCGGAATGCCCTCGGTCCCGCGCGGAGGTCCGCTCTGGTTATACCCCTGGCCGTGCCTCGCGTTTACACCGTTGAAATAGCTGTTATTGTATGACCCTCCCTCGTGATGGAGCTGCGTCTGTGAATGCCCAGGCCCTGTCTGACCGTGTGTCATCTGGCCCGGAGAGGGGGCTCCGGCTGAGAGTACATCGGCGGACTCGCCGGCATTTGCGCGGACTCCTGCATTTGAGCCCCGTACGCCGCTGGCCGCAGCCGACTCAGATGCTCCCGAGACGCCTGGTTCCTGCCAGGATCCACGTGATAGAGGCCCCCGTAGCCCATCGAAGGCGGCCCAGCTTGCGGGGCTCCCATCGAGCTTCCCGCGACCTGGGCTGCCTGCCAAGCGGCGGAGGGGTGAGGGGACGCAGTCCGGCCGGCACCCGGTTCCAGGACATCTCGTACGTTCGGGAGCCTCCCAGCGGCAATGGCGTTTCCGATTTGCGGATTGGCATCTGCGATCACGCGCAACGCACGCACGACGTCTGGCTTCAGCTCGGGGGTCGAGAGCACCACCTGCGCGCTTGAAAGGCTGATTGTCTTGCGGCCGTGGAACTTAAATAGCCGAGCGACCCGATTGATACCCTTCCATCTTCTGACGAACCAATTGCGGTGTGCGAACTGTTCCTTTCTCCACTCCCGCACCCCGCGATAGTTGTCATTTTCTTTCTTATGCAAAAACTTCTTGACGGAGCCGAGCTGATCTGCGGGGATCGTCGTGATATTGATATCGGCCCTGATTAGAGCAAGGGCGGCCTGCATGGCTCTCGGGTGGATGGGTCGATTATCCTGCTCGTCAGGCATGTGACACTCCAATGGACAACGAGTCTCGTTGCCCGGCCTCTACGGATGACACCCCACCCTGGTTCACCCCAATTCGGTCCGGAGATGTGCCGACTCAGCCGCGACCCGCCCTCGGCGGCGGCAACCACCCCGCAGGTGTCGAGACCTCAGGCGCCCCGCCGCAGGACGAGGGCACGCGTCGGCGTCTTCACCTTGGCCCGCGCCCGCGGCTTGCCCTTCTCCTTGGACCGGCCAGCGCGGTAAGCGCGGTCGAGTCTTGGGCTGGTGGCGACGCTGGCGACGTCCGAGGCGCGCCTGGGGATCCACGTGGCCAGCAGCCATTTGACCTCTTCGGAGTGGCCTTGGGCCAGGGCCCGCTCCACGTCGGTGCACAGCCGCTCCACCTCTGGCAGGTACCCGAGCTCCCAGAGGCCCAGCAGGAGATGCTCGTTGCCGTAGACGGCTCGGGCCGACTCACGGTCGGTGATGACCTTTGCCATCTGGTAAAGCACCGCCTCCTTGTCGTTCACCGACCACACCTCACGCCGGACCCGCACGGCACCCAAATCGTCGCCCCGGTACCGCTTCGCACGGTGGCGCTGCTCCATCTTGCCCAGGCCACGAAGCGCGGTCTGGGCGCGAGCGACGTTTTGCCTTGATGCCTGTTTGAGGTCGTCTCGGAGCAGCTTGAAAGCGGCTCTTGCCACATCGTGGTACCTGGCGCCCGCCGCCGGCGAGAACCTCAAGGTCCTGTAGATGTATGGCGATCGGGAACGGCCGGGGGCGGCCACATTACCTCCACGTGACTCGCGGGTTTCCATGACCCGAGCCCTACGGCTCTCGTCATGCCACGGTTCACGTGACGCCGATTACCTACCGTCAGCGCGGCGTGGCTGGCCCCTGCGAGATCGGCGCCGTCACGATCGCGGAGCCGTCCACCAAACCCACCGTGATAAACGCCAGGTCGTCGATGGACAACGATGTCTCGCCGGTAACCTCCTGCGGTCCGGACGACGCCGTCCAGTCCCGCACCACGTGAGTGGCCCTGTCCCGGGTCACCGCGAACAGCCGGTACCGGATCCCCGGCCGCAACCCGGTCACCGTGATCCGGATCGTCGACCTGTCCTTGTCCCCGCCGGTGATAAAGACCGAGAGACTCGCGCCGTAGGCCGGCGCCTCGCCCGAGGCGGCCAGCACCGTGTTGCCCGCGCCCCACTCGCCGACGACCGCCGCGCCGGCCGATGCCAGGACGACCGCCGCCACCGCCGCACCGGCCCAGATCGCCATCCGCCGGCGACGCGAGCCCCGGCGGGCATCGGAAGAGCGAGCACCAGAAGATCGGGCCCCGCCGGGCCGGACACCGCCTCGCCCGACCGGGCCGCCCGGGCTCCGGCCGCCCTCCCCCGCCGGCCCGCCTCCGCTGGGCGCGACCGCTGGCGGGTCGGCCGGCGCGGGGACCGGGCTCGGGGCTGTGCCGAGGAGATCCCAGTCCTCATCGGACAGTCCGGTGAGGCCGCTGGCGGAGGGGCCGACCTCGGCCGCTTCGTTGAGGCAGTGCCAGCAGTTGGCAAGGTGCTCTTCGAACAGGTCCCGCTCCGGGCCGTCCAACACGCCGAGCAGGTAGAGGGCCAGCCGCTCCTGCTCGGCCGTCGAGTGGTGCTCGTCTGCGCGCATCCAGCCCCCTCCTCACCGGGTGATGCAATTAAGTGCGTATCCCAAGCCCGGGATCAGGATGACTCGGTCGAGCCCATCGCGGCGTGCAGAGCGCGTACCGCGTAGTAGGCTCTCGACTTCACCGTACCCTCCGGAATGCCCAACCGCGCCGCCGCCTCGGCAACCGATGCGCCCCGGTAGTACATCTCCACGAGCACCTCGCGATGCTCCTGACTGATCCGCCCCAGCGCGAGCCGCACCGCGTGGACACTCACCACGCGATCCATCTCGTCGTCGGTATCCGCGATCCGGTTCAGATCCGGCAGGCTCACCTCGGGCGGCCGGGCCTGCCGCGCCCGCAGCGCGTCGATCGCCACGCGCCGGGCGACGGTGTAGAGCCAGGGCGCGACCTTCGGCGGGTCGGCCGCGAGCGCCTCCGCGTTACGCCACGCGCGAAGGAACGTCTCCTGGACCAGGTCCTCCGCGAGGTCCTGCTGCCCCAGCAGCAGGCGGGTAAGGAAGCGGTGCAGGGGCCGGCGGTACTCGTCGACGATCTGCCGCATGAAGGCCTCAGCCGCGACCGGCTTGACGTCAGGCTCGTCCGGGGCGGACGGTTCAACAGCCCCGCTGGACAGCGCCGACAATGACGGCCTCCCTGACGGACGGATCGCAAATTCACGGTCGTGCCCGCGCCACGCGTCGGTGACCACGGTCGTCACCGCGAGGATAGCCGTAGACACGGATCGACGTAGCTCGCCGGGTGCGCGGGCAGGCTCCGGCTACGCATGGCGTCGGCGGACGCGTATGGCGACGATGGTGATTGCGCCGCCGGCGATCAGCAAGATACCGAAGAAGATCGGGAGGGCCGCGCCACCACGGCCACCGCCGTTGGGCTGGTTCGGGGCCGGTTGCCCGCCGTCGGCGGCCTGCGCGACCGAGGCGCCGGGATTGATCAAGCCGAAGCCGTAGCGGCCATCGGGTGTTTGCGTCCCGAGCTTGTCTGCGGTCTCCTGGATGCGCCGCTCGACCTGGACAGCGGTGAGCTCCGGATACGCCGCCCGGATCAGCGCGGCCTGGCCGGCGGCGAAAGCCACCGCGAACCGTGTTCCCGTATAGCTCAGCGCGCCCGCGTGCCCGGGCCCGATGCCCGCTACGTCCGCCGCGGGCGCGACCACCTCCACCGCATTCGGCTGGTAGTCCTCGACGAGCTGGTTGTCGGCGCCCACGCCGCCGGCCAGCAGCAAGGCGCCGGTGGCGGAGGGCTCGGTGGGCGACGGGAGCGTGAACGGTTTGGTCGGGGCGCCCGCCACTACGACCACATCGTGGTTGAGCGCGGTGACAAGGGAGGCGACGACATCGGGGGCGGACAGGTCGACGTGTGAACCCAGGGCCAGGACGGAGGCGCCCGCGCTCACCGCCACCTCGATGGCGTTCGCCGCGTCCATCGGGCGGCCGTTCGCCGACTCTCCGACCATCCGGACGGGCAGGATGGTGGCATCCGGCGCGATGCCGACGGGAGTCTTGCTGGTGCTCGCGTTGGCGGCGATGAGGCTCGCCATCGCGGTACCTGTCCCCAGGCAGTCGACGTCGCCTCGTCCGGACCCGGCGGTCACGTCCGCGCCAACGGCGACCCGGCCGCTCAGCTGCTCGAGCATGCCGTCCACCCCGGAGTCGACCACGGCCACGACGACGCCGTTGCCGCGGCTGAGGTCCCAGGCGCCTTCGGCCGCCAGCCGCAGTTGGGCCCAGTCCGAGCGACCGCTGGACGCGGCCGTCGCGGTGCAGCCCTCGGCGGTACCCCCGCTTCGGTGGGTCTGGGTGGGCGACGGGCTGGCGCTGCCGGTCGGGGCGGGCGACCCTCCGGGCTTGGACGCCGGCGTGGTCGGCTTCGGGCCGGTCGGGATCTGGCCGATCTCCACCCCTTCGCCGACGGCGTCCCACGGCAGCACCAGGTACCAGCCGGAATTGAGCCTGGCCGGGTCGGCCAGGCTCGCCCCGTCCGGTTGGACCCGGCCGGCGTTCAGGTTGTAGATCTCCGCCGATCGCTCGCCGCTGCCGAGGAGCCGGGTCGCGATCTCGGTGAGGTTCTCCGGCTGGCCCTGGTACTCCGCGGCGACGACGTAGTACTTGACGTACGCCTGCGGATCCTGTGGGGCCTTCTGAGCCACCGCGGTCCCGGCGGTCCCCACGACAAGGCACCCGAGGATCGCTACGGCAGCGAGCAGGCGTCCGAATGTTGAGCGCTTCGCCAACACCGCTGTCTCCTCCTTCCGTGAGCCGCCGATCAGCCGGGCGGTCACCTTCTACACCGGATCAGAGCGCGGTGCGTTCAATCCGATCCCGATCGACTTTCAACTTGATCTGAACCAGCGTCCGGTGCGATCCGTCGTGAGGACGAACAGCACGAGACCAGGCGATGGCGAGTCCCGGGTCCCGATGGCCGTGTGCCGTGCACACCGGTGTGTGTCGCCCGGAGCGGACGGTGGTGAGAGAGCACATGTACGCGATGAAGACGGCGGGCAACGCGGACATCCCCGTGTTGCCGGTCACCCGCCGCTTCGATCCCCGGAAGCATCGACGGATCACCGGACTGTTCGATCTCTGGCTCGAACCCGGGCCGCGCGGCGGCCTGGTACTGCCGGCACGGCCCGACCGGCTCCTCACCCCGCGGTCCATCGCCGACCTGGTCCGGCGCTCCGGCGAGGCCGCGAACGACGTACGGATCCTCACCGACGACGGAGCCCGCCACTCCGGCCTGCTCAGTGAGGTCGCCGGGTTGCTCGCGCACGACGTCCTGGTCGGCCCGGACGGCGCGGTGATCCGGCACCACGCTGGGCGCGACGGGACCGGACCGTTGCACGCCGTACCGCTCGACAGGGCCAGCCACCGTCCGAAGGACTGGCTCGTGATCCAGCCACCCGACCTGGCCACCCCGCTGCCCGGTTGGTTCACTGTGGACCGTGGCCTGGTCCACCCTCGCAAGGGCGTCGTCGGCCTGCCGCTTCGGGGAGGGCTGGTCCTCGCCACAAGGGCCGACTTCGTCACCCGGCGCGCCACCGCCCACCAGCTCGGTACCGCCTCGGGCGGGCTCGTAACCGTCGCGGTCACGGCACGGGCCGGCGGGTTCCTGGTCGGCGACTACGGCGGCACGCAGCGGGTGTACAGCGGCGGGCAGCTCGCCGCGCTCCTGGGCGACCTCCCGCTCTACGGCAGCGACCTGCGGCTCTGGCTGACCTGGCCGTCCGATCTGGACGAACAGCACGTCCTCGCCGCGCAGGCGCTGGCGCTGGCCGAGACGACCGGCGCCACGGTGTGGACACCGCCACCCGGTGGTGGCGCCGAACTGATCGACGGACAGCGCGACCTGCGCGCCCTCGACCACGCGGGCGAGCCCGTGGAGTGGCACGCCTACCGCCCACGATTCGCCACCGGCCCGCCGGTCCTGCGTACAACACCGGATGGCCTCCTGGTGCCGGCATCGGAACGACCTGGCGTCGTTCTCCGCGCCTGGTCGCGGCCGGACAGATCGCCGGTGGCGGAGGCCGCCCCGCCGGCGGACGTACGCGTCCTTGTGCCACGCGGCGGCGATACCGCGCTCCCGTTGCCAGACGGACCGCACGCGGGGCCGCTGGAGCCGCACCAAGAGGCATCCGACCTGCACGCGTTCCGGGCCACGCTCAGGATGCTGCGGGCACCAGACCCACCGCGATCCGCGCCACGGCACCAAGCGGTCCCGGCCGACCCGCCGCCGGCGCCGCCGCCGAAGAAGCCGCCGGCCGTATCGCTTGCGCCCTTTCCCCGCCCCCCACTTGTCGTCGAGGGCCGCCGGGCGCCGGCGTACGGGCCGGCGTGGCTGCCGCCCAGGCAGTACGTCAACGCGGACGAGTTCGAGGCGTTCGTGGTCACGCCGGGGGGCGCCTGGTCTGTCGCGGACGGGATACCCAGCGCCGAACTCTTCGTTGTCGCCTTCCTGGATCCCAAGTCGGTACCGCCCGGCAGCCACCTGCTGCGGGTCCGGATCGGGCCGGGCGGCGCGATCCCGATGGCGGCGCTGCGCGCGCACGTACCCGCTCGCCTTCAGCATCTGCGCGGCCTCCACGAGGCGTACCTGCTACCCGCGGGCCGCCTGAACCAGGTGTCCACCATGGACAGATTTCAGGTGGAGGGCCCCGGTGAGCTTGTGCCGGCGGGCGAGTCGGACGGCGTGTCGTTGCGGATCCGGTGCACCTCCTCGGCGCATTCACTCGCCGGCCTGCCCAACGACGTGCGCCGCTGGCCTACCTCCGGCACCCGCCGTGCGTACGCCCTCGTGCCGGCAACCCGGGTCCCCCTGCCACGCGGTTGGCTGCGCCTGTACCGCCAACCGCCACCGGTCCAAGTTGGACGGTTGCTGCTCGACCTGCGGGTGCCACGGGACCGCGCGATCGACGTGTGGTCGACCGCCGACGCCCTCGCTCCCCTCACCCGGGTGCGTAGTCAGGTGGAAAGGCTGCGCATGGCGCGGGTGGAGTTGATTCTCGGGAGCCGTTCGTACGGGCGGGTGCGGGTCCGCCACGCGTATGCCGTCGACGCGGGCCGCTGGCGGCGGGTCCGGCAGTTGGAGCGGGGACCGCTGCCGGCCGTCCTGCCGTGGCTTCAGTCGTCGAGCCCTATCTGAGCCGACCACCGGCTGTCCGCGACCTGCCCGATGACCATCGGCACACAGCGGCCACGCGTGGCGGCGACCAGCCCCCGCATCTCGGCTCCCGCTCCCTCCGCTAGACCAGCCGTGATGACGACGCACGGATCGGCCGGCAGGGCGTCCGGCTCCGGAATCGCCGCGAGGCTCTGGCAGCCGTCGAACAGCTCGGGACCGAGTGCGTCACCGACAACCGCCACGGCGACCCCGCCCGCGTGCAGCTGGCGCGCGTACCCCGCGGCCAGGCGGCGGCAGTCTTCCGCGGCGCCGACAAGGGTGAAGACGTCCGGGGTACGGCCCAGGTCGACGTGGAACCGCCACGGTCCCTTACCGCCCAGCACCAGCGGCACGGACGCGGCGGGCGCCAGCTCGGTCTGGGCTAGCCAGGCGTACGGCGGCGTGGTCGGCCCGGTCGCGACCCCGGCCAGGCGTACCAGGATCGGTCCGACCTCGCTGACCATGTCGGCCCGGACGTAGGGCACGTCGTCGTCCGCCGGCAACGCCGGGCGGGGTAGGTCCGATGTGTCCCAAGGCACGCCGGCGGCCTCCGTTCCGTTCAGCCCCGGCGACGGCGGTGTGAAGGGCTCGGGTGTGGGCCAGGCGGTGAGCGCGGGAGGCCAGTGCGGCGCGGGCGGCGTGGCGACCGGAGCCGTCGTACGCAGGTCCGCCGTGTGCAGCTGGGTCAGCTCCGTCGTCCGCAGGTCCGCCAGCCGCTGCTCGGCCATCACCGGCTCTTCCAGCCCGTGCGCGGCCAGCTGATGCTCGGCCAATCCTGGCTCCATCATGGACAGCTCGGAGAGCAAGGGTTCGGACATCCACTGTTCCGCCGCCAGCGGCGGAACCGGCGGGACCCGCGCCCCGGCTGCGGCGAGCATGCCGAGCTCGGCCGGCGTCGGTGTGTGATGGCGTTGGGGCGGCCAGGGGCCGTTCTCGACGGGCACCGGACGCATCCGGTGCAGGCTCCGGCGGACGATTGTGAGCAGGCCGAGTCCGAGCAGCACGGCGAGCACACCGGCACCGCCCCAGGTCAAAACGCGGCCGAAGGTAGCCAGCCGGTGTGGCTCCGTGGTCGGCGGCGATCCGGCGGCCACGGTGGCCGCCGGATCGACCGCTGGGGGTGACGTGGCCGGGCTCCGCGAGGGCGGTCGCGTCGCGGTGGGGCTCGGCGACCCCTGCGGTGTCGCGGCACTCGACCGCGGGGCTGCCGTGCTTGGCCGAGGGCGGGCGGACTGGGCGCCGATCGGCGGAAGCGCACCGGCGCGCACACCCTCACCCCGGGCGTCGCGCGGCAGCACGAGGATCCAGCCAGGGCCGAGCTCGACGCCGTCGGTGAAGGTAGCCCCGTCGGGCTGCTTCCGGCCCTTGTTGAGTTCGATGATCTCGCGGAACCGGTTGCCGTTGCCGAGGGTACGCAGGGCGATGTCGTACAGGTACTCCCGCTGGCCGTCGACCGGCGGTCGGACGATGTAGTATCTGCCGGTCTCGCCCGGAGCCTCGGCGGCAGCCAAATCCGCCGGGCCGAGCGGCACTGACAGGACCGCCAGCAGCAGCGCCGCCCACAGCCTCAGCAGCCTGCTTCCACAACCGCGTTCCATTCGGTTCCTCCCATCTCCGTCCTTCTACGGACTGGCGTCCGGGAGGTTCAAAATTCGCCCCGTCGTGACCTGTCAGTCAGTCGAACCAAACATTTGTGTCCAGTACGGCGTGCCATTGCTCGCATATGCCAGCCCGACGCCGATCGACCTCGCGGCGCAGTTGAGAATGTTCCTTCTGTGACCTTCACTGGTCATCCAGCCGTGCAGAACGGCCGCCGGGCCGCGGTACCCCATGGCCACGTTCTCGCCGATCGCGTTGTCGTATCCGGAGCGCCGGGCGCGTTGCCACGGATCGCTGCCATCGCTGCTGATGTGCGACATGTGGTTGTGTGCCGCCTGGTCCTCGCTGTGAAGTCTGGCCGCCTTCGCCAACCTGGCGTTGACCCTGAGCGGCCCGCAGCCTCCCGCCGCCCGCTCCTGATTGGTGAGGTCGACCACCCTCTGCTCGTCGGCCACCTCAGGGCCGCTGTCACCAGTCACCTTGCGCACCGTCGACTTCCTCGGCGCGGGCTTCGGCCCGGGGTTTACCGGCGGGCGGCCAGTAAGGCGCCAGGACTGGTCGGCCTGACCGGGGTTGCACTCCCAGATCTGCAGCGGCGCGCCGTTGGCGGTGTTCCGCTCGCGGACGTCGAGGCACTTGTTCGAATGCGGGTTGCGCAGGGCAGATCCGTCCACGACCCAAACCTGCGCCGGCCCCCCGTTGCAGTGCGCGAGCTGGACCTTGGCCCCGTTGTCCCGCGACGCCCAGGCGACGTCCATGCACTTGCCGAGCGCCACAAGTGAGCCGTTGGGGCCGCGCGAAAAGTCCTGCGCGCGTTGGCCGTTGCAGTCCCACAGCTGCAACTGCGCGCCGTCGGCCGAGACACCGCCCGGTACATTGACGCACTTGTCCGCGAATCCGCGCAGAGTGAATGTGGACGGCTCCGAGCCACGGGGCTTTTTGACGGAGTAGGACTGGACCTGGTTGTTCGTGGTCGGTGCGACCCTCGCAGCTCCCGCGCTGCGGAAGGTGACCACGAAGTCCGCGCATCCGGGGCAGTTGAACATCGTCTCGTTGCCGGGGACCCGGTCGTGAGTGGACCACGCGTACGCCCGCGGGCCGTAGGCACGGATCGCCGCCGTGTAGTCACTTTCCGCGTCCCGATTGGGGTTGACACAGTTCACTCTGTCACCACGCTGTGGGTCGTAGACCGCGTATGCCCGGGGACACGCGGCGAGCAGCTGCCCGCCGGAGCAGTCCCACCGCGCGCAGCTGCCCGCCACGACCGGTCGGGTCGAGCCTGGCGCCTCGATGGTGATTGTCAAAGACACCGCGTCGACGTAGCTGACGTTGTACCAGGGTGCGGCGCGGTTCTTCTGGTCGAAGTTGAACTCGGCCAGGCTCACCGGCTCCGCTACCTTTTCACAGCGGTCCGCGTAGACGCCGCAGTCGCCGACGAGACAATGGAACGTGCTGCCGGACTGCCCGCTACAGCGCTGCCGCGCGAAAAACCGCCCGCGCCAATGCATCGGCTCCTCGCTGTCGGGGATGACGACGATGTCCGACTCCCCCGCATCCAGGCTGGGAAGATCGCCGATCGGTCGTGAGCCGTCGGCGTTGACGCCCGAGCCGATCCACAATGGCTCGCCCGTCATGTTCACGAACCTCACGCGTTCCCCAGCGACAGCAGCCGACCTCGTCGAGGTGAACACGACATAGCCGAGGGCGAGCATCACGATGGCCAGCAACGCGATCGTCCTACTCGGGCCAGCCACTCGGCTCCGGACCAACCAGCTCGCAGTCATTCTTGCCCTCCTGGGAGGTAGGAACGGGGGATGGTCGCGCAATCTCGCGCCGGCACAACGGCTCCGGAACGACCTCGGTTCACCGCCCGCGCGTGTTGATCCGCGATCGCATGCTGGGCCCTCGGCTGGGCCTTTCGCCTCAGGATCGGCGGGGGTCGGCGCTCTACTGTCTGGGCCATGGACGCGGCGGACGAAGGACAAACCAAGCGGAGCCGGCCCGGGCCTTTGCGGGTGGCCGGCGCCGTCGCGCTGGCGGCGCTCGGCGTCGTCGCGCTGACAAGCGCTGTGCGATTCGATAGCCAGGCCGGCAAGACCGCCAGTGCGGAGCGCAGCCCACAGCCGACGACACCGCATCACCTGCCAGATCCCGTGGCACCTGTGGACGCCACGGCGACGCCGTCCGGTACGCCCACGTCAGCGGCCGCGCCAACCGCGAGGCCGACCACCGCGCCGACGTCGCCCCGCCGGTACGGGCGACCGCCTCAAGCCACCCCGCACCTCCGCGCACCCAGGGGCCGCCACCAAAGCCCGCGCCGCCACGGACCTCGGCGCCGGTACGGTTCAGTCCAGTCAGCGTCCAGGCCGAGGACCCGGACAACACCATCTCTGGGGGCGCGCGGGTCACCTCCTGCGCCACGTGTGACGGCGGCGCCCGCGTGCGCTACCTCGGCACGGTCGTCGTCTACCTGAACGTGCCCACCGCCGGCACCCGGACCGTCACCGTCACCTACGAGGCCAGCGGCGAGCGCGAAATCACCGTGGCCATCAACAGCGCGGCGCCGCGAACCTTCACGGCGAACGGCACGAGCTGGGTACTCCCCCGCACTTTCAGCTTCACCGCCGCTGTTCCCGCCGGACGCGTTGCCATCACCCTGTACAGCGAGACGTCCCCGCCACCGGACATCGACAAGATAACGGTCAGCTAGCGCCCGTCGCTCACCAGAAAGACCCATCGCCGCCGAGGAATCCGCGTGCGGCGCGCAGCGCGTAGAAAGCACGTGACCGGACGGTCCCCTCCGGGATGCCGGCCCGCGCGGCCACCTCCGCCACCGACCTCCCGGCGTAGTACAGCTCCACCAGGACGGCGCGGTGCTCGGGAGTCAGCCGGTGCAGGGCGTCGCGCAGCGCGAAGCGGTCGACCAGCCCATCGACGGGCTGGTCGGGCGCCTGTACCCAGGTCAGGTCGACGGCGTAGACCTCCGGCGGGCGGGCTGTGCGGGCACGGGACCAGTCGATGACCAGGTGCCGGGCCACAGTGAAAAGCCACCTGCGGACCACGGACGCGTCGTCCGGCAGCTCGTCCAGCCGGCGCCACGCCCGCAGCATCGTCTCCTGCAGCAGATCCTCGGCGAGCTCGCGCTGGCCACGGGTCAGACGCAGCAGAAAGTAGAGGAGCGGCTCGGCGTTGGCCTGGACGACCGCTCCCATTCGCCGTTCGAGGTCGGCGTCCGCCTCGGTCCGCTTCGTAACGCTGGCAACCATCGCCTGCTTCCCTCCTGGGTGTCGACTTGCGACTCGCGAGGGACGCTAATCACGGTGGGTATCGGGACGCGTGGGTCGAAAGTCCCGGTGGGGCCCAGGGCGAAGCCCAGATCTTCGTCAGCCCGCCCGCGGGAGCGCCGGTGCCGTCGGTCGCGGTGCCTTCAGCCAGACCGACCAGCGGGATGCTGGCACATCGCCGAGAACGACCGGCACCGGGCCGCCGGAGGCGCGCAGCCGCAGGGCGGCGCTCCCGGCGGCGCGGCTGAGCGGGCCACAGACCACGATGCCAGGCGCGGCCGAGTGGTCCACATCGGACATCTCCGCGGCGCGACGGCAGCCCGCCGGTACGGAACCGCCGAAAACGTCACCGAGGATGGTGACCTGGCAACCGATGGCAAGCACCTGCCGGGCCAGGCGCAGGACGTAGCGCACGCGGTGCGGCTTCGCCCCCAGGACGGTCAGCACGTCCGGGCAGCGGGCGAGGTCTGCGACGAGCCGCTGGCCGCCCCGCTCGCCCAGGACGACCGGCATCACGGCCAGCGGCGCCGCCTGCCCCTCCCCCGCCAGCCGAAGGGTGCGGCGAGCGCGTCACCACGTACCCCGTTCAACGACACGGCAACGGCCAGGCCACCCGCTTGCAGCTGGCCGACGAGCGCGACCCGCTCCTGGGCCGCCGGCTGCGCCGGCTCCCTCACGCTGACCTGCGCTGGCGGGCCAGGAGGTGCGGCCCTCGGCGGCGGAGCGGCGGGCCGCTCCTGGTCGCCGTAGCGGACGGCCGGCAACTCCTGGGTTGGGCTGTCGACCGGCGGCCCGGGTGTTTTCGGACCGGTCCGGCGACCGCCTAGTAGCAACGCCGCCGCGGCGGCGAACAGCAGCGCCGCCAGGCAGATCGCGGCCGCCTCGACGAGCGGCGCATCCGGTACGACGCGGCCGATCACTCCCACTCCGATTTCTGGACGAGGGCCCAGTCCTGATCGTCGGGTACCGCCAGGCAGGAGCTGAGCGTCAACCGGAGGTCGGGGGTCGTCACCGCTACGCCGGGTACGTCGACGCACAGACCTGTGACGGTGTTGCGGATCCGGTAGTACTGGAAGCCGCCGCTGACAAACCGTGGCTCGAGGCGGAAGTACTGGTTGTCCTCGTCCCAGCACTTCGTCTCGCCGAGCTGGCTGCCGCCCCGCACCGTCCCGGTACCCGGAGGGTCGAAGCAGTTGTTGTCGTCCACGTTGCGGATCCAATAGAGCACGTACCCGTCGGCGTCGACGCCGCGCCGCACGAAGGTCCACTCCTGGTTGTCCTGTCCGGTCTTGGCGCATGCCCGCTGGTTCACCGGGCCGGAGAACTTGCCGGGGCCGGTTCCGGGCAGGTCGACGCAGAGCTTGGTGGCGTCGTTGTAGATGAAGTACGGCCCGAAGGTCACGGCGTTGCCGGCGTTCGCAGCCTTGACCGGAGGCTGGTTGTCGCGGGTCGCCGGCCGCGTGTCCTGGGCCGTCGGTGTTGGCGCGGGGTCTGGTGGCGCGGGCGTCGAGGGCCGCGATGTTGCGGATCGCTGGGATGGTGTGGTCGGCGCCGGCGTTGTGGGGGCGGCGGCGAGTCTGGTGTCGAGCTGGTAGTAGGGGTGTAGGACGCGACGTTCCCGAGGAAAGCGTGGGTGGCGGCATTCGGTGTGCCGCCCGCCTGGCGGACCGCGTCCGGCCCCATACGGAAGGCGGAGAGAGCCAAAACGTAGGGATCCCCACTGATGGCGGACAGCTCGGTGATCAGCGTGCAGAGCGCGGTCCCGACCGCCGGGATAGCGTCGGCGGGCTCCCAGGCGGAACCGTCCGCTGGACCGTAGCGCCGCCAGAGGTCGGTCCGGAACTGGGCGATCCCTCGTTCGCCGTTGCGGCCGAGCAGGTTCGGTTGAAACCCGGACGCGGCCATCAGCACGGCGGCGACGGCGGCCGGCGTTACCTGCTGGCACACCTTGCCGGCGGCGAGTACGGGCTGGACGTACTCGGCGGGCAGGGGTTTGGCGTTGGCCGGTGGCGTGGTCGGGACAGGCTGTCCGCCGGGACCGCCGAACTTCGGCTGCCTGGCGTAGTAGCTCGCGTACCCGACGGCCTCGTCCACATAGTCGGCGGCTGAGTCGGGAATACCGCGCTCCTCCTCGACCGCAGTCAGCCCGGACCGGAACGCGGCGAGCGAAAGACGCCATCGATCGCCGGGCACGTTCGCCACCCGCAGCTGTCCACTGAGGTCACACATCTGGTGGGCGAGCGCGAGGATGTTCGCCGAACTGTCCGTACGCACCGCGTTCGGCCACGGCGCCCACCGCTTCCAGTCCTGATCGTCCAGACCCGCGATGCCGCGCCCGCCGGACTTCGTGCGGACGGCGGTGGAGTTGAGCCCGGACTCAGCCATCAGCTGGCCGGCGACGCGGGCGGGGGTCAGCATCGGGCAGGAGCTGGTGGCGCTGACGATCTCGGCCAGTTGGTGATCCGGGATGGGCCGCCCCGTGAGGTTATCGTCGACCGCCGCGGATACGCTCCAGCCGATGCCGGCGACGACCGCTGGCAGGGCGGCGAGGCAGGCCAGGACGATGGCCATCGTGCGGCGCCCCAGCCGGCGGCCGGGTCGCCGCCCCGATCGGCCGCGGAGCCGGCGAAGCACCTGGCTCACGCGCAGGGTAGAAGCGGTTCGCACGGTTCCCGCGCCTCCTAACTCGCTCATGGGTACGCCATCACGACGTACGCCGGCCCTCACCCGTTCACTGACCAGTCGTGATTCCGCTGGATTGGGCCACCTCGAATGGCGTTTCTGGGCCTTTGGGCTCATGACCGGGGGCCCGAGCCGTCGCTAGCGTCCCCACGACCGTTAGCGCGGAGGTGAGACCTCCGTCACCGCAAGGAGGACTAGAACGATGCAGAGACCACCCGGCCGCCGCGCCATGCGTCGGCGGGTCGCCGTGCTCGGCACACTCGTCGTCGCCGCGGTCGTCGCGGCCATCCCGGTGCTGCGGGAGGCGGACGGCGGTGGCGCCTCCGCGCAGACCGCGGCGTCCAGCCGGCACGAGGACCACGAACGGCACAAGCCACGCCAGACGGCGGCTCCGACCCAACCCACCCCGACCACTACGGCACCGCAGGCGTGCCCTTCCGGCGGCGCGCACGCTACGCACACCGGATGCGCGGCGAGCGCCTCGCCGACCACGAGCGGCAAACCGAGCGTCCCGACCGGCGGGAAATACATCACGCTGCCCAACCCGGTGCGGCCGCTGGCCGCGCCCCCGGGTAAGCCGCCGTTCGCGCAATACCGCGAGATGCATGCCAACTGCGAGGTGACCAAGCGGGCCAGCGACGACCCGATCGTCTTTCCCGGCCAGCCCGGCGCCTCGCACAACCACACGTTCGTCGGCAATACCGTCGTCGACGCGTACTCCACACCGGAGTCGCTGGTCCGCACCGGCGTGAGCTCCTGCGAGGACAAGGGCGACACCGCGTCGTACTGGTTTCCGACGCTGCTGCGCAACGGTCAACCTGTCGAGGTCAGCACCGTCACCTTTTACTACAAGTCGGGGGTGAAGGACTATCGCACCGTCCGCCCGTTTCCGCCCGGCTTCCGCCTGCTCGTCGGCGACATGCGCACCCCGAACGCGGCGGCCTTCGGCGGCGAGTGGAGCTGCGGCCGGGGCGCTTCACAGGAAATCGCCTCCTCGTGCCCGTCGGGCAACGTGCTGGTCGTCCGCTACAAGGCGCCGAGCTGCTGGGACGGCGTGCATCTCGACACACCCGACCACAAGTCCCACATGACGTATCCGGTGCAGGGCCTCTGCCCGCAGAGCCACCCGGTCGCGCTGCCGATGCTCCAGTCCAAAATCGCCTACAAGCTCTCCGGGGGCAACACGAAGGGATTGGCGTTCTCCTCCGGCGCCAGCTACTCCTTTCATTACGACTTCATGAACGGGTGGGACCAGGCCAGGCTCGTCGAGCTGGTCAAGCACTGCATCAACGGCGGCCGGCAGTGCAACGGCTACGGCGTGGACAAGCACAAGCCCTAAACCCAACAGCATTCAAGCGATCCAGTACACGCGTCGGGCCGCGGTTCGGTAGGTCGAGCCGCGGCCCCGCGTGTCGTGCTCGCCTCCGACGGCGCGGTGTGGAAGATCGCACGCGGTTGTCCTGAACCAGTGTGTGATTCAGGCCGTTGGGCCCTCCGTAAGCAGAAACGTGTCCTGTGTGGAGGTGCCATGTCCCAGCCCAACCCTGTGCACGTCCGTGTGCCCGCCAAGATCAACCTGCATCTGGCTGTCGGCCCGTTGCGCGGCGACGGCTTCCACGAGCTCAGCACCGTCTTTCAGGCCATCTCGCTGTACGACGAGATCACCGCCTGGCACGATGACACACTCTCCTTGACGATGGAGGGCGAGGGCACCGGTGAGCTCGCCCACGACGACAGCAACCTCGTGATCCGCGCCGCACGCGCGCTCGCCTCGCACGCGCGCGTGCCCGCCGCCGCGCGGCTGCATCTGCGCAAGCAAATTCCACTCGCCGCCGGACTCGCCGGCGGCAGCGCGGACGCCGCCGCGACCCTCGTCGCCTGCGACGCACTTTGGGACACCCGACTCTCCGGCCACGAACTCGCCTCGATCGCCGCCACCCTCGGCTCCGACGTGCCCTTTCTCATACGTGGCGGCACCGCGCTTGGCATCGGCCGAGGCGAGGCCGTCAAAGCCATCCCACACCGGCCAACCACCTGGTACTGGGTTCTCGCCATCGCCGACAGTGGACTGTCCACTCCAGACGTGTACGCGGAACTCGATCGCCTCCGCGCCGAGACAGCAGCTACCCCCCGCACACGGCCCAGCCTCCCGGCCAAACTGCTCGTGGCTCTGCGCGAACGTGACCCCGCCATGCTCGCCGCCGCACTCGGCAATGACCTACAACCAGCCGCGCTCTCTTTACGCCCCGACCTCGCCCGGACGCTCAGCGCAGGACAAGCCGCTGGCGCGCTTGCCAGCATCATCGCCGGCTCCGGCCCGACCTGCGTATTCCTCGCCCGCGATGCGGTCCACTCAAATCAACTCGCCAACAAACTCGCCGCCGAGGCCTGCCACGACGTTCGTATCGCCCGAGGTCCCGTCCCCGGGGCGAGAAGCACCGTCTGAACCAGGGCACCGGAATGCGACGTATGTCACCCGAACGGGCGGTCCGGTTCGCCCGTCGTGGTGGCTATGAACAAACTGAGAATTCCTGCTACTGCTTTGCTGACCGCGGCTGTCGCCTCGCTGGGTGCCTGCTCGGGTGGGGATGACGGCGGCCAGGCCGCCGCGCCCACTCCGACCCCGGGCAGCCTCGCCACGTCGAGCCCACCGGCCTCAAGTCCTCCCGCGAACGGCGCGGGCGGCGGCGAGGGCGCCATCCTGCGCGGCGAGCGGCAGGTCGCGATCGCGCCGGCCGGTACACCCGACTCGCTCCTGACGCTGGACGGCACGGATCGCTTGGTCCTGGCCAAGGGCAGCACGGACAGGGGACTCTTCATCCTTACGCCGGCCGGCGGCCGGTTCCAGATCAAGACGGCGAACGTGGGTGCGAACGGCGCCACGTCCTGCCTTCGGGTGAAGGAAAACGGGGTGAACCCGCTGACCATCGTCGCCGCGGCATGTAACACCGCCGATCAGGAGCAGCTCTTCACCGTCGAGGCGTCGATGGGGAAGCCTGCCGGCGGACTCCCCACTTACACCATCGGCGGCTCGGGTGGCGTCTACCTTGTGGACAGCGCGGAAGGCCTGATCGCTCAAGAGATCGGCGACGCCGACGGCTCCAACACGTTTTCGTTCGTCGACCGTGGACCTTCGACGCCGGCCTAGCCCGGCCTGAACTGTCCACAAGGTCCCGCCCCGGGCCGGTTGCCCCTCCATCGCGAGGAGCAACCGGCCCGCCGCCTGAGGCTAACCGCGCGGAGCGCGTAGGCTGTACCACCGCGCGAGGGCGGTTTCGACGAGCACGTCGAGCAGCGCCGGGTACTCCAGGCCGGCCGCGCTCCACATCCGAGGGAACTGGGACATCGCGGTGAACCCGGGCATCGTGTTTACCTCATTCACCACCACAACCGGATCCTCACTCCCGTCGACCGAGGGCAGGAAAAAGTCGACCCGGAGCAGGCCCGCACACCCAAGGACGTGAAACGCCTCAACCGCCTGTGCCTGAACGGCTGCCGTCACCGCCGCGGGCAGGTCCGCCGGGATGTCGAAGATGGTCTGGTCGCTGTGGTACTTGGCGTCGAAGTCGAAGAACGAATGCTCGTCGGGATACCGGATCTCGAGCGGTGGCCCGGCGACCACCCGACCGTCGGGGTACTCCAGCACTCCGACATCGATCTCCCGTCCAGGTACCTCAGCCTCCACGAGCACCTTCGACAAGCCGGTCTTACGTGCCACCGCGACGGCCCTGGTGAGCGATGCCCAGCCCTCTACTTTGGATACACCGACACTCGACCCCTCACGCGCCGGCTTGACGAAGACCGGCAGCCCGAGCCGCGCCCGGTCCTCCGGGCTCACGTCGTCTGCGGATCCTCGCAGTGTCACGCTGTCCGCGACGCGTAGACGAGCATCGGCGAGGAGCTTCTTAGTCAGCTCCTTGTCCATCCCGATGCCGCAGGCGACGACGCTGCTGCCGACGTAAGGGATCCCAAAGAAGTCCAGTGCGGACTGGATCGTGCCGTCTTCACCGTGTCCGCCATGCAGGGCGGGAAAGGCGACATCGACTTTGTCGCTGAGCCGGCTCAACGCTCTCCACATGCTTTCCAGGGCGGTGGGCCTGGGCCCGGCCGGGTCGCGCGTCATGTCCAGCAGTGTGGCCGTGTCGAGGCCGTCGAGCACGGGTCGGTCGTCTCCGATCGTCCACACGCCGTCCTGGTCGATCCGCACGGGCGTCACCTCGTACCGCTCGCGGCACAGGTACCGCACAATGCTCGCGGCCGAGGAACAGGACACACCGTGCTCGGCGCTGCGGCCGCCGAAGATTACCGCCACCCGGACCTTCGAGTCGGCGCTCACGCACGCCTACCCTTCTCGCCGCCCCCGCCGGAACCCGCCCTCGTGGCGCCATACTCGGCGACCAGCCGCGCGATCAGACCCGCCTCGGCATTTCCGCCCGTAAGTACGACGCCGATGTCGGTGTACGACCCACTCGCGGCCAACCGCAACGCACCGGCCAGGCCCGCGGCACCGGACGGTTCGAGCAGCAGCTTGGTGTGGAAGAGCGCGAGACACACCGCCAAGCCGATGTCGTCATCGTCCACCGGCACCACGCCGGCGACCCTCGTCCGGAGGATCTCGAACGGAAGCCGGCCGACCAGCGACGGCCGGAGCCCGTCGGCGAGAGTGGGCGCCGGCGGTACGGCGATCCGCCGGCCGGCGTCCAGGCTCCGGGCCAGCGAGTCACAACCGACGGGCTCCACGCCGTATACGGCGGTTTCACGACCCTCAAGCGCGAGACACGCCCCGGCCACGCCGCCACCGCCGCCGACCGGGACGACGACGGCATCCAGCGAGGTACCGCGCCGATCGACCGCCTCGACGAGGTCCCAGGTCGCGCTCCCCTGTCCGGCGATCACGCTCGGATGGTCGTATGCGTCCAGCACGGCGTCGCCGCTGGCTGCCTGCAACCGGTCGACGACCTCCAGCCGCCGCCAAACCGTCGTGCCGGCAAGCTCCACCCGGGCACCGCTGTCCTTGATGCTGGCGACCTTGGCGGCCGGGGCATCGATCGGCAGCACGGCGGTGGCGGTCAGGCCGTACCACTCCGCGGCCATCGCGACGGCGAGCGCGTGGTTACCCGTACTTTGCGCGATCACGCCTCGATGCTCACCGCGCTGTGCGATCTGGCTGACGGCCCGCAGCGCTCCTCGAAACTTGTACGACCCGCCGATCTGGAGGTTTTCGGCCTTCAACCAAAGGCGCGCGCCAGCGATCCGGTCCAATGTGGCCGAACGCACCAGCGGCGTGTCCACCACCCGATCGCGCAACCATACGGCCGCCGCCGTCACATCGTCGCGGCGCACGTCCGCATGCGCCAGCACCTCGTTAGACACGAGTCCTCCCGGTCTGCTCGGACCCCGAACCGAGCTGGTCGGGGGTCCATGCAGGACGGGTGGCCACCACGACGGGTTCACTTGAGCCCTCGTAACGTGGTTCACAACACGCACGAGGAAGAGCAGACACGACGGGTCCGGACACCGCGAGGTTTTTCGCGGGCCGGACGCCGCCGCACTCTAATGCTTTACAGTCCGAGCTTCCACATCTGGTGCCTGTTGCCCGCGATGCACGGGTAGTAATAGGCGTCGCCAGCGTAGTTGCTGTCCAGGCAAGGATACGGGGGCAGATAGGTCACGAAGTTCACCGAATGCCAGCCCGTGCCTCTCGCCTCCCAGAACCCGCGGCGACCGGCAGCGCACTCACTCTGCTTACGCCCCACATTGACCTCGCCGCGGTTCTTGCCCGACAGCCAGCCGTACGGGTACACGCACACGCGGTGGCGCGGATTCCACAGGATCACGATGTCGTTTCCCAGCTTGAACTGAAACAGCGGCTGCCAGATCTGGTTGGGATCCGCTCGATTGCAGGGTTCGGTGTAGATACCGTTCTTGATGAAGGTCAGACAGCGTCCGGTCTGGTGGTTCCTGAGAACGTTGGAACCGACGTATGCCGAGGCGGGAGCCGCGACAACCGTCGCGGAGGTGACCAGTAGGCCGAACGCGACGACGAGCCGGGCGAGCCACTGAAGCGACCGCTTGCGCCGCGGCCGGCTCGTTGGCTGCCTCGTGGTGGGATCGCTGACACTGTGCATGTGCCACTCCTTTCCCGCGGCTGCGGGGTCGGTGGTTCGCTGTCGGCAGGCGTTGTCGACGGCCTGCGCGTGCACCACGAAACCCCGGAGCGCTCGGTTCAGAGCGTGACCGTGAATTTCTTAACCAATGACTTCGGTGAGGCTGAGCTGGGCGAGTGCGGCGCGCGCATGGGCGGCCGCCGTGGCGCGGCTGGGTGCGGCGCGCAGCCCGAGCAGGCGCTGCCGGTGTGGCTCGCCCAGCAGCAGCGTGAACAGTGCCTGGGCTTGTGCGGTGTCGGGCTCGGGGAGCCGTTCGTTCAGCGCTGTGATGTAGGCCTGGGGTCCGTCTCGGTAGAAGCGCTTGGCCAGGTCCGGGAAGCTGTGGGCTTCAGTGATCATCAGCCGGTGCAGGCCGATCGCCTCGTCGGAGTGCAGCGTAAGGACGATCTTCGCGGCGAGCTCGGCGAGCGTGTCCGCAATCATCGCAACCAGCGCCGAGATATTCACCATCGTCCGGCTCGCCGGTGTCGCATGGCTCCTGTGGCTTGCCTGGAAGGCATTCCGATCCCGCGCGGAAGGCACGCTCGCCAACATGACCGTTGAACAGCAAGACCGCCGCGGGGTCTGGGCCGCGTTCCGCAACGGCCTGGTTGTCGGCGCGCTCAATCCCAAAACCGCCGTGTTCTTCCTGACACCTACGCCGCCTAGCCCCCGGCTGCGCCTACGAACCCTCGACCGCGCCGCCGGCGTCGTCTACTGCGCCCTCGCCACATACGCACTCGCCGCCACCGCCCGATCCGCCTAACCACGAGCACACCGGCATCGACACATCCGGCCAGTCCTGTTGATGTGGTGTTGTCGCTGATGGGCGAGAGCCAACGTGTGGCTGGTGCTGTTGACGCGTCGGTCCGGGTGCGCAGCGGCTCAGGTGACACAGCTTTCGCGGGCCTACGCGTGCTGGGATCGTGTGGTGGGCTTTTGCGATTTGAGAAAGCGCGCCTTGCGCTGATGTACGGCGATGGCCGCGACGCGTGTGAGGGCGAACGTCGTGCACATCGTGAGCATGGCTGGCAGGCTCCCGAGCGTGTCGGTGGAGATTCGGGACGGATCCGCGAACCCGCCGATGCTCAGGGGCCATACGCTGAACGCCGAGACCCCGTCCGCAGCGGCCGGTCGAGCGGCGCTCGCGTACAGCGCAGAGGTCAGTTCGAGCGTCGCAAGGCCACCGATGACGAGGACCGCCACGGCGATGCGGGTGTGCCCTTGCCGGATGAGCACGGTGATCACGACGCCCAGGGTGAGCATTGCCGCGCACCAGCACAGCGCGGACAGCACGGTGGCTGACCGTGTCTGGCCGAGCACGTCGCCGACGATCGGCAGGTTCGCGATGGCCAGTATTCCCACGGTCAACGACGCCGGCAGGGTCAGAACCGGTGCCACGAGGTGGTGCCGTGGGGCCACTAGTAGCGTCAGCGCGGCGATCATCCCACACACCGCCAGCATGCTCAGCAGGATCGATACGCTGAAGGCGGCAGGACTGACGGCGGGAGAGAGGTTGCCGGCGATGCCGTCGCGGACGATAGCGGACGCGTCGCGGCCGGCGTAGGGGGCGGCGCCGGCGGTCTCGTACCCGCCGTCCTCCACCCACGCTGTGACGATGCCGACCACACCGACCGCCACGACCAGCGCGGCCAGGCCGAATCCCAACGGTGCGGCGGCGAGCCACGCCAACCGGAGAAGCTGCGGGCGGCTACGGGCCCACGTCCATGTCGCCGCCCGATCGGCAAGTGCGCACCGGCCGACATCAACGGCGTCGCGCCACGGTCGGGTCGAGTGCGCGAGCAGGTCGGTGAGCTCGGCGCCGTAGCGGTCGCGGACCGGTGCCGGGTACAGCGCCATGACGAGGCGGATCACCGTCGCGCGCATCAGGCTGTCGCCAACCGACGCAGGCCGGTGCTGGCCACCGTGCGGATGCGCACGAGTTCGGCCTGTAACGCCCGCGCGCCCAGATCAGTCAGGCGGTACGGCTTACGGCGGTCCTGCTCCGGCATTTGCTCGATCAACCGCTGCTCCTCCAGACGCCGGATAGCGCCGTAGAGCGTGCCCGGGCCTGGTCGCTCGCCGGTCAACGCGGCGATGTCTTCCTGCATCGCGTAGCCGTGCTTGGCCCCGCGGCCAGGCTGATCAGGATCAACAACGCCGGCTCGGAGAACCTGCCGAGGTGCGACAGTCCGGTCACGTTCCCTCCAATTTGCTACGTGCGACGTAGCATCGCAGGGCGTAGTAGCCTCGTCAACCCCTGTGCCTACGCCGCTGCGGCCGCCGGGAGATCCTGTGCCAAGGCGCGCATCGACCCCGCACCCGACCGGACCGCCACCAGTTTGGCTGTCGGCATGCTGCATGTGCCTGCGACTCCGTCTTCACCTTCCGCGACGACGGGTCGTCTCTGACCAGCGAGTTCTCCAGCCCAACCTCGTTGAGCAGCACGTAGAGCGGGATCAGCAGCGTCAGGGCGACCGTGAGCAGCTGTTCCCGCTCGGCGGCACCCGGCTACGGGTGGCGCCGAGCGGGAGCGGCCTGCGCCTCCCGTGGTTGGCGGAAGGCCGGCGCTGGGCTGCTGACCTACCTGCCGGCCTTGATCACCTCGTAGAGAGCCGTCCAGTTTTTCGTGCCGTGGCCGGCGGCGATCGTCCGGTCGTAGTGTGACTTGACCGCCGTGGGCAGCTCGATGTCGACGCCGGCCTGCGTACTGGTCCGCAGGATGTGGTCGGCGGTTGCGCCCATCATCAGTGCCGTGCTGAGGTCGCCCGGGTGTTCGCCGGCCTCCAGCTCGCGGGCCAGCTCCAGCCCGTCGCCGATCATCGCCGGGATGCCGGTGAGGGTGTCCAGTGCGCCGGGAAGGAACTCGGCCGCCGGCACGCCGGCCGCCGTGACGAGCGCTGTGGCGTGCAGGAGGCTGGACAGGGCGGTGAGGAAGACGTCGAGATGAGCCTGGTAGAAGAGCTGGGCAAGCCCGGGATCGGCGCCGAGGTACTTGGGCTCGCCGATCACCTTCAGCGCCGGCTCGTGCAACGCGAAGACGTCCTGGGGTCCGCTGTAGAAGACGTACGCACCCGGCCCGCCGACCGCGGGAGCGGGCACCATCACCCCACCCGTGACGAAGGCCGCGCCGTGTTTGCCGGCCCACTCCGCTGCCTGGCGAGATGCGTCTGGCGTGTCGGAGCTGAGGTTCACCAGGACCTTGCCGGCGAGGAGACCCACGACCGGGCCGAGGATGTCGTGCATCGCCGGGTAGTCGGTGAGGCTGAGGACGATCAGGTCGCTGCCGGCGACAGCGGCCGCGGGCGAGGCCGCCCGCGTGGCTCCTTGGGCGACGAGGCCGTCAGCGCGACCCGGCGTCCGGTTCCACACCGTGACCGGGTGCCCGGCCCGCATCAGGGCGGCGGCCATCGCTCGTCCCATCGGGCCGAGGCCGATGACCGTGACCGGTGCGAGGTCGTTGGTGGCGCTCATCGGGTGCTCCTCAGTTCCTCGAAAATGCGGGCGGTGCCCTCGTCGCCGAACCCCCGGCGATCTGCCGGCGGACGATGTCGTGTACGGGCTTCAGCACCTTGGCGTCGACGCCCGCGTCGCTGCTAGCCCGCATCAGCGCGGCGAGCGCTGTCTCCGTGAACCGCAGGCTCTGCTGGCCCTTGCCGGTGTAGTCCTTGGCGTCGATGACGGCGGCCAAGCCGGCGAGCCCACCGGTCATGGCGGCCAGGAAGGCCGCTTGCCGCTCGGCGAACTCGGTCGCCGGCACGCCCGCGGTGCCGACCATCGCCGCGCCGTGCATGAAGCCGGCGAACATCGTGTACATGCCGGTGAGCATCGCCATGTCGTAGAGCGAGGCCATGCCGGCGTCCGGCCCGAGGTACGTGCTCTCACCCCAGCGGTCGAGCAGTGCCGAGTGCTGCTCGAAGGCGGTCGCCGAGCCGCTGTAGAAGATCACCGAACCAGCGCCGCCGATCATCTCCGGTACGGCCAGGATCGCGCCATCGAGGAAGGTGATGCCCCGCTCGGCGGCCCACGCGGCGAGCTCCCGCGACTCGTTGGGCGTGGTGGTGGTCAGGTTGATCACGGTACGTCCGGACAGGTTGCCGGCGACCGGATCGAGCACGCCCTGTACCGACCGGTGGTCCAACAGGCAGGCGACGATCACGCCGTCGCCAGCGACCGCCTCCTCGACGCTGCCGGCGACAGTGGCGCCGCGCTCGCCGAGGGCCGGTGCCCGGCGCGGGGTGCGGTTCCACACGACGGTGGGCCGTCCGGCGTCGAGAGCTGCCGCCGCGAGCGCACTGCCCATCGCTCCCAGTCCCAGGAACGTGGTGCTGGTGGTCATTGGATATTCCTTCGCCTCGCTCGTGAAGTGGTGGCGCGCCGATCGCTATCCTCTGGCGGGTACATTCGTGTCGACAAGTACCTACTAATTTGTTCAATACTTACCTTCTGGTAAGGATGGGCTTGACCTGGGAGGTCCGATGACGTCGAGTACCAGGCGCGGGCCGTACATCTGCGGGATCGACGCCGCGATGGACGTGGTTTCCGGAAAGTGGAAGTCGCTGATCCTGTGGGAGCTAAACAACTACGGCACCCGCCGCTTCGGCGAGCTCAGGCGCGGGCTGCCGGGCGTCAGCGAGAAGATGCTCATCCAACACCTTCGCGAGATGGAGGAGGATGGGCTGATCCACCGCGAGGTCTACCGCGAGGTCCCGCCCCGCGTCGAGTATTCGCTGACCGAAGACGGTAAGTCGCTCAACGAGGCCCTGCGCCCGCTGGGCGAGTGGGGGACGAAGCGTTCCGCGCGCCTTGCCGCGGGCAGCGAGCTCATCGACCAGGCGTTCATAACACCTCCTCGCCCCAGGTGAGCACCTGGGACGCGGCCGCCGCGAGAACGATGAAGTGATCGGCCCTGGCGACCCGGTGCGGCCTCCGGGCAACGGGCCACCGGCACCTCGTCGTCCGCGAAGAGCGATGTGAGCGTGTCGACCGCCGCCGCCGGGTTGATGACGCCCGCGGCACCCCAGCCATCTCCTCGATGCACGCGCGACCGGGCAAACGCGACAGCTCCAGCCCGCGCGGGCCGAACCAGTCTTCGGCCCGGAACTCGCCCGGGTTGGTCACCGCCAGCGACCGGCCCATGCAGGGCACCGCCGGGTTGAGGACCCCACAGACCTTCAACCTCCCAGCCCCGGACGACGACGCTCGATCCCGTCAAGCAGTCGCAGCTACACCCGCGGCTCTGGAACCGTCGTCAGCCGACGCGCCGACGCGGAGCTTTCCGGGCGCGCAGAGCCCGAATTGCGGCATGACAGTGAACCCACCGCGGTGCGCGCGAGCTCAAGCGCCCGTACATAAAGCCCGCCAATCAGTTTGGGAGTTCAGTCAGTACGTGCTGCAGACGCGTTCACCCCGCCCGAGTTAACGGCGCCAGTGCCTGCCGGGCAGTAGAGCCTCAGAAGTTGGAGAGCACGTCCTGGATCACCGCCCGGATCGCGCGGGGGTCGCGGGCGTTGTACGCCACGCCACGCGACGCCTGCGCGATGCCGGTCAGTGTCGCCTCGTCGGACTCATCCCCGTACGCGATCGTAAAGACCCGCACCGGATTGTCGGTGTTCTCCGGGTCCAGATCCGTGAGCAGCTGCTTCAGGTCGTTGTCGCGGATGTACCGGTTCGCCCCGTCGCTGAGCAGCACCACCCCGTTGATCCGGTCGGCGCTGGATCGTTCTCTCAAGGCGTTCACGGCGGCGCGGGTGGTGGCGTACAGCGCGGTGTCGCCTTCGGCGCGTAGCTTGTCCACCTCGGTCTTGTAGCGGGTGGCGTTGCCAGTCACCGGCCCGAGTGGCACCGGTACACGCCACGGATCCCGGTCGTCACCGAGCGGGCTGCTGAACGCCCACAGGCCGACCTCGTCGGTGCGGGCGAGACTGTCGACCGCCGGACGCGCCGCCTCCTGGGCGAGGCGCAGCCGGGACTTGCCGGCGCCCTCGACAGTGTTCTTCATCGATCCAGAAACATCGATCACGATGAGAACACTGGCCGGTTTGCGTACCCTGTCCCACAGCTCGCGCACCGCCTCGGTCACCGCGGTGTCCGGCGCCGGCACCTGCTTGTATCCAGGCTCGGCGATCAGACCCGGATCCTTCTTCAGCTCCTCCCCGGCCTTGTCCTCCTCGTCGCGGAAGCCGGCGTCCAGGAAGAGCGCTTTCTGCTCCGGCTCATGGAGGTAGCCGAGGAACGCCTCCGCTGCCCGCCGCTTCGTGGCGTCGACCCATGGCGCATCCAGGATCGCGTACGGATTGTCCGAGAGCATGGTGCCCTCGTGCGGATAGATCGCCGCGAGCTTGGTGCGCGGCGGTGGCTTCGGATCCTGCACCCCGACAAGCTGACCCCGGTTGTACTGCCAGACCACCTGCTCCTCGAGGGCGATGGCGCTGACATACGACAGGCCCTGGTCCTCGCTCTCAGCCTGGTACTTGTAAAGGTTCTGGATGAACGGCGAGACGCTGGCGCCGTAGTGCACGGCGGCGGTCTCCAGCGCCCTGGCGTCCTCGATCACGCGGGGGTCGCCCAGCGCCTCCACGGTCAGCGGCACGCCGCCCAGCAGTGCGGAGACGGTCGCCACCATCGCGTGCAGCCCGGTGGTGGAGGAGTGCGGGTTGGTCTTGCCGAGCTTGAACGAGCCCCACTCCGGGTGCCCCTTGGCCCCCCAGCCCGCCGGGTCCTTCGCCAGCGCCACAAGGTCCTGCCAGCCGATCTTCGCCTCCGGCCAGCCGAGCGCCCGGGCCATCGGCTCGGGCATCGCGATCACCACCGGGGTACGGGTCACCGAGGGCACCTTGGCGGAGTCCGGCAGCCGTACCTCGCCTGGCCGCGCCTGGATCAGACTGCGCAGCCGCTCGATCCAGACGCTGGAGGACGGGGACCAGACGTCCGGCTGGGGTACGTCCTGCACATCCCATTTGCCGCCAGCCGCCAGCGCGTCGCCGACAGTTCCGGAGTGGCCGGTCACCACATTTACGTCCACGCACCGGCCGTCGATCCCTCGACCGGAGTTCCGGTACCGCTCAGCCAGCTCGTGCAGCGTGGGGGTCTTCTCGTCGGAGGAAACCAGGTTCAGCGGAACGCAGTTGACGAGGTCGTCGACCGGACCGTCGAGCGCGCCGGTCGGTCCCGGGCCGGGCTCACCGTCAGGACCGAAGTAGTTGATCGACATGGAGATGGCGAGCACCGCGACGATCACCGCCGCGACGACCGCCACGGCTCGCCGCCGATTCCTCTTCCTTCCGGGTACCGGTGGACGCGCCGGCACCTTGGCTGCCTTTGCTGGCGCGGTGGCTTCCGGAGCCGCGGCTTTGGGTGCTGCGGCCTTCGGGGCGGGGGCGACGCGGGCTGGGTTAGCGACGCGGGCTGGGTTAGCGGCGCGGGGGCGGCTTCCGGCGCGGGGGCAGCTTCCAGCGCGGTGTACAGGCTGCCTTCAGCCACCACAAGCTCGGGGCGGTCGATGACCGTTGGTGCGATGCCCAGCGTGCGGTGCAGCAGGGTCGCGGCGAGCGGGATCCTGGAGGAGCCGCCGACCAGAAACAACCCGGCGATCGTGGCGCTCTCGACGCCGGCATCTCTGATCGCGGCCCGAGTCGCCCGCACAGTACGGTCGATGACCGGCGTCGCCAGCTGTTCGAGCTGCTCGCGGCCGAGCGTAGCGGCCTCGTCGAAGAGCGGAATGTGGACGGTGACCGCGGCAGTGCGGGAGAGCTGCTCCTTCGCGGCCCGTACGTCGTCCCACAGCTGCCGCGCCGCCCGCCGGTCGGCGCTGGTGGATGGGAGGGTCAGTCGCTGCCACAGCTGCTGATTCCGGCGGGCATAGCTGGCGCCCAAGTGGGCCACGATAGCGGCGTCGACGTCGAGCCCACCAACGTTGTCCAAGCCACGCTCGGCGAGCACCCGGAACCCGTCGGGCGTGCGCTGCACCACAGATGCGTCGAAGGTACCGGCCCCGAAGTCGTAGACCACAAGCGACGACCCGACCGGCATCCGCCCGCCGGCAATCTCCACGAAGTAGCTGGCCGCAGCGACCGGCTCGGCGATAAGGCTAGGGCGGCCCAACCCGGCGGCTGACGCGGCAGACGCCAGGACGTCGCGCCGCTGAGATCCCCACCCGGACGGACAGGTCAGCGTTGTCGACTCCGGTGCAGCGCCGGCTACCCGCCTCGCTTCGGTGGCGACCCGGGTCAGCACCGCCGAGATCAGGTCGACGACCGGCCGCTCGGCGCCCGCCAACTGCACCACACCGTCGTCGATGCAGCGTTTCGGGTTTGGCTCGAACCCCTCCGGATGCACCCGGGCGGCGTTGATCGCGTCCCGGCCAGCCAACAACGGTGGCGTGCCAGTGAAACAGACAGCCGAGGGCAGCAACTCCGAGCCGTCGAAGAGCAAAGGTTTGACGATGCCGTCCGGCCAGCGCAGTACCGCCGCCGTGTTCGAGGTGCCGAAGTCCACACCCAGTGCGAAGCCATTCGTCACGGGCAGCACTGTAGGTCCACGGCGCTAGAGATCCTTTTGGGGGTTTGTGGTCGGGCCGCTGCTCCCGCGCCCCACCCCTCTGCGGTTCCACACCCCGCCCCGGCCCACACGCGCCGGCGCGGGCAAAGCCGGATGAACTCTGGATCTTCAGATGATTTCGGTCAGCTTCGAGTCTTTTGGCTTGTGCGACGGGACCTCCGGCCAGCGCTGGTCCGTCTTCCTGGCCATGGACCAGCACAACCTGGCGCGGCGCGGTGTGTGCTCCACGGCGCGCGCCGCCGGCGGTCGTGCCCACCGCGACCGAGACCACTGTGGACACGACGGCGACCACGAAGCTGTTGGCGAACCAGCGCACCGCCTCGCTGCCGCTCCCCCGCCTCCTGGGCGCAGCCCTCGACATCTGGGGCACCGACAGGTCCACCGGTACGGCGCTGCGGCAGACGCTCACCACCCTGCGAGACTTCCCGCACGCCAGCACGGAGGCCACCGTCGAATATGGACTCGACCTACTACGTAAGCTCGCCAGCGGCGCACCAGGCGAGGCGGCGGCGACGCTCGTCGCCGCCCGACAGCAACAGATCCGCAACGACGCGACGACGGGCCAGCCGCTCACCCAGAGCGGTGAAGGCGCGCTCCAGATCTGCGCGGCCCATAAGGACCCCGTCGGCGTCCGTCATGCTGCCTTCAGATCATGCACGGACAGATAGACGCCATGCTTACGGAACGCCGCCGGCGCTCGGACCAACGCGTCGGCACGCTGGATGGCAAGCTCCGCAGGAAACCACGCCCGCCTCAACACCCGTGGCGTCGCACTGGCCGCCCAGGCGCTCGGACCGTTACTCGGTCGCGGCACTTAGACGATCTATTCCAGAGATTTGAGCTGCCGCGATGTCCGCGGTGGTCCGGACCGTTGCTCCCGCAGCCTCACCGTCCGCGGTTCACAACCCCCGGCCGGCACGGTCCGTGGGTGAGTGCCGAGGCGCACACCTCCAGGAACGGATCCTCGCCATCGCC
This sequence comes from Phytohabitans flavus, assembly GCF_011764545.1. Classification (GTDB taxonomy): domain Bacteria; phylum Actinomycetota; class Actinomycetes; order Mycobacteriales; family Micromonosporaceae; genus Phytohabitans; species Phytohabitans flavus. The sequence goes on along the minus strand of NZ_AP022870.1, from coordinate 1,566,429 downwards.
TTCGCCGGACTACGCCCCGCCTCCAACGAGGACGGCGGGGCGCCCCGTCTCAGTGTTGCCCGGACAGTGGGTCCAATCGGGTGAAGGTCGACGTGACGTCCCTGAAGGCGCCGTGCTCGGCCGAGTCCTGGATCGCGGTCATGACGTCGACTATGTGTGCCGGCGAGTTCGCCGCTGGCTTGGTGCGGGCAGTTGGTGCGGAACGCCTGCCCGTCCGTGAAATCGTAGTCAGCCGCAAGCGATGCTGTCAGCCTCTCCCCCGAAACGTTTCGGGTCCCGCAGCGTCGCCTGCAAAACCCGTCGGGCCACAACCAGAGCGCGACGATGAACATCGTCGCCGGGCATCGGGCGGCGAGGGCATCGGCCGGTGTTACGGCGAGCAGGCCGCGCAGGGCCGGTGAGACGACGACGTCCCCGCGGCCTGGCAGGTTTACCGGTCCGGAATACCCACCCGGGTGGCCGTCCGTCATTTCCCTCGACCGCGACGATAGGCACCAGAGGTCTTGCCACAACAATAATACTCGGTATTATACCCAGTATGATTACCTTGGGTGATGTTCGGTGAGCGTGCGTCACGCGCTGCTCGCGCTGTTGACGGAGGGGCCGGAATACGGCCTGCGGTTGCGCCAGGAGTTCGAGTCGCGCACCGGTGACGTGTGGCCCCTCAACGTCGGGCAGGTTTACACGACGTTGCAGCGGCTCGAGCGCGAAGGCTGGGTCGAGTCCGACGACGCCGGCTCCGACGGCGCGAAGAAGCGCTACCGCATCACCGACGGCGGCGCGACCGAGCTCGACCGGTGGCTGCGCACGCCGCCCGACGCCACCACCCCACCCCGTGACGAGCTGGTCATCAAGGTCCAGGTCGCCGTGCGCATGCCGGGCGTCGACGTCCACGACCTGATCCAGACCCACCGCCGGCAACTGATTGAGGCGATGCAGCACTACACCCATCTGAAGGCCGACGCGCCAGCCGACGACATCGGGCTCGCTCTGGTCGTCGACGCCGAGCTGTTCCGGCTGGAAGGGTTGGTGCGCTGGCTCGACGCGGCGGGCGTACGCCTGGCGAAGCTGCCACGCGCCGCCGCGCCACGGCCGGGCGTGCCGGCGCCGGATCCGGCGCAGGTGCGCGCATGACCACCGTGCTGGAGCTGCGGAAGGTGGCAAAGGTCTACGGTTCGGGTCCGTCCGCGGTACATGCGCTGCACGCCGCCGACCTGCGGGTAGACGCCGGCGAGCTGGTCGCCGTGATGGGTCCGAGCGGCTCGGGGAAGAGCACTCTGCTGACCATCGCGGGGACGCTGGAGGAGCCGAGCGAGGGCGAGGTGCTGATCGGCGGCGTCGGCGCCGCCGGGCTGTCGGCCAACGCGCGCGCCCAGTTGCGACGGCGCAGCATCGGCTTCGTCTTCCAGGACTTCAACCTGCTGCCGGGGCTGTCGGCCACGGAGAACGTGGCGCTGCCGCTCGAGCTCGACGGCGTCGGTCGCCGGGCGGCGCACGCCCACGCCGTCCGTACGCTCGACGACCTCGGGCTCGCCGACCGAGCCGGGCACTTCCCCGACGACCTGTCCGGCGGCGAACGCCAGCGGGTCGCGATCGCGCGCGCCGTGGTCGGCGACCGCCAGCTGCTCCTGGCCGACGAACCCACCGGCGCGCTCGACTCGATGAACGGCGAGGCCGTCATGCGTATCCTGCGCGCCGCCTGCAAGCGTGGCATCGCCGGCGTTGTCGTCACCCACGACGCGCAGCTGGCATCCTGGGCCGACCGGGTGATCTTCATCCGCGACGGCCGCGTGGTCGACGAGACAGCGCCGCCAAGCGGCCCCGAAGTGCTGCTGGACAAGGACCTCAGCCGGTGACCGCGACCCTCGACCGCCCGGTCCGCAGGGGCGCCGGTGGCGGGCTGCCGGCCCGCCGGGCCATGGTCCGTTGGGCGTTGCGCATGTTCCGCCGCGAGTGGCGCCGCCAACTGCTGGTGCTGGTGCTGCTCGGCGTCGTGGTGGCCGGCTCGGCGTTCGCGGTCACGGCTGTCTACCAGTCGGCGCCGTCCAGCGACGCGCGCTTCGGCACGGCGTCCCACCTGCTCACCTTCGACGGCGCCGACCCGGCCAGGTTGCGCGCCCGGTTGGACGCGGTCGCCGGTTACTACGACACTGTCGAGACGGTGGGGCACCGCTATGTGCCGGTGCCCGGGCTGTTCGACCCGATCGACGTCCGCGCGCAGCACCCGGCCGGTGTATACAGCGCGCCGATGCTCGCCCTCCAGCGGGGTCGCTATCCCACGGCATCCGGTGAGGTGGCGCTCACCGACGAGGTCGCGCGCACCCTGCATGCCGCGGTCGGCGGTCGGGTCGTGCTCGACGGCCGCGACCGTGAGGTCGTCGGGCTGGTCGAGAACCCGGCCGACCTGGATGACGAGTTCGCCCTGGTCGACGCCCCGACGGCCGATCCACCGCAGTCGGTAACCGTTTTCGTCCCCGGCAGCCGCGCCGACCTGGAGGCATTCCGCGCGACGCTCGACGGTGTCGTCGTTCGTGAGTCACGACCGTCGGAATCCCGCGCGGTGCTGGCCGTGCTCGCCCTCGCCGTCGCGGCGATCGGCCTGCTGCTGGTCTCGCTCGTCGCCGCCGCCGGCTTCATCGTCATCGCCCAGCGCCGGCAACGCCAGCTCGGGATGCTCGCCGCGATCGGCGCGACGCCGCGGCAGCTGCGGCTGGTCATGCTCGCCAACGGCGCGGCGGTCGGGGTCGCCGCCGCGGTCGCCGGCTCGACCGTGGGGCTCGGTATCTGGTTGGCGCTCGCCGGTCGGGTCGAGACGGCTGCCGGGCACCGGATCGACCGGTTCGACGTGCCGTGGCAGTTCGTCGGTGCGGGCATGGCCCTCGCGGTGCTCACCGCGACGGCCGCCGCCTGGTGGCCGGCGCGCGTCGTCGCCCATACCCCGGTGATGAGCGCACTGTCCGCGCGCCCGCCACGTCCGCGACCGGCCCGCCGGTCCGCGGCGCTGGCAGTGGCCCTTCTCGCGGCGGGCGTCGTGGCGCTGGCCTTCTCCGCTGGCGGCGCACGCCCGGTCCCCGTGATCGGCGGCGCGCTCGCGGTCGCGGCGGGCCTGTTGCTGATCGGTCCACTGGCGCTGCGGATGCTCGCCGCCGGGCGGGCGACGGCGCCGGTCCCGGTGCGGCTCGCGCTCACCGACCTCGTCCGCTACCAGGGACGATCGGCCGCCGCGCTCGCGGCGATCAGCCTCACCCTCGCGATCGCCGCCGCACTGGTCGTCGGGTCCGCCGCCGCGGAACGCACCGCCCGGCGCGCCGCCGCCCTCGGAAACCTCGCCGGCAGCCAGCTGATGGTGCGCATCGGGGAGCCCGCGCCGGTGGTCCCGGACCACACGCCCGCACAGCTCGCCGCGTTCGAGTCGGCGGCGGGCGAGATCGCCGACACGATCGGCGGGGCCGCGCTCACCCCGCTCGACATGGCGGTGGTCGCGGCCTACACCGAGCCCGGCGTCAACGGCGGGCACCCGGCCGTGGAGCTCGGCATCGCCGACGACCGATTGCCAGACGGGGTATTGAGCAGCTACAGCGCCTACGTCGCCACGCCCGAGCTGCTGCGGATCTACGGCCTCGCCGCGCCGCCCGCGGGCGTCGACCTGCTGACCACGCACACCGGCGAGATCGAGCTGGTCAACATCCCGGCCCGCGGCGTGTACCCCACCATCGCGGCGCTGCCCAACCTGGGCTACTCGTCGACGCCGACCGCGCTGCTCACGCCGGCGGTGATCGCCCGCAACGGGTGGCGACCAGCGCGTGTCGGCTGGTTCGTGCAAGGCCGAAACACGATCAACCCCGACGACATCGATCGGGTACGGGCCATCGCCGCCGACGCCGGCCTCACGGTCGAGTTCCGGCGGGAACAGGCGTCCGCGGCGACCCTACGGGCCGGTGCGACCGTGGCCGGGGTGCTGCTGGCCCTAGGCGTGCTCGCCGGCACGGTCGGTCTGATCCGCGGCGAGTCCGTCCGCGACATGCGCATCCTGGCCGCCAGCGGTGCCACCCGGCGGGTCCGGCGCACCGTCACCGCAGCGACATCCGGCACGCTGGCTGCGCTGGGTGCCCTGCTCGGCGTCGCCGGCGCCCACCTGGCGCTGCTCGCGGTCTTCCGCACCGACCTCGACGCGCTTCACGACATACCTGTCGCCAACCTCGCGATCCTCCTCTTCGGACTGCCCGTGGTCGCCACCACCACCGGATGGCTGTCGGCGGCACCCGGCTCAGCCCTACCCGCCCGAGGCGGCCTCGACTGACGGGCTCAGGGTGGCACAAAACGGCGATCTCGGCTGCGGCGACCTGGACGTCAACGAAGTCGCCACCTCTGAGCCGACACGCGCGGGCGTTGGGCGCCCGGCCACGGATCATCTTCGACTACGGCAACGACCTCCGCCAGATCGCGTGAGCCCCCGGCCAACCCTCGTCAGGCCCTCCGAGGGCTGCGCTCGTCAGTGAGCATCGCCATCCGTGACCGGTTACCGGGCCGCCCTCGTCACTGGTCAGGGTTACGGCGGTTCGGGGTCGAGGCTCAGGCCGGTGTGGGTGAGGAAGCTGGTTAGCAGGTCGGGGGCGGTACTGGATGCGTTTGAGCCGGTTCTTCACCACGGCGGCGAGCTGGTCCACGCCGGTCACGGCGAGGTTGCCGAGGCTGCGTTTGACGTGTGACCAGACGCCCTCGGTGGGGTTGAGGTCCGGGGCGTAGGCGGGCAGCTGGATCACGTGGAGCCAGTCCCGGCTGTCGGCCAGTTCGCGCATCGCGGCGCTGATGTGGGTGTTGAGGTTGTCCCAGACGAGGACGATCGGCGCCTTGAGGTACTGGTGGGCGGCATCGAGCAGGGCGACGTAATCGGTTTCGGCGAAGCTGGATCGTTCGCCTTTATGGCGGCGATGGACCTTGATCCGATAGAGCAGGCGTGTGCGTTGTCCGGGCTTGACGCAGACCAGACCGGCCACCGAGATCCGGCCGGATCCCATGCCGGACACGGGAATCACCGGTGTCTGGCCGCGTCGCGCCCAGGTTCGTGCCTTTGGCGGCCGAAGCGTGTGACCGGCCTCGTCCTCGAAGCAGATCCACGCCCCACGCTCGGCCGCCATCATTTTGCCTGCGGCCACACCCCCCGCCGCCAGGTCGTGATCGCCGCCTCGTCCCGTTCGACCGGCCGATGCCTCGGTATTTGCGGGCTGAAACCGATGCGGTGCAACAACAGCGACACCCCGCGGAGGGTGAACCGCTGCCGGAACAGCCGGACGATCAGCTCCGCCACCCGGGCCAGGGTCCAGCGCTGGTCCTCGATGTAGCCATGCGCGGCTGGTCCCTCATCCAACGCGCGCACCGCCGCCTGCAACCGGACCGCCTCACGCCGGGCGCGGCCATCGGCCGTCAGCCCACCACCATCGGGATAACGCACCCGAACCAGATACGCCATCGACCGGCCACCGTCACGACGACACGCCGCACCAGCCGTGGTCTAACCCTGACCATTCAACCTCTGTAGCCCCACCGTGCCACCGACGGATACCGCAGTGCGGCATCAACCAGCCGATGGGTCAAGAGCCGTTCAGCGTATGGCACTGGTGGCGCAACTATTGGTCAACGATGATGCCTCGACGCGGATGGCGACGGTACGGTCAACATCGTCCAGTCGTTGGCTACGCCTCGATCAAGGCAACCGGTAGTAGAAGGTTCTAAGGCTTTGACACACGGCGGGCGAGCCACACAGACGAGGGAGGACAATGAAGCTGGTCAACCAGGAGCACCGCGCGACAGGTCCACGCACGGTGCTTTTCCGAAACCCTTGGCGATGGACGGCCGCACTGGTTTTGGCGATCCTAGCCAGTCTCCTGGTGGGTTCGCCGCCTGCACAGGCGGGCCCATGGGGGCTAGGCGAGGTCAAGTGGAACGCACACACCGACCGGTGTCTGTCGGACAGCTTCGCCGGCGGCCTGCAGGTACTCCCCTGCGATGAGAGCCGGCCGTACACACAATTGTGGCAGGATATCTGGGCGGTGGGAGACAATCAGCCGTTTTGGTTTCGGAATAGACACACCAATCGGTGTCTGCAGGACAGTTTCGCCGGCGGCCTGCAAGCACTCCCCTGCCACGATGTCACGCAAAACACTCAACTGTGGGATCATCGCCAAACGTTGAGTGGGAGGATTCTGTCGAACAGGCACACCGGCCGGTGTCTGTCAGACAGTTTCGCCGGCGGCCTGCAAGTACTCCCCTGCGATGGGAGCTCGCCAAATACACAGCGGTGGTTGTCGGGCTGGTAGCGGGATGTCCTGATTGGACATTCTTGGCTGAGACGCGCCGGGTGTGGTGATCTTCCACCATCCCGGAGCCTGACTGCCCCGCCGGAGCCTTCTCGCCTGACTCGACGTCGCGTCGTACTGGTTACAACCGCGGCCCGCCCCACCCCTGTCACCTAGCGGCCAGGGCACCGCCAGGGCCGTTGCGTTCGGGTGCGGCGGTCTGATCTGCGGGTTTGTGGGCTGAATGGCCCCTGTGGAGGGTGTTCGGGGCGGGCGAGGTCGCCTAGGTGATCATGGAGTTCTCTACGCTCCCAGACACCTTCGAGGACCTCACCCGCGATGTCAGCATGCCCGATCGAGGTACTGTCCGCAGTCACCACCCTCGCCGACACTCGTCGCATCCATGCTGATCGGATAGAGGCTCAAAACAATCCGCCCAACCGAGTCAGGGATTTGGAGCTTGCCCGAGAGTTGCCCCTCCGCTGCCAGCGCGTTGCCGAAGGCGGGGGCCAGTGTCTCGTATGCCAGCCATAGCCCCAGCTCGTTTGTCCATTGAGTCACAAGCTGAGCGACCTCATCACGCCTCGCGTGGAACTGAAGGCTTATCTACCGAGAACCCGTCCGCCGCCGAGTACCGCGACCGGCTGGCTACGACTCTGTGCCGCACCCCTGTCGAACGTGTGATCCGGTGTGGCCGAGCGGTGCGGGTTCAGCCGGTCGGGGGCCGGGTGGCTGTGGCTGGCCCAGGTGGGGTCAATGGCGTGTCCGGTACGACGACGAGGCTGACGACGCGGCGGGTACGGCCGCCATCGCGCGTGTTGCCGATCCGGCTGACGACGGCGTGTTCGATCTCGGCGACCATCGCGGTGAACTCGTCGTCGGTGAGCCAGACCGCGGCCTGCCGGTAGACCAGGCCGTCGCGGTGGGGGTCGGCGTCGGGGTGGGCGAGGTAGCGGTCGAAGTCGCCCATGAGTGACGCCGCGAACGTGGTGTACGCCCGCCGGTGATCGTCACGGGTCATCGCTTCCCGGGCGGCGGGGTCGATTGCGCCCTGGTCCTGGTGTACCCGGTAGCTGCGCTCCACCGTGCCGCGTACTCGCCGCTCGTCGACCACCTCCAGCACGCCCGCGTCGACCAGCACGGCGATGTGCCGGTACATGGTGGCCGGCGGGATGTCCGGCAAGCGTTCCCGTAGCTGTCCCGTGGTCAGCGGGTCGGCGTCGAACAGTGCTTGCAGGATGCGCATTCGAGCACTCGGGTCCGGCGCCCAATGCCAGCGAGGGGCATCCGAGCTGGCTGATCGAGGACATCGCCAACATCACCGACTCGGCGCTGGCCACCTACCGGCCCAATGTGGTGCTGCTGCACATCGGCACCAACGACATGAACCGCGACGTCGACCCGTCCGGCGCGATCGACAGGCTCACCAGCCTGATCGACCAGATCTTCCGGGGCGCCCCCGGGGTGACACTGCTGGTCTCCACGCTCGTGCCGTCCAGCAACGCCACCACCCAGGCGCGGATCAACGCCTACAACACGGCGCTGCTGAGCCGGGTGGACCAGCTGCGGGCCTCCGGCAAACATGTGCTGCCGGTCCGGATGAGCGCGGTGACGACCGCCGATCTGGCCGACTACCTGCACCCCAGCGACGCCGGCTACCGCAAGATGGCGGCGGCGTTCCTTCGGGGTGTCCTCGCCGTGGCGAGCGCCGGATGGATCACACCGCCGTTGATCGGCGGCGGTCCGCCCAGGGGCTGGACCTCCGCGGGTGTGATCGCCAACGGGCCGTTCACCGCGGGCGGCTACCCGGGCAGCCTGTCCATGTTCACCGACAAGGTTCGTTTTGGCGACGTCAACGGCGACGGACGGGCCGACTACCTCGTCAGTCACTCCGACGGCTCGGTACGCGTGTGGGTTAACAACGGCGTCGGCCCGGACGGAGCGATCGCCTGGGACGCACACGGCGGCAACGGCACCCCGTACGCACCGGCACTACAGTGGCAGGTCGCCGACCTCAACGCCGACGGCCGAGCCGACATGGCGCGGATCAATCCCGACGGCTCGGTGGCCGCCTACCTCAACGGCGGCACCAACGCCCAGGGCCACTACATCTGGAACTCCCAGGGACAGATCGCGTCCGGCGTCGGCGAATCCGGCAGCCAGATCCAGCTCGCCGACATCGACGGCGACGGGCGGCCCGACTACCTCAACGTCAGACCCGACGGCTCGGTACAGGCCTGGCTCGCCGGCCCAATCAACATCGGCGGCTGGCCCTGGATCCCGGTCGGCACGGTCGCCAACGGCGTCGACGCGCCCGGTAGCCGAATCCGCTTCGCCGACCTCAACGCCGACGGCCGGGCCGACTACCTCGACGTCGCACCGGACGGATCCGTGCGGGCGTGGGTCAATGCCGGCCCGCAGGCGCACGACGACAGCTACGCCTGGATTCCACAAGGCAGGATCGCCAACGGCGTCGGATCCGCCAGCAGCCGGATCCACCTCACCGACCTCAACGGCGACCGCAGGGCCGACTACGTCGATGTGGACGCGGTGACCGGCACCGCGCAGGCATGGCGGAACGGCGGCGCGCAGGCGCAGACCGGCAGTTACTTCTGGGACCCGATGGGCACCATCACCACCGGGGGCAGCGGCCGGATCGAGTACGCCGACATCGACGGCGACCACGACCCCGACTACCTCTCGATCAACGCCGACGGTTCGGTCGGAGGCTGGCTCAACGGCGGCGCGCAGCCAGGCGATGACAGCTTCGTCTGGCAACTGCAGGGCGCCATCGCCAACGGCGTCGGCGAACCCGGCAGCCAGATCCGCTTCGCCGACATCGACGGCGACGGCAAGGCCGACTACCTCAACGTGAACCCCGACGGCACCGTAGACGCCTGGATCAACATCAGCGTCGGCCCGGGCCAGTGGCGCTGGTACTCGCAGGGCAGGATCGCCAACGGCGTCGGCGCGCCCGGCCACCAGATCCGCTTCGCCGACCTCAACGGCGACCGCAGGGCCGACTACATCAATGTCAACCCCGGCAGCTCGGTCCACGCCTGGCTCAACGGCGGCCCACAGATAGGCGACGACAGCTACGTCTGGCATACGCAAGGCAAGATCGCCAACGGCGTCAACGTACCCGGCCCCCAGGTCCGCTTCGCCGACCTAGACGGTGACGGCCGAGCCGACTACATCAACCTCAACCCCGACGGCTCCGCCCAGGCCTGGCTCAACGGCGGCGCGCAGCCGGGCGACGACAGCTACATCTGGAACCCGGTTGGCACAGCCGCCAGCGGCGTCGGCGAGCACGCCACCCGGATCCGCTTCGCCGACGTCAACGGCGACGGCCGAGCCGACTACCTGGCTGTCTACCCCGTCACCGGTTCCACACAGGCATGGATCAACACCCCGTAGGCCCGCGACAGAACGTGGCGTTGTACGGCCGTCCCGCGGCCGTACAACGCCACAATGGCTCCGAGATGGTGCACGCGGCCGCTGGTGGCGAAGTGGCGCTGGCCCTCGTCACCATTGCCGGACCACGCGCCACGCTGACACGGTCACGTGTGCCGGGCTGATCGAGCGCACCGGCCAACGCCTGAGCCTGCTGCGCACCCGACGTGGACCACGTCAAAGGGGGTTCTGCTGCGGGCCACCAGCGACGGCCGGAATCAAGCACACCGATGACCGCGCCATGGCCGGTCGCAGCATTCACCGACCCGCGCGGTAAGCCAAGGTGACTGGGCCGGCGCCTTCGAGAACGCGTTTGTCTTCACCACCAACGTGGGCAGCCTTCTCGTACCCGGCGGCGCCGGTGCACCGCAGGCACCGGCCGAATGACTCGAGGGCAGCTCGGGCACGCCATTGTCGAGCAGCTCGGCCGCGGCGTAAGCCGACGCGGCCTGGCCCGGTTTCGTCGAGGCCTGCCTGAACTGGCTGCTGCGCAACCGCCGACTCGTACGCCGCTACGACCGCAAGGCCGACCACTTCCAGGCCTTCGCCGACCTCGCCTGCGCCCTACTGACCTACCGCCGCCTCAACAAACTCGCCATTTGAGACGGCCTTAGCCTGGCCGGCGCACCGCCGCCACGGTCAGCATGACGAGGCGGCCGATGGCCTCGGGTGTGGGCAGCCTGCGGGCCGCGCTGAGGGCGTGTAGGCAGTAGGTCGCCAATTCCTCCGGCGGCACGTCATCACGCGCGTGCCCTGCGGCGGCGGCCTCGGCGAGTAACTCGCGGATCATGTTGTGGACCTGCTGCTGGGCGTGGGCGACGTGTTCGTCTCGGTGCAGTAACCCGATGATGCTGTCGTCCTGGCCGTGTCCGTGCTGGGACAGCGTCGTGTAGGCGGCCAGGACCGCCTCCAGTCGCGCATCGGGGTCCCCGACTTGGTCCCGGATCTGGGTGAGCTGGGCGAGGTGGGCGGTGATCTGCCGTTCGTGCCAGGCGAGCAGGATCGTTGGCACGTCCGGGAAGTACTTGTACAGCGTGGCCCGGCCGATCCCGGTCGCCTCGGCGATTTGCGACATCGTCACGGCCAGCAGCCCACGCTCGGCAACCAGCGCCGACGTGGTCTCCAGGATCGCGTCGCGCACCTGCGAGCGGTGCGCCTCGATCGTCGCGTCCCACAACCTCGGCACCTGTCCATCATACGCGACGACATCATCGCGACATCATGGCTTGGCAGCGACACCGTGTATCGTAAAAATTGTGGCGTCTGATGTCGATGCAAGGGGGAATCCATGTCTGATTCACCGGGCTCACGGCGGGCACCATCCCGCGACCGGGCCGGAGCCACCGGTACACCGCGCTGGGTGAAGGTGACCGGGGCGATCGCCGGGCTGGTCGTGGCGCTCTTGGTCGTGATGCTGTTGACCGGGCACGGGCCGAGCCAACATAGCCCAGACGGCGGCTCCAGCCCTGACGTTGGAGTCAGCGGTGGCGGCCACGCGCCACCGGCCGGGGGACACGGATGATGTCGCCGCGGGTGCGCCGGTTCGCCCTCACCGTGCATGTCAGCACGTCGGTCGGGTGGCTCGGTGCGGTCGTCGTCTTCCTCGTCCTGGCAGTGTTGGCGATGGTCAGCCGGGATTTGCAGGTCGTGCGGTCGGCGTATCTGGTGATGGAGCCGGCCGCCTGGTACGTGCTGCTGCCGTTTGCCGTCGCATCGCTGGCCAGCGGGTTGGTCCAGCCGTTGGGCACTATGTGGGGTCTGGTGCGGCACTACTGGGTGCTGTTCAAGCTCGCTATCAACGTCGGCGCGGTGCTCGTGCTGCTGATGTACACCCAGACCCTGGCCAGCCTGGCGGACGCGGCGGCGCGCACGACGTTGACCCGCGACGAGCTCGGCGCCATGGGCGCCTCACCAACGATCCACTCGGTGCTGGCGCTGGCCTTGCTTCTGGCGGCGACCGCGCTGGCCATTTACAAGCCGCGCGGTACCACCCCCTTCGCCCGCCGCCGGCGACGAAGGCCGGGTGCGGACAATCGAGAGCTGGCTCGGCGCGGGGCCGACCCATTGTCGTCGTGACATTCGAGGACCCGGACGAAGCGGTTGCTCGGCCACTGTGGACGCGGATCCATTTTGGATCCTGTGCCGGCAGGCTGTACCTGAGTACGAGGTGTCAGCTCTTCGGGCGCAGGGCGTCGACGCGCGCAACGGACTGGTCGATCCGCGCCTCGGTGATGCGTCCGGCGTGGACCAGGTTTACGACGTTGTCGACCGTGTCCTCGACGATGGCCGGGGCGTATGTCTGCTGGTTGGCGAAGACGAGCAGGTCGAGGCCGGCCTCGAACGCCATCGCGACGGCTTCGTCCCGGCCGTATCGGCGAGATCGGGAGCCACCGTGTCGGCCAAGCCGTCACCGGGCGCGTCGATGGCGGCTGTCCTGTTCGCGCCCTGGCGGTCTCCAGCTCAAGGTAGCGGATGATCTTGGCGACTCGCGTAACGCGCGTCGAGGGTCCGTCGAGGTGGGATATTCTGACGGTTGGCGTCCGTCCGCGCCCAACCTCCGGCGACCCGCCCCAGCCGGGTTACCCCAGGAGGCAAAGGGAGGTCCACCTCTCGGCCGGGGCTTCGTTTTCGATCGTGAGCCCGCCGTACCGGTCGCTGGGGGATCCGTCGGACGGGCCGCGGGAGATGACGATGACCAAGCAGGGCGATTTCAAACGGCGCGTGCGCGCCCGTATGGCCAAGACCGGCGAGTCGTACGCGACCGCCCGCAGCCAGATCCTTGCCGAACATCTGGACACGGGGGCCGCCCGCGCCGACGACGGGATGTCAGCGGCGCTGCATGTAAGCAACGGCGATTGCACGGATCTGCCAGGGACCGGACTCGCCAAGCGCGTGCTGTACTGGCGCGACGTGCTGCACGAAGGGCCGGTGCCCGCGGTGGCGCCGGACGAACTCCGCCAGATCAGAGCCAACTTCCTGCTTCAGGCAGGCTGCGACGACCGGGCCGAGGGCACCGCGATGTTCGTCGAGCGGGACCGCACCCTGGCGGCCAACCGCGATGGCGAGTACGTCCTGTGGTTTGAGGCGGACCTGTACGACCAGCTTCAGATCATCCAGATCCTCGCGCGCCTGGCCGACCTCGGCGTGCCCGCGCAGCGCATCACCCTGATCTGTATCGGCGAGCACGCGGGCATCGCGCGCTTCGGTGGTCTCGGCCAGCTGACCCCCGAGCAGCTACGCGAACTGCCCGCCACGAATGCGTGCGCCCGGCTGACCCCTGCCGCGCTGAAGCTCGCCACCGATGCCTGGGCCGCCTTCCGGGCGCCCACGCCGGACCGATGGCGCGCCATCGCCGGTACCCGCTCCAGTGAGCTTCGGTTCCTGGGCGAGGCGTTCGACCGGCTCAGCCGCGAGTATCCTGCCACCCGCGACGGGCTGTCGCTGACCGAACGACGTGTGCTCGCCGTCGTCGCCGACGGTGCGTCCGACGCCGGGACCGCGTTCGTCCGCGCGGCGGCGCGGGAAACGCGCCCGTACCTCGGCGACAGCTGGTGCTTCGCGATGGTGGACCGGATGGCGCACGCGCCCGTCCCGCTGCTTGACGCCGACCCGGCGGACCGCCCGGTTGAGCGCGGAACCAGCCTGCGCCTGACCGACACGGGAGCACAGGTGCTCGCTGGTGCGGCCGACCACGTGACGCTAAACGGCATCGACCGGTGGATCGGTGGGGTGCACCTGCACGGGCGCCACCTGCCCTGGCGCTGGGACGACGGGACCGAAACGATCGTCCGCCTGACCGAACAGACGCAGGAGCCTCCGCACGCCACCTCGTGAACCGGTCAACCGGCAGTCAGCGGCCGAACGGACCAGGCTGGCCGGGATCGCGAGAAGCATCGGCCATGCCGGGGTCGCGGCGAGCAGGACGGTCGCGGCGAGCATCGCGACGTCCAGGCCGAGTAGTCCGGCGCTGCCGGCCGTGCCCAGGCCGGCCCGGCGGTAGCTGCGCCGGGTGGTCGCTGCGACGAGCAGGGTTTGCCACCGTCACCAGCAGCACGAGTGCGTAGGCGGCGACCGCGGGGGCGGGTACCGGCCAGGTCCATGCCTTGCCGGCCAGCAGGCTTGCACCCCAGCAGGCCGACCAGTGGGCCGGTGCCAGCAGCAGCCGTGCGGTGCGGCGGCCGAAGGACTGCGCTACGAACCCGGCGGTGATCTGTTCCACGGTGCCGAACTCGGCGATCGCCGCGCGTGCGGCCTGCGCTGCCGGCAGGCCGGTGGCGAGGTGGTGCTGCCAGGTTTCGTGAAGGCCGTCGGCGAGCTCGCCCGCTCACCCGGTCCGGTGCGGGTCGCCGACCTCGGGGACATCTGCGAGATCTGCCAGCAACCGGGCGAGGTGGAAGCCCACCACGTCCGCACGCTCGCCGACCTCGGCCGACCCGGGCCCCTTCAGCCTCAGCGGGCCAAGGCCATGGCGAACAGGCGACGCAAGACCCTGGTGCCCTGTGCCTCCTGCCACTGCCACCTCCACATTGGGCAGCCAGCTACACCTTCTCACGCAGTAGTCGCTGGAGCCGGACGATCGGGAAACCATCAAATCCGGTTCGGCGGAAGGCCGGGCGGAAAGGACCAGCCCAAAGCTGGCACCCCGCTGCGCGGCCGGCCCATCGGCCTGGATCAGCCGCCAACGGCGGGCCGTACGGGACTACGAACGCCGCCCCGATATCACGCCGTATTCGTCCAATGGTCAATGACCATCGTCATGAGCCGACGGCTCGCCCGCCACCATTAAGCGAGTCCCGGACGGGTCTGAAAAGAGCGGGCCGCCGCTGTCGCCGGGCCTCGCGCACAGGCTGGTCTTGATTATGTCGTATGCGGTGTACTCCTTATTGTTGGCTCCCGTTAGGTCAAGGGGTCACGGCGAGATTGTTTTAGGCTCCTTGGTGGCGGATCCGGGTTGTGGCTTGTCCGAAGAGATTGGACTCAGTACCGACTGCGAAGTCCCGCACGGTTCGCATCGATCGGCGTTGTTCTAGAGTGGACCGGTGCCTCGCCCCGTCAACGGAAGTATGCTCGGCGTCGACTTTGGCACCTCCCACACCGTCGCGGTGCTCGTCCGGCCCGACGGCCGGGTGCTGCCACTACTTTTCGACGGGTGGCCGGTGCTCGGTTCGGCGGTGCACGTCGGGGTTGGCGGCGAGGTGCGGGTTGGGCGGGATGCCGAGTTCGCCGCTCGTCAGGATCCTTCGGGATTCGAGCCGCATCCGAAACGCTGGGTCGGCGACGACAACTTGCTGCTCGCCGGCTAGGAGGTGCCGGTCGTCGACCTCGTCGCCGCGGTGTTGGCTCGGGTCGTGCGGGAGGCGTCGCGGGTCGCCGGCGGCCCACCGGCCGCGACCACGTTGACCCATCCGGCGGCTTGGGGCTCCCGGCGGCGGGCGGTGCTGGCCGACGCCGCCCGGCGGGCTGGAATGTCCGCGGTTGCGCTGGTCGCCGAACCAGTCGCCGCCGCGACCCACTTCGCCGCCACGGACCCAGGCCGGCAGGACGGTGGCGCTGCGGTCGTCTACGACCTCGGCGCAGGCACGTTCGACGCGTCGGTGGAACGCGGACGCGGTCGACGTATGGGACACAACGGCCCGCCGCCGACGCGCGCACATCGTGATCCCCGACTACAACATGTGGGCGATGCAGCTGAGCCCGGACGGCCGACTCCTGGCGACCGGGTCATCGAATGGTCACCTGGAGGTCTGGAACGCGCGGACCGGCCACCTGGTCCATAAGCTGCCTTACGGACCCGGCGGCTCCAGCATCTCCGGCGCACGGTTCAGCCCTGACAGCAACACGCTCGCGGCCGGCGGCGACGGCCGTACAGTGCGGTTCTGGAGCATGAACGACGGGCGACAGGTCGGGCCGACGCTGACCGGCTTCGCCGGGACCGTGGCCGACGCGGCGTACACGCTCGACGGGAAGCGACTCGTCGTCTGCGCCGCCGAACAGGTCACCATCTGGGATCCGACGACCGGTGACATGGTCGCGGAGCTGTTGGCGATTGCCGATGACACCAACTTCTACTCGGTAGCTGTAAGCCCGGACGGCGGGCGCTTCGCAGTGACCGGCAAGTGGGGATTGGCATACGTTCTGCCGATGCCGGGACCATAGGTGTCCATTGAATAAGAGCTATCTGCTGGAACCGGACCGCGATGACCAGCCGCGGCGCTGCTGGTAGATCGGTAGTTGGGTGCGCAGAATCTGCGCGAACTCGGCACGCAGCTGCTGCGCGTTGCTGTCGCACACCGAGCCGCTTGGGCGAGTCCACCGTGGACGCGCTGCGCCAGCATGCGATCCGAGAGAAGCTACCGTGCCGCAAAGCCAGAACCGGCAGGTGGTGTCCGCGCTGGGCATCGACCTGCTTGCCGGCGCTGAGGCTGCGACGTCTCGCGGCGTGACGGACGGAGAAGGCTTCACCTCGTGGCGTCGGGGTGGCCCGGCGTCCCGGACCCGCCGCTGCTGGTGCCGGACGAGCCACCGGGGCCATTCCCGATCCGTCGTCCTCGGTGACGACATCCGGCTTCCGGTTCGCATTATCCGGCGCGCGTACGTCCGTATCGGCCTCTACCTGGACCAGCGGTGTCTGGCCGGCCTCGTCCTCGGCGTGCTGGGGATCGACCGGCTGCCCACCGCGGTCAGGGCATCGCGCCGCGGGCGGTGCGCCTGGTCGCCGAGTGGGCCTTCGACGAACTGGGCATCACCGGACTGGCCATCGAGGCCGACGCGGCGAACACCGCGTCCATCCGAGTCGCCGAGAAGTGCGACTTCCAGCGGATCGGCAGCCGCGTAGGAACGGATGTCGATCGTGGCATGGTCACCACCATCGTCTTTGCCGGCAGAGGCCGTGACCAGACCGTCGTGATCCGCAGCTCCAGGGGCGGCCCGCACCAGGCAAGACAGTTGATCAGCGTAGATTAATATCTACTAGCCCAAGTTGGACCATCCGACCACATGATCTCGATCTACGTCCATATCAACGGGGGAACCACATGGTCATGCCGTACGACTCCACGCCAGACACGCTGCGGCATAGCCTGCGAGTCGCCGAGCTGATGGGCGAGCTGATCAAGGAGTTGCTTGACCGGTCGGTCCGGCACGACCTGAGCAAGACTCGCGAGCCGGAGCGGGCCGTTTACGACAAGTTCGTGCCCTCACTGCGCGCCACGAACTACGGCAGCGTGGAGTATCTGACCCTGGTCGAAGCGATGGGCGAGGGGCTGCGACACCACTACGCGCACAACCGTCATCACCCAGAACACTTTGCCAACGGGATCAACGGCATGACCCTGGTCGATCTGCTCGAGATGCTGGTGGACTGGAAGGCGGCCACCGAACGCACCGCACATGGTGACCTCGCGGCCAGCCTGACAATCAACCGCGAACGGTTCGATATCGCACCACAACTGATGGACATCCTGGTGAACACCGCTCGCCACTTCGGGTGGCTGGCCGCAGAGCCAGACCACAACGCAGCGTCCTGACACGGCGTGGCTGTCGCCTGCCAATTGAGTTGAGGCACGCAACGTGCCGTGACCTGCGGTGCCTCAACTTCACTGGCAGAAGCAGAACGCCCGTCTTGCCAGCTGAGTTGAGGCAAACCGGCGCACTGTGCGGCGGGCTGCCGCAGGTCACGAGCGGGGTTCGATTCTGCTGGGCCGGATGCCTCAGATCCATTGGCAGTGCGATCCATGCGACCTGGCGGCAGGCCCGCGCGCTGGCTGACCGCCGCCAATGCCGCCCGGGCCGTCTCGACGGTGACCTGCGGATCGAGCGTCACGAGAACGCCGAGTACTTGCCGCACGTCGCGCAGCGACACTGGCCGATCTCAGCAGGTCAACACATGATCAACAATCAAGTGTCGCTGCATAGCCTCCACCTGCTGTTCGTCGCTGATGTCGCCCTGCACCGTCGGCGCCCTCCCGGCCGAATTCGATGGCGGTGGCCTGGCCGATGCCCGAGTCTGAGCCGGTGATCAGGGCGGTCCTGCCGTCGAGCCGTCCGCTGATGAGCGTGCTCCCTTCGTCCCTTTCGCGCCAGCCGGCGCGAGTTCCTGTGCTTGCTGCGCCGTCCCGCGCCGGCGTTCGTCGGCCTCGGTGAGCTGGCCCGCGGCGTTGATGAGGCCGATGTGCGAGAACGCCTGCGGGAAGTTGCCAAGCTGCTCGCCGGTCGTCGGGTCGATCTGTTCCGCGTACAGGCCCAGGTCGTTGGTCCGGGCTGCCAGTTGCTCGAACAGCTCCCCCGCCCGATCCACCTCGCCGACCAATGCCAGGCAGCCGACCAGCCAGAAGGAACAGATGACGAAGCCGGCGGGATCGCCGTCCCAGCGGCGCAGCAGGCCGTTGTGGGACAGCTTCTGTTCGACCACGCGCATGGTGGAGCGCATACGGGGGTCGTCGGCGGGGAGGAAGCCCACCAGCGGCATGATCAGGACGGAGGCGTCCAGGTTTTCGGAGTCGAAGGCGCCGGTGTACGCCCCGAGCCGCTCGTTCCAGCCGCGGGTGAGCACCGCATCGCGTACTTCGTCCCGTGCCGCCGCCCACCGGGCCACGTCGGCGGAGTCGCCGAGCCGCGTGCCGTGGCGCACGGCCCGGTCCAGCGCGGTCCAGCACTGCACCTTGGAGGAGACGTAGTGCCGCTCGGCGTCGCGGGCCTCCCACATACCGGCGTCCGGGCGCCGCCACACCATCGCCGCCTGGTCGGCCAACTCGCGCAGCAGGTTGCGTACCTCGGGGGACATCGGGTCGAGGTAGTGCCGCATCAGCCAGGCGGCGTCGAGCACCTCGCCGAGTACGTCGGTCTGTCGCTGCCGCCACGCGTCGTTGCCAACGTATACCGGCCGGCTCTCGGCGTAGCCGCGCAGGTGGTCGAGGCGGCGTTCGGTGAGGTCGTGCTGGCCGTCGACCGCGTACATGATGGGTGCTGGCTCGTTGCCGATGCGGCCCATCGCCCGGCTCGCCCAGGCGAACTGCCGGTCGGCCTCGTGCGGGCAGGCGGCGCGCCAGAGCGCCTGGAGGGTGAGGCTGAAGTCGCGGACCCAGACGAAGCGGTAGTCGTAGTTGCGCTGTCCGCCCAACTCTTCGGGCAGCGACGTGGTGGGGGCCGCAATGACCGCGCCGCTCGGCTGGTACGTCATGGCCTGCACCACCATCGCGCTGCGGCGTACCTGGTCCCGGTATCGCCCGCGGTAGTCGTCGTGCAGGCCGGCCCACGAGCGCCAACCTTCCACGGCGTTGGCGACCAGTTCCTCAGCGTCAAGTTCGGCCGGCGCGCCCCCGTCGTAGGTGGGCGAATATGCCAGCGTGAACCGGAGGGTGGTCTCGGCCGGGACGGTGAAGGTGGCGGTCGCCTCGCCTTCCCCGCAAACCATGGGCACATCGCCGCGCAGCCTCAGCCGGTCCGCTCCAGCGGTGGCCTCCAGTGCGCCGTCCCGCTCGACCAGATAGGCGGTAACCAGCCCGTATTCGAAGCGCGGCTTGTAGTGCAGTCGCATCGGGACCTCGCCGGAAAGTCCCTGCACCACCCGTCCCAGCACCCCGGGTGAGCGCAGACCGATCTCATGTCCCCGTGCCCCCGGCTCCAGGGCCAGCGCGTCCGTCACCGCCACTGACCCGTGGCGGGTGGTGAAAACGGTACGCAGCACCAGCGTGTCGTCCAGGTAGACCCGCTCGCTCGTGAAGTCCTCGTCCGGTCGGATCTCCCAGTGGCCGCCGCCGCTGTCGAGCAGTCGGCAGAATACGGACGGGGCGTCGAATCGGGCCGGGCACCACCAGTTCACGGAGGCGGCCCGGTCGACAAGTACGGCCGTACGCCCATCAGCCAGAAACCCGTGATCACTGATCCGTCCGGCTTCCATGCAAACGTGCCTACCCTATTCGCACGACACCATTCGCATCGCTGTTGCCCGACCTCAGGATGGGGCTGCCCCGGATTGTCAACGCTCCGCCGATCAGCTGCTGTACGCCGAGCGGTGGCCTCGACGTTCATCCGAACTCGGCAAGGGGAGGCGTCGACTCCAGCGGGGTACGGCTGTAGCTGCGTCGGTACCGGTCGTCGGCGAGGATCTGGCGAACCGCTCGGTCGATCAGGTCGGCTAGGCGGTCGTTGAGGAAATGTTTCGGCTTGTCCTTGTCCACGCCCTCCGCCGTGCCAAGCGCGATGCCGATGCCCAGCTCCTCGACCCGCCGGCTGATCAGCATCTGGTCGCCGAAAAACGGCACGACCACCATCGGCACCTGGCATAGAACGGCCTCGTGCAGGCTGTTGCCGCCGCCGTGGCTGACGAAAACGTCTGCCCGGCTGAGCACCTCCTGCTGGTTGACCTTGCGGTGCACCCGCCAGTTGGCCGGGTACGCGGCCAGCACCCGACGGTCCAGGGTCGAGAAGACCACCTTGATTTCCGGGGAGGCCCAGCGCTGGGCCAGTCCGGCCACACACCGCCGGACGCCATCCCGGGTCTGCTCCTCGGCGTGCCAGAGGTTGTCCATCACCTCGGTACCGAACGACAGGTACACCACAGGGGTGCCAGACCGATCGCACCGGCCGGGATGCCCGTCGGACAGGTAGCCGGCGAACTGGTACCGGGCGGGCTGCCGGTTGTCCAGGAAGTTGGCCGGCGTTACCGACGGGTAGGACCAGACGAGGTTGAGCTCGGCAGGCAGGTGCAGGCTGTTGGAGATCAGCTCCACCTGCTCGGGCCGGACGGACACCCCGTACCTGCGTTCGATCGCGGCCAGCGCGTCTCGGTTAGCCGTGGTGGACAGGCACTGGTCGAGGTACACGCGATCCACAAGCGGCCCGATCAGCCCAGGGATCGAGCACCAGGTCCGGATGCCGAGCATCCGACCGACAAAGTGCCCCTCCACTGCGCAGAAGTCATAGATGATCAGGTCAGGCCGGAACGCCCGAGCTGCCGCCAGGCAATCCTCGAGCAGGTCGTGCACCCGAGCGAACACCCGCCCGGCCGGGGTGTTGATGAAGGTGCCAAGCGCCTGCGGGACGACCACCGAAGCCTCCAGGTCCGCGAGGTCGGGCGCGGTCTTGTTGCGGTCAACCAGGACAAACTGGAACTGGTACGCGTCGCGGTACACGCGGACCAGGCTCTTGATGATGTTCAGATGCCCGTCGTTGGGAATCGCGAAGATCAGTATCCGCTTGCGGCCCTCCCGCCCCACAGATCCCACCCACGATCACCCCTGCCGCAATTATCGATTCCGAAGCGCAGGCTCGGTGGGCGAACCGGACCCTTCGCGGGATTGTGCCGGGGCCTGCCCCGGCGCGGCGTTACCGTGTCGGTGGTGAAGGACCGCGTTCCGCTGCACCACGACGACACGCTGGAGCTGTCGCGCCGCGTGTCGCAGTTACAGGCCCGGATGACCCTGCGGGAGAAGGCCGGCCTGATGTTCCACACCATGATCGCCATGGGCCCACGCGGCCGGCTCGCCGACGCCGACCCGGACTACGGTCTGCTGTCCGCGGAAGAAATGGTGCAGCGGCGGAACATGAACCACTTCAACCTGATTACGGGGGTGGCAGCACCCGCCGAGATGGCGCAGTGGCACAACCGGCTGCAGGATCTTGCCGCCGGTACCCGGTTGGGCATCCCCGTCACCCTGTCCACCGATCCCCGCCACGCGCGCTCCGCCAACCCGAACACGGAAGTGCTGGCCGGTCCGTTCTCGGTATGGCCGGAACCGCTGGGATTGGCCGCAACCAGGGACCCCGCGTTGGTGCATCGGTTCGCCGACATCGCCCGCCAGGAGTACCTCGCGGTCGGGTTACGAGTGGCCCTGCACCCCCAGGTCGACCTCGCGACCGAGCCGCGCTGGGCCCGGATCGTCGGTACCTTCGGCGCGGATCCGGAGCTGACCGGGGCGCTGGCCCGCAAGTACATCGGCGGCCTGCAAGGCCCCAGCCTGGGCCCGGCCAGCGTGGCGGCCATGACGAAGCACTTTCCCGGCGGCGGCCCACAACGCGACGGCGAGGATCCGCACTTTGCCGACGGCCAGGAGCAGGTCTACCCGAGCGGCAGGTTCGCCGAACAACTGCTGCCCTTCCGCGCAGCGATCCAGGCCCGCACCTCCCAAATCATGCCCGGCTACGGAATGCCGGTCGCCGCCCCGTACGAGGAGGTCGGTTTCGCCTTCAACGCCGCCGTCATCACCGGTTTGCTGCGGGGCGATCTGGCCTTCGACGGGATCGTGTGCACCGACTGGGGCGTGCTCACCGACACCGAGTTCTCCGGTGAGCGCCGCCCGGCGCGGGCCTGGGGGGTGCAGCGGTTGAGCCCAGTGCACCGCGCCGGCCGGGCACTGGACGCCGGGTGCGATCAGTTCGGTGGCGAGGCCCGCCCGGACCTGGTGGTCGAACTGGTCCGCAGTGGAGCAGTCAGCCAGCAGCGGGTGGACGTATCGGTACGCCGGCTGCTGCGGGAGAAGTTCAGGCTCGGCCTCTTCGACCGGCGGCACGTCGACCCGCAGATCGCCGAGCAGACCGTGGGCCGGGCTGACTTCCGAGCCGCCGGCCTCGCCGCCCAGCGCGCCTCGGTGACCCTGCTACGCAACGCCGCGCCGGACTGCCCGGCGCGCCTGCCGCTGCGCCCGGGACTTCGCGTGTACTGCGCCGGGGTCTCCCGTCAACTGGTGGCCCGGCACGCGGTGATCGTCGACCGCCCAGAAGACGCAGATGTGGCGCTGCTGCGGCTGCAAGCGCCCTACGAGCCTCGCACCGGACCCGTGGAAGCGTTCTTCCATACCGGCTCGCTCGCCTACCCGCCCGGCCAACTAGCCCAGATCCTCGCGGTCCTCGACACAGTACCGTCCATCGTGGATATCTACCTTGACCGGCCGGCCGTGCTGACCGAGATCGCCGCGCACGCCGCGGCCCTGCTGGTCACCTTCGCGGTCGGCGACGAGCCGCTGCTGGACGTGTTGACCGGCCGCGACAAGCCCCGCGGCCGGCTACCGTTCGACCTGCCCCGATCGATGGCGACGGTAGCGGCCGGGCGAGCCGACGTTTCGTTCGACGACCACGACCCGCTGTTCCGGTACGGGCACGGCCTCGACTACTGACCTGCCTCTGAGCGCTTCCGCGCCGCGCGCAGCAACGCTTGGTCGGCATGCAGGCCCAGAGCACTCACCACCGACGAGTTCCCGCTGAGTCGGCTGCAGCCCGCGGGCGGTATCGCCGCGGGCCTGTCTCGTCACGCAGATACGGCCTCCTCAGCATTTCGCCTCCCATCAGACCTGGCCGGGCGAGCGCGGCGACCGGACCGTGGCACTCATGAACGCCAGCGTCCACACCGGCTGGTCGGTCTCCCACGAATTCGACCTGGCCATCGATTGCGAGTTCCCGCATCGGTCCGCAACCGGGAGGATCGGTCTATGGCACGTGGCCAGCTGCGCATCTATCTCGGTGCCGCCCCCGGCGTCGGCAAGACCTTCGCCCTGCTCGGAGAGGCCCACCGCCGCAAGGGGCGGGGCACCGACGTGGTGGTCGGGTCCGTGGAAACGCATGGCCGCGAACACACCGAGCGGCTCATCGGAGACCTGGAGATTGTGCCCGGGAAGACTCTGAGCTTCGGCGGGACCACCTTCACCGAGATGGACATCGACGCTGTCATCGCCCGCCGTCCGCAGGTGGCAGTCGTCGATGAGCTCGCGCACACCAACGTGCCCGGCTCCCGCAACGCCAAACGGTGGCAGGACGTCCAGGAGCTGATCGAGGCCGGCATCACAGTGCTGTCCACCGTGAACATCCAGCACCTCGAGTCGCTCAACGACGTCGTGCAGCAGATCGCTGGCATCGCCGACCAGGAGACCGTGCCGGACGACTTCGTCCGGCACGCGGACCAGGTCGAACTGGTCGACATGACACCGGAGGCGCTGCGGCGCCGGATGGCGCACGGCAACGTTTACCCGCCCGCGAAGGTCGACGCCGCGTTGGGCGACTACTTCCGTGTCGGCAACCTCACCGCATTGCGTGAGCTTGCGCTGCTATGGCTGGCAGACAAGGTCGACGAGCAACTGGAGAAGTACCGGGCCGGTGGCATCTGGGAAACCCGCGAACGGGTCGTCGTCGCCCTCACCGGCGGCCCTGAGGGCGACACGCTCATCCGCCGCGCCGCCCGCGTCGCCGCCCGTACGAAGGGCGCCGACCTGATGGCCGTGCACGTATGCCGCGCCGACGGCCTGATCGGTGCGGATCCCGCTCTGCTAGCCCGGCAGCGGGTCCTGGTCGAAAGCCTCGGCGGCACGTACCACCAAGTCACTGGCGGCCGCGTCCCCGCCGCGCTGATAGATTTCGCGCGCGGCGTCAACGCCACGCAGCTCGTGCTCGGCGCCTCCCGGCGCAGCCGGTTGGCGCAGATCCTCTCCGCAGGCGTCGGGCTCACCACGACCAACCTGTCCGGGCCGATCGACGTGCACCTGGTCGCCCATGAACAGGTAGGGCAGGGCCGACTGCGTCTGGCCGCTGGCACGAGCCCTCTGTCCCGGTCACGCCGGCTCGCGGGCTTCGCACTCACCGTGCTGGGGCTGCCCCTGCTCGCTGTCGGCCTGCGCCCGCTGCGGGACGACCTGTCGTTGGCCAGCAATATGCTGCTCGTGCTGGCTGCCGTGGTCGCCGTGGCGCTGGTGGGCGGGATGTGGCCGGCCGTGGCCGCCGCAGTGATCGGCTTCGGGCTGCTCAACTACTTCTTCACGGAACCGTTCGATGCCTTCGACATCGCCGGCCGCGAGAACGTACTGGCCCTGCTCGTCTTTCTCGTCGTCGCCGTGGCGGTGGCAGCGGTGGTCGACCTTGCTGCCCGCCGCACCCGGGAAGCCGCCGCCGCCTCGGCTGACGCCTCCACCCTGGCCACCGTCGCCGGCAGCGTGTTGCGCGGCGGGCGCCCCTGACCGCGCTGGTGGAGCGGATCCGAGAAACCTTTGGCCTGGCCTCGGTCACCGTGCTCGAACGTCTGCCCGGCACGCTGGACGCCCCGGACCGGCAGGACGACCCAGCGGCGTGGCGAATCGCGGCCACGGTCGGCGATCCACCCTGCTGGGCCCCTGGGCAGGGTGAGACCACCGTACTGGTCGACGACGACCTCGCCTTGGCCCTGTGCGGGCGCGCGCTGCCGGACAGCGACCGGCGCATTGTCGAGGCGTTCGCCGCTCAGGCTGCTCTTGCCCTACGTCAGGAACGCCTCGCCGCGGAGGCTGCCAAGGCCCGCCCGCTGGAGGAGGCCGACAAGATGCGCACCGCGCTGCTCGCCGCGGTCAGCCACGACCTGCGCACCCCGCTGGCCTCGGCAATAGCCGCGGTGGCCAGCCTGCGCAGCCAGGACGTCGAGTTCTCGGCCGAAGACCGGGAAGAGCTGCTGGCCACTGCCGCCGAGTCGCACGAGCGGCTGCGTCGACTGATCGAGAACCTGCTCGACATGAGCCGGCTGCAAGCCGGCGTCCTCGGCGTGTTCGCCACTGCGGTAGGGCTGGAAGACGCCGTCCCGGCGGCGCTGGATGAGCTCGGCGTGCCCGGCCGGCTCGTCCGCGTGCGTATCCCGGACGACCTCGCCGCCGTCGTTGCCGATCCTGTCTTGCTGCAACGGGTCCTGGTCAACGTCATCGGCAACGCCCTGCAGTTCAGCCCGCCTGGGAGGTCACCGACGATCACTGGCAGCGACCACAAGGCCCAGGTTAAGTTGCGGATCATCGATCGCGGCCCGGGCATCCCGGAAGAGGCCAGGGACCGGGTGTTTCAGCCGTTCCAACGACTCGGCGACCGCTCCACCGGCACTGGCGTCGGCCTGGGACTAGCCCTGTCCCGCGGCCTCGCCGAAGCGATGGGCGGGACCCTCAGACCGGAAACGACGCCAGGAGGCGGCCTCACCATGATCCTCACGCTCCCCGCCGCGCAGCCACCGGCGGCCGCGAGTGAAGCGCACGCTACGGCGCTGGCTGACCGGGCCATCGTCGAGCGCCTCCACCGCCGCAATCGCGTGGAGCAGCGGCGGGAATGGCGATGAGCCGCATCCTGGTCGTCGACGACGACCCGCAGATCCTGCGAATGTTACGGATCAACCTGCATGCCCGTGGATACGACGTCGAGGTCGCGGCCGACGCGACTGCTGCGCTCCACGCGGCCGCCAGCCGCAGGCCGGATCTGATCGTGCTCGACCTCGGCCTACCCGACCGCGACGGCGTTGAGGTCATCCGCAACCTGCGCGGCTGGAACAACGCACCGATCATCGTGCTGTCCGGGCGCAGCGGCAGCGCGGACAAGGTCGACGCGCTGGACGCCGGTGCTGACGACTACATCACCAAGCCCTTCGGCGTCGATGAGCTCCTCGCCCGTATCCGCGCGGCCAGCCGCCGCACCTCCACCGCCGCCGCCACGCCGACGATGGAGGTCGGTGGACACACCATCAACCTGGCCAACCGGCTCGTCCACAACGCTGACGGTACCCAGGTGCGGCTCACTCCCACTGAATGGCATCTGCTGACGATCCTTGCCCGCCACCAGGGAGCGCTGGTGAGCCAGCGTCAACTGCTGGAACAGGTATGGGGGCCGAAGTTCGCGAACGAAACCCAGTACTTGCGCCAGTACATGGCCCAGCTGCGCCGCAAACTCGAAGATGATCCCAGCCACCCACAGCATCTGCTCACCGAACCGGGCATGGGCTACCGCCTTCAGCTCGACGCTGGCCCTGCCGTGGCGCCCGCACCTCCAGCAGCGGACGCCCCGACCACGGACCGCGATTGACGCCGCCCCGCGCTTTGGCAGTTGCCGGGATGTCAAGCGATGCCCGCCGGTTCAGGGGTCGGTGCCGCCTCGTCGACACGCCGCGAGCGGGCCGCGCGGCGTCGCGCGCGGGCTCCGCGATACATGCCGCGTAGCCACAACATGAGACCGCCGCCGTTGATGAGAAAGACGAGTATGCCAACAGTGGCGAAGTCGAAGGAGCTGAACTGTGTGTCGTTGCCGGTAAGCAGCAGGATGAACTGATAGACGTAGCCCCAGAAGACGGGGAGCAGGACCAGGACGTAGAAAACGATCGAGGCAAACCGTCCGAAGAACCAGAGCAGCGAGTACCAACGGATCACCCGCATCTCGCCGGGCGGGATCCCGGACTGGTCGACTATGTGCGGCGACCGGCGGAGACGGGCCCACCGGTTGCGCAGGTAGTTGTCGGTGTCGGTCATCAGGTTCTTGCACTTGAAGGCCGTGGCGATGATGTAGTAGATGTCGGTGCGCAGGAAGAAGAAGAGCTGCCAGATTATGCGCGCCAAGGGTGTGAGCAGCACCGCGGTCGCGAGCAGCACGGCCCACTCGGGCGGGCTGACCCATCCCCGGTGGGCGGACCAGATGAAGAAGACCAGCAGGGCAGTCTGGACGCCGTCGACGACCATGCCGATCGCGAAGGCGAGATAGCGCTGGCGCTTGGGTTTCATCCAGATCGCGGTCATGTCGGTCTGCGCGACCAGGACCCAGAGCTGATTTCCCATCCCGATGCCAGCGGGGACGCCGGCCGCGCGGGCGGCGACGAGGTGACCCAGCTCGTGCAGGAACAGGCCGAGCATCGCGAAGGTGATCCAGGCCCAGGTCAGGGCCGCGAAGTGGGTTGGGAACAGCAGGGCGTTGCCCGGTTTGGGCAGCACGCCGGGGTCGTCGACGATCATGGCCGCCGCCACGACCATGAGCAGGCCGCAGAAGGCCAACACCGGCCAGCTCACCAACCGTTGGGCTGCCCGTGGCGAGAGCCACTCGAAGCGCCAGCGCCAGTGGGCCTGCCGGACCTCGGGAACCTCACCCGCGTCCACGGCGGAGGCCTCACCGATGAAACCCTCTTGCTCGAGCGCCTCGAGAAAGTCCTCGATGTCGGGGGTGTCGTGGTACTTCTCTTGGTACAGCCGCGCCGTGTGGCCGACCGTGTTGCCGGCGGCCAGCGACTCAAGAATGTCCAGCCCCTCGGCAGGAATGGCCACAAACACATGGCGATCGAGGTCCCCGAGGATGACCGTGTCCCCTTCGGACCGATGGGTGAACGGACGAACGGTCACGAGTGAGTCAGGTGTGTACCCGGCCATCTTCCCTTCCTTCCTGCGCGCTTGCGACGAACCTGTGGGGCCCGGGCGCGACGGCCCCGGCCCCCACAGACCTGCGGTAGATCTGACTTACGCCTCGGCGGGGCAAGACGCAGCGGCGCTGGTCTTCACCGGCTCGAGCCGGCGGACGGAAAGCTTCTTCATTGAGGTCACCTCCCTACTTCAAGAGCGGTCGATCGGCCGCATGCTCGTGGTGAGCATCGGCACGCATGATGCGGAGCGGGGGCAAAGGTCCGCAGCGTGGCTCGTACGATGGACCGGTGTCGCCGGCCACGGCGCGAACCCGGACCGCAACAGCACTGTTCGACGAGCGATGCGGCTGTTGCCCGGGCGCCGACACACCGTTGTATCGCTGGAGGTTCCGAGGGCGATCCCGCGTGGTTGTATCGACGGCCATCCGCGCGACTCCTTCCGAGCATAGGAGACAGCCGCCCCGTGATGGCTATCATTGGCGCCTGCCTTCCTATCTCGGAAGTGGTCTTTTCATGCCACCGGCGGCAGTGTCCCGAAGGTGTCGGACTACGATCGTTCGAGTCACTTTGGCCTTGGAATTGGACTGTTCGATAGAGGATGTGACTGTGCTTTCCAAGTACCTCTAGGGATCGCCAGATGTAAATCTGGCGGCCCACCGTCATGGCATGTTCTGCCCTGGCGACGGTGGGGCCGGCGAGGCTTAGCGTGGGCCTATGGGACAGACGACAGGCATGCCGCTCCTACCGGCGACGACGAAGGGGCCTGTGCCCCGCGCCTACCGTGCACTCGCACCGGATCTGGCCCGGGGCGGGATGCTGCTGTTCATCGCCCTCGCCAACGCGGCGAACTTCGCCTTCGCCGGCCAGCCCGGCCTGGACGGCGCGCCGTACGGGTTCCAGCGAGTCATCAACTTCTTCCTGGTTGCCTTTGTGGACAGTCGCGCATACCCGGTGTTCGCGTTGATGTTCGGGTACGGCTTGGTGCAACTGGCCCGCCGCAGCGACGCGGCCGGCACTGCCACTCGCCGCATCCTCTTACGCCGCAACGCGTGGCTGGTCGGCTTCGGTGCCGCCCACGCCACGTTGCTCTACTACGGTGACTTCCTCGGCGCGTACGGCATCGTCGGGATCCTCGCCACGCTCCTACTACTGCGCCGCGGCGACAGGTTCCACAGCGCGGTCCTGTGGCTGTGGGGGTTGCAGCTCGCCTCCGTCGCTGTGCTCGCCGGCAGGCTGGTGGTCGACGCCAAAGGCGGCGACGCGGCGGTCACCAACTCCCCAACCCGTCCCTGGCCGCGACGTCCTATGGCAACTCCGTTGTGGACCGGCTGGCGGAGTGGCCGGCCCACACGGCCGCCGTGCTGCCGTTCATCGTGGTCGTCTGGCTCGGCATGTGGTCCGGCCGCCGCCGGATCCTGGAGGACCCCGCGGCACACCGCGTCCTGCTGCGCTGCGTCGCGGCCGGTGGCCTCGCCGTCGCCTTTCTCGGTGGGCTGCCGTACGCGCTGGTCGCCGCCGGCGCGATCCACGTCGACACCGCCACGCTTGAGGCCACCGCGTACCTACACTCGGCCAGCGGCATGTCCGGCGGCCCGGGCTACGTCGCGCTGTTCGGCCTGCTGGCACTGCGCTTTCCCAAGGGCCGGCAGCTGTCCTCGGTCGAGGCGGTCGCCGCGCTGGGAAGACGGTCCCTGAGCGGCTACCTGCTCCAGTCGGTGGCCTGGACCGCCCTCTTCGTCCCGTTCACCCTCGACCTGGGCGGCTCCACCTACACCGCGTTCGCCGCCGCCGTCGCGGTGTGGATCGTCTCGGTGCTCGCCGCAGGCGCACTTGAGGCACGAGGGCAGCGCGGACCGGCGGAGTGGCTGCTCAGGCGCCTGACGTACGGTCGTTGACCGACCCGCCCCGCGCGGCGACCTCACCGGGAAAGCCGAGTCACACTTTGTCTAGTTCTCGCCTGACTGAAGCGGCCTTGAGGGGAAAGATCAGTCTATTTCTCGGCTCAGCAGAAATTAGCGGCTGGGACCGATAGAACGGGAACGCACACCTTGATCAAGGCGAGGGCTAATTGCGCATGCCCGACACGACAAATTTACGACGACAAGTATTCATCCCATTACCGCTGGTGAGCGACGCGCTGGGAGCACATCGATCGCCGCCGGACGGCGAGCCGATAACCGACGAATAGCGGCTCGAATGGTGACGCAAATAGGGTCGGCACGGTCTACCACACCTTCAGCCCATCGGGAGGCTGATTGTGAACCCGATCGATCGACAAGATGCACTTGAGCTGCTCGACGAGCTTGTGCGGGGCACATCGTCGGGGCGCGGCGGCGTCGTCCTGGTCACTGGGGCGACTGCCACCGGCAAGAGCACGCTACTGGACGCCTGCCGGCGGCGCGGGCAGGAGTTGGGCGCCGTCGCGCTCGCGGCGACCGCCTCGCCCGCCGAACAGAACCTGCCCCTCGGGTGCTCTCCCAGTTGCTCCACGCCGCCGCGGTCGCGGTCGACGAGCGCGCCCCGATTGCCTCGCCGAGGGTGGTCGCCGCCAGTACGGTGGCAGGCCCCAGGTCCGGTACGGTGCCGGCGGCGCAGGTAGACCTGCCATCGATCGAGGTAATTTGCGCCGCCCTGCTGAGGTTGTCCGCAGCCCAACCCCTGGTGATCAGCATTGACGACATCGAACATGCCGACGCGGAGTCCCGATGGGCACTGCTCTTCATGGCGCGTCGGACGCACTTCGCCCGCATCGTCTTGGTACTTAGCCATACCGACCCGAGCGGGTACGCCGAGGGCGGCACCGCCGCGGAGTTGGCGCGGCAGTCGCATTGCCACACCGTGCACCTCGAGCCGCTGTCGAAGCAGGGCGTGCGGACCTTGGCGTGGGACCTCGTCGGGCACGAGGCGGGCCAACGCCTGCACCTGCCCTGGTTTCGACTCAGTGGCGGCAACCCGCTGCTCGTCGCCGCGCTGGCCGAGGACTATCGCGAGCGCCTGCGGGCAATCGAGGACGACCGGTCCGTCGCGGTACACGTCGCCGGCGCCCGGTACGGGCGGGCGGTCCTGGCCTGTTTGCACCGCGGCGGCGAACGGGTGGTCCAAGTGGCCCGCGGTCTGGCGGTCCTTGGGGCGAGGACGGTCTCGACGACCTGCTCGGCCTCCCGAGCGATCAACTGGCCCGCGGCCTGCATGCGATCGCGGCCACAGGACTCACCGCTGGCGGAATCTTCCGTGCCGAGGCCGCGCGCAGCGCCGTGCTTGGCGATATGAGCGCGGACGAACTCACGGCCATGCACAGCGCGGCCGCGGAGATCACGCACAGGCGCGGCATGCCGACCGGTGTCGTGGCCGAGCATCTTGTCCAGGCCGGCAGAAACATGCCCACCTGGGGCATTGCGGTACTGGAGGACGCCTCCGCCCGGGCGCTGTACGAAGGCCGGGCAGACCGTGCCATCGCGTACCTGCGCCAGGCGCGCTCCGGCTGTACCGACGAGCGGCGCCGCAGCGAGATCACCATCAAGCTCGTTCGCGCGGAGTGGTGCCTCAACCCCGCCGTACCCGCCGACCGGCTCGCCGAGCTCACCGAGGCGGCCCAGCGCGGCATCATGACCGGCGGGCACGCCGTCGCCTTGGTACGCGCGCTGCTTTGGCACGGTCGCTCGGAGCAAGCTCGCGACGTGCTCGACACGATCCTGCGGTCAGAGGCCGAGCGGTCGTGCACAGCGCAGGAGCTGACCGTGCTGCGCGACTGGATGCGCTGCACCCACCCGCTCGACGTCCACCCGCGGCTGCACGAACTGCCGGCCGGCCGGGACAACGGCGTGCACTCGTCGGTCGCGGCCCTACGCCGGCTGGACGCGGCGAAGCTGCTCTCGGAGGTCCTGACCGCAGGCGGCCAAAGCGACCTCACCGCACGCGCTGACCAGATCCTGCGCGGCTGCCGTCCCGACGACACGTCGTTCGACGCGGTCGTGTGGACGCTGCACGCGCTCACCTATGGCGACTGCCTGGCCCAGGCGCAGGAGTGGTGCGAGGCGGTCAGCGCCGCGGTTGAGGCCCAACGCGCGCCCAGCTGGAGTGCCCGCTTGGCCGGGATCCGCGGCGAGATAGCCGTCCGCCAGGGGGACATGCCGTCCGCCGAACGACATGCCCGTACCGCCCTGGCGCTCGTTCCGCCGGCCGGGTGGGGGGTCGCGATCGGCAAACCACTGAGCACGCTGATCCTCGCGTGCGACGCGATGGGGCGGCACGAGACGGCCGCCGAACAGCTCGGGCTGCCGGTACCCGAGGCCATGTTCGAGACCAGATTCGGCTTGCAGTACCTGCGCGCCCGAGGACGGCACAGTCTGGCGACCGGGAACCCCGCGCTGGCGCTGCGCGACTTCCGGCTCTGCGGCGAGCTCATGGGCAAATGGCGGATGGACACGCCCGCGTTCCTGCCGTGGCGCGCCGACGCCGCCGAGGCGTACCTGCGGATGGGGCGGCCGGAGGAGGCGCGGCCCCTGGCCGAGGCCCAGCTGGCACGCTGCGGTCCGATGTCGCCCCGTGCCGAGGGCCGGGCCCTGCGCCTGCTCGCCGCGACCCGCGAGCCGTACCAGCGCCCGGTCCTGCTGCACCGCGCGACCGACCTGTCGCAGGCCGGTGGCGACCGGTACGAGATGGCCGCGGCCCTGAACGACCTCGCAGGCGCATACCGCGCGCTCGGCGAATATCGCCGCGCGGCCACGATCGCCCGGCGCGCCAGGGTGGTGATGCCGGAGTTCGACGGGGCATCACCGGCGACGTCGGCGACTCTCAGCGCGCAGGAGGCCGCCCCGCCTGACGTGGCGGGGAACGCGGCCACGCTCAGCGAAGCCGAGCGGCGGGTGGCCGTACTCGCGGCGCTGGGCTACAGCAACCGCGAGATCGCCGAGAAGTTGTGGATCACGGTGAGTACCGTGGAGCAGCACCTGACTCGGGCGTACCGCAAGCTCGACGTGACCCGCCGATCCGACCTGCCCGCCGACCTGAAGGCGCTTGCTTGAAGGCGCTGTGCCACGCCGCCCTCGGGCCAGCCCGAGGCCGTTCAGACGCCGAACGGGGCTACCTGCAGGGCCGCCGTGGCCCACTCCGGGCCCTCGTACCGGACCTCGGCTTGGCCCTGGCGCCCGCACGCGAACATCAGCAGCTCGGACGGCATGCCGTGTACGGTGACGCTCTCGCCGGCAACCGGGCCGGCCCGCACCCTTCCCGCTGGACTGGCCAGAACCACGGTCACCGGGGCGGACCGCATCAGCAACCCGGCTCCCCCGACAGCCGCCCCCACAGCTCCGCCTCGTACTCGGAGGTGATCGGCCGGGGCATCCACCCGGGCTGTGCCCGGCGCAGGTCCTCGTGGTGGACGAAGAACTCCACCGTGTTCATCGCCGCGTCCAGCCAGGGGATGAACCGGTGCGGCGCCCAGCGCGGCGGCGCAGTGCGCACCAGGTCGACGAGGCGCGGGTATTCGTGTTCGGCCAGGATGCGGCGCCGCACCGCCTCGGTGTAGCCGCCGAGCCGCTTTGCCAGGATGCCAACGGAGGCCTCCGGGCGCCGCTCGCGCAGCACCAGGTGGGCGGCCAGGTCGGCGGCGGTCCACCCGGCGCACAGGGTTGGCGCCGCCGGCCCCAGGTCATCCAGCTTGTCGCACAGCACCTGGCGCTCGGCGCAGGCGAAGGTCGCGCGCCGTGTGGTACAGCCAGCTGAGATCGTGGTCACGGTCGGGCCCGCGTCGGCGCATGAGCGGGGGCGGCGTCCGGGAGGTAACTGTTCTCCCGGAGCTCCTCCTCCGCGGTCTGCTCGATGCGGGCCATCGTCAGGCGCAGGATCGGCGGGGCCATCAGTGAGGTGACGATGGCGACCAGGACCACGATCGTGTACGCCTGTACCGACAGGATGCCCAGCCGTAGGCCGACCATGGCCACGATCACCTCGATGACGCCGCGCGCGTTGAGCCCGGCACCGAGTGCCAGCCCTTCCCAGTGGTTGAGGCGGCTGATCCGGGCGCCCAGGTACGCTCCGGCGAATTTGCCCAGGATCGCGACAGCCAGGATGAGCAGCCCCGCTACGAGGACATCCGGGCTGCTCAGCGCGGTCAGGTCCATCCGCAGCCCCGCCGTGGCGAAGAAGATCGGCGCGAGGACGGAGAGCACCACGGTACGCAGCGATGCAAGCCGGGCGTTGCCGGGCCCGATGGCGGAGCCGATCAGGATGCCGCAGACGAACGCGCCGAAGACCGCCTCCAGGCCGAGCGCGTGCGTTGCGATGGCACCCAGAAGGATCATGGTGGTGGCCATCGCGACCGTCGGCCCGGAATCCTGCGAGCGTGCGGCGAGCCGGAATCCGGCGCGCGCCAGCGGCCGGCCGACGGTCAACGCGACCGCGACAACGGCGAACAGGCTCGCCACCGAGGTCACCACGTTGCCCGTGTGCAGGCCGGTGGTGGCCAGCGCGGACACGATCGAGAGCAGCACCCAGCCGATGGCGTCGTCCACCATTCCCGCGGTAAGGACGAGCTGGCCGATGTTGCGGTGCACCATCCGCATGTCCATCAGGATCTTCGCGATCACCGGGATCGCGCTGACGCACATCGCGACGCCCATGAACAGCGCGAACACCACGGGATCGGTGTCCGCGGGCATCAGCGAGCCGCTGAGCGCGAGGCCAACGGCGATACCGGAGCCGAGCGGTACCACAAGACCGCCGACGCTGATCCCGGCCGCGGCCACGCCGCGGCGGCGAACCATGCCCATGTCCATGTGGATGCCCGTGATGCCGACCAGCAGCAGCACGCCGATCTGGCCGACCGCGTCGAGCAGGTGGAACTGCTCGACGTGCGGCGGAAACAGCCAGGTCGACAAGGCCGGCGCCAGGTGGGCGAGGACCGAGGGCCCAGCAGTACGCCGACGGACAGCTCTCCGACGACCGCGGGCATCCCGAGGCGGGTGGCCAGCCGCCCGAACGAGGAGGCGAGCAGCAGAAGAAGGCCGACCTGTAGCAGGAAGATGAGCAGCTCGTGTGCGGGGATCGGGGCGACGGGCACGGCGTCTCCTCGCTGGTCGCTATGGGATAGCGCGATCGGTTGCCGCGCCGCGACTCACCTAGCCACCTCGGTGTTCGCTGGTCTTCTCCAGTTGCGCCAACAGCCGTTGGACGCGGTCCCGGTACTCCGCGGTACTGGCCAGCTTGAGCTGCTCGTACCCGCGGACCAGGTCGGGCGCTTCGGCCAGGTCGACTACCAGGGAGTGGTTGTCGGGGCGCAGCCGGTCCAGCGCGTACAGGACCGACTCGCGGTACCTGACCACCAACTGCCGCTCGAGCCGCCGCACCTCCGTGCGCCCGAACATGTCGAACCGGGTGCCGCGCAGCCTGCGCATCGCCACCAGCATGCGTAGGACCGGGCGGAACCACGGTCCAAGGGTGATCTTGCGGCGCAGCCCGAGCACACGAAGAATCGGCGGCTGTAGGTGGAAGGCCACGCGGGCGCGCCGACCGAACTCGCCTCGCACCTGCTCGACGAAGTCCGGATCGAGGCTGAGCCGGGCGACCTCGTACTCGTCCTTGTACGCCATCAGCTTGTAGAGGTTGCGGGCCGCCGCGGTGGTCACGTCGGTGACGCCCGGCACGACAGCCTGTTCCCGGTCGTACACGTGCGCGACGAACGCGAGGTACTGCGCCGCGTACCGGTCGTCCTGGTATGCGATGAGGTCTCCGGCGCGCGAGGTGAGCAACCGGTCGAGGGCACCGCCGGCGGTCAGGCGGGAACCGAACGCACGCGCCACCGCCGGTACCGCGTCGGCGGAGACTGGTGTACCGGATGCTGCCCGCCGCCGGCCTACCGTGTCCGGGAACGCCACGGCGCACCTGCCCCACCGGAAGGCGGCCAGGGTGCGCTCGACCTCCACGCCGTTCATCCGGATCGCCTGCTCCAGAGAGCGCAGCGAGACGGGGAGCGCGCCGTGTTGCCAGGCCGCACCGAGCATGACCGTGTTGGCGGCAATGGCGTCGCCACACAGCCGCTCGGCGATGTCTTGTGCGTCCAGGTACACGTTGTGTTCGGGCCTCGTCCGCGAATCGATGACGGTTCGGTACTGGGCGGCGTCGCCGAACTGCTGTACTGGGTCGAGCACCATCGACACGGTGGGGATCTGGCTGGTGGACACGACCGCGACCGTGCTGCCCGGCCGAGCGGTGGCCAGGTTCTGCGGGTTGGCGGCACCGAGCAGATCGAGCCCGAGGTAGACGTCGGCGGTCGCGCTGGCGGCACGGTTGGCGTGTGCCGGTGGCTGCGCGAAGATGCGCACGTCGGATACGACCGGCCCACCCTTCTGGGCCAGCCCGGTCTGGTCGAGTCCGCGCACGTGCCTTCCGTCGAGGAATGCCGCCATGCCGAGGATCTGGGCGACGGTGACGAGTCCGGTGCCGCCGACTCCAATCAGGCGGACCGTGGCGTCCCCGGCGACGTGTGTCGCCGGGGCAGGCAGGTCGGTCGGCGGCGGGACAGCGGTCGGGCGCCGCTGGGAATCGGGCCACACGGACACGAACGACGGGCAATCGCCTTTGACGCAGGTGTGGTCGTGGTTGCATGACGACTGGTGAATGGCCGTCTTGCGGCCGTACTCGGTCTCGACCGGCCGCACCGACAGGCAGCCGGACTTGCGGCCGCAGTCGCCGCAGCCTTCGCATACCCGGGGGTTGATGAGCACCCGCCGGGTTGGGGTGGGTAACCGGCCGCGCTTGCGCATGCGGCGTTTTTCGGCCGCGCACTGCTGGTCGTGTACGAGGACGGTGACTCCTGGTACGGCCGCCAACTCCCGCTGCGCGGCGAGGAGGTCGGCGCGATCGCGGACCGTGGTGGTGGACGACAGCGGTACCCTGTCGTACTTACGGGGCTCGTCCGTGGTGATGATGACCTGGCGCACTCCCTCGGACTCCAGCTGCCGTGACAGTCCGGACATCCCGAGTGCGGGCTGCAGGCTCTGCCCGCCGGTCATCGCTACGGCGCCGTTGAGTAGCAGCTTGAAGGTGATGTTGACGCCAGCGGCGACGGCCGCACGGATGGCGAGCGATCCAGAGTGGACATACGTGCCGTCACCGAGGTTCTGGAAGATGTGCGGGGTGTCGGTGAACGGCGCCTGGCCGATCCACTGTGCGCCCTCGCCACCCATCTGGGTGAGCCCGGCGAGTTCGCCGCGACCGCTCGGGTTGAGAATCACCATCGTGTGGCACCCGATGCCGACGCCGACGACCGCTCCGTCCGGTGCCGCGGTGGACTGGCTGTGTGGGCAGCCCGAGCAGTACGCCGCCGTGCGGCGTGGTGCGGCGGGCAGCAGAGTCAGCGGAGCCGGCCGCGGCCGGGTGGGCTGGACGCCGAGCCGGTGTAGCCGCCTGGCGAGCGCGGCCGCGATCAGGTCGACGTCGAGCGTTCCAGCGTTGGGGATGAGCGGCGCGCCCCGCTCGTCGTGCTTTCCGGTCACCAGCGGGTGCCGCGCGACCGGGTACAGCGCGTTCTTGATACCTGTCTCGACGAACGCCGTTTTCTCCTCGACGACCAAAATCTCTTCGAGCCCGTGGGCGAACCGGGTGACGACCTCGTCGTCGAGCGGCCAGATCTGGGCCAGTTTGAGCAGCCGGATCCCGCGCCGCTCCAGTTCCGGCTCGGGCAGTCCCAGACGGCGCAACGCTTCCAGGACATCGAAGTACGTCGCCCCCGCCGTGGCGACGCCGAACCATGCGTCGGCGGTGGCTCCGGTAACCCGGTCGAGGTGGTTCTCCCGCGCGTACGCCTTCGCGGTGGCCAGGCGCGGGCCGCGCATCGTCGCCTCGATCTCCAGTGACGCGGGAGCGAGCAGGACGCCGGAGGGTGTGTGCCGGTACGGTCTGCCGGCGTACTCGACAACCGGCAGTATCGGTCGGATGCGGTATGGCGCGACGTCCGCGGTGCCGTTCGAGTCCGCGACGTTGGCGACCAGTTTCAGGGCGACCCACAGTCCGCTGGCGCGCGATTCGGCGATGGCGTGGAGGCCGAAGTCGAGGATCTCCTGGACGTTGGCTGGGTACAGCACGGGCATGCCCAGGGTGGCGAGCATGCTCTCGCTCGCGGAGGGCAGTGTCGAGGACTTGCACTGCGGGTCGTCGCCGCACAGTGCGAGCAGCCCGCCGGTCGGGTCGGCGCCGCAGGCGTTGCCGTGGCGGAGTGCGTCGGCGGCGCGGTCCACCCCGGGTGCCTTGCCGTACCAGACGCCCAGCACGCCCTGGTAGCGCGGCCTGGGTAACGTCCCGACGAGCTGGCTGCCCCACACGGCGGTGGCGCCCAGTTCCTCGTTCTGACCCGGCTGGTGCACCACCGGCAGCCCGGGTTCCAGCCGTACCGCGGCGTCGAGATGTTGCCCGAATGCGGCGATCGGCGACCCCTGGTAGCCGGAGACCAGCGCGGCGGTGTGCAGCCCTGCGCGCCGGTCCGCCCGCATCTGGTCGAGTACGACGCGGGCGAGCGCCTGTACGCCGGTGAGAAAAATGCGCCCCTGAGAGACAAGGTACTTTTCGTCGACCGTGCGCTCGGTCGGCGCGATAGTCCCGGGCGCTAGCGGTCCGGCGACCGTGGCGGTCACAATGGCGACCCGATCGGCACTGAGGCGTCCGCCGCGTCGCGTTCCCTGACCAGCAGCGTGATCTCCTGCGCGATGTGCTCCAGCGGCGTACCGGGGCCGAAGATGCGCTGCACCCCGGCTTCGAACATCAGCGGCCGGTCGATGTCGGGAATGATCCCGCCGAGCACCACCAGGATGTTCTGGCCGCCCTGCGCCCGTAACTCGGCGATCACTGCCGGCACGGTCGCCAGGTGGTTGCCGGAGAGGCTGGAGATGCCGAGCACGTCGACGTCCTCCTGGAGCGCGGCCCGTGCCGCCCCGGCCGGGAGCTGGTTCCCGAGATACACCACCTCCATCCCGCGTGAGGCCAGGTGCCGGCTGATCGTCAGGGCACCCCGGTAGTGCGAGTCGAGGCCGGGTTTGAAGATGGCAACTCGGATTGGCATCGGTCTCACCTCATCGCAAGGGTTGGCGCCAGCCCCCGTGGTGGTGGCGGAATACGTCGCAGCACTGGCCGAGCGTGGCGCCGGCCTCGGCTGCGGCGATCAGCGCCGGCATCGTGTTGGTTCCGTCGACGACGCACTGCTCCAGGCGGTGCAGCGCGTTGGTCACGGCGTCGTTGTCGCGGTTTGAGCGCAGCCGCATGAGCCGCTCGCCTTGTTTGGGAAGGGTCTCCGGCACATCGAATGTCTCCACAGTGGTGGGTGCCTGGTTCGCCGACACGTTGACCCCCACCACCGGGCGGCGTCCTTCGTCGATGTCGGCTGTCGCCTGGCACGCCAGGTCCAGGATCCGGGCGTGTACCCAGCCCGTGTCCACTGCCCGCACCAGGCCGCCCATCCCGTCGATGTTCGCCAGGATCTTGCGCACCCGGCTCTCGACCTCGTCGGTCAGATGCTCGACGAGATATGAGCCGGCGAGTGGGTCGATGGACCGGGTGACTCCGGTTTCGCTGAGCAAGATCTGCTGGGTTCGCAAGGCGGTCAGCGCGGCGGTCTCTGACGGTATGCACAGCGCCTCGTCGTACGCGCTGATGTGCAGGGACTGCGCGCCGCCAAGGACCGCGGCCAGACCGTGCAGCGCGGCCCGGGCAACGTTGTTGAGCGGCTGAGCGGCGGTGAGGGCCGAACCCGAGGTCTGGACGTGGAAGCGCAGCCGGGTGCTGCGCTCGTCCATCGGGTCGAACCGCTCGGTCATCACCCCGTGGTAGACCCGCCGCGCGGCGCGGTACTTGGCGACCTCCTCGAAGAGGTCACTGCCCGCGGTGAAAAAGGCGGACAGCCGGCGCGCCACCGGGTCGACCGGCAGTCCTCGTGCCCGCATCGCCTCGACCGTGGCGACAGCGTTTGCGACCACCAGCGCCACCTCGAGTACGGCGTCGGCACCTGCCTCGCGATAGTTGTATCCGGTGAAGCTCACCGGGTGCCAGCGCGGCAGGTGCCGGGTGCAGTACTCGGTGACGTCCATGGAAAGCCGGAAGGCGAACTCTGGTTCGAGCACGCTCGGCGCGGTCAGGACGACCGTCTCCATCATGAAGTCGTTCTGCAGGGTGCCCGACAGTCGGGCCGGATCGAACCCGCGGCGCTTCGCGGCGGCCAGGTACATGGCGAGGATCGCGCCCGCCGCGACCGGGTGGGACAGCACGAGTGAGACGCTCACCTCGTCCAGCGGCACGCCGTCGTACAGGTCGACCATGTCGTCGATGCTGTCTACCGCGACGCCGCCGAGTCCCGCGTCGGCGCGGGCCCACTCGTCGTCGCTGTCGTATCCCCTGTTGGTCGGGTAGTCGAACACCGTGTTGATGGCGGTCGCGCCCTCGTCGAGCAGCAAACGCAGGCGGCGGTTGGTGTCCTCGACCGTGCCGAACCCGGCGAGCGGGCGGATGGACCACGCGCGCCCGGAGTACATCGTCGGGTAGACCCCGCGCGTGTAGGGCGGGCTGCCCGGTACGCCCAGCTGGGTTCCGTAGTCACCGACGGCGTCTTCGGGGCCGTACAGAGGGGGCACCGGGATGCCGGACTCGGTCCAGGTTGGCATTGTCGAGGACCCGTGCTCCTCGCGCCAGCGTTGTACCTGCCCGGCCATCTCCTCGATCACCGCCTGGCCAGATGCGCCTACGATTCCGCTCGTCATGACTGCCCCCTACGGACACGATGGCGGCGGCCATTACGGTCCACCGTCGTCATCATTTCTAGCCGTAGGGCGGCGAAAAGTCGCTAGCCCGGCCTGGGCATGAGGCTGCCTGGGCACTGACACTCCATAGTGGCCTGAGCTGACCGCTACCGGACAATCGCTGAGATGGCCGCAAGCGGTCAGTTATCGTGGACCGACGACCGCCTATCGCGTCAAGGGCCAGTGGCGTCAAGAAAACGTAAATGTCTCACCATCTGGACCAGGCCATCCGATAGAATGCGGATTGTCCGTCAATACAGGCGATCCGCCATTCGGACCAAGAAATCCGTACGTCCCGCTGGCACTCACAACACGGTAAGCCATGCCCGCTTCGCCAGCGGGCACGGTGCTTGCCACACCATTCCAATAGACCCATGTACGTACTACGATGCCCTCATCGTCATGAGATCCAAGTGCCTCTTTACGGCATGTGGGGGCCTCGATGCCGCTCATTCACAGGGATCAGAGCAGTCCTCAGTTTCAGAAAGAGATGCGGCCAGGGAACGGTGTGGATAGCGGCGTGGAGTTCCGCATTCTGGGACCGCTCGAGGTCAGCGTCGACGAGCAGCCGGTGCCGATCGGAGGCGTGCGCCAGCAGATAGTGCTGGCGATGCTGTTGCTAGGCGCAAACCGCACAGTGACGATGGAGCGTCTGGTCGAAGCCGCCTACGGTGACCACAGGCCGGCGACCGCCCGCGCCCAGGTCCAGATCAGCATGTCGACGCTGCGACGGGTGTTCGCCGCACGCGGCCTGGTCGATCTCATCGCCACCCGGCCGCAGGGATACGCGATCAATGCGCCCGCGCGGTCCCTGGACATCCAGCGCTTCGAGGATCTCGTGCTGGCCGCCCGGGACGCGCGTGCGGCCAGCCGCCCGGACGAGGCGGTCGACTTGTACCGCAAGGCGTTGTCACTGTGGCGGGGCGAGGCGTTCGCCGGCATCGACAGCCGGCCCGTGCGCATCGCATCGAGCCGGCTCGCCGAGGGCCGCATTATGTCCAATGAGGACTGCCTACATCTGGAGCTCGAGCTCGGGCGCCACCACGAGCTGATCGGCGAACTTACCGAGCTCGTCGCGGCCCATCCCTTGCGCGAGCGGCTGCGTGGCCAGCTGATGATCGCGCTGTACCGATGTGGACGCGACGCGGAGGCCCTACAGGTCTACCAGGACGGCCGGCGCATCCTGATCGAGGAGCTTGGCATCGAGCCGCCGAAACGATTGCAGCAGCTCGAACATGCGATCCTCACTGGTGACCGCGATCTTGATGTGCCCGGTGCGGCCAGCGCGGCGACCGCCGCCTCCGCCCGCCCGGTGATCGCCTCGCCACGCATGCTGCCCACCGACATCGCGGACTTCACGGACCAGGCGACGGCCATCGCTGCGGTCGAGGAACACCTCCAGGTCAGCGCGGCCCAGCCCACCCACTTCGCGGTCCCGGTCGTCGTCGTATCGGGCAGGGCAGGCGTGGGCAAGACGGCCCTCGCCATCCACCTCGCGCACCGCATCGCCGAGCACTTCCCCGGCGGTCAACTCTTCGCCGACCTGCACGGCACAGACTCGCCGCCGGTGCCGCCGTCCGCCGTGCTGGAGCGCTTCCTGCGCGTCCTCGGCGTACCGGGCACCATGTTGCCGGAAGGCTTGGAGGAGCGCGCCGAGGTCTTCCGCGCCCTGCTCGCCACCCGACGGGTGCTCCTCGTGCTGGACAACGCGAGCACCGAGGGACAGGTGCTGCCGCTGCTTCCCGGAAACCCGGGGTGCGCGGTCATCGTCACCAGCAGCAGCCGGCTCGCCGCGCTTCCCGGGGCGATGCGCGTAGAGCTGGACGTCTTCGATCCGCGGGCATCGGTCGAGCTGCTGACCCGGATCCTCGGCGCCGAAAGGGTACGCAGCGAGGAGGCAGCGGCGGACAAGCTCGTGCAACTGTGCGGCGGGCTGCCCCTCGCCCTGCGCATCGCCGGCGCCCGGCTGTCAGCACGCCCCAACTGGAGCATCGGCCAGTTCGTGGAGCGTCTGGAAAACGGCACCCGCCGGCTCGACGAGCTGAACCATGGCGAGATGGGAGTCCGGGCGAGCCTGTCGGTCAGCTACCGCAACATCGGCGAGCCGGCCCGCCGGCTGTTCCGCCAGTTGGCGATCCTGGACCGCCCCAGCTTCTCTGCCTGGGTGGCAGCGGCGATTATCGACCGCCCGTTCGCGGAGGCGCAGGACCTGCTCGACGAACTGACCGACGCGCACCTGGTGGAAACCGTCGCGGGCCGGCGCGCGCTAGGCGTGTACCGGATGCACGATCTGGTGCGGGTGTTCGCCCGCGAGCGCCTCGCGATGGAGGACTCCCACACCGAGCGCATCGAAGTGCTCACCCGCGTCCTGCGCACCCTGCTGGTCGTCGCGACCACTGCCGGCAGCCGCGAGTACGGCGTCTCGCCAGGGCCCGTGCCCGAACGCGCGGATGAAGTACCGGTCGAACTCATCGAGCAACTCGTCGGTTCGCCTCGATCGTGGTTCGAGCAGGAGCGCCAAACGCTGGTGGCTGCCGCCACTCAGGCCGCCCGAGCAGGCCACGCAGACCTCTGCTGGGGCTTGGCCATCAGCGCTGCCGGTTTCTTCCAGGCCCGGTCGTACTTCGCCGATTGGCGGGAGACGCATCAGGTCGCGCTCGACGCCGTGCGGCAGGTCGGGGACCAGCGGGGCGAGGCAGCGATCCTCTGCTCGCTGGGCGCCCTCAGCATGGCCACACACCGGTTCGCCCAAGCCAGGCGGGAGCTCGCCGAGTCGCTGCGCCTGTTCCGCGAGCTACGCGACGACCG
Organism: Phytohabitans flavus; assembly: GCF_011764545.1. Lineage (GTDB taxonomy): Bacteria > Actinomycetota > Actinomycetes > Mycobacteriales > Micromonosporaceae > Phytohabitans > Phytohabitans flavus. The sequence goes on along the minus strand of NZ_AP022870.1, from coordinate 1,522,993 downwards.
CGGAGCAGCGCGGGCGCTCGGCCACATCGGGCACATCGACCGGCTGAGCGGCCATCTGGAGGGCGCGGCAAGCCACTGCGACCAGGCACTGTCGACGCTGCGCCGGATCCAGGACAATGCGGGTACGGCACACGTGCTGCACGATCTGGCCGCGCTCAGCATCGATCGCGAGCGGCCCGGCGAGGCCCTGCGCCTGCTCGACGAGGCTCTGCGCCTCAGCCGCGACGGCGACTTCCGCTACGCCGAGGCGAGAGTCTCCCACCGGCTAGGTCACGCCTACCTGATGACTGGTCAATACCCCATCGCCCTCAGCGAGTTCGGCCGTGCCCTGCAGCTCGCGCGGGAGCTCGGACACCCCGTGTTGGAGGCGACCGCCCTGCACGGCCTCGGCGTCACCCGTCTGGTGATGGGCAAGCCAGAGGAGGCCGACAACGCGTTCCGCGCGGCGCTGACGCTGGCCGAGTTGAGCGATCAGCGGTTCATTCGGGTGCTGGCCCTGAAGGGGCTCGGCGACCTCGCACTCGCGCGCTGCGAGCCGACCCGCGCGACCGGCCTGCTCCGGCAGGCCCACACCGTGGTCCGGGAGCTGGGCATGCCACTGCATGAGGCTCGCACGCTGCTGTTGCTGGGTGAGGCACACCTCGCCGAGGGCGACAACACCTCCGCCCGTGAGGCGTTCGCGCATGCCTTCGCGCTTACCAAAGCGGTCGACGCCAGCCTCGTGGACCGGATGCGGGCCCGGCTGCGGACACGGCTGCGGGCTCGCTCGCGCAGCGCCGACGCGGCCTGACACCGCCCAGGCCGGTGCGACCCATCGGCAGCAGGTCGATGTTCGATCGATAGCGCTGTCGGATAGCGTGTCCGCATCCTTCCGCCCAGAATGCGACAAGCCTGGGCGCCGCCAGCGGATCCCGACAGATGGTGGGGGCCCACGTGAGCATTTCCGTCAAGGCGCAGGACGCCGTACATGGCCAGCCGGCAGCGGGTGTGCGTGTCCGCCTGGAACGCGCCGCCGATGGAGTTTGGATACCGCTGGCGCAGGCCGAGACCGATCGTCAAGGCTGCGTCAGGGATTGGTACGAGCCGACCTCGGACAGGCACACCTATCGCCTGACGCTCAACAGCGACCACTACTTCACGTATCTCGGCTTCACCACCGCCTACCCGGAGGTCGCGGTTACGTTCCGAGTGCTGGACGAGACCCGCTCGCATCAGGTGGAGGTGTTGCTGTCCCCAACTCGTACACCGCCTATCTGGCGATGCGCGAATGAAGCATCGAGCCCTCGCACGTTAGGGGCCGCTAGGGGTTCTTGTCAGCCAGGGCCGGTGGCTAGCGTGAACCAACTCCCACTCGAACTGTTGCGTGCCAGGCAGTCTCCGACCCCGCGCAAACACGGGAACCAGCCGATCTGAGGACAGGCCATGATAAGGCGAATCCTTCCTCCATACCTGACGTACGCGGAGTCGTTCGACGACGCCACCGACGAGCCGCTCTTCCCCGAAGAAGCCGCGGTCGTCGAGCACGCTGTGGAGAAGCGCCGGCGCGAATTCACCACTGGTCGCATTTGCGCGCGCCGCGCGCTGCGCAGGCTGGGTCGGCCGGCTGCGCCGCTGCTGCCGGGAGCGCACGGCGAACCGCAGTGGCCGGCGGGCATCGTCGGCAGCATCACCCATTGCGCGGGTTACCGGGGTGTCGTAGTCGGTGAGGCACCCCAGGCAGCCTCTATCGGCATCGACGCCGAGCCGAACGAGCCGCTGCCGGGTACCCTCCTGGAGTCCATCAGCCAGCTCGATGAGCGGTCCGATGTGGACATGCTGAGACGTGCCTACCCCGGCGTCCGCTGGGACCGGTTGCTGTTCTCCGTCAAGGAAGCGGTGTACAAGACGTGGTTCACGCTCACCGGCGCGTGGCTTGGCTTCGACGCGACGCTGGTGCGCCTGCACCCGCGCGAGTGGACCGGCACGTTTGCCGCCAACCTGCTGGTGCCCGGTCCCGAGGTGGCCGGCGAGAAGATCGACACTTTCTCGGGCCGGTGGGTGCTCAGCCGCGGCGTGTTACTGACCGCGATAGTCGTGCCCGGCCCGCTGCGCGCCGACCATCGACACGCGGCCGCCCTCGACCGCTGACCGCGCCGTTAGCACATATCGAGGTCGTCCACGTCCAACCATCCGCAGGCGACCGCCCGGGCGCCGGCCTGGAACCGACTACGCGCGTCAAGCCGGCTCAGCAGATCGGACGCCACCCGCCGAGCGGTGCGGATGGATACGCCAAGACGGCGGGCGATGACGTCGTCCGTGCACCCCGTCGCGAGCAACCGCAGCACCTGCCTACGTTGCGGCGTCAGACCGTCCCCGTCCCTGCGCCGCGGCCCGCCCAACGGTGCCGCACCGTTCCAGGTGGCCTGGAAAAGCGCGAGCAACGCGGTCACCATTCCCGCGCTGGACACCATGGCCGCCGCGTCCGAGGCGCCGCCTGGGTCTACCGGTACAAGCGCATGCGCCCGGTCGATGATGAACAGCTGCAACGGCAGCAGCGGCGCCGTGCGCACTTCGGTGCCCAGCGCCACCAGCCACTGCGCGTGCTCCAACGCGGGCTGGTGGTTGCGGATGCTGTCCAGGAAGACGGTACGGTAGCGCACCCCGCGCTCGATCGCGCGCGCCTGCGGTTCCCCGCTGGCGTCGCTGGCGTCGCTGGCGAGCGGAAGCTGCGAATGCGCCGGTACGAACGCGCAGACCTCCCACCGTGAGGCGTTGGTCAGCTCGCGGAGCCGGGCCTCGACCGCGTCCGCACCCTCTACGTACTCGACGTCGGGCGCCCGCACCGGTGGGTTCAACTCGGCATGCTCAGCGAGCAGTACGGCCACCGCGGCCTTGCCCTCTTCGAGCTCCTGCTGCAGGCGAGCGAACTCGGCCTGCCTACGCGCCACCAGCGCCTGGAGCGCGGCTTCGGGATGGACCGGCCGCAACGTTAGTGGATCCCTTGTGGACGGTTGAAGCAGCGAGATGCGCGCTAACTCGTCCAATGCGTCGTGCACCTGGCGCTCCGCTAGCCGGAGGCTCAAAGCAAGGTCATGTGGCTTGGCGGTGGGCGCCTTGAGCATCGCCAGGTACACGGCTTCGGTCTGGAAATCCAGCCCCAGTCCCTCAAGCATCGTTCCCCCAAGTAGGCGCGCTGTCCTGCCTGGAACGGTAGCCGCCGGCCAAGTCGAGGCTTTCCCGTATCACCCCCTAGCTTCGATGTGCTAACCCGTAGATCCCCTAGCGAATAGGGGCCGTCATACCGCGCGTGCCACGATGGTGCATTGCGCGTGCTCGTCGTCCGGAACCCCGGCGAGCCCGTGGAACTCGGCGTCGTCGAAGCCAGCCGTACGCAGCGACGCCCGCCACTGTTGAGTGGAGAGAAGCGGGGAACCGTCGATCCGGACATCCTCGTCCTCGTACAGCCACCACCCTGGGGTGAGTCCGAAGGTGAGGGTGTTGTAGTCGAGCCGCTGGCTGAGCTCGTTGATGACGACGATGCCACCTGGCTTGAGCAGCGCCCGGCATTGGTCGAGGGTCACCCGCATGCGACGCGTGGTATGCAGCACGTTGCTGGCTACGACGACGTCCATCGAGTGCGGTTCGAAACCCTGCGCTGCCGGCGCACGCTCGATGTCGTATGGGGTGAATTCAGTGAACGGGTATTGGGTGGCGAACTGCGATCTGGCCGCCTGTACGAAGGCCGCGCCGATGTCGGTGTAGAAGTACCTAATCCGGTTCACGTTCGGGGCGAGCGCTTCCAGCACGTACGCGCTTGTACCGCCGGTACCCGCACCGACCTCGAAGACCTGGGCGGTGGACAGCGGGAACCGCCGCGTGAAGTGGCGCACATGCTCCCACACCTGTTCGGCCACCAGCCGGTTGTAGTACTCGGTCTGGATGTTGCCCTTGTACAGTTCCGCGACCAGCTCCATCGAGCCGCCTGGAAAGATGACTTCAGTGGCTTCCCTGTCGCCCCGCATCACCTCCAGCACGGCCGCCTGGCATGTGACGAGCAGCGGCACGTAGTCGCCGATCTCAGGGTGAGCGGCGACAAGTTCCGCCGCTCGTCGCGCCACCTCGTCCTCGCTGTCGAAGCCGGCTACGAGAAGCTTCTCCGTCGCGCCGAGGTCGTCGTCGACGCGGCGCAGGTAACCGTCGCGCACCAGGATGTCGAGCGAGGCGCGGAAGAGCCGGTCGTACCGGTCCTGCACGGCCAGCCGGGTGCGCGCCTGAGACACCGGGACTGTCGACGTGTCCGCCGGCAGGACTCCAGCCGTGCGGAACCGGTCGGCGAGCAGCCGCCCGCCGAACTCGGTGAGCGCGGCGAACGACGTGAGGAAGTCGCCGTAACGGTCGGCGTCCAGCGGCGGCGGATCGCGCAGCACCGACTCGATGTGCTTGGCCGCGATGCTCAGAGTCGGCTCCTCCAGCAGGCTGAGGTGGTCGTTGTCCAGTTCCACGACCTTCACCTCGCCGGCCACGATGTCCTGCCACGGGCGCACGTAGTCGTACCCTTCGAGGATGTTCTGGGCCCGCCAGTACATCTGGCTGGAGCGGCCGGTGAAACCGTCCAGGGCACGGAGGAAAAGCACATCGGAGGCGTCGTACGGACGCATCTTGTAGATCTGGTAGATGCCCTCGGCGTGCGCGGAGCACTCCAGCCCGCCGCGCAGGTACCGGTAGACGTCCTCGACATCGAGCAGCTTGCCGCTGCGCTCCTTGGCCAGCCGGGCCATCTCCACCAGCCGCAGGTTGGGTGGCAGGTGCGATACGTCGTCCGGCCGGATGGCCAACTCCGGGTTCTCGTCCAGCTTAAGGAAGTAGTTTGCGAGGTAGAACTGGAGGAACCCGTCGTCGTACCCGCCGAAGTGACGGTCGAACACCTCCTGGGCCGCCGGGTAGGTGTCGAACATGATGAGGTGGCGGATCGTCTCGCCCTGTTCCTGCAGGCGCCGGGCGATCTCCATTGCCGGGATACCGCCGAAGGAGTATCCGCCGATGACGTAGGGCCCGGTCGGCTGCACCCGGCGGATGCAGTCCACGTAGTGGTCGACCATCTCGTCCAACGTGTGCGGCATCGAATGCCCGTCGGTGCCTCTGGCCTGGAACGCGTAGACCGGATACTCCGGCCCCAGGACCTGGGAGAGGTTCTGGAACCAGGCCGAGTAGCCGGCGGCGCCGTGCACCCAGAACGACGGCTGCCGGGTACCGCTGACGTTGACTGGGATCAGCTCGGGCGGTAGCCGGTCCGCGTCGCCGCGGCCGCGGTCCTTGCGGCGCGCTGCGCTGCCGGAGGCCGGCTCGCGCCCCTGAAAGTACTCGCTGTGGATGTAGCCGGACAGGCTACGCAACGTCGGGTACTCGATGAGCGCGGTGACCGGCATCTGGATCTCGAACTCCTCCTGAACCACCTGGACGATAAGCGCGCCGAGGATCGAGTCCACGCCGAAGTCCTGCAGCGGCTGGTTCTCGTCGAAGACGTCCTCGGTCAGCTTGAGCCTGTCCAGCAGGATGTCGCGCAGCACGGCGCGGATGTATGGCTCGCCGGTGAGTGTCTCCTCGCCGCCGACGTCGCCCTGCGCGACCCGGCGCTCCGGCGCGGTGAACCAGTACCTGGTGCGGTCGAAGGCGTAGCTGGGCAGCGACATCCGGCAGGGCGTCCGGACCTGCTCCGCGCTGGGCCACTGCACCGGCTGACCGGCCACCCACGCGGCCGCGAGCTGGTTCGGCGCACCTGTGAGTGGGGTTCCGGTTCCAGCCGTCCTGGCGTGTCCACGGTGGACATCGGGATGGTCCTCGGCGCGCCGGACGGCCCGCAGCCGGCTGTCCAGCTCGGACAGGCTGGCCGCCACGACCGCCAGCCGCTCGGCGAACTCTTCCCTGCCCTCGCGCAGGGTGAACTCGATGTCGTCCACATTCGGTGCCGGCGCCGCACCGCTCCCCAACGGTCCAGCCACTCAAGGAACCGGTCGAGTGCGCTGTCCAGCGCGGCCGGTGTCTTCGCGGAAAATAGGTACACCCGGTCGCGTGACGGTGCGGCCGGCGCCGGCGCGCCCGCGGGGTACTCCTCGAGAAACACGTGTGCGTTGACGCCTCCGAAGCCGAACGAGCTGACCCCGGCCCGCCGTGGCAGCGTTCGCCCGTCGGGGCTGGTGAGCCGCTGCCAGGGCACGGCCTCCCGGACCGGGTAGAACGGGCTGTCCCGCAGGTCGACGTACGGGTTCATCTCGTCGAGGTGCACCAGCCCGGGGAGGGTCGCGTGCCGCATGGACAGGATCACCTTGATCAGGCCGGCGATGCCGGAGGCGGGCTCCAGGTGCCCGATGTTCGTCTTCACCGAACCCACCCCGCAGTAGGGCTCGGCCGGTAGCCGGCTGCCCCGAGACCCGGCGAGCTGGCGGAAGGCGGACTTGATGCCGTTGATTTCCACCGGGTCGCCGAGCTCGGTGCCGGTGCCGTGCAGCTCCAGGTACCCGATGGACTCGGGTCCGACTCCGGCCTCTTCGACCGCCTCGCGCAGCAGTGCCGCCTGGGCCGCGGTGCTCGGCGCCGTGATGGACGCGGCCCGGCCGCCGTGGTTGACCGAGGTACCGCGGATGACGGCGTAGATGGTGTCGCCGTCGGCTACGGCCTGGCTTAGGGTTTTGAGCACCACCACGCCGACGCCCTCGCCTTTGACGTACCCGTCCGCGCCGCGGTCGAGCGTCCGGCAGCGGCCCTGTGGCGAGAGCAGTCCCATCATCGCGGCGGCGACGGTGGAGAAGGGCGCGAGGTTGAGGGCGATCCCGCCGGCGATCGCCATGCTGCTCTCGCCGTTGCGGATCGACTGCACCGCGCGGTGCACCGCGACGAGCGAGCTGGAGCACGCGGTGTTCACCGGCTCGCTAGGCCCGCGTAGGTCGAGCAGGTACGAGATGCGGTTGACCACAATGGAGTGTTCGTTACCGAGCCCGACCTGCGCGTTGAGCACACCGGCCTCGTGCAGCAGGTGCTGGTAGTCGCTGAACTGCACGCCGGCGAACAGGCCGACGTCCCGGCCGGCGAGCTGGGACGGCCGGTATCCGGAGTCCTCGATGGCGGCCCACACCGTTTCCAGGAGGACCCGCTGCTGCGGATCCATCATCTCGGCCTCGGCCGGGGAGATGCCGAAGAAGAGCGGGTCGAACTTGTCGACGTCGTCGATGAAGCCGCCCCATCGGTACCGGCCCTGCTGATCCTCGGGATGTTTTCGCACAGGGAACGCCAGTCCCACCGGTGGGCGGGCACCTCGGTCACCAGGTCGCGACCGGCCGCGAGGTTGTCCCAGTAGCGGTCCAGGTCGGGCGAGCCCGGGAAGCGGCCGCTCATCCCGATGACGGCGATCGGCTCGGCGTCCGGGGCGGATATCACGTCTGCGGCCGACTCGGCGACGGCGACGAGCGCTTTGTCCACAACGGTTGGATGCGTGGTCTCTTCGGAAACCGTCAGGCGCTGTCCGTACTCCTCGACCAGCCAGTCGGCCACTCCGCCGAGGCCCCGCCGTTCGTAGAACAGGGTCGGGGACAGCGCCGCGTCGAACCGTTCGCCGATCCGGTCGGCGAGTTGCTTGAGCGCCACCGATTCCAGGCCGTACTCCCCGAGCCCCGTCGTCTCGTCGATGCGGTCCGCGTCCAGCCCGCTCACGTCCGCGGTCATCGCGATCAGCTCGCGCAGGATCGAGGCGCGAAGACCCGGCCCGGCCGGCGCCGGCCGCGGGTCGTGCTCACTGGAGGTCTGCGGTGCCCGCGCCTCCGACGCTGGGTTCATGTGATCCTCCCTGTCCTCTCGCGCGGCGGGCGCGGCCGCCGGCGGGATCTGGTCAATCCAATGCCGCTCGCGGGCGAACGGGTAGCCGACCAGCGGTACTCGCCGGCGAGCGCGCCCCCGGTGGAACGCCGGCCAGTCGATCGCGGCGCCGCGTACCCAGCTCCGCGCGGCGCTTTCCGGGTCGAGTTGCGAACCGTCCACGTCCGGCTCCGCGTCCTCGCCGGGCCGGGCGCCAAAGACACCCACGGCGGCGGTGCCCGCCGCGAAAGCCCGGAGCCGGGACGCCGCCTGCGCCAGGTTGGACGCCACGACCGCCAGCCGTTCCGGCATCACCTCACGGCCCACCTGAAGCGTGTAGGCGATGTCAGCAAGAGCTGGAACGTCGAGGTCCGCCGATGCCGCCCAGGCCGCGTGGGGGAAGGAGTCGCGCAGCCGTTCGCCCTGGCTTTCCAGGAGGTGCTCTGCCAGAGCCGCTACCGTGTCCAGGGCGGCGGGCAGTTCGTCCGAGGGCGTTCCGTAAGCCTGCGCGACGACCGTTCCCAGGCGGACCCGGGTGGTGTGGTCCAGTCCGCACTCGCTGAGCGGGTCGGTGGGGCCTACGTCGTTCTGGTGCAGCCCAAGGATGTCCCGGACCATGCCGAGCAGTCCCTCGGTGACCATCTCGGCGAGCGACGGCGACGGCGGGGCGGTGCGCCGTTCGAGGAAGCTGGCCAGTTCTCGCGCGAGCGCGACAAGGCGATCGGTTGATTTTGCGGACAGTACGAGGACCTGGGTTCCGTCTGGCAGGTCTTCCCGGGGCGGCTGGGGGTGGTCGGCCAGCACCACATGAGCGTTGGCGCCCCCGGCGCCGAACGAGCTCACCCCCGCGATCCGGCGGGCGGGCCGGTCGCCGCGCGGCGGCCAGGCCACGACCTCGCGCTGTACCCGGAACGGCGAACCGGTGAAGTCGACGTTCGGGTTGAGCCGGTCGGCGTGCAGCGACGGGGCGAGCGTGCCGTGGCGCATCTGCAGGATCACCTTGGTGACCGCGGCGACCCCGGCGGCGGATTCGAGGTGGCCGATCGCGGACTTGACCGAACCGATGGGGATGGTTACCGGGTCGTCGGGCGCGGCACCGAGCTCGTGGAACGCCTCGGTGAGCGCGGCGAGCTCGATCGGGTCACCAAGCGGTGTACCGGTGCCGTGCGCCTCGATGTAGCCCACCTCGGCCGGCTTCACCCGGGCCATCCGCAGTGCCGTTACGACGGCCGCGGTCTGCGCGCGGGGATTGGGCACCGTGTACCCGTTGGTCTTGCCGCCGTGGTTTACCGCGGTGCCGCGAATGACCGCGTGCACAGTGTCCCCGTCGGCCAGGGCGGCGGGCAGCGGCTTGAGCAGTAGCGCCCCCACGCCTTCGCCCGGCACGTACCCATCACCGTCCGCGCCGAAGCTGCGGCACTTGCCGTCGGTCGACGCGAACCGGCCGAGGCTCAGTTGCAGGTACTTGTTCGGATGCAGGCTCAGGTTGACGCCGCCGGCGACCGCGGTGTCGCACTCGCCGCGGCGCAGGCTTTCGCACGCCAGATGGATCGCGGTGAGCGAGGACGAGCACATGGTGTCCAGCGCGATGCTCGGGCCGCGAAGGTCGAAGAAGTACGACACCCGGTTGGCGATCGACGCGTGTGAGGACACCGCCATCCGCCCGTCGGTGGCTTGGCCGAGCAGCGCGTACTCGCCGTACATCACGCCAACGAAGACACCAGTGGTTCCCTCGCGCAGCTGCGCCCTGGTGTACCCGGCCGACTCAAGGACGTGCCAGACCGTCTCCAGGAAGATCCGCTCCTGCGGATCCATCATGCCGGCTTCCTTCGGCGAGATGTTGAAGAAGAGCGGATCGAACTTGTCGACGTCGGTGAGGAAACCGCCCCATTTCGCGTAGCTGCGGCCTGGTCCCCGGTGGGGTCGAAGAACCCGGCCAACGGCCAGCGCTCTGGGGGGATCTCGGTGACGCAGTCGCGGCCGGCCAGCAGGTTGCTCCAGAAGTCGTCCAGGTGATCGGCCATCGGGTACCGGCCGCTGACCCCGATGACGGCGATGTCACCGGCGGGCAACGGAGGGCTCGGCTCCATGGCGACCGCGGACGCCTCGTGCACCGCCGCCACGACCTTGCCCAGTGGTGTCGCGATCCTGCTCTCGACGGTCGCGGGGTGCCGCTCGGCGAAGTACCCGGCGAGCTCGCGCAGCGTGCCGTACCGGTAGAACAGCGTCTTGGGCAGCGTCCCGAACTCGCGTTCCAGTCGCTGGGACAGCCGCATCACCATGATGGAGTCGATGCCGAACTGCTCGAACGCCGATTCCGGATCGATACGGTCGGCCGGTACCCGCAACTCCTCGGCAAGCACCTCGGCGAGCATTGACTCGGCGGCTGTGCGCAAGTCGGGGGCGGCTGGTGCGGCGCTCGCCGCCGGCGCCTCGACTGGGGCGGGCGGGCGATTCAGTGCCGCCCGAATCTCGACTGGGTCACCCTTCATGAGCGCGACGTAGGGCGAGCCGGCGCGGAACGCGACTCCTAAGGCGGCCAGCCCTTCCTCGGCGTCCACTGTGGGCACGTTCCGGTCCGGATGCGTGCCCCGGGCGCCCATGCCACCGCCCGCCCACGCCGGCCAGGCCACGGATACCGTCCGCCCGTGCCGGCCGCCCACGGCCCGCAGCCGCTCGCGCGCCACGGCGAACTCGTCCAGGAAAGCGTTGGCGTACGCGTAGTCGGCCTGCCCGATGTTTCCCACGGCAGGCACAAGCGAAGAGAAGAACACCATGAAAGCCAGCGGGTCGGCGCGGGTCAGCCTGTCGAGCACCAGCGCGCCGTCCACTTTGGATCGCAATACGTCGCGTACCGTCTCGTGCGTCTTGTTCACGAAGAGGCTGTCGCGCACCACACCGGCGGCGTGGATGACGCCGGTCAGCGGTCCGAGCTCACGGCGTACCTCGTCGAGGACGGACGCCATCGCGCTGGCGTCCGCGACGTCGGCCCGGTGGTAGACGACCAGGCCGCCGGCGGCGCCGAGCCTGTCCACTTCGGACTCGGGTATCGCCGACCTGCCCACCAGGGCGACGTTCGCGCCCCCGGACGCCAGGTGCCGCGCCAGTTTCCGGCCGATGAAACCGGCTCCGCCGGTGATCAGGCAGGTCGCGCCTGGACCTGCGGGGAGCGGTTCGAGGCGGTCGAGCGGCGGCAGCTCACGCAGCTCGCGCCGCAACACCGCGCCGTCCGGGCGGACCCGGAACTCGGGTTCGTCCGCCGGATCGGAGCGGCCCAGCAGCAGGTCCCAGGCCAGGTCGAGGCGGGCCGAACCGTCCGGCCAGCACGGCACCCCCACGCACTGCACCCGTAGCTCAGGGTCTTCCAGCCGGACCGTCCGGGCCAGTGCGCCGAGCGCGGCCAGGTGCGGCGCTGCCGCGTCCCCGTCGACCGGGTGGGCGACGCGGATCGCTACCGGCCCGCCGGGACGGCCGCTGAGCGCCTGGCACAGCGCGAGCGCGGTGTGGAAGCTCCGGCTCAGGTCGGGTGTGCCGTCGAGGCCCTGGCGGTCGTGCAGCGGCCAGAGTACGAGCACCCGGTCCGGCCTTCGCGGGGGTTCGAGCGCGGCCAGCAGCCGGCCGAAGTCCTCGGCCGAGTCCGGCCGCAGCTCGTAGCTGTGCTCCCCGGTCGCGCGGAACGCCGCACCGGGCGCGGCGTGGACGACGGTGTGGCCCGGGTACTCGGTGCGCAGCCGGTCCGCGTGTTCCGGGCCGAGGTCACACACGAGGGTGGCGCCGCCTTCCGTGCGCTCGCTCCCGCCGCCGACCACCTCCCGCCACACCGCCTCGTACGGCCGGACGCCTGCGCCGCCTGGCCCGGCCCGCACGCCGAGTTCGGCGACGGTCAAGCCGTACAGCGACACCAGGACCGCGCCGGACTCGTCGGTCACCGCGATGTCCAGTGTCGCCTCGCCGCGCGGTACCACGTGCGCGTAACAGGCCGGCGGCAGCGGTGCGTGCACGGCCAGGCGCTCGAGCGCGTACGGTACCCGCAGTCCACCCGCGCCGGCTCCCGGCGCCAGCGCGACCATCGCCTGCAGCGCGCCATCCAGCAGCGCGGGGTGCAGCCCGAAGCCCGGCAGCCCGGCGGTCAGCTCGGGCGGCAGGGTCAGCTCGGCGAGCACCTGTTCGCCGTCGGTGCGCAGCTCGCGGACCACCCGGAAGCCTGAGCCGTGGGTCAGCCCGAGGTCCTGGAAGCGCCGGTAGCACTCGGCACCGGACAGCACCCGGTTGCTCCGCCGCCGTACCGCGGCCAGATCGACCGCTCGCGCGGCATCTTCCGGGACGGTCGTGAGCCGCCCGGTGACACCCGGCCGCGAGCCGCCGCCGTGGCTGATCTCGAACGACAAGCCGCCGTCACCGGGAGCGAGGCGGACCTCCAGGCCCTCATCGGCGAGCCCCGCGATGCGGTGGTGCCAGGTGACTTCCTCGATGGCGCGCACGAGGAAACCGGCGCGGCTGCCGGCGGCCCGGGCCAGCTCCAGCGCGGCGGCCGCGGCGAGCACCGGTTCGCCGTCGACAAGGTGATCGGCCACCACGAAATCGGTAACCGCCGGGCGGTACCGGAAACGGGGCCCGTCGCCGTGCGGCAGGTGCTCCAGTGTGAGCCCGGCCGCCGGCGTCGCCAACTTGTCACGTGTGTCGTGCCAATAGCGCTCCCGGGCGAACGGGTACGTGGGCAGCCCGACGCGCCGTCCGCCGTCCGGGTACAGCGCGTCCACCGGCACCGGCGCGCCTTGCTCGTACGCCGCGGCGGCCTGCTCCAGCGCTACCCGCCGTTCCGGTCCGCGCACCGCCGCCGGGAGTTCGCGGCGCAGTTCCTCGGCCAGCCGCTGGCGGTCGCCCGCCGGTCCGTCGCCGCCGGCCGCCCCGGCGCGGCGGGCAGCGATCGCGGCGCGCAGCTCGGCGGCGTCGGCGGCGACGAACGCGGCCCGCTTTTCGAAGTGCAGCCGTCCCGCGTGCAGCGTGTACGCCACCGCCTCCAGCGGGTGCCGCCCAGCGTCACTGTCCAACCAGGACTCCAGGTCCGCGAGGCGCCGCGCCAGTGCTTCACCGGTACGCGCCGAGACCAGCACCAGCTGCGGCTCAGTTTTCGGCGCGGTCCACGGGCGTTCCGGCGGCTCCTCGACCACAAGATGCGCGTTGGTGCCGCTGTAGCCGTAGGAGCTGACCGCCGCCCGGCGCGGTGCCCCGTCCAATCGCGACCATGCCGTTGGCTCGGTCACCGGGTAGAAGGGCGTGGCGGCGAAACCGATCCGCTCGTTTTCCCGCTCGAAGTGCAGCGTCGGCGGAAGCATCCCGTGTTCCAGGGCGAGCAGACACTTGATGAGGCCGGCCACACCGGCTGCCTGGCCGGTGTGGCCGATGTTGCTTTTCACCGATCCGATGGCGCAGAAGCCGGTCCGATCGGTGTACGCGCGAAACGAGCGGGTCAGCGCCTCGACCTCGATGGGGTCGCCGAGCGTGGTACCGGTGCCATGCGCCTCCACGAGCGAGATGGATTCGGGACTGATGCCGGCCCGCTGGTACACAGACAGTTGCAGCGCGGTCTGCGACCGGGAGCTGGGTGCGGTCAGGCCATTGGTCTTACCGTCCTGGTTGGTGCCCACGCCGAGCAAAACGCCGCGGATCCGGTCGCCGTCGCGCAGCGCCGCGGCAAGGTCCTTGAGGACCACGACGCCCACGCCCTCCCCCGGTACGAAGCCGTCCGCGCGGCTGTCGAAGGCGTGGCATCGCCCGGTCGGCGACAGCATGCCGGCCTTGCTCGCCGAGAGGTAGAAGCCGGGCCCGACGAACAGGCACACGCCCCGGCCAGAGCCATCTCGCACTGACCGGACTCAATGGCCTGGCTGGCCAGGTGGACGGCGACGAGCGAGGACGAGCAGGCTGTGTTCAGCGCGACGCTCGGCCCGCGCAGGTTGAGCAGGTACGAGATCCGGGCGGCCAGGATCGCCGTGTCGTTGCCCATCATCACGCGGGCGTCGGCGTCCGCCCCGCATCGCTCGGACTCGCTGGCATAGTCGCTGGCGGGTGCGCCAGCGAACACCCCGCAACTCGTCGCTGACACCGCGTCGCTGGCGTATCCCGCGTCCTCCAGCGCGGTCCAGCAGCCCTCCAGGAACAGCCGCTGCTGTGGATCCATGCTCTGGGCCTCGCGCCCGGATAGATTGAAGAACAGCGGGTCGAAGGCGTCGACGTCGTCGAGGAAGCCGCCCCAACGGGAGTTGGTCCGGCCCGGCGCGTGCGGGTCGGGATCGTAGTAGCGGCCGATGTCCCAACGGTCGGCGGGTACCTCGCGCACCGAACAGGCACCGGACACCAGCGATTGCCAGAGCTCCTCCGGCGACGCACCGCCGCTGAATCGGCAGGACATGCCCACGACGGCGATGCGGCCGCTGGTGGCCACGGGCGCGGGCGTGGCCACCGGCTCCGCGGGCTTTTCGGCGCGTAGTGCGGCGAGCCGCCGATTGCCCTCGGTCGGGGAGATCTCCCCCGCCTGTACGAGTTCCAGCACGCGCTTTAGGTCGCCGTTCATGGCACGCCCCCAGCTTCGCCAGTGCGTCGTCGATGCTCATTTCGCCGGCGGCGAGCCGCTGCAACAGATCCGCGTCGCCGGATACGGTCTCGGTCGGCGTCGTGCCGTGTCCGTTTCGCTTGCCGTTGGCCTTGCCGCGGTGCCCGCCGTCCGTGCCGGTGCTGCCGGCGCACACGTGGTCCGTGAGCTCGGCGAGCGTCGGGTGGTCGAACAGGGCGGTCGGTTTGAGGTCGGTCCCCAACCGTGCGTTCAGGGTGTTCACCAGCTCGACGAGGATGATGGAGTCCACGCCGTACTCGGTGAACGGCCGGTCCGGATCGAGGTCGTCGCTCTCCCGGCCGAGCACTTCGGCGACCGTCGACGACAGGATCCGCCGGGTCTCCGCCCGATCCGCCGTCGCTGTGGCATCCCCGGCGTGCGCTCGGCGACCAGCACGTACTGGCCCATCTCGTCTTGAACGACCTCCGCGGGTGAGAGCACGGCGGTACGGCCCAATCCCGCGTCGCGCAGCAGCCCGGTCCAGGTCGGCACGTCGGCCAGCGGGGAACCGGGCACCCGCAGCTCGGGGTCGGTGGCGCGCCACCAGCCATCCAGCAACCCGAAGGTGAGCGTGGCGAACGGGCTGAACGCGGTCGTCTCGCTCAGCACCAGCCTGCCGCCGCCCTTGAGCAGGTACCGGACGTGGTCCAGGGTCTCGCGCAGGTCCCGGGTCGCGTGCAGGACGTTGGCCGCGACCACCACGTCGAAACCGCCGGCCGGGAAGCCCTGTGTGGCCGGGTCGCTCTCGATGTCGAGGCGGCGGAACTCCACGAACGGGTGTTCGGCGCCGAACAACCGGCGCCCGTGGCGTAGGAAGCCCAGCGAGATGTCCGTGTACACGTACCGCACCCGGTCGCCGCTGTCGCGCAGCGCCGCGAGGACACTCGCGCTGGTACCGCCGGTACCCGCGCCGATTTCCAGCACCCGCACCTGGTCGGTGCCGTCGTTCCCGTCGACGTACGCGGCGACCGCGCGGGCCGCCAGCGCGTTGAGCCGGTCGGCGAGCGGGTCGCCCCGGTAGACGCCCTCCACCTTGCTCGCCGACGCGCTCGGGAACATGACCGCGGTGGCGTCCACGTCGCCGCGCAGCAGCTCCGGGTACCGGTCGAGGCAGGTGCTCAGCAGGTCCACGTGAGCGGCCACTTCCGGGTTCCGCGCGGCAACCTCCTGGCCCTCTGTGGTCAGGTCCCGGGCGGCCATGCCGGACACCGCCCTGGTCGCGGTCAGCCACTGCCCGTCGCGTGTCAGGTAGCCGGCCGCGACGAGGATGTCGAGCAGTGTCGGGAACAGGCGTGCGTGGCTCGGGGCGACGGCCAGCGCGGCTGCCAGGGTGGCTGCCGGCCGCCGCTCGCCCGGGCTCTCGAACGCGCCCATCCGCTGGAGTGCGGCCAGCAGCAGCGCCGCACCGAGGTCGTCCAGCCGGCGGTGAGCGGCCAGTAGCCGGTCCCCGTCGGGTGCGGCGTCCAATGCCCGGCCGCCGAGCGGATCCCAGCCGGCGCCGCGGCGCGGGTCAGCCGCGGCCGGCGCGGGTTGTGGCGGGCCGCTTTCCCGCACTCCGAAGCGCTCCAGGACCCGCTGCTCGGCCTTGAGCACCATCGCCTGTGGCAGGCGGTTGGCGAGTACGGCCTCGACGGCCCGCATGCCCTCCGCGGCGTCGATCGAGTGCACGCCGACCGACGCCATTCGTTGGCGGTAGGCGGCCTTGGCCACGATGCCGACCTCGCCCCAGTACCCCCAGTTGACCACGTGGACCGGTACCCCGGTGCCGCGCAGGTGGGCGGCGAACGCGTCCTTGAAGGTGCACGCGGCGGCGTAGTTCGCCTGTCCGGGGTTGCCGCTGAACGACTGGGCGGAGGAGAAGAACGTGAGGAAGTCCAGCGGCTCCTCGCGCAACGCCCGGGCAAGCACGACGGCGCCCCGTACCTTCGGCGCCAGCACCGCCGTGAACGTGGCCTCGTCCATGGCGTCGAGCCGCTCGTCGCGCAGCACCAGGGCCGAGTGGAAGGCGCCGTGTACCGGCCCGAAGCGTGCGCGCACCGCCGCCACCGTGGCCGCCATGCCGGTGTCGTCGCCCGCGTCGACCGCGAAGTACGCGGCGCTGCCGCCAGCGGCGGCGACCCGGTCGAGCTGGCGCTGGATCTCGGGGTTCAGCGGCCGCCGGCCCAGCAGGGCGACGTTCGCGGCGGCCCGGCGGGCAAGGTGCACCGCCAATTCCGCGCCGATCCCGCCGGCGCCGCCGAGGATCAGGTACGTGCCGCCGCGCCGGAACGGCGGCTCGGCAGGTGGTGCCACCTGCTCGGCCTCGCTCAGCACCAGCGTCCACCGGCGCCCCTCGCGCAGCACCACCTCGTTGCCGTCCGGGTGGCCAGGCTCGGCGGCCAGCGCGGCGGCGACCGCGCCGGCGCTGTTCCCGGTCAGGTCGGCGGTGGCCACGTCGACGCAGCCGACCCGCCAGGAGCTCTGCTCCTTGGCCAGCGATCGGGTCAGGCCGAAGACGGCGGCGCTGAACGGGCGGAGTGGCCCTCGCTCGTCGACGCCGTGCGCGTGGGCGGTGACCGAGATCAGCTCGACCGGCCGCTCGCTCCCGCCCGCCGCCAGCATTGACGTCACCACGCGGAACAGGGACAGCACGCCCAACTCCTGCGCGCGCTCCACCGCGTCGAGCGAGTCCCAGCCGGCGCCGTCGAGCCCGTCGTCCAAGCCGCCCAGGAAGTACACGCGCGAGGGCGGCGGTACCCGGCCAAGCCGATCGGCCAGGGCGTCCGGTGCCTCGCCGAGTCGCAGCCGCACGACGTGCCCGATGCCCGGGCGGTACTGGCCGATGAGGCGCTCGGCGAGGCCATGGTCGCGGGACGGCGCGACCACGAGAACGCTGCCGGGCTCGGTCGTGGCCGCCGTCGCCGGCGGATCGAGCTCCCGCCACCGCGGCGTGTACAGGCGGGTGCGCACCGGCTCCTTCAGCTCCCGGTAAGACAGCCCCGGATGGTGACACAGGGCTGGCCCTCGCCATCCACGATGGACACGTCGCACTCGCCGGGCTTGACCTGGCGCACGTACGCGAAGCTGTGCTCCGGCACCGGCCGCATGAGGTGTACCTCGTCGATCGCGAACGGTACGTACGGCCGCTGCCCCTCGGTGTCGGGCTGCAGGGCGGCGACCGACTGGATCGCACCGTCGAGCACACTGGCGGGCAGCGGGCCGCCGGTGCCGCGGCGAATCAGTGTGGCCAGCGCCTCAGCTTCGTTGTGCTGGATTTCCTCGACGGTGGTGAAGTGTGGACCGTACAGCACGCCGATCTGGGTGAACCGGGCGTAGTGCCGCTCCGCCTCTGTCCACTGTGGGCAGCGGGCGCGCAGGGCCGGCAGGTCGGTCGCCTCGTCATGGCCCGCGCCGGTCCGCGCCTCACCCCGGCTGTGTACCTGGACGGCCCCGTCCGGGCCGGTGCTGCGCACCTCGAACGCGTACCGCCCGGCCTCGGTACCGGGCCAGATCACCACGTTGACGGTGCACTCACCGGTGACGAAGACCGGCCGCAGCCAGACCAGGCGGGTGAGCGTCACCGGTTCGCCGCCGAGCACCTCGCGCAGCCCGTCATGCAGTAGCTCCAGGTGCCCGGCCGCCGGGAGCAGCGGCCGCCGGTCCACGATGTGGTCGCGGACGAGCGGCAGGTCGGGGTGCAGGCGGTGTGGGAACACCCGTTCGCCGCCGGTGCCGTTACCGGCCGCTGGTGCGGCGGCGCCGGGAACCCAGTAGCTCTCCCGGGCGAACGGGTACGTGGGCATGGGTATCCGCCGGGCCGGCTCGACGCCGTTCAGCGCTTCCCACGCGACCTCGCCGCCGGCGAGGTAGCGGCGGGCCGCGTCGCCGAGCGTGCCCGGTGCGGTCATGGGCGGGCTGCCGGTGCGGCCCGCGCGCTGCCAGGCCCTGATCTGGTCATGCAGGTCGCCCGGATCGGTGGCCGCGAACGCGGCGCGGACCGGGAAGTGGGAGCGGCCGGCGCCCAACGTGTGCGCGATGTCCCGCCACTCGTGCCGCCGCCCGTGCGTGGCCAACCACCCGGCCAGCTCGTCGAGCTGCTCGGCGAGCGCGGCCGGGGTCTTCGCGGACACTAGGCAGAGCCGGGCCTGGCCGGGTCGCTCGGCGGGCCGGGCCGCCGGTGCCGGCGCCTCGCGCACCACGGCGTGCACGTTGGTGCCGCTGAAGCCGAACGAGCTGACCGCGCCGAGCCGCGCCGCGCCGCCGTCCGGCTCCCAGGCGCGCACCTCGGTGTTGACGTAGAACGGGCTGTCGGCGAAGGGGATGTGCCGGTTGGCCACGTCGAAGTGCAGCGACGGCACCAGCGTGCGGTGCTTGAGGCACAGCAGGGTCTTCAGCAGGCCGGCGATGCCGGCGACGGTCAGTGTGTGGCCGAGGTTGGACTTGATGGAGCCGACGGCGCAGTACCCGCGCCGCTGGGTGAACCCGCGGAAGGCCTGGGTGAGTGCCTCCACCTCGATGGGGTCGCCGAGCCGGGTACCGGTGCCGTGGCATTCCACGTAACCGATCTGCCCCGGGTCGACGCCGAACCGCTCGTACACCGACCGTAGCAACGCCGCCTGCGACGGTGCGCTGGGTGCGGTGAGGCCGTTGGTCCGGCCGTCCTGGTTGGCGCCCGAAGCGGCGATGACGCCGTGAATGGGATCCCCGTCGCGAATCGCGTCGGCCAGGCGCTTGAGGACGACGACGCCCACGCCCTCGCCCGGCACGAAGCCGTCCGCGCCGTCGTCGAAGGCCCGGCACCGGCCGCGGGGCGAGAGCATGCCCGCCTTGCTAGCGAGGATGTGCAGTTCGGGCGTGTTAAGGGCGGCCACCCCGCCGGCCACCGCCAGCTCGGCGCGGCCGTCGCGCAGCGCCTCGCATGCGAGGTGGACGGCCATCAGCGACGACGAGCAGGAGGTGTCGACAGCGAGGCTGGGGCCGCGCAGGTTCAGATGGTACGAGAGCCTGGATGCCAGCACCGCCGGGTGCGAGCCCATAAACGTGTACCCCTCGACGGGTGTACCGGCGGCGTGCAGCAGTTGCTGGTAGTCGCCTGCGGAGGTACCGACGAAGGCGTGGCACTCGACGCCGTCGAGGGCCCGGTCCGGATACCCGGCGTCCTCCAGAGCGCGCCACGCCTCCATGAGGTAGAGCCGCTGCTGCGGGTCCATCAGCCGCGCCTCGCGTGGCGAGATGCCGAAGAAGTCCGGATCGAACTTGTCGATGTCCTCCAGTACCGAGCCCCACTTGCTGTACGTCTTGCCGGGCGCGCCCGGGTCAGGGTCCCAGTGCCGGGCGACGTCCCAGCGCCTGGCCGGGATCTCCCTGACCGCATCGGTGCCGGCGAGCAGGTTCGCCCACAGCTCGTCGAGGTTGCGTGCCTGGGAAAACCTCCCGGACATACCGATGACGGCGATGTCCTGGGCGGTGACCGCCGGTTGCGCTGGGGCGGGCGCTGGCTCCCGCACCGGCCGCTCCGGTTCGGGTAATGGCGCAGATGTTGCCGGCGCGGCCTGCGCCACGTGGTCGGTGAGCTTGCGCAGGGTCGCGTAGTTGAAGAAGTCGGTGGGCTTCAGCTCGCTGCCGAGGTCCTCGTTGATCCGGTCCACAATGGACACGGCGAGCACAGAGTCCACACCGAGGTCGGTGTGCGGGATGTCGAGCCCGAACTCCTCGGCTGGTATCTCCAGCACCCCCGCCATGGCATCGACGATGGCTCGGTGCGCACGGTTCCAGTCGAGGGTGGACCGTACGGCTTCGAGCGGGGGCGTCGATGCCATGGCGGGAGCTTCCTGGTCGGTCCGGGAGGGTCGCTCCACGGGGTCCTCGCCAGTCCGGGAGGGTCGCTCCGCGGGCTGTTCTGAGGCTGCGGCAGGTGCCGCCGCTGGCCGCACCGGCACATCGGCTTCATCCGCCGCGCCGGGTTCGGGCAACCAGTACCGTTCACGGGCGAACGGGTACGTGGGCAACGGCACCCGGCGCGCCGGGCTGTCGCCGGCCGTGGGTGCGGCGGCCCCGTCAGTGCCGGAGACCCAGAGCCGCGCCAGCTTGTCGAGGTCGCCGGCCGCTCGCAGGGCGGCCAGAAACGACTCCCCGCGGTGCCGTCGAACAGCGTGTCGAGCGGGCTGTCCGGCGCGGATACCTGCCCGGCGTGCACCCCGTCGGCGGCCCGACCCGCGCAGAAGGCGCGCAGCCTGCCCGCCAGGTCCGCGGCGCCACCGGCCACGACGCCCAGGCGCTCCCGCTGCGGCTCGCGACCGACAGCGAGGGTGTACGCAATGTCGCGGAGCGACGGCGCTGGCGCGGCGGTCGGCACGCCGGGGCGGCTCTCTACTGTGTACGGTGCCAGCCGGGCGGCCATCTCGCGCAGGTTGGCGCAGCTTTCCAAACCGGTCGGTCCTTGGCCGCCACGACGAACCCGTTCGGCCAACTCGATCCGTCCCAGGCCGTCGAAGCCGAGGCTCTCGAAGTCCTCGTCGAGGTCGATCTCGGCAGGCGCTATGCCGAGTATCTGGGCGGACGCGGCGCGGACGCGGTCCAGCAACGCGGCGTCCACCGGCGGTGCGGCGGCCGGTGCCGGCGGCGGGTCGATCCGGTCCGCGAGGTCGCGCGCCAGCACCCGCAACTGCCCGGCGGTGCGCGCGGAAAGCACGACAAGCTCCCGGGCCCCGGTCCCCGCGGGATTCGGCGGCACTGCGCCGGCCGGGTAGTCCTGCAGCACGACATGAGCGTTGGCCCCGCCCGCGCCGAAAGAGCTGACCGAGGCGATCCGGGGAAGCGGTCGCCCTTCCGCCGTGCGGGCGGGCCACGGCTCGCCGGCACGCTGTACCCGCAACGGCGCGTCCGCGAACCGGATGTTCGGGTTGAGCTGCTCGGCGTGCAGCGAGGGCACCAGTTCGCCGTGCTGGAACTGCAGCAACACCTTGGTGATGCCCGCGATGCCAGCGGCGCTTTCCAGATGCCCGATATTCGACTTGACCGACCCGATCGGGCACGGTGCCGTTCGGCTCGACCCGGCCGCCGCAAACGCTTTGGCGAGCCCGTCGATTTCGATCGGGTCGCCGAGGGCGGTGCCGGTGCCGTGCGCCTCGACGTACCCGATGGCGTCCGGGTGGACGCCCGCCCGGGCCAGCGCCTCGGCGACCACCTGCGCCTGGGCGACCGGCGTGGGCACGGTGTAACCGTTGCTGCGCCCGCCGTGGTTGAGCGCTGAGCCGCGGATCAGGCCGTAGATGTGGTCGCCGTCGGCCTCGGCGCGCGACAGCCGTTTCAGCAGTACCGCGCCGACGCCCTCGCCCGGCACGTAGCCGTCGCCGCCCAGCCCGAAGCTGCGGCAGCGGCCGTCGGTGGAGGCGAACCGGGCCTGGCTCAGTTGCAGGTACCGGTTCGGGTGCAGGATCGCGTTTACGCCGCCGGCCAGCGCCTGGTCGCAGTCGCCGGTGCGGATGCTGGCACAGGCGAGATGCAGCGCGGTCAGCGACGACGAGCACATGGTGTCCAGCGCGAGGCTGGGCCCGGTCAGCCCGAGCACGTACGAGACCCGGTTGGCCACCGAGGCGGCCAGCGAGCTGGGTACGAACCCGCGGGCCTGCATCGCTTCACCGGCGCCGTAGAGCTGGTACTGGTTGTACATCACGCCGACGAACACGCCGACCCGACTGCCGTTCAGGGCCGCCCGGGCGTACCCGGCGTCCTCCAGCGTGTGCCACGCGGTCTGCAGGAACAGCCGCTCCTGTGGGTCCATCAGTCGCGCCTCGTGCGGCGAGATGCCGAAGAACAGCGGGTCGAACTCGTCGACGCCGTCGAGGAAGCCGCCCCACTTGCAGTACGCCTTCGCGGCGTCGCTGGCGCCCGGTGCGAAGTAGAGGTCGTGGTTCCAGCGGCTGGCGGGTATTTCCGTGATGCAGTCCCGTCCCTGCCTCAGGTTCTCCCAGAACTCGTCGAGCGTCCTGGCCATCGGGTACCGGCCGCTCAGCCCGACGACCGCGATCGGCTCGTCGCGGTCGCCCATCGGGCCGGGCTCCCGCCGCACCGGACGCACGGCCTCGCCGGCCGGTGGCCGGCCGAGGTCCGGGACGACCGGTTCGGCCGTGCCGAACCGGGCTCGCACCGCGGCCGGGTACCGGTCCAGTAGGTGCCGAGTGAGGTCGGCCAGCGTCTGGTACTCGAAGAACAGCGTCTTGGGCAGGTCGCCGAAGACCTCGCCTAGCCGGCTCGTGACGTTCATGACCATCACGGACTCCAAGCCGAGCCGCTCGAAGCGGGCGCGCGGGTCCAGCCGGTCGATGGGGAGCTTCAGCTGCTCGGCGACGATCTGCCGCAGGTGCGCGAGCAGCGCCCGTCCGGCGGCCGTGTCGATACCGACGCCCTGTGGCGCGTCAGTGGTGACCTCAACGGGCGGCTGCGGCGCGGCGTCGAGCGGCCGGGCGAGGCCGACCGTGCGCAGGATCCGCTCCCGGTGGCCGTGGAAGACGGTCAGCTGAGTCGCGCCTTGGTGCAGCGACGCCTCGAACAACGCGGTGCCCGGCTCGGGAGGCAGCGGCACCCACCCGAGGTTCTCCTCGATCCAGGCCTTGCTGGCGCCGTTCACGTCCATACCGTCGGATTGCCAGAGCGGCCACGCCACGGCAACGCTCGCCCCGGACCGCTCGCCGGCCCGGCGCCGCTCCTCGCGCCAGCCCGCGAACCAGTTCAGGAAGCCGTTGGCGTACGCGTAGTCGCTCTGCCCGGTCACGCCCATGACGGAGGTCGCCGAGGAGTACATCGCGAAGAAGTCCAGCGGAAGGTCGCGCGTGGCGCGGTCGAGGTGGTACGCGCCCCAGACCTTCGGCGCGAGCACCGCGTCCGCGTCCCCGGGTCGCTTGCCGATGAGCAGCCCGTCGCGCAGCACGCCGGCCAGGTGCACGACGCCGTCCAGCCGGCCGAAGCGGGACACCGCCTCATCGACGAGCAGGCGCGCGCCCTCCTCGGTGGCGCAGTCCGCGGCGAGGTAGACGGCTCTGCCGCCGGCCGTTTCCAGTTCCCGTAGAAAGTCGGCGCCGCGCTGGTCGAGCGCTGAGCGGCCGCTCAATACCAACCGGGCCTGCCGCCGCTGCGCGAGGTGCCGGGCGACGATCCGGCCCAACCCGCCGAGGGCGCCGGTTAGGAGGTACACGCCGCCCTGGGCCGGTGGTGGACCACCCGCGAGAGTGTGCTCGGCGAGCTCGAGCGTCTGCCGGCCGCTGTCGCCGTAGCGCACCTGGTCGCCGCCCGCGGAGGTGGCGGCCAGCTCCGCGAGCAGCCGGCGTGACGCGGTCTCGGGCCAGCGCCGCAGCCCGTCCTCGACGGGCAGCTCCACGGTGCTGGCGCGGTACGAGGGGTGTTCTGTGGTCATGACCCGGTGGAAGGAGCCCAGCGCCGCATACGCCGGCGCGCCGGGCGGATGCGCGTAGACCAGACGGATCGGGGCGGTCGACGAGCGGTTGGCCAGCGTGCTGTACAGCACGAGGAGGGAACCAAAACCGAACGTCAGGTGCTCCTCGGTTACCGCGGAGTCCGCGCTCGGCGCCGCGTACGACCAGGCGTGGACGATGCCCAGCGGCGAATCCGGCGCCGCCGCCACGTTCTCCAGCAGGCGGTGGTACTGGCCGGGATCGGCGGGGTCGATCCGGTAACGGTCACCGTCTGTCCGCTCCCAACCGTTGCCCGGCCGCACCGCCACGACGCGGGTCCCGGGCCAGGTTCGGCGGATCTCGTCGCCCAGGTCGGCGCTGTCGAAGACGAGCAGGGTCCCGCCGTCCAGAGTGGCTGTTCCAAGGTCGGGCAGCGGGGCGGGTCGCCAGACCGGCCGCAGCACCACGGTGTCGTGGCCGGGGTAGCCGGTGGCTTGGTGGCCGCCGGCCGTACGGCAAGGCCGCTGACGCGGATGGCGACCCGGCCGCTGTCGTCGGCGACGGCGAGGTCGAACACATCGGCTTGCCCGCCGGCCGCCCGCGCGGTCACCTGGATCCAGCCGGTGCCGGGCGGCTCGGTGCCGGTGGTGGCCACCTCGTCGATGACGAACGGAACGCGTGCAGGCCCCGGTCCGTCCACGCGGAAGCCGACCAGGGCCTGGAACGCGCCGTCCAGCAGCGCCGGATGCACCTCGTACGGCGCGGTGCCGGACTGCTCGGGGAGCCGGAACCGCGCCAGTACCCGACCTTGGCCGAGCCGCACGTCGTCGAGGACACGCAGCGCCCGCCCGTACCGCAGCCCGTTTCCGGCCAGCGTGCGGTAGCAGGTCTCGGCGTCGAGCGGCGGGCCGCAGGTCGCTGCCAGCGCCTCGACGTCGATCCTGTCCGGCGCCGGACTGGCGCCGGCGGCCAGCCGGCCCCGGGCGTACACGGACCGGCCGTCGGGGTCCGAGACCGTGAAGCTGATCCCGGGCTCCGCCTGGACCAGCTCGACGGCGATCTCGCAGCGCGCATCCGGCGGGACCTCGATCGGCGCCTCCAGCACCGTGTCCTGCAGGCGTAGCGACCCAGCCAGCCCGGAACGGCGGCCGGCGGCGAGCACCATCTCGACCACGGCGGCGGCCGGCAGCAGCGCGCGGCCGTTCACCTCGTGGTCGCGCACCAGCGGGGACGCTCCGTCGAACGACGTGACGAAGCGTTGCCGATGGAAGGTGGACTCGTTGCGGTGGAGCAGCGGATGCGACGACGTCCGGGGAAACACCGCCGCATCCGGCGGCCCGGCCAGCCGTGGCCAGTGGCGCTCGCGCAGGAACGGGTACCCGGGCAGTGTTGTCTTGGGTGGACGCGGGCTGTCCAGTGTGGACCAATCGATGGCCGCCCCGCGCACCCACAGCTCGCCGAGTTCGGCCAGGGCACGGCGGGCCAGCAGATCGGCGACGCGCGTCTGGTCGCCCTCCGCCGGTCGGGTCGACCCGTCCGCCGTGCCGACGACGAGGTCACCGGCCGCTCCAGCGCCGGCGAACGCGCGTAGCCGGCGGCCGAGGTCGGCGGTGTCGGCGGTAACCAGGGCCAGCCGGTGGTCAAGGGCCTCCCGCCCGACCCGCAACGTGTAGGCGGCGCTGGCTAGCCAGCTCGCGGCGCCGCCACCGGTGTGAGCGTCCGCTTCGGCGGCCAGGCCGGCGGCGACCGTGCGCAGCCGCTCGGGGGTCTGGGCGGAGAGCAGGATCAGCTGCGGCCCGGGCGCAAGGGCGGGCGCGGGCGCCGGCCGGAACTCGCGGACGACCACGTGGGCGTTGGCGCCCCCAGCGCCGAAGGAGCTGAGCCCGGCGGTCCGCAGCCCACTCTCCGGCGGGGTCCAGTCCTCCACCGACCGCGGTACCCGCAGCCCGGCGGCGTCGAGGTCGAGGTGCGGGTTGGGCGGGTCGGCGTGCAGCGTGGGGGCGAGCGTGCGGTGCCGCATCTGCAGCACGGTCTTCACGAGCCCGGCGATGCCCGCCGCGGCTTCGAGGTGCCCGATGTTGGACTTCACCGAGCCGATCGCGCACGCGGGCGTACCCGACGCCCGGGCGCCGAGCGCCTGGGCGAGCGCGCGCACTTCGATCGGGTCGCCCAGCGCGGTACCGGTGCCGTGCGCCTCGACGTATCCGACGTCGGCCGGGTCCACGCCCGCGTCGCGCAGCGCCGCCCGGATCAGCCGGGTCTGCTCGGCGGGGTTCGGCACGCTGTACCCGCTGGTCCGTCCGCCGTGGCCGATCGCGCTGGCCAGGATGACCGCGTGCACCCGGTCACCGTCGGCGATCGCGGCGGACAGCGGCTTGAGCACCGCGACGCCGATCCCTTCGCCCGGGACGTACCCGTCGCCGCCGGCGCCGAAGCTGCGGCACCTGCCGTCCGTGGAGGCGAACCGGCCCTGGCTGAGGTCGGCGTGCTTGGCCGGGTGGATGGTGAGGTTCACCCCGCCGACGACGGCCGCGGTGATGGCGCCTCGGCGCAGCGCGTCTGCGGCGAGGTGCAGCGCGGTCAGCGAGGACGAGCACATCGAGTCCAGCGCCAGGCTCGGCCCGCGGAAGTCGAAGTAGTGCGAGACCCGGTTGGCTATGGAGGCGTACGAGGAGCCGAGGTACAGCGGGTTTCCGTACAGTGCCTGCTCCGCCTGGTACAGCTGGTACTGCGAGTACATGACGCCGACGTAGACGCCAACGGCGGCACCGGACAGGTGGGAGCGGGACAGGCCGGCGTCCTCCAACGCGTGCCAGACCTCCTGCAGGAACAGTCGTTCCTGCGGGTCCATCCGTTCTGCCTCGCGCGGAGAGATGCTGAAGAAGGCGTTGTCGAAGGCGTCGACGTCGCGGATGAAGCCGCCCCACCTGCTGTACGTCTTGCCCGGCTTCCCCGGTACCGGGTCGAAGTGGCGCGCGACGTCCCAGCGACTGGCCGGTACCTCGGTGATGCAGTCGCGTCCGGCGGCGAGGTTGGCCCAGAACTCGTCGAGGTCGTCGGCGAGCGGGAACCGGCAACTCAGCCCGACGATCGCGACGTGGTCGCTGTGCTCTTGCGGTCCTTCGGGTGCCGCGACGGTCGTCGGTTCAGGCAGCGGTGCACCGCCTCCGACCGGCCCGGCCCCGGTGGTGGAGGTTGCGCCGAAGCGCCGGCCGAGCGCCTCGCCGTGCCGGTCCAGCAGGTAGTCCGCGAGGGTGGCGGGCGTCTGGTACTCGAAAAGCAGCGTGGCTGGCAGCTTTCCCAGGTCCCGCTCCAGCGCGCGTACAAGGTTGAGCGCCATCACCGAGTCGAACCCGTGGCGGTCCAGCCGCTCCTCGGGCACGATCTGCTCCACCGGTACCCGTGCCTCCTCCGCGACCAGCCCGGCCAGCCAGGCCAGGACCCGGTCCCGCGGCGCCGGCGCGGGCGCTGGCTCCGTCCCCGCGAGGAGGAGCCGGGTGGCCTCCTCGACGTCGAGTTCGCCGGTCTTGACCTTGCTCAGGACGGCTCGGCGGCCGTGCGCGTCAGTTCGCAAGGGATGCCTCCATCGCCGTTTCCGCTTCGGCCTCGCTGATCTCACCGGTACGCAGGCGGTGCAGCAGCGCGCGCAACTTGTCGGGCGGGGCCGGTTCGCCACCGGACGCCCGTTTGATCGTGAGATGGTGCAGGAACACCAGCTCGCGGCCATCGTCGCCGAGGAGCCGGATGTCGAAGGCGCGCACCGCGTCCCCCGGCTGCGCCGGCATCGCCGTCACGTACGCGAAGCACTCAGGCGGCAAGGCGTCCGACTGCGTCACGGTCGAGACCGACAGCGGAAGCTGGAGGTGACCCGGGCCGTCGAACGCACCCAGTGTCTGTAGTGCGCCGTCCATAAGGGACGGATGCAGGTCGAAGCCATCCCGCTCGGTGACCGAGGGGAGCCGCAGCCGGGCCAGCAGGACCCCGTCGCCGACCCGGATCTCCTGGATGGCCGTGAGGGCCGGGCCGTACGCCAAGCCGAGGGCGCGCAGCTTACGGTAGTGGTCGGCGACCGGTAGCTGCCGCGGGCAGGCCGCCGCCACCGCACTCAGGTCCACCGGTCCCGCGGTGCGGGTACCCTCGGGGGCAGCAGCATCCCGCGTGCGTGCACCACCTCGGCGGCGCGCGACGCCGACCGGAACTCGAAGCCGAGCCCGCCCTCCTCTTGTCTGAAGTGGACGGTCAGGTCGACAGGTGATCCATTGACCTCCAGTGGGCGCAGCCATTGCAGGTCGTGTACCGGGCCGGCCGGCAGCCCGGCGGCGGTGGCGGCCCGCCTGGCGAACTCCGGGTACGCGACGCCGGGCAGTACCCGCTGCTCGTTCACCACGTGGTCGCGCAGGTAGAACTCCTGGCCGGTCAAGGTGGCGCGCACGCTGGTCGTCCCGGTGCCGTTCGCGGATTTCCCGGCGACGGGCTGGAACCGGGGTGTGGTTGGCGTATCCGCCGGCTCGGTGCCGTCCGCGTAGACCTGGTCGTCCTCGGCGAACCAGTACCGGTGACGGTCGAACGCGTAGCCGGGCAACGGAATCCGGTCGCAGCTCGCCCCGGCCCACCACGCGCGCCAGTCCACATCGTCCCCGGCCAGGTACCGGGTTGCCAGGTCGCCGAGCGTCCCGGCCGGCGGCCCGAGCGGTGCCCGGTCCCGGATTTGCTGGGCCAGGTCGGCGTGGTCGAGGGCCAGGAAGACCGCCCGCACTGGCCGGTGTTCCCGGAAGACCTGGTAGTTGTAGCCGATCTCGGAGAGCGAGAACGCCTCGCCCGGTCCGGACAGCCACGCGGCGAGCCGATCCAGGCGCGCCCGCAGCGCGGTGGTGGTGTGCGCGGAGACCGGTACCGCGACGAGCGGCTGGGCCGGCGGGGTTGCCCGCGCCCGCGGCGGCGGCTCCTCGAGGACCGCGTGGGCGTTGGTACCGCTGAAACCGAACCCGCTGACCGCCGCGCGCCGAGGGCCTGCCGGATCGGGAGCCCAGTCGCGCAGCTCGGTGTTGACGTAGAACGGTGAGTTCGCGAAGTCGATCAGCGGGTTGGGGCGCTCGAAGTTCAGCGACGGCGGGATCTTCCCGTGCCGGAAGGACAGCAGTACCTTGACGATCCCCGCCACGCCAGCGGCGGCTGCGGTGTGCCCGATGTTGGTCTTGATGGACCCAATCGCGCAGAAGCCGGTGCGGTCGGTGTATGTCCGGAACGCGTTGGTGAGCGCCTCGACCTCGATGGGATCGCCCAGCGGGGTACCGGTGCCGTGCGCCTCGACGTATCCGATCGTTGCCGGGTCGATGCCGGCACGCCGGTACGCGGCAAGTTCGACATCGGTCTGGGCCAGCCCGCTCGGGGCGGTGATGCCGTTGGTCCGGCCGTCCTGGTTGATGGCGGTCGCCTTGATGACACCGTGGATCTGGTCGCCGTCGCGCAGCGCCCGATCCA
This sequence comes from Phytohabitans flavus, assembly GCF_011764545.1. Classification (GTDB taxonomy): domain Bacteria; phylum Actinomycetota; class Actinomycetes; order Mycobacteriales; family Micromonosporaceae; genus Phytohabitans; species Phytohabitans flavus. The sequence continues at coordinate 1,493,686 of NZ_AP022870.1, read as the reverse complement.
GCGGCTTGAGCACCAGTACGCCGACGCCCTCGCCCGGCCCGAACCCGTTGGCCGCCGCGTCGAAGGTTTTGCATCGCCCCTCGGGTGAGAGCATGTTCCCGTTGCTGGCAACGATGAAGTAGTCCGGGGCCAAGGTGATGAAGGCCCCGCCGGCGAGCGCTATGTCGGTCTCCCCGGCGAGCAGGCTCTGACAGGCCAGGTGCACCGCGACCAGCGACGAGGAGCAGGCGGTGTTCACCGCGATGCTGGGCCCTTTGAGGTTGAGGAAGTACGAGATGCGCGCGGCCAGGATGGATGCCTCGTTGCCCCAGAACGCCTGTGCCTGCTTGACCGCGCCGGCCTTGTTCATGCGGGTGAGGTACTCGCTGGCGCCGGCACCGACGAAGACTCCGCAGGGCTGGCCGGCCAGCCGGTCCCCGGTGTAGCCCGCGTCCTCGATCGCCCGCCACGCCTCTTCGAGGAACACGCGCTGCTGGGGGTCGGTCTGCTCGGCCTCCTTGCCCGAGATCGTGAAGAACGGCGCGTCGAAGCGGTCCACGTCGTCGAGGAACCCGCCCCAGCGGCAGTACGTGGTGTCCAGGTTCGCCGGGTCGCGGTCGAAGAAGCGCGTGTTGGACCACCGGCTGTCCGGGATCTCGCGGATCGCGCTCGCCCCGGCGGCCAGGTTGGCCCACAGCTCGTCGACGTCGCGCGCGCCGGGCAGCCGGGCAGCCATCCCGATGACCGCGATGTCCGTCGAACCCGCCGCGTTCTCGCGTGCCAGCGCCGCCACCCGGACCGGCTTCGCGGCGGCGGGCGCCGGATCGGGTACCGTCACCACGATCCGCCCGATCGTCGCGCGGTCCTCCTTCAGCGCGTACGCATCGTGGATCCGGTCGAACGGCAGCACGTGGCTGACGTACGGTTTCACCTTCCCCGATTCCAGGTATGCGGCCATGGTGCGCAGGTACTCGGCGCGCCGGTCCGGGTGCGCGAGGAAGTACTTTTTGGCGTTGAGGCTGTAGAACCGCTGGTTGTCTACAAGCCGCGACAGGTCCAGCGGGCCGGAGGACTGTAGGCCGAAGACCGCGATTTCGACGTACCGGCCCTCCGGCGCCAGCACGCTGAGCCCTTGCTGGATGGCCCGGCCGCCGAGCGTGTTGACGACCACGTCGACGCCCCGCCCTCCGGTGCGGGCCAGCACCTCCGCCGGCACGTCGGCGCGACTGTGGTCGATCGCGCCCGCAACGCCGATCCCGGCCAGAAAATCCACCTTTGCCGGCGAGCCCGCGGTCGCCACGACCTCGGCGCCGGCGAGTTGCGCGAGTTGTACGGCGATCAGCGCGTTGGTGCCGGTGGCCGCCGGTATCAGCACCCGCTCCCCGGCGCGCACATGGGCCCACTCGAAGGCGAGGTACATCGCAAGGAACGCGGCCGGGAACCCGCAGGCGTCCTCGTGCGAGACGTTCGCCGGTTTGGGTACCGCGAAGTTCTCGTCGGTCAGCACGACCGAGGACTGGCCGCCCATCTCGGGGCGGGTCAGGGCGATCACCTCGTCACCCGGGCGGAGCGTGGTCACCCCTGGGCCGACCCGGCCCACCACGCCGGACACCTCCACGCCCGGGGTGAACGGGTAGTCCGGCATGATCGGGTACAGGCCATTGGCCAGCAGGAGGTCCGAGAAGTTGATCGGAAACGCCCTGACCTGGATCTCGACCTCGCCGGGTCCGGGGCGGCCGGCTCGATCGGCGCGATGCTGAGGTCCCGCGGGCTGCCGGGCCGGGTGAACCGCACCGCCCGGAGCCCTGCCGACGCGGCCAACGCCGGCGCGGCGGCCACGCGCGACGGCGCAGGTGGTGCCGCCGCGGTCGGAAGCGGCGCGGCCGGAGCCAGAGGCGATGGCGGCGGGGCCGGAGCTGCGGCGGCCGCGTGCGCCGCCACCTGCTCGCCGTGCCGGCCGAGGACGAACGCGGTCAGGTCGGCGACCGTCGGGTGGTCGAAGATGACGATCGTCTTGAGGGTGATGTCCAGCGCGGCGTTGAGCCGGTTGATGAGCTCCACACCAACGATCGAGTCGAGGCCCAGCGACGACAACGGCTTGTTCGGCGTCACCTCGGCGACTGGCATGTTGAGGGTCTGCGCGGTCAGGTCGGAGATTAGCCGGCGCAGCCAACGCTCCAGCGGCTCGCTGTCGGTGCTGGCAGCTGCCGGGGGCGGCTGCGGTGGCGCCACGGGTGCGTGCGCCACGATGACTCGCTGAGACAGGTCCGCCGGTACGGTGGCGGTGCCGAATGCCCGCACGGCGTGGTACCCGGCGTGTTCCAACCTGCGCGTCCACATCGATGTGTCGAGAAGGGGCGCGTTCTCCAGCCGGTTGGCCTCGTCCACGTAATGCCACCAGCCGTCCAGCAGCCCGAAGGTGACCGTGTGGAACGCCTGCACCTGGGTCACCTCAGTGAGCACGAGGCGGCCGCCGGGGGCGAGCAGCTCGCGGGTGTGCGCGAGGGCGGCGCCCACGTCGGCGACCGCATGCATCACGTTGCCGGCGAGCACCACGTCGTAACCGCCGGCCGCCCACCCTTGCGCGGCCGGCGGCTGGGCGATGTCCAGCCGGCGGACGGTGACCGGCACCGGCCCGCCGTTGGCGAAGGTGCGTTGCGCCTGGCGCAGGAAGGCGTCGGAGACGTCGGTGAACGTGTAGCGGACCCGGGTCCCGGTGGCGCGCAGCGCGTCCAGCACCACCTCCGTGGTGCTGCCGGTACCGCCGCCGATCTCCAGTACCCGTACCTCGGCGGCCGGATGCTGCCGCACCGCCTCGGCCACCTGCTCGGCCACGATGTGGTTGCAGTATCCGGCCAGCCGTTCGCCCCGGTACACGCGGCCGAGTAGCTCGGTCGACCCGCCCGGAAACAGCACCTCGGTCGCGGACACCGTGCCGCGCAGCACCTCGGGCAGCCGGCCCAGGCATGCCTCCACGAGCTCAAGCCGAGCGGCCAGGTCGGGGAACCGCGCGCGCAGCCCGGCGCCATCGGGTACCGGCCGGGCCGGGTCGAGCAGCGTGTACCGCCCATCCTGGTAGGCCACAAGCCCGTGCCGGACGAGGATGGCGGCGAGCGCGTCGACCAGCCGCCGGTACCGGGGCAGCGCGCCGAGCTCGGCGTGCGGGTCGGTGTGCCCGGCGCCCGGGTGCGGAAAAAGGCCGGCCCGGCGCAGCGACCGCAGAAGGACGCGGGCGGTGAAGTCCTCGCCGGCCGCGCGCTCCCACTCGCCGGCGTCGGTGAGCGGCAGCGGCGCCACGTCGGGTACCGGCGGGCGGGGCGGTACCGGCTCGGGTTCCCGCACCCCGATGGCTGCCAGCACCTCGGGTTCGGCCCGGACCGCGACGACCTGTGACTCGTCGCAGGCGAGCACCCGCTCCAGCGCGTCCATACCCTCGGCCGTCCCGATCGGGTGGAAGCCGCGCGCGGTGATGCCGCGGCGGTAGCTCTCGGACGCGACCCGGCCAACCTCTCCCCAGTAGCCCCAGTTGACCACCTTCACCGGGTAGGCACCCCGGCCGGCCAGCCGGCGGGCGTGCGCGTCCTGCGCGGTCGAAGCGGCGGCGTAGTTGGCCTGCCCTGCGGCGCCGGTGAAGGACTGCACCGACGACAGGTGCAGCAGGAAGTCCAGCCGATCCCCGCGCAACAGGTCGCCGAGCACCTCGGTGCCGCGTGCCTTGGGAGCCAGCACGGCTGTGAAGGCCCCGGCGTCCATCCGCTCCAGGATCCCGTCGCGAAGCACCATCGCCGCGTGCACGACACCGTGGATGCGACCGAACCGCTCCCGCGCCTCGGCGAGGACGCCGGCAAGCCGCACCGCGTCGGTCACGTCGGCGTCGCGGTACAGCGCCTCGCCGCCCAGCCGTTGCAGCGCGGCGAGTTCGGCCGCTGTCGTCGCGTCCGCGATGCGCCGCCCCACCAGGACCAGGCGGGCTCGGCATGTAGAGGCCAGGTGCCGGGCGAGCGCCTGGCCGATGCCGCCGGCGCCACCCACGATGACGTACGTGCCGCGCTCCCGGAACACCGGGCGGGCCGGTGCCGCCAGCGCGACAGGCCGCAGCCGCTTCACGTACCGGTGGCCGTCGACGAGCGCGACCTCGTCGTCGCCTTGCGGCTCGGCGAGCACGGCGCGTACCAGTGCGGCCCGGTCGGGCTCGGCGAGGGCGGCGCCCACCGGTACGCCGATGTCGAGGCAGCCCGCGGCGATGCGCGGGTACTCCTTGCCGAGGGCCTTCACGAAGCCGACGAGCGCGCCCGCGGCGGGATTCGTGGTACGCCGGCCGGCCGGATCGTGCACGCCGTTGACCAGTACCCGCAGCGTTTCGACGCCCTGGATCAGGTCGGCCTCCGCCAGTGCCTTGACCAGAGCGAACAAGGTCGGCGCGGGGTCGCCGTAATCGGTGGCCGACTCGCGCAGCCCGCCGAGGAACCACACATGTGGTACCGGGCCTACGTCCCGCAGTCGCCGGGCGAGCGCCGAGATATCAACCTCGTCGTCCAGTTGGAGCGTGCGAGCCTGCCCGGCCGGCCAGGCCGCGGCGATGTCCCGGGCCAGCCCGAAGGCGCCGGCCGGGTGCACCACGAGGCAGCTGCCGTGCCCGGCCGGTGGCGCGCCCGCCGGTGCCGGCTGCCGCTCCCAGTACGGCGCGTAGAAGAACGGTTCGGACGTCTCGCGGGCGACCGCCTCGCGCACCGAAAGCTCGCGCAGTGCGACGAGTACCCGGCCGTCCTCGTCGAGCAGGTCCACGTCGTACCCGTCGGCGCCCCGCTTCCGGACGTGGATGTGGCATGCCGTGCCGAGCGGGCCGTCCGCCCGCATCTCCTCCAGCGCGAACGGCAGCCGGGCCGGCGCGGGCCCGCTGGAGTCGAGCGCGGCGACCGCCTGCAGGGCGGCGTCCATCAACGTCGGGTGCAGTGGCCGCGCCGGATCCGCGGTGGCCGCCCGCGCGGTGGCGAAGACCTCGCCGTCGCCGGCGCGTATCTCCCGCAGGCCGCGGAAGAAAGGGCCGTAGTCGATGCCGCAGGCCCGGAACCGCGCGTACAGCTCGTCTGCGGGCAGCATCCGCGGGCAGCGGTCGCGCAGCCGCGCCAGCGACTGTGGCGGCAACGGCGGCGCCCCGGCCGCCGGCACGTCCCAGACGCCCTGTGAGTAGGTGACCGGCTCAGCGCCTTCGAGCGCGCGCACCTGGTACTCGATGCCGGCGCTGGTGCGGGTCAGGTGCACCAGGACGTCCAGGCCGGAGTTAGGTACGGCCAGCGGGCGTAGCCACACCACCCGGGTCAGCCGGGTCGCCTCCGGTACCGCGTGCGCGACGGCCGCGTGCACGATCTCGAGATGGCCGACCCCGGGCAGTACGGCCGCGCCGTGGACTCGGTGCTCACGTACGACCGGGTCGGTGGCTGTGAGCCGGGTTCGGTACACCAGACCTGTCGCGAGGTCACCGGTCGGCTCGTCGAACGCTGTCCAGGGCGCCGGACGCGGTGGCGCGGTCCGCTCACCCGTAGGCGTCGTGATCCAGTGCCGTACCCGCGCGAACGGATACGTCGGCAGGGACACCCGCCGCGGCTGGTCCCCGCTGTGCCGGCTCGGCCAGTCCACCTCACCGCCGGCCGTCCAGTGCCTGGCCAGCTCCGGCAGGTCCGCCGCCGGGTCGGCCGGTGTCCCGCGCAGCGCCGGGTCGGCCTGCCCGGCGTACCCGCCCGCCGGCAGGTCGCCCGAATCCGCGTACCGGCGAAGCGCGGCGGCCGCGCCGCGGGCCGAGTTCACAACCAGCGCGAGGCGGTAGGCCATCGGCTCCCGCCCGACCTGCAGGGTGTAAGTGACCTCGCGCAGCGACCCGGCGGCGGTCGCCGGCTGCCGCGCCGCGATCCGCGCCGCGACGCCGGCCAGTGTTTCGGTCGGCAGTAGCGGTGCGCCCGCCGCGGCCGGGTACCGCTCGACGATCCAGTCGTGCAGGTCGCGTAGCCGCGCCAGGCCGAAGCCGAGGTCTTCCAGGGTCTCTGCGGTCGGCACGTCGGCTGGGGGCACGTCCAACAGCTCCGCCGCGGCGTCGGACAGCTCCGCCTCGACGCCGGCGGCGGCCGGCCCTGTCTGGTCCGGCCCGGGCTCCAGGAACGCGGCCAGGTCGCGGGCGCGCTCGACGAGTTGCTCGGCGGTACGCGCGGAGAGCACCAGTACCTGTCCGGCCGGCTCCGGCTCGGTGGCCCGGTCGGTCGGTACGTACTCCTCGATGAGCAGGTGGGCGTTGATCCCGCCGAAGCCGAACGAGCTGACACCGGCGCGGCGGGGAAGTTCAGCGCCGGTCTGCGCGTGGCGTGAGCGGGGCCATGCCTCGGTGGTCCGGGCGATACGCAGCGGGGTGCCGTCCAGCTGGACGTGCGGGTTCACGTTGGCGATGTGGAGGTTTCCGGGGATCCGGCCGTGCCGCATGGCAAGGATCACCTTGAACACGCCGGCCATGCCGGCGGCGGCCTCCAGGTGCCCGATGTTGGATTTGACCGAGCCGATCAGCGTGACCGGCGCCGTCACCTCGGTCTGTCCGGCTCGGCGGCGTAGCTCCCGGAACGCCTTCTTCAGGCCGTTGACCTCGATCGGGTCGCCGAGTGCCGTGCCGGTGCCGTGCATTTCCATGTACCCGATGGTCGCCGGGTCGACGCCCGCCTCGTCGAAGGCGCTCACGAGCAGGTCGGCCTGGGCGTTGGGGTTCGGCGTGGTCAGTGTGTTCACCTTGCCGCCGTGGTTTACCGCGCTGCCGCGGATCACCGCGTGGATGTGGTCCCCGTCGGCGAGGGCGCGGGACAGCGGCTTGAGCAACAGCGCGCCGGCGCCCTCGCCGCGCACGTACCCGTCGGCCCCTCGTCGAACGTGCGGCAGCGGCCGGTCGGGCTCAGCATCCCGGCGCGGGAGAACGAGATGTAGATCATCGGCGAGATCAGCAGGTTGATGCCGCCCGCGATGGCCACGTCCGAGCTGCCCGCCCAGATCGATTCGATAGCGGACCGGATGGCCACCAGGGAGCTCGAGCAGGCCGCGTCGATCGGCACGCTCGGGCCTTTGAGTCCCAGCAGGTATGAGATCCGGTTGGCGAGGATCGAGTGGAAGTAGCCGGTAGTGGTGTACGCCTCCACCGGGAGCCCGGCGTCGCGCTGCAGGTCGTAGTAGTCGTGGCTGGCCACGCCCACGAACAGTCCCGTGCGGCCCTTGCCGAGGTCGGATGGCGCGTACCCGGCCTCCTCGATCGTGCGGTAGACGGTCTGCAGGAACAGCCGTTGTTGCGGGTCCATCAGGTCGGCCTCGCGCGGCGAGATGCCGAAGAAGCGGGCGTCGAACGTGTCGACCTCGGGCAAAAACGCGCCCCACTTGCTGTTGGTCTTGCCCGGCGCTCCTGGTGTCGCGCTGTAGTGCTCGCGCCAGTCCCAGCGGTCTGGCGGCACCTCGGTCACCAGGTCGTCGCCGCGGTCGAGGTGCGACCAGAACTCGGCCAGGTCGTGCGAGCCTGGCATCAGGCCGTACATGCCGACGATGGCGATGGGCTCGCGCGCTGGGACGGCCGGCGGTACGGGGGCGGCCGGAGCCTTGTCGGGTACCCGCGCGGTGACAAGGGCGGCCAACTGTGCGGGGTACCGGTCCCGCAGGTGGCCGGCGAGGTCGGCGACCGTGGTGTACTCGAAGAAGGTGGCCGGCGTGAGGTCGAGGTCCAACGCCTTGTTGACCTCGTTGGCCAGCCGGTTGAAGGCGAGCGAGTCGAAGCCGTAGCTGCCGATCGGCTCGGCCGGGTCCACTCGCGCCGGATCCAGCTTCACGATCTCCGCCACCATGCGGGTCAGCAGCCGCACCAGCTTCGCTTCCGATTGCGCCGCGGGGCCCGTGGCGGGCTCCTCCAGCGAGGCTGGAGGCGGAGGGGATTCAGGCTCTCCGGCCAGTTGGGCGGCCAGCCGGCTGCCGTCGCCGGGCAGGTACGCGATCTGGCCGGTCACGTTGTCGAGGACGGTGGCGAGCGCACGGAGGCCGTCGGTGGTGTCCAGCGGGCGCATCCCGAAGTGCCGCAGCAGTGACTCGCGCACCTCGTCGTCGACGGCCATCCCGCCGTCTGCCCACAGTGGCCAGTCGATGGACGTGGTCCGGCCCGAGCGCAGCCCGGCCGCGCGCTGACGTTCCCGCCAGCCGGCGAAGGCGTCCAAGAAGCTGTTGGCATAGGCGTACCCAGCCTGGGCCACGCTGCCGATGGGACCGGCGAGGGAGGCGAAGAGACAGAAGAAGTCGAGCGGCTCGCTCCGGGTCGCCGCGTCGAGGTGCAGCGCGCCGGCTACCTTTGGCGCGAGCACCGCCGCGACCTGAGCGGCATCGAGGTTAACCAGGAAACCGTCGCGCAGCACGCCCGCCGCGTGGAACACGCCGTGCAGCTCGCCGTACGCCTCACGGGCCGCCCTTACCGCCGCCTCAGCTCCCTCCATCGTGGAGATGTCGGCCGGCACGTATCGCGCCTCGCCGCCCGCGTCGTGCACCTGGGCCAGTACCGCCTCCGCGGCTGGGCCGAGCGGCGAGCGTCCGGCGAGGACCACGCGGGCCGACGCGGTCTCGGCCAGCCACCGCGCCACCAGCGCGCCGAGTCCGCCGGCTCCGCCGGTAACCAGGTACGTGCCGCCGGTGCGCAGGGCATCCGGGCGGGCCACGAACGGCGGCGAGACGCGAGTCCAGCGCCGGACCTCGCGCCCGCCCGACCGGTACCGCACCTGTTCCGGTGCGCCCGGCAGATCGGGCAGTTCGGCGGCCAGCCGCGCCGCCGCCGGGCCGCGACCCTCGATGAGCTCCGCGAACTCTCCCTCGGGAAGGTCGACGAGACGGTGCGCGAACCGTGGATTCTCCCGCTGGGCGGTGCGCAGGAACCCGCCGAGCGCCTCGTACCCGGGTGCGCCCGCGTCCACCGCGGGGTATCCGCAGAGCAGGTGTACCGGGCCCTTGCCGCCCGACCGGAGCAGCTCCCCCACCAGGTGAAACAGCGGCATGAACCCGTCATCGACCTGCCTGGCCGCACTGGCGGCGGTACCCGTGAACATGGTGCGCCCCCAGGCGTGCAGTACGCGGCGCGGCTCGCTGCTCGCCGGCAGGGCGGCGACCGCCGCCGCCAGGTCCGCGCCAGGCAGCACCACGCTCGCCGGTCCGGCGCCTGAGCGCTCCAGTTCCGCGGCGAGCAACCGCCCAGCCGCGGGTGAGGGCGCCAGGACGAGGATTGGCGGAGCTCCGGCGGCGGGGGAAACCGCCGGAGCCGCCGTGGTGGCCTTACGGGGGGCGGCCACCCAGTCAGGTCGTAGGAAGGTACCCGGCTGCCCAGGTGCACCAACCTGCCAGCGCCGCAACCAGAAGTCGCGGATCCGCACGACCACGTCGCCGGCCGCGTCGGCGACCTGGATGTCGAGTCTCTTGCCACTGTCGCTGGACGCGCGGACGACCACGTGGGCGAACCCGTGCCGCGGGGTCGGGCCGAATATCTCGCACGAGCCCATCGTGAACGGCAGATGCAGGTGGTCCAGGCGGTCGTGCTGGCCCAACAGCCAGAGCGCTCCCTGGATCGCGGAGTCCAATGTAGAGGGATGTAGCACGAACCGGCCGGCGCTGGTCGCGACCTGGTCCGGCAGCCGGTATTCGGACAGCAGCTCCCGGCCTCCCCAGTGCAGGTCCAGAACGCCCTGGTAGGCCGGGCCGAGCTGCAGTCCGAGGCGGTGCAACCAGGGGTAGTAGTCGGCGCCGGGGATGCTGTGCGGGCATCGACCGCGGATGCCGGCGAGGTCCAGCCGCTCGGGTGCACGGGCGTCGTCCGAGTCGTCGACCCGGCCCTGGCCGTGTAGGACCCGCTCGCCCGCCGCGCCGTCGCTGTAGACCGCGTACCGCGCGCCGCGCGGGTCGCCGGACAGTTCGATGTGGACAGACCGTGGCTCGGGGACCGTGATCGGGTGCGCCCAAACGTTGCCGGACAGACTCCGCGCTGCGTACCCGGCGGCGGTGGCGGCTTCCCTGACCATCTCCAGGTATCCGACCGCGGGAAAGACGCGCTCGCCGTGCACCCGGTGCTCGTCGAGAAAGAACTCGTCGCCGATGAACCGGGCGGTGAACGTGCCGTCCGTACCTGAGCCGGTGAGGAACGGGTGCTCCACGGGCGGCCCGGCCTCCGGCTCGGCTTCGGGGACCCAGTACCGCTCCTCGGCGAACGGGTAGCCGGGCAGAGCGACGTGGCGCAGCGGGCGGTGGTACCGCGTCTCCCACCGCACATCGCCGCCGGAGACCCAATGTTGGGCGAGCTCGGCCAGGCCGGCGGTGGGTCGCTTGGGCTCTCGCCGCCCGGTACGCGTCCAGTACGGTGCGTCCGGGGCCCGGTCGTCGGCCAGCGCCCCGAGCGCGCCGACCACTTCGTCCACTGTGGATACCAATACCGCGGCGCGCTCGGCCAGCGGTTCGCGGCGCACCTGCAGCTGGTACGCCACCTCGGCGACGCTGAGGTCCTCCCTCTGGGCCCGGATGCTCTCGGCCAGGTTCCGGGAGTGTTCGCGCAGCCGGTCCCAGTTCTTCGCCGATACCACGACCAGGTGCTCGCCCGGGGTGGCGTCGGGCGCCGGCTGCGGGCCGAGGTATTCCTCGACGATCACGTGGGCGTTGGCGCCGCCCGCGCCGAACGCGCTGATCCCGGCACGCAGCGGCAGTTCCGTGCCGTCCGTACCGCGGCGACGCTCCCACGGCGCCAGCGTGCGCTGCACCCGCAGCGGAGTGGCGGCGAAGTCGATGCTCGGGTTGGCCGGTTCCGCGTGCAGCGACGGTACGAGCTGGCGGTGCCGCATTTGCATCAGGACCTTCGTCAGCCCGGCCAAGCCTGCGGCGGCTTCCAGGTGGCCGATGTTCGACTTCACCGAGCCGATGGCGCAGACCTCGCGGTGTCCGAGCTGGTCGAATGCCTTGCCCAGCCCGGCGATCTCGATCGGGTCGCCGAGCGACGTGCCGGTCCCGTGCGCTTCCAGGTAGCTGATCCCGGTGTCGGCCAGCCCTGCGGCACGTATCGCGCGGGTGACGAGGTCGGCCTGGGCGTTCGGGTTGGGCACGGTGAACCCACTCGTGCGCCCTCCGTGGTTGACGGCGGTGCCTCGGATGACCGCGAGTACCCGGTCGCCGTCCCGTTCGGCGTCGGCCAGCGGCTTGAGTACGACCGCGCCCACTCCCTCTCCGGGCACGAAGCCGTCTGCTCCCGCGCCGAACGTGTGGCAGTGCCCGGTGCGGGAGACCATCTGCATCTGGCAGAGCCAGTCGTACTTGCTCGGGTGCAGGTACAGGTTGACCGCGCCCACCAGCGCCAGGCGGCAGTCCCCCTTGGCAAGGCTGTCGCACGCGAGGTGCAGCGCGGTGAGCGAGGACGCGCACGCGGTGTCCACCGGCATGCTCGGGCCGCGCAGGTCGAGGCAGTAGGAGACCCGGTTCGGGATGGACCAGAGCGTCGAGGTGGGCATCACCATGTTGCCCAGGCGCCACTGGTCCGGTCCCCACAGCAGGTACGACTGGGTGGTCACGCCGACGAAGACGCCGACCGCGCGCTCAGCCGCGCTGTCTGGGCTGCCGAGCCGGTACGGCGGGTAGCCCGAGTCCTCGAAGGCGTCCCACGCGGTCTGCAGGAACAGCCGCTCCTGCGGATCCATCAGTTCCGCCTCGCGGGGTGAGATGTTGAAGAACAGCGGGTCGAACCGGTCGACGCCGTCCAGAAATCCGCCCCACTTGCAGTAGGTGCCGGCCCCCGGCTCCGCCGTGAACCGCTCGCGGTAGTCCCACCGCGAGGCCGGGATCTCGGTCACGCAGTCGCGGCCGCCGACTAGGTTGCGCCAGAACGCGTCCAGGTCCGGAGCCTGGGGGTACCGGCCGGACACCCCGATGATCGCCACCGGCTCCCGCTCGCCACGCGGGCGTGGCGCGGCCCGCACCGCAACGGCCGCCGCGGCGGCGGGTGCGGCCTGCTCGACCGCCCGGAGTTCGGCCCGCTCGGGGGGCGCGGCGGCGATTTCCGGAAAGCGGCTCGCGAGAACCGCTGCGACCTGCGCGATGGTACGGCACTCGAACAGCAGGGTGTGCGGGATCACGCCCAGGTCGCGTTCCACCCGGGTGTTGAAGTTGCGCACCAGGATCGAGTCGATGCCGTAGCTGTCCAGCCCGCGCGAGGCGTCGATGTCGCGCTCCGGAACGTCCAGCAGCTCGGAAAACAGCAACGATACGTACCGGGACGCCCAGGGCACCTCGGGCTTGTCGCCAGGCGGGGACGGCGGCTCAGGCACCGGCGTGCGTTGGTCGCCGTGGCAGAAGGGCAGTGCACGCTCGGGGTCGCCGTACAGGAACAGGCGCTGGGCGGAGGCGCCGGACAGCGCGGTGTCCAGAGCTGCCAGGCCGACCGACACCGGCATCGGCGCGAAGCCGTTGTCGATGCTGAACACCGTGCCGGTTCCGCCCGGCACGGTCATGCCGCCCGCGTCCCACCACGGCCAGCCGATCGCCACGGTACGGCCCCGGCAGGTCCCCGCCGTGCGCCGCTGCTCCCGGTCGGCCGCGAACGCCTCCATGAGGGCGTTGGCGACCGCGTAGTCCGACTGGCCAGGGTTTCCGGTGACGGCGGCCAGGGACGAGAAGAGCGCGAAGAAGTCGAGCGGCTCGTCGGCGAGCGCCAGGTCCAGGTTCGCCGCGCCGTGCACCTTCGGCGCCAGTACCGCACCCAGATCTGCCACGGATTTGTTCACGAGGTACCCGTCACGCAGTACGCCGGCCGCGTGGACCACGCCGTTGACCGGTCCGAACCGGTGGCGTACGCCGGCGACGAGCGTCCGGGTGGACTCCAGGTCGGACACGTCAGCCGGGAAGTACGCGATCCGGTCGCCGGCGGCCTCGGCGACGGTCGCCAGGTCGCGGGCGAGTTCGGTGGTCATGAGGCTGCGGCCGGCCAGCGCGACCCGGACCCCGGGCACGGACAGCAGATGGGCGGCGACCGCCTGGCCGAGGCCGCCCCGGCCGCCGGTTACCAGGTAGACCCCGCCAGGCCGGATCACGGGGTTCGGCGGGGTCGGCGGCTGCTCGGGTTCCCGGATGGTGAAGCGGCGGGCGTACCGGACACCGCCGCGGTGGCGGACCGGGTCGTCGCCCGCGATGCCGAACTCCTCGGCGATCCGGCGCCAGGTCTCGGCGCTCGCCGGCGCACTGTCCACTGTGATCGGTCGCAGCCGCACCGAGCTGCTCTCCCAGCGCAGGCTCCGGCCAAGTGCCGCCGCCGCGTCGGGTTCCGGCGCGCCGAGCGCGGCAACGTCGAGGATGAGTGTGGGTACGCCGTCGCGCCGCCGGAGCAGGCGCTGCGCGAGCAGGAACGGCACCAGCACGCTGTCCTCGACCCGCCGCGCCAGGTCGGCGCCGTCGGGTCCGGCCAGCCGCACGACGTACTGGGGGCGCAGGCCCTGCCCGGCGAGCCCCGCGAACAGCCGGTCCCAGTCGCCCTCCTCGGTGCGTACCGTCCATCCGTCGGCCGCCTCGTGGCGGTACTGCGAACCGATGCCGGCGAAAGCCAGGCGGTACGCGGGAAGGGCAGCGGCCGCCGCCTCGCGTACCTCGTCGAGCAGATCGGCGGGCGCGACCACCAGGGCCGTCCTCTCCCGCACCGGGGTTGCCGGGCCGGCGTCCGTTACCCAGCCGGCGTCCAGCTCCACCAGCCGCACGCCGCGCACCTGTGGCTGGTCCGCGAGTGCGGCCGGCGCGTGCCGGTACACGGTCCGCACGTACTCCGTGGTGGGCAGCGGCACCTTGCGGGTGCCGCGACCCGCGTAGAACCGATGCCAGTCGACCGCCAGGCCGCGCCGCCACAGTGCGAGCAGCGGCGTCGCGAGCTGGTCGGCCAGCGCTTGCGGATCGGCGATCGCCACGTGGTCAGCGCCGCCCGGGATGTCGGGCGTGCTGCCGACGGAGACCGCGACAGCGACGTCAGGGGCTGGGTCAGCGGCGCCCGGTGCCGCGTCCCGCATCCAGGCCGCGGCCGCCTCGAGCCCGGCGGGCATCCGCGCGCGGTCCTTCAGCGCGAGGTACCGGCCATCGCTGGAGATGCCGAGCCCGGCGGCGCCACGCTGCACCCGGTCCGCGATCGCGACCCGCTCCGCTGGGTCACCGGTCAGCAGTCCGAGCAGCCCGTCCGGGTCCAGCAGGCCGCCAGCGAGCAGGTCCAGCAGCTCGGCGATCCGCCGGTCGGGCGCCAGCCGGTCCAGCGACAGCTTCCATGCCCGGTTGAGCTCGTCGAACGCGTTCTCCAGGGCGAGGACGCGGACCAGTGTGCAGCGGGGGTCGACGCCGGTGTCCGCGGCCAGGCCGGCTTCGTCGGTGGAAATCCGCCACTCCCCCAGCCCGCGCAGGCCCAGCACCCGGTTCCACTCGTCGATCGCGCGGCGTAGTACCCGCTGGCTGCCGACGATCGGGGCCGCCCGGCTGGCGACCGCGGCGGCCACCTCCGGCTCCACTACGAGGCCGTCCAGCAGCTCGTCGAAGTAGCCGCTGTCGACAAGGTACGGGTAGGCGGTCCGGCCGCTCGTGGCGTGCACGAGCGGCACGTCCGGGGCGCGCAGAGGTACCTGCGCGGAGCCGCCCCGCGCGAGCTCCAGCCCGGACGGCCAGTCGAGCGCCCCGGTCGCGGCCAGCGCGGCCACCGCGCCGGCGCCGTACCCGGTTACTGTCGCCGGCCGCACTCCCAGCTCCCGCAGCACCCGCACCACGAGGTAGGTGAGCAGGAACCGCTCCGCCGGCCCGCCGTCCCCGCGGCGCAGCGCGGCGAGCTGCGCACCGGCTGCCGGAGCCTCGCTTTCCATGGCGGCAAGGACGCTGGCGACGGGTGGCGCGTGAAGGAACGCGGCGAGCGGCAAGGGCGGCGGCACGGCCAGCTCGCCCACCCGCAGCGCGCACTCCGGCGAGGACTCCGGGTGGATCGGAGCCGGCGGATCGGCTAGCAGTGCGACAATGTCGTCCACGGTGGACACAAGGCCGCCGGTTCGCACCGGGAATTGCTCGCGGCCGGCGGCCAGGGTGGCGCAGATGTCGGTGACCCGGCCGCGGATCCAGCCGTCGCCGGCCTGGCCCGCCCGCCAGCGGTCCAGCAGCAGTTCCAACGACCGGGCGGAGGGCGCGGAGAGCAGGAACGGCTGGGGGGTACCCGCCAGCGGGTCGGCGCCGGTATCCGCTGCCGGGCGGTGCTCCTCGACGCACAGGTGCGCGTTGACGCCGCCGCCGCCGAACGAGCTGACCCCGGCCCGCAGCGGCTGGTCGCCAACCGGTTCCCACGCGGTCGCCTCGCGGGCCAGGCGGAGCACGCCATCGTCCACTTTGATCAGTGGGTTGACGGTGCTGAGGTGAACGCTTGGTGGGATGCGCCGGTGCGCCATCATCATCAGCACCTTGACCAGGCCGGCGACCCCGGCGGCCGCCTCCAGGTGCCCGATGTTGGGCTTGACCGAGCCGATCCAGCAGCCGCCGTCTTCGCGCGGCACGCCGGACATCACCCGGTGCAGCGCCTCCACCTCGATGGGGTCGCCGAGCGGGGTACCGGTGCCGTGTGCCTCGACGTAGCCGACCGTGGCCTGATCGAAGCCGGCACGGTCCAGGGCCGCGGTGATGACGTCCCGCTGTGCCGCTACAGAAGGCGCGGTGATGGTGCGCCCGGCGCCGTTGTGGTTGACGGCGCTGCCCATCAGCAGCCCGTAGACGTGGTCGCCGTCGCGCACCGCGTCGTCCAGCCGGCGCAGCATGACCATTCCGACCCCGTCGCCCGGAACGAACCCGTCGGCGTCCTTGTCGAAGGTCCGGCACAGTCCGGACGGGCTGAGCATCCGCGCCTTGGAGTACGAGATGTACTTCCACGGGTGGAGGTTGAGCAGCACCCCGCCGGCGAGGACGAAGTCGGCGTCTCCGTCCAGCAGCGCACGGATGCCCAGGTGGATCGCGACCGCGGACGAGGCACACGCCGCGTCGATGGCCATGCTTTGCCCGCGCAGGCCGAACGCGTGCGAGATCCGGTTGGCGAGCATGTAGTCGGAGCCGCCAAAGGTGGTGTACGCCTCGACGGTGGTACCGGGCTCGCTGCCCTGCTGCAGATGGTCGCGGGCGGCGACGCCGACGAAGACGAGGGTGCGGGCCTGCTGCAGTGCCCGCAGCGGCGTGCCTGAGTCCTCGACGCAGTGCCAGGTCTCCTCCAGCAGCAGCCGCTGCTGGGGATCCATCAGCTTGGCCGTCTTGGGCGACAACCGGAAGAAGCTGTCGTCGAACCCGTACGGCTCGTCGATCTGGCCGCACCACTTGCTGACGGTCTTGTTGGGTATCGAGATGTCCGGGGAGTAGAAGTCGGCCGGATCCCACCGCTGAGGATCGATCTCACTGACCGTGCTGACGCCCCGGCACAGGTTGTCGAAGAGCTCGCGGTGGTCGCGGGCGCCCGGCGCCCGGCAGCCGATGCCGGTCACCGCCACCGCCGTCTGGTTCGTCATCGGGCCCCCGCATTCACCAGCTCGTCCAGCCGCTGTTCCAGGCAGACCGCGGTTTCGCGCATCATCAGCTCGCCGATCTCGTCGACGTGCCGGTTGCGCCAGCTTTCCCGGACAGTGCCGCGGACCCACTGGTTGAACGCGCCGAGCGCCGGACCGCAGTGCACTTGGAAGTCCACCCGGTACTCCTCCAGACCCTGCATGGCCGCGCGCTGGCTGTGCCCGAAGTACCAGCGGAACACCAACGCCATCTTGTGCTTCGGGTTCTGCTCGGCCTGTTCGATCTCGCGGGGGTCGCGGACGGCGAAGAATGCGCGCGTGTCCTGCCACACCTCCTCGAAGCTCTTGCGGAAGTACCGCGCCTCAATGACGGCACGGGTCTCGGCGTCGATCTCGTCCAGCGACTCGTGCCTCCGGTACAGCTCGTAGAGCTTGCGCGCCCGAGCCGGGAAGAACACCCCCGCTTGAGGACCTGTACCTGTGCGCCCAACTCGAACATGTCACCGGCCGGCGCGTAGTCGGTGTCCTGGACGTTGATCTGTTCCAGCATGCTCTTGGCGACCGGACTCATTCCTGACTCGGCCGTACACAGGTTGATCGAACCGGTGACCACGAAGTCTGCGCCGAGGACGAACGCCGCGGCCGCGGCCTCCGGGGTTCCGATGCCACCGGCCGCGCCGACCCGTACCCGTGCGGGTAGCCGTGGTCGGCGACCATCCGGTCGCGTAGCCGCAGCATCGTGGGCAGCAACACGATCGGGTCGCCCCGGTCGGTATGCCCTCCGGAATCCGCCTCGACACACAGGTCGTCCGCCATGGGTATGCCCGCGCCGAGCGCGGCCTGTTCAGCGGTGATGAGCCCGTCCCGCTCCAGCAGGCTGACCAGCCGCTGCGGCGCGGGAGACAGGAAGCTCTCGGCCACCTCCGGCCGGGAAACCTTGGCGATGACGCGGTTGGCGGCCATCACCTCGCCGTCGGCGCCCTTGCTCAGTCCGGAGAGCCGGTACCGGACGAGGGCCGGGGTGATCTTCATGAACGCCGACGCCTCGACGTTGCGCACCCCGCGGTCGAGCAGCAGCCCGACCGTTGCGTCCTCCACCTCCGGCTGTCCCGGGTTGTGCACCAGGTTCATGCCGTACGGGCGGCCGTCACCCAGTTCGTGGGCCAGGCGGTCGATGGCGTCCGCGATACGGGGCAGGTCGAGGCCCCCGGTGCCGAAGAACGCGAGGATGCCCGCACGAGCCGCGCGGATGACCAGTTCCTCGGAGGCGATGCCGCGGTACATCGCCCCGCACACGTAGGCGTACCGGCTGCCGTAGGTGCGCCGAAACTCCGCGCTGCCCAGGTCCTCAGGCCGCAACCGCCGGGCCGGGACCGGCGGCGCGGGAGCCGGTGAGGGGGGTACGGCCTGCCGGATCTTCTTGACCAGGCCGGTCAGCACCTCCCCCGGCCCGACCTCGTCGAAAGTGGACACCCCGGCGGCGAGCATGTGCCGCACGCTCCGCTCCCATCGCACCGGCCGAACCAGTTGCTCGGCGAGGATCTCCCGCACCGAGCCCGGCTCGTACGGGCGCCCCGTGACGTTGGCTACGACGGGTACCTGCGGCGGGCGGAACTCGCAGCCGGCGAGCACCTGCTCGAACTCGCGCCGGGCCGGTTCCATGTACCGCGAGTGGAAGGCGCCGCTCACCCGAAGTACCAGGTATGCCCGTGCTCCGGCGGCGAGCACCGCCTCGCGCGCCGACTCGACCGCCTCCCGCGGACCGGACACGATGAACTGGTCCGGCGCGTTGTGATTGGCCAGGTCGATGCCGGACAGCGCGCCGCGCGACAGCACCTCCCGCACCGCCTCCTCCGTGAGACCGACCGCCGCCGCCATGCCGCCGCCGGTCGAGGCCGCCATGAGCCGGCCGCGCTCACACACCAGGCGCAGCCCGGTCGCGAAGTCGAACGCCCCCGCCGCGCACAGGGCGTTGTACTCGCCGAGGCTGTGCCCGGCGAAGTAGTCCGGCGCCGGCTCGCCGTCCTGCCTGCGGGCCAGGTAGGCGAGGGCGTTGACCACGAACAGCGCCGGCTGGGTGAACTGCGTCTGGTCGAGCTGGCCGCGCGGGTCCTCGCGGCACAGCTCGGCGACGGAGTAGCCGAGGATCTGGTCCGCCGTGGCGGTCAGGTCGGGGAACCGGGTGAACAGGTCACCGCCCATCCCCCGCGCCTGTGACCCCTGCCCCGGAAACACAACCGCTCTCATCTGCTTCCCTCCCTGACCTGGCGCTGAGGTGGAGGCGCGCCGTGACCGACCGGCTTGGGTCCTGATGGCTTGCAGGGCCCGGCCGCGCGGCGCGAAAGGATCCAGGATGGGTACCGCGCGGTTTCGGCCGTCGCCGCGCACGATGCTCGCCACGAAGTTCGCCATCGTGGCGGACGGCCCGAGGTCCAGGTACACGACGTCCGGGTCCTGCCGATCCAGGAACTGGATCGCCTCGCGAAACCGGATGGGCGCACGCACAAGTTGCCAGAAGTGCGACGCGTCGAAGTGCGTGACGTACCCGGCCGACTCGCAGGACACGAACGGCACCGCGGGTGGGCGCAGCGTCAGCCGGGACAGTGAGCTCAGGTACGGCTCAGCAACCGCGTCCAGCCGCGAGGAGTGGAACGCGTGGTTGACCGGCAACCGCTGGTACAGCACGCGCAGCTCCTGCAGGCGCCGCTCGGCGCGGGCCACACCCGCGGCGTCACCGGAGACTACGAAGTTGCGGTCCGAGTTGACCGCGGCCAGCTCGACGTCGGCGCCCAGCCACTCGTCATCGTGGTACAACGCGACGTCGCCGAGCACGGCAAGCATCGCTCCTGGCACGCGGTGCCTTTCGAGCATGTGGACCTGCTCCACGACCGAACGGGCCAGATCCTCCGGGCTCAGCACGCCGGCCGCCGCAGCCGCTGCGAACTCGCCCAGGCTCGCCCCGAGCACGTAGTCCGGTTCGACGCCCTCCGCCCGCAGCGTCTCCGCCATGGCGAGCTCGACCATGAGAATCGCGGGGTGGGTGAACCGTATTTCATCGAACGGGTCGGCAGCCGTACGGTCCGCACGGTAAATCTCTTCGAATACGCCGGGTAGGCCCAGATCCGCGAATACCGTGCTCCAGTTGCTCATGGACGCACTGAAAACCGGGTGGTCGGACAACAGGTCGCGTCCCATTCCGTAGTACTGCGACCCTTGGCCGGCGAACAGGAAGACGTTCTTTACGGGCATGGCGTTACGGCCCCCGGAGTAAGTGACTCGGCGGCGCCGGTCGGACCCGGCCGTCCCAGTCATGCTTTCCGGCCAGCACCTTTGACGGTAGTGGACACTTGCTGCCAGCCCGGTTCGGACTCCCGGAAGCGGCCACAGGCCGGTTGGGTGGTTGCTTCTTGCCGCTGCCGCTTACGGCCCTACGCCGGCGGTGCCGTCGTTGTGCGAATGCGGTAGAAATGAGCCACGCTAATGGGCCACCCGCCATATTCGCACGTTCCGGTGGCGTCCACAATTCAATGTGCTGTGCTACTGGCCGGGAATTTTGGGTCGCATCGCCGCCGAATTCACCGAAGGACCTGTATGCGGAGCGACGAACTGGTCGGGCAGGTACGGGCGTTCCTCGCCGAGCACGCCCCGGCCACCACCGAGCGGTTGGAGTTCCTACGCGCCCGGTTCGACGCCGGGCTCGCCTGGGTCAACTTCCCGCAAGGGCTGGGCGGCATGGACCTCCCGCGCGACCTGCAGCCGGTGGTGGACGGGGAGCTTGCGGCCGCCGGGGCGCCTGACGTGCCGCTGCCGCGTGTCGGCATCGGGCTGGGCATGGCGGCACCGACCATGCTGCGCCACGGTACCGTCGCACAGCTCCGGCGCTGGCTGCGTCCACTTTGGACCGAGGAGGAGGTGTGGTGCCAGTTGTTCAGCGAGCCCGGCGCTGGCTCGGACCTGGCCTCGGTGTCCACGAGGGCGGTTCGGGAGGCGGACGGTGACTGGGTCGTCGACGGGCAGAAGGTGTGGACGTCCACGGCTCACGAGGCGCAGTGGGCGGTCCTGCTGGCACGCAGCGACCCGTCGGCCCCAAAGCACGAAGGGTTGACCTATTTCGCGTGCGACATGAGCGCACCTGGCGTCGAGGTCCGGCCGCTGCGCCAGATCACTGGCGAGGCCGAGTTCAACGAGGTGTTCCTGACCGGGGTACGCATCCCGGACGCGCACCGTATCGGCGAGGTCGGGCAGGGCTGGCAGGTCGCGCGAACGACGCTGATGAACGAGCGGGTGGCGCTCGGCGGCGACCCGGTACCGCGCGGGGACGGGATGATCGGCTTGGTGGTTCGGAAGTGGCGTGCGCGGCCGGAGCTGCGTACCGCGGCCGGGCGCGACGCGCTGCTGCGGCTGTGGGTCGCGGCCGAGGCGGGTCGGCTGACCGCGCAGCGGCTGCGCGAGGAGCTGGCCGCCGGTCAGCCCGGCCCGGACGGTTCCGCGGTCAAGTACGCGAACTCGCATCTCAACCAGGAGATCTCTGGGTTCGAGCTGGAGCTGCTCGGCGACGAGGCGCTGCGGTACGACGACTGGACGATGCGTCGACCGTCCAGAAGAGACTGGCGGGAGCGCACGTCCGGGTACCGATACCTGCGCGCGAGAGCCAACTCCATCGAGGGCGGCACCTCAGAGATCCTGTGCAACGTCATCGCCGAACGGGTGCTCGGCCTGCCTCGCGAGGTGGCCGGGTGATCAGCCTCCGTTACTCGGACGTCGAGGACGAGCTACGCGCCAGCGTACGCAGGGTGCTCGCCGACCGGGCGCCGTGGCAGGCGGTGCTGGCGCGGGTGGAGAGCTCGGACCCGTACGACACCGGCCTATGGCAGACGCTGGCGGCGGACGTAGGCTGCGCCGGGCTCGCCGTCCCGCAGGACCGGGGCGGGGCGGGCGGCTCGTACCGGGAGGCGGCCGTGGTCGCCGAGGAGCTTGGCCGGGCGGTCGCACCGGTCCCGCACCTGGGCGCGGCGATGGCCACCGCCGCATTGCTGTCCGGCCAAGACTGCGGGCTGCTGGCGAAGGCTGCCGCCGGCGAGGTGCTCGCGGTGCTCGCGCTGCCGCTGTCCACCCGCCCCGGCGCCGGCCTGCCGGGGACCGTCACCGCCGACGGCGAGCGGCTCACCGGCGCGGTCGGCGGTGTGGCCGACGCGCTGCCCGCAGACCTGTTGCTGGTACCGGCGAACGGCGGGCTGTGGGCGGTGTCGCGGGAGGCGGCCGACGTATCCGAGGTCATCTCGCTGGACATGACCCGGCCGCTGGCCGACGTCACGCTGGCCGGCGCACGGGCCACCCGAGTGGCGGACGCCGCCCCGGCCGTGGCGGCGGCGCTGCTCGCCGGAACCGTGCTGCTGGCCAGCGAGCAGCTCGGCATCGCCGAGTGGTGCCTGGACGCCACGCTGGCCTATGTCAAGCGGCGGCAGCAGTTCGGCCGGCCGGTCGGCTCCTTTCAGGCGGTCAAGCACCGGCTGGCGCAGCTGTGGGTTGCGGTCACCCAAGCTCGGGCGACGGCGCGGTACGCCGCCGGCTGCCTCGCCGAGGGGGACCCGGACACCGCGGTAGCGGCGGCGCTGGCGCAGGCGCACTGCGGGCCGGTGGCGGTACAGGCCGCTGAGCAGTGCGTGCAGCTGCACGGCGCGATCGGCTTCACCTGGGAGCACCCCGCGCACCTGTACCTCAAGCGGGCTAAGGCGGACGCGATCGCACTGGGCACTGCCGCGCATCACCGGGACGTGCTCGGTGACCTGCTGACGATCGATCGATGACCGAACATCCGCGCTGGGCCCGCGCCAGGCCCACCGCCGGTAAGGTGACCGGCGTGGTCGAGCGGTGCTACGCGGGCGTCCGGCGGCGGGCGCGGTGATCGAAGTCGAGGACCTCCGAGTCCGCTACCGTGGTGCCGACCGGTACGCCGTCGATGGCATGTCTTTTCGCGTGGCGCGCGGTGAGGTGTTCGGATTTCTGGGACCGAACGGGGCCGGGAAATCCACCACGCAGAGGGTGCTGACCCGGCTGCTGCGCGGCTATGAAGGACGGGCCGAGGTGCTCGGCCGTCCGGTTCGTGCATGGGGGCCGGACTACTACCAGCGCATCGGCGTCGGCTTCGAGTTGCCGGCCCATTTCGCGAAGCTCACGGCCGTGCAAAACCTCGAGGCGTTCGCGTCCCTGTTCGAGCCGCCGGTCGCCGACGCACGGCTGCTGCTGGAGCGCGTCGACCTCGCGGACGCGGCCGATCGGGCGGTGGCCACCTTCTCCAAAGGCATGCAGGTGCGCCTCGGTCTGGCACGGGCCTTCGTCAACCTTCCCGATCTGGTGTTCCTCGACGAGCCGACCTCCGGCCTCGACCCGGTGCACACTGCGGCGGTCCGGTCGCTGATCCGGGAACAGGTCGACGAGGGACGCACGGTCTTCCTCACCACCCACGACATGGCGACCGCGGACGAGATGTGTGACCGGGTGGCCTTCGTGGTCGCCGGCAGGATCGCCGACATCGACTCGCCGCGCGGCTTCCGCCTGCGGTACGGACACCACGGCGTGGCCGTCGAGTACCGGGATGGCGACGGGACGCGCCGCAGGGAGTTCCGGCTCGAAGACCTGCCCAGCGATCCTGGCTTCCTTGACCTGTTGCGCACCGGGCGGGTGGAGACCATCCACAGCACGGAGGCGTCGCTCGACGACGTGTTCGTCCGGATCACAGGTGGGCGCCTGTGACCGCCCCGGCGGTGCGGCGCTTGGTGGCGCTGGGCCGCCTGGAGTGGCGGCTGGAGCTGCGCGCACAGATCCCCGCCGTAGCCGCCGTCGTCTGTGTCATGTGGACGGTCGCGGTGGCGGTCGTGCCCGCCTCCGCGGCGGGACGGCTGGGCACCGGCGTCCTCTTGCTGGACACCGCGACGTTCGGTGGATTCTTCGTTCCGGCTCTATTCTTGGGCGAACGCGCCGATGGCGCGCTCGCCGCCCTGCTGGTCAGCCCGCTGCGCTTCGGGAGTACGTCGGCGTGCGCTTGGCCGTGCTGACCGGACTGTCGCTGGCCGCCGCCGTGCCGGTCGGCCTGTCCGCGGCCCGGCTGCGCCCGCACCAGCCGGGCCTCGCGCTGCTGGGCGTGGGTCTGGTGGCCGTACTCACGCTGCTGCTCGCGTTCGCGCTCGTGCAGCCGCACCGCACGCTCGTCGGATACCTCACCACGGCGCCGGCGGTGATCGCCCCGCTCCTGGCCGCGCCGCTGGCCCATCTCGCAGGCGTGGTGGACCATCCCGTCCTGTACGCGCTGCCGACCACCGGCGCTGCCGACCTCATCGATGCCGGGCTGACTGGCCGACCGCTCAGCCCGGCGGCAGGCGCTGCGGCGACCGGATACCTGCTCGTGTGGATCGCCTCGGCGTACGCCTTGGCACGGCGGCGCTTCCACCGGCACGCGGTCCAGGCGCCCGCCGCCGCGCGTACCAGCCGGCCGGGTCGCCCGCGGGGGCGTGCCCGGTGGCGCGGCGGTTGGGTGCTGACGTTCGCACGGGCCGATGTGCGCACCGCCGGGTTGGACCTGCTGCCCGCCTTCCTGACCGTGGTGCCGGTCGCGCTTGCCACGGCGATCCGGTTCGGGTACCCGTGGCTCGCCGAGCTAGTGCGCGACCGGACCGGGTTCGGCCTCGACCCGTACCTGCCACTGCTGCTCACCGTCGCCGTGGTCATCCACGTTCCGCTCATCATGGGCATGGTGGGCGCACTCCTGATGTTCGACGACATGACAGAGCGCAGGCTCCAGTTGTTGCGTGTGACGCCGGTGACGCTCGAGCGCTACCTCGGGTACCGGATAGCCTTCACCGGCCTGCTCGCGCTGGCCGGCCTGGTGGTCGCCGTGCCGGTCTGCGGCCTCGCGCCCGATGCCCTGCCCGCACTGCTGCCCGCAATCGTGCTGGGCGCCGCGCAGGCACCGCTGATCATGCTCACCGCCACCGCCTTCGCCGGCGACCGGACACAGGGAGTCGGGCTCCTGAAAGTCCTCAGTGGACTGGTTCTGCTCCTGGCCATCGTGCCGTGGTGGCTGCCGGGGCCGCTGCGGTGGCTGGGGCTGCTGACCCCGCCCGGCGCGGTCACCTATGTCCAGTGGGCCGCGCACAGCGCCGTGGATGTCGTGATCGGGTGCTGCGCCGGCGCCGCCACCGCCCTCGCCTCGGCGGTCGCGCTGCGCCGGCGAATCGTCCGGCGGTACACGGAAGGCCTATAGCGCCCAATCCTCGAAGAGGTCGGTTTCGCGCAAGCTGGGGGCCGCGTCGCGCAGGACGTAGTGCTCGATCGCGAGTACCTGTCTGGCCACATCCCTCGGTAGCGCGAACCACGGCGCGTGTACAGCGACCTGGCTCGCGTGTGCCAGAAGCGCGCCGAGCGAGTCGCAGCGCCAGTCCTACCGGTTGTCCAATCCATGACGTCCTCCGCTGTCCAGTGTGGACGAGCAGTCGCGCGCGGATGAAGTGGTCCCTTGCGGACAGGTGACCCATCGTCATCAAACGTCCACTGCCGACCGCCGTCCGCGGCAGTGAGCATGTTCTGAAAAGGCCGCAGTGTCCCCGTCCGCGACTGATCACCCGGCTCCCTCGACACACGATCGGAAAGGAACGACCGACATGTCGTTGACCGGCACCTGGCAGCTTTCGATCGCCACGCCAGTAGGCGACCGGAGGTTCGAACTCGACCTGGTACAGCACGGGCCTGACCAGATCTCCGGTGTGAGCCGCTACGAGCAGGAGGAGGCGCAGGAGCTGACGGAACCGCAACTGAGCGGCAACAAGCTGACCTGGAAGACGGCGATCACCCAGCCGATCAAGGTCACCGCCACGATGGAGCTGACCTTCGACGGCGACTCCGTCAGCGGCACAGCGAAGGCCGGAATCTTCCCAGCCAAGATCGTTGGTCAGCGGGCACCGTCAGCGGCTGAGTAGGCCTCCACGTGCGAAGCCCGCCTGGGGCACCCGGTCTTTCCGACCTGGGTGGACTCTTCATGCACCGCAGGATCAGGCCACCCACAATTCGATGACTCCCCGCGGCGCGCCGGCGTTCCATGGAATTGCCAGCCGCACGCCTAGCAGAAGAGGTAACGGATGTCTGAGACAGTGCGCGCTGACGTATGCGTTATCGGTGCCGGCATCGTCGGTCTGCACAACGCTCTGCAGTACGCGCGGCGCGGGTTCAGTGTGGTCATCGTCGACGAGCTGACCGAACGCGGCACGAGCGCCTACAAGGTCGGAGAATCCTTGCTCATATTCTCCAATGCGTTCCTGCGCACCATCGGCGAGCTCGACAAGGAGCTTTCCGAGTCGTTCGAGAAGCGAGGCGTCTGGTTCGCCCACGGGCTGGAGGGCAAGACGGCGTTCGGCGCGGGCGTGTCCGAATGGGGTTTTCAGCACGCGATACCGGAGCGCTGGAAGGATGCGTTCACCGACAAGAAGTTCCAACGGACCATGTTTGGCGACTGCCAGATCGTCCGCCCGGAGATCGAGGCGGTGCTCCGGGACCGTCTCAAGCAGTTCGACAACATCACCCTCATCGATCGTGGCCTGGTCCGCGACCTGCA
Organism: Phytohabitans flavus; assembly: GCF_011764545.1. Taxonomy (GTDB): domain Bacteria; phylum Actinomycetota; class Actinomycetes; order Mycobacteriales; family Micromonosporaceae; genus Phytohabitans; species Phytohabitans flavus. The sequence goes on along the minus strand of NZ_AP022870.1, from coordinate 1,467,544 downwards.
ACTGGGCAGCACGCTGGGAGTGGACTGCGATCACGTCGTGACCTGGAGAGCCAAGGACGGCAGCCTCGACGGCACGGTCCGGGCCCGGTGGCTGATCGACTGTTCTGGCCGGGCTCGGCTGCTCGTCAAGCGTTTCGGGCACGATGTCCCCTCGCCGACGGGTTCGACAGTTCGTCGGTCTGGGGGCAGTTCTCCGGATGCACCGACGATTTCTTCGACGAGCGGTGGAACTTCCAGTTCCCCGACGGCGATGTCGTGCGGCGTGACCTGGACACCGTTCACCTGTGGGGCGACGGCTACTGGATCTGGCTCATCCGGCTCACGAACGACCGGATCAGCGTGGGAGTCAGCCTGCACAAGACCCGGACCGACCTGGACCGCAACCTGCGTACGGCGTTCTGGCAGATCATCCGCCGCTACCCGATGCTCGACTGGCTCAAGCCGGAGAACGCCCTGGACTTCTCGGCCTACCGCGACCTCCAGTACATCAGCGACACCTACGTCTCGCCGGAGCGGTACGTGATCGTCGGCGATGCGTCATCGATCATCGATGCTTACTACAGCCAGGGCATCTCGCTGTCGCTATCTACCTCCTGGCACGGTGCGAACATCGTCCAACGGGACCTGTCCGAGGGCGTGCTCGACACCGACTACATCAGGCATGTGAACGACGCGGTGCTCGCCGACTGGCGGATCATGCGCAGCATGGTGAAGTCCAAGTACGGCCGGGCCATCGCCGACAGCCGGTTCTTCATTCTCGATCACTGGATCGACTACCTCGTCTTCGGCTCGGCGACCGGCATCCGGTGGGGGATCTCCCGGTGGCTGTCCCAGACCGACGGCTACACCAGCAACGAGACGCCCGATCTGGCCAGTCTGCGTGTACGCCTGGGCCGGCGGCTGTTTCTGTCACAGTCGGTGGCACCGTTCAGCCTCGTCCATCCGGCCCGGGTCGCGGGCTTCGTCGAACGGTTACACGAGAATGCCGCACGTCGCGCCGTCTGGCGGCTCGACCATGGCGTCAACCTGCGCGCGACCACCGGTGCCATGCGGGCGGACGCGCCGATGCCCGCGCTGTGGCGGCTGCCGTTCCTCCGGTACAGGCGGCGGGCGGACCTGACGATGAAGGCTCTCCGGGAGCCTTCGTTCGTCAACCTCAAGGTCGGCTCCAAGCCGCCAGCGGTGACCAAGACGTTCGGAGTGTTCCTCCTCGCCATCACCGCGTGGGCTCTGGGCTACGACGTCGTCGATACCGCGGTGCGCCGCGCGTTCCACGGAGTACGCGGCCTAATGCGCCGGGGCGAGGGCGGAAAGGCAAACGGCCCCGAAGGCGCCGCCCGGGAAACGCAGCTTTCCCGAACCCCTTGACGTCCTGTGGCCTTCCGCGTTGAACCGGGAGCCCATCCGCTGCCCGTGTTGCCTATCTGCCGACTGTTGGCCTACTTTGTCGACGGCATGCAACACGGGCGGCGCGGCGGGTTCCCGGACCCTTTTGCGCCGGGACGCGCAGGCGAGCCGGGTACCGACGAGCATGGCCGCGGCGGCCACCCAGAGCGCGGTGCGCATGCCGTGCGGGAACGACTCGCGGACCGACGCCTGCAACTGGGGCAGGCCGAGATCGCGAGCCTCGTCGACACCGGCTGTAGTTCCTAGCTGCGCAACCGCAGCACCGCCGACGACCATGCCGGCCACGGCGAACGCGGCCGTCCACGCGAGCAGCGTGCCGCGGTGCAGCCGCCACGCGAGCGCGTACGGGCTGCGCAGGCTCGGCCTGCCCGCGGCCGGGCCGAGCCGAGCCGTGCCGGAAGCAGGCCAGCACCCAGGTCCCGGCGACCTCCACCACGAAGGCCAGGCCAACCAGACCCGCAGCAGGAACGCGCCGCCCAGGGCCGCGTGACGACCGACGACGGTGGAGCCGATGAGCTCCCGGCGCCCCATCTCCTCCTCGGCGCGGGTGTGCCGAACGACCGTCAGCAGGGCGGCGATCGCGACGCCGAGCAGCACGAACACGCCCCGCCACAGACGCGGTGAAAGGGCTCGCGAGACCGCATCGCGCCAGGGGTCAGCTCCCCATCGCTCTCGGGTCGGGATCCCAGGTGACTGGCACGCTGTAGACCCCGTAGAGCGTGGCGTCGGCCTTGAAGGGCAGTTCCTCGACCGGGGCGGCCAGTCGCAGGGACGGTATCCGCGAGAAGAGCGTCTTGAATACGATCTCCAGCTCCAGCCTGGCCAGGTTGTCGCCGAGGCACCGGTGTGCGCCGTGACCGAAACCGAGGTGGTGCCTGGCTCCGCGACGGATGTCGAACCTCTCCGGATTCGCGTAGACCTCCCCGTCCCAGTTCGCCGCCACCGCGGCGCAGATGACCCCCTCGCCCTTGCGCATCACCACGCCGCCGATCTCGACGTCCTCGAGTACCGCGCGGGACATGTCCGCGATGCCGAAGTAGCGCAGCGCCTCTTCGACCGCTTCGCCGACGAGGTCGGGATTCTCCCGGATCAGGGCCAGCTGGTCCTGGTTCTCGAGCAGGACCAGGGTGCCGAGCGAGATCATGTCCGTGGTGGTGATATGTCCGGCGATCAGCAGCAACCGGGCCAGGTTCGTGATGTCCTCGCGACTCATGACGGCGTCTTCGCGGTTCTTCAGGATCAGCCGCCCGAGCAGATCGTCGGTCGGGTCCTTCTCCTTGGTGGCGACCAGCTCGTGAAGGTAGGTGGCGAGCTCCATGCCCGCCGCCGCCCTTACCTGGGGACTGTTGTCGCGGCTGACGATGCGCATGGCCAGCGGTTGGAAGAAGCCGCGATCGAGATAGGGAATGCCGAGCAGCTCGGAGATCACCAGCGAAGGCACCGGCATGGCCAGCTCGGCGACCAGGTCGGCCGGGCGGGGCGCCGCGAGGAGCGCGTCGACACGTTCGTCCACGATCTGCTGGATGCGCTCGCGCAGGACCTGCATCCGCTTCATCGTGAACTCGGGTATCAGCATGCGTCGGTGCGCGGGGTGCTCAGGTGGGTCCATCGAGATTAGCGAGAGGTTCAGCTGCCTGAGAGCGCCCGGCGGCACCGGCAGCATGAGCGGAAATCCCGGTGCGGTGCGATCGGAGCTAAGCCGCGGGTCGATCAGCAGCTGCCTGACCTCCTCGTGCCGGGTCACCAGCCACGCCGCTTGGCCGGTCGGCAGCGTGACTTTGGAAACCGGCCGGTCCGCCCGCAGCATCGCGTACTCCGAGGGCGGGTGCATGGGGCACCCGCGGGCCATAGGGAAGGCGAGCGACTGCTCTTCGGTGGCTCCGGCGACGGTGGATTCGGTCATCGATCCTGCTCCTATTCTTCGGTCCGCCCAGGGGCAGCGCCGCGCGGGCCAATGTGGGACGTCGACGTCACACCGGGTTGACCTGGTAGATCGGGAAGTACGTGCTCAGCTTTTCCATCCGGTAATCCTGGGCGAGCACGGGGATCTCGTCGAAACCGTAGATCGCGTCTGGATCGATGTCGGCGATCCACCCGGTCTCCTCTTGGTAGTCGCGCACCCGTGCCGAGTCCTGGAAACGCCAGACGTGCGTGTGCACATGCAGATGCCGTTTGATGCACTCGGTGGCTCGGCGGTTCAGCAGGTTCATCCCGCCCTTCCAGCCGGCGGTTGCCACCACGCCCTCCCGGGACAGCGATTTCAGCGTCGCCTTGTAGACCGGGGCGCCGATGTTGTCGATGAATATCGCTACCCCCGCACCGCCGCTGAGTTCGGCGATCACCCGGAGGAACTCTTGTTCGGAGGCGCGGTAGCGGCGATCGGCGACCGGGTCGAAGTCTTCGCCGTGCCCGCTCCTGGCCAGATCGGGAAAGAGTCTGCGGTCGACCGGCTGGATTCCCTTGCCCCGCAGATAGGCCAGCCTCTCGTCGGTGCTCGCGGTCATCGCCACCCGGAATCCGGCGCGCCGCGCCAACTCCAGTTCGGCGACGGAGACGCCGCCGCCCCAGCCGAACACCAGGTAATCGCCCAGATGCTCCTCGCGCATCTGCGCCTTCCAGCAGTGGAAGGCGACACTCCAGTTGTCCCATGCCGTGAAGTAGCGCGCGTAGGCGGCCCATTGCGGCAGCGAGTAGGCGCTGTCCACGGGAACGGGCAGGAGGTTCTCCGCCCGGACCTTGGTGCGTCTGGTCATGAGCCCGACGGTCCCCGGCATGTCGTAGCCGTAGACCAGTTCGGCGTACCCGTGGCGATCGCGTCTCCCGAACGGCATGACCATGCAGACGTCGCCCTCGCGGACCGTAGTCGGAGCGGACGGTCCCGGGCGCAGCACCCGTACGACGCCGAGGTTGCCGATGACCGTGGACTTCTCGCCGCGCTGCCGGCACACGTCGATCGGATCGCGGGTCAGCGCGTGGTCCATGTTGGCCTCGTACGAGCCGTACAGCGGCTCAACAAGCACCTCGTGGTCGTCCGGCTCGGGAAACGAGAAACTCTCCCGGCGTAGCACGTCCTCGACGCGCGTCGGTCGCTCCGCGTCCTCCGGATTCGCGTACAGCACCCAGGCCTCGGTGGTAATCATCTACTCTCCCCGACCGACCGCTGCCATCAGGATCGCCAGCGTGTCGTCGGTGACCCGGGCCGCACGTTCGGCCGACGTCTGCCCTCGACATAGCACGTGTTTAGGTGAAGCACACCGTTGCTCGTCACAGCGCAGATGGCCATTTGCCCGGTGACCGACATCGTGGAGAAGAACTGAACGGCGGACAGCTCCCAGTCACCGACTCGATCGGGAAAGTCGACGCGTCCCAGGTTGGACACCAACACGGCCCCGGCCGCGCGGTCGTCGATCCCGTCGACGAAACGCGTGCTGGTCGCGAGGGATTTTGGTGCGAACCGCCTCATGAGCGCAATCGACGAAAGGTGTGCCCGCAGCCGCAGTCGCTTCTTGAGATCCTTGTTGAATTGACGGGCCACGGCCCAGAATTCGGCATTTGGATCCACATCCACGTACGTTTGCGTAACGCACATGTAGTTTCCGACGTCGCTCCTGGCAAGCGGTGGCGACAGCTCCGCGCGTGCTTGGACGGGCGTTCGGATGGTCACCTTGCCCTGCTGGATGCCGATTTCGCGACCGACTGCTCTGGCGACGGCCGTGGACAGTACCGCGTGCACGGTCACGCCGTTTCGCCGGCACGTGCTCAGCAGTGCCTTCAACTGGTCGCCGGACAGTTTCCGGAGCAGCAGCCGGGTGCGTTTCTCCGCCGGCGCCACGTACCGCTCCGGTGCGAGGGGCTTCGTACGCGCCCGGAGCGACGCCATGTGCTCGGTGAACACCGCCGCCATGGCCCGGGGCAGGCCGCGGACCCCACGCGGCAGCGCGTAGCCAAGTGGTGGGACCGGGTCTCGGGAAACCACCGAACGTGGCCGGTCGCTATCGGGGTCCCACTCCGCGGCATAGCCGAGCAGCTGGGCGAGCATGTTCACTCGGGCGGTGGCATCGACGATCGTGTGCGACATTATCAGGACAAGGTCGTGTGTTTCCGCCTCAGTACCCGCGCCCCGCACCACATCGACCAGCCGGGCCATCGGCGCGGTCGACGTGTCCACCGGCACCGCCATCTCGACGGTGTCGAGTTCCCGTTCGGCCGCCAGCTCGTCGTCAGCGTCGGCGTGCACGACGCGAATCGGCATGACGGGTTCGGCGGCGGGCTCGTACCAGGGGTCGGTGCCATCCGCTTTGGCATGAATCGACACCCGCAAAAGGGGCTGTTCGGCGACCACCGCGGCTGCGGCCCAAGCCAACTGCTCCGGGCAGATCTTGCCACGCACCTGCACCCAGGCAAACCCGTTCATCGGCGAGATCTGATGCGATATCCACAGCCAGCGCTCAACGGGGCTCAACGGCCTGCGGACTTTTATCGTTTTCCTGCCCACACCCGCTTTTTCGCTGGAGGTAGTGAGGGCCATCCGCGCGACTCCTTCCGAGGATGGGGCAACAACCGTAACGATGGTTTATTTTCCGCCCAACTCTTCTGCGCGGAAGTGGTCTATTCGTGCCAGGGACATGAGGTGTCCCCAACATGTCGGCGTCCATTCGCTCCGCTCTCGACGGTTCGGAGGGATCGCCACCTAGGGTGAGAGCATGGGACTGACATTAATGGCGGTACACGCACACCCGACGACGAAGTGATCAGCACGGGGGAATTCTCGCTCGCTACGCCGCCGAAGGCGTGCGTACGGTGCTGGTGACGTGTACCAACGGCGAGCAGGGCGACGGCCCCGACGGCATGAAGCCGGATCAGGCCGGGCACGACGCGGCGGAGGTCGCCCGGCTCCGGTTGGAGGAGCTCCGGACATCAGCCGGCCACCTCGGCGTCGATCATGTGGAGCTGCTGGGATATCGCGACACGGGCATGGCCGGCTGGGAGGCGAACAACCACCCAGAGGCGTTTGCCAACATCCCTGTGGCCGACGCCGCTGCCCGCCTCGCCGCGCTGATGGAGCAGTACCGGCCCGACGTTGTCGTCACCTACGACGAAAACGGCGGGTACGGCCACCCCGATCACGTCCAAGCCCACCGGATCGCCCTGGAAGCGGCGAGATCGACCCGCATTCCGCGCAAGTTCTACCACACCGCGATCCCCGGGGCGCGCTCAAGGACCTGTTCCAGCACATGCTGGATGCCGGCATCGAGCTCGGCTTCGAGCCGCCGGAGGACTTCGGCATCCCGGACGACGAGGTCACCACGACGATCGACGTCGCACCCTACGCGGATAACAAGTGCAAGGCGCTTGAGGCGCACACCAGCCAGGGCGAGAACATGTTCTTTCTGCTCCTGCCGCCCGAGGTCCTGCGGCCAGTATTCGGCCAGGAATACTTCATCCTCCGGCACAGTGACGTCCCCTCCCCGGCCCGCGAGGTAGATCTCTTCGCCGGCCTGCGCTGAGGTGGTCCGTTGGGGACAGCCGGCGGGGCCGTCATCAAACGGCCACTTTCGATCGCCGCGCCCGCCGGTGAGCATGGCCTGAACCAACTCGTCAGGGGGAAGCGATGACGCGTCGTTTGTTCACGTCGGAATCGGTGACGGAGGGGCATCCGGACAAGATCGCTGATCGGATCAGTGGCGGCGTGCTGGACGCGTTGATCGGTGCGGACCCACGCAGCCGGGTGACGGTGGATACGTTGATCACGACGGGTCAGGTGCACGTCGCGGGTGAGGTGACCACGCGGGCGTTTTCAGATATCCCGGCGATCGTGTGGGAGACGATTCTACGGATCGGGTACGACTCGTCGAAGAAGGGCTTCGACGGGGCCTCCTGGGGGGTGAACATCGCGATCGGGTCACAGTCGCCGGACATCGCACAGGGCGTCGACTCGGCGATCGAGTTGCGCTCGGGTGAGTCGGGCAGTGCGCTGGATGCGCAAGGCGCTGGCGATCAGGGGATAACGTCCGGCTTCGCCTGTACGGAGACACCGGACATCGAGGGGTACCGGCTGCTGGTGAATCCAACCGGGCGGTTCGAGTTGGGTGGGTCGATGGGCGACGCCAGGTTGACCGGCCGGAAGATCGTTGTGGACACCTATGGCGGGTGTGCCCGGCACGGCGGTGGAGCGTTCTCGGGCAAGGATCTGTCCAATGTGGACCATTCGGCGGCGTACGCGATGCGGTGGGTGGCCAAGAACGTAGTCGCCGCCGGCTTGGCGCAGCGGTTCACCTGGAAACGCACCGACCGCGTCGCCGACGTCAAGTCCGTCGCTGCCTGACGCGCAGCCGTGGAACGGATCCGCGCTGCCATACCTGGCCTCCTCCGCCACCTCGTCGCGGGGCTGTCCCTGATCGGCAGCTTCGCCGGTGGAGCAAACCCGTTGGTGGCGCTCCCGCCAGCCGAACCGGTACGGCCGCCGCGCGGCGGGGACCTCCCGGGTGCCCCGCTCACGCCAGACGAGGCCCACGCCTGGGCCGACCTGGTGGTACGGCTGCGCCCTCCGACGGGCGGCGGTCGCGTCTCCCGTAGACGGCCTGCGCAATAGGGCGGCATCGAACGTCTTTGAGGCTCGGCCTCTTTCAAAACGACGTGCTGCTCCCGCGCACGCGGGGGTGGTCCCGGAGCGACATATGATCTTCGCGGACCGCGGACCGCGGACCGCGGCCCTGCTCCCGCGCACGCGGGATCGGCCCGTCGCACGCCATCAATCTGGAACGTGGCCCACACGTGGGCCGGCTGATGGTCGCGTCAACTCCGGCAGGACGACCGCCAGCGGCGCGCACCCGCACGGCGCGATGATCGTCTACAGCGACGACGGCGGCACCACCTGGCGCAAGGTCGGATGCGGTGCTCTTGCGCCGCGGCGCGCAAGGCAGACTCCGACCCGCCGCGCTGCCGCACGGATCCCTGCCATCACGCCCGGTTGGATGTGGACACTGCCGGACTCGACGAGGTGGTCCGTGTGCTGGCGCCGCTGGGCGCACGGAGCCTGACCGGCAGCCCGCCGACACTGGAGGAGATGTGCCTGCGCCACTACGGCGGCGCTGGACCGGGCAGCCCTCCAACGGCCTCGCCCTCGCTGATGGCAGCCTCAGGCCATGTGCCATGGCATTACCGACGGCAGCTCACCCGCCAGGGCAAACCCTGGTTGTGCCGGCGTCGCCGCGGTATTGAGTCACGCATGTTTTCCAGCACCGAAACCCTTCCGAAACCTGGCGCAAGCCATTGCCTGTCGACTACTCGTCGTAACGAAGGTGGTCACGCTCCCACCTACTTCTCGCACATCGTGACTGCGACATGGTCGGACAAGGACCGACATTTGCTTGAATTATTGATTCATCGATGACCACCGACACCCATACTCCTCGTGACCAAAGTTTGACGTCCTTATATCCCGCCATAGCCTGTTAAATGCCACCGTATAGCAGGGATGGCGTGAGCAAGATTCACTGACTAGTATCGAGGCGAGGTGCGCCGGGAAGACTGGTCGGCATTGTTGCCGCACGCCGGGGGAGCACCGAATTGATGGCCGCAACAAATTGCGTTCACGCTCTATGCAGAGCCGCTTCTTTTCAATTCCTGGCCCTCATTTCCCGCCATCACGTCGACCACGGGAGATATTGAATTGCGCATTCTTTTGGTCGATGTCGACTCGACCCACCGCGAAGGAGCGGCGTCCATTTTGGTGCGCGGGGGGCACCAGGTAGAGCAAATCAACACCGGCAATGCCGCCGTCGAATACGCACCCGACGCCGACATCGTCCTTCTCGGGATGAACCTTCCCGACCTGAACGGAATCGAGGTATGCCGACGGATACGGCAGCGGTCACGGGTACCGATCGTGATGTTCAGCGATGTGGCCGACGAGGCGGCCATCGTTCTGAGCCTGTCGAGCGGGGCCGACGACTACATCGTCAAGCCCTGTGGGAGTCTGGTGCTGCTGGCCCGGGTGACAGCCAACGCCCGGCGGGCCATCTGGTGCCGGGAGCCCAACGAGTCGCCACCCGAGAGCAGGATCATCCTCGGCGCCCTGTCGATCCGGCCGCGCGCCCGGCAGGTGGTCATCGACGGCCGGGAGGTGACGTTGACCCTCAAGGAGTTCGACCTGCTAGTCGCGCTGGCCGAGGAGCCGGGAATTGTCATGCGTCGGAACGAGCTCATCGCCCGAGTGTGGGACGAGAACTGGATCGGGTCCACGCGCACGCTCGACGTGCACATCAGTGCGCTCCGTACCAAGCTCGACCGGGACGGCCTGATCGAGACCATCCGCGGAGTCGGGTTCCGTCTCGACAGCAGTCGGCTGGACGGTCACGACCCGTCACCACGCGACCGCTAACCGCGCTAGCTCGTCCGCGATGGCCTCCGGCAGAGCTTCCCGGCGCTCGTTGAGATAGAAGTGGCCACCGTCGACGAGACGCAGGTCGCACTTCTGAGTGGTGTGCGTACGCCAGGCGCGCAGCTCGTCGACGGTGACAGTGGGATCGCTCCGTCCGCCGACCACGGCGATCGGACATGGCAGCGGCGGGCGGGACACGGCTGAGTACGCCTCCAAGGCCGTCACGTCCGTACGGAGCGTGGGGAGGATGAACCGCACGAACTCGCGGTCGGCGCGGAGGGCCGCCGGTAGGCCGCCGTACCTCTCGTCGAGGGCGGCGAGGAACCGCTCGTCCGGCAGGTCCGCCACGGGCGGGTGGCGCGGCGGCAGGTGCGGCGCCGACCGCGCCGAGACGGTCAGGTGGTGCGGGGTGAGGGCGTACCGCTCGTTGAGCTCGTGCGCCAGCTCGTAGGCCAGGACGGCGCCCATGCTGTGCCCGGCGAGCGCGAACGCGCCGCGCAACCGCGGGGCCACCGCCGCGGCGACATGGCCGGCGATGGCCCGTAGATCGGTGAGGCCGGGCTCGACGGCCCGGGACTCCCGGCCCGGCAGGCGGATCAGCCATGGTTCGGCCAGCGGCCCGACGATCAGCTCCCAGCCGCGGAACGCGGCGATGCCGCCGCCGGCGTACGGCAGGCACAGCAGGGGCATCGTTTCCGCGTTCGGACCGCGGGCACGGCGTAACACCCACAGGTCGAAGGCGTCGCTCATCGACGGTAGTACCAGGACAGGTCGCCGCCGCCGGCCGAAGCGGGGACGCCACCGTCGGCCGCGAAACTCGCCCGGAGCTCGTCGAGCGCGGGAAGGGCCCGCATCACCGTCGGGAACGGCAGTCCGAAGTCGATCAGGCAGGCAACCTCGGTCACCCCGATGTCGGCCAGCCGCGACACCACCGCGCGGCATCGCTCGGGCGATCCGAGCAGGGAGCGCTGGCGGAAGGTGTCCTCGAACGCGGCCTCGACCAACACGTCCTGCTCCTGCTCGGACAGCGCCGCCGACGACCCGCCGACCGCGGCGTCCGTGCCGCGCTGGGTCAGGAACGAGCTGAGGTACGCCTTTACCGGTTTCTCGACGGTACGGCGCGCCTCGTCGTCGTCTGCCGTGACGTAGGTGTGCAGACCGACCGTCACCGTGCCGCCGGAGGGGTCGAGTCCGGCGGCGGCACGGGCCTCGCGGTACCGCTCGATGTTCGCGGCGAGCCTGCTCCAGTTGTCGAGCAGCGTCAGCACGTTCGTTCCTTGCTGGCCGGCCTGCGTCCAGGTTCGCGGGTTGGTGCTGTGGACCAGCCACAGCGGCAGTTCGTCGGTCGTCGGCCGCGGGTAGGTGACCACCGGTAGCGGCTGGCCGTCCGGCCCCGGGAACATGACGCGGTCGCCGCGCCATAGCCTGCGCAGCGTCTCCAGGTGCTCGAAGGTGTACTCCCGGCGGGTGTCGTAGTTTTGAGGGAAGAAGACGAAGTCGTTCTTGTGCCAGCCGGTCGCCAGGCAGAGCCCGACCCGCCCGCCGGACAGCTGATCGACAAGCGCCCACTCCTCCGCGACCCGGACCGGGTGGTGATGCGGCAACACGACGCTGCCCGCGCGCAGGTCGATCCGCTCGGTCACGGTCGCCAGGGCCGCGCTGAGCACGGCGGGGCTAGGGAAGCTCCCACCGAACTCCTGGAAGTGCCGCTCCGGCGTCCACAGTGCGCGAAAGCCGTGCGTGTCGGCGAACCGTGCGACATCAAGCACGAAACGGTAGCGCTCGCCGGCGTCGACGTCGTCGTTGGCCGAGAAAAAATAGACGCTGAAGTCCATGAATACTTCCTCTTTATGCGCGATTCGGGGAGCCACCGCGGGCGACCACGGCGGCGATCTCCGCGATGCACTCGTCCCGGCAGATGGTGTAATGGTCGGCGGGCATGTCCTGGACGGTGAGGCCCGCGCCGACGAAGTCGCCGAAGCCGTTGGTCCGGTCGCCGTCCAGCCGCTTCATCTCGGGAAGGCCGTTCGGGTTGCCCGGGCCGACGAAGCCGTGGGTCGCGTAGAAGAGCCGGGTCGGCACGCTCGAACGCAGGGGAAGCGGCTGGTAGCGAGCGAGGGCGTCGTTGTTGCCGACGATCACCTCGTACGTGCCGCGGACGAGCGTGGAGACCATGCTCCGGTCGAGATCGACCGAGGCCCGCCCGACAAGGAAGTCGGTCACGACCTCCAACTGGCGCTCCACCGCGAGGCCGCGCACGTCCTCCAGCATGAGGTGGTCGCGGATGTCCCACCGGCCGGCGTACGCGTTCCCGATGAGGACAAGCGACATCACCTCGAACTCGTCGACATCGAAGGCGCTCAGGTCGATGCCGGACCAGGCTTCCGTGCCGGGCATGATCGAGTCGATGAGGAACAGACCCTCGACCTCCGCTCCCTGCCGCTGGAGTTGGGTGACGACCTCATAGGCCACCACCCCCCGAACGAGTAGCCGCCGACGCGGTACGGCCCGGCTGGCTGCGAGGCACGGATCGCCCGCACATAGGTGCCGGCCATGTCCTCGATGGTGTGGAATTTGCGGACCTGGGCGTCCAGTCCGAACTGCTCGAGCCCGAACACGGGATGGTCCAGCCCGAGATGCCGCGAGAGGTTGAGGCAGTAGCTGACGTCGCCCAGCAGCGTGTGGACCCAGAAGGTCGGCCGGGCCGTCCCGCCCCGGTTGACGGCGACCGTCACCGGGTCGCCCGGCGGGCTGGTCGAGAGGCCGGCCGTGTTGGCCGGTCCACCCTCGGACAGGACGTGGTCGCTGCCGGTCGGGTCGCCTGCGAGGACCGGAGGCGGCACGACCAGCCGCGACCACTCCAGCGCGCCTGCGCCGGCGACGATGGTGACCTCGACCCCGACCAGTGGCTGCGGGTTCCACCCGCGGGCGAGGTCGGCGACGAGCATCCGGTGGCGTACGGCGTCGCGGAGCCAGCCGGTCAACTGGTCGACCGGCATCGGCATCCGGGCCCGGCGCCCCAGTTCGGCCGCCGCGCTCCGGTACGGGTCGTTCCCGGCCGGCGGCTCGATCTCGCCGGGTGCGGAGAAGACCGCGCTGAATGTACGGAGCACCTCGGCCAGCGCCGCCGGTTCGCCGGTATCCGTGGGCAGCGGCGCCGGTGCCACGAGCACCAGGCGTGCGACCTCGGCGCCGTCCAGGACCAGCCGACGCGCGACCTCGATGGCCAGGAGCGCCGCCGGGCCCCAACCGCACAGGTGGTAGGGGCCGCCGGCATGCGTGTCCCGAAGAGCGCGGACACAGGCGTCCACGACGGCGTCGAGCGCATCCGGCGGCGCGGCCGGCGCGTCGAACCACGGCGACTCGAGTCCCGTCGCCGGGCCATCCCCGGCAAGCCGCCCGGCCAGGTGCAGCGCCCAGGTCAACTCCCCGGTCTCCCCGGCAGGAAGTACATGGGCGTACCGGTGCCCGGCGCGATCGGCACGACGCGGGCCGGGTCCGGCGGCGCGGGTGGCTGCCGCGGAGGTGCCGGCGGGACCGCGCGTCCGTCCAGATAGGTCTCACGCAGGTGGCCGACGAACCGCCGCAGCGTCGAGTGCTCGACGATGGTCAGCATCGGGATGTGGTCCCCGTACTCCAGTTGGACGGCCTGCATGATGCGCAGGCCGGCGATAGAGTCGATGCCGAGGTCCGTGAACTCACGGTCCGGGTCAACGTCGCGCGGTTCCACACCGATGCCCTGGGCCACGATCCGGCTCAACGGGTCGTCGAGCATGGCCGGCGCATGCGGGTCGGCGGGCGCGGGTGGACGCGGTGGCACAGGCGGCGGGGCGTCCACGCGGGGCCGGGCGACCGGGGTCGGGGCGGCCACGACGACATCGGCCACGACTGTGGCGTCCACGCGCGGCGGGGCCCCCGCTCGGGGAGCCAATGCCGGTCGGGCTGGAACGGGTACCCGGGCAGGGGCACCCGCCGCGCCGGCCACGGCGCCGGCAGGAGGTCGTCCGGGCCGCCCGCGCACCAACTCGACAGCGCGTCGTCGGCGCCGAACGCCGGCTCACCGTCCAGGTAGCCGCGCAGTCCCGCCAGGAGGTCGTCGACGGAGGCGGCATCGAAGGCCAACCGCGCCGGCAGCCGCGGACGGCCGTACGTCAGCGTGAACGCGATGTCCGAGAACCGCGGGAAGTCCGGCTGCCAGCGCTGCCGTTCCAGGTGGGCCAGCAGGTGGCGCGCCTGGTCCCGGAGCCGTTCGTCGGTGGCCGCGCTCACCAGCACCGGCAGCGCCTCCCGCGCCGGCGGGGTGGGCGGTGTGGTGGCCGGTGGCTCCTCAACGACGACGTGCGCGTTGACCCCGCCGAAACCGAACGAGCTCACGCCGGCCCGCCGCGGTATCTCGACACCGTCCGCGCCGCGCAGCCGGCGCCACTCCGTTGCCCGGTGGTTGATGTAGAACGGCGTGTCCCGCAGGTCGATGCCGGGATTCAGTCGGGTGAAGTGGGCCAGCGGGGGGATGGTCCCCGCACGCATTGCCAGCACAACCTTCACCAGGCCGGTGAGGCCGGCGGCGGTCTCCAGATGGCCGACGTTCGCCTTGACGCTACCTAGCGCGCAGTGCCGCCGGCCGGTGGCCTGCATGCGGCGGAACGCCTCGGCGAGTCCGGCGAACTCGATCGGGTCGCCGAGCTGCGTTCCGGTCCCGTGCGCCTCGATGTAGGTGGCCGTCGCCGCGCTGAGTCCGGCCGAACGCCATGCGCGTTCGATCACGTCCGCCTGGGCTGCCGGATTCGGTGCGGTCAGCGACGTCGACCGGCCGCCGTGGTTGACGGCGGTCCCGCGGATGACAGCGCGGATGTCGTCGCCGTCGGCGAGGGCGGCGGCCAGCGGCTTGACCAGCAAGGCGACCACGCCCTCGCCGCGCACGTAGCCGTCGGCTCCTTCGTCGAAGGTCTTGCATCGGGCGTCGGAGGCCAGCATCCCGGAGCGGCCGAACGCGTGGTGGCCGGCGCTGGTCAGGATGAGGTTGACCCCGCCCACGACGGCCGCCCCGCACTCGCCGGTCCGGATCGAGCGGACGGCGCGGTGCAGCGCGACGAGGGAGCTAGAACAGGCGGTGTCCACCGGTTCGCTCGGGCCGCGCAGGTCGAGCAGGAAGGAGACCCGGTTGGCGAGCATGCTGTGGGTGTTTCCGGTGGCCGCCTGGCCGTCGATCTCGACGTCGGCGTCACCGAGGAGCTGGCCGTAGTCGCGTCCGGCCACACCGACGAACACTCCGGTGTCCGAGCCGGCCAGCGCGCGGGGGTCGTATCCCGCCGACTCGATTGCGTGCCACACGGTTTGCAGGAACAGCCGGTGCTGCGGGTCCATCAGGCGCGCCTCACGCGGCGAGAGCGAGAAGAACGCCGCATCGAACCGGTCGACATCCCGATGTACCCGCCCCGGGTGTCAGCCGGTGGGTCCGACCACGGAGGCCGCTCGGCCGGGTACTCGCCGATGAGGTCCCGCCCGACGACCACGCTCTCCCAGAGGCCGTCCGGGTCTGTGCCGCCCGGGAAGGTGCCGGCCAGCCCGACGATCGCGATCGCGGTACCGTCGGCCGCGGCCGGGTCCGGTTGGCTCCACGCGACCGCGTCGGCCGCGCTGGCCACCGCCACCGGCGGCCGTTCGGCGACCGGCGCCGGAGTGCGGTCGGCGCGCGTCCCCACGCGGCGGGCGAGCGCGCCGACCGACCCGTAGGCGTACAGCTCCGCCGGGTTCATGGCGGCGCCGGTCAGTTCGGCCAGGCGCTGCGCCAGCTCGACCAGGGTGACCGAGTCGAACCCGAGGTCGCTGACGTTGTCGTCGGCGGTCAGGTCGCCCGGACGCACCCCGAGGACGTCGGACATAGCGGTGAGCACCACGTCGAGGCCGTCCTCGAGACGGTCCACGGGCGCCGCGCCGGGCGTGCTCCCGTTCGGGCTGGTGGGCATAGACAGCCAGTACCGCCCTGTGTCGAACGGATACGCCGGCAGGGAGACGATGGTGGCACGGGTCTGGCCCGGCACCTCGCTCCAGTCGACCGTTCCGCCGCCGGCCCAGGTCACCGCCGCCACTCGAATCGCCCCGTCCGGCGGCTCGGCCGGCGGTGGCGTCCCGCCCGCGTACAGGTCCGGGTCGGCCTGCCCTGCGAGGAACCGGGTGAGCGCCTCGGCCAGCCTGTCGCGGTCGCCGGCCACCACGACCAGCCGGGCGGCCAGCTCGGTCCGGCCGCGCTGGAGGGTGTAGGCGAGGTCGGCGAGGTCGGGCGGGTCGGCGGATCGCAGCCGTTCCGCGAGCCGCTCGGCGACGGCGCGCAGTTGGGCGGGCGTACGGGCGGACAGCGGTACCGCCCGCGGCGTCTCCGTGGCCGGCGGGCGCGGGCTCGCCGCTGGCTCCTGCACGACGACGTGGCAGTTGGCGCCGCCGGCGCCGAACGAGCTGATCGCCGCGCACCGCGGCACGCCGTCGACGGCCGGCCACGGGCGCAGCCGGTCGGCCAACTCCAGTGGTGCATCCGGCCCGGTCAGGCCCTCAACCGGGTTCGCGCAGTCGATGGTCGGGGCGATCTGCCCGGCCCGCATCTGGAGCAGGACCTTGGTCAGCTGGGCGATGCCGGATGCGGACTCCAGGTGCCCGACGTTCGGCTTGAGTGAACCGACGACGCAGCGGTCCCGCCCGCGCCCGCCGTGCACGGTGATGAGGGACTCCACCTCGGTGGCGTCACCGACCGGTGCGCCGACCGCCTGGGCTTCGACGTAGGCCACGTTCTCCGGGCTGATCCCGGCCCGCGCGAGCACAGTGGACAGCAGGACAGTCTGCGCCTCGGCACTCGGCGCCGTGTAGCCCTCGGTACGGCCGGAGGCGTTGACGCCGGAGGCCAGCAGGCAGCCGTAGACGCGGTCGCCGTCGCGCAGGGCGGCGGACAGGGGCTTGAGCAGGACCGCGCCCACCCCCTCGCCGGTGACCATGCCGTCGGCGGCCCGGTCGAACGCGCGCGCGTGCCCGTCGGAGGAGAGCATCTTGCGGCGGGCCAGGCCGAGGTGGTGGCCCGGGTGCAGGATCAGGTTAACGCCGCCGGCGAGAGCGAGGTCGCAGTCGCCGCGGCGGAGGCTCTCGGCGGCCAGGTGCACGGCGGTCAGGGAGGACGAGCAGGCGGTGTCGACGGCCATGCTGGGGCCGCCGAGGCCGAGGCAGAACGAGACCCGGTTCGCGATCGACCAGGAGGCGGAGTGACCCTCGCGCCGGTCCCCGCTCCCCCACGACTGGGCGGCCAGCAGTTCGTAGTGGCCAGACATGACGCCGACGAAGACGCCGACGCCGGTACGGGGATCGTCGGCGCGGCGGGGCGGGTAACCCGCGTCCTCGAACGTGCTCCAGGCCACCTGCAGGAAGAGCCGCTCCTGCGGATCCATCAGCTCCGCCTCGCGCGGCGAGATCCCGAACAGCAGCGGGTCAAACTGGTCGATGTCCTCCAGAAAGCCGCCCCAGCGGTGGGTGCCGTCGTCTGGGTCGACCGGCCAGCGCTGGGCCGGAATCTCCGTGACCGCGCGCCGGCCGTCGCGGAGCAGGCGCCAGAAATCGTCCACAGTGGCCGCACCGGGGTACCGGCCGGCAAGCCCGACGACCGCGATCGGCTCCGCCGGCCGCGCCTCCGGTTGGGCGTCCACGCGATCCTGTCCTCCATTGTGGAGGCCGGTGGGTGGGGCCGGAACACGGCCGGTGCGGGCTTCGCCGAGGGTCTCGGCGATCGACAGCAGTGACCCGCCGGCGAGCAGGGACTCCTTCGGCACCGGGCCGTACCTCTCCTCGATCACGGCGGCCACCTCCATCGCGACGAGCGAGTCGGCGCCGTATGTGGACATCGGTGCCCGCGGGTCGATCTCCGCCGGGTCGAGGCGGAGCACCCCGGCGTACACCCCGCGCAGGTAGTCGACGTCGGTGTCGTCGGGCCCACTGACGGCACGGTCGGTGTGCCGTTCCTCGGCGGTGCGGTGCTGGCTTGCCGTTTCGGAGGTGACACCGGCGATCTCCGGCCGCCAGCCGTCCTGCTCGGCCACGATGACGTGCTGGCCACCGTCGGCCGGGCCGAACGCCCACCCGCCGCGCAGCCCGGCGTCGGTCAGAACCGCGCGCCACCCCGGCTCGTCGAGCAGCGGCGCATGCGGCAGCCGCAGGCCGTCCTTGTGCTTCCACCATCCCTCGGCCAGGCCGAAGGTGAGGGTGAGGAAGGGGTGCGCCCGGGTGACCTCGTTGAGCAGCAACAGCCCGCCGGGGCGCAGCAGCCGCGCCACCTGGGCCAGCGTGTGCCGCAGGTCGCCGGTGGCGTGCAGGACGTTGCTGGCGACCACGACGTCGTACCGCCGGCCGTCGAAGCCCTGCGCCGCCAGGTCGCCTTCGATGTCGAGGATCCGCGTGCTCAGCGGTACGCCCTGCCCGGCGAACCGGTCGCCGCCGCGGTGCGCCAGCGCCGGCGAGATGTCCGTAAACTCGTACCGGACCGACCCGACGAGTCCGCTCTGCCGCAGGGCGGCCAGCACCGCCTCGGTCGTCGCCCCGGTTCCGGCGCCGATCTCGAGCACGGACAGCGGTTCCTGGTCCGCCGGCAACGCCCGGGCCAGCGCCGACACCGCCTCGGCGACCAGGCCGTTGAGGTGGTCGGCCCGACGGTTGTGGCGGTACACGTCGGCGACCAGCGCGTCCGAGCCGTCCGGCAGCAGGACCGCGGTGCCAGGGCGGCGCCCCGACAGGACGTCGAGGTACCCGGCGGCGCAGGCGCGCATGAGGGTGGCCACCGCCCGGCTGTCCGGCGCGTCCAGGAGCGCGGCCAGGCGTTCGCCGATGTCGGCCGAGGTGACCCCGCGTACCGCCGCGGTCGCGTACACGCGGCCGTCCCGCTCGACCAGGTAGCCCGCCTCGGCCAGCGCGGCGACGCTGGCCGCGAGCAGCCGGGACGAGGCCGCCGATACGGGCGCGGACCGGTCCGGCAAAAGCGCCCGCGGATCGACCGGCTCGCCGGGTTCGCGGGCGAGACCCCGCTCTTGCCAGGCGGCGAGCAGCATCCGGGCGGCGAGGTCGTCGATTTGGTCCAGCACGGCGGCGTCGGTCGCGTCACCGTCGGCGGCGATCTGGAGCGCGGCGACGACGACATCGGGGTCGGTGCGTCCACCGGCCCGCTCCAGACGGTGGCTCACCGCGGTGACGCCCAGGGCCGCCGCTGCCTCGTCGGTCAGCGCGATCGGCGCCACCTGCGTCACCGGTGCCGAGGCGACCTCTTCGAAGGCCCGGAGCCCGTCGAGTGTCGAGATCGCCCGCACACCGAGGCTGGCCATCCGCTCCTGGTACTCCGCACCGGCCACCGATCCGGTCTCCCCCAGTAACCCCAGTTGTACACCTTCACGGGGACGCGGTACCGCGCGCCGACGTGCCGGGCGAACGCGTCCTGGAAGGTCGACGCCGCGGCGTAGTTGGCCTGCCCGGCCGGTGCGGTGAGGGCGACGGCCGACGAGAAGTACGCCACGATGTCGAGCGGTTCGTCCGCGAGTACCTGGTGCAGGACGGCTGAGCCGCGCAGCTTGGCCGAAAGCGCCGCCCGCAACCCATCTTCGTCCATTGTGGATAAGGTGCGGTCGGCGAGCGTGAAGGCGGCGTGGACGGCGCCGTTCAGCCGCCCGAAGCGCTGCCGGGCCGCACGTACCACCTCGCCCATCGCGACCGGGTCGGTGACATCGGCCCGCTGGTACATGACCTGCGCGCCCGCCCGCCGCAGCGCGGCCAACGCCGGCTCGACCGCTTCGGCCTGGCGCCGTCCGACGACGACCAGGTTGGCCGCGTAGCGGCGCGCGAGCAGCCCGCCCACCTGTGCGCCCAATCCCCCGCCACCGCCGACGAGCAGGTAGACGCCGCCGTGCCGCCACGGGGCGCGATCCGGGTCGTCGGGCGGCAGCAGCGCCGGGTGCAGCTGGCGGACCAGGCGGTGGCCGCCGCGCAGCGCGACCTCGACGTCGTCCGCCGGCCGGTGACCGGCGACGAGCCGGGTCAGGTCCGGCCGGCCGAGCTCGTCCGGATCCAGGTCCAGGCAGCTGATCTCCGCGAACCGCAGCTCTCGGGCGGCGACCCGGGCCAGGCCGATCTGTGCCGCCGCGAACGGGTTCGGCGCCGGGCGGCGGTCGTCGATCTGCTGGGCTCCGCTGGTGACGACCACGACGCGGATCGGCGTACGGTCGCCGGCCAGCAGCGCCCGGACGACGCGGAACAGGGCCACGACCCCGATCTCCTGCGCGGTCTCCAGGTGCGCCAGGTCGGAGGCGCCGTAGCGGAGCTCGTCGACGCCGGTAAGCAGGTAGACCGTCGCCGGCCGCAGCTCGGACAGCAGGTCCCGGTAACCGGCCTCGGTGGGCCGGGCGGCGGCGACGTCGACGATCCGCCCGCCGCCGGGGTGCCGGTCCAGGAGCGCGGCGGCGAGCCCGCCGTCGCCAGGGCCGGTGAGCACGAGCGCCGGTCCCTGCGGGACTGCGGGCTCGACCGGCGGGGCCAGCCGCCACGCGCTGCGCAGGTACCCGACCGGACGCGGGCGGACCGCGTGGAAGTCGTGGAAGGCGACGGCGACCCGTCCCCGTTCGTCGGCCACGATCACATCGGCCCGGGCTGATCCCCGCCTTGGGTCGACCTCGCGGAGCCGGCCGTGTGCCACGAGCCGTCCCACGGGACGGTCCAGCAGGTCGATCCGGCCGACCGACGCCGGCAGCAGCAGCTCGCCTTCGCCGAGCGCGCGCAGCACCTGCAAGGCGGCGTCCACCGGGCCGACCGGCAGCCAGTTGGCGTCGGCCGGGTCGGCGGCGTCGATCGTCGCGATCGCCTCGTCCGCGCCACGACGCACGCTGGCGAGCCGCCGGAAGGTGGCCCCGTAGCGCAGGCCGGAGGCCTCCGCTCGGTGGTAGAGCTCGTGCACGTCGACGGGCGTCCGGCAGCGTTCGAGGATGGCCGCGAGGTCCAGGTCGGGTGGCGCGCCGGCCGGACCGGCGAGCGCGGTGCCGGTGGCGTGGACGGTTCCGGCGTCGTCGGACACGACGAAGGCGAGGCCGTCGCCGCGGCGCTCCAGTCCGATGTGGACCGTGGTGGTCTTCGCGTCGACGGTGACCGGGGCGTGCCAGCGCACGTCCGTCAGCGCGGTCACCGCGCCGAGCTCGCCGGCCGCCGCGCCGCGGACGAGGTCGAGCACCGCCACCCCGGGAAGGACCGGCTGGCCTCGCACGACGTGGTCGCGGACCACGGCATCGTCCAGACCCACCGTGTGGGTACGACGTCGGTGGGCGGCCTGGCCGGCCGGTGGCGCCGGGGTGGCCTCCGGGAACCAGTACCGCTTTCCGGCGAACGGATAGCTCGGCAGCGGCACTCTCGACCCGGGGGTTCCGCCGGTCGCCGCGACCGGTGACAGGTCAGTGCCGGCCACCCACAGCCGCGCGACCCGTGCGTGGTCACCCTCCCTGGCCGCCTCGACCAATCCGGCCGGGTCGGCGTCCGTGACGGCACCGATAACGGCGGTGCCGACCAGCGCCGGGTCGGCCCGTCCGGCGAGGAAGGCGTCCAATCCGGCCAGCAGGTCGTCGTAGGTGGTGGCCGGGATGGCCAAGCGGTGCTCCAGAGCTTCGCGCCCGACCGCGAGAGTGAAGGCGACGTCGCGCAGGGCCGGCCGGTCGGGCTCCTCGGCCGCCCAGGCGCGCAGCCTGGCCACCACGTCCCGCAGGTGTTCGGTGGTGTGCGCGGACAGTGCGATCACGACCGGGCCGCCGGGTGCCGGGGCCGGTCGCGGCGGGGTCGGGTACTCCTCGACGACGGCGTGGGCGTTGGCGCCGCCCGCGCCGAAGGAGCTCAGTGCGGCTCGGCGACGCTGGCCCCGGGGGCTCGTCCAGTCCCCGGCCGCACGCACGAGGCCGAACCCGGAGCCGGCGAGGTCTAGGTGCGGGTTGACCCGCTCGCTGTGCAGCGTGGGTACGAGCGTCCGGTGCCGGAGCTGGAGCAGTACCTTGTGCAGGCCGGCGACGCCGGCGGCCGGCTCGAGATGGCCGATGTTCGACTTGACCGACCCGATCGGGATCGGCTCGCGGCCCGGCCGTGGGGCCAGGGCGCGGGCCAGGCCGTCGACCTCGATCGGATCACCGAGCTCGGTGCCTGTGCCGTGGGCTTCGACGTAGCCGATCGTCGCCGGGTCGACGCCGCCCCGGCGCAGCGCCCGGGTCACGACCGCGGCCTGGGCGCTCGGGCTGGGCACGGTGTACCCCGACGTCCGGCCGCCGTGGTTGACCGCCGTCGCCCGGATGACGCCGTGGACCCGGTCGCCGTCCGCCTCGGCGGCCGCGAGCGGTTTGAGCAGGACGACGCCGGCGCCCTCGCCGGGCGTGTAGCCGTCTCCACCGGCTCCGAAGGACCGGCACCGGCCATCGGTGGACAGGAACCGGCGCTGGGCCAGGGCGACGTAGCGGCCGGGGTCCAGGATCAGGTTGACGCCACCGGCGACGGCCGTGCGGCATTCCCCCGGCGCAGGCTCTCGCACGCCAGGTGGAGCGCGGTCAACGACGCCGAGCAGGCGGTGTCGATCGTCAGGCTGGGCCCGTGGGCGTCGAGCAGGAAGGAGATCCGGTTGGCCAGCGACCACAGCGACGAGTCGGCGATGACCCGGTTCCCTCGTGTCCACTCCTGCGCGCCCCGGGTCCGGTAATCGCCGGTCGAGGCGCCGATGAACACACCGATGGCGTTCTCCCCGTCGGCCGCGCTGCGCCGGCGCAACTCGGCCCGCGAGTATCCGGCATCCTCCAGCGCGTGCCAGGTGACCTCCAGCAGGATGCGCTCCTGCGGATCCATCGTTTCGGCGTCACGCGGTGCGATGTGGAACGGCAGCGGGTCGAAGCGGTCGACGTCTGTGAGGAAGCCGCCCCAGCGGGCGTAGGTCCGTCCCGGTCGCGGATCTCCGGCGGTGTAGTAGTCCTCGTGCCGCCACCGGTCGGCGGGGATCTCCGTGACGCTGTCCCGACCGTTCAGCAGCCCGGTCCAGAACTCGGCCAGATCGGCGGCGCCCGGATACCGCCCGGCCATGCCGATGACCGCGATCGCGGTGTCACCGCCACCGTTCTCGGCCATGCCGGGGCTTTGCGCGGCGGCTG
This sequence comes from Phytohabitans flavus, assembly GCF_011764545.1. GTDB lineage: Bacteria > Actinomycetota > Actinomycetes > Mycobacteriales > Micromonosporaceae > Phytohabitans > Phytohabitans flavus. The sequence goes on along the minus strand of NZ_AP022870.1, from coordinate 1,444,582 downwards.
ACGGGCGGTCGACCGCGGAGGCCGGCACGGCCGCCGCCGGGCTGTGCTCGGGGCCCGCGTCGTCCGCCGAGGGCAGGGGCAGCCGGGCGGCGAGGAACCGGGCGGCCGCGCCGATGGTGGGATGGTCGAAGAAGACCGTGGCGGGCAGGGGCCCGAACCGCTCCTCGGCCGCGGCGGTGAGGCGCCGCAGCAGGATCGAGTCGAGCCCGATCGCGGCGAAGTCCAGGTCCGGCCCGACGCGGGACGGAGCGAGCCCGCCAATCCGCGCCACCATGGCGGTGAGCTCGGCGTGCACGGCGGAGGAGTCCGGCGGGCCGCTGGACGTCGGTGCGCTCGCCGGGTACGCACCGGCGGTACGTGCCGTCCGTTCGGCGGCGAAGTGCCGGATCCGACCGGGGTCACCGTGTCCGACGACGAGGTCGACGTGGTCGCCGGCGATGCCCTCGACCAGGGTTCGGAGGAGAGCGGACCCTGGCAGTGGGGCCAGCCCGGTCCGCGCGAACAGCGCCCGGCGGTCCGCCTCCGCCACGGTCATGCCACCGCCGTCCACCAGCGACCAGCCGAGGGTACGAGTACGTCCGGGCGCGCCGGCCGAGGCCCGTTCCCGCGCCCACTCGGCGACGGCACGGTTGGCCGCGGCGTAGTCCGCCTGCCCGGCCCGTCCGAGATACGCCGCCGCCGAGGAGAAGACGACGAACGCGTCCAAGGGCTGGTCGCGGGTCGCCGCGTCGAGCGCACGGGCGCCGAGCAGCTTCACGCCGAGCACGCGCCGCGCGGACTCGGCCCGCTTCTCGGCGACCGGTCCGTCCTCGTTGACCCCGGCCAGGTGCAGGACGCCGGTCACCGGGCCGAACCTGGCGTTGGCGCGGACGACAGCTCGCGCCACGTCGCCCTGTTCGGTGACGTCACCGGCGACGTACTCGACCGCGTCGCCGAGTGCCGCCAGCCGCTCGCCGACCTGATCCGCCGGCCGGCGGCCGAGCACGACCAGCCGGACCCCGTACTCACGGACCAGCCCACGCGCCAGGAACGGTCCGATCCCGCCGGCGCCGCCGCTGATTAGCAGGACGCCACCGGGAGCGAACGCGGGGCCGGGCAGCGCGACGACGGGCGCCGCCACCTCATGCAGTATCCGGACGGCCCGGCCGGCGGAGTCGTGCCGAACCTCGGCGAATCCGGCGTCGTCGGCCAGCGCGGCCGAGGCCGCGTCCCACACCGACCCGGTGGCTCCGGACGCCCAGTGGAGGGCGGCGAGCCGCAGCTCGGCATGCTCGGCCGCGACGAGCTGCGCGAACCCTCCGTACGCCGCCGCCCGCTCCGCGCCGCCGCCACCCGTGGCGAGGAGGGTAGCCGGGCGGTGCCCGCGGCGGGCGCCGAGCGCCCGCGTCAGGGCCAGCGGGGCGTCCAGCCACCGATCGGCGGCTTCGCCGGGCGCCCCGACCAGGACGATGGGGTGGTCCTTCGGTACGCCGCCGGCGTCGAGGGCGTCCAGCAGGGTCGCCCAGGAGTCCCGGTCCTTGGTATCGAGCCGGTACCCCCAACGGGTCGCCGCGAACCGGTCGGCGTGGGTCGCGACGGGCGCCTCGGCCGGCGGTGCGTGTTCGGCCACGCTCCCGGCGAACACCACGACGGGCGCGGGCGCGGCACCCGCCGGCGCCGGTCGGACCTGCCAGTCGGGGGCGAACCGGACGAGCGCCGGAGCGCCGTGGCCGGCGTCCCGCAACAGACGCAGTCCCTCCGCGGGCGACAGCGCACCCCGCCGGACCTCGTCCAGGATGTGCCGGGTCTGATCGGTCACGGTGCCACCTCGCTCATCGCCCACATCTGCTCCACCTCGTCCACCGACCGGTCGCCATGACCGAGCTCGGTGAGCACCGCGAGCCAGTCCGGCTCCGGTCCGCCAGCTTCGGCACCGGCGGCGAACGGCGCGGTCGCGGCCTCTCCCTGCGTCTCCCGCGCCGAGACCCAGTGCCGGTCCGCGGCGAACGGGTAGCCGGGCAGGTGGCACCGCCGGGGCGGCGTCGGGTAGAGCCGCGCCCACGGCAGCGTGTCGTCCCCGGCCACCCAGCGCCGCGCCCAGTCCGCGGGGTCGCCGGTCTCGGGCGGTGCGGTCGCCGTGTCGCCGGCCGACTCGGTGCCGGGTAACCCGGACCAGACCCGCGGCGACGGATCGCCGTCCAGGAATTGACGCAGGCCGGCGACGAGGTCCGCCACGGTGCGGCCGACGACGGCCGCCCGGTGGGCCATCGGATCCCGTCCCGCCTGCAGCGTCCAGGCGACTTCGGCCGGCGCCGCACCGGTTTCGGCCGCCAGGAACGCCGCGAGGCGGGTAGCCAGGTCGTGCAGCTGCCCCGGCGTACGCGCGGACAGGGGCAGCACCACCTCCTGGTCCGGGACCGGCACCGGGTCCATCCGATGCTCCTCCACCAAGACGTGGGCGTTGGCGCCGCCGAAGCCGAACGAGCTGACGCCGGCCCGGCGGGGTTGGCCGTCCTGGACGGTCCAGGCGCGGGGGCGGTCGACGAGCGTGAACGGGCTGCCCGCCAGCTCGACCATCGGGTTGGTGCGGTGCAGCTCCACCGTCGCCGGCAGCAGGTCGTGCCGCAGGGACAGCAGTACCTTGAACAGCCCGGCCATCCCGGCGGCGGCTTCGAGATGGCCGACGTTCGACTTGACCGAGCCGAGCCCGCACCACGGCTGGTCCGCCGGCCCCGCCCCGAGCTCGGTGAAGGCCCGCTTGAGCGCCTCCACCTCGATCGGGTCACCCAATGCCGTACCGGTGCCGTGGGTCTCGATGTAGCTCACGGTGCGCGGGTCGACGCCGGCTCGCCGGTACGCGTCGACCACGAGAGCGGTCTGCGCGTGCGGATTGGGGACGGTCAACGACTGGGTCCGTCCACCGTGGTTGGTGGCGCTGGCCCGAATCACCCCATACACGGGATCGCCGTCGGCGACGGCGCGGGACAGCGGCCGCAGGAACATCGCCGCGACGCCTTCGGCCCGCACGTACCCGTTGGCCCGGTCGTCGAAGGCGAAGCACCGTCCGTCCGGAGACAGGAAGCCGGCCTGCCCGAAGGCGACGAACAGCTCGCGGGTGAGCAGCAGGTTGGCGCCGCCGACGACCGCGCCGTCGCAGTCACCGGCCGCCATCGCGCGGACCGCCCGGTGGACCGCGACCAGCGCGCTCGAACAGGCGGTGTCGACCGGCTCGCTCGGGCCGCGCAGGTCGAGCAGGTACGAGAGCCGATTGGCGAGTACGGCGTGGGAGACCCCGCTCGGGGCGTGCGCGTCCTCGTGCCGGTCGGCGGTGGTGAGCAACTCGTGGTAGTCGAAGCCGGAGACGCCGACGAAGACTCCGGTACGGCTGCCGCGCAGGCGGGCCGGCGCGTGCCCGGCATCCTCGATCGCGTGCCAGGCCGCCTGGAGAAAGAGGCGCTGTTGCGGGTCCATCAGCGCCGCCTCGACCGGTGAGATGCCGAAGAACTCGGCGTCGAACCGGTCGACCGACGGCAGGAACCCGCCCCAATGGCTGTTCGTGGTGTGCGGTTCGCGGCGCGGATCGCCGTCGACCGCCCGCCAGTCGAAGCGTTCGGCCGGTACCTCGGTGACCAGGCAGCGTCCGGCGGCCAGGTGCTGCCAAAAGGTCTCGACGTCCGGCGAGCCGGGGAAGCTTCCGGCGATCCCGACGATCGCGACGGCGTCGCCTTCCGCCGGCTGCTCCAAACGCGGCATCGGCGACCGCGGTACCGTGATGACCGCCGGTGCGCCGCCGACCAGGGCCTGGCAGCGGTCACTGTCCCGGTCCAGCAGGTGGTCCGCCAGCGCGCGCGGCGTCGGGTACTCGAAGAGGATCGTCTTGGGCAGGGGCCCGAATCCGGCTTCCAGGCTCCGGACGAGTGCGATCGAGCCGAGCGAGTCGACGCCTTTCGCCGCGAATGTGTCGTCGTCGCCGATCGCCTCGACGGGTACCCGGAGGAAGTCCGTGACGACGGCGCGCACGTGCCGGCGCAGCGCCGCCCTCAGGTCACCAGGAGGAGTCCGGCCAGAGGCGGGCGCCGCGGCGGCCGGCAGGACGAGCACGGCCTGGCGTTGGGCCTCGTCCCCACCCGGTCCGGGATCCACGACGGTGAGGTCGCCGAACCCGTGCATCGCCGCCAGTCGCCGCCATCGGGCGATGTCGAGCAGCGGTGAACCCGGCAGCCGGTGCTGTGGATCGGTGAACTGCCACCACCCTCTGGTCAGCCCGAAGGTGAGGGTGACGAACGGGTCGTCGGCGGTGAGTTCGTTGACCACCAGGCATCCACCGGGTCGCAGCGTGCCGCGCAGGCCGGCGAGCGCGGCACTGATCGATCGGGTCGCGTGCAGGACGTTGGCGGCGACCACGACGTCGTAGCGTCCCGTGTCGGGCGGCTCGGGTGGCTGCTCGACGTCGAACTGCGCGAACCGCATCGGGACTGGGCCGCCGGAGAGGTCGTGGCGGGCCCGCTCGACGAAGGACTGGGCCACGTCCGTGACCGTGTACTCGACCGACGGCCCGAACTGGCGCAGCTCGGCGAGGACCAGCCGGGTGGTCGCCGCGGTGCCCGCGCCGACTTCGAGGACGCGGGCCGGCTCGTTCTGACCCTCGGCCAGCCGGCGGCGGACCTCGTCCCGCACGGCGGTCGCCACGCGACGGTGGTAGACGTCGGCGACCTCGGTCCCCCGTACACGTCGGCGACGAGTGTGCCGTCGCCGTCCGGGAAGAGCACTTCGAGTGCGTCGAGCTCGCCGCGGAGCACGGCGGGGATGCGCGGCGCGCACCGGGTGAGCAGGCGCAGGTGCGGGCGCAGGTCGGGATGGTCGCGCTCGATGCGGTCGGCCACCGCGTCCGGGTCCGGCACCGGCTGGACGCGGCCGAGCAGGGTGACGAGCGCGTCGCGCAGGGCCGTGTACTCCGCCCGGACCGGGATGGTCGACAGGTCGGGCGAGCCGCCGAGGGCCGAACGCAGCAGGGTTACCCCGAGCCGGGCCACTTCCTGCAGGCCGGTGGGCTCATGAGGCGGCTCCGGCCAGCAGTAGACCTCGCGCAGTGACGGGACGACCAGCGGGGCTGGGCGCGGGGCGGGCGGCTCCTCGACCACGACGTGGGCGTTGACGCCGCCGAACCCGAACGCGCTGACGCCGGCCCGGCGCGGGCCGGCACCCGGCGGCGCGGGCCAGTCCGTAGCCTCGGTGACGAGGAAGAACGGGCTGCCGTCGAGGTTCACCTCGGGGTTGGGGTCGGCGCAGTGCAGGGTCGCCGGCAGGGTGCGGTGCCGCAGGGCGAGGACGACCTTGATCAGGCCGGCCATGCCGGACGCCGACTCCAGGTGGCCGATGTTCGACTTCACGCTGCCCAGACCGCACCGAGCCGCGGGATCGGCGTCGGCGAACGCGGCACGCAGCCCGTTGACCTCCACCGGGTCGCCCAGTGGGGTACCGGTGCCGTGCGTCTCGACGTAGCCGATCGTGGCGGGGTCTATGCCGGCGCGGCGGTGCACCGAGGCGATCAGCGCCGATTGGGCACGCGGGCTCGGCACGGTCAGGCCGTGCGCGTGCCCGCCGTGGTTGACGCCGCTGGCGCGAAGTACCGCGTGGACCGGGTCGCCGTCCTCGATCGCCGCCCGCAAGGGCTTCAGGACGACGACGCCGACCCCCTCACCGCGGACGTAGCCGTCGGCTTCGCGGCCGAACGTCCGGCACCGGCCGGTGGGTGAGAGCATGCCGGCGGCCTCGCACGCGGCGAAGGGGCGCTGGCTGAGCAGCAGGTTGACGCCGCCGACGAGGGCGAGGCCGCATTCGCCGGCGGCGAGCGACCGCACCGCCCGGTGCAGTGCGACCAGGGAGCTGGAGCAGCCGGTGTCGACGACCTCGCTCGGTCCGGTCAGGTCGTACCGGTACGAGACACGGTTGGCCACGATGCTGCCCGACAGGCCGGTGACGCCGTAGCTCTCCTCGGCCCGGCCCGCGTCCCGCAGGACGTCTATGTAGTCGACATTGGACACTCCGACGAACACGCCGGTCGCGGTGCCGGCGATCCGCTCGGCCGGCAGCCCGGCGTCGGCCAGGGCCAGGTGCGCCGTGGTGAGCAGCAGGCGTTGCTGCGGATCGGTCAGCTCCGCCTCCCGGCGGGACATGCCGAAGTGCTCGTGGTCGAAGAGCGCCACGTTTTCGATGAAGCCGGCCACCGGCGGCGCTCCGGTGGGCCACGGCGGTCGGCCCTCGCGTGGATAGGTGCCGACCAGGTCGCGGCCGGCGAGGAGGTTGGCCCAGAACGTGTCGACGTCGGGCGAGCCTGGGAACCGTGCCGCCATCCCGATGATCGCGACCGCGTCGCCGGGGGGCGGGGGCTCGGCGACCTGGACGGCCGGTTCCGGTCGGCTGTTCTGGATCCGCGCGACCAGGTCGTCCACGGTACGCAGCTCGTAGAACGTGGAGGCCGGCAGCCGGGTCCCCCACCGCGCGTTGACCGCCCGCATCAGCTCGGCGATCGTGACCGACTCGAAGCCGAGGTCGGTCAGGTCGGCACCGTCCGGGACGCCGTCCGGGAGTTGGAGGACGCGACCGATGATCGCGGTGAGCGCCCGCGCATCAGCCGGCTCCCCGGTGGATGGCGGCGCCGTGGCGGTTTCCAGCTCGGCGCCGGCGCCAGCCGCGAGCAGGTGGCCGAGCTTGTGCCGGTCGCCCGGTGCGGCGACGAGCCTGGCAACGCCGGTCGTCGCCGCGACCGCCAGCCCTCGTCCGAAGGCGGTGATCCCGGTGCGCCCGTTCAGGGGGCCGGTCCCAGTCAGCGCGGCGATTGCCGCCTCGGTCCGGGCCGGCATCCGCATCCCGCCGTCCCGCCAGTACGGCATCAGCAGCGCGGTGGACCTTCCGCGCCGCTCGCCTCGACGGCGAAGCCCTTCGCGGTGCTCCAGGTACGCCTCCGCGAAGCGGTTGGCCGCCGCGTAGTCACCCAGGCGCGGCGTGCCCAGCACCGAGGAGAGCGAGGACAGGACGGCGAACAGGTCCAGATCCTCGCCGGCGGTCGCCAGGTCGAGCGCGACGGTACCGGCGACCTTGGCGTCGAGCACCGCCGTCACCAGCTCGGCGGTCCGGTCCTGGATCGGCACCTCGTGGAGTACGCCAGCCAGGTGCAGTACGCCGTCCAGCCCACCGAAGCGGGCCCGGGCGAACCCGGCGACGCGCTCGGCGGCCCCCTGGTCGGCTGCGTCGGCGCGGACGTAGACCGCCTGTCCGCCGGCACGGTCCAGCTCGTCGAGGAACGTCCGCCCGTCGTCGTCCAGGGCACGCCGTCCGGTCAGGACCAGGCGGGCGGCGTGGTTTTCGGCCAGGTCGACCGCGAGCAGCCGGCCGATCGCGCCGAGCCCTCCGGTCAGCAGGTAGCGCCCTTCGGGCCGCCACGGGCCGCCGACGTCCCCGGCACCGGCGGCCTCGACGAAGTCGAGCACGGTGCGCGGGCCGTCGACCACGGCCTCCACCACCTCGCCCGGGCGGACGGCGCCGAGCTCGGCCGCCGCGGCCGGCCATACCAGCGCGGTGGCGCCCAGGCCGAGCACCGCGACGCCGAGCCCCGGGTCGGCCGCGACCGCGGCGCGGGCGAACCCGGCGACCGCTTCGAACGGGGCCGCGAGGCCGTCGCGGCGGTACGCGTAGACACAGCGGGTCGGCTCGTCGCCGGGCCGGTGACGCCAGCCGGTGGCGAGGGCGGCGAACCGGGCGAGCTCGCGCTGCGTCGAGGCGAGCATCCCGGCCGGTGTCCCACCGGTCGCCGCTTCGCCGGCCGCCCACCGGCACACCAGGTCGACAGGGGCAGGCTCGCGGCCGGTCAGCTCGTCGCGCAGCCGCCGGTGCGCGTCGGGGTCGGCGAGGTCCATCTCGTACCGACGCGGGCCGACCTGGCGGTACCCGCTGCCGTCGCGGACCGTGACCACCACGGTCGCCGGGCTGTCGGGCTCGGCCGCGGCGGTGGCATCGCCGAACATGACCGTGGTCGGCGCGGCGGGCCGGCGGCGGGCCACCGCGCGGGTCTGGGCTCGGGCGACGAAGAGGTGCGCGACCCCGGTGTCGACCGAGGCTGGGGCCGCGGCCCGCTCGACCGCGCCGTCGAGCCAGAACCGGTCCCGGGCGAACGGGTAGCAGGGCAGGCGTACGAGGGAGCCCGGTGGCAGTCCGGGGTCGCCGGCCCAGTCGACCGCCTCCCCTGACACGAACCGCTCGGCCGCACGGCGGGCCGGGTCGGCGCCATCGGGTGCGGTGTCGCCGCCGGGGCGGACCAGGCCAGGGTGATCCGTACCGGACAGGTAGGCGTCCAGCGCGGCGACGAGTTCGCCGGTGCTCGCGGCCACCGCGGCGATCCGGATTCGCATCGGCTCGCGTCCGATCTGGAGAGTACGGGCGACGCCGGCCGGATCGGGGCCGTGCGGGTGGGCGAGCGCCGCGCGCAGCCCAGCCGCCACGTCGACGAGGCGCTCGGCGTTCCGGGCCGAGATCGGGAACGCCCACCTCCGGCCGGTCGTCTCCGGCCTGTTGGTCGCGGGCTGGGGTGCCTCCTCCACGACGACGTGGGCGCCGGTGCCGCCGAAGCCGAACGCGCTGACGCCGGCCCGGCGCGGACCGCCGGCTGGGGCCGGCCACGGCCGGCTGCGCTCCTCGATCAGGAACGGGCCCCCGTCGAGTTCGCAGTAGGGGTTGACCGGCCCGCTGGCGGGCATCGCGACGAGGGTCCGGTGTCGCAGCGACAACACGGCCTTGACCACGCCGACCAAGCCGGCGCTGGCCTCCGCGTGGCCGAGGTGGGCCTTGGCACTGCCCAGCGAGCACCACGGACCGGCGTCGCCGGGCGGGCCGAAAGCGTCCCGGGCCGCCTCGACCTCGATCGGGTCCCCCAGCACCGTGCCGGTGCCGTGGGCTTCGAGCAGGCCGATCGTCCGCGGCTCGACCCGGGCGTCGGCCCAGGCCCGGCGCAGGAGTGCGGCCTGGCTCACGGCGTCGGGCGCGGTCACCGACGCGGTACGGCCGACGTGGCTGACCGCCGACCCCTTGATGATCGCGTGTACGGGATCGCCGTCGCGCAAAGCGTGGGCGGCGGGCTTGAGCAGCAGCGCGACCACGGCCTCGGCCGGCACGTAACCGTCGGCGGCGGCGGCGAAGGAGCGGCAGCGGCCAGTCGCCGACAGCGCGCCCATGGCGGAGAGGTACTCGTGGTGGCGGTGGTCGAGCACCAGGTTGGTGCCTGCGGCGAAGGCCATCTCGCATTCGCCGGCCCGCAGCGCGGCGACGGCCAGGTGCAGGGCGACAAGGGACGACGAGCAGGCGGTGTCGACGGTCAGGCTGGGGCCGCGCAGGTCGAGGAAGAACGCGGGACGGTTGGCCGCCATGGCGGCCGCGTTTCCGGTCGCGTCGTGCGGTCGGGCCGGCTCCCCTCGTGCGATCATCGTCTGCTCGTAGTCGCGGTAGCAGGCGCCGACGTAGGTGCCGGTGACCGACGAGCGCAGGCGGGGGACCGCGCCGGCGTCCTCGGCGGCCGCGTACATCACTTCGAGCAGGGTCCGGATCTGCGGGTCCATCCGCCGGGCTTCGCGGGGCGAGATGCCGAAGAAGCTGGCGTCGAAGCGGGCGACGTCGCTCAGGTACCCGCCGTGGCCGGGAACGTCCCCGCCCAGCTCGGGACGCTCCGCGGGCGGCGGGCCGACGAGCAGGTCGCCGTCGCGCAGCCGCTCCCAGAGCGCGTCGACGCTGTCCGCCGCCGGGAACCGGCCCGCCATGCCGATGACGGCGATGTCCCGGTCGGCCGCACCCGGCGCCGTCGCGGCGATCGGCGCCGGCTCGGAAACCGTCGGGCGGCTCGGCGGCCGCATCGCGTGTGCCGCGAAGTCGCGCAGGGTCCGGTACCGGAAGAAGGCTGTCGGGTTGACGGTGCGGCCCGAGTCGCGTTCGAGCAGGTCGGTCAGGCGCAGCAGCGCGGCCGAGTCCAGGCCGAGATCGGCGAAACCGGCCTCGGGGTCGGTCGGCTCGGCGCCGAGCTCACGCAGCAGGCGGTAAAGGTCGGCGAGCCCTGTCGGTTCGGCGCCAGCGGCCACGATCGCCGGTACCGGCTCGACCGCCGGGACGGGGTCGGGCGCCGGTGGTGCCGCGGGCGCGGTGGCCGCCGGCAGCCAGAAACGGGCGCGCTCGGGCCGGTTCCGCGTCAGTGGCGCGCGGACCGGCTGGTGGTCGGGATCGGCCTGCTCGACCACCACGTGGGCGTTCGTGCCGCCGAACCCGAACGCCGAGACGCCCGCCCGCAGCGGCCCGCTCTCCGGCCGCCAGGGGGCTCCCTCCAGGACAGGGCGGAACGGTGTCCGCTCGAAGCCGAGCCGTGGATGGGGGTTCGCGCAGTGCAGGGTCGGCGGCAGAAACTGGTGCCGCATCGCCAGGACGACCTTGATCAGGGCCGCCACGCCGCCGGCGTGCAGCAGTGAGCCGATGTTCGACTTGACCGAACCGGTCCCGCAGAACTGATGGCGGCCAGTGTCGCGGCGGAACGCCTCAGCTGCGGCGTGGATCTCCACCGGGTCGCCGAACGGGCTCGCCGAGCCGTGCGCCTCCAGGTAGGTGACCGTCTCCGCGGAGACGCCGGCCGCCCGCAGCGCCGCGCGGATCACGTCGACCTGCGCGTCCGGGTTGGGTGCGGTCAGCCCGAGCGTCCGCCCGTCGTTGTTGACCGCGGAGCCCGCGATGGTCGCCAATACCTGGTCTCCGTCGCGCAGCGCGTCCTCGGCCGGTTTGAGCAGCACCAGTCCGACGCCCTCGCCCACGCCCATGCCGTCGGCGTCTCGGTCGAAAACCCGGGTACGCCCGTCCGGCGAGAGCACACCGGCCCGGGCGAGCCCGATCTGGGTGAACGGGTCGAGCAGCAGGCTGCCGCCGCCGACCACGGCCATATCACACTCGCCGGCACGCAGGCTGCGGCACGCCTGGTGGAGCGCGACCAGCGACGACGAGCAGGCCGTGTCGACGACCTGGGCGGGGCCGCGCAGGTCGAGGGCGTGGTTGAGCCGGGCGGCGGCCATGTTGGTCAGACCGTTGACCAGCAGCTGCGGGGTGGCCTCTGCACCGTCCCGAAAGGCACGCCGCACGTAGTCGGTGCCCGTCGCCGCGAGGAACACCCCGACCGAACGGCCGGCCACCTCGTCGCGCGGATAGCCGGCGGCGTCGAAGAGCTCGTGGCCGAGCTCCAGGAAGTGCCGCTGCAACGGATCCATCCACGGCGCCTCGGCGACGTCCACCCGCAGGTCGCCGGCGGCGAAGAGGTCCACATCGGACAGATATCCGCCGTGGGTGACCCGATGGGCGAGGTCGCCGGGAAGGTCCCGGATCCAGTCCATGGTGTACCGTCCCGCCGGTACCGGGCCGGTGGTGTCCCGCCCGGCGGTGAGGTTGTGCCAGAAGTCGGCGATGGTTGTGGCGCCGGGGAAGCGCGCGGCCACGGCGACGACGGCAATTCGCTCGCCGCGGGGCGGGCTGGCGGCGGGCAGGTCTCTTGTGGACGGGTCCGCGGGCCGGCGGTCGGTCACCGCCACCGGCGTGGCCGCCGGTTCCGGGCGGACGGGGCGCTGGCTCCGCACCGCCTCCGCCAGACTCGCCAGCGAGCTGTGCGGCACCGCCATCGACGGGTTGAGCACGACGTCGAACCGCGTCTCCAGCAAGGCGATCAGTCGGGTCGCGGCCACCGACTCGACGCCCAGGTCGCCCAGCGTGTCCTCGTCGTCGATGTCGTCCACCGCGACCCCGATGACCGAGGCCAGGGCCGCGCGCACCTCGCGGCTGAGGTCAGCGTGATCCGCGCGCGGCCCGGGAGTGGGCGGCGCGGCCGGAGCCACGACGCCGAGCTTCGGTTCGTACCCGCCAGGATCACCGGTGGCCACCACGATCCGGCTCGCCGCCAGGCGCAGCGCCTGCCGGAGGGCGACCAGGCCGTCCGCGGTTTCCAACGGCGCCGTACCGGACCGGGCGAGTGTCGCGTCCCGCAGTTCGTCGGCGATGGGCATCCCGCCGTCGCGCCACCACGGCCAGGCGATCGATCGGCTGATTCCGCGCCGACGCCCTGAGGCGGACAGAGCCTCCCGCTCGACGGCGAATGCGTCGAGGGCGCGGTTGGCGATCGCGTAGTCGGCCTGCCCGATGCTGCCGAGCACACCGGACAGCGACGAGAAGAGGACGAACCAGTCGAGTTCGTCGCCGGCCGTGGCCTCGTCGAGATGGCGGGCGCCGGCGAGCTTGGGCGCGACCACCCGGCGCAGCGCGGCGAGATCCTTGTTCACGAGCAGGCGGTCGTCGACGAGGCCGGCACTGTGCACCACGCCGGCGAGTGGGCCGAGCGTCCGCGCCTGTTCGACCGCCCGCTGTACGTCGGCGGCCTCCCCGACGTCGCCAGCGAAGTAGCGGACCGTGGCGCCGCGCTCCTCCAGCCCGGCTAGCAGCTCGGCGCGGGCTCCGTCCAGCGGTGACCGTCCAAACAGGAGCAGGCAGACCCGGGCGTGCGCCGCCAGGTCGGCGGCGACGATCCGGCCGAGCCCTCCCCGCCCCCGGTTACCAGGTAGCTGTACCCGTCGCGGGCGTAGGGCACCGGCGTGGTGCCGGCCGGCGCCGCCCCGGCACGCTGGTAGGCCAGCCGCCAACGCCCGGTCACGTCGTGCCGCAGCTCGATCTCGTCGCCGGTCGACGCCGCCCGTACCCGCCGGGCCAGCTCCTGCGCGCCAGCGGGATCGTTCCCGAGGTGCAGCGTGCGTAGGGAGACCCGGGGCTGTTCCAGGCGCAGGGTCCGGGCCAGCCCGGCGACGGCGGCGGCCGCGGCCGGCTCGGGGTCGCCGCGGTAGGCGTACACGACCGGGATCGTGTTGCGCACTCGGCTGGCCAGGACCTTGCAGAGCAGGAACGGCAGCGCCGGGTCGACCTGGTCCGGCGAGTCGAGGGGCCAGAGCAGGCTCACAGCGCCGATCGCCTGGACGCCGACCGCATCGACGAGGGCGGCATGCGCGGTCTCGTCCACCGGGTCGATCAGGTAGGTGTCCGGGTCGATGGTCTGGATGCCGCGCGTCCCGGGCCGGACCTGCACCACGCGTCGGTCCCGGCGCAGCGCGGTGACCCGGTCCTGGTCGGTGTCGAAGGCCAGCAGCAGTCCGCTCTGCTCGCCGCTGTCGCCCGCCGCGGGCACCCAGGCCGGCTCGTAGAAGGCCACCGGATCACCGGTCGCCGGGCGCAGTGTCAGCCGGTCCACCGTGACCAGGGCTCGGCCGTCCGGGTCGGTCATTGTGATGGTGAAGCCGGTCTCCGCGCTGCCCCGGGTCTGTACGACGACCCGGTCCGGCAGGTCGGCGTGGACGTCGACGCCGGACACCTCGGCCGGTAGCAACCGGCGACCATCGCCGCCTGGCAGCAACGCGCCGGTGGTCTGGAAGGCGCCGTCGAGAAGGCGGGCCAGCCGGTCGCCCGGGGTCTGGTCGAGGTCCGGTGCCGCGTCGAGGTCGGCGACCAGCTCGCCCGCGCCCAGCCAAAGCCGCCGGACGGTGCGCAGGGACGGTCCGTATGCCCAGCCGTGGCGTGCCATGTGACCGTAGAACCGGCCGGCGTCCCAGAGCTCGGGGCACCGCTCACGCGCGGCGTCGGGCGGTGCCGGCGCGGGTGCCTCGGCTCGCGGGCGTAGCGTCGCCTCGGCGTACCGCTCGGCCGGCTCCCCCGCTCCGGTGACCGCGCCGGTGTGGGTCTCGGGTCCGGCGGTCAGGGCCGCGGTGAGCGTCCGGTCGGCGCCGCCATCGACCGGTGCCAGGAAGGACGCCTGGTCGAGCCCTAGGCCGGTGTGGCCGGCCCGGGCGGCGGCCGCGAGCAGCCGTTGCAGCAGGAGGGCGCCCGGCAGCAGGCTCCGGCTGTGGTACCGGTGGTCACGGAACCACGTGTCCTCGCCCGCGACCGCGAACGTCTCGGCCGGCGCGGAGACGACCCAGTGCCGCTCCCGGCGGAACGGGTAGGTCGGCAGCGACGTCCGCCGCCACCGCGGGTCGCGGCCGGACCGGTCCCAGTCCACGGTCTTGCCACCGGTCCAGGCTCGGGCCACCGCGGCGGGGCCGTCTCCGTCGTGCGGGTCCGGCGAACCGTCGAGGCTGAGTTGGGCGGCGAGGGCGGCACGGAGCTCCTCGGTCGAGGACACGACGAGCGCCAGCCGGTGGGTGTGGTGTTGCCGGCCGTCCTGCAACGTGCCGGCGATGTCCGCGAGCGCGGGCGGTGGCCGCTCGGCAAGGAAACTGTCCAGCCGCTCCACCTGCGCTCTGAGCCGTTCCGCGGTACGCGCCGACAGCGGCACCACGTGCCGGCGGCCGGGCTCTGGCGCCGGCCGCGCCTCGGCCGGGTGTTCCTCGATGACCATGTGCACGCCGGCACCGCCGGCACCGAACGAGCTGATCGCCGCCCGCCGTGGGATCGCGGTGCCGTCGGCGTCGACCAGGTGGGTCCAGGCGCGGGCGGTCCGGCACAGTTCGAACGGGGTGTCCGCGAACGTGATGCGCGGGTTTGCCTCGGTCGCGTGCAGGGTCGGCGGGATCGTGCCGTGCCGCATCGATAGCAGCAGCTTGGCCAGTCCGGCCACGCCGGCGGCGGCTTCCAGATGGCCGATCGAGGACTTCACCGAACCGAGCGCGCAGTACCCGCGCAGGTCGGTGTACCGGCGCCATGCCTTGGTCAGGCCGGCCACCTCGATCGGGTCGCCGAGCGAGGTGCCGGTGCCGTGCGCCTCGACACAGGTGATGGTGTCGACGGGTACCCCGGCCTGGTCGAGCACGGCGCCGATCAGGTCGGCCTGCACGTCAGGGTTGGGTACGGAGAACCCGCCGGTGCGGCCGCCGTGGTGCACGCCGGAGGCCTTGATCACGGCGTAGACGTGGTCGCCGGCGGCGAGCGCGTCGGCCAGTGGTCGCAGCAGCACCGCGCCGACGCCCTCCCCTGGCACGTACCCGTTCGCCTGCGCGCCGAACGCCCGGCAGCGGCCGTCCGGGGAGAGCATCCGCAGCGCGGAGAGCTTCACGTACTTGGACGGGTGGAGGGAGAGGTTCACCCCACCGGCGATCGCCGCACGACATTCGCCGGCCTGGATGGCCCGCGCCGCGAGGTGGATGGCGTACAGGGCGGAGGAGCACGCGGTGTCGACGGCCAGGCTCGGACCGTTCAGGTTCAACGCATAGGAGACCCGGTTCGGTATCGAGGAGAACCACGAGCCGGCGACGACGTTGTTGCCGCGGCTTGCCTCGTCGACCGCGTAGAGCTGGTAGTCGCTCCACATCGCGCCGGCGTACACGCCGACCCGGCCGCCGGTCTGCGAGCGGAGCGTGTCGGGCGAGTGGCCGGCGTCCTCGATGACCTCCCAGGCGGTCTGGAGGAAAAGCCGTTCCTGCGGGTCCATCATGGCGGCGTCCGCCGGTGTGATGGAGAAGAACCGCGCGTCGAACTCGTCGTGGCCGTCGAGGAACCCGCCCCATCGCCCGTAGCTGCGGCCGGGCCGGCCGGGCTCGGGGTGGTGAAGCTCGCGCCAGTCCCACCGGTCGGCGGGCACCTCGGTCACGCAGTCGCGGCCCGCGCTCAGGTTCGCCCAGAACTCCCGGACGTTCCGGGCCATCGGGAAGCGGCCGGCCAGCCCGACGACCGCGACCAGGTCCGCGGGCGGCTCCACCTGCCGGGCCGGGACCGCGACGGTGGCGGGTGCGGTGGCCGCCGGCGGGGGTGGGGGTACCGGGTCCGGCTCGTCGGGCGGCCCGGCGAGCGCGGCGGCCGCCTGCGGAAGCTCGGCCCGCAGGTAGGCGGCCAGCTCGCGGACGGTCGGCTGCTCGAACAGGAGGGTGGGATAGAGCTCCACACCGGTACGCCGCTCGATCTGGGCCACGATCGCGAGCAGGCCGGTCGAGTCGAGGCCGAGGTCGTAGAACCCGCGGTCGGGGTCGAGCGGCTCGGCGGTGCCCAGGCGCGCGGCGACGAGCGCGGACAGTGCGCGGTGCAGCTCGTCAGCGTCGCCCGGGTGCCCGCCCGGACTCGCCGCCGGGGCGGGGTCGTGCCGGCCGTTGGCGGTGGGTGCCCCGATGTGGTCGACGGAACGGACCCGCTTGGCGCGGAAGCCCGCCACCTCGGCGACGGTGGTGCCGGTCGGATCGGTGAGGACGATGTCCGCCGCGAGCGTCTCGCCGATCTCCGCCTGGGGGTGCGTGCGTGGCGTGTGGACACGGCAGGTCGGGCCGAGCGGCCCGTACAGCCGGAACACGTCGATGTAGAGCGGGATGTAGGGACTGCGGACCTGCCCGCGATGCGCCTCCGGTAGCAGCAGGAACGGCAGGAGGGTGGCGAAGTCGAGCAGGACCGGGTGGGCCACGAACCGCGCGGCGCCGTCGGCGACCGTACCCTCGGCCAGCGCGCCGTCCGGGCGTACAGCCGCGACGCCGTCGACCCGCATGACGCCGGAGTGGTGGATGCTCACCTGGCGGGCGAAGCGGTAGAGCACGTCGGCGTCAGCGGCGTCGTCGAGGTGGCCGGCGGCGGCCGGCGCGACGGGCGCGGCGGCGGTGCGTCGACGCAGCAGGCAGGTGAACGTCGGCTGCCAGTCATCCACAGTGGACGAGTCCGCCACCTCGGGCGCCACCCGGGCGTCGAGCTCGACCGGCGCAGCTCCCTCGGCGTCCGGCCGGCCGATCCGGATCCGGACCTGTCGCGGCCGGCCGTCGGCGATCGCGATCGGTGCCTGGAACACACACCGTCGCAGCTCGACGGTGGTGGGGTCGACACCGTTGTCCCGCAGGATCCGCAGGACGAGGTCGATCAGGAACACGCCGGGCAGTACCGGGATGTCGTGCACGAGGTGGCCGATCAGGACCGGCTCGTCCGGGCGCAGCACCGTCCGGAACGTGCGCCCGGCCATCCGGTCGAGGAAGGTGCTGTTCGCCGTCATTGCTCGAAGGTCCCCTCGTCGAACGTCAGCAGGTCGGTCCAGGCCGCCTGGCGGGCGCCGTTGCCGGCGGGCGCCGCGGATACCGCGGCGGGCGGCCGCGCCACGGGCCGCGGCGCGGGACGATCCTCGAGCCAGTACCGCCGCCCCTTGAACGCTGGCGGCGGGCCGGCCTCCCGGACCGCGGTGCGGGCGGCCCGCTCCGCGTCGGTCAGCCCGCGCAGCAGCAGGTGACCGTTGGTGCCGCCGAATCCGAAGGAGCTGAGGCCGGCGCGGCGGACGCCCTCTTGGGCCGGCCACGGCACGGCCGAGCGGACCAGCCGGAACGGGGAGGAGTCGAACGCGAACCGGCTGTTCGGCGTGTCGCAGTGGATGCTGGGCGGGACCACCTGCCGGCCGACGGCGAGGATCACCTTGTGCAGCCCGGCCATCCCGGCCGCCATCAGCAGGTGGCCGACATTCGGCTTGACGCTGCCGACGACGCAGAAGCCGGCATCGTCGGTGTCGGCCCGGAAGGCCCGGGTGAGCGCCTGAAGCTCGATGGGGTCGCCGATCATCGTGCCGGTCCCGTGCGCCTCCACATAGGAGACTGACCGGGCGGTTACGCCGGCCTTTTCGAGGGCGTCCCGGACGAGCTGTTCCTGAGCGCTGGGACTGGGTGTGGTCAGCCCCATCGTCCGGCCGTCGTTGTTGACGCTGACCGCCTCGATCACCGCGTGTACCCGGTCGCCGGCGGCCAGCGCCGCGTCCAGCGCCTTGACCAGGATCGCGCCGGAGCCCTCGCCGAGCACGATCCCGTTGGCCCGGGCGTCGAAGGTGCGGCAGACCCCATCCGGGGACAGGGCGCGGGCGGCGTCGAGCTTGCCGAACGGCGCGTCGTCCAGGAGCAGGTCGACCCCGCCGACCAGGGCGAGGTCGCACTCCCCGAGTGTGATGGCCTGCTGGGCCAGGTGGGCCGCGGTCAGCGCCGAGGAGCAGGCGGTGTCGACGACGAGGTTGGGCCCGCGCAGGTCGTACAGCTGCGCCGCGTACGCCGCGATGAAGTTCTGGTTGAGGCCCGCGGCGGTGCTGGGGCGGGGCGTGACCCCCCAGCCGTACGAGCTCGTCGCGCCGCCGACGAACACCCCGACCCGGCGACCGGCGAGCTCCGCGGCCTCGTACCCGGCATCCGCAACGGTCTGGGCGACGGTCTCCAGGAAGACGCGGGTCACCGGGTCGACGTGGGCGGCGTCCTCGTCGGCGATCCCGAAGTAGCCGGGGTCGAACTTGTCGATGCCCGCCAGGAACCCGGCCCGGCGGTCCGGATGGGGCGCCGGTCGCGGCCGATCGGCCGGTACCGGCGAGACCGCGCACCGCCCCGCGACCAGCAAGTCCCAGAACGCCTCCAGGTCCGGTGCTCCCGGGTAGCGGCCGGCCATCCCGATCACCGCCATCGGCACCGGCCGGCGCGCCGGGGTGACCGTCGCGGGCGGCAGGTCCGGGGCCGGCGCCGGCGGGGCGGTCACGATGTCCGGTGCGGCGATCGTCGCGAGATGGGCGGCGAGCTCGCCGACGGAGGGGTGCTCGATGACGACCGATGGGCCGATCGCCCGGCCGGCGAACGTTTCCAGGCGCGGCACGAGGCCGGCGATGAAGACGGAGTCGACGCCGAGGTCGGCCAGGCGGGTGCCGGCGGTGAGTCGTTCCGGCGCGACCATCAGCTCGCTGGCAAGCAGCTCGGTGAGGAACCGCGTGGTGGCGGCCTGGATCTCAGGCCGGTCGGTGGCTTCGACGGCTGGCTCTGTGGGTCGGACGGCTGGCTGGGTCAGCAGGTCCGGCCGGAAGACCGCCGGGTCCGTCGCGGCGGCAAGCGACCACCGGGACGGCAACGCCAACGCGCGGTCGAGCAGTTCGAGTCCGTCCGATGTGGATAGTGCCGAGAGCCCGTAGCCTCCGTAACGGGCCCCGTCGACCGCCCCCATCCCCACCTCGGCCCAGCTACCCCACGCGATGGCGTGGTAGGCCGTGTGGTCGCGCCGCCCGCCCGCGGCGGTGGCGAAAGCGTCCAGCCCGGCGTTGGCAGCGGCGTAGTCGGCCATCCCGACGCCGAGTCCGGGGACGGTGGCCGAGACCGAGGAGAAGAGCACCATGAAGTCGCACCGGTCCTGGGCCAGCAGGCGGTCGATCGTGACCAGACCGTCCAGTTTGGGCAGTCGCGTGCGGTCCGCCTCGGTAAGCGGCTTCTTGACGAAGGCCGGCTCGCCGGATGCCGGACGGCCGGCGCAGTGCACCACTCCGGCGACCGGCCCGTGGACGCTGCGCAGCCGGTCGAGGAACGCGCTGACCGCGTGCTCGTCGGTCAGCGCGCCGCTGTGCAGCTCGACGCGGGCCCCCGCCGCTTCCAGGCGGCGGATGGCGTCGACGAGGCCGCGCCGCTCGTGTGCGGCGGGAAGCGAGTCCCATTCCCGTCGGGCGGGCACCGGCCGTTCCCCGAGCAGGGCCAGCATCCGCGCGCCGCGGTGGACCAGGCGGCCGGCCACGGCCAGGCCGAGCCCACCGGTCCCTCCAGTGATGAGGTACGGCCGGTCCGGGTCGATCGGATAGGGACCGAGCGCGGTATCCGGCTGCCGGCGGGCGGTGGCGTCGCCGGCCGGCCGCAGGTCCATGACCTCCCGGTCGGGCCGGTAGCGGGTACGGGCGTCGGCGCATCCGCCGCGCAGTTCGTCGACCGCCACCCGCAGGCCGTGCGCCACGCGGTGGTCGGTCACCTCGGCCGTGGTGGCGCGGAACCGGCCGTACTCGGCGGCGGCGGTGCGGTAGTAGGCGGCGAGATGGGCGGCGGCCGCGGCGCGGGCGGGGTCGGTGTGCTCGACCGCGACGTGCACCGCGGAAACTGGCCCGGTCGTCGCGGCGAGGAATGCGCGCAGCAGGCCGACACGCCCCCGGCCACCGGCGGCCGCCGGGTCGGCGTCGACGATGTCCACCAGGGCGGTGGCGTCCGGACGTTCGGCCAGCACCTCGCGCAGTGCGCGGGCGCAGTCGTCCGGGTCGTCCAGGTCGGCTTCGCGGTCGTGGGCGCCGATGCTGGGCAGGCTCGACCGCTGCCGGAGCACGATCCAGTCGAGGTCGGTGACGGTGGGCAGGTCGCAGAGCACGTCCAGGGTCTGCCCGGCGCCGACGACGAGTACCGCGGCGGACCGTCCGGCCAGCGCGGTGGCCGGCGGCAGCGGCGCGGGCCGCCAGTGCGGGACCAGCAGCACGGTCGGTGCGGCGCCGGGCGTGGTGTCGGGAGCCGGCGCTCGGCGCGGGACGATGTGTCGGGTCCGGGCGAACGGGTAGGCGGGCCGCGCCGGGCGCCCGGGCGGACCCTCGTGCTGTTCGACCACCACGTGGGCGCTGGTGCCGCCGAACCCGATCGACGACAGCCCGGCCCGCCGGCCGTGCGCCGTGGCCGGCCAGTCGCGTCCCTCCCGTAGTGCCTCGAACGGTCCTTTGTGGAGTTCGAGGTGCGGGTTGGGCTCGCGCAGGTGCAGGTTGCCGGGGAGGTGGCCGTGCCGCATGGCCAGCAGGATCTTGATCAGGCCGGCGACGCCGGAGGCCGACTCCAGGTGCCCGATCTGGGTCTTGACCGCGCCGAGGTAGCAGGGGTCGCGGCGCTTGTCGCCGAACGCCATCCGGAGCCCGGCGACCTCGATGGGGTCGCCCAGGACGGTGCCGGTGCCGTGGGTCTCGACGTACGACACCGAGTCGGTACTCACGCCGGCGGCGCGGTAGGCCGCCGCGATGACCTCGGCCTGGGCGGCGGCGCTCGGCGCGGTGAGGGAGTGTCCGCGGCCGCTGTGGCCGACCGCGGTTCCCCGGATCAGCCCGTCGATCCGGTCACCGTCGCGCAGCGCGTTGCCGAGCGGTTTGAGCATCACGACGCCGACGCCCTCGCCGCGTACGTAGCCGTCGGCGGCACGGTCGAACGTCCGGCACCGGCCCTCGGGCGACAGCATGCCGGCGTGGGCGAACGCGGTGAACCAGGTCGGTGACTGGACGACGTTGACACCGCCGACGAGCGCGGTGGTGCACTCACCGGCGCGCAGTGCGCCGACTGCGCGGTGCAGGGCGACCAGGGAGCTGGAGCAGGCGGTGTCCACCGACTCGCTGGGGCCGCGCAGGTCGAGCTGGTACGAGACCTGGTTGGCCACGACCGCGTGGACGTTGCCGGTCGCCATCTGCCCAGTCGGTTCGAGGCCGGCGGCCAGGACGTCCTCCAGGTGGTCGTGCAGGGTGACGCCGGCGAAGACGCCGGTGCGGCTGCCCGCCAGGGCGGTCGGGTCGTACCCGGCGTTCTCGATCGCGTGCCAGCACTCCTCCAGGAACAGCCGCTGCTGCGGATCCATGAGCATCGCCTGCTTCGGCGACACCTTGAAGAACTCGGCGTCGAAGGCGTCGACGTCGTGGAGGAAGCCACCCCAGGGTCGGCTCTCCTCACCGGGCCACCGGTCGGCCGGCAGCCGGGTCACCAGGTCGCGCCCGGCTGCCAGGTTCTGCCAGAACGCGTCGAGGTCGGGCGAGCCCGGGAAGCGCCCGGACATGCCGATCACGGCGATCGGTTCGGCCGCGAGCGGCTGCCGGTCGCGGGCCGGCTCCGAGGTCGGCTCGCGCTCGGCCGGCGGCGTTGTACCCGCCGGATCGTCATCGCTTCTCGCCGGTTCCAGCTCGGAGCCGTGGCGGCGGATCAGCTCCCGGGCCGTGGCGCGGAGCGACGGGTGATCGAAGAAGACGACCGGCGTGATCGCGATCCCGAGCGCGTCGTTGACACGGTCGGCGAACCGGGCCAGCAGCACCGAGTCGAACCCGTGGTCAGCGAGCTCGGCATCGACGTCAAGCTCCGCCGCCGGTACCCGCAGCAGGTCGGCCGAGAGGTCGACCAGGATCGCCTCGACCTCGGCCGCCGAGGGACGTGGCCGGGTCACCGGGATGGCGGTCGCGGGACGGCCCTCGCCCAGAACGCGTGCCACCAGGGCGGAGTCGCCGGTCGCCACCAGGACCGTGCCGATCGACGGCGCCAGGTCCCCGTCGAGGCAGCGGTCGACGACGGCGAGCCCAGGGCCCGAGGCGAGCGGGACCAGGCCCAACTGGTCGCGGGTCTGCCGGATGCTGGCCTCCGGCGGCCGCATGCCGCCGTCCTGCCACAACGGCCAGGCGACGGAGACGGTCCGGCCCCGGCGGGTGCCGGCGGCGACCTGGTTGTCGCGCCACTGGGCGAACGCGTCGAGGAAGCGGTTGGCCGCGGCGTAGCCGGTCTGGCCGGCCGCGCCGAGGCGCCCCGATACCGAGGACATCAGCAGGAACAGGTCCAGCGGGTCGTCGCGGGTGGCCGCGTCCAGCGTCTCGGCACCGGCGATCTTGGGCAGCAGTACGGGCCGGAAGGTGTCCAGGTCGCGTCCGGCCAGCAGGCCGTCGGCGAGGATCCCGGCCGCGTGGAACACGCCGTGGATCGGCCCCCAGCGCGAGCGCAGCGCCGTGAGCGCGGCTTCCAGCCCGGCCCGGTCGGTGACGTCGACCGACAGGTACGCCGCCTCTCCGCCGAGCGCGGTGACCTCCCGCGCCAGGTCCTCGGTACGCGCGCTCGCCGGTGCCCGGCCGAGCAGGGCGACCTTCGCCGAGTACCGGCTGGACAGGTGGCGGGCGAGCAGCACGCCGAGGCCTCCGGCGCCGCCGCTGATCACGTAGGTCCCGCCGGTCCGGTACGGCCGCCGCGCCGCGCCGGCCGGGATCGGTATCGGCCGGCGCACCTTCCGTTCACCGCCGACCCACGACACCTCGCGCTCGGCGCCGCCCGCCTCGGCCAGCAGCGCCTCCGTCGCCGGTACGGTGTCGCCCACCTCGACGCGGACCAGCCGGAACCGTTCGGTCTCCCAGGCCAGGGCGGCGCCGAGGCCGCTGGCGACCGCCGCGGCCGGGTCGACGGCCTCTGGCCGGGTGACGGCGATCCAGGTGATCCGCGGCCCGTCCGGCGCGAGGGCGGCGCGGGCGCCGGCGACCGGTGCGGCCAGGTGGCGCATCGCCCGGTCGGTGGCGTCCCCGCCGGTGACCTCCCGCCGGTCGAGGACGGTGACCGCCCCGCCGCGGGCCTGCCCGGAGACCAAGGCGCGCACGTCGTCGTCGGTCCGCACGGTGTCGTCGATCAAAACCACCGGGCCGTCGCCCAGGGTCCGGACCGGCGCGGGCTCGGGCGTCCACCGGAACTCGTACAGCGTCACCGGCGGTTCCTGGCCGGCGGCGGGCAGGTCGGGACGGCGCAAGGCGATGTCGGCCAGCTCGACCAGGACCCGACCGGCGGGGTCGAGCAGGACCGCGTCGGCGCGGATCGTCCGCTCGTCACGGTGGATAAGGCGGACCCGGACCGTCTCGGTGCCGGCCGGGTCGCCGTGGCGGCGAAGCTCGCCGAGCGCGTACGGCAGGTAGGTCGCGCCGGCGCCGGCGCCGAGCAGGACGGTCTGTAGCGTGCCGTCCAGGATCGCCGGATGCAGCCGGTAGTGCGCCGGCGCGCCGGCGTCGGGGAGCGTCAGCCGAGCCTCGGCCGCGCCGGGCCAGGTGGCCACGTCCCGGATGCTGCGCAGCGCGGGGCCGTAGGCGAGGCCGAGGGCGGCCAGCCGCTCGTAGACCCGGTCGGCGGTGAGGCGTACCGCGCCGTCGGGTATGGAACCGGCAGGTGCCCGCGGCGTGGCCAGCGGCGCCACGGAGAGTCGGCAGCGGGCGTACTCGGTGCCTGTGTGCCGCCCCACGAAGCGGACGTCGCCGGCGTCGACCCGGACGTCGACGGGCTCCGCGCCGACGGCGGGCAGCGGGTGGGACCAGACCGCGCCTTGCACCCGGCTGACGTCGTCGATGCCGGCGACCCGGTGGGCGATCTCGAGGAACCCGACGCCGGGCATGATAGGGGTACCGCCGACGACGTGGTCACGGATGAACGGCTCGTCGGCGTGCCAGGCCGGGTCGGCCGTCGCCGGTGCGGGCGGTCCGGCCGGGGTGGGCAGCCAGTGCCGGACGGGCGCGAACGGATACGGCGGCAGCGGTACCCGCCGGCCGGTCGAGCCGGGGATCGCCTCCCACGGGATCCGGGCGCCCGCGACCCACAGCCGGGCCAGCCGGTCCCACCTGTTCTCGGCGGCCAGCATGGGCAGGATGTGCTCGACGCCGTCGAAGATGTCGGCGAGGGCGGCGCCGGTGTCGACCCGGCCGGCGGCGACCGCGACCGGGGCCTCCGTTCCCGCCTCCGCGACCGACCTTAGGCCGGCGAGCAGTTCGTCCCGGCCGGCGCAGACGAAGGCAACCCGGTGTGCCATCGGTTCGCGGCCGACCCGCAGGGTGTACGCGACGTCGGCGCGCCTGACCCCGCTGCCGGCGCTGGTCAGGTGCCGGTGCAGCGCGTCGGCGTGGGCCTGTAGCCGCTGCGGGTCGCGGGCGGACAGGACGATCAGCTCCGGGCCGCCGCCGTCCGGCGGCATCACCCGGGCCGGGGCTTGCTCGACGACGATGTGGGCGTTGACGCCGCCGGCGCCGAACGAGCTGATTCCCGCACGCAGCGGTGCCGGGTCGGACCCGGCGCCGGGGTGGCCGTGCCACGGGCTCAGCGCGGTGACCGGGTAGAACGGGGTGGCGGCGAAGTTGATGTCCGGGTTGTCGTCGGTGTGGTCCGGTAGCGGGGCCAGCTGCCGGTGGCGCAGCTGGAGGATCACCTTGGTCAGGCCGGCGATGCCGGCCGCCGGTTCCAGGTGCCCGATGTTGGGTTTGACGCTCCCCACCGCGCAGGACCGGGCCGGCAGTGCGCCGAATGCCGAGCTCAGTCCCCTGATCTCGATCGGGTCCCCGAGCGCGGTGCCGGTACCGTGCGCCTCGACGTAGCTGATCGTGTCCGGCGCGACGCCGGCCGCGGCGAGCGCGCGCCGGATGAGTTCGGCCTGCGCGTCCGGGCTCGGCACGGTGAAGCCTGTGGTCCGGCCGCCGCTGTTGGTGGCCGTTCCCTTGATCACCGCGTGGATGTGGTCGCCGGCGGCCAGCGCCGCGCGCAACGGTTTGAGCAGGACGGCGCCGACGCCCTCCCCCATCACGAACCCGTCGCCGCCGGCGCCGAACGTGCGGCAGCGTCCGTGCCGGGACAGCATCCCCATCTGGGCGTACTGGATGTGGCGGGCGGGGTGCAGGACCAGGTTGACCCCGCCGGCGATCGCCGCGTCGACCGCGCCGCGCCGCAGGTCCTCGCAGGCCAGGTGCAGCGCCACGGCCGAGCTGGAGCAGGCGGTGTCGATGGTGAGGCTCGGGCCGGTCAGGTCGAAGGCGTACGAGACGCGGTTCGCGATCTGGTACCGCTCGGCGTACGGGTATGGGCTCGTGCCGTCGATCGCCGCCTGGGCGGCGAGTACGCCGTAGTCGTTGGCCATGGCGCCGACGTACACGCCGGCTGTCCGGCTGAGCGTGTCCGGACGGTAGCCGGCGTCCTCGATCGCCGCGTACGCGGTCTGGAGGAAGAGCCGTTGCTGCGGGTCCATCATCTCCGCCTCGGCCGGGGAGATCCGGAAAAGCAGGGAGTCGAAGCGGTCCACGCCGTCCAGCGCGGCCAGCCACCGCGAGTAGGTACGGTCGGCGGCGACCGGCCCGTCTCCGGTGGCCAGGTGGCGGTGGTGGTCCCAGCGCTCGCCAGGCACGTCAGTGATCGCGTCGGTTCCGGCCGCGAGGTTGGCCCACAGCTCGTCGAGGTCGGCGGCGCCGGGGTACCGGCCGGCCAGGCCCACGACCGCCACGTCGCCGTCGGCGGGCGGCGGGGCAGGTCGTTCGGTTCGCGCCGGCGGGCGCAGGTCGGCCGCCGGGGCAGGGGCGGCCGCCGGTACCGGGCCGGCTGGTGACGGCGGCGCGAGCTGGCTCGCCAGGCTCGCGATCGTGCGGTGTTCGAAGAGCAGCGTCGCGGGCACGCCTTCAAACCGGCGGCGCAGGGCAACGGTCAGATCCACGATGGAGAAGGACGACAGGCCCAGCGCGTCGAACGTGACGGTCTGGCCCAGGCGCGACCGGGGGACGCCGAGGGTCTCGGCGAAGATGGCCTGGACCTCGTCGACGAGCGAGGGAGCGTCCGGCGCCGCCGCGGCGACCGATCCGGTGGCAGGCGCCCGTACCGCGCGGGCGATCTCGTCCAGAGTGGACAGATGCTCGGCGATCGCGGCGAGCCGGTCCGGCGCGGTCAGGCCGCTGGACGCCCGCGCGCGGGTCTCGCCCGCGTCGTCCCCGATGTCGGCGGTCTCGCCCGGCGGTTGGAACCGCAGGTTCCGCGCGTCCGCGACCGGTACGCGGTAGGTGAGCGCACCGTCGCCGGCCGGCGGACCTGCTTCGGCGACGCCGTCGAGGAACCGCCGGGCCGGGCTGTTGCGGGCCGTGGCCACGAACGGTACTTCCAGGTCGGTGGCCCCAGCCGCCGAGGCCACACCGGCCAGCTCGGCCACCACCCGGTGTTCCACCCCCGGCCGAGCACGCGGCAGCTGAGCAGCAGCGAGTCCACGACCAGCGCGTGCGGCGCCACGCGGGTCGCCGCCAGCCCGACCAGACCGTAGTCGCCGAACCGGTCCGTGACCCGGATGGCCCAGAATCGCATTCCCGCGCCGACCGCGGCGGTGATGTCCGCGACCTGACGGCGGATCGTGGTCGTGTTCATCTGGTTGGTGCGCTGGGTCATCTGGGCGAGCCGGGGCAGGTCGTCCGATGTGGACTCGGACAGCTCGACCTGCACCGCCAGGCCCTCGATGTAGTCGGCGAAGGTCCGGGCCGAACCGCGCAGCTCGGTACGCTCGCGGGCGGCCCGGTAGTACTCGGTCCGGCGCCGGTCCTCGTCGGTGACGGTGAGCCGGTCCAGGGACCAGACGTGATCCAGGCAGCCGCCGCCGGTCTCGCAGACGAGGGCGAGCACGTCCGGTACCGCGCTGCGCACCTCGGCCACCTCGACCGGGTTGTCGTCCAGGAAGACGAAGCTGTCCAGCGCCACGTTCAGCTCGGCCGCCAGCTCCCGAAGGTTCTCCGACTTGTTCTGCCAGTTGATCCGGTAGGCGGCCAGGTGCTCGGCCCGCAGCGGCGAGTCGGGCCGGCGCAGGACGGCGAAGACGTCCTCCGGCTCGTTCTTGCTCACCAGGGCGACAAGGACGCCGGTGGCTTTCAAGGCCAGCACCCGCTGCTGGAACGCGCGGTGTTCGGCGGTGATCCGTACGCCCTCGGCGCCGTCCTCGGCGCAGACGCCGCTCCAGAGCGTGTTGTCGCAGTCCAGAACGAGTACCTTCGCCGGCGGACGCAGCAGGGCGTGCGCGGCGCGCATGACGAGCGTACCCACGGCCGCGAAGCCGGCGTCGGTGTACGGGATCTGGGCCAGTTCGTCGCGGTCGGGGTCGTGCAGCACGCCGGGCTCCGCCGCCGTGTAGGGCGAGTCGCCGGCGACGACGAGGTAGACCCCGGCCATGGCTTCGATGCCGTCGGCGAGGGTGGCGGCCGCGGCGTCCCGGTCGGGATCGCCGGTCGTCGAGGGCGGGTCCGGGCAGAGCACGACGAGCAGCGGCACGTGGGCACGCCCGCGGAAGACGTCGACGGACTCGATCAGCTCCTGGGTACGCTCGCGGACGTGTCCGGCCCAGTCGGCGAACCGGACCAACAGCACGTCCACCCCGCGACGGTTGCGGGAGAGCAGGCTCGCCGGATCCAGCAGCTGCTGCACTGTCTGGGCGTACGGGGCGAACGCCGGCTCGACCTCCAGGCCGAGGTGGTCGCTCCAGAACGTCAGCGAGGGTGCGAGCGGCTCGGCGGTGAACGTGGCCGAGACGGCGATGGCGGCCGGTGTCTCCGCCTCGGTCGGTGGTTGCTCGGGTGCCGGGAAGGTGTCCAGCACCGTGACCTCGCCCGCTGCCACGCCCTCGCCCAGCCGCTCCGCGATCGCCGCGGCGACGTCCTCGGCCCGGCGGGGCTCGCCGGCCACGGGAGCCGGTACCAGGTCGGTGCGGAGTCGCGGCGGTCTGACCACGAGGAAGTGACCCTCTCGCGTTACCCGCGCCGTGGCGGCGAGCGTCGCCTCCAGCGCCGCCTTCGCCGCGCCGTAGTGCGCCCACAGCGGCACCGGGTCGGTGATCACGGCCGAGGAGATGCCCACGACCGTGGCGCCCGCCGTCACCTCCTCCGTGAACGCCGCCAGGGGCGTCTGGGCGAGCGCGAGACTGTCCCGGACGTAGCCGGTGGCCCGTGCCGTGGTCGCGGGATGCAGCGCCAGTTCGCCGAGTGCCGGCGCCGCGTTGAGCACGAGGATGTCGAGCCGGCCGTGCTCCCGAAGGATCCGCTCCCGGAGGCCGGCGAGGACGGCGGCGTCGGCGCAGTCGCCCTGGACGAGGTGCACCCGATCGGCCGCCGTGGCGAGGGACGCGCGGGTCCGGTCGGCCTCCTGCGCGCTGTCCCGGTAGAGCGCGTAGACCTGTGCCCCGCCGAGGGCCAGCGCCTGGACGAGCGCCGCGCCCAGGCCCCGGCTGCCGCCGGTCACGACCGCCACCCGACCCGCGAACGCGTCCGGGTCGACCCGCTCGCGGACCCGGCCCGGATCCGCCGGCGGTGCCGGCGTCCGGACCGCCGACTCGGCCCGCAGGACGGCCGTGCGGTGGCCGTCGGTCACCGTGCCCTCGATGGTCAGCCGCTGGAACTGGGGGTCGTAGCCGCCGGCGCGCACGTCGACCCGAATGCCCTCCGACCAGGCTCCGCTCAAGTCGGGCAGCTCGACTCGCAACCGGGTCAGCAGGGCGAGGCTGCCCGGCGCCTCCATGCCGACGACGTAGCTGGCAACGGCCAGCGGCACCGCGAGACCGGCCGTGGCCCGCTCCGCGTCACCGAGCGCGTCCAACAGCGCGCCCAGGCCCGGCAGGTCCGGCCCGTAGTCGGCGACGAGGCGCTCGCCGGCGCTCAGGGCGTCACCGTCCATCCGGCGTGCGGCCGCCCGTGGCCATCGCGCGACCGGACCGGCCGGCGAGCTTCCCGAGGCGGTATCCAGGCATGGCTCGCCGGCCGGCTCGCGGTGCGCCAGGCGCAGGTCCACGAGCGGGCGGCCGCCGTCGTGGAGTAAGACGGAGGTCTCTTCGGCCCGGCTGTCGACGCTGACGGTGTAATCCCGGTCCGGGAACACGGGTGCGGGAAAACGCGCGTCGACCGCACGGAACGGACGCCCGCTCCGCGTGCGGGCGATCAGGGCGAGGATGACAAGGGCGCCGTGGGCGATCGGTTCGCCGAACGGGGTACGCCGGGCGTGGCCGGCGTCGACGTGCACGGGACTGCGATCGCCGGTGGTGGCGGCGAAGTTGTCGACCAGGTTCCGTGGGATACGCAAGACGGACTCGTGCGAGGACACGCTCGTACTCCTCGGTGGCATGGCCGGACCGGTCAGCTGGCGCGGGCGTACGGCGCCGCCACGCCCTGTGGGAGCAGCCTGGTCAACACGTCTCCGGACCCGATCTCCTCGATCCGGGGGTCGGGCTGGTCGAGCAGGTATCGGACCGTCTCCGCCCAGCGCACCGGTGCGGTTACCTGTCGCCGCAGCAGGTCGGCGACAGTCCCGTCCGCGTACGGGCGGGCGGTGGCGTTGGCGACCACGGGCAGCCGCAGCAGGCCGTACCGGTACCGGTCGAGGTGGGGGCCGAACCGCTCGGCCGCCCCGGCCATGTAGCGGGAGTGGAAGGCGCCGCTGACCTTGAGCCGGATGGCCGTCACCCCGTCCGCCCGGCGCAGCGCGGCGATGACGCGGTCGATCTCGTCGGGTGGCCCGGAGATCACTGTCTGGGTTTCGGAGTTGAGGTTCGCGATGTCGACGGCCTCGGACAGGTCGGCGAGCCGATCCCGCAGCTCCTGGGCCGGCAGTCCGATGACCGCTCCCATCGCGCCGGGCCCGGCCGAGGCCATGCACCTCGCCCGCTCGTCGACGAGTTCCAGGCCGGTGACGAAGTCGAACGCGCCGCCGGCGAACAGCGCGGCGTACTCCCCCACGCTGTGCCCGGCGACGATATCGGGGATGACCGCTGTGTCACGCACCCGCTCCAGATAGGACAGTGCGTTGACGACGTAGATCGCCGGTTGGGTGTATCGGGTGTCGGTGAGCCGCTCAGCGCTCCCGCGAAGGCACAGCTCGGCGATCGAGTACCCGAGGACGGAGTCGGCTTGGCGTACCAGGTGCGGGTAGCGCTCGAAGAGCCCTTCCCCCATGCCGACGCGATGCGAGCCCTGACCCGGAAAGACGTAGACGACGGTCATGGCAGCGTTCCCTCCGTGGCCCGCGTCGCGAGGCGCGAGGCGGCAAGCAGACCGGACATCCTGGCGGATAGGACCTCGGCGGCACCGTTCATCAGCCTCTCCCCGATCTCGTCGACGTGGCGGTTGCGCCAGGGCTCGAGGTCGGTGCCGCGTACGTACCGGTTGAAGGCGCCCATCGCCGGTCCACACTGGATCTGGTAGTCGACCCGCCGATCGGCGTTGCCCTGCATCGCGTAGCGGGTCGCCTGGACGAAGTACCACTTGAAGATCAGCGCCATCCGGAACTTCGGTACCTGCTCGGCGCGCGTGATGTCCGCCGGCCGATGCCGCGAGTAATATTCGCGGGTCTCGTCCCAGACCTGCGCGAACGACCGGCCGAAGAACCGCTCCACCTGTTGAGCGCTCCGGACGTCCAGGTCCTCCAGCCGGTCGTGCTGGCGATAGAGGTCGTAGAGCTTGGCCGCTCGGCCGGGAAACAGCAGGCCCTTGCGCAACACCTGGACCTTGGCGCCGACCTCGAACATGTCACCGGCCGGGACGATCGCGGTGTCCTGGATCTCGGCCGCCGCCAGCAGGTCCTTGACCTCGTCGCTGGTACCGCTTTCGACGGTGCACTGGTTGATGCTGCCGGTCAGCACGAAGTCGGCGCCCAGGATGAAGGCGGCCGCGATGGACTCCGGGGTGCCGAGCCCGCCCGCGGCGCCCACCCGGACCTGATGGTCGTACCCGTGCTCGGCGCGGGCCCGCTGTGCCAGGCGCACCATGTCCGGCACGAGCGTGGAGGACTGGCGCTGGTCGGTGTGGCCGCCGGAGTCAGCCTCGGCGCACAGGTCGTCGGCGACCGGGAGGCGGGCGGCGAGGGCGGCCGCCTCCGCCGAGACGTCGCCGGCCCGCACCAGCGCGTCGACCATGTCACCCGGCGCCGGGCTCAGAAACTGGAGCGCGACCTCGGGCCGGGAGACTTTGGCCAGCACGTGGTTTCGCGTGACCACGCGACCGTCGGGAGTGCGGCGGACGCCGGCCAGCCGGTACCGCACAAGCTCGGGGCTGAGCTGGACGTAGGCGGCCGCTTCGACCCGGGGTACCGCGCGGTCGAGCAGGAAGTCCACGATCCGGCGCTCGCGCGCGGGGTCGCCCGGCGCGGCGAGGAGGTTGACGCCGTAGGGTCCGGCGGGGCCCAGTGCCCGCTGGATCTCGTCCACCGACGCGGCGAGGACGTCCATCTGCAGGCCGCCCGCGCCCAGATAGGACAGCAGGCCCGCCCGCCCCATGCGCACCACCGAGCTGACCGAGGCGACGCCCTTGTACATGGATCCCGCGGCATAGGCCAGGCGTACACCGTGGTCGGCGCGGAACGCCGGCGAACCCAGGGCGGACGCGACGATCGATTCGGTGTACCGGTCTTCGAGCTGATGTGTCACCACGGAACGCGTTCCATCGCCACCCGCCCTACGTCGACGTTCACGGCCGGTACGCCGGCGGCCTCCGGGGAAGAAGGTGCCGACGTACCGGCCAAGCCGGTGTCACGCCGCTACGCGGGCGTCCCGTGCCGCCTGCCAGGCGGTGATGTGCTCCTGCCACTCGTTCATCAGGGCAGGGATGCGCGCGGCGAAGAAGCCGTACAACTCGGCCATGAACTCCAGCCGCTCAAGGCGGGCCGGGTCCGGCGGAAGCAGTTCCATCCCCTTCGCGAGCAGGTCGCTCATCTGCGCGAGCCCTTCCCGCCGGCCGGAAAGGATGTCGGACCACTGGCTCGGGCGGATCCGGAGTTTGGTCTCGTCAGTGGGGACGGTTCGGCCAGACCGAACTGCTTGATGAGCGCCGCGTCCTCGGCGACCTGCTCCTTCGTCCGCCCGATCGCCTCGGCGATCTCCTCCACCGACTGCGCCGGCGGGTCACTGATCAACAGGTAGCCGACGACTCGCGCGGTCTCGAACGGATAGCCGTCCAGGCCGAAACACTTCGCCAGCTCGTCGACGTACGCGAGCTCGTCCGCCGTCAACGGAGTGACATTTACACTCATCCAGCACCTCTCGCCGCTCGGGAAGCATCTCCGTCGCCCACGCTAAAGCTCCGTTTCGGCACGCGGGTACGACGAAAGACAGGACACCTCGCGCATTGCGTCAAAAGTTCTTTGCACGAGCTTGACGGTCGGCTGTACCAGATTTGAGGTTCTTTGCCACCCTGTCGCGGTAGGGTCGGTCCTCCGCATCCGGCCAGCTCGAGCGCATGAGAAATCACCGCAGGTTGGACGGCCTGGCTGCGCTGGGACTTGCCCAACACTGAAGGGCCCAGGCGCGCTATCAATGCTTTGACCACGCGATTGGTAAACCGTTGTCCACAACCACATTCTTGGGAGCGATCGTTGGACACGAGAACGTTAGGTCGAGCTGGTCGGGATTTGCGGAATCGCCTCACGGACTCCTGGGGAAGGCTGCTGATCTACTTGGGCGGTTGCCTGGCCTTCTCGACGGGGGCGGCGTTCTTCATCCATTCAGACCTTGGCACGGATCCGTTGGACGTGTTTGCCCTCGGCCTCCAGGAGCAGCTCCCGGTAACCATTGGTATCGCGCAGGCCACGGTCGCGGCAGTATGCATTGCTATTTGGTCGCTGTGGAATCGACGTCGCCCCGTCGTCTCGCCCTTCTTCACATTCCTGTTCTGCGGTAGCTTGATCGATCTGCTCCGGTGGCTGAACGCCGCGGGCTACGTGCCGGTGCCCAATGTCGCGATCATGCTGCTGGGAACCGTGCTGTGCACCTACGGCTCGGCCCTGATCATCATGAGTGGCGTGGGGATCCGGGCGATGGACCTGGTCGCGATCACGATGGTGCAGAGGTGGCGGTGGCCGTTCTGGGCCGCGAAGCTCAGCCTGGAAATGGTGCTGCTCGTATCGGGTTATGTCATGGGCGGCCCGGTCGGCGTCGGCACCGTCTGTTTTCTGATCTTCGTCGATATCCTGATCCAGCCTTGCATGTGGCTCAACCGCCGGCTGTTCGCCCTGCCAAACCACGGTTTGCCGTCGGTACAGTCCGCGTAGGCGCGGCTGCCTGGCTGCGGGCAACGTTGCGATCAGCTCTCGGGCCAGCCGAGCAGGCGGGCTCCCAGCACCGCCGTCTGCAGCGTGAACCGTTGCGTCGGGTCATCCGGGTCGTAGCCGGTCAGCCTGCGAACGCGTTCGAGACGGTACGCGACCGCACGAGGGCTCAGGGAGAGCAAGCGGGCCGTCGCGTTGGTGTTGCCGTGGGAGTCGAAGTAGGTGCTGAGAGTCTCCAGCATCGGCCCGGCTCCCCCGCGCGCCTCAATCAGCGGCGCCAACACGCTCTCCACCAGGTCGGTGATGGCACCACGGTCGCGAAGAAGCACGGGAAAGACCAGCAGGTCGGCTGCCCGCAGGACGGGTGCGGCCAGGCCGAGCCGGTCGGCGAGGGTCAGGGCGTCACGGGCTTCCTCGTACGACTCCTGAACACCTCGCGGTCCGAGATGTGGCCGCCCAACGCCGATCTGCCAGTCCGATTCGACCCCGAGTGCGGTCAGCAGGTGGTGGGCGAGCTCGCCGGCGGCGCCCCGGAGCGTGCCGGACGTGACGCAAACGAGCAGGTCGTTCTGGCTGGCGACAAGCACGTTCTGGCGGCCGAATCGAGAGGTCAGCCGGTCCTCGACGTCGCCAGCCACCGCCTGCAGCTGCGCGGAGCCGGTACGGAGACGGGCGACGAGCACCTGATGCCGCCCGGCGAGCTGGATCCCGAAGCGATGAGCGAGCTCGACGAGGCGCCCCGGGCTGGTGCTGCCGTTCAACAGGTCGTACGTGAACTGCCGGCGGTCGCTGACGCCGGCCAACGCGGCCTCTGCCTGTGCGTGCTCGTACCCCTCGGTGAGCGCGTCCACGAGGTGCCGGACGGTCGCCACGAGCGCCACTGCGGCGGAGCGCGCTGCGGTGGGGGTCGGTGCGCTGGCCAGGCCGGGCAGCCCTGGCGCGGCAAGCTCGGTGACACGTAGACAACTGTTGATCACCGTTCGTAGCGCGATTCCTCGGGTCGCCGCCTCGTTGCCATGCTGGCGGCAGGCGATGAGCCGGGTGTTGTCCGGGCGGCGACCGGTGCGGACCGCGGCTTCGATGATCTCCAGGTAGCTGGTCAGCAGCTCCGCGGGAACCTGCGTCTCCGCCGCCACGGTGGCAGCCGCCACGGACAGGGCGCTACTTGTCACGGTCGGGCTCCACGCGGGCTTTGTTCCGTAATGGGGTATCGATCGTACGGGGCAACGTGTCCCCCACGCGGACGCGGCCGCCTGCCTTTGCGACGGGGGCTCGCAACACCAGACGGCCGCGTGTTCCGCGGGTCAGGTCGATACGTCGCGACGCTCGAACTGAATGACGGCGAAGGCGAGCATCGCCGCCGGGATCAGCATCAGGACGATCAGGTAGGCGACGTCGAAACCCTCGCGGAGCGGGTCGCCGCCGAGGTAGTAGTGGAAAGGCGACAGCCAACGAAGGAAGCCCAGGCCACCGACCAGGTCACCGACGACCCGCAGCACGTAGGTGCCGGCGGCGATCGCTCCCGTCGTGGCAAGCACCACCGAACGACGACCGACCACCGAGCTTACGGCGAGCGCGAGGGTGCCGAAGCAAACCCCGATGAGCAGCAGGCCGAGGGACGCCGCGGCGACGTTCGCCGCCGGCACACCCATGTCGAGCGACGCGTTGAACAGGCTTACCAGCAACCACGGCACCAGGCCCAGAACGACGAGGACCCCGGTGAGGGCCACGAAACGCTGCAGCACGAACTGCCGGCGGCTGATCGGGTTCGCCAGGTAGAGGTCGAGCACCCTTGCGTCTTCGGGGCCGGCGATGGCCCGTGCTCCGAACATCGCCGCTGCCATGATCAGAAGTAGCGGAACGAAGATCGAGTAGATGGTCCCCTGCAGGTAGTTCGCCCCGGTGCTGAAGTCCTGGACACCCAACGCGTCACGGACCCCCTGCGGGATGCCGTCGGTCGCGGTCGCGGCGGCGTCCGGGTTGGCGTCGAACTGGGCCCACGATCCGGCATAGATGGCGACGAAGGCGCTAATACCGAGGAGCCAGCCGATCGACGCGCGCCGGTAGTCGCGAAGGGTCTTCACCACCAGGCTAGGCAACACGGCTGGACTCCTCGTTGTCGTAGTAGTAGCCCAGGAACGTCTCTTCCAGGTCCGGCTCGGCACTGATCAGATCGACCACCGTGTGCTGCGCCAGTGCCTTGACCAGAGCATCGAGCTGGCCGTCCACTGTGCAGCGCAGGACGGTGCCCTCGACGTGGACATCGGAGACCCCGCGCAGGTCGACGAAGTCGGCGGCGACCACCGGGGTCGCGAAATGAACCTCGACCCGCCGGACCGCGCGCTTACCCAACGACTCGACCTTCTCCACGGCGACAAGGCGACCGGCCCGGACGATCCCGACGCGGTCTGCAGCCTGCTGCACCTCGGCCAGGACGTGGGAGGACATGAACACGGTTTGCCCGGCGATCCGCGCCGCACGCACCATGTCCAG
Source organism: Phytohabitans flavus (assembly GCF_011764545.1). Classification (GTDB taxonomy): domain Bacteria; phylum Actinomycetota; class Actinomycetes; order Mycobacteriales; family Micromonosporaceae; genus Phytohabitans; species Phytohabitans flavus. The sequence continues at coordinate 1,408,793 of NZ_AP022870.1, read as the reverse complement.
GAACTCCTGCTGCATGAGCGGGTCCAAGCCGCTGGTCGGCTCATCAAGGATCAGCAGCTCAGGCTCGTGCATGAACGCCTGAACGAGGCCGACCTTCTGCTTGTTTCCCTTTGAGAGGCTGCGGATCGTCCGGGAGAGGTCCAGCTCGAAACGCTCAGCGAGATCCTGGATCCGCCGCGCCGGAACACCACCGCGTGCGTCTGCGAAGAACGTGAGCAGGTCACGCACCTTCTCCCGGCCCTCGAACATAAGTTCGCCGGGCAGGTACCCGATCCGCCGGCGCGCCGCGACGCCGGTGCGCGGATTCTCGCCAAGGACGCTCACCCGTCCACGGGTGGGCCGGATGAAGTCGAGCAGCAGGCGGATAGTGGTGGTCTTTCCAGCGCCGTTGGGGCCGAGGTATCCGAACACCTCGCCCGGGGCGACGGACAGGTCGACATCTTCCAGCCCGCGGCGGGGTCCATAGTATTTGGTCAGTCCTTCGGCCTCGATGACAGCAGTCATCGGCTGCCTCCTGTGGGAGTGCTCGCCGTGTAGTGACGCCTGTCCGGGCCCACTACGGCGTCGGCCGCGACGCGGCCCGCGGGCAGTGGACGTCGTGCTACTCCAACCATGAGGCACACGATGACCGGTCCGGACCCATGCTTCCAGGTCAATACAACGCATGTTGGCCACGCCGACTTTTCCGACGTTCGGAAGCAGCCGTCGCGACGCTCCGCAAGCCGCCCTGCTCGGTCAGGCTGCCGCGGTGTCGCCCGGGTCCACCGCCGCTCCCCGCGCACGCGGGCGTGGCTGGGGCGGCGGTGCACCCGATCGTCGCGGACGAATTTCCCCCGCCAGGGATACGCCCAAGCCGTACGATGGCTCGTCGCCTGGGCCGAAATCCGTACCGCATCCGTCGCCGTACTAGTCGACGGCCCGGGCCAAGGGCCTCTGCGGCGTCGGCACCACGAGCGGCGCGGCGCGCTCCTGGGCTTTCGACGGTGCCATTACCGCCGCCACGAGGCCCACGAGTGGCAGGATCGCCGCGACCACCATCGCGGCCTTGAAGCCGTCGGTGAACGCTTCCGCCGACACGTAGCTGCCATACTCCGCGAACGTAGCGGCGAGGATCGCGACGCTGAACACGCCGCCGACCTCGCGCAGCGCGTTGTTGGTGCCTGCCGCGACGCCCGCGTCGTCGGGCGGCACCGCCGCGACGACGGCGTTGGCGGTGGTCGGGAAGCACATCGCGATGCCCACCCCGGCGATGATGAGTGGCAGCACCAAGGTGCCGTAGCTGACGCCGGGCTTAACGACCAGCGCCAGCCAGCCCAGACCGACTCCCTGCAGAAGCAGGCCGAGAAACATGAACGGCTTGTTACCGAACTTGTCGGCGAGGGCGCCGGCGATCGGCGCCACGATCATGGGCATGGCCATCCAGACAAGGATCCGCAGGCCGGCCTCCAGCGGCCCATAGCCAAGGCCGATCTGGAAGAACTGAGTGATCATGAACAAGGACCCGATGAGCGACATGAACTGGAAGAAGATCACGCCATTCGCGGTGGTGAAGCCGCGCGACCGGAAGTAGGCCAGCGGCAACATCGGGTACGGGGTCCGGCGCTCCCAGCCGACGAAGAGACCGATGAAGAGCGCGCCCACGGCGAACGCCGTTAGCACCTCGGCGCTGCCCCAGCCAACCTCGGGTGCGCGCACCGGGGCCCAGGTCAGCGAGAACAAGCCGATGCCGACCAGGATCAGGCCCACGATGTCCAAATGCGGCCGCGTACCGCGGCTCTCCCGCAGCAGCACCAAGGACAGCAGCATGACCACGATGCCGACCGGGACGTTGAGCCAGAAGATCCACTGCCAGGAGATGCCATCGACGATCGCTCCCCCGACGACCGGGCCGGAGGAAACGCCCAGCCCGGTCACACCGCCCCAGATGCCGACCGCTGTTCCCCGCTTCTCGATGGGGAACGCATCGCTGATCAGCGTCAGGGTCAGCGGCAGCACCAGGGCCGCCCCGGCACCCTGCACCGCCCGCGCCACGATCAGAGCCTCAGCGCTACCAGCCAAGGCGGCCGCGACCGAGGCGGCGACGAACACGCCAAGCCCCACCACGTACATCCGGCGGCGGCCGAGCCGGTCACCCAGCGCGGCTCCGGTCATCATCAGGCAGGCGAAAACCAGGTTGTAGGCGTTGAGCATCCATTCGAGGTCTCCCAGGCTGGCGTCCATGTCGACGCGCAGCGCGGGCAGCGCGGTTGCCACGACCACCACGTCGAGCGCGGCCAGGAAACTGCCTAGCGACGCTAGGATGAGCGTCGGCACCATGCGGGGTGGACCCGCCTTTGCTGCTCCATTAGCAGTCATCGAAATTGACTCCTGATCGAAGGACCTGATGGCCAGTCAGTTGACTGGGTTGGTGCCGGCCGGGGTGACCAGGTAGGCCACCTTGTCGAAGCTGGGATCGCTGGCGAGGTCGAGGACGCTCTTGGCCACTTGGTCCGGCGTCAGCGTGAAACCGGACCGCTCGACGAACCTGGCGACGTCAACGCCGGCCCGGCGGGCGTACGCCGCCACGCCGTCGCGGCCCAGGTCGGTCGCCGCGGTCAGCTGCGGCAACAACGCGATGAACCGGATGCCCAGGCCTTCCCGAGCCGACTCCTCCGCCGCATACGCCGCGATGAATCGCACGGTGGCCTTGGCTCCGGCGTATCCGCCGCTGAGCGGGGAGCCGCGCAGTGCGGCCCCACTCGACACCGCGACGACCGTCGAGCCCGGCTCCAGCGGCGCCAACAGCGCCTCCCGCGACCAATTGAACGCCTGCTGGACGTCGACCTCCCAGGTGCGGCTGAACGTCTCCCAGGTGTGCTGGTGCAGTGGTCGCGCCAGTGGGTTGGCCCCGGCGCTGAGCACGACGATCCGCGGACGGTGCTCGTCGATGAGCTTGCCCGCCACCACAGGATCCGCCGCGTCCGCCGCGACCGGGGTGAACTGGTCCCCGTATCGAGCCTGCAGCTCGGCCAACGGCGCGCCGTCGCGCGCCACGCCGACCACGCGCGCGCCGGCCTCGGCCAGCGCGGCACCGATAACGCGGCCAAAGCCCCGGCTGGCGCCGGTGACCACCGCCGTCGAGCCGGTAATGGCGTCATTCGCCATGCCGTCCCCCGTCCCGATGTGCTCACGCACATGTCGCTCGCCCAATAGAGACAGGGACGGGGGCGGGAAATCATCGCCGTCGGCGGCCGAGGCGGCGAAAGGCAGTCGCTCGGGTTCGCTATTCCAGACCGACGTGAGCTACCGCGATGTTCACCGTGGTCCGGGCCGCTGCTCCCGCAGCCTCACCCGCCGCGGTTCGTCGCTTCGGCAGAGACCGTGGTCCTTAGCTGTAGCCATGGAGCCTGTTGCAGAATCGCCAGATTCGGCCGAAACGAGGGTCGTTGACCCGCGGACCCGGCAGCGAAGGTCGGGGAACTCGGCGAGCCCCGGCGAGCCGCCGACCGCAGCGGTGCCCGCGGGAGCATGCGGTCCGCAGCTGGCACGGACCGGGGAGCGTCTATCTATCCGAACAAACCCCAGCCCGGACCCTGACCCCAACTCCAAAGATCTTCAGGTACGGGAGCCGAGCGCGGCCAGCGGTGCGGCGTGGAGCGCCGGCGCCAGGCCGAAGCGGGCGAACAGGTGGTCGTCGAGGAATACCACGATCCGGGCGATGCCGCCGGGGCGGAGGGTGAGCACGTGGATCGCGTGCATTTGGTACGCGTCGTCGGGCCCACGCACGTACGCTGCGACGGCCGGCTGCCCGTTCGCTCGGGTGTGCACCATTCGGAGCGCATCGGGCCGGGTCAGGACGTGGGCGCCGAAGAAGCGCCGCACCGCGTCCCGACCGGCGAACCAGCTCAGCAGCGGCGGCATCTCCAGCACGACGTCGGCACGCAGCAACTGGAGCAGCTCGGCGACGTCCGCCTTCTCGAACGCGGCGACATAGCGGTCGAGGAGCACCCGCCGCTCGCCGTCGGCCGGCTCGGCCAGCTCGTCCTCGTCGGGAGCGACCTGCTCCAGGTGTGCGCGCGCCCGCTGCAGGGCACTGTTGACGGCTGCGGTCGTGGTGCCGAGCATCTCGGCGACCTCACTGGCCGAGCAGGCAAGGACGTCGCGCAGCAGCAGCACTGCGCGCTGCCGCGCGGGCAGGTGCTGCATGGCCGCGACGAGCGCGAGCCGTAGGCTGCCTCGCGAGGCGATCACCGCCGCGGGATCGTCGGGCACCGTACCGAGCACCCGGTCGGGAAACGGCTGCAGCCACGGGACCTCGGCATCCGCGGCGGCCGGTGGGCTCTCCGGGGTGTCGCTCGGACCGCCGAGCCCCGACGGGAGGGGTCGGCGGTCGCGCGTCTCCAACGCGTTCAAGCAGGTGTTGGTCGCGATGCGATGCAGCCACAGCCGCAGCGAGGAGCGCCCTTCGAACCTCCCGTAGGCGCGCCAGGCCCGCAGATATGTCTCCTGCACCAGATCCTCAGCGTCGTCGAACGAGCCCAGCATCCGGTAGCAGTGCGCCAGCAGCTCGCGCCGGAATGGGGTGGTCAGGCGCGCGAACTCCTCGCCATCCGCCATACCGCGCCCCCCTCACGCCTCGGTTTGCTCTCCCAGAGTATTGACCGTCCATCGGGCCGAAACTCATCGCGGCTACGACAGGGCCACCGGCCCGTCGAGCCGGGGTCACCCGCCCCGCACGCATGCCGCACTCTGACCCCGCCACCGGGCCCATCACGGTGGACTTCAAGGGAGGTTGAGGTCATAGGGTCGTGGCCATGAGGAACATCCACGGGGACCGCAGGACCTTCTTCCACCTGCTGGTGAGCACGCTGCTGGTGTCGGTGATCAACTTCACCGTCTGGTTCGCGATCACCTTCTACGTGTATCTGCAGACCCGTTCGGTCTTCGCGACCGGCATGATCTCCGGGGTCTTCCTCGCGCTGACCGCGTCGACCGGCATCTGGTTCGGCAGCCTGGTAGACCACCACCGCAAGAAGACGATGATGCAGGCGTCGACGGTCGCGTCGCTCGTGCTGTACGCGCTGGCGTTCGCGGTCTATCAGGTCACGCCGAAGGAGTCGTTCACGGACCCGGCGAGCGTCGCCCTGTGGGTGGTGGTCCTGCTGCTGATGGTCGGCGTGATCGCCGGCAACATCCGCACGATCGCGCTGCCGACACTGGTCACCGTGCTGATCACGGAGGAGAGCCGGGACCGGGCGAACGGCCTCGTCGGCACGACCACCGGCGTGACATTCCTTGTCACATCGGTCATCAGCGGAATCCTCGTGGCGGTCGGCGACATGTTCTGGGTCCTGGTCCTCGCGCTCGCGGTGCTCGCCGTCGCGGTCGCCCACCTTTCCCTGGTACCGGTGCCGGAGCGTCCGCCCGCCGCCCCCGCCGGCGACGAGGCGCCGGCGGCGCACACAGTGGACCTGCGCGGCACCGTGCGGGTGGTCCGCGGCGTCCCCGGACTTATGGCGCTGATCGTCTTCTCCGCGTTCAACAACCTCCTGGGCGGCGTGTTCATGGCGCTGTTGGACGCGTACGGCCTGTCGCTCGTCTCCGTCCAGGCGTGGGGCCTGCTCTGGGGCGTCCTGAGCACGGGCTTCATCGTGGGCGGCCTGCTCGTCGCCCGCACCGGCCTGGGCGCCAACCCGGTGGGCCTGCTTTTGGCTGTCAATCTTCTCTTGTGGACGGTCACCCTCCTTTTCCCGGTACGCTCGTCGGTCGTGCTGCTGGCCGCCGGCATGTACCTGTACATGCTGTTCGTCCCGTACGCGGAAGCGGCCGAGCAGACGATCCTGCAGAAGGTGGTGCCGTACGAGCGGCAGGGCCGGGTGTTCGGCTTCGCGCAGAGCGTCGAGCAGGCGGCCTCGCCGCTGACCGCGTTCCTCATCTCGCCAGTGGCCCAGTTCGTGTTCATCCCGTTCATGACGGATGGCGCGGGCGCCGACGCGATCGGCGGCTGGTTCGGCACCGGCCCGGAGCGGGGTCTGGCTCTTGTCTTCATGCTGACCGGCGTGATCGGCATCCTGGCGACGGCGGTGGCGCTGCGCAGTCGGCCGTACCGCCGGCTGAGCGAACGCTACGCCGGCGTCCCCGACGAGACCCCGAAAGAAGTCCAGAGGAGCGAGATCGGACTCTGATACACGCCTGACTACAACGGTTCCGTATCGGTCCACGAAGGACGCTGATACATAGATGGAGTGTCGTTTGTAAGACGTTGCTTTGCTTTTAGGCCGGTGCCATCGTTGTTTACGCCCGTCGGGGAACTCCCTCTGAGACGCGACGAGGACCGCCATGAACTTCGAGGATGCCGCGCTGCTCCGGCTCGCCGACCCGGCCACACAACGTGCGGTGTTCGACGCTCTCGCGCTGGAGCACATCCTCGACGCCGCGTTCGTCACCTCGACCCTCGGCGTCGAGGGGCCGTTCGACGCGACCTTCGACGAGGTTCGGTTCGGTGCGTTCGCACCGACCAGGGCGCTGGTCGAGGGCGGGTGGTCGGCGCTCGGCGGGGCCGATCGCACCGACACGCGCATCGACGTCACCTGGCCGGACTTTGGTTCGGCACCGCGGATCGACGCGGTCTGGCGGGGGTCGGTCATCGCCCGGGCCGCGGTGGCCACCACGACCGTCGCGGCCGTCTCGGCGGTCTGGCCGGCCGTGCGCGACATCGACAGCGACATCGTTCCGCTGCCGGCCGATCCGGCCGAGCTGGAGCAGGCACGCCGGGCGGCGTTACGGGCCCGGCTCAGCGCGGGCGCGGCCCAGCCAGCGGCGGTCGACGCCGCGCTGGTCGACAAGCTGCTGCGACAGGCCGGCGCGCGGACCGTGGGTGAGCTGATCGGGCGGCACCACGGCGAGCAGGCGACCGGGCGGGTCCGGGTGACGTTCGCCGACCCAAGCGAGCCGCCGCCCACCCCACGCTCCTTCCCCGTCTCCGTCGCGCTGCTCGTGCGCGATGAGACCCACCGGCTCGTCGACCTGCTCGCCCAGAGCAAGGCGGTCCAGTGGCTGCTCGCTGCGCAGATCGAGCGCGCACACACCCCGGAGCTCCCGGCGCGACACCCGGTCGTCGTCGGCTGGGTGCTGCCGAGCACTGTCCTCGACGATCCGGCGTGGCCCGGAGCCGAGCCCGGTGCGCCACCGGCCGCGGCCCGGCTCGCCCGGCGGGCCGCCGCGGCGGCCTGGCTCGCGCCGGAGGGGGTCGCCCTCGTGACCCTCGACCCGCCGGCCTGAGTCACCGACACCGGGCCGGCGCGAGCTGGCCGCAACTTCGACCCATCCATCGACGCACCGACCGGAGGACGCGCATGCCCACGGCCGCTTATCCCTTCGTTGAGGTCCGGATCGACACGTCCGGCCTCCAGCCCACCGCAACGCGCTCGCCCGGGGTCATCGCTGTCGTCGGGGCGAGCCCGTCCGGATCGGCGGCGGCCAACCTGCCGCTCACGGTCGACAACGCCGCCCAGGCGGCGGAGCTGTTCGCGACGGTCAGCGCGCAGGGCGTGGTGACGCCGACGCCGTTGTACCGGTCGCTTGCCACCGCGCTGCTCCAGGACCCGCGCCCGTCGAAAATCTACGGGGTCAAGGTCGCGGATGGCGACTATGCGGCAGCGCTCGCCTCGCTGGAGGCGGCCGACGACGTCACATTCGTCGCGCTCGCCGAGGAGACGCAGGTCGGAGAGCCGATCGGCGAGGACCCGCCGACCGGACTGCACGCCCTCAAGGCACATTGCGAGACGATGTCCGCCAGCGGCCAGCGGCGCGTCGGCGTGGCCATGCTCGACCCGGAGACGGCGAAGTCACCGACGTACGTGGCGGATGTCAGCGACGCGGTCAGCGGTCTCAAGAGCGACTCCAGCCGCATGATCATGATCGCCGCCCGGGGGCCTCCGGCGACGCGGCCGTGGCCGCCATGGCCGCGATCGCCGGCTACGAGCCGCACGTCTCGATGGTGCTCAAGCGGGTCCGCGGCGTCACGATGCCGGTCGAGTCGCAATACTCCCCCAGCGAGATCGTCGGTCTCTCCGACGAAAACATCGTCCCGGTCATCGACCCGGCGCTCATCGTCGGCGAGGGCCTGCACTTCGCCGAGGGCCGGTGCTTCACCACCGACGCCAGCCTGCTCTACATCGACATCGTGCGGGTGCTCGACGACATCGAGTTCCGGCTCAAGGCCGGGCTGATCGGGCTGGTCGGCGACGCGCGGATCACCAGGTTCGGGATGACCCGGCTCGCCAACCGGGCCGCCGGCATCCTCGGCCCGCTCAAGCGGACGGCCGTGATTGCCGACTTCGCGGTCACGATCCCGGTCCTCGACATTCTCAGCATCCCGGAGTCGGCGTGGTCGCCGACCGACGCGGCGGTGGTCGCCACCGCGCGCGAAAACCGGGAGGTCGACATGTTCGTGAGCATCACGTACGGCCCGGCGGTGCACCGCTTGAAGGTCACGCTCAGCCCTCGCTTCTGACCCACGACACCTCCGGAGGTTTCCGATGCCCGACTGGCGCTCGCGGCTTGCCGTCTCCTATGTGGACGAAGACGGCAACAGCGTCGACGTCACGCCGATCGACGCGTTCAGCCCGTCGTTCTCGCTCAACGCCGAGACGCTGCACTCCATCGAGCAGACCCACATCGGCGTGGTGTACACGCCGCAGACCATCACGTTCTCGATGACCGTGCGGGCCATCGGCGACGCCGCGGCGAAGCTGACCCTGCTTGCCCTGCAGGGCAAGCGGTTCAACGTGACGCTCCAGGAGACCGACGACGGCGACGACTGGTCGTTCGACTCGATCGTCCTGAGCGACTGCATCATCACCAGCGCGACGCCGAGCCCGGCCACCATCTCCGGTGCGCCGGCGGCCACGTTCTCGGGGATGAGCCTGGGCGCGACGGTCGACCCGAAGGCCGGAGAGACCCGGGAGATTCCGTGACCCGGCGGGGGCCTGATGGCCGAGGTCGAGGCGACCGGTCGCGGAGCCCGTGTCCTGCGCACCGGGATCGCCCTGGTGCACGAGGGCGAGCTCATCCTGCCCGCGGCCGGCAGCGCCGCGCAGGCGGAGCAGGTGCTGGAGGACGAGCGGGCCGTCGTGCACTACCACTTCCCCGTACAGATCGAAGTCCGTGGCGCGGTCGCGGTCGACGTCGACGAGCTCGTCGACCGCGCGCTGCGCCGGTTGGCCCAGGGACTGGAAGGTGCGTGAACCCGGTGCCGGTGACGGTGGAGGTGCCGCTGCGGATCGTCGTCGACCCGCCGGCGCTCACGTCACTCCTCGACGAGATCGGGGAGGCGGTCGCGGCCGCGGCCGGCCGGGCGATGGCCGACGGCGTCGCGGTGATCACCGAGACCCGCGGCGGCTACCCGGCGCACCGCACGTACGAGCCGGTGGTGACCTGGTCCGGTGCCGCCCTCCCGCAGGTGTCGAAGCAGACACGGGAGCGGTGCGAGCAGGTGGTCCGGGACGCGATCACCGGGGTCGTCGCCGAGGCGCTCGCCGACGCGTACGCGCGGTCGAGCCGGGCCGATGACGCGCTCGCCGAGCGGCTGACCGGCGACCCGTCGGAGATCGCCGACGCCAACCGCATCGCCCCGCTGGCCGGCCTCTACATCCTCCCGTCCTATCAGGACGGTGCCGACACCGTCGTCACGTTCGAGGCCGAGCCGGTGGTCGGCCGGCCCCTGTCGTACGAGTGGGTGCAGGTGCGCGGCGAGGAGACGCGGGTCCGCCTCATGCGCGAGGCGCTCGACCGGCACGGCGGCATCGGAAGCGCCGGCCAGCTCGGCGTCATCTTCCGCAACAGCGCCGGCCGGATGGAGATCAGCGTCTGGCGGATGCCCTCCGACGAGCAGCTGCTGGGCGGCACGCTGCCCGACCTCAACACCTTGGAGATCGCCCGCGAGGGCAACCGGGCCGGCCTCAAGTACACGCCTATGAACGACTTCCCGGCCGGCGTGAGCTACCGGATCCGCTACATCGGGCCGGGCCAGACCGAGGCCGACCGCCGCGAGACGTTCCGGATCCAGTGGAGCGACTTCCTGCGCGAGCGGCTGCGGGCCGAGGCGGTGCGCACCGGCGGCCCGTACATGCTGGACACCGACATCTCGGACCAGGTCGAGGCGCAGCTCGAGGCCCTGCTGGCCCACCTGGCGAAGCAGTCGAAGGCGTTCGCCTGCTTCGTCGAGCTGTCGTTCGCATCGCAGCGCGTGCTGGTCGGCACCGACCAGGACGTCCCCGAGCTCGACGCCGAGCTGCTGCCCCTGGTCGACGTCTTCGAGGTCGACCCCGCCAAGGGCGGCGGCCCCGGCGGCGGAGGCGGCGGCAAAAGCGGCGAGAAAGGCGGCGGCGGCGAGAAGGGCGGCGGCGGCAAAGGCGGTGACGGCGGCCAGGGCGGCGGCGACGGGGCCGGGGGCGAAGGCGAGTTCGGCATCCTGCCCGGCGAGGGCGAGCCCACCACCGGCGGTTCGCTCTACCCCAGCTCGGCGTACGCGAGCGGCGGCGGCTACGACTGCGGCTCGTTCAACGGGGAGCTGCCGCTGGACCAGCTCGGCGAGACCGGCACGCTGCTCGGCCAGCTCATCGACGAGATCGCCCGAGACCTGCAGATCCCGGCGTGCGCCCACGCGGCCCGGTTCTGCCTCAACGCCGCCGACGCCATCGCCGGGCGGACCATCGCCGTGGCCGAGCACGCGGTCGGCACCGCGGAGTTCACCAGGCCGCGGGAGGTCACCCCGGACCCCGCGGCCATCCGGTTCGTGCCCAGCGCCTCGCCGGCCATCCTCTTCCTGCGCCACCTCGCGAGCGTGGTGCCCAAGGTGACCCACCTGGCCAAGGTGATCCAGGCGCGGTACGCCGACCCGGCCATCTTCTCCCGCATGGGCGGCCCGTGGAACGAAAGCTCGGCGAGCTGGAACCTGCACTTCCTCATGGAGTTCACGCCGTCGATCGCGTACTCGGTGGGGCGGCTGTTCGTCCGCGGCTGCCAGGTGCTGCTGCTGCAGATGCTGCGCACCTCGCGCGAGGCGATCGACCAGCGGATCGCCGGGCTGCCGACCTACCTGCCGGTGCTGGAGCGAGTGATCCTCGGCTTCGTGCTGTCGGTCGAGGACCTCGACATCCTCCACGACCGGCTCCAGGAGGCGTCCGACGACAGCCTGCTGCGGGCGGCCGGGCGCACCGTCTACGGCTCCTGGCAGGAGGCGAAGAACGGGCTCGCCGACATCCTCGCCGGCCGCGACCCGCTCGCCACCGCGGAGACCGACCAGGGCGAGATCGTACGGCGCGACGGCAAGGCGGTGGCGATCCGGGACCGCTACGGTCGCGTGTGGACACTCGACCAACTGCGCGAGGCGGTGAGCCTGCGCCGGGGCACCGCGGTCAGCCTCGACCCGCTGGTCGCGCAGATCGTCGACGACGACGAGGTGCTCGACCGGTTCCGCCGCGACCCCGCCTCGATCGGTGCCGAGATCACCGTGCTGCTGCACGAGATGCGGGCCCGCAACGTCGAGATCACCAACGAGGTCCGCTCCAGCTCCGAGGAGGCGTTCCGGTACGGGAAGATCTACGAGCAGCTCGACCAGCGCACCATCCCGGGCACCTCGTACGCCCTGAGCGGCATCCACCTGGCGACCCACCAGCAGATCGGCGAGTTCTTCCGCGGCGACGCGATGTACGGCGAAGGCGTCGACCGGCTCTTCTCCGCCGAGCTGGGCCGGGCCTCGCTCAACGCGTTCTTCGAGTTCACTGGCCTGACCCTGCTCGCGATCGTGTGCGCGCCGGCCGCGATCGTCGCCGGCGCCGCGCTCGCCACCTACCGGTACACCGAGGCGCTGGAACGTGAGCACCTGTTCCGCGCGCTGATCAACCCGGAGGAGGTGATCAGCCGGGCCGAGGTGGAGATGGACCTGTTCTTCGCCGAGTTCGAGCTCGCGCTCTCGTTCCTGCCAGAGGTGGGCACGATCCTGCGCGGCGGTGCCCGGGTGGCCACCACGATCGGGCGGCAGGGCGTGGTCGCCGGCACCCGCAGCCTCACCCGTACGGCACGGCGGCAGCTGACCGTCTCCATCGGACGGTCCCTGCGCGCCGCGACCGCCGCCCACGTCCTCAAGGAGATCGCCGAGGACCAAATCGAGGACCAGCTGCTGGAGGCGCTCGTCTTCGCGCCGATCTCCGCCGCGATCCAGTCCGAGTTCGGCCAGGGACCGCCACCGGGGACCAGGACCCAGACCCAGCGGGCCATCCGCCAGACCGGCACCGTCGACCAGGGAGGTGCCCGATGACCCCACGGCGCCGCGGCTCCGGCCCGGGCTCGCTGCTGACCAACCGGCGGGTGGAGTCCATCCTGGACACCACCTCGCTGCGCCAGATCCAGCGGCACCTCATGCGCGCGTTCGACATCGACGAGGCGGACGCCCGGCGCGCCGCCGGCGACCTGGTCCGCCGCGTGCTCGACGACGTCAACGTCCGGTACGCCCGGGACATGGGCCGGCACATCGACGCCGTCATCGAGCTGCGCACCAAGCTGTCCGACATCGTCGACGCGGCCACCCGGGGCGAGCGCCCGGCGGAAAACGTGGACGCGCTCCTCGCCGACCTGCAGACCCACCTGAACGAGCTCAAGCCGCTGCGGCAGTACCTGAAGGAGAACCCGCCGACGGTCGACGCCGACACCGTACGGGACACCGCCGACACCGGCCGGCCGCGGCCCGGGACGCGCCCGGAGACGCGGCCGCACCCCCGGGTGGAGGCGCTCCGCGACCGCGTCCACGAGGTGGCCGCCGACATCGACGCGGACGCCGTCGAGGGGCGGCTCACGCGGGCCGAGCGGCTCTACGCCGAGGGGCGGACCGCCGAGGCCGACCGCCTGGTCGGCGAGGTGGAGCGCCGCGTCGGCCTCACCGAGGAGGCGCCGCGCCGCCGCACCGAGACCGGAGACCCGGCCGAGGGGCGCGAGCGGGCCCGCGAGGGCGACCTGACCGAGCAGGTCGGGCCACCAGGGGACACCATGCCCGCGACCCGCTCGCGGCTGCATGCGGTACGCGACCGGATCTCCGCCTGGCGCGACCGCGTGGCGGCGCTGCCGCCCGCCTTCGGCCGGCTGCGGGACGCGGTCGACACCCAGCTCCGGTCGATCCGCGAGCGGCTCCGGCGCGGCGAGCACGTGTCCGAGAGCGAGCTGGAAGGCCTCGAAGGGCTCGTCGCCTCCATCGACCGGGCGATCCGCGACGTCACCCGGCGGGTGGCGCCGGAGTGGGTCGACGCGATGGACGCCCGCCTGGTCCGGCGGCTGGAACGCCTCCGCAACGACCCGCCGTCCGCGGACCGCACCCGGATGGAGGCGGAGATCGCCGACCTCCAGAGGGGGCTCGCCCGGATCCGCCGGCGGAGCGACCCCAACAGCCCGGACTACGACCCGACCTACCGGCCGGGCCCGGACTACACCCGCCTGCGGCGCCACGAGGCACAGCTGCGCCGCAAGGAGGGCGAGGTGTTCGTCGACCTCAGCGATCCGGCGGTACGCGCCCGGATGCAGGCGTGGTTCGTCGAGCACGCCGCTCCGCTACAGGCGGCGGGGCCGATCGGCGAGCTGCTCTACAGCCGGATCCTGGACAGCCTGAACACCCGGCCGCACCTGCTCCTGGCGCAGTCCCCGCGCAGCGCGGGCGAGCGGGTGATGCAGACGCCGCGGCTGCGCCAGGAGTTTCTGGACCACCTGCACGAGCTGCCGGCGGACTACCAGGTCGCGTTCCACGACTCCGCCCGCGGCCAGCCCGACGGGTGGCCGCGCACGTCGGACGGGCGGCCGTGGGAGGTCGACCACGTCGACGAGCTCTGGACCGGTGGCGCGGACGCCGGCCCCAACCTGCTCGCACTGCCGCCGGGCCTGCACCGGCAGGACAACCCGCGGCGCGGACCGCGGGGTCTCGACTTGTCGAAGACCGGGATCCTCGAGGACTTCCGCAACGCGTTCCGCGACGCGCTCGAGGTGGAGGGCGAGAGCGTGGACATACGGGAGGCGGACGAGTGATCACCAAGAGCTTCCAGCGGTACGCGGCGGTGCCGTCGGCGGTGCTCTCCGACGGGGCGCTGCTCACCGTTCCACTGTGGGCGGTCACGGCGATGACGGTCGGCGCGGCGTACCACCTGCCGCCGATCGGCTCGTCCGGCGCGCGGGCGAGCGTGGCGAGCCACGACGACACGATCACGCTGGCCGGCGTGCTGGTCGGCGTCGAGCGGTACGCGTGGAAGTTCGCGCTCGAACGGCTCGCCGAGGCCAGCCGGCGCGGCTCGGCGCTGGCCGCTTACACCAAGGGCGCCGCGGCCGGGCTCATCCTGGTCACGTCGATGACGATCCGCACCGACATGTACGTGCAGTCGCTGACGTTCAACGTCACCGCGGGCAAGCGGGACGCCATCGACGTCTCGATGACGCTGATCCACGCGCCGCTGCCGAGCGCACTCGGCGTGCTACTCGACGCGGTGAGCGTCGGCGTCGGCGCGCTCGCCGACTGGGGAGGCAACTGATGCCGGTGCCCGTCGCCCGCGCCGACTTTCGGCGTCACCTCGTGCCGGCCGGCTCGCCGCCGGTCCCCGAGGGCGCCACGCTCGTCGACTCGCGGATCACCCAGGGAGTGCCGCACGCGATCCCGCTCGACGGCGGGTTCTCGCTCCTGCTGGTCGTGCCGACCGGCCTGGCCACCGCGTGGCTCGCGGCCCCGCCGACCGCGGTCGTGACCAGCAGCCGGCCGGCGCTCGCCGCGGCGGCCGCGGAGCCGGCGCCGGGCGACCCGCTGCGGCCCGGCGCACCGGCCCGGCTCGTGGTGCTGCGCGCCGGAGCGGTCGCCGGAGCGGTCCCGCTCGTTGCGGGCCTGCGGGCCGTCGTGCCTGAGGCGGATTCTTCGACGGGTACCCGGATCGAGGTCCTCGTCCGCGAGTGGGACCTGCGGGCCGGCAGCCTGCGCGGCCCCGGCGACGTCGGCTCGCGGATCAGCATCGCGTGGCGCCGCATCGACCTCGGCACGGCGACGTTCGGGGGGCCGGCGGCATGATCCTGCCCGCAGACACCGCGAGCGCCGGCGTCGGCACCCACGCCGGCTGGGCGCTCACGTTCCATCGCGAGACCGGCGCGGACCCGGGCGAGGCGCCGACCGTGCTGAGCGTCAGCTCGGACCACCACGACGGCCAGATCGAGGCGACCCTGCCGGGTGGGCTGGAGGGCGGCGTCTACACCGTCACGGTGGAAGGGCTCTCGGACGCCGACTACCAGGCCATCGCCCAGGACGTGGCGGCCGACCCGCCGAGCGTCATGAAGCTGCACCTGTTCTGGTACGACACGACCTCCAGCGTGGGCGCGTACCTCGCCAACGTGGCCGGCGTGACGAGCATCGCCGGCCGGCCGAGCGCCGAGGACCTGGCCGACCGCCTGGTCGCGGTGCTCACGGTCGTGTCGGTCACCCGCCGGGTCGGCACCCGGCACTACGAGACGGTCATCACCGCGCGCGAGCGGGTGTACGAGCGCCTCGGCCGGCGCGTGGTCAACTCGGTCTGCAAGGAATCCCCGAAGTCCGTTGTGGAGCAGGCGACCAGGGAGGCCGGGGTCAAGGTCGACTTCCTCGACGGCTTCACCGACGAGGGCCAGCTGCCGCCGCGGGAGGGCACCGACCTCGGCACCGCGATGACGAACTTCGTGCGCGGCAACACCTACCGCAAGGAGATCGGCGAGGTCGGCACCGCCGTGGAGCAGTCCTCCGGACGGTACGGCCGCGGCGTCCTGCTCATCCGCGACGGCATGCTGTACGTCGGCGTGCGGCCGGGCCCGCTCGGTGGCGGCGAGCCGGTGCCGCTGTCGCCGCGTACCGGCCTGGTCGAGGTGGCCGCCGCCGGACTCGCCCCGGAGCAGTCCGGCACCGCCGAGCAGCCGGCCGCGCCGGCCAGGCGCCGGCACACGCTGGTCCTCAAAGGACGGCCGGACCTCAAGCCGGGCGCGGTCGTCCAGTTCGACCTGCCGCCGACCGAGAAGGCGGCCACCACGCCGAGCGTGGGCGCGGCGATCGCCGGGCCGCTGCTGGGTCCGCTGCTGCCGTCGCTGCCGGGCGCCGAGTTCGCCGACCCGCGGCTGCTCTACGTCGACTCGGTGAGCCACCGGTTCGGGCGCACGACCTCGTTCGTCACCACGGTCAGCGGTGTCGAGGTCGAGACGGCGACGGCCGAGGCGATGTACGACCCGCCGCCGCCCGCCGGCCCGGAGAAGGGCGAGACCGGTGGCGCGCGCGGCGGGGACAACGCGGTACGCGCGGCCCGCGCCGTGCAGAGCGGCGTGCGCGAGGCGCTCAGCCGGGTCCACCTCGCCGAGGCCGGTGAGGTACGGCTGGTCACCTCCTCGGGAGACGGTTCGGCGGACGAGCCGCCGCGGCACACCGCCACGGTCTGGCGCGGCCTGGCCGACCCGGACGGCCACCCCAACCGGCTGGCCCGGCTGCCCGTCGTGCGGACCAGCCCGGACATCCGCCAGCGGGTACCGCACGTCACGCCGTTCGCCTGGGGCAGCACCGGGTTGGTCGTGCCCCGGTACCCCGGCACCCGCGTGCTGCTCGCCCACGGCAAGGGCGACCAGGACGACCCGGTCGACCTCGGCGCCCTCTGGGAGTCCGGCACCGGCCCGGACGCCGAGCCGGGCGACTGGTGGCTGATCCTGCCCGTCGGCGTGCCCGCCGAACAGCGCGGGTCGCTGGCCGACAGCGCCAAGCCCGAGCCGCACACCGGGCCGGTGACGCAGGACCTCATCGACGCCGACGGCAACCGGGTCATCGAGGTGGGCGAGCTGACCATCCGGGTCACCCGGGACGCCCTCGCCAGCGCCGGCACCCGGCCGGCACGGGCCGGCGACGCCGGCTCGGTGACGATCGAGCACGCCGACGCCGGTTCCAAGATCGTGATGACCGCCGACGGCACCGTGCGGATCCAGGCTTCCAAGATCGAGCTGGACGCCGGGTCGGACGGCGAGATCTCCCTCAAGGCCAAGAACGTGAACGTCTCCGTCGCCGACTCCATGGATGTGAGCTGAGCGCCATGACCATGCCGACCGACAACCAGGCGCTGGCCCGGCGCCGCACACTCGGCTGGGGGCTGCGCTGCGACCCGGTCTTCCCCGGCGTCGACATCGGCCGCGACCTGCGCCTGCGGCGCGGGCCGGACGGGCTCGACCTGGCAACCGTCGAGGGCGTCGACTGCCTCACCCAGGACCTGTCCCTCGCGCTCATCACGTTGCTCGGCAGCGACGTGCTCAACACGACATTCGGCTTCGACGGTCTCGCCGCGCTCGCCGACGAGACCACGCCCGTGCTCGTACAGGAGCGGATCCGGGTGGCCGTCGTGGCCGTGCTCGGCCGCGATCCCCGCGTACGCCGGATCGTCGACGTCAAGTTCGAGGACGCCCGGCTCGACGTACCCCAGCCGGGCAGCCGCGAGATCGGCGTCCGCGTCGCCTTCGAGACCTTGACCGACGACCGGGTCACCATCGACCTAGGAAGGACGGCCGGCGTTGCCTGACGACCTGAGCACCGACACCGTCGACATCCTGGCCATCGACCAGTCGGTGATCACCAGCACCGGCTCGGCCGGCTTCGGGATCACCGCGTCCGGTTTCGTGGCCAAGCCGTACGCGCGGCTGCTGGCCGAGAAGCTGGCCACCGCGCGGGCCCTGCTAGGCGACGACCTCGACCTCACCGGCGGATCGGTCATCCGCAAGCTGCTGGAGGTAACCGCGCTGGAGGACGCCCGCACCTGGGCGGCGCTCGCGTCCTGGTACGACAACAGCTTCGTGGTCTCCGCGACCGGCGCGGCGCTGGACCGGCTGGGCGAGGAACTCGGACTGCCCCGGCCGCACGAGGTCGCCCACGGGCAGGTCACGCTCACGCTCGCGACGGCGCTGCCCGACGACGTACCCACGCTGACCCTCCCCGAGGCGCCCGCATGCTCACCGCCGGCGGACACCACGCCGCGCTGGACGAGACCGTCGTGCTGTCCGCCGCGTCGCCGCAGCGGACCGTCGCGGTGTCCGCGTTCTACCCCGGGCCCGAGCACAACCTCGACCCGGCCGCCGAGCCCACCGAGCGGCTGGAGCGCTGGCACCCCAACGACCCGTCCCTCGCCGACCTCTTCGCGCTGGAGGAGCGCCTCGCCGTACCGGTGGTGACGATCACGCACGCCGAGCCGCTGACCGGTGGCGAGCTGCGCTGGCCCGACGTGCGTTACCGGGAGGTGGCCCTGCGCGCCCCGCGCTCGCTGTGGCGGGTGGACGCGATCGAGTTCGCGGTCTCGCTCATCCCCGGCGTGCGCCAGGTGGTCGTGCGCGACTCGTGGAGCGGGCTGGACCTGTCCGAGTCGGTCTTCGGCGGCTTCCGGTTCGTCGAGCGGCTGTTCAGCACCGAACGCGACATCGCCAGCCCGTACTTCGTCAGCGTGCTCGTCGCGCCCACCCCCGCCGCGCTGTGGGAGGGGCCGGACGGGCTGCGCGCAGCGGTCGAGGCGGAGATCGAGGACCTGCGGCCGATCAGCATCTTCCCGCGGGTGGAGCGCGCGCAGGAGGTCGGCATCGGGATCGCCGGCCTGCTCACCGTCGAGGGCCTGCCGCTGCCGGCCGGCTCGACGGACGTGGTCAACGCCTCGTCCCCGGCCCGGGCGCTCAAGGTACGCCTGCTCGATCGGGTCCGCGCCTACGTCGAAGGGCTGCGCTTCGGCGAGCCGGTGCGCTGGGCGGAGGTGCTGCACGCGCTGATGAACGAGCCCGGCGTCGCGGACGTCACCGACCTACGGCTGCTGCGGTACCCGCCGGGGCTGGACGTGGTCGACCTGACCGACCTGGCCACTGTGGACGACCTGGAGACGTTCTCCTGTGGCGAGAACATCCGCCTGCTGCCCACCCAGGTGCCGGTGCTCGTCGACGACGACACCCGCCTCGTCGTGGCGTGAGGGGGTACCCGTGACTGACCTGCTGACCCCGGTCGACCCCGACAACCACGCGTCGGCGTCCCACCGGCACATGACCGAGCACCTCACCGGGCCGTTGCAGACCGGCGCTGTAGAGTCCCGGATCGCCATCTCGACGACCGGCGCGGTCGAGCTGACCACGGTCACCCGCGAGCCGCTTCTGGTGCTCGCACCGGCCCGCGCCCTCGACGGTGTCGCCTGGTCGGTCACCGCCGACCTGCCCGACGGCACCGACCTGGTGCTCGACTTCGCGCCCGGCACCGAGGCCGGCGCCTACCTGCCGCTGTACCGGCCGCCGACCGACCCCGACACAGGCACCGCCGCGCCGTTCACGATCCGGCTGCGGCTTGTCGCGGTCCACGGCGCCGAGCGGGTCGCGGTACCCGCCGCCCAGCTCGCCGAGCACCTGGCGGTACGCCTCGTGGAGGGCATCACCGGGCGGGTGCTGTACCTGCTCGGCGCGGAGAAGCAGCGCATCCGGCGGCAGGCGCGGGAGCTGGCCCGGATCCGGACGATCGACGGCGCGCACGGCGACGCCCTCGACCGGATCGGCGCCGAGCTCGGCGTGCCCCGGTTCTTCGACACGATCCGGTTCCGCGACCCGGCGCCGGACGAACGCGCCTCGGTCTTCGGGCGGTTCGCCTTCGGCGAGCGGCGGTTCGGCCCCGGGCGGTCCGGCGAGATCACGGCCGAGGGCCGCCGCGAGCCCGACGAAGAGTACCGGCACCGCCTGGACATCTACCGCCCGTGGCTCTACCCCACCCGACGGCAGGTCGAGGCCATGCTCAACGGGCCGGGCCGGCCAAGCGACCCCAACCGCGGGCTGCTCGCCGCCATCGGCGTCACGGCGCGCGCCCTGGTCACCGACACCGCCCGGCCGGCCGCCGCCGCGGTGCACCTGGTGGGCGTCGAGGCCCTCCGCAACCCCATCCCGCCGATCCGGCCGATCCCCGACGGCCCCATCCGGCCGGTCCCGCCACGCCCTCTGGCCGACCGCACCGGCCGCACGGGATTCTTCGAGTACGCCCGCCAGACCACCCTGATCTGGCCGGGCGACGACGCCGAGGCCGACCGGGTACACGCCGCGCGGTACCTGCCGACGGCGGCCGCCGAGCAGGTCGAGACGCTGCGGCGGCGGCTCCGGGCCGGGTTCGGCTTCCCGGCGCGCGGCGCGGTCGGGCCGATGCTCGCGCTCGCGCTCGACCGGGTCGGGCGCTGCCGGCGGGCGCTGGGCGAGTCGGCGCCGTGGCCGCTGCCGCGGTGCCAGGACCCGGCCGGCGGCAGCCGGTACGAGCTGGGCCTCGGCGCCGACCTCGCCACGCCGGGCAAGGCCGAGCTGGCCCGCATGGAGCGCCGGCTGCGGGACGGCGACCTGAAGCTCCCGGCCGAGCCGACCGACCTCGAGCCGGACCCGGCCGAGACCGCCGCGCTGCTCGCCTCCGCCACGCCCCGCCCACCGGACGAGGACCCGGACGGCGCGTGGCTCCTGCAGGCCTGCGGCCTGGAGACCGTGCACCGGGTACGCGACGACCTGCTCTACGTCTCGCACATCCCCACCTTCGGGCTCACGATCAGCGGGCCCTCGACGACGACGCTGGGCGGCTCGGTCGCGCTGCAGGCCCGCTACCACGCCGCCGGCGAGCCGGGCAGCCACATCCTGCTGGTACGCGGCCTGCGCGACGCCGCGCAGGAGTGGGCGGCCCGCGGCCGGGACCCCTGGCAGGTGCTCGAACCGCCCGCCGCGCAGGCGGCCTGGGACGCGGCCGTGCCCACACCCGAGGCCGCCAAACGCGCGCTCGAACCGGTGGGCCTGCCGATGGTCACCGCGCCGGCGGACGTGGCCGAGCGGCTGCGCCGGGTGCCGCCCGAGCTGATGGCCACGCTCCGCCTGCCGACCCTTGTCGCGCGCCAGATCACCACCGGCAGCGACGCCGCCATCGCCGCCCTGCGCGACCTGCTCAACGTGCTCAGCTCGCAGGGTCTCAGCTCGGCGCTGCTGCTCGTGCTCGCCGAGGACCACGTCGCGGTCGTCGTCGGCGGCGTGGCCCTGCCGCTGGCCGGGCTCAACCTCGCCGAACGGGCCGCCACCCACTTCCGGTGGTACGCGGTGCGGATCTGGCCCACCAACGGCGCGACACCCGGCCACCCCGAGATCACATACCTCGGGGCGCGCACCGAGTTCACCCCGGCCCGGTGGGGGCTGTACGCGATCGTCGCGCTGGGACAGATCCGCTCGCAGACCGGCACCGAGCCGTACGAGTTCACAGTGGACCTACCGGACGGCACGATCCTCAACCTGCTCCAGTACGAGTACCTGATGAACGTGCTGGCCCACCTGCACCCGATGGGCACGCGGGTGAACACCTGGTCGATCCGCCAGCGGCACGTCGACCTGGACGGCGACGGCACCGCCGAGCCGGTGCCCTCCAACATCTCCCGCACCTACCGGCAGTTTCGCCGCCCGCGGTTTCGGGGCGCAACCGCGACAGCGCCCGGCGACACATCCTAGGCATCCAAGGAGAACCCATGCCCTTCGACTTCGAGACCAACTTCCCGCAGACCGACCCGGAGTGCGTGCCGCGCTTCACCCGCAGCTTCGAGCACGTCGCCTGGATCGACGGCTCCAGCGTCGTACAGGCCGAGACCACGCCGACCGAGGAGGGCTTCAACAGCCGGTTCCGCAAGATAATCGCCGACCTCGACGCGCTCGGCGACGACGCCCGGCGGGCGCTGGTGTCCACGTCGGGCATGCGCAGCAGCCTCTTCGCGCTCATCAACGAGCTCGAGGTGGAGCTGGAGCGGATCGGCGGGCCGGTGGAGGCGTGGCGGGCGCCCACCCTGCTCAACGGCTGGACCGGCCGCAACCCGGACACCGACTTCGACTACAACCCGCCGGGTTTCTTCAAGGACAAGTTCGGTCGCGTGCACCTGCGCGGCACCTACGGCAACGGCCCGATCCCGAGCAGCGCCAACGGCTTCAGCTCGGTCATCTTCCAGCTGCCGGCCGGCTACCGTCCTTCGGCCCGCACCGTGCTCTACGCCTACACCTCCGGCGACGCGATCCGGCGCCTGGACATCGTCGAGAACGGCCAGGTCAACCTTCGCAGCGCCTACTCGACGTGGATCTCGCTGGACGGGATCTCCTTCGGGCCGGGCTGAGCGGTGCCGTCACAGCAGCGTGGTCGGGGTGCGCGCGCGGGCGCGGGCGAACGCCTCGTCCGGGATCGTCCGCCGCTGCGGCGACCGCTGGTACACGTCCGCCTCCACGCAGAGCATGAGCGCGAACTGGTGGCAGATCGCCGGGTGTCCGCCGGCATGCTCGACGATGCCCAGCCGCATCCAGAGTGGAATGTCCACGTTGAGCGCGGCGGCGCCGGCGACGAGCATGCGGTCGAGCTCGTCCGGGGTCATCGGCGCCAGCGCGATCCGGGCCAGCGCACCACCCAGCGCGCCGTCGCCGGGCAGCGCGGGCGCGGTGGTCAGCGCGACCACACGGCCGGCACCGCCGTGCGCGGCGCAGGCGCGCATGACCTCGACGACGTGGCTCTGGGCCGGTGGCGGCAGCTTGTGCACGTCCTCGAGCGCCCACGCCAGGTCGTGCGTAACCAGCCAGCTAGCGATACCGTCCGCTGTGGACGGTGGCGGCGGCACCACGCCGTGCACCGGCTCCGCCGCGCGGGCCGCGTCGAGCAGGTCGCCCGTGCGCCGGCAGTACGTGAGCGCGCTGCGCAGACCCAGCCGGCCCAGCGTGTGCACCGCCAGGGTGGTCTTCCCGGCGCCGCTCGGCCCGTGCACCAACACCTGCCGGCCCGGCGCGCTCAACGCGGCGGCCAGATCGGCGGCCTGATGCCGACCGGCGAAGGCGTGCGCGGCCGGCGCCATCGGGGTAAAGACCTCGTGGATCTCGGGCACGATGGATGTCCATCGGTAGGGGAGGATGCGGATGCCCAGCGTAGCTGTCACCGGCGAGGTCGTCGCCACGGCCAGCAGCGCCACAACGCTCTCCGGCGCCACCGGGGCGTGGACCGCCGGCCCGGTGACCGAGGTGTCGTACCCGAAACTGACCGTCGGCGGTTCGGCGGTCATCCACGAGGCGTCGTGCACGTTCACCTTCACCGACGGCACGACCGGCGCCACGGTCCCGTCGCTGGTGACACTGAAAGCTTCCAGCACCGCCCTGCAGGGCGGGCTGTCCAACGTCCTGCGCGCCGACGATTCCAAAGTGGATAACAACGGCAACCGCCTAGCGGTGAACATCACCCGCCAGGCGGCGCTCGACTCGGGCTGAGCTCAGGGCTGGAGCCGGTCCAATGACCGGTCCGAATGATCAAGCGGCCGAAACGAGCATCGCGGGAGCGCTGCCGGTTCGCGGCCGGCCGAACAGCGCGGCCAGCTCGGCATCCGAGGCGGCCAACGCGGCCCGGTCGAAGGTGCTGCTGGCGGCGACGAGCTCGGCGGCCCCGGTTCGGTCGAGCAGCTCGGCGAGCTCGCGTTCCACCTGGACCGGCGGGCCGGCGATCGCCGCCGCGGCGGTCTGCTCGAGATACTGCTGCTGGCGCGGGGTACGGGGAGCGGACCGGACCGCCTCCACCGGTTCCAGTGGCGGGAACACACCGGTGGTCCGGCCTTGAGCCATCGCCCACGCTTCAGGGAGCAGCAAGTCGGCGGCCTCCGCAGCGGTGTCGGCGATCAGCACGTCCAGGCTGACCGCCACCCACGGCTCCGGTTGCTGTGGCGAGGGCTGGAACGCACGCCGGTATCCGGCCAGCGCCGCCAGCCCGGGCACCGGGTCGCCGCCGACCCCCAGCAGAGGGCCACCCACGATCACCGGCAGCCCGAGCTCGGCCGCTATCCGCAGGCCGCTTCCGGTGGCCAACGCGTACAGCGGCAGTGGGCCCTGCGGTTGCGGGTGCAGGCCGATCTCCGCCGTCCCGGTGAGGAACCCGCGCAGCTCGGCCAGGTCCGCGGCGAAGTCGCCGTCGGTCTGCCGCAGCGCCCGCCGCACGGGCGCGGTGAACCCAGGCGAGCGGCCCAGTCCCAGGTCGACCCGGCCCGCTGCGAAGGCGGACAGCGTCGCGAACTGCTCGGCGACCACGAGCGGCTGGTGGTGGGGCAGCATCACACCGGCCGAGCCGATCCGGATGGTGGTCGTCGCGCCGGCGACGGCGGCCAGCAGTACCGCCGGGGCCGCACCCGCGATCCCGGGGACACCGTGATGTTCGGCGACCCAGATTCGGTCGTAGCCGAGCCGTTCGGCCTGGACGGCGCGCGCAACAGTGCCCCTGAGCGCCACGGACTCGGCCTCGCCGGCGCGGGTCCGGGACCGATCCAGCAGGGAGACGCGCAGGCCGTTGTCGATCACCACAGTTCCAGCATCGCCGGACCCGTGCGTGTTCCCGGCTGTGTGCCTGGGAACACGCTCAAGCCGGCGGAACGAATGTCAGGGAATTCAACCGTTCGACGCGTTCAGGCCACCGTCGACGGCGATGTGCGCGCCGCACGCCCGTCGCCGGGCCTGACCCGTTGGATCGCCCGGCGCCTGCGCCACTGCTTGAACATCTGATGAGGAAAACCGTGTTCCAGAAACCGGGTCAACCGGGGCGGCATGCGGTGCGTGACAGTGCTCTCAGAGACTTGTCTCTATCATCAATGTCAGGTTTTACCGTCGAAGCCATGCAGATCTCAGGAGCAGTCGCCCTTGTCACGGGGGCCAATCGTGGTCTCGGCAAGCACTTCGCCGAACAGCTTCTCGCCCGCGGTGCGAAGGTGTACGCCACCGCCCGCCGACCTGAACTTGTCGACCTCCCCGGAGCCACGGTGCTCCGGCTGGACATCACCGACCCCGCGTCGATCGCCGCCGCCGCGGCCGCCGCGACGGACGTCACGCTGCTGGTCAACAACGCCGGCATCGACACGGTGACCGGACTGGTCACCGGCGATCTCGACCGGATCCGGCTGGAGCTCGACACCCACTTCTGGGCACGCTCGGGATGATCCGGGCCTTCGCGCCGCGGCTGGCCGGCGGGGCGATCCTCAACGTGCTGTCCGCGATGTCGTGGTTCAACTACCCCGGCCACACCGCGTACGGCGTGGCCAAGGCCGCCGAGTGGAACCTGACCAACGGCGTACGCCTGGAACTCGCGGAGCAGAAGACCCTGGTGACCGCCCTGCACCTGGGCGCGGCCGACACCGACCTCAGCGACTACGACGGGCCCAAGGGCGACCCGGCCGTGCTTGTCCGAGCCGCCCTGGACGGGCTCGAGCAGGACCGCATCGAGGTGGTCGCCGACGACTGGAGCGCCCACGTGAAGGCCTCCCTCGCCGGCGATCCGAGCGACTTCTACCAGTAGGTCGTCGCGGCGGCCGATCGGCGAGCGCTTTCTGTACCGATCGGATCTCATGTGCTAGCGTGAACTACAAGACCGAGTACGACCACGGCTTCGCTTTCACCCACCTGAATGTTCTGGAGAGACGCTGAAATCGAACCCCGCATGGCCGCCACCGGCCGCTGGTCTCAGCCCAGCGGCCGGAGCGCCACGGCGTCGGGTTGGCCGAGCAGGTATGGGGAGTGGCATCTACGTGCCACCCATCGCGTGCGCGAGGACCGGCCGGGATCCTGTGGGACCCCGGCCTCGCCGACCACGGATGTTGGTTATGTGAGTTCGGAAGGACGCGACGATCGTCGGTCAGCCAGGCTCGGCCGCGCAGGCGATGTCGCGGTGCGGGCGCTGCCCGGTGGTCAGGAACGTCGTCACCGTGTCGTTGGCGCAGGTGTTCATGGCGAGAAGCCCATAGGCGCCGTGGCCGCCCGGGTTGGTCAGCAGCACCCCGCGGCGCTGGGCCGGATTCTTGCTCGGGAGCCGGGAGACCGCGATGTCGATCGTCCGCCCCTGCGGATTCCGGTAGTCCAGCGGCACCTGGACCATCGTGCACTCCAGGTCGGGCGAGGTCACGTCGGCCGGACACGGCCCCCACCGCAACGTGCTCGACGTACGTAACGTCTCCGTTTCCGACACCCGCTGGACCGGTGCCGTCGTCCCCGCGGCGACGGCGACGGCCAGCGCAATCGACAAAGTTCTGCGCATCGTCTTCCCTCCCTGTAGATGAGGCCAGTGAAGACTGTGCGGTCAGAACCGAGTCAAGACGCAGTTGACGGCGAGATGGAGGGGCCGGGTCGTGCCTGTTGACTGTGTTCCGGCGACTCGGTGTCGGCTGGGAGGACCCGCGGATCAGTGACCCGGGGAAGGCTTCGCATGGTTACCGATCCCAGCGAGTGCGCGCGCTGAGGCGCGCGTCGTCGAACTGTTGCGGGAAGTCTGACGCGGGCCCTGACCGACCGGCTGTCGGCACACCGGTTACCACCTTCGTCGCCGACGTGGCTGGGCCGAGATCCGCGCGGTTGGCGTCGACCTGCTCGGCACCGCCCCGAAGGCCGCCGTGCTCCAGCGACTTGGTCAAGTCAAGCAGATGAGGGACCACGGTTGACTCTGTACCGAGAACACGGTCTTCACTCGGAGGTGGACGGATCTCGCATCTTGAGGAGCCTTGCCGTGGCACACCGACCAGGCGAAGTCCGGCTGGGACCACCGACCCTGGCCGAAGATCTCCTGCTTCTCCTGTTCCAGCCGGACCCCGGCATCATCGCCGGCGAGAGCACACTCACCTATGTTCTCGCCGGAGCGGCGTTCGCCGACCTCGGGCTCGGCAGCCACGTGCGGTATATCCCTGGGATGGGCGGGTCGACCCGGATGGAGGCAGTCGCGGATCACCCGCCGGCGGACGACGTCCTGCGAGTCGCGTGGGACCACATCGCCGCGAAGCCCTGGGGTGTCCAGGCGGCGCTGGTGGCGATCGGGCCGGTCTTGCGCAGCCCGCTAATCGACCGGCTGGCCCGGCGCGGTGACATCCGGCGGTTCAGCCGCGAGACGCTCGGCCGTCGCAGCGCGGAAGTCCTAGAGGACGGCGGGTCCGGGCGCCGGGCCGTCCTGCTCTCCGGTGTGCGCGAAGCGCTGGTCGATGCCGCCGAACCGCAACCCCGGATCGCCGCGCTCGCGGCGCTGTTGTGGGCAAGTGGAACACTGGCCCGGTTCGAGCCCGACATCCCCTGGACGGCCGACGTCATCGACCGCGCCAAGCACCTCGAGCGAGGCGTCCGGGGAGCTCACGCCGCCGCCGAAGCGATCGCCCGCACCGTCACCGGGTCGATCGTGAACAACATTGTCATCGCCGCGGCCGTCCTTCCCGCGTTGTGACACGACTTCCACGCCGCTGGTTCGACGTCCTGGAGAAGCGATGGCTCAAGGCCGAGAAGGTCGTCCGTGACCAGCGGTCACCAATCTGATCGCTCAAAATGGTGGACTGGCGACGAGTCACCCAGCGGCCGCGAACTCGGGCAGGGTGAGCGCGGAATGCGCTGCTCGCCCCTGCGCAGGGGCAGCGCGGAGAGATTGCGCAGCCTGTCGTTGCGCTGTTGCAGGGCCTCGGCGGTGGTCGGGAGCAGGGTAGGGTCGCCGTTGCCGATGAGGTCCTGGTTCGCAGTGACGAACCCGCGGGTGTCGTGCTCGTAGGCGGCGAAGCCGCCGGTGTGGTCGTGGCGGGCCAGGGAGCCGGCGAGCATGTAGGCGCCCACGAGGGCGAGGCTGGTGCCCTGCCCGGTGAGGAACGACGGTGCGTACGCGGCGTCGCCGACCAGTGCGACCCGACCGCTCGACCAGCGGGGCATGCGGATCTGGCTGACGCCGTCGAAGAACAGATCCTCGGCCTCGTGTACGGCCGCCAGCAGTCCCGGGACCTCCCATCCCGCGTCCGCGAAGACCTCGTTGACCAGGTCCCGCTGGGCCTGCGGGTCCTGGAACGCGCCGTTCGGCGCCTCCGCGCGGGCGAAGCTCAGGAGGGCGTGAAGCTCGTCGCCGTCCCCGGCGGCGTACAGGGCGGCGGCACGGCCCGGGGTGTTCCACAGCACGGTCTCGTGGGAGAGCCCGAAGGTGTTGGGCACGGTGAATCCGGCGAAGCAGTAGCCGAGGTAGCGGTGGTACTGCTCCTCCGGGCCGAGCACGAGCTCGCGGGTGCGTGAGTGCAGGCCGTCCGCCCCGACCACGAGGTCGAACGTGCGGCGGCCGCCGCCGCGGAAGGTGACCTCGACCCCGTGGTCGGACTGCTCGAGCGTATCGATGGACTCGTCGAAGACGAGCTCGACGTCAGCGGGCAGCGCCGCGTGGAGGGCCGCGGTCAGGTCGCCGCGGCGTATCTCCAGGTCCCGCCCTGTGACGCCGCCGGTGACCGTGTGGGGGTGGAGAGAGACCACCTCGCTGCCGTCCCCGGCGAGGAAGGTCAGCCGGCGCAGGTCGATGTGCGCGTCCTGTAGGCGGGGCAGGATCCCCATCTTCCGCACGACCTCGAGCGCAGTGCCGCGCACGTCGATCGGGTAGCCGCCGCGGCGCGGCGTGGGCGACTTCTCGACCATGGTGACGTTGAATCCGTAGTGGTTGAGCCAGAATGCGAGGGCGGGCCCAGCGATGCTGGCCCCGGAGACGAGGACCGTGCGCTCCGCCGCACGGCGGTGGGTGGGCAGGTCGGTGAGTGTCATGACAGGGACTCCTTCAGGTTGCGAGTGACGAGCAGGGACAGCGCCGCGACGGTGCCGGCGATGAGGAAGCCGGTGACGAAGGCCGACTCGGCCGGGACGTCCGCCCCGGCGGGGGTCGCGGCGGTGAGCAGCGCACCGCAGACCTGGGTGCCGACGGCGTAGCCGAGGACGCGGGTCACCAGGACCACGCTGGTGGCGATGCCGGTGTCGCCCCGGTGGACGGACGTGGCGGTGGTGGTCACCATCGCCGTGACGATCAGACCGTTGGCGAGCGCGACCATCGCCTTGGCGGCGACGAGGTGCCAGACCTCGGTGTGCACGGCGGCCAGGGCCAGCAGGGCGGTGACCATGGTGACGGCCCCGACGGTGACGACAGCGCGCGAGCCGAACCGCTTGGATCCGATCCCGGCAAGCGGCCCCGCCAGTGCGGCGGCGATGGCTCCGGGCAACAGGTAGAAGCCGATCTCGGTGGCGCTGGCCCCGAAGCCGTACCCGCTGGTGGGGACTGCTAAGAGCTGCGGGATGAGGTAGACCGGCGCCGAGGTGCCGACGCAGATCACGAATGTGAGCACGCACGCCCGCCACACTGCGGGCCGGGCCAGCATGCGTAGGTCGATCATCGGCGAGGCCGCGCGGCGTTGGACGGCGGTCCAGGCGACCACGAACCCGGCCAGGACCACGACGAGGGCCACGATCACCAGGGGCTGCGAGGCCAGCTCGGGTGCGAGTGACAGCGTGAGCATGAGAGTGACAAGCATCCCGCTGAGCAGAGCGAGGCCGGGCCAGTCGAGCCTGGTCTCACCTACGTGGCCCGGCGGATCGGCCGGCACCAGCCGGTGGACGAGGGCGGTCGCCCCGATCACCGCGATCGTCGGCAGCGCGAACATCCAGTGCCGCGACAGCGCTTCGGCCACGGGCCCAGCCGACAGCGTTCCCGCCATCCCCCGCCCACGAACATCCCGCTGACGACTCCGATGGCCACCTTCGCCTCCGCTGCGGGAAAGTGGCCGCGCACGAGGATGAAAGACAGCGGCAGCGCGCCGACCATCGCTCCCTGCAGGATCTGGCCGAGCAGTAGCAGCGGGAAGCTCGGCGCGAACGCGGACGTCAGACCACCGGCCGCGACCACGCTCATCAGCACGACCATGACCCGCTTGCCGCCGTACCGGTCGCCGAGCTTGCCGGCCACCGGTGTGGTGATCGCGCCGGTGATGAGGAGCGCGATGCTCAGCAGCGCCCCGGCGGCCGGACTCAGGTCCAGCTCGTCCTGCAGGAGCGGCAGTGTCGGCGTCACCACCGACTCGAGCGCACCGGTGGCGACCGCCAGCAGGCCGAGGGCCACGACGGCCGCCTTGCCGATGTGGGCCGCTGGTGGCGTCGGCTCGTCGTACGTCGAGATCCGGTCCGGTAGTGCGTGCGTTGCCACTGCTGATCACTCCAGGGAGCCAGGTGGATGGGGGCGATTCCCACCCTGCTCGCCGAGGCTGCGCCGCACATCGTCCGCAGCCACCGACCTCTGGTGGTGCGACCGGACCAGCCGCACACCGGTCGTAGTGGCTCCGCACTACGGGCAGCTGGTCAGGGCAGCCGGTCAGCGCCGCGGGCCAGGCCGGTCTGGTAAGCGATGACGACAAGCTGCGCACGGTCGCGGGCCTGGAGCTTCGTCATGGCGCGCTGCACGTGTGCGCGGACGGTGAAGGGGCTCAGGAACACCTGCTCTGCGATCTCCTGGTTGGACAGGCCGGTCGCGACAAGGGCCACCATCTCGCGCTCGCGCGGGGTGAGCACGTCGAGCTGCTCGGGCAGGTGCGGGGGCGCGTCGTCCGGCGTGGCCAGGAAGCGGGCCACCAACGCACGGGTCGCGGCGGGCGAGAGCAGGGTCTCGCCGTCGGCGATCGTGCGGACGGCGCCCAGCAGGTCCGCCGCCCCGATGCCCTTGCCGATAAAGCCGCTCGCTCCCGCGCGCAGCGCCTGGGCGACGTACTCGTCGGTCTCGTAGGTGGTGAGGATCAGGATGCGGCTGGCCTGCAGCTCCGGGTCCGCGCAGATCTCCGAGGTGGCGGTGAGGCCGTCCACCCCGGGCATCCGGATGTCCATGACCACCACGTCGGGGCGCAGCTCCCTGGTGAGGCTCACCGCCTCCCTGCCGTCGGCGGCCTCGCCGACCACCGTGATGTCATCGGCGGTGGCGAGGAGCGTCCGGAACGCCTGGCGCAGGAGGGCCTGGTCGTCGGCGAGCAGCACCCGGACGGTCACGGGACCTCGCCGATCCCTGGGCCGACCTCAGCCTCGCTCGCGCGTCCGTCGCCCGCCGTCGCGTCGGCCATCCGCCCGTCAGCATCGGGCGTTCCGTCGCTCGCCCCCATGTTCCGCACGGGCGGAAGAGGCAGGTGGGTGGAGACGAGAAAGCCGCCCTCCGGGCTCCTGCCCGCGGAGAGCTGTCCGCCAACCGCAGCGGCCCGCTCACGCATCCCGATCAGACCGTAGCCGGGTGGCCGGTCCGGCAGCGTCAGGAGGCGCTGTCCGGTGGACGCGTGCGGCGCGTTACGAGCGTCCTTCCCGTCGTCGGCGACAGTGATGGCGAGACGGTGGCGGTTCCAGACCAGGCGCACCCGGGCGCTGCCGGCGCCGGCGTGCTTGGTCACGTTGGTCAACGCCTCCTGGATGATGCGGTAGGCGGTGAGGTCCGCCCCCGGCGGCAGCGGCCTGGCCGTGCCTTTCTGGTCCACCGACACCTCCAGTCCGGCGCGGCGAAAGGACTCAAGAAGGGCGGGGAGCTGGGAGAGCCCGGGCGTTGGTTCGGTGGGTGCGACGGCATCGCCGGACTGGCGCAGCAGGCCGACCGTGGCCCGCAGGTCGTCGAGTGCGTTACGGGTGGTCTCTATGAGGTCGTCCAGGCCCTTGCGGGTCTGCTCGGGATGTGCGTCGAACAGATGCGCGGCGACCACGGCCTGGGCGTTGGCCAGAGTGATCTGGTGGGCCACAAGGTCGTGCAGTTCGCGGGCGATGCGCACGCGCTCCTCGGCGACCCTGCGGCGTGCCTCGCTCTCCCGGGTCTTCTCGGCGCGGCGGGCCCGCTCCTCCACGGCCCCCAGGTAGGCCCGCCTGTTGTGCACCGACCGACCGAGCACGCCGGCCACCAGCGGGACCGCGGCGACCGTGCCTAACCGGCTCACGTCCTGCCACGACAGGGTCTCGACGAGAGCGGCCGTCGAGACCAGCAGCGCCGCTGACAGTAGGAGGGCGCCAACCGCCGTACGCCGCTCGTCGCGCAGGGCAACCACATAGGCGGTAGCCCCGACGGGCGCGACGACAAGCGGGGTCAGCATCAGGTCTAGCGGGGCCACGAGCATGCCGCACAGGGTCGTGGCCGCCAGGGCGCCCAGGGGCGCGCGGTGCCGCAGCGGCAGCAGCGCGCACATCACGCCCGCGACGACGTACGCCGCCGCCGGTGGCGGGCCGAAGGTGTCGTCGATGTGCACGGCGCCGCCGGCGAGGCAGAGCGCGAACGTGGCAGCGAGGGTCGCGCCCTCCCGCCACCACGAGGCTCGTGGCCGCGGGACGAATGCCTCGCTCTCCACGTTCGGCAGCACCCGTCCCAAAGTACGCGGCAACCACCCGGCGGTCATCGTCCGCAGCGACCGTCGTCATCTGGTGCGCAGGCACTAGGCACCCGCAGGTGGCCGGTCTGTGCGCACCAGAGGAAGACGGTCGCCAGAGACGACGACGCCAGGCGGCGTCCGAGGGGAGCGTTGGGCCCGACAGTCCGGCCGACCCGGACAGGAAGGCGGCGCGAGCGATGCCCAACGACGGCAGCACGACCACCGACGCGGTCCGGATGACCGAGGTACGCAAGGTCTACGGCAAGCGCGACAACCAGGTGGTCGCCCTCAACGGTGTCACGACGCGGTTCGGCCGGGGCACGTTCACGGCGATCATGGGCCCGTCGGGCTCCGGCAAGAGCACGCTGCTGCAGTGCGCAGCCGGGCTCGACCGGCCGACGTCGGGCTCGGTCCTCCTCGAGGACCACGAGCTCAGCGACATGAACGAGACCCGGCTTACCATGCTGCGCCGGGACCGGATCGGCTTCATCTTCCAGGCGTTCAACCTGCTCCCGGTCCTCACCGTGCGACAGAACGTGACGCTGCCGCTGCGGCTCGCCGGTCGCAAGCCGGCCCGAGGCCGGGTCAAGAGCGTGCTCGAGCAGGTCGGGCTGGGCGAGCGCAGCAAGCACCGTCCCGCAGAGCTGTCCGGCGGCCAGCAGCAGCGGGTCGCCATCGCACGGGCGCTGATCAGTGACCCCGCGGTCATCTTCGCCGACGAGCCGACGGGCGCGCTGGACACGAGGACCGCGAGGGGTGTCCTCGGGTTGCTGCAGCACTCGGCTCAGACGGCCGGTCAAACGATCGTCATGGTGACCCACGACCCGGTCGCCGCGTCGTACGCCGACCGCGTCCTGTTCCTCGCCGACGGGAACCTCGTGGGTGAGCTGCGCTCGCCGACGGCCGAGGCCGTGGCCGAGCGGATGACCCACCTGGGTGCCTTCGCCGAGGAGGACGCACTGCCGGCTCCGGCGATGACCGGGGAAGGGCACCGCTGATGCTGCAGCTCGCGCTTCGTACCCTGCGGTTCCGGATGGGCACGTTCGTGGCGGCGTTCCTCGCCATGTTCTGTGCCGCGGCCATCCTGATGGCCTGTGGTGGCCTGATCGAGACAGGCATCCGCACCGCCGTACCTCCTCAGCAGCTGGCCTCGGCCGACATCGTCGTCGCCGGCAACCAGGAGTACGACGCTCTCGGCGGCGATCCCGACGAACCGGCGATCCTGCCCGAGCGGGTCCGCGTCGACGCCGACGTGGCGGGCACGATCTCCGCGCTCCCGGGCGTGCAGAGGACCAGGACCTACGTCTTCGACGGCGAGCCGCCGGCG
Source organism: Phytohabitans flavus (assembly GCF_011764545.1). Taxonomy (GTDB): domain Bacteria; phylum Actinomycetota; class Actinomycetes; order Mycobacteriales; family Micromonosporaceae; genus Phytohabitans; species Phytohabitans flavus. The sequence continues at coordinate 1,375,268 of NZ_AP022870.1, read as the reverse complement.
GGGACCGTTGATGCCATCGGAGTGGTGCTCGAGCCCGGAGCAGACCTGGGCGAGGTCCGTGAGCGGATCGACGCCGACCTGGACGGCCAGACCACCACCCTGGTCGGCGACGAACGAGGCCAGGCAGAGTTGCGCGAGGCCAAGGGCAGCAGCGTGAACGTGGTCGCTCTGGCCGGTGTCTTCACCGCCTTCGCGATCATGGTGTCGATCTTCGGGGTGGCCTCGATGCTCGCGCTGTCCATCCAGCAGCGTCAGCAGGAACTGGCGCTGCTGCGGGCCATCGGCTCCACGCCCCGTCAGGTGCGCCGGCTGATCCTGCGCGAGACCTCGGTCCTCGCGCTGGTCGCCACCGCGCTCGCCACCGCCCCGGGCCGGTTCCTGGGCGAGTTGATGTTCGACCAGCTGACGGAGCGCGGCATCGCCACCGAGGGGGTCGCGTTCCACCTTGGCTGGATACCGACGGTGGCCTCGATGGGGATCGCGATCCTCGCCGCGCTGGCCGGGGCCCTGAGTGCCGGCCGGCGAGCCGCGCGCATCAGACCCACCCAGGCCCTCGCGGAGGTCTCCCTCGAGGGCAGGCTGATCGGCGTCTGGCGGATGTTCCTCGCAGTGCTCCTGCTCGGTGGCGGGGTCGCGCTGACCTTCGTGACCATCGTGGCGATGAGCGGACCGCTCACCCCCGCCACCGCCGCGCCTGCGGTCATCGTCTTCGCAATCGGATTCGCCCTGCTCGCCCCCGTCCTCGGCAAGGTGATGACCTACCTCCTGCAGTGGCCGGTCCGCGCGCTGGGCGGCGTGACCGGAGAGCTCGCCGTGCTCAACACCCGCGGCCGGACCGGCCGGATGGCGGCCGTGATGGGGCCGGTCATCCTGCTGACCGGGGTGGCGACCGGAATGCTCTACCTGCAAACGACCAACGACCACGCCGACCGGCAGAGCTTCGCGGACACCCTGGTCGCCGACGCCGTGGTCACCGCCGAAGGCGGCGTCGACCCGGAGCTCGTCGAGCAGATCGACGAGCTCCCCGGCGTGGCCGGCGCGTCGGCGTACATCAGCAGCACCGGCTTCATCGAGGAGCCGGACGACCGCTCGCCAGGGGGCGAGGGCTGGAACCTCCAGGGCGTCAGCGCCGACGGTGCGGAGGCCACCACGCCCGTCGACGTCACCGCGGGCGCACTCGACGCTCTGGTCGGTGACACGGTCGCACTCGAGACCGAGCACGCCCGGAGGCTGGGCATCGACGTCGGCGACCCGATCACGCTGCGGATGGGCGACAACACCACGCTCGACGTGCAGGTCGCCGCATTGTTCAGCGCCCCCGACGACTACGACACCCTGCTGCTCCCGGCCGAGACCCTGGCCGCCCACACGACCGACGGATCCGCGACCCGGATCCTGGTCACCGCCGACCAGGACACCGACCCCGAGGACTTCACCGCAGAGCTGACCCGATCACTCGACTCGGAGAAGGCGCTGACGGTGAGCGGACGGGACATCCTCCTCCGGGAGTACGACGAGCAGCGGACGACCGCCAACTTCGCGATCTACATCATGGTGCTGATGATCGCCGGGTACGCCTCCATCACCGTGATCAACACCTTGGCGTCGAGCACCTCGGCGCGACGCCGGGAGTTCGGGCTGCAGCGGCTCGCGGGCTCTACCCGCGGTCAGGTGATCCGGATGGTCGGCATCGAAGGCGCGATCGTGGCCGTCAGCGGCGTCGTGCTCGGCACCGCGGCCTCGCTCGCCATCCTGATCCCGGTCAGCCTCAAGCGCCTCGACTCAGTCATACCTGCCGGATCGCCGCTCACCTACGCCGCGATCGCGGGCCTCACCGTCCTGCTGACCCTCGCCGCCACGCTCTTGCCAGCCTGGAGGGCGACGCGAGGCCGACCCGCCGAATCGGCCCTCGCGATCGAGTAGTCAGCTGCCTATCGACGCACCCACGGCTCCTCAGACCCGGTGGAGGTGAAGCTGAAGGTCAGGTGGTTGACCGGTGCGTCGCGCCCGCCGACGAGGTCGGCCGTGCTCGCTACAGCAGTGTGCCACCTGATGCGTCGATCCATTGGCCGGTCACCCAGCGGCTGTCGTCGGAGGCGAGGAAGGCCACTACGTCAGCGACCTCTTCGGGCGTGCCGATCCGGCCCATGGGTGTCAGGGATGACAGCCAGGCCAGCGCGTCGCCGACGAGACGCCCCTGGTGCATGTCGGTGTCGATGACGCCGGGCGCGACGGTGTTGACGGTGACGCGGCGCGGGCCGACTTGGACAAACACGGGCGCCACGATCGTCGGCAACCACCTGTTCGACTACATGAAGTATCTGTACGACGGCGGTGGCATCTACACCACGTTCGGCCACGGTGACTCCTGGGACAACTCCGCCCTGATCACCCGCAACCTCGTCCACGACATGCAGCAGCCCTACTGGGCGGTGTACACGGACTGGGGCTCCAGCTGGATCCGAGTGACCGACAACGTAATCTACGACTTCGTCTTCGGATCGACCGGCGGGTGCTCGGCCGTAGACCTCGGCGGGGCGATATCCCATATCCGCTTCAGCGGCAACTACTGGGCAGACAACGGTCCACTCTGGATGTGCGGGCCGGTCGAGGACCTGACAATCGACGCCAACACCGAGCTTCCAACGGACGACACCCAAGCCATCAACGCCTGCACGACAGACGCACGCTGCGCTCAGATCGCCGGTACCGCCGGCCTTCAACCGGAGTTCCGGGACATCCTTCACTAGCCTAATACTCGAGCCGCAGTTGGCGTTCGCGGAGTCTTCGCTGGTAGTGGCGGATTCTGGCACGGTATTGGCGCCGGCCGCCACGGTGGCGGAGCCGACAGCGGGGTCTGCCACGGGGCTGGCGGCCTCAAACGGCGGCGAGCTCTTCACCCGCGCGGCCGAAGACGAGTCACGCGGGAGGCGCAGGTTACGGCTCCTTGCTTGACGCCGACCCCCACCAGAGTGCGCCACAAGTCGCCTGCTGGACGGACTCGCCTCTGGGCGACGGGGCCGGCGAGGCTGCGACGGGCCGTTCCCCGGTGGCAGACCGTCCGGGTGAAACGGCAGGTCCCGTGGGGTCACCGTTGCGGACCTGGATCCAGCCCGCTGATCCGGGGCAGGATCGGATGGGGGTGAGGGTCGTTGCCGGATACATCCGCGAGCAGGTACGTTTCGGCGCCACAGCGGCAAGCCCATGAACGGGCGCCATCGGACGTCGTGCCCGGCCACCCAGGCGCAGCGGCAAGTGCTTGTCCGGTTGAGGACCAGGCAGAACGCAGGAGGTTCGCCCGACTCCGCCTCCAGCGGGTAGCCGGGTGTCGTCTCACGCACAGCCGCACCGCCTCGACGATGGCCACCTCCGACTGTCACTGGTCGTGGGTGATCCGACTCGCAGGGTCCGGTCCCAGTCATGCAGGAATCCGGCCCAGACTCCGGACAGATCGACGGTGCGCTTGGTGATGTCGATCTTCAACATGGCGGCAACCTCGGCGAGTCAAACGGTCCAACAGCGGCGCACCAGACCAGGCATCCATGTCGAGCTATGAAAAGAGGACTGCTGTGGTGCTCTGACCTGTGGAAGCCCTCACGCTGTCGGGACGGCCGGATTTGAACCGACGACCCCTTGACGCCGAATCAAGGGCACCAGCAGAGCGTTCTTCGGAGTCAAGAGGTCCATGAGCGCCAAGCCGACAAACCCGCCCAGCTCCAACAGCCGCGGCACCGTGAGCACAAGGCCGACCGAGCTGCAGACGTGAGGGCTTGACGGTGTCGCGTCGAGCCCTCACATGCAAACGGCACTTAGCAGGAGGCCGCCACTGAATTTTCTTCACTCGATTTCGAGTTCAGCGGCAGATGAGTAGCGTTAGTTCAGTGCGGACCTTATGGCGGATAGAGTCAGTTGCTATGATGAAACTGAAACACCAGGCGCATCCCAGGTTCCGGTCAACGTTACTGTATTACCTCTGTACGGGCTGTACACATGCGTTCCGGGGATCTGACGGGTCGCACCAGTCGAATGACGCTTGATGTAGACTCGAAAAGTTTGGTATATCTCGTCTCGCGGAGTAATGAACATGGCTTGCCCGCCTGTTACCCAAGGCGAACTGAGGCCGTTCCCGAATGTGATCCGGAGGTGCAGACCTCCGCCCGCAGAACGATTAATTATATGGATTCCGCTTTGCTGGACAGAGATTTCGGCAGACTTTGCTTGGACGGGTGCGCTCATCGCCACCAATGTGCCCATAACCGCGACGGTTGCGGCAAGGGCGATCAACAGGCGCCTAAATGTCGGTAAAATGTGCATAGCTTCTCCTTCTTTCACTACGGGCGATAGGGAGTCGAACAATATCCGACATCGCTAGATTGCGATTCACAGCATCCGCGCAGCCCGGAAAGGTATTTCACGCCGAGTTCATCACCTACCCTCACGAAGAAACGAGCCCCTTTCGAACACCTCCCGACGATTACGGTTCAGGTGAGGCATCTCGTCCCGCCACATTGAAAACTATGTTCCTAGAACAGGGGCAAGAGTCATGGAAATTCCTAGTGTCGCGTCTGAAGTGGTTTGACGGTGTGGGTGGGAAACAGCGCGCTGCGTTGGGGTCGACTCCGCGGCGGAAGGTCAGCCAGGCGAGATGGTGTTGGGCAGGCCGTGGTGAGCCGCGAACCAGTAGCGCTCGTAGCCCAACCGTTCCGCGGCCTGTGGCGTCCGGCGGCTCAGTGCCGGGTGGGAACCTGCCAGTCTGCGTCCAGCCCAGGGCGTCCTACTCAGCGCAACTGGGTGAGTAGCCCGCTCCGTGCAGACGCGGCCGACAACTCCTCCTCGCGCACTTTTCGGAGCTAGTTCAGTCCTGCCGGCTGCCCGCCGGACACCGGCAGGACAGCTCCGTTGATGAAGCTCGCGCCCTCGCCCGCGAGCCAGGCCACAGCCGAGCCGACGTCGTCAGGTTGGCCGACCCTGGCGAGAGGGATCTCGGAGAGCATCGTGTCGAGCGCGCTCTCCTGGTCGATACCGAGCCGGGACGCGGTGAGCCTCAGCTCCGCCTCACCCAGATCGGTGAAGATGTAGCCAGGTGCCACAGCATTGGTGCGAACGCCCTTTGGCCCGAACTCGCGCGCCAGCAGCCGGGTCAGCCCGACGATCGCATGCTTGGCCAGGACCTAGCCCCCGTACCCGCCGACTCCGGCGGGGCCGAGGGTCGAGGCCACATTGACGATCGATCCACGACCCAGCTCGATCATCCCTGGCAGGACCGCGCGAGCCAGATTGACCTGGCCCAGGACGTTGACCTGCCAGGAGATGGCAAGGTCCTTGTCGGAGAGCTCCAGGAACGGGCCAGTGCCGACCCCGGTGCCCGCGTTGTTGACCAGCACGTCCACGGGTCCGAGCTCGTCGCGCACCCGCTCGAGGACAGTAGCGGCCGCCGCGCCGTCCGTGACGTCGAGGCTGAGCGCCATCGACCGCCGGCCGCGCTCCCGGACGAGCCGGGCGGATTCTTCGAGGTCCTCAGGTTTGTCACCGAGCCCGGCTCCTCCAGCCTCGAGGTCGGTCCGGCCCACGCCGACGTCGGTGACGACGACGTCCGCGCCGGCCTCGGCCAAGGCCCGCGCGATACCGCGCCCGATTCCTCGGGGGCGTCCGGCCCCCGTCACCAGGGCGATTCGCCCTTCCAGGGGAGCTACCGAGTTGAACGACATGAGCGCGTCCTCGTCTGCGATCGAAGTCGACGGGTTGGTGGCTGCTCGGGGTGTTCGCAAATGCATCGAGGATGGGGGTCTAGCGGAGGGTCGAGCCTGCAGATCAGGCACCGACTCCCCCGTGGCGGCCATCGTGATCCTCAGCCGGGCGCGGGCCTGCCGGGCTTCCGGGCACCGTCGTCGCTCCGTCCGCCAGGCGAGCGCGGGCACTGTGGTGCCCCTTGCCGACCGGTACCACCTTCGTGGCCTTGGGCAGGCCCATGGCCGGTGTTCCGACGAACATGCTCTCGGCTCGCTCGACGACGAAGGTCTCGTGCCACACGCCGACTGCCTCGGGGTGCTTCCTCGCCATCGCGTTGAACCTCGACCATGCCGGTCGGTGGCTCAATGAGCCGGCGGACGCGTAGTCGTAGAGCTTGTCGACCGAGGACCAGTACTGCACGGCGAACGGCCCTCTGCGGTTGAAGAGGAGCTCGAAGCCGAGCAGCCCCGAGTCCGGGTCCTCGACAAGCTCACGCATCATCGCCGGCATGGCGAGAAAGACGGGCAGCCACAGGTCTGGCCGCCACCACTTGTTGAACGTCATACCGATGTGGAACACCACCAGCTCCCCCTCGTACTCGTGGGTGACCCGGCCCGGGACAGCCTTGTTCGCCATGTCTCCTCCACCTTTCATCAATCGAATCGCATCGATATCTACCTATCGATAGCGTTAAGGCTCGTCCTGCTTCCCGAGCCGGCGGCACCGACTCGGGAAGCAGGACCCGACCAGGGCTGATGGCCCTACCTGCCGGATGCCGCGGTGTCAGATGTCGAGCTGGTCGCGAACTGCCTGTGAGTCGATTAGGTAGTTCATCTCGTAGAAGCGACCGTCGCGCACCTTGTGGAACGAGTACTCGGCGAACTCGAACGTCTTGCCCGTGGGAGCGACGCCGAACCACTCCTTGGTGTGCGTGCCCTTGTTGTACAGACGCGCAGCAACGCGGTCACCGTCGATGGCGATGTCCTGGGGCCGCCACTCGAAGTCCGGCACGGCGTCGCCGTGCCCCTTCAGCTCCGCGATGATGTGCTCGCGCGTCACCTCCTTGCCGTTCTCGACGAGCTCGTCGTGGACGAACTCGGTCATGCGGTCGAAGTCGTGAGCGTTGAGCGCCTCGATGTAGCGCTCGAAGACGTCCCGGATCTCGCTCTCAGACATGGACATGGTGGTCTTCCTTCCTGTCCCCGGGGTCCGGGGGTTGTGCACTGCGATGGTGATGGGTGGCGACGTCCTCCACGGTCTGGCTGTGGCGGCCGTTGCAGTGGGTAGGAACCGCGGCCCAACGAATTCTATTCCTCACAGTACAGAAAGGGTGGTCGGGTGCTGCGGACGGCCCCAAGGCTTCGCTCCGCCAGCCAGAGGGTGCGCCGATCGGAGTCGAACCCTCAACGACGGGCGCACCGGCTACGACGAGCCGTGTGAGCGAGCCAGGGACGCAGTGCGATGTGGTCCTCGCGGCGCACGGCGAATCGGATCGGAGCGCTGGCGGCGTGTTGCGTTGGCGCTCACCCATGCACTCCTGGAGATCAAATCTCGCAGGACGATGTCTCAGGTGCTCGCCCGAGTCGCACCCATCTCGTCGACCACGCTGACGGCATCACGCCCAGGGATCGCGGGCAGGTCCACGGGGAACACCTCCTGCACCGCACCGGAACGCACCTTCCAGTCGACGGGATTGGCGCCGGCCGCCGCGACGCGGACGCGGATCTCGCCGGGCCCGGGATGCGGGTCCGGCACGTGCTCGACCATGAGGGTCTCCACACCGCCGTACTCGTGATAGTGAACTGACGGAACCAGTGCAGGTGGGCGACGGCGCGCTCTACGACCCAGCACTGGGTACCCAGGCCGGCGCCGTGACCGGTCGCGTTTGCCCGCACCGGCGGCGCGGCCAGTAGCAGCGGGACGAGCGGGGTGAGATCGTTGCGGTTGCCACCGGTGAGGGTGGCGGTGAGTGGAATGCCGGTGGCGCGTCGGTGATCAGATTCCGTTCGCTGCCGGTCCTGCTCCGGTCGACGGGGCTTCGTCCCGGCCTTGAATCCCCCTTGCACGCCCGGGCGCGGGGAGCCGTCGACCGCCGCCGGCGAGAAGCCCAGCGCGTTCGCACCGCGGCCCCGTCAGTCTTGCCGCGGCCCAGGGATCACGATGCGAAAGGCCGAAAGGCCGCCAGCGCGTGCTCGGCCACGCGCGACAACTGAGCGCGAGTCGCGCCAGCACCCGCCTGGATGGCCTGGCCGCTTGTCACCGTCAACAGGTACCTCGCCAGGTCTGCCGGGTCCTCGGTCTCGGGAAGATCGCCGTCCGCAATAGCTTGCTTGAAGCGAGCGGTAAGACGCGCCTCGACCGCAATCCGGACCGTATTGAGGAGTTCGACGATCCGCTGGTCAGCCTGCGAGCCGGAGACCCCGCCCTGAACAGTCAGGCAGCCGGGCGGCCGATCCGGATTCGTGATGGTCCGAATATTGCCCTGGAGGTACTCCGCCGCCACGGCGAAAGCCGTGGACTGGGCCAGAGCCGTCTCGACGTAGCGCATGTCGACCTGCGTGTACCGCTGCACGGCGCGTTTGAACGTCGCTTCCTTGTCGCCGAAAGCAGCGTACAGACTTGGGCGGCTGATACCCATCGCTCCAGTCAGATCGTCGAGGGTGGTCCCCTCGTACCCCTGCCGCCAGAAGACAACAATGGCGACGTCGAGCGCCTCATCAATGTCGAACTCCCGCGGCCTGCCCCTACCCGCCATCCAGCACCACCAATCCTTTCAGGACCACCCGAAAACTCCGCATGTCCCCGACAACCCTCCTACCGAGAAGGCTACGGGTTGGTACACGACTACGGCCGGGCATCGAGTCGCAGTCCCCACTCAAACCTTCGACCGTCGCGCCCCAGACCCGGTGCCGCGGCGTCGGCCCCCCAGAAGGCCGGCGTTTCGGAGCGTTTCAGGTGGCAGGGCTATTGCGTAGTCGGGTAGCTCCTGGTCACGGCGTGGATGAGGTCGTCGGGTCGGCGGTTGGCGCGTCTGGTGGCTCTGGCGATGTTGGTTTCGCCGTTGCTGCGGTGGTATCCGATGGCGGTGTTGCGTAGCACGGCGGCGACGGCGGGGCCGTTGCCGGTCCGGGCCTGGTGCGCGTCTTCTCGCAAGGTAACGTCGCGGATCCAGTGCAGCCGGTTCTCGATGTGCCACTCCAGCCGCGCCCAGTCCTGGAGCTGATCGGGCCGGGCGTGTTCGACCGGCAGCGACAAGGCCAGGTACGCGGTCTGGCGGCTGGTTTTCCCTTTGACGGTGCGGGTTCGGGTGATCCGGACGGCCTGTTCGGCGTGTGGGAAGCCGAGCCCGCCGGGGTGCGGTCGGTCAATGCTTTGACGGTGCGGGTTTCCCGCCGGCCATGACCGTGGTCGCGGCGCCGGTCACCGACCGGCACCTGCGCCCAGGGCAGCGCCTTCAGATGCGTGTGGCTTCCCGGGAGAACCTAGCTAGCGAATCTTGAACCGCCGGCCTCGCCCTCGCCTGCCACACTGGCGGCACGCTCGACCGACGGGAGTGCGGCATGTCCGATCGCCTCGCCTACCTGGCCCTCGTCCTGTGTGGCGCCCTGCTGGCGGCGGGCTGCGACGCCGGCTCCCCGGTCGGATCCGCGACGACCGGTTCACCGCCGGCGACCAGCGCGACCACGGCCCCGAGCGGCACGCCGGCGGCCGCGACCCCGACGCCGGAGGCCTCCCGCGGGCCGGTGGTGGACATGGCGCTGCTGCGCCGCCGGGCGGCCGCCGCGCAGATCCCTCCGGGCGGCCTGGTCGTCCTCGGCGGCGCGCGCAAGCCGAAACTCGACGAGGCAGACACGTTCGGGACCGCCGACGTGTGCGGCAGGTACCCCGCGGCCGACGCGGATCGTTTGCACGCCAGTCACATCCGCGTGTGGGCGGCGACCGGGCTGTGGGTACGGAACATCACGCACGCCTACGGGACCGCCAAGGGCGTCGACGTCGTCCAGCAGGTGCGGGCCAACCTGGGGGCCTGCACGAAGTACAAGTCCTGGGACGGCGAGACGACCCTGCTCGGCGAGGTCACCCTGCCCGCCTACCCAGGTCTCGACCAGCGGGTCGCCTACTGCCACCGGAGCAAGCCGGCCGGGCAGACCACGTACATCGCCTGCGACGCCTACCTCGCCAAGGGGACGATGATCTCGACCGTCAGGGTCCTCAGTGGAGCCACCAGGGCGTCGAACGCCGACGCCGTCGTCATCGTCGCCGCGGCGTCCGCCGCCGCGCTGGTCGAGGCGTAGGGCCGGCCGTCAACCTGGCACCGCCAACGCTTCCGCGGCCTGACCGCCCTGCAGGTCCGCAAAGACATCTACGGACACCCCACCCGGGTCATCCTCACCCACTCCCCAACCCTGCACGCCGGTCAGTCCCGCGGACTCGACCAGACGTAGTCCGACTCCAGCGCGTGCCGCCACCGCGACGCCCTACTGATGATCACGACCAGTCCCGCCCTGCGCGCCTGCTACCTCGACACGGTCAGCACGATCGAGGAGCCGCTCGCCGCCGCCATCGTCGAACGCTGCCCGGCCGTGGACCAACTGACCGCCCAGGTACTCGCCGCCGGCGTCGGCGCCGCCGCCAAGCTCGCGCTCCGACAGTGGCTGCACTCGACGAGTGCGGCTACATCGATGAAAGGGTTCGTGGTGCCGTCGGGGTCACTGCCGACCCTCATCCGGACCGCGTTGACACCGCTCGCACCGGCACTCGACGGGGCTGCGACACGCTTACACCCCGAGGGGGCCCACCCGGCCCCGCACAGTTGCCATATTGAGGCATAGCTACAAGATCAACCATACGGTTTCTGCCGTGAACACCGCGGCGTGCTGGTCAGCGGCCCCAGTTGCGCCCCAACCTCGGTAACCATGACGTAAGGGCGGCATTCCGACAGGTGTCGCTTGGGTAAGAGAACCCGGCGGCACTCGGGTCACTTCGTTGGCCACCGACAACAAGGGCGGCCGCTCCACCGCCTCGGACGACCTACACGAAGGCCGGCTCCCACATCAACATCGACGGCGATCGACCGGGCACCGTCAGCCCATCGACGTACCGGACCCTTGTCCAGGTACAGGCCCACGGCTTACATAGAGGGCTTTCGTGTAGTGAAACGGACAGCGAAGGCGTCTTGTCGGAGGTGTTATTGGTTGACGTGCCTCGTACCATCCCGCGTGGTGGGTGTGGGCGACGCCGGGCAGGGTTTCGGAAGCAGGCTCCAAGCAAGGGCAGGTTGCCGCTGATTCTGGATACCTCCAGATCCGGGTCCGGGACGACCAGCACTACGGGTGGCCGCGCCGCAAGATGCTGGATCACATAATGTGCCGGTCTGGTGATGTTTGCGCGGCTATTCCACCGTTGCGGGCTTGGTAGTGTCGGCCGTGACCTGGGTTCTGTCGTGCTAACGGCTCGTGGTGCGGCGTGATTATGGGCGGAACGGTGACCAGTCGACGCGCGGGCCGCACCAACCCAAGGAGTCTCGATGCCGCTCACTCCGGCCGACGTCCACAACATTTCTTTCAAGAAGCCCTCAATCGGCAAGCGCGGCTACGACGAGGAGCAGGTCGACGCCTTCCTGGACGAGCTCGAACACGAGCTGATCCGCCTGATCGAGGAGAACAACGACCTACGCATCCTGATGGCGCATGACGGCGCACAGGCCGGCGCGGGCGCCGACCAGCAGCTGGCCACCGCCCTGGACGAGATGACCGCCCAGCTCGACCGCGTCCAACGAGAAAAGGCAGCTGCGGAGCAAGCCGCCCGCGCGACGCAAGCCGAGCTGGCGCGGGCACACACGCAGGGCGCACCAATGGCCGCCCGCGACCGTCAGCAGGCATCCGAGGTGCTGACCATGGCCGAGCGCACCGCCGACACCCACCTCGGCGAAGCCCAGCACGAGGCCCGCGACCTGTTGTCCGACGCCCGCTCGACAGCGCGGCAGATTACCGGCGATGCACTGGCCAAGGCCGACGCCTTGGAGCAAGACGCCAGACAGCGTCACCACGAGGCAATGAGCGGCCTAGAGGCCAAGCGCACCGCGGCGCAGCACCAGATCGAGGACCTTGAGGCATTCGAGCGGGAGTACCGCTCGCGGCTCAGGGCGCACGTGGAAAGCCAGGTGCGCGATCTAGACGGACGCGGCCCGGGCCTAGACCAGAGCGACGAGGTCGACCGCTGACCGCTCCGATCTGAGGCCGCAGCGCCTACCGCCGCGCCGCCCTGCGCTCGCCTGTGTAGCTTGGGTAGTTCGCTCGCTCCAGACCTCGGCGCCACGATCGAGCAGGCGAAAAGGCGTGCTCGCTGTCGCGCTGCTGGCGTCGCTGCGTGCCGGCGATCTGGACGAGGAGCGGGTGCCCGGGCCGAAGCCGCGTGGTCGGCGGAGGAGCCTGCGGGCTTCAGCCGCGGGTCTTGGCCACGTTGATCGGGCCGAGGTCAAAAGGTGTCCGGAGTCGCTCCATCGCGGCCTCGCTCTCGTCTGGCAGAGTTTGGCGCTGTCCCGATGTGTCCGCGTCCGGCGCTGCCAGGAAAAGCTCTCCGTAGGAGGCGGGCGCCTCGATGGCGGGCTCGGGTGTTGTCGCCTTACCAGTCATTTGCGCTCCAATGCGAGACAGATAGATGCGAAGGGCACAGACCCTTGCGAAAGAATGCGACCGGGTGGGTCGGGTGTACGCCTTCCGTACCCGGAGAACCCAACCGTACGCGCAGACGTACCGCTCACTTGAGGCCGGCTCGCGCAGGGGTGCCTTGGCCACCCCCCGGCCACTGCTCGCACCCAACGACACCGAACGCAACGGATACGTAACCAGCGTGGTCTACTTTCCGCGGCGGCGAGCGCCCTGGGCATCTCTCCGGACCTGAGCCTGGCGAGGTGACTAGCTTCCGGTTCGTCCGATCGCGGTCGGGTCGATCTGAAGCATCCGCAGCAGGGAACTGTTCTTGCTCGTATCGACGACCTCGGGAAGCTCCCGGTCGACCCAGTCGGCCCTGTCGTGCAGTCCTTTGGACCGCAGCACCTCGATGATCTGCGATTTGTCGATATGCATCAATGCTGCCTTCGTCGCAGGGATGGGGCGCGTGGTGGCACACCGGATAAGGCACGCCAGTCATGAGGTGCAGCAGACTCCGGTCTACCCGGCCGCATGCACGTGAACCAGTACCTCGGTGTCGGTCGTCTGGAGTTTGTTAACCTCTCGTAGCTCAAGGACGTCGGCCGACCCGTAGACGTCCTGGACGATCGCCTTCATCGTGGTCGCCCACTCGTGCCGATCCCGAAGGTTCGTCGGTCGGGCACCGACCGTGTCCGGACCAGGCTCAGCGGGATGCTCGCCATCTTGGGCGTCATGCCGCCGGTCGGGGTGTCGTGCCCGTCGGCGTTGTTGACCATCACGTTCCTTCGGGTGCTGGTAGGCCGCGCACCTTAGCCAACTGCCGGTGCGTTCCGTGGCGTGGCCCCGGCGGCTATCTACGAGGCGAGTTCGAAACCGGTGGCCAGCATGGAACCCACGTCGATGCCGGGCGGCTGGGCTCGCTGCCGTCAGCACTTGCCGGACCGCAGTGACGCCCAACACCCTACGCCTGATCACCGCGGAAAGCGCCCTCGGTGGGGTTCGGAGGGGCCGTCCAGACCGAACAGGAGTACAGGTGGGTTCCTTCCGGAACGGGTCCACATCCCGCCCCAGATGCCAGCCGCACCGGCTAAGCCAGAGGGATGTCCGTAGGTCACGATGTCCGTCCATCGTGGACAACGGTCGAATCGGCGAGCCCACATGCATTCCGTGCGCCTGACGCCTACCACCAACCGGGCGACAGTGACGCCGCCAAGGCGGCTCTGCTCATCCCACGCGCCGGGCCGATGGGCGAACGACCGACGCACCCGGGACGCCACGACCGCTGACGGCCTTCACCGAAGCAGTGGGCCGTGACCATCTCTGCGGCAAACTCCACGGTTCGGCATCCGTTCCACCGCGATCGGTCGGACGCCGACCAGCCGTCCGGGCGAGGCGGGCGTCGTCAGTCGGGAGAATGGGCGTGGTGAGCGTCGAGTCGATTCTGGTTTTCGTCCTTGCCGCAGTCGCGGTAGTCGTCGTGGTGCGGTGGGTCGCCGATCGGATCGGCTTGCCGGCCGCGGCGCTGCTGCCGATCGTCGGCATCGCATACGCGCTGCTGCCAGGGCCGAATGTGGCGCTCGACCCGGACATCATCCTGACGTTCGTGCTGCCACCGCTGCTTTACAGCGCCGCTCTGGACTCCTCGTTGCTGGCGATTCGCCGCCACCTGCGCACCGTGGTGAGCCTCTCCGTGGTCCTGGTCCTGCTCACCGCGCTCGTGATCGGCTTCGGCTTCGCATGGTTCGTCGCCGGCGCGACTCTGGCCGCGGGAATCGCGGTCGGGGCGGCGGCCGCGCCGCCCGATCCGGTGGCCGCGCTGGCGGTCGGGCGCAGGGTGGGGCTGCCTCCCAAGCTCCTCACCCTCATCCAGGGTGAGGGGCTGTTGAACGACGCCACCGCCCTGACGATCCTGAGCGTCGCCGTCACGGCGGCCACCGGTGCCGGCTTCTCGTTCCCTTCGGCGCTCGGCCTGTTCCTGTTCGCGGCGGCGGGCGGGATCGCCGTGGGTGTGCTGGTCGCGTTCGCTGTCCGTCTGCTGTCTCGGCCATTGAGCGGTGATCCGCTGATGGTCAACGCCGTCTCGCTGGCCACTCCGTTCGCCGCCTTCCTGATTGCGGAGCGGATCCACGTCTCCGGGGTGCTGGCTGTGGTCGTCGCGGGGCTGATCGTCGGACACCAGCGGCCGCGGTCGACATCGGGCGCGAGCCGGCTGCAGACAAGCGCCGTCTGGCGGTTGGTCGATTTCCTGCTCGAAGGCTTCGTGTTCCTGCTGATAGGTCAACAACTACCCGCGGTCGTACGTGGGCTCGCGAAGTACGACACCTCCACGATCGTCATCGCGGTCGCGATCTCGGTCGGCGTCGTGCTGCTTCTGCGGCCGCTGTGGCTCATACTGACCCAGTCCCTGCCCCGTTCGCTGCACACCTGGCTCGGCAACGAAGGAACGGACGCGGACGACACCGACGGCGACCAGACGCCACCGGAACGGCCGGAGGAGCACCGGAACCAGCGGCTCAACGGCCGCGAGGTCGTCGCCATGACCTGGTCGGGCACCCGAGGCGTGATCAGCCTCGCGGCCATCTTCACCCTCCCGCTGACCACCGACAGCGGAGCCCCGTTTCCGGATCGCGACCTGCTGCTGTTCTGCACATTCGTCGTCGTGCTCGTCACCCTGGTCGGTCAGGGCCTGACCTTCGCGCCGATCGTCCGGGGCCTCGGGCTGCGCGCGAACGAGACCGACCAGGCCCGTCAGCGCAACGAGGCACGTTCGGCCTCCGTCGAGGCCGCACTCGCCACACTCGACGAGCTGGAGGCTCAGCAACACGACGACATCCAGGCCGACGTGATCGACACGATGCGCCGGCAGCTGCGCGCCCGCCTGGCCCGCTACCAGGGCCGACTCGACCAGCTCCGCGAAGCCGACTCCACCGAGTTGCCGGTGTCGCCGCGCTACGAGGCCGCGTTGCACGTCCGCCGCGTGGCCATCGGCGCCCAACGCGAAGAACTACTGCGCTGGCGCGATGCCGGCCGCCTCTCCGACGACGGCCTCCGCACTCTGGAACGCGAACTCGACCACGAGGAACGACTCCTGCCCGACCGGCCGGCACGCCGCTGACCGTGCATCACGCCGGCGCCGGCTCGGGTGCTGCCGGGAGGCTGGTACGGGACGCGCGGGACGGCATCGGCCGGCGCACCGCCGCGAAGAGCCGTGCCAGAGCGGCCGACCGGCCGCCGGTGGCCGTAACCGTGGCGATGGCGGCGGCACCCCATCGACCCAGCTGTTCCAGCTCGGCCGGTCGCCGGGGTCCAGCCGATCGTGGGCGACCGCCAGGTCCAGCAGCGACCCGGCGATCTCCCGGCACATGTCCGGCTTATACCTGAACCGGCTGGCGATGACGCCCAGCTGGCAGACCGTCGCGGTGCCGCCGGCCACAGCGATCGAGATGTTGAGATGTGACTCGACGCCGAAGTGGGCCGGCAGCACCCCGCCGAGGTAGCGACGGCGGATCGCCCGATATCCGGTAAGGGAGTTCGCGCCCAACGCGCCAACTTCCGGGAAGAACTCGGCCACCAACGGCTCGTAGATGGTGAATGTGCTGCTCAGGATAGTCCCCACGTCCGCGTACTCGTAGTCGCCCACGACGTGGTCGGCGGTGCCGGACATGGCGGCCCGGCGCAACATCGCCGGCACGTTGACGTCGGACGAGACCAGGTCCGCGTCCAGAAAGCAGAGCCAGGGTGACGTGCTCGCCGCGATCGCCACCGCCATGGCCGCTCCCTTGCCGCGCGGCCCGCGGAGCACCTCCGCCCCCGCCGCCACCGCCCGCCGCGCCGTGGCGTCGCTCGACGCGCTGTCCACCACGAGAACCCGGTCGCCCGGCTGTGCGGCCGCACACGCCTGGCGGACGATAGTGGCGATGTTCTCTTCCTCGTTACGGGCGGGAATCACGAACGTGAACACAGACCGTGCCTCCATAGACATAGCGAATCGCGGGGATCCAGGAAATACCGGGCACAAGTCAGGGCGCAGGGTCTCATCCCCTGTAATCGCCTCAGCGATCATCGGTCGGTGGCGGCACACTCGGCGGCGGCGGACTGACCCTGCGCGTCCGCGATCCCAGCGAGGTCCGGGCCGATGATCGCACCAGGAGCCTACGCCACCGGTACGTGGCCGCCGATCGTGTGCAGCCGATGAGTTGCTTGGTGCGCCGGGACCGGAGATCTGCCGGTGTCCGGCGCCGTGAGCGAGGAAGCCGGTCTGGCCGAAGATGACGGCCCGGGTATCCGGCGGCGGCCAGCCGCCACCACGATTTGACAAAACACCGCCGGACGGTGGCCCTGGCGCATTTCCCGGCGGGGGTCCATCGTTAGCCTCATGGCGCAGACCCCGCAGGGGACGGACCGGAACCTTCAAGCGGGCATCGCTGACCTGCTGAAGCGCATGGCGGGCGAGACAGCGCACGTCGGCGTCTCGGTCCGGGGCGGGATGGTGCTGCTCTTCGGCGAAGTGGGCAGCGCCGCCGAACGCCTGGAGACCAGGCGGGCGGCGATGAGCGTGTTCGGTGTGCGCGGGGTCGCGGACGAGATGGTGGTACGCGAGCCGGGCAAGCCCGGCGCCTCCGACGCCGACCTCACCAAACTCGCCAACCGGCTGCTGGCCACGGACGCCGCAGTCCCGGCCGGTGCCGTCCGGGCCGGCGTGCGTGGCTCCGTGCTCACGCTCTCGGGCGCGGTGGCCGTGACCGGGCAGCGGGAGGCCGCTGCACGCGCGGTCCGAAACCTCCCGGGCATCGTCGGTCTCTGCAACGACATCCGCGTCGCCAGGCCGGCGACAGATGACGGTCGGCGGTCGAGCTGACGACATCGCCGTGGGGCAGCACCGGTCCGGAGCGAGTCCGGGTGCGATCGACCGGCATACCTGCTGGAACTGGTCTAGGCACCGCAGGAGCGGTTACCGGGTCGAGCGCGGTCGGCGGCAGATCTGGGTACCGTCCGCCCGAGCCGCGCCACCCGGTCGTGACGGTGGTCCGCGTCAATAAAGGCCGGTGCTCCGTCCCGTGGCAAGCCACCTTCGCCAACTCGTCCGAGTCACCCTCTGCTCCGGATCGTCAGAAAGGTCCACGAGGAACCGGACGCGCAACCGCGCAACCGGGTCGATGACATCGACCAAAGGCGCAAGCGTCCTGCGCAGCAGAGCATCGGGGATATGCACGACGAGGCCGGCGTATAGGCAGTCCTTGCATCGGTATGGGCGCCGGACCGCAGCCGCGACCAGCTCGGTCAGGTCCATCAGCACCCCGTCGGGGACGCCCTCGGCGGCGAACCGCTCCAGGACCGCGGCCTTTGTCGACCGCCGGACGGCAGGGGTGAATGATCAGTCCGTGGGTTGGGTAGCCCAGGCGAGCACGTCTTCCGGGGAGGCGTCGGCGCCGAGGTCGGCCCGCCGCAATGTGGTGATCTGGTGGATGCTCCAGGCACCTCCGGCAGCCTTGAGAACGTATCCGGTGAAGGGGCAATCGCGGGACGCGAGTACGGCAACACCTGGGGCCACCGAAGCGGGAGTGAGTTCCTGCGGCTGCACGGCGCGCCGGAAGATTCGGGTGGCAGCCACCGGACAGATCGCGTTGACCAGAATCCCGTGTACTCGGCCCTCGCCAGCCAGAGCGTTCATAAGGCCGAACTGAGCCCCCTTGCTCACGCTGTAGGCGGCGACGTCAGCGCCGTCGATCGTGCGCAGCCCATAGTCGGAGATGGTCAGCACGATCCTGCCGTAGGCCTGCGCCCGCATCAACGGCCATACCGCCCGGCACAGCCACCACGCGGAATCGGCGTTGATCGCCATGGTTCTGTCGTATTCCTCTACCGGGGCGTCGCCGATGCCGTGGTAGCGGACGATACCCGCGTTGTGGATCAAGGCATCGACGCGTCCGTACTCGGCAAGGACATCATCGATCAGTCCCTCGCAGCCCGATCGGGTGGCCAGATTCTGCATGTGCGCGGAGGCACGACCGCCGGCGTCGACGATCGCGTCGCGAACCGCGCGGGCGACGGCCGGGTCGGTGCCGCTACCGTCGCGGTCCACGCCCGCGTCATGCACGGCAACGTGTGCCCCACGCGCGGCCAGGAGCCTGGCATAGGCCTCACCCAGGCCCCGCCCCGCTCCCGTCACCAGCACGACCTGTCCCTTGACGGCAATCACGCCTCGAGCATGCCAGCCAACATCCGGTCATCGACAGAAGTGGATGCTGAGGATCCCCGGGCTCGTCACGTTGCGTGGCGCGGGGGTAGCGACGTCCCCAGGACTTCCCCGGATCCGAACATCTCGGTGCGATGCTGCTGGGCGTCGAGGTAGACGTTGCTGAGGTGGCGGTGCATCGCGTGGCGGGCGGCCTCTGGGTCGCGGCGGAGGATCGCGTCGACAAGGGCGCGGTGTTCCTCGACCGCCTGCGCCTCGCGATCGGGCAGCTCGACGGTCAGCTCGCGGCTCTTGCGGGCCAGCACGCCCAGGCTCGCGACGACGCCGACGAGCAGGTCGTTGTGTGATGCCTCGATGATGCTGCGGTGCAGGATCACGTCCGCCGCCAAGCGGGTGTCGCGGTCGAGGCCGACATCGCTGATGGGCTTGAACGCGTCCTGGATGGCGGCGAGGTCGCCGGGGGTGGCACGGGCGGCGGCGAGCTGGGCCGCGTAGGGCTCCAGCACGATCCGCACCTCGTAGAGCTGGTCGAACGCGGGCTCGGTCAGCTCCAGTGCGAACCACAGCGGGGCCAGGAGTGTGGACAGGTCCAGCGAGGCGACGAAGATGCCGGAGCCGTGCCGGACGTCGAGGATGTTCATGGCGGCGAGGGCCTGGATTGCTTCGCGCACCGTCGGGCGGCTCAGGCCGAGGGCCTCGGCCAGCTCTCGCTCGGTGGGCAGGCGCTCGCCGGCCTTGAGCTTGCCACCGCGGATCAGGTCCTGGATGCCAGCAACCGCCTCAGCGGTGGCACCGCGGCGGGTGACCCGGGCGAACTTCGCTGCTTTGTCGGGCCCGTCGGCGTCACGAGGGTTTCGCGTCACGGTCAACGGGGACGCTCCTTGTCGGCAGGCGCGTTGGGATCGAAAACCAGCATTTTACAGGAAGTCAAGATCAGCACCTGCATCGGCCTGAGTGACGTGTTCCGCGAAGAGTCGGCGCCAGCCGCGCGGCGGTGGCACCGGTGGTTGCCACCGTGCCTTTCGGGCGGCGAGCTCCGCCGGGTCGACCAGCAGGTCGAGCCGGCCGGCGTGGGCGTCGAGCTCGACCAGGTCGCCGTCGGCCACGAGGCCCAGCGGCCCACCCGCCGCTGCCTCCGGGCTGACGTGGAGGACCACCGTGCCGTAGCCGGTGCCGCTCATCCGGGCATCGGAGATCCGTACCATGTCGCGCACGCCAGCCGCGGCGAGCCGGCGTGGGATCGGGATCAGACCGGCCTCGGGCATCCCCGCGGCGACCGGGCCGGCGTTCCGCAGTATCAGCACGTGGTCCTCGGTCACGGCGAGGGTCTCGTCGTCGAGCCGGCGTTCCAGGTCCTGCGGCCCGTCGAACACGACCGCCGGGCCGCGGTGGCGCAGCAGCGACGCCGTGGCCGCGGAGGTCTTCAGCACGGCGCCGTCGGGGGCGAGCGATCCGGTCAGCACCGCGAGGCCGTCGGCCGGCTTCAGCGGGTCCTCGACGGTCCGGATCGTGCGCTGCCACGGCTGCGGCGCCGGCGTGCGGGCCAGCAGGTCGCCGAGCGGTTCACCGGTGATGCCCACTGTGGACAGGTCGAGCAGCGGCTCGAGCGCCTTCATCAGGACCGGTACGCCCCCGGCCCGGTCCATGTCCTCCAGGTAGCCGTCACCGGCCGGTTTGCAGTCGACCAGCACGGGCGTGGTCCGGGAGACGTCGGCGAAGTCGTGCAGCGACAGCGGTACGCCGACGCGCCTGGCGAGCGCGAGCAGGTGTATCACCGCGTTCGTGGAACCGCCGAGGGCGCACAGTACGACGAGCGCGTTGCGGAAGGCAGCCGGCGTGAGTACCTCTCTCGGGGTGGTGGCCAAAGTGGTGGCGAGCTGTCCGGTCAGCCGCCCGTGCCGCAGTCGGGCGCCCGACGGGGCCGGGTGGGTGGCACCACCGGGCGCCATCAGCCCGAGCGTCTCGACGAGGCAGGCCATTGTGGACGCGGTACCCATCACCGAGCAGGTACCGGCGGTCTGGCACAGTTCGTCGCGTACGTCGGCGATCTCGGTGTCGTCGAGCCGACCGGCCCGGTGTTCGCTCCAGTACCGGCGGCAGTCGGTGCAGGCGCCGAGCCGTTTGCCGTGCCACGAGCCGGTCAGCATCGGCCCGGCGACCGTGAACGCCGCCGGCACGCCGGCTGACGCGGCGGCCATTAGCTGGGCCGGTACCGTCTTGTCGCAGCCGCCGACGAAGACGACCGCGTCCATCGGCTGGGCGCGGACGAGTTCCTCGGCTTCCATCGCCGCCAGGTTGCGCAGCAGCATCGACGTCGGTGCCAGGAAGATCTCGCCAAGGGGGTCACCGGGAACGCCATCGCGATCCCGCCGGCGGCCTCGACTCCCCGCCGTACCCGCTCGACCAGCTCGGGCATCTGCCGGTGACAGGTGACGTAGTCGGAGATGGTGTGTGCGATGCCGACCACCGGTCGGTCCCAGTCGTCCTCGCCATAGCCGGCCGACGCGAGGAACGCCTGCCGCAGGTACCGGCTGAATCCCCGGTCGCCGTAGGACGTAAGGCCGTGCGCGAAGCCGGTGGTCATGTGGTCAGCTCCCACTTCTTGAGGCTGACCGGCTCGGTGCCCGGCCAGTCGATATGGAGGGTGTCGCGGGCCCAGGTGCGGGCGACCTCGGCCACGTAGAGGTTGCCGGCCGAGTCGAGCGCGATGCTGTGCGGCGCGACGAACTCGTCCGCGCCGTACCCCGGGCGGCTGGCGCCGACAGTGCCGACCCGCCGGCCGTCACCGGTCAGGATGCGCACCCGGCTGCCCAGGTCGGGCAGGCCGTGATAGGCCGGCGCCGGTCCCAGCTCGGCGAGGTAGACGAGGCCGGCCCGGACGGTGATGGCACAGGGCCGGAAGGCGTGCCACTGCGCGACGAACGCGCCGTCGACGGTGAAGATCTGTAGGCGGAAGTTCTCCCGGTCGCAGACGATCAGGTGTTCCTCGTCGAGGAAGGCGAGGTTGTGCGGGACATAGAACTGGCCGGGGTCACCGCCCGGCGTTCCCCAGGACAGGATGTGCCGCCCTGTCCGGTCGAAGCGGTGGACGCTGGAGTTGCCGTAGCCGTCGGAGACGAACACGTCGCCGGTCGGCTCGTGGATCGCGATGTCGGTCGGGCAGTTGAACGGCTGGCCCGAATGCGGCTCGGCCGGAGTGCCACCGAGGCGCAGGAGCAGCTCACCGTCGAGGGCGCGCTGCTGCACGGTGTGGCCGCCGCGGCCGTCGACAAGCCACAGGTTGTCGTCGCGGTCGACGGTGACGGCGTGGGGCCGGGCGAACTCACCCGTCCCCCACGCCGCGGTCAGCGCACCCGACCGGTCGAACACGGTCACCGGGACGGGGCCGCGGTTGAACACGACCACCTCATCACGGGAGGTGACCGCGACCGCGTTGGCGTCGCCGTGGAAGGTGACGCCGGTGTCGAGGAATCCTCGCCAGCCGGTGGCGGGTGCGTAGCCGGTCACCGGAACGCGATCGGCCGGGCCGCGTTGATCCACACGCACTTGGACTTCAGGTACTGCTCGAGGCCCTCGGCGCCGTTCTCCACGCCCAGGCCGCTCATCTTGTACCCGCCGAACGGCACCGCCTTGTCGTAGTTGCCGTAGGTGTTGACCCATACCATGCCGGACTCCAGCCGCGGCGCCAGCCAGTGCACCTTCGTGACGTCGCTGGTCCACACGCCGGCCGCGAGCCCATAGCGGGTGGCGTTGGCGGCCGGCAGGACCTCGTCGATGTCGTCGAACGGCATGGCGGCGAGCACCGGGCCGAAGATCTCCTCGCGGGCGATGGTCATCGCGGCGCCGACCTCGCCGAAGACGGTCGGTGGCAGGAAGTACCCGGGTCCGGGGTCGCGGCTACCACCGCTGAGCAGGCGGGCACCCTCGGCCACGCCGGTGTCGATAAAGGACAGTACCTTGGCGAGCTGCTCGCTGGAGACGAGCGGCCCCAGCACGGTCGACTCGTCCGTCGGGTCGCCGACTTCCAATGCACGGCCGTACTCGACCACCCTGGCCAGAAACTCGTCGTAGACCTTGCGCTCCACGAACAGGCGGGTGCCGGCCGCGCAGAACTGGCCGGACAGCAGATACGCGCCCATCGCCGCCCCAGCCACCGCGGCGTCGAGGTCGGCGTCGGCGAAGACGATGTCCGGCGACTTCCCGCCCAGCTCCAGGGTCAGGCGTTTCATGTTGCCGGCGGAGGCGCGGATGATGGCCTGGCCGGTCTCCACCGAACCGGTGAACGAGATCTTGTCGACGCCGGGGTGCGCGGAGAGCGCGGCGCCGGCGTCGCCGAACCCGGTCAGCACATTGACGACGCCGTCCGGGATACCGGCCTCGACGCATAGCTCGGCGACCCGGACCGCGCTCAGCGGCGACTGCTCCGCGGGCTTGAGCACGACCGTGCAGCCGGCCGCGAGTGCCGGCCCGATCTTCCCGATCATCGTGTTGACCGGGTTGTTCCACGGGATTATCGCGCCGACGACACCGACCGGCTCCTTGAGGGTGTACGAGAACATGTCCCGGGAGACGGAGTTCTCGATGGTGCTGCCGCGCACGGTGCGGGCACCGGCGGCGTAGGCGAGCATCGCGTTGGCCGCGCCGAGGACGTTGCCGCGGGAGCGGGCGATCGGCACACCGACGTCGACGGTGTCGAGCAGTGCCAACTCTTCGGCGTTCTCCTCGATGAGTCCGGCCAGGCGTTGCAGTACCTTCTGCCGCGCGAGCGGGCTGGCGTCGCGCCAGGTCCCTTCGAACGCCGCACGGGCGGCGGCGACCGCCGTGTCGACGTCCTCGGCGCCGGCGCGGGCCACCTGACCGGCCTGTTCGCCGGTCGTCGGGTTGATGCTGGCAAACGTGTCTCCGGAGGCGGCCGGCCGGAACTGGCCGCCGATCAACAGCTCTCCCACCACGGGGTCATCTCCTCGTTTGGCTGACATCGGCGACCAGGACGTACTTGTGTTCGAGGTACTCGTCGATGCCGAGTGACCCGCCTTCACGGCCGTAGCCGGATTCCTTCATGCCCCCGAACGGGACGTTGGCGGCGCTGATGATGCCGGTGTTGGCGCCGACGACGCCGTACTCGAGCTGTTCGGCGACCCGCAACAGCCGCGCGTAGTCACGGGTATGGAAGTACGCGGACAGCCCGTACACGGAGTCGTTGGCGAGCCGGATCGCTTCCTCCTCGCTGTCGAAAGCGGTGACCCCGGCGACCGGGCCGAACGTCTCCTCGGTCCAGATCCGCATCTCCGGGCTGATCCCGTCGAGCACCGTCGGCGCGTAGAAGGAGCCTTCCGCGAACGCGCCATCGGTCAGGCGGGTTCCGCCGGCGAGCAGCCGCGCCCCCTTGTCGACCGCGTCCCGGACGTGCGCGTCGACCTTCTCCACCGCCTTGGCGTCGATGAGCGGTCCAATCTCGACACCGGGTTCGGTGCCGCGTCCCACGGTCAGCGCCGCGGTCCGGGTGGCGAGCATGGCGAGCACCTGCTCGTAGACGGGTCGCTGGACATACACCCGGTTGGCGCAGACGCAGGTCTGGCCGGCGTTGCGGAACTTCGACGCCATGATGCCGTCGACCGCCTGGTCCAAATCGGCGTCGGCGAATACGACGTACGGCGCGTGCCCGCCGAGCTCCAACGAGACCCGCTTGACCTGGTCGGCGGACATCCGGATGAGGTGTTTGCCGACCTCGGTCGAGCCGGTGAACGACACTTTCCGCACCCGCTGGTCGGCGAAGATGGCCGCCGAGAACGGTCGCGGGTCGGCGAGCGTGACGAGGTTCGCCACCCCGGGTGGGGTGCCGGCGTCGGTGACGGCCGCCAGCAGCGCTGCGGCGGTCAGCGGGGTTGCTTCGGCTGGCTTGACGATGCTGGTACAGCCCGCCGCCATCGCCGGGGCGAGCTTGCGGGCGACCAGCGCGGCCGGGAAGTTCCACGGCGTGATCGCCGCGGCGACCCCGACCGGCTGCGGCAGCACGAGCACCCGGTTGGCCGCGTTCATCGCGGGTACGACCTGGCCGTAGGCGCGTTCGGCCTCGCCGGCGAACCAGTCGAAGAAGCTTGCCGCGTACTCGACCTCGCCGCGCGACTCGGCCAGTGGCTTGCCCTGTTCGGCCGTCATTGTCGCGGCGATCTGCTCGGCCCGCTCCCGCACGACAGCCGCCGCCCGGCGCAGGATCTTCGACCGGTCCACGGCCGCGGTGGCCCGCCAGCCGGGCAATGCCGCCGCGGCCGCGTCGACCGCGCGGCGGACGTCGACTTCGCTTCCGGCGGCGGCGGATCCCACCGTCGCACCGGTGGCCGGGTCGCAGACGTCGAACCGGCCGCCGCCGTCCGCCTCGACCCATTCACCGTCAATCAGCAAACGCGCGTGCACCCGGGCCTCCTAACCGTGGTACGACACGTCGTCACGGCCACGGATCGGGGTCACGAACGTGCCCTCCTCGCTGGCCGGGACCGGGAACATTTCTGTTCCGGCGACATTCGCCCGGCTCCACTCCTGTACTGTCCGCCGGGTCACCACACCCCATTCGCCGGCACGGCGCTCCCAGCGGTCGACGTACCGGCCGCAGAACGCGTCGATGTACCCGGTGCCGTCCTCGGCTCGGCCGACCCAGGTGACGAAGTACGCCTCGGAGTAGGCGACGTCGCCGTCGACGTCCACGAGGATGTTGCCGAGCATGTGGACGGTGAACGTGGTGTCGGCCTCGTTGGTGGGTACGAAGTGGTCGCAGAATTCCCAAGCGTTGGTGCCGAACGCGGTGCCGTCGGCGTGGAAGATGCTCTTCATCAGGTCCGCGTCGCAGCGGTCGACACCACGGCAGTACCGCATCAGGTGGTCGCGGATCGCCTGCTTGTCGAGCAGATCCCGCAGCTCGCGGGGAAGGTCGTTCATGGGTCAGCCTTTCTCGGTCTTGGCACGCTTGAGCGCGGCGGCGACCGCCTTCGCTTCGATGCCGAACTCGCGGAACAGACCAGTCGTCACGGCGCGCATACCGACGAAATGCAGTCGGGGCGCGTTCGGGCGGTGTCGCCGCCGTACACGATCGGGTGGCCTTTCTTGGGCCCGACGAGCCCGAGGTGCCCGACGAGCGGCTCCAGCCCGGGGCGGTAGCCGATGCAGCAGACCACGACGTCCGCGTCCAGTCGCTGCCCGTCGGCGAGCACGACCTCGTGCCCCTCCAGGCTCTTCGTCTCCGGTACCGGCGTGACCCGGCCGGCCTTGACCTGCTTGACGAGGCCGAGGTCGATGATCGGGATGACCTCGTCGCGGACCATCTGGGTACCGATGCTGCGCGGCGCCGGCGGAAATCCGTACCGGGTCATGTCGCCGATCGTGCGGCGCTGGATGGTGGCCGCGATCCAGTCGCCGAGCCGGGGCCCGACCCGCAGTCTCTCCATGACGACGCCGAGCACCGGCGGGGGCAGCGGACGGTCGCGGGAAATAATGTTCGGCGGGGTGCGGTAGGACAGCCAGACGGTACGGGCACCGCCCTCGGCGAGATCTGTGGCGATCTCCGCGCCCGAGTTGCCCGGGCCGACGACAAGGACGTTCTTGCCGCGGTACGGCGTGGGGTTCTTGTAGTCGGCGGCGCGAACGAACTCGCCCTGGAAGGTGTCGCGGCCCGGCCAGCTGGGCTCGATCGGGACGCGGTTGTAGCCGGTGGCGACGACCACCGCCCAGGCGTGGACCGGCCCCTGCGAGGTCTCCAGCCGCCACCCGCCGGGCGCGGCGTCGATGCGGGTCACGTCGACGCCGGTACGCACGTCGAGCCCGAAGTGCGCGACGTAGGTCTCCATGTGGGACACGACGCCGCCGCGCGAGACCCACTTGCCTTCGCTCCTCGGAAACGGCAGCCCGGGAAGGTTCGACATCCAACGCACCGTGTGCAGGTGCAGCCGGTCGTAGTGGCCGCGCCACGAGGAGGCGACGTCGGCGGCACGTTCGAAGACGACCGGCTGGAAGCCCGCTTGCTTGACCATCGCGGCGGCGGCGAGCCCGCCCGGTCCGGCGCCGATGACCGCGACCTCGACGGTGACGCTTCTGGTGGCGCCCATCAGTAGCACACCGCCCCGAAGTGCGCGGTGTCCATGTACTCGCGGACGGCTCGGATCCGGTCACCGTCCACTTCGAACACTTCGACGTAGTGGTTGTGGTACGGGCGCCCGAGCGCGGTCCTCGTCCGGTACGTGAACTCCGCGGCGACGGTCGGACCGTCGCCGATCAGCCGCTCGACGGTCAGCACACCCGGGTAGTCGGGGTCGAACAGCTTTCCCGCCTCGGCGTGGAAGCCGGACACGACAGCTTCCCGTCCTATGTGGATGCCGGCGAGCGGCGAGTCACCCCATACGGTCCACGTCGCGTCCTCGGTGAAGACGCCGGTGAGGGCGGCGGTGTCGCCTAGCGCGGCGAAGAAGTCCATGACCACCCGTTGCGCGTCGGTCGCCGGGCTGGTCGGTGCCTGGATGTCCATGTGTCTCCTCAGGAATCCCGTTGCGCGCCTGATTTGCGGGAAATGGTGGAATCGATGGCGACCGCGGCCACGAGAACGAGGCCCTCGATGGTCCAGCGCATCTGGGTGCTGGCGTTGAGCAGGTACAGCCCGTTGGAGATGCTGCCGATCACCAGCGAGCCGAGCAGGGCGGCCCAGACGGTGCCCCGGCCGCCGAAGAGGCTGACCCCGCCGATGACGACGGCGGCGAGCGCTTCCAGGAGCAGGGTCAGGTCGGAGTTGGCCGAGGAGACGCCCAACTCGCGCGAGGCGGCCATGATGCCGGCGGTGGCGGCGAGGAACCCGCCGGTGGCGAACACGACGGTGGTCACCAACGGGACGGAGATGCCGGCCCGCCGGGCGCCTTCGGGGTTGCCGCCGATCGCGTAGATCTGTCGGCCGAGCGGAGTCTGGCTGGTGACGTACGCGATGCCAGCCATGAGGGCCAGGACGATGACGACCGGAGTCGGCACGCCCCGGTAGGCGTTGAACACGAAGATCAGCGGCACGAGACCGACGGCGGCGAGCGCGGCGGCCGGTATCACCGTGCTGCGCACCAGGTTCGACGGCATGCCTTCGCCGAGCCGGGCCCGGTGGTGGGCAAAGCGCATGCCGGCGAACAGCAGCACGACCGCGAGCAGGAGCACATAGCTGAGCCAGGCTGGTACGAACGTGTTGGCGATCTTCTCCAGCGGTGTGTCGGCGAGCGGGATGACCGAGGTCGCCGGCAGCAGCCAGAGCAGCACGGCGTTGAGCACGAACATCCCGCCGAGCGTCACCACGAACGCCGGGGCCCGGAAAACGTTGACCACGACCGCCTGTACGACACCGACGGCCGCCCCGGCGGCGAGCGCGACCACGATGGCGAGGCCGACGTTGAGGTTCGACTCGACCGACAGCTTCGCGGCGATACCGCCGCAGACCGCGGCCAGCGCCGCCAGGGACAGGTCGATCTGCCGGACCACCAGCAGTCCGACGAGCGCCAGCGCGACCGTGGCGAGCACGGCGATCTGGTTGGCGAGGTTGGTCAGGTTGCGGCTGCTCAGAAACAGCGAGCTCTGGGTGTTGAAGAAGATGGCGATGGCGACAAGCGAGATGATGATTGGTGCGGTGCGCCAGGGCCCCATCAGTGCGGTCGCGATCGTGCGCCGGCCATCGCGGAGGTTCACCGCTGCTCCCCCGCCGTCGCGCCGGTGATCGCGGAGACCAGGGTGTGCTCAGTCCATTCCGCGCCTGGCTTGTCGGCGACGGTCTCGCCGAGCCGCAGTACCACGATCCGGTCGGCGACCTTGAGGATGTCGACCAGGTCGTGCGAGATGAGGATGACCCCGCGGCCCTGGTCCCGCAGCCGGACGATCAGGTCGAGCACCTCGCGGCGCTGGGCGACGCCGAGTGCCGCGGTCGGCTCGTCGAGGATCACCACCTTGGGATCGCCGAGGATGGCCCGGCAGACGGCGACACACTGGCGCTGGCCGCCGGAGAGGTGTCCCATCGGCACGTCGACCCGCTGGATCCGGATGCCGACCGAGGCGAGCGCGTCGGCCGTCAGCCGTTCCATCCGCGGCCGGCGCACCCGGAAGCCCCGCCACCACGGCCCCCGGGGCTCGCGGCCGAGGAAGATGTTGTCGACCACGTCGAGGTTGTCGCAGAGCGCGAGGTCCTGGTAGACGGTCTGGATACCCAGCCGGGCCGCGTCGTTGGGGCTGCCGATCGAGACCGGCTCGCCGGCGAAGCGGACTTCGCCGCTGTCCGCACTGATCGAGCCGGACAGGATCTTGATGAGGGTGGACTTGCCAGCGCCGTTGTCGCCGGCGAGCGCGACCACCTCGCCGGACCGGACCGAGAAACTGGCCCGCTTGAGAGCGGTCACCGCGCCGTAACTCTTGGCGACGTCACGGACCTCAAGTAGAGATGCGTTCACCTATACCAACTTCTTCCTGATCTTTCTGGTCTTCCCGGTCTTTCGTCGTCTTCTGTCCAGGGCTTCCGCCCAGGCGGGGCGGGGTCTCCGGGCCCGCGGTGGTTTCGCACGGCAGACCCGGAGCGAGGCCGAAGGATCGGGACGGACTAGGAGGTACAGAAGGTGGTCTGGGCGGCGATTCCCTTGCAGATCTCGTCCTTCGTGAAGATCTTGTTGTCGACGATCTCCTGCTGGACGTTGTCCGGGGTGACCAGGTTCTCCTTGCCGAAGACCGTGGGCACCCCGTCCTTGACGAAGCCGTTGTCGAAGGTGCCGTTGACGACACCGGCGCTCTTCGCGTCCTGCCCCTTCAAAGCGGCGTCGAGGAGCTTGGCCACCGACTCGCCGAGTTGCACACCATCCGGGTGGAACGTGCCGACCTGGTCACCGACGAGCGTGCGCTGTACCGCCGTCAGCGAACCGTCGTGACCGCCGATCATCTTGACCTTGCCGTTGAGGCTCTGCGCCTTGAGCGCCGCCCAGATACCGTCGGATGTCGAGTCGTTCATCGCGAGCGTCACGTCGACCTGGTTGCCGGTCTTGGTCAGGCACTGCTCCATCGCCTTCTGCGCGACCGACGGGTCCCAGCCCGGCGTGTCGGCCTGGCACACGATCTCGATCTTGCCGTCGGCGACGAGCTTGTCGAGGGCCGGCTTGATGCCCTCCAGCCACAGGTCGTAGACCTTGAACGTCGGGTCGCCGTAGATCGCGGCCAGCTTGACCGGGGTGTGGCCGACCGACTTCTCGAGGTTGTCCGTGAGCCACTGCCCCCAGTGCTTGCCGACAGTGGTGAAGTCGACCCACACGTACGCGTACACCGGTCCGCCGTTGGGGTCGTTGAGGTAGCCGATCGCGGGGATCTTCGCGGCTGCGAGCTTGTTGAGCTCGGCGCCCGCCTGGGCGGGGTTGGGTGGGCTGACGATGACCGCCGACGCCTGCTGGGCGATCGCGGCCTCGACCTGGCTGAGCTGCTTCGACTGGTTGTTGTCGGCGCTCTGCGTGATGAACTCGACGTTCGGCATGAGCTTGGCGACCGCTTCCTGCACGGCCGGCATGTAGTACGTCGGCCACGCGGGCGTGGTCGAGTTCGGGACGAGGAAGAAGACCGGGCCGGTCGCGCCGTTGGCGCCCTCCGCCGCGGAATCCGATGGGCTGTCAGTGTTTCCACACGCGGCGACCGCCGCGACTAGCCCGACCACCAAACCTAATGCGATACGCCTTCCCCACTTCGGCCCGCAGACCGCGATGCTGACCATGCGTGCTCTCCTCAGTTCGGGTTCCCGCCCCGGGCGACGAGGGCGAGGGCCAGACCGTAAGCCCGAGTCCGAGCGATCATCAAGTGACCTGGCCAATTAATTTACCGTCTCGTGATTTTTGTGCAACGACACGTTACGGATTGCCCGGTAGCCGGGCACTTCAGCGCACCTTCGCGCAGCTGTCGATGAGAGGGGCGGGTGGCGCCGAGGATCTCTACCCGGCCGATTGGTCAGGTCATTGCGCGCCCGGCCGGGGGATGGGCGGGCGGCCGGCTACCGCTCCAGGCGGGTCAGGAACGCGCGGATCGCAGACGCCACCGGCAGCGGGTTGGTGAGGGCGGCGGCGTGCGCACCGGCGACCTGGACGACGTCAGCCGCCCCGGGCAGCCCGGCGGCGAGCAGCCGCGCCCGCTCCAACGGGATCGCGACGTCGCCGGTACCGTGCA
Organism: Phytohabitans flavus; assembly: GCF_011764545.1. Classification (GTDB taxonomy): domain Bacteria; phylum Actinomycetota; class Actinomycetes; order Mycobacteriales; family Micromonosporaceae; genus Phytohabitans; species Phytohabitans flavus. The sequence goes on along the minus strand of NZ_AP022870.1, from coordinate 1,344,497 downwards.
CGACGAGCGCCGGACAGCCGATCTCGGTGAGGCGACCGGTGACGTCCTCACGGGTGGCGAGCGCGCGGTACGGTTCGGCGAACAGCTCCTTCGGCCGCCGCCGCCACTTGCCGATCCAGTACGGATGGCGGACCGGATCGTCGATGATGTGCGCGGCCACCGGGCCGGCCAGCTCATCGACCGGACCGGATTCGAGCCAGCGCCGGCACATCTCGTCGTTCTCCGCGCGCTCCTCGGCGGTGAAGGCCCCCGCCTCGGTGTCGAGCAGCACGAGCCCACGGACTCGGTGCGGCGCGGTCAGCGCCACCCGCAGCGCCACGAACCCACCCTGGCTCATACCGCCGACAACCGCTCGCTCCACGCCCAGGTGGTCTAGCAGGGCGAGGCAGTCCCGAGCGGAGTCCCAGAACGTGAACGGGCGACCGTCGAACCGGGTTCGGCCGAACCCGCGCTGGTCCCACACCACGACCCGGGCCGCCGCACGCAGCTGCGCGGTGACCGGCGCGAACATCTCGTGGTCCATCAGGAAGCCGTGCGCCAGGATCAGCACCGGGCCGCTGCCACCGGTGTCCGTGTAGTAGATGGCCTGGCCATCGATGGCCGCATACGGCATGCGCGGATGCTACCGTCCAGGACACACCCCACGAATAGCCCGAATCGCCGAGCCAACACTGGCCAGGTGGCCAGGCCACTTGACCGCGCCCACGTCGCCTCATCCACGGATAACCGTTTCCGGAATGCCTGCCGTCCGTCGGCGGTCACCAACGTCCAGGCGATCGCCAGATCGCAGGCTGGGTCGCCGACGCCGCATGTCCCGAAGTCGATGACGGCGGCCAGCTGCCCGTCCTTGAGCAGCAGGTTTCCCTCGGCTACGCCTAAGACGATCAACGTCCATGGTGGCCCCAGGACACCGTCTTCCGGCCGCATGCCGAGCGCCGGCTACGGTGCACGCCGACACCACGGGCCGGCACGGGTCGTCGACGCCGCCGCAAGCCTGTCCCTCATCCTGGCCATCGTCCCGGCGCCCGAGCGCGCACGGACCGTAGAGGCGGTCGGGTTTACTCGCCTTGACATTGCTGCGCCGCCGTCGTCGCAGGTATTCCGAACGCAACTTCTGCTCCGCGATCAAGCATGCGTGCGCCAAACGGGTTGGCCAGTACCAGAGGGCGGTCCTTTCATGGAGCTTCGACAAAGGCGAGAACGCATGGGCGGGGATCCTCAATGCCGTACATGGGTGAGCCCCGGCCGTTGTTAGCCTGACCCCGTGATGGACATCGACGAGGCGCGGGCGGAGGTATCGCGGATATTCGACGCCCCTCTGGAGGCGCTGACCGAAGGTCGGCGCCTCTCAGTCGTCCCCGGCGTCCCCGAGGGAGAGTGGGACCTGCCCGCCCCCGACCGGGAGGCGCTGTGGTCCCACGGACTGCCGCCGGCCCGGGACGACTCGCTGTACGGGCTGGTCGCTGACTACCAGTCGGCCCGCGAGCCGGAGTTGGTGACCGACGGCTCCCGGCTCTACGGGATCGGGGGTTCGGCGAGGCCAGGGTGGCCGCGCGCGCGGGTTCGGGCGAGGTGCTGGCCGTGCCGACGTTCACATACGACGAAGTCCACCCGCAGCTCCAGCACATGTTTCCGGACGGCGTGCGCCCGGTCCTGCTGAACTCCAGCGTCGCGCGGTTGGTCGATTTCGCCTGGCGCTGGCACTGGCTCCTGCCCGTCTTGACCGCACAGCAGACGTGGGCTGGCGCAGAGGAGACCACCGCGTGGGGTAACGCGCGCACTCCGGAGGAGAAGGCGGCGCTACCGGACTTCTACGCGGAGATCAGGGAGCTGTGTGAGGAGGTCGTCGAGCGGTTTCGCCAGTTCGACGGCCCGGCCGTGTCCAATGAGGACAGCCCATGGCGCGAGGCCGTGATGGAGTACCTCTGACTCCGGCACCGCCGTACAGTGCGGAGAGCCGGGAGTACCAGTAGAGCATGCGGCGGTCGGGCGACCCGTCTCAGGCTGAGACGCGCTTCGGGCCTGGGCCGAGGTCTCATGTAGTCACCCGGAAAGCCGGTGCGTCATCAGGTTCGGCGCGACAAGGGAGTCCACATAGACGCGGCCATGTTGCGGACCCTCGCCGAGACGGCGGCCGGGATCGGCGCGCTGGCCACCCTGAGCATGACCGCCAACCTGCTTGCGCTGCGCGGCCTCGATCCGCGAGACGTGCCCGGTTGTGTTCGCGTGCGGGTCGAGTGGTGGAGCGCCAACGTGGGGACCGTCCTGCTGGTGAGCGCCGCGCTCACCCTGCTCGGCCTAGCCGGGATCGCCGCGACGGCGACGCTTTGAGGGCACGCCGAGCGGCGCTCCGCGCCGGCATCGCATCGGCCTAGCCGAGGAACGTGACGTAGAGCAGGTACACGTTCAGCGAGATGATCAGCGCGGCGATCGCGCCAGCCGCCGTCGTGGCGCGGTTTGTTGACGAACGTGCCCATGGTGTCGACGCGGCGGGTCAGCAGCAGCAGGACCAGCGCGAACGGGATGCCGAACGAGAGCACCACCTGGCGAGATCACCAGGCTGTCGGTGGTCGGCAAGCCCAGCCCGAGCACCACCAGGGCAGGCAGCATCGTGAGCCCGCACCTCAGGAACATCGGGATGCGCCGGCGGATGAAGCCCTGCATCACGACCTGCAGGCGGCGGTACCGGCGCGGTGACCGGGCGGTTGCCCGGTCACCGCTCTCGGGCTACTCGATGACGGGGAACAGCATCTGCCAGGCCTGCGTCGGAGTCTGGTTGCATTGGTAGAGCTGCAGGGCCACGCCCGGCGTCCACGATCCGCCCGGAACGTCGAGGCAGTACCCCGTCGAGCCGGCTATGCGCGACTCGAGTACAAACGTCCCGGCGACCGGACCCGGCCGGTTCATCCAGTTGAGGTCGCTGATCTGGTTGCAGGCCCACAGCATGATTTGTAGGCCGTTGCTGGGACCGCCCGGCCCCCGGGCACGCAGGCAGAGCCCGCTTCCGTTGTTGCGATATTGGCGCACGCCGCAGTTCGCGTCCTTGCAGATGAGGTCCCACTCCTGCATAAGGTTACGCGCGCCGGTGGTGATTCGATCGCAGGGTTGCTGCCTGACAAGAGCACCCGTCACTCCGTTATCGGGCGTCAGACACAGGCCGTTTCCATAGTTCTGAGTTGTCCCGCTGGTGTCCGCGTACGCCGGCGGTGTGAGCGCCAGGCCTGCGGCGAGTGCCATGGCGAGCGCCAGGAACACCGCACCGAGTCGATGTCGCCTCAAAGTCGATTCCTCCCTTAAGAACACGCCGGGTCCGGTGCCCGGCTCATACCCAAAAGGCGTGCCGTCCCGTTCCATTGAGGTCAACGCGAGAGGTTCGGCCGGTAGCAGCACTGCGCACCAGTGGTGATGGTGTCGCGGAGTTCCCGGCCGATGGCCGGGTCGGCGATCGCGATGCGCTGCAGTGCCCGGCGGATGGCCTTGCCGACGGAAATGCGCGCGAGTTCGTCGCTCTTGGCGAATGTCCGGGGTCGCCCGCCGAGCCCGGAGTTCGCCTTGAGTTCCGCGATCAGCCAGTCCAGCTCCTCCTGTGCCCGGGCCGCGCGGGCGATGTCATTTCTGGCGTGGTATCCATCGACCTCCTTTTGCAGGTTGGACAGCCGTCGCTTGTACGCGCGCACGGCCTGCTCGTCGAGGACCGGCTGGTGGGAGCTGGCGGTTCTGTCCACGGCCGCCGCGCTGAGCAGTCCGGGGCCGGCGGCCAACTGGATCGCGGGTATCTCGGAGCCCGGGTTGGCCAGCAGCACCGCGAGGTAACTCATGCCGAGGAGGTCGTCGACGACCGCGGCCCGGGCGCCCAACTCGATCATCCACCGGCTACCGCGACGCTGGCAGCTCACGGTCCGCGGCTGGGCCCGCGCGGCGGCCCGCCATTCGAAGGCAGGCAACGCCATACCGAAGCCCGCTGCGTCCTGCGCGGCGACGCTGAGTTCCCGCTGCGCTTCCGCGGCGTCCACCGGGCGTGCTCGGGCGCGGAGCGCCTGCGCCAGCCTGGCGCGGGACAGCGTCGCCGCCGGCCAGTGTCCAATGACGACGTTGTGCCGCACCGCCTCGCGGAGATGCTCCACCGCCTGGACCGCGTCGCCGCTGGTCAACGAGGCGACGCCGAGTGCGTGGTGCGCGGAGCCGAAACACGCGACGCCTGGACCAGCCATGATCGGGAGATGGGCGAACGGACGCAGCAGGTCGTAGACCGTCGCTGACGTCGCACCGTCTCGCAGCAGGTGAGCGGCCTCCGCGACGCAGTACATCGTCAGCAGCCAGGTGCTGGATCGTGGCAGCCCGGCCAGGTCGCCGCCGCCCAGCTTCGCCAGCGCGCCGGAGGCCTGCCGTTGGTCCCCGGTCGCCGCCGCGGCCAAGGCAAGCGCGGCGAGATGGGAGTCGTCCCTCGCGCTCAATGTCGGCGAGTTCACCAGCTCGCGCAACGCCGGGAGCAGCTCTGCGATCCGGCCCTGGTACCAGCGGAGGGCCACCAGGTGCGTCCCGTGCCAGCCGAGCGCGTCGGCGTCCCCAGCTGCCTGGCCGCGTTCGGCGCAGGTCGCGGCGAGCGTTTCGGCCTCCTCGATGCGGCCCGCCCGGATGCTCAGCATGACGTCGATCGCGTCTACCACGAACCCGACCGCGAGGTGGCGATCCTGGGCCAGATGGCCCTTCAGCTCGGCCAGGTACCGCTCGGCGTGCGGATCCGCGTCGAGGAACAGGTCCACGGTGCGCCACAGCAGGCCGATCAACAGGTCGCCACGGCGAGCGGTCAGGAGGCTGTCAGCGACCAGGTCCTGCGCCAGCGCGTGGCGTGTTTCCCGGTGTTCCGGCCCGAGCAGGCACTGGTGGGCCATGCTGCCCGCCTCCGCCCGCGCAACAGGATCATCGGCGTTGCCGGCTTCCCGCACCGCGGCGAGGATGCGGGCGTGCTGGCTCGTGCGGTAGTCGGCCTCCCCGGCCAGGCGTGCCGCGAGGCGGAGGCCGAGCGAGGAGTCGGGGGCGACCGTGGCAAGCGCTCGCCGCAGGCGGGTCTCCAGCAGTACCGCGGCCGCGGTGTCGCGATGCTCGTGCAGCCACAGCCCACTAAGGCCCAGGGCGGACCAGGCCATCGCCTCCAAGTCGCCCTCGGATTCGGCCATCCGGTAGGCGTTGTCGAACCAGTCCCGGCTCGCCAGCCGATCACCGTCCGCCCACAGGGCGTGCGTGCCGCCCCGGAGCAACGGCTGGAGCCCGACCACACGACCGTCGCTCAACAAGGCCGGCGCGCGGCCGTCCACGCACGTCGCTTTCTCCATCTGCATCGCTGCCTCTCGCCCCCGTCCGAGAGTGGCCGGCCCGGACGGCCGGCACACCAAGCGGAAAGGCTCGCACCGCCTGCTGCAACAGGGCTGCGGTCGCGCTGCAACGCCGGCGGCCCCGCGCGCCAAGCACTACAAACGCGCTCAATGGGGAACGAGGTACGGCGGTACCTTTGGTCCTGTTGTCCTGGGGGGCCGGAGGTCGGGCACGTGCGGGTGCGGCTGTTGGGCTCGATCGATGTCGTGCTGGACGGTGTCCCGCGGCCGGTCAGCGGCCTGCGGCGAAAGGCCGTGCTCGCCGCGTTGGCGTTGCAGCCGGGCGAGATCGTCAGCACCGACCGGCTCATCGACGTCGTCTGGGAGGACGCGCCACCCCGGGCGGCGGCGGTGACACTGCAGAGCCACCTGTCGCACCTGCGGCGCGTGCTGGCCGGGAGCCCGTCGATCGTGGCCCGCGCACCGGGCTACCTGCTGGACCTCGACGGCGGCGACACGGACGTACAGGTGGCCGACGAGATGATCGCTCAGGCCCGCCGATCGACGGACCCGGGCCACGCGGTGTCGTTGTTGCGGGCGGCGGTCGCGTTGTGGCGGGATCGACCGCTGGTCGACCTGACCGGGCTTGCGTGGTTCGACGGTCAGGCAGAGCGGCTGGATCAGGTGCTGCTGCGGGCCAGGCACGCGCTCATCGACGCGCGGCTCGCGGCGGGAGAGCGCGCCGAGGTCATCCCGGACCTCGAGGACCTGGTGCGGCAGGACCCGCACGACGAGCCGGCGCACGGGCAGCTGATGCTCGCGCTCTACCGGTCCGGCCGGCAGAGCGACGCGCTCGCGGTCTATCAGCGGCTGCGACGCGTACTCGACGAAGACCTCGGCATCGCCCCGAGCCGGCCGATCCGCGACCTCGAAGCCACGATCCTGCGCCAGGAGCCGGCCCTCGACCCGCCGCCGCCGGAAACATCCCGAGCCGCGCCCGCAGGGACCGGGGTAGCCCCGGCGCCGGCGACCAAGCCGATTCCGGCGCAGTTGCCGCTGGCACCTGCCGGGTTCACCGGCAGGATTCGCGAGTTGTCCACACTCGACAGCCTTATTCCCGGTCGGGATGACGGTTGCGGCACGCCGGGGCCGTGGTGATCTCCGCCGTCTCCGGCACCGCCGGGATCGGCAAGACCACGCTCGCCGTCCACTGGGCCCATCGGGCCGCCCAGCATTTCCCCGGCGGACAGCTCTACGTGAACCTGCGCGGCTACGATCCGTCCGGCACCGTCCTCGACCCGGCCGAGGCACTGCGCGGCTTCCTCGACGCCTTCGACGTTCCCGTCGACCGCATACCGTCCGGAGTGGACGCCCGGGCCGCCCTTTACCGCAGCGTTCTGGCCGGCCGGCGGGTACTCGTAGTGCTCGACAACGCCCGCGACGCCGAACAGGTTCGACCGCTCCTGCCCGGCACCGCCGGTTGTGTCGCCGTCATCACCAGCCGCGACCAGCTCACGGGCCTCGCCGCCACCGAGGCCGCGCACCCGCTCACCCTCGACCTGCTCACCGCCACCGAAGCCCACGGCCTGCTCACCCGCCGGCTCGGCGCCGCGCGTACCGCCGCCGAGCCCGACGCGGTCCGCGACATCGTGGCACGCTGCGCCCGCCTGCCCCTCGCACTGGCGATCGTCGCCGCCCGCGCCGCGGCCCGCCCCGGTTTCCCACTCGCCGCGCTCGCCGACGAGCTTCGCCACGCCACGAGTACCCTCGACGCGCTCGACGGCGGTGACCCGGCGACGGACCTCCGCGCGGTCTTCTCCTGGTCCCAGCGCACCCTCAGCCCCGACGCCAACCAGCTCTTTCGCCTCCTCGGCCTGCACCCCGGCCCGGACGTCACCGCCGCGGCCGCCGCGAGTCTCGCCGCGACCGGTCCGGACAACGCCCGCCACCTCCTCGACGAACTCGCGCGGGCCCATCTCGTCACCCAATACCTTCCCGGCAGGTACGTCCTCCACGACCTACTGCGCGCCTACGCCGCCGAGCAGGCGCGCACCCACGACGGACCCACCGCCCGACAGGACGCCACCCACCGCCTCTTCGACCACTACCTCCGGACCGCGGACGCCGCCGCTCGGTGGATGCATCCGATGTGGGAGCGCCTGGTGCTCCCGCCGGCGCGGCCAGGTGTCAGCCCGGAGGCCCTCGACACCCTCGCGGCCGCGATGGCCTGGTTCACCGCCGAGCACCCGGTGCTCCAGGCCGCCGTCGAACAGGCCGCGGCAACCGGCTTCGACACGCAGGCCTGGCAGCTCGCGTGGGCACACACGGCGTTCCTCATGCGCCGCTCGTACCTGGACGAACTGGCCGCGATGCAGCACCTCGCCCTGGACGCGGCACGCCGCCTCGGCGACCCCGTCGGGCAGGGCTATGCCCTGCGCGGCTTGGGGCTGAGCCTCGGTCGGGCGGGGCGCCACGAGGAGGCCGAGCGGTACTTCGAGCGGGCACTGCGCACCTACACGAGGGCCGGTGACATCCCGGGCCAGGTACATACGCTCATCGGGTTGGCCAAGGCCGCCCTCGGGCAGGGCCGGCCCGAGCGGGCGCTCCGCGTCACGGAGCGGGCCCTGGAGCTGTCCCGCGCCGCGAGCGACCGCGCCGGGCAGGCGCGCTGCCTAAACGGGATCGGCTGGTGCCTCGCCCAGCTCGGCGAGCACCGGCGGGCCCTGTCGTACTGCACCGAGGCCCTCGCCCTGTTCCAGCAGGTCGGCGACCGCGACGGTCTCGCCGTCACCTGGGACAGCCTCGGCTACATCCACAGCCGCCTGGCCGACTACGGACAGGCCGTGACCTGCTATCAACACGCCGCCGACCTGCTTCAGAAACTCGGCGACCGTTCCCTGTTGGGCGTCATACTGGCCGGCCTCGGCGACGTCCACCACGCCGCCGGCGATCCTCACGCGGCGGGCAAGGCCTGGCAGAATGCGCTGGAAGTCCTGGACGAGGTCGGCCATCCCCACGCCGAGCAGGTACGTCCGAAACTCGCGGCCGCCGCCGGCCAGGATGACGTTGCCGGGTAGCGATCCTGGTTGCGCCAGCTCGCGTACGAGGCGTCCGTCGCCGTGTATCCGGTAGCGGTCTTGCTGAAGCCGGGTGGATGGTCGGCACCGCGGGCACGCGTTTCACGCCGGCCATCCACATAGAACTGCCGGGTGTCGACAGCCCCGACAGTTGCCTTCCACAGGTTGCGCTTGGCATCGACCAGTTGCCAGCCCGTGACGCTCCGGCCGCCGCTGATGACCGGAACGGCGCCCGGTGCCGCGCGGTAGGTGACGCCAGAGTCGTTCGGACCGAGCCGGAAGGTCTTGTCCAGCCGGTAGTTGCCTGCGCCGATGACCACCTCGACATCCCCCTTCCGATCCAGCTGACGGGCGCGGTCGCGGGCCTGCTCAGTATGTTCAGAGCCGTTGAGCGCTTCTTGTCAACGAAATGGCTGCACTGCTGTGACCTGCGGTTTTCCAGGAGCCGCAGGTCACGGCACGCCATTATGGGCAGGTCAGAGCAGTTGTACACCGTTCAGAGCCATTGAAGGCGAGCCGCTGCTCCCAATCTGCTCCCATCCCGACAGGCAGCTTGCCGTCAACGACGGCCGGGCAGCCGCCCACCGCGGGAGCGCCGAACGCTCTCACCAGCGGCATAGGCAGGCGCCGGTTCTCGCAGTCGGCGCCGCGCGGACGCGGCAAATGAGTACCGTCGGCGTGCCTTGCCGTAGAGGTTCATCCGTCCTCATGTCACGGGTTGGAGCTGAACCAGGATCATCCAGTTGTGGCCGTCGGTGCGGTGCGTCGCCCGGACCCGGTATGTGCTCGGGTGCAGATCGACCACGAGATGGTTGTCGGACTCCAGCTCCGCTCCGGGCCACGCCGAATCGAACATTATCCAATGCAGCGGTGATCATCTGCCAGGGACGATGCGGCGACCACGAGACGCACCCAACCCGAGTTGGCCCCAGTGATCGCCAGGCATTCAATATCGACTGTTATCGAAATGTTAGGTACTCCGACAGTAACTCCCGGGCGCGGTCCGCCGGCATTTTGATCCTGTCGCCACACTGGTCAGGCGCCACCGAAGGCCATTGAGGAGGGTCGCTACTTTCCATTTCCCCGCGGGCGTCTCGACGGGTGGTCCACAGGAGGGCACCGCGAGAGGCTTGCAAAAAGTCGCCTCTTGACTACAGGCTGTTGGTACATGCAATCGGCGCGGCCATGGCGTGGGGTACCTGTCGCGACCACCAGTTCTCCTCGGCCGCGCTTCGGTTCATGGGGATGTCAACACCCAGGACAATGCCAGGAGGCCCAATGACCATTATTGCTGCACGGCGGCGGCTCGGGGGAATCGCCGTGACGGTCGTCGCGGTAGTCGCCGCAGCCGTCGTGCTACCCGGCGCGGCGCCGGCCAGCCCGACGGGAAACGCAGCCGCTGACGAGGTCACGTCGCAGGTGATTGCCGCAGAACAGCGCGCAACCCCGGGGCAGCGGGAATTCAGCGACTTTCTGACAGGGCTGCTCGAGAAGGCACCTCAGCACGTTGTCGACTTCTCATGGGCGGGAGACCATGGTGTGGTCCTCGCTTCCCCGCAGGGGAGGCCGCGGTCCGCGGTTACGCCGCGAGCAGTGCCAACGCCGTGAAGGTGAAGGTGCGGACCTCCGTGCCGGGTGCCATACCGTACGTCGACCGTACCTCCGTCGAGTTGGCAGCGATCAAGATGCTCAAGCCCGCATCCGCCGGCTATCTCGCGGCCCGGTACGACCCTGCGATCGACAGGGTCGTCGTCACTGTCCGGACCGATGACCGAGCCGCGTCCGCTCGCGCCGTCAGCCGGGCCCTGGCTGCTCCGGCGGCCGCGAGCTACACCGGCCCGGCGCTGACCTTCGAATACGCGGCGGCGGACGACGTGCCCCGCGAGGCCGCGACGCGGGGCGGCGAGAACTACTCCACCTGCACCGGCGGGTTCATCGCCAACCGGGGGGCGAGCTACGGCATCACCACGTCGGCTCACTGCACGTCGCAGCCGGCCACCTACGACGGCGACACGACCGGCGCGACGTTCGTCGCATCCAACAACCGAGACGTACGCTTCACGACGCTGAGCGGGGACACTCCGCAGAACCAGTTCCGGTATAACTTCGGTCTCTACCGGACCATCACCGCGACCGGCATCGTGACCACCGGAGCGCTGCTGTTCAAGTTCGGCAAGACGACCGGTTACACCTCCTCCGGCACAACGGTCGAGTCCTTCGCCGGATGCGTTACGTTCGCCTCGGGGAACGTATGGTGTAACCTCTATTACACAGCCGACAAGGTGACCGAGGGCGGCGACTCCGGAGGCCCGTGGTTCGTCGCGAATACGGGCTATGCGTTCACGACCGGCAGCAATTCCGGAGGCTCGTACATCACACCTATCGCGTGGGTGTGCTCAATCTCCGGCTGTCCGTCCGTGAAAATCAGCTAAAGATTCGTAAAGTTGGGGTTACCTGTGGTCAGACGTTTCATAGCCGGCCTGGTGATCGGGTTGTCCGTCACGGTCGCCCTGACAGCGTGCGCGGGCGGCGGCGAGGAGGCCCCGGGTTCGCCCGCAGTCACCTCAGAGCAGCCCGACGGGTCGAGTAATGCGGTCGAACTGGCCGTTCTGAAAGCGCTCGACTACGACGCCCGGGCCAAGGCCGCCCGCTACGAGCCGGCGGACGACAAGGTCGTTGTCACGGTCTTCGCCGGCGGTGCGCAGGTCCCCGCCGCGGAGCTCAAGGCCTACGAGTCGGCCGCCGAGCAGGCATCCGGTGGCCTCGATGTCGTCGTCGAGGTCAGCGCCGCCGATCCGCCCAAGGAAAACTGACCGGCTGAGCGCCCGCCGCATGAGGAAGCCCCGCCAAGATCCCTGGCGGGGGCTTCCCCGTGCGGGTCCTCCGTCCGCCGCTTGCATAAGCCACGCGATCAGCGCACCTCGGCAGAGTCCGGCCTGCGTCTGCCTCCGCGTTCGGGGCGCGTCTGCCCCGCGTTTCGTGTGCACCATACATGGCAGAATAAGGCCGCATTTTCCCAGTTCAGGGGCCATCTGTGACTGTCGCAGCCGTACGCTGTCGCGCGACCACAAGATCATGAATCGTCCGGTGCGCCGCGCGCACCGGACACTTTCGGTCTGCGGGGGTCGTCTCTGGCAAACCACTCAACGTCCGCCGGGCTGCATACCCTACTCGTGACTGGCACGCCCGGATCGCGGCATGAGCACGTACCCGATCATGGAGGATCGGTGGACCCGCCGAGTACACCGTTTGATTCCGGTCGTTCGTCGGTTTGACCAGGTGAAGTAGCCGTAGTCGGCGTCGGCTGATGCCTCAGCGCAAGTCGATCTCGACATGGTGCGCCGCGAGCATGTCCAGCAGGTACTCCAAGGTGATCGCCGGACCCAGGCGACGCCGGTCGTAGCCGGCGACGAGGTGCTCGCGGGCAACGGCCGAGTCGTGCCACACCAGCCGAAACGGTACCCGCGCCCCGAACCTCCCGGCGAGACAGTCGTCGAACGCGTCGAGGTTCCAGCCGAAGTATCCGCCCGGGCCGTTGATCGCCTCGCCGATCGCGCAGTAGAACCCTTCGATATCGGTCACGAACCGGCCGTCGAGGTCGTACGTGGCGCCGGCCGGCCGGTCGGCCGCATCCGACCGGTGGGCCAAAGCCACTCCGGCCCAGTGGTGGCGCAACTCCCGGTCGTAGCCGGCCCACAAATTCTTCTCGGCCGGCCGTCGGGTGTACCAATGCTCCAGGATGCCGAGGATCCCTAGCGGCAGCGGTTCCCGCGGGTCGCTGTCGACGGTCACGTCGAACAGTCCGGCACCGAGCCGCGACGGCTCACCTGCACTGACCGTTCCGGAAACCACGGCGCCGATCACCTGGCTGGCCGAACCATCGGCGGCCACCATGTACACCTCGGCGTGGATCCGGCGGCGACGCCGGGCGGCCTCCGTCGACTGCCCGACCGCGCCCAGCGCGGTCAGCAACGGAGTTTCCGGTCGGCAACCGAGCAGCCGGACCTGCGGCACCGGCGGTGCAGCCTGCTCGCGGAACACACCGGTGACATCCCGACACGTGCCGTAGGGCGCCTCGTTCCGGCCTAGAAGGACGAATTCGTCAACGTCGCCAGGACGTACCACCGCCTCCGTGCGGTCATAGACGTCCACGAACCCGTCGAGATCGACGTCCACGGCTTCCGGCATCGTAATGCTCGGCCGGCAAGCGAGCACCACGACGTCGCCGAGGTACTCGCCCCACCAGACCGGCGGCACGTCTGGCGGTGGCGCCATTATCGAGATGTCACCCAGCCAGGCTCGTTCGGTGCCGAGTGCCTCGGCGGACAGCCGATCGAGCAGGTCGGCAAGCGCACCGACCGGGGCGCAGCCGACGAGCGTGAACCGCTCCCGCGGCCGAGGCGGCAAGTCGACGAACAATCCTTCGATCTGCGCGCACAGCGCCAGCGGAATGTCGTCCTCGTAGAAGCCCTCAAAGCCGACATCACCAAGCAGCAGCCAACCCGGGCCGACCGAATGCTCCCACCTCCACCGCCCCAGCTCCAGCGGACGGTTAGCCCCAGGACCGGCGCTCATCGTCACCCCGCGACCCCTACCGGCTGGAGACGCGACGACCAGGCGCGTCCGCGGCCGTCACATATCTGTGCCGAAGCATGTGCGGATGCATCGTCGGCATCCGGATCCGCGCAGATCCGCCCCGGTGAGCCTGGTGTCGACCAGGACCGTCGCCCGCAGCGACGCCCCTCGCGCTTACGCCGGCCAAGGCCGCACCGGCCATCTGCTGCCTGTTGAGCACCACGCCGTCGATGCGTTCGCCGCGGTTGAACCGGCCCCACCATCGCCACGCCGGCGATCGCCGCCATCTGGGCCGCGGTCGAGCGGGTCGTGCTCGCCCTGAACGGTGTCGACGAAGATTTCGGCGGCCACATCGACACCATCACCCGCGAGGAACTGTGCGAATACATCGACGACGTCCTGACGGCCACAGGCGTCGATGTGGAGGCACTGACCGCTCGCCGTGGGCGCGACGGCAGTGAACTTACCGACGAGTGGCGCGACTGGTAGCAGAGCTGGATGCCGGATGGCAGATCTGCGGTGCTCGTCGCCCACGGAATGGTCTGCCCAACGCCCGGTCGACCACGATCGTGCACACATCGACTGAAGCCGTGCGTTCGGGCGCGCCGCCGTGGTCTCAGCCGCCGTCTGCGGCGAGTCGGTAGCCGCGACCGCGTACGGTCTGGATCGCGTTACGGCCAAACGGCTCGTCCACCTTCCGGCGCAAATAGCCGATGTAGACCTCGAGGAGGTTGGAGTCGCCGCCGACGTTGACGTCCCAGACCGCGGCCACGATCTCAGCGCGCGGCACGACAGTGCCACGGCGGCGGACGAGAAACTCCAGCAGCGTGAACTCGCGCGGGGTCAACGCGACGGTCTGCCCCGCGCGGGTTACCCGGTGGCGGGCCGGGTCGACGGTCAGGTCGCCAGCGGTCAGCACCGGTGGCCGGTCGGGAGCGCCGCGGCGGGCCAGCGCGCGGAGCCGGGCCAGCAGGACGACGAACGAGAACGGCTTGGTCAGGTAGTCGTCGGCACCCAGGTCGAGCGCGTCCGCCTCGTCGTACTCGCCGTCCTTGGCCGTCAGCATCAGCACGGGCGTGCCGATCCCCCGCTCGCGCAGGCGGCGGCACACCTCGTACCCGCTCGCGCCGGGCAGCATGATGTCGAGCACGACCACGTCGTATGGATGCTCGGCCGCCGCCCACAGCCCGTCCACACCGTCGCGCATCACGTCCACCGCGTAGCCGGCGTCGACCAAGCCGCCGCGCAGCGTCTCGGCCAGCGCAACGTCGTCCTCCACGAGCAGGATCCGCATCATCACACTGTGCCGCCCGCCGGCTGAAAGAGCCCTTAAACCTGGGGTGGCTGGCTCAGGTCGCGGACAGCGCGCCGGTGACGAGCCCGGCCGCCAGTAGCAGGCCGAGCGCGACTCGGTATCCGGCGAACACCACGATCGAGTGCCTGGAGACGTAGCGCAGCAGCCAGGCGATCGAGGCGTACGCGACGACGAAGCTGACCAACACGCCGGTTGCCCGACTCGCGGACCGGGTGATCGGGCTTCGCGACGGCGTACTGGTGCCGGCGTGACGGCCTCGTTGCCGTTGTTCACCGGCCGCAAGCTGTGCCGCGGCTACCGGCAGGGCACCGTCGATGTGCCGGCGGTCCGCGACGCCGACTGCGTCATCGAGGTCGGTGACCGGATCGCGGTCACCGGCGCGTCCGGGTCGGGCAAGTCGACACTGCTGCATGTGATCGCCGGACTGGTGCCACCCAGCAGCGGCGAGGCCGCCTGGCCCGGCCTTGGCGGCCACCCATGCGGCCACCGGGCCGGCTGGGTGTGGTGTTCCAGACGCCGAGCACCGGCGTCCACACCTTGCGCTCACGCAGCCGGCGGCAGACCTCGTAGCCGCTCAGGCCAGGCAGCAGGAGGTCGAGCACCACCACGTCGAACGGATGCTCGGTCGCCGCCCACAGCCCGTCCGGCCCGGTGTGCACGACGTCGACCGCGAAGCCCTCCCCCACCAGACCCTCACGCACGGTCTCGGCCAGGCTGACCTCGTCCTCGACCACGAGTACCCGCATCGCACCTCCTGCCCCGGCTACCCGCCAAGCCTGCCAGGTCGGGCGCCGCCAGGCCGGCGGTCACCCCGGGCGGTGGCGGCGCGGGTGGCCGAGAGGCGGCTGGCCGCGAGGCTGCCGCCGCCGAGCAGCAGCGCGGGCGCCCACGGCAGCAGCGCTACCAGAGCCGCGGCGGCGAGCGCGACCGTCCAGGTCAGCCCGAGCGTGGTGAGACCGACCGCGAGGGCGCCGTGGCGCGGGCTGGCACCGGCGAACCCGGGCAGGATCCCGGCGACCTGGCTGGCCCCGAAGACGGCCAGTAGCCGTACCGGGTCGACCGGACCGCCCACGGCCGCGACCGCCCCGAACACAAGGCCCGCGATGGACGCCTGGTAGCCCACCGACAGCAGCAGGCCGGCAGCGATCGGGCCGGGCCGCAGCCGCACCCCGGCCAGTGCCTGCGGGCGGCGGGCCCGCAGGGTGACCGCGGCCGCCAGCACGGCGGCGGCCACGACACCGGCCACGCCCAGCACCGGACCGGGCAGCGCGGTGCCCGTGGCAAGCACGGCGAGCGCCACCCCGGCCGCGCCGACCAGCCGGTCTAGCGCCACCCCCGCCACCGCTGGCGCCTTGCCGATGCCGGCCCGGTGCAGCCGGTGCACCCGCCACACGTCCGCGCCGGCGTGGCCAGGCGAGAGCTGACCGAGCAGTTCGCTTTCCGCGTACGTCCGGATGTGCCACCACCGGCTGCGCCCGCTGCCGGCCAACGCGTGCCAGCGCAGCGGGCACAGCAGGTACTTGCCGGCGATCCACGGCAGCGCGGCCAGCAACAGCGGCAACGGCGAGGCGGCCGGCAGCCGACTCAGCGTCCACACCGCGGCGGCCACCGTGACGACCAGGACCGCACCGCGCGCCCACGGGCTTGCGGCGACGGCCGCCGCGCGGCGCAGCGTCCGCGGCGCGGCACGGGCCAGGATCGCTACGACCACCCCCACGTGGTACGCCCCGCGGGATAAGAAGCGGCTGAAGGTTCAGGCAGTTCTTACCCGCCAGGCGCGACCGTAAGCCGATGGCAGACACCCGCGAGCGGATAACCGGCTGGGGACGCGCGACCGCCGGATGGTCGGTCACGGCGGCCCCGACAGCGACGAGCAATGGCTGCGGCTGCTGGCCGAAGCTGGCCCACGCGGCCTGATCCCACGCGGTGGCGGCTGCGCGTACGGCGACGCCGCGCACAACAGCGGCGGCCATGCGTGGGCGTACCGGCCGGTGCGGGCCATGCCGCTGCCGCGGCTGTCCGGGCGCGGCCTGCTCGCCTCGCCGGCTGTCGCCGCCGCCAACTGGCTACGCCTGGCCACTGCGCGCACCGGCGCCCGGCCTCGGCTGGTCCCGCTGGCCGCGGCGCTGCACCCGCTGGAGTGAGCGGGCGCTGCGCACCAACCTGCTTGGCCCGGCGGTCGCCGCCCACGCCGCCGCGCTCCACCTCGCCACGCAGGGACACGGCGACCTCGTGGTGCTCTCCTCGGTCGCCGCGATGCTGCCCCGGTGCGAAGTACACACGTACGCGGCGGCCAAGGCCGGACTCGACGCGTACGCCCGCGGCCTGGGTCAGATGGTCCGTGGCACGGGCGCCCGGGTGCTCGTGGTGCGGCCCGGGCAGGTACGCACTCGGATGACCGCGGGGCTGCCGGACGTGCCGTTCACCGTCGGCCCGGACCAGGTGGCCGTGCAAGTGGCGGCGGCCCTGCACGGCCGCGCCAGCGTGGTCTACATCCCCGCCCCGCTACGCCCGGTGACCGCTGGGCTGCGCCTGCTGCCCGCGCCGCTGCGCCGCGCCGTCCTCGGCCGGCCCGGCGCACCCGACAGCGCCCACCCGAGCAGAAAGGTCGCGGCGGCGCCCAGCAGCCAGCCGGCGACCACGTCGGTGGGCCAGTGCGCGACCAGCGCGACCCGGCTGCACCCGACCAGCACCGCCCAAGCCACCGCGACCAGCGGGACGAGCGTGCGCACCGTCGCGTTCCGGGCGACCAGTAGCGCCACAAGCGCGACGGTCAGAGCGGTGACGGTGGCGCTCGTGGTGTGCCCGGACGGGTACGCCCAGCCGGCTGACGCGGTGAGCCGCCCCGCTGGCCGCGGCCGGCCGACCGCGTACAGCACGCCGAGTCGTACGATCCTCGCGCTCACCGTGGCGGCGACCGTGAACGCCGCGGCCCGGTACCGGCGGCGCCACACCAGCCAGGCGACCGCGGCGGCGACCGCGCACAGCAGCACCGGCGGATCCGCGGTGTGCGTGACCGCAGACCAGAAGACCCGCCACCCCGGGTGCGTCAGGGCGAACGACCGCGCGTGATCGCTCACCACGCGGTCGGCACCGCCGACTGTCGCCCCGTACCGCGCCACCATGCAGGTGAGCATCACGAAGGCGGCCGCTGCGACGATTGCCGTCCGCGCCATCACCCTCGGCGAGGGAAATCGCATCGGGACATCGTGGCCAGGGGTACCTGAAGCGAGCCTGAACAGCGCATCTTCAGGCTGCTTTCAGGTCGCCGCTCCTACCGTCGCGGCATGCATCTGCTCAGCCCGCAGTGGCTCGTGTCCACCTTCGGGGTGCTCGGCATCCTGGTGATCGTCTTCGCCGAGTCCGGGCTGCTGATCGGGTTCTTCCTGCCCGGCGACTCCCTGCTGTTCACCGCCGGGCTGCTGGTCGCGGACGGCCGCTACCTGAACCTGCCACTGCCGCTGCTGTGCGCGCTCATCGCGGTCGCGGCCGTCGCCGGTGACCAGGTCGGTTACCTGTTCGGCCGGCGTCTGGGGCCGCGACTGTTCCGACGCCCGGACTCCCGCCTGTTCCGCCGCGAGCACCTGCAGCGAGCGGAGGCCTTCTTCGAGCGCCACGGAGCACGTTCGGTGGTACTGGCCCGGTTCGTGCCTATCGTGCGCACCTTCACGCCGATCGTCGCCGGCGCCGCCCACATGCCCTACCGCACCTTCGTCACCTTCAACGTCGTCGGCGGCGTCCTGTGGGGCTCCGGCGTCACGATCCTGGGCTATTTCCTCGGGCAGATCGCCTTCGTCAAGAACAACATCGAACTGATCCTGGTCGGCATCGTCGCCGTCTCCGTGGCACCCATCGCCGTGCAGGCCCTGCGCTCGCGGCGCCGCCGCCAGCAAACGTCGACCCCCGCCCGGTAGTACGTGGAGATCATCTGTTGCTGTCCTGCCGCACTGGGCCGGCCGCGGACCGGACGGCGTCGGGGGACGCGGTGTCGGTGACAAGGACGGCCGGGCCGTGTACCCGGACTCGAACGGTGGTTCCGGGGGCGGCCAGCAGGTGGGCGGTCCAGCGCGCAGTGTACCGATCGCCGGCGCGGGCGAGGTGGACCAGGCCGCTGGTTCCTTGGAACTCGACCGCGGCGACCAGGGCCTCGACGCCGCCGACGGATGGCTGGAGCTGTTCGGGGCGCACCAACACCAGACCCTCGCCGTCGTGGCGGGTGCGGAGCGCGACCGGGCCGAGCGGGGTGTCGGCGGTATCGCCACGGAAGGTGGCGGGCAGGACGGTGACGTCGCCGACGAAGGCGGCGACGTCGTGGTCTGCCGGGCACAGGTAGAGGTCCCGCGGTGTGCCGTGCTGGCGGATCACGCCGTCGCGCAGCAGCGCGACCCGGCTGGCCAGGGTCATCGCCTCGGCCTGGTCGTGGGTGACCAGCAAGGTGGTGGTGCCGGTCGCGCGCAAGGTGGCGGCGACGGCGCGTCGGCCTGGTCGCCGTACCGCCCACGTGGAGGTGTTCTTCGGCTTCCGCGACTCAGGCGGCAACGACGCCAGCCTCGAGCTCTACCTGCCGCTCGACGTCACCGGAACCACCCAGCGCGGCGTCCTGGCCGCCCTCCCGATCGTCCTGGCCGGCCTGTGCCTGGCCACGATCGCCCTACTCCCCGTCTCGCTCGCACATGCCCGACGCGTCCGACGGGACTACGACGAGCGACACGCCGCCCTGCGCTACGGGCTCGCCGCCGCCGAACGCACCCGGCACGGGATCGCCCGCCGTCTCCACGACACGGTGATCCCCGACCTGTCCGCCACCGGCCTGCTGTTGGAACGCGCCGCTACCACCGCGGCCGGCGCCGAACTGGTCGCTCGCGCACACCGGCTGGTGACCGCCGAGCTGAGCCAACTGCGCACCTTGCTGACCGACCTGCTGCCGGCCGCCGGCGACGACCCCGCCGCAGCCCTGCGTGACGCGATCGCCCAGGTGCACGCCGAGCTCCCCGACCACGACACGCCAGTCGAACTCACCGTCGACACGGCGGTACCGGTGGCCCCAGCGACGATCGCAATGCTCCACCAGATCGCCACCGAGCTTCTGCGCAACGCCCTGCGACACGCCAACGCCCGCCGCCGCGTACGGATCGGCCTCACCACCACCGAAACCAGCGAGCTGCTACTCAGCGTCTGCGACGATGGGGCCGGCTTCGACCCGGACCGACCGCCATCGGCCGGCCATGTCGGCCTTCGCTTATTGGCCCAGCTCGTCGCGGACGATGGCGGCCGCCTGACCATCCACAGCCGCCCCGGTGCCGGCACTGTCGCCGTAGCCGCTGTCCGCGTCGCGCCTGGGCGACCGGTACCCACGGTGCCCGGCCGCCCAGAACCGCCCGCCACGCCGATCAGCCGTTGGCGTTCTCGCTGGCGTCGCCGTCTGCGGCGTCTGCCTTCTTTCCGACGACCGTGAACGCCTCGTCCAGCTGCACATCGACCTGGCCGCCGTCCGGCAGGGTCACCTCGACCTCGTAGAAGCTGTCCTCGTCGCCTGCCTCGGTAGCGGTAACCTTCCCCTCGCCGACGTACGCGAGGGCGGCCGCCTCCGCCTTGGCCAGCGCGTCTCCGGTGATGGGCGTGTCGACCTCGCCCGCGCCGGCGATCGCTACGCCGCTGACCGCGCCGGA
Organism: Phytohabitans flavus; assembly: GCF_011764545.1. Lineage (GTDB taxonomy): Bacteria > Actinomycetota > Actinomycetes > Mycobacteriales > Micromonosporaceae > Phytohabitans > Phytohabitans flavus. The sequence continues at coordinate 1,324,549 of NZ_AP022870.1, read as the reverse complement.
GGCGACGACGCCAGCCGCCACCGCGCCGATGACCCATCGTGTGCGCCTTCTCATTCCACGTCCTCCTGTTCGTGCCGTCTTCCTTGCGCTGGGAAGCATGGCCCGCAGGACCTGACGCGACGCTGAACCTGTCACCCCTCCCGCGCGCGATCCGCCGCACCGGCCACAGCCGCGGCGCCGAGGGGCAGTCGCACGGTCAGCCGGGCGCCACCCAGCGGGCTGCCGGTGAGGGTGACCGTGCCGCGGTGCGCGGAGATGACCTCCGCGACGATGGCAAGGCCGAGGCCGCTGCCGCCGCCGGCGCGGTCACGGCCGTCGTCCAACCGGACGAACCGGTCGAAGATCCGCTGCCGGTCCGCGGGCGGGACACCGGGGCCGTCGTCGTCCACCCACATCAGCGCCCAGCCGTCCACCTCGCTCACGCCGAACGCGACCCGCTCGCGCGCGTGCCGCGCGGCGTTGTCGCCAAGGTTGCGCAACACCCGCCGCAGGGCCGGCGGGTCGCCGTCGACGCGTACCGCCGACACGTCCCTCACCTCGACCACGAGGTGAGGCGCCTGCGTCCGGATCCGCAGCGCCTCCGCGAACGCCACGTCGTCCAGGTCGATCACCGCACGCCGGAACGGCAGCCGGGCCTCGTCCGCCTGGGCCAGCAGCAGCAGGTCGTCCACCAGCGTCTGCATACGCCTAGCCTCAATGTGTACGGCACGGGCCAGGCCCCGATCCGGTAGGGCCTCGGGGTGGGCGAGCGCGACCTCGGCCTGCTGGCGGATGGCGGCGATCGGCGAGCGGAGCTCGTGCGAGGCGTCCGCGATGAACCGCCGCTCCCGGTCGCGGGCGCGTTCCAGTCGATGGAGCATCCGGTTCATGGTGTCGGCCAGGCGCCCGATCTCGTCGTGCGACGGTGGGCGGGGCACCCGCCGATCCAGCCGCGTGCCGGTGATCTCGTCGACCTCGGCCCGGATCGCGTCGACCGGCGCCAGCGCGCGGCCGATCGCCCGCCAAGCCGTGACGCCGACGACGGCGAGCAGCGCGGGCAGGCCGACCGCCAGGAGGGCGGTCAGCGCCCGGGTCGACCCGGTCACACCGTCGATGCTGTGTCCCACCAGCACGACCCGGCCGTCGCCCGCGGCGGCCGCCACAACCAGAAACTCGTCGTCGTCGAACGGTACCGGCGTCTCACGAGACGTCCCCGGAGCGATGCGGGCCAACGCCGGCCGGCCAGCCGCGTTGGGACTCGCCGCGAGCACCTCACCCGAGCCGCCAAGCACCTGGACCACCAGGTCGTCGTCGCCGGCCACCGACACCACCGGGTCCACACCGGAACCGATCGCGTGCGCGGTCTCGGCCGCCCGCACCGCCATCGTCGCCCCCAGCTCCCGCTTGAGCAGCACGTCCAGGCTGACCACCAGCGCGACCGCCCCGATCAGCAGGCTCACGCCGACCACCGCGACAGCGACGGCGGTCGTCCTTACCCGGACCGACCCGCGCAGAACCCCCACGGCGCGGCGTACCCGTTCAGCCGCCATCGGCGGCCAGCCGGTAGCCCGAGCCACGTAACGTCTCGATCGACGCGCGCCCGAACGGCCGGTCCAGCTTGTCCCGCAGGCGCCGCACGTAAACCTCGACGATGTTCGGGCTGCCGTCGAAGTCGAAGTCCCACACGTGCGCGAGAATCTCCCGTTTGCTGACCACCTCGCCGCGGCGCCGCAGCATGAACTCCAGCAGCGCCAACTCCCGGCTGGTCAGGTCGAGCGCGACGGCACCGCGAGAAGCCTTGCGGGAGGCGGGATCCAGGCGCACGTCCCCGGCCGACAGCACCGCCGGCCGCTCACGCGCACCACGCCGCAGCAACGCGCGCAGCCGGGCGACAAGGACCGCATGCGAGAACGGCTTAGTGAGGTAGTCGTCGGCGCCGGTGTCGAGGCCCTCCACCTCGTCCCACTCGCCGTCCTTCGCGGTAAGGATGAGGATCGGAGTCCAGTTCCGCTCCTCACGGAGAATGCGGCACACCTGGTAGCCGTTCAGCCCCGGCAACATGAGGTCGAGCACGATGGCGTCGAACGGCTCCTCGCGGGCCAACCACAGCCCATCGGTCCCGGTCTCCGCGACGTCCACAGCGAACCCATCAGCAACCAGCCCCACCCGTAGCCCCTCGGCGAGCCGCGGCTCGTCCTCCACAACCAACACCCGCACAACCGGCCATCCTCGCCAGGGCAAGCTGAACCTCGGCTGAAACGGCCGCGACCAACACGCCGGAGCAGGGCGTTCAGGCCACGTTCAGGATCGGCCGCCTACGGTGCCGCCCGTGGATCATCGCCGGCGCCTCGCCGTGGTCTGGGACCATCCGTTCCCACGGTTCGCCGCCCTGGCGGCCGTCGGATTCGCCTTCGACCTGACCACGCTGACCCTGCTGAACCGGTACACGCCCCTGCCGAGCCCGGTAACGGTCACGCTCGCTTTCTGGGCAACCTACACACTCAACTTCGCCCTCAACCGACACCTCGCGTTCCGCGCCAACGGCCACGCCGTCGGGCCGCAACTGGCCCGGTTCGTGCCACAGGTGCTCGGCGACTACCTGCTGACCTTGATCGCGGTACTCGCGCTGCAGGCCATCGGTCTACCGCTGATCGCCGCCCGGATCGTCGCTGGGGCCACCAACCTGGTGTTCAACTACGTGCTCTACCGCTGGTGGACATTCCGCCGTAACACCGCCAGCACCACAAGGCCAAGACTGTCAGTAGTCGTCCGCCGGCCGCTGCGCCAACACGAAGACCAGGCCAGCCATGTTCCGGCTCAGGTAGGAGGCCGTGCCGTTACCCGTCACCAGAACCCCGCCGTCCACCCAGTTCGCGGTCATCCGCACCCCTGGGCCGACACCCGCGACTCGGAAGGCCCGCAATAGCCCGGCATCCCGCTGGGCTCCCTCGCAGATCCGGCTGATGGTCAACTCGCCACCACGCCCGTACGCAAGCAACGTCTGCTCGCCGTCGAGATCGTCGTGGACAGCAGATGGCCCGCCCAGCGCCGCCAGAGCAGGAATCGGGTTTCCGTACGGGGACCGGGACGGGCGCCCCAGCAACTGGTAGATCCGCCGCTCCGCAGGCATTGACAACACGTGCTGCCACTGGCACGCCTCGGCATGCGCGTCCTCATACGCCACCCCGACGACGTCCACGAGGAACGCTTCAGCGAGCCGATGCCGGCGCATCACCGCCTCCGCGTGTACGCGACCGGCCTCCGTCAACACCAAACGTCGGTCATCCAACGCAAGCACCAACCCGGACCGCACCAACCGCGCCGTCACCTGGTTCACCCTGGCCAGGCTATGACGCACACGCTCCGCGACACGTGCCTGGCGAGGCACCACCTGCTCCTCCTCCAACTCCAGAAGGATCCGCAGGTACGTCCCGATGACATCAACCAGATAGCGCACCCGACACTCCCACACCACCAATCAATCTGGTCCGAGGGTGGTGCCGTCCACACAACCCGCCGGGGCTGTCCATAGTGGACTCGGTCCAAGGCGCCACCGCCGAGAGGTTCCGCCGCACAAAGGACGGCGACAGACACAACGCTAAGCGCCGCATCCGCCGAGCAGTCTCCCTAAACTTCGGGGGTAGCCGCCGATCCTGGCTGTGACCACCTGTCACCGACGCGGGCACATCGCCACGTCGCGTCGGCATGCCGCAATTCGGAGACCAGGTATTCCGCACCGGTATGCCGTGCCCATATAGTCCGCGCCGTGACGGACTCTTACGTGGCTGCCTGACACCTCCGCGTCAAGAGGTGCGTGAGACTCTCGTCGGGCCCGCCGCCACTCGCGAGTTTCGGTGCCACGATTGGGAATGTGCACTCTTCGCCCGGATGCCGACTCGCGGCGTGCGTGATGGTGCGTCTTCGATCAGCGGTCGATGGCGGCCATGTTGTCCGCGTCGTAGCGCTCGCCGGAGGCCGGGGGCAGGTCGTTCAGGCGGGCGACCATCCTCGTCGGAATGGGCCGTGTCGGGCGGTCGCGGTAGGCGACCGCGCTTGGCGACCGCCCCATCGCGCGGCGGCGGGGTCGCCTCCATCGAAGCAGAGCTCGTTGCTGTCGATATCACACTACGGCAGAAGCTCTCGGAGGCCACGCCATTGCTCTACCTCTTCCAGGATAGTGGCGTTTGTGACCCAGTTTCCCAACGGGATTAACGGCGAAACAAGGTTCTTTATCTTCCTCAATTCCGCAATCTCTGCGCGCGGCAACGAGCGCCAATCGCCCGACTTTCGTGCGACCTCCTCGAACGGCAATGTAATTAGCGAAAGGCACCGATCCGCGATCACATTGGGATCAAATACGTCGGAACCACGTTCGATCAAGAAAGCTGCGAGATTGGCGAGCCGGATCGCTCCGTCGGTCGGCTCCAGTACGCCCTGATCGACGGCCTCATCCGTGGTCGCCGCGACGAGCATGGCCCACGGACGCGGATCAGACTCGTCTTGTGACTGATACAGCGCCTGGAGACTTCGGGTCGCAACGTTCTCCCACCAGAAACCTCGTTCATCGCCACTGGCCGGCTGATGCAGGTGCAGCCATCTCCGAATGTCGGACGGATCCTGTGACCGGAGGTCCTCAAGAGTCCGATCATCGAGGACGGACATACGTCACGCTTCCAGGGTCGAAGTCCACGACCGTGGGCCGCTTGGTCAGCTCGCCGATCGGGCGACCAGCGGCCCGCCACGCGTCGTTGACCTTACTGGTGATCCATTCGTAGGACGGGTTACCGGCCCAGACCTTCAACGACCGCAGCCCTCCAACGAGCTCATCGAGAGTGCGGGCCCGCCCCGGGTCCGGCATCACGGCGGCCGCATCGTCCGCTCGAGCAGCGGTCATCGATGACCCCATACATGCATTAACACCAAAGATGTCAAGCTCATAGTAGCCACACCAGCACGGAATGTGACCCTGTCTGAAAATTCGGACCCGCCAACGTATCGCGCCTTCCTTTTCATGCCACTGCTCACGGGTGCATGGACGCCCGCGATCGCCCGCAACCGGTCATCCTCGCCTACGAGACCGGACTTTGACGTGTTGCACAGTGGTGGATCCGCAGAAGGAACCACCCGGCGGCGTGCACCACTTGCCCGCTGATCACGCTCTGGGCCGGTCGAGGGGCGGACTGACCACCAAACCCATCTGGCCCGCGAGCAGGGACAAATAGAGTCCTCTCCCCACGTCGCCCAGTTAGCAGCGAGCAACGCAAGCGCGGCCGGCCTGGCTTCAAGATCGGGAACATTCAGGTGATGAGCCGGCTCTGGCAGCCCAACCGGTGGGGACCGCGGGTCGGTCTAGGCAGGTGTCGAAGGCCGCGGCCCGGATCGGGTGCTGACACCGGGTACTACCGGGTTTCGGCCTTGATGCTCAAGGTCTCCAGCGGCGACAGCTCGGGCAGGCTGGCGGCTGCCTGCAATGCCTCGTCGAGCGCGGCATTGTGGGTGGGGATCGCCTCGGCCAGCAGCGCGCGGCCGGCGTCGGTCGCCTCGGCGTAGATCCCACGCCGGTCCTCCGGCGCGAGGACCCGGGTGAGCAGCCCGCGCCGCTCCAGCCGGTCCACCAGGCGGGTCGTGGCGCTCTGACTGAGCACCAGCACGGTCGCCAGCTGCTGCATCCGGATGTGCCGCCCGTCGGGCCCGGCGAGGTGGTGCAGCACGCAGAACTCGTTGACGCTCAGGCCGTGCTCCTGCTCCAGCGCCTGGTCGATGCGGCTCTCGATGCGGGCGTTGAGCGCGGCCAAGGTGCGCCATCCCTGCGCCCGTGAGCCGGCACCATCTCCGGCACCACGGAGTTCGTCATCGCCGGCCTGTTGCCCGACCTGGCCGCCGACTTCGACACCTCGATCCCCACCTCCGGGCTCCTGGTCTCCGGGTACGCCTTCGGCGTGGTCGTGGGTGCCCCGCTGATGACAGCGATCGGCGTGCGCGCGCCACGCAAGGGCATGTTGCTGAGCGTCGTGGCTCTGTTCGTGGCCGCACACGTGCTGTCCGCCCTGGCACCCAGCTACGCGACACTCATGACAGGGCGCATCGTCGCCGCGTTCGCCCACGGCGCCTACATGGGCGTCGGCTCCGTGGCCGCCGCCCAACTCGTCCGGCCGGAGCAGCGGGCCAGCGCGCTGGCGACCATGTTCGCCGGGCTCAGCCTCGCCAACGTGCTCGGCGTCCCGTTCGGCACGCTCGTCGGACAGCACCTCGGCTGGCGCGGCACATTCTGGATCATCGCGGCGATCGGTGTGCTCGCCTTCGCCGGCATCGCGGCGCTCATCCCGCGCACCGCACGCCCCGAGGACGGCCTGGGCCCGCAGCTTCGCGTGTTCCGCAGCCGCCATGTCTGGCTCGCGCTGGCCATCACGGCCCTGGGCTGGGCACCGGTACACGCGATCGTCACCTACATCGCGCCGCTGCTCACCGACGTCACCGGGTACTCCAGGGGCCGCTCCGGCCCCGGCATTCGATGAAACCCTCCCCTCGCACCGCCGCGACATCCATCGTCAATCGTCGCTGTGTTGTCCAGAGTTGTTTGTCTGACCGGCACGAGCAGGGGCCAGACAATCTCTGCGCCGCTAGACACGGACCTCGTAAAGCCATGCGGGACTACTCAGAAACGGAGAAACAATGAAGACACCCAAGGCCCCGCTTCCGGCCGTCAACGGGGGTGATCCGATGTATCGGCGGAGTTCGAGGCAGGTGAGGTCCGTCGTCACCATGGTGGGGAGGATGCTTGCAATCGCCGTCCTCATCCTGGCCGGCAGCTTGGTTACGGCGTCACCGGCGGCCGCCGCGAACGCAACGTTCATCTGGAACGGGTGGACCGACGACTGCCTCGACCAGCACTACGACACATACAATCTGCCGACGACCTTGGTCCGGGCGTGGCGGGATCCGTGTCATTCCGCCGGTAACCAGACGTGGTACGTGGAGCACCATTCGGGCATTTGGGAGACGGTGGTCAACGCGCGTAGCGGCTGGTGCCTGTCCGCTCCGAACGGCAACGACAGCGTGGTGTTCGCGGAATACTGCAACGGTCAGCCGAAGCAGTTGTGGACCTTGACCTCCTTGGGTGCCGGCCTCTATAGGCTCCAGAACGGGCTGTCCGCGCAGTGCCTGGCTCAAGAAGGGACGACTACGAAGGCGTACGTCGCCCCCTGCAGCAGTGACCTCAGCCGGATGTGGTTGATGTATCCCTGAGTGCGTCCGGCCCGCCGCCGATGGCTTGGGGTTCTCCAGCACGGATGACTTCGACGCCGCCACCGATGAGCACGGCATCGGCGAGCAGGCTGAATGCCGCCCATGGTTGGTGACGACGACAAACGGCGAACGACCAGCGCAGCGGCGATCAGGACGGCCGGAGTTGACCAGCAAAACGGACGGTAGCCACCAGGATGGCCGTGGCGGCGAGGGCCAGCAGAACGCGAGCGGCATAGCGCGGGAGTGGCGCCTAAGTCAGAAGGCTACGCAGCCACAGGACGGCCGAAGCAATCGCGGCGAGTGGCGGCTACGGTGGTGGCGCCGCGGTAACTGGAGCCGCACGTTCCCGAAGTGGGCCGGCCGGGACTTCCCGGCCGGCCTCGCCGCCCCACCTCGGGCCGGAATGGCACCCGCGCCACCACACGGCCGCACGCCGCGACGCGAACGCCCGAACCTGGGAATCGAAAATCGAGCAGGATCGCGTGATCACGCTCCAGCCCACGACTCGAAGCCCACGTGCCTGCCATCGACGCAGTCCAATAAAGGCCGGAAAAGTGAGGCTGACCCGGTATGACGGGAACCCCCGGACCGGCGCGACATCCTTTGAACGCCACCTCGACGACCCGCAAGACCGGGAGCCGAACCTCGCCACCCTCGCCGAACCACTCGACGTCGAAAGCTTCGACGTCGAGCACCTAATTAGACGGCCACGCCCATCCGCTCGCACAGGCCGTGCAGCCCGAATGCGACGGTGGCCCTTCGCGCGTTGTGGACTAGCGCTCGGCGAGGTCGACGATGACGACTGACCCGATCGGCCGGTCCGGCGATGCTCGGGCAGGGGCTTAGATCGGCTGAGGTCCGAGGCTGCAGGGCTGGGTCGAGGAAAGCCGCGCCGGGCTCCGGTTGCACCGCCAGCCAACCGAGGCGGCCGCCGCCTGGGAGTCACTGGGCCGCGACGAGGGCGCGCTGTACCGGGGGCTGCGGCTGTCGGCCGCGTCGGAGGCGGCGGACGTCGAGGTCATCGACCTGACCGGCGCGGAACGGGAGTTTCTAAAAGCCAGCCGCGAACGGCAGACCCGGGAGACGCGCTCACGTCAGCGGCGCGCGCGGCTGGCCCTGTCCGGCCTGGCCGTCGGGGTGACCGTGCTGCGCCAGGCCACGATCGACTCGCGCATGCGAGCGAGGCTCGTCCCCGGGACAGCGACAGGTCCTGCGGCCGGCGGCAGCGTTCTGCCGGCTGGATTGATCAATGACGTGGCGTGCCGCATCGATTGCGGGCTATGGCGTTGGGCGGGCCCTCTGAGGAGTTGCACGCGTGCGGCGCGGCGCAGGTTCTCCTCCACGCGGTGGAGCCGCGGGCCGTCGCGCCGCAGGCCCGGGCGGAGGTCGTCCGCCGCCGAGATCACCTGCACCCCGGTAGCATCAACGACCACCCATCGACAGGCCCGCTACGACACGCCAGTTACGAGACATCCCTTAGCGGCGCAAGGGATGTCTGGCCCCCGCGTGGGTGGTCAGACAAACAACTCTGGACAGCGCAGCGAAGATGGACGATGGATGTCGCGGCGTGACGGGGAGGTCGGGGATGCCGAGGCCGGAGCGACCCTTGGACGAGCACGGTGGCCCGGTCACGCAGCTGGCGGCCGGGCTGCGGCAGTTGCGGGCGAAGGCTGGCAAGCCGGGCTACCGGCAGATGGCCGCGCGGGTGAACTATTCGGTGGCGACGCTCTCGGCGGCGGCGTCGGGCCGGCGGTTGCCGACGTTGGAGGTGACCCTGGCGTATGCCGCCGCGTGTGACGGTGACCTACAGGAGTGGGAGCGGCGCTGGCGCGAGGCGGATCGCCTGAGCGCGGCTGCGGCCGAGGACCCGGGCGCGGAGCTGAATGGGCAGGCGCGGTCGCCGTATCCGGGGTTGGCGGTGTTTCAGCCGGAGGATGCGGAGTTGTTCTTCGGCCGTGGTGTGGTGGTGGACGAGTTGGTGCGCCGGCTACGGCAGCGGCGTTTCCTGGCCGTGTTCGGGCCGTCGGGTGTGGGCAAGTCGTCGGTGGTGCGGGCGGGGATGGTCCCGGCCGTGGGTGGGCCGGTCGTGGTGTTTACGCCGGGGGCGCATCCGATGGCGGGGCTGGCGGTGCACCTGGCGCGGCATGCCGGTGTGCCGGCTGGCGGTTTGCTGGACGAGCTGCGTGAGGACCCGACGCGGGCGTCTCTGGCGGTCCGGCAGGGCCTCGACGACGCATCGCCTGGCGTTGATCTTCTGGTGGTGGTGGACCAGTTCGAGGAGACCTTCGCGACCTGCGCCGACCCGGCCGAGCGGACCGACTTCGTGGCCGCGCTGCTGGCGATGTGCCGGGAGCCGAACGGTCGGGCCCGGGTGGTGCTGGCCGCACGCGCCGATCACTACGCCAGGTTCGCCGAGCATCCACAGTTGCTGGCCGCGCTGGCGGACGCGCAGGTTCTGATCGGTGGGATGAGTCCGGTAGAGCTGCGTGAGGCGGTGACCAGACCGGCCGAGCTGCGCGGCGCGCGGGTGGAGGGCGCACTGGTGGCTACGATCGTCGCGGAGGTGGCTGACTCGCCGGGCGCGTTGCCGCTGGCCGCGCACGCGCTGCGCGAGGCGTGGCACCGCCGCCAGGGCGCCATGGTCACGCTGGCCGGCTATCAGGCCGCGGGCGGGGTTGCGGGCGCGATCGCCCGGACCGCGGAAGCGGTCTATGCCGGGCTCGACGGCGGTCAGCGCGACACCGCCCGGCAGGCGTTGGTGCGGCTGGTCGCGTTCGGTGACGGTGTCGAGGACACCCGCCGCCGGGTCCCGCGCGGAGAGCTGGACCTGCCCGGTATCGACAGCGTGCTCGACCAGTTCGCGGTTGCCCGGCTCATCGTGCTCGGCGAGGACACCGTCGAGATCGCGCACGAAGCACTGATCCGTGCCTGGCCGCGATTGCACCGCTGGCTGTCCACCGACCGGGATGGGCTGCGCACCCACCGAGAGCTCACCGAGGCGGCGCAGTCCTGGGTGTCGCTGGCCCGCGACCCTGGGGCGTTGTACCGGGGGCGCGGCTGGCGGTGGCCCGTGAATGGGTCGCCCGCGACGGTCACTCCGCCGCCATGACCGTGCTGGAGCGGGCATTCCTGGACGCGTCGGTTGAGCTGGCCGACCGGGAACGCGCTGCCGCTGCCCGCCGCAACCGGCAGCTGCGCTGTCTTGTCGCCGGGCTGAGTGTGCTGTTGGTGGCCATGGTCGGTGCCGGCACGGTCGCCCTGGTGCAACGCCGGGACGCGGTCGCGCAGCGGCAGGTCGCGATCTCCCGCCAGCTCGCGGCCGAATCGTCGCGTCTGACCGCCACCGAGCCCAGCACCGCCATGCTGCTCGCCGCGCAGGCGTACCGCACCGCACCCACGATCGAGGCGCGCGGCGCGCTGCTGAGTATGTCGCCCTATCGAGGCCACCTCGGCAAACTGCTCGGCCATACCGGCGCGGTCTCCCAGATCGCCTTTCACCCCGACGGCAACACGCTGCTCAGCGTCGGCCGCGACCGCACCGTGTCGCTATGGGACACCGGCCGGCGCACCAGGACCGCGGTCCTCACCGGACACGACACGTGGCTGACCGCCGCCGCTGTCAGCCCGGACGGGCACACGGCCGTTACTGGGGGCGACGACGCCAAGGTCGCGATATGGGACCTCGGCCGGCGCACCCGCGTCGCCACGATGACCGGTCATACCAGCCGGGTAACCGAGGTTATGTTCAGCCCCGACGGCCGCCACCTTGCCACCGCGGCCGGCACCGAAGTGATCCTCTGGGACGTGACCCAACGCACCCAGGTGGCCACCCTGTCTGGTCACACCAAGACCGTGCGTGCGGTGGCGTTCAGCCCCGACGGGCGCACCCTCGCCACCGCCTCGGACGACTCGACCGCGATCCTCTGGGACGTCACCCGCTCCGCGCGGCTGGCCACCCTTACCGGTCACACCGACGGCGTGCACGCCGTCGGATTCAGCCCGGACGGCTCGACACTGGCGACCGGCGGTGGCAACACGACCGCGATCGTGTGGGACGTGGTCACCCGCACCCGTACCGCCGCTTTCACTCATCACAAACCTGACGGGCGGGTCATGACCTTGGCGTTCAGCCCGGACGGGCGCACCCTCGCCACCGCCGGAGACGACACAGCCGTGCTGCTGTGGGACACACGCCACCGGATGCTCCGCGCGCGGCTTATGGGACCCCGCACCGGCGTCTACACGATGGCGTTCAGCCCGCGCACCTCTATGCTCGCCGCCGGCGGCGAAGACGGCGCCATCCTGCTGTGGGATCCCAGTCAACCGGCCGTCACCGAGCACGCCACAATGGTCAGCGCCGTCGCGTTCAGCCCCGACGGGCAGCTGCTGGCCACCGCCAGCTCCGACCAGACGACACTGTGGAACACCGCCGACCGCACTGTCCACACTGTCCTCATCGACAGTGGTGTGTTCACCAACGCCGTCGCGTTCAGCCCCGACGGGCGCACGGTGGCCACCGTCACCCAGCCCTCGCCCTGTTGCCCACCCGGCACCGCCGGCAACACGCTCACCCTCTGGAACCCCGACACTGGTGCGCCCGTCCGGCTCACCACACACACCGACCAGGTACTCGACCTTGCGTTCAGCCCTGACGGTAGCCGTATAGCCACCGCCAGCGTCGATCGCAGTGTCATCATCTGGGACGCGAGCACCGGTGCTGTTCTCAAGACGCTCGCTGGTCACGCCCATGCCGTCAACGGAGTCGAGTTCAGCCCCGATGGGCATCTGCTGGCCACCGCCGGACACGACGGGACCGTCAGACTGTGGGACGCCGCGACCGGCGCCACGCTCACCACCTTCACCGGCCACACCGGCTGGGTCAGAGCCGTCAGGTTCAGCCCCGACGGGCGTACCCTCGCCACCGCCAGTCATGACCAGACCATCATTCTGTGGGACGTCGCCACCCACACCCGGCTGACCACCATCACCGATCACAGCGACGCCGACTTCACCGGGGCAGCCTTCAGCCCCGACGGCCGCACCCTCGCCTACACCAGCGGCGAAACCACCGTCATCCTCTGGGACATCCCAGGCCGCGCGGCCACCGCTCGACTCACCGGCCACACCCAACGCGTCCACGCCCTCGCGTTCAGCCCCGACGGCAAAACCCTCGCCACCACCGGTTCAGACCGAACCCTCATCCTCTGGGACGTACGCCCACAAAACGCCATCACCCACATCTGTACCGCCACCGCCGGAAACCTCACCCCCAACCAATGGCGCCAATACCTACCCGCCAACACCTGCAGATCGTAGCCAAACTAGCCGGCCAAATCGGCTTCCAAGTCCTACCACGACGGTGGGTCGTCGAACGGACTCTGGCCTGGATCAGCCGCTGCCGCCGGACCGTACGCGACTACGAACGCCTCCCCGAACACCACGCCGCGTTCGTCCAATGGTCAATGATCATCATCATGAGCCGACGCCTCGCCCGCCGCCCATAAACCAGTTCCCAGACGGGTTCTCACGGCGGGCGGCCGAGCGGACAGGCCGATAAACGAGCATGGGCACTGACGTGCACCATCGCCAGGTTCTGCCATGCCGGCGCAAGCAAAGTCGGCACCTTCTTCCCCACCGCCAGGCACCTGCCGCCTACGCCGGGATGGCCCTGGTCACCCACCGCTCCAGCGTCCGCGGCGAACACCCACCTAGAGGCGCGTTCTTCCTGGCCGCCTTCGCCGCTCTGGCAGTGTCAGCGACCGGCTCCTCCAGCTGTAGCTCGCCGCCTCACGCCAAGCAGGGGCGCGAGCTCAAGGAGCCGTCCAAGCGCCGGACCATCCTTCGGCTCACGGATCGTGACGAGGCTCGGAGGGTCGCGCGCATTGCCTGCGGCAGATGAGGGCGCCAAGATCAGGCGCTCGGACGTTGGGGACGGGGTTGGAAGCGGTGCGCTGCGGATCGTCCTGATCAGCTCCGGCGCTCTGGACGAGCAGACCTTTCCGGTCGCGGCGGTCCTGGGCTATGTGCGTTCTTCGCCGCGGTATTCGCCGCCGCCGTCGTGCCGCTGCTGCTGGCGCGGCGATCCGCCGCAGCTCGCCTGGTGGAGGTAGCGCTGGGCGACCCGGAGAACGGACTCCCGGACCAGGAGTGGCTGGAACGCCCAGGCCCGCCTCCACCTCGACGCCCCCGCTGCTGGGCAACCCGATCAGTGGGCTGAGCATCGCCTCACCCCTGCTGACCGCCTTCCTGGTCATCCTCCCTCCTATCCATCAGCTAGCCGCCGAGGACGACACCGACGTTCGTCGCGGTGGGTGCGACGGATAGCGAGCAACCAAGGGAAATTGAGCGAACCTCGACAACTACTACATGACGTAGTAACGTAGATCGAAGACAGTCGAGTGGCGACGGGCCATTGCTGATCTGCGGCGGGCGGCGGCAGATCCGATCGAGAGGGCCGCCGCGCGCGTCTGGACCATGAGCGGCGCGAACTGGAAGACGTATTCCTGGAGCCAACAATGTTGGGTAGCACGCGAGCCGAGATCACAAAAGCTGATGTCCCAGCCATGAAGCGCCGGAGGGTAGACGTCAGCGCAATTCCCGCGAAGACGGCCGGTGGGCTGGACGACCGGTTCCAAGCTGCCACGCCCCTGCGCAACATCCTCAACAAGGTCTTCCCCGACCACTGGTCGTTCCTGCTGGGCGAGATCGCGCTCTTCTCGTTCATCATCCTGCTGCTGACCGGCACGTTCCTGACGTTCTTCTACACCCCGTCGCTCACCACGGTGACGTATGACGGCAGCTACGCACCGCTGCGCGGCGTGCACATGTCCGAGGCGTACGCGTCCAGCCTCAACCTCTCGTTCGACGTGCGCGGCGGCCTGATCATGCGCCAGATGCACCACTGGGCGGCGCTGACCTTCGTCGCCGCGATCGTGGTGCACATGTTCCGGATCTTCTTCACCGGGGCGTTCCGGAAGCCGCGCGAGACCAACTGGATCATCGGACTCCTGCTCTTCTGGCTGGCCTTCCTGATGGGCTTCACCGGGTACTCGCTGCCGGACGACGCGCTCTCCGGCACCGGCCTGCGAATCGCCTCGGCGATCATGTTGTCGATCCCGGTGATCGGCTCCTGGGTGACCACGTCGATCTTCGACGGCGAGTTTCCCGGCACCGTGATCATGGGCCGGTTCTACATCGCGCACGTGTTCCTCATCCCGCTCACGATACTTGCGCTGATCAGCGTCCATCTGGGCCTTGTCTTCAAGCAGAAGCACACCCAGTGGCCGGGCCCCGGGCGCACCGAGCACAACGTGGTCGGTGAGCGCTTCGTGCCGCGGTACACGATCAAGCAGGGCGGCTTCTTCATGATCGTCTTCGGCGTTATCGCGCTGATGGGCGGTCTCTTCCAGATCAACCCGATCTGGCTCTTCGGCCCGTACGAGGCGTACACGGTCTCGGCGGCCAGCCAGCCCGACTGGTACGTCATGTTCCTCGACGGGGCAATCCGGCTGTTTCCGGCGTGGGAGATACGTTTCGGTGGCTACACCATCCCGTCGATGCTGTGGCCCGCTGCCGTGCTGCCCGGCGTCCTCATGCTGTTGCCGCCGATCTATCCGTTCATCGAGGCCAGGCTGACCAAGGACTACCGGTCGCACAACCTGCTGCAGCGCCCGCGTGACGTGCCCGCGCGCACCGCGCTCGGCGCGATGGCGATCGCCTTCTGGATCGTCCTGACGCTGTCCGGCGGCAACGACGTGATCGCCGACAAGTTCCACATCAGCCTCAACGCGATGACCTGGGCCGGCCGGATCGGCCTGCTCCTGGCGCCGCCGCTCGCGTACTACGTCACGTACCGGATATGCCTCGGCCTGCAGCAGCACGACCGCGAGGTGCTGGCACACGGTGTCGAGACCGGCATCATCCGGCGGCTGCCCGACGGCCGCTTCGTCGAGGTGCACCAGCCGCTCGCGCCGGTCGACGAGCACGGCCACGGCACCCTGAAGTACGCCGGCTGGGTGATCCCGAAGAAGATGAACCGACTCGGCGCACTCGCCCCGGCCATCCGCGGCTTCTTCTTCCCGATCGAAAAGCCCGCCGAGGCCCCGGTCTCGCCCGGCCACCCACCGGTCACCGCCCGCCCGGACCGCGAAGAGATCACCAAGTGAGGGCGCGCACGCGGCAAAAGGCTGCAGCCTTCGTCGACACGTCCATCGTGGACTACCGCGCCAACTTCTTTCATCGTCCCATTCTGAATGGACACCTGATCAGGGCCCGCGGGAGTGCCCGCACAAGCAGCGCCCTCGTCGACACTCGATGAGCGCCATCCGGATAGACGCAGCGTCGCGCCCGGGTCGCGGCATGAGCGGACGGTAACCGCTGTTGCGTGGCCGGGCAGCCCCTGCAACCAGGTTGGCTAATCTGATTCAACGCTGAGGAGCAGCACGCAAGGGCTCGCCGTTGAGCTCGGCCTCTCCGCCTAGGCCCCACCAGGGCGCGCCATCAATGGTCAGGTACGGATACCAGACGCCTGCCGCGCCACCGGTTTCGAGGGCGTCGGCGACGGTCGTCAGGTATGCCTCCAGCGACGGCCAAGAGTCCGAGAAGTCCGCAGGGTTGCTGGTCGGCGCCCAGCCCACGCGGCCGAATCCGGACCCGGGTCGCAAGTCGATGACTTGAAGACCAGAGCCACCGTCCCCGAATGGAAGCCAACGTTCATGCCACCACGGCTCTGCCTCGGCACCGTGCCGAGCGAAACCATCGACATCGGGCGCGATCTCCATACGCATCTGGCGATACTCGACGATGCCCACTACGGAGAGCGGAGCCGCTTCAGGCAGGATGTTCGCCCACTCCGTGAGGCCGTCGTGCCGGCGCAGCGATTCAGCCAGTTCCGCAGGAAACGGCAGGCCGAGCTCGGCTTCGGCGGCGGCGATCGATTCCTGGGCCGCCGGTCGGGCCAGCACACTGGTGCTCGCTGACGCGTGCCGTCGCATCCAGTCCTCAATCCGAACCCATGCCTCCGTCACTGATGCCACTGGCGAAGTATAGGTAGCCAGTTCGCCAAGCCGCCGATACGCCGGTTAGCGAACGCACGCACATCGGCAGATCCGTACGTTGCTGGGGCGACGTACCGTGTTTGCGGTTGAATGACCACGTCGCTGGCACATCAACATAGCGTCGCTGACATCATCTTGATGCATATCGAACCAAGTGGCGCCAAGACCCCACTGCATGCGTTAGCCAGCGGCCCAGATGACACCCCGTCGACTGCAAAGCCGCGCAGGCAACACCGTACGATCAGCGTGGCCAGTCCGATCGGCTAGTCGCGATCACCGTAGGCGCCTGTCATGCTTCTGCCGTGGACCGCGACTGCGACACGCTGGATTGGAGTCCCATCGCCTCGGCGCCAGTGCATTCCGCATTCGCGGGCGTCCTCGCCGGCCTCGTCTTCGCCGGCATCGTGCTGCTGTTGAGCTCCCGCAGCGACCAGGTACGCAGGACCAACGCCCTGGTCATCTTCGGCAGCTCCTTCCTGGTCCTCGCATTCGACGCCTTCCTGTTCGGCGTCATCGCGGGCGAACGCGTATGCGCCCGCGCGTGGACCGAAACGATGCACGCCGCAGGCCTGCTCGGGCTTGGCGCCCTCGGAATCTTCGCCGGCATCTGCTGGCTCATCGACACTAGCGACACCACCGCCGGCCGAATGACAAGGTTCTACGTCACCACCACCTACGTCATCGCGATCATCGTCACCTACCACGTCGGCGCGACCGCAGTCGAATACCTCGACAGCGTCGCCGCCCACGGCACAACGCCCCCCTGGCTGGTCCGAATCGCCAGCGCATACGGCTGGGTCCTACTCGCCTGCATCCTGCTGATCGCCGCGACGCTTGCCATCCGCTCACGCCGCGGCACCGGCCACCAGATCGCGAACCGCTTCGTCACCGCCACCGCCTACGCATACGTCGCCTGCGTCGTCATCGCCCTCTACGCAGCCGGCGGCGCAACCGGATCGGCCCAGGACTGGACACGAATGTCGACGACGCATCTGGTCTGGAACACCCTCGCAGCCCTGATCTTCCCCGCAGTCGCAGTGCTGGCCCAAGTCTCGACACTCCCATCCGGCCGGAACACCTCGGAGCCACCCGAGCAGCGATGAAACGCGGGCCGCCACTACCACCCAGCCGTTCGCGCGTACCTCAACCGAGCGGGGCAGGGCCGCGTCCCTGCTCGATCAGCGGCAGATCCGCTCGCCCGTTCCCAGAGCCGCGTGTGCGACGCGCAGGCGTGCTAGGAAGACGGCGTGGCGTTCTTCGAAGATCTGAGTGCGCATCAGTACCGGGACATGGACGTCATCAGCTTCAACTGGGGCTGGCTGAGTTTTCGGCCTCGATACGACCGGATCAACGTAGGCTGGCTCGACGCCCCGCACCCGTTCGAACAAGGCCCAATCCCCGATGGGTTCGCGGCTGCCTTGCTGGACATCATCGCCGGACCACGGACCAACGTGATGCGCGGCTATCACGACTGCTCCTTCTGCCCGCAACGGTCCATGAGCTCCATACCGACAGCCGACCATGCCACCGGCACGCTGGTCCTGGGCCACAGCGAGATCAGGGTGCCATCGACACGGCGCGACACGATGTTCGCTGCGCCGTCGTTGATCGTGCACTACGTCACGGTCCACGCCTACCGGCCACCCAGTCCGTTCATCGCCGCGGTGCAGCAACACGATCCCAACTGGACCACGGAGCCGAGCCCCTGGATACCCGCAGACGCGCAACGCATCACGCTCGACTGAACGAGCCAATCAAAGCCCACCTCTACCGAGCGTGACCAGCTCGGCAGGAACGCCACGAGCGGATCGTGGCAGATCCGTGCAGTCAGTCTTGTGCTATCCGCCGGCGTCTTTTTACCTGTACCTACTCTGTAGGCCGGCCGGTGGGAGGGCCGCGCTGGCGCTCCCAGCCCTCTACGATGGCCGGCATCATGGGTGAGGTTCCTGGCATGGTGGTGGCGCGGCTGGCCGCGCCGGTCGCTTCGGCGATGCGGGTGGTCATGGGCCTGATTCCGGCGATCCCGGCGGCGGTGTTGGGGCGGCTGGCGTCGCCGCCCGATCCAGGCCTGATCCCGGGGCCGGCAGCGGGGGTCGTGGAAAGGATGCGCCGGCCGGCGGCCGCCCGGCGTGTCCAGGCGATGCCTGCGCCATCTGGCGGGCCTCGATCGAAGCCTGTCGCGGGCGCGCCGGTGCCCGCTGGCTACGTCGCCGTCCGTACGCCCGTGGATTCCGCTGCGGTGGACGCTCTGGGCGCGCTGCCGCCGCTGGTGGTCGAGCGTCTGCTCGGCGCACTGGAGGTGACGGTGGCGGGTTTGGAGTATTCGGACGTGCCGGACCTGTCGACCTACGTCGGCGATCCGCCGGTGGGCCGCTTCAGCTTCGTCGAGGCCAGTCACCAGAGCGAGGCGGTCAAGGCATCGTCGCTTGTGGACCGGTTGTACCCCGGGGCGGTGGATCTGGTGACATCGGTGTCCCGGCGCCTGGCCGCCGACGGCGTGGTCAGCGAGCTGCTCGCGGTGCGGCCGGACGCCGTCGACGAGCCGACGATCGCTGCCGGGCACGGCCGGGCATACCTGGCTTTGACGGTGGCCACGGCAGGCGCCGTCCTGAGCAAGCTAAGGCTGCCGCCGCTGGTCGACGAGCCGGCCGCCGTCGTGGGGGTCGCGGTCGGCGCCGCGGCGGTACTGCTGCGCGAGGTTCCGATGCCTGCCGGGTACGCGGCGGCGGTGTTGGCGAAGGTGCGGGCCGAGTACGTGCTGCCCCGTCACACGGCTGGCTCGGTGATGGTGTCCAGGCACCGGTTCGGGCTGACCGAGGGCGTGGTTCCCGACGTCGTGACTTCGCCGCCAACGGGCTGGCATCTGTTGTGGACGGTGGTGTCGCGACGCCACCTCCCGGTTCAATCCCAGGTGTACGAGCATGCCGTGTCGGAGCCGGAGCCGGCACGACCCGTGCAAGGCATCGCCGTCCAATGATCGATCAGCGGCAGAAGAGTGAGCCACACGCCGTGGGATTGCCAGCGGCACATCCGATCACCGAGCGGCGTTGCCGCGACTTCATCGATCGACGGTCACGATGGCGCCGCCGCCATCAGTACCGTGCCAAAACAGCCACTACCAGCGAAGACGCGCCCTCAGCAAACCACGGCTGTCGTACTAGTAGGGCAGCCCGGGTTCGTTATGTAGATGCCGGTTAATGGACGAGCTGTCCGCGGCGGCGGTAGTGGCCGGCCCGTGGCGCATGGCACGGGCGCTGTCCCGCGCCTCCTGCCGGATTGGCGAGCCGCCCGCGTCGATCCACTACGATGAGTTCAACTTCCGCTGATCTCGGCCGCAGGCATCCGTGCGATAGCGTGTGGCCCCATGAGATCCGCGGACGTGGTCCTGGCCGTCGTGGTCGCTGTGGCCAACCTGGCCGTCGCCGCCGTGCTGCTCGCCAAGAGCCGTGGCGGCACGGCGGCGCCCCGGATCTTCGGCCGCCTGCAATCCTTCCCGCGCCTGCGGGCCGCGATGCACGCCTACCTGGGGCTGGGGTTCGGCGTCGGCTGGCTCGTCAAGGACATCTTCCCGTCCCACTCCACGGGCGACACAGTGCTGTTCAACGTGGTAAGGATCCTGCTAGTGGCTGGCCTAGTCACCGCCCTGCTGGTCGCCTTCCAGCACGCGCGACCCATCCGTGACAAGGCCGCCAGCTAGTTGGACCGAATGATCTGGTCGAGCAGCTCGTGTAGTCGTACCGCGTGCGCAAAGTCCGGGATCGTCCTGCTGCCGGTGGTGATGTCCTCGCGTAACTGCCGGTAGGCGTGCGCGACGTGGTACGCGTACTGATCGGCGTGGCCGGCAAGTACGAGCTCGTAGCTCGGCGGCACCGGAAGCTCGGCCAGCTCGGGGTGCGATCCGCGGGCACCCAGCAGGGTCGGGGATTTGGCCAGCAGCCCGCCCTGCGGCGCCGTCACCACGACGACGCCCTCGGTGCCGTTGATCTCCCAGTGCAGGTCTGCGGCCCGGTACCGGGCGCCCCGAACATGCGCGACCGCGACCGCTCCGGATTCAAGTGTTGCGGTGACCGCGACCTGGTCCGGCGCGGTCGCGGTGGCAGGTTCGCCGGTTTCCGCGTGGTACCGCACCGGGCGTCGTAAGGCCGTGGTCGCCGACAGGTCGGTGATCTCGCCCAGCACCATCGTCAGCGCGTCGATCGCATGACCGAATGGGATCGACAGCAGGGTGGCGCCGTTGGCCGCGTCGAGAAGGTACCGGGTAGAGGAGTTGTAGGTGCCGTCAAATCCGCCGTGGGCGGCGATCAGCGTTGTCGACAACACCTCGCCGACATAGCCGTCCGCGATCAGGTCGCGGAGATACCGCAGCGCCGGGGCGGAGCGGGCCTGAAGACCCACTGCCGTCCGGATACCTCCTGCGAGCGCGGACATCCGTCGCGCCGTGGGCAGGTCGACCGCCAGCGGCCATTCACACAGGACCATTTTGCCGGCCTGTAATGCCGGCCGGACCAACGCCTCGTGGTGCGGCACCCGCACCGTCACCACCACCAGGTCGACGTCCGGGTGCGACGCCAGTTCCTCGGCGCTGTCGAAGACCAGCGGCACTTCGTACCGCTCGCCGGCCGCCCTCGCCGATTCCCGCGTACTCGCCGTGAGCGCGCGCAGTTCGTAGCCTTTCACGCCGGCCAGCGCCGGTACGTGCGCGGTTCCAGCCCAGCCGCCGCCGGCGCTGAGCCCGACGATGCCGACGCCGATCGCATCGAGTTGTGTCATGGCGTCTCTCCTGGTGATAGGTCAGTACCCGGGCAACAATAGCTACATGAGGGCCACCTCACCTTAAGCTGAGACTCGCCTCACATTAAGGTGAGGCTGCCCTCGGGTACTCTTGGGCCGTGCCGCCCGCCACCGACCCGCCGCCGTTCCTTCGCCGGGACGCCCGGCGCAATCGTGAGCTGTTTCTGAAGCACGCGCGGGCGGAATTCGCCCGAAACGGGATGGACGCGTCGCTGGAACAGATTGCCCGCGACGCCGGTCTGGCGATCGGTACCCTCTACCGGCATTTCCCCGCGCGCCGCGATCTGCTGCTGGCCGCGTTCGAGCCGAAGCTGACCCAGTTCTTCGCCGACGCCGAAACGGCCGTGGCCCTGGCTGACCCGTGGGACGGGTTCAGCGCATTCCTCAACGCGCTGTGCGGCACTCAGGCATGCGATCGCGGCTTCAGCGAGTTCATCACGCAACCCCTCGCGAGCGACGAACGCAGCGATGCGGTGTACCGCCGCATCTGCGAGCTCACGCACAGCATCCTCGGTCGGGCCCAAGCGGCCGGGGTCGTTCGCCCGGACATCACGATGACCGACATACTGACGCTGCTGTGGGCGAACGGCCGGATCACCGAGGCGACCCGCCAGGTCGCGCCGAACGCGTGGCGGCGCCACGTACAGCTGATGATCGACGGGCTCCGCGCCGGCAACCGGCACGACCTGCCGGAACCGGCGCTGAGCACGGAGCAGTTCCGCCAGGCCAGGGCCGAACTGGCCAGCCAACGCCCGACAGTCGTGCGATAAGAACGGTGAGTTTGTTCGAGGAGCGCCATCTAGGCTGTCGCCCGTGATCGAGCGAATGACGGACCGATGGCGGCGAGAGGTGGCCGATCAGGAGGCGGCGGTCGCTGCCGGGACGTTGCCTCGTGATGAGGCGTATGCGGCGAAGGCATGGCCTGCAGAGTTCATTGTCGGCGTCGACGCGGCGCTGGCGGCGTATGAACGAGACGTCGCTGAGCTGGGGACCGCCCCGGCCGACAAGGCCATCTGGGCCGCAGTCGAGCGGGTCGTGCTCGCCCTGAACGGTGTCGACGAAGATTTCGGCGGCCACATCGACACCATCACCCGCGAGGAACTGTGCGAATACATCGACGACGTCCTGACGGCCACAGGCGTCGATGTGGAGGCACTGACCGCTCGCCGTGGGCGCGACGGCAGTGAACTTACCGACGAGTGGCGCGACTGGTAGCAGAGCTGGATGCCGGATGGCAGATCTGCGGTGCTCGTCGCCCGCGGAATGGTCTGCCCAACGCCCGGTCGACCACGATCGTGCACACATCGACTGAAGCCGTGCGTCGTCTCGCTGACGACGTTGCCGTCGGCGACTACGGAAGTCGAACTCCTCTCGTGTAGCGAGCGATGAAGTCGTTGATTAAGCCCGCAGATTCCATCCGAAGAGGAGTAGGTTCGCCAAGCTTTCCGCGAGCGTACTCGTGCACGCTCAGACGGCCGAGCGGCATCGGCTCTGCATGTCAGCACTTACTGAGATGGCACGATGCCTGATCACTTCGCTACCCGCCCGCAAGATCGGGCACGCGCTCAGCGGCATGTCAGTGCGTCCGCTACTCAGCGTCGCTGGTCCTGGTCCAGGAAGCCGTCGCGATCCACCGCCACCTGGCCGCCGTGGACCTGCCCAACTTCGCGCCCTTTCAGCCTCGGCGTCTCTGATACACGCAGGACGCGCCCAGGCGGCCCTGACCGCGGTCGACGAGTCCATCGGGTGTACTGCGTGCTCGCCGACGCTGGCCCCCACACCAGCCTGCGGCATCTCGCGGACGCCTTTCACTGCCGCGCCACCGCGCTGAGCATGGCCGTCGCCGCGGGCGAGGCTATCGCTTCCACGATGGTGTTCCCCGGGCTGCTGAGGGGTTCGCGTTCGTCTGCGGCTGTTTCAAATCGTGGAATCTCAGCGGCGGGAGAGGTCGAGATGCTCCTCGATCGATGCCGTTGGTCGGCTCAGGTCAGCGGCCGACGCTGCCGTGCTCTGGCGAGTGCTCGCCGCAAGATAGTGATTTGTAACAAGACGGTTCGTTCGCGACCTTGAACCCTTCTGCGCCTTGGACTTCGAGTCCGATGTGGGGAGCCTGTCCACATTGGAACGGTGCACCCACCCGGGCGCAGGTTGATGCTGTCCCGTCCAACTCGGTGGCACAGGCCGGCAAAGTCGGAGGGTGTGGCGACTGGGCTTCCGCCCGTGTGGGGTGGAGGGCATCGCGTCTGCCATGAGTGACGTCGCTCCCTACTTTCCGTACATCGATTTTCCCGGCGACGCGTGGGTTAAGGCTGCGGCGCTGCATTGGCCCGCCGCTTGGGCGCATCCACCCGCTGGGGTACGACGGTCTGCGCGACTCCGACGACCAAGGTACGCCGACCGGATGTCGACTAGGCCCGTGTCTGAGCCTCCGAGCGATCCCTACCTCTATTGCAGAGAAGCTTGTAGATGTCGCAACGTTTCGGCTGGTCGAGCGTGCGGCTGAACCGGTCGACGCGTCCGCACGTTCCGGCGTGGCTGACCCAAGTTTGGGCAGCCGCTCGCTGCCGCCAGCGCGACGAGCCGTCGAAGAAGAGGAAGACACATGGGCGTTCCGAAAAGGTGGATATTGCCGACTAGAGCTGGGCGTATTGCTCTCGCCACTCTCGCGACGGTCGCCACAGTCGTTGTCAGCGCCTGCGGCGCCTCCAACGAGCAGGCGCCCGCCAACAAGGCGAATCCGTCCCCCGACACGAGCCTCACGAACGACCCGACGAAGGACGAACGGCTGAAACTTCAGTCGCGCCTGGTGAAGCTCGATGAGGACGTCAGTGGTCGTCTCGACGACGAGTGGGCCGCGGGCACTTGGATCGACTGGAACACGGGTAAGCTGACCGTGGCAGTGACCAGTGACAGGCGCGCCGCACAGTTTCGCGGGCAAGACGTGCAGACGCGCGTCGTCGGTCGCTCGACCTCCGAGCTGCGACAGATCCAGACGCGGGTGAGCAGGGAGCTTCGGCGAAACGACGTTCGCTGGGCGACCGCATACATTGCTGTCAAAGAAAACACGGTAGTCGTCGAGGCGACCAGGGAGAGCCTCTCGACCGCCGCCGTGGCGGCGCTGGAGAGCCTCGGTGACGGGGTGCAGATCCGCTACGTCGAGCGGCGGGTCGAGTTCACCGAAATGTTCGCCGGAGACGAGATCAGCAGCGCCGCTACGCGCTGTTCGCTCGGATGGTGGGTGCGTGGTAGGTCCTTCAACCCCAACGGCTTCGCGACCCCCGTCGTGATGACGGCCGGCCATTGCGTCGACAAGGACGGCCCACAGACAACCTGGAGTCACGCTACGCAAGGCGCCGTGATCGGCAGCCGACTAAGTCACAACTTCTCATCATCGGACTGGGGCACGCTGGACGCCAATCGGGTCGCAGATCAAGAGACCAACCAATTCCTGCTGCCGGACAACAGCCAGGCACCGATCCGGGGGATCCGCAAGTCGCCAGTCGGTTCCCTGATCTGCAAGAAGGGCAAGACCACAGGCAACACATGCGGCCCGATCACCGCACATGACGCCGAGGTGCGCGTGGGCGGGGCTCCGCTGGTTGGTGCCTCGATCGCAAACGTGGTCGCCGACAGCGGCGACAGCGGTGGCCCGGTCTACTCGTTCTTTGCGACCAACGAAGTCTTCGCGGAAGGTCTGACGAGCGGCTCACGAGCTGGCGTGGACCCCGACACCGACACCTTGATCTATCAGCCGATCGGCACGGCCCTGCGTGAATCGGATACCGTGCTTCTGATTGACCAGGACTGATAGCGGCTCAACCTGCCAGATCAAGAGTTAGTACACAGCCGCCATTCGAGATCTTGCTCGCGAGGAGAGTGAACGCGAGGCGGCCACCGCTTGATCATCTACGCATTGCGGAACATAGCGTCAGCGAGTAGCCGGGAGGGGACTCACCTCCCGGCTCTCACAGATCTGGGCATGACAGTCTCCCGTCCCCAGCTCTTGTCATCCTGACTGCCAGGGGTGTGGGCCCATGCCCAGTGGGCGAAGAGGTCGCCGCGCCGGTCACCGTCCTTGCAGTACACGATCCGCGTTTTGGTCGGGGTGTAGGCCGTGTTTGGGAAGGCTTCATAGCCATTGGTTGATCACGGCGATGGTGACGGTGGCTTCGTAGCCGACGGCGAGTTTGTCGTATCTGGTGGCCATGGCGCGGTGTTGTTGGAGCTGGTTGATGCCGCACTCGACGGCGTGCCGTTGCCGGTAGTAGGCCTTGCCGGCCAGCACCCGGTCCGGGCGGGTGCGTGGCCGCCCCCCGACCCGCTTCACCCGAATCTTGGCCAGGATAATCTTGGTGTAGGCCCACTGCTCTTGGTCGATGGATGTGCAATCGTCGGGCCCGCGGGTGCCGTCCGGGCACTTCCGGTCCCGGTTGAGCGACCAGAAGGATAGGCGCCCGATGCTGTGCTGCTTGGCGTAATCGGTGATGCGGCGCATGTCGTCGAGGGTCGTAATTACGTGCTCGTCCGACTCGCCGATCATTGAGGTGATTCCGACCCTGTGGTAGGCCTTCTCGTCGTCGTACCCGTAGGCCTTCTGGATCATGCGCATCAGCGCATCGCCAGCCTGAACGGTGAGCTCTGCCTGGTTCTTCCCCGCAGGCAACGACTGAAGGTGAGGCCGATATCACCCCAGTTCAGGCAGGCGTACGGGGCGCCTTGACCACGTCCGTGTGAGCTTCCACCTCCGGACCGGACACCCTGAGCCCAGCCAGTGGTCTGGGAGAAGATGTCCTGGTGCCACGTCCGGGCAGGCCGCAGGTTGCGCCGCAGCGGGCCCGCCGTCTTGCTCGCCGCACCGCCGTTTCTGCGTCAGAGCCCGACGCTGAGCTGCGATGGTTTCTTTGTGGAAACTTGGCGCCCTTGCGGGTAACTACCGATGTGCGGTTAGCCTCGTCGCCGTTCGGGATCCCAGTGTCCCTCGATCGACGACCAGGGCCGACGCGCCCGCTTGAGGAGAAGCAATGAGTACTCCCTACGACGACATTGCCAAGGTCCCCGCATTCACCGTCACGAGCACCGATGTGAGCGACGGCGAGGAAATGACCCTCGCTCAGGCCAGTGGCGTATTCGGCGCGGGCGGCAGCGACATCTCGCCGCAGCTGAGCTGGAGCGGCTTCCCTGAAGCTACCAAGAGCTTTGTGGTCACCGTTTATGACCCGACCGCGCCAACCGGCAGCGGGTTCTGGCACTGGGTTGTCGCCGACATCCCGGCCAGCGTGACCTCGCTGCCGGCCGACGCCGGCGCGGAGGGCGCGCAGCTGCCGGGCGGCTCCTGGCAGGTGGCGAACGACGCGCGCCTGCGCCGCTACATCGGCGCGGCCCCGCCGCCCGGCAGCGGCCGGCACCACTACTACATCGCGGTACACGCCCTTGACGTCGAGTCGCTCGGCGTCGACAAGGAATCCACGCCGGCCTTTGTCGGCTTCAACATGGCCAGCCACACCTTGGCACGCGCGGTCATCACTCCGTGGTTCGGGAAGTGAACCCCCTCGGCGCGTGGCTGGCCACCGATTTCGAAATCGTAGCCAACCTCGAAAACCTTATGCTTACCGGCGTTACCGTCGCGGATGACGGGCGCCTGTTCATCAGCGTGCCGCGTTGGGGTGACGAGGCGCCCTTCACCGTTGCCGAGATCGTCGATGGCAAGCCGATCGCCTACCCGAGCCAGCAGTTCAATGACGAGGGCCTGGTTTCGGTACAGAGCGTCGTGGTGGCGCCGGACGGGCGCCTGTGGCTGCTCGATACCGGCAGCGTCGCCTTCGCCCCGTGGGTCGAGGACGGCCCCAAGCTCGTGGAGGTGGACCTGGCAACCAACCAGGTGCTGCGGATCCTGCGGCCGGCGGCACTCACGCCGACCACCTACCTGAACGACGTGCGGTTCGACCTGTCGCGTGGTGACGGCGGATACGCATACATCACCGACTCACAGGCCGAGGGTGCACTGATCGTCGTCGACCTCGCCACCGGCGAGAGCTGGGCGAAGCTGCGTGGCCACGTCAGCACCCACGCTGAGCCGGGCTTCCGGGCCATCGTGCAGGGCGTCGTGCGGGAGAACTATGCGGTCGGCGCGGATGGCATCGCGATCAGCGCCGACGGTTCGCGGCTGTACTACTGCCCGCTGTCCAGCCGCAAGCTGTACAGCGTGCCAACGGCGGCGCTGATCGATCGCGACCTGAGCGACGACGAGGTGGCGGCGCAGGTCGTCAACCATGGCGACAAGGGCGCCTCGGACGGCCTCGAGTCGGACACCGCAGGAGCGATCTATGTGACCGCCTACGAGCACAGCGCGGTGCTCAAACGGACCGAGGACGGCACCTGGTCGACCCTGCTTCACGCACCCGGGGCGCTCTGGCCGGACACGCTGTCGCTCGGCGCGGACGGCTACCTGTACGTGAGCCTCAACCAGTTGCCGCGCGCCCCGCTGTTCAACGGCATTGACCACCGGATTCCGCCATACCAGGTGGCACGCGTAAAGGTCGATGCGAAGCCGGTCAAACTGGTGCGATGAAAGCACGTTCTGCCTTGCCCGCGGTCATCTCTCGCGGGCAAGGCAGCCCGACCCGCACGACAGTTCGCCGGCAGAGCCGCGGCGGGCCCGCAGCTATCGCGTACCGATCGCGGCCGCCAAGGCCCGACCGGCAGCCGCCGTGCGCCCGCCGCCGGACAGCCGCGCGAGCTCGGGGATCGGCCGGGTGGGTGGGGCACCGGCCGCGATGTACCAGCGGATGGCCAGGTCAAGCAGGTCGGCCAGGCCGGCGCGGGCATCGCGGGCGGTGAGCAGTCGCGGCAGTGCGGCGGCGACCACGCGCCACGCGAGCGCGGGCGCCCCCGCCGCGCTCACCGCCCCGAGTGTCCCGGCGATCCGGTTGACCTTCAGCTTGATCAGGTGGTCGGCGGCCAGCTCGCCGATCTCGTTACCGACCGTGGCGGCGTCGAGTTCGCCACTCGCGTCCAGCGCACGGATGGCGTCCGCGGCGGCGGTCCGGTCGGTCCCGTGCCGGGCGGCGCTGGCGTACGCGAGTGCCAGGTGCGCGGCCGGGCCCAGTGGCCCCGCGGCGCGCGCGAGCTGCGTCAAGATCGGGGCGGCACCGCGCTCGTCAGCGTCGGCGGCGGCCGCGACCGCGCCGAGGGCGTGTGCGGCCACCACCTCTCGATGCGCCGGAAGCACCGCCGTCCACAGCACCGGGTACCCGTGCGGCCGACCGGTGCCGGTCAGCCGAGCCGGCGCGGCCAACGTGAGGACCTGATGCTCGTCCTCGTACCCCGGCGGCGGGGCCAGGTCGACCAGCATCCGGCGGCTGGGCAGGCGGCGGTAGTCCCAGTTCGGCCCGTCGTAGCGGCCCAGCGGCCCGAGCACGGCCAGCCGCGTGGCGACCGGATCGGGCAGCCCGCCGCCGGCGATCCAGGCGGCTAGCGCCCGTCCGGCCGGCGACTCGAGCTTGCTCGCCTGCCCCGCCACCGGCGCCGGCACGTCGCGTGGCAGCCGCAGCAATGCCTGTCCCAGGTCGTACCGGGGCGGTTCCCAGCCGTCGCGCTCCGCGGCGGCGATCCGGTCCAGCAGGACCGCTGGGTCGATCGCGCCGGAAGGATCGGTGGGCGTGGCGAGAAGAGCGGGTACTGGACCGTCCACGAACCGGATGCCCACCTCGACGATCCGCTGGATCCACCACCGCTGAAGCGTGCCCACGGCGCTGTCGACGGGCAGCGACGCGGGCAGTCCGGTCGCCTTGTCACGAGTTCGGTAGAGCGCGGGCCGCCAGGGCATGGCCTGGGGAGCTCCGATCGCCGCCCGCACCATGAACCCGATCGGGCCGTGCAGGCACGCCCCGATCCCTTGATGGCCGTCCAGGGCCGGGCCGAGGCTCTGGACGACCGGCGCCACCGCCCGCCGCAGCGCCACCGGGTCCCAGGCGGCGGCGCGGACCAGGCCGTCCAGCAGCCTTTCAAGGTCGGCGACGGTGACGTCGCCGGCGCACGAGGCGGCCTGGCGCATACCGCCGTCGACGGCGCCCCGGTCACCCGGACAGAGAGCGGCGATCAGGTGGGCGACCTCGCTGTCGGACCGCACAGCGCGCTACAGCCCGACGATGTCGTACGTGGCGACGGTCTCGAAGCCCATCCGCCGGTACACCTCGGCGCCGGCCTCGCTCGCCTGCAGTGTCGCCACCCGCAGCCCGCGCGAACGGGCGACGTCGAGTGCGGCCGCCGTCGCCGCCGCGCCGATTCCCCGCCGGCGGTACTCCACACGCGTGGTGACCACGTAGATGCCGGCCGCGCCGGCCCGGTCGAAGAGCGTCGCGGTGCCGACGATCCGGCCGTCCAGCAGCGCGCCGAAGCGGACCAGCTCAACCGGCCCGTCCGGGCGCTCCTCCTCCATGGCCAGGTCGGCGTCGAGCTGGTCGGGCGTGACACCCATCGACGGTGCGTACGCCTCCACCCACTCGCGCAGGCCGTACCGGCCAGGTATCTCCACAATCGAGAGATCCGGCGGTGACGGGAGATTCTTCACCCCGTCGAGCGAGACCGCCATGACAGGGATCGCGCCCACCCGCGTGGCTCCAACGCCGACGAGGTCGCTGGCGAGACCGACGTAGCTGTCCGGCCCGACCCACCATATCCACGGCACCCCGTCGAGCCGCTTCGCCTCGGTCAGAGCCGTGTCCAGCGCCCCCTCCCGCACGCGCAGCACGCCGTTGAGCTGAGGGTGCCGCACGCCGCTGCGGTAGAGCGTCACATCGCCGTCCAACCGGTCTGCTCGGCCGTATCCGAGCCAGTAGTCGCGGTTGTTCGCCAACTGCGGTTCGAGGTCGTACACGGAGTCCACGACGTTCATCGGTGCCTCATCCATTTCTTCGGTTCCCGGCCGGTGCGAGAATCCGCCGGTACGGCGCCGGCCATGCTATGGCGCCGCTGTCTACGCCGGATGTACACCGGATCGACGCGCGATCCACGCGCCACCGGCTAGCGTTTGTCGATCCGACGTCGATCCGACGTCGATACCCGGCGGTCTTGTCTGGATGCTGTGTACAGATCTGGCGCGGACACCGCACCCGAGACCGCCGTGTGCGCGTTGCCCGGCGGCCGATCACCCGAAAAGCTTCTGCTCGTACGCGCCGGCCGGGTCGCCGACCTGCCGATGATCAATGACCTGCACCGGCGCGCGTCGCACGGCAGCCGGCTGGCTCGGTACCACTCACCGCGGGAGGCACTCCGGCCGGCGGAGTGGCGGCTTCTGACCGATCCGGCGCGGGGCTGGACCGGCGTGCTGGTACCGCAGTCGGCCCCCGGCCGGCTCATCGGTTTCGGCAGTGTGCTTCGCACCGCCACGCCCGGGATCGTCGAGGCGTCGACGTTCCTCGTCGACGAGTGGCAGGGGCTCGGTGTCGGCGAGGCCTTCGCCCGCTGTCAACTTGAGCGCGCGAGGGCGATGGACGCCCGGGCGGTCGAAGGTTGGATCCGCCCGGACAACATCAAGGCGCGGCGCCTGGCCGCACGGCTCGGCCTTGCGTTGACGCCCGCCACGGAAGGCGTCCTGCGGGTGACGATGACGATCGGCGACGCGTGACATCGATCAGCGCCCACGGCCCGCCCACTGTGGGGCGTAGGCCAGCGCCGTCTACGTCTGATGGACGAATACTCACGTCGGTCTTTCGGCGGCGTGGTTGCCCCTGTCACCGTGAACCAGATCGCAAGAACACACGTTGCCCAGGCGGAACGGGATCGGCGAGAGAAGGACCATCGAGATGGAGCAGGGCGGCATTCGGGTACGCACGGCGCGCAACGAGGACTATCCGGCGATCCAGCGGATCGCCAACGCGGCGCCCGACAGCGGCGCCGTGCAGTTCAACCGGGAGCATCACGTATTGGGCGCCTACGGGCCGGATGGGGTCAACGACCAGGTCCTGACCGTGGTCGCCGAGGCAACGGACAAGCCCGGCCTGCTCGGCTCGGCCAAGCTCAGCCTCGGCGAGTGCCGGTTCGCCGGCGCCTGGACCCGCTACGGGTTGCTCGGCGCGCTCGCGGTGCACCCGGCCCACCGGCGCCGCGGTGTCGCCACCGCCCTCGCCCGCCACCGCATCCAGCTGGCCACCGAGTCGGCCGGCGAAGACGTGCTCGTGCTTGCGAACATCCAGGCCGGCAACGAGGCATCGACGGCTGCCGCCCGCTGGTGGGCGACCGGCAGCGCGGGCCAGATGACGGTCATCCCGGTGCCGATGCGGCGCCGTCCGCCGCGCGGGCGGCCGGACCTGCTGATACGACCTGCCGAGGAGGCCGACCTGGAGCAGATCGCCGCAGCGCTCCTCGGCCGCGGATACGACCTGGGCCACCGCTGGGATCCGGAGCGGCTCCGCTCGTGGCTGGCCGCCAGCCCGCTGCCACAACCGGTCAACCACTACCTCGTCGCCACCGACCGCTCCGGCCGACTGCTGGCCGGCCTCGGACTACGCGAGGAGGGCCGCCTGCAGTCGCTCGTGGTACGGCACGCACCACTCTCGATCCGGCTGGCGAACCGCGTCCTCCACGTCATCCCCCGGACGGTCGCCTCCGCAACGTGGTGGCAGACAAGGTTTGGTTCGCCCCCGGACACCTGGATGACGCGCGACACCTGTGGCAGGCCGTCCGGTGGGAGTGGCGCGAGCGCGGCAGCACAGTCTTCACCAACCACGACCCGCGTGGCCCGGTCCACGCCGTGGTCAACACACCCTGGTGGCTTCCCTCCGCCAAGGCCACCGTGCTCGTCCGCTCGCGCCGGCCCGCCAACCCGGACACGATCATCGACCCGATGCTCTAAAACAGCTCGCCGCCCGCGATCCAACGCGGGCGGCGAGCCGGTGTCAGAGGTTCTGCCCGCCAGTTCGTCGAGGCGGTTCGGCCGCGACCCTGAGGCTCACGTCGACCGACAGCACGGCGTAGAAATGATCGAAGCTACGTAGTCATCAGCGCCGCCGCCCGCTCGGCAATCGCCAGGACCGAGGCGTAGGTGTTCGCCGTCGGAACCGAGGGCATCACCGAGGCATCGGCCACCCGTACCCCCTCGACCCCCCGCACCCGCAGATCGGTGTCGACCACCGCCATCGGGTCGGTGCCGATCCGGCAGGTACCCACGTAGTGGTAGATGCTTTGCAGGCTCGCCCGGATGAAAGCCTCGACCGCACGCCGGTCCCGCGCGTTCGGTCCGGGGACGAGTTCCCCCGCGCGCCACGGGTCGAGCGCCGACGCCCACCCGATCTCGCGGATCTTCTCCACTCCGCTGACCAGGGCGGCGACGTCACGCTCATCGGCGAGGTAGCCCGGGTCCAGCAGCGGCCGCGCCTTGGGATCCGCACTGGCCAGGCGCAGGCTTCCCCGACTGTGCGGGGTCTGCAGGCCGACGGTAAGCGCGAAAGCGTTCACGTTGTCACCGGACGCAGGCGTGATGAACAGGGTCTGCAGGTCCGGGGCTGGCAAGCCGGGGTCGCTGCGCAGCAGGCCGATCCCTTCGATGTGGTTGGCGGTACCGACCTGGATCGGTTGCCGGGCCGAGAATGCCACGACGGACAACGGGTGGTCGTGCAGGTTGGCGCCGACACCAGGCAGATCGAGCACGACATCGATGCCAACCTCGCGCAGGTGATCGGCCGGCCCGATGCCCGAAAGCAGCAGCAGCCTCGCGGAGTCGATGGTGCCAGCGGCGAGGACGACCTCGCCGGAACATTTCACCTGGTTCGATACCCCGCCGGCTGTGTACTCCACTCCGGTACACCGTCCATCGTGGACAAGGATACGCGTCACCAGCGCGCCCGTGATCACCTGGAGGTTGGCGCGGTCGAGGACCGGACGCAGGTACGCGTCGGCCGCCGTCTGCCGCCGGCCGTCGACGACGTTGATGTCGACCCAACCGAACCCGTCCTCCAGGCCGCCGCTGATGTCGACCGCCCACCTGTGTCCTACTTGGACAGCGGCGGCGAGTCCCGCCGCGGTCGCCGGATGCCGGCTCGCCGTCGGCTGGACGATGAGCGGCCCATCAGTGCCACGCACCGCCGAGTCGCGGCCAACTGCCGTCTCGGTCCGCCGGAAGTACGGGAGCAGGTCGTCGAATCCCCAGCCCTTGGCACCCGCGTCCGCCCAGGCGTCATAGCTGGCGCGGTGGCCCCGGGCGAACACCATGCCGTTGATGTTGGAGGTGCCGCCCAGACCTCGCCCGTGCGGCCAGTCGATGGCGCGCCCGAGCCCGGGCTGCTCGACGGTGCGGTCGGCCCAGTCAGCGCTGGTGCCGCGGAGATTGAGCCAGTTGCCGGGGGTCGAGACGTCCTCGGTGGGCCGGGCCGGCCCGGCTTCGAGCAGCAGGACTCGCGCGGCGGGATCTTCCGACAGGCGGGCGGCGAGCACGCTCCCGGCGGTACCGCCACCGACTACGACGTAGTCGTATCCGTTCATTCTCTACTTCTTCCTGCCCCGCAAGCGCAGTCAGTGCGCTGTCGAGGGGCGGACCTTCAATCGTTGAGACGGCCGAACACGGATGACACGCACACTGGGGCGATTCGGTTCGAGGCTTGGCGACGTGGGCGTGGTCACACGAAAGGTGAAACGTCGCTCTCAGAACGTGCGCCCGCGGCGGCGGGGCCGCCCATCGGACCGTCGAGCTGATCGGTCTGTGAGGGACGGCTCGAAGGGGTCACCCGCAGGCCGGCCTGCCATGACCCGCGCTGTCACCCCGATCCGCGATCGGGATGCCGGCCCGACTGGTGATCGCGCGCGATGTGGCGATAGCGGTGGGCCAAACAAACAGCTATCGAATGACTACGAGACGTCGATTGACCCACGCTCCACTGAGGACATGACCACCGCGCGACGGACGGGCCGCCCGGTCCAGAGGACCCTTTCCGCACGGCTGGGACGCCGCCGGCGAACGCTGCAGCGCTGGCCCGAAGCCGGCCAACGACCACATTGGTCGCAGACGGCGACAGCCCTTGCCGGCGTCGTCTCCGTCCTGCTCGTCGCCGCCGGCCTCTACTACACCAACGAGGCCAACCGCGCCCAGCAGGATCTCAACACGCAGGGCCAGATTACGGATCGTTTCGGGAGGGCAACCGACCAGCTCGGCTCCGACCAGGTCGACGTGCGACTCGGCGGGATCTACTCGCTGGGACGGCTGATCGGCGACTCGCCCCGCGACGCCGAGACGATCGTGGAGGTACTCTCCGCCTACGTCCGCGAGCACGGATCACGAAACCTCCGCGCCAACGCCAACGCCAAGGTATCCGTCGACGTCCAAGCCGCGCTCGCAGTACTTGGCCGACGGCCGGCCACCACACCTCGCATGGACTTCGGCGGCGCGAACCTCAACTCCGCGGACCTGTCCGGCATGGACCTGACCAGTGCCGACCTGACCGGAACATCGCTGATCGACGCGGACCTGTCCGGTGCTCGCCTACCCGGCACAGACCTGACCGGCGCCAACCTAACGGACATCGACCTGACCGGCGCCAACCTGGCCCATGCCAACCTGGCCGTCAACGACTTCACCGGCGCCGATCTGACCAGCGCGAACCTGACCGGCATCAGCCTGTTCGAAGCGAACCTGAGCTTCATCACCCTCGATCGGGCGGACCTGACCGGCTCCAGTCTCGAAGGCGCCAACCTCCGCTACTCCAGCCTCACCAAAGCCCACCTGGCCGAAACCAACCTGACATACGCCAACCTCTCCCACGCCGACCTAACCGACGCTGACCTGAGGAATGCGACACTGACCGACGCCGACCTGACCGACGCGAAGGTCACCACCGCCCAGCTCGCTACCGCCCGAGATTCAGCCCGCGTGAAGGGTTTCACCGGCCGGTGAGGATCTCCTCCTAATGGGCCCGGCGACGCGGTTGGAACGCTTGCCCGATCGCCTCTTAGCAGCGGGAGTAGCGGGCAAGCGCCGGCCGACCGCATCACCGCAGTCCGTACGCGCGGAGCACGGTCTGCTCGATCGCGTTGCCGGCCGTGTCGCGGGCCCGTACGCGCAGCGATACCGTGCCTCCTGGCGCGCCGCCGGCGGCGATCGTGGCCACCACCTCGCGTCCGGTGCCGTTGATTCGCGCCGCCCGCCATGACAGCCCCTCGTCGAATGAGACGTCCACTGTGATCCGGGCGCCGCGCGGCGCGGGCAGGCCGGGCTGCTGGCGCACGGTCACCGGCAGGCGGTGTGGGTGGCCTGCGGATACCGTGCCGCACAGGTCCGTGGGCGGGGCGTAGTCCAGTTGCAGCAGGGGAAGCAGCGCCCTTGTCCCGGGCAGCGGTCGGTCGGAGCGGAACTCCCACACCGTTTCCGTGGCGCTCCCCCACAGCCACTCGTCACGGATCTCGGTGCCCGGCTCACCGCGGCGTACGCTCAACGCCAGCTTGTACACGCCTTCACCGCCGGTGGTGCCGGCCGTCACGTCCTGGCGGGCGCCGGGTGACCGGCACGGTGGCCGTCCCGCCGGCCGGCACGGTGACCGGGGTCAGCGACGGGACGATCCCACGCGGCGCGGCGATGTCCACAGTGGTCGGGTTCGGTCCTGCGTTCGTGTAGACGAGGTCCTCCGTCACCGGCACAGGCTCGGTGTGCAGCCCGTCGTCGCTGAGCACCTTGCCCGAGAGCACCCGCGCCCCGGGCGCGACGCCCTTGCGCAGGCCGCCAGAGGCCGCACCCGTGCCGGCGGCGATGGCGGCCACGTGCGTGCCGTGTCCCACGTGGTCCTCCGCGGCCGGACTGTCGGAGAAGTTCACCGCCGCGTCCACCTTGCCGGCCAGATCGGGATGGCTGGCGTCGACGCCGGTATCCAGCACGGCGATGTCGATGCCGCTGCCGTCGTACCCGGCCCGCCAGACCTCCGGTGCGCCGATCTGGGCCACGCTGCGGTCGAGCACCGGCCGGACCCGGCCATCCAGCCAGACCTTGGCGACGCCGCTCCCGGCGCCCGCCGCGCGTGCCGCGCCAGGCGCCTGCGCGAGGCCGGTCGATGTCCAGAAGCCGCCGAGCGCGCCCGGACCGACCCGGAATGCGGCACCCCGATGCTCGGCAGCTCCCGCACGGCACTCGCGGTGGCCGGCGTTCCGCTACGCTCACCCGCTCCATATTGGACGATCAGCGGGAGCGCGGCGTCGCCGCCGAAGCCTTCCTCGACAAGCTCGGATACGTCGAACAGGTCCTCGTCCAGCACGCCGGCGGCGACCGCCGCGACCGCGTCGGCGGGTAGCACCCGGAGCTCACCCTCGACCTCCTGAGTGTGAAAGACCATCCGCTCCCGGCCCGGTCCAGGCCGGACGGAGGCGGCAAACCGGCCGCCGCCGGCCGGACTGAGATCCACGATGTCGCCGGTCACGAGCGTGACCCGTACGCCGGACGCGGCCTCCGGCGCCTTTCGGTCAACCGGGGGTGGGGCGCCGCGTGGACCCCCGCCGGTACGACGGTGGCGACGGCCGCCAGCGTGCCGACCAAGACAGCGGCGATTCGGCTCGATGCAGACAAGATCCACGCTCCTCACTAGCGCCAGGGCCGCGCAAAGGCGCCATGTCACTTAAGTGCCAGCGAATCGATACATGTATATTTCGAAGATCCTGCTGCCGAACCCTCGCGGACACGTTGATGCTGGTCGTGACGCGGGTCGGAGGCTTGTGGCCGCCCGCCAGCGCCGCCTTTGGCGACACTGGCGGGGCGATCCGGTCGCGACGCTGGCACCCGTCAGTAGGGCCCGCCCAGGAAGGGTGAGCCGACCACACCGGACTGCAACGACTCGACCATCCAGTCCCTGTACTCCTCATCCATGTCCGCGTTGGCCACCTCGTCCACTTCCTCGGTGAGGTCGGCGGCGGAGATGACACCGTGGAACCGCCGGGCAGGCAGGCCGTCGCGGTAGATCACGATGGTGGGTAGGACGCTCAGCCCGTGCACCTTGGCGAGGTCGCCCTCACGCGTCGGATCCACGCACCAGACCTGCACGACGGGGTGCTGCGCCACGAAGCTGTCGAGCTCTGGCTGGAAGTTTTGGCAGGCCCGGCTCTCGGCGGTCCGGAAGACGAGGACCGCGAGTCCCTGTGCGAGAACGGTGTCGTGCTGGTCGGCGGAAAGTGCGTTGATCACGCCGGTGAAACGCCCGGCCGGCCTGGCGGGTTCAGCCGACGGCGGTGTCGTTTGACAGGCCGGTCGCCGTCTCTCCGCCCAGGGCCGAAAGACCGGCGAAGGTGGCCGCGGCATGCCGCATGAGCGTCCTGGGCTCGACGACTATCGAATGATGATCGATCATCGACGAGCTCCGGGTTGACTTGACACGTGATCGTCGGCTGGCCCTTACCGGACCCAGCGAGCCGATCGAGCCGCGACGGACGGCCTCGAAGGGGGTGCTTGGAGATGAAGCCATCGACCCGCGTCGACTGGTAAACAAAGGTCTCGGGTGGCCAGGGATATCCACCCCCGGCCACCCGGAGCCTTCGAACCGGTGCGCGAGCTGACGCCTAGGGTTTGCGCTACCAGAGCCGCGCCGGTGGGCAACCCCAACTCACGGCTTCGGTGGGCTGGCCTGTGGCGAGGTATGACAGGGCCAGCGCCGAGACATGCTCGGGGGTGATGCGGGTCTCGTTGGGGTGGAAAGTCGTCTGCGTGCCGTCGAAGTCGAACGAGATGTCGCGCGCCCAGGGCCACACATCCCGGTGTACCGCGTACCCAGCGGACGGCTGCCCGATCGGAAAGGCGAAGCCCCGCCGCTGGTGCCCGACGCCGAGGTGAAGCCCCCGGCCAACACACAGGCCGGCCGCGTCACCGCGAATCTTGAGGGTGACGACCACCGGCTTTTGACGCCGCTGCAGCGACGTCAGTAGCGAGGCGACGTCGCCGGGGCTGCCCAGGTCGTAGTGGTGGCCATCGGCCCAGGTCGCCACGTACTGCACTGCCATCTATCCGAACGCCCTTTCCGGCCGGGGATCACATCTCGTGTGTGATAGAGCACAGCAAGTAAAGGCGACCGCGGGATACGTTTACAACGACCCTGATACGTTTCCTGCCCGGCGATA
Organism: Phytohabitans flavus; assembly: GCF_011764545.1. Taxonomy (GTDB): domain Bacteria; phylum Actinomycetota; class Actinomycetes; order Mycobacteriales; family Micromonosporaceae; genus Phytohabitans; species Phytohabitans flavus. Next base: position 1,286,402 of record NZ_AP022870.1, on the reverse strand, counting down.
CCGGCGCCCTTGCCCTCACAGACCCACGGTCATTCATCCGTTGTCGGGACACCCGCTCATTTGTGAGCTTGGCGCGCCTCCCGCGCGGCCGAGTGTTCGCGGATCTCAAGCAGCCGCAACGCGCGACCCCACGCACACTGGGCCGCATCGACATTGCCCAGGCTCTGCTGGTAGTAACCCAGGTGAACCAGGGCATCCGCTTCGTCGCACCGGTCGCCGAACTCATGGAACATCTCTATGGCGCGCTGGTAGGCCCCGGGACCATGCCGCGCGGCCAGCTTGACGGCGTCCACAAGGGACTGGTGTGTCGCGGTGAGCCACATCAGGGCCGCCGCGGGGTCCGTGATGTCCTCGGACTCGACGCCCTCGGTGGATAAAGGCTCGGATGCCTGGTCCGACTCGGGGTCCAGCTGGTGCACCACAGCACGCGCTGTCTGGTTGTAGTGGTCGAGCAAGCGGCAAAGTGCGGCCTTGCGGTCCGCTTCGGGGTCGACGGCCTGCGCCTGCTGCGCGGCGTACGCACGCACCAGGTCATGAAGCAGATAACGACCCGGCGACGGCTGCCGGGCAAGGCTCGCCTGGACCAGCTCGTCCAGGTGTGGGCGAACCTGCCGGGCCGAGATACCGGCGAGGCTGGCTGCGGTCGCTGCCGACGCCTCAGGTCCGGGATGCAGGGCGAGCAGGCGCAGAACGCGGGCGCCGGGTGGACTGAGCCGCTCGTACGACCAAGAGAAAATGCTGCTCAGGTCGACCGTGGGGTCCGTGTCCTCGAACGAGTCGAGTGTGCCCTGGTCGGTCGACAGCTGCGCGGGGATCGCGGCGACCGAGTTTCGCGGGTTGAGGACGTCACGGGCCGCGACCAGGCTGAGCGCCAGTGGCAGCCCGCCGCAGCGGTCCACGAGGGTGTCGATGTCGGCCCGGCTGGCCGCGCTGGCCCGAGGGCCGGGGCCGAGGCGGCGGCGCAGGTATGCACGCGCGTCCTGCTCAAGCAGCACGTCGAGCGATATCGGCCGGGCCTGTTCGATGGCGACCAGGCTTGGCATCTGCTGCCGGCTGGTCACAAGCACCAGGCAGCCGGGCGACCCAGGCAACAGCGGACGGACCTGTCCGGCGTCTTGGGCGTTGTCCAGCAGCAGAAGCATCCAGCGGCCGGCCATCAGGCTCCGGTACAGCGCGGCCTGCGCATCGACGCCGTCGGGAAGCCAACCCGGGTCGACGCCAAGCGCGTCAAAGACCCTGCGCAGGGCCTCCAACGGATCCATTACCACGCGTGAAGGATGGAAGCCGCGCAGGTTGACGTAGATTTGCCCATCCGGGAATCTCGCCGCCACCCGGTGTCCCCAATGGACGGCGAGCGCGGTCTTGCCGGTGCCGGCCAGCCCGTGGATGGTACTGATCAGCATCGCTGGCGCTGTGTCGCCATCGGTGGGCAGGAGCGCGTCGAGGCTGGCCAGTTCCGCCAGGCGACCGGTGAAGTCGGGTAGGTCGGCGGGGAGCTGGGCGGGCGTCGCGAACGCCCGGCGGCTGCTCGGTAGGGCGAGCGTTGCCGTCTTGTTGACCGACGGCGCTGGCGCGGCCGCGGCATGCCGGGACGATGAAACAGCCACGGGTTGGGCCGGCGAGGGCGGGTCCGGCTGGGCCCTCAGGATCTGCCGATGCAGCGCCTGTAGCTGCGGGCTGGGATCCACCCCCAGCTCCGCCGCCAGTGTGTCGCGGGCGTCCTGATAGACGACTAGCGCCTCGGCCTGCTGCCCCGAGCGATAGAGCGTGAGCATGAGCAGGCGCCAGAAGCGCTCGTCCAACGGGTGCTGAGCCACGAGCGAGGCCAGCTCGTCACCAGCGGATACGTACGCACCGCGGTCGATATCCGCGGCCAGCAGGGCTTCCATGGCGTTGAGCCGCAGCTTGGCCAGGTTGGCCCGGTGCCGCTGCATCTGCCGCCCGGGCAGCCCGGCCAACGGCTCGCCTTTCCACAACGCCAGCCCTTGACGCAACAGGTCGGCGGCGCCCGCGGTGTCGGCCTGCTGCCGAGCTACCTCCGCGGCGCCGACAAGCTGCCGGAACGTCGCCAGGTCCAGCTCCTCCGGCCCGACGTCGACCAGGTATCCCGCGCCAGCCGATGCGATCACCGGCATGGCCGCCCCCTCGGGAGTGAGCACGCGGCGCAGCCGGTAAACGCAGGTACGGATGGCGGCCTCCGCCGTGCGAGGCGGCTCACCGTCCCAGACCATCGCCGTCAGCTGCTGGATGGAGACCGGAACACCCGCCTGCAGCAGCAATGACACGAGTACCGCCTGCTGTTGTGGCGAGCCAAGTGCCAGCTCTACCAGGCCGCGCCGCGCCCCGACAGGCCCCAGCAGCGTGAACCACGTACGGTCACCCACGCGCGGCCCCTCGAATGCCCTTGCCGCCGATCCAGGCTCGGCGCAACAAGCCCCATCAACAGTGGCAAGGCCCCTTGCAGCCCGACTGACCAGGCCGCGTGGTCTCCCCGCTACCCCACCCGGTGCGAGTCGCTCCACGAATCCGGCCTGGTCAGCACCACCGGAATTCCCTTCACCCGAGACAAGCCAACAACGCCGAGATACGCAATGTCGGCGCTCACGTAATTCCCCACCTGTAGCGGTCTGACGCTCACGTAATTCCCCACCCGCTCGCTCACCTAATTCCCCAGGTGAGGCGCCTGGGCGCCTAGGGCTCCCAGTGGGGTGGTCCTCGCGATCTTGAAGAGTTCTCCCTTGTCCGGGTGACGGGTGAGGGAGCTGATGGCGAGGAGAACGTTCGACGTGGTCGATGTGACCGAGATCTTCATCCACTGGTACGCGGGCCGGTCGATCAGCGAGGTGGGCACGTCGCTGGGTGTGGATCGTAAGACGATCCGCAAGTACCTGGCCCCGGCGGTCGCGGCTGGGTTCGTGCCGGGTGGGCCGGCGATGAGTCAGCAGGACTGGGCGGCGCTGGTGACGCGGTGGTTCCCTCAGTTGGCCGATACCCGGTTGCGGCAGGTGACCTGGCCGCAGATCGCTAAGCATCACGAGTACATCACTGCCCAGCTGAAGTTGGGGGTGACGCAGGCGACGATCCACCAGCGGCTGCGGGACGAGCACGGCCTGACCGCGTCGGTGGCGTCGTTGAAGCGGTATGTGGCGGCGAACCTGCCGGAACAGGTGCGCCGGGACCGGGTCGTGGTGCTGCGCGATGAGACGGACTTCCCGCCGGGTGAGGAGGCCCAGATCGACTACGGGCATCTGGGCCATTGGGTAGATTCGGCGACCGGCAAGCGGCGTCGAGTGTGGGCGTTCGCCATGGTCCTTGCGTGTTCGCGGCACATGTTCGTGCGGCCGGTCCTGACCATGGATCAGCGGGCCTGGACCGAGGCACACATCGAGGCGTTCGCGTTCTTCGGTGGCACGCCGCGGCGGCTGGTGCCGGACAACCTGCGCACCGGGGTGGACAAGCCTGACCTCTACGACCCGAAGATCAACCGCTCCTATGCTGAACTGGCCGCCCACTACGGGGTGCTAGTCGACCCGGCCCGACGCGGCAAGCCGCGGGACAAGGCCCGCATCGAGCGGCCGATGCCGTATATCCGGGACAGTTTCTGGCGCGGTCGCCAGTTCGCGTCGCTGGAGGCGATGCAGGCCGCTGCGACCCAGTGGTGCGCCGAGGTCGCCGGCCGCAGGTCCTGCCGGCCGCTGGGCGGTGCGGCGCCGGCGTCCGTGTTCGCGGCTGTCGAAGCAGAAGTGCTGCAACCGTTGCCTGGCAAGGCGTTCGCGTTGGCGACGTGGTCGACGGCGGTGGTGGGACCGGACATCCACGCCAAGGTCGGTAAGACGATCTACTCGGTGCCGTGGCGGTTCATCGGCCAGCGTGTCGACGCCCGCGAGACACCGCTGGTGGTCCAGATCTTCCACAAGGGACAACTGATCGCCACGCACGGCCGCAAGCCACAAGGCAAGCAGACCGACTTCGGGCACTATCCGCCCGAGAAGATCGCGTTCCGGATGCGGACGCCGACCTGGTGCCGCACCCGCTCCGCCGAGATCGGCCCCGCCTGCGCTCAGGTCATCGCCGGGCTTCTGGAGGTCAACGCTCTGTTCCGGCTCCGCGCCGCGCAGGGCGTGCTCGGACTGGCCGACAAGCACGGCACCGCCCGTCTCGAGGCCGCCTGCACCAAGGCGATCGCGGCTGGCGACCCGTCCTACCGCACGGTCAAAGGCATCCTGGTCGCCGGCGCCGAGACCGACCCGCCACCACCGTCCGCTGGTGACGGCGGCGCCGCAGCGCACCTGCACGGCCCTTCGCAGCTGTTCGCGAACGTCATCCCCCTGCCCACCCCGAACGTCACGCTCGACATGGACACGGTCATCGCGGACGACGACCGCGGCGACGCTGGTGACGACGAGCAGCCCAGCGCCGCAGCGGGAGTGCTGGCATGACCGACCAGACCACCACGGCGACGGCGCCGCAGCCGGCCTACCCGCTGCCCCAGCCCGGCGGAGCAGATCCCCGGTTCACCTACGGCCTGCTGCACGACGTCGCCGAAGTGTTGCAGCGCAACGGTTTTCCCCGCCCGGCCGGCACCGACTGGGCCGACCTGATGGCCGCCCTGCACCACTTCCTCTACCAGCCCAAGGAGACCTCGTGACCATCGTCGACACCGCGCTGCACGACAGCCTGCGCGCGTTGAAGCTCTCCGGCATGCTGCACACCCTCAACGCCCGCCTGGCCCAAGCCCAAGCCGGCGAGCTCGGCCACCTGGAGTTCCTGCAGGTGCTCTGCCACGACGAGATCACCCGCCGGGAAACCATGGGCATGCAACGCCGGCTGCGCCGCGCCCGCTTCGACCAGACCACCACCCTGGAGGAGTTCGACTTTCACACCAGCCCGAAACTGCCCGCCGCGCAGATCCGCGACCTGGCCGCGCTGCGCTGGCTGCAGGCCGGCGAGTCGGTCATCCTGCACGGCCCGGTCGGCGTCGGCAAAACCCATATAGCGCAAGCCCTCGGGCACCTCGCCATCCGCCGCGGCGCCGACGTCCGCTTCACCAAAACCAGCCGCGCCCTAGCCGACCTCGCCGGCGGCCACGCCGACCGCACCTGGCCCCGCCGCCTCGCCGAGCTCGCCCGTCCCGCGTTGCTGATCCTGGACGACTTCGCCATGCGCGAACTGACTGCCCAACAGGCCGACGACCTCTACGAACTCATCTCCGAACGCGCCCAGGCCGGCCGGTCCTTGATCGCCACCTCGAACCGGTCACCGGCCGACTGGTATCCGCTGTTCCCCAACCCCGTCGTCGCCGAATCGCTGCTGGACCGGCTCATCAACACCAGCCACCAGGTCTTCATGAACGGACCCAGCTACCGCCCCAACAAACGACCCGGCCGAGCCGGCTCGACAACACCGACCGGCACCAAGTAGAACATCAACCGAGGGCCACACCCTGGGGAATTACGTGAGCCCAGACCCGGGGAATTCCGTGAGCGACGACACGCAACGGATACGCAACCGATGGACGCACAGCCAGCCAACAGCGGCGACCGAGGCGGCTCCCGCTGGGCACCGCGACCTGCGTCGCGGTAGCCCAGCACGGAAGAGCAGGAGCAACGCGGGACCGCCAATTCGTAGTGGCTTGATGCACCCGAGGACGGGCGATCGGAGGATCGGGTTCGATGCCGCCCACACCGCCAAGCCGCGTGGCGGTGTTGTTTGAGGCGCGGTCAGGCGCGCCGGGGCGGCGCCTGCAACATCGGGTTTTGGTTTGTCAAGGGGTCGGTTGAACCAACCTTTGGGTTCGCTCGTCTAGGGGGAAGCGGCACCAAAACGCCGGGGTGAAGCGGTCCGAGCAGCGGTGAAGGGGGACGTCGCTGGTCAGGGCGTCTATCCGTTGTTGATGGCCTGGGTATGTCGGGGTTGTTGGCTGACCCGTTGTTGAACAGCAGACGACCAGTGGCTGGCCAGGCCCGGGCCTGTGCTGGTGCGTTGGGGGGCTTGATGGCCGTTTTTGAACCGGGCGGGGGCCGGTTCCCGCACGGTGGTGGCTGCGTGGGTGAGCTGCTACCCGTCCTGTGGCCTGTGGCCTGAGCTGGGGTATCGGGCGGCATGGGTATCGAGGTATCGGATGAGTTGGCCAACTTGTTGTTGGTGTTGACTGGTGAGGAGTTTCCGAGGTCGGACGAGTCGCAGTTGTGGGCGTTGGCGGGGGTGTACGCGGATGCTGCGGCTGGGATCGATGACGCTGTCCCGTTGCTGGTGGCGGGCATTGGGGCGGTGCGGTCGGAGTCGGAGGGTCCGGCGGCTGATGCTTTTGTGAGTTCGATGGAAGCGTACATGTTGGGCGAGGATGGTTATTTGCCGTTCGCGTCGAGGTATGTGCGTTTGTTGGGGGATAATCATGAGGACCTCGGGTTGGAGGTTTTTCATGCGAAGATGATGACGTTGGCGACGTTGATCCAGCTGCTGGCTCAGTTGTTGTTGGCGTTCGCGTTGGCGTGGGCTAATCCGGCTGGTCCGTTTATGGCGATGTTGATGGCCAGCGCGTTGTTGCGTTTTTTGTTGTCGTCGGTGCTGTTCAACTTGTTGTTGAAGTTGTTGGTCAGCGTGATGGCTGGTGTGGCGTTGCAGGTGCTGCTCGAGGTGCTGGTCCAGCGGTACGAGATAGATCAGGGCAAACGCGCAGCGTTTAACCCGGAATCTTTGAAAGCCGCGGCAGGAGTGGGCGCCCTCGGTGGTGTGATCGGACTCGGCCCGGACCTGCTCGGTGACTGGCTGGCAAAAGCACTGAAGAAGAAGGGCTGGCTGGGCCCGCCATCCCCGACCGGCAAACCTTCCACAGTGCTGCCTCCGCCGAGCAAGCCACCAGCGAGCGGGCCAGACGTCCCGAACCCGAAACCAGACCCGAAACCAGACCCGGGCCCGAACCCGGTGCCGGATCCGAAGACGGGTCCGGATGGTGTCCCGGGCAGCCGGGACGCCGCCAGCCCGCGGGGTTTGGACGTGCGCCCGGACGGGACGGTCCGGTTGCCGGGCGGGACAGTGCTACCCGCTCCGGGAAGCCAGCCGAACTGGCGGCAAACGTGGTTCGACTACCTGTCCCAAGCCGGCTCGGAAGCGTTGACCGAGTTCCTGACCGAAGGCAGCTGGCACGCCATCCAAGGCGAAGGCTTCAAAGCCAACGGCGCAGCCGCCGCATCAGGCCTAGCCTCCGCCACCGCCGACCACATCGGCAAAAACGCCGGCCGCCACGCCAACCACAAACTACCCCCACCATGGAACAGCAACAACCCACCCACCCACTCCGACAACCCCACCCCCAAAAGCACCAACACCAACACCAACCAAGACAGTATTCACGAACCCACACCACTCAACAGCCACGACAGCCACGGCTCCGACAACGACGTCGACAGCTATGACAGCCCCGGCTACGACCGCTACGGCTCGGACAGCGACAGCTACGGCTCTGACTGGAATACCGATACCGTGGTCGGTGCCGGCGGTCCGGACACCAGCGGGGCGGGCAGCCCTCAGACGGCAGTCCCACCCACCGGTTGGCGCGCCGACCCACCCACCACCGCCTGGCCGCAGGCCGGACCCGTCAACAGCCCACCAGCCAGCACAGGACCCGCCGGATACACGCCCACCTCTGCCGCGGCGCCGCCACAAACCGGCGCTGGCGTGCCGCCGTCGCCGGCATCCGCTAGTCCCAGCCCGTCAACCACGCCCAACACCGATCCGAGCCAGCCACCAGCCTCCAACATGGACACGGGCCCGGTCACCAAACCAGACAGCCAACCGGGTACCAACCCCAGCACGGGCTCCATCCTGGACACAGCACCCGCTCCCGGCCCAACCATCGGCGATCCGGCGGTCGATGGGCTGGCGAGCCCACCGGCCGCCACTTCCGCCGCAGGGAGCGGTCCGGTGGGCGGAGCCGGCACGAACAACACCTCAGGACCCGCCCCAACCAGCGGGCCGAACACCACGCCAGGTCCGCAGACGGGTTCGCCGCCCGGCCGGAACCCAAGCCCGGTATCACCACCCGGCTCCACACCGATGGCCGGGAGCGGGTCGACGCAGGCGCCCGCCGGTGTCCCGGACAGTTCCTCGCCGCCGCGTGGCCGTGTCCAGGATCGAGCCGCCGGGCCCGGCTCGTGGGCCACCGTCCCTGACCGCGACGGCGTCCTCCCCGAACGCAGCAGCACGGAAGGCCCAAGCCCGGCCGACACCGACGGTGGGAACAATCCTCCCCCAGCGCGCACAAAGCCCGAACCGCGGAACGAGACCGCCCAGCAACCGCTTCCTGCCCGGCCGGCGCCGCCACCGGCAGATCGGCCCGGTCCGGCCCCGGGTCCGCCGGCAAGCGACCGTTTGACGCTCGGCAAAACCTCCTGGCTCGTGGACGGTGCGCCGTTGATTGTCCGGAGGGCCGCTCATCGGGGCGGACGGTCCGCGCTGTTCATCGGTCGCCCCATCGGCTACGGGAGCCGGTGGGTGCTTCCGGCACGCAAAGCGACCTCGGTAATAGTGAAAGTCGCCGGAGACTTCGCCGAGGTTTCGGTGATTCGGCACGGTCGAGTCGAGAAGGTGCGGCTGACAGCCGCGCAGCTGGGTCGGATCGTCTGGACCGAACTCGACAACAATCCGAGACGAAACGACCGCGTACAGCGCGTACAGTTGGTCCCCACCGGCAGGGGCCGACCATCACCCAAGTTTCTGGCCGACTTCGCACACGCCTCAAAGTTGGCGGTCGAACCACCCGGCATCGCCGACCTCGCACGCGCGAAAGCAGCAGCGATTGGACGGCTCGCCGTGACATATGCCGACCGGCTATCCGCCGCGACACGCAGCGTGCGCCACCGATCGGCGGCCGGCCGGGCATCCGCGACACGGCGGCCGAGGAACGTGATGGCATGGGTGCGGGTAGTAGCAAAACCTAAACCCCGGCTGACGGATCTACCGCCCGGTGCGGTCCCGGTCTCGGTCGCCCAGAAGTCGAAGGCTCCGGACCGCAGGTGGCCGCTCAAGAAGTTGGTGAACCGCCGAGGGCATCCCCGGCGTGATGTGTTGCCTGTGGGTGCCGGGTCTGTGCCGGGCAGGATGCGTGGGTGGTTGGGTCGGCGGCGGCGTGGTGGACCGGTCCGGATCGAGGCCACTGTCCAGACCAGCGGTGTGTCGGACGATGCTGGTCTGCGGGAATGGGTGAAGGCGGCTTTCGAAACGGGGACTTCGAGCGGGTCCGGGACGGGTTCGCCTGGTGCCGGGCTGATGGAGTTGCTCGGGTCGCACGAAGCGCGTGCTGTTCGTGACTTGGTGCCGCCGTTGGCGGACGAACCTTCGGCCGATCAGGTCGCGGTTTGGGTGCGGGAAGCGCAGGACGCGTACCGGCTAAAGTATGAAAAGGAACGTGGAACCGACGCGCCGTGGCGTCCGGAGCTACTCGAATCCGCCCAGGCGCGTTCGGCGGTGGCTGAGGCGGTAGAGCGGCGGCGGTTGGCTGCCCGGATCGACGGTGGTGACCAGGACGTGGTCGCTGCGGTGGTCGAGTTTTTCGAGGCCCAGCAGATGCACAGCTCGCGAGACGTAGCCCTTGTCGTCCTGGACGCGATGCGTGGGCGAGGACAACCCAACCTCGCCACGGCCAAGCCGACATCACGCCCGCGCCCGCTGGCCGGCCCAACCAGACCCACAGCCACGCCGATCAACCCGGCGACCCCTTGGGAAGCAGTCACGGCCGCCGATTCAGCGACCCCCTGGGAGACGTCAGTAGACGACGGGGCCGCCGGCCGCCAGGCCAAGCAACAGGACCTGGATCACCGAAGAGCGCAGGAGTTGTTCCTGGCATTAGAGGGCGGACGCAGGACCGGATGGGAACGTCTGGGCGTGCTCGCGCCACACGAGCAGGACCCCGGACAGCCACCATGGTTCCAACAACAGCTGCGCCCCCAGGAATCCGATGACCGACCAGCCGCGGCCCACCCCCACCAGCCGCAAGCAACACCAAACCCCGGCCGGTGCGCACAACACTCCCCCGCCAACACAGAACCACACCCAGACCCCAGCCGCGGAGCTCGGCTCTTGGGCCGCCGGCACCGTCGACGGCGATGCCGTGTCCAATAGCGGCAGCCGCGATCAGCAGACCCCTGGTGGCAGCGCCGGCATGTCCGACGGCACCGCGTCCGACGACGGCTCGGATCGCAAGACGCTGGCCGATGCGACCGTTGGGGACAGCCCTGCGGTGCCGCGTCCGAAATCCCAGCCCGTGCCGGTCGGCACTCTGTCTAATCCAATGCGTATGGAGGATCTGATCGTTTGGGTGGACAGCGAGTTGAGGAGCCGCAACTGGACGGAGCGTTACAGCGAGGCGGAGGTTCAAAAGGCGGTTCAGGTGGTGGGTCAACCGCCGGGCGGTACCGAGCGGGCGCTAGTTCGCGCGGTGGCGGATCAGTTGATGCGTGCTACCCCGGGCGGCCCGTACGACCGGCGCCTGTATGGTGCCGGGCGCTCGGATATTCCGGCCGGTACACCTGAGGAGGGCCAAGGGCAGCCGAGCGGGTCTGGTGCGGTTGCAAGTACGGATACCTCCTCGTCCGCAGCACAGCAGTCACCGAGCGGACGCGGCCTCATCGCCGTCCCACGCGGCGGTGACGCGCTCCTCCACGCAGTGCTGCGGAGCGCACGTACACATGGGCTCGAAAATTTCGTCAAGAGCATCATCGGCGTGCCAATCGACAATCCAGCCGCCGTGACGCATCTGCGAAATGAGGCATTGAATCGGCTAATGCTCCCGAAGGGGCCCGTGCAACGGGAACTGGCAGATCTGGAGGAAGGGGAAGACGCGGCCTACAGGCTTTACATACTATTCGCCGACCTGCCGCCTGACCAATTGTCCGTTGCGGCCGACGAAGCAAACATGTTGAATCCCGATCACGCGATCTGGACTGACGCGCGGCGGGAAAGCAACTCGGCAGCAGCGAAGGCGGGAAGCACCTCGGCTGACGCCGCGGTCATCGAATTCGCAAACAACTTCGTGCGAAGCAGGCGTCAGTTGCCCTCCCTTCTTCAACTGCTCATCCATGGTTTGCAGGACGGCGCTGTCTGGAACTCGCGGCTCGGTGACCTACTGGTACCGACCCTTGCTGCGGTGTTTGACCTGTCAATCGTCGTCGAGCAGCCGGGCCAGGCGCCAATACAGCTGCGAGCGGGCGCTAAATACCACTTGCGGCTCGCCCGGCAGGACGAACAGTACGCCGCCGTGGGGCAGCGCGTCATCCGATCGGGTGCACCAGTAACCCTCGAGGCGGTGGAGAAGGAATACGGGATCCCTAAGAAAAACCGCGAGATGCTCCAGCAGATCGCCGACGAAAAGGACGTGATAATAGACGTCCGGCCGACGAACCCGGCTGCGGTACCGTGGCTGGAAGCAGGCTTCGCGCCCAAACCGCTCGAGCACAAAGGAAAGACGCTACAGGACAGAGACGTCAAGCTCGGTGCGCCCAGTGGCTACGCGGGACTGGCGGGGATCTTCGATCCAACATCCCCACAGTCGCCATCGGACGAAGGGCTACGGCACCGCTTCGAGTATCGGCAGAGGGAGCACAGCCTCCACGGGGCGGGCGCGGGGCCGTCCGGAATTGTGCTGGGACCAGATCTCATTAACATCAATGGAATCGTGCACCGGCGGATGCCGGCAGGCTTGAACAGAGCGGGACCAACCAAAGAGCTGATCCAAACGTACACCTGGAAACCAGTGACCGCAGATCATGACCTGTACGACGTGCTGGACGCCCGGACCGGGGAACGCGTTGCCGGCGCAAGACTGGAAGAGATCATCGCGACGCTGCGCCCTGCGGCGGTGGAGCACCCGCCACACATGGCATGGCAGCCCACCAACCAGTCCCACATCGCGGTCCGAAACGAAATCGTCGAAGAGTACCAACCTGGCAGGGCACCGCTTGTCCGGTTCACTCCGACAAGAGGGCTTGCCCAGCCAGACACGTCCAGACATGAACCTGGCGCACCGCCACCCGCCGCGCCGCCCTCCGCTACCGAAATATCGCTTGTGGACTGGGACGGCGAGCCGTACACCAAGGAACCGATGAATCCTGTGGAGACGGTCGGTCCGGTCGATGCGGCCCATCGTTTTCCGATCGACAACGAAATCGCCGACTCGTCACAACCATCGACGTCGGCTCCGCCGAGTCGCAAGCAATCCTCTGTCAGACCAGGCTTGTTCGAATCCGTACGCCGCATGTCTCGCGGGTCGGTCTTCAGCCTCTTCGGAACTACCCCTCCGAGATCGGGAACACCCTCACGGAATCAATCGATGGCATCCTTGGAGAACGCAACACTCCCACGTCGCGAGTCGACTACCGACAGCATCGGGTCGCTCGGTTCCCAATCGGCAACAGATCTCGCCCGTGCCATCTCCCAACCGAGAACACAGCGCCAAGGGTCAATTTTTAGTGAATCCAGTAGCCGGGGACGGACGGATTCCATCCAATCTTTCGACCCGACCCGCCTCTTTCCCAGTGCACCGTCCCGCTCATCCTCGCTTTCCCGGTCCGACGCACCGAAGTTCTCGAATCCGTTCGCATCCGAAAGTACCGAGCCTGAGAGCGTCGACCCGGCCGACCTTGTCGGCCCGGTTCGGGGTGGCCGTCTCGCGCCTCTCGACATTGGGTCAGGAAGGGCTGCCACGCCGGTGATCGGGGGCGCAACTGAACCTGACTCCAACTATGAGACGGTGCGTAAATTCCGACAAGATACCGCCTCGGTACCCTCTCGGTCAGCGGAACTGCAGGCAATCGATGATGCGGTCCGACGCTATGTCCAACGGACACCAGACAGCAACGGGAATGAGCAGCTGCTGCGTATCGACAAGGCCATCAGGGTGTGGCTGAAAATGCCGAGGGGCACGCGTCAGCGCGACCCCGCCGAAGACGAAAGCCAATTGATCAATCAAATACAGAAGCTACGACGAGCCGTCAAGCAACTCCTTGAGCCGCGCTCGGACCGTCTCGAGACGATCCGATCTCCGGGGTTTGGGGACACTACATTTACCGACGAACCCCAACCCATCGGCCCGCTGGTGCCCGTGGAATCCGCATCGCCCAGCCACGCCCCGGGCCGATCGGCAACGCAGTCAGAGCCGGGACGGTCGGCGTATCAACTCGGAGACTGGGCAATCACGGTCGCTCCGTCGGACAGAGCCACACCCAACGACGTCGATCCCGCCCGCGACAGGCCGGTCCGCGACACCCCGACGTCAGAGCCAGCCGCGTAAGAGTTGGGCACCCGCCTGACCACAGGGTTCCGCTGGCCCAGGTCAGGCTTGGACCATCCGGACCTCGGCCGGCCGCGCCGAATCGTCGGCTGCACACCCAGCCAGGTCCCCGTCGGTGACGTTGAACCGAGTAGCTCGACTGCGGATACGCAACCGATCGACGAACCACCAGATGGGCCCTGAACTGCCAATCCATCGACAGTCGATCGGACCTCCTACTGCCCACCGCTTCAACTTCTTCGCCGTCTGGCTCGACAAGGGAGACGTCGTCGGGGCCTCTGTCAGCGGCGCCGGCAAGCGCGTGAGCGGCTACGACCCGCGCCTGCGCGAGGTACACGGCTCGGTAGTCGACACATCCCAATGGCTTGCGCCGGCCAGCCCGTTGCCGCAGGGTGGAACGGCGGGCACCGACCACGTGGCCGACGAGGCGGGTTGGTACGCCGTCGCGATGCAAGGCGACGGGGGCGCGTACCAGCTGACCATCGGCGTGTATCGCCCGGCCCTGGAAGGCGCTGGCCGCCAGCAGACGATCTTCCTGGATTTTGATGGTGCGACTCTCGACACATCCATCTTTCCCTTCCCGGGCGGCGTCGAGCCAGGACCGCGTGCCCTGAGCCCGCTGCGCTCCTTCCTCGCCGGCTGGGGCCTGACCGACGCCGACGAAAGCGCGGTCATCGACGCCACAATCGCCAGCGTTGAGGAGAACCTGCTGGCGGACGTCGTCGCCCGGGGCGGGAATCCCAGATACTCCCTCCGGATCGTCGGCGGAACGATTGCCGAGTCCGGCATACCGACGATCGGGATCAGCCAGTACATCGATGCTGGCAACATGGAGACCGAAGACAGCGCACTCGTGCTGTTAGACCGGCTGAGTGCTCCCGCGCCGATCGCCGCGTCCGTAAACACGTACCTCGGCCCCGGTAGCGACCGGGTGCGGTTCGTCGGCCGTACCCTCGCGACGCTCATCTCCCACGAGATGGGCCACATGTTCGGCAACTTCCACACCGAGCCCTTCAACAGCACGGTGACGCTTTCGGACCAGGGTGGGAACCGGACCGGCTTGTACGGCGTCGGTGCGGACGGTTTCGGTGGCACGCCCGATTACGTGGACGTGGACTTCGGCGAGGATGTGCTCGTCGCCAACGAGGGTTGGAGCGGCCTTCAGGATTCGCTCAGCACCATCGCGTTCAGCGTGACCAGCGCACCTCGCTCCTGAGACGCCGACCGCGACGTCATGAACGCCGACCCTCTCGGCGTTCATGACGTCAAGGTTGGACGGACCCCTCAGTCGCCGAGTTTGGGCAACGCGGAGGGGCCGTTGTCGACGAACGTGAAGCTGGTGGGCGATCCGTCGCCGAGTTGCTCAGCGATCAGGCCGCCGCTGCTGCCCTCCAGCAGGTAGGCACCTCCATCGACCATGATGTTGTAGCTAGGGCGTCCGTTCTTCACCTGTTTCGCCTCCTCGATCGTGAACAGTTGGTTCTGCACGCCCACATCACAGGCTCTGGCGACGACCGTCGCGGGATTGACGCCATCCTCCTTCACCTGCATGCACGACGGTTCGCCCCCTCGGTCTGCCTTCGCCGTCTTGATCTGGAACCGGCCACCGCCCACCGGCGCCAGGACGAACAGGTCGCGGTCCGGGTCGCCGTCCAGCAGGGTCAGCCGGTCCGCGTCATTGAGGGCCAGAACCGATTCGAACGAGTCAACCGGCAGGATGACAACCTGCCGCTCGCCGCGCAGGATGGCGCTGGCGCTTCCGCCCCGGCTCGAGCCACCAGAGGCGGGCGGCTTGGCTACCTGACGACTCGGCGCAGGGGAAGTCGACGCGGGCAGACCCGACGCGGCAGGTGGGCTCGACGCGGGCGGACTTGGCGTGGCAGGAGCGCTCGGGGTGGCGGTCAGCCCCGTGGGATCCTCGCCGCCGCAGGCGGCCAGGAAGAGCAGCAGCAGAGCAGGACCGCCAATTCGCAATGTCTTCATGCACCCCAGGACGGGCGATCGGAACATCGGGTTCGATCCCGGTCACGCCGCCGAGCTGTGGTGGATCCGCCCGATGAGGGCGTCAGTCCCTCGAGGAGGTTGGTGTCGGGATTGCCCTGGGCTCCTGCCGTGAGCAGAACGCCGACAAGAACGTGTCGTTGGCCGCCGGATCGGTGCCCACATTGGAGGCCTTGCCGGGATTCACCACTGTGACGCCCGGTCCGGTCATCCACGGGGTGCGGTTGTCAGTAATGGCATTCGCCGGCTCGACAGCTCCGGTCTGCTTCACGGTACTGAACAGGCAGAACCGGTCGCTGTTGTTCACGACCGAGGATACCGCCCCGTCCACTCGGGATCCGTCCTTGAAGGTCTTGCCGGTGAAGTCGAGAATCTCGAACGGGGACCCGACCAGCTCCGGCAGGACCTCCATCTGGCCGTTGTAGTCGATGGCCGAGAACAGACACACCGCGTCTTCCGGGCAGCCCTTCTTCCTCCCGTCCGGGCTGACGAACGGACGGACGAACGCGTTGGTGGACCTGTCGATGAAGCCTTCCGGCTCGCAGAGGATCGACGAGAAGACGTTGTCGAACCTGGCGAACGCTCCACTGAACGTCCCAGAGCGCTGAGGGCTCACCTCGACGATGTTGTTGCCGTCGTCACCGCCGGCGTCCCACGCCGCACCGTCGCTGGCGCGCAGATCACCCCTGTTTGCCGCGCCGGTCTGCACGTTGTTGGTGAAGAGGCAGAACTTGTCGCTGTTGTTCACGTACGAGGAAATGTTGTCGTTGATAGGCGACCCGTCGGAGAACTGGCCGGCTCGACGCAGGTCAAGCATCCGGAATGGCTGCGCCGCCAGCGCGTCGAGCACAGCTATCGCGCCGCCAAGATTCTGTTCCGAGAAGACGCACACCGCGCCCGGCGGGCACTTCGCGGCATCACCCGCAGCGAGGTCGGGCCTTCCTGACGGTCCAGTCGCGGTGTCCCCGCCAGTACCGGAACCGCAGGCGGTCAGCGCGGTCAACGTCACCGCCGTCACGGCTACGAGCAGACGACTACCCCAGGCATTGAAACCCACCTACTACGCACCCTTCGTCTTTCGTAGCCGGAGACTGGCTCAACACGGGTTCAGGGAAGTGCGACGACCTGCGCGGAGTACGACAGGCCCGCGCCGAAGCCGACGAGCAGGGCCAGGTCGCCCGGCGCCGTACGCCCCTCGGCCCGCAACGCGTCCATGGCCAGCGGGATGGATGCAGCCGATGTGGTCCCCACCTCGGTGACATCCAACGCCACGTGCACGCGTGCGGGAAGTCGCAGCGTCGAGGCGACCGACTCGACGATCCGCGCGTTCGCCTGGTGCGGGATGAACGCCGTCAGGTCCTCGGCCGTGACACCGCAGATCCGCATGGCCTCACTGGCCACCTCTGGGATGGCCTGGACAGCCCAGCGAAAGATCTCCCGCCCTTCCATCCGCAGTGTCGGCGGACGGCCTCCATAGCCGACCTCGCGCCATGCCCGGTCGTATCCGAGAAGAGCGTGACTCTCGCCGGCGCTGCCCCAGACGACTGAGCCGATGCCCGCGGTGTGGCTGGGGCCGACGACTACGGCGCCGGCGCCATCGCCAAACAGGAAGGCCGTTCCGCGATCCGTCCGATCGACGATGTCACTCATCCGTTCGGAGCCGATGACCACGGCATAGGTGACCGACCCGCCGCGCACGAGCGAGTCGGCGACCGCGAGCGCATGAGAAAAGCCGGCGCAGGCGGCGCCGAGGTCCATTCCGGCCGCGGCCGTGGCACCAATGAGGTACGCGACCCTGGGCGCCGCCGTGGGTGCTCGGTCCAGGTAGGACATCGAGGCCAGGATCACGACGCCGACCTCTCCCGGGTCGACCGCGGCGTCGGCGAGCGCTTTGCGTCCGGATGCGGCAGCCATCTCCACGATTGTCTCGGCCGTGTTCGCATGGCGACGTCTAAGGATACCCGTTCGGCGGCGGATCCATTCATCGCTGGAGTTGATCGGCGCCCCGACGGTGTCGTTTCCGACGATGGTTGTCGGGCGGTACGTGCCCAACCCCAGAATCCGAGCCGCCGTCGTACCGGGCTTCAGCTGTAGCTCTGTCATTCACCGCTCTACCATCGGGTCTGCGACAACGGCATGTCACTCCTGGCTACCACAAGAGCGCATCCACGACCTCGCGCGCCCCGCGCACTCCCACGTCCAGCGCATCGACCGGTTCGCGCTGGCCCGCACTGCAGGTCGGGCACCGTCCTTTGAGGAGCCGGGTACGCATCAACCACTGCCAGCTCGCAGCGGCGAACCTGATGTCGACGTCGTCCGCCGGGGACCGCCGAAGCGCGTCCTGGCTCCAACTCCGCCAGCTCGCCACCGCGGAGAGGCGATCACGGATCATTCCAAGCACAACCCTGGACGGCCGGGCGGTCTCCCCCGTCACGCCACTGAGCATCAAGGTCAGGGCCAGCGCGTCACGCGTGGCGCGAGTCTCGAATGCAGCGGCCATGACTTCGCCGAACGCCTGCCGGCACAGCGATTCGGCGAGCTGCTCAGCCCGCCACCAGCGCCATGGGACCTCGATCTCGACGTATTCCGGAGCGGTCACGAGCTTCTCCCCCAGTTGTTGACGTGGTCCGAGCGGCGGCGCCGCACGTAGAGCCGCCGTCACACCCCATGACGCCCCGCTCACGGTCCGGGTTCAGCATCGGCGGCTGAGAGATTCCTGACCGCCCTGGGTTCAGTCGTTGCGGGGGCGGCCGTAGATGCGTGCGTGCCCGTGGGCCGTCGTGGGGGGTACGTGTTCCGCGGCGGCCGGTACGTCCCCCGAGGGGGCTGGCGGTTCCTCCGGCACGAACATCGCCGCCGTCCATGCGGTCTGCGTGCCGACGAGGATGAGCAGGCCGAAGAGCATGGCTTCCAGGTGCAGGCCGCTGAGGTTGCCAAGCTCAAACGGCAGAATCGCGGTCAGTGCGACGAGGAGGTACAGCGGAAGGCCGACCAGGTAGAGCAGCAGCCGCACCACGCGGACTCCCGCACGGCGAAGCGCGGGTGCCAGCAGCAGGATTCCGGCGCTCCCGGCGACCCCGGCGAGCAGGAAGGCCGCCTGCCAGAGGAACGGGGCGTCCACGGCCACCAGTGCGAACAACGCGGCCGTGCCCGGCAGGAGGAACTGCAGCGACACCGCGTACGCCAGGCGGTCGGTCCCGGTCTTGGTGTCCCGCAGCTGCGGCCGCTCCTGTACGGCCACCCACCAGAGGCCGAGGAGGGTGAAGTTGATGCCGGATACCACGGCATAGAACTCCGCTACGTCCACACTCGTTTCCCATCCCTATGCCGGACCGGACGCCGCACATCACGACCATCCACTGTGCTCCGTTCCTGACCATAGCGATGGATCGCGTCCGGGCGCGCGAGTTGCTTGGCCGGGAGTTCCCTCGCGTTCAGCCGCGTTGCCCGAAAGTGCAACCGTGGGCCACTCGTGCCGGGATCCATGGATCGTCCATCTCATGTAGACAGCCGGCTCCTAGCGTCGATCCGCCCGGCACTCACGGTGGCGGCCGTCGAAACATGGAGCTGTGTATGAACCAGGTCATCGCGGCCAGTAAGTTGCAGGCTCTGCGAAGCGCCCTGCGGCACGCCTCAGACAAGCGACTCGAACCGGCGATTGTCGACATGTTCAAAGACGCGTCGAACGAGGAGCTCAACTATTTCCTCCTCAACACCGACCTTGTGGACCTCTTGTCGAAGCTCGACGGCGGCCTGTTGGGTAGCGACGAGTCCGCTCCGTTGCTCGATCTGCTGTCGGTCACCCGATCGGCCGAGCTGTCGCTGCCGGTGCGCGTGTCGCTGGCGTCGGCACTCCAGTTTGGACACACGCCCAAACCGCAGGAGAAGGCGCTGCTCAACCTCTTTCTCGGGCTGAGCGGCCGGGAGCTGACGGACTTCAAGAACCTCGTCGATGCTGGCGGCAACCACCACGATCTACAGCAGCTGGTATTCCGTGACATCGATGATCCCGCGATACGCACCCAACTCCTCGCTCACATACAAGCCGAGGCCGCCGCCCATCCGGCCGGCGAGAACAAGGTCATCAGCGACATCGACGACACGTTTCTGGCCAGCCTCAAGGACTGGCGCTATCCACGTGACACGGTCTACCCCGGCGTCCTCGCGTTCTACGACGAGCTGACCAGAGGGCCGGGCGCCACGCGGAGCGCCGACCCGCGCAACATCGTGTTCCTGAGTGGCCGGCCCCAGGATCCCCTGACACTCGTCGAGAACATCACCTTGGAAGTCATGCGCCAGCACGGCGTGACGACCGCGGTCATGCTCTCCGGCAGCCTGCTCCACCTCGTCGGCAACAGGCGCATCGCCGCCAAGAAGCTCGAAAACCTCGACCAGTACCTACAACTGTTTCCGGAATACGGCTTTGTGCTCGTCGGGGACAGCGGCCAAGGCGACGTTGATCTCAGCATCGGCGCCTACCAGCGCCACCCGCACGCGATCCGAGCCGCGTTCATCCACGACATCAAGCCCACGCCGCCACAGCGGCGGCAGGAGCTGCGCGACCGCCAGATCTACTTCTTCGACACCTACGTCGGGGCGGCGGTAGACGCGTTCGAGACGGGTGTCATCTCCTACAACGGCCTCAACCGAATCGCTGACGCCGCACAAGAGTCACTGGCGGCCGTCAGTTTCACCACCACGGCGATGCGCGAGGCGCGGGAGGCGGAGTTCGCGCGCGATCTGGCCCGAGCCCACGCCGCCTCCCCGTCCTGAACCCTGTGAAGGCGGAACCGGCGGGCTGGCCGCAGCCCGCCGGGACGCGCGTCGTGCCCTACCTGCCCTCTGCACGCTTGCCTTGCTGCCGGCGGGCGTGCATGGCCCTGCGTCGAGCTGAGCGGCGCTCCTCATCCATCCATCCGGAGCGGCTGCGGTCAAGCCGTTCCGTGGCCATCCACTCCGCGAACGCCGGGCTGAACTCCACCATCGTTTGGTCCTTTCTGTCCGACGCCGTCGTCGGCAATTAACACTTCCAGTCTTGCTAGCCTGCATCTACGCCTGATAGGCAGGCGATCGGCGAGGCCGCCGGGAGGTTACGGTTCCTCCGCGAACCGGTACGGGTTGCCGTGCTCGTCCACCCCGGGGCGTGCACGGCGTATACGAGCGTGGTGCCGCTCGGCTCGAGGTCGCTGGCGAAACCGCGCAGCCGTGCAAGGATCCGTTCCAGTCGGGTCGCGGCGGATCCACCGGTGAGGTCGCGCATCAGCACCTGTCGAGGGCCGCTCTCCGGCTCGTCGACGGCGAGCACCTCGAACCAGGTGGCCGGCGGGAAGATCGCGCCCGGTGCGTCCTCGATGTCGAGCCAGCCGAGGCGGCGCGCGCTGGAAGACCAGATACGAAACTCCACGGTGGCGTCCCGTTCTCGGACGGCGCCCACCTCCGCATCCAGGAATCCGGGCTCGACGAGCCGGAGGCCCGGCCGGTACGCGGCGAGCGTGGCGGCGGGTATCCGGCCGCTGCGGAAAACCGGGCCGAGCACCGTGGGAAGTCGCCGCAGGCCGTACGCGGCACCGCGGGCGATGGTGACCGCCCGGTCGAGCGCGCCACCACCGCCACCTGTGCGCAATGCCTGGTTGACAGCGTCCCGTTCGCCGGAGTGGTACGCGCGTAAGGCGACAAGGCCGGACACCACCTCCGGCGTGGCTCCGGTACCGCGCAGGCCAGGCTCTTCGGCGAGGATGCGGGAGATCTGGCGGGAGTGCGCGTCGTAGCGCCCGTTCAGCGCCCGGCGCAGCGCGGCGTGGTCGGCCGCTCCCCACTCGTTCGTGGGCAGCCGGAGCGGCATCGCCACCTCGTTCACCGGCGCGCCGACCGCCGGCATCGCCCCCGCCGCGAGCGTTGCCGCCTCCGCGGTCGCAGGCAGAAGCGGCGCGAGCGCTGCCGCCTCCGCAGTGACTGGCAGAAGCGGCGCCGCCGGTGCCGGCATCGGCAGATCCGGCGCGGCCGAGGACAGAGCAGCCACCACCGGATGCAGGTCCAGCGCGGGCTCGAGTGTCCGGGGGACGGCCAGCACTGGTTCGGCGAGCGGCATCGGGGGCGTGGCCGACGGACCAGGTTGGTTCCGCCTCGGCGCCGCCGCGCCGATGGAATCCGCATGCGGCCAGCGGCGCTCACGGCCTAGCAGTGCCCGATTGACCGGTACCGGCCGGGGTGCCGCCACCGTGGGAGGCAACACCGGCGCGGGAACTTCCGGCGGCACAGCAGGGACCGGAGGGCGGGCGGCGCAGGAGCGGCGGTCGGCACGGGGGGCACTGTTGGTGCGGGCGTAGGAGGACGCTGCTGCTGGACGGACGCCCGGGCCACGGCCACCGGCGAGGCGACGGCGGGTCTCATGGCCGGGAGCGCAGGCGGAGGCGGCACGGCCGAAAGAGGAGCGGGTGGATTCACCGGACCGGGCTGGACGGAGCCCATGCCGGTCAGGCGGCGGATGACCCGCCGGCCCGGCCTTTGCGAACGGCTGCCGGACGCCGGCGGCGGTGTGGCCGGGACCGACAGCACCCGGGTGATCGAGTCCGAACTTGACTCCGGTCGGGCTGCTCGTGGGCTTGTATCCACATTGGAGGGTAGTGGCACAAGTGTGGGAGGCCAGGGCGGCTCGTACTCGATCGAGCCGGCCGCGCCGTAGCGCACCCAGACCGGCGGTGCTGTCCCGGGGATCAGCGGACCCGCCGGCACGAGGATCTCCATACCGACATCCCAAGCCAGCTGGCGCACCGCCGGCAGCAGCAGCGGCGGCTCCTCCGCCCGCCCGAGTGCCACGATGCGCAGTGAACTCGCCTCGTTCATATGGTCGTCGAGGATCCGCGGCAGGACCGCCGGCAGGCCGGGAAGCCGTCCCGCGCCGACCGTGACGATGAGCACCGCCCGGTCGGGATCAGCGGGCAGGGCGTCGGCCATCGCGGCCAAGGCGTCCAGGGGCTCCGCGGCCGTGCGAATCACGAGCACCTGGCCGACGGTCTCGACCAGGACGTGCGCCTCCACCGGTACGGCGTCGCCGTTCATCGGGACCGCTCCCCTCCCTTGTCGACCTCTGACGCCCCAACAACGACGGGATACCGCGCGTAGTTCAGCCGGCGGATCGAATCGCGAGCGGGCCGGGTGCCCTTTGGGCCATCCCGTATCGTCCTGCGGGGCAACAGCGCTTCGCCGGGCCTGGCCCAGCCGGTACGTTCTGCCAGGTGTCCGACCGGGCCAACCAATTGGTTGACAATCGCTACCGTCTGTCCACGTTGCTCGGCGAAGGCGGCATGGGCCGCGTGTGGCGGGCCCGGGACGAGATGCTCCACCGCGACGTCGCGGTCAAGGAGCTGCGGCCGGCCCAGTCGCTGCCGATGGAGGACCTGGAGCTGCTGCGCACCCGCGCGCTGCGCGAGGCGCGGACGATCGCCCAACTCGACCACCGCAACATCGTTCGGGTGCTCGATGTCGTGGTGTCCGACGGCGACCCGTGGATCGTCATGGAGTACGTCGAGGCCCGTTCGCTCGCCGACGCGCTCGCCGCGGAGGGCCCGATGTCGCCGCAGCGAGCGGCGGCGGTTGGCCTCGACATTCTTGCCGCGCTGGATGCCGCGCACCAGGCCGGCGTGCTGCACCGCGATGTCAAGCCGGCCAACGTGCTGCTGGCGACGGACGGCCGGGCGGTGCTCACCGACTTCGGTCTGGCCGTAGCCGACACCGACCCGAGCTTGACCGAGGCAGGCCTCGTCGTCGGATCCCCCTCGTTCATTCCGCCGGAACGCGCGGCGGACGGCGAGGTCGGTTTCGCCTCGGATCTGTGGTCGCTGGGCGCGACCCTGTACGCCGCGGTGGAAGGAAAGGGGCCGTACGCGCGAGCGACGCCGATGGCGACACTTGCCGCGCTGGCGACCGAGCCTCCACCCACGCCGGTCCGCGCCGGCCCGCTGGCACCGGCGCTCGTCGGCCTCCTGCGCCGCGATCCTGACCAGCGGATCAGCACCGAGGTCGCGGAGCAGTTGCTGCGCCACGCCGCGCAGTCGGAGCCCCACCCGGAGGAATCCGCGACGTGGCCAGTGCCCAAGCGGTACGCGGTGCCCGCCGTCCCGGCGGTCTTCCCGGTATCGGCGGGCGACCGCCGCGGCCGACGGCCGCGGCGACGCTGGTGGGCGGCGGGGGCCGCGACGGCGGCGCTGCTTCTCGCGGTCACCGTGTCCGTGACCGCCCTCGTCGGCCAGAGCGGCGATCCGGATCCGGGTACCCAGCCGGCCGCCGCCGAGCAGAACGCTGCCGTCCCGGCTGGCTGGCGCCGTTACGAGGCCAACACGGGGGTCTCGCTGCCCGTCCCGGACACCTGGCAGATCACGGACACCGGCGATCGCGTCGTGCTCCGTCGCCCCGACGGGGTGGGGAGTTCTCGGTCGAGAGCGCGGGTGCCGCCGGGCAGGACGTGCTCAAGCTCATCCTGGACCGGGAGCGGTCGGAGGCGGGGCTACCGGACTACCGGCGGATCTACGTGGGACTCGTCGAGCAGTCCGCCACCGCGGTCGATTGGGAGCGCAGCTGGACCGGCGGGGACGGCGTCCCGATGCACGCGGTGACCCGGGCGTTGTCCGGCGAGAATGCCACGTACCTGCTCACCTGGTCCAGCGCCGAGCGCGACTGGACGGCCAACGGCGACACGTTCAGGCTCGTCGCCGCCGGCTTCCGGCCGGTCGGGTGGGTATCGATGCCGCAGGGCGCGCCACCGGGACGAGCCGAGGCTCCCCCGGCGTCTGGACCGGGCGGGCCGGCCAGCCAGGGTGTGCCGCCTCCGCCGCCCCCGCCGCCGGCCAAACCGGGCGGTCGCCCGCAGACGTCCGCGGCGGCACCGCCTCGGTCCGCGAGCGTGAAACCGCCCGCGCCGACTACGGCTCCAGCCCAGGGCCGCGCGATCCGCGGCGTCGGCAGCGGTCGTTGTGTCGATGTCCCATCGCGTGCGGCCACGGAGGGCGTGCGGCTGCAAATCTGGGACTGCGATGGCCGAGCCGGACAGAAATGGATATTCTCCTCAGACGGTACTATTCGATCGCTTGGCAAATGCCTGACGGCGGCCGGTGGATCGACCGCGGACGGCACCCGGCTGACACTCACGACGTGCACCGGGTCAACCGCCCAGAAGTTTCGCCTCAACCAGGCGAACGACCTGATCTACCTGCGCGCCGACAAGTGCGTCGACGTGCAGCAGTGGGGCACGGCGAACGGCTCGCCCCTACAGATCTGGAGCTGTAACGGGCAGGTCCACCAGAAGTGGGTGCTGGCCTGAACAGATACCACGGGCCCCCCTCGATCCAGCTCTCGGCAGCATCGACGGGTCCGCGGATACGCTTTCCTTGATCGTGGGTTTCGGGCCCGACCATGGGCGTCGAGACAGCATCCACGGTCGAGCGACGATATGGAGCTGATCGACCTGATGCGGACGGCGCCGCTGCGGTTCTCCGTACTCGGCCCGGTCGGCTTGGCCCAGGACGGTGAGCCAATCGACCTCGGCACGCCGCAGCAGCGCGCGATCCTCGCGCTGCTGCTGGTCCGCGCCGGCCGCTGGGTCGGCGCGGCAGAGTTCGTCGAGCTGCTCTGGGCCAGCGACCCGCCGCCGAGCGCCACCAACCTCGTGCACCGGCACATCAGCACGCTGCGACGCGTCTTCGAACCCGATCTCGCGACCCGGGCACCAGGGCGCTGGCTCCTGCGGGACGGCAACGGGTACCGGCTCACCGTCGGCGCCGCAGACCTCGACCTCTTGCGATTTCGCGAGCTTGTCGACCAGGCCAACGAGGCG
The DNA here is from genome assembly GCF_011764545.1 of Phytohabitans flavus. Classification (GTDB taxonomy): domain Bacteria; phylum Actinomycetota; class Actinomycetes; order Mycobacteriales; family Micromonosporaceae; genus Phytohabitans; species Phytohabitans flavus. Next base: position 1,261,287 of record NZ_AP022870.1, on the reverse strand, counting down.
CTCGACCGTGATGACCCGGCGCGCGGCGCCACGCTCTTCGTCGAGGCGCTCGGCCTCTGGACCAACGCCTGCGCCAGCGGGCTGGAATCGGTCATCGCGGACCCCTCACCTTTTCGGGCGATCGACCAGGAACGGTCCGCGGCGGCCGTGACAGCGGCGGACGCGGCGCTGCTGTCCGGACGTTCCGAGGCCGTACTGCCCGCGGTCCGGGCGGCTGCCGCGGCCGACCGGCTAAACGAGCCATTGCAGGCGCGGCTGCTGCGGCTGCTCGGCGCCGTCGGGCAGCAGGGCGAGGCCCTGCGACTGTACCGGGGTCTGAGCGGCACCCTCGCCGACGAGCTGGGCATCGAACCCGGCGCCGTCATGTATGAGGCGCGCATGGAGGTACTGCGCCAGACCGAGCGGTCGGCATCGACCCGGGACCGACCGATCGTCCGTCCCGCTCAGCTGCCCACGGACCTGCGCACCTTCGGCGGCCGCCGGCACGAGCTGGCCCAACTGGCGGACGTCCTCGACCGGCTCTCCGCCGATGGCCCCGGTGTCATCACCATCGACGGGATGCCCGGCACCGGCAAGACCACGCTGGCGGTGCATTGGGCGCGGCGGCAGGCCGAGCGCTACCCCGACGGCCAGCTCTACGTCGACCTGCGCGGGTTCGCCCCCGACGCGGCACCGCTGGATCCGGCGGAGGTCCTCCGCGGGTTCCTGGACGCGCTCGGACTGCCACCACGGCGGATACCGGACAGCGTCGAGGCGCAGGCGCGGCTGTTCCGCGAAGTGCTCGCCGGACGGCGGGTGATGGTCGTGCTCGACAACGCCCGCGACAGCGACCACGTACGCCACCTGCTGCCCGGCTCCCCGGGCAACCTGGCAATCGTCACGAGCCGGCGCAGCCTCACCGGCCTCGCCACCGCGCACCAGATGACCCTCGCACCGCTGTCGCCCGAGGAAGCTCGGGAGACGCTGGTACGGCGCCTGGGCAGCACACGCCTGGCGGACGCCGGGCAGGCCGTGGACCAGATCATCGCCTACTGTGCCGGGCTGCCGCTGGCGTTGGCGATCGTCGCCGCCCGCGCGGTCGCCCATCCCGGCTTTCCGCTCGACGCGATCGCCGACGAGCTGGCCCGTTCGCAGCCCACCCTGGACGCGCTGCGCGGCGGCACCGACGTGCGGGCGGTGTTCTCCTGGTCATATCGGATGCTCGACCCATCCAGCGCCCGCCTCTTCCGCCTGCTGCAGCTCCACATCGGCCCGGATGTCTCGGTGCCGGTAGCGGCCAGCCTGCTGGGTGGCTCCCCCGCGGCGGTACGCGAGCAGCTCGCCGAGCTCGCCCGCAACCACCTGATCACCGAGTCGCACCCCGGCACCTACCGGATGCACGGCCTGGTCCGCGGGTACGCCCTCGACCTCAGCGCCGAACTGGACAGCGCCAAGGACCGCCAGTCCGCGGTGGGCCGGATGCTCGACCACTACCTGCACACGGCGCACGCGGCACACGCTCTGCTCCGCCCGCAACGCGAGCCGATCCCGCTGCCGCCAGCCCGGCCGGAGGTGGTGATCCTGCGGCCGAGCGACTACTCGCAGGCCATGGATTGGTTTTCCGCCCACCACCGGGTCCTGGCCGACGCCGTGGGGCGGTCGGTCACCGAGGGGCTCCCGTCACACGCCTGGCGCCTGGCGCTCGCCCTGCAGCCGTTCTACCAGCGCAGCGGGCACCTGCACCAATGGGAGTCGACGGCTCGGATCGCGGTTGACGGGGCGGTGGCCGGCAGTGACGTCACCGGTGAGGCGCACACCCGCCGGAGCCTGGCCGGTGCCCTCAACTTCCAGGGCCGGTACGACGAGGCACTCGCCGAACTCGCCCGCACCCGCGATCTCTACGCGCAGCTCGGCCTCACCGCGGACCAGGCGTACGTCGACATCAACTTCGGTACTGTCCTCGGCGCCCTGGGACGTTTCGTCGAAGCCATCGGCCATCACCAGCAGGCGCGGGAACGGTTCCGAGTGGCCGGACATCGGGTGGGCGAGGCCAACGCGATCGTGTCGATCGGCTGGTGCCGCGCCCGCCTCGGCGAGTTGGCGCAGGCCGCCGCGGACGCCCGGGCGGCGATGCGGATCTACGAGGAGGTCGCCGAACAGCAGGGCGTCGCCGACTGCTGGGCAAATCTCGGCGACGTCACCCATCGCCTCGGCCGGTACCCCGAGGCCGCCGAAGCCTACGGCCGCGCCATCGACCTCTTCCGGGCACTCGGCCACCGCGCGGACCAGGCCCTCGCGCTGGTACACCAGGGCGACAGCCAGCTCGCTTCGGGCCGCCGATGTGCCGCCTGGGAAGCCTGGACAACGGCGTGGGGGCTGCTGGACGGGCTCAACTCCCCGCTCGCCGGCGAGCTGCGGCGACGGCTCGACAGCCTCGGTGAGCCTGATTCTCTGGGCATCCATCGGTTGTAGGCCGGAACATCTATTCACAACGGTTAGCGTGCGCCGCGTGGTACTCAAGAGACTGTCGGCCGCTTTCCGAGCTGACGCGCCGAGCGCAGGCACCGCTCTGGCCGAGCAGGATGCCGCGACGCGCGCCGAGCCGGTCCCGGGCCTACGCCCGGCCGGGGCCGATCCGGCCGCCCACGGGCAAGAACCGGTACCGGGCAGGTTCGGCCGGCCAGGTGCGCCGCTGTCCCGATCCCGTTCGTAAGCGGGTTCACCGCCGGTCTCGGCCTGCTGCGGCCCATGTATCAGACGTCTATCAGGCGACGAAGGGCTAAGGGGAAAATCGACGTGGCCCGTTCCCGGCTCGGCCACGTCTGGCCTGGCTGGCCGGCCGGGGCGGGACCATCCAGAGTGGACATACGAGCGAGACGAGGGTCCTGATGGGTGACGACCGGCCAACCACTCTCCTGCCCGGCAGCGATACCGGCGCCGCGCGCCGGCCCGCGCCAGACATGGACGCGCGAGCTGAGGTGACGTTGCTGCTGCGGCGCCGGCGTGACCTGCGCCGCGACCTAGCCGCGGGGCTGGGCATCCTGCGCCGCGCGGAGCTGGCCGAGCGGTACGGTGCGGACCCCGCGGACGTGGCCCTGACCGAGCGGGTCCTGGGCGGGTACGGCCTCAAGGTCCTCGACACCGATCCCGGCTCGCGCCGCGTGACGGTCGCCGGCACCCTCGCCGAGCTCGCTGAGGCCTTCGGCGCGAAGATCTCGCTCGTCGAGGACTTCGACCATTTCAGTGGAGTCCGTGGCGAGTACCGCGAGCGTGAAGGCGAACTGCACCTGCCCACGGAGCTGGACGGCGTCGTACTCGCCGTGCTGGGCCTGGACACCCGCCCGCGCTACCGCCCCGAGCTCCTGGCCATCAAGCGCCAGCCCAATGTCGTCTACACGCCGCCGGAGCTGGCCAGCCTGTACCGGTTCCCGGAGGGCACCGACGGCACCGGGCAGACCCTGGCGATCGTCGTGATGGGTGGCGGCTTCCGCGACGAGGACATGGACAGCTACTTCGCCGGTCTGGGCCTGCCCAAGCCAGCGATCCGCACCGTCGCCGTCGACGGCGTCGACAACACGCCGGGCGGCGCCGGGTCCATCGAGGTGGTTCTGGACGTCCAGATCGCCGGCGCGCTCGCGCCTGGAGCGCAGATCGTCGTCTACTTCGCGCCAAACTCCGACCGCGGTGCGCTCAACGCGCTGCACGCCGCGATCCACGCCGACCCGACCCCCACCGCGATCAGCCTGAGCTGGGGCGCGTCCGAGGTCGCCTCCTCCGGCCAACTGCTGGACGCGATGGACGACCTCTTCGCCGAGGCGGCCGCACTCGGCGTCACCGTGGTGGCCGCCAGCGGCGACGGCGGCAGCAGCAACGGACTGTTCGACGGCGTATCCCACGTGAACTTCCCCGCCTCCAGCCCGCATGTGCTCGCCTGCGGCGGCACCACGCTCCTAGCCGACCCGCAAACCGGCACGATCATGGCGGAGACGGTGTGGAACACCGGTGCTGCCGGCGTCACCGGCGGCGGCGTCAGCCGTGCTTTCGACCTGCCGACGTGGCAGGCCGGCGCGGGGGTACCGAACCGCCCCGGCCAGGATCAGCCAGGACGTGGCGTGCCCGACGTGGCGGCCAATGGCGACCCCGCAACCGGCTACCAGATACACGCGGACGGCAAGCTGGGCTGGGTCGGTGGCACCAGCGCCGGCACCCCGCTGTGGGCCGCGCTGGTCTGCCGGCTGGCACAGGCACTTGGCCGGCCGCTCGGCCAGCTCCAGCCGTTGATCTACCGGGATCTCGCACCAGATCGGGTCACCGCCGGCTTCCGCGACGTCATCGACGGAAACAACGGGGCGTACTCCGCGGCCGCCGGGTGGGACGCCAACACCGGCCTGGGCGTCCCCGATGGGACCGCCCTACTGGCCGTCCTGCGCGAGCGTTTCAGCGGCTGATCCCCGGCTCGGCCACGGCTTCCCGCAGGCCCGCCGGACGAGCCTGTGGGAAGCGCGCACCGTACACCGGCCGATAGCGGTCGTCGAGCAGCGTGATCAGGCTGAGCAGCAGGATGAAGAAGAACGCGTTGACATAGTTCAGATCGCCGCCACCGCCCATCTGCCAGCCGGCCAGCATGAGCCCGACGTTGATCAGCGTCCGCAGGCCGAACGTGACAAGCACCGACTCCGTGCTGCGCGACTCCCTGGCGAACCACAGGCTGATGGCGGCGTTCAGGACGACGAAAACCGCGACGCTGAAGAACAGCCCGGCGAAGGTCGCCTCCCGGCTGGGCAGGACCTTCGCGAAGATCACACTCAGGAAACCCACGAGCACCACCTTCTCGATGGTGGCCACCGAGCGCAGACGCCCATTGGCCGCGATCCACTCGTCGCGCTCGTCCGCGGAGTCCATCGCCAGCGGCAGCCGCTCGGCCGCGACACGCCACGACCAGTCGCGAGCCGGCACGTGCGGCCGGGCCACCAACCACGCCACGACCCCCAAAACCACGGCCGCCGCGGCCACAACCGGGCCCAGCCAAGGCATCTCGCCGAGCAGATCGGTCACGTCGAGCCGCGCGATGTGGATCCACCACTCCTGCGGCAGCTTCACGAAGATCCAGATGGAAGCCGTCGTGACGACCCAGAACCGGGCACTGCGACGCGCCGGATCCCACCCCAGCCTGAGGATCTCGTACGCGATGAAGAAGTACTCGAACGTGTTGGGGAAAATCAACAACAACGGCCGCCAGTCGGTGAGCTCGAAGCACAGCACGCCGACCAGACGGTAGAAGTAGAGAAACCGAGCGATCCTGATCGCGGGCTGGCTGGTCCAGTTGCGCATCGTCGCGAGGTAGGCGATCGCGAGGTAGTACACGTCCATCGCCTTGTCGTAGCCCTGGTACCCGGGCGGATCGTAGCCAAAGGACTGGAAGACCGTCTGGTCGACGGCATCAAGGACCAGCGCCGCCACGATCGCCGGCAAGGGAAACCGCGGGATGAGCAGCGGAACCAGGAAGCGGGCGCCCGCCACCACCAGAAACACGGCCATCGTCGACGCCGTCATGTGCCCTCCTCGACGGTTTCCCTCTCGGGCACACAGGCTGAACCAACGTCATCGCTACCGCATATACAACAGATGGATCCGACGACCACTAGCGTCCACAATCGAGTGGGTGCGCGGCCGCGCTTTGCGCGGCGACGCCGCCTCAGGTGGCGACCTTTTGGCGCTGCTGGACACGCCTGGCCGTGGCGTTACGTCGCGGCCATCACCGCTCCGCCGGCCAGGGCGGCGAACACGCCGCAGATGTGCAGCCGGTGCAGGCGTTCGCGTAGTAGCCAGACGCCCAGCAGGACGGTCACGGCCGGGTACAGCGAAGCGATGACGGATGCGGAGCCGAGTTCTCCGAGTGTGGATGCGAAGGCGAAGGCCCCGTCCGCGCCCGCGTCGGCCAGGCCGATACCCAGGACCCCCGCGGCCGCCGCCACGATCGCCCTGCGCGGCTGCCGCCGAGCCGGCGGTGGTGGCTGGGATACGCGGCGTCGCCGCAGCCACATCCCGACCAGCAGGCCCAGCCCGACCACACCACCGACGACCCGGGCGACCGCCGTGGCCCAGAGCGGGTCCGCCGCGCTCGCCTCGTGCAGCAGCAGGTAGAACATGCCGATACCGAGCGCCGACCCCATCGCGTACACCATTGCCACCCCTTGCCGGCGGGCCCGGTCGATGCTTTCGCCGAAAGGCCAGGACACCAGCGTGACGCCGGCCAGGACCGCGACGATGCCGGCTGCCTCCTCGGCCGAGAGCCGCTCGCCGTTGGCCAGGCCCCACAGCACGGGCACGGTCGCGGCGACGGCGGCGACCGGTGCCACCACGGCCGTCGAGCCCCGGCGCAGGGCCAGGTAGAGCAAGCCCAGCGCCGGTACGCTGCACAGCCCGGCCGCGGCCGCCCACAGCAGCCGCGCATCGGCCGGGAACGGGGTCGCGACAATTGCGACGGCCGCCGCTGCCAGCACCATGCCGGCGACCTTGGACCAACCCAGCACCACGGGTACCGGCAGGCGGCGCGCCCACATGCCAGCGACGAACTCGGCGATGCCCCACCCGACCGCAGCCAACGCGGCGAGGGTCACGGCAGACCACATGACGTTTTCCTTTCCGATGTGTTTCACACGGCTTTCAAAGGTGGTCCGGGCCGTACCAACAACCGATCGACAACGGATCGGCATCGGATCGCACGTGATGTGGCATCGCCCCAGCTGCGACGATCTGATGACTATGACCGGAGGCGGGCCGTGCCACGGACACACGGAGCTGGATCACACCGGGGTGTCGGCCGGAGGTGGCGGCGCGCCGAGCTGGATCGGCACGCTCACCACCGACCCGCACCCCCGCCGCTACCGCGACGTCCAGGGATCTGCTCGCCGCCGTGGCCGCGTTGGGTGCTGTGCCGGGTCGTCGTGCATGGACTGCCCGCGCCCCGTCATGAATGCGACCGCGGCGTGGCGGGTGCCAGCAGAGCCAGCACGAGGTTGACGGCCGCGAACCCGGCGGCGACGAGGATCCCGTCCTGGAAGGTCTCCACCGCCGCGGATACCACCCCCGAAACGCCGCCGGAGTGCTCGGCCGGGAGGGTGGTCGCCAGCGCCAGGCCCAGCGCGCCGCCGACCTGGTACCCGGTCGTGAGCACCCCGGACACGCCGCCGGCCTCGCCGGCGCCGGCACCCGCCTGAGCCGTGATCTGGCCGGCGACGGCGACACCGATCACACCCAGACCGAGCAGCACGAAGCCGGGCAGCAGCGAGCTGGTGTACGAGTCGTCACTGTCCACTCGGGACAACAGCAACAGCCCGGCGAGGCTGGCCAGCGCCCCGGCTCGCTGGACGAAGCGGGCGCCGATCCGGTGCGTCAGCCGCGCGGCCAGCACAGCGCCGAGCACCGCGGCGATACCCATTGGCAGCAGGTGCAGGCCGGCCTCGACCGCTGAGTCGCCCCGGCCCTGCTGCAGGTACACAGAGGTCAGGAAGAAGGTCGACAGGAACGTGGCGCCGTTGAGCGCGAGGGAGCCGACGGCGATGGCGACCCCGCGTGATCGGAACAGGTGGAGCGGGACAAGTGGCGCCTTCGTACGCGCCTCCACAGCGAGGAACACGCCAAGCACGATCACACCGCCGACCAGGCAGCCGACCACCTCGGCCGCGCCCCAGCCACGCTCCTCGGCCCGGATGACACCGAAGACGACAGCCAGCAGCCCGGCCGTACCCAGCACCGCACCCGCGACGTCGAAAGAGCGCCCAGCCGCCCGGTGCCGCTCGGCGGATATGAGCAAGGGGCCGGCGACGAGCAGTGCCACCACGACCGGCACGTTGACGAAGAAGATCCACCGCCAACCGGCCCCGTCGACGAGCAACCCACCGGCGACCACGCCCAGGGTGCCGCCCAGCCCGGCCAGCGAACCCCACACGCCAAGCGCGATGTTGCGCTGCCGGCCCGGCGGAAACGTGAGGACGATCAACGCGAGCGCCGCCGGGGCCAGCAGCGCTGCGCCCACGCCCTGTACAGCCCGTGCCGCGATGAGCAGTTCCGGCGACGTGGCCAGGCCGGCCGCCAGCGAGGTGACGCCGAACAGCAGCAGCCCGGCCAGGAACACCCGGCGGGCGCCGAGCAGGTCCGCCGCGCGACCGCCGAGCAGCAGCAGCCCGCCGAACGGAAGGGTGTACGCGTTGATCACCCACGGCAGCGAGTGCTGGGAGAACTCCAGGTCGGCGCTCAGGTCGGGCAGGGCCACGTTCACGATCGTGACGTCGAGCACGGTGATGAACTGTGCGAGCGCCAGCACAGTCAGCGTGGCCCAAGGATTGCGTCGCATTCTTCTCCTCGGGATGGACGGCGCGGCGTTGGCCGCGGTCGGTCCGAATGATGGCGCCGAGGGGTCGACACCGGCTCGCCATGAAGTGGACCAACGGCGGGCGAGGCGGACGAGGCCGTACATCGGATGTCGACCAGGCGTCGACGACCGCCTGGAAACGTCGTCCAGACCCGTCTCTGGCCGGCCTTAGACGGGCTGGCTGGCCGGCCAGAAACGGGGCCGTCCGGCGCGCCGCCTCGGGACCCGAGGTTTCGCCGGCGCCGGTTGAGCCGGATCCCCTGGGAATGCGTTGTGGGGGTGTCCACGAAGCAGGCAGGAGCTCTGTTCGATGTCTGGCCGGAAAAGCCGTCCAATGCGTGTCCGGGCCGCCGTAGCGGGTGTGGCGCTGGCGTCCGGGATGCTCACCGCCTGCAGCGGCGGTAGCGGTGCCGAGGATGCCGCCGACGCCTTTCTCGGCGGGTGGCGCAGCGGGCAGCTGGATACGCTCACCTTCGTCGACCCGACTGGCCGGTCGATACCGGCCGCCGAGGTGGCGAAGCAGATCAAGAGCCTCTCCGGCGAGCTCGGCAAGACACCACCCGCGCTGGACCGCGACGGCGGCGCCGCCGTGAACGCGGGCGTGGCGACAACCAAGGTGAAGGTCGACTGGACGCTGCCCGGCGGCGCCCACTGGAAGTACGACACGTCGGTGCGGCTGCGCGAGCGCGACGGCGGCTGGGACGTTATCTGGGAACCCAGCGCGGTGCACAAGGACCTGGGCGCCGGAGACGCCCTGGCGGTACGGCGGAAAGAGGCGCCCCGTGGAAACATCCTCGACTCGGCCGGCGAACCGATCGTCCGCTCCCGTCCGGTGGTCAACATCCAGCTTGAGCCCGGCGAGGTCACCGATGCCGGTACGACGGTCCAGCAGCTGGGCGACGCGTTCGCCTCGATCGACACCAACGTCGACCTCTCCGACCTGCCGAATCAGCTGGCGCAGGGCCAAGCCCGGCACCGCCGTCGAGGTGGTCACCTTGCGGCGCGAGGCGTACGAGCAGATCGAGTCCCAGATCGTCAACCTGCCCGGCCTCAGCGCGGTCGAGTCCAACCTGGACCTCGCGCCGACCCGGGAGTTCGCCCGCGCGCTGCTCGGCTCCGTCTCGGCGGTGACCAAAGAGGACATCGACAAGAACCCCGGCAAGTACACGGCGGATGACCGCATCGGGCACGGCGGGCTGCAGGGCGCATTCGACGACCGGCTCCGCGGCAAACCCGGCCAGGCGGTGGTCGTCAGCCGCGGCGGCGAGGCCGGGAAGCCCGTCGAGGTCTTCCGCACCGACCCCGCCCCGGGTGAGTCGATCCGTACAACGCTCGACCAGCGCGTGCAAAACGCGGCCGACGCGGCCCTGCGCGGCATTCCCACGGTCAGCGCCCTGGTCGCCGTCCGGCTCAGCGACGGCGCTGTGGTGGCGGCCGCCAACGGGCCGGACGGCGGGTCGTTCAACGCCGCGTTCGAGGCGAAGGTACCGCCGGGCTCCACCTTCAAGATGGTCTCCGCCCTCGGCGTGCTCGACCGCGGCGAGGTCCGTGCCGACTCCATTGTGGACTGCCCGGCACGGTTCGCGGCCGGTGGTCGGGAATTCCGCAACTCCAAGGGATTCTCGCTCGGTGCCGTCCCGTTCCATGTCGACTTCGCCGAGTCCTGCAACACCGCCTTCGCCGCGCTGGCTCCCCAGCTCGGCCCGGACGGGCTGGCGCAGGCCGGTCGCAGCATCGGCCTGGAGGCGGACTTCGGCCTCGGCCTCGACGCCTTCTCGGGGAAGATTTCCACAGGCGGCTCCGAGGCCGAGCGGGCGGCCGCCGCATTCGGCCAGGGCACCACGGTGGTCAGCCCGCTGGCGATGGCCTCCGCGACCGCCGCGGTGGCCTCGGGGCAATGGCGGCAGCCTACGCTCGTCGTGGAGCCCGCACCGGCAAAGCCGGCCGTCACCGGCCCGCAGCTAAGGCCCGACTCGGTGCGGCCGCTGCGCGAGATGATGCGCGAGGTGGTTACCGACGGCACCGCCACCGCCCTGCAGGACGTGCCCGGCGGCCCGGTGTCCGGCAAGACCGGCACCGCCGAGTTCGACAATAACCCGCAGAACGCGCACGCGTGGTGGATCGGCTGGCAGGGCGACCTCGCGTTCGCGGTCTTCGTCGAGAAGGGCGGCCAGAGCAGCACCGGCTCGGTGCCGGTCGCGGAGCGGTTCCTGCGCGCCCTTCGGTGAATGAGTCGCAGCAGCGGCGGGACCGCATCCTGCCGCTGCTGCCTCAGGCGGTGGGAACGCCGATCCTGCCGGCGAGCCCCGCACTCCTCGGGATCTCCCTGCGGTCAAGCTCGGCGGCGTACTCGCGGACCAGTTCGGAGATGCGGTAGCTGCCCGGACGGGTCTCGGCGACAAGGTGCTGCCGGGCGAGCTCGCCGAGCCGTAGCCCCGCTTCCCGGGTGGACGTGCCAGTGAGGCGGGCCGCGTCCGGCGCGGTCACCTCCGGCTCGGGGTGCAGCGGCAGGAGGCGGAACAGCCGGGCTGTCGCCGCGTCGAGCTGGTAGTACGACCAGTTGAAGGACTTGCACAGGCCGCCGCGGAGCACGTCCAGTATCGACGCCTTTGCGCGCAGCTCGGCGGCGACCCCGGCGAGCGAGTCGCGCGGGTCGGCCAGCAACCGCGCGGCCGTCGCGGCGAGCGCAAGCGGCAATCCCGCGCTGTGGCTCAGGATCAGCTCGACCGCCATCGGGCACGCGGACACCCGGGCCGCGCCGACGAGCCCGGCCAGCGCGCGACGGGCGTCCTCAATGGACAGCGCATCGAGCGTGCGCAGGTAGGCGCCGTTGGCGGCGACGAGGTCGTCCAGGCTCCGCCGGCTCGTCACGATCGCCAGGCAGCCCGGCCCACCCGGCAGCAGATCCCACACCTGCTGTGCGTCCCGCGCGTTGTCCAGCACCGCAAGCACCCGCCGGCGGGCCAGCAGGCTCCGGTACAGGCCAGCCCGCGCGTCCACGCTGGCCGGTATCTGCCCCGTGGGGACACCCATAGCCCGCAGGAACCCGAACAGCGCCGCGCCGGGACTCACCTGGTCCCCGGGGCCGAAGCCGCGCAGATCGACGTAGAGCTGCCCATCCGGAAACCGGTCGGCGACCAGGTGTGCCCAGTGCACCGCGAGCGCGGTCTTGCCGGCGCCTGGCATGCCGTCGATGGCGACCAGCGCCGCAGTGCCCGGTTGGGCGCTGTCCAGCGCGCGCCGCAGCCCGGCCAGTTCGCTCTCCCGGCCAGCGAAGCCGGGCGGGTCGGCGGGAAGCTGCGCGGGCCGGGACGGTGCGTACCACTCGTCCGGCCCGGCCGTGGCCTCCCGCACCTCGCGCGCCGGGTGCTGGTCCTGCCGAAGCACCCGCAGGTAGGCGTCCCGCAGATCCGGACCGGGTGCGCTGCCCAGCGCCTCCTTGAGCCGGACCCGGGTGTCCTCGTAGACGCGCAGCGCCTCGGCCTGCTGGCCCACCGCGCACAGTAGCGTCACCAGCCGCGCCTGCAGCCGCTCGTGCAGCGGGTCGACCGCAGCCGCGCCCCGCACCCCCGCCAGCACCTCCTGCGGGCGGCGGGCGGCCAGCGCGGCGTCCGCCGCCCCCAGCGCGACGGCGGACCGCTCCCGGTCGATTGCGGCGAAGTAGCGCCGCCCCGCCGACACCGCGACGCCGGCGCCGCACGGCCCTCGCCACAGCGCGAGGGCCTCGGCATAGTCGGCGGTGGCGGCGGCGGTATCGCCGACCTCCACCGCCTTGCGGGCGCGGCGGACCAGGTCGCGGAAGCGCGGCAGGTCACTGACCTCGGCGTCCACCTTGAGCCGGTACGCGGCGCCGTCGCGGACCAGCCATCTGCCGCTGGCCCGTGGCGGCAGGTCGGGTTCGAGCAGCCGCCGCAGCGCCCCGATGTACCGGTGCACCACGTTTGTCGCGCTGGACGGCGGATCGGCCCCCCACAGCGCCTCGGTGAACTCCTCGATGCTCACCGCCCCGCCGGCGCGCACCAGCAGCAGTGCCAGCATCGCGCGCTGCTGGGGCGGCCCGAGGTCGAGCGCGACCGTCCCGCGCACGGCGCTGATCGGCCCCAGTACGCCTAGCCGAAGACCGTCCGTCGCATTCACCTCCATCACCAGTCCCCGTACGAGGTCCAGCACGCGCGCAGCCTAGTCGCCACCACCCCTTGTGCGCAGCAACGGCCGCATGCGCGGTTGACCTCGTAAAGTGGCGAGGTGACAGGGCGTTGGTGGGGCAGGTGAGTGTGTCCGGTGCGCTGGCCGTTCGCGGCCGCGGCAGCGAGCTGGATCTCGTCCTGCGGACCCTGCGCCGGAGCCGTGAGTCTGGGGCGGCCCTTGTCGTCGTCCGCGGCGAGCCCGGCATCGGCAAGACGACGCTGCTGGCCGAGGCCGTGACGCAGGCTACCCGCCTCGGGTACACCGTGGGCCAGGCGGCCGCACACGACGGTGACCGCATCGCGCCGCTGGCCTCGCTCGGCCCGGCCCTGCGCACCGGCACCGACCCACTGGTCACCTCGGCCGAGTTCCTGGATCTCGCCCCGGTCATCGAGCAGCCGCTGTGGCTCGCCGAGCACCTCGCCACTCTGCTGACCCGCCGTTCCAAGCGGGATCCGCTGCTCGTGGTGCTCGACGACCTGCACTGGGCGGATCCGCTCTCCATATTCATGCTGCGGATCGTCCCGGCGCGGCTGGCGGCGGCGCCGGTGGTCTGGCTCGTGGCCACCCGCGACATCCCCGGCGGGCCGGCGGAGCTTGTCGCCGCCTCGGCCGCCGGCCTGCCGGTCCACCACCTGGAGCTGCACCCGCTGCCGGAGGAGGCGCTGCAGGCGATCGCCGCCGACCGGCTCGGCGAGCCAGCCACACCCCCGCTGGCGCGGGCGCTGCGGCAGACCGGGGGCAACCCGTTCCTGGCCGTACAGCTTGTCGACGGGCTCCTCGCGCCGGGCGCCGCCCAGGACGCCGGGAGGCTGTACCGCCCGGGCTTGTCGGCGGCGTCCGGCAGCGCCTGGCCACGCTCTCCGCCGGCTCCGCCGCGCTCGTACGCACTGGCGCGGTGCTCGGCGCCCGCTTCGCGCTGGACGACGCCGCCTGGCTGCTCCACGAGCCGGTACCCGCGCTGACCGAGGCACTGGCCGAGGCGATCCGGGCCGGCCTGCTCGTCGACGACGGCTCCTTCATCGTGTTCCGGCACGAGCTGCTGCGGCGCGCGGTGTACGAGGACGTACCACCCTCCGCCCGCCGAGCCACCCACCGCACCATCGCCGACCACCTGGTGCGCACCGGGCGCGGCGCGGCCGAGGCGGCCCCGCACGTCCTGGCGACCGCCACCCCGGGCGACGCGGCTGCCGCCGCGGTGTTGCGCCGCGCCGCACACGACCTGCTCGACACGATGTCGGTGACCTCGGTGCAGCTGATCCGGCAGGCGTTCGCGCTGCTTCCCGAGGACCATCCGGAACGGGCGGCCGTCGGTCAGGAGGTCGTGTCGGTGCTGCTGCACGCCCACCGGAGGGAGGAGGCGGCCGCGCTCGCCGACCAGCTTCTCGACGCCAGCCCGCCGCCCGACACCGCCGCCGCTCTCCACCTGTCCCTGGCGCCCGGCCTCTGGTCCACCGGCCGGTTCGGTGAGCTCGCCGACCGGGCCCGGGACGAGCGGGCCGCCGGCGCCTCGCCCGCACTGCGTGCCCGCCTGCGGGCGTACGCGTCGTTCCTGGCCCCCGGCGCCGAGATCGCCGAAAACGGTGATCCAGCCGCGACGGCCGCCGCGCGGGCCGCTGAGGCATCTCGCGCCGAGCGGGGCGGGTACTACCGCGCGGCTCTCGGGCACTACCACGCCGCCGAGGAGGCCGCCGCGCGGGCGGCCGGCACCACCGGCGCGCTCCCCGTCGTACCGCTGCGGCTGCGCCGGCTCGTCGTGCGCGGGCATCTCGACCAGATCGCGGCGGCGCGCGGCGAGCTGCCGGACGGTCCCACCGGCGGCGGGGTGGGCGCCGACTCCTGGCAGGCGCCGGAGCTGGCGTGGGTGCGGGCGCACCTCGAGCTTGGCGCCGGGCAGCTCGATGCCGCGACCGCCGCGGCCACCGCCGCCCTCCGGGCGATGGACGAGCTGCACGACCACACCTTGGAGGCCCGGGCCCGCACCGTGCTCGCCCAGGTCGCACTCCTGCGCGGCGACCTGCCCGGCGCCCACGTGCAGCTGGCGAACGTCGAGCGGCGCGGCGATCCAGCCGCCCTGCTGCGGGCGCTTGTCGCGGACGCGGAGGGCAAGCCGGCCGGACCCGCCACGGTCGAGCTTGCCGCATACGCGGATGCGGTGTGGCGCGACGAGATCCTTGTCCACCTGGCCTGTGCGGCCGCCCGTACCGGCGACGAGGCCACCCTGCGTGCCGCCGCTGAAGCGCTGGCCGACCTCGCCTCCCGCAACGACGGCGTGGCAAGCCTCGCTGGCGCCGCAGCGCTCGCCGAGGGTCTGGTCACCGGCGACCTCGCGCCGGCCGTGGTCCTGCTCGGCCAGGCGCCGCGGGCGCTGCTGGCCGCGCGGGTGGACGAGGAGGCCGGCCGGCTGGCGCTGGCCTCGGGCGACCGGGACAGCGGCGTCCCCGCGCTGCGGCGCGCCGAGCAGGCATACACCGTTCACGGTGCACCCGCCTTCGCCGGCCGGGTCCGCGGCCTGTTGCGCGCCGCGGGGGTTCGCGCGCGGCGGCAGCCGGCGGCGCCGCGCCCGCAGACCGGCTGGGCCGCGCTCACCGCGACCGAGCGCCGCGTCGCCCGGCTGGTCGCCGACGGGCACACCAACAAGTCCGCCGCGGCCGAGCTGTTCCTCTCCCCCAGCACGGTCAACTCGCACCTGCGGGCGGTCTTCCAGAAGCTCGGCGTCAACTCGCGGGTCCAGCTGGCCAATGTCGTCCTCCGTACCCTCGAAGGGTCTGATCGGGCCGAGTCGTAAAACGGGATGGCGGCCCGCGCGGATCACGCGCGGGCCGCCGGCGGCCGGGAGGGTGACTACCCGGCCGCCCGCTCGATGAGCTCGACAACCTTCCGCGGCTGGGCGACCGGCAGGTTGTGCGCGCCGCGCACCTCGACGGTGGTGGCACCGGCCCGCTTGGCCATGAACCGCTCCGCGGCCGGCGGGATCGCCTTGTCCTCGGTCGCGACGAGCGCGTACTCGCGGACGTTGGCCGGCACCGTCTTGGTGGCCAGGTCGCCGAAGGCCGCCGCGTTGATGGGGCGCTGGGCCGCGGCGGCGACCGAGACGTCCTGCGACGTACCGGCGGCGAAGAGCTTCCGGTAGCTGTCCGGCCGCACGTAGATGTCGGTGCCGCCGGGGTACTCGCGGGTGAAGGTGGTGTCCGGACCGATCAGCGAGCCGGGGAACTGCCCGTTGAGCTGCCCGGCGCTCTCACCGGCGCGGGGGATGAAGGCCGCGACGTACACCAGGGCGCGCACGTCGGGGTCGCTGGCGCCGACCTCGCTGATCAGCATGCCGCCGTACGAGTGACCGGCAAGTACCACCGGCCCCTCGATGCTGTCGAGGACGCTGGCCAGGTACTGCGAGTCGGTCTGCACACCGCGCAGCGGGATCGCCGGCGCGATGACCTGGTACCCGTCCCGCTGCAGCCGGTCGATGACGGCACTCCACGACGAGCCGTCGTTGAACGCGCCGTGGACCAGCACGATGGTCGGCTTGGGACGGTGGGACGGGCGTTCGCTGGCGATCGCGACACCGCCGGTCGCCAGTGCGGCCGCGGCCGCGCTAGCGACGGCCGCCGCGACCCAACGCTTACGAATCTTCACTTCTCCTCCAGCTGCTTGATCGCATTGATGATCAGGTTGGCCACCACCGCCGGCTGGGAGCCGGCGACGGAGTGTGAGGCGGGCACATTGACGGTGCTCGAGCCGCTGCGCTCGGCCATGGCCCGCTGGGCGTCGGGGTGGATCGCCTCGTCCTGCTCCGCCACGAGGTACCAGCTGGGGGTGCTGGTCCAAGCGGCCTTGCCGGCCGGCGTGCCGAACGCCTTGGCGAGGATCGGCCGCTGGCTGACGGCCTGGACGTCGGTGACCTCGGCGGGGAGGTCAGCGGCGAAGATCTTGCGGAACTTGTCGGTCGCGAGGTACAGCTCCACCTCGTCGGCGCCCTCCGGCGTCGTGAAGTGCTGGTCGACCAGCGCCGTGCCCAGCTCGTTGGCCGGGAACTGGCCCAGGTAGCCGAGCGGAGTCTCGTTCTCCTCCAGCGCGAACGCCGCGACGTACACAAGGCCGGTGACCTTGTCGCTGCGGGTGGCCGCCTCGGTGATCACGATGCCGCCGTAGGAGTGGCCGACCAGCAGCACCGGGCCGTCGATCGAGCCGATGTAGTCGGCGAGGTGCGCGCCGTCCACCTGGCCGGTGCGCAACCCGTTCGGGAACGCCCGCGCCGTGATGCCGTTGCGCCGCAGCTCGCTGATCACCCCGGACCAGCTCGACGTGTCCGCGAACGCCCCGTGTACCAGTACCACCGTCGGCTTGCCGTTGCCGCTCATCGTCGAGAGCCCTTCTCGTTGTGGTTGCTCACGGCGTCAATGCAACCGCCGCGGTGGGTGCCCGCGGATCGTGCGAACAACGGGAAAGTGCCGCGCTGACCCGCGGCGCGGCCGGTTCTGACCGGCCCCGGCATCACGTGAACGTAGGAGGCGCGGAGGGCTCGTCGTGACGGCGCTCACACGAGGCGATCAGCGCAGCGGAGATAGCGGCGCTATAGGTACCACCACTTCGGCAGCCGGCAAGGTCTGGTCGACGCCGTCGTGCGGTACGGCTTCACACAGTACGTCTCGCCGAGCGGGTCACCCGAGGAGTCCGCGGATCCGATCGCCGACCTGCGCGCCGGCTGGGACCGGCACGTCGAGTTCAGGCTGGCCCATCCGAGCTTCTACGCGCTGCTCTACGGCGACGTCCAGCCCGGCAAGCCGTGTGCGGTCACGGCGCCGGCGATGGAGATGCTGACCCGCCTGCTGAAAAGGGCGGCCGGGCACCGGCTGCTCAGCGTCCCGCCAGCCGATGCCGCCGCGCAGATCTACGCCGCCAACGTTGGCGTGACGCTGAGTCTCATCACCCAGCCGGAGGGCGAGCGGGATGTGGGCCTGGCCGAGCGGGTACGCGAGGCGGCGATCTCTGCGGTGCTGGCCGCACCCCGCGGTGGGCGCGGGACGGCGGCCAGGCCAACGTCACGGCGGGCGGCGGCCATCACGCTCGCCGCCGCCCTCGACCGCGACCCGGACGGGCTCACCCCCGGCGAGCTGGCGATCCTGCGCGAGCTGCTGACCCGCCTGGGCGGGAGTCGGGCCGGGCGGTTCGCCCGGCTTGGCTTCAGAAGCCGCGGAAGACGCCGTCCGCCCCGACGCTGTCGGCGAAGTCCTCCCAGTCCATGTTGGCCAACGACAGGTTGTTCTCTACTGACCACATCGCATCGGGGATGACGCGGAAGGTCTCGCCGTACCGCGAATCCTGCTCGCCGTGGATTTCGTCATCGTCGCCGTCATCGGCGTCGTCGTCATCGTCCTCCGACCAGTTATTGAGGTTGACCACCAGGACCGGGTGCTCCGGGTTGGTCAGCGTCTCGGTGTCGACGATGAAGGCGAACCCGCCCATTTTCCCCGCCTCGATCTCCAGCAGGCGCGCAGCGGTCAGCCCCTCGTACTTCCGGTTCTCGACGAACTGGACGTACGCGAGGAACTCGTCGTCCTCCGGTGCCTCGATCGCCGCCCGGACCGCCTCCCACTCGGCCTGGTGTACGAAATCGGCGCGGAACACCAGCGCAGAATCCGATTCCGGATCGAAATCGTCACTCATCTAACCCTCCACATTGTACAGTCGCCGAACTATCCGGCTGCTTCTCGTGATTCGTAGACACGTCCCGCGCCATCCAGGCCCGGGGCCATGTCCGCGTCGACAGGCTCCGCGCTGACGACCGCCCTCGGCACCGGGGCGCGCAGCCGTACCAGGACCCGCTCCAGCCGGCTGGCCTGCACCGACCAGGTGATCTCGCGCATCAGCACCCGCAGCGGCAGCTCGCCCTCCGGCTCGTGCCGCCGGCGACGGCGGTGAGGCGCTCGAGTTCGGCGGCGTCCACACCGTCAGGCCCGCTCCGCAGCAGCCTGTTGACTGCGGCCGCTCGTGGCGGGCGGTGTTTCGGGGGATGGCGGTGCCGGCGCTCTCGGCTCCTCCCGGGCGGCGGCCGGAGCAGGCGGGCGAGGCGGTGCCGCCTCGGCCCTCGGCGCGGCAGGTGCCCGCAGTGCCGCCGCGACCGCCGAGGCCGCGGCGGGCGCGGGGCCCGCCGCCGGTATCGCGGGGTCCGCGGGCAAGACCATCGTGCGCTGGCCCAGGCCTGGCCGCGCCGGAACGTCGTACGCGACCACGGGGTTCGCGGGCAAGACCATCGTGCGCTGGTCCAGCTCTGGCAGCGCCGGAACGTCGTACACGCTCGTGGGGCCCCGGCGTGGCGCGATGGCCGGCAGGTGCGTCCACGCCGGCTCGTAGCCCGTCGAGCCGTCCGGCCCGTACCGCACCCAGGCGGGCGTGCCGGTACCGCCCGGGACGAGTGGGCCGATCGGCGCGAGTATCTCAATGCCGATGCGCCGTGCCAGCAAGGAGACCGACGACAACAGGGTGCCCGGCCGGTCCGGGTCGCTCAGTGCCACAAGCCGCAGTGCCGTGGCGGCGACCTTCAGATGCTCGGCGAGGATCTCGGGCAGGACGGAGTAGATGCCGTCGAGCCGGCTGACGGTGGGTGTGAACAGCACCGCCGGCCGCTCGGTCTCCACCGGCAATCCGTTCGCCAGGAGCGTGTAGGGCTCAGGATCGTCGTCGGTGGTGCGTACCAGCAGCACGTGCGCCACCACCTCGGCGACGACGGCCGAGCCGACGAGCGTCTCCGCCACCATGGGTCTTCCTCCCTCTACCGCCGCGTGGGTGCCCGACGCCCACACAACGGCCGGAGACCCAGCTGTGGTTCAACAGCGGCTCAGTCCGCCTCGACCGCGGCGGCGAGTGCCTGCATCGCATAGTAGGTACGGGATTTGACGGTCCCCGCCGGAATGCCCAGCCTCTCAGCGAGCTCCCGCGGCGTACGGTCGTGGAAGAACAGCTCCACCAGGATCTCCCGATGCGCCGGCGACAGTCGCGCCAGGGCCGCCCGGACCGTGTACACCGCGGTCACCTGTTCCGCCGGATCCTCGCCGGACGCGAAAGCCCGCAGGTCCGGCACGCCGACCTCCGCGGGACGGATACGGCTGGCCCGGCCGGCGTCGATGGTGACGTGCCGTGCCACCGTGAACAGCCAGGCCCGCAGCAAGCCCGGCTCGTCCGGGAGGTCGTCGACGTGCCGCCATGCACGCAGGAAGGTCTCCTGCAGCAGGTCTTTGGCGCGCTCGACATCGCCCAGGTTCCGCTTGGTCAGGAAGCGAAGCAGTGATTCGCCATGGGCCTCATAGATAGCGCGCAGCCGGCCCTCGGACGAGGTCGCGGCAAGGCTCGCAGGGGTGTCCCGCAGCGGGAGCGCCAACATGGCGTACACGGTCGCCTCGGGACGTGAGAGATTAGCTCGTCATTCGATATACGAGCAGCTCATCCGCCCTCTCAAAGGCGTGTCGCGGCAAGTGGAATGTCTTCGATGAGGAGTGCGCGCAGGTCGTCCACAGTGGGCGCCGTAGCGGTGCGCAGCCGGCCGGCCTGCCGGGTGACGACCTCGTCGAGCACCTGACGCGCGTAGCGGCCGTTGCCGAACGTGCGATCGCGCGGCGCGGCCTCGAAGAGGGCCCGGAGCGCCACAAGCGTGTCACCCCGGCACTCGTAGCCGGCCTGGCGCGCCAGCCCTTCGAAGATGGCAACAAGCTCGTCGGCGGCGTAGTTGGCGAAATGGATGCGGCGGGTGAAACGGGACTGCAGGCCCGCGTTCGCCGCCAGAAACGCCGCCATCTCTTCCTCGTAGCCGGCGGCGATCACCACGACTTCGTCGCGGTGATCCTCCATCAGCTTGACCAACGTGTCGATCGCCTCCCGCCCAAAGTCCTGCCGAGCGTCCGGCGGAGCCAGCGTGTAAGCCTCGTCGATGAAGAGCACGCCGCCCCGGGCCCGCTCGAACGCCTCCTTCGTGCGCTGCGCGGTGTGTCCGATGTACTCCCCCACCAGATCCGGGCGGGCCACCTCGACAAGCTGCCCGCGCGGCAGCGCGCCAAGCGCGGCGAGAAGCTGCCCGTACAGCCGGGCGACCGTGGTCTTGCCCGTGCCGGGCGGTCCGGAGAAGACCAGGTGCCGGGAGACCGACGGGGCGGGCAGCCCGGCCCGCAACCGGGCGCGTACGTTCTCCAGCAGGTCGATCAGCTCCGAGACCTCCCGCTTCACCTCGGACAGGCCGATCATCCCGTGCAGCTTCGCCAGCAGCCGGTCCACTTCGCCGTTCCGGGCCGCCTCCTCCGCGCCGCCGTCCGCCGGAGCGCCGAGGTCCTCGGGCAGCAGCTGGGCCAGCTCCACACCGGACGAGGTCGCCGACTGGGCCAGCCGGAACGCCTGTCGCCCGATCATCTCTTCGAATACCTGGCGGGCCACCCGCGCGTTGCCGAACGAGGCCGTGCGCGGCATCCCGTCGAATAGCTCGCCCAGCGCGGCGCGGGTGTCGTACTCCAGCGCGTAGTGATGCTTGCGGCACAACGACTCGACGATCGTGACCAGCTCCGGCGTGGAGTAGCTCTCGAACTCGATCGTCTTGGCGAACCGCGACGACAACCCGGGGTTGGACTCCAGGAAGGCGCGCATCTGCGGCGAGTACCCGGCGACGATGACCACGACCGCGTCGCGGTGGTCCTCCATCAGCTTGACCAGCGTGTCGATCGCCTCTCGCCCGAAGTCGTGCCCACCACCGCCCGCGCCGCCGTCCACAGGGGACAGCGTGTACGCCTCGTCGATGAAGAGCACACCGCCGATCGCCGAGGTGAACTTCTCCGTCGTCTTCACGGCGGTGCCACCGATGTGTTCGGCGACGAGGTCGGCCCGGGACGCCTCGACGAGCTGCCCGCCCGGCAGTACTCCCAGCCCGGCGAGGATACGGCCGTAGAGGCGCGCGACGGTGGTTTTACCGGTGCCGGGTGCGCCCGCGAAGACCATGTGCCGCGACATCGGCGGTACCGGCAGGCCCGCCTCCGCACGACGCTGGCTCACCCGGTGCAGACCGACGAGCGTCGCCACCTCCCGCTTCACCCCGGCCAGTCCGACAAGCCCTTCGAGTTCAGACAGCAGCGAGCCGACCGGGTCCGTGCCGTCCCCTCCCCCGCCTACCACGGACACCGCCGCGCCTTCCGGTACGACGGAGGCGGCCTGGATGGTAGGGATCAGAGCGTTGACGGCGAAGTCCTCGGCCTTCTGCACGCCCGTAAGCTTGGGCGGTTTGAAGCCGCCGCCGGATGTGGTGTTGCCCGTGTGGGAAACACCCCGGTCCGACTCGACGGCCAGACCTTCGGCGGAGTTGATGAACTCGCATCCTTCGACGCGGCCGGTCGAGCCGGCTCCGAAACGGACGGCGGCGCCACTCGCGTCTGCCACACGGGTACGGAGAAGCTCCAACTTGCCGCCCCGCACGACAACACCGTCGTTCATGGCCAATGCGATGTCGGATCCGGTAACGGTGGCGCTGCCCGCGGCCTCGACGACGAGGGCGTTGACACCGCCACGGATGTGGGAGTTCTGCGCGGAGAGTCGGCCACCCTCGACCGCTATCGCGGCCTGCCCGCCGCCCTCGGCGCGGAAGTCCGACAGCGACACGGTCCCCCGGTGACCCGTACAGCCACCTCGGTCGTGCCGGCCACCACCATTTGCTCCGTCTGGACCGTGGCGGAATCCTGGACCGCCATCCCGTCGGTGCCGCCGTGAACGCTGGTGCCCTGCAGCGTGCCGCGGGCCTCGCCGGAGAAAAGCAGGCTCGTCTGGCCCGCCTGGGCCGTGAAGCTGCCGCCCTTCGTGGTGATGGCTACGCGCTCGGTGGCGGAGAGTCCGCCCCAGCCTGCTTCGCTGACACTGCAGCGGGTCACCGTGACCTGCGCGGCACCGGTCAGGTGCAGCCCAAAGCCGGCGGCGGACTCGATCGTGCAGTCACGCAGTACCGGCGCGGCGTCGCCCGCCACGGCGACGCCGTGACCGCCGGTCGCCCGGATCACACACTCCTGGAACAAGGGCCGCCCGCCAGCGACCGCCGCTCCCGCCCCGGTGGTATCCCGGATCGTCGTCTTGCGCAGCTCCACCGCCCCGGCCGCCTCGACCACGACGCCAGGCCCGTCGACCGGACCGATCTCGCATCGGTCGAACCGCCCGCCAGGCGCGCTGGAGAGCACACCCGGCCCGCGGATGTCGGTGAAGGTACAGCCCTGGAACGCCGGACGAGCCTCCCCGGTGATGATCACCGCACCGCGTCCCGTGCCGTCCACGGTCGTGCCCTGGACGTGGCCGGTGGCATCCCCCTCGAAAAGGAAAGCGGCGCCGTCCGGGCTGCCGACCCGGCAGCCCCGCATTCGCAGCTCACCGCCGCGGGCATGGATCGCCACGATGCCGCGCGCCGTGACCTCGCCCTCGATGATCTCCAGCACGCCGCCTGAGACCTGTACCACCGGGAAGCTCTCCCCGCCCCCGATGAGCACGACGCCGCGCAGCGTCACATGGCCGCCACCGACAAAGGCGGCCACCTCGTCGCCACCGTCCACAGTGACCGTTCCGCGGCCGTCCTCGGCGACCAGCGTCACGCCGTCCGGAAGCCGCAGCCGCTCGTGGTACGTCCCAGGCTGGATAACCACGGTGCCGCCCTTCCCGGCCTCCATCAACGCCGCCGAGATGCTCGGATAGCAACCGGGCTCCGTCCTGGACACCGACAACACCTGGCTCATTTCCCACCCTCCACGAAGTCCGCTGCCGCCCCCCACAACGACCGTGTGTGGTGGGCAGTTCAACGCGAAGGTGAATGCGTCTACTCGGGCTCCGGTCGCGCGGGAGTAGGTGTCGGTACGCGATAGGTGCGCGGGCCCGGCGCTGTGCCCGCGGTGTCCGCGGTGGATCCCCAGGGCGCGTAAGGGACTGGGGCGTCGGGAGCGGTCCCGCTGGATCCGCGGTCCTTGCCCGCTGTCGAAGAGGATTCGAAGGTGGTGGCGGGCTGGTCGACGAGCTCGGCCAGGCCAACCGCCCGTAGCTCGTCCTCGGCCTGCCTCACGGCGTCCCTCAGTGCCTGCAGCTCGGCCTCCTTCCTGGCCTGCTGCTTGGCCCGCTTGGCGTTGCCCTTGCCCTTTGCCACGGCCGGGGCGGCCGCCTCGGCCGCTCGCAACTTCTCCCGCGCGTCACGGTAGCGCAGCAGCGCCTGCCCCACACGATCCAACCGGCCCGCGTTGTGGCGCTCGGGCTGCGCCGGAGAACTTTGCCCGTCGGCCCTGGCCAACTCCTCCCGCCGCGCCCACCGCTCCCGCGCCTGCACGAACTGCGGATCAAGACTCACAAAGCTGATGTCCAGCGGCCCATCGGTGAAACCTTCACCGGTACCCAACCACTCGTAGCGGTTGCCGCTTCGGTTGTCGCTAACGCCGTAAACCAGGATGTCCACCCGCCCATCCGGCGCCAGCACATAAACAAACGTCACCCCTTCGCTACCGCTGTCCAAATGCGCGTGCAAAGCCACAAACAACTTCTTGGCGCGTTCCCGAGCACCGACACCCTGAGCCGCCCGGTCCAGAACCTCCTTCCGCGTGCCCTGCGAAAACCACTCAGGACCAAGGCCGTTTCCGAACAGGATCCGCCCGCTCATCTCCCAGGTATCAGGCCTCTCCCAATTTATCCGCGCGAACCGCTGCCTCCGCCGCTCCGCCTCCGCCGCCTGCTCTCCGCGCCACGCCACCACTGCCCGTTCCCACGAAACCTTTGCCTGCTCCTGCATGACAGCGGACCAAACGTCTGGAATCTGCAGGTCCCGACGATTGATCAGATCCTCGTACGCCGGCCAGAAGTCGCGCCGTTCCGCGTCGGACGGCGTAAAGCCGAAAGCAGACACGGAGTCCGGAACCTCAACCCACTCCGCCGCGATGTCCGGCCGCGCCCCGAACAGCACCAACAAATGCGGCTGCTCCACCACCGCCGCGACCACATCTCGCCGGCCAGGAGCCGCCAGCAGCTCCCTCAGCTCCTCCGAACCCGCCAGATCCCGCAGCCACCACTCCAGCGCCGAGCTACCCGCCGCCGACTCGACGCGGACGGCAGAAACATCGACCGGCGTATCCCGCCGCGCCGGAACCGCCGCGACGCCCCGCGGTCTGCTGGACACCGCCGCGACCCGGGCTGGCGCCGGGAGGGCCTGTCCCAGTGCTGTCCGCAACGAATCCCGGTCGATCCGCCTGCCTTCCTGCCCCACACGGCTGACCGCATCTACCAAAAGCTCGGAATTACTCTGATACCAGCCCCACACCTGAGCGTCGGTCAAAAACAGCGTCGCGAAATCCTGAGACCGATCGAGCAAAGCGACCAGGTACGGCTTCCGCAACACATCACGCCACGACTCCGCCGTGTGCCAGCTACCCACCACAGGGCCGTGGCGACCCGGAGCGCGATCGCTCCCCGGATCTGCGGTAGTCCGCGACAACACCTCCAGCAGCGCCGGCCGACGCAGCAGCTGCCTGAGCTCGGCCGACCCCAACGCCTCCGCCAGCGCCCGGTTCGACAACACCGCTCGCCATGCCCGGTCAGAGAGAAGCGACAGGATCTTCCGGTTACGCCGCAGCACCGGCACGAGGAACGGACGCTCCAATACCAAGCCCAGGTCTTCGTCCTTACTCAGGAACGATACAAGCCCAGGCCACCCCCGCATGGCCTGCAACAGCTCGTCCCCGGCGGATGACTTCAGTGCCTCGAGCACCCTGGGCTGCTCCCGCACCAACCCACGAACGCCCTCACTCTCCAGCAAGGCATCGGCCAGCCCATCCACCTCGGCCATCGCTGGCACCACCGAAGGGACCGCTACCGCCAAACGCAACACATCCAACGTCGCGAAGACGTTACGCACCTGCTCCGGATAACGCCTCAACGACGTCAACAAATCATCAGCAAAGACGGCCTCGAACCCGACGGACTCCAACCCGTACGGGAGCGCGGCCAACACTTCGGCCAGACCAGGCTGCCAGGCGAGCTGTCTGATACGTCGAGGATTCGCCGCGAAGAACCGCATCGCCGACAGACTGCCGACCACCACTTTGACCACATTTTCATTCCTGTTTGGAGAACCAGGCGTGGCGTAGAATTCCAGAAGCCTTGCCAGCCCTTCCGAAGCAAACTTGACCTTGGCATCTCCCTCCGGGGGCAGCAACAAGTCAGCCGCCGCCTCACCATCACGCATCAACGCATCCGAGATCGACCGGCTTCCTTGCACCAAGATCTCTACGACGGGATCCGACTGTATCTTGACCACGAATCTCGTGAAGCTTTGTACCAGCGTGAACCAGACTGGATTTTGCCTGGCCAGCTCAGCCACGTCGGCGTGAGAGAGGTTGAACCTCATTTGACTGAAACTCACATAGTCCGCGCGCATCTCTGGACGGTCTCTCATCCAGCGGAAGACGTGCGGCAACTCATTCAGCGTCCCGGAGACGAGATCGGCGTCCGGGCCGTTGAACAGGGCCTGGAGTCTCTTGTCCGCGGCAAAGAGATCGGCAAGATCCGGGGCTCGTAGCAGTCCGTACGCCAAACCGGGCTTCGCCTCGACCAGGCTGGTCAGGTCGCCATCTTCTCGAACTACCTCACGCGCCCGCCGAAGGTCCGCGGGCGCCGTGTGGGCGCCTGCGAAGGTCAGGATTTCATCGAGTAGTCCGCTAGCGTAGGATTCATCGTCGACCCAGAGATACTCGACAAGCTTGGGGTCGAGGCTGACCCGGACACCGTCCTTCAGCAAGACGGGACTCCCTAAATCGGGGAGGGCCTTCCATATCTGATCGGCTCTGCTCCCGACCTCGTCTCGCGCCGCGCCACCCTCCGATGCCTGGGCGTCCGACCGCGCTCCGAATACCTCTGACCACGACTCGGGAAACGGCCGACTCGCGATCTCTGGCAACAATCTGGGATCTGTGCCATAGCCGCGACAAAAGCAGAATCCCGCGCCATGTACTCGAATAACGTCGGCCCCTCCAGCAGCCTGACCCAATGCGCGACAGTCAGCCGCTCATCTGGCCGATCCACGAACAGCCGGGTCGCTTCGTGATGCTTTGCCAGAGCTCGCATTCCGCCGAACAAGCTCGCAAGGCGGACCCTCCCAAGCCCGTGTATCTGGCGGAACGAGCGGCTCACTGAAGACAACCGGAGCAGAAAGCCATCATGCGCGGTCAGGACGTCCACGAATTCCGGCAGCTCCTTGAGGTGACGAGACACATCGCCGGCGGATGTCAGGATTGACTCGTCGTGCCGAAGGAGGCGAAGGACGTGACCGCTCTCCAGGATCTGCGTCCCGCTGACCGGCACACGAGCCACCAGATCTCGCAACGCGCCGCTCCAACGCAGAGCATCTCGAGCGTCTGGATTCTTCATCGATATCGAGGCGATACTCTTTGCCGTCTCGTCGTAGCGAGACCCGCCCAACTCCTGCGGGACCAGAGCTGTGGTTAAAGTGATGCTCCGAAGTGCGGTGGGAACGAGGCCCGACTCGGGCAGCCTCTGCCACACCTCCGGCTCCCAGCGAGCCTTGTCCAGGAGACTCAGAAGAAGCCGTGACGGGCTACCGCTTTTGGGATTCAGTAGGTGCAGGTACTCGTGGGGATAGGTCAACAGCTTAGGATGCTCGGTCAAGGTCGCGACGAGCGCCTGGATCGCCGGGTCCTTCGCGTTGGCAGCTTCCTTGAACGCTTCTCTGGCTCGCCTGTGCTGCTCCTTCGTCCGGTCGTTGCTCAGTAGCGCCAAGCGGAACGTTTCGTTCTTCCGCAGCGCCTCCATCAAGGGACCAGGGCCCTTCGGCTCCTGTGGCGGGCGTGGTGCGATCGCCGCGTGGAAAGCGGCCGGCAGCTCCGCGTCAGGGATCCCGTCAAACCGCTCGGGATCGAGCGACAAGACGTCCACAACCGACGGATTCTTGGTTGCCTCACGGAAAAGACCGATGTCACGCGTCAGGCGCTGGCTCAGGTCAGGACTCACCGCGAGGACGTCCACCAAGGCGCGGCTGTTTTCCAACAGCAGAACCCAGTCGACAATCCTCGCGCTATCCCGAACGACAGCGTCGAGCATTCCAGGAACATTGGCCACAGCCCAGGTCAACACCACCGAACGCTGCAGCTCATCCAGAACCCACAGGTGGTCAAACAGCGCCCTAAACTGATCATGGCCCCACTGTGGTCCCGTCAAATACCTCCCCCACGCGGCGTTGTAGAGGTTCTCCAGCAGACCCGTACTGCCGGCCAACTTTCGCAAAATCGACTCGACATCACCGTCGAATGACCGGAGCGCATCTGAAAACGCGGGTATCCCGCGGAACAAATTCAGCAGCGCCCCCTCCCTGAAGTCCAGCATGATGGGCCAATGAGGACCGAGATCCCTCATCGCCTTAAAGACGTACGGTGTGTGATCGGCCAGGAACTCCCGGTCGCCCTCGATTCGCTCAAGCACCTCGGTCCCGTACGGGCTGTCCACGAGGTCCACCAGCAACCCCATGTTGCCCGCATAACTCGTGGTGGCTGTTCGGAACACGTTTGGCCAGTGCGAGACGAGTTGGCTGACCGGCTCAGGGACGGACGCAAATAGCGCGGCCAGCTGTGGTGCGCGTTCGAGCGCTTGAAGGACGAGCTGAAACCGTTCCTGGGACAGGCTCGTCAAAGGCATCAGCTGTTGCGTCGCGAATTCGAGGGCCCGCGCGGGCGTCCACGTCGGCTGAACTTCCAAGTACAGATCTTGGATCGCGGCGATTGTGTCTGCGGGGAAAAGGTTGGTCACGGGCGCCGACTCCGCGTCCGCCGACTGGCCCGCGGCCGCCGTGGCCACTGGCCCCCCGCTGACCATCATCCCCGGACTGGAAGTCGACGAGGCAAGCAGCAAGCCGGCCAGCCGGTTGCGGGTCAGCACCGGCCCTTCGCTGATCAGCTTGCCCGGCTGCGCACCACTCAGGACAATCTGGCGCAACAGGCTTTCGTCGTCCACCAACAGGCGCACCGTCCCACGCAGCGCCTCAGGCAATCGCCCGACCATCTCGCCCGCTACAAGCCTCGCCGGAGAGAATCCGACAAGGCGGTCGTCCCCATCATTTTGCGTCTCCACCAACACAAGCTGGCCGTTGTCAGAACGTCGATGCACCAAAACCATATGCATCGGCCGGTTCGGCGGCTCCACCCACACGGGAGTCGCCGCACCCGGACGCAAACCGCTGAGCCCGTCGAACAGATCAGTCGGCAGGTACCGCCCTCTATATCGCTCGGCCAGTCTGTCCCGAGTTGACACCCCCTCCTCCAGCGGCGCCGACGCCGACGCACCCAACCGTTGCAACACCTCGACGACGCGGCCCACACAATCTGGCGAGGACCCATCCCACGGTTGCAACGTCGTCATCGCATTCTTCAGCCGAACCGTGTCTATTGGGTCCTCGCGCCCCAGCGGCGGCTGCAGCGCTTGGCCGATCGATAGTTTCTTCTGCTCGGTGGTCGCGGTGGCCGGGCTCGCGGGGACAGAGCGGATCGCCCACACGGTTGCCGGCGGTGCCTCCAGCAGGTCGTCGAACTTTTTATGTGTGTCGGCGCTCGAGCCGGCCTTGTCGGCAAACGAGACGCGCTTCTCGGGAAGAGAACCGACCTCTGTAGGAGCAACAATGTCCGCGGGAGAGACAATGTCAGTCGGAGAAAGGAGCTTATCGGAGGGAGAACCAATATCGATAGGAGAAGCAATATCAGTGGGCGAGCCGAGAACGGTAGTCCTGGGTGGGGTGACAAGCATTTCGGTGACGCTCGCCGGGATCATCGCCAGTAGGCCCTGTTCGGACTCTGTCACCAGCAGATGTTCCGGTACCGAATCAGCCTTCCCAATCGGCCGCATCCAAGTAATCAAAGCGAAGTCGAAGTAGTAGAGGTCGAACTGCCCCTTCCGCAAACGGTTGTGTTCGACGTAGTCACCGGCCGA
This sequence comes from Phytohabitans flavus, assembly GCF_011764545.1. Taxonomy (GTDB): domain Bacteria; phylum Actinomycetota; class Actinomycetes; order Mycobacteriales; family Micromonosporaceae; genus Phytohabitans; species Phytohabitans flavus. The sequence continues at coordinate 1,231,778 of NZ_AP022870.1, read as the reverse complement.
CTCCGCGTTCGCCATTTTGCCCTCGACGCCGGACTCATACCCGAAGCCACCCAGCGGCCGCTCATCATGTCCGTCCGCCTTGCCGAACTGCAGCTGGGCGTTCACGAGTCTTGTGCGGCTCTTCTCCGTCTTATGCTCGTGCTCGATGCTTTCCTCGGGAAAGGCGAGCGCTTCGATCGGTCCCCGAGTTAGCCATCTGGCCCGGCCAAGTACAAGCCGGCTGACGAACTCCTTGCCGGAGAGGGCGGGCACGACGTAGCCCTCACCCAGCAAAGCGGCGATGTTGGTTACGACGCTCTGCCAGTTGAACCCGGCGCCGAGCACCTGGCCTGGGGTGGTGGTCGTCTCGTAGGCAGCGACTGTCGGCGGCGGATCGGTCGGCCGGTTGGGCATGATCCCCATCGCCAGGCTGGGCAACCATTTGGTGTGCTCGGCGAGCGAGCTCACGTCATAGACCTGGATGTACTCGACCAGCTCATTGCCAAACCTGATGCGCCGGTTCAGGTTTGGCTCGTTGACCCAGCGCTTGCCGAACTCGGTGGCGAGTGCGGCGCTGACCTCCGTGGCGGCGGGCACCGACCCGGTCAGCCTGGATGTGTAGGTCTTTTCCACCCCATTTCCTAATGCCTCCATGGCAGCGTCCGCGGCTGCCGTGCCGGGCTTCGCTGGCGCCTTGGTAAGAAAATCATTCACTTGGAGGCGCAAATGGGCCGCGCCCTTGAGGTCGGCAAACTTCTTGGGGAAGATACTGGGCCAGGCAGCGAGCAACTTGTCGTTAGTCACGGAGTTCACCGCCGACGTGAGGCTATTCAGCCAACTCGCGACCGAAGCAATGGGCTCGGGCGAATCATTCCGGCCAGCAAAGGTGATCTTGAAGGTCAGCGCCACGTCGAACTCGCTCGTTCCATCTGCGATTGCGGCCGCACGACGGATATCCCGTTTCGTCTCGATCTCGACGTGCTCCTCGGCGGACGTCGACTCCACTCCCGCGTCGAAACGCCCGATGATCAGGGCGTGCTCGTCCATTCGCTTTCGAAAGTGCAGATCTCCTGAGAGCTTCTGCTGAACCGCGCTCTGCTCGGCCGAATGCACTTGGGCCAGTCCTTGCCCGCCGACCGTAACTCGGGTCCCAGGCCAATTCCCCTGATGCGACCCGAAGGACTCTTGTTCGAGCGTCACGGTCACGCCGATCCACCGCCGCAGCCCCGGTGCCTTACGGCTTATTGGCAAGAGCAGTGACACGCCCTCGTGTCGAAGAACGCGGTGGTGGGCCGCCAGCTTGTCCGCGGCAAAGGCCGCCCTGACCGCGCTCTGTATTTCTGGCAGCTCGGTGTCGACGCCCATGTCTTTGAGCCCTTGGTTTACGACTTTCAGCACGTCTGAGTCGTACAGCGTTATGTGCGAGATGACGAGGGCGGCTCGCTTGTTGATCGGCTTTCGCGGTGAGAGGTCCAGCTTCGGTTCCGCCGACGGAGGAATCGGCAGCGCTAGTCGCATGGATCGCGGCACGGACGCGGAGGTCTGCATCCCTGCGGGAATCCACACCCCCACCTGCCTCTTCGTATTCGTTGACTTGTTGACGTAGGTGATCAGATAGACGGCATCCATGACATGGTTCGCGCCGACACCACTCTCGGTGAAGAGAGTCATTGCGAATCCGCCACCGAGCACGCTCCGCTGCAAGCCGTGCGCCCCGAGGTATGAGTATCCGGCGGCCACCGAGAAATGGTCACTCGAATGGACGTCGTCCGCACTCTTGCCGTGCGCTCCGAAATGTGCGAGAAGGCCGAGGCCGAGGAAGGTATTGAGGTATTTTTCACGCCCCTTCGCCGCGTTGTATCGCCGGTTCGCCTCGCGGTAGTGTTCGTGCTTTACGTCCCTTGAAGTGAGATTCTCCAAAGTCGCCCCGAAGGCTAGCAACTTGATCTCCAGCGATTCGCTGGAGCTCATCTTCGCGAACGGGCCGGGCACGTAGTAGCCGTCCGAGCTTGCCATAGCGGCTGCCACCGAGTGTAGATACTCCGGCGTAAAAATCTCCGCCGTCTTGTCAGTGGCGAAATGTCGCGCCCCCGCCTCGTAGCCTCGGGAGATCATCTGCTCGTGCTGCCTATCGTTGGCACGATGGAAAGCGCGCAGGTACCAGGGGGCAGTTTCGGTGTAGCTGCCGTTATGGCGGAGAAGGTTTTCCACGACGGCGGCTACGTGCCCTAGGCCGCTGAGCCATACGCTGACGCCGGGGATGCCTTTCTCGAAGGCTTTCATCCGCTTACCGCCAGAAGTAGCGGCGATCCATCTTTCTATCCTTTCCGCATCGATAGGGCCCCAGTTGTCGGACAGCACGGCGACGTGGCGAACGGGGGCGGCGGTGAAAGCGCAGGCGCGAGGTCGACCTCGGCGACGTGGACCGCCGTGTGGATGGCGCTGCCTTGAAGCTGCAACACCGCCGCGATTTCCACTCCGTCAGCCTTGCTATTCGCGGTGCCGAGGATTCGATAGGTAGTGCGGTAGTCGAATGTAGCCGCCTTGCCCGTCGTCTGCCGCCGCCAGTACTCCTTGCTGGTCAGCTCGGCCGCCTGGCTCGCGCTTTTTCGTTGGCCCCCGGAGACCTCCAGGGCTCTCCCCGAATGGCGTAGTTGTCGGACGGCCCGACCTTGAACGAGACGTCAAACTCGGGGCCCTTGTCGCTCTTTTGCTCGCTGCCTACCCCGTGGTCGTTCATCCGCTTGGATTGTCTGTCTAGTGTTGTCGCCGGCTCCTCCTTCCCCAGCGGCTGCCAGAGCACCTGCTGGTCCAGCGCCTCCGCCTCCGCCTCCGCCGCCTCCTCCGCCGCCGGCCGCAAGCTCGGCAGCACCCCCGGCACCGCCTCCGAGCTGGCGACAACCTCCTGCTCCCCCGCCGGCCGCAGGCTCGGCAGCGCACCTGGCACCCCTTCCGAGCCGGCGACAACCTCCTCCTCCCCGCCGGCCGCAGGCTCGGCACGACCGGTGGTCTCTCTTCGACGTGGGCTTCGTCCAGGCTCGCTGTGACACTCAACCCGTAGGTGTATTTGCCGGCGTTGATGGAGTACGTGATGCTGCCCGTCGCTATGTCGGGTTCGAGTTCCTCGGGTGCGGGACCTCGGTCGAAGAGCGACCGTGCGCGTGCCCGTAGGTTCGCCACACCGAACCTCGTGGCCATCTCACTGGCGTGCGGGATCAGGATCGTGTGGTTCGGGTCCTTTCCGGTCGTCTCGGCCATGAGGAGCGCCATTTGCAGGGCCGCGTTGTACACCACCTCCGCCCCTGCCATTTCCTTGACAACGCCACGCCCGAGCCCATGCCTGGTCTCCAGGTGCCATGGCGCGCGGAGCGTTTCCGAAGTGACGGCGCCGCTCGTGGCAGTCGTGCCGTCCGTTGACGGGCCAGGGCCCTGGGCCCGCGAGAGTGTCACGTCCTCCATACCCGCTAGCAGCACCGCCTCGTCGACCTCAGGCTCAAGGCGGTGCGACTGCGTGCCGCCCGCGAGCTCCTGACCGGGCGCGTGGGTGTCGGTCCAGGTCGTCTCCCACCGGTACCTGATTTCAGGGCGCTCGACTTCGGTGGCCTGCGGGCTCCCACGCCGGAAGAGGCGCGCCGGGTTGATCCAGAAGCCGACCGAAACGATCCCCTTCTTTGCCTGGTCCAGCCCGAGCCGGATGCGCTCCTTCGCCTGCTCCATCGAGCTGACCGGGACCGGGCCTTTTGAGAATCCGCGCGGCCTCTTGTCGTGCAGGTGCCAGGCCCCAGCGATCCGGCCATCTTTCAGCAGGTAGCGGTACTGGGATCGGCCCTTGGCACCTTCGTCGGGTTCGCCTGGCTGGCCGGGAAGGACGATGTCCACGTTCGGATGTCTTGCCAACCACGCCCATTCGGTCCCGTTGAGCGACTCTTTGGTGCCGTTGTCGATGAAGACCTCGATAGGACGCCGGCGGGCCTCCACCTTAAGGTCGCCAGGTCCCCGGATCCCCCGCTTTCCGAACGGCGCCGGCGGCAACGTCCAATAGTTGGGGATAGTGACCCGCCCAGCCACCGCAGCATCGCCCGCACCCGCCGGCTTGGGAGGAGCCGGAGCGGCCGGGCGGCTGAGATTGGTCTCGACCTCGCCGCGCGTGAAGAAAAACAGAAATTTCCTCTTACGCGGACGCCATCTCGCCGGAGTGAATCGTGAGTCCGGTGCACCAATGCGCGGATGTAGAATCGGCGCGGTTTCCGGCATCCTCCTCAGCTCTGCTTCGAAGACCTCTGCCCGCCGTTCGGGTATCGAGATCTCACCAGGAAGGGATACCTCAGTGGTGATCGACTTGCTGCCCACGACCAGGCCGACGTTCATCAGGAACTGGGTCTCGTAGCGTCGCACAGGCTCGTTGCGGCTTAATGCACTCTTTTCCTGAGACTGCAAAGCCTCGGACATCTTTGCTGAGCTCGACGCGCTGTACCGGCCGCCGACCCGGGGAGCCAGGATGTACTTGTTGTGGTTGAAGCCCATCGGCACCTCAGCACCCGCCCGGACATCTATCCCCCGCGCCAGAGTCTGCCGCACCATGTGGGTGAAGGTGGAGGCGATGTCGTTGCGGAGTGGTATCTTTCGCGGCTTGCCATCCGGCAACGACTCTTGTGGCACCACGTTCAGGCTTTTCAGAGATCCGCCGACAAAGAGCCTGAACTTCAACTTCTGGCCGGTGCTGAGCTCCACTTCGATCTCCGGTGGAGCCCAAGCGTTCGCCGTCCACCACTGACTGCGATCCTTGAACTCCTGCTCGTTGAAGATCCTTTCACCCAGCTTCTGCACGATGCGGGCCGCATCGCCCTTACTAACCTTGAGGGTCTGTTGCACACGCTGCTTGAGGTCGGTCAACAGCCGTTCGGCGCCGACCGTGCCGACGACGAAGTCTTCGGCCAGCAACGCCGCCGAGTTCTTCACCTCGATCGGCTTCGAGGGCGAGTGCGGGACACCAAGCGGCCGGGCGAACGCGGTTGGCGCCGCAACGACGAGATGCTTCGGCAGGGTCACCGGCGCCAGCTTCGCCCCGTCGACCGAGACGACGATTTCCACTGCCGCGTCGTACAAGTCGACGTCGTTGACTACGGCTCGGTTGCCTGACTGGACCTCGTGGGTCTGTTTGTCCTCCAGGCCCCGATGCCCGCCAAAGGTCGCGCGAATGGCCGGGCCGACGACCCAGCTGACAAGGTCATGTCCAATAAAGTGCAGCATGCTGTACGTGAGCGAGGCACCCCACGGCTGGACTGTCTCCCTTTTGCGGGAGCTGGACGTGTCGCCGTACATGCTCTTGTAGGGGGTAACCTCGGGATCGCGGGAGGGCGTTGGTTTCCGGTCAAGCCCGACGAGCCTGGCCCGCACCTGGATAAATGTGCCGTCGACATCAGTCCCCGCGCCGGCCGACAGCAGCCTTTGCCAGTCCGTTGCCGTCTTGCTGCTCAACGTCTTGGACAGCCAGGCGGACACCTTGCTTGGTTCCGGCCCCAAGGACATCGGGATGAGTCTGGGATCGGGTCCCAAGATCATCGGCGTCTTTCCCGGCAGCGCCGCAAGCGCGTTCCGCTGCGCTTGCAAAGTGTCCAGCTTCTCGCGCACCTTCTTCTGGATCCCATCGAGCTGATCCTTCTTGATCTGCCCGACGGCCTCCACATATCCGTCGCCCAGCAGCCCTTTGTCCTCGACGAACCACGGCGGGCCGGTGGCATCCCCCGCCGGCGGGACCGATCCAGGCAGATCGAGAGGAGCCGGAGCCGGAGGCGGCGGCGCGGCAGCAGGACCATCCGCAGGCGAAGCGGCCTCCGCCGGCCCAGCCTCCTCCACTGGAGACAGCGGCGACTGGGCAAAAGCCGCCGCCGCCGCTTGCGAGGTGTCGAGGAGCCTGGATACATAGAAGCGATCGCCGGGTTCCCTGAAGATCGTCACTAGCGGACCGGATGCGCCGGCCGGTTCCACGAGCTGGCCGGCCGTCGCAAGGTTCGGCGGCGCTTGGAGGGTCAGCACGCGCAGACCGAGCGCGTCGGCCACCCAGTCCAGCAGCACCGCATTGGTCTTTTGGTCCATCACCGACCCGATGGCCTGTTCGACCCAATGCAGCAAGAGGGCGCCGTCGGCGTGCTGCTCGGGTGCGGCGACGTGGAGGGCGGCCAAAGCGGCAGCAGCCTGTGCGTCGGTCATCCGCTCTGCCGAGGCTTTCCGCTTCTGCTCTTCGGACTGTCGCCAGGGCCACTCAGGCAGATTGACGCGGGACGTGATCAGGTCGTGCAGCCAGCCGACCGTCGCGACGTCGATGAGCCGTGCCGCCAGTGTCAGGGGGTGCGCGGTAGGGACCGGCTCGCCAGCGTTCAGCAGGTCCGCGACGTCCCGTTGTACCTCCTCCGGGTCGCCGAGCCACGCGAACAGGTGAGCGTCCGGCTGGAGCGAGGGCTCGCGAGGCAACGCCTCGACCAAACCGTCCCGGACTGCACGTGGATCGGCGGCGATCAGCGCGTAGTGCCTCGACCGGGAGCCTCGCGGAACTTGGAGAAGCGCATCGTGTCCGGGCAGCGGGGTCGCGGTGGGGTGCGCGATCATCACGCGGCGCGCGGGCTTGATACCCCGTGCGGTCGCGCTCCGGCTCACGATCGCGGGCCGGAGCGCGGGCCTGATAGGCGGCGTCGGCTTGATCCGGGCGAGAGTTCCCGTGTCGTCCGTGACCAGCCGCAGCCGCACCTCCCTGGGGAAGAAATCCCCGAGCGCGGCGGCTGATCGACCCCGATCCTCGCGGGGCAGGCCGAACCGCAGGAACGCGGTGTCACTGGTCGCCTGGGTCTCGACCCGGACGAACCAATCCATCCCGTCCTCGTCGCCGCGGACCCGCTCCACCAAGACGACGTGCCTGGCGCGGTTCGGCTCGTCCAGCCACACCGGCGTCACCTCGCCGGGCCGCAGACTCCGTAGGTGGTCCACGACCGTGTCCATGTCCGGCAGGTACCGGAAGCGGCCACCGAGCCGGGCCGCGAGGTAGCCGGCGTCGGACGCACCCATGCCGTCGTCCAGCGCCCGGCGCCCACGGTGCCCGAGACCGAGCCCCGTCATCAGCGCCCCGATCCGCACGACGCTGTCCCGCGGGTCCTTCAGGGCGCCGGGAACCCACGGGGTGACCTCCGCGAACGCCCTCCTCATGGCTTCCGAGGCACCCGCGTCGATTGCCGACTGCCCGCCATGGGACGCGGCCGGCTCCCCCACCTGCGGGTCCGGCGTGGGTGGCTGGCCTTCGGGGAACCGAGGCGCCGGTCCTGATGTGAGCGTTCTGTGGGCTCACCTGCTGGCTGGTACATGCCGTAACGGCTGTCGAGCGTACGCTCGGTCAGCGCGCTCAGCGGTGCTTCGGATTCCGCGGCCTGCCAATGGGGGCTGTCGTCTGGGTCGAGGACAGCGCCGTCCGGGCCGATGATGACCGCGTCGAGATCCACCGCACCGTCGGCCTGAAAGATCGGCGGAGTGTCGACTACCTTGAGGCCGCCCTCGCCAGCGGGATCCATCCACATCGGACCGTCTGTGGCGTGGTGCAGCATCAGGGCGTGACCGCGCTGGTCTCCTGGCGTCTGCCCCGGCTGTCGTACCAACACCAACGCGGACGCGCCAACCCCCAAATCTCTTACCGCTGAGGTCACGGCTGCGACGCCAGCCGCGCGCCGCCAGCCACCACTGATCAGACGGGCCCGGGCGCCGGCGGTGCCGGTAAGGCCGACCACGCTGTCATCGACGGCGCGCAACGGCCGTAGGCCAGGTCCCTGCTGCGGGGCGTCGTACCGCGCGCCGTAGACCGCCCGAGCTACCTCGTTGGCCACTGCCACGCACACATCGAGGCGGGCGTTCTTGGGAAGCCGGGTCGGTGCTTCGTCCGCGATGGCGCTCAGGTCGCTGCGGCTGAGGCGCACCCTGGGACTGGCCGCGCTGTAGTGACCGTTGGCGTCCTGCGTGAGGTAGATGAGCGGCCTGCCGGGTTGACCCGCCTCGGTAGCGGACCGCAAACCCCGTCCTGGCGGGGATCCTGGCCCGAATACCCGGATCCGGACCCCGAGCGCGTCGGCGATGCGGGACAGGGTCGCCGCACCGGCGGCCGGTTCGCCGGTACCGATCGACGCGGGATTGGCGTCGCCCGCTATCACCGCGGCGTGGAAGAGATCTGTTGCCCGGCTGAGCTGAGCATGGTCCGCGATGCCGGACGCGGCGCCCGCCTCCGCCTGCCAGGCCAGCCCTGCCAACTCCGCGCGAACCCACTCTGGATCACTGAGCCACGCCACCGACGGATCGCCGGAGGGCAGGGCGGGCGTCCGTAGCCGCACCAGGCGCAGTACGGCTGCGGGATCGGCGGCGACGACGGCATGCAGCAAGTTGAAGTGCCCGGTGGGGACGGGAAAGGCGGTGACAGGGGCAGTCACTTCGACCCGCGGTACCGCAATCGTCGTGGTGTCGGGTGCGGTCGCGGCCGCCCGCCGGGCGGCATCGGTGATGTTCTCCCAGATCGCGTCGAGGCCGCCCAGGTCGACGAACGCCTTGCCGGGCCGCAGGGGCAGATCACGAACCTCCACCGGGATGATCGCTCCGGACACGCCCGGGAGGAACTCGGGCGCGAGCACGGTCATCCTGCCCCACGCCGCGTTCTGGCCTATGTTCCGGACGCCGTCCCGACCGGCGAATATCATCGAGGCGAGGTACTCCCGCGCGCTTGGCTCGCCCCGGCTCTTGAGGTCGAGCACGTTCGCATACATGCCGAGACGCAGTACCCGCCGGTGTTCCGGGTGCAGCGCGCCGAAGGTCTCCAGGAAAATCGCCTCGACGAGCTCCGAGGACTCGGCCAAGAGCCGGGCCCCATCAGGAGAAAGCGTGGCTGTGATCGCGGCCAGGTCCACTCTGGATGCGATACCGAGGTAGTTCTTGGCGGTGGCGGCCGCCAGCCGCGCCCAAACGAAGGCGGAGACCTGAATGTAGGCAAGGGCGAGAAGACCTCGCAACTGGGCGAAGTCCGACGCCGACAGGCGTAGGTCGGCACCCGCGGTCAGGTATCGTCCCAGCAATGTCGACTCTGCCCGGGTGGCAAACTCCAAGGCGCCACGGTAGCCCAGCCGCCGGTACAGCGCCGAGCTTCCCTCTCTGAATTTCGTCGGCAGGGGACGCTGTGCGGCCATGTCCGCGATAAACGTGTGCATGCCGACGAGAGCAACGCCGACTGTCGTTTGTGGAGAGATGAGGGGCCGATCCGAACGCGCGCTGTAGATCCAGCCGGTCTGCGCCTGCGGGTGAAGCCTCCATCCATCTTCCTGCCTGAACACATCCGACATCCGCACGCGTCGCTGTCTGAGCGGCCGGTCGGACAGAGGCGCGAACAAGCGCTCCAGCCGCAGATGGACAGCCTTCATCTCCGCCCGCACCATCTCTGGCGAACGGCCGAGCTTGTCCTGCTCGAACGGAAGGACCGGCAACGGCACTTTCGCCTTGAGCTCAAGGATCTCCCGGTTGACCGATCGCGCCCCGGCCGGCTCTTGATGTCCGCCTATCGCATACATCTCGCCGCCGGCCGTAGCGAAGTCTCCGTGGTCGGCGGTGGCTTCGAGCCCAAGCCGCTGATGCTCGGCCAGGTACGGCAGGGCTTCCCCGCGGTGGTTGTCCAGGACGAAGAAGTACGTGTAAAGCTCCTCCTCGTCGCCGCCGTACCCATACGCCGTACTCCGGGGTGCCTCGACAAGCGCGCTCACCGTCGAAGCGGACTCGTCCCGGGCCCAGTCGGGATCAGGCGGGCGGATCCTCCCATCCGGGCCGACGATCGTGGCGTCGATGTCGACCGCCCGCCGGATCAGCTCGGGTGTGCTCTCCGCCTCCGTCACCCGTGCGCGTGGATGCTCCGGGTCGGCCAGCGGGTCCACCCACACCAGCCCGTCCGTGGTGTGGTGCAGCACCATCGCGTGGCCGCGCGGATCCCGGCCAGACTGCCCCGGCCGCCGGATCAGCACCAGCGCCGACGCGCCTACACCAGCCTGCCGCACAGCCGCCTCGATCGCCTGGTGACCAGCAGCCCGATGCCAACCCGGCCCGGCCGCCAGCAGTGCCCGCGCCCCAGCCGTACCACCCAGTCCCACCGCGCTGTCATCAGTCGCCCGCATCGGACGCAACGTGCCCGGATAGATCTGCCGCGCGGCCGACCGCGCGATCTCGACACAAACAGCCAGGCTCGGACCGTCTGGATCCGCTGCGGGCAAGCGGACCGGCAGCCTGCGCATTCTGTCCACCAACTCGGCCCGGGACAACCTCACCGCACCCCGCCCGGCCGGTGCTTTCGCCTCGGCGACCGGTGGTGGCACGACCCGCGCCACGCTGGTCCTAGGTGGACGGACCGGCCGATCCAGCTCGCGGAGCCGGCCACCCAAACGCCCGGCGGCCTTCCCGAACCTGTGACGCTTCGTCCTCGACGCGGGTGGCCCGGCAGGCGCTGAGTCCGGGCTTGATTGTGCCGGGACCGGGCGGGTGCGCCGCCAGCGGGACGCCAACCGTTCCAGCCGCCGGCGTACGCTCCGGGCCGTCGGGGCACTGGTATTGGTGTTGGTTTCGATGTTGCTTACCGCTGGTGGCGGCTGAACCACCGCTGGCTGGTCATCGGATTCCTGAGGACGCAGCTGTTGCTGAAACCACGGCGGCTGTCCAGGCTCCTGCTCGTGCGGCGCAAGCACACCCAGTCGTTCCCAACCGATCCTGCGCCCCCCCTCCAACGCCAGAAACAACTCCTGCGCCCTCAGGCGATCCAGGTCCTGTTGCTTGGCCTGGCGGCCGGCAGCCGCGTCGTCCGCCGACGCCTCCCAGGGGGTCGCCGAATCAGCGGTCGCCGCCGCATCCCAAGGTGTCGCCGGGTTGGCAGCCGTCGCCGGGGTGTTGGCGGGCGCGGCCGGGTTGGCGGGCGCGGGTCTGGTTGGGCGCTGTGAGCGGGACCATTTCCCGATCTGGCCGGCCAGCGGGCGCCAACGCCACGCCGGCTTGGCCACGACGGTGCTGGGTTGTTCTCGCGACCGCATCACGTCCAGGACGACAAGCGCTACATCTCGCGGGCTTCGCATCTGCTCAGCCTCAAAGAACTCGACCATCGCGGCGACCACGTCCTGGTCACCAGCGTCGATCCGGGCAGCCAGCCGCCGCCGCTCCACAGCCTCGGCCACAGCCGAACGCGCCTCGGCGGATTCAAGCAGCTCCGAACGGCGCGACGCATCGGTTCGGTGCTTCTTTTCGTGCGCTAACACGTACGCGTCCTGTGCTTCCCGCGCCCATACCGCGACCTGCTCGGCAGAAGGCTCGTCCCCCGACGCCGGCACCAACTCACGAACAGCACGCGCTTCGTGCGACCCCAGCAAGCCCATCAACGCGGCGCCCGGCGAATCCGTCCCGGAACCGCTCGAAGTTCCCGCCGCGAAAGCCGCCGTCAGCCACTCACGCAATCCAGCATCGTCCGACACCGCACCGGTCTGGACAGTGGCCTGGATCCGCACCGGTCCACCACCCCACCGCGGCTCACCCCAAGCCTTACGCCACCCAGGCCACCACGACTTGGCCGGCACAGAGCTGGTACTCATGGACGCCCCACCACGCCGCCGCGGCCGCGGCTCACCCAGCCACTTGTGCGCCTTGCGCGGCCGGCTGCCTGGCGCCTTCGCAAGGTGGCCACTTTGCCCGCGCTTCACCAACGTCCTAAGCGGCCACATACGCTCCGCGACATTCGACTTCTGGGCGACCGGGACCGCACCGGGCGGCAGATCCGTCAGCCGCGGTTGCGGCTTCACGATCAACCGCACCCACGGCAGCACGTCCCTGGCCCGCCGTCTCGCACCCGCCAGGCCGGCTATCGAACGGTGACGAACGCTGCGTGGCACGGCCGACAGCCGATCGCCAGCAGTCGCGGCCAGCCGTCGGATCGCCACCGCCGAGGCGTGTGCGAGGTCAGCTGCGCGTGGTAGTTCGACGGTCAGCCCTGAGGCGGTGGCGAAATTCGCCACGAACCTGGGTGATGGCCGTCCCTTGCCGGTGGGGACCAGCTGTACGCGGTCGTTGTCGTTTGGTGTGGGATTGTTGGCGAGTTCGGCCTTGACGATCCGGGCCAGCTGCTCGGCTCTCAGCCGCACCTTTTCGACTCGACCGTTCCGAACAACGGAAGCCTCGGCGAAGTCCCCGGCGACGTTCACCAATACGGGGGTCACGTCGTGCGCGGGAAGCACCCACCGGGATCGGTGCCCAATATTGCGATCGATGAACAACGCGGACCGCCCGCGCCGATAAGCGGCCCGCCGGACCGTCAGCGGCGCACCATCCAAAAGCCAGGAGGTTTCGTCACGGGTGAGAGGGTCGCTTGCCGGCGGGCCTGCCTCGTGCGGCTCCCGTACAGTGCCGTCGTACCCGATGATGACGCTATCCAGGCCGCTGATCGGGACCGGCAGGTCAGGCACGCCATTGCCGGTCGCCTCGGGAGTGTGATCGGTACCGCTGCGAGCCCAGACGAGTCCATCCGTGTCATGGAAGATGATGACCGTCTGCCCGGGGTCGTCACCCGTTGCCAGTCGGGATCGGCCGACTGGCACCACCGCCGCCGCGCCGATGCCTTCGCTGCGCACAGCCGCCGCGATACGTTCCCAGTCAGCGAAGCGGCGCCATGCCGGGCCACGCGCGTCGCCCCGCCTCATCCCGGTCCTGATATCGGCGATGGCGTCCGCGGCCTTACCCATGTCCAGCTCGGCGCCGACCACCGTCCTGAGCTCCGCGGTGACCTTCTCCCAGGCCGGGCGCAGCTCATCGACTCCCAGATAGGCACCGTCCTGCTTGTACTGGCGATCCCGCATCTCGACCACGACCAAGGGATCTTCACCGGGACGGGTTTCGTCGAGCATCGGTACCGGCGTCAGGCCGCCGAACACGGTCGTCTGGGAGACCACACCATCGACCACCGCCGAGTCGAAGTACTCCCTCGCGGTGACCTCGTCGGACCGGGCATCCAGGATGTGCGTCAACTGCTCACGGGTGTACAGCAGGCGGTAACGCGGAACACTCTGGTCGAAGACCCGCTCAAACGCCGCCCGCAGATCGTCGGCATGATCCCGCAGGACCGCCTGGGCCCTCGGTGACAGTGACTGCCGGGCCACCGCAAGGTCGACCCGGGACAGCAGCGATGTGTGCAACTTGACCAGCGCCGTCGAGATCTGGGCAGTGACGAACCCAGCGACCTGCAGATAAGTCAGCGCCAGCAAACCTCGTACCTGGGCCAGGTCCTTACCCGTCAGCGTGCCTCGCAGCAACTCCAGAGCTTCGTCGGTGAACTCAAGCGCCGCCCCATGTGCGCCCGGGCATAGGTTCGCCTCGGCTCCAGCTCCGAATAGTCCGGGTCATGCGGCACCCGCGACTGCTCTCGCACAAAGTTAGCGAAGCGCGCCAGCGGCACACCCGCGGTGACCTGAAGGAGAATCTCGAGATCGGATACCTCATCCGCCGGAACGAAAAGCAGGTCAACCCAGCCGGGTGGGTAATTCCATCCATCCTCGGGGCGGAAGATCGACGACAAGGGAATAGCACGCTCGGTGGGACCCTTACCGGAGACCTCCCTGACGTGCTGCCTCAAACGGCCTAGCGCGGCCTCGTTGTGCTCATGTACCTCCCGCATATCCACCGACAGGACGTGCGACTCACCGGGGTAGATCGGACCGGGCAACATCATGATTAGTTCCAGGATGGGTCTGATCCGTACCCGGCCGGGCCGTACGCCCGCCCGATAGAAGTCGCCGTCCGACCACACAAATGCGCCCTTGTCGAACTCCAGCTTGAGGCCGAGCCGGTCGTTCGTCGGTACCGGGCCGTCCGGTAAATCTCCGACCACCGTGCCACAGTGGATCTCGGCCTCGATGCCGCCGCTGCCGTAGGTGGTGCTGCGTGGTGCTTCGACGAGTGCGCTCGCTAGTGAGGTTGATTGGGCCGGTCTGGCCCAGGTGTCGGGTGGCCGTACGGCGCCGTTCGCGCCGATCACGATCGCTTCGATATCGACCCCGTCCCGCACGGTTTGGGGCGGTGTCGAGGACGGTACCGGCGGCTGGGTGGGGGTGATGTCGACCCATTGCAGACCGGCGTCGCTGGTGCGGTGCACCATGACCGCGTGGTTGCGTGGGTCTTTCAACGACCTGGTGGACTGTGCGGGCCGGCGTACCAGCAGCAGGGCCGAGTCCCCGACCGCGGGCAGCGCCGCCTCCAGCGCCGCCAGATCGGTGACCTGCGCCCAGCCAGGACCACCGACCAACCGGCCCCGAGCACCGGCGGCACCGGTCATCCCAGACACGCTGTCGTCGGCGGCGGCCAACGGCCGTACCCGCGACCCGTATATCTCGCGCGAGAGGCGGTGGACCAGCTCCAAGCACGCCTGCACCGTGTCCGCGTCCACATCCGGCATCCGGCGTACTGATTCGGCTACCTGCCGCAGCCGGTTCCGGTCCAGGCTGACCGGGGCCAGGCCGGCCCAGTCCGCCGGCGGCGGCGCCGGCCGGGGACGCACCCGCTCGGCAGTCTCGTTCCGCGGTTCGGGTTTCGCACGCGCCGCCGGGGAGTCGTTCCCACTGGCCGCGTCGGCCTGCGTCTGGCCGGGCGCGCTGTCGCGATCGGACACGACACCGGTGGTGCTGGCCCACGAGCCGAGCCCAGCGACCGGACCCGGCACCCGGCCACCCCGTGGCGAGGACCCGTCCGGGACGCCAGCAGGCGCCTGCACGGATCCAGCACCCGCCACCGGCGTGGGGCCGGGCCGGACACCCGTTGCCGAACTCGGCGCGGTGGTTGGGGCGGGTCCTGGGGTGGTGCTGGTGCCGGTTCCAACCGGACCAGTCCCAGCGGACGAGGTAGCCGGGGTGGCGGGTGCGACAGCCGGCCCACCGACCGCTGGGCCGCTGTCCGCTGGGCCGCTGGCGGTCGGGCTGTTTGTGGCTGGGCTGTAGGCGGGCGCTGCGTCCGGGACGGAACCACTTCCCAGGACGGAACCGACGCTCTGGTCGGTGCCTGGGCCAGTGGCCGGGCCGGTGTCCATGTTGGAGGCTGGTCGGCTCGGGTCGGTGTTGGGTGTGGTTGGTGGGTTCGGGTTGGCGGCTATCGGTGACGGCTGTGCCGATGACACACCCGCGCTGGCTTGCGGCGGCGCCGTGGCAGGCGTGTGTCCAGGTCCGGTGCCGGCTGGCGGGCTGTTGATAGGTCCAGCGTGCGGCCAGGCGGTGGTGGGTGGGTCGGCCGTTTCGGGGCTGGTTGGCAGGCTGGTGTCCGGATCGCCGGGATCGACCAGGGTATCGGTATCCCAGCCGTAGCCGGAGCTGTCGCTGTCCGAGCCGTAGCCGCCGTAGCCGGGGCTGCCGTAGCTGCCGCCGTCGTTGTCGGAGCCGTGGTTGTCGTAGCTGTTGGGGGTGGGGGTTTGTGGATGCTGTCTGGGTTGGTGTTGGTGTTGTGTGGGTTGGTGGCGGCGGGACCGCCGGTGCCGGTGGCCTTGGGGGAGGGCTGGTGCCTGTGGGGTTGTCGGAGTGGGTGGGTGGGTTGTTGCTGTTCCATGGTGGGGGTAGTTTGTGGTTGGCGTGGCGGCCGGCGTTTTTGCCGATGTGGTCGGCGGTGGCGGAGGCTAGGCCTGATGCGGCGGCTGCGCCGTTGGCTTTGAAGCCTTCGCCTTGGATGGCGTGCCAGCTGCCTTCGGTCAGGAACTCGGTCAACGCTTCCGAGCCGGCTTGGGACAGGTAGTCGAACCACGTTTGCCGCCAGTTCGGCTGGCTTCCCGGAGCGGGTAGCACTGTCCCGCCCGGCAACCGGACCGTCCCGTCCGGGCGCACGTCCAAACCCCGCGGGCTGCCGGCGTCCCGGCTGCCCGGGACACCATCCGGACCCGTCTTCGGATCCGGCACCGGGTTCGGGCCCGGGTCTGGTTTCGGGTCTGGTTTCGGGTTCGGGACGTCTGGCCCGCTCGCTGGTGGCTTGCTCGGCGGAGGCAGCACTGTGGAAGGTTTGCCGGTCGGGGATGGCGGGCCCAGCCAGCCCTTCTTCTTCAGTGCTTTTGCCAGCCAGTCACCGAGCAGGTCCGGGCCGAGTCCGATCACACCACCGAGAGCGCCCACTCCTGCCGCGGCTTTCAAAGATTCCGGGTTAAACGCTGCGCGTTTGCCCTGGTCTATCTCGTACCGCTGGACCAGCACCTCGAGCAGCACCTGCAACGCCACACCAGCCATCACGCTGACCAACAACTTCAACAACAAGTTGAACAGCACCGACGACAACAAAAAACGCAACAACGCGCTGGCCATCAACATCGCCATAAACGGACCAGCCGGATTAGCCCACGCCAACGCGAACGCCAACAACAACTGAGCCAGCAGCTGGATCAACGTCGCCAACGTCATCATCTTCGCATGAAAAACCTCCAACCCGAGGTCCTCATGATTATCCCCAACAAACGCACATACCTCGACGCGAACGGCAAATAACCATCCTCGCCCAACATGTACGCTTCCATCGAACTCACAAAAGCATCAGCCGCCGGACCCTCCGACTCCGACCGCACCGCCCCAATGCCCGCCACCAGCAACGGGACAGCGTCATCGATCCCAGCCGCAGCATCCGCGTACACCCCCGCCAACGCCCACAACTGCGACTCGTCCGACCTCGGAAACTCCTCACCAGTCAACACCAACAACAAGTTGGCCAACTCATCCGAAATCTCGATACCCATACCGCTCGGTCCCCCAGACCGTTCTGTCCGGTGTGGACATCGCGCTTCACACCGGACAGATCGGGTCTTCCCTTACGTGCGACGGCCTCCGGCGACGCCGGCGTTCTGCTCTTCCACGTTGTTCTGGTCTTGCGCGTACATATCTACGTTGTCCGTGTCGCCGCCCACGGCACTCAACAGGCTGTGATAGAAGTCAACAAGCCAGACCTCGGCCGGCCGTACGGTCTGATTGACGACCTTGTCCATCTCGCCGCGTTCTTCGCCGGTAAGAGGGTTGTGGGTCGCAACTCCGTGCTGGAACGTCTCCAGCTCCCCCCTCACATGGCTGATAAGGACGTCGAAGGCCTGTCGGGGGATGCCGCCGTTGGAGACCTGGTCAGCTGCCACTGCTGTCCCTCCGACCCGTGGCATCTTCGGCCCGAGAAGCGTTCATCGTCTTGAGCGCATCGCGCATCATCGCGTCGATGTCAAGGTTTCCGCGCATCATGTCGAGCGGGTTGAGCCCACCGGGCATGAGCCCTTCGAACCGGGCGGCGGTGGCCTGCATCATCTCGTCACGCGCCAGCTGGATGGTGTCGACCAGAAGTGCGCCCAGTTCGGGGGCGGCCATGGACCGGTAGGCGCCGCTCGGAAACTTGATTTCCGTGATGCGGCCCTGGCTGTTGATCGTCACGGCCACCGCACGGTTCTTCGAGGTGACGGTGGTCTCGGCACCGGCCAGCTCCTGCTGCATTTCGGTCAGTGCCTCGCGCTGCCGCTCGAGCTCGGCAAACGCCTTCTCCAGGTCGTTGTACAACGGCATCGACATTGAACGTCCTCCTCTTGCTAGGCCCGGCGTTGGGTGGGCCGTGTAGTGCCTGTGCGGGGTGTTTGCGGCGCACCTGGCCCTGGAGTCCGACGGTTGTCGCCGGCATGCGCCGGGACCTCGTCGCGCCCAATAACGGAGGGAGCGATGTCGTCTGGGTCGGTGCCCCAGACCTCTTCCTCTTCCGCCAGCCAGGTCTTGCGCTCGCGCTCCTTCTCTTGCCCCGCACCGGCGCCAGCGCCAGCGCCGCCCATCATCGGCGGCATCATTGGCGGGTAGCCGCTCCCATACCCGCTGCTGAGGTTGGCCGCCCCGGCTACACCGCCGAGCCGGCCGTCGCCTTGGGCGGCGTCGGGGCTGTTGAGAATCGGGTTGTCGGACGGGGAGTTGAACTCCGGGTCCGGGCCGCCGAGGAGGTTTCCACCCGCCACGCTGCCGCCGGACGCGCCGCCGCTGAACAGGTCATCGATGTCGCCGAGCCCGCCGCTTCCGCCGCCGGCGGGCAGGTCGTCCCGGTCGATCCCGGAGGGGAACTGGTCATCGGACGGGTTGTTGCGGACGAAATCGTCCAGGAAGTCGTCGAAGTCACCCAGGCCGGAGCCGCTGGGGGACGGATGTCACGGTCCGAGTCTTTGCCGCCGCCGGACGGGCCGAAGGGTGGCAGGCCTCCCGGGAGGCCCGAGCCATCATTGCCACCGCGGAGGGAGTCCAGGAAGTCGTCGAAGTCGCTGGCGCCGCCGGAGGGGTCGCCAGCGCCCTTGCCGTTGTTGAAGAGGTCGTCCAAGTCGAGCGACCCGTTGTTGTCACCACCACCTTTGCCGTTGTTGAAGAGGTCGTCCAAGTCCAGCGACCCGTTGTTGTTGCCACCGCCCTTGCCGTTGTTGAGGATGTCATCCAGGTCGAGCGACCCGTTGTTGTCACCACCACCCTTGCCCTTGTTGAAAATGTCGTCCAAGTCCAGCGACCCGTTGTTGTCACCACCACCCTTCTTCTCGATGTCGTCCGGAATCCCATCGCCGTCCGAGTCCTTGGGATCCGGCATGGCGCTTTGCGGTGTGGGCGCGGTGATGTCACCGCTTACCGAGAGGTACAGCTTTTCAAGATTATTTCCCAGAAGCGGTACCAAACTCTGCGCCATCCGGTCGAACTGGGTCTCGACGCCGTCGGTCCAGCGCTTCTGCGCGGTCTGGTTGAGCTGAGCCCACTGGTCGGGCGAGATGAGGCTGTAAACTCCGCCAGCGCCAGCGCCCAGATTGACACCGAAATTCCAAATGTGCGCGCGTTGCTTCTCTACGATTGTTTCAATAGTCCACTGACCATCGGGAGATGCTTTGATGCCGTTCATGATCTCGACAATGATCGTGTAAGGGTTGACGTACCAGTCGCCCACAATGTTGTGCCGATCCGCCGCCCTATTCACCATCGCCAGGGCGTACCCATTGAACAGATCGATGGCCCTTGCCGTTTCCAGCATTTCCTTCCACCAGCCACCGACGTCATTGAAGAGGTCCCGTGCGTCGTGCGCGAGGTTTTCCATCTGCCGACTGAAGACCTCGGCCGCCGAACCGGAGAAGCCGGAGGCCTCGGAGTCAATACCTTTGACCACTCGATCCAGATAGACACTAGTCGATGCGGCAAGCTGCTGCACATGATACATCGCATATGCGGCGTTGACGAAGTCGAGGCTGCTCATGTTGGGGTGCGAGCGCCCGTCCCTGATTGGCGCTACCGCATTCTGGATCCCGCTCCACCAAGCTTGGAAGGTCGTATCGAGATGGTCCCTGTCGATTTTGACCCTAACGACCTGCCATTGGAATACGTCTCCCGCGTTCACCGCATGCCTCTTGCTTTTGTCGATGATCGGGCGGTAGTAGACAAGCGTGTTCTTGTCACCGTGCGCGTCGGCGGGTTCCTTGGCGGTCTGTTTTGTCACCGGTACGATGACAGCCGAATCGAGCCATATCCACGGTTTACCTGTCACGGCGCCGCGGTTGATCTTTTCGCCCAGGCCCAGGATGTTGTTGACCAGGTCGTCCCAGTTGTAGCTGCGGTAGTCGTTGTCCGGCACGCCGTCACGACTCCTTGGCTGGCGGCGGTGGCGCCGCCGCATCCGGTGTGCTGATCTGGTCGCCCAGTTTTTTGGCGTCGACCCTGTTGAGGTCTTCGATCTTGTCGTTCTCGGCGAGGAACTTGCCCAGGTCACGGTCAAACCGGGCGAAGCTGGCGCGCAGGTTCACGATGCGGGCGTCGAGCGCTTCTCCGACCGTCGGAATCTTCGTGGCCAGCTTGGCACCAATTGGAAAGCCACTGTCGCCCGCACCCTTGCACGCGACGGCGACGAACGCGGGCCCGTGCACCGTTCCCGGCGTCCGGCCAAGATTGGCAGGACCACCGGCCCGGTCGGGCAATGTGCCGACGCGTACGTCATCGGCGTCCGTGGCCAGGTTTCGCAGCTCGGCTCGGACACGCTCGATGTATGCTTCGTCTACGACGACCTTCTTGCCTGGCATTCCAGTTCCTCCTAGGTTGGGCTACGGGCGTAGTTCAGACCTGGCCGCCGAACAGGCCGACACCGCGGTTCTGGGCAAGCTGGTAGTTGGCGAGGATGTTTTCCAGCCTCATTTGGGCGCTGGCCAGCCCGTGCTCCATCTTTTCGAGGCCCTCGTTCCACTTCTGCTGCTCGGCCGTGTACGCGTCGACGGCGTCGGACTGGTTCGCCTGGCGGAAGGTGAGGACCGCGCCGTTGAGCTTCCCCAGGGACTCTCGCAGTTCCCTCTGGATTACGTTGAGCTCGGTCCCGGCGTCGAGCATGCCGTTGGGCCGGTAGGAGTAGGTGGCAGACATTGTGAGCTCCTAATCAGTCGTAATTGGATATCGGTCGTAATTGGTTGGGGTGGTTGTCGGATTCCTAGGTCCAGGTCGCCGAGATGCCGAGAGCCTCCAGCATGTTGTTGTCCTCGGTGGCGGCGGATTCCTTGGCGAACTCCGCCATCTTGGTGGACAGCGTGTTCAGCGCGGTCATGACCTGGTTCAAGCCCTCCAGCCACTCGCCGAGGCCCTTGCGGTACTCGGCCGCGGCGTTACCGCTCCAGGTACGGGTGAGCTCGTCGGTGGTGTTCATGACGGCGCGTTGGGCGTTCTGCGCGTCGCTGTAGGCCTCCGCGAAGGCGGTCAGCAGATTCTGTGTAGTTGGTGCATCGGAGCTGATGGTCATGAGTTCCTCCATTCGGGACCACCGCCGTGCGGCGGCGGTACGGGCTGGTGCGGTGGACGAGAGGTCAACCCGCGGCCTGTGCCGGGTCGAGGGTGGCGCCGGTCGGCAGGAGCCGCAGGAGCGCCGGGGGCACGGTCACCACGTCGTCCGTCGGGTAACCGAGAGACTTGGCGACGTCCGGGGACGTCAACGGAAACCGGAGGCCGGCGTCGGTGAGCAGGAAGAGTGTCGTGCCCGGTGCCTGGCCTTCCCGGCCGGCTCGCACGATGCCACCGGTGTTCGGCTGGATCAGCACGGCCGCGGCCGCGGAGCCGCCGGCCGCGCCGGCGGTCGCCAATGGCACACCGGCGGGTGCCGGGTCGGCGACCACCGACACACCTTCGCCTGGTGTCCAACGCACGCACCAGGCGCGTTCGCCACCCGTGCCGGCGACCGCCGGCGGTACCGGCGGCAGGCTCCGCGGCAGTCCGGGCTCGTCGGAGACGGGCAGTTGGGCAAGCGCCGCGGGGCTCAGCTCGCGCGGCGCCACGGGACCTCCGCCGTACGCCTGCTCGGTGCGCGGGTCGCCGGACACCACGCCGAACTCGGTCGCGGTGAGCTCGCTGAGCCCGTCCCGGCGCAGCAGGTAGTAGCGTTCGGCGGTGCCCGGCAGGCGGGTGCGGAACAGCTCGCCGATCCGGCTTGGTGCGCCGTCGATGTCCGGGCCCGCGGCGCCGCGGCCGGGGACGTCGATCGGGCGCAGGTCCGGACCTGCCGGCAGCAGGTCTATCCACTGTGGTTGGACAGTGACCGCCCGGTCCTGGTAGCCGAGCACCCTCGGCAGCCACTCCTCGGTGAGGCGATGCCGTGTCCCGCGCCAGACCAGGTATCCGCCGCGAGCGTCGTCACCGGCCGCGCGGACCACCAGCGCCCGGTCGTCTGGCACGGACTGGCCGCCACTGTCCCGCCCGACCGCCAGTACGGTGGCCAGCGCGAGCGTACCGGCGCTGTCCCGCTGGGAAATCGCGCACGTGGTCCAGTCGGCGCCACCCAGGCCACCGGCCGAAGGCAGGGCATCGGGTGCCTCCGGGATCCCGACGGGTTGCCCCTTCGGCGTACCGGCCAAGGACTTGCGGGACACCGAGACGAGCTTCGGCGGCTTGCCGAACAGCAGCGCCGCCGACGTGTAGTTGCGGACCGGCAGTAACTGGTTCTTGGCAAAGACGTACTGGGCTCCGGTCTCCCGCTCAAGGATCAAAACGCCGGGCTGGCGCCAGGCTTTGGAGCCGCCGGGCACGAGGAATCCGTACACACCGAAGCCGGCGACGACGAGTGCGGCCACAAGTAGTCCGGCGAGGATGCCGGCGGCGACCCTCCGATGTGGATGCTCCAGCGCTTCGGGATCGGCGGCCACGAGGGCCGCGGTGAGCCGACCCAACACATAGGACTGGGCCTGGACCTGGTCACGGCGGGACTGCACGGCTCATCCCCCCAACGACCGCACGTAGCCGTACAGGCCGAGCACGGCGCAGAGGATCGGCAGCACGGCCACCGCCGCGACGGTGAGCGTGATGTCGCCGACCCTGCCCCAGATCGGCATCAGCCGGCGCTCGGGCAGTATCCGGGTGGCGAACGAGAGCCCGAACACCACGACGACGACCGCGACAAGCAGCACCGGCCGCAACGCGTCCGGCGTCGCGCGGGCACCGGCCACGCTCGCGGCGCACAGCCCCGCGGCCGCCGGGACCAGGTGGGTAAGGCGGTGCCAGCCGCTGGTCATGGGCCGGGCGGCGAGCAGCCGCACAAGACCCAGCAGCGAAGCTAGGACCGGCGCCGCCCAACCCGTGTCGAGTCCGACGATGACGAGCGCCACCAGCGCCGGAAGCGCCAGTCCGGAGTACAACGCGGTCATCAGACGGTCGACATTGGCTGCGCCGGAGAGTAAGGGCCCACTCGGCACAGGTTCGATGTCCTCCTGCAGGTGTTCCGGCTCGGTGGGCAGTGGGCTCAGCCGCAGGCCAGCGAGGCGGAAGGCGTTCATCGGCACGAGGACCACCGTGGCTGTCGCCACCGTGGCGACGATCCCGGCCGATCCCACCGGCGGCAGGTCGAGGTATGCCGTCAGCGCGCCGCCCAGCACCGCGAGGAGGCCGGCGACCGCCAGCGGCGCGAACAGCAGTCGCGCCGCGCCGAGCAGGTAGCACGCCACGGCGGCGACCGCGGTGAAGGCGGCAGCACCGGCGAACACCGTCGGGCCGGCGACCGCGGGCACTCCCTCGCCCCCGGCAACCACCGCGGCGGCACACGCGCCGTACAACATGCCGGCGGCGGCCAGCAGGGCGCTCAGCACCCGCTCACTTGTGGCATACGCCACCGCGAAACCGCCGAGGAGTCCGGCGATCGCCATCGCGCCGCCAGCCAAGGCCCGGCCGAGCTGTGGTCCGGGCAACGCGACCACGACAAGCCCCAGCGCGAGGACCACCGCGGCGGAGATGAGCAGTGCCCATCGCGTCATCTCTGGCCGCCAGCGGCTCGCGCGCTCTGATACACCTGTACCGACGCCGTCGATCAGGTCGTCGAAGTCGACCGCGGGCAGCTGCTCCGATCGGGGTCGCAAGTGGACGGTCTCGCCGTCGCGCAGGCCCAGTGACGCGGCGCTGCCGTCCTCGTCCAATGGCGATTCGCCGAGGCGTTGCAACACCCAGCCGCCGTGGGTCAGGCCTTCGTCGGCGAGCGCGGCGCCCAGGTGGTTGAGCAAGGTGGGCAGCAGGTCGGCGATCGCGACATGGGACGGTACGGCTACCTCCACCTGCCGCTCCGGTCCTACCACGACCAGGCGGCACGCCTCACCCACGGTTCCAGCTGCGGTCACGCCCCTAGCAACGAGCCCCGTGAGGTTTGGTTCAACGCGATGGACTTTTTTGCCGGCGGTTGAGCCGAGCGCCCGGAACGGCCGTTGTAGGGCTGGGCGGAAATGGGCCGCTACGGACAGGAAGGCAGAACATGGCAACGGTCTTGTTCCGGCGGCCGGCTCGGCGGGCCGGTCCGGAGGCACCTGGCGGAGAGCTTTCGTTGCAGGAACCGCCGGAGCTGCCTGACGTATCGGGCGGCAACGGCTTCCGCTCCGCGATGATGATCCTGCCCATGGCGCTGATGTCGGGCGTGATGATGCTGCTGTTCGTCGGCCCGTCGCGCGGAGGACCGGTCATGTGGCTGATGTCCGGCCTCATCGGGGTCGCGATGATCGGCATGCTGGTGGGCACCGTGTTGACCAGCAGCGGCGACCGGAAACGGAAAATCGGTGCGGAGCGCCGGGACTATCTGCGCTATCTGGCGCAGCACCGCAAGCGGGTCCGGCGCTCGGTGTACCAGCAGCGGGAGGCGAGCCTGTGGCGCCAGCCCGATCCCGCCTCGCTGTGGTCGCTGGCGATGACGCCGCGGCGGTGGGAGCGCCGCGCCAGCCATCCGGACTTTCTGGAGCTGCGGGCCGGCACCGGGTCGCAGCGGCTGGCGATGCGCATCACACCGTTGCAGACCAAGCCGATCGAGGATCTGGAGCCGCTGTCGGCCAAGTCACTGCGGCGCTTCATCCGCGCGTACAGCACGGTCAGCGACCAGCCGATCGCGCTGTATCTGCCCGGCTTCTCGGAGGTCCGGGTGGCCGGCGACATCGATCGAGTACGGTCGCTGGCGCGCGCGTTGGTGGCCCAACTGGTGAGCCTGCACGCGCCGGAGGAGGTGTGGCTGGCCTTCTGCGTGGCCGGTGACGGCGTGGCGGCTTGGGACTGGGCGAAGTGGCTGCCGCACACCCAGCACCAGACCGAATACGACGCCGCCGGCGCCGCGCGGCTCGCCGCGGGCGGAATGGACGAGCTCGAGGCGCTGCTGGGCGAGGAGTTCATCGAGCGGCCCCGGTTCGAGCCGGGCAGCACCGCTAGCCGCGAGGAGCCGTACGTCGTGTTCATCCTGGACGGTGGCCGGATCCCGAACGGCCATCGCGCCACGAACGGCGGGTACCGCAACACAGTCCTGATCGATCTGGACAACCCGCAGATGGCGCCGGCCCGGGGAGTGCTCTGCCTGGAGGTGAGCGACGAAGACGGGCTGGTGATGGTCAGCCAGGACCGGGTCGGCGCGGAGACCCGCACCCGGCTCGCCTCCCCGGACGGGCTGAGCGCGGTCCGGGCCGCCGCGCTCGCCCGCGTGCTTTCGCCGTACCGCCTCGGCGTGGCCACGGAACCCACGCGCGAGGCGCTGGAGTCGGACTTCGACCTCGGCACGCTGCTGCAGATCCCCGACCTGGCCGCCTTGGACCTGGCGGCGCAGTGGGCGCCGCGTCCCACCCCGCAGCGGTTGCGGGTGCCGGTCGGGGTGGACCGCGACGGGGCGCCGGTCGAGCTGGATATCAAGGAGTCCGCGCTGGGCGGCAACGGGCCGCACGGCATCCTGATCGGCGCCACCGGCTCGGGCAAGAGTGAGCTGCTGCGCACCATGGTGCTCGCCCTGGCCGTGACCCACTCCTCCGAGACGTTGAACTTCGTCCTCGTCGACTTCAAGGGTGGCGCCACCTTCCTCGGCCTGGACCAGCTGCCGCACACCTCGGCCGTGATCACCAACCTGGCCGACGAGGCGGCCCTGGTCGGCCGGATGCGCGACGCGCTCCACGGCGAGCTGGTACGCCGGCAGGAGCTGCTGCGCGCGGTAGGCGGCTACGCCTCGCTCCTGGAGTACGAAAAGGCCCGCGCACAGGGCGCCCCGCTCGACCCGCTGCCCACCCTTTTCGTGATCGTGGACGAGTTCAGCGAGCTGCTCGCCGCGCACCGCGATTTCATCGAACTGTTTGTGATGATCGGCCGGCTGGGCCGGTCGCTCGGCGTACACCTGCTGCTGGCCAGCCAGCGCATCGAGGACGGACGGATCGGGCAGCTGGAGTCGCACCTGTCGTACCGGATCGGCCTGCGGACCTTCTCAGCCATGGAGTCCCGCTCGGTGATCGGTGTGCCGCACGCGTACGAGCTGCCTCCAGCCCCTGGCAACGGCTACCTGCGGATGGACGTGTCGACGCTGGTCCGGTTCAAGGCGGCCTATGTCTCGGGCCCTACCGGACCCGTACCGCCCGGGTGGGCCAGGAAGTGGTGCAGCGCCAGGTGGTCCCGTACCTGCTGGACCAGGTGCCGCTGCGTGCCCCGGAGGAGCCGCTGGAGGCCGAGCCGGCCGCGCCGCCGGAGCAGGAGGAGACCGCCGAGGAGAACGTGCCGTCCGTGCTCAACGTGGTCGTGGAACAGCTGACCGGGCAGGGACCCCCGCCCACCAGGTCTGGCTGCCGCCACTGGGCATCTCGCCCACCCTCGACCAGCTGCTGCCGACACTCGAGCCCCATCCGGAACGCGGCCTGTACGCCGGCGGGTGGCCGGGAGTGGGTCGGCTCGTGGTGCCGGTGGGCTTCGTCGACAAGCCGTTCGAGCAGGCGCGCGACCTGATGACCGTCGACCTGGCCGGGGTCGGCGGGCACCTCGGGGTGGCCGGCGGCCCGCGGAGCGGCAAAAGCACGCTGCTGCGGACCGTGATCAGCGCGCTTGCACTGACCCACAGCCCGCAGGAGGTGCAGTTCTACTGCCTCGACTTCGGTGGTGGAGCCCTCGCCTCGATCGCCGAGCTGCCGCATGTGGGAAGCGTCGCGGGCCGGCTCGACGCCGACCGGGTGAACCGGACGGTCGCCGAGGTGACCGGGCTGATCGCTGCGCGGGAGCGGGACTTCGGCGCCCAGGGCATCGACAGCATGGCCACGTACCGGCGCCAGCGGGCGGCCGGCACGGTCGACGACCCGTACGGCGACGTCTTCCTCGTCGTCGACGGATGGTTCACGCTGCGGCAGGAGTTCGAGCTCGCCGAGGCGGCGATCCGCCAGATCACCGCGCGTGGCCTCAACTTCGGGGTGCACCTGCTGCTGACCGCCTCGCGCTGGTCGGAGGTGCACCACCAGATGCGGGACCAGGTCGGCACCCGGCTGGAGCTACGGCTCGGTGACCCGGTGGACTCGGCCATCGACCTGCGGGTCGCGGCGACCGTCCCGCAGCTGCCCGGGCGCGGCCTCACACCGGAGAAGCTGCACTTCCTCGCCGCGCTGCCGCGGGTCGACAGCGACAGCGATCCGGAGTCCGTTTCCGACGGCGCGCGCGACCTCGCCGCGACGGTCGCCGACTACTGGACCGGGCCGCCCGCCCCGCCGGTACGCGTACTGCCCAGCGTGCTCGACCCGGCCGAGCTGCCGCCACCGGAGGGGGACACCCGCATCGCGCTCGGCCTGGACGAGGAGCGGATGGCGCCGGTGTGGCACAACTTCGGCGAGCTGCCACACCTGACCGTGCTCGGCGACACGCAGAGCGGCAAGACCAACCTGCTGCGCCATCTGGCGCTGTCGGTGACGCAGCGGTACACGCCGGCCGAGGCCCGGATCCTCATCGTGGACTTCCGGCGCGCGCTGTTCGACTCGGTGCCGCAGGAGTACCGGCTGGGGTACTCGGTCTCAGCGGACGCGACGAAGGCGACGGTGGCCGACGCGGTCGCCGGCCTCAAGCCGCGGATGCCGGGCTCGGATGTGACGCCGGAGCAGCTGCGCCGCCGTGACTGGTGGAAGGGTCCCCGGCTGTTCGTCCTCGTCGACGACTACGACCTGCTCGCCGGGATGGACAGCCCGCTGCAGCCGCTGCTCCCGTTCCTGCCGCAGGGCGCGGACATCGGCTTCCACCTGGTGCTGACCCGGGGTGCGGCGAACGTGATGCGGATGTCGATGGATCCACTGATCCGCCGGCTGCAGGAGACGAACAGCCCGGATGTCGCACTGTCCTGCCCGCCCTCGGAGGGGCCGCTGCTGGGCGGTACGAAGGCGCGGAACCTGCCGCCCGGCCGCGCGCAGCTGTGCACGCGGCGCGGCAGCCGGCTGATCCAGACCGCCTGGCGGGAGCCGGCCGCTACGGCTGTCGGGTCCGGCGCCGGCGGCCGTGGATGACAGTGGCGATCAGCGCGAAGGCTGCCGCGGTAGCGACCGCGGCAGCCGCGGCCACGAGGCCGGCGACCCGGCGGGCCGGGTCGCCAGGGACCGGGGAGGGCAGCACGAGCGGCGCCTGCCGGCCGTCGCCGGCCGCGGCGGGGGGCATGGAGACGGCGGTCAGCGCGGCGTAGGCGTCGACGATTCCAGGCGCGCCCGTGGCCAGCGGGAGGCCCTCCGCGGGCGCGAGGCCGGAACCACCCTCCGCCGGCGCGAGTACGGGGCCGCCTTCTGCCGGCGCGAGGCCAGAACCACCATCCGCGGGCGCGAGGTCTGGCTTGGCCGTGCCGGCGGCGGCCGGGGACGCGGGCTCGGCGGTGGCGATCAACCTGCGCCGCACCTCTTCCTGGCTCAGTTCCGGACGGTACGCCCGCAGCAGGGCCGCGGTTCCGGCCACATAGGAGGCGGCGACGGCGGGACCGCCGACCGCGTAGTGGCCAGGCCCTGAGGGGCTGGGGCCCACCGCGCCGGTCACCGGGGCGAGCAGATCCACCCCCGCGTCCGGACCGCCCGCGTCCGCCTTGCCGGCCGCGTTCACCGCACCGACCGCGAGCGCCTGCGGGTACGCGGCCGGGTACCAGGTCGGCGGTTCCCCGTTGCGGGGCTGGGGGGCGACCGCGGCGACCAGCAGGGCGTCGGCGTCGATCGCCTCGGCCACGGCATCGCGCAGGTCGGCGCCGTCGGTCGGGACGCCGCCGCCGACAACGATCACGTCCGCGTCCGCGTCGACCGCGGCGCGGATGCCGGCCACGATCGCCTGCCTGGACATGTTTCCCTTGCCGTCCACGACGCGGATGGGCAGCACGGTGGCCTCGGGCGCCATGCCGACCGGGCTGGCGCCGGTCTGCGGCCGGGCGGCGATGATGCCGGCCAGCGCGGTGCCTCGGCCCCGGCAGTCGCCGTTCGCCGGCTGTCCCGTGACGGCGTCCAACCCGGGGCGTAGGGCGTCTCGGAGCGCGGGCGGCCTGCCCGCGCCGGTGTCCAGGAGCGCGACGAGCACACCCCGGCCGCGCGAGAGCGGCCAGAGCTGCTCCGGCTCCATCCGCGCCTGTGCCCAGAAGGGCTCCTGCTCGACCTGTGGTGACGGGCCGACACACTTGTCGGACGCGCTGGGCAGGTCCGGCGCCCGGGCGGCCGCCGAGGCCGGTGCGCCGCCGGCCGCGGTGAGGCACGCCACGGCCGCCGCGACGGCCAGCCGGCCGCCCCTCGTCGCGGATGGGGTCGTCATCTGGTTGCCTCCTCGGCACCGCCACCGGGTTCCCGGACCACAACGGCAGGGCGCGGGGGCCGGTTCAACCGACCCCCGCGCCCGTACCCCCGGAACCGTCGACCTACCAGCCGGCGACGACGATCTTGCCGATGGTGGTGAAGCCCTCCACGCGTGCGTGCGCGTCGCGCAGCGTCGCGGCGTTGATCGGGCCGAGCTGGGTGGTGAGCGTGGTGCGCAGCCGGCCCTCGTCCACGAGGCGGGCGGCCTGCTCGAGCAGCTCGTGCTGGGCCGGGTCAGTCGGCGCGAACACCGGGCGGGTGAACATCCACTCCCAGTGCCAGCTGATGCTCTTGTCCTTCAGCGGCAGCAGCTCCAGCCCTTCCGGCTCGTCGATCGCGACGACGTGGCCGCCCGGGCGCACGATCGTGGCGAGGTCGTTGATGACGTGCTCCGAGAACGGGCTCAGTACGTAGTCGACGCCCTCGGGTGCGACCTCGAAGACGGACTCGACGAGGTTGTGGTGGTTGGCGATGTGGTGGGCGCCGAGGTCGGTGGCCCACTTCGCGGACTCGGGGCGGGAGGCGGTCGCCACCACGGTGAGGTCGGTAAGTGCGCGGGCCAGCTGGATCAGGGACGACCCGACGCCGCCGGCGCCGCCGAGCACGAGCAGCGTGCCACCAGCACGCTTGCGGGACTCCAGTGGGTACTTCTCCAGGGTCTCCCAGGCGGTGATGGTGGCCAGCGGAAGGGCGGCCGCCTCGGCGAAGCTCAGGCTGGCCGGCTTGTGCCCCACCACGTGCTCGTCCACGGCGTGAAACTGGGCGTTGGTGCCCTGGCGGCGGACCGAGCCGGCGTACCAGACCTCGTCACCGACGGTGAACCTGGTCACCTTCTCCCCTACGGCTGTGACGACGCCGGCCGCGTCGTACCCGATAATCTTGATCTTTCCGCCCGGGTTGTTGCCGAGCCGGACCTTGGTGTCGGCCGGATTGATCGAGACGGCCTCGACCTGCACCAGCAGGTCGTGCGGGCCGATCGCGGGGATCGGCACCTCGACGTCGACGAGGCTTTCAGGGTCGCTGATCGGGAGGCTCTTGCGGTATCCCACCGCGCGCATGGCATCGCTCATGCCCGCAAGCTATCCCTTGGTGGGTAGTAACCCGCAAGGGCTCATAGTTCCCGAAGGGAAGTACTATGGCGCGCATGCGAATTCCGATCGAGGAGTGCGGGCCCCGGGACGTCTACGCCGCCGCCTGCCCCTGCCGCGACATGCTCGACCTACTCGCCAACAAGTGGAGTGCGCTGGCCCTGGGCGCGCTCGAGGAGGGCCCGCAGCGGTTCGGCGCCATCCGAGCCCGGCTGCAGGGCATCAGTCCCAAGGTGCTCACCCACACATTGCGCCGGTTGGAGGAGCACGGCCTGGTAGATCGCACCATCTACCCTGCCGTGCCCCTGCACGTGGAGTACTCGCTGACCCCGCTCGGCCGCGACGCCTGCGCGCCGCTCGCCGCCCTGCGTCTGTGGGTGGAGGACAACATCGACCGGTTTCCGCATCCGGTGGCGGTTACGGTCTGAACGGGCGCGACCCGCGCCTCACCAGACTCCGGCGGGGGCCGCCTCCGGCTGGGCGACACGCCCGCTGACGGCTCCCACCAGCTGGGGCACCGCGCCGCGCCCCCGCTTGCGGCCCTGCTCGTGGTCGGCGATACCGAACCGGCACCGCACGTATGAGCGCACCAGATCCGGATAGCGGTAGCGGCCGGGCCGGCCCCGGCGCAGCAGGTGCAGGTCCGCCAATATCTCCAGGAGCCGGTCCGCCTCGTCCTCGGTCAGACCGAGCACCGAAGCCGCCAGGGGGACCGACAGATCGATCCCCTCCACGCCGGCCAGCAGCCGGAAGGCCCGCGCGACCGCCTGCGGCAGCCGCTCGTAGCTGCGGTCCAGCGGTCGGACCGCAGCCGCACAGTCCGGCATCCGCAGGTCGATGTTGGGCACCCGGCTGCTAAGGCCGATCCCCGCCCGGCCGAGGTCCCAGTCCGGGCGCGCGGCCACGCGCGAGGCGAGGACCCGCAGCGGCAGCGGCAGGTACGAGCAGGCCGCTGCGATGTCGTCCACCGCCTGCGGGTCGTGCCGGTCGAGTGCCGGTCCGACGATCGCGCGTAGGAACCGCAACGCCTCCCCTGGCGCCAGGCCTTCGAGGGTGAACCAGCGGGCCCCGGCCACCTCCGGCAGCCGGCGCTGGGCGGTGACCACGACCAGCGATCCGGTGTCCAGCATGAGGCAGTTGGCCTGTTCGCCGTCCTGGATGTCGTCCAGGACGAGCAGCAGCCTGCGGCCGACGATCGAGCTGCGCCACATCGCCGCCCGTTGACACGTCCCGTCCGGGATGAGGTGGGCCGGTGTGCCGATGCTCTGGAGCAGAAACTGGAGCGCCTCACCTGTCTCCACGGGCCGGCCGTCCGCATCGGTCAGGCTGATGAAGAGCTGGCCATCCGGAAAACGCTCGCGCAGAGCGTGCCCGAACTGGGTCGCGAGCGCGGTCTTCCCCACCCCGGCGAGACCGGTGATCCCAATCACCCGCGGCCCGTCCGGTGCGGAGGCGGCCAGGGTCAGCTCCTTGATGATCTCCTCGCGGCCGGTGAAGTCCGGCACGGCCGCAGGCAGTTGAGACGGCACCATCCCGACAACCGGCGCGCTTGCCTGGGACGCGGCCTCGCCGGCCAGCCTCGGATCAGCCCCCAGGATCTGCCGATGTATCTCCTGCAGGCCAGGGCCGGGGTCCAGGCCCAGCTCCGTGGCGAGCAGCTCGCGCGTCTTCTGATAGACCGCCAAGGCGTCGGCCTGCCTCCCGGAGCGGTACAGCGCGAGCATGAGCAGCTCTCTCGGCCGCTCCCGCAACGGGCTCTCGTTGACCAGGGTGGAGAGCCCGACGACCGCGCGGACGTACTCCCCCAGCTCGACATCGGCCGCCAGGCGGTCCTCAAGCACGCCCAGCCGGTGCTGGGCCAGTGCGGCCCGCTGCCCGTCCAGGAAGCGTCCGCCCACTCCCATCAACGGCGGTCCGGTCCACTGGTCGAGCGCTTCCTGCAAGCAGGCGGCGGTCAGCTCGAGCTCGCCCGCTCGACGGGCGGCTTCGGCGCGGGCCAGCGCGGCCCGGAACACCCGCAGGTCCACCGCGTCGGCGGGAACCCGCAGCGTGTAGCCGCCGCCGACCGAGGCGATGGTCGTGTCGCCCGGTCCGAGGATGCGGCGCAGCCGGTAGATGTACGTGCGGACGATACTGATCGCGGCCCGGGGCGGCTGGTCGCCCCACACGCCGTCGATCAGCTCGTCCAGGGAGACCTGCCCATCCTCCCTGAGCAGCAGAATCGCCAGAACGGCACGCTGCTGTGGCGAGCCGAGGTCGATCTCGACGCCGTCCCGCCAGGCTCGGACCGGCCCTAATACCGCGAACCGGATACCTGATGCCACCATTTTTTTCCCCTCTCACCGCACACGCGGCGGCCCCCTTCGTCGTAAACCGTGACAGACGGGAGTGGAAATCGACTTACCGTCGACGTCACCACCACACCGGGACCACCAACGCCCTGCTCACGTCCATCGGCTGTATATGGCGACCGGGCAACCTTCCTGTTGTTGATCACGGAGGAAGGTGCCGGAGGATGCGCATCGCGCTGCTCGGAGTCGGTGGCCGGGGGACGTCCAGCCAATGGCAGCGCTCGGTGCCGAACTGGCCGTCCGGGGGCACACCGTCACCCTTGTCGCGCCGGTCGACCTTGTCGACTTCGGGGTGGCGCTCGGGCTGCGGACCGTGCCGATCGGTATCAAGGCCGAGGCGCTTGTCGACCCAGCGAAGCACCAAAACTCGCGCCCGACAATCGAATACCGGCTCAGCGTAGCCAATCAACTACAATCGGCGCTGGTGCGGGGAACGCGCAACCCAGACCTGATCGTGACCAGTCAGCTCGGTGAGGCGGAGGCCGCATACCTCGCCGAAGTCCGCGCCGTCCCGCTGATCCTTCTACGGCGTTCACCGGGACGCGGAATCCGCCGCTTTCCCTCGTTGCGCCGCCGGTACTGCCCCAACACCGCGCTCGACCCGTTTCGCGGCGCGACCCTGCCGCGGTCGTCCCGACTGTCCCGGTCGGGCAGGCTGGAGCTACGGGCGTACAGCCGACACCTCGCGCCCGACCACGCCGGCCGAGCCCCGTCCCGCCCACCCATCGGCTCCATCTCGCTCTCCCGCGAACAGCGCCGGCTCCTCGGCGAGGACCTGCCGGGTGCTCTGCGGGACTGGCTCGGTGCCGGGGTCGCACCGGTTTACTTCGGGCTCGACGGCATGCCGGTACGGGACGTGCCGGCGATGCTCGCCACAGTCGAGGCGGCAACCCGCAGGCTGGGGGTACGCGCCGTGGTGGGGACGCGAAGCAGCCGCTTCGACGTGGACACGGCCGGCCTCGACCCGTCACTCGTGCGGGTGGTCCGGCGCGTCGACCACGATCAGTTACTCCCCTGTGCCTGGCCGCCGTCCATCACGGCGGCGCGGGTACGACCGCTGCGTCGATCCGGGCCGGTCTTTCTACGGTGATCTGTGCGAGCCGGCCGGACCAGGTGTTCTGGGGACACCAACTGGAGCGGCTACGCGCCGGCCGCACGCTGCCGTTCGCGGCGGTCACCACGCGGAGGCTCGTGGCCACCGTGGGCGCGGTGCTGGCGGACCGGTCACGAGAACGCGCCCGTGAGCTTGCCGGACGCCTGCACCAGGAACATGCGGTGGTCGCCGCCGCCAACCTGGTCGAGGCCGTCCGCCGGGAGCGCCCCGGGACCGCGGACCCGCTGGCCCTGGATCACCCCTAGCGGCCCTGCCTACCGCGGGCTGATCGCGGCTGTCAGGGCGCGGGCGGCACCGGACCGCGCAGCGCGCTACAGACCGAAGATCTGGTAGGTGGCCACGGTCTCGAAGCCCATCCGCCGGTACACCTCGGCCCCGGCCTCGCTCGCCTGAAGCGTCGCCACCCGCAGGCCGCGCAGCCGGGCCAGGTCGAGGGCGGCCGCCGTCGTGGCCGCGGCGATGCCCCGCCGGCGGTACTCCTCGCGGGTGGTGACGACGTAGACGCCGGCGACGCCGGCCCGGTCCAGGAGGGCGGCGGTGCCGACCACCTTGCCATCCAGCAGGGCGGCGAATCGGACCAGCTCACCCGGGCCGTCCGGCCGGTCCTGCTCCATGAGCAGGTCCACCTCGAGCTGGTCCGGGGTGACACCCATCGACGGGGCGTACGACTCCACCCACTCGCGCAGGCTGTAGACGCCCGGCACCTCCACGATCGAGAGGTCCGGCGGCGACGGCAGCTCCGTCACCCGGTCGAGCGCGACCGCCATGACGGGGATCGCGCCCACCTGCACCCCGCCCGCAGCGGCGAGATCGTCGCCGAGCTCGGGGTAGCTGTCCGGTCCAACCCACCACATCCGCGGCAGTCCGTCGAGCCGCTTCACCTCAGTCAGGGCCGCCTCCAACGCCCCCTCCCGGACGCGCAGCACGCCGTTGAGCTGAGGGTGCCGCACATCGCTCCGGTAGAGCGTCACGTCGCCGTCCAACCGGCCCGCCCGGCCGTAGCCGAGCCAGTAGTCCCGGTTGTTCGCCAGCTGCGGTTCGACGTCGTACACAGAATCAACTACGATCATTTGTGCCTCATCCATTTCTTTGGTTTCCGCGCCGCGCAGAACGGTCCGCCGGCACGGCACAACCACGGTATGCCGCCCGCATCTATGCCCGATCTACGGCGGATCGACAGGCCCTAGGCCGGCACGCTGGCGAGTAGAACGCCCTCGGTGTTCTCGACCTGGATCGCCGCGATGTCCTCCGGCGCGACAAGCGCGGTCGCCTGGACCGTGACCGCGTCGTCCCGGGGCGCCGCCGGCGACACCACCCAGCCGCCGGCCAGGATCCGCTCACCGGTCACGGTCCTGACCAGCAGGCGGCAGCGCTCTCCGGGGAGCAGGCCGGAGACCGTCGCAGAGATTCGCACCCAGCCGTCAGACGGTGTCACGGTAGCCACGATCCGGGCGGACCCGAGCGGCGCGCCTTGCGAGCTCCGGATCCCGTCGGGGCGGTCGACGCGGGCGGGAGCGCGGCCTCGCGCGGCCCGTCGCCAGCCGCCTGTCCCACGATAGCTCCGGCGGAGGTCAAGGCGACCAGAGCCGCGGCTACCCCGGCGACCCGTGCCATCCGCTGCCGCCCGTGCATACCTGTCGCTTCGGTACGCACGCGGCGCAGGACCCGCTGCCGCAGCAGTTCCCCGTCCTCGGGCGGCCCGTCCAGCAGGATCTCCGGCGGCAGTTCCCGCAGCGCCCGCACGACGGAAAGCGACTCCGCAAGCTCTTCGCGGCACGGGGCACACCCGGTCAGATGCTCCCGTGACCGGTTCTCTTCCGCCGGGTCGAGTCCGGTGTCGTCGAGCAGCAATGCGTAGTCCACATGGGACACTTCCTCAGGCTCGATGACGTTCATCAAGCAACCTGTCCTTCGCCGGCGAGGTTGGGGTACATCTGGCGCAGCGCGCGGATGGCGTAGTAGGCGCGGGACTTGACGGTGCCGGGCGGGATACCCAGTGCCTTCGCCGCCTGCACGACCGTGCTCCCGCGCAGATACATCTGCTCCAGCACCTGCCGATGCTCGTCGGAAAGCCGGCTCAGGCCGTCGGCCACCACCATCGAGTCGACCACCGAGTCCGCGTGGTCCTCCTCGAGTGGGATGACGTCCGGCGAGACATTCACCTCGACTGGGCGAATCTTTCGAGCCCTGGCCATGTCCCGCACTATGTTGCGAATCACCGTGAACAGCCATCCGCGCACCGAGACGTTCTCGCCGGAAAGGAGGTCGGCGTGCCGCCACGCCCGCACCAACGCCTCCTGCACGACGTCCTCCGCCTGGCTCCGGTCCCGGGTCAGGTGAGTGGCGTACGCCAGCATCGCCCGCCCGTGATGTTCGTACAGGGAGCGGACGAGCAACTCACCTGCCGCTTCCTGCCGACGCCGCGAAGTGGACTGCCTCATCGAAAACCACCTTCTGCGCTCACCTGATGCCGGACGAGGGACCGGCCCGGTCGAGCAAAGCAACGCGGCATCGATAGCTGGTCGCCGTTGGTAGAGCGCCCCGATATACACGCCGTTCACGCGAACATCTCCCGGCATGCGCTCGTGGAGCCGACGTTGAAGCCCTCCCGGAACGCGGCTACGCGGGCGAACCCCGACGGCACGCTCTGCCCGGTGACGTCGGCGGCTATCAGGCTCTGCGGCAGGAGCATCTCGGCGATCGCCTCGTCCAGGTCGCCCGGGGACAGCAGCAACGCCTCCTCCCGCTCGGGCTGGATACTGGCCGCCCAGACGCCGGTCAGGCACGCGGTGCGCTGCGCCGCCGCCATCCCGGTCAGTTCGTCACCATCCGCGTTCTGGTGCCACAGCGCGTACCGGGACGCCACCTCGGCGAAGGCCGCGAAGTCGCCGATACCCTCGCCCTGGCCGCTAGCCGCCGGTGTGCCGATCCGCACCAGGTCGTCGATGTCGACCCGGACCGCGTTCTCCTCCCGGCAGTACGCGGCCGGGCTCGTGCGGGGCGTGTCATCCGCGCAGCCGGACTCCTCGGTGTCCATGCTCGGCCGGGTCGTACCGGCGCGCACGAACGTGTTGTCGAGGCTGCGCCGGAGGTCGGCCAGGGCGTCGCGGTCGTCGACCCGCAGGTTTCCCGCGCCCAGGCCCTGGTCCTCTTCGCGGTCGCTGGTGCGCTGGGTGATCCGCTGCTCGATCTCCGCCGGATCGATCTGCGCGCATCGATCCGGGCCCTCGCCGAAGCCGAGCTGGAAAGCCGATACGCGGTCGAAAGCGCTGCCGTGGGCGCCCTGATCCTCGAAGCTCGATCCGGCCGAGTCGCGGATGAAGAACAGCGTCTGCAGGACCTGGTTGAGCCCTGGTCCGGTCGACACCTGGAAGTGCGCGGCCCGGCCCTCCGCCATCCAGCGGAAGAAGCTGCCCGTATTGCAGTCGGCCTGCTGCTCCTTGACGATTGAAGGCGTGTTGTCGTCGAGGTTGGCCGCTGGCCCGAGCCGCGTCTGCACGGCGTGTCCCACCTCATGGGCGAGCACGGTCACGACGGCCATCGAGCCGAAGGAGTCGTTGAGGAGGGGCAGCAACTGCCCGCGGTCCCAGGCCACCGTGTCGTCCGCGGAGCAGTAGAGGGCGTTGACAAGGTCCCGTGTGCTGACACCGCACACCGCCAGCTCGTCCTTTGTGGAGTCGTACGACAGCAGCCGGCGGATGGGTTCGAACTCGGTACCGAACGACTCCGGCAGCTGCGCGCGCCAGTAGTCCTGCACGTCCGCCACGGCGTTGGCGGCCAGCCTGTCGATCTCACTGTCGCTCTTGTTCTGGACCCTGATGTCGGCGTCGGGGACGCCTGGCTTGGGCCCACTCTCGCCATCGGTCACGGCGAGGCCGGCGACCGTGGTCGCGGTCCAGCTCCCGTTCGGAAACGTCCACACTGGATCGACGCTCGAACAGCCGGCCAGTAGCGCGACCGACAGCGCCACCGCCACTCCTACACGCATGTTCTACCTTCCGGGAACGGGCCTGGGGTAATGGAATCCGTACGCCCGGTAGCCGGCCCACCACAGTGGACCGGCACCATGGCGCGCCGCCTAGCTGACGACCCGGGCGGACCGGATCCGCTTGTCGAAGTCGACCTCCGACAGGTCCGCGACGTCGTCGGTGAACACGCGCAGCTCGCCCTTGCAGTCCTCCCGGTCCACGTACGGACCGTTCCTGTCACCGTCAGCGAGGAGACCTCGATGGGCAGGGTGCGGCAGCCGTCCTGGGGCACGACGGTGGTGCTCGACCCCTCGGTACGTGCGCCGAAATCGACGTCCTCGAAGAAGGCGGCCCGCAGGTCCTCACCCGGCGGGGCCGGCTCGGGGGCGGCGCTCTGCGCCGGCTGCGTCGGCTCCGGCTGCTGGCCGCCGCCCTTGGCGATCGACTTGCCGCCGTCCGGCCGCACGGCGAACCAGGTGCCGCCGACGCCCTGGCCCATGACGTCGCCGAACTTGGCGTCCTTGTTGAAGGTGTAGACCGGCCACCTGCCAATGGTCAGCTGGTAGAGCTGGCGACCCTGCGCGTCCTTCTCGTTCCCGCGCGGGATCGCACCGAGGTTCGAACGCTTCACGCCAGCCCGGTGAATCCTGGTGTCCTCGGTGACCAGCACCGGCGGCCACGTCACCGCGCACGCGTCGAAGCAGGTCGACTTGGGGTTCGCGCCCGCCGTGTCGTTGTCGAACCGGTACAGCGTCAGCCCCGCGCCGTTGACGACGATCGGGTTGAGGCCGCCGGCGCGCGCCTTCCGGACCGCCACCCACTCCAGTGCCGCCCCGTGGTCGCTGTCGGCAACCTTGCCGTTACGGCGGGGTGTCCAGTCTCCGGTGCCCTGCTTGGCCCGATTCGACACCGGGGTGCCGGAGACCAGCTTCAGTAGCGGCTGGACCTCACTGGCTCCGCCGCTCGGTGCCGGACGGCTGGCTGCCGTGTCCTCGTCGCTCGAGCCGGCGCAACCCGCCGCCAGCATCGCGCCGGCCGCCATCGTCGCGACGAGCGTGAACATGCGCCTGCGTAACATCTTCTAACTCTCCACAGTGTCCTCGGTCCGGCGTCTCCGGCCCGTACGACCTCCAGACGAGCCGATCCCGGGGGTGGTTCAACCGATCTGAAAGGAGAGCCTCGTTTGGCCCGGGGCAGAGTTGGCAACGCATAAAGGACGGCAGATGAGACACCCGAAAGGGGGGCTGACGCGTGTCTCATCTGCCGCTACGCCGGCCCAGGTCGGGGGGGGAATCATGAGCCGGCGAAAGTCACCGGCGGTCGAGAGAGGCAGTCACCTCGCGCCAGCGACGGGCAGTGCCCACAAGCTGCCCACTGTGGAACATAGCCAAGTGTCATCTACATCGCGTCTACGCCCGATGGACGATACTCACGCTTGTCTCAGGCGGCCGCGGAAGGGAGTCCCGGGAGGCGAGTTCTATGCACGTGCTGGAGAGGGATCTGGTGTACGCGGCGCAGGCCGGCGACGTCGCGTCGCTTGGCGCGCTGATCGAAAGACACCGGGCAAGCATGATGGCCACGGCGCTCAGCGTTCTGCGGGATCCCGAGGACGCCAAGGACGCGGTGCAGGACGCGACCGTCATCGCTCTCCGGCGGATCGGGGACGTGCGCGATCCGGATGCGATCGGCGCGTGGCTACGCACCGTCGTCCGCAACATCTGCTGGCCTCGCTTGCGAGCGCGGCATGCGGCTCCCCTGGGTTGGTTTGACGAGGCGGAGCTGCCGTCACGAGAGCCGTCACCGGAGGAGCTTCTCGAGAAGGAAGCCACGCGGGAGTGGCTTTGGCGCGCGTTGGCAGACCTGTCCGAGCCCCTGCGACTCGTGACGCTGCTGCGGTACTTCAGCGGCGTTTCGTCCTACGAGCAGATCGCGACGCCGTGCGGCATCCCGGTGGGGACCGTCCGGAGCCGGCTCAATCAGGCCAAAAGCGCGGCGCGGGCGACTGCGCCGCGCCTTTGCCGTGCCAGCCCCTTCCACTGCTCGTAGACCAGGCATCTATGTCATCCGGTCACGATCGCCTAGGAGGCCAGGGAGGCTGTCGAAGGAGAGATCGTGCGCATCGCGTTCTATGCCGCGGGCACTCGCGGCGACGTGCAACCCGCGGCCGTCTTGGCCGCCGAACTTCGGATGCGTGGGCATGACGTCACGCTCGCCACCCCCGTCGATCTGGTCGAGCTGGGCACCAAGCTGGGTGTACGGACCGCTCCCCTCAGTGTCGACATGAGGAGCATCTTCCAGTCGCCGCAGGGACAACAGCTCATGG
This sequence comes from Phytohabitans flavus, assembly GCF_011764545.1. Lineage (GTDB taxonomy): Bacteria > Actinomycetota > Actinomycetes > Mycobacteriales > Micromonosporaceae > Phytohabitans > Phytohabitans flavus. The sequence goes on along the minus strand of NZ_AP022870.1, from coordinate 1,191,857 downwards.
CCTCGGGCAGCGGCACCGCGTTCCTGAAGCACCTGGCCAGCATCCGCAGCGAGGCCGCACCGACCGTGCAGATGGAGATGATCTCACTCGCTCAGGGCGCGGATCTGCTGATCGCGGGCAAGCACAGCGAAGACGACGCGGCCTGCATCGCGGAGGCCCTCGACGTTCCGATCGTCACCCTGCACCACGCACCGTTGCGCGCCAATCCCGCGTACCCCGCGGTGCTGGCGACGACCCGCCAGCTCCCCGGCTGGCTTCGCGCGGCCAGCCACTGGTACGTCGAGCGGGCCACCTGGAAGTCGATGAGCCGCGACGTCGCACGGCTGCGTTCGCTGCTGAATCTGCCGCCGGTGTTCGAGCCCACCTCGGTACGGCTGGCGCGCGTCAACGCTACGGAGATCCAGGCGTACAGCCGGTACCTGACACCTGAGCTGACCGGCTGGGACCTGCGGCGTCCCATCTCTGGGTTCATCCAGCCGTCCGAGGCTCAACGCAGGGCCCTCGGTGATGCGACCACCGATCCCGGCCTCGATCAGTGGCTGGACGCGGGCGATCCGCCGATCTACTTCGGCTTCGGCAGCATGCCGGTGCTCGACCCCGACGCGATGCTCCAGATGATCGCCAACGTCAGCCGGAAGCTCAACGCGCGGGCGCTGGTCAGTGCTGGCTGGACCGAACTCGCGGGCACACCCGACCCGGACGGTCCGATCCGGGTCACGCCGGCGGTCGACCACGCCGCGGTGTTGCCACGATGCGGCGTTGCCGTCCACCACGGCGGCGCCGGTACCACCGCCGCGTCGGTCGGAGCCGGACTGCCGACCGTTGTCGCCGCGGTCTTCTTCGACCAGCCTTTCTGGGCGAGCCGGTTGGAGCGCATGGGAGCGGGACGCGCGCTGCGGTTCGCCCGCCTGACCGAGACGTCGCTGCTGCACGCGATCAGCGCGCTGATGGCGGAGGAGCCTCGGCGCCGGGCGGCCTCGCTCGCCGCCGCCATGCGAATGGAGGAGGGCGCCTCGTACGCCGCCGATGCCGTCGAGAAGGCCCGATTCCAGGCCTGACCGCGAACAGGCCCGTGCTGGGCCGTCGCACGGCGACCCAGCACGGTGAGATGCGCGGCTACTGGCAGAAGATCGCGGAGATGCTGTTGTTGATGGGTCGCCCTTCCAGCTTCACCAGGTCCTTGGCCTGAATCGCTATGTCCGTGGCGTCGAAATTCCACGGCGTGCCGGCCGGCGTCCTCGTATTGCTTCCGCTCGTCCCGCTCTTGGACTGAACTCTCGCGGAAAGGAAGCACTGACGGTTGGTGCCGTTGATGACCGAGGTGATGCGGTCGTTTACAGGTGTCCCGCCAGGAAACACCAGCTGGGACACGTCCAGGATCTCGAACGGGCTATTGATCGACTCATGGAATACGTGTGCCTCCCACCGAACTCGTTGGTCTCGTATACGCAGAGCTTGTTGTCGGGGCACTTGAAGTCAGGGTCAAGCGGGGTTTTCCGATCGATGATCCGATTGTCCTTGTCCACGATCGGCTCGCTGTCGCAGAACACCGAGGAGAACAGCTTGTCAAGGCGGGACCTGGACAGGTCGCCCACGAACGCACCAGGCGAGACTACGGTTAGTCCGACCGCCTCCCACGGGGTGCCGGTTTGTGTTACCAGGTCGGCCTTGCTCGTGTCGCCGGTCTGCGCGTTCACAGTGAAGGCGCAGTACATCTCGGTCTTGTTGACGACAGAGACGATCGCATCGTTGACCAGGTCGCCAGAATCAAAGGTAAAAAGATCGACCTGCCTCGCACTGAACGGGACGTCGACCAGCTCGTCATCAGGACCATCGCTGTTCACCACCACCTTCCCTCCCCCAAAGTCCTTCGCCGAGAAGGCGCATAGCTGTCCAGCAAAGCATCGAAAGTCGGCAAGCTCCTTCAGCTCACTGCCAGAATTCAGCGCAAACGCTGGCGGCGCGGCACCGGCAGATTGATTCGGCGCTGCCGACTGCGATGGCGACGGGTCCGAACTGCACGCCGCGAGAGCACTGACAGCGAGCAGACCAGCCATCAGGATTCTTATCCCAGATAGCTTGAACGCAGTTCGCAACATGTTTCCCTTTCCTGGGTTCCGCGTGGGTATGGGTCCCACGCCCTCCAGACGTCCACGCCGCGCAAGCGGTTCACGTCCGGAGACCCGAGGCAATTCGCCGCGGCCCTTGTTCAGGCGGCCGGGAGCGAGGCGAGCTTGCCCTTCATCTCGCGGGTGAAGTCGTCGAGCAGGATTTCGCTCCTGCCTGCCTCGAGACCGTCCAACGTCTGCCCGGCGAACACCTCCACGGGCAGCTTCGGCATCGTGTTCAAGCCGTCGGTCATGTCGGTGTCCACGAGGGCAGAGTGCACACCCATGACATGCGTGCCCTGGCCGGCGAGTTCGTCGCGAGTCGAGTTCGTCAACGACCAGGCGGCCGCCTTCGACGCGCTGTACGAACCCCACGGAGCGAAGTTGACGAACGAGAGCACGGATAGGAGATTGACAATCGCGCCGCCTCCGTTACGCCCGAGCACCGGCGCGAAAGCCCGCGTCATGAGCAAGGTTCCGAAGAAGTTTGTCGCCATCTCGTCACGCGCGTCCTGGATCGAGTCGGCCGCCAGCAGCGGACCGCGGCGGAAGATACCCGCGTTGTTGACGAGGATCGTCGTGTCACCACAGGCGCGCGCGGCGGCCTCGACTTTGTCCGGATCGGTGACGTCGAGTGGTACGGCGATCACGCCTGGATCCTCGATGCTTTTCGGATCCCGTGCCCCGCCGTAGACCTTGGCGGCGCCGCGTGCGACGAACTCGCGGGCCAGCGCCCGCCCGATACCCCGGTTGGCTCCGCTGACGAAGACGACGGCGTCGCGCAGCGTAACAGTACCCATTCGTCTTTCCCTACTCTCGATTTCGAAAACAACTACTCCGCTGGCCGGCGCAGGACCGCGAAGCGGCCGAAGCTGGTGGCGGCCTGACGAGCCAGCTCGAAGCCGGCGGACTCGGCCTCCACCGCGAGTTGCTCGGCGCTCAGCGCGAACGGCACGCCCAAGCCCTGGTAGACAAGCCGCCGCAGGGTGAACGCGGGCAGGTCGGCGGCTTCGGGCTCACGCTCGAGTTCCTGCACGACGAGCAGCCCGCCCGGCTTGAGGGCGCGCCGGATCACGTGCAGCGTCGCCACCCGCGCGGGTTCGCGAAAGAACGGCTGGGCCCAGAAGGCCGCGTCGAACGCGTTCACCTCGTCGAGGTCTCGCGCGTCCATGCATCGCACTTCCACACGCCGAGCGCCATGGCGCGACACGTTGCCTCTCCGGCGATCGCGGGCACGATCTCGACGGCCACCGCCCGCATCTCCGGAAACATCGTCGCCATGGTGAGTGTCGCCCCGGCGATGCCGCAGCCGACGTCCAGATACCGTCCGGCGCGGGCCTTCTCCCTCAGCTCGGGCAGCTCAGCGAGGATCTTTTCGTACGTCGCCACGGTGACCCGGGTGGTCCGCCCGCCCGCCACGCAGGCGATGGTCAACGCCTCTGCCTCGGTGAGCGACACCTCTTCGCGCATGACGGCCGCACTACGGACGAGCTGGGACATGGCGATGGACTGGTCGAGCACGTCCCGCAGGCCGACCCAGGCATCGTCCGCGGACAGCGCCTCGAAAGGCGGGCTCAGCCGTACCTTCCCGTCGTGCCACTCGGCTATGCCATGCGCATCGAGGACGGCCACCAGATCACGCACCCGGTTGAGTGGGAGACCCGAGAAGTCCGCCAGCGCGTCGAGGTCGCGCGGCTCGGCGAGGAGACGGGTCCAGCCCCGCTCGTCCAGCGCGACCAACAGCGTCAGGGCCTGCGCGCTGGCCGACCAGGCCGAGATGTATCGCCGCGCGCGGACCGCCAGCGCGAGTCGTTCCAGGGGTCCGGTCGTGTCCACCAGCACTCGCCTTCCGTTCAAGGGTCAGGCAAGCCAACACCGCCGGGATACGTATCCGATCGGCGACTGATGGACAACGCTCTCCGCGACGGCCTGATCGACCGTTTGACCATCACACCTCGCTGACGGATCTCCCCCGACTGCTGCGCGGATACGGGCGCATACGCAGCGTCGACGAAACGACCAGATACGCGTCTATCCCTGTATCTATATGGTCCGTCTCGCCACCCGGATCCGGGTGGCGAGACGGACCGAAAGGCAAGGGATGAGAAGGATCCTGGCGGCCACCGTCGCCTCAGCGATCGGGCTCGTGCTTACGGCCGGCGTAAGCTCCGGCGCGGCGCAGGCCACTGGTCGGGGCTCCAGCGGGTACACACCGCCACCCATCTCCTGGGGCATCTGCGAGAACCCCGTACTGGCGTCTCGCGGCGCCGAGTGCGGTTTCGTGGAGGTCCCACTGGACTACAGCAAGCCGGACGGCACGAAGATCAAGCTGGCGATCTCGCGCATCAAGGCGAAGTCGCCGGCTGCGGACTACCAGGGTGTCATGCTGACCAACCCCGGTGGCCCAGGCGGATCCGGCCTGATCTGGGCGGTACTCGGCGAGTTCGTACCGGACGGCGTCGGTGAGGACTACGACTGGATCGGCTTCGACCCGCGCGGAGTCGGATCCAGCGAGCCGTCGCTGACCTGCGACACGGAGTATTTCGGGTACAACCGGCCCTACTTCGTGCCGGTCACCGGGTCGCTGGAAAAGACCTGGCTGGCCAGGACCAACGCGTACGCCGAGGCGTGTGACCGCGCCGGCGGCCCGCTGCTCGACCACCTGAAGACGACCGACACGGTCGCCGACATGGAGAGCATCCGCAAGGCGCTGGCCGCCGAGCAGATCAACTTCTACGGCTTCTCGTACGGCACGTACCTCGGCCAGGTCTACGCCACGCAGCACCCCGACAAGGTGCGCCGCATGGTGCTCGACGGCAACGTTGATCCCTCCCGGGTGTGGTACGAGGCGAACCTCGACCAGGACGTCCAGTTCGACAAGAACATCGAGGTCTTCTTCGCCTGGGTCGCGAAGTACGACTCCGTCTACCACCTCGGCGCCTCGGCCGACGCGGTGAAGGCGAAGTACTACGACACCCTGGAGAAGCTGCGCACGGCGCCGGCCGCCGGCAAGATCGGCCCGACCGAGTGGAACGACATCTTCCTCTCGGCCGCCTACTACGTCTTCGGCTGGGAGGACACCGCCGCGACGTTCGCGGCCTGGGTCAACGAAGGAGACACGGAGCCGCTACTGGCCAGGTACGCCCCGCCGGGCGCGCCGGGGGCGGACAACGGTTACGCCATCTACCTCGGTGTGCAGTGCACCGACGTGCAGTGGCCCACAAGCTGGTCCACCTGGCAGCAGGACAACTGGCGGATCCACACCGAGCACCCCTTCTCCACCTGGAACAACGCCTGGTACAACGCGCCGTGCGTCTCCTGGGGCGCCAAGGCCGGCACGCCGGTCCAGGTCAACGGCTCGAAGGCACCGCCGATCCTGCTGATCAGCGAGACGCACGACGCGGCAACGCCGTTCACCGGCAGTCTGGAGGTACGCAAGCGCTTCCCGAATTCAGCGCTGGTCGAGGGGTACGGCGGCACGACGCACGCCGGGTCGCTCAACGGTGCGGAGTGCATCGACAACACGGTTGCGGCGTACTTGGCGACCGGCGCCCTGCCGCAGCGGCTGGACGGCAACCAGTCCGACAAGCGGTGCCACCCCATACCGCAGCCGAACCCGACCGGCGAGCCCGCGCCGCCGTCCACCACCAGCATCACCCGCGCTGAGCTGCAGGAGCTGATCGGCCGGTAAGAACCACGACGGAAGGGCCCGGGAGAACAGTCACGCTCCCGGGCCCTTCCCGCGTCAGCCGCGGTGCCGGCCCTCTGGTTTCCGCACGCCATGAACGAGGTCATTGCCCAGCAGGTCCAGGACCAGTACATAAGCCGTATCTGGCCGTTGCGTGAACTCGCGGCGAGCGGAGCGGCGGCGGGGTCGGACTGGCCCGTTGCCGCGCCGGTACCTGACCCGTGGCTCAGTATCGAACCATGGTTACCCGCCGCAACCCGGATCCGGCGTTCCAGGGAGCGCTTGCCGCCGGCCAGGCTCTCGACCTCTCGGCGGCCATCCAGCAGACCTGGTTCGCCGGGCGCCTTGTCCACGAGCACGCGGCCGGTTCGTCGAATGTCAGCCGGCACAAGGGCCCTGCGGCCATTCGCCAGCGGGCTGCCTGGCGTACCTGCCCCCGAGACGGTCCAGTGCCCAAACCCGGTTCAATCGTTGCCGACTGGTCGCCCGCCGCTACGTGACGCGGGCCGCTTCGGGTAGGCCGGCCGGGGCCGTCAGCGGCTCCGGCTCCGGTGCCGGTGCCTGATCGGGCAGGTCCTCGGACGGCACCGCTCTAGGCTCCACCGGCGTGGGGGGCGGGGTCGGCGAGCGCGGAGGGCCAGCGACCGGCCGCGGTGCCTCCGTGGGTGTGTCGGGCCGGGACGGGACCGGGCTGACGGGTGGCGAATCGGACCGCGACGGGCTCGCCGCGACCGGCGGCAGGTCCGACCCGTCGTCGGCCGGCAGGTAGATGGACGACTCCCGAGGCGAGGCACCGAATCCTTCGTCGGCAGACCAGTACACAGTGGAGTGCTCTGACCGCTCGGACAGGGACAGCGAAGAGCCCTGCGGCGAGTCGTACAGGTATGGCGAGGGGCCTTCCTGCGGTCCCGCCCATCTGCCGTCGGCCGGCGATCCGCCCGACGGGCCTTCCTCCGCCCACAGCAATCCATCCGAGACTGGCCCGGACGGACCCTCCAAGACCGACGGCAATCCGTCCGAGACGGATCCCGATGGACCTTCCCCGGCCGACGGCGATCCGTCGGACCCGGGCGCGGACGGCCCCTCCCCGCCGCGACCGACGGAGCCGGCGAACCAGCCGAGCCGTCGGACGGCAACGCCCCGACGTCGCCGCCGCTCTCCCCCGGCAGGTCCGCCGAAGACGTCGCGGGCGAGGACGCCCATGAGCCGTCCGGCGACGGCATCTGCGATCCGCCCTCCGCCGACAGGTACACAGTGGACGCCGCTGGCGACGACGGCTCGGGTGTCGCGTCGCGAGGGCTGCCGGGGAGCGCGTCCACCGGACTCGGCGCCTCCGCGGGCGGCCGGTCGCTGGGCGACGGTTCCGGTGACGGCGGTTTCTCCGCCGCTCCGCGCGGCGGAGAGGCCGCGCCGGACGCGACAGGAGTCTGGCCGGGCACCGGTTGCGCGGGCCCGGATGCGCCCGGCGGCTGAGCCGGCGCGGGCTGCGGGCCGCCATCCGGCCGCGGACCCGCATCCGGCGGCGGAGGGGACTCCGGCCGCGGGGCCGGCGTCGGGTTGGGCGGCGGCGTCGTACCAGCCGTCCCCGGCGCGGGGGTCGGAGTCGGGTTCACGTTCGGCGGTGGAGGAACGCCGAGGCCGGCTGCGCCAGCCGGGCCTGCCGACTTGGCGATGTACCGGTGTAGCGCCTCCTCCAAGTAGTCGCCGGGCTGGATCGGGGTCTTGTTGGCCGGGTTCATGGCGGCGTGCCGGGCGCCCCAGGCGGCGTTGAAGGTGCCGTTGGCGGCGCCGGCGACCCAGTTGGATGGCGGTATACCCGCGGCGGCGTCCTGCGCTATCGCCTCGATCATCCCCTGCAGCGGGCCGAACGCGACCGTCATCGCGGACTTCGTGGCGGAGTGCTGGAGCCACCGAATGTTCGCGCCCGCCTTGAGCAGCTTGTTGCGTGCCGCGCCACCGGCCAGGCCGAAGACAGAGCCGGTCGCGCTGCCCACCGCGCCGTTCATCGCAGCGGTACGCAGCGCCTCGCCCTTGATCTCGGTGATGTGTCCGCGGCCCAGCAGGATCACTTCCGCCAGCAGACCCACACCGACCTGTGCCAGCACCGACTCAGCGACACGCGTCAGGATGCTGGCGAGCGCGCGCCGGATCCACTGCATGATGGTCACGCGCGTGGCGATCATGTGTTCGACGGCCGCAGCTGCGCCGCCGAACAGCAGCCAGAACATGTCGATCGCGAGCTGGATGGCGAGGATGATCAGCAGCACGATGATGGTGATGCGCAGCCGCTCGATCTCGGCGGCGAGCTCCCAGAGAGTGTGCGCGGCCGACTCGCAACAGGACGCCAGCACCGGAAGCACCGCGTGCTCGTCGTGCTCGCCGGAGCCGACCAAACCCGCCATGTACTGGTCGAGCACCTCCCGGACCGGCCCGGCGAGCCCATCCTGGATCGCCTGGCGTGCCTCGGCGAGCCGGGGCGCGTACTCGTGGACGGCCGCGGCGACCTCGTGCCAGGCCAGTGACTCGGTGCGCAGGAGTTCCTCGTGTCCGGTGGGCCACTTGTTGCCGACCAGCATCATGAGCAGGTTCTGCAGGTCCGGCGGCACATGGTGCGCGTCGAGGGTTGCCATCTATGCGGGCGGTATGAAGGCGGCGAGCTGCCTGGAGGTGTGCTCCGCGTCGGCGAATCCAGTCAGCGCCTCCCGAAGGTCGTCCGCCAGGTCGTGCAGGATTTCCGGGAGCAGGTGGGCCGACTCGATCAGCGCGGCCCTCGGTACCGCGAACGCCGCCTCGAAGGGCTTGCCCATCGCGGGGTCGTCGCCCCACGGCGCGGGTACCGACAGGTCCAGGTGATTCTGGATCCGCGCCCCGGCCTCCGTGGCCATCTCCGCGGCGGCGGCGATCAGCGACACCGCCCGCTGTACGGCCTCGCCAACCACTACGATGGCGTCACCCGGAAGGGCCGGCCCGGATCCGACGGGCGGCGGTACCGAGTCGAACCCCGGCGGGGATCCCGGGAAGTTCCGGTATCCCTCGACCGTGGGTACCTCTGGTGCGGCATGAGGTGGGTTGGCCACGTTCGCCACAGCTCCTTCGCCAAGCGGGTGAAGAGTCCAGTGAACACCCACGTGGCGGCAGAACCGGCTGCGCTGACAGTATGCCTACGCGAACCCGACGCGATCTTGACGGCGGTGTGAGCGGGGCCACCCGCGGCAGCGTCGCGTCATGCGCCCGGCTCCGTCGCGAGGTGGACCGCTGGTTCGTGCAGGCCCGTGGCTGAGCGGCTGGACCTGATCCACAAGGCGCCCGGCACCACGGCCAGCAGTGTCGCGGCGACACCGGCGACACCGATCGCCGGTACGGGACCGACCGCCTCGGCGAGCAGCCCGGCCAGCCCCGCGCCGACGCCCATCGCGGTCCGGTTCATCGACGCCGCGACGCCCATGCCCTGGGCCCGGTGCGAGTCGGGCAACAGCTCGACGAGGTTGGCCGAAAGCATGACCACCTGGATGGCCCACAAGGCGCCGCCGACGGCGAAAACCACCATGGCCAGGTAGATGTCGCCGTGCAGCGGTAACAGGGCCAGCGGTAACCCGGTGAGGACCAGGAGCACCGGGAAGGCGGCCGACCGGCGCAGTGCCGGCAGCAGCCGCGAGAGCAGCGGCACACCGACCACCGCGCCGGCGCAGCAGCTCGCGAGCAGCAGACCGACCATAATCGGATCCTGGTTCAGCGTGGCGGCCACGGGGGCCGCGAGGGCCTCCGGGGCGACGTAGCAGGCGCTCAGGAACGTGGCCAGGAAGATGGCCCGGCGTTTCGGATCACCCCAGACGACGACCAGGCCGCTGCGGAGCCCGCCCCCGCCGGATGTAGTCCTGGCCGCGGGGCGGCGTACGACGCCGACGGCCACGATCGCCGCCGAGGCCAGGAAGGACAACGCGTTGATGGACATGCACAGTCGCGGGCTGACACTCGCGGCCAGGACGCCACCGCCGGCGAACCCCATGAGCTGGGCGGCGTTGTTCTGGCTCTGTCGCACCGCCATGCCGAGCGGATAGAGATCGGCGTCCAGCACGTCGCGCAGCAGGGCCAGGTGGGCCGCCTTGTACGGTCCCGTCAGCAGCGAGACGAGTCCGACCAGCACGCACAGGCCGGCCAGTGGCATGCCGGGAGTCAGCATCGCGACCACCAGCGCCGCCTGCGCCAGGTCGAGCACGATGATCAGCTCGCGGCGCGGCTTGCGGTCGGCCAGTCCGGACAGGACGAGCGCGCCGACCACGCTCGGCAGGAACGTCATCATGTACGTCAGACCGGTGAGCGCCGCCGAGTCGGTGCGGTTGAACACCAGCACGGCGAGCCCGACCCGGGCGATCTGGTCACCGGCGTAGGAGAGGAACTCCGCCGCGCACATGGCCTGAAACTCCCGTACCCGCAGCACGTCGCGCACGCGGGGACGGTGGTCGGTCAACGACGCACCCACCGGTCGCCCAATAGGTTATGAATCATGCTCACAACTAACCGGTACTCGAAACACAACAGATCCACGCTCGATCGACGCGCTGCTCAGCGACACCGCACTCGGCCTACGGCAGTGTGAGCGCCTCGGTGGGGGCCAGACGGGCGGCCCGGATCGCCGGGTAGAGGCCAGCCAGCCCGCCGATGAGGAGGGTGGACAGCACCGCACCGGCCTGGGCCCAGCCGGGCACCGACACCGGCCACCCCTGGGTGAGCGCGTAACCGGTGGTGATCGCGACGCCGAGCAGCACACCGCCGCCCCCACCGAGGGCGGACAGCAGCAACGCCTCGGCGAGAAACTGGATGCGGATCTGGCCCTTGGTGGCCCCGAGCGCACGCCGCCAGCCGATCTCACCACGCCGTTCCAGGACGGAGATGACCATGGTGTTGGCGACACCGACGCCGCCGACGAGCAGGGCCACCGCGCCGAGGCCGAGCAGCAGCGCGGTGAACGTGCTGTCGGTGGCCCGCTTGACGCGCAGCGCGTCGGACGGGCGCTCGACCCGGACCTCGTTGGGGTGCTCGGGGTTGACCGTGCGTCCCAGCTTCGCCCGCACCTCGTCGACCGCGTGCGGCGCTATCCGGGTGTAGAGGGTACTCGCCCAGCCGTCGAAGCCGAGGTACGTGCGGGCGGCCGGCCAGCCGACGAACGCCGCGGCGTCCAGATCCGGCACCAGCGGTACGGGAGCGAGCACACCGATGACGGTGAACCACTGCCCGCCCAGCCACACCCGTACGTCGGGGCCGGCGCCGCGGATACCCAGATACCGGGCCGCGGTGGCACCCAGCACCACCGCGGTGGCGCGCTCGGTCGCGCCGTTGAACCAAACGCCGTCGGCGAGCGTCGCGCCCAGCGGGGCACGCAGGTCCCTCTGGGCGGCGAGCACCGCGATGCCGTTCGTGTTGCCGCTGGGGACGTGGTCGGTACGGTAGACGGCGCGCTCCACGGCACCGGTGGCCGAGACATGTTCCACATCGGACATGCGGGCGACCATCGGGACCGCCTCCGCGGGCAGGCGGGCCGGATCGCCGGCAAGGTTGACGCCAGCGGTCACGGACAGCACATTGGTGCCGTAGCGGTCGAGGCTCCTGGCGAGGTCGAGCCGGCTGGACGTGGTGATGCCGACGACGGCGATCATCGCGGCGATACCGATGGCGATACCGGCCGCGGAAAGCACCGCCCGCGACGGCCTGGTGCGGAGGCCGATCACGCCGACGCGGGCCACGTCGGCCAACCGCATCCGGGCCGGCCGCGGAGCGTTGACGCCGCGCTGGCGGCGCCGCGGTCCTGAGTCGCCGGTCATACCCCGTCTCCTCCCCTGCCAGCGGCGACGGCCGGTCCTCGCCCGCCGCGATCGTTCCGGGTGTCGTCGACTACGCGGCCGTCCCGCATGACCACCTGCCGGGACAGTTGGGATGCCAGATCGCGGTCGTGGGTGACGACGAGGACCGTGGCACCCGCCCCGTTGAGGTCCCGAAGCAGCTGGAGGATGCCGGCCCCGGCGGCGCTGTCGAGGTTGCCGGTCGGCTCGTCGGCCAGCAGCAGCGGCGGGGATCCGACGGTCGCCCGGGCGATCGCCACCCGCTGCCGCTCCCCGCCGGACAGCTCGTGCGGCCGGTGCGTGAGCCGGTGGCCGAGCCCCACCCGTTCGAGTGCCCCACGCGCCTGGCGCCGGCGCTCGCGCAGCGGCACACCCAGGTACAGCAGGCCGTCGGCGACGTTGTCGACGGCGGCCACCCCGGCCGCGAGGTGAAACTGCTGGAAAACGAAGCCGATCGTGCGCGCGCGCAACGCCGCCAGGTGGCGGTCGGCGAGCCCGGCTATGTCGTACCCAGCGATCCGGACCCGGCCGCTGGTCGGCCGGTCGAGCGTGCCGGCCAGGTGCAGCAGCGTGGACTTGCCCGAGCCGGAAGGACCGACGATCGCGACGAACTCACCGGTCTCCACCTCCAGCGAGACACCGTCCAGGGCGACGACGCCCGGGTATCGCTTGTGGACGTCCACAAGGGACAGCACGTTCACTGTCCGGCCACCCCGACCCGCATCCCTTCGGCGAGCTCCGGTGCGGTGACCTCCACCTGCCCCTGCGCGAAGAGGCCGACGGTGACCGGCACCACCCGCCGGCCGCCCGCGCCGAAGACCTCCACGCCGTAGCCGTCGGCGACGGCCAGCAGCGCCACGATCGGCACGGTCAGCACGTCCTTGCGGGTCGCCCGGACCACGGCGACGTCGACCTGCTCCCCCTCGGCAGCCTTGAACCCGCGTTGGTCCTTGATGCCGACCATCGCCACCTTCCCGGGCTGCTCGCCCTCCTCCGCCGCCCGCACCCCGGCGACGACGCCGTCGACAGGCTTCGCACCGGACGCCCGCACCTGGACCTTCGCTCCAGGCTTCAGCGGTACCGCCGTCTTGTCGTCGAGCCGTACAGCGACGGTGCGAGTGGTACCGGTGACGGTCAGCACCGGCGTGCCGGGGGCGGCCTGATCGCCGGCACGCTGCTCGCGTTTCGCCACGCGGACCGGCGCCGGGACGTAGACGACCCGCCCGAGGTCGACGATCCCGGTCTCGTCCAGGCCCAGATCCGCCTGCCACCGCTTCACCGCGGCCGCGGTCGCCTCGCTGTACTCCTCATCGACCGTGAACCCCTCGTACCCGAGCGCCCGCAGGTTCTGCTCGAACTGCGCGACGTCAGCGCCGGTGGTCGCGACCGCCAGGGGCCGGTACGCGGGCAGCTCTCCGATCAGCACCACGACCGGCCGGTCGTCGACCCGGTACGCGACGTCGCCGCGGTCGAGGGCGTCACCCGGTTCGGCAATCTGGGTCAGGGTGCCGGCGAGGCGCCCGGGGAACGGTTCGGAGTTGCCGTACCCCACCGTTCCGGAGAGGTGTACCGCGTCGACAAGCGTGGCGCGGGTCACCGGCGCCGTCTTCGGCGGCTGTACCAGCGGTGCCTCGGAGCTGGCGTCCCGGCCGCCGTACCCCAGGGTGGCCAGGACGACGACCGCGACGGCAGCAGCGGCGCCGGTGAGGCCGATGACGACCCGAGCGGTCATTTGGCCGGTGCCGTGCTGCCCGCCTGCGCCTCGCACGCGCGGGCGGCGGCCTCCATCCGCTGCATCGCCGCGGTGTCACCGACCGGAACTCCGGCCACCGGCGCCGCGCCGTCGGGGCCCGGGTCGGGGTAGTCGATGCCCTGTTCCCGCATGCACGCCGCGTACCGCACCATCTGTTCGCGCTCCGCGGCGGTCGGCTTACGCACCTCGCCGCCGTTGGGCAGGAACTTGCGGCAGGCTTCGAACGCGGAGTCGTCGCCGGTGGTCAGGGTCGGGGCGCTCGCGCCGGGACTTGGTAGCGCGCCGGATCCGGGCCCGGTGACGACTCCCTCGGTCCCGGGGTCGGGCATGTCCACGCCGTGGTCGCGCATGCACTGCGCGAACTTCAGGCCCTGCTCCCGATCGCTGGTCGCGGGCGGCGGCGCGGCCGCCTCGGGCGTGCCGGTGGCACAGGCGACGACGCCGGCCAGTACGAGGATGGACAGCGCCAGCGCGGGTACCGCTGTTCTGAGGTTCAGCATGGCGCCCATCCTGGGACCCGGGCGGCGGCAGCCGCGTGTCCCACGGCAACACACGGATGCCACACGGGGTCGAGCACAATAGTGAGATGGTCAGGCTCACCATCCGCACCCGGCTCACATTGTGGTATTCGGCCGTGTTCGCGGCCACCGGCGCGGTGGTCCTGACGTTGATGTATCTGCTGATCCACCGCGAGCTGATCACCGCCAGCCAGACCGTGGTGGCCGAGCTCACCGCGGTGGACTCGGCGGTGACGCTGCCGGCGGGCGCCACTGTCGGCACCGCCCTCCCGGCGCAGACCAGCGCCCTGGAGGCCGCCACGACCGACGCCCGCGTCGACGCACTGCGCACCATCATCGTGGAGACCGGGGCCGTGTTCGCCACGCTGGCCGTGGTATCGCTGGTGCTGTGCTGGCTGGTCGCCGGCCGCGCGCTGCGGCCACTGCGGCAGATCACGAGCACCGCCGCCGTACTGTCTCATGAGGACATGAACGCGCGGATCTCGCTGCACGGGCCGCACGACGAGGTGCGCAAGCTCGCCGAGACATTCAACGGCATGCTCGACCGGCTCTCGCACGTGTTCCAGGCGCAGCGGCTGTTCGTCGCCAATGCCTCACACGAGCTGCGCACGCCGCTGACCGTCATTCGCACCGCCGCGGAAATGGCGCTGTCCCGCCCTACCCGGGCCGAGCTGGAGTACCGGCGCGCGCTGGACACTGTCGCCGCCGCGGCGACCCGCAGCGACGAGATGCTCACCAGCCTGCTCCGGCTGGCCCGGACGCAGGTCGGCATGGCGGTCGCGCCGGTAGATGTCGCCGAGGTGGCCGCCGAAGCCGCCGCGAAGTGGCCGGTTGCTGGCCCGCCGCTGCGCCAGTCGCTGGCGCCGGCCCGGTGCGTGGGCGACCCGATACAGCTGGAACTCCTGCTGCGCAACCTGCTGGACAACGCCAGGCGATACAATGTGGACGGTGGTGAGGTCTGGATCGCCACCGGCCACAGCGACGGCGCCGCGTGGGTGCGGGTGGAAAACACCGGCCCGACAATCGACCCCGAGGACATACCCGGGCTACGGCAGCCGTTCCAGCGCGGGCAGGGCCGCGGCGGCGGTGCCTCCGGCGCCGGCCTGGGCCTGGCGATCGTCGGCGCGATCGTCGACGCCCACGACGCCGCCTGGACACTCACCCCGCGCGTCGGCGGCGGCCTCTCGGCGACCGTTACCCTGCCCAGCCGGTGACAGCCATGCTCCGAGTGCTCGTCGTCGAGGACGACACGATACTGGCCGAGCTGATCGCCGCCGGCATACGCGAAAACGGCATGGTCGTAGACGTCGTGAACGACGGTGTGGCCGCCGTCTCGCGCGCCGCCGAGGTGCTGCCGGACGTGATCGTCCTCGACCGGGACCTGCCCCTGCTGCACGGCGACGACGTGACCCGCGCGCTCATCCGGCAGCAGTGCCCGGCGCGCATCCTGATGCTCACCGCGGCCGCCTCACTCGACAACCGGGTGGAGGGACTCATGCTCGGCGCCGACGACTACCTCCCGAAGCCCTTCGCCTTCACCGAGCTCATCGCACGGGTGACCGCGCTCGGGCGCCGGGCGCCGGACCGGGTACCCACCGTACTGCGCCGGGGCGACCTGCACGTCGACGTGGGACGCCACCAGGTACAGCGCGGCGGGCGCGCCATCACGCTCACTCGCAAGGAGTTCGGCGTCCTCACCGAGCTGATGCGCGCCGAGGGCGAGGTGTTGAGCGCCGAGCACCTGCTGACCCGAGTGTGGGACGAGCACACCGACCCGTTCACCACCGCGGTACGCACGACCCTGAAAACTCTGCGCCAGAAGCTCGGCACCCCGGACCCCATCCAAACCGTCGTCGGGCGCGGATACCGGCTGTTGTAGAAGTCCTCGCCGGCATACTGCTCGCTACTGTTACCGGACCGCCCGAAGCTGTCGCGCGATCGCGCCCACCGCGCTCTGCGCCTGGGCACGGTCCACCCGCGTCGACTCACCGCCGGCCACGACCTGCTCCCCCGCGACCCACACGTCCGTCACTTGCCGGGCTCCCGCGGCCCACACAAGGTTCGCCAGCAGTTGCTCGTCCGGTCCGTCGGTGCCGGTGGCGAACGCCGGGTCGTCGATGTCCACATGGACCAGGTCGGCCCACCGGCCCGCCTCCACGGCGCCGATGTCGGACCGGCCGAGCGCCGCCGCACCACCGCGGGTCGCGAGCAGCAGCACTTCGGCCGCCCCCAGCGCGGCGGCGTCCATCGCCCCGATGCGGGCGAAGGTCGCGGCCAGCCGCGCCTCCTCCAGCACGTCGAGGTCGTCGTTGCTGGCCGGTCCGTCGGTGCCGAGTCCCACCGGCACCCCGGAGCGCATGAGCACGAGCAGCGGTGCCACACCGGAGGCCAGCTTCGCGTTGGAGCCCGGACAATGGGCCACGCCGACCCGGTGCTTGGCGAGCAGGTTGATGTCCTGAGTGGACAGATGGACGCCGTGGGCCGCCAGCACCCGCCCGTCCAGCACGCCCGCGGCCGCGAGCAGCTGTGGCACCGAGCCATACATCTTCCGCTGCTCGTCGTCCTCCCCTACCGACTCGGCGACATGGATGTGCACCAGCGCCCCCGGGACCGCGCCTCCTCGGCCACCACCTCCAGAGCCGGGTACGGCAGCGCGTAGGCGGAGTGCGGCCCATACGCGATCTCGATCCGCTCGCCCGGGCCGTGCCGCAGCCCCGCCGAGTCGATCCAGCTGTTGGCCGCGCTCAGCATGCCGGCCCACGGCTTGCCGGGCAGGTCGATGATGACACCCGCGACGACCGCCCGCGATCCCGCCGCGACGACCGCCCGCGCCACCGCCTCGGGGTGGAAGTACATCTCGTTGCTGGTGGTCACGCCGTTGCGGAGCATCTCCACCGCGCCCAGCAGCGTGCCGTCGTAGATGTCGTTCGCGTCCAGATGGGCCTCCGCGGGCCACATCTCCTCGCTCAGCCACCGCATGAGCGGCAGGTCGCTGCCGGCGCCCCGCAGCATCGTCATCGCGCTGTGCGCGTGGCTGTTGACGAACCCAGGCAGCAGGATCCCGGTGAGCTGCCGCGTCGATCCGCGGAACTCGGGTGCGGTGGCCGCGGCTCCGGCGTAGACGATCCGGCCGTCAGAACCGACGTCCACGACGGCGTCCCGCAGGACCGAGCAGGTGGGGTCGCAGGGCAGCAGTACGGGTACGCGCAGGCGAAGCCGCGTCGTATCCGCGCTGCCGGTGACTGTGTGGTACACCTGGTTCCCCTGTCGTCGCACCCAGACAGAGATAGTGGCCGCGCGAGATCGACGTTTCATCGACTTCGCGTCCATCGGGCGTGTATCCGCCGGGCCTAGTTTGCGGAGCCGACGCGGTCCGGGTGAAGACGGACACGGTGTGGGACGTAGTTGGCGGGTCATCCAGCCAAATAGGGCAGCATTCCTCACACGAAGGAGAGTCGTCAGGTGCGGGCACCGGCGGGTCGGCGCGGCTGGGCGATCGGCGGCGCGGTGCTGGCGCTCGTCACCGGCGTCGCGTTGCTCGTCCCAGACGGTGATTCTCCGGTCGAGCCCGGCCCCGCCCGCACGCCGCTCGATACCTGGATGCCTACTGTTTTGAGATGGGGATTTCCCCGGTCCGCGTAGTCAGTCGCCGACCGTGTGCTCCCGCGGGTACCGCGGAGGTCGGCGGCTCGCTGACGCTCGCCGAGATCTCCGACCTAATAAGGTCCGCGGTCCAAGCCCAACCCGGGCTTGATCGCTCAGACCCCGCGGCAAAGGGTCGCGCTCGGCTGACCGCGACCCAAAGAGGTGAGCTTGCCAACCGCGAAGGGTGAGGCCGCGGGAGCGACGGTCTGGACCACGACGAACGTCGCGGTAGCTCAATCTCCTTGCTTTTGAATCTCTATCCAGGACCTGAGGCACTGACTCCAAAGCTCCTAGACGGTACGTCCATCCGCCGTCGAACGGCTGTGTAGCACGCGATCGTTCACTGGCGAGGGTATGCCCGGACCGTGGATGAGGAGCAGTGTGATGGTCACAATCGTTCGCCTGATCGCGAAGGGCGCGTGGTACATGTCCACGCGGCTCTCCCGCATGGCGAGGATCCCGATGCGCACCCGACGCCGCGAGCGCCGCCATCTGAGCGACTACGTTCCGGGTCGCTGGTCCTGACGTCCGCGCAGCCCGGGCCCGTTGTACCCAGGCTGACGCGCTTGCCGCGATATTGGTGATTTCGTTGCCGTGTGTTGGTCACGAATTGCTCATGCAGCGATCTTGAGGACTACCGTTCTCGATCTTTAGTGTCCGATCCGGGCCTCCGGCGTAACCCGCACGAGGCCCGGAGTATGGACAGCCGCGGACGCGGTTTCCTGCTCCCTCCACTGTGGCCAGACATGCCCTGGCCCAAGCGAAGGAGGCAGCACCGAATGTCGAGAAGTGTCCAACGACGGCGCCTCGCCAGATCCCTGGTGAGCGCCGGCGCGGCGATAGCCGTCGCGTTGGCCGCCGTGACCGTACCCGGGTCAGGGGCGGCAGCCGCCGCAGGCGATACCGCGAAGATCCGCCCCGAGCTGGTCGAGCGGTTTCAGGCCAAGGGCGAGTCGGACTTCTGGATCCACTTCAAGCCCCGGGCCGATCTGAGCCAGGCGAGCGCCGTCAAGGACTGGGCCGCACGCGGCGCCGCGGTCGCCGCCGCCCTGCGGAAGACCGCCGCGCAAAGCCAGGCCGCGATACGCGCCGAGCTCGACGCCGTTGGACTTCGGTACCAGAGCTTCTGGGCCACCAACGCCATCAAGGTCAGCGGCGGCTCCCAGGCAACGGCGCAGAAGCTGGCCGCTCGCGGCGAGGTGGAAGGGCTGTACGCACCGGTCACCTATACGCAGCCGAAGCTCACCGAAGGCGCGGAAAGGGCGACGGTCGACGCCGTCGAGTGGGGCATCGCCAACATCAACGCCGATGCGGTCTGGTCCAAGTACGGCGTCAGAGGCGAGGGCATCACCGTCGCCAGCATCGACACCGGGGTCCAGTTCGACCATCCGGCGCTGGTCAGCTCCTACCGGGGCAACAACGGCAACGGCACCTTCAGCCACGACTACAACTGGTTCGACGCCGCGGGCGCCTGCGGCGCTGCCCCCTGCGACCTGGACGGGCACGGCACCCACACGATGGGCACGATGGCGGGCGCTGACGGCGCGAACCAGATCGGCGTCGCGCCCGGGGCGAAGTGGATCGTCGCGAACGGCTGCTGTCCCAGCGACGAGGCGCTCATCTCCTCCGGCCAGTGGATGCTCGAGCCGACCGACCTGGCCGGCCAGCACCCGGACGCCAGCAAGCGCCCGAACATCATCAACAACTCCTGGGGCTCGGACAGTCCGTCCAACAACCCGTTCATGGAGGACGTGACCCTGGCATGGGCCGCGTCCGGCATCTTCGGGGTCTGGTCGAACGGCAACTCGGGCCCTGGCTGCCAGACCAGCGGGTCGCCGGGCAGCCTGGTCAGCAACTACTCGGTCGGCGCATACGACGCCGCCAACACCGTCGCTGGCTTCTCCGGCCGCGGCGCGGGCCAGAACGGCGAGACCAAGCCCAATCTCTCCGCGCCTGGTGTGGACGTACGTTCGAGCGTGCCGGGCGACGGCTACCGGAGCGCGAACGGCACCTCCATGGCCGCGCCGCACCTCGTGGGCGCGATCGCGCTGCTCTGGTCGGCGGCCCCGACCCTGGTCGGTGACATCGCGGGCACGCGCGCGCTGCTGGATGGCACTGCCGTCGACCAGGCTGACGGCTCATGCGGCGGCACCGAAGGTGACAACAACGTCTACGGCGAGGGCCGGCTGGACGCGCTCGCCCTGCTCGACGCCGCCCCAGTGGGCGACACGGGCATCCTCGCCGGTACGGTGACCGACGCGGCGACCGGCGCACCGGTGGCCGGCGCCACGGTCTCGGTCAGCGGCCCGGTGCAGCGCCAGCTGACCACCGGCGGCGACGGCAAGTACTCCTCGGCGATGCTCGCCGGCGACTACGAGGTCACGGTGGCGACCTTCGGGTACCAGAGCAGGACCGTGACCGCCACGGTAACGGTGGACACCACCGCGACGGTCGATGTGGCGCTGTCGCCGATACCGAGGGTCACGCTCAGCGGCGCGGTCACCGACGGCGGAGAGCACGGCTGGCCGCTCTACGCCAAGGTGAGCGTGGTGGGAGTGCCAGGTGCCGTGGACTACACCACGCCCGCCAACGGCCGCTACAGCCTGGCCCTACCAGTGGGGACGACCTACACGGTGCGGGTCGAGCCGCAGTACCCGGGCTACCTGCCGGTCACCAAGGACGTCACCACCGGTACCCGCAACGTCGTCAGCAACTTCGCACTCCCGACCGAGGCCGAGTCCTGCACCGGCACGCCTGGATACGGGTGGGCCTCCGACGGGCTGTACGAAACCTTCGACACCACCGCGACACCGGCCGGCTGGACGGTCGTCGACCACGCCGGCACGGAGCAGGTGTGGACGTTCACCGATGACGGCCAGCACGGCAACCGGACCGGCGGCGCCGGCGGTTTCGCCGTGGTCGACAGCGACCGCTACGGCTCCACCGGCCGCCAGGACACCTCGCTGGTCAGCCCGCTCATCGACCTCACCGACGTCGCCGCGCCGGTGATCCGCTTCAACCAGGACCTGAACTGGCACGTGGTCGATCTGTCCGATGTGGATCTGAGTACCGATGGCGGAGCCACCTGGACCACCGTGCTGCGGCAGCAGGACGCGGACGTGCCCGGGCCGACGGTGACCGAGGTACCGATTCCGCAGGCCGCGGGCAAGGACAAGGTACGGGTGCGGTTCCACTACCACGAGGCAAGCTACGCCTGGTGGTGGCAGGTCGACAACGTGCTGGTCGGTACCGATTTCAGCTGCGGACCGGTCGACGGCGGACTTGTGCTCGGCCACGTCCGGGACAAGAACACCGGCGGCTACGTCAACGGCGCCACGGTCGTCAGCGGCGACCGTCCGGCGGAGCGGGCCACCAGCGCCGCGACACCCGAGGACCCCGGTCTCGAAGACGGCTTCTTCTGGATGTTCTCCTCACTGGGCGGCACGCACGAGTTCAAGGCCACGGCGAAGCAATATGCCGCGGACGCCAAGCCGGTCGAGGTCGAGGCGGACGGGACCACCGCGGCGACGTTCCAACTGCCCGCGGGGCAGCTCACCGTCCAGCCGGGCACGGTCAGCGGCAAGGTCCGGATGCCGACCGGCAAGGTCGCCAAGACGTTCACGGTGACCAACACCGGCAGCGCCCCGGCGCAGGCCACCCTCGTCGAACGGGAGGGCGATTTCCAGATACTGCGTGCCGACGGGTCGCGGATCTCCAGCGCACAGGTGCTCGACTCCGCCGGCGCGCCGGAACAGCGGCTCACCGTACCCACGTCGTTCGCCGCACGTGCCGCCCAGAGGTCCGCTGCCGGACCGCTCGACGCCGGCCCGCAGGCCGCGCCGTGGACGGATATCGCGGACTATCCCTCAGCGACCATGGACAACAGGGTCGTGTACCTGGACGGCAAGGTGTACTCGATCGTCGGCGGCGATGGCTTCGGCTCGAGTAGGAAAAACTACGTCTACGACCCGGTAACGCTCAGCTGGGCGCCGATCGCCGACCTTCCCGAGGCGCGCAACGCCATGACCGTGGGCGTCGTCGACGGGAAGATCATCGCGACGGGCGGCTGGGCCGAGGACGGGCCGGACGGCAGCACCTGGTCGTACGACCCAGACGGGGACACCTGGTCGAAGCTGGCCGACAATCCCGCGCCACGGTCAGCCGCCGGTCAGGCTGTGGTCGACGGCTACCTGTACGCCGTCGGCGGCTGCACGACCTCGGGCTGCGTGCCGATGTCCACGGACGTCGTCCGCTACGACCTCGCCACCAACACGTGGGAGCGGCTGGCCGGCTACCCGAGGCAGATCGCTTTCGCCTCCTGCGGCGGGATCGAGGGCATCGTCTACTGCAGCGGGGGCAACGACGGGAACAGCGGGCAGAAGGGCGGCTTCGCCTTCGACCCGGCCACCGGCGAGTGGAGCGCGATCGCCGACGCCCCCGCGGACCACTGGGCGAGCTCGTTCGCGGTCGCGAACGGCAAGCTGGTGGTGGCCGGCGGCCAGCAGGGTGGGGCCGTGACCAACCGGGCCTTCGCCTACGACCCCGCCGGCAACAGCTGGTCCGCCCTGCCCAACGCCAACACCCCCTGTACCGCGGCGGCGCGGCCTGCGGGTTCTACAAGATCGGAGGTTCCGCCGGCGCCTTCAACGCCATCACGGCCGCCGAGGTGCTCCCCACGTTCGGCGACTGCGACGACGGTAACGTCGATGTCGGCTGGCTGAGCCTCGACAAGACAGCCTTCACATTGGCCCCCGGGGAGAAGGTCACGGTCACCGCGACGATGACCGCAACCGTCGACCAGCCAGGCACGTACACGGCCCCGATCAAGTTCACGGAGGACACGCCGTACCAGGCGCCGTCGTTCCAGGCGACGATGGAGGTGCAGCCGCCGTCCACCTGGGCCAAGCTGAGCGGTACCGTCACCGGAGCCCAATGCGGCGGCACCAGCGTGCCATTGCGGGGTGCCACCGTACAGGTCGACTCCTGGGCTATGTCGTGGACCTTCTCCACCGACGCCCAGGGCGGATACGCCCAATGGATCGACCGGCGCAACAACCCGCTCACGCTGATCGTCGCCAAGGACGGCTGGAAACCCCAGACCCGGCAGGTGAGGGTCAGCACCAGCGCGCCCACCGTGGAGGACTTCACACTGTCGCCGACCCGCTGTTGACGTCCCGCAGCGACTAGCCGAACACGGCCCCGTCCGGATCCACCGGGCGGGGCCGCCGGCTTGGCCGGATCACCGCCCCACGAGCCGCAGCCCGACACCGCGTATGACGTCGACGGTGGCCGCCGCTCCCACCTGGTTCAGCTTGTGCCGCAGCCGTCGCACCACCGAGTGCACGTCCGAGCCGCGACCGGCGTACTCCTCGCCCCAGACCTCGAGATGCAGCCGCTCGTAGGTCCAGATCCGTCCCGGCGCCCCCAGCAGGCGGGTTAGCACGTCGTGCTCCAGCCGGGTCAGGGGGACCTCGCGTTCCAGCCACTGGAGCATCCGCCGGTCGGGGTCGATGTTCAGCTCCGGGATCGGTGCCGCGACCGCGGCCGTGCGGGAGTCCACAAGTCCACCCGCCGCCGCGGGCAGCCTTCCGGTCGCCTCGAGAAGCTCCCTGGCGGCCTCCACGCTCGCCACGATGAGCAAGGCCTCGGAGTCACCCAGCAACTGCGCGAGCGCCTGGCGCTCGGCCAGCGACGACGCGATGCCGACAACCAACGACACCGCCACCCGCCGCTGCCCGCCGGCGGGTCCGTCCACATTAGTCGCCGCCACCACTAGGTCCTCGTTCTCGACGATTGAGCGCCCACAGTGGACGGCCGTTCCGGACGCGAGCATTCTGCCCTCGCGGGATCGACAGCGGATGGACATCAGCTCTACGCGATGGGCGTGACCTCGCCGTCGATCGGACGTCGATGTGACGAGTCTTCAATTTCTTTCGACTCGTCGTGCAAAGAGACGGCGGCGCGAGATCAAGTGAATACGAAGGGACGGTCACAGCGTGACGGAGCTGAACAGAATCGACGACACGCGGGAGCGCACCAGCGTGCGGCTCGCCCGTGAGCTCCTGCTGATCGGGCCGGACGGGACCGACCTGAAGCTCGAGTACCTCAAGACGCTCATCGACCACGGGCTGCCGCAGGCTCGGCGGGCACTGCGGGTGCTGGTGATCGGTGCTGGCATGGCCGGCCTCAGCGCCGCCCACCTGTTGCAGGATGCCGGGCATGACGTACGGGTCATCGAGGCGAACGCGAACCGCCTCGGCGGCCGGCTCAAGACCTTCCGGCACGACCCCGCACGCGGGGTCAGCTCGCCGTTCGCGGACCCGACACAGTACGCCGAGGCCGGCGGCATGCGCATCCCCGACACCCACCCGCTCACGCTCGCGCTCGCGGACAAGCTCGGCCTGCGGCGGCGCCCGTTCTACAACGTCGACGTCGACCCGCTGGGCTCCGGACCGGCCGTCGTCCCACCCGTCGTGTATCGGTCGTTCACGGGAGAGGTATGGCGCAACGGGCCGGACCTGCCGGACCCGGTGCACCCCGTGCCGGCGTTGATGAGCTGGATCGACGTCAACGGTCACCGGGTGCGCCGGGCCGAGTACGCCGTTGACCCGACGGCCGTGAACGCCAGCTTCGGCCTCGGACCGCACGCACGGCAGACCGCCGGTGATCTCTTCGACATCGCGCTCGCGCCCGCGCACGAGTACCACTCCACGAGGTCCACCACGGGATGGGTTGAGCTGCCTGCGGCCGGGCGGGTCGAGGGCTGGGCGCGCCTGATCGACGACTTCGACCACCTCTCGATGAGCCAGTTCCTCACCCGGCACGGTGGCCTCGACGCGGCGGCGGTCGACGCGATCGGTACGCTGGAGAACATCACGTCCCGGATGCCGCTGTCGTTCATCCACAGCTACCTGACCCGCGCGATGATCAACCCTGGTGCCCGCTACTGGGAGATCGAGGGCGGCAGCTGGCGGTTGCCGTACGCGCTCGCCGGCGCCTCGGGCGTGAAGATCGAGCTCGACCGCCAGGTCGTGAGCATCGAGCACTACGACCCCGCCCGCCCGCACGCGCCGTACGCACACGTCAGCGCGGCCGGACCCCAGGTGTGGCTGCGCGCGACCACGGAAGACGCCAGCGAGGTACACGAATTCACGGGCGACGTCGCGATCGTGACGGTGCCCTTCGCGGCGCTGCGGCACGTCCAGATCGAGCCGTTGCTGTCGTACCCGAAGCGCCGGGCGATCATCGAGTTGCACTACGACTCGGCGACAAAGGTGTTGCTGGAGTTCAATCGCCGGTGGTGGGAGTTCACTGAGGAAGACTGGAAGCGCGAGCTGGAAGCCGTCCGGCCCGGCCTGAACGACCACTATCAAGCGACCTCGCCTTGGCCCGCTGATGCGATCGTCGGCGGCGGCTCGGTCACCGACAGCCCAACCGGTTCGTGTACTACCCGTCGCATCCGGTGCCAGGCAGCCCTGGTGGAGTGGTCCTGGCCAGCTACACCTGGGCCGACGACGCCCGCCGATGGGACTCGCTGCCGGACGAGGACCGCTACGAGCAGGCCCTGCTGGGTCTCTGCCAGCTACATGGCGAGCGCATCCGCCCCTTCTTCACCGGCCGCGGCGCTACGCAGAGCTGGGCCCGCGACCCGTACGCCGCCGGTGAGGCGGCCGTCTTCGCGCCGGGCCAGTTCACCGAGCATCATCCCGCCATCCCGACAGCCGAGGGCGCCCTGCACTTCGCCGGCGAGCACACCTCGCTCAAGCACTCCTGGATCGAGGGCGCGCTCGAGTCGGGTGTCCGCGCCGCGCTGGAAGTGAACGCGCTCACCGTGTGAGCGCACTCGTTGAACTGTCCCGGAAGTCCGCACGTCCCTGGGGTGCCAGCCATCTGGTTGGTACCACAGGAAGGAACGACGTTGCGCAAGCTGACTTTTGTCGGGTCACTCGTGGCGATCTGGCTCGCCGCCGGTTCGCTGGCCGCGTGTAGCGCGGATCCAGCACCGTCGGGCGTCACGCCCAGCGCCGAGCCAGGCGCTCCGGTCGCTGTGGGCGCCGCCCCGGCGGCCCCGCAGTTGACACCGCATTCGACTTGGACCTGCCCGAAGACCTGGACGCAAACCCCGAAGACCCCACTGGAGACTGCGACAAGGGCCAGGTCTGCGTCTTCTCCGGACCCAACTTCAGCGCGGAGAAGTACGTCCTGCTGGAAGGGTCGAGGCCGGTAACCTTCACGGATCTCACCGTGCACACTTTTCCCAACGGCGAGCTGGTCAACGACCGGATCGTCTCGATCCGCAACCGGTCCGACCTCGCCTGCCTCTTCACCGCGAACAGCCAGGACGGCAATCCCGCCATGGCGGACGTGGACACCCAGTCCGGGGTGCCGTGGGAGAACGTCGGTGGCTTCCAGCTGTTCCCCCGGACCAAGGAGTCGGACCTCTCCCGGTTCAGGCTGACCAACGTCTTCTCCTCGGTCGTCTGTCAGGCCGAGCCCCTTCTCGACGACTCCGGCCGGCCGGTCAAGCCCCGGCAGGACATCGACCCCGACTTCGCGTGTGCTGACGGCAAAGTCTGCGGGTACCAGAACAACGAGTTCAACGGCCAGGCGTTCGTCTTCCACAGCCTGGCGCAGCAGCCGTTCAACGTCCGCGACTTCGAAGGGCTCGTGTTCCCCTCGGGCACTCCCTTGGACGGCAACCTGAGGTCCTTTGTCAACAACACCGACCGCAAATGCGTTCTCTCGGCGCTACGCCAGACGGGCGAGCCCGGCCCGGTGTCCTTCCGGCTGCCGTCCGGTACCCACTGGACGTACAGTTCCTTCGACGTGGCTATTCCGCCCGCTTCGCGGACCAAGCTGGAGGGCTTGCCGCTCAGCACCAAGGTCGCGGCGATCCACTGCTGACGGGCGGCCTTGGCCGGCGGAGTCCCCGGCTACCTGCCCGTCTATCGCCTATCAATCGAACGTCGGTGGCGATGGGCTATCTGTTCACTGTTGGCTCATCGCCGCTGTTTCCGTCTGACCACGCCTTGGAGGCGCCCGAGTGAACGTCGTGACCGCGAGCGGGCACCCACGGACCCACCTCGCCCCCGCGCACCGCCGCCCCGCGCGCAGGGGAATGCACGTACTGCTCAGCGCACAAAGCGTGATCATCATTCTGGTGTCGGTGAACCGGCTGAGCGACGCCACGACCGGATTCGTGGCCAGCAACGAGTTCCTGCGCTGGGTGGACCTGAACAACCTCATCCTCGGCGGGGCCTCACTGTTGGTGCTCTACCTGCTGATGCGACAGCTGGAGTACGACTCGCCGCGGCGGGACGGTACCGGCCACCGCTGGCTGGGTTTTGTCTTCCAGCTCGGTGCTTACCTGTACTCCGCCTCGTACGGCCTGCACGAGGTAACGAACTACCTGAACAACAGGTTCTGCGCGGCCGGTGACACCGGGCGGCAGTGCGAGATCATCGCCTTCAACGACGACGAGTTCTCGCACTACCTGTTCTTCGTCGGCTTCATGGTCATCAACGTGGTGGTCATCCTGACCCAGATCGTGTTTCTCGACGACCGGCGGCCGAGCGGGGTCGACAATGCCCTGCTCGTGTTGAACGCACTCTTCATCGCCGCGGGAATCGTGGCAAACCTCGGCTTCGAGAAGATCGGCCTCGACCTGTGGGTCGTCGCGGCCGTGGCGGCGTTCACCGTCGTCCTGCTCGTGCGTCGCCCGAGCCAGCCGATCCTGCGGTACTACGGCATCGCATACGTCCTCGGCTTCGTCGGGGCGCTCGTCGCCCAGCTGGCATGACGGCGAACGGCAGCGCGCCGGGGACTCGGTCGCTCCTCCTGGGTCTGGCGGCTCTGGTGGCGCTCATGCGTCACGAGGCGGAACAAGCGTTCGCGGAGATCGACCTGTCCCCCGCTGAGGCCCAGACCCTCGTACGGCTGGATCCGGACTTGCTCCTCACTCGCTCGGAACTCGTCGAACGACTTGGCATCGAGCCGTCGAGTCTCGACGTGGTGATCAACGCGATGCGGCAGGGTGGCCTTGTCGTGTGGAGCAACCGGCTGCCCGGCTCGAAGTCGGCGGTCCTGGCGATGACCGACCTGGGACTCCAGCGGCGGCGGGAAGCAAGACTGATCTTCGAGGTTTCGCCTGTACTCACAACGCTCAGCGCGGAGCAGGCGGACAGGCTGCGCGACCTGGTATGGCTGGCCATCGATGGCTACCGCACGCGCTGACGAGGGCGACCGCCAGCTACGCCTGCTGGTGGGGGTAGACGCCGCACTGCTTCCCCAGGTGGACGCGGCGTTGCTCAGCGTCTGCGGGCTCACCCGGCCGCAGTTCAATGTGCTCGCCTGCCTGATCCAGCAACCGGCGACCCCACTGTCCGAGGCAAGCCTTCAGCTCAGCTTGCCCACGCCGACGTCCCGCGCCGGCTTACGCCTCCTCGTCGAGCACCTGGAGGACTTCAGCCTCGTACGGCGGCTGTTCACGGCCGGGAACCGGAAGGTCCGCATCATCGAGATCACGGCACACGGCCGAGAGGTGTACTTCGAAGCGGTGGACGCCTACGCGCGGGTGATCCAGGGCTGCGAACCCTGACGACGCCGCGGCGTATATCCGGCGTCGACTCGTCGCATACGTCGGGCCGTCACGCTCGTGCGAAGGCTCCATCGCCGGTCCGACAAAACCCGAAAGGCACAGGATGTTTTCTGGCAAGGCTTGGCGCGCGATCGACTTCGGGTCCCCAGGCGACGTACTCCGGCTGACCGATGCCACCTGGGACGCCCCCACCAGCGGCCGGGTTCTCGTGAAGGTCAGCGCGGTGGGTCTCGGGTACCCCGATGTGCTCATCACATCCGGCACGTTTCCGTTCGCGAGCGTGCTGCCGGCCGAACCAGGCCAGGAGGTGGCCGGTGAAGTGGTGGCGGCGCCCGAGGGATCCCGGTTCGCGGTCGGTGACCGGATCCTGGGCTTCGCTCCGTTCCTGGAGGGTGTCGGCGGGCTCAGTGAGTACTCCTACGTCTGGGAGTTCTTCGCCCGGCCCATCCCCGCGGGCATGACCGACGAGGAGGCGGCCGGCTTCCTCATCTCGTTCAAGACGGCGCATCACGCGCTGGTCGACAACATCACGCTCGTACCCGGTGAGACCCTCTTGGTGCTCGGTGCCGCGGGCGGCTCCGGCGCGGCCGCCGTCCAGCTCGGAAAGGCCCTGGGGGTGACGGTCATCGCCGCGGCGAGCAGCGCCGAGAAGCGGGCCTTCTGCGCCTCCATCGGCGCCGACCACGCGGTCGACTACACGCACGGGGCGTTCGCCGACGAGGTGCAGCGGCTGACCGGCGGAGCAGGGGTGGACGCGGTCTTCGACCCGGTCGGCGGCGAGCTCGGCGTCCAGGCCAGCAAGCTCCTCGCACCCGGCGGCCGGTTCATGCTCGTCGGATACGCGGGCGGCTCGTTCCCGACCATCGACCCGATGGACCTGTTGACCCGCAACGCCAAGCTGGTAGGCGTGCTGGGCGGGGCCTTCGCCTCGCTCAACGTGGACGCCGCGGCGATGGACCGCGTGGCTGACCTCGCCGCCCACAAGGAGATCCGGACGCCGCTGGGCACCGTGTTCGGCTTCGACGAGGCCCCCACCGCGATCAGCCGCATCGCCAACCGGACGGCCATCGGCAAGTCCGTCATCCGCGTCGCCGCCTGACCGCCCCAGCGCTCACGCCTCGCCCGGTAGCGGCAGATGATCTGGTACGACCACCAGGTATCGCGACACGAGCTCGATGAAGGCGGCCGTGAGCGGGTCCGGACGGTGCCGGGTGAACGCGGCAACCGGCCGCCGCACCGCCGGCCTGGGAAACACGATCGTGCCCGGGTCCGATGGACTCAGCAGGTTTGCCGGCACGAGAGCCGGACCCAGGCCGGCGGCGGCGAGGCGGGGGCGGCGCTGCTCTGCGCGGTACGGACCGCTACCCGCGGGGCGAAGCCAGCCGCCGCGCAGGCCGCATCCACCACTGTGGAGAGTCCGTTGGCGGGCTCGTAGTGCACCCAGGCCCGGTTGGACAACGCCCGCAGGTCCAGCCGGCGGCCTGGCCCCGGCCCCTCTTCTCCGGCCGGCAGCACCACGACGAACTCCTCGACACCCAGCTCGCGCAGTGGACCGGTCCACCCCTCCGGGCGCGGTGCCACCGCGACGTCCGCGGCGCCAGCCCGCATCGCCTCCACCAACCGGTCCAGGCTCGCGAACTCGGTGAGCCGCAACTCGACCCCTGAGTGCCGGCGCCGCCACTCCCGCACCACCGGCAGGAGCGCGGCGAGGGTCAGCGACTGCACCGCCGCCACCCGCAGCTCCCCCGCGTCCAGGTTGGCGGCGCGGCGGCCCAGCTCGCGGACCCGCTTGACTTCGGCGAGCGCCGCCTGGGCAGCCGGTAGCACGGCCCGGCCGACCGGTGTGAGGACCGCCCGCCGCGGCTGCCGCTCCAGCAAGGCGCCGCCGACCACCCGCTCAAGCTCGCGGATACTGCGCGAGAGCGCCGGCTGGGTCATCAGCACCCGCTCGGCCGCGGCGGTGAAGCTCCCGCACTCGACGACGGCGACAAAGCACTCCAGCTGCCGGACAGTTGCCATGCACTCAGCTTATGGCTTGGCGGCGATACCGGCATTGGACGCATGCCAGTAAACCCAGCGAGAGTGGAGGCCGATCGAAATCTGGAGGCCAGCCATGTCCCAACCCACAGTCAACGTCGCACTCGCCGACCGCAGGATCGTGATCGTCGGCGCCGGCTCCGGTATCGGCCGGGCCATCGCCCACGCCGCCGCCCGGGCCGGAGCCAGCCTCGTGCTCGCCGGCCGCGACCCCCGCAAGCTGGAGTGGACCGCGGGCGAGGTCGGCGCGCACGCGAAGGTGGATGTCGCCAGCGTCGACCTCGCCGACAACACGAGCATCGCGGCACTCGCCGACCGCGCCGGACACATCGACCACCTCGTCAGCACCGCCAGCGCCGCGGCGAACGGCCCGCTGGCCGCACTCACCCCTGCCGCGGTCGAACAGGCCTTCGCCGCCAAGGTGTCCGGACCGCTGTTCCTCGCCCAGCACTTCGCCGAGCGGATCGACCCGGCCGGATCGATGCTGTTCTTCTCCGGCGTGGTCGGCTGGCGCCCCGCGCCCGAACGGGTCGTAATGGCGACCGCCAACGGCGCGCTAGGTCATCTGGTATCGGCGCTCGCCGTCGAGCTGGCGCCCATCCGGGTCAACGCCATCTCGCCGGGCATCGTGGACTCCGGTGCCTGGGACGGCATGGGCGCGGACAAGGCCGGCTTCCTCGACTCCGTCGCGCGCCGGCTGCCCACCCGCCGCGTCGGTACGCCCGCGGACCTCGCACACGCGGCACTGTTCACTCTCACCAATCCGTTCACCACCGGAACCGTCCTGCACGTCGACGGGGGCGGACGGCTCGCGTGAGCCACCCGGCGGCTTCGGCTATGTCGAGATCATGAAGGCCGCCGGAAGGCGCCGTACCACCAGATCCGTGCGAGCTCGGCGGCGAAGGAGTGGTCACCGGTGCCGTCATCGGCTCGGATGTGCTGCTCGATGGCGCGCGTCCCGCCCCAGACGATGACCCGTGCGGCGGCAGCCGCTTCGACGTCCGCGGGCGTCCGGCGCTCGGCTTGCTCGTCGCGAAGTTTGCCGACGACGTTGGCCTCGAAGTCGCGCAGCTCCGAGTTGTAGAAGTCCTGGACGCTCGCGTCGTAGGCGGCCACCTCGGCGAACGTGGCCAGGACCGGGAAATGCTCGCGATGGAACGCGATTATCTGCCTGAATGCGTTTTCGAGCCCGGCGAGTCCACCATCCGGGCCTTCCGGGCTCCAATTCGCGGTGAATTGGTAAAGCCGCTGCCGGAATGTCTCGGCGAGCTTGGACAGGATTTCTGACTTGTCACGGAAGTGGGCGTAGAACGTCGACCGGGCGATCCCCGCCTCGTCCAGGATCCGCTGCACGCTGATCTGCGTGTACGTCGACCCTTGGGCCAGCAGCCGCCCGACAGCGGCCAGGATCTGGGCCTCGACGGCGGCCCGGCGGTCGGCCCCGGACGGACCGCTGCGAGTGATCGACGGCATGCGGGCAAGTGTAGGCAGCACCCTCCCGAGCACTTCACCAGCCTGCCGAACACTCTGTTGTACAGCGTGTTCGACAGGCCCGGTGACACCGGGCGCCCAGCAACCGGAGGAATCTGATGGAGTATCGCGAGCTCGGACGGACGGGCGTTTTCGTATCGGCCGTCTCGTTGGGCACGATGACGTTCGGCGGAAAGTCGAGCCCGATCTGGAGCACCGTCGGCGCCCTCTCGCAGGACGAGAGCCAGCACCTTGTCGACGCGGCACTGGACGCGGGCGTCAACCTCTTCAGCACCGCCGACGCGTACGGTGACGGCGAAGCCGAGGAGATCCTCGGGCGCACGCTCGGCAGCCGCCGCGAGGATGTGCTGGTCAGCACGAAGGTCGCGATGCGGGTCGGCAGCGGGCCGAACGAGTTCGGGGTGTCCCGGCTGCACGTCATGCGCTCGATCGAGCGGAGCCTGCGCCGGCTCGGCACCGACTACATCGACATCTACATGATCCACACCTTCGACCAGCACACCGCGCTCGAAGACACCCTGACCGCGCTTGACGACGCGGTACACCAAGGCAAGATCCGCTACCTCGGCGCCAGCAACATCGCCGCCTGGCAGGCGATGAAGGCGCTCGGCGTCGTCCAGCGGCTGGGGCTGACCGGTTTGGCCGCGCTGGAGTCCTACTACTCGCTGGTCGGGCGGCAGATCGAGGCGGAGATCCTGCCCATGGCCCAGGACCAGCACATCGGCCACATCACCTACAGCCCACTCGCCGGCGGGCTGCTGTCCGGCAAGTTCGACCGCACCGGTACCACCGACGAGACGGCACGCTGGGCGAAGGCGCAGCAGCCACCGGTGGACATCGAGCTGGCGTACAGCGTCATCGACGCCCTGCGGGCAGTGGCTCAGCGGCACGGGACCTCCGTGGCGCGGGTGGCCCTGGCCTGGGTCCTGGCCCGCCCGGGCGTCACGAGCGTCTCGCTCGGCGCCAAGCGGCCCGCGCAGCTCGCCGACAACCTCGGCGCGCTCGACGTGCGGCTGGAGCCGAAGGACATCGAGGAGCTCGACGCCGCCAGCGCGCCAGCAACCCCCGCCTACCCGAATTACATGCAAGACCAGTACCTGGCGTTCATGCGCCCCGCCTCGGCATAGCGGAATCAGGGGGAATCCCCTCCGGGCGTAACGGGCCTTGTGCCCCCGCCACGCCCGGAGGGGTGCCGCCCACTACCCGATGCGGTACGCCCGGATGATGGTCTGCGACACGGTGTTGCCACCGCGATCGGTGGCCTCGCCGCGGAGTGAGACGAAGCCGGCTCCGGACGGGTGGGTGACCCTGGCCGTCCAACCGGCGCCGGTACGCCGCAGCGGCGCCCGGTGCCAGGTCACGCCGTCGTCGTACGAGACGTCGACGGTGATCTCCCGCACCGGGCCGGCCGCCGATCCGGCCTGGGCCTGCACCGTGACCGGGATCTCGAACCGCCGCCCGGCCCGCGCTGTGTGGTGCGGGTCGAGCGCGGGTGTGAAGCGGACGACGGAGACAGGCATCTGCTCGCCGTCCGCGCCGGTGGAACGGAAGCTCCACTCCGCGTCGACCCGGGTGCTCAGCCCGCCGAGCCCGCCGCTGTCCCGCGTCACGAGCCGGTAGGTCGCCGGCCCCGGCGGCGTGGTGAAGAAGCCGCCGCCGGAGAAGTCGGTCTCGCCCACCAGCTCGCCGTCGCGGAAGAGCGCCGAGTAGGACGAGTCGACGCCGACCGAGCCGGTGTGACCGTCCCGGTCCCCGTACAGGGGGATGAAGGCGTTGACGTTTTCGCCGGTCCGGGACACCCAGCCGCCCTCGATGGGAGGTATCGCCGGGCCGTACGGTGCGCCGGCCCAGCTGTCCCGGTTGTGGCTGCCCGCCCGGTACTCACGCGTGCTGTCGGCGAAGATCCCACGCGACTGCAGGAACCCGGACTCGTCACGCGGTCCGAACTCCAGGAAGGTGCTCCAGGTGGAGCCGGTGGTGTAATACTCCACGCGGCTGCCCGGCGCGCTCGTGGGAATCGGCCAGGCGGCGCCGGCGGAACCCGTCAGATCTGGGAAAACGCTCCGCTGGGCGTACTCACCGGGCGGCACCGCGGCGAACCGCTGGTGCACCGTAGCGAGTTCGGACTTGCGGTAGTGCTTGCTGAAGCCGGTCGGCAGCCGGCCGGCGAACGCTTCGGCCAGTGCGTAGAGGTACGGGCTGTCGGCGAACGTGCCGTCCGCGCTCGGCCGCGCCCACTGGCTGACGATGTGTGCCGTGAACTCGTCTGCCGGCCGCGGCTCTCCCAGGAACTCGGTGGAGAGTCCGTCGAACGTCGGGCCCACCTCGGCGTACGGCGCCCGCAGCCCGTCCTGGCTGAACGACACCTCGGCCAGCACGCTGTCCGCGTCGGGTTCGGGGACGGTGACCGTGATCGGACGCGCGCGGCGGCTGTCGATCGTGATGGCCGTATCCGCCGTCAGGTCCAGCAGCGCCTGTACGTGCAGTGAGCGGTCGTAGCCGCCGTCGGCAAGGGGCGTACCGACCACCGCGGTGTGGTTGTAGCGGCCGCGCGGGAGACGAATGGTGACCTGATCGCCAGAGATCGTCGGCGCGAACACGTCGTCGGAGTCGAGCGAGAAGAAGAGGGAGAAGTTGTCCGATGTCGGCGCCCCGGCACCGTCCACGAACGACACTCGCACGTCGAAGCTCTCCATCTCCCGCTCCACGCCTATCGCGGTGCTCACGCTCGTTCCGGTCGCGCCGTCGGTGGCCAGCACCTGGCCGGAGTAGAGGCCGTCCGGGCCGTCACCGTTGGTGTCCGCGGTGACCGTGACCTGCGCCGATCCATGGGCCGGTACCGTGATCCGGTCCGCGGCGAGCTGGAACATCCCCTGCGGGGCGGGCCTGTTCTCCGGCCCGAGCGCCTGGATATGCAGATCGAGGACGCGATCCGCTGGCCCGTCGTTGTGGTACGTGATGGTCCGCGCCACCGGTTCGTCGTCGTTGTGCGGCCACAGTGTCCGTCCGAAGGAGACACCGACCGGGACGGCGGTCACCGTCTGGGTGATGGCGCGGGCCACGTCGACCCGGCCGGCGCCCTGCGCGAAGCCGCTGATCTCGGCGCTCGCCTGGGCGGAGGCGGTCAGCGTGCCCTTGAGCCGCTCGGCCGTCCACTCTGGATGCTGCTGGGCCAGCAGCGCCGCCGCCCCGGTGACATGTGGTGCCGCCATCGAAGTGCCGGACATGCCCACGTACCCTCCGGTGCCGGCCCCGGCTGCCACGATGCCGACGCCGGGCGCGCTGATGTCCGGCTTCATGCCCGTGTCACCGACCCGCGGACCACGGCTGGAGAACCCGGCGAGCCGCTCGTCCTGGTCGACGGCACCGACCGCCAAGGCGGCGTCGGCGCTGGCCGGAGAGGCGACCGAGCCATCCATCCCGGCGTTGCCGGCGGAGACCACGAAAAGCGTGCCGTATTCGGCGGACAGCGTGTTCAACGCCTCCTCGACCGGGTCGATGTCGGGCCCGTCGCCACCGCCCAGGCTCATGTTGACCACGGCGGCGTGCTTCTCGGCAGCCGCCCAGGTCATACCCGCGATCATCGCGGACTCCGCGCAGCCGCGAAGGCCGCAGACCTTGCCGGACAGCAGCGTCGCGTCCGGCGCGACGCCGCGGTAGCGACCGCCGGACGCGGCTCCACTACCGGCGATGGTGGACGCCACGTGCGTGCCGTGGCCGACCTCGTCACCGTCCGCCTCGTCGGTGAAGTTGCGCTGGTCGGCGACCTTGCCGGCCAGGTCCGGGTGACCGGTGTCGATGCCGGAGTCCAGCACCGCGACCGACACTCCCCGGCCCGTGAAGCCAGCCTGCCACGCCGCCGGGGCGCCGATCTGCGGCACACTGCGGTCAAGCTGGACGGACCGCTGTCCGTCCAGCCAAACCCGTCCCGCGCCGGCCCGGCGTCGCACCTCATCCCAGAGCGCACCGGCCTTTGCCTTCGACGCCTCCATGGCCGCCGCGCCGATGGCGGGGAGCACCCGCTTGGCGCTCATCCCGGACGGCAGCGACCTTGCCGCGGCTGCCGGCCCAGCGGGGTCAGCCACGATCAGCGGCAGGCTGTCCCGAGCCCCGTCCTGGTACCCGGCACGGACGAGGCCGATGACGTCGAACAGCCGCCGGTCGAGCCGCCCCGCCTGGACCAGGCGCTGGGCGTCGTGCGGGACGACCATGAGCGCGCCGCGGTCGCGGTAAACACTGAACCGCATCCCCTCGCGCCCCTTGCCCGGCCGCACCACCGGACGATCCTCTTTGGACGAAAGGATCGTCACCCGGTCACCGGTGACAAGCGTGACCGTGTGGGCCACCGCTCCCGGGTCCCGGGTGGCGGCTGCGCCGGCTGGCGGAGCCGCCGAGGCGGGCGGCGCCACGCCGATGACCAGCGCGGCGCAAAACGCCGCCAGAATTTTTCGCTTCGAGTACAACCGATACCTCCCGCGTTTCCGTCTGGACTGCGCGGAAGGGCGTCAGACACCCGAAGCATGTCACAACTAAATAGATGGATGGAAGAGTCAGCCCGCCGTGCCCTCGTAGAGTTCCACGTAGAGGCGGTAGATATCGGGCTGGCGATCCGGCGGCACCACGTCCGGGTCGAGGATGTCGTGGTCCAGGCCGAAGCCGGCGGGAAGCTCCCGCGTTTCGATGGAGGCTTTCGGATTCACCTGCGCGAGCGCCGTGGGCACGTCGAAGGCCACCCGCCGGTCGATGAGCTCGTCGTTGGGCGATACCACGGCGGCGACCGTCCGTAGCACCGGGCACTGTGGACGGTCGGCGTAGTTGAACACGACCCGCTGGTATTGCGCCAAGGCGCGGAACGAGAATTTCTCACCGGTGATGCGATCCGGCACGAGGCCGAAGCCGAACAGCAGGGTAAACGGTCGCACCGCGAAGGCCGGCGCGCGGCTCGCCCCGGGGCGGTAGAAGGGCGAGAGCACGAGAAGCCGGGCGACCGCGTCCCCGCGGTAATGCGCCAGCCAGGTCGCCAGCACGCCGCCACCGGAGATACCGACGATGCCGGCTTCGACACCGAGACCGGCGACGATGTTCATGCCATCGTTGGCGTACTCGACAAGCTCCTCCGCCTTGATGTCGTTGGAGGCCGTGTCGTCGACCAGGCCGTGCCGTGACTCCCTGGGGACGTAGACGTTGTAGCCACGCTTGAAGAACTCCTGCGCGAGCGCGTCGTACGCCTTCGGGCAGGACCGGTAGCCGTGAAGCAGCAACACCGCCTTTGCCGTCCGCTTCCCGTGCGACAGCAGTTGGGTGCGGCACTGCCTGGTCACCATGCCGTCCGCCGTGTCCGCCAGCACGGCCCGCTGGGCCTGCTCCTCCGCGGCGGTGAAGTCCAGCGTCGTGGCCGTCGCCTGCTGCAGAGCGCTGCGCTCCAGTGGCCACAGATACAGCGCCAGCACCGCGACCGACACGAGCGTGACGAGCCCCGCCAACACGCCGACGACCACGCGTGTCCACCGGCGCCGCAGCACGGACCGGTGCCGAGGCGGCTCGTTCTCCACCGGCCCCTCCGCAAGGCTCAACCGCACGCTGTCCGCAGCCACCCGGCCACCCTCCCTATCCGTGAACGGCCGTACGGCCGCCATGTGGTCCAGATCGCATGAAGCATGTGGCGCTGCCGTAGACATCGGATCTACAAGCACTCGCCGTGCCGGGCGTTGAACCAGGTCCCGCTGGCGGTCGTCTCGTTTCTGGACGAGCAGTCGCCTGGAAGGAGCACTCACATGGCTACTCGAAGCTCACCGGAGAGCCAAGGCTCGCGCATGTACAACGAGCTCATCGCCGTACACACGATCATGCGCCGCGGATCGGGTCTCATCACCAACGCGTACGACGCACGCGCCGCCGGCAAGCCGGTGGACGCCAAGACCCTGATCAGCACCAGCCGCTGGTTCGTCGGCTTCGTACATCATCATCACCAGAGCGAGGACGAGCTGTTCTGGCCGGTGTTGCGCCGCCTCTTCCCGCAGGCGGTCGCCAGCCTCGACGCCCTCACCGCCGAACACGAGGTCCTGGACGAGGAGCTCGACAAGCTCGCCGCGGCGGTCGACGCGCTGCGCGCTGGTGCCAGGGCGGCCGACGCCGGGCTGCGCTCCGCCGAGCGGATCGAGGAGGTGCTCCTCAAGCACCTCGACGCCGAGGAGCCGGTGCTGCAGGAGCTGTTCCAGCAGGTCCCCGACGACGACATCATCCGCCTGCGCAAGGCCATTGTGGACGGTGCGCCGAAGACCGGGCCGCACCTGGTGTTCGGCCTCATGGTGGATCCCGAACGGGTGCCGGGCTACGCCGACATGTCCGCGAACTTCCCGGGCGTCGTACGGCTTCTCCGCCGGCCCCTTCTGCGGCGCTACGACAAGGTCAAGCTCGCGCTCGGGCAGTGACGCCGCAAGGCCCCAGTCGTACTCACGACTGGGGCCGCGGCGGGCGTGCTGATCACGCCCGCCGTAGCCCTGCCGGGCCGGCCAGGATGTAGCTGGCCGCACCGGACACGGCCAGCAGAGCCGCGGTGGTGGCCGCCGTCCTGGCATCGGCGGGCTGCAGCATCCAGCTCAACACCTGTCCGGCTCCGGACGAACGCGGACCCGCGACGACGGCCAGAAGAGTCCAGGCGGCCGCGGGACACCAGGACAGCCGCGATCCCGTGAACGACGCACAGAGCGCGGTCACGCCGATCAGGCCAAGGGTGTTTCGGACGAGCTCAGCGGTGGTAGCCAGTGAAGGACCGGCGAGATCGACCGCGAGGAGCAGGAGCACCACCGCGATCGTGCCGGCCACCAGGTGTACGGTCCGGCGTGGCCACCACCTGATCGCGGCGGTGTGCTCCAGGACGGCGTCCGCCGAGCCCAGCGTGGTGCCGACGAACGCCACTCCGAGCAGTGCGGCGCAAACCCCGACGACGGCCGGCGCCGTGCTCGACGGGCCGGCGCTGGCGTTCGCCAGCACCCCGACAGCGAGCATGGTCACCGGCAGGAGAGCAGCCGCCGCCGGTACTTCACGGGCCCGCAGGTACAGCAGCTCCCATCGGGCCCATCCCGGGCCGCTCATCGAGGCGCGCCCGTGGTGAGCGCGGTCAGCGGGTCGCGGTCACACCGCACCTTCGCGGTCCGGTACGCGGCGAGCCGGGCGAGCTGTTCGGGACGCGGCAGTGCCTTCAGCTCCGACAGCGTCCGCTCCCCCAGCCGGCCGTACTCGTCGGTGGCCGGTCCCGCCGGGCGGCCGGTCACCCAGCCGGTGGCCGCCTGATCCGCGGCGACGTCCCGCTCGAATCCCCATGCCGGGTCCGGACAGGACTGCGTTCCGGCACCCTTCAGAAGGATTGTGCGCAGCCCCGCCGGCGCCGCCTCGAACCGGCCCGTGGCGTTCAGCCGGAACCGCAGATCGACGACGAGAACATCGGTGGTCCGTTGTGGAGCGACGGGTGCCCAACCCAGATCAGTGGCGACAACGCGGGTGGGCGCGTTCGGGATCGGCGCCAACGTACGCAACGCCTCCCGAGCCGGCTCGGTCAACGCCGGCAGGACCGCCGCGTGTATCCGGGGTGCGCACACGCGCGGCTCGCCATCCGCACAGACCAGCGTCGCCCCGTCGGTACTGACCACGAAGGCGGTCGCGGGTGCCACGGCTGACGACACACCAGCGGCGGCGAGTGCCACCGCGGCCGCGAGTGCCCGAGCCCAGACCGTCGCCGAGGCGACCAACAGCAGGGCGGCCGCGGCGAGCCCGCCAAACCACACGCCCTGCGCGGCCAGAAACTCCGGCGCCACCGTGGCCAGATCGCTCGGCGTGGCCAGCACGGGCAACAACACGCCGTTGTCGAGCCGGCTCAGCATCTGGCCCAGGAAGCTGAAGACCAGCAGCGTGGGAGGGGTCAGCACCGACGGCACCCACCGGCCCACCGCCATCCCCAGCCAGGCGGCGGCGACGAGCGCCACCGCGCCTACCGCGACGACCACCGGCCACTGCCCGCCGGCGTAGCTGGCGTACGGCGCGACCTGGACGGACCCGCCGGCGAGGAGGGCCGCGTAGGCCACGAGCACGCCGGCGGCCATCGCCAGCGCGACGGGCAACAACCGCTGCGGGTACGGCCGCGCGACCGTGCCGAACAGCTCGGTGACCCCCGCGCGCCGGTCGCGCCCACCCTGCCATGCCCCGGCCGCCAGCGCGACCGGGACAAGTGCGAAGAGCAACGCCCGCATCAGGTACGCCAAGCCGCTCCACCGGGCGGTCCACTCGTCGGCGAGCAACCACAAGAGCAGCGCGCCCACCACGACCGTGGCAGCGGCCAGCAGCAGCGCGCTGGAGCGCCGCAACTCGATGCGAAACGCCGTCATCGTGCCGCCACCACCCGTGTGCGGTGCTGCCGCAGCAATGCGGTGTACCCGCGCTCGACCGCGCTGTCGCCGGAGTCCTCCCGGCTTCCCGCGGCCGCGAGCTGGTCGACAGAGCCACGGAACGCGACTCGCCCCTCGTCGATGATGGCCACGTCGGAGCAGGCGGCGGCGATGTCCTCGACCAGGTGCGTAGAGACGATCACGCAGGTCTGCGCCCCTACGTCGCGCAGCAGCGCCCGAAGGTGCACCCGCTGCTCCGGGTCCAGGCCGACGGTCGGCTCGTCCAGCAGCAGCACTTCGGGGTCGTTGACCAGGGCCTGCGCCACCCCGACCCGTTGGACCATCCCGCCGGAGAGGGTACGCATCCGGTGCCCGGCCCGGTCGCCGAGCTGGACCCGCTCGATCACCCGCTGCGCGGCGCCGGGTATGTCCGCGGCCGGCATCTCCTTCAGCCAGGCCACGTACTCGACGAACTCGCGAACCGTGAAGCGCGCATAATAGCCGAACCGTTGCGGCAGGTAGCCGAGGCGGCGCCGGACCGCCCGCAGATGGTGCCGGTCGCCGCTCGGCCGGCCGAGGATCCGCAGCGACCCGCCGGTGGCCGGCGATGCCGTCGCCAGGACCCGCATCAGCGTCGTCTTACCAGCGCCGTTGGGGCCCAGCAGGCCGTGCACGCCGGCACCGAACGTCAGGTCCAACCCGTCGACGGCGATCCGGCGTCCGTACCGTACCGTCAGCGAGCTGGCGCTGATGTGCCATGCCTGATCCGGCGCGGGCTGCTCCGGCAAGCTCATCGAATGGCCTCCTGTCATCGTTCGTTCTCGTACCGAGCGGTGTTCTGGATCGCTTCCGGCGGCCGCGGCGCCAAGCCCGTGTGATAGGCCTGCCGGCGCAGTACGACGACGGCGGCGGCCAGCACGGTGACGAGCGCCCACAGGGGCATGGCACGGTGGGCCATCGGCGGCGGCATGCGCTCGGTCACCACGGCGGGGATGACGGCCAGCACCAGCCAGCCGCCGCCGAGCACGCCCGCGGCGGCCGGCAGGCCCACGGCGCTGCCCAGCGCCAGAGTCAGGGTGGTGAAGGCCACGCAGGGCAGCAGCCAGCGGGCCGGTGAGGTGCCGGTGACCGCGCCGAGCACGAGCAGCAGCGGTAGGACCACGGCCAGCATCGCGGTCGTCCGCTGCAGGACCATCGCCAGGCCGGCGCGCGGGGAGGTCGCCACCAGTTCGTGTACCGGATCGACCTGCGGCCCCCAGCTCGCCGCTACCGCAAGCAACGGCGCCACGGGCGCGAGTAGGAGCAACAGCGGTGGGTTCGCGGCACCGGACCGCCGCGCGAGCAGGTCGAAGCCGAAGCTGATCACAATGGTGAGTACGCTCATCGCGAGCCATGGCAGCGCGCTCGGCGCGGCCCACCGAGCCGCCCAGCCCACGGACCTCCGGCGTGCCGCCGGCGGCGCTTCGGCGGCGACCTGCGCCGCGAGCCGCTCCCCCACACGGTTGATCAGGCCCGCGGTGCCGGGGTCCCGCTCGTGGACAAGCGTCGACAGTCGCGCCCGGCACGGCGCACAACGATCCAGATGTACTTCGATCCACATCAGCTGCGCCGAAGCGTCGGTCACGTACCGGCTCAGCTGTTCCTCCGTGGCGTGCCCGCCAGGTTGGTTTGCCGGCCGCGGCGCCCGTCGTGCCACCATCACAGTGCCTTTCTCAACGCGATCCGAGCCCGGCGGGCGCGGGTCTTCACGGTCCCCTCGGGCAGTCCCAGCGCGGAGGCGGTCTCCTGGACCGTCATGCCGTCGATCGCCATCGCCGTGATCACC
This sequence comes from Phytohabitans flavus, assembly GCF_011764545.1. GTDB lineage: Bacteria > Actinomycetota > Actinomycetes > Mycobacteriales > Micromonosporaceae > Phytohabitans > Phytohabitans flavus. Next base: position 1,149,977 of record NZ_AP022870.1, on the reverse strand, counting down.
TGGCGCAGTTCGGGCGCGAGTTCGGCCAGGGCGACGCCGAGCTCGCCGCCGACATCGCCCGCCAGCACGACGTCCTCGGCCGAAGACGTGACAAGCGGCTCGGCGGCGGCGTCGGGGATCGCCGCGGTACGGGCGCGGCGGCGGAACGCGTCGACCAGGCGCCGCGCGGCGATGGTCCACAGCCAGCCGACCGCGCTGCCGCCCACCGCCGCTCCCGAGTAGGTGTGGGCCGCTCGCCACACCGACAGGTAGGTCTCCTGGAGCACGTCGGCGACGATGTCGTCGTCGGCGCAGCGCCGCCGCAGCCGCACGGTGAGCCACGCGGCGGTACGCCGGTAGAACTCATCGAACGCCGCTGTGTCGCCGCGGGCGACACGCCGCACGAGGTCTTCCTCGCTGGCGGTCGCCGGGTCCCGTTTCACACCCGGCTAGACGACCTGGCCCGGGACGCGGGTTCTCGACTCGATTGTTACCCCGGTCACAACGGCGCCGGCCCTGCTTCGGCCGGGCGCGGTTCCCCTGTCGGGGAGATGTCGTAGTCGCGTGTGCTGCCGTCTTCGCTGCCGGGGGCTCACGATTTCCGCCGCCGGCGGGCCCGACGGTCCAGCCAGCTTCCGCATCAGCTTGAGGCGGCTCGCCGTCCATTTCGGCTTTCGAGCGCGCTGAAGCGCATTCGGTTGGTCAAACCCTCTGCGGTACCACCGGGAGGATGATCTGCGACGGTGAAAAGACGCCATGGTGGATGGTCTGGTGTGCGACTCGCGGCCTCGTCGCCGTCGCGGTCGACTCCCCGGTGTTGAGGTTTCGGTCCCAGCGGGGAAAACAGCTCGACGTTACCTGAACCCGAACTCGATGCCCGGCGCGGAAGACCATGCTCGTCGACCAGAGATCTACCTCGTACTCGGTCACCTGGTCGGATGCCGCCGAAACGCGCAGGATGCCGTCGGTGACGTTTCTCGAGACACCGCCGGGGTCGACGTAACACAGCCGCACCACCCAGTCGGTCGAAGGCCCGTCAGTTGCCGCGTGGAGCCGCGCACGGACACGGCCGGTGACCTCGAGGTCCTCCTCAAGGGGCGCCGATGTGTACGTGAGAACGTCGTCACGACCCTCGATCTTGGCCTGATCGAAGACACCGGCGGGGTACTCCGGGGACATGAGCAGCGCGCCGCCCAGTGTGGGCACTGGATTCATCGGGTCGTAGTCGAAGCTCGCCGACGATGGTTCCGGGTCCGGGGCCGAGCTGAGCTGACCACCTTCACTGAAGTACAGCGAGGTGTCGACCGCCCGGCTCAGGGGCCACTCGTCCTCGTCGCGCCATTGGTTGATGCCCATCACGAAGAGCTTGACCTTCGCCCCGACGTCGCCGGCGTTCGCGTCGTTCTCCGGCCGCATCCACCGGTCAAGCCAGTCGAGCTGCATGTCGTGCCAGGACTGACGCAGATCGATCAGGGGCATACCTGCCCCAAAGCCGAAGTTCACCTCGCCCTGCACCTGCGCCCCGTGCGGTTCGGCCGCATGGCTCCAGGGACCGACGATGAGCTGCGCGGGCTGCGTCTGTGACGCCGCAACGAAGTTGTCGAGGCTGCCCTGGAGGAAGATGTCGAACCACCCTGCTGTGTTGAAGCTCGGCACCTTGACAAGGTGGTGACGTCCACGCACGGTGCATGAGTCCGCGACCGACGGGTCCGCCGTCGCCGCCTCGTAACCCAGGTCGGGAATCTGGTGCCTTTGGAAGGCCGGGTGGCGGCCTGCGGGCAGCTCCGCATACACGCCGGTCGCAAGTCCGTCGAAGTCGGAGAAGAGGCGGCCTACGGCCGGCCCCAGCTCCTGCGGCTCGTCCCGCAGCCGCCGCACGAGGACATCAACTCCCTGACCGAGCGACCAGGGCAGGGAGATCCCCAGCTCGATCGCGCCTCCCCGACCGAACAGCCCGTCCCACGGATCGGCCCAGGTGATGGTCGGGGCGATGGCCACGAGGCCGTTCGGGTTCTCGATCGCCGCCATCCAGGTGGTGTTCCCCTGGTAGCTCGGGCCCAGAATCGCTACCTTCCCCGTGGAATCGGGCAGGCGTGCGGCCCATTCGATCGTGTCCGCCCCGTCTCGGCCCTCGCCGGCCCATGGCCGCCACGCTCCGCCCTCTGACGCGAAGCGCGATCTCGTGTCCTGTATCACGACCATGTAGCCCCGGTCGGTGGCGGCGAGCGGCTGAATCAAGTTGCGAAGCACAGGGTTCTTCTTGTTGTACGGCCCTCGCACAACGAGTACGGGCCACGGCCCGTCCCCCTGAGGACGATAGACGTCGGTGCGGAGAACGGCGCCGTCTCGCATTGCGACCGCGACGTCGTACTCGACTGAGGCCCCGCTCATTTGCTCTCCCTTCGGCGTTTGCATGATCTGGAGACGCTCAGGCTTCTGGGGATACACCGTGACCAGGCCGCCGTCGACGATGAGATCCTGCCCGTTTATGTAGCCTGCGTCCTCGGACGCGAGGAACACGACGGCACCGGCCACGTCGTCGGGCACACCGAGCCGATCAGCAGCCACCTCGGCGATGTAGCGGGGGTAGTCCTTCGGCGGGATGGCGTCGAACATCCCGGTGATGATGTAGCCGGGGCTCACCGAGTTGACCCGGATCTTCCGGGGCGCGAGGTCGGACGCGAGCGTGCGCGCCAGGTTGTGCACGGCGGCCTTCGTCGCCGAGTAGAGCGAGTTCACCCCGCGCCCGCGGTACATGGTCCACGAGGCGTTGATGACAATCGAGCCGCCGTCGCGTACGAGGGAGAGCGATTTTTGGAGGGTGAAGTACACGCCCTTGAAGTTGATGTCGACGACGCGGTCGAACTCCTTCTCCGTTACCTCGGAGGTCGGCAGGAAGGAACCGACACCGGCGTTCGCGAACACTACGTCCAGCCGTCCAAAGCGGTCATGAATTGCCGCCATCAACGCGTCGAGGTCCGGCAAGCTTCCGGCGTCGCCGCGCACGGCGAGCAGGCGGTCGCCGCCGCTGAGCTCGTCGACCGCGGCGTCCAGGCGAGACTGATCGCGCCCAGTGATGATCACCTGAGCGCCCTCGTGGAGGAATCGACGAGCCGTGCCCAGGCCCATGCCGTTCGTTCCGCCGGTGATGAGCACGACCTTGTCGTTGAAGCGTGAAAGCGTCATACCGCGACCGTGTCATATCGAGATTTGGCCAACCAGCGCCTGCCTATCGGGGGAGCATCACCACCAGGCTTCGACCACGTCGCCGTGATGAGGCGAAGGCGCGAGCCGGGGATCCATCACGCTCCGCAGCCTCTCCGCGCTGCCCGTGCCCGGACGGGGGCATACACCATCAGGCGCAGCCCAGCCGGGTCGGCCACCGCCAGCGCGGTGGCGTCGAAGACAATGTCGCCTGCCTCGGCATGGCGCACGGCCTTCGTCATCTGCACGGCCTCCACCACATCGTGCCGCCCCCACATCTGCGCGAACTCGGGGCTCGCGAGGCAGAGTTGTTCCGCCAAATGGCGGAAGCCCGCGTCGTCGGGGAAACGCGCAGAGTCGGCCCGGAATGCCGCTACGACGCGCGGTGCGACCGACGCCCAATGGTCCCTAACGCTGCGGTACCGCGAGTCGGCGAAGAACGCCACCAGGCAGTTCTGGTCAGTGCCGTCAAGGCCAAACAGAACACGGGCGGCGTCGTTGACCGCGAGCACGTTCCAGCGTCGGTCCTGCAGCATCGCCGGATGCGGCGACCAGCCGTCGAGCAGGCGCCGCAGTTCAACAGTGACGTCGGGGTGATGCGGCGCGAGCGGGCGTGGCGGGTTCAGACCCGCGAGCAGGTGCAGATGCGTGCGCTCAGGTTCGCTGAGGCGGAGCGCCGAGGCGACCGCGTCGAGCACTTCCGGCGAGACGCGGATGTCACGGCCCTGTTCGAGCCACGTGTACCAACTCAGGCCGACGCCCGCCAGGAGGGCTACCTCCTGGCGTCGCAGCCCGGGCGTCCGGCGCCGGCCCACCGCCGTAATCCCGACGTCCTCGGGCCTCAGCCGCTCCCGCCGCGAGCGCAGGAAATCCCTCAACTGGTCGCGGCGGTACCGTTCCGTCGTTGTCAACCCGGTCATAAAAGTCCATGGTATCGAGGCTGCCGGGCACCCATGGAGCCGTTCCGGCACCTCTATCCGTGGCGCTCAGGTCATGCCGCCGTATGCGGAAGGGCGGCGGGAAGTGCGCTGACGACACACACCACGATGCCGGCTCCCATGAAGGCGAGGCTGGCCTTCAGCAGTCGCCGTTTGAAGCCGACCGTGTGGCGGGCCCGCCAAAGGCGGGTGACCGGAGCCTGGGCGGGGCTCGCGGCAAGTGCGAACGCCCACTGCTGCAGCGGCAGGGCATCCGAGCCGGCGGGACGAGGCTCGGCGAGCAACGCCGAATCCGGCTCGCCGCTGTACACCACGGCCACGCCGGCGAGAAGGACCGCCGCCAGCACCGCGCTGGCGCCGAGCCACCACACCATCGCGCCCGCGACCGAGAGGCCGAACGGCGACCAGCCCGATGCCAGTACCCCCGTCACGAGGGCGCCACTGGAGACCGCCAGCGCCGCGAGGACCCGCGCGCACTTGTTCTCCTCGTTCGTGAGCTCAGCGCTGACCTCGTCGAGAAGCCGGAGGATCACCGCGTCGCTGATCGGCGGCACAGCGTGGCCGGCGATTCGTATGACGGTTGTAGCAGGATTCTGAGCTGCGTTCACGTGTCCGACGGTATGCCGGCGCCATCGACGGAGGGTCGCCGCAAGGTGAATGAGCATCCATCGGATTTGTATCAGACGTATATCCGGCACCCGTTACCTTGCTGAATACAGCCGCGCCGGGGAGGGCGGTGGCTGTGGCCGCAGGTCGAGGGGACCCGTCATCCACGCCTGCGTCGTCCGGGCGTTGCCTCCTCTGCGCCGCGGAAGATGCCAGCCGGGGTGTGTGATGCGTGCACACACCCCGGCTTTTGCCGTGCCGCGGCACCTTCACAAGGGCCGTTTTCCCTGCCATACACCGAAATTCTTGTCATTCGCGCCAAAGTCGGTGAACCGATCCCCGGCGGCCGGCGTTGCTGGGGCGAACTGGTTCGGAGATACCGGACCAGCCGACGACGGAGATGTATTGATGTCATCAAGGCGCATGGTCGCGCTTGCGGCCTCGCTCGTGGCGGTGGCAATCGTCGCCACCGGCTGCGGGGACTCCAGTGGCGAGGCGGGCGCGGCCCCCGCGGCGACCGCATCGGTCGACGCGGCCGAGGCACCGCTCAAGCTGGTGTCTGGCACGCCGAAGCTCAATGGTGCCGAGCAGGGCACTGGCGACTGGGTGCCCCGTGTGGACGGTCGGGTCGCGGAGAAGGACCGCGAAACGGCGATGAAGTGGGTGGCGCTGCGCGCCAGCCGGGCCGGCGACCTGAACCCTGTCGTGGTCGACGGTGCCGGGCGGACCCTCTACCGGTTCGACAAGGACACGACGAACCCCTCGCGGTCCAACTGCACCGGCAAGTGCGAAGAGGTCTGGCCTCCGGTGACGGTCACGGAGGGATCCTCGGTCCACTTCGTTGGTATCAAGGGGAAGGTGGGCTTCCTCCGGCGCGGTTCGATCCAGACGCCGGGCGGCAAGCAGAGGAAGGTCTATCAGGTCACTCTGAACGGCTGGGCGCTCTACGAGTTCAGCAAGGACGTCGAGCCCGGTGACGCCAAGGGACATGGCGTGGACGGCGTGTGGTTCGCCATCGCGCCCAACGGTAAGAAGGCCAAGGGCAAGGGTGCCCCTCCGCCGCCGGAGCCCAGCCCGACCGCGCCTTCGGCGCCGCAGCCGGAGGAGCCGGCGCCGCCGGTCGAGGAGGACCGCAGCATCAAGGTCATCTTCTACGCCGACTTCAACTTCAACGACGGCGGGGAGTCGTTCCCGCTGCGGGACTCCGGCTGCGTCAACCTCGCCGACAAGATCGAGGGCATCTCCGGGATTCAGGTGTTCAAGGGCACCGTTCGGACGTGGGCCCAGCCTGACTGCAAGGGCGAGCTGAAGGTCTTCACCGAGGACATCGGCGACCTGTCGGAGGTCGGGTTCGACAACGTCATCAAGTCGGCGCGCATCGTTTCCTAGCGATCTCTCCACACCACAACAGCCGATGGCAACCTCCGGGCCTGGCGATGGGCACCTCTGCCCGTCGCCAGGCCCGAGGGCATGCAACCAACCGTGGTGGGTCGCTTACGCACCGCCAGCCTCTCGGGTGATTCGGCCGAGTCGCAGCATGGCGGCAGTGCTCGACACGATCCCGGTGAGCGGACACGGCGGACGACAGCCATACGCAGACATGTCCGCACGTCTACACTTCTACCGGTGTTCAGCCGATTCCTGCCGGTCGGCACGAGGGTGCCGTGACTGACCCTGCCGCCCTCACCTTCGCCATACTGGGCCCGTTGTCCGGGACCCTGGGCGGCTCCACCCTTGACCTCGGGCCACCGCAGCAGCGCACCATCCTGGCCCTGCTTCTCATCCGCGCCGGGCAGCGGGTCGGCGTGGACGAGATGATCGACGCGCTGTGGGAATCGGACGCACCGGCGAGCGCCACCAACCTCATCCACCGCTACATCGGTACGCTGCGACGGCTCCTCGAGCCCGGACTCCCGGCTCGGGACCACGGCCGGTTCCTCAGCCGTGACCAGCAGGGGTACCGGCTGGTGATCGATCGGCGGGCTGTCGATCTGCTGAGATTCCGCGACGCGGTCGCCAGCGCCCGGGCCGCCGCACGCGCGGACGACCGGCGCACCGGTGTCCAGCTGTACGTCCAGGCACTCGGCCTCTGGCAGGGCCGGTGCGCGACCAACGTCGCGTTGACGCCATCCGCGGTACCTGCCTTCGCCACCGTCGACCAGGAACGCTCGTCGGCCGCCATCGACCTCGCCAACCTCTGCGCCGACGTGGAGAGCGCCCGGGCGGCCCTCCCCGGCGTCGAGGCGGCCGCCCACGTCGATCCGCTCAACGAGCCGCTGCAGTCCGGCCTGCTGCGGCTGCTGGGGATGTCCGGCCGGCAGGCCGACGCGATCACCGTTTATCAATCGACGCGAAAACGGCTGGCCGAGGAGCTCGGCGTCGACGCCGGTGCGGACCTTCAGGAGACCTACCTGGCGCTGCTACGCCAGCAGAACAGCGGCGACGAGCCCGCACCGACCGACCACGAACCATTGGTCCGGCCCGCGCAGCTCCCAGCCGACCTGTCGACCTTTGGCGGCCGATCCGCGGAAATCGCCCAGCTGTCCGAGGCTCTTGTCGACCTGCCACCGCGCAGCGTGGCGATCGTCGGCATCGACGGCATGCCAGGGACCGGGAAAACCACGTTGGCCGTGCACTGGGCCCGGCAGGTCGCCGACGACTATCCCGACGGGCAACTGTTCGCCAACCTGAGAGGCTTCGACGCGGACGCCCGGCCGGTGAAGCCGACCGAAGTACTACGCGACTTCCTGGACGCCCTCGGCGTCGCCCCACAACGCATCCCGGAAAACCTGAGCGCACAGGCCGGCCTGTTCCGCAGCCTTTTGGCCGGCAAGAAGGTCCTGATCCTGCTCGACAACGCCCGCGACACCGAACACGTCCGCCACCTGCTACCCGGCTCCCCCGGGTGCCTCGCGATCGTGACCAGCCGGCACAGTCTCAGCGGCCTCGTCGCCGAGCATGGCGCCCACCTACTGACCCTCGACCCGCTTTCGCAGGCGGACGCTGAACGGGCCCTGCTGCGCCGGCTGGGACACCGCCGGGTAACAGAGGACCCAGAAGCGGTCACCCGCATCATCGAAGCCTGCTCCCGGCTACCCCTGGCACTGGCCGTCGTCACCGCCCGCGCGGTGGCCCACCCACAGTTTCCGCTCAGCCTCATCGCCGCCGAGCTGCGCCAAACACGCGGCCGGCTGGACGCCCTCAGCGGCGGCGGGTCCGGCATCGACGTCCGCGCCGTCTTCTCCTGGTCGTACGCCATGCTCGCACCGGGTACGGCCCGGTTGTTTCGCCTGCTGACGGTGCATCCCGGCTACGAGTTGTCGGTGCCGGTGGCCGCGAGCCTCGCCGGCGAGGACACCCAGGCCGTCCACCGGCAGCTCGACGACCTGGCCCGCAACCATCTCATCACCGAGACCCACCCCGGTATCTACCGCATGCACGACCTCATCCGGGAGTACGCGGCGGAGGTGTGCGCCGCCCACGACAGCGACTGGGAGCGCCGGCAGGCGCTGATCCGCGCCTTGGAACACCACCACCTGCACAGCGCCCACGCGGCTCAGGTGATGCTGCACCCACACCAGATGCCGACTGCCTTGCGCCCGGCCGCGGGAGTGACCGTGCCCGGTCCGACCGACTACAGGCAGGCCACGGCGTGGTTTGTCGCCCAACACCGGCTGCTCGCCGAGGTGGTCCGCCTGGCTGTGGAGCAGGACGAGGTGGAGTATGCCTGGCGGATCGCCCTCACCTTGCAGCAGTTCTACCAGCGCAGCGGCCACCTCGCCGACTGGGCGAGCACCGTGAGCATCGCGCTCGACGCGGCCGTGCGGGCCGGTGACGTCGTCGGCGAGGCGCACAGCCGCAGGAGCCTGGCCGGCGCCTACCATTTCCTCGGCCGCGACGACGACGCTCGCGCCGAACTCGACCGCACCCTGCAGCTGTACGAGCAGCTGGGCTACACGACCGAACAGGCATACGCCTTCAGCAACCTGGGCGTGGTCACCGGCGTGCAGGGCCGGCACGCCGAGTCCGTCGGCCACCACCGCCGCGCCCTGGAGCTGTACCGCGCGGCGGGCCACCGCGGCGGCGAGGCGAACGCGACGGCCGCGATCGGCTGGTCGGAAAACCAGCGTGGCAACCACGAACTCGCCATCGGATACGGCCGGCAGGCCATGGCGATCTACGCCGAGTTGGACGACCCGCTCGGCGTGGCGGACTGCTGGGGCAACCTCGGCGATGCCTACCTGAAGCTGCGCCGCTACGACGACGCGGCCGAAGCCTACGAGCGGGCAGCCGCCCTCGCCCTCGACATGACCGACCCCCCGAATCAGGCACGATTCCTCGTAGCCCTGGGCGACAGCCGACTCGCCTCAGGCGAACTCGCGCTGGCCTACGAGGCATGGACCACCGCATCCGGCATCCTCGACGAGCTTGGCCTACCACTGGCCGCCGAGGTAAAGCGCCGCCTGGAGTCGATTCCCCCGATCTGAGGCCGACCTGCCAGTGACCGCGCGCCGCCCCCGATCCGCGATCGGGGAGACGCGGGCCGAACCAGCAGCTATCCAGCTCGGCTCCGACCAGGTCGACGTGCGACTCGGCGGGATCTACTCCCTGGGACGGCTGATCGACGACTCACCCCGCGACGCCGAGACGATCGTGGAGGTACTCTCCGCCTACGTCCGCGAGCACAGATCACGAAACCTCCGCGCCAACGCCAACGCCAAGGTATCCGTCGACGTCCAAGCCGCGCTCGCAGTACTTAGCCGACGACCGGCCACCACACCCCCCATGGACTTCGCCGGCGCGAACCTCAACTCCGCAGACCTGTCCGGCATGGACCCTAACCAACGCCGACCTGACCGGAACATCACTGATCGACACGGACCTGTCCGGCGCTCGCCTCCCGGCGCAGGACTCTTCGAAGCGAACCTGGCGGACAGCGACCTGACGGGCGCCAACCTTGCCGGTGCCCACTCGCCGTCACCCGGCTGCTTGTACACCTCGGCCGGTAGCACACCTTGCAGATCGCGCTTGTCGAGGTACCCGCCGATCAGGCCGGCGAACGCCGCACGCAGTCCGATGCGCAGCAGCAGGAGCGGGCCCAGCCAGCCGATCGGCCGGCGTGGGGTGAAACCGAGCTCCTGCGGGCCATGGCTCGTGACCGTAGCGGCGGAAACTTCGCCTCCTCAGTCCATTGTGGTCTTCGTCGCTCACGGCGCCCGACTTTATTGATGGCGCATCATTGATGGCGCATCGCTATCCGATGGACGCTACGTCGCAGCGGCCCGCGATGTGTTACGGGAAGATGCGCAGGGCGTCGACCATCCCCAAGGTGTTGGATTTGTTGACGATCCGGATCGTGTGGTGTCCCTCTGGCATGCCCTTCTTGCGGAAGACGACCTGCGCGGCTTGCCGCGAACCTGGCACCTTCAGGTTTACCGTCGCCTGGAAGGCACCGTCGATGTACACGTCGACCATGCCCATGTCGTCGTTGCGTTCGGTCAGGAACTCCACGCCCGTGCCACGGAAGTCGTACGTGGCCGTCGCTCCGGCCTGCTTCGAGTAGTGCACGTCGCCCATGTAGTCGCCATATGTGCGCTTCGTCGAGGCCGGCCAGTACGGCTCATAGGTCAGGTCGGTGTCATTAACCATGCGCGGTGAGGCGGGCGGCGCTGTCGATGGACTTGGCTTGACCGGAGGCCACTGCGGTACGTCCTGGGGCGGGAGCCTGGTCCTGGACGGGGAAGGTCGCTCCGGTGCCGGCGTCGAGGTGGGCTCCCGCAGGGGCGATCCCTTGGACGGCAACAGCGGCGCCGCGGTGTCCGGTGCGGCGACGGGGAGACTCAGGGACGGAGCCAGCGGCGCGGGCTCGCTGGTCCGCCTGATCGCCACGGGGACGGCGACTGCCGCGGTCACAAGCGCGCCCACGGCCAGGGGCCAAACCACTGGGCCTACCGCAAGCCGCCGCCACGCTCGCCGTCCTGAGATGGGGGCGGGCACGACTGGCGGCGTCGATGCGGCGGGCTCCGCTGGACGTCGGGGTATGCCCGGCCCCGCGGGGGCACCGACCGCGGCGCCGAGGATGGGAGCGGGCGTACCGCGGGGATGAAGACTCTCCGGGACGCTGTAGATGGCCGGCGGTGTCGCCGCGGGCCCCGGCCCTTCGTCGGTGGTCGCCGGGGCGGCGGGCGGCGCCGCGCTACGCAGCAGCTTCTCCGCCACGTCGCCGCTTATCCGCTGGTCCGGGTCACGGCGCAGCAGGCCATCGAGCACCGGCGTCAGCGGACCGGCGTTCCGCGGTCTTGGTGCAGGGTCATTCGCCAGCGCGGCAAGCGTCGCCAACGTTGTGTCCCGCGCGTACGGGGCCCTGCCCTCCACCGCCGCATACAGGGTCGCGCCGAGCGACCACAGGTCAGAAGCGGGTCCCGCGATCCCGCCCGCCGCTCGCTCGGGGGCGACGAACGAGGGCGACCCCATCACCAGTCCAACCTTGGTGAGGGACGGGTCATCGTGGCCGATGGCGAGTCCGAAGTCGGTCAGTACGACCCGGCCGCCATCGGCGAGCAGAACGTTGGCGGGCTTGACGTCCCGATGGATCACGCCCGCCTCATGCGCGGCTCGCAGGGCCGATAGGACGCCGGCTCCGATGGCCGCGACGCGATCGGGAGGCATGGGACCGCCTGCCCCCAGGGCCTTGGCCAGGGAACGGCCGCGGATCAGCTCCATAACCAGCCAGGGATCACCGTCGATGACCACGACGTCATGCACCCGGATGACGTTCGGATGGTCCAGTTGCGCGATCGTCCGTGCCTCGCGCATCGCCCGGTCCCGTGCCCCCCGCAGCTCCTGCTCGGTGAGCCCGACCGGCGCCAGCAACTCCTTGACCGCCACCTCCCGCCGCAGAGTTTCGTCCCAGGCACGCCAAACACGACCCATGCCACCCTCGCCGAGCAGCTCTTGAAGGCGGTACCGGTTGGCAATCAGACGGTCAATGGAGGGGCGCACCCGATGCACCCTAATGAGGTCGGCGACGAGGTGCTGAACGCTTTGCCCGATCGCCTGTTACCAGCGGGAGTAACGGGCAAGCGCCGGCCGGTCGCATCACCGCAGCCCGTACGCGCGGAGCACGGCCTGCTCGATCGCGTTGCCGGCCGTGTCGCGGGCCCGTACGCGCAGCGATACCGCGCTCAGGTGCGGTACGGAATGAGCGTGACGGCGGTGGCAGGACGTCGACATCACGCGAAAGGTGTCAACGGTCATCAGGATTTCGCGTCCGCTGACAAAGGCGGCGCAGCCGTGTTTGCGGATGGCCGACTACGCCGCCACAGCCAATGCTACGGCACCAAATGAGATGGCCTTTCCCCCAGCGCAACACATACCGCAGAATTCGCTCCACCTATACGGCCGCACACCCCCTCACCCAGCGCTCCCAAAGGAAGGCGAGACCCACGCGGATCGACATTTGGCCGCGAACACCGGTGAGACCTGGCGAGAAACTCGGCAGCAGCGGCGACTGCACCGCCGGGTTGACAGCGGTGCCAGGCAGGCTGTAGGCGTGTCGCCGAGGCACCGCAGACCCTCTGCACATCTTCAAGGCGGGCCGCCGAGGCGGCCCGCTCACGTAATCCGCGCCGCCAATGCCGCCTGGCTCACCCTGGCCGCGATGGCCCACAATCTGATCCCGCCGCCGGCGTGCTCACCAGCACCTGACATGAAAACTGGCCGTGAGTGGTGGGCGGCAGCATCGGGGCCGCGTCCTACGCTCCATCCAGCACGCCAAACACGCCAGCTGATCGACGCCCCTGCCGGACCCTGAAGGCCCCATTTCTGGCCACCAGCGCCACCTGCGACTACGAGTTGGCGTGGACTCCCGCCAAGCTGCCGCATCGCTCCGTAGAGATGGATCAGCGCGCTCCCATCTGACGGTGTGCCCGGATCTGCGAGGCCGCAGCCTCGCAGAAACTGGAGGCGATGCGCGAGGCCGCCGCTAGCAAGACCATCGTCAACCTCGGCATGCCCAACCTCAGGCTCAACGCCGGCCAGGTCAGTACGAATGGCTAACGAGCGAGGTTCTGGGTCACGCGGGGCTCTCCGAGCCACGCGGGCCGCAGACCACGTGTTGCGCGCCGGCACCCTCGTCCTCCATCATGATCGCATGATGCTCAAGGTGAAGGGCGGCCACCGCCCAGTGGCATGACGGCCGCAGCGTGGCGGCTTCCACCCGCCGACGATCAGCGTCCGACCTACCTCGCCCACGCGATCGCACTGACAGCCCTGCACGGACCTGGCCCCTTGCCCCACGGTGGCTATCCACTACCCGACGAGGACCGTGCCCGGCGACGGACGCTCATGTCCGGGGCCGTCCTCGACGGCGTCCGCACCCACCACTCCGGTGTCAACCCCGACATGCCGGCTGCGACGACACTCGCCCACCTGATCGACAACCTGGTGACCGGCCCGCCCACGACCACCGCACTCCAGCACCTGCACGACGTCGCTGCCGACCAGGACCCGTTACCGATCGCGGACGCCGTCACCAGCGAACTGACTGGGCGAAACCTGCCCGCCGAACATCTGCGCCAGATTGGGCGATGGCTCTCCGAGTACGGCACCCGCCGCAACGCGGTCGCCCTGGGCATCCTGCTGCTCGGCTTGGCCGGCGACCATCGCGACCGGGACCTGCTGCTCCTGCTGGGCAGCCTGGAAGACCTCAGCCTCTACGCCGCCGTCGCATTGACGCGCTCACAACCCGACCGCGACCAGGCGCTGTTCGACCTCGCCGCGCGGGTAGCCGGCTGGGGTCGCATCCAAACCGTTCGACGACTGGCCGGCACCCAAGACCCACAGATCAAGGCGTGGCTACTGCGCCACGGCTTCCGCAACCGGATCATGGACGAGTACCTCGCCCATCTCGCCGCCACCACCGGAGACCTGCTTTCCGCGCTGACGACGCCGCCCGTGGATGACGAACTCCTCGACGGCGCCGGGGACATCCTGGCCGCCCTCTGCCTCGGCGGGCCGGCCAAAGACATCACCGACTACCCCGCCGCGCCGGAAACCATCGACCAGTACCTCACCCTCGTCACCCAACGGCCACCCAGCCTCACCCGGGTCGACGTCGTTCTACGGCTGGCCCGCTTCCTCACCTCCGACCAGGCCGTGAGCCTGAACTGGACGGACACCCACCGCGCGCGAATGCGGCGTACCTGTGACCGGCTGGTCGAGCAATCCGACTGGTTGCTCGCCGTCGACCATGCCATGGACAGCCCGGACCTGCCCCAGTTCCGGCTGGCGATCTGGCCGGCCCGGCAACTGGGCATCCCGACCCGCACCCGTATCCGCGCCCGCGTGCACCAGCATCCCGACGACGGCTACCTCTGGCAGGCACTCACCGATGACATCGACGACGTCCTGGTACTCGCCCACCAACTGCTGCCCCTGGACCACCTCGCCAACGGGCCTACCCTCGACGTCGGGCTGCGCGCCGACCAGCCACACCACATCCTCGACCTGATCGTCAGCCGCCTCGACGCCCACCCGGGCAAAGGCTGGTCGCTGATCAGAATCGCGTTGGCCAACCCCACCATCCGCAACCGCAACATGGCCATCCGGGCCCTCACTGCCTGGCCCCCAGACACCATTGCGGACCACGTCGTCGCCGCGCTGCAGCACGCGAGCATGATCGAACCCGACCCCAGCGTCCGCGGCCGGATGCGCCAACTGCTGGCCACCTGGACCACCCAAGGCGAGCGCCACGCCGCCGAATGATCCTCGATCTGCCGACATGCCCGGTGAACACGGTCAGGTGGTAGAAGGCGTAGAGCCGGTCGTCGGCGTCGTGGCTGTGGTCCAGGAACGCCCTGGTGTGCTGCGGTGTCCACACCATGACCGGGCTGGGATCTTCCCGGTCTCGCGCCACGTGTTGACCCGTTCATCTGTCCACAGCATGGGCTTGGGTGCCCTGGCGGTCGGGAGCTCGACCATGAGCGCGGGGTTGGTATCCCTGAGCCGGTCGCGGCCGCGCATGGTCGTTGAGGGCCTTGCGCAAGGTCGCGTGGATGCGGTGCTGGGTGGCCGGGCCGACGACCCGTTGCGCCTTGACCTCGTCCCGTTGCCTGGGGTCGCGGCCGGCGCGCAGGGTGCGGATGGCGGTGTTGCGTTCCTCGATCGCGTCGTACATGGCGTCGATGTGGCCTGGCCGGAGGTGATCGATGCGCCACTGGCCCAGGTACGGGATCAGGTAGAGGCGGATGTGGGACTCGTACGAGCGGCGGGTACCGGCCTTGATCTTCTTGCGACCGGCCAGCCAGCGGGTCAGGTAGTCCGCCATGGTGGGCAGATCCTGCGGATCGAGGTCCAGGTGCAGAGCGCGGCGTACCTCGTCCTGGGAGGGCACGGTGTGCCCGGCCTTGACGGCCGCTTCGATGAGGTCGCCGACCCGCCGCACGGCACTCTTGTCAGCCGGGTCGGGCACCGCGAACGCGGCACGGACACGGTCCAGGACCGTGTTGGCGTCGTCCTGGCTGGCGTAGGTTCCGTGTCGCAGCGGCCGGCGGGCGGGCGCCGTCCTCGCGGGCCGGTAGCTCGTACTGCCAATACCAGTCGCCGTGACTGCGGGACCAGGCACCACCGTCGCGGCGCAACCGCGGGCATTTCTGGCCGAGCTGCCGGCTGGTCCGCGGGTCGCGGCATCCGCAGCATTTGAACGTGGTTCCTTTCACGGGGCGTCTCCATTGTGGTCGGGATTGGCCCGATGTGCCGATGTGCCGTCCGTAAGAAACAGGTCATGCCAGCCAAGACGGCTCTGCTCGTCGGGCCGGCGATGCTGTACTTCGCTGCCCGCCGCGCACCGCGCAGACCCTGCGGCGATCCGATCCCCGGGTTTCTACAGCCCACACAGCACACCGGCTGCGGATGACTGATGCCACAGCCGCGGCCCGGACGCAACGGCGACTTCGGTCGGTCTCGGCATCTCTGCCGCACGGCCGACGCACCTGCCTCGGCCGGGGCACGGACCCATCGGGGCGTCAGAAGCGCCGTCTGATTTGGCCAAGCCACGCACCTCGGCTAGCCTTTCGCGGCACAGCACGGCCGATTCAAATGTAGGCTCTGGTGATCGACCAGTAGGGGCCAGGCTCTTCCCAACCCCGGTATGGCACGTGATCGCAGCAGTCGACGCGATGGTGTGGGAGAGCTGAGCCGACCAATAAGGAGGCTTTCATGAGTAGATTCGTCATCACGATCACGCCGGACGACGCCGCAGCTGGCGGCGCCGACAGCGCGTACACCACCGTACGGGTGGACACATCGACCGGTCAGGCCCGCATCACTGAGCTGACCGTGCGGGCCCAAACTGACGGCGGACTCGCCCCAACCGACCTGCCACCCATCGACCTGGGCCTGCTGATCACCGCGCTGACCGTCGCCGGTCAACCCCAAGCGCTACAACCGGCCACCCCGATCTCGACGCCCACCTCGGCAGCAGACCGCGTCGCCGAATCGTCCGAACCGCCAGCAGCAAACCCCGCGCCGACATCCCCCGTACCAACCAGCGCCGCTCCCCGGCGGCGAGCCCGCAAGGCCGCCGCACAGACCGCGCCGGCCAAGAAGGCCACCGGCAGCAAATCCGCGGCCCGCAAGGCGCCGGCTAAGAAACCCAGCACTGCGAAGAAGGCCACCGCGGCGAAAAGCACCGCGGCGGCGACGGCTGGACACGACCCCGCACCAGCCGCACGCGCCTACCGGCGGATGCCCGAGCCGGAACAGGTAATGGATGTCTACCGGCAGACCGGCTCGATCACCGCCGTCGCGGAACACTTCGGTGTACCCAGGCACACCATCGCGGGCTGGGCACGGCGACTGCGCAGCCAAGGACACTCCATCGGCCGCCAATAGACGTCCCGCGGCCGGGCGAAGCTGCCGGTGAACACTTTGCTGCCAGCCGTGACCTGTCAATGCTGTTCGTCTGAACGGAGGCAAGCGTGTCGGTCCGGCGGACTCCTGCGTGAGGGTCTACGGGGTCGCGTCCGGCCGAAGATTGACCAAGACGGCGACCTGCACACGCAAAGCAGGTTCCGGACGGCGCAGGTGGCGCTGGTGCTTCAGTCTTCGTAGTTGCGGTCGTCCGCGTGGTATTGCCCAACCTGACGTAGCGTCTCGCGCGGGTCGATGCCAGCCGCTTCGCCCATGATCGTCAACGCGTTCGCGCTGACCCACACCAGGGCCGGCAACAACTCCAGCATCCCCATCGGGCCGCGTTCCTGGACGACCTGCCGCAGGTATGCGGCGACCGCCTCCGTGTCGTCGGGATCGTCCAGGCACAGGGTGATCATGGCGACGGCATTGCGGTTCGCCTGCTGATCGTCTTGCTCGCCGAGCTCGCTCGACAGCGCGTCAGTCATGCCGCTAGCGTGCCGTACTCACTTCAGCGACACCGCAGCGGCCCGCGGCACCAGAAGCAACGCGCCGTGTATCGAAGCGCTGAAATTTTCTGCAGCTAGTAAACGGTCCGAACCCTTGCAAGATCACCCGCCAAGGTTTAGTCAGACGTTCGCGGGGCCCAACCGGATGCGGCACGCAGGCCAGCCGAGCAGGGTGGGCAGGTTGCGGTCTGGGCTGTAGGCGGGGTAGGTGCCGTCGGCTTTTCCGACCGCATTGAAGATCAAGAGTGTTCTGACCTGCACGAATACGTCGCGGACATGTACGGGACGTTGTACGGGCGACGATTCCTGCTGCGCCTTGAAGTCACCCGTTGACGTGTAGGCGGGAGGTCGCGGTGCGCCCTCCGGGCCCGAAGATCGGCGACGGTCGTGCCCGATCCTCGCCGTCCGACACAGGCATGCCGCCGGCCGGCGCCCGCGACACGGGGGCCGGAACCGCCCCGTTCGGGTGGTAGCGCGACGGCGCACAACCGCTGCCCGGGACGAGCGCTGTCCAGCGCCCGAAAATGAGCGGAGCGGGCCACCAAGTGCGGTTGGATGGTGACCTGCGGCCGCTGGACGGCCAGCGGACATGGATGAGGAGGAGTGGACGATGCCGATCGCCACGCTGCGAGGCGTGACCCTGGACTGCGCCGACCCGAGAGCGCTGGCCCGGTTCTACCAAGAGATGACAGGCATGGAGCTCGGCTACAGCGCCGACGGGTTCGTCGCCCTGACCGGTGGTTCCGGCTGCGACCTGGGCTTCCAGCGGGTCGAGGGATACCGGGCGCCGCGGTGGCCCGGCCAGGACGTGCCGCAGCAGTTCCACCTGGATCTCAGGGTTGGGGACCTCGACGCGGCGGAGAAGCTGGCGCTGGGGCTCGGCGCGGTCAGGCCGGACCACCAGCCCGGCGGCGACCGGTGGCGGGTGCTCCTGGACCCGGCTGGTCACCCCTTCTGCCTGGTCACTGGCTGACCGCCGAACTGGCCCGAAGTCGCCTGGGCGGGCCTAGACCGCCTGCGCCAGCACTCGGCCGGCCGCCGTTCGACGACGGCTCACACGTGCTGGTCACGCTTTGCCGAGGCCGCCCTCGCCACCGTGGTCAGGCTGAGGGGGCTGGCCATCCAGTGCCAGTCGACACGATGCGGGCGTTCAGGAGGCTCCTCGGCTGGCTGGGCTTGATCAAGGGCCTGACCGGGCTGCGCCGGTACGGACTGATCGACGTGGACCAGCAGCCGGTCGCGGGCGGGAAGTCCATCGAGGTGATCCGGCCGCATCCGTTCAGCCCTCGGATCATGTGCAGCAGCGCGACGTTGAGGACGCCCTGCACACCCCCGGTGTCCGGGTGGGTTGGCCGTCACGCCCCAGTGGCTGTACGAGTTCGCCCAGATCGTCTGGCTGCCCGCGCCGCTGCCCCAGATGTTTGTTGTAGAGGGTGTACCCACCGTTGGTCCACGTCCCCACTGGTCGAGGACGTCCAGGCCACCCCACCCGGCGGGCCGCGTCGTGGGCGGCGCGGCGGTCGTCGGGTTGGTCGTCGGCGTACCCGGCGAGGTCGACCCGGTGCAGGCAACCCCGTTGAGCGAGAACGAGGTGGGCGTCGCGTTGGTGCCGGCAGCCAGTGGCCGCGCTGGCCCGCGCCGCCGCCACGACCACCAAGCCCGTGGCCAGCGCCAACGCCGCGCCGAGGGCCACGCCGGCACGCTTCCTCATCGCACCTTTCTCCGACCCGCGTTGAACGCCGCCGGCCGCGCCGACGTTGAGCGGGAGTCCGATGGGCAGTCCCGCGCCGGCTCCCGGCGAACTCTGAGGAGAAAATGTTGCAAGTTTTGCTCCGCTCCGCCGCGATCACCTTCCTGACCGTCACCGCGATCAGCACACTGCACGCCCCGCCCGCCGTCGCCGCGCCCGTGACCGGGGAGTCGGCCACGGAGTTCGGGCGACTGCTGGACAGCCCCGGCGTGTACCTCGACGCCAAGACCGGCGGCATGGTCATCACCGTCACCAACAAGGCGGCGGCCAACCGGGTCAAGGCCTACGGCGCGATCTCGCGCATCGTGCCCCGCGACACGGCCACGCTCAACGCGGCGATCAGGAAGCTCGACCGCGAGTTCCGGATCCCCGGCACGTCCTGGGGCGTCGACCCGGTGATCAACAAGGTCGTGCTGACCGTCGACAGCACCGTCACCGGCACCGCGCTCACCCGGATCCGCGCCGGGGCGGCCCGCCTCGGCGACGCCGTCCACATCGAACAGGTCCCCGGCGCCATCAGCACCCGCATCGCCGGGGGCGACCCCATATACCGCCCGAACGGCAGGTGCTCGCTGGGATTCCACGTCCACGACGGGGTCGGCAAGTCCTTCTTCCTGACCGCCGGACACTGTGGAGTCGACACCCGGACCATGTACAGCGACACGGCGCGCCGCCACCAGGTCGGCACCCGCAGCAGCGCCTACTTCCCCGGCGACGACTACGCCATCTACCACTTCGTTCCCGGCCGCACCTCCAACTTCGGCGTCGTCAACAACGGCCAGGACATCACCCGGGCCGGCAACGCGTACAAGGGTCAGCAGATCTACCGCAGCGGCTGGGCCACCGGCACGCGCGCCGGCTTTGTGCTCGCGACCAACGTGACCCTCAACCTGGACGAAGGCACCGTCTACAACCTGGTCCACACCACCGCCTGCGCCGAGGCCGGCGACAGCGGCGGCCCGGTCTACGCCGGCACCACCGCCCTGGGGCTCGTCTCCGCCGGCCGCGGTAGCTGCGCGTCACCGGCGCCGGAGATGTGGTTCCAGCCCATCAGCGAGCCCTTGGACAGGTACGACGTCCACGTCTTCTGAACCGACCGGCACGCGACAGGCTGGCCCGGGCCGCGGGGCCGGGCCAGCCATCCACATCAGACATTGCAGGAGACCGCGCAACGACAGCCCGACCCGTTGATATTCATTGACCGATATCGTTGCCCAGCCATGAAGCTCAAACTCGCCGTGGTCGCCGGGTTGGCCACGCTGGCGGCATTGCTCGTCGCCCCGGCGCCCGCCCAGACCGCCAGCACCCTGGCCTGTTCGGCCGCGGGCAGCTACAGCCAGATCCTCAACGGCACCCGCCTACACGTTCTGGCTCGTCGGCACCCGCGGTACCGCTGGCGTGGGGGTGACGATGCTGGCCTGATGACGGACGAACGCTGTTCCCGGGACGTGGTTGCCGATCGTATTCTGCAAGGTATGGATCGGATCTCCCCGCGCAGGAGGGTCAACCGCGATCACGAGAACATCTGCGTCCCGATTCGGACGTAGTCCAGGTTCCAGGTGATCTCGTCGGGTAGCCATTTGCCGAGTTGCGGCTCCAACGTCGCCGCGTCGACCGTGGACACCCCAGCAGGCTGTCCCACACCTGGCTCCGCACCGACGATCAGATACGCGTAGCCGCCAGCCCAGCGTGCCGCGAAGTCTGGGTCCCGGTTCGCGAAACCTTGAATCTGGCGAACAAGGTGATGCTGTCCCGCTGCAGAAGACAGGTCGAGCGTGCCCTTCCACTCGATCCACCTTGCCTCGTCAGTCCCGCCCGCCTGCAGCACCGCATTGACAAGCTGAACCAACTCGCTTTGAAGCGGAACGGTTTCGAGGCGTCAACGGGTAAGGGCCACGACACGGCAATCATCGCGACGTCCGCCCATGCGGAGCTAGGCCGGTTCGCAGACCGCCGTGATCGTGCGGCGCGGTAACCAACGGACCCACCTGCCGCCAACCGTGCCCGATCGCAAACTAGGACGACGAGACACCCCGTTGACGGCTAATACGGAGGATCGGTGGACCCGCCGAGTACACCGTTTGATTCCGGTCGTTCGTCGGTTTGACCGGGTGACGTAGCCGTAGTCGGCGTCGGCTGATGCCTCAGCGCAAGTCGATCTCGACGTGGTGCGCCGCGAGCATGTCCAGCAGGTACTCCAAGGTGATCGCCGGACCCAGGCGACGCCGGTCGTAGCCGGCGACGAGGTGCTCGCGGGCAACGGCCGAGTCGTGCCACACCAGCCGAAACGGTACCCGCGCCCCGAACCTCCCGGCGAGACAGTCGTCGAACGCGTCGAGGTTCCAGCCGAAGTATCCGCCCGGGCCGTTGATCGCCTCGCCGATCGCGCAGTAGAACCCTTCGATATCGGTCACGAACCGGCCGTCGAGGTCATACGTGGCGCCGGCCGGCCGGTCGGCCACATCCGACCGGTGGGCCAGAGCCACTGCGGCCCAGTGGTGGCGCAACTCCCGGTCGTAGCCGGCCCACAAATTCTTCTCAGCCGGCCGTCGGGCGTACCAATGCTCCAGGATGCCGAGGATCCCTAGCGGCAGCGGTTCCCGCGAGTCGCTGTCGACGGTCACGTCGAACAGTCCGGCACCGAGCCGCGACGGCTCACCTGCATTGACCGTTCCAGAAACCACGGCGCCGATCACCTGGCTGGCCGAACCATCGGCGGCCACCATGTACACCTCGGCGTGGATCCGGCGGCGACGCCGGGCGGCCTCCGTCGACCGCCCGACCGCGCCCAGCGCGGCCAGCAACGGAGTATCCGGTCGGCAACCGAGCAGCCGGACCTGCGGCACCGGCGGTGCAGCCTGCTCGCGGAACACACCCGTGACGTCCCGACACGTGCCGTAGGGCGCCTCGTTCCGGCCTAGAAGGACGAATTCGTCAACGTCGCCAGGACGTACCACCGCCTCCGTGCGGTCATAGACGTCCACGAACCCGTCGAGATCGACGTCCACGGCTTCCGGCATCGTAATGCTCGGCCGGCAAGCGACCACGACGACGTCGCCGAGGTACTCGCCCCACCAGACCGGCGGCACGTCTGGCGGTGGCGCCATTATCGAGATGTCACCCAGCCAGGCTCGTTCGGTGCCGAGTGCCTCGGCGGGCAGCCGATCGAGCAGGTCGGCAAGCGCACCGACCGGGGCGCAGCCGACGAGCGTGAACCGCTCCCGCGGCCGAGGCGGCAAGTCGACGAACAGTCCTTGGATCTGCGCGCACAGCGCCAGCGGAATGTCGTCCTCGTAGAAGCCCTCAAAGCCGACATCACCAAGCAGCAGCCAACCCGGGCCGACCGAATGCTCCCACCTCCACCGCCCCAGCTCCAGCGGACGGTTAGCCCCAGGACCGGCACTCGTCGTCACCCCGCGACCCTACCGGCTGGAAACGCTACGACCAGGCGCGTCCGAGGACCGCGAAGCATCACCACCCCGCAACCTCAACACATCCGCTCATCGGCATGACTGTGCGTCGGGTGTCGCTGGCGCGTTAGGTAGCGCTGGTTGGTCGCGGTTTGAGTGTCGGCTCAGTCGGCGGGGCGGGACCAGCCGGCGGTCATGGCGAGGATGTGTCTGGTCACCGTGTCGGGGTCGACGAGTTGGTGCAGGTGCCGGCCGGGGACCTGGTCGACGTCCCAGCCGCGCTCGCGGGCCTGCCGGGCCATCGCGTCGTACGGCGGTCCGAACAGCAGATATCCGCATTGCCGGTTGTCCCAGCCGTCCGGCAGGGCTGCCGCTGGCCACCGTGCGACCGAACTCGCTGTCCCCGGTACCGGCCCCGGCCACCGCCGAGGTGGTGCCGCTGGAGGTCGCCGTGGACGACACCGCGAAGCTGGCCCGCGTGGTCGAGCGCAAGGTGGAGCCGAAGGGGCCCGGCCGGAGCTGACCGAGGCTTCGGTGGTCATCTCCGGCGGCCGAGGCGTTGGCAACGCGGACAACTTCAAGCTTGTCGAGGAGCTGGCTGACCTGCTCGGCGGCGCGGTGGGCGCGTCCCGGGCCGCGGTGGACTCCGGCTTCTACCCGCACCAGTTCCAGGTCGGGCAGACCGGCAAGACCGCGTCGCCGCAGCTGTACGTGGCGCTGGGCATCTCCGGCGCGATCCAGCACCGCGCCGGCATGCAGACCTCCAAGACGATCGTCGCGGTCAACAAGGACGCCGAGGCGCCGATCTTCGAGCTGGCCGACTTCGGCGTGGTCGGCGACCTGTTCAAGGTCGTCCCGCAGGCCGCCGAGGAGATCCGCAAACGCGAGTAACTGCCGGCCAGAACCCGAACTCGATGCAGCGCGGGTCTTGCCAATCCATTCCAGCTGTTGCACGGCACTCGACCTGGGGCAGTTCCAGGAGCGGTGCATCGCACTCGAACGCGAGACCAGCGCGTCGGCTAGGTGCGACCGTACCGCACGCAGCCGAAGTGAATTCAAATCGGGGTCGCGAACACGGGCTCCCCCAAGGCGGACCTCAAGCCGAAAATAGAGCAGTGATCGCGCAGGTACGGCTCTATATCGCGCTCGGACCCACCACAGAACCCGACGGTTCGTTCGGCTCGCAAAGGCCACCGAACACAACGGGTTCGACGGCCTGATCCTCGCCACCCCCGGGCCACGGCCGCTCCTCGCCACATACGGCCGATCGCCTCGGCGGTCATTGCATCTGGCACATATGCTGTCGCCCTCTACAAGATCCAGTGCGCTTCAGAAGGTCGAGTTCGAGTTTGTCCGGGGCCGGGCAAGGGTTTTGCGGTGGTGTCGCGCAGCGGTTTGATGCATCGGGCCAACACCCGTAGTCCGGCTGGCCGGTGGCTCAGGTTGGGTAGTAGGTCGGTGATCTCGGCGACCTCGCCGACGGTGTCCGGTGTGGATTCGGTGTTCAGCGTCGCATGCACTAACCCAGCCGGTCAGGCTGCGGCGCGGGCGGTGATTGGGCGGCGGCGCAGGTCCGGGTTCGCCAGCGCGGGGGTTGGTACGCCTGGTCGAGCGTGCCGATGTCGGTGCCGGGCGGGACGATTTCGTCGATGCGGTCGAGGATGTCGTCGGTGAGGGTGACGTCCAGGCCGGTGAGCAGGGCGTCGAGGTGGTCCATGGTGCGAACGCCGATCAGTGCGCTGGTGACGCCGGGGTGGGCGATGGTGAACGCCATCGCGAGGTGGGTCATGGGTAGTCCCGCCTCGGCGGCGAGCGGGATGAGCTTTTCGACCGCGTCGAGCCGGCGCTCGTCGTTGAGATGCTGGAAGAGTCCGGCGCGCCGTAGGTCGTTGTCCTGGTTCTTGCGTACGCGGCCGGTCAGCAGTCCCTGGCCGAGCGGACCCCAAACCAGGGTGCCCATGCCGAAGCGTTGGGTGGTGGGCAGGATCTCGCGCTCGATACCGCGGTTGAGGATCGAGTAGGCCGGCTGCTCGGTGTGGAACCGCGCGAGGCCTCGCCGCTCGGCGACCCATTGGGCCTCGACGATTCCGGAGACAGGGGTTTGCGACGCGCCGATCGCGCGGACCTTGCCGCCGCGGATCAGGTCGGTCAGCGCGGAGAGGGTTTCCTCGATGTCAGTACCCGGATCGGGGCGGTGAAGTTGGTAGAGGTCGATGTAGTCGGTCCGCAGGCGACGCAGCGAACTCTCCACGGCGGTGACGATCCAGCGCCGTGAGGCGCCCTGGTGGTTGGGATCCTGCCCGGTCGGGCGGCTGAACTTGGTGGCAAGCACGACATCGTCCCGGCGCCCTTCCAAGGCTTTGCCGACGACGTCCTCAGAGTCGCCGTAGGCGTCGGCGGTGTCGACGAAGTTGATGCCGGCGTCCAGCGCCTTGTGGATGATGCGGGCCGAGTCCCCGGGGCATTGCCCATGGCGGTGGCGAACATCAGGGTGCCGAGAGCGTAGGGGCTGACCTGGATGCCGGTCCGGCCGAGGGTGCGGTAGTGCATGGGATCTCCCTGTGGTGGTCGGCGCCGGGCGGATGCCGTACGCTGCGATAAACGGAAAGCTATTCCGGAACTATACGGAAAGACTTTCCGCTTATGCAAGCAGGGGTGATGTGGTGTCCCAGGACAAGACGCTGGCGCCGCGGCGGCGTGCCGACGCGCGACGCAACGTCGACGCGTTGATCGAGGCCGCGAGGACCGTCTTCGCCACCTCCGGCGTGGACGCACCGGCGAAGGAGATCACCGACCTGGCCGGCGTAGGAGTCGGCACGCTGTACCGGCACTTCCCGCAGCGCTCTGACCTGGTCAAAGCCGTGGTGGAGAGCGGGATCGACGCCGTCGCCGACGCGGGCCCGGCCCTGAGCGCCGGGCACGCGCCGGCGGAAGCGCTCATCAGGTGGATCCACCGGTTCACCGAACTGCTCGCGACCAAACGCGGACTCGCCTCAGCGCTGCACTCGGGCGATCCGGCGTTCGAAGGGCTGCCCGACTATTTCCTTCAGCGGCTCGGCCCAACCCTCGCGGCACTGCTCGACGCCGCTGTGGCCGACGGCACGGTCCGCGACGACATCGGCGCCGAGGATCTGCTCCACGCCATCACTTCGCTGTGCCGGCCCGTACCCGGGCGAGGGCCCGAACACAACCAGCGCATCGTCGCTGTCCTTGTCGACGGCCTACGCCGCGGCGGCCGTGCGGTTATCGAACCCTGACGCATCCTGTCAGGTTTTGGGCTCTGGCGCGGAGACGGTGGTGGTGGTTGGTCTATGCGAGCAGGATTCGTTGGCGTAGGAGTGGGAATTCGGCGCGGCCGTACATCTGTCGTTTGAGGAGTTTGACCTTGGTGTTGGCGCCTTCGATGGGGCCGTTGCTGTAGGGCAGGGTCAGGCCGGCTACGACGGCGGGCAGGTCCATTCGCAGGCCGTGGATGAACGCGTGCAGGGCTGGCAGGTCGTCGTTGTCCACTGTGGTCATCCAGGTGTCGAGGTCTTGTCCGCGGCGGTGGGTGAGCAGGCCGGCGAACTCGTGGATCCGTTGGTTAAGGGTGGTCAGGTGCGGGCAGACGGCCAGCAGGTCGTCCAGGTGGCTGCGGTGCTCGTCGACCAGGTTGTCGGGTCGGCTCATGAGCCAGCCGACGAGCCGGCGCGGTGACGGCGGGATGCGTTCGGCGTCGGCACGGCCCTGGTTGAGGTAACGCACGAGCAGGTTCGCGCTGCCGGTATAGCCCAGCTCGCGGATCTCGGCCAGCAGCCGGGTGACCGCGATGCCGGGCTCGTCGCCGCGCCGGCGGCGTAGGTGGTCACGATAGGGGTCGACCAACGTGCGCCGGTACTTCGCAGGCCGTCGCAGGTCATCGGCGGTGGCGGCGCGGGCGTAGCGCTTGACCGTGTTCAGCGCCCAGCCGAGCCGGCGGGCACATTCCAGCAGGCCAACCCCGTCGTTGAGCAGGGCATGGACGGCGGCGTGCCGCGTCCGGGTCCGCTCGTCGAGTTCAGGGGTCTGGCGAGGCGGGCCGGCCGCTGTGTGCGACCACGGTCTTCTCGACCGCCTTGCCGAGGTTGGCCCACAGATGCCACCGGTCACTGACCTGCACCGCCTGCGGTGCACCGTCCCGGATCGCCTCGGCATAAGCAGCCGACCCGTCACGGCACACCACCCGCACCTGCGGATGCTCACGCAGCCACGCGGCCAGGGTCGCCGCCTTGCGGTCGGGCAGCACGTCAACACGGCGGTGCGTGACCGCGTCGATCAGCAGCGTCGCGTACCGGCGACCGCGGCGCAACGCGAAGTCATCCACGCTCAACACGGTGGGCGCCGGCTCGCTCGCGGTCGGCAGGCCCATGAGGACCCGCAACACCGTGGTACGCGACACGGCCACACCCAGCCGTGCCAGCACCGCCGCGCCGGCCCGGCCAGCCAGAGTAACGGCCAGGTCTGCGATCAGGGCGGTCAGCTGCCTCGTCCGTCGCGCCCACCGCTGCGCCAGCCCGGGGACCTGTTCCCGGAACGTGCGCCGCCCGCAATCGCCGCTCTGGCACAACAGACGCCGGACCCGCAGCTCAACGACCACGCCACGGCCAGCCGCCGGCAGGTCAGCCAGACGGCGAACGTGATACCCATGCACCCGCCGCGACGGCCGGCTGCACTGCGGACAGGCCACCGCGACCGATGGCGTCCTGGCCCGCACGACCACCGTCATCCCTTCCTGTCTCACCTCGTCGATCAGCAACAAAGACAGCTGAGGCAACAACACCTTGATCACATCGCGGGGCTCACGACCGCCACCGGCGATTACGCCATCAAACGGCTCCGCGACATCGCCGCCGAAACCGCGACCCGCAATCTCCGTGTGGTTGCCGCCCTCCACCGCGCGGGCATCCTCGTCTGCTCACCCGCGCTCACCTGTGGCGGGCACCCAGTGATCACCCTGACCGACGGCGCGTATTGCGTCCTGCCCTGGATCGACGGGCACCATCCCACCGGGCCTAACCTCACCGTCTGGCAGGCACAACACCTCGGCACCGTGATCGGCCAAATCCACCGCACCCTCAACGACCCCGACACGCCCGCCGACCTACCACCGGTCGGCCAGCCACCAGCAGCACGCGTAATCCAGCCCGACCACGCCCTCGCCGAAGCCGAACGCTTCCGCACCGCCGCAGCAGCCGCCCACGCCGCCTTCGACCGCGAAGTCATCGAACTACTCGAACAGCGCATCCAACTGATCGACAAGCACGCCCACGAGCGGCCAACCAGCGACGAACCCGCCGGACCCTACGGCTGGACCCACGGCGACCTGCAACACCGCAACATCATCTGGACCGACCACACCATCAACGCCGTCATCGACTGGGACCGGCATCCGCGTCCGCCCCTTCGCCGAAGAAATCGCCCGCACCACCACCGTTCGTTGCTCACACAACTCATCACCGAAGCCGAGCTCGGCTGACCCCTGAACGTCCACGAACCACCGAGATCCCACCAGCCAAGTCCCGCGGGTTGCCTCAACTTCAATGGCAAACCCAACCTCACTGCCCGCCACCAAAACCGAGGCATCCCACCCCCAGAGGACCATGCCCGCCTCAGCTGAACTGGCACAGGACAACCGGACCCTCCGCTCACGCACGGTTACGGGCCGAGGAGGAGGGCCCGGCGAGCATTGTCTGCGGCAGATGTGCGCGCGTCATGAGGTTGCGCGCCGCCTCCCACCCCGGCGTAGAGGGGGATTGTTGGGCCGTGGTTACGGTCCGGCGACGTCGGTAGAACGGAGAAGAGCTTTATCGACGAGAGGTCGTACCAAAAGATGGATTCCTCACATGCGGCGTCGTTCACCCGGCGTGGCCTGCTCGGGGCGGCCGCCGGTGCCGCTGCTGGCGCGACAGTTCTGCCCGGCTGGGCGCCGGCCAACGAGGCGCAGGAGACCGAGTTCCGCCCTCGGGAGCGCGGTCCCGCCCCTGAACGACCCAACATCCTGGTGATCCTGGCCGACGACCTCGGCTGGGCCGACTTGTCGTCCTACGGAGCGCCGGACCTCAAGACCCCGAACATCGACCGGCTCGCGTTGTCCGGCATCCGGTTCACCCAGGGCTACTCGGCGTCCCCAATGTGCTCGCCCACCCGGATCGGCCTATACACCGGCCGCTACCCGGGCCGGCTGCCCGGCGGCCTCGCCGAGCCGATCGAGAGGCCCAGCGAACTGAACGGCATCCCGATCGGACATCCCACGCTGGCCAGCCTGCTCAAGGACCGCGGCTACCGGACCAGGATGTTCGGCAAGTGGCACTGTGGCTTCCTGCCATGGTTCAGTCCCACCCGGCTAGGCTGGGACGAGTTCTTCGGCAGCTTCCACGGCGAGATGGACTACTTCTCCAAGATCAACACCAATGGT
Source organism: Phytohabitans flavus (assembly GCF_011764545.1). Taxonomy (GTDB): domain Bacteria; phylum Actinomycetota; class Actinomycetes; order Mycobacteriales; family Micromonosporaceae; genus Phytohabitans; species Phytohabitans flavus. The sequence continues at coordinate 1,121,238 of NZ_AP022870.1, read as the reverse complement.
GAGTACGATCTGTACGAGAACGAGGTTTCCGTACAGGACTTGCGCTACTACACCGACATCGTCACCGAGAAGACCGTTGACTTCATCTCCGAACGGCACTCCGAGCCGTGGCTGGCGAACGTCAACTTCACCACGCCGCACTGTCCGTGGGAAGGGCCGAACGACCAGGAGACCAGCAAGGAACTGACCGCCCGGCTGCTGGCCGGTGAGGTCGGCTTCCCCGGCCCGCTGTTCCACCTCGATGGCGGCAACCGGGAGAAATACGCCGAGATGGTGGAGTCGCTGGACGCCGCCGTGGGAAAGATCCTGCGCGCGCTCGAGCGCACCGGCCGGCGCCGCGACACCGTCATTCTGTTCACCAGCGACAACGGCGGCGAACGGTTCTCCTACCTGTGGCCGCTGGCGGGCCTCAAGGGCGAGGTCCGCGAGGGCGGCATCCGGGTCCCGGCCATCCTCAGCTGGCCGGCCGCCCTGCCCTCCGGCAGAGTCAGCCATACACCTGTGATCACCATGGACTTCACGGCCACGTTCCTCGACCTCGCCGGTGCCCGCCCGCATCCCGACTACCCCCTGGACGGCAGGAGCCTGGCCGGGCACCTGGTGGGAGGGCAGGCAGCGCCCGGCCACGACCTGTTCTGGCGCAGGCGCAACGCCCACGCCCTGCGCCGCGGAAACCTGAAGTACTTCCGCGACCCGGAGGGCCGGCCGTTCCTGTACGACCTCTCTCAGGACCCACGCGAATGCGCAAACCTGGCCCGCAAGCGCCCCGCCGACCTCGCCGCGCTCCGGGCCGCGTGGGAAGCGATCGACGCCACTCTGCTCCCCTATCCCACACAGTAGAGGTCAGGCCGGAGGAGCCAGATGCCCGCACATCGGCTAGATGAGTGAGTCGATCAAGGACTTGCGTCGGCCACGACGATGGTCGGCTCGTCTCGGCATGAGAAGATCGATCCTCTTCTTGGCCTTGGCCCTTCGTCACCCGCTTGGGTAGCAGCTGTCTCGCGCCGGCTCATCGATCGTGGTCTCAAGGTGAAGGCGATGAGGGGTGCGGCGACGATGGGCGGGGGCTTCAAGCAGTGCGGCTGCCGTGACGAGCAGACGGGCAAGCGGGTCTATCGCAGGTGTCGCGGGCAGGTCGAGCGTGGAGTTGGTGGCGCAGTCGCGGAAGCAGTTCGCCGGGCGGACGTGGACGGTGGCGCAGTGGCTGCGGTACTGGCTGACCACCCGACGGTCGATCCGACCCGCCACGCTCCACATCTACGCCCGGCACGTGGAGAAGGACCTGGTCCCGACGATCGGTCACCTGCGCCCGGCGGAGGTGACCGGCCGGCACCTGACCGCGATGTTCGCCGAGTCCGCTATCAGCCCGGACACCGGCCGCCCGCGGACCGCGTCGACGATGCAGCGGCTCGGAGCCACGCTGCGCGCGGCGTACAACGCCGCGATCCGCGACGGCCCGGTGAGCGACAACCCGGCCCGGCGGGTGGAGATGCCGCAGCCGCGCCGCCCGCACGCGGTGGTGTGGACCGACGGCCGGGTCGAGTCCTGGCAGACCGACGGCGTCCGGCCGCCGGTCGCGGTCTGGACCGTCGCCCAGACTGCCGCATTCCTTGAGTACGTCCAGGACGACCCGTTGTACGCGCTGCGGTGGCTGGTCGCCCTACGCGGCCTAGGCCGCGCTGAAGCAGCCGGGCTACGGTGGCAGGACCTCGACCTGGACCGCCGGCAGCTCACCGTTGTCAACAGCGCTCCATGGTCGGCTACCAAGTCATCGAAGGGCCGCCCAAGTCCGAGCGCAGAACGCGCCCGGACGGCGGGATCGGTGCACCAGCGATAGGCGATGCTGCGGGACGGGCCGCGGAAGGCGGTCAGATCGCCGATCAGCGCGACGCTCAAGGCATTTGCCGCAGCGTCTCCCGGGCCCCGCCCCGCACCGGCGGGCGGTGCCCGGCGAAGCGGAACAGGTGGTCACGCTCGTCGAGCGAGAGGTGCAGGCCCTGTGCGATCGGGGCGATCATCTGCTCGGACGGGTGCGGGCCGCGCTCGCGCTCGCGCCGCGCACAATAGTTCGTCGACATATGGCAGAGCTTGGTCACTTCCTCCCGCCGGAGCCCGTCGGTCCGCGGCGCCGCCCGCGCGGCAGGCTGGGAGGCGCTCGATTTCGCGCCAACGCTACGGTCTGGCGGGCACCGATTGCGCCGGCAGCGCCACCAGCAGCAGGTGCTGAAGGCGATCGCGAAGAAGGCGAGCGGCGGCGACGTGGTGGCCAACCCGGTGAAGCTGGACAGGGCGCTCACCGCGGCCGGAGGGTCGCTGACTTCAACGGCCGGGGCAAGTCCGTGCTCGACTACGCGTTCGCGCTCAAGGGCACGCCGCCGGACAACATCACCACGACCAAGCTGGCCGGCGGGTGGCGCCAATATGGGCGAGAAACTGACAGCGGAAACCGACCAGCTCTTCGCCGCGATCCGCACCGAGAGAATTGACGAGTTCCTGCTCAACCACCCCAATTTCCTCAACAGCGAAACCGCCGTCAAAAAGGCGCGATGACGGACAGCAGCTGCAATTTATTGTAGCTTTCACTGCCCGGCACGGCGGTGTAGACGACAAGCGTGTGCTCCTGCTCCGGATCGTGCAGGGTGTGACAGCTGAGTTCGAGGGCGCCGAGTTCCGGGTGGGCGAAGCGCTTGTCGCCGATCAGGTCGAGGTCCACCGTGGGTTCGCGCCACAGGGCGGGAAACTCGCGACTGCGGGCGAGCAGCAGATCGGCCAGCTGGGCAGCCCGCGATTCCGGCCCGCGCAGGGTGACCGCTTTCCGTATCGCGGCGGCGAAGACGCGGGACTGGTGATCGTGATCGCCGGGGTGGTAGAGCGCCCGCTCTGCCGGATCGGTGAACCATCGGTAGAAGGCGCTCCGGGCTGGCCCGGCATACCGGGTGTTGTCGCCGGTCAGCGCGATGCCCAGCGGCGTCTGTCGCAGCGTCTCGCCGAGTTCGTTGACGATCTCAGAGGGGCTGTCGGTGAGCCGGTCGAAGATGCGGAGCAGGCCGGGGCTGATGTGGTAACTGGTGGCGTCCTTGGCGGGCGGGCGGTGCCCGGCGAGGCGGAAGAGGTGGTCGCGTTCGTCGAGGGAGAGATGCATGCCCTGGGCGATCGAGGCGATCAGGCGCTCCGAGGGGAACGGCCCGCGGCCCTGTTCGAGCCGGCTGTAGTAGTCGGCGGACAGGCGGCAGAGCGCGGCGACCTCCTCGCGGCGCAGGCCGGCGATTCGGCGTCGCCGCCCTCGGGCGAGGCCGACGTCCTCGGGCTGCAGGGCCGCCCGGCGGCGTCGCAGAAATGCGGCGAGCCCGGCTCGATCGATCATTGTTTCTTCCCTTTGGTCGTTCCGGTGCCCATCCGTTCTACCGCCGATGCCACAGCCAAAACACGGCTTGCCGATCCCACCTTCGCCGATGGACGTGGACCGGCGAGCCTCGGATTGACCGGCCGTGGATATGTCCCGGTTTCCTGGCGCATCCTGAGATCACCAGATCAAGCGATTACAGGAGTGAAACCATGCCACGCACCCGACCCGACATCACCATTCCCAGCCTCACCGGAAAGCGCGCCGTCGTGACCGGCGCCAGCGACGGTGTCGGCCTCCACATCGCGTCCCGCCTGGCCGCGGCCGGAGCCGAGGTCGTCATTCCGGTCCGCAACCGCGGCAAGGGCGAGGCTGCGATCGCGAAGATCCGCGACCAGACCCCGAACGCGAAAGTGTCGCTGCGCTCGCTCGAGCTGTCGTCACTGGAATCGGTGGCGGCCCTGGGCGAGACGCTGCTCGGCGAGAACGAGCCCATCCACCTGCTCATCAACAACGCCGGTGTGATGACGCCACCGGACCGGCAGACCACCGCAGACGGCTTCGAGCTGCAGTTCGGCACCAACCACCTCGGTCACTTCGCGCTGGTCGCGCACCTGCTGCCCCTGCTGCGGGCCGGTCGTGCCCGGGTCACCTCCCAGATCAGCGTCGCGGCGAACTCGCACAGCATCAACTGGGACGACCTGAACTGGGAGCGCTCGTACGACGGGATGCGGGCCTACAGCCAGTCGAAGATCGCGTTCGGGATGTTCGGCCTGGAGCTGAGCCGGCGCAGCCGGGCCAACAACTGGGGCATCACCAGCAACCTGTCGCACCCGGGCATCGCGCCGACGAGCCTGCTGAACACCCGACCCGAGCTCGGCCGGACCCGACAGACCGGGGGCCGGCGTCTCATCGGCTTCCTGTCCGCCCGCGGGATTCTGGTCGGGACGCCCGAGTCCGCGGCGCTGCCGGCCATCTACGCGGCGACGGCGACCAACGCGGTCGATGGCGGGTTCTACGGACCGAGCGGGCCGGGGCACCTCGGCGGGCCGCCGGCGGAGCAGAAGCTCTACTCGCGGATCACCAGCGAGGAGGACGCCAAGCGGGTCTGGCGGGTGTCCGAGGAACTCGCAGAGGTGTCCTTCTCCTACGTCTGAGATGCGGGAGCCGACCATGAAACGACTCCTGACCGGTGCCGTCGCGGCGGCGACCCTGCTGACCGCGACGGCCGCCTGCAGCGGCGACGCGCCCGCGGAGCCCGCCGCGACGCCGGCACACCAGCACCCCTCCACGGACGCGTCGACCCTGCCGCTGCGCGACGGCGAGCGGTTCATCCACCTGACCATGGCGCGGCCGGTCACGCCCGTCCCACCGAACGGGGGCAGCGACGAATACCGCTGCGTGATCGTCGATCCGCAGGTCACCAGGCCGGTGTTCCTGACCGGTGTCCAGTACCAGCCGCAGAATCCGGCGATCGCCCACCACACCATCACCTATGCGGTCCCTCCGGAGGCCGCCGACCAGGTCCGCGACCTGGACGCCCGGTCGCCGGGGGAGGGCTACACCTGCTTCGGTATGGACGGCCGGGTGAGCTCGGCGTCCTGGGTGGACACCTGGACGCCGGGCGCTCGGGAGACCCTGTTCGACGGCGACATGGGCTACCCGCTGGAGCCGGGCAGCCTGCTCGTGCTCCAGATCCACTACAACCTGCTGGCCACCGGCGGTGAGCGGGTGACCGACCGGTCCAGCGTCCGGCTCCGGCAGACCGACGGCACCCCGGAGACACTACGGCTCAACACCCTGGGCCTGACCGCCCCGATCGAGCTGCCCTGCACACCGGACGAGTCCGGACCGCTGTGCGACCGTGCCGCCGCGGTGGCCGACGTGACGACGCGCTTCGGCGTCGAGATTGGCCGGTGGTCGGAATGGCTGCTGGCGCGGTGCGGACACGACACCCCGCGACCCGGCAACACGCAGACCTGCGACACACCGGCCCCCGCCGAAATGACCGTGCACGCCGCCCGCGGGCACATGCACCTGCTCGGCCGCGCCATCAAGGTGGAGCTGAACCCTGGCACGCCGGAGGCGAAGACCCTGCTGGACGTGCCCGAATTCAACTTCGACGACCAGGCACTGCACGTCCTCCCGGAGCCGGTGCCCCTGAAGGCCGGAGACACGCTGCGCACGACCTGCACGCACGACGCCGGCCTGCGCCGGCAGCTGCCACAGCTGCGGGAACTGCCGCCGCGCTACGTGGTCTGGGGCGAGGGAACCGCCGACGAGATGTGCGCGCCGTTGCTCACCGTCTCGGCCGCGGACTGACCGGTGTTGCGTTCGCGCTTGGCGGCGTACATCGCCTCGTCCGCCCGGTGCAGCAGTTCGCTCGTGGAGACGCGGCCGGCGGCCGGGTCAGTCATCGCGGCCGACCGGGCGATGGAGGGGGCCGCACGGCTGGCCGAGTGGGCCGGCTGCGACTCCACCTTCGTGGCTGGGCATTCGGACAAGCAGGGTGCGCAGTCGACGTTCAAACGCACGTTCGGGTTCGTGTCGATGTGCGCGTTCGTCGACCACGGCGAGTACGGCACCGGCGAAACACTAATCACCCAACTGCGGCCGGGCAAAGCCTCGCCGTGGGCTAAGACCGACCACATCCAGGTGTTGGACGCCGCCCTCGCTCAACTACCAGCAGCCGAACGCGCTCAGGTACTGGTCCGGGCCGACTCCGGAGCGTGCTCGCAAGCGTTTCTGCACCACATCACCGACGCCGGCCTGGAGTACTCGATCGGATTCCCCACGCACTTATGGAGCGGGTTTTCCTCCTGTCCGTTGTCCATGGCCGGTCCTCTGACCGGTTCCGTTCCTCGCGCCCCGCCCGGGTTCATGTCGACCATCCCTCCCGGGACTTGCCTCGCAGACCGCGCATTGCCCGCCCAGCAGCGGCAGAGCGTTTGTTGACAACTCCATAGTTGCTCCGCCGCAGCCACGTTCGGCTGCTCACGTGCGGCTGCGCACGCGCGCACTGTGCGGTCCAACCACGGTTCGGGCACCACTGGCTGCGCCAAGACATCGATGGATAACGCCAGTGGTTTATAGCTTCTTTGGGCACCACGTCGCCGTGCGTCACGATCGGCACCTTGTTCGGGCGCCATCGAGCCGACTGCGGGGCGGCCGGCCTACCAGGTGCCAGGCCGCCCCCTCGTACCGGTAGAACGCCAGGAGGAGGGGTATCCAGTCCTCGCCCCGCGCGCTGATTGCCGCCGGTTGATCAGGCGGTCTTGACCGCGCCACCATCGATCATGAAGTCCGCCCCGGCGACACTGGCGGTGATCGGCGAGGCCAGGTAGGCGACCAGTGTTGCCACCTCGGCGGGCTCGACGAACCGGCCAGTCGTCATGCCGACCTGTCCCGGCAGGACCCGAAGCAGCTCCTCGTGCGGTAGCCCCAGCGTTCTGGCCAGCTCGGCGCCGTATCGCTCCGCTCCCTCCCACAGTGAGGTGCGCACCGGGCCGGGTGAGACCGTGTTGACTCGGACGCCCTGCGGCCCGAACTCCTCGTTCAGTGCCTTGCCGAACGCTGTCAGTGCCGCCTTCGCGGTCGTGTAGGGGACCGGCCCCGACCCCGGCTGCCGCGCACCGTTGGAGGAGATGTTCACGATGACGCCCCTCCGATCGAGCAGGCTGGGCAGCGTGGCCCGGGTGACGCGCACGGCACTGAGGAAGTTCAGTTCGTAGGTACCCAACCACTGCTCGTCATCGAAATGGAGGAACCCGCCGGTCTGTCCCTCTCCCACACCGCCACCGACGTTGTTGACCAGTACGTCGATGCCGCCCAGCTCGGCTATCGCCCGCTCGGCCAGAACGGTGGCGCCTGCGGCGGTGGCCAGGTCAGCGCTCACCACGAGTGCGCCCGTCTCCTTCAACTCGGCCGTGAGCGTGCGCGCTCCGGCGACCACCTGCGCCCCCTCGCTCATCAACCTCTGCACACTCGCCAGGCCGATCCCCCGGCTGGCTCCGGTCACTACTGCGGTCTTGCCGTCCAGTCCCAAGTCCATCGCAACTCTTCCCATCTATTTGCAACAACGTTGATGCCAGAAGGCTATCACATGCGTCATACGTGTTGCAACTCCGTTTGCAATGGGACAGCGGTGTAGCCTGGTTCACGTGACTAAGCTGCGCTCGGACACGGAACGAACCGTGCGGACGATCCTGGAGGCAGCCGAACGCACCTTCAGTCGGAACCCGGCGGCGAGCATGGAGCAGGTCGCAGAGGCCGCCGGAGTCGCACGCACCACCGTGCACCGCCGCTTCACCTCGCGCGACGCGCTCATCGACGCGATGGCCGCGTGGGCCACACGGCGGTTCGCCGAGGCCGTGGAGTCGGCCTACACAACCACGGCGCCGGTTCCGGTCACGCTGCACCAAGTGACCGCGAACGTGCTCCGCGTCAAGATCGACTGGGGATACGCGATGAGTCGGACCACTTCACGTGATCCCGAGGTCGCGCGGGTACACAGTGAGGTCCGAGGCCGGTGCGACGAGATGTTCCGGAGGGCGCGGGATGCGGGCCTACTTCGCGCGGATGCCGATCTCGACTGGGTACGCCGCGTCTACTACGCGCTCATCCACGAGGCTGCGACAGGACCGGATGAGGACCTGGATGCCGACGCACTGGCCACCCGGCTTGTCGATACCCTGCTGCACGGTTTCGGCGCGAGCGCTGGTCGCTGGGCCATGTAGGTGAGTCAGAGCTGGACGTGTCAAGGGCGTCGGCGTCTCGATAGCCCTCGGGAGGTCCACTCACCAGTGCCGGCGCCAACACAACATGCCGATCTTCCTAATCGACAAACTTGGACGTCGACCTCTCCAGCCTCCAGCCGGTGCGCAAACTTGTTGCTCTACTTGTACCCAATCAAGGTGCCGGAATCAGCGGTCTGCGTGTTCGCTTCGCCGGTTCCGCATTGCTGGTCACAGACGTTGCACGTTCGGTCGTACCTGGTGGCGCTTGCTCGGCTCGACACCAACGGTCCATAGGTCGTCAAGGCTTGAGGTCGTGTTGTCGTCGACGGTGTCGGTCGAGGTCGGTGAGGTTGTCTGGCAACGCCGGCTGCTGACTGAGCCGGTTGTTCTCGATGGTGAGGCGCCGGATGTGTTCTTCGTAAAGCTCGACGTGCAGCCGCAGTTCTTCGTTTCCCTGCGAAGTTTCGCGATCCGCTCGACGAGGCGCTGCGTCGGCCTTGGGGTCGGAGTGCGGTCTGGTGCTGCCTGGCTCGGGCGAGGAAGTCAGCTACGACATCGGGGTGGTTGCGGTAGAGGGTAGGGCGGGTGAGGCCGGCCCCGCCGCCAGTGTCACGCCTGCGACGCCGAGGCTCAGCACCATGGAACATCCGCATCCTGAGTGCGGTCCGCGACCCCCGGTCGTCGTCTGGCTCCGGCGCGCTGTCCCGGCGGGTCGTCAGTGGTTGACGCGTACGAGCGGGAAGTACGTCTCCACGTGGTTCGCGGCGTACGCGTCAACGAGGTCGGGCATGTCGTCGTAGTTCCAAGGCGGACTGATCGCCTCGGGCGGCGGCATCCAACCGCACCGCTCGCCGAAGGCCATCGCGTCGAGCACTTCGCTGCGCCTCGCGTAGTGGGTGTGGATGTGTTGGTGGCGTTCGATGCAGGCGGCCGCCCGCACGAACGTGGTCCGCAGCCCTTCGCGCCATCCGGCGGTGGTGACCACGCCCTGCCGGGCCAGCGCCTTCAACGTCGCGCGCAGCAGCGAACCGCCGAGGTGATCCACGAAGATGGACACCCCTAGTCCCCGGGTCGCGTCGCGGACGGCTGCCAGGAACACCTGCTCCGATGCACGGTAGCGGGCGACGTAGGTGGAGTCTTCGTGGCGCCGCTCGTCGAAGGCGATGTTCGGGAACGCCCGCCGGTCGACCGCTGAAAGACCTCGATTTTTCGCTGTCGTGATCCGCCGTTCGTGGGAGGTGATGATGGTGGCCTCCGCACCGTGTAGTGCCGCCAGCGTAAGCTCGGCGAAGCTGGTCCCGCCGCCCCACCCCCACACGTACGGCGCCGCTTGGTCCTCCTCGGTCACCTGCAGCCGCCAGGTGCCGTAAGCGACCCGCCAGTTGGCCCACGCGGTGACGTAGCGGATGGAGAACGCCGCCCACTGCTCGATGGTGTAGGAGCTTTCTTCCGGCAGGGGCACGAGGCAGCGGCCGGGGATCACCGTCCGTCGGGCGAACAGCCCGACCGTGCCGGTCGCGTCGTACCCGAACGCCGCGCCATTGAGCGCGTAGCCGAACCTGTCCGGCTTGCAGTTGGCTTGCACCAGGCACATGTCGCCCTCGCGCAGGATTTCGTGGGTGTGCCGCTGGGGTGGGCGCAGCACCCGCACGACGCCGCTGTTGCCCAGCACCACCTGTGTCTCGCCCCTGCGCCGCGCGATATCGATCGGCTGGCGTTGCACGGCGTGAAAACAGTTGCCCTCCCAGCCGACGAGTACCGGCTCGACCAGCGCGTCCTCGGGTCCCGCCGGACCGATGGTGACCCGTCCCTTATGCAGGGTGGCCGGTCCGGGCCGGGCGGGGTCGCCGGCGGGCAGAATCCACGCCGTAGCGTGCATGACGGGCACTCCCTTCTCTAGCTGTGGACCTGGTCTGTCGACGTTGGCGGCGCCGCGATCAGGTCGTCGACAGGCTCAGTGGTGTCATGCGACCCCTTGCGGTGGCCAACCGAGGTATCGCTTGGTTCGTCGAGGTCGCCGGCCAGTCGGCCGAGCGACTCCCGCACGTCTGCCACGAATTCGGTGATCCCCTGTTCGTCAACGACGCCGGACGCGTAGCCGAAGGACAGTCGAAGGCAGTCCTTCACACGGCGAACTACCAACAGAATGTCGCGGGGAAGGACGTACCCGCTCTGCCGGGGGCCATGGTGACCGTCGCGTCGCCGAGCCGGTCGGGTAGGTCCACGGACGGGAGGAAGTTCATAGATACGCGGTACGGGATGTCCTCCTGGCCGATGCCGTCCAGGTGGAAGTACTGGCTCATCGACACGTCCTGCTCTTCGCCTGCCTTCAGTACGGCGTTCCGCACCCGTAGCAGGCAGTCCCGTAGCGTCGAGCTTTCATGGAAATCGACGTCGACCAGGCGAAGCTGGGACAGGAACCCGATGAGGCGTTCGAGGTCTGGCTGTTCGCGCGCCGACACGTTGATCGGCACTGCGATCTGGTCCTGGTCGCTGTGGCGCCGCAGCGTGAGAAGGAAACTGGTCAGCAGCATCATCTGCATGGTTGTGTCCGTGCGGCGGGCGGCGTTCTCCAGAGCTGCTTCCACGGTCCGTTCGATATCGACCTCGATAAGTTTCATCGAGGCGGGTGCGACCGCTCGTCGGTCTTCGTGTACGAACCGAAGGATCGGTGGCTGAACCTCGGAGAGCTTATTGCGCCAGTACGCGATGCGGTCGTCGAGGTGAGTGCCCGAATATTTGGCGCGTTCCCAGTGTGCGTAGTCGACCAGACGTAGGGGCGGGGAGACCAGCGGTTCTTCACCGCTGTAGGCCCTCAGTAGATCCTGGTAGAAGATGCCCTGCGACCATCCATCGGTGATGAGATGATGCAGGACTATCGCGAAGAGGTGCCGCTCGGGCGCCAGGCGGACGAGGCCGAATCGGTACAACGGGCCGTCGAACAGCGAGAAGGATTGTTCGACCTCGTTCAAGTACGCGGACAAGACTACGTCCCGGTCGCCGGACGCGGGCAGGTCGAGCACCGGCAACGGCGGCGTGCCGGACGCCGTCAAGCGTTGACGCCATTCGCCCAAACCTCGCTGCACGAAGACCGTGCGCAGACCGTCGTGGGTCGCGATGACCTCGCCCAGGGCGTACTGGAGTCGCGAGATGTCGATCGGGCCGTTGAGCAACAGGTGCTGAGTGACAATGATGCCGGGCCGGCCACGCAGCTCGGCGAGCAGGTAGCGCTCCTGGTTGACGGTAACGGGGTAGTCGGAAAGCTCCACGCGCACCGGGCTCGACGTGTACATCGCATCGGCGGCCGTCGTGCCGAGGGCATGGGTGAGCGTTGCCACGGTCGGGTTGTCGAACAACAGACGCAGGGGAACGTCGCGGGCCAAGGCTGTGCGCAGCCCGTACAGCATCTGCGCAGCCATCAGCGAGGAACCGCCCAGCTCGAAGAAGCTCGCATCGGGTGGAACCTGCGGAGTACGCAGCACGCTGGCGAACGCGTCGGCCACCGCCTGCCCCACGTCGACCGCGGCCGGCTCGCCTCTGCCGTCCTCGCTGAACCAGTACCGCCGCCGTTGCCAGGGTGCCGTCGGCAGCGTGGTGACCGCCGCGGACCGCTGCAGGACCCGACGCAGGTCGACTGCGGCACCGCTGGCGTGCAGCGCCCCGAACGCTTCCAACATCGTCTCGCGATCGTCCCTGCCGCGGACAAGAGACCCGATCGCTTGGCCATCGCCGCCCACCTCGTCGAGGGCCTGCTGGATCGGCACCACAAGCGTCGGGTTGGCGCTCATCTCGAGAAACAGACGATATCCGTGGGCCGCCAGGCGAGCCACCGCCGGGTGGAACAGCACGGGGTCGCGCAGGTTGCGCCCCAGTAAGGGCCGGTCATCTCTTCGCCAGCGATACGTTCGCCGGTGACTGACGAGTACAGCGGGATCTGGGCCGATTTCGGCCGCAGGCCGGCGAAGCGTCGGGCGACGGCCGCGGCCACCGGCTCGACGACCGGGGAGTGCCCGGCACCGCTGGCCCGTACCGCCCGCGCGAATACCCCGCGGTCCTCGACAGAGCGCTGGAACGCGGCAACGGCATCGCAGTCGCCAGAAACCACAGACAGCGCCGGCCCGTTGGCTGCGGCCAGGTGCAACCGACCCCGGTAGGCGGGAAGTTCCGCCCGCACCGCCGTGTGGTGCAAGCCGACGACGGCCATCGCGCCTTGGCCGCGCACCTCGGCAAGCAGCCTGGCGCGCACACAGGTCAGCTCTGCGGCCTCGGCCAGGTCGAGTACGCCAGCGATATGAGCAGCGGCCACCTCGCCCATGCTGTGGCCCACCACGGCATCCGGCCGGACTCCACGGGCGCGCCACGCGGCGGCCAGGGCGACCTGGATCGCGAACAGCAACGGCTGCACGACCTCCTCCTCGTCGAGCCGGGCAACCGGCTCGTCGGCGTGCAGCTGCTCCCACGGCGACCAGTCCAGGTGCTGTCGCATCTGGACTGCACACTGGTCGAACGAAGCCCGGAACGCCGCGTCGTGCTCGTACAGCACGCGGGCCATGCCCACGTGCTGAGCGCCCTGGCCGGGGCAGACGAACACAACCCGGCCGTCGGCGCCGGACCGCGCCCGCCCGGTGACCCCGCCGGCGGTGCCGGACGCCAGCTTGTCGACGACAGCTCCGATCGCCGAGGCGACGATGGCAAGCCGGTGCTCGTGGTGTGTACGGCGCAGCCCCGCGGTGTGGCACACCGACGCCAGGGAGGCGGTGGCGCCGGGCAGGAACTCGGCGAACTGTCGGGCTAGACCGGCCACCGCCTCGGGCGTGCGCCCTGATAGCAGCAGTAGGCCCGGTGTGCCGTCGGCAGCAGGGTCAGCGGGCAGCGACGCCTCCTGCAGTACCACGTGTGCGTTGGTGCCACCGACCCCGAAGCTGTTTACTCCGGCGATCCGCGGCGAGCCGTCCGACCGCCACGGCATAAGCGTGTCAGACACTCGAAGCCCCAGCCGGTCAAGGTCGATGTGCGGGTTGGTGGTGGCGTGGTGAAGGCTCGGTGGCAGTTGCCTGTGATGCAGGGCCAGCGCAACCTTGATGAGACCGGCCACGCCGGCGGCGGGCTCTAGGTGGCCGACGTTGGTCTTCACCGAGCCGATCGCGCAACGCCGCCCGGGCGGCAGGGCACCGCCGAGGACCAGGCCGAGGGCACTGGCCTCGATCGGGTCGCCAAGCGCCGTACCGGTGCCATGCGCCTCGACGTAGCTCATCCGACCGGGCTCGATGCCCGCGTTGCGGTATGCCTGGCGGATGACCCGGGCTTGCGCCTGAGGGTTGGGCGCGGTGAGCCCGTTGGAGCGACCGTCCTGGTTGACGGCGCTGCCGCGAATGATCGCGTAGATCCGGTCACCGTCTGCCAATGCGCGGGCGAGGGGCTTTAGCAGCACCAGCCCGGCGCCCTCGCCCCGTACGTAACCATTGGCCCGGGCATCGAACGTGTAACAGCGCCCGTCGGGCGACAGTGCACCACTCTGGCATAGCGCCACCGTGGTCGTCGGTGACAGCATGAGGTTGACACCGCCGGCCAGCGCCGCGTCGATGTCGCCTGCGCGGATGGCGGCGCATGCCTGGTGGACGGCGACGAGCGACGACGAGCAGGCGGTGTCGACGGTTAGGCTCGGACCGCGCAGGTCGAAAGTGTAGGACAGCCGGTTAGCCGCCATGCAAGCGACGTTGCCGGTCGCGGCGTACGGCCCGGCATTGACCTCCGCAGCCGCCATCATCTGGCCGTAGTCGCCTGTGGTAAGGCCGATGTAAACCCCGGTGGCGGAGCCGGCGAGGTCGGCCGGTGGCACGCCCGCGTCCTCCATCGCAGCCCAGGCCATCTCTAGCAGCAGCCGCTGCTGCGGGTCCAGGTACCCTGCCTCCGCCCGCGACAGGCCGAAGAACTCCGCGTCGAAGCCTGCGACGTCGTCGAGGAAACCGCCCCGGCGGGTATACATCTTCCCGGGCGCCGCGCCGCCGGGCTGAAAGTACTCCTCGATGTCCCAGCGATCGGCCGGCACCTCGCGCACCGCCTCGACCCCGCCGCTGAGCAGCGACCAGTACCCGGCAGGACCGTCGGCACCGGGGAACCGGCAACCGATACCGACGATCGCGACCGCGTCGGCCGGCGCCGCCACATCATGCTGGATCGCGGGCGCGGGCTCGTCCCAGTCCGACGCAGTGTCATCTGGCTCCATGGTGAGGTGCCGCGCAAGGGCGTCCACCGCAGGGTGGCCGTAGACGTCGCTCGGCGCGACCGGCCGGCCCAGCCATGCACTCAACTCAACGCTGAGCGCCACGACATCACGCGAGGTCAGCCCGAAGCTGTCGAACGGCTCAGTGCCGCCGATCCGATCCCTAGGCAGGCAAAGCACGGCAGCGAGGTGTGCTACCAGCCAACCGCGGACCTCGTCGGTAGAGCGTTCGGCGACGGCAGCGCCCGCGTCATGCCGATGCAGCGTGTCGGCCGCGAACCGGACGGCAGTCTCCCGCCGTTGTATCTTGCCGCTGGAGGTCTTGGGAATCGTCCGCGGCCGCACCAGCGTCACGGCGTGGAGGCTGACCTGATGCTCGCGGAGCACGGCAGCCCGGATGGCCGCAACGATCTGGTCCATCTCATCGCCAGCCGTCTCCGCAACCACTACGACGCGCTCCCGGCCATCTACGTCGATGGCGAACGCTGCGACACAGCCAGGGCGCACCGCTGGATCGCTGGCCTCGACGGTCTGCTCGATGTCCTGCGGATAGTGGTTGACCCCGTCGACGATGATGAGATCCTTGAGCCGGCCACGGATGTGCAGCCCAGCCGCGTCGAAGGCGCCGAGGTCGCCGGTACGCAGAAACGGCCCCGCGCCGTCGGCGAGCCGGGCCTGGAAGGTGTCCACCGTCTCCTCTGGACGGTCCCAGTAGCCGACGGCGTTGCTCGGGCTACCCACCCAGACTTCGCCCACCTCGCCGTCACCGCACGGCGTAGCCGTGTCCGGGTCGACTACCAACACCCGGGTGTCCAGCGTCGGAATACCGCACGAGGCGATGCCGGTGGCCGCCCAATTCCCCGGCCGCGCCGAGGTGACGAACAGTGTCGCCTCGGCCAGGCCATAGCAGGGCATGAGGGCCCGCGGGTCAAAGCCTGACGGCGCGAACCGGTCCACGAACGCCCTCAGCGTCGTAGCCCGCACCGGCTCCGCGCCATTGCCGGCAACCGCCCACGCCGATAGGTCGACCCCGGCCAGATCAACCTCGGACACCTTGCGCACGCACAACTCGTAGCCGAAGTTCGGCGCTAGGCTCATCGTGCCGGCGAACCGACTCAGCGCAGCTAGCCAGCGCACCGGGCGCTCGATGAACGCCGCCGGGGCGAACACAGTCGCCGTGCCGCCCACGAACAGCGGGTACAACAGGCTGCCGACCAAACCCATGTCATGGTAGGCCGGTAGCCACGACACCACCCGCGCCGCCGGCTGCCGCCAAGCCGCGTGCTGGCTGCGCAAGTTGTGGATGAGGTTGGCGTGCGAGACGACGACGCCTTTGGGTGAGCCGGTCGAGCCAGATGTGTACTGCAGAAACGCCACATCCTCGCCGCCGCCGACCGGGGCGATATCCCGCTCCGGCAGCCGCCCGTCACCGCTGAGCCAGCGTAGGCCGGCAAAGGCGGGATCGAACTCTGAGGCGCGTCCGGCCAGCCCAACCTCGTCCGGCGCGGAGAGCACCGCCGCCGCTCCGGAGTCTCGCATCACCCGCAGCATGCGCTTCAGCGCCCGCGGCTGCTGCTGGCGGCCCTCGGGCAGGTACGCCGGCACCGCCACCATCCCCGCCCACAGGCAGCCGAGGAAACCCGCGATGAAGTCCAAGCCAGGCGGATACAGCAACAGGCAACGTGAACCCACCGGCAGTTCCCGGCGCAACGCCGCCGCCACGCCCAACACTTCCCGGTACAGCCGGCGGTAAGTCCACTCGACCACCGGGCCGTCCACATCGCCGGTACCGAGAAACCGACAGGCGACCTGTTCAGGTCGCTCGCAAGCGTGCCGGTAAAGAGCGTCCACGACACCGTCCGGTAGTCTCATACTTCCTCCAAAGGAGCGGACAACGTTCAAGGCGACCCTTCGGCCCGGGCCGGTGCCCTACACCGCACCCTTGCGTGTACGCGGTGAGGAGCCGTCGCGGACCGGATGCCGGTGGCGTTGTAGCTGGCGTTGCCGACTGCGGTGGCCGCGCCGACGGTGCCGAATTCCCGTGTCGAGGGCTCGTGCGGCGTCCGCCGCCGTTGCCAGCAGCGTGGCCGCTACCGCGACGGCGGCGCCACCGCCCAGAATGCTTCGCCGCGACACACCGACCTGTGGCCCGCATCATCATCTGGACCCATCGGTTCTCCCCTGGTTGGCGCCGGACTAGGACACACCGGAACCGTCGGCACGGCCGACCGGCATAGGTGCTGATCCACTTTGTCCACTCGCGGTCGATGCCTGCCAGGACTTGTCGATCCCAGGCTGGGGCGGGCACAGTCACGACCGGGGCCACCTCACCCGTAGTCAGGCCGAGAAACGAGTCGCGTCAGGTCGGTCCTGCCAGCGGACACGAAAAATGGCTCCGCTGGCAGCAGGCGTCCGGACTGGCCCGGCGGGCACGTCCAGGTGGATACCGCCCACCTGGACGCAGCGTGTCCACGGCGCGGATCAGCAGCCCGGCCAGCGGCAGTACGAGGAAGAGCAGGCCCAGGCCGGCGGGGACGACAAGCGGCAGCGGCACCCGCCCGGCGACCCGCCGGGGTGTGGCGGCCCGCGCGGGCGGGTGCGTGCCGATCGTCATTTACGGTGCCTGGAACCCGGCCGCGGTCAGCACGGCCTTGCCCAGGTCCGACTGGACGTACGTGGCGAACGCCTGTGCCGCCGTCTTGTTCGGCGCGTTCTTGAGCACGACCATCGGGTAGTCGTTGATGGCGCCCGCCGACTCCGGAAACTCGACGCCGTCCACATCGGACGCGGAGGCCTTGGCGTCGGTGCGGTACACCAGCGCCGCGTCGACCTCACCCAGCTTCACTTTGGACAGTGCGGCCTTCACGTCCTGCTCCAGCGTCACCGGCGTGAGCTTGACGCCGGCCGCGTCGAGCGCCTTCTTGGCCGCCGCGCCGCACGGCACCTGCTCCGCGCAGAGCGCGACCTTCACCCCCGGCTTGGTGAAGTCCGCGAGGCCGGTCACCCCGTTCGGGTTTCCCTTGGGTACGGCGATGACGAGCTGGTTCTTCACGAACGTGACCGGGGTGCCGTCACCGTTGCCGGCGTCGGTCACCGTCTTCATCGTGGCTGGGGAGGCGGCCGCGAACAGGTCGGCCGGCGCGCCCTCGTTGATCTGTGTGGCCAGCTGCGAGCTGCCGGCGAAGTTGAACGTCAACTTCGTGCCCGGGTTGGCGGCTTCGAAGTCCTTGCCGATCTGCGTGAACGGCTCCGTCAGCGACGCCGCCGCGAACACCGTCACGTCGCCGGTCACACCCGATCCGCTGGCGCTGGCCTGCGGCGCCCCGGCGTCCTCGCTGTCGCCGCCGCAGCCGGCCAGGCCGACCACCGCCACCGCGAGCAGCGCGGCCAGACGGGTCCGGATCCCTAGTTTCACTAGCTGGTCCTCCCTCTATTAGCGACGGCTGGGGCGGATCGCTCCACCACGACCGTGGTCGACTTTGATCACCGCGACGGCCACCGACCCCACCCGCAGGTCGAGGTCGTCGACCGCCTCCCGACTCATCAGCGACACCACCTGAACGGCCCGGCCTGGATGTCCACCTGCGCCATCACCGTGTCCTTCACGACGGCGGTGACGATGCCCCGCAGCCGGTTACGCGCCGAGGACTCCTCCGAACGGTCCTCCGGATCCCCCGACTCGGCGTGGTCGCTTCCGCGACGCGTCGGGTTGGTCTGCAAGGGGTCTACAGCAGTTTGTCGAGGGTGATCGGGAGGTCGCGCCGCCGAATGCCGGTGGCGTTGAAGATGGCGTTGCCGACTGCGGCGGCCGAGCCGACCGTGCCGAGTTCGCCCAGGCCGCGGGTGCCGAGGCCGCCGATATAGGGGTCGGGTCGGTCAAGCCAGTGCACGTCGATGTCGGGGATGTCGGCGTTGACGGGGACCATGTAGTCGGCCATGTTTGCGGCGGCCAAGCGCCCGGTGCCGAGTTCGAGGGGGTTGTCCTCCAGCAGGGCTTGCCCGATGCCGAAGATGACGCCGCCGACGAGTTGGCTGCGGGTGGCCTGGGCGTTGACGATGCGCCCGGCGTCCACGACCGTGGTGAAGCGCGTGACACGAGGTTCCCCGGTGAAACAGTTGACGCGGACCTCGCAGAAGTGGGCGCCGAAACTGTGGAGCTCGTACTGTTCGGCCACCTCGGTGTCGAGCTGGGTCTGCTGCGTCGCTTCGATGCCACTTCTGCCGACGGTGGTGAGGAGGCGTCCGAAGGTCATCGAGAGGCCTCCCCGTGCAGGCGGCCGTTCTCGTAGGTCAGATCCCTGGCAGCGGCGCCGTGCCAGGGTGAGCGTGGCTCGGTCACCGCGAGCTGGACGAGCGCGCGTATCACGTCGGCGGCGGCGGCTTGGATCGCCGGCACGCTGCTGGTCGTCGCCCCGGAGCCTGCGGCGGTCGCGCCCGGCGGCAGCGTCGAGTCACCGAGCTGGGGTGTCACCTTGCGCAAGGGGATGCCGAGGCTGTCGGCGCAGGTGATCGCCAGCACGGTCAACGCGCCGGTACCCAGATCGCTGGTCGCGGTGGACACGACGGCGGTGTCGTCGTGGCGCAGCTCGACCTTGGCGGCGGCGGGCCACTGGTTGGTCGGATAGATGGCGGTGGCCATCCCCATGCCGATCAGCCATTGCCCGTCGGTGCGGCTCCGCGGCTTGGCTCTGCGGGCCGACCAGCCAAAGCGTCGTGCACCGATGCGGTAGCAGTCGTCGAGATGCTTGCTCGACCACGGCCGGCCCGCGCCGGGCATGACGGTGGCGTAGTTGCGCAGCCGCAGCTCGACCGGGTCGACGCCGGTGGCTACGGCGAGTTCGTCCATGGCGGTTTCCAGCGCGAACGCCCCGGGCGCCTCGTTGGGTCCACGCATCGCCCAGGTC
Organism: Phytohabitans flavus; assembly: GCF_011764545.1. Lineage (GTDB taxonomy): Bacteria > Actinomycetota > Actinomycetes > Mycobacteriales > Micromonosporaceae > Phytohabitans > Phytohabitans flavus. The sequence goes on along the minus strand of NZ_AP022870.1, from coordinate 1,102,032 downwards.
GGCGGAAGGTCAAGGCTGACGAACCGTTGGCCGATGTGCAGGTTCGGTGTCTTGTACAGCGCGTCCGAGGTGTCATGGGCGGGAAGCGTGGGCCATCCGCCGACGGCCGGCAGCTCGGAGTCGCAGTCGTGGCTGAGCACGTTGAGGACCCCGGAGCGGGAGGCACCCAGCCTGATGGTCTGGTTGACCTGGCCCCGATGTCCGACCATGGTGAACACCTGTTCCCGGGTCAGGACGAGCTTGACGGGACGGCCCAGTTTGCGGGCCGCGCCAGCGGCGAGGATGGCGTCGTTCCACGCCATCACCCGGCTGCCGAAGCCGCCGCCGACGTACGGGGTCACCACATGCACAGCCTGGGGCGGGATGCCGAGCCTTGCCGCGATCAGCTGCCTGCAGTTCATGGGCGTCTGCGATCCGGTGTGGACGGTCACCCGGCTCTGGTCGGCGTTCCACTCGGCGATGCTGGCATGGGGTTCCATCCCGATGTGGTGCTGTATCGGCTGGTGGAAGGTGGCCTCGACAACGACGGCGCTGTCGGCCAGTGCCGCGTCGATCGAAGCGACGCCGGGTGCCAGGACAGTGAAGTTGAGCGGTGGAAAGCCGGGCGGCCCGACGGCGGGCACACCGGGGCTGTTGGCCTCGAGTGAGGTGTTCGGCGTCGCCTCCCGGTAGGTCGTGGTGACCAGCGCCGCGGCATCGCGCGCCTGCTCGAAGCTTTCGGCGACGACCACGGCGATGGCCTGTCCGCGGTAGCGGACCTCGCGGTCCTGCAGGGGTGCGTAGTTCTCGACGATCCCCGGCGGCGGCCCCGCCGGCGGCGCGAGCAGTCCCAGATTATTGTCCGGGTTGTACACGGCCAGAACCCCGGGAGCGGCCCGCGCGGCGGTGGTGTCCATCTCCAGGATCTGGCCCCGCCCGATCGTGCTGGTGACCACGTAGGCGTGCGCCACGTTCGAGATCGGATAGTCGGCCGCGTAGGGGGCGGCACCGGTGACTTTCAACCGGCCGTCGACCCGGTCGATCTCGCGTCCGACTGGTGAGACGGTCATCGTGACTCCTGACTGCTGGAGAGGGCTTGCGGATACGGCACCTCGGCGCCGAGCAGGTTGATGCCGACACCCTGGTCGAGATGCACCGCCGGCCAGAAGGCATCCGGTGACGGGACGCCGCGACGGTGAATGGGTACCCCGGTCCGCAGCGGCACCCCGGTGCCGCGATGCCGGTGAGCGACTATCTCCGCCGCGATCGACAGCGCGGTCTCCTGTGGGGTACAGGCGCCGAGGTCGAGCCCGATCGGCGAATGCAGACGGCTGAGTTCACGGTCGGTCAGGCCGGCCTCGCGCAGCCGCACCAGACGCTCCTCGTGGGTACGCCGCGACCCCATGGCCCCGACGTAGCCAACCGGCAGCCGCAGCGCGGCGGTGAGCAGCGGCACGTCGAACTTCGGGTCATGGGTGAGCACGCAGATGACCGTGCCGCCGTCGAGACGCTGTGACCGCAGATAGCGGTGCGGCCACTCGACGACGACCTCGTCGGCGTCAGGGAATCTGCCCCGCGAGGCGAACGTGGCCCGCGCGTCGCAGACCGTCACCCGGTAGCCAAGGAAGCTGCCGATGCGGGCCAGCGCCGCGGCGTGGTCGATGGCACCGAAGACGAGCATCCGCGGTGCCGGAGTGTTGCTCTCCACCAGCAGCGTCATCGGCTCTCGGCAGTAGCCGTCGGCCACGCCGATCTCGACGGTGCCGGTCTGCCCCGCGTTTAGCAGGCCGGTCGCGTGGATGACCGCCGCCCGATCGAGCGCCCCATCGCCGAGGGTCCCTTCACGCGGCCGGCCGGGCCGCACGACGATCATCCGCCCGAGGTGAGCGCTCGGGCCGGCCACGATCGTGGCCACGGCGACCGGCTTGTCCTGCGCGGCGTCGGCGAAGGCCAGCCCGAGTTCCGGCTCGGTGCGGGGATCGTGATGGTGCAGGATCAGCTCGATCGTCCCGCCGCAGGTGAGGCCGACGCCGATAGCGTCATCGTCGGTGTATCCGAACCGAAGGACCTTTGGCCGGCTGTCCCCCGACAGCATCTGCTGACATGCCTGGTAGACAGCGGAGTCGACGCAGCCGCCGGACACGTTGCCCAGTACGGCACCGTCCGCATCGACGACCAGTGACGCGCCGGGCTGGCGGGGAGCGCTGCCGTCCACCCTGGTGACGGTGGCAGTCACGAACGGGGTTCGGTCCCAGATGCGTTTAAGCAGCTCGGCGGCGAGTTCAAGCATGACCGCCGCCTCTGCCGGCTGTCGGGGTCGGCTGGTTCATCCGCGTTCCTGCAGGGTGATGAGGGCCCGGATCAGCGTGCGCCGCAGCAGCGCGGGCTTGAAAGCGTTGTGCGTCAAAGGCCGGGCGCCGTCCGCGGCGTTGCCGACCGCGGACTCGAACGTGTCGGCGTTGGCGGGCCGGCCAGCCAATGCCCGTTCGACGCTCGTCAGCCGCCACGGTTTGGTCCCCACCCCGCCAGCGGCGATCCTGGCCTGCCGGATGATGCCGCGGTGCACGTCGAGTGCGACGGCCGCGGAGGCGAGGGCGAACTCGTAGGACTGCCGATCGCGGATCTTCAAATAGAGGGAGTGCGCCGCCCACGGCGAGCGGGGAACGGAGATGCCGGTGATGAGCTCGCCCGGTCGCAGCACGTTCTCGACGTGCGGCGTAGTGCCCGGAAGCGTGTAGAAGGCGTCGAGCGGTACCGTGCGGGCGCCTTGTGCCGTGGCCAGATGCACGACGGTTTCGAGCGCCACCAGCGCGACGGCCAGATCGCTCGGGTGAGTCGCCACGCAGTCGTCGCTGGTGCCGAGGATCGCATGGATGCGGTTGATCCCGGCCAGTGCCGAGCAGCCGCTGCCGGGCTCCCGCTTGTTGCAGGCGGTCGTGACATCGCGGAAGTAGCCGCATCGAGTGCGCTGCAGCAGGTTCCCGCCGATGCTCGCCATGTTGCGCAGCTGCCCGGAGGCGCTCAGCTGCAGCGCCTGAGCGATCATCGGATAGTCCCGGCGCACGGTACGGTCGGCGGCGACGTCGCTCATCCGCTCGAGCGCAGCGATGTGCAGCCCATCTCGGTCAAGGGTAATGCCGTGCAGCGGAAGCCGGTTGATGTCCACGACCTGGTCCGGGGTCATCACATTGAGCTTCATCAGGTCGACCAGAGTCGTGCCGCCGGCGAGGAAGGCGGTACCCGCCCCGCCGTGCGCGACGGCCTCGGCTACAGAACGCGGTTGGGTAAAGGAGTACGCCCGCATCAGCGCATCACCTTCTGCGCGTCTTTGATCGCGTCCACGATGCGCGGATAGCAACTGCACCGGCAGATGTTGCCCGACATACGTTCGCGGATCTCCTCGTCGGAGCTTGCCTTGCCTTCCTGGACCATGCCGACCGCCGACATGATCTGCCCGGGAGTACAGAAACCACACTGCAAACCGTCACGCTCGACAAAGGCCTGCTGCATCGGATGCAGCCGGTCACCCCGAGCAAGACCCTCGATCGTGGTGACCTCACGCCCGTCGGTCGTCGCCGCCAGCGTCAGGCAGGACAACACGCGCCGACCGTCGACGTGCACGGTGCACGCCCCGCACTGACCCCGGTCACAACCCTTCTTCGTCCCGTGCAGGCCGAGCCTTTCGCGGAGCGTATCGAGCAGTGTGACCCGCGGGTCCACCTGCACCGTGCGCAGCTCGCCGTTGACCTTGACCCGTACTGTCACCACAGGCGCGCCGACGGCGTCAGGGGCCACCGCCGCGTCCGCCGCCGTCGCCGTCGCAAGCAGCGACCCCGCTACCGCAACGGCGCCAGTGCTACCCAGCACGGTTCGCCGGGACACACCCGACCGGCTGTGGCCGACGTCATCATCATCTGGATTCATCAACTCTCCCCGGGTTTGCCCGCCGGATGGGACACACCGGAACCCGTCGGCATAGCCGCTCGGCCCGGGTGCTCGTCCCACTGTGAACACCGGCGCCGATGCCTGGCAGGACTTGTCGATCCCAGGCTTAGGGCTTGCGACGCTGGGCCCGCCGCCGGATCCACGACCTCCGGACAGGACGTTGCGCTGATCGATGGTGACGCGCCTTGGCTGGTCCGTAAATCGCGGGGCCGCCGTGTTGCCGAGAAGGGGGATCGGCAATCCGTGGCTGCTCGAGTGCGCCGGACGGTAGGAATGGGTAGCACCGAGAAAGGACAGCGCATTGGTGATTGATCGGGCCGGTCTGGCTGAGTTCCTTCGGCGCCGGCGGGAGTGGCTGCAACCCGAGGACGTCGGCCTTCCGCGCGGACAGCGCCGCAGGACCGACGGGCTACGGCGGGAAGAGGCGGCCTCGCTGTGCCACATGTCTACCGATTACTACGCGCGGCTTGAGCGGAAGCGCGGACCGTACCCGTCCGAGAAGATGATCGCCTCGATCGTCGTCCGGGGACTCGACGACCAGCCGCCCGGCCTCGATGCGTACGCCAGCGCCGGGCACGCTGACGTAGACGGTGCGGGTGGCCGGCTCGACGATGCGGTGGTCGTCGATTACTGGCGGGTACCGGGGCCCGAAGTCCTCACCGAGGAAGCAGAACCCGGTCTCGAACGACATCACCGCTGCGTCGCCGACATCCATGCGGATCTGTTTGGCAGCCTCGGTCACTACCTTCAGCCCTTCCCTTGCCTCGGCCTGCGAGCTGGCCAGTAGCAGCATGTCGTCGCCGTAGCGGACCAGCGGAAACCTGGCGTCGCGTACCTGGTCGTCGAGTTTGTTCCAGGGCCAGGTTGGACAACAGCGGCGATAGCGGTGCGCCCTGTGCCAGGCCCAGTCCCTCGCCGCGCAGCCGGCACACCTGTTGCACCGCGCCGGTGACCCCGAGTCCTGGCCGGTAGCGAACGACGACGGCCCCAGCCAGGGATCGATCACCGGGGACAGGACCGCGGCGATGGCCTTCTCGACCAGGCGGTCGGCCACGGGAGGAATGGCGAGCCGGCGTACGCCGCCGTCGTCCTAAGGGATCTCGACCGAGGTCAATGGCCGTGGCTGGAAGGTGTCGTCGGCCAGTGCGACGGCGAGGTGTGCGATCCGTTCGTCCGCCTCGGCGGCGAACCGTGTCGGCGCTCACGTAATTCCCCACCTGTAGCGGTCTGACGCTCACGTAATTCCCCACCCGCTCGCTCACCTAATTCCCCAGGTGAGGCGCCTGGGCGCCTAGGGCTCCCAGTGGGGTGGTCCTCGCGATCTTGAAGAGTTCTCCCTTGTCCGGGTGACGGGTGAGGGAGCTGATGGCGAGGAGAACGTTCGACGTGGTCGATGTGACCGAGATCTTCATCCACTGGTACGCGGGCCGGTCGATCAGCGAGGTGGGCACGTCGCTGGGTGTGGATCGTAAGACGATCCGCAAGTACCTGGCCCCGGCGGTCGCGGCTGGGTTCGTGCCGGGTGGGCCGGCGATGAGTCAGCAGGACTGGGCGGCGCTGGTGACGCGGTGGTTCCCTCAGTTGGCCGATACCCGGTTGCGGCAGGTGACCTGGCCGCAGATCGCTAAGCATCACGAGTACATCACTGCCCAGCTGAAGTTGGGGGTGACGCAGGCGACGATCCACCAGCGGCTGCGGGACGAGCACGGCCTGACCGCGTCGGTGGCGTCGTTGAAGCGGTATGTGGCGGCGAACCTGCCGGAACAGGTGCGCCGGGACCGGGTCGTGGTGCTGCGCGATGAGACGGACTTCCCGCCGGGTGAGGAGGCCCAGATCGACTACGGGCATCTGGGCCATTGGGTAGATTCGGCGACCGGCAAGCGGCGTCGAGTGTGGGCGTTCGCCATGGTCCTTGCGTGTTCGCGGCACATGTTCGTGCGGCCGGTCCTGACCATGGATCAGCGGGCCTGGACCGAGGCACACATCGAGGCGTTCGCGTTCTTCGGTGGCACGCCGCGGCGGCTGGTGCCGGACAACCTGCGCACCGGGGTGGACAAGCCTGACCTCTACGACCCGAAGATCAACCGCTCCTATGCTGAACTGGCCGCCCACTACGGGGTGCTAGTCGACCCGGCCCGACGCGGCAAGCCGCGGGACAAGGCCCGCATCGAGCGGCCGATGCCGTATATCCGGGACAGTTTCTGGCGCGGTCGCCAGTTCGCGTCGCTGGAGGCGATGCAGGCCGCTGCGACCCAGTGGTGCGCCGAGGTCGCCGGCCGCAGGTCCTGCCGGCCGCTGGGCGGTGCGGCGCCGGCGTCCGTGTTCGCGGCTGTCGAAGCAGAAGTGCTGCAACCGTTGCCTGGCAAGGCGTTCGCGTTGGCGACGTGGTCGACGGCGGTGGTGGGACCGGACATCCACGCCAAGGTCGGTAAGACGATCTACTCGGTGCCGTGGCGGTTCATCGGCCAGCGTGTCGACGCCCGCGAGACACCGCTGGTGGTCCAGATCTTCCACAAGGGACAACTGATCGCCACGCACGGCCGCAAGCCACAAGGCAAGCAGACCGACTTCGGGCACTATCCGCCCGAGAAGATCGCGTTCCGGATGCGGACGCCGACCTGGTGCCGCACCCGCTCCGCCGAGATCGGCCCCGCCTGCGCTCAGGTCATCGCCGGGCTTCTGGAGGTCAACGCTCTGTTCCGGCTCCGCGCCGCGCAGGGCGTGCTCGGACTGGCCGACAAGCACGGCACCGCCCGTCTCGAGGCCGCCTGCACCAAGGCGATCGCGGCTGGCGACCCGTCCTACCGCACGGTCAAAGGCATCCTGGTCGCCGGCGCCGAGACCGACCCGCCACCACCGTCCGCTGGTGACGGCGGCGCCGCAGCGCACCTGCACGGCCCTTCGCAGCTGTTCGCGAACGTCATCCCCCTGCCCACCCCGAACGTCACGCTCGACATGGACACGGTCATCGCGGACGACGACCGCGGCGACGCTGGTGACGACGAGCAGCCCAGCGCCGCAGCGGGAGTGCTGGCATGACCGACCAGACCACCACGGCGACGGCGCCGCAGCCGGCCTACCCGCTGCCCCAGCCCGGCGGAGCAGATCCCCGGTTCACCTACGGCCTGCTGCACGACGTCGCCGAAGTGTTGCAGCGCAACGGTTTTCCCCGCCCGGCCGGCACCGACTGGGCCGACCTGATGGCCGCCCTGCACCACTTCCTCTACCAGCCCAAGGAGACCTCGTGACCATCGTCGACACCGCGCTGCACGACAGCCTGCGCGCGTTGAAGCTCTCCGGCATGCTGCACACCCTCAACGCCCGCCTGGCCCAAGCCCAAGCCGGCGAGCTCGGCCACCTGGAGTTCCTGCAGGTGCTCTGCCACGACGAGATCACCCGCCGGGAAACCATGGGCATGCAACGCCGGCTGCGCCGCGCCCGCTTCGACCAGACCACCACCCTGGAGGAGTTCGACTTTCACACCAGCCCGAAACTGCCCGCCGCGCAGATCCGCGACCTGGCCGCGCTGCGCTGGCTGCAGGCCGGCGAGTCGGTCATCCTGCACGGCCCGGTCGGCGTCGGCAAAACCCATATAGCGCAAGCCCTCGGGCACCTCGCCATCCGCCGCGGCGCCGACGTCCGCTTCACCAAAACCAGCCGCGCCCTAGCCGACCTCGCCGGCGGCCACGCCGACCGCACCTGGCCCCGCCGCCTCGCCGAGCTCGCCCGTCCCGCGTTGCTGATCCTGGACGACTTCGCCATGCGCGAACTGACTGCCCAACAGGCCGACGACCTCTACGAACTCATCTCCGAACGCGCCCAGGCCGGCCGGTCCTTGATCGCCACCTCGAACCGGTCACCGGCCGACTGGTATCCGCTGTTCCCCAACCCCGTCGTCGCCGAATCGCTGCTGGACCGGCTCATCAACACCAGCCACCAGGTCTTCATGAACGGACCCAGCTACCGCCCCAACAAACGACCCGGCCGAGCCGGCTCGACAACACCGACCGGCACCAAGTAGAACATCAACCGAGGGCCACACCCTGGGGAATTACGTGAGCCCAGACCCGGGGAATTCCGTGAGCGACGACACCCGGGCTGTGCCGGGCGAGACCATGCCGTCCGTTCGGTCGTCGGCGAGCAGTTCCTGCCATGCCGCGGTCAACGCTTCGACGGCGGTCGCGGCCGCGTGCAGGGCGCCCAGGCTCATCCCTGCGGGACAGGCCGCCGGGCTTGGGGGCGGCGCGATGGTGCCGGTGTCCAGGTCGGCTCCCGGCGGTTCAGCCCGAACCCGCGGGTGGTGTGGGCGCCGATGCCGGCGTATGCGGCCAAGCGCACCAGCCTTTCCACGCTGGCGGCGGCCTGGCTGTCGGTGTCGCAGACGAACCGTAGTCGGCCGGTGAACCCGGATATCACCCGGTCGTTGACGCGCACGGTCTGGCTGGCCACGTCGATGTCGGTCAACCACACCGGATCGGCCGACAGGTCCAGCACCAGCGGTGGCAGGTCTGGCGGTGCGAAGTCGCGCCACGAGCGGCGCAGCGAGCCGAGGATCGCCGGCAGCGTCGGCGCCGGGGTGAAGGAGTTGCCGCGCCGGAACGTGGTCGGGGTGAGGAACCGTAGGCACCACGCCTGGTCGCCGTTGGTGTCGCTGATGTCGGCCAGTGCCTGCCATGATTCGGCCGTAACCTGTTGCGGCGCGGTGTGCAGGGTCGACCAGGACGAGCCCAGCCGGACCCGGGTCCCGGCTTGGGCCTGCTGGCACAGCCGGTCGGCTGGTGGTTCGGTGAGCAACCCGATCTCGACCGCGGTCCCGCCGGTCGCGGCGATCGGCGGGGACACCGAGTAGGGCTTGGTCTGTGCCCGGTGCGCTTCGTCGCTGTCGTCCAGCCATCGGCAGACGACCGCGTGCAGGTGCTCCAGCCGCACCGTGGCGGGGTCGATCCCGGGCAGCAGCAGACGCCAGCGGCTGGGCATCTCACGCCTCCTGACCGGTGCGGCAGTTTACCGGTTGTGCCGGGTGGACCCGCATCGGCATACAGTGTCCGGATTTGGTGTCGACGCAGTGCAGCAGGTGGGTGCCGGCGAAGAACCGGCAGTCACCTTGGGCCAGGCACCAGCCCAGCGCCATGGCCAGGGTTTTGGGCATGGCGGCGGCCACGACAAGCTCCCGCCCGGTGGTGGCCTGTTTGATCGCGGCGACGGCCGGTGGCAGGGACCGGGCGAGGGTGGCCAGCTGTGCGCTGGTGAACCCGGGACCGGCGTGTCGGGCCACGCCCAGGGCTGCCGGGCCGAGTTCGTAGAACTCGCCGACGTCCATCCCGTCGAAGACGGTGTCCGGGTCCAGACCGCGGCCTGTGAAGGTGAGCAGGAGCCCGACCCTCCTCCCGGTGGTGCGGCGTGTCGTCGCCGAGGGCAGCGCGGCGCCGCCGGTGGCCGGTTGAGGCATTCGGAACACGACCTCCGGCATGCCGTCACCGGCGCTATCCGGCCGGCCAGGCAGCTCCAGCAGGCGCAGGTTGTCCACGATGGGTAGTTCGGCGCCGATGGCCAGCGCCGCCGGCCAGGGCATGTTGGGGGCGATGGTGTAGGCGGTGTCGTCCCGGTCGCCGTTGACCACCGCCTCGAGTGCGGCGGCGACGTCGGCGCACATGTCGACCAGGTCGATGGTCCCGTCACGGGTATGGGTGGGCAGGTCTGCCCAGCGGGTGACCGACCGTAGCGACATGCGGCGGCGGCTGGCTGCCCGCAGCGGGATGGTGTGCCAGTCTGGCCAGGCGTCGTCGATCAGCCGCACGTAGAACAGCGTGCCGGTGCGCTGGTGTACTGACCCGCGCCAGACGAGGGCCGCGAACAGCGCGGCGAGTGTGGCGGCCAGGCATAGCACCCGTGTGGGCGACAGCTGTCGGGGTCCGGTCACTGGCAGCAGGTCCTGCACGACCAGGGCGAGTAGCGCGGCGGTGCCGGCCAGGGTGGCGGCGACGGCGAAGTTCGCGGTGGCGACCAGCACGGTGCCGCGCGCCTGCCACCACCAGCGGGCGACCGCTGTCCGTGGCGCGGTCATCGCCCGTCCATCCGGACGAAGGTGATCGGATGCGGCCCGCCCACCTCGTACAGGGTGACCTGCTGGTCGGCGACCTGTGCTGGTAGCGGGCCGACGCGTTTTTCGCCGGCGGGCCAGGTGTGCGCGGTGCGGGTCACGTACCGGACCTGCTCGGCATGCAGCGCGGTGAGGCCGGTCGGGGCCGCAGGGCCGATCTCGAGGGCGCCGACGATGGCCGAGGGGCCGTCGATGCGTGCCCGCAGCAGCCATGCGTCGGTCCACGCCCACAGGTGGGTGTACGGCGGAGCCTGGTCCGGGCATGCGCCGATGTGGAATCCGTGGTAGTCGGCCCATGCGGTAGGTACCGCGCGCAGGGCTGCGGCCAGGGTGGGCCAGGGCAGGCGGCCGTAGCCGTGCAGGGTGGCGGTGTGGCGTTCGGTCACCCGTGCACCTCCGGTCGGGTCGGCTCGCCGGGTGGGGCGGTCAGGCCTGGCACGTTCACCGGTCCGGGTGGGTTGGGCGGGTTGGCCAGCCGCAGGGTGCCCATGCCGCGGGTGACCTGAGAGCCGACGCCGATCAGCCCGTCGTGCAGGTCGCGGAGCACGTGCCGGACCGCTACCCGTACCCAGTCCTCGACCGGGCCGAGGGCGTCGATGCGCAGCTGCAGCCGGCCGGAGGTGACCGGGTCGGTTTGGAACAGCATCCTGTCGCGGGATCCGCCGGTGACCCGGTCGATGCCGACCTGGGTGCGCACTGAGGTCGCCGGCTGCCAGGTGGTGTCGATGGTGGAGTCGGCGAAGGCCAGCAGCCCGCGTGCCTTCTGGTGGCCGAACACGTGGCAGGTGGGGCAGGTTCCGCAGCCGCCGGGCTGGGTGCAGGCGGCGTGTGCGCCGTACAGGGATCGCAGGATGTACTCCACCCGGGACCGGATGACGCCTTTCCAGGCCGAGCCGGGGATCAGTGGCCGGCCGCCGCGGGTGCGGGGGCTGGCGGGCCCGGTCGGGCGGGGATCGCCGACCAGCAGCGCGTCCTCGATGAGCAAATCCTCTACCAGCCACGCTTCGGGCGTCACCGCGGCGATGGGTAGGTCGGTGGTGGCCACCGCGGCGACCAGCGCTTCGCCGTGGTGGGTCAGCCACAGCCGCGCACCGCGGGCGAGGCAGGGGTCGATGGTGCCGTGGCGCAGGCGGGACAGCCGGGCCTGGCCGCCGCCGGTGCTGCGGTCACGGCCGATGGCCGGCTGCCACGCGGCCAGGACCGTCAGGTGCGCGGCGTCGAGTTCGCCGTCGAAGCGTAGGTACGCGGTGAGCACCCCGCCGCAGGCCACGGTGCGGCTGTAGCGCAACGATGTGGCTGTGGCGGCGCCGCGGCGGCGGTCGATGCCGGTCTGGCCCACCGTCTCCAGCAGCGGCTCGCCGCCCACGCCTGGCCTGCCGGTGGGTGTGGGGTCGGCGTCGAAGCGGGTGCCCAGCAGCCACAGCCGGGAGGCGTCGGCCGCCTCGTCGTGCTGCTTTGGGGGGCGGCTGCCCATCAGGGTGGTTTCCAGGCTGGTGCCAGCCGTGGCGTCGTGCGCGCGCAGGTGGGCGCGTAGCGACCCGGCCAGCGACGAGCCGGGCACCCACGGCCGGCCGTCGAGGTCCACCAGCACGTCCCGGTCCAAGGTCGGGTCGTCAAGCGGCACCGTTCCGACCGCCCAGCCCGGTTCGACGGCGATCTGCGCCACCAGGAAAGTGATCATTGGCGTCGTCCTTCGCCATCGTGGGCGACGTCTGGCCCGTAGGCGGTGATGGCCAGGGTGGTCAGGTCCCGCAGGGTGGCCGGGTCGATGTCGGCCAGGGCGGTCCGGATGCCTTCGCGTTGCCGGCCGGTCAGCCCGGCCGCCGTGGGCTGGGCCAGCAGCGCGTCCAGAACGGCGTCCACGTCCGCGCTGCCGCCGGGGGTGGTTTGGGCGCGGTGCTGCTCGACCTGCAGGCCGCGCAGCGCGCCGACCAGCCAGGCCCGCTCCCGGGCGGCAAGGTCGAGGTCGAGCAGGACCCGCAGCCGCCGGTGTGCCCCGCCCGCTGGCCTGGCCTGGGCTGGGGTGTGGTCGCCGGCCGATGGTGGCCGCCACGGCCCGGTAGCGATCTGCGCTATACCGAACCCTTCGGCCCGGCGCAGGCCGATGCCGTCATCGAGCAGCCGTTGCGCGAACGCGTCCACTGTGGCCGGTTCGCCGACCAGCCGGTAGGTGGAGCCGGGCATCGCGCACACGTCGGCGGGTTTGGGTAGTCGTGATGCGGCGTGCCACCCGGACCACGACATTGGCCGGGTCCATGCCCCGTCCAGGCGTACCCCGTTCGGCAGGTCCAGGTCGGGGTCCGGGTCGAGGCGGGGCCGCCCGGCCACATCCACGAAGACGGCTGGGCTTTCCAGCCGGACCACCAGGGTCCCGCCGGTGGGCGGCGCTGCCGGCGCCGGCGCTGCGGTCGCGTGGTAGTCGGCGGCGCCGCCGACCGAGCGGCGTCCACCCAGTCGCAGTGTGCGGGGCTGCGCCAGCCAGCTGTCGGTGCCGAACACGGTGCCGGTCAGCCGGGTGCCCGCCGGTAGCGCGTCGTGCCCGTACAGTTCGCCCTCCTTGGCGCGCATCGTCTGCGGGTCGATGGAGGTGCGCACCACCCGCCGCGGTTCCGCGTCGGCCGGCAGGCCCAGTTCGCCTTTGCTGGCCTGCATCCGTTGCCCGCAGCCCGGACAGGCCACGACCGGTGCGAACGCCCGGTCCACCACGGCGGCGGCGCATACTTCGTCGCGCGGATACTTGCAGGAGAGCACCGACAGCGGTATCCGAGTGCTGCCGTCCGGGTGCAGCGGCCCGAACCGGGTCTGCCCGTCGAACAGAGCCCGGAACCGGGCCGTCGACCCGCTGCCGTTGGGTGTGCCGTGCTCGGCGATCCACGCCGCCGCCAGCGCCCCGCGAAGGACGCTTCCTGGTACGAAACGGTGGCCGTCGGTGAAGAACGACACCTCCGAGGAGACCCCCAGCGCCAGCGGCTGCCGCGCGGTGACGGTCACCTGAAGCACCTGCCGCCTCACCGCGTTTCACCCGTCGGTGGCAGGTCGGCCAACACGGCGAGGAGCCGATCCACATACGCCGATATCTGGTCGTTGTCGGTGGGCCAGGGCGGGTCGGTCGGGGTGATGGACACCCAGCCCAGGCCACGGCGGCGGTCTCCCCCAACTGCGGTGACCGCGCGGGCGGAGGCGATCAGGACCGCCTCGTGCGCGGCGACGAGGTCCGGGTTGACCCAGCCGACCCGGCTGACGGTGAACTGCGCCAGCGGCGTGTGCACCTCCTCCGCGATGGCCAAGGCTCCCTCGACGACCGTGCCGGTGTCCGGGGCGATCTGGATGCGGGCGCGAACCTTCACTTGCGGCGGCGTGTCGGTCTGCGGCGCGGCGTCCGACCAACTCCACGCGGACGGCTGCCACGCGGTGCCGTACACCGCATCCACCCAGTCCGGTGCGACCTGTAGCACGTCGCGGGCGGCCGAGCGCATCACACCCTTGAGGCTGGACGCCGGCAACGGGTTCTGCCGGTCCACTGTGGCATCCGCCCCCTCACCGGCCCGGCCGGTGGCCACCCGGAACGGGGTGTGAAAGGCGATCTGGAACCTCACCGCCACCACCTCGCCAGCGCCAACGCGTCACCGATCCGCCCCGCCGCAGCGCCGCCGTCCAGGAACGGCTCGACGACATCGCCGCGGTCCAGCCGCCGAACGTACTCGTGGATCCGGGCGGCGGACAGGGCGGGATCGTCGGTGTCGACCAGCCGCTCCAGCACCTGCCGGCCCGCCGGCGGCACGGTACGCAGCGTCCGGATCGCCTCAGCGTGCTGCTCCAGATCCGCCAGCGTCCACGGCGCCCGGTTTGCCGGCGCCCGCTCGCCGTCGCGGGTCACGTCCAGCCACAGCACGGCCGGCTGCCGGCCCCGTAGGCCCGCTTCGCCGTGTCCTTGGCTTCGTCGGCGAGCTCCACCGCCCGGCGGAACGGGAACGCGTTATGCGCGAACACCACCCCAGCCGACGCGCCGGTCTGCTCCCCGGCTCCGCTGGCCACGAACGGCCGCAGCGTCTGGTCGGCGGCCAGCAGCCGGGAGAACGCGCGCAGGTAGCTGGTGACGAACCGCCACGCCCGGTCGGCGACCACCGACACCAGCAGGTCGTCGCCGCCGACCACGTGCGGGATCACCGGAACCCTGGCCCCGGACTCCAGGACCGCTGCGGTCGCCTCGCGCAGGGCGTCGCGGGTCGCCTCGGAAACCGCCCGGGACGCCTGCGCTTTCGCGTCCGGGTCGCCGCTGGCGATCACCCGGTCGAACAGCGCGCCAATGCTGTTGCCGTCGGCGAACACGGTCGCCAAATGGTTGCCGTTGCTGTGCTCGTCGCCCAGCGCCGCCAGCTCGCCGAAGTCCGACACCACGTCGTGATAATCGCGTCCCAACCGTTGCAGCAGGTCCCACTCGGCGCCCACCGGCACCGCCCCGTCCCGCAGGCCCGCAGACCGGTACCGCTCGTGGTAGCGCTGCAAACAGTCGGCGCACAGCCACGGCCGCTTCTCGTGAATCTGGCTGCGCTGCAGTCCCGGGTCCACCCGGCACTGCCCGCAGCTTTCCAACGGCGGGAAGTCGACGACCGGCGGGCCGCTGCGCAATGTTGCCGTCAGATCTGATCGAGTGCTCCAGGCGTGGTAGGCCTCCACATAGGAATCAGCTGTCGCCCAGGATGCGGCCAAATCCAGCGCGGGCAGCCGGTCGTGCAGGTAGTCGAACACCTCCCGCGCCACCGCCCCCGCATCGCCCTCCGGTGGAAGGCACAGCGGCACCACCCCATCGGCCTGACCCGCCTGCCGGTTCACCCGCACACCGGCAGCCCGCAACACCGGATTCCGATCAATCCACCCGGTCAGCTTGTCCCGGTCGGTGGCGTCGCTCAACCACGCCGAGGCGCCCCGGCGCCCCTTCAAATCCGGGGTCCGACCCAGATACGGCTGGATCCGCCGCACCCCGACGTCCAGAAAGGTCATCACCGTCCGGACTCCGAACCCTTGCCCAGATCCTCTTTGCGGATGATCGGCAACGACTGATCCGGCGCGGTCGGGTCGGGCAACGGCTGCAGCCGCCGCTGCGGGCCCTCGGCCAGATGCATCCCAGAAGTGCCGACGAAAAACGCGAACGGCTCATCGAACCGCTTCAGGTCATCGCGCTGATCCGTCCAGTGCGCGCCCGGCGGATACCACACCCGGGCCGGGTCCACGCTGTCAGCGGCCAGCACGGCCGCCAGCGCCGGCCACGTCGCCGTCACCGCGGCCGGCACCGATCCAACGAACGCCGCCACCAACCGGCCCGGTTCGGCCGGGACCGGGTCCGCGTCGCCGTAGCGGCTGCCCGCCGACCACACGCTCAGCTGCGACACCGACGCACGGCAGCTGCCCAACCCCAGCGGCTTCCCCCACCCAGGTGCAGCCGCAGCCGGTCCGCCCGCCCGAGCACGTCCTCGGGCTGAAACGTGGCCAGCAGCCCACCCAGCTCAGCCTCGCTCAGGTTGTCGAAACTCACCTCGCATTCCAGCACCGTCCCGGCCGGGGCGAGGTGGCGTTCCACCCGCATCCTCGAACTGGCCTGATGGTCGCGGGCCGCATGCCGCGGCACGTCCTGCACCGTCGGGTCGGCGTGCCAGTAGAACTTGCGGCCCCGCACCGGCCGCGGAGCACCGGCGTCGGGCTGCGCGCCCCACTCCCGAGTCGGCAACGCCGTCCCGGTCGAGGCGGCGGCCGTGTCGTCGTACCCCAGATAGAACTGCCCAGCCCCGGGCCGCGGCGCACCCAACGGCGCCCGCGAGAACACGGCCAGCTCCACCGGGCCGGGCGAGACCGCGTCGCCGATACGTACATGCCCGGCGTACGCCCGCTGCCGGGCCGTCTCACTCGCCTCCCGGGACACCGTGTCCGCCGCGCCGAACAGCCGGCACGACGGGCACAACAGCAACTCCTGCTCAGCCTCACCGTGCCCGCGCTCGAACTCGTCGGGCTGGCCGCGCTCGGGCCTGGCCGCCCCCGACGGGACGGCGGGCGGCTGCGGCGGGCAGGCCAGCAGATGCGCCGGCACCCGGGCGCCCAGCGGCCCCGCGCCGACATGCCGCCAGATCGCCGCCATCCGAAGCCCGTCCACACCCGTGCCGGACCCGTCGCGCCTGACCCACAGCACGTCACCACGGTCAAAAAAACCGGTCACCGCCTTACGGCGGCCGATCTGCTGCCCCCGGAACTCGACCGGCACCCAGTCCGCCGTGGCCTCACCAGTCCGTGCGCTGGCCCGCCGCTGCGTGACCTCCCGCGCGCCCGCGACCGCGCGCCGGAACTCCCGCCACGCCGACTCGGCCACCTCACCCACCGCGCTGTCATCGCCGACCCGGCCGCAGGCGGCGAAGTACGACCCCGGCTTCTTCAGCGTCGTCTGCGGCCGACGTGCCCCCGCGTCGGTCAGCAGCACCACCCAATCGCCGCCGCGCTCGACCGGCTCGTCCTCGGGCAACTCGTACCGCTGCAGGCTGGTCAGCTGCTTTGGCGGGTCGAACGACACCCGGCAGCCGGTGGCCAGCTGCCCGCCCCACGCCTGGCGCAACTGCCCGGCCCGCACCCACACCACCGGATCGCACAGCCGCACCGTCAATGGCTGCCCATCCCCGGTCACCT
Organism: Phytohabitans flavus; assembly: GCF_011764545.1. Classification (GTDB taxonomy): domain Bacteria; phylum Actinomycetota; class Actinomycetes; order Mycobacteriales; family Micromonosporaceae; genus Phytohabitans; species Phytohabitans flavus. The sequence goes on along the minus strand of NZ_AP022870.1, from coordinate 1,085,339 downwards.
CCTCCACCACGGCCAGCGTCCACCGCGCCGCCAGCGCCGCGGCCACATCCCGGTACGAAGGCACGAACTCTTCGTCCAGCACCCGCAGGCAGCCACCGGCCAATGTCTCGTGCAGCGAGCGCACCGCACCCTTCACCGACGCGCCAGGCAGCCGCAGATGCTGCCCGGACACCGCACCCTCCGGCGCCTGCATCGGCGAAGCGAACTCGAACCGCACCCGGAACATGCCACCCAACCGGCCTGCCGCCAGCAGATGATGCCCGGCCGGCGGCTCGCGGACAACCGCCTCCGGGAAAGGCACAAAGGTGTAGGGGTTGATAAACCGGCGCCCCGCCTCCTCCCGCGCCTGCCTCGCCTCGACGGCTGCCTGCCGCGCGGCCTTCCGCGCCGCCGCCTCGACCCGCCGCGCCCGCATCCGCTCCAGCCAGCCAGACAGGCCGCCCTCGCACTCCCAACAGCCGACAACCCCGCCGATCGGCCGCTCGAACAGCAGGAACGACCCGATCCGCTCCACCTGCGCGGCAAGATCCGGGTCGGTCAACCCCACGGCCTCCGGCCGCACTTCACCCACCGCATCACCACCGACACGGCGCCGCAGCCGGATGGATCCCCTCTGCCACCTGGCAGAGCACCGCGTCGCCGCCGGACCGGACAACTCCAGCAGACACACCTCGTCGTCCACCTCAAGAACACCCACGCGTGGCAGCGACACCTTCTCGCACTGCGCCGACACCTCCGCCGCAGACCCCGGCGGGACCGTCAACGAAACCGCCGATCCACCGTTGCCAGCCTCGACCGGAACATAAACCAGCACTCTGCGCTGCGGCTCCCACGAAAGGACCACCACATCCGCCATCCGATCAACCCCGCCCGCAGGGGAACAGCCGGTGGTCCACAGGCGACACCATCCCTCAACTCAACCAGCCCCAGACCGACAGTCAACGTATCCACACGGTCGACTTCCCGACCGACGGCAAGCGTGCCAGCCCGCTTGCGATCGAAAGGGTGATGGCACGGGGCGATCGCCGCGTAGAAGGCCGAACGGGTCAGCCGCGGTCGGCACGTCGGCTTCCCCGTTCGGGCGGGCGGTGCTGGAGGCGAAGATCCGCAAACAGGTCGTGCTGGTACAACCCCTGACCCGCGGCCGCCATAGAGGAGATCATGGGAGTCGAAGGCGCCGCCGCCCGGGGCATTTCCAAGCCATGAACGCGCTCGTACCCGAACCGCTGCGGTTCGAGAGCCGATCTCGCCGCCCGCCGATGCACGTGGTCAACGCAGCCCTTTCCTTCGGATACACGCTGCTGCTCGCGGCGAGGCGACCGCGGCGCTGGCCGCCGCCGGGCTCGACCCCGCGATCGGGCCGCTGCACACCCCGCCGACCGGCGACCCAGCCTTGCCCTGGACCTCATCGAGGAATCCCGCCCGCTCATAGTCGACCGGGTCGTCGTCACCGCCCCCGGAAGCGGCCGGCTCAGGCCGGAACACGGCCGGACCGAACACGGCCGCGCGGTGCTGTTGTCCAAGGCCCGGGCGGGAGGCGCTCATCGACGGGTACGGCGGACACGACACACCACCCGTGCAGCCCTGCCCGGATACACCGGAAGCCTGAACCGGCAGGCGCAGCGACTAGCCGCCCACGTCGAACGCAGCGAGCCGTGGACCGGGCGGAACTGGCGGTAAGACAACGATGCCGACAGTACTGATCTGCTACGACATCTCCCGCGACGACAGCCGGGCCAGCGCCGCCGCCACCCTACAAAACTGGGGAGACCGCATCCAACGCAGTACGTTCATCTGCACCCTCGAACCCGCCGACCTGACCGACCTACCCACGCGCGTCACGGGAATCATCGACACACGCACCGACGCCGTCCACATCACGCCGATCTGCGGCACATGCTGGAACGGCATCACACTACTCGGACAGGCCACCGCCGACACCAACTCCACTGGGCAGTATTATGAAAAGACCATAGTAAACAATTCGACATATTTCGGCCTGGGCGGCTGATCATAGGCGGAAGGCTTCGACTGCGCAGGCCGCTTAAGCAGCACAAACACAATCATGATCTTGCAATCCTTCGAACGCGCGTCGATCCGCCAGAGCGTGCAGCGCAAGCCGCCCGCATTCCCGCAGGTCACAGGCACAGAAAACCTGATAACCTCGACAAGCACGTCACGCCGAAGGGCGTATAGAAACCTGACACCATCTCCACGAATGTGCATGGTGAGGTCGACAACCACGTCACGCCGGAGGGCGTATAGAAACCAGGCATCACTGCGCGGGGTTGTTGACGAGTTACAACCACGTCACGCCGAAGGGCGTTTAGAAACACCGCATCCTCCAACCATCCAGAGAAGGGCATGTGTCAACAACCACGTCAAGCCAAAGCGTATAGAAATATGTCGCTGATGTGACCCTCGGAACAAAGGGGTTCAGAACCACCTCGGACCAACGGGCGCATTAGGAACCAACCGCTTGAGAAGCGCAAGGGGCGGAATGAAACGTTCAGTTCAAAACCACGACACGTCGTCGACCCTATATGGAGACCGTGCTTGAGCGCCTCTCAGGCGACCGCTGCGCCATGCGCGCAGCGGCTCACGGTCCGCATGTCGCGATGTCACGCAGAAGCGGGCGTATCGCCCCTTGAGAAAAGGTACGCCGGTGGCGACGACATGTCTCATGAGACACGCGAAGTCCGGAGAACGACGGCCTCCGGATCATCGCCTTCTGCCTGCCGGATCGGCTGTACCTGCAATCGCGGGCGGGTCAGCAGACATCGCCCAGCTACTACGTCGCTGGCTACCGCGGAACATCGTCGTTGACGGCGTTATCTGCAGTGGAACGTCGTCCTTGGGCCTGGTATGGCCCCCCACTCCATCGTGGACATATCGGTATACCACGTCGGGCCACGCCGTACTGACGCGGCTGCGGGACCTGCAGGCGTTGGAAGCGCATCCGCACCAACATCTGTGCAGCGGAACTAAGCAACGTGTTCGTGGTCCACTCTGTGATCGCCGATCAGAGAGCCATTGGTACTCGTGCCGGTGGGTCAGTCATAACGTTTCGTCCGTCTGGCAGGCGCGAGACGTCAAGCCCCGGCTATGCGCAGCAAAGTTCCCAACCAGGCTCGGAGGATCCAGCTATGAGTGAACTGCCAGATTTCAGGAGCATGACCGAGGAAGAGATCGGTGAGTGGTTCCTCAGCGCCGACACCAGCATCCTGCTTGCCAGCGCCGAACGTCCTAGCGAGCCGATGATTCAGGTCGATGCCCACGAGGAGCCGTCAAGCTGACGCTAGGCCCGCCCCCGGGGTGCCGTCGCCGTTCGGGCAGCAGCGAAGAGTGCTACCAGGCGGAGGGATCGGCTTGTTCGCACCCAGGTCAGATCTACCGGGCATGACGGTCACGTTACGCCCCTTTCTTCGCCACAAAGCGGTCCAGCCCAGTCGCATCAGTTGGGTGGCGCCGTGCAGGTGGACGGATGCTTGCTACGGGCGGCGCGGCTGTAGCAGCTGCCACGCGGCCGCGACGATCACCGGTATGTCAGGCCGCACGTCCGGGCCGTTTAGTTGGTCGATCGGCATCCACTGCGCGTCGTCGACTTCGTCGGGTTGAGCGATGGGGACGACGAGGCTGTCGGCGGTGGTGAGGTAGAGCATGTCGACGTGGAGATGTTCGGGTTCGTCCCAGCGGGGGTTGGCCGGCGCTACATATTGGATGGTCATGATCGGCGAGGGCTGCCAGACGCCGGCAGGTACATCGAGCCGGTCCCGGGTCCAGAGGGTGGCGTGGATTCCGGTCTCCTCTCGCGCCTCACGGATCGCGGCCTCGTCGCCGCTCTCGTCCGGCTCGAGATGGCCGCCGGGAAACTGCCAGAGCCGGGTGACGTTGTGGACGGCCAGCAACACCACCCGGCGGGCAGGGTCGATCACCACGGCGGATGCGGTCAGGTGCCGTCCACTGTGGGCGGCGTCGCTGATGTCGGGCTGCTGCACGGTTCTCCAAAGGGCAGATGGGTTGTTGTAGGCGGTTCCTGGCAGGCATTGGTGACTGGGCTTCGCCGCCGACCCTTTGCGGATCCGGGCTTCATGCCGTCCGTGGTACCTGGAACGGGACGACGGTTGGTGCTGCGGGAGCGGTCGTCGGTGACGGGGGCCGCTGCCGGGCGTCGCGGGACTGTGTCGGGGCTTCCGGCAGGGCCCCGGCAAAGTCGTGACGCCGGTCAGGTTGGTTTGGTTTGCGCAGATGTGGGCTCCGGTGCTGCGACGCGGCTGAGCCGGCGGGAGTGTGCCCGGCTGGGCTCCGTCACGGCGGCCGCCGCCTTCGGGTTCTCGCTTCGACTTCTCTGACCTACAGTCGATCAATACAGCGACAAAGACGATGTGGGAGTCGGGGATGCCCAGCTGGTTGACGATAGTGGCGGGCTGGATGTTCCTGGTGTTCGGAGGGCTCGGCCTGTGGCGCGGCGCGACGCTGCTGCTTCGCCGCGGTACAGCGGCCCGTGATTTCACTGGCATGGACGGCCGGCTGGTGCTAGTGGAGGGTGGCGGTCAGGCCCTGCTCGGTGCCGCGTTGCTGCTCGGCGGCGGCTGGGTGCATCTGATCTGGCCGGCCGTCCTCCTCATGACCATTGGCGCCGTGCACTGGGTCAGTAGCCGGCTGCGCCCGCGGCGGCGCCGTCCGTCTTCCCCGGTCTCCGACGCTGAGCACGCCGACACTTGACCGGGAAGCCCCCAGGCTGCGGCAAGAGGCGTCAGATGATGCCGAGCAGCTGTAGTGGGCGGTTGCTGTCGCGGGCGTGGTGGCGGGTTGCTGCGGCGATGTTGGTGATGCCGGCGGCGCGGAGCGCGCCGATGGCGGCGTTGCGTAGGGCTGCCATGACTTGCGGTCCGGTGCCGGTGCGGATTTGGGATCGGTCTTCGTCGTAGGTGACGTCCCGCACCCAGTGGATTTTGTTCTCGATGCTCCAGTGGCCGCGGATCCAGGCGGCGAGTTGGGCGGGTTTGGCCTGGTGCACGTACAGGCTGGTGATGGCGTAGACCGTTTCGGTGGCGAAGCGTCGCGGCTGGTCGAGGCGGCGCCGCCGGCGGCGGATCTGTAGTGCTTGGGCGGCGTGCGGGAAGCCGATGCCGGTGGAGATGGTCAGGGTTTTGAGGGTGCGGATCTCACGGCGGCCGTGGCCGCGGTCGGTGTCGCGGACGGCGTCCGGGACGGCGCGCCAGGGCAGGGCAGCAAGCTGGGCGTGCAGGCTGGGCTGGTTGCCCTTGACGGTCAGGATCCAGTGCGCGCCGCGTTCGGTGAGGTAGGCGACGTGCTCGCGCTGGCAGTGCAGCGCGTGACGGTGACGACGGTGTCGCGTAGATCGTCGAGCTGGTCGAGTAGCGGCTGGAAGCGGGTGATTTCGTTGGTCTTGCCGTTGACGTCGGTGCTTGCCAGCACGATGCCGGTTCCTTGGTCACAGGCCGCCATCACATGCCGGGCCGCTGTGTCGGTGGTGCGTGAGCCGCGCAGGGTCTTGCCGTCGACCGCGATCGCGCGCTTCGCCGTAGGTTGCGCTGCGGCGGCCCGAGTGGCGAGCCAGCCGCCGATCGCCGCGGTGAGCAGGTCTGGGTCCAGGGCCTGCAGTAGCCTGCGGATCATCGCTTCGGACGGCCGCCGGTCAGGGTCGATGCCCAGCGCAACTGCGGTCGGTGCTGGCGCATCGTTGACCCACTCGGCGATCGCCGCGTATGAGCGGTAGCCGGCCAACACTGCGCAGACCGCCGCGGTCACCACGACCGTCAACCGATGCCGGATACCGCGGCGGGCGCGAGGATCCGGCAGGTCCGCCAGTGCCGCGGGAAGCCCAGCGGCGGTTTCAGGCACCGGGCCAGCCGGGGCCAACGACAAGGACGAGATCAGCGATGATGGCAGCGCGGGCATTACTCCACTTCGGACAGATCAACAAGGCTTCGAGAACCGCGATGATCTTCCGAACCGGTCATGCCCGCCCTGCTACACCAGCAAAGGCGCGTCTACACCAACCCGTCAAGCCGGACATCCCGCGACTATGCCGAGACCCTGGGGCTTCCGGGCCTCGTCTTGCATCGGCTTGCCTCGCCATGTGGTCCCGAGCGCGTCGAGCTGAGCCTGCTGTTCAGCGGTGAGGTCTTTGTCCGGCAGCGACCGAAGCCATTTGTACAGTCGGTGAGTGCTGGGCAGACGGATATGGCCGTGCTCGTGGTGGAACTTACGGAGGACGGCCAGATTTTTGGGGAACTGGCGCTGGAAGGCGTCGGCGTTGACGTTCCATACCATGCCGAGCTCGTCCAGCACCGCTTCGCGGTCGGCGGGAAGGACTCCGCGGCGTTTGGCCTGGCGTAGCTGCGTGGTAAATGCGCCGAGCGGGTACCCGTCCTCGGTGATGTGCTCGATCGGCACCCTCAGGTGCCCATGCTGGCGCCGGTAGGCGCGGAGGTGGGCCAGCCCGTCGACCCATCGGATCGCCGCTGAGGTCTGCCAGGGCATGCCCAGTTCGTCCAACTGGGCCTTGCGCTGCGGCGTCAGCTTGCCCAGCCGCTGGTCCCGGCGCGCGACGTTGCGCCACAGCCGAAGGTCTTCAGGCAGCCTGTCGTGGCCGTTGCCGTCGGCGAGCCAGTGCCGGTAGCGGTCGACCATGGTCTGCCAACGGTGTTCGTGGCGGTTCCAGATCATGCCGATGCGCTCGAGTAGGGCGATCCTGTCCGCGCCCATCCGGCCAGCGTTGTAGGCGCTTCGTTGATCGTGCAGCCATTCGTTTAGCGCGATCAGGTCGGGGTCGTCGGTGTCGACCGGCACATCGAGGTGGCCGTGTGTGGTGTGGAACCGTTCCGCGGCGGCGTACTGGCGCCGCCACAGGTCGGCCAGCGAGGTGGCGGTGATCATCCGCAGCCGGATCTGGTCGGCGAACCAGTCCGGGACATGGGGGCCGATGGTGGTCAGCCACGACGGAGCCCTCGGTGGATCATGCGCCGCAGAGCCTGGCTCGAGCCCGTCCGGCATGGTGTCGCTGGTTCGGCGCAGCGTGGTCAGTTGGTCCTCGACGCGTTCGTCGTGGGCGCGCAGGCCGTTGACCACCTGCCATACCGTCCGCCAGGCACGCTGGTCCAGTCCGTGAGCCAGGTGGGCCTCTGCGGTCAGGACCGGCACGATGATGGTGGCGACCTTGCCTGGCTGGCTGCCGAGGCGAAGGGACCTCCCGATCGCCTGGATCACGTCGTTGATCGCCGATCGTGGGTCGTCGAACTCGACGGCGTCCACGGCGGGCAGGTCGACGCCTTCGTTGAAGAGTTTGGCGTTGCTGACCACGACTGGGCGGTCGTCGCTGCCGCGCAGGTCGGCGATCACCCGGGCGCGGTGGGCGAAGCTGGAAGCGCCGCTGACCGACCAGGCGGTGAGCGGCTGCTCGGGCCGTTCATCGTCGCCGAGTAGGTCCACCGCGTCGGGCAGCGTGGTCGCGAACCAGTTCGCCGCCGCGACGCGGTTGTGGTAGGTCAGGACTCGTCGGAGCTGGTACTGGCGTATCGCGCGGGCGAGGGCGACCTGGCTGGCCAGCATCCGTGCGGGTCGGGTGCGGCCGTGTACCGCGATGACCTCGTCGTCGTCGAGTTTCCAGCCGGCCAACTCCTCGTGGGTGACGACGGCGACGACCAGGCGGTAGTCGGCTTGCAGGCCGAGGTCGATCGCGGTGGCGAAGCTGATCCGATGCACGACCGGCCCGTAGACCTTGACGTCGTCCATGCTGATGACCGGCTGGTCGTCGTCTACCACGATCCGCGGTGTGGCGGTCAAATACATGCGGCGCCGTGCCGGCACCGCCAGGTCGTCGTGGACCATCGCCCACGGTTTGCCTGGGGCGCCGGCGGTGCGGTGTGCCTCGTCCACCACCAGCAGACCGACCCGGCAGGCCGGCAGTCGGCGAAGCGCGGCCGTGATGACCGGCAGGCTCGCGTAGGTGGCCACCACGGTGACCCGGCCCAGGCCCAGCATCTGGGCCAGCCGGTCCGGGTCGGTGGTGACCTCGACGCCCTCGTGCAGGCCGATACCCGCGACCCGGGCCGCCTGCCTGATCTGGACCGCGTTGCAGACCGCGACGACCGGGCCGATCGCGGGGCCTAGGTAGGCACGCCACTCCCGGATCGTCTGCGCCAACAGGTCGATGGTCGGCACCACCACCACGACCGCCTCATCGGCGGACAGCCGCCTGGATGTTTCCGCGGCCATAAGAGTTTTCCCGGTCCCGCAAGCGGCCACGACGGTGCCGCGCTCGCCGTCGCTGACCTGGCCGCAGAAGTCGTCGACCGCCTCGGCCTGATGCGACCACAGCTTCACCAGCGCCACCGGTCGATCGAGGTCGCCATGGGCGCGGACGGCCAGTCCGGGTCGGTCACGTCACCAGTGGTGGGCAGGTCAGCAATCTGGGCGCGGTGCGGCGCCTCTGCCCGCCGCTGCTTACCCCATGGTGTAGCCGGTTTGCCGCCCTCCTCGAGGAGGGCGGGTGGTGCGTCGGTACGGCTGTCGGCGGGGGCCGCCGAGGTCATTGGCCCACCCTTTGGCGGGCGACCGCGGCCAGGAGGTACCGGCTGGCGTGCAGATTGATCGGCTCGGGTTCGGGCCGGTCGGGCGGGTCGGGGTGCCAGTCGGTGGCCCAGGTGATGCCCGGCTCGACCAGATCGAAGCCGGTCAGCAGTGACCGCAGCATGCGGCGGCTGCGTGGCTGGGCGCCGACCGTCGGTTGGAGGGCGGCGGCCTGTGGGTGCACGTCAGCGCTGGCATGCGTGACCACGACCACGCTGCCTGGCGCGGTGGCCTGCCGGAGTGCAGCCAGCAGTCGGGCGGCCTCGTCATCGGTCAGGTGGGCCAGTGCCCCGACGACGAAGATGGCCAGGGGACGGGCCAGGTCCAGCCGGCCGGAGGCTTGCTGTAGCAGCGGCCGCGGTTGGCGCAGGTCGCCCCGCACCGCCGCGGCCACCGCATTACGCCCGCTTGCGGTGATCACGGTTTGGGCGCGTTCGACCGCGACGACGTCGAGGTCGACGTGTACCGACCGCACTGCCGGCGCGACGTCCAGCAAGGCCTCGTGGACGCTGCCGGTGCTCAACAGACCGCATCCCAGATCCAGGACCTGGTCCACCCCGGCCCCGGACCGCGTATCGGACGGCACGGCCGGTGAACGCGCGCTGCTGCCCCACCATGCGGGCCACTCCCGGCACCGCCCGCGCCAACCTGCGGCCCTGCTCACGGTCGGCCTCGAAAACCTCCCACCCGCCGTGCAGGTACTCCAGCACCCGACATACCCGCCACCGCGCATCGGCCTTGTCCGGCCCGGTCACGGCTGTCGCACCGGCCGGCCCGGACGATGCCCGGACCGCACTGCGAGCGGCCCGGTTGGTCACGACCCACCCCCGCCGCGCGCGGGAACAGCTGAGGTGCGACGGCGCGGAGCGCGGCCCTGGCCCAACGCGCCGGCTGCCGGTCCGAGCCGCCGCTGCTGTGCGGGAGTGGTCTGCGTCGGTGGGGACGACGCGGTTCTCATCCTTACCTCTTTCCTGTCCACGGTTTTCGTGTCGGTTGTCAAAGGCGCCCACCACGGGATGGGCGCGGGGCTGCCAGCCAAGCGCGCTGTCGTGATCCAGGGGTTGGTTCGTGGCCGGGGTGAGGAGCATCTGTCCGGTCGTCGGGGAGCGGGTGAGGTCCCGCGTCGGTGCCGGGCTCGGTACCCGGCGGTGCGGGTTGGCGGGCCATCGGCCACAACGCAGGTCCGCCATCGGGCAGCAGGACCGCGTCGGAAGCGGGCTGGTAGCCGTGGCGTCGGGCGAGATTTCGAAGGCTGGCGGCGGCCGCCGCGACGTAGGCCGGCAGGCCGTACCGGTCCAGGACGACGTGCCGGTAGCGCAGCAGCGCCGAACCGACGCCCTGGCTGCGGCGCCCGTGCTGCACCGCCACCGTGATCAGCTGCCACCCGGTCGGGACCGTCTGCTGTTGCGCGATGAGCAGATCCTGGTACCGCCGGAACCGATCCGCGTACCGGCCAGCGCGAGCCAGCAGCTGCCGTTCGGCGTCCAGATCGCGCACCGCGGACGGCAGCCAAATCGCTGCCCCGACGACTACACCCGGGGCGTCGATGGCGACATCGACGCGCCCGTGGGCCAACGCGTAGTCGACGACCGCCGGCCAGACGATCGCGAACATGGCCAGCCGATCCGGGCGGTCGTCGACCAGCCAGGCACTGTCCACAGTGTCCACGCTGGCGTTGAGCACAACCCGGGCGATCCTGTCGACCTCGCCCGCGTTGGCGGGCCGAACCTGCACAACCGCGCTGTTCGCGGCAGTTGCCGCGGAACGTGTCGTCATCGCATGTCTTCTTTCATCGCAGCCGGACTACCCTGCCGGGCAGGACGAGGGCGGTGGAGCTGGGCGGGTGCCGGGTCGCGTGTGGCGCTAAGGCGGCCAGCGCGTGTGCGGTGGCGGCGCTGGCGACGGCGGCCCTGGCCGCCGGGATCACCCTGGCGGCCGGGTGGCCCGGCCTGCTCGCGGTCAGGGGACCCAGCACCACTACATCGACGCCGCCCGCTCCGCCGGCAGGGTTGGCAGATGTGGTGGGCGGGACACCCCGCGCGCTGGTGGTCATCGGTCGCCGTCCAGGGGCTCGGCGACACGTCCCGGGTCGATCCCGTCGTGTAGGCCCGCGGAGCCCTGCCGCCGCCGCCGCGCCGGGACGGCACCGGCGCAGCCGACGCTGACCACGGTGGCTACTGCGACCAGCAGCTGCTCCACCGCACCGGGTACCGGCCCGTGACCTGTCGGCCCGATCACCGCAAGGCCTTCGAAAGTCAGCGCGGTCAGCGCCAGCACCGCCGCCACGATCAGCCCGGCCCACCCGCCGAGCCACCGGGCCCACCACCTGCCGGACCGCGCGGCCGCCACCATCACATCCCGCGACCAAGCAGCCAGTGGCTGGTGGCGGCCGACCGGGCGCTGGTGGCGCCGGGTTCGGGCGCGCAACTGGGCGGCGGTCGCCTCGGGCGGCGGCACGGGTTGCCCATAGCCTGGGTGGGCCGCCTGGACCAGGTGTCGGATCCGCTCCTCCATCGGCTCGCCGCTGGTCGGTCCTGTGCCGGCCGGTACTTGGGTCGGGATCACTTCCGCCCTCCTGCACGCGTGGCTGGCCGCCGTTACCGGGGAAGGGTGTCGACGCGGCCGTCGGCGATAAACAGCCAGTAGGACCGCGCACGCGGCACTGGGCCTTGCAGGGCGGGCGGGTTACGGATCCACAGTTCCTCCTCGGCCAACAACCGCCCGGTGAACGCGTCGAAGATCAGCCGGTGCCGGGTCAGATCGGTGACGACGGCGACCGCGACCCCGTTACGGCCTTCCCGGTCGGTGGCAGGTCCTTCGCATTGCAGGCCCGGCAGGTTGGCGAGCAGGCGCAGCAAAACCATCCGGGCATCACGAGGAACGGTGTGGTACTTGTACACGTCGGCGACCACCCGTAGCAGCCCGACCGGGCCCAGTTCCGGCGGCCCGGCATGCACCGCGAGTTGGGCGGCCAGCACGGTTGGGCTGGTCGCGATCGGCTCGGCCACGATGCCGGGCATACCGCCCGCCGTGTGGTGGAACGTCTGGTCGGGCCGGGTGTGGGTGCCCGGGATGGCGATCTGGTCTTCGCGGCCGGAGCCGTCGGCGGCGCGCCACCGCTTCGACTCGTAGGTACTCATCGTCTGCGTCGACCCGGTGGTCTCGCTGTACGCGATGTCTTCGCCCCACCAGCGGGAATGCACGAACGCGTACCGGCCCGCCGTGGCCGCCTCCGGTGCACCCGCCGCAACTACGGCGGCCAGCTCGCGCAGGCATCCCAGACCCGCAGCGGCACTGGTGGCGGTGGCGGGTGGGCTGGCCGGCTGCGCAGCGACCCGGGCCGGGGCAGGTTGGTCAGCACCGATCAGCCACGGCACGGCAAGCACGGCGGCCACGGCCAGCACGACCGTGGTGGCCAAGGCGGCGCGCCGCGGGCGCCGGCGGGCGGCTGGGGAATCAGGGGTCGTCACGATCGCTCTCCAGGGCGTCCTGATAGCGGGCAAGACAAAGGCTTGTTGGGGTGGTGGTGTGCCGCCCATAGGGGGTAGGCGGCACACCACCGTCGGGCCCAGCCGCCGCAACCGGAGGCGGATGCGGGCGGCCGCGGCCCAGTTCAAGGGGTTGGGGTGACGGGCGGCGACGCCAGTCACCCCAACCGGTTTGGGCACGCTCCTCGCGGGCCTGGCCGGCCCGTTGCCCGGTCGGTTAGTGGGTGCGAAGGCCGATGGTGGACACGGCGGCATTGCCCAGCACCCGCAGATCGTGGCGGCGCAGCAGGTCCCGGAACGCTGTGATGTCGGCGCGTGCCATGCCGTGGGCGGTCAGCTGGTCCCGCAGCAGGCCGGCGCTGGCCCACGGCAGTTGGGTGCCGGGGCTGTTCCCCGTCCAGGTGGCGGCGTGGACTTGCGTATCAACGTCCAGGCCGAGGTTGCGCATGTGGGCGTGGACCCGGCGGCTCCAGGTCAGGTCGACGCCCTGCGCGGCCAGCACAGCGCCGAACGCGCGGCCGTAGGTGGCGTAGAGGCGGTCGGCCTCGTGCAGATCCGGGGCGTCCAGGACGCTGAACGGCCAGGTCCCGGCGAGTTCCTCGACCACGAGGAGGCCGTTGTGCTGCAGGACGTCGGCCAGGGTGGCTAGGAGGGTGTCACGTTGGGGCAGGTGGCCCAGCAGCAGCCGGGCGTGGATCACGTCCCAAGGGCCCTGCGGCAGCGGATCGGTGGCAATGTCATGGGTGAGCTGCCGCACCCGCGGGTGGCGGACGGTGTGGGTGTGGTCGGTGTCGGTCGCGACGACCTCGCCGTAGGGGGCCCGGTCGGCCAGGTGCGCGGCGATCCGGCTGGCACCCACGCCGAGGACCAGGCAGCGCGCCGTTTCTGGGATGGTGTGCTCGGCGAGCCGGGCGATGCTGTACGGGTCGTACATCGCCGCCAGAGCCTGCATCATCACCGATCTGGTCTGTTCGGTGTCGGGGTCGTCGGTGGGTGCGGCCTCGAACACGTACCCGGGGTGGGTGCGGCCATCTCTGATGCTCCTCAATGGACGGTGAACGGGCGGGGCGGGTAGGGACGGTTAGCTGGTGGTGTGGCGGATCCAGGGAACGAGGAGGGTTTCGGCGTGTTTGGCGAGGCTGTGCAGGGCGATCGTCATCGCGGCGAGCAGCACGATCGCGGCGAACGCGAGGGCGGCGTCGGTGCCGGCGGTCGCGATCACGAAACCGAGGCCTTCGGTGCCGCCGAACAGCTCGCCCACGACCGCCCCTATCACGGCCAACGGCAGGGCTTGTTTGAGGCCGACGAACACGGCCGGCAGCGCCGCCGGGAGCCGGATCGTCCGCAGTGTCCGCAGCCGGGACGCGCACATGGCGCGGGCCAGCTCGGCGAGCTCGGCCGGGGTTTGGCTCAGCCCGGCGTGGGCGGCGAGGGTGATCGGGAACAGGCACATCGCCCACACCATGACCACTCGCGGTGTCATCCCGAACCCGAGCATGCTCTGCAAGACGGGGGCGAGGGAGGGTTTCGGGACCGCGGCGACCGCGAGGAGGCTCGGCATCAACGCGGCGGCCACCAGCCGGGAGCTGGCCAACACCGCACCGAGCAGCAGCCCGCTGGCCGCCGCGAGCGCGAACCCTGCGAGGGCCTCGGCGAGGGTGGCCCAGGTGTGGCCGGCCAGGTAGCCCGGCCACGCCTGCAGGCGGCGGCAACTGCGGGTGGGGCGGGGATCAGGTAGTCGGCGATGCCGAACACGGCGACCGCCGCCCACCACCCGCTGATCAGCCCCACCATCCCCAACATGCCGGCGACCGGTGCGGCCAGGGCGGGCAGTCGCCTGCGGGCACGCCGAACCCGGCCGAGGCGCCGGGCGGGTAGTGGTGGTGCCGTCATGACCGCTCCTGAAACGTCCGCGCACCCCGTGGCCGCCGCCGCTGCATGAAGTTCGCGGCCGGCGGGGCGGCCGTCGTGGCCGGGTCGTGGAGGGCGGCCCAGGGCGGCGGGCCGGCCACGAACGCGACCGCGTGCCGCTTTCGGGCCGGCCACAGCCGGCGCGGTGGGCTGGATTGGGGTGGCGGGCTCATGTGATGGGGTTCCCGGCCAGGTCGAACTTGACCAGCTGGTCGGGGGTGAAACCGGCGGGGATCTGGCCGGCGCCTTGCAGAATGGCGATGTTCTGCATCAGCCGGGTTCTGTCGAAGTGGCCGAACGGTGCCGGTGACGGCTCGGCCGTGGTCAGGTGCACGTACCCGGCGAGGCTTTTGATCTCGCCTTCGACCGCCAGCTTCTGCTGCGTGCGGGCCTGCGGCAGTTCCAGGAACATCTGTGCGGCCGTCTCTGGGTGGTCCAGGGCGTAGCGTAGGCCGCGCAGCAACGCCTCGTTGAACCGCCGGACCAGGTCCGGTTTGGACGCGGCCGTCTGCTGGGTGACTGCGATCGCTGAACCGTGGATGTCGCCCATGACTTTGGTGAATGGCAGCACGGTCACCGGTCGGCCGGTGATCTGTTCCACTGCCACCTGGGCTGGCACGAACTGGCTGATCGCGTCGACCTTCCGTCCGGCCAACAGTTTCGCGTGGTCCGCCTGTACCGGGCCGGCCTGCACCCACTGCACCCCGCCGGGTGGGAAACCGGCCAGGCCGGCGTAGGCGCCGAACAGCAGGTGGTTGATGCCGCCGGGCACGAAGCTGACCTTCTTGCCGGCCAGGTCGGCCGGGGCGTTGATTCCGCTGCCGGACAGCGCCATGAAACAGGCCAGGTTGCGGCGGTGTAGCAGGCAGGTGAGCCAGAAGTCATCGGCCCCGCCCTTGGCCTTCGCCATGATCGCCCCGGACACGTCCAGGGTGGCGAACGTCGCCGCACCGGACCGCAGCAGCTTCAGGTTCTCGTTCGTGCCCCGGCCTGCAACCATCGTCACGTCCAGCCCGACCTGGGGGAAAAAGAGCCTTTTCGCCGCTGCCAGGCCCGCCTCGCGGCCTGCGAATCCGGCACCGGTCAGCACGCTGACCTTCTCCACCGGCCCGGTCCACGCCGGCGACCCACCCGGCACCGGCGCGGGTGTGCCGGGTGGGCTGCCGGCGGTGCAGCCGGCCGCGAGGGCGGCGGCCAGGCCGGCACCGCCCGCCATCAGTGTTCGGCGGGTCAGCACTGCAGGCGCCATGTCATTGCCTCCAAAGGTCGGGTCAAAAAAGCGGAGAATTGGGGTGTTTGGGACAACGGGTGATCAGGCGGATGCGACCCGAGACCGTGTCGGTGGCGGCCCGCCGACCCGGGTTCGATGCGCGTCCGGGTTCAGATCACGTCACGGCTCTGGCCGGTACTCGCTGCGGCGGCACCACCACACCCGACCCACGGCCGTCCACAATGGATTGACGGGGATCGGTGGGGCGCGGGGTGAGGGCAGTGTGCAGGTCGGCCACAAACTCGTCGATCTGGCCGAGGGTGATCCCGGGCATGAACACGATGTGGGAGCTGTCGCGGCCGTCGCCGGCCAGCACCCACTTGTCCCGCACCACCTGCGGCGGCGTGCGGATCACCACCGTGAACGCGTGCGGGTGCTGCCGCCACGCCGGCCAGCCGATCCCGGACAATCGGCGTACCGCGTGCCCGGCGACCGCACGGGCCTGCCCCGCCCGGGCGTGCAACCCCTCCCAGCCCAGCCGGTCCACGGTGTGGGCCAGCAGCAGCGGCGTGTGGCCGTTACGGGAGCCCAGCAGGGTCGTGTCCGGGCTCCCGCTGTACGGCACCAACCCCGGCGCAGGGTTGGGACGGGTGGCGGTGACCAGGATCCCGCACGGCATCGGCGCGCCCAAGAACTTGTGCCCCGAGATGACCAGGCTGTGGGCGCCGTCGGCGAAGTCCAGGCCCGGCCGCTCGTCCGGGCTCAGCAACGCCAACGGGATGCCGGCCAACGCCGCGTCGACGTGCACCCACCGGCGGGTCACCGCGAGCTCGTCCAACACCGCCTCGACCTCGCGCAGGTCGTCGACCGCCTCGGTCAGGGTGGTACCCGCGGTCGCGACCACGATCGCCGGCCGATCCCGGTGCTGGCCGACAACTGTGGCCAGGTCGTGATAGTCCATCTCGCCGCACGCCGTCGTCCGGACCAAAACCGTGTCCACATTGAGGATGTCCACAGCCTTGGCCACACTCGGGTGCGCCGCCGTCGTGTAGTAACAAACGGCTTTCGGGTACCGGCGGCGGGCCAAATACAGGGCGTGCAGGGTCCCTTCGCTCGCACCCGAGGTGACATACCCCCACCAGCCGACCGGGGCACGCAACAACTCGGCGACGAACCGCAACACCCGCCGCTCAAACAGTTTGCTGTGATTGGCGGCCAACCCGTCCACATCCGGATCGCCGACGTTGTTCAGCAACCGACCCGCCCACGACAGCAGATCCGTGTGGTCGATATCCGTCGCCCCGGGAAACCCGATGTTGAACCGTGTCGCCTGCCGCAGCCGGTCGGCGAACCCGACCAGGACGGCATCCAGGCTCCCATCGAGGCTGGCATCGACGTCAGCGTCCACGTCAGCGTTCATCGGCCAGTCCTTCCGGACCGGCGACCGTCAGGTGCAGCAGATGCAGCAACCACCACACGCTCCGGGTCTGCGGCTCACCGACCAGGCCCGCCGCCGACACCGATACCCATTGCCGGCTGGTGTAGCCGCCGGCACCGTCCAGGGTCCGCGTCGACCTGATCACCGCCCGGCTCTGCCGATCAGCAGGATTGCGGTCGATCAGGATCCGGGTGCCGTCGAACAACTCCACGAAACACCGGCTCGGCGCCTCCCACGCATTCGCCGCCACCTGCCGCGCCCGCGCGAACGGGCCCGCCGGCGTGTCCAACGTGGACGCCGCCACACCGGCGTAGACCACCCCGTCCGGCATCCGGCCCGGATTGGTCGCCAGATGGGTGCGCACGTCGAAACCGCGTTCGGTCACCCGCATCCGCAGCGCGTTACGGGTCACCCCGTCCAACACCCCGACAAGGTCGTCCGCCTCCGGGCCGGCAACCTGAAAGCGAGGCGCCACAAACACCACCCGGTCCGCCTTGACCGCCCGCGGATCCGCCACCGCCCGCAAATCCACGTACAAGAACATCAGCGCGTGCGACGCAGGCACCGGCCGCAGCCCCTCCCACACGTGCTGGGCGTGCATGCCGCCGGCATGCAGCATCAGGTCGACCGCCCGGTTACGCACCACCACCTGAACCTGCGGCTCACCCAACGGACCCCGATGCAGCGACAGACCTTCCCGGCCACCGCCTGGCGGCATGGAGCGCGGGGAAACCGGTCCCGCGGTTGGCGGTACCTCCGGCTGGGCATGCCGCGGCGGCTGTACCCGCCGTCCGGCACCCTCGACGGGCACCGGCGGCACCGCCGCCGCCCGCCCCTGCAACACATAAGGCCGGCCCGACACCGCAGCTGGCTGCTCGACGCTCATCACACCCCCAACCCGGACAACTGCCGATCCGGCGCCGCGAACGGATCCGGCCGCTGCCCCACCCGCGCAAACGCCACAGGATTGCTGCGCCGCATCCGCAACGCCCGCCCCACACCCACCCCCACCGCAATGGCGCAGACGCCAGGCACCAGCCACACCAGTGGCGACCCCGACCGCACACCCAGCAGAGCGTCCAGATGGGACACCGTCACCACGAACGCCGCGACCCCCACCACGACCGCCAGGACCGGGAATCCGACCCGGACCCGCCACGACACCCCAGCCCGCCTCCGATGGAAGTAGGCCAAGGCCGCCACGTTCGCGCCGATCAGCAACACCAGCAGCCCCACCGCCGCGATCACCGACAACCAGGTGAACATGCCCGTGACCGGGTCCGCGCCCGCCGCCACGAACACCACCAGCAGAACCCCACCGACGAGCCCATACAGCACGGCTCCGCCGACCGGGGCGCCTTCCCGCTGGCCGGCACCGACCCGGGCGAGCCGGCGCGGCAACACCTCATCGCGCGCCAACCCGTACACATAGCGGGCGAACACGGTGCCGAACGCCACCATCGCGGCCGCGATACTCGCGATCAGCACCACCCCACCCAGGCCGGCCAACACCGCGCCCAGCGGCCACCACCGGTCCTGCAAGAACCCGAACGGCAGCAGCTGCCCCACCCCGCCGCCCAGGCCCGCGACCCGGGCCGGCCCCACCGCCACCGCCGCCGCATACGCGGACACCGCATAAAACAGGCCGGTGAACAACACCGCACCCGCGGTCGCCCGCGCCAGCGTGGACTCGGTCCGGGCCTCCTCCGCGAACGCCGGAACCACATCCAAACCCAGGTAGGAGGCGATCCCGAACGCGGCAACCAGACCGAGACTGGCTACCGGCAGGCTCGCCGGCGCCCACGGCCCGGCGCTCAACACTCCGTCCGCCGGCGTCAGCAACGCCACCACATCGACCAGCGCGATGACCGTGATCGCGGACAGCTGCACCACCGCGATCACACCGGTGTTCAACGCTGCCGGCGACCCGTTCAACACCGCCACCAGCGCTAGGGTCACCGCCGCCCACACCGGCCACGGCCCACCGAACTGCGCCGCCAACGCCGCACCCGACAGACCCAGAATGCTGGCCCCGATAGCGGCGTACACCAGCAGCCCCAGCACCCCCGCCGCGACCCCGGCCGGCCGGCCCAGCGTCGTCCACACCGCATAGAACGGGGCGCTATGCGACAGCCTGCGAGCCACCGCGACGTAGCCGACCAGCAACACCGCCACCGCAGCGGCAGTCACCAGCAACGCCAACGGCACACCCCGCACCCCCGTCTGGGCATACAGGGTCGGAATACCGCCGGCGAACACGATCATCGGGCTCGACGCAGCCACCGCCACCACCCACAACGACCACCCGCCCACACTCCGGCGAGCCAAACCACGCGGAGCCCTCACCACGACACCACCCGCCCACTCATGCCCCGAGGCGGGCGCGTCGCGGTCTGGCACCCTCCAAATCTCGCGACACGCCCGCCGGTTCACCCGCCAGCACGGACCTCACGTCCCCTGCGGCCGGGGAGCCATCACCACCCGCGAGGACGTCCACGCCACCAACCGGATGGCGCGCTGTACGGACGCGCCGAGTACGGGGCACGGTCTCGTTCATCGCTGCTGTCTCCACGTCTTCGCGCTCGTCGAGCCGCACAAGTTCGCGCTGGCTCTGGGTCGGATCTGGCTTGGTTTCTCAGGCACACGTCTCGTCCGGACCCGACGGCAACCCACCCAGCCGAATCCATTCGGTCTTGGAGTTTCGAAGGCGTCACGGGGTGACCCGATGTGCGTGAACGTCGGCTCTGAAGAAATCGTGTTGTGACCGGATACGCCGGCGTCGAAGCCACCCGGCCGCTGCAGCCCCGGCCCACGCCGCGTGCCGCTCGCCGCATGCGATGCCACCTGCATCGTCGCCAATGCCACGTTCACGCCTCCCCTGCCCGCGAAGAGTGCTGCGGGCCTGCTAGTGGTTTACGGGCCAAGCCGCCAAGGCTGAGTGCGGCGATGGCAGGATCAGCCAGCCGTACATCCGTCCCGTTGCGCCAGTCGTCCAGAGCGACAACGCCCGGCTCCACGAACTCCAGACCCGCAAAGAAGGCGGCGACATGTTCGTACGCGCGGGCTACGACCGGCGTACCGGCGGCCGCGTACGCGGACGTCACGGCCTCGGTTTGAGCGCGTAGGGTCCCTGTGACGTGCTCGTCCGTGACATGCGAAATGCCGAGATAGCTACCGTCCGCCAGCGGATCGAGGTACCGGCGCACCAGCTCGAGCGGCTGTTGGTCCTCAGGCACAAACAGCAACACGCTCACCATCAACACAGCGATCGGCTGCGAGAAGTCGAGCAGCTCTCGCGCCCGGTCAAGCACCGTTTCCACATCGCGTATGTCCGCTTGCACCACCAGCGTGTGGTTGTCACCCTCCAGCAGCCCCCGGCTGTACATCACCGCCACCGAATCGACGTCGACATACACCACCCGCGCATCCTCGAAATGCTGTTGAGCGGTCTCGTGGACGTTGCCGACAGTGGGGATGCCGGAACCGATGTCGAGGAACTGCGTGATGCCCGCCCGGGTAACCAGATACTCGACCACCCGCTTGAGAAACCGCCGGTTGGCATACGTGACGTCCCGGACCCAGGACGCCACGGCCAGCACCTGCTCGGCCAACTGACGGTCCACGTCGAAGTTATGCATCCCGCCCAGGAAGTAGTCGTACACGCGCGCAGCGCTCGGACGCGACAGGTCTGTCTCTGGCACCGGCGGGTGCGGCAGCAGCACGCCAGGCGTCAGCAAGTCCCGCCTTGGCTGTTCCATGTCAGGCCCTCGCCTCTTCCTCGCCAGCGGCGTCCGCCATGCCGTCAAGGCCGCGCAGGACCATGTGCCGCATCGCTTCGGCCCCCTCATTTGCACATGCGTTGCGTGTCTGGACCGCGACGACGGGCGACGCTGATCACGACGTCTGCTCGTCGAGCGCCGGTGGCTGACATGCCAAGGCGCACGGGGGTAGATCTTTGCTCTGGTGTGGCGAACGGGATCGCCGGTCGCCGCGTGAGCGCTGTGGAACTATTGACGAATAGCTTGTTGCGAGTCAACGATCACGGAACGGCTGGCGGCTGGGAATACCGACTTGCGATTCGACCTTCGGTCCGACTTTGGGTCCGACCGGGGCGTGAGCTGCCTATTCTCGTCGATTCGCCAATCATTTCGAGATCACATCGGCGGATTTCGGGTTACATTCAGCCCGTGCCCGGTCGGTGGCTGATGCCGGCTGAGCTCGACTGGACCCTGCTGGAGGCCGTCGGTGACTTGTCCCAGTCCGTACGCGCGCCGGCAGTGGCTAGGGCGCGAGATCCGGCGGTTACATGATGATGAGCGCGGTCAACTGGCCGAACCGCTCGCGCGTGCCGTGGGATTTCCACGCCAGCGGGCTCAGTGCGCTGGAAAATGGGCACCTCGTACCGGACATAGATCTGGCCAGTGCGATCTGCGACTATCTGGATGTCGACGACCGCCGCCGTGTTGCAATCATCGATGCAGCGGCGGATAGCTGGGCCGTCGGGGGTGGGCGGCCGATGCCGGGCTGGGAAGGGAAGTGCTCAGATGCCTCGTCACCCGGACACGGTCGTCGCGCCGAACACCGCATTCAGCGACGCCCGCGGTCGCTTGGGATCGCCGCACCGGCCCGGACAGCGGATGTCCCGCAGCGAGCTTGCCGACGCCGTCAACGCGGCGCTGGATCGGCTTTACCCGGGCCGGGACGTCACCGCGCACTATGTCTACCGAACCTGGATCGGCAAAATCGAACGCGGCGAACACCGCTGGCCCAGTGAGGAACGCCGGGCCGCACTCCGCGACGTCCTGCGGGCCGTCTCCGACGATGACCTTGGACTCTTCAGCCCGCGCCGCTCGGCCACCCCGATCAGCAGCGAGCCGGCAACCCGCATCGAGAACCTGCCGGCCACGATGCCACACCTCGGAGGCATCGAAGAGGAACTCGCATCGGGAGGGCCGGAGACGGTCGGTGCCTGGCTGCGGGAGCTTGACCAGCTCACCCTCCTGACCCCGGCGACCGTCGCCTCGGGCGTGAGCACCCGGATTCGCGTATACCTCGACGTCCTTGACCGGCTGCAGGTCGACGGCGCACGCCGCCACCTCGCCGGCGTCGACGCACACTGGTCGGAGTTCATGAGCTGGATCAGCGACAACACCGGCGAACCCGACGGCGGACTCTGGCTCGCCCGAGCACACAGGCGGGCAGCCGAAATCGACGCCCAAGTCCTGGGCGCCTACACGCTCATGCGCCACAGCCAGCGCGCCCTGGCCGACGGCGACATCCGTACCGCCATACGCATGTCCCGGCGCTCGCTCACCCACGGCCCGGTTCCACCACGCACCCACGTGCTCTGCCTTATCCGCCTGGCCGAGAGCCTGGCCGCCAGCGGCGACGACGACGCACACAACGTCATCGCCCTCGCTCGCCGTCAGCTGCGCAGGGCCGGTGTGGACGCCACCGACCAGATTGCCCGGCACTGCGACCTGCGCTATGTCACCGCTGCTGATGCCCGCTGCCGCCACCTGCTCGGCGACACCACCTCCGCCGCCTCCATCCTGGAGGAAGTCCTCGCCGATCAGACCGCGGCGGCGGTGCTGGACACCGGCCTGTGGCATGTGTACCTCGGCGAGTGCTACCTCACCGCGGACCCCGAGGGGGCGGCCCACCACGGCACCCGAGCCCTGCGAATGGCGCTTGCGGTCGGCTCGTACCGGATCATCCGTGCCGCGCAGCCGCTCGCTGTCGGCCTGCGTCCGCATCGTGACCTGGACATCGTTAACGCGTTCCTCGCCTCATACCGCGGCGCCCTCACGGGCCGGTGACAAGATGGCGTCCGTGGACCTCCTCCCGCGCACCACTAGCACCGACGTCCAGACCCGCCGGCCCGCCGTCGCGGTGCTGCCGGTCGGCAGCTTCGAACAGCACGGCTCCTTCCTACCGCTGGCAACCGACACCATCGTCGCCGCGGCGATCGCCGACGCGATCGCCCAGCGGCACAACGTTCTGGCGCTGCCACCGATCACCGTGTCCTGCTCCCACGAGCACGCCACGTGGCCAGGCACCGTCAGCATCAGCCACCAAACCTTGTCCGCGGTCGTGGAGGACATCCGGGCATCCCTTACCGCCGCCGGCATCACGCGCCTGGCCATCGTCAACGCCCACGGCGGCAACTACGTGCTCAGCAACATCGTGCAGACCGCAAACGCTTCGACTCCCAGCTCAGTGACCCTGTTCCCCACACGTACCGACTGGGACAACGCACGCGCCGCTGCGCAACTCATCACCGACGCGCACCACGACATGCACGCCGGTGAACTGGAGGTCTCCATCCTGCTGCACGTGCAACCCGACGCGGTCGGTGCGGACTTCGTCGACGCCGACCACGCTGCCGACGAACGCCCGATGCTCCTGGTGCATGGGATGCGCTCCTATACCCACAGTGGTGTCATCGGCCGACCATCCGCCGGCACGGCCGAAAAGGGCCGCGCGGTGCTGGCGAGCCTCGCCGACGCCTTCGACGAGCACCTCGCGGTCCTGCTGCAGCAGCCGTAACCTGCCGTGTTGACATCGTGGCCGTCGGTGTGGAACAGGACTGACCAGCCGATAGGCTGACATCACTACAGCCGCATTGCCTCGCCGAACCCGGGCCCCGGTCAGGAGACAGTGAAGGGAGGAAGCTGGAGTGCCGCGCCATCCGGATACGCCCGTCACGCCCAATACCGTGCTGAGCGAGGCGCGTGAACGCCTGCCCTCACCCCGGCGGCCGGGCCAGTGCATGTCCCGTGGCGAGCTCGCTGACGCCGTCAACGCGACCCTCGACCGGCTCTATCCTGGGCGGGACCTCACCGCCCACTACGTGTACCGCAGCTGGATCGGCAAACTCGAACGTGGTGAACACCGCTGGCCCAGCGAGGAACGCCGTACGGCGTTGCGTCAGGTCCTCGGCGCCGCCACCGACACCGAGCTTGACCTCTACAGCCCACGCCGCACCGACGGACCGCCACCGCCGAGGGTAGACGTCAGCGCCGCCCGGCCAGGAACCCGCGTCGGTGAAGATGAGGACGTGGATCGCCGGACCGCCCTCCGCATCGTGGCAGCGCCCGCCCTGGCCGAGCTGATCGCTGCCCTCATGCCCACCGCGGGTAGCGGTCCAACTGACACGCCCGCTCGTGACCGAGAGGTGGGAACGCTCGTGGCGCGCACCAACGCCGTTCATCGGGCATACCAGGACGGCCGGTATCGGCAAGCACTTCACGATCTTCCTCCGCTGATCAACCAGATTGGCATCCAGGCACGCGACAGCGAGGCGACCGCGGGCGTGGCGCTGGGCGCGCAGGCATATCAAATAGCAAGTGGGCTCCTGCTGAAGTGCGACGAACCAACGCTCGCCGCCGTCGCGGCCGAACGCAGTCTCGCCGCAGCGCGTAGCACAGGAGATCCGCTGTTGGTGGCAAGCAGTATGCGGGCAGTCGTGCACGGTCTGGCCGTGGGAGGTCACCCGGATACTGCTGCGCGCGTTGCCGAGTCGGCCGCAGCAGCATTGGCCACCGAGACCTCCTTGGGCAACAACAAGGCGCTCTCGCTCTACGGAGCGCTGCTACTTCGAGGTGCCATCGCCGCCGCTCGGGGAAAGCACCACGACGTCGCGAACGCACTGCTCAGCGAGGCCGATGCCGCCGCCCGACACGTCGGCCGTGACGCCAACATCTACTGGACGGCGTTCGGGCCTACCAACGTCCGAGTGCATAGGGTTGCGGTTGCGGTGGAACTCGGTGATGTCAACACGGCGATCGCCGTGGCTGGAACCGTCGATCTGCATCAGCTGGCCGTACCAGAACGCAAAGCGATGCTGCTGCTCGACACCGCACGGGCCTACCTGCAATGGGCCAAGTTCGAGCAAGCATTTACGACCATCCGCCAAGCGGAGCGTCACGCACCCGGAGAGGTGCGAGCTCGTCCGCACACTCATCGGATGCTGCAAGACCTTTATCAGCGCTCACCGCGCTACCTACGACAACAGCTACGCGAGTACATAGCGACGATGGGTACGACGGCGTGAGCCATCCGAGCAACACGAAGAACCTGTGCGTCGTCGTGTGCGGCGCAGGACCGGCGCCCCATGTCGCAACACTCGTCAGCCTCGCGCAAGCCGACGGCTGGACCGTCAGACTGATCGCCACCCCTGCCGGCCTCGAAATGATCGACACCGCCGCGCTTGAGCAGCAGTCCGGCGCACCCATCCGCGCACACTTCCAGCAGGCAGGCACACCCCGGCTCCGGTCGAGCGCAACTGCGGACGCCCTCATCGTCGCGCCGGCAACCTACAACACCATCAACAAGCTGGCCCTCGGCGTAAACGACACATACGCACTCAACGTCATCGCCGAATCCATAGGATACGGAACGCCCGTATCGATCTTGCCCTTTGTCAACTCGGCCCTAGCCGCCCGCCGTCCCTTCGAACGCGCCGTAGCGGCATTACGCGATGAAGGCGTCCAGATCATCTACGGCCCGGGGCAGTGGGTGGCCCACCCACGCGGAACCGGCGGGCAGCATCTCGCGACCTTCCCGTGGCGAGCGGCGTTGGCCGCCGTAACGCCCCAATAGGCGACGATCTCCGACCCGACTGCTTAGTCGGCGTTCCGATGCGGTACCAATGCGAGTCAAAATCGCTTAGGTCGACTCGGCCCAGGCGGGTGCGCGCTATCCCAGGCGACCGATAGGCTGATACATGGCTGCACCCCGCCGCAGCGATGGCTGGGCAGCTTGCATCTGCCCTGCTCGACCGGCTGTTTTTGGGGAAGTAGATGCCTCGCCATCCCGACGCGGTGATCACACCGAACACCCTGCTCAGCGACTCGCGCCTGCAGATGGCGTCCCCGCTTCGGCCCGGCCAGCGCATGTCCCGGCCCGAACTGGCCGACGCAATCAACGCAGCCCTTGACCGGCTCTACCCCGGCCGGGACCTCACCGCCCACTACGTCGACTTCCGCTGGATCGGCAAACTCGAACGCGGCGAAACCCGCTGGCCCAGCGACCAACGCCGCGCAGCCCTCCGCCACGTCCTCGGCGCCACCACCGACACCCAACTCGGCCTCTACGTACAACGACGCAGCGACCGAGTCCAGGAGGGGCCTTTTCATGGTTCACCTGGCGGCTGGGTGCATCGCCCGTCACAGCTCGCACCACGACCGATTCGACCGATACCTAATGCGCAGCAGCCTAGTTCGGCAAAACGCCTAGCGATCACGTCGCCTGCCCACCTTGAGCAGATCTTGCTCCACCTGCGTGAGCAGTGGCATGCGTTGGTCAAGACCGACAACCTGCTTGGCCCACGTTTCGCGCTGGCAGGGGTGCTCAACCAGATCTCGGTCGTAGAGGCCCTGCGGTCGGTCCTGCGGGACGAGCAGCGACTCGAGGTCGTGCGACTCGGCGCGCAGTACGCCGAATCTGCCGCCTGGTTGTACGAGGACGCAGGCAACATAGCCCAGACCCGGTACTGGACGAACCTCGCAATGGAGTGGGCACACGAAGGCGACGACGAGCGCATGGTGGCCTGGACAATGTTCCGGCGCTCTCAGCAGGCCGCCGCCACGCCCAACGCCGCACAGGCCATCGGGCTCGCCCAAGCAGCGCGGCGCAATGAGGAACAACTGGCGACACCAACACGAGCGGCGATCCGCGTCCAGGAAGCCTACGGACATGCGCTCGGCGGCGATGAGTACGCCTCACAACGGCTACTTGACGAGGCGCACACTTGGGCCGCTAGCGACACTGTAGGGGACGCACACGAGGGACATGGCTCGTACTGCACACCCGGCCACATCGAAATCGAGCGCGCGACTTGCTGGCTGACGACCGGCAAGCCGAAGAAGGCGATCAGGCTGTACGAGGATGCCCTTCGTACCCTGCCACCGGTCTACCAACGAAATCGCGCAGCCGCGCTAAGTCGCCTCGCCGTGGCATACCTTGTGGACGGCCAGCCGGAACAAGCAGCCAGCACCGCACACGTCGCACTGCCGATCGCTCGGAGCAGTGGAGCGAACCGCATCTTCGAGGAGATCAAGGGTATCGGTGCTGACTTGGCGCCGCATCGACCGCTGCAACCCGTTGCGGCCCTACTAGACGATCTACACAGCGAGGACGCCTAGCCAATGCCAATCAGGTTCTACACGCCCGAATTCTACGTATTCAACAATTTCTCTGCGCATGCAATTGAATTTAGAGGGAAGCTCTACCCAACGTCCGAGCACGCCTACCAGGCCGCCAAGTGCACTGATCCTGCCGGCCAGGAGGAAATCCGTAACGCTCGCAGCCCGATTGAAGCCAAGCTCCTAGCCAATGAAACATACGAGGCCGCTAAAGATCCCGACTGGGGAAGAAAGAAAGTGGCCGTACTGGAAGAAATCCTACGAGCCAAGCTAGCGCAGCACCCAGAGGCTCAAGAAGCCTTGCGCAAGAGCGGACACGAAGAAATTATTGAAGATTCACCGACCGACTATTTCTGGGGCGAAGGCGCCGACGGCTCTGGACAAAATATGCTTGGCAAGCTCTGGATGAGAATCCGCGGCGAAATGTAGACAACCCCGAAGGACTACGGCATGCTCTCCGCCGCCCGCTGGAAGCCTGTGCTCGCGGCGCGGGATGGCGCCGAGGAGGCGGCACTGTTCGTCGCTACCGCGACTGCGCCGCAGGAGCTGCCGCCGGCTTAGTCGCGTCTGATCCATGCCTGTAGCAGCGTTTGCTCTCGCTCTGCCGCGAGGCCATGATCCGCGACACGGCCGGCTTCGCCGGTGCCGGTGATTGCGGTGCCGCCACCGTTCATCCATTCCCACGTCTCGGCGACCGTTTGGGGCAGTGGCCGGCTTGGCAGCCCGGCGTGTTCGGCGCGTGAGCTGTCGACCTTCCACACGCCTTCGTGGGTTCGCCACAACGGCAGCTCGGTCCATTGCTGAACACCCTGCCGGACCAGCCATACAGGGTCTGCCCACACCGGCTCAGTGCCGGCTGCTGTTACGGCGACGCAGGTGTTGACAAGGTCAGCGAAAGTCGCATGTCCAATCGGTGCGGCGAGGTTGAACGAGCCGGCGTGGCCGTTGGACGCGCAGCCGAGCGCAAACGCGGAGACGTCTCGCGCATCGATGGGCTGGATCGGCCGGTCCGATGGCCCGGGGACCAGCAGCTGCCCACCACGGGCGGCACGGGCCAGCCACCACGTGAGGCGGCCGACATACTCGTGGGGTCCCAAGATCACGCCGGGGCGGAGGATAGTGGCACGGCCGGCCCCGAACGCCTCCACTACAGCACGTTCGCAGCCAGCCTTCAACGCACCGTATTGGCCGGCATAGCCGAGGTCGGCGCCGAAGTCAGCATCGGCATCAGCTGGACACTCGAAGATCGGCGACGTGTCGTCCAACGGCTTGTCCGGCCAGCCGGTGTAGACGTTGACGGAGGAGACGAAGATGTACCGACCCGCGGCCGGAGCCAGCGTTGTGGCCGTAGCCAGAACCTGACGCGGCACATAGCCGATCGTGTCGATGACTGCGTCCCACGGGCCATAGTCGGCGAGCCGGATCAGATCCTCCGGCCGCTCCCGGTCACCGCGGACTGCCTGCACACCCGGAAGGTCAGCCGCCGAGATGCCCCGATTGAACGTCGTAACGGACCATCCGGCGTCGAGCGCCAACACGCCAAGCGCGCGTCCGAGGAACCAGGTACCACCGAGGATGAGCAGCCGCATCCGTCCATCATCACCGTCACCGCCGTACGCGCGTAAACACGGCCCCCGGGAGGCGCGCTCGCGGCTTGGCAAAATGGGCAGGTCACCATCGATCCGGCCGTCTCTATGTCCGCTCCGGCATGCTACACAGCAGGCTTGATCGCTCTCCGGCAGCTTTGGTGTGGATCGCTGTTTTCGCACTTCGGTGGCCGGTCGGACCAAAGGTCGGACACAAGGTCGGACCGCAGGTCGGCATTCCCAGGAGACTGCGTGCTGAGAAATCATGGACGCAGAGTGATGGCCATGTACTCACGACTCCAACTGTCTAGCGCGTCGCGGCTACAGAGGCGAGGTGGAGGGCCGACGTTGGCGGATACATCTGCGCCGACAGATCACACGATTCGCGCCGAGGAGCTGTCCGAGGCTCCGGTGGATCGGCCTATCGCCACCGGCGGGATCATCTCTGAGCCTGGTGACGCGGCGTTTCGGAAGCGGCCGACGCGACGCTTTCGGTTCAAGACCCGGCTGGCCGACCAGGCCATTCGGCAAGGAATCCATCGACCGACCTATGTCGACACCCACGGGGTGTTCGCCAGACGGCCGCGACGGTTCTCGTAGTGGCCGCATTCGAGAGACGAAGATGTGTGAGTCCGACTTCGGGCACCGACAACCCAACCGCATTGTAGTGGTTGGGCGGTCGTGCCGGCCATCGCGCGGGTAACAGGTCGCGGCCAAGTTCCGCTTCATTTTTCGAAAGGAGGTACCAGTGACAGCACCAGCTCAGTCAACGCCGAGCACCGGCCAGGATGGCGGTGTCAAGGCCACCACTGTTGAGTCCACGATTCAGACGGGCACCGGGAAGATCACGCTCAAGCGTTCGCGCTCGTCGGCGGCGCGTCCGATCCAGCAGAACAACTGACCGACGTTCGACACAGGTAGGGACCGGAGTCTGCTTTCGCTGAAAGGTCAGGTGTAGACGTCTTGTATTCAGGCAGGTACGTACTTTCTCCTCTCGTCAGGGTGAGCCGACTCCGGCCCGACAACACCGCCGTGATCTGGGGCGGGTCTGACGACCGTCAGAACCTTGAAGTCAACGGTGACAACGCCTCGGTGCTGGTCGCCTGGGTCCTCGGACGCATCTCCCCCGCCTGGGAAAAGGATCTGAGGGTGTCGTTGCAGAAGCGGCTCGGCGTAGCGGTCGACGACGCCAAGCACCTCCTGCACGAACTGATCGAGGCAGCCGTGCTCGTTGAACCGGAGTCGACCGAGCCGGCCCGCACGCGGGCCGAGCAATGGTCCTGGTATGGCTGGGACGATGCGGCAGCGTTCCACTCGGCCACCTTCGGTCAGAGGTTTGACCCGGACACCCTCAACGAGCTGGTCTATGCCGACTATTATCGCCAACTGCTGGCCGACCCCGGCCCAATTGGCGCCCAGCCTGCGGCCATCAAGCCGGCCGATGGATACGGTGTAGCCCTTGCGATCCCAGCGACGGCGGCGCCGCCCATCACAGTCTCAGCCGTCCTGGACCGCGCCGCGCCGATCAACCGGTTCCGTCAGCCCAAGATCGCCCTCTCCGACCTGCAGGCGGTCCTGCAGCGCAGCGTCGGGGTGCAGCGCATGGTCGGCGGCGTCCTTGGCGACCACCTGATCAAGGCGCATCCATCCGGCGGAGCCCGGCATCCGTGCGAGTGCTACGTGATCGCCAAAGCGGTCGATGGGCTGCTGCCCGCGACCTACCATTTTGACCCTGTACACCATGCGTTCCGCTCATTGCCTCACAGCGGGGCCCCGGGAAAGATCGACCAGGCGTGCTTCGGCAAGGGCGGCATCGTGACGGCCCCTGCCGTCCTTGTGCTGACCTGCCGATGGTTACGACACAACTGGAAGTACCGCTACCCCCGGTCGTACCGCATGGTCCTGCTCGAACTGGGCCACATCATCCAGACGATCAACCTGGTCGCGGGCGCGCACGGCTTGGGCGCCTACCACTGCCCGTCCATCAACGACGCTGAGGTTCTCGGACTCCTCGGGCTTGAGGACGACTGCCGTGAGGGGCCGCTATACGCCATCGGCATCGGTGCGGAAGGAGTCCGATAGTGCCACAAACACTTGACGACCAGGCGGCGCTGCACCTGGCCCCAACCTTGTTGTGCGGGCCGCCCGTGATGATGCCTACCAAATCGCTTGGGGACAGGGCTCGGACCGCGAGTACTTCATCACCGACTCGGCCGACCTCGCGGGTTTGCTCGCTACCATGCCGCGCACCACCACCGTGATCGATGCACGCCGGCAGCTCGAACAGGGACTACGCACCTCCACCGTTGAGGCCGCCACGCTGGTCGGCCACCTTGTTAGCTACGGCTACTGGCTACCAGAACCAGCCATACTCACCCTGGGCGAACGGAGTTGGCTCGACGTGGGTTGGGAAGACGCGCTCGATCTCCACATGGCTACCCGCGGGATGATCTGGAGCCACGACTACAGCGGCAATCCCCAGGTCATGACGAGATACCACGTCACAAAGAATGTGCAGCCGGACTCCCCCCGCCCGATGCGACGGCGGCCAGTGCGGACCGAGACGGTGAGCCTTCCCGAGCCGACCGACCTCGGAGTGGACTACTGGCGAGCACACGACGGCCGCCGCACCAGCCGCGACTTTCGTACCAGCCGCATCAACATTGATGACGTAGCAACAATTCTCGGCTTGACATTCAAGCCGAGATTTCCGGCAAGCGATCCGTACCTCTACACCAGCCAGTCGTACAGCCTTGGCGCGCCGTTCCACGCCTACCTAATCACCGGTATGGAAGGCGCCCCAGAGGAACTGCGGAAGAACTATGCCGTTTACCACTACGACTCCAACGCACACGAACTCGGGCTCATCCGTACCGCGACCGAACTGGACCAATTTGATGCACTCCTGTGGCGGCAGAGCTATGTCAACCACGCACCGATCATGCTCGTCATCTGCGTCGACTGGCAGCAGTACATGTGGAAGTACCGGTTCTCACGTGCCTACCGCTTTGTCCTGACCGAATGCGGCGCATTCATGCAAACTGCCCTGTTGATCGCGTCCGCTCTTGGTCTCAAGGCTTTCCAAACACCGGCGATGAACGATATCGCCATGTGCAAAGCGCTTGATGTTGCCGATCACGAAATAGCGCCCTTGTACGTGGCGACCTTCGGCCGGCACTGATAACCGCGAAGTCCCACCCCCAGTCTTATCGCCCACGACAAATGCGGGCCGCCATCCCAACCAAAGACATTGAAAGTCGCTGAGCAAGGGTGCGGCCGGGGCCGCGGATACCTGGCCGGCGAACAGGGCGATGCTTCCCAGAGCCAGTCCTACTGCCCGGGTACGCTCGATCATGCCCAACCCGGCAGCCGGACATCCGGGTGTTCGGCAACGCAGTAGCGGTAATGAACCAGTCAAACCGGGTGGTTGCGGCTACGATCCTGCCTCGGACGTTCGCCGTGAGCGGCCGATTCGTCGAGGAGTAGCAGGTGTCAGACCGTTCCCCCTTCACCGTGGTACCCGCACGGGTCGACCTGCCGGCTATCGATCATGACGTGCTCGCGTTCTGGCAGGAGCACGACGTGTTTCGGCGTAGCCTGGCCCAGACCGAGGGCCGGCCGCAATGGGTGTTCTACGAGGGGCCACCGACCGCGAACGGCCGTCCTGGAGTGCACCACGTCGAGGCGCGGGTGTTCAAGGACGTGTTCCCCCGGTTCAAGACCATGAAGGGGTATCACGTTCCGCGCCGGGCGGGCTGGGACTGTCACGGGCTGCCGGTCGAGATCGCGGTGGAGAAGGAACTCGGGCTGTCCGGCAAGCAGGACATCGAGCGGGTCGGCATCGCCGAGTTCAACGCCCGCTGCCGGGAGTCGGTGCAGCGCCACGTCGGTGACTTCGAGGCGATGACCGAGCGGGTCGGCTACTGGGTGGACATGTCCGCCGCTTATTGGACGATGACGCCCGCGTACATCGAGAGCGTGTGGTGGGCGCTGCGGCAGATCTTCGACAAGGGCCTGCTGGCCGAGGATCATCGGGTAGCCCCGTACTGTCCACGTTGCGGGACCGGTCTGTCCGACCACGAGGTAGCGCAGGGCTACGAGGTGGTCAAGGACCCGTCGGTGTTCGTACGGATGCCGGTCGAGGGCGAAGTCGCCGGCCTCAGCGGTGTCGAGCTGCTGATCTGGACGACGACACCGTGGACGCTGGTGTCCAACACCGCAGTCGCCGTGCACCCCGACGTCACCTATGCCATCGCCCGGGTGCCTGCCGGGACGTTTATGGTCGCCGAGCCCCTACTGCGGTCAGTGCTGGGTGAGGACGCTGAGGTGTTGGCGGCCCTGCCCGGTCGGGACCTGGAGCACGTGCGCTACCGCCGTCCGTTCGATCTGGTGGACATCCCCGGGGCGCATTTCGTTCTGCTGGCCGACTACGTCAGCACCGAGGACGGCACCGGCCTGGTCCATCAGGCGCCCGCCTTCGGTGCGGACGACCTGGCCGCGTCCCGCGGGTACGGACTGCCAGTGGTCAACCCGATCGGTCCGGACGGGCGCTTCGCCGCCGACATTGATCTGGTCGGTGGACGGTTCTTCAAGGACGCCGACCCGGTATTGGTCAAGGAGCTGGAACAGCGGGGGCTGTTGCTGCGCGCTGGCGAGTTCGAGCACAGCTATCCGCACTGCTGGCGCTGCCACACGCCGCTGATGTACTACGCGCAACTGTCCTGGTACATCCGCACCACCCAAATCCAGGACGCTCTGCTGCGGGAGAACGAGCGCACCAACTGGTTTCCCGAGCACATCAAGCACGGCCGGTTCGGTGACTGGCTGGACAACAACATCGACTGGGCGCTGTCGCGCAACCGCTACTGGGGCACGCCGCTACCGCTGTGGCGCTGCGAGGCCGGTCACCTGACCTGCGTGCAATCACGTGCCGAACTCGGCTCGCTTGCCGGACGGGACCTTTCCGACCTGGATCCGCACCGCCCCTACATCGACGAGATCGTCTTCAGCTGCCCGCAATGCCAGGCGCAAGCGGTGCGGGTGCCCGAGGTGATCGATGCCTGGTTCGACTCCGGGTCAATGCCCTTCGCCCAGCTCGGCTACCCCTTCGCGCCCGGCAGCGAGGAGGAGTTCGCCTCCGCCTATCCGGCGCAGTTCATCGCCGAGGCGATCGACCAGACCCGCGGTTGGTTCTACACCCTTATGGCCGCCGGCACCCTGGTGTTCGACCGGTCGTCCTACGAGAACGTGCTCTGCCTTGGCCACATCGTGGCCGAGGACGGCCGGAAGATGAGCAAGCATCTGGGCAACGTCATCGAACCGATCCCGTTCATGGACAAGCACGGCGCCGACGCGCTGCGCTGGTACATGCTCTGCGCCGGCTCCCCGTGGGTGTCCCGACGCGTCGGTGACACGCCCCTGGACGAGATCGTCCGTCGGGTGCTGCTGACCTACTGGAACACCGTTTCGTTCTTCACTCTCTACGCCGACGCCAGCGGCTGGACTCCACCAACCGATCCGACCACTGTGGAGCTGAGCCCGCTCGACCGGTGGCTACGCGCCGAACTGCACCACATCGTCGATGTCGTGGATGCCGCCCTGGAGGACTTCGACACCGCCGGCGCCGGACGGGCGCTGAGCCAGTTCGTCGACGACCTGTCCAACTGGTACGTGCGACTGTCCCGCAACCGGTTCTGGAACGGCGACCCCGCTGCCCTGACCACCATGCACGAGGCGATCAACGTGCTAACCCGGCTGATGGCGCCGTTCGTACCCTTCATCACCGAACACGTCTGGCAGCACGCGGTCCGCCCCGGCGATCCCACCGCGCCTGACTCCGTCCACCTTGCCACCTGGCCAACGCCGGACCCGACCGCCCTCGACAACGAGCTACGCACCCAGATGACCACCGTCCGCGCGCTGGTCGACGCCGGCCGCGCCGCGCGCAAGGCCAGCAACGTCCGCCTCCGCCAGCCCCTCGCCGCCGGGCTCATCGCTGTATCAGACCGCCAGATGCCACCACCCGAGCTGCTCGCCTATGTCAGCGAGGAACTCAACGTGCGCGACCTCGCGGCGCTAGACGGCGCCGGCGAGGTCGTCGACATCACCGTCAAAGCCAACTTCCGGCAGCTCGGTAAGCGCTTCGGCTCACTCACTCAGCAGGTAGCCGCCGCCATCGCGCAGTCCGAACCCGCTGCGCTCGCTGAGGCAGTACGCGACGGCCGCACCGTGTCCCTAGCGGTCGGCAACGAGTCAGTCGACATCACCGACGACGACGTGATCGTCACCCAGACGCCACGCACCGGCTGGGCCGTCACCACGGACCGAGGCGTCACGATCGCGTTGGACACCACCATCACCCCGGAACTGCGACGCGCCGGCCTAGCCCGTGAAGTGATCCGACTGGTCCAAGAGGCACGCAAACGAGCCGATCTCGCAATCACCGATCGCATCCACCTCGTCTGGAGCGCAGACGGCGAAACAGCCGACGCGGTACGCGGCCACGAGCGGGCCATCGCCGAGGCGGTTCTTGCCACCACGATCACCGAAGGCAACCCCGTCGACGTGCCCCACGTCGAAGACGAACTTGGAGTCTCCTTCTCAATCAAAGCCGTTGACGGCGTAACGGCGTAGGAGATCAGGCCCACGGCGACAAATTCGGACCAGTACCTGGGGCGCGGATTGCCCGGGACACGAGGGTCGGTGGCCGGGCACCGGCTGGCGCCGGACGCGGCGTATCCGGAAACCGGGTGGCTGGTCGACGACGCCCGGCCGCGCACCTACGCCGGGCGAGGGGCAGCGCCGCGCCTCGGCGTGCACGGTCGGCACACGCTCCCAGTATCCGGGGACTCGTCCTCGATCGGGGCGTGACCTGGCCGTGGCAATCCGACGACCGGTCGATGGCGCAACTCGGAATCATCGGTGGTGACCCGCGACAGGCCACCGCCGAGCTCGGCGAGCAGATCGTCGTCAGCGCACTCGACCGCTGCCCCGGCGTCCTCGCCCGCCTGGCCAAACCCGACCCGTAGCCCCACGGGAGCCTGGAGGAACAATGCTCGCCGCCGCTCTGAGTTCGTAGGAGAAGACCGATTTTATGCGGGACGGCGCCGTCGTCCGACGCGGCTTCGTCCCGCGCATCTGGTCGACCGCGCACGGTCGATGGTCGACGCCTGGTACCGTGCCGAGATGGAGCCCGCCCTCATCGGCTCCTATACCCAGCGGACATTCGCACCCGAGCTTGCAGACCACCACGATCTGCACGCGCTATTCCACGAGTCCGGCGTCGCCAACCTCGTGACCTCACTCGTCGACGACGTCCAACCCGTGACCACCGCACAGATCCAGATCCGCGTTCCCGAGTCGGACGCGGGCATCGTGCAGCCGGAAAAGGCCATGCACGTCGACGGCGTCGCCTGCCCACACCTCGACCCGGACGAACTGCGGACCTTCACCCTCCTGGTCGGCGTCGTCCTGTCCGACATCACCGAACCGCATGCTGGTCCGTTGCGGAACGTCCCCGGCGGGCACCTGCGGATGGCCGAATGGTTCCGAACCGAGTGGTCACTGGGCCTGACAGACCAGGTACCACCACAGATCGACGCCGAGCACGGCACGCCACTGCTCGGCATGCCCGGCGACGTTCTACTCATGCACCACCTCGTGCCACATACAGTAGGCCACAACACTTCTGCGGTACCGCGAATAATGGCCTACTTCCGGGTCTCCCACGCAACACATGCCAGACAGCGGTTGCAGGCGCTCCGGGATCCTTGGCTGGAATACACCGGACTCCGGTCCACCGTGGTCTGGCCCTAGCCCATGAACATCCCATGCGGTCTGGTCCGAGACGCGGCGCTCACAATCATGGCAACGCTGCGGAGCGCGCAGTTTCCGTCAATTCGTCTGTGGGGCGACGCGCACAACGCCTGCGAAGACCAGCTTCTTGCTGCGGTACGGAACGCATCCCAACCGACGGCCTGGCCGAGGCTGGCACGCGCCAGTCTGGCCACCGAACGCCTCGTTCCCGTCGCAGAACTCAATTCGTCTGGAGTCAGCCGATGCGGATAGTCACGGCGGCCGAACTCGACCTCGCGGCGCGCACCATCGAAGCCGGCGGCCTAGCCATCGTCCCCACACGCCGCTGGTACATGCTGTGCTGCAACGCGGCCAACGCCGACGCTGCGCCCGAATCTTTGCCGCGAAGCGGCGGCCAGCAGACAAGTCACTCGTATTGGTCACCCCTTCCACGGCAACGGCCCGGCAGCGCTTTCGGATGAGCAGCGAGGGGCATTCTGGCCCGGCGACCTCGCACTGCGGCTGCCCTGGCGGGACACGGCCGAAGGCGAGCCCTGCGCCGCGGCAGGTACACCCGACGCCCTCGTCACCTGTGACCCAGGCCTACTCGGCGAATTGGCGAATCGCACCCCGACCCTCATCGCGGCGACCTCCGCCAACTTCTCCGGCACCGACGGTCCCGGACCCTCGATCAGCATCGACGAAGTCCGCGAGTTCGTCGCCGCATCGGGGGCCGACGTATCCGTCGCCATCGACGACGGCGTCTGCCCCACCGCCGACCACCTGACCATAATCAGCTGCACAACCGCTCACGCTCAGCTCGCACGCGAAGGCATCGTCCACACCCGTGCGGTCGCCACCGTCTTACGCCGCGAGCTGACGCCATGACGGTCACCGCGCCGCCGCGCCCTAACAGCTGGCGAGGTGGAGCGTTGAGGCTGGCGGATACATCTGAGCTGACAGATCACACGGTTCGCGACGGACGCGGCCGACGTGACGCTTTCGGTTCAAGACCTGGCTGGCTGGCCGACTTGGCCTCACGCTCCGACAACAACGAGAGGACGGCATGCCTGAGAAGGTCATGAAGGACAAGGTGCTCTGCTACATCGTGCGGGACGGGCGGCTGCTCGTCTTCCGGCACACCGACTACAGCTACGAAGAAGCGGGCATTCAGGTGCCGGCGGGCAGTGTCCGCGCTGGTGAGACTCCGGAGGACGCAGCTCTGCGCGAGGCCCGCGAGGAGATCGGGCTGAAGGAGTTCAAGGTCGTCGGCAAGCTGGGCGAGGTCGAGTACGACATCAGCCCGTACCGGTTCGAGATTCAGAAGCGTCACGTCTTCCACCTGGAGCTCGTTGAGTCCGCGCCCGAGCGGTGGGCGAGCCAGGAGGACCACGACGGCGAGCGGGAGCCTACCCACTTCGAATGCTTCTGGGTACCGCTTGAGGCGGCGCACATTCTGCAGTCCGGTCAAGGCGCACTCCTGGGCCGGCTCTTCGACTAAGCAGATCCGGCTCGGTGGCATGGGGAGGCAGCCGATGATCCGTACTGGCGAGAAACACACCGAGTTCGAACGGCTCTACCGGAGCCTGGCTGACAGCGGCCGGCCAGATCATGCATATTGGCGACCGCCTCGGCGCAGCACAGGCCGAGGCACGTGCTATCTCGGTGGCTGGCGGCCGGCCAAACTCCCCAACTACACCTCTCGATAGGTCCAACGTGCGAGTGGCCGTGGACCTTGCAGCCGCCGCTGGACGTATCCGTAACCTATGCGCGAGGAGGCACCAATGAGCACGTTTGCCGGCACCGTCGAGCATTACCGCAAGTACCGGCCTGGAATCCCCGACCAGGTGGCCCAGATTCTGGCCGCCGCCGCCCCGGAACGCCATCCAAGGCGGCTCCTTGACGTCGGCACCGGCACCGGCTTAGTCGTCGAGGCGCTTCTATCTCGGTTCGATGACATCATCGCCATCGACACCGATGCGGAGATGCTCGCCGCCGCTGAGAGAGCCGTGCGCCCCGCAGTACCCGCGGGAACGCGGATGGTGCTGCAGCGCCGGTCCGCCGAGGAGTTCACACCGCCCGAGGGCTGGCGCGCCGACCTGGTGGCCATCTGCCGCGCGTTCCACTGGCTCGACCAGCCCTCGGTGCTCGCCCGACTCGATGACCAGGTCGCTCCGGACGGCGCCGTAGCGATCTTCGGCGACAACAGCTTCTGGACCGCTGGCAGCCCATGGAAGGCTGCCATGCGCGCAGTCATCCAGGACTTCCTAGGCGAGCAGCGCCGCGCCGGCGCCGCAGTCTTCAACCACCACAACCGGCCCTACAGCGAAATCATGCAAGAGTCCACCTTCAACCAGGTCGACGAGCTACGCGTCCCCGTCCACCGGACCTGGTCCACCGAGAGCATCCTCGGCTACCTCTACTCGACCTCCTTCGCCGCGCCACACCTATTCGGCGACCGGCTCGCCGAGTTCGAAGCGGCTGCTACCCACGTGCTAGCCAGGTTCAGCGCCAACGACACCTTCGACGAGGACAACGAGTTCCTCATTCGGATTGGCCGCCGGAGCCAACTGTGACCGCAGCACGGGCCTGGCAGATCGGCCGGCTCACTACCAACGGATCTCCACCGTGCTGAGCACCGGCTCGGCGACACCCACGACCTGTAGGCACTGTTGGCCGTCACATACGGCCTGTCGCCCGAACACGCCCGGTCGCCCGGCACCGTCACCTCCCCCATCCGGGTACTTACCGAACTCGCCGACGCAATCTGCGGCGAATACATGCGCGCCACAGCAGCCCGCAACCTGCTCATTGTCAACGGCCATGGCGGCAACTGAGGCATCCTCGAAGCCGTCGTGTACGAGCTGCGCCAACGGCCCCAGCTGAACGCCTGCGTCGTGCACCCCGGTCGAGGCTGTTCCGCGCGAGTCGGCCGCAGCCTCGAGGGGTCGGACATTGATTTAAGGCCCTAGGTGGGTTGTACGCATCACAATGTTGAAAGACTGCCCACAGCGTCGGCGAGGCCAGACGCTGGCGACGGGCCTCCGACCAGCTGGTTCGGTCACCCTTGGCACGCTTGTCGCGTCGGGCGATGGCGGGCCCTCGCACGGCACCCGCCTCGGCGGGTCGAGCGGTAGCATAAAAGTATGACCGTCAAGCTCAGCATCAGCGTGCCCGACGACGTCGCCGCCTACCTACAAAGCCAGGGCAACGCGTCCGCCGCCATCGTCGACGCCGTGCGGCGCGTCCTGCCGCAGGCACGCCGCGAGCGGCAGCGGGCGGCAGCTCAAGCCTACGGAGAGTACATGCGCCGCCGGTCGGCACAGCAGGCCGAGGACGACCAGGCGATGATCGAACACAGCAACGACATCGCCCTACGCGACGCCCAGTGGTAAGGCGCGGGCAGGTCTGGACCCTCCTACGCGGCGGTAGTCAGCATCGCGTCCTGGTGATCAGCAACGACGAGTACAACAGCGTCGAAGAACTCGCTATCTGGGCCCTGACCGTCGTTCGCGACGTACCGCACCCCAACCACCTGGTCGTCCGTCTCGATGCCGACGACCCGCTCACCGGCGCGTACGTCAGAATTCACAGTGTCGTGCAGATCCTGGACCGGACGGCGCTGCGCGACAACCACGGCTTCGTCTCGTACACGACCATGAACGCCGTCGAAGCAGCATTGCGCGAATTCCTCGAACTGCCGTAGCAAAGGTCACCCGGGCCTCACCAACGCGCAGCCAGCCATCAGTGATAAGTCAGCTCACCAGCCTCAATCGGGGCGACCAGCCGGTTCTCCTCCGGAGCCAACGGACAAGCCCACCGATCACTGAAGGCGCAGCTGGGGTCGTGCGCTGAACCATGTTGAACCACAGCACGGGCGGAAATTCCCGCCGTCAACTAACGTACGCGACATGGCGTCCTTCAACGACACGGTGATCGAGAGCTTCAGGACCAACGATGGCGTGCTCAGCGGTCACTGGGAGGGCAAGACGACCCTCCTGTTGCACATCCGCGGCCGCAAGTCCGGCAAACAGTACGTCCACCCGCTTGTCGCGGCGCCCTACGGTGACTCGTACATCGTCTGCGGCAGCGCCGGCGGTGCGCCGCACGACCCGCAGTGGATCGCCAACCTGGAGGCCATCGACGGCCCTGTCACCATCGAGCTGGGCACGGACACGGTGCAGGCGGACAACCGCGTGGTCCGCCCCGGCCGCGACGACGACTGGGACCGGTTGTACGGCGTGTGGCGCGCGTACTGGCCGGACGCCGCCGAGTACGAGAAGAACACCGACCGGAAGTTCCCGGTCGCCGTGATCAGTGTGCGTTGACCGCCTCTTCGCCTGTCATCTTGGCCAGGCTATGGAGTGGCGGCCGGCGTCTGGCCCGCGTCGTGACGTGTCCCGCCAAGCCTCGTACCGTCAGCCGCTCCGCCCGCGCACCGGGCGGGCACCAGATCGGTTCGCGGGCGGGCGCTGCCGCCGTCTTTCGAGCTTCGCGGCGCACCGTGGTCGGGACAAGATCAGATAGACGCTCATCGGCGCGGGCGTCGTGACCACTCACTGGAGAAGCTTGTCGGGGGTGATGGGCAGGGCGCGGATGCGGGTACCGGTGGCGTTGTAGACGGCGTTGGCGACGGCCGCGGCGGCCCCGATCGTGCCGAGCTCGCCGATGCCGCGGGCTCCGACGGCGCTGAAGGCGGTGTCGGGGTGGTCGAGGAAGTGCACGTCGATGTCGGGGATGTCGGCGTTGACGTGCAGCAGGTAGTCGGCGAGGTTGGCGTTCGCGATCCGCCCGGTTGCCGGTTCGACGTGGCTGGCCTCCAGCAGCGCGGCACCGGTGCCGAAGACGAGACCGCCGATGATCTGGTTTCTGGCGGCCTTGCGGTTGACGATCGCGCCGGCGTCGACTGCCGAGGTAAGTCGGGACATCCGGGTCTCACCGGTCCACCGGTGCACCCGCACCTCGCAGAAGTGCGCGGCGTACGAGGCGAAGGTGTGCGGCTGTGTCGCCGGCGGGCCGCTGGCCGTGGTGGCGCCGAGGTTGTCGGTGCGGGTCGCGGTCAGCAGCTCGCCGAAGCCGACCGTGCGTCCGCCGCCGGTGAGGGTTCCGTGCCGGTAGCGCACCTCGCCGGGGTCCAGACCCTGCAGGGGCGAGCGGCGGTGGGTCACCGCGTGGTGGATCAGGGCGGTGATCGCGTCGCGGGTAGCGGCGCCGACGGCTGGTGCGACCGTCGCCGTGGCGGCGGAGCCGATCGCGCCGTAGATGGCGTTGCCCGCGCCGACCGGGAGCCGGGAGTCGCCGATCGCGGGCCGGACCCGGCTGATGGGGATGCCGAGGCTGTCCGCGCCCATGACGGCCAGGACCGTCCACATGCCGGTGCCGAGGTCGGCGGTGGAGGTGGCCACGCTGGCGGTGCCGTCGGCGTGGAAGTGGACGCGGATCGCCGCTTCGGCTCGCGCGGCGCCGAGGACGGCGGTGGCCATCCCCATGCCGACGAACCAGTCGCCGTCGCTGGCCGCGCGTGGTTGAGGGTCGCGGCGATGCCAGCCGAAGCGTCGCGCGCCGACGCGGTAGCACTCGTCGAGGTGCTTGCTGGAGTACGGCAGCCGGCCAGCCGGGTCGGCGCTGTGGGCGTGCGTGAGGTAGTTGGCCAGTCGCAGGTCGATGGGGTCCATGCCGAGCCGTTCGGCGAGCTCGTCCATGGCGGACTCGAGCGCGAACGAGCCGGTCTCGTCGCCGGGCGCCCGCATGATCGTGGTACGCGGCAGGTCCATGCCGGCCGTGATCCGCAGGCCGGCGTGCAGGTTGGGCGTGGCGTAGAAATGCAGCGTCGCGCGGATGCCGGGATCCTCCACGATCGCTTCGCTGATGGAGTCGTGTTTGACGGCGTTGAGCCGACCGTCGGCCCGGGCGCCGAGGGTGAGGCGCTGGTGCACGGCGGAGCGGTGCCCGGTGACGGTGAAGAGCTGCTCGCGGGTGGTCACCACCTTGACCGGGCGGTCGAGCTCGCGGGCGGCGGCGGCCGCGAGCAGGGTCGGCGCCCAGGTGAATGCCTTGCCGCCGAAGCCGCCGCCGACGTGGGGGGAGACGACCCGTACGGCGTCGGGGCCGACGCCCAGTGCCGCGGCGATCTCCAGCGCGTGTGCGGACGGTCCCTGGGTGGCGCTGTGGATGGTCACCTGGCCGTCCCGCCACATGGCGACCGCGGCGTGCGGCTCGAGCGCGTTGTGGTGGCGCGGCGGCAGGTCGTACGTGCCGGTCAGCGTCACGTCGCTGGCGCGCAGGGCCTCGTCGATCGAGCTGACGCCGTCGGCGAGGATGTCGACCGGCTGGCCGAGCGGCAGGCCGGTGGGGGCGGTGCGACGGCGCGGTCGTGGTTGCCGGCGAAGGAGGCGTTCGGCGTCCGGGCGTCGTAGTCGACCGTGACGAGGGCGGCGGCGTCGCGGGCCTGCTCGAAGCTGGCGGCGACGACGAGGCCGATGATCTGGCCGTGGTAGCGCACCTCGTGGTCCTGCAGCGGCGGCCGCGCCTCGCCGAGCAGCGTGGAAAGGCCGGGTGGCTGGTCGTTCAGGCGCAGCGGGTTGTCGGGGTGTAGATGGCGATGACGCCGGGCGAGCGGCCGGCGGCGCTCAGGTCGATGCCCCGGATGGTGCCGGCGGCGACCGTGCTGGTCACCAGGTAGCCGTGCGTGAGGTGCGGTGGCGCGACGTCCGCCGCGTACCGGGCCGCGCCGGTGACCTTCACCGGGCCATCGACGCGGTCGACCGCGGTACCCATGATTGGCGCGATCATGCGCGGCCGCCCAGCTCGACGAGTGCGCGGACGACGGTGCGCCGCAGCAGCTCGGGTTTGAACCCGTTGTGTGTCAAGGGCCGGGCGCCTTCGGCGGCGTGCGCGGCGGCCACCTCGTAGGTCTCCAGCCGGGCCGGTCTCCCGGTCAGCGCCCGCTCGACGGCGGACAGTCGCCACGGCCTGGTCGCCACGCCGCCGGCGGCGACCCGCGCCGCCCGTATGGTGCCGCCATGCAGGTCCAGGGCGAGGGCGACGGAGGTGAGGGCGAACTCGTACGAGCTGCGGTCGCGGACCTTCACGTACGTCGAGCGGCGTGCCCAGGGCAGTGCGGGCACCGTCACCGCGGTCATCAGCTCGCCCGGGCTCCGGTCGTGTTCGACGTGCGGGGTGCGGCCCGGCAGGTGGTAGAAATCGGCGAGCCGGACGCGGCGGGTACCGTCCCGGCTGGCCAGGTGCACCGAGGCGTCGAGGGCGACCAGTGCCACCGCCAGGTCGCTGGGGTGGGTGGCGGCGCAGTCGTCGCTGGTGCCCAGGATGGCGTGCGTGCGGTTCTCGCCGTGGATGGCCGGGCATCCGCTGCCGGGGTCGCGCTTGTTGCAGGGTGTGGCGGTGTCCCGGAAGTAGCCGCACCGGGTGCGCTGCAGCAGGTTCCCGCCGATGGTGGCCATGTTGCGCACCTGCGGCGAGGCGCTTAGCCGCAGCGCCTCCGCGATGACCGGGAAGGAGCGGACGACCAGGTCGTGCCCGGCCACGTCGCTCATCCGCTCGCCGGCTCCGATGTGGAGGGTGTGTCCGTGGACGCGGATGCCGCGAAGCGGTAGCCGGCCGATGTCCAGGAGCCGGCTCGGCGTCATCACCTCCAGCTTCATCAGGTCCACCAGGGTGGTGCCGCCCGCCAGGAACTGGGTGTCGTCGCCGGCCCGGCGCAGCGCCTCGTCGAGGCTGGCGGGTGTCTCGAACGCGAACGGCCGCATCAGCCGGCCACCGCCCGCACCGCCGCGACGATGTTCGGGTACGCGCCGCAGCGGCAGATGTTGCCGGACATGTACTCCCTGATCTCGTGGTCGGAGCCGGTGTGTCCCTCGGTCACCAGCGCGGCCGCGGACATGATCTG
The DNA here is from genome assembly GCF_011764545.1 of Phytohabitans flavus. Lineage (GTDB taxonomy): Bacteria > Actinomycetota > Actinomycetes > Mycobacteriales > Micromonosporaceae > Phytohabitans > Phytohabitans flavus. Next base: position 1,041,260 of record NZ_AP022870.1, on the reverse strand, counting down.
GCCGGGTGTGCAGAAGCCGCACTGGAAGCCGTCGCAGTCGACGAAGGCCTGCTGTACCGGGTGCAGCCGGCCACCGTCGGCGAGCCCTTCGATGGTGGTCACCCGCCTGCCGGAGACGCTCGCCGCGAGGGTGAGGCAGGACAGCACCCGGCGGCCGTCGACGTGCACGGTGCAGGCGCCGCACTGTCCGCGGTCGCAGCCCTTCTTGGTACCGGTCAGGCCCAGCCGGTCCCGGAGGGTGTCGAGCAGGGTGACCCGGGGGTCGAGCCGCAGGCTTTTGGCTCGCCCGTTGACCGTCAGCGTGACGTCCACCGCCCGGTCCGCTGGCGCGGCGGTGGTGCCGGCCGGTCCGGCGGCGGCACCGGCCGCGACCGCGGTGCCGGCGAGCAGGCCGCGCCGGGTGACACCGCCACCGACGGCCTGGTCCGCCTGTCGTGTCTCGTCCATGTTCCTGTCCTTCCGCACTCTCGGCATCCACTGTGGATTCATGGTCAGCGCAGTGAGGTCTCAGGTTCGCGTGGTGGCACGTAGGGCTCGGGCAGCGGGTCCGGCCGGCGCTCCAGCCGCTGGCCTTCGACGTCCACGTCGGGCAGGAGCCGGTCGAGCCAGCGCGGCAGCCACCAGCCGGCGCGTCCGATCAGGGCCATGACTGCGGGGACGATGGCCATCCGGACGACGAACGCGTCGAAGAGGACCGCGGCGGAGAGGGCGAAGCCGACCGACTTGATCAGCGGGTTCGGCGCGAGCATGAAGCCGGAGAAGACGGCGATCATGATGACCGCGGCGGCGGTGACCACGCGGGCGCTGTGGGTGAAGCCGCTCACAATCGCCTGGCTGGGTTCGGCGCCGTGTACGTGCTCCTCCCGCATCCGGGTGACGAGGAAGACCTGGTAGTCCATCGCCAGCCCGAACACCAGGCCGATGAGGAAGATGGGGAGCGCACTCATGATCGGGCCGGGCTCCGCCACGCCGAACAGCTCGGAGAGCCAGCCCCACTGGAAGACCGCGACCACCGCGCCGAACGTGGCCGCGACGCTCAGCAGGAAGCCGAGGGTCGCCTTGAGCGGCACCAGGATCGACCGGAAGACGAGCATCAGAAGAATAAAGGCGAGGCCGACGACTATCGCCAAATAGGGCGGGAGGGCGTCGCCGATCCGGTGGGACATGTCGATGTCGATGGCGGTCTGCCCGGTGACGGCGATGTCGGTGCCGGTGCGGGCTTCGAGACCGACGGCGGTCTCGCGGAGGGCGGCGACCAGCTCCTCGGTGGCCGCGCTGCTCGGGCCGCTGGCTGGGACGGCGGTGAGCAGCGCGGTGTCGCCGGCCTGGTTGAAGACCGGGTCGGCGACGGCGACGACGCCGTCGACCTCGGCCAGTGCGGTCGCGATCTGCCGTGCGGCGCCCTGCGGGTCGGCGTTGCCGGCCGCGTCGACGGCGATCGTCAGCGGCCCGTTGAAGCCCGGCCCGAAACCGCTGGTCAGCAGGTCGTATGCCTTGCGCCGGGTGGTGTCCGGCGCGGCGGTGCCGTCGTCGGGCAGGCCCAGCCGCAGGTCCATCGCGGGGACCGCCAGCACGCCGAGGCCGACGGCCGCGACCAGGAGCACCGCCACCGGGCGACGGACGACGAACCGGGCCCAGCGCGCGCCCATGGTCGGTCGGACGCCGGTCAGCGGGTCGGGCTCGCGCTGGCCCCGCAGCCAGCTACCGGCGATCCGCCGGCCGGTGAAGCCGAACATGGCCGGCAGCAGGGTCAGCGCGATGACCACGGCGACCGCGACCGCGAAGGCGGCGGTCAGGCCCATCTGGGTGAGGATCGGGATGTTCACGACGGTCAGGCCGGAGAGCACGACGATGACGGTCAGCCCGGCGAAGACGACGGCGGATCCGGCGGTACCGACCGCGGTACCGGCCGCGTCCAGGTGGTCCCGGCCGGTGCGGACCTCCTGCCGGTACCGGGAGACGATGAACAGCGCGTAGTCGATCGCGACGGCGATGCCGATCATCATGGCCAGCGCGGGCGCGTCCGCGCTGAGGTCGACGAAGCGGGTGGCCAGGGTGACCGCCGCCAGGCTGATGGCGATGCCGAGCAGTGCGGTGAGCAGCGGCAGGCCAGCCGCGATCAGGGAGCCAAAGGTGACCACGAGCACGACAGCCGCGACCGCGATGCCGAGGATCTCCGCGGCGCCGAGGTCGGCCTCCTGCTCGACCGCGCCGCCGCCCATCTCGACGATCAGGCCGCCGGCCCGGCCGGCGGCCGCGGCGTCGCTCAGCGCGGCCCGGGCGGGTTCGGTGAGATCCGCGTCCTGCACCACGTAGCGCACCTGGGCGAAGGCCACGCTGCCGTCCGGGCTGACCGCTCCCCCACCGAACGGGTCGCTCACGGCGGAGACCTGCGGCGCGGTGCGCAGCATGGCGAGGACCTGCTGGACCTGCTGCTGGTACGCCGGGTCGGTCAGGCGCCGCCCGTCCGGTGCGGCGAACACCACGCGCGCCACCGCGCCGTCCGCGGCGGCCTCCGGGAACCGCTCGCCCAGCAGGTCGATCGCCTGCTGCGACTCGGTGCCGGGGATGGCGAACTCGTCCGACGGCGTACCGGCCATCGTGGCGCCGGCGACGCCGAGGACCGCCAGCAGTCCCACCCAGATGGCCGCCACCAGGCGCCGCCGTTGAAATGCGAACCGGCCCAGACGGTACAGGTACCTCGCCACGAGTAAGACTCCACTCCATCGATACAGGCACAGCGCGACTCGTCTACGAGACACACTGTCTCAATCTCGACGCAGCATTGTCAACGCCGAGGGGCGACGCGTAGCCTTCAGCGCGATGACCAGGAGTCCCGTCCTGCGCGACCACATCGCGGCCGGCATGCTCGATGTGGCCGCGGCGCTGCTCGCCGAGCGTGGCGAGCAGGCCAGCATGACGGACATCGCCGAGGCGGCCGGCGTTTCCCGGGCCACGCTCTACCGCTACTTCCCCAACCGGCAGGCACTGCTGCGGGCGCTCACCGAGGTCGCGTTCGCCGACCTGTCGAGCCGGATCGCCGACGCCAAGGTGGACACCGTCCCCATCGACGAGGCGATCGCCCGGCTGACCCGCGCGATGCTCGCCGCGACCAGCAAGTACCGGGCGCTGACCCTCTTTGAAAAGAGCCCGAGCGACCTCGCGGAGGCCGACCAGGTCCTCATCGAGCCGATCCGCACCCTCTTCCGGCGCGGCGACGCAGAGCAGGCGTTCCGGGCCGACCTGCCGATCGAGACCCTGGTCGAGATCTACATCGGCCTACTCGAGGCGACGGTCCGGCGGGTGCTGCGCGGCCGGTTCGGCGTCGAGGAGGCGAGCGCGGCGATGACCGGCGTCTTCCTGCGGGGCGCCCGCCGCCCGGCATCGGCCGGCTGACGCCGCCTCATCAACTATTGGCGCGAGCCGACCATCAGCGATACGTCAGTTCGCCAGCCTCGATCGGGGAGACGAGCCGGTTCTCCTCCGGAGAAAGCGGGCAAGCCCACCGATCACTGAAGGCGCAGCTGGGGTCAGGCGAACAGCTGAATCGGCCATCACCTCGGCCGTCACATCGCGGGCGCTCGTCGCATCGGCCACGTCCTGCCTAACGGCGGTCGAGCTCCGTAGATGACATCAACCTCGGCTCACCTCCGATAAAGGCCGCGCCGTCCACACAGCGCGTACCGCCGCACGCCGCCAACCTCCGGACCGGCGTCCGCTGGCAAGGGGATCACTAAGTCGCCACCGAGAATGCGCCCGAGCAGGGACACGTCACGATCGCTCCGTCAGTACGAGGGTGGTTAGTCACGGCAACCTTGAGGCGCTCTCCTACCGGACGACGGTCCGCTCGCGGTCCTGGCCCCTGAGGTGTTTCGCTTCAGCGACGAGCACCTGGGCACCGATTCCGGCGATCTCGACGCTCCATTCGGCACCGAACGCCTCACGCCGCCGTCAGCGAAGCACGTGTCAGCACGTCGACGTGTCAGCCGAGCCGATCCAACGCAGCCAGCAGCCGGCCGAGAGTCCGGTCGCGTCCCAGCACCTCCAGCGACTCGAACAGCGGCAAACCCACCGTACGGCCGGTGACCGCTACCCGCACCGGTGCCTGCACCTTGCCCAGCTTCAACCCCTGCTCTGCACCGATCGCCTCCAGCGCCGCCTTCAACACCTCGGCACGCCACTCAACCGTCCTGTAAGCGGCTGTGGCCGACATCAGCAGCGGCCGGGCGGTCGCGGTCATCACCTTCACCCACGCCGCTTCGTCAACCGCGGGCTCGGTCAGGAACAGAAAAGTCCACCATAGGTACGACCTCGGACAGCACCGCCATCCGGGTCTGAGCCAGCTCAGCGACCGCCGCGAACGCGCCATCGTCGTACTGCTGCCCCGGCCAGGGCGCGGACTCACCCCGCAGCCACGGCTGGCACGACTGAATGAACTCCTCGACCGACATGGCGCGGATGTAGTCGCCGTTGAAGGCCCGCAGCTTCGCCACATCGAAGAACGCCGGCGACGGATTTACCTCCTCCAGCCGGAACTCCGCCACGATGTCTTCCCAGGGCACGATCTCCCGGTCACCTGCGGGCGCCCAGCCGCGAAGCATCAGGTAGTTCCGCATCGCGTCGGCCAAGTAGCCCTCGGCGCGAAAGTCCTCCAACGCCACCCGGTCGCGGCGCTTGGACAGCTTCTGCCGCTTCTCGTTGACCAGGATCGGGGCATGCACCCAGATCGGCGGCTGCGCCCCAAGCGCCTCCCACAGCATCTGCTGCTTGGGCGCGTTCGGCAGGTGCTCCTCGGCCCGGACCACGTGGGTGATGCCCATAACCACGTCGTCTACGACGTTGGCCAGCAGGAACACCGGCGATCCGTCGCCCCGCTCGATCACGAAGTCCTCAATCAACCCGTTCTCGAACGTCGGCTTCCCGCGAACAAGGTCAACAACCGTGGTCACGCCATCGCCCGGGGTCCGGAACCGCACCGCCCGGCCCTCGCCAGGCGCTCAGACCACGGTCCCGGCAGAAGCCGTCATAACCCTTGTGCGGACTACCGGTACGCGCAACGACCTGCTCCCGCGAGCAGTCGCAGTAGTACGCCAGCCCCGCCGCCAACAGCCGCGAGATCGCGTCCTGATGATGCGAGGCGTAGTCAGACTGGAACAGCGGCCCCTCATACTCGTCCACGCCGACCCCCAGCCAGGCCATCGCGTCCAGGATCCCCTGCACCCACTCGGGCCGGTTCCTCGCCGCGTCCGTGTCCTCGATCCGCAGCACCATCGTCCCGCCCGACTGCCGGGCCAAGACCCAGTTGAACAGCAGCGAGCGGGCGTTTCCGACGTGAAACATCCCGGTCGGCGATGGGGCGAAACGAACACGAATTCCCGGCTTGTCCACGGGAGCAGCGTACTGGTCCGCCACTCGTGATCCACGAGTTATATTGCGCCTGGCATCTGCTCATGTGAGCGGCTGAGAGGACCTCCGAGCTCATCGCCGGCAAGGCTGAACGTGCCCCTGCCGCTTCAGGGAGTTGTATGGAGTTCCGCCCGATTGAGCGTCCCCCGCACACCTTTCAGCAGTCGGTGACCGCCGAGCAGATCCAGGCAATCTGCGGTCGCGTCTTCGGTACTGACGTCCGTGTCGCCTCAGCCACCGAGTTGGGCGGAGGCATGTACAACAGCACCTATCGGGTGGCGTTGGCTGGGCAGGAGCGCCCGGTGGTCCTGCGGGTTGCGCCAGAGCCTGGCAGGCAGTTCCGCAGTGAGCGGGAGTTGATGCGTAACGAGTACGCCAGTCTGCCGTGGTTGGCGCCACTGGCGCCGTTGATGCCTCGGGTCATCGCTGCGGACTGGTCTCAGAAGGTGATCGGACGGGACTACATGGTCCAGAGCCTGCTTGACGGCGTTCCTGCCGCGAAGCGGCTTGGCGACTACCCCCGTTCGACCTGGCCGGGCTTCTTCCGCCAAATGGGTGTGATCGCCCGGCAGGTGCATGCGGTGTGTGGACCGCACTTTGGCCCCGTCGCCGGCCCTGTCTACGACCGGTGGAGCGCAGCGGTAACTGCGTCGTTGGAGAACATCGCCGACGACCTCGACAGCGTCGGTTTGGACGCCTCGGACCTACGCAAGGTCGCCACAGTGGCCAGCCATCACCACGCCGCCTTGGACGAGATCACGGAGCCGCGCATGCTCCCCGGTGACTTGTGGACTGTCAACGTGATGCTCGCTAACCGTGCGACGGAGCCGACGATCGTCGGGGTGTTCGACATGGACCGTACGTGGTGGGGAGATCCAGCAGCGGACTGGACGATCCGTATGGCGACAGCAAAGCCGGGCACCGAGCGGGACGCGTTCTGGGAGACCTACGGGTCGCTGGATCATTCGCCGGCCTCGGTGCTCCGTTCTGGCATCTACGAGGCCCGGCACATCGGTGGGATCCGCCTTGAGCGTCACCGCCTGGGCAACGTTGACGGCGTGCGAGGCACCTACGACGACATGGCCACCGTGCTGACCGCCCTGACCTGACCAGGCCAGCCGACGGGAGCTCAGTGGCGACGGCGCGGCCCGGTGGATCCGCAGCCACCGGCCGCGCTGATGGTCCAGCCCGATCACGCCTTGCCAAAGCCGAAAGCTTCCGCGGCGCCGCCGCAGCCGCCGGCCGCGGCGGGTGGGTCGCGCTCTCATGAAGAGCCATTCCAGACAGTCCGCAAACTTCAGCATAGGACCGTCGACGGGTCTGGGCCCGATCTACACCGACAGCAGGGCTTCCTCGTTGGACGCGATGAACCCCTTCAGAACATCCGGCTTAAGATCCACGGCAGACAACTCGTCGATCGTCACCCGATCAAGCTCGTAGCCACCACGAGACGGATCAGCGTACTCCGGCCCTGTGCGCTCAGCCTCGTGCAAGCGGACCAGTCGACACGCAAAGAAGTGCTGCACAGAAACGCCATCACCATCCGGCGCGGTGAACAAAAACACCTGGGCAAACCCGTCTGCTTCGGCACCCAGTTCTTCGCGCAGTTCCCGACGCAGTGCCGCTTCCAGCGTGGCATCCGTGGACTCCAGGCCACCACCCGGCGTTGTCCAATACGGTGACGAGCCCGGCTTGATCCGCTTGATCAAAACTAGGCGGTCGTCCTCATCGATAAGGATGGCCCGCACCGACCTACGCACAATTTTGCGCACAATTAGCCCTTGTCGACATACTAAAATGACTCATAGGCGACGTAGACCTTACCGCTCCACACTGCCAGTGTTCTTCCGGTCCTGCCGCATGGTGCCGGCCAATGTCGGTCGATGTCCTTCACGTACAGGGACCTGCACAGGCTAACACCGCCGGCTGCCGACCCGTGGGGTCCGCTGATGCCACGTCCAGCCCGAGTTGATCTTTGCTGTGAGCGTCCTCGTTGACTCGTTCAATCGAGTACCGCCCATGCTGCTACGTCCATCACAACGCGACGACCGCCGAAAGACAACGGCGCCCACCCATCCGGGTGACTACTGGTCCCCCGCCGTCATCGACGCCGACCACCACCCGTCTCCCAGCTATGGCACAGCTCATTCGACCACCTACACGACCCTGGGGGTGTCCGGCATGACCGTGTACCTGGACCCGGCACGCGGAACCTGGTTCTACGTGTTCGACCCCGACAGCAGACGCCGGCAGCAAAGACGCCGCGGATTCGCCAGCGAACAGGCCGCCCGCCCTCGCCGTGCAGGCCGCCCGCCGCCGCACCGGCACTGACCTGCCCCTACCAGCCGCCGGGTCGGTCGCCGGCGAACTCGTGCGCTGGCTCCGGGATCGCGACCTCGACGTCGCTCTCACCACACTGGCCGCCTACCGCACCGTCGTGCACCGCTACCTGATCCCCCACCTCGGCGACCACCAACTACACACCCTGGACCGCCACCAGATCCACGACATGTACCGACACCTGCTCCACCACGGCAACCGCACCGGCGGATCCCTATCAGCCGCCATGGTCCGACACATCCACCGGGTCCTGATGAAAGCCCTCAAAGACCTCGACATCGAAAGACCACGAGTACGTCAACCCCGCGCCGACAAGGCCGAAGGCGGCCGCAAAGGCGTCTGGACCGCCGACCAATGCGCCAGATTCCTCGCCCACACCATCAACGACCGGCTATATGCCGCCTGGGCCCTGGTCGTCGTCTGCGGACTACGCCGCGGCGAACTCGCCGGCCTCAAATGGCCCAAGATCGACCTCAAAGGCGGCGCCATCCACGTGCACTGGCAACGCTCCTCCGCCTCTGGCGTCATCGCCGGCGGCGTCGTCGAGAAAGAACCGAAAGGCAGCAGCCGCCGCACCATCGCCATCGGACCAGCACTGGTCGAGATCCTCAACCTCCACCGGGCCCGGCAGGAAAGCGAGAAGGCGCACGCTGGCTGGCACTACCAAGACGACGGCTACGTGTTCTGCAACGGCGACGGCACCCCGTACCACCCGCGAACGTTCACCGAACGGTTCCGGACCCTGACCGCCCAGACCGACCTGCCAGAGATCGCCCTCCACGACGGCCGCCCACATCATCCCCGACACCGCCCGCCAAACCGCCACCAACCTGGAAAACACCATCCTCAACCCCGCAACCTGACGTTCCGGCGGTCGGGTGAGTCGTCGTACAGTCGCCGTACAGTCAGGACCACGCGTTTCGCACCGTCGTCGAGCATCCCGCCCCATGGCCGCTGGCGGGTTGGGCCCGCACGGACTGCGCCCTCGATCTGATCACCGAACAGACCACTCCCCGCGCGACCCCACCTCGCCAACCACCCGGACGACCTCGTGTTCTACGGCAACGGCGGTCACTCCCGCGGACACGGCCGCGATGACACACGACGGGTCCTGACGAACCTGCAGGGCGGTCAGGCCGGGGAAGCGTTGGCGGTGCCAGGTTGACGGCCGGCCCTACGCCTCGACCAGCGCGGCGGCGGACGCCGCGGCGACGATGACGACGGCGTCGGCGTTCGACGCCCTAGCCTAGGCCGGCCACAGTGACAGTGGCGCCGACGCCGGAACCACCACCACCACCACCACCTACATCCGGGCCACCATCCACGAGGTCGCCGCCGCACTGGCCGCCCTTACCGGTGAACCACACCCGCTCGCCTAACCGAGAGTTTCTCGCCCGGGTGGTGCGGTTCCTCGTCGATGCCGGCGTTCGCCAGTTCCTCGACATCGGCATCGGGCTGCCCGTGCGGAAGCGGCCGTGGGATGAGGGACGGAACCCGTCGAAGCTCACGTTGACCCGTACGTTGCCCAGCTCGGCGAGGGCGGTGCTCTGTACGTCGCTGGTAACGGTGGCGTTCGTGCGGATTTTCACCGGCAGGTCCATGGCGTGGACGGCTGGGCTTCGCCATCGGATGACAAGGACAAGATCGATGAACGGATCATCCCGGGACGCCAGACATCAGGCCAGTTCCACGTGGATCTGTCCCTCGTCGGGTCGGCTGATGCCGGATCGGCATGAAGACCGCCGCTTCGGTCTTCGACCGCATGCCGGATTCCTGTCAGGGTCGAGTCCTGCCGACGCGGCGCTGCCCGCGTCGGGTCCACGGCACCAAGAAGGAGCAATGATGGTTCTTGCGACACACCGTCTGGTGACCGCGTTGACCGCGTTGACCGCGGTGTCCCTGGCCGTGTACGCTGACGCCGCTGAACAGCCGACGCGGGACCGTGAGAAGACGGCCACCGCGTCCACCGCCGCCGACCGGGACCGCGAGTTCCGACGGCTGGAGGAGAGGTTCGACGCGCGGCTGGGGGTCTACGCGATCGACACCGGAACGGGTCGGACCGTGGGGTACCGGGCCGAGGAGAGGTTCGCGTACGCCTCGACGTACAAGGCGTTGGCCGCCGCCGAGGTCCTCGACGAGACCACGGACGCCGAGCTGGACCGGGTGGTGCGGTACTCGGCGGACGACCTGGTGACCTACTCGCCGATCACCGAGCAGCACGTCGCCGAGGGCATGACGCTGCGTGCTCTCGCCGACGCCGCCGTTCGGCACAGCGACAACACGGCCGGCAACCTGCTGTTGCGTCACCTCGGCGGACCGCAGCGGTTCGAGAAGGAACTGCGCAAGATTGGTGACAAGGTCACCGACGCGGCGCGCTACGAGACTGAGCTCAACGAGGCGACGCCGGGCGACACGCGGGACACCAGCACCCCCGGGCCCTGGCCCAAGATCTGGGGGCGTACGCCGTCGCCGACGCCCTCGAACCCGCGGACCGCGACATCCTCAACGGTTGGTTGCGGGGCAACACCACCGGTGGCGAGTTGATCCGGGCCGGTGTTCCCGACGGCTGGGTCGTCGGAGACAAGACCGGCGCCGGCGGGTACGGCACCCGCAACGACATCGCGGTGATCTGGCCCCCGGATCGCGCGCCGATCGTCCTCGCGGTGCTCTCCAGCCGGGACGAGAAGGACGCCAGCTACGACAACGCCCTCATCGCCGGAGCGGCGGAGGTCGTGATCGCCCAGCTTTGACCGGCCGCGGTGCCTGCGAGGCACACGGCCGTTCACAGATCGGTGGTGCCGAGAAACCGGCCGCGCGTCCGGGTGCGAACCGACCGAGCCGGATCGTGTGCGGCGCCATGCGCGGCTACGCGCTGACGCCGTCGTCGAGCTGCCTGGTCAGGGAGGAGCCTCGGCGTTCTTCCGTACCGATCGGAACAGAATTCGCGAGGCTCACGTTGTCGCTTATCGAGACGCCCTCCACGGGCGAGCCTCACGACGAGATACCCCTCGGCCCCAGCCCGGTCCGAGGCCACAGAAAGGGAAGACTCATGTCCGACACCAACCTGCGCGAGTTCTACGAACGCTATATCGAGGCCCTCAACGCGCACGAGTTCGACCGTATGGACGAGTTCGTCCACGAGTCCATCGTCATGCACAGCGAGCCGAGTTCCCGCGCGGCCCTCGTCGCACAGCTGAACAGCATCATCGACGCCGTCCCCGACTTCCATTGGGAGACCCAGGAACTCGCCATCAACGGCGACAGCCTGGCCGCCCGTCTGCTCAACACCGGCACCCCTGCGAAGGAGTGGCTCGGGGCGGCTCCCACCGGCAAGTCGATCGAGATTATCGAGTACGCCATCTACCGGATTCGCGACGGGAAGTTCCTGCACATGTCCGCCATCCACGACGCCGAGGCCCTGCAGAAGCAGCTCGCAGGCTGACCCAGTCAGGCTCGACGCCCGACGCGTACGGGGGTGCCCCGGCCAGGATGGCCCGGGGCACCCCCGCTCTGGCGGCGCGCCTCGCAACTACGTTGCCAGCGTGGACGGTTCGGACGGCTGGGCCCAGGCTTCACCTAGCCAACCCACATGGGAAACCCTCAACTAGCACACCGCCCAGTCGCGTCGCCGTCAGGCGGGGGCGTGATGCACGCAGGTCAGGGGTGGCGCGAGGGGTCGGCCGTCCAATCACCGCGAGCCACGCCCTTGCAGCAAAGGGCGGAACGTACGGCGTCCAACTCCCGGTGCCTGTCTCGCCGAGCTCTCGCAGTCTCAAACGGGCCTCGACAGGTCAGTAAGCAGATCCCGCGGCTCGCCGTCGATCAGGCGGGTGCTGTAGGGCATGAACAGGTTTTGGAGGTTAGAAATGCGAGTGTTTCACCGGCACGTCACCGTCGAGGGGAAGCGGCTCTTCTACCGCGAGGCAGGGGAACCCGACGCCCCTGCCGTGGTACTGCTGCACGGCTACCCCACAAGTTCCTTCATGTTCCGCGACCTGATCCCGAGGCTGGCCGACCGGTATCACGTGATCGCACCCGACCACCTCGGCTTCGGCCAGTCGGACAGCCCCACGGTCGACGAGTTCGACTACAGCTTCGACTCGCTCGCCCGACTCACCGCCGGACTGCTCGGGCAACTCGGCCTGAAGCGGTACGCCATCTACATCCAGGACTACGGCGCGCCGATCGGGTGGCGGCTCGCCCTCCAGCCGGGCGCCCCGGTCACCGCCGTCATCACCCAGAACGGCAACGGCTACGAGGCTGGCTTCGTCCCTGACTTCTGGGAACCGGTCTGGGCGTACGGCGAGAACCCGAACGCCCAGACCGAGGCGGCCATACGCACCGCCCTGGAGCGCGACGCGATCGTCTGGCAGTACACCCACGGCGTACCGGATCCCAGCGTGGTCAGCCCCGACACCTGGACCCTGGACCACGCACTGCTCCAACGGCCGGGCAACGCCGAGGTGCAGCTGCGCCTGTTCCGCGACTACCCGACGAACCGCGCGCTCTACCCCCGGCTCCAGGAGCACCTGCGGGCCAGTCGAGTTCCCGTGCTGGCGGTATGGGGCCGCAACGACCAGATTTTCTCGCCGGAAGGCGCGAAGGCCTTTGGCGAACACCTGCCGGACGCCGAAGTCCACCTTCTGGACGGTGGGCACTTTCTGCTGGAGAGCGACCTCGAAGGAGTCACCGAGCTCACCCGAGACTTCCTCGGCCGATTTCTCGGGACTACCTGATTACATGCGGCCGACGCCAACGTCGGTGAGAGGCGGGAAGCCTGGTCGTCGCCGGGCGGGCGTTCCATGCCGCCGCCGAGTTGCCAACCAGTCGGCACGGAGGCGTCCGGTTTCGCCGCGCTGAAGCGGCCTGAACGAGCTGATGGTGACCCGCGCGCCCCAGATCAGCTGGAACTGGCCAACGCGTACGCGATCCTGGCCGCGGACGGCACGTACTGCGCGCCGACTCCGGTGCAGAAGATCCGCAGCCCGGACGGCAAGACCTGGACATCGGGCTCGACATTTGGTACGCGTGGCGCGCAGGCAGCAGCTCCGCTCGGCGACCAAAGGAAAACTAGACTACCCCCACCACGGAAGGGTGCCTGTCCGCAGGTAGTCGTGCAGTGTGCGCGCGACCTGTGCCATCGTCGCCTCGCTACCGGGTTGCGCGACGGCGGGCACCCGGGAGGCGGTGAGCGCGGCGACCGCGTACGACTGTCCGTCGGCGTGGTCCACCACTCCCACCTCGTGGCGCAGGTGCAGCAGGGTACCGGTCTTGGACGACCAGCGGGACGCGTCGGAGGTGAAGTCGGGGGCGAGCCGCTGCCGGAGCAGGTTGTCGCCCATCAGCGCGCGTACCCGCGCGGCGGTGGTCTCATGGATCGCCGACGGCCGCCAGAGGGCGTGCAGCAGGTCGACGAAGGCCCGAGCCGACCCGGCGTTGGCGCGGGTGACGTCGAGCTGGGCGACGGGGTGGCCCTGCCCGGCGGTTGCCGCACCGATGGCGAGGGAGTGCGCCAGGTGCGCCTCGGGGCCGAGGTGTTCCGCCGGCGTCTCGGTGAGGTCGCTGATCCGGTGCCGCACGGCGATGCCCTCGACGCGCAGTCGCCGCAGCTCGGCGGCGACAGCGGCCGGTGGGGTGAGGTCGAACAGGGCGTCGGCGGCGACCCCGTCGCTGATGCAGGTGCTCAGGTAGAGCAGGTCGTCCACGGCGAGCCGCGCGGGGTGGCGGAAGCGGCTCAGCCCGGTCGGGCCCGGGGTGGTGATCCGGCCGGGCGGGACGTCGACCGCCATCGCCGGGTCGAGTTCTCCACGCGCGACCCGTTCCAGAACGGCGACCGCCAGCGGCACCTTCACCAGCGACGCCGACGGGTACGGCGTGTCCGCGTCGAAGCCGATCTCCTCGCCGGTGTCGAGGTTGCGGACCAGGAAGGCTCCGTGCAGCCCCGCCTCGTCGAGCAAGTCACGCGCGCTGCGAACGACGGCGGTGGCGCTCATGCCGGATTTCCCGCCGAGCGGTGGCCGGGTGGGGAACCCCCGGTCGACCTCGGGTGGCCGTCAGGCGCGCCCAGGCATCGCGCGATGTCCGCGTACAGGACCGTTCTGAGTTGTTCGAGGTCCTCGCGTACGCCGGCGGCGATGTCGTATCCCCGCAGGAGCCGGGGTTCGGTGAGGGGGCACCAGTGCAGCGCGAAGTCCTCGGCCTGCTGGCGGGAGCAGAGCAGCAGATCGGGGGAGTCGAGGGCCGCCGCCGCGGCGTCGACGAGGGACGGTGCGACCGTCACCTGAGCCGGTGCCAGCCCGACGGACTGGCCGGCGCGGGTCAGCGGGTCACGCAGGTGGGCGACGTCGTCCTCGGGTTGGATCAGGATTCGCCGGCGTGCCTGCGTGCGGGCTCGGCCGCTGCGCAGCGTCTCCAGGAACACCGTCGGCGCCGGGAAGGGCGTTCGGGCGGCCAGCCCGAGCGGAACCCGCCAGGACGCCGTCGCTTCCGGGACCGCCACGATCCCGGCGCCGACCTCCAGGGTCTGGCAGAGCCGGGCGCGCTCCTGCGGACCGGCCGGCCGTACCTGCAGGTGGATCCGCTGCCGCCGGCCCGCGGTCACCAGGGCGGCGAGGCGGTTCGGCGGGCAGATCTCGGGCACGGCGACCCGCAGCGGACGCATCCGTGCCCGCTCGGCGTCGTCGGCCATGGCGTCGGCGAGGTCGACCAGGCGCCGTGCCGTGGGCAGCATCTCCCGCCCGAACGACGTCAACCGGACCGCCCGGGACGACCGGTCGAACAGCCGCGCCCCGAAGTGGTCCTCCAAGGCGGCGATGCGGCGACTGGCGACCGACTGAGGGATGCCGGCGGCGGCGGCGCCGGAGGTGAAGCTGCCGTGGCCGCTGACGGCGACGAAGGCCCGACAGGCGGCAACCACATCCACCCGCCGAACCTATACCCGAACCGCATGGTAGGGGCAGTGGGGCACCCCGTCCAGCATGGGTCCGGTCACCGGCCGATCTGGTCGCGGCGCGAATCATGGCTACGGCCCACGACGACGCGACGTCGCGGGCCGCCAAACGCGATTCCGCGCGGTGGGCTGCGCCCGGTTGACGGACCGGGCGAGGGTTAGCAACCTCTCCGGTGTTGTACGTCGCGCAGCTCGCTCACGGCCTGATCCACGTTAACCGCCTCCCGCGTTGGGTCCAGATGCCTTGCTGGTGTCAGCTTGATCCTCTGCCTGATCGTCACTTGGCCGCCGGGGTCGCAGGTTCGAATCCTGCCCAGGGCTCGAACCTGCGACACCCGCGGGCGATGAATAGCGGTTGTGGAGACCGAACTCGGCGTTCACCGTGCCGGGCGGATCTCGGCTCAGTTCACCGACGGAATCTATGCGCTGACCGCCGCCGCGAGCGGCACCTCGGTCGAATGCTCCGTCACCCTGACCGCCTGTTGTGCTCGGAGCACCAAACAGCCGACCGCGGACGTTGCATTCGACGTGGACACGCTGATCGCCGAAGTGTCTGATCAGCTGCGGGTCCATGGGATCGAGGTCACCGACGTAGACGTCTTTGATGCAGAGACCCGGTGGAACCTCGCAGGGGGCCAGCAACTGTCGTTGAGTGAAGCGGAGAGCTGGAACGTGTACCTCGCGGCGAAGGACGGGTCACACCTGAGGACGGTGTGGTTGGGGGTGACATGCTGGTACGTGCACCCGCAGCAGATTGCTGACCTGGTGGCCGAGGCACTGGCCGACGCGGAGGCGTGATGGACGATCGTGTCCTCCCTGGCTGCCGCTCGCCCACGGACCGAAGGAACCCGCCACGGCAACTGGCGCATCGGCCGCAGACAGGCTTTGACCACGTATCCGCACATGCCGCCGACAGCGCGCGGCCCTCCGGCGTAGCCGCCAAGATCTCTGGCGAGCACGAACGCGCTGCTGTCGCGCCGTTGGTCCCGCCGCTGGCTGTCGCATTTCGGCGGTCTGGACAGCTTCACCGCTGCCATAGGAGTGCGGCATTGCCGCAGCAGACGCAGCGAAATCCGTAGCCGCAGCCACCACCGAAGTTCGCCGATGGCGGAGAAGATCCACGACGGCCGGTTCCTGCGGCTGGTGTCCAACATGCTCACGGCCGGGTATCTGCAGGACTGGCGGTGGCACGCCATGCTCAGCGGTGCGCCGCAGGGCGGCGTCGCGTCACCGATCCTGTCGAACATCTACCTGGACCGGTTTGACACCTTCGTCGACCAGACTTGACCCTGTCCTTGGAACATCGTGTCCAATGAGGCGCGACGAGATGCTTCGTCCCGAACCGCAATTGTTGGAGGTTTCCGAAAGGGCGTCGTTTCTGCGTGAGACACTTGATGACTTGGCCGTAAAATTCCCTGACTAGCCTGCGCTCAGGCCGTGAAGTAACAACCTAGCGATGTCGATACTGTCCGACCCGCTATTCCCCGTAACGAAAGAAAGAGAAACCATGCAGATTGTACCAACATTTAGGCGCCTGCTGATCGCCCTCGCCACCATTGTCGCGGTTCTGGGAACTATGGTGGCGGTAAGCCCGCCCGCCCGGGCCGAGTCTACCGACATTTCTGTCCAAGCGCGGTTTCTCGAGGTACGTAATAATTCTCAGGGTGGTGGCCTGCACGTCAGGTTCGTCTGGAACTTCTGCACTGACAACCCCGGTTTTTCGTCATGGCTTCCCAAAGGCCACTGGCTCATCACGGTACCGAGTGATTGTCCCGCGCAGCAGGTGCAAGTGCACATTAAACGCCATTCGACCGGCGCAAACCGCGCAATCGCGAATTTCGTCATGATTAATGACGAAATTCGATATGTGGTTTTGTCTGGGACTTGGGACCTTCCCGGCTTTGTAGTTACCTACCGTTGAAACTCTTGCGCCTAGGCGCGTCGCTGGGCATGTCTTTTACTGGTAATTGACTTCAGTTGCAGCCTGCCGGTAAGTATCGGATGAGCGTGAGGGCTTGACGTGAAACCGTCGAGCCCTCGCCCTCACGCCTGCGGTCCTGGGCAACCGGATATCGAACAAAATGACGTCGGTAGATCGGAAACCTCCTGTGCCCGGGTTCGCGGGCACCAGGACGCTTTGTTTGGCGGAAAGGTCCTAGTGGTCTGACGATGGCTCGGTAGCGCTTGGTATGCAGAGGACAGTCTCGCACAGGAAGTCGCCGGTGGCGGCATGAGATGGGTGGTGAACACCCATGCCGTTGTCGAGTCGCGTGAGCGCTGGCATGCCGTGAGCGTCGCGAGCGTTAAGGGAGCATCTGATCCTCTAATTGTTACCCACCCGCACCGTGCGACCACTCCGGGCGCGACGTTAGGAATTTCACACGAACTTGACCCTGTCGTAGGAACATCGTGTCCAATACAGCGGGACGAGATACCTCCGCCCCAAACCAAGGAATCGATGTGTTGAGTTCACTCGGACGTGCTGATGCAGCAAGATCGGAATCTTGCGATGTCGGAAACTGTTTAGCTCTCAACACCGGTAATGAAAGACGAGGAATTATGCAGGATCTGCCGAAATTCAGGCGACTAATGGTTGCCCTTGCCGCAACCGTCGCGGCTATAGGCGCGATGGTTGCGACCAGTGCACCCGCCCAAGCAAGGTTCGTCGATAACTCCGTCCAGTCGAACGGATTTGAAGGGGCTAATTACTCTCAGGGTGGTGGTTTACACCTCAGGTTCATATCGTCGCAAGGAAGCGCTTCGACGTGGATTGGAGGGAATACTGTCCAATTTATTCCGTTCGGCGCGAACCAGCCTGTGCAAGTCCACATCCGGCGATGGTCGACCGGTGCGACCCGTCACCTAACAACGTTTATCACTACGAATGACATTGCCAGGGTAGAGTTGACGGGTACCTGGGCCGAACCCAGGCTGGCCTTCCACAACCGTTGACCTTCCAGGACGACGCTCCCTTGGTCAGTGCGGCGCTGGTCCACTAAATCCGTCTGACCCTATAAATTTCCCCGATTCTAACCATTGTGCCGGCACCCCGTCACGCTTGAACAAATGCCGGGCCAGCGATTGGCTTCGGCTCCAGAGGATGGCTTTAGCCCGGGCCCTTCATGAAGGCTGGGGAGCTGCCGCGTTTGGAACGGTCCGGGTACAGCCAAGCTGCGGCAGATACCACCAGAGCGATGACCGACACCGGCACGCCAAGACGGTCAAAACAGGGGCAGCGTTGCTCCCTTTCGTGGGCGGCCGGTTCGTCGGCGGCTGCGGCGAGGACCCCCAGGCTGGCGCGGGCGGGCGGGATGCGGATGTGACGGCGCAACGGGCGGCGGCACGTGCGGTCGTTCGTCCGTCATGACTTGTTGAAAGACATTGATATCCCGATCGGATGAGGCAGATCGGGCGATGTTGCCTTGCCGATCAGGTGAGCCTGGCCCCCAATGAAGCCGCGTTCGCGCCCGTCGCCGGTGGCGCCGCCGGCGAGGATGACGATGATGGTCGCGACGTTCACCGCGCGGCCACCTCCCGCCTGGATGGGAACACTGCCGGCGCGCCACCCAGCCCGGCACGACCGCCGCCGTCTGCGCTGAGGAAGCGGTGCTGCCGGGCGGGTTGGGTCAGCCGCCGGATCCAGGCCAGCAGACTGACCAGCAGTAGCATCGCGGCGAACAACACCAGCTGCCCGACCAGGTCGCCGTACGGGCGGGCGTAGGCGGCGTTGGCGAACAGGCCACCGGTCTGGTTGAGCCATTGCAGGTCGAAGCCGGTGGCGGCCAGCTCGGCGCGGGTGCGTTGCGGGTGCATCCGTGGGACCGCGCGGCCGTCGGGGCCGGGTCCGAAGATGGTCTGGGTGGCGGGTCGGGCGCCGTCGCCGAGCCCGTCGATCTCGATGACGTGGCATCCGATGGGCCAGCCGCCAGTTGATCAGGCCATCCTCGGCCTCATATCATGATCTTGAGGCGGCCATGGCCCCGACACGACGGCGATCGCCCCGGCGCGGTCGGACGCAGCACCCGGTCCGAAGTGCGTCTTCATGGCGCTGGTCTGGGCCGCTCGCGGAGTCCGCGTACTGCCCGTCCGGCGTCGGATGGAAGACCCGTGGCATCCGGACGTACGACCTGGCTGGCCGCCTGTCGGCGTCCGCTGTCGACGTTCAGTACCACTCGGCGGCGAGAGTCGTGGTGACCCTGCACGGCTGCTCAGTCCTCATCGGACGGCGCGGCGGATGCGCTCGTCGACGCGGCGGTTTTCGTTGAGCTCTGTGAAATGCCGGGCGGCGTCGGGGTTTCGCCGGAGTAGGCGGGCCACCACTGCGGCCGGCTCCCCGTGCAGGGTGGCCATCCAGGCCCGGATTTCCCGTTGGGGTTGCCACCGGTCCCAATGCGCGTCCCAGGCCAGGAGCACCTCAGCGGCCTCCTCCAGCAGGTCAAGGTCGCCGTTGGCGGCCGCCCACGCCTGGATCCAGTGCAACCACGTGACGATCCGGACAGCGTCCTCCCGGGACAGGTCGGCCCGGAGGTGCTCTCATCCCGCGCACGACTTCGATGGCCCTCGGCCTGCCGGCGGCCACGGCGGCGTGCACCGCGTCGAGGTCGAGCCGGCAAAGCACATCGCAATAGAGTTCGGAGTCGTGAGGGCTCCGGGAGGCCAACACGAAAGCTTGGCGGCGGCCGCTCCGTCGCCCTCGTTGACGGCCGTCAGCAGCCGCACCGCGGGATCGGCTCGCTCCTTTACCGGGACAGGGTGACGGCGACATTCCTGGACACGTCGGTGCCTACACCGACCAGCGCCTGCGCGGCTGTCTGCTGCCGCAGGCGCTCACTGGCACGTAGGACGTCTTCAGCCACCTCTTGCGGGTCTCGCCTACCTGCGGAGCCAGTAACAGCAGGCGGCGAGAACGCCACCTGATTGCTAGCGGCAGGAAACTTGCCCTGAGCGTCCAGCTCTGCTGCCCTGGCATGCCAGGACGTCGCTGCCAGGCTGTCGGACCATGCCCGCATACCGTTGGCTACCGCGGCCGCGAACGCCTCCACAACCGCCTGCCCAACCGCGTGCGGGCCGAGCCGGTCCTGCCACCCGGACTCAACCCGGATCCCGGTCGGCAGCCCATCGGCCCCCACCTCAACCCGAACCTGCTCGGTGGCGTCATACCCGTCCGCGCCCTGCGGAGCACCGGCCTGGAGGCTAGCCACGAAGTTACTCAGCTGTTCTGCCTGCTGCTGGATTCGCTGAAGCTTGCCCAGGATCTCCTGCGACATGGCGCTCCAAACCAGAGGCGCGGACGGTCGACAGCCGGGAGATACGGGTCGCGATCACAGCCGCGAAGACCGCCGACTGGAGCAGCAGAATCCCGACGTCCGCCCATTCCCCGCCGGCGAAGAAGCCCACCGCCACCACCGTCGTAGCCCCTGACACGACGGCCAGAAGCAGTACCGCGAACTGCCGTACGCGAACGGGAAAGCCAGCGGGTCGCCAGGCGACCACGGTCCCGGCCAACGTCATCAGCAGGGCAACCGCAAGGACCGCCTGGGTGCCCGGAGAGCCGAACACCGCCGAGCCGGCCACCTCCGACGACACCGAACACAGCAACGCCGCACCCGCGAACCCGAGGGCCGCGATAAAGCCCCACAGCGCCAGAAGCGTCCGGCCACCGCGCGGCGGGGCAGTCGACGGCTGAGCCACACCTACCACCTCCGGACCGACACGACTCAGACGGTCTAACCCACCACGCAGCCGCGTACTGTAATGAGAGTAGTACCTACAGCTATAGCGATGGCGTTCACTGTCTTACTCCTGACCGCCCAGCATCCGCCGACGGCATTCAACAGCCCCGATGTCGCCACCCGACACACAAGCTGTGTGCCCTACAGCTGAGCGGGCCTGTCTGCCGGGAACCGCGCCAGGGATCGCGAAGAAAACGACCAGATATCAACATCCCTGACACCGTTGGGTGGGACCTTCCCCGGGCGGCGTCCACAAAAATGAGGTCCGGCACCCTGAGGCCCGCATGGTACCGCCGCCGGGCGGGTCCTCGGCACCGTAGGCGCGGTCACGGCTCGTCACGCGTGCCAAGCGGCACGTCGAAGACGGACATGTCGAGCCGGGGCCGGACCACGTGCACTGGGTGCCGCCAACGGCCATGCTCGAACGCCCCGTTGACGGCGATCTCGACCACAACCGTGGGCTCCACCTGGACATACGGCAGCGGCTCGGGGCGATCCCACTGCCCCGACCACGACGCCGGCAGCGGCTGCGGCCACGGATGATCGATCCCACCGCGCCGTCGCTGCGGGGAGCGGGCCAGCAGCGGCGCGAGCTCGCGCCGCCGCACCACGACGAGCTGGTGGCTGCGGCCGACGTACCGGAGCCGGCCGTTGGTGTCGTACCTGCCCAGCAGCAGCGTCGCCGGATCGCTGACGCTGCCCGTCACCCCGCCGACGATTGCCTCCGTCGTCGACCTGGCCCGCCACTTCCGCCAGGTCCGCCGGCCGGGCTGGTAGCGGCCGTCGAGGCGTTTGGCCACGATCCCCTCCACGCCCGCCGCGGGCCACGACTGCATCCACTCGTCGGCGACGTTCAGGTCGGTGGTCTGTGGGCACAGCTGCAGCGTCGCTGGAGCGTCCGCCAGGAGCACTTCGAGCCGGGCGCGACGCTCGCCCAACGGCTGGGCCAACAGGACTGTGCCGGCCTCGGCCAGCACATCGAAGACCACGAAGTGGGCCGGGGACTCCCGGGCCATCCGCACCACGGACGGTCCGGCGGTGACGCGCCGCTGCAGCGCGGCGAAGCTCGTGCGGCCCCGGTCCGCTTCCCACACGATCAACTCGCCGTCCAGGACCGTCCCCTCGGGCACGTGTTCACGGACCAGGCGGGTGATCTCCGGGAAGTAGCTGGACAACGCCCTGCCGCTGCGGGACTGCAGGTAGACCCGGTCGTGGAAGCAGAACGCCAGGGCCCGCCAGCCGTCCCACTTCGGCTCGTAAGCCCACCCCCGTGCGGCCGGCAGCTCATCAACCGGGGCAGCGTGCATCGGCTCCACCGGCGGGCGGAGACCTTCAGGCGCGTCCCGGACGCGCCGGGGCGCCATGCCCTGATCGTCACCGCGTCACAAGGCCCGTCGCAGGAAGATTTGCCGACACGGATGAATCCACGCAGCGTTGGGCGCCTTACCACTCTTCGCTGCGGCCGATGGCAAGGCGTTCGCTGTCGACCACGACCACCGGTGCTGTCCCGGACGGCGGTAGTCGTGCGGGGCCATTGTGCGGCGGCTGCAACGGCCTGCTCGGCATGTACGAGCTGTGCATGGGATCGAGGCTCGCGGTGCGCCAGGTTCGGGCGCCTGACCCAGGTCTGGCGGTGGACGGTCTGGCCGCTTCCACGTCGTGCTGCGTGGCGGCAAGAAGCGGAGGGGATGGCCGGTAGCGAGGACGCCGAAGGCGGCGATGGCATGTACCTGCCCCGGCGGTCGGCCGTCAGCGGCGAGGGCGAACCGTCCCAGGCTGCCGTCGTGGGGGTCCGGCGAAGCGGTGTCTGCGCCGCCGAAACGGCAACGATGTCGGCGACGGTGGCGGCGTCATCTTCACCCACGGTCGCGAGGAAAGGTCATATTCTCCGAACTCGGTCACCCGTCGATACAGAGCACCGCAACACGAACAACGCCCGTACTCGACGATGACACCGCTCGGATGGGCACTGGTCCGTTCGCTGCCGACCAGGCCACCACACTGTGTACAGGGGTCATCACGATCCATCAGCGCCAGCCTAGAAGTCCCGCGACGAGTTCGCACCTCGGTTCGATCTTCAGAGCGGATCGTGCGGGCAGATCGTGCGAGCGACCGCCGCGCGGCGTACGCTCACCGCGGCCCGCCAGCACGCCGTTCGGGCCTTAACCACCCACTCCGGCGTCGCTACGCATAGAAGGTTGCTTATCCTTGACAGATGGCCAGACGGCACCGTTGCGGGTACTGGTTGTGGAAGACGACCCGGGCGACCTCGCCCTCGTGGAAAGTGCCTTCGCAGACCACCTGGCCCCGGTCAGCATGGACCACGTCGAAGACGGGACCGAAGCGCTGGCGTTCCTACGTCGGCAGGACGGATACACCGACGCGCCTCGACCAGACCTGATCCTGCTCGATCTGAACATGCCCCGGATGGACGGCCGGCAGGTGCTGGCCGTGATCAAATCCGAGGACGACCTCAAAGCCATCCCGGTCGTGGTATTCACCACCTCCGCCACACCCAGCGACATCGACGACAGCTACACCGCGCACGCGAACGCCTACGTCACCAAACCCATCGACCTCGACGAATTCGAAGAAGTGCTCGCCGACATCCGGACCTTCTACGGTCACACCGTCCGCCTCCCCCGACGCCAACCCGCCCCGCCCCAGCACGACAGCAGCCACACAAAGGCGGACCCGGACTCCTGAGAAACTGGCCGCACCAGGGCTCGTGCCGGCGACCTTGTGCTCCAAGCGCTACTCCGGCGTGCTCTGCCGCGCTTGGCTGCTGCTGAGCTCTTGGGTGCGGTGTTCGACCGCATCAAGGATGAACGTGAGTAGGGCGGCCTGTTTCTCGCCAAGGGGGTGGGCGCATAGGACGGGCGCCGGGTGCCTTCGTCGTGGACGGCCACCAGCATGCTGTGCTTGAGACGTGGCAGGCTCCGACTCAGGTCACTGTCCGCTATGTAGCTGCCCGTCTGCTCCATGATCGACCTGGCTAGTTCCCGGAAATGGACTGGCCGTCGTGCCTTTATGGTGGCCCGGACGAGGCATAGCAAGATCAGCGCATCGTGGCGGTGCCGGAAGAGATCGTTGAGCTGGCGAAGATTCTGGAAGTTCACCCCTTCACCCACGGCACCCTCGCACACCATCCCTGGATTCCGCGCAGAAACTGTCGATGTCGGCTATACGACAAATCCGGGATCAGGGTTCACCGAACCGGGCGCCACTGTCAAGATTTTCTGCAAATTGCACGCCACGACGACCCAAAGTGTCTACTTCGTGCCGGAATTCCCGCCGCCAATAAGAGGCCGGAAAATATTTGATATCAGATGCTCGATCGACGATGCGTAGGGCGTCGAGGAGGCGCTCCCCTGCCTGCGTCAGCCCTACTGGACCAACCAAAAGGTTCCCTCCGGCGTAACTTTCGATCGCCCCAGCGGCGAAGAGAACCTCCAATGCGGCTTGGATGATCGTTGGATCGCAATTTGGCGGCACGCTGGCCACCGTGCTCTGGTGGTGACCGAGACCATCGAGTACCTCCAGCGCCAACGGCGTGCCGATGAGGTCAAGTATTCGTGTGATGTCATCCAGGTTTGGTGACCAGGCCATATGCGTTCCCGGTTGGTCGCACGCCGAGCTTCGAATCGAGTAGGGGATGCCGCCCGCCAAGGCGTTGCCAGTGTGGACCCTGCGCGCCGTCACGGCAAGTAAGCAGGCGCTTCACAGCTCCTGGTCATTTGACGGTCGCCAACGTGCGCGCAACTTGCGCGTGCGGTTGGCGGGCGCAGGCTGAACGTGGACACAACACGCACCACTTGCGCACACGGTATGTGCACGCACACTGACAGTAGCGAATCTTGTCGGAGGTGGGGTATGACGGTTCCCAACGGGTCTCGGGGAGGACGACTGATGGGCAGGCTAAGCCGTCGAGCGCGTTGGCTGGCATTGGCAGCGACCGCTGTATTGCTGGCCGGTTGCTCGTCGCCGCCCCCGGACGGGAACCCATCCCCGACTGCGCCGGTGTCGCTGAGTGCACCCTCCACCGCAACGACGCCAACCGGCGCGGCGCCAACTGATCCGGCGTCTGCGATGAAGGCGGCGGTGGGCGCGTACCGCGGCATGTGGGACGCGTACATGCGTGTTCTGGTCGCCCCGGACCCGGACAGCCCGGAGCTCGCTCGATACGCCACCGCCGATGCATTGCAGACACTGCGGAACGGTGTGCGGCAGGTGCGGGATCAGGGCCTCAAGGGCGAGGGCAAGTTTGTCCTGTCTCCACACGTAACCGAGCTGGCACCAGCAAGCACCCCAACGAAGATCGAGATCAAGGACTGCGTCAACACCGCGAAGAGCCGCATCGTCCGAGCTTCACCCGGCCCGGCATACAGCGACAAGCCCGGCGGTCCGAGCCTGTGTCTGGCGACCGTTGAGCGGCAGACGGACGGCTCGTGGAAGGTCACCAGCTTCGGACTTCACGAGGTAGGCACATGCGCGTAGCCGCACGAAGACTAGGTCTTGTCAGCATCCTCGTCGTCGCAACGATCGGCATCGCCACACCAGCGCCAGCACATCGAGGAGAGTTCGTTGACTGCGAGCAGACTCCGACGGCGCCAGGATGCGTGGTCGCCCCGAGAGTCGCCGGTACTTCAGGTAGCGAGGGAAGTCAGGCAGCGGACGCGGCGGAATGCCGTGACTTCGGCGGCCGGGTGGTCCCGTGCCACATCCCAGGGAAGGGCTGGTTCGGCGGGGACGGTTGCTGGTGGCAGCCGGCGACCGGGAACGAGCTGGCGGCGGCCGAAGCGGGGGCGGTAAGGCGGTTCCGCCGCAGCGCTGGTACATCGGCTCGTGCGGCGACCCGTTGACCAACTTTTGGCCGGCGAGCCTGGTGCGTTTCCGGCAGTTCGCCGGCCAGGGGCCGAGCCGGGATCTGCTGGCGGACCAGGCGGTGCGCCGGTTGCGGCTGCCGGCTCCGCTGATCGAGGTGAACCCGCGACCGCCCGCGCCGCAGGTGGTGTTCGTCCCGACCTGGCTGTGGGTGGATCCCGGTTCGTGGGTTGAGCGGTCGGCGACGGCATCGGCCGGTGGCCTGACTATTTCGGCGACCGCCACGCCGGCAACGGTCGTGTGGTCGATGGGCGACGGGCAGCAGGTGACCTGTCACGGCCCGGGTACCCGGTGGCGGTCCGGTATGGACCCCAGCCTGCGGTCACCGTCGTGTGGCCACACCTACACCGCAGCACCGCCGAGCGGAACGTATCCGGTGCGGGCGACGGTGACGTGGCAGATCAGCTGGTCGGGCGGTGGCGAGTCCGGCACCCGGCCGGCGCTGACCACGACGGCGCAGGCCCAGCTGCGGGTGGTGCAAGCGGGCGCACTCAACTCGAGCGGGACGGGCTAGACGATGACGACGCTGCAAACGGTCACACCACGGCCCAACCCCGGCCGGGTGTCGGTGCCGCCGGTGGGCTGAAGGGACGGCGGAGCGCCCCGCACATCTTGTTGGGCGCGGTCCTGGTGGTCGTGTGCGCGTTGGCGTTCGGCGTCACCGCGGTGCGGGTGGATCCGCGGACCGCGGTGTTGGCGGTGGCCCGCCCGCTTCCTGCCGGGCATGCGCTGACTGATGCGGACCTGATGGTCGTGCAGATCGTGCCGGACGCGGCGATCAGCACTGTGGCGGAGACGCACAGGTCCACAGTGGTCGGCCGGACGCTGCGGCTGCCGCTGGCCGCGAACAGCCTGTTGTCCGACACGCTGCTCGGGCCGGCGGCCTGGCCGCCGGCGGGCCAGTCGGTGATCGCGGTGTCGCTGAAGCCGGGGCGCGCGCCGGCCGGCGTGGCGGCGGGTGTTCAGGTGTTGGTGATGGTGGTGCCTGCCTCGTCGGGCAACGCCGGGGCGCCCGCCGGGCAGGTGGAGCAGGCCGAGGCCGCGGTGGTGTCGGCGGCGCCGGCTGATACCAGCGGAACGACGGTGGTGTCGCTGCTGATGACGTCGGCCAACGCGGTGCGCATCGCCGGCGCCTCCGGGGACGCGGTGCTGGTCGTGCAGGGTCGGGCGGGGTGAGGCGATGCTGGTCGCGGTCGCGTCGATTAAGGGCTCGCCGTTCGTGACGAGTGTGACGGTGGCGCTGGCCGCCCGCTGGCCGGTGCCGGGTGCGGTGGTGGTCGAGGCCGATCCGGCCGGCGGTGATCTGGCGTTCCGGTTCGGTCACCGGCGCGAGCCTGGCCTGTCGGAGTTGGCGGCCGACACCCGGGCCGGTGACCAGGGACGTGACCTGGCCGCCTACACCCAGCGGATCGCGCTGGGCGTGGACGTGGTGTTCGCACCCGCCGATCAGCTCGTCGACGAGCCTGCCGGCCCGCATGGGCGGGCGCCGGGCCAGTGTGTGCAGGTGGTGCAGATGGTGGCCCGTAACTGCCTGGGCCTGCTGCGCCGGGCCGCGGCCGACCGGCTGGTGGTGGTTGATGCCGGCCGGCTGGACTGGGCGTCACCGGCGTTGCCGCTGGTGTGCGCGGCCGACGTGCTGCTGCTGGCCACTTGGCCGGGGGTGGAGGCCGTGGACGCGGTGCAGGTGCGCCGGGACCGGATTCTGGCGCTGCCGGGCATGCGGGCGTCGGTGCGGCTGGTTGTGGCGGGGCGACCGCCCTGCCCGGTGGAGGAGATCGCCGCCGCGGTGGGGTTGCCGGTGGCCGGGCAGGTCCCGCAGGACCAGCGCGGCGCGGCCGTGTTGGCCGGGCGGGCCACCCCGGCGTGGGGTGGACGCGGCTCGAGCTGCCCCGCGCGGCCCGGGCGATCGCGCTGGCGCTGCATGCGGAGGATCAGGCCCGCACCGGCCCCGGTGGTGGGCGCGCCGTGCCGGCGGTGCTGCGGCCCCCGCTGCCGAAGCAGGCGGCAGCAGTGGTGAGCCGGCCATGACCGATCTGGTACTGCACCGGCCGGCCAGCGTGGTGGACGATGCTGAGGCGGCAGCGGTGGAGGCGTTGCGGGACGTGGTCGGCCGCCGGTTGGCCGCAGCGGCCGCCGCGGGCGAACAGCTGCCGGCCGGCGACCGCGGCGCGGCCGTCGATGCCGCGATCGCTGACGCGTTGGACGGGTACGCCCGACAGCGGCTGCAGGCCGGGCGGCCACCGCTGGACGCCGCCGCCGAAGCCCGGGTACACCGCACCCTGCGCGACCTGTTCACCGGTGTGGGCGGGCTGCAGGCGCTGCTGGACGACCCGACGATCGAGACGATCAACATCAGCGGGTTCGACAACGTGTGGGTCCGCCGCCGGGACGGCAGCAAGCAACGGGTCGGCCCGGTCGCGTCGTCCGATGCCGAGCTGGAGGCGCTGCTGCGCGAGCAGGGCGCCGCGGCGGCCCGCCGTGGCGGGCACGAGCGGCGTTTCGACCGCGCCGAGCCGGAGCTGTCGGTGCGGCTGCCCAACGGGGCCCGGCTGCATGCGCTGATGGACGTCTCCGACCGGGTCGCCGCGTCGATCCGGCTGTTCCCGCCACGCCAGGACACGCTGCGCGACCTCGTCGGCAAGGGTGAGCTGACCGTGGGGATGGCGGCGTTGTTCGAGGCGCTGGTCCGCGCCCGCCGCAACATCGTTGTGTCCGGCGGCCCGGCCGCGGGCAAGACCACCCTGCTGGGCGCGTTGGGGTATGCGATCCCCCGCAACGGCGAGTGATCCTCATCGAGGACACCTCCGAGCTGCGCTTTGACCGCGCGGATCACCCGGACATGGTGGCGATCCAAACCCGGATGGCCAACACCGAAGGCGCTGGCGAGTTCGACATGTCCCGGGCGTTGCGGTCCAGCCTGCGGATGAGCCCGGACGTGGTCATCGTCGGCGAGGTCCGCGGCGCCGAGGTGGTGTGGATGGCCAAAGCCATGTCGATTGGTATCGACGGGTCGATGTGCACGGTGCACGCCAGCGACTCCGCGCAGGCGCTGCTGCGGCTCGTGGCCTATGCGATGGAACCGCCGGCCAGGTATGACCGCGGCGCCGCGGTCGCGTTGCTGGCCTCGGCCGTGCATTTCGTGGTGCACCTGGATTTCACGGCCGAGGGTGTGCGGGTGGTGTCGTCGGTGCGGGAGGTGGCCGGCACCGACGGCGACCAGATCATCTCCAACGAGGTGTACCGGCCGGGCCCGGACAAACGGGCCGTGCCGGCTACCCCGCTACGCGCCGAAACCCTCGAAACGCTGGCCACGGTGGGCTTTAACCCCGCCCAGTTCGAATGGGATCGGTGGTGAATTCGGGGTGAGGCTGCTGGCGATCGTGTTCGGGGCCGGGTTCGGGCTGGGTGGGTATCTGCTGATCCTCGGCCTGCGCCGCCAGCCACGCCCCATTACCGCAACCGGCGGTGGCGGGCTGCGCCGCGTCGCCGCCGGCCGCGGCCCGGTGCATGTCGCGGCGGCCCTGGTCGCCGCCGCGCTGGTGGCGCTCGCGACCCGTTGGCTGGTCGGCGGCCTGTGGGCCGGGCTGGCGGTCTGGCTGCTGCCGGGCATCCTGATGGGTGCCGAACATGCGCGGCAGACCCGGCTGCGCCGCCTGGAAGGCATCGCCACGTGGACCGAGTCGCTGGTCGCCACCCTGTCCGGCGCCGCCGGGCTGGAGCAGACCATCATCGCCACCGCCCCCACCGCGCCGGCCCCGATCCGCGCGCCGGTGGCAGGGCTCGCCGCCGCGCTGCAACGCGGCGTGCGACTGCCGGACGCGTTGCGGGCCTTCGGCACCGAGTTGGCCGACCCGGTCGGCGACACCGTGGTCGCCGCGCTGCTGCTGGCCGCCCGCGACGGCGCCGGCCGGCTCGCCGAACCGCTCAGCCTGCTCGCCGCCGCCGCCCGCGAAGACGTCGCCGCCCAGCGGCGGGTGGAAAAAGGCCGAGCGAAAGCAGCCGCCGACGCCCGGCTGATCATCGGCACCACGCTCGCGATGGCGGTCGGCCTGGTCGTGTTCAACCGCGGCTACCTGACCCCGTACGACAGCGCCGCCGGCCAGATCGTGCTCGCGCTGGTGGGCGTGATGTTCGCGGTCGGGTTCCGCTGGCTGTACACGCTGTCCCAGGCCAAACCCCTGCCCCGGGTGCTCGACCTCGACACCGCCCCATCGGCGGCCGGCGAGGCGGTGCGCACGCGATGATGACCCAGTCCATCCTCGCCGGCGGCGGCGCCGGCCTCGGCCTGGCGCTGCTGGCCTACGGGCTGCGCCCACCCCGCCGTCCGCTGAGGCAGGTCCTGGAAACCTTGCGCCGCCCACCGCAACCGCACACCAGCGGCCGGCTGCGCGCCTACCAGCTGCTCGCGGCGCCCGCGCGACGGCTCGGCCTGCCCCGCGCCCAGGTCCGCCACGACCTCGCCACGCTGCAGAAGGACACCGCCCAACACCTCGCCGAACAAACCACGGCGACCCTGTTCGGCGCGCTGATCATCCCGATCTGCGCGACCATGCTCGGCTTCGGCGGCCAGATACCGCTATGGCTGGCGGTCCTCGGCGCCGCGCTCGGGTTCCGGTGGGCCGACACCAACCTGCACGCTCAGGCGCAGCGGCGCCGCGCGCAGCTGCGCCACACCCTTACGGTCCTGCTCAACCTGCTGACCATCAGCCTGGCCCGCGGCGCCGGCCTGGAGCAGGCCCTGGGCGAGGCGTCGAGCGTGTGCACCGGCTGGGCCGCGGACCGGCTGCGGCAGGTCCTGGCCACCGCGCGGGTGCTGCGCCAACCACCGTGGCAGGCCCTTGGCGAACTCGGCGACGACACCGGCGTGCCGGAGCTGGCCGAGCTGGCCGCCGCGATCGCCCTCGCCGGTACCGAAGGCGCCCGCGTCCGCGCGTCGCTGGCGGCGCGGGCCGCGGCGATGCGGTCGGCCGCCACCGCGGAAACCGAAACCGAAGCCGAGAAAGCCAGCTCCCGCATGTCGCTCCCGCTGCTCGTACTTGGCCTCGGCTATCTGCTGTTCCTGCTGTATCCGCCGATCGTCGCCATCACCTCAAGCCTGTGAGTCCGCCAACCATCGCGACCGCTGTGGAAGGACGATGATGCTCAACCGATTCACGCTCCACCTGGCGATCCGGCTCGCCCTGCTGATCACCGACCAGGTGCGCAGGCTGCGCCGCGCCCCAGACGCCGGGATGGAAACCGCCGACAAGATCCTCTGGGCCGCCGCCACGACCGTCGTGGTCAGCGGCGTCGGCGCCATCTTCCGCGACAAGCTGCGCGGGTTCGCCAACGCGTTGACTGTCACCCTCGGCTGGTAGCTCCGCGCGGCAGCCAGGACGCGGCATCGACGGTGGCCCGTCCCGGCCGCTGATCTCCTCGGTAACAGGCTCACCCCGCCTCAATCAGCCAGAGACACCAACGGCCGCTTCCCTGTCGCGCATGATCGGAGGTCCGGTGACGTCCACCCCCGTCCATCAGCCGCCCGCGGGACCTGACCGCCCGGTCACCGCTGGCGGCGTCGACCTCGACGCCGACCTGCAGCTTGCGCTGCGGCGAACCTCGCTGATGCGGCAGTGCTTCTACATCGTCGTCCTGGTGGTCGCCCTCGCCGGTCAGGTCTCCGGCGCGGTCCAGGCGCTGCACATTCCGGTGGGTTGGGCGATACCCGCGGTCGTCAGCCTCGAGCTCGGCGGCGTCGTCGTGCTCGCCAACGCCGACGTGCGCCGACGCCTCGGCGAACGCGCCGCCGCCTCACGGTTGCTCTCGGCGCTCATCGCCGCCTGGGCCGTCGCGTTCAACTGGCTGGCCCACGACGACCGGCTCCTCGGCGGTTTCTTCGCCGGGATGTCCGCGCTCGGCTACCTGGTGTGGCTCACGCACGCGGAAAACCAGCGCCGGGACCGGCTGCGGGCCACCGGTGACCTGCCGCCAACGACACCCGCCTACGAGCTGCTCGGCCACTGGATACGCCATCCCTGGCTGACGCTGCGCGCCAAGTCCATCGCCAAGGCCAACCCACGGCTGGGCCTGTACGGCTCCCTGTCCGCGGCCCGCCACGAGGTCCGCCGCGAACGCCGGCAGCGGTCCATCTCCAGGGTTCTGCACCGAAAGATCCGCTCGACCGTCGACCCGGCAACCGCGGACATCGCGCTGGCGGTGTATGACCTCGATGAGATCGCCGTTCGGCTGGCGCGGCAGGCCGACTACGACACCCTCACGGCCCTCATCGCCGCCGACCTGGCTCCAGCCCGGCTGGCCCCTGCAGCCGCACCTACCGACCTTGACCTTCGCCCGGGCGAGCAGAACGGCCCACTCCCGAAGATCGTCGCCGCCGCGGCAGCAGCTGGCGCGGCCGCGGATCCGGCGCCCGAACCGGCAGCCGTGCCCGCCCCGCCGGTTACGGCAGTCCAGCCGCCAGCCTCCGGTGTCCCGTCCGGGGCTCCCCCGTGGCTCCGGACGGACCAAACCTGCCGTCCGACGACGGGCCGCCGCCAGCGGTGTACGAGCCGGGCAGCAACGAGGACACGGCCATGTACGCGGCATGGTGCAAGGGCGTGGCGGCCGGCCAGGAACCGTCCGGCGCCGACCTGGCCCGCGCGGCCGGGCGTTTCGACGATGCCACCGGGGTTGGCCGCCGCGCGGCCCGCCGCTACCGAGAAGCACACGCCAAAGCCCGCGACGCTTCCCGATCCGCGGACCAGTCAGCCTCCGACGATCCGACACCGCCTACCGCAGCTGCATCGAACGGCGCAGCGGAACCCCAGCTGGACAACGGGCACCGGCTAACGCCCTCGGGAAGCACCCGGTGACGCGGCGTCGAGCCGGGACGCCCGGCAGTGCGTCAGGTCGCCGCGGTCGGCTGGGCCCGGACCGCGGGTCCACTACCGTGGAGATGGTCGGCTACTACGCCGCCATGCTGGCCGCGATGCTGGTCGGGGTGCAGGCAGCCGCGTGGGGGCTAGCCGAGTTGGCGACCAGGTACGCGGCCAACCACGCCCTGCAGGCAACCCGGGTCGAGGGCGGCACCGCCGCCGCCGGACAGTCCGACGCCGCCACCGTGCTCGCACAGCTGAACACCAACCTCGTCACACAGCCAACCGTTTCGGTGACCCGGGGCCCCGCCACCGCGACCGTCACCGTCAAGGGCACCGCCATCAAGGTGATCCCCTTCCTGCGTATTCCGGTCGGCACGACCGTCAACGGCCCCGTCGAAACCCTGGATCCGGTGCCATGACAGCCAGCACCCCAACCGTCCACAGCAGACAGTGTCCGGCGCAGCGCCGGGCCCGACGCTCTCCCCTGCCCGTGGACGCGGGGTCGGTGACGACGGAGATGGCCATGCTCGTGCTTCCCCTGGCCGCCCTGATGGCAATGTTCGCCATCTTCTGCACCCAGGTAGCCGGCGCCCGCATGGACCTCAACTCCACCGCCTCCGCCGCCTCCCGCGCCGCGTCCATGGCCCGCAGCCCCCAGGATGCCCAGGTCGCCGCCACGCAGGCCGCCCAAGCCAACCTCGCCAGCCACCACCGCACCTGTGATCCGCTGCAGGTCACTGTGGACACCAGCCACTTCGTCCGCGGCGGCCAGGTCGCCGTGACCATCACCTGCACGATGAGCACCGCAGGCCTGACCGGCCTTGGCCTGCCCGGCAGCCTGACCGGCTCCGCCACCACACACGCTGTCATCGACACCTACCGCGGCCTCGACGCAGGCGGTGGCTCGTGAGAGCGGCCCGCCGGCTACCGTGCCGGCTCGCCCAAGCTACCGGCGGCGCACGGTCCGACCGCGGCTCCGCCACCGCCTGGGCAATCGGCATCGTCCTGATCGTCGGACTGCTGTCCGGTGCCGTGCTCGACGGCGGCAACGCCATGGCCGCCCGCGTCGCCGCGCTCGACATCGCCCAGCAGGCCGCCCGCGCCGGCGCCAACCAGCTCGACCTCGCCACGCTGCGGGACAACGGCCTTGTTCGCCTCGACCCCGCCGCCGCGCAGCACGCCGCCCAGCAATTCCTGAACCAGGCCGGCGCGAACGGCACCGCGACCGCCACCACGACCCAGATCACGGTGACCGTGACCCGCGACCAGCCGACCCTGCTCCTGCAAGCCATCGGCATCGAATCCATCTCCATGAAGGCCACCGCGACCGCGGTACCCGCGACCAGCCCCTGACGACACAAACAGGAGGGTGAAAGGTGCGTGTCATGTCCGCCCTGACCCGCGGGATCGGCAGCCTGATCGCGCGGGCGGTCAAAGCAGTGCTGCTGCTGGCCACGCTGGCCGGCATCCCGTACGGCCTGCTCACCCAGATAGGCTCGCCCCTGCCGGCCACCCCGCCGACCGGGAACGCCGTCCTGAACGCGCTGACCGAGCCGGTGTCCGACACCCTCATCCTGGACGTCCTGGCCGTCGCGGCGTGGATCCTGTGGGCGGCGTTCACCGCCTGCGTCCTGCTCGAGATCGCCGCCGCTGTCCGAGGCGTCCCCGCACCGCGCCTACGGCTGGTTTCGCCACTACAGACCCTCGCCGGCTGGCTCGTGGCCGGCGTGACCGCCAGCGTGCTGGTCGCCGCCCCCGTCATCGCCGTGGCCGGACACTCCACCCCAGCGGTCGCCACCACACCCGCCCACCCATCAGCATCCACGCCCGCCAGCTGGGTCACCGCCACGGCAACAACCTCGCCAGCCACCACACCGATCGCCGCCACGACGACGCCCACAAACATCGCCCACGCCGACCGCCCGGTCTACCGGGTCGCCCAAGGCGACTGGATGGTGATGGTCGCCGAACGATTCCTCGGCGCCCCAGGCCGCTACACCGATATCGAGAACCTCAACCCGAAGTTCGAGCGTCGCGACGCCCGCTTCCCTGACCATTGGGAGCCGGGCTGGGAAGTCGTGCTGCCCGCCGACGCCCGCGACCGCGGCCCGCGACCACACGCCACCGGCACCCTCATCACCGCCGCGGATCCAGCACCGCCTCCGGCCACCCCGGCACTACCAGCCCCGGCCGCACCCAGGCCCACCACGCCTGGTCCAGCCACCACCACGCCACCGCCCATGTCGCCCCCCGCCTCCGCCAGTCCGACGCACATCCCCACTCCCCCGTCCAGCAGCCCGGCCATCTCCCCGACCGAACCCGACGGCGTGGTCCCCCACCTGGCACCACGCCCTCCACCTCCACCAGCCCGAACACGGCAAGTCCCAGCCCAGCCTCGCCCAGCAGCGACCCACCCGCCCAGCACCGCGCCGCCGACAGCGGCGAGGGCGTCACATTGCCCGGCGGCGGCTGGGTAGGCCTGCCCCTCGCCGCAGCGCTGGCCGCCGCCGGCGCCATGATCTGGCTGCGCCGCCGGCACCGGTACCGGCCGCAGCCGGTCGACGCGGCCGATACCGACGACTCCGACCTGCGTCCGCTGCCGCCCCCGGTCGCCCGGCTGCGCCGGGCCGTCCAAGAGCGCGCCCCGCAGCTGCTCGAACCGCCCCCACCACAGCCCACCGTCTCGCAGTACGCCAGCGGCGACACTGACTGGCAGCCGCCGCCCAGCGGACCCACCGGGCCGACCCTCGCCGGCATCAGCGACATCCCGTCCGGCGGGCTCGGCCTGACCGGGCCTAACGCGGAAGCCGCCGCACGGGCGCTGCTGGTAGCCACCCTGTCCACCGGCAGCCCCAACGACCCGGACAGCAAAGGCGAGGTAGTCATCCCCGCCGACACGCTCACCACCCTGCTCGGCGCCCACGCCGTCCAAATCGGACCGATCCCCCGCCTACACATCACCACCAACCTGCCCGACGCGCTCAGCCACCTGCTGCAACTGGTCGTCAACCGACAACGCACGCTGCAGGAAAACGAGGCCGACGACTTCGACAGCCTGCGCGCCGACCCCTACCACCCGCCCCTGCCACCCGTCGTCCTGCTGGCCGAGGTGCCCGACGGGGAACAACGCGCGGAACTGACCAACACCCTCTATCTGGGCGCTCCCTTGAGGATCAACGCCGCATTGCTCGGCCAATGGCCCCGCGGCGAAACCCGAACCGTCCGCGCCGACGGACACACCGACAGCCGTAACGAACGCCTCGCCGTGCTCGACGTCTCCACCACAGTGGACCTGCTACACGCGCTCCGCGAGGCACACACCGGCGAACCCACCACAACCGGCCCCATCGAAGATGCCCCGAACGTGTTCCCACCAACCGCCGCGCCCGTCACACCGGAAAACGAACGGGAGCCAGACCCACCAGCCGAACCGACGGCCGACTCCGAAACACCACCGCCCGGCGACCCGGTCGAGCCAGCCACCCATAGCCTGCCGGCCACCCCCGCCCCGGACACGGACACCCCCACGACCAGACCCACATCTGCCCCGGCACCCTCGCGCCAAACCGCAGCCAACCGCGTGCGCATCCAACTGCTCGGCGGCGTCACCATCGCCGACCGCGACGATCAGCCCACGCCAGCACTGCGCATGCACGCCCGGCAATTGCTCGTCTACCTGGCTGTCCAACGCAACGGCGCCAAACGCAACGACATCATGGAGGTGATCTGGCCACACGCCAGCGTGACCCGCGCCGGCGAACGCCTCCAAACCGAGGTCGGCGACCTCCGCGGAAAGATCCGCCAAGCCGCCGGCGACAACGACGTCCAGCCAGTGATCAACACCGGTGGCCGCTACCACCTCAACCCCGACCTACTCGACATCGACCTCTGGCGGCTCGTCGACGCCCACCGCACCGCCGCCGCAGCCACCGACCCAACCGCCCGCATCACCGCCCTGCAACAAGCCGTCGAGGCCGACACCGGCGACCTAGCCGCCGGATTCGACTACGACTGGATCGACCGGCCACGCGAACAACTACGCCGCCAAGGATTCCGCACCAGACTGCACCTGGCCGACCTCGTCGCCGGCACCGACCCCCAACAGGCCCGCGACCTCGCCACCGCCGCAGCAACCCTCGAGCCCTACAACGAACACGTCGCCCGGCAGGTCATGCGGGTCCTCGCCCGCGCCGGCGACGCCGCCGGCATCCGCACACAACTGCAACGGCTCCGCGACGCGCTCGCCGAGACCGACGTCGAACCCTCCGACGAAACCATCGCGCTCGCCGCCCAACTGCAGCGCGAAATCGCCGGAACCATCCACAGCTCCGGCGAACCCACCAACGGTCGGCTACGCCGCTCGTGAACAAAGATATGACGCTGGGCGGAGGTCCTTGTCGGGCCAGGCATTCAGTCGACAGGCTGTCCTCATGCCCCCCGATCTACACGGCCGACCACACCGCCCACGCAGACGATGACTCAGATCGACAGCATCCGTGTTCCTCATCGGCGCAGCGGTAAGATCCTCACCGACGGCTGCTCGGCGCCGGGCCCGGGAATGTGCTCGAAGCCACCGACGCCGTGCCGATCGCCTCGACAGTCACCGCGACTCATAGGCCCAGCCACGACGGCCAGGTCGTAGCTACGTTGAGTAGCGGAAGCCAGTTGGAAGACGGCTACCGGATCTGCCGATGAGCGGACGTCGCGCCCGCTGTCGTACCGATGTGAGTTCGCCGAGAAGTGGCCGTTGGGCGCCGGCCTGGTCGCGCAAGTCTTGCATGGCGACCGTACTTCTCGGCGATGTGCGGGCCTGCTGGCAGACGCTGATTGTAGGCGGGCTACAGGTTGTTGATTCGGGCCAGCAGCTCTGCCTCGGTCAGGTTTTCCAGGACCGCGTCCTGCTTGCGGCCCAGGACTGCCAGCAGCTTTTCCTTCTCCAGTTTCTTGGCTGCCGCTGCCTTCGCCGCCTGGTCCTCCGCCAGACGGATGGCGATGACGTGCTTGACGACCTCCAACTTGGTCTCCAAGGTCGCCTTGGCCGGATTGGTCTCGGTGGCCACGAACGACTCGGTGTCGATGGCCTTGAGTTCGGCGTTGACTGCCTTGGCCACGTCATCGAGGCTGAAGCCGGACTTGGCGGTCAGCGGAAGCTCCCACAACTGTTCCGTGGTCAGCAGTCCCTTGGCCGACGGGTAGCGGAATTTCTCCCGCGTGGCCTTTTCAAAAATGGTCACGATGGCCTCTCTCCGATTTTCCGGGTAGGAAATCAGAACTGGATACTGATGAGGTGGCGCCGGCCGCCGGTCATGGTCACCTTGGCGACCACAGAGCTGCGGACCGTGGAGCTGAAGCCGAGGCCGGACAGCTGATCCGGGGACGGCTCGCACTTGGTGCGATCGCCGAGAACCTCGAACACCTTGCGGTGCGGTTGCAGGTCGCCGCGGAGGAACTCGTTGTAGATTCCCCGGGTCGGCTGGTCGTTCACGCACCCTTTCAGGATGAAGAAGTAGTGGCGGTTGCCGACCTCGCCGTCGTCGAAGTAGTTCGGCGAGTACATGACGGTGGACACCGGCACGAACTGTTCGGTGGTGATTCCCCAGAGGTCCTTGCCTGCGCTGCCCGGCTGCATGCCCTTGCCCGGCCGGAAAGCGGTGATCACCTCGTCGGCGACCGTCATCCGGCCCACGTCGACGGTCTCCTTGTGGTCGACCGCCCGCTCGTGGCTGTAATGCTCGATTTTCCCGTTGCTCTCGGTCTCGATCACGAAGCCGACCTCGGCGCTTTCCCGCTTGTTGAACTGGTTCACCTCGATCCGGTACTCGCCGTCGGGGACGTTGTCGGTCCA
Organism: Phytohabitans flavus; assembly: GCF_011764545.1. Taxonomy (GTDB): domain Bacteria; phylum Actinomycetota; class Actinomycetes; order Mycobacteriales; family Micromonosporaceae; genus Phytohabitans; species Phytohabitans flavus. Next base: position 1,003,250 of record NZ_AP022870.1, on the reverse strand, counting down.
GGTGACGTTCTCCACCGGCTCGCGCGAGAACGTCCCGCCCGCGTTCATGTCGACGTCCAGCTTGTCGCGCTTGTCCTTGTACCAGATGTGGTCGCCGTTGGGTTCGAACACGTGCAGGTCGAGGTCGTCGTGGTTGAACCAGGACAGGCTCACCCGCAGCTTGCCGGTGACGTTGCCGCCGGCCCGCTTGACCTTCTCCTTGATCGAGTCGGTGACGTTGCCGTTGTAGGACCAGCCGAAATCGTTGTCCCAGGTGAACAGCCGCGGGGCGGCCGGGTGCCGGCCGGTGGTGAGACTGACGAACTGCGGTTCGTGGCTGTTGGCCACCCACAGGTCGATGGTCGCGGCGCCGGGCAGGATGTCTTTCATGAAGGTGACCACGGGAATCTCCTCCGGCTTCGCGTCACGAAGGCGCGCACCTGCCGACCTCATGGTGGCCACCTGCATGAGGAGCCCTTCGATGCCGTCCTTCATCCGCGACTGTGTGTCGTTGTCGACCCATAGCACGTTGGTGACCGACACGTCCGACAGCCGGGCGAACCGTCGCTGCAACGACTCCTCGATGCCCAACTCGTCGATGGTCTTCATGGCAGCCTTGACCATCGCCGGGGTGATCAACGCCGTGGGGCGCTGGTAATTCTGCGGTGCCACCTTCGTCTCGAACAACCGGACCGCCTGCTCCAGGTCGACGCCCGCGGAGAGATCCTGGACGAGGGTGCCGATCACCGTGTTGCGGAACCGGGCCGCCGGGTTCATGGCGTTGGCGAAAATGAAGGCCTGTCCGTCGGTCGCCTTCGTCCACCGGTTCTGCAGTGACCGGAACTCGGTCACCGCCCGACGATGCTCCGTGCCGCGGTAGAGGGCGTTGTCGTCGATGAGGTCGACGACGGTGTCCAGAGCGTGCTGGGTCAGCTCGGCCAGGCCACGCTGGAACACCTGCACCGCGGCGTTGAAGGCGCCCCGTGCCGCGCCGACGTCTTTGATGCGATGCCGCTTCTCCACCCGACCGTGCAGGTGGTGCCACACCTCGACCTGGCCGTCGCGCAGCGTCCGAGTCGTCCTTGTCCCGTACTGCTCCTCGGTGGACCGGAAAATGGTGGACAACGGCAGCGTGCCGACGAATTCGTCCATTGCGGCGGCGACGACGGAGAAGACCGGGTCGGATGCAGACACCCCGGACCAGACGGAGCGGACCTGCCCGTTGTGGATCTCGACGAGGTTACCGAAGTTCTTGATGAACCCACGGCAGGTCGAGCAGTCGTACTCGGACCGCTCGCGGAACCGGAGATTGGTGCCGGCGGGGAAGGAATCGAGAAAGGTGAGCCAGAGTGAGTCCCGGTCGAGACCGTCGCCGACGACGTACAACTCGCCCTTGGACATCGTGGACAGACGTGTAGTCACATCCGTCACGAACTGCTGGAAATCGCCCACTGCGTCATCCTCCTTGATCACCGGAGATCCTACGAAGTGCCTGCAATCGGAGAAACGCATTTCCGGCTGTCCGCACGGTCACGGACGGCGCCGGTGGCCGGCGGTCAGTCGACCGGATTCGCGTACGGCGGTGGGGTGCCGAGCCGGCGGTCAGCAGTTCCGCCAGTTGGCCGGCGGCGCCGTTGAGCAGATCCCAGCCCACCACCGTGGTTGCCTTCCCGGGCACCGGCAGGCCTGGGTGGTCGGGGCATGCTCCGCATGATGATTTCCTCGTCACCAACAAACTCCGCCGACTCTGCAGACCGGTGTCCTCGCGCTCGAACTACGTGCCGAGATCGAGAGGGTCGCCTGAGACCTGACCCGAGTAGCGGATCTCGAACAACCTCTCAAGCACGCCAGGCTCGCACCGAGGGACCGTGTGAACGCGCGCTTGATCAGGTGCTCGCTCATGCCGCAAGCGCGCGGCCTACGGACCGTTGGGCACAGGTCAGCGCCGTTGGCTGTCGCGCGTCACCTGGTCGCGTGATTGTCGGCCTTGCTTGAACCTGCTCGTGGTCAGGGCATCAGATGGACACGGATCCGCCTGGCTGTGACCGCCGCATCCTGCAGTACGGCCAACCGCGGCTCGGCGGATTCGAGGAGATGCGGATGACGCAGTCGCGCCAGTGCAGACAGACGCCGGTCTGTCAGCACCGCGTCGATCATCGACCGGTCGCCGCCGCAGACCAAGGCACTAACCGCATCGTCGTGCGGGTCGGCGTGCACGCCAGGCGCGTAGGGCAGCAGGACCCGGGCGGCAATGTCCGTGGCCCGGTGGGTGGCAGCCCCGGCCTGGTTGGCGCGGCGACGGGCGTAGCGCTGCTGCGACGAACCGCCAGCCGCGGTGCGACCCTGCACATAGAAACGCTCGACCTTGGAGACAGTCAACGTCGTACCGTCCGCGACACCGGCGGCGACCGCGCCCTTGCGCGCCAGCAACACGGCGATCCGCGGCGGTCGGAGAACGCCAGCCAGCAGCATGTCGACATCCTGTACGTCGGCAAGCCCCGGCGGCGGATACAGAGTGGCTGTATCGCCGTTGCTCACCCCGGTCAACACCAGACCCTGCTCGATGGCGCCGTCGTGCCGGCCGTAGAAGCCGTCAAGCCAACCACGAATCCGCTCCGGCGAGATCTCCACCCACCGCCCACCACCCGCGGCGGGCCGCGCCATCACCACGCGAACCCCACCTGTCGAGAACGGCCGGTCTGCACCCTGCCATGCTCACATGCCGCGAACAGGGCGCCGCTCGTGACGGGTGGCAACGACCGGATCTGCCGATGAGCGGACGATGCGCCCTGGAGACAGGCTGGGACGAATGGGTCCTGGATTCAGACCTGCGCAGCGGCCGCGCTAGGAGTCCTGGACGAGTAGGCAGCCTTCGCGGCCGTCGGTGGAGAGGAAGGCGAATGCCACCGGTGCGGCGCCGAGATTGAGGTAGAACGGCGTCCAGTTCGTTGCCAGGCGCAGGAGGGGCCGCCAAGGCCCGCCAGCAGGCCAGTCATGGTTGTTGATCAGCAGGGTTGTCCCGCCGATCTTGTCGTGGTCGACCGCCTGGAAATAGCGGTCCTGTTGTTCGGATGGCAGTGCCAGGTATGCGTCGGACGACATGGGATCGGGATCCTCGCCACGGACCAGGTCCACCGTGTACTCCGCAGGTGACCCATCTTTGTGGTAGAGCGTCGGGCCGCTGGTCAGCGAGCTGGTTGGCCCGGCGAAGGCACCGGGCTGGACGATCACGGCGTTCTCGCCGCCGTCGGGAAAGATGACGTCCGGGTCGAACTCCTCGACGTCGCGCCCGTGGTCGCCGTGGGTGACGAAGACGTACGCGAGCCGTCCCGGGCCGTCGCCGACGAGTTCGGGTTCCAGCACGATCTGGCACAGGAAGCGCATCGGCGTGCCCCAGGCCGCGCTGAGTGGCCATTGTGGCTGCTCAAGCCAGGTGGGCTGACCGCCGAACTTGGTGATCGGCTCGGTCACGGGCGCCTCGGCCCGGTGGTAGTTCGCGATCCGCCATACGGCAACCATGGCGCAGACCGTAGCAAAGGCCCTGCACTCCGCGCCGGAACAACCTGAACGAGAGACGGGCATCGGCGGGGTGCAAGCATTCCGTTACGCATGAGGCCACGCACACCAAACTGCCGCAGATAGCGCGTTTGGAACTACCGCAGCGTCACCTGCACCGTGTACGACGGGGCGCTGTCCTGCACGACCCGGTAGGCGACCTCCTGGATCTGGCTGTCGTCATCGAACAGCGCGAACCCAGCCAACTCGCCGAGGTGGGACAGGTCTATCCGATGACTGGCCTTCCTGCCCTGCAACACGTCCGCGATCCCACCGAGAAAGTTCGTGGCGTCACCCGATGGCCGTCGCGACGGCGACCGCACGGTGACATCGAGCTCGACACTGTCGCGCACACTCACCCAGCCCACGCGCTTCGCCGCAGCCGCGGCGGCCACCAGAAGATGTTCAACCCGCTGACGCTGGCCATGATTCGCGGCGAACAACGACAGCGCCTCGTTCTTGACCGGAGGAGGGCCGCCGACGTCGAACACGATCGTCGGACGGACTTGTCCGCCCGACGACCCAGCACGTTCGTCCTTCCAAATGGCATGATCGACCATCCACGGCATCACCGGCCGGTGCAGCCGCACGGTGAGCTCTCGCGCGACCCTTGCCAAAAAGATCACGAGCTTCGAGCACGGTGACAGAACACCCGTGCCGAGCAAGCCACCGCAGAACCATCCGATCCGGCTTGATCAGATCATCGCGTCCACACAGCATCCACAGGTAGCCACGCCGCACGCCCTCCTGCCCGTCTCCAGGAATCTTCGCCAAGGCGGCCTCGACGGCGTCCCAACGCGCCTGCTCGGCCATCATGCCGGCGACCGCGGCGAGGTCAGGCACGCCGTGCTCGAGCAGAATCCGCGCGTACCGCAGCACCGCCTCAGACTTCGCGATGCCACCCCGCGTTGACGTGAGCTGGCCATTCGTGACAGCCTGCAACGCCTCCGCCGTGGGGTACCGGTCCAAGAACAGCGCCAGGGGTAGCTAATCGGCGGGCAGCGGAACAGCGGCATCGACAAGCAGATGCGTCACACCGTTGGCCCGAGCGACCCGATGGACGAGCGGGACCACCACCTCGTCATACCGGCTGGAAATCGACCACACCGCATCGAGAACACAAACGAAAGACTTCCCCACCGCCGCACGCGCGGATGCGGATCAAGGGCCGCCACCACTGCCACCACCACACCGAAGGACATGCCGCGCAGAATGCCGCACACTGACCACGATCACATCGGCCACCAGGCTCGCGTCTGAATCCGCGCCGCCGGATACGGCGTCCAAATCGCCAGCGCCACAACAGACCGAACGTGACCGCGCACTGCTACGCGCGTCGCGGTGGTGCTCGGGCGGTATCCGGATCTGCCGATGAGCGGGCGTAGGCGTATGCATGGCGCACCAAGAGATGGTGGGCCGGGCCGAGGTTTCTCGCTCTGTTGTCAGGCGGGCCAGTGACGGCTGGCCTTCCATTCTTCGTGGAAGGCCAGCTGCGCGTCGACCGTGTCGATGTCCCCATCCTGGGCCGGGGCGAAGAGATCGACAGCCTCGCGTGGTTTCACTTCGCGCCCCAGCTCGCAGATGTAGACCCGTCTCCCACCTGTCATGTTTCGCTGCATCCCTGACGCCCACGCGGTACGACGGCCGCCTTGAACTGCCACCTGCCAGCCCGACGGTTCCAGCTGGCGACGGAGCAGTTGCAGCACATAGAAGAGGTCGCGGCCGACGGCGCGAACGGCTCCGTCTGGGGCTTGGATGGTCAACTCGTAGTCGCCATCGCGCCGAAAAGCCCACGTGAGCGCGCACATCTGCTGGTCGTGGCCGCGTACCAGCGGCACCTCACGCGAGCCCTCGGCGTAGTAATCCATCGCCAGTCCTTCGCCAATCCCTCGCTCGTCCGCAGACTTAGGCCACCGTACATCGACAGACCGTCCGACGGGCTGTCATGCCGATGAGCGGATGCACGTTCGGATGATCGTGGGTGTGCTGGATCGGTCGGGTTCAGTACGGTCTCAACAGGTTGGATGCAGTCTCTTGGGAGGGTGGCTGGCTGTGTCGGCCGACGAACCAGTGATGGCTGCTTTGTCCGAAGAGTGGCGAGGCATCGTGGCTCGGGCGAAGCACGTTGCCGCCGCTGAGGGCCAGGATTTGGTGAGTGGCTGGGAGTCTGCTTTGGCTTCGTTGGCGTTTGAGACGGCCGGGCTCAAGGCGCAAGGTCGGTGGCGCAGCGGACCGCGAACGCTGTTGGCGGCAATGGGTTTGGAAGGCCGGGGACTTACGCTCGTGGCGGGGTTGGCGTGGATGTGGTATTAGGGGCACTGACGGCCATGGACAAGAGCGCGATTCCGGAAATCCGGCGGACGACCGCCTATCGAGTGACTGTGGTGGGCTGGCGGGTCTTTCTTGTTGGCTTCGCTGGAGCGTGTAGTCTCATAGGATTGGTTGCGCTCGAAGTCTTGCCAGAAAGCATTTTGGAACTGATGCCGATCTTCATGTTTGTTCTAATACCGACCGTGATCGTGGTGGGCGGTACGCATACTCGTGTCGGCCGGATGATCCGAGAATCGGGCGGAGGTGACGGCTACCAAATTGGCGACCAAGGGACCTTTTTCAAGTTGTTTCTCCGTGACGTCTTCACCGGTTATCGGCCATGACTGCGTGGGACGTGTTCGCCGTTACGGGGCGTGTCCAAGTGTTCCCTTTGTCATCGGGCGACTGTAGTACTTGAACCGGGCGATCCGGCCAAGGTCACATGCACGGACCTGCCGCGATCCGCTCGCTACGAGACGTCACGGCATGTCGATGTCGCTCCAGCTCGCGGATGCGCTTACGGGCGAGTGTGAGACTACGGCCGCTCAACTTCTACGAACCGGAAGAACCTGCCGTGAGCCTGTTGGCTGAGATCACCACGGAGCTGAACATCGTGCTCGGACTCCTCGTTGACGGTGAGTACCCGGCCCTGGAGTCGATGACCAAGTCCAAGAACCTGGCTGCGGTCGAGATGCGGGCGGCCGTGGAGACCTATGGGAGGACGTTGGCGCGGGCCGCCGGAAGGTGAGTTGCCAGCTGGCGTGGACGTGATCGAGCTGGAGGGCTCGCCGCGTCGCCTGTTCGTCGTCTTGCCCTTGATGACCGAGGAGGAAGGGGTTTCTGACCTTAGCGTGGAGATGATGTTCACCGAGGTCGCTCCACATCTCTGGCTCATTGCGATCGAGAACATCCACGTGTTGTGACCACCCGTGCCAGTGGCGGCTAGTCGATCGATACCGGCGACTCGAAGGCCATCACAGTAGTCGCCGGCGGTTAAGGGCTCGGCTTCCAGATGTGTCGATGACCGCTTGCGGAGTACCGTCCTGTCGGTGCTGCCCGAAGAGCTCTTCACGCGTCTGGTCGAAGACCAGGCAGCGTCGGATCAACCAGGATCGTCGACGGCCCGGAGGTTGGGGCTGCTGACCGTCTTCGGCACGCTGGGCACGACGTTTCTGCTGAAACGTTCTGGCGAGGTCCCTGATCGACCTTGATAGGAGATTAACCGCACGGCTGCGCGGATCAGGGCGGGTCGGGTCGGATCGGTTCTAGTCACGGCGCCCGCGTGGGCACAAGAGACCTGACGCTCCAGACCAGTGGGATGAGCAGGACAAACATCAGCACCCAGCCAGCACCCTCCGACCGACTGCGACTACCCCCACCTTCCGCGGTGACAAACCGGTTTGGATCATCCCTGTCCACATAGACCGTTATTTTCCCGCCCACCGCATAGCAGACCGCACATTGAATCGATTTCTCAAAAGTGGTACCAGCGTACTCGTACTGGAAAATCCAGATCTGAGCTCGCCCGGCGAACCGCTCGCCCACCACGGTGGCCGTAATCCGAACTCCATCGCGCCGCAGGCTCCGGTCGCTGGCAGAGGCGCGGGACAACAGGACCAGCGTGGTAGCCATCACGACCAGCGACACCGCCAGGAGGAGCCAACTGAAGGCAGGACGCTGCGCAAACGGCGTGCCGCTGCGCCAGTAGGTTTTCACTTAGCCCTCCCGTCGCGCAGGGATCAGCTTACACAGGCGGTGCCGAAGATTTGACTACCGTCCGTGTACGACGTGTTGGTGGTTCCGCCGCCGATTCGTCGCATCGCGACGGCATCGGTGCCCGGCCGATAGCCGGTCTGTGTACGTCCGTCGACGCTCGGTCGCCCGAGGCAAGTACGACACAGTATTGATCGTCCGGCCACAAATTGAGTCGTCTCACACTGCGACGTTCCGTCACAGCTCATGCAGCGTCTGCGCGAACAGGCGATCCCGTAGGTGTTGGAAAGCAACCTGCTCAGGCTGCACGCCGTTCTGGTCTTGGAGGGTGAAGTCCTGAAACCCACCCATGCCCTGTTGATACATGGCGAGGATGATCCGTAAGACCGACGTGCGTTCCGCTCTGTCGTCGCCCGCACGGTCGAGGTCAGCGGCCAGTTTGGTAAGCGTCCGTGAAACACCCCGTCCGTCGGTGACCGAGAGCGCCAGATCCGCCATCTCCAGCAGTATCCGTCGAACGACGTCCTCGCGTGCCTGGCCTGCCACGTTGAAGTCCTCCACGCAGAACCCTACCCGCCACGCCCTGCGAGACGTTCAACTATGACCGCGACCTCCGCACATGCCGCGATCCGGGCGTGCGTGGCGCCGGGCTCGGCGTCAGCGTGCGTTGTGGGCGGGCTTCAGTCGCGTAAGCAGCGGCCAGGAGATGCGTTACCGGTGGACTTGCTCAGTGGATGCCCGCCGTGAAGTGATCCCATTCGTCGGTTCGCATGAGCATGACCATTCGGTGTGTGCTGTCCAGCGTGCCCAGCCAGCTCGTAGGGTCATGCAGCGCGTCGTGCAGTTGGGCGGGTGTCATGGGCTCTGCGTCGTCTCCGTTGCCGGAGTTCGGCTCACGTACCTCGATCCAGTTACGGGTGACCATGTCGGCGACCACGGTGGCGAAGTGGGGGACCAGTCGTCGTTTGGCGTCGTCGTCGAGATTGGACGACCGGCCACGGTCGCCGGTCTTCGCCCATTGCAGGCGCATACCGTATTCGTCCATGACGTCGACGAGGTACGCCTCCTCGATCGCGGCGATCATCACGGCGTACTGCTCCAAGGTCAGCTCATCCCAGATGGTCACGCTTACGATCATGCGTGGGCGCGTGCAGCATCTGGGCGTTGACGCCTGGCGGGTCGCTGTGCGGGCGCGGATGGGTGCGCTGGAACAGGAGGATGATGTGCTCGGCAGGCGTAGGGCCGAACGGCAGGCGGCTCGCGAGCGGCAAGCGATGGAAGCAGCGGGCGAGTACCTGCTCGCGGGGATAGCCGGCGAGCAAGCGCGCGTGGACGACGCGGTCAGCCGCGTCGACACGTTTCTACTTCAGGCAGCCGTCGTCGACATCGCCCAACGCGCGGTTTGCCTACTTGCGCAGGAACGCGGCGTCACCGTCGATGAGGTTGTGACGTCCCTGATCTCGGGCTCACCGACGACCGGACGGCCAGGCGGCTAACCCTGCCTTGTACCACCCGTATCCGGACCTGCCGCTGATATGGCGCGGGTTGTGATGCTGTCCGGGTAGCCCAGGTGAGCTGGCTGGGGAATGATCGTCGCTGTGGCGGAGCATGGACTCGCGGCGGTGTGGCGTCGGGTCATACGAGGTGAGAGGAAGTCGTGGGTGGTGTTCGCGCATGGCACCTGCGTCGTGTTTCCCGGTCCAGGTCCGGCGGCTGATCTGGCCGAGCAGGCGGTGGAGATCTTGCGTGAGTACGGACCTGCTCGTGCCGGCGGGCCCGCTGGTGACTTCGGCGTGGTTGCTCTCGATCCTGGGCCGGGTTGGGTTGTCTACGGCCACCACAACGATGTCTTGACCTATGTCGAGCCGGATGAGGTGCCCGATAGCACCGATCTTGCGGTTGGGCTTTGCGGGCGTAGCAAGCGTGACCGGGACGGGCGCGAGCTTGAGGTCGTTCATGTGGAGGACAAGCGCCCGTAGCGAAGATGAATTCGTGGGCTACCCGTGAAGATCGGCCAACGCCCGCTCATGCCGCGACCCGGTGCGGTCTGCGCCTCGGGACGCAGTAGCCGTGGTGGCATGCTGTTGCGGTGTTTCGTCGTGGCGGTCATGGGGAGCTGGTGGTGACGTCGGGCCCGCAGGCCGAGTCGTGGCGGGTCCCGTTGCGGGGGTTTTCGTTCGTGTCAGCGATCCGGTGGTGCGGACATCGTCGGGAGTTGATCGCTACGGCGAGTCGGGTCGGTCGGCGGGTTCCGGACGTGAGGGCGAACGACCGCGGTGAGCTGCGTCTGTTCCGGTGCGACCCGCGGGTGGGCGTCTGGGAGCAGGTGTACGCGGGGTACGCGCATGATCCGGTGTGTCTGCCGCAGGGCGGTTTTGTGGTGCATCGCGGCGCCGGACTGACGCTACTGGACGAGGACGGTGTGGTGGTCCGTGAGGTGAAGGTGGGGCGGTTCGGTTGGGGTCCGCCGTCGCTGTCTGTCAACCTTGGCGGGGACGTGGTGGGGTGGGTGCGGTGGCGGGGTGATAGCCGCCGGCTGTGTGTGGAGCCGGTCGAGCCGGGCGGGTCGACGCAGTTCCGTACGAGCGTGTACCGCTACGCGTGGCTGGACCGGCACACCGTCATCTATATCCACGGTGGCGGTCCTCGCCTGCTCGACATCTCGTCCGGTGACACGGGCAGGTTCGGGATGGGGTTGCGCGGCCACGTTCGTGCGGGTGTATCGGGGGCCACGGCCTTGTTGCAGGAGTTGGCCGAGCTGCCGGCCGATCGGCTGTGGGAGTTCTACGGTGATGTTCAGGTGGCCGGCGACGATGTGTGGTTTTGCGCGACCTTGACCGAGCAGCGCGGGCCGCGCCGCGTGGACGGGCTTTTCCGAGCCGATCCGGCAGGCACCCAGCTGACCCTGGTCGCGGCGATGCCACCCGACGATCGCATCGAAGGATTCCACACCATGCCTGATCGCAGTGTGGCGATCCTGGTCGCCACCTACGAGGGCACCACCATCGTGAACCGTCGCCAGATGGCCGTGGGCCCGCTGGCGCAGTTCCTAACCTCGGGATGGTCACCTCTGTTGGACAGCCGCGACCCAGAATTCGGCTTCCACCGCCTCCCGACCCCAGCCCAAGACGCCTAATACCCGGAATACGGCCTGCGTGCTACTGATGCACCGCACCCGCCTTTGGCCATCTCGCCCACGCCAAATCCGCCGCGATCTGCGCGCCACACATCATCATAGGGAGCTTGCGCGGATGCCCGGATCGCTCGGCGACGAACTCCGCAAGGTCGCGTACGGCTCGAGATCAGCTATGCCGAGGACACGGACCCCAGGCCCGTACGCGACCGTTGCGGACCCTGACTGCATAGCTAGCTGTCTCATTGATCCTGTCGCTGGTGGAGGCCCGCTGCTCAGCCACTCGACATCTGTGGTGAGGCGGAGGGCGCCAGATCCTCGTTTACGGCGGCTGTTTGCGGGCTGTGAGGCGGTGGATCGGGCGCGAAGCCGGGGATCAGGGGCATCGCCTGCGTGATCTGCTGGGCCGGGTATGGCGTTGCCCGGCTTTCACCGAAGAAGTTCCAGTAGAAGTCGTTCAGGATGGCCACGACCGGCGCGTAACGGCTGATCAGCTCCGCGACCGGCTCGGGGACGCCGACGGGTCGGGCTCCCGCGGCGCAGCGGCGGATGTAGTCGTAACGCTCGACCGGTCCACCAGTGTCGGGAGCGGGGATCCCGACGACGTTGGCGACCATCCAGTTGAGCAGCTCCCTCACCGCATAGCAGGCATCGTGGCCGGCGTTGAGGGCCAGGAAGTCCCGCTCGCCGGTGGACAGGTCGAAGCGCGGGGAGCTGGCCAGGCGAGGTCGGCAAGGTAGAGACGGTGGCCGTCGGTCAGGATGTTGCGGAAGGGGGCGTCGAAGTGCAGCAGCCCGTTCGTGTTCATGAAGGCGATGTCCGCGCGCAGCTGTCGATGCACCATGGCGCAGGCGGCGGCGACGGCGTCTGGACCGGCGGCGAGGTGGCTGGTCAACCAGACGTCCAGGGTTTGCGGGATGTATTCAAGAAACAGCAGCACGCTCGCCGATGCCTGAGCGAGGGCGTGAAGCCGCTCCCGCACCGCCGCCGAGCCGTCCCAGTACGCGACGACACGTTCAATGTCGGCGTGCTCGTCGGCCGGCGGCGGCGCCCCGGGCAGCACGTCCGCATCCGTGTGGCCGTCGCGTCCACGGAACCGTGCTGGCGCTGGTGGCGTCGTTGGCGGTGGGCGGAAGCGCGCTGGTCGGCCCGGAGGCCGCGCCCTCGTGGCGTGGCGGCTCGTGGGTCGCCAGGGCGACCCCATATCGGCGCAGACGCGAGACCTCGTGAGCCGGATCCGGGCCGTACCGGCACCGCCCGACGGCCAGGTCCTGGTGGGTGGCCTGACCGCGCGGCTGGCCGACCAGCTCGACTCCGTGGGCAAACTGCTGCCCTGGATGGCCCTGATCATCGTCGGCGCGACGTTCGTCCTGCTGTTCCTCGCCTTCGGCTCGGTGGTGCTGCCGATCAAGGCGATCGTGATGAACGTCCTGTCGCTCGGCGCCTCGTTCGGCGCGCTGGTCCTGATCTTCCAGGACGGCCACCTGTCCGGCCTGCTGGACTTCACCTCCACCGGGACGCTGGAGGCGACCCAGCCGATCCTGGTACTCGCCGTCGTCTTCGGGCTGTCGATGGACTACGAGGTCTTCCTGATGTCCCGCATCCGCGAAGAGTACGACCGGACCGGCGACAACACCACGGCGGTCGCGCTCGGACTCCAGCGCAGCGGCCGGATCATCACCAGCGCCGCGCTGCTCATCCTGGTCGTAATCGGGCTCTTCTCCATCTCCGGCATCACCTTCATCAAGCTGATCGGCGTGGCGATGCTCATCGCCGTCCTCGTCGACGCCACGATCGTCCGGGCACTGCTGGTCCCGGCCACGATGCGCCTGCTCGGCAGGGCGAACTGGTGGGCGCCGGCGCCGCTGCGCCGCTTCTACGCCCGCCACGGCCTCCGCGAGGGCGCCGACCCGCCACCCAGGGCCGATCCGCGGCCTGCACCAGCCCGTGTCGCAACCGGCTGACAATCCCTCAACGGTTCTATGAGGACAGGATTGCCCGGGCAACCACCTCGGCGACGCGGCCGGCTCCGGCGTCGTTGAGGTGGATGTGATCGCCGCTGTCGTAGTGAGGCAAAAGGTTCGTCGGGGCAGCGGGATCGCCGACCGCGCGGTCCAGGTCGGCGATCCCGCCCAGGTCGGGGGTGGCTCGGATCCATTGGTTGACCTGCTGGCGTTTCTCCTCGTTTTCCGGGGTGTCGAACCCTGGGACGATGGCGGCGGCGCCACCGAACGGGGTTAGGGTCGCGACGATCGTCGTCATCCCGTGCCGCCGGGCTCGTTCGACGATCGCGGTGATTCCGGCCGTGAGGTCGGCCACCGATACCGCGGGCAGTCCGAACATCCCCGGCATCCCGATGTCGTTGAGACCCAGTTCGAGGACGAGGTGCGTGACACCGCCCGGCAAGGCGACCACGTCCCGATCGAACCGGGCGATCCCACGCTCGCCGAAGACGTCGGTGAGTAGGCGATTGCCGGCGATGCCCAAATTGACCACGGACAGGTTCGCCGGGCTCAACCGGCGAGCCAGTTGATCGGAGTATCGCCGGTTGGCATCGGGCGTGGTGCCCACCCCATCGGTCTGCGAGTCACCGAACGCGGCGACAAGGCCCCCGCCTTCCGGGCGCCAAAGGTCAATCCCGCTGAGATGAAAGCGGGACGCGACCTCATGCGCGCCGGGCAGCATCGGCGCAGAGGCCATGTCGCCTTGAGCGACGTATCCGGTCTGCAGGGCGAAAGGGTGGTAGGTGACCAGTCCAGTCTCGCCGGCGAGATAGGTGCTGATCGCCAGGTCAGTCTCGGCCGTCGTTACGAACTCGACCGGGTCGCTGACCACCTCCTCGCCGGCGGCGACCGTCACGTACACGGCGCCGGCGAAGGTGACGGCAGTGTCGGTGCTGGTGGCGGTCGAGGATCCGCTCTCGAGGGCGGCCACCTGGGTCCGGGTGATGGTGAGCGGCCGGTTGCCGTAGAGGTTGCTGATCCGCACCCGGAGTCGGTCACTGCCACCACGGACGCGGACGATCTGCCGCAGGGTCTCGTCGTGGAATCCGCGGGGCGGGTGGACGAGCGTCATCTGCTCCTGCGGGCTGACCGGCGCGGAACGGAAAGCCGCCATCCACGACATCGTCATCGGACGACCTCCAGGGTGAGCACGTGGAGCCGGTCGGCGGCCGCCCGGTCGAAGAACGGGTGGTACAAGCCGATCGGTTGGTCCCGCCGGAACGCGCTGAGCGGTTCGGTGGGCGGATGGTCGATGACGGCGACGATCGGCTCGATACCCTCCCGCACCGGACGGCCGTGCCGCTTGAGCAAGGCGACGTGGGCCTCGGTCGACGCGTCGTACTCCCCGCAAAGCTGGTCGACACGGCGCCCGGGTCGAGGAGCACGTACCGGGCTCGGCCCGTCCCGGGTTGGGCCGCGTAGTTGACGCCGAGAAGGTCGTTAGCCTTGCCCGCCTGCAGCTGCGCCGACACTCCGTCGTAGGCGTGAGCCAGCATGAGGTCGTCCCAGTGAATGAGGTCGAGCGGAAGACCGGCGCCCGATACGTTGACGATGAGCTGCGGATTGGTCAGGCCGTAGCTGAGCAGGAACCGGCTCAGGTAATCCAATGCGAACGTCCCCTCGATGCCCTCGGCGGTCTCGAAGCGGGTCGAACGGAAGTACCGAGCGCACAATACGAGGGCGTCCACAGTGGAGAACGTCGCGTTGATTTCCTCGATCACCCGGCGGTTCTCGTCGATCAGGCTCAGGTCGGCGGCGATGAAATGGGCACCCGGAAGCGATGCTGCCTTCCGTTCGTCGCGGCCGATGATGGCAACGGCGTGGCCTCGTCGCAGATAGGTGTCGGCGAGCCCTCGGCCGAGACCGTCTGTACCGCCGGTGATCACTATGGTCTTCATCGGGACGGCCTTCCGGAGGTAGCGAGTTCGCCAGGCACGGCTGGCTTCTCGGGTCGACCGGACAACAGCGGGATGACGGCCAGTACGATCGCCATCATGGCGACCGCGAGCCAGAAGACGCCGCGGAAACCGGTGATCGGGCCGCTGGCGGTCTGCAGGACGAATGCGACCAGCGCGACGCCGAGCGCGGCACCAAGCTGGTTGAGCATGTACAGCACCGAACTGCCCTGGGCCACCATGGCGGGCGGCAGGGTGCGATAAAGCGATCCCATGGTGGGCGCGCTGAAGCAACCAATGCCCAGACCCATGGCAAACGCGCCGAGGATCGGCCATATCAGCGCGGTGTCGGCCCCGATCCTGGTGAAGGCCAGTCCGCTGGCAGCGGCCACGGCCGCGCCGGCCGCAGCCAGGCCGCGAGCCCCGATCTGGTCCGACAGCCGGCCGGCCAAGGGCATGGCGATGGCGCCGCCAAGACCGGCGGGTGCGATCAAGAGTCCGGTGGCGAACACGCCGTACTCGTGTGCGTGCTGGTAGTACAGCGGCAGCGCGAAGAGGGTGGCGAAGTTGGCCAGACCGCCGATTCCCATGATGGTGACGCTGGCTGTGAAGCCCCGGCTGGTGAACAGGCGCAGATCGATCAGGGGTGCGGTGCGCCGGACACGGAGCGCGTGGACCGCGTAGCCGATCAGCAGCACGGCTCCGGCAGTTAGCGGAACGAGGGCCGGCCCCGCCAGGAATGTGTTCTGCTCGGCGCTCTCGGACAGCGCCAGTACCACCGCGGCGAATCCCGGCCCGAGCAACGCCAGGCCGAGGACGTCGAGCCGGACTCCCGCTGGCTGTCGGGTCGTCGCGGCGTTGGGAAGCACGCGCCGGGCGAGGCCGTACGCAATGACGCCAACCGGGACGCTGAGTAGGAACATCCAGCGCCACGACAGGCCGGCGAGGACGGCGCCGCCCGCGATAGGGCCGAGCACCGGCCCGAGGGAGAGCACGACGCCCATCAGCCCCATCACCTGTCCGGCTCGGTGCGGGCCAGCCGCGCGGGCCAGCAGGATCAGCACCAAGGGGTCGAGGATGCCGGCGCCGACGCCCTGGAGAGTGCGAAAGGCGATCAGGCTACCGACGTTCCACGCCAGGCCAGCGGCGATGGATCCGGCGACAAACACCACCAGGCCGATCAGCCACAGCCGCTTGCCGCCGAACCGATCGACAGCCCAGGTGGTGAACGGGATGGTGGCCGTGACGGCGAGAAGGAAGCCGGTCGAGGTCCAGCCGGCTGTGCTGAGCGACGTGTCGAACGCCTTGGCCAAGGTGTCGGTGGCCACGGCGGCCATGGTGCTGTTGAGGATGCCGAGCAGCCCGCCGAGCAGGACCACGGCAATCGTCCACCGCAGGTGCCGATCCAACCGATCTGAACTCATTGGTTCAAACTAGTGGTCCGGCATGGCTAGCACAACTGGGTTGTCCATGTTCTTGAACCAGCCGGTACAGTCGTGCCATGACCCCAGCCCGACCATCGACCACCTCGCACGGGCGGATCGACAAGCGGCAGGCGATCCTGGAAGGCGCCTTCCGCGTCTTCGCCCGCCAGGGCTACGCGCAAGCCTGCGTGCAGGAGATCGCAAACGAGGCAGGCGTGGCCAAGCCCACGGTTTACAACCACCTCACCGACAAGGCGACCCTGTTCCGGCATGCGTTGGAGGCCGCGGCCCGGACCGTCCTGGAAGAGCGCTTGGCCGCCCTCGGCCCGCTACAGGGCTCGGCCGAAGGGCTACGCGAAACGCTGACGTCCGTGGCCTACCGCCTGCTTCAGCTGCACTGCGACGACCGCTCGTGCGCCCTGCGACGGCTGCTCTACTCAGAGATCAACAAGTTTCCCGACTCCCTCGACATCGTCCGGCAGTACGGTCCACATCGCCTCAACGAGGCGTTGGCCGACCGCCTTGCGCGACTCATGCTGGCCGGCCGCCTCCCGACCGGCGACCCGGCGCGGGCCGCCGAACAGTTCATCGCGTTGGTCGTCGGACCACTGGAGGCCCGGTCCGAGATGGGCACCCGTCCCATCAGCGGCTCCGAACTTCGCGAGTTGGCCGAGGCCGCCGTTCGAACGTTCCTGCTGGCCTTCGGCGACCAGCACGTATGACCGGCCCGGACCTTTGCAGTCATGACATGCGCCGGTAGCGGACATCGTCAAGGGGCCGAAGAGCGCAACGAGGACCGCGCTGTAGGTGAGCACGAGGATGATGTCAGCGGTGGCGCCTGTGCCAGCCATGAGACCTCGAGTCGCGGCGGCGAGGGCGCTGATCGGTTTGAAGCCGGCAAAGCCTTGGAGCCAGTTCGGCATCGTGTCTAGGGGCACAAAGACATCACTCAAGAACGCGGCCGGCATGAGGACCATCATGCTGGCGGTGTTGAGGGTGCTCTCCGCACGCACCAGAAGCCCGAGCAGTGCCCACAGCCACGACAGGCCGAAGGCAAACACAAGGATGAGCGCGAGCGCGACACCAACGGGGCCGCCAGCGGGTCGAAAGCCCAGAGCGAGGCCGAGGCCGATCATGACGGCGGCGGCCATCAGGTAGCGGATCATGTCGCCCAGAAGCGGTCCGACAATGGCGGAGCTGCCACATGGGAAGGACGCGGAAGCGGTCGTGCACGCCCGATGTGACGTCGCGGTTGAGACTGAGCCCCGTATACATGGTGATGAAGACCAGCGTCGTAGCGAGGATGCCGGGGAAGGCTCGGTCAAGGTAGGCATCTGTCGACCCGGACACCGCCCCGCCGAAGAGGAACGTGAACATGAGCAGGAAGACAATGGGGTAGTGCACGCCTGGCAGGTCGGCCGGCCCCACCCCGCCCGCGGGCGCGACGGTCACCAGCGCGCGCGGCGCGCACGAGCTCCTCGGGTGCCCAGGCCCGTGCCAGGATCTGGCAATGGTCGAGAAGCGCCCCCGTACACGTGCCACCTATCACCACGGTGACCTGCGCTCGGCCCTGATCGCGGCCGGAGTCACCCTTGCCCGTGACGGCGGCCCGCAAGCGGTCGTCCTGCGGGCGGTTGCCAGGGTCGTCGGGGTCGCACCCAACTCCGCCTACGGTCACTTCTCGACCTTGACCGCGCTGAAGAAGGCTGTCGCGCAGCGGGCGCGCGGCGACATGGCCGAGGCCATGAGCGCCCACCTCGACGCCGTTGCCCCGGCCGAACCCCCTGATCAGCAGGAGGCGGCAAAGACATACCTGCGCGAGGTCGGCCGGGCCTATGTTCACTACGCCCTGACCGAGCCGGGCCTGTTCCGCACCGCGATGGGCGGTGACCCCGCCGGGATACAGGTCCCCGGAGCGCCCGACGACGCGACCGCGGCGGGCGACGACGATCGACCCAAGCCGAGGTTCTTCCTGATGCGCGCGCTCTCCCGGCTCGTCGACGTGGGATGCCTGCGTCCGGAGGACACGAGCAGAGCGGCGATGGCGAGCTGGGCCACTGTGCACGGGTTGTCGATCATGCTTCTTGACCTGTTGCCGCAGTTGGCCTCCGAACAGAAGGACGCGGCCATCGACGACGCCCTCAGCGTCCTCGTTGCGGGACTGACCACGCCCCGAGCGTGACAACTCCTCGGTCGGCGTCCTGAGGTTGACGGCCGCAGACACCCGAGGCAATACTCACACTGTCCAGATCGATCCTCTGGACTGTCGTGTGCGGCGTGACGTGCAGTTCCAGCGGTTCGGCGGGACTTTGACGATGTAGCAGGGAGCCGTCAAGAGGTCGTCAAGGTCGGTGGGGGTTGGCCATCAAGTCCGGACGTGAGGCTGAGCAGGTCTCCAACACCTGTCACGAAAGGCACTCTGGTGGCTAAGTTCCTGTATCGGCTCGGGGCCGTCGCGGCCCGTCGCCGACTCATCTTCCTGGGGGCATCGCTGGCCGTACTGGCAGCGGCGCTCCTGCTCGCGTTCGGATCAGCCGGCTCGTTCGCGCCCGGTCACTCGATTCCTGGTTCCCCGGCGCAAGTCGCTCTGGAAAAAGCGGATCGGCACTCTCCTGAGGATGGCGGTGTCAGCGGTGTCGTGCTCTTCGCCGCTCCGAACGGCGCACAGGTCAATGACGAGGCAGTCGTCCGGCAGATGCACGCCGTCGTCGCACGGATGCAGGCCGAGGATGTGGTCGCCGAGGTGGGTGATCCGCTGGAGGACGTCTCGGCGGACGGCCGGATAGCGGTCGCGTCCGTCAGTTTCGACCTTCCATCGGACTCCGAGGTCGACCCCGTTCTGCAGGAGGCGGTACGGGCGACCGGTGGCGTTTATAACGAGCAGTTCGGCGATCAGGGCGGACGCGTGCTGTTCGGCGGCGACGCCTTCGAGCAGGAGCTCGAACCGTTCGGCGTCCCGGAGACCATCGGTATCGGTGTGGCACTGCTGGTCATGCTGGTCACCTTCGGTTCTGTCCTGGCGGCCGGACTCCCCATGCTCACCGCGGCTCTCGGTGTGGGCGGCTCGGCCGCCGGCACGCTTCTGGCCGCCAACCTGTTCGACGTCTCGCAGAATGCGCTGACCCTGGCGATCATGCTCGGCCTCGCCGTCGGTATCGACTACGCCCTGCTCATCGTCTCCCGCCATCGCGCCCAGCTCACCCGCGGTGCGGCAGTCGCGGAATCGATCGCGCTGGCCATCGCCACCGCGGGCAGCGCCGTGGTGTTCGCCGGTCTGACGGTGATCATCGCCTTGGTCGGCCTGACCCTCGCCGGCGTCCCGATGCTCACCTCGATGGGCCTGGCGGCGGCTGGGGCGGTCGCCGTCGCTGTCCTCCTCGCCCTGACAACGCTCCCGGCCGTCATGTCGCTGGCGGGCGAGCGGCTCCGGCCCAAGCCGTCCTCACGCGCCGCCCGTCGCGAACTCGAGACCCGCAAGCGAGGCATGGCCGCCCGTTGGGTGGACGCCGTGATCCGGCATCCGCGCAAGGTCGTGGTCGCCGTCGTGCTCGGCCTGGCCGTCGTCGCCGTCCCGGCCACGCAGTTGGAGCTGGCCCTGAACGACAACGGTTCCGCGGCGAAGTCCTCCGAGCCCCGGCAGGTCTACGACCTGATCGCCGGCGCGTTCGGCCCCGGCGTCAACGGCCCGCTGGCCGTACTCGTCGAGGGTGGCTCTGTCGCCGAGCTCAACTCCACCGCGAAGACGGTCATCGACACCGTCGAGTCGATGCCGGGGGTCGCGGAGGTCAACGGCCCACTGATCGCACCCGACCAGCGGGCCGCGTTCGTCGAGGTCGTGCCCACGACGGGCCCGCGCGACGGCGCCACCAATGCCCTGGTCGCCGACCTGCGTGCCGCGCTCGAACCGATAGGCACGCAGACCGGCAACTACGTCGCGGTGACCGGTCTGACCGTCGTCGGCCTCGACGCCGTGGACAAACTCAACAACGCCCTGTTGCCGTTCACCGTCGTCGTGGTCGGCCTGTCTCTTCTCCTGCTGCTGCTCGCCTTCAGGTCCTGGACAATCCCGCTGAAGGCCACCGCCGGCTTCCTGCTGTCGGTGGGCGCGGCATTCGGCGCCATGGTGGCCGTCTTCCAGTGGGGATGGCTGGCCGGGCCCCTCGGAGTACCGCTCGAAGGCCCGGTCCCCAGCTTCGCACCCATCATCGTGATGGCTGTCCTCTTCGGCCTGGCCATGGACTACGAGGTCTTCCTCGTTTCGGCGATGCGCGAGCATTACGCCCGTCACGGCAACGCGCAGGAGGCGATCCGGGCAGGCAGCCGCAACGCCGGGCGCGTCGTCGTGGCAGCGGCAGTCATCATGATCACCGTCTTCGCCAGCTTCCTGTTCTCACACGATCCGAACGTCATGCCGATCGCATTGGCCTTGGCTTTCGGCGTACTCGTCGACGCCTTCCTCGTACGCCTCACCCTGGTCCCCGCCGTGCTGAAGCTCTTGGGCGACCGTGCCTGGCGGCTCCCGCGCTGGCTGGACCGGGTGGTGCCGAAGGTGGACATCGAGGGTCACGACGTCTCTGAGAACAGGTCCACCGTCCGCGAGCCCGAACTCGTCGGCTGAGCGACCCGCCCATTGACCCAGGAAGGAGGAAGCCGATGGCCGGCACCGAGCATCCCGACCGTGTGCTCGTGGTCGACGACGACCCAGGAATCCGCGGCCTACTGACCTCCGCGCTGCGCTTCGCCGGCTACGAGGTCGACGTCGCCGCCGACATCCCACAGGCGCTCGACCGGGTGCAGACCTCGCCGCCGGACGTCATCGTGCTCGACGTGATGCTGCCGGGCGGAAGCGGGTTCGACGTCCTCGCCATGTTGAGGTCGAAGTCGATCGGGGTGCCGGTGCTGTTCCTCACCGCCCGGGACGCGGTCGAGGACCGGGTGCGTGGACTGCAGCTGGGCGGCGACGACTACGTCGTCAAGCCGTTCAGCGTCGTGGAGATCGGGGCGCGGATCGAGGCGCTGCTACGCCGCTCACGCGGCACCGCGCGGCCCGCCGGTGCGGCCCTGACCTTCCACGACCTCTCGCTGGACCCGCAGCGTTACGAGGTCCACCGCGGTGACCGACTCGTGAACCTGTCGCCGACCGAGTTCAAACTGCTGCACCTGCTTATCACCCATCCGGGGCAGGTGCTGTCCAAGGCGCAGATCCTCGAGGCGGTCTGGCAGTACGACTTCGGTGGCGACTCGGTCGTCGTGGAGCGGTTCATCTCCAACCTGCGCCGCAAGGTCGACGACGGTCACGATCCGCTGATCCACACCGTGCGCGGCGTCGGGTACGCCCTGCGGCATGAGCAGGGACAGAACCGCAAGCGGACCACCGAGCGATGAGACGCCGCTGGCGCCGATGGCAGGCGGGCATCCGCGGCCGGCTACTCGTGGGCTTCCTGATGCTGTTCGTCCTCGCCCTCAGCGCCAGCGGCGTCATCACCGCCTTCCTGGTCAACGACTACATCTCCGACCGCTCCGTCGACAAGCTGCGCGAGGACGAACGGCGGATCACCGCGCTGGTCCGTTCCGGCCCGCAGACAATCAATTCGGATCAGTTCGAGACGATGCTCGGCCCGCCCCTAGGCGTCATGGGACTGGACGAGGACGGCGACATCCTGTTCGCCATCGGGACGAGCGCCGGAAGAGAGTACGAACTCGCCCGGCTCGCGAACAGCGCCGCCCGGGGCCAGATCATGAAGACCAGCGACGACGTCGTGGCCGTACTGATCGCGACGCCCGGTATGCGGATGACGTATGACGACAGAGGCACGGACGACGTCGCCCAACTGATCCTGGTCAACGACGTGAACGTCGACAGGGACGCCATCGTCGGTTTCGTCGGAAGCATGGCGGCGATCGCGTTCATCGCCGTGATCGTCCTGATGGCACTGGCTCTGGTCGTACTCCAGATCGGCCTGCGTCCCCTTTCCGAGATGGCGCAGGCCGCCGACGCCATCGCCGAGGGATCCCGTGATGAACGACTGCCTGTCTCGGACCGGAACGCCGAAACCGACGTGCTGGCCGCGGCGGTGAACCGGGCCTTCGACGCGCAGGCCCGCGCCGAGGACCGGGCGAGAACCTTCGCCGCCGACGCCTCGCACGAACTGCGCACCCCGCTCGCCACGATCTCCGGCTGGCTGGAGCTCTACCGGCAGGGCGGCCTCAGCGGCGAGGACGTCGAGCAGGCCGTCGCCCGGATCGAGGACGAGGTGGGCCGGATCCGGCTGCTGGTCGAGGAGCTGGGACTGTTGGCCCGGCTGGATACCGGGCTACCCCTCGACAGTCAGCCACTCGACCTGGCGAGGCTGGCCGAGAGCGTGGTCGAAGACGCCCGCGTCATTTACTCCGAACTCGACATCACCTTTGCGGCCCCGCCGGACGGCCTGCTCGTGCGCGGCGACGCCGCGCGGCTGCAACAGGTCCTGCGCAACCTGGTGGGCAACGCAGTCCAGCACAACCCGCCCGGCACCCAGGTCCGCCTGACGCTCCACCACCACCATGAAGAAGAACGCGTCGACGTCATCGACAACGGCACAGGGATACCAGCCGCCGACATCCCTCGACTATTCGACCGCTTCTGGCGCGCCGAGGCCAGCCGGAGCCGCGACTACGGCGGCTCGGGCTTGGGCCTGGCGATCGTCCAGGCCATCGTCCGCGCCCACGGCGGCCGCATAACCGTCAACTCCGCGGTCGGCCACGGCACCACAGTGACTCTCTACCTGCCGACCACGTCGCTCACCAGGGCACCCATCACCGGGTAGCCCCACTGCTCCCGGCAACGTCCACAACGTCATGCGCCGAGTCCAGGACCGGTTGGATTCAGTCCGTCCCAAACCTCAAGATCAAGGAGCACATCGTGCGCATCCTCTTCACGGCCGTGCCGGCCTACGGCCACCTGCTGCCGCTGTTGCCGCTGGCGCGGGCCGCCCACGCCGCCGGCGACGACGTACTGGTGTCCACCCACGCCGCTTTGGCTAGCACCGCGGCCGACCTGCCGTTCACACCGTCCGGCTCTGCGCTGCCCGACCTGCTCGCGCAGACCACGCGCCGGCGGGAGGGGCGCCTCACGCTGCGCCACACCGACTTCGCCGAGATCGCCGAGTTCTTCGTCGACACCCGGCTGGACCTGGACCTCGCGAGCATCTATGCCGTGGCCGAGGCGCACCGCCCGGACCTGATCGTCGGCGACGTCGTCGACTTTTGTCACGCCGATGGTCGCCGCGGAGCTGGGCGTACCGTGGGCTGTGCTCGACATGTCCATCGCGCTGCTGCCGCCGGTCGTGCAGGGCTTCGCCGAGGCGCTGGAGCACCAGTACCAGGCGCGCGGCGTAGCGCCGGTGCCGCGTGTCGCCCTCGTCGGCGCGGGCGTAGCTTCTTGCGGGCCTCGGTCTCCGCGGTCTGGGCGGCGGGCTGGGACAGGAAGCCCTTGCGGTTCATCTGCCGGCGTTTGCCGTCCGCGGCCGGCGGCAGGTCGATGGTGAACATCCAGCGGGTCTGGCCGCGCGCCAACTGATAGCTGTAGATAGCCACGGGTCGATCTCCTCCGCTAACGGGGCGAGGACACGACCGACTCTTCGCGATCACTGTTAGCGGAACCGTTAGCGGAGACCAGGCAAGATCTTGAATCTTGCCTGGTCAACCCTGGTCGGGACGGCCGGATTTGAACCGACGACCCCTTGACCCCCAGTCAAGTGCGCTACCAAACTGCGCCACGTCCCGTTGCCGCGAGCACACGTACCCGCGGCAGCCGGTACAGCGTAGCGCAACCGCCGCGCCCACGCGCACACGCCCCGCCGCGCCCTCATCTCGCCTCGGGCACGGGCAGGACCGCTAGCCGTGGGCCTTGCCGCGGCCGCCGGGACCTGTGCGCTTCCTTGGGCGTACCGACACCTCGACTGGGCTACCCGCGAACCCGAACTCCTCGCGGAGCTTGCGCTCGACGAACCTCTGATAGCCCGCGTCCAGCGGGCCTGTCGTGAAGAGCACGAAGCGCGGCGGCCTCGTGCCAGCCTGGGTGGCGAAGAGCACGCGCGGTGCCCGCCCACCGCGGACCGGGTGCGGGGTGGCCTGTACCAGCGCGGTCAGCCACTGGTTGAGCTGCCCGGTCGGTACGCGGGTCTCCCAGCTCTCCAGTGCGGTACGCAGCGCGGGCGCGAGCTTGTCGACCGCGCGGCCGGTCTTGGCGGAGATGTTGACCCGCAGCGCCCAGGGGATGCGGCGCAGCTCGCGGTCGATCTCCTTCTCCAGCTGGTACCGGCGGTCGTCGTCGACCAGGTCCCACTTGTTGAACGCGATGACCAGCGCCCGCCCGGCCTCCGTCACCATGCCGAGGATGCGCTGGTCCTGCTCGCTGATCGGCTCGCTGGCGTCGAGCAGCACCACGGCGACCTCGGCGGCGTCGATGGCGCCGGCGGTGCGCAGGCTCGCGTAGTACTCGGTGCCGCTGGCCCGTCCCGCCCGCTTGCGCAGGCCCGCGGTGTCGACGAGCTGCCAGGTCTCGCCGCCGATTTGTACCAGGCTGTCGACCGGGTCGACGGTGGTGCCGGCGACCGCGTCGACGACCGCGCGTTCCTCCTTGGCCAGGCGGTTGAGCAGGCTGGACTTGCCGACGTTGGGGCGGCCGACCAGCGCCACCCGCCGGGGGCCGCGCTCCTCCGGCTCGGTGACCGGGGGTGGCGCGGGCAGTGCCTCCAGGACGGCGTCGAGCAGGTCGCCGGAGCCGCGGCCGTGCAGGGCGGAGACTGGGTACGGCTGGCCGAGGCCGAGTGACCATAGGCCGGCCGACTCGAGTTCGACGGACTGGTTGTCGGCCTTGTTGGCGACCAGCAGCACCGGCTTGGCGCTGCGGCGCAGCATCCTGACAGCGGCCTCGTCCACGTCGGTGGCGCCGACCGTGCTGTCGACGACGAACAGCACCACGTCGGCGGTGGCGACGGCGATTTCGGCCTGGGCGGCGATGGCGGCGGCACGGTCCTTGGCGTCCGGCTCCCAGCCGCCGGTGTCCACGACGGTGAACTGGCGGCCGGACCACTCCGCGTCGTAGGGCACGCGGTCGCGGGTCACGCCCGGCGTGTCCTCCACGACCGCCTGCCGGCGGCCGATGATGCGGTTGACCAGTGTGGACTTGCCGACGTTGGGTCTACCGACGACAGCCACGACCGGCACCGGACCGGTGATTTCCTCCTCCTGCGGGACAGCCTCAAGACTCATGCCGCCCCTCCAAGAAAGCCGCCACCGAAAGAAGAGGTGCCACCGACAACCGAGGCACCACCAACAAGAAGGGCGTCACCGACAACCGAGACGCCACCGACAAGAAAGACCCCACCGACGACGGAGGCGCCATCGACAGGAGGAGCGCCACCGACAAGAGAGAGGCCATCGGCAGGAGAGGCGCCACCGACAGTGAGCAGGCTCATGCGACACCGCCGAACGAACGGTCGAGCAGACTGCGCAGGCGGGCCACGACCTCTTCGATGCCGAGCTCGGTCGTGTCGAGCACGACCGCGTCGGTGGCCTGCTGTAGCGGGTCGGCGGTGCGGGTGGAGTCGAGGCGGTCGCGGCGGTCGAGGTCGGCGGCCGTGGCGGTGAGGTCGGTCGCGTTCTCCGTGCTGCGGCGCTGCGCGCGGGTGGCGGCGGACGCGGTCAGGTACACCTTGAGGTCGGCGTCGGGGGCGACCACCGTGCCGATGTCGCGGCCCTCGACCACGATGCGCCCGGTGGCCGCAATGATCTTCCGTTGCTGGGCCACCAGCAGCTGGCGGACCCACGGCACGGCCGCCACCGCGGAGACCGCGCCGGTCACCTCGGGGCCGCGGATCGCACGGTCGACGGGGGTACCGTCGACGTGCGTGTAGGGCGCGTCCGGCTCCGTGCCGATCTCCAGGTCGATCTCACCGGCGACCTTCGCGACCGCCTCGGCGTCGTGCGGGTCGGCGCCGGAGACCAGCACGGCCCAGGTCACAGCCCGGTACATCGCGCCGGTATCCAGGTACTGCGCGCCCAGCACCCCGGCGAGCCGGCGGGAGACGGTGGACTTGCCCGAACCGGACGGGCCGTCCACGGCCACCACACACCGCCCGGACCCCACCATCTGTGACACCCGTCCTCCATCGTTCGCTCGCTGAGCGCATCGTGGGCAGCCTCCGCGCCGACGCTCGTTTACGCTGCCGTCTCGCGCAGGACAACCCCTGAGCCACTCTCAATCATGCCCGGTCGCCCGCAGACGCATGCCAGCGCCACCGTCTGAGCCCCATGTGCCGGTTTGGGTACGCTTCCGCAAGATCGTCCCGAGGGGCCGGGACCAGGCAGCGAAGCAAAGACCGCCCCGCGCGGCCGAGACCAGGCAGCGGAGCAAGATCCTCCCGAGGCCGAGACCACGGAGCGAAGCAAGACCGTCTCGCCACCGGGGCCAGGCAGCAGAGCAAGACCGCCCCGCGCGGCCGAGACCAGGCAGCGCAGCAAGACCGCCCCGAAGCCGAGACCACGGAGCGAAGCGAGACCCCGGGGAGGCGCGGATGCCGTACGGTGCGGCGCTCGTCATGGCCGCGGCCGTGCTGTGGGGCACGACCGGAACGGCCCAGGCGGTCGCCTCGTACGGCGGGTCGTCGCTCCAACTCGGCGCCGCCCGCCTCGCCGTCGCGAGCCTAATCTTCGCCGGCATCGTGGCGCTCCGGAAGGTGGCGTGGCGCAAGGCGCTCGGCAGCCGCCGTACCGTGGCGGTCGTCCTGCTCGGGGCGTTCTGCGTCGCGGCGTACCAGCCGGCGTTCTTCCTCGGCGTACAGCGGACCGGCGTCGGGGTCGGCACCCTCACCGCGATCGGCTCGGCGCCCGTCTTCGCCGGCCTCGGCACGCTGCTGACCGGCCACCGCCCGGGCCGAATGTGGTGGGTGTCGACCGCGACCGTGCTGGTCGGGCTCTGGCTGCTGCTGCGCGGTGACGGTTCCCTCCAGTTCGACCTGGTCGGGGTGGTTGCCTGCCTGGTCGCCGGTGCCTCCTACGCCGCGTACATCGCGACGACCAGGTGGCTGCTGCTCGCCGGGGTACCACCGACCGCAGTGCTCGCGTTCCTCTTCGTGGTCGGCGCGGCGCTGCTCGTCCTCGCCTCCCCGATAGAGAACCTGGCCTCCCCGGCAGAGACCCTCGCCTCACCGACAGAGAACGCCGCCTCCCCGACAAAGAACGCGGCCTCCCCAGCAGAGACCCTCGCCACCCCGATAGAGAACCCAATAGAGAACCCGACTGAGAACCCGATGGAGAACGTCGCGTGGCTCGCCCAGCCGGACCACGCCTACCTCGCGCTCTACCTCGGCGTGGTGGCGACAGCGCTGCCGTACCTGCTGTGGGTCGCCGGTCTTCGATCGGTCCAGACCTCGACCGCCGCGACGCTGAGCCTCACCGAGCCGCTGACCGCGGCCCTGCTCGGCTGGCTCGTCCTGCGCGAACCGGTCACGCCGGCAAGCCTCGCCGGCGCGGGCCTCGTGATCGCCGGCCTCGTGATCGCCGCCACGTCGGGGCGGAGCACAAAGCGAGGACCGAGGCGGAGCACAAAGCGAGGACCGGGGCGGAACACATCGCGAAGATCCGCCCGGTCCCCCGTTCCCGGGTCGAGTCCGTAGGATCATTCGCGTGCGACCCTTAGCTAACGGTGTCGTCGTCGGCCTCGACGTCGGCGGCACGGCCACGAACGCCACGGTGGTGGACGAGTCCGGCCGATTTCTGGTGGACCGGCTCGTGGAGACGCCGAGCTGCGTGCTGGAAGGCCCTGCCGCCGCGCTCGACGCGCTCACCCGCTCGGTCGACGTGGTGCTGGAGCTGACCGGCGCCGACCGGGGCGCGGTCCGCGCGGTCGGCCTGGACACTCCGGGCCCGTCCAGCGCCGACGGGGTGCTCTCCGCGAAGGGCGCGACCAACTTCGCGCTCCCGGAGTGGTATGGGTTCGACATCCGCGCCGCCCTGGAGAGGAAGCTGGCCCTGCCGGTCGTCTACAACAACGACGGCAACGCGGCCGCGCTCTACGCGCACGTGGTCCACTTCGGCGCCGACGCGCCTCACCGCTCCTCGGTCTCCGCGATCGTCGGCACCGGGCTGGGCGGCGGCGTCATCGAGTCCGGCCAGGTCGTCAAGGGTGCCACCGGGATGGCCGGCGAGCTCGGCCACGTGTACATCCCGATGGACGGGCTGCTCGCCGACGGCCAGGCGCAGCCGGCCTGCAACTGCGGCTTCGCCGGCGACGTGGAGAGCGTGGCGTCGCTGACCGGCATCGTGAAAAACCTGCTGCCGTACTGGCTGAGCCGCTACCCCGACCACGAGCTGGCCAACATGCCAATCAAGGAGGCGGCCAAGCGGGTCCGCGGCCTCGGCGAGCGGGGCGACGAGCTGGCCCGCAAGATCTTCGAGCAGCAGGCGATGGCACTCGGCCGGCTGTTCACGATCGCGGCCAACTTCACCGACCCCACGCCTACTTCGTGGGCGGCGGCGTGGTGGAGGCCGCCCCCGACTTCCGTGACTGGTTCCTCGACCGGGTGCGCGCGCACACCCACCTGCGCGACGAGCAGGCGACGGCGACCACGTTCGCGTTGGTACCCGATCTCGACATGGCCGGGGCACGCGGCGCCGCACTGGCCGCGCTCAGCGCACCGGCGGCCTGATCTCGTGGCGACGGTCGAAGAGCTGGCCGCCCGAGCGGTACGGCTCGCGATCGACAACGCCGCGTCCGGCCAGCTGCCGTTCGCCGCGCTTGTCGCCCGCGCCGGCGAAGTGCTCGCCACCGGCGTCAACACCGCGCTGCACGACCACGACCCGGCCGCGCACGCCGAGGTCGCGGCGGTCCGCGCGGCGTGCGCGGTGGCCGGCGAGGTACACGTGACCGGCGCGATCGTCGTCTCCAGCTGCGAGCCGTGCGCGATCTGCCACGCTGTCGCGGCCACCGCCGGCGTCGAGCGGATCTACTACGCGGCCCCAAGGAGTACGTGCCGGACCTCGGCTACCCCGCGCCACCGGTGCACGGCGAGCTGCTCGTGCGCATGCAGCGACTGTTCCGCGAGGCCGCGCCCGACCAGATCGTGTACGTGCCGACCGAGGGCGCCGACGAGCCCTTCCACCGCTACCTCAGGGGCCGCACACGATGACGAAGCTGGGCGTGTTCATCCCCAACTTCGGGCCGCACGCGACGCCCGACGTCCTGCTCGGTTGGGCGCGGTTCGCCGAGTCGCACGGCTTCGACCTGGCGATGACGTCCGACCACGTGGTGCCGACGCCCGACGTCACCGACCTGTACCCGTCGCCGTTCTACGACCCGTTCACCACACTCGCCTGGCTGGGCGGGCTCACCGAGCGGCTGGAGCTGGGCACCACGGTCACCATCGTCCCGTACCGGCATCCGCTGCTCACCGCCCGCATGGCCAACAACATCGACCAGTTCACCGGCGGGCGGTTCATCCTCGGCACCGGCGTGGGCTGGTCGGAGACCGAGTTCGCCGCGGTCGGCGCACCGTTCCGCGAGCGGGGGCGGATGACCGACGAGTACCTGAAGGCCATCACGGACGCCTGGACCAACGACGTGGTCTCCCTCGACGGCGCCTACGTCTCGTACCACGACGTCGCGACCGGCCCCCGCGCCGCGCGCGCCCCGCACCCACCACTGTGGATCGGCGGTTGGGGCCCGGCCGCCGTCCGGCGCACGGTCCAGTTCGGCGACGCCTGGCATCCCAACCAGCTCGATCTGGAACGCGTAGAGGCGACCCTGCCCGCACTGCGCGAGGAAGCCGAGCGCCAAGGCCGGCCGGTGCCCGCGTTCTGCCCCCGGATGCGCGCCCAACTCACCGACGGCGACCTGCTGGAAACCGGGCGCCCGTTCGGCCGCGGCAGCCTCCGCCAGATCCGCCGCGACCTCGCCACGCTGATCGAGCTGGGCGCGTCCTACGTGGTGCTCGACCCCCTCGCCGACCACCCCGACGACCGCGTCCCACCCGAACGCGACTGGGAGACCCTGGCCGCGGTGGTCGCCGACCAGCCGACCCCCTAAGCCCCCTTAAGATCCGGAGATTTGGGCTACCGCGACGTCCGCGGTGGTCCAGACCGCTGCTCCCGCGGCCTCACCCTCCGCGCTTCACAATCCAACCCCGGCCTCGTGCCCGCCGGGGTGGGGGACGCGATGAGCAAAGCCGACCCACGCCGGCGGCGCTACCTGCCAGAAGTCAGCGGGCGCCGGGCTCGCCTGGCTTATCCCCGACGGCTGGCGGCCGCCACAAGGTCTTGAGCAACACCAGCGCGACCGCGATCGACGCGACCGACGCATAGCCAAGAAGGGCCGCGACCCACAGTGGGGTGCTCAGCCCGAGGGCTCCCCTAAGCGGCCCAAATATCCCAGCGAACACCGAGAATCCGGCGAGCGCGAGGATGGCATACAACCGGGTGTGCTGCCCCGGCCTGCTCGGCGGCGCCATAGCCAGAGATTACCATCGGCCGCCAATCGGCGGCCGGAACGACTGGTCAGGGCCTCGAAGACGTACAGAAAGTTCTCACCGGCAAGAAGACCGACTGCCGGCAGCCGGCGGTTTCCTACACGGGTTCCCTACTTCTGTCGTACTCCACAGGCCCATGAGAACGTGAGCCCATGCCCCGCCCCGACCCTCCAGCATCAGCCGTAGCCGCGGCTACTTCACCGGATTGGGCGACCCGAGCCCAGGCCGCGCAACAGCTCGCCCCATGGGCGGACCGCGACGACATCGCCGCCATCCTGCGTGAACTCGTCCTGGATACCGGCGACACCTTCGTGACGGAGAGCGCCTGCGTTGCTCTGCTGGAGCGCGGGGACGTCCACGGCATCCGGCTCGTCGCCCGCGCCATCGTCGCCGTCGACCACCAAGTGGACCGAGCCAGCGTCAACGCCGAATACCCTTGTATTCCAGCCACATCGACCACATCTACGACGCCGTCAGCCGCCACTTGCTCCCCAATGGACCCGTGCACGAGTTCCTGAACACCTGCAACACCCTGACCCAAGACCCGGACACCGACACCGCCTCCGGCGCCGCCGAACTCCTGCAATGGGTCCGCCCTTGGGCATGACGAACAAGCCTCCGCTACCCTGACCAACACAAGATCTTTCCTAGCCGGATGTGTCACGGATCAACTGGCACTGATCCGTAACGCGTCAACTGGAGCCCGACAGTCCTGAGACCCACCGGCAGCCGATCCCGGCGGGATCCCCGCCGTCGTCGAGGCCCAGCAGCCCTGCGCCGGCTGGCCGAGCGACTACATGCGGCCTTCCACAACCGTTCGTTGCTCGCACAAACTCATCACCGAAGCCTTCGGTCGTGGTCAGGCTCGATGCTCGGCAAGAACCTTCGTGAGCATCGCAAGGTAGCTGTCATGAGCCAGGGACAGTTCTCCGAGCGCATCTTCGGTAAACCACGCGATGGCATCGTGTTCGTCTGGCGCGACGTTGACCGGAGACCCCGTCCACGCTTCGATCAGCCAGATCTGCATGTCGAACGTGTCGCCATGAACTTCTTGCACGGGCGGACCCGACGGCGCCGCGATGTCGATGCCCAACTCCTCTCGAAGCTCTCGAGCAAGTGCCGCGCCAGGCAGTTCCCCGGGCTCCACGTGGCCGCCAGGCAGGTCCCAGACGTCGGGAAACCAACGGCGCCGGGGAGATCGATGACAGAGCAGAACCCGGTTGCCGTCCCGCAGCAACGCCGTCACGATGCGAGCCTTGGGAGAGCCTTCCGCAGAGATCGACACAGGCGCATTGTGGCACCCGTCGTAAGCCGACACTGCGCCGTGCCGAACGGCCGCCGGCATACTCGGTCTTTGAATTGAGGCCCGGCAGCGCGCGCCCTCGAAGACCCTCGGCCGCGCGCTCGGAGCCCCTAGCGGTCCTCGACGACGCGGAAGAGGGACGCGACCTCGGGGTTGGAGAGGCGGCGGGTGCGGCCCACCTTGAGGTCGCCCAGCCTGATCGGGCCGATCGAGGTGCGGATGAGGCGGGACACCGGGTGGCCGACCTCCTCCATCAGCCGCCGCACGATGTGCTTGCGCCCCTCGTGCAGCGTGATCTCCACCTGGGCGGTGCGGCCGAGCGTGTCGACCACCTTAAACGCGTCGGCCTTCACCGGCCCGTCCTCCAGCTCCACGCCCGCAAGCAGCCGCCGGCCGAGCGCGCGCGGGATGGGCCCGGCCACCTCGGCGAGATAGGTCTTCAGCACGCCGAACGACGGGTGCGTCAGCCGGTGCGCCAGCGCGCCGTCGTTGGTGAGCAGCAGCAAGCCCTCGCTGTCCGCGTCGAGCCGCCCGACGTGGTAGACGCGCTGCTCGACGGTGCCCAGGTAGTCGGAGATCGCCTCGCGTCCGCGCTCGTCGGCCATTGTGGACACGACGCCGCGCGGCTTGTTCATGGCCATGTAGACCAAGCGGGTGTCGGTGACCACCCGCTCCCCGTTGACGTAGATCTCCGCCGTGGCCGGGTCAACCTTGTCGCCGAGGCGAGCCACCCGCCCGTCTACCACGACGCGGCCGCGGGCGATCAGGTCTTCGCTCGCCCGGCGCGAGCCCACGCCGGCGGAGGCGAGGATCTTCTGGAGGCGTTCCTCGTTAGCTTGAGCTGGCATCGGCGACTTCCTCGACGTTATCGGGCAGGAAAGGCGCGAGTGGGGGCAGGTCGTTGATCGAGTTCATCCCGAGCTTTTCCAGGAACAGCGTGGTCGTCCGGTACAGGAACGCGCCCGACTCCGGCTCCGTGCCACACTCCTCGACAAGACCCCGGGAGACAAGGGTACGGATGACGCCGTCAACGTTCACACCCCGGATCGCCGATATCCGCGAACGGGTGACCGGCTGCTTGTAGGCCACCACGGCAAGCGTCTCCAGGGCCGCCTGCGTCAGCCGGACGGACTGGCCGTCGAGGACGAAGCGTTCGACGTAGGGCGCGTACTCGGGGCGGGTGTAGAGGCGCCACCCACCCGCCACCTTGCGAAGGTCGAACCCGTGACCAGCCGCCGTGTACCCCTGCGCGATCGCGACAAGGGCGGCCGCGACGCGCTCGGTGGGCTGCTCCAGGATCTGCGCCAGGACCACCTCGGCGACCGGCTCGTCGACGACGAGGAGGATCGCTTCGAGGGCACCCTTGAACTCAGCGTCGTCGGTCAGCCCGAGCGCGGACTGCTCCTTGGTGGCTGTGGGCGCGGTGCCTTTCGCAGCGGCGCCGTCCCCGCCCGTCGCCGCGCCCGCCGCGCCCGTCGTGGCGTCTGTTGCCGCTTTGGTGGCGGTTGCGGCGTCGGTGGCGGTCCCGACTCCGGCGGCCGTTGCGGCTTGGGCGGCCGCGGTGGATTTAGCAGCCGTCTCGGCATCGGTGGCTGTCGCGGCTTCGGACCGCTCCGTTTCAGCGGACGACGCGGCTTCGGGGTGCTCGGCCTCGGCGGGGCTGGCGGCCTCGCGCTGCTCGGTTTCGGCAGACGTCGCAGCGCCGGGGCGCTCGGCCTCAGAGGGCGTGGCGGCGTCAGGTCGCGCGGCTTCGGTAGCCGTCGCGGCGCCGGGACGCTCAGCCTCGGGAGGCGCGGCGCCCTCAGGACGCTCGGTTTCAGCAGGCGTCGCGGCGTCGTGCTGCTCAGGCCAGGTAGGCGTGGCGGCCTCGGAGGGCTCGGTCTTTGCCGGGACAGGGGCGTCCACAGTGGATCCGGCCGCCTCGAGGGTTTCTTCGGGCTCCGATGCCGATACTGGCTCTGGCCCCACGGTGTCCGGTGGCTGGCCCGCGATCGGGGCATCGACCGGGGTCGCCTGGGGGTCCGCGGCAATGCCCAGCGTGGGCGCAGCCTCTGCGAACGGCTCCCCCGCCGGCTCGTCCTCCGCCGCCGGCTCACCTTCGGTCGTTAGCGCGGGCTCCGCCGCCGGGACGGGCTCCGCCGCGCGCGCGGGCTCCCCCGCCAGCGCGGCCTCGTGCGTGGATTCGGCGCCCGCTGAGTGCGCCAGGTCGGAATCGGCCTCCACGACCGGCTCGTCCTCGGCCGCCGGCTCGGCGTGCAGGACCGGCTCGGCCTGCGCGACCGGCTCGTCCTCCGCCGCTGGCTCGGCGTACGCGACGGGCTCGGCCTCCACGACCGGCTCGGCGTCCGCGACCGGCCCGGCCTCCACGACTGCCTCGTCCTCGGCCGCCGGCTCGGCCTGCGCGCGCGGACGGGCTTTTTCCGCCGACTCGCGACTCGCCGACGCCGCATCGGGCTCCCCTGCCGGGTCGAGCTCAGCGGCCGCGTCAGCGTCGGGTTCTGCGGCTGGCTCGACCACCGGCGCCGACTCGGTGGCTGCGACCGCCTCAGCGACCACAGCCGGTTCAGTGTCGACGGGAAAATCAGCGTCCAAGAGCGCCGGCGCGGTTGCTTCGGCGTTCGTGGGCGACTCAGCGTCCAAGAGAGCCGGCTCGGCGTTCGCAGGCGACTCAGCGGCCATGGTTGCCGGCTCGATGGCCTCCGTCTGTCCGGCATCGACCGGTGCCGGCTCGACGTCCGCGGTCAGCTCGGATTCCACCGACGCGTCGGCGTCCTTGGCAGGTTCCGCCGAGGCCTCAGCCGCAGGGGCAGCGGGTGCGTCGACGACCGCCGGTTCGACGGCGGGTTGGCGTTCTTCGGAGGCGGAGGCGTCGCCCGAGGGCACTGTCGAGCCTTTAGCTTCAAGCTTGGCCCGCTCCCAGGGCGGCACCCATGCGGCGGCCTGGTCAGCGAGCGACTCGCGGCGCTCGTCACCCGTCACTGCGGCTCCTCCACATCATCACCAGCGCCCGCGCCACCCGAAGCAACCCCAGCGTCCAAAGCCACCGCAGAGCCCGAAGCACCCCCAGCCCCGAACCAGCCGCAGCCTCCGAACCAGAGCCAGCCACCGAAGCAGAACTAGCGTCCAAACCAGAGGCCACGCCCAGGTCGGAGGCGGCGTCTGAAGCAGGGGCCGCGTCCGGGTCGGAGGTGGCGTTCGGAGAAGGAGGCGCCTCCGGTGAGCCGGCGTACTCGTCGATGTCGAGGTCGCCGTCCGCGTCGTCGCCGCCGGTCCAGCGGACCGTCAGCTCCCCCAGGGCCTGTACCTGGGCGAAGCCCACCAGGCCCTCGCGGTACAGCTCCAGCAGCGCCAGGAACCTCGCCACAACCTCCAGTGTGGACTGGCAGTCGGCGCACAGTACCCGGAACGTGGCGGTCCCGGCGACCCGCAGCCGGTCGCGCAGGAGGGCGGCGTGCTCGCGGACGCTGACGCGGACGTCGTGCACGTGGGCGATCGACACCACCGGGACCGGCTTGGGGGTCATGGCCTTGATCGCCAGGCGGAGGAGGCGTTCGGGGCCGATGCCGAGCACGAGATCGGGCAGCGCGTCGGCGTAGCGGGGTTCGAGCGAGACCGCCCGCGGGTACCGGCGGGCGCCGGCCGTCTCCAGCGCCGCGATGTGCGCGGCCGCCTCCTTGAACGCCTTGTACTGGAGCAGCCGCGCGAACAGCAGGTCCCGCGCCTCCAGCAGCGCGAGGTCGTCCTCGTCCTCGACCTGGGCGGCGGGGAGCAGGCGGGCGGCCTTGAGGTCGAGCAGCGTGGCCGCGATGATCAGGAACTCGCTGGCCTCGTCGAGGTCCCAGTCGTCGCCCATCGCCCGGATGTACGAGATGAACTCGTCGGTGACCTTGTGCAGCGCCACCTCGGTCACGTCCAGCTTGTGCTTGCCGATCAGCTGGAGGAGCAGGTCGAACGGCCCGGTGAAGTTTTCCAGGCGCACCGTGAACTTGCCCCCGGCGGGGACCTCGGCGACCGGCTCCGCTGTGTTGGTCGGGGTCGCTGGCTCGCCGTCGTCGTGCGGCGACTCCGCACCGCCACGCTCGCTCACCACCCGACCGTATTCCACGGTCGACGTCATTGCCTCGCGGGTTTACCTCTCCGACTGTGCGGCGATGACCTCGCGGGCCAGCTGCCGGTAGTTGCGCGCCCCGGACGAGGCCGGGTCGAGCGTGGTGATCGGTGCGCCGGCCACGGTCGACTCGGGAAACTTGACCGTCTTGGTGATCACGGTCTGGTACACCTTGTCGCCGAACGCCTCGACCACGCGCTGGAGCACCTGGCGGCAGTGGGTGGTACGGCTGTCGTACATGGTGGCGAGGATGCCCTCGAGCTCCAGGTCGAAGTTGAGCCGCTCGCGCACCTTGTCGATCGTGTCGAGCAGCAGCGCCACGCCCCGCAGGCTGAAGAACTCGCACTCCAGCGGGATCAGCACGCCGTGCGCCACGGTCAGCGCGTTGATGGCGAGCAGGCCGAGCGAGGGCTGGCAGTCGATGAGGATGTAGTCGTACTCCTTGCGCACCGACTTGAGCACCCGCGCGAGCGCCATCTCCCGCGCGACCTCGTTGACCAGCTGGATCTCGGCGGCCGCGAGGTCGATGTTGGCCGGCAGCAGGTGGAGGCCGGCCACGTCGGTCTTGATGAGCACGTCTTCGGCGGTCACGTCGTCCTGCATCAGCAGGTTGTAGACGGACAGGTCGAGGTTGTGCGGGTTGACACCGAGGCCGACCGACAGCGCGCCCTGCGGGTCGAAGTCGACGAGCAGCACCTTGCGCCCATACTCGGCCAGCGCGGCACCGAGGTTGATGGTCGTGGTGGTCTTGCCGACGCCGCCCTTCTGGTTGGCCATCGCGATGATGCGCGCGGGGCCGTGGCGGTCGGCGGGCATCGGCTCGGGGATGGGCCGGCGCATCGTATACGCCGCGGGGTCGGCTGGACCAAGCTCGGCACCCAGATCCATCGCGCTCTGCTCCGCGCGCAGCGTCGAGGTCCACGACTCGACTTGCTGACCGTTACCAGCCATGGCCTTGTGCGCCCCTCCCGACGACTGCTTTGCGCCGGAGCCGACCGAACCCCCGCTGCGCCGCCACACGAGCTCGGGCCGTTGCCCGACTGTACGCCACTTCCCTGCTCAGGGCTGGGGCGACACTCCGGCCATGGCGGCCGCTCCACACTAACCAACGCGTGGCCACAG
Organism: Phytohabitans flavus; assembly: GCF_011764545.1. GTDB lineage: Bacteria > Actinomycetota > Actinomycetes > Mycobacteriales > Micromonosporaceae > Phytohabitans > Phytohabitans flavus. The sequence goes on along the minus strand of NZ_AP022870.1, from coordinate 966,198 downwards.
TGGTGGAAACGGCCACGGTGGCCCACGGCACCATAGCAAGCCTGCCACCCGCGGGCGGAGAGGCGCGAAAAGAAGGCGGAGGGCGCGACAAAACGAGCGCCCCCTCCGGCCGGAGGGGGCAGCCGTCACCGCTCATTGTTTGCGGGATGACTGAGCGGTGAGTCAGTTTAACCCGACTCGGGCGCCCGCGAAGCACGCGACACCAGCGCAAACGTTAAGAGCGCCTCACCGCGCCCGCGGATGTGCGGTGGCGTACACCTCACGGAGCCGTTCGACCGTCACCAATGTGTACACCTGGGTGGTGGTCACCGACGCGTGGCCGAGCAGCTCCTGCACGACCCGCACGTCGGCACCGCCGTCCAGCAGATGGGTGGCGTACGAATGTCGGAGTGTGTGCGGCGACACCGCTCGGGGCCCCTCCACCGGCAGCCCCGCGCGGCCGGCGGTGCGGTGCAGGATGGTCCACGCGCTCTGGCGGGACAGCGGGCCACCGCGGGCGTTCAGGAAGACCCGTGGCGTGCCGCGCCCGGCCGCCGCCAGCTCGATCCGCGACCCGCCGAGGTAGCCGCGCAGAGCGGTGCAGGCGTACCCGCCCATCGGCACCAGCCGCGTGCGCCCACCCTTGCCGTGCAGCAGCGCGGTCCCCTCGTCCAGGTCGAGGTCGTCCACGGCGGCACCGACCGCCTCGGAGATGCGCGCCCCGGTGCCGTACAGGAATTCCAGGAGGGCGCGGTCGCGTACCTCCAGAGCGCTGGCCTCGCCCGCGGCCGCGAGTAGCCGCTCCACATCGGACACGTCGAGCGCCTTCGGCAGCCGGCGGGGCGGGACCGGCGGGCGGACGTCCCGGCTCACGTCGCCGGCCACCAGGCCTTCGCGCACCGCGAAGCGGTGCAGGCCGCGCACCGCGCTCGTGGCCCGCGCCGCGGATGCCGCGGAAAGCGGCGGATGGTCGGCGTCGCCGCCCCGCAGGGCGGCGACGTACCCCGACACATGGGCGGGCGTGACCGACTCCAGGTCGGCCACGCCACCCGCCGTCAAGGTCGTGACATAGCGGTCCAGATCCCGCCGGTACGAGGAGAGCGTGTTCGCGGAGAGTCCGCGCTCCACCGTCAGGTGGTCGAGGTACGTCCGCACCGCCCGAGCGAGGTCGGCTATGTGAGGGCCTCCTCCAGGGACAGGCTCTGCATGCCGTGCGCCTCGGCGACCGGGCCGTACGTGACGTGGCCGTCGTGCGTGTTGAGGCCGTTGGCGAGCGCCGAGTCCCGCCGCATCGCCTCGCGCCAGCCGTGGTTGGCCAGCTCCAGCGCGTACGGGATGGTGACGTTGGTCAGGGCGTACGTGCTGGTGTGCGGCACCGCGCCGGGCATGTTGGCCACGCAGTAGAAGGTCGAGTTGTGGACCTGGTAGGTCGGGTCGGCGTGCGTGGTCGGGCGCGAGTCCTCGAAGCAGCCGCCCTGGTCGATGGAGATGTCGACGAGCACGCTGCCCGGCTTCATGCGCGAGACGAGGTCGCTGGAGATGATCGTCGGGGCCTTCGAGCCGGCCACCAGCACCGCGCCGATCACCAGGTCGGCGTCCACGACGGCGCGCTCCACCTCGTACAGGTTGGAGGCGACCGTCTGCAGGTGCCCCTGGTAGATGGCGTCGGCCGAGCGGAGCTTGTTGACGTTGCGGTCCAGCAGCAGCACCTCGGCCTGCATGCCGAGCGCGATCGCCGCGGCGTTCATACCGGAGACGCCGGCGCCGATGACCACGACCTTGGCCGCGTACACGCCCGAGACGCCGCCCATCAGCACGCCCCGGCCGCCGCCGGAGCGCATCAGGTGGTACGCGCCCACCTGCGGCGCGAGCCGCCCGGCGACCTCCGACATCGGCGCGAGCAGCGGGAGCGCCCGGTCGGGCGTCTCCACCGTCTCGTACGCGATGCCGGTCACCTTGCGGTCCAGGAGCGCGTCGGTGCACTCCTTGGAGGCCGCGAGGTGCAGGTACGTGAACAGCACCTGCCCGGGCCGCATGCGGTGGTGCTCCTCGGCGATCGGCTCCTTGACCTTCAGCACCAGCTCCGCGGTGCCCCACACGTCGTCCGCCGTGGGCAGGATCCGCGCGCCCGCCGCGGTGAACTCGTCGTCGGTGATGGTGGACCCGAGGCCGGCGCCGGACTCGACGTAGACCTCGTGACCCGCACGGACGAACTCGTTCACACCCGCAGGGGTGATCGCCACGCGGTACTCGTGGTTCTTCACCTCGCGTGGGATTCCGACCTTCACGTTGCCAGTACCTTTCCCCGGGCGGCGTCGCCCGGGCTATGGCCGCGACGGCCCCATTGCCGCCGCGATCCCGCGCCGCACTCACGCTGTGTCACCCTTCCCGTCGGTACCTTTTGGTACCGGCCACGGCTTTCGTCCCGCCGATGGTAGCGGCGGGCGCCGCCGTCCGCGGAAGTCTAGGGCCGTCCGGTCTCGTTGATCAGGCGACACGATGACAGCCGGTGAATACCCCGGCTGACGGTCTGTCAGCCATCGGCCCTACCCGATCGGACACAATTCCCACCCTACCGTCTCACAGAGTGGACCCTGATCCCGACACAATCCGCTCCGATCACTAGGGTCCTGCCTCATGACCACTCCTCCGTACCAGCCGCAATACCCGAGCAGCCCCAGTACGGCCAGCAGCCTCCGCAGTACGGTCAGCCCGCCGGCCAGTACGGCCAGCCCGGGCAGTACGGCGAGCCGGGCGTCGTGTACTCGGACAAGACCAAGCTGGTCGCCGGCCTCCTCGGCATCTTCCTCGGCACCTTCGGCGTCGGCCGCTTCTACACCGGCCACACCGGCATCGGGGTCGCTCAGCTCCTCGTCGGCGTCCTCACCTGTGGCCTGGGTGGCCTGTGGGGCGTGATCGACGGCATCCTGATCCTCGTGAACGGTGGCACCGACGGCCAAGGCCGTCGCCTCCGCGACAGCTGACCCAATTCCGCTCGCCCTTGGAGCCGCCGGCGCCCGCCGGCGGCTCTGTGTCTTTCCGGGCCTTTTCGCGCTTGGTGATGCGACCGTGCCACGCCGGAAGCGGGCCCGGCGGCCACCGTCCGGCCGCGCGGGGAAAGATCAAATCCAAGAAAGAGGTTTGGGCTACCGCGATGTCCGCGGTGGTCCAGACCGCCGCTCCCGCGGCCTCACCCTGCGCGGTTCACAACCACGCCGGCGCGCGGCCGCGGCGCTGCGTCGGGCTTCGCTTACGCGAAGCTCTCGAGCTGGGCGCAGCACTGCGCCCAGCCAGCCCGCATCTGCCTGCGGGACGACCACAGCAACCGGCGTCGATCGCCTGCCGGGTGCATCCATGCGCCCAGCTCGAGAGCTTGTCGCGATCAGAGTCCGGCCGCTGGCCGCGCGGGCTGAGTTGTGCACCGCGCAGGTCGCCCCACGCGGGCCAGCATGACCGGATGCCCGCTTCTCGCGGCGACGGAAGCAGATCGTGGTATTTAGCTGCCGTTATAGCGGCAGTTAAATACCACGATCTGTTGGAACGGCGGTGCCGGCCCGTTAGCGGGACAGCAAGTGGGAGGCGGCGAGGATGCCGGCCACGGTCGGGCCGTTGGTGATCTCGCCGGCCAGGGCCAGCGACACCGCCTCGGCCAGCGGGAAGCGGCGCACCTCCAGCTCCGCCTCCTCGTCGTGCCGCTCGAACCTCGCCGCGGTCGGGCGCAGGTCGCGGGCCAGGTAGAGGCGGATCCGCTCGTTCGAGCAGCCGGGCGTGGTGTGCAGCTCCAGCAGCTGCTCCAGCTGGCCGGCCTCGAGGTCGGTCTCCTCGGCCAGCTCGCGCGCGGCCACCTCGGGCAGCTCCTCGCCGGGCACGTCCGCCAGCCCGGCTGGGATCTCCCACATGTGGCGGCGGACCGCGTGCCGGTACTGGCGGATCAGCACCACCTGGCCGTCGTCGTCCACGGCGACCACGCCGACCGCGCCGACATGCTGGAGGTAGTCGCGGTCGACGACCCGGCCACCGGGCATCAGCACCTCGTCGGTGACCACCCGGAAGACCGGTCCCCGGAAGCGCTCGTGCTGCGCGCGTACCTCGTACGTGTGCGAGGCGGTCACGACGTGGCGGCCGTGGTCGCCGGCTTGACGGGAGCGGGGGTGCCGGTCCGCGAGTTGCGCGGGCCACGCGCGGGAGCGGTGGTCGGCGCCGGCTCGATGTCGACCGGCAGCTGGTCGGCCTGCGAGTACGTGACCGCGGCCTTCACGAACGCGGCGAACAGCGGGTGCGGGCGGGTGGGTCGGCTCTTCAGCTCCGGGTGCGCCTGGGTGGCCACGAAGAACGGGTGCAGCGCCGGGTCGAGCTCCACGAACTCGACAAGCCGCCCGTCCGGCGAGGTACCCGAGATGCGCAGCCCGGCCTTGGTGAGCGCCTCGCGGTAGGCGTTGTTGACCTCGTACCGGTGGCGGTGGCGCTCGCTCACCTCGTCGGTGCCGTACGCCTCCTCCACGATCGAGCCCTCGGCCAGCTGGGCCGGGTAGGCGCCCAGCCGCATCGTGCCGCCCAGGTCGCCCTTGCCGGCCACGATGTCCTCCTGGTCGGCCATGGTGGCGATGACCGGGTGCTTGGCGTCCTCGTCGAACTCCCGCGAGTTGGCCCCGTCGAGCCCGGCCAGGTGCCGCGCCACCTCGATGGTCATGCACTGGAGGCCCAGGCAGAGGCCGAGGATCGGGATGCCGTTCTCCCGCGCGTACCGGCTGGCTCCGATCTTGCCCTCGATGCCGCGGACACCGAAGCCGCCCGGAATCACGATGCCGTCGACGCCGGACAGGGCCGAGGCGGCGCCGGAGGCGCTGACGCACTCGTCGCTGGGCACCCAGCGGAGCAGGACCCGTGCGCGGTGGCCGAACCCGGCGGCGCGGATGGCCTCGCTCACCGACAGGTACGCGTCAGGCAGGTCGACGTACTTGCCGACGATCGCGACCGTGATCGTGTGGTGCGGGTGGTGCACGCGCTGGAGCAGGTCGTCCCAGCTGGCCCAGTCGACGTCGCGGAAGGAGAGGTTGAGCCGGCGCACCACGTACGCGTCGAGGCCCTCGCGGTGCAGCACCTTGGGGATGTCGTAGATGCTCGGCGCGTCCGGCGCGGCGATCACGGCCTCGCGGTCGACGTCGCAGTACAGCGAGAGCTTGTGCTTGAGCTTGTCCGGGATCTCCCGGTCGGAGCGGCAGACGATGGCGTCCGGCTGGATACCGATGTTGCGCAGCTGGGCGACCGAGTGCTGGGTCGGCTTGGTCTTGAGCTCGCCGGACGGCGCGAGGTACGGCACCAGCGACACGTGCAGGTAGAAGCAGTTGTCCCGGCCGATCTCGTGGCGCACCTGGCGGATCGCCTCGAGGAACGGCAGCGACTCGATGTCGCCGACCGTGCCGCCCACCTCGGTGATCACCACGTCGGCCGTGCGGCCGTCCTCGTCCGGGGCGGCCATCGCCCGGATACGGGCTTTGATCTCGTTGGTGATGTGCGGGATGACCTGCACCGTGTCACCGAGGTACTCGCCGCGCCGCTCCTTGGCGATCACGGCCGAGTAGATCTGGCCGGTCGTGACGTTCGCCTTGCCGGACAGGTCCCGGTCGAGAAACCGCTCGTAGTGACCGACGTCGAGGTCGGTCTCCGCGCCGTCGTCGGTCACGAAGACCTCGCCGTGCTGGAACGGGTTCATGGTGCCGGGATCGACGTTCAGGTACGGGTCCAGCTTCTGCATCACCACGCGCAGGCCGCGCGCGCTGAGCAGGTTTCCGAGGCTGGAGGCGGTGAGGCCCTTGCCAAGCGAGGAGGCGACGCCCCCCGTGACGAAGATGTGCCTGGTCGTCCGTGCTGATGGGGCCAAGGCCAGCTCCCGTGGGATAGTCCGTCCGGTCTTGCGGACTAGCGCTGATCAAGTGGTGATCGCGCTATCCACGGGATTCCACGGTAACACCTTCGCCGCCAACCGCACGCCGCCGCCCTGCTCGTGTCGCTGATCACTGTCCGTCGCGGCCGGCGGGTCCGGCTCGGCGTCCTCCGGCGTTCGCGGGGCGAGCGGTGGCTGCGTACGGTCCGAGGCGTGGTCGAGCACGCGCAGTGACGCCAGCGCGGCCATGGGCACGGTCAGTGCGGCGACCGCGCCGGCCACGTCGAGCCCGGAACCGCCGAGCACGCCACCGATCACGGCCGCCGTCGCGATCCCGGCCATCGCCGCCCGTATCGTCGGATATATCCCGAAAAGTCGCCTAAGTCCGCCCCACGGTCGGAGCAGCGCGAACCACACGAGTACCGCACCGACCAGGGCCAGGACCGTCAACGGGCTGTCCAGGGCGCTCGCGCTCGACGCGGCCGCCCGCTGCACCGCCCGTCCCCCGGTACCGTCGCCGAGCGCAACCAGGAACCGGCCCAGCCGATCCCGCTCGGCGTCCGGCCGGCTCAGGTCGACCAGCGCGAAGAAGGCGGTCACCACGAGCCCGGCGAGCATCGCCCACGCGAGCCGGCCGAACGTCAGCCACCCGCCGGTACTGATCGCCGCGGCGATGCCCACCCCGGCGGTCAGCGCGATCGCACCGACCGCGTCCGCGCCCAGGAACGGGCTGCCGGCCAGCAGTACGCCAGCCCCGCCGACGGTCCCGACCACGTACGGGCGCCACGTGCGGCGTACCCGCTGGGCCAGGCAGCCGGCGACGAGCAGTGTCCCGGCCACGAACACGCCGAGCCCGACCCGGCCCAGACCCGCGTACCGGCCGCCGGTGAGCGTCGAGTAGCCGGCCACACCGTTGAGCTGGAGCCGCGCGCCGGTCAGCACGTCGGCGGCCACGACCACCGCGGCGATCGCGGCGACCATGGCGAGCGGGCCGAGTGTCTGCCGGTACGCGGGCGCGAGCCGCACCGCCGCGGTGCCGACCGCCAGCAGCGCGAGCGTGACCGCGGCGAAGAGCAGACCGGGCTGCTCGGCGCGCCACCACGGCACCGCGTCGGCGACAAGCGCGGCCGGGATGGCCAGCGCGGCCGCGACGAGCAGCACCTCGATCGTGTTGACCACCGGCCGGGGTACGGCCAGCGGCCGCGCGGTCCCGCCGGCCCGCCGCACCAGCCCGCGGAACCCGAAGCGCGGCGACGTCGACTCCAGCGGGACGACTGGCGTCCGGGCCCGGCGCAGCAGCGGCACGACCGCGACCGCGAGCCCGAACTGCGCCGCGGCGAGCAGGCCGAAGAACCACGTGGCGATCCGCCGCTGGGCGTCCGCCTCGCGGTCGGCGTCGGCGGGCTGGGTGACCGCCACGTCGAGCTTGTCCGGGCGGCCGGGCACGCTGCGGGCCGGCTGGCCGGCGAACACGTCCTGCGGCAGCGCCCGGCCCATCGCGGTGAGCGCGGTCGGCGCGAGGTCGACCAGCTGGAGGTACCCGTCCCGGCCGGTGCTCGCGCTGGTCAGCCACCCGCGCTCCCAGCCCGGCCCGTCGGCCACCACCACGTGCAGGCGGCGCGAGTCGTCGGTGTCGGAGAGGCCGGCCACGATCACCAGCGAGTGCGGTGGCCGGGCCGCCAGCACGTGGGCCAGCGTCTCGTCCGCGGCGCGGGCCTGCGCCTTCCGGGTCGCCTCCTCGGTCCCGGCGACCGCGCCGAGGTCGACCATCCCGAGTACGCACTTGTCGAGCAGGTCGCCGGCCTGCGGTGGCAGCTGCGGCTCGTACCTGTCGACCCGGCCGAACGGGCGGGCCGCCGCGACCGCCGCGCCGGTACCGACGGCGACCGTGCACCGCACCGACTCGGCCAGCGCGCCGGGCACCGCACCGTACGGCTGCCGCTGCTGGTTGTGCCGCACCACGTCGCGCTGGTCCGGCAGGAACCCGCCGATCCCGTCCGGCCGCTGCACCTCGACCGGCACGTCCGGGCAGGCCACGCCGGGTGCGGGTGAGGCGGCCGGGCCGGCGTTCCAGAGCGCGCGGTTGCCGGCGCCGAGCGTGACCCATCCGTCGAGCGGGCAGGTCGGCTGGTCCGCGGACTGTACCGAAAGCGAGGCGATCGAGCCGCGCTCGGCCATCCCCCAGAGGGTGGGCGTGGTCTGCGGGCTCACGTCCTCCCAGCGCAGCCCGGGTACGCCAGCGATGATCACGTAGTCGACGATCTGGGCGAGGCCCGCCGGGGCGGCCTGTGCCGCGGTGCCGCTGAACACAGCCAGCACCAGCGGGACGACGGCCACCCACCGCCTCATGACGGATGCGCCCGCTCCGCCGCCACGACCTCGGCGTACACCGCCTGGATCGCCTCGACCATCTCGGCCTCGTCGGGCCAGGTCTGCGCCCGTTCCGGGCCCCGCCGGGCGTACTCGGCACGCAGCTTCGGGTCGGCGAGCAGCTCGCGTACGGCCACGTCGACCGCGTCCACGTCGTCCGGTGGCACCAGCCGCGCGGCGTCGCCGACCAGGCCGGGCACGCCGCCGACCGCGGTGCTCACCAGCGGTACCCCGGCCCGCAGCGCCTCCTGCGCGAACAGCTGCCGCGCCTCCCAGTCGCTGGTCACGACCGCGAGGTCGGAGCCGGCCAGCAGGTCGGAGACGTCGTCGCGGTGGCCGAGCAGGGTGACCGGCGCCCGCATCTCGGAGACGCGCGCGGCCAGCGGCATGTACGCCGGCCCGGTGCCCGCGATCACCACGACGGGTGCCGGGTCCAGCTCACGCCAGCGGGCCGCGGCGTCCACCAGCAGGTCGTACCTCTTCTGAGGGTGCAGCCGCCCCACCGACAGGACCAGCGGCCGGTCGCCGGTGACCGCGAACTCGGCCCGCACCGCCGCGCGGGAGCGGCGCGGCGGCGGTAGCACCGGCGCGGCGACCGGGCTCAGCCGGGCGTCCCGCGCGCCGAGCTCCCGGGCCGTCTCGACAAGGTCCTCCGAGGCGCCGAGCGTGATCCGCGCGGCCCGGGCGACGGCCCGCGCGGCCAGGCGCGAGGCGGTCCCCCGCATACCCTTCGCGATCACCGCGTTGTGCCAGGTCACGACCAGCGGCGGGCGGGGACGGCCGAGGGCCGCGACGAAACCGGCGCGCAGCCCGTGCGCGTGCACCACGTCGACCGGGCCCATCGCGCGGCGCAGCTCGCCGACCGCGCGGGCGTCGGTGAGCCGGGGGTTGGCTGGGATCTCGACGGACTCGAACCGGGCACCGGCCTCGGCGAAGCGAAACCGCTCGTTCGTGGCCGCCGGCCCGCACACCGTGACGGTGGCGCCGGCGGCGACGAGCCCGCGGGCCAGCGACGCGACGTGCTGGCCCACCCCGCCGGTACTCGACGCGAGGACGAGGGCGACGGCCCCGTCGAAACTCAAGGATTGGCTCCTTCCCCCGTGTGGCTGGCGCCCGTGCGACCCCGTCCCAGCCGTCGCGAGATCACCGCGAGCAGGGGGCCCATGTCGCGGCGGTCCAGCGGATATGCGACAGCGAGGAACACGGCGCCTACGACGGCTCCGGACAGCATGCCCTGAAGCACCGCGCCGCCGTCGCCCGGGGTGCCGGTCGCGCGGGTGACCAGCCACCCGGCCAGGGCCGCCGCACCGCCCGCCACCAGGCCCGCGGCGGCCGCGCGGTCGAGGCCGGCCAGTGCGTGGCGCCCGGCGCGGCGCAGCACGGCCGCCACCAGCAGCGCGCCGAGAAGCACCATCCCGATCGAGTTACCCAACGTGAGGGCGAGCACCCGTTGATCCTCGGCGAGTCCGGCCGCGAGCGCCACCGCGGCGAGGGCCGCGCAGGCCCAGCCGGCGACCGTGGCCAGGGCGGCGGGTCGCGGCTCGCCGCGGGCGTACAGCGCGCGGGTCAGCACCGCGAACAGCCCGTAACCGAGCAGTCCGGGCGCGAACCCGGCGATCCCGTCCGCGGCGCCGGGCATGTCGAAGAAGCGCTCCACCGGCCCCGCCACCGCCACCAGGGCGGCAGCGCCGGCGCAGCTCAGCAGCAGTACGCCGCGGGCGGTCGGGGCGAGCGTGGCACGGTACCGCTGCCCCTCGCGCTCGGCGTGCGCGGCCACCAGCGTCGGGTAGGCGGCCGTGGCCAGCGGCACCGCCAGTACCGCCCAGGGCAGCAGGTAGATCGTCTGCGCCAGGTTGTACACGACCGGGGTACCCACCGGGCCGTCCAGCGCCAGCCGCAGCGTGATCAGCAGCGCCACCTGCTGGGCGCCCACCGTCGCCGCACCGGCGACCGCGAGCCCGCCGACCGCGCGCCGCGCCGCGCCGTCGAAACGGTACGCCGCGCGCAGCCGCAGCCCGAGCCGCCGTACCGGGATCACCAGGCAGAGCGAGAGCACGACGACGCCGAGCGTGGTGCCGACCGACAGGATCAGCTCACCGGTGATCCCGACCTGGTGCAGGTCGGCGCGCCGCCCCTCGACCGCCCCGTACAGCAGGTACGCGCCGATCACAGTCACGCTGGACAGCAGCGGGGCGAGCACCGGCCAGGCGAAGCGGCGGTGCGCCTCGAGCACGCCGGTCAGCACGATCCCGATCCCGTACAGCGGCAGCTGGGGCGCGAACACCCGCAGCATGCGCGCGGCCGCGTCGTCGGTGGTGCCCAGCGCCGCCATGATCGGGCCGGCCGCGACCGCGACGAGCGCGGCCAGCGGCAGCAGCAGGGACAACGTCCAGGTCAGCAGCGCCGACGTCGTGGCCGAGACCGCGGCCCGGTCACCGGCCGCCACGCTGCCGGCCAGCAGCGGTACGACGAGACTGGCCAGCGCCCCGCCGGCGACGATCTCGAAGATGATGTTGGGGACGGTGTTCGCCACCACGTAGATGCCACCGACGTCGGTGTCACCCACCACCCAGGCGAATACACCCGTCCGAGCGAACCCGGCCAGCCGGCTCGCCACGGTGAGCAGTGCGATAAGCGTCGCCGCTCCGGCGATCCGCGCCGTTCCCAGGCCGGTGGACATCGTCTTGTCGCTGTCCTCGCGCAGCACGTCAGGTGCTGCGGCGCCCGAGCGCGTCGACCGTGCGCAGCACCGGGTGGGCCTCGATGACCTTGGTGAAGCTGACCTTCTCGCTGGCCGCGGTCAGCGCGGCGATGGCGGCGAGCGCGGCGGCCCGCCCGGCCGGCCCGGTACGCGCGGCGAGCGCGACGCCGAGCAGCGCGCCCAGCGCGTTCGCCCCGCTGTCGCCGAGCATGACCCGCTCGTCGAGGTCGTCGGGAGCACGCTCGCGGCGACGCCCAGCGGCCCGGCGGCCAACCCACCCGTACGCCCCAGCGACAGCGGCGCCCCGATCAGCCCGCCCGCCTTGATCGCCCGACCGGGGCGCAGGTCGAAGAGGTTGAGCAGGTTGGCCGTACCCGCGATGACCCCCGCGCCCAGCAGCAGGTCGGCGGCCCGCCCGGCCCGGGTGGCCCGGCGCGGGCGCCGCGGGTCGGCGGCGAGCAGCGCGGACGCGGCCAGCCCGGCCGCGCCCACACCAGCGATCTTGATGAGCCCGCTGGTCACCCGCCCGTCGCGCAGCGCGGCGAGGTGCCCGGCGAACCCCTTGGCCGTCTTCTGCTCGGGCCGGTCAATGAACAATCTTGTCCGGTTGGCGTCCGACGTCCGCCGCCGGTCCGCGTGGGGGACCGGCCAAGAAAGTTCACCGACGAGATCGTCGTAGAGGCCGACGGCGCCGGAGCCCACGCCCGCGGTGAGCGCGGCCGCCGCGGCGGCCGGGCTGGGTGCCGCGACCGCGGCCGACACCGCGGCGCCGGCGGCCAGTGCCGGCCCCCGGCGAGCGAGACGGTGCGCCCCGGAAGTTGGTCCTGGACAGGGCCTCCTGGCCCCGAGCGCGCGAAGCACCGCCCGGGCCCCGGCGACCCCGGCAGCGACCGCGAGAAGACGCCTCACCCCTTGGGCTTCGGCAGCAGGGAGCTGGCGCCGGCGTTGAGGCCGTAGTGCCCGGCCTTGCCGTCGACCAGCTGCTCGGCCACGGCCAGCGAGGTGACCAGGCGGCCCTGCGCGGTGTTGCCGTTGTCCACAGTGGAGATGCCCTTGGCGAGCGCGGGGTCACCCCGCACCGCGCCGAGCACGTTGCCGTTGCCGCCCCAACTGCCCGCGACGATGACCGGCCCCGCCTTGTCCAGCTGGGACACGATGGTCACCACGGCCTCGTCCTTCTGCGCCGAGTCCTTGTCGGTGTGCGGCTGACCGGCCACCACGACGATCGCCTCGGCCGGCCCGGCGACCTTGTTGTCCTTGACACCGATGTACCCCGCCGACGTGTACGCCGTGACCAGGGCCTTCAGGTCGTTCGGCGCCACCTGCGGCGCGGGCGCCGGGCGGTCGAGCAGCGCGGTGCCGAGCAGCGCGCTGGCCGTCTCGACGCCGACACTGTTGGCCGGCAGGCCGGTCAGCGGGATCGTCGGCTGCGAGGCGCGGTCGGCGAGGTCGAGCAGCTCGGGGCTGTTGTCCGGGCTGACAAACTTGTCCTCGATCTTGATCCGCCCGGTGATCGTCGCGCCGGCCTGGGTGAGCATCTCCACCACGCCGTCCACGAGGTCGTCACCGCTCGGCGTGGTCACCACCGCGATGCGGCGGTTGGTCAGCTTGCCGGCCAGCATGATGGGCGCGGCCTCGGTGGCAAACTCCTCCTCGCGGTTGGCCTCCTCCTGGAGGCTGCTCACCGTCTCCCGCAGCTGGCGGTTGTCCTTGCGCAGCGCGTTGACGTTGTCGCTGAGCGAGTCGGCGACCGGACCGTTAAGTGCCGCGGTGCCCACCACCAGTCCGATGGCCAGGGCCAAAAAGACCGCGGTCAACGACACCACGTGGTAGCGGAAATTGATCACGCCTACTGCCGTCCCTCAAAAGAGCTGACCGAGCTGGAACACCAAATTGTCCCACCACTCCGAAACCACAGCGAGGTAAGCCTTGCCCACCGTGGACACAGCGACCGCCGACGCCATCGCGGCCACCGCCGAAAGCACGAGCAGGAGCAGGGACGATCCGGAGATGCTCTGCCGGTACAGCCGGCTCACGCCCTTGGCGTCGACAAGCTTGCCGCCCACCTTCAGCCGGGTGAGGAAGGTGGAGGCCATCCCGCCGCGGCCCTTGTCGAGGAACTCCACCAGCGTCGCGTGCGTGCCCACCGCCACGATCAGCGAGGCACCCTTTTCGTCGGCCAGCAGCATCGCCAGGTCTTCGCTGGTCGCCGCCGCCGGAAACGTGATCGCCGACAGCCCGAGCTGCTGCACCCGGGCCATCCCCGGCGCGCGCCCGTCCGGGTACGCGTGGACGATCACCTCGGCGCCGCAGCGCAGCACGTCGTCGGTGACCGAGTCCATGTCCCCGATGATCAGATCGGGCGTGTAACCCGCCTCCACCAGCGCGTCGGCACCGCCGTCGACGCCGATGAGCACCGGCTTGAACTCCCGGATGTACGGCCGCAGCACGTCCAGGTCGGCCTTGTAGTCGTAGCCGCGCACGACGATGAGGCAGTGACGCCCGCCGATGTGGGTCTCGATGTCCGGCACGCCGACACCGTCGAGCAGCAGGTCACGCTCCTGCTTGAGGTACTCCATGGTGTTTGCCGCGAACGCCTCCAGCTGCACCGACAGCCCCTCGCGGGCGTCCGCCATAGACTTCGCGACGCTCTCCAGGTCCTGCCGCACGCCGTGTGCGACCGGCTCACCGTCGACATACACCGTGTTGTCGTCGACGCGCACGGTGTCGCCCTCGCGCACCTGCTGGAAGATGTCCTCGCCGAGGTCGTCGAGCAGCGGGATGCCGGCCCGGACCAGCACCTCGGGACCGAGGTTCGGGTACCGCCCCGAAACGGACGGCTTCGCGTTGAGCACCGCCGACACTCCGACCGCGACCAGCGAATCAGCGGCGACCCGGTCCAGGTCGACATGATCGATCACGGCGACGTCGCCTGGGCGCAGCCGGCCCGCCAGACGCTTGGTCCGGCGGTCGAGGCGCGCGGTGCCGGTTACGTTGCCCGGTTCTGTGCTCCGGGCCCGGCGCAAGGCTGGTAGACGCATCGTGACCATCGTGGCATGTCGCGGCGTCTTTTTCCGGACGCGACGCGCATGACCAGGGAGAAGGCAAAATCGGTGTGACCGGCGTCACTGTCCGCACGCCTTATCGCCCGCCATCCGCGCCCATCCCAGAGCCGGACAAACCCCGAGAACACCGCCAACCCCGTAAACCTCCCACCGCCCCGCAAGCCCGGCACCCCGCCGTGGGGTGGTGGACGGCGGAGGGTGAGGCCGCGCGACCCCCTAGTGGCGCTTTTCCCGGGCGGCCACCGCGAGCAGCTCCTCGGCGTGGGCGATGCCCAGGTCGGAGTCGGGCAGGCCGGCGAGCATGCGGGCCAGCTCGCGGGCACGGTCGGTGTCTTCCACGACCCGTACCCCACTCGTGGTGACCGCTCCCCCGGTGTCCTTCGCGACCACCAGGTGACGGTCGGCGAACGCGGCCACCTGCGGCAGGTGAGTGACCACCAGGACCTGGTGACTGCGGGCCAGCCGGGCCAGGCGGCGACCGATCTCGACGGCGGCCTGGCCGCCCACGCCGGCGTCCACCTCGTCGAAGACCAGGGTGGGTGGGCCGCCCGCGCCGGCGAAGACCACCTCGATCGCGAGCATCACACGGGAGAGCTCACCCCCCGAGGCGCCGCGCTGAAGCGGCAGCGAGGGGGCGCCGGGGTGGGCCAGCAGCCGCAGCTCGACCTCGTCGGCGCCGTCCGGGCCGATCTCGCGCGGGATCACGGCGACCTCGATGCGGGCGTGCGGCATCGCGAGGCCGGCCAGCTCGACGGTGACCTGCTCGGCGAAGCGGACAGCCGCCTCCTGCCGCGCGGCGGTCAGCCGGCCGGCCAGCTCGGTGGCCTCGGCGGCCAGCCGCTGGCGCTCGCGGTCGAGCTCCTCCAGCAGCTCGTCGGAGGTGTCCAGCTCGGACAGGCGGACCCGGGCGCGCTCGGCCCAGGCGATCACGCCGTCCACGTCGTCGGCGTACTTGCGGGTCAGACCGCGCAGCGCGGCCCTGCGCTCGTACACCGACTCGAGGCGGGCGGGGTCGGCGTCCAGCGCGTCCAGGTAGGCGGAGAGCTCGGCCGATACGTCGCCGATCAGCGTGGCCGCCTCCTCCAGCCGCGCGGCCAGGTCGCCGAGCTTGCTGTCCAGGCCGGCCTGGGCCTCCAGCGTGCGCCGCGCGGTGCCGATCAGGCTCGTCGCGTCGGGGGCCTCGTCGCCGCCCTCGACGCCGGCGGCGATCGACCCATACGCCAGGGCGGCCGCCGTGCGCAGCCCCTCGGCGTGCTCCAGCCGCTGCGCTTCGGCCTTGAGCTCGTCTTCCTCGCCGGCCTGCGGGTCGACCCGGGTGATCTCGTCGAGGCCGAGCCGCAGCAGGTCGGCCTCCTGGTTGCGCTCGCGGGCGTTGCGCCGGCGGTCGGCCAGGTCGTCCTCGACCGCCCGCCACTGCGTGTACGCCTCGCGGAACGTCTCCAGCAGCTTTTCGTGATCCGCCCCGGCGAACCTGTCGAGCGACGCCCGCTGCTCGGCCGGCCGGAGCAGGCGCAGCTGGTCCGACTGCCCGTGCACCGCGACAACCTGCTCGCCCACGTCGCCGAGCACGGACACCGGCATGCTGCGGCCACCCACGTGGGCGCGGGACCGGCCCTCCACAGTGACCGTGCGGCTCAGCAGCACCGTGCCGTCGTCGTCGGGCTCGGCCCCGGCGTCGGCGATGCGCGCGTTGACCGCGTCGGCCGCCTTCTTCCTGAGCCGCAGCCGCCCCTCGACCACCGCCCGCCCGGGATCCGCGCGCACCCGCCCCGCGTCGGCGCGACCGCCGAAGAGCAGGCCAAGCCCGGTGACGACCATCGTCTTGCCCGCGCCGGTCTCACCCGTGATCACATTCATCCCGCTGGCGAGCGGGAGGGTGGTGTCCTCGATGACGCCGAGGCCGGTGATGCGCAGCTCTTCCAGCACGTCACCAGACAGTAGTAGTGGTGTCCGACCCTTGGCCACCCGCCGCACCCCGATCTAGGGTTTCGCGCCGTGCCCACGCCCGGCGGCACCCAATGATCAATACCAAGACAGAGATCTTTCAGGGTCATATTCGATTTCTTAAGATCGGTATTTGCCCCGGTCCGCGTCAGTCGCAGACCGTATGCTCCCGCGGGCACCGCGCAGGTCGGCGGCTCGCTGGCGCTCGCCGAGATCCCCGACCTAATAAGAGCAACCGGGTAGGGCGGCAGTCATACTCGGCTCCGGTAGCCGCCGGCGGGTGAGCACTTCCCTGACCAGGACGTTGAGTCCTCAGCGCAGATCGTGCCCCCGTTGGTGGTCGGGAGACAGGACCGCTGATGGGATGTCGTGCCTCGCTGACTGTGGCGTGAGCACTCGTTTATTAGGTCGCTGGTAGTTCTCCGCAGGCTCGCCGGAGCAGATCTGTCCGCTATGGATTGGAGTCGAGTTTGCTGTTCGTCGGAGATGACTGGGCGGAGGATCACCACGACGTCGAGTTGCAAGACGAGACGGGCCGGGTGTTGGGCCGGGCGAAGCTGCCTGAGGGTGTGGCGGGTATCGGGCGGCTGCACGCGATGATCGGCGAGCACCTGGGTGAGGACGACGAGGCGACGGTGGTGGTCGGTATCGAGACCGACCGCGGCCCGTGGGTGCAGGCGCTGATCGCGGCCGGCTACCAGGTTTATGCGATCAATCCGCTGCAGGTGGCCCGGTACCGTGAGCGTCGTGGTGTGTCGGGTGCCAAGAGCGACACCGGTGACGCACATGCCTTGGCCGACATGGTGCGCACCGACCGCCACCAGCTGCGCCCGGTCGCCGGGGACAGCGCCCAGGCCGAGGCGGTCAAGGTCCTGTCCCGTGTGCATAAGACGCTGATTTGGGACCGTACCCGGCAGATGCTGCGGCTGCGTCACGCGCTGCGTGAGTTCTTCCCGGCCGCGCTGGTCGCCTTCGACGATCTCACCGCCCCGGAGGCCCTTGAGCTGCTGGGCGCCGCGCCGGAACCGACCGCAGCCGCCGCGCTGAGCACCGAACGGATCAACGAAGCGCTCAAGCGCGCACGCCGCCACGGCAGGGCAGCCAAGGCCGAGGCCATCGCGGCCGCGTTGCGGGCCGAGCATCTGGGCCAGCCCCCAGTAGTGGCTACCGCCTTCGCCGCGACCGTGCGCGCGCACGTGGCGATCCTGGGCACCCTCAACGCCGAGATCAAGACCATGGGTAAGGAGATCGAGGCCCATTTTTCCGAGCACCCGGACGCTGAGGTCTACCTTAGCCAGCCCGGCCTTGGCGTCGTGCTCGGCGCCCGGGTGCTCGCCGAGTTCGGCGACGACAAACAGCGTTACGCCGACGCAAGAGCACGCAAGAACTACGCCGGGACCAGTCCGATCACCCGCCAGTCCGGCAAGAAGAAGGTTGTGCTGGCCCGCTACGTCCACAACGACAGGCTGGTCGACGCCCTCGGCCAGCAGGCCTTCACCGCACTGAACAACTCACCAGGCGCCCGCACCTACTACGACCAACTCCGGGCCAAAGGCGTCGGCCACCGCGCCGCGCTCCGCCAGCTCGGCAACCGTCTCGTCGGCATCCTCCACGGATGCCTCAAAACAGGCAAGCCATACAGCGAAGACATCGCCTGGGCACACCACAGAAAAGATCTTGACACTGCCGCTTGACAACAAATCCACATGGGATGTCTGCGCTGCCGGGTCCGCGGTCCAAGCCCAACCCCCAACCCCGACCCGGGATCGCCGTCGGACGAGGGTAAGGGTGGGTACGCAGGCGCGGACCGGCAGCGAAGGTCGCGCTCGGTCGACCACGACCCGGGGTGTGAGCTTGCCCAACGGCGGAGGGTGAGGCCGCGGGAGCGACGGTCTGGACCACAGCGGACGTCGCGGTAGCTCGATCTCCTTGGTTTTGGATCTTTATCCGCGAGAAGACGCCGAGGCCACCCCACTCCAAAAGCTCACTAGAGACGCGAGCGGCCCCGGTGGGGCCGCTCGCGAAAGAAACGTCACACCTTGACCGGTGCGGGGCGGTCCCGCTCGACGAAGTAGTTGCTGTACCGGGTGATCTCCTTGTGCTCCGCCTCCCGGTCGACCGGTCCCTTCCGGCCGTAGAGAAGCTTCATGATCTTCGGGCCGAGCTTGCTGTCGACAAACCTGGCGGTCATCGAGATCCGCCGGACCGTCGCGCGCCGGGTCCGCTCGTACCGGCGCAGGGCCTTGGTCGCGTCGGTGGTGTTCGCGAGGACGTGCCGCAGCATCCACGCGTCCTCGAGCGCCTGGTTGGCGCCCTGTCCCATCCGGGGCGGCACGACGTGCGCCGCGTCGCCGGCCAGGGTGACCCGCCCGCGCCCCACTGCCGCAGGACGCGATGCCGGACGAACGGGAAGAGGTTGATGTCGGCGTCCTTGACCATGTCGAGCAGCTCGGGGATCGGCGAGGCGTACGCCGCGAACCGGTCCCGCAGGTTGGCAGCCGCCGACTCGGACCTGCTGGTGACGCCGTCCGGCCCGACCGCGCCGGGCGGCAGCGTCTCGCCGTCCTGCCACGGCGTCTCGAACGCCCAGTAGAGCAGGTCGTCGCCGAGCGGGTGCAGCGCGACGAGCCCCGCCTCTCCCATGTAGACGTTGACTTCGTTGGGCGGGTTGAGGTCCGGCGGCATGAGCGTGACGCCGTGCCAGGCGGCCCAGCCGGTGTACCCGGCCGTGCTGTCCCCGAAGAGCTCGCGGCGCACCGACGAGCGGTGACCGTCGGCGCCGATCAGCACGTCGGCCTCGACGTTGCTCCCGTCGGTCAGCGTGACTTTCACCGATTCGGTGCCGCCGGAGGTGCGGTTTTCGAAGCTGCGGCAGCCGAGCCCGAGCTTCAGCGCGCCCTCGGGCAGCTGCTCGGCGAGGCGTTCGATGATCTTGCCGCGCCGGGCGAGGATCGGCGGCGCGCCGTACTGCTGGCCCACCTTCGACCAGTCGATCCGGGCGACGGTGAAGCCCATGAAGATGCGCGTGTTCGTGACGTTCATCGGCTGGCCGATCTCGTCGTACGGGATGCCGAACTCGCCGAGGATCGAGGCGCCGCTCGGCCACACGATCATGCCGTTGCCGCCGACCCGCAGCTCGGGAGCCTGCTCGTACACCTGCACCTCGTGCCCGGCGCCGGCGAGGCCGACCGCGGAGGCAAGTCCGCCGACCCCTGCGCCGATGATGACAATCTTCATCCGTTACCTCCTTAGTCCTGAGTGGACAGCCATTCGCTGATTGCCTGCGCGGTCGAGGCGGATTCGTTCTCCAACATCGAGAAGTGGTTGCCGGGCACATCCACCAGGACGTGCGGAAGATCCATCGAGGAACGCCAGTCGCCCTCGTCGCCCGCCGACTCGGCGAGCTCCTCGGAGAACGGTGCGGACGCCCGCAGCAGCACCGTCGGTGCGGCCAGGTCCCCGGGTGTCCATTCGTTCAGGGCGTTCATGTAGCCGCCGACCGCGATGATGCGGGTGTCGCTGAACAGCGACGACCGGCTCTCCCGGCCGACCATCGCCCGGACGGCGATCTCGCCGACGCCCATCTCCCCGGCCCGCTCGGAGAAGTACGTGTCGAGCATGATGACCGCCGCCGGTTTCACGCCGGCCGCTTCGAGGTGGGTCGCGACGGCGTGTGCGAGCAGGCCCGACGCGGACCGCCCGACCAGCGCGAACGGCTGCCCGTCGGCGCACCGCAGCGCCGCCTCGGCCTGGAACCGGACGAGCGCGTCCAGGTTGCCGGGCAGCAGTTGCCCGCTGACGAAGCCCGGCTCGGGCAGCACCGACACGTTGCGGACGCCCTGGAAGTGGGCTGCGAGGTTCACGTACTCGTGCGGGCCGGACGCCGGACTGAACGAGGGCAGGCAGAGCAGGTGCGGCACCGCGGGGCCGCGAGCCAGCTCGAGCGGGCGCGGCGGGTCGGTCAACTCCTCGGGTGTGTCGAAGGCCGGCTGGAGGCGCGCGATGGCCCGTACCATCTCGAACGACTCCTCGATCTTGCCGCGCTCGGTGCCCTCGATGAACATGCGCGCGATGGTGGCGTTCGTCCCGCCATCCTCCTCGGCGGCGGGTGCCGTCTCCGGCAGGTCGAGCTGACCTGCCAGGTAGGTGGCGAGCGCCTGCGGTGACGACGAGTCGTCGAAGATCGCCGCCGCGGAGAGCCGCAGCCCGGTGGCCGCGTTGAGCCGGTTGCGCAGCTCGACCGAGGTCAGCGAGTCGAAGCCCAGCTCGACGAACTCGCTCTCCGGCTTGATCACGTCCGCGTGGGCGTGTCCGAGCACCGCCGCCGCCTCCGCCCGTACGAGGTCGAGCAGCACGCGATCCTGCTCCGCCCGGGCCAGCCCGGAGAGCCGGTCGGTGAGCGAACGGCCGCCGGCCGCCGCGGTGGCCCCGCTGGTCCCGCGACGCGCGGGTGGCCGCACGAGACCTTGCAGCAGCGGGGGTACGCCGTGACTGCCTGCCTGCGCCCGGAGCCCCGACAGGTCCAGTTTCGTGGGTACGAGGTTGGCGTACCCGCTGGTGAGGGCCTTGTCGAGCAGGGCGAGTGCCTCGTCGTTGCCGAGTGCGCCGGCGGTGCGGGCGATGCGGCCGCGCTCGTTGTCGGCGAGGCGGCCGCCCATCCCCGCTCCTCCGCCCACATGCCCCAGGCGAGCGAGACGGCGGGCAGGTTACGGGTCCGCCGGTGGGTGGCGAGGGCGTCCAGGAAGGCGTTGCCGGCCGCGTAGTTGCCTTGCCCGGCCGCGCCGAACACGGCCGCCACGGACGAGAACATGACGAAGTTGTCCAGCTGAAGGGGCGCGGTCAATTCGTGCAGGTGCCATGCCGCGTCGACCTTCGGCTTGAGCACGGCCTGCAGCCGCTCCGGCGTCAGCGACTCCACCAAGCCGTCGTCGAGCACCCCTGCCGCGTGGATCACTGCCCGCAACGGCTGGTCCTCCGGAATGTGGGTGAGCAGGGCCACGATCTGTTCCCGGTCGGTGACGTCGCAGGCCACCACGGTCGCTCGGCTGCCGTAACCGGCCAGTTCGGCCACCAGCTCTTCGACACCCTCGGCGGCCGGTCCCGAGCGGCTGGCCAGCAGCAGGTGCGGCACTCGGTGCGTGGCCGCGAGATGCCTGGCCACTACCGCACCCAGGCCACCGGTCGCACCGGTGATCAGCACGGTCCCGTCCGCGGACCAGCCGGCCGGCACGGTCAGGACCACCTTGCCGATGTGCTTGGCGGCGGACATGTAACGGAAGGCGTCCTGGGCCTGATGGATGTCCCAACCACGCACCGGCAACGGCGTCAGGGTTCCGTTGGCGAACAACTCCATAAGGTGGGCCAGCATCTGACCGACCCGCTCCGGCCCGGCCTCCACCAGGTCAAACGCCCGGTAGACGACACCCGGATGCTCCCAAGCGACCTGGGCCGGGTCCCGCTTGTCGGTCTTACCCATCTCGGCGAACCGGCCGCCCCTTGGCAGCAGCCGCAGCGAGGCGTCCACGAACGGGCCGGCCAGCGCGTTGAGCACCACGTCCACACCACGGCCCTGCGTGGTGTCCATGAACGCCTGCTCGAAGTCCAGATCACGCGACGAGGCGATCTGCTCGCCGCTGAACCCGAGTTCGTGCAGCACCGGCCACTTCGCCTTACTCGCCGTGGTCAGCACGTCAGCGCCCAGGTGGCGGGCCAACTGGGTGGCCGCCATACCGACACCGCCGGTGCCGGCGTGGATCAGGATCGTCTCCCCCGACTTGAGTTCGGTCAGGTCCACGAGTGCGTAGTAGGCGGTCAGGAACACGAGCGGGATCGACGCCGCCGTGGCGTACGACCAGCCGTCCGGGATCTTCGCGATCATCCGAGCGTCGGCGACAGCCGCCGTCCCGAAGGCACCGGAGAACATGCCCATCACCCGGTCACCCACCGACCACTCGGTGACCTCCGGGCCGATCTCCACGACCACGCCGGCGCCCTCGGAGCCGAGCACGGCCGGGTCTGGGTACATGCCCAGCGCGATCATCACGTCGCGGAAGTTCATCCCACCGGCCCGGATCGCGATCCGCACCTGACCGGGCTCCAACGCGGCCGCCTCCGGTGCCGGGGCCAGGCGCATACCGTCCAGCGTGCCGTCGGCCGAGACCTCCAGGACCCAGCCGGCGCCCGCAGCGGGCACGCGTTCCAGGCGCGGCACCCACAGGCGACCACCACGGACCGCAACCTGCGGCTCGTCACCGGCCGCCAACACAGGAATCAGGCCGGCCGAGGCCGGGTCACCGTCCACATCGACAAGCACAACCCGGCCCGGATGCTCCGACTGCGCCGACCGCAGCAAACCCCACACGGGAGCCACCGCCACGTCGACGTCCGCATCGGAACCGACCGACACACCGCCCCGGGTCACCACCACAAGCCGCTCACCGGGGCCGGACAGCCAATCGCGTACGACGCCCAGCACGTCCTCGGCCACGCGATGCGCCTCACCGGCCACATCGGTGCCTGGCGTCGCCGCCACGGGCAGGACGACCACGCCGGTGGCCTCGGTCGGGTCCGCTATCGCCGGCACGTCCAGGCCGGGCAGTCCAGCACCCACCACGACCACCGACTCGGCCGGGGCGTGTTCCGGCAGCGGCACCTCACGCCAGTCAACCCGGAACAGCGAGTCGGAGCCGGCCGCGGCGGGTGCGGCGGTGACGGCCCGCAACACCAGCGACTCCACCGACGCGACAGCCATACCTGAGGCGTCCGCCACGGCAAGCGTGATGCCGCCGCCGGCTGCCCGGGAGAGGCGTACGCGCAGGCTCCCGGCGCCGGCGGCGTGCAGCTGTACGCCCCGCCATTCGAACGGCACACCCGCCAAACCAGGGCCGTCCCAGCCGCTGACGTTCAACGCGTGCAGCGCCGCATCCAACAAGGCCGGGTGCAACCCGAACCGACCCGCCTGATCCACCGCCGACTGCAGCAGGGCCACCTCCGCGAACAGGTCGTCGCCGGCCTTCCACACCGCCTGGATGCCCTGGAAGACCGGCCCGTACGACAGCCCGATCGCCGCCAACGCCGGGTAGATCTCGTCGACGGATACCGACTCCGCGCCGGCCGGCGGCCAGTGGCTCGGCACCTCGGGCGCGGGGTGGCCGGGATGCTGGCGAGCGTGCCGGAAGCGTGCCGCAGCCACTCGCCGTCCGTGGCTTCAGGGCGGGAGTGGACCGACAGCGGGTAGCGGCCCTGCTCGTCCGCCGCGCCGACGGTCACCTGCACCTGGACCGCACCCCGCTCGGGCAGCACCAACGGCGCCTCGAGGGTCAGCTCTTCGAGCAGATCGGCACCGACCTCGTCACCAGCCCGGACCGCCATCTCCACAAACGCCGTACCCGGCAGCCACACCGCGCCACCCACGACGTGGTCGGCCAGCCACGGGTGCGTCGACAGCGACAGGCGGCCGGTCAGCACCACACCGTCACCGTCGGCCAGGCTCACCGCGGCACCCAGCAACGGATGGTCCGCGGCCGACTGACCCAACCCGACCGCCGAGCCAGCCATTTGCACGCCAGACAGCTCCGGCCAGTACCGCGACCGTTGGAACGCGTACGTGGGGACGTCGACGATCCGCGGCGTGTACGGGGCGAAGAAGGCGTCCCAGTCGACGTCGACACCGTGGCTGTGCAGCCCGGCCAACGCCGTGACAGCGGCCTCGACCTCGTCCCGATCCCCGCGCAGCGATGCGACCGCGACAGCGTCCTGCCTCGACTCGGGATCAGCGCGGTCAACACACCCTCGGGCCCGAGTTCCAGGAACGTGCCGACCCCCTGCTCAGCCAGCCAGGAGACCGTGTCAGCGAAACGAACCGGCTGCCGCACATGCCGCACCCAATAGTCGACCGTGTCCACCGGCTCCGCGAACGGCAGCAACGGCTCCCGGAACGTCACATCGGCCAGGGCGGCGGCAAAGTCGTCCAGCATCGGATCCAT
This sequence comes from Phytohabitans flavus, assembly GCF_011764545.1. Classification (GTDB taxonomy): domain Bacteria; phylum Actinomycetota; class Actinomycetes; order Mycobacteriales; family Micromonosporaceae; genus Phytohabitans; species Phytohabitans flavus. The sequence continues at coordinate 942,270 of NZ_AP022870.1, read as the reverse complement.
CAACGGCGAGTGGAACGCGTGCGACACCGTCAGCCGCTTGACCTTGCGGCCCTCACCCTTCCAGCGCGACTCCAGAGCCTCGACCTGTGCGGCATCACCGGCCACGACGACCGAGGTCGGCCCGTTCACCGCCGCCACCGACACCAGATCGGTCAGGTGCGGCAGGACCTCGTCCTCGTTGGCGCGGACCGCGAGCATCGCCCCGCCAGCAGGTAGTGCCTGCATCAACGTCGAACGCGCCGCCACCAGACGAGCCGCATCCGCCAGATCGAAGACACCCGACACATAGGACGCCGCGATCTGACCAATCGAATGACCCGCCACGAAATCGGGGCTCACACCCCACGCCTCGAACTGGGCAAACAGGGCCACCTCGACCGCGAAGATCGCCGGCTGCGCAAACAGGGTCTGACCCAACGCATCGACGTCGGACCACATCACCTCCGCCAGCGGACGCGGCAGCAAACCGTCGAACGCGGCACACACCTCGTCAAACCTGGCAGTGAACACCGGCAGCACACCATGCAACTGCCGGCCCATACCCAGCCGCTGCGAACCCTGACCCGTGAACACCACGGCCAGGCGACCCGACCGGTTTGCTGTCACGCCGGTCGAAAACCGCAGGTCCTCCATAGTGGAGCCGACCGCGTATGCCCGATGCGCGAACCGGGTCCGGGCGGTCGCCAACGTGTACGCCACGTCCATCGGCCGCACATCAGTATCCGCCGTGAACGACGCCAACTGGACGAGCTGTGCCTTCAGCGCCTCTTCGGTCTTGCCTGACACAAGCCATGGCACCACCGGTGCCGTGTCTTGCGCCGCTGAAGGAGCCGGGGCGTCACCCTCCTCCAGGATTACGTGCGCGTTGGTGCCACTGACCCCGAACGACGAGACACCAGCCCGGCGCGGCCGGCCGTTCGCCGCCCACTGCACCGGCTCGGCGAGCAGCTCGACGTTTCCGGCCGACCAGTCCACCTCAGGCGTCGGCGCGTCCACGTGCAGTGTGCGCGGCAACGTCCCGTGCCGCATCGCCATCACCATCTTGATGATCCCAGCCACACCAGCAGCAGCCTGGGTGTGCCCGATGTTCGACTTCACCGAGCCCAACCACAGCGGACGCTCACGACCCTGCCCATACGTGGCCAACAACGCCTGCGCCTCGATCGGATCACCCAACCGCGTGCCCGTGCCGTGGGCTTCGACAGCGTCCACATCGGACGGGGTTAGCCGCGCACTGGCGAGGGCTTGGCGGATCACGCGCTCCTGCGACGGGCCGTTCGGCGCGGTGAGGCCGTTGCTGGCACCGTCCTGGTTGACCGCACTTCCACGCAGCACCGCCAGCACGTGATGTCCCTTGGCCCGGGCATCCGACAGCCGCTCCACCACCAGCACACCGACGCCCTCGGCCCAGCCCGTACCGTCGGCGCCCGCCGCGAACGCCTTGCACCGGCCGTCAAAGGCCAGACCACCTTGCCGGGAGAACTCCACGAACGCGCCCGGCGTCGACATCACCGTCACACCACCGGCCAGCGCGAGGTCACACTCGCCCTGCCGCAGCGCCTGCGCCGCTAGATGCAACGCCACCAGCGACGACGAGCACGCCGTGTCCACGGAGACGGCCGGCCCCTCCAGGCCGAACGTGTACGCGATCCGGCCGGACATGACCGCGGCGCCGGTGCCGGTCACCATGTAGCCCTCGCTGGCCGGCGTCATGGCGAGCAGGGCCGCGTAGTCGTGGGTGCTGGTGCCGATGAAGACGCCGGTCTGGCCGCCGTGCAGGCGGGCGGGGTCGACGCCGGAGCGTTCGAGCGCCTCCCACGAGGCTTCCAGCAGCAGCCGCTGCTGCGGGTCCATGGCGAGCGCCTCGCGCGGGCTGATGCCGAAGAACGCCGAGTCGAAGCCGGCCGGGTCGGTGACGAACCCGCCGATCCCGGTGGCGCTGCGGCCCGGCTGTGACGGGTCGGGGTCGAGCAGCGAACCGAGGTCCCAGCCGCGGTCGGTGGGGAAGGCGGAGAGCCCGTCGGCGCCGTCGGCGAGCATCCGCCACAGGTCTTCCGGCGAGTTGACGCCGCCGGGGAAGCGGCAGCTCATGCCGACGATGGCGATGGGCTCTTCGGTGTCCGAGGCACTCCGGGTGGTGCGTGCGGCCTCGACCGCGCTGTCCTTGGCGGCGCCGACGACGAGGTTTCGCAGGTATTCGGCGAGGGCGCTCGGGTTGGGGTAGTCGAAGATCAGCGTGGCGGGCAGCCGCTGCCCGGTGGTGCTGTTGAGCGCGTTGCGCAGCTCGACAGCGGTGAGCGAGTCCAGGCCGAGGTTGTTGAACGACTGCTCCGGCGGGATCGTGTCCGGGCCGGCGTGACCGAGGATCGCGGCGGTGTGGGTACGCACCACGGTGAGCAGGTGCTCCTGCTGCTGAGCCGGCGTGAGCCGGGCCAGCTGCCCGGCCAGGCTGTCGGTGTCCACGGCGACCGTGGTCGCGGCGCGCCGGGCCGGTTTGATCAGCCCGCGCAGCAGCGCCGGGACGCTCGCGCCGGCCTGGTTGCGGATCCCGGCCACGTCGAGACGGGCGGGGACCACGTTCGCCCACCCCGTGGTGAGGGCCTGGTCCAGCAGAGTCAACGCCTCTGCCTCGTCAAGGGCACCACCAGCCCGAGCAACCCGCGCAAAGTCGGCATCCGACAGGTGCGCGGTCATCCCCGACCTGGTCGCCCACATACCCCACGCCAGCGAAACAGCAGGCAGGTTACGGCTGCGCCGGTGCACCGCGAGGGCATCCAGGAACGCGTTGCCGGCCGCGTAATTGCCCTGCCCAGCTGCCCCGAACACGGCCGCCGCAGACGAGAACATGACGAAGTTGTCCAGCTGAAGCGACGCGGTCAACTCGTGCAGATGCCATGCCGCGTCGACCTTCGGCTTGAGCACCGCCCGCAACCGCTCCGGCGTCAACGACTCCACCAGCCCGTCGTCGAGCACACCCGCCGCGTGGACCACCGCCCGCAACGGCTGATCCTGCGGAACGTGGGCGAGCAGATCGGCGATCTGTTCCCGGTCGGTGACGTCGCAGGCCACCACGGTCGCCCGGCTACCGTAACCGGCCAGCTCGGCCACCAACTCCTCGACACCCTCCGCGGCCGGTCCCGAACGACTGGCCAGCAGCAGGTGCGGCACTCGATGCGTCGCCGCCAGATGCCTGGCCACCACCGCACCCAAACCACCGGTCCCGCCCGTAACCAGCACGGTCCCGTCCCCGGACCAGCCGGCCGGCACCGTCAGGACGACCTTGCCGATGTGCTTGGCGGCGGACATGTAACGGAACGCGTCCTGAGCTTGATGGATGTCCCAGCCGCGCACGGGCAGCGGGTTGAGCACACCCTGGTCGAAGAGGTCGAGCAACTGGGCCAGCATCTGGCCGATCCGCTCCGGCCCAGCCTCCGAGAGGTCGAACGCCCGGTAGGCGACACCCGGATGCTCCTTCGCGACCTGGGCGGGGTCACGCTTGTCGGTCTTACCCATCTCCGCGAACCGGCCACCCCTCGGCAGCAGCCGCAGCGACGCGTCCACGAACGGGCCAGCCAACGCGTTGAGCACCACATCCACACCACGACCGCCCGTGGTGTCCATGAACGCCTGCTCGAAGTCCAGATCCCGCGACGACGCGATCCGCTCCGGTGTAAACCCGAGCTCGTGCAACACCGGCCACTTCGCCCTACTCGCCGTGGTCAACACGTTCGCACCCAAGTGCCGGGCCAACTGAGTAGCCGCCATACCCACACCACCCGTACCGGCATGGATCAGGATCGTCTCCCCCGACTTGAGATCGGTCAGATCGACCAGGGCGTAATAGGCGGTCAAAAACACGATCGGAACTGACGCCGCCGTCGCGTACGACCAGCCGTCCGGAATCCGGGCGATCATCCGAGCGTCGGCCACCGCCGCCGTCCCGAAGGCGCCGGAGAACATGCCCATCACCCGGTCACCCACCGACCACTCGGTGACCTCCGGGCCGACCTCCACGACCACGCCGGCGCCCTCGGAACCGAGCACGGCCGGGTCTGGGTACATGCCCAACGCGATCATCACGTCGCGGAAGTTCATCCCACCGGCCCGGATCGTGATCCGCACCTGACCGGGCTCCAACACGGCCGCCTCCGGCGCGGGGCCCAGGCGCATACCGTCCAACGTGCCGTCGGCCGAAACCTCCAGAAGCCAATCGGCGCCCGCAACAGGCACGCGTTCCAGACGCGGCACCCACAGGCGACCACCACGGACCGCAACCTGCGGCTCATCACCGGCCGCCAGCAGCGGAATCAGACCCGCCGAGGCCGGGTCACCGTCCACATCGACAAGCACAACCCGGCCCGGATGCTCCGACTGCGCCGACCGCAGCAGACCCCACACGGGAGCCACCGCCACGTCCACTCCCTCGTCGGCGCCGACCAGGACGCCTGCCCGGGTCACCACGACAAGCCGCTCGCCGGGGCCGGCCAGCCACTCCCGTACGACACCGAGCACGTCCTGCGCTACGCCGCGAGCGCCCGCCGCCGCGCCGGCGTCTTCGGTCGGGGCCGCCACGGGCAGCACCGTCACACCGGCGGCGCCGGTCGGGTCTTCCACCACCGGTGCGTCGAGGCCCGGGAGTCCGGAGCCGAGCACGACCACCGAGTCGGCCGGGGCGTGTTCCGGCAGCGGGCCTCACGCCAGTCGACGCGAAACAGCGAGTCGGAGCCGGCCGTGGCGGCCGTCGCGGTGACCTGCCGCAGCACGAGCGAGTCGACCGACGCCACCGGCGCACCGGAGCCGTCCGCGACCAGCAGTCCCAGGCCGCCGGCCGGCAGGCGGGACAGCCGCGCCCGCAGCACACCGGCGCCCGAGGCGTGGAGCCGTACACCGTTCCACTCGAACGGCACGCCGGACAGGCCGGATCCCTCCCAGCCGCCGGCCGCGATGCCGTGCAGGGCCGCGTCGAGCAGAGCCGGGTGCAGCCCGAACCGGGCGGCTTCGTCGGCCTGTCCGTCTGGTAGCGACACCTCGACGTACACGTCGTCGCCGGCCCGCCACAGCCCGCGCAGTCCCCGGAACCAGGGACCGTAGCGCAGGCCGAGGTCGGCGAGGGCTTCGTACCAGCCGTCGAGCGACACGGGCTCGGCGCCGGCGGGCGGCCATGCGGTCAGGTCGGGCAGGCGCGCCTCGGCCGCCGTGTTGGCGAGCAGGCCGGTCGCGTGGCAGGTCCACTCGCCGTCGCCGCCCTCGGGCCGCGAGTGGACGCCGACGCTCCGGTGGCCCTGGTCGTCGGCGGCACCCACGGTCACCTGCACCTGGATCGCGCCGCGTTCGGCCAGCACGAGCGGGGCTTGCAGAGTCAGCTCTTCCAGTACGTCGGCGCCGACCTCGTCACCGGCCCGGATCGCCATCTCCACGAACGCCGTACCGGGCAGCCAGACTCCGCCGCCGACCACGTGGTCGCCCAGCCACGGGTGCGTCGACAGCGAGAGGCGGCCGGTCAGCACCACACCGTCGCCGTCGGCGAGGCTGACCGCCGCGCCGAGCAGCGGGTGGCGGGCGGCGCTGAGACCGGCGGCGGCGACGTCGGCGGGTGCGCCGGCGATCGGGTCGACCCAGTAGCGGGAGTGCTGGAACGCGTACGTGGGGACGTCGACGATCCGGGGCTGCCACGGGCTGAAGAAGGCGTCCCAGTCGACGTCGACGCCGTGGCTGTGCAGCCCGGCCAGTGCGGTGACGGCGGCCTCGACCTCGTCCCGGTCGGCGCGCAGCGACGCGACCGCGACCGGGCCGTCCTCGGGAAAACACTCGGGGATCAGCGCGGTCAGTACGCTGTCCGGGCCGAGCTCCAGGAAGGTGCCAACGCCGTGCTCGGCCAGCCACCGCACCGTTTCGGCGAAACGAACCGGCTGCCGCACGTGCCGCACCCAGTAGTCGGCGGTCGCGATGGGATCGAGAGTCGGCAGCAACGGCCACCGGAACGTCACATCGGCCAGGGCGGCGGCGAAGTCGTCCAGCATCGGGTCCATCAGCGGCGAGTGGAACGCGTGCGAGACCGTCAACCGCTTGACCTGCCGGCCTTCGGCGCGGAAGAGGGCCTCGAGAGCGTCGACCTGGCCACCGTCACCCGCGACGACCACCGACGACGGCCCGTTGACCGCCGCGACACTGACCAGGTCGGTCAGGTGCGGCGACACCTCTGCCTCGGTGGCGCGCACCGCGAGCATTGCCCCACCGGACGGCAGTGCCTGCATCAACGTCGAACGCGCCGCTACCAGACGGGCCGCGTCCGCCAAGTCGAAGACACCGGACACATAGGACGCCGCGATCTGACCGATCGAGTGACCGGCCACGAAGTCCGGGCTCACACCCCACGCCTCGAACTGGGCGAACAACGCCACCTCGACCGCGAAGATCGCCGGCTGGGCATACAGGGTCTGGCCCAACGCATCGGCATCGGACCACATCACCTCCGCCAACGAACGTGGCAGCAGACCGTCGAACGCGGCGCACACCTCGTCAAACTTCGCCGTGAACACCGGCAGCACACCGTGCAACTGCCGGCCCATACCCAGGCGCTGCGAACCCTGACCGGTAAACACCACAGCCAGGCGACCCGGCCGGTTCGCTGTCACGCCGGTCGAGAACCGCAGGTCTTCCACTGTGGAACCGACCGCGTACGACCGGTGCGCGAACCGGGCCCGAGCGGTTGCCAGCGTGTACGCCACGTCCACCGGCCGTACGCCAGGCCCGGTCGCGACGTCAGCCAGACGAAGAACCTGACCCCGCAACGACTCCTCGGTCTTGGCCGACACCAGCCACGGCACGACCGGTGCCACATCCTCGACCGGTAGGAGTTCGGGGGCGTCGCCCTCTTCCAGGATCACGTGGGCGTTGGTGCCGCTCACTCCGAACGACGAAACACCGGCCCGGCGCGGATGCCCGTTCGGGCTCCATCGCACCGGCTCGGTCAACAGCTCGACGTTTCCGGCCGTCCAGTCCACCTCGGGCGTCGGCGCATCCACGTGCAATGTGCGCGGCAACGTCCCGTGCCGCATCGCCATCACCATCTTGATGATCCCGGCCACACCAGCGGCCGCCTGGGTGTGACCGATGTTCGACTTCACCGATCCAAGCCACAGTGGACGCTCCCGACCCTGCCCATACGTGGCCAACAACGCCTGCGCCTCGATCGGGTCACCCAACCGAGTACCCGTACCGTGAGCCTCGACCGCGTCCACGTCAGACGGTGACAGCCGCGCACTGGCGAGAGCCTGGCGGATCACCCGCTCCTGCGACGGACCATTCGGCGCGGTCAGGCCGTTACTGGCACCGTCCTGGTTGACCGCACTACCCCGCAGTGTCGCGAGGACCTGGTGACCGTTGCGCCGCGCGTCCGACAGCCGCTCCACGAGCAGCATGCCGACGCCCTCACCCCAACCCGTACCGTCGGCGCCCGCCGCGAACGCCTTGCACCGCCCGTCAAATGCCAGACCACCTTGCCGGGAAAACTCCACAAACGCGGCCGGCGTCGACATCACCGTCACACCGCCGGCCAGCGCCAGATCGCACTCGCCCTGCCGCAGCGCCTGAGCCGCCAGGTGGAGCGCCACCAGCGACGACGAGCACGCGGTGTCCACAGTGACCGCAGGCCCTTCGAGGCCGAAGACGTACGACACCCGGCCCGACATGACACTGCTCGACGCGCCGGTCATCAGGTAGCCCTCGGTGCCCGCGGGCGCTCCCGCCAGCAGCGCACCGTAGTCCTGCCCGTTGGTGCCGACGAACACACCGGTCTGGCTGCCCCGCAACCCAGCCGGATCCACTCCGGAGCGCTCGAACGCCTCCCACGACGCCTCCAGCAACAGCCGCTGCTGCGGATCCATCGCCGTCGCCTCACGCGGACTGATCCCGAAGAACGCCGGATCGAAGCCGCTCACGTCGGTCAGGAAGCCACCGTCGGCCGTCGCGCTGCGGCCGGTCTGCGACGAGTCGTCGAAGAGCGAGGCGAGGTCCCAGCCGCGGTCCGACGGGAAGCCGGACATCCCGTCGACGCCGCCGGCGAGCATCCGCCACAGCTCCTCGGGTGTGCTGACGCCGCCCGGGAAACGGCAGCTCATCCCGACGATGGCGATGGGCTCGCCGGCGTCGATGGTGGTCGGGATCCGCACCGCCGCGGCGGGTGCGGCGCCGGCGACCCGGGTGCCGAGGTGCGTGGCGAGTGCGACCGGGTTGGGGTAGTCGAAGATGAGGGTGGCAGGCAGCGGCAGTCCGGTGACGGCGCTGAGGCCGTTACGGAGTTCGACGGCGGTGAGCGAGTCGAAACCCATCTCGCTGAAGGCCAGGCCTGGTTCGACGGCGTCGGGGGAGGTGTGTCCGAGGACCGTGGCAGTCTGTGCCCGTACCAAATCAAGAAGAATTTGATCTTGCTTTTCGCGGGTGAGACCGGCGAGGCGCTGGGCCAGCGGCGAGCCACCGGAGGCGACGCCGCTCTGGACCGCGCGGCGCGCGGGGGTGCGGACGAGGCCGCGCAGCAGCGGCGCGACCGGGCCGGTGCCGGCCTGGGAGCGGATGCCGGCGAGGTCGAGCCGGATGGGTACGACGGCAGGGCAGCCCAGGGTGAGCGAGATGTCCAGGAGCCGCAAGCCCTCGTCGAGCGGGAGCGCCCCGCCGGCGCGGGCGGCCCGGTTGAGGTCGGCCTGGCCGAGTCCCTTCGTCATGCCGGTCGTCGCGGCCCACATGCCCCAGGCGAGCGTGAGCGCGGGCAGTCCCTGGGCGCGGCGGTGCTGTGCGAGGCCGTCGAGGAACGCGTTCGCGGCGGCGTAGTTGGCCTGGCCGGGCCCGCCGAACGTGCCCGCCGAGGAGGAGAAGCAGACGAAGGCGGCGAGCGGCATCGCCGCGGTCAGCTCGTGCAGGTGCCATGCGCCGTCGGCCTTGGGGCGGAGTACGGCGTCGAGCCGCTCCCGGGTCAGCGACTCCACGACGCCGTCGTCGACCACACCCGCGGCGTGGATGACGGCGGTGAGCGGGTGTGCGGCGGGAATGCTGTCGACGAGCGCGGCGAGCGCGGCGCGGTCCGCCACGTCGACGGCGGCGAACCGAACGTCGGCGCCGAGGCCCACCAGCTCGTCGCGGAGCGCGGTGGCGCCGGCGGCGTCCGCACCCGAGCGGCTGGCGAGCAGCAGGTGCCGCACGCCGTACGTGCCGACCAGGTGGCGGGCGAGGGGCCCGCCCAGCCCGCCGGTGGCGCCGGTGACGAGGACCGTGCCGTCGCTGTCCCACGCGTGGGCCGGTGCGGCGGCCGGGGTGACCGCCCTGGCCAGCCGGGGCGCCCGTACGCCGGTGCCGCGGATCGCGAGCTGCGGTTCGCCGGAGGCGATCGCGCCGGGCAGCGCCGCGTGGGCCTCCGGCGAGCCGTCGAGGTCGGCGAGGACCAGCCGGCCGGGGTGTTCGGACTGCGCGGAGCGCAGCAGCCCCCACACCGCCGATCCGGCGAGGTCGGTGACCGGCTCGCCGTCCACGCTGACCGCACCGGCGGTGACGGCGACGAGCGGGGTGGTCGCCCAGGTGGTGTCGGCAAGCCAGGCCTGGATCAGGTCGAGCGCCGCTCCTGTGGCTGCCCGCACGGCGTCGGGCGTCGCGGCCTCCGGGTCGGGCGCGGGCAGCCGCCACACGATCGCCGCCGGCACGCCGTCGTGGCCGGTGGTCGCGGCCTCCAGCGTCGGGTACCCGGGCACGCCGTCGAAAGGCTCACCGATGGCGATCCAGCCGTCGTACGGCTCGTCTGCCGTATTGACGAGAGTCCAGTCGACCTGGAACAGGGAATCGACCGTGCCACCCCGCGCGGCGTCGAGCTGATCGGCGGCGAGGGGGCGGAGCGCGAGCCGTTCGACCGTGGCGACCGGGTCACCGCTGTCGTCGGCGACGAGGATCGCAAATCCGCCATCGGGTACGGGCGAGAGCTTGGCGCGCACCGCAGCGGCACCGGTCGCGTGCAGCCGAGCGCCGGTCCACTCGTGCGCGACGGCGTCACCCTCGTCCACAGTGGAGAGCACGGCTTCGAGGAGCGCGGGGTGCAGGCCGTACCCGCCGGCCTCGCCGCGCCGCTCGGCTGGGAGCGCGGCCTCGACGAAGATGTCGTCGCCGCGCCGCCACACCGACGGCGCCTCTTCGCCCTCTCCCGCCTCGACCGGCACGGCTTCGGCGCCGCCGGGCGGCCACTCGGCGAGCTCGTGCCGCGTCTCGCTGACCCACGTCTCGGTTTCGACGGCCAGTACGCCGGTGACGTGCCGGATCCAGTCCGGTGTCCCGTCTTCGGCGCGGGAGTAGACGGTGACGTTGTACCGGCCTGGCGTGTCGGTGCCGGTGACGGTGATCTGCACCTGTACGCCGCCGCGGTCCGGCAGGATCAGCGGCGTGTGCAGGGTCAGCTCCTCCAGCACGTCCGCGCCGACCTCGTCACCGGCCCGGACCGCCAGCTCCACGAACGCGGCGCCGGGGAGCAGGATGTGGCCGGCGACGGTCCGGCCGGCCAGCCACGGGTGCGTACGCAAGGAGATCCTGCCCGTGAGCACCGCACCGTCACCGTCGGCCAGGCCGATCGCGGCGCCGAGCAGCGGGTGCCCGGCGGCGGCGAGCCCCACGGAGGCGACGTCGCCGAGCACGGCCGGGGCGTCGAGCCAGTAGCGGTCGTGCTGGAACGCGTAAGTGGGCAGGTCGGTCGACTCGGGCTGCCAGGGTGCGTGCACGGCCGGCCAGTCGACCTCGACGCCGTGGCAGTGCAGCCGGGCGACCGCGGTGAGGGCGGCGCCGAGCTCCGGCTGGTCGCCGCGGAGGCTGGCGACCGTCGCGGGGCTGCCGTCGGGCAGGCACTCGGGGATCAGCGCGCTCAGCACGCCATCCGGGCCCACCTCCAGGAACGTACCCACACCCTGCTCGGCGAGCCAGGCAATGGTGTCGGCGAAACGGACCGGCCGGCGTACGTGACCGACCCAGTAGTCGGCCGTCTGCACGGGCTCATGAAACGGTCGTGACGGCTGCTCGAACGTGATGCCGACGAGGGCGGCGGCGAAGTCGTCCAGCATCGGGTCCATCAGCGGCGAGTGAAACGCGTGCGAGACGGTGAGCCGCTTGACCTTCCGGCCTTCACCGCGCCACGTCTGCTCCAGCGCGTCGATCTGGCCGCTGTCGCCGGCGACGACGACCGAGGATGGCCCGTTGACGGCGGCGACGCTCACCAGGTCGGTCAGGTGCGGCAGAACCTCGTCCTCGGTGGCCCGTACGGCGAGCATCGCCCCGCCGGCCGGCAGTGCCTGCATCAGCGAGGCCCGCGCCGCCACCAGGCGAGCGGCATCGTCCACAGTGAACACACCCGAGACGTGCGCCGCCGCGATCTGGCCGATCGAGTGGCCGGCCACGAAGTCGGGGCTCACACCCCACGCCTCGAACTGGGCGAACAACGCCACCTCGACCGCGAAAATGGCCGGCTGGGCATACTGGGTCCGGCCCAGCGCCGCACCGTCGGACCACATCACCTCGGCCAGCGGGCGCGGCAGCAGGCCGTCGAAGGCGGCACACACCTCGTCGAACTTCGCGGTGAACGCGGGGAGCACGCCGTGCAGGTCGCGGCCCATGCCCAGCCGCTGCGAGCCCTGACCGGTGAACACCACCGCCAGCCGCCCGGCGGCACCGGTCGTGCCGGTCACGAGGCCGGGGGCGGCATCGCCTCGTGCCAAGGCTTCAAGCCGCTGGACGAACTCGGCGCGGTCCTCGGCGACGATGGCCGCGCGGTGCATGAAGTGCACGCGGTCGGTGGCGAGGGAAAACCCGGTGTCCACGGGCCGGGCGCCGGTGGCGGCGGCGTGGTTGGCGAGCCGGGTCGCCTGGGCGCGCACTGCCGCCGCGCTGCGCCCGGAGACGAGCCACGGGACGACGGTGGCCGGCTGCGCTGGCAGTGGCGGGAGGGTCTCGGCGGTGGGCTCCGGGGTGAACTCGCCCGGCTCCTCGATGATGACGTGGGCGTTGGTGCCGCTGACCCGAAGGAGGAGACGCCCGCCCGCCGAGGGCTGCCGTTCGGCTTCCACTCCACCGGTTCGGTGAGCAGCCGTACGGCACCGGCCGACCAGTCGACGTGCGGTGTGGGCTCGTCCACGTGGAGAGTGCGAGGCAGCAGGCCGTGCCGCATCGCCATGACCATCTTGATGATGCCCGCCATGCCGGCGGCGGCCTGGGTGTGGCCCATGTTCGACTTCACCGAGCCGAGCCACAGCGGCGGTCGGGTGTCGCGCCCCTGGCCGTACGTCGCGAGCAGCGCCTGCGCCTCGATCGGGTCGCCGAGCGTGGTGCCGGTGCCGTGCGCCTCGACGACGTCGACGTCGGCGGTGGTGAGCTTCGCGCTGGCGAGGGCCTGGCGGATCACCCGTTCCTGCGAGGGGCCGTTGGGGCGGTGAGACCATTGCTGGCACCGTCCTGGTTGACCGCGCTCCCCCGTACGACGGCGAGGATCCGGTGGCCGTTTCTGCGGGCGTCGGCGAGCCGCTCCACCACGAGGACACCGGCGCCCTCGCCCCAGCCCGTGCCGTCGGCGGCGGCGGCGAACGACTTGCAGCGCCCGTTGGCGGCAAGGCCCCGCTGCCGGCTGAACTCGACGAACGCGCCCGGCGTGGACATCACGGCGACACCGGCCGCGAGGGCCAGCGTGCACTCCTCCTGGCGCAACGCCTGGCAGGCCAGGTGGAGCGCGACGAGCGACGACGAGCAGGCGGTGTCCACTGTGACGGCCGGCCCTTCGAGGCCGAAGACGTACGCCAGGCGGCCGGAGACCACGCTGCCGGCGTTGCCGGTCGAGATGAAACCCTCGGCGTCGCTGGGGTTGGCGGCCAGGAAAGCTGAGTAGTCGGTGCCGCTCGCCCCGACGAAGACGCCGGTCTGGCTCCCCTTCAGCCCGGTGACGGGTACGCCGGCTCGCTCGAGCGCCTCCCACGACGTCTCCAGCAGCAGCCGCTGCTGCGGATCCATCGCGAGCGCCTCACGCGGGCTGATCCCGAAGAAGGCCGGGTCGAAGCGGGACGCGCTGCTGACGAAGCCACCCTCGCGGGCGTACGAGGTGCCGGGGTGGTCCGGGTCGGGGTGGTAGATGCGGTCGATGTCCCAGCCGCGGTCGGACGGAAACTCCCCGATCACGTCCCGGTCCGACGCGACGACGTCCCACAGGTCCTCGGGCGAGTACACCTCACCCGGCAGCCGGCAGCTCATCCCGACGATCGCGATGGGCTCCTGCTTGCCCGACTCCACCTCGAGCAACCGTTGCCGTGTCTGGTGCAGGTCGGCGGTTACCCACTTGAGGTAGTCCATGAGCTTTTCTTCGCGCGTCATTTCCGGGTCAGCCCTTCCTCAGCCGCAACGCTTGGAGACACTCGCATCAGGCGCGACCGAGTTCTCTGTCGATGAAGTCGAAGATTTCGTCTGCCGAGGCAGCGGTGATGCGGTCCGCCACGGCCGCGTTGTCGGACGCCTGCGCCTCGCTCCACTTGGCCATCAGCGTCTGGAGCCGGATCGTGATCCTGGACCGGTCCGCGTCGTCGACGCTCGCGGCGAGCAGCGCGGACTCCAGCTTGTCGACGTCCGCGATGATCGGGTCGGTCGCGCTGCCCTCGTCCGGTACGAGCTTCGTCCGTACGTATCCGGCCAGCGCTGTCGCGTCGGGGTAGTCGAAGACGAGGGTGGCCGGCAGGCGTAGGCCGGTGGTTTCGGTGAGCAGGTTGCGCAGTTCGACCGCAGTCAGTGAGTCGAAGCCCATGTCGTTGAACGCGACCGTCGGGTCGACGGCGTCGGGTCCGGCGTGTCCGAGCACTCGGGCGACCTGGTCGCGTACCAGCTCCAGGATGTGTGCCTGCTGGCCGGCGTTGTCCAGACCGGCCAGTTGGGTAGCCAGTCGTGACTCGCCACCGGCATCCGGATGTGTCTGGGCGGCTTGGACCTCGGGCAGCTCGTCCAGCAGGGGACGGGGGCGGGCCGCGGTGAACCCGGCGACGAACGGCTCCCAGTCCATACCGGCCAGCACTGTCGTGGTGTAGCCGGCCTCCACACTGGCTTGCAACCCGGCGATCGCGGTGGCCGGGTCCAGCGGCACCACGCCACGCTTACGCAGGTAGTCGGTGGTCTCACCGGCCGCCATCCCGTCACCAGCCCACGCACCCCACGCCACCGACGTCGCGGCCAGGCCGCGGGCGGCCCGGTTAGCGGCAAGGGCGTCCAGGTAGGCGTTCGCGGCCGCATACGCGCCCTGACCGCCGCTGCCCCAGATCGCGGCGATCGACGAGAACAACACGAACAGTCGCAGCGGCCGGTCACTCAGCAGCTCGTCCAGGTTTCGGGCACCGCCGACCTTCGCCGCCAGCACGGCGTCGAACTCGTCCAACCCGCAATCGGCCAACGGGGTCAACTGACCCGCGCCGGCCGCGTGCACCACACCGGTCAGGTCCTGGATATCCGCCAGCAACGCGGCCAGGGCGTCACGGTCGGCGACGTCGCAGGCGACCACGTCGATCTGCGGGACGCCGGCGTTTCGTAGCTCCTCACACAGCTCGGCCGCACCCGGACTGTTCAGGCCGCGGCGGCTGGTCAGCACCAGCCGCTCGACACCACGCCCAGCCAGCCAGCGGGCCACGTGAGCGCCGAGGGCGCCGGTGCCGCCGGTCACGACCACCGTGCCGTCGACGGTCAGCTCCTGCGGCGCTGCCGGCGTCGGCGTGGCGTGCCGCAGCCTGCGCACGAACACTCCTGCCGGGCGGACGGCGAACTGGTCCTCCGCACTCTCCCCGGCCAGGATGCCGACCACCCGATCCCAGCCCGTGTTGTCGTGCAGGTCGATCAGGCCACCCCACCGGCCCGCTGCCTCCAAGCCCACGACCCGGCCAAGACCCCACACCTGCGCAGCATCAGGATTCACATCAGCTTCGGTGTCGTCGGTCCACACCGCCCCGCTGGTGATCAGCCACAGTGGAGCGTCCACACCGGCCTCGCCGAGTGCTTGGGCCAGGACGAGCACCGACCGGGCATCACCACCGGCATACACCACACCGGCGCACGGGCCGAGCTGCGCGGTAAGGGCATCCCGATCGGTCAGATCACCCTCGACACGCACGACCTCCGCACCGGCAGCAGCCAGGTGCTCGACCGCGGCCGGGTCGCCGGCGACAAGCCACCTACCTGTCAGAGCGCCCGACGCCGTCCCCGCAGTCCACGGCTTCCAGGCGACCTCATACCGCCAGCCGTCGATCACCGCCTTACGGGCATCACGCTCACGCCACGACGCCAACGCCGGCAACAGCTCCCGCAACGCCTCCGAGTCAGCCGGAACTCCCAACTCCCGGCCCAACGCCTCCGCACCGCCGCCGACCAGCTCCCAGAACCGCGACCCCACTACATCCGGGCCACCCGCTGGGCGGGTCACGTCTATCCAGAAGCGGGAGTGCTGGAACGCGTACGTGGGGACGTCGACGATCCGGGGCTGCCACGGGCTGAAGAACGCCTCCCAGTCGACCTCGACGCCATGGCTGTGTAGCCCGGCCAGCGCGGTGACGGTGGCCTCGACTTCGTCCCGATCCCCGCGCAGCGACGCGACTGCGACGGCGTCCTGGCTCGACTCGGGGATCAGCGCGGTCAACACACCCTCGGGCCCGAGTTCTAGGAACGTGCCGACCCCCTGCCCAGCCAGCCACGAGATCGTGTCAGCGAAACGAACCGGCTGCCGCACATGCCGCACCCAGTAGCCGGCGGTCTCGACAGGCTCCGCGAACGGCAGCAACGGCTCCCGGAACGTGACGCCGGCCAAAGCCGTAGCGAAGTCATCCAGCATCGGATCCATCAACGGCGAATGGAACGCATGCGAAACCGTCAGCCGCTTGACCTTGCGGCCCTCGCCCTTCCAGCGGGACTCCAGAGCCTCGACCTGCGCGGCATCACCGGCCACGACGACCGACGTGGGCCCGTTTACCGCCGCCACGCTCACCAGGTCGGTCAGGTGCGGCAGGACCTCGGCCTCGGTGGCGCGCACCGCGAGCATCGCTCCGCCAGCAGGTAGTGCCTGCATCAGCGACGAACGGGCTGCCACCAACCGCGCCGCATCCTCCAACGAAAACACACCGGACACATAGGATGCCGCGATCTGGCCGATCGAGTGACCGGCCACGAAGTCGGGGCTGACACCCCACGCTTCGAACTGGGCAAACAACGCCACCTCGACCGCAAAGATCGCCGGCTGCGCATACAGGGTCTGACCCAACGCGTCAGCGTCGGACCACATCACCTCCGCCAGCGGGCGCGGCAGCAGACCGTCGAACGCGGCGCACACCTCGTCGAACTTCGCCGTGAACACCGGCAACACACCGTGCAGCTGTCGGCCCATACCCAGGCGCTGCGAACCCTGACCGGTAAACACCACAGCCAGCCGACCCGACCGGTTCGCTGTCACGCCGGTCGAAAACCTCAAACCTTCCATAGTGGAGCCGACCGCGTACGTCCGATGCGCGAACCGGGCTCGGGCCGTCGCGAGCGTATAAGCCACGTCCACCGGCCGCACACCAGACCCAGCGGCGAAGTCAGCCAGACGAAGGACCTGGCCCCGCAACGACTCCTCGGTTTTCGCCGACACCAGCCACGGCACCACCGGTGCTACATCTTCGGCTGGTGGGGGTTCGGGGGTGTCGCCTTCTTCCAGGATGACGTGGGCGTTGGTGCCGCTCACGCCGAAGGCGGAGATGCCCGCTCGGCGGGGCCGGCCGTTGGGAGTCCACTCGACGGGTTCGGTGAGCAGTTCGATCGCGCCGTCGGTCCAGTCGACCTGACCGGTCGGGGCGTCCACGTGCAACGTACGGGGCAGCATCCCGTGCCGCATCGCCAGAACTGTCTTGATGATCCCGGTAACTCCAGCTGCCGCCTGCGTGTGACCGAGGTTGGACTTCACCGAGCCGAGCCACAGTGGACGTTCCCGGCCTTGCCCGTAGGTGGCCAGCAACGCCTGGGCCTCGATCGGGTCACCCAGCACGGTCCCGGTGCCGTGGGCCTCCACCACGTCCACGTCACCAGTGGTGAGGTCGGCACTGGCCAGCGCCTGCCGGATCACTTTCTCCTGTGCTGGTCCGTTCGGCGCGGTCAAACCGTTGCTGGCACCATCTTGGTTGACCGCGCTACCTCGCACGATCGCGAGAATGTTGTGGCCGTTACGGCGAGCGTCCGACAGCCGTTCCACCACCAGCACACCGACACCCTCAGCCCACGCTGTGCCATCAGCACCAGCCGCGAACGACTTACACAACCCGTCCGGTGCGAGGCCACGCTGCCGGGAGAACTCCACAAACGTCGCCGGTGTCGACATCACTGCCACACCACCGGCCAGCGCCAGCGTGCACTCACCCTGCCGCAACGCCTGCGCCGCCAAATGCAACGCCACCAACGACGACGAACACGCCGTATCCACCGTCACCGCCGGACCCTCAAGCCCGAACGTGTACGACACCCGACCAGAAATCACACTGCCGACATTCCCAGTCAGCACATACCCTTCCAGGGCCGCCGGATCCCCACCGGCGAGCAGCGCCGTGTAGTCGGTGGAAGCGGCGCCCACGAACACACCGGTACGGCTACCACGCAGTCCAGCTGGGTCGAGGCCAGCCTGCTCCACCGCCTCCCAGCACGCTTCGAGCAGCAGCCGCTGCTGCGGATCCATCCCCATCGCCTCGCGCGGGCTAATCCCGAAGAAGCCGGGGTCGAACTGGGCCGCCGAGACAAATCCGCCCTGCCGCACGTAGGAGGTGCCGGGCTGGTCGGGGTTGTCATGGAACAGCCGCGTCAGGTCCCAACCACGATCATCAGGGAAATCGGTCACCGCGACGTCGCCGTCGGCCAGCAGCGACCAGAACTCCTCCGGTGAATCGATACCACCAGGTAGCCGGCAGCTCATCCCGACGATCGCGATCGGCTCATCCACCACTGCCGCGGCATGCACCACCACCTCAGCACGGGCACCTGACAGCTGCCCGAGCACGTACTCGGCCAGCACCGCCGCGTTTGGATAGTCGAAGACGAGGGTGGCCGGCAGGCGTAGGCCGGTGGTCTCGGTCAGCAGGTTGCGCAGTTCGACCGCGGTCAACGAGTCGAAGCCCATGTCGTTGAACGCCACCGCCGGGTCGACGGCGTCGGGTCCGGCGTGCCCGAGCACTCGAGCCACTTGCTCACGCACCAACTGCAAGACGAGGGCGTTCTGGGCGACGGTGTCGAGCCCTGCCAACCGTCCGGCCAGCTTCGACGCGCCACCCGCGTCCGGCTGTGTTTGGGCGGCTTGGACCTCGGGCAGGTCGTCGAGCAGGGGACGGGGGCGGGCGGCGGTGAACCCGGCGACGAACGGCTCCCAGTCCATCCCGGCCAGCACCGTGGTGGTGTAGCCGGCCTCGACACTGGCTTGCAGCCCGGCGATCGCGGTGGCCGGGTCCAGCGGCACCACGCCACGCTTGCGCAGGTAGTCGGTTGTCTCACCGGCCGCCATCCCGTCACCGGCCCACGCACCCCAGGCCACCGACGTCGCCGCGAGGCCGCGGGCGGCCCGGTTAGCGGCGAGGGCGTCTAGGTAGGCGTTCGCGGCCGCGTAGGCGCCCTGACCGCCGCTGCCCCAGATCGCGGCGATCGACGAGAACAACACGAACAGCTTCAGCGGCCGGTCAGCGAGCAGCTCGTCCAGATGACGGGCGCCGTCGACCTTCGCGGCCAGGACGGCGTCGAACTCCTCCAGCCCACAATCGGCCAGCGGGGTCAGGTCACTCGCTCCGGCGGCGTGCACCACACCGGTCAGGTCTTGGATGTCCGCCAGCAGCGCGGCCAGAGCGTCGCGGTCGGACACGTCGCAGGCGACCACGTCGACCCGGCCGACGCCACTGGCGAGCAGTTCCTCACGCAGCTCGGCAACACCGGGACTGTCCGGGCCACGGCGGCTGGTCAGCACCAGCCGCTCGGCGCCGCGTCCGGCCAGCCAGCGGGCCACGTGACCGCCGAGGGCACCGGTGCCACCGGTGACGACCACCGTGCCGTCGACGGTCAGCTCCTCCACGGCGGTCGGGGTAGGCGCGGCGTGCCGCAGCCGACGTACGAAGACACCTGTCGGCCGGACGGCGAATTGGTCCTCGACACCCGCACCAGCCAGGATGTCGACCACCCGATCCCAGGCGGCGTCCCGGACGTCGATCAGGCCACCCCACCGGCCCGCCGCCTCCAGCCCGATGACCCGGCCAAGACCCCACACTTGCGCAGCTTCAGCGTCCACGTCCCGATCGGAGTCGTCAGTCCACACCGCCCCACTCGTGAGAAGCCACAGTGGAGCGTCTACACCGGCCTCACCAAGCGCCTGAGCCAGCACTAACACCGCACGCGGGTCACTACCGGCGTACACCACACCCGTACAGGGGCCGAGCTGTGCGGTAAGGGCATCCCGGTCGGTCAGATCACCCTCGACACGCACGACCTCCGCGCCGGCAGCAGCCAGGTGCTCGACCGCTGCCGGGTCGCCGGCGACAAGCCACCGGCCTTCGAGGCGAGCGGGCGCAGCCGCCGGTGTCCAGGGCTTCCAGGCGATCTCGTACCGCCAGCCGTCGATCACCGCCTTGCGGGTGTCCCGCTCACGCCATGAGACGAGCGCTGGCACCAGCTCGCGCAGGGCCTCCGAGTCGGCGGGCACGCCCAGCTCCAGGGCCAGCGGCTCCATCTCACCCCGGCCGACCAGCTCCCAGAACCGCGAGTCCACCACGTCCAGCCCTCCCGCTGGACGGGTCACGTCGATCCAGAAGCGGGAGTGCTGGAACGCGTACGTGGGCACGTCGACGATCCGGGGCTGCCACGGGCCGAAGAACGCCTCCCAGTCGACCTCGACGCCATGACTGTGCAGCCCGGCCAACGCGGTGACGGCGGCCTCGACCTCGTTCCGATCCCCGCGCAGCGACGCGACCGCGACGGCATCCTGGCTCGACTCCGGGATCAACGCGGTCAACACACCCTCGGGCCCGAGCTCCAGGAACGTGCCCACACCCTGCCCAACCAGCCACGAGACCGTGTCAGCGAAACGAACCGGCTGCCGCACATGCCGCACCCAGTAGTCGGCAGTGTCCACCGGCTCCGCGAACGGCAGCAACGGCTCCCGGAACGTGACGCCGGCCAACGCGGCGGCGAAGTCATCCAGCATCGGATCCATCAACGGCGAGTGGAAAGCGTGCGAGACCGTCAACCGCTTAACCTGCCGACCCTCACCCCTCCAACGGGATTCGAGGGCGTCGATCTGTGCGGCATCGCCGGCCACGACGACCGACGTGGGCCCGTTCACCGCCGCCACGCTCACCAGGTCGGTCAAATGCGGCAACACCTCGGCCTCAGTGGCGCGGACCGCGAGCATCGCTCCGCCGGACGGCAGCGCCTGCATCAACGACGAACGCGCTGCCACCAGACGGGCCGCATCCGCGAGGTCGAAGACACCGGACACATAGGACGCCGCGATCTGACCGATCGAATGACCGGCCACGAAATCGGGGTCACACCCCATGCCTCGAACTGGGCGAACAGGGCCACCTCGACCGCGAAAATGGCCGGTTGGGCATACAACGTTTGGCCCAACGCGTCGGCGTCGGACCACATCACCTCCGCCAGCGGGCGCGGCAGCAGACCGTCGAACGCGGCGCACACCTCGTCGAACTTGGTGGTGAACGCCGGCAGCACACCGTGCAGCTGCCGGCCCATACCGAGCCGCTGCGAACCCTGACCGGTGAACACCACAGCCAAGCGACCGGCGCCCGGCGTGACACCCGTGGAAAACCTCAGGCCCTCCGCTGTGGAGCCGACCGCGAAGGCCCGATGTTCGAAGCGGGTCCGGCCGGTCGCCAACGTGTACGCCACATCCACGGGCCGCACACCCGCATCGGCAACGAACGACGCCAGCCGCGAAGCCTGAGCCAGCAGCGCCGACTCGGTCTTGCCCGACACCAGCCACGGCACCACCGGCGCCGGATCGTCCACGATATCGACGGAAGGGGCATCGCCCTCCTCGACGATCACGTGCGCGTTCGTGCCACTGACCCCGAACGACGACACCCCCGCTCGGCGCGGATGCCCGTTCGCCTCCCACCGCACCGGCTCGGTCAACAACTCGACGCTTCCGGCCGACCAGTCCACCTCAGGCGTCGGCGCGTCCACGTGGAGGGTGCGCGGCAGGACACCGTGCCGCATCGCCATCACCATCTTGATCACACCGGCCACCCCGGCCGCCGCCTGTGTATGACCGATGTTCGACTTCACCGAGCCCAGCCACAGTGGACGCTCCCGACCCTGCCCATACGTCGCCAGCAACGCCTGCGCCTCGAT
Organism: Phytohabitans flavus; assembly: GCF_011764545.1. GTDB lineage: Bacteria > Actinomycetota > Actinomycetes > Mycobacteriales > Micromonosporaceae > Phytohabitans > Phytohabitans flavus. The sequence continues at coordinate 920,874 of NZ_AP022870.1, read as the reverse complement.
CGGATCACCCAACCGCGTACCGGTCCCGTGGGCCTCGACAGCGTCCACATCGGACGGGGCTAGCCGCGCACTGGCGAGGGCCTGGCGGATCACCCGCTCCTGCGACGGACCATTCGGCGCGGTCAAACCATTGCTGGCACCGTCCTGGTTGACCGCACTCCCCCGCAGCACCGCCAACACATGATGCCCCTTGGCCCGCGCATCCGACAGCCGCTCCACCACCAGCACACCGACACCCTCGGCCCAACCCGTCCCATCGGCGCCCGCCGCGAACGCCTTACACCGACCGTCAAAGGCCAGACCACCCTGCCGGGAAAACTCCACGAACGCACCCGGCGTCGACATCACCGTCACACCACCGGCCAGCGCCAGATCACACTCGCCCAGACGCAGCGCCTGCGCCGCCAGGTGGAGCGCCACCAGCGACGACGAGCACGCCGTGTCCACGGTGACCGCCGGCCCCTCCAGGCCGAACGTGTACGCGATCCGGCCCGAGACGACGCTGGCGACGTTGCCGGTCAGCACGTATCCCTCGAAGCTGCTCGGGTCGGTGGCGAGCAGCGCCGTGTAGTCGGTGGCGCCCGCGCCGACGAACACGCCGGTGGGGCTGCCCTTGAGCCGGCCGATGTCGATCCCGGCCCGCTCGAACGCCTCCCACGAGGCTTCCAGCAGCAGCCGCTGCTGCGGGTCCATGGCCAGGGCCTCGCGGGGGCTGATGCCGAAGAAGGCCGGGTCGAACTCGACCGCGTCGTGCAGGAAGCCGCCCTGCACGGTCTGGGAGAGACCGCCCTGGGCCGAGTTGCCGCCGAGCAGGCGGGAGGTGTCCCAGCCCCGGTCGTCCGGGAAGCCGGAGAGGCCGTCGGCGCCAGCGACGAGCATCTGCCACAGGTCGGCGGGTGAGCTGACGCCGCCGGGGAGCCGGCAGCTCATGCCGACGATCGCGATGGGCTCGTCGGCGGCCACCGCGGTGTGTACGACGACTTCCCGCCGGGCGCCGACCAGCTTCTCGCGCAGGTAGCCGGCAAGCGCGGCCGGGTTGGGGTAGTCGAAGACGGCGGTGGTGGGCAGCCGCTGTCCGGTGGCCTCGGTGAGCCGGTTGCGCAGCTCGACCGCGGTCATCGAGTCGAAGCCGAGCTCGTTGAACGCCCGCTCGGGTGCGAGGTCGGCGCCGGTCGCGTACCCGAGCACGGCGGCGGCCCGGCCGCGTACCAGATCGAGCAGGAAGCGCTCCTGCTCGGGGCGGGGCATCCGGGCGAGACGATCGGCGAAGGTGGAGCCGGCGACCTCTGCTCCACCGTGGACGGTGCGCCGCCCGGTGCCGCCCACTAGGCCGCGGTAGAGGAACGGCACGGGGCCGGCGGCGGCGCGGATGGTGGCCGGGTTGACGGCGGCGGGTACGAGCAGCGCGGTGCCGGTGGCGGTGGCGGTGGCGGTGTCGAGCAGGGCCAGAGCTTCGCCGGCGGTGAGGGGATCGAGGCCACCGCGGGTCATCCGGCGGCGACCGGCCTCGCCGAGCCGGCCGCCCATGCCGGCCGGCTCGTCCCAGAGGCCCCAGGCGAGCGCGACCGCGGGCAGTCCCTCGTCGCGGCGGCGCTGGGCGATCGCGTTGACGGCGGCGTTGGCGGCGGCGTAGTTGGCCTGCCCCGGCCCGCCGGCGAGCCCGGCGAACGCGGAGAACAGGACGAACGCGGTGACCGGCAGGTCGCGGGTCAGCTCGTGCAGGTGCCAGGCACCGTCCACCTTGGAGCGGTAGACGCTGTCCAGGCGCTCGCCGGTGAGGGAGGTGATCATGCCGTCGTTGAGCACACCGGCGGCGTGCACCACACCGGTCAGCGGACGTTCGGCCGGGATGGCGGCGATGAGGCCGGCGAGGGCGCCACGGTCGGCCACGTCGCACCGGACCGCCGCGACCCGGGCACCCGCTTCGCCGAGCTCGGCGACGAGGTCGGCGATGCCTGGCGCATCCGGCCCGGAGCGGCTGGCGAGGATGAGGTCGCGCACGCCGTGCCGGTTGACCAGGTGGCGGGCGATGAGCCGGCCCAGACCGCCGGTGCCGCCGGTGACGAGCACCGTACCCTCGTCGGTCCATTGTGGTGTCTGGTCGGTGGGTGTGGCGGCGGGCGCGAGTCGCGGCGCCAGGGCGGCGCCGTCGCGGAGCGCGAGTTGCGGTTCGCCGGAGGCGACCGCCGCGGCGACGAGCGCGTCGCCGGCTGCCGCGTCGATGTCGACAAGCACAAGCCGGCCGGGGTTTTCGGCCTGCGCCGAGGAGACGAGGCCCCACACCGCCGCGGCGGCCGGGTCGGCTCCCTCCGGCCCGGCGCCGCGGGTGACGACGGCGAGCTGGGTCTCTTCCGAGCCGGGATCGGCGAGCCAGTCGCTCAGCTGGCCCAGGACCGCGCCGGTCACCCGCCGCACCTCGGCCGGCAGGTCGGCGGCGGGATCCGCGCCGGGCACGCGATAGACGACCGCCGCAGGCGCCTCACCCTCCTCGCCGGTCTCGCCGATCTCCGGGTACGAGCCGACGCCGTTTTCCGGCAGCGGCACGGCGACCCAGTCGACCTGGTGCATCAGGCCGGTCGCCCGGCGCGCACCGGACTCGAGCTGCTCGACCGCGATCGGGCGCAGGGTCAGCGCTTCGACGGTGGCGACCGGGACGCCGGTGTGGTCGGCGGCGAGGAGCGCCAACGTCCCATCTGGACGGAGGGTGAGCCGGATCCGCAGCGCCGCCGCACCGGTCCCGTACAGGCGGATGCCGCGCCACTCGGTGGGCACACCTTCGGCGTCGAGGCCGGCGCCGGCGGCCTGCGTGGCGGCGTCGAGCAGGGCGGGGTGGAGGCCGAAGTGGGCGGCGTCGCCGTGCACGGTCTCGGGGAGCGCGACCTCCGCGTACACGTCGTCGTCGCGCCGCCACACCGCTTGGATGCCCTGGAAGGCGGGGCCGTGGTCGACGCCGGACGGGCCGGTGCGGGCGTACCAGTCGTCGGTGGGCACGATCTCCGCGCCGGGCGGCGGCCAGGCGCGCAGGTCGCCAGCGGCCGGTTCCGCGGCGGAGGTCAGCGTGCCGCCGGCCAGCTGCCGCCACTCGGTCGTCCCGTCCTCGTCGCGGGCGTAGACGCCGACGTCGCGGCGCCCGCCCTCGCCCGCGGAAACGGTGACCTGCACTTGGACGCCACCGTGCGGCGGGAGGGCGAGCGGGGTGTGCAGCACGAGGTCGCTGACCGTCTCACAGCCGACCTCGTCGCCGGCGCGGATCGCCCACTCGGCGAAGGCCGAGGCGGGTACGACCACGGTGCCGTCGACGGTGTGGTCGGCGAGCCACGGGTGGGAGCTGACCGAGAGGCGGCCGGTGAGGACGACGCTGTCGGCGTTCGCGAGTCGTACCGCGGCGCCGAGCAGCGGGTGCCCGGCTGCGCTGAGGCCGGCGGCGGTGACGTCACCGGGGGCGGCGGCCGGGGTTCGAGCCAGTAGCGGGTGCGCTGGAAGGCGTACGTGGGCAGGTCGACCCGGCGGGGTTGCCAGGGGCGAAGACGGTGGCCCAGTCGACGGGGATGCCGTGTACGTGCGCGGCGCCGAGGGAGGTGAGCAGGCGGTCGGCGCCACCCTCGTCGCGGCGCAGCGTGCCGGTGACGAGCGCGGTGGCCCCGGAGGCGTCGACGCTCTCCTGGATGCCGGTGGTCAGCACGGGGTGGGCGCTGGCCTCCACGAACGCCCGGAAGCCCTCGCCGAGCAGCGCCTCGGTCGCCGGCGCGAACCAGACGGTGTTGCGCAGGTTGCGGTACCAGTAGTCCGCGTCCGCCCCAGTCCCGTCTATCCACCGGCTCTCCACAGTGGAGTACCAGGCCACCTCGGCCTGGCGGGGCCGCACGGCGGCGAGCAGGGTGGCCAGCTCGGCGGCGATCGCCTCGACCTGGGGTGAGTGGGAGGCGTAGTCGACGGCGATTCGCTTGGTGCGTACGGTCAGCGTCTCCTGAAACGCCTCCACCGCTGCCGTGGCACCGGCGACGACCACCGACGAGGGTCCGTTGACGGCCGCGATGGCGACCTCGTCGTGTCCGTCCAACCAGGACCGGACGTCGTCGACGGGCGCGGCGACCGACAGCATGGCACCCGCGCCGGCGAGCGCGACGAGTGCCTTCGACCGCAGCGCCACGACCCGCGCGGCGTCCTCAAGCGACAGTGCGCCGGCCACGTACGCGGCGGCGATCTCGCCCTGAGAGTGACCGACGACGGCGTCGGGGTGCACGCCGTGGTGGCGCCACACGGCGGCCAGCGACACCATGACCGCGAAGAGCGCCGGCTGCACGACGTCGACCCGATCGAGCATCGCCGGGTCGGCGAGCGCCGCGCGCAGGTCCCAGTCGACGAACGGCGCCAGTGCCGCCGCGCACTCGTCGATCGACGCCGCGAACACCGGCGAGTCGGCGAGCAGGCCGGCTGCCATGCCCGCCCACTGGGAGCCCTGGCCGGGGAAGACGAACGCCACCTTGCCGCTCGCGCTGCCCAGCGCCGGACCGACCACGACACCCGGGCCGGGCTCACCGGCGGCGAGTTCGCCCAGTGACCGTACCAGCGAGTCGAGGTCTGCCCCGACGACCGCCGCCCGGTGCGAAAGGGCGCCGCGGTTGGTGACGAGCGTGTACCCGATGTCGGTGATTTCGGCGGCGCCGGCCGAGACGAAGTCGGCGAGGCGGGCGGCCTGCGCGCGGAGCGCGGGCTCGCTGCGGGCGGAGACAAGCCACGGTACGGCCGTCGGCGCCACGCCCGGCCCCGGCTCGCCGCCGGGCGCCTCCTCCGGCTCCTCGATGATCACGTGGGCGTTGGTGCCGCTGACCCCGAAGGACGACACCGCGGCGCGGCGGGGGTGGCCGTTCGCCTTCCACGCGACCGGCTCGGTCAGCAGCGCCACCGCGCCGCTGCTCCAGTCGACGTGCGGGGTGGGCTCGTCGACGTGCAGCGTCTTGGGCAGCACCGCGTGCCGCATCGCCATGACCATCTTGATGATGCCGGCGACCCCGGCGGCGGCCTGCGTGTGCCCGATGTTCGATTTGATGGAGCCGAGCCACAGCGGCTTTTCGGGGTCGCGCCCCTGCCCGTACGTCGACAGCAGCGCCCGCGCCTCGATCGGGTCGCCCAGCGTGGTGCCCGTGCCGTGCGCCTCGACGACGTCGACCTCGGCGGCCGGGATGCGGGCGTTGACGAGGGCCTGCCGGATGACCCGCTCCTGCGACGGCCCGTTGGGGCGGTGAGGCCGTTGCTGGCGCCGTCCTGGTTGACGGCGCTGCCGCGGAGCACAGCGAGCACCTGGTGGCCGTTGTTGCGCGCGTCGCTGAGGCGTTCGAGGACGAGCAGCCCGACGCCCTCGGCCCAGCCGGTGCCGTCGGCGGCCGCGGCGAACGCCTTGCAGCGCCCGCTGCCCGAGATGGCACCCAAGTGACTGGAGTCGATGAACAGCGACGGGGTGGCCATGACCGTGATGCCGCCGGCGAGGGCGAGCGGGCACTCGCGCTGCCGCAGCGCGTGGGCGGCGAGGTGGAGCGCGACCAGCGACGACGAGCACGCGGTGTCGACGGTCAGCGACGGCCCTTCCAGACCCAGCGTGTACGAGATGCGGCCCGACATGACGCTGCTGGCCAGGCCGGTCATGGCGTACCCCTCGACGCTGCCGGGGTTCGCGGCGGTGAGCACCGAGTAGTCCTGGCTGCCGGAGCCGATGAAGACGCCGGTCTGGCTGCCGTGCAGGATCTGCGGGTCGATACCGGCGTTTTCGAACGCTTCCCAGGTGGCTTCGAGCAGCAGCCGCTGCTGCGGGTCGGTGGCGAGCGCCTCGCGCGGGCTGATGCCGAAGAACCCGGTGTCGAACTGCGACGCGGTGTGGACGAAGCCACCCTCGCGGGCGAGGCTGGTGCCGGAGCTGTCCGGACCGGCGTCGAAGAGCCCGTCGGTGCGCCAGCCTCGGTCGGTGGGAAACGCGCCGACGCCGTCGACGCCGTCCGCGACGAGCTTCCAGAGCTCGTCGGGCGAGCTGACACCACCCGGGTAGTGGCAGCTCATCCCGACGATCGCGATCGGTTCCTGGTCCTTCGACTCCACCTCGATGAGGCGCTGCCGTGTCTTCTGCAGGTCGACCGTTACGCGGTGTAGATAGTCCCGGAGTTTGTCTTCGTTATTCATGCGCGGGCTCCACAGTCGAGTCGCGGTCCGATTCCTGCGTGCATCACGAGACCCCGAGATCCTTGTCGATGAAGGCGAAGAGCTCGTCGTCCGTCGTGACCTGAAGCTGTGCCGGTGCTTCGCCGGCCGTGCTCTGCGTTTCGCCCCACTTCATGACCAGCGACTGGAGCCGCACGGTGATCTGGGCGCGTTCGGCGTCGGTGGCCGCCGAGGAGACGAGTACGCCCTCCAGCCGGTCGAGCTCTTCGAGGATCGACGCCGACGACAGCGCGCCGTCGGAGACCATCGCGCCGAACAGGTATTCGGCGAGGGTGGCCGGGTTTGGGTAGTCGAAGATCAGCGTGGCGGGCAGCCGCTGCCCGGTGGTGCTGTTGAGCGCGTTGCGCAGCTCGACAGCGGTCAGCGAGTCCAGCCCCAGGTTGCTGAACGACTGCTCCGGCGGCACCGTGTCCGGGCCAGCGTGACCCAGGATCGCGGCGGTGTGCGTACGCACCACCGTCAGCAGTTGCTCCCGCTGCTGAGCCGGGCTGAGCCGGGCCAGCTGCCCGGCCAGGCTGTCGGTGTCCACGGCGACCGTGGTCGCGGCGCGCCGGGCCGGTTTGATCAGCCCACGCAGCAGCGCCGGAACCGTCGCACCGGCCTGGGCCCGGATCCCCGCCACGTCGAGACGGGCCGGAACCACGTTCGCCCACCCCGTGGTGAGCGCCTGGTCCAGCAGAGTCAACGCCTCCGCCTCATCGAGGGCCCCACCAGCCCGAGCAACCCGCGCGAAGTCGGCATCAGACAGGTGCGCGGTCATCCCCGACCTGGTCGCCCACATACCCCACGCCAGCGAAACAGCAGGCAGGTTACGGCTACGCCGGTGCACCGCGAGCGCATCCAGGAACGCGTTACCCGCCGCGTAATTGCCCTGCCCAGCCGCCCCGAACACAGCCGCCGCAGACGAAAACATCACGAAGTTGTCCAACTGAAGCGACACCGTCAACTCATGCAAGTGCCATGCCGCGTCCACCTTCGGCTTCAACACCGCCCGCAACCGCTCCGGTGTCAGTGACTCCACCAGCCCGTCGTCGAGCACCCCGGCAGCGTGGACCACCGCCCGCAACGGCTGATCCTGCGGAACGTGGGCGAGCAGATCGGCAATCTGCTCCCGATCGGCGACATCACACGCCACCACGGTCGCCCGGCTACCGTATGACGCCAGCTCGGCCACCAACTCCCGCACACCCTCGGCAGCCGGGCCCGAACGACTGGCCAGCAACAGATGCGGCACTCGGTGCGTCGCCGCCAGATGCCTGGCCACCACCGCACCCAAACCACCGGTCGCACCGGTAATCAGCACGGTCCCGTCCCCGGACCAGCCGGCCGGCACGGTGAGGACGACCTTGCCGATGTGCTTGGCCGCCGAGACATACCGGAACGCCTCCTGCGCCTCGTGGATGTCCCAGCCCTTGACCGGCAGCGGCGTGAGGGTTTCGTCGTCGAACAGCTCCAGAAGGTGGGCCAGCATTTGCCCGATCCGGTCCGGGCCGGCCTCGACCAGGTCGAAGGCTCGGTAGGCGACACCCGGATGCTGCTCGGCGATCACGGCCGGATCGCGCTGGTCGGTCTTACCCATCTCCGCGAACCGGCCACCCCGAGGCAGCAGCCGCAACGACGCGTCCACGAACGGGCCCGCCAGCGCGTTGAGCACCACATCCACACCACGACCGCCCGTGGTGTCCATGAATGCCTGCTCGAAGTCCAGATCACGCGACGACGCGACCTGCTCGCCGCTGAACCCGAGTTCGTGCAACACCGGCCACTTCGTCCTACTCGCCGTGGTCAACACGTTCGCACCCAAGTGGCGGGCCAACTGAGTAGCCGCCATACCGACACCGCCAGTGCCGGCGTGGATCAGGATCGTCTCCCCCGCCCTCAAACCCGTCAGATCCACCAGGGCGTAGTAGGCGGTCAAGAACACGATCGGAACTGACGCCGCCGTCGCGTACGACCAACCGTCCGGGATCTTCGCGATCATCCGGGCATCCGCGACCGCGACCGGAGCGAAGGCGCCGGAGAACATGCCCATCACCCGGTCACCCACCGACCACTCGGTCACGCCCGGGCCGACCTCCACGACCACGCCGGCGCCCTCGGAACCGAGCACGGCCGGATCCGGGTACATGCCCAACGCGATCAACACGTCGCGGAAGTTCATCCCGCCGGCCCGGACCGCGATCCGCACCTGGCCGGGCTCCAATGCGCCCACCGCTTCCGGTGCCGGAGCAAGACGCAGACCGTCCAAGGTGCCGTCGGCGGAGACCTCCAGCCGCCAACCGGTCTCCGAGGCGGTGGCTGGTACCCGCTCCAGACGCGGCACCCACACCCTGCCTGCCCGCACCGCGGCCTGCGGCTCGTCACCGACCGCCAGCAGCGGGATCAGGCCCGCCGAGGCGGGGTCGCCGTCGACGTCGACAAGGACCACCCGGCCCGGGTGCTCCGACTGCGCCGACCGCAACAGGCCCCACACCGGAGCCATCGCCGCATCGACATCGCCGTCGCTGCCCACAAGCACGCCGGCCTTCGTCACCACGACAAGCCGCTCACCAGGGCTGGCCAACCACTCCCGCACCGCGCCCAGCACGCGCTCGGCCACGCTGTGCGCGCCTTCCACCACGTGTCCAGCCGGGGTTTGCGCGAGTAGCACCGCCACACCAGCGGCGCCGCTCAGGTCTTCCACCACCGGTACGTCCAAACCGGACAGTGGTGCGCCCAGCAGCACGACCGAGTCGGCCGGGGCGTGCTCCGGCAACGGCACCTCACGCCAGTCGACCCGGAACAGCGAGTCGGAGCCGGCCGCGGTGGGTGCGGCGGTGACCGCCCGGAGCACCAGCGACTCCACGGAGGCGACGGCCATGCCGGACGCGTCCGCCACGGCGAGGGTGACCCCGCCGGCGGCTGCCTGGGAGAGGCGTACCCGCAGGCCTCCGGCGCCGGCGGCGTGCAGCCGTACGCCACGCCACTCGAACGGCACGCCGCCGAGGCCGGGGGCGTCCCAGCCGGTGACGTTCAACGAATGCAGGGCCGCGTCCAGCAGGGCCGGGTGCAGACCGAACCGGCCGGCCTGCTCCACAGCGGACTGTGGCAGGGCGACCTCGGCGTACACGTCGTCGCCGTGCAGCCACACCGCCTGGATGCCCTGGAACACCGGCCCGTACGACAGGCCGACCGCGTCCAGGGACGGGTAGATGTCCTCCACCGGCACCGGGTCGGCACCGGCGGGGGCCACACGCTGAGGTCGGCCGGCTGTGCTTCGACTGCCGTGTTGCCGACCAGGCCGGTGGCGTGGCAGGTCCACTCCTGGGCGCCCTCTTCGGCCCGGGAGTGGATCGACAGCGGGCGGCGGCCCTGCTCGTCCGCGCCGTCGACGGTCACCTGCACCTGGATCGCGCCGCGTTCGGGCAGCACGAGCGGGGCTTGCAGGGTCAGCTCTTCCAGTACGTCGGCGCCGACTTCGTCGCCCGCCCGGACCGCCATCTCCACGAATGCCGTACCGGGCAGCCACACGGCGCCGCCCACGACGTGGTCGGCCAGCCACGGGTGCGTCGACAGCGACAGGCGGCCGGTCAGCACCACACCGTCACCGTCGGCCAGGCTCACCGTGGCACCGAGCAGCGGGTGATCCGCCGCCGACTGACCCAACCCCACGGCCGAGCCGGCCATCTGCATGCCAGACAGCTCGGGCCAGTACCGCGACCGCTGGAACGCATAGGTGGGCACGTCGACGATCCTCGGCTCCCAAGGGCTAAAGAACGCCTCCCAATCCACCTCGACACCGTGACCGTGCAGCCCAGCCAACGCGGCGACCGCCGCCTCGACCTCATCGCGGTCGGCACGCAGCGACGCGACCGCGACCGGGCCGTCCTCGGAAAAGCACTCAGGGATCAGCGCGGTCAGGACTCCATCCGGGCCAAGCTCCAGGAAAGTGCCCACACCCTGCCCAGCCAGCCACGAGACCGTGTCAGCGAAACGAACCGGCTGCCGCACATGCCGCACCCAGTAGTCGACCGTGTCCACCGGCTCCGCGAAGGGCAGCAACGGCTCCCGGAACGTGACATCGGCCAGGGCGGCGGCGAAGTCGTCCAGCATCGGGTCCATCAGCGGCGAGTGGAACGCGTGCGAGACCGTCAGCCGCTTGACCTTGCGGCCTTCGCCACGCCACAGCTGCTCCAGCGCGTCCACCTGACCGCTGTCACCGGCCACCACCACCGAGGCCGGCCCGTTGACCGCCGCCACAGACACGAGGTCGGTCAGGTGCGGCAACACTTCCGCCTCGGTGGCGCGGACCGCGAGCATCGCCCCGCCAGCAGGTAGTGCCTGCATCAACGTCGAACGGGCCGCCACCAGACGCGCCGCGTCCGCCAAGTCGAAGACACCGGACACATAGGACGCCGCGATCTGACCAATCGAATGACCCGCCACGAAGTCCGGGCTCACACCCCACGCCTCGAACTGGGCAAACAGGGCCACCTCGACCGCGAAAATCGCCGGCTGCGCGTACAAGGTCTGGCCCAACGCATCGCCGTCGGACCACATCACCTCCGCCAGCGGACGCGGCAGCAGGCCGTCGAAGGCGGCGCACACCTCGTCGAACCTGGCGGTGAACACCGGCAGCACACCATGCAGCTGCCGGCCCATACCCAACCGCTGCGAACCCTGACCGGTGAACACCACAGCCAGCCGGCCAACGCTCGGTGTCACGCCGGTCGAGAACCTCAGATCGCCCGCTGTGGAGCCGATCGCGTACGCCCGATGCGCGAACCGGGCCCGCGCGGTCGCCAGCGTGTACGCCACATCCACCGGCCGTACGCCAGGCCCGGTCGCGACGTCAGCCAGACGAAGGACTTGACCCCGCAACGCCTCTTCGGTCTTGCCGGAGACGAGCCACGGCACCACCGGCGCTACATCCTCGACCGGTGGGTGCTCGGGGGTGTCGCCCTCTTCCAGGATCACGTGGGCATTGGTGCCGCTCACCCCGAACGAGGAAACACCGGCCCGGCGCGGATGCCCATTCGGAGTCCACCGCACCGGCTCGGTCAACAGCTCGACGCTTCCGGCCGACCAGTCCACCTCAGGAGTCGGCGCGTCCACATGCAACGTACGCGGCAACGTCCCGTGGCGCATCGCCATCACCATCTTGATGATCCCGGCGACCCCGGCAGCAGCCTGGGTGTGACCGATGTTCGACTTCACCGAACCAAGCCACAGCGGACGCTCCCGACCCTGCCCATACGTGGCCAACAACGCCTGCGCCTCGATCGGATCACCCAACCGAGTACCGGTCCCGTGGGCCTCGACGGCGTCCACATCAGACGGTGACAGGCGAGCGTTGGCCAGGGCCTGGCGGATCACGCGCTCCTGCGACGGACCATTCGGCGCCGTCAGGCCGTTACTGGCACCGTCCTGGTTGACCGCACTCCCCCGCAGTGTCGCGAGGACCCGGTGACCGTTGCGCCGCGCGTCCGACAGTCGCTCGACCAGCAGCAGCCCGACACCCTCACCCCAGCCGGTGCCGTCAGCCGCGGCCGCGAACGCCTTGCACCGGCCGTCCACCGCCAGACCACGCTGCCGGCTGAACTCGACGAAGGCGCCCGGCGTCGACATCACCGTCACACCACCAGCCAGCGCGAGGTCACACTCACCCTGACGCAACGCCTGCGCCGCCAAATGCAACGCCACCAGCGACGACGAGCACGCGGTGTCCACAGTGACCGCAGGCCCCTCCAGACCAAACGAGTACGCCAACCGGCCCGACACCACACTCGCGCCGTTACCCGTCATCACATAGCCCTCAGAGCCGGCCGGCGCACCAGCCAACAACGCGGCATAGTCCTGCCCGTTGGTACCGACGAACACACCGGTCTGGCTGCCCCGCAACCCAGCCGGATCCACTCCCGAACGCTCGAACGCCTCCCACGACGCCTCCAGCAACAGCCGCTGCTGCGGATCCATCGCCGTCGCCTCACGCGGACTGATCCCAAAGAACGCCGGATCGAAGCCACTCACATCGGACAGAAAGCCACCAGTGCGGGTGTAGCTCGTACCCGGCCGGTCCGGATCTGGGTCGAAGAGCGCATCGACATCCCAGCCACGGTCGGAAGGGAACTTTGACATGCCGTCGCCACCGGCCGCGAGCAATGCCCACAGCTCTTCCGGCGACGACACCCCACCAGGGAAGCGACAACTCATCCCGACGATCGCGATATCTTCGCCATCCGCGACCACCGCCGGCCGGCGCACCACCACAGCGTCGGAACCAACGACCCGACCGACCAGATAGCCAGCCAACGCGGTCGGGTTCGGATGGTCGAAGACAAGCGTCGACGGCAACCGCAGGCCGGTGACCGCCGCAAGGCCGTTACGCAACTCCACCGCGGTCAGCGAGTCGAAACCCATCTCGTTGAACGCCCGCACCGGATCCACCGCATCAGCCGAGCCATGGCCCAGCACCGCCGCCGCCTGCGCACGTACCAAATCCAGCGCCAACTGCTCCTGGTCCACACGGGACAGCCCCGCCAGCCGCTCCGCGAAAGCCGAGCCACCGGTGGTGTTGGCGGTGCCGGCGGCGCGGCGGCCGGTGGACTTGACCAGGGCGCGGAGGAACGCGGGTACCGGCCCGGACTTGATCTGTGCGCGGATGGCGACGAGGTCGAGGTGGGTGGGGACGAGCAGCGCGTCGGCGGTCCTGCCGGCGAGGTCGAACAGTGCGAGGCCCTCACCGGCGGACAGGCCGGCGCCGGCTCGCGAGAGCCTTGCCACATCGCCTGACTTCAACCGGCCACCCATCCCCCCGGACTCGGCCCACAGTCCCCATGCGAGCGACATCGCGGGCAGTCCCGCTGCCCGGCGTTGGATAGCCAGGGCGTCCAGGAATGCGTTCGCCGCCGCGTAGTTTGCCTGGCCAGCCGCGCCAAACACGCCCGCCGCTGATGAGAAAACCACGAAAGCGGAGAGGTCCAAACCCCTAGTTAGTTCGTGCAGGTTCCATGCCGCGTCAACCTTCGGACGCAGTACCTGGTCCATGCGTTGTGGGGTCAGAGATTCGATCAGTCCGTCGTCGATAATGCCGGCGGCGTGGACGACGGCGGTCAGGGGTCGGTCCGCCGGCACCCCAGCCAGTACCCCTATCAGCGCATGCCGGTCGGCGATGTCGCACGCGACCACCGTGGCGTCCGCGCCGAGGTCGGCCAGCTCGCCGGTCAGCTCGGTGGCGCCGGGTGCGGCCGGGCCGGATCGGCTGGCCAGGATCAGGTGGCGTACGCCGTGCTCGGCGACCAGGTGCCGGGCCAGGAGTGCGCCCAGCCCGCCGGTGCCGCCGGTCACGAGTACGGTGCCGTCGCGGTCCCAGGCCTGCGGCTCCCCCGTGGCGAGGGCCCGGGTGAGGCGGGGTGCCCAGGTCGCACCGTCGCGTACGGCCAGCTGCGGCTCACCGGAGAGCCCGGTGATCAGGTCCGTGGGCGCGTCGACGGGCAGGTCGGCGAGGACGAAGCGGCCCGGGTGCTCGGCCTGTACGGATCGCAGCATGCCCCACACCGCCGCGCCAGCCAGGTCGGTGACCGGCTCGCCGGCGACGCTGACCGCGCCACTGGTCCGGATTACGAGGGTGGCGGCCTCGCGGGTGGGGTCGGCGAGCCAGCTCTGCACCATGCCGAGTGCCGCGTGCGTGGCCCGGCGTACGGAGCCGGGGACGTCGCCGCCGTCGCCGGCCGGCACGTCCCACGTCTCCACCTCGACGGGGTCGGCGGGGTCGTCACCGGTCACGGTCACCCAGCTGACGCCGAACAGGGACCCCGCCGCCGGCGTCTGGGAGACGGCCATCGCGCCGAGCGCCACGGACTCCGCCTGGGCGACGGGCGTCCCGTTCGGGTCGGTGACGAGCAGTGACCAGGCACCGTCGCCGGCCGGCCGCAGCCTGGCCCGTACGGCGGTGGCGCCGGTGGCGAAGAGGCGCACGTCGGACCAGTGCACGGCCGTGCTGCCGGGCTCGGCGGCGGGTTCGAGCAGCGCCTCCAGCAGCGCGGGGTGGAGCCCGAACCGGTCCGTGTCGCCGTCGTCGAGGGCGGCTTCGACGTACAGGTCGGCACCGTCGCGCCACATGGCCCGCACGCTGCCACCCGGCTCACCGGCGGGGTCGGCGCCCGGCGGCGGCCACTTGACCAGCTCCTCCGCGGGCGCGGTGGGGGCGATGGCGAGGGTACCGGTGGCGTGTCGCAGCCACTGCGGGTCGCCGTCCTCGGTGCGGGAGTGGACGGTCACCGGCCGCTGGTCGTGCTCGCCGGCCGCGCCGACGGTCACCTGCACCTGCACGGCGCCCCGCTCGGGGAGCACCAGCGGAGCGTGCACGGTGAGCTCCTTGAGCAGGTCGGCGCCGACCTCGTCGCCGGCCCGGATGGCCATCTCCACGAAGGCGGTGCTGGGCAGCCAGGCCGCGCCGGCGACCGCGTGGTCGGCCAGCCACGGGTGGGTGGCGAGCGACAGCCGGCCGGTCAGCACCACACCGTCGCCTTCGGCGAGGCTGACCGCCGCGCCGAGCAGCGGGTGGCCGGCCGCACCGAGCCCGGCGGAGGCGACGTCGGCCGCCGCGCTGGGGGTCGCTTCCAGCCAGTACCGCGCGTGCTGGAACGCGTAGGTCGGCAGCTCCACGATCTCCGGCCGCCACGGGGAGAAGAACGCCTCCCAGTCGACGTCGACGCCGTGGCTGTGCAGCCCGGCCAGCGCGGTGACCGCCGCTTCGACCTCGTCGCGGTCGGCCCGCAGGGAGGGGACGGTGACCGCGTCCTGGCTTGTCTCGGGGATCAGCGCGGTGAGGACACCGTCGGGCCCGAGCTCCAGGAACGTGTCCACACCCTGCTCGGCGAGCCAGGTCACGGTGTCGGCGAACCGGACCGGCTGGCGTACGTGCTGCACCCAGTAGCCGGCGGTGTTCACCGGCTCAGGGAACGGCAGCAGCGGCTCCCGGAACGTGACGTCGGCGAGGGCGGCCGCGAAGTCGTCCAGCATCGGGTCCATCAGCGGCGAGTGGAACGCGTGCGAGACCGTCAGCCGCTTGACCTGCCGGCCTTCGGTGCGGAAATGGGCTTCGAGAGCGTCGATCTGGCCGCCGTCACCGGCCACCACCACCGAGGTCGGCCCATTCACCGCCGCCACAGACACGAGGTCGGTCAGATGCGGCAACACCTCGTCCTCGGTAGCGCGGACGGCCAGCATCGCCCCGCCGGCCGGCAGTGCCTGCATCAACGACGAACGCGCCGCCACCAGACGGGCCGCATCCGCCAGATCGAAGACACCGGACACATAGGACGCCGCGATCTGACCGATCGAATGACCCGCCACAAAGTCCGGGCTCACACCCCACGCCTCGAACTGCGCGAACAACGCCACCTCAACCGCAAAAATCGCCGGCTGGGCATACAACGTTTGGCCCAACGCGTCAGCATCGGACGACATCACCTCCGCCAGCGGACGCGGCAGCAAACCGTCGAACGCCGCACACACCTCGTCGAACCTGGCGGTGAACACCGGCAGGACGCCGTGCAGCTCGCGGCCCATACCCAGCCGCTGCGACCCCTGACCGGTAAAGACCACGGCCAGGCGGCCAGCGCTCGGCGTTACGCCGGCTGAAAACCTCAGGTCCTCCACTGTGGAGCCGACCGCGTACGCCCGATGCGCGAACCGGGCCCGAGCCGTCGCCAACGTGTACGCCACATCTACCGGCCGCAGACCAGCATCCGCCGCGAACGACGCCAACCGCGAAGCCTGAGCCAGCAGCGCCGACTCGGTCTTACCGGACACCAGCCACGGCACCACCGGACCAGGGCCGACCGCCGGCTCCACGACCGGCTGCGGGTCACCCTCCTCCAAGATCACGTGCGCGTTCGTACCGCTGATCCCGAACGACGACACCGCCGCCCGCCGCGGGTGCCCGTTCACCGCCCACCGCACCGGTTCGGTCAACAACTCGACGTTGCCGGCCGACCAGTCCACCTCCGGCGTCGGCGCGTCCACGTGCAACGTGCGCGGCAGCGTCCCGTGGCGCATCGACATGATCACCTTGATCACACCGGCGACCCCGGCCGCAGCCTGGGTGTGGCCGATGTTCGACTTCACCGAGCCGAGCCACAGTGGACGCTCCCGACCCTGACCATACGTGGCCAGCAACGCCTGCGCCTCGATCGGGTCACCCAACCGAGTACCGGTGCCATGCGCCTCAATAGCGTCCACATCGGACGGCGACAGACGAGCGTTCGCCAGAGCCTGGCGGATCACCCGCTCCTGAGACGGACCATTCGGCGCGGTCAGGCCGTTACTCGCACCGTCCTGATTGACCGCACTCCCCCGCAACACCGCCAACACCCGATGACCGTTGCGCCGCGCGTCTGACAGCCGCTCCACCAGCACCATGCCGACGCCCTCGCTGAAGCCGGTACCGTCGGCCGCCGCGGCGAACGACTTGCACCGGCCGTCGGATGCGAGCGCGCCCTGCTGGATGAAGCCGGCGAACGTCGACGGGGTGTGCATCACCGAGACTCCACCCGCCAGGGCGAGGTCGCACTCGCCCTGCCGCAGCGCCTGCGCCGCCAGATGGAGCGCCACCAGCGACGACGAGCACGCGGTGTCCACTGTGACCGCCGGCCCTTCAAGGCCGAGCATGTAGGAGAGCCGTCCGGAAAGGACACTGCCCGCGTTGCCGGTGTCGACGAAGGCCAAGACGTGTTCGGGGAGGGTGGGGAGCCGGTTGACGTAGTCGTGGTACATGAGGCCGGCGAAGACACCGGTCTGGCTGCCCTGGAGCGAGGTCGGGTCGATACCGGCCTGTTCGATCGCCTCCCACCCGGCTTCGAGGAGCAGCCGCTGCTGCGGGTCCATCGCCAGGGCCTCGCGGGGGCTTATGCCGAAGAAGTCAGGGTCGAAGTCGGCGGCGTCATGGACGAAGCCGCCCAAGGGCCTTGGGCCGGTGCCGAACAGCCCGTCGAGGTCCCAGCCCCGGTCCTCGGGGAAGCCGGACATCCCGTCGGCGCCGCCGGCGACGAGCCGCCACAGGTCGTCGGGTGAGCGGACGTCGCCGGGGAGGCGGCAGCTCATCCCGACGATCGCGATGGGCTCGTCGCCGCCGCGCTTGCGGGCCCGGCTGGGCGACCGGGTGGCCGCGTCCGGGTCGGTGCCGACGAGTTCGGTACGCAGGTGCGCGCTGAGCACGGTCGGGTTGGGGTAGTCGAAGACGAGTGTCGCGGGCAGGCGGAGGCCGGTGGCGGCGTTGAGCCCGTTGCGCAGCTCGACCGCGGTGAGGGAGTCGAAGCCCAGCTCCTTGAACGCCTGCGTGGGCGGCACGGTGGCGGCGTTCGCGTGGCCGAGCACGCTGGCGGCCTGTGCGCGTACCAGGTCAAGCAGGAACCGCTCCTGCTCCGGGCGGCTGAGCCCGCCGAGCCGCCGCTCGAGCGAGTCGGCGCCGTCGCCGGTGCGTACGCTGCGCCGGGCCGGCGTGCGGATGAGGCCGCGGAAGAGCGGGGGCACCGGTCCGGCGCCGGTCTGCTTGCGGATCGTCGCGATGTCGATGCGGGTCGGTACGAGCAGTGGCTCGCCGACCAGCATGGCGGTGTCGAGGAGCGCCAACCCTTCCTCGGTGCCGATCGCGTCGCCGGCACGGGAGATGCGGCCGACGTTGACGTCGTCGAGGTGGCCGGTCATGCCGGTGCGCTCGGCCCACAGGCCCCAGGCGAGCGAGATGCCGGCCAGCCCCTCGTGCCGCCGCCGGTGGGCGAGCGCGTCGAGGAAGGCGTTGCCCGCGGCGTAGTTGCCCTGCCCGGTGGCGCCGAACACGCCGGCCGCGCCGGAGAAGTTGACGAACGCGGTGACCGGCATGTCGCGGGTCAGCTCGTGCAGGTGCCAGGCGGCGTCGACCTTGGGCCGCATGACCTTCGCCACCCGCTCAGGTGTCAGCGAGGCGAGCATGCCGTCGTCGAGTACGCCGGCCGCGTGCACGATGCCGGTGAGCGGCGTGTCGCCGGGGATGGCGGCCAGCACGGCGGCCAGCGCCTCCCGGTTGGCGGCGTCGCAGGCGAACACGTCGACGTGGGCGCCGAGGGCGGTGAGCTCGTCGCGCAGTTCCACCGCGCCGGTGGCGGCGATCCCTGACCGGCTGGTGAGCACGAGCCGGCGGATGCCGTGCACGGTCACCAGATGCCGGGCGACCGCGCGGCCGAGACCGCCGGTGGCGCCGGTGATCAGCACCGTGCCCTCGGCGTCCCAGACCGGTGGCGCCGCGTCGTCGCGGGCCGGGGCGGCGACCCGCGCCAGGCGTGGCGCCCGGGCGGCACCGTCGCGGATCGCCACCTGCGGCTCGTCGACCTCGGCCAGCAGTTCGAGGACTTCGAGCGAGGCGGCCGAGTCGTCGATGTCCACGAGCATGACGCGGCCAGGGTTTTCCGACTGTGCGGAGCGGACGAGTCCCCACACGGCGGCACCGGCCAGATCAAAGACCGGCTCCCCGGGTACGGCGGCGGCACCGCTGGTGAGGACGATCAGACGGCTGTCCGCGAACTGCTCGTCGGCCTGCCACTGCTGAACCAGCGCGAGCGTCCGCACGGTGGCCCGGTGCGCGGCGGCGGCGACGTCCTCCCCCGCTGTGGGTACCCGGTAGACGAGCACGTCCGGGGCGCCGGCAGCCCGTACGGCGGCGAGGTCCGGGTGAATCTCGGCGGGGAGGCCTGCTAGCCCCGGGACGGGGTCGCCGATCAGTGCCCAGCGGCGCGGGGTGCCCGGCGCCGGCGCGTCGAGGGCCGCCCAGTCGAAGCGGAACATCGACTCGACGGTGCTGCCGTGGCCGGCGTCGAGCTGGTCGGAGGAGATCGCGCGGAGGGCGAGGGACCGCACCTCGGCGACGGGTGCGCCGGTCTCGTCGGCGGCAAGCACGGTCAGTCCGCGACCGCCGTCGGCCCGGGAGAGCCGGGCGCGCAGGATCGCCGCTCCGGCCGCGTGGAGGCGGACACCGCTCCAGGCAAACGGAAGCCCGTTGAGGTTGTCGCCGCTCCAGCCGCCGAGGGCGACGGCGTGCAGGACGGAGTCGAGCAGAGCCGGGTGCAGCCCGAAGCGATCGGCGTCGCCGTGCCCGCCGGCCGGGAGCGCGACCTCGACGTAGAGGTCGTTGTCGCGCCGCCACACCCCGCGCAGGCCCTGGAACGCCGGGCCGTATGCGAGCCCGCCCTGGGCGAGGCCTTCGTACCAGCCGTCGAGGGGACACTGTCGGCGCCGGCCGGGGCCACGCGACGAGGTCGTCCGTGCTCTCGGGTGCCTCGCTGGTCGTGGCGAGGACGCCCTCGGCATGGCGGATCCACTCCGGGTCGCCGTCTTCGAGCCGGGACCAGATCGCCAGCTCGCGGTTTCCGGTGTGGTCCGGTGCGCCGACGGTGATCTGGAGCTGCCGCGCCCCGTTTTCCGGGAGCACGAGCGGCGCGTTGAGGGTGAGGTCGTCGAGGAGGTTGGCGCCCACCTCGTCGCCAGCCCGGACGGCCAGCTCCACGAAGGCGGTGCCGGGCAGGAAGATCGCACCGGATACGGCGTGATCGGCGAGCCACGGGTGGGTCTTGACGGAGAGCCTGCCCGTGAGCAGGACCCCGTCGCCGTCGGCGAGCGTGACCGAGGCGCCGAGCAGCGGATGCTCGGCGCTGCCCAGGCCGGCGGCGGTGACGTCGCCGGAGCCCGCGGGCGGCGGGCTGAGCCAGTACCGGTTGCCCTGGAACGCGTACGTGGGCAGGTCGACGGTGCGCGGCTGGATCCCGGCGAACGCCCGGTGCCAGTCCACCTCGACGCCGTTCGCGTACGCGGTGCCGAGGCTGGTGTAGAGGCGCTGGGTGCCGCCCTCGTCGCGCCGCAGAGTGCCGGTCACCCAGGCTGGCGCGGCGGCCGCGTCGATGCTCTCCTGGATGCCGACCGTCAGTACCGGGTGCGGGCTGACCTCGACGAACCCGTGGTAGCGCCCGTCGAGCAGCGCCTCGATCGCCGGGCCGAACCACACCGCCTGCCGGGTCATCCGGTACCAGTACTCGGCGTCGGCCTGCGTGCCGTCCATCCAGCGCCGGTCCGCGGTGGAGTACCACGGCACCCGCGCGGCCCGGGGCCGCACCGCGGCCATCATCGCCAGCAACTCGTCCCTGATCGGCTCGACCTGCACCGAGTGGGCGGCGTAGTCGACCGGGATCCGCTTGTTGCGCACCTCCCGCTCGTCGAGGTAACGGACGAACTCGTCCACCGGACCGGTCAGCCCGGCCACGACCACCGAGCCGGGACCGTTGACCGCGGCGATGGAGACGCCGTCGTGGCCGGCCAGCAGCTCCGCTACCCGTTCCGTGGGCGCCGCCACCGAGACCATCGCGCCGCCGCCGGCCAGCTTCCGCACCGCCCTCGCCCGCAGCGCGACGACCCGGGCGCCGTCCTCAAGCGACAGTGCACCCGCGACACACGCGGCGGCGATCTCACCCTGGGAGTGGCCGACGACGGCTGCCGGCCGCACCCCGTAGGACTGCCAGACCTCCGCGAGCGAGACCATCACGGCCCACAGGACCGGCTGGACCATCTCGACCCGCTCCAGCAGCTCCGGATCGGTGAGGACGGCCCGCGGATCCCAGTCCACAAAGGACGACAGCGCGGTCGCGCACTCGTCGAACGCCGCGGCGAACACCGGCGACGACGCCAGCAGCTCTGCCGCCATGCCGGCCCACTGCGAGCCCTGGCCGGGGAAGACGAACACGACACCCGCGCCGGCGCCCGTACCGGGGCCGGAGACCACGCCCGCGGCCGGATCGGCCGCGGCGAAGTCGCGGAGCGCGGCCGCCAGCTCGGCGCCGTCGCGGCCGGCCACCACCGCACGCCACGGCATCCGCGAACGGGACAGCAGCGACCAGCCGACGTCCGCCGGGCTCTGGGCGCCGCCGGAGGCGAACGACGCCAGCCGTGCGGCCTGGCCGCGCAGCGCCGCCTCGCTCTTGGCCGACAGCACCCACGGCACCACCGGCGCCTGCGGGTCCTGCGGCGCGACGTCGGCCGCGGGTGAGGGCGCGTCGCCTTCCTCGATGATCACGTGGGCGTTGGTGCCGCTGATGCCGAACGACGACACGCCGGCCCGGCGCGGGTGCCCGTTGGCGGACCACTCGACCGGCTCGGTCAGCAGCGACACCGCGCCAGCCGTCCAGTCCACCTCGGGCGTGGGCGCGTCGACGTGCAGGGTCTGCGGCAGCGTCCCGTGCCGCATCGCCAGCACCATCTTGATCACACCGGCCACACCAGCGGCCGCCTGGGTGTGGCCGATGTTCGACTTCACCGAGCCGAGCCACAGTGGACGCTCGCGACCTTGCCCGTACGTGGCCAGCAGAGCCTGCGCCTCGATGGGGTCACCGAGCTTCGTACCCGTGCCGTGCGCCTCCACCGCGTCCACATCGGACGGAGCCAGCCGGGCGTTCGCGAGCGCCTGCCGGATCACCCGCTCCTGCGACGGGCCGTTCGGGCGGTGAGACCGTTGCTCGCACCGTCCTGGTTGACCGCGCTCCCCCGCAGCACGGCGAGGATCGTGTGGCCGTTGGCGCGGGCGTCAGAGAGCCGCTCCAGCAGCAGCAGGCCGACGCCCTCACCCCAGCCGGTGCCGTCGGCGGCGGCCGCGAAGGCCTTGCACCGGCCGTCGGCGGCGAGCCCTCGCTGCTGGCTGAACTCGACGAACAGCGCGGGGGTCGACATCACGGTCACGCCGCCGGCGATGGCCAGCGTGCACTCGCCCTGCCGCAGCGACTGGGCCGCCAGGTGCATCGCCACCAGCGACGACGAGCAGGCGGTATCGACGGTGACCGCCGGCCCTTCGAGGCCGAACGTGTACGAGATGCGGCCGGAGACCACACTGCCGGCGCTGCCCGTGGCGAGGTATCCGTCCACTTCGGAGGTCTTGCCGACGAGCAGGGCGGAGTAGTCCTGCCCGTTGGAGCCGACGAAGACGCCGGTGTGGCTGCCGCGCAGCGTGCCGGGGTCGATGCCGGCCCGCTCGATCGCCTCCCACGACGCCTCCAGCAGCAGCCGCTGCTGGGGGTCGGTGGCGAGCGCCTCGCGGGGGCTGATGCCGAAGAACTCGGTGTCGAAGCGGCTGGCCTCGGTGAGGAAGCCGCCCTCCTTGACGTAGCTGCGTCCGGACTGGCCCGGCTCTGGATCGAAGAGCGCGGCCAGGTCCCAGCCGCGGTCGTCGGGCATGCCGCTCAGCCCGTCGGTGCCGGTGGCGAGCAGCCGCCACAGCTCCTCCGGCGAGTCCACCCCTCCCGGGAAGCGGCAGCTCATGCCGACGATCGCGATGGGTTCGTCGGCCGCGACCGCGGTGGTCGTGGCGGCGACGGCCGGCTCGGCGCCGCCGGCGAGCTGGATGCGCAGGTGCCCGGCGAGCACGGCCGGGTTCGGGTAGTCGAATAGCAGCGTGGCCGGCAGCCGCAGGCCGGTGAGCAGGTTGAGCCCGTTGCGCAGCTCGACCGCGGTGAGCGAGTCGAAGCCCATCTCGTTGAAGGCGCGGTTGGGCTCGACGAGGTCGGCGGTGGAGTGGCCGAGCACCGCGGCGGCCCGGGTGCGTACCAGCTCGACCAGCAGGGACTCCTGGCCGGCCCGGTCCAGGCCGGCGAGCTGCGCGGCCAGGGGCGAGCGGCCGGTGTCGAGGTCGCCGGGGCGGACCACGCGCCGGGCGGTACCGCGGACGAGACCGCGGAACATCGGGGTACGGGCGCGGTGCTGGCCTGCACGCGGAGCCCGGCGAGGTCGATCCGGGTGGGCACGAGCAGCGCCCGGTCGGTGGTACCGGCGAGGTCGAAGAGGGTGAGGCCCAGCTCGGCGGAGAGCGGGGTGGCGGTGCGCATCAGGCGGGTACGGTCGGCCTCGCTGAGCCGGCCGGCCATGCCCCCTCCTCGGCCCACATGCCCCAGGCGAGCGACTGTGCCGGCAGCCCGGCCTGGCGGCGCAGGTGGGCGAGGGCGTCGAGGAACGTGTTGGCGGCGGCGTAGTTGCCCTGCCCGGGGCCGCCGAAGATGCCGGCGCCGGCGGAGAAGAGCACGAACGCGGCCAGCGGCAGGTCGCGGGTCAGCTCGTGCAGGTGCCAGGCGGCGTCGACTTTGGGGCGGAGTACGGTGTCGAGCCGGTCGGCGGTGATCGACTCGATGACACCGTCGTCGACGACACCGGCGGTGTGCACGATCCCGGTCAGCGGGTGCGCGGCCGGTACCGCCGCCAGGATCCCGGCGAGCGCGTCCCGGTCGGCGACGTCACCGGCCACGACCTCGGCCCGCGCGCCCGCCTCGGCCAGCTCGTCGACAAGTGCGGCCGCGCCGGGGGCGTCCGGGCCGGAGCGGCTGACCAGCAGCAGGTGCCGTACCCCGTGGGTGTTGACGAGGTGGCGGGCGACGAGCGTACCCAGGCCGCCGGTGGCTCCGGTGACGAGCACCGTGCCGTCCGGGTCCCAGCTGGTGCCCGGCGTCCCGCCGCCGGTGACGACCGCGCGGGCCAGGCGCGGCACGCGGACGGCACCACCGCGGACGGCCAGCTGCGGTTCGTCGCCGCCGGCGGCGCCGACCAGCGCGACCACCGACTCGGTGGTGCCGTCGATGTCGGCGACCACGAACCGGCCCGGGTTCTCCGACTGGGCGGACCGGAGCAGTCCCCAGGTCGAGGAGGCGGCGAGGCCGGTGACGGCGTCGTCCGGGCCGGTGGCGATCGCGTTCTGGGTGACCACGACGAGCTTCGCCGCGTCCCAGGGGTGCCCGCCGAGCCAGGCGCGCAGGGTGTCGAGCACGCCGCCGGTGACGTCGCGCACGGCGGTGGTGAGCGGCGAGCCGGAGTCGGTGGCCGGCAGCACGTAGGCGACCACCTCGGGGACGCCGGTGTGCCGTTCGACGGCGGTGGCGAGATCCGGGTACACGTCGACCCCGTCCGCCCGCGCGAAGAGGCTGTCCGGGCGCGCGTCCACGGCGACCCAGCCGCGGCCGGCGGTGGCGGTCGCCGGGGTGCCGCGACCCAGTCGAGCTGGAAGAGCGCGTCGGTGCCGGCGCCCTGTGCGGTGCCCAGCTCGGCCGCGGTCAGGGTGCGCGTACCGACCGCGTCGGCGGTCGCCACGGGCGCGCCGGTCTCGTCGGTGACGAGCAGGGCCCAGGTGCCGGTGCCGATCGGGTTGAGCCGGGCGCGGATGGCGGTCGCGCCGGTGGCGAGCAGCCGGAAGCCCTCCCAGTGGGTGAACATCGTGTCCGGCTCGCCGGCCGCCTCGCGAAGCGCCTCCAACAGGGCCGGGTGTACGCCGTACCGGGCGGCGGAGTCGTCGTCGTGTGCCGCCTCGACGAAGATCTCGTCGCCCCGCCGCCACACCTGCCCGGCCACCGCCGGCTCGGGCTGGGCACCGGCCGGCGGCCACTGGGCCAGGCTGTCGACCGGCCCGCCGCTGCCGCTGGTGAGCGTGCCCGTGGCGTGCCGCAGCCAGTCGGTGTCCCCGTCCTCGGTGCGGGAGTAGACGGTCACCGGGCGCCGGCCGCTCTCGCCGGCCGGGCCGACCGCCACCTGCACCTGCACGCCGCCGCGCTCGGGGAGCACGAGCGGGGTGTCGAGGGTCAGCTCCTCCAGGACGCTGGCGCCGACCTCGTCGCCCGCGCGGACGGCCAGCTCCAGGAACGCGGCACCGGGCAGCACGGGCACCCCGGCGACCTCGTGACCGGCCAGCCACTGGTGGGTGCCGAGCGCCAGCCGGCCGGTGAGCACCACCCCGTCGCCGCCGGCGAGGGTGACCGCCGCGCCGAGCAGCGGGTGGCCGGCCGCGCCGAGCCCGGCGGAGGCGATGTCGGCGGGCGATCCGGGCGGGGCCTCCATCCAGTACCGGCTGTGCTGAAAGGCGTACGTGGGCAGGTCGACGCGGTTGGGGCGGGCCGGCGCGAAGTACGCCGTCCAGTCGACGGTCACGCCGTTGTCGTGCAGGGCCGCGGCGGCGCTGGCCACGGCCTCGACCTCGGGCCGGTCGGCGCGCAGCGAGGCGATCGCGACACCGTCCGGCGCCGAGTCGGGGACCAGCGCGGTGAGCACCCCGTCCGGGCCGAGCTCGAGGAACGTGCCCACACCCTGAGCGGCCAGCCATTCCACGGTGTCGGCGAAGCGCACCGGCCGGCGCACGTGCCGCACCCAGTGGTCGGCGGTCTCGACGGGCTCGGGGAACGGCAGCCGCGGCTGCTGGAAGGTGACGTCCGCGAGGGCGGCGGCGAAGTCGTCGAGCATCGGATCCATCAGCGGCGAGTGGAAGGCGTGCGACACCGCCAGCCGCTTGACCTTCCGCCCCTGGCCGCGGAAGAGCTCTTCGAGGGCGTCGATCTGGCCGCCGTCGCCGGCCACCACGACCGACGAGGGTCCGTTCACGGCCGCGACGCTGACCAGGTCGGTCAGGTGGGGCAGCACGTCGGCCTCGGTCGCCTGTACGGCGAGCATCGCGCCGCCGGCCGGCAGCGCCTGCATCAGCGAGCCCCGCGCCGCGACGAGCTTGGCCGCGTCGGCGAGCGAGAACACGCCGGCCACGTGGGCCGCGGCGATCTCGCCGATCGAGTGGCCGGCGACGGCGACGGGCCGTACGCCCCACGCCTCGAACTGGGCGAACAGGGCCACCTCGACCGCGAAGATGGCCGGCTGGGCGTACTGGGTCTGGCCCAGCGCCTCCTCGTCCGACCAGATCACCTCGGTCAGCGAGCGCGGCAGCCGTCCCTCGAAAGCCGCGCACACCTCGTCGAACTTCGCGGTGAAGGCCGGCAGCACGCCGTGCAGCTGGCGGCCCATGCCCAGGCGCTGCGAGCCCTGCCCGGTGAACAGGACGGCGAGGCCCCGGTCCGCTCCGCCGTGGCGCCACCGGCGATCGCGGACAGCTTGGCCGCCAGGTCCGCCCGGTCCGTACCGGCGACGGAGGCACGGTAGGGCAGGTGTGCGCGGGCGGTCGCGAGCGAGTACCCGATGTCGACCGGCCGGGCGTCCGTCGTGGCGACGAACGACGCCAGGCGCGCGGCCTGATCCCGCAGGGCCGCCTCGGACTTCGCGGAGATCAGCCACGGCACCGCGTCCGGGATCATCGGCTCGGCCAGGACGGCGGCGGGCACGGCATCCGCGTCGGCCTCGTCGGGGTCGGCGGCGGGCTCGGGGCGACCGGCTCCTCGATGATGACGTGGGCGTTGGTGCCGCTGATCCCGAACGACGACACGCCGGCCCGGCGCGGGCGCCCGAGCTGCTGCCACGGCTCCGGCGCGGTCAGCAGCGAGACCGCCCCGGCGGACCAGTCGATCTGCGGCGACGGCTCGTCGACGTGCAGCGTGCGGGGCAAGGTGCCGTGCCGCATCGCCATGACCATCTTGATGACGCCGGCGACACCGGCCGCGGCCTGCGTGTGACCGATGTTCGACTTGATCGAGCCGAGCTTCAGCGGCCGGGACGGGTCACGCCCCTGCCCGTACGTGGCCAGCAGCGCGTGCGCCTCGATCGGGTCGCCGAGAGCGGTGCCGGTGCCGTGCGCCTCGACCGCGTCGATGTCGCCCGGGGCGAGCCGCGCGTTGACGAGGCTTTGCAGGATGACCCGCTCCTGCGACGGCCCGTTCGGCGCGGTGAGGCCGTTGCTGGCGCCGTCCTGGTTGGTGGCCGAGCCGCGGATCGTGGCGAGGATCTGGTGGCCGTTGCGGCGGGCGTCGGAGAGGCGTTCGAGCAGCAGGATGCCGACGCCCTCGGACCAGCCCGTGCCGTCGGCGCCGGCCGCGAACGCCTTGCAGCGGCTGTCGCCGGCCAGGCCGCCCTGCCGCTCGAACTCCACAAAGGAGCCGGGTGCGGACATCACGGTGACGCCGCCGGCGAGCGCGAGGTTGCACTCCCCTGGCGCAGGGCCTGCGCGGCGAGGTGCATCGCGACGAGCGAGGAGGAGCAGGCCGTGTCGACGGAGACAGCGGGCCCTTCGAGGCCGAAGACGTACGAGACGCGGCCGGACATCACGCTGGACCCGTTGCCGGTCATGAGGTAGCCCTCGACGCCCGGCGGGAAGTGGCGCAGCCGGAAGAGGTAGTCGTGGCCGTTGGTGCCGACGAAGACGCCGGTCGGGGTGCGGTGCAGCGTGCCCGGGTCGATCCCGGCGCGCTCGAAGACCTCCCACGCCACCTCCAGCAGCAGCCGCTGCTGCGGGTCCATCGCCAGCGCCTCGCGGGGGTTGATCCCGAAGAAGCCCGGGTCGAATTCGGCGGCGTCGTAGAGGAAGCCGCCCTCACCGCTCAGCTTGTCCAGGTCCCAGCCGCGGTCCTCGGGAAACGCCCCGATCGCGTCGCGTCCACTGTGGACCATTTCCCACAGGTCCTCCGGGCTGCGTACGCCACCGGGGAACCGGCACGCCATCCCCACGATCGCGATGGGCTCGCCGGCCCGCTCCTCCATGCTCTGTAGCTGCCGCTGGGTCTGGCGCGCCTCGGCGAGGACCCGCTTGAGGTAGGAACGGAGCTTTTCCTCGTTTGACATCTGCTACCCCTCAGCCTTCGCCGAATGCGTCGTCGACCATGGCGAACAGCTCGTCGTCCGTCGCCGTTTCGAGTGCGCCAGCGTCGTCCTCCTCGACCGCCGCCGCCGTGCCGGTCCAGCCGGCGAAGAGCGCGTGCAGTCGTGTGGTGACCCTGGCGCGGTCACCGGTGTCGAGGCTCAGCTCGCTGAGCATCGTTTCGAGCTTCTCCAGTTCGGAGATGACCGTTCCCACGCCCGTGCCGTCCTGGACCAGCTGGCCGCTCAGGTGCGCGACGAGGTCGGCGGGCGTGGGGTGGTCGAAGATCAGCGTGGTGACCAGCCGGAGGCCGGTGGCCACGGTGAGCCTGTTGCGCAGCTCGACCGCGGTGAGCGAGTCGAAGCCGATCTCGTTGAACGCCCGCTCCGGCGCGACCGCGTCCACCGTGCCGTGGCCGAGCACCCCGGCGGCGAGGCCGCGAACCAGGTCCAGCAGCATGGCGTCGCGCTCGGGCACGCTCAGCTTGGCGAGCCGCTCGGCGAGCGAGGCCCCGTCGGCACCGGCACCGCCGGCCTGGACGGTCCGCCGGGTGGCGGCCCGGATCAGACCCCGGAACAGCGGCGGTACGGGCGCCGCGCCGATCTGCGACCGGATCGTGGCGATGTCCAGCGGCGTGGGTACGAGCGCCGGCGCGGAGCCGGCGCAGGCGACGTCGAACAGCGCCAGGCCGTGCTCGCCGGTGAGCGCCGAGCCGACCCGGGCCACCCGGGCGAGGTCGGTGTCGCTCATGTGCGCGGTCATGCCGGTCCGCTCGGCCCACATGCCCCAGGCGAGGGCGACCGCCGGCAGCCCTTCCCGGTGCCGCAGCTCGGCCAGCGCGTCGAGGAACGCGTTGGCCGCCGCGTAGTTGCTCTGGCCGGCCGAACCGAACACGTGCGACGCCGACGAGAACAGCACGAACGTGGAGATCGGCAGGTCGCGGGTGAGCTCGTGCAGGTGCCAGGCCGCGTCCGCCTTGGGCCGCATCACGCGGTCGAGGCGTTCCGGTGTCAGCGAGCCGAGCAGGCCGTCGTCGATCACACCGGCCGCGTGCACGACGCCGGCGAGCGGCGCGGCGGCGGGGATCCCGGCGATGACCCCGGCGAGGGCGTCCCGGTCGGTGACGTCGCAGGCGACGATCTGGACGTCCGCCCCGAGCGCGGTCAGCTCGTCGCGCAGGTCGGTGGCGCCGGTGGCCTTGAGGCCGGAGCGGCTCGCCATGACCAGGTGCCGGACCCCGTGCTGGGACACGAGGTGACGGGCCAGCAGGCCGCCGAGGCCGCCGGTCGCACCCGTGAGCAGCACGGTCCCGTCCGCCGGCCACACCGGGTCGTCGCCGGCCGGTTCGACGGTGGCCCGGGCGAGCCGGGGAGCCCGTACCTCGCCGCCCCGGATCGCCAGCTGCGGCTCGTCGCCACCGGCCGCGGCGACCAGCGCGGCGGCCGCGGTGTCCGGGTCGTCGAGGTCGGCGAGGAGGAACTGGTCGGGGTTCTCCGCCTGCGCGGACCGGAGCAGGCCCCAGACGGTCGCGCCGGAGAGGTCGGTGACCGGCACCTCTGGGCCGGCCGGCACCGCGCCGGTGGTGACGACGACGAGCCGGGCCGCCGGCCAGGGCTGGTCACTCAGCCAGGACTGGATCGCGGCGAGGACGGCCGCCGTCGCCTCCCGGGCTCGCGCGCCCCGGTCGCTCTCGCCGGTGGTGGCGGCCGGCAGGCAGTACGCGACGACCGCCGGCGTGTCCACGTGCTCGGCCATCGCGGTGGCGAGATCGGGGTACGCGGTGACCGGTGTGCCGGTGGCGCCCAGTGCCGCCGCCAGCCGGTCGCTGTCGCCGGCGAGCACCCACGGCCCGGCGGCCGGCACGAGCGTGGCCGGTGGCACCGGCACCCAGTCGAGCGTGAAAAGCGAGTCCCGGTACGGGTTGCTGACCCCGGCGGTGAGCTGGTCGGCGGCGACGGGCCGCAGGCGCAGCGCGTCGGCGCTCCACACCGGCGACCCGGTGTGGTCGGCGGCGACGACCGTGATCCCGTCCCGGTCCGGACCTGGCCTCAGCCGCACCCGCAGCACCGAGGCGCCAGCCGCGTAGCAGCGTACGCCGTGCCACTGCTGGGGCAGGCCGGCGAACCCGTCGCCGTCCCAGCCCGCGGCAGCGACCGCGTGCGTCACCGCGTCCAGCAGCGCCGGATGCAGGCCGAACCGCTCGGCCTCGGCACGCCGGTCGTCGGGCAGCGCCACCTCGGCGAAGAGGTCGTCCCCGCGTACCCAGGCGGCTTTGAGGCCCTGGAACGCCGGACCGTGCCGCACGCCGGACTCGGAAATCTGGTCGCGGATCTCGTCGACGTCGAGCGGGGCCGCGTCGACCGGCGGCCACGTCGCCACGTCGGCCGCGGACACCGCTGCGCTGTCGCCGGTGGCGAGGACGCCGGTGGCATGGCAGGTCCACTGCTGGCCGCCGTCTTCGAGTCGGGAGTGGACGGTGATGCCACGGCGCCCGTCCGCGTCCGGTACGGCCACGGACACCTGGAGGTGCACC
This sequence comes from Phytohabitans flavus, assembly GCF_011764545.1. Taxonomy (GTDB): domain Bacteria; phylum Actinomycetota; class Actinomycetes; order Mycobacteriales; family Micromonosporaceae; genus Phytohabitans; species Phytohabitans flavus. The sequence goes on along the minus strand of NZ_AP022870.1, from coordinate 890,599 downwards.
GCGCCCCGCTCCGGGATGATCAGCGGCTCCGCGAGGACCAGCTCCTCGATACGGTCGGCACCGGCCTCGTCGGCGGCCCGCACGGCGAGCTCCACGAAGGCCGCGCCGGGCAGCAGCGTGACACCGGCGACGGAGTGGTCGGCGAGCCAGGGATGGGTCTTGGCGGAGAGCCGGCCGGTGAGCAGTACGCCGTCGCCGTCGGCGAGGGTGACCGCCGCGCCCAGGATCGGGTGTTCGGCCGCGGTGAGCCCGAGCCCGCTCGCCGACCCGTCGAAGGTCTCCGTGCCGTCCTCCAGCCAGTACCGCTCGTGCTGGAACGCGTACGTCGGCAGGTCCACGACCCGCGGCCGGGGCGAGCCGAACGCGGGCGTCCAGTCGACGTCGACGCCGCGCGTGTACGCGGTGCCGAGACTGGCGTAGAACCTGTCCAGGCCGCCCTCGTCGCGGCGCAGGGTGCCGGTGACCCAGGCGGGCGCGGCGGCGGCGTCGACACTCTCCTGCATGCCGACGGTCAGCACCGGGTGGGCGCTCGCCTCCACGAACCCGCGGAATCCCTCCGCCAGCAGGGTCTGCGTCGCCGCGGCGAACCAGACCGTCTGGCGCAGGTTGCGATACCAGTAGTCCGCGTCCGCCCCGGTGCCGTCCACCCACTCCCGTTCCACAGTGGAGTACCACCGGGTGTCTGCCCGCCGGGGCCGTACGGGGGCGAGCAGCTCGGCCAGCCGCGCCTCGATCGCCTCCACATGAGCGGAGTGCGACGCGTAGTCCACCGCGATCCGGCGGTTGCGCACGCCGGCCGCCTCCAGGGCGGCGACGAACGCGTCCACCGCCGCGACCACACCGGCGACGACCACCGAACCGGGGCCGTTCACCGCCGCGACCGACACCTCCGGGTGGCTGGCGAGCAGCTCCTCGACCTGGGTCAGCGGGGCGGAGACGGAGACCATCGCGCCGCCGCCGGCCAGCTCGAGCAGCGCCTGCGAACGCAATGCCACCACGAGCGCCGCGTCCTCCAGCGACAGCGCGCCGGCGACGCAGGCGGCGGCGATCTCACCCTGCGAGTGGCCGACGACCGCGGACGGCGTCACGCCGTACGAGCGCCACAGCTCGGCGAGCGAGACCATGACGGCCCACAGCAGCGGCTGCACCACGTCGACCCGTTCCGACAGCACCGGGTCGGTCAGGGCGGCCCGCGGATCCCAGTCGACGTACGGGGCCAGGGCCGCCGCGCAGGCGTCGAACCGGGCCGCGAAGACCGGCGAGCTGTCCAGCAGCTCCACCGCCATCCCGGACCACTGCGATCCCTGGCCCGGGAAGACGAAGACCACTCCCCGGCCGTGGATCCCGAACCCGAGACCACCGCGCCGGCGCCCGCGGCGAGCGACTCCCCGCCGGCGAACCCGCGCAGCGCCTCGGCGAGCGCGCCGGTGTCGCGGCCGGCGGCCACCGCCCGGTACGGCATCCGCGACCGCGCCAGCAGCGACCAGCCCACCTCCGCCGGCCGCGCACCGCCGCCCTCGGCGACGCCGGCCAGCCGCAGCGCCTGATCGCGCAGGGCCGCCTCCGACCGGGCGGAGAAGGCCCACGGCACGACCGGTGCTTGCTCGCCGCCGGCCACCGGCTCCGGCAGCGGGTCACCCTCCTCCAGGATCACGTGCGCGTTGGTACCGCTGAAGCCGAACGCGGAGACGCCGGCCCGCCGAGGGTGCCCGTTCGGCGCCCACTCGACGGGTGCGGTCAGCAGCTCGACGGCACCGGTCGACCAGTCGATGTGCGGGGACGGCTCGTCGGCGTGCAGCAGCGTGGGCGGCAGCATCTCGTGCCGCAGCGCCATCACCATCTTGATGATCCCGGCGACACCGGCGGCGGCCTGCGGGTGCCCGATGTTCGACTTCACCGAGCCGAGCCACAGTGGACGCTCACGGTCCTGCCCGTACGTGGCCAGCAGCGCCCGCGCCTCGATCGGGTCGCCGAGCGCGGTACCGGTCCCGTGCGCCTCCACCGCGTCCACATCGGACGGAGCCAGCCGGGCGTTCGCGAGCGCCTGCCGGATCACCCGCTCCTGCGACGGGCCGTTCGGCGCGGTGAGGCCGTTGCTGGCGCCGTCCTGGTTGATCGCGCTGCCCCGCACGATCGCCAGCACCTGGTGGCCGTTGGCGCGGGCGTCGGAGAGCCGCTCCACCACGAGCACACCGACACCCTCGGCGGTACCCATGCCGTCGGCGGCGGAGGAGAACGCCTTGCACCGGCCGTCGGCGGCCAGGCCGCCCTGCGCGCCGAAGTCGACGAACAGCACCGGGCTGGACAGCACCATCACGCCGCTGGCCAGTGCCAGGTCACACTCCCCTGCCGCAGCGCCTGCGCCGCCAGGTGCAGCGCGACGAGCGACGACGAGCACGCGGTGTCCACTGTGACCGCCGGACCTTCGAGGCCGAAGACGTACGCGAGGCGGCCGGAGATGACGCTCGCGCCGACCCCGGTGCTGAGGTAGCCCTCCAGGTCCTTCGGGATGTTGCGCAGCGCGCTGCCGTAGTCCTGGCCGGCGGTTCCGGTGAAGACGCCGGTCTGGCTGCCGCGCAGCGCGGCCGGATCGATGCCGGCCCGCTCGAACGCCTCCCACGCCGTCTCCAGCAGCAGCCGCTGCTGCGGGTCCATGCTGACCGCCTCGCGCGGGCTGATCCCGAAGAACGCCGGGTCGAACTCGCCGGCGCCGCTGACGAACCCGCCGCGCGGCAGCACACCCGAGCTGTCGGCGGCGAGCCGGTCGAGGTCCCAGCCACGGTCGTCCGGCACCTCGGAGGTGCCGTCGCCGCCGGCGACGACCAGGCGCCACAGGTCTTCCGGGGACGCCACGCCGCCCGGGAACCGGCAGCTGATGCCGACGATCGCGATCGGCTCGTCGGCCGCCCGGACGGTGCGTACGGCCACCTCGGCACGCCCGCCGGAGACCTCCGTGCGCAGGAAACCGGCCAGGGCCACGGAGTTGGGGTAGTCGAAGACGGCTGTCGCCGGCAGCCGCAGACCGGTGGCCTCGCTGAGCCGGTTGCGCAGGTCGACCGCGGTCATCGAGTCGACGCCCATCTCGTTGAACGCCAGCTCGGGGTCTACCTCGTCGCCGGAGGAGTGGCCGAGCACGACCGCCGCCTCCGCCCGTACGAGGTCGAGCAGCAGCCGCTCGCGCTCCGGCTCGGTGAGCGGGGCGAGCCGCCGGGCCAGGTCCGAGTCGCCGGTGGGTGCGGCCAGGGCGGCGGCGGGCTGCGCGGGTACCCGGGCCGCGACCGGTCCGGTCGTGCCGGCGGCCCAGTAGCGGCTGTGCTGGAAGGCATACGTCGGCAGGTCGACGGTCCGCGGCCGGTGCGGCGCGAAGTACGCCGTCCAGTCGACCTCCACACCGGCGTTGTGCAGGCCGCCCAGAGCGGTGGCGATCATCTCCAGCTCGGGCCGGTCCGCGCGGAGCGTGGCGACCGTGACGGCGGCCGGTGCGCACTCGGGTACGAGCGCGCTCAGCACCGCGTCGGGGCCGACCTCCAGGTAGGTCTGGACGCCCTGCTCGGCCAGCCACGCGACGGTGTCGGCGAAGCGGACCGGGCGGCGTACGTGCGACACCCAATAGTCGGCGTTGGCGACGCCGGTCGGAAACGGCATCGACGGCTCGTGGAAGGTGACACCGGCGATGGCGGCGGCGAAGTCGTCGAGCATCGGCTCCATCAGTGGCGAGTGGAACGCGTGGCTGACGTTGAGCCGCTTCACCTTGCGCCCCTCGGCCCGCCAGAGCTCCTCCAGCGCGCCGATGCCGGTCTCGGCGCCGGCGACGACGACCGAGGTGGGCCCGTTGACCGCCGCGATGTCGACGCCAGCGGTCAGGTGCGGCAGCACGTCGGCCTCAGTGGCCTGCACCGCGAGCATCGCCCCGCCGGCCGGGAGCGCCTGCATCAGGCTGCTCCGCGCGGCGATCAGGGCGGCCGCGTCGTCGAGCGTGAAGACGCCGGCGACGTGGGCCGCGGCGATCTCGCCGATCGAGTGGCCAGTCACGATGTCCGGCCGCAGGCCCCAGGCGCGCAGCTGGGCGTAGAGGGCCACCTCGACGGCGAAGATGGCCGGCTGGGCGTACAGGGTCTGGTGCAGCTCCTCGTCGTCGACGACCTCGGCGAGGGGACGGGGCAGCCGGCCGTCGAACGCGGCGCAGACCAGGTCGAACGTCTCGGTGTAGGCCGGCAGCACCCCGTACAGTTCGCGGCCCATGCCGAGCCGCTGCGCGCCCTGGCCGGTGAAGAGCACCGCCAGGCCACCGCCCGTGCCGGCGGTGCCGGTCGTCACCCCGGCGACCGGGCGGCCCTCGGCGAACGCCGCGAGCTTGCCCGCGAACTCCTCCCGGTCTGTCGCTACGACCGCGGCCCGGTGGGCGAATCGGCTCCGCGTGGTGGCCAGCGAGAACGCGATGTCGGTGACGCGGTCCTCGGCGACCCGGTCTTCGGTGGCCCGGTCTTCACCGAGGTGGTTCGCGAGGCGGGCGGCCTGCGCCCGCAGCGCGGCCTCGGACTTCGCGGCCAGCACCCATGGGACCGGTACCGGCTGCTCCGGCTGCTCCGGCCCGGCCGTCGTCGGCTCGCCCTCTTCGATGATCACGTGCGCGTTGGTGCCGCTGACCCCGAACGACGAGACACCTGCCCGGCGGGGATGCCCGTTGGGCGCCCAGTCGACCGGGTCGGTGAGCAGCTCGACCGCGCCCGCGCTCCAGTCCACGTGCGGGCTCGGCGTGTCGACGTGCAGCGTACGAGGCAGGACACCGTGCCGCATCGCCATGACCATCTTGATGACGCCCGCCATGCCGGCCGCGGCCTGGGTGTGGCCGATGTTCGACTTGACCGAGCCGAGCCAGAGCGGCTCCTCCCGGTCCTGCCCGTACGTGGCCAGCAGCGCCTGCGCCTCGATCGGATCGCCGAGCGTGGTGCCGGTACCGTGCGCCTCCACCGCGTCCACTTCGGAGGGTGTGAGGCGGGCATTGGTGAGCGCCTGCCGGATGACGCGTTCCTGCGACGGCCCGTTCGGCGCGGTGAGACCGTTGCTGGCACCGTCCTGGTTGACCGCGCTGCCGCGTACGACCGCCAGGACCTTGTGGCCGTTGCGCCGGGCGTCGGATAGCCGCTCCACCACGAGTACGCCGACGCCCTCGCCCCAGCCGGTCCCGTCGGCGCCGGCGGCGAATGCCTTGCAGCGGCCGTCGGCGGCGAGGCCGCGCTGCCGGCTGAACTCCACGAACGTGCCGGGGGTGGCCATGACCGCCACGCCGCCCACGACCGCGAGGTCGCAGTCGCCCTGCCGCAGCGCCTGCGCCGCCAGGTGGAGCGCGACGAGCGACGACGAGCACGCGGTGTCCACTGTGACCGCCGGGCCTTCGAGGCCGAAGACGTAGGAGAGGCGGCCGGAGATGACGCTGCCCGCGTTGCCAGTCATGAGGTACCCCTCGGCGCCGGATGGGTTGGCCGCGAGGAGCGCGGAGTAGTCCGGTGCCGCGGCGCCGATGAAGACACCGGTGTAGCTGCCTTGAAGCGTGGCCGGGTCGATGGCCGCGCGCTCGATCGCCTCCCACGACGCCTCCAGCAACAGCCGCTGCTGCGGGTCCATACCAAGGGCCTCGCGCGGGCTGATACCGAAGAACGCCGGGTCGAACTCAGCGGCGTCGTAGACGAACGCACCGCCCCTCGTGGCGCTGTCACCGAAGCCGGTACCGGCGCCCTCGCCCGCCCCGAAGAGGCCGTCGAGGTCCCAGCCCCGGTCGTCCGGGAAGCCGCTGACCGCGTCGCCGTCCTGGGCGACGAACCGCCACAGGTCCTCGGGACTGCGCACCCCGCCCGGGAAGCGGCAGCTCATCGACACGATCGCGATCGGCTCGTCGGCCGCCGCCGCGGTGTGCACCACGACGTCGCGGCGGGTGCCGGCGACCTGGGCCCGGAGGTGTTCGGCGAGGGCGGTCGCGGTCGGGTGGTCGAAGACGACGGTGGAGGCGAGCGTGAGCCCGGTGACCGCGGCGATCCTGTTGCGCAGCTCGACGGCGGTCAGCGAGTCGAAGCCCATCTCGTTGAACGCCCGCGCCGGGTCGACGTCGGCGGCACCGCTGTGCCCGAGCACCCCGGCGGCCTGCGCGCGTACCAGGTCGAGCACGACCTTGCTCTGCTCGGCGGCGTCGAGCGTGGCCAGCCGGCGGGCCAGCGCGGAGGCGCCGGAGTCGCCGCCAGCCGCGTTCGCCGTACGCCGGGTGCGGCCCCGCACGAGCTCGCGGAAGAGCGGTGGCACCGGTCGCGGCCCGGCCTCCGCCCGGATCGCGGCGGCACTGAACCGGGTGGCTACGAGCAGGGCCTCGTCCCGTCCGTCCGCGGCGTCGAAAAGGGCCAGACCGTCCACGGTGGAGAGTGCGATGCCGGCGCGGGCCACCCGGGCACGGTCGGTGTCGCTCATGTGCGCGGTCATGCCGGTCTGCTGGGCCCACAGGCCCCAGGCGAGTGCGACGGCGGGCAGGCCGAGGTCGCGGCGGTGCTGGGCGAGCGCGTCGAGGAACGCGTTAGCGGCGGAGTAGTTGCCCTGCCCGGGCGCGCCGACGACACCGGCCAGCGCGGAGAAGAGCACGAAGCGGGTGAGCGGCAGGTCGCGCGTCAGCTCGTGCAGGTGCCAGGCGGCGTCCACCTTGGGCCGGAACGCGGTCTCGAGCTGGGCGGTGGTCATCCCGGCGACGAGCCCGTCGGCGAGGGCACCGGCCGCGTGCACCACCGCCGTCAGCGGATGCTCGCCAGGTATCCCTGCCAGGACCGCGGCGAGGGCGTCGCGGTCGGCAACGTCACAGGCCACGATGGACACCCGCGCGCCCGCCTCGGTGAGCTCGTCGCGCAGCTGCCCCGCGCCGGCCGCGGCCTCGCCGGACCGGCTGGCCAGCACCAGGTGCCGCACGCCGTGCCGGGTGACGAGGTGACGCGCGAGCGAGCCGCCGAGGCCACCAGTGGCGCCGGTGATCAGCACCGTGCCGTCGGGGTCCCACGGCAGGCCGGTGTCGGCGGCGTCGACCCGGCCGAGCCGGGGCACCAGGACCGCGCCTTCCCGGAGGGCCAGCTGCGGTTCGCCGCCAGGCAGACCGGCCGCCAGGACACTCTGCGACGCGGCGCTGCCGTCGGTGTCGACGAGCAGCAGCCGATCCGGGTTTTCCGCCTGTGCCGAGCGGAGCAGGCCCCACACCGCCGCCCCGGCGAGCCGCGCCTCGGTCGGCCGGTCAGCCAGGTCTCCCGGTCCGGTGGTGACCGCGCCGGTGGTCACGACGGCCAGGGTGGTGGCGGCCCACCGCTCGTCGGCGAGCCAGGCTTGCACCGGGGCGAGCACGGCGGCTGTGACCTCCCGTACGGCCAGGGGTGCGGGTGCCGCCACGTCGGGCCGCGACACCCGGATCGCCACGATCGGCGGCACCTCCAGCCGCTCGTCCAGCTCGGACAGGTCGTCGACGAAGAGCGGCGCGACACCGGATTCCGCCTGCGCCGCCGTCCAGTCCAGGCGCAGGAGGGAGCCGGCGACGTCGGTCGCGTTCAGCTGGTCGGAGGCGACGGGCCGCAGGGTCACCGCGCGGGCGGCGGCGACGGGGGCCCCTGACGGGTCCGCGGCCAGCAGTTCGAGCCCATCGGGTACGCGGGACAGCCGTACCCGCAGCTCGGCGGCGCCACCGGCCACGAGGTCGAAGCCTCGCCAGTCGAGCGCCACACCTCGCACGCCGGCGCCTTGGAGCCCGGCGGCTGCGGCGGCGTGGAAGGCGGCGTCGAGCAGCGCGGGGTGCAGCCCGAAGCGGGCGACGTCGCGGCGCTGTTCCTCGGCCAGGGCGACCTCGGCGAAGATGTCGTCGCCGCGGCGCCACGCGGCGCGCAGGTTCTGGAACGCCGGGCCGTACCCGACCTCGTCCTCGCCGTCGTACCAGCCCTCCAGCGGGATGCTCTCGGCGCCGGCGGGCGGCCAGGTGTCGAGGTCGCCGGCGGCGGGCGCCTCGTCGGTGGCGGCGGTGAGCACGCCGGCCGCGTGGCGGGTCCAGCCGTGTTCGTCGCCCTCGGGCCGGGACCAGATGGCCACCTCGCGCCGGCCCGCCTCCCCGGCGGCCGCGACGGTGACCTGGATCAGCCGTACGGCGGCGGTGAGCACCAGCGGCCTCTCGACGGTGAGCGAGTCGAGGTGTGCTGCCCCGACCTCGTCGCCGGCCCGGATGGCGAGCTCCACGAAGGCGGTGCCGGGCAGCAGCGCGGTGCCCATGACCGCGTGGTCGGCGAGCCACGGGTGGGTCTTGACGGAGATCCTGCCGGTGAGCACGACCCGGTCACCGTCGGCGAGCGCCACGGCCGCGCCGAGGATCGGGTGGTCGGCTGCGGTCAGGCCGGCGCCGGTCACGTCCCCTGTGGAGTTGGCCGCGATGTCGAGCCAGTAGCGGTTGTGCTGGAACGCGTACGTGGGCAGCTCGACCGTCCGCGGCCGCACACCGTCGAACGCCGACTTCCAGGTGACGTCGACCCCGTTGGCGTACGCCACGCCAAGGCTCGTGTACAGGCGCTGGAGGCCGCCCTCGTCGCGGCGCAGCGTGCCGGTCAGCCACGCCGGGGCACCCGCTGCGTCGATGCTGTCCTGGACGCCGATCGTCAGTACCGGGTGGGCGCTGGCCTCCACGAAACCCCGGAAGCCCTCGCCCAGCAAGGTTTCGGTGGCGGTGGCGAACCACACCGTCTGGCGCAGATTCCGATACCAGTAACCGGCGTCCGCCTGCGATCCGTCGACCCATCCTCGCTCCACGGTGGAGTACCAGGCGGTCTGTGCCCGGCGCGGCCGGACCGGTGCCAGGACCTCGGCAAGCTGCGCCTCGATCGCCTCCACCTGCACCGAGTGAGAGGCATAGTCCACCGCGATTCGCCGGTTACGCACCTCCCGCGCGTCCAGGAACCGCAGGAACTTGTCCACCGGCCCGGTCAGGCCGGCGACCACCACGGATCCGGGACCGTTGACGGCGGCGATGGACACTCCGTCGTGGCCTTCGAGCAGTTCCTCGACCCGCTCCACCGACGCCGCCACCGACACCATCGCACCGCCACCAGCCAGCTCCCGCAACGCCTTCGACCGCAGCGCTACGACCCGCGCACCGTCCTCAAGCGACAACGCACCCGCGACACACGCCGCCGCGATCTCACCCTGCGAATGACCCACCACCGCAGCCGGCTTCACCCCGTAGGACCGCCACACCTGCGCCAGCGAAACCATCACCGCCCACAGCACCGGCTGGACGATGTCGACCCGCTCCAGCAGCTCCGGGTCGGCTACGGCGTCCCGCAGATCCCAGTCCACGAACGGCGACAGAGCCGCCGCGCACTCGTCGAACGCCGCCGCGAAGACTGGTGAGTCCTCAAGCATTTGCACGGCCATGCCGACCCACTGCGAGCCCTGACCGGGGAACACGAACACCACACCCCGACCAGCACCCCCACCCGGGCCCGCACCTTCGGGGTCGGCGTCGGCGAAACCCCGCAGCGCGGCGCTCAGCTCCGCCACGTCACGACCTGCGACGACCGCCCGGAACGGCATCCGCGACCGGGACAACAGCGACCAGCCCACATCAGCGGGCCGTTGAACTCCGCCGGCGGTGAACGACGCCAACCGGGCCGCCTGGCCGCGCAACGACTCCTCGGTCCTGGCGCTCAGCACCCACGGCACGACCGGTGCCGCATCCTCGGCTGGTGGGGGTTCGGGGGTGTCGCCTTCTTCCAGGATGACGTGGGCGTTGGTGCCGCTCACGCCGAAGGCGGAGATGCCCGCTCGGCGGGGCCGGCCGTTGGGAGTCCATTCGACGGGTTCGGTGAGTAGTTCGATCGCGCCGTCGGTCCAGTCGACCTGATCGGTCGGGGCGTCCACGTGCAAGGTACGGGGCAGCATCCCGTGCCGCATCGCCAGGACCGTTTTGATGATCCCGGTAACTCCAGCTGCTGCCTGGGTGTGACCGAGGTTCGACTTCACCGAGCCCAACCACAGTGGACGTTCCCGGCCCTGCCCGTAGGTGGCCAGCAACGCCTGGGCCTCGATCGGGTCACCCAGCACAGTCCCGGTGCCGTGGGCCTCCACCACGTCCACGTCACCAGTGGTGAGGTCGGCACTGGCCAGCGCCTGCCGGATCACCTTCTCCTGGGCCGGTCCGTTCGGCGCCGTCAAACCGTTGCTCGCACCATCCTGATTGACCGCGCTACCCCGCACGATCGCGAGAATGTTGTGGCCGTTACGGCGCGCGTCCGAAAGCCGCTCCACCACCAGCACACCGACACCCTCGGCCCACGCCGTGCCATCCGCACCGGCCGCGAACGACTTACACAACCCGTCCGGCGCCAGACCACGCTGCCGAGAAAACTCCACAAACGTCGCCGGCGTCGACATCACCGCCACACCACCAGCCAACGCCAGCGTGCACTCACCCTGCCGCAACGCCTGCGCAGCCAAATGCAACGCCACCAACGACGACGAACACGCCGTATCCACCGTCACCGCCGGACCCTCAAGCCCAAACGTGTACGACACCCGTCCAGAAATCACACTGCCGACATTTCCGGTCAGCACGTAGCCCTCGACGCTGCCGGGGTCACTCCCGGCCAGCAGCGCCGTGTAATCGGTGGAAGCGGCGCCCACGAACACACCGGTACGGCTTCCCCGCAGTCCGGCCGGGTCGAGGCCGGCCCGCTCTAGGGCCTCCCAGCAGGCCTCCAACAGCAGCCGCTGCTGCGGGTCCATGCCCATGGCCTCGCGCGGGCTGATCCCGAAGAAGCCCGGGTCGAACTGTGCGGCGGACACGAACCCGCCCTGCCGCACATACGACGTGCCGGACTGGTCGGGGTCGTCGTCGAACAACCGCGTCAGGTCCCAACCACGATCATCAGGGAAATCGGTCACCGCGACGTCGCCGTCGGCCAGCAGCGACCAGAACTCCTCCGGCGAATCGATACCACCAGGCAGCCGGCAGCTCATCCCGACAATCGCGATCGGCTCATCCACCACCGCCGCGGCATGCACCACCACCTCAGCACGGGCACCGGACAACTGCCCGAGCACGAACTCGGCCAGCACCGCCGCATTCGGATAGTCGAAGACGAGGGTGGCCGGCAGGCGAAGGCCCGTGGTCTCGGTCAGCAGGTTGCGCAACTCGACCGCAGTCAACGAGTCGAAGCCCATGTCGTTGAACGCCACCGCCGCATCGACCGCCTCGGGTCCGGCGTGCCCGAGCACCCGGGCGACCTGGTCGCGTACCAGCTCCAGGATGTGTGCCTGCTGGCCGGCGTTGTCCAGGCCAGCCAGTTGGGTAGCCAGTCGTGACTCGCCACCGGCATCCGGCTGTGTCTGGGCGGCGGCTTGGACCTCGGGCAGGTCGTCCAGCAGGGGACGGGGGCGGGCCGCGGTGAACCCGGCAATAAACGGCTCCCAGTCCATGCCGGCCAGCACCGTGGTGGTGTAGCCGGCCTCCACACTGGCTTGCAGCCCAGCGATCGCGGTAGCCGGGTCCAACGGCACCACACCACGCTTACGCAGATAGTCGGTGGTCTCACCGGCCGCCATACCGTCACCAGCCCACGCACCCCACGCCACCGACGTCGCCGCGAGACCGCGTGCGGCCCGGTTAGCGGCCAACGCGTCTAGGTAGGCGTTCGCGGCCGCATACGCGCCCTGACCACCGCTGCCCCAAACCGCCGCGATCGACGAGAACAACACGAACAGCTTCAACGGCCGGTCACCCAGCAGCTCGTCCAGGTTTCGGGCACCATCGACCTTCGCCGCGAGAACCGCGTCGAACTCCTCCAAGCCACAATCGGCCAACGGGGTCAACTGACCGGCACCGGCCGCGTGCACCACACCAGTCAAGTCCTGGATGTCCGCCAGCAACGCGGCCAGGGCATCACGGTCGGCGACGTCACAGGCGACCACATCGACCTGCGCGACGCCGGCGGTTCGTAGCTCCTCACACAGTTCGGCCGCACCCGGACTGTCGAGGCCGCGGCGGCTGGTCAACACCAGCCGCTCGACACCACGCCCGGCCAGCCAGCGGGCCACGTGACCGCCGAGGGCGCCAGTGCCACCGGTCACGACCACCGTGCCGTCGACCGTCAGCTCCTGTGACGCTGCCGGTGCCGGGGCGGCGTGCCGCAGCCGACGCACGAACACACCTGCCGGGCGGACGGCGAACTGGTCCTCCGCACTCTCGCCGGCCAGGATGCCGATCACCCGGTCCCAGCCCGTGTTGTCGTGCAGGTCGATCAGGCCACCCCACCGGCCCGCCGCCTCCAGCCCGATGACCCGACCCAACCCCCACACCTGAGCGGCGTCGGCATCCACATCAGCTTCGGTGTCGCCGGTCCAGACTCCGTTGGTAGTGATCAGCCACAGCGGCGCCTGCACACCGGCATCGCCCAACGCCTGAGCCAGCACCAACACCGCACGCGGGTCACTACCGGCGTACACCACACCCGCGCACGGGCCGAGCTGCCCGGTGAGGGCATCCCGATCGGTCAGATCACCCTCGACACGCACAACCTCCGCGCCGGCAGCAGCCAGGTGCTCGACCGCCGCCGGGTCGCCGGCGACAAGCCACCGACCAGCCAGAGCGCCCGACGCCGTCGCCACAGTCCACGGCTTCCAGGCGACCTCGTACCGCCAGCCGTCGATCACCGCCTTACGGGCATCACGCTCACGCCACGACGCCAACGCCGGCAACAGCTCCCGCAACGCCTCTGACTCGGCGGGCACACCCAACTCCAGGGCCAGCGGCTCGACCTCGCCGCCGACCAGCTCCCAGAACCGCGAATCGACCGCATCCAGCCCTCCCGCTGGACGGGTCACGTCGATCCAGAAGCGGGAGTGCTGGAACGCGTACGTTGGCACGTCGACGATCCGGGGCTGCCACGGACTGAAGAACGCCTCCCAGTCCACGCCGACGCCGTGGCTGTGTAGCCCGGCCAACGCGGCGACGGCGGCCTCGACCTCGTCCCGATCTCCCCGCAGCGACGCGAGGGCCACACCGTCCGGTGCGCATTCCGGAATCAGCGCGGTCAACACGCCCTCGGGCCCGAGCTCCAGGAACGTGCCCACACCCTGCCCAACCAGCCACGAGACCGTGTCAGCGAAACGAACCGGCTGCCGCACGTGCCGCACCCAGTAATCGACCGTGTCCACCGGCTCCGCGAAGGGCAGCAACGGCTCCCGGAACGTCACCCCGGCCAGAGCGGCGGCGAAATCGTCCAGCATCGGTTCCATCAGCGGCGAATGGAACGCATGCGAGACCGTCAACCGCTTGACCTTGCGGCCCTCACCCCTGAAGAAGCTTTCGAGGGCGTCGATCTGGCCGCCGTCACCGGCCACCACCACCGACGTGGGCCCGTTCACCGCAGCCACGCTCACCAGGTCCGTCAGATGCGGCAACACCTCGGCCTCGGTAGCGCGGACCGCCAGCATCGCCCCACCAGACGGCAGCGCCTGCATCAACGACGAACGCGCCGCCACCAGACGAGCCGCATCCGCCAAGTCGAAGACACCCGACACATAAGACGCCGCGATCTGACCAATCGAATGACCCGCCACAAAGTCCGGGCTCACACCCCACGCCTCGAACTGGGCGAACAACGCCACCTCGACCGCGAAAATCGCCGGCTGCGCATACAAGGTCTGGCCCAACGCATCGACGTCGGACCACATCACCTCCGCCAGCGGACGCGGCAGCAAACCGTCGAACGCGGCACACACCTCGTCGAACCTGGCAGTGAAAACCGGCAGCACACCATGCAACTGCCGGCCCATACCCAGCCGCTGCGAACCCTGACCGGTGAACACCACAGCCAACCGACCGACGCTAGGCGTTACGCCCGTCGAAAACCTCAGATTCTCCACTGTGGAGCCGACCGCGTATGCCCGATGCGCGAACCGGGTCCGGGCCGTCGCGAGCGTGTACGCCACGTCCACCGGCCGCACACCAGCCCCAGTAGCGAAGTCAGCCAGACGAAGAACCTGACCCCGCAACGACTCTTCGGTCTTCGCCGACACCAGCCACGGCACCACCGGCGCCACATCCTCGGCCGGTGCAAGCGCGGGGGCGTCGCCCTCTTCCAGGATCACGTGCGCGTTGGTGCCGCTGACGCCGAACGACGACACGCCCGCTCGGCGCGGATGCCCGTTCGGAGTCCACTGCACCGGCTCGGTCAACAACTCGACGCTTCCGGCCGACCAGTCCACCTCAGGCGTTGGCGCGTCCACGTGCAACGTGCGCGGCAACATTCCGTGCCGCATGGCCATCACCATCTTGATGATCCCGGCGGCGCCAGCGGCCGCTTGCGTGTGACCGATGTTCGACTTGACCGAGCCGAACCACAGTGGACGCTCGCGGCCTTGCCCGTACGTGGCCAGCAACGCCTGCGCCTCGATCGGATCACCCAACCGGGTACCCGTACCGTGGGCCTCGACGGCGTCCACCTCGGACGGGGCCAGTCGCGCGTTCGCCAGGGCCTGCCGGATCACCCGCTCCTGCGACGGACCGTTCGGCGCGGTGAGGCCGTTGCTGGCACCGTCCTGGTTGACCGCACTCCCCCGCAGTACCGCCAGCACCTGGTGCCCCTTGGCCCGCGCGTCCGAGAGCCTTTCGACCAGCAGAAGTCCGACGCCTTCACCCCAGCCGGTGCCGTCGGCGGCCGCCGCGAAGGCCTTGCACCGCCCGTCGCCGGCCAGCCCTCCCTGCCGGGAAAACTCCACGAACGCTCCTGGCGTCGACATCACCGTCACACCACCGGCCAGCGCCAGATCACACTCGCCCTGGCGCAGCGCCTGCGCCGCCAGGTGGAGTGCCACCAGCGACGACGAGCACGCGGTGTCCACAGTGACCGCCGGCCCTTCGAGCCCGAACGTGTACGACACCCGGCCCGACACCGCGCTGCCGGCCATACCGGTCAGCGCGTACCCCTCGACGCTGGCCGGGTCGGCGGCGTGCAGTGCCGCATAGTCCTTGCTGTCGGCGCCGACGAACACGCCGGTACGGCTGCCCTTGAGCCCGCCGATATCCAGGCCGGCCCGCTCGAACGCCTCCCACGACGCCTCCAGCAGAAGCCGCTGCTGCGGGTCCATGGCCAGTGCTTCGCGCGGGCTGATCCCGAAGAACGCCGGGTCGAACTCCACCGCGTCGTACACGAAGCCGCCGAGCCCGGTCCGGCGGATGTCGCGCGGGCCGGTGACCTCCCATCCCCGGTCGGTGGGGTACGCGGAGAGCCCGTCGACGCCGCCTTCGACGAGCCGCCACAGGTCGTCGGGTGAGCCGACGCCGCCGGGATACCGGCAGCTCATCGCGACGATGGCGATCGGCTCGTCGGCGGCGACGGCGGCGTGGACGACGACCTCGCGGCGGGTGCCGGCGACCTGCCCGTCGAGGTAGCCGGCGAGGGCTCGTGGGTTCGGATAGTCGAAGATGAGCGTGGTGGGCAGCCGGAGCCCGGTGGCCGCGGTGAGCCGGTTGCGCAGCTCGACCGCGGTCATCGAGTCGAAGCCGAGCTCGTTGAACGCTCGCTCGGCGGCGATCGGGGCGGCCGAGTCGTAGCGGAGTACGGCGGCGGCGTGGCCGCGTACCAGGTCGACGAGGAAGTTCTCCCGCTCTGGGCCGCTCAGTCCGGCGAGCTGCTGGCCGAGCGGGGTGTCGCCGGCACCGTCCGGCCCGGCGCCGCCGGCGGGACCGGGGTCGAGGGCATGGCGCGCCTCCTCGATGTCGTCGAGCAGTGGCCGGGGGCGCGCCGAGGCGTACCCGGGTGCGAAGAGGTCCCAGCCCATGTTGGCGACGGCGATCACGGTGGCGCGCTGCTCGACGGCGTCCTGGAGGGCGGTGACGGCGAGGTCGGGTGCCATGCCGTAGATGCCGCGGCGGCGTAGCTCCTGCTCGGCCGAGCCGCCGGCTGCCATCCCGTCGCCCTCCCAGGCGCCCCACGCCACCGACGTCGCCGCGAGCCCGCGTGCGGCCCGGTTGGCGGCGAGGGCGTCCAGGTAGGCGTTCGCGGCCGCGTAGGCGCCCTGACCGCCGCTGCCCCAGACCGCCGCGATCGACGAGAACAGCACGAACAGTCGCAGCGGCCGGTCACCCAGCAGCTCGTCCAGGTTTCGGGCACCGTCGACCTTCGCCGCCAGGACGGCGTCGAACTCGTCCAACCCGCAATCGGCGAGCGCGGTCAGCTGACCGGCTCCGGCGGCGTGCACCACACCAGTCAGGTCCGGGATATCCGCCAGCAGCACGGCGAGGGCGTCGCGGTCGGACACGTCGCACGCCACCACATCGACGCGGGACACACCCGCGGCGAGCAGTTCCTCACGCAGCTCCGCCGCACCCGGACTGTCGAGGCCGCGCCGGCTGGTCAGCACCAACCGCTCGACACCACGCCCCGCCAGCCAGCGGGCCACGTGACCACCGAGGGCTCCGGTGCCACCGGTGACGACCACCGTGCCGCCGATCGCCAGCTCCTCCACCGCCGCCGGTGCCGGTGCGGCGTGCCGCAGCCGGCGCACGAACACACCCGCCGGCCGTACCGCGAACTGGTCCTCCGCACCCCCGCCCGCCAGGATGCCGACCAGCCGATCCCAGCCGGCGTCCCGGACGTCGATCAGGCCACCCCACCGGCCCGCCGCCTCCAAGCCCACGACCCGGCCAAGACCCCACACCTGCGCAGCATCAGCGTCCACGTCCCGATCGGTGTCGCCAGTCCACACCGCCCCACTCGTGACAAGCCACAGTGGAGCATCAACACCGGCCTCACCAAGCGCCTGCGCCAACACCAGCACCGACCGCGCATCACCACCGGCATACACCACACCAGCACACGGACCGGCCTGCACCAGCTGAGCCACCAGAGCAGGCCGGTCGGTCAGATCACCCTCGACACGCACCACCTCGGCACCGGCAGCAGCCAGGTGCTCGACCGTGGCCGGGTCGCCGGCGACAAGCCACCGACCTTCGAGGCGAGCAGGCGCGGCCGCCGGTGTCCAGGGCTTCCACGCGATCTCGTAGCGCCAGCCGTCAACCAGGGCGCGGCGGGTGTCCCGCTCACGCCAGGAGGCGAGCACCGGCACCAGCTCGCGCAAGGCCTCCGAGTCGGCGGGCACACCCAACTCCAGGGCCAGCGGCTCCATCTCACCCCGGCCGACCAGCTCCCAGAACCGCGCGTCGCCCGCGTCCGAGAACACGGCCGTCACCGCGGGAGCGTCCAGCCAGTACCGGGAACGCTGGAACGGGTAGGTCGGCAGGTCGACAACGCGCGGCTGCCACGAGGCGACGGCCGGGGTCCAGTCGACCGCAAGACCGTGGACCCAGGCGGTACCGAGGCTGGCATAGAGGCGCTCCGGGCCGCCCTCGTCCCGGCGCAGCGTACCCGTGACAAGTGCCGTCACACCCGCGGCGTCGGCGCTCTCCTGGATGCCCGCGGTCAGCACGGGGTGGGCGCTCGCCTCGACGAAGGCGAGGTGGCCGGCGTCGAGCAGCGCGCTGGTGGCCTGGGCGAACCACACCGTCTGGCGCAGGTTGCGATACCAGTAACCGGCGTCCGCCTGCGTACCATCGACCCAGTCGCGCTCCACTGTGGAGTACCACGCGGTGTGTGCCCGCTGGGGCCGGACGGGGGCGAGCAGCGCGGCCAGCTCGACTTCGATCGCCTCGACCTGGGGCGAGTGCGAGGCGTAGTCCACGGCGACCCGCCGCGTACGCGCCGTCAGCGTTTCCTGGAAGGCCTCCACTGCCGCGGTGGCGCCCGCGACGACGACGGAGGCCGGCCCGTTCACTGCCGCGATCGCGACCTCGTCGTGGCCGGCCAGCCACGCCTCGACGTCGCCGACCGGGGCCGCGACGGAGAGCATCGCCCCGGTGCCGGCGAGCCGGATCAACGCCTTGGAGCGCAGGGCGACCACCCGGGCGGCGTCCTCTATGGAGAGTGCTCCGGCCACGTAGGCCGCCGCGATCTCGCCCTGAGAATGGCCGACGACGGCGGCCGGCTCGACGCCGTACGACCGCCAGAGCGCCGCGAGCGAGACCATCACCGCGAACAGGGCGGGCTGCACGACGTCGACCCGTTCCAGCAGCTCGGGGTCTGCCAGCGCGGTACGCAAGTCCCAGTCCACGTACGGCGAGAAAGCCACCGCGCACTCGTCGATCGCCGCCGCGAATACCGGCGAGTCCTGAAGCATCTCGGCGGCCATGCCGGCCCACTGCGAGCCCTGGCCGGGGAAGACGAAGACGGCCTTGGCGCCGGACACGGCGCCGGCCGGGCCGGTGAGCACGCGGGCCCCCGCCTCACCGGCGGCGAGTTCGCGCAGCGAACGCACGAGGTCGTCGCGGTCGTCGCCGACGACCACGGCCCGGTGCGGCATCGCCGCACGCGCGGTCAGCAGCGACGACGCGATGTCGCCGAGCCGCGCGTCGCCGCCTTCCGCGTATCCGGCCAGCCGGGCCGCCTGCGCCCGCAGCGCCGGCTCCGACCGGGCGGAAAGCACCCACGGCACGATCGGGGCGGCGTCGAGCGCGGGGGCGGGCGCCGGGTCGGGGTCGCCCTCCTCCAGGATCACGTGCGCGTTGGTACCGCTGACGCCGAACGAGGACACGCCGGCGCGGCGGGGACGTTCCCCGTCGGTGGTCCACGGCGCAGCTTCGGTGAGCAGGGAGACGTTGCCCTGCGACCAGTCGACCTCGGGGGTGGGCTCGTCGACGTGCAGGGTTTGCGGCATGGTGGCGTGCCGCATCGCCATCGCCATCTTGATGATGCCGGCGACGCCGGCGGCGGCCTGGGTGTGGCCGATGTTCGACTTCACCGAGCCGAGGCGGAGCGGGCGGTCGGCGTCGCGCCCCTGGCCGTAGGTGGCGAGCAGGGCCTGCGCCTCGATCGGGTCGCCGAGCCGGGTGCCGGTGCCGTGCGCCTCGACGACGTCGACGTCGCTGATGGACAGCCGTGCGCTGGCGAGGGCGTGGCGGATGACCCGCTCCTGCGACGGCCCGTTGGGGGCGGTGAGGCCGTTGCTGGCACCGTCCTGGTTGACCGCGCTGCCCCGGACGATCGCGAGCACGTGGTGACCGTTGCGGCGGGCGTCGGTGAGCCGCTCGACGACGAGCATGCCGATGCCCTCGCCCCAGCCGGTGCCGTCGGCCGCGCCGGCGAACGACTTGCACCGTCCGTCGACCGCGAGCCCTCGCTGCCGGCTGAACTCCACGAACGTGGTCGGGGTCGCCATGATGGTGACGCCGCCGACGAGCGCCAGGTCGCACTCCCCCTGCCGCAGTGCCTGGCCGGCGAGGTGCAGCGCGACGAGCGAGGAGGAGCAGGCGGTGTCCACTGTGACCGCCGGACCTTCGAGACCGAAGACGTAGGCGATGCGGCCCGACGCCACGCTGCCGGCGTTGCCGGTGCCGAGGTAGCCCTCGACGTCGTTGGGTACCTTCTCCACGCCGGCGGCGTAGTCGTGGAGCATCACCCCGGCGAAGACACCTGTCTTGCTGCCCTTGAGGGAGGTGGGGTCGAGGCCGGCGCGTTCGAAGGCCTCCCACGAGGTCTCCAGGAGCAGCCGCTGCTGCGGGTCCATCGCCAGGGCCTCGCGCGGGCTGATCCCGAAGAACGCGGGGTCGAACTGGGCGGCCTCGTACACGAACCCGCCCTCGCGGACGTAGCTCGTGCCCTGCCGCTCGGCGTCGCTGTCGAACAGGCTGCCGTTGTCCCAGCCGCGGTCGGAGGGGAAGGGCCCGATCGCGTCGGTACCGGTGGCGACGAGCTGCCACAGCTCCTCGGGGCTGCTCACTCCGCCCGGGTACCGGCAGCTCATGCCGACGATCGCGATCGGCTCCGACGAGAGCGCGGCGAGCTGCTCGTTGCGCTGCCGCAGCCGCTCGTTCTCTTTCAGCGACGCCCGCAGTGCCTCGACGACCTGGTCGGCCGATGTGGCCATGTTTCGACCTCCGTGGTTCAGAACCGATCAGGACTGTGAGCTGCCCAGCGCTCGCTGCACGAGGCTGTCGACGTCCAGCTCGTCGATGACTTCTCCGCTGCCGGCGCTGGTTTCCGCCGGGCCCTTGTAGTCGGGGCGGGACAGCTGGAGCAGGGTCTCCATGAGGCCGGCGTCCCGGAAGCGGCTGACCGGGATGGCGGCCAGTACGCGCCTGATGTCGGCGTCGCTGGACTCGGCCGTGACTTCCCGTTCCTCGTCCGGCCCGAGGATGGCACCGAGCCGGGCCGCGAGCGCCTGGGGCGTCGGGTAGTCGAAGACGAGCGTGGTCGGGAGCCGTGTCCCGACGGCGGTGCTGAGCCCGTTGCGCAGTTCTACGGCGGTGAGGGAGTCGAAGCCCAACTCGAGAAACTCCTTGCTGATGTCGACCGCGGCCGGGTTGGTGTGGCCGAGCACGGCGGCGGTGTGGCCGCGCACCAGGTCGACGAGGATCCGCTCCCGCTCCGCTGCGTCCACAGTGGCCAGTCGCTCAGCGAACCCGGTGTCGACCGCGCCGGTGTCCACCGTGCGCCGGGCGGTGGTTTTCACAAGTCCGCGCAGTAGGGCGGGTACGGGCCTGGTGGTGGCTTGCGCCCGGATCGCGGCCAGGTCCAGACGGGTCGGCACCAACACCGCACCCACATCCGCATGCCCGGTCGCCAGATCGAACAGCTCCAAGCCCAGCTCTGGCGACAGCCCGGCGCCGACCCGGGAAACCCGGTCATGGCTGTCCGCGGAGAGGCGTCCGCCCATGCCATCGGCGTCCCACAGCCCCCACGCCAGCGACAACCCCGGCAAACCCTGGCCGCGTCGCACGGCCGCGAGCGCGTCGAGGTAGCTGTTGGCAGCCGCGTAATTGCCCTGCCCCGCAGCGCCGAGAGTGCCGGCGACCGAGGAGTACAACACAAACGCTTCCAGCGACATCCCCGCGGTCAACTCATGCAGATGCCACGCCGACTCCGCCTTCACCCGCATCACCGTGGCCAACCGCTCAGGAGTGAGCGACTCGATCAGCCCGTCGTCCAGCACGCCAGCCGTGTGCACGACCGCCCGCAGATCCACCCCATCGATAGCGGCGGCCAACGCCGCCCGATCGGTGACGTCCACAGACCGGACCACCACCTCAGCACCAGCCCCGGCCAGCTCCTCCACCAAACCGGTCGCACCCGCGGCGTCCATTCCAGACCGGGACAGCAGCAGAAGGCTCCGCACCCCATGTACGGCAACAAGATGCCGGGCCAACAGCGCGCCCAGTCCACCCGTGCCACCGGTGATCAACACCGTGCCGTCACCAGACCACGGCGACCTCTCGACCGGCCCACCAACAGCGGCCCGCGCAAGCCTCGGCAACAACACCTGCCCGTCGCGGACCGCCAACTGCGGCTCCAGGCCAGACAGCAGAACGTCGCCGTCGGTGTCGACCAGCACGAACCGGTCAGGATGCTCCGACTGCGCCGAACGCACCAAACCCCACACCGAAGCAGCCACCAGATCCGTCACCGGCTCCACCGCACCGGAAGTCACGATCACCAGGCGCGACGATGCACACCGCTCGTCGGCAAGCCACCCCTGCACCAACCCCAGCACCGCAGCCACATCCAGCGCCCGATGCGCCACCACCTCGGGCACCTCGGCCAGACCAGCGAGCGAGCCAGCATCCGCTACCCACATCGCCGAGTCCGGCAACACCTCACCGGCCGGGCCGGGCACCCAATCGACCCGGAACAGCGAGTCGGAGCCGGACCGGGCCGCCGTGGCGGTGACCGGCCGCAACGCCAGCGACTCGACCGAGGCGACGGCCATGCCGGTGGGGTCGGCGATGGTCAGGGCGATCCCGCCGCCGGCCGCTTGGGAGAGGCGCACCCGCAGGCCGGCCGCGCCGGCGGCGTGCAGCCGTACGCCACGCCACTCGAACGGCACACCCGCCAAACCGGGGCCTTCCCAATCGCTGAGGTTCAACGCGTGCAGCGCCGCGTCCAACAGAGCCGGGTGCAGACCGAACCGGCCCGCCTGATCGACAGCCGACCGCGGCAGGGCCACCTCCGCGAACAGGTCGTCGCCGGCCTTCCACACCGCCTGGACGCCCTGGAACACCGGCCCGTACGACAGCCCGATCGCCGCCAGCTCCGGATAGATCTCGTCCACCGGCAGCGACTCGGCTCCCGCCGGCGGCCACTGAGCCAGCGGCTCCGGCACCTGCGCGGAGGCGGTGGCCAGCAGGCCGCTGGCGTGCCGCGTCCACCCAGGGTCGCCGTCCGCGATGCGGGAGTGGACGAAGACGGGCCGGCGGCCTTCGGCGTCGGGCGCGCCGACGTTGACCTGGAGCTGCACGGCACCACGCTCGGGGAGCACCAGCGGCGCCTGGAGGGTCAGCTCTTCGAGCAGGTCGGCGCCGACCTCGTCGCCGGCCCGGACCGCCATCTCCACCAGCGCGGTGCCGGGTAGCCATACGGCGCCGGCGACCGCGTGGTCGGCCAGCCATGGGTGCGTCGACAGCGACAGGCGGCCGGTCAGCACCACACCGTCGCCGTCGGCGAGGCTGACCGCCGCGCCGAGCAGCGGGTGCCCGGCGGCTCCGAGACCGGCGGCGGCCACGTCGCCCGCGGCACCCGGTGCCTCCTCCAGCCAGTACCGCTCGTGCTGGAACGCGTACGTGGGCAGCTCCACGATCCGCGGCCGGTGCGGGGCGAAGAACGCCTCCCAGTCGACGTCGACACCGTGGCCGTGCAACCCGGCCAACGCGGAGACCGCAGCCTCGACCTCGTCCCGGTCCGCGCGCAGCGAGGCGATCGCGGCCGCGTCCTCATTGGACTCGGCTATGAGCGCGGTCAGTACGCCGTCGGGGCCGAGCTCCAAGAACGTGGTCACGCCCTGCTCGGTGAGCCACGCGACAGTGTCGGCGAAGCGGACTGGCCGGCGTACGTGCTGGACCCAGTAGTCGGCGGTACTCACCGGCTCGGGTGTCGGCAGCAGCGGCTCCCGGAACGTGACGCCGGTGAGGGCGGCGGCGAAATCGTCGAGCATCGGGTCCATCAGCGGTGAGTGGAACGCGTGCGAGACCGCCAGCCGCTTCACCTTCCGGCCTTCATCCCTGAAGTGGGCCTCAAGGGTGTCGATCTGCGCGGCGTCACCGGCGATGACCACCGACGACGGCCCGTTGACCGCCGCGACACTGACCAGATCGGTCAGGCGCGGCAGCGCCTCCGCCTCGGTCGCGCGCACGGCCAGCATCGCCCCACCAGACGGCAGCGCCTGCATCAACGACGAACGCGCCGCCACCAACCGCGCCGCATCCGCCAGCGAAAACACACCGGACACATAGGACGCCGCGATCTGCCCGATCGAGTGACCGGCCACGAAGTCGGGGCTCACACCCCACGCCTCGAACTGGGCGAACAACGCCACCTCGACCGCGAAGATCGCCGGCTGGGCAAACAGGGTCTGACCCAACGCGTCGGCGTCGGACCACATCGCCTCCGCCAGTGGACGCGGCAGCAGACCGTCGAACGCCGCGCACACCTCGTCGAATTTCTCCGTGAACACCGGCAGCACACCATGCAACTGCCGGCCCATACCCAGGCGCTGTGAACCCTGACCGGTGAACACCACAGCCAAGCGACCACCACCACCGGCGGTCACACCGTTCGTGAACCCGCCGGCCACCTCCTCCACAGTGGAGCCGACCGCGTATGCCCGATGCGCGAACCGGGCCCGGGCCGTCGCGAGCGTGTAGGCCACATCCACGGCCCGCACACCCGAGGCAGCCGCCGCGAACTCCGTGAGCCGGGCCGCCTGCGCCCTTAGCGCCTCCTCGCTCTTGCCCGACACCAGCCACGGGACGGCGGGCGCGAGGTCTTCGACCGGGGACTGTGGCGCGTCGCCCTCTTCCAGGATCACGTGGGCGTTGGTGCCGCTGATGCCGAAGGAGGAGACGGCTGCCCGGCGGGGACGCCCGTTCGGCTTCCACTCGACCGGCTCGGTCAGCAGCTCGACGGCGCCGGCCGTCCAGTCGACCTCCGGTGTCGGCGCGTCGAGGTGCAGCGTCTGGGGCAACATCTCGTGCCGCATCGCCATGATCATCTTGATGACACCGGCGGCGCCCGCGGCGGCCTGGGTGTGGCCGATGTTCGACTTGATCGAGCCAAGCCACAGTGGACGCTCACGGCCCTGCCCGTACGTGGCCAGCAGTGCCTGCGCCTCGATGGGGTCACCGAGCTTCGTGCCGGTGCCGTGTGCCTCGACGACGTCGACCTCGGCGGGCGTCAGCTGGGCGTTCGCCAGCGCCTGGAGGATGACCCGCTCCTGAGACGGGCCGTTGGGGGCGGTGAGGCCGTTGCTGGCACCGTCCTGGTTGACCGCGCTGCCCCGGAGTACGGCCAGCACCCGGTGCCCGTTGCGGCGGGCGTCCGACAGCCGCTCGACCACGAGCACGCCGGCGCCCTCGGCCCAGCCCACACCGTCGGCCGAGGCGGAGAACGACTTGCACCGGCCGTCGGAGGAGAGCCCGCCCTGCCGGCTGAACCCGGCGAACGTGACCGGGGTGAACATGACCGTCACGCCGCCGGCCAGCGCGAGGTCGCACTCCCCCTGCCGCAGCGCCTGGGCGGCCAGGTGCAGTGCCACCAGCGACGACGAGCACGCGGTGTCCACTGTGACCGCCGGGCCTTCCAGCCCGAACGAGTACGCCAGGCGGCCGGAGATGACACTGCCGGCGTTGCCCGTGTCGACGAATCCCTGCACGTGCTCGGGGATGTTGGCGAGGCGGGTGGCGTAGTCGTGGTACATGACACCGGCGAAGACGCCGGTCGGGCTGCCCTTGAGCGAGGTCGGGTCGATGCCGGCGCTCTCGAACGCCTCCCACGAGGTCTCCAGCAGGAGCCGCTGCTGCGGGTCCATCGCCAGGGCCTCGCGCCGGCCGATCCCGAAGAAGTCGGGGTCGAAGTGGGCCGCCTCGTACAGGAACCCACCTTCGGGGCGGTAGTCCCGCTCCGGGTGGTCGGAGTTGCTTTCGAAGACGCTGCCGAGGTCCCAGCCGCGGTCGTCCGGGAAGGCGGAGACGCCGTCGCCGCCGGTGGCGACGAGTCGCCACAGGTCGTCGGGGGTTTCGACACTTCCCGGGTACCGGCAGCTCATGCCCACGATCGCGACCGGCTCGTCGGCGATGGGCCGGGTTCGGACGGCGACCTCCCTGCGGGTGCCGGAGACCTGCGCGTGGAGGTGCGCGGCGAGGGCGGCCGGGTTGGGATAGTCGAAGATCAGGGTCGCGGAGAGCCGCATGCCGGTGGCACCGGTGAGGGCGTTTCGGAGCTCGACGGCGGTGAGGGAGTCGAAGCCGAGCTCCATGAACTCCTTGCTGATGTCGATCGCCGCTGGGTTGGTGTGGCCGAGCACGGCGGCGGTGTGGCCGCGCACAAGGTCGACGAGGATCCGCTCCCGCTCGGCTGCGTCCAATGTGGCCAGTTGTTCGACGAACGCGACGTTGCCGGCATTGGCCGCGACGGTCCGGCGGGCCGGAGCCCGCACAAGTCCGCGCAGCAGTGCGGGGATCGGCCGGGTCGCGGCCTGCGCCCGGATCGCGGCCAGGTCCAGACGAGTCGGCACCAACACCGCACCCACATCCACATGCCCGGTCGCCAGGTCGAACAGCTCCAACCCCAGCTCCGGCGACAGCCCGGCGCCGACCCGGGAAACCCGGTCGTGACTATCCGCCGAGAGGCGTCCGCCCATGCCGTCGGCGTCCCACAGCCCCCACGCCAGCGACAGCCCGGGCAGGCCTTGCTCGCGTCGCATGGCCGCGAGCGCGTCGAGGTAGCTGTTGGCAGCCGCGTAATTGCCCTGACCAGCGGCGCCGAGAGTGCCGGCGACCGAGGAGTACAGCACAAACGCTTCCAGCGACATCCCCGCGGTCAACTCATGCAGATGCCATGCCGACTCGGCCTTCGCCCGCATCACCGCGGCCAACCGCTCAGGTGTAAGCGACTCGACCAACCCGTCATCCAACACGCCAGCCGTGTGCACGACCGCCCGCAGATCCACCCCATCGATAGCGGCCGCCAACGCCACCCGATCCGTGACGTCCACAGACCGGACCACCACATCGGCACCGACCTCGGTCAGCTCCTCCACTAGACCAGCCGCACCGGGCGCGGAAAGGCCAGAACGGGATAGCAGCAGCAAGCTCCGCACCCCATGCGCAGCGACCAGATGACGGGCCAACAGCGCACCCAGCCCACCCGTGCCACCAGTGATCAACACCGTGCCATCGCCAGACCACGGCGACTTCTCAACCGGCCCACCAGGCGTCGCCCGCGCCAGCCTCGGCAACAACACCCGCCCGTCGCGGACCGCCAACTGCGGCTCCAGACCAGACAGCAGAACATCACCGTCGCTGTCCACCAACACAAACCGGTCAGGATGCTCCGACTGCGCCGAACGCACCAAACCCCACACCGAAGCAGCAGCCAGGTCACTCACCGGCTCCACCGCACCCGACGTCACCACAACCAGGCGCGACGACTCACACCGCTCGTCGGCAAGCCACCCCTGCACCAACCCCAACACCACAGCCACATCCAGCGCCCGATGCGCCACCACCCCGGGCACCTCGCCCAACGCCGCCAGAGCGCCGGCATCGGCCACCCACACGGTCGAATCTGGCAACGCCTCACCGGCCGGGCCGGGCACCCAATCGACGCGGAACAGGGAATCGGAGCTGGATCGGGTCTGCTCGACCGTCGCCGGCCGCAACGCCAGCGACTCGACCGACGCGACGGCCATGCCGGTGGGGTCGGCGATGGCGAGCGCGATCCCGCCAGCGGCTGCCCGGGAGAGGCGTACACGTAGGCCCCCGGCGCCGGCGGCGTGCAGCCGTACGCCACGCCATTCGAACGGCACACCCGCCAAGCCAGGGCCATCCCAGCCACTGACGTTCAACGAATGCAGCGCCGCATCCAACAACGCCGGGTGCAACCCGAACCGACCCGCCTGATCCACCGCCGTCTGCGGCAGAGCGACCTCCGCGAATAGGTCGTCGCCGGCCTTCCACACAGCCTGGACGCCCTGGAACACCGGCCCGTACATCAGCCCCAGCGCCGCCAACGCCGGGTAGATCTCGTCCACCGACTGCGCCACCGCGCCCGCCGGCGGCCACTGGGCGAGCAGCTCGGGAGCGGCGTGTGCGGGTGCGGTGGCGAGCAGGCCGCTGGCGTGGCGGGTCCACCCGGGGTCGCCGTCCTGGGGTCGGGAGTGGATCGACAGCGTGCGGCGGCCCTGCCCGTCCGCCCCTCCGACCGTCACCTGGATCTGGATCGCGCCGCGCTCGGCCAACACCAGCGGCGCCTCGAGGGTCAGCTCCTCGAGCAGATCGGCACCGACCTCGTCACCAGCCCGGACCGCCATCTCCACAAACGCCGTACCCGGCAGCCACACCGCGCCACCCACCACATGGTCGGCCAACCACGGATGCGTCGACAGCGACAGGCGACCGGTCAACACCACACCGTCACCATCAGCCAGGCTGACCGCCGCGCCGAACAGCGGGTGCCCGGCGGCGCCGAGGCCTGCGGCGGCCACATCGGCCGGTGTCCCGGTCTCGTCGATCCAGTACCTGGAGCGCTGGAACGCGTACGTCGGCACGTCGACGATCCGGGGCTGCCACGGGCCGAAGAACGCCTCCCAGTCCACCTCGACGCCATGACTGTGCAACCCGGCCAACGCGGTAACCGCGGCCTCGACCTCGTCCCGATCTCCGCGCAGCGACGCGACCGCGACCGCGTCCTGGCTCGACTCGGGGATCAGCGCGGTCAGGATTCCGTCCGGCCCGAGCTCTAGGAAAGTGCCCACACCCTGCCCAGCCAGCCACGAAACGGTGTCAGCGAAACGAACCGTCTGCCGCACGTGCCGCACCCAGTAGCCGGCGGTCGCGACAGGCTCCGCGAAGGGCAGCAACGGCTCCCGGAACGTCACATCGGCCAGAGCGGCGGCGAAATCGTCCAGCATCGGATCCATCAACGGCGAATGGAACGCATGCGAGACCGTCAACCGCTTAACCTGCCGGCCTTCAGCGCGGAAGAGGGCTTCGAGCGCGTCGACCTGGCCGCCGTCACCGGCCACCACGACCGACGTGGGCCCGTTCACCGCAGCCACGCTCACCAGGTCCGTCAGATGCGGCAACACCTCGGCCTCGGTGGCGCGGACCGCCAGCATCGCCCCACCAGACGGCAGCACCTGCATCAACGAGGAACGCGCCGCCACCAGACGAGCCGCATCCGCCAGGTCGAAGACACCGGACACATAAGACGCCGCGATCTGACCGATCGAATGACCGGCCACAAAGTCCGGGCTCACACCCCATGCCTCGAACTGCGCGAACAACGCCACCTCAACCGCGAAAATCGCCGGTTGGGCATACAAGGTCTGGCCCAACGCCTCAGCATCGGACCACATCACCTCAGCCAGCGGACGCGGCAGCAGGCCGTCGAACGCGGCGCACACCTCGTCGAACCTGGCAGTGAACACCGGCAGCACACCATGCAGCTGCCGGCCCATACCCAGCCGCTGCGAACCCTGACCGGTAAACACCACAGCCAGCCGGCCAACGCTCGGTGTCACGCCGGTCGAGAAGCCCAAGCCATCCGCTGTGGAGCCGACCGCGTACGCCCGATGCGCGAACCGGGCCCGCGCCGTCGCCAACGTGTACGCGACATCCACCGGCCGCACACCAGCATCCGCCACGAACGACGCCAGCTGCGAAGCCTGAGCCAGCAGCGCCGACTCGGTCTTGCCCGACACCAGCCACGGCACCACCGGCGCCGGATCGTCCACGATGTCGACGGAAGGTGCGTCACCCTCCTCGACGATCACGTGGGCGTTGGTGCCGCTCACTCCGAACGAGGAAACACCAGCCCGGCGCGGATGCCCGTTCGCCTCCCACCGCACCGGCTCGGTCAACAACTCGACCTTCCCGGCCGACCAATCGACCTCAGGCGTCGGCGCGTCCACGTGCAACGTGCGCGGCAACGTCCCGTGCCGCATCGCCATCACCATCTTGATAATCCCGGCCACACCAGCAGCAGCTTGCGTGTGACCGATGTTCGACTTCACCGAGCCAAGCCACAGTGGACGCTCACGACCCTGCCCATACGTGGCCAGCAACGCCTGCGCCTCGATCGGGTCACCTAGTCGGGTGCCGGTCCCGTGGGCCTCTACAGCGTCTACATCGGACGGTGACAGCCGTGCACTGGCGAGGGCCTGGCGGATCACGCGCTCCTGCGACGGGCCATTCGGCGCGGTCAGACCGTTGCTAGCACCGTCCTGGTTGACCGCACTACCACGCAGCACCGCCAGGACCTTGCGCCCACTGGCCCGCGCATCCGACAGCCGCTCCACCAGCAGCAGCCCGACACCCTCACCCCAACCAGTGCCATCAGCGGCAGCCGCGAACGCCTTGCACCGGCCATCCACCGCCAAACCACGCTGCCGACTGAACTCGACGAAGGCACCCGGCGTCGACATCACCGTCACACCACCAGCCAACGCCAGATCACACTCACCCTGACGCAACGCCTGCGCCGCCAAATGCAACGCCACCAACGACGACGAGCACGCAGTGTCCACAGTGACCGCAGGCCCTTCGAGGCCGAACGAGTACGCCAACCGGCCCGACACCACACTCGCGCCGTTACCCGTCATCACGTACCCCTCAGAGCCGGCCGGCGCACCAGCCAGCAGCGCGGCATAGTCCTGCCCGTTGGTACCGACGAACACACCGGTCTGGCTGCCCCGCAGCAACACCGGGTCCACACCAGCCCGCTCGAACACCTCCCACGAGGTCTCCAGCAACAACCGCTGCTGCGGATCCATCGCCGTCGCCTCACGCGGACTAATCCCAAAGAACGCCGGATCGAAGCCACTCACATCGGACAGAAAGCCACCAGTGCGGGTATAGCTCGTACCCGGCCGATCCGGATCCGGATCGAACAACGCATCGACATCCCAGCCACGATCGGACGGAAACTCCGACATGCCATCGCCGCCAGCCGCTAGCAACGCCCACAGCTCCTCCGGCGACGACACCCCACCAGGGAAACGGCAACTCATCCCGACGATCGCGATGTCTTCTTCGGCCACCACCACCGGGCGGCGCACCGCCACCACATCGGAGCCAGCCACCTGGCTGACCAGATGCGCCGCCAACGCGGTCGGGTTGGGATGGTCGAAGACAAGCGTCGACGGCAACCGCAGGCCAGTGACCGCAGCAAGGCCGTTACGCAACTCCACCGCGGTCAGCGAGTCGAAACCCATCTCGTTGAACGCTCGCACCGGATCCACCGCATCAGCCGAGCCATGGCCCAGCACCGCAGCCGCCTGGCCGCGCACCAGATCTAGCACCAGCCGCTCCTGCTCCACACGGGACAGCCCCGCCAGCCGCTCGGCGAGAGCTGAGCCGCCACCGGGTAGTGCCGCCTCGACGGTCCGCCGGGCGGTGATTTTCACGAGTCCGCGCAGCAGTGCGGGGATCGGCCGGGTCGCGGCCTGCGCCCGGATCGCGGCCAGGTCCAGACGAGTCGGCACCAACACCGCACCCACGTCCACATGCCCAGTCGCCAGATCGAACAGCTCCAGGCCCAGCTCCGGCGACAGCCCCGCACCGACCCGAGAAACCCGATCGTGACTATCCGCGGAGAGGCGCCCGCCCATGCCATCGGCGTCCCAGAGCCCCCACGCGAGCGACAGCCCGGGCAGGCCTTGCTCACGGCGCAACGAGGCGAGCGCGTCCAAGAAGCTGTTCGCCGCAGCGTAGTTGCCCTGACCAGCGGCGCCGAGGGTACCGGCGACGGAGGAGTACAGTACGAACGCTTCCAGCGACATCCCAGCGGTCAACTCGTGCAGATGCCATGCCGACTCGGCCTTCGCCCGCATCACCGCAGCCAGCCGATCAGGCGTAAGCGACTCGACCAGGCCGTCGTCCAGCACACCTGCCGTGTGCACGACCGCCCGCAGATCCACCCCATCGATAGCGGCGGCCAACGCCGCCCGATCCGTGACGTCCACAGACCGGACCACCACCTCAGCACCAGCCCCGGCCAGCTCCTCCACCAGAGCGGCCGCACCGGGCGCGGAGAGACCAGAACGGGACAGCAGCAGCAAGCTCCGCACCCCATGCGTAGCGACCAAATGACGGGCCAACAGCGCACCAAGCCCACCCGTGCCACCGGTAATCAACACGGTGCCGTCAGCCGACCACGGCGACTCCTCGACCGGCCCACCAGGCGTCGCCCGCGCCAGCCTTGGCAACAACACCCGCGCGTCGCGGACCGCCAACTGCGGCTCCTGACCAGACAGCAGAACATCACCGTCGGTGTCGACCAGCACGAACCGGTCAGGATGCTCCGACTGCGCCGAACGCACCAAACCCCACACCGAAGCAGCCACCAGATCACTCACCGGCTCCACCGCACCCGACGTCACCACAACCAGACGCGACGACTCACACCGCCCGTCGGCAAGCCACCCCTGCACCAACCCCAACACCACAACCACATCAACCGCACGATGCGCCACCACCCCGGGCACCTCGCCCAGACCAGCGAGCGAGCCAGCATCCGCCACCCACATCGCCGAATCCGGCAGCGCCTCACCGGCCGGACCGGGCACCCAATCGACCCGGAACAGCGAGTCGGAGCCCGACCGCACCTGCTCGACCGGCACCGGCCGCAAGGTCAACGACTCCACCGCCGCCACCGCCGCCCCGGACGGGTCCGTGACGAGCAGGGCCCAGGTGTCGGTGCCGGTGGGGGTCAGGCGGGCGCGGATGGCGGGCGCACCGGTGGCCAGCAGCCGTACGCCGTTCCATCGCGCGTACATCGTGTCGGGCTCGCCGATCACGCCGAGGAGTGCCTCCAGCAGTGCCGGGTGCACGCCGTACCGGCCGCCGGTCTCGTCATCCAGTCCAGCCTCGACGAAGAGCTCGTCGTCGCGCCGCCAGATCGAGCCCAGAAGTTCGCTGTCCACCGGTGGTACCGGCTGGGCGCCGGCCGGTGGCCACTGCTTCAGGTCGTCGGCCGGCGCGCCGAATGCGCTGCTCAGCGTGCCGGTGGCGTGGCGCCGCCAGTCCGCCTCGCCGTCCTCTGTACGGGAGTGGACGGTCACGGGTCGCTTGCCCTGCTCGCCGGCCGCGCCGACCGTCACCTGCACCTGTACCGCGCCGCGCTCTGGCAGCACGAGGGGGTGTCGAGCGTCAGCTCCTCCAGCAGGTCGGCGCCGACCTCGTCACCGGCCCGTACGACGAGTTCGAGGAAGGCGGCGCTGGGGAGCACGTGTACGCCGCCTACCTCGTAGCCGGCCAGCCAGGGGCGCGTCGACAGCGACAGGCGGCCGGTGAGGACGATCCCGTCGCCGTCGGCGAGGCTGACCGCCGCACCGAGCAGGGGGTGCCCGACGTCTGCCAGGCCGAGTCCGACCGGGTCACCGGTACGGGCAGCCGCGTCGTCGACCCAGAAGCGGGAGTGCTGGAACGCGTATGTGGGCACGTCGACAACGTGCGGCTGCCACGGGCTGAAGAACGCTTCCCAGTCGACGTCGACGCCGTGACTGTGCAGCCCGGCCAGCGCGGCGACCGCAGCCTCGACCTCGTCCCGATCCCCCCGCAACGACGCGACCGCGACAGCGTCCTGGCTCGACTCGGGGATCAACGCGGTCAACACACCCTCGGGCCCGAGTTCGAGGAACGTGCCCACACCCTGCTCAGCCAGCCAGGAGACCGTGTCAGCGAAACGAACCGGCTGCCGCACATGCCGCACCCAGTAGTCGACCGTCTCCACCGGCTCCGCGAACGGCAGCAACGGCTCCCGGAACTCCACACCGGCCAACGCGGCGGCGAAATCGTCCAGCATCGGATCCATCAACGGCGAATGGAACGCATGCGAGACCGTCAGCCGCTTGACCTTCCGACCCTCACCCCTCCAACGGGATTCGAGCGCGTCAATCTGGCCACCGTCACCGGCCACCACCACCGACGCCGGCCCGTTCACCGCCGCCACCGACACGAGGTCAGTCAGATGCGGCAGGACTTCCGCCTCGGTCGCGCGTACCGCCAGCATCGCCCCACCAGACGGCAACGCCTGCATCAACGACGAACGCGCCGCCACCAACCGCGCCGCATCCTCCAACGAAAACACGCCGGACACATAAGACGCCGCGATCTGACCAATCGAATGACCCGCCACAAAGTCCGGGCTCACGCCCCACGCCTCGAACTGGGCGAACAGAGCCACCTCGACCGCGAAAATCGCCGGCTGCGCATACAACGTCTGGCCCAACGCGTCGGCGTCAGACCACATCACCTCGACCAGCGGACGCGGCAGCAAACCGTCGAAGGCCGCACACACCTCGTCGAACTTCGCCGTGAACACCGGGAGCACACCATGCAGCTGCCGGCCCATACCCAACCGCTGCGAACCCTGACCGGTGAACACCACAGCCAGCCGACCGACGCTCGGCGTTACGCCGGTGGAGAACGTCGCACCTTCCACTGTCGAGCCGACCGCGTATGCCCGATGCGTGAACCGGGACCGGGCAGTCGCGAGCGTGTAGGCCGCATCCACCGGCCGCACACCAGCATCCGCCACGAACGACGCCAACCGCGAGACCTGATCCAGCAGCGCCGGCTCCCTCTTGGCCGACAGCAGCCATGGCAGCACCGGACCAGGGTCGGCCGCCGGCTCGGCGACCGGCAGCGGATCCCCTTCCTCCAAGATCACGTGCGCGTTGGTGCCGCTGATCCCGAACGACGACACAGCTGCCCGACGCGGCTGCCCATTCGCCTTCCACTCCACCGGCTCGGTCAACAACTCCACACGACCGGCCGACCAGTCCACCTCCGGCGTCGGCGCGTCCACGTGCAACGTTTGCGGCAGAAGATCGTGCCGCATCGCCAGCACCATCTTGATCACGCCCGCCACACCAGCGGCCGCCTGCGTATGACCGATGTTCGACTTCACCGAGCCGAGCCACAGTGGACGCTCACGTTCCTGCCCGTACGTGGCCAGCAGTGCTTGCGCCTCGATTGGATCACCCAACCGAGTGCCAGTGCCGTGCGCCTCGACAGCGTCCACATCGGACGGCGTCAGGCGAGCGTTCGCCAAGGCCTGGCGGATCACCCGCTCCTGAGACGGACCATTCGGCGCGGTCAGGCCGTTACTGGCACCGTCCTGGTTGACCGCACTACCCCGCAGTGTCGCGAGGACCCGGTGACCGTTGCGCCGCGCGTCCGACAGCCGCTCCACCAGCACCATGCCGACGCCCTCGGCGGCGCCCATGCCGTCGGCGGACGCGGAGAAGGCCTTGCAGCGCCCGTCGAGTGCGAGGCCGCCCTGCCGGCTGAACTCCTGGAACAGCCCGGGTGTCGACATCACGGTCACGCCGCCGGCCAGTGCGAGGTCGCACTCCCCCTGCCGCAGCGCCTGCGCCGCCAGGTGCAGCGCCACCAGCGACGACGAACACGCGGTGTCCACAGTGACCGCCGGCCCTTCCAGGCCGAACATGTAGGAGAGGCGCCCGGAGACGACGCTGCCCGCGTTGCCGGTCAGCACGTACCCCTCGAAGGTGGCGGGGTCGTTTGCCAGCAGGGTCGCGTAGTCGGTGGCACCCGCACCGGCGAAGACGCCGGTCGGCGTGCCGCGCAGCGAGGCCGGGTCGATCCCGGCGCGTTCGATCGCCTCCCAGGTCGCCTCCAGCAGGAGCCGCTGCTGCGGGTCCATCGCGGTGGCCTCGCGCGGGCTGATGCCGAAGAAGCCGGGGTCGAAGCTCGCCGCGCCGGTGAGGAAGCCGCCCTCGCGGGCGTGGCTGGTGCCGTACCGGTCGGGGTCCGGATGGAAGAGGGCGTCGATGTCCCAGCCGCGGTCGCCCGGGAAGCCGGTGATGCCCTCGCCGCCGGCGGCCAGCATCGCCCACAGCTGCTCGGGCGAGTCGACCCCGCCCGGGAAGCGGCAGCTCATGCCGATGATCGCGATGGGGTCGTCGGAGGCAGCCACGACGGTGGGGGCCCGGACGACGACCTCGCCGGCCGAACCGGCGATCTGCGAGCGCAGGTGCTCGGCGAGCGCGGTCACGTTGGGGTAGTCGAAGATCAGCGTCGTGGAGAGCCGCAGGCCGGTGACCGCGCTGAGGCCGTTGCGCAGCTCGACCGCGGTGAGAGAGTCGAAGCCCATCTCGTTGAAAGCGCGGCCGGCGTCGACTGTGTCGGGCGAGGCGTGTCCGAGCACCGTGGCAGCCTGCCCTCGTACCATGTCGATCAAAAGCTTTTCCTGCTCCCCGCGGGTGAGTCCGGCGAGGCGCTGGATGAGCGATGTGCTGTCGGTGGCCCCGTCCGATTGGACGGCGCGCCGCGCCGGCGGGCGGACCATGCTCCGCAGCGGCGCGGGGATCGGCCGCGCGGCGGCCTGCGCCCGGAGGGTGGCGAGGTCGAGCCGGGTGGGAGCGAGCGCGGGTTCGCCGAGAGCGCTGGCCGTGTCCAGCAGCGCGAGCCCTTCGGGGATGGTGATGGCGGCGCCGGAGCGGGCGATCCGCTGCATGTCGGCTTCGCTGAGGTGGGCGGTCATGCCGGTGCGCTCGGCCCACATGCCCCAGGCGAGCGCGGAGGCGGCGAGGCCTTCCGCGTGGCGCAGGTGGGCGAGGCCGTCGAGGAACGTGTTGGCGGCGGCGTAGTTGCCCTGTCCCGGGCCGCCGAAGAGGCCGGCGGTCGAGGAGAAGAAGACGAACGTGGTGACCGGCAGGTCGCGGGTCAGCTCGTGCAGGTGCCAGGCCGCGTCGACCTTGGGGCGCATGACCCGGTCGAGCCGCTCGGGGGTGAGCGAGGTGACGAGGCCGTCGTCGAGTACGCCGGCGGCGTGGACCACCCCGGTGAGCGGGTGTTCGGCCGGGATGGCGTCGATGACGGTCGCCAGCGCGGACCGGTCGGCGACGTCGCAGGCGACGATCTGCACGGTCGCGCCGTGCCCGGCGAGCTCGTCCCGCAGCTCGCCCGCGCCGTTGGCCGCGGGGCCGGAACGGCTGGCCAGCACGAGCCGGCGTACGCCGTGCGCGGAAACGAGGTGGCGGGCGACCGCACCGCCGAGCCCGCCGGTGGCGCCGGTGATGAGGACGGTGCCGGTCTTCTCCCAGCCCGTCGGGACGGTCAGCACGACCTTGCCGATGTGCCGCGCCTGGCTGAGGTGGCGGAACGCGTCGATCGCCCGGTGGATGTCCCAGGTGCGCACAGGCAGCGGGGTGAGCGAGCCGGCAGCGAAGAGCGCGAGGAGCTCGCGGAGCATCGCGTTGATCCGGTCCGGGCCGGCCTGGATG
The DNA here is from genome assembly GCF_011764545.1 of Phytohabitans flavus. Classification (GTDB taxonomy): domain Bacteria; phylum Actinomycetota; class Actinomycetes; order Mycobacteriales; family Micromonosporaceae; genus Phytohabitans; species Phytohabitans flavus. The sequence continues at coordinate 854,245 of NZ_AP022870.1, read as the reverse complement.
AGGTCGAAGGCCTGGTACCGGACGCCGGGGTGCTGCTCCGCGACCTCGCCGGGGTCGCGCGGGTCGGTCTTGCCCATGTCGACGAACCGGCCACCGCGCGGCATCAGCCGCAGCGAGGCATCGACGAACGGGCCGGCGAGCGAGTTGAGCACGACGTCGACGCCCCGCCCGCCGGTGCTCTCCGCGAAGGCGGCCTCGAAGTCGAGGGCGCGGGAGGTGGCGTACTCCCCCTCGGCGAACCCGCTGTCTCGCAGCGTGTCCCACTTGCCGGGGCTCGCCGTCGCCAGTACCCGGGCGCCGAGGTGCCGGGCGAGCTGGGTGGCGGCCATGCCGACGCCGCCCGTGCCGGCGTGGATCAGCACGGTCTCGCCGGACCGGAGGCCGGCCAGGTCGACGAGGCCGTACATGGCGGTGAGGTAGACGATCGGCACGGACGCGGCGGTCTCGAACGTCCAGCCGTCCGGCATCCGCACGAGCATCCGCTGATCGGTGACGGCGAGCGGGCCGAAGCCACCGGTGAGCAGTCCCATGACCCGGTCGCCGGGGGCGAGGCCGGTGACGTCCGGCCCGACCTCGACCACGACGCCGGCGCCCTCGGAGCCGGCCAGTGCCGCCTTGTCCGGGTACATGCCGAGGGCGACGAGGACGTCGCGGAAGTTGAGGCCGGCGGCGCGGACCGCGATGCGCACCTGGCCGGGCTCCAGTGCCGCCGCGGCGGCCGGCGCGTCGGCGAGGTGGACGTCGTCGAGCGTGCCGCGGCCGGTGGTCTCGATCCGCCAAGCCGCCGAGCCGATCGGTGGTACGAGCAGCCCGCCGGCGTTGGCGCGGGCGAGCCGGGGTACGACGAGCGTCCCCTGCCGGACGGCGAGCTGCGGTTCGCCCCCGTCGACGGCGGCGGCGAGCGTGGCCGCCGAGGCGGGTGCGGCGTCGAGGTCGGCGAGCACGAACTGGTCCGGGTTTTCCGCCTGGGCCGAGCGGACGAGGCCCCAGATGGCGGCGCCGGCCAGGTCGGTGACGGGTTCGCCGGCCGTGGCGGGTACCGCGCCGCAGGTCAGCACGACGAGCGGCAGGTCGGGCCAGGGCTGCTCGTCCAGCCAGGTCCGGAGTCCGTCCAGGGCATGGGCGGTCGCCGCGCGTACCTCGTCGGGCAGTGCCGGGCGGCCGGCGTTGCCGTGTACCGCGGGCGTGGCGAGGACGACCGTGGCGGGCTTGTCGCGGTGCTGGGCGGCGGCGGTGGCCAGGTCGGGGTAGGAGAAGGCCCGGATGCCGGCCGTGGTGAGGCGGGCGGCCAGGTCGGTGGTGCCGGCTCCGGCGAGGACCCAGGTGTCGCCGCTGACCGGGCGCTCAGGGGTGGGCAGGGTGACCCAGTCCATCCGGTAGAGCGCGTCGGAGCCGGCGCGGGCGGTGTCGAGCTGCTGCGTCGAGACCGGGCGCAGCACGAGCGAGTCGATCTGCGCAACCGGTGCACCGGACGCGTCCGCGACGAGCAGGGCCATGCCCCCGCCGGGCGCCGGGCTGAGGCGGACGTGCAGGGTGGCGGCGCCGGCGGCGTTGAGCCGGACCCCGTTCCAGGTGAACGGGAGGCCTTCGAGTCCGTTGCCCCGCCAGTCACCGGCGCCGGAGGCATGCAGGGCGGCGTCGAGCAGGGCCGGGTGGAGCCCGAAGCGGGCCGCGTCGGCGCGGTGGCTCTCCGGGAGCGTCACCTCGGCGAAGACCTCCTCGCCGCGGCGCCACACCGCCCGCAGGCCCTGGAACACCGGCCCGTACTCGAAGCCGAGCGGGACGAGCCGCTCGTACCAGCCGTCCATGGCGACCGGTTCGGCGCCCGGCGGCGGCCAGGTCGCCAGCTCGTCGGTGCTGGCCGGGGTGGTCCGGGTCGTGGCGAGGACGCCCTCGGCGTGCCGGGTCCACTCCGGGTCGCCGTCTTCGACGCGGGACCAGATGGCGATCTCGCGGCGGCCGGCGGGGCCGGGCTGGCCGACGCTGATCTGCACCTGTACGCCGCCGCGCTCGGGCAGCACGAGCGGGGCCTGGATGAGGAGCTCTTCGAGGTGGTCGGCGCCGATCTCGTCGCCGGCGCGGACGGCCAGCTCGACGAAGGCGGTGCCGGGCAGCAGCACGGTGCCCATGACGGCGTGGTCGGCGAGCCACGGGTGGGTCTTGAGGGAGATCCTGCCCGTGAGCAGCACCCCGTCGCCGTCGGCGAGGGTGACGGCCGCGCCGAGCAGCGGGTGGCCGGCGCTGCCGAGGCCGGCGGCGGTGACGTCGCCGGAGCCGGCGGGCGGGGTGAGCCAGTAGCGGCTGTGCTGGAACGCGTACGTGGGCAGCTCGACGGTCCGTGGCTGCACGCCGTCGAACGCGTGCTTCCAGGTGACGTCGACCCCGTTGGCGTACGCCACGCCGAGGCTCGTGAACAGGCGTTGCGGGCCGCCCTCGTCGCGGCGCAGCGTGCCGGTCACCCACGCCGGCGCGGCGGCCGCGTCGATGCTGTCCTGGATGCCAATCGTCAGTACCGGGTGGGCGCTGGCCTCCACGAAACCCCGGAAACCCTCGTCCAGCAACGTTTCCGTGGCGGCCGCGAACCACACCGTCTGGCGCAGGTTTCGGTACCAGTAACCGGCATCCGCCTGCGTACCGTCGACCCAACGGCGCTCCACAGTGGAGTACCAAGCTGTTTGGGCGGCCCGTGGCTTTACCGGCGCCAGCACCTCGACGAGCTGAGCTTCGATCGCCTCCACCTGCACCGAGTGCGACGCATAGTCCACCGCGATTCGCCGGTTGCGTACCTCCCGCGCGTCCAGGAACCTGACGAACTCGTCCACCGGCGCGACAAGGCCAGCCACCACCACCGAACCAGGGCCGTTGACTGCTGCGATCGACACACCGTCGTGGCCTTCGAGCAGCTCCTCGACCCGCTCCACCGACGCCGCCACCGACACCATCGCGCCGCCGCCGGCCAGCTCCCGCAACGCCTTCGACCGAAGCGCAACCACCCGCGCACCGTCCTCAAGCGACAGCGCACCCGCGACACAGGCGGCGGCGATCTCACCCTGCGAGTGACCAACGACTGCGGCCGGCTTGACATCGTAGGACTGCCACACCTGGGCCAGGGAGACCATGACCGCCCACAGCACCGGCTGGACCACGTCGACCCGCTCCAGCAGCTCCGGATCGGCGACGGCGTCCCGCAGATCCCAGTCCACGAAGGGCGCTAGGGCGGACGCGCAATCGTCGAACGCCGCCGCGAACACCGGCGAGTCCTCAAGCATTTCCACGGCCATGCCGACCCACTGCGAGCCCTGACCGGGGAACACGAACACCACACCCCGACCAGCACCCCCACCCGGACCCGCACCTTCGGGATCGGCGTCGGCGAAACCCCGCAGCGCCGCGCTCAGCTCCGCCACGTCACGACCCGCGACCACCGCCCGGTGCGGCATCCGCGACCGGGACAGCAGCGACCAGCCCACGTCCACCGGCTTCGACTCGCCGCCGGCGACGAACGACGCCAGCCGCGCGGCCTGGCCGCGCAGCGCCGCCTCGCTCCTGGCCGAGAGCACCCACGGCACCACCGGGGCCGAATCCTCCACCACCGGCTCCGGGGCGTCGCCCTCTTCGAGGATCACGTGCGCGTTGGTGCCGCTCACGCCGAACGAGGAGACACCGGCCCGGCGCGGATGCCCGTTGGGGCTCCACTCGACCGGCTCGGTCAGCAGCTCGATCGCGCCGGCCGTCCAGTCGACCTCGGGTGTCGGGGCGTCGACGTGCAGCGTCCGTGGCAGCATGCCGTGCCGCATCGCCATGACCATCTTGATGATCCCGGCGACGCCGGCGGCGGCCTGGGTGTGGCCGATGTTCGACTTCATCGAGCCGAGCCACAGCGGCTTTTCCCGACCCCGCCCGTACGTGGCCAGCAGCGCCTCTGCCTCGATCGGGTCGCCGAGGGTGGTGCCGGTGCCGTGCGCCTCCACGACGTCGATGTCGGCGGCGGTCAGCCGGGCCTCGGCCAGGGCCTGCCGGATGACCCGTTCCTGCGCGGGACCGTTCGGCGCGGTGAGGCCGCTGCTGGCACCGTCCTGGTTGACCGCGGTGCCCCGGACGATCGCGAGGACCCGGTGGCCGTGCTTGCGGGCCTCGGAGAGGCGCTCGACGAGGATGACGCCGACACCCTCGCCCCAGCCGGTCCCGTCGGCGGCGGCGGCAAAGGACTTGCAGCGGCCGTTGGCGGCGAGCCCGCGCTGCCGGCTGAACTCCACAAAGCCGGCGGGTGTGGCCATGATGGCGACGCCGCCGACCAGAGCGAGTGAGCACTCCCGCTTGCGCAGCGCCTGGATCGCGACGTGCAGGGCCACCAGTGACGAGGAGCAGGCGGTGTCGACGGTCATCGCCGGGCCCTCGAACCCGAACGTGTACGCGAGCCGGCCCGACATGACGCTGGCGGCGTTGCCGACGGTGAAGTAGCCCTCGATGCCCTGCGGGGCGGTCTTCACCAGCGCGCCGTAGTCCTGCATGCTCGTGCCGACGAAGACGCCGACGGCCTCGCCGCGCATCCCGGCCGGGTCGATCCCGGCCTGCTCGAACGCCTCCCACGAGGTCTCCAGCAGCAGCCGCTGCTGGGGGTCCATGGCCAGGGCTTCGCGCGGGTTGATACCGAAAAAGTCCGCGTCGAACTCACCGGCGCCGTGGATGAAGCCGCCTTCCTTCACGTACGTCTTGCCGAGCTGGTCCGGGTCGGGGTCGTAGATGGCGTCGACGTCCCAGCCCCGGTCGGGCGGAAACTCGGTCACGCCGTCGCCGCCGGTGGCGACGAGCTGCCAGAGGTCTTCGGGGCTGCGCACGTCTCCGGGGAAGCGGCAACCCATGCCGACGACCACGATCGGGTCCTGGTCGTCGGACTCGAGCTCCTTGAGCCGCCGGCGGGTGCGCTGGAGGTCCGCGGTGACGACCTTCAGGTAGTCGACGAGCTTCTCTTCTTTACTCATTTGCGCACCTCGGCGGTCAGGCAGGGTCGGCGTCGTTGGCGTGGCGTAGCGACAGCCCGAGTTCCTCGTCGATGAAGTCGAAGACCTCGTCGACGGTGGCGGACTGGAGATCCCGTTCCGGGACGCCCCCGATCTCCAGATCTGGCACGGCTCTCCATTTCGCGAGGAGGTCCTGCATGCGCGCGACGACCCGCTCGGCGGCGTCCGGGTCGGCGCTGGTGAGGACGCTTTCGAGCCGGTCGAGCTCGGCAGCGCCCGGCGCGTCGGCCGCCTCCTGGTGCTTCAGGACGTCGGCGAGGTACTGCGCGACGTTGACCGGCGCCGGGTAGTTGAAGATGAGCGTCGACGGGATGGCCAGACCGGTCGCCTGCTTGAGCCGGTTGCGCAGCTCGACGCCGGTGAGGGAGTCGAAGCCCTGCTCCAGGAAGCCGCGCTCGACTTCGATGCCGTCCACTGTGGAGTGGCCGAGCACCTGGGCGGCCAGGTCTCGTACGAGGTCGAGGAGTGCGGCGCCGCGGTCTTCGGCGTTTCGCCATAGCGCGGCGGCCCGCCACTGTTCGCCGGCGTCCGGTGCCTCCCCCTCGTCGGCCGTCGCGGCTGTCGCGGTGACCGGTTCGACGTCGGCCAGCACGATGTCCGGTCCGCCCGCGGCGATCGTACGGACCACTGCGAGCGCGGCGAGGTCGGGCGAGAGGGCGCGGAGGCCGGACCAGGGCCGGCACCAGGCCACGGAGATCGACGGTCCGGCGGCCCGCAGGTATGCGTCGCCCACGGCGTTCGCCGCCTGTCCCCGTTCGGCGAAGAGGTCGGCGCCGGAGGAGACGAGCAGGAGCGTGTCGACGTTTCGCTCCTGGGCGAGCGCGACGGCGTTTCGGGCGCCGGCCGTCTTGACGCCGATGGCCGTGGCGAAGGTGGCGAGGTCAAGGTCGGCGAGCGCCACCGGGTCGCCGGCTGCCGCCGCGTACACGATGGTCGACAGCGGTGGCCCGTCCTGCGCCAGCCGGTCCGCCAGGGATGCCAGTGCCGCGTAGTCGGTCGCGTCGCAGTCGACGCCGCGCACGTCACCGGCGCCGAGCGCGGCGAGTTCGTCGCGCAGTGGGCCGGTGTCCGTGTCTGGCCGGCTCGCGAGCACCAGCCGCTGGGCGCCGGCCCGGGCCAGCTCGCGGGCGATGTGGGCACCGACCTCGCCGGTACCTCCGATGACAAGTGTCGTGCCCTCGGGGTGCCAGGCGGGCGGTGTCTGGCCGGCCTCGTCGAGTGGCGCCGGTACGAGCCGGTGCGCGAAGACACCGGTGTCGCGTACGGCGAGCCGGTCCTCGCTCCCGGCGGCGCTCGCCAGTACGTCGCGGATCCGGGTGGCCAGACGCGCGTCGACCGCCTCGGGCACGTCGAGCAGGCCTCCCCAGCTCTGCGGCAGCTCGGCGGCGATGGTCCGGCCGAGCCCCCAGATCTCGGCCTGGGACGCGCTTGCGGCCTCACCTTCCCGCACCGCCACCGCGCCGTGGGTGAGGCACCACAGTGGAGCCGCCAGGCCCGCGTCGTGCAGCGCCTGGGCGAGTACGACGGTGCCAGCCAGGCCACCGTCCAGCTCGGAGTGTCGGGGGTGGACGCCGTCGCGGAACGCGAGCAGGGACAGCACGCCGGTGACCGGATCGTCGGCGACGGCCGCGGTGAGCGCGTCGGCGACGGTGACCCGGTCGGCGTCGTCCGGTACGGGCAGCATGGTGGCGCTGAGCGAGCCCCGGATCTCCCGGACGAGCTCGCTGTCGATCAGCTCGGTCGGGATGACCAGCAGCCAGTGACCGCTGACTCGGGCCGTGGCGGGCTCCGGCAGCAGCGTCCACTGCTCCCGGTGCCGCCAGCCGTTGATCGTGCTGGCGGCGCGCTGCTCGCGGCGCCACAGCGAGATGGCAGGGAGGACCGCGCTGAGCGGTGCGTCGCCGTCCATGTTGAGGACGCGGGTGAACGTGTCCAGGTCTTCGCTCTCGACCGCCTCCCAGAACCGGGACTCGACCGTCGGGCCGGCGAGGCCCTGCTCCGCGCCGGTCTCGTCGAGCCAGTAGCGGCTGTGCTGGAACGCGTAGGTCGGCAGCTCGACGACGCGCGGTCGCCAGGGGCGGAAGACGGCCGGCCAGTCGACGCCGGTGCCGTGCGCGTCGAGGGCGGCGGCCGCGGTGATGAGCGTGTCGGGCTCGGGGCGGTCGGCGCGCAGGGACGCCACGATGACGGCGTCCTGGCTGCTCTCCGGCAGGCACTCGGGGATCATCCCGCTGAGCACACCGTCGGGGCCGATCTCCAGGAATGTGTCGACTCCCTGCCCGACCAGCCACTCCACGGTGTCGGCGAACCGTACCGGCCGGCGGACGTGCTCGACCCAGTAGGCGCCGGTCGTGACCGGCTCGCTTTCCGGGAAGGGCAGCAGCGGCTGCCGGAACGTGACGTCCGCCAGGGCGGCGGCGAAGTCATCCAGCATCGGATCCATCAACGGCGAATGGAACGCGTGCGAGACCGTCAGCCGCTTGACCTTCCGACCCTCACCCCTGAAGAAGCTTTCGAGCGCGTCGATCTGAGCACCGTCACCGGCCACCACCACCGACGCCGGCCCGTTCACCGCCGCCACAGACACGAGGTCAGTCAGGTGCGGCAACACTTCCGCCTCGGTCGCCCGCACCGCGAGCATCGCCCCACCAGACGGCAATGCCTGCATCAACGACGCCCGCGCCGCCACCAACCGCGCCGCATCCGCCAGATCGAAGACACCGGACACATAGGACGCCGCGATCTGGCCAATCGAATGACCGGCCACGAAGTCCGGGCTGACACCCCACGCCTCGAACTGCGCGAACAGGGCCACCTCGACCGCGAAAATGGCCGGCTGCGCGTACAAGGTCTGGCCCAACGCGTCGGCGTCGGACCACATCACCTCCGCCAGCGGGCGCGGCAGCAGACCGTCGAACGCGGCACACACTTCGTCGAACGTGGCAGTGAACGCCGGCAGGACGCCGTGCAGCTCACGGCCCATGCCGAGGCGCTGCGAGCCCTGACCGGTGAACATCACCGCCATCCGGCCGGCGCTGTCGGAGGTCACGCCGGGGATGGTGCGCTCGGCGAGCATCCGCAACCGGTCCGCGATGTCGTCCATAGTGGACCCGGTCGCGAACGCCCGGCGTCCGAAGCGGGCCCTGGCGGTTGCCAGCGTGTACGCCACGTCCACCGGCCGTACGCCGGACTCCGTGGCGAAGTCCGCCAGCCGGAGCAGCTGGGCGCGCAACGCCTCCTCGGTCTTGGCCGACACAAGCCACGGCACGACCGGCGTCGGCTCCTCCACGGGCGCTGGCGCGGGTGCGTCGCCTTCCTCCAGGATCACGTGTGCGTTGGTGCCGCTGACCCCGAACGAGGAGACACCGGCCCGGCGTGGGTGCCCGTTGGCGGCCCACCGCACCGGCTCGGTCAGCAGCTCGACGCTGCCGGCCGTCCAGTCCACCTCAGGTGTCGGGGCGTCGACGTGCAATGTCTGCGGCAGCATGCCGTGCCGCATCGCCATCACCATCTTGATCACACCCGCGACACCGGCCGCCGCCTGCGTGTGGCCGATGTTCGACTTCACCGAGCCGAGCCACAATGGACGCTCACGGCCCTGCCCGTAGGTGGCCAGGATGGCCTGCGCCTCGATCGGGTCACCAAGCCTTGTGCCGGTACCGTGCGCCTCCACCACGTCGACCTCGGCGGCGGACACGCGAGCGTTCGCGAGGGCCTGGCGGATCACTCGTTCCTGCGACGGACCGTTCGGCGCGGTGAGTCCGTTGCTGGCGCCGTCCTGGTTGACCGCGCTCCCCCGCAGCACCGCCAGCACCTGGTGCCCGTTGCGGCGCGCGTCGGAGAGGCGTTCCATGACGAGGACGCCGATGCCCTCGCCCCAGCCGGTGCCGTCGGCCGCGGCGGCGAACGACTTGCAGCGCCCGTCGTTTGCCAGACCGCGCTGCCGGCTGAACGCGATGAACCCGGCCGGGGTCGACATCACCGTGACGCCGCCGGCGAGCGCGAGCGTGCACTCGCCCTGGCGCAGCGCGTTGGCGGCGAGGTGCATGGCGACGAGCGACGAGGAACACGCGGTGTCCACTGTGACGGCGGGACCTTCGAAGCCGAACGCGTACGAGACCCGGCCCGACATCACGCTGGCGGCGCTGCCGATCCCGAGGTATCCCTCGACGCTGTCCGGGGTGTTGGTGAGCCGCGCGGCGTAGTCCTGGCCGTTGGTGCCGGTGAAGACGCCGGTCTGGCTGCCGTGCAGGGCGGTGGGGTCGAGGCCGGCCCGTTCGAGCGCTTCCCAGGAGACTTCGAGGAGCAGCCGCTGCTGGGGGTCCATGGCGGACGCCTCGCGCGGGCTGATCCCGAAGAACGCCGGGTCGAAGTCGGCTGCCTCGTAGAGGAAGCCGCCCTCGCGCACGTAGCTCTTGCCGGCCCGGTCGGGATCCGGGTCGAAGAGCCCGTCGACGTCCCAGCCTCGGTCGCGGGGGAAGCCGGAGAGCACGTCGCGCCCTTCGGCGACGAGCGCCCAGAGTTCGTCCGCATTGGACACGGCGCCGGGAAAGCGGCAGGCCATCGCGACGATCGCGATCGGCTCGTCGCTGGTGCCGGTCGCCGCGACGGTTTGGGCCGAGGTCGCCTCGACGGTGCCGAAGAGCTGGTCGCCGAGGTGGGCGGCGAGGCTGGCCGCGTTGGGGTAGTTGAAGACCAGGGTGGCGGGTAGGCGTAGCTCGGTGGCGGTGCTGAGGTTGTTGCGTAGCTCGACAGCGGTGAGCGAGTCGAAACCCAGCTCCTTGAACGCCCGGCTGGGCTCGACGGTCTCGACCGAGTCATGCCCGAGCACAGCCGCCACATGACGACGTACCAGATCCAGCAGCGCCTGCTGCCGCTGCACGACGTCCAGCCCAGCCAAACGCTGCGCCAACGACGAACCACCACCGGCCGTGCCCACTTCAGCGGCGGCGCGGCGCGGTGCCCGTACGAGGCCGCGCAGTATTGACGGCACCCCCGAGGTGGCCGCCTGGGCACGTACCGCCGCCAGGTCGAACCGGGCCGGCACCACCGCCGCATGCCCGCTGGCCAGGCCGGCGTCGAACAACGCCAACCCCTGCTCGGCGCTCATCCCGACCACAGCGCGCTGCAAGCGGCGGCGGTCGGCCTCCGACAGCCGGCTTGCCATGCCACCGGACTCGGCCTGCCACATGCCCCACGCCAACGCCACCGCCGGCAAACCCTGCTGCCAACGAACCGCGGCAAGCCCATCCAAGAAGGCGTTGCCGGCCGCATACGCGCCCTGGCCCGCGTTGCCGAGCACGCCGGCCGCGCCCGAGAAGAGCGCGAACACCTTGATGGGCATGTCGCGGGTGAGCTGGTGCAGGTGCCAGGCGGCGTCCACCTTCGGGCGGAACACGTTGGCGAGCTGGTCCGCGGTGATCGACTCGATTACACCGTCGTCGACCACACCCGCCGTGTGCACCACAGCGGCCAAGGAACGGCCGGCCAGCAGTGCGGCGAGTGCCTCCCGGTCGGCTACATCGCAGGCGACGAGCTCGACCTGCGCACCGGTCGCGGCCAGCTCCTCGACAAGCTCGCCAGCGCCCGGAGCGGCCGGGCCGGAGCGGCTGACCAGCAACAGTCGCCGTACCCCACGGGTGTTGACCAGGTGCCGGGCCACCTGCACGCCCAGACCGCCGGTCGCACCGGTGACCAGCACGGTGCCGTCCGGATCCCACTCCAGCGGCGTGGCCGTCTGCGTCAACCGCGCCAGCCGAGGCGCGTACCCGACGCCGCCACGTACGGCCAACTGCGGCTCGTCCAACCCGACCAGGCCATCCAGGGCCGCCACCGACCCGGGATCGCTATCTACATCGGCCAGGACGAACCGGCCCGGATGCTCCGACTGGGCCGCCCGCACCAGACCCCACACCGCCGCCGCGGCCAGGTTCGTGGTCGGCTCCTGCGGCGACACGGCGACAGCGCCGCTCGTGACCACCACCAGCCGGCCACCGGTACAGCGCTCGTCGGCCAGCCATGTCTGAAGGGTCGCCAGCACAGCTGCGCTGAAGCGCCGCACATCTTCCGGCAGGCTCGTCTCCACCGGCGCCGGCCGGTAGGCCACCGTCGCCGGCACTCGCTCGACCTCGTCAAACACCGACAGATCGGGCACCACGGGCAACGGCTGACCGGACGCCGCCACCGCCAGCTGCACCCAGTCGACGATGTGCAAGCCGTCGTTGGCCTGCCGGGCCGTGCCTAGCTGCTCCGCCGATACTGGCCGCAGCACCAACGACTCCGCCGCGGCAACGACCGTTCCACTGTGGTCAGCCACGCTAACGGCGACACCGCCGTCAGCAGCCGCAGCCAACCGCACCCGCAGCGCCCGGGCGCCCGCAGCGAAGAGGCTCACGCCGCTCCACGCGAACGGCATCCGCAACTGCCCATCCGCATGCACCCGGAACCACGCCTGCAACGCCGCATCCAACAACACCGGATGCAGACCAAACCCAGCCGTCCGCTCGCCCTCAGGCAGCGCCACCTCGGCGAAGACCTCCTCGCCCCGCCGCCACACCTGCCGCAAACCCTGGAACGCCGGACCGTACTCCACACCGTCCGCGGCAAGCCGCTCGTAGAAGCCGTCCACCGACACCGCATCGGCGCCGACCGGCGGCCACTGCGTCAGCCCCGGATCGGAGACAGCTACACCCCTCTCGGCCGACACCACGCCCGCGGCGTGCTGCGTCCACTCGGAGTGGCCGCCGTCGTCCGCCCGCGACCAGATGGCGATCTCGCGACGCCCGGCGGTGTCCGGCTGGCCGACGCTGATCTGTAGCAGGACGGCGCCGCGTTCGGGCAGCACGAGCGGTGATTGGATGGTGAGCTCTTCGAGGTGTCCGGCTCCGGCTTCGTCGCCGGCCCGGATGGCGAGCTCCACGAAGGCGGTGCCGGGCATGAGCACAGTGCCCATGACCGCGTGTTCAGCGAGCCACGGATGGGTCTTGAGGGAGATCCTGCCCGTGAGCACGACCCGGTCACCGTCGGCCAATGCGACCGCCGCGCCGAGGATCGGGTGCTCGGCGGCGGTCAGACCGGCGCCGGTGACGTCGCCTGCGGTGCTGCCGGTGACGTCGAGCCAGTACCGGCTGTGCTGGAAGGCGTACGTGGGCAGCTCGACGGTCTGCGGCTGGATCCCGGTGAACGCGTCGTTCCAGGTGACGTCGACCCCGTTGGCGTACGCCACCCCAAGGCTCGTGAACAGACGCTGCGCGCCACCCTCGTCGCGGCGCAGCGTCCCGGTCACCCACGCCGGCGCACCCGCTGCGTCGATGCTCTCCTGGACGCCGATCGTCAACACCGGATGCGCGCTGGCCTCCACGAAACCCCGGAAACCCTCATCCAGCAACGCTTCCGTGGCGGCCGCGAACCACACCGTCTGCCGCAGATTCCGATACCAGTAGCCAGCGTCCGCCTGGGTCCCGTCGACCCAGGACCGCTCCACAGTGGAGTACCAGGCGGTGTGCGCGGCCTGCGGCTTTACCGGCGCCAGCGCCTCGGCAAGCTGGGCCTCGATCGCTTCGACCTGCACCGAATGGGAGGCGTAGTCCACGGCGATCCGCCGGTTGCGGACACCGGCCGCGTCCAGGGCGGCGACGAAGCCGTCCACCGGCCCGGTCAGGCCGGCGACCACCACGGATCCCGGGCCGTTGACCGCGGCGATGGACACCCCGTCGTGGCCTTCGAGCAGCTCCTCGACCCGCTCCACCGACGCCGCCACCGACACCATCGCCCCGCCACCAGCTAGCTCCCGCAACGCCTTCGACCGCAGCGCAACCACCCGCGCACCGTCCCGCAGGGACAGCGCACCAGCGACACACGCCGCCGCGATCTCACCCTGCGAATGACCCACCACCGCAGCCGGCTCGACGCCGTAGGACCGCCACACCTGTGCCAGGGAGACCATCACCGCCCACAGCACCGGCTGCACCACATCGACCCGCTCCAACAACACCGGGTCGGCTACGGCCTCCCGCAGATCCCAGTCCACAAACGACGACAGAGCCGCCGCGCACTCGTCGAACGCCGCCCCGAACACCGGCGAATCCTCAAGCAGCTCGGCAGCCATCCCGGCCCACTGCGAACCCTGACCCGGGAAAACGAACACCACACCCCGGCCCGCACCCACACCCGGACCGGAGACAACAGCACCCGCCGCCTCAGGATCGGCGTCAGCGAAACCCCGCAACGCCGCGCTCAGCTCCCACACGTCACGACCGGCGACGACCGCCCGGTGTGGCATCCGCGACCGCGACAGCAGCGACCAGCCCACATCCACCGGCCGTACGCCTTCATCGGACGCCGCGAAGCGAGCCAGCCGCGCGGCCTGAGCCCGCAGGGCCGGCTCACTCTTGGCCGACAGCACCCACGGCACAACCGGAGCCGAATCCTCCACCACCGGCTCCGGCGCGTCGCCCTCTTCAAGGATCACGTGCGCGTTGGTACCGCTGACCCCGAAGGCCGACACACCGGCGCGGCGCGGATGCCCGCTGGCGGCCCACTCGACCGGCTCGGTCAGCAGCTCGACGCTGCCGGCCGTCCAGTCCACCTCAGGTGTCGGGGCGTCGACGTGCAGCGTCCGCGGCAGCAGCCCGTGCCGCATGGCCAGCACCATCTTGATCACGCCGGCGATGCCCGCGGCGGCCTGGGTGTGGCCGATATTCGACTTCACCGACCCGAGCTTGAGTGGTGTGGACCGGTCCTGGCCGTACGTGGCTAGCAGCGCCTGCGCCTCGATCGGGTCACCGAGCTTCGTGCCGGTACCGTGCGCCTCCACCGCGTCCACATCGGACGCCGTGAGCCGGGCGTTCGCGAGGGCCTGGCGGATGACCCGTTCCTGCGAGGGACCGTTCGGTGCGGTGAGGCCGTTGCTGGCACCGTCCTGGTTGACCGCACTCCCCCGGAGCACGGCAAGGACCGTGTGGCCGTTGGCGTGGGCGTCGGAGAGCCGCTCGACCACCACGATGCCGGCGCCTTCGGCCATGCCGAACCCGTCGGCCCCGGCGGCGAACGCCTTGCAGCGACCGTCGGCGGCGAGCCCGCGCTGCCGGGAGAACGCGATCAGGCCCTCGGGCGTGGACATGATGGACACGCCGCCGGCTAGGGCGAGCGAGCATTCGCCGGCCCGCAGTGCCTGTGCCGCCAGGTGCAACGCGACGAGAGACGACGAGCAGGCGGTGTCGACGGTGACGGCGGGACCTTCGAAGCCAAACGTGTACGAGACGCGGCCGGACATGACGCTGCCGGCGCTGCCCGTGACGAGGTAGCCCTCGGCGCCTTCGGGTGCCTGGTCGAGGAGGCCGGCGTAGTCCTGCCCGTGGGTGCCGGTGAAGACGCCGGTCTGGCTGCCGTGCAGGGCAGTCGGGTCGAGGCCGGCCCGTTCGAGCGCTTCCCAAGAGACTTCGAGGAGCAGCCGCTGCTGGGGGTCCATGGCGGACGCCTCGCGCGGGCTGATCCCGAAGAACGCCGGGTCGAAGTCGGCGACGTCGTAGAGGAAGCCGCCCTCGCGTACGTAGCTGCGGCCGGCCCGGTCGGGGTCCGGGTCGAACAGCTCCTCGACGTCCCAGCCCCGGTTGTCGGGCAGGGCCGAGACGCCGTCGCCGCCGGTGACGAGCATCTGCCACAGGTCGTCGGGTGAGCGGACGTCGCCGGGGAAGCGGCAGGCGAGGCCGACGATCGCGATCGGCTCGTCGGCGGCGACAGCCACCGGTGCGCGTACCACGGTCTCGCCGGTGGTGCCGAGGAGTTGCTTGCCCAGGTAGTCGGCGAGCGCGTTGGACGTCGGGTGGTTGAAGGTCAGGGTGGCGGGTAGGCGTAGCTCGGTGGCGGTGCTGAGGTTGTTACGCAGCTCGACAGCGGTGAGCGAGTCGAACCCAAGCTCCTTGAACGCCCGGCCGGGCTCGACGGTCTCGACCGAATCGTGCCCGAGCACAGCCGCCACATGACGACGTACCAGATCCAGCAGCGCCTGCTGCCGCTGCACGACGTCCAGCCCGGCCAGCCGCTGCGCCAACGACGAACCACCACCGGCCGTGCCCACCTCAACAGCGGCACGACGCGGTGCCCGGACCAGGCCGCGCAGCATCGACGGCACCCCCGAGGTCGCCGCCTGGGCACGTACCGCCGCCAGATCGAACCGGGCCGGCACCACCGCCGCCCGCCCACTGGCCAGACCGGCGTCGAACAACGCCAAACCCTGCTCGGCACTCATCCCCACCACAGCCCGCTGCAAGCGGCGACGGTCGGCCTCCGACAACCGACTCGCCATCCCACCGGACTCGGCCTGCCACATGCCCCACGCCAACGCCACCGCCGGCAAACCCAGCCCCCGACGAACCGCGGCCAACCCATCCAAGAAGGCGTTGCCGGCCGCATACGCGCCCTGACCGGGAGATCCGAGGATCGCGGCGGCCGACGAATAGACCACGAAGGCGGTAAGCGGCATGTCGCGGGTGAGCTGGTGCAGATTCCAGGCAGCGTCCACCTTCGGACGGAACACGTTCGCGAGCTGGTCCGCGGTGATCGACTCGATCACACCGTCGTCGACCACACCCGCCGTGTGCACCACCGCCGCCAAGGAACGACCAGCCAGCAACGCGGCAAGCGCCTCCCGGTCCGCCACGTCACAGGCGACAAGCTCGACCTGCGCACCAGCCGCGGCCAGCTCCTCGACAAGCTCCGCAGCAGCCGGAGCGGCCGGACCGGAGCGGCTGACCAGCAACAGCCGCCGAACCCCACGAGTACTGACCAGATGCCGAGCCACCTGCACGCCCAGACCACCGGTCGCACCAGTGACCAGCACAGTGCCGTCCGGATCCCACTCCAACGGCGAAGTCGTCTGCGTCAACCGCGCCAACCGAGGCGCGTACCCGACGCCGCCGCGCACCGCCAACTGCGGCTCGTCAAGCCCAACCAGGCCATCCAGGGCCGCCACCGACCCGGGATCGCTGTCCACATCGGCCAGGACGAACCGGCCCGGATGCTCCGACTGGGCCGCCCGCACCAGACCCCACACCGCCGCCGCCGCCAGGTCCGTCACCGGCTCCTGCGACGACACCGCCACAGCACCGCCCGTGACCACCACCAGCCGGCCACCAGCACAGCGCTCGTCGGCCAGCCACGCCTGAAGCGACGCAAGCACAACCGCGCTGAACCGCCACACATCCTCCGGCAGAGTCGACTCCACCGGCGCCGGCCGGTAGACCACCGTCGCCGGCACCCGCTCGACCTCGTCAAACACCGACAGGTCAGACACCACAGGCAACCGCGGACCAGATCCCGCCGCCACCGTCACCCAGTCGACGACGTGCAAACCGTCGTCGCTACGCCGGGCCGTGTCCAGCTGCTCCGCCGAGACCGGCCGCAGTACCAACGACTCCGCCGCCGCAACAACCGCTCCACTGTGGTCAGCCACGCTCACGGCGACACCGCCGTCAGCCGCCGCAGCCAACCGCACCCGCAACGCCCGGGCGCCCGCAGCAAACAGGCTCACACCGCTCCACGCGAACGGCATCCGCAACTGCCCATCCGCATGCACCCGGAACCACGCCTGCAACGCCGCATCCAACAACACCGGATGCAAACCGAACCCGGCCGTCCGCTCGCCCTCAGGCAGCGCCACCTCGGCGAAGACCTCCTCGCCCCGCCGCCACACCTGCCCCAACCCTGGAACGCCGGACCGTACTCCACACCCTCGGCGGCAAGCTGCTCGTAAAAGCCGTCCACCGGCACCACATCGGCGCCGACCGGCGGCCACTGCATGAGCCCCGGATCGGAAGCAGCTACACCCCTATCGGCCGACACCACACCCGCGGCGTGCTGCGTCCACTCGCGTTCGGGCCCCTCGGGGCGGGACCAGACCGCCAGCTCGCGCCGGCCGGTCTCGCCCGCCACACCGACAGTGACCTGGACCTGTACGCCGCCGCGCTCGGGCAGTACGAGCGGGGACTGGATCGTGAGTTCTTCGAGGTGACCCGCCCCGACCTCGTCGCCGGCCCGGATGGCGAGCTCCACGAAGGCGGTGCCGGGCATGAGCACGGAGCCCATGACCGCGTGATCGGCGAGCCACGGATGGGTCTTGAGGGAGATCCTGCCCGTGAGCACGACCCGGTCACCGTCGGCCAACGCGACCGCCGCGCCGAGGATCGGGTGCTCGGCGGCGGTCAGACCGGCGCCGGTCACGTCGCCTGCGGTGCTGCCGGTGACGTCGAGCCAGTACCGGCTGTGCTGGAACGCGTACGTGGGCAGGCCGACGGTACGGGGCTGGAGCTGGGCGTACGCGGCGGCCCAGTCGACCCCTACCCCGTTGACGAACGCCGCGCCGACGCTCGTGAAGAGCCGCTGGAGGCCGCCCTCGTCGCGCCGCAGCGTGCCGGTCACCCACGCCGGTGCCCCCGCCGCGTCGATGCTCTCCTGCACCCCCACGGTCAACACCGGATGGGCGCTGACCTCGACAAACCCGTGGTATCCGCTGTGGAGCAGCGCTTCGGTCGCGGTGGCGAACCACACTGTCTGCCGCAGGTTCCGGTACCAGTAGCCGGCATCAGCCTGCGTACCGTCGATCCAGGATCGCTCCACAGTGGAGTACCAGGCGATCCGTGCCGCCCGAGGCTGAACCGGTGCCAGCACCTCGGCGAGCTGGGCTTCGATCGCTTCGACCTGCACCGAGTGGGAGGCGTAGTCCACGGCGATCCGCCGGTTACGCACACCGGCCGCGTCCAGGGCGGCGACGAAGCCGTCCGCCGGACCGGTCAACCCGGCGACCACCACGGATCCCGGGCCGTTGACCGCCGCTATCGAGACGCCGTCGTGCCCGGCCAGCAGCTCCCGCACCTGCTCCACGGTCGCCGCCACGGAGATCATCGCGCCCCCGCCGGCCAGCTCCCGCAGCGCCTTCGACCGCAGGGCCACCACCCGCGCGCCGTCCTGTAGGGACAGTGCACCCGCGACACACGCGGCGGCGATCTCACCCTGTGAGTGGCCCACCACGGCCGAGGGGACCACGCCGAACGCGCGCCACGCCTCGGCGAGCGACACCATCACCGCCCACAGCAGCGGCTGCACCACGTCGACCCGTTCCAGCAGCACCGGATCGGTCAGCGCGGCCCGCACATCCCAGTCCACGAAGGACGCCAGCGCGAGCGCGCAGTCGTCGAACGCCGCCGCGAACACCGGCGACGATGCCAGCAGCTCCACCGCCATCCCCGGCCACTGCGAGCCCTGGCCCGGGAAGACGAAGACCACGCCAGTGCCCGCGCCGCCACCCGGTCCGGACACGACGGCCGCCGCCGACTCCGGGTCGCCACCGGCGAAGCCCGTCAACGCCGCGGCCAGCCCCGCCGCATCGGGACCGGTGACCACCGCCCGGTGTGGCATCCGCGACCGGGACAGCAGCGACCAGCCCACATCCACCGGCCGCAGGCCTTCATCGGACGCCGCGAAGCGAGCCAGCCGCGCGGCCTGAGCCCGCAGGGCCGGCTCACTCTTGGCCGACAGCACCCACGGCACAACCGGTGCCGAATCCTCCGCCACCGGCTCCGGCGCGTCGCCCTCTTCGAGGATCACGTGCGCGTTGGTGCCGCTGACCCCGAAGGCCGATACCGCGGCCCGGCGTGGGTGCCCGTTGGCGGCCCACTCGACCGGCTCGGTCAACAGCTCGACGCTGCCGGCCGTCCAGTCCACCTCAGGTGTCGGGGCGTCCACGTGCAGCGTCCGCGGCAACATGCCATGCCGCATCGCCATCACCATCTTGATGACACCCGCGACACCCGCCGCCGCCTGAGTGTGACCGATGTTCGACTTCACCGAACCAAGCCACAACGGACGCTCACGACCCTGCCCGTAGGTGGCCAGGATCGCCTGCGCCTCGATCGGGTCACCAAGCTTCGTGCCGGTACCGTGCGCCTCCACCGCGTCCACATCGGACGTCGTGAGGCGGGCGTTCGCGAGGGCCTGGCGGATCACCCGTTCCTGCGAGGGACCATTCGGCGCGGTCAGTCCGTTGCTGGCACCGTCCTGGTTGACCGCACTCCCCCGCAGCACCGCCAGCACCTGGTGCCCGTTGCGGCGCGCGTCGGAAAGCCGTTCCACCACGAGCATCCCGACGCCCTCGGCCCAGCCGGTGCCGTCGGCGCCCGCCGCGAACGACTTGCAGCGCCCGTCGTTTGCCAGACCGCGCTGCCGGGAGAACTCGACGAACACGTCCGGGGTGGCCATGACCGCGACGCCGCCGGCCAGCGCGAGCGAGCACTCCCCCTGCCGCAGGGACTGGGCCGCCAGGTGCAACGCCACCAGCGACGACGAGCACGCCGTGTCGACCGTGACCGCCGGCCCTTCCAGACCGAGGGTGTACGAGACGCGGCCGGAGGCGACACTGCCGGCGTTGCCGATGCCGAGGTATCCCTCGACGTCGTCCGGCACCTGGCCGAGGCGAGCCGCGTAGTCACGGAACATCACGCCGGCGAAGACGCCCGTGTTACTGCCGCGCAGCGACCCGGGATCGATGCCGACCCGCTCGACCGCCTCCCACGCGGTCTCCAGCAACAGCCGGTGCTGCGGGTCCATGGCGAGCGCCTCGCGCGGGCTGATCCCGAAGAACGCCGGGTCGAACTCGGCCGCCTCGTAGAGGAAACCGCCCTCCCGCACGTAACTCTTGCCGGCCCGGTCCGGGTCCGGGTCGAAAAGCTCCTCGACGTCCCAGCCGCGGTCTGTGGGGAAGCCAGAGACGGCGTCCACCCCGGCGGCCACCAGCGTCCAGAACTCGTCGGGGCTGGCCACCCCGCCGGGCAGCCGGCAGCTCATGCCGACAATCGCGATGGGCTCGTCGGGGGCGGCCGGCACCACGGCGCGTACGGCGGTGGCGCGGTCGCCGAAGAGCCGGCCCTTCAGGTATTTGGCTAGGGCGGTGGCGGTGGGGTGGTCGAACGCGATGGTGGCCGGCAGCCGCAGCCCGGTGCGCCCGGCCAGCCGGTTGCGCAGCTCCACGGCGGTGACCGACTCGAAGCCGAAGTCCTTCAGGGTGCGGTCCTCGTCGACAGCGTTGCCGCTGTCGAGCCCGAGGACCGTGGCGACCTCGTCGCGTACCAGATCGAGCAGGACCCGGGACCGGTCCGTGGCGTCGAGGTCGGCGAGGCTGTCGACAAGGGCGGCGTCGCCCTCGGCGGCCGTGCGGGCGCGGGCCAGGCCGCGCAGCAGCGGTGGCAGGTCGGCCGCGGACCGGATGTTGTTGACCTCGATCCGCGCCGGTACGAGCACAGCCTCGTCGACGGCGCCGGCGGCGTCGAGCAGCGCGAGCCCTTCGCTGGTGGCCATGCTGAGCTGTCCGGTACGCGCGGCCCGCCGCACGTCGGCGGTGCTCATGCGGCCGCCCATGCCGGCCGGCTCGTTCCACCGTCCCCAGGCGAGCGAGACAGCGGGCAGCCCTTGCTGGCGGCGCAGTCCGGCGAGCGCGTCGAGGCCGGCGTTCGCGGCTGCCCAGCCCGCCTCGCCGGCCGTGCCGAGCAGCCCGGACGAGGCGGAGAAGAGCACGAACGCCGACAGGTCCTTGTCGCGGGTGAGCTCGTGCAGGTGCCAGGCGGCGTCCACTTTGGAGCGCAGTACCGGCTCGATCTGGTCTGGGCTCTGCCCCTCGACCAGGCCGTCGGCGCGGACGCCGGCGGCGTGGACCACCGCGGTGAGCGGGTGCGCGGCCGGGATGCCGGCCAGCACGGCGGCGAGGGCATCGCGGTCGGCGGCGTCGCAGGCGGCGACGCTCACCTGCGCGCCGAGCGCGGTGAGCTCCTCGCCGAGCTGCTGGGCGCCCTCGGCGGCCGGGCCGGAGCGGCTGACGAGTACCAGATGCCGGACACCGCGGGCGGCGACAAGATGGCGGGCGACGGCGGCGCCGAGCCCACCCGTCCCGCCGGTGATCAGGACCGTGCCGTCGGGATTCCACCCGGCGGCGCTGACCGAGTCGGTGCCGCCGCCGGTGGTCCGGACCGGGGCGAGCCGCGGCACCCGCGCCTCGCCCCGCCGGATCGCGATCTGCGGCTCGTCGCCGGCGGCGAGGGCGGGCAGGACGGCGAGCGACTCGGGCTCGTCGTCGACGTCGGCGAGGACGAAGCGGCCCGGGTGCTCGGCCTGGGCGGAGCGGATGAGCCCCCACACGGCGGCGCCGGCCGGGTCGGTGATGTGGCCGTCGACCTCGACCGCGTGCCGGGTGACCAGGACGAGCCGGCTCTCGCCGGTGCCGGCCGCCGTCAGCCAGCCGTGCACCAGCCGGAGGGCCCCGGACACGGCCTGCCGCACCGCGACCGTCGGGTCGGCGCCGTCCTCGGCGCCGGGGACCCGGACCGCGACGAGGTCCGGCATCGGCTCCAGCGCGCCGAGGTCGTGGCGGTGGTCGACCAGCTGCCAGGAGGGCTCGGCCGTGGCGTCGGCCGTCGCGAGCGGGCTCCAGTCGACCCGGTAGAGCAGATCGAGGTGGTTGCCCCGGACGCCGCGGAGCCGGGCCGGGCGCTCCAGCAGGCGGTGCCGGATGATCTTGCCGGATCCGGTGCGCGGGATCTCCTCGACCTCGTACAGCTCCTCGGGGACCTTGAAGTAGGAGAGCTGCTCGCGGCAGATCGCGAATACGCGCTCCGGGTCGAGCGGCACGCCGGCGGCCGGCACGACGTACGCCGCGGGCACCTCGCCGAGCACCTCGTGCGGCTTGGCCACCACGGCCGCCTCGGCGATCCCGTCGATGGCGAGGAGCACGTCCTCGACCTCGGTGGGGTGGATGTTCTCGCCACCCCGGATGATCAGGTCCTTGATCCGCCCGGTGATGCTCAGGTACCCGTTGTCGTCGAAGCGGGCCAGGTCGCCGGTGCGGTACCAGCGGCCGCGCAGCGCGGCGGCGGTGGCATCCGGATTGTTGTGGTAGCCCAGCATCACGTTGGGGCCGCTGACCCAGACCTCGCCCTCGGCGCCGGCCTCGACGTCACGCTCGGTGTCCGGGTCGACAAGCCGCACCGCCAGGCCGGGCACGGGCAGGCCGCACGAGCCGGGTACCCGCGCCCCGGTGGCCCAGTTCATGGTGATGGCGCCGGATGTCTCGGTGCTGCCGTAGCTGTCCAGCAGCGGAACGCCGAACGCCAGCTCGAACGACTCCCGCAGCGAGGCGGTGGCGACCGAGCCGGTGACCAGGCAGGCGCGCAGCGCGGGGGCGAGCTCCGAGGCGTCCGAGGCCTCCGCGGCGCGCAACAGGTAGTGGTACATCGTCGGCACGCCGACCAGGAACGTGTAGTCGTCCTGGCGGACCGCGTCGAGCACCTCGTCAGTGGCGAAGTTGGGCATGATGCGGGCGGTCGCGCCGACCGAGGTCACGCCGAGAACGCAGAGCACATGGGCGAGGCTGTGAAACAGGGGTAGGGGCCACAGCACCCGGTCTGTGTCGGACAGCCCGAGGATCGGGGCGTAGCAGGCGGCGACCGACCAGAGCACGTTGCGCTGGGTGGACCGCACACCCTTGGGCTGGCCCGTGGTGCCAGACGTGTAGAGCATCCAGGACACGTCGTCGAGGCCGAGGGAGTCGCGGCTCGGGGTGGCCGGCTCGGTGTTGGCCAGCGCCTCGTACGAGTGCTCGGCACCGCCGGCCTCGTCGCCGACCACGATCACCGTGATGCCGTCGCGCCCGGCCAGCACGGCGTGCACCTGGTCGAGGTGGCCGCCGTCGGTGATCACTACCCGCGCGGCGCAGTGCTCGAGGAGGTAGGCCAGCTCGGCGTTGGACGAGCGGGGGTTCATCGGTACGACCACGCCGGCGGCCCGGTTGATGGCGAAGTAGCTCTCGACGACCTCGACACAGTTGTTGAGGTAGATCGCCGCGCACTCGCCCGGACCGAGGCCGAGCCGGGCGAGGTGTCCCGCCAGCCGGGCGGTACGTCGCTCAAGCTCCCGGTAGCTCACACCGCGCCGCTCGTCGAGAAAGGCGACCTTGTCGCCGTACTTCTCGGATTGCGCGCGAAGCATCTCAGGCACCGGCCGGATCAGGTCAGTGCGCAGCATTCAGCACCCCCGTTTAATTTTTTTGGTGCCTTCTATGGCGGAACATAGCCCATTCCGGCGCACGAAGCAGTCGGGTTAGTGAGCTGTGAGATGTGTACGAGCCTACATCGGAGAAGGTCCCCTACAACCCTTGACGGAACCCCTATGCGCCCCTACCTGCCGTGTGACCAAAACTTCACATTCGATCGATAGCTTTGGCTCGCACTGGAGGTAAGGTACTACACGTTGGCTCGGGAGACGAGCCGTAGAGTCAAATAGAAATGAGCAAGTTCACCGGGGTGTAAACGACGTCGATAAGGTCACCTGGGGGACAGATGACACAAACACCAACACCGGTCAAGGTCCCAATCGGCGTCCGTGGAGCGCCATTCACAGTGCGACCGCGGATCGTCAGCGTCGGCACCGCCGTGCCGCCGGACGCCTACTCGCAGGACGACCTGCTGGATCTCTTCAACATCGACGACCAGCGGATCGCCTCGGTGTTCCGCAACAGCGCCATCAAGCGCCGCTTCCTCTCCCTCCCACCCGAGGGGCCGGACGGCACCCGCACCACCGAGACGCAGGGCGAGCTGCTGCGCAAGCACCGCAACCAGGGCGTCGACATGGGGGTGCGGGCGCTTCAGGCCGCGCTCAAGGAGGCCAACGCCGACCTGAGCGACGTGCGGTTCCTGTGCTGCGTGACCTCCACGGGCCTGCTCACGCCAGGTCTGAGCGCACTGCTCGTCCGCGAGCTGAGCCTCAACCCCGACACCGCGCGCCTCGACGTCGTCGGCATGGGGTGCAACGCCGGGCTCAACGGGCTCAACGCGGTGACCGGCTGGGCCGGCACCCACCCGGGCGAGCTGGCGATCCTGCTCTGCATCGAGGCCTGCTCCGCGGCGTACGTCTTCGACGGCAGCATGCGCACCTCGGTCGTCAACAGCCTGTTCGGCGACGGTGCGGTGGCGGCGCTGGTGATCGCCGACCCGCGGCAGAGCCAGCCGGGCCCGACGGTGCTCAAGTCGTCCAGCTTCATGATCCCCGAGTCGATCGACGCCATGCGATTCGACTGGGACGACGACCACGGCAAGTTCAGCTTCTACCTGGACCGCGACGTGCCGTACGTGGTCGGTGCGCACGCCGAGCTGGTGATCGACTCGCTGCTGTCCGGCACCGGCCTGCGGCGCAAGGACATCGAGCACTGGATTGTCCACTCGGGCGGCAAGAAGGTCATCGACTCCGTCATGATCAATCTTGGGCTGACCCGGCACGACGTCCGGCACACCGTCAGCGTGTTGCGTGACTACGGCAATCTCTCGAGCGGTTCCTTCCTTTTCTCCTACCGTCGCCTTTTGGACGAGGGCACGGTGAGTCCCGGTGACTACGGCATCCTCATGACAATGGGTCCCGGGTCGACCATCGAGACCGTCCTGGTCCGCTGGTAAACAGTTCGCTCGCGCATCTTCTGGCAATCAGACTCCGCTCCGGAACGGGGGCAACACATCGTGTCATCGAATAGCGGCGGCTCGAAACTCGAAGAGGTCGCCGACGCCTATCTGGGAATTGACTGTGCCGCTCCCCTTTCCCAAGAGCTGATCGGCACCATCACCGCACTTTGCGAGCGCGTCGAAGACGCCGGAGAGCATCGTGTCGCGGTCGTGCACCTGGCGTCGTCGACGCCCTCGACCGACCGGGCGGACAGCTGGCCCGGCGAGGTCGGCGTCCACCTCGTCAACCACTGGGAGCGCGCGCTACGGCGGCTGGAGCGGCTGAACGCCATCACCATCGCGGTCGCCGAGGGCAGCTGCGGCGGGCCGGCCCTGGAGGTGCTGCTCGCCACCGACTACCGGATCGCGGCCGACGACCTGCGCCTGCTCCAGCCTTGGCACAGCGGCGCGCTCTGGCCGAGCATGCTGCTCTACCGGCTGGCCAACCAGCTCGGCGTGGCCCGGGCGCGCCCGCTGGCCCTCTTCGCGCGCGAGGTGCCGGCGGCGAAGGCCGAGCAGGTGGGCCTCGTCGACGAGGTCGCCGGAGACCTGGTCGCCAGCACGCAGGAACGGGTCGCCGCGCTGCGCGGCGCGGCCGGGCCGGAGCTCGCGATCCGCCGGCGGCTGCTCCTGGACGCGACCGCGACGACCTTCGAGGACGCGCTCGGTGCCCACCTGTCCGCCTGCGACCGCTCCCTGATCAAGGCGCGGCAGGCCGTCTCCGACCCGGTGCCGATGGTCCTCGGCGGCTCGGTCCACACGGTCGCCGGGTAGTCGGATGGAGGCCACGGGGATCGCCGCGCCGCAGCGGGCGGCCATCGAGCCGCCCACGTTCGGCGGCGAGCTGGCAACGGACGCGAAGGCCCTGGCGCAGTACACCGAGCGGGTCGAGGAGCTGCTGGAGGAGCTGCCCGCCAAGCCCGAGCGCACCGCGGAGCAGCAGGTGCGGGCCGGCGACATCCACGAGGCGGCCCGGCGGCAGCGGGCGCGCTTCATGCACATCCACGGCGACCAGGTGTACGCGGAGCTGACCGAAGGCCAGACCCTGCACCTGCGCCTACCCGAGCTGGTGTACGGCGCGGCCGAGCTCTTCACCGGCCTGGTGCCCACGAGGGCACAGGTCGCGCAGGAGCGGGAACGCGTCCAGGCGGCAAAAGAGGGCCGGGAGATCGACCAGGGCATCTTCTTCGGGTCGCTGCTGCGCCGTACAGAGGTGGCCACCCACCTGACCGAAGCGATGCAGCTGCCGACGCAGCAGGCGCGGCGGCTGCTCGGCGAGTTTCGCCGCGCCGGCTCGGTCACCCTGGGCTCGGTGACGGTGGAGCGGCGCGGCGCGGCCGGCCACATCACGATGTCCAACGTCAAGTGCCTCAACGCCGAGGACGACCCGTCGGTCGGCGACATGGAGACCGCGGTCGACCTCGTGCTGCTCGACGACGACATCCGGGTCGGGGTGCTGCGGGGCGGGCCGATGACCCATCCGCGCTACCACGGGCGGCGGGTGTTCAGCGCCGGCATCAACCTCACCGACCTGCACCACGGCCAGATCTCGTACGTCGACTTCCTGCTCCGCCGCGAGATCGGCTACATCAACAAGATCCTGCGGGGCCTGCTCGTCGACCCCGATCCGGCGGCGTGGCCGCAGCGTACCGTCCAGAAGCCCTGGCTGGCCGCGGTCGACACGTTCGCGATCGGCGGCGGCGCGCAGCTGCTCACGGTCTTCGACCGGGTGATCGCGGCCGCCGACGCCTACTTCAGCCTCCCGGCGGCGCAGGAGGGCATCGTGCCCGGCGTCTCCAACCTCCGGCTGAGCCGCCACGGCGGTGGGCGGCTGGCACGCCAGGTGATCCTCTGGGGCCGCAAGATCTACGCGCACGAGGCGGCGGGCGCGGCCTTCCGCGACGAGGTCGTGGAGCCGTCCTCGATGGACTCCGCCGTCGAGGCGGGCGTCGACCGGCTCGACAGCCCGGCCGTCGTCGCCAACCGCGCCATGCTCAACCTCGCCGACGAGCCGGTCGACCGCTTCCACGCCTACCTGGCCGAGTTCGCGGTGCGGCAGGCCCGCCGCCTGTACAGCGAGGACGTGCTCGCCAAGGTGGGGCGGGCGTGGGCACGCTGACGACGCCGGTGCAGGCGATGCTGGCCATCCTTCGCGACGAGGGCGTGGACCGCGTCTTCGGCAACCCGGGTACGACCGAGCTGCCGTTCACCGACGCCCTCGCGGAGGCCCCGGACATCGAGTACGTCCTCGGCGTCCACGAGGGCTCGGTGATGGCAATGGCCGACGGGTACGCCCGCGCCACCGGCCGCCCCGCCTTCGTCAGCCTGCACGTGGCGGCCGGGCTCGCCAACGGCCTCGTCGGTTTCCTCAACGCGACCCGGTCGCGCACCCCGCTGGTGATCACCGCGGGGCAGCAGGACCGCCGGCACATGGTGCAGGATCCGATGCTCTCCGGCGACCTCGTCGGGCTGGCCAAGCCGGTCGCCAAGCACGTGTTCGACGTACAGCACGGCCACGACCTGCCGATCATGCTGCGCCGCGCCTTCGCGATCGCCGCCGCCCCGCCGGCCGGGCCGGTCTTCCTCTCCATCCCGATGGACCTGCTCGCCGAGCAGGCGCCCGTGGAGGTCGCCGAGCGGTCGCACCGCCCGGCCTGGGGACGCGCCGCCGACCTCGACCGGGCCGTCGCCGTGCTCGCCGCGGCCACCCGGCCGGCGATCGTGGCCGGTGACGGCGTCGGCCGCGACGGTGCGGTCGCCGAGCTCGTCGCCGTCGCCGAGGCGCTCGGCGCGGTCACCTACCACCAGCCGATGCACGACGGCGTCGACTTCCCCGGCTCGCACCCGCTCCACGGCGGCGCGCTGCCACCGGTCAACGCCGCGATCCGGGAGCGGCTCACCCCGCACGACGTGGTCTTCGTGGTCGGCTGCCACGCCTTCATGGCACACCACTACACGCCGGTGGCGCCCGTGCCGCCCGACGCGACCGTGGTGCAGCTCGACTCCGACCAGCACGAGATCGGCCGAAACTTCCGGGTCGACGTCGGCCTCGCCGGCGGCATCCGCACCACCCTCGCCGCGCTCGCCGACCGGCTCGCCGGCACGGTGCCCGACGCCCCGGACCGGGCCACCGCGGCGGGTGCGATCGCCGCCGCCCGCCGCGCCAAGGTCGACGCGATGGCGCGGGCCGCGTACGGGCCGGCGCCGCTCGATCCGCTCGCCGCCGCACACGCGGTCGCCGCCGGGCTGCCCGCCGACGCGGTCGTCGTCGAGGAGGCGATCACCAGCGGCGTGCTGCTGCGCGAGGTGCTCACCCTCGACCGGCCCCGCTCGCTCGTACACACCGTCGGTGGCGGCCTCGGCTCGGGTATCGGCGCCGCGATCGGCACCCGGCTGGGCGACCCGAGCCGGCCGGTAGTCGCGGTGCTCGGCGACGGCTGCACGCTCTTCGGCCTACAGGGGCTGTGGAGCGCCGCCCGCTACCGGGTGCCGGTCACGTTCGTCGTGATGAACAACGGCGAGTACCGCACGCTCAAGAACACCCTCGACTCGTGGCAGAGCCGATCCACCCGGACCGGCCAGTACATCGGGCTCGACCTGGATCCGCCGGTGCTGGACTTCACCCGGGTCGCCGAGTTCTTCGGCATCGAAGCGGTCCGGATCACCGACGCCGACCACCTCGTCGACGTGGTCGCGAAGGCCACCGAATCCCCCACACCGCTACTGATCGACGTGCCGATCACCGGACACTCGTGAAAGGAACGCCGATGCTTCCCCTGATCGACCCGGTCGCACTCGCCGGCAAGGTATTCAGCGGCGGCTGGCGGGAGCCGGCCGGCGGCACGGTCGACGTCACCGAGCCGGCGACCGGGAAGACTCTGGCCACCGTCGGCCTGGCCGACGCCGGTGACATCGCCTCGGCGGCCTCGGCGGCCGCGCTCGCCCAGCCCGCGTGGGCCGCCGCTGCGCACACCGAACGCGCGGCGGTGCTGCGGCGGGCCGCCCAGATCCTGGAGGCGCACCGCGACGAGGTCGTGGGATGGCTGGTACGCGAGGGCGGCGGCGTACCTGGCAAGGCGGAGCACGAGGTCTCGTCGGTGCTCGACGAGTTGTGGGTCGCTTCCGGGCTGCCCGCGGAGCCGTTCGGACAGCTGCTGCCCTCCACCCCGGGCCGGCAGAGCATCGGCCGCCGCATCCCGCTCGGCGTCGTCGGCGTGATCACGCCGTGGAACGTGCCGCTGCTGCTGGCGATGCGCGCGGTGGCACCCGCCCTGGCTCTCGGCAATGCGGTGGTCCTCAAGCCCGATGTGCAGACCGCGGTCAGCGGGGGTCTCGTGCTCGCCCGTCTCTTCGAGGAGGCCGGCCTCCCGGAGGGCGTGCTGCACGTCCTCGCCGGCGACGCCGAGCCGGGGCGGGCGCTGGCCACCGATCCCAACATCGCCATGATCTCGTTCACCGGCTCGACCGCGGTCGGCCGGCAGGTGGGCGAGGCGGCCGGCCGCGCCCTCAAGCGGGTCTCGCTGGAGCTCGGCGGCAACAACGCGCTGATCGTGCTCGACGACGCCGACCTCGACCTGGCCAGCTCGGCGGGGGCCTGGGGCGCGTTCTTCCACCAGGGCCAGATCTGCATGACCGCCGGGCGGCACATCGTGCTCGAGTCGGTGGCCGGCGAGTACCTCGACCGGCTCGCCGCCCGCGCCGAGAAGTTGCCGGTCGGCAACCCGTGGACCGAGAAGGTGGCGCTCGGACCGATGATCAACGCGGCCCAGCGCGACCGGGTGCACCGGATCGTCCGGGACACCGTCGCCGCCGGCGCCGAACTGCGGGCCGGTGGCACCCACGAGGGCCTCTTCTACCGGCCCACCGTGCTTGCCGAGGTCACCACCGAGATGCCCGCGTTTCGCGAGGAGATCTTCGGGCCGGTCGCCCCGGTCATCGTGGTCAAGGACGACGAGGAGGCGGTCGCCGTCGCCAACCGCACCGAGTACGGGCTGGTGGCGGCCGTGCAGACCGGCGACGTCGAACGCGGGACCGCGCTGGCCGACCGGCTGCGCACCGGCATCGTGCACGTCAACGACCAGACCATCAACGACGAGGCTTTCGTACCCTTCGGCGGGCGGGGCGCCTCCGGCAACGGCAGCCGCTACGGCGCGCAGCAGAGCTGGGACGAGTTCACCCAGTGGCAGTGGCTGACCGTGCGCTCCGCCCCGGCACCGTACCCGTTCTGACGTGGACTCCACAGTGGACGGCGCCGGTGTGCGCTACGAGAAGCGGGGCCACGCGGCGTACATCACGCTGGACCGGCCCGCCGTACTCAACGCGATGGACCTCGCCATGCACGCGAGCCTGGCAGCGGTGTGGGACGACTTCGAGCGCGACGACGACGTCTGGGTGGGGGTGCTGACCGGCGCCGGTGACCGCGCGTTCTCGGTCGGGCAGGACCTCAAGGAGCTGGTACGGCGCGTCGACAGCGGCGAGCCACCGACCTCGTTCGGCAGCCGGGGCAAGCCCGGTTGGCCGCGGCTCACCGAGCGGTTCACGCTGTCGAAGCCGGTGGTGGCCAGGGTCAACGGGTACGCGTTCGGGGGCGGCTTCGAGCTGGTGCTCGCCTGCGACATCGCGATCGCCGCCGAGCACGCCACCTTCGCGCTGCCGGAAGCCAAGCTGGGCCTGGTCGCCGGGGCGGGCGGGGTGTTTCGCCTCAGCCGGCAGCTGCCGCTCAAGACCGCCATGGGGCACCTGATGACCGGCCGGCCGTTGAGCGCCGCGAGGGCGTACGAGCTGGGGCTGGTCAACGAGGTCGTGCCGGCCGACCGCCTCGACGACTGTGTCGACGGGTGGGTGGAGGACATCCTGCGCTGCGCGCCGCTCGCGGTGCGCGCGGTCAAGGAAGCCGCCTCGTCCTCCGCGCACCTGTCGCTGCCACAGGCCTTCGCCACCCGGTACGTGTGGGAGGAGGAGCGAGTGCGGAGCCAGGACGCGCGTGAAGGGCCGCTGGCGTTCGTCGAGAAGCGCTCGCCGAAGTGGCAGGGGCGCTGAGCGGGTCCGGAGACTGAACAGCGGCGGCAGGGGCACTCCCCTACCGCCGCTGTCCGTTGTGGAGCGTGTGGCTCAGCCTTGCTTCGTGCAGTTGTACACGCTGATCGGGATCAGCTCACCGTCGATCTTGACGTAGCTGTGGTCGGTGAACTTGCGGCTGTTGACCACGGTGAAGACGTCGTGGCCGGTGCCGACGTCGCCGAGCACCGTGTAGTCGCCGACGAACTCGAACTTGCCCTCGGCGTTGCGACCCGCCGAAAACGCGGTGCCCTTGTTGTCGTGGTCGTCGTAGTAGTACGCAGAGTAGGTGGAATCGCTCGGGGTGTAACCCCACACCCACTTTCCAGTCACCTTGCCGATGACGCCGGGAATTGCTTCCTGGACGTATTCCATCTCATAGTAGTGACCGCTCAGAATCGGCTTCGTGCGCATCCACACGATAACCGAGGTCGACGGCTCACCCGGCGCGACCGCGGTCACCACGCACTTGTACGTCCCCAGAAGGAAATTCAACTCCGCAAGCTGCGCGGGCGCGGGCGGGGCGTCCGACTTCGGCCGGAAAGCGGCGTCGGCCGCGGTGGCGTCAGTCGGGCTGGGCACGCGGTTGGCGCTGGCCTCGGCCGGTGCGAGGGCGGTGACGGTCAGTGCCAGCGCGGCCGCGCCGGCGGCGGCACGGCTGATCCACTTCGACTTTTTACCGGTGCCGAATACGGACGGGAGTTTCGGTGTTCGCATCATCCAGCTCCGCGGGATTAGGACGGGTCATCATGGGAAAAATCAGCGGCACAAATACAGAAAACGCATGCCCGTCACGACGGTATGGGCCGCGAGGAAGGCCGGTCAAGAAAACGGTGACGATCTAGGGGTGAGATTGTCGCCAATAAACCGCTAGGGGTTACCAAGGGTCACCACAGGGGACTCCGCCACCTGCCCGCGCGCACGCTGGCGGCCGCCACCGCGCGAGGCTGGACGGGTCCGTATCGCGCTGCTGAGCCCACTGGAGGTCCGCGCCGACGCCGGCACACCGATCGAGGCGGGCGGGCACCCACCTGCGCCCCCGCTCGGCCTGGCGCCTGATCGACGCGGTCTGGGCGACCGCCCGGCCTCACCGTTCGGTATGACACCCCGTCGGGGTGCCGTGCGCCGGGTATCGCGGGCCACAAAGACAGGGCTGGTCGGGCGCTTTAGCTCGTTTGTCCGCATGCCAGTCGGGAGCACGCCGGCAGATCGTGGTATTTAGCTGTTGTTATAACAACAGCTAAATACCACGATCTGCCGGATAGCGTTCACGATTCGGCCGGCTCTGATCAGTGCGCGGATGGGCGGGGGTCGCGGCCTCACCCGCCGGCGATGCCGGCCGGGTTGGGTTGTGGAACCGCGGAGGGTGAGGCCGCGGGAGCAGCGGTCCGGACCACGACGGACGCCGCGGCAGCTCAAATCTCCAATTTTGAAAGGTTCTGCGACCACCACTGTGGACAGATCCGATGAACCCGAGGCGCAGAACCATGCGCCAAGGAGACCCTGTCGCTCAGGCTTGGCGGCGGTAGGCCCTGATGGCGAGCGGCGCGAAAACGGCGATCAGACCGACCATCCACAGTAGAGCGTTGCGTGGCGCGTCGTGCGCGGGTTGGTCAAGCATGAAGGCGCGGACCGCGTCGGAGAGCTGGGTGACCGGATTGATCTTCACCCAGGTCTGGAGCCAGCCGGGCAGCTCGTCAGTGGGCACGAAGACGTTGCTGCCGAACGTCACCGGCAGGACCAGCAGCAGCCCGAGTGCCTGCACGTTGGCCGGGCTCTTCGCCACCAGGCCGATCAGCGCGGCGATCCACGAGATCGTGAAGGCGAACAGGACGATCATCGCCCCGCCCACGATCACCGCCAGCGCGGAGCCGGACGTCCGAAACCCGAGCACCGTGCCGAACCCGAAGACCACGACCAGCGAGACCACGTACTTGACGAGGTCGCTGAGCAGGTGGCCGACGAGCGGCGCGGAACGGGCGATCGGCATGCTCCGGAACCGGTCGAAGACGCCGGTGCGGATGTCGGTGTTGAGCGCCAGGGCGGTGCCGAGCGACGTGAACATCAGCGCCTGCACGGCGATGCCGGGGAGCACGAATTGCAGGTAGTCGCGCCAGTCGCCGGCGATCGCGTTGCCGAACAGGAACACGAACATCAGCACGAACGTGATCGGCATCAGCAGCACGTCAAGCAGCTCGTCCGGCGCGTGCTTGAGCCGGATAAGGCCGCGCCAGGCCAGGGTCGCACTGTGCCGTGCGGCACGCACCGGGGTCATGCGCTCTGCCCCATTCGAGTTCGCCGGCCGGCCGGCGGCTCGGCCGGCTCGTCTGCGGGACGGGAGGTCAGTGCCAGGAACACCTCGTCGAGGCTGGCCAGCCGCAGCCCCAGCTCGGTCACCTCGATGCCGGCCGCGTCAAGCTTGTGCGCCACGGTGGTCAGCGTCTCGGTGCCCGAGCGGGTGGCGTCGAGCGCCACCGAGGCCACCCCGCCGTCCCCGTCGTACGTGGCGTTGACACCCACCACGTCGTAGAGCAGGTCGGCCACGGCGGTCAGGTCGTCTCGCGTGGTCGGGCGCACGTCGAGGCTCTGCCCGCCCACCTTGGACTTCAGCTGCGCCGGCGTGCCCTTCTCGATGACCCGCCCGCGGTCGATCACCGCGATCTCGCTGGCCAACCTGTCGGCCTCCTCAAGGTACTGCGTGGTCAGCAGGACCGTGGCGCCGTCGGCCACCAGCCCCCGGACCAGGTCCCACACGTCTCCCCGCGACCGCGGGTCCAGGCCGGTGGTCGGCTCGTCGAGGAAGAGCACCTGCGGCCGCCCGATCAGGCTCATCGCCAGGTCGAGCCGGCGCCGCATGCCACCCGAGTACGTCTTGACCGAGCGGCTGCCCGCCTCGACCAGGCTGAAGTGCTCCAGCATCAGGCCGGCGCGGCGCTTGGCCTCCCGGCGGGACAGCTCGAGCAGCCGGCCGATGAGGATCAGGTTCTCGTAGCCGGTGAGCTCCTCGTCCACGGCCGCGTACTGCCCGGTGAGGCCGATCCGCTCGCGCACCCGGCCGGGCTCCTTGACCAGGTCGTGTCCCGCGACCCGGGCGGTGCCGCCGTCGGGTGCCATCAGGGTGCTGAGGATGCGCACCGTCGTCGTCTTGCCGGCGCCGTTGGGACCGAGCAGCCCCAGCACCGTCCCGGCCGGCACGGCGAGGTCCACCCCACCGAGGGCGGTCACCGACCCGAACCGCTTCACCAGACCCTCGGTCTGGATCGCGTAGTCCATCACTCTCAGATCCGCCGGCAGTCGTAGGTGCCGGCCAGCTCCCACTCGCCGTCCTCCAGGACGTACGAGGTGTCGAGCACGTGATTTTCGTCGACGATGACGAAGTCGTCGCGATTGGTGATGCGATGACCGAAGTAGTTTGACTGACCGGTGAACACAAGGTGCCCGTCTTGCCATCCCGGCGCGATCGAGGTGCCCTGGCTGCCGATGTCGTCGTAATAGTACGAGAGAAAGCCCGCCTCGACATCGTTCCACCCGAAGATCCATCGGGCGGAAAACTGACCCGTTGGCATGGTGATGTCCATCTCGTAGTAATGCCCGTTGAGAGTCTTTCGGGTTTCCCAGTATGTGACCACCGTCGTGGGCGGGTCGACGACCACGTTGTTGAAGACGCACTCGAACCGGCCGAGCAGGAAGTCCAGCTGGTGCAGCTGCTCAGGCGCTGGTGGAGGGCCGCTGGGGGTGACCTTCTCGGCTTCGGTGATCCCCGTGTCATCGGTCATCGGCCACGCGCTCCCTCGATTGCTCCACCCGCTACGCCGTGCACGGTAAATCTAGAAGCCCGACGTCTCCACGGACAATGAACACCACCGGTAATAGGGGTGGGCGGGGCGGTCACATCCGCGATTCAGGGGCT
Source organism: Phytohabitans flavus (assembly GCF_011764545.1). GTDB lineage: Bacteria > Actinomycetota > Actinomycetes > Mycobacteriales > Micromonosporaceae > Phytohabitans > Phytohabitans flavus. The sequence goes on along the minus strand of NZ_AP022870.1, from coordinate 819,728 downwards.
GATAGGGGGCATTAAGGGTCGGCGTCACCAGTCCAACAAACGTCTTTTAGCGCGAGAGTTCATACGGTTCTTTTACACCCTGACGAAGCTATGCTGGAATGCGATAACGTGCTCGGACAGCGGTTTTCCCGGCAGAGTCCTTATCAGCGGAGGGACGAGCGAACGGATGAGTCCACGACTGGAGCGGATGGTCCGACGGACCCAGGCCGACGCGCGGATCCCCGCGCTGTCGGTGGCCGTGCATCAGGCAGACCGTCCTCTATGGACCTGCCAGGTCGGTGAGAGCGACGGCGAGACACCACTCGGCGCCGGCAGCATGTTTCGCGTCGGATCCGTCACCAAGACGGTCACCGCCACACTGGTCATGCAGTGCCGCGACGACGGGCTCCTCGACCTCGACGACCCGATCGGCAAGCACCTGGACGTGCCGGCCCACCGCGGCCTCACCGTGCGGGGCCTGCTGTCACACACCGCGGGGCTACAGCGCGAGCCGTACGGGGACATGTGGGACTCGCTCAAGGCGCCCGACATAGACCAGCTGCTCGCCGACCTCGCCAACGCCGAGCGGGTGGTGACCGGGCCGCCGCGGTACCACTACTCCACCCTCTCGTTCGCCGTGCTCGGCCATCTCGTCTCCGAGCTGCGCGGCGCGCCCTGGGCCGACGTGCTCGCCGAGCGGATCCTGCGCCCGCTCGGCATGACCGGCACGTCGCTCGAGCCCGGGCCGCACGCGGTCACCGGCTACCTCGTCGACGCGCACTCCGACCTCGCCAGGCCGGAGCCCCCCATCGAGCTCGGCGCGATCGGTCCGGCCTCGGGACTGTGGAGCACCGCCGGCGACATGGCGCGCTGGGCCGCCTTCCTGGCCGACCCGGAGACCGTCGACCCGTCCGGCACCGTGCTCGCCGCGTCGACGCTCGACGAGATGCGCTGGCCGATGTCCGTGCCGGACCAGACCGTGTGGCGGGCTGGCTTCGGCCTCGGCGTGATGGTCGTGCCGCAGGAAAATCGGGCCATGCACCTTGGTCACTACGGCGCCATGCCCGGCTTCTGGGCCTGCGTGCTGGGTCAGCGGGGCGGTATCGACACCCCCGCCGGCCTCGGCTGCGCGGTGCTCGGCTCGTCCGGCACCGCGGCCTCGGTGCTTGGCCTGGCACACCGCCTGCTGCCGGCCGTGGTGGCCGAGGCGCCGGCGCCCATCCCGGTCTGGCGCCCGGGTCCGGCCGCCCCCGAGCCATACCGGTCGGTGCTCGGCCGCTGGTGGGGCGAGGGTTTCGAGTACGTCTTCTCGTGGCGCGGCGGCCGGCTGATCGCCCGCGGCGCCGACGACCCTGCCGACCGCCCACCCGCCGTCTTCGCGCCGCTGCCGGGCACCCCCGACGTGTTGCGCACGACGTCGGGCCGGGAGGCGGGCGAGCTGTTGCGGCTGACCAGAGACCCCAGCGGCACGGTCACGCGGCTGCACTGGGCGACCTACCGCTTCACCCGCGCCCAGGAGACCTTCGACGGCGTCAGCTTCTCCGCCCCCTGTTTCGAAGGCGAGCCCAGCTAAACGCGAGCGGGTCGGGGCGCGTACAACGCTCCCCGACCCGCACCACGCGCGGACCCCTCCGCTTACGGCACCAGCAGCACCCGGCCGGCCGACTTGCGGAACTCCACGGCGGCGTGTGCCTCGGCCGCCTGCTCCAGCGGATAGCGCCGGTCGATGCGGACCGACACGTCGCCGCTGCGCATCCAGCCGTACAGCTTCTCCAGGTAGTCCTGGTCGGGCCACGAGGTGAAGTAGTAGTCGATCGTGAACCGGTTGAGATACAGCGAGCCCTTGTTCTGCAACGTCATCAGGTCGAGCGGCGGCACGAACCCGCTCGACTGGCCGTACACGATCAGGTAGCCGCGCGGCGCGATGCTGTCGAGGTTGTCGTCGAAGGTGTCCTTGCCGACCCCGTCGTAGACCACGCGCACGCCCGGACCGCCGGTGATCCGTTTTACCTCGGCGGGCACGTCGGCGGTCGTGGAGACGATCACCTCGTCGGCGCCGGCCTCGCGGGCGACCGCGGCCTTCTCCTCGGTCGAGGCGACACCGATCACCTTGGCGCCGCGCAGCTTGGCCATCTGGCAGAGCAGCGACCCCACACCGCCGGCGGCGGATTGCACGAGGCACCACTCGCCGGCCGCGACCGGGTAGGTCTCGGACGTGAGCTTCAGCGCGACGAAGGCCTGGATGAGGGCGCCGGCCATCTGCTCCATGTCGATGTCGTCCGGCACCGGGATCAGGCTCGCGGTGGGGACCACCACGTGCGTCGCGTACGCGCCGCTGCCCCAGATCCACACGACCCGGTCGCCGGGGCGCACGTCGGTGACATCGGGGCCGACCTCGACGACGACGCCGGCGCCCTGGTAACCCGGCGAGAGCGGCAGCACCGCCTCGTCCTTGTAGTAGTCGCGGTCGGCGAAGTCACCACGCCGGTTGCAAACGTCGTAGAAAGTAACGGCGGCGGCCGCGATCTCAACGAGGGCCTGGCCGGGGCCGGGAGGGCTGAGTTTGAGCTCCTCGACCGCCAGGACCTCCGGCCCGCCGTACGAGTGTGCCCGCACGATCTGCATCGTCATACGATCTGATCCTTACTAAGCCCCGAGCACCTGGGCACCCCTACCAGCCAGTGTTGGAAAGCGAGGCACCCCCTAACTGCCGGCCGGGGGTTTCCGGCAGTTAGGGGGCCCTCCACCGGGCAGCCGGCGCTACTCACCCCACTTGAGCGGCAGCGCCTTCGGCCCGAACAGGAACGCGGGCGGGGGTTCGACCTCCAGTTGGACGTCTTCCGGCACTCGCCACTCACCACGAAGGCGCTCCGCCATCATGCCGATCCCGATGCGCGCCTCCATCCGGGCCAATGGCGCGCCGAGGCAGAAGTGCACGCCGTGCCCGAAGCCCAGGTGCGGGTTGGGGTCGCGGGTCGGGTCGAACTGGTCGGCCTTCTCGAATACGAGCTCGTCGCGGTTACTCGCGCCGATGTACGGAAACACCAGCGCCTTTTCCGGGATGACATGGTCACCGAGGGTCGTCTCGACACGGGTGAGCCGCGGCACCGAACTCTGCACCGGCGAGGTGAACCGCATCACCTCGTCGACGAAATTGGGCAGGATCTCCGGCTGCTTGCGGATCAGCTGGAGGGCTTCGGGGTAGCGGTTGAGGCAGAGCACCGCGTTGGACAGCAGGTTGGTCGTCGTGACGTACCCGGCGACGAGAAGCGCGGTGCAGAAGCCGATGACGATCTTGTCGGGCAGCGCCTTGCCGTCGAGCTCGGCGTGGCACAGCACGCTGACCAGGTCGTCACTCGGGTTGGGTCGCCGCTCGGCGATCAAGCCCATCATGTAGACCTCGAGCTCGGCGAGCTCCTTGGCGATCTCCGGCGGCTTTTCGCCGTGCATGCCGAGGGTGCTGATGTACGCGTTGGACCACCGCTTGAAGTCTTCCCGCCGCTCGGCCGGGATCGCGAGCAGCTCGGCGATTACGATCAGCGGGAGCGGCATCGCCAGATCGGCGACCACGTCGGTTTCGCCGCGCTCGAGCACCGAGTCGACGAGCTCCGCCGAGACGGCCTCGATTTGCGGCTCGAGCGACGCGATCTTATGCGCGGTGAACGCGGCCGACATCATGTTTCGCAGCTCGCGGTGACGCGGCGGGTCACTCTGCGACAACAGCGGAAAGTCGTCGTCGCCGATTTTGCCGAATAGCGGCCGCAGATCCGACGAGAAGATTTTGTGGTCCATCATGACCTTGCGCGCCTCGGCGTGCCGGACAACCTTCCACGTGCCATCCTCAGCCGGGTGCACCGGCCCCGATTCGCGCAGCTCACGGGCCCAGTCGTAGATTTGGAACAGCTCATCGGTACCCACAAGCACCATGGCACGCAACTCCCTGCATTCATTTCTGGAACAGAAGTGGGCGAATGGTATTTGACCACTCGCCGCGCAGCGCCGTCGCCTCAACCTAGGTGAGCCCGCGCGCCCTCAGCAAGGGAATCACCGCAGGTTAGGGGTACCGGGCATAGGGGTCCGCCGCCGCCTCGCCGACACTTCCACCCCGATGCCGGGGCGACGACTGAGCGGCTTCTCAGGATTGTTATAGGGGATGCCCTTGGTTGAACTGGCTGCACATACTCGGGCATGCGCAGATTGTCGACGATCGTACTGACTGCCATAGTCGCGCTCGCCTTCGCCGACGCGTCGATCGTCGTGCTCGCGCTGCCCGCCATCTATAGCCGGTTCGAGACCACGGTGGTCGGGGTGTCGTGGGTGCTGACCGGCTACGCGATCGCGGTCACCGTCGCGGCCGGGCTTGTCTTCGCGTTCCGCCGCTGGCTGCACCCGACGGCGCTGACGCTGGGCGGGCTGCTGCTCTTCGCCGGGGGCTCGGCGTGGTGCGGGGTCGCCGCGTCGCTGACCCAGCTGATGGCCGGTCGCGTGGTGCAGGGCATCGGCGCGGCGGCGCTGCTGGCCGGCGCTCTCGCGGTGCTCTGCGACGAGATCGGCCCCGAGCGCGGGCGGCGGTGGTGGAGCGCCGCGGCGACGGTCGGGCTGGCAGTCGGTCCCGCTCTGGGCGGCACCCTGACCGAGGCGTTCGACTGGCAGATGATCTTCCTCGGCCAGGTACCCGCAGCGGTGTTGGGCCTGCTTGTCGTGGCCGTCGCCGCCCTGTGGCGGCCGGCGCGCGGCGCCCGTACCAGCGCCGGCTCCGAGGAGCCGGACACGCTCACGCTCGCGCTCGACCCACGTACCGGGGTCTTCGGCCCGGCGGCCCTCACCATCCGCGATCGGGGCGCGTTGATCCTGGCCCACCTCGGTTATCTCACGCTCTTCGCCGGCCTGGTCGGTGCCCTCTTCCTCGGCGTGCTGATGCTCGTGGAGGTCTGGCGGTTCGGCCCGCTGCACGCCGCGGTCGTGATGATGGCCCTGCCCGCCGGCACGCTCCTCGCCGCCCGGCTCACCGCGCGGGCGAGCCGGGCGGCCAGGATCGTCGTCGGGGTGCTCGGTCTCTGCGCGGGGCTGCTCGCGCTCGGCTACCTGCCGGCCGCGCACCCGGGTTGGGCGGCCGTCGCGCTCTTCGTCTGCGGCGCGGGCTCCGGCATGGTGGTCGCGGTGCTGGCCACCCTCGCGTTCCACCCGGCCACCCCGCTCGTACCCGCCGGCGCCTCGGTCGTCGCCGCCAAGCACGCCGGGCTCGTGCTCGGTCTTGCCCTCATCGCCCCGCTGCTCGCCGGCTCGCTGGAGGACGGCAGCGAACGGGCCCTGCTCGCCGGCACCGGTGTGCTGCTGGAGGCAAAGCTGCCGGTACAGGAGAAGATCGATCTGGCGTTGACCGTGCGCGACGCGGTGTCCGGCAGTCCGCGCGGATCCGTGCCCGAGGTGGCGAAGAGCGTGCCCCCCGACAAGCGCGATGCGCAGACGACCGCCCTGCTCACCGAGGTCGACGCGCGGTTGCGGGCGACCCTGACCCGCGCCTTCCGGCCGGCGTTCGAGCTGGCCGCCGGCGTCACGCTGCTCACGCTGCTCGCCTGCGGTGCGCTGGGGGGCCGGCGGCAAGACCGGCCACCCGCCGCCGGGACCACCGCCCGCGGTGGGGCGGCGGCGACCCTGGCGGTGACGGTCCTGCTGTCGGCCGGTCTCCTCGGTGCGGAGGCCGCGGCCGGCGCGGGCGGCTACGGCCGGTATGCCGAGACCCAGCCGTGTGACGCGCCGGCCGACCCCTACCCCGGCGACGACTTCGACGCGCTGGTCCAGCGCATCGCGTACAGCGCGCTCTACGGTGCCGCCTGCGAGCTGGACATGTCGGCGGAGCGCCTGGTGCTCGCGCTCGCCGACCAGCCCGGTTTCGCACCGGTCGACTGGGACGACGCCACAGTCGAGCGGGCGGTCCGCGCCGCCATCGATCGTGCACTCGACGACGCGGACCGCCGCGGTGATCTACCGAGCTGGACGCTGATGCTGGCCCGTCAGGCGCTGCGGCTCATGCCGCTGGACCGGATCGTCGACCTGCTCGGATTGACCGGGGACTGACCCCTATCGGCCGGACTGACGTGCAGTGCGTCAGGCGGTGTCGGCGATCCCGACGTGCAACCCCGGCGGCAGGTCGCTGCGGCGCTTGACGCGCAGCTTCCGGAAGATGCGGGTCATGTGTTGCTCGACGGTGCTGACCGTGATGTAGAGCTTGCCGGCGATCTCCCTGTTGGTGTGGCCGATCGCCGCCAGCGCGGCCACCCGCCGCTCCGCCTCGCTGAGCGACGTGATTCCCTCCACGTTGTTGGGGACCGCACGCACCAGCGCGGTCGTCGACTGCTCGATCGACGACACCTCCGGCTGGAGGCGGCGCAGCAACGCGTGTGCCTGGCACTGCTTGGCGAAGTAGCGCGCGGTGCGCAGGGTCAGGCGCGCCCGGCTGGGATCGCCGGCATCGCGCAACGCGTCGCTCAGGTCGGCGAGCGCCAGCGCGGTCTCCAACCTGTCACCGCCGGCTTCGAGCAGCTCGACGGACTCCTTCAGCAGCGGCAGCCGGCGGGCCGGCTCGCTCACCGAGGCGAGCACGCGCAGGGCGACGCCGCGTACCCACTGCTGCCCCTCCTCCCCCAGCAGGCGCAACTGCTCGCCGACCAGCGCACGGCTCTGCCGCGGACCCTTGAGCGCCAGGTACGCCTGGGCCAGGCCGAGCCGCCACGGTGCCAGCTCCGGCAGCTCGAGCCCCAGCACGTTCGCCGTGTCGCCACAGGTCTGGAAGTCGCTCAGCGCGGCCCGCGGCCGGTCGGTGGCCAGGTAGTAGTTGCCCCGGGCGTAGAGGTACTGGAGGCCGTACGAGGTGCGGAACATCTCCGCCGGGACCCGCTCGCTGAGGAAGTTGGCGGCCTCCTCGTATCGGCCGGTCGCCGTGTTGACGTGTACGAGGGTGGAGAGCAGGCGGCCGATGACCACGCCCCACCCGCGCATGGAGATCGCCCGCAACGCGCTCTGTGCGTGCTCCTCGGCACCGGTCAGGTCGCCCTGCCGCTGCGCGATCTCGGCCTGGAGGCTGAAGAGCACCGCCTGCCAGGTCGGCGCGTTGCCCGCGGCCGCCTCGCCCAACAGCGAGTCGCACCAGGCCGCCGCCGAGCCGAGCCGGTCGGCCAGGATCAGCGTGCTGAGCGCGACCGACGCCGGCATGAGGTTTTTGTCGTTGAGGTGGGTGCGCTGCAACACCTGCTCCGCCGCGCTTACCGCCTCTTCGTTGGGGCCGTGCTCGGTGATCGCGCTGAGCACGCGTGCCGCCTGCAACGGCAGCGTCTGCGCCGTCGGCGTGGACCAGTGTCGCTCCAGCTCGGTCCAGTAGCCCCGCACGCGCTCGGCGTACTCGGGAAAGCTGGACGCGAGCCACAGTAAGGACGCGTAGATGCCGTCGGCCGCCTCCGCGTCGATCGAGTCCGCCGTGCAGATGCGGTCGAGCAGCTCGATCGCCTCGTCGAGCCGGCCGTGCCACAGCAGGTAGCCGACGAGCGTGACCGAGTGCCGGCAGTCGATCAGGCCGCTGCGCGCGGCGGCGACGAGCTCGGACAGGTGCGGCAGCGCGTCGGCCGGGTCGACCCGCCACTTCGCCTGCGTCAGCATCGACGTGATCTCGGCTCGCTGGCGGTCGTCGAGGCACGCCCCGCGGGCCGTGCGCAGGCACGTCGAGGCGAAGGCGAAGTCACCGCCCGACAGGGCGATCTCGGCCGCTTCCTTCAATGTGGACAGTACCCACGGCGCATCGACCCAGTCGGCCTCGACGAGATGCCCCGCCACGACCGACGCCGGCTCGCCGGCGCTGTGCAACAGCTTGGCGACCTGGCCGTGCATCGCCGCGCGCGCCTCCGGGATCATGCTCGCCAGCACCGCGTTGCGGACCCTCGGGTGGCGGAACCTGCCGGCGTCGAGCAGCCCTGCCCGGTTGAGCAGGTGCACCGCCCTGCTGGCGATCTCGGTGTCCAGGTCGAGCAGCCGGGCCAGGGTCGCCGCCGGCAGCGCCGTGCCGACGACCGCGAGGCCACGGGCCACCTGGAGCATCGGCGCCTCGCAGCGGTACAAGCAGCTCAGCACCGCCTCGGCGAAGGCGTCGCCGACGATCACCCGGCCAGTCGTCGCCGCCGACAGGCGAGAGTCTTCGATCAGCGACTGGAGCAGCAGCGGGTTGCCCCCGGTGAGCGCATGGCACTCGGCCGCGACGTGCGGCCCCGACAGCTCCGGGGACGGCGCGAGCACCCGCGCGACGCCGAAGCGGGTCAGCGGCTCCAGCTGCACCGCCCGGCGGTGCGAGTTGCGGAGCACGTCCTCCTGGAACAGCGGGTATGCCGGCTGCAAGCGGGCGCTCTCGGTGAGCACCATCATCGCCCGCGTGTTTCGCAGGCGGCGTGCCACCGACGACAGGCACTGCAACGACGGAAGGTCGGCGTAGTGCACGTCGTCGACGCAGATCACGAGCGACGTCCGCTCGGTCACCTCCAGCAGCGCCTTCGACAGGCCACGGAGGACGGCGGCGCTCTCCCGCCAGGCGAGCTCCGGTGCGCCGCTCTGCCAGTAGGTGCGGTAGCCGTTGTCGAGCAACTGGTTGATCTGCTCAGCCGCCTCGGCCGGCAGCTGGGCGCTGTGCAACATCTGGTCGATGACGCCGAGCGGCAGCGTCTGCTCAGAGGGCGATGCCACCGCCCAGAGCACGAGCGCGCCCGAAGCGGCAGCCCGCTCGGCGAAGTTGTGCAGCAGCTGGGTCTTGCCGGTGGCGACGGGGCCGCTGATGACGGCCACCCGTCCGCGCCCTGTCGCGCTCTCCCCGTACAGCGACTCGAGATATTTCAGTTCGTGGTCTCGTTCGACCAGCTCACGTTCGATCAATGCCATGGCGTTCGCCTCCCCGTAGCGACTCTCCCCATTGCGGCCCTGCTGTGTGCCGAAGACTCGGCCTCCTACCACGCGTCATGTCCTATGTCAACAACATAGACCTCCGACAGTGCCCGGATCACGCCAGTGTTGCAGCGCGGTTGATCTGGCGCAATCGGCCACCATGGCGTTGGCCACCCCTACCAACACCAGTACAAGACCCCTGACGTGCACAGAAACGGCGGCGTAACAGTGTTAAGTCTCGGGAAACTAGTAGTTCCTCGGTATAGGGGTCGGCTTTGGGCACGCTACCGGCCCGGAAAGGGGATGCTCAAACGCGACTCACGTTCGCAAATAGGCCAGGACCGCGAGCACCCGACGGTGGTCGTCGGCCGCGGGAGGCAGGCTCAGCTTTGTGAAAATGCTATTGACATGCTTGGCGACTGCCGCCTGAGAGATGTCCAGCCGCCGCGCCACTGCCGCGTTCGACCGGCCTTCCGCCATCAACTCGAGCACGTCCCGCTCGCGCGCGGTAAGCCGCTCCAGCGAGGTGCTGGCACGCCGGCGGCTCAGCAGATGCTGGATCACGTCGGTATCGACGACCGTACCACCGCCGGCCACCCGGGCGAGCGCGTCGACGAACTCGGTCACGTCGCCGATCCGGTTCTTGAGCAGGTAACCCACCCCGCGCCGGTGCTGACCAGCTCGGCGGCGTAGGTCTGCTCGACGTACTGCGACAGCACGAGCACCGGCAGCCCCTCGTACCGGCGGCGCAGCTCGATCGCGGCACGCAGGCCCTCGTCGCGAAAGCCGGGCGGCATGCGAACGTCCGTCACCACCACGTCGGGCACCTCCTCGGCGACCGCGGCCAGCAGCCCGTCGCCGTCACCGACCGCCCGCACCTCGTGGCCGAAACGGGTGAGGATCTGGTCCAGACCCTCCCGAAGCAGCACGGAGTCTTCGGCGATCACGATCCGCACGGCAACTCCACCCTCAACACGGTCGGCCCGCCCAGCGGGCTGCTCAACATGATCCTGCCGTCCAGCACCGACACCCGGTCGGCGAGGCCCAGCAGGCCACTGCCCCGCTCGCGTCGGCGCCGCCCACCCCGTCGTCGCGTACCTCGACCACCAGCTCGTCGCCGTGCCGCTCGATCGTCACCGACGCCTGCGTGGCGCGGCTGTGCCGGACGACGTTGGTGAGCGCCTCGGCGATGGTGAACCACACCGCCGCCTCCACCGGCTCCGGCAGCCGCTCCGCCGGCCGCACCGTCACGTTTACCGGCACCGCGCAGCGCTCGGCGAGCTCGTCCAGCGCCGGGCCGAGACCCCGATCGGTGAGCACCTGCGGGTGGATGCCGTGCACCAGGTCGCGCAGCTCCACCAGCGCCTGGTTGGCCTCGTCATACGCCCGAGCGACCAGGTCACGGGCGGGTGCGGGGGCCCCGTCGAGCTCCAGCCGGGCCAGACCCAGCGTCATGATCAGACCGGTCAGCCGCTGCTGGGCGCCGTCGTGCAGGTCGCGCTCGATCCGCCGGCGCTGAGCGTCGAACGCCTCCAGGATGCGCGCCCGGGAGCGGCTCAGCTCGACCATCTCGGCGCGGAGCGAGTCGTCCAGCGGCAGGGCCAGCAGCGACCGGGTCAGCGCCGCGCGGGCCGCCGCGTACGCGGTCGCGAGGTAGAGCATCACCGGCAGGGTCACCAGTCCGGCGAAGGCGGCGAGCAGCGACTCCGGGGGCCGGACACGTCGAGCCAGAGCACCTCGATCGGCAGGTACTCGTCCGGGATCGTGAACACCACCAGCGGAAACGCGAGCAGGTACAGCACACACAGCACCAGCAGCGCCACGGAGAGGTCGACCCAGGCGAGCCCGAACGAGAACAGCAGCGCGTACCCGAGCTCCTTCCAGGTGCTCGCCTCACGAAAGCGGGTGCTGAGCCAGGCCCACACGCCGGGCCGGGCGGGACGGTGGTGCGTCGACAGCGCCGGCGTACGGTCGACGAGGCGCAGCCGCCACCGCTCCACCCGGCTCAGCGGGATGCCGGCCAGCAGCGCCACGAGCCCGAGCACCGGTACGAACACCAGCAGCAGCACGCTGGCCAGCCACGCGAACGCGACGAACACGCCGGACAGCAGGTAGGCGAATGACCGCCACGGCCACCACGAGCGCAGAAATCGCAGGGGGTGGCCGGTAAGCGCGTGTCTGGCGGTACGCGCGGCGACCGCGCCAGGCAACGTCTGCTGGAGCCGGATCTCCGCCACGGACACCAAGACTACGGGCGTCGATCACCGGCCCGCACGGCGCCGCGCGGGGTGGGGTAACGCTAGCTCTACCCCCTTGCGGTAAGCCTGCGCCAGTGACGGGGGCCCGCCGCTCCGCGACGCTTATGAGCGTGACGACGACTAGCGAGCAAGCCGTGCGACTGCACGACGTGCGAAGGGTTTACGGCAGCAAGGGTGCCACGGTCAACGCGTTGGATGGCGTGTCGATCGATTTCGGGGTCGGCACCTTCACCGCGGTGATGGGTCCGTCCGGATCCGGCAAGAGCACGCTGCTCCAGTGTGCCGCCGGACTCGACCGCCCCACCTCGGGTGACGTGTTCATCGGCACCACCCGGCTCAACGATCTCAGCGAGACCAAGCTGACGCTGCTGCGGCGTCAGAAGATCGGCTTTGTGTTCCAGCAGTTCAACCTGCTGCCGTCCCTGACCGCCGAGCTCAACGTGGCGCTGCCGCTGATGCTGGCCGGCCGGCGTCCCAAGCGGTCCGAGACGCGCGGCGTCCTGGCCTCGCTCGGCCTCGGCGAGCGCACCAAGCACCGCCCCAGCGAGATGTCCGGTGGCCAGCAGCAGCGGGTCGCGATCGCACGGGCGCTCATCACCAAGCCGGAGGTGCTCTTCGCCGACGAGCCGACCGGCGCCCTCGACTCGACCACCGGGCGCGAGATCCTCGTGCTGCTGCGGTCGGTCGTCGACAAACACGGTCAGACAGTGATCATGGTGACGCACGACCCGGTGGCCGCGTCGTTCGCCGACCGGGTGGTCTTCCTCTCCGACGGCCGGCTCGCCGGTGAGCTTCAGAACCCGACGCCGCAGGCCGTCGCCGAGCGGATGACCCTCCTCGAGGTCGCGTCCATCGGGACGACCAAATGATGACCCTCGCCCGGCACACCCTCAAAGCCCGCTGGGCGAGCTTCGTCGGCTCGTTTCTGGCGCTCTCGCTGGGTGTGGCGCTCTTCGCCACGGCCGGCCTCACCCTCGCCGCGGTCCTCAGCGGACCCGACGAGCCGCCGCGCTGGTTCGTCAGCCCGTCGGTGGTGGTCGCCGGGCCGGACGGCGCGGGCGTGACCGCCGCGGATCCCGACGGTCCGGCGGCCAATCCCGGCCTGCCCCGGGCGAGCGTGGCTACGTGCCGGACGGCGCCGCCGCCGCGCTCACCGGCATCGAGGGCGTCTCCGGCGTGGTCGTCGACCGGGCCGGCTACGCGAGCTTCGGCAGTGCCACCGAGGCCCACCCGTGGGCGGCGAGCGCCCTGCACCCGCACCGGATGGTGGCCGGCGATCGGCCGACCAGCGACAACCAGGTCGTCCTGACCGCGCCCACCGACCAGAAGCCCGGCGACACGGTCACACTCTCCACAGTCGACGGTCCGCGCGACTTCACGGTCAGCGGTGTCATCGAGACCGAAGCCGAGCCCGCCGTGTACGTGTCGGAGGCCACCGCCGAGCAGCTGGCCAAGGGTCGCGTGTCGGCGGTGGCACTGCTCGCCGCGCCCGGCGCCGACCCGGCCGCGATCGGCGATCGGGCCAAGTCGGCACTGCGCGGCCAGTTTCCGCAGCTGCGCGTGGTGACCGGCGACGCACGGCGCACCGCCGAGGCCGACCCGGAGGCCGGGCTCCTGATCGCCACCGTCTCGCTGGTCGGCAGCACCGCCGGCCTCGCCGGCTTCGTCTCCACGTTCGTGGTCGCGGGCACGTTCGCCTTCACGGTCGCCCAGCGCAGGCGCGAGTTCGCGCTGCTGCGCACCGCCGGTGCCACACCCCGGCAGGTACGCCGGATCGTCATCAACGAGGCCGCGCTGGTCGGCGTGCTCGCCGCTGCCGCCGGCGGCGCGCTGAGCGTCGTGCTCGCCCCGGTGTTCGCCCGCTGGCTGGCCGACAAGGAGCTGGCGCCGGCCGGATTCACCGCCGAGTTCGTGTGGTGGCCGGTGCTCGCGGCGGGCGGGCTTGGCCTGATCGTCGCGCTGGTCGGTGCCTGGTTCGCCGCGCGGCGGGCCGGCAAGGTACGCCCGATCGAGGCGCTGCGCGAGGCCACAGTGGACCGCCGGAGCATGACGATCCTGCGGTGGGTGCTCGGGCTGGCCTGCATCGGCGGCATCTTCCCGCTCGCACCGCTGCTGTCCACTCCGGAGGGGAGCGCCTACCTGCTGGTCGTGGTGATGGCGCTGATCCTCGGCTGCACCCTCCTGCTGCCCGTAATGATGAGGCCGTTCGCCTGGACGATGACGCTCGGCAGCGGCGTGGTCGCGGTGCTGGCCAGGTCGGGCGTGCGCACCGAGAGCAAGCGGTACGCGTCGACGATCGCCCCGGTCCTCATCACGATCGGGCTGGCCGGCGCCTCGCTCGCCGGCACCGAGACCATCTCCGCCACCCAGGCCGCCAGCCTGCGCGCCCAGCTCACCGCCCCGCTGCTCGTGGTGCCGGCAGGCGACGCCCAGCTGCCCGAGACGGTGGCCGACGTGGCCAAGGGCGTGCCCGGGGTCAACGCCACGGCACGCACCAAGACCAGCGGAGTCTTCGACAGCGTGCGGAACATGATGCAGCAGCGCACCGCGTGGTACATCGACGGGCCCAGCGCCGACCAGGTGCTGCGCCTGCCGCTGACCGCCGGAACGTTCGACGATCTCACCGGCGAGACCGTCGCGGTCAGCGCGGCGATGGCCGACGCACACGGGTGGAAGCTCGGTGACCAGGCGGAGCTGTGGCTCGGTGACGGCTCCCAGGCCTCGCTGCGGCTGGTCGCGATCGTCGACGACCGGCTCGGCCTGCCCAACGTATTCCTGCCCTGGGCGCAGGCCGCCGCGCACACCGCGGTGCCGCTGCCGGACTCGGTCTACCTGAGCCTGGCACCCGGCGCCGACCGGGCGAGCATCGCGGCCGCGGTTGCCCCGCAGGGCGGTGCGGTGGCGGAGACGAAGACGCACCTGGCCACGCTGGACGAGCAGTTCGACCGGCTCAGCCGGCTCTCGCTCCTCGCGATCCTCGGCATGGCACTCGTGTACACAGCCATCTCCATCGCCAACACGCAGCTGATGGCGACCACCGGACGGATCCGGGAGCTGCTCACCCTACGGCTGGCCGGGGCGACCCGCCGGCAGATCCTGCGGCTCGTCGGCCGGGAGGCGATCACCGTCGGCGCTGTGGGCGCGGTGATCGGCGCCTTGGTCACCGGGGCCACCTTGATCGTGGTGACGGCCGCACTCAGTGGCCTCTCCGACTCGGTGGCCGTACGGGTGCCCTGGCTGATCCTGCTGGTGGTCATCGTCTCATGTGGAGTGATCTCGTTTACCGCGAGCGTGGTGCCGGCCGCTGTCGCGCTGCGCCGGGCGCTGGGGAGGGCCTAGGCGATGACCACGCTCGCGTCGCACCCGATGGTGGACACGCTGCCAGGCCGCCCCTCGCCGCCTCCACGTCATTTTCCTGGAAGGGTCGGTAACCGTTTGCTCAGCGCGCTCGAGGTTTCCGGCGACGGGCTCAGGGACCATCCCAACGTGATCCAGGTGGCCGACCGAGGGATCTCCCGCCAGCAGCTGAGACTCTGTGCGGGTGCGGTCGCGAAGCAGGTGCAGGGCATGGAGGCAGTGGCCGTACACGCGACCGTCTCCCTGGAAACGGTCGTGGCGATCACCGGTGCGCTGATCGCCGGCACACCGGTGGTGCCGCTGTCGCCGGCGTTCACCCAGGCGACGTGGGATCGGATCCTGCGCGAGACGCGGGCGGCGGCGGTGCTGACAACGGGCCGGCGGTTCGAGCCGACCGACCGGCCGCGGCTCGCCGTCGACCTGCGGCGCCGCTCGTCGGCCAGCTTTCCCGCGGTCTCGCCGGATGCCATCGCGCTGATCGGCTACACCCGCGGCACCACCGGGCCGCCCAAGGCGGTGCGGCTCTCCGCCGGGGCGATCGCGGCCAGCATCGACGCGGTGGCCGACGCGTGGGCCTGGGGCCCGGACGACGTGGTGGTGCACGGGCTACCGATGACCCGCCCGTGCAACCTGATCCTGGGGATCATCGCGTCGCTGCGGATCGGGTCGCCGCTGGTCTACACCGGCCGGCCCAGCCCCACCACCTTCGCCGCCGCGGAGGGCACGCTCTACCTGGGCGATCCGCCCGCGTGGAACTCAGTCACCAGCACCCTGGAGGCGGCCCGGGCCCTGCGTTCGGCCCGGCTGCTGGTCTCCGGCGAGTCACCGCTGACCGCCCGCGAGTTCGTCCGCCTCGCCGAGCTCACCGGGCACCGCCCCGTGGAGTGGTACGGGATGGCCGAAGCGATGGTGGTCACGACAAGCCGGGCACTCGGTGACCGGCTGCCCGGCTACGTCGGCACCCCCGTCGGCGGCGTGGCCACCCGGGTCGTCGACGGGCGGGGCGTGCCGGTGCCGGCCGACGGCGCGTCCGTCGGCGAGCTACAGGTGCACGGGCCGACCCTCTTCGACGGCTACCTGACCGACGATCGGGAGGGCGGCCGCCACGGTGGCTGGTTCTCCACGGGAGACCTGGCCACCATCGGGCCGGGCGGGCGCCACCGGATCGTCGGTCGCGCCTCCGTCGACCTGATCAAGAGCGGCCGCCACCGGGTGGGCGCCACCGAGGTGGAGCAGGTCCTGATGGAACACCCGATGGTCCGGGACGCGGCGGTGACCGCCACGCCCCACCCCGACCTCGGACAACAGGTAACCGCCTACGTGGTCGCCGACGACGGGGCGACGGCACAGGATCTGATCGACTTCGTGGCCCGGCGGCTGCCCGCCTACAAGCGGCCGCGCACGGTGCACCTCACCGAAAGCCTGCCGCAGGAGGTCGGCGGCAAGCGCCCCGACGCCGGCCGGGAGCGACGCGACCAGCTACCCAACGGCTCAGGGGCCGGATAGCTGGTCGCGGAGCTGACACCTTATATATAGACGGCCGCTGTAGGCCCCGGGTCACATTCAATTTCTTAAGATCGGTATTGCCCCGGTCCGCGTCACTTGCGGACCGTATGCTCCCGCGGGCACCGCGCAGGTCGGCGGCTCGCTAGCGCTCGCCGAGATCTCCGACCTGCGCTACCAGGTCCGCGGTCCAAGCCCCAACCCCCTAGGGTTCCTGTTTCCGCGAGCTGTCGACCTGGGCGCGTGGCCGCGCCCAGCAGGAGTAGCGATCGTGGTACACAGCGGCCCCCAGCGGGGCCGCTCGGTACCACGATCTGCCGGGGGTTGTGAATCGCGAAGGGTGAGGCCGCGGGAGCAGCGGTCTGGACCACCGCGGACGTCGCGGTAGCTCGATTTCCTTGGTTTTGGATCTTTATCCGAGACATGCGCAGAGGCCACCCTGACCCGAAAAGCTCTCCAGACCCCCGGCGGCGCAGGTCAGAGCGGGATGTTTCCGTGGTGACCGCGGCCCGCCGGGGCTTCGGCCATCGCCTCGGCCAGGCGCCGGCGGGTGTGCACCGGCTCGACGACCTCGTCGACGACACC
The DNA here is from genome assembly GCF_011764545.1 of Phytohabitans flavus. GTDB lineage: Bacteria > Actinomycetota > Actinomycetes > Mycobacteriales > Micromonosporaceae > Phytohabitans > Phytohabitans flavus. The sequence goes on along the minus strand of NZ_AP022870.1, from coordinate 803,127 downwards.
GAGCGCGACCGCCCTGGCCACGCCGCCCGCCACCCGGGTCTGCTCGGCGATCAGCTGCTGGCGCAGGGCCTCACGCTCCTCGGGAGGCGTGGCCGCCAGCCGCTTGCGGAAGAGCACCCCTACCGCCGCCTCCGCGCCCATCACCGCGACCTCCGCGTCGGGCCACGCGAAGACCGCGGTGGCGCCGAGCGAGCGGGAGTTCATCGCGATGTACGCGCCGCCGTACGACTTGCGGGTGACCAGCGTGACCCGCGGCACCGCCGCCTCGGCAAACGCGTGCAGCAGCTTCGCGCCGCGCCGGATCACGCCGTCCCACTCCTGACCGACGCCGGGCAGGTAGCCGGGCACGTCGACGATCACGACGAGCGGGATGCCCTGCGAGTCACACATGCGGACAAACCTGGACGCCTTCTCGGCGCTGAGCGAGTCAAGGCAGCCACCCTTGCGCGAGGGGTTGTTGGCGATCACGCCGACCGCACGGCCGGCGAGACGACCGAGGCCGATCACGACGTTCGCCGCCCAGCGGGGCTGGAACTCCTCGAACGGCGCCGCGTCCACCTCGGCGTCGAGCACCGCGCGCACCAGCCCCCGCACGTCGTACGCGCGGCGGGACGACTCCGGCAGCAGCGCCCGCAGGTCACGTTCCTCCTGCACGCTGGAGAGGTTGAAGGCACCCGGGCGGGCGAAGAGCTCGGTGATCCGCCGCGCCTTCACGTATGCCTCGGCCTCGGTGTTGACCACCATGTGCGCCACGCCGGACTTGCGGCCGTGCGCCTCGACACCGCCGAGCGCCGCCATGTCGATCTGCTCGCCGGTGACCGTCTTGACCACGTCTGGGCCGGTGACGAACATCCGTCCGGCCTCAGACATGATCACGACGTCGGTCAGTGCCGGTCCGTACGCCGCGGCACCGGCGGCCGGGCCCAGCACCACCGAGATCTGCGGCACCCGGCCGGAGGCGCGGGTCATCGCCGCGAAGACCTGGCCGACACCGTCCATCGACTCGACCCCGTCGGCCAGCCGCGCGCCGCCCGAGTGCCACAGCCCGACGACCGGCACCCGGTCGCGGACGGCGAGGTCGATGGTCCGCACGATGTGCTGGCATCCCTCGGTGCCCATGGCGCCGCCCATGTTGGTGGCGTCGGTGCAGTACGCGTACACCTTGCGGCCCTGGATCTGGCCCCGCACGGCCGTGACGCCGCTGCGGTCCGGCGAATGCAGCGCGACCACCGTGCCGGCGTCGAGCAGCTGCGCCAGGCGCACCGCCGGATCACGGAAGTCGGGCTGTTGCACCTCTTTGCCGGCTAACGGACCGGCCAAGGGACCTGCCCCGGAAACGGTCTCCGATACGATCGTTGGTGTCGACATCCATCCCCACCGCTCTGCTAGACGGCAACGCGTTCAGCGACTCGTCGAGCTCGACAGACTCCTGTTCGAGGCTAGGTTTCCCGCTATTCGGCGCCAACCCGTATCGACCCCTACGACGCCATTTCCGGATCGTTGCCAAGCAATCCGGCGGCCCAACCGGCGGATCGACACACCCCACTCGAATCGTTGACAGTGCCGTGATCGCCATACCCACGGTCGCCGTCTTCGCCCAGCGCGGGCCGACGAGCATTGCGTAAACCGGGCTTAAGGGTCGGTAGGGGCTGCCGCCGGTCGCGGCTGTCCATAGCCTGGGATCAGCCAGCAATATCGTCGAGGGTGGACGGAGATCCGACCATGACTCAACGTCTCGACAATGCGATAAGTGCGCCGGTGCGGCTGGAGGGAGGCCCGAGCGATTTTCCCGACGAGCTCCGCACCTGCCTGGCCACTAACGAGGTTTACAAAATCAAGGTCGAGCACCGCGGTGGGTACGAACACTTCGAGCGCACCGACGAACTCTCCGGCCTGCCCGACAGCGGCGCGGTGGTTTACCGCTGGACCAGCCGCACCCGCATCGCCGAATAGGCCAGCGGCGGCAGTTTCAGGTACGTAAAGCGATCCTATCGACCCGGTGTTTCCTCAGCGTCGAGGAATTCACCGGGCTTTCGCCGTGTGCGGAGCCGGGCCTCGCGCCTCCGCCGCCAGCACCAGCAGCAGGACCACGACCAGGGCGACAAGCTGCCAGCCCGCGACCACCAGCCCCAGCGGGATGGTCGCAAGCGCCAGCACCACGCCGGCCGCGCGGTACTCCACTTTGCCCAGGGCCAGCACCCGGCGGAACGCGGCATCGCCCGCCAGGTACAGCGCCAGGCCGCTGGCGAGCGCGACCGCCTCGGCGAGCTTGAGCTCGTCGCCCGCATGCCCGATGACCTTCTTGGTACCGGCGGCCACGACCACGATGCCGAGCAGCAGGACGAAGTGGGCGTACCCGTACGCGCGCATCGCCACCATCGCCCGCCGGCTCTCCGGCACCGAGGCCAGCGCGTGCTCCGCGGCCTCGTCACCGTCGCCGAAGTAGACCCACCACATCAGGTACGAGAGGGTGAGCCCCAGCGCGGCGACAAGCACCAGAGCCGGGTCGACGTCGAGGCCGGCCGCGCCGACACCGATCGCGACCACGGACTCCCCGAGCGCGATGATGACCACCAGCCCGTGCCGCTCCACGAAGTGCGACGGCGAGATGGAGAAGCCGCCGATCGGCCGCAGGTACGGCGCCGCGACACATACGGCGAACGCCAGCCCCCACAGCACCCACCGCCACTCATCGGGCGCGAACCCGCCGGCGAGCACGAGGGTGGCGCTGGTCAGGTTGACCGGCGCGAGGCGGAGCATGGCACGCGCCGAGCCGGGGCCGCCGGCGAGCACGAAGAGTCCACTGTGCACGGCGTTGACGACGAAGTACCCCACGCCGAACGCCCACCCCGAGTCGCCGAACGCGTCCGGGATCGCCAGCGAGATGGTGAGGAAGCCGCCCATCCCGACGAGCATCAGCGTGCGGCGCAGGCGGTTGTTCGGGATGACGGCGTTGGTCAGCCAGGCGAAACCGCCGTACATCCACAGGATGATGCCGAGCATCAGCGCCACCCGCGCCGCGCCAGTCCAGTCGAGCTCGTCGGCGAGCAGCCGGGTGAGCTGGGTCAGCGTGAAGACGAAGACGAGGTCGAAGAAGAGCTCCAGCGTGCTGACGCGCACCGCGCTCTCGGCCGCGGACTCCCGCCGGGTATCGGACACGCGGCCCAGCGTAGGTCCTCAGCGCCGGGTGCCGCGCCATCCCTCCACCGGCAGCTCGAACTTCGCTACCAGCCGATCTGTGAACGGTTCGTCCCGCAAGCGGACGATCCGGACCGGCAACGCCCCCCGCCGCACAGTCACCCGCGCCCCGGGCGGCAGGTCGAAGACGCGCCGCCCGTCGCAGCAGAGCGCCGCGAACGAGGTGTACGGGTCCACAGTGATCACGAACGTGGACGTCGGCGCGGTGACCAGCGGGCGGCTGAAGAGCGCGTGCGCGCTGATCGGCACCAGCAGCAGCGCCTCCACCTCGGGCCAGACGACGGGCCCGCCGGCCGAGAACGCGTACGCGGTCGAGCCGGTCGGCGTCGCGCAGATCACGCCGTCGCACCCGTACCGCGACAGCGGCCGCCCGTCGACGTCGACGAGCACCTCGAGCATGTGCGCCCGCTGTCCCTTCTCGACACTCACCTCGTTGAGCGCCCAGGACTCCGCGATCGGCTCACCGTCCACTTCGGCCAGCACGTCGAGGGTGAGCCGGGAGTCCACTGTGTACGCCCTGGCGACCACGTCGCGTACCGCCTGGTCGAGGTCCCTGATCTCCGCCTCGGCGAGGAAGCCGACCTTGCCGAGGTTGATGCCGAGCAGCGGCGCGGCCACCGGGCGGGCCAGCTCGGCCGCGCGCAGGAACGTCCCGTCGCCGCCCAGCGCGAACACGATCTCCACACCGTCCGCGGCCGTCAGCCCGCTCACCGGCTTGACCTCGGGCAGGTCGAGGTCGGCGGCCTCCTCGGCCACCACCCGCACCTCGAAGCCGGCCGCGATCAGGTCGGTCGCGACCGTCCGCGCGTGCTCGGTGCTGTCCTGCCGCCCGGTGTGGGTGACGAGTAACGCCGCCCTGTGCTGGCTCATGCGCCCACCACTTCCCGTACCCGCTCCCGCTCGACCTCGGGCGCGTCGCGGCGCAGCCACAGGAAGAACTCCACGTTTCCGCTCGGCCCCGGCAGCGGGCTCGCCGCCACGCCGGCCACGCCGAGCCCCTCGCCGCGCGCGGCCTCGGCCACGTCGAGCACGGCCTCCGCGCGCAGTGCCGGGTCGCGCACGACGCCGCCGGCGCCGACCCGCTCCTTGCCCACCTCGAACTGCGGCTTGACCATCAGCGCGAGGTCGCCGTCCGCCGCGGTGCAGACGGCCAGGGCCGGCAGGACCAACCGCAGCGAGATGAACGACAGGTCGGCCACCGTCAGCCCCACCTGCCCGCCGATCGCCTCCGGAGTGAGGGTACGGACGTTGGTGCGCTCGAATACGTGTACCCGCGGGTCGTTCCGCAGCGACCAGGCGAGCTGCCCGTACCCGACGTCGACGGCGACCACCTCGGCGGCCCCGGCGCGCAGCAGCACGTCGGTGAAGCCGCCCGTGGAGGCGCCCGCGTCGAGGCACCGCCGCCCCTCGACGGTCAGCTTCTCGAAGGCCGCGAGCGCGCCGGCGAGCTTGTGGCCGCCGCGCGACACGTACTCGACGGTGTCGCCGACCACCAGTACCGCGTCGGCCGGGTCGACCATGGCGGCGGCCTTGCGGGCCGGCACCCCCTGCACCCGCACCCGGCCGGCTTCGACAAGCTCGGCGGCCTGCTCGCGGGAGCGGGCCAGCCCTCGGCGGACCAGCTCCGCGTCGAGGCGGGCGCGGCGTGCCATCAGGCCTGGTCGATGGTGGCGAGCGTCTCCTGGAGCGTGGAGTGCGCCGCCTCGTACTCGGCGATCTGGTCCCGGGGTGGCAGGTCCGCGGCGTTCGCGAGCGCCTGGACCACGGCGTCCACAGCGGGGTGGCCCGTGCCGCCACCCTCCACTGTGGGCGCGACCGGGGACTCCACAGTGGGCGCCGGCACCGGCGGGCGGTACGGTCCCGGTACGGGATGCATCAGGATTCCTCACCTGCGGGCGGCGCCGCCTTCTTGGCGACGGTCTTGCGCGGTGCGGCCGCCTTCTTGGCCGGCACCGTCTTGCTGGCGGCGGCCTTCTTCGCTGGCGCGGCTGGCTCGGCGGCTGCCGTGGCTGCTTCGGCGGCCTTTTTCGCGGTCTCGGCGGCCGCTGTGGCCGCCTCGGCGATGGGCTGCGCGACAGCGGCGACCTTCTTCGCGACCGCCTTCTTCGCGACTGCCTTCGCCACGGCCTTCTTGACCGGTGCGGTGGCCGCCGCCGGCAGAGGAGCGTCCGCCCCCTTCTTGGCCACGGTCTTCTTCGCCACCGTCTTCTTCGCGAGGGCCTTCTTGACGGGCGGCGCGGTGACCGCGGCCTCCGTCACGCCGTCAGGCACCGGGACGCCGTCTTCCACCGGCGCGCTCACGGCGGCCGCGGCCCGCGCCTGCCGCAGCTCCTCCTCCAGGTCGCGCACGCGGGTGGTCAGATCGGCGACCTCCTCCGCGGTCGCCAGGCCGACCCGGCCGAGCGTGCGGTCCACCTCGAAACGGACCAGCTTCGACAGGGACTCGCGGTTGGCGCGGCTGGTGGAGACCAGGTCCTCGGCGAGCGACTGGAGCTGACCCGCCGTCACGCCACCCTTGCCGACGAGCTTCTTGGCGACCTTCTGCGCCTTCTTCCGGGACGTCTCGGTAAGTCCCAGGGCAAGCTCGAGGTACGCCCGCCACGCATCCTGCATTACAAGATCCCTCCGACCTACGCCCGATGTACAACCTCACACGCTACCGGGCCGGCGCGCCACTTCCGTGAGGTACGGTGCGGTGGACCTGGTGTGGTGTCGATCGGAGGTTGGTGTGGCCACCGTGCAGGAGTGCCGGCAGGCGTTGGACGAGCTCTCCAAGCGCTTGGCGGCCAACGCGGAGGACGCCCGCAAGCGGCTCAACCTCGACCGCACGCTGGCCTGCCGCATCAGCGACCTGGGTGTGGCCTTCAACGGTCGCATCACCGACGGCCAGCTCGTCGACATCGTGGATGGCGACAACCCGAACGCCAAAATCGCCCTCACTACGACGAGTGACGACCTCGTAGCGATGGTGCGAGGCGAGCTGGACTTCGCCCGCGCACTGGGCGCCCGACGGGTGTCGATCAGCGCCAGCCCGTTCGACCTGCTCAAGCTCCGCAAGCTGATCTAGGCCCGCGGGCCGGTGCCGGCCCGCTTGAGGCCCGCGTGGCGTCCGCTCGGCGCCATGTCGCGGACAAAGATCCAAAATCAAGAAAATCGAGCTACCGCGATGTTCGTCGTGGTCCGGACCGTCGCTCCCGCGGCCTCACCCTTCGCGGCTGGCCAAGCTCACCCCCGGATCGTTGTCGGTCGACCACGATCCTCGCTGCCCGGGTCCGGGCTCCGGCCCGACCTTGACCTCGATCGGTGGTTGGGTGCGGGTCCGTCCAAGGCAGACATACGCCTGTAGGCCGCTCGATGTCCCTCTGGCAGATCGTGGTATCGAGCTGCCCCTACCGGGGCAACTCGATACCACGATCCCTCAGAAAACGCGTCTGCGCGGTCGTTGCGGGACCAGCCTCACCCAGGACCAAAGGACCCACCCGGCGGCGAATTCGCCGCTGGTCAATTCGCCGCTGGTCACCAGCGCCGCCACTCTAGGGAAGCAGAGCAAATGCGCCCGCGCACCCACCTCTTACCCCCTCGTCCGACAGCGATCCCAGGTCGACGCGCCCCGTTCGACAGGTCGCGGTACCTCGGGGGTTGGGGCGTGGACCGCGGACCCGGCAGCGCAGGTCGGGGATCTCGGCGAGCGCTAGCGAGCCGCCGACCTGCGCGGTGCCCGCGGGAGCATACGGTCCGCCACTGACGCGGACCGGGGCAAATACCCAACTCAAAAAATCGAATGTGACCTCGACCTTGAAAGATCTAGTCGCTGGCCGGGCTCGGCCTTGGTGGCGTCCGCTTTTGGGCGCTGGCTGGCCTCAGGCCAGGCCGAGCGCGTGGAGGGCGTCCCGGGCGGCGGGCGAGTCGGGCTCGACCCTGGTGGCGTCCCCGCCCGACCAGGCCAGCCCACACAGCAGCCGCAGCGCGTCGATCGTGGTGCCCTCGCCGGCCAGCCTCGGCCCGGCGCCGTCTTCCAGCCGCCAGCCCTCGACCCGGTCCGGCGGCACCGTGGCCGTCTCGGCCACGTCGAAGAGCCCGCTCAGGTCCGCCGCCACATACGTCGGCCGCTGCTCGGCCGGCGCCGCCAGCAGTTCCGCCGGCCCGCTCACGCCGGTGAGCACCAGCAGGCTGTCCATCCCGGCCCGCACCGCGCCCTCGATGTCGGTGTCCAGCCGGTCGCCCACGACGATCGGACGCCGGGCGCCCACCCGGCGCGCGGCGGTCGCGAAGAGCTCCGGCTCCGGCTTGCCCACGACCAGGTCCGGCTCCCGCCCGAGCGCGGTGCGCAGCGCCGCCACCAGCGAACCGTTCCCCGGCAGCGGCCCCCGCGGGCTGGGCAGCGTGCGGTCGGTGTTGGTGGCGACCCACTCCGCGCCGCCCCGGATCGCGACGGCGGCCTCGGCCAGATCGGACCAGCCCACCTGCGGCCCGTACCCCTGCACCACGGCCACCGGCAGCTCCTCGGCCCGCACCACCGGCTCCAGCCCCACGTCGCGCACCTCGGCGCGAAGCGCCTCAGCACCCACGACCAGGACCCGAGAACCCGTCGGCAGCCGCTGCGCCAACACGGCCGCCGACGCGCCAGCTGAGGTGATCACTTCACCCGCATCAGCTGGTACGCCGAGGCCGTTCAGCAGGTCGGCGACCTCACTGGAGCGGCGCGAGGCGTTGTTCGTCGCGTACGCCAGCGGCACACCAGCCCGGTGCAGCTCGCCCACGGCCTCGACCGCGCCCTCGATAGGCCGGTCGATCAGGTAGATCACGCCGTCCAGGTCAAAGATCACCAGGTCGTACGCGTCGACCAGCCGCTCGCTCACGCCTTGCCCTCGTCGGCCGCCCCGGCCACGGTCCCGCCCCGCTTCTCACTGCCGCCACTGCGATCGCCGCTGTCCCGGTCGCCCGCGACCCGACCACCGTCTGCGCCACGGTCCGCGTCGTCGCCAGCTACGCGGTCGCCCTCATCGCTGCCGCCGCCGTCCGGACCGCCGAGGTCGCCCTCGTCATCGTCTTCGCGGTCGTCATCGTCGTCGTCAGCTAGGCGGTCGTCATCGTCGTCGCCGTCCGGACCGTCGAAGTCGTCCTCGTCGTCATCAGCTACGCGGTCGTCATCGTCGCCGTCCGGACCGTCGAGGTCGTCCTCGTCGTCGCCGTCATCATCATCGTCGTCGAGGTCGTCGTCATCCTCGTCGTCGCCGAGGTCGTCATCATCGCCGTCCTCGTCGTCGAGGTCATCGGCTTCGCCGCGGTTGTCCTCGTCGTCCTCGTCGTTTTCATCGTCGGCGTCGCCGCGGTCGTCGTCCTCGTCGGGGTCGCCGTCGCCGCGGCGGGCGGCCGTCTCGCCGTCGAAGCGATCGTCGTCCTCGTCCTCGTCCTCGTCCTCGTCGTCGTCGTCGTCATCGTCGTCGTCGAAGTCGGCGTCCGGGTCGTCGTCGTCCTCGTCCCCGCCGCGCGGCGCCGAGGCGCGTTCGTCCCCGGCACGCCCGCCGGCGGCGCTCTCGTCGCCGTCGCCGTCCCCCGCCGCGGACTCGTCCTCTTCGAGGTCGGTCTTCTCGTCGCCGGTCAGCACCACGCCGTCGAGCTCGAGCAGCCGCTCGGCGGCGTCGGTGGTCGCCTCGGGGTCGGCGTCCGCCGCCCGCGCGAACCACTCCCGCGCCTCCTCGCGCCGCCCGACCGCGAGCAGCGCGTCCGCGTACGCGTACCGCAGCCGCCCGGCCCAGGGCTCGCTGGCTTCGCCGGCCAGCTCGCGCACCTGGAGCATCGCCACGGCCGCGTCCTTCTGCCCCATGTCGCCACGCGCGCCTGCGGCCACGATGAGCAGCTCGATCGCCTCGTCGGGCGCCAGCGCGGCCCGGTCGGCGGCGCGGTAGATGTCGACCGCCCGCTCCGGCCGCCCCAGCGCGCGCTCACAGTCGGCGAGCACCGCGAGGTGGGTCTGCTTCCCGCTCATCCGGTGGTACGTGCGCAGCTCCGCGATCGCGGTCTGCCACTCCCCGGCGGCATACGCGGCGAGGCCCACCGCCTCCCGGACCACCGCGATCCGGGACGCGAGCCGCCGCGCAGCGAGCGCGTGCGCCATCGCCCCCTCGGGGTCCTCGTCGATCAGCTGGCCAGCCGCGACGAGGTGCCGGGCGACCGTTTCGGCCACCGGCCGCGCCAGCGACAGCAGCTCCGCGCGGACCTCGCCGTCGAGGTCGGTCGCCTGGATGTCTTCGGGGATGACCGGCGCGCTCGGCCGGCCCCGGTCCTCGCCGGTGTCCCGGCGGTCGACGCGCGGCTCGGCACCGTCACCAGTCCGCTCCCGGTCACCCCGGAAGCCGCCGCGCCCGTCGCGGTCGCGGTCGGACCAGCGGTCACCGCCGTCCCGGCGCCCTGGGCTCCGGTCCTCGAACGTCCGCCGCGGCGCCCCCTCACCACGCGGCCCGCGTCCACCGTCCCGGTCGCCGTAGCCGCTGCGGTAGCCCCGCTGCTCGTAGCCACCCTCGCGGCGGCCGCCCCGGTCGTCACCATCCCGCCGGAAGCCACCTTCGCGCGGACCCCGGTCGCCGTATCCACGTCCGCCGCGGTCGTCGCGCCCGCCGGCGGCTCCACCATCCCGCGGACCCCGGTCGTCGCGGCCGCCAGCGAACCCGCCTTCACGCGGCCCACGCTCGCCCCGATCACCCGCGAAGCCACCCTCGCGCGGACCGCGGTCTTCGCGACCGCCACCGAACCCGCCGTCACGTGGACCGCGGTCGCCCCGGTCACGCCCGCCCGCGAAGCCACCGTCACGCGGCCCACGGTCGTCGCGCCCGCCGGCGAAGCCGCCTTCACGCGGACCGCGGTCGCCGGCGAAGCCGCCTTCACGCGGACGGCGGTCGCCCTGGAAGCCGCGGCCGCCCCGGTCACCGGAGTAGCCTCGCGCACCCCGGTCGTCGCGGCCGCCGGCGAAGCCACCCTCGCGCGGACCCCGGTCCGCGCGGTCACCCTGGAAGCCGCGCGGGCCACGGTCGCCGCCGAAGCCGCCCTCACGCGGACCCCGGTCGCCCCGGTCGCCCGAGAAACCACGCTGCCCGCGGTCGTCGCGGCCGGAGCCGCCGCCGCGCTGGCCACGGTCACCCTGGTACCCACGGTCGTCGCGCCGGCCGCCGAAGCTGCCACGCTGTCCCTGGTCGCGCGGGCCGCCACGGTCGCCGCCGTCCCGGCCGTAACCGCCACTCACCCGGCGGTAGCCACCGTCCCGCGAGCCCTGCTCGTCGCGCCGGAACCCGCCCTCACGGCCGCCCCGCTCGCCGTAGCCGCCGCGGGATCCGCCATCGCGTCCACCGGCGCCGGAGTCACGCCCGGTGCGCCCGCTGTCCCGGAAGTCGCGGTCGCGCCCGCCGTCGCGAGACCCGCCGTCCCGGCCACCCTGCCGGAAGCCGCCGCGGTCGCCGCCGCCGAATCCGCCACCACGCGGCCCGCCACGGTCACGGTCACGCGGGCCGCTGTAGCCGCCCTCGCGCGGTGCTCGGCCGCCGAAGCCGCCACCCTCACGACCGCCCTCGCGCGGACCGCGACCGCCGAAGCCACCCTCACGCGAGGGCCGGCCACCGCCGAACCCGCCGCCGTCCCGGCCACCGCGGAAGTCACCGCCGCCCTCGCGGGGTCCCCGACCGCCGCTGTCGCGCGGGCCCTGGGCACCGCCACGGAAGCTGCCCCGCGAGCCCTCGCCGTATCCGCCGCGCGAGCTGCCCCGGAAGCCGCCTTCGCGACTACCGCCTGGACGGGGCGCACGGTCGTCGCCGTCTCGCCGGTAGCGGCCCTCACGGTCGCCGTAACCGCGTCCCCGGTCACCCGAGTCGCGGTGGGCGTCCCGGGGTCCGCCGCGGTAGCCGCCGTCGCGGCCAGTGCGGTCACCCTCGCGCGGGCCGCCCCTGAAGCCGCCATCCCGTCCAAATCCCCGGTCGCGGCCACCCTCACGATCGCCGTAGGGCCGGTCACCACGGTCGTTACGCTCGCCGCCGCGCCGGCCTCGACCCTCGTCGTCGCGGTCGCCGTCACGCGGTGCGTCGCCGCGCGGTCCCTGGCTCACGGTTCCATCCTCCCAATACGCAGTGAAGGCCACCCCGGCGGGGTGGCCTTCACTAAAAGAAGTCCGGCGGTGTCCTACTCTCCCACACCCTCCCGAGTGCAGTACCATCGGCGCTGGAAGGCTTAGCTTCCGGGTTCGGAATGTGTCCGGGCGTTTCCCCTCCGCCATGACCGCCGTAACACTATAAACCTGTCAACCACCCACAAAAACCGGGTTTGGTTGTTGGTTCAGATTCGCATAGTGGACGCGTAGCAGCTTTGTAAGTCAAGTCCTCGGCCTATTAGTACCAGTCACCTAAACCTGTTACCAGGCTTACAGCTCTGGCCTATCAACCCAGTCGTCTACTGGGGGCCTTAACCCACAAGGGGTGGGATACCTCATCTTGAAGCAGGCTTCCCGCTTAGATGCTTTCAGCGGTTATCCCTTCCGAACGTAGCCAACCAGCCGTGCCCCTGGCGGGACAACTGGCACACCAGAGGTTCGTCCGTCCCGGTCCTCTCGTACTAGGGACAGCCCTTCTCAAGTATCCTACGCGCACGGCGGATAGGGACCGAACTGTCTCACGACGTTCTAAACCCAGCTCGCGTACCGCTTTAATGGGCGAACAGCCCAACCCTTGGGACCTGCTACAGCCCCAGGATGCGACGAGCCGACATCGAGGTGCCAAACCATCCCGTCGATATGGACTCTTGGGGAAGATCAGCCTGTTATCCCCGGGGTACCTTTTATCCGTTGAGCGACACCGCTTCCACACGCAAGTGCCGGATCACTAGTCCCGACTTTCGTCCCTGCTCGACCCGTCAGTCTCACAGTCAAGCTCCCTTGTGCACTTACACTCAACACCTGATTGCCAACCAGGCTGAGGGAACCTTTGGGCGCCTCCGTTACCCTTTGGGAGGCAACCGCCCCAGTTAAACTACCCACCAGACACTGTCCCTGAACCCGATCAGGGCCCAAGGTTAGATACCCAAACTCAACAGAGTGGTATTTCAACAGTGACTCCACCGACACTGGCGTGCCAGCTTCACAGTCTCCCACCTATCCTACACAATCAAGTCCGAATACCAATGTCAAGCTATAGTAAAGGTCCCGGGGTCTTTCCGTCCTGCCGCGCGTAACGAGCATCTTTACTCGTAATGCAATTTCGCCGGGCCTGTGGTTGAGACAGTGGGGAAGTCGTTACGCCATTCGTGCAGGTCGGAACTTACCCGACAAGGAATTTCGCTACCTTAGGATGGTTATAGTTACCACCGCCGTTTACTGGCGCTTAAGTTCTCAGCTTCGCCCCAAAGGAGCTAACCGGTCCCCTTAACGTTCCAGCACCGGGCAGGCGTCAGTCCATATACAGCGTCTTACGACTTCGCATGGACCTGTGTTTTTAGTAAACAGTCGCTTCCCCCTGCTCTCTGCGGCCATACCACGCTCCACCCGCAAGGGGCTTCACGCGTCCGGCCCCCCTTCTCCCTAAGTTACGGGGGCAATTTGCCGAGTTCCTTAACCACAGTTCACCCGATCGCCTCGGTATTCTCTACCTGACCACCTGTGTCGGTTTGGGGTACGGGCCGCTCGGAACTCGCTAGAGGCTTTTCTCGGCAGCATAGGATCACTGACTTCACCTGAATCGGCTCGGCATCACGTCTCAGCCACATGCACCACGGATTTGCCTATGGTGCGGCCTACACGCTTACCCCGGCACAACCACCGGCCGGGATCAGCTACCTTCCTGCGTCACCCCATCGCTTGACTACTACCCCCCAGGTTCCCACGCTCCCCACCACAACCCGAAGGCCATGATGGTTTGGGTGGTTAGCACAGGAAGGTTCATCAGGGACGCTCC